>NZ_CAXURI020000001.1:772500-6703527 GCF_964253845.1 Pseudomonas sp. LjRoot277 | reverse complement strand
GAATTCCAAAACCCCTGTCTGCTAATGCAGACAGGGGTTTTGTCGTTATGGGCTCGCTAAACGCCGGTTCACCGCGCCGATTCAGCGACAAGTTATCCACAGGCATCACTGCTCATACCGAAGCACGTAGAAGAGATACAGCGGGTCGGCGCACATAGCGCTCCATTGATCGCAGAGACAAACCCATTTGCTTAGCGATGTGTTGGTGGGTAAACCCTTCGCACTGCGCCAGCAGAGACGCCTGACGCACGTTCGGCTTCAGGCCTTCGAGCATGCAGGCAATACTTTCCAGCAACTCAAGCCCTAATGCCCGCGCTTCGACACTCGCGGGGCGGACTAGGGCAAATGGGCAATGGTTTCCAGGTAGGCGCGTTCGTTTTTTCACACCGCCAATGGTCGATCACCAGGCACGGGCGATCGTTCGCACAAAGGCGCGGGAAATTTGCAACTGCTGTACGAACTACCGCTACCACAAAAGGATTGATCAGCCGCTCTGGCACGCCGTTCGGCGGGTATCTGACAGGAATGCCGACCATTTCGTACAAACGCCTAAGTTTTCTCCGGTTTGTGCCGACAGCCTGATAAGACATGCGTGCACCAAAGTAGAGCGGCCACAGAGCCCTGCCTGCGCTGTTACATGGAATGTTGCAACCCGGAACGCATCCCCACTTTTTGCATAAGAAGTCCCATGAAATGAATCTCAAATTCAGTCATAAAATCCTTCTGGCCGCCTCCGGCGTCGTGGTGCTGGCTTTTGCGTTGTTCACTTTGTACAACGACTATCTGCAGCGAAACACCATCCGTCAAAACCTTGAATCGAGCGTCCAGCAGGCCGGCGATCTGACCGCCAGCAGCGTGCAGAACTGGATGAGCGGCCGCGTGCTGGTGCTGGAAAACCTCGCGCAAAACGTCGCCCATCAAGGTGCCAATGCCGACCTCCCGGGGCTGGTCAGTCAACCGGCCCTGACCTCGAACTTCCAGTTCACCTACGTTGGCCAGTCCAACGGTGTATTCACTCAGCGCCCAGACGCGAAGATGCCTGACGGTTACGACCCGCGTCAGCGTCCCTGGTACAAGCAGGCCGTGGCTGCCGACAAGACCATGCTGACCCCGCCTTACATGGCCGCCGTCGGTGGGCTGGTGGTGACCATCGCCCTGCCGGTGAAAAAGAACGGCGAGTTGCTCGGCGTGGTCGGTGGTGACCTGAGCCTGGAAACGCTGGTGAAGATCATCAACTCGGTGGACTTCGGTGGTATCGGCCACGCATTCCTGGTCAGTGCCGACGGTCAGGTGATCGTCAGCCCGGACAAGGACCAGGTAATGAAAAACCTGAAGGACATCTACTCGAACGCCGGCGTGCGCATCGAGAAGGGCAATCAGGAAGTCACCCTGAACAAGCAGGACCGTATCCTTTCGTTTACTCCGGTCAGTGGTTTGCCGAATGCCGAGTGGTACATCGGTCTGTCGATCGACAAGGACAAGGCCTACGCACCCCTCAGCCAGTTCCGTACTTCTGCGCTGATCGCGATGTTCATCGCCGTGACGGCCATTGCCGTGCTGCTGAGCCTGCTGATCAACGTGCTGATGCGTCCGCTGACCACCATGGGCCGTGCGATGCAGGACATCGCTCAAGGCGAGGGGGACCTGACCCGACGTCTGGCCGTGGAAAGCAAAGACGAGTTCGGTGAGCTGGGTGGTTCGTTCAACCAGTTCGTGGAGCGAATTCACGCGTCGATTTCCGAAGTGTCGTCGGCAACCCGCCAGGTTCACGACCTGTCGCAACGGGTGATGGCTTCGTCCAACGCCTCGATCGTCGGCTCCGACGAGCAAAGCGCCCGCACCAACAGTGTGGCCGCGGCGATCAACCAGTTGGGCGCCGCCACCCAGGAAATCGCCCGCAACGCCGCCGATGCTTCCCAGCACGCCAGCGGCGCGAGCGAGCAGGCCGATGATGGTCGTCAGGTGGTGGAGAAAACCATTCTGGCGATGACCGAGTTGTCGCAGAAAATCAGCCTGTCCTGCACGCAGATCGAAACCCTGAACGCCAGCACCGACAACATCGGGCACATTCTGGATGTGATCAAAGGCATCTCTCAGCAGACCAACTTGCTCGCGCTCAACGCGGCCATCGAAGCGGCCCGCGCCGGTGAAGCCGGTCGTGGTTTTGCGGTGGTGGCGGACGAGGTGCGCAACCTCGCTCACCGTACTCAGGAATCGGCGGAGGAGATCCACAAGATGATCACCTCGCTGCAGATCGGTTCTCGTGAAGCGGTGACGACCATGAACGCCAGTCAGGTCTCCAGCGAGCAGAGCGTCGAAGTGGCGAACCAGGCCGGTCTGCGTCTGGTCAGCGTGACCCAGCGCATCGGCGAAATCGATGGCATGAACCAGTCAGTGGCCGCGGCGACCGAAGAGCAGACGGCGGTCGTGGAAACTCTCAACGTCGACGTTAACCAGATCAACCTGCTGAACCAGCAGAGCGTGGCCAACCTCAATGAAACGTTGAAGGATTGCGATGCGTTGTCCCTGCAGGCGAACCGGTTGAAGCAGTTGGTCGACAGCTTCAAAATCTGATTCCGGTCAGTTAGACCGCGTTATCGTTCTTCGCGAGCAAGCCCGCTCCCACATTCAACCGCGTTTCTTCAGAAGAAATTCGGTCAAATGTGGGAGCGGGCTTGCTCGCGAAAGCGGTAGTTGAATCACCGCCAAACTTAGGCCTTACGCAAACAGCTTCAACACATTGTTCATCGAGTCATCGGCAAAGCCCTGCACGAAATCCGTGAACCCCGGCAACGCCTCGGCGCCGCCCTGTGCGGGTTCGGCGATGATGGTCCAGGTCGCTCGGGATTTGCCCGCGCCCAGCGGCTCAACACTCATCGCCGCCCACAAATTGGCCACGCCCAAAGTGTTGTAAATCGTGGTCCAGGTCATGTTCAGCGCCTGGTCATCCCGGGAGTTGAGTTGCTCGACCACCAGGTTGCCGTCCTTGAAGAACTTCTTGCGCAGGGAGGACACGCCTTCACCGGTCATCTCGATGTGCGACAGCGCCGGAATGAATTGATCGAAGCCGGCAAAGTTTCCGACCACTGCCCAGACCTTCTTGGCATCGGCCGGCACTTCCACCGAGGACACCACGTGGCAGCCTTGAGGATTTTTGATCAGGGTGTCGGGTTGTAGGGTTTTCATGGTTTTGCTCCGGTTGAGTGAATCAGATGAAGTTGATTTCTTTGAGGTAGTCGCAGCCGCGCCGCAGCAGCGCCGGGGATTTTTCCGGGTAATGCGCGCCCATCTGCCGCACGCCCGCCTGGGCGTTGGCGTGGCCGATCATTGAGATGTCGCCGATGTCTTCCTCGAAGCCGTTGAGGTAGAAACCAAGCACGCCGAACAACGCGTTGTCGCTGTCGACCCGGCCCAATTGCTGCTGCCAGTCGGCGACGCTGACCATGGAAAACTCCCGACCCGCCTCACGGAATGATGCGACGTAGTTGTCCCAGCTCAGAGGCTCGGGGTTGTGCAGGTTGAACACCGCTTTTTCTGATGAATAACGGCTGGCATGGAAGGCGATGAAGCGGGCCAGAAAGTCCACCGGCATCAGGTCGAAATTCAGCGCGAATTCCGGCACCTGGCCGAGCTGGATCGAGCCTTTGAGCATCAGCATCAAGCGATTTTTGTGAGGCTGGCAGACACCGGTGAGGCTGTTGAAACTGATGTTGCCGGGGCGATAAAGATTGACCCGAACGCCACGTTCGCGAGCGCGTTCGAGGATCCGCTCACCGACCCATTTGGACAGGTTGTAGCCGTTCTTGATGTAGATCGGCGGGGTCTGCGCAGCGGGCAATTCCAGCACCCGGCCATCGGCGGCAATCGTGCTGGAGGCCGAAAGCGTCGAGACGAAGTTGAAGATCTTTTTGCTGCGCCCTTCGCACAACCGAAGGCACTCGAAAATCGGCTCGACGTTGTCCCTCGCCAGCGACTCGTAATCGAGTACGTGATTGACGTTGGCGGCGTTATGCACCAACGCGCCGAACTGCCGATCCAGTCGCTCGTAAACATCCGCTTCGAGCCCCAATGACGGACGCGTAATGTCCGCCGCATAGACCCGCACCCGACTCAGGTCCAGATGCTCCAGACGGTTTTCTCGCAGCGCATGAGCAAACCGCTCGGCCGCCGATTGCCCACCGCCGTCGCGCACCAGGCAGGCGACTTCGCTGGCGCCCCAGGCGAGCAACGCTTCGACGATGTGCACGCCGACAAAGCTGTTGGCGCCGGTAACGATCACCTTGTGTACATCGCCCATGCGGTTGACTGGCAACGGCTGGATATCCAGTTCGCGGAAGGCATCGGCCAAGGCTTTTTCGCTCAATACCTCTTCGGTGCCGGAGCCGCGCACCAAGGTCGCCAACTTGGCGATGGTCGGCAATTCGATGAAGCGGTTGATCGAGATGCTGCGACCGAACTCTTCACGCAAACGTAAAAGCATGCGCGACAGCAGGATCGAGTGGCCGCCCAGATTGAAGAAGCTTTCATCGGTGGAAATATCGCTGGCCGGCAGCTCCAGCAGCTCGGCCCAGATCTCCAGCAACAGTGCCTCATCGGCACTGGCGGGCAAGCGCCGCAGCGTGTTTTCGGAAACATTCACGGGCATCGCCAGCAGCGCCTTGCGGTCGACCTTGCCGTTGCTGGCGAACGGCATGTTCGGTAGTTCGGTCCAGGCGATGGGTTGCATGTAATCCGGCAGAAACTGTGTCGCGTGAGCTTTCAGCGCTTCGCGAGCGGTACCGGGTTGATCTTCCTGAGGCTGCGCGAGGAAGGCCAGAATCCGGCGCTGGCTGTCGATGACCACCGCCACCTGGCGGTACAACTGACTGTCGCGCAGGCAGCGTTCGATCTCTTCCGGCTCGACCCGAAAGCCGCGAATCTTCACCTGATTGTCCCGCCGCCCGCACAGCTCGATGCCTTCGCGGGTCCACTTCGCCATGTCGCCGGAGCGGTAGGCGCGCAGGCTCTGGTCATTCGGCAGGCTCAGGTTCAAATAACGTTCGGCAGTCTGTTGCGGGTTGTTCAGGTAACCCAGGCACACACCCGGCCCGACGATGTACAACTCACCGACGGTCTGCTCGACCACCGGTTGAAAATCCTCGTCGAGAATCAGCACCTGACTGTTGGCGATGGGTGCGCCGAGGGTGCGGTTGCTGTCGCCGGTGCGCAGTTGTCGCGCGGTAATCAGCACCGTCGCTTCGGTTGGGCCATAGAGGTTGTAGAGGTTGCCCTGACGGGTGAGCTGCTCGATGACGTAGGGTTCGCAGACATCGCCGCCGGTCATCACGTGATCGAGGCAGTGCAATTGATCCAGCGGCAGGATGCTCAACAACGCCGGCGGCAAAAAGGCGTGGCTCAGTTGTTGATGGCGGATCAGCTCGACCAGTTGCAACGGATCGCGGCGCTGATCGTCGCCGGGCACGATCAGCTCGGCGCCCTGGAGCAGGGTCGGGAAGATATCGATCAGCGACGAGTCGAAACTCAACGACGAAAACTGCAGTACCCGGCTCTGTTCGGTCAGCTGCACATAGTCGGCGTACCACGCGGTGAAGTGCGCGAGGTTGGCCTGGCTGAGCAATACGCCTTTGGGATGGCCGGTGGTGCCCGAGGTATAGAGCGCCATGCACGGCGCATCTGGATCGGGTCGTTGGCGCATCAAGGGTTGATCGAGATCCACGTCACCGATGTCGATGCGGCTGATGTCGAGTCCCGGCATTTGCGCCGCGAGCGGATGCTCACCGTCATGCAGCAAAAACATTGCCCCGGCGTTTTCCAGAATGTACTGCTGACGTTGCAGGGGATGACTCGGCTCCAGCGGCAAGTACACCGCGCCACTGCCAAGAATCGCGAGAATTCCCGCATACAACGCGCTGCATTTTGGCAGGCAGATCCCGATCACCAACGGCCCGTGATGCTGAGCGAGCAACGGCTGCAAACGTTGCTGGAGGGCGCGGCTGTGGGCGTGCAAGTGCCGATAGTTCAGAGACGTGCCGGCAATGTTCAGCGCGGGTCGTTCGGCACACTGGATGAAGCGCTGCTCAAGGCGCTCGATCATCGGGATTTGGCTGAGCGCCAGCAGCGCGGGTGCCGCCGTGAGATTGAGCTGATGGAAAAACGCGAGGTTCTCCAAGTAGAGCAGATTTTCCACGTGCTCGAAGCAAGTGGGAGCAGCAGGGCCGGCCAATAGAAAATAGTCGGCATCGCGAGAGAAACGGCTGACCAGTAGCGCTACGTGATCGACCAGTTCTGCCACTGCACGCAGGTGCAATGCCTGACCGTTGCCCGAAGGTTCATCGGTGATCGGCACGCGAGTGAACAGCGTTGAACCGTACGTGCACAGCAGGTCCAGCGGCGGCAGGCCAGAAATCCCAGGCACACCGATACCCAGTTGCAGCGTCAGTCGCGGTGCATCGCCGACGTATTGAACCGGCAGGCTGGCGTCGTCGATCAGCAAATCAGCGTTACTCAGCGGCTGCTCGTCGACAGCCTTCAGGCGCACCAGAGAATGACCGTGTTGTTCAAGTTCCAGCGCCAGGTCGGTCAAGGCCTGGCTGTGTCCAATGAGCAGAATGTCGAGACGTCTCATGATGGGCTCCTCGTTAAACCAGGTAATCGCTGAGGGCGTCTTGCACGCACGGCGAATCGAGCAGCGAACTGCTTCGGAAAAACCGCACGATGTTGGCGACCAGCGGGTGATGGCGATTGATCGGGAAGGCCAGCCCCGAGACTTCGCTCTTCAGTGCGTGGCGTGCGCCATCGCTGATCTGCAAGGACTCGATCAGCCGGAAGTCGAACGATTTCTGAATGTCGTTGGTCAGGTAATGGCCGATGAACACCGGCAGGATGTGCGCGATGCAGCGGCGGTCGTCTTCGCTCGCGGTGTGCCAGTAGATGCGCACCAGCCGCGCCCAGAATCCGGAGTGGCGACCTTCGTCGAGCAAGTGGTCGGCCATCAGGCCCTTGATCGACTGCTTGACCGTGTCGTCCTTGGCGAACGCCGCGACATCGCCGGTCACGGTGTTCTCGGCGATGGCCACGCAGATCAATTCCACGGCGCTGCGCAGGTGTTCCGGCGCGAGCGCCACGGCCGCTGGAATGGCTCGGCTGAGTTCGATTTCATCCGGCAGTTCGATGGGCGTGATGCCGGTCATGGCGACGGTCTGTTGCATGAAGTCCATCGCCACGAGTGCGTGGTAATCCTCGTCCACCACCACGGTCATGGCGTCGTAGCGGCAGGCAAACGGGAAGGCCACGGCGAAGCGATTCTTGGCGATGCTGCGGGCGGTCTTGTCGACGATTTCGGTTTCGAAGATCACCACGTCGTTGATGAATTTGTAGAGCGTCTGCACCAGCGCAAAGTCGCGCTGCTCCGGGCATTCGCGCAGGAAGGTTTCGCTCAGCACCAACGGTTGGCGGCTCAACGGGTAGATCAGCTTGTCGTCGTTTTCCAGCACGCGCCGGGGGCGGGTACGGATGGTCGCGCGGCTTTCCCAGGCATCGGCGAAGGATTGGTAGTCGGCGGCGTTCATGCATTCACCTCGGCAACCGGTTCGCTCATGCTCAGGCGCAGGCCGTCCCACAGCGCGATGCGGCTTTCCACGGCAGCGATGGCGCTGGCGTAGACGTCTTCTTCGCGTTGCGGATCGCCATTGACCAGTCGGGCGAGGAGTTTTTCAGCGGCGGGGCCGTGGTCTTCGGAATCGACTTCGATGTGCCGTTCGAGGTAGTAACGGAAGGTCGGCGCCTGTTCGATGCCGATGCCCCAGTCATCAAGAATTCGCTGGAACATCTGCGGGATGACGCTCTCGCGACCATGCAGAAATGCCGCCGCAACGCTGTGCCCCGGCGCATGCAACGCGGTGTGCAACGTGTTGCGCACGAACTGCGCTGCCGCCGGATCGACGTCCACGCTTTGCAGTGCCACGTCGTAACTCACGCCTTCTTTTTGCAGCGCGACGAAGCGTTCGACCACCACCGTGCTGGCGCCAACTTCGCGCATGGCATCCAGGTACAACTCGAAATGGCTATAGTGACCTTGAGCCGGACGATCATCGGACTCTTCACCCAGCACGATCTCGTTGATCAAACGCGCCGCCTGCGGATCTCGCGGTGGCAGCCAGGGTAGCTGGACGCAGGTCAGTTCCTGTTGCAGGCGTTTGGTCAGTGACATGAAATCCCATACCGCAAACACATGGGTTTCCATGAAACGTTGCAATACCGACAGTGAGTTGATTTCAGAAAAGATCGGATGAGCGCTAAGTTCTGCTTTCTTCTGGTTGAGACGGTCTTTAGTCGGTTTCATGGGCGAGCCTATAAGTGAATTGGATATACCGTTGCGGTTTAATGAATAAGCGAGCGTCAGTTAAAGCTTTTCGCTGGCGAACGGAGGCCTCAAGCGAATTGATGTGGGTAAGTTGCAATGCGTCGTTAAGTGACGGCCGGGCGCCTGTATTGAAGGCGGCGGAGAAAAACTAATACATGAATAAAGTGTCGGGCAAGTTATTTTTATATTATTTGAAAGTTTAACTTTCTGGCGCGCGACAAGTTCCAATAAAACTTTTCATTTGAGTTTCATTTGGATGCAGTTACTCCTTCCGGCTTATATAAGTCAGAATTAAAATAAAGAGTGAATGCCTCACTCGAAGCAACTTTCTAACTGAGTCGTTGAAGTGAATTGAGGGGGTGGAAGTTGACTGGGATCAACGTCGGTTCTTCCTTTCCCGTGGCAAGACTCCTTCCGTAGGTTCTTGGTGCGGGGACTGCTCCGCTCGTGCGGTGCGTCGCCCGTTCATTATTTGTTGGCAGCCCAAGAGTGAGCGTAAATCACGACAGCCGCTATCACCGGCGCGTCATCGACTCGGAGTCATTGTTGGTTTTGAGAGGGGTAAATCGAGGGCAGGGCTTTGGAGAGGGGCGCAGCGCAGCGCGGCAAGCGAGAACGAGCAGTTCGATCTGCTCGCTCAGGCTTGCCGGCGCAGTTTACCTGGAGGTTTTCTTGTTCAGCGCTTCGGGGCTGTTGAGGTAGCGTGTGATGACCTCGACGCCCCGGTTGAGGTGTTGTTCGAGCAACTTCACTGCGCGCTCGACGTCCCGGTCTTCGACGGCCTGCAACAGCGCCCGGTGATCTTCCTGGGACAGTTTGCCCAGGCCCATGGCTTCCAGGTTGAAGCGCAGGAAACGCTCCTCTTCGTTCAGTCCGTCTTCCACCAGCCTCAATAGCCGTTGGTTCGGCGCCTTGCAGTACAGCGCCATGTGGAAAAGCCGATTGAGCCGGCCGATTTCGGTGTAGTTGTTTTCTGTTTCCAGTTCGTCGATGTAGCGGGCAGCCTGTTCGAAATCCTCATTGACCATTAACGGGATCGACAGGCGCAACGCTTCGGATTCCAGCAGGATTCGCAGCGCGTAGGTTTCCACGGCATCGCCCTGAACCAGCGGTGCGACCACGGCACCTTTATGGGCGATGACGTTGAGCAGCGCCTGGGCTTCGAGCTGGCGCAAGGCTTCGCGCACCGGCATGCGGCTGACACCGAAAAGATCGGCCAAATCTTGCTGACGCAGGGCGGTGCCGCAGGGTATGCGACCGTCGAGAATGGCCGAACGCAGGGTTTCTTCGATCACCGAGCGTGCCAGGTGAGCGGGAATCGGCCCGTTGACCTTGATGCTGTTCAGAGGATTGGGCTTCTGTGTCACAACTACGCACCCTGTTTGACTGAAATGAATTTGGATCCACGAGGACCCTAGTGACTGCCTGACAGGTTGTCAAACGGACAAAAGGTCGCCCTGACCTGGCCACGGTGTTTTTAATGACACCTGCCATACAAAGTTTAGCGCGCCAGCAGTGATCTCACCGTGCCATTGTCTTTTACCGGGCTAACCTGCACCATCGACCGATTTCCACCTGCCTGACCTGGATGCCTCGCATTGGCGGTACGTTTCGCGATCCCTCGGACTTTGCGCTGGCTGTGCTGCGCGTTGCTGCTGGCCGGCGTTATGCTGGGCGGGCTGCATGCCGATTGGGATTTTTCGCTGATCAGCCGTCGCGCGCAGGCATTGTACGGGCCATTGGGCGAAGGACAGCCACGCATTGATGCCTGGCAGCACTTATTGGTCACGCAAAAGCAAGTCGGCGAGCTGGAACAGCTTGAAGTGGTCAACCAGTTCTTCAATAAGCAGATGCGTTACGAGGAAGACATCGACCTGTGGCACGAGGTCGATTATTGGGAAACACCCATCGAGGCCCTGTGGAAGGGCGCCGGCGATTGCGAAGATTACGCGATCGCCAAGTATTTCAGCCTGCGTCATCTCGGCGTTGCCAGCGACAAGCTGCGCATCACGTACGTCAAGGCCTTGCGCCTGAATCGGGCGCACATGGTGTTGACCTACTACTCAAGCCCCGAGGCCATGCCGCTGGTACTCGACAGCCTGATCGATGCGATCAAACCGGCCAGCCAGCGAACCGATTTGCTGCCGGTCTACTCTTTTAATGCCGAAGGGTTGTGGTTGCCGGGCGCCAAGGGCAACAAGAAAGTCGGTGACACCAAACGCCTGTCTCGTTGGCAGGATGTGTTGAAGAAAATGCAGGCCGAAGGTTTCCCAGTCGAGACGACTAACTAGGAGCACGCGCTCAGATGTCCTTGTTCAAACAGCTGTTGATCGCTATCTGTCTGTTCCTGGTAATCGCCTTCACCGGTAGCTTCGTGGTCAGCCTGGAAAGCTCGCGCACCCAATACGTCAACCAGTTGCGCTCCCACGCCCAGGATGCCGCGACAGCATTGGCACTGTCCCTGACACCGAACATCGACGATCCGGCGATGGTCGAGTTGCTGGTCAGTTCGATCTTCGACAGCGGGTATTACGCGAGCATCCGCGTGGTCGACCTAAAGACCGATCAGACCATCGTCGAGCGCAGCGGCATTCCAGCGGTGAACAATGTGCCGAACTGGTTCGTCAAGATGATCGGGCTGGAGGCGGCCGGTGGTGATGCCCTCGTCAGCCGTGGCTGGGAGCAGGCGGCGCGGGTCGAGGTGGTCAGTCACCCGATGTTCGCGTTGGCCAAACTCTGGCAGAGCGCGCTGGGCAGTCTTGGCTGGTTACTGATCTGCGGGGCGGTGAGCGCGGTGCTGGGCGCGCTGTTGTTGCGCCGGCAACTGAAGCCGCTGGATTACATGGTCAAGCAATCCCACGCCATCGCTCGCCGCGAATTCCTCAGCCTGCCGCAACTGCCGCGCACGCCGGAACTGCGCCGCGTGGTGCAGGCCATGAACCAGATGGTCGAGAAGCTTAAAGCGCTGTTCCAGGAACAGGCCGAGCGCAGTGAAAAGCTGCGGGCCGAGTCCTATCAGGACAACCTGACGGGGCTGGCCAACCGTCGTTATTTCGAAATGCAACTGAACGCCCGAGTGAGCAATCCGGAGCAGGCGAGTTCCGGTTATTTGCTGCTATTACGGGTCAGGGACCTGGCCGGGTTGAACCAGCGGTTGGGCGGTCAACGCACTGACCAGTTGTTGAAAGCGGTTGGCGAGCAGTTGTCCCGAGAGTGCGCCAAATACCCGGAAACCCTGAACCTCGTGACGCGGATTCGCGGCGGCGAGTTCGCCGTGCTGGCGCCGGGGCTGGTGCGTGAAGAAGCGTTGCAACTGGCGCAGAACCTCGACAGCGCGTTGGCAAGCCTGCACGCGACGGGCGCCACCGACGTGGCCTCGGTGGCCTCGATCGGGCTGGCGCCGTTTGTTTATGGCGACTCCCCGCAAGCGGTGCTCGGGCTGGGCGATCAGGCGTTGGCTCAGGCGGAAAGCCAGGGCGATTCGAGCTGGGTCTGCCTGGATCACAGCGCGTCGGCCAGCGTCGGCGACGACCATCATGCCTGGCACAACTTACTGGAACAGGCGTTGAACGAGCAGCGCTTCGAGCTGTATTTCCAGCCGGTGGTGGCCGCCCAGGACACGCAGTTGGTGCTGCATTACAAGGTGCTGTCGCGTTTGATCGACGACGAGGGTCAGACCATTCCCGCCGGGCGCTTCCTGCCGTGGCTCGAGCGCTTTGGCTGGACCGCGCGGCTTGATCGGCTGATGTTGGAGCTGGTGCTTGAGCAGATGGCCGACCATAAAGAGTCGCTGGCGCTGAACCTGTCTTCAGCGACGCTGGCCGATTCGCAGGCGTTGAATAAAGTCTTCGACATCCTGCGTCAGCATTCGGATCTCGGGGCGCGATTGACCCTGGAAATCGGCGAGGAGCAGTTGCCGGAGCAAGCCATGCTGGAAGAGCTGACGCGACGTCTGCACGAACTCGGGTTCTCCCTGAGCCTGCAACGCTTTGGCGGGCGCTTCAGCATGATCGGCAACCTGGCGCGGCTTGGGTTGGCGTATCTGAAGATCGACGGCAGTTACATCCGGGCGATTGATCAGGAGAGCGACAAGCGCCTGTTCATCGAGGCGATTCAGCGGGCGGCGCACAGCATTGATTTGCCGTTGATTGCCGAGCGGGTCGAGACGGAAGGAGAGTTGGTGGTGATTCGTGAGATGGGGTTGTATGGGGTTCAGGGGCAGTTGTTTGGTGAGCCGAAGCCTTGGCAGCGAGGCTGATACCGTCATCGCGAGCAAGCTCGCGATGACGCCAGTAAAGGCACCGATCAAGGCGGAGTCTTAAATCAACCCCGTCTCATCATCATCGATCAATTGACTCAACCCGCCCAACGCCTCACGGGCCTGGGTCCGGTCCATCAGCTTGGCTTGTGCGGCCGGCGGCAGGTCGGTGACGCGGATCACCCCCTTGCTGGTCAACACCTGGATCAAGTCGTCGAGTACCCGGATCATTTCCAGGTCGCTCTGCTTGAGTTGTTTGAGGCTGGTTTCCACTACTTCATTGGCATACCAGGCCTGGATTTCATGGTGGTCGGCCGGCAGTGTTTCCGTGGCCTCGGCGTAGGCCGTGGCTTCCACGCGCACTAACTGACCTTGCGCATCGCGTTGCACGTAGAACATTGAACATCCCTCGGAAATGGACCGGCGTCATGCTGTCAGCAGCATAGGCCAACTGGACGCGAGTATGCGGTGCGGCGACGAAATCGTCACCGGGGTGTTGGGCGCAAACGTGACGGCCGCCCCATGAGGGCGGCCGTTTTTCGTTGGATCAGGTGTTGTTGTGATCGATTTTGATGGTCGGGTCACTGCCGGCAATCAACGAGTTGATGTTGGCGCTGGACCAGTTGTTGCCTTCCAGCTTGATCGTCACATCCGGTGCTGCCGCTGCGGCGTCGGCGCCGTTGAACTTGCCGGCGGAGCTGACTTGCAGGGACGAAACGCCATCCACGGTGATGATCTTCAGGAAGTTGTCGATGGTGCTGCCGGTTTCGCCCTGCAGCAGATCGCGCAAGTCGATGCGGTCACCCTCGCTGGCCTTGAAGTCCTTGATCACGTCGCTGCCAGTGTCGCCAGCCTTCCAGACGAAGGTGTCGGCGCCCAAACCACCCATCAGCGAGTCATTACCCGAGCCACCGAGCAGGATGTCATTGCCCTTGCCGGCGTCGAGGAGGTCGTTGCCACCCTGGCCGAAGAGAATGTCATTACCGGCACCGCCCAGCAGCGAGTCATTACCGTCATGCGCCCCGGACACATCGAGCGCGGTGTAGTGCTCGGTGATGAACTGATGCACGTTGCTGGTGGTGACTTTGCTGACGTCCACGCCGGTTTGCTGGGCGACGAACGCCTGCATCGCCTGATAACCCTCGCCGGCAACGCCGTTGAAGCTCACCAGATCGCCGAACAGGATGTCATTGCCATCGCCGCCATTGACCGTGTCGGCGCCTGGCATTGTCGCTTCGGTGTGACCGATGATCGAGTTGGCCAGGTCTTTCGGGTCGATGTTGGTTTGCGGTGTTTTATCCGAGTCGTACGGCTTCAGATCGCCAAGGGTGACGTCTTTGTTCAAACCAATGGCTTCTACCGTCGAGACCTTGCCCAGCAGCGCGAAGCTGTCGGTCGAGTTGTCGATGGCTTTGGAGCCGGTGCTGCTGCCGTTGCCGTCGCGATAGGACAGCTCGTATGTGCCGTTGCCCTCGGCATGCAGGGTGCCCAGCTCGTCGCTGCTCCAGTAACCACCCCATGAGTTCTTGTACGTCTGCAGCGTGACCGTGCCGGAAGTGTCGATGGTCAGGTAGTGAGTGCTGTCCAGATAAGCGGAGTAGCTCTGTCCCAATTTGTAATTGGCGGTGGTGATGACTTCATCGAGCTTCACGTTGCCGAACAAGGTCGGGTTGGTCGACTCACCGCTCTGGTAGTAGGTCGGCTTGCCGTCGGTGATGAAGTACGTGAGGTTCTTCGCCCCGGTGTTGGCTACGGCGTCGGCGCTCTGGAACCAGTTGGCCGTGGTTTTGAACACGTCTTCGTAGTTGGTACCGCCGCCGGACGACATGGAATCCAGAACAGATTTGAGTAAGGTCAGTGCGTTCGGATCCTTCAGGTTGACTGACACCGACCTGTTGATCTGGGTGTCGAAGTCCACCAGGAAGATATTCACCGTCCCCGAGTTGCCGCCCATGCTCTGTTTGAGGGTGTTGAACACCGATGTCAGCGAGTCCTTCGCGGCCTTGACCGAGGCGTCGTTCATACTGCCCGAGCTGTCGACCATGAACGCGATGTTGTAGTTGGTGCCCGGCACCACGGTCAGCCCGCCGATGTCGGCGACCATGATGTCGTTGCCGTCAGTGCCGGTGATGGTGTCATCCGCCGCCGTGGCGGTGGTGGCGTTGTAGACCGCCGGGTAAACCGTGACCGGGATCGTCGCGGTGCTTTGCGCCGAACCGCCGAGCGATTCGGTGGAGGTCGAGGTCACGGTCAGGTTGAACTGGCCGTTGTAGTACGGCGGCGGAGTGACGGTCAGGGTGCCGAGGTTCCAGCCCGTGACGTTGGCTTCGCCGGAGGTCGAACTGGCGGTGAAGGTGTGGCCGGCGCCATCGGTGAGTACCGAGCCCGCCGGGATGCCGCTGATTTTCACGCTCAGGCTTTCGGAGCCATCGATATCCGTCAGGGCCGTCTTGATCGCGGACAGATGAACGCTGGTCCCTTCCGCGGCTTCATTGCGTTTGTAGCCTTCGTAGTAGCCTTCGCCGCTGGTGCCGTGCAAATCGGACACTGTCACGCCGGAAGCGGCAAGGTCCGCGATGCCGGTGTACAGCGGCACGCCGGCGCTGCTCAGGTCGACCGCGGCACTGCCGTTGACCGACAGGTTGACGTCATAGTTACCCGGGCCGCTCTGGTTGTGGTGGTAAATGTCCAGGGTGTAGTAACCGCTGGTGGTCGGGGTGAACGAACCGTTCAGGCTGCCGCCCGCGCCCCACGTCGTGGCCGCCACGTTTTTACCGCCGATGGTCACCAGCAGGCTGTCGTCACCGGTGCCGCTGAAGGTGTAGATCTTGCCGGCTTCGAGGTAGATCAGCCCGGAGGTTTTCGATGCCGTGCCAGCCGCGACGCTGCCGTCGGACTGCACGTTGGTCACCGTGCCACTGGAGTTCGGTTTGCCCGCGCCGTCGATGACACTTTTCAGGGTATCGGTGGCTGCGCCGCTGCCATTGGTGCCGAGCGGCAGGCCGGTCCAGACTTCTTTGATCAGGCCTGTGGATTTGGCGCTGTTGTCGGCAACACTCAGGGATGGGGCGTCGGCCACTGGCGTGATGTCGATTTTGATCGTGCCGGTGTTGCCCAGCAGCGAGCCGTCGGTTGGCTGGAATTTGATCTGTGCGTAGTCGGCCTTGATGTTGCCCACTTCGGTGCCGCCGTAGCCATTAGCACCGGATTCGTTGGCGTCAGGCATGAAGCGCAGCTTGCCGGCATCGATGTCGGCCTTACTAAAGGTCTGGTTGAGCGTCACGTCTTTCCAGGTCGCGCCGTCCAGATACTGCAACTGGTGATCACCCGGCAGTTGGGTGATTTTCACGCCCAGGTTGGCGGCGGCGCTGTCGACATCACTGACGCCGAAGGTCGACCAGCCAAGGATCAGTGGCGTGTCTTCGGTGCCGGTGACGTTAACCGGTGCGGCGATCGGTGCGTCGTTCACGCCGACCACGTTGACGGTGGTGGTCGCGGTGTTGGAGTTGTTACTGCCATCAGTCACCGTCACGGTGATGATCCGCGGCACCGTGCTCGGGTCCTCACTGTTGTTGGTGAAGCTGATGTTTTTGATCTGTTGCGTGTAGTCGGCGCGCGTCGCGTTGCCCGTCAGGGTCAAGGTGATGGTGCCATCCGTGCTGGTGGGCGTGATGTTGATGCCGTTGACTTTATTGCCCAGGTTCAGTGCGTCGCCCGGCTGAAAGTTAGTCAGCACGATGGTAGCGCCGGTCAGCAGGGTGCTGTCCGGGTCGGTGATTTCCAGGTCGGTGTCGCCGATCGATACGCCCTGGCCGGTGGTGCCTTCGGTGAACGTCACATTGTAGTTGGCACCCGTGGCGCCGCTGGAGTTGTTGGCGTCCAGGTCGAGCACCGGTGGCGCATCGTTGTCGATGATCGAGGTGCTGACGCTGCCGTTGGAAGCGCTGATCGCCAGGTTTTCGAAGTTTCCGCCGGTGGCCGAGTCGATCTTGACCACGAAGTTTTCAGTGCCTTCGGTGAACCTGTCGTCCAGGGTCGCGACGTTGAAGCTCGCAGTGCTGCTGCCCGCCGGGATCTTCACGGTGTACACACCGGTGAAGTCCGAACCGTCGGCGGCGGTGCCGCTGTAGGTGATTTTCAGGGTGACTTCAGTCTGCGCCGGGTTTGTCAGGCTGACGGTGTAGCTGGCGGTCTGATCTTCGGTTACCGAGGTGCTGCCGCTGATGCTGATTTCGGTCTTGTCGAAGGTGTCGGTGACGTTGGTCACTGCCGCCGTCGGGCTGGTGACCAGGTTTTCGAAGTTGCCGCCGGTGGCGGTGGTGATCGTGGTGCTGACTTTGCCGGCATCGATGTAGGCATCGTCTTTTGGCGCATCAACGCTGACCTGGCCGGACACCGTATCCTTGAGGATGGTGATGGTCGCGCCGTTACTAAGTTTTACCGTCATGTCGCTGCCGGCGGCATGGGACAAGGTCGCGGTGTAGACGATCTGGCCACCTTCAGCCACCGACCCAGTCGCGCCGAGGCTGACCGTCGTGGTGTCAGCCGTATCGGTAATCGAGGTGTCCGCCGACTTGCCGTTAACTTCCAGCTTCTCGTAGTTGCCGCCCTTGGCATCGTCGATTTTGACGCTCAGCGAACCGCCACCCACGAGGGCATCGTTTGGCGCGGTAAAGTTAACGCTGGCGCTGCTCGATCCGACCGGAATGGTGATGGTCTGGCCGTTGGACAAGGTCACGACGACCGGCGAACCAGTGACTTCAGCCGACACGGAGGCGGTGTAAACCACGGTGCCGCCTTCGGCCACCGTGCCGTTGGCGGTCAGGCTGACTGTTGAGGTGTTGATCGTGTCAGTCACTTCAGTGACAGCCGCCGTCGGGCTGGTGACCAGGTTTTCGAAGTTGCCGCCGGTGGCGTCCTTGATGGTCGCTTCAACTTTGCCCGCGTCTTTGTAGACGTCGTCTTTCGGTGCGGCAACGCTGACATGGCCGGACACCGCATCCTTGAGGATGGTTATGGTCGCGCCGTTGCTCAGCTTCACGGTCATGTTGCTGCCAGCGGCCTGGGACAGGGTCGCGGTGTAGACGATCTGGCCGCCTTCCTGCACCGAGCCGCTAGCGCTCAAGGTCAGGTTGGTGGTGTCAGCAGTGTCGGTGACTTTGGTGACAATGGCTGAGTGATCAGTGTCCAGTTTTTCGAAGTTACCGCCGGTGGTTTCCTTGATCGAGGCAAGGACGTCCGCTGCGCCGGTGTAGACATTATTCGGTACGGTGAATGACGCAGAGCCGCTGGACTCGCCGGCCTTGATGTTGATCACCAGACCATTGTTCAGGGTCACGGTCATCGCCGTGTCCGCTGGGTGGTTCAGTGTTGCGGTGTAGTTGATCTGACCACCTTCGCCGACGGTGCCCACGTCTGCGCTGAGTTTCAGCGTGGTGGTGTCGATCGTATCTTTGACGGTGGTGATGTGCATGGCTTTGTTGACGTTGAGCTTCTCGAAGTCGCCGCCGCTGGTGCTGTCGATGCGGACGGTGATTTTGCTGCCGTCCTTGTAGACGTCATCGGCCGGTGCAGGAACGGTAATGGAGCCCGACTTGTCGCCGGCCTTGATCACGATGCTTTCGCCGTTGCTCAACTTGACCGTCATGTCGCTGCCAGCGGCATTCGTCAGGTTGGCGGTGTAGGTGATGTTGCCGCCTTCAAGCACCTGACCGCTGGCGGTCATGGTCACTTTGGTGATGTCCAGGGTGTCGCTGATGGCGGTCGAGGTCGGGGTCTTGTCGGCGACCAGATTCTCGTAGTTGCCGCCGGTCACATCCTTGATCGCGTTGGTCAGCGGCTCGTGGCCGATCAATGCATCATTCGGGGCTCTAACGGTGATCGAGGCTGTGCTTTCACCGACCGGGATGGTGATTTTTTCACCGTTGGCCAGGGTGACGACTACGTCCTTGCCGGTGACCTTGGAGGTCACGGAAGCGGTGTACACCACGTTGCCGCCTTCGGCTGCGGTGGGCGTTGCCTTCAGGCTGACCGTCGACGTATCGAGGGTGTCAGTCACCGCAGTGACTGCTGCCGCCGGGCTGGTGACCAGGTTTTCGAAGTTGCCGCCGGTGGCGCCTTTGATGGTTGCTTCGACTTTGCCGGCGTCTTTGTAGACGTCATCGGCAGGTGCCTTGACGGTGACGGAGCCGCTGGTAGTGTTGGCGGCGATGGTGATCACCGCGCCGTTGCTCAGGGTGACGGTCACTGGTGTGCCGGCAGCGTGGGTCAGGTTCGCGGTGTAAACGATCGAACCACCTTCAGTCACCGACTCCGTCGCGCTGAGGCTGACCGTCGTGGTGTCAGCCGTGTCGGTAATCGAGGTATCCGCCGACTTGCCGTTAACTTCCAGCTTCTCGTAATTGCCGCCCTTGGCGTCGTCGATTTTGACGCTCAGGGAGCCGCCGCCAGCGAGGGCATCGTTCGGTGCGGTGAAGTTCACGCTGGCGCTGCTGGCGCCAACCGGAATGGTGATGGTCTGGCCGTTGGACAAGGTCACGACCACCGGCGAACCGGTGACTTCCGCCGACACGGAGGCGGTGTAAACCACGGTGCCACCTTCGGTCACAGTGCCGTTGGCGGTTAGGCTGACCATCGACGTATCGAGGGTGTCAGTCACAGCAGTGAATGCTGCCGCCGGGCTGGTCACCAGGTTTTCGAAGTTGCCGCCGCTGGCGTCCTTGATGGTCGCTTCGATTTTGCCGGCGTCTTTGTAGACGTCATCGGCAGGTGCCTTGACGATGACGGAGCCGCTGGTGGCATTGGCGGCGATGGTGATCACGGCGCCGTTGCTCAGGGTGACGGTCACGGGTGTGCCGGCCGCATGGGTCAGGTTCGCGGTGTAAACGATCGAGCCACCTTCAGCGACCGAATCGGTAGCGGTCAGGCTGACCGTCGTGGTGTCAGCCGTGTCGGTAATCGAGGTATCCGCCGACTTGCCGTTAACTTCCAGCTTCTCGTAATTGCCGCCCTTGGCGTCGTCGATTTTGACGCTCAGCGAACCGCCGCCGGCGAGGGCATCGTTCGGTGCGGTGAAGTTCACGCTGGCGCTGCTGGCGCCAACCGGAATGGTGATGGTCTGGCCGTTGGACAAGGTCACAACCACCGGCGAACCGGTCACTGGCGCGTTGACCGAAGCGGTGTACACCACGGTGCCGCCTTCAGCCACAGTGCTGTTGGCCGTCAGACTGACTGTCGACGTATTGAGGGTGTCGGTCACGTCGGTAACCGCTGGCGTCTTATCGGCCACCAGGTTCTCGAAGTTGCCACTGGCAGTCTTGGTGATGCTGGCTTCGACTTTGCCGGCGTCTTTGTAAACGTCATCCTTCGGGGCGGCGAAGTTCACCGAACCGGTGGTGGCACCCTTGGCGATGTGGATCACCGCGCCGTTGTTCAACGTCACGGTCATGGCGGAGCCAGCGGCATTGGTCAGGGTCGCGGTGTAGACGATCGAACCGCCCTCGGCGACCGAACCGGTGGCGCTCAGGCTCAGGCCGGTGGTATCTACAGAATCGGTGACGGTGGTGACCGCCAGCGAATGGTCGGCGACGACTTTTTCGAAGTTGCCGCCGCTCTGGCTGGCAATCTTAGCCTGGACTTTGTCGCCGTCGATGTACGGAGTGTTAGCCGGTGCGGCGAAGTTGACCGAACCGGTGGTGGCGCCGGCGGCGATGTTGATCACGGCGCCGTTGTTCAACTTCACGGTCATGGCCGTGTCTGTCGGGTTGCTCAGGGTCGCGGTGTAGGTGATCTGGCCACCTTCGCTGACGGTATTGCTGGCCGACAGCGACAGGGCCGTGGAGTCGACCGTGTCTTTGACGGTGGTGGTCACTGACGCTTTGCTGATGTCGAGTTTTTCAAAGTTGCCACCGCTGGCATCCGTCATCGTTACGGTGAGCTTGCCGGCATCCTTGTGGACATCGTCGCTTGGCGCCGCGATGGTCACCGAACCGCTGGTTTTGCCGGCGTCGATGGTGATGGTCTCGCCGTTGCTCAGCTTGACGGTCACCGGCGTTTGCGCGGCGTTGGTGAGGGTCGCGGTGTAGGTGATGTGCGAGCCTTCGAGTACCGATTTTTCAGCGCTGAGCGTCAGGTGCGTCGTGTTGACTGTGTCGGCCACGTTGGTCACGGCCGGGGTCGGGCTGGTGACCAGGTTTTCAAAGTTGCCGCCGGTGGCGGTGGTGATCGTGGCGCTGACCTTGCCGGCGTCGATGTAAGCATCGTCCTCCGGGGCGGCGACGGTGACGGAACCGCTGGTGGCGTTGGCGGCGATGGTGATCACGGCGCCGTTGCTCAGGGTAACGGTCACTGGCGTGCCGGCAGCGTTGGTCAGTGTTGCGGTGTAAACGATGGAGCCGCCTTCAGCAACCGAATCGGTAGCCGTCAGGCTCAATGTGGTGGTGTCAGCCGTATCGATAATCGATGTATTCGCCGGCTTGCTGTCGACTTCCAGCTTCTCGTAATTACCGCCCTTGGCGTCGTCGATTTTGACGCTCAGCGAACCGCCGCCGACGAGGGCATCGTTCGGCGCGGTGAAGTTCACGCTGGCGCTGCTCGATCCGACCGCAATGGTGATGCTCTGGCCGTTAGACAGGGTCACGACCACTGGCGAGCCGGTAACTTCAGCAGACACGGACGCGGTGTAAACCACGGTGCCACCTTCGGCCACAGTGTCGTTGGCGGTCAGGCTGACTGTCGAGGTGTTGATCGTGTCGGTCACCTCGGTCACTGCCGGGACAATGCTCGGGACCAGGTTTTCGAAGTTGCCGCCGGTGGCGGTGCTGATCGTGGCGCTGACTTTGCCGGCGTCGATGTAGGCATCGTCTTTCGGCGCCGCGACGGTGACGGAGCCGCTGGTGGCATTGGCGGCGATGGTGATCACCGCGCCGTTGCTCAGGGTAACGGTCACTGGCGTGCCGGCAGCGTTGGTCAGTGTTGCGGTGTAAACGATGGAGCCGCCTTCAGCAACCGAATCGGTAGCCGTCAGGCTCAGGCCGGTGTTGTCGGCCGAGTCGGTAATGGTGGTGACCGCTGGCGTGGTGCTCGGCACCAGGTGCTCGAAGTTGCCGCCGGTGGCGCCAGTGATCGTGGTGCTAACGGTGCTGCCGTTCTGATAAACGTCATTGGCCGGGGTGTCGACGTTCACGGAGCCGGTGGTTTTGCCGGCTTCGATGGTGATGATCGAGCCGTTGGACAACGTGATGGTGACCGGCGTCTGCGCCGGGTTGGTCAATGTCGCGGTGTAGGTGATCTGGCCGCCTTCGGTAACGTTGGCGCCGGCGGTCAAGGTGACCGTGGTGGTATCAACGGTGTCGGTGACCTGGGTCGCGGCCGGGGTTGTCGGCGTGGCGCTCAAGGTCAGGGTCGATTCGCGCTGCACGTTGGCGATGGTATCGGCCGTCTGGCCGCCGATGGTGTTCTGTGCAGCCAACGCGGCAGTGCCGATGCCCGCAGTCGGGAAACCAATGGTCGGGTCCACCCGGCCAGCGGTTGCATCCAGCATCACGAAGCTATGGCCGCCACCTGCCGCGCCGCCTGTGCCGGCAGCCGTCGGGCCGGCCGCAGTGGCTTCAAGATCAGTGGTCGGGTCGGCGCCGGCAGCGATGGCTTGCTGCAGCTCTTCAACCGATGGCGCGGCTTGTGCGGTGGCTTGTGCAAGGTCAGTGCTGGAGTCCGGATCGCTGCCGCTCCACTGAGTGTCGCGGCCCAGGTCCAGGGTCCGGCCGTCAGCCAGTTCGAGCGTGACGGCGCCTGCCGCGCCAGTGTCTACCTGATCGCCGACAAACAAGCGGTCGCCTTCAACGAGCACGCGGCGGACGCCCTCTGGGGACACCGCGAAAACCTGACCGACAATGCTTTTGACGATGGCCACAACACTGCTCATTGAAGACTCTCCGGGTGTCGCATTCAGTTGACTTCCATGGACTTGACGGCGTGTTTGCCAAATAGTCCGGACGTACTTTCAAAGGTATTCAAAAATCCAACTTTCCGACACGCGGTCATTCCGGTTGTCATCATTCGATGCAGCGGCAGGTTCTGCAGTGATTCAAGACAAGCAATTCCGGGAAACTCCAATAATGCGTTTGCACCTGCTCACGGCTTTACCCTTCGTCCTTGCCGCCAGTTTTGTTCAGGCGCAGTCCCTTCCGGAAGCCATGCAACAGGCACTGAGATGTCCATCCGGAAATCCAGGCAGGCGTTAAATAGTCGATTGGCCGCGGATTATCAGTTAAAGGCAGCCAAAGGGGGATACCTCCCACGGGTCGATCTGCTGAGCGGTTATGGTCGCGAAGGCACTGATAACGTCACCACGCGTGCCGCCGGCAACAACAATCACTGGGGAAACCTGAATCGCAGCGAATCGAGCGTGCGGTTGTCACAAATGGTTTTTGACGGTTTTGCGACGTCGAGTGAAGTGGGGCGTCACGGCCAGCAATATGTCGATCACAGCATCCGCGTGCGCACCGCCTATCAGAAGCAGTTCAGTCTCGGCGAGCGCACCTTGCTCGACCTGCTCGGCAGTGAAAACGAGCTGTTCTCGGCGTCTCGTCGCCTGGCGGAGATCAAGAACATTCAGTTATTTACTCAGTACCGAATCAAGGCGACCATGGGCGAGTTGCTCAAGAGCCAGGGAGTGGTCGCACCGTTGGCATCCGTGGTGCAAAACGACGTGAAGCCCAAGGTTCAACTGCCTGGTATGAATTGAGCAGAACCTTCATTGTTCAAATGTTAGCCAAGAGTGCCGAGCGTGGAATCAGAAGTCAGTCGAGTTCAACTCATTCATGATCCACGCGCGCTGCACGACGATCCGTTACTGGATGGCTTGCTGGCTCTTTGCACCCTGCATCAGAAACCGGCCAGCGCCGCGATGTTGACCACCGGCCTGCCGTTGCCCAAGCAGCGCCTGAGCGTTGAATTGCTGCCCCGCGCGGCCGCTCGCGCCGGCCTGCAAGGGCGGGTGCTGGTACGCAAACTGGAACAGATCCCGGCGATTGCCATGCCGGCGCTGTTGCTGCTCAAGGATGGTCGCAGTGCCGTCCTGCTCGGTTGGCAAGGTGAAGACCAGGCGCGCCTGCTGCTCAGCGAAAGCGATGGCGGTGAAAGTGTCGTCAGCCGCGAAATGCTGGCCGATGACTACATCGGCAAAGTGTTCTTCGCCCAGCCCCAGCACAAATTCGACGTCAATCACGGCACGCTGATCCCGCGCGCGCGCTCGTGGTTCCGCGATACCCTCAAGCGGTCGCGCTGGCTGTACGCCGACGCCATCGCCGCCAGTTTCCTGATCAACATCATTGCCATGGCCGCGCCGCTGTTCGTGATGAACGTCTATGATCGCGTCGTGCCGAACCAGGCTGAATCGACCCTGTGGGTGTTGGCCATCGGCATCACCGGGGCGTACCTGTTCGACCTGATCCTCAAGAGTCTGCGCAGCCTCTGCCTGGACCTGGCCGGGAAGAAAACCGACCTGATCATCTCGGCCACGTTGTTCGAGCGCATCGTCGGTATGGCCATGAAGTACCGCCCGGCCCGGGTCGGCAGCTTCGCCCAGAACATCCATGAGTTTCAGAGCCTGCGGGACTTCCTCGCCTCGCTGACGCTCACCAGTTTGATCGACTTGCCGTTTACGCTGCTGATCTTCATGGTCATCGCGATTCTCGGCGGGCATCTGGTGTGGATCCCGGTGCTGGCGTTCCCGATTGCCCTGCTGATCGGTTATGCCTTGCAGAAGCCGTTGGTGGCGACCATGGAGCGAACCATGGCCCTGGGCGCCGAGCGGCAGTCGAGCCTGATCGAAACCCTCGCCGGCCTCGATGCGGTGAAGGTCAACAACGCCGAAAGCGAACGCCAGTATCAGTGGGAGCAGACCATCGGCACCCTCAGCCGCCTCGAGTTGCGGGTGAAAATGCTCTCCGGTCTGGCGATGAACATCACCTTGCTGATCCAGCAACTGGCCGGGGTGATCATGATCGTCTTCGGCGTGTACCAGATCATCGACGGTCACCTGAGCATGGGCGGTTTGATTGCCTGCTACATGCTCAGCGGCCGCGCGCTCAGCCCGCTGGCCTCGCTGTCCGGCCTGCTGACGCGTTACCAGCAAGCGCGGGTGACCATGACCTCGGTCGATCAGATGATGGAGCTGCCGCAAGAGCGCAACTTCGAGGAACGCCCACTGAGCCGCAAGGTCCTGCAAGGCGCCATCGAATGCCGGCAGATGAACTTCACCTACCCGAACCAACAGAACGCGGCGCTGAAGAACATCAACCTGATCATCAAGCCTGGCGAGAAGATCGGCATCATCGGGCGCAGCGGCTCGGGGAAAAGCTCCCTGGCCAAACTGCTCGTAGGCCTCTACCAGCCGGACGACGGCGCGCTGTTGGTGGATGGCGTCGATATCCGTCAGATCGACGTCAGCGAATTGCGCCACAACATTGGTTACGTGGCGCAGGACATCCAGCTGCTGGCCGGCACCCTGCGCGACAACCTGGTGTCGGGTGCGCGCTATGTCGAAGACGAAATGGTGCTGCAAGCTGCCGAACTGGCCGGCGTCCACGAATTCGCCCGTCTTCATCCCCAAGGTTATGAGCTGCAAGTCGGCGAGCGCGGGCAGAACCTGTCTGGCGGTCAGCGCCAGAACGTTGCCCTGGCCCGTGCATTGCTGCTCAACCCGCCGATCCTGCTGCTCGACGAACCGACCAGCGCCATGGACAACACCGGTGAAGAACGCCTCAAGCAACGCCTCGCGGCAGTGGTTGAAAGCAAAACCGTGGTGCTGGTAACGCACCGGGCTTCGCTGTTGTCGCTGGTGGATCGTCTGATCGTCATCGACCGCGGGCAGATTCTCGCCGACGGCCCGAAAGCCGCCGTGATGGAAGCGTTGAAGAAGGGGCAGATCAGTGTTGCTTAAGTCGGGTTTCAAGAATTCGATCGGCCGTTATTTCAAAGGCTCCGATTCGCTGCATGGCCAGCCACTTCCCGAGGTCAACAAAGCGCTGATCGAAGACGCCCCACGCGTGGTGCGGCTGACCATCTGGGCGATCATCGGCTTCTTCGTGTTCCTGATGCTCTGGGCCAACTTCGCCGTGATCGACGAAGTCACCAAGGGCGACGGCAAAGCCATTCCGTCGTCCAAGATCCAGAAAATCCAGAACCTTGAGGGCGGCATCGTCTCCGAGTTGTACGTGACCGAAGGGCAGATCGTTGAGGCCGGCGCGCCGCTGATTCGCCTGGACGACACGCGATTCGCCTCCAACGTCGGCGAAACCGAGGCCGATCGGCTGTCGATGCTGCTGCGAGTCGAACGTTTGAGCGCGGAAGTCGACGACCGTCCGCTGAACTTCCCCGCTGACGTACTGAAGGCCGTGCCGGGTCAGGCAGCCAGCGAAGAGTCGCTGTACATCAGCCGGCGTCAGCAGTTGCACGATGAAATTGGCGGTTTGGAGGAGCAGTTGATCCAGCGTCAGCAAGAGCTGCGCGAGTTCACCTCCAAGCAGTCGCAGTACCGCAACGGTCTTGCGTTGCAACGCCAGGAAATCAACATGTCCGAGCCGTTGGTGGCCCAGGGCGCGGTATCGCCGGTTGAAGTGCTGCGACTCAAGCGCGCCGAGGTTGAAACCCGCGGACAACTGGACGCGACCACCCTGGCCATTCCTCGCGCCCAATCGGCGATCAAGGAAGTGCAGCGCAAGATTGACGAGACTCGTGGCAAATTCCGCAGTGAAGCACTGACTCAACTCAATGAAGCACGCACTGATCTGAACAAGGCCCAGGCTACCGGCAAAGCGCTGGAAGACCGGGTCAGCCGGACGCTGGTGACATCGCCGGTGCGCGGCATCGTCAACAAGTTGCTGGTGAACACCATTGGCGGCGTGATCCAGCCGGGCAGCGACCTGGTGGAAATTGTACCGCTGGACGACACCTTGCTGGTTGAGGCAAAAGTTCGCCCACAAGACATCGCCTTCCTGCATCCGGGGCAGGAAGCGACGGTGAAGTTCACGGCGTATGACTACACCATTTATGGTGGGCTGAAGGCCAAGCTTGAGCAGATCGGTGCTGACACCATTACCGATGAAGACAAGAAAACCACTTACTACATCATCAAGCTGCGCACTGATCGCAGTCACTTGGGGACGGATGAAAAGCCGTTGCTGATCATCCCGGGGATGGTGGCTTCAGTGGACATCATCACGGGCAAGAAGACCGTCCTCAGCTACCTGCTCAAGCCGATTATTCGGGCCCGCGCCGAAGCGCTGCACGAGCGATAGTTCTCGGCTGGGGCTAATGGCCCCTTCGCGAGCAAGCCCGCTCCCACATTGGTTCTGTGATCAACACACATCCAATGTGGGAGCGGGCTTGCTCGCGAAGAGGCCCAAAAGGCAACACACCTCAAAAGCCATATCGTTATGCGCTAACGGTATTTAAATTTCAGTTCTTATATCTATAAAGTCATTCTCCTGCGTACCTGCCGACCAATCGGCGCGCCGCACGACACGAACCAACACGGGACCTCCGTGAGTTTCTTGATCGACGCGCGCGCCCTTGAGCGTGCCGTGCGTGGGAGTGATTTATGTCTGCAGCAACGGCTTCTCCAAGCGCCGCGAACATCGCGCCGCAAACCTTCGACATCCGCCCGTTCAGTGGCGCTGTCGGTGCCGAAATCATCGGCCTCGACCTGTCCCGCCCGATCAATGATCAGGACTTCGCCCGCATCCACCGCGCGCACCTGGATCATCACGTCGTGGTGTTCCGCGATCAGCGCATTACCCCCGAGCAGCACATCGCCTTCAGTCGCCGTTTTGGCGTGTTGCAGATCCATGTGCTCAAGCAATTTCTGCTGGCCGGGCATCCGGAAATTCTCATCGTTTCCAACATCATCGAAAACGGCCAGTCCATCGGCCTCGGCGACGCCGGCAAGTTCTGGCATTCCGACCTTTCCTATAAAGAACTGCCAAGCCTGGGCTCGATGCTGCACGCCCAGGAGTTGCCGTCCGAAGGCGGCGACACGCTCTTCGCCGACATGCACAAAGCCTGGGACAACCTGCCCGAAGCGTTGCGTAAAGCCGTCGAAGGGCGCTCGGCGGCGCACTCCTACACGGCGCGTTACAGCGAGACCAAATTCGAAGGCAATTGGCGCCCGACGCTGACGCCAGAGCAACTGGCTCAGGTCGCTGAAGTGGTCCACCCGATTGTTCGTACCCACCCGGAAAACGGCCGTAAGGCGTTGTTCGTCAGCGAGGGTTTCACCACGCGCATCGTTGGTTTGCCGGAAGACGAAAGCAAGCAACTGCTCGACGAGCTCTACGCCCACAGCGTGCTGCCGCAAAACATCTACCGCCATCAATGGCAGGCCCACGACCTGGTGTTCTGGGACAACCGTTCGCTGATTCATCTCGCCGCCGGATGCCCAAGCTACCTGCGCCGCAAGTTGTATCGCACCACCATCCAGGGCGATGCGCCTTTCTGATTTGTCGGAGAAACTCACATGTCCAAACGTCTTCCATTTGCACCGCTGGCTGCGGCCATCGGCCTGGGTTTCAGCCTGATCGCCGGCAGCCTGGTGGCGCCGACCGTGGCCCACGCTGAAGGTGAGATCCGCATCGCCGAGCAGTTCGGCATCGTTTATCTGTTGCTCAATGTGGTGCGCGATCAAAACCTGATCGAGAAGTACGGCAAGCAGGAAGGCATCGACATCAAGGTCGACTGGACCCAGCTCTCCGGTGGTGCGGCGGTCAACGATGCGTTGCTCTCCGGTTCCATTGATATTGCCGGTGCGGGCGTCGGTCCGCTGCTGACAATTTGGGACCGCACTCACGGCAAGCAGAACGTCAAAGCCGTCGCCTCCCTCGGCAACTTCCCGTACTACCTGGTGAGCAACAATCCCAAGGTCAAAACCATCGCTGACTTCACCGAGAAGGACCGCATCGCGGTGCCGGCGGTCGGCGTGTCGGTGCAGTCGCGCATCCTGCAATACGCGGCCGCCAAGCAGTGGGGCGACAAGGAATTCAATCGCCTCGACAAGTACACCATTGCGGTTCCTCACCCGGACGCCACCGCAGCGCTGATTGCCGGCGGCACCGAGTTGACCGGGCACTTTTCCAACCCGCCGTTCCAGGATCAAGAGCTGGCCAACCCTAACGTTCACGTTGTTCTCAATTCCAATGACGTGCTCGGCCCGAACTCGCCGACGGTGCTGTTCGCCACCGAGAAATTCCGCGACGAGAACCCGAAAACCTACAAGGCGTTCGTCCAGGCGCTGACTGAGGCGGCCGAGTTTGCCCAGAACGATAAAGGCGCGGCGGCGGACACGTACATCCGCGTCACCAAGGCCAAAATCGACCGTGCCGCGTTGCTGAAAATCATTGATAACCCGCAGTTCGAATTCAGCGTCACACCGAAAAATACTTACCCGCTGGCCGAGTTCCTCTACCGCGTCGGCGCGATCAAAAACAAACCGGACTCGTGGAAGGACTACTTCTTCCAGGACGCCAAACCGCTGCAAGGGAGCTGACCGAGATGAACGCCCCTTTGCAAGGCCACACGGTCAGCAAACCGATCGCGGCAGCCCAGGCGCTGCTGTCGGTCGACAACGTCAGCCTCGAATACCGCACGCCTCAGCGGGTGGTTCGAGCGACCCATCAGGTCAGTTTTGAAATCGATCCTGCGGACCGCTTTGTGCTGCTCGGTCCGTCCGGTTGCGGCAAATCAACGTTGCTCAAGGCGGTCGCCGGGTTCATCCAGCCGTGTGAAGGCGAGATTCGTCTTCAGGGGAAAACCGTTCATGCCCCGGGGCCGGACCGGATCGTGGTGTTCCAGGAATTCGATCAACTGCCGCCGTGGAAAACCGTCAAACAGAACGTGATGTTTCCGCTGCTTGCTTCGAAAACCCTGAAGCGCAAAGAGGCCGAGGAACGAGCGCTGCACTATTTGGACAAGGTCGGCCTCGCGGCGTTTGCCGACGCCTACCCGCATACCTTGTCCGGCGGTATGAAAGCGCGTGTGGCGATTGCTCGTGCGTTGGCCATGCAGCCGAAAATCCTCTTGATGGACGAACCCTTCGCCGCCCTCGATGCACTGACCCGCCGCAAGATGCAGGAAGAATTGCTGCTGCTCTGGGAGGAGGTGCGTTTCACGCTGCTGTTCGTCACGCACTCCATCGAAGAAGCGCTGGTGGTGGGCAATCGAATCCTGTTGCTGTCGCCGCATCCGGGGCGGGTGCGGGCGGAAGTCCATAGTCATCAATACGACTTGCACAGCCTAGGTGGCGTGGCGTTCCAGGAATCGGCGCGACGCATTCATCGGTTGTTGTTCGATGAAGGTCAGTCCCCGCAAACCGAGCGTGAGCTGGATTTCTCCGACATCCGCATCGCTTATTGAGCCATTGAGAGGAGTGCCCGATGAGCCTTTTATCATCCCCGCGTGAAGAATTTGAAACGGTGCTGCGGCCGCTGACGAGTGTGCCGCTGGAGCGTGAATTACCGTTCGGTCAGCGCCTGTGGCAACAAGGCTGGTTACGCAAAAGCCTGATCCTGATTTTGCTCGCGGTCCTGTGGGAGGTGGTTGCCCGTGTTCAGAACAACGACCTGCTGCTGCCGAGTTTTCTGCAAACCGGGAGCGCGCTGTATGACGGTTTGCTCAGTGGCGAATTGCTGAGCAAGGTGTGGATTTCGCTGGTGGTGCTGCTCAAGGGTTACCTGATCGGCATCGTGCTGGCGTTTGCCCTGACCACGCTGGCGGTGTCGACGCAGTTTGGCCGCGACCTGTTGAGTACGTTGACCTCGATGTTCAACCCGCTGCCGGCGATTGCGCTGTTGCCGTTGGCGCTGCTGTGGTTCGGTCTGGGGCAGAACAGCCTCATTTTTGTGTTGGTGCATTCGGTGCTCTGGGCGCTGGCCTTGAACACCTATGCCGGGTTCCTCGGTGTCTCGGAAACCTTGCGCATGGCCGGGCGCAATTACGGCCTCAAAGGCATGCGCTTCGTGCTGTTCATCCTGATTCCGGCAGCGCTGCCATCGATTCTCGCCGGGCTGAAAATCGGCTTTGCCTTCGCCTGGCGCACGCTGATCGCCGCTGAATTGGTGTTCGGCGCCACCAGTGGCAAGGGCGGCTTGGGCTGGTACATCTTCCAGAACCGCAATGAGCTGTACACCGACAAGGTGTTCGCCGGGTTGGCGGTGGTGATCCTGATCGGCTTGCTGGTGGAAAACCTGGTGTTCAGCACGTTGGAGCGAGTCACGGTGAAGCGTTGGGGGATGCAGCGCTAAATTCTGTGGTGGCAGATTTGACGCCATCGCGAGCAGGCTCACTCCCACAGTGATCTTCAGTGGATGCACACCATGTATTCGACACATAACCCTGTGGGAGCGAGCCTGCTCGCGATGGGGCCAGTCCAGCCAACACATCAATTGAGAGATGTTTGCTAGCATTGCGTCTGCATCAATCCAGATCAGACATGAGTGCTCAGCATGCAACTCCCGGACATGAACTTGTTGGTCGCCCTCGACGCCTTGCTCGACGAGGGCAGTGTGGTGGGCGCCGCACGGCGGATGAACCTCAGCCCGGCGGCGATGAGCCGGACGCTGACGCGCATTCGCGAGGCCCTCGGCGATCCGATTCTGGTGCGCGCCGGCCGTGGTCTGGTGCCGACGCCCAAGGCGCTGGCGTTGCGCGAGCAGGTGCGTGACGTGGTGGAGCAGGCCGCGTTGTTGTTTCGTTCGGCTGATGCGGTGGAACTGGGCACGTTGCGCCGTCGGTTCAACATTCGGGCCAATGACTTTTTCGTCGGCGTTTATGGCGGAAAACTGTTCGACACCCTGGATCGCCAGGCGCCGTACTGCGAACTGCGTTTTGTGCCGGAAGGCGATGGCGATGACGAAGCGCTGCGGGAAGGGCGGATCGACCTGAGCATCAGCAATACCCGGCCGTTGACCCCGGAAGTGAAGATTCAGAATCTGTTCTCTACTCATTTCGTCGGCCTGGTTCGCGAAGACCATCCGCTGTTCAACGAAGAGATTACGGCCGAGCGTTTCGCCGGGTTTTCCCATATCAGCATGTCCCGTCGCGGCATCGCCCGTGGCCCGATCGATACCGCGCTCAATGCGTTGGGGCTGGAGCGGCGGGTGGCGGTGATTGCACCGAGTTTCCATGCGGCGATGTTTGCCTTGCCTGATTCCGATTTGATTCTGCCGGTGCCCAAGGAGGCATTGCTGAGCGTCCAGCGGCTGGGCTTGAAGCTGCGGTCATTTACGCTACCGATTCCGTTGCCGACCATTATGTTGACCCAGTCCTGGCACCCACGTTTCGACAAGGATCCGGCCCATCGCTGGCTACGTGAAACCCTCAAGGCCTGTTGCGACGAGACGTGGCTGGCCGCGCAACCCACCTCAAGTTGATCACGGATCTACTGTGGGAGCGGGCTTGCTCGCGAAAGCGGTGTATCAGTCACCATTGATGTTGAATGTGATGGCCCCTTCGCGAGCAAGCCCGCTCCCACAGGGTTCTGCATTGCTGCGCCTGACGCACTTATAAGCTGCCAATAAGTCAATTTTCGTAAGGTCCCGCACTTCTTAAAATGCTTCGGTATTCAAACTCCCGGAGCGTGCAGTCATGACTTCCCTCACGGTCACGGCACCTCTCGCCGCGGCCAGCCCGGCTGCCGTCACGCCACCGGTCTTTGGTCCGCGGATCATCATCGGCCTGGTGGGCGTGTTGTTGGCGGTGCTGGTGTCGGGCCTGAACGAGATGGTGACCAAGGTTGCCCTGGCCGACATCCGCGGCGCATTGGCCATCGGCTACGACGAAGGCACCTGGCTGGTCGCCAGTTACACCGCAACCTCGGTGGCGGCCATGGCGTTTGCGCCGTGGTGCTCGGTGACGTTTTCGCTGCGACGGTTCACCCTCTGCGCCATCAGTGCATTCACCCTGTTGGGCGTGTTGTGCCCGTTCGCTCCAAACTACGAAAGCCTGCTGGTCATGCGCACCTTGCAAGGCTTGGCGGGCGGTGCGTTGCCGCCGATGCTGATGACCGTCGCGCTGCGCTTTTTGCCGGCCAACGTGAAGCTTTATGGTCTGGCCGGTTATGCCCTGACCGCGACGTTCGGCCCAGGCCTCGGCACGCCACTGGCCGGGTTGTGGACCGAACACGTCGGATGGCAGTGGACCTTCTGGCAAATCATCGTGCCGTGCCTGATCGCCATGGTCGCAGTGGCCTATGGCTTGCCCAAGGACCCGCTGCGCCTGGAGCGCTTCAAACAATTCAACTGGCGCGGCTTGCTGCTGGGTTTTCCGGCGATCTGCATGCTGGTGATCGGTATTTTGCAAGGCAATCGGCTGGACTGGTTCGAGTCGAGCCTGATCTGCGGATTGCTCGGGGGTGGCTTGCTGCTGTTGGTGCTGTTTCTGATCAATGAATGGTCGCAACCGATGCCGTTTTTCAAGCTGCAGATGCTCGGCATCCGCAATCTGTCGTTCGCTTTGCTGACCCTGGCTGGGGTGCTGGTGGTGTTGTTGGCGGTGATCATTATTCCGTCCAGCTACCTGGCGCAGGTGCAGGGTTATCGCCCGGTTCAGACCGCGCCGATCATGTTGCTGGCGGCGTTGCCGCAGTTGATCGCGCTGCCGTTGGTGGCGGCGTTGTGCAACCTGCGTTGGGTCGATTGTCGCTGGGTGCTGGGGATCGGCCTGAGCATGCTGACGCTGTCCTGCATCGGAGGGTCGCAGCTGACGTCGGTGTGGATTCGCGACGACTTCTACGTGCTGCAACTGCTGCAAATCTTCGGTCAGCCGATGGCGGTGCTGCCGTTGTTGATGCTCTCCACCGGCAGCATCAGCCCGATGGAAGGGCCCTTCGCGTCAGCCTGGTTCAACACCGTAAAAGGCCTGGCGGCGGTGATCGCCACCGGCGTGCTGGAGGCGTTGACCACCTCAAGGCTGCATTTCCACTCGGTGATGCTGGTGGACAACCTCGGCAACTCACCTCTGGTCGACAACGACAGCGCGGGCCTTGCCCACCGGCTGCATGAGCAGGCCGTGGTGCTGACGGCATCGGACCTTTATCTGTGCATGGCCGGCGTCGCACTGGCGTTGATCCTGCTGATTTTCTGGCTGCCGACGCGGATCTATCCGCCGCGCGCGCCGACTTGAATGCTTCACTGAAACAGAAGGTTTTTATGACGACTCAATCAAAGCAAAAAGTGGCCGTTGGCGTCGCTGTGGTGGCGCTCGGGGTGCTGGTGTATTTGCTGGCGCCCGGCCTGTTCGGCAAGCGCACGCAGCAGAACACCAATGATGCCTTTGTCTCGGCGGACTTCACGCTGGTGGTGCCGCGCGTGGCCGGGTTCATCAAGGAAGTGCTGGTGGAGGACAACCAGCAGGTCAAGGCCGGGCAGTTGCTGGCGTTGATTGATGACCGCGATCTGCGAGCCGCCGCCCAAGCGGCAGACGCCGAAACCCTGGTGGCCAGGGCGCAACTGCAAAATGCCCGTGCGACCCTTGAACGTCAGGCTTCGGTGATCGCTCAGGCCCAAGCCACGGTCGTGTCGGCCAAGGCTGAAATGGCCTTCGCCGAGCATGAACTGAATCGCTACAACCATCTCGCCGGAGTGGGCGCCGGCACGGTGCAGAACGCTCAACAAGCGCGGACCCGCATCGATCAGGCCACCGCGCGGCTAGCTAACGTGACGGCAATGCTGGCGGCGGAGCGCAAGCAGGTGGAAATCCTCACCGCTCAGCGTGACGCGGCTGAAGGCGGACTGAAACGGGCGCAAGCGGCGCTGGAAATGGCCAGCTACGAGCTCTCCTACACGCGCATCGTTGCACCTCAGGACGGTATGGTCGGCGAGCGCGCCGTTCGGGTCGGCGCCTATGTCACGCCGGGGAGCAAAATCCTCGCGGTGGTGCCGCTTGCGCAGGCCTATGTGGTCGCCAATTTTCAGGAGACCCAACTGACCGACGTGCAGCCAGGGCAGGACGTGCAAGTGCGTGTCGACAGCCTCGGCGGCGAAGCCCTGAGCGGTCGCGTCGAGAGCATCGCACCGGCCACGGGTGTGACGTTCGCCTCGGTCAAGCCGGACAACGCTACCGGCAACTTCACCAAGGTGGTGCAGCGGATTCCGGTGAAAATCGTCCTTGATCCGGGTCAGGCATTGGCCGAGCGGTTGCGGGTTGGGATGTCGGTTGAGGCGAGTATTGATACCGCCGGTACCGGAAACACTTCGCGTGAGGTCACTCAGCGATGAACGTCGGTAATCACCCAACCCTGTGGCGAGGGAGCTTGCTCCCGCTCGAGTGCGCAGCGCTCGCAGTTTTTGGGTCCGCTTCGCGGCCCAGCGGGAGCAAGCTCCCTCGCCACAAGAGCCGCATTCAGTCTGCAGTTATTGCGCTGGGATTATTTTCACTCAGCGCCTGCACCGTCGGCCCGGACTTTCAAAAGCCTCAGGCACCGCAAATCGCTGAGTGGTCGACACCATCCAGGTCCGCCGCCAGCCAAGTCGTCGCCGAGACCATGGACGAACGCTGGTGGGAGGTGTTCAACGACCCGAAACTCTCGGCCCTGACTCAACGTGCCCTGACCGACAACCTCGACCTGAAACTCGCCAGCAGCCGTTTGCAGCAAAGCCGCGCTGTGCGTCAGGTGATCACCGCCGACCGTTACCCGAATACCGCCGCCACTGGCAGTTACGGGCGAAAACGCAACAGCGGCGAAGGCTTGAACGATCCGTCGGGACACAACGGTGACTCGGCGTACAACCTGTGGGACGCAGGCTTCTCCGCATCCTGGGAGCTGGATTTCTGGGGCCGTGTGCGCCGCGAAACCGAAGCCGCCGACGCCACCCTGGAAGTCGCGGAAAACGACCGACGCGGCGTGCTGTTGTCGATGCTCGCCGAAACCGCCCAGGCCTACATTCAGTTGCGCGGTGTGCAAAGTACGCGAGCTGTCACCGAGGAGAACCTCGACGTCGCCCGCCACAGCCTGAAACTTTCGCAGCTGCGCCTGGCCGACGGTGTCGCCACCGACCTGGACGTCGCCGAAGCCGCCGCCCAGGTAGCGGCTATCGAGTCGCGTCTGCCCGCGCTGGAGCAGCGCCAGTCGCAACTGATCAACGCCTTGAGCCTGCTGATGGGCGAGCCGCCGCAAGCGCTGTCCGCCGAGTTATCCACAGACGCCCCGGTGCCGCAAACCCCGCGTCAGGTCGCTATCGGGCTGCCGTCGCAACTGGCCGAACGCCGTCCGGACATCCGCCAGGCCGAAGCCCACCTGCATGCCGCAACCGCGAGCATCGGTGTGGCCAAGGGCGATTTCTATCCGCGGATCACCCTGTCGGGCAACATCGGATCGCAAGCCATGCAGCTCAGTGATTTCGGCTCCTGGGGTTCGCGTTCGTTCGGTATCGGCCCGCAATTCAGCTTGCCGCTGTTTGACGGCGGTCGCCTGCGCGGCGTGCTGCACTTGCGCGAAGCCCAACAACAGGAAGCCGCCATCGCCTACCAGCAAACCGTGCTGCGCGCCTGGCATGAAATCGACGATCAACTGACCGCCTACAACGCCAGCCAACTGCGCCGCGACAGCCTTGCCGAAGCCGTCCGCCAGAACCAGATCGCCCTGCGTACCGCGCAACAGCAATACGTGGAAGGGGTGGTGGATTTCGTTAACGTGCTGACCGTGCAAGGCGCGCTGTTGGCGACTCAGGAGCAGTTTGTGGAAAGTTCGACCGGGGTGTCGTTGGCGATGGTCGGGTTGTACAAGGCGTTGGGTGGGGGATGGGAGTCGGTGTATCCGCTGGCAGATGTTGTTACCAATAATCCGGTTTGATGGTAGGCGTTTTACGGGTAGGCACGCGTTCCGGGAACTGGTGTGACTGCAACTCTTCTGCAGAGATGACTCGACGCATCCAATGGGAATGTTCCTTTAGCGAACCTGGTGAAGGACAGTTCAATTCAGCTCGATGAGGAAGAATGACCCCGATAGTTATGTCAGGAAAATCTTCGCGAATAGCTTTAAGGGCTGGAGTCATGTCTGTGTCGCTGGAAACCAGTACGAGTTGTTCAATACGGTCATGCACTTCAAGAGCGGCTTGCTTGGTAGCAGTGCGGTACATGCTGATCGCGATGTGAACATCCGTTTCTTTCTCTTCAAGCTTCCAAATGTCGACCTTGTCTTGACGTGAAGCACCTGTTTTCCTGTCTATGAAGCGCGGAGCTTTCGCCGGCTCGAGCGAGTGCCGGCCATAGTGCACTGCTACTTTGGTCGCTTTCAGTGCTCGCACATAGGAGTCTTGAGCCTCTTTCGAGATTCTGCCCCGAGTGGCGAGTATCGGTTTGACGGAAGAAGTGAAGTAATCAACGGAGATGATTGAGCTTTGCGGGTTTTCGATATGTGCGACATGGGCCAGTAGGCCTTTGAGGTTGAGCCACTTATAGGGAGTTCCCGCGAGCAACCCGTAAAACAGATTGTAGCCATCAACAAAAAAAGCGGTGCGCACTAACTTAATCCTCAAAAACGAAAAAACCGGCCTAGGCCGGTTTCTTCACCCCAACTGCCAGAGAACTGAATCTCTACGTACGGGGTTGAGTTGGAGCAATCCTAAGTCGTGCTCGCCACGCACGTCAACCGCCGATTGACCAGGAGCTGCACGACGGCATGCACTCCAGCGCCGGCGAGTCAGTTTTGATCACCGGCCTAGGTGATGGTCAAGGCGTTGTTGGCCTGATCTATTAGTGATTGCTACAGGAAGAGTGACGAGGTGCTGCATTTCGATAAAAGTTTGAAGTGTCCACCGCTGCTCTCCGTATCGATTGAATGTATGTTCCCAATTTGATGTGGGATTTATTACCGAGAGGTACTGGAGGAAAGCCCAAGTATCTGTGCTGAGAAATTTGTCTATTTTGAAACAGCACATTTCTATCCAAGGACATCTATCTCCTTGACGTCCACCCACGCTGTCATAGACTCCGCTCATCCGTCAGGGAGTAACGGTTATGCGGCGTGTTCGTGTGTGGGTTATTGGATTGACCTTTGTAACGTGTGTTGTACAGGCGCAAACACCTGCGCCCGATGATCCGCTGCTGGACAGCAGCGGCAGTGCAAACGCCAGCAGCGAGGCCCGTGGCGTGCTGCGAGCCCGGGATCAGGCGGTGCTGGCCAGTGAGTTGTCCGGGCGTATTGTCGAGTTGCCGTTCAGTGAGGGTGAGTCGTTCAAGAAGGGCGACACCTTGGCGCGTTTTGACTGTTCGGCTTATCAGGCCCAGCTCAACGCGGCTCAAGCTGCCAATCGTGGTGCTGGTGAAGAGCTGTCCCACAACAAGCAACTGGCGGCGTTGAATTCGGTCGGGCGTTTTGAAGTGGCGCGGGCCGAGGCCAAGGTCAGCGAGACTCAGGCGCAGTCCCAGGTTTATCAGGTTCAGGTCAAACGTTGCAGCGTGCTGGCGCCGTTCGATGGGCAAGTCGTCGAGCGCAAGGTCAAGCGTTATGAAAGCGTCGCTGCCGGCACGCCGTTACTGGACGTGGTCGACAACCGCACCCTGGAAATTCATCTGCTGGTGCCGTCACGCTGGATGGCCCGGCTCAAGCCTGGCCAGATCTTCAGTTTTGTTCCCGATGAAACCGGTCAGCCACTGGATGCCACGGTCAAACGCCTCGGCGCGCGGATTGACGAAGGCAGTCAGACCTTGCTGCTGGTGGCAACGCTTCCCAACGCCAACGGTTTGCTGGCCGGCATGAGTGGCACGGCGCGTTTCGCGGAGTTCAAGTGAACGCCCCGGTCACGGGTGGCGCTGAACAGGTGTTCGCAAGGTTTCTGGATCTCGAACGCCTGACCCGCGCTGCTCGCACGCCTGCGCAACTGGCCTACAGCCTGGTCAATGACGGTCAGGCGCTGTTCGGTTTTCGCCACGCGGCGCTGTTGATTGCCGGCAAAGTGCAGGCCGTGACGGGCGTCAGTGCAGTGGAGCCGAATGCACCGTTCGTGGCGTTTGTCGAGCAGGCAGTGGCGCAGTTGTTCAAGCTCGAGGTGCTGAAACAGGCGCGGGTGATTCAGGCGAATGTTCTCAGCGAATCGATTCAGGCGGACTGGCAAAGTCTTTCCGCGGCTCAGGTGTTCTGGCTGCCGCTGATTGATCACCAAGGTGAGGTGTTTGGCGGTCTGTGGCTGGCGCGGGATCTGCCGTGGAATCCTTCCGAGCAAGTGTTGCTGTCGCAATTGGGTGACACCTACAGCCACGCCTGGCTGGCGCTGCAACCGCGCAAACCGTGGCGGCTGCGCTGGACGCGAAAACGTCAGGTGGCGCTGGTCGCGGTGGTGTTGCTCGGGCTGCTCATTCCGGTGCGCCAATCAGTGCTGGCTCCGGCCGAAGTCGTTCCGCTGGGCGGCCGAGTTGTTGCGGCGCCGCTGGACGGGGTGATTGCCGAGTTTCTGGTCAAACCCAATCAGACGGTGAAAGCCGGCGACCTGTTGTTGCGCTTTGAAAGCACCACGCTTAGGGCCCAGGCCGACGTGGCCGAGCGCGCCTTGGGTGTTGCTGAAGCTGAGCTGAAGGCCAATTCCCAACGCTCGTTCGCCGATGCCGAATCGAGCTCGAAAATCGATCTACTGGCTGCGCGAGTCGAGCAAAAACGCGCTGAACGCGATTACGCCCGCGAATTGCTCAAGCGCAGCGAAGTACGCGCCGAACGGGGCGGTATTGCGGTGTTCGCCGATGCGGAACGCTGGACCGGTAAACCGGTGCAGACCGGCGAGCGGTTGATGGAAATCGCCGACCCGACCCAGGCGGAGTTACGCATCGAACTGGCGGTGGGCGATGCGATTGCGCTGGAACCTGGCGCACAGGTCGCGTTGTTTCTCGACAGTGATCCGTTGCAACGGCATCTGGCCCGGCTCGAGCGCGCGGCTTATGAAGCACAGCCCACGGCTGGCGGACAATTGGCGTATCGACTCGACGCCAGTTTCCAGCAAACACCACCGCGTATCGGGTTGCGAGGGACAGCGAAAGTCTTCGGTGACCGTGCGCCGCTGGCGCTGTACCTGTTACGTAAACCCCTGGCCGGTTTGCGCCAGAGCGTGGGGCTTTAGATGAGCCTGCCGAACCTGCGTGCAGATTTGCAGCTGACGCCTGCATCACCGGCGCTCGATGGCTCGCCGCGCTGGACCCTGGCCGATCCGGTGCGCGGTCGCTATTTCAAACTTGGCGTGGCGGCGATGCGCCTGCTGCGCCATTGGTCCTTGGGTGATCCCGAGCAAGTGCTGCGTGCAGCCAACCGCGAACCGGGTTTACCGCTCGATGGCGCGGAGCTTGAGCAATTGCTGGTTTTTTTGCGCAGCCACGATCTGATCACCGCCCTCGATCCCCAACAGCGTGCCAGTTACAGCCTCAAAGCGGCCGCTCAACGGCAATCGATATGGCAGATCTTGCTGCACCAATACCTGTTTTTTCGCATTCCGCTGTGGCGTCCGGACGCTTTTCTCAATCACGCCTGGCCATGGCTGGAACGTTTCGGCCCGCGAGCATTACGCTACGGATTGCCGGCAACCCTGGGCCTCGGCGTGTTTCTGGTGTCACGGGACTGGCAGCGCTTTATCGCGACTTTTCCGCATCTGTTCAGCCTCGGCGGCGCGCTGGCGTTCGGCGTGGCGCTGTTCTTCGCCAAGCTTTGTCACGAGTTCGGTCACGCCTTCATGGCCAAGCGCGCCGGTTGTCGAGTGCAGAGCATGGGTGTGGCGTTCATGGTGTTGCTGCCGATGTTTTACACCGATGTCAGCGACGCCTGGCGGGTCAATGATCGCCGTGCGCGGTTGCTGATTGGCGCCGGCGGCGTGCTGGCGGAATTGCTTTTGGCGAGCATCGCGCTGCTCGCCTGGTCGCTGCTGCCAGACGGTCCCGGACGCACGGCGGCCTTCATGCTCGCCAGCGCCACCTGGATGACCACGTTGGTGATCAACCTCAACCCGTTCATGCGGTTTGATGGCTATTTTCTGCTCAGCGACTATTGGCAGGTCGACAACCTTCAAGGGCGAGCATTTGACCTTTGTCGCTGGCGCTTGCGTGAGTTTTTATTCGGTTACGGTGCGCCGGCGCCGGAGCCCTGGTCGCCGAAGATGCAACGGCGTTTGCTGATCTGGGGTTACGGCTCGTGGCTGTGGCGCGCGGCGTTGTTTTTCGGGATTGCGCTGGCGGTCTACCACCTGTTCTTCAAGGTGTTGGGGATTTTCCTGATGCTGGTGGAACTGGTGTGGTTCATCTTCCTGCCGATCATGAGTGAATGGCGGCAATGGTGGACTCGCCGTGAACAGGCGCATGCGCCTCGGGTGCTGCTCAGTGGCCTGGCCTTGCTTGGGCTGTTGCTGATGCTGGTCGTGCCGTGGCGCAGCGCCGTGGAGTTGCCGACGATGCTGGAGGCTGGCCGCGCCAGTGCCTTGCACGCGCCAGTCGCGGCGCGGGTGAAAACGGTGAATGTTCACGATGGTGAAGCGGTTGCCCAGGGCCAGGTGTTGATTGAACTGGAATCCCCGGACCTGGATTCGCGTCAGGCCATCGTCCGCCGCGAAATCCAGATCCAGCAGTTGCAGATGCGCCGTCAGGCCAGCCGCAGTGAAACCGCCGCCGACGCCGGTATCGTCGAACAGCGCCTGGCCGAAGCGGTCGCCGAATACCGAGGCCTGGCCGCCCAGCGTGAGCGTCTGCTGCTGCGAGCGCCCCACGCCGGCAAGGTGCGCGATCTGTTGCCTCAGTTGGCGGTCGGTCGCTGGTTATCGACCAAAGATCCGCTGGCGCGGGTGGTCGAAGACGGCGCGCGGTTGCGCGGTTATCTGGCCGAAGTCGAGCTCTGGCGTGTCGCCACGGGCGCCAGCGGACGCTTCATCGCCGACGATCCGATGCACCCGGCGATCGCCGTGCAACTGAGCGAAATCGACACCAACGGTGCGGCCTTTGTCGATCAGGAAGCGTTGACCTCCGATCACCATGGGCCGATTGCCGTGCGCCGGGATCAGCATCAAAGGGCGGAGCCGGTACAGGCTCAATATGGGGCGCGGTTGAGCGTCCTCGAGGACGTACCGACCCCGGTGCAACCCTTGCGCGGCATTGTGGTGTTGCAAGGGCGAGGCGAGTCGTTGCTGGGTGTCGCCTGGCGGCGGTTGGCAGCGCTAGGCGTAAGGGAAAGCGGTTTTTAAGGAGCGCAGCGATGGCAAATACCGATTCAGTGGCGGCCGACGGCTTGGTGGTTCGGCCTTCACGGGCCAGCGATGGAGCTTTTTTGCAGAGTCTTTATCAGTCGGCACGGCCGGATCTGCAATGGATTGACGGTGAGCCGGAAATGGTTGAGCAGGTGGTGGCTCAGCAATTTCAGGTACAGGAACAAGGGCTGGGGGAGCGCTTCCCCAACGCAATGCATTACGTGATCGAGAAGCTCGACACGGCCATCGGTGCGCTGACCACCGATTTTGGCCCGAATGAGATTCGTGTGCTGTACCTGGCGTTCATTCCAAAGGCTCGCGGCCAGGGCTATGGCCGCAAGGTACTGCAAGGTGTGCAGCAAGCCGCGCAACAGGTTCGTTGCCCGGTAGCGACGGTGGTCTGGGCCAATAATCCCCATGCGCGCCAGCATTACCTGGCGCTGGGGTTTCAGGTCGAGGAGCGCAACCCGGCGGCGGAGCGGTTGGTGTGGTATCCAATAGTTTGAAAACACCACCATCCCCTGTGGGAGCGGGCTTGCTCGCGAAGGCGGCTTAACATTCAACATTGATGTCGACTGACCCACCGCATTCGCGAGCAAGCCCGCTCCCACATTGTGATCTTCATGTATTCAGTTGAAGGCGATGTAGAAATACCCCACGCCCGGGTCACGTCCCATGGCCGGCACCCGGGAGACAAAGATGTTTTCCACCTGACCCAGTTCCGGCAATTCCAGCGCACATAACCCATCGACAAACTCTGTGGGTTTCAAGCTGTTGAACTCGACACTGAACGGCATGCGTTCGTTGTTGGGCATCCGCGAGCGGGGTGTTTCTTCAAGGCTGTCGATATGGATCGGCAATTCACTTCCATCCGGCAGTCGCAGGGTCCCCGTCTTGCCCAGCAGCGCCTGAAAGTGTTGGCTTTGAACCTGTTGCAGCATGGCGTCACTCCAAAATTGAAAGTGACCGGGGGAGTTGAGTCCCCCGGCGCGTCCTCAGTTGCGCGATGGGAACAGCCCATTCAGGGCGATGCTGAAGTTGAGCACCAGGAACGGGTTCATCACCTCCATGGGCAAGCCATTACCGGCGGACGAGATTTCCCCCGTGACCGTGGTGGCCACGCCTTTGAGTGGCACGGCTGCAGCGCCTTGCGCATCGGAGTAGATGCTCGCCGAACCCGGGCCACCGCCCGAGGCACCGATGTACGAGTTGGTCGCGGTCGGGTTGGTGACCGGGTTGCTCGCCGGGCTGGCCAGTTGCAGCGTGGTGGTGGCCGTGAGCCCGGACAAGGCGTGGGTGTGATTGGGCAGGTTGGTGATGGTGGCGGTGACGTTCTCGGTCCCGGAGAATTCACCGATGACGCGCGGGGTCAGGCCCAGGCCGTTGCCCTGTGCCATCGGCAGACGACCTTGCAGGTTGGGTAGCATGAAATTGGTGGTGCCATTACCTCCGAAGTTGACGCCCAGCAGTGCAAAAACCGTGTTGTATTGCGAGATGCTCAGCGTCTGGCCATTGCACAGGGCCCAGCCGTTGGGCGCGTAGTTAAAGGCGAAAGGCTGGATAGTGCCGATGAATACTTCCATAGTTCCTCATCCCTCAGGTTAGTTGTCTGGCGCGCCACGCGGGTGGCCCGGGCATCCGGGCAGATCGTTGCGATTGGCCGATTCCTTTCATCTCCGTGGCTGGGTCACGCCAAGCCAGAGCGTAGTTGATCCGCATCACTGCCGAATGTCGTTGGTCGCAAAGCCAGCATCGACGACGGCGCTGTCGCTGTCCTACAGTGATTGCAAGCTTCAAGGTTTTTCATCGGCCGTTTCGAGGGGAGGCAATGGAGGCGCGCAGAGAAACGCCGCTTGACGGCACCCAAGGCCCCCACGCGGCACCCGGCGCTTGGGCGAGTGTTCAGCGCTTGCTTCGATGGGTGCGCGAGCATTGGCTGCTGCCGATCCTGGCATTGGCCGCGCTGGTGCGTTTTTATGACCTGACCGCGGCGGCGGTCTGGGGCGATGAAGGGTCCAGTCTGCTGCTCAGCCAGTATTCGCTGGCCGATATCTGGACGCATGCCGCCCATGATGTGCATCCGCCGCTGTATTTCATGCTGCTGCATGGCTGGATCGAGCTGTTCGGTAATGGCATTTTTTCGATTCGAAGCCTGAGCGCGCTACCGGGGATTGCCACCGTGGCGCTGGGCGTCTGGCTGGTGGACTTGCTCGCCACTCGCCGCGCCGCGTTGCTGGCCGGCGTCTTGTTGGCGCTGCTGCCTACCGCCGTGCGTTACAGCCAGGAAGTGCGCATGTATTCGTTGCTGGGGCTGTGGCTGATCGGTGCCACGATCGCCCTGGTTTACTGGATCAAACACCCAGGACGTAAGCGCTATCTGGTGATTTACGCACTGCTGATGAGCGCGGCGTTCTACACCCATTACTTCACCGCCCTGTGTGTGCTGTGTCACTGGCTGTATCTGGGGCTGATCCGCGTACAGCCTGGCTATCGCTTGCGGCATATCCAGCAGCCCGGCTGGTGGGTGGCGAACATGGCGATTGTGTTGGTGTACTTGCCGTGGGTGCCCAACCTGATCGATCTGATTCAACACATGGATCAACTCAAAGCCAATGGCGATGTGGGGTGGGAGACACCGGTCACGTTCGCCTCGTTGCCTTCGATGATCTGGTTGTTCCTGATCCAGGACGATGGCGAGACCCTGACTACACCGATTTTCATCACGTTGCCTTTGGCGTTGCTGGCCTTGGTGTGGGTGGCGCTGGCGCGGGATCGCAGTGTCATTCGTGGCAGTGCATTGGTGGTGATCTATACCGTTTTGCCGTTGTTGCTGGTCTTTTCGGTGTCGTTCATCTCGCCGGTGTTCGTCGAGCGTTACCTCACCGCGTACGCTCTCGGCCTGCCGATGATTGCCGCGTTGGCCATTGATCGTCTGTACGCGGTCTTCCGGGTGTTGGCCGTGACGGTGCTGGTGTTGTTTGTCGGCGTCGAACTGGTGGGCCTGAACAACAACGCCACGGTCGATACCAACGATCAAATCAGCGTCATGGTCGATTACGTCAACCAGCACTTCATTGCCGGTGACCGGATCGTCACCAGCGACATGCTCTGGTACCTCAGTTACGTCTACTACAACCGCACCGACGCGAAACCGCTGCTGTACACCCCGCCGTCGGCCAATGGCGCTTCGAGCCGGCCGAATGCCTATGGTTTCGGCACGCTGGTGACCCAGGATATTTACCTCGACAGCCTCGGTAATTTGCCCAAAGGCACTGGCCGAGTGTGGTTGATCGGTACCCTCGATGTGCCGGACGAATTCGCGCCGTTGCCCGCAGGCTGGCAGAACGTCGGCGTAACGCAGGCGGGAGGCGCTAACGCGCGTTTGTTCGTGTTGCATTGAGCCTGTAACCAAAATCGCGTTTTTCAGACGATTTAGTTTCGATTTGATATCAAAACACCATTACCCGTAACGCCATTCATGGTCTAGGCTCCGTCATACATAAAGGACTTATGATCAGGGTGAAGGGATTGCCACAGTTCCATTTTATTTCCGGCTTGCCGCGCTCAGGCTCGACCCTGCTTTCTGCGATCCTTTTGCAGAACCCGCGCTTTCATGCCGGCATGACCAGCCCCGTTGGCGCGCTGTTTTCCGGTGTTCTGGAACAGTGCAGCGCCGGCAGCGAGTTCGGTGCGGTGATCGATACCGATCTGCGCCGCCGTTTGCTACGCGGTCTGTTCGATTCCTTCTACGCCGACAAGGCCGACAAACCAGTGGTGTTCGACACCAATCGGTTATGGAGTTCGCGCCTGCCGGCCATCAGCGATCTGTTCCCTCAAGCCAAGGTCATTGCTTGCGTGCGCAATGTCGCCTGGGTCATGGACAGCATCGAGCGTTTGTATCGCGCCAACCCCTTTGAAAACACCAAGCTGTTCGGCGACGCGGTCGAGCGCAACACGGTCTACAGCCGTTGCGAAACCCTGGCGCAGCGCAATCGTCTGGTGGGGTTTGCCTGGGCAGCACTCAAGGAAGCCTATTACGGCGAACACGCCGACTCGTTGCTGATTGTCGATTACGACTTGCTGACCCAGGCACCTGATCGGGTCATGCGGCTGGTCTACGACTTCATTGGCGAGCCGTGGTTCGAGCATGACTTCAACAACCTCGCCTACGACGCGCCGGAGTTCGATCAAGCCCTTGGTGTCTCCGGCCTGCATAAAGTCAAACCCAAGGTCGAGCTGCAATCGCGGCGCACGATCCTGCCGCCGGATTTGTTCAAGCAGTACGCAGAATTGTCCTTTTGGCTCGATGGCTCAGCCAGCGCCGCCAATGTCATTCGTATGAAGGCCGACGCCGCGATCAGTTGATTGCGGCGTTTTCATTGACGCGTCAAGCAAGTTCGAGTCCGGGTGAGCAGCATGTGGTGGAGCAACGGCAAGTCGCGGGTTATCAACGGCGCAAGAGCGTCGGCCTCGCCAATGATCATGTCCCTGGAGCCGCGAATGCTGTTCGACGGCGCGGTGGCGGCCACGGTAGCCGATGCCGCTCAGCCTGACAGCCATCCCACTGCCGACGCGGCAAAAGCGTCAACGGCCGATCAGCCGGTCGCGAGCAAGGACACCCACGGCCAGGCCGACGCCACTCCCGCGCCAGTACCAGTTGCAGTGCCGGGCCAGAGCGTGGTGTTCGTCGATTCCAGAGTCAAGGATTCCGATAGCCTGCTCAAGGGCGTGGCGCCTGGCACCCAAGTGGTTCAGCTGGATGCGACCAAGGACGGCTTGCAGCAGATTGCCGCCTATCTGGACACGCATCAGGGCATCAGTTCGGTGCAGATTATTGCTCATGGCAACGCGGGCGATCTGTGGCTGGGCGATAGTTATCTGTCCGCCGACAACGTCGCGGCCCGCAGCGCCGTGCTGGCGGAAATCGGCAAGGACATGAACGTCGGCGGCGACATTCTGATCTACGGCTGCTACACCGCCGAAGGTGAGCGCGGCTTGAGTTTTGTCGACTCGCTGGCGCAGTTGACTGGCCGCGATGTGGCCGCTTCCAGCAACCGCACCGGGGTCGGTGGCGACTGGAATCTGGAAATTGCCACCGGCAACATCGAAAGCGCCAACGTCCTCTCGACCACGGCCATGAGCGACTATCAGTGGGGCTTGGCCACCTGGACGGCCACCAACAATGCCAACACGGGCGTCGGCTCATTGCGTGCCGCCATCGCCTCGGCGCAGAACGGCGATATCGTCACCTTCAACGCCAGCATGACGGTGCAGCTGACGTCCGAACTGCTGATCAACAAGAACATCACCGTTGATGGCGACTTGAACAACGACGGCGCGGCTGACGTGATTCTCGATGGTCAGTACAGGACCCGAGTGATTGAAGTAGCGGCTGGCAAAATCGTGACCCTTGATGGCCTGGTGATCACCCGGGGCCTGGTGTCGGGCACGGGCGGCAACGGTGGCTACGGTGCCTCGGGGGCGATGGCCGGGGGGATTTTCAACGCAGGGATTCTGACCCTGAACAACGTTACCGTGACCTCCAATGCCGCTTCCGGTGGCGGTGGCGGCGGTGGTGTCACTAGCCCTTTTTACGGCGGTGGCGGTGGTGGTGGCGGCGGTTTGGGCGGCCAGGGCGGCGGGCATGGCGGTTCGGCAGGGCCGGGCACCGGCACGTTGGGTGGCCAGGCGGGCAGCGGTGGCGTCGGTGGTTACGGCGGCGGTTATGACGCGACCCACATGGGCGGTCGCGGCGGTACCACCACTGGCGGCGCTGGCGGCGTAGGCGTTTCCTATTACAGCAATGGCGGTAACGGTTCGACGGCCACCAATGGCACGATTTCCATTGGCGGCGGTGGTGGCGGGGCCGGTTGGGACAAGGTCGGTGGCGCTGGCGGCAACGCGGTAGGCGGGATCTATAACGCCAGCAGCGGCACCATGACCATCGTCGGCACGTCATCCATTACCAACAACATCGGCGCGGGTGGCGGCGGCGGCGGTGGCGGTGGCTATGGCAGCAATGCCACCAATGGCGGCATCGGCGGCCGGGGCGTCGGCGCGATCTGGAATAAAGGCACACTGCTGATCACGGCCGCCAACTTCGCAGCCCTGGCCGGTAATGCCGCGGGCAGTGGTGCAGGTGGTGCGGCATTGGGCGGCGGGACAACCGGCACCTCGCCAACCTCCGTCGCGACAATTTATAACGACGGTGGTGTACTCAACACCGCGTATTCGCCGCCGCCAACCGCGACCATTGTGGTCGCTGACACCACACTGGGCATCGGCGAAACGTCCTTGGTGACGATCACGTTCTCTGAGGCCGTGACCGGTCTCACCAATGCAGACCTGACCATCGCCAACGGCACGTTGACTGCGGTGAGCAGCGGCGATGGCGGTATCACCTGGACGGCAACGTTCACGCCGACCGCCAGTCTTTCCGATACGACCAATGTCATTACCTTGGACAACACTGGGGTGATCAACGGTCTGGGCACTGCCGGTGTCGGTACCACCAATTCCAATAACTACATCGTCGACACCGTACGCCCGACCGCCAGCATCGTGTTTACCGATACGGCCCTCAAAATTGGCGAAACGTCGCTGGTGACCATCACGTTCGACGGGGCCGTCACCGGTCTCACCAACGCGGACCTGACGATTGCCAACGGCACTTTGACCGCGGTGAGCAGCAGCGACGGCGGCATCACCTGGACGGGGACCTTCACCCCGACCGCCAGCATCACTGACGCGACCAACCTGATCACCCTGGACAACACCGGGGTCAGCGACGTGGCGGGCAACGCCGGCAGCGGCACCACCGATTCGAACAACTACGCCATCGATACCGTGCGGCCAACGGCGACCATTGTGGTGACGGACACGGCGCTGAGAATTGGCGAAACGTCTCTGGTGACCATTACCTTCTCCGAGGCGGTGAGCGGTTTCACCAACGCCGACCTGACCATCGCCAACGGCACGTTGACCTCGGTGAGCAGCAGTGACGGCGGCATCACCTGGACCGCTACGTTCACCCCGAACGCGAGCATCAACGACTCGACCAACCTGATCACCCTGAACAACACCGGGGTCAGCGACCTGGCGGGCAACGCCGGCAGCGGCACCACCGACTCCAACAACTACGCCATCGACACCGTGCGCCCGACGGCCACCATCGTGGTCGCGGACACGTCGTTGAGAATCGGCGAAACCTCTCTGGTGACAATCACCTTCTCCGAGGCGGTGAGTGGTTTTACCAACGCCGACCTGACCATCACCAACGGCACCTTGACCGCCGTGAGCAGCGGTGACGGCGGCATCACCTGGACGGCAACCTTCACCCCGACCGCCAGCCTCAACGACACGACCAACCTGATCACCCTGGACAACACCGGGGTCAGCGATCTGGCAGGCAATGCCGGCAGCGGCACCACCGACTCCAACAACTACGCCATCGACACCGTGCGGCCGACGGCCACCATTGTGGTTGCAGACACGGCGCTGAGAATCGGCGAAACCTCGTTGGTGACGATCACTTTCTCCGAAGCGGTGAGCGGTTTCACTAACGCGGACCTGACCATTACCAACGGCACATTGACGGCGGTGAGCAGCGGTGACGGCGGCATTACCTGGACGGCCACCTTCACGCCCTCCGCGAGCATCAACGACACGACCAACCTGATCACTCTGGACAACACAGGGGTCAGCGACCTGTCGGGCAACGCTGGCAGCGGCACCACCGATTCGAACAACTACGCCATCGACACCGTGCGTCCGACCGCCACGATTGTGCTGGCCGATCCCACACTGACAGCAGGCGAAACCTCGCTGGTGACCATCACCTTCTCCGAAGCAGTGACCGGTTTCACCAACGCTGACCTGAGCATCGCCAACGGCACGTTGACCGCGGTGAGCAGCAGTGACGGCGGCATCACCTGGACCGCAACGTTTACCCCGACAGCAGGCATCATCAGCGCGACCAACGTCATCAGCCTGGCCAACACCGGCGTGGCGGATCTGGCGGGCAATACCGGCAGCGGGATCAGTTCTTCGGGCAACTATGCCATCGACACTGCCCCACCGACCGCGACGATCGTGGTGGCCGACAACGCCCTGAAAATCGGTGAAACGTCACTGGTGACCATCACCTTCAACCAGGCCGTCAGCGGTTTCACCAACGCAGACCTGACGATTGCCAACGGCACGTTGACCGCGGTGAGCAGCAGCGACGGCGGCATCACCTGGACCGCCACTTTCACCCCGACTGCCAGCATCACCGATACGACCAACCTGATCACATTGGACAACACCGGCGTACAGGCTGCCGCCACCGGCAACGTGGGCAGCGGCACCACCGATTCCAACAACTACGCCATCGACACCGTGCGCCCGACGGCCACCATCGTGGTCGCGGACACGGCGCTGAGAATCGGCGAAACCTCGCTGGTGACGATCACTTTCAGTGAAGCGGTGAGTGGTTTCACCAACGCAGATTTGACGATCGCCAACGGCACATTGACGGCCGTGAGCAGCGGCGACGGCGGCATTACCTGGACGGCGACGTTTACCCCGAGCGCCAGCATCAACGACACGACCAACCTGATCACCCTGGACAACACCGGGGTCAGCGACCTGTCGGGCAACGCTGGCAGCGGCACCACCGATTCGAACAACTACGCCATCGACACCGTGCGCCCTACGGCGACCATCGTTCTGGCCGACCCGACCCTGAGTGCCGGGGAAACCTCGCTGGTCACCATTACCTTCAGCGAAGCGGTGGCCGGTTTCACCAATGCCGACCTGTCCATCGCCAACGGCACGTTGACGGCGGTGAGCAGCAGCGACGGCGGTATTACCTGGACCGCGACCTTCACGCCAACGGTCGGCGTGAGTGACTCGAGCAACGTCATCACCCTCAACAATACCGGTGTGACCGATGTGGCCGGCAACACCGGCAGCGGCACGACTAACTCTGGCAACTACACCGTCGATACCGTGCTGCCGACGGCCACCATCGTGATGGCTGACAATGCATTGAAAATCGGTGAAACGTCGCTGGTGACCATCACCTTCAGCGAAGCCGTCAGCGGTTTCACCAATGCCGACCTGACCATCGCCAACGGCACATTGACGGCGGTGAGCAGCAGCGATGGCGGCATTACCTGGACAGCGACGTTCACGCCGACGGCCAGCATTACCGACGCGACCAACCTGATCACCCTGGACAATAGCGGCGTGCAAAACGCCTCGGGCAACGCCGGCAGCGGCACTACCGATTCCAACAACTACGCCATCGACACCGTGCGCCCGACGGCCACGGTCGTGGTCGCAGACACAGCACTGAGAATCGGCGAAACCTCGCTGGTAACTATCACTTTCAGTGAAGCGGTCAGCGGTTTCACCAACGCGGATTTGACCATCGCCAACGGCACATTGACGGCGGTGAGCAGCGGCGACGGCGGCATTACCTGGACGGCGACCTTTACCCCGAGCGCCAGCATCAACGACACGACCAACCTGATCACCCTGGACAACACGGGCGTGGCCGACCTGTCAGGCAACGCCGGCAGTGGCACCACCGATTCCAACAACTACGCGATCGACACCGTGCGCCCGACCGCCACGATTGTCCTGGCAGACCCGACCCTGAGTGCCGGCGAAACCTCGCTGGTGACCATTACCTTCTCCGAAGCAGTGAGCGGTTTCACCAACGCCGATCTGAGCATCGCCAACGGCACCTTGACCTCGGTGAGCAGCAGCGACGGCGGCATCACCTGGACGGCGACCTTCACGCCAACCGTCGGCGTGAATGACTCCAGCAACGTCATTACCCTGGCCAATACCGGAGTGACCGATGTGGCCGGCAACACCGGCAGCGGCACGACTAACTCTGGTAACTACACCATCGATACGGTGCTGCCGACGGCCACCATCGTGGTGGCCGACAATGCATTGAAAATCGGTGAAACGTCGCTGGTGACCATCACCTTCAGCGAAGCCGTCAGCGGTTTCTCCAATGCCGACCTGACCATCGCCAATGGCACCTTGAGCTCCGTGACCAGCGGCGACGGTGGCATCACCTGGACGGCGACGTTCACGCCGACCAACGCCATCACCGACACCAGCAACCTGATCACCCTGGACAACAGCGGTGTACAAAACGGCTCGGGCAACGCCGGTAGCGGCACCACCGATTCCAACAACTACGCCATCGACACCGTGCGTCCGACGGCCACCATCGTGGTCGCGGACGCGGCGCTAGCGGTGGGTCAAACATCGGTGGTGACCATCACGTTCTCCGAGGCGGTGACCGGTTTTACTACAGCCGACCTGACGGTGAGCAACGGTACCCTGAGCAATCTGAGCACCAGCGATAACATCACCTGGACCGCAACCCTGACGCCAACGGTGAGCGTCACCGATTCGACCAACCTGATTACCCTGGACAACACCGGAGTGATCGATGGGGCTGGCAACACCGGCAGCGGCACGACGGATTCCAACAATTACGCCATCGATAGCCAACGCCCGACCGCGACCATTGTGCTGAGCGATACAACCCTGAAACCGGGCGAAACCGCGCTGGTGACCATCACCTTCAGCGAGGCGGTGAGCGGTTTTGACAACAGCGATTTGAGCGTCGCCAACGGTACGTTGAGCAATGTCAGCAGCAGCGACGGCGGTATCACCTGGACCGGGACGTTCACGCCGACCATCGGCGTGACCGACGCCACCAATCTCATCACCCTGAACAACAGCGGCGTCTCGGACGTGGCCGGCAATACCGGGGCGGGCACAACCAACTCCGCCAACTATGTGGTGGAGACCCAGGTGCCGACCGCAACCATCGTGGTGGCCGACAACGCCCTCAAGGCCGGTGAAACCTCAGGGGTGACCATCACCTTCAGCGAAGCGGTCAGCGGTTTCACCAACGCGGACCTGACCATTGCCAACGGCACCTTGAGCAACGTCAGTAGCAGTGACGGCGGCATCACATGGACCGCGACGTTTACGCCAACCGTCAACGTGACGGACACCACCAACCTGATCAGCCTCGACAACAGCGGTGTAACCAACGCCTCAGGCAACAGCGGCGTGGGCGTGACTGACTCCAACAACTACGCCATCGACACGGCGCGGCCGACGGCGACCATCGTGGTGGCGGATAACCGCTTGGGCATCGGCGAGACGACCACGGTCACCATCACCTTCACCGAGGCGGTTTCAGGTTTCGACCTGTCGGACCTCAGCGTCGCCAATGGCACCTTGTCCAACCTGCTCAGCAGCGATGGCGGCAAGACCTGGACCGCCACGCTGACCCCGACCGCCAACATCAACGACACCACCAACCTGATCCTGCTCGACACCGGCAACGTGGCTGATGCGGCGGGCAACCTCGGCTCATCCATCGCGATCTCCAACAACTACGCGCTCGATGCGACCCGGCCGACCGCCACAATCGTCGTTGCCAACCCGAACCTGAGCATCGGGCAGACCACGCTCGTGACCTTCACGTTTAGCGAAGTGGTGAGCGATTTCGACCTGTCGGACCTCAGCGTCACCAACGGCGAGCTGACCAACCTGACCAGCAGCGATGGCGGCAAGACCTGGACGGCGACCTTCACGCCGACCGCGAGCATCACCGATCCGAGCAACTTCATCGCGCTGGACACCAGCAACGTCAGCGACCTTTCGGGCAATGCCGGTACCGGCGTGGCGGTCTCCAATAATTACGTGATCGACACCGTACTGGCGCCTGCCGTGGTCGTGACGCCTGACCCGCTGGCCCGGATCCCACCACCGGTGACCGTATCCGATCAGCCCAACGTGCCACTGCAACCGATCATTTTCACTCCCCCGACCGGCGATCTCGGCTCACCGCTGACCTTTACCCCGTTGTTCGAAAGCCGCGTGATCGGCAATGGCATCCGGCCGCTGGGCGACATCTTTATGAACAACGGCGCGCTGGCGCCCAGCTTCATCGCCCAGGTGTTCAGCAGCAGTGACAACGGTGGCGATGGTTCGGGCAACGGCTTCCTCGGCTTTGGCGGTGGCGATGGCGGGGTGTTCAGCACCAGCACGTTGTCGAGCCTGTTCAATCAGGACGCCGGCAGCGAACGAGACTCGCTGAGTTCATTCGGCAGTCATTCGATCAAGGCCGGGGATGTTTCACAGGGGCTGCGCGGGGTGTTTGGCGCGCCGAGTCTCGTCCAGCAATTGCAACAGCTCAAGGACACCGAGCAACGGCAGGTCGACAGCCTGGCCGCGGCTTTACGACAGGTCGGCATCAGCGAAATGCAGGCCTGAAAATAATACTTAAATCTGTGCATCACCCAGGGGCAGTCAAGGATGAAGAAAAGTCAGAAGTTGTTCGGCGCCAGCCTGCTGGCGCTTGCGATCAGCGGATGTGCAGTCACCAGTAAACCGATCGAACGCAGTGTCAGCGAGCAGCGCGCCAGGAGCGACCTGCAAAACATGTACAAGGATCAGGAGCCCCTCAGCGGGCCGCTGACCCTGCATCAAGCCATGGCCCGCGCGGTGAAGTACAACCTTGAAGGCCGACTCAAAATCATGGAAGAGGCCCTGGCCAAGCGCCAACTCGACCTCGCCAGTTTCGACATGTTGCCGCGCATGGCGCTGGACGCCGGGTACGTCGGCCGCAACAACGTCAACGCCTCCAGCAGCCAGAGCGTACGGACCGGAACCCAGTCGTTGGAGCCATCGACCTCACAGGACCGTGACCGTGAAGTCGCCGACCTGACCATGGTCTGGAACGTGCTCGATTTTGGCGTCAGCTACATCAGCGCCAAGCAACAGGGCGACCAGCGACTGATCGTTCAGGAGCGTCGGCGCAAGGTGATCAACACCATCGTTCAGGACGTGCGCTCGGCCTATTGGCGGGCCATGGCCGCCGAGCGTTTGCTCAAGCAGATCGACAGCCTCATGGCCCGGGTCGACACCGCGCGTGGCAACAGCCAGAGCATGAGCCAGCAGCGAATCGGCGATCCGATTCAGGCACTGGGTTATCAACGCTCGCTGATCGAAGCCACGCGCCAACTGGAAGAACAGCGACGCGCGCTGTCGCTGGCGAAAACCGAACTGGCGACCCTGATCAATCTGCCGATGGGCACCGATCTGACCCTGGCGACCCAGGACGACTATGTCATTCCGGAATTGAAAGTTGACCTCGCCAGCCTGGAACAGGAAGCCCTGACCAGTCGTCCCGAGCTGCGCGAACAGGATTACCAAAGCCGCATCAGCGCGGCCGAAACCCGCAAAGCCATGTTGCGGCTGCTGCCGGGGCTGGAGTTCTCGGCCGGCGGGCATTACGACAGCAACTCGTTCCTGGTGGAGCAGGGCTGGGCCGACTACGGTGTGAAAGTGACGTGGAACCTGTTCAACGTGATCTCCGCACCGGCGGCGATCAACGTCGCCAAGGCCGGTGAAGAAGTCGCCGCAGCGCGCCGCCAGGCCATGTCGATCGCGGTGCTGGCGCAGCTTTATGTGGCCAACGCCAACTACCGCGAGGCGATGCGGCAGTTCAAGACCAACCAGCAACTGTCGGACATCGACGGACAGATCGTTGGCCAGCTGCGCAACCGTTATCAGGCGGCCAGTCTGGGTGAACTGGACTTGATCCAGGGCGAACTGAACACCTTGCAGGCCGATTTACGTCGCGACCTGTCGTACGCCGATCTGCGTAACGCCTACGGCCAGATCTTCGCCAGTGCGGGGCTCGATCCGCTGCCGGATCAGGTGCAATCCACCGAAGTGCAATCCATTGCCACCGCGCTGGCCAACCGCGAAGCGGCGTGGGCGGCCGGGAACATCACGATGCCGGTGGCCCATGCCCCGGTCCAATAACCTGCTGGCACCGGCAGCGAGCATCAGCCGCGCACAACGAGAGGTGCGCAACGGCCATCGCGGCACGGCGATTTTGCTGACCGGTTTGCCGGCGGCGGGCAAATCGACTCTGGCCCAGGCGCTGCATGCCGAGCTGTTCGAGCACGGCGTGCAGAACATCGTGCTCGATGGCGACGGGCTGCGGGTCGGGCTCAATCGCGATCTCGGTTTTGCCGACAGTGATCGTCTGGAGAACATCCGTCGCGCCAGCGAAGTTGCTGCGCTGCTGGTGGAGAACGGGCAGATTGTCATCCTCGCGATGATCGCGCCGCTGATGGAGTTGCGTGAGGTGTTTGCCCGGCGACTGGGCGAGGATTACCGGGAAGTCTGGTGCAGCGCCTCCCTGGCCGTCTGCGAGCAGCGCGACCCGAAAGGTCATTACGCCCGTGCACGACGCGGTGATTTGCCAGGATTTACAGGTGTGTCTGCGCCGTATGAACCGCCGCCGTCTGCCTCCTTGGTGCTCGATACCGGGGTGCAATCGGTTGAGGCCTGTCTCGATCACTTGCTGACCTGGCTCGGCGAGTGCGCGGTGTTGCCGAAACGATGAGCCGAGCGGCGTTCTCCCGCTTGCCGGTGACGGTGGATCTGCCGTTGCTGTTGCAGGCACTGATGGCGATTGGCGAGGACGAGTGGCACGGTCATTTCAACAGTGCTTACTACACCGGCGACTGGAGTGGTGTGGCGCTGATTTCTGCGGCGGATGCGTTGTCCGAACTGGCGCCGGGTCGCGGCGAACCGCTGCTACGCGCGCCGTGGTTGCGCGATCTCCGATGGCAGCAAGGATTGCGTGATCTGCCGCTGGAGATCATCAGCGCGCGCTTGTTGCGGCTCGGTCCGGGCGGGCAAATTCATGAACATCGCGACTATGATCTGGGCGAGCCGGACGCCGATTTACGTCTGCACATTCCGCTGCTCAGCCCACCTCAAGTGGACTTTCTGCTGGACGGCCAGCGCATGCCGATGGCTGTCGGTGAATGCTGGTTTCTCGACCTGTCGCGGCCCCATCGCGTGGACAATCGCGACACCCGCACACGGATTCATCTGGTCCTCGATTGCCGTCCCGGTCCCTGGCTGGAGCAGGCGATTGTCGAGGGTTTACCGACCACGCCTTCGTCAGATGTCGGTGATGGGGCTTTGCTGCAGTTTCAGCGTTTGGTGGCCAGCGATTCGCAGCTTTCGAAGACGTTGCAGGGCTTGCCGGACACCGAGGTTTTTATCACCCGCACACTGGAACTGGCGGTTGAGCGAGGTTTGATGTTCTCCCGCGAAGAACTGCGTGCGGCGATGCGTAACGGCCGACGCCAATGGAATGAACAATGGAGCGCCTGAATCTGGAAGGTTGGTTGCCGATTCGGGTCTGGCAGCAGGCCGGCGAGTGGCAGGTCGATTGGTGCTGGTTCGGTGACACGCCGTTGCATCAGCCGTTTTTTCGTGATGCCGTAGAAGACGCGCTGAGATTGCCGTTCAATCAGGTGTTTCGCCGGCAAACACCGCTGTCTGCCCTCGGCGACTGGCAGACGACCAGCCCCGGTTTGGCGCCGAGCGCGTTTATCTTCCACGCTTCGCGTTGCGGCTCGACCTTGATCAGTCAAATGCTCGCCCGACTCGACAGCCACATCGTTGTCAGCGAACCACCACCGTTGGACGCCTTGCTGCGCAGTGGTTTGCCGCCGGCCGAACGACGTGTCGCCATCGAAGGGTTGTTGTCCGCGTATGGCCAGCGTCGGCTCGGTTCAGAACAACGTTTGGTGATCAAGCTCGATGCCTGGAACATCGGTGAATTGCCGTTGCTGCGTGAGTGTTTTCCTGACACGCCGTGGCTGTTTCTTTATCGCGATCCACTGGAAATCGCGGTTTCACATCTGCGCCGTCCGGGCATGCACATGGTGCCGGGGATGATCGGCGCGAGTGTGATGGATGATGACTTGCCGTTTGCAGGTCGAGAGGACTTCATCGCACGGCGGTTGGGGCGGTTGCTGCAAGCAGGGTTGGCGCAATGCCGGGAGTTTGGCGGGTTGGCGGTGAATTACAGTGAATTGCCCGGGGCTATGGCCGGGCGGTTGGCTGATTTTTTTGGATTGGATGACGTGCAGCGTGAGCAAGTGTTTGCGGCGGTGGGGCAGCATGCCAAACAGCCTTCAGAAGAGTTTGTCGGGGACAGCGATGACAAGCGCCGCGAAGCCTCGGTGCTGTTGCGTGAACGGGTGGAGCGTTGGGCGCGAGCGCCTTATGACGCGCTAGTTGCTGAGTCATGTATCGACGGCACTGGCGCTTTCGCGAGCAAGCCCGCTCCCACAGTTGGAATGCATTCCCCTGTGGGAGCGGGCTTGCTCGCGAAGGCGGCGGTCAATTCATCACAAACCTACCCGCCTAAACCTTGACCCGAGCCTGCATGATCTCCGACTCCTCCCAATGATCCATCGCTCGCTCTACAAGCAACTGCACGCCATCGGCCATGCGGCTGAGCGCCAGGGCTACCGAGCGCCGCGTCCCGTCCACATCGTCTGCCAGATTGGCAGCGATGGCGCTGATGGACAGCAGGTCTTCGGAGGCGTTGGCCAGAAGGGTTTCGGTGTTGACCTCGGGGGCGACGGTGAAGAGGTTGCCTTTGCGGTGCCTGGGCGGCTTTTCGGTGGTCGGGGGGAAGTAGTGGGCGAAGGCGCGGTCTGCGGCTTCTTTGAGTTTTTCGTCTTCGAGAGAATCTTCGGACGGGGTGCCAGAGTTGTCTGGCGGATTTGGAGATACCTCGAACATATAAAATTCCCTAAACAGTAAGTAGGAACCGCCGCCGTTCGTTTGCACGCGAATTGGGTGGCGGCCGTGCGCAGGTGTGCAAGACCGGGACTGTTTAGGACACCCAGCAGATCCGAAGATCTCCTGCGCGCAGCCGCCATAAAGCAATGAGCCATGGCAATTGCGCCCTAAACAGTTTCGTCGGACTTGCACGTCCGTGTCACCGTTTATTCAGTGACAAAGCCAGACTAGACCTGGCTTCGGACCGGAACAAGTTCACGAACACCGCTACAACTTGAAGGAAATCTCCGACGCGGTTACCGGACGTTGGTGTCTGCGCAGAAGGTCAGGGCTTGGACGACAAATCCGCCATCCCCTTGAGCAACTCGATCGGCAGCGGAAAGACAATCGTCGAACTCTTGTCCCCGGCAATCGAACTCAATGTCTGCATATACCGCAGCTGCATGGCCCCAGGCTGGCGCCCGAGCATTTCGGCGGCCTGCATGAGTTTTTCCGAGGCCTGCAATTCGCCTTCAGCGTGGATTACCTTGGCCCGGCGCTCCCGTTCGGCTTCGGCCTGTTTGGCGATGGCACGGATCATCGATTCGTTGAGGTCCACGTGTTTGATCTCGACGTTGGCGACCTTGATCCCCCAGGCATCGGTCTGGGCGTCGAGCACTTGCTGGATGTCGATGTTCAACCGCTCACGCTCGGCCAGCAGTTCATCCAGTTCATGTTTACCGAGCACCGCCCGCAACGTGGTCTGAGCCAATTGGCTGGTGGCCATGAGAAAGTCTTCAACCTGAATAATCGCTTTCTGCGGATCGAGGACACGGAAATACAGCACCGCGTTGACCTTGACCGAGACGTTGTCGCGGGTGATCACATCTTGCGGCGGCACGTCGAGGACCACGGTGCGCAAGTCGACGCGAACCATTTGCTGCACCACCGGAATCAGCAGGATCAGGCCTGGGCCTTTGACCTGCCAGAAGCGCCCGAGCTGGAACACCACCCCGCGCTCGTATTCGCGCAGGATGCGGAAGGTCGACCCCGCCAGTGCAATCACCAGTAACAGCAGCGCGGCAAAACCCAGTTGCAAGCCCATGGTTATTCTCCACCCGGCGCCGCGTCAGCCGCGGCCACTTCCAGCAATAATCCCTTGCGTGCCACCACCCGGACCCTTTGCCCGGGTTGCAGCGGCGTGGCGCTGAGCACTTGCCACTTTTCTCCTTGCAGGTGCACCCAACCGTTGTAGGCATTGCCGGTCAGCGACATCACCTGGGTCACGCTGCCCACCAGTCCTGCATCGCCACTGACGTTTTCGCGCGGTCGGGTTTTCAGAGCGTGGATCAGCAGGAAAATCAGCAACAGGGCACTGATCAGGCCCAGGCCGATCATCAACGGAACCGGCACCTCGGTGTTGGTCAGAATCACCGCACCGATCACGAACATCACAATGCCGCCCAGACCGATCACGCCGTAATTGGGCAAGGCCGCCTCGGCGATCAGAAACGCGATGCCGAACGTGATCAGCCAGATCCCGATGGGGTTGGGCACCAGCAGGACGACGGTGTCCGCCGCGAATACCGATCCGCTCAAGGCCAACAGCAGCGCAACTGCACAACAACGAGTGTTCACGTGACCCTCCGGGAGAGTCATTGATGGTTCTTTATACAGTCTAGCTGAGCTCTGAATTGTACGAATTTTGATCAGTTGTTGACGTTATTCCGGCGGGCAGATTTCCCGCGCGATTGCGCCAGCGGGCCTAGACTTTTAGTGGAGAGAAAAGGTTTAACCATTGTCCGCGAAACATTGTTGCGGACTCCGAGGTGCATCATGCGTATGGCAAGAACTGTGCAGGACAGCCTCAATAAGGCTCACTGCGAATTTGACATCGTCACCCATCCGCACTCGGCCAGCAGCCTTGAAACGGCGCGGGTCGCGGGCATTCCTGCTGAACGGGTGGCCAAATCGGTGATCCTCGACGACCACCACGGTCATTTTCTGATGGCTGTGCTGCCGGCGAGTCGTCACCTGGACCTGAGCAAAGTACGCGGCAGTGGCGAATGGCAGATCACCCGGGAAAGCACCCTGGCGCATCTGTTCCAGGATTGCGAACGCGGCGCGGTGCCTGCGTTGGGCGAATCCTATGGCCTGGACATGGTCATCGACCCACTGCTGACCCGGCAAAAAGACATCTACCTGGAGGCTGGTAACCACAACAACCTGGTGCACATGAGCGTGCCGGAATTCCTGAAAATGGTGCCGAATGCTGAAGTGTGCGAGTTAAGTCAGTAGTTTTTGCGGCGTCAGTTATGACGCCTTCGCGAGCAAGTCGGATCGCCGCACCGCCGCTCCCACATGGAAACGCGGTCAACTGTGGGAGCGGGCTTGCTCGCGAATGGCCGCGCCGCGGTCACCTATCCAATACGCGGTTACAAAGGAGCCCACCATGGAATCCCCAACTCACAGCCTCCCCAACCTGTTCAAACAACTCGGCCTGCCTGATGACGCCGAAAGCATCGATAAATTCATCGCCACCCATTCACCGCTCAAACCCGAATTGCACCTGGCGGATGCGTTCTTCTGGAGCAAGAGCCAGGCGGAATTCCTTCGTGACGATATTCTGGATGACGCCGATTGGGCGGAGGTGGTGGATCAGCTGGATGTGCTGTTGCGGAAGGGGCGGGGGGTGTAAAAATCACCTTTCTGGTGGCCACTGTCGGGATGTATGGACTAGCGCGAGTATCCAGATTGCATCCGATCCTGACTGATAAACCACGCGATAACTTTGATGGGGGATCATCTCGCGAGTACCTGCAATGATTCCGACAGGGCCGCTTTCAGGAAACTGGGAAATACGAGATATCGCATCAATGAAGCGGTTGTCCATTTCGAGGGCGGCTATCGGGTTGACGGAATGCAGGTAATCCCAGATGTCTGCACGATCCTGTGCGGCTGCGGGCGTCCAGATTATTTTCATCCTTTCTTGGTTACCTGCGCACGCCTGGCGGCGAATTGTGCTTCAACTTCCTCATTGGTCAAGCCTTCACCAGCTCGCATGGAAATACGTGCACTGTCGACTTTGCGTTGCAAGAACGCTTCGTACTCGCGCGACTCTCGTTGTGTTTGAACGAACTGACGCATCATTTCCCTGACGATTTGCGATGCGGGGCGATGAGAAGCTTCAGCTTCGGCCATGAACTCTTCTCGCAGTTCTGGTTCAAGTTTCATCGTGAAAACAGCTTGTTTAGACATTTTCATATCCTCGATTCGAATACTGACGAAGTATATACGTCTTCAGTACCGGCGTTCATTCAGGCAGCCGCCTCACGACGGATGGCAGCCAATTTGTTACAAAACTTGACCAACTTTCCCCTCAAATGCCATATTGATAGTTAGCAAACTAACAGTGTGTATTTCCCCTCGTGCCGAAGAACCTCGACGCTCTCCAGATGAACATCAGCAGCTCCATGGTGGTGGCCGCCAGGCATTGGCGGAAGATCTGCCAGACCACGCTGGTCAACTATGGAATCTCCGAAGCCTGCGCCGTTCCGTTGTTGATGATCGGGCGTTTGGGCGAGGGTGTGCGGCAGGTAACGGTGGCGCAGGCGGCTGGGATGGAGAGTCCGTCCCTGGTGCGCCTGCTGGATCAGCTGTGTCATGCCGGTTACGTCTGCCGTACTGAAGACGCCCATGACCGGCGCGCCAAATGCCTGAGCCTGACCGAGACGGGTCGTGAGTTGGTGCAAGCCGTCGAAATCGAGCTGGTGCGTTTGCGCCATGAAGTGCTCGAAGGGATCGATCAGAGTGATCTGGAAGCGGCGTTGCGGGTGCTGAGGGCTTTTGAATCGGCCAATCATCTGCCGGTGATCAACCCTTGAGCGGATTTTTTAACGGCATGCCCCCGGCGCGGGACTGGTTCTACGGTGTGCGGACATTCGCGGCATCGATGATCGCGTTGTACATCGCCATGCTCATGCAAATGCCCCGGCCGTATTGGGCGATGGCCACGGTCTATATCGTTTCCAGTCCGTTTGTCGGCCCTACCAGTTCCAAGGCGTTGTACCGCGCGGTCGGCACCCTTCTCGGTGCCGCCGCCGCGGTTTTTTTCGTACCGATGTTTGTCCAGAGCCCCTATGTGCTGGTGGTGGTCATCGCGCTGTGGACCGGGATTCTGTTGTTTCTGTCGCTGCACCTGCGCACCGCCAACAGTTACGCCTTGATGCTCGCCGGTTACACCCTGCCGCTGATCGCTCTGCCGGTGGTGGATAACCCGTTGGGGGTGTGGGACGTGGCCGAAGCACGGACTGAAGAAATCTTCCTCGGCATCGCTGTGGCGGCGGTGGTTGGCGCCATGTTCTGGCCCCGGCGGCTGGCGCCGGTGTTCAACGATTCGGTGAACACATGGTTTGCCGATGCCTCGACCTACAGCCTGCGTTTCCTCAGTCGCAACGTGCAGCCGGACGAAGTCAGCGCGCTGCGCTCCTCGATGGTCGCGACCTTCAACACGCTGGAATTGATGATCGGTCAGTTGCCCCACGAAGGCGCGCGGCCGCAAACGGTGCGCAACACCAAGGAATTGCGCGGCCGCATGATTCACCTGCTGCCAGTGATTGATGCCCTCGATGACGCGCTGTATGCCCTTGAGCGGCGCACGCCCGAGCTTGTGGATAAGTTCGCGCCGCTGCTGGCTGCAACCACTGAATGGCTCGGCCACAAAGATGCCGACCTCGCCCGCTGGCAAGCGCTGAAAGACCAACTCGAAGCCCTGCAACCGTCCGCCGAAGCGCTGGATGATCGCAAGCAGCTGCTGTTCTCCAACGCCCTGTATCGCCTCGGCGAGTGGATCGATGTGTGGCAGGACTGTCGCAGCCTGCAGTACGCCATCCAATGCGAAAGCCAGGACAACTGGCGCGCGGTGTATAGGCACTGGCGGCTCGGTCGGCTGTCGCCGTTTCTCGACCGTGGGCTAATGCTCTATTCGGCGGCGTCCACGGTCACCGCCATCATCGTAGCTTCGGTGTTGTGGATTCTGCTCGGCTGGACCGACGGTGGCGCCGCGGTGATTCTTGCGGCGGTGGCGTGCAGCTTTTTCGCGTCGATGGACGACCCGGCGCCGCAGATCTACCGGTTCTTTTTCTGGACGGCGATGTCGGTATTGTTCGCCAGTCTTTATCTGTTTCTGGTCCTGCCCAACCTGCATGACTTCCCGATGCTGGTGCTGGCGTTTGCCGTGCCGTTCATTTGCATCGGCACCCTGACGGTCAAGCCGCAGTTCTATCTGGGCATGCTGCTGACCTTGGTCAACACCTCGTCCTTCATCAGCATTCAGGGCGCCTACGACGCGGATTTCCTCAGCTTCGCCAACTCCAACCTGGCCGGCCCCGTGGGCTTGTTGTTCGCCTTCGTCTGGACCCTGATCGCCCGGCCGTTCGGTGCGGAACTGGCGGCCAAGCGCCTGACCCGTTTCAGCTGGCACGACATTGTCAGCCTCACTGAACCGGCGTCGCTGGCCGATCACCGGCACCTAGGCGTGCAAATGCTTGATCGCCTGATGCAGCATTTGCCGCGCCTGGCCATGACCGGCCAGGACACGGGCATCGCCCTGCGAGAAGTGCGCGTGGCGCTGAACCTGCTGGATTTACTCGCCTATACACCGCGAGTACTCGGCGTACCGCAAGTGCTGCTGCATCAGGTGGTGGCCGAGGTTGGCGAGTATTTCAAGGCCTGCCTCAAGGCTGGCGAACGGTTGCCGGCGCCGAGTCCGTTGCTGATGACCCTTGATCGCACCCGTCGTGCCCTCAACACGGAGTGCGATGAAGACGCCCGTTTGCATTTGCTGCACGCCCTGAGCGGCCTGCGTCTGTCGCTGCTGCCAGGGGTGGAATTCGTCGGCACCGGCGAGCTCGAAGAACCGCTTCCCCATGGCATTGATGGAGCGCCTTTATGATCGGTGACCTGGATATCAGCGGGGTGTTCCTGCCCACACTGCTGGTGCTGATGGGCATTACGTACGTGTTGTTCCTGCTGGTGCACGGGTTGCTGACGCGTCTGCACTTTTACCGTCTGGTCTGGCACCGGGCATTGTTTAACGTGGCTCTCTACGCTTTGCTGCTCGGCGCCGTGGACTCACTCAGTCGATACCTGATGACATGAAAAAACCTTTTTTGACCCTCGGTCGCGTGGTGCTGACCCTGCTGATCGTGACCTTCGCCGTTGTCGTGGTCTGGCGCATGGTGATGTATTACATGTTCGCGCCCTGGACCCGGGACGGCCACATTCGTGCCGATATCGTGCAGATTGCGCCGGACGTGTCCGGGCTGATCCAGCGAGTCGACGTGCGTGACAACCAATTAGTCAAACGTGGTCAAGTGTTGTTCAGCATTGATCAGGACCGTTTCAAACTGGCCCTGCGTCAGGCCAAGGCGGCGGTCGCCGACCGTCAGGAAACCCTGGCGCAGGCGCAACGCGAAGCCAAGCGTAACCGCGGCCTCGGCAATCTGGTGCCAGGTGAGCAACTGGAAGAGAGCCAGTCCCGGGTGGCCCGCGCCGAGGTGGCGCTGATGGAGGCCCAAGTGGCGGTGGACAGCGCCCAGCTCAACCTCGACCGCTCGACCATCCGCAGCCCGGTGGATGGCTACGTCAACGACCGTGCACCGCGCAATCAGGAATTCGTTACCGCCGGGCGTCCGGTGTTGTCGGTGGTGGACAGCAATTCATTCCACATCGACGGTTATTTTGAAGAAACCAAACTGGACGGCATTCATGTCGGCCAGAGCGTCGATATTCGGGTCATCGGCGACCGCGCTCGCCTGCGCGGGCATGTGGAAAGCATCGTCGCCGGCATCGAAGACCGCGACCGCAGCAGCGGCAGCAATCTGCTGCCCAACGTCAACCCGGCGTTCAGTTGGGTGCGGCTGGCCCAGCGGATTCCGGTGCGGATTGCATTCGATGACGTGCCGGCGGATTTCCGCATGATTGCCGGTCGCACGGCGACGGTTTCTATTATGGATGACCACCAGCAGGAGCCCGCGAAATGAGCAGGGCCTCGGGTTTGGCTACCGCCGGGTTAGGCCTGTTGCTGTCGGCCTGCCAGGTGGTCGGGCCGGATTATCACTTGCCGGACGAGGCCGCCGTCCACCGTGAAGACTTGCAGGGCGACTTGGTGGTGAACGGCAAAAATGTCGTCTCGGCACCGGTGCCCAGCGATTGGTGGCGCTTGTATCAGGATCCGCACCTCGATCGATTGGTCGAGCAGGCCATGGCCTCCAACACTGATTTGCGCGTGGCGGCGGCGAACCTTTCCCGAGCCCGCGCGCAGGTCGATGAAGCTCAAGCGGCCGGTGGCTGGAGCGGCGGCGTGAAGATGGGCGCCCAGCGTTTGCAGGAGTCCGGCGAAGCATTCCTGCTGCCGGAGAAAGTGCCGGTGGCCAACGTCGGCGACATTGGCATTACCACCTCATATCAGTTCGATTTGTTCGGCACTTTGCAGCGCGGCATCGAGGCGGCCAAGGCTAATGCCGATGCGACTCAAGCAGCGGCCGATACTGCGCGGATTACTTTGGTAGCCGATGTGGTCCGGGCCTACACCCAAGTCTGCGCGGCCAACGAAGAGCAGGAAATCGCCCAGCATTCCCTCGACTTGCAGGCCCAAAGCACCACGCTGATCCAGCGTCTTCGCGACGCCGGGCGCGGAGATGAAACCCAGGTCACCCGCTCGCAAACCCAATTCAAATCCTTGCGCGCCGACATGCCGCGTTACGAGGCGGCGCGTCAGGCCGGGTTGTTCCGGTTGTCGATGCTGTTGGCCAAACCTGTGGATCAACTGCCGGTCGGCACCGACCGCTGCGCGGAGCTGCCAAAGATTGCGCAATTGTTGCCGGTGGGTGACGGCGCCACCTTGCTCAAACGCCGTCCCGATGTGCGGCAGGCCGAGCGTCGATTGGCTGCGTCGACCGCCGGCATCGGCATCGCCACCGGCGAGTTGTACCCGGACATCAGCATCGGCGCGACCGTCGGTACCGTCGGCATCCTGGAAAACCTCGGCAAACCGGCGACCAATCGCTGGGGCTTCGGGCCGTTGCTGACGTGGACCGTGCCGTCCAACGGCTCCCGGGCGCGAATCCGTGAGGCCGAAGCCGCCACCCAAGGCGCGCTGGCGCATTTCGATGGCGTGGTGCTCAACGCCATCCGCGAGACCCAGACCGGCCTGGCCCAGTACTCCGCGTTGCTGCAGCGGCGCGACGCACTGGCCGACGCCGAGCAGTCGGCACAACTGGCGGCAGACCAGACTCACCGCTTCTTCCAGGCCGGTCGCGCATCGTTCCTGGCGGACTTGCAAGCGACCCGCACCTATACCGACGTGCGGGCGCAACTGGCTTCCGCCAGCACGCAGGTTGCCATGAGCCAGATCGATTTGTTCCTGGCATTGGGTGGTGGCTGGGAAAGCGGACGAACGCAAGGCACGAACTCCGGCAAACCCTGAGGCCGTTGCTATGCTTTGAGTTGATGAGGTCGCGCGTCGAACTCATCAATCAAGGCTCGCGTTGGTCATGGGGATTCCAATAATGAAAAACCCTTATGCTCCCGGCTTCTGGTGCGCTATAGCGGCATTGGTGTTGCTATCGGCCACTTATTTCTACGGCATCATGCTGGCCCACCAGATCGACAAGGCACTGGTGTTCCTCGACAGCGCCACGGCACTGATTGCCGTGATGGCAATCGTGGTGGTGGCCTGGGCTTCAGTCCAGGGCGCGCGCATCAAAAAAAGGCAACTCGAACAAGGCAAGACCCTGGTGCTGATCTGGGACACCAAGGTCGCGCTGCGCCGTGTCGAAACGGTGTTCGATCGGTATTTCTGGGGCAGTTACTGGCAACCGGGGCGTACGTTCCAGGAAGTCATGGGCGAACTCACCGGCACACCGCTGGAAAAAAGCCTCGAAACCCTGAAAAAACAATGCCAGGCGCTGGACAAGCAAGTGTCCGAGGACGGCTGGCACTGGCTCAATAACGCCCGAGAACTCTCCGATGTCGCCACCGCCATGGCCCGCGAACGTTATCAACTGGACTTCTGCGACCCGCGCTCGGAATCCCCCAGCGGCACGGCGGTGATCAATCGCGACTTCGAAGTGCTGGTCTATACATGGACTGCACGGCTCAAGAGCTTTGATCATCAGCTTGATGAGATCGAGGTTCAGTATTCCTGAATTGATGTTGCCTGTACTGACGCCTTCGCGAGCAAGCCCGGCTCCCACATTGGATTTGTGATCGACACAAAATCCTTGTGGGAGCGGGCTTGCTCGCGAAGGCGATCTAATGACCGCCGAAACTCTCAACCCCCCTGTGTGCTCATAGACACTCTTTAACCTTTAATCATTGGGCCGCCCGGTGCGCCTGATGCTAATCTCCATCGCACTTTTAACGCAGTCGTGACCACAGCCCGTCATGGGTTCAGGGAAGACGACCACACTTCAAACAACGGACATTGATCGGGTCATTCATGAATAAATCAGCAGGCGTGCTTCTTGGAATCGTCGTTGCCATCGGCGCAATCAGCGCCGGCGGTGCCTGGTACACCGGCACCAAACTCGAAGGGGTGCTGAACACCTCGATCGCCAACGCCAACAAAGAGCTGCAAGCCGCGCTGGTCGGTTCCAACGGCACGGCGTCGCTGGAATTGGTGTCGCTGGAACGCCATGTGTTCAGCAGCACCGCGCACTACCGCCTCAAGGGCGAAGGCGAGATGTTCGGTGAGGCACCGGTGGAGCTGCTGTTCGTCGATCACATCGAACACGGCCCGCTGCCGTTTTCGCGCCTGGTGTCGCTGAAGTGGCTGCCGGTCCTGGCCACCAGTCACTACGAACTGGAAAGAACGCCTAACACCGAGAAGTGGTTCGCCGCCGCCAAGGACAAATCGCCACTCACGGGCGTGGTCAACATCGGTTACGACAATGCCACCAACGGCACTCTTCAATTGCTGCCGCTGGACGTGGCGCTTGACGACAAGTCCAGCCTGAAATTCTCCGGGCTGAACCTCGATGTCGCCGCCAGCGCTCAAGCGCAGAAGGTCAAGGCCGACGGCTACATGGACAGCCTGACGCTAAGCACGGTCGCCGAAGATCAGACGCCGGTGAAGGTCGAATTGAACGGCCTGACCCTGGCCAGCAACCTGACAAAAAGTACCTACGGCTACTACACCGGCGAGAACACCGTCGAGCTGACCGACAGCAAGACCACCTTCGGCGCCAAGCAGTCGGTCTTGGGTTTCAAGAAATTTGAAATGAAGAACCAGACCGAGGAATCCGGCACCAGCGCTTCGGGGCGTGCCGATTACAAGGTGGGTGAGGTGACCCTGAACGGCAAGGCTGTCGGGTCTGCGCAGATGGCCATGAGCCTGAAGAACCTCGACATCCCGGCAACAATGTCGTTGATGCAGATTTACCAGACCAAACTGCAACCGTACGAGAGGGCCGCAGCTGAGGCCGTGGCTGCGGGTGAACCGGCGCCAGAGCTGGTCCTGACCCCGGCCGAAGAGGCGCAGGTCAAAACCGGCCTGGAGAAACTGCTGGCCGCCGGCCCGCAGGTCGCCCTGGAGAACCTGTCGTTCAACACCGCCAATGGCGAAAGCCGCGCCAACCTGGTGCTTGATCTGACCAAACCACAATCCATGGACCTGCCGTCCGACCAACTGACCCAACAGCTGATCGCGCTGCTGGACGTCAACGTGAAAGTGTCCAAACCAATGCTCGTTGACCTGCTGAGCGTGCAGTCGCAAATCGACGGTCAGACCGACGCCAAGCTCATCGCCGATCAGGCCACCGCCACCGCCGACATGTTTGGCAGCATGGCAGTTGGCACGCAGTTGGCAAAACTGGAAGACAACAACATCGTCGCCAAACTGCACTACGCCAATAATCAGGTGGATTTCAACGGGCAGAAGATGACCGTCGAAGAGTTTGTCGGGTTTGTCATGAGCAAATTCGGCGGTAATGTCGCCGTCGAGTAAAACCAGGGTTTACAGACCGACGCCCGGCCTCTGCGCAACGCAGACGCCGGGCGTTTTGCTGTCTGGCTTGTGGCGAGGGAGCTTGCTCCCGCTGGAGGCCGAAGGACTCCCACAGCCCGTTAATTCAGATCCCGAATCAGCCGCCACGCCTCATCCACCGGCAATGGCTGCTTCATCCGTTCGGCGAGCAGCGCTATCGCACGTTCTTCATCGCAAGCCACCGCGGCGACCACCAATCCCTCCTTGCCGAACAGGCCGATAAAGGGTGGATGGTCAGGGTCGCCTTTGAACTCGACCTCATCCCAGGTCGCGGCGTGGCCGAGGTAGTCGTAGTTTTTACCGAAGTGCCAGGTCCAGAAATAAGGCACGTCGAGGTAATGCTCGTCGCCGCCGAGCATGTTCATCGCCGCGATCCGCGCCTGTTGCTGTGCCAGACGCCAATGTTCGATCCGTTGGGGCTGGCCGTTGAGCGGGAAGGTCGCGATATCGCCGGCGGCCCAAAGCCCATCGGTCACGCGCATCCCGCCGTCGACCTTCAGCGACTGGTCTTTTTCCAGGGGAAGGCCGGTAAATGCGCCGGTTGCCGGGCTGACGCCAATGCCGACCAGTACCAAATCCGCCGGTAAACGTTGACCGTTATCCAGGCGCACCGCTTCGACCTTGGCGGTTCCTTCGATGTGCGTTGCGTTGCCATCCGTATGAAACACCACGCCGTTGGCCTCGTGCAGGGCACGAATCGATTTGCCGACGGCCTCGCCAAACTGTTTGGCAAAAGGCACGGTGTGGCGGGCTAGAACGGTGACGTCCAGGCCGTATTGACGCAGGGAGGACGCGGATTCCATGGCTATAAAACTGTCGCCAATGATCACTGCTCGTTGGCCTGGTTTTGCCGAGCCCAGAATCCGTTGCGCCTGATCCTTCGAACGCAGCACGAACACCTGCGGCAGATCGGCGCCAGGCAGCGTCAGTGGATTAGGTGTGCCGCCGGTGGCGAGCAGGGCCGCGTCGTAACTCAGCGATTGACCATCAGCCAGGCGCAACGTCTTGTTCGCGGCGTCCAGGCTCGTCACTTCAGCGTTTATTCGCTCAATGCGCTGCTCTTGGTAAAAGTGTTCATCACGCAGCGGCGGGACTTCTTCCGGCGGCATTTCCCCGGCAATCACGAATTTGCTCAAGACCGTGCGGTCGTAACCGGCCTCGGTTTCACGGTCGATCAACAGCACCCGGCCACCGAAGCCCTTTTCGCGCAACGCTGCCGCGCACGCCGTGCCTGCCGCACCGGCGCCGATGATCACAAAGGATCGCTCGTCATCCGCCGGAGGGGTGTGTGCGTCGGACATCGGTTGATCGTCGACCCAGACCTCGTCATCGCGCACTTCCAGCGGATAGCGCTTGAGGCTGTCCAGGGCCGGCGGTTCGCACAGCGCACCGTCCTCGATCCGGTACGCAGCCTTGTGCCACGGGCAGATCAAACGTCCGTGGCACAGAGCGCCGTCGGCCAGCGGCGCCCCGGCATGGGGGCATTCGCCCTGAAAGGCGCGTAACTGATCGCCCACCCGCAGCAGGACAATTTTCGTGTCTGCGATCTGGACCTCAAGGCCCCGGTTTTCGGACACATCGGCGAAACGGGCGACGCAGTGCAGTGCCATGATCACTCTCCAGGCAAGCGTTTCACTTAAGAGTTTGGCGCTTATCTGGAGGTTCAGCCAATTCCCGCTGCCACCGAATGAGCGGTCCGGCTATAGTTTGCACGCCGACGACGGCCCCACCCGCACAAGGTGCTCCGGTATGACCCGATTGACCTCTCTGAACCCTTGGCTGGCGGCCGTTGCAGTCGCCCTTTGCGTGCAATTTCCGGCGCAGGCCCAGGAGCGTTTTACCCTGAACATCCCTGGCGTAACCGACGATCGACTGTTCACCTCGGCTGCCGCCAGCGATGCGCCCAATTGTGGTGGGCACAACCAGTCACCGGCCTTGAACTGGAACGCCGGCCCGACGGGTACCCTCAGTTACGCCATCGTCATGCATGACCCCGATGGCGCGAAAGGCCAGGGTGTCGATCATTGGGTGCATTACGGCATCAAACCAACCACTCACCAGATTCCGGCCGGTGTCGGCGCCAAATCCGGCCTCGAAGGCGTCGGTGGCACGAACGTCAAAGGCACCACGACCTATGTCGGCCCTTGCCCTCCGGTCGGCGATAGCGCGCACCACTACATCATCCAGATTTATGCCCTGGACCTGGCACCGGACGCCTTGCCCGCTGGCCTTACCCGCGCACAGCTATTGGAAAAGATCAAAGACCATGTGCTGAGAAACAGCAGCGTAGTGCGGCGTTATCACCGCTGAAGATTCTTTTCACTGCGGTTTAACCCGAACCTGTCGGGCTGTCCGTCTCAGAGGATGAATGGATCAATTTCCTCCTGAGGTCAGCCCCCATGTCCCTCCCTCTGCATTTCCTCCGCCCGGCCGCCCAGGGTTTCGCCGCCGGGTTGCTGCTGGCCATTGCCGGTTGCGGCGTTTCATCCAAACCTGATTCCGCCTCGGCTCCTCCACCGGCTCAAGGTGCGCTGCCAGTTGAAGTACTGGTGCGCAGCGAGGCTGTCATGGCGGACACCTCGATGGCCAAGCGCAGTGTTCACCCGGCACCGACGGCAAGCTATGCGCCGCTGCCAGCGGGCGAAGCATCTCCGCAGGGATATCGGGATGAGCAACGGGAGCAGTATCAAGCGCTGGCGGATAACCCGATTCACAGCGTGGCCGAAGCGCCCGTCTCGACCTTCAGCGCCGACGTCGACACCGGTGCTTACGCCAACGTCCGCCGCTTGCTCAATCAAGGGCGCCTGCCACCGGAAGGTGCGGTGCGACTGGAGGAAATGGTCAATTACTTCCCCTACGATTACGCATTGCCCACCGATGGCTCACCCTTCGGCGTGACCACAGAGCTGGCGCCGTCGCCGTGGAACCCGCATACCCGATTGCTGCGCATCGGCATCAAGGCCTCGGACCGCGCGGTTGCGGAACTGGCCCCGGCGAACCTGGTGTTTCTGGTGGACGTGTCCGGCTCGATGGACCGACGCGAGGGTTTGCCGCTGGTCAAAAGCACCCTGAAATTGCTGGTCGATCAATTGCGCGAGCAGGACCGGGTTTCATTGGTCGTCTATGCCGGCGATTCGCGTGTGGTGCTGGAGCCGACTTCCGGACGCGACAAAGCGAAGATTCGTACAGCCATCGATCAATTGACCGCTGGCGGCTCCACCGCCGGGGCGTCAGGCATCGAACTGGCTTATCAAATGGCGCAGCAGGCGTTTATTCCCAAGGGCATCAACCGCATCCTGCTGGCCACCGACGGTGACTTCAACGTCGGCATCAGCGACTTCGACAGCCTCAAGCAAATGGCTGTGGATAAGCGCAAGACCGGTGTTTCCCTGACCACATTGGGTTTTGGTGTGGATAACTACAATGAACACCTGATGGAACAGTTGGCCGATGCCGGCGACGGCAACTATGCCTACATCGACAACCTGCGCGAGGCGCGCAAGGTGCTGGTCGATCAGCTCGGTTCGACCCTCGCGGTCGTGGCGAAAAACGTGAAGCTGCAAGTGGAGTTCAACCCGGCACAGGTCAGCGAATATCGGCTGTTGGGGTATGAGAATCGTGCGTTGAAGCGTGAGGATTTCAGTAACGACAAGGTCGATGCCGGTGAAATCGGCGCAGGACATACGGTGACGGCGTTGTATGAAATCGTGCCGAAGGGTGAGAAGGGCTGGCTGGAGCCGTTGCGGTATGGCAATCCAGGGGCCGCTGTTTCCGAAAAGACTGGGGAATTGGCGATGTTGCGCGTGCGCTATCAGTCGCCTGAGGGTGGGAACAGTCGCTTGATCGAGCGGCCGATCGCCAACGGTCAGGTCGGCAAAGCCAGTGATGACCTGCGATTTGCGGCGGCCGTGGCAGCGTTTTCCCAGCAGCTCAAGGACGGGCGTTATACCGGTGATTTCAGCCTGAAGGACACCGAGGTTTTGGCTCGCGGTGCGCGGGGCGAGGATCGATTTGGTCTGCGGGCAGAGTTCGTGCAATTGGTGGAGTTGGCGCAAAGTCTGCGAACCACGACCGCATCGAATAGTGAGCCGCTAAAAGGAGGCTACAACTGAAATGTCAGCGCCTGAATCGAGCGACGAATCGCTGCTGGCCCGTTATCGCGCAGGCGACGGGCCGGCGTTCGAGATTCTGTACGCCCGTCACCGCCAAGGGCTCTACCGATTCCTGCTCGGCCTGAGCGGCAAGTCCGAGCTGGTCGAAGAGGTTTACCAGGACACCTGGCTGAGCCTGATCCGCAGCACCAGTCAGCCACAAGGCCGGGCGAACTTTCGTACCTGGCTCTACCAGATTGCCCGCAATCGCCTGATCGATCACTGGCGCAAACACGGAATCCACAACCCCTTGCACGACAGCTATGACGAACAGCTCCACGCGCTGAGCGATGACGCTGCTGATCCCGAACAACTGCTGAGCCTGAGCCGTGACAACCAGCGCCTCGAAGCGGCCCTGCAAAACCTGCCCGCTGACCAGCGCGAAGTGTTCCTGCTGCGCGCCCATGGCGATCTCGACCTGCCGCAGATCGCCACCCTCACCGAAACACCGCTGGAAACCGTCAAAAGCCGCTTGCGCTACGCCCAGCAAAAACTGCGTCGGCTGCTGGCCGAGGAGGTACTGACATGACTGACGCCCGTCCTACGCCAGAAGACGAAGTGTTGAAGCACTATCGTGAACACGCGACCGGCGAACCACCGCCCCATCTCGACGCGTTCCTCCTGGCTGCCGCACACCGTGAAGTCCCTGTGCAGAAGCCAGGTCTGTGGAAACGCTGGGTTCAGGCCTGCCAGAAACCCCGTTGGCAAGTCGCATTTGCCAGCCTCGTCGGTGTGGCCCTGATGCTTGCATTGGTGCAACGCACGGAGGAGCAGCTGCCGAGTTACGACTTCGCCCCTGCACCCAAAGCTTCTGTGCCGATCGCCAAAAAAGAAGCCGCAGAGGTATCACCTTCGGTTGCTCGCTCGCTGGCTGCCCCGGCCGGCGCGATGTCCGCCCCCGCGCCTGCGGCGCCAATGGCCGATTTTGCCGCCCCCGCGCAGAACGAATCGATCAGCGCTGAAATGGCTGATGAAGCGAAGGTCAGCAAACGCTCGGCGATAGCTCCAGCAAAGTTTATCGACGATCAATTAAGGGAAGTGATCCGCCTGCAAAAGGTTGGTCAGGATCAAGCGGCCGCTGACCTGATGGCGACATTGCACAAACGCTTTCCCAAGGAAAATCTCACGGCCAGACTCAAGGATTTGCAGAAAAACTGAGTGGTAGAGCGGTCAGTCATTTGGCATCGACACCCGAAAGCGCGCACTATCAGCCCATAGCCGATGCGTTGGAGGAAGTCATGGCGAAAAAAATCGACCGCATCGCCCAAATGCTCAACTGCCCGGTGAAGGGTCAGGAATTACGGCGAGCAGTTACTGAGAGTCGTAAGGAGTTTCTGCTGGCGAAGCAGGCAGAAGAAGTGCTTGAGGAAGACGTTCTTGATGATGAAGTGGTCGAGGACGAAGAGGATGATGAATACGACGAGTTTGATTGGACGACTGAATGAAACACCGCATTAAGCCCGATTCCGACCATGACACGGGCTCACAGCTTGATCGGTTCCTTACAAATCGTCCACAACACGGCCTCTATCGGTTGAAGTGCTTCGGTGCTGAGACTGCTTAGGGGTTTTTTATTGCCTAGGATTTTTCCGTCTTACCGGTCGCGTTTCTGTCAGTCTTGATCACTTCCATCCGTTCAGGCCCAGAAGAATCAGATTCGGGAAGCCAGGTTCGTGATGCTCGGGCTTTCCTTGAACAAGCAGGAGTCACCCCATGAGCGTAATGAATTACAAAGGCTATGCCGCCCGAATTGAATACAGCGAGGAAGATGGCCTGTTTGTCGGCCATATTGCTGGTATCAGAGATATTGTTGGGTTTCATGGCGAGTCAGTACAGGAGCTTCGAGATGCATTTGAAGAGGCCGTCACTGATTATCTGGAGGCTTGCGCCAAGCTCGGGCGCACACCGCAGAAGCCCTATTCTGGCCACCTCAGTCTGCGCTTAGCGCCGGCACTCCACGCAACTGTCGCCGTAAAAGCGCAGTTAGCCCACAAGAGTATCAATCAGTGGGTAGCTGAGGTTCTTGATCGTGAGGTGCATGCCTGACCACTGCCATTGCACCTTCCTGAAAAGAAGCCAGAAGGTGTAAACCTTATTCAGGACGCGACAACACCCACAAAAAAGCCCCAGACCCTAAGATCTGAGGCTTTCTCGTTTCTACGTATGGTGCACCAGGCGGGATTCGAACCCACGACCACTGCCTTCGGAGGGCAGTACTCTATCCAGCTGAGCTACTGGTGCAATGCGGGCGCCATGATACTCATATGCACTGCGGGCGTCCATGCTGCTGAATCGCCTGCGTTTTTCCAAAGCGTAACCTGCGATTGCTACGTTGATCAGAAAAATTAGGCAAATGCGGCGTTTTCGTTCTTTTTTTCGAACAGGCTATTGTCCTTTACCCCCTTTGATCCTAGGATTCGTTTGAGATTTCAAACGCTCTTGTCTGGGTGCTGAACCGCACGAGTTTCAATCAGTGCGCTATTTATGTGCTTCAGCCCGGTGAATGATTTCCCTGACGGCAGCCTATAAGGCGCCTTTCTACAATCATAATTCGCTCCGCGCTTGCCGCGGTGCTGTTAAGGAAAGCCGACATGCAGCTTAAAGACACCCAGTTGTTCCGCCAGCAAGCCTTTATCGATGGCGCTTGGGTTGATGCGGACAATGGTCAGACGATCAAGGTCAACAACCCGGCAACGGGCGAAATTCTGGGCACCGTGCCGAAAATGGGCGCTGCCGAAACCCGCCGGGCAATCGAAGCCGCTGACAAAGCGCTGCCGGCCTGGCGTGCACTGACCGCCAAGGACCGTGCGAACAAGCTGCGTCGCTGGTTCGAACTGATCATCGAGAACCAGGACGACCTGGCTCGCCTGATGACCCTCGAACAAGGCAAGCCATTGGCCGAAGCCAAGGGCGAAATCGTTTACGCCGCTTCCTTTATCGAGTGGTTCGCTGAAGAAGCCAAGCGCGTCTATGGTGACGTGATTCCGGGCCACCAGCCAGACAAGCGTCTGATCGTGATCAAGCAGCCAATCGGCGTGACCGCTGCAATCACCCCGTGGAACTTCCCGGCCGCGATGATCACCCGTAAAGCCGGCCCGGCCCTGGCCGCCGGTTGCACCATGGTGCTCAAGCCAGCTTCGCAAACTCCGTTTTCCGCATTCGCTCTGGCTGAACTGGCCCAGCGTGCCGGCATTCCAGCCGGTGTGTTCAGTGTTGTGTCCGGCAGTGCCGGCGACATCGGCAGCGAGCTGACCAGCAACCCGATCGTGCGCAAACTGTCCTTCACTGGCTCGACCGAAATCGGTCGTCAGCTGATGGCTGAATGCGCCAAGGACATCAAGAAAGTGTCCCTGGAACTGGGCGGCAACGCGCCGTTCATCGTGTTCGACGACGCGGACCTGGATAAGGCCGTCGAAGGCGCGATCATTTCCAAATACCGCAACAACGGCCAGACCTGCGTCTGCGCCAACCGTCTGTACATTCAGGATTCGGTCTACGACGCGTTCGCCGAGAAGCTGAAAGTGGCAGTCGCCAAACTCAAGATCGGTAACGGTCTGGAAGACGGCACCACCACTGGCCCGCTGATCGACGAAAAAGCTGTGGCCAAGGTTCAAGAGCACATTGCTGACGCGATCAGCAAAGGCGCAACCGTTCTGGCGGGTGGCAAGGTCATGGAAGGTAACTTCTTCGAGCCAACCATCCTGACCAACGTGCCGAACAACGCTGCCGTGGCCAAGGAAGAAACCTTCGGTCCATTGGCTCCACTGTTCCGCTTCAAAGATGAAGCCGAAGTGATCGCGATGTCCAACGACACCGAGTTCGGTCTGGCTTCGTACTTCTATGCTCGCGACCTGGGTCGTGTGTTCCGTGTGGCTGAAGCCCTGGAATACGGCATGGTCGGCGTCAACACCGGGTTGATCTCCAACGAAGTCGCGCCGTTCGGCGGCATCAAGGCGTCGGGCCTGGGCCGTGAAGGCTCCAAGTACGGCATCGAAGATTACCTGGAAATCAAATACCTCTGCCTGGGCATCTAAGCTCGAAGGGATAAGTCCGGCTGAGCATTGCTTCAAACGCAAAGGGCACGAGAGCGCTGTCCCTTTGCGTGCAACAAACGGAATTTTCTCTGTGGCCGGGAAAGCTGTGGCAGTCGATCATCGCATGCTGCCGTAGTTGCCTCCCCGCTGCATTTTCCTTGAACCACGCCGCCCGATGAGCGGTGAATGAGGACTTTATGAGCAAGACTAACGCATCCCTGATGAAACGCCGCGAAGCCGCTGTACCACGCGGTGTTGGCCAGATTCACCCGATCTTCGCCGAGTCCGCGAAGAACGCCACCGTGACCGACGTTGAAGGTCGCGAGTTCATCGACTTCGCCGGCGGTATCGCCGTGCTGAACACCGGCCACGTGCACCCGAAAATCATCGCCGCCGTGACCGAGCAGCTGAACAAGCTGACCCACACGTGCTTCCAGGTACTGGCTTACGAACCGTACGTAGAAGTGTGCGAAAAAATCAACGCCAAGGTGCCGGGTGATTTCGCCAAGAAAACCCTGCTGGTGACCACCGGCTCCGAAGCCGTGGAAAACTCCATCAAGATCGCCCGTGCCGCCACGGGCCGCGCCGGCGTGATCGCGTTCACCGGCGCTTACCACGGTCGCACCATGATGACCCTGGGCCTGACCGGTAAAGTCGTGCCTTACTCGGCCGGCATGGGCCTGATGCCAGGCGGCATCTTCCGCGCGCTGTACCCGAACGAACTGCACGGTGTGAGCATCGACGATTCGATCGCCAGCATCGAACGCATCTTCAAGAACGACGCCGAGCCGCGTGACATCGCTGCGATCATCATCGAGCCGGTTCAGGGCGAAGGTGGTTTCTACGTCGCGCCTAAAGAGTTCATGAAGCGCCTGCGCGCGCTGTGCGACCAGCACGGCATCCTGCTGATCGCTGACGAAGTACAAACTGGCGCTGGTCGTACCGGCACCTTCTTCGCCATGGAACAGATGGGCGTTGCTGCCGACCTGACCACCTTCGCCAAATCCATCGCTGGCGGCTTCCCGTTGGCCGGTGTTTGCGGCAAGGCCGAATACATGGACGCCATTGCTCCAGGCGGCCTGGGCGGCACTTACGCCGGTAGCCCGATCGCTTGCGCCGCGGCCCTGGCCGTGATGGAAGTGTTCGAAGAAGAACACCTGCTGGACCGCTGCAAAGCTGTCGGCGAGCGTCTGGTCACTGGCTTGAAAGTCATTCAGGCCAAGTACCCGGTGATTGGCGAAGTCCGTGCCCTGGGTGCGATGATCGCGGTCGAGCTGTTCGTTGATGGCGACAGCCACAAGCCGAACGCTCCAGCGGTAGCCGCCGTTGTGGCCAAGGCTCGCGACAAGGGTCTGATCCTGCTGTCCTGCGGCACTTACGGCAACGTTCTGCGCGTCCTGGTACCGCTGACTTCGCCGGACGAGCAACTGGACAAAGGTTTGGCGATCATCGAAGAGTGCTTCTCCGAGCTGTGATCTCCAAGCTCTGATCGATTTGTGAACTGATCGACAAAAAAACCCGCTTCGGCGGGTTTTTTTGTGTCCCTGGAACCCATCGATGGCAAATGCGCTGTATCGAATGGCCAGCATTGACTAAGGTGCAAGCACTACTTTGGAGTGTGTAAATGACTGCTGTGGTGTTACCCGCTGCGCCGCGTGTGCTGATTGCCGAGGCGGACCCCTGGTCCCGCGACCTGCTCAAGCAGGTGGTGTTGAATGTGCGCTGCGACGCACGGCTGGACCTGTGTGCCGATGGTCAGGAAGCGCTGCACCTGTTGGCGGAAAATCCTTATGACCTGGTGATCGTCGACTGGGAGCTGCCCGGCGTCGATGGTTTGAATGTCTTGCGCAATGTGCGCCAACGCAAGCGTAATCCACCCCTGCCGTTCATTCTGATGAGCAGCCGCAATGACAGCGCCAGTGTGCGCGAAGTCTTGCCCCTTGCGCCTGCGGCGTACCTTACCAAACCCCTGAACATGGAAAGCCTGACCGACCGCCTGCAGGATTTGCTGCTGAACGCCGGTGAAGAGCTGTCTTGTGAAACGCCTTCGCTGTCGCCAGGCATGACGTTGGCGGTTTATCTGGAGCGTCGACGTGAGCTGGCCGACGGTGCACCACTGATGACCGACGTACAGTTGGCGGTCAAGCGCAGCCTCAATCCCAATGGCCTCGATCTGACACTGCTGCATGACGAGATCCGCACCGATCCGCAAATCACCGCTGTGCTGATCGCCGCTGCCAACAGCGCGGCCCAGCACCATGGCGCCGCCGTACAGACCCTGTCCCAGGCGCTGCACCGCCTCGGCACCGGGCAAAGCATGAACCTGATTCTGGGGCTGGCCCTCAAGCGCAGTGCCCGCCTCAGCGATCCGTTTCTGGCCGACTATGCCGAGCGCTATTGGGAGTTGTCGCTGCGCACCGCCGAGTATGGCCGGACCCTGGCGCGCTTGCTGGATCTGGATCAGGAGCGTTGTTATTGCGCCGGCATGCTCCATCGCCTCGGCGACCTTGCGCTGTTGCGGTGTTTGCAGGAGTGGAAGCAGGCCGGTGGTGAGCTAGATGAATGGGAGGCGGTTGGCGAGGCGCTGGCCGAATTCGGCGCGGCTTATGGTTCGGCGCTTCGCACCCGCTGGCGCCTGCCGCTGGAGCTGCGAGAGCTGATTGCGGCGGTCTACCAGTTCGGTGGCGGGGTTTACTCCCGCGAAGCGCTGGTGATGAACATGGCTGCGCAACTGGCGCGACTGACCGAACATGAGGGCATTGACGACCTGGCGAAGAGCCGAACGGCGCGGTTGCTCAAGATCGGGTTGCCGGAAATGATGCGCCTGCGCAAGAAATAGGCATCACGCAAAAACCTGTGGGAGCGAGCCTGCTCGCGATAGCGGTCTATCGGCCAATATCAATGCTGAATGTCAGTCCCTCATCGCGAGCAGGCTCGCTCCCACAGGGGGATTGGGTGTTGACCTATCAGCCCACGACAATCCGGTTCTTGCCCTGATGTTTGGCCTGGTACATCGCCGCATCCGCGCGGGCAAACAGGCTATCGATGCTTTCGTCCTCGGCGGTGAGGCTGGTCAGACCCTGGCTGACGGTGATGCCGAACGTCTGGTCGCCATGGCTGAAACTTAAGCGCTGAATCTCCCGTTGCAGGCGCTCGGCCACTTGCATGGCCATGTCTGGCGCACAGCCGGGAAACACCGCTGCGAATTCCTCACCGCCAACTCGCCCGAACACATCACCTCGACGCAACATTGCGCGACCGCTCTCGGCGATTCGTTGCAGCACGTTGTCGCCTTCCTGGTGGCCGTAGGTATCGTTGATTACTTTGAAGTCATCGATGTCCAGCAGCAGGAAGGCCAGTGGCGTGCCTTGGTGCCGTGCCTGTTCGAATTCACGGTGGGCGCAGTCGAAGAAGTGTCGGCGGTTGCTGCTCTGGGTCAGCACGTCGGTGGTGGCCAGGCGTTGCAGCTCGGTTTCCATCTGCTTCTTGTCAGTAATGTCTTCGGCAATGCCGACGATGATCACCGGTTGCCCCGGCTCGGCCTGACGGTTGATGAAGCACTTGTCACTGATCCAGCGGACCTGGCCGTCGGCGGCAATGATTCGGTATTCGCGGTCTTCATCGGCGCCTTTGACCAGTACTTCGGCCAGGCTGCGTTCGGCATAGTCCAGATCGTCGGGGTAAATGCTGTCGCGCCATTGGTTATAGTCGGACAGCAACAAGCCTGCGGAGCGGCCGAAAATCCGTTCATACGCGGGGCTGACATACAGCACCCGACGGGAATCCCAGTCGAAGGCCCAAAGCACCGCGTTGACGCTCACCAGCAGAGCGCTGAACAGCTGTTCGCGTTCGCTCAGGCGCGCCACTTCGCCTTGTGCATGCATTAGCGCCAGCAGGGTTTGCGAGGCCTCGGGCCACTGCGGGAGGGATGAGTCTTGTAGGTTTTTATTGACCATCGACACAAAATCTCAAAGGGCGTGTGCCGCTCGAGGTTCGAAAGCGGCCAATACCAGAGCCCGCCTGGATGGCGAAGTGTCTTTGAGATATAGGATTTGGAGCTTAGTTCCCGCCTTCTGTGGTGAGGGAGCTTGCTCCCGCCGGGCGGTACTGGCGACGTGTTTTTCAATGAAAGAACGCGTCGTCAGGTTTTGCGACTGCTGCGCAGCCGAGCGGGAGCAAGCTCCCTCGCCACAGTCAGACTGCAGCGGCGGGGCGCAGGGAGTAGGTTTTCAACTGATCGGCGAAGTCGCGCAGGGATTGAATCCCGCTGGCCTCGGCTTCGTGTACCCAATCCTTGATGGCGGCCAGCATGTCGTGACCATTTGAGCTGGTCTTGACCCAGATCTGCTGCAAGGCCAGGCGTTTCTCGTAAATTACCTTCAGCGCCTGACTGTGTTCGAGCATGGTCTGGATGCGAATGTGGTGTTTGTCATCCAGCAGGCTGGTTTCCCGCGAGAGCAGACGCTTGGCGCGGTGGAACTGGTGACGGACCGAGTGATCGACCTTTTCCAGCTCTTGTTTGACCAGCGGTGCGATCACCAATTTGCGGTACTGGGCCATGATCTGGAAGCGATTGTTGAGGATCGCCATGGCGGTGTCCATGTCCAGGTTGCCTTTGCCTTCGACCCGATGGGCGATGGGCGCGACCCGCTGAACCTTGGCCAGACGCAGGAAGCTGAAGACCTGGATCCAGGCCCAGCCGAGATCGAATTCCCACTTCTTCACCGACAGTTTTGCCGAATTAGGGTAGGTGTGATGGTTGTTATGCAGTTCTTCGCCGCCGATCAGGATGCCCCACGGCACCAGATTGGTTGCCGCATCGCGGCATTCGAAGTTGCGGTAGCCGATGGCATGGCCCAGGCCATTGACCACGCCGGCGGCCCAGACCGGGATCCACATCATCTGGATCGCCCAGATGGTGATACCGATGGTGCCGAACAGCAGCAGGTCGATGACGCCCATGATCGCCACGCCCAGCAGCGGAAAACGGCTGTACAGGTTGCGTTCGATCCAGTCTTCGGGGCAGTTCTTTCCGTAGATGCGCAGAGTCTCGGGGTTTTCCGCCTCGGCGCGGTACAGCTCGGCGCCTTTGCGCAGAACGGTGGACAGGCCCTTGATGACCGGGCTGTGCGGGTCATCGACGGTTTCGCATTTGGCGTGGTGCTTGCGGTGGATAGCGGTCCACTCACGGGTGTTCTGTGCCGTGGTCAGCCACAGCCAGAAGCGGAAGAAATGTTTCAGGCCGGCATTGAGCTCAAGCGAGCGATGGGCTGAATAACGATGCAGATAGACCGTGACGCCGATGATCGTCACGTGGGTCATCAGCAGGGTGACTGCCACCAGTGACCAGGGTGACAAGCCGAGAAAACCTTCGTACCACATAGGCTATTTGGCCCTCGATAAAGAAAATAACAGCCGTTGCATTATCACTAAGCTCACAGATAAAACCAGTCGCCCTTTCAGATAAGAGTGGCTGGATGTTTCTTTAAACTATAATTCCATCCTTTTTGAAGGGATATGGACGGCCGAATGTCTGCCACCTATCGCGATGCTTTGCGTGCAGCGCTGCTTTATCTTCTGGTTTCTGTAGGTTGGCTGCTGTTTAGCGGTTATTTATTGAACAGTTTCTTCGATAGCTCTGCTGAGCTAATGCGATGGCAACTGATCAACGGTTATGCCTGGGTGGTGTTCAGTGCCGGTTTGATTTTTCTCGCCCGGGCGCGATTGTTTCGTTGCCTGGGGATCGGCGCAAATTTGCGTGAGCGCACTGAAGAGCGCGAGCGTTTGCGTCAGGCGGCCGCGGTGTTCGATTGCACCCGCGAAGGCGTGCTGGTCACTGATAGCGAAGGCTTGATCGTCCATGTAAACCGGGCCTTCATGGCAATCACCGGCTATCAGAGCGAGGAGGTACTCGGCCAGCGCCCCAACTTGTTCAAGTCCGGTCATCACCCACCGGCTTTCTACCAGGCGATGTTCGCGACACTCAACAGCACCGGCGAGTGGAGCGGAGAAATCTGGAACCGTCGCAAAAGCGGCGAGATCTACCCGCAATGGCAGACCATCCGCATCATTGATGACGAGAGGGGGCGGCGCAGCCATTACGTGGCAGTGTTTTCCGACATTAGCGCAATCAAGAACTCCGAACATGAGCTGACGCACCTGGCTCACTACGATCCGCTGACCGATCTGCCCAACCGCTTGCTGTTCACCGACCGCACCGAGCAGGCCCTGGCTTCGGCGCAGATCCACAAGCGCGGCTGCGCGTTACTGATGATCGATCTTGATCACTTCAAGATGATCAACGACAGCCTCGGGCATAGCATTGGGGACCAGTTGCTCAAGGGCGTTGCCGAGCGCTTGAAAGCGATGGTCGGTCCGGGAATCACCCTGGCGCGCCTTGGCGGTGACGAGTTCGCCGTGCTGGCTGAAAGCTGTCCGCAAATGGTGCACGCGGCGGCGTTGGCTCAGCGGCTCATCGATGGCCTCAAAGAGCCGTTCCAGATCGATGGGCATCAGTTGTTCGTCAATATCAGCGTCGGCATCAGCCTGTTCCCCGGCGACGCCTTGAGCGCCGAGCAGCTGTTGCGCAACTCCGACTCGGCGCTGTTCAAGGCCAAGAGTGCCGGTCGCAACGGCTACGCCCTCTATACCGAAGAGTTGACCGCCCATGCCCAGCAACGGGTCGAGACTGCATTCGAATTGCGCCGTGCTCTGGAGCAGCAGGAGTTGCGGGTTTATTACCAGCCGGTTCACGACCTCAAGACCAGCCGCCTGATCGGCGTCGAGGCATTGGTGCGCTGGGAGCATCCGCAGCGAGGGTTGGTGTCGCCGGCAGAATTCATCCCCATTGCCGAGCGCACCGGTCTGATCGCCGAAATTGATGCCTGGGTGATGCGCCAGGCCTGTGAGCAGATGTGCCAGTGGCAGCAGGCCGGGGTGGTGTTGTCGTTTGTCGCGGTGAATGTTTCTTCTCGATTGTTCGCCCGCCGTGAGTTGTTTGGGCAGGTGGCGAAGGTGCTGCACGAAACCGGGCTGGATCCTGCCTGTCTGGAGCTGGAGGTCACTGAGAGCGCTGTGATGGATGACCCGGAAGTCGCGCTGGAGCAGATGCACAGGTTGCGTGAATTGGGCGTGCGGCTGGCCATCGATGACTTCGGTACAGGCTATTCGTCGTTGCTGCGCCTCAAGCGGATGCCGGTACAGAAACTCAAGATCGATCAGGGCTTCGTTGCGGGGTTGCCGTGGGATGAGGATGACGCGGCGATTGTGCGGGTGATCATTGCGCTGGCCCAGAGCATGGGGATGCAGGTTCATGCCGAAGGGATCGAGCAGGTTGAGCAGGCGGGCTTTTTGCTCGAACACGGCTGCGATCTGGGGCAGGGGTATTGGTTTGGACGGCCGGTGCCGGCGGCATCATTGGATTGGGCTCGGGCGCCAATGATTTCCTGAAAAGCAAAAAGATCGCAGCCTTCGGCAGCTCCTACAAGGGATCGGTGAACCCCTGCATGAGCTGCCGAAGGCTGCGATCTTTTGATCTCCAGGCTAATAACGTTCCGCAATCCCTTGTGCCATCAAATAATATCTTTTAGTTATATTAAAATTCTTAAATAGTCTTTTTAAGAATATCAGCGCTTATCTACTATTGGTCTCACGCCGCAAGCAGTCTCGCCACTGCCAGGCAACCTCTAGTTGAAGGAGCAGCACCATGAGCGCATCCCTACGTAGCGTTGACGGCCAGGACGAAGCAACCATTTTGCGTGAGATCCAGAGCGCCTTGCGCGATCTGCGTTTTGGCGCAGTGGAAATCACCGTGCACAACGCCCAGGTAGTCCAGATCGAACGCAAAGAGAAATTCCGGTTGCAGAACCCAAGCAACAAACCGAGCTGAAACAAAGATCAAAAGATCACAGCCTTCGGCAGCTCCTACGGGGAGCTTTGTGTAGGAGCTGCCGAAGGCTGCGATCTTTGGCAGGCAACCCCGATTCCAGACCATAAAAAGCCATTACAAACAGAATTCCAGGAGCTTTCACCATGTCGTCGATTCGTCATTTCGCTTTGGCCGCCCTGGCCAGTGCCCTTTTTGCTGGTTCCGCGGTTGCCAAGGATTACGAACTGCTCAACGTGTCGTACGACCCGACTCGCGAGCTGTATCAGGACTACAACGCCGAATTCGTCAAGTTCTGGCAGAAAGACCACGCCGGCGACAGCGTGAAAATCCAGCAGTCCCACGGTGGTTCGGGCAAGCAGGGCCGGGCAGTGATCGACGGTCTGCGTGCCGACGTGGTGACCCTGGCCCTGGCCGGTGACATCGACGAAATCGCCAAACTCGGCAAGACCCTGCCAGCGGATTGGCAGAAGCGTCTGCCGGAAGCGAGCACGCCTTACACCTCGACCATCGTGTTTCTGGTGCGCAAGGGCAACCCTAAAGGCATCAAGGACTGGGGCGACCTGACCAAAAATGGCGTGGAAGTCATCACCCCGAACCCGAAAACTTCCGGCGGTGCACGCTGGAACTTCCTCGCGGCGTGGGCCTATGGCCTGAAAGCCAACGGCGGTAACGAAGCCAAGGCCAAGGAATACGTGCAAACCCTGTTCAAGCACGTTCCTGTGCTGGACACCGGTGCTCGCGGTTCGACCATTACCTTCGTCAACAACGGTCAGGGCGACGTGTTGCTGGCCTGGGAAAACGAAGCCTTCCTGGCCCTGAAAGAAGACGGCGGCGCTGACAAATTCGACATCGTCGTGCCTTCGCTGTCGATCCTCGCCGAACCTCCGGTAGCCGTGGTCGACAAGAATGCCGAGAAAAAGGGCAACACCGAGATCGCCGACGCGTACCTCAAGCACCTGTACAGCCCGGCCGGCCAGGAAATTGCGGCAAAAAACTTCTATCGTCCACGTGACAAGGATGTTGCCGCCAAGTACGCCAAACAGTTCCCGACACTGGACCTGGTGACCATCGACAAGGACTTCGGCGGCTGGAAAACCGCTCAACCGAAATTCTTCAACGACGGTGGCGTGTTCGACCAGATTTATCAGGCGCAATAACCTGAAATAAGCCATAAACGAGCCTCGAATTCCGATTCGAGGCTTTGCGCGTTCTCAACCAAGGACTTTTATGTCGCGTCGTATCTCCCCCGTCATACCCGGCTTCGGGCTGACGCTGGGCTACACCTTGGTGTACCTCAGCCTGATTGTGCTCATTCCACTGGCGGCGATGTTCGTGCATGCCGCTCAACTTACCTGGGACCAGTTCTGGGCGATTATCTCGGCGCCACGGGTGCTGGCGGCGTTGAAGCTCAGCTTCGGCACCGCGCTCTATGCCGCGATCATCAACGGCATCATCGGCACGCTGCTGGCCTGGGTGCTGGTGCGCTACACGTTCCCCGGTCGCAAGATCATCGACGCGATGATCGACCTGCCGTTCGCGCTGCCCACTGCCGTGGCCGGTATCGCGCTCACTGCGTTGTACACCCCCACAGGGTTGGTGGGTCAGTTTGCAGCGGACCTGGGTTTCAAGATCGCGTATACCCCCCTCGGCATCACCCTTGCCCTCACTTTTGTGACACTTCCATTCGTAGTACGTACCGTACAGCCAGTATTGGCTGATATCCCGCGTGAAGTGGAAGAAGCGGCGGCGTGCCTGGGTGCAAAACCGTTACAGGTTTTCCGCCACATTCTGGTGCCCGCATTGTTGCCAGCGTGGCTGACCGGTTTCGCGTTGGCCTTTGCCCGCGGGGTCGGCGAGTACGGTTCGGTGATTTTCATCGCCGGCAACATGCCGATGAAAACCGAGATTTTGCCGCTGCTGATCATGGTCAAACTCGACCAGTACGATTACACCGGCGCCACGTCCATTGGTGTACTGATGCTGGTGGTTTCCTTCGTCCTGTTGCTGCTGATCAACTTGCTGCAGCGGCGCATCGAAACCCCATAAGGAGGCGCGAAAATGTCCCAATCGTCTATTAGCGCCGCTTCCTCGGCCAACGCCGCCCGCCGTGGCAGTGCCACTTCGCGGCGAATCCTGATCAGTCTTGGCTGGTTGGTCTTTGCACTGTTTCTGTTGCTGCCACTGTTCATCGTGGTGTCCCAGGGACTGAAAAATGGCCTCGGTGCGTTCTTCACCGCGATCTTCGAACCCGACGCGCTGTCGGCCCTGAAGCTCACGGTGATCGCTGTGCTGATTTCGGTGCCGCTGAACCTGGTGTTCGGCGTCAGCGCCGCGTGGTGCGTGAGCAAATACTCGTTCCGCGGCAAGAGTATGTTGGTCACGTTGATCGACCTGCCGTTTTCGGTGTCGCCGGTAATTGCCGGTCTGGTCTACGTGTTGATGTTCGGTGCTCAGGGCCTGTTTGGTCCGTGGTTGCAGGACCATGACATCCAGATCGTCTTCGCCTTGCCGGGCATTGTGCTGGCGACGATTTTCGTCACCGTACCGTTCGTGGCGCGCGAACTGATCCCGTTGATGCAGGAACAAGGCACACAGGAAGAAGAGGCCGCGCGTCTGCTCGGGGCCAATGGCTGGCAGATGTTCTGGCACGTCACCGTTCCCAACATCAAATGGGGCCTGATCTACGGCGTGGTGCTGTGTACGGCGCGGGCCATGGGTGAGTTCGGTGCGGTGTCGGTGGTTTCCGGGCACATTCGCGGGGTGACCAACACCCTGCCGCTGCACGTCGAGATCCTCTACAACGAATACAACCACGTGGCCGCGTTCGCTGTGGCGAGCCTGTTGCTGATCCTGGCGCTCTTCATCCTGCTGCTCAAGCAGTGGAGCGAAAACCGTATTAACCGCCTGCGCGCCAGCGCCGCGGAGGAATAAGTCATGTCGATCGAAGTGCGTAACGTCAGCAAGAATTTTCACGCGTTCAAGGCGCTGGACAACATCAGCCTGGACATTCAAAGCGGCGAACTCGTGGCGCTGCTTGGCCCGTCGGGCTGCGGCAAGACCACCCTGTTGCGGATCATTGCCGGTCTGGAAACCCCGGATAAGGGCAACATCGTGTTCCACGGTGAAGACGTCTCCGGCCACGACGTGCGTGATCGCAATGTCGGTTTCGTGTTCCAGCACTACGCGTTGTTCCGCCACATGACCGTGTTCGACAACGTCGCGTTCGGCCTGCGCATGAAGCCGAAAAACCAGCGCCCGAGCGAAAGCCAGATCGCGGTGAAAGTCCACGAGTTGCTGAACATGGTGCAACTGGATTGGCTGTCGGATCGCTACCCGGAACAACTCTCCGGCGGTCAGCGTCAACGTATTGCCTTGGCTCGCGCGCTGGCGGTTGAACCGAAAGTCTTGCTGCTCGACGAACCCTTCGGCGCCCTCGACGCCAAGGTCCGTAAAGAACTGCGTCGCTGGCTGGCGCGGCTGCACGAAGACATCAACCTGACCTCGGTGTTCGTGACTCACGACCAGGAAGAAGCGATGGAAGTCGCCGACCGCATCGTGGTGATGAACAAGGGCGTGATCGAGCAGATCGGCTCACCGGGCGACGTTTACGAAAACCCGGCCAGCGATTTCGTTTATCACTTCCTGGGTGACTCGAACCGTCTGCATCTGGGTGAAGACAACCATGTGCTGTTCCGTCCGCACGAAGTGTCGCTGTCGCGTCATGAGCTGGAGGATCACCACGCGGCCGAGGTGCGGGATATTCGTCCGCTGGGCGCGACGACACGGGTGACGCTGAAGGTCGAAGGCCAGAGCGAGTTGATCGAAGCTGAAGTGGTGAAAGATCACGACAGCCTGATCGGGTTGGCGAAGGGCGAAACCTTGTTCTTCAAACCCAAGGTCTGGCAGAAGCTCGCCAACATTTAAGATCAAAAGCTTCGCGAGCAAGCCCGCTCCCACATTAGATCTCCAGTGAACACACCATTTGTGAACACCATCGATTAAATGTGGGAGCGGGCTTGCTCGCGAAAGCGATCTACGCCGCAGCGTTATTCTGACGAAGACGCACCACTCCCACCCGCGCCTCGATCTGCTCTTTCAGGTCATGCCGCAACCCCAGCAAAAACGCCAACTCAACCACCACAAACAACGGCCCGACAATCAACCCCGTCACATCATCGACAAACGCCGGTTTGCGTCCTTCGTAGTGATGACCGACAAACTGAATCGCCCAACCCACCACAAACATCCCGATGCCGCTCGCCAGCCAGACCAGCGTACTCTGCTGCGCGAGCACATGACCCAGCCAAACACATAGCCCCAATAACACCGTCATCAGCACGCCCAGCCGTAACTCCAGTCGCAGATAAAACCACGCCGAAGCCAGCGCCAAGAGCACGACCGGTGACACCCAAACCCCGGCCAGCGACCACTCGGGCCGTGAAAGCAGCACCGCAACGGCGACAACGATCAGCGGAATACCGATAAAGTGGCTGGCAATATTGCGCGGGTCACGGTGATAGGCGGCGTATTGACTGAGATGGTCGACGAGGCTTTTCATTGTTGTTCCTCCTGTTGGGTGATGGATCATGCCCCGGGTCCACATTTCGCTCTGTCAGGCAGACGACAATCTCCAGGAGTTTTCATGGACATGCAGGTTTGGCGTTCGCGGCTGGATAAAGGGCAGTGGTTCAGCCATTTGCCTGTTCCCTTGAAGGATAGTCTGCTGGCCGCCGCCAGGGTGCGGCGGTTGTCGCCGGGCCAGCGGCTGTTCAAGCGCGGCGATCCACCGTGCGGGCTGTACGCGGTGCTCGAAGGTTCGGTGCGCATCGGCGCAGTGAGCGAGCAGGGCAAGGAGGCGCTGTTGAGCCTGGTGGAGTCGCCCCACTGGTTCGGCGAAATCTGCCTGTTCGATGGCCAGCCGCGCACCCATGATGCATTCGGTCTGGGTCATTGCACCCTGTTGCACATCCCGCAAGCTGTGCTGCTGACGTTGCTTGATGAGCAACCGGCGTACTGGCGGCAACTGGCGTTGCTGATGAGCCAGAAACTACGCCTGACCTTCATCAATCTCGAACAGCTGAGCCTCATGCCAGCCGCCGCTCGACTGGCTCATCGCTTGCTGATGATCGCCGAGGGTTATGGCGAGATCGACCCGCCACGCAGTGTATTGCAGCTGCCACAGGAACAATTGGCGTCGATGCTTTCGCTGTCGCGCCAGACCACCAATCAGATTCTCAAGGACTTGCAGGGGCAGGGGATTGTGAATCTTAAGTACGGCGAGATCGAGATTCTGGATGCGCAACGATTGCGGATGTTGGCGATTATCTAAAACCCGGCGTTAGTGGTGGGCTTTGGACGCGAAGGCGCCTAGCCTGTGATGACGACAATCGAGGTGTGCCATGCGTGTGCTGTTAGTGGAAGACGAACCTGAGACCGCCAAACTCCTGGCTAAAGGTCTGAGCGAGGCAAGTTACTCAGTCGATGTGGCGCTCAACGGCATGGACGGCCGGCGCTTTATCGAGTCTGGCGAATACGAGCTGATCATCCTCGACGTGATGCTGCCGGGGCTCAATGGCTGGCAGTTGCTGCAGCAGATCCGCAAACTGGGTGAAACGCCGGTGCTGTTCCTGACCACCAAGGACGGCATCGAGGATCGTCTGCGCGATCTGGAGTTGCATGAGGATGATTACCTGCTCAAGCCGTTTGCCGTCAGTGAACTGGTGAAGCGAGTGCGCAAGTTGTTGCGGCGGGATCGGGGGCGCTGAGACCGGGTCCGATCAATCAATGAGCTAGACTTCGACTTGGTTATGCATTAAATACAATGCAAATAGATTATTTCAATAAATATGCACTGTATATGATGCAGGTGGGCGCGATGGAAAACCTCGGCGAACTGATCAGGTTGCTGCGCAAAGAACGAAAGATGTCTCAACAGGACCTGGCAAAGCAGTACGGCATGAGCCGTTCCACGATTTCGGGTATCGAGAACAACACCATTTCCGAAATTGGCCTGCGCAAGGTTGAAGCGATCCTCAATGGCTTCGGGTACGAGCTGACGGCCGTGCCGCGGCGGTCGACGCGTCCGACACTGGACACCCTCAAAAAGGTCAACTTCCATGGGTGAGCAGCAGGAAAAGGACCGGCTGCACATCAGTGTTTCCGGCACAACGGTCGGAACCCTCGGCCGTGCTCAGTCTCGCATTGATTCAGTGTTTGCCTACGCCGAAGACGCGCTGGAAGAAAACGCCATCTCGTTGACCATGCCCGCTCGTCTCGAGAGCTACACGTGGGAGCGAGGTGTCCCGCCGGTTTTTGAAATGAATCTACCGGAAGGCTCTCTGCGTGAAGAATTGACTCGTCGTTTCAGCAAAGCGATTCGAGGGTTTGACGACTTCGCGATGCTGGCGATCGTCGGCCCGCACCAGCTTGGGCGAGTGGGGATTAAAAACGCGCAAGAGGCAAGTGAACGGCTACCTGAAACCAGCCTCGCAGAACTGCTGGTTCATGACGGTGCGCAAGGTTTGTTCGAAGATCTGCTGCACACCTATGGCCAATATTCGGGCGTTTCCGGTGTGCAGCCGAAGGTGCTTATCCGTGACAGTGCGACAACTGTCGACCGATTGACCCATCGAGGGGCAACGCACCTGGTCAAATCGTTTCGGCCGGAGGAATACCCGGAACTCGCTGCCAACGAGTACTTCTGCATGAGGGCTGCGCGGCATTCGGGTCTTGATGTGCCGGTTTTCGACCTGAGCGATCACGGTAAATTTCTGGTCGTCGAACGTTTCGATCTGAATGAAAGAGGTTATCTGGGCTTTGAGGATTTCTGCGTGCTCAATGCCTGGCCTTCGAAGGCCAAATACGATGGTTCGTACGAAGGCGCCGCGAGGCAGATCAAGGAGTTTGTCTCCCCGCCATTGCTCAACGAAGCCCTTGAGTCTTTTTTCAAAGTAGTGGCGTTGTCATCCGCTCTGAAGAATGGCAATGCTCACCTCAAGAACTTCGGTGTGCTGTACGAACATTGTGGTGCTGATGCGCAAATCAGACTGGCTCCGGCCTACGACATCGTCACGACTTCGGTCTACATCAAGGCAGACAGTATGGCGTTGCTGTTAGGCGGATCAAAGGCGTGGCCCAAATACAAAATGTTGATGCGTTTTGGTCGGTCGGCTTGCAACCTGACCGAGGGACGGTGCAATGAATTGCTGCAGCAAGTCGTTCATGGAATGGATGTAGCGCTGGCGGAAATGGTTGATTACATCAGGAAAAATGGCGCCTTTGCCATGGTGGGCGAAGCGATGATCGAACAGTGGAAATCAGGTGTAGCGCGCAGCTTGGTCAAAAGCTGATTACCGCAACCCATCCCGAAACTGCCCCGGCGTCATTCCCGTCCACCGTTTGAACGCCCGGCTGAAGCTGCTCGTATCCGCAAATCCCAGCAGGTAGCTGATCTCGCTCAATGAGCATTGCGGATCGCGCAGATGCAGCAGCGCCAGGTTCTCGCGACTCTCGTTGAGCAGCGTATCGAACCGGCAACCTTCGTCCGCCAGATGCCGTTGCAGGCTGCGCAAACTCAGGTGCAGGGCGTGGGCGATGTGTTCGGCGCTGGGTTCGCCTTCCGGCAATTGCTCCTCAATGGCGTCGCGAACCTTGCGTTCCCAGGTCATGGGTTTGAGTTGGGCGAGGGTGCGTTTGAGCACGGTTTCGTTGTGCTCGGCCAGTTCCGGGTTGGCGTCGTCCAGGTGGCTGTCGAAGTCCACGACGGCGAACTCCAGTCGGTCTTCATCGGCGGCGAAGTACACCGGTGAGCGGAAGACTTTGTGCCATTGATGCGGGTCCGCCGGTTCCGGGCGACGCAAGTACACCGCCAGCGGGGCGTAATCGCGGCCCAGACGATTGCGGCAGGTGCGTACGTAAATCGCTGTGAAGGCGTCGATGGCTTCGAAGGCCGGGGCCGGATTGCCTGGCGGGATTTTCAGGCGGAAACGGTAGCGGTCCTCGGCGCGAGTCAGTTCCAGATCCAGAGCATCGCTGACCACCTGGTGATAACGCACGATGCGCTCGAACACTTCTCGCAGACTGCCGCTGGCCACCAGCGCATAACCGAGTGCGTGAAACGTGGTGGGGCTGACGAAGCGCGATACCCGCAAACCAATCGCCGGATCACCGCTGACCTGCACCGCGATTTCCCACAGGCGCGTGGTGCCGGACAACGGGTAACGGGCGTTCGGGTCGTCCATCAGTTGCGGGTCGAGCCCCGCCTGTTGGCACAGGGCGGTGCTGTCGAGGCCCAGGGCATCGAGTTGCTTGCGCAGGGCGCGGGTCCAGCTGGCGAGGGAGGTCGGTTCAGTCATGCTGATTGGCGCTTCCGGTCAACAGGTTGGCGTTCACGGCTACCGCGTTGCGAGGGTTCACAAGGCAGGATGCGAACATCAATAATAAGAGGATGGAAGCATGCACGGTACTTCTGCAAGTCCCCAGCGACTGAATGCAGCTCAGCGATCAGCGCATATTCGCCAAGTGGTGCTGGCCAAGGGGGTCGAACTGCGTCAGCGCTACCCGATTCTCAACCATCAGGACGCCCTGGGCGCGGGAATTCTGGCCTTCGCGCTGGTCGGCATGATTGGCTCGGCGACGCTCTACATGACCGGGCACATGGCGTGGTGGGTGTGCCTGCTGCTCAACGCATTTTTTGCCTCGCTGACTCACGAGCTGGAACACGACCTGATTCATAGCATGTACTTCCGCAAACAGCGCGTGCCGCACAACCTGATGATGGGACTGGTGTGGCTGGCCCGGCCGAGCACGATCAATCCGTGGATTCGTCGGCATCTGCACCTCAATCACCACAAAGTCTCCGGCACAGAATCCGACATGGAAGAGCGCGCCATCACCAACGGCGAACCCTGGGGTTTTGCGCGGCTGTTGATGGTCGGCGACAACGTGATGTCGGCGTTCATCCGTATGCTGCGGGCCAAGACCTGGGCTCACAAAATCAGCATCATCAAGCGCACCCTGAAGGTCTACGCGCCACTAGCGCTGGTGCATTGGGGCGCCTGGTACATGTTCCTGGGTTTCCATGCGGCCAATGGCATCGCCTATCTGATGGGAGCGTCGATTGAATGGTCGGCGACTACTTTGTCGGTGATGCAGGTGATCGACATCGCTGCCGTGGTGATCATCGGGCCGAACGTGTTGCGTACCTTTTGCCTGCATTTCGTCAGCTCGAACATGCACTACTACGGTGACGTGGAGCCGGGCAATGTGATCCAGCAGACCCAGGTGCTGAACCCTTGGTGGATGTGGCCGTTGCAGGCGTTCTGCTTCAACTTCGGCAGCACTCACGGGATTCATCATTTTGTGGTGAAGGAACCGTTTTACATCCGTCAGATGACCGTGCCAGTGGCGCATAAAGTGATGCGCGAGATGGGTGTGCGGTTCAATGATTTCGGGACGTTTGGGCGGGCGAACCGATTTGTGCGCACGGAAACAGCAGAGGCGCAGGAGGTTCGTGCCGCTCAGGCTTGATCGATGCGCCCGGAAACTCAAAACAACAATGCTCGTCATCAATCTGACCCAAAAGGTCGCTACGTTATGACGCGAGCAGTGGTACTCAGCGGTCACTGTGGTGTGATTGGTATATGTTTTTTTAATCTAATAAAGTAATTAAATATTCCTTTATTAGATAACAGTTTCAGCCAATCATCGCATCCAGTGATGTTGATCGCGCTAACAGATTTTGAGTTTCCGGGGCCGTCTCCTTGGCAGGGTGCGGCCCCTTTTTTTGTCTGTCCCAAACTGCTGCATATTCTTTATTGGTCTTAATAAATAGCTTCTTATTCCTTAACGAATATAACTCTCCTCCCTATACTTGCTCAGGAACAGACACGCAGCAGGAGAGTTCCCCCATGCGCAACGAATCAATTCGCTACCTGATTGTGCCGGGCTGGCAAGGATCGCCAGAAGATCATTGGCAAAGCCATTGGCAGAACAGCCTGCCGAACAGCGCACGAGTGGAGCAGGCCGACTGGCTGACGCCGCGTCGTGAAGACTGGGTCGCGGCACTGGCTGAGGCGATTGCCGCTGACAGCACGCCGGTGATCCTGATCGCCCATAGCCTGGGTTGCATCACTGTCGCGCATTGGGCGGCCACCGCGCCCGTGCAGTTTTTGCGTCAGGTTCGCGGCGCCTTGCTGGTCGCCCCTGCGGACGTCGAGCGTCCGGCCTGCGCACCGGCCCTGCGCAATTTCGCACCAATTCCAACCCACCTGCTGCCGTTCCCGAGTCAGGTTGTCAGCTCCGACAACGACAGCGCCGTCAGCACACCGCGTGCATTGGAACTGGCACGTCACTGGGGCGCCGAGGCGGGGATTTTGTCGGGTGCCGGGCACATCAACGTGAAGTCTGGTCACCAGCGCTGGGAGCAGGGTTTTGCCTATCTCTATCGCCTGCAAAACCGCATGGAACACCACGCCCTGCGACGTGCTTGAACCCTTTCTTTTTTTTAAAAATTCGCCCCCGTCTCCCGGCGGTTCAGGGCGGGAGTCTGCCATGAGTTTTGAAGCCTTCGGTCAGCCGCTGCTGACCTTCCCCGACGCAGAAAAAAGTCCCCTGAGCATTCGCGCCAAGGCGCTGGTGTTTGTCGATCCGCGTTCGCGTCAGTTACGCCAGGATCTGGAGTTACTCGCACCGCGCTCGATCTCGGTGTTGATCCGTGGCGAAACCGGCAGCGGCAAGGAATTGCTTGCGCGACACATCCATCGTGCGAGTGATCGCGGCGGGTTGTTCGTCTCGGTCAACTGCGGCGCGATCAGCCCGACTTACGCCGATGCTGAATTGTTCGGTTATGCCGCTGGCAGTTACAGCGGTTCGGCCAGCAGTCGTGCGGGTTGGTTCGGTTCTGCCAACGGCGGGACGCTCTACCTGGATGAGATTGGCGACCTGCCGCTGCCGATCCAGATCAAATTGCTCGCGGCGCTGGAAAACCACGAAGTCACCCGTGTCGGCGCTCACCAACCGAGCCCGGTGGACGTGCGCCTGGTCGCCGCTACCAGCATCGACCTGGCCCAAGCGGTGGCCGCTGGAAAATTCAATGAGCGGCTCTACCACTACCTCAGCGAAGGCCAGCTCGAACTGCCGGCCCTGCGTGAACGGGTGGGCGATATTCTGTCGCTGTCCGAATATTTCCTCGGCATCTATAGCCAACGGCTGGACCTGCCGGTGCCGCTGATCAGCGAAGCCGCGCAGCATTTGTTAGAGCAACACAGTTGGCCGGGCAACACCCGGGAGCTGGAAAACGTCATTCACTTTGCGTTGCTGGTCAGCACCGGCGATGAGATTTTGCCAGAGCATTTGAATCTGCCCGAGGCGCCGCCGTCATTGGTGCAGATTGAGCAACAAGCGGCTCAGCTGATTAAAAGCGGCACGGCTGCCGAGCGATCCGCGCTCAAGCATTTGCTCGAAAGCCTGACGCAGACGCTGTAGCGATCTGTATGAACAAAATGGAATATGAAAGTGAATAAAAGATATTGTTCGGGAATAAAAAATCCCGGTATTGTCCGCGTCACGCCAGCGATAGCACTTCACTGGCACTCGTACTAAACAAGCCGTCGTCGATGACGACCGTGATTTTCGATAAGGACACTGCATGAAAAAGGTTCTGTTGTTCACCGCATTGGCGGCTGCCCTGACTGCGGGCCTGGCCCAGGCTGGCGAGAAACTGGTAGTTGCGGCGACCCCGGTTCCACACGCCGAGATTCTGGAACTGATCAAACCCACCCTCGCCAAAGAAGGCGTGGACCTGGAAATCAAAGTCTTCACCGACTACGTTCAGCCGAACGTACAGGTCGACCAGAAGCGTCTGGACGCCAACTACTTCCAGACCCTGCCGTACCTGAAAAGCTTCAACGAAGGTAAAGGCACCCACCTGGTGACCGTGATCGGCGTGCACGTCGAACCGTTCGGCGGCTACTCGAAGAAAGTCAAAACCCTGGCTGAGTTGAAAGATGGCGCGACTATCGCTATCCCCAACGAAGGCAGCAACAGCGGTCGCGCCCTGATCTTGCTGCAGAAGGCTGGCCTGATCGAGTTGAAAGACCCGAAAAACGCTCTGGCCACCCCGAAAGACATTGCCAAGAACCCGCACAACTTCAAGTTCAAGGAACTGGAATCGGCCATGCTGCCGCGTGTTCTGGACCAGGTCGACCTGGACATGATCAACACCAACTATGCGCTGGAAGCAGGTCTGAACCCGGCTAAAGACGCGCTGGTGATCGAAGGTGCAGATTCGCCTTATGTGAACTTCCTGGTGGCTCGTCCGGACAACAAGGACAGCGTTGCCATCCAGAAACTGGCCAAGGCCTTGACCAGTCCTGAAGTGAAAGCATTCATCGAGAAGAAGTACAGCGGCGCGGTACTGCCGGCGTTCTGATTCGCGAGGTAAACCCCTTCAAGGTTTCAAACGCCGACGGCTGATACAGCGTCGGCGTTTTTTTATTGGGTGTTGGGAATTATTTGGAATGTGAGTTCGGCTTTAGAACCACCCCTCACCCCAGCCCTCTCCCCACGGGGGAGAGGGGGAAAGGGAGCAGATCCTCATGCTTTTCAAAACCTGAGTTCGACTCGATTTGTCAGGTCGATGTCACTCCAAGAACACATCGGTCAGTCCCCTCTACCCTCTGGGGAGAGGGTTAGGGTGAGGGGTGGTTCTAACTACTCCCGCGTATTCAACGCCCTGCGCAACGCCATCAACAACTTCACGATGTCCTGCGGATCCAGCCGCTGTGGCACTTTTACGTCAGCCATTTTCTCTTCCTTGTGATGGTTCGGCCGGGGAGTCTGGCCAAAAGCTGTGCATCCTTGGAGGGGGATTCTGAAAAAAAGATCCTTCCTACAGCGCAAAGAAAAATAGTCGTCTTCCGCCGCCACAGCAAATGCGGAGGATAGTTTTTTGCGTGATATCAATATGCTTTAACGGTATTTAAATTCTTCTTTTTATACCTTTAAAGTCGGTGCCTGTCGGGTAGTTATCCACTGCCCATGGACTGCACCACCGTCGCTTACCCTGCGGCGTCCAGGATGTTCAATGAACTTCGATTACGCATTTATCCTCAGCACCTTGCCGGCGTTTCTCAAGGCCGTGGGCGTGACGCTGCAGGTTGGCTTCATCGCTATCGGCACGTCGTTGCTGGTGGCGCTGATCAACGCGACGATTCTGGTGTTCCGCACGCCTTACTTGCAGCGCCTGGTCGGGCTGTATGTGGAGCTGGCGCGCAACACGCCGCTGTTGATCCAGCTGTTCTTCGTCTACTTCGCCTTGCCGGCACTGGGCATCAAGGTCTCGGGCTTTGCGGCGGCGATCATCACCATGACCTTCCTCGGCGGCGCCTACCTCACCGAAGTGCTGCGTGCCGGTGTCGACGCGGTGCCACAGGCGCAGCTCGAGTCCGGCCGCTCTATCGGCCTGTCCCACGGGCAATTGCTGCGCTACGTGATCCTGCCGCAAGCCGGGATCCTCAGCCTGCCGTCGCTGTTCGCCAATTTCATTTTCCTGCTCAAGGAAACCACCGTGGTCTCGGCGGTGGCGGTGCCGGAGATTCTCTACACCACCAAAAGCTACATCGCGCTCTACTACAAAACCTACGAAATGCTCGCCGTGCTGACGCTGATTTGCGTGCTGCTGTTTCTACCGCTGTCGCTATTGCTCAGCCGTCTGGAAAGGAGGCTCCAGCATGGCCAGTTCGGGTCTTGAATTGCTCTGGGTGTCATTGCCGCAACTGGGCAAGGGCGCTGCGCAAACCTTGTCGATCTCTTTCCTGAGCATCGCCATCAGCACCGTTGGCGGCGTGCTTTACGGTGTGCTGCGCACGCTGAATTCGAAATGGCTGAACGCGGTCCTGCGCGTGTATCTGGAATTGTTCCGGGCGATCCCGGTGCTGGTCTGGTTGTATTTGCTGTTCTTCGGTCTGCCGATTTTCTTTGGCCTGAGCATTCCGAGTTTCTGGTGCGCAGTGCTGGTGTTGTCGTTGTGGGGCGCCAGCGAAGTCGGCGAAGTGGTGCGCGGTGCGTTGCATTCGTTGCCTCGCGGGCAGCGTGAAGCGGGGTTGTCGATTGGCCTGGACGGCCCGCAACTCTACGGCTACGTGTTGCTGCCACAAGCGCTGAAACGCATGACGCCGCCGACCATCAACGTCTACACGCGGATCATCAAGACCAGCTCCCTGGCGGTGCTGATTGGCGTGGTCGACGTGATCAAAGTCGGCCAGCAGATCATCGAGCGCACCTACGAATCGGTGCTGATCTACGGCGCACTGTTCCTGTTTTTCTTTTTCATCTGCTACCCGCTTTCGGCCGCCTCTCGCGTGCTGGAGCGGCGCTGGACGCAAGCATGAGCGCATTGATCGAGTTCAAGGGTTTCAACAAGTTTTTCGGCGAGCAGCAGGTGCTCAACGGCATCGACCTGCAAGTGAAGTCAGGCGAAGTGATCGTCATCCTCGGCCCCAGCGGCTGCGGTAAAAGCACCTTGCTGCGCTGCCTCAACGGTCTTGAAGTCGCCCACAGCGGCAGCTTGAATTTTGCCGGCCTCGAGTTGTTGGACAAGGGCACCGACTGGCGCGAAGTGCGGCAGCAGATCGGCATGGTGTTCCAGAGTTACCACCTGTTCCCGCACATGAGTGTGCTCGACAACCTGCTGCTCGGCCCGCTCAAAGTGCAGAAACGCGACCGCCGCGAGGCCCGTGCCCAGGCTGAAGCGTTGCTTGAGCGCGTGGGCCTTTCGGACAAGCGCGATGCCTTCCCGCGCCAGCTCTCCGGTGGCCAGCAGCAACGCATCGCCATCGTCCGCTCGCTGTGCATGAACCCGAACGTCATGTTGTTCGATGAAGTCACCGCCGCCCTCGACCCGGAAATGGTCAAGGAAGTGCTGGAAGTTATCCAGGGCCTGGCCCGCGAGGGCATGACCCTGCTGATCGTCACCCACGAAATGGCCTTCGCCCGCGCCGTGGCTGACCGCATTGTGTTCATGGATGCCGGGCGAATCCTTGAGCAAAACCCTCCCGAGATTTTCTTTACGAACCCGCAAACCGCACGAGCGCAGCAGTTCCTGGAGAAGTTCTCCTACGTCGCCGCACTACCCAAAACGACTCAAACAAAGGAACTGGAACTGCTATGAAAACTGCCAAGACTTCACTGCTGCTACTCCCGCTGCTCGGCCTCGCGTTGCTGGCCGGCTGCAACAAAACCGAAGAACCCGCCAAACCAGCGGCCACCAGTGCCAGTTATCTGGAAAAAATCAAAGCACGGGACAAGCTGATCGTTGGTGTCTTCACCGATAAACCGCCGTTTGGTTTCGTCAATGAAGCCGGGCGTTATGTTGGTTTCGATACCGACATCGGCCGTCAATTCGCCAAGGACCTGCTGGGCGATGAAAACAAGGTCGAGTTCGTCGCGGTAGAACCGGCGAGCCGGATTCCGTTCCTGCAAAGCGACAAGGTCGATTTGATCCTGGCCAACATGACCGTCACCCCGGAGCGCAAGGAAGCGGTGGATTTCACCAATCCGAACCTTAAGGTGGCGGTGCAGGCGTTGGTGCCGCAGGCCAGTTCGGTGAAAAACCTTGATGACCTGGCGACGCGTACCACCATCGTCACCACCGGCACTACGGCCGATATCTGGCTGACCAAGAACCATCCGGACTGGAAGCTTCTGAAGTTCGAGAAAAACTCTGAATCCCTGCAAGCGCTGGCCAATGGGCGCGGCGATGCGTATGCGCAGGACAATCTGGTGCTGTTCAGTTGGGCAAAGCAGAACCCTGGCTATCGCGTGCTGACCCAGACGTTGGGCGCTGAAGCGCCAATTGCGCCGGCGGTGAAGAAGGGCAATGTCGAGCTGCGTGATTGGGTGAATGTCGAGTTGGCGAAGCTGGGTGAAGAGAAGTTTTTGCTCAAACTGTATGACCAATATGTGCGTAAAGAGCTGAGCGATGACACCAAGCCTGAGAGCGTGATCGTTGAGGGTGGGAAGTGGCAGGGTTGATCTGCTGATTATTCGGTGAGGCTAGAAACCACCCCTCACCCCAGCCCTCTCCCCACGGGGGAGAGGGGGAAAGGGAGCAGATTGGGGGCCTTTCAGAACCTGAGTTCGACTCGGGCTTTCAGGTCGATGTAGCTCGAAAGTACAACTCGGTCAGTCCCCTCGCCCCTTGGGGCGGTCCGACGCTTCGGGAGGGCTAGGGTGAGGGGGTGGATCTAAAGCCCAGCCAATCAATCCGGCCAATACCACGCCGGTTCATCCAATATCCGCTGCCCGACAATCCCGGTCTGGCCCAATGTCTTCTCCAGCACAATGCAATTGCACTCCGGATCCTCCTGCAACGCCGAAATCAACCGCCGTGCATGAGAAACCACCCACACCTGACACTGCTCTGACGCCCGAATAATCAACCGCGCCAACGCCGGCAACAGGTCCGGGTGCAGACTGGTTTCCGGCTCGTTCAGCACCATCAGCGTCGGCGGCCGAGGCGTCAGCAGCGCCGCCACCAGCAACAAATACCGCAACGTCCCGTCCGACAGCTCGGCCGCTGATAACGGCCGCAACAACCCTTCCTGATAAAACTCGATGGCAAACCGTCCGCCCTGCAACTGCTCGATATTCAAGCGCGCCCCGGGGAACGCGTCGCTGATCGCGGTCTGCAAAGCCTCCGGATCGCCGATTTCGCGGATGGTTTGCAACGCAGCGGCGAGGTCGCGGCCGTCGTGATGCAATACCGGCGTACGGGTGCCCAATTGCGGTTGGCGCGCCGGCGCGTCGGCGTCGCTGCGAAAGTGATCGTAGAAGCGCCAGCGGCGGATGAACTCGCGCAGTTGCAGGACTTCCGGTGAGGTGCGCAAGCTGCCGACCTGATCGAACAGGCTGTCGAAATTCGGCGTGTGCTGGGTCAGTACTTCCCAGCTGCGACCTTCGCGAGCGCGGATCATCGGGCCTTCGCGGTCCACCAGCAGGCTGGCGGAGCGGTAGAACGGCCCGGACCAGATGCATTCTTTTTTGATTTCCGGGTCGAGGGCAAAGTACGAGCGCGTCGGTGCCGGCAGGCCCAAGGCAATCGAATAGCTGAAATCTTCCCCGGCAAACCCCAGACGCAGGCGTACTGCGCCGTGTCGAACGGTCGCCTCGATCGGGACTTCGCCATTACGCATCCGTCGGCTGATGTTTTCCGGCCCGGCCCAGAAGGTCGAATCCAGCCCACCCTCGCGGGCCAACGCATTGACCACGCCGCCCTGAGCGGTTTCCGCCAGCAGGCGCAACGCGCGGTAGAGGTTGGATTTGCCGCTGCCGTTGGGGCCGGTGATCAGGTTCAACCGACCCAACGGAATCACCAATTTATTGATCGAGCGGTAATTGGCCACCGCGAGGGTTTTGAGCATGGGAAGCTTCCTGCTGCGTGGTGCGCGATTCTGCCTTATTGTCGACGTCATCGTGCGCCAGGCTTTATTTCAAACCGTGAGGCGCACCCTTGGAACCCTGTTCTAAGCTCACAGTCGTATCGCCATTGGCACGAACGTACAACGCAAAGGAGTCTGCATGGTGGGTCCCGGATTGAAAACAGTGGTTGGCCTGAGCCTCCTTGTCCTGCTGAGCGCCTGCGGCGAGAAAAAACCGGTCGAGAAGGACCGCCCTCGGGTGTTCGTGCAAGAGGTCAAATCGGCGGATTACGCGGCGACGGTGACCCTGACCGGTGATGTTCAGGCGCGGGTCCAGACCGACCTGTCGTTCCGCGTTGCCGGCAAGATCATCCAGCGTACAGTCGATGTCGGTGATCGGGTTTCGGCCAAACAGGTTTTGGCAAAACTCGATCCCAAGGACCTGCAAACCAGCGTCGACTCGGCCCAGGCGCAGGTTGTTGCCGAACAGGCCCGAGTCAAACAGACCGCTGCCGCGTTTGTTCGCCAGCAAAAACTCCTGCCCAAGGGCTACACCAGCCAGAGCGAATTCGATTCCGCCCAAGCCGCCTTGCGCAGCAGCCAAAGCGCCCTGACGGCGGCCCAGGCGCAACTGGCCAACGCCCGTGAACAACTGGGTTACACCGCGTTGGTTGCCGACGCGCCGGGAGTGATTACCGCGCGTCAGGCCGAGGTCGGCCAAGTGGTGCAGGCCACCGTGCCGATTTTCAGCCTGGCGCGCGATGGCGAGCGCGACGCGGTGTTCAACGTCTACGAATCGCTGCTGACAGAGCCGCCAGAAGGCAAAACAGTGGTCGTCAGCCTCCTCGACAAACCTGAGATCAAAACCACCGGTACCGTTCGGGAAATCACCCCGGCCGTCTCCGCGCAGACCGGCACGGTGCAGGTCAAAGTCACTCTCAACGGACTACCGGAAGGCATGCAGCTCGGTTCGGTGGTGAGTGCCACGGCCAAGACGCCAGGCAAGTCGGCGGTCGAATTGCCCTGGTCGGCACTGACAAAAAATCTCAGCGACCCGGCCGTATGGCTGGTGGACGACGAGGGCAAGGCACAGCTGCACACCGTCACTGTCGGTCGCTACCTGACCGGCAAAGTGATCATCAGCGCCGGCCTGAAGGGTGGCGAAAAAGTCGTCATTGCCGGCGCCCAGTTGCTGCACCCCGGCGTGAAGGTGGAAATCGCCGAAAACACCTATAAGGATTTAGCCGAAGGAGCCCAGCCATGAAGCGTCTGTTACTGGTTTGCGCCGGTGTGATGCTGGTGGCCTGCTCGAAAAAAGAACCGCCGCCGGAGCCAGTGCGTCCGGTGCTGTCCATCAAGGTCCAGTCCCTGGACGAAGAAAGCCTGGGCCGCTTCGCCGGCAGCATCCAGGCCCGTTATGAAAGCAATGTCGGCTTCCGGGTGCCGGGACGCATCGCCAGCCGTAATGTCGATGTCGGTGCCGAAGTCGATAAGGGCGCGCTGCTCGCTACACTCGACCCCACCGATCAGCAGAATCAGTTGCGTTCCGCTCAGGGTGATCTGGCCAACGTCCAGGCGCAACTCATCAACGCTCAGGCCAATGCCCGGCGTCAGCAAGAGTTGTTCGATCGTGGCGTGGGCGCCCAGGCGCAACTCGACGTCGCACAGACCGACCTCAAAACCACCCAGGCCTCCCTCGATCAAGCGAAGGCTGCGGTCGATCAGGCCAAGGACCAGCTCAACTACGTCGAACTGCGCGCCGACCACAAGGCCATCGTCACCGCGTGGAACGCCGAAGCCGGGCAAGTCGTCTCTGCCGGCCAGCAAGTGGTGACCCTGGCGCAACCGGACATCAAGGAAGCGGTGATCGACCTGCCGGACACGCTGGTCGACCAGTTGCCGGAAGACGTGGTGTTTCAAGTTGCCGTCCAGCTCGCCCCGAGCATCACTACCACTGCCATCGTTCGCGAGATCGAACCCCAGGCTGAAAGTGCGACCCGCACCCGCCGCGCCCGCCTGAGCCTGACCGATACGCCGCCGGGGTTTCGCCTGGGCACGGCGATCAGCGTGACCCTCAGCTCTGCGATCAAACCGCGTATCGAACTGCCCCTGACCGCGCTCCAGGAGGTCGATGGCAAACCGCGGATCTGGGTCATCGATCCGCAGACCCAAACCGTTTCCCCGCGAGACGTCAGCCTGATCAGCCGCACTGACTCAACGATGGTCCTGGCCAACGGTGTGAAGTCCGGCGAGCGAGTGGTCAGTGCCGGCGTGAACAGCCTGAAACCGGGGCAAAAAGTAAAAATCGATGAGGACAGCCCGCAATGAAAGGGAGTTTCAACTTATCCGAATGGGCCCTCAAGCATCAGTCGTTTGTCTGGTATTTGATGTTCGTCGCGCTGCTGATGGGCGTGTTCTCGTACCTGAACCTCGGCCGCGAGGAGGATCCGTCGTTCACCATCAAAACCATGGTGATCCAGACCCGCTGGCCGGGCGCGACTCAGGAAGAAACCCTCAAGCAGGTCACTGACCGGATCGAGAAAAAACTCGAAGAACTCGACTCCCTCGACTACGTGAAAAGCTACACCCGCCCCGGCGAGTCGACGGTCTTCGTTAACTTGCGCGATACCACCAGCGCCAAGGACATTCCGGAAATCTGGTACCAGGTGCGCAAGAAGATCAACGACATTCGCGGCGACTTCCCCCAAGGCCTGCAAGGGCCGGGATTCAACGATGAGTTCGGTGACGTGTTCGGCTCGGTGTACGCCTTTACCGCCGACGGTTTATCGATGCGCCAATTGCGCGATTACGTCGAGCAAGTCCGCGCCGAGATCCGCGAAGTGCCGGGGCTGGGCAAGGTCGAGATGGTCGGTGAGCAGGACGAAGTCCTCTACCTGAACTTCTCCACTCGCAAACTGGCGGCGCTGGGCATCGATCAGCGTCAGGTGGTGCAGAGCCTGCAATCGCAGAACGCGGTGACGCCGGCCGGTGTGATCGAGGCCGGTCCCGAGCGGATTTCCGTGCGCACGTCCGGACAGTTTGCCTCCGAGAAGGACCTGGAAAACGTAAACCTGCGACTCAACGATCGCTTCTACCGCTTGGCTGACGTCGCCGAAATCAGCCGTGGCTACGTTGACCCGGCGACGCCGGAATTCCGCTTTAACGGCCATCCTGCCATCGGCCTCGCCATTGCGATGAAGAAGGGCGGCAACATTCAGGCGTTCGGCAACGCGCTGCACCAGCGCATGAATGACCTGACCGCCGACCTGCCGGTGGGCGTCGGCGTGCACAACGTTTCCGACCAGGCCGAAGTGGTGGAAAAAGCCGTCGGCGGCTTCACCAGCGCATTGTTTGAAGCGGTGGTGATCGTGCTGATCGTCAGCTTCGTCAGCCTCGGCGTGCGCGCCGGGCTGGTGGTGGCGTGTTCGATCCCGCTGGTGCTGGCGATGGTCTTCGTCTTCATGGAATACAGTGGCATCACCATGCAGCGGATTTCCCTCGGCGCGCTGATCATTGCGCTCGGGCTGCTGGTGGACGACGCGATGATCACCGTCGAGATGATGGTCACGCGCCTGGAAATGGGCGAGACCAAGGAGCAAGCGGCCACGTTCGCTTACACCTCGACCGCGTTCCCGATGCTCACCGGTACGTTGGTGACGGTGGCCGGTTTCGTGCCCATCGGCCTGAACGCCAGCTCGGCCGGCGAGTACACCTTCACGCTATTCGCGGTGATCGCGGTGGCCATGATCGTGTCGTGGATTGTCGCGGTGCTGTTCGCCCCGGTGATCGGCGTGCACATCCTCAGCGCCAACGTGAAACCTCACGACGCAGAACCGGGGCGCATCGGTCGGTCGTTCAATTACGGCTTGCTCTGGGCCATGCGCAATCGCTGGTGGGCGATCGGCATCACCGTTGCACTGTTTGTGGCGTCGGTGTTTTCCATGCAGTTTGTGCAGAACCAGTTCTTCCCGTCCTCGGACCGTCCGGAAATCCTCGTCGACTTGAACCTGCCGCAAAACGCCTCGATCGCCGAAACCCGCAAGGCTGTGGACAAGCTCGAAGCGACGCTCAAGGACGATCCGGACATCGTGCGCTGGAGCACTTACATCGGTGAAGGTGCGATCCGTTTCTACCTGCCCCTCGACCAGCAATTGCAGAACCCGTATTACGCGCAACTGGTGATCGTCAGCAAAGGCCTGGAATCGCGTAATGCCCTTAGCCAGCGCTTGCGCGAGCGGCTGCGCAAGGATTTTGTCGGTATCGGCAGCTACGTCCAGGCGCTGGAAATGGGCCCGCCGGTGGGGCGGCCGATTCAGTATCGGGTCAGTGGCAAGGACATCGATCAGGTGCGTAAACACGCCATCGCCCTGGCCACCGAACTGGATAAAAACACTCACATCGGCGAGATCATTTACGACTGGAACGAACCGGGCAAAGTCCTGCGCATTGACATCGCGCAGGACAAGGCGCGGCAATTGGGACTGTCATCGGAAGACGTGGCCAATCTGATGAACAGCATCGTGGTCGGTGCGCCAGTGACACAGGTCGATGACGATATCTACCTGATCAACGTGGTGGGTCGTGCGGAAGACGCTGAACGCGGCACCCCGGAAACCCTGCAGAATTTGCAGATCGTCACGCCGGGCGGCACGTCGATTCCGCTGCTGGCGTTCGCCACCGTTCGCTATGAACTTGAGCAGCCACTGGTCTGGCGCCGCGACCGCAAACCGACCATCACCATCAAGGCGGCGGTGCGCGACGAAATTCAGCCGACCGACCTGGTGAAGCAACTCCAACCCGACATCGATAAATTCGCCGCCAGTTTGCCGGTGGGCTACAAGGTCGCTACCGGTGGCACCGTCGAGGAAAGCGGCAAGGCCCAAGGGCCGATTGCCAAGGTCGTGCCGTTGATGCTGTTTTTGATGGCGACCTTCCTGATGATCCAGTTGCACAGCGTGCAGAAGCTGTTCCTGGTGGCCAGCGTTGCGCCGCTCGGCTTGATCGGCGTGGTGCTGGCGCTGATCCCGACGGGCACGCCGATGGGCTTTGTGGCGATTCTCGGGATTCTGGCGCTGATCGGCATCATCATCCGCAATTCGGTGATTCTGGTGACGCAGATCGATGCCCTGGAGAAGGACGGTCATGCACCGTGGGATGCCGTGGTGCAAGCCACGGAGCATCGTCGCCGGCCGATTCTGTTGACGGCAGCGGCAGCGAGCCTGGGGATGATCCCGATCGCCCGGGAAGTGTTCTGGGGGCCGATGGCCTACGCGATGATTGGCGGGATTATTATTGCGACGTTGCTGACATTGCTGTTTTTGCCGGCGCTGTACGTGGCCTGGTACAAAATCCGCGAACCGAAGAAAGGTGATCGGCTTGAGACCCACCCCTCACCCTAACCCTCCCGAAACGTCGGACCGCCCATAGGGAGAGGGGACTGACCAAGGTGTCTCACGTTATACATCGACCTGAAAAATCGAGTCGAGCTCAGGCATTGAGAACGATGAAGATCTGCCCCCTTTCCCCCTCTCCCCTCTGGGGAGAGGGCTGGGGTGAGGGGTGGATCTTCATGACACACCCAATGTCACCCCTTACGCCAAACACTCGCCAACCAAGGCTGCTGCTCCCGCGGCAGCCCCGCCGGCCGGTAGTAATGCTCCAACTCCACAAACGCCGCCTCCGTCAGCAATTTCTTCCACGTCTCAAGATCGTGGTACGCCCCATAACGCGGCCCATTCCACCCCTCCTGATTCTCGCCACGCGGATTGGAACTGAACAACACCCCGCCCGGCTTCAAAGCTCCGCGCAATTCCTTCAACACCCGAGGCAATTCCTGACGTGGAATATGAAACAGCACCGCATTGGCGAAGATCCCGTCAAAGCGCTCAGCCGGCAAATCCAGCTTCAGAAAATCTTGCTGCCAGACCTCACAACCACTGTCTTCGCGTGCCATCTGTGCAAACTTCTCCGAGCCATCAAGCCCGACAGCGGTGTGGCCCATGCGCGTGAAGGTTTGCAAATCACGACCCGGCCCGCAGCCAAAGTCGAGAATGTCGAACGGTGCCTCCCCCTGAATATGCCGCAGCAGCGCATCAATGTTCTGGCTGACATCATGATCGCGAGTCCCTTCGCGAAAACTTTCAGCCACCGAGTTGTAATGGCCCAGGGTGGTGGAGGTGATCTGCTCGAGGTCGGTGGGGGTCTGTTTCATGGTCGGCTGCGCAGGCAATTGGGATTTGCCGAATATACGCCATGAGCCAGACTCAACGCTTGTTCAATCCCCGAGCCAACCGATCCCCGCCCAACTGAATCACCGCCACCAACACCACCAGCAACACAATCACCGTCAACATGATCTGGCTATCAAACCGCTGATACCCGTACCGGTAGGCGATGTCTCCCAGTCCACCCGCACCGATCGCCCCCGCCATGGCCGATGAGTTGATCATGGTCACCAAGGTGATGGTGAAACCGCCGACAATCCCCGGCAGCGCCTCAGGCAACAACACATGCCAGACGATATGCCAGCGCCGGCAACCCATCGCCTGCGCCGCTTCGATCAACCCGTGATCAACCTCACGCAAACTGACTTCGGCAATGCGCGCAAAGAACGGTGTAGCGGCGATGGTCAGCGGCACCACGGCCGCCCAAACGCCGTACGTGGTGCCGACGATCAACCGGGTAAACGGAATCAGCGCCACCATTAAAATCAGAAACGGAATCGAACGAAACAGGTTCACGAACGCACCCAGCGCACGGTTCGGCGCCGGTGCTTCATAGATTCCGCCTTTGGAACTGGTGACCAGAATCACCGCCAGCGGAATGCCCGCCAGCAGCGCGATCAATGACGACACGCCGACCATCAGGAAGGTGTCGATGAAGCCTTGCAGCAAGCGATCAAACCACATAACCCAGCACCTCCACCTGTTGCGCCCAGTTGCCGGCGCGTTGACGCAAATCCTCTGCGCCGAGGGACGAACCGGTCACCGCCAACAGCAATTGCCCCAGCGCATGGCCCTGAATCCGTTCCACGCCCCCTTGCAGCAAGCGCACGCGACCGCCGAGGGCGCTGAACAACGCGGCCAGGTCGGGCTCATCGCTGGCGCTGCCGGTGAACTGTAAACGCAGCACAACAGCGGCGTCCGAGGACTGTGGATGTGGCTGCAAGCGGCTTCGCAGTTCTTCCGGCAAACCGTGTTGCAACGGCGCCAGCAAGGTTTTGCTGACCTCGTGCTGCGGGTTGCCAAAGACTTCCCAGACCGGGCCTTGCTCGACGATTCGTCCGTGTTCCAGCACCACGACCCGATCACAGATATCGCGGATCACCGCCATCTCATGAGTGATCAGCACGATGGTCAGGCCCAGGCGCTGATTGATCTCGCGCAGCAGGCCGAGGATTGATTGCGTGGTTTCCGGGTCCAGCGCCGAAGTCGCTTCGTCGCACAGCAGAATCGCCGGGTCATGCACCAGTGCCCGAGCGATGCCGACGCGCTGTTTCTGCCCGCCGGAAAGCTGCGCCGGGTAGGCCTTGTGCTTCTCTTGCAGGCCCACCAGTTCCAGCAATTCGCGGACTTTCTGCTCGCGTTTTTCCTTCAGTACGCCGGCGACTTTCAGCGGCAACTCGACGTTCTGCCACACCGTCTTGGCCGACATCAGGTTGAAGTGCTGGAAGATCATGCCTATGCGCCGACGCAGCGCCACCAGGCGGTCTTCATCGAACTCGCCGATGTCGACCTGATCGATCAGCACTCGCCCCGCGCTCGGTTGTTCCAGGCGGTTGATGGTGCGAATCAGCGACGACTTGCCGGCGCCGCTGCGGCCGATGATGCCGAACACTTCACCGCGCTGGATCGCCAGGTCGATGCCGTGCAGCGCCGCCACCGGGCCTTGCTGACCGTTGTAGGTTTTACCCAGGCCGATGAAGCGTACGTGGGCGCGGTTGAGTTGCGGGTGCAGTTCGGTCTGTTCGACTTTGTGGGGCTCTGGAGTTTCCAGTCGCAGTTGGGTGGCTGCCGTCATATTCAGCTTTCCCAACCAGCTTGGTAGAGCTTGCCGTGGGCTTTATCCAGGGCCGCGCGTACGGCCGGCGAATGCTGGTAGATATCGACGAATTTGATCAGGCGCGGGTCGGTTTTGCTTTTCGGCTGGATCACGAACTGGATCACGTATTCCTTGTGATCGAGGCCGTCGAACAGTAGGGCAGAGCTGGCATCGAAGGTCTTCGACAAGCGAATGTAGGCCGGGTAACCCTGAACCAGATCGGCGTCGTCATAGGCGCGTACCAGTTGCACGGCTTCGACCTGAAGGATTTTGATTTTTTTCGGGTTGGCAATGATGTCTTCTTCGGTGGCCTTGTAGCCGACACCCGGTTTGAGGGTGATCAGGCCAGCCTTGGCCAACAGTTGCAAACCACGACCGCTGTTGATCGGGTCGTTGGCAATCGCCACGCTGGCGCCTTCCGGCAGCTCGTCAAAGCTTTTGTATTTCTTCGAGTAGAGGCCGACGTTGTTGATGATTCCCGGCGCGAACGGCACGAGGTCAAAACCGGCGGCGGCCTTGGCGTTTTCCAGGAACGGGACGTGCTGGAAGTAGTTCACGTCGATGTCGCCGGCAGCGAGGCTGACGTTGGGCGCGATCCAGTCGCTGAACTCCACCAGGTCGACTTGCAGGCCTTGTTTCTTGGCTTCTTCGACAGCGGCTTCCAGGGGAATGGCGAAAGCGGCGGTGGTGCCGACCTTCAGTGGCGCGTCGGCGGCGAAGGAGATGGAGCTGAAAAGGCCGAGGGCCAGGGCCAGTGCTTTGACTGGGTGAGTTAAGAGTTTCTTGGTCATGATGGTTATTCCAGTCAATTATTTAATGTGTGCACGCATTGTGGCGAGGGAGCTTGCTCCCGCTGGGCTGCGGAGCAGCCCCAATGCCATTCAGTGAGGTGTGTCAGGTACAACTCGGTTGCAGGTTTGCGCCTGCTTCGCAGCCGAACGGGAGCAAGCTCCCTCGCCACAGGGTTAGCGTCGGAACGCGGAACCGGTGTGTTGCTCAGGCAAATGCGCCTCGCCGTGAAACAGTTTTTCTCGCAGACTGCCGCTGTCGTAAGCGGTCTTGTACGACCCTCGGCGTTGCAACTCCGGGATCACCAAGTCGATGAAATCCACATAGCTTTCCGGTGTGACAATTCGGGTCAGGTTGAAGCCATCCAGACCGGTCTCGGCGATCCACGATTCCAGCTCATCGGCGACTTGCTCAGGCGAACCAACCACCGTGATGTAGCGACCACCCAGCGCGTGTTGCTCGAGTAATTTGCGGCGGGTCCAGTCGTTGTTTTGCAGGTTCTTGGTGGCGGACTGGATCGCGTTGCTCTTCACGTACTGGATCGGTTCGTCGATGGCGTATTCGGAGAAATCGATTCCGGTGGACGCCGAGAAATGCGCCACGCCGGCCTCGGCACTGGCGTAGCTCAAGTACTCGGCGTGCTTGGCCCAGGCAGCCTCTTCGGTTTCGCCGACAATCACGTTCAGCCCCATGAACACCTTGATGTCTTCAGGGTTGCGCCCGGCCTCGACGGCACTGGCGCGCACCTTGTCCACTTGAACCTTGGTCGATGGTTTGTTCTGGCCGCTGATGAACACGCACTCGGCATGTCGTCCGGCGAACAGCAATCCGCGATCCGAACTGCCGGCCTGGAACAGCACGGGTGTACGTTGCGGCGACGGTTCGCAGAGGTGATAACCCTCGACCTGATAGAACTCGCCCTTGTGCTCGACCTTGTGCACTTTCTCGGGCTGCGCGTAGATCCGCTGCTGCGGATCGTTAAGCACCGCGCCGTTTTCCCAACTGCCTTCCCAGAGTTTGTAGAGCACTTGCAGGTATTCGTCGGCCTGGTCGTAACGACGGTCGTGTTCCACCTGTTCGCTCAAACCCATGGCTTTGGCGGCGCTGTCGAGGTAGCCGGTGACGATGTTCCAGCCGACCCGGCCACGACTCAGATGGTCGAGCGTGGACATGCGTCGGGCGAACAGATACGGCGGTTCGTAAGTCAGGTTGGCGGTGAGACCGAAGCCAAGGTTTTTGGTGACCGCGGCCATGGCTGAGACCAGCAGTAGCGGGTCATTGACCGGCAACTGGATGGACTCTTTAAGCGGTACGTCTACCGAGTTTTGGTAGACGTCGTACACGCCGACGATGTCAGCGATGAACAGGCCGTCGAACAGTCCGCGCTCCAGCAATTGCGCCAGTTCGGTCCAGTATTCGATCGTTTTGTATTGGGTTGAAGTGTCCCGTGGATGCGTCCACAGACCATGGTTGATGTGCCCGATGCAGTTCATGTTGAACGCGTTGAGCAGGATCTTCTTTTTGGCATCGGCCATCAGATGGTCCCTCGCAATGGAGGGTTTTCATCGTTGAGGTAGTAATTGCCGACCGCGTGATACTTCCAGCGCACAGGGTCGTGCAGCGTGTGTACCCGAGCGTTGCGCCAGTGACGGTCCAGACCATGTTCGATCAGGGTTGCCTGGCTGCCAGCCAGTTCAAACAGCGTGCTGCCAGCGGCGAGGGAAATCTCGGTGCTGATGGCGCGGGCTTCGGCGACGGCAATCGACGCGGCGGCGACGGTCTCGGCGTTGGTGTCGGCCTGAGCTTTGTCGAGGAATTCGCCGGAGCGTTCCAGCAAGGCTTCAGCGGCGTGCAGGCGAATGCTCAAGTGACCGAAGCTCTTGATGGTCAGCGGGTCCTCGGTGGCTTTGTCGTTGCCGGAATCGATCCACGGCCGGGTCTTGGTGCGCACGAAATGCAGCGCATCCTCATAGGCAGCACGGGCGATACCGGTGTCGATAGCGGCATGAAGAATCTGCGCCAGCGGGCCGACGGTGGTCGGGCGCTCGAACGCACTTTGGAACGGGATCACGTCTTCGGCGGCGACGTAAACATCTTCAAATACCACCGAACCGCTGCCGGTGGTGCGCTGGCCGAAGCCGCTCCAGTCGTCGATCACCGTCAGACCCTTGGCGTTACGAGGGACGAAAGCGAGTTGCTGAACGCCGTTTTCATCCACGACCGACGTCGGAATGCGCTGGGCATAAATCGCCCCAGTGGCGTAGAACTTGCGGCCGTTGATGCGATAGCCGTCACGTTCTCCATGCAGATCAGGGGTCAGGCTGGTGACGCGGTCATGGGCAGTTTTGGTGCCCAGTTCCGCGAGGGCATTGCCGAAGCGTTGACCGGCCAATACTTCTGCGTACAGGCGCTTCTTCTGCTCTTCGCTGCCATTCACACGCAACACTTCGAGCGCGTAGAAGTGGTTCTGCGGGATCTGGCCGAGGGAACCGTCAGCCTGGGCGATCAGCGCGATCACCTTGGCCAGGGTGATGTTGGAAACCCCGGCGCCGCCATATTCTTTTGGCACGCTGATGCCCCATAGACCCGAGCGGGAAAACACTTCCAGTTCCGGGTGTGGCAAACGGCGTTCGCGGTCGCGCAGGGCGCTGTCGCGTTTGAAATCTTCGGCCAGGTCACTGGCGACGATCAAGGCTTGCTCATCGCTGGTTATGACCGCGACGTGGTGAGAAAGAGTCATGTGTTTCTCCAGAGATCTGGTCGTTAAATCCAGGAGTGGCGAGCGGGAAGCGTGCCGTTCAAGTGGTAAGTGCCGACGGCGTGATATTTCCAGCGCACCGGGTCGTGCAGCGTGTGCACGCGGGCGTTGCGCCAGTGACGGTCGAGGTTGAATTCGGCGAGGGTGGCGCGGCTGCCGGCCAGTTCGAAAAGCTTTTCGCTGGCCAGCAGCGAGATCTCGGTGGTCAGGACTTTGGCTTCGGCCACGGCAATCGAAGCGCGGGCGGCAGACTCGGCGGTGAGCGGTGCGGCGTTGACTTGATCGAGCACTTGCCCAGCCTTGCGCAGCAGCGCTTCGGCGGCGTGCAGTTCGATTTTCAGTTTGCCGATGTCGGCGATCACATAGAGGTCGTCGCTGGCCCGTTCGACCTTGGCGTCGATCCATGGCCGAGCACGGGTTTTCACGAACGCGATGGCATCGTCGATGGCGCCCCGGGCGATGCCGGCGTCAATGGCTGCTTGAATCAGCTGCGACACGGCACCCTGAATGTTCGGGCTGTCATTGATCTTCCAGTTGTCCACCACCAGCTCGGCGTCGACCTGCACGTTGTTGAGCAAAATGGTGCCGCTGGCGGTGGTGCGTTGGCCGAAGCCCGACCAGTCATCCACGATGCGCAGGCCAGGAGTGCCGCGACGAACGAAGGCCAGCACTTGCTTGCCGTCGTCGTTCAGCGCCTTGACGGCGACCCAGTGGGCGAACAGGGCACCGGTGGAATAGAACTTCTGCCCGTTGAGGATGAAGCCGTCGCCGTTGGCGGTGATTCGCGCCTTGAGTTCAAGGGTGTTTTTGGTGCCGCGTTCAGGCCCCGCGTTACCGATTCGCCAGCCGTCGAGCACGCTTTTGAACAGCTGCTTTTTTTGCGATTCGGTGGCGCTGCCGAGTACCAGGTTGAGAATGCCGAACTGGTTCTGCGGGATCTGTCCCAGTGCCGGGTCGGCCGCGGAAATGATCGCGAAGACTTCGGCCAAAGTGACGAACGAAACCTGCGGGCCACCGTACTCACGCGGGATGGCAATGCTGCCCAAACCGCTGCGGGTGAATTGTTCGATTTCCGACCACGGCAGCTTGCGCTGCTGGTCGCGTTTGGCCGCTTGCAGGCGGGCGACTTGCGCCAGCTCATGGGCGGCCTTGATGGCTTGTGCGTCGTTGCGCAAGACCTGCGCGGGCAACAACAACGGGGCGATGTCCAGATCACTCTGGACGATTGCATCTGCCAGACTGGACATCAGTGCCGCTCCTTGGCTGCACGCAATGCCCTGGCGATCTGCACTGGGGTGATTGTGTTCCGGACCATACCTACCTCACATCTCATGGAAACGTCGCGATGGTTGCGACGAACGAAAACAAGAATGTCCGGTGGTCCGGTGCATATACCCTAAGCGTGTATAAAAATTAAATAAACTAACTTTTAGGAATATGCATAGAAGGGTCTCACACAACCTTGTAATTGAATGGACTCGCCCAAGCCGAGGCGTCTGTGCGCCACGGTGGCATTCTTATAGAAGCCAACGACAGCGAGGGCGAGGCCATGAAAAAGCATACGACGATCAATCAGTTTTTGTCAGCCGATCTGGCGGCATGCACCACAGTTGCGGTGGATCTTGCCAAAAGAGTCTTTCAGTTGGCCGGGGAGGATGCTCTCGGTCAGGTGTTGTTCGAGAATCGAATCAAGTCACGTGAGGCCTTTCAGGCATTTCTTCATAAGCTTTCAGCGAGCGTGACGGTGTTGGTGGAAACCGGGCCAGGCGCTCAGGCATGGGCACGATTGCTGCAGACGCAGGGTAATCCGGTCCGCATCCTGCCGGCCCAACATGTGGCCAATCATCGCAGCGGTCCGAAAAATGATCGCAACGATGCATTGGCTATCTTGCGCGCAGGCCGCGATTGCAAGATCTCAGCCGTACCGCTCAAGAGTGCGGCGGCGCTGGCGATGCAGGCTCTGCACAGGGCCCGGCAGGGATATGTACGGCGACGCACTGCGGTCGGCAATCAGATGCGCGGTTTACTGCTGGAACATGGTGTGGCTATGGCGCAGGGTGAAATGGCTATCAGCCAACTCGTGCCTCGGATAGTGGAAGATGCCACCCAGCCGTTACCCGATTTGCTGCGCGAACTCATCGCCGAATTGCTGGGTGAATGGGGTCAACTGGGCGAACGCATCAACGTGCTGACCGGTCGGCTGGAAGCGGCAGCGAAGGAGGATGAGACGGCGAAGCGGCTGATGACGGTGCGCGGCGTTGGCCCGATCATCGCCACGGCGCTGCTGGCCAAGCAGACCGAGCCTAAACGCTTTGCCAACGCGCGCTTGTTCGCCGCCTACTTCGGTTTGGTGCCCAGCCAGCACAGCAGCGGGGAGAAGGTCCGGTTGGGCAAGATGAGCAAGCAGGGCGATGCTTACTTGCGCAGTCTGACGATCCAGGGTGCCCACGCCGTTTTAAAACAGCTACGACCCGATTCACAGCAGCCGGATGACCAACGTCTCCAGCGTTGGATATCCCGCCTGGGTCGCAAGGAGGCAGCCGTGCGATTGGCCAACCGCAACCTGCGCATCCTCTGGGTGCTACTGCAAAACGACCAGACTTATCGTCGCCAGCCAGGCACTGGCCAGGAGGCGGCGATGAGTCACTGATAACAGAGTTCTGCCACCGGGGCGTTAAGCGCTCCAACCCATGCTGAAGAACATTGACCCAGGTCAGACCGTCGCGGATTGATGCCTAAGCTGCTACTGGCCCTTGAGGCCTTACTGTAATCGGCATACCACGAGCTTACCCAATGTTGGCCAGAAGCCGTTGAAGGCTTCCTCGAACAGGCCTCATACATAGATGCAACCGGGTAGCAGTGTTCAAAAAGCAGGTTGAACGTGGGGGCGAGTCCATACATAGCAGCTGGCGAAGCCTGCGTCCGGCTGCGCAGCAGTCGTGAAATCAGACACTGCGGTTATTCAGTTAAACCGCGAGCTCCGGTTTGACGACTGCTGCGCAGCCGGACGCAGGCTTCGCCAGCTGCTACATGGGATCTCAGTGTTTGCGGGGTTCGGCGGCCATCAGTATCTCTTTAGGCGGGACCTGCAAATAGGGATTGGCGCAACCGATCTTCAACCTGCGCGGTGGTGCCCAGCGGGAGTTGTTACCCACCCGGTCGAGGATGCAGTAAGTCACTTCCAGCCGCATGTCTTCGCCGGCTTCGAGAATGATCGCCGGCGGCACCCAGACCTGGATCGGCTGGCCGACATCGCCGGCCTTGAGTCGTGGCAGATCCATTCGCACATCGCCCCAGCGCAGGGTGATTTCGTCGTCGATGGCCATGTTCAGGTAAGGCTCGATGGTCAACGGGACACCGCGTTTGATCTGGTTCGGATTGACTCCCTGACGGCGAATGGTCTCGGGGATGTTCACGGGCTCCAGACTCTGGTTTTCATCGCCGCACAGCGCAGACGGTTGGCCGCCGGGGCAGTCGAGTTTGATCTGCACCCGTCTGATGGCTGAAAGGGTTGGTCCTTGCCCGATCTGCATGATCCGGTAGTGAATGCGAGAGGTGCCATTGGCGATGAAGCTCTCGGGCACACGCAGTTGGACCGGTTGACCGACATAGTCGGCCGTCAGCACTCTGGAAGCCACGTAGCAGTTATCCCAGAACAGTTCGATCAAGTCGCCTTCGTCCATACCGGCGTAGGGCGCCACATCGATCAGCAGGTGCTCCGCCGAAGTGATGTTGATGCAGGTCTTGTGGGATTGCGCCAGGCTCGGGGCCGCAAGTTCGGGTTTGTTCGAAGTGCTTGTCATGGGGTTTCTCCTTGAAGCCTTGCAGCGAAAGTCCGTTTCTGAAAGTTCGAAAGGCGTGAATTACCGAGCAACAAATCTGTTCACTGTGTATGAAATTAAATAGTGGATGAGTGCGAGGTTAAACGCCTGTTGGAGACTAGATAAGAGTGCGCTTGAATAGGTGTCAATAGAGCTGGCTAGTTAAGTATTGAATCTAGTGTTATTCAGAAAAATCCTACGCATTGAAGTTAATAAGCTGCACCGCTCTGTCGAACTTGACCTTGTTTTATGGGCTTTCAGCGCGTTGCTGACGGGGAAGGCAGGTTCGATGAGGGCGCTGGGTTTGGCGAATTTCAGGCGGGGTTATTCTGTTGCAGAACATATATATATGTACCGCGCGCAGCTGTAAAAAATTATCTATTATTTGGACGAGTGAATAAACGAGGAGAACACATCGATGGGTTTTATTAGTAGGGGTAGTTGTCACTTCCTTCCATGGAAGTTGACAAGTAGTGAGGCGATGTTTCAGTGGTGAGCGTTATTCAGAAACTTGCTGAGAAACTGCTTTGTCCGTTCTTCTTTCGGGTTGGCAAACAGCGCCTTGGCTTCGCCTTGTTCAACGATCACACCTTTGTCGAAAAACACCACGCGGTTCGCCACGTCCCGGGCAAAGCCCATTTCGTGGGTGACGATGACCATGGTGCGTCGCTCTTCGGCGAGGCTGCGGATGGTTGCCAGCACTTCACCCACCAGCTCCGGGTCGAGGGCTGAGGTGGGTTCGTCGAACAGAATCACTTCCGGCTCCATCGCCAGCGCGCGGGCAATCGCCACACGCTGTTGCTGACCACCGGAAAGGCGACGCGGGTACGCGTCTTCCTTGCCCGCCAGACCGACCCTGGCCATCAGCTTTTTACCCAGGGCAACGGCTTCGGCGTGCGGGATCTTCTTTACGATGATCGGGCCTTCGATAACGTTTTCCAGGGCGGTGCGATGAGGGAACAGGTTGAAGTTCTGGAACACGAAACCCACGTGCTGGCGCAAACGTCGCACCAGGCCTTGCTGCTGGTTCAGCGGACGGCTGCCATCGATCTCGATGTCACCGACCTTGATCCGGCCGCTGGTGGGTTCTTCCAGGAAATTCAGGCAACGCAGGAACGTGGTTTTACCCGAGCCGCTAGGCCCGATGATCGCCACCACCTCGCCTTCCTTCACTTCCAGATCAATGCCGTTGAGCACCACTTGACCCTTGAACTGCTTTGTCAGTTTTTCCACGACAATCATTGGGTCAGGACTCCAGGTCGTGCCGATTGACCCGTGCTTCCAACTGGTTCTGCAGGTGCGAAAGCACCGTGGCCAGAACCCAGTAGATCAGCGCGGCGGCAAGGTACATGGTGAAAATTTCAAAGGTACGGGCGGTAATCAGCTGCGCCTGACGGAACAGTTCCGGCACCTGAATAGTGGCTGCCAGCGCGGTGTCCTTCACCAGCGAAATGAAGCTGTTGCCCAGCGGTGGCAGAGCCGTGCGCATCGCTTGCGGCAGGATGGCCCGGCGCAGCGTCTGCGCGCGGGTCATGCCGATACTCGCGGCGGCTTCCCACTGACCGCGCTCGATGGAGCTGATCGCGGCGCGGAGGATTTCGCAGGCATAGGCCGCCATGTTCAGCGAGAAGCCGATCAGGGCAGCCGGCAGCGGATCAAGTTCTATGCCCAATTGCGGCAAGCCGTAATAGATCACGAACAGTTGCACCAGCAACGGCGTGCCGCGAAAGAACGACACGTAGATGCGGGCGATCCAGCTCACCAGTTTGAAGCGCGACAGGCGCATCAATGCCAGGCCAAAGCCCATCACCAGGCCGAAGAACATCCCGCCCAGGCTCAAGATCACCGTGTAGTACGCGCCCTTCAGCAGGAAGGGCGCGGAATCCAGCGCGAGTTGGAAAGCTTCTCCCATTATTGAGTGACGTCAGCGCTGAAGTATTTTTCCGACAGCTTTTTCAGCGTGCCGTCGGCACGCAGCTTGTCGATGGCCTTGTTCACTGCGGCCAGCAGCTCAGGCTCGCCTTTGCGCAGGGCAATACCGGCTTCCTGGCGGGAGAACGCTTCGCCAGCGGCGGCAGTGTCCTTGGCCTTCCTGGCATATTCCAGCGCGGCCAGGCGGTCGATCAGAATGGCGTCGATGCGGCCGACGCGCAGATCCTGGAACTTGGTTGGATCATCTTCGTAGGTGCGGATGTCAGCCTTAGGCACATTCTCTTTCACCCACTGCTCGTAGTTGGTGCCCAGGCCTACGCCGACTTTCTTGCCGGCCAGATCGGCGGCAGTCTTGATGGTGTCTTTGTTCTTGGTCAGGGTCAGCGCCTGAATCCCGGAAACGGTGTAAGGCGTGGAGAAGTCGTACTTCTTCTTGCGCTCTTCGGTGATGGTCACCTGGTTGATCACCGCGTCCAGACGCTTGGATTCCAGGGCTGCGAGGATGCCTTCCCATTTGGTCGGCTGCAGTTTTACCTTCACGCCCAGCTCTTTGGCCAAGGCTTCGGAGAACTCGACTTCGAAGCCGGCCAGCTTGCCGTCGGCGTCGACGAAACTGAACGGTGGGTAAGTGCCTTCCAGGCCAACGTTGATCACGCCAGCGTCTTTGATTTTTTGCAGCTGCTCACCGGCAACCGCTTGCCCCAGCAGACCGGCGCTCAGCGCCAGGCCCAGCGAACCTACCAGCAGGTTTCGACGTAGTGCGGAAAAATTCATGACAAGCCCCTGTGTTTTCTTATGAAGACGCTTTTAGGAATGTTGGCAAATTCGGGATTTGAACGACTGCAATATCCTGCCCTAAAGCATCGTATGCGTCTCGCTGCAAATTCGCCTGCGGCGTGACTATATGATGGCGCCTTTAGATTGGAAAATAATGAATAATAAGTTTATTATTCTTTTATTGAATATAAAGCCGGAGATCGAGATCGTACCCACGCAGAGCGTGGGAACGACCATTCAAAGAAAGTCTTTGTAGGCAAACAGTGCCGGCGCCCCACCGGTATGCAGGAAGATGATCGGGCCATCATTGAAGCGCTGACGGCCGATGCCATCGAGCAAACCCGCCATGGCCTTGCCGGTGTAAACCGGGTCCAGCAGCAAACCTTCCTGACTTGCCACCAGCTTCACGGCGGCCAACGTCCCGGCATTCGGTTCGCCGTAGCGCGGGCCGAAATACTCGTCCCACAACTCGACCTTGAAACTCGCTAGCAGGCTCACGCCCAGCAGCTCGGCAGTGCGTTCGGCGAGGCCCTGGACTTTCGGGCGCTGGTCTTCGTCGCTGCGAGAAACCGTGACACCAATCACTGGCAAATCCGGCAGTGCTTCACTCAACGCCAACGCCAGACCGCTATGGGTCCCGGCGCTGCCCGAAGCCAAAACCACGGCCGCGAATGTCAGCCCGGTGTCCTTGATCTGCTCGGCCAATTCCAGCCCGGCACGGACATAACCCAAAGCACCCAACGCATTGGAGCCGCCAATCGGCACCAGATACGGCTTCTTGCCGTTGTTGCGTAGGCGATCGGCCAGGGCCTGCAGTTGTTCGTCGGCGTTGTCGAGGTTTTCCACCAACTCGACCTTGGCATCGAACAGGTCCAGCAACAGTCGATTGCCGTTGCCGACATAGTTAGCGTCGTCGGTACCCAAGGGGTTTTCCAGCAGGGCTACGCAGCCCAGGCCAAGCTTGGCCGCAATGGCGGCAGTCTGGCGCACGTGGTTGGACTGAAGCGCGCCAGCGGTGATCAAGGTGTCGGCGCCTTGTGCCAGTGCATCGGCCGCCAGGTATTCGAGCTTGCGCAGCTTGTTGCCGCCCATCGCCAGCGGCGTCAGGTCATCACGCTTGACGTACACATCGCGGCCCAGCCAGGTCGACAGGCGTTCGAGTTTTTCCAGGGCGGTAGGATGACCGAGCAGGTCGAGGCGGTTAAAGCGGGCAAGCTGTTGTTTGATCATGGGTCCGTACTGGCGGAGGGAGATGACAGGACTATAGGCACGCCTATTTAGCGGGGCAACTGCCAATCGGCCTTATGCCAAAAAGTGCTGAGCAAAGCACAATCAGTTCTTAATTCGGCTTCCAGACCATGCCGTAAAGTAATCGCCGTTGACGCGGCCAGACAGTCCGGCCGCCCGTGAGGAGTTTTTACCGTGAGCGAGCGTTCCAGTCATTGGCAACTGCAGACCATCGTCAGCCAACTGCGCACGGCGCGTGACCAGTGGCGTCTACAAAATGGCCGCGCCAGCACCGAACAGGGCGGTCGCGAGTTGCCTTCCCGAGCGGCTATGGCAGAGATTCTCGAAGCCCTCTGCGGCGCGTTGTTCCCGATGCGCCTGGGACCGGTGGATTTACGCGAGGAGAGTGAAGACTTCTACGTCGGCCACACGCTGGACGTTGCATTGAACGCGTTGCTGGCTCAGGCGCGACTCGAATTGCGCTACGCCGCTCGCCACAGTGCCCAGGCCGACACCGAAGTAGAGGCCAAGACCATTCAGATCATTCAGGACTTCGCCCTCGCATTGCCGGGGCTGCGCAGTCTGCTCGACACCGACGTGCTGGCGGCCTATCACGGCGATCCGGCGGCTCGTAGTGTCGATGAAGTGTTGCTGTGCTATCCGGGGATTCTGGCGGTGATTCACCATCGCCTGGCCCATCATTTGTACCGCGCCGGATTGCCGCTGCTGGCACGAATCAGCGCGGAAATCGCGCACTCGGCCACCGGCATCGACATTCACCCTGGCGCGCAGATTGGTCGCAGCTTCTTCATTGATCACGGGACGGGTGTGGTGATCGGCGAGACCGCCATCATCGGCGAGCGTGTGCGGATTTATCAGGCCGTGACGTTGGGCGCCAAGCGCTTCCCGGCGGATGAAGACGGTCAGTTGCAGAAGGGGCAGCCGCGACATCCGATTGTCGAGGATGACGTAGTGATCTATGCCGGTGCGACAATTCTGGGCCGGATCACCATCGGCAAGGGCTCGACCATTGGCGGCAATGTCTGGCTGACCCGCAGCGTGCCGGCGGGGAGCAACCTGACTCAGGCAAATCTGCAGCATGATGACGGGACGCAGAAGTAAGCCCGGTTGACGATATCCCTGTGGCGAGGGGGCTTGTCGGAACGCCGCATCGCCCCGTTCGGCTGCGCAGCAGCCGCAAAGCTAGCCAATAGCCTGTGTCAGGAATCCGGATCACCCATTTTGGGGCCACTTCGTGGCCCAACGGGGGCAAACCCCCTCGCCACATCCCATCCTTGAGCTAGCGTACGAACAGTGCCGCCGAGCCTTGCGATTAGTCCTTAGCACCCTATTCATGTTTAACTTGAACGCTCATTCAAGTTAAACCGTCGGTTTGCTGCCCGCTCACAACAGGAGGCTTGCCTTTGCCGAGTCCGTTACTGATTGCCCTGTTTCACCCCCTCGAGGTGCACCTTTCATGAGTGCATCGCCCACCCCCGCCAGCGGCCAGGTCCGCATGAATCCGCCGGTGTTTTACTTCTCGGCGACGTTCATTTTGCTGTTCGGCATCATCGTCATCGCCATGCCTGAACAAGCCGGCGCCTGGCTTCTGGAAGCGCAAAACTGGGCGGCCAACACGGTCGGCTGGTACTACATGCTCGCGATGACCCTGTATCTGGTCTTCGTGGTGGTCACCGCCTTGTCTGGCTACGGCAAGATCAAGCTCGGTGCCGACCACGACGAACCCGAATTCAGTTACCTGTCCTGGGCCGGCATGCTGTTCGCTGCCGGCATCAGCATCACGCTGTTTTTCTTTTGCGTGTCCGAACCGCTGACCCATTTGGCGCAACCCCCGCAAGGTGAAGCCGGCACGGCGGATGCGGCGCGTCAGGCGATGCAGATTCTGTTTCTGCACTGGGGCCTGCACGGCTGGGGTGTGTTCGCTTTCGTCGGCATGGCGCTGGCTTACTTTGCCTACCGTCACAACCTGCCGTTGGCCCTGCGTTCGGCGCTCTATCCGCTGATCGGCAAGCGCATCAACGGCCCCATCGGTTACGCGGTGGACGGCTTCGGCATCATCGCCACGGTGTTCGGCCTCGGTGCCGACATGGGCTTTGGCGTGTTGCACCTCAACTCGGGTCTGGACTATCTGTTTGGCATCGCTCACACCCAGTGGATTCAGGTCGGCCTGATCACGCTGATGATGGGCGCGGCGATCATCGTCGCCGTGTCCGGCGTCGATAAAGGTGTGCGCGTAATGTCCGACATCAACATGCTGCTGGCCTGCGCGCTGCTGCTGTTCGTGTTGTTCGCCGGCCCGACCCAGCATTTGCTCAACACCTTGATCCAGAACATCGGCGACTACCTCGGCGCCTTGCCGATGAAGAGTTTCGACCTGTATGCCTACGACAAACCCAGCGACTGGCTGGGCGGTTGGACGGTGTTCTATTGGGCCTGGTGGATCGCATGGTCGCCGTTCGTGGGCCTGTTCATCGCACGGATTTCCCGTGGCCGGACCATCCGCGAATTCGTCTTCGGCGTGCTGTTGATTCCGCTCGGCTTCACCCTCGCGTGGATGTCGATCTTCGGCAACAGCGCCATCGATCAAGTCCTCAATCACGGCATGAGCGCGCTCGGTATGTCGGCCATCGATAACCCATCGATGACCCTTTACCTGCTGCTGGAAACCTACCCGTGGAGCAAAACCGTCATCGCGGTCACGGTGTTCATCAGCTTCGTGTTCTTCGTGACGTCTGCCGATTCCGGCACCGTGGTGCTGTCGACACTGTCCGCCAAGGGCGGCAATCCCGATGAAGACGGGCCGAAATGGCTGCGAGTGTTCTGGGGCGCAATGACCGCGCTGGTGACCAGTGCGCTGCTGTTTTCCGGCAGCATCGATGCGCTGAAGTCAGCGGTGGTGCTGACCTCGTTGCCGTTCTCGATGATCTTGCTGTTGATGATGTGGGGGCTGCACAAGGCGTTCTACCTGGAGTCGCAGAAGCAGATCGCGCAACTGCATTCGCTGGCACCGGTGTCCGGCTCGCGGCGTGGCGGCTGGCGTCAACGCCTGAGTCAGGCCGTGCATTTCCCGTCACGGGATGAGGTCTATCGCTTCCTCGATACGACGGTGCGTCCGGCAATCGAAGAAGTCTCGGCGGTGTTCGTCGAGAAGGGGTTGAAGGTGGTCACTCAACCGGACCCGACCAACGACAACGTCAGCCTGGAAATCGGTCATGGCGAGGAGCATCCGTTCATTTATCAGGTGCAGATGCGTGGCTACTTCACACCGTCGTTTGCCCGTGGCGGCATGGGTTCCAAGGAACTCAATAACCGTCGTTATTACCGGGCCGAAGTGCATTTGAGCGAGGGCAGTCAGGATTACGATCTGGTGGGTTACAGCAAGGAGCAGGTCATCAACGACATCCTCGATCAGTACGAACGGCACCTGCAGTTCTTGCATTTGGTGCGTTGATCGAACACTCACGTCTCGGTGGTCAACACCATGAACAACACCAGCGCCGCCACCGGTACACCGAACACGGCGCTGCCGACCACCAGTTCCGTGCTGAACAGCTGGCCGGCATTGACCATGCCGACCGCGCCGTTGATCAAGGTCAGCGCCAGCCACAGTACGACAAAACTGAAGGCCAGGACTTGGCGACTGAAGCCGATTTTCTCGCCGATGAACAGCATCAGCGCCAGGAGGATCAGGCCGAAGGTGATGATGATCGTGGTGTGCATGATGTGTTCCGCCCTTCGAATGTGTGTTGCTTTTGGCGCCGCCTTCGCGAGCAGGCTCGCTCCCACAATGTCGTAGCAATCCTGTGGGAGCGAGCCTGCTCGCGATAGGGGCGCTGCGGTGTCAAGTGAGCATAGTTAAACCAGCCCGCCGTTGACGCGCAGGATTTGCCCGTTGACCCACGCCGAATCAGGACCGACCAGGAAAGACACAACGCGGGCGATGTCTTCTGGCTGAGCCAGACGTTCCAGCGGGGCCATCTTGGCGAAGTTCTGGATCTGCTCTTCGCTCTTGCCGTGCAGGAACAGGTCGGTTGCGACCGGACCGGGGGCCACGGCATTGACGGTGATATTGCGACCGCGCATTTCCTTGGCGAACACCTGGGTCAGGGATTCCACTGCCGCTTTGCTGGCGATGTACACCGCGTAGCCCGGCAGGTTCATGCCGGCGGTGCTGCTGGAGAAGTTGATGATCCGCCCGCCAGCGTTCAGGCGAGTAGCGGCTTCACGCAGGGTGTTGAACGTGCCGCGAGCGTGAATGTTGAAGTTCTGATCGAAAAGCTCATCCGTGTGTTGCGCCAGCGGCAGGACTTTGAGGATACCGGCGTTGTTCACCAGCACATCGACTTTGCCCAGTTGCGTTTCGGTCTCGTCGAACATCCGGCGTACGTCGTCGGCGTTCGCTACATCCGCCTTGATCGCTATGGCCTGGTGGCCGGCCTGACGCAATTCGACCACCAGTTTTGAAGCTTCGGTGGCACTGCTGGCGTAGTTGATGGCGACGGCGAAACCTTGTTTGGCCAGTTGTTTGGCGATCACCGCGCCGATGCCGCGGGAGGCGCCGGTCACGATGGCAACTTTCGAAGTTTGAGTAGTCATGGCGGTGATTCCTTTGAAGTTAATGGCTTGGGTGAAGCCAGATTCACATGTTTACTCAGGCGGATAAATGCACGAGAGTTGCCTTGACTGTTCAATAATCGCCAACAATCGACCGCCAGGAGACCCGCGTGGATCAAGTCAAAGCGATGAAGGTTTTCGTGCGGATCTACGAGCGCAGCAGCTTCACGCTGGCGGCTGATGACTTGAACCTGCCGCGGGCGACGCTGACCCACACGCTGAATCAATTCGAAGCCTGGCTCGGTACACGTTTATTGGAGCGAAGCACTCGAAAGGTGCGTCCTACGCTGGACGGCGAGGCGTACTACCTGCGTTGCGTGCAGCTGCTGGCGGAACTGGAAGAAGCCGAACTGGCGTTTCGTAGCGTCGCGCCGAAGGGCCGGTTGCGCGTGGATTTGCACGGCACGCTGGCCAAACACTTCGTCATTCCGGCATTGCCAAAGTTCATGGCGCGTTACCCGGACATCGAACTGTCCATCAGCGAGGCCGACCGCTTTGTCGACCTGATCGCTGAAGGCGTCGACTGCGTGCTGCGCGCCGGCACCTTGGGCGATTCCGCGCTGATCGGCCGCCGCGTCGCCAACCTGCGCCAAATCACCTGCGCCAGCCCCGCGTACCTGCGCAAATACGGCGAACCGAAAAGCCTCGACGACCTGAAACATCATCGTGCCGTGAACTATGTATCGCGCACGACTGCGAAGTTATTTCCCTTCGAATTCATGGTGGATGGCGAGCTGAAGGAAGTGGCTATCGATGGCGCGCTTTCAGTTTTCGGCGCGGAAATTTATGCGACGTCGGCGATTGCCGGGTTGGGCCTGATCCAGTGCCCGCATTACCGAATGGAAACGCAGATTTCCCAAGGCCTGGTGCAGGAAGTCCTGATCGACACGCCACCGCCACCAATGCCGGTTTCGGTGTTGTATCCGCACAACCGACACATGTCGCCACGGGTTCGGGTGTTTGTGGATTGGCTGGGGGAAGTCTTTGCGGGGGCACAGTAGCCGCGGTTCCAAAGATCAACGGGCGGCAAAGATGAAATATGTGAAACGTTTCAGCATTTTCTCGAGTCCGAGGTTTATCGGCGTTTGTCTGGGCGTATGCTGGGCAACTTGCGAAACAGTCGATACCAACTTCAAGACAGACAAGAGAGGATTCGATGACCTACACCGCTGCCGAAAACCGCTACGACTCCATCCCTTATCGCCGCGTGGGTCGCAGCGGGTTGGTGCTGCCGGCACTGTCCCTGGGCCTGTGGCACAACTTCGGCGACAGCACGCCGATCGACACCCAGCGCGCGTTGTTGCGTACTGCGTTTGATCTCGGCATCAATCATTTCGACCTGGCCAACAACTACGGCCCGCCGTATGGCAGCGCCGAGATCAATTTCGGTCGTTTGCTGCGTGAAGACTTCAAGCAGTATCGCGACGAGCTGATCATCTCGAGCAAGGCCGGTTGGGACATGTGGGCCGGCCCTTATGGTCAGGGCGGCGGTTCGCGCAAATACGTGCTGGCCAGCCTTGATCAGAGCCTGCAGCGCCTGGGCCTGGACTACGTGGACATCTTCTATTCTCACCGCTTCGACCCGGACACGCCGCTGGAAGAAACCGCCAGCGCACTGGCCACCGCCGTGCAACAGGGCAAGGCGTTGTATATCGGCATCTCCTCCTACTCGGGCGTTAAAACCCGTGAAATGGCCGCACTGCTGAAAGAGTGGAAAGTCCCGTTGCTGATTCACCAACCGGCTTACAACCTGCTCAATCGTTGGGTGGAAAAAGACCTGTTGGATACGACGGACGAACTCGGTACGGGCGTGATTGCGTTTACGCCGCTGGCTCAGGGTTTGTTGACCGACAAGTACCTCAATGGCGTGCCGGCGGACGCGCGGGTCAATCGTCCGGGCGGTGGTTCGTTGCAGGCGGCGCATCTGTCCGAAGCCAACATCGCTCATGTGCGTGCGCTGAATGAGATCGCCAAGCGTCGCGGTCAGAGCCTGGCGCAGCTGGCATTGGCGTGGACGTTACGCGATCCGCGCGTGACGTCGGCGCTGATCGGTGCAAGCCGGCCGGAGCAAATTATCGAGAACGTCGGGGCGTTGAAGAATTTGAGCTTTAGCTCGGAGGAATTGGCGGAGATTGACCGGTTTGCCCAAGAGGGTGGGGTCAATCTTTGGGAGAAGCCCTCTACAGCTGAGTAAGTATTCGGCGCCAGAACCTTTGGCGCCTGTCAGATTGCCTTCGCGAGCAAGCCCGCTCCCACATTAGATTGCGTTCTCATGTGGGAGCGGGCTTGCTCGCGAAGGGGCCAGAACAAACAGTAAAGAATCCGGGGTTACCGGAAGAACGGCACATCCCCCAACACCGTCGCCCGCTGCATCACCCGCCGCGCGGGTCGGTAATCATCCACGGCGTAATGCTGTGTCACGCGGTTATCCCAAAACGCCACGTCGTCCTTCTGCCAACGCCAGCGAATGGTAAATTCCGGCCGTGTCGCGTGGGCAAACAGAAACTTCAGAATCACCTCACTTTCGGTCTCCGACAGCTCATTGATCTTCGACGTGAAGCCTTCATTGACGAACAACGACCGACGTCCGCTCACCGGATGGGTGCGAATCACCGGGTGTGAAAGCGGCGGGTTTTTCCTGCGCGCTTCTTCCCACTGGGCCAAGGCTTCCGGCGTGTTGCCATAGCGTTCCAGCGGGAACGAACGAGTGAAATCGTGGGTGGCGGTCAGCCCTTCGAGCAAGTTTTTCATCGGCGCCGAAAGCGCTTCATACGCCGCGATACCGCTGGCCCACAGCGTGTCGCCACCAAACTCCGGCAACAATTTGGCGCTGAGCACCGCGCCCAGGGCCGGGGTCGGCAGGAAGGTCACGTCGGTGTGCCAGATCGCGTTGTCGCGCACGTCGGTGACGGCGGTGTCGAGGATCAGCACTTCGGGTTGTTCCGGCACATTCGGGTAGATCGGATGAATGTGCAGGTCGCCGAAATTGGCGGCGAAACGCGCCTGTTGCTGCGGTGTGATCGGCTGATCGCGGAAGAACAACACTTGATGCTTGAGCAGCGCCTGCTCGATGGCGTCGCGCTGCACCAGATTCAGTGGTTGGCTGATGTCGACGCCGCTGATGTGTGCGCCGAGGGCGTAGCTTAAGGGGACGATGGTCAGGTTGCTCATGGTGTTCTCTTCAATCCGGGGCGCCGATCCAAAAATATTTAGTGAGCCATGCCATGCCACGGCACCAGTTTACGTTGCAGGGCGCGCAAGCCCATCTCCATGGCGAAGGCAATCAATGCGATCACCAGAATCCCCAGCACCACCACATCGGTGACCAGGAACTGCGCGGCCGACTGCACCATGAACCCCAAACCACTGGTGGCGGCGATCAATTCGGCGGCGACCAGCGTCGACCAACCCACACCCAGGCCAATGCGCACACCGGTCAAAATGTCCGGCAACGCGCTCGGCAGAATCACATGGCGAATCAACTGCGCCCGGGTCGCGCCCAACGACTGCGCGGCGCGCAATTTGGCCGGGTCAACGGTACGCACCCCGGTCGCGGTAGCGATGGCGATCGGGGCGAAGATCGCGAGGTAGATCAGCAAGACTTTCGACAGCTCACCGATGCCGCACCAGATCACGATCAGCGGCAGATAAGCCAACGGTGGAATAGGGCGGTAGAACTCGATCAGCGGATCGAGAATGCCGCGAGCGATGCGGTTGTGGCCGATGGCGATGCCGACCGGCACGGCGGTCAACACCGCGAAGCCCAGACCCAGACCGATTCGGCTGAGACTCGCGCCCAGGTGCTGCCACAACGTTGAATCCATGTAGCCGGTGGTCACCAGCAGCCAGCCTTTTTGCAGCACCGCGGACGGTGGCGGCAGGAACAGCGGTTCGATCATTCCAGTGGCGGTGACGGCCCACCAAATAGCAACGAGAGCGACCAGCGTCAGTACGCTGATCCAGCGCGTGTTCAAACTGCGACGTAGCGCAATTACCGTCGAACTCGACTTCACCGTCGCGGCGGGAATTTCATAGGTGCTCATGCGCGCTCCTGCCGCTGGACGGCGCTGCGTTGGGAGAACACTTTGGCGAGCACGTGTTCGCGGGTTTCGATAAAGCGCGGGTCGGACTTGATTGATCGAGCGGACTCACCGGCGGCATAACGCTGACCGAAATCCAGGCTCAGGCGCTCAACGATTTGCCCAGGGTTTGGTGCCAGCAGAATCAGGTCCGTGGCGAGAAACACCGCTTCTTCGATGTCGTGAGTAATCAGAAATACCGGTTTTGCGGTGCGCTGCCAGACTTGCAGCAGCAACTCCTGCATTTGTTCGCGAGTGAAGGCGTCGAGGGCGCCGAAGGGTTCGTCCATCAGCAAAACACGCGGATCAGCAGCGAGCGCACGGGCCAGACCGACTCGTTGCTTCTGGCCGCCCGAGAGTTGCCAGATTCGACGGTTTTCGAAACCGGAAAGGTCCACCAAGGCGAGCATTTCCCGGGCGCGCAGTTCACGTTTTTCCCGCGCAATGCCGGCCAGTTCCAGGCCGAAACCGACGTTGGCCAGCACGTCCTGCCAAGGCAGCAGGGCATCGTCCTGGAACACCACGCCGCGTTCGGCGCTCGGACCTTTGACCGGCACGCCATCAAGGGTGATGCGCCCGGCGCTGGGCTCGACGAAACCGGCAATCAGGTTCAACAGCGAGGTCTTGCCACTGCCGGACGGACCGAGGGCGACCAGCAATTGCTGGGGCCCAAGGCTCAGGGAAATATCCGCCAGTACCGGTTCGGCGGCGCCGGGGTACTGTGCGCTGATGCGCTCCAGCTGAAGCAAAGCCATCGCGGTTAACTCCGATCAGTTGGTGATGTACTTGGCGCTGACGTAGGGGGCGTAATCCGGCAGCACGGCTTCAACCTTGCCTTGTTCCTTGAGGAACGCAGCGGTGTCGGTGATGGCCTTGGTGGTCGGCGCGCCGAGGGTGATCACCTGATCAGCCGCCAGCGGGAAGACGTTGCCTTGCAACAGCAATGGAATGTCGCTGGCCTTGGCGCCGGAGAGTTTTACCAGCTTGTCGACATTGGATTGGTTGGCGAGCCAGGCTTTCGGGTCTTTGCGGTAATCGGCGTAGGCATCGAGGGTCACTTTGGCGAACGCGGTGACGATTTCCGGGTGCTTCTCGGCGAAGTCTTTACGCACGATCCAGGCATCAAAGGTCGGCGCGCCGAACTTGGCCAGTTCACCGGAGGTGATCAGTACTTTGCCATTCTCCTTGGCAACACCGAGGGCTGGGTCCCACACGTAAGTGGCGTCGATGTCACCGCGCTTCCACGCGGCAATGATGGCTGGCGGAGCGAGGTTGAGGACGGTGACTTTCGACGGATCGATGTTCCAGTGCTTCAGCGCGGCCAGCAGGCTGTAGTGGCCAGTGGAAACGAACGGCACGGCGATTTTCTTGCCGATCAGGTCTTGTGGGGTTTTGATCCCGGAACCGTCGCGAGCCACCAGGGCTTCCGCGGCGCCGATCTGCGTGGCGATGAGGAACGTTTCTACCGGGACTTTGCGGGTGATTGCCGCCGTCAGGGGGCTGGAACCGAGGTAACCGATCTGCACGTCGCCGGAAGCGATGGCGGCGATGATGTCGGCGCCATTGTCGAATTTGCGCCAGTCGATCTTGGCGTTGGTGGCTTTTTCGTACGCGCCGTCGGCCTGGGCGACTTTTGCCGGGTCTACGGTGGTCTGGTAGGCGACGGTGACGTCAGCCGCCTGGGCAAAGAAACTCACCGCAGCCAGAGACGCGGCTGCCAGCAGGCGAAGGGGGAAAGTCAGTTTCATTGAGAAGCTCCTTGTCAGGCGACCGAGAGTCGGCGTGAAAAGGAGACTAAATGATATAAGAATCCGAAAATAAATAACTTTTTAGAATGAGCTTATGAGCGGAAAATTCTAAGGGACGGGTGAGAGGGTAGTAGATTTTGCGATTGTGTGCAGTCAGGTGGATCGACCCCTCACCCCAGCCCTCTCCCCACGGGGGAGAGGGGAAAGGGGGCCGATCTTCATGCTTTTCAGACCCTGAGTTCGACTCGGGATTTCAGGTCGATGTATGACGTGAGACACCTCGGTCAGTCCCCTCTACCCATTGGGGAGAGGGTTAGGGTGAGGGGTGGATCTTGAGGTCAGTTGCTGATCGCCAAAATGCTCGCCTGATACGACCCGACAAACACATCGAAATCGCCGACTTCGTTCTGCTCCAGCTCAATCTGCTCGGCCAGCGACGAACGCGCCCGGTCTTCAAATTTCGCCTGATCTTCGCTTGAAAGCGGCTCGCTACGGAAAAACTCCGCATGTGCCTGGCTTTGACGCAGGGAGAACTGAGCAAAGCTCTCCTTGTGCTCAGCCATCGCCGCCAGCACCTGGGCCGATGGCGTCAGCGATGGATCCTTGACCTTGGCCAGCTGCGCATCCAGTGCCTTGCTATGTGCATCGCCGCCATGACTCTGATCCAGCATCGCCGCCAGCGGTGCAATCTTCTCCAGCAACTCGCTGGCCCACTCTTTCAGGTCCACCGGATGACCGTCGCGTTGCAGTTGCAGGCCAGGACGGCGACCTTCCTTGACCACACTGAGGAAGTTCGAGGTCGCGTTGCCGCACGAGGTATTGGTCAGCAGCGGGCTGTCGTTTAGCGCGCAATACAGCAGGAACGCATCAAGGAACCGCGACTCCGGCAGATCGATGCCCATCGGCAGGAACGGGTTGATGTCCAGGCAACGCACTTCGACGTACTGAATGCCGCGAGCCACCAGCGCCTGAATCGGCCGTTCGCCGGTGTAGGTCACGCGTTTCGGGCGGATGTTGGAGTAGTACTCGTTTTCGATCTGCAGGATGTTGGTGTTGAGCTGAACCCACTCGCCGTCCTGATGCGTGCCGATTTCGACGTACGGCGCGTAAGGCGTTGCGACCGCTTTGCGCAGGCTGTCGGTGTAGCTGGCCAGATCGTTGTAGCAAGGCGTCAAACCGGCCTGGGCGTTGCTCTGGTAACCCAGATCGCTCATGCGCAGGCTGGTGGCGTACGGCAAGTACAAGGTGTCCGGGTCCAGTTGTTCCAACTGATGCGAGCGGCCACGCAGGAAACCGGCGTCCAGCGCTGGCGAAGCACCGAACAGGTACATCAGCAGCCAGCTGTAGCGACGGAAGTTACGGATCAGGGCGATGTAGGCCGACGATTGATAGTCGCGGTCGGTCCCGACAAAGCCTTCAGCCTCTTTAAGCAGCGGCCAGAGCTTTTCCGGCAGGGAAAAGTTGTAGTGAATCCCGGCGATGCACTGCATGGTCTTGCCGTACCGCAGAGCCAGGCCCTTGCGGTAGACGTACTTGAGCTGACCGATGTTGGAGGTGCCGTAATAGGCTATCGGGATGTCTTCCTCGGCCGGCAACGGGCACGGCATCGATGGACTCCACAGGTACTCGTTGCCGAGCTTGCTGTAGGCAAAACGGTGGATCTTGTCCAGGCTCGCCAGCGTATCCGCCGGGTCGGGCAGGGCGGGCGTGATGAACTCCAACAGCGACTCGGAATAGTCGGTGGTGATTTGTTCGTTGGTCAGCGCGGAACCCAATTCTTCCGGGTGCGGCGTTTGCGCCAGGCGACCTTCGCCGGTCACGCGCAGGCATTCACGTTCGATGCCGTGAAGGCACTGTTCGAGCAGAGAGAGGTTAGCGCGCTCGCCGAGCAGAGCCAGGCGGCGGTTGAGAAGTTCGCTCAAGTTGGATTCCTTCACGCGTCAGTCGCCCCAATATGGGGGTGGGCAAGACGGTCTACAAGGGTGAAGTTGAAACTGGCGTTGTCGCCTGGTTTTGGATCGCCACAATCCCTGTGGGAGCGGGCCTGTGGCGAGGGGGCTTGCCCCCGTTGGGTTGCGAAGCAGCCCCAAAATCTCTGATGTTCCAAGATATTGTGAGTGCTACGCACTCAAACGGGGGCAAGCCCCCTCGCCACAGGCGCTCCCACAGGAAACTCCGACGCTGCGGTCATAGCGCCGAAATTAACTCAAATTGATGATCACTAGCTACAGGACAGCGAACGTGCCTTGTGCTTTTGCGACGAGTTTGTCGCCTTGCATCACGTCGGCTTCGACCACCAGCGTGCGCCGGCCCGGGTGGATCACCCGCGCCGTGCACATCACTTCACCGTCTGCGACGGCGCGAATGTAATTGATCTTGCATTCGATGGTCGCGCTCTGCTGGTCAAACCCATGGGTGCTGGAACAGGCCAGGCCCATGGCAATGTCCACCAGACTGAACAAGGCCCCGCCGTGCAGCTTGCCGCCGCGATTGCGCAGTTCTGGTTCCAGCGCCAGGGCGACTTGCGCCACCCCGGCCTCCAGACTGTGCAAGCGACACCCCAGCAACTTGAAAAAAGCGCTTTCGGTCAGCCCGGCCGGGATGTCCATCAGCGTTTCTTCAACTGCTTGGCGTTGGCGAACAGCGAAGCCATGGCGTTGTTGGCCGGGGCCGCCGCCGTGGTTTCTTTACGCGGTGCGGTGTTCTGGGACTGGCGTGGCGCCGAACCCGGACGTGCACCACGGGCACCGTCGATTTTCTCGCCCGGGGTGTCGCTCATGCGCATCGACAGACCAACGCGTTTGCGCGGGATATCGACCTCCATGACCTTCACTTTCACCACGTCACCGGCTTTCACCGCTTCACGCGGATCCTTGATGAACTTCTCTGAAAGCGCAGAAATGTGCACCAAACCGTCCTGATGCACGCCGATATCGACGAACGCGCCGAAGTTGGTCACGTTGGTCACCACGCCTTCGAGGATCATCCCCAGCTGCAGGTCCTTGAGGTCTTCGACGCCTTCCTGGAACTCGGCGGTCTTGAACTCGGGACGTGGATCGCGGCCAGGTTTTTCCAGCTCTTGCAGGATATCGGTGACCGTTGGCAGACCGAAAGTTTCGTCGGTGTACTTTTTCGGATCAAGACGCTTGAGGAAGCTGGCGTCGCCGATCAGCGAGCGAATGTCGCGGTCGGTCTCGGCAGCGATGCGCTGGACCAGCGGATAGGCTTCCGGGTGAACCGCAGACGAATCCAGCGGGTTGTCGCCGTTCATGACGCGCAGGAAGCCAGCGGCCTGTTCGAAGGTTTTCTCGCCCAGACGAGCGACTTTCTTCAATGCAGCACGAGTCTTGAATGCGCCGTGCTCGTCGCGGTGGCTGACGATGTTTTGCGCCAGGGTCGCGTTGAGGCCGGAGATGCGGGCCAGCAGCGCCACGGAGGCGGTGTTCACGTCCACGCCCACGGCGTTTACGCAGTCTTCGACCACGGCGTCCAGGCCGCGTGCCAGCTTCAGCTGCGACACGTCATGCTGGTACTGGCCGACGCCGATGGATTTCGGATCGATCTTCACCAGCTCAGCCAGTGGATCCTGCAGGCGACGGGCAATTGACACCGCGCCACGGATCGACACGTCGAGGTCCGGGAATTCCTTGGAAGCCAGTTCCGATGCCGAGTAAACCGACGCGCCGGCCTCGGAGACCATGACTTTGGTCATCTTCATGGCTGGGTATTTTTTGATCAGTTCAGCGGCCAGCTTGTCGGTTTCACGGCTGGCGGTGCCGTTGCCGATGGCGATCAGGTCCACTGCATGCTTGGCGCACAGGGCAGCCAGAATCGCGATGGTCTGATCCCACTTGTTGTGCGGCACGTGCGGGTAAACCGTGGCGTGATCCAGCAGCTTGCCGGTGGAATCGACCACGGCCACCTTGCAACCGGTGCGCAGGCCCGGGTCGAGGCCCAATGTGGCACGCGGGCCAGCCGGCGCCGATAGCAGCAAGTCATGCAGGTTGTGAGCGAACACGTTGATCGCTTCGGTTTCTGCGCCATCGCGCAGTTCGCCCAGCAGGTCGGTTTCGAGGTGGGTGTAGAGCTTGACCTTCCAGGTCCAGCGCACCACTTCGCCCAGCCATTTGTCGGCGGCGCGGTTCTGGTTCTGAATGCCGAATTGCTGGCCGATCATGCCTTCGCACGGGTGCATGGCGCCCGGCAGTTCGTCGCCGACTTTCAGCGCCGAACTCAGAATGCCTTCGTTGCGGCCACGGAAAATCGCCAGCGCGCGGTGCGACGGCATGCTTTTCAGCGGTTCGTCGTGTTCGAAGTAGTCGCGGAACTTGGCGCCTTCCTCTTCTTTTCCGGCGATCACGCGGGCGCTGAGGGTGGCTTCCTGCTTGAGGTAGCTGCGCAGCTTGTCCAGCAGGCCGGCGTCTTCGGCGAAGCGTTCCATCAGGATGTATTTGGCGCCTTCAAGGGCAGCCTTCACATCGGCGACGCCTTTTTCGGCATCGATGAAGCGCGCGGCTTCAGCGTCTGGCGTCAGGGTCGGGTCGTTGAACAGGCCGTCGGCCAGCTCGCCGAGGCCGGCTTCCAGGGCGATCTGGCCCTTGGTGCGGCGCTTCTGCTTGTACGGAAGGTACAAGTCTTCGAGGCGGGTTTTGGTGTCGGCGAGTTTAATGTCGCGTTCAAGTTGCGGGGTCAGCTTGCCTTGCTCCTGGATGCTGGCAAGGATGCTGATACGCCGTTCGTCGAGTTCTCGCAGGTAGCGCAGACGCTCTTCCAGATGACGCAACTGGATGTCATCGAGGCTGCCGGTCACTTCTTTCCGGTAGCGGGCGATGAAGGGCACCGTGGAGCCTTCATCGAGTAGCGCGACGGCCGCTTCGACCTGTTGTGGGCGTACACCGAGTTCCTCGGCGATGCGGCTGTTGATGCTGTCCATAAAACCACCTGACAAATTGTGAAAGCAGGCTCGCAGGCGCAGAGATAAAGGCTCGGCGAGTCTGGTTGAGCGGCCTGGCCTGCGCCGCTACCTGGATCAACAGGTATCCCGTTGACCCGTGAAATCGAACAATTACTGCCGGCGCCATGAAAATAAAAAACGGCCACCTACAGTAATGATCAGACGTTGCCTGACACAAAAGGCCGCGCATTATAACCAGCGTTCTGTCATTCGGGGGCATCGCAGGCTGTAGGCATAAAGCCCCGATTTCTGGCGATCAAGGAAAAATCTGCTAACAATGCACACGGTGCGTATAACGGCAGCTACGCCATAATGCGCGCCGAGATCAAAGGAGCATCTAATGAGCAGCACTGCAAACATTGCTGAAGGCGAAAAAATTCTTATTGTTGACGACGATCCAGGGCTGAGCAGCCTGCTGGAACGGTTTTTCGTCAGCAAGGGCTACCGCGCCCGCGCCGTACCGAACACGGAACAAATGGATCGCCTGCTGGCGCGTGAAGTGTTCAACCTGGTCGTCCTCGACCTGATGCTGCCCGGCGAAGACGGCTTGACCGCTTGCCGCCGCCTGCGCACCGCGAACAATCAGATCCCGATCATCATGCTCACCGCCAAGGGTGATGAGCTGAGCCGTATCAAGGGCCTCGAACTGGGTGCCGATGATTACCTGGCCAAGCCGTTCAACCCGGACGAGCTGATGGCGCGTGTCAAAGCCGTCCTGCGTCGTCAGTCGGCTCCAGTGCCGGGCGCTCCGGGCAGCGAAGACGAAAGCGTGACCTTCGGTGACTACGAATTGTCCCTGGCCACCCGCGAACTCAAGCGCGGCGACGAAGTGCACATGCTTACCACCGGTGAGTTTGCGGTGCTCAAGGCATTGGTCATGAACGCCCGTCAGCCACTGACCCGCGACAAGCTGATGAACCTGGCCCGTGGCCGCGAGTGGGATGCCCTGGAGCGTTCCATCGACGTGCAGATTTCCCGTCTGCGCCGGATGATCGAGCCCGATCCGTCCAAGCCGCGTTACATCCAGACAGTCTGGGGCGTGGGTTACGTGTTCGTTCCGGATGGCGCCGCCACCAAGTGATCGGTGATTTGTAGGAGCGGGTCTTGCGGGCAACGGGTCAGATGACCTTGCTCGCAGACTCGCGATCCGCAATATGCGAGCATCGCTCGCTCCTGCAAGTGTGTAGCGGTTATCCATGAAAACCCCCGTTTGGTTCCCCCAGAGTTTCTTCTCCCGCACCCTTTGGCTGGTGCTTATCGTCGTCCTGTTCTCCAAGGCGCTGACCCTGGTTTATCTGTTGATGAACGAAGACGTGCTGGTGGACCGCCAATACAGCCACGGCGTCGCCCTGACGCTACGCGCCTATTGGGCGGCCGATGAAGAAAACCGCACGAAGATTGCCGATGCCGCGACCCTGATCCGGGTAGTGGGTGCTGGCGTGCCGGAAGGTGAGCAACACTGGCCTTACAGCGAGATCTATCAGCGGCAGATGCAGGCGGAGCTGGGTGCCGACACCGAAGTCCGATTGCGCATGCACTCGCCGCCGGCCCTGTGGGTCCGGGCGCCAAGCCTGGGTGATGGCTGGCTGAAAGTGCCGCTTTACCCGCATCCGTTGCGCGGCCAGAAAATCTGGAACGTACTCGGCTGGTTCCTCGCTATCGGTCTGCTGTCCACCGCCTCGGCGTGGATCTTCGTCAGCCAGCTCAATCAACCATTGAAACGTCTGGTCTATGCCGCAAGGCAACTCGGCCAGGGCCGCAGTGTGCGCCTGCCGATCAGCGACACGCCAAGTGAAATGACCGAGGTTTACCGCGCCTTCAACCAGATGGCGGAAGACGTCGAACAGGCGGGGCGTGAGCGCGAATTGATGCTGGCCGGGGTGTCCCACGACCTGCGCACGCCGCTGACCCGTTTGCGGTTGTCTCTGGAGCTGATGGGCGACCACAGCGACCTGACGGACGACATGGTGCGCGACATCGAAGACATGGACGCGATTCTCGACCAGTTCCTGGCGTTCATTCGTGATGGTCGTGACGAGTCGGTGGAAGAGGTGGACCTGAGCGATCTGGTGCGCGAAGTCGCGGCGCCATACAACCAGAATGAAGAGAAAGTGCGCCTGCGCCTGGAACCGATTCAGCCGTTTCCGTTGCGTCGGGTGTCGATGAAGCGGCTGCTGAACAACCTGATTGGCAACGCCTTGCATCACGCGGGCAGCGGGGTTGAGGTAGCGGCTTATGTGTCCGGCGATACCAGCGCGCCGTATGTGGTGCTGAGTGTCATGGACCGTGGGGCGGGGATTGATCCGTCCGAGCTGGAAGCGATTTTCAACCCGTTTACTCGGGGTGATCGAGCCCGGGGCGGGAAGGGGACCGGGTTGGGTTTGGCGATCGTGAAGCGGATTGCTTCGATGCATGGTGGGAATGTTGAGTTGCGCAATCGGTCCGGTGGCGGGCTGGAAGCGCGGGTGCGGTTGCCGTTGGGACTGATGTTGCCGCGGGATGCGGTTTAAGAGATCAGCATTGTCGTTGGGGCTCAAGGCCTCTTCGCGAGCAAGCCCGCTCCCACAGTAGATCGTGTCAGACACTGATATTGTGTTCGCCGCAGATCAAATGTGGGAGCGGGCTTGCTCGCGAAGGCGGCCTGCCCGTCACCACAAAAGCCGGCTTTTGTACCCTTAACCCTTGCCTTTGGTGCGCGTCATATTCGGCCCACCATTTTTCTCCAGATGCTCAATGATGATCCCCGCCACGTTCTTGCTGGTGGTGGTTTCAATTCCTTCCAACCCCGGCGACGAATTCACTTCCATCACCAACGGCCCGTGATTGGAGCGCAGGATATCCACACCAGCGACCGCCAATCCCATGACCTTCGCCGCGCGCAACGCCGTCATGCGTTCTTCCGGCGTGATCTTGATCAGGCTGGCACTGCCGCCGCGATGCAGGTTGGAGCGAAACTCCCCCGGCTTCGCCTGGCGTTTCATCGCCGCTATCACCTTGTCGCCCACCACGAAGCAGCGAATGTCCGCCCCGCCGGCTTCCTTGATGTATTCCTGAACCATGATGTTCTGCTTCAGGCCCATGAACGCCTCGATCACCGACTCCGCCGCCGTCGCCGTTTCACACAGCACGACGCCGATGCCCTGAGTGCCTTCCAGCACCTTGATCACCAGCGGCGCACCGTTGACCATCTCGATCAAGTCGGGAATGTCATCCGGGGAGTGCGCAAACCCGGTGACCGGCAAACCGATTCCTCGGCGCGACAGCAATTGCAGCGAGCGTAATTTGTCCCGCGAGCGGGCGATGGCCACCGATTCATTGAGTGGAAAAACGCCCATCATTTCGAACTGACGCAACACCGCGCAGCCATAAAACGTCACCGACGCGCCAATCCGCGGGATCACCGCATCGAAACCTTCCAGCGGCTTGCCGCGGTAGTGGATCTGCGGCTTGTGGCTGGCGATGTTCATGTAGGCGCGCAGGGTGTCGATCACCACCATTTCATGGCCACGCTCGGTACCGGCTTCGACCAGGCGACGGGTGGAATACAGACGCGGGTTCCGCGACAGCACAGCGATCTTCATGCAACACCTGTGGAGGAGGTAGATACCGGGAACACCGGCTTGTCTTGTACGTACTTAATGCCCGGATTGACCACCAACTGGCCGTCGATCAAGGCTTTGGAACCGAGTAACAGGCGATAACGCATGGACTTGCGGCAGGCGAGGGTGAATTCGACCCGCCAGACCCGATCACCGAGGGCCAGGGTGGTGCTGACCACGTAACGCATCTGTGCGTGGCCGTTGGAGCTTTTGATGGTTTTCATCGTCACCAGCGGTGCTTCGCAGCGCCGGTGACGCAGTTGCACAACCGTGCCCAAGTGAGCAGTAAAGCGCACCCACTGTTCCCCGTCGCGCTCGAACGGTTCGATATCGGTGGCATGCAGGCTGGAGGTGCTGGCGCCGGTGTCGATTTTTGCGCGCAGGCCCGCGACTCCCAAATCCGGAAGCGCCACCCACTCGCGCAGACCGACAACGGTCAAATGGTCAAATGTCTTCAAAGGTGCTCAACCGGTAGAAACCGCTCAGGCCGCACGCGGCCGAATTCGCGGTATTCACGCAGAATAATGGGTAAAAGGCGACAGATATCTACGGCCCGGATTTCCAGCCCTCAAGGGAGGCACTGGAACGTGTGCATTGTAATCCGAGTCGGCGTAATTCATGGCACGACAGAAACGGTAGTACAGTTCAGCAATATTTCAGAATGAGGAAATTCCATGGCACAAAAAAGCGAAGAGGACGACAAAGTCCGTCTCGATAAGTGGTTGTGGGCCGCGCGTTTTTATAAAACACGTGCCTTGGCCAAGGCGGCGATTGAAAGCGGCAAGGTGCATTGCCGGGGCGAGCGCTGCAAACCGGGCAAGGAGCCGAGGATCGGCGACGAGTTTCAGATTCGCGCAGGGTTCGAGGAACGCACGGTGGTGGTTCAGGCGCTGTCGATCGTACGCCGAGGCGCGCCAGAGGCTCAGGCGCTCTACGCCGAAACCGACGCCAGCATCGCCAAGCGCGAGGCGGCTGCGGCCATGCGTAAGGCTGGGGCGTTGGGCGTGAGCACCGATGGCAAACCGAGCAAGAAGCAGCGACGGGATTTGTTCAAGTTTCGTGGAAGCAGTAACGACGAGTAAGCCAGTGAAAGTGCCACTCGTCGAAAACCACACACAGCCTCTGATCTGTAGGCCATAACCAAAAGGCCAGCAGTACCAGAGGCAAAAAATTGGATAAAGCCAACCGGCGTACCTTCCACTTGCTTGGAACAAACCCGGTTTGTTCATAAAATGCCGCTCACGGCTGAACATCGCACACCCAAAGGGTGCCGCAGAGGCGCAATTCCTCACTGTTTGAAATCATTTTGTCATTACTTCAGATACCCAGACCTATGACCGATTTACCGGATACCGACTACACCCAACGCTTCATCTTCGATGACAGCGACACCCGCGGCGAGCTGGTTGCGTTGGAGCGTAGCTACGCCGAAGTCCTCGCTAAACACCCGTACCCGGAGCCGGTTGCGCAACTGCTCGGCGAGCTGATGGCGGCGGCGTCGTTGTTGGTCGGCACCTTGAAGTTCGATGGTTTGCTGATTCTCCAGGCCCGTTCCGAAGGCCCGATCCCGCTGCTGATGATCGAGTGCTCCAGCGAGCGTGAAATCCGTGGCCTGGCCCGCTACGAAGCCGACCAGATCGCGCCGGATGCGACCCTCGCCGACCTGATGCCCAATGGCGTATTGGCGCTGACCGTCGACCCGACCCAGGGCCAGCGTTACCAGGGCATCGTCGACCTCGATGGCGAAACCCTGTCGGAGTGCTTCACTAATTACTTCGTGATGTCCCAACAAGTCGGTACGCGTTTCTGGTTGTACGCCGATGGCCGTCGCGCTCGTGGCCTGTTGCTGCAGCAGCTGCCTGCTGATCGATTGAAAGACGAAGAAGAACGCGCCGCCAGCTGGCAGCACATCACCGCGCTGGGCAGCACCCTGACCGCCGATGAATTGCTGAGCCTGGACAACGAAACCATCCTCCATCGTCTCTACCACGAAGAGCAGGTTCGTCTGTTTGATGTGCAGAAATTGCGCTTCCGTTGCAGCTGCTCGCGCGAACGTTCTGCCAATGCGCTGGTCAGTTTGGGTCTGGAAGATGCCCAGTCGCTCGTGATCGAACACGGCGGCAACATTGAGATTGATTGCCAGTTTTGCAACGAGCGCTACCTGTTCGACGCCGCCGATATCGCTCAATTGTTCGCTGGTGCGGGTGTTGATACGCCGTCAGATACCCGTCACTAAAACGGTTCAGCGCAGGTAAATTCACTGGTTAGTGCCGGAATAACGCCGTTACGACGGGAGGGCCCTACTATTTTTGGGCTTTTCTGGCATAATCCGGCCCACTTTTTTCGCGGTAGTAGTGCACGACTTTCTACTACAAAACGTTTGGAGCACTCGGCCAATGGCCGACGGGGAACCTCATGACGCAAGCCAATAACGCCGTGTACACCGATCTGAGTGTTGATGATCTGGTCAAAGAAGCCCTGAATCGCGGTGAAGGCGAGCTTGCCGATACCGGCGCGCTGGTTGTTCGCACCGGTCACCGCACCGGCCGCTCACCAGTCGATCGTTTCATCGTTGACGAGCCGTCCACTTCGGCTTCCATCGCCTGGGGCCCAATCAACCGCAAGTTCCCGGCCGACAAGTTCGATGCCCTGTGGGACCGCGTTGAAGCGTTCAACAACGCGCAAGAACATTTCGTTTCCCACGTGCATGTAGGTGCGGCTGAAGACCACTACCTGGCCGTGAAGATGACCACTCAGACTGCCTGGCAGAACCTGTTCGGCCGTTGCCTGTTCATCAACCCGGAAAAGTACAATCCGGCTGGCCGTGATGAGTGGCAAGTGCTCAACGTTGCCAACTTCGAGTGCGTGCCAGAGCGTGACGGCACCAACTCCGACGGTTGCGTGATCCTCAACTTCGCTCAGAAGAAAGTGCTGATCGCCGGCATGCGTTACGCCGGTGAAATGAAGAAAGCCATGTTCTCGGTGCAGAACTTCCTGCTGCCGGCTGCCGACGTGCTGCCAATGCACTGCGCCGCCAACATCGGCGAAGCGGGCGATGTGACCCTGTTCTTCGGTCTGTCCGGCACCGGCAAGACCACCCTGTCCGCCGATGAAAGCCGTTACCTGATCGGTGACGACGAGCACGGCTGGGGTGAAGGCGTTGTCTTCAACATCGAAGGCGGCTGCTACGCCAAGTGCATCGACCTCTCCGAGAAGAACGAGCCGGTCATCTGGAAAGCCATCAAGCACGGCGCAGTCCTGGAAAACGTCGTTATCGATGACGCCAAGCACGCCGATTACGCCGATGTCAGCCTGACCCAGAACAGCCGCGCCGCTTACCCGCTGGAGCACGTTGCCAAGCGTTCCGAGAAAAACCTCGGTGGCGAGCCAAACGCTGTGATCTTCCTGACCTGCGACCTGACCGGCGTGCTGCCGCCAGTGTCGATCCTCAGCGAAGAACAAGCGGCCTACCACTTCCTGTCCGGCTACACCGCACTGGTGGGCTCGACCGAAATGGGTTCCGGCAGCGGCATCAAGTCGACTTTCTCCACCTGCTTCGGCGCACCGTTCTTCCCGCGCCCGGCTGGCGAATACGCAGAACTGCTGATCAAGCGCATCCGCGGCTTCGGCTCCAAGGTCTACCTGGTCAACACCGGCTGGACCGGCGGCGGCTACGGCGTCGGCAAACGCTTCAACATCCCGACCACTCGCGGCGTAATCGCAGCGATCCAGAGCGGCGCGTTGATCGGTGCTGAGACTGAGCACCTGGACACCATCAACCTGGACGTGCCGTTGGCTGTGCCGGGCGTTGAGACTGGCCTGTTGAACCCGCGTAATACTTGGGCTGACAAGGCTGCTTACGATGAAGCCGCTAAGGCACTGGCTGGGTTGTTTGTTGAGAACTTCAAGAAGTTTGAAGTGAGCGACGCGATCAAGGCTGCTGGGCCGAAGTTGTAAGGCTTGGATTTAGCGAATGAAAAAGCCGCCCTTCGGGGCGGTTTTTTTATAACTTTTTAAATCAAGAAGCACTAGTGTCTTGTTTTTGCCATCGTTCTATAACTGTCTCGAAAACGACTTCTTGCCAGTTTGTATTCCATTCTGTGAAGACATTTACGCTTGCAGATTTTGGTTCAGGACTTGGTTTTTTCAAGCGAACCAAACTTGGCATTAGAACTGCGTCACCTACGATTAAAGCTTCACCTTGGGCTAGACTTGGAAGAAGGTCAACTAAACCATTGGCGCTGTCTGGAAGAAGTGCCTTTATATAACCTTGGTCAATGGTGTTCGTGAGTCTTAAAGATATGAAGTTGCTGCATTGAGAGAATATTGTATCTGACACTTCTGAAGGGCGTTGACTGACTACCATTAGGCTTAATCCGTACTTTCGCCCCTCTTTAGCTATTCGTTCAATTGATTTTTTAGATGCTTTGAACTCTGCATTGTTAGAGCGCGGAATGTAATTGTGCGCCTCTTCACAAACTATCATGAATGGGACATTGTTGGTTTCTTCAAGCTTATGTTTCAATTTTGAATAATGAAATGCGAAGTCAAAAACAAGTCTAGAAATAAGGCTTACGGTTATGCTCAGCACCTCGAAGGGGATTCCGCTTAGATCAACAATCGTGACGTTTGATTTTTCTAAGTAACCTAGGAATTGCTTAAGAATATCTTCGAAATCCTTAGTTTCGTATTCGGCACCGGTAGCTTTTGTAGGCTTAAGTAAAAATTCTAGTCTTTTGTCATGAAGTTTGGTTTCCAATCTAGAAACGAATCTGTCAAATTCGCCATTGAAACCTCCGTCTTTGGAAACTTTTTCTCCTATTGTTGCATGTTTTCCATTTCCAGATGATTGCTCGAATTCAATGCTGTCCCATAGGCACTCTTCTGAATATACCTGTTTTGGTGTGGCAAGAGTTGCTAAGTAAGTGTTTCCGTCTTTTTCATATGTGGTGAGATTGTTTTTATTGTTTATGTAGTTGAATACTTCGGTGATGCTAAAATATACAGGTGTGTCGTAAGTGATTGAGGTTAGTCCTGTGTTATATTTTTCCTTGTTTAATATTACGGCCTTCTTAAACTGAGAGATTTGGTTGTGAGCACCCTGTTCGCTCCCTTCAATAAATAATGATTCAAGTTCCTCAGAGTTCATTAACCAGTATGGAAGTTTAAGGCCATCTACGTTTAGTAAGTTAAGGTTGAATTTTTGAGACTCATGCATTGTGAATGCCGATGCATATTCAGAGTGCATGTCAAATATTATGATGTGTGAGTTTTTTTGGATTTCTTGGTTTAAATTTTCATTGTTGTTGATGCCTATGGCATTATGAAGAATTCTAGCGACAGTGCATGATTTTCCGGAGCCTGTTGATCCTACAATACCAATATGTTTTCCAAAAAATTTATCGCCATCTACATGGAATTCAATGGCCTTGTTGTTTGATAGGGTGCCTACTTTGTAGTTGTAGTTACCTGTTCTGGAAAAAATTATATCAAGATCGACTGCTTCGAATACATGAACTTTTTCGGTTGGTACCGGCAGTACTTGAGTGCCTCGGCTGAATACGTACTCTCCGTTATCGTTTTTCATTAGAGCTCCTGCTGGAGCAGACTCAATGATAAACTTCCATTCGAGCTTCCCATCTTTATCAACGTGTTGACCACTAATGTTTTTTATTGAGGCTACTGCGAAGTTATGGTTGCCGTCTTCGATTTTTAAAAATTTCCCAACTTGAAGCTCGGACTTGAATTTCTCAAAATCTTCAAGCCCATTTATTTCTATTGTTATAGATGTCGGTGAGCTTGATACAACATAACCTATGCTACTCATATGTTTCCCTCAGATGAATAATGTATTCGAGCTCGTGAAAATTGTTCACGCCTATTAGATGTATATTTGTATCGCTTACATCAATGCTGACGGGGATTTCGTTGCAAATGAAAAAGAACTCATCACCTTTTTTGTAACCCAGTCCCTCCGGGTAATCAATAAATGCGAGTAATCTTACGTGAAACTCCCTGTCTTCAATTTTGTTATTGGTTTTCTTCAAGATTGGTTCTTTATAGAACTCCTCAGGGATAAAGTTGTTTCCTATCAATCCTGTGTTTGACTTTATACCTTTGGTGTATAGACGGTATTGGATTTCTTGTAGAACTTCTCTGGTGCAATCAATCGCGAACAAAGGAGGCTTTATATGCGTTGGTTTGTAATGGTAAATTGAAACAAAATTACTAATAAAGGTTACTATGTTGCTTGAAAAGTCGCTGATGCTATTTTGTTCGAAATAGAAATAGCGGTTTTGAGAGTTGGTGTTCAGATTCGTTTTCAATTGCTTGCGCATTGTTTGAAGTATTTCTTTTTTGTTCTTTAGTGCTAGTGTCCATTTGGTGATGACTGTGTTGGTAATCCCCAACAAATATCGTAGTAGTTCTAATTTCGTGATTTTTCTATCTGCTTCGTCCGACAGGCTGGATTTTTTTGCGATGTGACTTAGGGCGTTCGGATAAAGTATGCAGGGTGTGTCTGACGACTTTATGTTAAGAAGTTCCAGTTTCTCTTTGACATTGTCTTCGATAGTGTCTAGAGAAGGACCGAATTCTAAATCCACCATTGCGGCAAAATCTGCTGAAGAAAATGGCTGGACAATCCGTTGTACAATTTTTACGTGATTTAAATCCTGAGTTGCCAGAGCGGCATCAATCTCTATCGTTGTGATTTTTCTGATTGATTCTACTTCGCTTGGAACGTGTACAAATATTTTGTATCCTATGTTTTTTGGCGCACTTTGCTTTGAGTAGGCTTCTGCCATCTGTAATAATGGTTTGTAAATTAAGCTCGTTGTGAAGTTTGCGACTGACTCATGGTATTTACATTGAATGGCAGTTGTTTCTCCAGAGTCGGACTTTATGTCTATATCTTCGATTACTCCTTCTATCGTTACTTCTTTGTCCTGCTCGGCATCTAAAATTTCTATTAGGGTTTTGTTGAATTGATAGAGGAAACCCTTAATCGTGCTATCGGCGACACGAGTCATTGATCAAGTCTCTTTGATTTTTTGGGTTGTGAGAGGATTGTTGCTGGAAGTACACATAAGTGCGGCGTGATGAAAAGAGCGGTTGCGATCAATTAAATTGGGGTTTTTTCTATTTTTGCAGGCACTCAAAACTAGGTTTTCCATATCCTTGGCATTCATCGCATCCACCTTAAGGGAAAGCTTTTTACCGCCGTATCACGAATCTGACAGAGGGCGATTGTCCATAGAGGTTACTGTGCCATCATTTTTGCGTCAGATTCCTTAAGACTTTCGTATGGGTAACGTTCGTGATCTGATTTTTGCAATCGAAAGGATTCTGGGAAGGAATCATTTACAGAAACGTAGGCGATTATCTGAGCATGTCCAGACGATCAAAAAAAAAGATTGGAAGATCTGAACGTGACCACCCTCCACTCGATTTCAAAGAGGGAAGGATCAGGTTCAAATGCAAGGAAAAGCCGGCCTGCTAGTAACTGTTAAAGGCTTCGGTCGCCTCGTAGAGCATTCCGATGGTTGGCGGCAGTTTGTCGACACATCGCTTGGCCCTGCGTTTGAGGAACACATCGTAGCCTTCGGGTTGGAAATAGTGATACCTGCCGTAGTGGGTGGGAGCGGTTTCTCAGCGTTGGACCCATGCACGCGCCACAATCTACCTAACTCGCTATGAGCAGGATTCCGGCTTCTTTTTTCTCGTAAATAAAGCGGACAGTGAGTGGGTATTCAGCGGGAAGTCGCGAAGATCGTTCTCGCTGAGATGCTGCTGACGGATAACGCTACTTGTCTGAGTTCTGGATGGTTTGCTTACCTGGGTGGCAGTTGGTTTTTTTTCGCGCCCGGTTTTTTTGGCCCTTGGGGTTCGACTTAACTGAGCGTCCTGTAATCGACGTCCCGTTTCATCGGATTCGCCAACCTTGTTCAAGTCGTCCTCCAGACCCAATACGTGCAAAACAGAGAGGTAAGCACCCATCGTCACCCCCGCACCACCCGATTCCAGAGAGCGCAACGTCATGACAGACATGCCGGCTCGCTCTGCCACTTGTTTAGCTGTCAGCCTTCGACGTAAACGAGCCAGTTTTAGGCGTTCGCCGAGGTCGGTAAGCAGCCGTGCAATACGCGGGAGAAGTGGCGCTGTTTTTCTAGCCATGTAGCTAATTTTCCTTCACTTCTGAGGTGATAGCGCCAGAATAATTGCAGTTCGGCGTGCCGTTTCAGAAGCGGCATCTGCTTTATTTGCTTTCCAGTTCCTGCGTATCCCAGCGTTGGACCTTGATGGCGCGATAGAGCATGCCGATGGTCAGCGGGATTTTGTCGCCGCGACCCTTTGCCCTTCGCTTGAGATGCACATCAAACCCTTCCGGCTGAAAGTAGCGATAGGCGTCGTAGTCCGCGAAGTCGATCCCGAACTGTTCTTCTAGTGCTTCCATCAAATGCCGCGCATCAGCGCCGTCGCAGCCCAGGTCGAAGTTGATCGAGGTGGTGAGGCCGATGGTTTTGCGTTCGGGGAGACCGAGTTCTTCGTGCAGCAGCTGCATGAGCAGGTGCATGGCGTGGTCGTCGGGGAAGTTGGGGGCGAGGTTCATGGGGCGTCTTCTGTTTAGGACCATTTCGTGAGACGGATTAAGCCTGGTTTTGCGATGCGTTGGATGTCGATCAGAGCTGCGAACATGGAATTCGTGGGAAGGCTGGCGCTCACTCCGTACGATCTCGTACATTTGTTGCACGCTTTCCATCAGCTCATCAAAAATGTGCTCACGGTTATCCCCGGGTTTGGCGTTCCAAAGCTCTGCGTCCCTTTCGAGAGCTGGAACGCGGAGCGTCCCTTGAGGCATTCCCACGCAGAGCGTGGGAACGATCTTCGTTCGGCGTCAGGTTGGTGCTTTCCAGCCCATCATGCGTTGTTGGGCGACTTTCAGTAGGTCGCAGCCGTCCTGAGTCAACAGGTAGATGGCGTGGGTGATATGCGGGATGTCTTCCACGTCACCGTTTTTGAAGCATTGGCAATGTAGGGTTTTGAGTAGGTCGCCGGAGGCTCGGATGCGCTGGAGGGCGGCTTCGAGGATGTCTTGCGGATTGGCCTCTGTGTCGATGAGCAGGGGCGGGGAATCGGTGAGGTTGGTTTGGAGTGGGCGGTAGCGATCGGGGAATGCGTTCAATTTATTCATTGGTTTTAGCCTCAAATGCATCAGAAATAACCGCCGCCATCGTGACCAAGCGATGGGAGGCGGACTGTGTTCGGGTTGGTCAACCGATGAGGCTCACATCCCGGCACGCCCGAAGGCGTCCCAAACACAGCCACCATATGGCGTGCAGGCACTTGAAGTGCCGGCAGCATACAACGGACGCGTAGATATGAGCCATTCGGGTGACCAAGCCCGAATCGCTGATTTGGCAGCGACAGTCCGGACTATAGATGTGAGAGTCCGGGTGGCGATAGGCGACAAGGTGTCTTCGGTTGTAGGACCGGGATGAAGCTTTGATAGGGCGTTGCCTACGGACTTATGCCTTCCGCAATTTCTCTCGTTTGATTGTTATCAGGTGCACCGCATTATCGTTCTTCGCGGGCAAGCCTTGCTCCTACAGGGGTTGTGGTTGGGCATCAGGCGCCGGTGATTTTCGGGAGTCGTTGGCGGGCGATATCGAGCAATTCATTACCATCCTGAGTCAGCAGATACAGCGCATTGACGATGTTGGGAATATCACTCGCATCCGCCTGTTTGAAGCACAGGCAATAAAGCGTTTCGAGCAGTTCGCTGGCGGCGCGGATGCGTTGGCGGGCGGCGTCGAGGATTTCGAGAGGGTCGGCCTCTGTATCGATGACCAGCACGGGGGTGTCGCTGTAGCGGGATTTGAGCGGGCGATAGCGTTCTGTAAACGTGTGGAAGGTGTTCATCGAGGTTCGTCCTGTGCGAAATCGGGAGGTGGCTCCCGGCAGGCCGAGACACTGTTTTCAGCCGCGCCGCAGACTATAGAAGGGCACGGCGCCGCGCGGCAATACAGCTCCGATGGACAGGTTTTGTAGGGGTTTACCTGCCTTTTCGGACCGAACCTACGCGTTTCCCGAGGCTTTTTACGCCTAAACCCTTAGACGGCAAATTTCCTACGGGTTTGTCAGGCGCAACGCAGCAAACCTCTGTATGGTGCGCGCCAGAATCAGTAGGACGTTTCGAAACGTCCGTCCAACGCTTAAAGGGAATTAGGTATGCAATGGCTACGTATGGCCTCGATTTTGTTGCTGTGGGCCGGGGTTTGTCGCGCGGCGGGTGCTGCTGACGCCGACAACTCGATGGTCCTGGCCAATATGGACCGCACCGGTTGGCCGGATGCGCTGACCAGTCAGGCGAACATGGACACTGCTTTCCGTGCTGAAGTGCTGATGTTCGGCAAGGCATTGCTGGCCAGCGAAGCGCTGGACGAGCAGAGCCTGAAACAACGACTGGGCGTGCAGGATGTGAAGCTCAAGTCGGTCAGGCAGGTGCGTGACGGGCTGTGGGATCGGCTGCTGACCACCTACCGCAGCGCCAGCCAGAACTGCGACGGTGAACCCTTCTGCCCCCGCGTGCGAAGCGTCGCTGATTTGCGTCAGTTGGCGGCGGCCTTCACCGGCGAAATCAGCCCGGCGCATGCCATTTGGGCGAGCAAGAGTCAGGTGTTCCATGAGCAGGCGCTGAATGAGCAGCTGCGCGTGGCGGTGTTGGTGCCGTAGCCTCATCGTCTGCTGACGATCGTTCGAAGCTGTATCATCCCGTATCGTTTTGGTCCCCGACCTTTTCTCGACTCGCTGCGTTTGCCGGCTAGGCTTTGGGCTTCGCAGCGGTCAACGGAGTGACAGCTTATGCACAACACCCTGGAACAGGTTTTCGGTTATCCACAGTTTCGGCCCGGCCAGGAAGCGGCGGTCAGCGCGGTGTTGGCCGGGCGTTCGGCGGCGGCGATTTTCCCCACCGGCTCGGGCAAGTCCCTTTGTTATCAATTGCCAGCCTTGCTGCTGCCGCACCTGACGCTGGTGGTCTCGCCGCTGCTGGCGTTGATGCAGGATCAGTTGGCGTTCCTTCAGCGCCACGGCATTGCGGCGGGCAGTATCGATTCGGCCCAGAGCCGCGATGACGCCAGCGACGTGATGGCTCGGGCCAAGTCTGGCGAGCTGAAGATTTTGATGATCTCCGTGGAGCGCTTGAAGAACGAACGTTTCCGCAATTTCTTGCAGCAGGTGCCGATCTCGTTGCTGGTGGTGGACGAGGCGCACTGCATCTCGGAGTGGGGCCACAACTTTCGCCCCGACTACCTCAAGCTCCCCGACTATCAGCGCCAGTTCAACATCCCTCAGGCGCTACTGCTGACCGCCACTGCGACACCCAAGGTGATCGCTGACATGGAGGCCAAGTTCGCCATCGCCCCCGACGATGTGGTGACCACCGGTTTCTATCGGCCGAACCTCAATCTGTTGGTCGAGCCGGTGCGCGGTCAGGACAAACGCCGACGCCTTGTCGAATGGATGAGTCAGCGTCCCGACCAGCCGAGCATCGTCTACGTCACCCTGCAGAAAACCGCCGAGCACATTGCCGAACATCTGGTCCGCAACGGCATTCAGGCCGAGGCCTATCACGCCGGTCTGCCCCACGAACAACGCGAAGCCATTCAGAAACGGTTCATGGGCGGGCAGTCCAATTGCATCGTTGCCACCATCGCGTTCGGCATGGGCATCGACAAAAGCGACATCCGCAACGTGGTGCATTTCGATCTGCCCAAATCCATCGAGAACTACAGCCAGGAAATCGGTCGCGCCGGGCGTGACGGGCAGCCATCCGACTGCCTGGTATTGGCCAACCGCGACAGCCTCAACGTGCTGGAAAATTTCGTCTACGGCGACACGCCCGAACTGGACGGCATCCGCTATGTGCTCGACGAGTTGCAAGCCGCCGCGCCCGAGGGGCAGTGGGAGTTTCTGTTGGGGCCGCTGGCGGACCAAAGCAACATCCGCCAATTGCCGCTCAAGACCTTACTGGTGCAATTGGAGCTGCGCGGAATTATCGCGCCGCGTTACGCCTATTACGCCGAATACCGCTTCAAATACTTGCAGGAACCCGAGGCTTTGCTGGCCCGCTTCGAGGGTGAGCGCAAGGACTTCGTCGCGGCGATCATCCAGACCTCGAGCCGCGCACGGACCTGGGCCACGGTGAATTTCGACGCGCTGTATGAACAGCATCAGGCCGAGCGTAATCGCGTGGTCAAGGCGCTGGATTATTTCCAGGAGAAGGGCTGGGTCGAACTCGAAAGCAAGCAGATGACTGAGGTCTACAGCCTGCTGCAAACGGACTTTGATGCCCAAGCACTAAGCGAAGAGCTACACGCCTACTTCACCCGGCACGAGCGCACCGAGATCGCGCGGATTCACGCCATGCTGGATCTGTTTGCCACGGACCATTGCCTGGGTTATCGCCTGGCCGAGTACTTCGGCGATGAAAACGCGCCGCAGCAGTGCGGGCATTGTTCGGTGTGTCACGGGGATGTGGCGCGACTGCCCGCGCCACCGGAATTGCCGGCGCTTGTGGATAAAAACTTCGAGGCGTTGTGCGGTGATTTTATCCACAGGCATGAGCAGCACACCGGCAACGTTCCGTCGGCGGAACGCGTGACGCGGTTTTTGTGCGGCATCGGCGTGCCGCTGTTCACCAAGCTCAAGGCACGGTCGATTTCCGGGTTTGCGGCGCTGGAGGATTATCCGTATGCCGAAGTCCGGGCTTGGGCCGAGGCGCATTTGCCGGCGTAAATCCATCCGCTGAATGTTGCTCATCACAGGAATAAATTTCAAAAGTGCGCGGTAGCTGACTATGGTGAAGGCTGTCTTTGGATCGCCAACAAGAGAACAACTATGAGCCAGACAACGTTCACTATTCTGCGCGCCGCTGTCATTGGCGCCGGCACCATGGGCCGTGGCATTGTCATGTGTCTGGCCAACGCCGGCGTCCCGGTGCAGTGGGTCGATAACAATCCACAGATGCTTGAGCAGGCGCTGGCTACCGTGGCGGACACCTATGCCCACAACGTGCGTCAGGGACGGATCGATCAGGCCGAAGCGGACGCTCGCATAGCGAGGGTAACGGCGGCTGCTGACTACGTGGCGATCTGCGATGTCGATCTGGTGATCGAAGCGGTGTACGAAAACCTCGAACTCAAGCAGAAAATCTTCCGTGAACTGGACGGTCTGCTCAAACCTGAAGCGATTTTGGCCAGCAATACCTCGGCGCTGGATATCGATGCCATCGCCACGGCCACTCGCCGTCCGCAACAGGTCCTGGGCCTGCACTTCTTCAGCCCGGCGCACATCATGAAGCTGCTGGAAATCGTTCGGGGTGCGCAGACTTCACCGGCGGTGCTTGAGGCTGCTCTGGCACTGGGCAAGCGCATGGGCAAGGTCAGCGTGGTGTCGGGCAACTGCCACGGTTTCATCGGCAACCGCATGCTGCATCCGTATGTGCTCGAAGCGCGCAAGATGTTGCTCGAAGGCGCTTATCCCTATCAGGTCGATGCGGCACTGCAAGGTTTTGGTTTCGCCATGGGGCCGTTCCGCATGTACGACGTGGTCGGCATCGATCTGGAGTGGCGCGCTCGGCAGTTGGCCGGCAAAGGGCAGGATGCGCCTGAGGTTCAGGTGGACAATCGTCTGTGCGAATTGGGTCGTTTCGGCCAGAAGAGTGGCAATGGCTATTACCACTATGAGCCGGGCAGTCGCCAGGCTGAGCACGACGTTGAAGTCGATGCGCTGGTGTTGAAGGTTAGCGAAGGGTTGGGCTTCCAGCGTCGCGAGATCGGGCCTGAGGAGATTCTGGAGCGCTGCTTGCTGGCATTGGTCAACGAGGGTGCAAAGATTCTCCAGGAAGGGATTGCCGAATCGGCGCACGACATCGATCTGGTGTACCTCAATGGCTACGGCTTCCCAGCGGACAAGGGCGGGCCGATGGCCTGGGCGGACCAACAAGGATTGGAGGATATTCATCAGCGATTGTTGCAGCTGGAAACCAAGCAGGGTGATCAGTGGGCACCGGCTCGATTGATCGGGGAGCTGGCGGCGGTGGGTAAAGGGTTTGCGGATCGGTAAACTTCACCTGTTCGATCGATCCTCAAGGCGAGAACCCATGACTCAACGCACCGACTACCCCCACTTCCAACCCATCACCACCCGCTGGCACGACAACGACGCTTATGGTCACGTCAACAACGTTACCTACTACAGCTTCTTCGACACGGCAGTGAACACCTACCTGATCGAAGTCGGCGGTCTGGATATCCATGATGGCGAAGTGGTTGGCTTTGTAGTGAGTTCGGCCTGCGATTATTTCGCGTCCATTGCCTTCCCGGACCGGATAGAAATCGGTTTGCGGGTGGGCAAGTTGGGCAACAGTTCGGTGCAATACGAGCTGGCGGTGTTCAAGGCCGGGGAAGACGAAGCCTGCGCGGCAGGGCGCTTTGTGCATGTGTTTGTGGATCGGGTCTCTAATGAGCCGGTGGCGATTCCTGCCGGGTTGCGCGGGGCGCTGCAGCGGTTGGTGGTTTGACGGGCAAAAAAAATCGCAGCCCTTGGGCTGCGATTTTTTGATGCATCGGCAAGCGAGGCGATTCAAGCCTCAGTCGCGATAGCGATGGTGATGCTTGCGATGCCCATAGGCATGACCGCGCCCCGGATGGTCGTCACGGTAGTAACGACGATCACCATGGCCGCCACGATAGGAACGACGATCATCATCATCGTCATCATCGCTCTTGTTGCCCATGTAGTTACCCAGCGCGCCACCGGCGCCGCCGCCTGCTGCGGAGCCGATCAGGCTGCCGGTGGTGCCGCCCATGCTGCGGCCGACCACGTTACCGCCTGCTGCGCCCAACGCACCGCCAATGGCTGCTTCGCCACGGCTGCGTTTGTCTGCGCCAACAGCACTACCACCCGCGCCGCCCAGGGCCGCGCCAATGGTGGAACCTGTACTGCCGCCTAATGACTGACCGACGACCGAGCCCAGAACCCCGCCCAATGCGCCGCCCACACCTGCTTCGGTGGTGCCGCCAGCAGAAGCTAAGCCACTGACCAGGCCAAGGGACAACAAGAGAATCGAGGAGAACTTCATTAGAGGAACCTCAAGGGGATGACGGCGCGATCCTGAGGCTGTGTCATGGTCGTGACAATCGAAATCCGACGAGTAACACGACTTGAGCACATTTCTATAAGTTACTGTTTTTTAGCCGGAACTTAAGTGTTTTTCGCCGGTCTTTAGCTACTTCGGATAGGCCGTTTTCATGCAAAACGGCCTTTTTTGTGGGCGATTGGAAAGTTCTGGCTCAGGAAGTTTCGTTGAATGATCCACCGCTTTCGCGAGCAAGCCCGCTCCCACACTCGATCTTCAGCGAACACAGATTTTGCGTACAACTGAGATTGAATGTGGGAGCGGGCTTGCTCGCGAAGAGGCCATATCAGACGACGCGTTAAGCCGACTTGGCCATGATGAGCTGGGTCTCACTCGCCGCTTCCAACCGGATCGCCACAAACTTCGACGTCGGTGTATGGCTGCCATCCCCGGTGCTTTCCAGCGGCACCAGCGGATTCACTTCCGGATAGTAAGCCGCCGCTTGCCCGGCAGGAATATCAAACGCCAGCAGCGTAAAGCCCTTCACCCGACGCTCACGGCCATCATCCCAGATCGAAACGATGTCAGCCTTCTGCCCCGGCTTGAACCCCAGGCGAATGATGTCGGCTTCGTTGACGAACAACACATCACGCTGACCTTTCACGCCGCGATAGCGGTCATCAAGCCCATAAATCGTGGTGTTGTACTGATCGTGAGAGCGCATCGACTGCATGATCAGGTCCGGCAATACGCCGGTGGCGCGAGTGCGTTCGTGCACCAGGTCTTCAGGCAGGATGTTCGGACGGAAATTGGCGCGCCCCGACGCGGTATTCCAGCGGCGAGCACCGGCGCTGTTGCCGAGGTAGAACCCGCCCGGGTTCTGGATCTTCTCGTTGAAGTCCTGGAAACCCACAACGGTGTCGGAGATCAGGTCGCGGATGCGCCGGTAATCGGCCACCAGCCAGTTCCAGTCCACCGGTTTGCTGCCCAGGGTCGCGGCGGCGATGCCGGCAATGATCGAAGGCTCAGAGCGCATCTGGTTCGACAGCGGCTGCAACTGGCCGTTGGAGGCGTGAACCATGCTGAACGAGTCTTCGACGGTCACCGCTTGCGGGCCTTCGGTCTGGATGTCGATGTCGGTGCGACCCAGGCACGGCAGGATCAACGCGTCTTTACCGTGCGCCAAATGGCTGCGGTTGAGCTTGGTGCTGATTTGCACGGTCAGGTCGCAGTTGCTCAGGGCCTGGAAGGTCCGTGAGCTGTCCGGGGTGGCTTGGGCGAAATTGCCGCCCAGACCGATAAAGACTTTCGCGCGGCCGTCGGCCATGGCATGGATCGCCTCGACCACGTTGTGACCGTTTTCACGCGGCACCTTGAACTTGAAGCGACGCTCCAGGGAATCGAGGAACGCCGCCGGCGGACGTTCGTTGATGCCCATGGTCCGGTCGCCCTGCACGTTACTGTGGCCGCGCACCGGGCACAGACCGGCGCCGGGCCGGCCGATGTTGCCGCGCAGCAACATCAGATTGGCGATTTCCTGGATGGTCGCCACCGAATGGCGATGCTGTGTGATGCCCATCGCCCAGCACATGATCACGTTCTTGCCTTTGGCGTACATCCGCGCCGCTTGCTCGATTTCAACCAGCGTCAGTCCGGATTGATGGACGATCTGCTCCCACGAGGTGTCGTCGACGATGCCCAGGTATTCCAGCACGTTGACACTGTGTTCATTGAGGAAGTCGTGGTCGAATACGGCAGGCTCACCCGTCTTCTGTGCGTCACGCTCCCACTGCAGCAGGAACTTGGCCATGCCGCGCATGATCGCCATGTCGCCGCCCAATGCCGGACGGAAGTACGCGGTGTTGGTCGGCTTGTCGCCGTTGGTGAGCATTTCGATCGCGTGTTGCGGGTGCTGGAAGCGTTCCAGGCCGCGCTCCTTCAAAGGGTTGATGCATACCACCTGAGCGCCGCGTTTCACCGCTTCGCGCAGCGGTTCGAGCATCCGTGGGTGGTTGGTGCCAGGGTTCTGACCCCAGACAAAAATCGCGTCGGCGTGTTCGAAGTCGTCGAAGGTGACGGTGCCTTTGCCGACGCCGACACTTTGCGCCATGGCCACACCGCTGGCCTCGTGGCACATGTTCGAGCAATCGGGGAAGTTATTGGTGCCATAGGCACGCACGAACAATTGATACAGGTACGCCGCTTCGTTGCTGGCGCGGCCCGAGGTGTAGAACTCGGCCTGATCCGGGCTCGACAGGCCCTGCAAATGTTTGGCGATCAAGGAGAACGCAGCTTCCCAGCTGATCGGCTTGTAGCGATCGGTTTCGGCGTCATAGCTTAATGGCTCGGTCAGACGACCCTGATATTCCAGCCAATAGTCACTTTGCTCCAGCAACGAACTGACGCTGTGTTTGGCAAAGAACGCACCGTCGACACGGCGTTTGGTCGCTTCCCAGTTCACTGCTTTGGCGCCGTTCTCGCAGAACGCCACCATGCCGGCCTCATTGGAATCGCCCCAGGCGCAGCCGGGGCAGTCGAACCCGCCGTTCTTGTTGGTTTTAAGCATCATGCGCAGGTTTTTCAGCGCGTTGTCGCTGGTCAACCAGGCCCGGGCGACGCTGGCCAGCGCGCCCCAGCCACCGGCCGGGCCTTTGTAGGGCTTATAGCGCGGAACGGGTTTCTGGTCGGCTTGACGATGTTGACTCACGCTTGGTTCTCCGTCGCAGGGCTGTAGACCCGCGGCGCACTTTTCTGCGGCAGGTGGATGAGATTGAGGTTGTGGCGACGGGCCCATTGCACGGCAAGGCCCGTGGGCGACGACAGGCTGACCAGGGTCTGGATACCTGCGCGCAACACTTTCTGGATCAATTCGAGACTGCAACGGCTGGTGACAATCACCAGCCCGCCGGTGGTCGGGATCTTTTGTCGGATCAGTCCGCCAATCAGCTTGTCGAGTGCGTTGTGTCGGCCAATGTCTTCGCGACCCATCAGCAATTGGCCCTGACTGTTCATGAACACGGCGGCGTGCACCGCGCCGGAGTACTGGCCAAGAGGCTGAAACGCACCGATACGCTGACGCAAACCATCGAGCCATTCGGCGGGTGGCAAGGGTGCGCCGGGCAACACCTTGAGGTCTGGCAACGCTTGCTCCACCGCTTCCACTCCGCAGAGTCCGCAACCGCTGGTGCCAGCCATTTGCCGACGCTGTTGCTTGAGGTTCCAGAAGGCGCGGTTGGCGATGGTCACTTGCGCGTATTGCGCTGAACCCGAGCCGCTGAGTTGCAGGTCATAGATATCGCAGGCGTCTTCGATGATGCCGCTGCCGAGGCTGAAGCCGACGATGAAGTCTTCAAGATCGGTCGGCGTCACCAACATGACCGCCTGACTGATACCGTTATAAGCGATCGCCAACGCGACTTCTTCGGCCAGCGCGGTGCTGGCTGATTCGGTGTCTTGAAGGTCGCAGTAACTGTACGTCTGGCTTGCGGCGGGCGCTGGCGTTTCGAGAGCTGGCGCCGCGCAGACAGGGTGCTTGGCGTTCATGAGGCATCACCGACGGTTTAGGCTGCTTTAAGCCTAGGCGCGTCAACTTGTCGCGTCTAATCGCTAATACTGATCTACCGATAGATGGCGTCGATCAAGAGCTCGGCAGCGATTGCTGAAGAATCGCGAAACAGGCTTCCGCGAGCGCCGAACGCGGGGCACTGCGACGCATGATCAGCCCCAGCCGGGCGAGGGTTTGAGCATTTTCGATGGGGTGCAGGCGCAAATGATCGGTGAGTTTCTCCAGACCGCCGTCCAGCGGCATCACGGCGCAGCAGAATCCTCCGTGCACCGCTTGTAACAATTGGTGGACGGCATCGGTCTGCAGCAACGGCTGCGGGGTGAGGCCGCGACTGTGGAAATTGTGGTCGATGGACTGCCGAAAATGCATGCCGCTGGTGAGCATGCCCAGCGGCAGTTCGATCAGCGACTCCCAACTCAGCGGCGCCTCGCCGAAACTGAAGAAGCGCTGATCGTAGAGCAGGCCCATGCGGGTTTCGCTGAACGCCAGGGAGTCGAAGCGTTCGCCGTCCAGTCGCTCCAGGTACGAAACGCCGAGGTCCAGGCGATTGTTTGCCAGTTGTTCCAGGATCTGTTCAGAACTCAGGGCCGAGAGTTCGAAGCGCAGGTTCGGGTGTTCGGCGTGCAAGCGTTGCATCAGCGGCAGCGGATCGAAGCTCGACAGCGGCACCACGCCCAGACGCAACGTACCGACCAGATTACCGCGACAGGCCGCCGCTTCGGCCTGCAAACCGTCGTAGGCCGCCAGCACAGTGCGCGCCCAGGCCAGCACCCGTTCACCCGGCGCGGTGAAACCTTCGAAGCGCTGCCCGCGATTGACCAGCGGCAGCTCGAGTTCTTCTTCGAGGCTGCGCAGGCGCATGGACAGGGTCGGCTGGGTGATGTGACAACGCGCAGCGGCCTGGCCGAAATGCCGGGTTTCGTCGAGGGCGATGAGGAATTTCAGTTGCTTGATGTCCATCTTCGCTCCAGGGCGCGGGAAGGTGCGGATTCTAGCGCTTGGGGGGAAGCGGCGTCATTGGTCGGGTTGGAACCGCAAGTGACAGCCTTGGTCTAGGCTTTTGCGTCTGGAACCCAAAACCCAAGGAGAGCGCACCATGAGTATTTTTAGCTTTGTGAAAGAAGCAGGTGAAAAACTTATCGATCTGCTGACGCCAGGCAACGCAAATGCCAGCGAGCAGTTGAAGGAACACATCAGCAAGGTCGGCCTGGGTAACCCGAATGTGCAGGCGACGGTGGAGGGCGACAAAGTCACCGTGACCGGCGAAGTCGGCAGTCAGGAGGAGAAGGAAAAAATCCTGCTGGCGGTGGGCAATATTGCCGGTGTCGGTAGCGTGGATGACCAGATCACCGTAACGGGTCCGGTTGCTCAGGCCGCGCGGTTCGTCACCGTGAAAAAGGGCGACACCCTCAGCGCGATTGCCAAGGCTGAGTATGGCGACGCCAACAAGTACAACAAAATCTTCGAGGCCAACAAGCCGATGCTGTCTCACCCGGACAAGATCTATCCGGGGCAGTCGTTGCGTATTCCTGAATAACCCTTAAGACCGTGTGATGGCCTTCGCGAGCAAGTCGAATCGTCGCACCGCCGCTCCCACATTTGATCTCCAGTGAACACATCATTTGTGTACGACGCAGATCCGTGTGGGAGCGGCGGTGCGACGATTCGACTTGCTCGCGAAGCAGGCACCTCGGTCTCAAAGGCCTGCAATCAACTCCCGATAATCCCCCACCGCCGCAAACTCGGCCGTGTCCTTCGGCCCTTTACGGCTGTCCGGCTCACTCACGGCCAACAGATGCGCCACCCCAAAATTCCGCGCGCTACGCAGGATCGGCAACGTATCGTCGATAAACAGACTGCGTGCCGGGTCGAAACCGATGTCCGCCTGCAGGGCATCCCAAAATTGCGGGTTTTCCTTGGCGAAACCGTAATCATGCGAGCTGATCAACCGCTCGAAGTACGGCGCCAGTTGGATTCTTTCCAGTTTCAATGACAGCGAATCACGGTGTGCATTGGTGATCAGCACCACGCGCTTGCCGGCCTGTTTGATGGCGGCCAGAAAGGTGTCCGCATCCGGTCGCAGGGCAATCAAATGCGCGGTTTCCAGTTTCAGTTCGCGCACCGGCAGTTTGAGTTCGGCGCTCCAGAAATCCAGGCAATACCACTGCAACTGGCCGGCGTTGCGTTCGAACAACGGCTGCAATTCCATCTCGGCCATGGCCCGGCTCACCCCGTGCAATTCGGCGTAACGCTGGGGCAGGTGCTCCATCCAGAAATGGTTGTCGTAGTGCAGGTCCAGCAGCGTGCCGTCCATATCCAGCAGAACGGTGTCGATGTCGCGCCAGGGCAGCAGGGACATAAAAAACTTCTCCAGCGGTAAAAAGATATCCGAGGTAAACAATCAGGATAGGCCGGGTATAGTAACGCGTTCACGCCAAGGAGCTTTTCATGCGCCAGAAACCCACCATCCTCGCCCGCGAGATCGTCGCCACCAGCCGTTTGTTCTGCGTCGAAGAGCTGAAGTTGCGCTTTTCCAATGGCGTGGAGCGCACGTATGAGCGACTGGTGGGCAAGGGCGCCGGTTATGGCGCGGTGATGATTGTGGCGATGCTGGATGCGGACCACGCGGTGCTGGTTGAAGAGTATTGCGGCGGCACCGATGAATATGAGCTGTCCTTGCCCAAAGGCTTGATCGAGCCGGGCGAGGACGTGCTGGCGGCGGCCGAGCGGGAGCTCAAGGAAGAGGCCGGGTATGGCGCGCGGCAACTGGAGCATCTGACTGAGTTGTCATTGTCGCCCGGTTACATGAGCCAGAAGATCCAGGTGGTGCTGGCGACCGATCTGTACGAAGAACGCCTTGAAGGCGATGAGCCCGAGCCGATGGGCGTGGACAAAATCAACCTGCGAGAGTTGTCGGCCCTGGCCCAGAACCCGCGATTCACTGAGGGTCGTGCATTGGCAGCGCTTTATCTGGCCCGTGATCTACTGACTCAGCGTGGAGTGTTCCAGCCATGATTTTCCCCCATCCGTTGATGGCGCCTGTTGTTGAACTGGCGCTGAAAGCCGGTGCAGCGATTTTGCCGTTCTGGCGTGCCAACGTCGCCGTGACTGCAAAATCCGATGATTCCCCGGTGACGGCCGCCGACATGGCCGCTCACCATGTGATCCTGGCCGGGTTGACGGCGCTGGACCCGAGCATCCCGGTGCTGTCCGAAGAAGACGCCAACATTCCCCAGAGCGTGCGCGCCGGGTGGCAGCGTTGGTGGCTGGTGGACCCGCTGGACGGGACCAAGGAATTCATCTCTGGCAGCGAAGAATTTACCGTCAACATCGCGCTGATCGAGCAGGGGCGTGTGGTGTTTGGCGTGGTGTCGATGCCGACCAACGGGCGCTTCTACGTCGGTGGTGCGGGGCTGGGGGCGTGGCGTGGCGATAAAGACGCGGCGCCTTCGCCGATTCAGGTTCGCGACGTGCCAGCCGCAGGTGAGGCGTTTACGGTGGTTGCCAGTCGTCGGCATTCGAGTCCTGAGCAGGAGCGCCTGCTGGCCGGGTTGAGCGACAGTCTGGGTGAACTGCAATTGGCCAATATCGGCAGTTCGCTGAAGTTCTGTTTGTTGGCGGAAGGGGCGGCGGATTGTTATCCGCGGTTGGCGCCGACTTCGCAGTGGGACACGGCGGCGGCGCAAGGCGTGCTGGAAGGGGCTGGCGGTGAGGTGCTGGATTTGAGCGGTGCGCCGTTTAGTTATCCGGCGCGGGAATCGTTGTTGAATGCGTTTTTCCTGGCGTTGCCGGCCAAGGCTGCGTGGCGGGAAAAGTTGTTGGCTTTGGCTCGGGGTTGAAGATCAAAAGATCGCAGCCTCGTTTCACTCGACAGCTGCTACAGGGGGACGCGTTTCTCTGTAGGAGCTGTCGAGTGAAACGAGGCTGCGATCTTTTGCTTTAGCGGTGGAGTACGTACTGTCCCGTAAACGTCACAGCATCGTCATCACTGTCGGCATTGACGATCCGAGAATGCAGTGTCAACCGCGCCCGTCCATATCGCTTATACATCGCCAAAAACTTCTTCCACACCGCTGCACTCGGCGCATGGCAAATCGCTGTCGCGTCCATGGTCACCGGCAGCGGATAGCTGATCTGTCCTTCCTGAATCACGATGTGCCCGCCTTCAACCCCTTCTTCACGCAAACGCAAATGCAGCCAGCCCCAGCCCGCCAGCACGGCGCCGCAATACAGGCTACCGCCGAACATGGTGCTTTTATGATTGACGTTGGCCTCCAGCGGCAAGTGCAAACGCAGTTGCTGGTCGTGCCAATCGAGCACTTTGAGGCCCATGTCCCGCGTAAGGGGAATGTCGCGATGGAGGACTGATTCCAGATGACGGCTGTCGCGGCTCATGCACGGATCTCTTTTTTGAAGATGATGTTTTGACGGTAGCTCAATCGGGTTCGTCGGTGTGGCTGCTGCCACTGTCGGCGAAGTTCAGCCCGTGCTTGCGTAGTTTGTCGTGCAAGGTCTTGCGTGGGATGCCAAGGGCTTCGGCGAGGCTGCGCACCGAGCTGTGAGAGCGTGCCAGTTCGGCGGCGATCAAGCTCTTCTCGAAGTTTTCCACTTGTTCGCTGAGACCGCCGCTGACCACGTCGACCGTCATGCCGACAGCGCCATCCGCTGCGTTATTGTCCAATGCCAGTTCCAGGCCCAAGGCAAAGCGTTCGGCGGCGTTCTGCAATTCCCGCACGTTACCCGGCCAAGTGTGGCGCAGCAGCAGCGCGCGTTGGCCCGGTTGCAACTCGTGGGGTGGCAGACCGTGACGAGCGCTGGCTTCATCGGCGAAATGCTGGAACAGCATCAGCGCATCTTCGCCGCGCTCACGCAGCGGCGGAATACGTAGCGGTGCGACGTTCAGACGGTAATACAAGTCGGCACGGAAGCGGCCCTGATCGGCGGATTGACGCAGGTCTTCCTTGGTTGCGGCGATGATGCGGATGTCCAACGGGATCAGCTGATTACCGCCCAAGCGCTCGACCACCCGCTCTTGCAGCAAGCGCAGCAATTTCACCTGCACGTCCAGGCTCATGCTTTCGATTTCATCAAGAAACAACGTGCCGCCATTGGCGAATTCGAACTTGCCGATGCGGCGCTTTTGCGCGCCGGTAAAGGCGCCGGGCTCGTGACCGAACAGTTCGCTTTCTACCACCGACTCGGCCAGGGCGCCGGCATTGATCGCCACGAATGGACCATTACGACGGCTCGACAGATCGTGCAATGCACGTGCGACAACTTCTTTGCCGGCGCCGGTTTCGCCAAGGATCAGCACATCGGCCTTGGTCGCTGCCAATGCACCGATCTGCTCGCGCAGGCGCAGCATCGGCGCCGATTGCCCGACCAGTCGAGCGCTCAGTTCGTTGCGATCGCTCAGGGCCAGACGCAGGCTGCGGTTGTCCAGCACCAGCCGGCGCAGTGCGAGGGCGCGGCGCACACTGTCGAGCAGGGCGTCGCTGGCGAAGGGTTTTTCCAAAAAGTCATAAGCCCCGGCGCGCATGGCCTGCACCGCCAGCGGCACATCGCCGTGACCGGTGATCAACAGCACCGGCAGCTCCGGGTCCTGGGCATGCAGTTCAGTCAGCAGTTCAAGACCGTCCATGCCCGGCATGCGGATGTCACTGACCACCACGCCGGGCCAGTCGCGCTCCAGTTGTGCGGCCAGGCCCTTGGCTTCGGCCAGTGGCAGGATTTTCAGGCCGGCGAGGTCCAGGGTCTGGCCCAGGGCCTGACGCAGGTGCGGATCGTCGTCGATCAGCACGACCTGGATGCGGTTGTCGATGGTCATGCACTTCGGTCCTCGGACGGTTGCAGGCTCACACCCGGCGCGCCTGCACGCAGCTTCAGGGTAATCAGGGCGCCACCTTCCTTGTGGTTGGAGAACGACAGTTCACCACCGAAGGCGCGCATCAGGGTTTCGCAAATCGCCAGCCCTAACCCAAGCCCCTGAGTGCGGGTCTTGGTGGTGTAGAAGGGCTCGCTGGCGCGGCCAAGTGCCTCCAGGCAGAACCCGGGGCCATTGTCGCGAATGTACAGATTGACGCCGTCGGCAGTGGATTGGGCACTCAACCAGAGCTTACGCGGCGGGCCTTTTTCCGTCAGGGCGTCCAGGGCGTTGGCCAGCAGATTGCCGAGCACCTGACGCAGACGGGTTTCCCCGGCCTCGACCCACAGGGTGGCGGCCGGCAAGTCGCGGATCAGCTCGACCTCCATGCTGCGTCGACGCTTGGCCAGCAGCGCCAGCGCATCGTCCAGCGCCGGTTGCAGGGCGACGCTTTCCGGGGCGTGGCGATCGCGCCGGGCGAAGGCGCGCAGGTGGGCGATGATCGAGGCCATGCGCCCGGTCAGTTCGCTGATCAGCTTGAGGTTGCCGCGCGCATCATCGGTGCGCTGATGATCGAGCAGTACTTCGGCGTTTTCTGCGTAGCTGCGGATCGCCGCCAGCGGTTGATTGAGTTCGTGGCTGATGCTCGCCGACATGGTGCCAAGGGCCGACAGTTTGCCGGCCTGCACCAGATCATCCTGAGCGCGAACCAGCTCTTGCTGGGCCTGTTCGCGCTCCAGCACTTCCTGTTTCAATCGACGGTTGAGGCCTTCAAGGTCGCTGGTCCGCTCGGCTACCCGACCTTCCAGTTCGCGACGGGCCTTGGCTTCGAAGGCGATTCGTTCGAGGTAATGACGGCGTCGCTGCATCATCAGACCCAGCAGCAACATCAACACCAACAACGTCGCGCCGCCGATGGCGACGACCGTGCGTACCGGGCGATCGATCAAAGTGCGTGGGGCGAGGATGCTGACGTTCCAACCGGTTTCTGCGATGGGCTGGGTTTGTGTCAGCCAGGCGTTGGGGTTGAGCCGCAATGGTTTGGGATCACGGGTCGGATAAGGTTGAATCGCAGTAATAGCTTTGCGTTCCTCTTCGCCCAACGGGCGGGTCGAGCGGAATCGCCACTCGGGCCGCGACGTGAGAATGACCACGCCGTTATGGTCGGTCAGCAGCAGTTGTTCCGGGGTTTTGCCCCAGAGGCTTTCGGTGTGGTCCAGGTCAACCTTGACCACCAGCACGCCGATGATCTTTTCGCCGTTACGCACGGCGGCGGCGAAGAAATAGCCGCGCTTGGCCGAGGTCGTTCCCAAACCGAAAAAACGCCCAAGTCGCCCGGCCATGGCTTCGCTGAAATACGGCCGGAAGGAAAAATTACGCCCGACGAAACTGTCGTGTTTGTCCCAATTGGACGCGGCCAGGGTCTTGCCCGTGGTGTCCATCAGATACATGACTTCGGCGCCGGTCTGGGCGCTGATGTTTTTCAATAAACGGTTGGCGTTGCCCTGGGTGACGCCATCGTCGGGCGCGCCGAGGACGGCTCGCAGGGCTGGCAGATCGCCGAGGATCTGCGGCAACACTTCATAACGGTGCAGGGTGCCCAGCAGGTTGGCGACGTAAAGGTCGAGCGTCTGACGGTTCTGCCCGGCCAGCTCGCTGCGGTAGTAACGCTCGGCCAGATGCTCCAGCGGCCACAGCAACGGCGCCAGGCACAGGGCGAGCAGGGCCAGGCTGCGCCAGCGGGGTCTGCGGGGGAGGGTTGGAGTCATGAGCATCGAGCGCCTGTGGGTACAGGCGCATTATGCCTAGGCTTGCGGGCGCAGTCTGCGCGCCGTGGGTCAGGTACGCCTGTGCTGCGAAGATTCAGACGGTGTTTCAGGAAAAGACTTCAGCGTCCTTGAAGAACGCGGCAGCCTGATCTTTGCCGGACAGTTGTGGTGCTTCATCCAGTTGCCAATCGATGGCCAGGTCCGGATCGTCCCAGCGAATGCTGCGCTCGGCGGACGGGGTGTAGTAGTCGGTGGTTTTGTAGAGGAATTCGGCGAACTCGCTCAGCACCACGAAACCGTGGGCGAAACCCTCCGGGACCCACATTTGACGATGGTTCTCGGCGGACAGACGCACGGCCACCCACTTGCCGAAATGTGGCGAACTGCGGCGAATGTCCACCACCACGTCGAGTACTTCACCGGCTGTGACGCGAACCAATTTGCCCTGAGTGTTTTCCAGTTGGTAATGCAGGCCACGCAATACGCCTTTTTGCGAGCGGGAATGATTGTCTTGAACGAAATTCGTCTCCAGGCCAGTCATTTCTTTGAAAGCCTTGGCATTGAAGCTTTCATAGAAGAAACCGCGCTCGTCACCAAATACCTTGGGTTCGATGATCAGAACACCGGGCAGATCGGTGGTGACTACTTTCATGGTCTTTCTCCAGCAATTGGCGTTGATGGGCGTCATTCTTGCGCAAAGTGGCGGCGGGCGCGAGTGGGCCGTGATTCAGGTGCTGAAGGTTTTGTATCTCCAATGGTCTTAATCCGAGCCATCGTTCGCTACATTCGCTTCGCCGAAGTACCAGTGCTTGGACTATAGGCACTGTCCGTCCGTTTTCATTGACGTGAATAAAATTTCATTATCCACGATGAAAAAAGGCCTTGTCAGGAAGGCTACGTTGATCATCTGCCGGGCGCATTCTTTTCGTGCAGCCGATGTAGCTTGTTTCCCCCAGTGGAAGGCAATCCGAGATTAGGAAAGTTCAATAGAGAGGTTGCAGGCTTGAAGGGGGGTTGCGTATCGCCCCAAGCAGTGGCGATATAAGCGCCTAATAAAACTTCAGGGGTCGTTGTATGCCGCTCGCCACGTTGATTCATCGCGCCAGTTTGCCCAGCCCGCAAGTGTCTGCGGTGCAAGCGCTTGAGCTGTTGAAGGGACATTACGGGCTGAGTGGAAGGTTGCAGGCCCTTGGTAGCCAGCAGGATCTTAACTATCTGGTTGACAGCGACGAGGGGCGTTTTGTCCTGAAAATCTGCCGTGGCGATTACTCGGCGCAGGAGCTGCACGCCCAGCACGCCGGGCTCAAGCATTTGGGTGAACACCCTGATGTGCATGTGCCGCGAGTGATTCCCGCTAAAAACGGTGCAGACCTTCTCTCCCTGGAAGTCGGCGGCCAACCGGTGCATGTGCGCCTGCTCGATTACATCGAAGGCCGGTCGCTCACACACCTGGATCATCTGCCCGGTTCAGTGGTGGCCGGTTTCGGTCGGCTCTGCGGTGAAATGGACCTGGCGCTGGCCGGTTTCGATCATCCGGGCCTCGAGCGCACCCTTCAATGGGACGCCCGCCACGCCAACGCGCTGATCGCGCATTTGCTGCCGGTCATCAACGACGACCTGCAACGCCGGCTGATTGCCGATGCGGCTGAACAGGCCGAGCGTCATTTGCAGCCGCTAGTGGATAAGCTGCCGGTGCAAGCCATTCACATGGATATCACCGACGACAACGTGGTGTGGCAGCGAGATTCGCAACGCCAGTGGCAATTGCAGGGTGTGATCGATTTCGGCGACCTGGTCCGTACCTGGCGCATCACTGATCTGTCGGTGACGTGTGCGGCGCTGCTGCACCACGCCGATGGCGATCCCTTCTACATTTTGCCGGCGGTCCAGGCCTATCACGCCGTCAATCCGCTCACGCATGAAGAGCTACTGGCGCTCTGGCCGCTGATCGTCGCCCGTGCGGCGGTGTTGGTGCTCAGCGGCGAACAGCAGGTCAACATTGATCCGGGCAACGAATACAGCCGCGACAATCTCACCCACGAGTGGGAGATTTTCCGCGTCGCTACATCGGTGCCGTTGGCGTTGATGGAAGCGGCGATCCTGACCTCGATCGGCCAGAGTCTGCCGGGCATCGGTAGCGAAGGCTTCGCGCCGCTGCTGCCGAGTCTGGTGGGTCGTGAGTTTGCATTGATCGATCTGGGCGTGCTCAGTCCGCATTTTGAGGCTGGCAACTGGGAGCAGGAGGGGATCGATCAACGTCTGTTGACCGAAGCTGCTGCGGCTCATGGTCTGGCAGCCAGTCGTTATGGGCAATATCGCTTGTCCCGCACCCGACCGGACAGCGCCACTGAACCCGACACTTGCCCATTGCACGTCGAATTACGAGTGCCCCGCGGCACGGTGGTCGAGTCACCATTTGCCGGGGTGCTGCATCAGCCGGCGGCAGGCGTGCTGCAACTGGATGGCCCGCAATTGAGCGTGCGCCTGTGGGGCGTGACTCCGTCGCTGCACACGGGCGCAGCGCTGGTCAAAGGCCAGGTGCTGGGTTCCGTCAGCGGGCCGTTGATTGTGCAGTTGTGCCGGGGCGCTTCGTTCACGGCGCCGTTGTTTTGCACGCCGTCCCGCGCGGCTGCCTGGCAAGCGTTGTGCCCGTCACCGGCGGTGCTGCTGGGATTGGCCTGTGACGCCGAAGAAGAACTCGATTCGCAGACGTTGCTGGCGCGCCGTGACGCCAGTTTCGCCCGTACCCAGAAGCACTATTACGTCGACCCGCCGCGCATCGAACGTGGCTGGCGCAATCACTTGATCGACATGCAGGGTCGCTCCTACCTCGACATGCTCAACAACGTCGCGGTGTTGGGCCACGGTCATCCGCGCATGGCTGCTGTCGCCAGTCGTCAGTGGTCGCTGCTCAACACCAACTCGCGCTTCAACTACGCGGCGATTGCCGAGTTCTCCGAGCGTTTGCTGAAACTGTCGCCGGATTCCATGGACCGAGTGTTTCTGGTCAACAGTGGTAGCGAGGCCAATGACCTGGCAATCCGCCTGGCATGGGCCTACAGCGGCGGTCGCGACATGCTCAGCGTGCTGGAGGCCTATCACGGTTGGACAGTGGGCGCGGACGCGGTCTCGACCTCGATTGCCGACAACCCGAAGGCCTTGAGCAGCCGTCCGGACTGGGTGCATCCGGTTACCGCGCCGAACACCTATCGCGGCGAATTCCGTGGACCGGATAGCGCGCCGGACTACGTGCGTAGCGTCGAACACAACCTGGCGAAAATTGCCGAGCAGAAGCGTCAGCTGGCCGGTTTCATCTGCGAGCCGGTGTACGGCAATGCCGGCGGTATCTCGCTGCCGCCGGGGTATTTGAAACAGGTGTATGCGCTGGTTCGTGCACAGGGTGGTGTGTGTATTGCTGACGAAGTGCAGGTCGGTTACGGCCGCATGGGCAACTTTTTCTGGGGCTTCGAAGAGCAAGGCGTGGTGCCGGACATCATCACCATGGCCAAGGGCATGGGCAACGGTCAGCCGTTGGGCGCGGTGATCACCCGTCGGGAAATCGCCGAAGCGCTGGAAGCCGAAGGCTACTTCTTCTCGTCGGCCGGCGGCAGCCCGGTCAGTTGCCAGATCGGCATGGCAGTGCTGGATGTGATGGAGGAAGAAAAGCTCTGGGAAAATGCTCAGGTCGTGGGTGGGTATTTCAAGGAACGGCTTGAAGCGCTGATCGATATTCATCCGCTGATGGGCGCGGTGCATGGTTCCGGTTTCTATCTGGGCGTCGAGTTGATCCGCAATCGCGAAACCCTGGAACCGGCGACCGAAGAAACCACGGCGCTGTGTGATCGGTTGCGCGAACTGGGGATCTTCATGCAGCCGACCGGCGATTACCTGAACATCCTCAAGATCAAACCGCCGATGGTGACCTCGCGTCAGAGCGTGGATTTCTTCGTGGATATGCTGTCGAAGGTTCTCGCAGAAGGTCTGTAAACACCCATTCCTGCGGGAGCGTAAAGTTCGATTATTATCTGGGTATATCGAACTAATTTCGACAGATGGACTTTTTTAACCTTTTAAAGCCGATTTTTATCGGTTATAAAGTCGTCATTGCCCGCGGCGTGACCCACCACGCCCGGTCCTTCCCATTTCTGTCATTGGTCGATGCCACACTCGACCCTCAAGCAATTGCCCCGGAGATGATTCATGAGCCGCATCGTTACCGTCGCCGCCACCCAGATGGCCTGTTCCTGGGATCTTGAAGCCAACATCGAGACCGCTGAGCGGCTGGTCCGTGAGGCCGCGGCGAAAGGCGCGCAGATCATCCTGATCCAGGAACTGTTCGAGGCTCCGTACTTCTGCCAGAAGCCGAACCCGGATTACCTGCAGCTGGCCACGACCGTTGAAGACAACGTCGCCATCAAGCACTTCCAGAAAATTGCCAAAGAACTGCAAGTCGTTTTGCCGATCAGCTTCTACGAACTGGCGGGCCGCGCGCGTTTCAACAGCATCGCGATCATCGATGCCGACGGCAGCAACCTCGGGATTTATCGTAAAAGCCATATCCCGGACGGCCCTGGCTACCACGAAAAGTACTACTTCAATCCGGGCGATACCGGCTTCAAAGTCTGGAACACCCGTTACGCGAAAATCGGCGTGGGCATCTGCTGGGACCAGTGGTTCCCGGAATGCGCGCGCAGCATGGCGTTGCTGGGCGCGGAAATCCTGTTCTACCCGACCGCGATCGGCAGCGAGCCACACGACAAGACCATTTCATCCCGCGATCACTGGCAACGCGTGCAACAAGGCCATGCTGGCGCCAACCTGATGCCGCTGATCGCCAGCAACCGCATCGGCAACGAAGAGCAGGACGGCTACGACATTACGTTCTACGGCTCGTCGTTCATTGCCAACCAGTTCGGCGAGAAGGTTCAAGAGCTCAATGAAACCGAAGAAGGTGTGCTGGTTCAAAGCTTCGACCTGGACGAACTGGAACACATCCGCAGCGCCTGGGGTTCGTTCCGTGATCGTCGCCCGAACCTGTATGGCACACTAAAGACCCTCGACGGATCCCTGGAGTCCTGATCGCTATGACCACTTTGCACAGCACGCCGCGCGCCGACGGCTTTTACATGCCGGCCGAATGGGCGTCGCAAACCCAGACCTGGATGATCTGGCCCGAGCGCCCGGACAACTGGCGCCTGGGCGGCAAACCGGCGCAAGCCGCGCACGTCGCGGTGGCTAAAGCCATTGCACGTTTCGAACCGGTGACCGTGGCGGTTTCCGCCGGCCAATACGAAAACGCCCGTGCCCGTCTGGACGTGCCGAATATTCGTGTGGTGGAAATGTCCAGCGACGACGCCTGGGTTCGCGACACCGGCCCGACGTTTGTCATCAATAACCGTGGCGAAGTCCGTGGTGTGAACTGGGACTTCAACTCGTGGGGCGGTTTCGACGGGGGGCTGTATTCGCCGTGGAATCGCGACTCGCAGGTGGGCGGCAAGATCCTCGAGATCGAGCGCAGTCAACGCTACCGCACCGAGGGCTTTGTGCTCGAAGGCGGTTCGATCCACGTCGATGGCGAAGGCACGCTGATCACCACCGAAGAGTGCCTGCTTAACCGCAATCGCAATCCGCACATGAACCGTGCAGAGATCGAAGCGGTGCTCAGTGCGAATCTGGCTGTGGATAAAATCATCTGGCTGCCGGACGGTTTGTTCAACGATGAAACCGACGGCCATGTGGATAACTTCTGCTGCTACGTGCGTCCGGGCGAAGTGTTGCTGGCCTGGACCGATGACCCGCAGAACCCGAACTACCCGCGCTGCCAGGCGGCTATGAAAGTGCTGGAAAGCAGCACCGACGCCAAGGGTCGCCCATTCACGGTGCACAAGATGCCGATTCCGGGGCCGCTGTATGCGACCGAAGAAGAGTGCGCGGGTGTTGACCCGGTGGACGGGACTCAGGAACGTAATCCGACCGTGCGTCTGGCCGGTTCCTACGTGAACTTTCTGATCGTTAACGGCGGCATCATCGCGCCGAGCTTTGACGACCCGCTGGATGGCCCGGCAAAAGAGATTTTGCAGGCACTGTTCCCGCAGCACGAAGTGGTGATGGTGCCCGGCCGCGAACTGTTACTGGGAGGCGGTAACATCCACTGCCTTACCCAACAACAGCCAGCACCGCACAAGGAGTGAGTGAGGTTGTAACAGCTTGAGTTGATTGCAGAATCGATTCGGCAAGCGTTTTGCCTTCCTGTCTTGTAGAGAGCCCGCAGTCCATCAGGACTGCGGGCTTTTTTGTATCCACTTGTCGACAGTTGCGAAACCTTGGCACAGCTCTTGTATCTCTCATGGTGTAAACAGGGAGGGGGAGAACTGCGATGTTCTGTCATAAACCTTGGATAAGTTAGCCGCTCACAAACCAGGAGAGAGCGCGGAAATGAACGCCGAAATGAATGTTGTGAGCGAGCGGGCGTTGCATCCCCTGGCAGTAAACAGCGAATCGCTCCAGGTCCTGGCGCACTGGTTGAAGTCCAATGGAACGCGTCAGATCAGAGAACCTGATCCGCGCCGGATGATGATCGAACGCTACCCCGCTGGTTTATTCAGCGAAGCGGAGCTGGAAGCGTTGTGGGATGTGATGGAAGGATAAGAAGAAAAAACAACGGATTGGTAAAAGCGCTGCCGGGATGGCGGCGCTTTTTTATGGGCGAAGGTTTTTGTGATCACTGGAGATCAAAAGTGTGGGAGCGGGCTTGCTCGCGAAGGCGGTGTGTCAGTCGACATTAATGTTGAATGATCGATCGCCTTCGCGAGCAAGTCGAATCGTCGCACCGCCGCTCCCACACTGGATCGCAGTGAATTTAGAAACTGTAGGTGCCAGTCACGACCACGCTGCGCGGTTCACCCGGCTGAATCTGCGCCGCACTGGTGGCCGACGAGTAGTAGGTCTTGTCGCTGATGTTGTTCAGCGCCGCGCGCAAATCCCAATCCTTCTGCCGGAACCCGGCCAATGCATCCCAACGACCGTAACCCGGCAGCACGGTGGTATTGAGGTTGTCGGCATAACGCTGGCCCACCAGGGTCAGACCGGTTTCGGCGTACCAGCCCATTTCCGGTTTCCAGGTCAGGAACAGGCTGCCGTTATGCTTGGCCACGTTGCTGATACGTTTGCCTTCAAAGCCGTTGTTGTCCTTTTCGACCGTCGCGTCCTGCACACCCACGCCACCGCGCACGTACCAGTTGCCAGCAATCTTGCCGGTCCCGGTCAGCTCGATCCCGCGGGAACGTTGCACGCCAGTGAGCAAGGTCACGCTCGGATCATTCGGATCGCTGGTACGGCGGTTGTAGAGTTCCAGTTCGTAGATCGCCAACGTGGTGCTCAGGCGGTCATCGAGCCAGTCGCTCTTCACGCCGATTTCCTTTTGCTTGGTCAGCTCGGGACTCAGGTCGTTGCTATTGCCGGCGGCGCCTGGGGTGATACCGATCAAACCACCGCCGACCGGGGAAAAAGTCTTGGTCCAGGAGGCGTAGAAGGAATGATTCTGCAGCGGAGTCCACACCAGTCCTACACGCGGGCTGGTGCTATGGCTGTCGCGATCTTCGGAAATGTCCCGCAGCTTGTTGGTCGACTCGATGTCGAAGGTGTCGTAACGCAAGCCGGCCAGCAGTTGCCATTGATCGTTCAGACGCAGTTGATCCTGCACGTACACCGCACGGCTTTCGACTTCGGTGTGAGTGCTGCTGGACACTTGCATCCGTCCGGTATGGCGCAAATTGCGGTCGGGGTTGTACAGGTCCAGTGCCGGTACAGGCTGAGTCCCGCGTCCGGTGGCTGCGTTGTACAACGTAGGGTCGCGCCGCTGGCTGCCGATTTCGATGCCGGTCAGCAAACGATGCTCAAGGCCGAACGTGTCGAAACCGCCTTCCAGCTCGACGTTGTTGTAGACGTTGCGGGTGGTCAGGTCCTGTTGCCAGTGCTGGCGCGTGACCTTGTTGGTCGCCGGGGTGTAACCCGTCAGGTAGGTGTTGTCGAAATTGCTGTTGAGCTTGAACACGCCCAGGGTGTGGCGCAGCTGCCAGTTGTCGCTGAGCTCATAACTGAGTTTCGAGCGCAGGGATTGCGACTTGTCGTCGATGAAATCGTGTTCGCTGCCGTAGGTCGTATCCCGTCCTACGTCCGCCGGGCGTCCGTTTACACCGGGGATACCGCGATCCGGCGTACGGTTGTAGCGGCTGTATTCGTACTGCACCAGCCAGTTCAGGTCCGGTGTCAGTTGCCAGCTCATCGACGGAGCGAACAGTTGGCGATTGCCGCTCACGCCGTCGCGGAAGCTGTTTTGATCCATGTTGCCCATGTTCAGGCGCAGGCTGATGTTCTCGCTCGGGTCGGTGCTGAGGTCGGCGTAGAGGCTGCGCAAATCATCGCTGCCGCCCTGGGCCTCGAGGGTCGAGCGGCGACCGAATTCAGGCAGTTTGCTGACCCGATTGACGATCCCGCCCTGACTGCCACGGCCATACAAAACAGCGGCCGGGCCTTTGAGGACTTCGATGCGTTCGATGTTGTGCAAATCGCGCACGTATTGGCTGTCGTCGCGGATGCCGTCGAGATAGAAGTCGTTGCTGGCGTCGAAACCGCGGATGCGCAGGCTGTCGAAGCGCGTGTCGGCGCCGCTGCTGACGTTGGGGATGCCGCTCAGCGCGGTGCCCAGATCGTTGGTGCCGTAATCCACGACGTTCGCGGTTTTGATCGAGTCGATGGCTTGTGGAACGTAGCGCACCGGCGTGGCGGTGCGGGTCGCGGTGCTGGTTTCCTTCACACGCGGGTCATCGGCTTCAGCTTCGGCGCTGATCGACGTCTCGGGTAAAACGGTGGTGGCGGCGCAGGCAAAACCGGCAGAGAGAAATGCAGAAAGCCCAAGGGTGACGGGCGTGAGGCGAAAGGGGGCAGGCATCTGAAGCGCATCCGGAAGGGTGGAGTAATTCGAGGGTGCGAATGGTAATGCTTGCTATTTACTTCTGTTAATTATTCTTGAAAGGTTTCGCTGTTTGATTATTTCGAATTGTGTCGAGATGGCTACAGTGGGGCCGTGAGGTCATTTGACCGATTCATGAAACAGACTGAAAGCCATTCCAGCGTTTTTCAGAAACGGGCGGAGGACTAATCTGCCGGCATCTCGTTTTCCTACGCTTTTGCCGGAGTCTTCCCATGATCCTTCACTATATTTACGACCCGTTGTGCGGCTGGTGCTACGGCGCAAAACCGCTGGTGCAAGCCGCCCAGGCTGTGTTGCCAGTGATCGCCCACGGCGGCGGCATGATGACCGGCGCCAACCGCCAGACCGTCTCGCCACAACTGCGTAACTACGTCATGCCCCATGACCGGCGTATCGCCGAGTACACCGGTCAGCCGTTTGGCGAGGCGTATTTCGAAGGATTGCTGCGCGATGAGACGGCGGTTTTCGATTCCGCACCGCCGATTGCCGCGGTGCTGGCAGCCGAGCAGATCGCCGGTCGCGGACTGGAGTTGCTGGGGCGTTTGCAAAGTACTCACTACGAGGAAGGTCGACGCATTGCCGATGAAGCTGTGTTGTTAGAACTCGCGAAAGACATCGGTCTGGAACCTCAAGCGTTCCAGGCTGCTTTCAAAGCAGCTGAAACCGATCGCCACATCAAGGACAGTCGAACATTCCTGGCCGAAGTCGGCGGCCAGGGTTTCCCGACCTTCGCCCTGGAACACAACGGCCAATTTACCCTGATCGATATCAGCCCGTGGCTCGGCAAGCCGCAAGCCTTTGCGGCATGGCTGAGTCAGTCGCTTCCCGCACAAGCGTCATCATCGGAGCTTAAAGCCTGTGGTCTGAACGGCTGCGCCGATTGACGGCGGCAAGTGTTTTCTTAGACGTTTTTTCGCCTATTTACAGACGATTCATGAAATTGACACATCGTTAAGGGCGCGGCTAGGATTCGCCCCACGCCTGTGGCTAACCGCCATGACTCATAAAATAACAAAAAGGCCCGCCACGATTTCTTCGTGCGCGGGCCTTTTTGTTTAGGGTGAAAAAAGAGTGCGATAGCGCCGTTTCAGCCGTTCGACACAGCGCGTATCAACGGTCATAAGGAAAAGAACAAAATGTTGAACAAGCGAATCAGTCTGATCGCTCTGGGGATGTTGAGCGCTACACAGGTCATGGCTAACGACCAGGCCGAATCCAAGGGTTTTGTTGAAGACAGCAGCCTCAAAGTGTTGCTGCGCAATGCCTACATCAATCGCGACAAAAAAGACGGCAACGACGACCAGCGTGAATGGGGTCAGGCTGCCATCGGCACCTACACCTCGGGCTTCACCCAAGGTACCGTCGGCGTAGGCGTTGATGCCTTCGGTCTGTACGGCTTGCGTCTGGACCGTGGTAGCCACAGCGGCGGCCAAGGCATCGACTTCTTCAAGGAAGGCGACAGCGGTAACCCGGCCGGCGATCTGGCCAAAGCCGGTGGCGCGGTAAAATTCCGCATCTCCAGCACCGTTCTGACGTACGGCGACCAGATGCCGGTACTGCCGGTGTTGAGCTACGACAACGGGCGTCTGCTGCCGGAAAGCTACACCGGCACCCTGATCACCTCCAGGGAGATCAAAGGCCTGGAGCTGAACGCCGGTCGCTTCACCGCCGAATCGCGCAAAAGCGCTGAAGGCCATGACAGCGGCGGCCTGAAGTCGATCAACGTGTTGGGTGGTAGTTACCAGTTCACCGAACAGTTCAAGGCTGCGCTGTACGCCTCCGACGTCGAAGACGTGCTGAAGAAGCAATACGTGAACGCCAACTACGTGTTCCCGATCGACAAGGATCAGTCCCTGACCCTGGACTTCAACGGCTACCGCACCAAGCTGGAAGATTCCTACGTCCGCGACAGCGGTGCCACCGGCGACGACAACAAAATCTGGAGCCTGGCCGCCACATTCGCCACCGGCGCGCACTCGTTCACGCTCGCCCACCAGCGCAGCACCGGCGACAGCAACCTGGGCTACGCCTACGGCGGCTACCAGAAAGATCAAGGTCGCGTCGGCGACGGCGGCAACACCATCTACCTGGCGAACTCCTACTGGTCCGACTTCAACGCCGAAGACGAACGCAGCTGGCAGCTGGGCTACGGCCTGGACTTCAGCACCTTCGGTGTTCCAGGCTTGAGCTATAACTTCGCCTACGTGCGCGGCGACAACATCACCACCTCCACCAGCGAAGGCGGTACCGAGCGCGAAATCTTCAACCAGTTCAAGTACGTCGTCCAAAGCGGCCCGGCCAAAGACCTGAGCGTGAAACTGCGCAGCTCGATCCTGCGTGTCTCGCAGAAATCGAGTGAGTACAACTCCAGCGGTAACGAAGTGCGTGTGTTCGTGGATTACCCGATCAACATTTTCTGATGATTGGTTGCGCTACCGAGGCCTGATGCAAGGCTGAGAAAGGAAAAGCCCCGACTGGTTCGGGGCTTTTTTGTGGGTGCGATTTAGAGCTCAACGCCCTCAGCTATTTCCTGCGTTGAACCGGGACGGTTCTCGAGTAGGAAAGGGATCAGGCTGATATTCATCGCGAGCTCAAACGGTTGAAATATTGGGCGAGGAATCCAGCTGATGGTCACGCTTCTCAAGCTTTCGAGCCGTCCATCACGCTGAAGTTGACCAAAAAGATCCCGCTCAATCACAATGCTCGAGGTAGCGCCAATGTAGCTACAAATTAACGATGAGGTTATTACCATGGGTGCATTGCTGAAAACCACAGACGTGCGTTGCCGCATTGATGAGGATTTGAAGGCGCAGGCTACTGAGGTCTTGAGTGCTTGCGGCCTGAGCATCAGTGATGCCATGCGTCTTTTTCTTCGTCAGGTTGTAGCCACTCAGGGCCTCCCGTTTGAGGTGCGCGTCCCTTCGAAGAAGACGGCCCGCGCCATGACGGAAGCACGAGACATTCGCCAGCGGTTCGACTCGATAGACGACATGCTGAGGGACGCTGATGGCGAAACCGGAGAAAAAGCAAAAGCGCGCTGAGCTGCCCAAACAGTGTGCGCAAACATCGGAATTCAAGAAGTCGTGGGAACGTTACAAGCGGGCCGGACGCCGCGACATGAATGAAGTCCGTCAGGTGATGGTCACGCTATTTCTGGGAGAGCCATTGCCCGCCGAGTATCTGGATCATGCGCTTACGGGGGATTGGGCTGGTTTTCGAGAGTGCCATATAGGCGGTGATTTCTTGATGATTTATGAGCACACGCGCTCCGATCTGATCACATTCGTTGATCTCGGAAGTCATTCCGAACTGTTCAAGTAGCACCTCTCAACACAAACCCCCCGACTGGTTCGGGGCTTTTGTGGGCGCAGCAGCGCTCTGGCTTGCGCCACCGGGTGATTCGAGCTACCCGTCACAGCCTGGATTTTCCATCGCGAATGATCGAAACGACAAACTGGGTCGCGCGCGGCAACAGCATTGGACGCCGATTGAGCGGGAGTGGCGATTGATTACCGGTGCTACGGTCTGCGCCGTTTCGTGCGATCAAGCAAATCACCGTGGAAACCGTAATCGTCGAAAAGCTTAGGAAGTCCGCAAACGAACAAAAATTTTAAAAATGTTCGGATCTGTACTACTCTGAAGGCACAACCCTTTGCCCGAAGGAGTCCTTCCAATGGCCACTTCATCCCCCGTCCGCACGGCTCCCCAAGAGCTCGACACCCCGGAAGCCGGCCGTGTGGCGCTCAAGTTCTTCTTCAACCTGATGGAACGTTGGGGCTGCACCGCCGAAGAACAGCGCACGCTGCTCGGCAAGGTCGGCAACACCACCTTCTATAAATACAAACACCTGCCGCCCAATGTGCGTCTCCCGCACGACACTCTGGAGCGCATCTCCTACCTGATGGGCATCCACAAAGCCCTGAGCATCATCTTCAGCAACAACCGCGACCGCGCCTACAAATGGGTCAGCAGTCCGAACACCGCCGCGCCGTTCAATGGTCAATCCGCGTTGAGCTATATGCTGGCCGGCCGGGTGGTGGACATCGCTGACGTGCGTCGCTACCTCGATGGCGTCCGCGGCTGATGGCCCCGGAAGTGGTACTCCCCGAGTGGAACCGTGCTTACCGGATGATCAACAGCGCGTTCCCCCCGATCACCTTGTTTGAAGACGTGCTCGACCCCGAAGACCTACAAACCGCCTACGCCCTGGAAGCCCTGACCAACGACCGGTTGGCCCAAGAAGCCGGCGTGCTCTCCCGCGTGCTGCCCGAAGACCGAATCTCCGGCCCCGGCTCATCACCGGTCATGGCCGCGTTCACCCACATCGGCAAAACCAGCCGCTTCACCGACGGCACCTACGGCGTCTACTACGCCGCCAGCAGCCAGGCCGCCGCCATCGCCGAAACGAGCTATCACCAGGAACGCTTCCTGGCCGCGACCAACGAGCCGGACATCGAGTTGACCCTGCGCACCTACGTCAACAAAGTCGTTAAACCGATGCACGACGTTCGCCAACACTACCCCGGGCTGCACAACCCGGATCCTGACGCTTACGGGCCGTCACAAGCCTTTGCCCGGCAGCTGCGTGAAACCTTGTCATGGGGGCTGCTTTACAACAGCGTTCGGCTGCCTGGGCATGAATGTGTCGCTGCGTTTCGGCCGCCGGCCGTCTCGATTCCGAAGCAAGGCAAGCACATACGTTATGTGTGGAGTGCGAGCAGTCGGAAGATTTCGTTTGTGTTTGAGGTCAGCGAGGTGTGAGCCGGAAACTAAAAAGCCCCGATTGATTCGGGGCTCTTTCATACGTGCGATTTGTTTATGGCGCGACGTTACTGGCTCGGTTGTTACCCGGTGCATCGAGCACTTTCGCTACGTCATCGATGATCGCCTTACTCATATCCTGCAAAAAATGCGACGCCCAGGCATGCCGGTCGGTGTCACGAACCATGGCGGCGTCAGATGCGAGAAGTTTGGCGATGTGGAGCAGGTCGGAGGCGTGGGAGAGGGCCTGGATGACCGGGACGCCGGCGTTGATGCGGAACAGCGGTTGGTTGTCGTGGTAGGAGAAAGGGGTGAGGCCGATGGTTTTCAGGTCTTGGGGGTTGGTCATTGGGCACCTCCAGTTTTTGGGCGGTGGTGGGCGTGACCCGGTGTAGCAGTAGCGAAAATTTTGAATGGATTGCGGGCATGCATAAGGAGAACTCCGATTGGTTTCTGCATCGAATTCGAGTTCTCAGGCCCGGTCGCTGAATTGGCAGCGACGGGTTGAAGGTAGCTGGAGGGGGGAGGATGCGCAATCGTGGCTAGGTGGTGGCGTGGGTTGAAGGGTTTTAGTGATTTTTATGGCTGGGCAATAATTATTGGTCAGTCATAATTTTCATAATTTGAAGAAGGCGTGCTGATGGCCTTGCCGACTTGCTGAAGGAGACATCAGGAATGGACATTGAATTGGATAAGTTTCAAAAGGATTTGCTGGAATCTGTACGCGAAATGAATGAGAGCCAAGCGCTTCGAATCGCTGAGGGGAGGCCGTTAACGAAGGAACGCATCGACTCGCACATGTCGTCGTCAGCGACACGTTCTAATAACGTGTCGCTGAAAGTGAAAAAAAGCGACACGTAACAAGACGGACTACATCAGAAGGGGCTGGGTCCTACTGCAAAATCGCACAACGTCTAGCAGGCGTTAGCTTGTGAAATTACGATCTGAGGCAAAGCCCCGCCATCGTTGGACGGCAAGGTAAAAGTCGTTCGAAAGCCGAGTTTATCCAGCATGTCCAACATTGCATCGATCGTAAATTTCTCGATCTTGCCAGTGGTGAGTTCTGAGACGCGTGATTGGGTCACGTTCAGCCTGGCTGCAGCCTCACTTTGTTTGAGGCCCAGGGTTTTGATGTAGTCAGTGATGAATATCGATAGCTCCATCTTCAACGCTTTTTTGCTAGCGACTTCGCTGTCATGCGTGGCATGGAATGGGCTGTCGAAAAATTGAACTGCCATGAACGCCTCCATCCTTTGAGTTATCTAAAATTTGCGATAAGCGCAGGCTAGTCGATTGATCGCTTTTGATGCAAACGTATTGTGTCTGCGAGACATAACTCATTACACCAAGTAACTAATGATGTTCCCGCCCCCACCTTTATCCCCTCCAACTAACTCCCTACATTGAGCTCCAACGCCTACCCATTCATTCCGAAGGGAAGGTCACTGGAGATTCCTCATGCCTTTCGTAAGCGTACGCATCACCCGCGATGGCGTTACCTCTGAGCAGAAAGCTCAGGTGATCGCCGAAATCACTGAAACCCTGGAACGCGTCCTCAACAAGGATCCGCACCTGACCCACATCGTGATCGAAGAAGTCGACACCGATAACTGGGGCTACGCCGGCATCACCACCACCCAGTACCGCAAGCAGCTGGCTGAGGCGGAGGGGCAGTCATGACCGCGTCGGTCTCCATCGATTTCATCTCCGACGTGGTGTGCCCGTGGTGCGCGTTGGGTGCGACGGCGCTGGAGCAGGCGATCGAGAACGTGGCCGGTGAAGTGTCGGTCGAGCTGACCTACAAGCCATTCGAGTTGAACCCGGACATGCCGGCAGTCGGCGAAAAAGCGGTTGAGCACTTGATGCGCAAATATGGGCGAACCGCCGAAGACGTCGCCGCCGGCAAAGCGATGCAGATCACTCGCGGTGAGGCCATCGGCTTCAAGTTCGATCTGGAGAAGCGCAGCCACTTTTACAACACGTTTGATGCTCACCGGTTGTTGATGTGGGCGTTGCAGGAAGGGCGGCAGGTCGCACTCAAGAAAATCCTGCTGCGCGCTTATTTCACCGACGGCCAGAACCCGAGCGATCGCGAGACGCTGGTTGGTCTGGCTGCTGAAGCGGGACTGGATGCGGCGGCTGCTCAAGAGGTGTTGGCGTCCGGTGCGTTCGCCAAGGAAGTGCGTGAGCTTGAAGAGTTTTACCGCCAGCGCGGCATCAATTCGGTTCCGGCCATGGTGCTGAACGGTCGTCACCTGGTGTCCGGTTCGCAGTCGGTCGAGTACTACGAACAGATGTTGAGACAAATGACGACGACCCCCGCCGAAGCCTGATTACTTACTTTTTCAAACCATCATTTATTAGTTGAGGTTCATCATGAGCAATTCGAAGAAAGTCATCGTTATTACTGGCGCCTCCCAAGGTCTCGGCGCAGGCATGGTCAAGGCGTTCCGTGATCTGGATTACAAAGTTGTCGCCACTTCGCGTTCGATCAAACCGTCCACCGACCCGGACATCCTCACCGTGGCGGGCGACATCGGCAACCCGGAAGTCGCCCAGCAAGTCATCCGTGAAGCCATCGCACGTTTCGGCCGCATCGACACCCTGGTCAACAACGCCGGGATCTTCGTTGCCAAGCCGTTCACCGCTTACACCCCGGAAGACTACGCCGCCGTGTTGTCGGTAAACCTGAATGGTTTCTTCTACATCACCCAACTCGCGATCACCGAGATGGAAAAACAAGGCAGCGGCCACGTCGTCAACATCACCACCAGCCTCGTGGACCACGCCATCGACGGCGTGCCATCGGTACTGGCGTCGTTGACCAAAGGTGGCCTGAACGCGGCGACCAAATCCCTGGCCATCGAATACGCCAAGCGCGGTATTCGGGTGAACGCGGTCAGCCCCGGCATCATCAAGACGCCAATGCACGGCGAAGAAACCCATGAAGCGCTGGGCAATCTGCACCCCGTCGGGCGCATGGGCGAGATCAGCGACATTGCTCAGGCGGTTGTGTATCTGGACAGCGCCAACTTTGTCACTGGCGAGATCCTGCACGTCGATGGTGGGCAGAGTGCCGGTCACTAAGACCTGACTTTCCAAACCCCGGAAACAACAAGGCCCTCGTATTTCTACGAGGGCTTTGTTTATGGTGCCGGCACCAGGTGGAAAAATGGGCGTCTGTGCGCAGTGGTGCTAGCTTTGATCACAAACATCTACTTGCTAATGCTTCTGTATCGAGCCAGTACCCACCTCAAGGAAAACCCGTAATGGATCTACACCACGAGTTTGAGAGCAGTAAATTCTTCAACCGCGCCCGAATCGATCGACGCGCCGCCGATGCCTTGGTCGGGTTGGCCGCTGGGATTACGGCCGATGGTGTTGTGAACATCACGGAAGCGGTTTTTCTAAAGCAATGGTTGGAAAACAATCTCGCGCATCTGAACGATCCGGTGATCAATCTGCTGTATTCGCGTTTGGCGTGCATGCTTCAGGACAATGCTCTAGACATGGATGAGTCCCTGGAGCTGCTTAATATCCTGCGGGGTTTTTCTGGAGTGGACATTGAGGGAGCGAAGGTCGGCGGTGCTGTTGCCGTTGCTCCTACGGACCTTCCCTTCAATTTACCGGCCCCTGATTTGGTATGGGATGGCCGGATGTTTGTATTTACGGGTGTCATGGCCTTTGGGCCGCGTAAGGATTGTCAGGCGCTAGTCGAAGAACGAGGTGGTTTGATTGGGGGCGGTGTGAGTAAGAAGGTGCACTACCTGGTGGTCGGTAGCGTGGGTAATGAGCAGTGGCGCCACAGTACTTATGGAACGAAGATCATGAAGGCAGTGGAGTTGCGGGATGCAGGAGCTTCGATTGCCATTGTGGGTGAGGATCATTGGCAAAGGATGCTGTTTGGTTGAGGTTGCTTCGTTTTTGGTGCCTTGAAAAGGCAGCCCTTTGTCTGGGTCAGTAGATCGTCGTTGGGTTTGACGGCCTCATCGCGAGCAGGCTCGCTCCCACGGGTTTCAGTGTGTGCGGACAAAAAGTGGACGTTCCAGAAACAACAAAGCCCTCGTATTTCTACGAGGGCTTTGTTTTGTATGGTGCGGCACCAGGAGTCGAATTTATCTTTAACTATTTGCCGGCAATGGTTTTTATGAAGGTGAATATTCGTTTCTACCTCTAAAGCTACCCTCTAGATGAGGAAAGGCCTCTCGCCCTTCGTTTGTCAGTGGTGAACCCTGATGAACATGGCGAAGGGGCAGGACTGTCAAGAGGTGATGTTATTGTGACATCCTAGGGCTAGGCCTAGCGTGGTGGCTGCGAGGCGGGCTGCTTCGGCGAGCACCAAAATTTAAAGGGAGTTTGTTTTGATTGTTCCTTTGCGCAAACAGAAGCCTGACGGAAATCTGTACACGCGGTTTCCTGACATTGAAAGAGCTTTGGCCGAGCTCGACGGCATTCCGGCTGCGGATCTCGTAAGTCGGACGCGGCTACCGAAAGGTGAACCAAGTTACGTTCCCACTGAGTGCATTTTGCACTTTGTGCGAAGAAGCTGTCGGATCAATGACCAAGCGCTTTTTGAGCAGCTTTTTAAGGTGCTCGCCGAGCGAGTACGACGGGCAATGCCAAGAGTAGAAAATCCGGATGGATCGCTTTCCCTTGTCAGGAGCCAGATTTTTGAACAAGTCTACGACAAGCTCGTGACTCTGCTGCTTCAAGAACGCGCCGAGTACGTGGAGCGTTTGGATTTTTTCGAAATTAACTTCAATGGTGGCCTAGCACGGTTGAAGCTTGATGCTCAGGACAAGGCATGGAAGGAGGACAATCGCAACACGGAATTGGGGGTTGAGGAGGAAAGCGGAGAGCTCGACGTCAAGGTCCAGCAGGCCGTAGGCTCTTATGATCCCTTCGATGCAACTGTCCTTGACGACTATATTTACCGCTCTCGCTTGGATGCAGCGATGGATGAGTTACCACCATTGCAGCAGAGGATTATCGAAATGTTGCGCCAAGGAGTTCAGATCGACTCAAATGATCCTGGCACGGTGACCATCTCTAAGTCGCTCGGGAAATCAGAGAAAACCATTCGGAATCACCGTGACATGGCCTTTTCCCGGATACGGATGCTTATCACCCGAGGAGAGAAATAATGTCCACTCATCTCCCCAAGCTATCCCTTGATCAAGTGCTCGAATCGTTCGCAATGGAGCATGACGCTGACGGGCAGGCATTGCGGCGGTATCTGCAAGAATACCCCGAATACGCGCCACAGCTGGTAGATCTCTCCCAGGAAATATTCCGGTTCGACATTCTGGATGAAAGCCCTTTGTCGATGGAAGACCAAATGCGGATCGACACAGCGTGGTCTCGTATCCAAAGCGCTCCGACCAAGGCCGTAACCGACTTGTTTGCTGACCTGTCGGTGCCAAAATTGCGCGAGGTTGCTCAAACGCTCGATGTGCCTCGACAGGTAATCACTGCATTTCGTGAGCGAGCCGTAATTGTCGCGTCTATCCCGATGCGTTTTCTGACGAAGCTCGCTGGTTTGCTGGGAAGCAGCGTGCAGGACTTACAGGACTCACTTTCCCTACCTCCGCAAGCACAGGCGAGAAGCTACAAGGCTGACGGTAAACCTTCAGAGGCCGCTCGAGTGACGTTCGAGCAATTGCTGCGTGACGCCGGTCAGTCGGATGAGCAAATCGAGTTGCTTTTAGCGGACGACGTCTGAGATGGACAGTATAGAAATCGCCCGTAAGGTTGCCGAAGTCCTACACAACCAGGCGGTAGTGGCTGGCGATGATCCTTGGAAGCCACTGACGTTTGCATTGGCTGAGGTAAAGCGCCGCAATCTGGATGCTGAGTCTACGAGCAAAGGCGCAGCTGTCCTCAATGGTGGCAGGGCGACCTTTGTGCGCGACGAAGGCCTCATCCTTTATGAACGGGGTGATAGCGAGTTTGAAATGGCTTTTCTCGTTGCTCACGAAATAGGTCACATAGAACTTGGGGACGACGTCGAGGACACCAAAGACTCTACGCCGTACAGCATTGAGCCAGCTCGGACTGCAGAGGCGTCACCTGTCGGCATTGAACGGGTGGTGGACTACGGGAGGCGACAACGCAGAGAGGTCCAGATGGATCTCTTTGCTCGCGACTTCTTGTTGCCTAGGTCGGTAGTCCGGAGATTGCACCTTGAAGGTGGCATGACAGCTTCAGAAATCGCCGCAAGGTTAGGTGCCCCCTTCGATGTAGTAGCTCAGCAGTTGCTCGACTCACTACTGCTTCCCGCTATCTCAGCCATGTCTGGCGAGCATCAAGAACGCGAACTCAACGAGTTGCAGGAGATTGCAGCGAGTCATAGGGGAAGCGCGTACTTGCTGGAGGCGGGGCCAGGCACAGGAAAGACTCAAACTCTGATTGCCCGTCTTGAGAGGCTTTTAGCAGATAACGTCGACCCTCGCCGCATCTTGGTGCTGACATTCTCGAATAAGGCGGCAGGTGAAATCGCAGAACGTATCGCTCGTGTCGACAAGGCAGCCGCAGCGGCTATGTGGACAGGTACTTTTCACGCTTTCGGTTTGGACTTTCTCAGGCGTTTTCATACGGAATTTGGACTTCCACCAGACCCTCGTTTGCTTGATCGCACAGAGGCGGTCGAGTTACTCGAGAATGAGTTCCCCAGACTCCGACTCAATCATTACCGGGACATCTACGATCCCACCAACATCATCGTTGATATCCTTTCGGCTGTTTCGCGAGCCAAAGATGAGGTTGTAGGGGCTAAGGCTTACCAATCCCTTGCCGAGTCCATGCTTGCATCGGCGCTCAGCGACGAGGACAAGTTAGCGGCCGAGAAAGCACTAGAAGTCGCCAAGGTCTATGAAGTGTATGAGCAACTGAAACATCAGGCACGAGCTATCGACTTCGGTGATCTGGTCTGCCTGCCGGTTCAGTTGCTAGAAAATAATAAAGAGGTAAGGAGCATCATTCGAGGCACTTACGACCATATATTAGTTGATGAGTACCAAGACGTTAATCGGAGCAGTGTTAGGCTATTGTCCGCGCTGTGCGGTGACGGGAAAAATTTGTGGGTCGTAGGGGATGCGAAACAGTCAATCTATCGCTTCCGCGGCGCTTCTAGCTTCAACATGGAACGGTTCGGGACTGAGGACTTCGCGGGCGGTAAGCGTGGCCGGTTGAAGATGAACTATCGATCTGCGGACGAGGTCGTGACGGCGTTTTCCAGTTTTGCGGTCGGTATGGCAGTCGGTGATGCCGCAAGCGGTCTGGAATCCAATAGGGGGAAGAGCGGCTACCGTGCGCAACTGCGTCAGGTGGATCAGGGCGACCAACAGGTAGTGGCCATTGCGGACGCTATCGCAGAAATGCTCGCCAAAGGCTACAGCTACCGTGACCAGGCAGTCCTATGTACTGGTAACGAAAAGCTTTCCGAGATCGGGCAGAAGCTTGAGGGGCTCAACATACCAGTCCTATTTTTAGGGAGCCTATTTGAGAGGCCTGAGGTTAAAGATCTTCTGTCTCTGGTCTCGCTATTGGTGGACCGCCGGGCAATGGGGCTTGTGCGGACAGCCTGTCTTCCGGAATTTGAGATGGCTTTAGGGGGCGTGGCTGCGGTGATAGGCCACTTGAGGGAATACGACCTAGCTGCTGGGAGTTGGCGATCACTGGGAGGAGCGCTTGATAGTCTTTCCCCAGAAAGTAAGTTTGGATTAGACAAGGTTGCCACCGCGCTTGAAGGCTTTGATGAAAGTGCCTCTCCTTGGGACGTTATGGCCACAGTGTTGTTGGACCGAACCCGGATAGCAGCAAACTTAGCGGAATCGTCCAAAGCTGCCGATTGGGCGCGAGGTATTGCAACGTGGCAGCTGATGAACTTCGTCAAGGTACAGCCCGCCGGCAAGGGGCTCCCGATTTCGCGATTGCTGGATCGTATTCGGCGTCTGGTTAGACTGGGCGACGATAGAGATCTTCGACAGCTACCCGCAGCGGCGCAAAGCGTCGACGCGGTGCGGCTGATGACGATCCATGGGGCCAAAGGCTTAGAGTTTCCCGTGGTACATCTGCCAGGATTGAACGCCGGCACGCTGCCTAGAGCGGTACCCCCCCTTAGCTGTCCGCCTCCGTCGAATATGATTGAAGGTGCTGGTGTCGAAGCTGGAGAGGAGCATCGACGGGAGCATGAAAAAGAGCAGGAATGCCTTTTTTACGTTGCGCTGTCACGAGCCAGAGATCGGATTTTCATGTACGCAGCCACTCGAAACGCCATTGGCCATAAGAGAGCGTTGTCGAAGTTCATCAGTCGGCTGGGTACTGACGTTGAGATAGGTGGCGCCAAGCTTTCACGGACAGTGCCTAAAGCGTCTGAGGACGCGGCAATTGAGTTGGTGGTGGATGGCGGCCTGAGCCTAGCCGACCATGAGGTCTCGCTATACCATTCATGCCAGCGTCGATTCTTCTATACCTATGTGTTACAGGTGGGAGGCAAGCGTGCCCCTACGCCGTTCATGCAAATGCACGATGCGATGCGTACTGCGGTCAAGTCTATGGTCCAAGGAAGCGACCCATCCCCCGAATCTATTGCCAATTATCTGACTCAGATCTTCTCCTCCTCTGGGCTCGCGGAGCATGGGTATGTGGGGGACTATCTTGAGCTGGCCAAAGGGATGATGAGCTTTTTCGCTTCGATCCGAGAGGGATATGCTACCCAGCCCCCGGCTGGTATGAGTTTAACTGTTGGAGGAGAGCAAATTGTCGTCTTTCCCGACGACGTCTTAGTGGGGCTTGATAAGAGCCTTACGTTTCGGCGAATACGTACCGGCCACTCCAGAACGAGTGACTTGACCGGTATTGGTGCAATAGCATTTCTGTTGGCCGCACGACAGAGCTATCCGCATGCCAAGGTGGAGTATGTATATCTGTCCGATGGAGCTGTCCATCCAGTGGTATTCACGTCCAAGCAACTGGAAGGAGGCGGTTCCAAGCTTGCAGCTTCATTCGAAACCATCCGCAACGGAGTGTTTCGCGCTGAGCCATCACCACGAGTGTGCCCCGCCTGCCCTGCTTTTTTTGTGTGTGGCCCTACCCCTCCAGGACCACTTCACAAAAAATTCTAAAATAATTTACCGGTTTGTTTTTGTTACACCGATGACTAGGTAAAGCCGGACACTGGGTCTGGCTGATCCGTAAAGGTCAGCAAAATGAAAACCGATAATATTCTAGAGTTTGACGATTTAGGTGAGGCTATTCGAGAAGGTCGTGGCCTGTACCCGGCTCGCGTCTACCGCATCCTTTTTGCGGAAGAGAATCTCAACTTTCGCACGCTAGATGTAAGCGACCCAATACCACTTGGCCGTCAAATTTTGGCTGCTGCTGGGTTAAGCGCTCGAGACGATTACAGTTTGTTCGCCATCTTAGAAACAGGGGATTTTGAAGATTTGCGGCTCGACGAGCCCTTTGACCTGCGGGGTCATGGCGCAGAGCGCTTCGTAGCTTTCCAGACTGATCGTGATTTCAAACTTACAGTCAACGATAGCCAGGTTTCTTGGGGCAAGCCAGCTATTTCCGGCGCAGCGCTATACACGCTAGCGAACCCCGGAGATTCCGAAGCTGTGTTTCTAGTCATCCGTGGTGGTGAAGACCGTCAGATTGAAGTAGGCGAGGCTGTGGACCTCACGGTGCCTGGCGTGGAGCACTTTGTTACCGCGCCTAAGCGCAAACTGAAATTTGAGATTGTGGTCAACGGCCACGAGGTCGAAGTTACGGACACTAGCCTGAGCTTCGAAAAACTCGTGACGATCGCTTATCCAGGCGAAGCCCCAGCGCCGAATATCAAGTATTCAATTACCTATCGCAAAGTGGCTTCCAAGCCCCACAGCGGTGAACTGGCCGCTGGCGGCTTTGTCGAGATCAAGAACGGGAGCATTTTCAATGTCGGCCGCACTATTCAATCTTAATCAAGACCTTCAACGCCTGCGCGAGGATGGGTACTTTGTACAAATTACAGGTGGTCTCCTTGTAATGCGGGAAGTGCCATACGTTACTTCAATGCGGGAGGTGAAAATGGGCACAATCATTTCCACTCTGTGTCTTTCTGGGGACGTCACCCAAAAGCCAGAACCGCACACGGTGCATTTCGAAGGCGAGTTTCCTTGCAATGCTGATGGAACCACCATCGAGGGTATCTCTGCCGGAGCTGTCCCTGCGGCCCCGACGCTTACTGCCCAGTACATGCTGTCCAGCAAGCCTGGCCCGGAGGGTTACCAGGACTATTATCAGAAAATGGCGACCTACGCGGCGATCATCGCTGGGCCCGCTGCGGTTCTCAAACCCGGCACTACATCGCGTGTGTTCAGGCAGCCAGACACTGATGAGGACAGTCCATTTAATTACGTGGAAACTGCGTCAGACCGTGTGGGTATAGGGGCTCTGACGGCGCGCCTCGAAGGTGAGTGCTTAGCGATCATTGGAGTGGGAGGCACCGGGTCTTATGTCCTAGACCAAGTAGCGAAGACGCCGGTTCGTGAGATCCGGCTCATCGACAGCGACGACTTTCTGCAACACAACGCTTTCCGCGCACCTGGCGCCCCGTCGATCGAGACACTGCGAGAGGCTCCAAAGAAGGTAGATTACTTTACTGAGATCTACTCAAGAATGCACCGCCAAATTGTGCCGCATGCGGTGCAAATCGATGCAGGTACTGTACATCTCTTGGAGGGCATCACCTTTGCTTTTCTCTGCATGGACGCAGGCGAGCCTAAGCGCTTGGCAATGCAGAAACTGGAAGAAATGGGAGTGTCCTTTGTGGACGTAGGAATGGGACTCGAGCTCGTCAACGGTTCGTTAGGAGGCATCTTGCGGGTGACAGCCAGCACGCCGGATATGCGTTCCCATATTCGGGAGCGTGTATCTTTCGAGGGCGGGGGTGGGGAGAACGTGTATGCGTCCAACATTCAGGTAGCCGACCTGAACATGCTGAACGCTGCACTAGCCGTCATTAAGTGGAAAAAACTACGCGGTTTTTACCGCGATCTAGACAAGGAACACCACTGTTCGTACACAACCGACGGGAACATGCTTCTAAACGGAGATTTTGTATGATGCGTCATATGCAGCTTACACCTCTCTTCGTGAAGAGCGTCCCTAGGGCGTTAGATCCCGGGATCCTGTATGTGTCGATGGAGTACGGAACCGTGGTTCATAGTTGCTGTTGCGGCTGTGGTCAAGAGGTAGTGACACCGCTGACGCCTACAGATTGGAAGTTAACTTTTGACGGTGAAGCCATTTCTCTTTGGCCTTCTGTAGGTAACTGGAATTTACCGTGCCGGTCGCACTATGTGATTAAGGGCAACCGCGTTATAGAAGCAGGATCTTGGGATAAGGCTAAGATCGAAGCGGAGCAAAGACGCGACAAATCAGCCAAGGCTCAATTTTATGGTAAGTCTGCAGAGTTGGTAACGCCCCCACAAAAAGAAATACAAGAGCCGGTTGAGTCCGTACAGCACGAAGTAGAGAAAGGTGTATGGGGAAAATTGCTAAATTGGTTCCGCTAACCATAACCCGTCAATTTTTCTGATATTAAAATTAATCAATGTGATTGCAATGGGCGGACCATCTGCTCCGGAAATATGATCAAAGAAGACGAGCCTTAGGCTGTGTTAAACGCATGAGGGCTTTGGTATCAGTTAATTCATATGATTTAAGAAGTGTGTCTGATGATTTCATGGATTAATACTTGTTAGTCGGCTAGTTTTGTCTGCGGTGTTTTATTTTAGTCGGAGTTCATTGGTGGTAGAGTGCGCGCTTTTCGATACTGTACTTGGTGGTCGTATTGAATTAGTGGGTTTCATTGGGTAGTTAAGATATAGAGGGATTATGGATAATACAATTTGGAAATATGCGGAACAAGTGTATGGCGCGGAATTGCCAATGGTAGTGAAGCGGCTAGTTTCCAGCTATGAAGATGTAAAGAAGGATGCGGCCCATGTTGTAAGAGCTAAAGAAAGTAGCCTCGTGGCGCCGCTGGATGCTCTCCGTCAGTTGGGCATCGCTACCCAATCAGGTGATACCTTCACCATTGAAAGCAAGTCACTACTTTACCGGCTTGAGGTCGACGTTAAGCGGATGACTCTGAATGATGGCTCGCTTTCTGTGAGGGGGAGTTTTTTCTCGGAGGAATTGGGTCTTTGACCAGAATCTCGAACCAGTAGGGCTGATTGTTGCTTGTGTGTTTTGCGAGTTCGGTTTTTCACCTGAAGCTGAGAGACCTGGCTCATTGGTTGGAGTGGGATTAAAAGTATGTCCAGTATCTTCGTATTACATACTTATGACTCGAACCATGATTTTTTGAGCCGTTCTGCGATCAACTGCGCTGTCAGCCTATAATAATAACGAGTTGCTTCGGTTTTGAGGTTTGGCGAGTGATTTAAGAACCATACAAGATGCTTTCGCTTCCAAGTCCACGGATTATTTCGTTGCCAGCGAGCAGCGATTGCAATTTGGATGGCCATCGCTTGACGAAGGTGACGTTGGCGGGTGGCGGGCGAGCCGGTCATCACGCCTGCCAGGAACAATTCCATATCGAATCCCTTGCTCATGCTCGTCTACCGATGTAAGCCGAGGCCACGTCGATACGACCGTGCCCCAGCTCGTAGCTGATTTGTACTCTGGCCTCGCGATCAAGGTGTCGGTCGAGTTGGTAGTAACTGCCACCGTTGATGGGGGCGAGATGATGGGTGATTTGCTCATAGCGATTACACGCATAGGCTGCCCGCAGTTCGTGAAAGCCTTTGAGGTTGTGCTTATGGAGGATGTACCGTGTGGGGCGAACGATTCTCTGTTGGAAGTCGAGGTAGTTTTCGTCCGGTGCTAGCAGGTTGTGGCTACCGTCAGGTGAGACCTGGAGGGCAAATGCCAGCGCGATACGGATGTGATCATCCACCGTAACCCAACGATGCGCCGATGCGCCCGAGCGACCACCTTTGGTTCCGTCCTGAATGTTGATCTTGCCAAGTTGCTCCGCTTCGCGTTGCAGGCGCGGCAGGTCGGCCAAAATGGCCTCACGCAAGCGCATTCCGGTGGCTCGTGCCAACTGAGCGATTGCTGCGGCGCGAGGCATTTGGTGTTCGCAGAGCACGTCGACGATCCGCTTCACCTGTTCGCGGTCTTGGCCCTGCGGCACCGAGAGCCGAACACTGGTGCGCTGCATTCCCAACGCCTTGCTCGGACTCGGCACTTTCACATACTGATCACCGCGAAGCGCTGCCAGGGTCCGGTTGACGCTGGACAATCGGTTTTGCGCAGTCGCTACGGCGAGCTCACCTTGTTCAACTTGCTCGCGCAGATGTTCGGCATAGTCCAGCAAAGTCTGTCGATCAATCTGCCGCGCATCGTTAACCCCCGGCCCATCCTCCGAGCGACACCAGCGCACAAACGCCTGCCACCGATCACTGTGCGCCTTGACCGTGCCGTAGTGCCCGCCGCCAAATAGATCTTTCAGCGCCAGCGGCCCGGCAAAACTCAGTTGTCTCCCGTAGCCAAAATTGCGTCCATCTCGCCTGCCCACCAGTGCCATGAGCGAACTCCTCTTGAAGCCAAAACTTTTAAAACTTTCCCCACGTCATCCCGCCAAGAATGTTGAGTGTTATCAGGGATCAAGGCCCCTGCGACCTGTGAGGGTTGTCCACTAACGCGGGACTTGCGGCTCCTTACGACCGGGAGCTTGGGCATTTCATGATCTGGCCTCCTGAACACTTCCAAGGAAGTGGGCGGGTGGAGGCTGCACTGGCTGACGAGACCGGCGCCGCGAGATCCTGAGTCGGGTGAAGGCAGTGAAGCGATGACAGGGGCATGCCTGACTGTCAGTCAGGTGCAGTCCATTCCGTAGGCTGCGGCACCATCATCTGCATCGCTGTTGCTGGTGACTTTTCGGTGTTTGTCACGCCGATTGTCACGAGGGGGGAATGCCGCAAAGCCTTGTACGAGATCGGCTGCAGCAGCGGTACGAGCGCCCGTCTCTTTCCGGAAGAAAGAGACGGGCGCAGGTTGGCGCAAAGAAATGGCCAAGCGGATAGGTTGCTGCAGGGCAGCTATGAAAGGGGTGAGTTGCCGCAGTGGGCACACTGGTAAAAGTAGGCATCCATCACATCGCTGTGACCGTGCGAGCCGCCGGACGCTAATCGCACTTTGGGAGAACCGCCACGGTGTGGCGTAGCCTCAAAGGTTCTGGCTACCTGGGTTGCTGTCAACGACAGCACTTTGCCCGATCTTTTCTACGCCTGTGGATAATTCGGGTCAAGACTCTAATTTTCGGGAGTTCTGCGGCTGTGGATGAAATTATCCACCGGTGGAAATCTGTGGTTTTCCACAGACAGTTGCAAGGGTTTTAGATTTTTTAAGTGAGGTCCATCCAAGCAGGGCGGCTTTGCAGCCCTGTTTGGATGGACCCGCGTGGACAAGCGGATCATCGAGATTTCGAGAACGTACGCTTACTTTGCTGCGCCGCGATTGGCGATTGGCTTTTGGCCGTGTGACCTGCCTACGCGGGAGCAAGTGTTCGTAGGTCCGCTGCAGAGCTCCGAACATTACGCCAGCAGCTCCGAACATAACGGGGCTAGCTCCGAACATAACGTCGAACTGGATATGCAGCGAAACGATAATGGCTGCTTGTTGAGCAATCATATTGACGCGCCGATGATCGATGCTTGGGACAGACTCATGAAAAGCAGGCGTACAAAGCGCACATGGGTGGGCAGGACGAGGAGTAGGCTAACGGCCTACTCCCTCAAGCGGCTTTTCGCCTTGAGTCGCGTGACGTTCGCCCCGGTCTGATTGGCAAATTCGTGCGGGGTGACATGCTCCTGCCGATTGGCCTCCAGGTACCGGCTCCACCAGTTCATGATCAGCCTGCGCTCCTCGATGAACTCGGCCTTGTGGATGTAAGCGGCGCGGACGTTGTTGCGTTCCTTGTGGCTCATCTGCCGTTCAATGGCTGTCTCCGACCACAATCCTGATTCGATCAGTGCGCTGCAGGCCATCGAACGAAAGCCATGGCCGCAGATTTCGGTTTTGGTGTCGTAGCCCATCTTTCGAAGCGCGCTATTCACCGTGTTTTCAGACATGGGTTTCCAGGGCTTGGTATCGCCTGCAAACACCAGGTCGAATTTACCGGTGAGGACGTGGATCTGTTCAAGCAGGGCCACGGCTTGCGGCGATAAGGGTACAAGATGGATATCCCCGGCCATTTTTGTACCCCTTGTGGAAAAGGGGACTCCGTCCAACGCGGGACGGGTGTCGGGAATCTCCCAGGTGCCGCGCTTGAGGTCAAATTCATTCCAACGGGCAAAGCGCAGTTCACTGGAGCGGACAAACACATGCAGCGAGAGCATGGCCGTCAGCCGGGTAAGTACGCGGCCGTTATAACCCTCAATGCGCTCCTGCAGTTCAGGCAGACGCGATAAGGGTAACGCTGGGCGGTGAACAACCCTCGGGGCTTTGATCAAACCTTCAAGGTCGGAGGCAGGGTTTGCCGCGATCTGTCGAGCACGCTTCGCCTCGCGCATGATGCTTTGCAGGTAGTTTTGTACCCTTAAAGCTACGTCAATTGTGCCGCGCTCCTGGATCGCTTCCAGAGGTTGCATCAGGTCATGGGTGTCCAAGTCGACAATAGAGCGAGCGCCGATCAGTGGAAAGACATGGGTTTTGAGGCGGCTCAGAACCGTCTTGGCATGGCCCGGTGCCCATTTGGAAGACATCGCTTTGTGCCAGTCCAGGGCCGCGCTTTCAAAGGTTCGGCCTTGGATTGCGGCCTGCGTCTTGGCTTGGTGTTTGGACTCTATGGGGTCGACGCCTTCCGCCAACATCCGCTTGAGCTCCAGGCGCTTGTGGCGCGCATCGGCGAGACCAACCACGGGGTAGTTGCCGAACGAAGTCAGTCCTTCGCGTCCATCAGGTTTTACATACCTGAGACGCCAGCCTTTACGGCCATTGGGTTGGACGAGGAGGTAGAGGCCGTCGCCGTCGAAAAGCTTGTAGGCGCGGTCGGTGGGCTTGGCTGCGCGGCAAGCCGAATCGGAGAGTGGTGCAGTGGTGCGCGACATAAGGGTACTCCTCCCTTTATCGAATGACCTTACCCCTATATCTATCCCTAAAACGGTCGGAATCCAACAGATTTTGACGGAATCTGACGGAACGCCAAAACGAAAAAACCCGCCAGAAGGCGGGTTTTTCGGGGGTTCCAGAGATTTTGAAAGCCTTCTCTGGAACCTTGTATGGTGCCGGCACCAGGAGTCGAACCCGGGACCTACTGATTACAAGTCAGTTGCTCTACCAACTGAGCTATACCGGCGTGTTGGGCGACGATTATAGCGATTGGGTTGGTTCTGTAAACCCCTGAATTCAGACTATTTTTGCGCAGGCGTCAGGCGGGCCCCGCGGATGCTTCTGCGGGGCCGACCGGTGCAATTGCTTTAGCCCCTTACACGCCGTTTTTAACCGCGTTGATCAGGTCCTGACTCAGCACCTGCGCGGGCGCCACTTGCACGCTTTGCGTGTAGAACGGCGGCAGGTTCTGGGCCAGTGTCGATAACGCTTGGGCGGTGGTGTTGCCCGGCAACAATACATATTGCAGATTGGACGGATAGCTTTGTGGCACAGGGCCTTCCATGGTCGAACCGTACGCGCCGAAGGTCATCACGGCCTGCGGTGTGGTGGGATCGGGTGCATAGAGGAAGACGAAGGTGCCGTACTTTGGATGTGTCAGGTATTGCTCGGCCTGGGCGCGAACCGCCGGGTCGGGGTCGTTCATCAGGGTCCAGCGCATGACCGCGTAGTTGCGGGTGGTCTCCATGAACGCTGTACGAATCGGCGACTGGTTCTCGACGCCACCCAGGCACACCAGCAGGTTGCCGAACGGATCGATGAGGGCTACCGAGTTGAACACCGGGCTGTGCTGTGCGGTTTGTAACAGTGGCGTGGCGAGTTCTTCGCCGGGGTCGCGTGGGTTGGCCGATTGCACGGTCAGCGCAAACGGGCTGAGCGCGGTCAGTGCCTGGCGCACTTTGCTGTTGGCCGGAAGGTTTGCCGGGTTTTGCAGTTGATCCGGTGGCAGGCCGCTGTTGTTGCTGGCCTCGCGTACGGTGTTGACGCTGGCGGAGAAGATCGAGCTGGTGAGGAAGTAAGCCGCCGAGTCGATGGTCTGGCCGCCGAATACCGGGCTGTTCGAGCCCTGATAGGCGCGGCTGACAGGCGCCGCAATCGCGTAATAACCCCAGGTGTCCTGCGCCTGTTGGCGGATCTGCGGTGGCAGCGACGGAAAGGTGAACTGGCTGTTGTAGTTGATGCCTGCGTAGTCATCGATCGCACTGACGGCGACGTTAAATCCTGCGGTCAGCAGTGAACCAGCGCACATGGCGCACGGGTCCAGCGTGGTGACGACAGTCAACTGATTGGGCGGTGGCAGGTTCAATGGCGCGACATTTTCGTAGTACCAGTCCACCAACTGTCGCTCGCCGTGGGCGGTCGGGTCATGGGGTAGAAAGTAAGTGGTGCCATTGCCGGGGAAAGGCATCAGCACGTTGTTGTGTAGCGCGGCAATGACCTCGCCCGTCGCGTTGTTGATGATGGCGCCGCCCACCGCGAAGGTTTGCTGCAGTGCAGCGTAAATGGCTTGGTTGGCGACGGTATCGACGGCTTCTTGCGCACTGTTCAATGTGCTCATGTTTTCCCAGCTCCTTGCTGTCCCTGATGCCAGAGAATTCTGGCGCTTTGCAAAGATAGTTGAGGATTTCCAGGTCGTTTATGTTCTTTTGGCGTAACGCTTATGCACAACGCAGACCTGGGGCAGCTCAGTCAAGAGCGCAATTGTGGATCGGTTCTCAATTTGCTCGCAAATACCTGTTTTTCTGGTTTTTTATTCATGTGTACGAAAAATGAACAGTGGTGTTTAAACCCCGAAACAGGCGTTTTTATTGGATCCACGATAATTCCATCAACAGAGTTATCCACAGGCTGAGCGTATTTAAGGGTGTTCGGCCAAGAGTAGAAAGTTACGAGGTGTGAGCGGGGTTTCGCAGAAGGTGCCGAGGCGAATGGCATAGCCCTGCTCGGAGAGGAAAAGTGCCCGATCGAGTACCAGCCAAAGCTCCAACGGGCGTCGGAAAAGTCCGCGCAACAGCTCCAGATTGCGCACTTCGGCCAATCGCTGCCAACCGGCGGCTTCGAGTGCTGACCAATCCTGCGGGCTGATTGTGGATAACTCTTTAAGCGCGGCCAAATGATGGCAGTAATCAGCGAAGGATTTATCCAGCCAGGCACTGGGCAGCGAAGGGGTGGGCAGGTATTCGTCAATGCCGCGCAATTGCCGCTGGAGCAGGTCGAAGGCCAGGCGTCGGGCCATGGAAGTATCGCGTTGACGTCGGACGCGAGCGCCAGCGGTGACGGTTTCGCTCATCGGTAGCGAAAGATCTTCGAGGGATAGCTGTAGGTCGGAGCGCTTGGCCGACGAGGAAAGCGGCTGATACTCGCTCAGACTGATCCGGTTGTAGCAGCAAGGCGCGATGGCCAGTTGTTTGCAACCAGACGCACTGGCGAGCTGGATCAGCCGCACATGCAGATCACCGCAGGCGTGCAGCGCTACCGGCGTGTGGTCAGACTTCAAGAAAGAGGCGGCATCCGCAGCGAGTACATCTTGCTCGACATGCAGCGCATGCAGTTGATGATGCTGGCTGAGTGCCTGACCGCTGGCGACCAGCGCCGGGTCGTATTCCAGGCAGGTCAGTTGTTGTCCGGATTGCAGCAGACGTCGACCCAAGTGGCCTTTGCCCGAACACCAATCCAGCCAATGGCTCGGCGTATCAGCAAACTGCAAACGACTGGCGAAGGCTTCGATCTGCTGCCACTTGCGCCCCGGCACATCGACATTCAGTCGATGAACCGCCGTTTCAAGCGCATGAGCCGGCAATTCATCCACCGCGCTCAACTCAAGGGACATCGCTGCCAATGAGGCAAACGGCTCCGGTGCGTCCAAAAGAGCTGGGTTGTTGTGAGCGTGTTCCGCGTCCTCCAGCGATCGCCTGCGTAGCCAGGTCGCCAACTCCGGGTAGGACGCTTCCCAGGGAAGCTGTAGATGAGTAAACGGCCGAGGCTTCCACAGCGTCTGATGCTTGATCAGAAAAGCATCCAGCGCCGTGAAGCGGGCGAGTAACGCCTCGCCCGTCAGCACGCAGGCATCAACGCCCTTGGCAGGCATCGACGCGCAGCCAGCGCTCCAGCAGCTTGAAGCCGCGAACCAACACATAAGCCATCAGCAGATAGAACATGCCCGCCGCGAAGAAGATCTCCACCGGCAGGTAAGTCCGGGCAATGATGGTGCGGGCCATGCCGGTCAGTTCCAGCAGGGTCACGGTGCTGGCCAGGGCGCTGGCCTTGAGCATCAGGATCACTTCGTTGCTGTAGGCCGGCAGACCGATGCGGGCGGCACGCGGCAGCATGATGTAGAACAACGCTTTGGCCCGGGACATGCCCAGCGCCCGCGCCGCTTCAATCTCGCCTGGTGGAATCGCCTGGATCGCGCCGCGCAGGATCTCTGCGATGTAGGCCGCGGTGTGCAGGGTCATGGTCGCTGTTGCGCACCAGAACGGATCGCGCAGGTACGGCCACATCGAGCTGTTACGGATCGCGTCGAACTGCGCCAGGCCGTAGTAGACCAGGAAGAGTTGAACCAGCAACGGCGTGCCGCGGAAAAAGAAGATGTAGCCGTAGGGGAATGCCCGCACGTACCAGAGTCGCGACGAGCGCGCGATGCCCAGAGGAATTGCCAGCAGCAAACCGGCGATCACGGCGATGGCCACCAACTCCAGGGTCAAGGTCGCGCCCTGAGCCAGTTTCGGCAGCCACTTGATGATGACTTCCCAGTTCATTGGGTGCTCCTCGCGAAGCCGCGAGCGGCGCGTTTTTCCATGAAGTACATGCCGGTCATGGCGAGAACCGTCAGGCCCAGGTACATGAACGCGGCCACCATGTAGAAGGTGAACGGCTGCTTGGATATGGTCACGCCGATTTGCGTGTGACGCATGATTTCTTCCAGGCCGATGACCGATACCAGCGCGGTGTCTTTCATCAGGATCATGAACAGGTTGCCCAGGCCGGGCAGGGCGATGCGCCACATCTGCGGCATGATCAGCTTGGTGAAGATACGGAATTTCGACAGACCCAAGGCCACGCCAGCTTCACGGTGACCCTTTGGAATCGCCAGAATCGCACCACGAAACACTTCCGTGGCGTAGGCGCCGAAGCACAGCCCCAGCGCAATCACGCCGGCGGCGAAGGCATTGAGTTCGAGGTCGGGGTTGCCGAAGAACTCGCCCAGGGCACGCATCAGGTTGACCGTGCCGAAATAGATCAACAGCACCCAGAGCAATTCCGGGATGCCGCGAACCAGTGTTGAATAAGTGCCGCCAAGCCATTGCAGTGGCTTGTGCGGGGAAGTCTTGGCCAAGGCGCCGAGCAGACCGAGCACCAGCCCCAGGCACAAGGCCGAGAGTGCCAGTTTCACAGTCATCAGCGCGCCAGCGGCGAGCGCCGGGCCGAATCCGTAGAGATCGATAGTCATGGATTTCTTTTCAAATCGCGGCAGGCAATGCCAGGGACTGGCGCCGTCAAATAACGGCGCCAGCCCGGCAGGTCAGAATCAATAGATGCTGAACGGGAAGTACTTGTCGTTGATCTTTTTGTAGGTGCCATCAGCGACGATTTCTTTCAGTGCGGTGTTCAGCTTCGTACGAATCTCATCGCCTTTACGTACAGCGATACCGATCTTGTCGCTTTCTTCCACCGGGTCGCCTTTGAACTCATAAGAACGGCCGGCGTCGCTTTTCAGCCACTCGTAGTTGACGTATTTATCCGCGAGGATGCCGTCCAGACGACCGGAGGTCAGGTCGAGGTAGGCGTTTTCCTGGGTGTCGTAGAGTTTGACTTCAACGCCTTCCATGTTGTCTTCCAGCCAGGTGCCAGCGAGGGTCGCACGTTGTGCACCGATCACTTTGCCTTGCAGGGAAGCCTTGTCGGTTTTGAAGTCGACGTCTTTCTTGGCGATGAATTGCAGCTTGTTGGAGTAGTACGGGTCGGTGAAGTCCACCGCTTGCTTGCGCTCGTCGGTGATCGACATCGAGGAGATCAGGAAGTCGAATTTCTTGGCGTTCAGGGCCGGAATGATGCCGTCCCAGTCGGACGTGACCACGGTGCATTCGACTTTCATCTTGGCGCACAGGGCGTCGCCGATTTCTTTGTCGAAGCCGACGACATTGCCACTGGCATCTTTGTTGTTGAACGGTGGGTAGGCCGCTTCGATGCCCATCTTCAAGGTCTCGGCGGCGGCACCGGCGCTGAAGGCCAGGGTGACGGCAGCAGCCAGGAAGATTTTTTTGTAGTTCTGCATGTGGGTAGCTCCGTTAGCGGTTGCTGGACATGAATTGTTTGCAGCGCGCCGAAAGCGGGTTTTCGAACACCTGCTGTGGCGATCCTTGCTCTTCTACCAGGCCCTGGTGGAGGAACACCACCTCGCTGGAAACCTGACGGGCGAAGCCCATTTCATGGGTGACCAGCAGCATGGTGCGGCCTTCTTCGGCCAGTGCGCGGATGACATTAAGTACTTCCTGGACCATTTCCGGGTCAAGGGCGGAGGTCGGCTCGTCGAACAGGATCACCTTGGGCTGCATGGCCAGCGTGCGGGCAATGGCCGCGCGTTGTTGCTGACCACCGGAGAGTTGCGCCGGGTAGGCGTGGCGTTTGTCAGCGATGCCGACCTTGGCCAGCAAGGCTTCGGCGACTTCAATGGCCTCGGCCTTGCTCTGGCCGAGTACGCGACGCGGCGCTTCGATGATGTTGTCGAGCACGCTCATGTGCGGCCAGAGATTAAAGTTTTGAAACACAAAACCGATCTCGCTGCGCAGGCGATTGATCTGCTTGCCATCGGCTGCGACCAGTTCGCCGTTCTTGGCGGCTTTGAGCTTGAGTTCTTCGCCGGCCACCAGGATCTGGCCCTGATGCGGGTTTTCCAACAGGTTGATGCAACGAAGGAAGGTGGACTTGCCGGAACCGGAAGAACCCAGGATCGAGATCACGTCGCCGTCGCGGGCGGTCAGCGAGATGCCTTTAAGCACCTCAAGCTGTCCGTAGCGTTTGTGCAAGTTGCGGATTTCAAGCGCGGGCGTGGCCTCAGCCATGTGCGTTCCTCATAGTATTTCGCTCCTGCTGTTGGCGGCCTTCCTGGCGAGGCGGCCAAGCTAGCATAGCGTCTGAATGGCAGCCAACAGCGCTACGGGCGTTAAGCGGGTGGCCTGTGGCAGGTTGTCGCATCGGTACAGCAGACTGTCGCGCTGCTATCAACCGAACAGCCGTTTGAACCCTGCCTGTCGATAAAAAGGCTGGGGCTGTTCCAAAAAAGGGCGCGATGTTGCCAGCTTTGGCGGGGGGTTGGAAGCGCTAACCGGCCAAACGTTCCTGATCCGCACTTTTATTGTGCGTCGCTATATTTTTGGGTGTGTTTCTGGTGCGCCGCTTCGTTCTTAAAGTGGGTCGCAGGGTAACGCTCTGGCGAATTGCCATTAATCTCAATGACTTGCGATGACTGTCCGGTCCGGCGGAGAGCCCCATACTTGGGCGTTCTGTAACATTTTGGCGCAATTATTGCGTGCAGAATACGGAACGCCCCGTTGGTTTCTTTTTACGAGAAGGAACGCCACGCCGGGTGGACGTAATCGCTTTTCCTTACAAAGGTAGTTTCAATGAGCAGTACCCCAAGCTCCAATGGCCTCGAACAGGGGCTCAAACCGCGTCATGTGACCATGCTGTCGATTGCCGGGGTAATCGGCGCCGGCTTGTTCGTCGGCTCGGGTCACGCCATCGCCGCCGCAGGCCCGGCCGTGCTGTTGGCCTACGCTGCCGCCGGTATGCTGGTGGTGCTGGTGATGCGCATGCTCGGCGAAATGGCCGTGGCTTCGCCGGACACAGGCTCCTTCTCGACGTATGCCGATCGCGCGATCGGTCACTGGGCCGGTTTCACCATCGGCTGGCTCTACTGGTGGTTCTGGGTGTTGGTGATTCCGCTGGAAGCCAACGCCGCCGCGACTATCCTGCATGCCTGGTTCCCCAACGTGGCCATCTGGGCCTTCACCTTGGTCATCACCTTGCTGCTGACGGTGACGAACCTGTTCAGCGTGAAGAACTACGGTGAATTCGAATTCTGGTTCGCCTTGGTCAAAGTCATCGCGATCATCGGTTTCATCGGTCTTGGCATTCTGGCGATCTTCGGCTTCCTGCCGACCAGCCAGGTCAGCGGCGTTTCGCACCTGTTCGACACCCAGGGCTTCTTGCCGAACGGCATGGGCGCAGTGTTGGGCGCGATCCTGACCACCATGTTTTCCTTCATGGGCACCGAGATAGTGACCATCGCGGCCGCGGAATCGAAGAATCCTGGCCAGCAAATCTCCAAGGCAACCAACTCGGTGATCTGGCGGATTGGCTTGTTCTACCTCGTATCGATCTTCATCGTTGTGGCCTTGGTGCCTTGGAACGACCCGGTGTTGGCAGCCGTCGGCTCCTACCAGACTGTGCTTGAGCGCATGGGCATCCCGAATGCCAAGCTGATCGTCGACATCGTGGTGCTGGTTGCTGTGACCAGCTGCCTGAACTCGGCGCTATATACCGCCTCACGCATGATGTTCTCTCTGGGCAAGCGCGGTGATGCACCGGCCGTTTCCCAGCGCACCAACAAGAGCGGCACGCCGTACTGGGCCGTTATGCTGTCCACCGGCGCTGCGTTCGTCGCGGTTTTCGCCAACTACGTGGCCCCGGCCGCCGTGTTCGAATTCCTGCTGGCCAGCTCCGGCGCTATCGCGCTGCTGGTGTACCTGGTGATCGCGATTTCGCAATTGCGTATGCGCAAGCAGCGCATGGCACGTGGCGAGAAAATCGCTTTCAGCATGTGGCTGTTCCCGGCCCTGACCTACGCGGTGATCATCTTCATCGTTGCGGCCCTGACCATCATGCTGTTCCAGGAAGCGCATCGCGTGGAGATCCTCGCGACCGGTCTGCTGAGTTTGCTGGTGGTGGCTGCCGGTTTGTTTGTGGCTCGTCGTCGCAAGCTGCAGAAGATGGGTGCGGTGGTGCTGAACTGATTCGTACCGCATAACGCAAAACGGCCGCTGTCAGTGATGACAAGCGGCCGTTTTTTGTTTCTGAGGCGAGTGTTTACTCAGCCTTTTCTTCCTGCGCGTCCAGCGACTCGCGATAGCTGTCGAGTGCCGTGCCGAAGTCGGTGATGAACTGCGGATCTGTCAGCCAGGCCTGGGCGGTGTCGCGGTCCATGCCGTCGGTCCACATGCGGTAATCGATCAGCATGTCGGCAGCCAGGTGAGTGGCGGCCATGGCTTCGTTGTCGGCGTTTTCCATGTCCAGCAGTTCTGGATGGTCGCTGATGATTCCGGCGAGGTTCGATAGCAGGGTCAGCAGCATGTCGTTACGGCTGGTGGCTTCCGCTTCGCGCATTTTGCTGAACATCGCCAGGGTGTATTCCGGGATCGGCTCGCCGATTTCGCCCAGGTCATCGTCCAGTGCGGCGGGTTTTCTGCCGTGGATATTGATTTGCTTGGCTTTGATCTTGGCGCGTTTGGCGCGTTTCTGTTGCTTGTTCAGGGAGGCCATTAAATTCAGTTCGCTTTCGGTTGTGTTTGGGCCGCGATGGCGTCGGACGCCGCCACGTAGTCAGCCTGGAAGGCCGGGGATTCGATCCACGCCAATGCGCCGGCTTCGTCGACTTCGGTGGACCATTGGCGATACTCGATCAACGCCGCGAGGATGAAGTCTGTCGCGCCTTCTTCGCCTTCCTGCTCGTACACCAGCTCCAGCAGCGGGTCTTCGAGGAAGGCTGTGCACATGGCTTGCTGACTGGTTTTTTCAGCGTCGATCATTTTCTTGAACAGCTCGGTCAGGTCCACCGATTCGAAGTCGATGCGATCGTCGTTCGGGTCCAGCTCGACCGGCGCGGCGGCCCGTTGGGTGCGGTTCTGCTTGGCCTTGGCTTTGGCGCGTGTGGCGCGTTTGTTCTGCTTGTTGGCGGATGCCATGGGCGTCGTTCCGTATTTCGTTGAGTGGGCAAGTCAATCAGCTGCGTGGTACTAGCCGCCCGGGTGTGTCGGGGGTCAGTTCGCCGGTCTGCAGCCAGGACAGTGCAATGGGCCATAGTGTGGCTTGGTATGCGCTACGAAAAAAGGCGAAATGTCCGACTTCTTGTTCGCCGATGTCTTCGGGGGCGATTCGTAGGTGGCTGTTCGTGGCTCCGGTGAAGTAACTGAGCAGGCGTTCGATAGCTGGAATCGTGCCGTAAGGATCGTCGCTGATGCTGATGGCCAGGTTTTGTGCGGTGACGGATGAGAAGGGCAGCCGCCCGGATTTTGCGTGAAGGACGCGTCCGCTGGGGCGTTTCTCGTAGTGCGCGGTGGGCATGCTCCAGTCGCGAACCACGCCGGCGGGGGTGTCCTCTAGCCAGCCGAGACGTTTGCCGGGGAAGTAGCCGCAAAGCCATGTCATCAACGGCATCACCAGATGCCACTTGCCGAACATCCGCCAGCGATGGGCGGGCGCGTAATCGCGCCAGTAAGCGAATTGCGCACCGACGGTCACCAGACGTCGAATCATATGCCCGGAAGCTCCCAGGCCCGCTGCACAGCCTCCAAAGCTGTGGCCTACAACATCGATGGGTTGCCCGGGGAATTCACGCTGAGCGCGCTTGAGCATCGCCTCAAAGTCCAGCGCGCCCCAATCTGACCATGAAGCCCGAAGCCCTTTCAGCGACGCGGGTCGCGATTCGCCGATGCCACGGTAGTCGTAAGTGATCACGTCGAAGCCGTTGGCGTACAGGTAATCGGCGAAGCGTGAGTAGTGGCGACAGCGGACTGAGGTGGCGGCGTTGATGATGACGACCGGGCGGGTAGCGTCCTGATGGGGGTAGCTCCAGGTAAAACCGCCGAGGCTGTAGCCGTCTGCGGCGGGCTCCTTGAACGGTTCGCCTGCCGTAGATGTTCGCGGTGGCAACTCGGTTTGAGTGGGTGCCAGTGAGGGCATGTCCTGCAAATTCATCGGCGTCGGACCTTTGCGGGTAGCTGCCAACGATAGTCTTCGCGCAGCGTATGAACAATCTATCGGTGTTTATCCGGGTAACTGGTCGAGCAGTCTCTCTTCAATTGCCGCCCGCTCCCGATCCAGTTCCGCACGAAGCTCCTCCTCGCTCGGCAGCACTAGCTTGTACTTGCTGGCGAAAAGTTGTTCGTTGCCCTGCAACATCGAGTAGCGCACCACTGATTCGTTTTTTTGCGCGCAAAGGATGATGCCGACGGTCGGTCCGTCCTCATCGTTGCGCTTGAGGTCGTCATACATGCGTACATACATGTCCATCTGCCCGACATCCTGATGAGTTAATTCGCCTCGCTTGAGATCGAAGATGACGAAGCATTTGAGAAGGTAGTTGTAGAACACCAGATCGATGTAGAAGTCTCTACCTTCGGTGTTTATGCGTTGTTGGCGGGCGACGAAAGCGAAACCTTTGCCCAGCTCAAGCAGGAAGCCTTGAAGTTGCTCGATGAGTGCTTGTTCAAGTTCGGTTTCCAGGACAACTCCTGCGTTGGGCAGGCCGAGAAATTCCAGCATCACGGGATCCCGGATGAATTCTCGAGGGCTGTCGTTCATTGCATGGATGTTAGTAGTGGCTTCTTTCATGGCGGTAAGCTTGTCTCGACTCATCAGCAGTCGCTCGTAATAAAGCGTGCTGATCTGGCGTTCCAGGGCGCGGCTTGACCAGTTTTGATTGGCAGATTCGTCCATATACCATTTGCGTGCCGCGTCACTATCGACTCTCAGCAGTCTGCGGTAGTGGGTCCAGCTCAATTCGAGACGCAGTGCGTCCCGAATTGGAAACGTCTGATAAAACAATCGCATTTTTCGCAAGTTAGTCTCATCAAAGCCCTTCCCGAACTCCGCAGTCAGCACCTTCGCCAGCGATGCCAGCAGCTGCTTGCCATAAACCGCCCGCCGAGCGCCTTCCTGCTCGAACTCCACAATATGCCGTCCGATCTGCCAACAGGTTTGCACCTGAACGGTATCGACCGCTCGTAATACCTTCTGACGCGCTTCGCGGATCAACTCGCCAAGATTGCCGAGCAGTGAAGTGATCTGTGGATCTTGAGTGTTACCGGGTTTGAGGGAGGTCATGACATTTTCCGCCGCTGAAGGAAACAGGCGGAAGAGGATGGCAAGAGAGTAATAGCCCGCGATGCCGGGCGCGGCTGGTAAGCCGGAAGGAAAGTCCGACTGGTTTTGCGGGATCACGCCGACGGCAATCCGCGCTTGAGGAATACAACGTGTAGTTCAATTCGCAGTGAGCCCAAGTACTAATCAATCTAAAACTTGAACATTCAGCGAGAAATCTAAAAGGAGTAACGGTAGGGCTCTGTGGAGCCCGGGAGTCGCCATCATGAAGTACGTCCATTCACTCATGTTGCCCATCGTCGCAATCGGCGTGTTGATGTTTCCAGCCATTTCACCGGCCGCCAGCCTGGAGCCCATCGACAGCTCAGGTGTGCAAGTCCAGAGGCAAGAGCAAAACGGGATCGCTTATTTGTCCGGCGGTGTTGGCGAGGATGAGTCAAAGGCCATCCAGCAAACCACTGGGTACAATCTGCACATGACCTTCTCCACCGGGCCTGCGAGCGAATACATTCCCGACGTGGATGTAATCATCCAGAAGGCCCAAGGGCAGCCCGTGCTGACACTGAGTGAGGCTGGTCCGCTGGTCTACGTTCAGCTGCCTCCCGGCAAGTACACAGTTGTCGCCACGCATAAAGGTGAAGTGCGGCGTGATACCGCGGATGTAGGTAGCGGCACCGCTCGCAACCTGGTCTTCCACTGGGGTGGTGAGAACTAGCGACGACTGCGTAACGTCATCAACTAAATCGCAGGCATAAAAAAACCCCGAATCTTGCGATTCAGGGTTTTCGGTATTTGGTGCCCAGAGACGGAATCGAACCGCCGACACGGGGATTTTCAATCCCCTGCTCTACCGACTGAGCTATCTGGGCAACGGGGCGCATTAAACTGGTTTTTCAGGGGGTCGTCAAGAAAGTTTTCAAAAAAATTTTAATTATTACCGTCGCTTACGTTCCGACCCTCGAAAAAGCGGGATTATTCAGCCGGCGGAACGTAGCCGTCAGCCTTGGCGTATTCCTCGCCGGAAAAGAACTTGTCCATCTCGCCCTGAAGATATTTGCGGTCTTCGGCGTTCATCATGTTCAGGCGTTTTTCGTTGATCAGCAGGGTCTGGTGCTTTTGCCAGTCTGCCCAGGCTTTGGCCGAGACGTGGTCAAAAATGTCCTGACCTTTTGCGCCTGGAAATGGAGCGCGCTCCAGGGCGGGCAATTCTTCTTTGTACTTGCGGCACATGATGGTGCGGGTCATGACGACTCTCCTGCGTTCAATACGGCGGCCGCGCGTTCGAGCAAGGTTTTGACCGGGGCGGCAAGGCCCAGGCGCGGCGGGGTGGCGAGGTTATACCAGAGCCAGTCGGCCTCGGCCACGTGGTGGCCGGCCTCCTGGACCTGAACCAGCCAGGGTTCGATGGACAACTGAAAATGACTGAAGGTGTGTACCAGGCTCGGCAGCGCCTGTTGGCTGCCCAGTTCCAGCGAATGCTGCGAAGCCAGATGTTGCAGGTCGTCGAGGTCATCGAGTTCCGGCAGGCTCCATAGACCGCCCCACAAGCCCGTGGAAGGGCGACGGTAAAGCAGAATCGCGCCGTCACCGTTGGCGAGCATCGGCATCAGCGTACGCTTCTGCGGCACGGCTTTGCGCGGTTTGGGGATCGGGTAGCGCGTCTCCAGGCCAAGCATGTGCGCTTCGCAGCCCTTTTCGAGCGGGCAGAGCAGGCAACTCGGCTTGCTACGGGTGCAAAGTGTGGCGCCCAGATCCATCATCGCCTGGGTGTAGGCGTTGACCCGATCATGCGGTGTGAAGCGCTCAGCGTTCGCCCACAGCTGTTTGGCGACCTTTGGCTCGCCCGGATAGCCCTCTTGCGCGGTAAAGCGCGCCAGCACCCGTTTGACGTTGCCGTCGAGGATCGGCGCCCGCAGGCCCATGCTCAGGCTGGCGATAGCGCCGGCTGTGGACAGGCCGATGCCCGGTAGATCAACCAGCTTTTCCACATCGCGGGGAAACTCGCCACCGTACTGCTCGACGACGATCTTCGCGGTCTTCTGCAGATTGCGTGCGCGGGTGTAGTAACCGAGGCCGGTCCACAGGTGCAGGACTTCGTCTTCCGGCGCAGCGGCCAGGGCCTCGACCGTCGGCAACGAGGCCATGAAGCGGTCGAAGTAGTTCAGCACGGTGCTGACCTGGGTCTGCTGCAGCATGATTTCCGAGACCCACACCCGATACGGGGTGATGCCTTGTTGCCAGGGCAAATCGTGGCGGCCGTGGCGGTCGTACCAGTCCAGCACCGCCGATGAAAACTGCTCGGCTCTCATCGCTTGAACAGCCCCTTCAACGCGTTTTTCAGTTCCGGGCTGACTTTGTCGCCAAGCTTCTCGTCGATTTTTTCACCGATCCGTTCGCCGGCCAGTTTGCTCGCGACCTGGCCCATGCGTTCGTTATCGAGGCGGCAAGCCTTGGCGCCCAGTTCCAGCGGGCCACGGCAGCGCAGCGGCCATTCGATGCCGACGAACTTCTCGCCGACCTGGCAGGCCGGGTCCGGCATGTCGCTCTTGTCGCCTTCGACGATAACGCCCACGCGGTAGTCCATGCCCAACACCCGCAGATCGACATCGCCGTCGCCATTGACGGTCATGCCCGGGATGCGCACTTTCAGGTCCGGGTTGCTGGCCACGCCGTTACGGAAGGTCAGGTTGCCCTTGAGCTCCTGGAACGGTGTGTCCTTGCCCCGTGGCTCGCTGCTGAGGGATTTGCGGTTCAGGGTGGCGATGCCTTTGCACAGCTGTTGTTCGAGGTTGGCATTGAGCAGCACACCGTTGTTGATGATGAAACTGGCGTTGCCGTTGAGGGTTTCGATCAGCGCTTTCTGGCTGTTGCCGCTGCCGGTCAGGTTGCTGTTGAGCGTCACCAGACCTTTGACCGGTGGATTTTTACCCTGGCTTTCGAGGATTTTTTCCACCGGTACTTTGCTGATGCTCGACTGCATGTTCAGCGCCGGTACTTGTTGGCGCACATCGAGCGTACCTTTGGCGTCGAAGTTGCCGTCGTACAGGTCGCCGCGAAGGCTTTCGAGTGTCAGCAGACCGCCCTGGCCTGTGGCCTTGAGCGCAGCGTTCTGGATCGGCAATTTATCGAGCGTCAACTGACCGAAGGTGAGGTCAGCGTCCACGTCGAGTTTGCTCAGGCGTTCCACCGGCAGCAGGCGCTCGTTGCTCCACGCGTCTTTGGTCGGTGCTTGCGGCAGCGGTGTGCTGCCCGCGCCAGCCAATGCATCGGCTTCGGTGCTGGCCACTTCGGCCTTACGCACTTGCGTCGCGCTACTGGCTTCGGCGGATTTTGGTGGCAGATAACGGTCGACGTTGAAGGTGTCGGCCTTGAGGTTCGCCCGCAGCGATTGTTTGGCGAAGTCCTCGACGGCGATGCGGCCACTGAAGGTGCTGTCGTCGACTTTCAGGTTGATGTTGTCGAACACCACGCTGGTCGGCGTGCCCGCCAGACGGCTGACTAACTCGACTTTGCTCAGGCTACCGTCAGCCATCGCCGGAAGTTTCTGACCGATGCTGTCGACGAATTTCGCCAGATCGAACTGGGCGATCGACACGCCGCCGCTGATTTGCGGGGTTTTGTCGAGGTCGTTGACCTTCAGTTCACCCAAGGCGCGCAATTGGTTGGCAGAGATCTTGATGCCGGTCCATTCGGCGACGTTCGCCGCTTTATCCAGCAGTAACTGGCCCTGGGCGGCGAAGGTCATGGTTTTGCCTTGCAGCGGATCGCCAGCCACTTCGCCGGAGAGTTTCATGTCTTCGAATTTGTAGCGCTGCAGTGCGCGCTCGAAACGCAGCTCGCCATTGAGCTCGGTACGGACACGCAAAACCGGCTGGTTGGTGCCCAGGAATGCGGTGAGTTTGACCGGGATGTTCGTGGAGTCATGCACCGGGCCGGTACTCAGCTGGATGCTTTCGGCGCTGAATTGCTTGCCGGTTTTTTCGTCGCTGTATTCAACACGGGCGTTGTTGACGGTCAGGCTGTCGATGTCCAGGCGGATCGGCTGGGCCGGTTTTTCCGCTTGGGCGGTGGTCTCGGTCGCTGGTTCGCCAGTGGTTGCGGGCGGTGTGGCCGGTGTGGCTGGCGCCGGTACCTTGCCGATGTCTTGCCAGTTGCCGTGGCCGTCCTTGTCGCGGGTCAGGCGCAGGTTCAGGCCTTCGACGCGCACATCGCTCATCTGCACTTCACGGCGCAGCAGCGGCAGTACACGGACCGACAAGCCAAGCATCTGCAAATCAGCGAACGGCTCGGTGGGCTTGGCCAGGGTTGCGACGCTGGCTTCGTGCAATTCCAGGCCCAGCCACGGGAACAGGCTCCAACCGATATCGCCATTGAGCGTCAGCTCGATGTGGGCCTTGTCGCGGGCTATCTGGCGAATCTCGTCTTTATAGTCGTTGGGATCAAAGAGGTGGGTCAGGGCAAAGCCCAGCGCCACAATGATCAGCAACAGCCCGAGAAGTACCAGACCCAGGATTTTGCCGAACGCTTTCATGGGCGAGTCCTTGTAGTTAGTCGAATTCGAAATTTAGCCGGGGAGTATAGCGCTCCGTAGCGGACGACCGGTCAGCGATCACGTCGGCAACTCATCCAGCGGTATTTTCAGTTTGGCCGCCAGCGCTTGCGCCTCCAGATGTCCGGCAGGCGCCAGTAAGCGCAATGTCGTACCCGCTTGCGACGCCATTTTCTGCGCTTCATTCACCAGGCGCTCGGCCACGCCACGACGACGGGTGATTTTTCGTACGCAGAGTTGGGACAGGTGCCAGACATCCGAGTGCCGTTGCAGACGTGCCGCACCCAAAAGCCGATCGTTGAAGCGGCCAGCGATCAGCGAGCCGTCCAGCAGGCAGGCTTCGATCAGCTGCAAATCTCCGGCAAACGGGGCAAACAGCCAGTCCGGAGCATCGCGGTAGATCTTCTGCAGATCTTGCTGATCCTGATAAGTGGCTTCGTTCAATGGCTCGACAATGATCGGCATGAGGGCTCCTTCAGTGGTACGAGAACTGATGACATACAAAAGGTGATATCACTTTGATTTTTCTGTCACGTACAGATGGTAACCTCTGCCGGTTCGTCCGTCCTTCTGCGACGTGATGTCGCACCAAAATGGAGCTTCACCTCAAAAAACAGTCATGCGTGCGCATAAAGGCTGGGGGTGAGGAGCGCTGACGAACCATTCTAATAATTGGGGGATACACAATGACCACGAGCATCACGGTGGACGGCCTCAAAGCCGACCAGCCCGCGTTCCTGTCCAAGGAGCGCATCATCGCCAAGCCCGGTTTCAACCGTTGGCTGGTACCACCGGCCGCCTTGGCCATCCACCTGTGCATCGGCATGGCCTACGGCTTTTCGGTGTTCTGGTTGCCACTGTCCAAAGCCCTGGGTGTGACCAAGGCAGTGACCTGTGCACCGGACATGAGCTTCATCTCGCAAGTCTTTTCGTCCCAATGTGACTGGCCGATCTCGATGCTCGGCTGGATCTACACCCTGTTCTTCATCTTCCTCGGTTGCTCGGCCGCTATCTGGGGCGGCTGGCTGGAACACGCCGGGCCACGCAAGGCTGGCGTTGTGTCGGCGCTGTGCTGGTGTGGCGGTCTGCTGATTTCAGCGCTGGGGGTCTATACCCACCAGATATGGTTGATGTGGATCGGCTCCGGGGTCATTGGCGGCATCGGCCTGGGCCTGGGTTACATCTCGCCGGTATCGACCCTGATCAAGTGGTTCCCGGACAAGCGCGGCATGGCGACCGGCATGGCGATCATGGGTTTCGGTGGTGGCGCGATGGTTGGTGCTCCGCTGGCCGCAGCCTTGATGGGCCACTTCGCTTCGCCAACCAGCGTCGGCGTATGGCAGAGCTTCCTGGTGATGGCCGCGATCTACTTCGTGTTCATGATCGGTGGCGCACTGTCCTACCGCGTTCCGCCAACCGGCTGGAAGCCTGAAGGCTGGACGGCTCCAGCGAAGAAAGCTGCCAACGCGATGATCACCCACCGTCACGTCCACGTGAACGTGGCGTGGAAAACCCCGCAATTCCGTCTGGTGTGGCTGGTGCTGTGCCTGAACGTTTCGGCGGGTATCGGCATCCTCGGCATGGCTTCGCCGCTGTTGCAGGAAGTGTTCGCTGGCACGTTGTTGGGTAACGGCCTGACATTTGGTCAGCTGGACGCCTCGCAGTTGGCCTCGATCGCTGCGATCGCTGCCGGTTTCACCGGTTTGCTGAGCCTGTTCAACATCGGTGGTCGGTTCTTCTGGGCCTCGTTCTCGGATTACCTGGGCCGTAAAAACACTTATTTCGTGTTCTTCGCGCTTGGTTTTGCACTGTACGCGTTGATCCCGAACCTCGGTCACCTGGGCAACGTTGCGCTGTTCGTGGCGGCGTTCTGCATCATCCTGTCGATGTACGGCGGTGGTTTTGCGACTGTCCCTGCGTATCTCGCGGACCTGTTCGGTACGCAAATGGTCGGCGCGATCCACGGTCGTCTGCTGACTGCCTGGGCGGCGGCGGGCGTGTTGGGTCCGGTGTTGGTGAACTACCTGCGTGAGTATCAGCTGAGTATCGGCGTTGAACGCGCCGCGGCTTACGACATCACCCTGTACATCCTCGCGGGCCTGCTGGTGCTGGGTTTCATCTGCAACCTGCTGGTGCGTCCGGTGGCTGACAAGTACTTCATGACCGACGCTGAACTGGCCGCCGAACAGGCGCTGGGCCACGACAAAGGTGCTGACAGCAGCACCGTATTGGAGTGGAAAGCGGATGCGGGTACCAAGCCTTTGGCAGTGGCAGCGTGGCTGGTGGTGGGTATTCCGTTGGCGTGGGGTGTTTGGGTGACCCTGCAGAAAACGGCAGTCCTCTTCCACTAAGTTCAGTAAACGCGTCACCCCTGTGGGAGCGGGCTTGCTCGCGAAGAGGGAGTGTCAGTCGACATCAATGTTGCCTGACACACCGCTTTCGCGAGCAAGCCCGCTCCCACATTTGAACTCCACCAGGCACAGAATCCGTGTTTTGCTGGCTTGTATGGACATGTCTATCCCCGACAGCATGGGGTTCAGCCCGTCAGGGATATCACGTATCGTGTTTCTGTTTCTGCCCCGCGCCCCTATAATGGTTGCCTTTTTCGCCCAATGATTTTGCGGAGCTGGTGATGGCCGAACGTAAGGCGTCAGTCGAGCGCGACACTCTGGAAACCCAGATCAAAGCCTCGATCAACCTGGATGGCACCGGAAAGGCCCGATTTGATATCGGTGTTCCTTTTCTTGAGCACATGCTGGACCAGATCGCCCGTCACGGGCTGATCGACCTGGATATTGTCAGCAAGGGCGACCTGCATATCGACGACCACCACACGGTGGAAGACGTCGGTATCACTTTGGGTCAGGCCTTCGCCAAAGCCATCGGCGACAAGAAAGGCATCCGTCGCTACGGCCACGCCTACGTGCCGCTCGATGAAGCGCTGTCGCGCGTGGTGATCGACTTCTCCGGCCGCCCTGGCCTGCAGATGCACGTTCCCTACACCCGTGCCACCGTTGGCGGCTTCGACGTTGACCTGTTCCAGGAATTCTTCCAGGGCTTCGTCAACCACGCGCTCGTCAGCCTGCACATCGACAACCTGCGCGGCACCAACACTCACCACCAGATCGAAACCGTGTTCAAGGCTTTCGGCCGCGCCCTGCGCATGGCGGTAGAGCTGGATGACCGCATGGCCGGTCAGATGCCATCGACCAAAGGCGTTCTGTAATGCAGACGGTCGCGGTTATCGATTACGGCATGGGCAACCTGCACTCGGTGGCCAAGGCCCTCGAGCACGTCGGTGCCGGCAAGGTCTTGATCACCAGCGATGCCGACGTGATTCGCGAAGCCGACCGGGTGGTATTCCCCGGCGTCGGCGCGATTCGCGATTGCATGGCAGAGATCCGTCGCCTGGGCTTCGATTCGCTGGTGCGTGAAGTCAGCCAGGACCGCCCGTTCCTCGGCATCTGCGTCGGCATGCAAGCCTTGCTCGACACCAGTGAAGAGAACGACGGCGTCGACTGCATCGGCCTGTTTCCGGGCGCGGTGAAGTTCTTCGGCAAAGACCTGCACGAAGACGGCGAACACCTGAAAGTCCCGCATATGGGCTGGAACGAAGTGAAGCAGAAGGTGAGTCACCCGCTGTGGCACGACATTCCGGACCTGGCGCGATTCTACTTCGTGCACAGCTACTACATCGCTGCCGGCAATGCGCGGCAAGTGGTGGGTGGTGGTCACTACGGTGTCGATTTCGCTGCGGCGCTGGCCGATGGCTCGCGTTTCGCCGTGCAGTTCCACCCGGAGAAGAGCCATACCCATGGCCTGCAATTGCTGCAGAACTTCGCCGCGTGGGATGGTCGCTGGTAAATGGCCGTCAAGAAGAAGCCGCCGATCCTGACCCTCACTCCCGAACAGGAGAGCGAGGCCAATCACAAGATCAAACGCTTTATGGAAGATCGCTTCGAACTGGACCTGGGTTCGTTCGAAGCGGCTGAAATCCTTGAGCTGTTTACCCGTGAAATTGCGCCGCACTATTACAACAGGGCGATTTTCGATGTGCAGACGCACCTCAAAGAGAGGTTCGAAAGCATCGAAAGCGACCTGTGGGCGCTCGAGAAAAACTGATTTTCGAGCGAAGCTGAACAATCGAATTTGAAGGTTTGCCAGATGCTGATTATTCCCGCTATCGATCTTAAAGACGGTGCCTGTGTTCGTCTGCGCCAGGGCCGCATGGAAGATTCCACGGTGTTCTCCGATGACCCGGTGAGCATGGCTGCCAAGTGGGTGGAGGGCGGCTGCCGTCGTCTGCATCTGGTCGACCTGAACGGCGCCTTCGAAGGCCAGCCGGTCAACGGCGAAGTGGTCACCGCCATCGCCAAGCGCTACCCGAACCTGCCGATCCAGATCGGCGGCGGTATCCGTTCCCTGGAAACCATCGAACACTACGTGAAAGCGGGCGTGAGCTACGTAATCATTGGCACCAAAGCCGTGAAAGATCCGGCCTTCGTCGCCGAAGCCTGCCGCGCGTTCCCGGGCAAAGTGATCGTGGGTCTGGATGCCAAAGACGGTTTTGTCGCCACTGACGGCTGGGCTGAAATCAGCACCATTCAGGTGATCGACCTGGCCAAGCAATTCGAAGCTGATGGCGTGTCCGCGATCGTTTATACCGACATCGCCAAAGACGGCATGATGCAGGGCTGCAATGTACCGTTCACCGCTGCGCTGGCTGCCGCGACGAAAATTCCGGTCATCGCTTCGGGCGGTATCCACAATCTGGGTGACATCAAGTCGCTGCTCGACGCGAAGGCGCCAGGCATCATCGGCGCCATCACCGGCCGGGCGATTTACGAAGGCACCCTCGACGTTGCTGAAGCGCAAGCTTTCTGCGATTCGTACAAAGGCTGAGGACTGACCATGGCGCTGGCCAAACGCATCATCCCTTGCCTGGACGTGGATAACGGCCGGGTGGTCAAGGGCGTCAAGTTCGAGAACATTCGCGACGCCGGCGACCCGGTGGAAATCGCCCGTCGCTACGACGAGCAAGGTGCCGACGAGATTACCTTTCTCGACATCACCGCCAGCGTCGACGGTCGCGACACCACGCTGCATACCGTCGAACGCATGGCCAGCCAGGTGTTCATCCCGCTGACCGTGGGTGGCGGTGTGCGTACCGTGCAGGACATTCGCAACTTGCTCAATGCTGGCGCGGACAAGGTTTCGATCAACACGGCTGCGGTGTTCAACCCGGAATTCGTCGGTGAAGCGGCTCAGCATTTCGGTTCGCAGTGCATCGTCGTCGCCATCGACGCCAAGAAGGTTTCACTGCCGGGCGAACCCCCGCGCTGGGAAATCTTCACCCACGGTGGTCGCAAGCCTACCGGTCTCGACGCCGTTGAATGGGCGAAGAAGATGGAAGGCCTGGGTGCCGGCGAAATCCTGCTGACCAGCATGGATCAGGACGGCATGAAAAACGGCTTCGATCTGGGCGTTACCCGCGCGATCAGCGATGCATTGGGTATTCCGGTGATCGCCTCCGGCGGCGTCGGCAATCTGCAGCATTTGGCCGACGGCATTATCGAAGGCCACGCCAGTGCGGTATTGGCGGCGAGTATTTTCCACTTCGGCGAATACACCGTGCAGGAAGCCAAGGCCTACATGGCTCATCGCGGCATCGTGATGCGCTAAACAAACCGATACAGGCCAGTGGACAGCATGGCGGGCTCAGGGCACTCTTGGGTACGCCATGGATCTCGGTAGCCAGACATGCTTAAACGCCTTCTTCTTGTCCTCGCCAGCGCTTCTCTGTTGTTCATCAACGGAGTTCACGCCGAAGAAAGTCCCGACACCGGCCTGGTGTTGCTGACTGAAAATTTCCCCCCCTACAACATGGCGAAGAACGGCAAGAACTTCGCTCAGGGCGAGAACATCAATGGCATCGCCGTGGACATCGTCCGCGAGATGTTCAAACGCGCCGAAGTCACTTACAGCCTGACGTTGCGTTTCCCTTGGGAGCGAATCTACAAGCTCGCCCTGGAGAAACCCGGTTACGGCGTATTTGTGATGGCGCGGTTGCCGGATCGCGAGAACCTGTTCAAGTGGGTTGGCCCGATCGGGCCGGATGACTGGATCATGCTGGCCAAGGCCGATAGCAAGATCAGCCTTGAGTCGCTGGAGCAGGCGCGCAAATACAAGATCGGCGCCTACAAGGGCGATGCGATTGCCGAGACATTGGCCAAGCAAGGGCTGAAGCCGATTGTTGTGCTGCGGGATCAGGACAACGCAAAAAAACTGGTCAACGGCCAGATCGACCTGTGGGCTACCGGCGACCCCGCCGGGCGCTATCTGGCGCGCCAGGACGGGGTAACCGGGCTCAAGACGGTGCTGCGCTTCAACAGCGCCGAGTTATACTTGGCGTTGAACAAGGACGTGCCGGATGACGTCGTGGCCAAGCTGCAAGCTGCGCTGGATCAGCTACGAAAGGAAGGCGTGGTGGACGACATCATGGCGAAGTATCTGTAACCCTCACTTCGATACAACCTGAGACGGAGCGGCCGGCGTCGCGCTCAAGTACACGGCACTTGTAAACACGTTATTCAACATCGCCCTAGTCAGGTGCTGTTCACCGGAACTGACGCTGATAATACAAAGTGCATGTGCGCCGCTTTGTGGCCCGATTTCACTATTGATGTAAGCATCTTCAGCGCTGATGGCGGCGCTGTAATTGTCGGAAGCTTTGCAGTCCCTGGCCTTATGGACCGTTTTGTAGCGATAGAAGGGCGCCTCGAGGGAGAACCTGAAGTCCCACGTAGGCAATACGATCTGCTCATCCGCGTTTTGCGTTCTATGAACGTATGACTTGAGCTTCCAGGGTTCCGTGACCGTCAGCTCGACCGGCTCCAACGAACAGTTCGCCCCATCGCTGGTGAAGACACCGTCAATAAAGCAGTTGTGTAGAAAGTTGGCAGAGTAGCTGTAGTTGAAACGGGCAGCCGTACAGGACGTCGAGTGTTCACAGCCAGGCGGCGCTGGTGTATTGCGCGAACTCACGACTTTACTGACGATGCCGGTGATTTCATTGGTGCGGCGGTTCAGCATCGGGCTGCCGGAGCTGCCAGGGCGAAGGTCGCAGCTGTTTTTCATGGCCAAAGGGAACACCCCAGGGTGATCGATGAACGTTCCGGCGGTTTGTTCAGCGCAGGCACTCAATCGAAGCCCTTGTTCGGTAAAGCCTCTCGGCGCGCCAATGTTAAGCGCATCATGACTCTCGTTGGTTTGATGGGACGCCAGCTTGAGCGGGTTGACCCCGGCCTGTATCAGCGACGCCAATGTTGCATCGACCTCCAGTACTGCAAGATCGGTCCCGACCAGACTGCTCCATCGGGCAGTCCGGATGGCGTATTGGCGCTTACGCTGTGGCATGTCATGAAAGTAGTGAAAGGTGACGCTGGCTTTCAACGGCAGATTGGTCCGCGCCGAACCGTACTGAAACAACACGCAATGACCGCTGGTGAGCAGGTAAGCAGGGCCGGTGGCTCGGCCTTGCCTGTTTCGCGTATCCAGTAGAGCGGCGCCGCAGGTCGCGCCCGATTGGAGACTGAGAAGTCCCACGCCACTCCAGATTTCATAAAGATGTTCTCTGTTTTGCAGTGCCCTTGACGGTGAGTCGTTGACGACGCCTTCGCCCAGATCGCGGGCCTGCACTGCGGAAATGGCCAGCAGGCCAATCAGGCCTGCGAAGCAGAAGAAGCTGAGGTATTTCATGTCCATTCCTTGGTGATGAAATTCAGGGTGAGCGCTATCGTGGCACGCGACGGTGTACCGGCAGGTATAAATAGTTATCGCGAAATGGAGTGGGCTGCGAGGAATTATCGGGCGATCGGGAGGCGGTACTGGCCATCCTTGCCGTGCGCTGCCGTTGCACGATTGCCGCGCACGCTGATCATCTGTTTGATGTCGATCCAGTCAATGCCCTGAGCCTTGAGCTTGGGCAATTCACGTTCAAGCACCGCTAATGTCTGCGGATACGGATGCCCGATCATCACCGCAGAACCCTGCTTGCGCGCCAGGCTGATAGCCGTCTGTAGCTGAGTAAAAATCGTGGCTTCAGTGGGCTCGTCATCCAGGAATACATCCCGCGAAACGCTGGCCAAACCAATCTTCTGCGCCTCGGCGGCCGCCACGGTTTGCGCACTGGTGCGGCTGTCGACGAAGAGCTTGTGCCGACGCTGCAAGTCCGCCATCAGCCAGGCCATGGCCGGGCGCTGAGAGGTCATGCGACTGCCCATGTGGTTGTTGATCCCCGCGGTGTAGGGCACGACCTTAAACGCTGCGTTCAGCCGTTTCTCAAGCTCTTCGATGGGTAAGTCGGGATGCCAGGCAAACGGACCGGTGGCCGGGTCCATGGGCATGTGCAGGATGACGATCTTGCCGGCGCGATGGGCTTCGCGGGCGAATTCGGTGGCGTGGGGTGTGTCAGGCATGATCGCTGTGGTCACCGGCCCGGGCAGCGCCAGCACGCGGCGGTCGCGTGGCAGGTTTTGCCCGAGGTCATCGATGATCAGGCTCAGGTAAGCCTTGTGTGGGGTTGTCGCCGTCTCGGTGGAGGCTGCATGAGCAGCTCCCACCAGACAGCACAGCAAGCCGAGGATGAGCGCAAAGCGCATCTCAGTTGCCGCGGGTGATGCTCAACCCTTTGAGCAGGCTCAAGGCCTGGGCCAATTGGTAGTCGTCATCCTGCGGCATCGCCTTGGCTTTGCCGCTGGAGCTGGTCGGTTTGTCGGCGCCGCCGTTGCCATTGCCCAGGTGACCTTGCAGATCGGCTTCCTTGAAGTACTCGCCGTCCTGTTCGTTGGTGATCTTGGCCTTGCGCACTTCGATGTCCGGGACGATGCCCTGAGCCTGGATCGAGCGGCCGTTCGGCGTGTAATACAGCGCCGTGGTGATCTTCAGTGCGCGTTCGTTGTTCAGCGGCAGGACGGTTTGTACCGAGCCTTTGCCAAAACTGGTGGTACCCATGACCACCGCGCGTTTCTGATCCTGCAAGGCACCGGCGACAATTTCCGAGGCCGAGGCGCTGCCGCCGTTGATCAGCGCGACCATTGGCACGGCTTCGCTCTCGTCCTTGCCGGTGGCGGAGAAGCGCAGCTCGGAGTTGGCGATACGGCCCTTGGTGTAAACGATCAGGCCTTTGGTGATGAAGTGGTCGACCACTTCCACCGCCGCTTGCAGCACGCCGCCCGGGTTGTTACGCAGGTCGAGGATGATGCCTTTGAGCTTCTTGCCGTTGTCTTTGCGCAGCTTGGCCAGGGCCTTGGAGACTTCGTCGCCGGTCTTGACCTGGAACTGGGTGATGCGGATGTAGCCGTAGCCGGATTCCAGCAGCTGGCTCTTCACGCTCTTCACTTGAATGATGGCGCGGGCCAGCGTCACGTCGAACGGTGCACCGCCGTCGCGCACCAGGGTCAGGGTGATTTTCTGGCCGATCTTGCCGCGCATCTTGTCCACGGCTTCGGTCATGCTCTGGCCGCGGGTCGGCTGGCCATTGATCTTGACGATGAAGTCGCCGGCCTGAATGCCAGCCTTGGAAGCTGGGGTGTCATCGATCGGCGAAACCACCTTGATGAAACCGTCTTCGGCGCCCACTTCGATGCCCAGGCCGCCGAATTCACCGCTGGTGCTTTCCTGCAATTCAGCGAAGTCTTCCGGGCCCAGGTAGGCGGAGTGCGGGTCGAGGTTGCTGAGCATGCCCTTGATCGCGTTTTCCAGCAGGGTCTTGTCGTCCACCGGTTCGACATAGGCGGCCTTGATCCGATCCATGACCTCGGCAAAGGTGCGCAACTCTTCCAGCGGCAATGGCGCCTTGGTGGTCGCAGCAGTGCCCGCAGGCGCGACTGCCGGGGCCGGTTGAGCGGCGAACGCCAGAGGCGCGCCGATCACCAGGGCGATCGTCAGGGCCAGCGAGGTAAGGCGGGACAAATGCAGCATGTCGAACGAACTCCTGAAGTAGATGGCGTACTTATCCTTGCGCACGACACCATTGCGCCGGATCACTCGGGTGACCCTGCTGACGAATAGCGAAATACAGCGCTGGCGTGTCCTGCCCGCCACTGTTGCCGACAGTGGAGATGGACTCACCGGCTTTTACCACGTCACCCGCAGACTTGAGCAGCGTCTGGTTGTGACCATAAAGACTCAAAAAACCGTTGCCGTGGTCTAGAATCACCAGCAGCCCGGCGCCTCGCAACCAGTCGGCAAACACCACGCGACCGCCATGCACGGCGTGCACCTGGCTGCCGGCGGAGGCGCTGATCATCACGCCGTCCCACTTGGTGCGGGCGTCGTCGCCACGGGTTTCGCCAAAGCGTGCCAGCAGTCGACCATCGACTGGCCAGGGAAGTTTTCCCCGGCTTGAAACAAAGGGGCCGCCAAAGGTCTCGCCTGAACTTGAAACCAATGCGCCGGGTGTCGATTTAACGGGTTTGCGTGGGGCATCAGTGGCGTCTGCATCTGCTGCAGCCTGAGCCTCACGTAAACGCTTTTTTTCGGCTTCCTGCTGGGCGATCAGCGCTTTTTGCCGCGCTTCTTCTGCCTCACGGGCCTGACGGGCCAGGGTTTCTTCAATGGTTTTAAGGACTTTAGACAGGTCTGCCTGATCCTGCTCGCGGGCTGCCAGTTTCTGATCGCGGGCCTTCACGTCGTCGCTGAGCTTGGCCAGGACTTGTTGACGCTCCTTGCGGACTTTGTCGAGTTCGTCGCGCTGGCTGTCGAGGCTGCTTTTCTGCACCAGCAATTGCGCCTGTTGCATGGCGATGTCTTTTTCGACATTGGCCAGTTGGCGCAGGGTTTCGTTGAAATTCTTCAGCTGCTCCAGGCGGGCCTGGCTCAGGTAGTCATAATAGGTGAGGGTGCGGGCGAATTTTTCCGGGTTCTGCTGGTTGAGCAGCAGCTTCAAGTACTCCTGACGGCCGTTTTGATAGGCCGCGCGGGCCTGAATGGCGATCAGTCGTTGCTGTTCAATCCGCGCGCTCTGGAGTTTTTTTTTCTCGGCATCGAGTCGCTGCAGCTCGGATTCGCTTTTCTTCAGCTCTTTTTGCAGGGCTTCGACCTGCTTCTCGAGCTTGCCCATCTCGGTCTCGGTGCCCTTGAGGTCTTTTTGCACACCGGATTTTTCTTCCTGGAGCTTACCCAGCAGTTTTTTCAGCTCGGTAATGTCCTGACGCGTGGCGTCCAACTGTTGTTGGGTTTGCGCGCGCTCGTCAGCAAAGGCCGGTTGGAGCAGGCATGTCAGAGCAAGGGCTATCAGGACGCGAAGCATAGAGGCGGGCGACACCAGGGAAAGGGACAGCCTAGTATGCCCGCCAAGCGTGGCAAAAAAAATGCCCAATTGGGGCTGTGTGATGACTGGACCCCAAAACACCCACAAACCAGTGTGGGAGCGGGCTTGCTCGCGAATGCGGTGTGTCAGGCAACGTTGATGTCGACTGACCCGCCGCATTCGCGAGCAAGCCCGCTCCCACAGGGTATGGCGGTGTTTGAAGAGGCGGGTTACACCAGAATCGAAGTCCCGGTCATTTCAGCCGGTTGTTCCAGGCCTAGCAGTTTCAACATGGTTGGTGCCACATCCGCCAGCACGCCGCCGTCGCGAACCTTGAAGTCGCGCTTGCCGACATAGATGAACGGCACCGGTTCGGTGGTGTGGGCGGTATGCGCCTGGCCGGTGGCCTCATCGGACATCTGCTCGACGTTGCCGTGATCGGCAGTGATCAGCGCTTCGCCGCCGACTTTTTCCAGTGCATCGACGATGCGGCCAACGCACAGGTCGAGGCATTCAACAGCTTTTACTGCCGCATCAAACACGCCGCTGTGGCCGACCATGTCGCCGTTGGCGTAGTTGACCACGATCACGTCGTAACGCTGGTTTTCGATGGCATCGACGATGCGGTCGGTGACTTCCGGGGCGCTCATCTCGGGCTGCAAGTCATAGGTGGCGACTTTTGGCGACGGGATCAGGATGCGTTCTTCGCCCGGGAACGGTTCTTCGCGACCACCGGAGAAGAAGAAGGTCACGTGGGCATACTTCTCGGTTTCGGCGATGCGCAGCTGGGTCTTGCCGTTTTTCGCCAGGTAGTCGCCCAGCACGTTGTCCAGGCTGCCTGCGGCGAAGGCCGACGGCGCAGGAATGCTGGCGGCGTATTGGGTCAGCATGACGAAACCGGCCAGTTTTGGCTGGCGGGCACGTTCAAATTCCTTGAAATCGTCTTCGACGAATACGCGGGTCAATTCACGGGCGCGGTCGGCGCGGAAGTTCATGAACACCACGGCGTCGCCGTCTTCGACTTTCACCGGTTCGCCGATGCTGGTGGCTTTGACAAATTCGTCGCTCTCGCCGCGTTCGTACGCGGCTTGCAGGCCTTCCTGAGCGGTGGCGGCGTTGAATTCGCCGTTGCCATCGACAATCAGGTTGTAAGCCTGGGACACGCGGTCCCAACGGTTGTCACGGTCCATGGCGAAGTAACGGCCAATAATGCTGGCGATCCGGCCTTTGCCGAGGGCCTGGAAGGCCGCATCCAGCAGTTCGATGGACGACTGAGCGCTTTTCGGCGGCGTGTCGCGACCATCAAGGAAGGCGTGCAGATAGATTTTTTCGGCGCCGCGCTTGAAAGCCAGTTCAGCCATGGCAACCAGGTGATCCTGGTGGCTGTGAACGCCGCCATCGGACAGCAGGCCCATGAAGTGCACAGCTTTGCCGGCAGCAACGGCTTTATCGACAGCGGCGCAGATGGTCGGGTTCTCGAAGAACTCGCCGTCGCGGATCGATTTGGTTACGCGTGTGAAGTCCTGATACACCACGCGGCCGGCGCCGAGGTTCATGTGGCCGACTTCGGAGTTGCCCATCTGGCCATCCGGCAGGCCGACATCCATGCCGCTGCCCGAGATCAGGCCGTTCGGCACGGTGGCCCACAGACGGTCCAGCACGGGCTTCTTCGCCGCAAAGATGGCGTTGGATTCAGGGCTCTCACTGTGACCGAAGCCGTCGAGAATAATCAGGACCAAAGGTTTAGGCGTGGTAGTCATGGATTCCACTCGTGGCTGAGTTAAAAGAGGGCGATGGAAAAGGGAGTGGCAGTTTAAAGCTAAGTTCCGACGGCGTCACCGCCGGACGGGGTTTGGCCCACCATAGTGGCTGTGTATACTGGCCGACATTTTAACGCCCTGGAACCTCCTTCGATGGTTGCTCACCTGATTGAATTTGCCACTAACCACTATCTGCTCGTCGGTATCTTCGTCGTACTGCTGGCGTTGCTGATCGCTTATCAGATGCAAGGCGGCGGCCGCAGCCTGAGCACCGGTGAACTGACCGGGCTGGTCAACAAGGACGCGGGCGTTGTGATCGACATTCGTTCGACCAAGGACTTCGCCGCCGGTCACATTGTTGGCGCGGTGAACATTCCTCACGACAAACTGACCGCTCGCGTCGGCGAACTGGAAAAGCACAAGGCCAAGACCATCATCCTGGTCGACGCCATGGGCCAGACTGCTGGCACTCATGCCCGCGAACTGATGAAGTCCGGTTTCACCGCCGCCAAGCTTTCCGGCGGTATTTCCAGCTGGAAAGGCGACAACCTGCCGCTGGTGAAGTGAAATGAGCAACGTCGTCGTCTATTCCAGCGATTACTGCCCTTACTGTTCGCGAGCCAAGTACCTGCTCGAGAACAAAGGCGTGGCCTTCGAAGAGATCAAGGTCGATGGCAAGCCGCAGGTGCGTGCCGCCATGGCTCAGAAGGCCGGACGTACGTCCGTGCCGCAGATCTGGATCGGCAGCACCCACGTGGGTGGTTGTGATGATTTGTTCGCCCTTGAGCGCGCCGGCAAGCTCGACGCGATGCTCAAGGCCTGAATGCCTTCCCTATAAGACCCCAAGATCAGAAAGGATCTGAGATGACTGACCAACAGAACACTGCAGCTAGCGAAGAAGAAACCGCACCGCAATTCTCCTTGCAGCGCATCTACGTACGTGACTTGTCCTTCGAAGCACCGAAAAGCCCGGCCATCTTCCGCCAGCAGTGGGAACCGAGCGTCGGTCTGGATCTGAACACCCGTCAAAAGGCTCTGGAAGGCGACTTCCACGAAGTCGTGCTGACCCTGTCCGTCACCGTGAAGAACGGCGACGAAGTGGCGTTCATTGCTGAAGTGCAACAGGCCGGGATCTTCCTGATCAAGAACCTCGACGACGCTTCGATGAGCCACACCCTCGGCGCGTTCTGCCCGAACATCCTGTTCCCGTACGCTCGCGAAACCCTGGACAGCCTGGTCACCCGCGGTTCGTTCCCGGCGCTGATGCTGGCCCCGGTGAACTTCGACGCGCTGTACGCACAAGAGCTGCAGCGCATGCAGGCGGCTGGCGAGACTCCAACCGTTCAATAAGCGGTCTGTGCGTCAAAGCAAGTCCAATGTGGGAGCGGGCTTGCTCGCGAAAGCGGTGTAACAGACAACGATGATGTTGAATGTTATGACCCCTTCGCGAGCAAGCCCGCTCCCACATTTGTTATGTGCTGTTACTTGAACCCGAGCTGGCGCCAGCCTTCGTACACGGCGACCGCTACGGTGTTCGACAGGTTCAGGCTGCGGCAACCTTCACGCATCGGCAGGCGCAGGCGCTGTTCGCCGGGCAGGGCATCGAGTACTTCTGCTGGCAAACCACGGCTTTCCGGGCCGAACAGGAACGCATCGCCCTCGGCGAAGCTGGCATCGTGGAACGGCCGCGAGCCCTTGGTGGTGAAGGCGAACAGCCGAGGATGACCTAGTCTTTCCAGACAGCTGGCGAGGTCTGCGTGGCGTTGCAGGGTGGCATACTCGTGGTAATCGAGGCCGGCCCGGCGCAGACGCTTGTCGTCCATCTCGAAGCCCAGCGGTTCGATCAAATGCAGGTGGCAGCCACTGTTGGCGCACAGCCTGATAACGTTGCCGGTATTCGGCGGAATTTCTGGTTGGAAAAGGATGACGTGAAACATGCACGGCTCCGAAGGTAAAGATGAGCGGCATTCTACGCCTGAAGCTGACCCGCGTTCGAAGCTATTCCCGCGAGTGATGGCTTCGCTGGCGATTGTCGGGGTGATGGTGGGGCTGATGATCGGTCGCCTGACCACTCCCGACCCCAGCGAATTGCAGCAGGTCGAGGTCACGAACGATGGGCTGGTGGTGTGGTTCAACAACGAACCCAAGGCTCACGGCGAGTTCGTCGACGGTAGCCTCGCGCTGCTGTTCGAGGCTGAAGGCAAGGCACAGAAAGGTCAGCTCAAGCTCAACGACAAAAACGTGAACTGGCGGGTGCGTTTGAGTGATGGGGGGTTGTTGCTGACGGTGGTGGCGGCCCGGCCACTGCAGGGCGAGTGGGCCGGTAGCGAGGTCGATGACCGCTGGCGGCTGGAGATCCATCTCCGAGAGCAATAAAAGAGGGAATCCCCGGCCTGCCTGTACCAAGGTTCCCAAAACGGCAGGGCTCGCGCATTGCGTCGTGAGCCCGGTGTAAAGAAGGAACCCCTGACCTGCCTGTATCAAGGGCCCCAAAACTGCCTGGGCTCGTCGCTTATGCGGTGTGAGCCCGATGTAAAGAGGGGAATCCCCGGCCTGCCTGTACCAAGGTCCCCGAAACCGGGTAGTGAACTGAATCACTGAATGGACTATTGCAGGGGGCGTGCCAGGTTTTAACAAGTTGAAACAGAATGTCGCGCTGAAACGTCGAAAGCCCCGTATTCCGGGGCTTTCGTGTTTTTTCGATAGGGGTTCGATTGCGAACGCAGGCGGGATTTGGGATCGGTTGCCGTGCGCGATTGCGGTTCACGGTGCATTCAGTCGGTGCACGGAGATCTTAATGTGGGATTCGGCGAATGGATCTATTGATCGTTCCCACGCGCGGGAGCGTGGGAACGATCAGGTGGGGGGATTAACCCTCATCCCCCTCATCATCATCCCCACCATCAACCTTCATCCCCAATTCCTTGATCTTGCGCGTCAGGGTATTACGCCCCCAACCCAGCAAAACCGCGGCATCGCGGCGGCGGCCGGCGGTGTGTTTGAGGGCGGTTTCGATCATGATCCGCTCGAAGGCCGGCACGGCGCTGTCGAGCAGGCTCGACTGGCCACGAGCCAACGCCTGATCGGCCCACTGGCGCAGCGCTTGCTCCCAGTTGGTCACCGGCGCCGAATCCTGCGGCAGGTTCAGCAGCTCCGGCGGCAGGTCGCTGATGTGCACTTCGCGACCCGATGCCATCACCGTGATCCAGCGGCAGGTGTTCTCCAGCTGACGCACGTTGCCGCCCCACGGCAGGTTCTTCAGGTATTCCTCGGTTTCGCTTTTCAGCAGCTTCGGCTCCACCGCCAGTTCCTGCGCGGCGCGGCTGAGGAAGTGCTTGGCCAGGGTCGGGATGTCTTCGCGACGGTCCGACAGCCGTGGAATGTGGATGCGGATCACATTGAGGCGGTGGAACAAGTCCTCACGGAATTTCCCGGCATGCACCAGGGTTTCCAGATTCTGGTGAGTCGCGGCGATGATTCGCACATCGACCTTCACCGGCACATGGCCGCCGACGCGATAGAACTCGCCGTCCGCCAACACCCGCAGCAAACGAGTCTGGGTGTCTGCCGGCATGTCGCCGATTTCATCGAGGAACAGCGTGCCGCCGTCAGCCTGTTCAAAGCGACCGCGACGCAGGTTGGCCGCGCCGGTGAACGCGCCTTTCTCATGGCCGAACAGCTCGGATTCCATCAGGTCTTTCGGGATCGCCGCCATGTTCAGCGCAATGAACGGCGAAGCCGCCCGTGGGCTGTGACGGTGCAGGGCGTGGGCCACCAGCTCTTTACCGGTACCGGATTCGCCGTTGATCAGCACCGTGATGTTGGAGTGGCTCAAGCGCCCGATGGCGCGAAACACTTCCTGCATCGCCGGCGCTTCACCGATGATTTCCGGGGTGCGGGTCAGGGCGACCGGGACTTCCAGGCCTTGCTGTTCCTGAGCGTGCTGGTTCGCGCGCTTGACCAGGGACACCGCTTCGTCAACGTCGAACGGTTTTGGCAGGTATTCAAACGCGCCGCCCTGATAGGACGCGACAGCGCTGTCCAGATCGGAGTGAGCGGTCATGATGATGACCGGCAGCCGTGGGTGTTGTTCGCGAATCCGCGCCAGAAGGTCCAGACCGCTGGCGCCCGGCATACGGATGTCGGAGATGATCACGTCCGGCTGCTGGCGCGCCAGGCGGCTCATCACGCCATCGGCGCTGTCGAAGCTTTGCGTGGTCATGCCTTCTTGCTGTAAGGCTTTTTCCAGGACCCAACGGATAGAACGGTCGTCATCGACGATCCACACGGTTTCACTACGGCTCATGTCGATGTGGCTCCTTGTTCCAGTGGCAGAAAGATCGAGAAGGTGGTGTGGCCTGGATGGCTGTCACATTCGATCAGGCCCTGGTGCTGGCTGATGATGTTCTGGGTAATGGCCAGGCCCAGCCCGGTACCGTCCGGGCGGCCGCTGACCATGGGAAAGAAGATGGTTTCCTGCAACTCCGCGGGAATGCCCGGGCCGTTGTCGATGATTTCGATCTTGGTCACCAGCCGATGACGCACATGGCCGATGGTGAACTGGCGCATGGCGCGGGTGCGCAGGCTGATGCGGCCCAGGCGCAGCTCGTTCTGGCTGCTGATGGCCTGCATCGCATTGCGCACGATGTTCAGTACCGCTTGAATCATTTGTTCGCGGTCGATCAACACGTCGGGAATGCTTGGGTCGTAGTCGCGCACCAAAGTGATGCAGCCCTGGCTTTCGGCCTCCACCAGATGACAAACACGTTCCAGAACTTCGTGGACGTTGCACATCGCCAGTGACGGTAGCTTATTGGAACCGAGCATGCGATCGACCAGATTGCGCAGGCGGTCGGCCTCTTCAATGATCACGTTGGTGTAGTCGCGCAGGCTTTCTTCCGGCAGTTCGCGGGCAAGCAATTGCGCCGCGCCGCGAATCCCGCCGAGAGGATTCTTGATCTCGTGAGCGAGGCCGCGCACCAGCATCTTGCTGGTTTCCTGCTTCGACAGCTGCGCCTCTTCCTTGGTGATCCGCAGCAAGCGGTCACGGGGGTGGACTTCCAGCAGCAGCATCGTGACGCCGTTGGCCAGGATGGGCGTTACCGCGTAGTCGACGGTCAGGGTCTGGCCGGTGAGTGCGGTGAGCATTGCTTCGCGCTTGGTGAACGGGTGGGCCTGCTGGACCGCCTGGCGCAGGGAGTTCAGCGCTTCGGTGGATTCGGTGAACAACTCACTGATGAACTGCCCATGGCTACGCTGACCGCTAATGGCCAGGAGCATCTCCGCCGCCGGGTTCATGTACTCAAGGCGCAGTTCGGCGTCGAGCAGAATGGTGGCGGTGGTCAGGTTGTCGAGTAGCAATCGATGCAGTGCGTCGCTAATGGTCATCAGGACCTCTTTTGGAGCAGGGCGCGCGCATGAATAAAGCGCTGATACGAGGAAAATGCAAAAACCAAACCAAGGCTCCGAAAAGAAGCGTTTAAGGCCTGAAACGGGCGTTTGACGCTCGTTTGCGTGGCGTTCTGCCAGCTTTGACGGGTACTTTCGAACCAAAATGGGATGGGATGTGAGTACGGTGCAACTAATTGCACCAATATAGTGCGCAAAGCTGAGCGGCGTTAAAAGAAACGCAGGAAGGGATTTTTTTCTTCTACGGGTTTGTCTTTGAGCGGGCATTCCGGCCGTTGGCCGTAATCGGCGGGGGCGCAGGGTTTGACCTGACGCTTCTGCGCGAGGGAGATGCGCAGCATGTGGAATGGCTGGTTGGCTGTGCGTTCAACCGTGCGACCCTGCTCGTCGAGGATTTCCACGGAGAGGTTATGGCTGCCGCGATCGATGTTGCTCAGGGCAAATACCGGGCTCAGGCCGGGCGCTGCGGTGGGTTGGCCGTCGAGCAGCAGTTGGTAGCGATGGCCTCGTTGCAGGCCGGGTTCGCTGGTGACGCTGACGATAATCTCGCCAGCACTGCTGCGCACTGTGGCGTCTGGCTCCGGCACCAGGACTCTCAGCATGTCGTAGTGAAACAGAGGTTTTGTTTCGGTTTTCTTTCCAGCATTCACTGGTGCTGCGCCGCCAGGGTTGGCGGACATGCGATTACTCGTCGCCATGGGCACGCGCTTGGCGTTGCCGGAACCTGGCCGGTCGGTGTAGACCCGATTGCCCTGGGCGTCGATGTAGGTGAACACCTCGGCCGTCACCGGCAGGGCGATCAGGCAGGTGATCAGCAGCCACAGCCTCACGGCTTATGCACCCGTTGTACGGTGAACGTCACGGTGGGGCTTTGCTGGACGATGTTCTCACCATCGATCACCTGCACTGCGAGGCTGTGTGTGCCGCGATCAATATTGACCAGTTGCAGGATCGGCACGTTGCTCGGCTGGCCGTAAGGTTGATCGTCCAGCAACAGCCTGAGCAGATGAGGGCCTTGCAGGCGGGGTTTGATCAGAACGTTGACGGTGAAGGTGCCGTTGTTGGCACGCAGTGCTTCGGTAGTGGGCAAGTTGGTCAGCTCCAGCACCTCGTAAGCGCTAAGCGGCTGTTCGCGGCTGGTGGCTTCGACAGGTGGCGCAGAAGGGGCTTGGGGCTCAACCCTGTTAAGCGGTGGCAACTCGACCGGCTGAGCCTTCACGCCATCGGGCGGTTGGTTGCTGTAAGCGGTGTTGCCGTCGGCGTCGGTGTACTTATAGATCTGCGCTGCGGCGGGCAGGGCGATCAGCAGCAATATCAGTAGAAAACCACGACCCATAAAATTGACCAGAAACGAAAGCATTGAGGTGCAGCATAGGTCAGGGCTGGCAATAGACCCAAGTCGTTAACATTTGGGCATGATTTATCGCAATCTCCCAAACACTACAAAACCACTGTGGGAGCGGGCTTGCTCGCGAAGGCGGAGTGTCAGTCACCATCAATGCCAGCTGAAAGACTGCCTTCGCGAGCAAGCCCGCTCCCACAGGGGACGTCGTCAGCCGTTGAAATCGCGCCCAAAAAAAAGGCCTCCCGAAGGAGGCCTCTTTTTTGTCACGCCGCTTGCGCAGGCGCTACTGGATTAGCAGCTGTAGTACAGCTCGTACTCCAGTGGGTGTACGAAGGTACGTACTTTGATTTCTTCTTCGCTTTTCAGAGCGATGTAAGCGTCGATGAAGTCGTCGCTGAAAACGCCGCCTTTGGTCAGGAACGCACGACCTTTGTCCAGCTCTTCCAGGGCTTCTTTCAGGCTGCCGCAAACTTGTGGGATCTCTTTCGCCTCTTCAGGCGGCAGGTCATACAGGTTTTTGTCAGCAGCGTCGCCAGGGTGGATCTTGTTCTGGATACCGTCCAGGCCGGCCATTACCAGGGCAGCGAAGGCCAGGTACGGGTTAGCTGCTGGATCCGGGAAGCGAGCTTCGATACGGCGAGCGCGAGGGCTGGACACGTAAGGAATACGGATCGAAGCGGAACGGTTGCGAGCCGAGTAGGCCAGCATTACTGGAGCTTCGAAACCTGGGACCAGACGCTTGTAGGAGTTGGTCGACGGGTTGGTGAAGCCGTTCAGTGCCTTACCGTGCTTGATGATGCCGCCGATGAAGTACAGAGCGGTGTCGGACAGGCCGGCATAGCCTTCGCCAGCGAAGGTGTTCTTGCCATCTTTGGCGATGGACAGGTGAACGTGCATACCCGAACCGTTGTCGCCGTACAGCGGCTTAGGCATGAAGGTCGCGGTGCGGCCGTATGCATCAGCAACGTTGTGTACGCAGTACTTCAGGGTTTGAACTTCGTCAGCCTTGGCAACCAGGGTGTTGAACTTCACGCCGATTTCGTTCTGACCGGCAGTCGCCACTTCGTGGTGGTGAACTTCGATGACCAGGCCCATTTCTTCCATGGCGTTGCACATGGAGGTACGGATTTCGTGGTCGTGGTCGAACGGCGGAACCGGGAAGTAGCCACCTTTGACGCCTGGACGGTGGCCTTTGTTGCCGCCTTCCACGTCCTGGTCGGACATCCACGAACCTTGTTCGGAGTAGATCTTGAACATGGAACCGGAGATGTCGGACTTGAACTTCACTTCGTCGAAGATGAAGAATTCAGGCTCTGGACCAACAAATACGGTGTCGCCGATACCGGTCGACTTCAGGTATTCCTCGGCACGCTTGGCGATCGCACGTGGGTCACGGTCGTAGCCTTGCATGGTCGAAGGCTCGATCACGTCGCAAACCAGAATCAGGGTTGGCTCTTCGGTGAACGGGTCGAGAACGGCAGTGCTGTCGTCCGGCATCAGGATCATGTCGGAGGCTTCGATGCCTTTCCAGCCAGCGATGGAGGAACCGTCGAACATTTTGCCTTCTTCGAAGAAAGCTTCATCCAGCGCGTCGCGAGCCGGCATGGTCACGTGGTGCTGAGTGCCTTTGGTGTCAGTGAAGCGCAGATCAATCCACTTGACGTCATGATCTTTGATGAGTTGAACCGACTTCGACATAGTGTCCTCCGGGTGGCTTCGGGCTTAGTAGTGGATGCCCTTAGAATGTGGGTGATGCCGGCGCGAATACTCTGCCAAGGCAACCTGCCTCACAAGGGAGCAAATTGCATGCCAGTGCCCCACCATGGGTTTTTTGCCCCAATTTCACGCTTATAAAGGTGCAAAGCGGAGCAAAGCAGGAAATAGCGCCCTGTAATGTGGCGTCAAACTCAGCAAATGACCTGTTTTGGTGCGCGCAAAACCTTCTGCACATTAACTGGTTAAACCTTGAGCAATTTCCGCTATAATCCGCGCCCCCCTTTTTCGGCTGGCCCAGCGCGCGCTGTTTTCATGAAACTAATCGTAAAAGTCTTTCCCGAGATCACCATCAAGAGCCGCCCGGTACGGATGCGTTTCATCCGCCAGTTGGCCAAAAATATCCGTACCGTGCTCCGCGACCTGGACCCGGCTGTGGTGGTGAACGGTGTGTGGGACAATCTCGAGCTGGAAACCCGCGTCAGCGAGCCCAAAGCCCTGAAGGAGATGACCGAGCGCCTGAGCTGCATGCCGGGCATCGCGCATTTCCTGCAGGTCGATGAATACCCGCTGGGCGACTTCGACGACATCGTCGCCAAGTGCAAGCAGCACTTCGGTGATGCGTTGGCCGGGAAGATCTTTTCGGTGCGCTGCAAGCGTGCCGGCAAGCACGAATTCAGCTCGATGGACGTCGAGAAATATGTCGGCAGCCAACTGCGTCGTCAGTGCGGCGCCGCCGGAATCTCGCTGAAAGAGCCGGAAATCGAAGTCCGCCTCGAAATTCGCGACAAACGGTTGTTCGTGATCCATAACCAGCACAACAGCATCGGCGGTTATCCGCTGGGTGCCCTGGAACAGACACTTGTGCTGATGTCCGGCGGCTTCGATTCCACCGTCGCCGCTTACCAGATCATGCGCCGCGGGCTGATGAGCCATTTCTGCTTCTTCAATCTGGGCGGACGAGCCCATGAACTGGGCGTCATGGAAGTCGCGCATTTCATCTGGAAGAAGTACGGCAGCTCCCAACGCGTGTTATTTGTCAGTGTGCCGTTCGAGGAAGTACTGGGAGAAATTCTCGGGAAAGTCGATAACAGTCATATGGGCGTAGTTTTGAAGCGTATGATGTTGCGCGCTGCTTCCCGTATTGCCGATCGGCTGGACATCGAAGCGCTGGTCACCGGCGAAGCGATTTCCCAGGTGTCGAGCCAGACGTTGCCGAACCTGTCCGTGATCGACTGCGTGACCGACAAGCTGGTCTTGCGTCCGCTGATCGCCAGTCACAAGCAGGACATCATCGACCTGGCCAACGAAATCGGTACTGCCGACTTCGCCAAGCACATGCCGGAATACTGCGGGGTCATCTCGGTGAACCCCAAGACCCACGCCAAGCGTCCACGCGTGGAGTACGAAGAACAACAGTTCGACATGGCAGTACTTGAGCGTGCGCTCGAGAACGCCAAACTGGTGCCGATCGATCGCGTGATCGACGAATTGGGCCAGGATTTGCAGATCGAAGAAGTCAGCGAAGCGCTGGCTGGTCAGATCGTCATCGATATCCGTCATCCGGATGCCGCTGAAGATGACCCGCTGGGCCTCGTTGGCATTGAGGTACAAACGATGCCGTTTTATGCATTGAACGCTCGTTTCAAGGAACTGGACCCTACTCGCCAGTACCTGCTGTATTGCGACAAAGGCGTGATGAGTCGCCTGCATGCCCACCATTTGCTCAGTGAGGGGCATGCCAATGTGCGCGTTTATCGACCGAGCTAAGAGCCCGGGGCTGTATGCCTGTGGCCTGCGTCACCGGCCCCCCGACTCTGCCGTCAAGCTGTAACGGCAAGGCCTGACTCTACTGTAAATCGCTGCCAAGACTTGTCAGCACACCGAATCCTCTGATCGAGATACACAAGTGATCGAAAATCTACGCAACATCGCCATCATTGCTCACGTTGACCATGGTAAGACCACCCTGGTAGACAAACTCTTGCGTCAATCCGGCACCCTGGAGCGCAACGAGCTCAACGACGAGCGCGTGATGGACTCCAACGACCAGGAGAAAGAACGCGGTATTACCATTCTGGCGAAAAACACCGCCATCAACTGGAACGGCCACCACATCAACATCGTGGACACCCCGGGCCACGCCGACTTCGGCGGCGAAGTTGAACGCGTAATGTCGATGGTTGACTCCGTTCTGCTGCTGGTTGACGCTCAAGACGGCCCTATGCCGCAAACCCGTTTCGTGACCAAGAAGGCTTTCGAAGCCGGCCTGCGTCCAATCGTGGTGATCAACAAGGTTGACCGTCCAGGCGCGCGTCCGGACTGGGTTCTGGACCAGATCTTCGACCTGTTCGACAACCTGGGTGCTACCGAAGAACAGCTGGACTTCAAAGTCGTCTACGCCTCGGCCCTGAACGGCATTGCCGGTCTGGAACACACCGACATGGCTGAAGACATGACCCCGCTGTACCAGGCGATCATTGACCACGTGCCGGCTCCACAAGTTGACCGTGACGGTCCGTTCCAGATGCAAATCTCGGCACTGGACTACAACAGCTTCCTGGGTGTTATCGGCGTTGGCCGTATCGCCCGTGGTCGCGTCAAGCCGAACACTCAAGTTGTGGCTATCGACGCCGACGGCAAGCGCCGTAACGGTCGTATCCTGAAGCTGATGGGTCACCACGGTCTGCACCGTATCGACGTTGACGAAGCAGCTGCCGGCGACATCGTCTGCATCAGCGGCTTCGACCAGCTGTTCATCTCCGACACTCTGTGCGACCCACTGAACGTCGAAGCGATGAAGCCGCTGACCGTTGACGAACCAACCGTTTCCATGACCTTCCAGGTTAACGACTCGCCGTTCTGCGGTCGTGAAGGCAAGTTCGTCACCAGCCGTAACATCAAAGAGCGTCTGGACAAAGAACTGCTCTACAACGTTGCTCTGCGCGTTGAAGAAGGCGACTCCGCCGACAAGTTCAAAGTCTCCGGCCGTGGTGAGCTGCACCTCTCGGTACTGATCGAAACCATGCGTCGCGAAGGCTTCGAAATGGGTGTTGGTCGTCCGGAAGTGATCATCCGCCTGGTTGACGGCGTCAAGCACGAACCGTACGAAAACGTGACCATCGACCTGCCAGAAGAATCGCAAGGTTCGATCATGGAACAGATCGGTATCCGTAAAGGCGACCTGACCAACATGGTTCCGGATGGCAAGGGCCGTGTGCGCCTTGAGTACAACATCCCGGCTCGTGGCTTGATCGGTTTCCGTAACGAGTTCCTGACCCTGACCTCCGGTGCAGGCATCCTGACCTCGATCTTCGACCGTTACGACGTGATGAAGTCCGGCGACATGTCCGGCCGTCAGAACGGCGTGCTGGTTTCGGTTGCTACCGGTAAGGCGCTGACTTACTCGCTGGAAACCCTGCAAGCTCGCGGCAAACTGTTCCTGGGTCACGGCGAAGACGTGTACGAAGGTCAAATCGTCGGCATCAACAGCCGCGACAACGACCTGGGCGTCAACCCAACCAAAGGCAAGAAGCTCGACAACATGCGTGCTTCGGGTAAAGACGAAACCATCGCTCTGGTTCCGCCTATCCGTTTCACCCTGGAACAAGCTCTTGAGTTCGTGCAAGAAGACGAACTGTGCGAAGTCACTCCTAAGTCCATCCGTCTTCGCAAGAAGATCCTGGGCGAAAGCGAGCGTACCCGCGCTGCCAAGAAAGCCGGTAACTGAGTTTCGACTTAGTTAGCTGCTAAAAAAACGCCCCCGACCGCAAGGTCGGGGGCGTTTTTGTTTGTCTGGCTGTAGCAGCTGTCGAGCCTGCGAGGCTGCGTTCGGCTGCGCAGCAGTCGTGAAATCAAACGCTGCGGTGCATCATATAAATCGTATTTTCCGGCCTGCGACTGCTGCGCAGCCGAACGCAGCCTCGCTGGGGCTCGACAGCTGCTACGGGGAATCGAGGCGGCTTTAAAACTTCTCGAGGGTCCGACGGCTCTCGCTGGACTCGCGCGCCACTTCTTTCGGCTTATACGCGCAATACCCCGGCCGCGGCCCGATTTTCGGGTGGTTGCGGCAAGTATCCGGGCGCTTTTCATAAATAGTGCACAGACGGCTCTTACGATCCAGGTACAGGCAATCGTTGTTGCTCATGCGCTGAAGGGTGAAGATCTCGGACTTCTGGTTGTAACGCTCGACGATCCCTTCCTTCTGCAAACGCTTGGCAATGTTCTTCGGCGGCTCGCCGCGCTCGAATTCATCGACGATGCCGATACGGATCAGATCCTTGATCTTGACCTCGACCGGCAGGGTGCAGCAGCTGGAAACACACGAACCACACATCGGGGCGGAGTACTTGGCCCAGGTATCGAGGCGATCGATCTCCGCGGCGGCGATCAGGTTGGACTTCATCATCGGTTGTTACCAGCGTGCATCAGGGCGCGCGATCATACCGGGACTGGTGGATTTTTGAACAACCTTTCGCCAGATTTTTTCGTATTCCGCCCAATAACACCTGTAACCCGGCACGGCCCCTGCATTCTTTCCGGTGCGCGACAAGGTAATGTCGATCTATCTCACACTAACGGGAAAAACTGCCGAACCAGAGTTCCAACGGCCTGTCAGACCGTCTAGGCTCAACTACTCCACGCTCGCTCGAGGTCCTATCGATGACTCAAGAACCACTTGTTCGCGAAGCAGAGGTGGCCGCATTCCGCGACGCCGTCTTGACCAAACTCACCTACGCGGTGGGCAAAGACCCGGATCACGCCTTCGACCACGACTGGTTCGAAGCCATTGCCCTGGCGGCGCGCGATCACATGGTCGAGCACTGGATGGATCACACCCGGCAGATCTACCGCAAAGGTCAGAAGCGGGTTTATTACCTCTCCCTCGAATTTCTGATCGGCCGTCTGCTCTACGACAGCCTGAGCAACCTTGGCCTGCTCGACGTCGCCCGCGAAGCCATGACAGAACTCGGCGTCGATATTGAACGCATCCGCCTGCTGGAGCCCGACGCAGCACTGGGCAACGGCGGCCTCGGTCGCCTGGCCGCGTGCTTCATGGAAAGCATGTCGACCCTCGGAATCGCCGGGCACGGTTACGGTATTCGTTATGAGCACGGCTTGTTCCGCCAGGCCATCGTCGACGGCTGGCAGCAGGAACAGACCGAACACTGGCTGGATTTCGGTAACCCTTGGGAGTTCGAACGACCAGAGGTCGTTTACCCGATCGGCTTCGGCGGCAGTGTCGAAACCGTCACCGACGAAACCGGCAAGTCCAAGCAAGTCTGGACGCCAGCGGAAACCGTTCGCGCGATTGCGTATGACACGCCGGTCGTCGGCTGGCGCGGGGCGAGCGTCAACACGCTGCGCCTGTGGCGCGCCCGGGCCATGGAAGATTTGCATCTGGAACGCTTCAATGCCGGCGACCACTTGGGCGCCGTGGCAGAAGTCGCCCGGGCCGAAAGTATTTCCCGGGTGCTCTACCCTGCGGACAGCACCGAAGCCGGCCAGGAACTGCGCCTGCGTCAGGAGTATTTCTTCGTCGCCGCGTCCTTGCAGGACTTGCTGCGCCGCCATCGCAACATGCACACCTCGGTCCTGACCCTGGGCGATCATGCCGCGATCCAGCTCAACGACACCCACCCTTCGATTGCCGTCGCCGAGCTGATGCGGCAACTGGTCGATGTCTATGACGTCGCGTGGGATGCGGCGTGGCAGGTCACCGTCGACACGCTGTCCTACACCAACCACACGCTGCTGCCGGAAGCACTGGAAACCTGGCCGGTCGGTTTGATGGAGCGGATGCTGCCGCGGCACATGCAGATCATTTACTTGATCAACGCCCAGCACATCGATTCGCTGCGGGCCAAGGGTATCCATGACTTCGAGGTGCTGCGCGCGGTGTCGCTGATCGAGGAAGACAACGGCCGCCGCGTGCGCATGGGCAACCTCGCGTTCCTTGGCTCCCACAGCGTCAACGGCGTGTCCGGGCTGCACACGCAGTTGATGCGCAAAACGGTGTTCTCCGAACTGCACAAACTCTACCCGGACCGGATCAACAACAAGACCAACGGCATCACCTTCCGCCGCTGGCTCTACCAAGCCAACCCGGAGCTGACCTCGATGATGGTCGATGCCCTCGGCCCGGATCTGCTGGACAACCCGGAAGAACGTTTGCTCGGCCTGGAACCGTTCGCCGAGAAAGCCGCGTTCCGCAAGGCGTTCGCCGAGCAGCGGCTGCACAGCAAGAAAGCCTTGGCGTACATCATTCACGAGCGACTTGGCGTTGCGGTCAACCCGGCGGCGATGTTCGACGTGCAGGTCAAGCGGATCCACGAATACAAACGTCAATTGCTCAACTTGCTGCACACCGTTGCGCTGTATCAGGCGATTCGTGCCGAGCCGGAAATCGATTGGGTGCCGCGGGTGAAGATCTTCGCCGGCAAGGCGGCGGCCAGTTATCACCAGGCCAAGCTGATCATCAAACTGACCAATGACATCGCCCGGGTGGTGAACAACGATCCGACGGTGCGCGGTTTGCTGAAAGTGGTGTTCCTGCCCAACTACAACGTCAGTCTGGCGGAGAGCATCATTCCGGCAGCGGATTTGTCGGAGCAGATTTCCACTGCAGGCTTCGAGGCCTCGGGCACCAGCAACATGAAGTTCGGCCTCAACGGTGCGCTGACCATTGGCACCCTGGACGGGGCCAACGTCGAAATGTGCGAACGCATCGGTGCCGAACACATGTTCATCTTCGGCCTCAGCGCTCAGCAAGTTGAAGCGCGCAAGCAGAACCATGAGTTCAACGCGACGCCGGATATTGCGGCATCCCACCGGCTGAATGACGTGCTGCAAGCGATTCGCGGCGGGGTGTTCTCGCCGGATGATCCTTCCCGTTACACAGGATTGATCGATTCGCTGATCGACTACGACCGCTTCCTGGTCTGCGCCGATTTCGATTCTTACTGGGACGCGCAGATGCGGGTTGAAGCCCATTGGCACGATTCGAAGGAATGGTGGCGTTCGGCGGTGTTGAGCACCTCCCGGATGGGCTGGTTCTCGTCCGACCGGACCATTCGCGAGTACGCCACGGATATCTGGAAAGCTTTGGAGTAACTTTTAGCAATAATTGCGAGCAAGGCCCGACGGTTGTTGGGCCTGGCCGATATACTGAGCGTCAGTTTGCCGGATTGGCCACTGCGCTTAGGGATATCGACCATGCAATGGATGTTCATGCTGATTGGGCTGGTGCTGGGCTGGGTACTCGACGAGTCGTTCAGCGATGCGCTGCTGGGCGCGCTGCTCGGGTTGGGTATTGGCCAGGCCATTCGCATTGGCCGCTTGGGTTCACAAGCTGACCAGCAGCGCCAGCTGCTTCAACAGGCGCAGGTGACGCTGAATGCGGTCGAGCAACGTCTGGCATTGCTGGAGGTATCAGGTGTCAAGGCGCCGGAAACCAGTGAGCCAGTTGCCAGCGAAGCTGCTGCACCTCCTGAATTCACTCTCGACGAAATCCCTGCCGAGGCCCCGGAGCTGATCTGGGAACTCCCTCCCGAACTGGAACCGATCACCGCGGCCGCTGCCGAAACGAGCCGTCCAGTGCCCGTCGATGCCTGGAAACCCGAACCGGTCGCCCGCGAGCCGCAACAACCCGCCATCCCGCGCGGCCCGAACTTCATCGACCGCGCCATCAGTGGTGCCCGCAACTGGCTGTTCGGCGGCAACACCGTGCTGCGGGTCGGTGTGGTGCTGTTGTTTCTCGGCTTGGCCTTCCTGTTGCGTTACGCCACCGAAGGCATGGTGGTACCGATCGAGATGCGTTACGCCGGTGTTGCGGCGGCGGCATTGGGGCTTCTGGGGCTGGGTTGGTGGCTTAGAACACGCAACAGCCATTACGCGTTGATGTTGCAGGGCACCGGGATCGCGGTGTTGTACCTGACCGTGTTTGCCGCGATGCGCCTGCATCCGCTGCTCGATCCTACGGCGGCATTAGGTCTGCTGGTTGCAGTGACGGTGTTCTCGGCGATCCTCGCCATCACCCAGGATGCCTTGGGCCTGGCTGCCGCTGCAGCATTGGGCGGTTTTGCCGCGCCGATCCTGACCTCCACCGGCGCCGGCAACCATGTCGCGCTGTTCAGCTACTTCGCCTTGCTCAACGCCGGCATCCTCGCCATCGCCTGGTTCAAGGCCTGGCGGCTGCTCAACCTGATCGGTTTCGTCGGCACCTTCGGCATCGGTTTCGCCTGGGGCCTGCGTTCCTATACCCCGGAACTGCTGTGGAGCACCGAGCCGTTCCTGATTGTGTTCTTCCTGATGTACCTGGCCATTGGTCTGCTGTTCGCCCGACGCAAGTTGCTGGAAATGAGCGACGCCCCCGAGGACGACAGTCGTGAAGCGCTGCTGCACTGGTCGGCGCACAAGGGCGATTACGTCGACGGCACGATGCTGTTCGGTCCTCCGTTGGTGGGCTTCGGCTTGCAGTTCGCATTGGTCCAGCACCTGGAATTCGCCGCAGCCTTCAGCGCTTTGGCATTGGGCATGATTTACATGGGGCTGGCGCGGCTGTTGATGGGCGGACGAGCGTTGCTGCTGGCGGAAACCTGCCTGGCGCTGGGGGTGATCTTCGCCAGCCTGGCAATTCCGTTGGGGCTCGATGCGCGCTGGACCGCCGCCGCTTGGGCCGTTGAAGGCGCCGGCATCTTCTGGCTTGGCCTGCGTCAGCAACGACCGTTGGCCCGAGCCTTTGCCTTGCTGCTGCAATTGGGTTCGGCGCTGGCGTTTATCAGCGAACTGCGGATCGGTGAAAGCAGCCTGCTAGACGGTGCGCCGCTCGGCGCGTTGATGCTCGGCGTGGCGTTGTTGTTCAGCTTTTACCAGTTGCGCAAAGCCTTGCCCGAGCAGACGTCGGACTGGGAACGCAAAGGGCTGCCGGTATTGGCCTGCCTCGGTCTGACCTTCCTCTATCTGCTGGCGCCGTTGTTTTTCTTCACCGACGGCACGGCGATCAGTTGGGCGCTGGCGGGGTTGGCGACGTTGTTTGTTGGCTTGCGTCTGCAATCGCGCACGTTCCTGTTCACCGCATTCGCCGTGCAGTTGCTCGGCGGTGCGTTGTTCCTGCTGCGGCTGCAAGGTTCTAGCGGTGAGTCCGGTGCCGTGTTCAGTGCGGGTTGGAGCGGTTTGCTGAGCGCGTCGTTGATCGGCCTGGCGCTGATCGCTGGCATGTTGCTGGCGGCGCGCGATGAGATGGTCCGAAGCGACGTGAGATTGCTGCGTGGCTTGTCGGTGGTACTGCTGGCCGGTCTGGTGTTGATCAATCTGGCGGTGCTGTTCGTCCTGCCTTGGCAAACGGCGAGCGCGGTGTGGGCGGCCAGCGGTCTGTTCATCATCTGGCTCAGCCTGTACCTGAAGCAGCGCGTGAGTTTTGTCTTCGGTCTGCTGTTGCAGGTCATTGGCGGCGCGGCGTTCCTGATGGCCGGGCCTGATTTGCTCGGACCGCTTGCGAGCGAAGGATTGAGGCCTCTGGCTCATAGCGGTTTCTGGACGCCGATGGTGTTGGGTCTGGCTGCGATGGTTGGCGCCTGGCGCTTGCAGTTCGGCAATCATGCTTCGGCCTTCGATGTGCTGAGCTTGCAGCGTTTGTCCGAAGTGCTGCTGGTGTGGGGCGCGGCTTGGTGGGCGCTGGCGTGGATCAGTGAAGTGCTGCGCTTCGCACCGTTGAATCTGCACGCGACCTTGCTGCTGGCGGTCGCGGCGCTGAGCGTGGCGTTGTGGACAGTGTTGGCGCTACGCCTGAAATGGTCGTCGTTGGGCTTGCTCTGCACCTTGCTGATGCCTGCGGCCGGTTTGGTGTTGCTGGCTGCGTGGCACTCGCGTTATCACCCGGCGGCCAATGTTGGTTGGCTGGTATGGGCGGCCGTGTTCGTGGTGCATTTCCTCTCTCTGCGGCGTCTGGCGCCGATGTTGCCGGCGCGCGCCCTCAGTACCGCCCATGTGCTCGGCTGCTGGCTGTTGATCGGTGTGTTGGCCCTGGAGCTGCGTTACGGCCTGTTGCTGTTGTCCGAGCAGTACAACGCCTGGCGCTGGTTGGGTTGGGCGATTCTGCCGAGCCTGTATCTGGTGCTGATGGCGGCACCCCGTGCCTGGCCATGGCCGGTGTCGGCGTATTCGCGCGAATACCGTGTGTACGCGGCGGCACCGCTGGCGTTGCTGATGCTCGGCTGGTTCTGGCTGGCGAACGTCGTCAGCGACGGCACCGCCGAGCCGTTGCCATACGTGCCGCTGATCAACCCGCTGGAGTTGGGTCTGCTGTTTGCGCTGTTCGGCGTCTACGTGTGGTCCCGCAGCGCTGTGGCGCAACTGGCGATTCGCAAGGACTATGCCGAATACGCCACGCAACTGATCGCTGGCGCCTCGTTGTTTGTGTTCTTCACGGCGCTGGTGATGCGCACGGCCCATCATTGGGGCGGTGTGCCGTTCGAGCTGGATGCGTTGCTCGAATCCATGCTGGTGCAGGCCGGTCTGTCCATCGTCTGGACCTTGATGGCCCTGAGTCTGATGATCGGCGGCCATCTGCGTCATCGCCGAGAAGTCTGGCTGATCGGTGCGGCGCTGATCGGTGTAGTGGTGGCCAAACTGTTCTTTGTCGAATTGAGCAACCGCGGCGGACTCGCCCGGATCGTCTCGTTTATCGGCGTTGGCGTGTTGCTGTTGGTGGTGGGCTATTTCGCCCCGTTGCCGCCCAAGCGCGCCGAGGCTGTGCCGGAGGCTGAAAAACCGGCCCCGCAAACCGAAGGAGTGTCGTCTTGAGTCAGAAGCTGAACCTTGTCTGGTTGGGCGCCGTTGCGCTGGGGGTGGCGCTGTCGGCCGGTGCTCAGGAAAAATTGGCGGACTTCACCACACAGGTGCCATTGTCGGTCAGCGGCGAAGGTCCGTGGTATCGCCTCGAATTGCCGTTGAGCGTGCAATTGAAGGCGCGGCAAACCGATCTCAGCGATGTGCGCGTATTCAATGCCGCCGGTGAGGCTCAGGCGTATTCCTTGGCGCGCGCGCCGGCGCAGACCAGCGAAAACCGCACCCTGACTGACGTGAAATGGTTCCCGCTGTACAACTCGGCGGATTCCACCGAGCACGCACCGAGCGTGCGGGTGCAATCGAGCGCCAATGGCACGCTGGTCGAAGTTCAGCCGTCCAGTCAGCTGGAGGTGGGCGAAGAAATGCTGCGCGGCTGGTTGCTCGACGCCAGTAGCATCAAAGCACCGTTGCAGCAGTTGATCCTCGACTGGACCAGTGAGCGCGACGGTTTCCAGCGTTTCACCATCGAGGCCAGCGACGACCTGCAGCATTGGCAGTCATGGGGCGAAGGGCAGGTGGCACGCCTGACGTTTGCCGACGAGCGGGTCGAGCAACATGAAGTCGCCTTGCCGGGCCAGTCGGCCCGTTATCTGCGCTTGCTGTGGAACACGCCGCAATCGGCACCGACGTTGACCTCGGCGCAACTGCAAAGCGCCAAGACCCGCAGTCTGCCGCTACCGCTTGTCTGGTCGCAACCGCTGGCTGGCAGCAGCGTAAAGGCCGGTGAATACACTTGGCAATTACCCATGGGGCTGAATGTCGAACGCTTGCAGGTCGAGTTGAGCCAGCCCAACAGTTTGGCGCCCGTGACCTTGTCCGGTCGTCGGGAAAGCAGCCTGCCGTGGCAGCCGCTGGGCAGCGGTTTGCTCTACCGCCTGACCCAGAGTGGCCAGGACGTGGTGCAGAACGAATTGCAGCTGTCGGGGCAAACCGTTCAGCAGTTGAAGCTGACGGTGGACGAGCGCGGCGGCGGTCTGGGGGCCGAGGCGCCGACTGTGCGGTTCGCCGTGCGCTCCATTCAATTGGTGTTCCTGGCGCGCGGAGCGGGGCCTTATACGCTCGCGCTGGGAAGTGCCACGGTGAAGGCGGCGAACCTGCCGCTGTCGACGTTGATTCCGGATTACAGCGCTGCAAAGTTGGCGACATTGGGCAAGGCTACGGTGGACGGCGGGGCGGTGGCCACGCCAGCGTCGACCGTGACAACGGCTGCGCCGACGGACACCAACTGGAAGAAATTCGGGTTGTGGGCGGTGCTGCTGCTCAGTGTTTTGTTTCTGGCATCGATGGCGTTCAATCTGTTGCGCAAGCCGCCGGTCAAGCCCTGAAACTGGCAGCAACGCCCGGTGCACATCCGGGCGGTTTCGAACTACGCTCAACCGGGCGCATGAACTCTATTGGGTGTAACACGTCTGATAGGAGGAAATGCGCCCCGACTCGCGTTAAACTGCGCGGGTTTTTAGCCCCCCATTCCACCGGAGCCTTCCATGTCCCGCGTTACCCTGAGTCGCTATTTGATTGAGCAGACCCGTAGCAATAACACCCCTGCCGATCTGCGTTTCCTGATCGAAGTGGTGGCGCGTGCTTGCAAAGAGATCAACCACGCCGTGTCCAAAGGCGCCCTCGGTGGTGTTCTGGGCAGCATGGGCACTGAAAACGTCCAAGGTGAAGTGCAGAAGAAACTCGACGTGATCTCCAACGAGATCCTGCTCGAAGCCAACGAATGGGGCGGTCACCTGGCCGGCATGGCGTCCGAAGAAATGGACAACGCCTACCAGATCCCGGGCAAATACCCGAAAGGCGCGTACTTGCTGGTATTCGACCCACTGGACGGCTCGTCGAACATCGATATCAACGCGCCGGTCGGTACTATCTTCTCGGTGCTGCGTTGCCCGAACGAATACCTGAGCCAAAACGAGCCCTTGAACGAAAAGGCTTTCCTGCAGCCAGGCACCGAGCAAGTGGCTGCCGGTTACGCGATCTACGGTCCACAGACCATGTTGATCCTGACCTTGGGCGACGGCGTAAAAGGCTTCACCCTGGACCGCGAAATGGGCAGCTTCGTGCTGACCCATGAAGACATCAAGATTCCGGAGTCCACTCAGGAATTCGCGATCAACGCGTCCAATCAGCGTCACTGGGAAGCTCCGGTACAACGCTACGTCAGCGAATTGCTGGCTGGCGACGAAGGCCCGCTGAAAAAGAACTACAACATGCGCTGGGTCGCCGCGATGGTCGCGGACGTGCACCGCATCCTGACCCGTGGTGGCTTGTTCATGTACCCACGCGACAGCCGCGAGCCGTCCAAGCCGGGCAAGCTGCGTCTGATGTACGAAGCCAACCCGATGTCGTTCCTGGTTGAACAGGCTGGCGGCGCTTCCACCGATGGCCATCAGCGCATTCTCGACATCAAGCCTGACGGCTTGCACCAGCGTGTCGCGGTGTTCCTCGGCTCGAAAGAAGAAGTCGCACGCGTCACGGCTTACCACAAGGAATAAACCATGACCGCGCCCTGGCAGCCGTTGCTCGAATGGTGGTTCGGAACGCTCGAATTCCCCAACGAAATATCGGCTGACAAGGGCAAGTTATGGTTCGGCAAGCGCGACAGCCAGGACCTCGAAGCGCGCACGCGTTTCGGGGACTGGGTCGAGCAGGCACTGGCCGGCGGATTGACCGAGTGGGCGCAACGCCCCGAAGGTTGGCTGGCCCTGGTGCTGCTGCTCGATCAACTTCCGCGCATGATCTATCGCGACACTCCCAAATCCTTTTCAGGCGATCTCAGGGCTCAGGCACTGGTAGCGCAAGGCATTGCTGCGGATTTCGATCGGCAACTACGGCCGATTCAGCGGGTGTTCATCTATCTGGTGTTTGAGCATTGCGAGAATCTGGCGGTGCAGAACGAGGCGGTTTCGCGGTTTATCGATCTGGTGGCGCAGCAACCTGAGGCTGATCGGGCGGTGTTTGCCGATAACCTGGATTATGCCGAGCGGCATCAGAAAGTGATTGCGCGGTTTGGACGGTTTCCGCATCGCAATGCGGTGTTGGGAAGGGAGTCTACGGCTGAGGAGTTGGAGTTTCTTTCGGGGCCTGGTTCAAGGTTCTAAATCTTCATCGCGGCTGATGCCGTCATCGCGAGCAAGCTCGCTCCCACAGGAGATTTGTGCATGACACAAATCAAGTGTGGGAGCGAGCTTGCTCGCGATGAGGCCTTTAAAAGCGCTTTAGATCCGGAAGCTGCCAACCAACTGTTTAAGCCGCGCCGCCTGCTGCTCAAGGTCTGAACACGCGCGCAACGTCGCCTGCAGGTTCTCCACGCCTTCCTGGTTCAGCGTGTTGATCTCGGTGATGTCGACGTTGATCGACTCCACCACCGCCGTCTGCTCTTCCGTCGCAGTAGCCACCGACTGGTTCATCCCGTCGATCTCACCGATACGCTGAGTCACGCTGCCCAGACGTTCGCCCGCCTGGTTGGCGATGCCGACGCTGCTTTCGCTTTGGCGCTGGCTGTCGGTCATGGTGATCACGGCTTCCCGGGCGCCGACTTGCAGTTCCTCGATCATCTTCTGCACTTGCTGTGCCGAATCCTGAGTACGGTGCGCGAGGTTACGCACCTCGTCTGCTACCACGGCAAAACCGCGACCGGCTTCACCGGCACGGGCCGCTTCGATGGCGGCGTTGAGTGCCAGCAGGTTGGTCTGCTGGGAGATGCTGGTGATCACTTCCAGAATCTGCCCGATGTTCACGGTGTTGCTGTTGAGCGTTTCGATGTTGCCGCACGAATCGCTGATCTTCGCCGAGAGCTGCTGCATCGCCGCGATGGTTTTATCGACGACTTGCTGACCGTCCTCGGCCAATGCGCGAGCATCGCTCGAATGCTGAGAGGCGAGGGCGGCGTTCTGAGCAATTTCCTGGGCGGCGGCGCCCAGCTCGTTGATGGCGGCGGCGACGCTGCTGGTGCGCGAGGCTTGCTGGTCGGAGTTGAACATCGACGAATTCGACGCAGCAACCACACGCAAGGCGACTTCGTTGACCTGGCCGGTGGCCGAGGACACCTCGCGAATCGACGTATGAATACGCTCCACAAAACGGTTGAACGAGGTGCCCAGCGCACCAAATTCGTCCTGGCCGTGGATGGTCAGGCGTTTGGTCAGGTCACCTTCGCCTTCCGCGATGTCATGCATGGCGCGGCCCATGGTCAGTAGCGGCTGCATCAAGAAGCTGATCAGCATGCCCAGCAGCGCGATGATGATCACCACGGCAATGACCATGGCGATGATCGCCGAGGTGCGAAATTCGCTGAGCATCGAGAACGCGGTGTCCTGATCCAGCACCAGCGCCACGTACCAGTCTGCCGAGGGCACACCGTTGACGTGGGTAAAGGAGATGAATTGAGTCTTGCCGTCGATCTCGACTTCTTTCATGCCCGGGCTGACTTTCGGCGCGCCGTTCGGGTAGGCGTCGGTCAGGCTCTTGAGCACCAGTTTGCTGTCCGGGTGAATCAGGATCTTGCCGTCGGCACTGACGATGAACGCGTGGCCGTGGCCGCCGAAGTTCAGCGAGTTGATGATCGCGCTGACGCTGGACAAGTCGATGTCTGCGCCGGCGACGCCGATCATTTGATTCTGATGTTTCACCGGGGTGGCAACGGTGATCACCAGTTTGCCCGACGACGCGGCGATGTAGGGTTCGGTGACGATGGTCTGTTGCGCGCCGTTGGCCGCCTTGTACCAGCCGCGGGCGCGGGGGTCGTAATCCGCGGCACGATTGCCGGCCGGGACCGAGAACATCACGCCGTCGGTGCCACCGAAGTAGCTCAGCTGAAAATTACTGGTGTAGGCGGGCAGGTCGATGGCGCGCTTGAGGTTGGCCTGGGCGCTGCCGTCCACCGCGATCTGCTGAGACAGCGATTGCAGCAACTGAATGCGGCTTTCCAGCCAGGTCTGGATGTTGCTGGTGGTCAGGCTGCCGAGTTCCTGCATCGAGGATTCGGTACTGCTGCGCAGGGTTTGCCGCTGGCGATAGTCGTTGAAGAGGATGAAACAAGCGAATGCAACGGCCACCACGAGGGCGGCAGCCAACAAGATCTTGTGGCTGAACTTCATGTTTCTGGTCATTAAATGAGCTACCGCGGAGAGGCTGGTCAACAAAGGGGCGTCAATTTGCCACAGTCGTGGGCGTTGCGCTGCTTTTATGTCGACTGACCGGCGCCAAAGATTAGGCGGATTTTGTGAAAACCGACGAAATACTCAATAGCGAAAGAAAGTTGCTGATTTTTCGAAACAAGACAGACGAGCGGCCTGATAAATAGCCGGCCGGACAGGGAACCAGACAAGGGTTTTCTCTTCTAAGCTTCAGCTTGGCAGCCATGCCATTCCCCTTCGCCCCAGGAGCTACACCATGTCGCTGCGTTCTATCGCCCTGCTTTCGTTCTGCGTGTTGTTGGCCGCGTGCAGCAAGGTTAATCAGGAAAACTACTCGAAGCTGTCGTCAGGCATGCCCAAGGCCGAAGTAGAAACCTTACTGGGCAAACCCGCCGATTGCTCGGGCGCACTGGGCATGTCCAGTTGCACTTGGGGCGACAAGAACAGCTTTATCAGCGTGCAGTACGCCGGTGACAAAGTGCTGATGTTTTCTGGCCAAGGCCTGAAGTAATCCGGGGCGATGCGCCCACGGGAGAAAAATAATGAAGCGGTTACTGATAGTCCTTTTAGCCGGCCTGGTATTGGCCGGCTGCGCCACTTCCGGCGTAGATCCGTTGGCGCCGAAAACCGCCAATAGCGTCAATCTCAAGAAGTACCAAGGGACCTGGTACGAGTTGGCTCGTCTGCCGATGTATTTCCAGCGCAATTGCGCGCAATCCGAAGCCCATTACACGCTCAAGCCTGACGGCAAGGTGTTGGTGCTCAATCGCTGCCTGACGGCAGACTGGCAATGGGAAGAGGCCAAAGGCGTGGCCTGGCCACAGGAGCCTGGCAAAACCGACAAGCTGTGGGTCGAGTTCGATACCTGGTTTTCGCGGCTGATCCCGGGTGTGGCGAAGGGAGAGTACTGGGTGCTGTACGTCAGCGATGACTACAAGACCGCCATTGTTGGCGATTCGAGCCGCAAGTATCTGTGGCTGCTGTCACGGACCCCGACGGTCAATGGCGTAGTGCGTGAAGAACTGTTGAGCAAGGCACGTCAGCAGGGCTACGACACTACGCGGCTGATCTGGCGCGCGACCGACACGCAGATGGCCAAGACCTCTAACTAACGTCTAGCGCATAACCAATGTGGGAGCGGGCTTGCTCGCGAAGGGGTCATCAAATTCAACAGAGATGTTGACTGACAGTCCGCTTTCGCGAGCAAGCCCGCTCCCACATTTTTTTGCGTCAGCCTAGGAGATCGCGCAGGACTTGTGTGAAGGCGCGGTTACTTTCTTCTTCCCCTGCATGACGCCCGTCGCGCACAACCCACTGGCCATTGACCAGCACATCCCGCACCTGGCGATCACCGCCGGCAAACAACCAACGATTGAGAATTCCGTCGCCACTGGCCGTCGCCAGGTACGGATCGTTGCCATCCAGCACCAGCCAATCCGCACGTTTGCCAACTTCCAGCGCACCAATCGGCTGACCCATCGCCTGAGCGCCGCCATCCAGCGCCGCGTCGTACAGCGTGCGGCCAACCATAGGCTGATCCGCGCCATACAAACGATTACGCCGTTGGTCGCGCAGACGCTGGCCATATTCCAGCCAACGCAACTCTTCTACCACGCTCAATGACACATGGCTGTCGGAACCGATGCCCATGCGCCCGCCCTGAGCGAGGAAATCCACCGCCGGGAAGATTCCGTCGCCGAGGTTGGCTTCGGTGGTCAGGCACAAACCGGCGATGGCGCGACTCTTGGCCATCAGCGTGACTTCTTCCGGGTTGGCGTGGGTCGCGTGAACCAGGCACCAGCGTTGATCGACCTCGGTGTTCTCGTACAGCCATTGCAGTGGACGGCGGCCGCTCCAGCTCAGGCAGTCATCGACTTCTTTCTGCTGTTCGGCGATGTGGATGTGCACCGGGCACTGCTTGTCGCTGGCTGCCAGCACTTCGCTGATTTGCTGCGGTGTTACCGCGCGCAACGAGTGGAAACACAAACCCAGCGACTGCGCCGGTTGCTGCGCCAGGATCGGCTGCAAGCGCGATTGAAGCTTGAGGTAGTTTTCGGTGCTGTTGATAAAGCGGCGCTGGCCTTCGTTCGGGGCCTGGCCGCCGAAACCGGAATGGCTGTAGAGCACCGGCAGCAGGGTCAGGCCAATCCCGGCGGAGCGGGCGGCCTGGCTGATGCGCAGCGCCAGTTCGGCCGGGTCCGCGTAAGGCTGGCCGTTGGTGTCGTGGTGTACGTAATGAAATTCCGCGACCGAGGTATAACCGGCCTTGAGCATTTCGATGTACAGCTGACGAGCGATGACGCCGAGTTGATCCGGGCTGATTTTTCCGACGAGGCGATACATCAAATCGCGCCAGGTCCAGAAACTGTCATTCGGATTCCCCGCCACTTCCGCCAGCCCGGCCATGGCCCGCTGGAAGGCGTGGGAGTGTAAATTCGGCATACCCGGCAGCAGCGGACCGCTTAGCCGTTCGGCGCCATCTGCGTTGGAATCGGCCTGGATATGGGTCAACACGCCATCGGCGCTGACTTCAAGACGTACATTGTTGGCCCATCCACTAGGCAGCAGCGCGCGTTCGGCAAAGAAGGCGGACATGGTTCAGCACCCCATCGTGTGTTATTTGTATATACATATACAGACGTTTGCCTGCTCGGTAAACTCCGGCAAGCTAGCAACCTTTACTAAACGAACAAGGATTAACCGTGCCAACTCCGTCTGCCACATTGCCGCCGAATGCCAATCTGAGCGCCAATCTGGGCGACAGTCCGGCGCCCTTGTACGCCCGCGTCAAACAGATGATCACCCAGCAAATCGACAGTGGAAACTGGCCGCCGCACTACCGCGTTCCGTCGGAAAGCGAGCTGGTCAACCAGCTGGGTTTCAGTCGCATGACCATCAACCGCGCCCTGCGCGAGATGACCGCCGACGGTCTGCTGGTGCGCATGCAGGGTGTCGGCACGTTCGTCGCCGAGCCGAAAAGTCAGTCCGCGCTGTTTGAAGTGCACAACATCGCCGACGAAATCGCCTCCCGTGGCCATCGCCATACCTGCAAGGTCATCACCCTCGAAGAAGAGGCTGCCGGTTCCGAGCGCGCACTTGCCCTGGACATGCGCGAAGGCCAGAAAGTCTTTCACTCGCTGATCGTGCATTTCGAAAATGACATCCCGGTGCAAATCGAAGACCGTTTCGTCAACGCACTGGTGGCGCCGGACTACCTCAAGCAGGACTTCACCCTGCAAACGCCATACGCCTACCTGAACCAGGTCGCGCCGCTGACTGAAGGCGAACATGTGGTCGAGGCGATTCTGGCCGAGGCCAGCGAGTGCAAATTGCTACAGATTGAAAAGGGCGAGCCGTGCCTGCTGATTCGTCGCCGCACCTGGTCCGGCCGTCAGCCAGTGACCGCCGCCCGTTTGATCCACCCCGGTTCCCGTCATCGTCTGGAAGGTCGTTTTCATAAATAGAGAGAATAAATAGAGAGCATAAATGAGTCAGTTCAAGGTTCTACGCGCAATAGATTACCCACGCATGCCATGGAAAAACGGCGGCGGCAGCACTGAAGAAATCACCCGTGATGCGGGCACTGGTCTCGATGGTTTCGGTTGGCGCCTGTCGATTGCCGACATCGGCGAGTCGGGCGGTTTTTCGACATTCGCTGGCTATGAACGAGTGATCACGGTGCTGCAAGGCGACGGCATGACCTTGCGGGTTGATGGCCAGGACACGCAGCCATTGTTACCGCTGGACCCATTTGCTTTCAGCGGCGAGAGCCAGGTCTCCTGCACATTGCTCGGTGGGCCGATCCGCGACTTCAACCTGATTTATGCGCCGCAGCGTTATAGCGCGCGATTGCAGTGGCTGGACGGCGAGCAGCGGTTTTTCAGCTCTGCAGGCACCGTACTCGTGTTCAGTGTCACCGACGAGCTTGAAGTAAAGGTCGGTAACAGCGCCTCACAACTCGGTCGCCATGATTGCCTGCAACTTGACGGTAACGCCGGCCTGCTGGAAGTCTCCAGCAATGGCCAGTGCTGTGTGATCGAACTGATCGCACGCTGATTCAAAATCCCCAAAAGATCGTCCGAACGCGGCCCGAGCCTTCGGACGATCTTTTTGCTTTTCAATGTTCCCCAGCGCGCACCAACTTGTTACCGAATGCCCCAGCGTGGCGCAAAACCACGCTCAAGTAACAGCTGTAACCCTCCTCGCAAAATCCCCCCGAAAAATTTCATCTTTGCCAGAACCCTTGATCCAGGCGCTTTCCAGCCCTTTCAAAACTTTTCTTGAACACTCATCCAGCAAGTTGGCCGCTTGATTGCATATGCTTGTATGTACAAGTAAAGACGTATGCGTATGAGTCGATCGAGACTCCTCGCAGCGTCCACTGATTCAGGTTTGGATTGATCGCTGAGGAGTCTCTTTCGTGACTGACAATAAAATGACCAAGTTTCGTGATGTTGAAATCCGCGCTGCCCGCGGTAACAAGCTGACCGCCAAGAGCTGGCTGACTGAAGCGCCGCTGCGCATGCTGATGAACAACCTCGACCCGGAAGTCGCCGAGAACCCTAAAGAACTGGTGGTTTACGGTGGTATCGGTCGTGCGGCACGTAACTGGGAATGCTACGACAAGATCGTCGAAAGCCTGACCAACCTGAACGACGACGAGACCCTGCTGGTGCAATCCGGCAAGCCGGTCGGCGTGTTCAAGACCCACAGCAATGCCCCGCGCGTACTGATCGCCAACTCCAACCTGGTGCCACACTGGGCGAGCTGGGAACACTTCAACGAACTGGACGCCAAAGGCCTGGCCATGTACGGCCAGATGACTGCCGGCAGCTGGATCTACATCGGCAGCCAGGGCATCGTTCAGGGCACCTACGAAACCTTCGTCGAAGCCGGTCGCCAGCACTATAACGATGACCTGAAAGGTCGTTGGGTCCTGACCGCAGGCCTCGGCGGCATGGGCGGCGCTCAACCACTGGCCGCGACCTTGGCCGGCGCTTGCTCGCTGAACATCGAATGCCAGCAGGTCAGCATCGATTTCCGCCTGAACAGCCGTTATGTCGATGAGCAAGCCACCGACCTCGACGACGCTCTGGCACGTATCGCCAAATACACCAAAGAAGGCAAAGCGATTTCCATCGCCCTGCTGGGTAACGCGGCTGAAATCCTGCCGGAACTAGTCAAGCGCGGCGTGCGCCCGGACATGGTCACCGACCAGACCAGCGCCCACGACCCGCTGAACGGTTACCTGCCAGCCGGCTGGACCTGGGAAGAGTACCGTGCTCGCGCCAAGACCGAGCCAGCCGCTGTCGTCAAAGCCGCCAAGCAATCCATGGCCGTGCACGTTAAAGCGATGCTCGAATTCCAGAAGATGGGTATTCCGACCTTCGACTACGGCAACAACATCCGTCAGATGGCCCAAGAAGAAGGCGTCGAGAACGCATTCGACTTCCCAGGCTTCGTACCCGCTTACATCCGTCCGCTGTTTTGCCGCGGTATCGGCCCGTTCCGTTGGGCTGCACTGTCGGGCAACGCCGAAGACATCTACAAAACCGACGCCAAGGTCAAAGAACTGATCCCGGACGACGCCCACCTGCACAACTGGCTGGACATGGCGCGCGAGCGCATCAGCTTCCAGGGTCTGCCGGCACGTATCTGCTGGGTTGGCCTGGGCCTGCGCGCCAAGCTCGGTCTGGCATTCAACGAAATGGTTCGCAGCGGTGAATTGTCCGCGCCAATCGTGATCGGTCGCGACCACCTGGACTCCGGTTCGGTAGCCAGCCCGAACCGCGAAACCGAATCGATGCAGGACGGTTCCGATGCCGTGTCCGACTGGCCACTGCTCAACGCTCTGCTCAACACCGCGAGCGGCGCGACCTGGGTTTCCCTGCACCACGGCGGCGGCGTCGGCATGGGCTTCTCCCAGCACTCGGGCATGGTGATTGTCTGCGATGGTACTGACGAAGCGGCCGAGCGTATCGCTCGCGTGCTGCACAACGACCCGGCGACCGGCGTCATGCGTCACGCCGATGCGGGTTACCAGATCGCGATCGACTGCGCCAAGGAACAAGGGCTGAACCTGCCGATGATTACCGGCAAGTAATGCTTGCCCGTAGGAGCAAAGCTTGCTCGCGATGAACGATAACGCGGTGCATCAAATACACCGCTATCGCGAGCAAGCTCAGCTCCTACAGGGACCGAGTGATCTCCAATAACAATCCACAGAGGTTGAATCATGGCTGTTAACAGCGATCGTGCAGGCAGTAAACCGTTGATCGAGAAACGTTCGATCGACTACATCCCGGAAGCGGAAAGACACGGTCGTCTGTTGAGCCAGTTCACCCTGTGGATGGGTGCCAACCTGCAAATCACCGCGATTGTCACCGGGGCCCTGGCCGTGGTGCTGGGCGGTGACGTGTTCTGGTCGTTGATCGGTCTGTTGATCGGTCAATTGCTCGGCGGTGGCGTAATGGCGCTGCATGCGGCGCAAGGGCCAAAACTTGGCCTGCCGCAGATGATTTCCAGCCGGGTACAGTTCGGCGTTTATGGCGCGGCCATCCCGATCGTGCTGGTCTGCTTGATGTACCTCGGCTTCACCGCAACGGGAACCGTTCTTTCCGGTCAGGCGCTGGGCCAGTTGTTTGGTGTCAGCGACAGCGTCGGCATCCTGATCTTCGCCAGTGTCATTGTGCTGGTGACGGTGCTCGGTTATCGGGTGATCCATTGGATCGGCCGTGTCGCTAGCGTCATTGGTGTGATTGCCTTTGTTTACCTGTTCAGCCGCCTGATGAGCCAGACGGACGTGGGTGCACTCCTGCAAATCCGCCACTTCAGCTGGAGCAGCTTCCTGCTGGCGGTGTCGCTCGCGGCGTCCTGGCAGATCGCCTTCGGTCCTTACGTGGCTGACTATTCACGCTACCTGCCGAGCAAGACGTCTTCGGTGAAAACCTTTTTCGCCGCTGGCGCGGGTTCGGTGATTGGCGCACAAGTGGCGATGATCCTCGGCGTGTTTGCCGCCGCTTCGGCCAACGGCCAATTCGCCGGCCATGAAGTGGCCTACATCGTTGGTTTGGGCGGTACCGGTGCCACCGCTGCGTTGCTGTATTTCAGCATCGCGTTTGGCAAGGTCACCATCTCCACGCTGAACTCCTACGGCAGCTTCATGTGCATTGCGACCGTCATCAGCGGTTTTCGTGGTGATCTGAAAGTAACGCGCTTGCAGCGTCTGGTCTTCGTGCTGGTCATCGTCGGCGCTGCGACCCTGATGGCGTTGCTCGGTCAGCACTCGTTCCTCGGTGCGTTCAAGTCCTTCATCCTGTTTTTGCTGGCGTTCTTTACGCCATGGAGCGCTATCAACCTGGTGGACTACTACTGCATCACCCGCGAGCGCTATGACGTGCCGGCGCTGGCCGATCCGAATGGTCGCTACGGCCGTTGGAACGTCCTCGGTATCAGCGTTTATGTCTTCGGTGTGCTGGTGCAGTTGCCGTTCATCTCCACCAAGTTCTATACCGGTCCGCTGGTGGCGGCCCTGGGTGATGTGGATATTTCCTGGATCATCGGTCTGGTAGTTCCCGCAGGCCTGTATTACGTGTGCGCGAAAAAATGGCACAGCGCAGTACCCGATCACCTGATTCTGCCGGTCGAGCAGGACAGCGATGCAGCACCTATAACAAGCGGGGCCGGTCGCGCTGCGGCGCAGGCCTGATTGGACGTGGACAGGGCTGGATGCCTCTTGACTGCCGTAAGCCAACTCATGATTAGGAGCGTCACTACAATGAAATCGAACAAGACCCTGCTGACCACATTGCTTTCCATGGGCCTGCTGGCCAGCGCCGGCGCCACTCAGGCGGCGGGTTGGTGCGAGTCGGGCAAACCGGTGAAATTTGCCGGCCTGAACTGGGAAAGCGCCATGCTGCTGACCGACGTGCTGCAAGTCGTGTTGGAGAAAGGCTACGACTGCAAGACCGACAGCCTGCCGGGCAACTCCATCACCATGGAAAACGCCCTGAGCAGCAACGATATTCAAATCTTCGCCGAAGAGTGGGTTGGTCGTAGCGAAGTCTGGAACAAGGCCGAGAAGGCCGGCAAGGTCGTCGGAGTCGGCGCGCCTGTCGTGGGTGCTGTCGAAGGTTGGTACGTGCCGCGTTACGTGATCGAAGGCGACGCCAAGCGCAAACTGGAGCCTAAAGCTCCGGACCTGAAAGCGATTGCCGATCTGGGTAAATACGCTGCCGTGTTCAAGGATCAGGAAGAGCCATCCAAGGGCCGTTTCTACAACTGCCCGGCCGGCTGGACCTGTGAGCTGGACAACAGCGAAATGCTGAAAAGCTACGGCCTGGAAAGCACCTACACCAACTTCCGTCCGGGCACCGGTCCGGCACTGGATGCCGCGGTGTTGTCGAGCTACAAGCGTGGCGAGCCGATCCTGTTCTACTACTGGTCGCCAACCCCGCTGATGGGCCAGGTTGACCTGGTGAAACTCGAAGAGAAACCAGGCGTGAACAAGGAAGTGACCATCAAGGTCGGCCTGTCCAAGACTTTCCACGAGCAAGCTCCGGAACTGGTGGCCGTGCTGGAAAAGGTCAACCTGCCAATCGACCTGCTCAACCAGAACCTCGGGCGCATGGCCAAAGAGCGGATCGAGTCACCAAAACTGGCGAAAATCTTCCTCAAGGAACATCCTGAAGTCTGGCATGCGTGGGTGAGCGAAGACGCAGCCAAAAAGATCGACGCGGCCTTGTAGGTTGAGCCTCTCCGACTGCCCTGAGCGGCAGTCGGATGCTTGATCGCAACCCCTTGATTGAGAGTCTCTTATGTTTCCCGAAAGCTTTACCTTTTCCATCGCCGACTGGGTCAACAGTTGGGTCGATACGCTGGTCACCAACTACGGCGACGTGTTCCGGCAAATCTCGGACACGCTGCTGTGGGCCATCGTCAATCTTGAAGGGCTACTGCGCGCGGCGCCTTGGTGGCTGATGCTGGCCATCGTCGCGGGCGTTGCCTGGCACGCGACCCGCAAAGTCGTGACCACGGCCGTGATTGTCGGCTTGTTGTTCCTGGTGGGTGCGGTCGGCCTCTGGGACAAGCTGATGCAAACCCTGGCGCTGATGATGGTGGCGACGATCATTTCGGTGCTGATCGGCATTCCACTGGGCATTCTTTCGGCACGCAGCAATCGCCTGCGTTCGATCTTGATGCCGCTGCTGGACATCATGCAGACCATGCCGAGTTTCGTGTACCTGATCCCGGTACTGATGCTGTTCGGCCTGGGCAAGGTCCCGGCGATTTTCGCCACCGTGATCTACGCCGCACCACCGCTGATCCGCCTGACTGATCTGGGCATTCGCCAGGTCGACGGCGAAGTGATGGAAGCGATCAACGCCTTCGGTGCCAACCGTTGGCAGCAACTGTTTGGCGTGCAACTTCCGCTGGCCCTGCCGAGCATCATGGCCGGGATCAACCAGACCACCATGATGGCCCTGTCGATGGTAGTGATTGCCTCGATGATCGGTGCCCGTGGCTTGGGCGAAGACGTGTTGGTGGGGATTCAGACTCTCAACGTCGGACGTGGTCTTGAGGCCGGTCTGGCGATCGTGATTCTGGCAGTGGTTATCGACCGTATTACTCAGGCGTATGGTCGGGCACGGCATGAGGTGAGCAAATGAACAACGAAGCCATCAGCAAGATCGAAGTCAAAAACGTCTTCAAGATTTTCGGCAACCGTTCCAAGGATGCGCTGGCCATGATCGGCCAGGGCAAAACCAAGGATCAGGTGCTGTCCGAAACCGGCTGCGTGGTCGGCGTGAACGACTTGTCCCTGAGCATCGGCACCGGCGAGATCTTCGTGATCATGGGCCTGTCGGGTTCCGGCAAGTCCACCTTGGTGCGCCACTTCAATCGCCTGATCGACCCGACCAGCGGCGCGATCCTGGTGGACGGCGTGGACATCCTGCAATACGACATGGAAGCCCTGCGCGAATTTCGCCGGCACAAGATCAGCATGGTGTTCCAGAGCTTTGGCCTGCTGCCGCACAAGACCGTGGTGGATAACGTCGCCTACGGCTTGAAAGTGCGTGGCGAGACCAAGCAAATGTGCTCCGAGCGCGCGCTGCACTGGATCAACACCGTGGGCCTCAAGGGCTACGAAAACAAATACCCGCATCAGCTCTCGGGCGGCATGCGTCAGCGTGTGGGCCTGGCTCGCGCCCTGGCGGCAGACACCGACATCATCCTGATGGACGAAGCCTTCAGTGCCCTCGACCCGCTGATTCGCGCCGAGATGCAGGACCAGTTGCTGGAACTGCAAAAGACCCTGCACAAGACCATCGTCTTCATCACCCACGACCTCGACGAGGCCGTGCGCATCGGCAACCGCATTGCGATCCTCAAGGATGGCCGCCTGATTCAGGTGGGTACGCCAAGAGAGATCCTGCATTCGCCAGCGGATGAGTATGTCGATCGGTTCGTTCAGCGTCGGGCTGCGGTGGTTTAAGACAGACCGCTTTTGTGGCGAGGGAGCTTGCTCCCGCTCGAGCGCGAAGCGGTCGCAGATTTTTTGGGGCTGCTTCGCAGCCCAGCGGGAGCAAGCTCCCTCGCCACAGGTGTCATGCGTTCAAGAATTTTGTATGAGGTCAAAGATGTCCCAGGCTGAAAAAATCGTTATCGCCGACGCCCCGTTGCGTTGGCAGGATGTGGTCGCCGTCGCCCGTCATGGCGCACAGCTTGAGCTGTCACCACAGGTCTGGGCGCGGATCGAAAATGCCCAGGCGATCGTCCAGCGCATCGTCGTCAGCGGCGAGCGCGCCTATGGCGTCAACACCGGCCTCGGCGCGCTGTGCAATGTCTCGCTCAAAGACGAGCAACTCAGCCAACTGTCGCGCAACACCCTGCTCAGTCACGCCTGTGGCGTCGGCGCGCCACTGGCCGACGAACAGACCCGCGCAATCATCTGCGCCGCTATTCGCAACTACAGCCATGGCAAATCCGGCATTCATCGCCGGGTCGTCGAAGGTCTTCTGGCGCTGCTCAATCGCGGCATCACCCCGCAAGTGCCGTCCCAGGGTTCGGTGGGTTACCTGACCCACATGGCCCACATCAGCATCGCGCTGCTGGGTGTCGGCAATGTCAGCTATCGCGGGCAGATCGTTTCCGCGCAGCAGGCCCTGGCCGAAGAAGGTCTGCAACCGGTTCAACTGGGCGCCAAAGATGGCCTGTGCCTGGTCAACGGCACGCCGTGCATGTCCGGCCTCAGCTGCCTGGCAATCGCCGACGCGACGCGTTTGGTGCAATGGGCTGACGTGATCGGTGCCATGAGCTTCGAAGCCCAGCGCGGTCAAATTGCTGCGTTCGATGCCGAGATCATCGCGCTCAAACCACATCCAGGCATGCAGCAAGTCGGCATCAACTTGCGCGCGTTGCTCGATGGCAGTGAAGTGATTGCCAGCAGCAAAGGCATTCGCACTCAGGATGCGCTGAGCATTCGCTCTATCCCGCAGGTTCACGGTGCGGCTCGCGACCAACTTGAGCACGCGAAAAAGCAGATCGAAACCGAACTCAACTCGGTCACCGACAACCCGATGCTGCTGGGCACGCCGGACGACTTCCGAGTGGTGTCCCAGGCCAACCCGCACGGTCAATCCGTGGCCTTGGCGGCGGATTTACTGGCCATCGCCATGGCGGAAATCGGCTCCATCGCCGAACGTCGCCTCGACCGCTTGATCAACCCGCATGTCAGCGGTTTGCCGGCATTCCTGGTGGCCAACCCGGGGGTTAACTCCGGGATGATGATCGTCCAGTACGTCGCTGCTTCGCTGTGTGCGGAAAACCGTCAGTTGGCGCAACCGGCGGTACTCGACAACTACGTCACCTCGGGCCTGCAGGAAGATCACCTGAGCCTGGGCACCAACGCCGCGCTGAAGTTGCATCGCGCCTTGGAAAACTGCACGCAGATCCTCGCCATCGAGTACCTGCTGGCGTCTCAGGCGTTTGAATTCTTGAAAGAGCAACGCTTCGGCGCCGGTACCGATGCCGCCTGGCGTCTGCTGCGCGAGCGAGTCCCGGCCTACGACCAGGACCGCTGGCTGGCACCGGACATCGCCAGTGCCGCCGCCGTTTTGAAAGACCCTGTTTTGCTGCACAGCGCGTTACCAAACTTGAACTGATTTTTACAAAACACCAGCGTGCCAAGGCGCGGCTCCCCAGAAGGCGAGACGCGACGGACAACGGACATCTCCGGAGCGTCTGGTGAGTACTCTTCATTTATGAAGAATAAATCTCTCAAAAGGAGCATAGAAATGACTGTTTTAAACCTTATTCCCGGCCAACTGAGCCTTGCCCAACTGCGTGATGTTTATCAGCAACCGGTCAAAATCACCCTCGACAACAGTGCCTCGGCCCAGATCGAAGTCAGCGTTGCCTGCGTGGAACAGATCCTCGCCGAGAACCGCACCGCTTATGGCATCAACACCGGTTTCGGCTTGTTGGCGTCGACCCGTATCGCCAGCGAAGACCTGGAAAACCTGCAGCGCTCGCTGGTGCTGTCCCACGCCGCCGGTGTTGGCGAGCCGATCAGCGATGCACTGGTTCGCTTGGTCATGGTGCTGAAGGTCAACAGCCTGAGCCGTGGTTTCTCCGGTATTCGTCGCAAGGTCATCGACGCACTGATCGCCCTGATCAATGCCGAGGTTTACCCGCACATTCCATTGAAAGGTTCGGTCGGTGCATCCGGTGACCTGGCGCCGTTGGCCCACATGTCGCTGGTGCTGCTGGGCGAAGGCAAGGCGCGCTACAAAGGCGAGTGGATGGAAGCGACCGAAGCGCTGAAAGTGGCCGGTCTGACCCCGCTGACCCTGGCTGCGAAAGAAGGTCTGGCGCTGCTCAACGGCACCCAGGTTTCGACCGCTTATGCATTGCGTGGTTTGTTCGAAGGCGAAGACCTGTTTGCTGGCGCCCTGGCCATTGGTGGTATGACTGTTGAAGCCGTGCTGGGCTCGCGCTCGCCATTCGATGCTCGCATCCACGCCGCTCGTGGCCAGAAAGGCCAGATCGATGCCGCTGCTGCTTACCGCGATCTGCTGGGCGAGCGCAGCGAAGTGTCCGACTCGCACCAGAACTGCGAAAAGGTTCAGGACCCGTACTCCCTGCGCTGCCAGCCGCAAGTCATGGGAGCCTGCCTGACCCAGTTCCGTCAGGCCGCCGAAGTGCTCGCCATCGAAGCCAACGCCGTTTCGGACAACCCGCTGGTATTCGCCGCTGAAGGCGACGTGATCTCCGGCGGTAACTTCCACGCCGAACCGGTCGCCATGGCTGCCGACAACATGGCGTTGGCCATCGCTGAAATCGGTTCCCTGAGCGAGCGTCGTATCTCGCTGATGATGGACAAGCACATGTCGCAACTGCCGCCGTTCCTGGTGGCCAATGGCGGCGTGAACTCCGGCTTCATGATCGCCCAGGTGACCGCTGCGGCACTGGCCAGCGAGAACAAGGCGCTGTCCCATCCGCACTCGGTGGACAGCCTGCCGACTTCCGCGAACCAGGAAGATCACGTTTCCATGGCGCCGGCTGCCGGCAAGCGCCTGTGGGAAATGGCCGAAAACACTCGCGGCGTTCTCGCGGTGGAATGGTTGGCTGCGGTCCAAGGTCTGGATCTGCGCGATGGTCTGAAGACTTCTTCGAAGCTGGAAGAGGCTCGCGGGATTCTGCGTGCGCAAGTGCCTTTCTATGAGAAGGATCGCTTCTTTGCACCGGACATCAACGCGGCGAGCGAGTTGTTGGCGAGCCGTTGCCTGAACGCGCTGGTACCGGCGAAGTTGCTGCCTAGCCTGTAATGGCCCTATCGCGAGCAAGCTCGCTCCCACAGGGTTCATGCAATCCAATGTGGGAGCGAGCTTGCTCGCGATTCGATTTTGCGTCGAATAAGAATAAATAAGGACGAGCAATGCAACAGCCAGAAAAGGGTTTGAAACGCGGGCTCTCTGCCCGACATATTCGCTTCATGGCGCTGGGGTCGGCAATCGGCACCGGGCTGTTTTACGGTTCTGCCTCGGCCATTCAAATGGCCGGGCCTGCGGTCCTGCTCGCTTACCTGATCGGTGGCGCGGCGGTGTTCATGGTCATGCGCGCCCTCGGCGAGATGGCGGTGCACAATCCGGTGGCCGGTTCTTTCGGCCACTACGCCAGCACTTATCTTGGGCCGATGGCGGGCTTCATCCTCGGTTGGACCTACGCGTTTGAAATGGTCATCGTCGGCATGGCCGACGTCACCGCATTCGGTATTTACATGGGCTTCTGGTTTCCGGAAGTCGCCCGCTGGATCTGGGTGCTGGGCATCGTTTCGGTGGTCGGCGGCTTGAACCTGTGCAACGTCAAAGTCTTCGGCGAAATGGAGTTCTGGCTGTCGCTGCTCAAAGTGGCGGCCATCGTCGCGATGATCCTCGGTGGCTTTGGCATCATGCTGTTCGGCATCAGCACGGCGCCCGGCGCTCAGGCGACCGACATCAGCAATCTCTGGAGCCATGGCGGCTTCATGCCCAATGGCGTGGGCGGCCTGATCGCTTCGTTTGCGGTGGTGATGTTTGCGTTCGGCGGCATTGAAATCATCGGCGTAACGGCCGGTGAAGCCAAAGACCCGCAGCGCGTGCTGCCCAGGGCGATCAATGCCGTACCGTTGCGTATCCTGCTGTTCTACGTGCTGACGATGTTCGTACTGATGTCGATCTTTCCATGGCAGCAGATCGGCAGCCAAGGCAGCCCATTTGTGCAGATTTTCGACAACCTGGGGATCAGCTCGGCGGCGACCATTCTCAATATCGTGGTGATCTCGGCGGCGGTGTCGGCGATCAACAGTGACATCTTTGGCGCGGGCCGCATGATGTACGGTCTGGCCCAGCAAGGGCACGCGCCAAAGGGCTTCGCCCGCTTGTCGCGCAACGGCGTGCCATGGATGACCGTGGTGGTAATGAGTGCCGCGCTGCTGCTGGGCGTGCTGCTGAACTACCTGATTCCGGAAAACGTGTTTCTGTTGATCGCGTCCATTGCGACCTTCGCCACTGTATGGGTCTGGTTGATGATTCTGTTCACCCAAGTGGCCATGCGTCGTTCCATGAGTGCCGAGCAGGTCGCCCAACTGAAATTCCCGGTGCCTTTCTGGCCCTATGCGCCAATGGCGGCGATTGCCTTCATGCTGTTCATCTTTGGCGTGCTGGGCTATTTCCCGGACACCCAGGCGGCTCTGATCGTCGGCGTGGTCTGGATTGTATTGCTGGTGCTGGCCTACCTGACGTGGGTGAAACCGGCGGCAGGGAAGGCAGTACCGGTGGAGCGGGAACCTTCTTTTTCTCATCGATAACCTAACGGAGGCCACGGATGAAAACTCTCTGGCAACACTGCCACGTCGCAACCATGGCGCAAGGCGTCTACTCGATCATCGAGGATGCGGCCATCGTGACGTCAGGAGCGCACATTGAGTGGATCGGCCCACGCGCTGAACTGCCGTCGGGCGAGTACCCGGCAGTCAATGATCTTAAAGGGGCCTGGGTGACGCCGGGCCTGATCGACTGCCACACCCACACGGTGTTCGGCGGTAACCGCAGCGGTGAATTCGAACAGCGTCTGCAAGGCGTCAGCTATGCAGAAATCGCAGCGGCCGGTGGTGGCATTGCCAGCACCGTGCGCGCCACTCGCGCGGCCACTGAAGACGAGCTGTTCGCCAGCGCCGCCAAGCGTCTGAAAAGCCTGATGCGCGACGGCGTGACCACGGTCGAAATGAAATCCGGCTACGGCCTGGACCTGGCCAGCGAACGCAAGATCCTGCGGGTCATCCGCCGCCTCGGCGCCGAACTGCCGGTCAGCGTGCGCAGCACCTGCCTGGCCGCTCACGCGTTGCCGCCGGAATACGCGGACCGTGCCGACGACTACATCGATCACATCTGCGCCGAGATGCTGCCGGCCCTGGCCGCCGAAGGGCTGGTGGATGCCGTGGACGCGTTCTGCGAATACCTGGCGTTTTCGCCGGCGCAGGTCGAGCGGGTGTTCATCACCGCTCAGAAGCTCGGTTTGCCGGTGAAGCTGCACGCCGAACAATTGTCGTCGTTGCATGGTTCGAGTCTGGCGGCGCGTTACCACGCACTGTCGGCCGATCACCTGGAATTCATGACCGAAGACGACGCCATCGCCATGGCCAAGTCCGGCACCGTCGCGGTGTTGCTGCCCGGCGCCTTTTACTTCCTGCGGGAAACCCAGTTGCCGCCGATGGAGGCTCTGCGCAAACACGGCGTGAAAATTGCCATCGCCAGCGACCTTAACCCAGGCACCTCACCGGCGCTGTCGTTGCGTTTGATGCTGAACATGGCGTGCACCTGTTTCCGCATGACCCCGGAAGAATCCTTGGCGGGTGCAACGATTCATGCCGCCACGGCGCTGGGCATGGCTGAAACCCACGGTTCGCTGGAAGTCGGCAAGTGTGCAGATTTCGTCGCCTGGCAAATCGATCGTCCGGCCGATCTGTCGTACTGGCTGGGCGGTGACCTGGAAAAACGCGTCGTGCGTCACGGCGTTGAAGTGAGCATTTAGGAGAACAGTTGTGGATAAGGTTCTGAACTTCAAACAAGGCCGCGTGCCGCTGCTGATCAGCATGCCCCACGCCGGCCTGCGCCTGACCCCGACGGTCGAAGCCGGGTTGATCCCCGACGCGAAAAGCCTGCCGGACACTGATTGGCACATTCCGCAGCTTTACGAATTTGCTGCCGAGCTGGGCGCCAGCACCTTGGCCGCCGAGTATTCGCGTTTTGTCATCGACTTGAACCGACCGTCTGACGACAAGCCTTTGTATGCCGGTGCGACCACCGGTCTGTACCCGGCGACGCTGTTCGACGGCATTCCGTTGTTCCGCGAAGGGCATGAGCCGTCAGCGGCGGAACGCGCGACTTACCTGGAGCAGATCTGGACGCCGTACCACAGCACGTTGCAGAACGAGCTGGCGCGACTGAAAGCCGAGTTCGGCTACGCATTGCTGTTCGATGCGCACTCGATCCGCTCGATCATCCCGCACTTGTTCGACGGCAAACTGCCGGACTTCAACCTAGGCACCTTCAACGGCGCCAGTTGCGATCCACAATTGGCCGCTCAACTGGAAGCGATCTGCGCACGCCACGACGATTACAGCCATGTGCTGAACGGTCGCTTCAAGGGCGGCCACATCACCCGGCATTACGGCAATCCGGCTGAGAACATCCATGCCGTGCAACTGGAGTTGGGCCAGTGCACGTACATGGAAGAGTTCGAGCCGTTCCGCTATCGTCCGGACCTGGCGGCGCCGACGCAGGTGGTACTCAAGGAGTTGTTGCAAGGGCTGCTGGCTTGGGGGCAGGAACACTACAAGCGCTAACGCTCAGCACAATACCCTGTGGCGAGGGAGCTTGCTCCCGCTCGGCTGCGCAGCAGTCGCAAAGTCTGCAAACCGGTCCGTCTGACACCACAAGGTGTCTGTTTTCAGGGCTGCTTTGCAGCCCAACGGGAGCAAGCTCCCTCGCCACAGGTCATCACTCGCCTCGATACCGGACTGGAACGGTCGCCACCGTGCAAAACACGGTCGCCACAGTTCGCTTTTACCCTCTCGACGCTGCGTAATGTTCTGGGCACGGTGCATGAAGACACCGGGCCCACAATAATCCGCTGCCGCACGAGAACCTCCCCAATGAAAAGACCGTTTATCCGCTGTCTCTCAATCCTCTGCGGCACTGCTCTGCTGAGCACCAGCGTCCTGGCCAGTGACGACGCTTCCTGCAAGGCCGTGCGCATGGGCGTGGTCAACTGGACCGACGTGATCGCCACCAGTGGCATGGCCGATGTGCTGCTCAACGGCCTCGGCTACGAAAGCAAGCAAACCAGCGCCGTGCAGCAAATCATCTTTGCCGGTATCCGCGACAAGCGTCTGGACATCTACCTCGGTTACTGGAAACCGGCGATGGACAAAAACATCGCGCCGTTCCTGGCTGCCAATCAAGTGAAAGTCTTGGACAAGCCGAGCCTGGCCGACGCCCAGGCTACGCTCGCCGTACCGGAGTACGTCGCCGAAGCGGGCCTGAAAACCTTCGCCGATATCGCCAAATTCAAGGATCAACTCGGCGGCAAGATCTACGGCATCGAGCCGGGCAGTGGCGCCAACACCACCATCAAAACCATGATCGAGACCAATCAATTTGGCTTGAAGGATTTCAAGCTGATCGAGTCGGGTGAGGCCGGCATGCTTGCCGCTGTTCAACGGGCGGTGAATCGCAAGGAACTCGTGGTGTTCGTCGGCTGGACCCCGCACCCGATGAACATCAACATGAAAATAGCCTACCTGACCGGCAGCGAAGACGTTTACGGCCCGAACGAGGGCGCCGCCACCGTCTCCACCGTGACCGCCCCGGATTACGCCCAGCGCTGCCCGAATGTAAATCGCCTGCTGGAAAACCTGACCTTCAGCGCTGCCCAGGAAAGCCAGTTGATGGTGCCGATCATGGAACGCAAGACCCCTCAGGACGTTGCCAGACAATGGCTGCGTGATCATCCCGAGGATCTGCAGCGCTGGCTCGCCGGTGTCAGCAGTTTTGATGGCAAGGATGGCGTGGCGACCGTTCAGGCCAGTTTGAAACTTTGATGAGTTCCTATCCGTTATCCGAGCAAATGACGGCTTTCGTCGAGAAAACCGTCAGCTTCAACAGCACCGATAGCAGCCTCGCCGGTTTGCGCCAAGCCTACAGCGGGATGTGCCGAGCGTTCACCCCGTCAAGTCCCGCCGGTCTTTATGTGGTGGATTTCGAATTGGCCGGCGTGCCGGTGCGGTCTTATCAGCCGTCGGTTTCGCCACCGACCGGCGGTTGCCCGTGCATCGTGTATCTGCACGGCGGCGGCTGGGTGGTAGGGGACCTGGATTCCCACGACTTCATCTGCGCCGAACTGGCATCGACGCTCGGTGTGCTGGTGATCGCGGTCGATTATCGGTTGGCGCCGGAGCATCCGTTTCCGGCGGCGTTCGAGGATTGTCTGGGTGTCTGGCGCGCGCTACGGGCCGGGCCATTCCGGCTCGATCCCGAGCGAACGCTGGTGGCCGGGGACAGCGCCGGTGGCAACCTTGCGGCTGCGTTGTGTCTGGCGTTGCGCGATGCGGGCGAGCCATTGCCGGCGGCGCAGGTGCTGATTTATCCGGGGCTGGGCGGTGATCACCGATTGCCGTCGCGCAGTGAATGCCTCGACGCCCCCTTGCTCAGCAGCAGCGATCTGGACTGTTATCACGCCCTGTACTTGCGCGGCACTGGACAGCCAGGTGCCTACGCGATGCCGTTGCTCGCCGAGGACTTCAGTGGGTTGCCGCCGGCCTTGATCGCCGTGGCGCAATTCGATCCGTTGCGCGATGACGGCGTGCTGTACGCCGAGCGATTGAACGCAGCAGGCGTGGCAGCGACGCTTTATTACGGGGAGGGGTTGGTTCACGGCTGTCTGCGGGCTCGGGGGCAGGTCGCCGAGGTCGACGCGCTCTATGAAACGCTGCTCGGCTATTTGTCTGAAAAAACCGGCTGAAAAACTCTGACTCTGCAAGGCATGCTCATTGGCGTAATTCGGGTTTATGATGCCGGACGGCAGAATAATAGAAGTCCCCCCAGGGATGACCTCGACCCCTTACGGAGCGCGCAATGCAGACTTTGTACCCGCAGATCAAACCCCACGCCCGGCACGATCTGGCCGTCGATGAAACCCACACGCTGTATGTCGACGAAAGCGGTTCACCGGAAGGTTTGCCGGTTGTATTCATCCACGGCGGCCCCGGCGCCGGGTGTGATGCCCAGAGCCGTCGGTATTTCGATCCAAACCTGTATCGCATTGTGACCTTCGACCAGCGCGGTTGCGGTCGTTCCACGCCCCACGCCAGCCTGGAAAACAATACCACCTGGGATCTGGTCGCCGACCTTGAGCGGATTCGCCAGCACCTTGGCATCGATAAATGGGTGCTGTTTGGCGGTTCGTGGGGCTCGACCCTGGCGCTGGCCTACGCGCAAACCCACCCGGAGCGCGTGCACGGTCTGATTCTGCGCGGGATTTTTCTCTGCCGTCCGCAGGAAATCGAGTGGTTCTACCAGTGTGGCGCCAGTCGCCTGTTTCCCGATTACTGGCAGGACTACATCGCGCCGATCCCGCTGGACGAGCGCGAAGACTTGCTCTCGGCTTTCCACAAACGCTTGGTCGGCAATGATCAGATTGCCCAGATGCACGCGGCCAAGGCCTGGTCCACCTGGGAAGGCCGGACCGCCACCCTGCGCCCGAACCCGATGGTGGTCGATCGTTTCTCCGAGCCGCAGCGCGCGCTGTCCATCGCCCGCATCGAATGTCACTACTTCACCAACAATGCGTTCCTTGAGCCCAACCAGCTGATCCGCGACATGGGCAAGATCGCCCATTTGCCTGGCGTGATCGTCCATGGCCGCTACGACGTGATCTGCCCGCTGGACAACGCCTGGGAACTGCATCAGAACTGGCCGAACAGTGAATTGCAGGTGATCCGTGACGCCGGCCATGCCGCCTCCGAACCTGGCATTACTGACGCACTGGTTCGTGCCGCCAATCAGATGGCCCATCGACTGCTCGATCTGGCCCCTGAAGAAGCATGAAGGGCCTGCTGCAACGCGTGCGTGGCGCACGAGTCGAGGTAGCGGGGGAGGTGGTTGGCGCCGTCGATCAGGGATTGCTGGTGCTGGTGGCGGTCGAGCCCGAGGATACTCGGGCCAGCGCCGACAAACTTCTGCAGAAACTGCTTAACTATCGTGTGTTCAGTGATGCCGAGGGCAAGATGAATCTGTCTCTGGCGGATGTAGGCGGTGGGTTGCTGCTGGTCTCACAGTTCACCCTGGCCGCCGATACCAAGAGCGGGTTGCGTCCGAGTTTTTCGACCGCTGCCCCTCCGGCCCTGGGTGAGGAGCTTTTCGACTATCTATTAGGTAAAGCGAAACAGGTGCATGGCACTGTGGCATCAGGTAGATTCGGCGCGGATATGCAGGTGCACCTGGTCAACGACGGCCCGGTAACCTTCCTGTTACAGACCTGAAAGCCCTTGAAACATGTTTTTAAGGGCTTTTCGACTGAAAACAGGCGTTTTTCGCGATAAATACTTTGTTACCCCTGATGCGTTGTAACGCGGCCTACTAGATAATCGCGCGCTACGGGGATCAGCGTTCGTTGGTCCATTTTGACTTAGGTAGAGACTTGTCCTGGACCTCTTGGGGAATCATTTAGCCCCATAGGAGTCGGAATAATGCTCGCCAACTTGGCAAGAGTGGTCTGTAGGGTCGGTTTTTTCATGCCGCACACCTCATAGGCCCTTCAACTGGCCGTTGGTTTTTTGATCTGTTTTCGGCGAGGGTTGCTCGTGATTGTTAGTCCCTGTAATGCACCAAAATTGTCTGCCAAACGGTTACGAAGTGCTCTGGTAGCGGGCTCTGCACTGCTCTGCCTGCTCAGCGCCGGTCAGCTTTGGGCATTCAATCTGGATGATGTATCGGTCAAGGCAAAAGAGCTGGCCGGGCAGAAGTACGAAGCTCCGCGCAGTAACCTGCCGAACGAGTTCCGCGAGATGAAATTCGCGGACTATCAAAAAATTCGTTTCCTGACCGAAAAAGCCGAGTGGGCCGATCAGAAAACCCCGTTCAAGCTGTCGTTCTATCACCAGGGTATGCATTTCGATACGCCGGTGAAAATCAACGAAATCACAGCTAACACCGTCGAAGAGATCAAATACGACCCAAGTCGTTTCGATTTCGGCGACGTGAAGTTCGATCCTAAAGCCACCGAACAACTGGGTTATGCCGGTTTCCGTGTGCTGTACCCGATCAACAAGGCGGACAAGCAAGACGAAATCATGACCATGCTCGGCGCGAGTTACTTCCGCGTTGTCGGCAAGGGTCACACCTATGGCTTGTCCGCTCGCGGCATGGCCATCGATACCGCGTTGCCGTCCGGCGAAGAATTCCCGCGTTTCACCGAGTTCTGGATTCAACAGCCGAAACCGGGTGACAAGCACCTGGTGATCTTCGCCCTGCTGGATTCGCCACGCGCTACCGGTGCCTATCGCCTGACCCTGCGTCCGGGCAGCGACACCGTTGTCGACGTCAAGGCCAGGATGTTCCTGCGTGACAAGGTCACCAAGCTTGGCGTTGCGCCGCTGACCAGCATGTTCCTGTTCGGCGCCAATCAGCCGTCGAAAGTGCTGAACTACCGTCGCGAACTACACGATTCCAGCGGTCTGTCGATCCATGCCGGTAACGGCGAGTGGATCTGGCGCCCACTGAACAATCCGAAACACTTGTCGGTGAGCAACTTCTCGATCGAGAACCCGCGCGGTTTCGGTCTGCTGCAACGTGGCCGCGACTTCAGCCACTACGAAGACCTCGACGACCGCTACGACAAGCGCCCAAGTGCCTGGATCGAACCAAAAGGCGATTGGGGCAAGGGCTCCGTCGATCTGGTAGAGATTCCGACTGCCGACGAAACCAACGACAATATCGTTGCGTTCTGGAGTCCGGAAAAACTGCCTGAGCCTGGCCAACCGCTGGACGTCGCTTATCGCATGCACTGGACCATCGACGAAGCCGCGCTTCACGCACCGGACAGCGCCTGGGTTCAACAGACCCTGCGTTCCACGGGTGACGTGAAACAGTCCAACCTGATCCGTCAGCCGGACGGCAGCGTCGCCTATCTGGTGGACTTCGAAGGTCCGTCCCTTGCGGCATTGCCGGAAGATACGGAGATTCGTAGCCAGGTCAGCGTTGGCGAGAATGCCGAGCTGGTCGAGAACAGCGTACGTTACAACCCTGAAACCAAGGGCTGGCGCCTGACGCTACGGATGAAAATCAAGGATCCGGGCAAGCCTACCGAGATGCGTGCTGCACTGGTCAAGAACATCGTGACTGCCGACCTGGCCAAAACATCGTATCCGGCATCCAATTCTTCCGTCGCCAAGGCTGACAAGATTGCCGCTCGGCAGCAGGAGAAGCTAGACAAGGAGGCCAAGGAAGCCAAGGAGACCAAGCAAGCTGAGGCCAAGCAGGTTGAAGCCAAGCAGGTCGAAGCCAAGCCAGCCGCAGTTTCCAAGGACAAGGACAACAAAGACGCCAAGCAGCCAGTCGCTGCCGAAGCGGCCCCAGCCACACCGGAATCGGTACCGACTGAAGAAGTCCTGACCGAGACCTGGAGCTACCAGTTGCCTGCCGATGAGTAATTCTCAAGTACAGCCAGAGACTCTTGCCGAGTATCTGGCGCATCTACCGATGACCGACGAGCAGCGCGCGGAACTCGCGGGCTGCCAGTCTTTCAGCGAATTGCACGAACGCCTGTCGTCCTCGACGTTCGACGCGCCGACCGAGGCTGCTCAAGCTTCGGTGGGTCGTCGTTTGACGCTGAACACTGCCGAAGAACTGGCAGACGCTGAAATGCTGGTGCTCGACGCCAGCGGCCGGGTTTGCCTGCGGGCAACCCCGCCGATCCGTCGGACCAAAGTCGTGCCGGAGCCGTGGCGCACCAACATTCTGGTGCGTGGCTGGCGTCGTCTGACCGGTCGCACCAATCCGCCGGCCCCGCCGAAGGATGAGCGCGTGCTTCCGGCTGCTCGCTGGCGCACCGTCGGTTCGATCCGCCGCTACATTCTGCTGGTGCTGATGCTCGGCCAGACCATCGTCGCCGGCTGGTACATGAAAGGCATCATGCCGTACCAGGGCTGGTCGTTCGTCGACCTGAATGAAGTGCTGCATCAACCGCTGTCGCAAACGGCTACGCAAGTGCTGCCGTATGCACTGCAAACCAGCATCCTGATCTTGTTCGGGATTCTGTTCTGCTGGGTGTCGGCCGGTTTCTGGACCGCGTTGATGGGCTTCCTCGAGTTGCTCACCGGTCACGACAAATACCGCATTTCCGGTAAAAGCGCCGGTAACGAGCCGATCCCCAAGGACGCGCGCACCGCACTGGTGATGCCGATCTGCAACGAAGACGTGCCACGGGTGTTTGCCGGTTTGCGGGCGACCTTCGAGTCGGTTGCGGCCACGGGTAACCTGGATCGCTTCGACTTCTTTGTCCTCAGCGACAGTAACGACGCCGACATCTGCGTCGCCGAGCAACAAGCCTGGCTGGACGTCTGCCGTGAAGCCAAGGGCTTCGGGAAGATCTTCTATCGCCGCCGCCGCCGTCGCGTCAAGCGTAAAAGCGGCAACCTCGACGACTTCTGCCGTCGTTGGGGCGGTGATTACAAGTACATGGTCGTGCTCGACGCGGACTCCGTGATGAGCGGTGATTGCCTGACCAGTCTGGTGCGCTTGATGGAAGCTACTCCGGACGCCGGGATCATCCAGACCGCGCCGCGCGCGTCTGGCATGGACACGCTGTATGCGCGCATGCAGCAGTTCGCCACCCGCGTATACGGTCCGCTGTTTACCGCCGGTCTGCACTTCTGGCAGTTGGGCGAATCCCACTACTGGGGCCATAACGCGATCATCCGCATGAAGCCGTTCATCGAGCACTGCGCCCTGGCGCCGTTGCCCGGTAAAGGCGCGTTCGCCGGTGCAATTCTGTCCCACGACTTCGTTGAAGCGGCGCTGATGCGCCGTGCCGGCTGGGGCGTGTGGATTGCCTACGACTTGCCGGGCAGTTACGAAGAATTGCCGCCGAACCTGCTGGACGAACTCAAGCGTGACCGTCGCTGGTGTCACGGCAACCTGATGAACTTCCGGTTGTTCCTGGTAAAAGGCATGCACCCGGTGCACCGTGCGGTGTTCCTGACGGGTGTGATGTCTTACTTGTCGGCGCCGTTGTGGTTCTTCTTCCTTGTGCTGTCGACGGCGCTGCTGGCGGTCAACACGCTGATGGAGCCGCAGTACTTCCTTGAACCACGTCAGCTCTATCCGTTGTGGCCACAATGGCACCCGGACAAGGCGATCGCGCTGTTCTCGACCACCGTCGTGCTGCTGTTCCTGCCGAAGTTGTTGAGCATCATCCTGATCTGGGCCAAGGGCGCGAAAGAGTTCGGTGGCAAGTTCAAGGTGACGATGTCGATGCTGCTGGAGATGCTGTTTTCCATGCTGCTGGCGCCGGTGCGGATGATTTTCCACACCCGCTTCGTGCTCGCCGCGTTCCTCGGTTGGGCCGCGACCTGGAACTCGCCGCAACGTGACGACGACTCCACGCCATGGAGCGAAGCGGTCAAACGCCACGGTCCGCAAACCTTGCTGGGCTTCTTCTGGGCCCTGCTGGTGATCTGGCTGAACCCGAGCTTCCTCTGGTGGCTGGTGCCGATCGTCGGTTCGTTGATGCTGTCGATTCCGGTGTCGGTGATCTCCAGTCGAGTTGGCCTGGGCCTCAAGTCCCGTGACGAAAGCCTGTTCCTGATCCCTGAGGAATACAATCCGCCACAGGCGTTGCTGGCGACCGACCAGTACACCCACGAAAACCGTTGGCATGCACTGAACGACGGCTTCACCCGGGCAGTGGTCGATCCACAGCAGAACGCCTTGGCGTGCTCGCTGGCGACTTCACGCCACCGTCAGGCCGAGCCGATCGAATGGTTGCGGATCGAGCGGGTGCGTCATGCGCTGAAAGTCGGGCCTGAGGGGCTGAACAACAATGAGCGCGTGCAACTGCTCAGTGATCCGGTGGCACTGGGTCGTCTGCATGAGCAGATCTGGAACGAAGCTCACCCCGAGTGGCTGGAGGCGTGGCGTAAATCGGTGAAAGCCGATCCCCATGCGCCGCTGTTGCCGCTCAAGCCGCTGAGTGTGCAGCCTCAGTTGGCCTGACAAAAAACCCCGCGAAAGCGGGGTTTTATTTGCGCTGATCAGCGTCAGGCAACAAATCCTGCTTAAACCCTTGTGCAAACGAACGAGTGCGTTAGCATCCGTCCCCGAATTGGTGCGCCCGGACAACTTTCTGTTCGTATCTGCCGGTTTCCCAAGGGAAACCCGCAGTTTGCGCGCCTCACAACGCGATGGTTTTGGGGACTTGATGATGAAGAAGTATCTCTCGATGCTGCTGGTCGGCGTCACGGCATTGGTTGCAGTCAACACGGCGCAGGCCGGTGCCATCGATGACGCGGTCAAGCGCGGCACGCTGAAAGTTGGCATGGACCCGACCTACATGCCGTTCGAAATGACCAATAAGCGCGGCGAGATCATCGGCTTCGAAGTCGACATCCTCAAAGCCATGACCAAGGCCATGGGCGTCAAGCTGGAGACGGTTTCCACCGGCTACGACGGCATCATCCCGGCCCTGCTCACCGACAAGTTCGACATGATCGGCAGCGGCATGACCCTGACCCAGGAACGCAACCTGCGCCTGAACTTCAGCGAACCGTTCATCGTGGTGGGCCAGACCCTGCTGATCCGCAAGGAACTGGAAGGCACCATCAAGTCCTATAAAGACCTGAACACCACCGACTACCGGATCACTTCCAAGCTCGGCACCACCGGCGAGATGGTGGCCAAAAAGCTCATCTCCAAAGCCAACTACCACGGCTACGACAACGAGCAGGAAGCCGTGCTCGACGTGGTCAACGGCAAGGCCGACGCCTTCATCTACGACGCGCCTTACAACGTCGTGGCGGTGAACAAGGTCGGTGCCGGCAAACTGGTGTTCCTCGACAAGCCGTTCACCTACGAGCCGCTGGCCTTCGGTCTGAAGAAGGGTGACTACGACAGCCTCAACTTCATCAATAACTTCCTGCGCCAGATCCACGAAGACGGCACCTACGATCGCATCCATGACAAGTGGTTCAAAGACACCGCTTGGCTCAAGGACATGGAGTAAGGCCCGGTCAGCTAGACCGCGTCGCTCCATTCGCGGGCAAGCCCGCTCCCACAGTTGACCGAGTTGCTGGATAAGTACGCGGTTAAATGTGGGAGCGGGCTTGCTCGCGAAGACGGCATCCCTGGTGATACAAATCTCGGAATTTTCAAAGTCAATGAAACAGAAAAAAGCCCAATGGCCGTGGCACGTGTTAACCGTGCTGCTGCTGATCGGCCTGGCCGGCGCGTTGTATTACGCCACCTCGCTGATGTCCTACGAATGGCGCTGGAACCGTGTGCCGCAATACTTCGCCTACCACGCCGAAGAATCCCGGCGTGCCGCCGATATCTCCACCGTCAGCGAACTGGTGCGCAAGGGCGACAAGGCGGAAGTCACCCTGCGCAATGATGCCGGTACAGAGCAGCACCTGACCGTCGACGACAACAGCCTGCAAGTCGCCCAAGGTGATGACGTGGCCGAAGGCGACGTGATCGGCGTGACCCGCCATTGGGCCGCCGGACCGCTGATGTGGGGGCTCTGGACCACCTTATGGTTGTCCGTGGTTTCAGGTGTGCTCGGTCTGCTGATCGGCCTCGCCACGGGCCTGTGCCGATTGTCGAACAACCCGACCCTGCGCGATCTTTCGACGATCTACGTCGAGCTGGTCCGCGGTACGCCGCTGCTGGTGCAAATCTTCATTTTCTACTTCTTCATCGGCACCGTGATGAACCTCTCCCGGGAGTTCGCCGGGATCGCCGCGCTGTCGTTGTTCACCGGCGCTTATGTGGCAGAAATCATCCGTTCCGGCGTGCAATCCATCGCCCGTGGCCAGAGCGAAGCCGCGCGCTCCCTGGGTCTGAGCGCTGGTCAGTCGATGCGTCACGTGGTGCTGCCGCAAGCGTTCAAACGGGTGCTGCCACCGCTGGCCGGCCAGTTCATCAGTCTGGTCAAGGACACCTCGCTGGTGTCGGTGATTGCGATTACCGAGCTGCTCAAAAGCGGTCGCGAAGTCATCACCACCTCGTTCTCGCCGTTCGAAATCCTGTTCTGCGTGGCCGGTCTGTACCTGTTGATCAACCTGCCGCTGTCGAAAATCGCCAGCCGGCTTGAGCGGAGGCTCGCGCAAAGTGATTGAAGTCCGCGATCTGGTAAAAGTTTTCGACACCCGCGGCCACGTGGTTCGCGCGGTGGATAACGTTTCGACGCACGTGGCCAAGGGCGAAGTGCTGGTGGTGATCGGCCCGTCCGGTTCCGGCAAGTCGACTTTCCTGCGCTGCCTCAACGGCCTGGAAGAGTTCGACTCGGGCTCGGTGAGCATCGACGGCTTGCAACTGGCCGACCCGAAAACCGACGTGAATGCCTATCGTCGCGAAGTCGGCATGGTGTTCCAGCATTTCAACCTGTTCCCGCACATGACCGTGCTGGAAAACCTCTGCCTGGCCCAGAAAGTCGTGCGCAAGCGCGGCAAGAAGGAGCGGGAGGCCAAGGCCTTGGCGTTACTGGAAAAGGTTGGTATTGCGCAGAAGGCCAACGAGTTTCCGTCGCGCCTGTCCGGCGGTCAGCAACAGCGCGTGGCCATCGCCCGGGCACTGGCGATGGAGCCGAAGGTCATGCTGTTCGATGAGCCGACCTCGGCGCTCGACCCGGAAATGGTCGGCGAAGTGCTGGACGTGATGAAAACCCTGGCGGTGGAAGGTATGACCATGGTTTGCGTCACCCACGAAATGGGCTTCGCCCGGGAAGTGGCGGATCGGGTGCTGTTCTTCGATCACGGCAAATTGCTGGAAGACGCTTCACCGGCCGAATTCTTCGATGCGCCGAAGGATCCGCGGGCTCAGGCCTTCTTGCGGCAGGTTCTCTAACCTCAGCGTTTGTCAGACCGCTTTCGCGAGCAAGCCCGCTCCCACAGTGGGTCTGGTTGAGCACAAGAAATGTGTTCACCGAAAATCTACTGTGGGAGCGGGCTTGCTCGCGAAAGCATCACCCCGGTCCCAAGCGAACCGAGGTCATTGAATCGCCTTAAACCTTGAACCGCCCCACCAGCATCTGCAGATGCGTCCCCAACCGTGCCAGTTCAACGCTGGAGGCCGCGGTTTCTTCACTGGCCGCCGAGGTTTGTTCGGACACGTCGCGCACGTTCAGCACGCTACGGTTGATCTCTTCAGCCACCGCGCTCTGTTGTTCTGCTGCGGCGGCGATCTGCTGATTCATCGACTGAATCGCCGAGACAGTGCGAGTAATGCTTTCCAGCGAGCCACCGGCGCGGCGGGTCAGTTCGACGCTGCTGTCGGTCAGGCTGCGGCTGTTGTCCATGATGATCGCGACTTGCTGGGTGCCGGTTTGCAGGCCGACGATCAGCTCTTCGATTTCTTCGGTGGACTTCTGGGTACGCTGGGCCAGGCTGCGGACTTCGTCGGCGACCACCGCAAAACCACGTCCGGCCTCACCGGCACGTGCGGCCTCAATCGCCGCGTTGAGCGCCAACAGGTTGGTTTGCTGGGCCACGGATTTGATCACGTCGAGTACGCTGCCGATCTTGTCGCTTTCACGTTTGAGATGACCCATGGCTTCGGTGGAGCTGCCGACTTCCTTGGCCAGGCGCTCGATCTGGGCGATGGCTTCGCCGACCACTTTGTCACCTTCGCGGGCCTGCTGGTCGGCGGCGACGGCGGCTTCGGACGCTTCTTCGGCGTTACGCGCGACTTCCTGCACGGTGGCGGTCATTTCGTTCATGGCGGTCGCCACTTGGTCGGTCTCGACCTTCTGGCTGTTGACCCCGGCGCTGGTCTGCTCGGTGACTGCCGACAGCTCTTCGGCGGCGCTGGCGATTTGCGTGACGCCGTCACTGATGCCGCCGATCAACTCGCGCAGGCCCAGGGTCATGCTTTGCATGGCGCGCTGTAGCTGACCGAGTTCGTCCTGACGTTCAGAGATAAGGTTTTGGGTCAGGTCGCCGGCAGCAACGCGCTCCGCCACTTTGAGAGTCTGGCTCAGGGGAATCACGATCTGGCGAGTGATGGCCCAGGCGGCAAGCATGCCGAAGGCGAGCGCCAGGACGGTGGCCAGCAGCAGCAGGTTTTTGGCGTGCGCGGCGTCGGTGTCTCGGACGATGGTTTGCGACACGGTGAGTTTTTTGCTGACATCGAGCAGGATGTCGCCTTGCGCGGCCATGCGTTTGAGCGCGGCAGCGCTGGCAACCTGAGAGTCACGGAACTGGCTGACGGCGGCGCGATAGGCCTTGAGCGAGTCAGTGGCCTGCTGCAGATTGGTGATGTGCTGTTCCGGCAGCTTGGAGGGCAGGCCTTCGAGGTTTTTCAATGCGTTGTCGATGGCGTCCAGAGCAGGTTGCTCGGCCTCGGTTTTACCGCTGTAGGTATAACCGCGAACCTGGAAGCGCGCTTGCTGGATCAGTTTGCTCAGGTCGATCACGCTGTTGAAATCGGCGACGCTGTCACCTTGCAGCATGGATTTTTCGACTTCGGCGACACGGGCCACGGCGTTGTCGGCGGTGGCGCCGAGTTTGCCGCGGGCATCTTCGCGGTGGGCGCCGGCCTGGGTCATGGCCGTGAAGGCTTGTTTGTACTCACTGACGGCGGCCAGTTGCTGGTCGATCATGGCCACGTCGGCCGGTTGTTCGATCAGCGTGCGCGCGGTTTTCAGGCCGGTATCGAGTTGGCCGAGCAGATCGTTGACCGCACCGGGGCCTTGTTCGCCACGACGCATTTCGTAATCCAGACGGGCCAGGCGCAGGTCTTTGGTCAGGTCATTGAGGCTGGCAATAAACCCCAGCTTATCGCCGCGACTCATCACACCGCTCAGGCCGGTCCAGCCGGTGAAGGTGATCAACAAGGTAAGCAGCAGCACCAGACCGAAGCCGACACCCAGTTTGCGATTGACGCTGACGTTCCCCAGTTTCTCGGCTAGCCATCGGTACATACTGCAACTCCCTCGAACCATTCGTTGGTTTTATGGGAACTGTATCGGCAGGCAGCCGGGAATCTGTAGGGGAGTAAACACTTGTGGCGAGGGAGCTTGCTCCCGCTTGGGCGCGAAGCGGCCACCGCTTTTTGCCAGCAAGATCGCATTCACCGGTTTTACGACTGCTTCGCAGCCGAGCGGGAGCAAGCTCCCTCGCCACAGGTAGGGTGTTTGACTTAAAAAAGCCGCGAAAGCAGCGCAGTGACGGCGGTTTCGACCCGCAGGATGCGGTCGCCGAGCTGCACCGGTTGCAGGCCGGATTTGCCCAGCAGTTCGATTTCGTAAGGAATCCAGCCACCTTCGGGGCCGATGGCCAGGGTTACCGGTTCGTCCAGGCCACGAGGGCAGGGCGGGTAGTTGCCGGGGTGGCCGACCAGGCCGAGGGTACCCTCGGTGATCGCCGGCAGACGGTCCTCGACGAACGGCTTGAAGCGCTTCTCGATGACGACTTCCGGCAGCACGCTGTCCCGGGCCTGTTCGAGGCCGAGGATCAACTGCTCGCGAATCGCCTCGGGCTCCAGGAACGGCGTTTGCCAGAAGCTCTTCTCGACGCGATAGCTGTTCACCAGAATGATCCGTGGCACACCCATGGCCGCCACGGTCTGAAACACTCTACGGAGCATTTTCGGTCGTGGCAGGGCCAACACCAGGGTCAGCGGCAGCTTGGCCGGTGGTGGCTGGTCGAGGGTGACGCGCAATTCGGCTTCATCGGCGTCCAGGCGCAGCAGTTCGGCCGACCCCATCAACCCGCCGATGCGCCCGACCCGCAGGCTGTCGCCGACAACGGAGCGGTGGACTTCCTGCATGTGCGTCAACCGGCGATCGCGCAGGATCGCCCGGTCGGCCGCAATGAAGTCGGCCTCTTCGAGAAGCAGCAGGTTCACGGTTGAGTCGCTGGCGGCTGGTCGTTGTGATCGTCGGCCGGCTGGTCGTCCGGGTGCTCGCCGCGCTTGCTGATCAGGCCGCCGAACAGGATGCCGATTTCAAACAGCAGCCACATCGGTACGGCCAACAGTGTCTGCGAGAAGATGTCCGGTGGCGTCAGGATCATGCCGACCACGAAGCAACCGATGACTACGTACGGGCGGATTTTCTTCAGGTAAGCGACGTTGACCACGCCGATCCATACCAGCAGCACCACGGCCACAGGGATCTCGAACGCTACGCCGAAGGCGAAGAACAGCGTCATGACGAAGTCGAGGTAGCTGCTGATGTCGGTCATCATCTCCACGCCGGCCGGGGTGGCGGCGGCGAAGAATTTGAAGATCAGCGGGAATACCAGGTAATAGGCGAATGCCATGCCGGTATAGAACAGCAGGATGCTCGACACCAGCAGCGGCACCGCAATGCGCTTCTCATGCTTGTACAGGCCTGGCGCAATGAAGCCCCAGATCTGATGCAGGATCACCGGGATCGCCAGGAACAGCGACACCATCATGGTCAGCTTCAGTGGCGTCAGGAACGGCGACGACACATCGGTGGCGATCATCGTCGCGCCCACGGGCAGGTACTGACGCAGCGGCGTGGAGACGAAGGTGTAGATCTGCTGGGTGAAGGCAAACAACCCGGCGAAGATGATAAAGATCGCCGCTACACAACGCAGCAGGCGGGTACGCAACTCGGTGAGGTGCGAAACCAGCGGCATGTGCTGGTCATTTTCGGGGAGATCGCTCATGAGACTCGCGGCGGCAAAGTGGTGTCGTGAGGAGCCGGCGTTGTCGGCGCGGCGGCAGGAGCAACAGGTTCTACGGTCGCGACAACCGGCGCCGGTTCAACAGCTTTCACCGTTTCCGTCGGTGCCGGGGCAGGTGTGGCGTCTGCAGTCGGAGCATGAATCGTCTGCTCCGCCACAGGCTCAACCGGCTGAACCGGTGTGGCCTCTTGCTGAGTCGGCGTGAAAATCTTCCGCGCCTCCTGCTCCAGCGACAGAATGTGCTCGTTGTGCAGCTGCCGACGAATCTCGTCGGCACCGATTTCACGTTCAACTTCCTGTTTGATCGCGTTGAAGCTGCGCTTCAGACGGCCGACCCACAGGCCGGCGGTGCGCGCAGCACCCGGCAGACGCTCGGGCCCCAGCACCAGCAAGGCTACGAGGCCGACGAGCAGCAGTTCAGAGAAGCTGATACCAAACATTAGTCAGTGCTCACACGTCTTTGCGGATCGGCTCTTCGACTTTTTGCGCCTGCACGTCGATGGTGTGCGGCTGGTTCACGGACTGCGTGGTCTGTGGCTGAACAGGCGGAACCGAGGTCGCTGCCGGGTCGGCCGGTTTCTCGTCGTCGTTCATGGCTTTTTTGAAGCCCTTGATCGACTCACCGACGTCAGTGCCGAGGTTTTTCAGTTTCTTGGTGCCGAACACCAATACGACAACAACCAGGATGACGATCCAGTGTTTCCAGTCAAAAATGCCCATGTCGCTGCTCCTCTCTAATAGTTGTTCAGGCGGACGGGCGCGAGGCTTTCTCGGCGTGTCCGGACAGACCGAAACGACGGTCCAGTTCATCGAGTACAGCCTGTGGATGCTGCCCCAGTTGGGCGAGCATGACCATGCTGTGGAACCACAAATCGGCGGTTTCGTAGATCACATCGCTGCAGTCACCGCTGATGGCGGCATCCTTGGCGGCAATGATGGTTTCGACCGACTCTTCGCCGACTTTTTCCAGAATCTTGTTCAAGCCCTTGTGGTACAGGCTGGCGACATACGAGCTGTCGGCGGCGGCGCCTTTGCGCTCTTCCAGCACTTGGGCCAGACGGGTCAGAGTGTCACTCATGTGTGTGTCCTGCGGAATAGATGGCGTGCGGGTCCTTGAGCACCGGGTCGACGGTTTTCCAGTCGCCGTTCTCGAAGACGCGGTAGAAGCAGCTCTGACGACCGGTATGGCAAGCGATGTCGCCGATCTGCTCGACCATCAGGATGATCACGTCGGCGTCACAGTCCAGGCGCATCTCATGCAGGGTTTGCACGTGGCCGGACTCTTCGCCCTTGCGCCACAGCTTGCCACGGGAACGTGACCAGTAAATGGCGCGGTTCTCGGCAGCGGTCAGTTCCAGCGCTTCACGGTTCATCCAGGCCATCATCAGGACGCGCCCGGTCTTGTGATCCTGGGCAATCGCCGGCACCAGGCCATCTGCGTCCCACTTGATCTCGTCCAGCCAGTTTTTCATCTTCGACTCCGACAGCGGGCCCGACACTTCATTAGTCGGGCAGGCGTTGAAACAGTGTGCCAGCGTGCGGGGGCTCTGGCTATCGGCGAACGACCAGATACAAGCCGACGGCCACCATGATCCCGGCCGGCCAATGACCCAGTTCGTTCAGCGGCCCACCGGCAGCGAGTATGGTGCCGCCGGCCAGGTGCGCACAGCCGAGCAGTCGCAGCAGCCAATCGTCCTTGCGACGGTGCCACGGTGGCGGCGGGTCGTAGGCGTGGGGCTGGGACATGCGTTCGAGCAGGTCGCGGGCCATGTTGGCCAGGTGCGGCAGCTGTTCGAACTGGCTCTGCACGTTGCCGATCAAGGCTTTGGGGCTCACGCGCTCACGCATCCAGCGTTCGAGGAATGGCTGGGCGGTGTTCCACAAATCGAGGTCCGGGTACAACTGGCGGCCCAGGCCTTCGATGTTCAGCAGGGTTTTTTGCAGCAAAACGAGCTGCGGCTGCACTTCCATGTTGAAGCGCCGGGCGGTCTGGAACAGGCGCATCAGCACCTGGCCGAAGGAAATATCTTTTAACGGTTTTTCGAAGATCGGCTCGCACACGGTGCGGATCGCCGCCTCGAATTCGTTGAGTTTGGTTTCCGCCGGTACCCAGCCCGAATCGATGTGCAGCTGCGCGACACGACGGTAATCCCGCTTGAAGAACGCGAACAGGTTGCGCGCCAGGTAGTCCTGGTCTTCCGGGGTCAGGCTGCCGACGATGCCGCAGTCGATCGCAATGTACTGCGGGCTCCATGGCTGCACGGTGCTGACGAAGATGTTGCCGGGGTGCATGTCGGCGTGGAAGAAGCTGTCGCGGAACACTTGGGTGAAGAAGATCTCCACGCCGCGTTCGGCGAGCATTTTCATGTCGGTGCGCTGGTCGGCGAGGGTCGTGAGGTCAGTGACCTGAATGCCGTAGATGCGCTCCATCACCAGCACTTTCGGCCGGCACCAGTCCCAATAGACTTGCGGCACGTAGAGCAGCTCCGAGCCGTCGAAGTTACGCCGCAACTGGCTGGCGTTGGCCGCCTCACGCAGCAGGTCGAGTTCGTCGTAGATGGTTTTTTCGTAGTCCTGGACCACGTCCACCGGGTGCAGCAGGCGCGCATCGGCCGAGAGCTTTTCGGCGGCGCGGGCGAGGATGAACAGCCACGCCAGATCCTGCGCGATGATCGGCTTGAGCCCCGGGCGGATGACCTTGACCACCACTTCTTCGCCGGTTTTCAGCTGCGCGGCATGCACTTGCGCCACCGAGGCCGAGGCCAGCGGTTCGACGTCGAAGCGGCTGAAGACTTCACTGATCTTTTTGCCGAGCTGTTCTTCGATCAGATTGACCGACACTTGCGAGTCGAACGGGGGCACGCGGTCCTGCAGCTTCATCAGCTCATCGGCGATGTCTTCCGGCAGCAAGTCGCGGCGGGTGGACAGGATTTGCCCGAACTTGATGAAAATCGGTCCCAGGTCCTGCAACGCCAGACGCAATCGCGCGCCGCGGCTCAGGTCCAGCGTCTTGCGCGGGAACCAGCGCCACGGCAAGGCGTAGCGCAGCGCCAGCAGAAACCATGGCAGTGGCAGGGCGAACAACAGGTCATCGAGGCGGTAGCGAATCACAACGCGCTGGATGCGCAACAAACGGCGGACGGCAAGCAGCTTCATGCGTTATCGCTTGGGTCGAGGGATCGGGAAAGGCGCTCGAATCGCGCCTCGAGACGTTCCAGATCGAGTTTGATCTGGTCCAGTTCACTGAAACGGGCTTCGGCTTCGCGCTGACCGACGAGGGTGCGTGATTCTTCGGCCAGGTACTCGCCAAGGTTCTGGTTCAGGCTGGCGAACCCTTGCTGATACCAGCGCGCGCGACTGCGCAGGTGACCGCCGAGCAGTTGCGTGGCGACAGGTCCCAGCCAGCGCGAGAGTTCGTACTCCCAGTCCAGCTCAAGGTCCTGAAGGATCGCCGCCAGTTCCAGCAGCACGCCGCTGTCGCCGTCGAGTTCGACTTCGGGAGCATGCAGGACCGAAGTCTTGTCCTTGCTCATGGCCAGTTTCAGCAGGCTGGAGGCTGGTGCGCGCAAGGTACAGTCGGCGCCGGTTTCCCAGTGGGAAGCCAGCATCAAGCCTTCGTCGCTGGGCAGGATGAACACTTGCAGCGCCGGGCTGCGGCAGTCGACGGCAATCACCCGGCCGCTCAAATGCGCCAGCCGCGGCAACGCCGTGCTGTCGAGACGCAGCACCCGGTTCAGACCGAGTTCAACGCTGGCGAGCAGGCCGGCCAGCAACATCAGGGTTTGATGCCACGGTGCAGGGCGACAATGCCTGCGGTCATGTTGTGGTAGGTCACGCGGTCGAAACCGGCCTCGACCATCATCGACTTCAGGGTTTCCTGATTCGGGTGCATGCGGATCGATTCGGCCAGGTAGCGATAGCTTTCCGAGTCGTTGGTGATCAGCTTGCCCATCAGCGGCATGAAGGCGAACGAGTAGGCGTCGTAGGCTTTGGACATCAGCGCATTGGTCGGCTTGGAGAACTCCAGCACCAGCAAACGGCCGCCCGGTTTCAGTACGCGCAGCATCGAGCGCAGGGCGTCTTCTTTGTGCGTGACGTTGCGCAGGCCGAAAGCGATGGTCACGCAGTCGAAATGGTTGTCCGGGAACGGCAGCTTTTCAGCGTCGGCCTGAACGAATTCGACGTTGCCGGCCACACCCAGATCCAGCAGGCGGTCACGACCGACCTTGAGCATGGACTCGTTGATGTCGGCCAACACGACCTGGCCGGTCGGACCAACGAGGTGTGAGAACTTCTTGGTCAGGTCGCCGGTACCGCCGGCGATGTCCAGCACGCGGTTACCGGTGCGAACGCCCGACAGCTCGATCGCGAAACGCTTCCACAGACGGTGCATGCCGCCCGACAGGAGGTCGTTCATCAAGTCGTACTTGGCGGCTACCGAGTGGAAAACTTCAGCGACTTTTTCCGCTTTCTGGCTTTCCGGAACGTTTTTGAAGCCGAAGTGAGTGGTGGGTTCGGCATCGCTGCCTTTGCGCTGATCAGTCATATCGCTGTCACCAAAAGAGAATGCGGGACATTCTAATCCCGGTGGCCTGCTTTGTCTTGGCAAGGCTGAAGGTAAGATAGGCAATCGCCGGGACGTTTTGCCGCAGCAGCGGTCAAGATGCTTCAGGAAAGTATTCATAAAGCAGGAGTCATTCGATGGCCCGTATTAGTGTTGAGCGTTCCCACGGCCTGGGTAAGGAAGCGGCCCGCGAGAAGGCCGACCAGTTGGCGCAGAAACTGTCCGATCAATATGGCCTGGAGCCGCAATGGTCCGGCGACACTCTGAACCTCAAGCGTTCCGGTGTGAAAGGCGCGGTGTATGTGGGCGAGAATTCGATCAAGGTCGATGTCGAACTTGGCCTGTTGATGTCGGCCATGAGCGGCACGATCAAATCGGAAATCGAAAAGGCCCTCGATAAAGCGTTGGCTTAACTCGGTCTTGTTTTGGAATGCGATCAATGTGGGAGCGGCGGTGCGACGATTCGACTTGCTCGCGAAGGCGGTGTGTCAGTTGACTAAAATGTTGACTGAAACGACGCCTTCGCGAGCAAGCCTGCTCCCACATTTGTTTTGTGGTGTGACCAAGGTTTTATGTCAGTTGTTAGGGTGCCGTTTCTAATTATTCTCACTACTTTGTGCCTGAGCCCGACTCTTTCGCGGGCAGTTCCTCAAACCTTCTGCGCGTGAGGTGCACCATGGCCAAAGTTATTTTGAAGAAAAAAATCGACGCTTCGACGACTGCTCTGGGCGACGTTAAATCTTATGCCCGCAAGATCTGGCTGGCAGGCCTGGGTGCCTACACCAAGGTCGGCCAAGAGGGTAGCGAGTACTTTCAAGAGTTGATCAAGGCTGGTCAAACTGTTGAAAAGCAAAGTAAAAAAGTAGTTGCCGAGAAACTTGAAGCGGCCAATGCCGAGATCGATGAAGCCAAAAGTGAAGTGAGCACTTTCAAAGGCAAGGTCGAACTTCAACTCGACAAGGTCGAGAAGGCTTTTGACTCGCGTGTCGCAAGTACCTTGAATCGTATCGGCATTCCGTCTAAACATGACGTTGAGACACTCTCTGCCAAGCTCGATGAGCTGACGGCATTGCTCGAACGCGTCGCGCGTAAATCTTAAGGAGAACGGGATGGCTGGTAAAAAGAACACCGAAAAAGAAGGCAGCTCGTGGATCGGGAAAGTCGAAGACTACTCCCGCAAAATCTGGCTGGCTGGTTTAGGCGTGTACTCGAAGATCGACACTGACGGCAGCAAACTCTTCGATACATTGGTTAAAGACGGCGAGAAAGCCGAGAAGCTCACCAAGAGTGCTGTCGGCAAGAAAGTCGATGCTGCCAAGGACTCTGCTTCGTCGGCCAAGTCGCGCATCAGCGGCGTGAAAGATCGCGCGCTGGGCAAGTGGGATGAGCTGGAAGGGGCTTTCGACAAGCGTCTGAACAGCGCCATTTCACGCCTGGGTGTACCGAGCCGCAATGAAGTCAAGGCACTGCACAGCAAGGTCGATACCCTGACCAAGCAAATCGAAAAACTCACCGGTGCCAAGGTGGCGCCTGTTGCGGCGAAAACCGCGGCGGCCAAACCTGCGGCGAAATCCGCTGCCAAACCACTGGCTAAAGCTGCCGCTAAACCAGCAGCAAAAACTGCCGCAGCGAAACCTGCAGCAGCCAAAGCAGCAGCAAAACCAGCCGCTAAACCAGCCGCTAAACCGGCTGCCAAAACTGCAGCGGCCAAACCCGCAGCCAAGCCAGCGGCAAAACCTGCCGCAGCGAAGAAGCCAGTGGTGAAAAAGCCGGCAGCTCCGAAAGCGGCTGCACCAAAACCAGCAGTGGCTGCCGCCAAACCGGCAACCCCGGCCCCGGTCAGCGCATCGAACTCCGCTGCTGCACCGACCCCTGCTGTAACCCCGACTGTCGCATCAGCTCCTTCGACGCCAACCAGTCAGTCCTGATTTCAGGGCTCAAGAAAACGCCCGGCCTGCAAAGGTCGGGCGTTTTTGTTTGGCATTTCAAAGGATCAAAAGATCTTAATGCTCTTCGAGGTATTGGAGCGCCAACTGCTCCGTCGCCACCTTGATCGGCGGCAGCAAATGCGGCGCCACCAGCATCATGATCTGGTAAACCACCAACCTCACCTCACCCTCGCGATCAAGAATCCGCTGATAGTCCAGTGAGAACAGCAGCGTCATGGTGATCTGTTCCACCAACTGCCCCAACGCTTGGGTATCGCTGACCAATTGCCCTTGAGCCTTTAATCGTGCGAGCAACGAAGCCAGCGTGCGCTTCAACGCGTTGAGCAGGTTGCGTATGCCCTTGGCCAGTTTCGGCAAGCGCCCGGCGAGGTTCGACAGGTCCTGGAACAGAAACCGGTAGTGAGCCAGGCGTTCGACGATCAGGTGCAGGAACAGCCAGTAATCTTCCGGTGCAAGTTCCACATCGGCCGGTGGATCGAGCAGGGGCGCCAGTTCGGTCTGGAAACGCTCGAACAGTCCGAGTATCAACGGTTCCTTGCCGTGGAAGTGGTAGTAGAGGTTGCCCGGGCTGATGCCCATTTCGTTGGCAACTTCCATGGTGGAGACGTTCGGCTCGCCCTTCTGATTGAACAACTGCAAAGCACATTCGAGAATCCGGTCGCGGGTTTTCATCCAGTCTTCTTAATGGTCAAGTCATGCCACGGCCGGCGCCGGCCGTGGTTCGTTGTCAGTCAGCGCACGCGCACATAAGTGCCGGGTGCCGCTTCCATCGGTGGATAGTTCTGGTTGCCGAGCGCCATGTGGGTTTCTTTTTGCGCGCCTGAACGTTCTTGAATCCAGCTCAACCATTGTGTCCACCAACTGCCGTTGACTTGCTTGGCGTCGTAATACCAGGCCCGTGGGTCGCTGCTCAGCTTCGTGCTTTCGACGAAGTTGGCTTTCGGGTTTGATGGTGGGTTGAGAATGCTCTGTATATGACCGCTGTTGGACAACACGAAGCGTCGCTCGCCACCCAGCAGCAGGGTCGAGCGATACACCGCATCCCACGGGGTGATGTGGTCATTGATGCCTGCGACGCTGAAGCTGTCGACGGTGACTTTCTGCAAGTCGATCGGCGTGCCGCACACTTCCAGGCCACCCGGATGACTCATCGGGTTGTGTTTGAAGAAGTCCAGCAAGTCGCCATGCAAGGCTGCCGGCAAACGTGTGTTGTCGTTGTTCCAGTAAAGGATGTCGAACGCCGGCGGCTCCTTGCCCAACAGGTAGTTGTTAACGAAATAGCTCCAGATCAAATCGTTGGGGCGCATCCAGGCGAAGACCTTGGCCATGTCGCGGCCATCCAGCACGCCTTTCTGATAGGAGCGACGCTTGGCCGCCTCAAGCGTCTGTTCGTCGGCGAAGAGGGTCGCAGGCGAGTCTATCTGACTGTCGAGCAGGCTCACCAGGTACGTTGCGCTGGACACTCGCCGCAGTTGCCGCTTGGCTTGTAAGTGACCTTGCAGGGCGGCGATGGTCAGCCCGCCCGCGCAGGCGCCCATCAGGTTGACCTCACGAGCACCGGTGATCGCCCGGCACACATTCATCGCTTCTTCCACGGCTTCGACGTACGTCGACAGCCCCCATTCGCGATGACGTACATCCGGATTGCGCCAACTGATCATGAAGGTCTGCAAACCGTTCTTCAGGGCGAACTGGACGAAGCTGTTGTGTGGGCTCAGGTCGAAAATGTAGTACTTGTTGATCTGTGGCGGCACCACCAGCAGCGGTTTGGAATACTGCTTTTCGCTCATTGGCTTGTACTGGATCAACTCCAGCAGCTCATTGCGAAACACCACGGAGCCCGTGGTGGTGGCGACCGTTTTGCCGACCTCGAACGCTTGCTTGGTGACTTGTCTGGGCAGGCCGTCGTTGTGCAGGAAGTCGTCGACCAGGTGGCCGATACCTCGCACCAGGCTGTTGCCGCCGGAGTTGAAGATCTCCTTGATCGCCAGCGGATTAAGCAGGCTGTTGGACGGAGCCATGGCGTCGTTGAGCAAGGCGAACGCGAAGTGCGCCCGGGCGCGATCGTCCGGGGTCATGTTGCTGTCGTCGATCCAGTGTTTGACCTCTTTCTGCCAGCTCAGGTAGGCCTGCAAACTGCGGCGATAAAATGGATTGAGGCTCCACGCCGGATCGGCAAAGCGATTGTCCTGCGGGTTGGTCGGGTGCAGGGTTTCGCCCAGCAGCACGCGTCCCAGTTGACCGCCCAGCTTCAAGGCGTGTCGGGCGCTGTGCACTGGGTGGCGCAAGCCATGGGCGGCAACGCTGCGCAGGGTCGAAAACAGATCCCGGCCACGCAGGCCGGTAATCGCACTCTGTGCATTGATGAACGCGGCGGGAGTGGGTAAAAATTCCCTCGCTGGTTTTTCGCGCATGAATGAACACTCCTTCGTCTTCAGGCCAAATACAGATACACCGAACCAGAACACCATAGACGCTGTTGCGGAATGTTGCGCGGCGCTACGTCTTCCCGACCCCTTTTTGTAACAAAAGCCAGGGCCGATTAGCCGCCCAATGGCGCCGGATGCGGATGCATCACGGCACGCTGACGTTCTTCCTCGAGAAACTTCATGATGATCGGTGCCACCGCTTCGGCCCGGGTGATCAAAAACAGATGCCCGTCATCGATGATGTGCAACTGGGCGTTGGGAATCCGCCAGGCCAGTAACCGCATGTTGACCAACGGAATCAGTGGATCGTCGTCACCGGCCAGCACCAGGGTTGGCTGGTGGATCTTGTGCAACCAGTGAATGCTGGTCCAGCCGAGGCCGGCGAACAGCTGCCAGTAGTAACCGAGTTTGCCTGCCGAGCGGACCTTGGCGGCATGGCTGGCGGCGAGGGTTGGATCGCGACGGAACGCACCGCCATAGATCATCGGCGCAATGCGAATCACGTGAGACGGCTGGATGTAGCGTCGTGGGCTGGCCATCATCCACAGGACTCTCGGCTTGCCCGGCACCATCACCGTGCCAGCCGCCGTGGCCGCCAGAACGAGTTTCTTGCAGCGCTCGGGATAGTCGTAAGCGAACTGCTGGGCCAGGGCGCCACCCCACGACACGCCGATTACGTTGACTTGCCCGTAGTCGAGATAGTCGAGCATCCGCGCCGTGAGTTTCGCCAGGCCCGGAAAGCGATACGGTCGCCTTGGCGTCGACGAACCGCCGACACCGGGGACGTCGAAGGCGATGACTTCCAGGTCCGGGTCCAGCGCCGCGACGAACGGAAACACCAGCTCCAGGTTGGCGCCGATGCCGTTGAAAATCAGCAAGGGCGTCAAGTGAGGCTTGCCGGGGCGTACCGCCGTGCGGAGGGTCTGGCCATCCAGGTCGACGGTACGAAATATGAACGGTTGCGGCATGCTTCAGGCCTTGTGGGTCACTGTCTCAATTTCACCCCCTCGCTCCCCTACAGGGGAGCGAGGTGTGTCAGTTATCGCTCATGCACATATGTGCCTGGTGCAGCTTCACCTGCTGGATAAGCCTTGTTGCCCAGACTGCCCGGAGACTTCTTCAGCTTGCCCGAACGCTCGGCTTGCCATGCCTGCCAGTGCAGCCACCAGGAATCGGTGTGCTTGGTGGAGTTCTCTTGCCATTCCTCGGCCTTGACCGGCATCTCGGTGCTGGTCATGTAGCGCGATTTCGGATTGCCCGGCGGGTTCAGAATGCTCTGGATATGCCCGCTGCTGGACAGTACGAATTCAACCTTGCCACCGAACAGTTGCGCCGACTTGTAGCAGGACTTCCACGGGGTGATGTGGTCGTTGGTTCCAGCCAGGGAGAAGATGTCGGCAGTGACCTGTTTCAGATTGATCGGTGTGCCGCACACTTCCAGTGCGTCAGGACGGATCAGTGGGTTGGTTTTGAACATCTCGATCAGGTCGCCGTGGAACGCTGCGGGCAACCGTGTGGTGTCGTTGTTCCAGAACAGGATGTCGAACACCGGCGGCTCGTTGCCCAGCAGGTAGTTGTTGACCCAGTAGTTCCAGATCAAGTCATTGGGGCGCATCCAGGCGAAAACTTTCGCCATGTCACGGCCTTCCAGTACGCCGGCCTGATAGGAGTGGCGCTTGGCGGATTCGAGAGTCTGCTCGTCGACGAACAGTGCCACGTCGCTGTCCAGGGTGGTGTCCAGCACGCTGACCAGCAGCGTCAGGGCGTTGACCTTGTTCTCGCCGATCGCGGCGTAGTGGCCCAGCAGGGCGGTGCAGGTGATGCCGCCAGAGCAGGCGCCGAGCATGTTGATGTCTTTGCTGCCGGTGATCGCGGTAACAACGTCGACCGCTTCCTTGAGCGCTTCGATGTAGGTCGACAGACCCCACTCGCGCTGCTCCTTGGTCGGGTTGCGCCAGCTGACGATGAACGTCTGCATGTTGTTGCGCAGGCAGAAGCGCGCCAGGCTCTTGTCCGGGCTCAGGTCGAAAACATAGAACTTGTTGATCTGCGGTGGCACCACCAGCAATGGGCGCTCGTGCACCTGTTCAGTGGTCGGCCGGTACTGGATCAGCTCCAGCACATCATTGCGAAACACCACTGCGCCTTCGGTGACGCCCAGGCTCTTGCCGACCTCGAACGCGCCCATGTTGACCTGGCTCGGCATGCCACCGTTGTGCACCAGATCCTTGGCCAGATGGGAGAGGCCGTCGAGCAGGCTTTTGCCACCGGTTTCGAAGAAGCGTTTGACTGCCGCCGGGTTGGCCGCACTGTTGGTCGGGGCCATGGCTTCGGTCATGAGGTTGATCACGAAGTGCCCGCGTGCGACGTCCTTGGGCGAGAGATTGCTTTCGCCGATCCAGTCGTGGAGCTCCTTGCGCCACGCCAGGTAAGTTTGCAAATAACGTTTGTAGAGCGGGTTCTGGCTCCAGGCCGGATCGTGGAAGCGACGGTCATCGCTGGTCGGTTGCAGCGCGGATTTGCCGAACAGCACGTTCTTCAGTTCGATACCGAAATGAGCGACATGCTTTGCACTGTGAATCGGTTGTTTGATGGCCTGGGTCAGCACCATTCGGGCAGAGCCCAACAGATCTTTTCTACGCAGTCCAACGACCGGATTCAGCCCCAAGGTGTTTTCCGAGGCCTGAAACTTCAGGTCATCGTTATTCTTGTTACTCATCTACGACGCTCCATTGTCCTGAGACGAGTACCTGGGTCCAGCTGTGCAGTCCACAGCCAATGCCAGGTACTACTGCTCGGGTGACCGTTAATTCTGCATCGCTGCTTTTTAGTTCAGAGAGCACTGCAGGTACCTTGCCAGCTCCATTGGTTACCCGAGTTTAATTTTTTTCGCAAGCAGGCCAATCGTCGGCCAGGAAGCGGAGCATTCAAACAGATGGAATTAGAAAATGCCTTCTAATGAGCGAAAGGCCTGATTTAGAGCATCAGCTTGACGATGGATTCGTTCGGATCGCGGGTCTTTCCGGCGGCTTTGAGTTCCGCAAGATAATCGTTCCAGAGATCCTCTTGGCGCACGCCCAGCTGGTACAGATATTCCCAGGTGAACAGGCCGCTGTCGTGGCCGTCGTCGAAGGTCAATTTCAGTGCGTACTGACCGGCCGGTTCGACCTTGGTCAGACCTACGCCGATCTTGCCAAATTGCAGGATAGGTTTGCCGTGGCCCTGGACCTCGGCGGAAGGAGAGTGCACGCGCAGGAACTCGGCGGGCAGGTGATGTTCCTCGCCGGACGCGTATTTCAGCGACAGGGTTTTCGAGGCTTTGTGCAGTTTGATGTCGGTGGGGAGTTGGGTCGTCATGGGGCCGGTCGTCCGTCTTAATGGAGGCCCTGTGTCTGCGGGTGATCTTGTGGCGAGGGAGCTTGCTCCCGCTCGGCTGCGCAGCAGCCGTAAACTCGGCGAATGTGGTCTGTCTGGCAGATCGCATTCACTGACTTTTGGGGCCGCTTCGCGACCCAGCGGGAGCAAGCTCCCTCGCCACAGAAGCCCGCTCACACAGAATGTGACCTACAGGATATAACGGGACAGGTCTTCGTTCTGCGCCAATTCGCCCAAGTGGCTGTTGACGTAATCGGCGTCGATCAGGATCGCCTTTTCGTCGTGGGCGCTGGCCAGATCACCGGCGCTGAACGACACCTCTTCAAGCAGGCGCTCAAGCAGTGTGTGCAGGCGACGGGCACCGATGTTCTCGGTCTTCTCGTTGACCTGCCAGGCGATCTCGGCGATACGCTTGATACCGTCTGGCTGGAACTCGATCACCAGGCCTTCGGTTTTCAGCAGGGCGCAATATTGCTCGGTGAGCGAGGCATGCGGCTCGCTGAGAATGCGTTCGAAATCTTCAGGCGTCAGGGCCTTCAGTTCGACACGAATCGGCAGGCGACCTTGCAGCTCGGGCACCAGATCGCTCGGCTTGCTCAGGTGGAACGCACCGGACGCGATGAACAGGATGTGGTCGGTCTTGACCATGCCCAGTTTGGTGTTGACGGTGCAGCCTTCGATCAGCGGCAGCAGGTCGCGCTGTACACCTTCACGGGAGACGTCGATGCCACCGGAGTTGCCGCGCTTGGCGACCTTGTCGATTTCGTCGATGAACACGATGCCGTGCTGCTCGACCGCTTCCAGCGCCTTGGCCTTCAACTCTTCTTCGTTGACCAGGCGGCCGGCTTCTTCGTCGCGCACCAGTTTCAGCGCTTCCTTGACCTTGATCTTGCGGCTCTTGCGTTTGCCCTTGCCCATGTTGGCGAACAGGCTCTGCAACTGGTTGGTCATCTCTTCCATGCCCGGCGGCGCGGAGATATCGACACCGGTCACTTCGGCGACTTCGATTTCGATCTCTTTGTCATCCAGCTGACCTTCGCGCAGGCGCTTGCGGAACAGCTGGCGGGTGTTGGAGTCGGCCGACGGTGCGGCGTCGTCGTTGCTGAAACCCATGCGTGCCGGTGGCAGCAGGGCGTCGAGGATGCGTTCTTCGGCGGCGTCTTCGGCGCGGTGGCGAACCTTGGTCATTTCCTGTTCGCGCAGCAGCTTGATCGCCGCGTCGGCCAGGTCACGAATGATCGATTCAACGTCGCGGCCGACATAGCCGACTTCGGTGAACTTGGTCGCTTCGACCTTGATGAACGGCGCGTTGGCCAGTTTCGCCAGGCGACGAGCAATCTCGGTTTTACCGACACCGGTCGGGCCGATCATCAGGATGTTTTTTGGTGTGACCTCAACGCGCAGCTCTTCAGGCAACTGCATCCGGCGCCAGCGGTTACGCAGCGCGATGGCGACGGCGCGCTTGGCATCGTCCTGGCCGATGATATGGCGATTGAGTTCGTGGACGATTTCACGGGGAGTCATGGACATAGTAATTGGCGGTCCTCAGGTAAAAGTGAGCCGTGGCGTGGTGGCCAAAACAGGCTTACTCAGCGAGGTCCTGCTCCTCAATGGTGAAGGTGTGGTTGGTGAATACGCAGATGTCGCCGGCGATACCGAGGGCGGTTTCGACGATTTCCCGGGCCGACAGATCGGTTTTCTTCAGCAGTGCGCTGGCGGCGGCCTGGGCGTAACCGCCACCGGAACCCATGGCGATCAGACCTTCTTCGGGTTCGACCACGTCGCCGTTGCCGGTGATGATCAGCGAGGCGTCTTTGTTCGCGACCGCGAGCATGGCTTCGAGGCGACTGAGGGAGCGGTCAGTGCGCCATTCTTTGGCGAGTTCGACAGCGGCGCGAACCAGGTGGCCCTGATGTTTCTCAAGCTGGCCTTCAAAGCGCTCGAAGAGGGTGAAGGCGTCAGCGGTAGCCCCGGCAAAACCGGCGATCACCTGGCCGTGGTACAGGCGGCGAACTTTCTTCGCGTTGCCTTTCATCACGGTATTGCCGAGAGAAACCTGGCCGTCGCCGCCCATGACGACTTTGCCGTGGCGGCGAACTGAAACGATGGTGGTCAAGGGAGAGTCTCCACGCAGCGGGGCGAAAATGCCTTATGCCAACTCATATGGGGGTGGTGGAGCGTATTTCAACTGCGGAGAGGGAGAGGGGACGAGCGGTGTGTCGTTCACTAAGGAGGATGTAAGTGAATCCCTGTGGCGAGGGAGCTTGCTCCCGTTCGGCTGCGAAGCAGTCGTAAACCCGGCTACCGCAGTCTGTCTGACGGACCGCGGTGCCCGGGCTTGGGAGTGCTGCGCACTCCAGCGGGAGCAAGCTCCCTCGCCACAAAAGCAGGTTGTTTCTGCTGGATCAGCGGCTCTGGCGTTGTTGTAACAACAGGTTGCTGAACCCGCTGCCGGCCAGTTGTTTCTGGGCCGTGGTCAGCTGTTCGCGGTTGCTGAACGGTCCGACTAATACCCGATACCAGGTCTCGTCTTTCACGGTGCCGGATTCAACCGCCACCGCCTGACCGAGCAAAATGATCTGCGCCCGAACCTTGTCCGCGTCAGCCTCTTTGCGGAACGAACCGGCCTGCAGGAAGAACTTGGTCACTGGCGCCGCTTTGGACACCGGTGGCGCTGGCGGCGGAGTAATCCCGGCCAGTGCGGCCTGAGCCCGCGCGGTATCGATCTTCGCCGCTTGCTCTGGCGTGACCGGCGTCGTCGGAATGGCCGGCACTTGTGGCGTCGGCAGGGTTTTCTCCGGCACGGCATCCGGCGGCACGATGACTTCCGATTCCGGCAGCAACGTGTAGAAGTCGTACTTCGGCTTCACCGGTTGCGTCGGGCTCGGCGGGGTCTTGTTGGCCTCGGCGATCTTGGTGGCTTTCTGCTGCTCGATCTTCTCGCGCTTGACGCTCTCGCTGCCCTTGCCCGGTTCCAGCTTCATCAGGAACACAATAAACGCGCCGACCGTCAGGCCGATGGCCATCCACAGCCAGCCCGGGATCGGTTGCTTTGCAGGAGCTTGGTAACGGCTGGCGCCACGCTTGGGTGCAGGTTTTTTCTTGGCAGCCAACTTACATACGCTCCAGAGTTTCCAGACCCAACAGTTCCAGGCCTTGCTTGAGAGTGCGGCCGGTCAGCGCGGCGAGGCGCAGACGACTCTGCATTTGCGCTGGAGTGTCGGCACTGAGGATCGGGCAGTTCTCGTAGAAACTGGAGAACAGGCCGGCAACATCGTACAGGTAGGTACACAGGATGTGCGGCGTGCCCTTTTCGCAAACGTTGTTCAACACTTCGCCGAACTGCGCGAGCTTCGCCGCCAATTCGTGTTCGTGGGCCGCTTCGAGGACGATCTGGCCTTCGACTTCGCTGAAGTCCTTGCCGAGTTTGCGGAACACGCCGGCCACGCGGGTGTAGGCGTACAGCAAGTAAGGCGCAGTGTTGCCTTCGAAGTTCAGCATCAGGTCGAAGTTGAAGCTGTAGTCGCTGGTGCGGTGCTTGGACAGGTCGGCGTATTTCACCGCGCCAATGCCCACGACCTTGGCGATGTTGCGCAGTTCGTCTTCGGCAAGTGCAGGGTTCTTTTCTTTCACCAGGTTGTAGGCACGTTCCTGGGCTTCGGTCAGCAGGTCGATCAGCTTCACGGTGCCGCCGTCACGGGTCTTGAACGGACGGCCATCGGCGCCGTTCATGGTGCCGAAGCCCATGTGTTCCATGTCCATCGGGTGCGTCACGAAGCCGGCCAGGCGCGCGACCTGGAATACTTGCTGGAAGTGCAGGGCCTGACGCTGGTCGACGAAGTACAGCGCGCGATCAGCCTTCAACTTGCCGCTGCGGTAACGCACGGCCGCCAGGTCGGTGGTGGCGTAGAGGTAACCGCCGTCAGCCTTGACGATGATCACTGGCAGCGGGTCGCCATCGGCGTTCTTGAATTCATCGAGGAATACGCACTGGGCGCCGTTGCTCTCGACCAGCAGGCCGGCGGCCTTGAGGTCGTTGACCACGTTGATCAGGTCGTCGTTGTAAGCGCTTTCGCCCATCACGTCGGCCATGGTCAGTTTGACGTTCAGCAGTTCGTAGATTTTCTGGCAGTGCGACAGCGAGATGTCTTTGAACTTGGTCCACAGCGCCAGGCAGTCCGGGTCGCCGGCTTGCAGCTTGACCACCAGGCCACGGGCGCGATCGGCGAACTCTTCGGATTCGTCGAAGCGTTGCTTGGCCGCACGGTAAAAATTTTCCAGGTCCGACAGCTCGTCGCTGGTGATCGGGTTTTCCTGAAGGTAGGCCATCAGCATGCCGAACTGGGTGCCCCAGTCGCCGACGTGGTTCTGACGGATCACTTCGTCGCCGAGGAATTCCAGCACCCGGGCCACGCCGTCGCCGATGATGGTCGAGCGCAAGTGGCCGACGTGCATCTCTTTGGCCAGGTTCGGTGCCGACAGATCAACCACGGTGCGCTGCACCGGGCCGGCCTTGCGCACGCCAATGTGGGCGTCGACCAGGGCGGCGTCCAGGCGAGTGGCCAGGGCCTGGGTGTTCTGGAAGAAGTTCAGGAAGCCGGGGCCGGCGATTTCGGTCTTGGTGACGTTTTCATCAGCCGGCAGCGCGGCGATGATTTTCTCTGCCAGGTCACGCGGCTTCATGCCGGCCGGTTTGGCCAGCATCATCGCGATGTTGCTGGCGAAATCGCCGTGAGTCTTGTCACGGGAGTTTTCCACCTGGATCGCCGGCGACAGGCCTTCAGGCAACACACCTTCGTTGACGAGTTGGGTGATGGCTTGTTGGATCAGCTGGCGAATGGTGTCTTTCATGGTGTTCTCTTTCGACCGCAAGCGCGGCGGCGCCTGGATGCGCTAGTGGAAAAACTGGGCATTATCCGTTGCGAAGACGGGCTTGCCAACTATAGCGGGCAGGTTATGGATATGTGGTGACAAATCGGGCCCCTTCGCGAGCAGGCTCGCTCCCACATTGGAATGCATACCCCTGTGGGAGCGGGCTTGCTCGCGAAGGCGATCTCTAATTCAATACAAATCCACAGGATCGACATCCAGCGACCAGCGCACCGCCCGCCCACTAGGCATCTGCTCCAAAACCAGCAACCAACGGCTCAACAACCGATGCAGCGGCGCCCGGGCCGTCGCTTGCAGCAACAACTGCGCACGATAACGCCCGGCCCGGCGTTCCATCGGTGCAGGAACCGGCCCGAGCAGCTCGATGCCAGTCAGGTTCTGTTCGGCCAGCAAACGCTCGGCCTCACTGCACGCCTCATCAAGAAAACCTTCAGCTTGCCCCGGTTTGTGCGCTTCGGCCCGCAGCAGCGCCAGGTGCGCAAACGGCGGTAGACCTGCCGAGCGACGTTCGCTCAACGCCTGTTCGGCAAAGGCGAAATAGCCCTGTTCGGTCAGTTGCACCAGCAGCGGATGGTCGGCCAGGTGAGTCTGGATGATCACTTTGCCCGGCTCTTCAGCCCGGCCCGCGCGCCCGGCAACCTGGACGATCAACTGCGCCATGCGCTCGCTGGCGCGAAAATCGCCGGAGAACAGCCCGCCGTCAGCATCGAGAATCGACACCAGGGTCACCCGTGGGAAGTGATGCCCTTTGGCAAGCATTTGCGTGCCGACCAGAATGCAGGGCTGGCCCTTCTGAATGGTCGCGAACAGCTGATTCATCGCGTCCTTGCGCGAAGTGCTGTCGCGGTCGACCCGCAGCACCGGGACGTCCGGGAACAGAATCCCCAGCCGTTCCTCGGCGCGCTCGGTGCCAGCGCCGACTGGCCTTAAATCGACTTTGCCGCACTTCGGGCAATGCCGAGGGACGCGTTCGACGTAGCCGCAATGGTGGCAGCGCAGTTCGCCGGAGCGCTGGTGCACGGTCATGCGCGCATCGCAGCGCTGGCACTCGGACATCCAGCCGCAGTCGTGACACAGCAAGGTCGGGGCAAAGCCGCGACGGTTGAGGAACACCAACACTTGTTGTCCAGCGGCCAGCGTCTGACCGATGGCCTGCTGCATCGGCCCGGAAATGCCGCTGTCCAGCGGACGGCTTTTCACGTCCAGGCGCAGGAAGCGCGGCTGTTTGGCGCCACCGGCGCGCTCATTCAGGCGTAAGAGCCCATATCGACCGGTGTAGGCGTTGTGCAGGCTTTCCAGCGAAGGCGTGGCGGAGCCGAGGACAATCGGGATGTTTTCCTGGCGTGCGCGGACCAATGCCAGATCTCGGGCGTGATAGCGCAGGCCTTCCTGCTGTTTATAGGAGCCGTCGTGCTCTTCATCGATGATGATCAGGCCGGGGTTCTTCATCGGCGTGAACAGTGCCGAACGGGTGCCGATAATAATGTCGGCGTCACCGTCGCGGGCGGCGAGCCAGGCTTCGAGGCGCTCGCGGTCGTTGACCGCCGAATGGATCAGCGCGATACGTGCATTGAAGCGCTGCTCGAAGCGCGCCAGGGTCTGCGGGCCGAGGTTGATCTCCGGGATCAGTACCAGCGCCTGCTTGCCGGCCTCAAGCGTTTCGCGGATCAGCTGCAAATAGACTTCGGTCTTGCCGCTGCCGGTGACGCCGGCCAGCAGGAACGCGTGATAACTGTCGAAGCCGGCGCGAATTGCCTCATAGGCCGCACGCTGCTCAGGGTTGAGCGGCAGTTCCGGCTGCGCCAGCCAGTGTTCGTGGCGGGCGTCGGGGGCGTGCTTGCGGATGTCGACTTGCACCAGATCCTTGGCCAGCAGCAAATCCAGGCTGTCCTTGCTCAGCATCAGTTTGCTCAACAACTGATGGGCGACGCCGTGGGGATGCTGGGCCAGGGTCGCCAGGGCCTCCCGTTGACGCGGGGCGCGAGCGATGCGCGGGTCATCAAGGCTGGCGCCGGGCACGGCGGACCAGAAGCGCTCCTGCCGTGCTTCGGCCAGTTCGCCTTGTCGCAACAGTACCGGCAGCGCCCAGCTCAATGTGTCGCCGAGGCTGTGCTGGTAATACTGGGAAGTCCACAGACACAGTTTGAACAGCGCTGGCGGCAGCGGCGGCGTGGCATCGAGCAGGGCCAGGGCAGGTTTGAGCTTTTCTACCGGCACTTCGCTGGTGTCGGTGACCTCCACCAGAATCCCGATCATCTCCCGTCGGCCGAACGGCACCCGCAGGCGCATGCCCGGCTGCAACTGGGCACGCAGGACCCCGGCCGGAGCACGGTAATCGAACAGGCGTCGCAGAGGCGAAGGCAGGGCGAGGCGCAAAATGGCGTCGGGCACGCGGGGGGATCTCGATAAACGGGCAGTAAAAAAGTCGAACGCATATTAAATGTGGGAGCGGGCTTGCTCGCGAATGCTGTTGATCAGACACATCATCGTTGCCTGACACACCGTATTCGCGAGCAAGCCCGCTCCCACAATGGGCGCGTATTCGGCCGGGAGCCTAGCAGACGGTCGGTCGAAGCGACAGCTTGCGTGATTGCAAAGGTCTGGTAGAATCCGCGGCCTAATTATGTGCGGTATTCAACAATAGTGTTGAGTGGCGGCACACTAGCCTGAGGAATACACCATGAAAGCCGATATCCATCCAGCGTACGAAACCATCGAAGTAACTTGCAGCTGCGGCAACAAGTTCGAAACTCGTTCGAACCTGTGCAAGCCACTGGGTACTGACGTATGCAACGAGTGCCACCCGTTCTACACCGGTAAGCAGAAGACTCTGGATACTGGCGGCCGTGTACAGCGCTTCGCAGACCGCTTCGGTGCTTTCGGCAAGAAAGCTCCTGCTGCTGCAGAGTAAGGTTGCAAAGCCCCATGGGCTTTACCTTGCTGATGAAAAAGGCGTCCCTCGCGGGCGCCTTTTTTGTGTCTGCGATTTGGCTTTCCGCTGCCCAGGCCTTCTGCCCGGCGCCGAGCGGGCTGACATCCGTTGTGGTGCAACGGGTGGTCGATGGTGACACGCTGCGCCTGAGCGATGGCCGCAGCGTGCGCATGATCGGGTTGAATACGCCGGAGCTGGGCAAGAAAGGTCGCTCCGACGAGCCGTTCGCGGTGGCGGCACGCCAACGCCTGGAAGCACTGGTGAACGCCAGCGACGGACGGGTCGGTTTATTGCCCGGTAAGGAAAGCAAAGATCATTACGGTCGTACCTTGGCCCATGTCTACAGCGCCGATGGCACCAACCTTGAAGCGCAGATGCTCGCTGAAGGGCTCGGTTTCCAGGTAGCGGTCGCGCCGAATGTCGATCTGGTCGACTGCCAGCAAGCGGCTGAACACAGTGCCCGTCAGGCCGGGCTCGGCTTGTGGCGCCAATCCCCTGTGCTGAAAGCGGAGCAGATCAGCGCTTCCGGTTTCGCTGTGCTCAGCGGTCGTGTGAGCAAGGTTCAGCGCAATCGTGGCGGGGTTTGGATCGAGTTGCAGGATTCGGTTGTATTGCGCGTTGCACCCAATTTGCTGGGGCAGTTCGATGTGGCGAAGCTCGAGCGGCTGAAGGGCAGGCAGATCGAGGCCCGTGGCTGGGTGCTGGACCGTTCGCGGCGCGGCGGACTGAAGGAAGGGCAGGCGCGCTGGCTTCTGCCATTGACCGACCCGGCGATGCTTCAGATGGCGCAGTGATAAAAAATTGTAGACATTTTTTATTTCGATTGTGAACAGTCTATCCCTTGTGTTCCGTGGCTCTTGGCCCAAAGTCGTAGGGCCGGGTGCTTGACAGGGGTGACTGGTCAGTCTTGTGAGGACTTTGCGAGGCGAGTATCCTCGGCGGTCCGTCTGTCCCACAGTAAAAAGCGGAATGCCCCTATGTCTGATTTGAAAACTGCCGCTCTCGAATATCACGCCCATCCCCGTCCAGGGAAGCTGAGTGTCGAGCTCACCAAGGCCACCGCTACCGCCCGCGACCTGTCGCTGGCCTACAGCCCCGGCGTAGCCGAACCAGTACGCGAAATCGCCCGCGATCCTGAACTGGCCTACAAATACACCGGCAAAGGCAACCTGGTTGCAGTCATTTCCGATGGCACCGCAATTCTCGGCCTGGGTAACCTCGGCCCATTGGCTTCCAAGCCAGTGATGGAAGGTAAAGGCGTGCTGTTCAAGCGCTTCGCCGGCATCGACGTTTTCGACATCGAAGTCGACTCCGAAAGCCCGCAAGCCTTCATCGACACCGTCAAGCGCATCTCCATCACCTTCGGTGGCATCAACCTGGAAGACATCAAGGCACCTGAGTGCTTTGAGATCGAACGTGCTCTGATCGAGCAGTGCGACATTCCGGTATTCCACGATGACCAGCACGGCACCGCGATCGTTACTGCGGCCGGCATGATCAACGCCCTGGAAATCGCTGGCAAAACCCTCGCTGACGCCAAGATCGTCTGCCTGGGCGCCGGTGCTGCCGCCATCTCCTGCATGAAATTGCTGGTGAGCATGGGTGCCAACATCGAAAACATCTTCATGGTTGACCGTACCGGCGTGATCCACTCCGGCCGTGACGACCTGAACCAGTACAAGGCTGTTTTCGCTCACTCGACCGAGAAACGCACCCTGGCTGACGCCCTGAAAGGCGCGGACGTGTTCGTTGGCCTGTCCGGCCCGAACCTGCTGAGCGCTGAAGGCCTGAAATCCATGGCGGCCAACCCGATCGTGTTCGCGTGCTCCAACCCGGACCCGGAAATCTCCCCGGAACTGGCTCACGCTACCCGTGACGACGTGATCATGGCGACCGGCCGTTCGGACTACCCGAACCAGGTCAACAACGTGCTGGGTTTCCCGTTCATCTTCCGTGGTGCACTGGACGTTCGCGCCAAGCGCATCAACGAAGAAATGAAAGTGGCTGCGGCCAACGCCCTGCGCGAACTGGCCAAGCTGCCGGTTCCTCAGGAAGTGTGCGACGCCTACGGCGGCATCAAACTGGAATTCGGTCGTGAGTACATCATTCCGAAACCAATGGATGCCCGTCTGATCACCGTGATCTCCGATGCCGTGGCCAAGGCTGCGATCGAGACCGGCGTAGCGACCCTGCCGTATCCGAAGAACTACCCGCTGAAAAGCGTGGATGACGTGTTCAACGGCTAAGTCGTTGTAGCGCTTCAATAGAAAGCCCCGACTCTTGCGAGTCGGGGCTTTTTTTCGCCTGTGGGTTTGGCGGCGGTTGTGATGGCCCCTTCGCGAGCAAGTCGGATCGCCGCACCGCCACTCCCGCATTGGAATGCGTACCCCTGTGGGAGCGGGCTTGCTCGCGAAGACGGCCTGACAAGCGACACATCTATGTGGGGAATGCACAAATCAAAAAAAGCCCCGCTCTTCTTTCGAAGGCGGGGCTTTTTGCAGCTTCAGGCGATCAGAACAAATCGATCGGCGCCGCTTCATCCGCAGGCAGTGGGCTGCCCGGCGCAGTGCCGTTGCCCAGCTCGTTCCCCGACGGTGGCGTGTCTTCGGCCTTGAACAGCTCGAAGTAGGCGCCTGGCGTGCCTGGGGTGGCTGCACGGCCGCTGACCGGGTCGACTCGCAGGCTGAGGATGCCTTCCGGCTCTGCCTGCGTATGAGGCGGCAGGCCTTTGAGCGCGGCGCCCATGTAACTCATCCAGATCGGCAGGGCGACGGTACCGCCGAACTCCTTGCGACCTAGGCTTTCAGGCTGGTCGAAACCGGTCCAGACAGTGGTCACATAATCGGCGTTGTACCCGGAGAACCAGGCGTCCTTGGACTCGTTGGTGGTACCGGTCTTGCCCGCAATGTCGCTGCGGCCCAAGGCCAGGGCGCGGCGGCCGGTACCGAGTTTGATCACGTCCTCGAGCATGCTGTTGAGGATGAACGTGGTGCGACCATCGACGATGCGCTCGGCCACGGCCGGCGTTTGTGGCGTTGGCTGGGCGGTCAAGGCTTCGCCCGGCGTTGCGTTGACGGTGAAGGCGTTGGCCGCGACTGGGGCGGCGATGCCGTCAGTGACGACGTTGCCTTTCGGGACGCTCGGCGGGTTGGCGACGAACAGCGTGTCGCCGTTGCGGCTTTCGATCTTGTCGATGATGTAGGGGCTGATCTTGTAGCCGCCGTTGGCGAAAGTGCTCCAACCGGTGGCGATTTCCATTGGCGTCAGCGTCGCGGTGCCCAAGGCCAGCGACAGGTTGGGCGGCAGGTCCTGCTTGTTGAAGCCAAAGCGCGTGATGTAATCGATCGTCCTGCCAACGCCCATGGCTTGCACCAACCGGATCGAAACCAGGTTGCGCGACTTGTACAGGCCTTCACGCAAGCGGATCGGGCCGAGGAAGGTGTTGGTATCGTTCTTCGGGCGCCAGACCTTGTCCAGATACTCGTCGACGAACACGATCGGTGCGTCGTTCACCAGGCTGGAGGCGGTGTAGCCGTTATCCAGCGCCGCACTGTAGACGAACGGCTTGAAGCTCGAACCCGGCTGACGCTTGGCCTGCAAGGCGCGGTTGTAGTTGCTCTGTTCGAAGGCGAAACCGCCGACCAGGGAGCGAATGGCACCGTTCTGCGGATCGAGGGAAACCAGCGCGCCCTGAGCCTGCGGGATCTGGCTGAATTTCAGCGAGTTGTCCGGCTGGCGTTGCACACGAATCAGGTCGCCGACCTGGGCGACGTCCGAAGGCTGCTTCGGATTGGCGCCCATGCTGTTGGTGTTCAGGAATGGGCGCGCCCATTTCATGCTGTCCCAGCCGACGTGTTCGTCACCGGTACGGGTCATCACTTGCAGGCCGGTCTTGTCGACTTGGGTGACGATGGCAGGTTCAAGGCTGCTGATGGTGCGTTGCTTGGTCAGCTCGGTTGTCCAGGCCTCGCGAGTCTTGCCCGGCAGGCGCGACTCGGGGCCGCGATAACCATGACGCTGGTCGTAGGTCATCAAGCCTTCGTGAACCGCGGTGTTGGCCATTTCCTGCAGGTTGCTCGGCACCGTGGTGGTGACACGGAAACCCTCGGTATAGGCGTCGCTGCCATAACGGCCGACCATTTCGGCGCGGGCCATTTCAGCAATGTACGGCGCATTCACTTCCGGGGTCGGCACGTGATAACTGGCGTTCAGCGGCTCGTTGATCGCGGTGGTGTAGTCGGCTTCGGTGATTTTGCCGAGCTTGTACATGCGCCCAAGGATCCAGTCGCGACGTTCCTTGCTGCGGGCCGGATTGGCCAGCGGGTTGAAGCGCGACGGGGCTTTTGGCAGGCCGGCGATCATCGCCATCTGCGCCAGGCTGACATCACGAATCGACTTGCCGTAGTAAACCTGCGCGGCGGCTTCGATACCGTAGGCGCGGTTGCCCAGATAGATCTTGTTGACGTAGAGCTCGAGGATCTCGTCCTTGGTCAGCTGCCGTTCAATCTGCAGGGCCAGGAGAATTTCGGTGGTTTTGCGCGAGAAGCTGCGTTCGCTGGTCAGGAAGAAGTTCTTCGCCACCTGCATGGTGATGGTGCTGCCGCCGGACTGAATGTGTCCGCTTTTTACCAACTGGCTGGCCGCGCGCATCAGGCTGCTGGGGTCGACGCCGTAGTGGTTGGCGAAGTTGTCGTCTTCAGCACTTAGTAACGCATTGATGAAATTGGGGGGAATGTCGGCGAACCGGATTGGTGTGCGGCGCATTTCGCCAAATTCTGCGATCAGCTTGTTGTCGCTGCTGTAGACCCGCAAAGGAATCTGCAACTGGATGCTTCTCAGCGCCTCCACGGATGGCAAACCCGGACTAAGGTAGAGAAAGGCGCCGCTAAGACCGAGGAGCAGTCCGCAGAAAACGGCGACGATGGACCAACCGAAAAATTTCAGCAGACGAATCAAGGCTTTTGGACATCCAGGGCAAAGAATGAATTTGGCATCAGGGTTCAGATAAACAGGGAACGACCCGCGCTTGAAGTAAAAACCGGAAAAAAACGCTGGGCATTATAAGCATTTTTCCATCGGGGGCGTCATTTGCGCTGCTGTCAAGACGGGTGGTTTGAACGCAACGGATATTACAGAGTCCGTAAGACACGGATAGTCATAGGGAATTGGTAGTGCTAGGACTCTTTAATAAAAAGGCCAATACGCTTCTGGGGATCGACATCAGCTCCACGTCGGTCAAGCTTCTGGAGCTAAGCCGCCAAGGCGACCGCTATCGGGTCGAGGCCTATGCGGTGGAACCTTTGCCCACCAACGCGGTGGTCGAGAAAAATATTGCCGAGCTCGAAGGCGTAGGGCAGGCACTCGCGCGCGTGCTGCTCAAGGCCAGAACCAACCTCAAGAACGTCGCCGTGGCCGTAGCCGGTTCGGCGGTGATCACCAAGACCATCGAGATGGACGCCGGTCTTTCCGACGACGAAATGGAAAACCAGCTGAAGATCGAGGCCGATCAATACATCCCTTATCCATTGGACGAAGTGGCCATCGACTTTGAGGTCCAGGGCGTTTCTGCGCGCAACCCCGAACGAGTCAATGTGCTGCTGGCGGCCTGTCGCAAGGAAAATGTCGAGGTCCGGGAAGCGGCCCTGGCCCTGGCCGGCCTGACAGCCCGCGTGGTCGACGTCGAGGCTTATGCGCTGGAGCGTTCCTACGGATTGCTGGCGAGCCAACTGGCGGCTTCTCAGGAGCGTCTGACGGTAGCGGTGGTCGATATCGGCGCCACCATGACCACCCTGAGCGTGCTGCACCAGGGGCGGATCATCTACACCCGCGAGCAATTGTTCGGCGGTCGTCAACTGACGGAGGAAATCCAGCGACGTTATGGCCTGACCCTTGAGCAGGCGGGGCTGGCGAAGAAGCAGGGTGGTTTGCCGGACGATTACGTCAGTGAGGTGTTGCAGCCGTTTCGCGATGCGCTGGTGCAGCAGGTGTCGCGTTCGTTGCAGTTTTTCTTCGCCTCCGGTCAGTACAACTCGGTTGATCACATCCTGCTGGCCGGCGGTACCGCATCGGTCCCGGGGCTGGACCGGTTGATCGAGCAACGATTGGGTACGCCGACGCAAGTGGCCAACCCATTCTCCGACATGGCCCTGAGCAGCAAGGTCAACGCCGGTGCCCTGGCCAGCGATGCGCCGGCACTGATGATCGCCTGCGGGCTGGCCCTCAGGAGTTTCGACTGATGGCGCGGATCAATCTTTTACCCTGGCGCGAAGAGCGGCGTGAGGCACGCCGCAAACGCTTTTTACTGGCGCTGGTCGGTGTGATGGTGGGGGCTGTGGGCGCGGTGCTGATCGCGAACCAGGCCATCAGTGGCGCTATTGATCGGCAAGTGGCTCGTAACGATTACATCGGTAAACAGATTGCCGTGGTCGACGAGCGGATTAAACAGATCAGCGATTTGAAGGCCCGTCGCCAGCAACTGGTCGAGCGCATGCGCATCATCCAGGACCTGCAAGGCAACCGGCCGATCAGCGGGCGTATTTTCGATCAACTGGCGCGGACGCTGCCTGACGGCGTGTATTTCACTGAGGTGAAAATGGCCGGCAAGTCCTTGTCCATCACCGGAGCGGCGGAGTCCAACAATCGTGTGTCAGACCTGATGCGCAATCTGGATGCGTCCGATTGGTTTGATGCGCCCAGCCTCACGGAAGTCAAAGCGACGACCGCCGGTCAGCTGGATCAGGCCAACGTCTTTCAGCTGACCGTTCGTCAGACTCAGCCCGCTGCTGCGGAGGGCGGCAAATGAGGCTGTCTGACTGGTTCGAAGGCCTGCGCAAGATCGACATCAATGACCTGGACACCAATAACATGGGTTCCTGGCCCCCAGCCATCAAGGCACTGGCGGGTATCCTGCTCATGATCCTGGTGCTCTCGCTGGGCTACAGTTTTTCCATCAGCGACCTTCAGAGCCATCTCGAACTCAAGCGCGAGGAAGAGTCGACCCTCAAGGAGCAATTCGCCAACAAAGCCCATATGGCGGCGAATCTGGAGCTGTATACGCAGCAGATGAAGGAAATGGAGAACTCCTTTGGTGTGTTGCTGCGGCAATTGCCCAGCGACACCGAGGTGCCCGGCCTGCTGGAGGACATCACTCGCACCGGCCTGGGCAGTGGCCTGGAGTTCGAAGAGATCAAACTGCTGCCGGAGAACACGCAGCAGTTCTACATCGAGCTGCCGATCCAGATCACCGTCACCGGTGCCTATCACGACCTTGCCACCTTCGTCAGCGGTGTCGCCGGGCTGCCACGGATTGTCACCCTGCATGACTTCGACCTTGCGCCGGCCAACCCGGAAGGTGGTCCGAAGTTGCGCATGAGCATCCTTGCCAAGACCTACCGCTACAACGACAAGGGGCTGCAAAAATGAGCCCGATTCGTTGCTTTTCGCTGGTGGTGTTGGTCTCCGGCCTGGTCGGTTGCGGCAGCGACAATGACTTCAGCGACCTGGATGCGTACATGAACGAAATGCGTTTACGTGCCCCCGGCAAGATTGAACCAACGCCGACATTTCGGTCTTACCCAACATTCACCTACAGCGCCGCCAACCTGCGAAGCCCGTTTTCCCGACAGATCAGAGTCGATCTGGCCGGCCAGAAACACGGCTCGCGCACCGTCAAACCTGACCCGAGTCGGGTCAAGCAGTACCTCGAAGGTTTCAACATCGAGCAGTTTGAAATGGTCGGAACGATCGCCAATGCGACCGGCTCCTTTGCGCTGCTGCGCGGGGCGGGCGGGGTGCATCGGTTGAAAGTCGGCGATTACCTGGGGCGTAACGATGGGCGGATCGTCGCCATCAGCGGCTCGCAGGTCGATGTGGTCGAAATCGTTCCCGACGGCGAAGGCGCCTGGCTGGAGCGGCCGCGGACCATCCCTTTGAAAGAACACTCATAGTGGAACTCGAATAATGAACAGGATTTTCTCAACCTTCGGTATTTCGCTATGGATAGCGTTGCTGTCGCCGATGGTACTAGCGGCCAACCTCAAAGCGCTGGATGTCGCCGCGCTGCCGGGGGACCGCGTCGAGTTGAAGTTGTCGTTCGATGGGCCGCCACCGCCGCCCCACGGTTACACCACGGAATCGCCTGCACGAATTGCGCTGGATCTGCCTGGCGTCGTCAGTCAGCTTAAAAGCAAAAATCGTGACCTGGGGGGCGGAAATGCCCGCAGTGCCACGGTGGTGCAAGCCAAGGACCGTACGCGACTGATCATCAATCTGACCCAGTTGACGCCGTACAACGCGCGGGTCGAAGGCAACACGCTGTTCGTGGTGGTCGGGCAAGGGGCCAACAAGACGGCCTCCAGCCCGGCGCCCAAAACGCCGCGCGCCGCGACTGCAACGCCAGCCCTGGCGAAAGCCTATGCGCCGGTAGGCAAGGCCATTCGGGGTGTGGATTTCCAGCGCGGCACCCAGGGCGAAGGCAATGTGGTCATCGATCTGTCGGATCCCTCCATTGCCCCAGACATTCAGGAGCGCGACGGCAAGATCATCCTCGGTTTCGCCAAGACCCAGTTGCCTGAGCCGTTGCGTGTCCGTCTGGACGTCAAGGATTTCGCCACGCCGGTGCAGTTCGTCAACGCCAGCGCCACGGGTGATCGGGCCACGATCAGCATTGAACCCGGCGGCGCCTTCGATTATTCGACTTATCAGACCGACAACAAGCTGACCGTCAGCATCCGGCCGATGACCGTCGATGACTTGCAGAAACGCAACACCGAACGCTTTGCCTACACCGGTGAAAAGCTCTCGCTGAATTTCCAGGACATCGATGTGCGTTCGGTGCTGCAACTGATCGCCGATTTCACCAACCTCAATCTGGTGGCCAGCGACACAGTGCAAGGCGGCATCACGCTGCGTTTGCAGAACGTACCGTGGGATCAGGCGCTGGATCTGGTGTTGAAAACCAAGGGCCTGGATAAACGCAAGATCGGTAACGTTTTGCTGGTCGCTCCGGCCGATGAAATCTCCGCCCGCGAGCGTCAGGAACTGGAGTCGCAGAAGCAAATCGCCGACCTGGCTCCCCTGCGTCGCGAGCTGTTGCAGGTCAACTACGCCAAAGCTGCCGATATTGCCAAGCTGTTCCAGTCGGTGACCAGCGCCGAGTCAAAAGTTGACGAGCGGGGCTCGATCACGGTGGATGAGCGGACCAACAACATCATTGCCTACCAGACCCAGGATCGCCTCGACGAACTGCGCCGTATCGTCGCGCAACTGGATATCCCGGTGCGTCAGGTGATGATCGAGGCGCGCATCGTCGAAGCCAACGTCGACTATGACAAAAGTCTCGGCGTGCGCTGGGGCGGTTCGTTGCAGAACAAGGGCAACTGGAACACGTCCGGGGTCAGCAATAATGGGGCTGACGCTTCATCGACCATCGGTACGCCGGGCAGCACCAGCACCAACTCGCCGTTTGTCGACCTGGGCACCGTCGCCAACACCTCGGGGCTCGGCATCGCCTTCATCACCGACAATGTGCTGCTGGATCTCGAGCTGACGGCCATGGAGAAGACCGGTAACGGCGAAATCGTCTCGCAACCCAAGGTGGTCACCTCGGACAAGGAAACCGCGAAAATCCTCAAGGGCACGGAGATTCCCTATCAGGAAGCCAGCTCCAGCGGCGCTACCTCGGTGTCGTTCAAGGAGGCCTCGTTGTCGCTGGAGGTGACGCCGCAGATCACTCCGGACAACCGGATCATCATGGAGGTCAAGGTCACCAAGGACGAACCGGATTACCTGAACAAGGTGCAGGATGTACCGCCGATCAAGAAAAACGAGGTCAATGCCAAGGTCCTGGTCAACGACGGCGAGACCATCGTGATTGGCGGCGTTTTCTCAAATACTCAAAGCAAGGTTGTAGATAAGGTGCCATTTCTCGGTGATGTGCCGTATCTTGGCCGCCTTTTCCGGCGTGACGTGGTTTCGGAGAAAAAATCCGAGCTGCTGGTATTTCTCACTCCGCGTATCATGAATAACCAGGCGATTGCTGTGAGTCATTGATTCTGTGCGAAATTTGATTCTTGTTGGACCGATGGGGGCTGGAAAAAGCACCATCGGCCGGTTGCTGGCCAAAGAGCTGCGCCTGCCATTCAAAGATTCCGATAAGGAAATTGAATTGCGCACGGGCGCCAATATTCCGTGGATTTTCGATAAAGAAGGCGAACCGGGCTTTCGTGACCGCGAGCAGGCGATGATTGCCGAGCTGTGTGGCTGCGATGGCGTGGTGTTGGCGACCGGTGGCGGCGCGGTTATGCGCGAGGCCAATCGTCGGGCGCTGCACGCCGGGGGGCGGGTGGTCTATCTGCATGCGTCTGTCGAACAGCAGGTCGGCCGCACTTCCCGCGATCGCAATCGACCCCTGTTGCGTACTGCCGATCCGGCCAAGACCCTTCGGGATCTGCTGGCAATCCGCGATCCGCTTTATCGTGAAATCGCCGATCTGGTGGTGGAAACCGATGAGCGGCCGCCGCGAATGGTCGTGCTCGATATTCTCGAACGCTTGCAGCAGCTACCTCCCCGTTAAAGCGCAGCGCGAAATGCGCTATCCTCGGCGTCCTGTCATGGCCGCTCAAGGTTGTGGCGGATGGCTACCGAACGGCGTCACACCAGCAGACGCCGTGGACATTCGTTAACTCAAGGCAGGACGCCTGATTCCATCTTCACTGTGGGGACACATGCAGACACTCAAGGTCGATCTAGGCGAGCGCAGCTACCCGATTCATATTGGCGAAGGTTTGTTGGATCAGCCTGAGCTGCTGGCCCCGCATATCCGCGGACGGCAAGTGGCGATCATCTCCAACGAGACCGTTGCGCCGCTCTATCTCGAGCGTCTGACCCGCAGCCTTGCACAGTTCTCGGTGGTTTCCGTGGTGCTGCCGGACGGCGAAGCGTTCAAGACCTGGGAAACCCTGCAACTAATTTTCGACGGTCTGCTGACCGCGCGGCATGACCGCCGTACCACGGTCATCGCCCTCGGTGGCGGCGTGATTGGTGACATGGCCGGTTTTGCTGCCGCCTGCTACCAGCGTGGTGTCGATTTCATCCAGATCCCGACCACGCTGCTGTCGCAAGTCGACTCTTCGGTGGGCGGCAAGACCGGGATCAACCATCCGCTGGGCAAGAACATGGTCGGCGCTTTCTATCAGCCGAACGTGGTGCTGATTGATACCGCTACCCTCAATACCCTGCCGGCCCGCGAACTGTCCGCCGGGCTTGCTGAAGTCATCAAATACGGGCTGATCTGCGACGAGCCGTTCCTGACCTGGCTTGAAGACAACGTCGATCGCCTGCGCGCCCTGGATCAGGTCGCCCTGACCTACGCCATCGAGCGTTCTTGCGCGGCCAAGGCTGCGGTGGTCGGTGCCGACGAACGGGAGACCGGTGTTCGCGCCACACTCAACCTGGGTCACACCTTCGGCCACGCCATCGAAACCCACATGGGCTATGGTGTCTGGCTACATGGTGAAGCGGTCGCTGCTGGCACCGTAATGGCCTTGGAAATGTCCGCACGCCTGGGCTGGATCAGCGAGCAAGAGCGTGATCGCGGCATTCGTCTGTTCCAGCGTGCCGGCCTGCCGGTCATCCCGCCTGAAGAGATGACTGAAGCCGATTTTCTCGAACACATGGCAATTGACAAGAAAGTGATCGACGGTCGTTTGCGCCTGGTGCTGCTGCGCCACATGGGCGAAGCGGTGGTGACCGACGATTATCCGAAAGAGGTTTTACAGGCCACGCTGGGAGCGGATTACCGCGCTCTGGCTCAGCTTAAAGGTTAATAAGATCCCGATGACTAGTTTGCACGCCGACGAGGCTTTCCTCGGCCATTACCAGTTGAGTCATGACCCTTTTTCTCCACGGGTGCCTGGCTTCAAATTCTTCCCGGCCCAGCGCAAACCGGTGCTGGGGCAACTGCATCACCTGGCACGCTACAGTCAGTTGCTGCTGGTCGTCACCGGCCCGCAAGGCAGTGGCAAGACACTGTTGCGTCAGGCCCTGGTGGCCAGCACCAACAAACAGTCGGTGCAGAGCGTGGTGGTTTCCGCCCGTGGCGCCGGTGATGCGGCCGGCGTGCTGCGCCAGGTGGCTCAGGCGCTGAACGTCGCCCAGGCCGAGATCGGCGCGATTCTGGCTCAAGTGGTGCAGCTTGCACTGACGGGGCAGGAAGTCTATTTGCTGGTGGATGACGCCGAGCAACTCGACGAGTCCGCGCTGGAGGCCTTGCTGGCCCTGGCTGCCGGTGCTCCGGAAGGTCGCCCGCATGTGTTCCTGTTCGGTGAGTCCTCGCTGATAGCTCAACTGGACGCGCTGAGCCTCGAGGAAGAGCGTTTCCACGTCATCGAGTTGCAGCCGTACACCGAAGAAGAAACCCGCGAATATCTGGACCAGCGGCTCGAAGGCGCCGGCCGGGGTATCGAACTTTTCACCGCAGATCAGATCTCTGATATTCACGAAAGCTCCGACGGTTGGCCTGGCACCATCAACCAGGTTGCCCGCGATGCAATGATCGAAGCCATGATTGCCAGCCGCTCAGCGGTGAAGCGTCCAAGTATGGGGTTCAACATGCCGAAGAAACACGTATTGGCGATTTCCGCCGTTGTCGTGGTCGCGGTAGCCGCCGCCTGGTTGATGCCGGGTCGCAGCAAAGCACCGACCACTGGCGCACCTGCCAATGAACAGGCGCAACTGCCGCTTGGCCAGGGCACGCCACAACCTAACAGCGGCGGCGCGCCTGCCGTCGAATTCGCCGGTAACTCGCAACCGATGCCATTGCCGCTGGTCGGTAACTCGCAACCGGTCATGCGCGGTCCGTTGGCCGAAGCCGCAGGCGGCATCACCGAGGGCGATGACGGCGTGCCGGTCGAAGGTTCGAGCGCTACGCCGCCGACCGTAACCACCATCGCGCCGCCTGCGGGCATCCAGCCTGGCCCGGCACCGACACCTGCCGCCAAGCCTGTGCCTGCTCCGACTCAGGTTGCGACTGCCAAGCCGGTTCCGGTAGCGCCTGCCGTGAAGCCGGCTCCAGTGCCAGCCAAACCAGCCGCCGCCACCGCTGCCGCCAAACCTGTCGAGAAACCAGCCACCGTGGCCAAGGCCGCCGGCGGCACCTGGTACGCAGGGCAAGCGCCGGGTAACTACGTGGTGCAGATCCTCGGCACCAGCTCCGAATCGGCCGCGCAATCCTTCGTCAAGGAGCAGGGCGGCGAGTACCGTTATTTCAAGAAAGTCCTCAACGGCAAGCCGCTTTACGTCATCACTTACGGTAACTTCGCCAACCGCGATGCAGCCGTTACCGCCATCAAGGCCTTGCCAGCGAAGGTTCAGGCTGGTAAACCTTGGCCTCGCACTGTCGCCAGCGTCCAACAGGAACTGGCAACAACTCGCTGAAGATTCGGCGGCCTTACCCAGGCCGCCTCTCCCGGCACCTCAAAATTTCTACAAGTGCATGCCGCCTCTACAGGCCGCGTGCCTTGTGGTGTCTGCGTCACAGTAGTCTTTGAGTCGTTGCGGTCAAAATTAAAAAAGTTTTGACTAGCACAGCATATCGCTTTAAACCTTTCACAAATGCGACATAGATTTGCGACATTTCGTCGTCAAATTTGTGAGCCTCTGTGTCGGTGTGTACAATGACCTCCCTTTTGCCCCCGCAAAGCTGGCGTACGTTCGGCGCGGATGGTAAGTGGTTGAATTGAAAAGAAATTTGCCTCGATAAGAGGCAGCCTGGTGAGAAAGTGTCTATGAAAGCAGGTCTGTACCAACCAGATGAATTCAAGGATAACTGCGGTTTCGGCCTGATAGCCCATATGCAGGGCGAGCCCAGTCATACCCTTTTGCAAACGGCCATCGAGGCCCTGACCTGCATGACCCACCGCGGTGGGATCAACGCCGACGGCAAGACCGGTGACGGTTGCGGTCTGCTGATTCAAAAGCCGGATGTATTCCTGCGAGCCATCGCCCAGGAAACCTTCGGCATCGAACTGCCCAAGCAATATGCGGTGGGCATGGTCTTCTTCAACCAGGACCCGGTCAAAGCCGAAGCCGCTCGCGAGAACATGAACCGCGAGATCCTCGCTGCTGGCCTGACTCTCGTCGGCTGGCGCAAAGTGCCAATCGACACCAGCGTCCTCGGTCGCCTTGCCCTTGAGCGCCTGCCGCAGATCGAGCAAGTGTTCATCGCCGGTGATGGCTTGAGCGATCAGGACATGGCCGTCAAGCTGTTCACCTCCCGTCGTCGCTCGTCCGTGGCCAACGCCGCCGACGCCGATCACTACGTCTGCAGCTTTTCGCACAAGACCATCATTTATAAAGGCCTGATGATGCCGGCGGATTTGACCGCCTTCTATCCAGACCTCAGCGACCAGCGCCTGCAAACTTCGATTTGCGTGTTCCACCAGCGCTTCTCGACCAACACCCTGCCGAAATGGCCGCTGGCTCAGCCGTTCCGCTTCCTCGCCCACAACGGCGAGATCAACACCATCACCGGTAACCGCAACTGGGCCGTGGCCCGTCGCACCAAGTTCACCAACGATCTGATGGATCTGGAAGAACTCGGCCCGCTGGTCAACCGTGTCGGTTCCGACTCCTCCAGCATGGACAACATGCTTGAGCTGATGGTCACCGGTGGTATCGACCTGTTCCGTGGTGTGCGGATGATCATTCCGCCTGCGTGGCAGAACGTCGAAACCATGGACCCGGATCTGCGTGCATTCTACGAATACAACTCGATGCACATGGAACCGTGGGACGGCCCGGCCGGCGTGGTAATGACCGACGGTCGCTACGCGGTGTGCCTGCTCGACCGTAACGGTCTGCGTCCGGCGCGTTGGGTCACCACCAAGAACGGTTTCATCACCCTGGCCTCGGAAATCGGTGTCTGGAACTACCAGCCTGAAGACGTGATCGCCAAGGGCCGCGTTGGCCCGGGTCAGATCTTTGCCGTGGACACCGAAACCGGCCAGATCCTCGACACCGACGCCATCGACAACCGCTTGAAGTCGCGTCATCCGTACAAGCAATGGCTGCGCAAGAATGCCCTGCGCATTCAGGCGACCATGGAAGACAACGACCACGGTTCGGCGTTCTACGACGTCGACCAGCTCAAGCAGTACATGAAGATGTACCAGGTCACTTTCGAAGAGCGTGATCAGGTGCTGCGTCCGCTCGGCGAGCAAGGCTACGAAGCCGTCGGCTCGATGGGCGACGATACGCCGATGGCCGTGCTGTCCCAGCGCGTGCGCACGCCGTACGACTATTTCCGCCAGCAGTTCGCGCAGGTCACCAACCCGCCGATCGACCCGCTGCGTGAAGCAATCGTCATGTCGCTGGAGATCTGCCTCGGTGCCGAGCGCAACATCTTCCAGGAGTCGCCGGAACACGCCTCGCGCGTGATCCTCAGCTCGCCGGTCATTTCCCCGGCCAAGTGGCGCTCGTTGATGAACCTCGACCGTCCGGGCTTCGAACGCGCGATCATCGACCTCAACTACGACGAAAGCGTCGGCCTCGAAGCGGCAATCCGTAACGTCGCCGATCAGGCTGAAGAAGCTGTGCGCTCCGGTCGTACCCAGGTCGTGCTGAGTGACCGTCACATTGCTCCGGGCAAATTGCCGATCCACGCTTCCCTGGCCACCGGCGCGGTGCACCACCGCTTGACCGAAAAAGGCCTGCGTTGCGACTCCAACATCCTCGTGGAAACCGCGACGGCTCGCGATCCGCACCACTTTGCAGTGTTGATCGGTTTCGGCGCCTCGGCGGTCTATCCGTTCCTGGCCTACGAAGTGCTGGGCGACCTGATCCGCACCGGTGAAGTGCTGGGCGACCTCTATGAGGTGTTCAAGAACTACCGCAAAGGCATCACCAAAGGCCTGTTGAAGATCCTGTCGAAGATGGGCATCTCGACCATCACGTCGTACCGCGGTGCGCAGTTGTTCGAAGCCATTGGCCTGTCCGAAGAAGTCTGCGACCTGAGCTTCCGTGGCGTGCCAAGCCGCATCAAAGGTGCGCGTTTCGTCGACATCGAAGCCGAGCAGAAAGCCCTGGCCGCCGAAGCCTGGAGCCCGCGCAAGCCAATCCAGCAGGGCGGTTTGCTGAAGTTCGTCCATGGTGGCGAATATCACGCGTACAACCCGGACGTGGTCAACACCCTGCAAGCCGCTGTGCAGCAGGGCGACTACAGCAAGTTCAAGGAATACACGGCGCTGGTGGACAACCGTCCGGTGTCGATGATCCGTGACATGTTCAAGGTCAAAACCCTGGACACGCCGCTGGACATCAGCGAGATCGAACCGCTGGAATCGGTGCTCAAGCGCTTTGACTCTGCGGGCATCTCCCTCGGCGCCTTGTCGCCGGAAGCTCACGAAGCCCTGGCCGAAGCCATGAACCGCCTCGGTGCGCGTTCCAACTCCGGCGAAGGCGGCGAAGACCCGGCGCGTTACGGCACCATCAAGAGCTCGAAAATCAAGCAAGTGGCGACCGGCCGTTTCGGTGTGACCCCGGAATACCTGGTCAACGCTGAAGTGCTGCAGATCAAAGTCGCTCAGGGCGCCAAGCCCGGCGAAGGTGGTCAGCTGCCAGGTGGCAAGGTCAACGGGCTGATCGCCAAGCTGCGTTATGCAGTGCCGGGCGTGACCCTGATTTCGCCTCCACCGCACCACGACATCTATTCGATCGAAGACTTGTCGCAGCTGATTTTCGACCTGAAACAAGTCAACCCGAAGGCGCTGGTCTCGGTGAAGCTGGTGGCAGAAGCGGGCGTCGGCACCATTGCCGCCGGTGTGGCCAAGGCCTACGCGGACTTGATCACCATCTCCGGCTACGACGGCGGCACCGGTGCATCGCCGCTGACCTCGATCAAATACGCGGGCGCTCCGTGGGAACTCGGCCTGGCCGAAACCCACCAGACCCTGCGCGGCAACGACCTGCGCGGCAAAGTCCGGGTACAAACCGACGGCGGCCTGAAAACCGGTCTCGACGTGATCAAGGCGGCCATTCTCGGCGCTGAAAGCTTCGGCTTTGGCACCGCGCCAATGATCGCGCTGGGCTGCAAATACCTGCGTATCTGCCACCTGAACAACTGCGCCACCGGCGTCGCGACTCAGAACGAGAAGCTGCGCAAGGATCACTACATCGGTACCGTCGACATGGTGGTGAATTTCTTCACCTACGTCGCCGAAGAAACCCGTGAGTGGCTGGCCAAGCTGGGCGTGCGCTCCCTCGAAGAGCTGATCGGTCGTACCGATCTGCTGGACATCCTCGAAGGCCAGACCGCCAAGCAGCAACATCTGGACCTGACGCCGTTGCTGGGCAGCGATCACATCCCTGCGGACAAGCCTCAGTTCTGCCAGGTCGACCGCAACCCACCGTTCGACAAAGGCCTGCTGGCCGAGAAAATGGTCGACCTGGCCACTTCGGCCATCAACGACATGAGCGGCGCCGATTTCGCGCTGGATATCTGCAACTGCGACCGCTCGATCGGCGCGCGGATCTCCGGTGAAATCGCTCGCAAACACGGCAACCAAGGCATGGCGAATGCGCCGATCACCTTCCGCTTCAAAGGGACGGCCGGTCAGAGCTTCGGTGTGTGGAACGCTGGCGGCCTGAACATGTACCTGGAAGGCGACGCCAACGACTACGTCGGCAAAGGCATGACCGGCGGCAAACTGGTCATCGTTCCGCCGAAGGGCAGCGTCTACAAGACTCAGGACAGTGCCATCATCGGCAACACCTGCCTGTACGGCGCCACTGGCGGCAAGCTGTTCGCCGCCGGTACCGCGGGCGAGCGTTTCGCGGTGCGTAACTCCGGTGCTCACACCGTGGTGGAAGGCACGGGCGATCACTGCTGCGAGTACATGACCGGTGGTTTCGTCTGCGTATTGGGCAAAACCGGTTACAACTTCGGCTCAGGCATGACCGGCGGTTTCGCCTACGTGCTCGACCAGGACAACACCTTCGTTGACCGGGTCAACCACGAACTGGTGGAAATCCAGCGGATCAGCGGTGAGGCGATGGAAGCCTATCGCAGCCACCTGCAACGCGTGCTGAACGAATACGTCGAGGAAACCGACAGCGAGTGGGGTCGTAACCTCGCTGAAAACCTCGATGACTATCTGCGTCGTTTCTGGCTGGTCAAGCCCAAGGCTGCCAACCTGAAATCGTTGCTTTCCAGCACCCGTGCCAACCCGCAGTGATATGCGCCTGAAGAGTTTGATGAGGTTTTAACAATGGCTGAACGTCTGAATAACGACTTCCAGTTCATCGATGTCGGGCGCAAGGATCCGAAGAAGAAACTGTTGCGTCAACGCAAGAAAGAGTTCGTGGAGATCTACGAACCCTTCAAACCCCAGCATTCGGCCGATCAGGCTCACCGCTGCCTGGGTTGCGGTAACCCGTATTGCGAATGGAAGTGCCCGGTACACAACTTCATTCCGAACTGGCTGAAGCTGGTGGCCGAGGGCAACATCCTCCAGGCCGCCGAGCTGTCGCACCAGACCAACACCCTGCCGGAAGTGTGCGGCCGGGTGTGTCCGCAGGATCGTCTGTGCGAGGGTGCCTGCACCCTCAACGACGGTTTCGGCGCGGTGACCATCGGTTCGGTCGAGAAGTACATCACCGACACCGCGTTCGCCATGGGCTGGCGCCCGGACATGTCCAAGGTCATACCGACCGGCAAGCGTGTTGCGGTGATCGGCGCAGGCCCGGCGGGCCTGGGCTGTGCCGACGTACTGGTACGCGGCGGCGTGACCCCGGTGGTGTTCGACAAGAACCCGGAAATCGGCGGTCTGCTGACCTTCGGCATCCCCGAGTTCAAGCTGGAAAAGACCGTGCTGAGCAATCGTCGCGAAGTCTTCACCGGCATGGGCATCGAGTTCCGTCTGAACACCGAAGTGGGCAAGGACGTGACCGTCGAGCAACTGCTCGAAGAGTACGATGCCGTGTTCATGGGCATGGGCACCTACACCTACATGAAGGGCGGCTTTGCCGGTGAGGATTTGCCGGGCGTGCATGACGCGCTGGACTTCCTGATCGCCAACGTCAATCGCAACCTGGGCTTTGAAAAGTCGCCGGAAGATTTCGTCGACATGAAAGGCAAGAAGGTGGTGGTACTGGGTGGCGGCGACACGGCGATGGACTGCAACCGTACTTCGATTCGCCAGGGCGCCAAGTCGGTGACCTGTGCGTATCGTCGTGACGAAGCGAACATGCCGGGCTCGCGCAAAGAGGTAAAGAACGCCAAGGAAGAAGGGGTGAAATTCCTCTACAACCGCCAGCCTATCGCGATCGTCGGTGAAGACCGCGTCGAAGGCGTGAAGGTGGTCGAGACCCGTCTCGGCGAACCGGACGCCCGTGGCCGTCGCAGCCCCGAGCCGATTCCGGGTTCCGAAGAGATCATCCCGGCTGATGCCGTGGTCATCGCGTTCGGTTTCCGTCCAAGCCCGGCGTCGTGGTTCGAACAGCACAGCATCCAGACCGACAGCCAGGGCCGCGTTGTGGCCCCGGAGCAAGGTCAGTACAAGCACCAGACCAGCAACCCGAAAATCTTCGCCGGTGGCGACATGGTTCGCGGTTCTGACCTGGTGGTAACGGCGATCTTCGAAGGCCGCAATGCCGCCGAAGGGATCCTGGATTACCTGGGCGTTTAACGTTCAGACCTGATCTGCGGTACGGTCAAAATGTGGCAGCGGGTTTGTTCTTTGCGAACAAACCCGCTGCCACACATTGACCATCAGCGCCGGCGGGTTTTCACCCGTTGCATCACCACCACAAAAAACACCGGTACAAACACCACCGCCAGCGTAGCGGTGATCATCCCGCCGATCACGCCTGTGCCGATCGCCTGTTGGCTCGCCGAACTGGCACCCGTAGCAATCGCCAGCGGCACCACTCCCAGAATGAATGCCAGCGATGTCATCACAATCGGCCGCAACCGCAAACGCGCGGCTTGCAGGGTGGCGTCGATCAAATCGTGACCTTCGTCATAAAGGCTTTTGGCAAATTCGATGATCAGGATCGCATTCTTCGCCGACAGGCCAATGATGGTGATCAATCCGACCTTGAAGAAGACGTCGTTTGGCATCTCGCGCAGCGTCACCGCCAGCACCGCACCGAGCACGCCGAGCGGCACCACCAGCAACACTGACGTCGGAATCGACCAACTCTCGTACAACGCCGCCAGACACAAAAACACCACCAGCAGCGACAAGCCGAGCAGGATCGGCGCCTGATTGCCGGACAAGCGTTCCTGCAACGACAGCCCAGTCCATTCCTGACCCAGCCCGGCCAGTCCTTGCGCCACCAGACGTTCGATTTCCGCCATGGCTTCACCGGTGCTGTAGCCGGGAGCCGGCTCACCGGAAATGCTGATCGACGGGTAACCGTTGTAGCGGTTCAATTGCGCCGGTCCTTGAATCCACTTGGCCTGGACGAAGGCTGACAGTGGCACCATTTTTCCCTCGTTGTTGCGCACGTGCATCTTCAGCAGATCATCGACCTGATTGCGCTGCTCGCCCTCAGCCTGGACCACCACCCGTTGCATCCGCCCCTGATTGGGGAAGTCATTGATGTAGGCCGAACCGATGCCCGTGGACACCACGTTGCCAATATCGGCAAAAGACACGCCCAGCGCATTGGCGTGCCGGCGGTCGATATCGAGTTTTACCTGCGGCGCCTCGGCCAGCGCGCTTTCGCGGACGTTGATCAGGATCGGGCTAGCTTGCGCGGCTTCCAGCAAATCGCTGCGCGCCTTCATCAGCGTGGCATAGCCAAGCCCTCCACGGTCCTGCAAGCGGAATTCGAAACCGCTGGACGTGCCGAGACCGTCTATCGGCGGCGGCAAAACAACGAACACTTCTGCCCCTTTGATCTGGCTCACTACCGCGTTCGCGCGATCGGCGATGGCCGCCGCCGTGTCATTGCTGCCCCGCTGCGACCAATCCCTGAGCACGGTGTAACCCAGCCCGGCGTTCTGTCCGCTACCGGAAAAACTGAAGCCGAGCACGAAGGTGCTGTTGTCCACACCCGGCTCGGTGGCGTTATGCGCTTCGATCTGCTTGATCACCTCGACCGTGCGATTCTGGCTCGCGCCGGGGGGCAATTGAATGTCGGTGATCGTGTAGCCCATGTCTTCGACCGGAAGAAACGAGGACGGCAGGCGACTGAACGTCACCACCAGCACAATCAGCAGCCCGCCATAGATGAACAGATAACGCCCGCTGCGTTTCAGTGCATACGCGACCCCATCCTGATAGCGGTCGGTCAGATGCTCGAAGCGACGGTTGAACCAACCGAAGAACCCACGAGACGCGTGTTCGCCCTTTTCAACGGGCTTCAGCAGTGTGGCGCACAGCGCCGGGGTCAAGGTCAGGGCGAGGAATGCCGAGAACAGAATGGACGTGGCCATGGTCAGGGAGAACTGCTGATAAATTACCCCGACCGAGCCTTGCATGAACGCCATCGGGATAAACACGGCAACCAGCACCACGGTAATGCCGACGATGGCGCCGCTGATTTGCTTCATTGCCTTGCGCGTTGCTTCCTTGGGTGAGAGCCGCTCCTGAAGCATGATTCTTTCAACGTTCTCCACCACCACAATGGCGTCGTCCACCAGGATGCCGATCGACAGCACCATGCCGAACATGGTCAGCACATTGATGGAAAATCCCAGCACTTGCATGATCGCAAAAGTGCCCATCAACGCCACCGGCACCACCAGCGTCGGAATCAACGTATAGCGGATGTTTTGCAGAAACAGGTACATCACCGCAAACACCAGCACCATCGCTTCGAGCAATGTGTAAACCACTTTGGTGATCGAGACTTTGACGAAGGGCGAGGTGTCATACGCGATCTGGTACTTCATGTCCGCCGGGAAATAACGGGTCAACTCATCCATCTTCGCGCGCACCAGCGTCGCCGTGCTCAACGCGTTGCCACCGGGCGTCAGTTGCACGCCCAGTTCGCTGGAAGGCTGGCCATTCAGGCGCGTGCCGAACTGGTATTCCTGGCTGCCGATTTCGACCCGGGCGACATCGCCCAAACGTACGACGGCGCCATTGGTCTCGGCGCGCAGCACGATGTCGGCGAACGCTTCGGGGCTCGACAATTGGCCTTCAACGAGGACCGTCGCGGTGATTTCCTGACTGCCGCTGACCGGTAATTCGCCGAGGCTGCCGGCCGCTATCAGCGCGTTCTGAGCGAGTATCGCAGCGTTGACATCCGCTGGCGTCAGGTTGAAAGCGATCAGTTTTTGCGGGTCGACCCAAATGCGCATGGCCCGCTCGGAGCCGAACATCTGGACCTTGCCGACGCCGTCCAGGCGCTTGATTTCGTTGACCACATTGCGCGCCAGATAATCGCTGAGGGCAACGTTGTCGACATCCGCGCTGGTGCCGATCAGCGAGATGAACAACAGGAAACCTGTTGAGACTTTCTCCACGCGCAACCCTTGTTCTATCACCGCTTGGGGAAGGCGCGACTCGATGACTTTCAAGCGATTGAGTACGTCGACCTGCGCAAGCTCGGGATTGGTGCCGGGTTTGAAGGTCGAGGTGATCGTGGCGGAACCCTGGCTGCTGCGCGATTCAAAATACAGAAGATGATCAGCGCCGCTGAGCTCTTCCTCGATCAGGCTGACGACGCTTTGATCCATCGCCTGCGCCGAAGCCCCAGGATAGGTGGCGACAACTTCGATTTTCGGCGGGGCAATGTTGGGGTATTGCGCCACTGGCAACTGCGGTATCGCCAGTGCGCCGGCGAGCAGGATGAACAGCGCAATCACCCAGGCGAACACTGGGCGATCGATAAAGAACTGCGGCATAAAAAAGCGTCCTGCTTACTGACCAGTCGCCTGGGCAAGGGGAAGAGGGGAATTGTCGATCACGACTTTTTCGCCGGGACGAGCATGTTGCAGACCTTCGACGACGATGCGATCACCCGATTTGAGGCCATCAGTGACCACCCATCGATGCTGATTCACCGCGCCCAGTTGCACCGTTTTCAGGCTCACGCGCAGTTCGTCATCGATCAGCAGTACTTGGGGCAATCCCGCGCTGTTGCGCACGATGGCGCGCTGCGGGACGCTGATACCGCGTTGATCGATGGCCTGCTCCAGCCGCACCCGCACGAAGCTGCCGGGCAGCAAGTCGAGATCCGGATTGGGAAACTCGCTGCGCAGGATGATCTGGCCAGTGCCGGGGTCGACGGTGATGTCGCTGAAAAGCAGCTTGCCGGGCAAGGAATAGAGGCTGCCATCGTCCTGAATCAGCGTGGCTTTGGCCTGGTCCTGACCAAGCTGTTGCAGCTGGCCGGAGCGCAAAGAGCGGCGTAGTTCGTTGAGCTCACGGGTCGATTGAGTCAGGTCGACGTGAATCGGGTCCAGTTGCTGAATTAGCGCCAGCGGTGTCGATTCGTTCTGCCCGACCAGAGCGCCTTCGGTCACCAATGCGCGACCGATGCGCCCGGAGATGGGCGCGGTAACAGTGGAGTAACTCAAATTCAGACGCGCACGTTGCACCATCGCCTGGTTGGCCGCGACGTCAGCCTCGGCCTGCTGAGCCGCCGCGCGCGTATTGTCATATTCCTGGGCGCTGATCGCATTGCCCGAGATCAATCGGCGGTAGCGCTGTTCTTGCAGGCGCGCGCGCGTCGCATCGGCCTGCGCTCTTTTCAGTCCAGCCACGGCACTGTCCAGATCGGCTTGAAGGGGCGCAGGGTCGATGTAAAACAGAACGTCACCCTGTTTCACTTCACTGCCTTGCTCGAACACACTTTTGTGCACCACCCCAGCCACTCGGGCGCGTACCTGGGCAATGCGTGGTGCCGCAACCCGGCCACTCAATTCGCTGGTGACGGAAAGGGGCCTGGCTTCCAGGGTTTCGATGCTGACCTTTACAGGGGCGGATTCCGGCGTGTCGGATGCCTGTGTACAGCCGCTGACAATAATGGCCAGTACCAATGAACCTGACGCGAAATGCAGTTTTCTATACATCGACACCCCTCCATAAGAGGCGCGGATGCTAGGAAGGGACGGTTAATTCGCTGTTAAGCGGGTCTTGGAAGAGTGCGAGTAGATGTGACGAGCCCTCAAGAAACACGCCTGTTTGCGCCTCCGGCAAGTGTTCAGGGGGCGTGGCGCCCCGTTTGACTGGCGCGACAAATTGACCCGATAGACAAAAGGCTGACCTGCAACCGTGCCTTTTGCGTCGAGCTCTGAGAAAATGCCCGCACTTTTTTTCCGGATGCCGACATGACTGCCCTGAAGAACGACCGTTTCCTTCGCGCCCTGCTCAAGCAACCCGTAGACGTCACGCCTGTCTGGATGATGCGTCAGGCCGGTCGCTACCTGCCGGAATACCGCGCCAGCCGTGCCAAGGCCGGTGACTTCATGAGCCTGTGCATGAACCCGGAGTTCGCTTGCGAAGTCACGATGCAGCCGCTCGACCGCTACCCACAACTGGACGCGGCGATCCTGTTCTCCGACATTCTGACCATCCCCGATGCCATGGGCCAAGGCCTGTACTTCGAAACCGGTGAAGGTCCGCGCTTCAAGAAAGTCGTCAGCACCCTGGCTGACATCGAAGCGCTGCCGATTCCTGATCCGCACAAAGACCTCGGCTACGTCATGGACGCGGTCAGCACCATCCGCCGCGAACTGAACGGCCGCGTGCCGCTGATCGGCTTCGCCGGCAGCCCGTGGACACTGGCCACCTACATGGTCGAAGGCGGCTCGTCGAAAGACTACCGCAAGACCAAAACCATGCTCTACGACAACCCGCAAGCCTTGCACCTGCTGCTGGACAAGCTCGCGCAGACGGTCACCAGCTACCTCAACGGCCAGATCATGGCCGGGGCGCAAGCGGTGCAGATCTTCGACAGCTGGGGCGGCAGCCTTTCGGCGGCGGCGTACCAGGAGTTCTCCCTGGCTTACATGCGCAAAATCGTCAGCGGCCTGATCCGCGAACACGAAGGTCGCAAAGTGCCGGTCATCCTGTTCACCAAGAATGGCGGTCTGTGGCTCGAAAGCATTGCTGATGCGGGCGCTGACGCGTTGGGCCTGGACTGGACCTGCGACATTGGCGAAGCCCGCCAACGTGTCGGCAGCAAAGTCGCCCTGCAAGGCAACATGGACCCAACCGTGCTCTACGCAAAACCAGAAGCCATTCGCACCGAAGTCGGCCGCATCCTCGCCAGCTATGGCAAGGGCAGCGGCCACGTGTTCAACCTCGGCCATGGCATCACGCCTGAAGTCGACCCGGAACACGCCGGCGCCTTCCTGCGCGCGGTGCATGAACTGTCGGCGCAGTATCACGAGTGATGTGAACTGATAAAGCGCTAGGCTTTTCTGTGGGAGCGAGCTTGCTCGCGATGGCGGTATAACAGCCAACTTAGATGTTGAATGTTATGACCTCATCGCGAGCAAGCTCGCTCCCACAGTTGTTTATGGATGACTGGATATTTATGTTTAAGCCTTTACACCGCCGAGCGGCGGCAACTTCGCCAGTTTCAACGCCACCAGCAGCGCAATCACCAGCAACCCGCCAATGAACAACCCGATCCCGTTCCACCCGCCCATGTGCCAGAACACCCCGCCCGCCGTCCCGGCGATGCTCGACCCGGCGTAATAGCTGAACAGATAAAGCGACGACGCTTGCCCCTTGGCCTTGATCGCACGACGCCCAATCCAGCTACTCGCCACCGAATGGGCGCCGAAGAAGCCGAAGGTAAAGATCAGCATCCCGATGATCACCACCGGCAGCGGCGTGAGCATGGTCAGGGCGAGGCCGGCGATCATCAGCACGATGGTCGCCCACAGCACTTTGCGACGGCCGAGCTGGTCGGCCAACGAACCGATTTTCGCTGAGCTGTAGATACCCGACAGGTACACCACCGAGAGCAGCCCGACGAAGGCCTGATCCATGTGGTACGGCTCGGCCAGCAGGCGATAGCCGATGTAGTTGAAGAGGGTGACGAACGCGCCCATCAGCACAAAGGCTTCGAGGAACAGCAGCGGCAGGCCGGCGTCGCGAAAGTGCATGGTGAAGCCGTCAATCAAGCTGCGCGGGTGCAAAGAGCGGGCGCGGAAGTTGCGCGACTCGGGAAGGATTTTCCAGAACACCGCCGCTGCGATCATGGCCAGGCCGCCGATCACCAACATCGCCGTGTGCCAGCTGACGAAATCGATCAACACGCCGGTGATCAAGCGTCCGCACATCCCGCCAATCGCGTTGCCGCCGATGTACAAACCCATGGCCAGACCGATGTGTTGCGGGTGAATTTCTTCGCTCAGGTAAGTCATGGCGACTGCTGCCAGACCGCTCAACGACAACCCTATCAGCGCCCGCATCACCAGCACGCCGTGCCAGCTCGGCATCATTGAACTGGCGATTGTGCAGAGCGCGGCGGCGAACAGCGCGGCGACCATCACCGGTTTACGCCCGATGCGATCAGAGATCGGGCCGGTGATCAGCAGACCAATGGCGAGCATGCCGGTGGCGGCCGACAGGATCAGGCTGCTCTGGGCCGCGTTGATGGAGTACTCATGGGACAGCAGCGGCATCATCGGTTGCACGCAATAAAGCAGGGCGAAGGTCGCGAAGCCGCCGGAGAATAGTGCCAGCACCGTGCGCATGAACATCGGCGTGCCTTTTTCGATGTAGATCTCCTTTAATTCGGCGACAACATCGTCCACCGCTGCGGGCGGAACTTCATGGGCAAGTGGAGCAACAGCAGTTTTCACTTCGGACCTCGGGGGGGGCGCAGCCGGTCAGGCAATGAAAAAAGCATATAGCTGCCTAATGATTCAATCCAATATATTGTTCGACCTGTTTGATAGGTTTAACGACCTAATGGAGTTTTCATGGAATTGCGTCACCTGCGCTACTTCATTGCTGTTGCCGAAGAACTGCACTTCGGCCGTGCCGCCCAGGTGCTGGGCATCTCGCAACCGCCGCTGAGTCAGCAGATTCAGGCGCTGGAGCAGGAGGTGGGCGCGCGGTTGTTCGAGCGCACCAATCGTCGGGTCGAACTGAGTGAAGCCGGCCGGCTGTTTCTGGAAGAGGCGCGGTTGGTGCTGGCACAGGTCGACAAGGCGGCGGATGTTGCACGGCGGGCGCAGCTGGGTGAGTTGGGTGAACTGAAGATTGGCTTCACCTCGTCGGCGCCGTTCAACTCGACCATCCCTCAGGCGATTTTTTCGTTTCGCCAGCGATTTCCGGCAGTGCACCTGAACCTGCGGGAGATGAGCAGCACCCAGGTCGCCGATGCGTTGGTGGATGAGTCGATTGAAGTCGGGATCATGCGACCGCTTGGGTTGCCGGACTCGCTCAGCGTGGTGGAGTTGATGCGTGAGCCGCTGGTGGCGGTGCTCAGCTCCAAGCATCCTTTAGTGGCCGATAGTGAAGAAGGTTTGTTTCTGTCGGCCCTGGCCCTCGAGCCCTTCGTATTTTTCCCACGCAGCTATGGCAGTGGTCTGTACGCACAATTGCTCAGCCTGGCGCGGGATGCCGGTTTCAGTCCGCACTTTGCTCAGGAGGCGGGTGAGGCGATGACAATCATTGGTCTGGTGGCGGCGGGGTTGGGTGTTTCGGTGCTGCCAGCGTCTTATCAGCGGATGCGCATCGATGGCGTGGTCTATCGGCCTCTGCTCGATCCAGAGGCGGTGTCGGCGGTGTGGCTGGTGCAGCGCAAGGATCAGAAGTCGCCGATGGCCAAGGCGTTTGTTGAGTTGTTGACGCGTAAGGTTGAGCCGTTGAAGTCGTGACTGCTTCGCAGTCAATCGCGAGCAGGCTCGCTCCCACAGTGGATGGGAGGTGGAACAAAAATCGGTTCACGCCGCAAATCCTTGTGGGAGCGAGCCTGCTCGCGAAAGCGTCCGCGAGTTCACCAAAAAAGGTGCAGTTGCCTATGCCATAGCGGACGCTTCGCTGAAGGATGTAGGACATTTCCGAACTACCTTGAACAGGCCACAGCACCTTGCGGCATTGCCTACAACTACTCCAGAATCCGCCGGCTTGTGCGCTTTGGGGGCCATCGGTAACTTTATTCGCATCACTGATTTCCAGTGATCGGGTTTAGTAGCCCGTGTTTACACGATGCGCATTTGCATGCCGGACAGTCAGGTAATTTCATGCCTGCACTTTGATGGTCGCTGTGCGTAGGGCGCTCTCGGGCGCGCCGGTTCGTGTTTCCCGGTCTACTAACCTGCGTACGGCTGCCACCCTTTTGATTAGTAGCGACTCGGTGGCTCCACTTTGTAGGTAGCCGAAACATGACGAATACAACGACAAACCTACCGGACACTGATCCGGATGCTCCACGCCAACCAAGCAAAATCTTCCTCATCGCCCCCGATATCAACAACCAAACTTTGCTGGAATACGCCTGTGAATCCCTGGCATCAGCGAACGTCATGGCGAGCGATTTCGCGAGGTCTCTGCAAGGATCGCAAAGCAACACACTGCTGGGGATTCAACAGTCGATCATGCTGGGAGAATTGGCGGTGAACCGGGTGCTGGATAACCTCGATCCATCCTAGTGCGCCAGGGGGCTAACACTGCCTGCTTTCCCGAAAGGGGCTTGTGAGACTCTGTGGATCCTGGGCAACCAGCCATCGCAGAGCCAGACAGGGCCGGGGTTATGTCGAACCGACCTGTTTGAGACGGCGCTATTGTGGCGAGGGAGCTTGCTCCCGCTGGGTCGCGAAGCGGCCCCAAAAGAAAGGACTGCTACGCAGTCCAGCGGGAGCAAGCTCCCTCGCCACAGGTTACTCATTGCTCGCAGCGTTTCTTTATCTGCCGGGCATTGGCTCGTTACGACCAGCGCTTAAAAATCAGCGACGTATTAACCCCACCAAAGGCAAAGTTGTTGTTCATCACGTACTGGTTGCTCATCTGTCGGAACTCGCCGCGCAGGTAATCGAGCTTGCCGCAGTGCGGGTCAACGTCGTCGAGGTTGAGGGTGTGGACGTACAGGTCGCGGTTCATCATTTCGATGCTGAACCAGGACTCCAGCGCGCCGCAGGCTCCAAGGGTGTGACCGAGGAAACTCTTTTGCGAGCTGATCGGCATGTGCTCGCCGAACAACGCGCTCGTTGCCAGCGTTTCGGCAATGTCGCCCTGTTCAGTGGCCGTGCCGTGACCATTCACGTAGCCGATGTCAGAAGGCTGTAACCCGGCGTCTTCCAGCGCCAGTTCCATGGCTCGGCGCATGGTGACCTGCTCTGGGCGGGTGGCGTGCTGGCCGTCGGCGTTGCTGCCGAAACCGACGAGTTCGGCGTGGATGTGCGCACCGCGAGCCAATGCGTGTTCGAGTTCTTCGAGCACCAGCATGCCACTGCCTTCACCGATCACCAGGCCATCGCGGCCGCTGTCATAAGGGCGTGGGGAAGTCTGCGGCGCATCGTTTTTCAGGCTGGTGGCGTAGAGCGCGTCGAAGACCATGGCTTCGGTCGGGCACAGCTCTTCAGCGCCGCCGGCGAGCATCAATGGCAGGCGACCAAACTTGACCGATTCGTAGGCATAACCGATGCCCTGACTGCCGCTGGTGCAAGCGCTGGAGGTCGGGATCAGCCGACCGGTGAGGCCGAAGAAGATGCTGATATTCGCCGCCGTGGTGTGCGGCATCATGCGTACATAGGAGTTGGCGTTCAGGCCCTCGGCCACCGAGTTGAGCAGCATGTTGCCGAACGCCTTGATCTCGTCGGTGCTGCCGGTGGATGAGCCGCAGGAAACGCCCATGCGCCCGTCCTTGATCGATTCGTCACCCAACAGCCCGGCATCGGCCAATGCCTGTTCTGCCGCGCCGACCGCCAGGCGCGAGACCCGGCCCATGCTGCGCAATTGCTTGCGGGTCCAGTGGCTCGGGACCTTGAAGTCGTCGATTGGCCCCGCGAGGCGCGTGCTGAGTTCGGTGAAGCGATCCCACTCGTCCATCCGGCGGATACCGCTGCGGTTGGCCGCGAAGTTAGCGGCGATGGTGTCCCAATCACTGCCCAGTGAGGTGATGCCGGCCATGCCGGTGACGACGACGCGCTTCATCAGCACAGGCCTCCGTTGACGGCCAGAACCTGCCGGGTGATGTACGACGCTTCCGCCGACATCAGGAAATTCACCGCGCTGGCCACCTCTTCCGGGGTGCCCATGCGTTGTGCGGGGATCATTTTCATCATTTCTTCCACCGGCACGTTTTCATCGAGCATCGCGGTGTCGATCAAGCCGGGTGCGACACAGTTGACGGTAATTTTGCGCTTGCCCAACTCGATCGCCAACGCCTTCGCCGCGCCGATCAAACCGGCCTTGGAGGCGCTGTAGTTGACCTGTCCACGGTTGCCGATCAACCCGGAAACCGAGGTGATGCAAACAATCCGTCCGGCCGCGCGACGACGAATCATCGGCATCATCACCGGGTGCAGCACGTTGTAGAAACCGTCGAGGTTGGTGCGCATCACCACGTCCCAATCATCCTCGCTCAGGGCCGGAAAAGCACCGTCGCGTGTCAGGCCGGCGTTCAGCACCACGCCGTAATAGGCGCCGTGGGTTTCCACGTCGGCTTCGAGAATGGCTTTGCAGCTGGCGCGATCGGAAATGTCGAATTGCAGGATGCGCACGTTGCGCCCCAAGGCTTCGATTTCGGCCTTCACGGCTTCAGCGTCCGCCAGGCCACTGCGGCAATGCAGCACGATGTCATGCCCGGCCTGAGCCAGACGCAAAGCGATAGCACGGCCGATGCCACGGCTGGAACCGGTGATCAGTACGGATTCAGTCATGGCTGGGTTCCTTGGGTTTCATGAAGGTATTGAGCGGCCTGAGGCGGACGGAACACGTTCAGACGAGCGGTGGCATGAATGCCGGGGGCGGTGATGTGGCATTCGAACACGCCCATGCCGTTGTCGTCTTCCAGTGAGCGGATGCCGTGGATGGTCAGCTCGGTGCCGGCGGGGAAGTGCTCGACGTTGCATTCGAATTTGCGAGTGCCAAGCAGAAACCCCAGCTCTACCGCATCGCCTCGCTGGCGCGCATGGCAACCGGCGTAGGCGGCGACGCTCTGGGCCATCAGTTCGATACCGACCCAGGCCGGCAGGCTGCCGTCCGGGCGGTTGAACAGGCCGTCGGGTCTGACCGTGAGGCGGGTGTAAATCTGCTCGTCATCGAACGACAGGATCTGCTCGATGAAGATCATGTCGCCAGCGTGCGGCAGCAGTTCGGCGATCGGCCAGTCAATCATGGGGCGTCTCCGATAATCAGGCTGACGTTGTTACCACCGAAGGCAAAGGAATTGCTCATCAGATAGCGAGGTGCAATGGACGTCAGGCGATCGGCCGGGGTCACCCATTTCAGGGCTGGCAATTCGGGGTCCGGTTGACCGTCCCAGACGTGGGGCGGCAGGGCGTGGTCGTGGTTGCCTGCACTCAGGCTCAACCAGCAGAACGCCGCTTCCAGAGCGCCGGCCGCCCCGAGGGTGTGGCCGGTCATGGGTTTGGTCGACGAACACGGCACACCCGTCGGGAACAACGTCGCCACCGCCAGGCTTTCCATGGCGTCGTTGTGTTGGGTCGCGGTGCCGTGCAGGTTCAGGTAATCGATCTGCTGCGGCTGCAATTCTGCTCGGTTCAAGGCTTTGCGCATCGCTTGCAGGGCGCCACGGCCGCTGGGTTCCGGTGCGGAAATGTGATGTGCATCGGAGCTGGCGCCACTGCCGAGCAGGGCAAGCGGTTGGCTGTCGCCGACACGTTTGCTCATCAAAAACAGCGCCGCTGCTTCGCCAATGTTGATGCCGTTACGGTTCACCGAAAATGGGTTGCAGCGTTGTCCGGACACCGCTTCCAGCGCCGAGAACCCATTGAGGGTCAGCTTGCACAGGCTGTCGACACCGCCGCACAGCACCGCGTCGCACACGCCCAGGTCCAACAGTCGCTGAGCACTCATCAACGCCCGGGCGCTGGAGGTGCAGGCCGTGGAAATCACATAGGCCGGGCCGCTCAGTTGCAGCCAGTCGGCGAGGAAGTTCGCCGGCGCGCCGAGTTCCTGCTGTTGGTAGTCGTAATCGGCCGGGAACTGATGCTCGCGGATGTAATGGGCCAGGCCGCTGCTGGCTTCGTCGATGCCCGAGGTGCTGGTGCCCAGAACGATACCGATGCGGTCGCGGCCGTAGGTCTGGATTGCCTGGTCGATGTCTTCGCGAATTTGCAGCGCGGCTTCCAGCAGCAATTGATTATTACGGGTGTCTTGCGGCGCAAGCTCAGCCGGGATCGGCGCCAATTCGCCTTGAACCGCGGCCACGGGCAATGACCGTTCCGCCACCCAGCCGGCCTCATTGCGCATGCCCGAACAGTCTCCGGCAAACAGGTTGCGAGCGACTTCGGACTTGTCACGGCCCAGGGCGCAGATCACCCCGAGGGCATTCAGGTAGGTCGTCATGGCGCGTCTCCGCTGAGCGGCGTGACTTGATATTTCGGGCCTTTGGGCAGGTTCAATTCAAAGCTCATGGGTTGTGAGTAGCGGACTTCCCAGTGCGCTGGCAAGGACCGTTGCGAGCCATGCTGCCACGCGGCGGGATAGTTGCCCGACAGTTCATCTTTGGGGGTCAGCGCAAACAGCAGCGCGGCGAACAGCTCTCGCGCTTCCGGATTGGGCGGCAGCAGACCGTCAGCCTGCCACTCGCCATCGACCAGTTTCTGGCGTGCCTGTGGAATGCCCAGCAAGTCCATCATCGACCAGCGAATGCCAGGGCCTTCACGCTGGATCACCAGCACCCAGTCCTGACGTTGGTCGGCCACCAGGCGCTGGATGTGCAATTGCAGCGGCAACGACAGGTTCGGGGTTTGCTCGGGCAGCGGCGCCCGGCTGGCGCAGGCGCTCAGCAACAGGACGCAACCCAAAAGCAGAAAACGGATCATCAGGCACACCTATCAAGGGGTTTGCGCGCGACCACATTGACCAGGGTTTCTTCCCGTTGGCCAAAGGGCTTCGGCCGGCGCAGACCCAAGCGTTCAAACAGGCCGAAATCCTTGGCGCGGCTCCACCACAAGTATGGATAAGACACGTTTTGCGGGCCGAGTTCGAAACCCTGCTGGCGAATCATGTCCAGGTACCCGGCGGCGCTCTTTTGCACGTGCATCGGGTGGCGGAACAACCAGCGGATCACCCAGGTATCAATGTAAGCCTCGGTGGATTCGGCGAACAGCAAATAGCCACCGGGCTTGAGCACGCGGTAGAACTCGGCCAGTGCCTGTTCCTGCTGCACCAGATGATGGAAGGTCTGGTGACAGAACAGCAGATCGACGCTGGCGTCCGGGACGTTGATGCTTGCGCAGTCGCTGCCGATCAACTCCACCTCCATGCCCTGACGGATGGCTTCTTCGCCAGCCAGGTTCAGGCTGTGCGGGTCGGCGTCCAGACCGATCAGGCGCTGGGGGGCAAAGGTCTGGCGCAGGTACTGGAACGACTTGCCCTGGCCGCAACCGGCATCCAGCAGCACCGGGTTGCTCGGCAATGCTTCGCTGAACAGGCTACGCAAATCGGTGATTGCCACTCGCAGTACATGGTGCTGCCAGGTGTGGCTGCGCAGGAACCAGAAACCAAAGCGGGTTTCTTCGACGTAGGTGTCGCTCAAGTAGCTCATGTGCCATCCCTTGCACAGAGCTCCGAGAGCATCCGCAGGCGGCGCTTGGGTTCGGCGACAAACGGATTACGCTCGTCCCAGGCATACCCGGCCAGAATCGAACTGATCATGCGGCGAATATCGGGCGAGCCGCCCTCATGATAAATCACATCCTGGAACGTCCCGGCGTACCAGCCTTCGACGTAGCAACGGAACGTGTCGACGCCGCGCTTGAGCGGGATGGCGAACTCAGTCTGCCAATCGACATTTTCGCCTTGCAGTTGGCGATGCAGAACTGCGGCGGCCATGCTCGCCGAGCGCATGGCGATGGTCACGCCTGAGGAGAACACCGGGTCGAGAAATTCCGCTGCGTTGCCGAGCAGGGCAAAGCCTGGCCCGTGGAGGGTTTTGACGTTGGCCGAGTAGCCGCCGATGGTTCGAGCAGGCGTATCCCACACAGCGTTGTTCAGCACACCGGCCAGGCTTGGGGTTTCAGCGATAAACCCTCGCAGGCACTCGTCCAGGTTCTCCATGCGGCCTTCGAAGTGTTCGGCTGCCGCGACCACGCCCACCGAGCAACGGCCGTTGCTGAACGGGATGGTCCAGAACCAGATATCGCGGTGGATCGGATGGGTGGTGATGAGGATTTTTTCCCGCTCGAAGGTCGGGCTGTCGATGTGGTCTTCGACGTGAGTGAACACGGCCTGGCGCACCGGGAAATCCGACGGCGCTTCAAGGTCGAGCAAGCGCGGCAACACACGGCCGTAGCCGCTGGCATCCAGCACGAAATCGGCTTCGACACGGTACTGACTGCCGTCTTCGCGAAGCACGTCGAGTTGCGGTTTCGGCAGGCTGAAATCGACGCTGACGATGGCTTCGCCGTAACGAACGTCGACGCCTTGCAACGCGGCCTGATCGGCCAGCAGCTTGTCGAAATCGGCACGCAGCACCTGGAAGGTAGTCGGCTTGCCGTTGCTGAACGTCTCGCCGAAATCAAAGGCGCTGTATTGCTCGCCCCAAGCGAATGCCGCACCGTTTTTCAACTGGAATCCGGCGGCGTTCACCGCCTCGAGCATGCCGGCTTCTTCGACGAAATCCAGGCAGTGGGACAGCAGGCTTTCACCGATGGAAAACCTTGGAAAATGCTGGCGTTCGATCATCAACACGTCATGACCTTTGCGCTTGAGCAGCGCGGCGGCGATAGCGCCCGACGGACCTGCACCGATAACCACGACCTGGCGATGTTCCATTTCAACTGTTGGCACGGGGGCTCCTTGCCGGGACGGCGATGTTCAGAGGGGTTCGATGCATACCGGCGAGTGCCGGCAGCAGTGTCGCGATCAGGCCCATCACCATCAGCGCGAAGTACAGCGCCGGGCTGATGAGTTGTTGTTGCAGCAGCAGGTTGAGAAAGACGATCTCGCTCAACCCACGAATATTCAGCAAGACACTTTCCCGCCAGCGACTGGCGCCTTCAAACGAGGCGCCGGCCCAACCGAGGCCCAGCCAGTTGCCCAGCAGTTTACTGGCAATCGGGAACAGTAGCAGTGCGGCCAGTTGCACCCAGCCGAGGCTGGCCATGGCCGCGTGGACGTTGATTTGCACGATGCCGAACGTGAGGATCAGCGGGATCGCGATATACGTCTGCAAGTGACTCATCCAGATCACCGGCAACGGCAACACCAGCGGCACTTTGAGTGCAGCCATCCACAGCAGGTAACCGATGCCGAAAATCAGCGCATTGAGCTTGAAGTGCTCCGCCACGACCAGCAGTGCGAAGAAGCAACCGCTGTGCAGCAACGGTTGGCGCAGTCGGAGCAGACGCAGCAGCAACGGCAGGCAGGCGCCAGCCAGCGGCAGCAAGAGGCTGCTCAGGTGCAGGCTGCCCTGGGCGATGGCAAACAGGGTCCAGCAGGTGAGGTCGATGAGGATCGCGGTCTGCACCAGTCGTCGGGTGGCGGCAGGCGGGTATTTGATGTGCCGCAGGTACAGATACAACACCGGAATCGCCGTGATGGCGAACAGCAGGCCGACCGCCAGCGAACTGATCCAGGGTTGCGGCGGTAACAACCACACCGCTGTCGCGAGGCCGCAGGCGAATGGAATGCAGAAACTCGGCAGGGCGATTTTCAGGCTCTGACGGTCGAGTCGCAGGTCAATCACGTCACTGAGAATGTGCCCCAGCAACAACGCAAAACTCAGGCTGTAGACGTTTTTCAGCCAGGCCGGCGCGACCAATGCGGCGCCGCTCAATTGCCACTGGGGTTCGATCCAGAAGTACATCAGCAGCGGCAGGCCGAAGGTGGCCAGCAGCAACTGGCTGACAATCGGGATTACACCGAAGTGACGACCGACACGGGTGGCCACGGCGAACAGCGCCAGGGCCATGACCCAGAACACGGCGATCATCATATTGCCGACTCCGTGACCGGGGCAGCGTGAACCTGACGTCCGGCCCACGGCGCAAGGATGAAGCTGAACGCCAGGCCCAGGCTCACCGACAGACCGAAGTTGCTCACCGCCGGCGTGCTGGACACCGCCAGCAAACCGAACGACAGCCAGGTGGTCAGCGCCGCCAGCAAGGTGCCCAGCAGGCTCACGGCAGCGCCGCCGACCTGTTCACGCATGAGGATCGCGTAATCGACGCTGATGGCCGTCACCAGCAGCAGGCCGAACAGGCTGAACAGTGTCAGCGGTTGCCCCAGCCAGCCGAGACTGGCCAGGCTGCAGAGCGCGGCCAGCAGCGGCAGGGCGACGATCCGCAGCGCGCCGCCAAAGCCGAACGGCAGGATCAGCACCAGCACGATCAGCACGCAGGAAGCGAGTTTCAACTCTGCGGCACTGATCTGGGTATCGGCGAACACCTTGTTCAACTCACCGAGGCGATCCACCAGTTCCACGCCCGGCAAATCCAGCGCCTGGATTCGCAGCAGAGAGGGATTGTTCAACCCTTGCAGACTGACCATCGCCGCTACGCCGTTATCGGTCGGGCCCAGCCACAGCGCGCGATAGGGTTCCGCCAACGGACCGACCAACGCTGCGTCGATGTCTTCGGTGGGCAGTGCCTGCAACTTCGTGAGCTCTGCTTGCAGCGCCTCGGCCGGCACGCCGACATCAAGCAGCGGTTGCCAGAACTGCGGTAACTTGTTCAGCGCTTCACGGACTTTCCGTTGTTCGCTGGGTTGGCTGACTAGTTGATTGAGCGACAGATAACCCTGGAGTTTTTCCAGGTTGACCAACTGATCCAGTCGCTCGCTCAGCGCGGTTTGGCGTTCCAGCAGTTGCTGCTGATTGGCCGCGCGCACCAGGAAGAACTGGCTGGTGGGTTGATAGCCGGTGATGCGTGCAATGGTTTGTGCTTCGTCAGTCAGTTGCTGCGGTGCGCCGACCCACTGGCGAATGTCGTTTTTGGTGTCGAGCTGCAACAGGCCGCCCACACAAAAGGCAATCAGCAGCGCCAGCAGCACCGGCGTGCTCGCGAGTTTAAGCAACGCTTCACGGCGCCCCAGCAAAAACTCGGACACCCGCAGCGGCCACTGCGCGGGACGCAGGTCTGTGCCCTTGAGCAGTGCCGGCAGCAGGCACACAGCGGATAAATAAGCGCCGAGCAGACCGGCGGCAGAGAACACGGCAATCTGGGTCAGCGCCGGGAACGGTGTCCAGGCCAGGGCCAGGTAACCGATGCAACTGGTGATCAGGCTCAGCGTCAGGCCCGGCAACGTCAGGCGCAGGGCCGGCCAACTGTGCCAGGGTTTCAGGCTCCAGCTCTTGGACAGGTAATGCAGCGGGTAATCGACCGCCACGCCGATCAGGCTCGAACCGAGCACCAGCGTCATCACATGCATATGGCCGAACAGCGCCACGCAGGCCACCGCGCCGAAGAGCATGCCGACCAGCACCGGGACGAAGGCCAGCAACACCCGCCAGCGCCGAAAGGCCAGCAGCAACAGCAATAGAATGCCCGCCGTGGCGCCGCCACCGACCCAGGTCATTTCCCGGGTGGCTTGTTTTTGCCCACTGGCCGCATAGAGCAAGCCGCTGGCGGCAAGCAATTGAACATTTGCCTGGGCGGCTTGTTCACGGCTGTGCTGGAGCAGGTCGGCCACTTGCAGCGGCAGGTTCATGTCGAAGGCGTTGCCCGTGGTGCGCGAGCGCAGCAACACCCAACTCTTGCCGTCGGCATCGGCGACCAGCGCACCGCTGCCGATGTCCAGTTGCACCGAACCGTGCTGCGGCTGGCTGTTCTGGATGCGCCCGGTCAGGCCCAGCCAGTCATCCTGACTCGGCACCAGACTGAAACCGGTGAAAGGGTCGAACAGCGCTTGTACTCGCTGCTGGATAAAGGCGTCGGGATGCTCGATCAGTTGCTGCCGGTCAGCCGCTGAGAGCATCGCCAGTCGGCCATTGAGCAATTGCGTGCGTAGCGCCGGCAAGTCGGCTTGCAGGTTCCACTGGACCTTTTCGAACAAGCCGCTGGCCTGCCATTGCTCACCCAGTTTCTGCGCCATCGCGACGGCTTGCTGGCGATCGGTGTGGCCGACCAGTACCAGCATTTCGCGGTTCAGCGGTTCTTGCATGCGTTGTTCGGCGCGCAGTTCCAGCGCGTCCGGCGCCGTGCCCGGCACCAGTTCCATCAGGTTGGCCGACAGCGGGGCGCCGTCACGCCATTGCCAACCGGCGAGCGCGAGCACCGCCAGCAGCAGGATCAGAAATAGCCGCGGAAGACTCCGTTCACTCGGCAAAGTCATGTTGCTCCGCATCGCTCAACGGTTGGGCGCTGGTGCTGTCCTGCATGCGCAAAAGCGTGCTGTCGCCCTGGGTTTCGAGCAGCTCGATGCTGTGCACCAGTTCGCCGCCGGCAATGTTGATCTGAGTGAACACCTGCTTGAGCAGCATGGAGCGCGGGGTCAGCGTCAGTTTCCAGTTCTGCGCATCGCCGTTCAGTGAAAGCTCGAAATCCCGTTGCAGCCCGCTGCTGTCGCCTTGCAGTACGGCGAGGAACAAACGGTTCTGCTCAGCGCCGGCACTCTTGCTCGGCAGCATTTGCCAGCCGTTGGCATCACGCCGGGCGATGCCTTTGTCGCTGATGCGGTAATCCTGTTGCAGCGGGGTTTTCAGCAGCCAGAGCAAACCGTGGTTTTTAGCGAGGACGAAAGTGCCCTTGCTGGTCAGCGGCTGAGGCAGGGCACGCAGGTGTTTTTCCTGAATGAAGTTGCCGTGGATCACGTCAGGCTTGGCCAGTTGATCACTGAGTTGCTGCAAATCAAAAGCCTGCGCGATCGATGACAACCCAAGCAGCGCCAGCGCAGCGATGCATCTGAACACTGAACGTGGCGAGCGAGCTTGCTCGCGCTGGGCTGCGTAGCGGCCCCAAAATTGGCGGGTTTGTGAGTGCTTCGCACTCAAGCGCGAGCAAGCTCGCTCGCCACAAGGAATTGGCCTGGCATCAAAAGAGGTGTCGATTCCTGGGTTCATGCGAGCATCCTTTCAACAGCGTCGGTGAAGACCTTGGGTGAGGCCAACTGCATTTCGCGGCTGCTCATGTCGACGGCGACCTGTACGGAACTGGCGCGGGTCAAGCGTTCGCCGGTTTCCAGATCGCTGATCAGATAACTGATCTTCAGACGGTTCTCCCATTCCACCAGATTGGCGCGCACGTTGAGCTTTTGGCCGAACACGGCGCCACGCACATAACGCAGTTGCAGATCGATCACCGGCCAGGCGTAGCCCGACTCGACCATGGCCGTGTAGTTGTGGCCGATCTTGTCCAGCAGCGCGCAGCGGGCGACTTCCAGGTATTTGATGTAATGGCCGTGCCAGACGACGTTCATGGTGTCGACATCAAAGAACGGCACGAGGATTTCCGTATCGGTGTGAAGCACTCCCTTGCTACGCATGCAGCCTCCAGTGTTGCTCGGCAATTCGCTTCAGGCACAGGCGAAGTTCGCCTTCCAGCGCGCGGTCTTCGATGACCGGCGGGAAGTCCTTGGCCAGCTCCTCGTGCATGGCGGCCAGTGCTGGCGGCAATGGACGTGCATCCTCGGCCTTGCTACGCAGCCAGACGCCTTGGTTGGCGGCCAGCAGGGTGGCGGCGGCGACCTGTTCGGTCAGTTCCAGCACGCGGATCGCATCGCGGGCGGCGATGGTGCCCATGCTCACTTTGTCCTGGTTGTGGCACTCGGTGGAGCGCGAGAAGACGCTGGCCGGCATGGTGTTTTTCAGCGCTTCGGCGGTCCAGGCACTGGTGCCGATCTGCACGGCTTTGAAGCCATGGTTGAGCATCGCCCGGTCAGCGGTGGCGCCGGACAGGTTGCTCGGCAAGCCGTGGTTGTAACGCTCGTCCACCAGCAAGGCGAGTTGACGATCAAGCAGGTCGGCGACGTTGGCCACCAGGTTTTTCAGGCTGTCCATGGCGAACGCAATATGGCCGCCATAGAAGTGCCCTCCGTGCAGCACGCGTTCGGCTTCGGCGTCGATAATTGGGTTGTCGTTGGCGCTGTTGAGCTCGATCTCGATGAACGAGCGCAGCCAGTTCAGACTGTCGGCCAGCACGCCGAGGACATGGGGGGCGCAACGCAGGGAATAGCGGTCTTGCAGGCGATGCAGCGGCGCGGTCGGCGCGTCGATCGCTAGATCCTTGCGCAGCCACGCCGCAACTTGCATTTGCCCCGGATGCGGTTTGGTGGCGAACAGACGCTCGTCGAAGTGCTCGGGGTTGCCTTGCAGGGCGACCACGTTCAACGCGGTGATGCGCGTCGCCAGTTGCAGCAGGTAATCGGCGCGGGCATAGGCCAGACACGCGAGACCGGTCATGACGGCGGTACCGTTCATCAACGCCAGCGCTTCTTTCGGGCGCAGAACCAGCGGCTCCCAACCCAGTTCGCGATGTACATCGGCCGCTTGCCAGCGCTCACCCCGGAACATTACTTCACGCTCGCCGGACAGGGTCGCGGCGACATAGGACAACGGCGTCAAATCACCGCTGGCGCCCACCGAGCCTTCTTCCGGGATCAGCGGCAGAATGTCGTGTTCGAGGAAGGCTTGCAGGCGTTCCAGCAGTTCCACACGCACCCCGGACACGCCGTGGCACAGCGACTGCAAACGCGCCGCCAGCACCGCGCGAGTGGCTTGTGCGTCGAGCAGTTTGCCCAGGCCGCAGCCGTGGAACGTGTACAGATGACGGGGCAACGCCTCGACGTGATGCAGCGGCACCGCGACCACGCAAGAATCGCCGTAACCGGTGGTCACGCCGTAGATCACGCCTTCCTTGTCCAGCAGGGAGTCCAGGAATCGCGCACCCTTGGCGATACGCTCACGGTACGCAGGGTCGCTTTGCAACTGCGTCGGCACCTGACGGTTGGCCAGGGCCAGCACGTCTTCGATGCGCAAAGGGAGTTCGCCGAAGGTTACCGGCTCAAGCGTTGACGTCGTCATCGGTCTTCCAGAAAGGGTAAAAGTTGAACCATTGTTGGGGCGCTTCAAGGCAATACTGACCCAAGCGTTCGGCATAGCGGGAGGCCCACTGATGAATGACCTGCTCGCGGTCGCTGCGCTTCCACACCACGGCCTCGGCGAACGGTTCGAGGGTCAGTCGATAGTCGCCCGTCGGCTTCTTCAGGCACAGCATCAGGTTGATCGGGCATTTCAGCAGACCGGCCAGCAGCCAGGGCCCCTGGGGGAACGCGGCTTGATGGCCGAGGAAATCCACGCTCACGCTGCGCCCGCCGTGCAGCGGCACGCGATCGCCGGCAATCGCCAGCCACTCGCCGCGCTCCAGGCGTTCATGGAGTTGCAGCATGATCAGCGGGTCCAGCTCGCTGACCTGAATCAGCCGCAAATTGGTCGCGCCAGCTTCACCCAGCAAGCGGTTGAATTGCTCGGCGTGCTTGGTGTGCACCAGCACGTTCATCGTGACTTTTTCGCCGATCTCCGCCAGCGCGCGGCACACCTCGAGATTGCCCAGGTGCGCGCCCACCAGCATCTGCCCGCGGGTGCCGCGCAGTTGATTGCGCAGCAATGCCGGGTCGATGATTTCAATCTGCTCGATGCTCAGCTTGCCGTTCCATACGTCGAGCTTGTCGAGCATGGAGTCGGCGAAGGCCATGAACTGGCCGAACACTCGCCAATGGGTCGGGCGCAATTCATTGCGACCACTCCAGTCAGCGAGCCGTTGCTGGTATTGCCAGGCGCTGTGACGGGCGCTGCGACCGAACAGGAAAAAGTACAGAACGATGCCGTACAGCAGCGGGCTCAACACCCTGCGCCCGAGTACTTTGGCGCAGAACGCGGTGAACTTCATCAGCCAGAAACTGCCGCGCTCCTGGCGGTCAGCCCAGTGTTCCTTGTCTGCGCTCATGCTCGCCACCGTCGCCAGAGGATCACTGGCGCCCGCAGCAACATGCCGAAGAACAACCGGGTGTGCATGCTCGTAATCAGCACGTTGTCGTGGAACAGGCGGAAATGCGAGACGCCATCCAGCGGGTAACGGACTTTGGTTTGCAGCCATTGCATGGGCAGATTGCGCCAGGCCAGCCGGACGAGAATGTCCGAGTCGAAGTCCATGCGCTTGCCGATCTTCGCCGAATCGATCAGCGCCAGGGTCGGTGGCAGTGGATAGACGCGGAAGCCGCACATGGAATCGCGAATCTGCAACGACAGGGTGTTGATCCAGACCATGACGTGAGTCAGGTAGCGGGCATACAAACGACCTTTCGGCACGCTGGCGTCGTATCGCGGATAGCCGCAGATCACCGCCTCGGGATGGGCGCGCGACAGTTCGATGAAAGTCCGGACGTCTTGCAGGTCATGCTGACCGTCGGCGTCCACCTGCAAGGCATGGCTGAAGCCCAGCCGCGAGGCTTCGCGAAAACCGGTCATGACCGCGCCACCCTTGCCCTGGTTCGCGCCAAGCCGGATCAGGAACACCTTGTCGCGCAGGGCCAGTTGATCGAGCACCTTTGCACAGGCCGGGCTGCTGGCATCGTCGACCAAAATGCACGGCAGGCCGCTGGCGAGCAGCGCATCGACCACCGTGGTGATGGCGGTTTCGTGGTTGTAGACCGGGATGATTGCGCAGGGGTTATGCATGTTGGCTCACACCTGAAAGACCGAGGTGCCTGCTTCGCGAGCAAGCCCGCTCCCACCTTGGATCTCTGTTAAACACGAATCCCCTGTGGGAGCGGGCTTGCTCGCGAATGAGTGCGCAGCACTCACCAAGGTTATGCATCGCCTGCCGCCTCCAGCAAGATCCGCCCGCTGGAGCAGGTTGCGGTCTCGTTGCGATAGGTGAAATACAACTTGCTGCGCGTCGGATCGAAGCGCAGGTGCAGCTGGACTTCATCGCCAGGGCGCACCAGTTGCTGGAATTTCAGCACTTCCATGCCGGCGAATTTTGCCGGCAGGTCCATTAATTGTTGTCCTAGCATCAACGCCCACTCCACTTGCACCACGCCGGGCAATACCGGCGTCTGAGGAAAGTGACCGCTGAAGTAAGCGAGGTCGGGTGGTACCGCCAGTTGCAGGTTCCATTCGCCATCGACTTCGACCTGATCCAGCACTTCCGGCGCCTTTGGGCGTGGCGCCAGCAGCAGGGCTTCAACGGTGGCCTGGGGCAGTTTGCCCTGAGCGTTCAGCGGCAGTTGCCGCAGCAGGCGCCAGCGACGTGGCAACGCCAGCGCTTCGCAATGCTGGTTCAAATGCTGACGCAGTTCTTGCGTGAGGGTGCGTCGACCCTGATTGCGCAAGGCATGCAGGCCTGACTCGGTCAGCACCAGCAGCGCGCCCAACGAAGCGCGGTTTTCCTGAACCACGCCAAGACGCGCTTCGGCGACCCAGTCGTGGGCCATTAGGGCTTGTTCCAGCATGGGTAGAGAGATACGTTTTTCTTCCAGTTTGACGATCCGGTCCAGCCGGCCGAGCAGTTCGAATCGGCCGTCGGCAGCGATTCGCGCGGCATCCGCGGTGTGTTCGATATGCCCGGGAGGCAAGTACGGCGAAGCAATGAGCAGGGCGCCGTCGCTGTCCTGGCTCAACTCGATGTCAGCAAAGGGCTGCCAGAGCGCGTGGCCCTGACGCCAGGCGATACCGCCGGTTTCCGAGCTGCCGAGGATTTCTGTCGGCCATTGCTGCAAGCGTTGCTGAAGGCTTTGTGCGGCCTCGGCCGGGAGGGCGCCACCGGAAGAAAATACTCGGCGGACCGCACTTAAAGCGGGCCAGTCGAGGTTGTCACCCATGCGCTTGAGCAGCGCCGGGCTGGCGACCCAGGCGAACACCGGGTGTTCACGGCTGGCGCGCTGCAGGTCTTCAGGGAATGCCAGCTGCTTGCGCACAAACGAGCGCCCGGCGCACAGCGGCCAGAGCACTCGAAACAACAATCCGTAGATATGCTGAGTGGCGACGCTGCCGATGATGCAAGCCGCGCCAAGATCGGCGCCCCAGAGCAGCTCCAGCGCTTCGACTTCATTGGCCAGTTGGCGCAGGGTTTTGTCGATGCGCTTGGGCTCGCCACTGGAGCCGGACGTGCACAGGCTCAGCGAACAGCGATCCAGATCCAGCGCGTCGGCCATCAACGGCGGATGGCGGTAATCGCTCAGGTGTGCGTCATCGGCCTGATCGGTCAGCCACAGATCGACTTCGGTCGACCAGCGCAGGCGAGTCTGGGCTTGCAGGTCTGCGGGCAGCAGCACGCTGACCCCGGCGCGCCAGGCACCCAGCAGGGCAATCGCCAGGTCAGCGGCGTCCTCAAGGTGCACGGCAATACGCCGCGCCCCCTGGGCTTGCAGGCCCGCGGCGAGGCTCAAAGCCTGTTCGCAAAGCTGTGCGTGATTCAGTGCCGGTTCGGCCGTCACGGCACGTTCCGGTTGCGCCTTGAGCAACAGGTGCTCAAGTTTTATCCAATTCATGGGTGGCCTCGTACCCGTTGTCGTATCAGCCATTCAATGGCAAACAGCAGGCCCATCAATCCGTAGGAAATCAGGCCGGTGTACAACATCCACCAACTCAGCGGCGCCCAGAGGGTCAGGGCGGCGGCGAGCAAACCGTTACAGAAGAAAAACACGCACCAGACGATCGTCACCTGGCGGGTATAAACAATCGCCTTGGCCGGCAGTTGCGGTTCGCGCAAACGCGCCAGGCGTTCGATGATCGGCGGGCCAACGATCAAGCTCAGGCCAAACAGCCCGAGCATGAACGCACTGATCAGCACCGGGTACCAGCGCAGCAACAGCGGGCTGTCGAACAGCGCCAGCAACAGGCAAAAAGTGATCGCAGTGATCGCCATCCACAGACTGCCGGGCTTGCGCGTACCGAGCAGTGCCCGGGCCAGCCACAGGCTGCCCAGCAGCAAACCGAACTGCCACGGCGCGAAATGTTCCATGCCGAAATACACCGCGAAGGGGTACAGCAGGCCCGCCAGCAGCAGGCCGAGGCCGATCAGTCGGCTCATGCGGCCGGCTGAACCAGACGGTAGACCGCCTCGACCACGTCGCTGACGGTACGCACCGATTTGAACTCTTCGGCAGCGATTTTCTTGCCAGTCTGGCGTTTGATGTGATCGATCAGGTCGACCGCGTCAATGCTGTCGATTTCCAGGTCCTGATACAGGTTGGATTCGAGGCTTACGCGCTCGGGGGCCAGCTCGAAGAGTTCGACCAGAGCATCGCGCAGGGTGTTGAAGATGTCGTCACGAGTTTGCATGGTCCGGTCTCAAGCTGCCTGTTTTGCAGTGACGAACGCCGCAAGGCTCGCCACGTTGCTGAAGTGATTGCGGGTGTCTTTGGCGTCGGCGTCGATTTTGATGCCGTATTTTTTCTGGATGGCCAGGCCGAGTTCCAGAGCGTCTACCGAATCCAGGCCCAAGCCTTCGCCGAACAGCGTCTGGTCGTCGCCGATGTCTTGTGCGCTGATGTCTTCAAGGCCCAGGGCGTCGATGATCAGTTCTTTGATTTCACGGTGTAGATCGCTCATCTTCGGCGAGCTCCTTAATATAGTAATGATGCAAATAGTCATTGAGCTTGCGCGAGGCCTGAGGAGCAGGGCCCAGCGCGGCGAAGGCTTGTGGGTCTATATCGGCCCCGACACGGAAACTGAAGTGCACACGGCGTTTGGGGATCCGATACCAGGGCTCGGCCTTGGTCAACGTGGTCGGGCTGACCTTGATGATCACCGGGGTGAGGATTTTCGCACCCCGCAGAGCGATTGCCGCAGCACCCCGATGGAAGGCTGGCGCCTGACCGGGCTGAGTGCGGGTGCCTTCAGGAAAGATGATCAGGGTCTGGCCGCTTTTCAGCGCGTCGGCAGCGGCATCGAGCATTTCCATGCTGCCGTCATTGCTGATGTATTCGATGCAACGTAGCGGGCCGCGGGTAAAAGGGTTCTCCCAGAGGCTTTTCTTGACCACGCAGTTGGCGTGGCGCACCAGGCCGATCAGGAACACCACATCAATCAGTGACGGGTGATTGGCAATGATCATTTGCCCCGGTCGACCGAGTTTTTCGGCGCCCTGGATGTCGTAAGTCAGCACGCCGGTGCGGGCCATGAACCGCACAAAAAACCAGAACAGGCGAGCGACGGTGTGCCGCGCTCGCCGCCGGTGTGTCCGGGCATCGCCGGGCAGGCAGTTCAGTAGCGGGAAAACCACAAGCCGCAGGCACAGCCCGCCCAACCCGAACAGGGTGAAGCTTGCGGCGGTAGCCAGCAGGCGCCAGTAATAGGCGTCGCGGTTTTTTTCGGTTACAGGTTGCGTTGCCAGGTCCATACACGATTTTTCCAGGCATGTTGGCAGGTGGTCTGCTGGCCGAGCAGGGTACTCAATAGGTTCAGGGCATGGGGCCAGTGGGTTTTGGACAACTCATCCGAGCCGCTGTTCAGGGACAGCTGCCAGTCATTTCCGGGGGTGATCAACAAGCCGACCGCGTAAGGGAACGGCACGTCGTCGATCCAGGTCGAGTAGGCTTCGGGCGGTTGCTCTTCGGTGACGATCAGCAGTACCGCGGGAGCACCTTCGGAAAGCAAAGCCGCGGCCTCTAGCATGCCGTGTTCAAGGCCGTCGCCGGCTGCCGCGAGGGCCGTCATTTCGCTGGTTTCGCCGCGCATGATCGACCACAGGCCAATGATCGCGTTGTGCACGGACAGGCTGAATTGAGTCGGCGACAGCGGCTGATCGGTAGCCAGATCGCTGAGAATATCGAAAGTGCGCGGGGTTTCGCCGTGGCGAGAAATAAAGACCAACGGTAGGTCCTGGCGGCCATCGGCCAAGGGCCAGCCGACACTGAACGCCATCCGCGCCAGACGACTGAGTCGCCGGCGCTGCATGGCCGGCAGAAACGAGACGTCGGGTGCGGCATCGCTGCTCGCAAGCACGACCGGTTGTCGGCTCCAGGCCTGCCAGTCGTCCACGCTTTCGAGCCCAGGGGCCCACGCGCGCCATTGGGCGATGTTGAAATTGATCACAGACATTCATCCCGCCCTTGACGCGGTGAGTCGCAAAAAAACGCGAACTACCTTACGTAGCGCTTAGCGCCGAGTGACGCGCATTATCCCGTTGCGGCGGGCGTGTAGCAAATGATGGTTACATTTTGCTCAATGAAATGTACCGGTTGGTTCGTGCATGGCTGTCACTTGGCCATTATCCACGTCGTGGTGGACATGTCTGTCGGTACTGGTTGTTTTTTTATTGAGAGATTGCCGCTGACTGTGTAGTCCCGCTGCCGGCGAGGTAGCTAAGCAACGCCGTGGACTACTACACTCGGTCATTCTTTGATACACGGAGGTTTTGACATGCGGCGCGTGGTGTTCAATCAGAAAGGTGGCGTAGGCAAGTCCAGCATTGCCTGCAATCTGGCGGCGGTCAGCGCCAGCGAGGGTTATCGCACGCTGTTGGTGGATCTCGATGCCCAGGCCAACTCCACTCAGTACCTGACGGGGCTCACCGGTAATGACATTCCTATGGGCATTGCCGACTTTTTCAAACAGACCCTGTCTTCCGGACCGTTCTCCAAGAAAAACCAGGTCGATATCTACGAAACCCCGTTCGACAACCTCCATGTCATCACTGCCACTGCCGAGCTGGCTGACTTGCAGCCCAAGCTTGAGGCTAAACACAAGATCAACAAGCTGCGCAAATTGCTCGAGGAACTGGACGGCGATTACGACCGGATCTACCTCGATACCCCGCCAGCGCTGAATTTCTACGCGGTATCTGCGTTGATTGCCGCTGATCGTGTGCTGATTCCCTTCGATTGCGACAGCTTCTCGCGTCAGGCTCTTTACGGGTTGTTGGCGGAAATCGAAGAATTGAAGGATGACCATAACGAGGGGCTGGAAGTTGAAGGGATTGTCGTCAACCAGTTCCAGGCCCGCGCCAGTCTGCCCCAGCAAATTCTCGACGAACTGATCGCCGAAGGCCTGCCGGTGTTACCGGTGTACTTGGGCAGTTCGGTACGCATGCGTGAATCCCACCAGGCCAACACGCCGCTGATCCACCTCGATCCGCGTCATAAGCTGACGCAGCAATTCGTCGATCTGCACAACCTGCTGGAAAATTCCTGACTGCTCTTCAGATTCCTTGGCTACGCAACCAGCTCATCAACTGCGGTAACGGGAAGGCGCCACTCTGACGCGCCACTTCCCGGCCGTTTTTGAACAGAATCAGACTCGGGATCGAACGGATCCCCAACTGCGCTGACAGCTGCTGGTTTGCCTCGCTGTCCAGCTTGGCCAGTCGACACTTGCCTGCCAATTGCACCGCCGCCTGCTCGAACACCGGCGCAAACGACTTGCACGGCCCACACCAATCCGCCCAAACGTCCACCAGCAGCGGCAGATCGCCTTTGATCTGGCTGGCGTAATCGCTTTGCTTCAGTTCGAAGGGTTTATTCAGCAGGACTTCGGCTTTGCAGCGGCCGCATTTTGGATGGTCGTTGAGGCGTTCGGCGGGGATGCGGTTGAGGCCGTTGCAGTGGGGGCAGGGGATGAGGAGTGGGTCGGACATGGTCGTACTCTGAATGAGTGGGCAATCTAGAACTGATCTGGTGTCGAAGGTGGCGTTAATCAAGGAGATAGTTTGTAGTCCATCGCCTTCGTCAATGCGGAGAGGACCTACACGTATTGGCGTCGCGGCTGATTGGCTGCGAATTGTTGGGCTTTTAATGTGAGCAGCTTCAAAAAAGGGCGTTTCACTTTGGGAGTCTTCGGGCCAATGATCGCTAAAGCTTCATCGCGCTACCGCATTTCAGAGCTTCTCAGTGACCCTGATTGTGTCAAAGCTCTGAATGCCCGGACTGCTTTTGCGCAAGAAGGGGACTATGTGGGTCACGAAGATGTCTGGTGGGATCCGAATGCGGATCAAAATGGAAAGCTGAAAGCACTACAAGCACAGCAGTGTTCCGTCACGAGCAAAAATGCAGTCGAGAACTGGGAGTTCGCCTCTCCGCTCCTGCATAAACCGCAAAGTAAAGACAATTGAGGAGTGGGATCACAAGCATCACCCAATGCCGAAGCCCAGCGGTGTCGACGTCCTCGGCTACTTGATGCGCGAACACGGATTGAGCCAAAGCGAGCTGCCCGGCGTCGGCACCCAATCGGTGGTCTCCGAGATCTTGAGCGGCAAGCGTCAGCTCAACCTGCGGCAGATCCGCTGGTTGGCCGAGCGCTTCGGAGTGTCGGTGGAGACCTTTATCTGACCGGGTTCAGGAAGAGCAACTGATCTCCAGATGCTTGCCCCACTCCGGCGGCCGCTCGGCATAACTCTCCATCCCTGGCTGCTCCTTGAACGGATTACTCAGCACCGCGTGCAACCGACGAACCTCTGAATAGTCGCCACTCTCTGCCGCATCAATGGCTTTCTGCGCCAGGTAGTTACGCAGGATGTATAGCGGATTGACGGCGTGCATGCGTTTGCGACGCTGCTCCTGATCAACCTCGCCTTCACGCGTCACCCGGGCGATGTAGAGCTCGCCCCAGGCATCGAAGCCTTTGATGTCGACGAAGTCATCGCGCAAACGGGCGACGGCCAGTTCAGGTGATTCGTCTCCCAAACGGCGGAAGAACAGGCTGTAGTCGACGCCACTGTTCTGCATCAGTTGCAGCAGGTGCTCCAGCAGTTTCTGGTCATCGTCTTCGGCCTTGGTGAAACCGAGGCGGCGGCGCATCAGGTCCAGGTAATGGGCCTGGTACAGCGGGAAGTACAGGCCGAGGGTTTCACGCAGGGCTTCGACGCTGATGAACGGCGTCAGGGCCTGGGCGAGGGCGCTGAGGTTCCACTGGCCGATTGGCACCTGGTTGCTGTAGGAATAACGGCCCTGGTCATCGGAGTGGTTGCAGATGAAGTGGGCGTCGAAGTCGTCGAGGAAGGCGAACGGGCCGTAGTCGAAGGTAATGCCGAGGATCGACATGTTGTCGGTGTTCATCACGCCGTGGCAGAAGCCATAGGCCTGCCATTTGGCGATCAGTTCGGCATTGCGCTCGACGATTTCGCGAAACATCGCCAGGTACGGTTCCGGCTGTTCCAGGCATTCCGGGAAATGCATGGCCAGTACGTGGTCGCCGAGTTCTTTCTGCTTCTCGGGGCGTTTGGTGTAGTAGAAATATTCGAAATGCCCGAAACGCACATGGCTCGGCGCCATGCGCAGGACCATGGCCGCGCGTTCCTGCTTCTCGCGCCACACCGGCGTGTCGGAGCCGATTACGCATAGGGCGCGGGTGGTCGGGATGTTCAGGGCATACAGCGCTTCGGAGGCAAGAAATTCGCGGATCGAGGACCGCAGCACCGCCCGCCCATCACCCATACGCGAAAAGGGCGTCTGGCCAGCACCCTTGAGGTGCAGGTCCCAGTGCTCGCCGGCCTCGGTGTAGACCTCGCCCAGCAACAGACCGCGACCATCACCCAACTGTGGGTTGTAGGAACCGAACTGATGACCTGAATAGACCATCGCCCTCGGGATCGCGTCGGCCCAGAGTTTGTGGCCGCTGAACAGCTCGGCGAACTCCGGGGTTTCGGCCTCGGTTGGGTCGAGATCGAGCAGCGCCATGGCGGCGGGGCTGGCCACCACCAGACGCGGGTTGTCGATCGGCTCGGGCAGCACGTGGGCGGAAAACGTATCGCCCAGGCGGGCGAAACGATTATCGAAGGTCAGTTCGTCGAGGGCTTTCAAGGGCCATCTCCAGCAGAATGTCCGAGCATTCTGCTAGGGATAGGACGGTTAGTCGAGTTTGGCGGCTGGCGGCTCTTGAGGCGCTTGACCATCCACCTTAGGCGCAATGGTTTTGGCTTCTGGATCGACGGGTACCATTCTGTATTCCTGGCCCTGGATGTTCTTGAGGTAAACCTCCATCTGCCGGAACGAGATGTTGATGTGCTGCTTCTTGAACTCGCGATTGATGAAGCGGTTGACCTCATCGAGCACCGGGTTACGGTCACCGAGGTCGCGCACATGCATGCGCAACTCGTGGTCGAGGGTGCTTTCGCCGAAATTCAGGAAGTACACGTGGGGTTCCGGGTCTTTCAGCACGCGCGGGTTATCGCGCGCGGCCTTGAGCAGCAACTCCTTGACCAGGTCCAGGTCCGAACCGTAATCGACACCGAGCTTGAGGGTCACTCGGGTGATGGTGTCTGTCAGGGACCAGTTGATCAGTTGCCCGGTGATGAACGTCTTGTTCGGGACAATGATGTCCTTGCGGTCGAAGTCGGTGATGGTCGTGGCGCGGATACGGATCTTGCTCACCGTGCCCGACAGGTTACCAATGGTGATGGTGTCGCCGATCCGCACCGGACGTTCGAACAGGATCATGATCCCTGAGATGAAGTTGGCGAAGATTTCCTGCATCCCGAAACCGAGGCCCACCGACAGCGCTGCCACCAGCCATTGCAACTTGTCCCAACTCACGCCGAGCGTCGACAGGGTCGAGACGAAACCGATGCCAGCGATCACGTAAGACAGCAAGGTGGTGGTGGCATAGGCACTGCCCTGAGCCAGGTTCAGCTTCGACAGCACCAACACTTCCAGCAACCCCGGCAAGTTGCGCGCGAGGGCGAAGGTGATGCCGATGATGATCAGCGCGCCGAGCATGTCGCCAATGCTGATCGGCACCATGCTCATGTTGGCGCCGGTGCCGCTGGTGTATTCGTAGAGGGTGACGTTATCCAGGTACGAGAACACAGAGATCAGGTCCGACCAGACCCAGTACAACGCCGCGATGAAACCGCCAAGCAGTGCCAGGCGGATCAGGCGCAGGGACTGTTCGTTGACTTTCTCGATGTCCAGCGTTGGCTCTTCGATCACCGCTTCGCCATCGCCGGCCTCTTTCGCAGCCTGGCGTTTGGCCAGGGCGCGCTGGTAGGCCAGACGGCGTGCCGCAACGCTGAGGCCGCGCACGAAGGTGGCCTCGATCACCAGCCAGAACATCAGCAGGTAAAGGGTGTTGATCAACCGGTCACTGAGCTTCAGTGCGGTGTAGTAGTAGCCAAAACACACCGCCACGAACAGCGCCACAGGCAGGACGGTGAACATTATTCCCACGGCCTTGCGGAACAGCGAAGCGTTCTGGTGAGTCGGGCTGCTGATCAGCAGGCGGCTGAGCAGCCAGGCCATCAACGCGTAGCAGGTCAGCACCACCGGCATGCCGAGTACGTCATCGGCCAGGGTTGCGGGTTGCAGCTCGGCGACTGCCACCACCGCGACCAACGCCATGACCACCAGCCCGAGTCGACGGACCCAGCCCTGCAGGAATTCGACCTGAGGTTTTTCCCAGCGGAAATGCAGTTCGGCCACGCCGCCCGGCGCGAGGATCCGGTAAGCGGTGTAGAACACTAGCCAGGCCTGGGCCATTTGCAGCAGCGCTGCGCCCATGTTCGCGTTCTGTCCGCGGGCGTCGATTTGCAAGGCCAGGCCACACAAGGCCAGGCCCAGGGAGACCGGCATCGCCAGCAAAATGTTGATCAGGATTGCCTGCGGCGTGTGCCACTGGCTGTCACGTTTGAAGTGACCGATGTCCTGGTGAACTTTGCTCAGTCGGGCATACAGGCTTTTGCGCCGCCACAGCAGGGCACCGATCAACAGTGCCAGGGGCAGGAACAGCAGTGGCCGTTGGGTCAGGCCGTCACTTAATTCGCTCAGGCTGGACGCCCACGGCAGCGTGGTGACCTGACGTTCAAGACGCTCAGGCACGGCGCGCATCCACTCCGGGTCCAGCGGTTTATTGCTGGGAATCCAGAACATCTGCTCATCGAGGGTCGCCCGCAGGCTTTGCGCGGTGCTGAGCAGTTGCTTCTGATTGAGTTGCAACGTGATGGATTCGTTGAGCACCGCGCTGAGTTCACGGTTCAGCCGCTCCAGCAGGTCGGCGCGGGTCGTGGCCAGTTCCAGCAGGCTCTTGCGCAGTTGCGGGGTCACCTGCTCGGGAGGCTGAGTCGACAGCAGGTTGTCGACGTAGGTCGCCGGGTTGCTGAGCAGTTCCCGTTGCTGGCTGACTTCGAATTGATACAGGCGAATGTCGGCGATCTGGTCGGCCAGGTCACGGTCGAGCCTGAGGCGTGGCAGGGCCTGTTTCTGTTTGTAGAGAATCTTGGAGAGCAGCAGGCTGCCCTTGAGCACGTTGATTTGCTCGTCCAGCGCCGAATCGCTCTGGGTCACGTTGTCCAGTTGCTGCTTGGTCTGCAGGTTCTGCTGGGTGACTTCGTTGAGTCGGTCAGTACTTTTGAGCAGGTAGTCCGAAAGCTTCAGGTTGGCCGCGCTTTCGGTAGCCAGCAGGCTGCTGCCGCCGGACTTCTGCGCTTCGATGGATTGCTGCGTCACCGTCTCCTGGGACTGGGCCAGGCGCTTCTGGTTGATCAGGTTTTGCAGCTCCTGGATTTCCTGATCCAGACGATCGGATTTTTCCGAGAGCAAGTCATGTTGGCTTTTGCCCAAGTCCTGCAACTGGCTGTTACCGGCCAGTTCCTGGCGACGCAACGGGATCAGAGCGTTCAGTGCCGCGAGTTCGGCGTTGAGCAGGTCGCGTTGCTCAGGGGTCAAGGTCTTGCCGGCGTCCTTGCCGGCCTTGAGGATGTTGTTGATCTGCTGGATGCGTGTCTGGCTGGTGGAAATTTCGGCCTGTGCGCGCTCGGGGCGGGTCTGGGCAGTAATCACCAGACTATTGGCATCAGCCAGGGATTTCTGCAGATCGCTTTGCTGGGTGGAGCGCTCGGTGAGCATTTGCTCCAGTTGCTGAATAGGCTCTTTGGCATAGCGCTGCGGTACTGGCAGCACTTTGCTGGCTTTGAGCTTGGTCAGTTCTCGCAGGTTCTCGATGTTCTGCTTTGGAGCGTTGGCCAGTTGCTGTTTGAGATCGGCCAGTTTCTGCTCGTAATCACGCTGGTTGTTGAGCTGTGTCAGCGTGCTTTGCAGGATGCTCTGCAGGGCTTTCTGATCGGCTTCCGGCAGTTTGCGGTCGGCGATCTTGTCCAGGTTCGCCTGCACGGCTTCGCTGGACGGCGGTTCGGCCGCTTGCAATGTACCGACAGAAAGACTCAAGCCCAGCAGGGCCATGATGAAAAAGGTGCGCAGGGTTGACATAGAGACCGATCGAAAACGAGACGAAGTGTGGAGTTTAGAGGAAGAGTCCCGGACCGGGGCGACTTCCTTCGGGGAATCTGACGCCTACTTTGCCGATCTTGTTCCCCTCCATGACCGCGACGGTCCAAATGGTGTTGTTCCACTCCACCTGGTCACCGACTACTGGGGCACCACCCACTTTCTGGGCAATGAAGTGGCCGAGCGACATGTCCGGATCGATGCCTTCCACTTTCAACCCGTACAGCGCCGCAACCGCAGCCAGCTGGGCGTCTCCTTCGAGTACGAAGTCGCCGAAGAAGCGCAGATCGAGGCCCCGTTGCGGTGCCTGACTGAAGAGTTTTCCGAGGGCCGGAAGGTTGTGTTCATGGCCGATTACGCACAGCAAATCGTCGACTTCGAGCACTGTACTACCCGACGGATGGAGCAGTTGCTGGCGACGAAACAGGGCTGCAATGCGAGTGCCTTCGGGCATTTTCAGCTCGCGAAGGGGCGAGCCGATGCACCATTTCTCGGCACCGAGGCGATAAACGAACAGCTCCCACTCACTGGTGACGTGCACTTCCAGAGCTGCGCGGGAGATCGGCGCCGGCTCCGGCGGAACGGTCACTTTCAAAAGCTTCGCCACCCACGGCAGGCTCGTACCCTGCACCAGCAGCGATACCAACACGATAAAGAAGGCGAGGTTGAAATAGAGTTGAGCATTGGGCAGGCCGGCCATCAGCGGGAACACCGCCAGAATGATCGGGACCGCGCCGCGTAACCCGACCCAGGAAATGAACGCCTTCTCGCGTCCATGGAACGCCTTGAACGGCAGCAGACCGACCATTACCGACAGCGGCCGGGCAAACAGAATCATCCACAGCGCCAGGCCCAGAGCGGGCAGGGCAATCGGCAACAAGTCATGGGGCGTCACCAGCAGCCCCAGCACCAGGAACATGCCGATTTGCGCCAGCCAGGCCATGCCGTCGAGCATGTGCAAAATGCCGTGGCGGCTGCGCACCGGGCGGTTGCCGATGATCAGGCCGCACAGATAAACCGCCAAAAAGCCGCTGCCATGCAAGGCGTTGGTCAGGGCAAACACGACCAGTCCGCCAGCAATGACCAGAATCGGATACAGGCCGGTGGCCAAGTGGATGCGGTTGACCAGTTGCAGCATGACCCAGCCGCCGCCCAGGCCGACGACAGCACCGATACCGAACTCACGCATCAAGTGCCCGAGCAGGCTCCAATGCAGACCGGTCTGGCCGCTGGCGAGCATGTCGATCAGGGTCACGGTGAGGAACACCGCCATCGGGTCGTTGCTGCCGGATTCGATCTCGAGGCTGGCGGTCACCCGTTCGTTCAGGCCTTTGCCACCGAGCAGCGAGAACACTGCCGCGGCATCGGTGGAGCCGACAATCGCGCCAATCAGCAAGCCTTGAATGAGGTTCAGATTGAACAGCCACGCGGCGGCCATGCCGGTCAGCCCGGTGGTGATCAACACCCCGACCGTCGCCAGCGACAGCGCCGGCCATAACGCCACGCGGAAGCTGGAAACCCGGGTGCGCAAGCCGCCGTCGAGCAGGATGACTGCCAGCGCGAGGTTGCCGACCAGATAAGCCGTTGGGTAGTTATCGAAAATAATGCCGGCGCCATCGACGCCGGCCGACATGCCCACCGCGAGGATGATCACCAGAATCGGGATACCGAGACGCGATGAAAGTGAGCTCACCAGAATGCTTGCACCTACCAGCAACGCGCCGATCAAGAACAGGCTGTTGATGGTCGTCGCATTCAAAGGCAGTACTCCAGAAAGCTGAAAGGCGGGCGCAAACTGACCATGCAGTCTGCGTGCCAGCGATTCTAACCTGTTGAAATGTGATGCTGTCAAAAAGCTTTTTTGACGGTGGGTAGTCTAGATTTTTGTTCGACTTGAAACCGACCCCTCACCCTAACCCTCTCCCCAAAGGGGCGAGGGGACTGACTGAGTTGTTCTCTCGAGCTACATCGACCTGAAATTCCGCGTCGAACTCAGGCTTTGGAAAGCATGAAGATCTGCTCCCTTTCCCCCTCTCCCCCGTGGGGAGAGGGCTGGGGTGAGGGGTGGCTCTTGAAAGCACCCCCAAATCCCGATCAGAGGCTAAACCGCCCAACCATATTGTTCAGGTCCAGCGCCAACCGCGACAGCTCATTGCTCGCGGCACTGGTCTGGTTAGCCCCGGTCGCCGACTGCACCGACAGATCACGGATGTTCACCAGGTTGCGATCCACTTCACGGGCGACTTGCGCCTGCTCTTCGGCAGCGCTGGCGATGACCAGGTTGCGTTCGTTGATTTCGACGATGGCGCTATTAATAGTGTCGAGCGACATGCCAGCACCACGAGCGATGTTCAACGTCGACTCGGCGCGCTCGGTGCTGTTGCGCATCGAATCCACCGCGTGCTCGGTACCGCTCTGGATGCTGCCGATCATGCGTTCGATTTCGCTGGTCGACTGCTGGGTGCGATGCGCGAGGGCACGGACCTCATCCGCTACTACGGCAAAACCACGACCGGCCTCACCGGCACGGGCAGCTTCGATCGCCGCGTTCAATGCCAGCAAATTGGTCTGGTCAGCCAGACCGCGAATCACGTCCAACACTTTGCCAATGTCACGGGACTCATTAGCCAGATCGCCGATCAGGGTCGCGGTGCTCTGCACATCGGCGCTCATGCGTTCGATGGCGCTGACGGTTTCCTGCACCAGGTCACGGCCATCACCGGCGGAGGTGGTGGCATTTTTCGAGGCTTCGGACGTGCTGACGGCATTGCGCGCGACTTCTTCCACGGCGCTGGTCATTTCGTTGACCGCGGTGGCGGCCTGTTCGATTTCGTTGTTCTGCTGGGTCAGGCCACGGGCGCTTTCGTCGGTGACACTGTTGAGTTCTTCAGCAGCGGACGCCAGTTGCGTGGCGGAGCCGGAAATCCGTTGCAGGGTGTCGCGCAGCTTGTCCTGCATCTTCGACATGGCCAGCAGCAAGCGGCCGGCTTCATCCTTACCATCGACTGTGATCGGGCGAGTCAGGTTGCCTTCAGCAATTTCTTCGGCGGCGCTCAGGGCATTGGCGATCGGCTTGGTGATGCTGTTGGTCAGCAACCAGGCGAAAAGCAGGGTCAGGCCGGTCGCGATCACCAGCAGGGTGACCACCAGGTTGAAGGCCGAAGAGTACTGGTCGGCGGCTTGCTGATTGGTGTCGAGGGTCTGCTGAGTGTTGATCTCCAGAAGGCGGTTCAACACGGCATTGACCGCTTCGGAGTTGGTCAGCAAATCGGTGTTGAGCAAGGTGCGCAGTTCATCCACCTGATTGTTGCGCGACAGGGTCTTCATGCGGTCTTCGATCTGACGGTACTGGCTGAGCAACTGCACGTATTGGTCGTAGGCTGAACGTTCCTGCGGGCTGCTGATCAGTTTTTCGTAAGGCGCCTGAGCGGCACGAATCTGCTGATTGCGGGTTTCCAGCAGTTCCATGGTCTTTTGCTGGACGTCCGGCTCGCGGTTCACCAGCAAACGGTAGGACAACACCCGCAGGCGCAGGGTGAGTTGCGTGAACTCGTCGAGGCTTTTGATGCTCGGCACGCTGCTTGAGGTGATGTCCTCGGCGGCGCCGCGAATCTTGCTCATCTGGTTCAAAGAAAACACACCCAGAATCAGCATCAGGCCGCCAATCAGGGCAAAACCGAGGAACGCCCGTGGAGCGATATTCATATTACGAAGGGACATGGTGTTTACCGAAATGAGCGCATCCGTGCGGCGCTGAGACTGACGTATGGGTGACTTATCGGTCATACGACTAAAGTCTTGAGGCCCTGCGCGTTTTTTCGCACAACTGCTCCGGCGACGAAGTGCAGGAACCAGATCCGCCAATCACAGTCTTTAAAGTTCGCGAGAAAGGTCGCCCGCCAGCAAAATCAAGGCCTTGCGCCCCAATAACCCTGGCATCCGTGGTGACTTTTCTTTATCGTACGCGCCCTTTGAAAATGCCCGGAAAATCAAAATGTTGGAAGCATCCCTAAGCCAATTGGAACAGCTGGTCAGCGACCTGGTGCAACAGAACCAGACCCTGCTCGGCACCAACCAAACCCTGAGCGCAGAACTGGCCCAGGCCAAGGATGAAAACGAAAGCCTGCAGCTGAGCCTGATGGAACAGGAAGAGAAACAAGGTGCTACCGCTGCACGTATCCAGGCCCTGGTTGAGCGCGTCAGCGCCGGCCCGGTCAGCGCATGAATCACGGCGCCGCAGGGGTAAAAGTCGTCTCGATCCTGGGGGAGGACTATTCGATCAAGGCGCCGGCCGGGGAAGAGCAAACCCTGCTGGACGCCGCGTTAATGCTGAAGGCTGCCCTGGCCGACACCAAACGGAAGTACCCGACGCTGATCGGTGACCGCTTGCTGGTGCTGGCCGCGATGAATCTGTGCTCCCAGCAGATCGAAATGCAGAAACAGCACAAGCAGGAACTCGACCGTTACCAAGAGCAAGTCAGCGCCACGGTTGAAGTGATCTCCAAGACGATCAATCAGGCCTGATCGGCTTTGCGCACAACCAAAGAATAAATTGTCGTTTGCGTTGTATACAATCGGCACGGCTGTTGCAGCGTTTCAGCCTCTTATTCTTTGGGGGTGCTCCATGCAGTTCTGGCGACGCAGTATTCAATGGCAGTTGATCCTGAGCATGGGCACCGCCCTGCTGGTCAGTATTCTGATCGTGGTTGGCATTTATACCCTCGTGGTCAACCGTCTCGCCGAGCGCTATCTGGTCGAGCAAGCGCTGCCGTCGAGCATCGAAGCGATGCGCAACGACATTGAGCGAATCCTCGTTCAACCCCTCACCGCCGCCAAGGACATCGCCAGCAATAGCATGGTGCGCGACTGGTTGGCCGGGGGCGAAAACAGCGCCCAGACCAACACCTTCGTCACCTATCTGGAAGGCATCCGCGCCGAGCACAAAGCCTTTACCGCGATTATTGTCGGCACCGCGTCCAACCATTACTTCACTGAAAAAGGCCTGGACCGGACCCTCAGTCGCTCCAATCCAAAGGACGCCTGGTTCTATGCTTTCCTCGACAGCAACCAGCCGCGCACCCTCAATATCGACAATGACACCGCCACCGGCGAATTGGCGCTGTTCATTGACTTCAAGGTCGAGCAGGCCGGCAACGTCGTGGGCGTCGCCGGGCTTGGCTTGAGCATGAAAGAGCTGTCGGAGCTGATCCACAACTTCAACTTCGGTGAGCGCGGCAAGGTCTATCTCGTGCGTTCCGACGGTTTGATCCAGGTTCACCCCGAGGCGCAATTTAGCGGCAAACGCACGTTGGCCGAACAGATTGGCACCCCGGCAGCACAAGCGGTCATGGAGCAAAAAGGCGCCACCAGTAATTTTGTCCGCGATGGCGAAGATTTTTTGGCGTTGAGCCTGCCGTTGCGGGATTTGGGCTGGACCTTGGTGGCCGAAGTGCCACAGTCGCAGATCTATGCTGAAGCTCGTCGCGCGATGTGGATGAGCAGCGGCATCGGTCTGGCGGTGGCGCTGGTTTGCCTGATGCTGGTGGTGTGGTTGGCCCGTGGATTGGTGCGGCCGATCCGTCAGGTAACAGCAGCACTGGTAGCCATCGGTAGCGGTGGTGGAGATTTGACCCACAGGTTAGATTCCAGTCGCGCTGATGAACTGGGTGACCTGGCTCGTGGCTTCAATCGATTCCTGGAAAGTCAGCGAGACATGATCGGCGAAGTGCTGACCACCAGCGAGCGTTTACGCACGGCAGTCGGCCAGGTGGCACGGGTGGTGGACAACACCGCCGAACGCTCCGGCCGTCAGCAGGAAATGACCGACATGGTCGCCACCGCCGTTCACGAAATGGGCCTGACCGTGCAGGAAATCGCCCAGAACGCCGGCAACGCAGCGGTGGCTTCGCAAACTGCCCGGGATGAGGCGATGCAGGCGCGGGAAGTGGTGGGCGGATCGATCCGGCATATTGAAAGCATGTCCGATGAGATTGGCATCGCCGCCGGTGCGGTGGGTGAGTTGGCCCATCAAGTGGCCTCCATCGATCAGGTATTGGCAGTGATTCGCGGGATTTCCGAGCAGACCAATTTGCTCGCGCTCAACGCGGCCATCGAAGCGGCGCGGGCAGGGGACATGGGGCGTGGGTTTGCGGTCGTGGCGGATGAAGTGCGGACATTGGCGCGGCGGACACAGTCGTCGACTGATGAGATTCAGCAGATGATTGGCAGCCTCAAGCAAGGCGCGGAGAACGCGGTGTCGTCGATGCATTCCGGGCAAGCGGCGACCGGCACGGGCGTCGAGTCGAGCCAGCGTACCGGGGCGTCATTGACGGCGATTACCGGGCAGGTGGAGCGCATCAGCGACATGAACCATCAGGTGGCGGCGGCGACGGAAGAGCAGTCGGCGGTGACGGAAGAGATTAACCGGAACGTGCAGGGGATTTCTGATCTGGCGCGGGCGACGGCAGGGGAAGTCAGGGCGTGCCGCGAGGATTGTCAGACGTTGCAGCGATTGGCCGATGATCTGGCGCGGCAGATGGGTAGCTTCAAGTTGAGTTGATGAGTTGTCTTTGCGGGCGCCTTCGCGAGCAAGCCCGCTCCCACATTTGATCGCGTTGTTTGGTTCAACGCGGACTCCTGTGGGAGCGGGCTTGCTCGCGAATGGATGTCAGCAGCACCACAAGGCTCTAGTTAGAACCACTCATCCTGCATCCCAAGACACACATCATCCCGCGCCTCAAGAATCGCCAATTCATGGTGGCAACCCGGCACTTCCCACGTCAGAAAATACCGCGCCGCCTGCAACTTGCCTCTATAGAAGCTCACATCCGCCACATTCCCTTTGGCCAGCCCTTCCTCCGCGCGAATCGCCTGTTCCAGCCAGCGCCAGCCAATCACCGTGTGTCCGAACACTTTCAGGTACAGCGCCGAATTCGCCAGGCTGCTATTAACCTTGCCTTGGCCCAAATCCGTCAGCAAACCAATGGTCACCACTTGCAGGCGCGCCACCAATTTCTCCAGCGGCTCACGCAGCGCGGTCAACGATTCATACGCTTGAGCGCGCTCGGCGGTATCGGCAATCAGGCGGATCAATTGCTTGAGCCCCGCACCACCGTTCTGCGCCAGTTTGCGCCCCAGCAAGTCCAGCGATTGAATGCCGTGAGTCCCTTCGTGAATCGGGTTCAGACGGTTGTCGCGGTAATACTGCTCCACCGGGTATTCACGGGTGTAGCCGTGGCCGCCGAGTATCTGGATCGCCAGTTCGTTGGCCTTCAGGCAAAACTCCGACGGCCAGGATTTGACGATCGGCGTCAGCAAATCCAGCAGTTCGTGGGCCTGTTTGCGCTCGGCTTCAGTCTCAAGGGTCGTGGTGTCGTCAAACAACCGTGCCGCGTACAACCCAAGGTCGAACGAGCCTTCGACGTACGCTTTCTGAGTCAGCAACATGCGTTTGACGTCGGCGTGCTGAATGATCGCCACCGGCGCGGTGTTCGGGTCCTTGCTGTCCGGTACACGACCTTGCGGACGCTCGCGGGCGTACTCAAGAGAGTACAAATACCCGGCGTAACCGAGCATCACCGCGCCCATGCCGACGCCGATCCGCGCCTCGTTCATCATCTGGAACATGTAGCTCAAGCCATGATGCGGCTTGCCCACCAGGTAGCCGACACACTCGCCGTTGTCGCCGAAGTTCAGCGCGGTGGAGGTGGTGCCGCGCCAGCCCATCTTGTGGAACAGCCCGGCCAGCAACACGTCGTTGCGCTTGCCGAGACTGCCGTCATCGTTGACCAGAAACTTGGGCACGATGAACAGCGAAATCCCCTTCACCCCGGCCGGTGCATCCGGCAATTTCGCCAGCACCATGTGCACGATGTTTTCCGACAGCGGGTGATCACCGCCAGAGATGAAGATCTTGTTGCCCTTGAGTCGATACGTGCCGTCAGACGCAGGCTCTGCGCGGGTACGAATATCCGACAGCGACGAGCCGGCATGCGGTTCGGTCAGCGCCATGGTGCCGAAAAAGCGTCCGTCGATCATCGGTTGCAGGAAGCGCTGTTTCTGCTCCTCGGTGCCGAAGCTTTCGATCAGGTTCGCCGCGCCCATGGTCAGGAACGGATAAGAGGTCGACGCCGCGTTGGCCGATTGAAAATGCGCAAAGCAGGCCTGGGACAACAGCGTAGGAAGTTGCATCCCGCCCGCGTCGAAACTGCGCGCGGCGTTGAGGAAACCGGCTTCGAGGAAGGCATCCACCGCCGGTTTCACTTCCGGAATCAGAATCGCCTGACCGTTCTCGTAGCGCGGTTCGTTCTCGTCGCCCTTGCGGTTATGCGGAGCGAAGAACTTCTCGGCGATGTTGCGAGCGGTGCCGATAGCGGCGTCGAAGGTTTCGCGGTTGTGCTCGGCGAAACGCTCACGCTGGGTCAGGCCTTCGGCATCGAGGACTTCATACAGCTCGAAAGCCAGATTGCGGGAACTGAGCAACGTCTCGGACATGGCGGCCTACCTTTTTTTGGAATGGACCGAGTCTAGGCGTGGGAAGGGCGGGGTGAACAGGATGATTGATGAGCGTGATGGTGGAGCAGCGCAGCGACTTAGCAGGCGCCACAAAACAAATGTGGGAGCGGGCTTGCTCGCGAAGGCGGAGTGTCAGTCGACATCAACATTGACTGTTACACCGCCTTCGCGAGCAAGCCCGCTCCCACAGGGGATATTGCATACCGGGCGTCCATTGCGGGCGCCCGGTCTTGTGCCGGTTTAGCCGATAGTCATCAGGCTGGCATTACCACCCGCCGCCGCAGTGTTAACGCTCAACGCACGCTCAATCACCAGGCGTTCCAGCGCAATGTTGGTTTCGCCTTGCGACAAACCATGAACCCCAACGATCGCACCGGCACGCTTGGCCACTTGCTGGCAGACCGCACGCAGCTGATCGGAATGTCCGTGATGCAGAACCGCATCAAACAGCACTTCGTCCTTGCTCCAGTCGGAAACCAGCTTGATCTTCGCCTGAATTTCCTTCGGCAGACGTGCGAACAACGCCTTGGTCAATTCAGCTTCCGGCCATACCGCCGAACCGCCGATGGCCAATACCGCCGCCAGTTGCGTCAGCAGATCACCTTCGACTTCTGCCAGGCACAGCACATGTTCGCGCGGCAGGATGGCGTAGCTGTTGCGCTCGCCGGTCGGGCCCGCCAGAACACGGGTGATCCCGCTTTGCGATTGCGCCGCGAACAGCACGCACAGGGTGTTCAAGTCGGCAAACTTGTTGCTGTCAGCCCAGGCTTGCAGGGCCTTCAGCGGTTTGCTCATGGCATCACGCAGACGAACGTCCGGTGCAGCGATGGCGTCGCCGCGAGCGAAGGATTGTTCGATCGCATCGGTAGGACGCGTCGACAACAGACGGTACAGGTACAACGGACCACCGGCTTTCGGACCAGTACCCGACAGGCCTTCGCCACCAAACGGCTGCACGCCGACCACTGCGCCCACGATGTTGCGGTTCACGTAGACGTTACCGGCGTTGACGTTGTCGATCACCTTGGCGATGGTCTCGTCGATGCGGGTGTGCACGCCCAACGTCAGGCCGTAGCCGGAAGCGTTGATCTGACCAATCAGTTGATCGATGTCTTTGCGCTTGTAGCGAACCACGTGCAGCACCGGGCCGAAGATCTCCCGTTGCAGCTCGTCGAAGCTTTCCAGCTCGATCAACGTCGGCATCACGAAGGTGCCGCGTTTGACTTCTTCGGTGTTGGCGATGGCCACCTGGTACACGCTGCGACCTTTGTCACGCATGGCCTGGATGTGCTTCTCGATACCGGCCTTGGCTTCGGCGTCGATCACCGGGCCGATGTCCACGGACAGGCGCTCTGGATTGCCGAGACGGCATTCCGCCATGGCACCTTTAAGCATTTCGATGACACGGTCAGCGGAATCTTCCTGCAGGCACAGCACTCGCAGTGCCGAGCAACGTTGACCGGCGCTGTCGAAGGCCGACGACACCACGTCGATCACAACCTGTTCGGTCAGTGCCGAAGAGTCGACGATCATCGCGTTCTGGCCACCAGTTTCAGCGATCAGTGGAATCGGACGACCTTGAGCATCCAGACGACCCGCGACGTTGCGTTGCAGCAAACGAGCGACTTCAGTGGAGCCGGTGAACATCACGCCTTTGACCCGATCGTCACCGACCAGGCGAGCGCCAACGGTTTCGCCACGGCCCGGCAGCAGTTGCAGCACGCCTTCCGGAATCCCGGCTTCGAGCAGCAAACGCACGGCTTGAGCGGCTACCAGCGGGGTTTGTTCCGCAGGCTTGGCCAGTACCGGGTTACCGGCGGCCAGTGCCGCAGCGACTTGGCCGCTGAAGATTGCCAGCGGGAAGTTCCACGGGCTGATGCAGACCACCGGACCCAATGGGCGGTGGGCGTCGTTGGTGAAATCGTTGCGCGCCTGCACTGCGTAATAACGCAGGAAATCCACGGCTTCACGCACTTCGGCGATGGCGTTGGCGAAGGTCTTGCCGGCTTCGCGAGCCAGCAGGCCCATCAGCGGCTGGATTTCGCCTTCCATCAAATCAGCGGCACGTTCCAGAATCGCGGCACGTTCGGCGGGCGGAGTGGCCTGCCAGATCGGCGCAGCGTTCAGGGCGCACTGGATCGCGTTGTCGACGTCTTCGACGGTCGCTTCCTGTACATAGCCGACCACGTCACGCAGATCGGACGGGTTCAGAACCGGTGCAGGGGTTTCAGTGCTGGAGGCGCAACCGAGCATTGGCGCGGCTTTCCAGTTGTTATGAGCGGTTGCCAGCAAAGCACAGGACAGCGAAGCCAAACGATGTTCGTTGGCCATGTCGATGCCGCTGGAGTTGGCGCGCTCGGCACCATAAAGATCACGCGGCAGCGGAATACGCGGGTGCGGCAGGCCGAAGCCGCCTTCCAGCGTCGCCATCTGCTCGATGCTGGCCACTGGATCGGCCACCAGCTCCTGAATCGAAATAGATTGGTCGGCGATGCGATTGACGAACGAGGTGTTCGCACCGTTTTCCAGCAGACGACGCACCAGGTACGCCAGCAGTGTTTCGTGAGTGCCGACCGGTGCGTACACGCGGCACGGACGGTTCAACTTGCCTTCGGAGACTTTACCTACAACCTGTTCGTACAGCGGTTCGCCCATGCCGTGCAGGCACTGGAACTCGTACTGGCCGGGGTAATAGTTCTGACCAGCGATGTGGTAAATCGCCGACAGGGTGTGGGCGTTGTGCGTGGCGAATTGCGGGTAGATGACTTCTGGCACCGACAGCAGTTTGCGGGCGCAGGCGATGTAGGAAACGTCGGTGTACACCTTGCGGGTGTAGACCGGATAGCCTTCCAGGCCTTCGACCTGGGCGCGCTTGATTTCGCTGTCCCAGTACGCGCCTTTCACCAGACGGATCATCAGGCGATGACGGCTGCGGCGAGCCAGGTCAATCACGTAGTCGATCACATACGGGCAACGCTTTTGATAAGCCTGGATCACGAAACCGATGCCGTTCCAGCCGGTCAGTTGCGGCTCGAAGCACAGGCGCTCCAGCAGATCCAGCGACAGCTCGAGGCGGTCAGCTTCTTCGGCGTCGATGTTCAGGCCGATGTCGTATTGCTTGGCCAGCAAGGTCAGCGACAGCAGGCGCGGGTACAACTCGTCCATCACGCGCTCGTACTGCGCACGGCTATAACGCGGGTGCAGTGCCGAGAGCTTGATCGAAATGCCCGGGCCTTCATAAATCCCACGACCGTGGGACGCTTTGCCGATCGAGTGGATGGCTTGTTCGTACGAGGCCAGGTACTTCTGGGCGTCGTGCTCGGTAAGTGCGGCTTCACCCAGCATGTCGTAGGAATAGCGGAAGCCTTTGGCTTCGAACTTGCTGGCGTTGGCCAGGGCTTCGGCGATGGTTTCGCCGGTCACGAACTGCTCGCCCATCAGGCGCATGGCCATGTCGACGCCCTTGCGGATCATCGGCTCGCCACTCTTGCCGATGATACGGCTCAAGGACGACGTCAGGCCGGCTTCGTTGTGGGTGGCGACCAGTTTGCCGGTCAGCAGCAAGCCCCACGTGGCAGCGTTGACGAACAACGATGGGCTGTTGCCCAAGTGCGGGTGCCAATTGCCGGTGCTGATCTTGTCGCGAATCAGTGCATCACGAGTGCCTTTGTCCGGAATACGCAGCAGCGCTTCGGCCAGGCACATCAGCGCCACGCCTTCCTGGGACGACAGGGAAAATTCCTGCAACAGGCCCTGAACAATCCCGGCACGGCCGCCGGCGCTCTTCTGATTGCGCAGTTTTTCGGCAATCGAGGCGGCAAGCTTGTTGGTGGCTTCGGCCATGGCGACCGGCAGGCGAGCCTGCTCGATCAGCATCGGTACCACTTCCGGCTCAGGGCGACGGTAAGCGGCGGTGATCGAAGCGCGCAGCACCGATTGCGGCAGGATGCTTTCGGCGAATTCCAGGAAGCACTGGTGCGCGTGGTCGGCGTGGACTTCGCCGGCGTCGTCAGCGTCTTTGCTGATCAGGCCGCTCAGCTCGGTCAGGGTTGCACCACCCTCGAGTTTTTCCAGGTAATTGAAAATTGCCTGCTTGATCAGCCAGTGCGGCGTGCGATCAATCGAGGTCGCGGCGGCCTTGAGGCGCTCGCGGGTCGGGTCGTCAAGTTTGACCCCAAGGGTGGTGGTAGCCATATTTTTATCCTCATGTTTGCCACGACCGCGTGGCATCAGCTGGCGGCAAGATTAGCCGTGCAACCGTCGAGGTGCAACCGGGTGCAACCCTTTTTTTGTCGGAATAATACGCAGCTCGTCAGGAATTAAATTCCGGTACGAACGTACCGCTTCTGCTTGGTGCTTTTGCTTCTAGTAAACCGCCAGTACTGCGCTAAAAGGGAGCAAAAACAGGGCTTTTTCAGGTAAATCCGACTAGGTGCAACTTATTCTCGCGAAACTGGTTGCACCTTATTTGCTTTGTTGAATAGCATTCGCGCCCAAGGTGCAACCGGTCAAAAAAGACAGGTGCACCGGCTGATGGCTTTCCTGGGGAAACATCAGTCATAAATGCGCGGGCCCCGAAATCGTCTGAACAAACGTTGTCGTTTGTCGGCGGTTTCACACTCTGCCGCTACATAAAAACAAAGCCAGGGCATCACTTAATGAGCGTAAGCAATCCAACACTGATCACGTTCGTGATCTACATCGCAGCAATGGTGCTGATCGGCTTCATGGCCTATCGCTCCACCAACAACCTTTCTGACTACATTCTGGGCGGTCGCAGCCTGGGCAGCGTCGTGACTGCATTGTCCGCCGGCGCCTCCGACATGAGCGGCTGGTTGTTGATGGGCCTGCCGGGCGCTATCTACATGTCCGGTCTTTCCGAAAGCTGGATCGCCATCGGTCTGATCATCGGTGCTTACCTGAACTGGTTGTTCGTCGCCGGCCGTCTGCGCGTGCAAACCGAGCACAACGGTGATGCGCTGACCCTGCCGGATTACTTCTCCAGCCGTTTTGAAGACAAAAGCGGCCTGCTGCGGATCATCTCCGCAGTCGTGATCCTGGTGTTCTTCACCATCTACTGCGCATCCGGCATCGTGGCCGGCGCTCGTCTGTTTGAAAGCACCTTCGGCATGTCCTACGAGACGGCACTTTGGGCTGGCGCTGCGGCGACGATTGCCTACACCTTTGTCGGCGGTTTCCTGGCAGTGAGCTGGACTGACACCGTACAAGCCACCCTGATGATCTTCGCCCTGTTGCTGACGCCGATCATCGTGCTGCTGGCCACCGGTGGCATCGACACCACGTTCCTGGCCATCGAAGCGCAAGACCCAAGCAACTTCGACATGCTGAAAAACACCACCTTCATCGGCATCATCTCGTTGATGGGCTGGGGCCTGGGCTACTTCGGCCAGCCGCACATCCTGGCGCGCTTCATGGCAGCGGATTCGGTCAAGTCGATCGCTAACGCTCGCCGCATCTCCATGACCTGGATGATCCTGTGCCTGGGCGGCACCGTGGCTGTAGGCTTCTTCGGTATTGCCTACTTCTCGGCAAACCCTGCCGTGGCCATGCCGGTTTCTGAAAACCACGAACGTGTGTTCATCGAACTGGCCAAGATCCTGTTCAACCCATGGGTTGCTGGCGTACTGCTGTCGGCCATTCTGGCTGCTGTCATGAGCACCCTGAGCTGCCAATTGCTGGTGTGCTCGAGCGCCCTGACCGAAGACTTCTACAAAACCTTCCTGCGTAAAACCGCTTCCCAGGTTGAATTGGTCTGGGTTGGCCGTGCCATGGTGCTGCTGGTTGCCTTGATCGCTATCGGTCTGGCCGCTAACCCGGAAAACCGCGTTTTGGGTCTGGTCAGCTACGCTTGGGCCGGTTTCGGCGCTGCGTTCGGTCCGGTTGTCCTGATCTCCGTGATCTGGAAAGACATGACCCGCAACGGCGCACTGGCCGGCATCCTGGTCGGCGCGATCACCGTGATCGTCTGGAAACACTTCGAACTGCTGGGCCTGTACGAAATCATCCCTGGCTTCATCTTCGCCAGCCTGGCGATCTACATCGTCAGCAAACTGGGCGAGCCTACTAAAGGCATGCTTCAGCGCTTCGCCGCTGCCGAGGCAGATTTCCGTCTGAACAAGTGATGGGAATGAGCTGATGCTCTGACCTTTCGGTTACAACAAAACGGCCCGCCTCCTTTTGGATGCGGGCCGTTTTTTTCGTCTGTACGACCAATCTGACGGGTGTGTCTGTAGTTCTCTTTCCCAATTTTTGAAGGATAAATCTCTAAAAAAGCAGGGCGAATCTGATTTTCCTGTCCCTCCCTCAACACCCCATATCGCTCATGCAGAATCGCCCGCCTTCATTCTGCAGAGACACATCGGATGTTCGCTCCTGCCAATCAACCGCGTTTCACGTTGACGATCGACGGCGTCCAGAATGAACTCAAGGTACTTGAGTTCACGGGCACGGAAGCCATCAGCCAGCCCTACCGTTTTGACCTGGAACTGGTCAGCGAACGGCCCGACATAGAGCTTGAAAGCCTGCTGCATCGTCAGGCGTTTCTGAGTTTTGATGCGCAGGGTTCCGGCATTCATGGTCAGATATTACGCGTCGGCCAAAGCGATTCCGGACAACGCCTGACGGGCTACCAAATCAGTCTCGTGCCGCGTCTGTCCTACCTCGGTCAGCGCATCAATCAGCGGATCTTCCAGCACAAAAACGTGCCGGCGATCATCACGCAGGTCCTTAAGGATCACGGCATCCAGCGCGATGCCTTCGAGTTCCGGCTAGGCAGTGACTACCCAGAGCGCGAGTACTGCGTGCAATACGCTGAAAGCGATCTGGCGTTCATCCAGAGGCTGTGTGCCGAGATCGGCATTCACTACCACTTTCAGCACAGCATCGACGGGCACCTGTTGGTGTTTGGTGATGACCAGACGGTGTTCCCTCGTCTGCCCGAGCCGACGCTATACCTTCCGGGCAGCGGAATGGCGGCGGATGCGCCGGCGATCAAACGTTTCAACGTGCGACTGGAAACCCGGACGACAGCGGTAACCCGTTGCGACTACGACTTCAAAAAACCTCGCCTGCAACTTGAAAGCCGCCTCGACAGTGAGCTGCGACCGGTGCTCGAGGATTACCACTTTCCTGGCCAATTCACCGACCGCGAACACGGCAAGCATCTGGCCCAACGAGCACTCGAACGCCACAACGCCGACTTCCGTCAGGCCGAAGGTCGTGGCGACGAATCGGCGTTGGTCAGCGGGCATTTCCTGCACTTGGCCGAGCATCCGCGTCAGGCATGGAATGACCTGTGGTTGATCACCGGAATCGAACACCGTGGCCGCCAGCCGCAAGTGCTGGAAGAGTCAGTCACCAGCGACGGCCCGGATGATTTCCAGGGCTATCGCAATACCTTTCTGGCGACACCGTGGGACGTTTCGTTTCGCCCTCCACTCGGGCCGGAAAAACCACGCATGCTCGGCTATCAACCCGCCGTGGTCACCGGCCCGACCGGCAGCGAAATCCATTGCGACGAGTTCGGTCGGGTCAAGGTTCAGCTGGCTTGGGACCGCGACGGTCAGCTCGATGAACACTCCAGTTGCTGGCTGCGCGTCGCCACAGGCTGGGCGCACGACCGTTATGGCAGCGTGATGATCCCGCGAGTCGGCATGGAAGTGCTGGTGGGATTCGTCGACGCCGATGCCGATAAACCGCTGGTGATGGGTTGCCTGCCAAACGCCGCAACCCCGGTGCCGCTCGATCTGCCTGCCGACAAAACCCGCAGCATTTTCCGCAGCCAGAGCAGTCCCGGTGGCGGCGGTTACAACGAATTGCGCATCGAGGATCGCAAAGGTGCCGAGGAAATCTACCTGCGCGCCCAGCGAAACTGGACCCAACACGTACTGAATGATCAACAAGTGCAGGTCGATAACGCCCGCAGCATCGTCGTCACCGGCACCGCTCGCCATGAGCTGAAGGCTGACGAGCAACGCATCACCCATGGCCAGCGCCAGACCGAAGTGAAGCGGGATGATCATCTGGTGGTGGTCGGTGATCGACACATTCGCGTGACCAGCCAGGCGCTGAATGCCAGTCAGCAATTCCACGTCAGCGCCGGTCAGCAAGTGGTGATCGACGGTGGGGCCAGTGCGACGATTCAGGCGGGCGGGCAGTGGATCAACATTGGGCCGGGCGGGATCTTCAGCAGCGTGCCGATTCAGGTCGGTGGTGCGTTGATGCCGGCCATGGCGGCCGCACCGTCCTTGCCGGATACGCCGTTGCAACTCGTCGCCGCCCCGGCAGCACTGCTAAGTGCCGCACAGATTCTGAGCCTGAAAAGCGACGCGCCGTTCTGTGAGGAATGTGAGCGCTGCAAGGAGGGTGTCTGTGCAGCCTGATCGCATGTCACCTCATGACTGGCTGGAGCACCAGCCACTTAAACCGTCGGAACAGCTGTTCGCCATTTTTAGCAATGCGAGTGCCACTGAACCGTTCAAAGCCTGGCAGCAGTCGGTCACTGCTCAAGCACCCAGTCCGATCTGGGCCGACACCGCGTACGCCGAGTGGGATCCGGTGATGCCTTATGTGGGAATCATCGCTGCTGGCAGTGAGTTTCTGGACTGGGTCGCCACCACCGAGTCTCGCGACTGGGGGTGGTTGGCGGTTTCTTCTGCCCCTCAAGAGGTGTTGGTCGAGCATCTTCGCAGCCTCACTCAAGTCCTTTTGCCTAACGGCAACGCAGTGTTTTTTCGCTTTTGGGATGGGCGCTATTTGCTGTCGATCCTTCAGTCTGCCGAGGTTAACGCTACGCAGTTAATGCCTGTGATCGGGCGCTGTTTGATCAATGGTCAATCGCTCGACATCGGTGGCCAAGCGCTGAATAGCTCCCGGGTTTTTCCGTGGTGGGAAGTTTCCGAATCGCTGCTCAAACACCTCGGTACCCAGTTCGCAACAACTCGAATAAGCAACTTGCTGAAGTGGTTGAGCGAGGAACGCCCTGACCTTTACGAGGCGTTTTCCGAAAGCGTTTTGCGCCACAAGGTCGCGATCTTTCTTGAGATGCCGGACCTGCCTCAAGCACCCAAAACAGCCTTGGTGGACTACCTGATGGCGGAGCTGAACTGATGGATCAGATTGTACGAATCGAGCAGGAGCTCGACGGTTTCCCAAACACCCTTTCCCTCTACCGTGAACAGCTTAAGCACTGGTTGAGCCGGGCGGCAGACAAGGCCAGTCACGCGACTGATTTGCCTTCGCTAATGGGGATGGAGCGGATCATTCGGTTCGGCAATACCAGCACCACTGTGAGCAGTGGCGATGACGATTTTCTCTCTACCGTCGTGCAGTGCCCGAAGGGTGGGATGCTGGAAATCGAGAGCAAGTTCGAATCGGTTTATGACGTTCCCGTTGGGAATATCCAGGTTGATGTGATTGCCATCGACGGCGGTAAAACAACGTCTGTCACGCTTGATGAAAATGGCAAAGGGACGTTCAAGGGAGACGAGGGCAAGTTCTACCGCATTCACGTCCAAAGCGAAGTCACACCGCAGCAAGTTGATGATCTTTTCTCTTCCTACGATGGCCTGACCCAAGAGTTGGAAGGGTGGCTGCGCAAAGAATGGGAAGGCTTTAAACCGCAATGGTCACAGTCGACTTTTGCGGCCGCTGGCAACGGAATGCTGACGGGAAGTTGGGCCGCAGTCATGGGTGTTTGGGATGGCCTGAACCTAGTCTTTGAAATCCTTAAAAATCCTGGTGCCCACCTTGAGCGGCTCGGCAGCAGTGCGCAGCAACTTATCGATCTGGCGGAGCAATCACCCGCCGCGATGGAAAAAGCCATGTTGCTGGCCAGCGATGAAGCGGCGCTTTGCCTGCTGTTTCGTGCCGCGACTCTTTGGTTTTCGGCGTTACCGTCTAGCGAAATTGCGGGTACCACAGCAGAGGCGGCCAGCCATGCCATTGTCGCGGTACTGATCGATATTCTGATTGCTTCGGCGCTGGCTCTCACGGGTGTCGGCATGCCCGCCGCCGTAGCCTATTTGAAGCTTCGTGGAATCAAGTACGGAAAGGTGCTCGCCGGTCTGGCTACGCGCTTCGTCGAGGCTGTTTTCAATATCCTCAACACCTTCATGAAGTACGTCGACCAATACAAATCGGTCGCCGCGCGCGGTGTGGCTGCGGGTCTGAAAAAAGGTCGGATGCAACTACGTTGGGACGCCAAGCGCAATACCACGCTCAAGCAAAACGAACACCACGACAACGTCCCGGATCAGGCGAAAAACCCCAACGGCGATAGCGCCGATTCCGTTGATAAAACCGCCACCAACAAATGCCCGGTATCGATGGTCACTGGCGAAGAACTGCTGACCCTCACCGACGGTTCGCTGGATGGCATCCTGCCGTTCGACTTCACCCGGCTCTATCGTACCAGCGCCGCCGAGATCGATATCGGCCTCGGTTTCGGCTGGAGTCACAGTCTCGCCCATCGACTGGAAATCGATGGCGACTCCGTCATCTGGATCGACCACGAAAACCGTCGTACGACTTTTCCGCTGCCAAACAGTGAACGCCCGGCGATCCACAACAGCCTCTCGCGGGCGGCGATTTATCTGGGCGATGAACCCGAAGAATTGATCCTCGCCCAGGCTGGCGAGGACGCACGGTTCTATCACTTTCATAACGGTCGGTTGGCAACCATCAGCGACGCTTACAACAACCGCCTGCGCATCACCCGCGACCGACAAAACCGCATCAAACGCCTCGACAATGGCGCCGGCCGTGCCTTGCGATTGCGCTATGACCGCATCCATTTGGTCGCCGTCGACTATCAGGTTTTTGTCCCGGCCCAGACCCTCGACGAGGCTTGGCACACCGAGCAGACACTGGTCAGTTACAGCTACGACGAACGCGATCAACTGATCGAAGCCACCAACGCTGCCGGCGAAAGCGAGCGTTACGACTACGACGATCAGCACGTCATCCTGCAGCGGCAATTGACCGGTGGGGCGAGTTTCTTCTGGGAGTGGGAAAGGTCCGGCAAGGCGGCCCGATGTGTCCGCCACTGGGCGTCGTTTTCGCAGATGGACGCGCGTTATGTCTGGGATGACGAGGGCAGTGTCACCGTCCAGAACATCGATAGCAGTGAAGAGGTTTATGTCCACGACGACCGGGCGCGGCTGGTGCGCAAGGTCGAACTGGACGGCGGCGAACACCTCAAGGCCTACGACGATCAAGGCCGACTGATTGCCGAGCAGGATCCGCTCGGCGCCGTCACCGAATACCGTTACGACGAGGTCGGACGGCTTATCGCGCTGATTCCGCCGGAAGACGAGCCGACGGCCTACGAGTATCGCAACGGTTTCCTTCACGCGCGGTACCGCGGTAAAGCGGTGTGGAAATATCAGCGCAATGCGCAAGGCGACGTCACCGAGGCGACCGATCCCGACGACCATGTCAGCCACTTTCACTACGATGAAAAAGGTCAGCTGCTGTCGATCCGCTACGCGGACACCAGTCGGCATGTGTTTGTCTGGAGCGCCTTGGGGCAGCTGCTTGAAGAGACCTTGCCGGACGGTGGTGTGCGGCGGTTTTCCTACGACGCACTGGGGCGGCAGATTACCCGTCAGGACGAACACGGTGCCGTTACCCAGTACCAATGGGATGCCGTTGGCCGACTGATCCAGACGACGCTTCCCACAGGCGCCAGCCGCGCCTTCAGCTACAACGCCTACGGCAAGATCACCGCCGAACGCGATGAACTGGGCCGCGTCACACGCTACGAATACATCGACGACCTGCACCTGGTCAGCCGCCGCATCAATGCCGACGGCACCCAGCTGAAGTACCGCTACGACAACGCCCAGCTGTTGCTCACGGAAATCGAAAACGAATCCGGTGAAAAATATCAGCTGGACTACACGCCGAACGGCTTGATCCGACAGGAAACCGGATTCGACGGCCAGCGCACAGCATACGCCTACGACCTCAACGGCCAACTGCTGGAGAAAACCGAGTTCGGCGAGGACGGCTCGCGGTTGGTAACGTCGTATGAGCGGGACTCTACGGGAAGGTTGCTGGTCAAAACCCTGCCCGACGGCATCAAGGTTGAATACCGCTACGACAGCCTCGGCCGACTGGTCAGCGTCGACGACGGTCACGACCACCCGCTGGAATTTGAGTACGACCAGCAGGACCGGCTGATCACCGAACACCAAGGCTGGGGCACCTTGCGCTATGGCTACGACACCTGCGGTCAGCTCAATCGCCTGCGCCTGCCGGACGGCAGCAAACTCGATTACCACCACGCCAAGGGCGGTGCGCTGACGGCCATCGACCTCAACGGCGCGCGACTCACCACTCACCAATTCGCCTTCGGCCGCGAACAGCAACGCCAGCAGGGGCAACTGCTCAGCGAATATGCCTACGACGATCAGGGCCGATTGAAGGCCCACGCTGTCAGTCAACAGCACCAAACGCTGTATCGCCGCGACTATGCCTACAGCGCCAACGGCAATCTCGACAGCATCGCCGACACCCGTCACGGCCAACGCAATTACCAATACGACCCGCTCAACCGCCTGACCCGCGTCCGCCACACCCGCGACGACCCACCGGAAAGCTTCGCCCACGACCCGGCCGGCAACCTGCTGATGCAGGACCGCCCCGGCGCCGCGACCGTCAAAGGCAACCGCCTGCTGATGCAAGGCGATCGCCATTACGACTACGACGCCTTCGGCAACCTGATCCGCGAACGGCGCGGCACCGGGCAAAAACTCGTCACCGAATACCGCTACGACTGCCAACACCGCTTGGTCGGCGTCACCACTCCGGACGGCCGCAGCGCCAATTACCGCTACGACGCCTTCGGCCGCCGCATCGCCAAAACCGTCGACGGCCACACCACCGAGTTCTTCTGGCAAGGCGACCACCTCATCGCCGAAAGCAGCCGCGAGCACTACCGCAGCTACGTCTACGAACCGGGCAGCTTCCGCCCGCTGGCCATGCTCGACGGCAAAGGCCCGCGCAAGGCATGCCCGTTCTACTACCAACTCGATCACCTGGGTACGCCGCAGGAACTGACCGATTTTGGCGGCGAGATTGTCTGGTCGGCGAAGTACAACGCCTACGGCAAGGTCACTCGCCTTGCATTCGGTGGGGGAGAGCAGCTCGAGCAACCGTTGCGGTTTCAGGGGCAGTACTTCGATGCCGAGAGCGGCCTGCATTACAACCGCCATCGGTACTATGATCCGGAGGTTGGCCGGTACCTGACGCCGGATCCGATCAAGTTGGCGGGCGGGCTGAACCAGTACCAGTACACGCCGAACCCGACGGGGTGGGTTGATCCGTTGGGGTTGGCATGCAACCCGTGTCCTGGCGATAGAGATGTCGCTGGGCCGTATAGTGAAATTGTTCCGGGAGGTGGCTTACGTGCACACGAGGCTCGGGGAGGTCACCTAATTGAAAAACACATTGGCCGATCTGATGCTCAGTTAGCTCAACGGCTTGAAGATGAGCCATGGCTTGGCAGGGCTTCTACTTTTTATGATCGGGCAACGGCGGAAAAAGCCATGTCTAGCGTCATAACTACCAATAAGGCAGTGATAGCAAGATTCTTACGGAGCCGAGACACTCAGATCATTATTAGTGACTCTGTCCCTTATCCAGTTGGAGTTGTTTTAAGACGTAGAGCTTCCACCTTTATGCCTGTATCCGGGGTTTATCTACTTTTACGCAAGGACCAGCGAATGCCAGATGGTTATCGAATACATACAGGATATGCAGAGTAATGAGCACAAGATTTCCGGCACTATTTCAGTTCTTGGCTGGCTACTTTCATGAGGATTGGAGCTGTGATCACGAGTCAGAAGATGATGTCGTTCGATCGTTTGTTGCTGAATCTTCTCCAGAAAGGATTTCTCAAGTGAAGGATGAGTTGCAGGTCGTTTTACGTTCTATCCAAAGTGAAGAGGAATTGCAGGTTTTTTTGTTTGAGGAAATTGGATGTTCTTACTATTACCCCTATGCGTGGCCCTCAGGTAAAGCTTGGTTGGAACATATTTTGAGCATGCTTTAGCAGTGAATCCTGTTGGCTTTTCTGCACTCATAGGGTGAGGGATGAAGCGAAATTTCTGGGCAAGATCGTCGGAAGTTTCCTTCAAACCATATCGGTTTCCATGAACTGGTGCGAAGTGAGATCCATGGATAGTCTTTGGCTGTCGCTGCAAATGCAGTGGCAGGGTGTAGGAACCCTTGGAAATTCACCGCGCGTCAGCGCTGTCGTTTGATTGCGGCACTTTATTCGTGTCCGTAAGATCGTTCGCGGCGGCTGTGCGTGGGACACGCTTCGGCGTGGCTGAGTTTGGTGGATCCTCAGTTTCCTACTCCCGCGCACGGCTGCCACCCAAGCCCGTAGGAAAGGCCGTTGGTAGCTTGAATTTATCCACCAAGGTCTCAAAAAATGAAAACACTTCATCCCGATCCTCCCTATGAAAAACCAATTCCCCATCCCAAAAGCCGCTTCATGGCGCTCACCAGCAATTGCGACGACATGCCAACCCTGTTCGTCGACACCCAAGCGCCGCTGGATGTTTTGTATGACGCTGCCAACTACCGGATTCGCGCCGTCACCCAAGTGATGGAGAACTTGTCCATGCGCGGTTCGATCGAGTGTCAGTCCTTCATTCTTAGTGATTTTGCTTTGCTCTGTGCCATTCCGTTGCGGGATGGGTGTGATGTGCTGGATGTGTTAGGGCGACGATTGAAGGCTCGGTCTTCGGAGTAGGGCCGGGGGCTTTCGCTGATGCTGTTCAGTTAAGTTGATACGCACGTTTTTGTAGCAGCTGGCGAAGCCTGCGTTCGGCTGCGCAGCAGTCGTAAACCGGGCAGTGCGGTGTGTCAGGCATAACCGGATTGCAGGTTTTGGGGCTGCTTTGCAGCCCAGCGGGAGCAAGCTCCCTCGCCACGGGATTTTTGTAAGCTGGGTCGTTGTGGAGTGTCAGGCATAACTGGATCGCAAGCTTGGGGCCGCTTCGCGACCCAACGGGGATAAATCCCCTCGCCACATAGGTTTGTGTGATGCCCGAAATAGGGGCTGGGATAGCCCGCTCAGCTGTGAGGTCCTGACGTTCGCCTCGGTACAAGGTAAACTTCCCGCCCTTCGCAGGAGCAGCCATGAATTATCGTCACGCCTTCCATGCCGGCAATCACGCCGATGTGTTCAAACACCTGACTTTGACCCGCATCATCGCTTTGATGTCGCGCAAGGAGCAGCCGTTTGCCTATCTCGACACTCACGCCGGCATTGGTCTGTATGACCTGCAGGGTGATCAGGCGAGCCGTACCGGTGAGTACCTGGAAGGTATTGCGCGTTTGTGGGATCAGCCGGATCTGCCGGCGTTGACCGCGGATTACATGAAGGTGCTGCACGACATGAACCCGGATGGCCAGTTGCGCTATTACCCGGGGTCGCCGGAGTTGGCGCGGCGGCTGACGCGGCCGCAGGATCGGGTGATGCTCAATGAGAAGCACCCCGAAGACGGCTTGCTGCTCAAGGACAACATGGCCGGTGATCGTCGGGTGAAGGTTCACTTGGGCGAAGGCTGGCATGTGCCGCGTGCGATGTTGCCGGTGCAGGAGAAGCGGGCGGTGATGTTGATTGATCCGCCGTTCGAGCAACTGGATGAGATGCAGCGCTGCGCGGCGTCGCTGAAAGAGGCGATTGGCCGGATGCGGCAGACGGTGGCGGCGATCTGGTACCCGGTGAAGGATCAGCGCATGTTGCGTCGTTTTTATCAGGATCTGGCGGGTACGGGTGCGCCGAAGTTGTTGCGGGTCGAGTTGCTGGTGCATCCGCTGGATACGCCGAACAGTCTGAATGGCTCGGGGTTGGCGATTGCGAATCCGCCGTGGGGGCTGGAAGAGGAATTGCGTGAGCTGCTGCCGTGGTTGTCCAAGAAGCTTGGACAGACCCAGGGTGGGTGGCAGATGGATTGGTTGATTGCCGAATAGGGTAAATCGACAAGCAAGATCAAAAGATCGCAGCCTCGTTTCACTCGACAGCTCCTACAAGGGAATGCGCACCCCGTAGGAGCTGTCGAGTGAAACGAGGCTGCGATCTTTTGCTTTTAGGGCCCGAAAATCAGATCGGGCAAGTCACGCCTGTGCCGCCAATCCCGCAATACCCTTCAGGGTTTTTGGCCAGGTACTGCTGGTGATAAGCCTCGGCAAAGTAGACCGTCGGGGCTTCGTCGATTTCAGTGGTGATCGTGCCTTTCCCAGCCTTCGTCAATTCAGCCTGGAACACTTGCTCGCTGTGCTTGGCGGCTGCCAACTGAGTTGGATTGGTGGCGTAGATCACCGAGCGGTACTGCGTGCCGATGTCATTGCCCTGGCGCATGCCCTGGGTCGGGTTGTGCAATTCCCAGAACATCTTCAGCAGCGCTTCGTAGCTGACTTTTGCCGGCTCGTAGACCACCAGTACCACTTCGCTGTGGCCGGTCAGGCCCGAGCAGACTTCTTCATACGTCGGGTTCGGCGTAAAGCCGCCGGCGTAACCCACCGCCGTACTGACCACGCCTTCGCGCTGCCAGAACTTGCGTTCCGCGCCCCAGAAGCAACCGAGGCCGAAGATCGCGAAATCCACGTCCATCGCGAACGGGCCCAGCAACGGGGCGTCGTGGACGAAGTGTTTTTCCGGCACGGTCATTGGGGTTTCGCGGCCAGGCAGAGCTTGTTCTTTAGTCGGGAGCACGTTTTTGTTCACCAGAATTTCCGAGCGCAAGACCATGATCAGTCCCCTCAGTCAGGTTGAATGTAAATTGTCAGACACGCAGTTTGCCCGAGTGTTACGCCGCTGTCAGGCGATCGGGCCACGCGGATAGCGCTTGAGCTTTTCGATCAGCTCGGTGCCCGGAATCGGACGGTCGAACAGGTAACCCTGGCCGACGTCGCAGCGGTGACGGCGCAGGAACGCCAACTGCTCGGCGGTTTCGATGCCTTCAGCCACGACCTTGAGTTTCAGGTTGTGGGCCATGGCGATCACCGCGGAGGTGATTTCCATGTCGTCCTGGTTGTCCGGGATTTCGTGGATGAAGCTTCGATCAATCTTGATGATGTCGATCGGGAATTTTTTCAAGTAACTGAGCGACGAGTAGCCGGTGCCGAAGTCATCCATGGCCAGGGTCAGGCCCAGACGCTTGAGTTGATCGAGCTGCAAGTGGGTGTCTTCGGTGGCTTCCAGCAGCAAGCCTTCGGTGAGTTCGAGTTCCAGCAGGTTTGCCGGCAGCGCTTCTTCCTTGAGGATGTTGGCGATGGACGACACCAGGTCCGGATCGGAGAACTGCTTGGGCGACAGGTTGATTGCCACCTGAAGATTGCCCAGGCCAGCGGCGGTCAGGTCTTTGCTCATGCGGCAGGCCTGGCGGGCGATCCATTTGCCGATGGGGATGATCAGGCCGGTTTCTTCGGCGACGCTGATGAACTGGTCCGGGCGGATCATGCCTTTTTCCGGATGGTTCCAGCGAAGTAGCGCTTCCATCCCCAACAGGCGACCGCTGCGCAGGCAGAGTTTGGGCTGGTAGAACACGTCCAGCTCGTTCTGGGTCAGGGCGCGGCGCAGGTTGTTTTCGACGAACAGTTTGTAGCTGGCTTCGGCGTTCAGCGCTTCGGTGAACACCTGAACCTGGTGTTTGCCGTTGGCCTTGGCCTTGTGCAGCGCGAGGCCGGCGTTGCGCATCAGGGTTTGCGGGTCACGGCCATGCAACGGCGCGCAGGCCAGGCCCACAGAGCCGGTGACGCTGATCAGCTGGTTGTCGACGAACATCGGCTTGTCGAGGGTCGCCAGCAATTGATTGGCAATTTGTTGGCCCGCACGCAGGTCGGTGTCGTCCAGCAGCACGGCGAATTCGTTACTGGCGAACCGCGCCAGGCTGCCGCTCGGGCTCAGGCTGTTGCGCAGGCGTCGGGCGAGGCTGATCAACAGTTTGTCGCCGGTCTGGTGGCCGAGGCTGTCGTTGATCCGCTTGAAGTTGTCGATGTCCACCAGCAGCAGGCTGATCGGGGTATCGCTGTCTCGGGCGAAACGTTCATCGAGGTTGCGGATGAAGGCCGGGCGGTTGCCGAGGTTGGTCAGGTTATCGGTATACGCCAGACGCTCGATGCGCTGCTGGGCGAGCTTGGTCTGGGTAATGTCTTCGTAAATGCCGATGTAATGCGTCAGCTCGCGGTTGTCGCCGTAAACCTTGGAAATCGACAACTGGCCCCAGTAGGGTTCGAGGTTTTTTCGGCGGCTTTTGAACTCACCCTGCCAACTGTTGCTCTTGGCCAGCGCCGAGGGCGCGTCGAACAGCAGTTCGCTGAGGTTTTCCAGTGCCGGCAGTTCCGACAGCCGCTGGCCATGGACTTCTTCGGTGGTGTACTGGGTGATCGCCGTGAAGCTCGGGTTGACGTATTCCACCACGCCATCGCAATTGACCAGCAAAAAGGCGTTGGCGCTTTGCTCTACCGCACGCTGGAACAGGTGCAGGGCGCTGGTGGCGGTGCGGCGGTTGTGGTTGTTGATGACTTGGGCAAACTGATCCGCCAACTCACCGGCGAAAGCAATTTCGTCCGATTGCCAGGCGCGGGTCGTACCGGTCTGCTCCAGGCAGAGTACGCCGACCACTTGGCCATCGATGCGGATGCTGGCGTCGAGCATCGCATTCACATCGCGTGGGCGCAGGTGTTCGGCCATTTCCCGGGTGCGCGGGTCGCGTATGGCGTTGTGGGCGTCGATGGCGCGGCCAGTGTGTAACGCATCCAGATAATCAGGGAAGAGACTGACGTCGATCGACTTAGGCAGCAGGTATTCCTGGCTGGCGCGGTGATAGGCCGAAATCGGCACGAGCAGTGAACCTTCGAGGTTCCACAGGCTGGCGCAGTCGATTTCGTAAATGTCACAGGCACTGCGAGTGATCAGTTCGGCGGCTTCTTTCAGGGAGTTGTTGCTGCTGTAGCGCTGGCGGGTCAGCAGCAGGATCAAGTCTTGCTGGGCGCGCACCCGGTCCAGGTGCAGGAGCTGTTCCTGCTGGGCGCGCTGATTGAGTTCCAGGGCGATTTGCAGGCGAGAGTTCTGGGTTTCGAGGTCCAGGGCCGGCAGCAGTTGCTCGCCCTCGAACAGGCCGTCGACCACCATCAGGTAGCCGCGCAGCAGGTGTCGATTGTGTTGTTTGTAGGCTTCGCCCAGTTCCAGCAGGTTCAAGGAGCCGGCGGCGGTGTGCAGGGTGTAGCGGATCAGGTAGTGCGGGCTTTCGGTGAGTTGTTGCTGAACCGCGTCATGCAGCTGATAACGCGCTTCGGGCTCCATCAGGCTGGCGTAGGGCGAGCCGACCAGAGCACAGAGTTCCACCGCCGGCAGGCCGAACTGTCGTTCGCAATTGGGATCGAGAAACAGCAGCGCCCAACTCGCTTCATTCAGCCGTTCGAAACGAAGCATGCCGAGCCGCGAGGGCACAGGCAACTGCGTCACTACCTCGGCCACCATACGGCTGGCGGCATCGGGTTGGCTCTTCATATGGAAGGAAACTCACTTCGAATAGGCTGATCGCGCCGGGCTCTCGCCCTCTTTACTGTTACCTGCGGCAAGGTTGCATCATTGCGACACTGACTGACAAGAGACATGAAGGCCAAGTGCTATAAGAATATGTCGGCAGCCCAGTGAAATTCTGAAATATCGAAGTGAAACCAGCTGTCATGAGGGACGTGAAAGCGTTGGATTCGTCCCGCATGACGAGCTGTGCCGCCATCAGACCAGTGAAATGGTGACCGGCTGAAGATTTTTTCCGGTGTTGTCGAAGAAACCTACGGCGATCTGCTTGCCTTCAATGGTGATGCGCGCGAAGTTGTCCGTACCGATGACGTTGTTACTGGTCAGCGTGAGGTTGTAGCTGCCGGTGCCGACAGTGGTCAGCGGTTTGTCCAGAATGAAGTCAGCCTTTTTGGCGTAAGGCAGCAGCGTGGTATTGCACAGCGGTGAAGACACGATCGTATGGACAACAAAGTCTTTGTCCTCGGAGTGGGTCAGTCGACTGGTCATCGAGCCGTGCACGTCACCGGAAACGAAAACAACGTTTTTGATCTTGTTCAGGCGAATGAACTCTAGAAGCCTGTTGCGCTGCTCGGGGAAGGACTTCCAGGCATCGCCACCGTCGTTTTTCAGGTCGGGGTAAAACATAACCGACGTAACAATGAATTTGACTTTAGCACTGCTGGTCTTCAACCAATCAGTCAGGGCTTTCTCTTGGGTGTGATCCATCAGTCGTCGATCATTAGGCGACAGATTGCGTTGGGTGCGTGTGTCAGTCACAAACCATTCAAGGTTGCCATTAGTGAACTGATACCAATAATGCTCAAGTTTGCGATTGATGGTGTTATCAGGTGTCAGTGTATGAGCGGGGCTATGGCTGCACTGATAAAGTTGATAAGCCTTCATTGCGTTGTTGAACAGTTCATCATCGTTCGGAGCGCGCTTGGCGGGCCAGTTATCTTCGATTTCATGGTCATCAAGAATCATGTAAGTGGAAGTATTGCTCATCATGTTCTTGATATGGGGTTGTGAAAACGCCGCCCGGTACTTTCGCAGGAAGTCTTCAAGTTTTCGGTCCGGAAAGGCGAAGTTAAGATCGTCGGCATAAATTTGATCGCCGACCATGATCAGGCCATCGGTACGAAGGTTGGGCTCAGCCATTATCCTGAACATCCAATCTCCTCGTTGTGGGTCCACCGGATTTTGTGCGGCCAGGTTGAGGTAGCGGCAGGAGCCAATAATGTAGCTGCGCTTGATATCGGGTTGCGTCGAGACGGTCCAGAAGGTGTGCTCTTGTGCAGGCCATTCAAAGACAATGTCTTGCGGTTTGGTTGAGCTGGCCGGGATGCACCAGCCGGCTTGGTAAGTGTATTTCATATTGGATTGCAAATGAGGTAATACAACAACGCCGGTCGTGTCGTCGTTTGCCGGAAGTTCGGCGAAGTGTGGAGTGGACCATTTAAGTTCCCCTGTCCGCCGATAACGAACAACCGCCAGTGCTGTGATTTTACTGGATGCGCCCGCGAGCATAATACGAGCTTCATTATGTGTGGTATAGCCAAGAATAGGGCCGACAGTTGGGGTGTTAAGTTTCATGTTTGATTCCATTCAATAAGTTAATAGTTGCCTTGCGCAACTAAGTTGACTTTAAGGAGGTGCGTAGCGAATTGCCTGTCAGTCGGCGATGCTTTCTTATGTAGTCTTTGTGGGCGCTGGTTGTAGTACTTGTGCACTGTCGAAGTTTGGATGTGCTTTTATTTGCTGTAAGAAGTTATTGCGTTATGAGAGCGCGGGTAAAAAAAACCCGCCATAGGGGCGGGGTGGAAGTGTCTGCGTGGCGTTTGGGCAACGCAGAACGCGACAGGTCAGCGAAGGGCGATGGTGGCCGACTGCAACGGTTTGCCATTGCGGTCGCGATAGGTGACATGAATCTCCCCCTCTGTCACAACGATGTGCGCAAAATTGTCCTCGCTGACCACTTTGCTGGTCAGCTCATGGTTGTAGTCACCGGTAGTGGTGCGGGCCAGTGCTTTGTCCAGGATGAAAGTGGAGGCCTTGGCGTACGGCAACAGCTTGCTGTTGCACAGCGGTGAAGAAACGATGGTGTGAACCTCGAAGTGTGGGTCCTCGCTATGGCTCAGGCGGCTGGTCAAGGAGCCGTGGACGTCGCCGGAGACGAAAATAACGTTCTTGATCCCGTGGGTCCGGATGATTTCCAACAGCCGCAGACGTTGTTCGGGAAAGGCCCTCCATGCGTCGTCGCCATGGGCTTTGCGGTCGGGGTAGAACATAACGCTGGTGACCACGAATTTGACCCTGGCCGGGCTGTGAATCAGCCATTTGCACAAGGCCTGTTCCTGCTCTTTGTCGAGGATGCGACGATCATTGGCCGACAGGTTGCGTCGGGTTCGGCTGTCGGTGATAAACCATTCGATATCGCCTTCGGCGAATTGATACCAATACTGTTCCAGTTTTCTATTTATTTGCCCGCTGGCAAGAAGTTCATGCGCCGGGCTGTGACTGGCTTGATACAACTCATACGCCGCAATGGCGTTTTTGTATAAATAGGCATCGGACTTACTTTTGTTGACGGGCCAGTTATCTTCGATTTCGTGATCATCGAGGATCATGTAAGTCGGCACGCTGGACATTAACTTGGCGATATTGGGTTGGGAAAAAGCCGTGCGGTACTTACTGAGTATTGCCTTGTATTCCCGGTCGGGAGCAATAACGTTCAAATCATCGACATAGATTTGATCGCCGGTCATCAGCATGGCACTGATGGGCGGTTCGGCCTGCTGCGCCAGATTGGTGATCGAGGCGAAAATCCTGTCCCCCAGATGCGGTGCAGACGGGATGCCAGCGGTCATGCGCAGGTAACGGCATGAGCCGACGATATAGGCCCGTGGAATCGTGGCTTTGCTGGACTGCGTGCGAAACCGGTAGATATCCCGCGGCCATTGCAGCGGCAGTTCCTGAATCGTTTCCACGGTGTGCACCGGGCTCATGGGGCTGAACCAGCCTGCCTGGTACTCGTACTCGGTATCAGTGGCAAGGTCGTTGAGCGCAATGACATCGGACAAATCACGCACTATCGTCAACTTTGCAAATACACCGTGGGACCAGCGCTCTTCACCGGGCCGGCGATAACGAATGCCTGCAAATACCGGTGCATTATTTTGAAGTTCGCCACGCAAGAAGATGCGTGCGTGGTTAGTTGTTGTGTGGCCAATAATAGGGCCGACAGTCGGTTTGAACATGTTCGAATCCATTCGAAGTAATGCTAACTAATCAAAATAAGTTGATAAGGGTTTAGTGGTGATTTATTGAACTTAGCTTAGTTATTTGCTCGCAAAAAATATCGAGCAGAAGTGGACTCGGGTTGTAGGCGGCGTAAGCCATGAATGTAGGAATAAAACTCGGAAGAGGGCCCAATGCCAGTCAGTTCAGCCCTAATGCGATCTGTAGCAGCTGTCGAGCTTGCGAGGCTGCGTTCGGCTGCGTAGCAGTCGTCAAACCAGAACTTGCGGTGCATCAGGCAAACCGCGTCAGCCGGACTCACGACTGCTACGTCCGAACGCGGCCCGAACCGAACGCAGCCTCGCAAGCTCGACAGCTGCTACAGCGAGCGCGGCCTTTGGCAGTTGGTACTTGGAGTGCTGAACGGGGATGGCTTTCTTTCAGGCAAAAAAAGCCCCGCCAAACTGGCGGGGTTGAGGTACGAGCGTGGCGCTCGGAAAACGTGGAACGCGATAGGCCCTCCGGTGAAGGAGGGCCCGTCGGTGTTACAGCAGGATGGTACGGATGTCCGCCAGCAGGTCGCTCAGACGCTTGGTGAAGCGTGCAGCAGCGGCGCCGTTGATCACACGGTGATCGTAGGACAGCGACAGCGGCAGCATCAGTTTCGGCTGGAAGGCTTTGCCGTCCCAGACTGGCTGAATGGTTGCCTTGGAAACACCGAGGATCGCCACTTCCGGCGCGTTGACGATCGGCGTGAAGCCGGTGCCGCCAATGTGGCCGAGGCTGGAAATGGTGAAGCAGGCGCCTTGCATGTCGTCAGCGGTGAGCTTTTTGTCGCGGGCCTTGGCGGCCAGCACAGCGGCTTCGGCTGCCAGTTGCAACAGGCTCTTCTGATCGACGTTCTTGATGACCGGTACCAGCAGGCCTTCAGGGGTGTCGACGGCGAAGCCGATGTTCACGTACTTCTTGCGAATGATCGCCTTGCCGCTTGGTGCCAGCGAACTGTTGAAGTCCGGCAGTTCCTTGAGCAGGTGCGCGCAGGATTTGAGCAGCAGCGGCAGGATGGTCAGCTTGACGCCAGCCTTCTCTGCAACGGCTTTCTGAGCGATACGGAACGCTTCCAGGTCGGTGATATCAGCCGAATCGAACTGAGTCACGTGTGGAATGTTCAGCCAGCTGCGGTGCAGGCTCGACGCGCCGATTTGCATCAGGCGAGTCATCGGCACTTCTTCGGTTTCACCGAAGCGGCTGAAGTCCACGACCGGAATCGGCGGGATGCCCGCGCCACCGGTTGCGCCTGCAGCAGCGGCCGGTGCTTCCTTGGCCTTCTGCATCATGGCTTTGACGTAAACCTGCACGTCTTCTTTCAGGATGCGACCGTGTGGACCGCTGGCGCCGACGGCGTTCAGCTCGACGCCGAACTCGCGAGCCAGTTGGCGTACAGCCGGGCCGGCGTGAACCTTGGCGCCAGGCTTGGCTGGAGCTGCAACCGGGGCAGCAGCAGGTGCGGCTGCGGCAGGTGCAGCAGCGGCTGGCGCTGGAGCACTCGGTGCAGCAGCGGCCGGAGCCGGGGCAGCAGCAGGCGCAACGCCTTTGACTTTCAGCTTCAGGATCAGGTCGCCGGTACCGACTTCGTCATCCAGCTTGATGGAAACGCTTTCCACCACGCCAGCGGCAGGCGATGGAATTTCCATGCTCGCCTTGTCGGATTCCAGGGTGATCAGCGACTGGTCGGCTTCGACGGTATCGCCGGCCTTGACCAGGACTTCGATGATCTTGGCCTTGCCCGAAGAGCCGATGTCCGGGACATGAATGTCCTGAACGCTGTCGGCAACCGGTGCCGCCGGGGCCGCAGCGGCTGGCGCTGGAGCAGCGGCAGCAGGTGCAGCTGCCTGAGCTGGCGCGGCCGCAGCCGGTGCCGCAGCACCCGCCACTTTCAGGGCCAGAATCAGGTCGCCAGTGCCGACTTCGTCGTTGAGCTTGACGCTGATGCTTTCGACCACGCCAGCGGCGGGCGAAGGGATTTCCATGCTGGCCTTGTCGGACTCCAGGGTGATCAGCGACTGATCAGCCGCGACGGTGTCGCCGACCTTGACCTGGATCTCGATGATCTGGGCCTTGCCCGACGAGCCGATGTCCGGCACGTGCACTTGCAGGGTGGTTGCAGCAGCAGGCGCGGCAGCTGGCGCTGGAGCCGCTGCAGGAGCAGCAGCCGGTTTCGCTTCAGCTTTGGCAGCCGGCGCAGCCGCAGGGGCCGCAGCAGCGGCACCTTCGACTTCCAGCTCCAGCAGTTCGTCGCCTTCTTTCAGGCGATCGCCCAGCTTCACTTTCAGGCTTTTGACGATGCCGGCCTTGGGCGCAGGAATTTCCATGCTCGCCTTGTCCGACTCAAGCGTCAGGATGCTCTGGTCGGCTTCCACACGGTCGCCGACCTTCACAAATAGTTCGATTACTTCACCTTCACCGCTGCCGATGTCAGGTACGCGAATGAGTTCGCTCACAGAGTGTCTCCTCAGCAGTCCAGTGGGTTGCGTTTTTCCGGGTTGATCCCGAACTTGGCGATGGCTTCAGCCACCACTTTAGGTTCGATATCACCACGGTCAGCCAAGGCTTCCAGGGCTGCCAACACCACGAAATGACGGTCGACTTCGAAGAAGTGACGCAGCTTCTTGCGGCTGTCACTGCGGCCGAAACCGTCGGTGCCCAGGACTTTGAATTCCTTGGACGGGACCCACTGACGAATTTGCTCAGCGAACAGCTTCATGTAGTCGGTAGACGCGATGACCGGACCTTGACGGCCGTTCAGGCACTCTTCGACATAGCTCAGTTTAGGCTTCTGGCCCGGGTGCAGACGGTTGCTGCGCTCTACGGCCAGGCCGTCGCGACGCAGTTCGTTGAAGCTGGTAACGCTCCAGACATCAGCGCCGACGTTGAACTGTTCACGCAGGATTTTCGCCGCTTCACGGACTTCACGCAGGATGGTGCCGGAGCCCATCAGCTGAACGTGGTGCGCCGCTTCGCGGGTGTCTTCCTCGAGCAGGTACATGCCCTTGATGATGCCTTCCTCGACACCGGCCGGCATGGCTGGCTGCTGGTAGGACTCGTTCATCACGGTGATGTAGTAGAAAACGTCCTGTTGCTCTTCGGTCATCTTCTTCATGCCGTCCTGAATGATCACCGCCAGCTCGTAGCCGTAGGTTGGATCAAAGGTGCGGCAGTTCGGGATGGTGGCAGCCAGGATGTGGCTGTGACCGTCTTCGTGTTGCAGGCCTTCGCCGTTCAGTGTGGTCCGGCCGGCGGTGCCGCCGATCAGGAAGCCACGGGTGCGGCTGTCGCCAGCGGCCCAGGCGAGGTCGCCGATACGCTGGAAGCCGAACATCGAGTAGAAGATGTAGAACGGAAGCATTGGCTGGTTGTGGCTGGAGTACGAAGTACCGGCAGCGATGAAGGAGCTCATGGCGCCCGCTTCGTTGATACCTTCTTCGAGGATCTGGCCCTTCTTGTCTTCTTTGTAGAACATCACCTGGTCTTTATCGACTGGCTCGTAGAGCTGGCCGACGGACGAGTAGATGCCTAACTGACGGAACATGCCTTCCATACCGAAGGTACGGGCTTCGTCCGGGATGATCGGGACGATGCGCGGACCGATTTCCTTGTCCTTGACCAGTTGCGCGAGGATCCGCACGAAGGCCATGGTGGTAGAGATTTCACGGTCGCCCGAGCCGTCCAGGATTGCCTTGAGGGTATCCAGCGATGGCGTCGGGATGTCGAAGCTTTTGGCACGGCGCTGTGGCACGAAACCGCCCAGTGCAGTGCGGCGCTCGCTCAGGTAACGGGCTTCGGCGCTGTTTGGTTCCGGTTTGAAGAACGGCAGGTTTTCCAGTTCTTCGTCTTTGACCGGAATGTCGAAGCGATCACGGAACAACTTCAGGCTGTCGACATCGACTTTCTTGGTGTTGTGCGCAGTGTTTTTCGCTTCGCCGGCACCGGTGCCATAACCTTTGATGGTTTTAGCCAGGATGACGGTCGGTTGTTCTTTGTGGTTGACCGCTTCGTGGTACGCCGCGTAGACCTTGTACGGGTCGTGACCGCCACGGTTGAGTTTCCAGATCTCGTCGTCGGACAAGTCTTCAACCATCGCCTTGAGTTCTGGCGAGTTGAAGAAGTGTTCACGCACGAACGCGCCGTCTTTGGCTTTGTAGTTCTGGTACTCGCCGTCGATGACTTCGTCCATGCGACGTTGCAGGATACCGTCGACGTCTTTGGCCAGCAGTGGGTCCCAGAAACGGCCCCAGATGACTTTGGTCACGTTCCACTGAGCACCGCGGAACACGCCTTCAAGTTCCTGGATGATCTTGCCGTTGCCGCGAACCGGGCCATCAAGGCGCTGCAGGTTGCAGTTGATAACGAAGATCAGGTTGTCGAGCTTCTCGCGGCCAGCCAGCGAGATCGCGCCCAGGGATTCCGGCTCGTCACACTCGCCGTCGCCCAGGAAGCACCAGACTTTTTGCTTGCCTTCAGGGATGAAACCACGGGCTTCCAGGTACTTCATGAAGCGTGCCTGGTAGATCGCCTGGATCGGGCCCAGACCCATGGATACGGTCGGGAACTGCCAGAAATCAGGCATCAGCCATGGGTGCGGGTAGGACGACAGGCCCTGACCGTCCACTTCCTGGCGGAAGTTGTTCATCTGGTCTTCGGTGATGCGGCCTTCCATGAACGCACGGGCGTAAACGCCTGGCGAGGTGTGACCCTGGAAGTAGATCAGGTCGCCGCCGTGTTCGTCGGTCGGGGCCTGGAAGAAATAGTTGAAGCCGATGTCGTACAGGGTTGCGCTGGAGGCGAAGCTGGAGATGTGACCGCCCAGGTCAGAATCTTTCAGGTTCGTACGCATCACCATGGCCATCGCGTTCCAGCGTACCAACGAGCGAATGCGGCGTTCCATGAACAGGTCGCCAGGCATGCGTGCTTCGTGGGTAACGGGGATCGTGTTGCGGTATGGCGTGGTGATGGCGTAAGGCAATTGCGAACCGCTACGGGTTGCGAGTTCGCCCATACGGGTCATCAGATAGTGAGCGCGGTCTTCGCCTTCTTTGTCGAGAACCGATTCCAGGGCGTCCAACCATTCCTGGGTTTCGACGGGATCGAGGTCTTGCATGGCTTGCTCCAGGGCGGAAAGGCTTCCAGAATCGGTTGCCTGAGTTTGCGACTGGCCTTGTGGGCAGACGATATAAATTCTTGGATTGCCGAGAGGTTGTTCCGGCGGCGTGTAGTTTTACTACAAATCATCGGGCATTTCAGCCTTTCGAATGTATATACGAGTAGTAAAACTACAGATGAGCGGCTTGTGGCCTCCAGCTGCGTTGTGAGAATAATCGTTAAGGTTGGTCTTTTGCCAACCAGAAAAGGTGAAAGCTTGATGCTGTCTGCCAAAAATAAAGAAATTTCAGCTATTTCTAACCTTTGTTCGACAGTCGATCAGGTAGTGCATTCTCGCGAATCACTACATGCAGCCCTCTACACGCCGATCAAGGATAGACCATGAGCCTCCCTTCGCTTGCCGAACTGCCTGGCATCCTCCTGCCGTTTGTCACCCGCGCCGAGCAGTCGTTCCGTGCGGCCGTCGCGGGGCTTCCCGACGACCATGGCCTGGCCGGCTGGACGCCTGAACGCTGGGCGCAATTCGCCCGGGTCACCGCTGCCAGCGACTTCGTGATTGAACAAAGTGTCCGTGACCCGCTGATGTTGCTGGAGCTGGTGCAGTCCGGTGAGCTGGACCGAAGTTTTGCGCCCGGCGAGCTGTGCGCACAGATTGCGGCCGCGGTGAATGCGGCGGAAACCGACGATGGGCTCGGTCGCGCCCTGCGTCGTCAGCGTACCCGTCATCAAGTGCGGATCATCTGGCGCGACCTGACGCGTCAGTGCGATCTGATCCAGACCTGCCGCGACCTCTCGGACATGGCCGATGCGAGCATCGATCAGGCCTATCAGTGGTTGTACTCGCGGCACTGCCAGCAGTTCGGCGTGCCGACTGGCCGGCGCAGCGGCGAGCCGCAGCAGATGGTCATTCTCGGCATGGGCAAGCTCGGCGCGGTGGAGCTCAACCTGTCGTCGGACATCGACCTGATCTTCGCCTATCCTGAGGGCGGCGAAACCGTCGGCGTCAAACGCTCGCTGGATAACCAGGAATTTTTCATTCGTCTCGGCCAGCGTCTGATCAAGGCTCTGGACCCGATGACCGTCGATGGTTTCGTGTTCCGTGTCGACATGCGCTTGCGGCCTTATGGTTCGGCCGGTGCATTGGTGCTGAGCTTCAACGCGCTGGAGCAGTATTACCAGGATCAGGGCCGTGACTGGGAACGCTACGCGATGATCAAGTCGCGGGTGGTGGCCGGCGATCAAGTGGCCGGCGCGCAATTGCAAGACATGCTGCGGCCGTTCGTTTACCGGCGCTACCTCGACTTCTCGGCGATCGAAGCGCTGCGGACCATGAAGCAGCTGATTCAGCAGGAAGTCCGGCGCAAGGGCATGGCCGACAACATCAAACTCGGCTCCGGTGGCATTCGTGAGGTCGAATTTATCGCCCAGGCGTTCCAGCTGATCCACGGCGGCCGCGACCTGAGCCTGCAGCAACGTCCTCTATTAAAAGTACTGAGCACGCTGGAAGGTCAGGGATACCTGCCGCCGGCGGTGATCAGCGAGCTGCGCGAAGGCTACGAATTCCTGCGTTACACCGAGCACGCGATCCAGGCGATCGCCGACCGCCAGACCCAGATGCTGCCGGACGGCGCTCAGGATCAGGCGCGCATTGCCTTTATGTTGGGCTTCGACGATTGGACCGCTTTCCACGAACAGCTTATGTATTGGCGCGGTCGCGTGGCGTGGCACTTCGGTCAGGTGATTGCCGACCCCGACGAAGAGGAAGGTACCGAAAGCGAAGTGGTGGTCGGCGGTGAATGGCTGCCGTTGTGGGAAGAGGCTCAGGATGAAGAGGCCGCTTGCCGTCAGTTGGAAGAGGGCGGCTTCGTCGATGCCACCAAGGCTTTGAAAGCCTTGGCTGGCTTGCGCAGCAGTCCGCAATTACGCGCGATGCAGCGCTTGGGTCGTGAGCGCCTCGATGCCTTTATTCCGCGATTGCTGGCTCAGGCCGTGGAGCACGCCAATCCGGATCTGGTGCTGGAAAGGGTTTTGCCGCTGGTGGAAGCCGTGGCTCGACGTTCCGCGTATCTGGTGTTGCTGACCGAGAATCCCGGCGCGCTGCGACGTTTGTTGACCTTGTGCGCCGCGAGTCCGTGGATCGCCGAACAGATCACCCGCTTCCCGCTGTTGCTCGACGAGTTGCTCAACGAAGGTCGGCTGTTCAAACCGCCGCTGGCGCCGGAACTGGCCGCCGAGTTGCGCGAGCGTTTGACGCGGATTCCCGAGGACGACCTCGAACAGCAAATGGAAGCCCTGCGACATTTCAAACTGGCGCACCGCTTACGGGTCGCCGCTTCGGAAATCGCTGGCAGCCTGCCGTTGATGAAGGTCAGTGATTACCTGACCTGGCTCGCCGAAGCGATCCTCGAACAAGTGCTGGCCCTGGCCTGGCGCCAGACCGTGACCAAATACGGCACGCCGCAGCGCACCGACGGCACCTTGTGCGATCCCGGCTTCATCATTGTCGGTTACGGGAAAGTCGGCGGTCTGGAACTGGGGCATGGTTCGGACCTGGACCTGGTGTTTATCCACGATGGCGACCCGCAGGCGGAAACCGACGGGCCGAAGCCTATCGACGGCGCGCAATTCTTTACTCGGCTGGGCCAGCGGATCATTCACTTGCTCACGGCCCAGACCAACTCCGGTCAGCTGTATGAAGTGGACATGCGTCTGCGGCCGTCCGGCGCGTCGGGGTTGCTGGTGAGTTCGCTTGGTGCGTTTGCCCGGTATCAGGAAAATGAAGCCTGGACCTGGGAGCATCAGGCGCTGGTGCGGGCGCGGGTGCTGGTGGGCAGCCCGGACGTCGGCCAGGCGTTCGAGAAAGTCCGCGCGGCGGTATTGGGCAAGCCGCGGGACCTTGCAACCTTGCGCCAGGAGGTCAGCGAGATGCGCGCCAAAATGCGTGACAACCTTGGCAGCAAGAGCACGGCGGCGGGCACCGGGGCAAATGCCTTCGAGGCCACGGCGCCATTCGATCTCAAGCAGGACGCCGGAGGTATCGTCGATATTGAATTTATGGTGCAATACGCGGCCCTGGCGTGGTCCGAATCGCACCCGCCATTGCTGCGCTGGACTGACAATATCCGCATTCTGGAAGGGTTGGAGGAGGAAGGGCTGATGCCCGCCGAAGACGCCAGCCTGTTGCGCGAGGCCTATAAAGCCTACCGTTCAGCCGCTCACCGGCAGGCCTTGCAGAAGGACGCCGGGGTGATACCAGGCAACCAGTTCGTGGACGAACGGCGGCAGGTAGTGCGGATCTGGCGCGAGCTGGGGCTAAGCTGAAACGTGCCAGTTGGAACGACAAGATTCAAATGTGGGAGCGGGCTTGCTCGCGAAAGCGGAGTGTCAGTCGACATCTTTATCGGATGTGATGACCCCTTCGCGAGCAAGCCCGCTCCCACAGTTGATCTGCGGTGTTTTATAGAAAATTGATCCGGCGGGCCTGTGCAGGCTCGTCCAAATGACCTGACAGCCAAGGCTGCAGGTGCTGGATTCTCGAGGCGGGGAGGCGTATGCCTCCCCGGCTCGTTTATGGAAACCACATGAAAATTCTGATCGTTGGGCCCAGTTGGGTCGGTGACATGGTGATGGCGCAGACACTGTTTCAGTGTCTCAAGCAGCGCCACCCGCAATGCGAAATCGACGTGCTGGCCCCCGAGTGGAGCCGGCCGATTCTTGAGCGCATGCCCGAAGTACGCCAGGCCTTGAGCTTTCCGCTCGGTCACGGTGCCTTGGAGCTGGCGACGCGTCGGCGCATCGGCAAATCCCTGGCCGGCCAGTACGACCAGGCGATCCTGCTGCCCAATTCCCTGAAGTCGGCATTGGTGCCGTTCTTCGCCGGCATCCCGAAGCGCACCGGCTGGCGTGGCGAGTTCCGCTACGGCCTGCTCAATGACGTGCGCACGCTGGATAAAGAACGTTACCCGTTGATGATCGAGCGCTTCATGGCCCTGGCTTACGAGCCGGGTGCCGAACTGCCGACACCTTATCCACGGCCGAGCCTGCAGATTGACCCGGTCACTCGCGAAGCGGCAATGGCCAAGTTCGGCCTGGCCCTCGACCGCCCGGTATTGGCGCTGTGCCCCGGTGCCGAGTTCGGCGAGTCCAAGCGCTGGCCGTCCGAGCACTATGCCAAGGTTGCCGAAGCGAAGATCCGCGAAGGCTGGCAAGTCTGGCTGTTCGGTTCGAAAAACGATCACGCCGTCGGCGAAGACATCCGCTCGCGGCTGATTCCCGGTCTGCGTGAAGAGTCGGTGAACCTCAGCGGCGGCACCTCCCTGGCCGAAGCCATCGACCTGATGTCCTGCGCCGACGCGGTGGTGTCCAACGACTCCGGCCTGATGCATGTCGCCGCTGCGCTGAATCGCCCCTTGGTGGCGGTCTACGGCTCGACATCGCCGGGTTTCACGCCGCCACTGGCCGAGCACGTCGAGATCGTGCGCCTGGGCATCGAATGCAGCCCCTGCTTCGATCGCACGTGCCGTTTCGGTCATTACAACTGCCTGCGCCAGCTAATGCCGCAAGCGGTGAACGAAGCCTTGCAGCGTTTGCAGGGCACTGTGGTCGAGGTCAAATAGTTTGCGGGTACTGCTGATCAAGACTTCTTCGCTGGGCGACGTGATTCATGCGTTGCCGGCGTTGACCGACGCGGCACGGGCGATCCCCGGCATCCAGTTCGATTGGGTGGTGGAAGAAGGCTTCGCCGAAATCCCGACCTGGCACCCGGCCGTGGGCAAGGTGATTCCGGTAGCGATCCGTCGCTGGCGCAAAAACATCTGGCAGACCATCAAGAGTGGCGAGTGGAAGCGCTTCAAGCAAAGCGTTCGCGCCAACAAATATGATTTGGTGATCGATGCCCAGGGCCTGCTGAAAAGTGCCTTGCTGACCCGATACGCCAAAGCCCCGGTGGCCGGGCTGGATAAAAACTCGGCCCGTGAGCCGATTGCCGCACGGTTCTACTCCCGGCGTCTGGCCGTGGCCCGTGGTCAACATGCGGTGGAGCGAGTGCGTCAGCTGTTCGCCGTGGCCCTGGGTTACGACCTGCCCAAAGGCTTGGGCGATTACGGCCTGAACGTCGAGCGACTGGTGGAATTGCCGCGCAAGAATCCTTACGTGGTGTTCCTGCACGGCACCACGTGGGACACCAAGCACTGGCCTGAAGCCTACTGGCGCGAGTTGGCCGAGCGCGTCGGCTATCTCGGTGTCGCGGTAAAGCTGCCGTGGGGTAATCCGATCGAGAAAGCCCGGGCCGAGCGCATCGCCAAAGACATGAGGCACGTCGAAGTGCTGCCCAAGCTGAATCTGGCGGGTGTCGGCAAAGTGCTGGCCGGCGCGCAAGCCTGCGTGGCGGTGGACACCGGTCTCGGTCACCTCGCCGCTGCGCTGGACGTGCCGACGCTGTCGCTGTTCGGCCCGACCAACCCGGGCCTGACCGGTGCCTACGGTAAATCGCAGATTCACATCGCCAGCGATTTCCCCTGTGCGCCGTGCATGCAAAAGAAATGTACGTATCAACCGACGGCCGAAGATGCCCGTCAGTTTGACCTTAAACGCGAGTGGCCCCTGTGCTTCACGCGTCTGAATCCCGAGCGTGTCGCGACCCGACTGAGCACATTGTTACTGGCTGAGGAGCTGCGCTGATGCAATTGGCATTCGTCTTGTACAAGTACTTTCCATTTGGGGGCTTGCAGCGCGATTTCATGCGCATCGCCCTGGAATGTCAGCAGCGCGGCCATCAGATTCGGGTCTACACGCTGATCTGGGAGGGCGACATTCCTCCGGGCTTCGAAGTATTGGTGGCACCGGTCAAAGCGTTCTTCAACCATCGACGCAACGAGAAACTCAGCGAATGGATGGAGGCGGATCTGGCCAAGCGTCCGGTGGACCGTTTGATCGGCTTCAACAAAATGCCGGGTCTGGACGTCTACTACGCCGCCGACGGCTGCTTCGAAGACAAGGCGCAGAACCTGCGTAACTCGCTGTACCGTCGTTGGGGCCGCTACCGGCACTTCGCCGAGTACGAGCGCGCCGTGTTCGCCAAGGATGCCAAGACCGAAGTGTTGATGATTTCCGAAGTCCAGCAGCCGCTGTTCATCAAGCATTACGACACGCCGCTTGAACGCTTCCATCTGCTGCCGCCGGGTATCTCTCAGGACCGTCGTGCGCCGGCCAATGCCGCCGAGATTCGTGCCGAATTCCGTCGCGAATTCAACCTGAAAGACGATGATCTGCTGTTGGTGCAAATCGGTTCCGGGTTCAAGACCAAGGGCGTGGATCGCAGCCTCAAGGCGCTGGCCGCATTGCCCGCCGATCTGAAGAAACGCACCCGGCTATTTGTAATTGGCCAGGACGACCCCAAATTATTCCAGATGCAGAGCGCCACACTGGGGCTCGGCGATAACGTGACGTTCCTCAAGGGCCGCAGCGACATCCCGCGTTTTCTGCTTGGCGCCGACCTGTTGATTCACCCGGCGTATAACGAAAACACCGGGACCGTGTTGCTCGAAGCCCTGGTGGCCGGGTTGCCGGTGCTGGTGAGTGCGGTGTGTGGTTACGCCCATTACATCGCCGAGGCGGACGCCGGTCTGGTGCTGGACGAGCCTTTCGATCAGGCGCAACTGACCCAGTACTTGACCGGAATGTTGAACGACGCTCAAGCACGGGCGGCCTGGAGCCGCAACGGTCTGGCCTTCGCCGAGACGGCCGACCTCTACAGCATGCCGCAGCACGCGGCCGATGTGATTCTGGCGGAGCACGCTTAATGAAGTTGATGCTGGCTGAACCGTTCAAGAGCCTCTGGGCCGGACGCGACCCGTTCGCCGAAGTCGAGGGCCTCCAGGGCGAGGTATACCGCGAACTTGAAGCGCGCCGGACCCTGCGTACCGAAGTCAATGGCAATGGCTTTTTCGTGAAAATCCACCGTGGCATTGGCTGGGGCGAGATCTTCAAGAACCTGCTCACCGCCAAGCTGCCGGTACTCGGTGCGGGCCAGGAGTGGAAGGCCATCCAGCGCCTGCAAGCAGTCGGCGTGCCGACCATGACCGCCGTGGCTTATGGCGAGAAGGGCCGCAACCCGGCGGACCAGCATTCGTTCATCGTCACCGAAGAGCTGGCGCCCACTGTCAGCCTCGAAGACTTCAGCATCGACTGGGTCAAGCACCCGCCCGAGCCAAAGCTCAAGCGCGCGCTGATCGCTGAAGTCGCGCGCATGACCGGCATGATGCACCGCGCCGGCGTCAACCATCGCGACTGCTATATCTGCCACTTTCTGCTGCACACCGACAAACCGGTGACGGCCGACGATTTCAGGCTCTCGGTGATCGACCTGCACCGCGCCCAGACCCGTCCGACGATTACCCAACGCTGGCGCAACAAGGATCTGGCGGCGCTGTACTTTTCGGCCCTGGACATTGGCTTGACCCGTCGCGACAAATTGCGCTTCCTCAAGGGTTATTTTCAGCAGCCCCTGCGCCAGATTCTGGGTGATGAAGCCGGGTTGCTCGCCTGGCTCGAAGGCAAGGCCAACAAACTTTACGACCGTAAACAGCGATACGGGGATGCGCTCTGATGGCGGGTTGGAAACTGGAATCTGCGTACAGCGATCTGGCAGAAGATTTCGGCAGTCTTGAAGCTGTGTTTGCGCTTCAGGGCGAACGCTTGACGCGCGACCTGTTGTCCGAGGTCATTCGCGTCCAGCGCAATGGCGTCAACTATTACGTCAAACGCTACGTGGGTGCCGGCAAAGGTCTACGCCGTTACCTGGGTAAACCCCGGGTGAAGGCCGAGTGGCAGAACCTCAAGCGCTTCGCCAAGTGGGGCATTCCTACCGCCGAAGTGGTGGCCTGGGGCCTGGAACGGCGCGGCGCGGCGTACGATCGCGGGGCAATGATCACCCGTGAGCTGCCGCATACCGAAGACTTGTCGGCCCTGGCCGAACGGCATGATCCGAAACTGGCGGACCGCGCCTGGGTCGACAACGTCAGCCAGCAGCTGGCGGGTTATACCCGGACCATGCACGAACACCGCTTCACCCATAACGATTTGAAGTGGCGCAACCTGCTGATCGACGATGAGCCCCGGCTTTTTTTGATCGACTGCCCCAATGGCGATTTCTGGCGCGGCTTTTGGCTCAAGTACCGGATCACCAAGGATCTGGCGTGCCTGGACAAAGTCGCCAAGTATCACTTGTCGGCTACCCAGCGCCTGCGCTTTTACCTGCAATACCGCCAGTGTGATCGGCTGAATGCCGCCGACAAAAAGCGGATCCGGCACGTGGTGAGATTTTTCGAGGGACGCGAATGACTGATTTCCTGGCGGCTGAAGACCGTGCGCTGCTTGAGCGTCACGGCCTCGGTACCTTTGACGCACTCTGGGCCAAGCAGCTCGAGGCTGTGGACGAGCCCAACACCGCTCGCGGTGGCTGGAGCAGCGTGTTTCGGCTGGATCTGGAAGGTCATGGCTACTACCTCAAGCGCCAGAGCAACTACCAGATGCGCACCTTGCATGCGCCCTTTGGCGAGCCGAGCTTTGCCCGTGAATTTCGCAATATCAGTCGCTATGAAAAGTTCGGTATTCCGGCGTTGAAAGCGGCTTTTTTCGGTGAGCGCAAAGTCGACGGCGAAGTCCGGGCGATTCTGCTGACCCGTGCCCTGGACGGTTGGGATGACCTGGATTCGCTGTTGCAGCGCTGGTCGGACCTGAGTTCGGCGCAGCATTCGGCGATTCTGCAGGCCTGTGGGCAACTGGCTCGGCGCCTGCACGGCGCGCGTCAGGTTCACGGTTGCTTCTACCCCAAGCACATTTTTCTCCAAGCCACCGGCGACGGTTACCTGGCCCAACTGATCGACCTGGAAAAGACCCGGCCGTTGCTGTTTGGTTTGCGTGATCGGGCCAAAGACCTGGAGCCGTTGCTGCGTCGGGCGCCTGAGTGGAGCGAAGCGCAGTTGCGCGAGCTGTTGGCCGCCTATCTGGATCAATCGCAAGACAGTTCGCTGATCGACAGCTGGCTTGCGCGACTCTCCGCGCGGCGCAGTCATAAGGAGACGCGCTGATGCGTTTGTCCGAGCTGAAAAACGCTGGCCGCAGCCCGCGCCTGCCGCTGAACATTCCACTGGCCGATGCCGCCGGCCCTGCCGAGCTGCAGTTGCTGAGTCTGTTGCGGGTGTTGCCGGGGCAGCGTTATGTCGGTGCCGGCGTCTGGCGTGGGCGGCCGGTGCTGGCCAAGTTGTTGGTCGGCAGCAAAGCGGCGCGGCATTTCCAGCGTGAGCTGGACGGCGTGCGATTGCTGGCGGCTCAAGGGTTGACCACGCCGTTGCTGCTGGCTGATGGCTTGAAGGACGGCGAGGGTGGTTGGCTGCTGTTTGATTTCCTTGAAGGCGCTGAAAGCCTTGGGGATGCCTGGAAACAGGTCGAACACCTGCCGATGCTGGCGGATGAGCAATCGGCGGTATTGGCCGATGCGCTGGGTGCAATTGGTCAATTACACCGCAAGGGCCTGTGGCAGGAAGACCTGCACCTGGACAACCTGCTGCGCCAGGGCGGTCGGCTGTATTTGATCGACGGTGCCGGAATCCGCACGGAGACACCGGGCCAACCGCTCTCGCGGCAGAAAGTCCTGGAAAACCTCGGCGTGTTTTTTGCCCAGTTGCCCAAGACGCTGGAGCCCTACGCCGAAGAATTACTGGTGTATTACCTGCTGAGCAACGGCGAGCATGCCTTGCCGATGGAAGCGTTGCAGAAGCAGATCAGCAAGGTGCGCAGCTGGCGACTGAAGGACTTCCTGATCAAGGTCGGCCGCGAATGCACGCTGTTCAGTGTCCAGCGCGGAGCGTTCGGCTTGCGGGCGATTCGCCGCGAGGAAGAGGCGGCGATGCTGCCGGTGCTGGCGCAGGCCGATGCGCTGCTCGATCAGGGGCATCTGTACAAGACCGGCGGTGCTGCGAGCGTCGGCAAGGTCGAGGTGGCTGGTCGTACGCTGGTGATCAAGCGCTACAACATCAAGGGTTTTGCCCACTGGCTCAAACGCTTCTGGCGCCCGAGCCGTGCCTGGCACTCCTGGCGTGAAGGCAATCGCCTGGCGTTTCTCGGCATCGCCACGCCCAAACCGTTGGCGTTACTGGAGAAGCGTTTTCTCGGGTTGCGCAGTCGGGCTTATCTGGTGACCGAGTATTTGCCGGGGCCTGACATCATCGAGCGGTTTGCGCCTTACGTTGAAAATGGTGAGGCACCGGAAGCCGAGTTGCTGGCGCTGGATCATTTGTTTGCCGAGCTGATTGGCGAGCGCATCAGTCACGGGGATTTCAAGGGGCATAACCTGTTCTGGCAGCACGATCGCTGGGCGCTGATTGATCTGGATTCGATGTGTCAGCACGCCTCGCTCAGCAGCTTCGCCCCAGCCTATGCGCGGGATCGGGCGCGGTTCATGCGTAACTGGCCTGAGAGCAGTGCGCTTTATCAGGTCATTGATCAGCGTCTTCCCAAAGATATCTCCAGCGCTGCCTGAATCGCTTTCGCGAGCAAGCCCGCTCCCACATTGGATCGGCGTACACCAGACCACTGTGGGAGCGGGCTTGCTCGCGAAAGGGCCAGAACAGCCACCCGAGATTAAGGGACAGGTTTTTATGAATCGTCCTACATGATCTACAGAGCCCATGAACTGTGCCCTGAATAGCCGCGATGCTAGTTTGCCTGACGTTCACGGAGGGCAGATTTTGACGATAAAAATGACGGTATTACTGAGCACTCTTGCACTGGTTTTATCAGGCTGCGGGACAGCTGTTACGGTGCTGCAGGATGACGAAGACGCGGCTCGTAGCCTTAGACAGCAAAAGACCTACTGTCAGTCCATCCCACGTATCTACAGTGGTCTGGCGTTCGACTTTTGCGTATTAAATGCAGCGCCTGATCCCACGGGTGTTCTTTTGCCGTTCGTATTGGTGGATTTCACCCTGTCGGGTGTTTTCGATACCGTCCTCCTGCCCTATACGGTTTACCGACAAGCTACCGACGGCAATCTCAGTATTTACTGGAGGTCAGGCCGCTGATGAGCAATGCCGCCTGCTTTCGCCCGGGTCATATTTGCGGGGGTAATAAGCGCTGGGTCATTCCCGCCATGTTTACGCTATAATCCCGCCCTTTAGCTGCCTCTCGCCCTTTGCGAGGGCACATTAATCTTTGAGGCGCCTTGCGCCTGCATGCAGACTAAAGAGGCTAGACCCCTGTGGCATTGACGATTCTTGGCCTGTCCGGCGCCCTTAGCCATGATCCTTCCGCAGCGTTGTACATCGACGGCAAGCTGGTCGCGGCGGCTGAGGAAGAGCGCTTTGTGCGCGATAAACATGCAAAGAACCGCATGCCTTACGAGTCGGCGAAGTTCTGCCTCGAGCAGGCCGGCATCAAGCCATCCGACGTTGATGTGGTAGCAATTCCGTTCGCGCCGATCAGCCTGTTCGGCAAGGCTCGCTGGCAGTACGCCAAGCGTTACTGGTATGCCCCGGACCGCGCGCTCGACGCGATCCTGATGGGTAATCGTCGCTACAAGCGCTATCGCAACAAGATTGTCTGGTGCCTCGAGCAATTGGGTTTCGATCCGAAGAAAATCAAGATCGAGCCGGTCGAGCATCACCTGGCCCACGCCTCCAGCGCTTATCACTGCTCCGGTTTCAAAGAGAAAACCGCGATCCTCGGGATCGACGGCAAGGGTGAGTACGCCACGACCTTTTTCGGTTACGGCGAAAACGGCAAGATCCACAAGATCAAGGAATTCTTCGATCCTGACTCCCTCGGCGGCCTGTATGGCGCGATCACCGAGTTTCTCGGTTTCGATATGCTCGACGGTGAGTTCAAGGTCATGGGCATGGCGCCGTACGGCGACGCCAGCAAATACGATTTCTCGCGCCTGGCTTCGTTCGAAAACGGCGAGTTGGTGATCAACACCGACTACGCCAACGTCATCGGCCTGCGTCGTTATAAAGAGAAGGGCAAAGGCTACTACTTCTCGCCGAAGCTGATCGAGTGGCTGGGTCCCAAGCGCGAAGGCGACATCGCCGACGAGCCGTACATCCACTACGCGGCGAGCATTCAAGCGCTGTTCGAAAAGATCTCGCTGCAGATGATCGACTACTACCTGGGCGACGTGCTCAAGGAAACCGGCAAACTGGCCTACGCCGGTGGCTGTGCGTTGAACGTCAAGCTCAACCAGAAAATCATCGCCCGCGATGACGTTAAAGAATTGTTCGTGCAGCCTGCATCCGGCGATGCCGGCACCGCGGTCGGCGCGGCGGCTTATGTGTCCCACGCCCGTGGTGTGCCGGTCGAGAAGATGGAACACGTCTACCTCGGCCCGTCGTACACCAACGAAGACGTCCTCGCTGCATGCGCCCGTCACCCGAGCAAGCCGGTATGGCGCAAGCTTGAGAACATGCCGGAGAACATCGCCAAAATCATGGTCGATGGCAACCCGGTAGCCTGGTTCCAGGGCCGCATGGAGTTCGGTCCGCGCGCCTTGGGCGGTCGTTCGATCATCGGTTGCCCGAGCGCCGTCGGCGTGGCTGACCGCATCAACCACCAGATCAAGTTCCGCGAGCGCTGGAGGCCTTTCTGCCCGTCGATGCTCGACACCGTTGCACCGCAGATGATCAAGATCGATCACCCGGCGCCGTTCATGACCTTCACCTTTGAAGTGGCGGAAGAGTGGAAGACCCGCGTGCCGGAAGTCGTCCATGAAGACGGTACGTCCCGGGCCCAGGTACTCAAGCGCGAATACAACCCGCGCTACTACGACATGATGAAGGCGCTGGAGGTGCTGACCGGTAACGGTGTGTCGCTGAACACCTCGCTCAACCGTCGTGGCGAACCGATGATCTGCTCGCCGACGGATGCCTTGAACATGTTCTTCGGTTCCGATCTACAGTATCTGATCATGGAAGACATCCTGGTGGTCAAAGAGGGCGCGGACGCATATGACACGCTCGGCTGAACGCCATGTGCTGCAGTTCTGTCACGGCTATGACGGGCCGTTTCTGGACTGCGCCCGGCAGTACGCCAGCCTGTTCGCGGGGACCGGTTATCGAGTGACCACGGTCTTTCTGACCGGGGCTGCCGATACCGAAGTCGCCGCGGGCTGTGCTTCCGATGAAGTGCTGTTCATGGAATACAGCTCCAAGGCCATTCGTGGCCTGAAGCTGGGCGCCATCAGCGATCTGCGCAAGATCGCCGCCTCGCGCAATTTCAGTTTTTGCATCGCTCACCGTTTCAAACCTATTTATATCGCCTTGCTCGGCACGTCGTTGCCGGTGATTGGCGTGCATCACGCGTTTGACGATTACAAGCGCGGCACACGCAAACTCTTCGCGAATATTTTCCGCAAGCGCCTGAGCCTGCTCGGGGTTTCCGATGCTGTGCGCGACGACATGCGTCATTGCCTGCCGAAGTGGCCGGCGGCGCGGATTCAGACGCTCTATAACCGTATCGATGTGCAGACCTTGCAGGACAGCCAGGTGTCGGTTCGCGAGGCCCGGGAAACCCTCGGCCTGGCGCCGGATGCCTGGGTTGTCGGCAATGTCGGACGGCTGCATCCGGACAAGGATCAGACCACGCTGCTGCACGGTTTTGCTGCGGCGTTGCCGGGTTTGCCGACCAGCAGCCAGTTGGTGATTCTCGGTGCCGGTCGACTGGAACAGGACCTCAAGGCCCTGGCCCGTGAGTTGGGTATCGGCGACCGCGTGCTGTTCCTCGGTCAGGTGCCTGAAGCCCGACGTTATTTCCGTGCCTTCGACGTGTTTGCCCTGAGTTCCGATCACGAACCGTTCGGCATGGTGCTGCTGGAGGCCATGGCTGCCGGTGTGCCGTTGCTTGCCACGGCGTGTGGCGGTGCGAAGGAAGTGGTCGAGGGCGTCGGTATTCTGTTTCCGCTGGGCGATGCCGAACACTTGGCTCAAGGGCTGCAACATCTGGCCGCGATGGACGAGCAGCAACGTCACCAGTGCGCCGAGCTGATGCTCGATCGCTTGCGTGAGCGCTTCTCCGACCGCGCGGTGCGCGATGCTTTCTGGCGTTTGCCGCACGTTACCGAACTGGCGCCGAGGGGCTGATGCTCAACCGATTTCAAGGCTGGCGCGAACGTGGCTGGGCGGTAGTCGACGCCTCGACATATGCTGAGGCCTGGCAACGTTATGGTGGCAGCGTTGCCACTCATCCCATGGTGGTCGAGCGACTGGCGCAGTTGGCCGACATTCCTGTGCGCTACCTGGCCTGGGAGCAAAACGGTGAAGTCAAAGCCGCGATCCCGACTTGGGGGCGCGACCTCGCCTTGTCCAAGGATGTGCTCAAGCGCTGCGGTAAAAAAGGTCTGTTCGATCTCGGTAATGCCGAGTTCATCCTGCCGGCCGCTGCCGATGCGCAAGCGCCGCTGCGTCATCGTGGACGCTACCTGTCGGCACTGAATGAAGGCCGCTTTACCGGCATCAAGTTGCAGGCTGAACAGCTGGCGATGGCCCGCACTCCCGAAGAACTGTCGAAGAAGTTTCGCTACAACCAGCGCCGTGAATTGCGATTGCTGGAGGAGGCGGGCGGAGTGATCCGGCCGGTCGCGGAGTTTTCCAGCAGTGAACTGGCGGCGATCTATTGCGACCTGTTCCAGCGTCGCTGGGGCTTCCCCGCGACGGGGGCCGAGCGCATGGCTGAGGTCATCGAGTTGCTGCGTGATTTGCTGATCGGCTCGGTGATTTTCCTCAACGATGCGCCAATAGCGATTCAACTGGTCTACCGTGTCGAGACACCGCAGTGGATCAGCGTCGAGTACATCAATGGCGGCGTCGATCCCGAAACCCGCGAATTCAGTCCGGGCAGCGTGCTGAGCTTTCTCAATACGCAAAGCGCCTGGGAGCATGCCCGGGCGTTGGACAAACCGTTGCGCTTTTCTTTCGGTCGCGCCGACCGTGAATACAAGGATCGCTGGTGCAATCCTGTGCCGGTGTTCACCGTATGAGTCAGCCCATGAACCGCAAACAGCAATTGCTCAAGCGCCATCGGCGCAACAAACGCATTGGTCTGCTTATCGCGCTGGTGCTATTGGTTGCCGTGGGTGTGTTGGTGACCTGGTGGCTGCCGTTGGTACTCGCGGTTCTGGGCTGGATTGCCCACGAGGCATGGTTCGCCGATCATTTGTTTTATTCGCCCAAAGACGATTATCAGTACAGCTTTCCACCGTACACCCAGCAGCCCAAGGTTCACCTTGACGGTGAGCGTTTGCGCCTGGACGACGGCGTCATGCTGGTCGACGATGCCACCCTGGTGTTGGCGCTGCGGATAAAAAGCACCTGGCTGGGACGCTTTTTCGATCCCGTGGTCGAGTTGTCGGGGGGCGATAACCCGGACCGACAAACCTTCGAGCGTGGTGTGAACGGCCTGCGTTACCTCAACCTCAGTGGTCAGGCGCAGGTTCTGTCGCAAGGTGAGTTACGCCTGCGCGGGCGTTTCTGCCGACTGCTGGGTGAGCCGGTGCTCAGGGCGTTCGAGCATCCGGATTACAGCCGTCAACGGGTGATGGTGATCGCGCCCCACGCCGACGATGCCGAGTTGGCCGCCTTCGGGTTGTACAGCAGCGCCAGTCAAAGCTGGATCGTGACCTTGACCGCCGGTGAAATCGAGGCCGGGCACTATCAGCAGATGGGGCTCAATGGCGTTGAAGCGTCCCGGTTGAAAGGCTCGCTTCGCGCCTGGGACAGTCTCAGCGTTCCGTTGTGGGGCGGCGTACCTCAGGAGCGCTGTGTTCAGTTGGGGTATTTCTGCCTGCAATTGCCCGCCATGCAAAGCGCGCCGGCCGAGGCCGTGGTGTCCCGTGAGGCGCAGCTTGGCGATACCCGATATTTTCGACGGTTCAATCCGTTTGCCCTGGGCAGTGATGTCGATGGCATACCGTCCTGGAACAATCTGCTGGCCGACCTGAGTGAGTTGATCGAGCGCATCCAGCCTCAGGTCATCGTTTTGCCACATCCGCGTTTCGACCCACACCCAGACCATCTATGCTCACAGCAAGCGGTGATGCAGGCGCTGAACGGTACAGCCTGGCAGCCCGAAACCTTGTTGCATTACGCCAATCATCTACACGACAACGATCGCTGGCCAATGGGTGATGCCGGGACCGGTGTGACACTGCCGCCACAGATCAATAATCACGAACCGTTGCGGCCCTGGGCGCTTTGTCTGTCGACCGAAAAACAGTGGCACAAGGCTATGTCGTTGGGCATGATGCACGACCTTCAGCCCCGACTTCCCCTCAAGCGTCTACTTCGCCGGGCGATCCAACGTTGTCTGGCGGCCCGACACTGGCCGGCTTTCGGCGAAAACGAGTTCTTCCGTAAAGCGGTGCGACGCCACGAATTATTCTGGGTCCAAGAGCTGTCTGGAAAGAGAGAGACCAATTGAAAGTTCTGTTTCTGGTGCAGAAAGAGCAGCGAGCGATCCTCGATCGACTGTATGACGGTATCGCCGAGCACTGCGACTGCGACAAGCGCGAGCTGACCAGCGCGGAGCAGGACGACTTGCGTGGATACTTTCGCAAGCATGTCGATGTGACCCGCTACGACCGGATTGTATTTTTCCTGCGCTTCAAAAAAGAAATCAGACAGGTGAGGTTCATCCAAACCCTGCCCAATCTGGTTATTCTGGAACACGATGCGTACCAGAATTACATCCCGTGCAAGTACACCGGCAAGTTCAGTGAGCATTACCGCAAGCTGCCTTGGGCACGGGTGATCAGCTCGGGTTTCATGGTCAGCCAGCGCTTGCGTGAGGAAGGGTTTGACGCGCATTTCGTGCCCAAGGGCTATGATCAGGCACTGTTGCAAAACTGCCAGCGTGAACGGGATATCGAGTTGGGTTTTGTCGGCAGTCTCAACAGCGTGGCGTATGCCGGGCGCAAGGCCATGCTCGAGTCCGTGGCCGAAGTGGAGAACCTGCTGATCACCCGCACCAAGTCGGGTGAGGAATACTGCGAGACGTTGAGCCGGATCCGTTACTTCGTGAGTGCCGACGTCGGCATGGGCGAATACATGATCAAGAATTTCGAGGCCATGGCCTGTGGTTGTGTGCTGTTTGCTTACGATCAAGGGGAAGCAGAGAATCGCGCGCTGGGGTTTGTCGATATGCACAACATCGTGCTCTATCGAACCCGCGACGAACTCAGGGACAAACTGGCGGTGTTGCGCGAGTCCCCACAGCTGACCGAGACCATTTCATTGGCCGGACAGGCTTTGGTAGAGCAGCGTTACACGTTCCGGGCTGTAGGACATGCGATTGTCGAGGCCCTGCGTGCGCCGCTGCGCGAGCATGTCCCGCTGGGCTGGAAAGAAAAATTACGCTTGTCGCTGGGGCTGTGAAGCCGGGCGATTAAACAACCAATGGAGCGGTGCAAATAAATGCTGTTCAGCGAGACTAGCGACATTTCGGTAGTAATCACTAGTTGCGGTCGCTTCGATCTGTTGAAGCGTACCCTCGAGACATTTGACCGGTACAACACGGCTCCCGTCCGTAAAGTGTTCATTACAGAGGACTCCGGCGACAGCGCCGTAGAGGCCTGTATTCCGGAGCACTGGAGGGCGCATACCCAGTTCTTCATCAACAAGCCACGCCTGGGTCAGTTGCGATCTATCGATGCCGCTTATGCTCAGGTGCAGACATCGTGGATTTTCCACTGTGAAGACGACTGGGACTTCTACCGCGAAGGGTTCATCGAAGAGTCCCAATGCCTGCTGGAGGAAGATCCGCAGGCACTGCAGGTGTGGCTGCGCAGCTTCAATCATGACCTGATGGTTCACAGTCCTTACGTGTTCCTGAGCGAGCGCAAAGTCAGCCATGGCATTCCTTTCTACGTACTGGGCTCGCAAAAAGCCGAGTGGCAAGGTTTTTCCTTTAATCCAGGGTTGCGCCGTCGTGCGGATTACTTGATGCATGCACCGTATTCCGGATTCTCCGGGGAGAAAGAGCTGTCGCGTCTGTATGCTGGCGAAAACCGCTATGCGTTGATTCTGGAAAACGACGCGGTATTGCACACCGGTTTTGGTGAACATGTGGTGGTCCCGAAGGAGCGGGAGAACAAATTACGGCGTAAACGTCTCGATCGGCTGAAGCTGGTCGCAGCTCTTATCTTGGGTCTGGCAATAGGTTGGGTACTCCATGGAATTTAGCGGCATGAAGCAAGGAAAGAACACCATGGCGTATTTCGGAACGGTGCTCTGTCTGTTTCTTTTGAGCTTTGTGGTGGGCTGGTCGTCGAAGTGGACCAATAACCTGTTCTACGTCCTGATGGCATTGCCGGGCCTGGTCTTCCTGATCAAGGAGCGCGGCGCGGGCTTGCTCAAGGAGCCGCTGGCGTGGGGTTGGCTGGCGTTCATTCTGTGGTTTCTGGTGCCTGCGACGATTGCAGGGCAGATGCAGTTCTACAAACACGTCTTCTATGTACTGATGTTCGTCATGGTGGTCGGCGCCCTCACCGATCCGCAGTTCTTCCGCAGCGCGGCGTTTATTCGCGCTCAGTTCTGGATCTTGACGTTGTACATTTTCAGCAGCGCGCTCTACGGCTGGGCAACCGGTGAATACGCCGTCGGCGGCCGGGTGGCGCTGCTTCCTGCGCGTTTGGATAACGTCATCTACGCCAGCATTTGGCTGTTCTGTGCGTTGTCGCTGGCGCTGCCAATCTGGCTGAGAGAGCGAAAGTATATCGAGGGTGGCCTGGCCATCGTTTTGTCGGTGTTCGCGGTAGCCTTCGTCCTGCAGACGCGTACTGCGTTTGTGGGGGCTGCGTTCCTGTTTGGTATCTGGGTGCTTTACGGCATTTACCACAAGCCGCGGCTGGTAGGCGGTGCGGTGGCAATTTGCGCAATTGTTTTAGGCCTGCTGTTCCTGGTGGTGCACAACGAAGCCTGGTACCAGTCCCTCTGGCACCGAGGTGATTCGTACCGCCTCGAGATTTTCCATATCATGGTCGGCGAGTGGCGCAACTGCGGCTGGGCACTGGGCTGCGGTATCGGCTTCCACACCGCTCAGGTACTCGATGGCTGGATGCCGATTCAGCATCCGCACAACATTTTCGTAGCGCTGGGGCTGTACAGCGGCGGAGTCGCGCTGGCGTTGTTCGTAGCGCTGATGGTCGCAAGCCTTTGGCAGGCCTGGCGCCTGCGCGACGCGTGGGGTATGTACCTGGCGTGTGCGCTGGTGATGCTGAATTTCGATGGCAGTTTGCTGATTGGTAACCCTGACGAGTTGTGGCCGCTGGTGCTGCTGCCTGCCGCGATGATCCTGTCTCGTGCGCTGAAGACGCGACAACCCGCGCTGGCGTAGTGCCTGGCCTTCGCCTCCTCCCCGGAGGCGAAGGCAGTCAGATCATTTTTGCAGGGCGACGCTCAGCTCCTCCGGGGAGCAGATGCTCTGAGTCTGGCCATAATGGTGCATGAAGACTTCGCCGTGACCGTCGAGCAGCCATTGCCGATCTTGCGGGTAACGCACCATATGCTTGAAGTTGCGCAGCCGCAGAGTCTTGCGCAACGGACGGCGATACACCCGCATGTCGGCGATGTCGATCAGGCCCAGCTGATGCTCGGGTGTGAGCACGATGTTGCCCAGGTGCGCCGAGCGAAAATAAATCCCCCGCTCATGCAAAGTGGCCATGAAGACCCCCAATTGACCGCGCAACGGATCGGCATCGCCCTGGATGTCCAGCAGCTGACGCAGGGTCTGGCCCGGCAGTGGATCGTAGTGCACGGCATCGCGCTCGATACTCGCAATACGGTAAACCTGACGAATCGACGGGCAGGGGATGTGCCGTTCACGCAATGCATCGCAGTTGTCGGCAAAGCGTTTGGCGTACGGGTACCACGCGGCCGACGTCAGCAGGCGTTTGCGGCGAAACAGTTTGAGTATTGAACCGTCCGTCAACCGCAGAACCTTGTCCCCCGAACCATCCGCTTCAAGGACTTGTGCTCCCTCGCGCAGGGCGAGATATCGGGTGTGATCAAGCGCTTGCATCAATACTCCGGGTTGGGCGCCGTGAGGCATGGATAGCCGGCCATGTTACCGCAGCTCAGCGACTAAAATGGCCTGTGTTACACTCGCGGGCTCTTTTCTCATACAACGGGTTCTCATGACCAGCCCTGATTCGCCTGCGCCGTCGAGCTTGAAGATTTACCTGCGCCTGCTGTCGTATGTGCGCCCGTACTGGGGCATGTTTGCCATCAGTATCGTCGGCTTCGTGATTTTTGCCTCGACGCAGCCCATGCTCGCAGGGATTCTCAAATATTTCGTCGATGGCCTGAGCAACCCCGAAGCGGTACTCTTCCCGACTGTTCCCTATCTGCAAGACTTGCAGTTGCTGATGGCCGTGCCGCTGCTGATCATCCTGATCGCCGCCTGGCAAGGTCTGGGGTCTTTCCTGGGTAACTACTACCTGGCCAAAGTCTCCCTTGGGCTGGTCCACGACTTGCGTGTCGAGCTGTTCAACAAGTTGCTGGTATTGCCCAACCGTTATTTCGACACCCATAACTCCGGGCACCTGATTTCGCGCATCACCTTCAACGTGACCATGGTCACCGGTGCGGCCACGGACGCCATCAAAGTGGTCATTCGTGAAGGCCTGACCGTGGTGTTCCTGTTTGCTTACCTGTTGTGGATGAACTGGAAACTGACCCTGGTGATGCTGGCGATCCTGCCCATCATCGCGATCATGGTGAGCAGCACCAGCAAAAAATTCCGCAAGCAGAGCAAGAAGATCCAGGTGGCGATGGGCGACGTGACTCACGTGGCCTCCGAAACCATCCAGGGCTATCGCGTGGTGCGTAGCTTCGGCGGCGAGAGCTATGAAGAGCGTCGTTTCGCCGAAGCCAGCCAAGGCAATACCGACAAGCAACTGCGCATGACCAAGACCGGTGCGGTTTACACGCCCATGTTGCAATTGGTGATCTACACCGCAATGGCCGTGCTGATGTTCCTGGTGCTGTTCCTGCGCGGCGACGCCACCGCCGGTGACCTGGTGGCCTACATCACCGCGGCGGGCCTGTTGCCCAAACCGATTCGTCAACTGTCGGAAGTCAGCTCGACAATCCAGAAAGGCGTTGCCGGTGCCGAGAGCATTTTCGAGCAACTGGACGTCGAGCCAGAGGTTGACCAGGGTACCGTCGAGCGCGATCGCGTCAGCGGCCACCTGGAAGTGCGCAACCTGAGCTTCACCTATCCAGGGACCGAGCGTGAAGTGCTGAAGAACATCAGCTTCACGGCGGCACCGGGGCAAATGATTGCGCTGGTCGGTCGTTCGGGTAGCGGCAAGTCGACCCTGGCCAGCCTGATTCCGCGTTTCTATCACCACGAAACCGGTGAAATCATGCTCGATGACGTGGAAATCGAAGACTATCGTCTGCGCAATCTGCGTCGCCACGTGGCGCAGGTGACGCAGCATGTGACCCTGTTCAACGACACCATCGCCAACAACATTGCCTATGGTGACCTGGCCGGCGCACCGCGTGCCGACATCGAAAAGGCCGCCACGGATGCTTACGCGATGGACTTCATCTCGGAGATGCCGCAGGGCCTGGACACCCAGGTCGGGGAAAACGGCGTGTTGCTGTCCGGTGGCCAGCGCCAGCGCCTGGCGATTGCCCGGGCCTTGTTGAAGAATGCTCCGTTGCTGATTCTCGACGAGGCAACGTCGGCACTCGACACCGAGTCCGAGCGGCACATTCAGGCGGCACTGGATCAGGTCATGAAAGGTCGCACTACGCTGGTGATTGCTCACCGGTTGTCGACCATTGAGAAAGCCGACCTGATCCTGGTCATGGACCATGGTGAAATCGTCGAGCGCGGCACCCACGCTCAACTGTTGGCGCAAAACGGCTATTACTCGCGCCTGCATGCGATGGGCCTCGACGCCCCGGTTGGCGACATCGCCTGACCCCCGCTGGCCGCCACCGAGGGGTGGCGGCCGCAAAAAATCCTCTCATTAATGCCATGCGCAAGCCCACGCCAACCCTGTGTTAATATCGCGCCCCTGTTCATTTTGTATGTGGGTTGCTCCATGAAGTTGTCCATGCCGCGATTCGATCAAGCCCCTGTCTTGGTGGTCGGCGATGTCATGCTCGACCGTTACTGGCATGGTGGTACCTCACGGATTTCCCCTGAGGCGCCGGTACCGGTAGTCAAGGTCGAGCAAATCGAGGACCGCCCGGGCGGTGCCGCCAACGTTGCGTTGAACATTGCCGCCCTCGGCGCCCCAGCCTCGCTGGTCGGCGTGACCGGCGACGATGAAGCCGCCGACAGCCTGGCCAATAGCCTCAAGGGCGCTGGCGTACGGGCGTTGTTCCAGCGCATCGCGCACCAGCCGACCATCGTCAAGCTGCGGGTCATGAGCCGTCACCAGCAACTGCTGCGTATCGACTTTGAAGAGCTCTTCGCCACCGACGCGTTGGCGCTGGGCGAGCAAGTCGACGAATTGCTCGAAGGCATCAAAGTATTGGTGCTGTCCGACTACGGCAAAGGCGCGCTGAAAAACCATCAGGTGTTGATCCAGGCGGCACGTGCCCGTGGCATTCCGGTGCTGGCCGATCCCAAGGGCAAGGATTTCTCTATCTACCGTGGTGCGAGCCTGATCACCCCGAACCTCAGCGAATTCGAAACCATCGTCGGCGGTTGCGCCGATGAGCACGAGCTGGTGAGCAAGGGCGCGCAGCTGATGCACGACCTCGACCTCGGCGCGTTGCTGGTGACCCGCGGCGAACACGGCATGACCCTGCTGCGTCCGGATCATCCGGCGCTGCACCTGCCGGCCCGTGCCCGCGAAGTGTTCGATGTGACCGGTGCCGGCGACACGGTCATTTCCACCCTGGCGGCCGCCATTGCCGCTGGCGAAGAACTGCCTCACGCGGTGGCCCTGGCCAACCTGGCGGCGGGCATCGTGGTTGGCAAACTGGGTACGGCGGCCATCAGCGCACCGGAACTGCGTCGCGCCATTCAGCGTGAAGAAGGTTCCGAGCGCGGTGTACTTGGCCTTGAGCAGCTGTTGCTGGCGGTCGATGATGCGCGTGCGCATAAAGAGAAGATCGTCTTCACCAACGGCTGCTTCGACATTCTGCACGCCGGCCACGTGACCTACCTCGAACAGGCGCGGGCCCAGGGCGATCGCTTGATCGTGGCGGTCAACGACGATGCGTCGGTCAGCCGCCTGAAAGGTCCGGGTCGTCCGATCAACAGCGTCGACCGTCGCATGGCCGTACTGGCAGGTCTGGGCGCCGTGGATTGGGTGATCAGCTTCGCTGAAGGCACCCCGGAAAACCTGCTGCGCGAGGTCAAGCCGGATGTGCTGGTCAAGGGCGGGGACTACGGGATCGAGCAAGTTGTCGGCGCGGACATCGTGACCGCTTACGGCGGAACGGTGAAAGTGCTGGGGCTGGTGGAAAACAGCTCGACTACCGCGATTGTCGAGAAGATCCGCAAGTCCGAGTGATGCTAAAAGATCGCAGCCTCGTTTCACTCGACAGCTCCTACAGGGAATCGCATTTCAATGTAGGAGCTGTCGAGTGAAACGAGGCTGCGATCTTTTGACCTTTTGCTTTAAGAGCTGACTTTTTTACGCGGTACGATTCGCTTCAGCAATTGCTTCGCCTTCCCGCGCAACCGCGCCAAACCTGAATCTTTCCCCGGCGGGCTCAACCCCTGCTGCCGCACCCAATCCTTCCAGCGAATCCGCTCATCCCTCACCAGCCAGCCTTCCTGCTGGGCAAAACTCTCTGCCAGGTACAACCCGCGAGTACTCGCCGGGTACAGCTGATCCTTTTTCAAGGTATAGAGCTCGGCCATCGGTTGGCCGTCCTGCAGCGGCATCAAATACAAATCGGGACGTTTTCGATCGAGGCGGGCCACCAGTTGATCGCCTTCCAGTCGTTCGTCGACATGGAACAGGCTCAGGGATTTGGCCTCCTTGGGTACGTCCAGGCGCAAGTCATAGATCAATTGGAGCGAGGCCGTCGGCAAATGCACGTAAGCCCGCGGGCGTTCGATCAACTGCATCTTGGCGCAACGCACCGGCCGCGCCGAACCGGACAGCGGCGTCAGGCGAAACGGCAGGGCTTCACGGTAATGCAGCGCGGACGAGTAGGGCGCCGGCAGCCAGGTGTCGTTGAAACGTCCGCCGAGCCAGCCTTCCGGAGTTTCCAGCAGGCACTCTTCGGCAATTTCCTGAATCGCGGTGTGCAGCGGCAGGTTCAGCTCATGGGCGGGCACGTAACCGGAGATCAGCTTGAGCACCACGTCGCCGCGGTCTTGCCGACGCTGACGCACCAACACCCAGTAATCGCGATTCTGCCAATGCAGGGTCAGGCGCACCGAGACCCCGAGGTTGGCCAGTTCAAGCGAAAACCGCTGAGTGTCGGCGACCGTCACCGGGCGGCGACGTTGCAGCGTCTGGGAGAAATTGAGCGGCATCCCGACGCTTTGATAACTCAGGCCTTCGGGAGTCGCTTCGACGAATAACGGCAGGGTCTTGAAGTTGCTCGGGTTCTTTCTTATGAGCGTACGCGGCATGTCGGCTCCTGCTTAAGGCCGCGTGGGCGGCATCAGTTTCTACGTAGGACCTGGGCAACGGTCGCGACGTTATGGGCGAGGTGCAGCGGATTAATGGTCCCGACAATAGCACTGGCAACACCCGGATGTTCAAACAACAACTCGAAGCTGGCGCGAACAGGGTCCACGCCCGGGCTCAGGCAAACATGACCGCTGGCGAGGGCTTTTTTGACCAGAATGGCTTTGCCGTGAGCAGCAGCATAGTCAATGACCGGCTTCTCGTTCTGCTCGTTCAGATTGTAGGTGACCATCGCGCAATCACCTTGTTCCAGAGCCTTCAAACCACCTTCGACGGTTTTGCCGGAAAAACCGAAGCCGCGAATCTTGCCTTCGCTCTTCAGCTCGGCGAGGGTCGCATAGACCTCGCTGTCATTGAGGATCGCCAGGTCATTGCCATCGGAGTGCACCAGCACCAGGTCAATAAAATCCGTTTCCAGACGTTGGAGGCTGCGCTCGACCGAGAGCCGGGTATGAGCGGCGCTGAAGTCGTGATGGGACTGACCGTCGGCAAACTCTTCGCCGACCTTGCTGACGATCACCCAGTCCTGACGCTGACCCCGCAGCAACGGACCGAGGCGTTCTTCGCTGCGGCCATAGGCCGGGGCGGTGTCGATCAGGTTGATGCCCAGGTCGCGCGCGAGTTTCAGCAGCATGCGCGCTTCGTCGTCATCGGGAATCTGGAAACCATTGGGATATTTCACGCCTTGGTCGCGGCCGAGTTTGACGGTGCCCAGGCCCAGTGGCGAAACCAGCTGGCCGGTGCTGCCCAACGGGCGGTGCAGATCGTGCAAGGTCGGTTGGCTCATGGCAGCAGTTGCTCCCAGGCAGGGACGCCCATCGGCGGTTTTGGCAGCTCGGGCAGCGGCGCCGGATGGCTTGGCTGGATGCCGTCGCGCTGCAAGGACGCGATGACGCGATCAGCAAAGTCCGGAGCCAGCGCCAGTTTGGTTGGCCAGCCGACCAGCAGCCGGCCTTCTTCGGCAAGGAATGCATTGTCAGGACGGGTCAGTCCCGATTGCAGTGGCTCGGCGCGATCCACTCGAAGGGTGGCCCATTGCGCGGTACTCAGGTCGATCCATGGCAGCAACTGGCCGAGTTCTTTCTGCGCCGTGGCAATTTGCTCGGCAGGTTCGCGGGCGACACCTTCGGCTTCAGCGATATCACCGCCCAGATACCAGACCCACTGACCATCGGCGGCCGGATGGGTAGTCACGGTAATGCGCGGCTTGGTGCCGCCGCCCAGGCAGTGGGCATACAGCGGTTTGAGACCCGGACCTTTGGCGATGATCATGTGCAACGGCCGGCGTTGCATGGCGGGTTGGCTCAGTCCCAGCGCTTCGAGCAGCGCTGCCATACCGGCACCGGCGCTCAAGACGATGCGCTGGGCGCGAATCTCGCGCTCGTCAACCTTCAGGCCGACCAGTATTCCACCCTCCAGCAACGGTTCGATGGTCTGACCGGCGAGCAGGCCATCACCCGCCAGATCGGCCAGGCGCTGGATCAGGCTCGGCACGTCGATCACCAGTTCCGCCAGACGATAGACCTTGCCCTTGAAGCGCTTGTCTTGCAGGGCGGGCGGCAATTGCTCGCCCTTGACCTGATCGACACGGCCGCGCACGGCCTTGCTGGCGAAGAAACTGGTGAGATTGCCGGCGATTGTGCCGGGGGACCAGAGGTAATGGGCTTCGGACAGCAGGCGCACGCCGGTCAGGTCCAGTTCTCCGTCACCGGCCAGGGCTTCGCGCCAGCGCCGAGGCATGTCGGCGATGGCTTCCGAGGCACCGGTCAGGGCGCCATGCAATGCGTACTTGGCGCCGCCATGGATGATGCCTTGGGACTTCACGCTTTGCCCGCCACCGAGGCTGGCGCTTTCCACCAGCACGGTCGAAAAACCCTGACGGCGCAGGCGCGCATTCAGCCAGAGGCCGGCGACACCGGCGCCGACAATCAGAACGTCGGTGGAAATAACGGATGGCATGCAGCGACCTCAGTGTTCAAGACGAGGGCGCAGTATACAGACTCGAAGATTGGAGGTTTTGCTGGCGATCAACACGGCGAATGCAAAATCCTGTGGGAGCGGGCTTGCTCGCGAAAGCGGTGTGCCAGTCGACACAAATGTTGACTGACACACCGCTTTCGCGAGCAAGCCCGCTCCCACAATGAATCGTGTTTCGGCTTTAGTGGCCGGCGGTTTTGGAGAAGAGCTGGATCACTACGACGCCGAGCACAATCAACGCCATCCCCAGCATTGCCGGCACATCCAGCTTCTGCCCGTAGATAAACAGCGCCGCGACGCTGACCATCACGATCCCCATGCCGGCCCACACCGCGTAAGCCACGCCCACCGGAACGCTGCGCACCACCAGCGTCAGCATCCAGAAGGCGATGCCGTAGCCGACAATAACCAGAATCAGCGGCAGCGGGGTGCTGAAGCCTTTGACCGCTTTCATCGAAACAGTGGCGATCACTTCGGCGCAGATGGCAATGGCCAGGTAGTAGTAAGCGGTCATAGGTGCATCCTCGTGTGAAGTGTTGCTTTCTGAGGTCGGCATTTTAGAGATTCTCCAGATGCGGTAAAGTCATTACCTATCTGTTCTGAAGATGGGTTGAACCATGAACACGCAATGGAATCTGGAGCAGCTGCGGCTGTTTGTCAGCGTAGCGGAGCAGCGTTCGTTTTCTGCGGTGGCGCGGGATCAGCGCAAGGCGCAGTCGGCGGTCAGCAGTTCGATTGCGCTGCTGGAAGAGGACTTGGGTGTCAGCCTGTTCGACCGCAGTAGCGGCCGCCAGCCGAAACTCACCGAGGCCGGTAACGCATTGCTGGATGAGGCGCGGGAAGTGCTGCGCCAATGCGAACGCCTGAACGGTCGGGCGCTGGCCATGATGCGCGGCCAGGAGGCGCGTTTGCGTGTAGCCCAGGATGAGGCGATGCCCTATCAGCCGATCATCGAAAGCTTCGAAGCCCTGGCTCAACAATTTCCCAGCCTTGAAGTGCAATTGACCAGTGCCGCCCAGGGCGATGTGGCGCGCAAACTGGTGGAGCGTCGGGCCGATCTGGGGTTGCTGTTTTATCACGATCAGATTCCCGAAGCGCTCGAGCGGCGGGTGTTGGGCAGCGTCGAAATGGTCACGGTGTGCGGCGTCGGCCACCCACTGGCGAAACAGGCTCAGGTCGACTGTCAGCAACTGGCGCAGCATCGTCAGTTGCTGATGTCCACACAGTCGAGTGTCTATCCCGGCAGCGAACCCGCCAGCCCGCAAGTCTGGCGGGCCGACAGTTTCTACGTGATGGCTGAATGGCTGGTGCGCGGCCTCGGCTGGGCCTGGCTGCCGCGCCACGTGGTGCAGTACCCGGCCTATCAGGACCTGATGGTCGAACTGGTCAGCGAATGGACCCCGCCAGCGCTGGTGGTGGAGCTGGTCTGGCGCCGCGATGAACCTCTGGGGCCGGCAGCTCGTTGGTTGGCCGAACGTTTTGCTGTGCACTTGCAGACGATTGGTGAAAAAAGCCGATAAACTCCGCCGCCATGAATAGAACTCTCTACACCGCGCTGTTTTACCTGGGGCTGCCACTGGTAGCGATTCGGCTTTGGCTGCGGGCGCGCAAGGCGCCGGCGTATGCCAAACGCATTGGCGAACGTTTCTCCCTCGGGTTACCGGCGATGAAAACGGGCGGCATCTGGGTGCACGCGGTGTCAGTGGGAGAAAGCATTGCCGCGGCGCCGATGATTCGCGCCTTGCTGCAACGTTATCCACAGTTGCCCATTACCGTGACTTGCATGACCCCGACCGGTTCGGAGCGCATCCACGCACTGTTCGCCAATGAGCCGCGCATCCAGCACTGCTATTTGCCTTACGACTTGCCTTGCGCAGCGAAGCGATTCCTTGATCGGGTCCAGCCAAAACTGGCGGTGATTATGGAAACCGAGCTCTGGCCGAACCATATCCATCAGTGCGCCAGGCGCGGGATTCCCGTGGCCCTGGCCAATGCGCGACTGTCTGAGCGTTCAGCCAAGGGCTATGGCCGCTTCGGCAAACTGACCCAGCCGATGCTCGCCGAGATGAGCCTGTTCGCGGTGCAGACCGAGGCCGAGGCCCAGCGCTTCCGTAACTTGGGTGCGCGACCGCAAACCGTGGAGGTGACCGGTTCGATCAAGTTTGACCTGACCATCGACCCGGCACTGCTTCAGCGTGCCGCCGAGTTGCGTGCGCAATGGCAGGCGCAGGAGCGCCCGGTGTGGATTGCGGCCAGTACGCACGAAGGCGAAGACGAAGTGGTGCTGGCGGCTCATCGTCAGTTGCTGGCCAATCATCCCGATGCGTTGCTGATTCTGGTGCCGCGCCATCCGGAGCGTTTCAATTCGGTGTTCGAGTTGTGTCGGCAGCAGGGTTTCGCCACGGTCCGTCGTTCCGCTGGCGAACCCGTCACCGCCGGTACGTCGGTGCTGCTGGGCGACACCATGGGTGAGTTGCTGTTTCTGTATGCCTTGGCTGATAGCGCTTTTGTTGGCGGCAGTCTGGTGCCGAACGGTGGGCACAACCTGCTGGAACCGGCGGCTCTGGCCAAACCGGTATTGAGCGGGCCGCACCTGTTTAACTTCCTTGAAATCGCCGCGCAGTTGCGCAGTGCCGGGGCGTTGCAGGAAGTGGAGGATGCCGAAGGTCTGGCGCTGGCGGTGCAGCGGTTGTTCGAGTTGCCACGCGATGCGCAGCGGATGGCGGAGGCGGGGTTGAAAGTGATGCGCACCAATCAGGGCGCGTTGCAGCGGTTGTTGGATGGGTTGGGGCGGTTGATCGAGCGTTAGACCGAGTCGCTTGACATGAAAAGATCGCAGCCTCGTTTCACTCGACAGCTCCTACACGAGTGAAACGAGGCTGCGATCTTTTGTTTTTTATTGCGTCGGATTTGCCTTCAACTGCGCCGCCGCAGCCTTCGCCAGATCCGGCGGCAGGAAGTCTTTATCCGGGTTGTAATCAGCCTTGAGATAACGCCCCAGATCCTGCAAATCCCCCGGGTTCAAGGTGCCCGCGGCCTGCTTCAAGCGCAGGTTGTCGAGGATGTAGTCATAACGCGTGTTGTTGTAGTCGCGCACCGAGGTGTACAGCTGACGCTGGGCATCCAGTACGTCGACGATGTTTCGTGTGCCCACCTGATAACCGATTTCGGTCGCTTCCACCGCGCTTTGGTTGGAGATGATCGACTGCTTGCGCGCCTGTACCTGCTCGACGTCAGTGTTCACTGCGCGATGCAGGTTGCGGGTGCTTTCCACCACTTGCCGGCGCAGGGCTTCCCGTTGCTGCTCGGACTGATCCAGTTGCGCATACGATTGGCGCACCTGGGAGTTGATCAGGCCGCCGCTGTAGATCGGGATGTTCAGCTGCAGGCCCACGGTGGTCTGGTCGACGTTGCCCTTGTAAGGCGCGCCGAAGGCATTCGGGTTGCTGAAGCCCAGGGCATCGTTATCGCCTTTCTCATACTTCGCCACTGCATCCAGGGTCGGCGCATGGCCAGCCTTGCGTTGCTTGAGGGTTTCTTCAGCGGCGCTGACGGCGTAGTTGCTGGCCAACAGATTGAGATTCTGTTTGGCCGCCGTATCGACCCAGGCTTTGGCGTCGTTCGGTGATGGCGGCAGGATCGGCAGGGTGTGGGCAATGCCCCAGATCGAGTTGTACTGACGGTTGGTCAAGGTGATCAGGGCTTCGAACGCATCATCCACCTGACGCTGTGCGAGGATCCGGTTGGCTCGTGCGGTGTCGTAGCTGGCTTGCGATTGCAGCACGTCGGTCTTGTCCGACAGGCCGACATCAAAGCGCTCGTTGGATTGATCGAGCTGGCGTTTGAATGCGGCTTCTTCAGCCTTGGTCGAGGCCAGGTTGTCTTGAGTGCGCAATACGTTGAAGTAGCTTTCGGCGGTCTGCAGAATCAGGTTTTGCTGGGTCGCCGAGAGTTGCAACGCGGCCTGTTCATTAACGTCCTTGGCAGCCTGAAACTGGAACCAGCGATCGGCTCGGAACAGCGGTTGCGCCAGCGTTGCCTGATACGAATGAGCGTTGCGGCTGAAGGTGGACGAAGGCTGATCGATCGAAGTGCGCACGTTGGCCACTTCGGCGCCGCCGGAGAGGTTCGGCAGCAGCCCGGCGCGGGCCTGGGGCACGACTTCTTTCTGGGCGCCATATTGAGCGATGGCAGCAGCCAGGTCGGCGTTGTTGTCCACCGCTTCCTGATAGACGCTGACCAGATCGTTCTTGGTCGATAAGGGCGCTTCTGCTGCCCAGGCCATTCCATTGGACGCACAAGACACGGCAAGGGCCAGTGAGAGTTTGCGCAGCATGAGGCCATCCCTAAAAAGATTACGCTGATAATTTGAGCGCCAAGGCTACGGCGCGGCTCATACAGCGTCAAGGTGCGGTATGGGTTGCGAGTGTAGTTGTGCGCAACGACCGCAACAATCCTGTAATTACGCCATTCATCATGGTGTTTACCGCGGTGTTGGCGTTCTTTGCCAGTTGTGTCTAGACTGGCCGGGTTCTTGTCGGGGTGCCTTGCTATGAGGCTGAGATCGAATAATTTCGGATCCCGTTGAACCTGATCAGGTTAGCGCCTGCGTAGGGAACAAGATTTCTCGTCACCCGGCGAGTCCTCTTGTGCTTCGTCCGGGATGTTGTTCGACAATCGAACACCCCTCGAGCACTGAGCACAGCACTGCTGGTTTCCCCAGCGCCCGTGCGTCCATTCGTTTACAGGTTCGCTCCGACAAAAATCCACTGCCTGGATGTGTGTCTGGAGAGCCCGTGATGACGATAAAACTAAAAAACACTACGAACCTGAGTGATTCGGCCCAAGTCGATCAGCAATCGGTTCAGCCGTTTACCCGCTCGCAAAAAATCTATGTTCAGGGCTCTCGCCCGGACATCCTCGTGCCGATGCGCGAAATCAGCCTTGATGTGACGCCGACCGACTTTGGCGGCGAGGTCAACGCGCCTGTCGTTGTGTACGACACCTCGGGCCCTTACACCGACCCCAACGTCATCATCGACGTGCGCAAAGGCCTGGCCGATGTGCGTTCGCCGTGGATCGAGTCCCGTGGCGACACCGAGCGTCTGCCGGGTCTGAGTTCCAACTTCGGCCAGGAACGCCTCGCCGATGCCGAGCTGACCAAGCTGCGTTTCGCCCACGTGAACAACCCGCGCCGGGCCAAGGCCGGTGCCAACGTCAGCCAGATGCACTACGCCCGCAAAGGCATCATCACCGCCGAGATGGAATACGTCGCCATCCGCGAAAACATGAAGCTTGAAGTGGCTCGCGCCGCCGGCCTGCTGGACCAGCAACACGCCGGTCACAGCTTCGGCGCCAGCGTGCCGAAAATCATCACCCCTGAATTCGTCCGTGACGAGATCGCCCGCGGTCGCGCGATCATTCCAGCCAACATCAACCACACCGAACTGGAACCGATGATCATCGGCCGTAACTTCCTGGTGAAGATCAACGGCAACATCGGCAACAGTGCTTTGGGTTCGTCCATCGAAGAAGAAGTGGCGAAACTGACCTGGGGCATTCGCTGGGGTTCGGACACGGTCATGGACCTGTCCACCGGCAAGCACATTCACGAAACCCGTGAGTGGATCATCCGTAACTCGCCGGTGCCGATCGGTACGGTGCCGATTTATCAGGCCCTGGAAAAAGTCGGCGGCGCTGCCGAAGACCTGACCTGGGAGCTGTTCCGCGACACGCTGATCGAACAGGCCGAGCAGGGCGTCGACTACTTCACCATCCACGCCGGCGTGTTGCTGCGCTACGTGCCGCTGACCGCCAAACGCGTCACCGGTATCGTTTCCCGCGGTGGTTCGATCATGGCCAAGTGGTGCCTGGCGCACCACAAAGAGAACTTCCTCTACACCCATTTCGAAGACATCTGCGAAATCATGAAGGCCTACGACGTCAGCTTCTCGCTGGGCGATGGCTTGCGTCCGGGCTCGATTGCCGACGCCAACGACGCCGCACAATTCGGTGAGCTGGAAACCCTCGGCGAGCTGACCAAGATCGCTTGGAAGCACGACGTGCAGTGCATGATCGAAGGCCCGGGTCACGTGCCGATGCAGTTGATCAAAGAGAACATGGACAAGCAGCTGGAATGCTGCGACGAGGCGCCGTTCTACACCCTCGGCCCGCTGACCACTGACATCGCGCCAGGCTACGACCACATCACCTCGGGTATCGGTGCGGCGATGATCGGCTGGTTCGGTTGCGCCATGCTCTGCTACGTGACGCCGAAGGAGCACTTGGGTCTGCCGAACAAGGATGACGTGAAGACCGGGATCATCACCTACAAGATCGCCGCGCATGCCGCCGATCTGGCAAAAGGGCATCCGGGCGCGCAGATCCGCGACAATGCCTTGAGCAAGGCGCGTTTCGAATTCCGTTGGGAAGACCAGTTCAACCTGGGCCTTGATCCGGACACTGCTCGTTCGTATCACGATGAGACCCTGCCGAAGGATTCGGCCAAGGTCGCGCACTTCTGCTCCATGTGCGGGCCGAAATTCTGTTCGATGAAAATCACCCAGGAAGTCCGCGAATACGCGGCCAACCAGCGCATCGAAACCGTCGACGCCGAAGTCGCCCAGGGATTGGCGGACCAGGCCGAGCGGTTCAAACAGGAAGGCAGTCAGCTGTACAAGAAGGTTTGATCTGACCTGAAAAGGTGGGGCCTGAAAGGGCCCCATCGCCAGCAGGCTGGCTCCCACACTGGATTTGTGGTGTTCACAAGTCCCCTGTGGGAGCCAGCCTGCTGGCGATAGCGATCTACACAACAAAAAATGTCCCTCTGAGATAACACCCTTGAGCATTCAACCCAGCACTTACTCCCCGGATTCTGCGGTTCCGATCGACAAACGTGTCTTCGGCGGCCGTGATCTGTTTTCCCTGTGGTTCTCCCTCGGCATCGGTCTGATGGTCCTGCAGACCGGTGCATTGCTCGCGCCAGGTCTGGGCCTGTCCGGCTCGTTGCTGGCAATCTTCCTCGGCACCCTGGTCGGCGTTTTGCTGCTGGCCGCCGTCGGCGTGATCGGCAGCGACACCGGCCTGTCATCGATGGCCGCACTCAAACTCAGCCTCGGTGCAAAAGGCGCTAGCCTGCCTGCCGTATTGAACCTGCTGCAATTGATCGGCTGGGGCTCGTTCGAAATCATCATCATGCGCGACGCCGCCAGCCTGCTCGGCGCGCGGGCGTTCAGCGAAGGCAGTCTGTTGTCCAATCCGCTGCTCTGGACCGTGTTCTTTGGTGGTTTGGCGACCTTGCTGGCCGTCAGTGGTCCGCTGACATTCGTCCGTCAGATCCTGCGCAAGTGGGGCATCTGGTTGCTGCTGGCCGCGTGCATCTGGTTGACCTGGAACCTGTTCGCCAAAGCCGATCTGGCGGCGTTGTGGGCGCAGGCCGGTGATGGTTCGATGCCGTTCGCCGTGGGCTTCGACATTGCCATCGCCATGCCGCTTTCGTGGTTGCCGCTGATTGCCGACTACTCGCGTTTCGGCAAGCGTGCGAAAAATGTGTTTGGTGGCACGGCGCTGGGTTTCTTTATCGGTAACTTCTGGCTGATGAGCCTCGGCGTGGCCTACACCCTGGCGTTCGCGCCGAGCGGTGAAGTGAATGCCTTGCTGTTGGCGTTGGCCGGTGCAGGTCTGGGGATTCCGCTGCTGCTGATCCTGCTGGACGAGTCGGAAAATGCCTTCGCCGACATTCACTCGGCGGCCGTTTCGAGCGGAATTTTGTTGCGCTTGAAAGTCGAGCACCTGGCTTTGGCCATCGGTGTGATCTGCACACTGATCGCGTGCCTGGCGCCATTGGCCCAGTACCAGAACTTCCTGCTGTTGATCGGTTCGGTGTTTGCGCCGCTGTTCGGTGTGGTGCTGGTGGATCACTTCATCCTGCGCAAACGCGGTGCTCGCATGGCGTCAGCCGCATTGCGCTGGCCGGCGTTGCTCGCCTGGTTGGGCGGAGTGAGCACCTATCATTTGCTGGCTAATCTGTATCCGGACATCGGCGCAACCCTGCCGTCACTGATTCTGGCAGGGCTGCTGCAACTCGTGCTGGGTCGGGCCTTCAGTTACGGCCAGGAAACAGCTCGGGCTTGATAATGCCGTTCAGGCGAGGGTAAGGGATCTTCAGTTCGACGTGACCCAGCGCGTAAGGCGCGATGGTGCTCACTTCGTACTTGAGGATCACCCCGCCGTACGTCAGCGCCACGTTCTGGGTTTTCTGGAACGGCCACTGCTTCACGAACTCCGGTTCCTGATCGAGCTTGGTGCTTATCAGCCAGCTGTTGTGCGCGACTTGCGCGGCTTTCCAGAACGCCTCTTCCTGCCCCGGCACCAACATGTCCGACAACGTCAGCACTTTGTGTTGCTGGCGCGAATAGTTGATGAAGCTGCGGCCTGGCGTGCCATGGGCGCCGCCGGTGTCCAGGTAGCTGGAAAATTCAACGATCACCAAGCCGTCATGCTGCTCACGTACCTTGGCTTGCAGATAGCTGCTGTAGCGCGGGCCGGCACTGCTCAAAAACTGCTCGCGATACGCTGCCAGCGTCGGCGCCACCGGGGCGTCGGGCGAGGTGCGGGTCATTTGCAGCAGGCGTTTTTCGACGATGCCGTCCAACTGCGGTTCGGCCGGGAAGCGCAGCGTATCGATGTTCACCAACGGGCAGTCAGGTGTTGTGCAACCCGGTTTCAGCTGTTCGGATGCATCGCGGGTAGTTTCCAGCGGCGTCCGGTAGTTGGGTTGGAACAAACTCTGGCAGGCGCCCAGGGTCAGGGCGATTACAGCCACGGAGGCGATTTTAAAAAGCGACATGGGCGTCCTTCATAAAACAGGGAAAGGCGAAAAGTTATCCGCTTCGACTCTCAACGAAGCAGTCAGTTCGCCACTAAGCTAATTAGAGTTGGTTTCGCCCTCACCGTCTATCCCGCTGACTGTAAAGGGGCTGCATCAAAGGTCACGGGCGCGTTAGGATGGCGCGAAGTCGAGGTTGCAAGTAACAAAAAGGAGCCTCGGATCGGATTTGCAGTAAACGAGGATTGTCATGACTGATTTTGCCAACGCCATTCCGACCGCCGTTGATATCGTTCGGCGCGAAAAGTGCTACGAGGGCTTCTACAAGCTCGAGCGTGTGCACTTGCGTCACGAATTGTTTGCCGGTGGCATGAGTCGCGAGATCAATCGTGAAGTGTTCGTTCGCCACGATGCAGTGTGCGTGCTGCCGTACGATCCTCAACGTGACGAAGTGGTGTTGATCGAGCAGTTTCGCGTCGGCGCCATGGGCAAGACTGATAATCCTTGGTTGATCGAACTGGTCGCCGGTCTGATCGACAAGGATGAAGTACCGGAAGAAGTTGCTCACCGCGAAGCGCAGGAGGAAGCTGGGCTTGTGTTCGGGGCGCTCTGGCCGATGACCAAATACTTTCCATCGCCGGGCGGCAGCAATGAATTTGTGCACTTGTACCTGGGGCGTTGCGACAGCACCGGCGTCGGCGGCCTGCATGGGCTGGAGGAAGAAGCAGAAGATATCCGCGTCACGGTCTGGGCGTTCGAAGATGCCCTACAGGCCGTACGCGACGGACGAATTGCCAACGCGGCCAGCATCATTGCCTTGCAATGGCTAGCTTTGAACCGCGCTGAAGTGAGGGGGTTATGGTCGTAAACAAACTGCGCGATCGCTATCGGGTTGACCTTGTGGGGCTGCAAGCCTCCTGCGAGGCCAACTACGCGCGCCTGATGCGACTGTTGCCGGACATGCGCAACGAGCCGGAGGCACGGCGCATTGCCGTGACCCACGGCGACCAGATGCTCGGCGTGCTGGCCCTCGAAGTGCTGCAAGTCTGTCCGTATACCACAACCCTGCAAGTGCGCCAGGAACACAGCCTGCCGTGGCTGCCGGTGCCGCAACTGGAAGTCCAGGTCTATCACGACGCGTGCATGGCCGAAGTCGTCAGCGCCGAACATGCGCGACGCTTTCGCGGCATCTATCCTTACCCGAATGCCTCAATGCATCAGCCGGACGAAAAGGCCCAGCTGAATATGTTTCTGGGCGAATGGCTGAGCCATTGCCTGGCCTGCGGACACGAGTACGCCGTCGTGCGATAGATGTGAACTGCGTCAGCTTCACAAGTTTCCCCTTTTGATCATCCCCCAGCATAATCGCGGTACTCATCCATCCCGTGATTCAGCCCTGGGAGAACGCCTTGCCGAGCGTATCCACATTGACCACCGCCGATTCGGCGTTGCTGGTGCAACTTTCCGACAGTCATCTGTTTGCCGAAACGGACGGGACGTTGTTGGGCATGAATACCCGTGACAGCCTGCAAAAAGTCATCGAACTGGTGCGGCTTCAGCAGCCGCAGATCGACCTGATTATTGCCAGTGGCGATCTTTCTCAGGACGGGACGCTGGAGTCCTATCAGCAGTTTCGCGACCTGACGCGGCAGCTCGATGCGCCGGCGCGCTGGATTCCCGGTAACCACGATGAGCCGCGGATCATGGCGGAGGCCGCTGTGCAGAGTACGTTGCTGGAGCCAGTGGTGGATGTCGGTAACTGGCGTGTCACGTTGCTCGATTCGGCCGTACCGGGTTCGGTGCCGGGGTATTTGCAGGATGAGCAGCTACAGTTGCTGGCCCGTTCGTTGAGTGAGGCGCCGGAGCGCCATCATCTGGTGTGCTTCCATCATCATCCGGTGTCGATCGGCTGTGCGTGGATGGAGCCGATTGGATTGCGCAACCCAGACGCGTTGTTTGCCGTGCTGGATCGGTTTCCGCAGGTGCGCGCGGTTTTATGGGGGCATGTGCATCAAGAGATCGACCAGGTTCGCAAGGGTGTGCGGCTGATTGCCTCGCCTTCGACGTGTATTCAGTTCGAACCGGGCAGTGATGATTTCAAGGTCAGTGACCAGGCGCCGGGGTATCGCTGGTTGCGGCTGTTGCCTGATGGCCAGCTCGAAACCGGCGTGGAACGCGTTACCGGCTTCGACTTTGAGGTCGACTACGGCTCCAACGGCTATTGATTTTTTTGTCATTCAACAGGACCGAGTCGCGGCTTTCGCGAGCAAGCCCGCTCCCACACTGGATCTCGGGTGTTCACAGAGTGTGTACACCGCAGGTCAAATGTGGGAGCGGGCTTGCTCGCGAAGGCGTCGGCACAGACACCCTCATTTCTGCGGATATCCCCGATTCCCCCGACACCCTGTAAACTGCGCCTCTTTACCCGACGCACAGGGAGCTCAAATGTCTGGTTCGATCCTTTATATCCACGGTTTCAACAGCGCGCCTTCATCTAAAAAGGCCACGCAGTTGGTACAAGTGATGGAACGTCTGGGCTTGAGCGATCAGTTGCGCGTTCCGGCCTTGCATCACCATCCGCGTGAGGCCATCGGTCAGCTGAACAAGGCGATTGAGGAGCTTGGGCGGCCACTGCTGGTCGGCAGCTCACTCGGCGGCTACTATGCGACTCACCTGGCCGAGCGCCATGGCCTCAAGGCCCTGTTGATCAATCCTGCCGTCAGTCCGCACCGGATGTTCGACGGGTATCTGGGGACGCAGAAAAACCTGTATACCGATGAGGCCTGGGAATTGACCCACGACCACGTGACGGCCCTGGCCGAGCTGGAAGTGCCGGCGCCCCAAGACCCGCAGCGGTATCAGGTGTGGTTGCAGACCGGCGACGAAACGCTGGACTATCGCCTCGCCCAGCAGTACTACCGGGCCTGTGCCTTGCGCATCCAGGCCGGCGGCGACCATAGTTTTCAGGGTTTTGCCGAGCAATTGCCGGCGATGCTGAGTTTTGCCGGCATCGGCGCAGATTTGTATCAGGCGATCGATTTCACAGCACTGTGAGCCATCGCCTCTATTTCACAGAACACTCTTTTTACAGGCGGACGACGAGACCCCATGGCCACTCCCAGCGCTAGCTCTTATAACGCAGACGCCATCGAAGTCCTCTCGGGCCTCGACCCGGTGCGCAAACGCCCCGGCATGTACACCGACACCAGTCGGCCGAATCACCTTGCCCAGGAAGTCATCGACAACAGCGTCGACGAAGCCTTGGCCGGGCATGCGACCTCGGTGCAGGTCATCCTGCACGCCGATCACTCCCTGGAAGTCAGTGATGACGGCCGTGGCATGCCGGTGGATATCCACGCCGAAGAAGGCGTGTCGGGCGTCGAGCTGATCCTCACCAAGCTCCACGCGGGCGGCAAGTTTTCCAACAAGAACTACCAGTTCTCCGGCGGTCTGCACGGGGTGGGTATTTCCGTGGTCAACGCCTTGTCGAACGAAGTCCGGGTGCGCGTAAAGCGTGACGGCAACGAATACCAGATGACCTTCGCCGACGGTTACAAGAAAACCGAGCTGGAAATCATTGGTACCGTCGGCAAGCGCAACACGGGTACCAGCGTGTTCTTCGCGCCGGACCCGAAATACTTCGATTCGCCGAAATTCTCTATCAGCCGCCTCAAGCACGTACTCAAGGCCAAGGCCGTTCTGTGCCCGGGGCTGCTGGTCAGTTTTGAAGACAAGGCCACCGGCGAGAAAGTCGAATGGCATTACGAAGACGGCCTGCGCTCCTACCTGGTCGACGCGGTCAATGGATTCGAGCGTCTGCCGGACGAGCCGTTCTGCGGCAGCCTGGCCGGTAACAAAGAAGCGGTCGATTGGGCGCTGCTGTGGTTGCCGGAAGGTGGCGACAGCGTTCAGGAAAGCTACGTCAACCTGATTCCGACGGCGCAGGGCGGTACCCACGTCAACGGTTTGCGTCAGGGCTTGCTCGATGCGATGCGCGAATTCTGCGAATTCCGCAGCCTGCTGCCTCGTGGCGTGAAGCTGGCGCCGGAAGACGTCTGGGAACGCATCGCTTTCGTGCTGTCGATGAAGATGCAAGAGCCGCAATTCTCCGGCCAGACCAAAGAGCGCCTGTCGTCCCGTGAAGCAGCCGCGTTCGTTTCCGGTGTGGTCAAGGACGCCTTCAGCCTGTGGCTCAACGCCAACCCGGAAACCGGCATGTTGCTGGCAGAACTGGCGATCAACAATGCCGGCCGTCGTCTGAAGGCCAGCAAGAAGGTCGAGCGCAAGCGCATCACGGCGGGGCCGGCACTGCCGGGCAAACTCGCCGACTGCGCCGGGCAGGACCCGATGCGTTCCGAGCTGTTCCTGGTGGAAGGTGATTCCGCCGGCGGTTCGGCCAAGCAAGCGAGGGATAAAGAATTTCAAGCGATCCTGCCGTTGCGCGGCAAGATTCTGAACACTTGGGAAGTCGATGGCAGCGAAGTGCTGGCCAGCCAGGAAGTGCACAACATCGCCGTGGCCATCGGTGTCGATCCGGGCTCGGCGGACATCGCTCAGCTGCGTTACGGCAAGATCTGCATCCTCGCCGACGCCGACTCCGACGGTCTGCACATCGCCACGTTACTGTGCGCGTTGTTCGTCCAGCATTTCCGCCCGTTGGTGGATGCCGGTCACGTCTACGTCGCGATGCCGCCGCTGTACCGTATCGACCTGGGCAAAGAGATTTACTACGCCCTGGACGAAGCCGAACGCGATGGCATCCTCGATCGCCTGGTGGCCGAGAAGAAACGCGGCAAGCCGCAGGTCACACGATTCAAAGGTCTGGGTGAAATGAACCCGCCGCAGCTGCGTGAAACCACCATGGACCCGAACACTCGGCGTCTGGTGCAGCTGACGCTGGAGGATTTTGAAGCGACCTCGGAAATGATGGACATGCTGCTGGCGAAGAAACGTGCCGGTGACCGCAAATCCTGGCTGGAATCCAAAGGCAACCTGGCCGAGGTTCTTGGCTGATGCGGGTTGGCTTTGCCCTGGCGTGTGCGTTACTTCTGACCTCGATTTCGGTGTTTGCCGAACCGGTGCCGGAACTGCGCCTGTTGTCCGAGCATCCCGTTGACGGTATGCGCGGTGGCAACCTGTCCGGGCTGGCCCAGTGTGGCAAGGATATGTGGACGGTGTCCGATCGCGACGACGATCAGATTTACCGGCTCGATACCCGCGAAAGGGTATGGCACGCCGAAACCGTGGGCATCGGCGTGCCGCCGGTGCCAGACAGCGGTTTGCCCTGGGGCTTGCGTTCGCGGACCTGGGTGGCGTCGTTTTTCCGTGGTGGGGATCTGGATTTTGAAGGCATCACCTGCGACAGCGCCGGCAATCGCTACATCGTGAGCGAATCCCATGCTGCGATTCTGCAAGTGCCACCCGTTGGGCCATCGTCCTGGCTGAAGATCTCGCCGATGCTGATTCGCGAAGCCCGGGCCAGCGGCATGCTGTTGCACTTCAATGCGTTGTTTGAAGGCTTGGCGATCAATCCGGCGGGTGATCAATTGTGGCTCGCCGCCGAGCGTCAAAGCCGTGGATTATTGCTGATCAAGCGCAAACAAACGGTCTGGGATTGCGATGGTGGCTGTGTGTTGCTGAGCGAAGCCGGGAAAGAAATGCAGCCGGCGCAGTTTCCCCGAGCCAAAGCAGTGTCCCGAGACTTTGCCGACCTGTCGCTGTTCAACGGCAAGCTGTTTACCCTTGAGCGCAACGCTTACCAGATCTGCCGCCGTGATTCGGTGACAGCCAAGGTCGAGCGCTGCTGGTCGTTTGCCGATGAAGCCTTGCAGGCGCATCGCCGCTATAAAAATCCTTACGGCCTGACCGAAGCGTTGATTATTGACGCCGAGGGCGCGTGGATCGGCACCGACAACAACAACGATGCCCGCGCCGATGGCGAGGAACGTCCGATTGTCTGGCGCTTTGCCGCGCCTGAAGGTGGCTGGAGTGCCAAGCCATGAGTCAGCAGCCGCCGGGAAAACGCGCCGGTCGGGTATTTATGGTGCTGGCCTGGTGCGCGGCGCTGTTTCTGGCGACGCGGTTTTTCGGCCAGTGGGAAGCGCGTCAGCAGAATCCCAACACCGTCATCAGCTCTGAGCAGGGCGAAGGGTTTATCGAAGTGAAACTGGCCAGCAACACACAGGGTCACTTCGTTGCCAGCGGCCAGATCAACGGTCAGCCGGTGGATTTCATGCTCGATACCGGGGCGACCGACGTGTCGATCCCGGCGGAAATGGCCGAACGGCTGAAACTGGAAAAAGGCTTCGGGGTGACCCTGAGCACAGCCAACGGTCGCACCCAGGGTTACCGAACCCGCATCGACCGGCTGCAACTGGGCGACATTGTGCTGCGTGATGTGCGCGCCCTCGTCGTGCCAGGCCTGGATGGCAAGCAAGTGCTGCTCGGTATGAGCGCGCTGAACAAACTTGAATTTACCCAGCGCGGTGGCACCATGCTGCTGCGCCAGACAACGAACCGATGAGGCCCGCATGAGCGACTCCCTTGATCTCAGCCTGGACGGTGTAGAACGCCGGTCACTGGCTGACTTCACCGAAAATGCCTACCTCAACTACTCCATGTACGTGATCATGGACCGTGCCTTGCCGCATATCGGCGACGGCCTGAAACCGGTACAGCGGCGCATCATCTACGCGATGAGCGAGTTGGGGCTGGACGCCGATTCCAAGCACAAGAAGTCGGCGCGTACCGTCGGTGACGTGCTCGGCAAGTTCCACCCGCACGGCGACTCGGCCTGCTACGAAGCCATGGTCCTGATGGCCCAGCCGTTCAGCTACCGCTACACGCTGGTCGACGGCCAGGGTAACTGGGGTGCGCCGGATGATCCCAAGTCCTTCGCCGCCATGCGTTACACCGAGGCGCGGCTGTCGCGCTATTCCGAAGTGCTGCTCAGCGAACTGGGCCAGGGCACTGCGGATTGGGGCCCGAACTTCGACGGCACCCTCGACGAGCCGCTGGTGTTGCCGGCACGTTTGCCGAACATCCTGCTCAACGGTACCACCGGCATCGCCGTGGGCATGGCCACCGACGTACCGCCGCACAACCTGCGCGAAGTCGCCACGGCGTGCGTGCGTTTGCTCGATGAGCCCAAAGCCACGGTCGAACAGCTCTGCGAGCACATCCAGGGCCCGGATTACCCGACCGAAGCGGAAATCATCACGCCGCGCGCCGACCTGCTGAAAATGTACGAAACCGGCAAGGGCTCGGTGCGCATGCGCGCCGTGTACCACATCGAAGACGGCGACATCATCGTCACCGCGCTGCCGCATCAGGTGTCTGGCGCCAAGGTGCTGGAACAGATCGCGGCCATGATGCAGGCCAAACCGTCGAAAGCCCCGCAGATCGCAGACCTGCGAGACGAGTCCGACCACGAAAACCCGTGCCGGATCGTGATTATTCCGGGCGCACGCAAAAACTTTGACCACGACGCGCTGATGCAGCACCTGTTCGCCAGCACCGAGCTGGAGTCGAGCTACCGGGTCAACATCAACATCATCGGCCTCGACGGCAAGCCGCAGCTGAAAAACCTGCGCGCGCTGTTGGTCGAGTGGCTGGAATTCCGGGTCCAGACTGTGCGTCGTCGCCTGCAATTCCGCCTGGACAAGGTCGAGCGTCGCCTGCACCTGTTGGACGGCTTGTTGATCGCCTACCTCAACCTGGATGAAGTGATTCACATCATCCGCACCGAGGAGCACCCGAAAGCCGCGCTGATCGAGCGTTTCGCCCTGAGCGAAATCCAGGCCGACTACATTCTCGACACCCGTTTGCGTCAGTTGGCGCGACTGGAAGAAATGAAGCTGCGTGCCGAGCAGGATGAATTGCTCAAGGAACAAGCCAAGCTGCAAGCCCTGCTGAGTAGCGAAGCCAAGCTGAAAAAGCTGGTACGCACCGAGCTGATCAAAGACGCCGAAACTTACGGCGACGACCGTCGTTCGCCAATCGTCGAGCGCACCGAAGCCAAGGCCCTGACCGAGCACGATCTGCTGCCAAACGAGAAAGTAACCGTCGTTCTGTCGGAAAAAGGCTGGGTTCGTTCCGCCAAGGGTCACGAAATCGACGCCACCGGGCTTTCCTACAAGGCCGGGGATGGTTTCAAGGCCTTGGCGCCCGGCCGCTCCAACCAGTTTGCGGTGTTTATCGATTCCACCGGCCGCAGCTATTCGGTGGCCGCGCACACGCTGCCATCGGCCCGTGGCCAGGGCGAACCGCTGACCGGTCGTCTGACGCCGCCGCCGGGGGCGAGCTTCGAGTGCGTGCTGATGCCGGAAGACGATTCGCTGTACGTGATCGCCTCCGACGCCGGTTATGGTTTCGTGGTCAAGGGTGAAGACCTGCAAGCCAAGAACAAGGCCGGCAAGGCGCTGTTGAGTCTGCCGAACAACGCCAAGGTGATTCTGCCGCGGCCAGTGGCTGATCGTGAGCAAAACTGGCTGGCCTCGGTGACCACCGAAGGTCGCCTGCTGATCTTCAAAATCAGCGATCTGCCACAATTAGGTAAGGGCAAAGGCAACAAGATCATCGGGATTTCCGGTGAGCGTGTGGCCAGTCGCGAAGAATATGTCACGGACATCGCCGTTCTGCCGGATGGCGCCACATTGGTGCTGCAGGCCGGAAAACGTACCTTGTCACTGAAAGCAGACGATCTCGAACACTACAAAGGTGAGCGTGGACGTCGTGGTAACAAATTGCCACGTGGCTTTCAGAGGGTAGATGCGCTGCTCGTCGAAAACCTCAATTAAGCGTCCTAGAGCGCTCGATCTACGATTTAACGCGTAGATCGACGCTTTGGCGCTGGAGTCGGAACGCATATTCACGGATGATATGGCCTTTCAAGCGCCGGCGTGGCCGAGCGTTCTTCATATTTATTGAGTATTTTCACTGTGGTTAGCCTTGTGGCAACCACCTGGATGGGACGATGACTGCTCTGCGCCTTCCTTTTATTTTGATGCTCGCCGGCGTTCTTGGCCTGGCGGGTTGCAGCACTCACCAACCGGTGTCGCTGTATCAGCTGGACAGCGGAAGTCCGGCTCAGCCTGCGCAAAGCGCGGGTATGGCTGTATTGCTGGGTCCGGTAACTGTAGCTGATTACCTGCAACGCGAAACGTTGTTGCAGCGACAGCCGGATGGCAGCCTGCAAGCGTCGGCTGATGGTCGTTGGGCGGGTAGCCTGTCGTCGGATATCGATCAGTTGCTGCTGCGTCAGGTCGCCGGTCATCTCGACAGCCAGCGCGTGGTGCTGGCGCCAGCGACCGTGGGCTTCACGCCGGATGTGCAGGTTCTTCTGACGATTACTCGCCTGGACTCGGGTGAGGCGCAACCGGCGATCCTTGATGCGCAATGGCGTCTGATCGACCGTCGTGGCCAGGTTCGTGATAACCGCATCGTTCACCTGCAGGAACAGCATGCCGGTGGCACGGCGGCTCAGGTTCAGGCTCAGGGTGTATTGTTGCAGCGTCTGGCCGAGCAGCTTTCGGTGGCGCTCAAGCCGCTGGCCAATCAGCCACCGATTGCCGAAGCACCAAAAAAACCGGCTGCCAAGCCGGCGGCACCTGCGGCGGAAGCGGAAAAGCAGCCGAAGATCCCGATGGCTTCGCCGATCCGGACCGATATGGAAGTGTTCAGGTTCTAGGCCTGGATTGATCCAAGAACAAAGCCCGCCATGTGCGGGCTTTGTTGTTTCTGCGGGGGCTTGTAGCAGCTGTCGAGCCTGCGAGGCTGCGTTCGAGCCGGGGTCGCGCTCGACCGAAGTCCTCGCAAATCCTGTTCGCGCGATTGCATGACCCCTGGCGCGGACTGATTTTACGACTGCTGCGCAGCCGAACGCAGCCTCGCAGGCTCGGCAGCTGCTACAAGAATCAGGTAGCAACAAAAAGCCCGCAGACGATTACTCGTCTGCGGGCTTTTTCATAACGGGGCTATTTACGCCCGACGTTCATGCATCCGCGCCAGTTGCCGCTCGAGCATCGACGGATAAGGCTCCATCAGCCGCTCTACGCAACAAGCGCCTTCCGGGCTTGCGATCGGTCGGATTCGGGCGCGCTGGCGGATCAGCGCGTCGTCACCGATCTTGCGCTCCACCAGCAACAGGTTGCGGCTGTGTTGCGACAGGGCCAGTGCATCCTGAGCGGTTTCAGTCAGCAGCAGATCAATCTGGCTCAGGCCGAACAGCTCGTCACCCAGGGTCAGGCCCAGTTGCAATTGCAGGGTGATGCCGCTGTCAGCGACTTCGATCTGCAACTGATGGCCCAAGGCTCGCAACAACTCACCGCAGCAGATGGCGTTGGTCAGGTAGTCGTCGCCGCTGTCTTCGGTGTGGAACAGCATCAGCGTGCTGCCATCGTTCAGGGTGTGCAGCTCGCTCTGGTAGAGCGAGGCGGCCTGATCGAGGCAGTCGCGATAGCGTTTGAGCAGTTCTTCCAGACGTGTGCGGGGCAGACGACGCAGTTGATCCTGAGCGCCCAGTTGCACGGCCAGTACCGCGCTGTGCTGCGGCACGTTCGATAGTTGCGGTTTGGCTACCGGTTTCGGCGCGGTCGACGCTGATTCATCACGCAAGTCGGCAAATGCATCGTCATCATCATCGTCTTCAACGGTGCTGACAATGCGCCGTGGCGCAGGTTTGAGACCGGCCACAGGCTTGGTTTCATCGAAACTCGGGTCACGCAAATTGCGCACTTCGAAGGTTGGCTCGTTATCGTCCGCGTCTTCGTAGTCGCTTTCGTCGTACTCAGGCTCGGGAGCGGGTTCCGGCTCGGCGGGCTCTGGCGCGAAGTCGGCGTGCAGCTGGCGGGCCAGGTCGCCGATCTCATCCTGACGCTCGGTGGCCGGGGTGTATTCGTCGATATGGCGCAGCCATACCCGCAATTGCAGCAACGGCGTGGAGATGTGCCGACCCAGGCGCAGGCTCAAGGCCAGGGACAGCGCCAGTAGTATCGCGCTCAAAATGCCCATGCTTTGCAGGCTGATGGTCATCGGCTGCTGGAACTGATCCATGTCCAGGCTGATGCGCAGTTGCCCGGCGGTCACGTCCTGGAAAGTGATCTTGCTCTGGTACATGCCTTCGGCTTCGCCCAGCAGGCTATGCTTGGGGCGCTGACCGGCTTCGGCGAGGATGCGGTTATCCACGCTGTAGATGGCGGCGTGAGCCACCAGCTTGTTTTTGGTCAGGTTGTTGAGCAGCACGTTGAGGCTGAGGATGTCGTTGGACACCAACAGCTCCGTGGCGGACGTGGCAGTCTGGGTGGTCAGGCTTTCACCCAGCGCATCCGCCTGCTCGTGCATGGCCTGCTTGAACTGCAAACCCATCACACAGGCATAGATCACCAGGGCCAGAGCGACCAGGATCACGTTATGGCTGGCGATGCGCAATGCAATCGGTACACGGCGGTGGCGCAGTGCACGGAAGATCAGCAGAAAGAAGTTATCGGTTTTTACTGGCGTGGGCCGGTTCACTTGAGCTCGGCTCTTTTGTCCGTGAAGTTGACGCGCAGTATAGCGACAGGCCCTAGACCGTCAAAGCGCTCACGGTGCCCGATGGTCACTGAATGTGGGTAGAATGCGGTTTTTTTCCACCTGCGGGGGTGCGCCTTGCGCGAAATCGTCCTGATAAACATCACGGGAGTCGACCGTCCGGGTCTGACTGCGTCCATTACCGGCGTTCTGGCCCAGGGTGGTGTGAACATTCTCGACATTGGTCAGGCGGTGATCCACGACACCTTGTCATTCGGCATCCTGGTTGAAATTCCTGACACCGAGCAAGGCAAGTCGGTGCTCAAGGACATCCTGTTCACGGCTTACAAGCTCGATCAGCAGGTGCGTTTCACGCCGGTGTCCGAAGAGGATTACCAGCAGTGGGTCGGCAATCAGGGCAAGACACGCCACATCGTGACCCTGCTGACCCGCAAAGTGACCGCCGGGCAATTGCAGGCCGTGAGTTCGATCACCGCCAAATATGGCTTGAACATCGACCACATCGATCGTCTGTCCGGGCGCATGCCGCTGGACACCCCGGCCGATCAGGGCAAGGGCTGCATCGAGTTTTCCGTTCGTGGGGAAGCGGCTGATCCGCAAGCGCTGCGGGCCGAATTCCTCAGCGTCGCGCAAGAGCTGAACGTCGACATCGCCTTCCAGGAAGATTCGCTGTTCCGCCGCAACCGCCGTCTGGCGGTGTTCGACATGGACTCGACGCTGATCGAAGCCGAAGTGATCGACGAACTGGCCAAGGCTGCCGGTGTGGGCGATCAGGTGTCTGCGATCACCGAGCGGGCGATGGCCGGCGAATTGGACTTCCGCGCCAGCTTCAAGGAACGCCTGGCCTTGTTGAAAGGGCTGGACGTCAGCGTGCTGGATTCAATCGGTGCCTCCCTGCGCCTGACCGAAGGTGCCGAAACCCTGTTCGCCGAACTCAAGCGTCTGGGCTACAAAACCGCGATCCTGTCGGGCGGCTTTACCTACTTCGCCAAGCAATTGCAGGCCAAGTTGGGTATCGACTATGTGTTCGCCAACGAGCTGGAAGTGGTCGACGGCAAGGTTACCGGCGTGGCGGTCGAGCCAATTGTCGATGCACAGCGCAAGGCGGATCTGCTGAAGGAACTGGCGCACAAGGAAGGTTTGCGTCTGGAGCAGACCATTGCAGTCGGCGACGGCGCCAACGATTTGCCAATGCTGGCGATTGCCGGGTTGGGCGTGGCGTTCCGTGCCAAACCGCTGGTGAAACAGTCGGCGAAGCAGGCGATTTCCACCTTGGGGCTGGATGGCGTGCTGTATCTGCTGGGCTTCCGGGATCGCGACGGGCAACTCTGATTGTTTCAGGGCTGAAAGAACCTTGTGGCGAGGGAGCTTGCTCCCGTTGGGCTGCGAAGCGGCCCCAAAAAAGGACTGCTACGCAGTCCATACGGGAGCAAGCTCCCTCGCCACAGTTACCGGCATTACCCTCAAAGCGACTTCCACAACGAATCAAAATCCTCCTCAGCGCCGCTCTCCGCGGCGTTGTCGTTTCTGGCGGCCTCCAGTGGACGGTAGGCGAACTGATTGAAACTGTTGGTACTCGCCACCCGCCGATCCAGCCCGGCTCGACGTTCCTGGCCGTTGGTGTAGATCAGCACTTTGCTGCCTTCCTGAAAGGGCAGGCGCGGGGCAAGCAGTGTGGCGGGCAGGTCGATGGCGCTGATCTCCGGTAGCAAAAGACCGCGAAGGTATTGGCTGTGGTCATCACGGGTGCGCACCAGTTGCAGGCCGCAAGGCTCGGCGCAGGGTGCAACCTGCTCGATGCCCATTTGCGTGCCACCGCCACGCACCTGGCGGATCCAGCGCACCACCGCGATGCTCCAGCCCTGACCGACAGAATCCTCGATACCGACCATCTCACCCGCCTGTAACTCGGCCGGCACAGCAGCGCGCCAGGCCAGGCAGTAACCGCCGGGGCTGTGATTGACCACTGACAGGACATGGGTCGGGAAGTGCTGATTGCGGTCGGATGCTTCGTGGTTGTCGTCATTCTGAAGTTGCGGGTATTCGATCTCTTCGTAGGGCAATAGAGCATCTGCATTGCCTTGGGGAGCGGCGTCGAAGGCCTGGTGCCATTGGTCCTTTTCCCGGCCGGCCACTGACGTTACCGAAAATTGTGCAGGTCGGGCGCCGTGGTTTTTCAGGATGTCGCTGAATGAGCGTTGCCCTCCCAGATAGAAGTGCAGCGCGCTCATGCCTATGCACAGGGTCAACGTGCCTTGGCCAACGGTGCGCTGGAAGCTGCGCTCGGCAGTCTGGCCCCAGGCGGCATGAAGGTGTTGCAACGTATCCAGGCTTAACCCTGCTGGCACGGGCAGCGGCGATGAACTGTCATTTTTTTGCAAATGAGCTTCAATCGCCGCGACCAACGGCTGCGGATCAATCCCCAATAAGCTCTCTTGCTGCTCGGCCCGGAACTTGGCGCGGTAACGCGGTCCGGTGTCGAGGTCTGACACGACGGCAAACAGCCCGGTGGCCGGTTTGCCGGGTTGCAGCTTGATCCATTGGCTCCAGGGCTCCAGCACCTCGGCAACCCGGGCAATCTGGTGCTGGCGCAGTTGGTTGCAGCGTGAGGCGCCCAGCAGCAAGGCGACCACGTAAGTCTGTTCGATGCTCAGGTTTTGTGTCTGGCTGGCCAGCTCATCGCGCAGGCTCGTGTGCTCGAGCCGGTGCGCGCAGGCGATCCGGTAGAGCTGATGCAGCTCCAGCCACAGGCCTTCCGGCACTGGGCAATAAAGTTTGGTAGCGCGAATCAACGGCCCGTTCAGGCAATGGATCGCCCGTTGCAGCGCCTGGGTCAGCAGCGGCGCACGGTCCTTGCTGAATGTCGGTGTGATGCGCACGACGATCTGTTTATAACCAATGGCCAAGTGACTTTGCAGCGCCTGGCAGAGGTTGGCGATCTTGCGGGAACGCTCGTCGAGGACAATCGACTGATGCAGGAAATGCTGCTCAAGGTGTTTGCAGACGTAATACACCTCGGGCCGCAGCAGTTCGAGCAATTGCAGGCGATTGTCGCTGGGCGTGAGCAGCTGGTTGAGTTCGCTCAAGCCTTGATACAGCTGACGAGCGGTTTCGCCGATGTTGGCTTTGGGGAGATTGGCGATCCAGCGCTTGAGATCACGCGGGGTGGCTTCACAGAACGACAGGCGCAACTGCGTCGGGATCGGGGCGCGTAGCAACAGGTGGGGGCTGGTCTCATTCATGCCGTGGAAAAACTCCAACCGGTAAATGGGCAGTGAATGACCTGACTGTAGCAGCTATGGATTTCTACCGTTTGTCTGTCAGTCGAATGCCCTTCGGGCGTACTACTAATCTGACAGTCGTGCGACTGGATACGCACAGTCGTACGGCCTGCTGCCTACGCAGGGCAGGTCTCTTTGTAACTTCAAGGAGATGAAGTTTATGTCTAGATATGTAGTGGCAAATCAATGGGGCGGTAGTTCGGCACCCTGGCATCCGGGCGGAGACTGGACGCTAGGCGCGCGGGACAACCAGAACGTTGTCGCGATCGAGATCAAATCGGGCGATGGCGGGAAGAGTTTCACCGGCACCATGACGTATGCGGGTGAAGGTCCCATTGGTTTCAAGGCTCAACGCACGGGCCAGAACCAGTACAACGTTGAAAATCAATGGGGCGGCAACGATGCCCCGTGGCATCCGGGTGGCAAATGGGTCATCGGAGGTCGGGATAATCAGAACGTTGTGGCGTTGAGCGTGACCTCCAGCGATGGAGGGAAAAACCTCAGTGGCACCAATACCTACGCCAACGAAGGGCCGATCGGCTTCCGTGGACAGATAGAGTAACGGCACCACCGAAATGTCCGACCCCGCGAAGACGTTCGCGGGGTCGGATCAGGGATCAGGCTTTTGCCAGACCCATGCCCTGGCCCATCTGCACCGGCGAACCGGCCGCCAGTTCTTCAGCCCACTTCACTTGATCAGGCCCGAACAGCACGACAGCGGTCGAACCCAGTTTGAACCGACCGAGTTCTGCACCTTTCTCCAAATGGATCGGCGCACGGGCAGCTTCGTCGTAGCGGAAGGTTTTCAGCTCGCGTTTCGGCGGCGTGACCAACCCGGCCCAAACGGTTTCGATCGACGCAACGATCATTGCACCCACCAGCACCACGGCCATCGGCCCGCGCTCGGTGTCGAAAATGCACGCCACACGCTCGTTGCGGGCGAACAGTTCCGGAACGTTTTCAGCGGTGGTCTGGTTGACCGAGAAGATCCGGCCCGGGATGTAGACCATCTCGCGCAGGGTGCCGGCCAGCGGCATGTGTACGCGGTGGTAGTCCTTCGGCGACAGATAAATAGTCGCGAAATCACCGCCCATGAACGGCGCTGCGTTGGCAGCGTCGCCGCCCAGCAATTCCAGCACGCTGAAGCTGTGGCCCTTGGCCTGGAACACGCGACCGTGTTCGATCGGGCCAAGTTGGCTGACCGCGCCGTCGGCCGGGCTGAGAATCGCGCCTGGCGTCTCGTCCAGCGGGCGAGCGCCGTCCTTCAAGGCGCGAGTGAAGAACGCATTGAAATGCTCGTAGGCCGTCAGGTCTTCGACCAGCGCCTGCGACATGTCCACCTGATAACGCTTGGCGAACCACGCGGTAAACGCGTTTTTGAACCAGCGCACGCGGCATTCGGCAATGCAGCCGGCCAGTCGCGACAGCAGGTGATGGGGCAGCAGGTATTGGCTGAGGATAAACAAACGCTTATTCATTAACTGTCCTTAAAAACCTTAAATCTCTACGGGCGTATCGGGGTGGTTGCCCCATTCGCCCCAGGAACCGGCGTAGCCTTTGACCCGCGGATAACCGAGGGATTTGGCCACCAGATAGGTGAAGCCAGAACGATGGTGAGTCTGGCAGTGGGTAATCACTTCTTTGTCTTTGCTGATCCCGAGTTTTTCCAGGATCTGCGGCATGTCGGTGCGGATGCGCAGGTTGCGCGTCTGATCCATGCCCGCGGTCCATTCGAAATTGACCGCGCCGGGAATGTGCCCGGCCTTGGCCGCCAGGACTTTCTCGCCGGAGTACTCCAGAGGCCCACGTGCGTCCCAGATCGCCAGGTCGGCGGCACCTAGACGGCTTTGCAGGTACTCGCGGGTGGCAGTGGGTTCGTCGTGCAAGGTCAACGCAACCGGGCCGCCGACCGCTGCCGGGATCTGGATCGACATGGGCAAACCTTCTGCCAGCCAGGCTTTCAGGCCGCCGTCGACATAGTGGTACTTGCTGTGGCCGATGACATCCAGTAGCCAGATAAAGCGCCCGGCCCAACCGCCGCCTTCGTCGTCATAGACCACGTAGACCGCATCGGGGTTGTGTCCCAGCTCACCGAACAACGTTTCGAGTGCCGCTTGCGACGGCATCAGGCCCGGCGCAGGCGCCTGACCGAGTTGCGTGCGTTTCGGATCGACAAAACGCGCACCGGGGATATGCCCTTCGGCATAGCGGGCGCTGCTGGTCAGGTCCACCAGAATCAGTTCGCGGGAGTCGAGACGGGCGAGCAAGTCGCTCGGCTCGATGACCAGCGGCAAGCCAGAGAATTCAGACATGTGAGGTCTCCAGAACACAAAGGGGAGGATTGTATAGCAGCGTCATTGGCCGCGGTGACTAAAGCTGTGCAGGGCTTTCTCGATGCACTGCGCGGTTTTGCCGAAGGCTTGCACGGTGATTTCCGAGAACGGCCCGCCGCCCTGATCCGCCACCACAATCATGATCACCCGACCATTATTGACCAGTGAGCGCAACAGCAAGTGTTCGCCGCCGAACTGTGAGCGCAGGCTGGCCGGTAACAGGGCCGAAAATTGCGCGTTGTTGGCCGGCGTCAGGCGTACCTGGGCCTGCTGCGAGAGCAGGCGTTGCAGCACGGTGCTCTGGCTGACGACGAAGTTCAGACCGGCCACTTCTTTTGGCAGTCCGGCCGTCTGGTGCACTCGCAGATTGTCATGGGTGCGGTCGGCCATCAGGATCATCACCCGACGCATGCCGCACGCAACCAAAGCGTCCCGGGCAGACGTGGTCAAGTGCATGGCATTGGTGAAGCGACTCGGCTCGACCAGCAACTCTGCACATTGTCTGCGCCATTTCGCCAGGTCTTCGGCAGTCGGTGCCGGGGCCGGCAGCAAGCCTGCGTGCACGCGGTTCATGCCCCACGGCCAGATCAGTGAAACGGCCGGGTGCCAAAGGTCTGGCATCGCATGATGACGGGCGCTGTTGGCGGCCTGTTGGTGCAACTGCTGCTGCACTTCGTCCATCGGCATTTGCAGGTAAAGGCTGGTCAGATACTGCCAGCGTTCGCTGTGCGGACTGTCCCAGGCCTGTTGCGCCGACAGCGCCAGACCGTTGGCCAGCAGCACCGTATTGGCCGGTTGATTGAGCCAGCGGCGCAGGGTCGGATCGTCATCGAGGCGGTTCTGCTGGCGCAATGGATGATCGCTGTCGCGCGCGATGCGCAGGACTTTCACCAGCTCACGCTGCTCGTTGAGCAGCAGCCGATAACCCTGCTGCACCCAGATCGGCAGGCGCCAGATGTCCACGAGCGCCAGGCAGATATCCAGTAGGCGTACGCCGAACAACTGCTTTTCGACTTTGCGCGCCGACTCGCCTTTATGGATGACCCGCAGCTCCCACTCTTCGAGCAACTGCGGATGGGTCAACGCCATCGGCCAGAGCGGCGAGAGAAACAGCAGGCTGCCCCAATGGATGTCTTGCCACAGCCGCGCCAGGCGACTGGCGAAAAAACCGTTGGCCTGTTGGGTCGCGTGCTGGCTGATCAGTTGCAGCTGACGCAGGGCGATCGGAATTTCTAACTGAGGTTCGGCGGGCAGGCGGGCGAGCAGTTCTTCGGTGCGCTTCAAACCGAGGCGATTGATCGCCACCTCAAGGTTTTCCGCAGGCTCGGTCATGCTGCCATGGGTGTGACGATTGGCTTCGCGAATCACGCTCAGCGCCAGCGCGGGGCTGTCCTGTATCAGTTCGGCGATATCGCGCAGGGAGCTGCGACTGTTGGCGATGGCCTTGCAGACACGGTCATGACTGGCTTGCGGAACGGGCAAGCGCACGCCATCGAGAAGCTTTACCCAGCCTTCGAGAGTGGTTGGTTTTGGAGTTGGAACGTTCGTTTCGTTAGCCATGGTTGGACGCGATCATCGTCTGCATTACCTATGCCCGGAGCGGGCCAAATTGGCTTTTCGCCTGAACTGGCTATAGTCTGGCGCAGTTTTGCCGATAAGTAGAAGAAGAGATTTTTTAACTTCCGAATATGACCTTGAACCCGACTCAGTAAGTGCTCTCCTACCTATGGCTAAAATTATCGGCATCATCGTCGTATTCGCGAGCGTGCTCGGCGGATACGTGCTCTCCCACGGCAAAATTGCCGCCCTGATTCAGCCCTTCGAGGTGATGATTATTGGTGGTGCGGCACTCGGTGCATTTCTGCAGGCCAACCCCGGTTACATGACCCTGCACGTGCTCAAGAAATCCTTGGGCATGTTCAGTTCGCGTTTCAACCACACGTTCTATCTGGAAGTGCTGGGCCTGATCTACGAGATCCTCAACAAGAGCCGCCGCGAAGGCATGATGGCGATCGAAGGCGACATTGAAGATGCCGCTGCGAGCCCGATTTTCGCCAAGTACCCGGCTGTGCTCAAAGACGAACGCATGACTGCATTCATCTGCGATTACCTGCGCATCATGTCCTCCGGCAACATGGCTCCCCATGAGCTTGAAGGCCTGTTCGACATGGAGCTTTACAGCCTCAAGGAAGACCTCGAGCATCCGTCCCATGCGGTGAACGGTATTGCCGACGCCATGCCCGGTTTCGGTATCGTCGCGGCGGTACTCGGTATTGTGGTGACCATGGCTTCCCTGGGTGAAGGCGATCAGAAATCCATCGGCCTGCACGTGGGTGCGGCGCTGGTCGGTACCTTCTTCGGTATTCTCGCGGCGTACGGTTTCTTCGGTCCGCTGGCCCATTCCCTGGCCCACGATGCCAAGGAAGAACTCAACGTCTACGAAGCCATCAAGGCCTCGCTGGTGGCTTCCGCTTCCGGCATGCCGCCATCGCTGGCGGTAGAGTTCGGCCGTAAGGTTCTGTACCCGGCGCACCGTCCTAGCTTCGCTGAGCTGGAACAAGCGGTTCGCGGTCGTTAAGTCATGGAAAATAACCAGCCGATAATCATCAAGCGCGTCAAGCGCATCGCCGGTGGGCATCACGGGGGCGCCTGGAAAATCGCCTTCGCGGACTTCGCGACGGCGATGATGGCGTTCTTCCTGGTGCTGTGGCTGCTGTCCACCGCAACGCCTGAACAGAAGATCGCCATCGCCGGTTACTTCAAGGACCCGGTCGGCTTTTCCGAAAGCGGCACGCCGTACATCATCGACCTGGGCGGCACACCGACCCTGGCGCCGGAGAACACCCTCAACCCCGAGGTGAAATCTCAGCCGCAGCCCGACAAGGTGACCATCGATGCCGAGCAGGTTGAAGGCATGGCCGAGCAGGTCGAGAAGGAACGTCTCGAGTTGTTGCTGCAAGAACTGCAGACCAAGGTTGAAGAGAACCCGCAGCTGAAGAAATTCAAAGACCAGATCAGTTTCGAAATCACGCCGGACGGTTTGCGCATCCAGATCGTGGACGCCGAAAACCGGCCGATGTTCGACTCCGGCAGTGCTCGTCTGAAGCCGTACTTCGAAGACATCCTGCTGGCCATGGCCGACACCATTAAAGCGGTGCCGAACAAGATCAGCATCAGCGGCCACACCGATGCCAAGCCGTACACGGGCACCGGTGACTTTGGTAACTGGGAGCTCTCGGCCAACCGTGCCAACGCGGCACGTCGTGCGCTGGTTGCCGGCAGCTATCCGGATGCGCAGGTGGCGCGTGTCGTCGGTTATGCCTCGTCAGCACTGTTCGATCGCGAGCACCCGTTCAATCCGGTCAACCGCCGTATCGACATCGTGGTACTGACCAAGAAAGCCCAGCGTGCCATCGAAGGTTCGCAAGGTACGGAACCGGCTCCAGAGCCGGCGCAAGGGCAGGGCGGCCCGGGCGAAGTGCCCGTCACGCCAGCCGACCCGAATGCGTTGCCGGCGGATAAAGAACCGTTGCCGGCGCATGAGCTTCGCGAGCGTTTGAACCTGTTCGACAACCCGGCGCCGAAGCCGGCGGAACCGCCGAAGCAGTGACCCGCAAAAAAGCCGACAGCGATGTCGGCTTTTTTGTGCCTGTCGTTTGTACGTTGGTGGCGGCTGTAGGAACGATCTGAAATTGCATGCCGGGGTTCTCAGTCGTACAAGCATCTGACTATAGTTCCGCCGTTGCTGCCAGCGCGGTGACCGATCTTAGCCGGTCGAACCACAGATGAAATCTTTCGAAATTATCCGGAGTTTTGACCCATGGCTAAGTACCACCCGCTCCAAGGCAACTTCAGCGTCGGCCCGACGCTGTACATCGACACCGAAGCCCGCGCTTCCGATCTTCTTGAAACCGCCGTCCACCGACTCAAAGCCGCGCGTAATCTGCTCAACAGTGTCACCTGCCTTTGCGTCAAAGAAGCCGAGGGTCATGACCTGGAGCATTTCGCCAACGCTGCACACATGTTGATCCAGGACGGCTGTGATGCCTTGGATGCGCTGGGTTGGAAGCTGGAAAAAGCCGCACACTGAAGACCAGAAGCCGCGATCGTCGCGCAATGCAGTTCACTTAAGCTCGCTCTTGGGTCATGCCTGCCTTGTGGCGAGCGAGCTTCAGGGCGGGCGTTCCGACGTTGATCTGCGTAGCTGCCGCAAAAATCTGGTCACGGTAAGAATGGCAGTTACCTGCCATTCTTACCGTGACCGTCACTCGCTTCTCGGCCCTTATCTTTTATCTCGCGTCGCAGGGATCCGCATCAAAATTCACGAAAGAATATCAGGATTTTTGCACGCTATCAGACCCTCTGATATCGTGATGAAATCGTGATACGGAAGAATGACCATGGTTGACTTTACCAGCTACGACCACGACCTCGATGAGAGGCGTGACCTGATCGAGCTCAAGGTCTATGTAGAGAGCGTGCTTGGCCTGAAGCTGCGCTTAAAACCGTGGGAGCGCGTCAAAGTCCTTCCGTACGCGCTGCGTGACCGATACGAGTTTTTTGTCACGGAAATCTTGGGCGCCAAGTGCCTCATCCTGAAGGAACGTCCACAGCGGGAAGCTAGCGTTGCTGATATCGCCAAGCATATGCAGGCAATCAACAACCTGCTGGCGAAGAAGTCGCCCGAAACCGGCGACCTCATGATCTTCGTCACAGACACGCTCCCGAGCTATGACAGAAAGCGACTGGTCGAGAAAGGCGTCCAATTCATCGTGCCAGGAAACCAGCTTTATCTTCCCGCGTTTGGAATGGATTTGCGTGAGTACTACAGGCAGCGCCTGGAAAAACCTCAGGTACTGAGCCCCGCCACTCAATCCATGCTTATTCAATTCTTGATCAAAGGATGGCAGTCCCAGTTACTGACCACTCGCTCTACGTTCGAGAAATCCTTTACCTACGCGAAAATGACCGTCACCAGAGCCATCAAAGAGCTGACCGACCTGGACATCGTTCAGCCTGGAAAGGAAATGGGTGAAGCCGCGATCTTTTTTCACTTGTCTCCTAAAGAGACTTGGGAAATGGCGAAAAACTACATGCGTACGCCGGTCAAAAAAACGCTTTGGTTAAATGCAATTCCTGAGGCGTATGACACCCCAATGCTGCTGGCGGGTGAGGCGGCTCTGGCAGAGGTGAGCCTTCTCGCCAGCCCAAAAGTACCTGGCTTTGCAATGACGACTGCGCAGTTCGATCACATTCGAGAGCTCGCTCAGTCCGATCACCGCTGGAAGATGGATACTGCATATGGGGAAGAGTTCGGTTTTTGGGGCTCAAAGACGGCCAAATCGAAATTTGAGACCACATCCCCTTTTTATGAGGTGCCGCAAAACCATGCAGCGTGCTGCATCCAGTTTTGGAGTTATGACCCTCTGCATAGCAACACAGCCACTGGGACTGTAGACCCATTTTCTCTCTACCTGAGTCTCAAGGATGAGCATGATGACCGGGTGCAAATGTGTTTGGATGAAATGATGGAGAACGTGAAATGGTAGTGGGTATCGACCGGTTTAGAGAGTATTTCAAAGACTACCAGGGCAGCTACGTTCTGATTGGCGGGGTGGCAGCATCCATTACCATGGAGCTTCTGGATGAGCCATTTCGAGCCACCAAGGATCTGGATGTCGTACTGGTCGTTGAGGCCCTCAATCGTGAGTTCGTAGGGCAGTTCTGGAAGTTCATCAAGGACGGCGGATATGACATTCGTCAAAATGGAGACGGTGAAGGGGGCTCCCCTGTTTTCTATCGTTTCCAGAATCCTGAGGACAAATCCTTTCCAGTTCAGATCGAGCTTTTTTCTCGTGTCCCAGATGGCCTGAAGCACGAAGAGGCGACCCGAATGACCAGAATCCCCGTAGAAGAGCAAGCTGCAAGCCTTTCTGCGATCATCCTTGATGATGAGTATTACAACTTTCTCCTGGCCGGCGTCGACCACACCCAAGAAATCAGTCACATAGGGGCCGACAGACTCGTTCCGCTCAAAGCCCATGCCTGGCTTAACAAGAAGGCGCAAATCGAGAACGGCGTACGAGTGGATAGTCGTGATATCAATAAACACTTCAGAGATGTGATCTTACTTTCTGTCGGTCTTACAGAAGGAATGACTAAGCTTCCTGAACGAATGGCTCTCGATTTGATGTCATTTCTCAACCAAGTGCCCGCTGAGCTTGCGTCTAACCCTCAAGGTTACAAAGGAGTGGATGGCGATCGCTTGATCAAGACCATTCAAGAAGCCTTCAGCCTCAATTAATTCGTGTTTTTTGCACGGTATCACTAGCGCTGATAGCGTGCGTAAATTCTGTTATGTGGCCATTAATAGGGCTCTGTAACGCAGGTTTCGGGACGTAAGGTGTGTTGGCCGGGCGGTTACTGCTCAACAGCATCACCTGCCTGATATGAAGTCAGAAGGTGTAAACCTTATTCAGGACGCGACAGACCAAAAAAAGCCGCGATCATCGCGGCTTTTTTGCGCCTGTCAGAAACCGCGTCGGATGCGGTTCTTGAGCTGGTCGTGGAACAGCTCGGCATTGCGTCTGTAGGTGCCGTAAAGGGATTCGTTGATTGAATCCAGCGTCATCGAACGCTTGGTCGCCACTTCTTCTCGGTAGGCATCAATGAAAAACTCCAGATCCTTGTCGGTGCTGAGCTTTGGCCATTTATCGAGGTAGAGCGGCAGTTCCGCCGGTTCTGTCTTGAATGAACAAATCCGTCGGTTACTGATGGTCGCTTCACCGATTTCGAACGGCACCCACCACGACAGCGCGGTCTTGTCCGAGACTACCGCTATCAGATGCGTGCACGCCGTGATGTTGCGGGTGATGACCCCGGTGATGTCGTCAGTGGTTTGTGATTCCGGATCCAGCACGTCGAAGTAGGTCTTGATGTTGGCTTGAATAAGACGGGTGTTGATGGCGATGGCGTGGGGCCGATCGCTATGGCGGTAGCTGATGAATACTGGCATCAGAAGTGTCCCTTGATCGCGAGTTCTCGGTAATAGGCGCCGAGGGCGGTAAGGCGGCAGCCGGTGGAGTGGATGGCGGCGTAGTACATGTGTTCGGCGTCCACCGGTTCGATCAGGCTGTGGCGATTGCATTTTTGCAGTTGGGAGAAGACTTCACCGTGCTCTGGGTCGAACGTGGCTTCAGTAGGTTCGTAGCTGGGGTCGAGCGCGAACATTGATTCGGCTTCGGCGAACCAGTCGGGCAGTTTGCGCAGAATCTCTTTGGGGATCAGCGGCGAGACTTCTCGCAATGAAATGAACTGCGACACATTGGTCTTGAACACCGGGCGCTGTTCCCATGCGTCGAGAGCGTTGTCGACAAATGAATAGAGGCTGCCGGGGGTAATCTTTCCCAATATGTTCGCGGCGCCGCCGTGCAATGCTTGCAGCAACAGCCCAGTGAAGACGCCATGGTTGGCGCCTTCCATCGCCGGCTCTTCCTTTTTGCAAGCGGTGAGGATGGTCATGCCTTCGCACACCATGCTGCTTTCGCTGCGTAGCGCCCGGACTTCACCCGCCGAGCCCGCCTGGCAGCAGTCAAGAATAATTACTTTGTTTTTGATTTTTACGGCTTTGGTCGCCCAGTTCAGGATGTCGCTGATGCGAATTCCATCCTTGGCGGATTTGTAGTCCTGGGGGATCAGCATGCCTTCGTCCGTATCGACGTCGAAGTTGCCGTGACCGGCGAAGTACAGCAGTGCAACGCTGCAATCGCCTGAAAACAATTCCTGGATATGCCCTTCGAGCTTTTCACGGCTCAGATAATCTTCGGCGGAGGTCAGGACCAGGTTCTTGAAATTCGGATCGCCATTGGCGTCGGTTTTCAGCACCGAAGCCATGGCCATCGCGTCGTTGTTGCAGCCACTCAATTGCGAAACATGGCTGTAGTTATTAATGCCGATGAACAATCCCTTGCGCATGGTTCAACCCGCCGCGTGAGTACGAATGGCACTGATGATGCTGTTGGTGTTCCACGCACACTCCGCGTGTGCTGCCCGGCGCACCACGGTAGAAATCCGCTCCGCACCAAACGGCTTCACCGCAATGATCACCTTGCCCATACGCCTGGCGATCTCGATTTCCTTGTTGATCCACTTGCTGTAGGTCGAATACATCCCCGCCATGATCAGCACTGCCGAGCAGGGCCGGATTTTGTTTTCGATGGCTTCTTCCAGCTGTTTGTCGGTTTTCGCGCCGATGATCGGGTTGTCCGGCGGCACCGAAAAATTTTTGAACGTGAAGCCGGGTTTAGCGTTGAGCAGCCGCACGAGGTTGTCGTGGGCGTGGGGGTAGTTCCACGAATGGCTGATGAACAAATGATAGGTTTGCATGGGTATCCCTCGGTATCGCCAAAATGCGAAGAGGGCTCGAATGTATGCACTTGAGTGGTCGCAACAAGACCCGCACGGATAAAGAGAATTCCCCTACAAGCAGGCGTGAAGGAGCCTTACAGAAGTTTCTGACGTTTAAGTGGTGAGGATATTTGTAGGATGCTACAAGCGGCGCGCCGCCCCGTCAGTGTCGAGGCAGCGGGCGCGTCTGTTTAGTAGCTGGTTTCGGGCAGGCTGGCGATGATCGAACGATAGCTGTTCATCCGTTGCTGCTGTACGCGGCCTTCTTCCAGCGCCTTGAGCAGGGCGCAACCCGGCTCGCGGTCGTGCTTGCAGTCGCGGAAGCGGCAGGTGCCGATCAGGTCGTTGAACTCGATGAAGCCGGCTTCAACGTCGGCACGGCTGACGTGGCCCAGGCCGAATTCGCGGATACCCGGGGAGTCGATCAACTCACCGCCACCGGGGAAGTGGAACAACCGCGCGGTGGTGGTGGTGTGAGTGCCCTGGCCGGACAACTCGGACAACGGGCCGACACGGGCTTCGACTTCAGGCAACAGGCTGTTGACCAGCGACGACTTGCCGACGCCGGACTGGCCGACGAACACGCTGATGCGCCCGTCCAATTGTTTTTGAAGTTGCTCCATGCCGTTGCCGTGGTGCGCCGAGACTTCCAGCACCGGGTAACCCAGCGTGCGGTAAACCGCCAGCAAGACATTCAACGCCGGGGCGTTCTGCTCGTCGATCAGGTCGAACTTGTTGAGCAACAGCAGCGGACGAATCCCAGCGTGCTCAGCAGCGACCAGATAGCGGTCGATCAAGTTGGCGTGAGGCTCGGGCAGTGGCGCGAAGACGATGACGATCATGTCGACGTTGGCCGCTACTGGTTTGAGCTGACCACGGCTGTCCGGACGGCAGAGTTCGGTTTTGCGCGGCAGTTGCGCCACGATCACACCGATGCCCTGGTTGCCGGCACGCCAGACCACCTGATCGCCGGTCACCAGCGCCGGCAGGTTGGCGCGCAAGTGACAGCGGAACACCTGGCCGGCCAAATCGCCATCGAGGGCTTCGACTTCGACCTGCACACCGAAGTGCGCGATCACCAGGCCCGTTTGTTCCGGACCCAGATCGCCACCCTCAAGTGCCTCGACAGCCGAGGACTCGCGTTTGGCGGCGCGGGCAGCGCGTTCGCCCTGAATCTTTTCGATGCGCCAGTTTTGACGACGATTGAGTTGGCGTTTGGCCATGGGTGTTCCGTATCAAGAATGCAGCGATTAGGTAAAACGGCCGCGAGTTTAGCACGCCCGGCCGGCTGCCTAGGCTAAACTGCGCAGCATTGCCTAGGAGCCGACACATGCAAAACCCGCAGAATCTGATCTGGATCGACCTGGAAATGACCGGTCTGAACCCTGATACCGACGTCATCATCGAAATGGCCACCATCGTCACTGACAGTGACCTGAACACCTTGGCCGAAGGTCCGGTGATCGCCATCCATCACAGCGACGAAATTCTCGCCGGCATGGACGAGTGGAACACCCGTCAACACGGCGGCTCCGGGCTGACTCAGCGCGTTCGCGACAGCCGTATCAGCATGGCCGAAGCCGAAGCCGAGACCATCGCCTTCCTGGAACAATGGGTGCCGAAGGGCAAGTCGCCGATCTGCGGCAACAGCATCTGCCAGGATCGTCGCTTCCTTTATACCCACATGAAATCCCTGGAAAGCTTCTTCCACTACCGCAACCTCGACGTCTCGACCCTTAAAGAGTTGGCCGCACGCTGGGCGCCGGACGTGCGCGACAGCTTCAAAAAGGGCAGCACTCACCTGGCCCTGGACGACATTCGCGAATCGATCGCCGAGCTGCAGCACTACCGCAAGCATTTCATCAAGTTCTGACTGCGGGCTACGGTCCCTGTGTAGGAGCTGCCGCAGGCTGCGATCTTTTGACTTTGATTTTTTAAGATCAAAAGATCGCAGCTTGCGGCAGCTCCTGCATGGGATTGTGTCGGTCTCGCCCTCTTTTGGTGCCGCGACTAAATGGCTAGACTGCGCGCCTTCCTGCAAGGACCGCCGCCATGTTGCTGATGCTTTACCTGATCGCCATTACCGCCGAAGCCATGACCGGTGCCCTGTCTGCCGGTCGTCGCGGGATGGACTGGTTTGGCGTGGTGCTGATTGCTTGCGTCACGGCTTTGGGTGGGGGTTCGGTGCGTGACGTGCTGCTCGGCCACTACCCGCTGACGTGGGTCAAACATCCGGAATACCTGGTGCTGACCTCAGTGGCGGCGATGTTCACGGTCTTCGCTGCACGCTGGATGCGCCATCTGCGCTCGCTGTTTCTGGTGCTCGACGCCGTGGGCCTGGTGGCGTTCACCCTGATCGGCTGCATGACCGCGCTGGAAATGGGCCACGGCATGCTGGTGGCTTCGGTCAGTGGCGTAATCACCGGGGTTTTCGGCGGCATCCTGCGCGACATCTTCTGCAACGACATCCCGCTGATCTTCCGCCGCGAACTCTACGCCAGCGTCTCGTTTGCTGCGGCGTGGTGTTACATGCTCTGCATTTACCTGCAATTGCCCGGCGAACAGGCGATTCTCATCACCTTGTTTGGCGGCTTCCTGTTGCGGTTATTGGCAATCCGTTTTCACTGGGAAATGCCGAAATTCGTTTACAACGACGAAGCCTGATTTCAGCGGGGTGGCATGGTCGGATAAGTGTGTGTTCGAAATATCCTGTCGAGGAAGTCGCTTAGGCTCTTCAGTGAAAATAGGGTAAAAAGTCCATAAATGGGGTGGTGCGTTATTGAATTACCCTGTTTAGTGCTTGAATTACCCTGTTTGGCAGGTAAAACATATATGCGGTCACTCACTCCCGAATTTCTCTCAACACTTCGCTACAACGGATTGCAGGTCGCGACGTTGCGGGCTCTCGGTGAGTATCGTGGCAAGCAACAATTGTTCGTTTCCCAATCCCCAGAAATTCTTCAGGACCTGAAGCAGCTTGCAGTCATCGAGTCCGCAGAGTCATCGAACCGATTGGAGGGGGTGGTTGTATCGCCAAGTCGTTTGAAGTCGTTGATTATCAAAAATGCCGACCCGAAAAGTCGCTCCGAGCAAGAAATTGCGGGTTACCGCGATGCGCTTTCTCTTATCCATGAAGCGGCAGAGGGGATGCCATTCTCCGAGGGCGTCATTCGGCAGTTGCACGGCATGCTTTATCGCTATCTACCGCAGGATGGCGGGGAGTGGAAAGCAACGAACAATGACATCATCGAGCGCCATCTGGATGGCAGCTCGCGTGTTCGCTTTCAACCGGTAGCTGCACATCTGACACCCATTGCAATGGTCGATATGGTCACGCAGTACCGCAGAGCACTGGATCAGAATCTGGCAGACCCGCTCGTATTGGTCCCGCTGAGTATTCTCGACTTTCTCTGCATACACCCTTTCTCAGATGGCAACGGGCGTGTAGCTCGCCTGCTTACTTTGTTGTTGCTTTACCAGTTTGATTATCGCGTAGGCCGTTTTATCAGCCTTGAACGGATCTTCGAGGACTCAAAGGAAAGCTATTACGAAACACTTGAGGTCAGCTCTCAAGGTTGGCATGAAGGCAGGCACGATGTTCAGCCATGGCTCAACTATTTCTGGGGCGCGCTACTTCGCGCTTACAAGGAGTTTGAGGAGCGTGTCGGTAAGATCGATAAGCGCCATGGAGGCAAAAGCGATCGAGTTCGAGTTGAGGCATTGAAGCGCACCCTACCGTTTTCGATTACTGAGCTTGAAGAGGCTTGCCCTGGCGTGAGTCGTGACACCGTGCGTATGGTTTTGCGTTCATTGAAAGCTGAAGGGTTAATTGAATCAACTGGGAAGGGGCGAAGTGCCAAGTGGATAAACTTGCATCGCTAAGGGCTCGTTCCATGGCTGCCAGCGCGCAGCTCATGTTGCTTCAGCGCCCACTCCACATGCTCACGCACCAACTCCGACGGGTAATCCCTGCGGGCCTTCAACGCTTCCAGCACAGGAATGCTCGACGGCGCGTTCCCCAGCCCTACCGCCAGGTTTCGCAGCCAGCGCTCGTAACCCGCTCGGCGTAACGGCGAACCTTCGGTGTTGCTGAGAAACTTCTCCTCATCCCACATGAACAGCTCTGCCAGCTCCGCGTTGTCCAGATTGTGTCGTGGCTTGAAATCGCTTTCTCCAGTGGGGCGTGCGAAGCGGTTCCACGGGCAGACGATCTGGCAGTCATCGCAACCGAACACCCGATTGCCAATCAGTGGTCGCAAATCTTCCGGGATCGCGCTTTTCAGTTCGATGGTCAGGTAGGAAATGCAGCGTCGGGCGTCGAGTACATAAGGACCGACGAAGGCGTTGGTCGGGCAGATGTCGAGGCATGCGGTGCAACGGCCGCAATGTTCGGTGCTGTGTGGCGGGTCAACCGGCAGCGGCAGGTCGACAAACAGTTCGCTGAGAAAGAAATAACTGCCAGCCTTGCGATTCAAGACCAGGGTATTTTTGCCGATCCATCCAAGACCGGCCTGTTCCGCGATGGCTTTTTCCAGCACCGGCGCGCTGTCGACGAAGGCACGGAAACCAAACGGGCCGATCTCGGCCTGAATTTTATCGGCCAGTTGTTGCACGCGTTTACGGATCAATTTGTGGTAATCGCGGCCCAAGGCATAACGCGAGACGTAGGCTTTTTCCGGTTGTGCCAGACGTTTGGCCATTTCGGTGTCGCCCGGCAGGTAGTCCATGCGTAGGGAAACCACCCGAAGCGTGCCGGGCACCAGCTCTTCCGGGTGTGAGCGTTTGCTGCCGTGGGCGCCCATGTAGTCCATTTCGCCGTGATAGCCGGCCGCAAGCCAGCGCTCCAGGTGCTGCTCATGCTCGGCCAGGTCGAGGCCGCTGATGCCGACTTGCTGAAAGCCCAGCTCGCGGCCCCAATCCTTGATGGATTGGGCGAGGGCGGGCAGGTCTGTGGTAATTGCGGGCATGAGGCGAGAGAAACCGGAGCTGAGGTGCGTATAATTCTGCCAGACATCGGAGCCCGAAGACGCATGCTGCACACTAAAGATGATTTACCCGACGTGCTGTATAGCGCCGCGCAAGTGCGAGCACTCGATGCGAGCCTGATCGCGGCCGGCACACCGGGCTTCGAATTGATGCAGCGCGCGGCGCGGGCGACCTGGCGTGCGCTGGTCCGTCATTGGCCGACGGCGAACGAATTGAGTGTTGTGGCCGGCCACGGCAATAACGCCGGTGACGGTTATCTGGTGGCCGTGCTGGCCAGACGTGCCGGCTGGCATGTGCGGGTGCTGGCGGCCGGTGATCCCAAGCGTTTACAGGGTGACGCGGCATTGGCCCAAGCCGAGGCCGTGTCCGAAGGTGTCGCGGTTCAAGCCTGGAGCGCACAGTCCGAGTTGCGCGGTATTGTGCTGGATGCCTTGCTTGGCACCGGTCTGACGGGAGAGGTGCGAGAACCCTACGCGGGCGTCATTGCGGCGATCAATGGCTGCGGGCTGCCGGTTGCGGCAGTGGATATCCCTTCCGGGTTGTGCGCTGATACCGGCCGAATACTCGGTGCTGCGGTGCGGGCTGACCTGACGGTGACGTTCATCGGCCTGAAACTGGGTCTGTTCACCGGCGATGCTGCAGACAGGGTCGGCGAGTTGGTGTTCAACGATCTGCAAGCCTCCCCCGAGTCGTTTAATGGAGTTGCCATCAGTGCACGTCGCCTGACGGCCAGTTCCTTGCCGCGTCTGGCGGGCCGGGCTCCAACCTCCCATAAAGGCAAATTTGGCCACGTCCTGCTGATCGGCGGTGATCGCGGCTTTGGCGGAGCCATCCTGCTAAGCGCGCAAAGTGCGCTGCGTAGCGGTGCGGGCATGGTGTCCGTGGCGACGCGCAGTGAGCATGTTCCGGCCGCGCTGGCGAGAATTCCCGAAGCCATGGTGCTGGGCACTTCGTCGGCCAATCAACTGATGGAACTGCTGCAAAAGGTTTCCGTGCTGGTTGTTGGCCCAGGCTTAGGTCAGGCTTCCTGGGGGCGCAGCCTTTTGTCGGCGGCTGCCAACGCGCCGCTGCCGCAAGTCTGGGACGCCGACGCATTGAATCTGCTGGCCACGGCGCACGTGAGCTTGCCCAAGAATTGTGTGATCACTCCGCATCCGGGCGAAGCGGCGCGCTTGTTGGGGATGAGCACTGCCGAAGTGCAGGCTGATCGTCCTGCGGCGGCTCACGCACTGAGTAAAAAATATACAGCTGTCGTGGTGCTGAAAGGCGCCGGCAGCCTGATCGCCAGCCCCGATGGGCGCCTGGCGTTGTGTCATCAGGGGCATCCGGCCATGGCCACCGCCGGTTTGGGTGATGTGCTGGCCGGTCTGATCGGCGCGTTGCTGGCTCAAGGCATGGAGGCGTTCGACGCCGCCTGCCTGGCCGTTTGGCTGCATGCCAATGCTGGCGCGCAAGAAGGTAAATCGGGCCGTGGGCTGGCGGCCAGTGATCTGATTCCAGCCATTCGTCAGTTGTTGGAGGAGCAAGCACCGTGTCTGAAGTAACCCTGTACCTGGCTGATGAAGAGGCGATGACCGCATTTGGCGCACGCATCGCACAAACCACTGAGGGGCACGGTCTGATTTTTCTCGAGGGGGATCTGGGCGCGGGGAAAACCACGCTGTCCCGGGGCATCATCCGTGGCTTGGGGCATGTGGGCGCGGTAAAAAGTCCGACCTTCACCTTGGTCGAACCCTACGAGATTGGCGACATCCGGGCCTTCCATTTCGACCTCTATCGCCTGGTCGATCCTGAAGAGCTGGAGTACCTCGGCATCCGCGACTACTTCGAAGACGACGCGTTGTGCCTGATCGAGTGGCCCGAAAAGGGTGCAGGCTTTTTGCCAAAGCCCGACCTGACCATTACCATTAGCCCGCAAGATGGCGGGCGTTCGCTGAAAATTTTGTCCCAGGGCTCGCGTGGCGAGTCGTGGTGTGCCGCTTTGGCATTGGAAACCAATTAAATGATGGGGTCAGGTATGCGCTTTCGCGCGATGGTAGCTGCCGTAGGATTGTTGTTTTTGGCGGTGACCGTCGACGCTGTGGCCGAGACGAAGGTCAATAGCGTTCGCCTGTGGCGGGCTCCGGACAACACACGACTGGTGTTCGACCTGACCGGTCCTGTCCAGCACAGCGTCTTTACCCTGTCCGCCCCGGATCGGCTGGTCATCGACATCAATGGCGCGACCCTTGGTGCGCCGCTGAACGTCAACACCTCGAACACGCCGATCACCGCCATGCGCTCGGCTCAACGTACGCCGACCGACCTGCGAGTGGTCATCGACCTGAAAAAAGCCGTGACGCCGAAAAGTTTTACCCTGGCGCCAAACGCCCAGTACGGCAATCGCCTGGTGGTCGACTTGTTCGATAACGCGGCCGACGCCGCGCCAATTCCTGCGCCGACCAACGTCGCGACGGTCGCTCCGGTGCCGGTCACTCCGGTGGAGCCTGCAGTGAAGCTGCCGCCAGCCCCGGCCGGCAAGCGCGACATCATTGTGGTCATTGATGCCGGTCACGGCGGCGAAGACCCGGGTGCCTCGGGCTCTCGCGGTCAGCGTGAAAAAGACGTGGTACTGGCCATCGCCCGCGAACTGCAGCGTCAGGTCAACGGCATGAAAGGCTTCCGTGCCGAACTGACCCGCACCGGCGACTACTTCATTCCATTGCGCGGCCGTACCGAAATCGCCCGCAAGAAGGGCGCCGACCTGTTCGTTTCGATTCACGCCGACGCCGCGCCTTCGGCCGCAGCCTTCGGTGCCTCGGTGTTCGCCCTGTCTGATCGTGGCGCTACCTCGGAAACGGCCCGTTGGCTGGCCGACAGCGAAAACCGTTCCGACTTGATCGGCGGTGCCGGCAACGTCAGCCTCGACGACAAGGACCGCATGCTGGCGGGCGTGCTGCTCGACCTGTCGATGACCGCGTCGCTGACCTCCAGCCTGAACGTCGGCCAGAAGGTCCTGAGCAACATCGGCCGCGTCACGCCGCTGCACAAGCAACGTGTGGAACAGGCCGGGTTCATGGTACTGAAGTCGCCGGATATTCCATCGATCCTGGTGGAAACCGGGTTTATCTCCAACGCCAACGAAGCTTCCAAGCTTGCCGCAGCGAATCACCAGCAGGCGCTGGCGCGCTCGATCAGCAGCGGCGTGCGTCAGTTCTTCCAGCAGAATCCGCCGCCGGGCACCTACATTGCCTGGCTGCGTGATTCTGGCGGGATCGCACAAGGTCCTCGTGACCATCGGGTGAGCCCCGGCGAGACGCTGGCTATGATTGCCGTGCGATATCAGGTGTCTCCGGCCACGCTGCGCAGCGCCAACAACCTGTCGAGTGATGAGCTCAAGATCGGTCAGCACTTGACCATCCCCGGCACTGAACTGGCGGCCAAAGAATGAACCAGGTGCTGACCAATACGGCTCGCATCGAGCTGCTCAGCCCGCGACTGGCGAACCAGATTGCCGCCGGTGAGGTGGTTGAGCGCCCGGCCTCGGTGATCAAGGAGCTGCTGGAAAACAGCCTCGACTCCGGCGCCAAGCGTATCGATGTCGATGTGGAGCAGGGCGGTGTCAAGCTGCTGCGGGTGCGCGACGATGGCAGCGGCATTTCTGCCGATGACCTGCCGCTGGCCCTGGCGCGTCACGCCACCAGCAAGATTCGCAACCTGGAAGACCTCGAGCAGGTCATGAGCCTCGGGTTTCGCGGTGAAGCACTTGCCTCGATCAGCTCCGTGGCGCGTCTGACCCTAACCTCTCGCACTAAAGATGCCGATCAGGCCTGGCAGGTCGAGACCGAAGGCCGGGACATGGCGCCTCGCGTGCAGCCCGCGGCCCATCCGGTGGGCACATCGGTGGAAGTGCGCGACCTGTTCTTCAACACCCCGGCGCGACGCAAGTTTCTCAAAACCGAAAAAACCGAATTCGATCACCTGCAAGAAGTGATCAAGCGTCTGGCGTTGGCGCGCTTCGACGTGGCGTTCCATCTGCGCCACAACGGCAAGACCATCCTCAGCCTGCACGAAGCCCATGACGACGCGGCTCGTGCCCGGCGTGTGGCGGCGATTTGCGGTTCGGGTTTCCTCGAGCAGGCGCTACCGATCGAGATCGAGCGCAATGGCCTGCATTTGTGGGGCTGGGTCGGCTTGCCGACGTTCAACCGTAGCCAGGCAGACTTGCAGTACTTCTTTGTGAACGGCCGTGCGGTACGCGACAAACTGGTGGCCCATGCGGTGCGCCAGGCCTATCGCGACGTGCTGTTCAACGGTCGGCACCCGACATTCGTGCTGTTTTTCGAAGTCGATCCGGCAGGCGTGGACGTCAACGTGCACCCGACCAAGCACGAAGTGCGCTTCCGTGACGGGCGTATGGTTCATGATTTCCTCTATGGCACCCTGCACCGCGCCTTGGGCGATGTGCGGCCGGAAGACCATTTGGCCGCGCCTGTCGCGACGGCCATCGTTCGGCCCACCGGCATAGATGCTGGCGAGTTTGGTCCGCAGGGCGAAATGCGTCTGGCGGCCAATGCCTTGCTGGAACAGCCTCAAGCCCAGCCGTCGTTCAATACGCCGGCCGGCTCGGGCGCTGGTGCCGGTTACCAATATCAGTACTCGCCGCGCCCTCAATCGGGTGTGCCTGCGAATGAAGCTCAGGCTGCCTACCGTGAGTTCTTTGCGCCGCTGCCAGAAGCCAACGCGGTCGCGCTGCCGGCCGGACAGGACGATATTCCGCCGCTGGGTTATGCACTGGCGCAGCTCAAAGGCATTTACATTCTTTCGGAAAACGCCCAAGGGCTGGTGCTGGTGGACATGCACGCGGCCCATGAGCGGATCATGTACGAACGCCTGAAAATCGCCATGGCCAGCGAAGGCCTGAGCGGTCAGCCGTTGCTGGTGCCGGAGTCCCTGGCGGTCAGTCAGCGTGAAGCCGATTGCGCCGAAGAACACGTCGCGTGGTTCCAGCGCCTGGGCTTTGAATTGCAGCGTCTGGGCCCTGAATCCCTGGCCATTCGGCAGATTCCGGCCTTGCTCAAGCAAGCTGAAGCCAATCGATTGGTCAGTGATGTACTGGCGGATCTGATGGAATACGGCACCAGCGACCGGATTCAGGCGCATCTGAACGAATTGCTCGGCACCATGGCCTGCCATGGCGCGATTCGGGCGAATCGGCGTCTGGCCCTGCCGGAAATGAACGGTCTGCTGCGCGACATGGAAAACACCGAACGCAGCGGTCAATGCAACCATGGCCGACCGACCTGGACCCAACTGGGCCTGGACGATCTGGACAAACTGTTCTTGCGCGGTCGTTGATGAACCAGCTCCCTCCTGCGATTTTCCTGATGGGGCCGACCGCCGCCGGCAAGACCGACCTGGCCATCGAACTCACCAAAGTCTTGCCTTGCGAGTTGATCAGCGTCGATTCGGCGCTGGTCTACCGTGGCATGGACATCGGCACCGCCAAGCCTTCAAAAGAACTTCTGGCTGAGTTTCCACACCGTTTGATCGATATTCTTGATCCGGTAGAGAGCTATTCGGCTGCAGACTTCCGCCGTGATGCCCTCGAAGCCATGGCCGAGATCACCGCGCGGGGCAAAATTCCGCTGCTGGTGGGCGGCACAATGCTCTATTACAAGGCTTTGGTTGAAGGTCTGGCAGACATGCCGGCGGCTGACCCGGACGTCCGCGCACAGATCGAAGAAGAAGCTGCACGCCTTGGCTGGCAAGCCTTGCACGAACAATTGGCAGTCATCGATCCGGAATCTGCGGCGCGTATTCATCCGAACGATCCGCAGCGACTCAGTCGAGCGCTGGAAGTTTATCGCGTCAGTGGTCAGAGCATGACTGCACTAAGGTTGCGACAATCTGCGCAAAGTACTGAAGCAGCCGCCTCGGGACTGCAACAATTGCCCTATACTGTCGCGAACTTGGCCATTGCTCCGGCAAATCGCCAGGTATTGCACGAGCGCATTAAACAAAGATTCACGAATATGTTGGAACAGGGATTCATTGACGAGGTCGTAGCCCTGCGTAAGCGAAGTGACCTGCATGCCGGGTTGCCGTCTATACGTGCAGTAGGCTATCGACAAGTCTGGGACTACCTGGATGGCAAGCTGACGCAAGCCGAGATGCAGGAGCGTGGAATCATTGCCACGCGCCAATTGGCGAAGCGCCAGTTCACCTGGCTGCGCAGTTGGGCTGATTTACACTGGTTGGACAGCCTCGATTGCGACAATCTGCCGCGCGCCTTGAAATACCTCGGGACCATCTCCATATTGAGCTGAGTCCTTGCATTTGCCGTCTATCCTTGGGGGTGTGACGGCCACAAGCCATCTGTTTACCTATTTTTTATATTGAATCCTTAAAGGAGTGCGGCACATGTCAAAAGGGCATTCGCTACAAGACCCTTACTTGAATACTTTACGTAAAGAGAAAGTGGGGGTTTCCATCTACCTGGTCAACGGGATCAAACTGCAAGGCACGATCGAGTCTTTTGACCAGTTCGTTATCCTGCTGAAAAACACCGTCAGCCAGATGGTTTACAAACACGCTATCTCTACAGTGGTGCCGGTTCGTCCAATTCGTCTGCCTAGCGCAACCGAATCCGAAGCAGGTGACGCTGAGCCAGGTAACGCCTGATAGGAGTCTCCTTTGTTCTTTGAGCGCCACGGTGGTGGTGAGCGAGTAATCCTCGTTCACTTGGATGGACAGGACCCTGAGGCGCGCGAAGATCCGCAGGAGTTTCAGGAACTGGCTAATTCGGCGGGCGCCGAGACCGTTGCGTTTTTTAACGTACCGCGTCATCGGCCAACCGCCAAATTCCTGATTGGCAGCGGCAAGGTCGAGGAACTACGCGACCTGGTCAAGGCCGAAGAGGCCGATCTGGTGATTTTCAATCACATCCTCACGCCCAGTCAGGAGCGTAACCTCGAACGTGTTTTCGAGTGTCGCGTGATCGACCGTACCGGTCTGATTCTCGATATTTTCGCCCAACGCGCCCGTACCCATGAAGGCAAGCTCCAGGTAGAACTGGCCCAGCTTGACCACATGAGCACCCGGCTGGTTCGTGGCTGGACTCACCTTGAGCGTCAGGGTGGCGGTATCGGTATGCGTGGCCCGGGTGAAACCCAGCTGGAAACCGACCGCCGTTTGCTGCGGGTTCGCCTGCGACAGATCAAGGGCCGACTGGAAAAAGTGCGCAGTCAGCGCGAACAGTCGCGACGCGGTCGTTCGCGTGCGGATATTCCTACCGTGTCCCTGGTGGGGTATACCAACGCCGGCAAATCCACGCTCTTCAATAACGTGACGAAATCCGACGTGTACGCGGCTGACCAGTTGTTTGCCACGCTGGACCCGACTTTGCGCCGTCTGGAGCTCGACGATCTGGGGCCGATTGTCCTGGCCGACACGGTGGGTTTCATACGCCACTTGCCCCACAAACTGGTCGAGGCGTTTCGGTCTACGCTCGAAGAGTCGAGCAACTCGGACCTGCTGTTGCACGTGATCGATGCGGCCGAACCGGATCGCATGTTGCAGATCGAGCAGGTGATGGTGGTGCTGGGCGAGATCGGTGCCCAGGACTTGCCGATCCTCGAGGTCTATAACAAACTCGATTTGCTTGAAGGCGTTGAGCCACAAATCCAGCGCGACGAAAACGGCAAGCCCCAACGGGTCTGGCTGTCGGCGCGTGATGGCAGTGGTCTGGAATTGCTTGAGCAAGCCATTGCCGAGTTGCTGGGCGGTGATTTGTTTGTTGGCACCTTGCGCTTACCGCAACGTTTTGCTCGACTGCGTGCGCAGTTTTTCGAGCTCGGTGCGGTGCAGAAAGAAGAACACGACGAAGAAGGCATCAGCCTGCTGGCCGTTCGCTTGCCTCGGGTCGAGTTGAATCGACTGGTGAGCCGCGAAGGACTGCAACCGATGGAATTCATCGAGCAACACACTTTGCAATAAAAGCCTGAGAAAGCGGTTGTGCCGCGGTGACAGGCATTCTGTAGCATTGGTCGGCGCGCCGTGGGTGCGTCTTTGCTTTATCAGATGGAGAGCGCTATGGCTTGGAATGAGCCGGGTGGCAACTCGAATAATCAGGATCCTTGGGGTGGCAAACGCCGCAATAACGGCGACCGCAAGGGACCACCGGATCTCGACGAGGCCTTCCGAAAGCTGCAGGAAAGCCTGAACGGGTTGTTCGGTGGTGGTAAGAAACGCGGTGATGACGGTGGCGGTTCGGGCAGGAGTAGCGGCTTCGGCGGTCTGCTCGGCATCGGCCTGGTCGTGTTGGCGGCCGTATGGCTGTACAGCGCGGTCTATGTAGTCGACGAGCAGGAGCAAGCCGTGGTGCTGCGCTTCGGCAAGTACTACGAAACCGTTGGCCCGGGCCTGAACATCTATTTCCCGCCGATCGATCGCAAGTACCTGGAAAACGTCACTCGTGAGCGTGCCTATACCAAGCAAGGTCAAATGCTGACTGAAGACGAGAACATCGTCGAAGTGCCGCTGACCGTGCAGTACAAGATCAGCAATCTGCAGGACTTCGTGCTGAGCGTTGATCAGCCGGAAATCAGCCTGCAGCACGCGACCGAAAGTGCCTTGCGCCACGTGGTGGGTTCCACCGCTATGGACCAGGTGCTGACCGAAGGTCGTGAATTGATGGCCAGCGAAATCAAGGAGCGTCTGCAACGCTTCATGGATACCTATCGCACCGGCATCACCGTCACTCAGGTCAACGTACAGAGCGCAGCCGCACCGCGTGAAGTGCAGGAAGCCTTCGATGACGTGATCCGTGCCCGTGAAGACGAGCAGCGTTCGCGTAACCAGGCTGAAACCTACGCCAACGGCGTCGTGCCGGAAGCCCGTGGTCAGGCCCAGCGCATCATCGAAGATGCCAATGGTTACCGTGACGAAACCGTCTCGCGCGCCAAGGGTGAGGCTGATCGCTTCACCAAGCTGGTGAGCGAGTATCGCAAGGCACCTGAAGTGACCCGTCAGCGTCTGTACCTGGACACCATGCAGGAAGTCTTCAGCAATACCAGCAAGGTTCTCGTGACCGGCAACAAGAATGGCCAGAGCAATCTGCTGTACTTGCCGCTGGACAAGATGGTCGAAAGTGGTCGCAGCACCAGCACTCCGGTGACCGGCGCGGCAGCCACCAGCAATGAAGCGAATGTGCGTGCAGCCGATCTGCAGCAACAGCAAGCACGTACCAGGGAGAGTCGCTGATGAGCAATAAATCGCTGATCGCCCTTATTGTCGGCGTCGTCGTGGCGATCGCTGCCTGGAACTGTTTCTACATCGTGGCTCAGACCGAGCGTGCGGTGCTGCTGCAGTTCGGTCGTGTGGTCCAGACTGATGTTCAGCCGGGCCTGCATGTGAAAGTGCCTTACGTTAACCAGGTGCGCAAATTCGACGCACGCCTGATGACGCTGGATGCACCGACACAACGCTTCCTGACGCTGGAAAAGAAAGCCGTCATGGTTGATGCCTACGCCAAGTGGCGCGTGAAAGATGCCGAGCGCTTCTACACCGCGACTTCCGGCCTCAAGCAGATCGCTGACGAACGTCTTTCCCGTCGTCTGGAATCGGGCCTGCGTGACCAGTTCGGTAAGCGCACGCTGCACGAAGTGGTTTCCGGTGAGCGCGATGCGCTGATGACCGATATCACGGCTTCGTTGAACAAGATGGCGGAAAAAGAGCTGGGCATCGAAGTTGTCGATGTTCGGGTCAAGGCCATCGATCTGCCGAAAGAAGTGAACCGCAGCGTGTTCGAGCGCATGAGTTCCGAGCGTGAGCGTGAAGCTCGCGAGCACCGCGCCAAGGGTAACGAACTGTCGGAAGGCATTCGTGCCGACGCTGATCGTCAACGCCGCGTGTTGCTGGCTGAAGCCTATCGCGAATCTGAAGAGGTTCGTGGTGATGGTGATGCCCAGGCTGCTGCGATCTACTCCAAGGCCTACGGCCAGGATCAGGAGTTCTACGGTTTCTACCGTAGCCTGCGTGCCTACCGTGAAAGCTTCGCGAACAAATCCGACGTCATGGTCCTGGACCCAAGCAGCGACTTCTTCCGTTACCTGGAAAAAGCCAAGCCTTGATACGACGTTGACCTGAATCATCCCCCGCCTGACGGCTAACACCTCGGGCGGGGTGATCCTTTGGGAAAACGTGTGTATGATGCGGCAGCCGGGAAATTCCCGGCTTTTTTGCGTCTGCACGTTTGATTGCTGTTTTTTATGCAGGCGTCCGAGTTGAATGACTCGACAGGTTTTTCGAGGAAAGTGGTTGGCGAAGCCGATTTCAGGCTTTTCGCCCCGTTGTTCATGCGCGTGGTTTGTGCGCATGAACCGATCATTTTCTGCTTCACTCAAGGCTCGCCCAAAGGCTTGTCGCCCGGATCATAGGGGAATGGCGTAATGGCAACGGTAGACCGCTGGCTGCTGCCAGATGGCATCGAAGAAGTACTGCCACCAGAAGCGGCGCGCATTGAAGTCGCGCGTCGTCAGGTGTTGGATCTGTTCCAGAGCTGGGGTTACGAGTTTGTCGTGACTCCCCATATCGAGTACCTGGAATCCCTGCTGACCGGCGCGGGCCAGGACCTCGATCTGCGTACCTTCAAGGTCATCGACCCGCAATCGGGCCGGCAGATGGGTTTTCGTGCCGACATCACGCCGCAAGTGGCGCGCATCGATGCGCACACCTTGCGTCGCGAAGGCCCGAGTCGTCTGTGCTATGCCGGTAGCGTGCTGCACGCTCAGCCGCGCGCCTTGTCGTCCTCGCGCAGCCCGATCCAGCTGGGTGCCGAGTTGTACGGCGATGCCAGCCCGAGCAGCGACGTGGAAGTCATCAGCCTGATGTTGGCTATGCTGCAACTGGCCGATGTGCCGGACGTGCACATGGACCTCGGTCATGTGGGTATCTACCGTGGCCTCGCTCGCGCCGCCGGTTTGTCCGGTGAAGTCGAGCAACAGCTGTTCGATGCATTGCAACGTAAAGCCATCGACGAGGTCATTACCTTGACCGAAGGCTTGCCTGCCGATCTGTCGGGCATGTTGCGGGCGCTGGTCGACCTGTGTGGCGGCCGTGAAGTATTGAGCGCTGCCCGCGAGCGTCTGGCGAATGCGCCGGCGCCGGTTCTGGCAGCTCTGGACGACTTGCTGGCGATTGCCGAGCGTCTGTCCACGCGTTTCCCTGAGTTGCCGTTGTATTTCGACCTGGGCGAGTTGCGCGGCTACCACTACCACACCGGTGTGGTGTTCGCGGTGTTCGTGCCGGGTGTTGGCCAGTCCATTGCTCAGGGCGGTCGTTACGACGACATCGGTGCCGACTTCGGTCGGGCTCGTCCGGCAACCGGCTTCTCTACCGATTTGAAAACCCTGGTGACCCTGGGGCGTGCTGAGATCGAGTTACCGTCTGGCGGTATCTGGATGCCTGACAGTACGGATGCGGCACTCTGGCAGCAGGTTTGCCAGTTGCGCAGTGAGGGTCAGCGTGTCGTTCAGGCGTTGCCTGGGCAACCATTGGCCGCCGCCCGTGAAGCGGACTGCGACCGGCAATTGATTCAGCAGAACGGGCTTTGGCAAGTATCGCCACTGGCTTCTTGAGTTTTCCTGTCGGCCGCGGCCGGCACCAAGTTTGCGCGAATGAGGACAAGTGTTATGGGTAAGAATGTCGTAGTCCTGGGCACCCAATGGGGTGATGAGGGCAAAGGCAAGATCGTTGATCTGCTGACCGAACATGCTGCCGCCGTAGTGCGCTACCAGGGTGGCCACAACGCTGGTCACACCCTGGTGATCGATGGCGAAAAAACCGTCTTGCACCTGATCCCGTCGGGCGTGCTGCGCGAAGGCGTGCAGTGCCTGATCGGCAACGGTGTGGTGGTTGCACCCGACGCTCTGCTGCGGGAAATCATCAAGCTGGAAGAGAAAGGCGTACCGGTGCGCGAGCGCCTGCGTATCAGCCCGTCCTGCCCGCTGATCCTGTCCTATCACGTAGCGCTGGACCAGGCGCGTGAAAAGGCCCGTGGCGAGCTGAAGATCGGTACTACCGGTCGCGGCATCGGCCCGGCGTACGAAGACAAGGTTGCACGTCGTGGCCTGCGCATCGGTGACCTGTTCCACCGTGAGCGTTTCGCCGCCAAGCTGGGCGAGTTGCTGGATTACCACAACTTCGTTCTGGTCAATTACTACAAAGAGCCGGCGATCGACTTCCAGAAAACACTCGACGAGTGCATGGAATACGCCGAGCTGCTGAAGCCGATGATGCTCGACGTCACCGCTGAGCTGCACGAACTGCGTCGCGCTGGCAAAGACATCATGTTCGAAGGCGCCCAAGGCTCCCTGCTGGACATCGACCACGGCACCTACCCGTACGTCACCAGCTCCAACACCACTGCGGGCGGCATCGCTACCGGTTCGGGTTTTGGTCCGATGTACCTGGATTACATCCTCGGCATCACCAAGGCCTACACCACTCGCGTCGGTTCGGGTCCGTTCCCGACTGAGCTGTTTGATGATGTGGGTGCTTTCCTGGCCAAGCGTGGCCACGAGTTCGGCGCTACCACTGGCCGTGCCCGTCGTTGCGGCTGGTTCGATGCCGTCATCCTGCGTCGCGCTATCGACGTCAACAGCATCTCGGGCCTGTGCCTGACCAAGCTGGACGTGCTGGACGGTCTGGAAACCATCAACATCTGCGTTGGCTACAAGAACCAGGATGGTGCAGTGATTGACGCACCGACTGACGCCGACAGCTACATCGGCCTGGAGCCGGTGTACGAAGAGATGCCAGGCTGGACCGAATCCACCGTCGGTGCCAAGACCCTGGAAGAGCTGCCACAGGCTGCACGCAACTACATCAAACGCGTTGAAGAGTTGGTCGGTGCGCCGATCGACATTATTTCGACGGGCCCGGACCGCAACGAAACCATCGTTCTGCGTCACCCGTTCGCTTAATAAGTCGTTGATGTAAAACACAAAGGCCCCTTGATTGGGGCCTTTGTCGTTTCTGTCTGTCGGACGGCACGACCCTTGCTGTGAACTTCATTAAGCGCATCGCTTCTAGCGTGCCATCAATTTAATGGCGTTAAAGCAGAGGGATTCTAAGTGTCGGCCGTTCTCTCACTGTTACAAAGCCGTCTATTACGGCCTGTGTTCGTTACCCTTGGTATCGCACTGTTGGTGCAGGTGCTGGTGGCTGTCGCCCTGACTCGGAGCACAGTGACCGCACTGGAAGCCGATCTGGGTGTGCGCCTGGGTGCCGACAGTCAAAAACTTTCCGGGGAACTTGAGCAGGCAGGGCGTGAAGTCACGTCGAGCCTCGACAGCCTCTCCACTAGCACGCGTCAGCGCCTTACGGCGGGATTGTCCTCGCGATTGAAGGACGAGCAGGCGCAACTGCGTGCGACGCTGGAAAAGGATCTGAAGGACTCCGCCAATGATATGGCGCAGCTTCTGGCTTCGGTCGCACCCCGCGCCATGTGGGACAGCGACGTTCCAACCCTGTCCGAGTTCGCCCGCCGGGCTCAGCGTAATCCCAACGTGTTGTTCGTGGTCTACGACGACGCGACGGGGCAGCATCTGACGCGCTACCTCAACCGCGAAAACCCGATCAACAAAGCGCTGCTCGAGAAGGGGCAGGGCGAGCGTGCCCTGGACAAGTTGCTGGATGCGGCGAAGAACGATCCGTCGGTCTATTACCTCGAAGCTTCGATCAATCCTAACGGCGTGGAAATCGGCAAGGTCTTGATGGGCGTCTCGACCGCCTCGGTGGAAACCGATCTGGCGGCCCTGGACAAACGCTTCTCGGCGCTGATCGCCAGCAGCGATCAATTGGTGGGCGACAGCCTCAAGGGCGCGGCGGCTGACAGCGCCACGGCGATGCGTGCGCGTCTGACGTCCGCTCAGTCCACGGCATCTGAAATGAAAGCCAATACCACCAGCACTGTGCAGGAGGCTGCGGCGACCTTACGCTGGCGCATCGGCATGGGCCTGGCGCTGGTCGGTTGTGGTGTGCTGCTGTTGCTCGCGGTGGTGCTGGGTCGTCGAGTGGTCAACCGCTTGAAGATGCTGATCAGCGCCATGGATGATTTGGCGGCGGGCGAGGGCGACCTGACCAAGCGTGTGCAGATCAACAGCAAAGACGAAATCGGCGACATGGCCTCGGCGGTCAATCGCTTTGTGGATAAGTTGCAGCCGATCGTGCGCGAAGCGGGCGATGTGGCTCAGCGTACCGGTGTGGAAATCGGCGCGATGACCTTGCGCAATGCCGGGGCCGATAAAGCGGCGGGCATGCAGCGCGATGAAGTGGCCGAGAGCCTGCGTGCGTTGTCGCAAATGGCTGACGAAGCCCAGTCTGAAAGTCATGCCATGCAGGCAGCCTTGCAGCAAGTGGTGGATATTCGTTCGGCCACGGATGAAAACACGCGGACGTCGGCAAAAGTCGGTAGCCTGATCGAGGCGTTGGCCGGGCAGGTCGACACCGGGGCGAAAGTCATCGAGCGGCTGGCGCAGCAGAGTGAGCAGATTGAAGTGGTGCTGACGGTGATTCACGGAATCGCCGAGCAAACCAACCTGCTGGCGCTGAACGCGGCCATTGAGGCAGCGCGTGCGGGCGAGACTGGTCGCGGGTTTGCCGTGGTGGCCGATGAAGTGCGGGCGCTGGCGAGCAAGACACAAAGCTCTACCGGCGACATTCAGGCGCACATCGTTGCGTTGCAGCAAGGTGCGCGTGAGGCGGTGGCCGCGATCGGTCAGGCCGGGCGACAGGCCAGTGAAGGTTTGCTGGTGTTGCGTGACAGTGCGCGGTTGCAGCAATCGGTGCAGGCGTCGGTCGAGCAAGTGCATGCGGCGATAGGTCTGGCAACCCAGGCGGCTGCCCATCAGGCACAAGGCGCGCAAGCGGTGCGTGGTCGGGTTGAAACCATTCATGCGCAGGCTGAGAAAGCGGCTCAAGCGGTAGTGGAAACCACGGCCAGTGGCAAGGTGCTGGATGGCTTGGCGGCGCAGTTGAAGGCGAGCCTGGGGCAGTTCCGGGCTTAGGATGTTCTTTGTTTGGACTGGCCTCTTCGCGAGCAAGCCCGCTCCCACATTGGAATGCATTCCCCTGTGGGAGCGGGCTTGCTCGCGAAAGCGGTCTTAACGGCTCAAATACATCCGGGTAGTTAGCAGATAAACCGGCAACCCCGACACCAATATCAACAACGCCGCATAAGGCGCCGCCGCCGCAAACTCCACATTCGCGGTATGCGCCCAGACTTCCGTCGCCAGCGTATTGAGTCCGGTCGGACTCAGCAGCAGCGTCGCTGTCAGCTCCTTCATCGCATCCAGAAAAACTAGCGCAAACGCCGCGCCGAGTGCAGGGAAGATGATCGGTAACGTCACCCGGCAAAACGCGCTGAAGGACGACGCTCCCAGCGTGCGTGCAGCCTCTTCCAGTTGCGGCGCAGCTTTGTTCAGTGCCGTACGAATTGGCGCCTGCGCCAGTGGCAGAAACAACAGCGCATAAGCAATCAGCAACAATGCTGAAGTCTGGTACAGCGCCGGCACATAATGCAGGGCGAAATACACCAGCGTCAGCGCGATCACCAGTCCTGGCAGCGCATGCAGCAGATACGGCAAGCGTTCGGCCCAGATTGCCAATTGGCCTTTGTAGCGCACCACCAGCAATCCCACCGGCACGGCCAGCACCAGGCACAGCGCGGCGCCACCTAGCGACAACGCCAGGGAGGAGAGCAGCGCCTCGCTGATCGCAGCTACCGGGAACGCAGCCGACGAACCCACTGCCAGCCAGTACGCCAGCATTCCGAGCGGAATACCGCTGCCGATGATCGCCAGCGCCAGGCAATAAAGTTGTCCGGCAGCAGCCCACGGCCCCAGCCGAACCTGTTCCGCATGCCGGGCCGCGCCCTGACCGGTACGCACGTGTCGGCCCTTGCCTCGTACGCGCAGTTCCAACCAAAGCAGCATCAGACACAGTGCTAGCAACACGGCGGAAAGCATCGCAGCATTTGCGTTACTGAATTCCAGTTCGAACTGTTGATAGATCGCGGTGGTAAAGGTTTGCAGTCCGATGATCGACAACGCACCGAATTCCACCAGCATGTGCAGCGCGATCAGCAGTGAGCCGGCGAGCAGTGATGGCCAGAGCAGCGGCAGGGTAATTCTGAAAAACACACCCCAGCGATTCTGTCCCAGTGTGCGGGCGGATTCTTCGAGGGAGGGATCGAGATTGCGCAGGGTCGCCGCGACCGGCAGAAAGATCAGCGGGTACTTGGACAGGGTCATCACCAGGATTGCCCCGCCCAAGCCTTCGAAATGAGCGCTCAGCGATACCCAGGTAAAGCTGCTGACAAATGCCGGTACCGCGAACGGCAGGCACAGAATCACGCCCCACAAGCGCCGTCCCGGCAAGTTGCTGCGCTCAAGCAGCCAAGCCAGCGACAGGCCAATCACGCCACAGGCGAGCGTCACACCGACCATCAGCGCCAGGGTGTTGCGCAGCAGGCCAAACACATAAGGTCGCCACAACAAATGCAGCGCCTCAGCCCAGCCGGCCTGCCAGGTTTTGAGCCCTACATACGCCAGCGGTAACAGGCTGAGTACCACCAGCAGCAAAACCGGTAGCAACAGCCAGATCGATGGCCGCTTGCGCCGTGGCACATAACCCCCGCGCGCGACGGGGGCGGATAACGATGCGCTCATCAGTTCAAGCCAACGTCACGTTCCAGGTCCAGGGCTTCTTCGGCATTGCCCAAGTCGGCTGGCGTGACTTTCGGTGCCTCAAGTTCGCTGAACGGCTTGAGCCCACGATCCGATTCCATGCCTTTGTGCAGCGGGTATTCGGCGGTGGTCTGGGTGATCACGCGCTGACCTTCTTCGCTGGCCATGTAGGCGAGAAACTGCTGGGCTTCTTTTGGATGCTTGCTGGATTTCAGCACGGCCGCACTGGATACGGTGATCAGTCCGCCGACGTCGCCGCCGGTGAAGTAATACAGTTTCGAATCGAGCTGACCTTTTTCACGCTGCAAGGCGAACCAGTAATAGTTGTTCACCAGCACGGTAGCGACTTCGCCGTTTTCCACCGCCTTCAGTGCAACCATGTTGTTGCTGTAGGTCTTGCCGAAAGCACGCAAGCCGGTCAGCCATTCTTCGGCCGCGTCCATGCCATGCACTTTGATGATCGCCACGGCTTGTTCCTGAAACGCGCCGCTGGTGGGCACGAAGCCGACCTTGCCTTGCCATTTCGGATCGGAGAACTCCATGACCGATTTGGGCAGGTCTTTTTCATCGATCAGTTTCGGGTTGAAGGCGACCACGCGGACCCGTGCGGTGACACCGATCCAGGTGCCGTTGCCGGCGACGTAGTCTTTCGGCAGAACGGCAAGGGTGGCGGCATCGGTCTGCGCCAGCAGGCCTTGTTCGCCGAGTTTGTTCAGTGGTGGCGATTCTTCGGTGTAGATCACGTCGGCAGGGGAGCGATCGCCCTCTTCGACGACCTGGCTGGCGAGCTGGTTGCTGCTGCCTTTGCGCACATTGACGTGAGTCCCGGTCTTGGCTTCGAAGGCTTTGGCGATAGCGTCGCCGACTTCCTTGTGTTGACCGTTATAGAGTGTCAGGGAAACCGGTTCGTCGGCTTGGGTGAGGGGAGTGGCGAGTGCCAGGCCGAGCAGGGTTATGGTCAGACCGCGGCGCAGGGTATTTCGAAACATCATTCGCAAGGTTCCTCACTGTCGCATTGCAAAAACTTGAAACAATGATAAACGATATTGTTTCTCAAGTGCGCCTTGCAGCGGGTGAGGGGTTGGTACACAAACCCCGGAAACGCAAAAACCCGCTCTCGCGGGTTTTTGTGAAATTTCAGATCGACTCTGAAATTTGAATTGGTGCCCAGAAGAAGACTCGAACTTCCACGACCTTGCGGTCACCAGCACCTGAAGCTGGCGTGTCTACCAATTTCACCATCTGGGCATAATCTTCAGCGTTGCCGCTGTTGATGTGGCGCACTATACGGAGAGCTTTTTGATCTGTAAACCCCTGATTTAGTTTTAATAAATCAGGGGCTTAGAATGCAAAAAACCCGCTTTCGCGGGTTTTTGTGTGAGCCTTGAAATTGAACTAATCTCAAGCTCGAAATTGGTGCCCAGAAGAAGACTCGAACTTCCACGACCTTGCGGTCACCAGCACCTGAAGCTGGCGTGTCTACCAATTTCACCATCTGGGCATTATCGACAATGCGTCTGCGTCGTCGATGGCGCGCACTATACGGAGCGTCTTTTTAACTGTAAACCCCTGAAGTCGAAAAAACCTGGAAAATTTTACCAGTGGCATTTAATTCAGCTTCGCGGTGTCGATAAAGGGCTTTAGATGGGCTGTCATAGCCTGAAATTTCCCGTTTCATTACGCCTATGCCAAACTAACCCGCATATAGACAAGGTGAAAACTCTCTAATGGCCGATTGGCAGTCCCTCGATCCCGAGGCCGCTCGTGAAGCGGAAAAATATGAAAACCCTATTCCTAGCCGCGAACTGATCCTTCAGCACCTTGCTGATCGGGGTTCGCCTGCTAACCGCGAGCAGTTGGTCGAAGAGTTTGGTCTGACCACAGAAGACCAGATCGAAGCTCTGCGCCGCCGCCTGCGCGCCATGGAGCGCGACGCTCAACTCATCTATACCCGTCGCGGCACCTATGCGCCGGTGGACAAGCTCGACCTGATCCTGGGCCGCATCAGCGGTCACCGTGACGGCTTCGGCTTCCTGGTCCCGGACGACGGCAGTGACGACCTGTTCATGAGCCCGGCGCAAATGCGTCTGGTGTTCGATGGTGACCGTGCGCTGGCCCGTGTTTCCGGTCTCGACCGTCGCGGTCGTCGCGAAGGCATGATTGTCGAAGTCGTATCCCGTGCCCACGAGACGATCGTTGGTCGCTACTTTGAAGAGGGCGGTATCGGCTTCGTTGTTGCGGACAATCCGAAGATCCAGCAAGAAGTGCTGGTCACGCCGGGCCGTAACGCCAACGCCCAGATCGGTCAGTTCGTCGAAGTGAAGATCACTCACTGGCCGACGCCACGCTTCCAGCCGCAAGGCGACGTGGTCGAAGTCGTGGGCAACTACATGGCGCCGGGCATGGAAATCGACGTTGCCCTGCGCACCTACGATATTCCTCACGTCTGGCCTGAGGCTGTGCTGAAAGAAGCCGCCAAGCTCAAGCCGGAAGTCGAAGAGAAAGACAAAGAGAAGCGCATCGACCTGCGCCATCTGCCGTTCGTGACCATCGACGGCGAAGATGCGCGCGACTTCGATGATGCGGTCTACTGCGAAGCCAAGCCGGGCAAGCTGCGCCTGTTCTCCGGCGGCTGGAAGTTGTACGTGGCGATTGCCGACGTTTCCAGCTACGTGAAAATCGGTTCGGCTCTGGACAACGAGTCCCAGGTTCGTGGCAACTCGGTGTACTTCCCCGAGCGCGTCGTGCCGATGCTGCCTGAGCAGCTGTCCAACGGCCTGTGCTCGCTGAACCCGCACGTCGATCGTCTGGCCATGGTTTGCGAGATGACCATCTCCAAATCCGGCGAAATGACCGACTACTGCTTCTACGAAGCGGTGATCCACTCCCACGCTCGCCTGACCTACAACAAAGTCAGCGCGATGCTGGAAACGCCGAAACTCACCGAGGCGCGTCAGCTTCGTGGTGAGTACAACGACGTTCTGCCGCACCTCAAGCAACTTTATGCACTGTACAAAGTGCTGCTGGCCGCTCGTCACGTGCGTGGCGCGATCGATTTCGAAACGCAGGAAACCCGGATCATCTTCGGGACCGAGCGCAAGATTGCCGAAATCCGTCCGACCGTTCGTAACGACGCCCACAAGCTGATCGAGGAATGCATGCTGGCGGCCAACGTGGCCACCGCCGAATTCCTGAAAAAGCACGAAATCCCTGCGCTGTATCGCGTCCACGATGGCCCGCCACCGGAGCGTCTGGAAAAACTGCGCGCCTTCCTTGGCGAGCTCGGTCTGTCCCTGCACAAAGGCAAGGACGGCCCGTCGCCGAAGGATTACCAGGCACTGCTGGCGAGCATCAAGGACCGTCCGGATTTCCATCTGATCCAGACCGTCATGCTGCGTTCGTTGAGCCAAGCGGTGTATAGCGCCGATAACCAGGGCCACTTCGGCCTGAATTACGAAGCCTATACCCACTTCACCTCGCCGATCCGCCGCTACCCGGACTTGCTCACGCACCGGGCGATTCGCAGCGTCATCCATTCGAAAATGGACACCCCGCACGTTCGCCGTGCTGGCGCGATGACCATTCCGAAGGCGCGCATCTACCCGTACGACGAAGCGATTCTGGAACAGCTCGGCGAGCAGTGCTCGATGAGCGAGCGCCGTGCCGACGAAGCGACCCGCGATGTCGTGAACTGGCTCAAGTGCGAGTTCATGAAAGACCGTGTGGGCGAGTCGTTCCCTGGTGTGATCACTGCCGTGACCGGTTTTGGTCTGTTCGTCGAGCTGACCGATATCTACGTCGAAGGCCTGGTGCACGTCACCGCGCTGCCGGGCGATTACTACCACTTCGATCCTGTGCACCACCGCCTGGCCGGTGAACGTACCGGGCGCAGCTTCCGCCTTGGCGATACCGTTGAAGTGCGCGTCATGCGCGTCGACCTCGACGAGCGCAAGATCGACTTCGAGATGGCTGAAAAAACCATCAGCGCGCCGATTGGCCGCAAGAAGCGCGGGACTGAAACCACTGCACCTGCTACCAAAACGGCTGCAGAGCCGGCCCCGGCGAAAACCGGTCGTCGTCCTGCCAAGGAAAAAGCCGTAGAAGCCTATCGCCCGAGCGATGCCGCGGCGAAAAATGCTGAATTGCGCAAAAGCCGCGAAATGAAGCAGGCGTTGCTGTCTGAAGCGAAAAGCGGCGGTAAAGCGGCGTCTGGGGGAAAGACCGGACGGTCGGCGCCTGACAAGGCTCCCGGCGGCAAGCCAGCCAAACCGAGCAAGCACCGTAAAGGCCCGCCAAAAGCGGGTTCTGCTCCAGCCGCCAAAAGCGGCGGGGCGCGTAAACCGAAGGCCAAGTCATGAGTCAGTTGGAAAAGATCTACGGCGTGCACGCTGTAGAAGCGTTACTGCGTCACCACCCAAAACGCGTCAAGCAGATCTGGCTGGCCGAAGGCCGCAGTGATCCGCGGGTTCAGACGCTGATCGAGTTGGCGAACGAAAATCGCGTGGCCGTCGGCAACGCCGAGCGCCGTGAGCTGGATGCCTGGGTTGATGGCGTGCACCAGGGCGTGGTGGCGGACGTGAGTCCGAGCCAGGTCTGGGGCGAGGCGATGCTCGACGAGCTGCTCGATCGCACCGAAGGCGCGCCGCTGTTGCTGGTACTCGACGGCGTGACCGATCCGCACAACCTCGGCGCTTGCCTGCGTTCGGCTGATGCGGCGGGCGCACTGGCGGTGATCGTGCCGAAGGACAAGTCAGCCACGCTGACCCCAACGGTACGTAAAGTTGCCTGCGGTGCGGCGGAAGTGATTCCGTTGGTCGCCGTGACCAACCTGGCGCGCACCCTGGAAAAACTCAAGCAGCGCGGCTTGTGGGTTGTCGGTACGGCGGGCGAGGCCGAGCAGAGTCTGTATCAACAAGACATGACTGGCCCGACCATCCTGATCATGGGCGCGGAAGGCAGCGGCATGCGTCGCCTGACTCGCGATCTTTGCGATTACCTGGTGCGCCTGCCGATGGCCGGCAGTGTCAGCAGTCTCAACGTATCCGTGGCGACCGGCGTGTGCCTGTTCGAGGCCCTGCGCCAGCGCAGTGTCAAGGCTGCGGCGTCTACCAAAAAGTCTTAAGTCGCACGCGATCCAAATGTGGGAGCGGGCTTGCTCGCGAAGAGGGAGTGTCAGTCGACATCAATGTTGACTGATGTACCGCATTCGCGAGCAAGCCCGCTCCCACATTGGTTCTGTGTCAGGGCAAAGATCGGTGGTGCGAACGAACTGTTCAAATAATCACCAATTGCCTTGCACCTCTTCTGTCCCTTCTCTACAATTGCGCCCCTTGCTGTGACGGCAGGCACGCATGTGTCTATCGCAAGCAAGTCCATAAGTGTCATTCACTCCTTGTCTGACCGCTTTTGAGCGGCAGGCTACAACCCGTAAGGAGCATTCATGCGTCATTACGAAATCATCTTTTTGGTCCACCCGGATCAAAGCGAGCAAGTCGGCGGCATGGTAGAGCGTTACACCAAGCTGATCGAAGAAGACGGCGGCAAAATCCACCGTCTGGAAGATTGGGGCCGTCGTCAACTGGCCTACGCAATCAACAATGTTCACAAGGCTCACTACGTGATGCTGAACGTTGAGTGCACTGGCAAGGCCCTGGCCGAGCTGGAAGACAACTTCCGCTACAACGATGCAGTGATCCGTAACCTGGTCATCCGTCGCGAAGAAGCCGTTACCGGCCAATCCGAGATGCTCAAGGCTGAAGAAAACCGCAGTGAGCGCCGTGAGCGTCGCGACCGTCCTGAGCACGAAGGCGCTGAAAGCGCTGATAGTGATGACAGCGACAACAGCGATAACGCTGACGAGTAATCCACGGACCTTTTAAGGAGCCTATCAAATGGCACGTTTCTTCCGTCGTCGTAAATTCTGCCGCTTCACCGCTGAAGACGTGAAAGAGATCGATTACAAAGATCTCAACACTCTGAAAGCTTATGTATCCGAGACCGGCAAAATCGTTCCAAGCCGCATCACCGGTACCAAAGCACGTTATCAGCGTCAGCTGGCCACCGCTATCAAGCGCGCCCGCTTCCTGGCCCTGCTGGCCTACACCGACAGCCACGGCCGCTGAGACCGGGCAGTCGACACGTAGCAAAGGATTGAAAGCATGCGTGCCATAGCTGAGTTCATCATGCGCGGCCGTATGCAGGCCACTCTCGTAGTGGCTGGATGCGCAACATTGCCGTTGTTGTATTGGTTGGGTGCTGCCGCTGGTTGCCTTGTGCTCCTGCGGCGCGGATTGAAGGACGCCCTGGGCGTTCTTGCTCTGGGACTGCTGCCGGCGTTGATCTGGTGGCTTTACTCCGATGACCCACGGGCACTTCTGGTGCTGCTGGGATCTTGGAGCCTTGCGTTGGTTTTGCGCGCAAGCGAGTCCTGGAACCGCGTGCTGCTGGTCAGCATAGCGATGGGAGTGGTGTTTTCAGTGGTGCTGGGGACGATTTTTGGTCCCCAAATCGAGATGCTGGCGCAGGCTTTGATAAAAGTCATGCCGTCGCTACTCGGTGATGTCTACCAGAAGTTGTCGGTAGACGAGCAAGCGCATTTTGCGTCCCTGATCGCACCGGTCCTGACCGGCCTGATTGCGGCCTTGTTGCAAATCGTCAGTGTGCTGAGCCTGCTTGTCGGGCGCTACTGGCAGGCGTTGTTGTACAACCCGGGTGGTTTTGGTCGCGAGTTTCGCGCCATCCGATTCCCGCTTTTGCCGGCGATGTTGCTGCTGGCGTGCATGCTTCTGGGGCCGAACATCGGTCCGCAGATGGCCATGTTGACGCCGTTGTGCAGTGTACCGCTGGTGTTCGCCGGGCTGGCCCTGATTCACGGGCTGGTGGCGCAAAAGCGACTGGCCAGGTTCTGGCTGGTGGGGTTGTACGTCACGCTGTTGCTGTTCATGCAGCTGATCTATCCGTTGCTGGTGGTCTTGGCCATCGTCGACAGCCTGATTGATTTTCGCGGTCGTTCGACGCCGAAAGACGTCGATAGCGCGAACGGTGAAGGTTAAAAGTTAAGAGGATTTTCACATGCAACTGATCCTTCTGGAAAAAGTCACCAACCTGGGCAACCTGGGTGACAAAGTGAACGTTAAGGCTGGTTACGGTCGTAACTACCTGCTGCCTTACGGCAAAGCTACCGCTGCGACCGCTGCCAACCTGGCTGCGTTCGAAGAGCGTCGCGCTGAGCTGGAAAAAGCCGCAGCAGATCGTAAAATTTCGGCTGAAAGCCGTGCCGCCCAACTGGCTGAGCTGGAAGTGACTATCACTGCCACCGCTGGCGACGAAGGCAAGCTGTTCGGTTCGATCGGTACTCACGACATCGCTGATGCACTGACCGCCTCTGGCGTTGAAGTTGCAAAAAGCGAAGTTCGTCTGCCGAACGGCACTATCCGCAACGTAGGCGAATTCGACGTAGCCGTGCACCTGCACGCCGAAGTTGAAGCCACCGTACGCGTTGTCGTGGTAGCAGCTTAAGCAGCACTTGTCGGCTGGCACCCTCGGGTGCTTGCCGGTAACATCGGGCACGATCCTGTTTACAGGTCGTGCCCTTTGTCTTTCTGCAGTTCCTGATTTTCACACACTCAATTCAAGTGGCCATGAACGATATCTCCGCTCCCGAGCAATACGATCTGCAAACCGCTGCCCTGAAGGTGCCGCCGCATTCCATCGAGGCCGAACAGGCCGTGCTCGGTGGTTTGATGCTGGACAACAACGCCTGGGAACGCGTGCTTGATCAGGTGTCGGACGGCGATTTCTATCGACATGACCACCGCCTGATCTTCCGTGCGATCGCCAAGCTCGCCGACCAGAACTCGCCGATCGACGTCGTGACCCTTGCCGAGCAATTGGACAAGGAAGGTCAGACCTCGCAAGTCGGCGGCCTCGGATACCTTGGCGAACTGGCAAAAAACACGCCGTCTGTCGCCAACATCAAGGCTTATGCGCAGATCGTTCGTGCGCGGGCGACGTTGCGGCAGTTGATCGGCATCGCCACCGAAATCGCTGACAGCGCCTTCAATCCGGAAGGTCGCTCCGCAGAAGAGATCCTCGACGAAGCCGAACGGCAGATCTTCCAGATCGCCGAGGCCCGGCCAAAAACCGGCGGCCCGGTGAGCGTGAACGACCTGCTGACCAAGGCCATCGACCGCATCGACACCTTGTTCAACACTGACAACGCCATTACCGGCCTGTCCACCGGTTACACCGATCTCGATGGTATGACCAGCGGCCTGCAACCGTCCGACCTGATCATCGTCGCCGGCCGTCCATCCATGGGTAAAACCACCTTTGCGATGAACCTGGTGGAAAACGCCGTGTTGCGCAGCGACAAATGCGTATTGGTTTACTCGCTGGAGATGCCAGGCGAATCGCTGATCATGCGTATGTTGTCGTCCCTTGGCCGTATCGACCAGACCAAGGTCCGTGCCGGTCGCTTGGAAGACGACGATTGGCCGCGCCTGACATCGGCGGTCAACTTGCTTAACGATCGCAAGCTGTTCATTGACGATACGGCCGGTATCAGCCCCTCGGAGATGCGTGCGCGGACCCGACGTCTGGTGCGTGAGCACGGCGATGTCGCCCTGATCATGATCGACTACCTGCAGCTGATGCAGATTCCGGGTTCGGGTGGCGACAACCGGACCAACGAGATTTCTGAAATCTCCCGTTCCTTGAAGGCCCTGGCCAAGGAATTCAACTGCCCGGTGGTGGCATTGTCCCAGCTCAACCGCTCCCTGGAGCAGCGACCGAACAAACGCCCGATCAACTCCGACCTCCGGGAATCCGGAGCGATCGAGCAGGATGCCGACGTGATCATGTTCGTGTACCGGGACGAGGTGTATCACCCGGAAACCGAGCACAAAGGCATCGCCGAGATCATCATCGGCAAGCAGCGGAACGGCCCGATCGGTACGTCACGACTGGCGTTCATCGGTAAGTACACCCGCTTCGAAAACCTGGCGCCGGGCAGCTACAACTTCGACGACGAGTAAGTTGCCGAGGGTTTCAATTTCCGACCATAGCCGTCGGAATTGGTTATTTTTTGTGCTATATTCCGCGCCCGCGATTTTTCATCTCAACACCGGTCATCGTCATGCAAACAGCCAAGCCGTTATTTGACTATCCCAAGTACTGGGCCGAATGCTTCGGTCCAGCGCCATTCCTGCCGATGAGCAGGGAGGAGATGGATCAGCTTGGCTGGGATTCATGCGACATCATCATCGTCACCGGTGATGCGTACGTTGACCATCCGTCGTTCGGCATGGCAATCATCGGCCGGCTGCTGGAGTCGCAAGGCTTTCGCGTCGGGATCATTGCGCAACCAGACTGGCAGTCTAAAGACGACTTCATGAAGCTCGGCGAGCCGAACCTGTTCTTCGGCGTCGCGGCCGGCAACATGGACTCGATGATCAACCGCTACACCGCCGATAAAAAAATCCGCTCCGATGACGCCTACACTCCCGGCGGCATGGCGGGCAAACGTCCGGACCGCGCGAGCCTGGTTTACAGTCAGCGCTGCAAGGAAGCCTACAAGAACGTGCCGATCGTTCTCGGTGGTATTGAAGCTTCCCTGCGTCGCATCGCCCACTACGATTACTGGCAGGACCGGGTTCGCAACTCGATCCTGATCGACGCCTGCGCCGACATCCTGCTCTATGGCAATGCCGAGCGTGCGATCGTCGAAGTCGCCCAGCGTCTGTCCTACGGTCACAAGATCGAAGACATCACCGATGTGCGCGGCACCGCGTTCATCCGTCGCGACACGCCGAAAGACTGGTACGAAGTCGATTCCACGCGTATCGACCGTCCGGGCAAGATCGACAAGATCATCAACCCGTACGTAAACACCCAGGACACCCAGGCCTGCGCCATCGAGCAGGAAAAGGGTCCGGTTGAAGATCCGAGCGAAGCCAAGGTCGTGCAGATTCTGGCCAGTCCGAAAATGACTCGCGACAAAACCGTAATCCGTCTGCCGTCGGTTGAAAAGGTCCGTGGTGACGCGGTTCTTTATGCGCACGCCAACCGCGTGCTGCACCTGGAAACCAACCCGGGCAACGCCCGTGCGCTGGTGCAGAAGCACGGCGAAGTCGATGTCTGGTTCAACCCGCCTCCGATTCCGATGACCACCGAAGAAATGGACTACGTGTTCGGCATGCCCTATGCGCGCATTCCGCACCCGGCGTACGGCAAGGAAAAGATCCCTGCCTACGACATGATCCGCTTCTCGGTGAACATCATGCGTGGCTGCTTCGGCGGCTGCACCTTCTGCTCGATCACCGAGCACGAAGGCCGGATCATCCAGAACCGTTCCGAAGAGTCGATCATTCGCGAAATCGAAGAGATCCGTGACAAGGTCCCAGGCTTCACCGGCGTCATTTCCGACCTCGGCGGTCCGACCGCGAACATGTACCGCATCGCCTGCAAGACCCCGGAAATCGAATCCGCGTGCCGTAAGCCTTCGTGCGTGTTCCCGGGCATTTGCCCGAACCTGAACACCGATCACTCGTCGCTGATCCAGCTGTATCGCAGCGCCCGTGCGTTGCCGGGTGTGAAGAAGATCCTGATCGCGTCCGGTCTGCGCTACGACCTCGCGGTCGAGTCGCCGGAATACGTCAAAGAGCTGGTGACCCACCACGTTGGTGGTTACCTGAAGATCGCCCCGGAACACACCGAGGAAGGTCCGCTCAATCAGATGATGAAACCGGGCATCGGCAGCTATGACAAGTTCAAGCGCATGTTCGAGAAGTACTCCAAGGAAGCCGGGAAAGAGCAGTACCTGATTCCGTACTTCATCGCCGCTCACCCGGGCACCACCGACGAAGACATGATGAACCTGGCCCTGTGGCTCAAGGGCAACGGCTTCCGTGCCGACCAGGTGCAAGCGTTCTACCCGTCACCGATGGCCACCGCCACCGCGATGTACCACTCGGGCAAGAACCCGCTGCGCAAGGTCACTTACAAGAGCGACGCCGTGACTATCGTCAAGAGCGAAGAGCAGCGTCGTCTGCACAAGGCGTTCTTGCGTTATCACGATCCGAAAGGCTGGCCGATGCTGCGTGAAGCGCTGACCCGCATGGGCCGCGCCGACCTGATCGGGCCGGGCAAAAATCAGTTGATCCCGCTGCACCAGCCGGCGACCGACAGCTACCAGAGCGCCCGTCGCAAGAACTCGACACCGGCCGGCAGCCATAAAGTGGCAGGGGAAAAGACCACCAAGATCCTGACCCAGCACACGGGCTTGCCACCGCGCGCCAGTGATGGCGGCAATCCGTGGGACAAGCGTGAACAGGCCAAGGCAGCGGCGTTCGCCCGCAACCAGCAGGCGGCCAAGGATCGCAAGGACGCGGCCAAAGGCAAAGGGCCCAAGCCTGCGCGTAAGCCGGTAGTGCCGCGCTAAGCCTCGCTTGAGCTGAACAGAACGCCAACCTTCGGGTTGGCGTTTTGCGTTGTGGCTGTCTGGAGATTGTGTTGTATCTGTGGGATCCACCCCTCATCGGAACGCCGCCCGCCCATCCCTCTCCCCACGGGGGAGAAGGGGAATGGGAGCTGATCTCCAAGCCTTTCAAAACCTGAGTTAGACGCGGGACTTTCCGGTTGCAGCATCTAGGCCAAACACCTCGGTCAGTTCCCTCTCCCTCCGGGAGAGGGCTAGGGTGAGGGTTGGATCTCAAGCCGTACACAAAACCCGACCCCAGCCCTCCCTCCGCAACATTTCCGTGCAACTCCCCCAAACCAAATTCCCGCATCGCCCGATTTTGGTGCTGTACTGCCTCAAGCAACCGGAGAAAGCGCCAGCGCTGCTGGATGGCATAAGTCTTGCGCGCTTTCGATAACGCTTAAGGCTCGCAGGAGGCACGCCGTGTCGATTCATGTCGCATTGCACCACGTCACGCATTACCGCTACGACCGCGCCGTCGAGCTCGGTCCGCAGATCGTTCGCCTGCGCCCGGCCGCCCACAGTCGCACGCGGATACTGTCCTATGCGCTGAAAGTCTCGCCGGAGCAGCACTTCATCAACTGGCAGCAGGATCCCCAGGGCAATTACCTGGCGCGGTTGGTGTTCCCGGAAAAAACCGATGAGCTACGGATCGAAGTCGATCTGCTGGCGGAGATGGCGGTCTTCAATCCGTTCGACTTCTTCCTTGAGCCCTACGCGGAAAAGATCCCGTTCGCCTACGCCGCGGATGAGCGCAAGGAACTGGCACCGTACCTGGAAACCTTGCCCCTGACGCCGAAATTCAAGGCGTATCTGGATGGCATCGACCGCACGCCACTGCCTAGCGTCGACTTCCTCGTCGCACTCAATCAGCGCCTGAGTGAAGACATTGGCTACTTGATTCGCATGGAGCCGGGCGTGCAAACGCCCGAACATACCCTCGAACATGCCTCCGGTTCCTGCCGCGATTCTGCGTGGTTGCTGGTGCAACTGTTGCGCAACCTCGGTCTGGCGGCGCGTTTCGTTTCCGGCTACCTGATTCAATTGACCGCCGACGTCAAAAGCCTCGACGGTCCGTCGGGCACTGACGTGGACTTCACCGACCTGCACGCCTGGTGCGAGGTCTATTTGCCCGGCGCTGGCTGGATCGGCCTGGACGCGACGTCAGGGCTTTTTGCCGGTGAAGGACACATTCCGTTGGCCTGTAGCCCCGATCCGGGCTCTGCGGCACCGATCAGTGGCTTGGTTGAACCGTGCGAGTGCGAATTCACCCACGAGATGTCCGTGGAACGGATTTGGGAAGCACCACGGGTAACGAAGCCCTACACCGAAGAGCAATGGCTGGCGATCCAGGCGTTGGGACGGCAGATCGATGCCGACCTGTTGGAGGGTGATGTACGCCTGACCATGGGCGGCGAACCGACGTTTGTTTCCATCGACGATCCAGACGGCGCCGAGTGGAACACTGCGGCACTGGGGCCAGACAAGCGGCGTCTGTCCGCCGAACTGTTCCAGCGCATGCGCAAGCACTACGCCCCCCAGGGCCTGGTGCATTTCGGCCAGGGCAAGTGGTACCCCGGCGAGCAATTGCCGCGCTGGTCGCTGAACTGCTACTGGCGCCGCGACGATGTACCGATCTGGCACAACAGCGCGCTGATTGCCGATGAGCAGGAAGACTACGGTGCCAATGGCGAATTGGCCGGGCGTTTTCTGGCGAGTGTCGCCGAACGCCTGAAAATTCCGACACGTTTTGTGTTTCCGGCCTACGAAGACAATTTCTATTACCTCTGGCGCGAAGGCACTTTGCCGCAGAACGTCAGCGCCGAAGACTCACGTCTTGAAGAGCCGTTGGAGCGTGCACGTCTGCGCAAAGTCTTCAGCCAGGGTCTGGACAAAGTCATCGGTCAGGTACTGCCGCTGGCGCGCACCGCCAAGGGTGATCAGTGGCAAAGCGGCCGCTGGTATCTGCGCGATGAGCATTGTCGATTGGTGCCGGGGGATTCGCCGCTGGGCTATCGCTTGCCGCTCGGCTCGCAGCCTTGGGTGAAAGCGGCGGAGTACCCGTTCATTCATCCTGTGGACCCGAATCAGGATTTCCCGGCACTGCCCGACACGGCACAACTTCAGAGCCAAGGCGAGCCTGCGGTTGCTGATGAACGCACGCCAAAGATCGACGAATCCGCCGACTGGCTGACCCGCACGGCGTTCTGTGCCGAAGCGCGAGAAGGGCGGTTGTACCTGTTCATGCCGCCGCTGGAACGGGTCGAGGATTACCTGGAACTGGTCAGCGCCATCGAAGCCACCGCCGAGGAATTGCATTGCCCGGTGTTGCTGGAAGGCTATGAACCGCCGAGCGATCCGCGGCTGAGCAACTTCCGCATCACGCCCGATCCGGGCGTGATCGAGGTCAACGTGCAGCCGTCAGCCACGTGGGATGAACTGGTCGAACGCACTGAGTTTCTTTACGAAGAGGCACGCCAGACCCGACTGACCACCGAGAAATTCATGATCGACGGCCGGCACACCGGCACCGGCGGTGGTAACCATTTCGTACTGGGTGGCGCGACACCGGCTGACTCTCCGTTTCTACGCCGTCCGGATTTGCTGCGCAGCCTGATCAGCTACTGGCATAACCACCCGTCCTTGTCCTACCTGTTTTCCGGATTGTTCATCGGCCCGACGTCTCAGGCGCCACGGGTTGATGAAGCGCGTAATGATGCGTTGTATGAACTGGAAATCGCCTTCGCCCAGATGCCTGAGCCGGGCGAGGAGTGCGCGCCGTGGCTGGTGGATCGGCTGCTGCGCAACCTGCTGATCGACGTGACCGGCAACACCCATCGTGCCGAATTTTGCATCGACAAACTGTATTCGCCGGACGGAGCTACCGGTCGCCTTGGATTGCTCGAATTGCGCGCCTTTGAAATGCCGCCCCATGCGCGCATGAGCCTGGCGCAACAGTTGTTGCTGCGGGCGTTGGTGGCTCGGTTCTGGCGCGAGCCTTATGCGCCGCCGAAACTGGCGCGCTGGGGCACAGAACTGCACGATCGTTTCCTGTTGCCGCACTTTATCGAGCAAGACTTCGCCGACGTCATCGTCGACCTCAATGCCGCCGGTTATCCCGTGCGTGCGGAGTGGTTCGCGGCGCATCTGGAGTTCCGTTTTCCCAAGGTCGGTGATTACGCGGTGAGTGGGATCGAGCTGGAATTGCGTCAAGCGCTGGAGCCCTGGCATGTGCTGGGCGAGGAGGGCGCAGTCGGCGGCACAGTGCGTTATGTGGATTCGTCGCTGGAGCGTTTGCAGGTCAAGCTCACGGGCCTGCCGCCGCAGCGTTATCTTCTGACCTGCAATGGCATCCCGGTGCCATTGCAACCCACCGGGCGGGTCGGCGAATTTGTGGCCGGCGTGCGTTTCCGCGCCTGGCAACCGGCCAACTGCCTGCAGCCGACCATCCCGGTCCACGCGCCATTGGTGTTCGACTTGCTCGACACCTGGATGCAGCGTTCGCTGGGTGGCTGTCAGTACCACGTCGCCCATCCGGGCGGGCGCAACTACGACAGCTTGCCGGTGAACGCCAATGAGGCGGAGAGCCGGCGGATGGCGCGTTTCTTCCGCATCGGACATACGCCGGGGAAACTTCCTATACCCAATATGGAAATTAACGACGAGCTGCCGATGACTCTCGATTTACGACGTTTCTAAACCGTACGCGACGCTCGGACTTTTCGTATATCCGAGCGTCATGAGCCTGCGTTAGTCTGACCGTTCTTTGCTGTCTGCCGAGCTTTCCATGCCTGACCTGCTTGACCGCTACCCGCTGACGGCGGGCACTTATCATGAACTGCTCGACGACAGCGGCGCTGTGCGCCCGCATTGGCGTCGGTTGTTCGACCAATTGCAACGCAGCACACCAACGCAATTGGTGCAGCGTCAGGCGCTGCTGACCCGGCAGATCCAGGAAAACGGCGTGACTTACAACGTCTACGCCGACCCTAAGGGTGCCGATCGGCCGTGGGAACTCGATCTGCTACCTCACGTGATTGCGGCTGATGAATGGCAGCAGTTATCGGCCGGGATCGCTCAGCGGGCACGCTTGCTCAATGCTGTGCTGGCAGATCTATACGGACCGCAACGCTTGATCGCCGAGGGTCTGCTGCCTGCTGAACTGGTCTTCGGTCACAACAACTTCCTCTGGCCCTGTCAGGGCATCACGCCACCTGATGGGGCTTTTCTGCATCTGTATGCGGTGGATCTGGCACGCACGCCTGACGGTCGCTGGTGGGTGACGGCGGACCGGACGCAAGCACCGTCCGGCGCCGGTTATGCGCTGGAAAACCGCACCATCGTGTCCCGGGCCTTTCCCGAGTTGTACCGCGATTTGAAAGTGCAGCACCTGGCCGGGTTCTTCCGCACGCTTCAGGAAACCCTGGCCCGTCAGGCGCCGAGTGATGACGACGCGCCACTGATCGTGCTGCTGACACCGGGACGTTTCAACGAAAGCTATTTTGAACACCTCTATCTGGCTCGCCAGCTCGGCTATCCGCTGGTAGAGGGCGGCGACCTGACCGTCCGGGATGCCACGGTTTACCTGAAAACCTTGAGCGGACTGCGTCGGGTCCACGCGATCATGCGGCGGCTCGACGATGACTTCTGCGACCCGCTGGAGCTGCGCACTGACTCGGCCCTTGGCGTGCCGGGATTGCTGGAAGCGGTACGCCGAGGGCGAGTGTTGGTAGCCAACGCCCTCGGCAGCGGCGTGCTGGAGTCGCCGGGGTTGTTGGGATTCCTGCCGAAGATCAATCAATTCCTGTTCGGCGAAGAATTGATCCTGCCCTCCATCGCGACCTGGTGGTGCGGTGAAGCACCGGTCCTGGCTCAGGCCCTGGAAAAATTGCCGGAGTTGTTGATCAAACCGGCGTTCCCGTCACAGAGCTTCACGCCAGTATTTGGGCGCGATTTGAGTGAAAAACAGCGTCAGGCACTGGCAGAGCGCATGCAGGCCCGGCCTTATGCCTATGTTGCGCAAGAATTGGCTCAGCTCTCTCAAGCCCCGATCTGGCAGGCTGAAGACGGTCATCTGCAACCTCGGGCCATCGGCATGCGCGTGTACGCAGTGGCCAGTCGTGAGGGCTATCGGGTCCTGCCCGGCGGCCTCACTCGCGTTGCCGCCGAGGCTGACGCCGAAGTGGTGTCGATGCAGCGCGGTGGCGCGAGCAAAGACACTTGGGTGTTGGGCGATCGCCCGCCGAGCGGTGAGCAATGGAAAACCCAGCGTAAGATCGGTGTGCACGACCTGGTAAGACGCGATCCGTATCTGCCGTCGCGGGTGGTGGAAAACCTGTTCTGGTTCGGCCGTTATTGCGAACGCTGTGATGACAGCGCGCGGCTGCTGCGGATCATGCTGGCGCGTTATGTCGATGGCGATGACCCGCAAGCCCTGGAGGCGGCGGTCGATCTGGGTGAACGGTTGATGTTGTTGCCCGATGAAGGCGAGTTGCCGGAGCGTTTAATGGCGGCATTGCTCGGCGATGACTGGTCGTTCAGCCTGCGCTCCAACCTGCAACGTTTGCAGTGGGCGGCCTCGCAGGTGCGTGGCAAGCTCTCGCGGGAAAACTGGCAAGCGCTGGTGGAGCTCCAGCGTGAAGCCATGGAGCTGGAAGCCGAAGAGCCGGATTTCGGCGAATTGCTGGATTTCCTCAACCGTCTGGTGATGTCCCTGGCGGCATTATCCGGTTTCGCCCTCGACGACATGACCCGGGACGAAGGCTGGCGCTTCCTGATGATCGGCCGCCGGATCGAACGTCTGCAATTTCTCAGCGCCAGCCTGGCAGCATTTCTGCGCGGTGCCGGTGCTTTCGATCAGGCGGGACTGGAGTGGCTGCTGGAGCTGGGCAACAGCAGCATCACTTACCGTTCGCGATACCTGGCGGTGGCGCAACTGATCCCGGTGCTCGACCTGTTGCTGCTCGACGAGCAGAACCCCCATGCCGTGCTGTTTCAGTTGAAACTGGTGACGCGTACCTTGAAACGCTTGAATGACGACTTCGGCGTACCTCGCGAAGCAGGGTTACCGCAGTTGGTGGAACGCTTGGCGCAGTTCGATCTGGGATGCCTGGAGAATTCGCTGTTCGGCGAAGCCAGCGTTCGGGCGGCCATTGAGGGGCTGGCTGACCTGCTGCAAGAGATCGCCGACGCCAGCGGGCAAGTGTCGGATCGTCTGGCCTTGCGACATTTCGCTCACGTCGATGACGTCAGCCAACGCACGGTGTCCGTCTGATGAGCGCCCATTACCAGATTCTCCACGACACCCATTATCACTACGACAGTCCAGTCTCTCTGGCCCAGCAGCTCGCGCACCTGTGGCCGCGGGCGTGTGCCTGGCAGCGATGCACCGAGCAGCAACTGCAGATCAGTCCCGCCCCGACGACCCGCCGCGATGAACTGGATGTGTTCGGTAATCCGCTGACTCGGCTGGCGTTCGAGCGGCCCCACGATGAATTGCTGGTCAATGCCCGGCTCACCGTCGAAGTGCTGGCCCGGCCTGCGCTGGATTTCAATCAATGCCCCGCGTGGGAAGAAACCCGCAACGCGCTGACCTACAGCAGTCAGCCGCTTTCCCCCGAATTGTTGGAGGCGTGTCGTTACCGGTTCGAATCGCCCTACGTGCATTTGAAGCGCAACTTCGTCGAGTTTTCCGAAAGCTGTTTTCCGTCGGGTCGGCCGCTGCTGTTGGGTGTACAGGCGCTGATGGAGAAGATCTTCAGTGAATTCACTTTCGACGCTGAAGCGACCCAAGTGGCGACGCCGCTGGTAGAAGTGCTGGAGCGCCGACGAGGTGTTTGTCAGGACTTCGCTCACCTGATGCTCGCCTGCGTACGCTCCCGTGGGTTGGCGGCGCGGTACATCAGTGGCTACCTGCTGACCCAGCCACCACCGGGCCAGCCGCGACTGATCGGCGCCGATGCGTCCCATGCCTGGGTTTCAGTGTTTTGCCCGGTGCTTGGTTGGGTGGATTTCGACCCGACCAACAACGTGCAGCCGGCGCTGGAACACATCACCTTGGCCTGGGGCCGGGATTTTTCCGATGTCTCGCCGTTGCGTGGGGTGATTCTTGGGGGCGGCAGTCATGATCCCGAGGTTAGAGTCACCGTGATGCCATTGGAATAACAAATGATCCAATGTGCATAAATTCGGGAAGGGTGTTTCAGATTGGCCTGTGAGGGTCAGCAACATCGTTGCTGACCCTGGACACAGATCCGGTGGGCCTGATCAGATCATCGGGCCCTGAGGGTCTCAGGCGTCGGGCGCCTGATCTTTCGGTGCTTCAACAGCATCTTCTGCGGCCACTTCACCTTCTGCATCCGGGTTCAGTGCGGCGGCTTCTTCTTCAGCTGTAGCTTTCTTGCGCTGAAGCTTTTCCTCTTTCTTCTGCTCCTTGGCCAAGTCTCTCTGACGTTTGGCGAAGGAATAATTGGGTTTAGCCATGGGCGATCCTCTGGGGTCGAAGGTGAGGTTGAGCGGCGCGTATTCTGCCCTGTATCGATGCCCAGCCGTTAGCTGGGTTTTTGCTCGAGCCACTTTGGCACCACTGTCGGCTGCCAGGCGTCCAGTGCATCGAGCAGGGTTTGCGGCGATTCGCTCACTTGCAGCATGTCACGGTGCGGTTCACGAACGAAGCCTTCGCCGACGATATGATCGAGAAAAGACGTCAATTTGCTGTAGAAACCGTTCACTTCCAGCAGCCCCAGCGGTTTTCCGTGGTAGCCGAGCTGGCCCCAGGTCCAGACTTCGAACAGTTCTTCCAGCGTGCCCAGGCCGCCGGGCAGGGCGATAAAGGCGTCACTGAGCTCGGCCATCCGCGCCTTGCGCGCATGCATGCCGTCGACCACTTCCAGACGAGTCAGGCCGCTGTGACCGATTTCCTTGTCTTTGAGGCTTTGCGGGATGATCCCGATCACTTCACCGCCGGCCGCCAGCGCAGCATCGGCGACGATTCCCATCAGCCCGACGGCGCCGCCGCCATAGACCAGAGTCAGCTTACGCTCGGCCAATGCTCGCCCCAAGGCGACAGCCGCTTCACGATAAGCCGGGTTGGTGCCAGTGCTGGCACCGCAAAATACACAAACGGACGCTAAAGACATGCCTTACTCCATGGTCAGGATGGCCACAGAGTAAAGGCAGGTACGCGGCGTTCCAAGGTCTACACTTCGCATTCAGATGTTTCACAGGTTCCGCTGGCGCCACAGGCGTAGGCGGCGAGCAAACTGCACAACAGGCTTTTGATCGACATGACTGACGCTCCAGATGAGTGAGGACGACCTGATGATAGGGCCGCCCCAGACGTCTGGCTGGTAGATTGTTTCGATAGGTGTCATAGCCCGAAAGTTGTATACAATTTTTGATTCAGGTCATAGGAACTTGCGAAGTTTTCAGGCAGTCTTCTGTCCATTCGCACTTTTGTTAACCCTGCCTTGGAGATTCACCATGTTTGCCAAACTTGTTGCGGTATCCCTGCTGACACTGGCCAGCAGCCAATTGATGGCTGCCGAATGCAAGGTCACTGTCGACTCGACTGATCAAATGTCCTTCGATACCAAGGAAATCAGCATCGACAAGAGCTGCAAGACGTTCACCGTGGAGCTGAAACACTCCGGCAGCTTGCCGAAAAATGTCATGGGCCATAACTGGGTGCTGAGTAAAACAGCTGACATGCAACCGATCGCCACCGACGGCCTGAGCGCAGGTATCGAGAAGAACTACCTGAAAGCAGATGATGCCCGCATCATCGCCCACACCAAAATCATTGGTGCTGGCGAGACGGATTCGGTGACTTTCGATGTTTCGAAACTGGCTGCTGGCGAAAGTTACGGCTTCTTCTGCTCGTTCCCAGGCCACATCTCGATGATGAAAGGCACAGTTACCCTGAAGTAAGTCGGACCACCGCGTTATCGTTCTTCGCGAGCAAGCCCGCTCCCACATTGGATTTGTGAATTCCTCGGATCCAATGTGGGAGCGGGCTTGCTCGCGAATGGGCCTTCAGCATCAATAAATGCTTGAGGCAAAGAAAAGCCCGCTGAGGATCAACGCCTTCAGCGGGCTTTTTTTATTCACACATCAAGGTGCGAACGGCATTACTCGCTTGTGATGAGTCTTTTTATACGTGTCACAAATGATCTTGAACGCTTCCTCACGCACCGGCTCGCCATGCAAAAACGCGTCGATCTCGGCATAGGTCACGCCGTGGGACGCTTCGTCCGGTTTGCCGGGCGACAGGTCTTCAAGGTCGGCCGTGGGGATTTTTTCCACCAGCGACTCCGGCGCGCCGAAGCTGCGGGCGATATTCCGGACCTGGTTTTTCACCAGGCCGCTCAGTGGCGCCAGATCGCACGCGCCATCACCGAACTTGGTGAAGAAACCCATCACCGCTTCCGCTGCGTGGTCGGTGCCGATCACCAGGCCGTGGGCCGCGCCGGCGATGGTGTATTGGGCGACCATGCGCATCCGCGCCTTGGTGTTGCCCAGCACGAAATCCACCGAGACCGCGTGCTTGCCTTCGAAGGCTGCGACTTCACTGGCCAGGGATTTGACCGCTGGGCCGATGTTCACGGTGTGGCGCTCGTCCGGGGCGATGAAGTCCACCGAAGCCTGGGCATCGTGTTCGTCGAACTGGGTTTCGTACGGCAGGCGCACGGCGATGAACTTGTAGCTGTTGTCGCCTGTGCGGGTGCGCAGTTCGCGCATGGCACGCTGGGCCAGCAGGCCGGCGGTCAGGGAATCGACGCCACCGCTGATGCCGAGTACCAGGGTCTTCAGCCCGGAATTGACCAGGCAGTCCTGGATGAAGATGATCCGCCGGGTGACTTCAGCCTCGAGGGCGGCCTGGTCGGCGAACGGCGGCTGGACCTTGAGCTGTTCAGCAATCTCACGCTGTTCGGCTTGCATGAATTCACTCCTTGCTAGATGTACTTGATGTGCTGGAAAGGGCGGCAGGTACTTTGAAAACGTGTCGCAAGTAGGCGACGAAATTCGGGTCTTTGCAGTGAGTCTTGCCAGGCTCATCGGAAATCTTTGCCACGGGCTGGCCGTTGCAGGCGGCCATTTTAAGCACGATGCTCATCGGTTCAACACCCGGAATATCGCACGTCAGGTTGGTGCCGATGCCAAAGCTGACATTGATCCGACCGCGCAACGCCCGAAAAATCTCCAGGGATTTTGGCAGCGTCAGGCTGTCGGAGAACACCAGTGTCTTGCTCATCGGGTCGATGCCGAGCTTGTGGTAATGGGCAATGGCTTTTTCCGCCCAGAGCACCGGATCACCGGAATCATGGCGCAGACCGTCAAACAGCTTGGCGAAGTACAGGTCGAAATCGCTGAGAAAGGCATCTGTGGTAATGCAATCGGTGAGGGCTATCCCCAATAGGCCGCGGTACTCGCGGACCCAGCAATCGAGGGCGGCAATCTGACTGTCGATCAGCCGCGGGCCGAGTTGTTGGTGGGCCATGATCCATTCGTGGGCCATGGTACCCAACGGCTTCATGTCCAGCTCACGTGAAAGGTGCACGTTGCTGGTGCCGACAAAACGACCGGGGAAATCGTGCTTGAGCACGTTCACCACTTCTTCCTGCACGCGGTACGAGAAGCGACGGCGAGTGCCGAAATCGGCGACCTGCAATTCGGACAATTCCTCCGCGCTGGCGTTGGCGGTGAGCCAGTCGAACTTGCGGTAGAGCTGCTCGCGCGCTTGTTCCAGGACGATCTCACGGTAGCGATAGCGGTTGCGCACTTCGCTGACAATTGACAGCAGCGGCACTTCGAACAGGATCACGTGCAGCCATGGCCCGCGCAGGCGGATGAACAGCTCGCCGTTTTCGATACCGGTGTGGACGTAGCGCAGATTGAAGCGGAACAGCCCGAGAAAGCGCAGGAAATCCGGTTTCATGAAGCTGATGCGCTCCATGAAACTCAACTGGTCGGCGCTCAGGCTCAACTCAGCGAGGCGCTCGATCTGGAAGCGGATTTCCGCCAGGTACGGGCGCAAATCTTCACTGTTACGGCAACGAAACTCCCATTCGACTTCCACGTTCGGGTAGTTGTGCAGCACCGCCTGCATCATCGTCAGTTTGTAGAAGTCGGTGTCGAGCAGGTTCTGCACGATGCGATCGCCAAACACGCTCTCGCTCATAACGGGGTTCTCCAGGCTGGCCGCGGCCCGTGGCAGCGACGTTGCAGCTGTTTCAATGAATGGGGCTAGTGGCGCATATCAGTGGTGGAAATTGCCAGTGATTTTTGTATCGACGAGTCACTGTGTAGGAGCTGTCGAGTGAAACGAGGCTGCGATCTTTTGATTTTGCTTTTAAGATCAAGAGATCGCAGCCTCGTTTCACTCGACAGCTCCTACAGGGGTTAATCGGTGGATGTGGGACTGTCAATCTGCTCCAGCATCCACTTCACGAAATCCCGCACCTTGGGCACTTCCGCCGAATGCTCCGGATACGCCAGGTAATAGGCATCGGTGCTGGGCATTGCGTGCTGCCAGGGTATGACCAGTTTGCCGTCGGCCAATTCCTCTTCCACCAGAAAACGCGGCAACAGCGCTACACCGCAGCCGACCTGGGCTGCGCGGATGCACATGTAAAAGGTTTCAAAACGTGGGCCGTGGTAGCTGTGTTCGGTGTGGTAGCCCTGACTGTCGAACCAGTCGTGCCAGGCCTGGGGCCGGGAGGCGTTTTGCAGCAGGACCAGGTCGGTGAGTTGCGTAGGATCGGTGAACGGCGTGTTCGGCAGGCTGCCCGGTGCGCAGACCGGCACCAGCTCTTCGCCGAACAGCTTCAGGCATTCAGTGCCGGGGCGTGAGCCCTGGCCAAAGTAGAACGCCAGGTCGCTGCGACCTTGCAGCAGATCGTCGGCTTCCTGCTCGCTGCACAGGTCCAGATGGATCGAGGGATGGCGCAGGCGCCAGCCTTTCAAGCGTGGTACTAGCCAGCGCGCGCCGAAGGTCGGGGGCGTCGAGACGCGCAGGACTTCGGTTTCACCGCCGTAGGAGCGCAGGTAGTGGGTCGACATCTCGACCTGCGTGAGGATTTTTCGTACCTCCACCAGGTACAAATCACCGGCCGGGGTCATTTGCAGGCGTCGGCGCACCCGGCGGAACAGCAGGTGCTGCAGCAATTCTTCGAGTTGCGCGACCTGTTTGCTGACGGCGCTCTGGGTCAGGTTCAGCTCTTCAGCCGCCCGGGTGAAGCTCAAATGTCGGGTCACGGCCTCAAAACACTGCAGCGCGGTGATCGACGGCAAGTAGCGTTTATTCAGCATTGGTTGTCCTTTTTCTTGTTTCTTACTTACCAGCAATTCGCAGCATGAATAAACGGAATGATATCTCTCTTAAAGGTCGTTTGTTGGGTAACGTCGGGAGCGCTAAAACTACAGGCCTCACCAGCCGAATCAATCCGGCTGCACGTTTTCTGTTTTTTGCTTGAGGAGTGACCCATGGTTGCCGCATTGCTTGATCGTCTTGGTGTGAACCCGGCCCTGTACCAGAACGGCAAAGTGCCGGTGCATTCGCCGATCGATGGCAGCCAGATCGCCGCCGTGAACTGGGAAGGCGCCGCTGAAGTCGAGCAGCACATCAGTCGTGCAGATCATGCATTCGAATTGTGGCGCAAGGTCCCGGCGCCGCGCCGTGGCGAACTGGTCCGTCAACTGGGCGACATCCTGCGCGAATACAAGGCCGACCTCGGCGAGCTGGTGTCCTGGGAAGCCGGCAAGATCACTCAGGAAGGTCTGGGTGAAGTTCAGGAAATGATCGACATCTGCGATTTCGCCGTCGGCTTGTCCCGTCAGCTGTACGGTCTGACCATTGCTTCCGAGCGTCCTGGCCACCACATGCGCGAAACCTGGCACCCGTTGGGCGTCGTTGGCGTCATCAGCGCGTTCAACTTCCCGGTTGCGGTCTGGGCCTGGAACACCGCGCTGGCATTGGTCTGCGGCAACCCGGTGATCTGGAAACCGTCGGAGAAAACCCCGCTGACCGCCCTGGCCTGCCAGGCGCTGTTCGACCGTGTATTGAAGAACTTCAGCGACGCGCCGCCGCACCTGAGCCAAGTCATCATCGGCGGTCGCGATGCCGGTGAAGCCTTGGTCGATGACCCGCGTGTCGCGCTGATCAGCGCCACCGGCAGCACCCGCATGGGTCGTGAAGTGGCGCCGAAAATCGCCGCACGTTTCGCTCGCAGCATTCTGGAGCTGGGCGGCAACAACGCAATGATCCTCGGCCCAAGCGCCGATCTGGACATGGCCGTACGAGCAATCCTGTTCAGCGCCGTCGGCACTGCCGGTCAGCGTTGCACCACGTTGCGTCGCCTGATTGCGCATGAATCGGTGAAAGAAGAAATCGTCACCCGCCTGAAAGCCGCGTACTCCAAAGTGCGTATCGGCAACCCACTGGAAGGCAACCTGATCGGCCCGCTGATCGACAAGCACAGCTTCGAAAACATGCAGGACGCGCTTGAGCAGGCCTTGAGCGAAGGCGGCCGGGTGTTCGGCGGCAAGCGTCAACTGGAAGACAAGTTCCCTAACGCTTATTACGTCTCGCCGGCCATCGTCGAAATGCCGGAGCAGAGCGATGTGGTCTGCAGCGAAACCTTCGCGCCGATTCTGTACGTGGTCGGTTACAAGGATTTCGCCGAAGCGCTTCGCCTGAACAACGCCGTGCCACAAGGCTTGTCCTCGTGCATCTTCACCACTGACGTACGTGAAGCCGAGCAGTTCATGTCGGCGGTGGGCAGTGACTGCGGCATCGCCAACGTCAACATCGGCCCGAGCGGCGCGGAAATCGGCGGGGCGTTTGGCGGTGAGAAAGAAACGGGCGGCGGTCGTGAATCCGGCTCCGATGCATGGCGCGGCTACATGCGCCGTCAGACCAACACCGTGAACTATTCGCTGGAGTTGCCGTTGGCTCAGGGCATTACGTTCGACTAAAACTTGAGTCGAACGTAATGCCCCTGTGGGAGCGGGCTTGCTCGCGAATGCAATCTGTCAGTCGACATTGATGGTGACTGACATACCGCTTTCGCGAGCAAGCCGCTCCCACACTTGAATTGTGTATCTGTTAGGTTTCTGTTGGAGTCTGGCAATGCCGTTACGCGAAGAATGTCTGTGGGAAAAACTGACGCCGCAAAGGCCTGACAACGCGGCGCTCAAGGGCGAGGTGACGGTCGATGTCTGCGTCATAGGCGCCGGTTTCACCGGGCTGTCGGCGGCGGTGCATCTGCTGGAAAAAGGCAAAACTGTTTGTGTGCTGGAAGCCCATCGCGCCGGTCATGGTGGATCGGGGCGCAACGTCGGGCTGGTCAATGCCGGGATGTGGATTCCACCGGACGAGATCGAAGCCGGTTTCGGCGAGGCGGTCGGCAGTCAGCTCAACCGCATGCTGGGTGCGGCGCCGTCCTTGGTGTTCAGCCTGGTGGATAAGTACAACATCGATTGCCAGTTACGCCGTGAAGGCACGTTGCACATGGCACACAACGCCCGTGGCGAAGCGGACTTGCGCAGTCGTGAAGAACAATGGAAACGTCGTGGCGCGCCGGTGGAACTGCTGACCGGTCAAGCCTGCGAACAAGCGACGGGTACCAAAAAGATCGCCGCCGCACTGCTCGATCGACGTGCCGGCACGATCAACCCAATGGCTTACACGACGGGGCTGGCCAAAGCGGCCATCGGCCTCGGCGGTCAGTTGTTCGATCATTCACCGGTGACCCGCCTCGAACGTCAAGGCCAACGCTGGTCAGTACAAACCGCTCAGGGTTCGGTGCTTGCCGAGCAAGTCGTGATTGCCTCTAACGCCTACACCGAAGGTGACTGGACGGAATTGCGGCGTAACTTCTTCCCCGGTTATTACTATCAAGTGGCGTCGGTCCCGCTGACCGAAGAGGCTGCGCAGCAAATTCTCCCGGGTGGCCAGGGTTCCTGGGATACCCGCCAGGTCCTCAGCAGTGTTCGTCGCGATAAGGATGGCCGTCTGCTGCTCGGCAGTCTCGGTAATGGCAATCAGAAACCGACCTGGTTTCTCAAGGCCTGGGCCGACCGGGTTCAACAGCACTATTTTCCTTATCTCAAACCGGTGGAATGGGAGTGCACCTGGACCGGTTGCATCGCCTTCACCCCCGATCATTTGATGCGTTTGTTCGAGCCAGCGCCCGGTTTAGTGGCAGTCACCGGTTACAACGGCCGGGGCGTCACTACTGGCACTGTCGTCGGCAAAGCCTTTGCCGATTATCTGTGTAACGGAAATCCTCAAGCACTGCCGATTCCCTTTGCGCCCATGCAGCCACTGGCGGGCGTGGGGTTACGCAGCTGTTTGTACGAGGCCGGATTCTCGCTGTATCACGCAGGCCAGTGCCTGCGGATCGTTATTTGATTGTTGAAATTTGTTGCTGAAAGCGGCGCTTTTTCGCGCAGCGTCTAGCCTGTAAAAGGTGCGGGTTGTAGCAGTTGCGCACCAGCAGTGTGCACTTCGGTGACGCATGTTGTTACAGGCTGGTTGCACGTCGTTTGGCGCCGCGGTTGCAATGATGGCGCGCTCGGGTTGCGCCTTTAAAAATAAATGGTTTCACCTTCCGCGGTTTAGACGGTTGCACACCCAATGAAAATGGGATCGAAACAGTCGAAATAACAATAAAGCAGCGACTTTTTTCAGAATAAAAAACCGATGGCACGGCCCTTGCTCTGAGCATTCAGGAAGTCGCAGTGCCAACTAAAAAAAAACCTTGGAGCACCACCTCATGTCCCAGACGTTTTACAAAAAAGGCTTTTTGGCCCTCGCAGTGGCAACTGCGTTGGGTGTTTCTGCGTTTGCACAGGCTGATGTGAAAATCGGTGTGGCGGGACCGATGACCGGCGCCAACGCGGCATTTGGCGAGCAGTACATGAAGGGTGCACAGGCTGCGGCCGATGCGGTCAACGCAGCGGGCGGCATAAACGGGGAAAAAATCGTACTGGTCAAAGGCGATGACGCCTGCGAACCGAAACAGGCTGTGACGGTCGCCAAGGACCTGACCAACCAGAAAGTCGCTGGCGTAGTCGGTCACTTCTGCTCCTCCTCGACCATCCCGGCTTCGGAGATCTACGACGAAGCGGGCATCATCGCAATCACTCCAGGCTCCACCAACCCACAGGTTACCGAGCGCGGCCTGGCTGCCATGTTCCGTATGTGCGGTCGTGACGACCAGCAAGGCATCGTGGCCGGCGACTACATCGTCGACGTACTCAAAGGCAAGAAAGTCGTGGTCCTGCACGACAAAGACACCTACGGCCAAGGTCTGGCGGACGCCACCAAGGCGCAACTGGTCAAGCGCGGCGTCACGCCGGTGCTGTACGAAGGCCTGACCCGCGGCGAGAAAGACTTCAGCGCCGTGGTGACCAAGATCCGTGCGGCCGGTGCCGACGTGGTCTACTTCGGTGGCTTGCACCCGGAAGCCGGTCCACTGGTTCGCCAACTGCGTGAACAGGGCCTCAAAGACGTCAAGTTCATGTCCGATGACGGCATCGTGACCGACGAACTGGTGACCACCGCCGGTGGTCCGCAGAACGTTGACGGCGTGTACATGACCTTCGGCGCCGACCCGCGCCTGCTGCCAGACAGCAAGACGGTAGTGGATGAGTTCCGCAAAAAAGGCACCGAGCCTGAAGGCTACACCCTGTACGCCTACGCTTCGGTCCAGACCCTGGCGGCTGCCTTCAATGGCGCCAAGTCCAACAAGGGCGACGACGCAGCCAAATGGCTGAAAGCCAACAAGGTCCAAACCGTGATGGGCGAGAAAACCTGGGACGCCAAGGGCGATCTGAAAATCTCCGACTACGTGGTTTACCAGTGGGACAAGGACGGCAAATACCACCAACTGGAAAAACAGAAGTGATATGAACTGCTGATTGCCCGGCGCCTTGTGCGCCGGGCCATCAATCAACATGTCCGTGCAGTACCTGTCTTTTCTCGTAGAGCTGCACACAACCGTGTTGCGCCGGCGGCTGAACCCCGGTCCGTCGTACCCGGCTTCTGTGCAGTCTCTCAAATGCGTGAGATTGCGTTATGGATGGTATTTTCCTGCAGCAACTGGTCAACGGCCTGACCCTCGGGTCGGTCTATGGCCTGATCGCCATCGGCTACACAATGGTCTATGGCATCATCGGCATGATCAACTTCGCCCACGGCGAGGTTTACATGATTTCCGCTTACCTCGCGGCAATCAGTCTGGCTCTGCTGGCTTACTTCGGTATTGAATCCTTCCCTCTGCTGATGCTCGGCACATTGGTCTTCACCATCATCGTCACGGCGGTGTATGGCTGGGTCATCGAGCGCGTCGCCTACAAACCGTTGCGCAACTCCACACGACTGGCACCGCTGATCAGCGCCATCGGTATTTCCCTGATCCTGCAAAACTATGCACAGATCGCCCAGGGCGCCCGCCAACAAGGCGTGCCCACACTGCTGACCGGTGCATGGCGAGTTGAAGTCGGGAGCGGCTTCGTCCAGCTCACCTACACCAAGATCTTCATTCTGATCGCCGCATTTGTCGGGATGGGCCTGCTGACCTACGTCATCAAGTACACCAAGCTCGGCCGCATGTGCCGCGCCACCCAGCAAGACCGCAAGATGGCCTCGATCCTGGGGATCAACACCGACCGGGTGATTTCCTATGTGTTCATCATCGGTGCAGCGATGGCGGCCCTGGCCGGCGTGCTGATCACCATGAACTACGGCACGTTCGACTTCTACGCAGGCTTTGTGATCGGCATCAAGGCGTTCACTGCCGCGGTACTCGGCGGGATCGGTTCGCTGCCTGGCGCCATGCTTGGCGGGATTATTCTGGGGATCTCCGAATCACTGTTCTCAGGTCTGGTGAACTCGGACTACAAAGACGTTTTCAGCTTCTCGCTGCTCGTTCTTGTTCTGGTCTTTCGGCCTCAAGGCCTGCTCGGCCGTCCTCTTGTGTCGAAGGTGTAAGCGATGTCTTCAACCACTAAAAAAACCATTGATCTCAAAAGAAGCCTGGTTGACGCGATTCTTGCCGGCCTTGTGGCCCTGATTGTGTTCGGCCCGATTGTCGGCATCGTCCTCGACGGCTATGGCTTCAACCTGGAAACGACCCGGGTGGCGTGGATTGTCGCCATCGTCATGGCCGGCCGCTTTGCCTTGAGCCTGTTCCTGCAAACCTCCAAGGGCCTGAAAATTCTTGAAGGCTTTGAAAGCACCGGCTCCGGCGTTCATGTACTGCCGCCTGACTATAAAACCCGGTTGCGCTGGATCATCCCGGTGTTGATTGTCGTCGCTGTGGTGTTCCCGTTTTTCTCCAACTCCTACCTGCTGGGTGTGGTCATCCTCGGGCTGATCTACGTACTGCTGGGCCTGGGGCTGAACATCGTGGTCGGCCTGGCCGGTTTGCTCGACCTGGGGTACGTGGCGTTTTACGCCATCGGTGCCTACGGGTTGGCGCTCGGTTACCAATACCTCGGTCTGGGCTTCTGGACGGTGCTACCGCTGGCGGCGATCACCGCCGGCCTTGCCGGTTGCATCCTCGGTTTCCCGGTACTGCGCCTGCACGGTGACTACCTGGCGATCGTGACCCTGGGCTTCGGTGAAATCATCCGGTTGATCCTCAATAACTGGTTGTCCCTGACCGGCGGCCCGAATGGCATGGCCGCTCCGTTGCCAACCTTCTTCGGCATCGAGTTCGGCAAAAGGGCGAAAGAGGGCGGGGTGCCTTTCCATGAGTTCTTTGGTATCGCCTATAACCCGGACGTGAAGTACTACTTCATCTACGCGGTGTTGTTCCTGGTGGTATTGGCCGTATTGCACATCAAGCACCGCTTGACCCGCATGCCGGTCGGTCGCGCCTGGGAAGCCTTGCGTGAAGACGAAATCGCTTGCCGCTCCATGGGTCTGAACCACGTACTGGTCAAACTCTCGGCGTTCACCATCGGTGCATCGACGGCCGGTCTGGCCGGCGTGTTCTTCGCCACCTACCAAGGTTTCGTCAACCCGACCTCGTTCACCTTTTTCGAATCGGCATTGATCCTCGCCATCGTGGTACTCGGCGGCATGGGCTCGACCATCGGCGTGGTGATTGCAGCCTTCGTGCTGACCGTCGCCCCGGAACTGCTGCGTGGGTTCGCGGAGTATCGCGTGCTGCTGTTCGGCATCCTGATGGTGTTGATGATGATCTGGCGACCGCGCGGCCTGATTCGGATCAGCCGTACCGGTGTGACCCCGCGTAAAGGAGTAGCGCCATGAGCGAAGTCGTACTCTCGGTCGAGAAGCTGATGATGCACTTCGGCGGCATCAAGGCGTTGAACGATGTCAGCCTGAAGGTCAAGCGCAACTCGATCTTCGCCCTGATCGGCCCCAACGGCGCCGGCAAGACCACCGTGTTCAACTGTCTGACCGGGTTCTACAAGGCCTCGGGCGGCAAGATCGAACTCAACGTGCGTGGCGAGCGGACCGATGTCATCAAAATGCTGGGTGAACCGTTCAAGGCGACTGATTTTGTATCGCCGAAAAACTTCATCAGCCGGCTCCACTACAAGATGTTCGGCGGCACTCATCTGGTGAACCGTGCCGGCCTGGCGCGGACCTTCCAGAACATTCGCCTGTTCAAGGAAATGTCGGTGCTGGAAAACCTGCTGGTGGCCCAACACATGTGGGTCAACCGCAGCATGCTGGCCGGGATCCTCAACACCAAGGGTTACCGCAAAGCCGAAAGCGATGCGCTGGACCACGCGTTCTACTGGCTGGAAGTGGTGGACCTGGTGGACTGCGCCAACCGCCTGGCCGGTGAGCTGTCCTACGGTCAGCAACGCCGTCTGGAAATTGCCCGGGCCATGTGCACCCGGCCGCAGATCATCTGCCTCGACGAACCGGCCGCCGGCCTCAACCCTCAGGAAACCGAAGCGCTTAGCGCGATGATCCGGCTGCTGCGCGACGAGCACGATCTGACCGTGGTGCTGATCGAACACGACATGGGTATGGTAATGAGCATTTCCGACCACATCGTGGTGCTGGACCACGGCATCGTCATCGCCGAGGGCGGCCCCGACGACATCCGACACGATCCGAAAGTGATTGCGGCCTACCTGGGCGCCGATGAAGAGGAAGTGGTGCTATGAGCCAACCCATCCTCGAACTGAAGGATCTGGATGTGTTTTACGGGCCGATCCAGGCCCTGAAGAATGTCTCGCTGCACATCAATGAAGGTGAAACGGTCAGTCTGATCGGCTCCAACGGCGCCGGTAAATCGACCCTGCTGATGTCGATTTTCGGTCAGCCGCGGGCGGCGGATGGGCAGATCATCTATCAGGGTGTGGATATCACTCACAAGTCATCCCACTACATCGCGTCCAACGGCATCGCTCAATCGCCGGAAGGCCGGCGGGTGTTCCCCGACATGACCGTCGAGGAAAACCTGCTGATGGGCACCATCCCTATCGGTGACAAGTACGCCAAGGAAGACATGCAACGCATGTTCGAGTTGTTCCCGCGACTCGAAGAGCGGCGCACCCAGCGGGCCATGACCATGTCCGGCGGCGAGCAGCAAATGCTCGCCATCGCACGTGCGCTGATGAGCCGGCCGAAACTGCTATTGCTTGACGAGCCGAGCCTGGGTCTGGCGCCGATTGTGGTGAAACAGATCTTCGCGACCCTGCGGGAACTGGCCAAAACCGGCATGACGATCTTCCTGGTGGAGCAGAACGCCAACCACGCCCTTAAACTGTCGGACCGGGCGTACGTGATGGTCAACGGCGAGATCCGCCTCACGGGCACCGGCAAGGAGCTGCTGGTTAACGAGGAAGTGCGTAACGCTTATCTCGGCGGCCACTAAACCGCTGAGCACATAAAAAACGCCTTGACGCATCCACGTCAGGGCGTTTTTTTATGCCGGTGATAAAGGTTTTTTGAAATTGTGGAAAACAATATTCACAAGCTCTCAAAGCGCGACATAAAGCCGCTGCAAATAGTTGTTTTGTCACGGTTTTGACTTGTCCCCGTTTGCTGTGGAGCTGGCTGTGAATAACGTGGGAGTAGCTGGCTGAAAGCCTTTGAAACCGTGGCTTGCAGAGTTGTGGTTGTTTTTTGATCAGGCGTTTTTGCATGACCGCGAGGGGGCTTTGTCAACCTTTTTGTTGATGACGAAAACGGGACGAAACAGGGTGGAGTGGCCTGTGGATAAGTCTGTGGTTAAACTCTGGAAAGACTCGGCTGAAGGCCGTAGTTACTGGCTTGGCGCCATCGTCGGTATGACCGGTCAATCGTGCAAAATGCCATGGGCTACACAGCCGACGTTCCAGGGTCAAGCAAAAAAATTTCCAATTTGCCCGCAAAGCCTTGTGCACAGCGGCTTACAGCTTTTCCACTTGCCCCCGGAATCTGTGGACCGGCCTGTGGATAAGGTGCGCGCACATGGCTGAGAGCCACGGCGGGCAAGGTCCGGCAGCGTTTGATCGTTTTTTGTACAGCGTCTGCGGTAGTTGCCGCTGTGGGCAAGGCCGGGCATGCTGGCTGCTGATTTTCTATTCCAGTGGCTGCCGATCAGCCGAAGCAAGGAGAACACGATGTCCAACACCCTGTTTATCACCGGCGCGACCTCCGGTTTTGGTGAAGCCTGCGCCCGTCGTTTTGCCGAAGCCGGCTGGAAATTGGTGCTGACTGGCCGTCGTGAAGAACGCCTCAATGCGTTGTGCGCCGAGTTGTCGAAGCAGACCGAGGTCCATGGCCTGGTGCTCGACGTGCGTGATCGCAAGGCCATGGAGGAGGCCATTGCCAACCTTCCGCCGTCCTTCGCCAAACTGCGCGGTCTGATCAACAATGCCGGGCTGGCCCTGGGTGTTGACCCGGCGCCCAAGTGCGACCTCGACGATTGGGACACCATGGTCGACACCAACATCAAAGGCCTGATGTACAGCACTCGTCTGTTGTTGCCCCGCCTGATTGCTCACGGTCGTGGCGCCGGCATCGTCAACCTCGGCTCCATCGCCGGCAACTACCCGTACCCGGGCAGCCACGTGTATGGCGCGAGCAAGGCGTTCGTCAAACAGTTCTCCCTGAACCTGCGCTGCGACCTGCAAGGTACAGGCGTGCGGGTCAGCAATATCGAGCCGGGCCTGTGCGAAAGCGAGTTCTCACTGGTGCGTTTCGCCGGTGACCAGGAACGTTACAACGCGACCTACGCCGGTGCCGAGCCGATCCAGCCGCAAGACATCGCCGACACCATTTTCTGGGTGCTCAATGCCCCGGCGCACATCAACATCAACAGCCTGGAGCTGATGCCGGTGAGCCAGACGTGGAGCGGGTTTGCGATTGAGCGTAATGCTGGCAAGGCTTAATTGTGGCGAGGGAGCTTGTCGGATCGCCGCACCGTCCCGCTGGACTGCGCAGCAGTCCCTTTTTTAGGGCCGCTTCGCAGCCCAGCGGGACGGTGCGGCGATCCGACAAGCTCCCTCGCCACAGAGGACTTAGCCGAGATATTCGACCAATCCGCGATAACAGGTTGCCAAGTGATAAGGCGTGGTCGACGGCATGTCCTTGCGACTGACATCGCCATTTTCATCCCGACACTCATACCATCCGCCCACATGCAGAAAGTGTTGCTGCAACGCCTGCAACTGGCGTTGTACCGAACCTTCGCTGTTCGGACGCAAGGTCAGAGCGCGCAGGTATTCAGCCTGGGCCCATATGCGTTGGGTGGCATCCTTGGGACGGCCATCCAGATCGAGCGACGCCCGCACTGCGGCGGTTTGCGGATCGACGCCCAGTTGCTCAGTGAGCGCAAAGGCGCGTTCCAGAGCAGCATGCAGTGTCGAACCGCGCAGTAACGAAGACGATTCCAGCAGGAAATACCATTCGAACTGATGTCCCGGTTCAAACCAGTTATCCACAGCGCCCAGCGGTTTTTCCATCAACACACCGTGTTGCGGGTCGATAAAACGCTTCTGCATCGCTGTGCATAACTCGACGAGCGCGTCTTGCACGGCGACGTCTTTGCGCACCGAGAGCGTGGCGAGGAAGGCTTCAGCCAAGTGCATCAGGGGATTTTGCAGCGGCCCGGACTCGAGCGAGGACCAGTCACGGTCGAGGCTGGCTTCGTACAGGCTGTCGCCCGTGGCAAAGCGCTGCGCGACCACTTCCAGTACGGCGTTGAGCACCGATTCCACCAGCGGTTCGCGGACTTTGTCCCAGTAATGGGCGCAGGCGAACAGGATGAAGGCGTGGGTGTAGAGGTCTTTGCGCTGATCCAGCGGAGCACCGTGCGGGTCGACGCTATAGAACCAGCCGCCATGCTCGGCATCGTGGAAATGCTGCTGCAGGGAACGGAACAGCGCTGCGGCGCGCTCTTCGGCGGCAGGAACCTGGCCGATCAGGCTGGAAAACAGGTAAAGCTGCCGCGCGCAGGCCATGGCGCGGTAGCGTTGGGGCGGCAGCGGTTGGTGCTCGGCGTCCAGCGCCTCATAGGGCAGCGCCATGTCGGCATTCCAGCCGGGACCTTGCCAGAGCGGCACGATTACGTCCTGGAAGTGCTGTTGCACCGAGGCAAACAGAGTGGTCAATTCAGGCTGGGAAGCAGAGCGGGAAACAGGCGGCATTGGGTGGCGTCGTCACGGCAGGGTTGATTGCGCGACATGTTAGCAGAGAGGCCGGCCGGAGAGATGCGGTGTCTGTCAGACCGCTATCGCGAGCAAGCTCGCTCCCACAGTGGAGTTGTGTATACAGGACAAATGTGGGAGCGAGCCTGCTCGCGATGAGGCCATCACAGGCGATAAAGAAATCAGCCCGTCAACAACCACACGCCAGTCGCCGCCGAGGCCGCACCCGCCAGTCGAACCAACGGCGCTGCCGCTTGCGGCAACACCCGCACTACGGCGTAACCCAATCCATGCAGCGCAGCCGTCGCCGCTACAAAACCCGCCGCATACGCCCAGGGGCTCGACATCTGCGGCAACTCCAGTCCGTGCGCCACCCCATGGAACAGCGCAAACAAAGCGGTTGCCGCAACGGCGAGGCTCAACGGCGGACGCACGGCCAAAGCCACCGCCAGACCCAGCGCCAGCACCGACGCCGCAATCCCGCTCTCCAGCGCCGGCAGGTTCAGCCCTTCAAACCCCAGCAACCCGCCGATCAGCATGATGCCGACGAATGTGCACGGCAGCGCCCAGCGTGCAGCGCCTTTCTGTTGTGCCGCCCACAAACCGACCGCAACCATCGCCAACAAGTGATCGAGGCCACCGACCGGGTGGCTGATGCCGGCGATCAAACCGTTGTCGCCATGCCCCGGGTGGGCGAAGGCGATGGCCGGGGTCAGCAGCAGGGCAATGGCGCCCAGAATGCGTTTAAGTGTCATGGATAAGCTTCCTTGTTGATAAAAGTTGATCGTGTTCACGCCGCTGTCAGCAGGCCCTGGCGTTCGATAAAGGCGATGATCTCTTCCAGGCCCAGACCCGTTTTCTGGTTGCTGAAAACGAACGGCTTGCCGTTGCGCATGCGTTTGGTGTCGCTGTCCATCAACTCCAGCGACGCACCCACCAATGGAGCGAGGTCGATTTTGTTGATCACCAGCAGATCCGATTTGCAGATCCCCGGCCCACCCTTGCGCGGCAGCTTGTCGCCGGCCGAGACGTCGATCACATAAATGGTCAGGTCGGACAGTTCGGGGCTGAAGGTGGCGGACAGGTTGTCGCCACCGGACTCCACAAGGATCAGGTCCAGCCCCGGAAAGCGGCGGTTCAGTTGGTCCACGGCTTCGAGGTTGATCGAAGCGTCTTCGCGAATCGCCGTGTGCGGGCAGCCGCCGGTTTCCACGCCGATGATCCGCTCCGGCGCCAGGGCTTCGTTGCGCACCAGAAAGTCGGCGTCTTCGCGGGTGTAGATGTCGTTGGTGACCACCGCCAGGTTGTAGCGGTCGCGCAGGGCCAGGCAAAGAGCCAAAGTCAGGGCCGTTTTACCGGAACCGACCGGGCCGCCGATGCCGACGCGCAGAGGTTGTGTGTTCATGTGATTCTCCAAAATAACAGGCCCTAGGAACGGAATAGACGGCTGTACTGGCGCTCATGGGCCATGCACGCCAGGGACAGGCCAAATGCAGCGCTGCCATAGTGTTCGGGGTTGATTCGGGTGGCGTTCTGCTGAGCCTCTTGCAGAAGCGGCAGCAGTTCGCTGGTCAGGCGTTGCGCGGCTTGCTGGCCCAGCGGCAGGGTTTTCATCAGCACCGCCAGTTGGTTTTCCAGCCAGCTCCAGAGCCACGCCGCCAGTGCGTCCTGCGGGCTGATATTCCAGGCGCGAGCGGCCAGTGCCCAGCCAAGGGCCAGATGAGGTTCGGGGCGTTGTTCAAGAAAGGCGCGGGCCGGCGCATCAAGCTCAGGCAAACCGTTGAGCAGTTGCTGCAACGAATAACCCATCTGCCGACTTTCCTGATGCAGCTCGCGGGTTTCCCGACTGGCGCGATGTTCTTCGCAGCGTTGCAGCAATTCACCCCAGTTTTCATCAGAGGCGGCCACGCAATGCGCGAGCAACAGCGGCGCTTCGAAACGCGCCAGATTCAGCAGTAACTGATCACTGATCCAGCGACGGGCGCTGTCAGAATCATTCACCCGACCGTTATCCACAGCCATTTCCAGGCCTTGGGAATAGCTGTAGCCGCCAATCGGCAACTGCGGACTGGCCAGGCGCAACAGCGCCCAGGCTGGGTTCATAGCCGCACGCCGAACTGGTGCAGTTTCGGCGCGTAGTTGAAGTCCTCATCGCCGTGACGCGAATGGTGATGGCCGCCGCCGTAGGCGCCGTGTTCCGGCTGGAACGGCGCTTCGATGTTCTCGACCTTGGCATCAAGCTGTTCGAGCATGGCCTTGAGTACGTAGTCGTCGAGCAGGCGCAACCAGCCATCGCCAACTTGCAGGGCGACGTGGCGGTTGCCGAGGTGATAGGCGGCGCGAGTCAGTTCGAAAGCATTGGCGCAGGTGACGTGCAGCAGTTGTTCGGCCCGGGCGCAGACGCGCACGATGCGCCCGTCTTCGGCTTGCAGGTATTCGCCGTCGTACAGCGGTGGCTGACCTCGCTCCAAAAACAATCCGACGTCTTCACCCTCGGCACTGAAACAGCGCAAACGGCTTTTGCTCCGGGCTTCGAAGGTCAGGTGCAACTCGGCGGCCCAGACGGGTTGAGGGTCGATTCTGCGATGAATCACCAGCATCGGAAGGCTTCCAGCAATGGACAATGCTTAGGCTAGAGCAAGGGGCTTGCCAATCGGGTGATACGTGGGAAATGCCTGTCAGTGCTCAGTGGTGGCTACTAGGCTTTGCGGCTATTTGGATGAATTTGGTGCGGTGCAGAGCTACTCGCACCAATTTGCGGCGCACAAAAAAAGAGGATTACTCGGTACTGCCGAGTCCTTGCCAATGCTTCAACCCGATAAAGATAAAGCGTAACTGCTGAGTGATTTTCGCCTGCGGCGTCAGATGCTCAGGCAACGCCTGCGCCGGCGGATCAATGATGTCCGGCAAAGTCGCGAACACGCTTTTAACAATCAGATCGGCCATGACGCTCAGACCGGCGATGTCCAGGTGTTGCAGTTTCGGCATCAAGGACAAGTCGGCCGCCAGGTCCGAGCTGATGTCTTCGCGCAAACGGCCGATGGCCAGTCGCACCGGCAGTGAGCCGCCATACTGTTCGCGAGCGAGAAACAGGAACTGCGAGCGATTGGCCGTGACCACGTCGAGAAAGATCCGCACCGAGGCGTCGATGATGCCGCCCATGACGAACTCGTTGTGGCGCACCAGGCGAATGGTTTCGCGGAAGGTTTGACCGACTTCACTCACCAGCACCAGGCCCAGTTCATCCATATCGGCGAAATGCCGGTAGAAACCGGTGGGCACGATCCCGGCGGTTCTGGCGACTTCGCGCAGGCTCAGGCTGCCGAATCCTCGGCCGCATTCCATCAAGTGGCGGGCAGCGTCCATCAGGGCGTTGCGGGTCTGTTGTTTCTGTTCGGCGCGGGGCAGCATCGCAAGGGTGTTTTCTGGATAAGACAGCGACGCACTCTAGCAAATCGGCTTTGCCGGCGTCGAATGACTATCGGGGAATCAAGCGGGGGAGTGAGGCATCTATAACGTCAAAAGCCCAATCTTGGGATTGGGCTTTTTTTCAGGGCCGCCATAGGCTTAGCTCAAAGCACTGTTGCGTTCGATGACACGGTCACCACCACCTTCAGCGAGGGTTTGACCTTGTGGGGTGCGGTCGGAACCATCAGCAGCCAGGGTCTGGCCTTGTGGAGTGCGATCGGAACCATCAGCAGCCAGGGTCTGGCCTTGTGGGGTGCGGTCGGAACCATCAGCAGCCAGGGTCTGGCCTTGTGGAGTGCGATCGGAACCATCAGCAGCCAGGGTTTGACCTTGTGGGGTGCGATCGGAACCGTCAGCCGCCAGGGTTTGACCTTGTGGAGTACGGTCCGAACCATCCTGAGTGATCAGGCCTTTTTCTTTCAGGCGATCATTGCCACCTTCGGCGACAGTTTGGCTGAACACCGAGTGGGTGGATTTCACTTGCGGCGTGGCCTGGTCAGCAGCTGGCAGCGCGAAAGCAGTGCTGGCCAGCATCGAGAGGGTAAGGCTAAGCAGTAATTGGCGTTTCATGATTGGGTGCTCCGGGGGAGGGCGATAAAGTGGGTACGAGGGCAATGCTACTCTCGATAAGTCGATATAAAAGTTCATAAACGCAATGGTAATAATCAACAGAATTGATTGTTCCGTGAAATGGCTCTAGAACGGGCGTTTCCGGCGGACGTTTTTGCGCTGAGATGGGTATTTTCCACTCACTTGCGCCTTGCAACAGTGCGGGTCCGGTAACGCATCCTGTCGCCGACCGATTATTTGAGCGTTAAGCGGCATTTCGGCTAAACCTGCGCGCTATTTTCCAGTCCTAGACTCCATGGCAGGCCGGTTCTGGCCTAACGTTTCAAACGTGCGTCGCAGTCAGGGCGCTCAGTCGTATCAGGAGCCCTGTGCAATGACGCGCACTCATAAAATTTTTACCTGGACCCTCGCCAGCCTGGTTGTCCTGCTGGCCGTACTGGTTGTGATCATCGCGTTCTTCGATTGGAACCGGATCAAACCACCGCTTAACGCCAAAGTTTCCGAGGAGCTGCACCGCCCGTTTGCCATTAACGGCAACCTCGCGGTGGTCTGGCAACGTGAACCCGACGTGGGCGGCTGGCGTGCCTGGGTGCCGTGGCCGCATGTCGTGGCGCAGGACTTGAGCCTGGGCAACCCGGACTGGTCGAAGAAGCCGCAGATGGTCACCCTCAAGCGTGTCGAGTTGCGCATCTCGCCGCTGGCCTTGCTGGCGCAGCGCGTGGTGATCCCGCGCATCGACCTGACCGAACCGAATGCCGACCTCCAGCGCCTTGCCGATGGTCGAGCCAACTGGACCTTCAAATTCGATCCGAAAGACCCGAACGCCGAGCCTTCAAGCTGGGTGGTGGACATCGGAGCGATCGGCTTCGACAAAGGCCACGTCACCCTCGACGACCAGAGCCTGAAAACTCAGCTCGACTTGATCATCGACCCGCTGGGCAAACCGATTCCGTTCAGTGACATCGTCGGTGACAAAGCCGCGAAAACCGCGTCGGAAAAGGGTGCTGCGCCACAGGATTACGCGTTCGCGCTGAAGGTCAAAGGCCAGTACCACGGCCAGAAACTCGATGGGGAAGGCAAGGTCGGCGGCCTGCTGGCGTTGCAGGACGCGGCAAAGCCGTTTCCGCTTCAGGCTCAAGTGACGATCGCTGACACCCGCGTCGAACTGGCCGGCACCCTCACCGATCCACTGAACCTCGGCGCCCTGGACTTGCGCCTGAAACTGGCCGGCACCAGCCTGGGCAATCTCTACCCGCTGACCGGCGTGACCCTGCCGGACACACCGCCGTACGAGACTGACGGGCACTTGATCGCCAAGCTGCATGAAGCGGACGGCGCGGTGTTCCGTTACGAAGAATTCAACGGCAAGATCGGTCAGAGCGACATCCATGGCAGCCTGGCCTATGTCGCCAGCCAGCCGCGTCCGAAGCTGAGCGGATCGCTGGTTTCCAATCAACTGCTGTTTACCGATCTGGCCCCGCTGATCGGTGCCGATTCCAACGCCAAACAAAAGGCTCGTGGCGGCGAAAGCAATCAGCCAGCCGACAAGGTATTGCCGGTCGAAGAGTTCAAAACGGAGCGCTGGCGCGATATGGACGCTGATGTCGAGTTCACCGGCAAGCGCATCGTCCACAGCGAAAGACTGCCGTTCAACGATCTCTACACCCACCTGATACTCACTGACGGCATGCTCAGCCTTGCACCCCTGCGCTTCGGCGTGGCTGGCGGCAACCTGGATGCTCAGATTCACCTCAATGGCCGAACCGAACCGTTGGAAGGCCGGGCAAAGCTCACCGCCCGCGGTTTCAAACTCAAGCAGTTGTTCCCGACCTTTGAACCGATGAAAACCAGTTTCGGCCAGCTCAATGGCGATGCCGACATCACCGGTCGTGGCAACTCGGTGGCCAAACTGCTGGGCACCGCCAATGGCAATCTGAAGATGCTGATTAACGATGGCGCTATCAGCCGCCAGTTAATGGAGCTGGCCGGGCTGAACGTCGGCAACTATGTGGTGGGCAAGATCTTTGGCGACAAGGAAGTGAAGATCAACTGCGCTGCCGCCGACTTCGACATCAAGACCGGACTGGCGACCACGCGCCTGTTCGTCTTCGATACCGAAAACGCGATCATCTACATTGATGGAACCGCCGACATGGCGACTGAGCAACTGGACCTGACCATCACCCCTGAATCCAAGGGCTGGCGCTTGATCTCGCTGCGTTCGCCGCTGTATGTGCGGGGCAAGTTCATCAAGCCTGATGCGGGTGTGAAGGCTGTGCCGCTGATGCTGCGCGGGGCGGGGATGGTGGCGTTGGGTGTGATTGCGGCGCCGGCGGCGGGGTTGCTGGCGCTGGTGGCGCCGAGCGGTGGCGAACCGAATCAGTGCGCACCGTTGCTGGAGCAGATGAAGGCCGGCAAGGCGCCCGTGACCGTTAAACCCACCAAGTAATTCGTTGGTGTCTGTTATGACGCCACCGTCGGAACTGCCGAAGGCCGCGATCTTGGCAATAGCCCCGACAGCGCTGCTTCCTCCTGCAACCACGCAAAAAACGCCCGGACCGGCGGATGCCGTTCGCGCCCCGGTACGCACAGTGCAGCGTAACCGGCACCATCGACCTGAACCTCTCCCTTGTAAGCCACCAGCAAACCACTGGCCACGCTCTCGGACACCAGAATATTGCTCGCCAGCACCAGGCCTTGCCCGGCAATCGCCGCTTGCAGGGCGTAATGCTCTTCGTCGTACTCACGCACCACCGGTTGCCCGGCCAGCCAGGTTTCGCCGGACTTCACGCACCAGGCCTCCCAATCGTATGCGTAAAATTTTGAATTGCACCAGCGAACGCTAATCAACGTCGGCACTCGTCTGGCCGCCAGGGCCACCTGTTCGGGAGAGCCATAGACGCCGAAGGATTCGTCGAACAGACACAGCCCATAAAGGTTTGGGTAGTCGTCTTGTGTGTAGCGCACCACCAGATCGACGCTGGCGTCCTGATGCAAATCGATGACGTCGCAATGGGTGTCGAGCCGCAGGCTGATATTCGGATGCCGCGCATAGAAGCGCCCCAGTCGCGGCACCAACCACAGTGCGGCGAAGGCGGCGATGGTGGAGACCGTCAAGCTCGCGCCACTGCGTTGCGGGCGCAGGGTATCGACGCTTTGTGCCACTTCCAGCAAGGCACCGTGCAGACTCTGGAACAGGCGTTCGCCGCCGTCAGTGAGACGCACTTGTCGCGGCAATCGCTCGAACAGCGCGATACCGAGCCAGCTTTCCAGCGAGCGAATCTGATGGGAAATCGCTGTGGGTGTCACCGAGAGCTCTTCGGCGGCGGCCTTGAAGCTCAGCAAGCGAGAGGCGGATTCGAAGGCGCGCAAAGCGGTTAGCGGCAGCGAGGCGAACATGGGAACTCCATGGATGAAACAAATTCATCCTGAATGACTTTTGCTCATTTGAAGGAAGGCGGCTACGAGCATCAAGCTACGGGCCATAAACAATTCGAGTGTAGTCCTTCAGGAGGTTCAGATGAGCACAGTTCTTGCGATTCACGCCAGCCCCCGTGGCGAACGTTCCCACTCCCGGCGCTTGGCCGAGGTGTTTTTGTCGGCCTGGCAGGCCCGTCACCCGCAGTCGCAGTTGACCCGTCGTGAAGTCGGTCGGGCATTGATTCCTCCGGTCAACGAGGCTTTTGTTGCGGCGGCGTTTTACCCCGAACCCGAGGCGCGGCCGCTGTCGATGCAGGCCGATCTGGCGTTCAGCGATGAGCTGGTGGGGGAATTGCTCGGCCACGATCTGCTGGTGATTTCCACGCCCATGCATAACTTTAGCGTGCCCAGCGGCCTCAAGGCCTGGATAGATCAGATCGTGCGGCTCGGGCTGACCTTCAACCACACCCTGGACAATGGCATTGCTCAGTACCAGCCGTTGGTACAGGGCAAAAAAGCCCTGATTGTCACCAGCCGCGGCGGGTTCGGTTTCGGACCGGGCGGTGAGCTGGAAGCCATGAACCACGCCGATCCATTGTTGCGCACGGCGCTGGGTTTCATCGGTATCACCGACATCACGGTGGTCGCTGCCGAGGGTGAAGAGTCCGCCGAGCGGACTTTTCAGCTCAGCGCCGCCGAGGCAGAACAGCGTCTGCTGGCGCTGGCAGGGGAGTTTTAAATGCCTTGGTTTTTTTTGTTGATCGCCGCCGGGTTCGAAATCACTTTCGCCATGAGCATGAAGTACTCGGAAGGCTTCACTCGGCTCTGGCCGTCGCTGATCACCGTCGTGGCGGCGCTGGCCGGGATTTACTTCCTGACCTTGTCCATGCGCGAGTTGCCGGTGAGCATCGCGTACCCGATCTGGACCGCCATTGGCTCACTGGGCACGGTGTTTCTCGGGTTTGCGCTGCTTGGCGAAAGCCTGACAGCGGTCAAACTGGTGTCGGTCGGATTGATCGTGGCGGGGGTGGTGGGGCTGAAGTAGGGCGGGATGTCATAGACTGGTCGTCGAGTTGTCATCTTCGATGCCGATGCTTGGCTGATGTCCTGCCTTCAGCCTTGCGTCACCTCACCGATCACAAGGACGTTCGCCCATGTCGCAAGGTTCCGCCACGCGTTATCCGTTGGTGCTGGTCCCGGGAATGCTCGGGTTTATCCGTCTGCTGCTCTATCCATACTGGTACGGGATCGTCTCGGCGTTGCGCCGCGGTGGGGCTGTGGTGTTTGCGGTGCAGGTTTCTCCGCTCAATTCCAGCGAAGTGCGTGGCGAGCAGTTACTGGCGCGGATCGAGGAGATTCTGCGCGAAACCGGGGCCGAGAAGGTCAACCTGATCGGCCATAGCCAGGGCTCGCTCACCGCCCGTTACGCCGCGGCCAAGCGCCCGGAGCTGGTGGCTTCGGTGACGTCGGTGGCAGGACCCAATCACGGTTCGGAGCTGGCGGACTACCTGCACAAACACTATCCGGGAGACAGCGCCAAGGGGCGTTTGCTCAGCGTTTTGCTGCGCTGGATCAGCGCGCTGATGAGCCTGCTGGAAACTGGTTATCGCGGGCCGAAATTGCCGGTTGATATCCATGCCTCCCATCATTCACTGACGACGGAAGGCGTGGCGCTGTTCAACCAGCGTTATCCACAGGGCTTGCCTGAAACCTGGGGCGGGCATGGGCCGGAAGAGGTCAATGGCGTGCGGTATTACTCCTGGTCCGGGACCTTGCAGCCGGGCAAGACCGATCGCGGGCGAAACCTGTTTGATGGGACCAACCGCAGTTGTCGGTTGTTTGCCAGAACCTTCGTTCGGGAGGTCGGGCATTGCGACGGGATGGTCGGGCGTTACAGCTCGCATCTGGGGACAGTGATCGGCGATGAGTATCCGATGGATCACTTCGACATCGTCAATCAGTCGTTGGGTTTGGTGGGGAAGGGGGCGGAGCCGGTCCGGTTGTTTGTCGAGCATGCGGCGCGGTTGAAAGCTGCCGGGGTTTAGACTCCTGTGGCGAGGGAGCTTGCTCCCGCTCGAGCGCGAAGCGGTCGCAACTCGGGGCCGCTTCGCAGCCCAACGGGAGCAAGCTCCCTCGCCACAAAGGATTAAGTGCGGCCGAGAACCGTGGTCCAGCGCTCCGACAAAATCACCCCACCCAGCGTCAACATCCCGCCCACCAGGTGATACATCGCCAATTGCTCATGCAGCACCACCGCCGCAATCAGCGCAGTAATCAACGGCAGCAGATTGAAAAACAGCGTAGTCCGGCTCGGCCCCAGGCGGATCACGGCCTGCATCCACGCCAATGGCGCAACCATCGAGGCCAGCAGGCAGGCGTAAAGCACCAGCGGAATGTTCTGCAGCGTCGGGCCGATCTTCGGTGACGCGAGGAACATCGGAAACAGCACCACCACCGCCACCCATACCTGCAAGTACAGCAACACCAGCGGCGGCAAACGCAGCTGCCACTTTTTCAGCAGCGTGCTGTAAATCGCGTAGGCCAGGGTAGCGATCAGCATCATCGCGTCACCCAGGTTCACCCCGTGTTCGAGCAGCGCGCCAAGGCTGCCGGAGGAGACGACCACCAAAACCCCCGCGAGCGACAGCACCGCTCCGACCAGGGCCCCGATGGTCAGGCGCTGGCCGAGGCTAATGATCGCCATGGCCAGCGACATCAACGGCATCAGCGACAGGATGATGCCCATGTTGGTGGCCGAGGTCAGGCTCGCCGCGAAGTACGCCAGGCTTTGGTACACGGCCATGCCGAGCACGCCGAGCACAAAGATTTTGCCCAGGTTCGGGCGGATCGCTGGCCAATGGGCAATCACCGGTTTGAGCATGAAGGGGGTGAACAGCATCCCGGCCAGCAGCCAGCGGTAAAAACCGATCTCGGCGGGGAAGATCGCCCCGGCCGACATCTTGGTGATCACGGTGTTGCCGGCCCAAATGAAAATGGCCAGCAGGGGATAAGCGTATTGCATCAGAGAAAACCGGAACGTTAATGAGGGGCGATTATCGCCTGTCTGGATACAAGCCTATACTTCGATCCAGACAACCTGCCCCTGATGACGGACAGCATGAACAGTAAACCCATCGATCTGCTGGATTTCAGCGAACTGCCCGCGCCGGTGTACTTCCGTTATGCCGACTTTGATGCGCATCGTTATGCCTCGGCGCACCGTCATCCATGGGGCACGCTGGAATATTCGGCCCACGGCGTATTGCACATGGAAATCGGCGGCAGCCGCTTCATGTCACCGCCGCAATACGCGGTGTGGGTGCCGCCGCAGACTGAACACAGCTTCTATAGCCATCAGCCGATCAACTATCGCGCGGTCTGCCTGGCGCCGATGATGTGCCAGGACCTGCCTCAGCAGGCCTGCACCCTGGCCATCAGCGACATCCTCAAAGCGATCCTCAAAGACTTTGCCGCGCGCGATGTGAAGATTCCCGAGTACGAAGCCGACAAACGTCTGGCCCAAGTGTTGGTGGATCAGCTGCAGCAAGCGCCGGTGCATGAGTGTTACCTGCCCTACGCCAGCAGCCCCGGCTTGCTCGCGATACTCGAAGCCTTGCAGGCTGAGCCCGGTGATAACCGGCCCTTGGCGGAGTGGGCTACGCAGATCCATGTCAGCGAACGCACCCTGGCGCGGCGGTTCGTGCGTGAGTTGGGCATGAGCTTTGGTGAGTGGCGGCAGCGGTTGCGGTTTCTGGCGGCGATCGAAGCGCTGGACAGCCATCGCAGCATCCAGGAAATCGCGTTCGACATGGGCTACAGCACCGGATCAGCGTTTATCGCGATGTTTCAACGCCAGGCGGAGTGCACGCCGGAACAGTATCGACGCAGTCACCTTGAGACCAGGAAGGTGTAACAGGTGTTGTCTACACTCCAGAGCGAGGCCGTGCTCGTCAGTGCGGCAACAAGGAGAAAACTCCATGAAGATGTTGCGTGTCCCTTTGTTGATGATCGGTTTACTGTTCTGCGCCCAGGGCTTTGCCGCCACCGAGCAACAGAACAAGATGACCACCTGCAATGCTGACGCTACCGCGAAAACCCTCAAAGGAGACGAACGCAAAGCCTTCATGAGCAATTGCCTCAAAGCTGCACCCGCCGCCGATGCCGCCAAACCCCTGACTCCTCAGCAAGAAAAGATGAAAACCTGCAACGCCGATGCCGCCACTCAGGCGCTCAAGGGCGATGCGCGCAAAACCTTCATGAGCGATTGCCTGAAGAAAAAATAAAGATCAAAAGATCGTCCGAACGCGGCCCGAGCCTTCGGCAGCTCCTACATAAGACCGCGTTCCCTGTAGGAGCTGCCGCAGGCTGCGATCTTTTCGGAGCGACGCCGCTTGAAGGTCATCCGCTCGCTTCGGCGCCAGAACGCTGGCAGACTGCCAATCCTTTTACGCCGTTCGTTTTGAGGCTGTATGCCAACGTTTTCTCAACGCCAAGTCTTGTTGTCAATCAGTTGGGTCATCATCTTCGGTGGTTTGTTGCTGGTGATCCCGCTGCGATTACTGCCGAGTCTGCTGGCCGGGCTGCTGGTGTTCGAACTGGTCAACATGCTCACCCCGCAATTGCAGCGCCTGATCGAAGGTCGGCGTGCGCGCTGGCTGGCGGTGGCGTTGTTGGGGACGCTGGTGGTCAGTGTGTTGACGCTGATCTTTGCCGGTGCCTTCAGCTTTCTGCTGCATGAAGCGGAAAACCCCGGCGCTTCTCTCGACAAATTCATGGTTGTGGTTGATCGGGCGCGCGGGCAACTGCCGCCGTTCATCGACGCCTATCTGCCCGCCAGCGCTGCCGAGTTCCGTGTGGCGATTGGCGAGTGGGTGAGCAAGCACCTCAGCGACTTGCAGCTGGTGGGCAAGGACGCGGCGCACATGTTTGTGACGCTGCTGATCGGCATGGTGCTGGGGGCGATCATTGCCTTGCAGCGCGTGCCGGACGTGACCAAGCGCAAGCCATTGGCCGCCGCGCTGTTCGACCGCTTGCACCTGCTGGTCCAGGCGTTTCGCAACATCGTGTTCGCCCAGATCAAGATTTCCCTGCTCAACACCTTCTTCACCGGGATTTTCCTGGCGGTGGTCCTGCCGATGTTCGGGATCAAGCTGCCACTGACCAAAACCCTGATCGTGCTGACGTTCCTGCTCGGCCTGCTGCCGGTAATCGGCAACCTGATGTCGAACACCCTGATCACCATCGTCGGTCTGTCGCTGTCGATCTGGGTGGCCGTGGCGGCGCTGGGGTACCTGATTGTTATCCACAAGCTCGAATACTTCCTCAACGCGCGCATCGTTGGCGGGCAGATCAGTGCCAAGTCGTGGGAGTTGCTGCTGGCGATGCTGGTGTTCGAGGCCGCGTTCGGCCTGCCGGGAGTGGTGGCAGGGCCGATTTATTACGCGTATCTGAAGAGTGAGTTGAAGCAGGTGGGGATGGTTTGATCCCCGATATGTGTTGCATGTTCTGACGCCTTCGCGAGCAAGCCCGCTCCCACACTCGACCGCATTCCATCTGGAGGAACTCGGTCGAGTGTGGGAGCGGGCTTGCTCGCGAAGCAGGCGCCGCGGTCTTTCAGCTCAGTCCATGTTGCCGTAGCGCTTCATCGCTTCAATCGCCAAGCCACTGCCGATGCTGCCGAAGATGTTCCCTTCCACATGCCGCGCATTCGGCAACATCGCCGAGACGCTGTTGCGCAGTGCCGGAATTCCGCTCGAACCCCCTGTGAAAAACACCGTATCCACCTGATCGACCCGCACGTTGGCGTCGTTCAGTAGCTGGGTCACGCTGTTGCGCACCCGCTCCAGCAAGTTGTCGATGGCCGATTCGAACAGTGCCCGGCTCAACTCCACGCTCAAACCCGGTTCGATGCGGTCCAGCGGCACATGGCGGCTGTCGGCGTGGGTCAGCTGGATCTTGGTTTCTTCTACTTCCATCGCCAGCCAGTGGCCGGCGCGCTGGTCGATCAGCTTGAACAGGCGATCGATACCGCCAGTGTCTTCGATGTCGTAACGCATGCTGCCCAGCGCCAGGGTCGACTTCTGCGAGTACACCGAGTTGATGGTGTGCCAGGTCGCCAGGTTCATGTGGTGGCTGGTCGGCATGTAAGCGCCGCTCTTCATCCGGCTGCCGTAGCCGAACAGCGGCATCAGGCCTTGCAGGCTCAGTTGCTTGTCGAAATCAGTCCCGCCGATGTGCACGCCGCCGGTGGCGAGGATGTCATCGTGACGGTTGTCGTGCATACGGCGTTCAGGGGAAAGGCGCACCAGTGAGAAGTCGGACGTACCACCGCCAATGTCGACGATCAGTACCAGCTCTTCTTTTTCGATGGTCGACTCATAGTCGAAGGCCGCCGCAATCGGTTCGTACTGGAACGAAACGTCCTTGAAACCGATGGCGCGGGCCACGTCCACCAGAGTGTTTTCGGCTTCCTGGTCGGCCAATTCATCGTCGTCGACGAAGAACACCGGACGACCCAGTACCACTTCATCGAACTCCCGACCGGCGGCGGTTTCGGCGCGCTTCTTCAGCTGGCCGATGAACAACCCGAGCAAGTCCTTGAACGGCATCGCTGTGCCGAGGACGCTGGTGTCGTGCTTGATCAGCTTGGAGCCGAGCAGGCTTTTGAGCGAGCGCATCAACCGGCCTTCATAGCCTTCCAGGTACTCGTGCAGCGCGAGGCGGCCGTACACCGGGCGGCGTTCTTCCATGTTGAAGAAGACCACCGAAGGCAGGGTGATCTTGTCGTCCTCCAGCGCGATCAGCGTTTCCATGCCGGGGCGCAGCCAGCCGACGGTGGAGTTGGACGTGCCGAAGTCGATACCACAGGCACGGGCTGGAGATGCGTTTTTCATGTCTTTCGAGTTCCGGTTAAAAAACGGCCGCGCAGTGTATGTCAGTGCGGCGCAGATTCGAAGGCCGACTATCTGCTAAATCACTACGAATAGCGCCTTGATAAGCTGGCCCGATGCCCCAAACTTGTCTGCATCGACCCTGGCAGCCTTTCGGCGGTCGCAAGAACTGCCCACCGCTGCCGATAAACTTCTGATGCGCTGCCCGGTCACAACCTTGAGATCGGTCAACCTCGCGGCTGCCAATAAGCGCATGCTGCCGGTGGTGGCGCGATATCGATAACGGATGGTGATCCTTAGATGGACTTCAAAGACTATTACAAGATTCTCGGTGTGGAACCGACGGCGGACGATAAGACGATCAAGGCCGCCTATCGCAAACTGGCGCGCAAGTATCACCCGGACGTCAGCAAGGAAAAGGACGCCGAGTCCAAATTCAAAGATGCCTCGGAAGCCTATGAAGCGCTGAAAAGCGCCGACAAGCGCGCCGAATACGACGACTTGCGCAAATACGGCCAGCACGGCCAACCATTCCAGGGCCCGCCGGGTTGGCAGGGTCGTGGCGCAGGTGGTTTCGGTGGTGGTCAGGATTCGGGCGATTTCTCGGACTTCTTCAGTTCGATTTTCGGCAACCGTGGTCCTGGTTTTGGTGGTGGACAGTCGGGCCGTAGCGCCGGACGTCGAGGGCAAGACGTGGAAATGGAACTCGGGATTTTTCTGGAAGAAACCCTCTCGAACGAATCGAAGAAGGTCACCTTCCAGGTGCCGCAGTACAACGCTGCCGGCCAGCATGTCAGCAACACCAGCAAAAGCCTGAACGTGAAGATCCCGGCCGGCGTGGCCGACGGCGAGCGCATCCGCCTCAAGGGCCAGGGTGCGCCGGGCACTGGTGGCGGGGCCAATGGCGACTTGTTCTTGATCATTCGCTTTGCGCCGCACCCAAAGTTCGACGTCGAAGGCGAAAACCTGATCATTACCTTGCCGCTGGCTCCATGGGAGTTGGCATTGGGTACTGAGGTGGCAGTGCCTACACTGACAGGCAAGATCAACCTCAAGGTTCCGGCCGGCAGCCAGAATGGCCAGCGCATGCGCGCCAAGGGCCACGGTTTGCTGAACAAGGACGGTCATCGCGGTTATCTGTTTGTACAACTCAAGGCCGTCATGCCTAAAACCTCGGACGACGAGGTCAAGGCGTTGTGGCAGGAGCTGGCGAAAAAAGCGGCTTTCAACCCCAGAGAACACTTCTGATCCAAGAGACGGAGTAGCCCATCATGAGCAACCCCCTGATCGTTCAACTGGACATGGCAGAATTCTGTGAGGCGACCGACCTGTCGGACGTCTACGTGATCGAAATCGTCGAACACGGCATCCTCGAACCTCAGGGCAACCAGCCCAAGGATTGGCGTTTCAACGATTATGAGCTGGCACTGGCCAAGCGTGCCGCCAAGCTGCGGCACGATCTGGAGCTGGAATGGGAAGGCGTCGCCCTGGCGCTGGACCTGCTTGAAGAAGTGCAGCAATTGCGGGCCGAGAACCGCATGCTCAAGCAGCGGTTGGCTCGGTTGGTGGTCGAGTAACTCTGGCGACGCCGTTTCCCTGTAGGAGCATTGATTTCAGATCTTGCGTGCCATCAACCTCTTTGGAAACAAGGGTGTTATATATGTATCGTTTAACCCTTTAATAGTTGAACGATCACGCTATTGAATGGCCGCCGGTCCAGCAGTTTTTTAGTCTTTTATTTCAGGGGGTGCCGCTTAAGCTGATCACTCCTATCGTTACTTTGGTTGTTACATGATGTCTGAATTAAAAGAGTTGGAAGGTATTGAACAAGTTCCAGTTAGTCCAGTTGCACATAAAGGCCCTCACCACGAACGCATTGTCCAGGCACTGCCCCGCGGCATAACAGAAGCGCCGGTGAGTCGACTGTTATCACTGGACGGTTTAAATGATTTAAATACAGCCTTTCCCGATTGGTACATGAATGCGTCGAGCCTCAATCGGCAATACCTCAAGGAACTGGTCGAGGAGCGCTGGCGCTTGCAAGCGAAGGTCGATGGCCCGCTGAAAAATCTGCAACAGGACATTCAGGCGTTCGCCAAACCCTTGCTGTCCACGCTTGTCAGGTCGAACTTCAACACCCATGTCGACGTCAGCCAACTGACGGTGAAGCTGTATGTGCCGGACAAGATTCTCCTGGCGATCGACCGTGGCGCCAGCTATCTGCGCGCATCTACGCTGCTGGAGGCGGCCTTGCACAACTTCGAAGAACCGGAAACCGCTGAAGATCATTTCAGGAGCGGTTCCGGTGTGTATTCGAAGAACTTCAAAGGAGAGTTGAAACTTGAAGCAACAATGACCACCCAAAAAATCGCCACGCTGTGTCGACGACTGGACTTGGGGGCGCAGTATCAAACCCATATAAAAAGCATTTTGTTGCCGGCTGATCCAAAGGCCAGGCAGCTATTGGAAGAGCATGCGCTGGCCGCGCAGAAAGCGTCCTTTAATCTGGACGCGTTGATGGCTTATTTGAAAAAAGATATCAGCGAGTATGCCTACGGCAAACTTCAACAGGTGCGTGATGGCGGAAGCGACATCACCTTTCATGATCAGTCGCTGCATCGGCATCGGCTCTCGCTGATGGGCTTCGCGTTGCACGGCATCGTGTTGTTCAGTGCGGTGAGCCAGCCGTCCAGGCTCAAGCCGTTGGTCGACACCTTGACGTCCGACGGTCTGAAGTTCTGGAGCGACTGGTCGCAACGCACGCCGATGCTGCCGGGTAGTTATTACGACAAGTACAAACTGCTGCAGTCGTTCCTGGCCAACGGCCCTGCCGGCGTGCATGAGGACATGCTGCGCCGCGAGGATGTTTATCAGCAGAGCCGTTTGGACGGACCGGTGATTGCCTACGTGCCGGACGATCCGCTGCACCCGCTGAAAGAGTACGACTCGCTCGCCGACTTCATGAAGGAGCTGCTCAGCCAACTGCGCGATACGGAGTATCAAGCGTTTTTCAGCCGCTTCGTGGCGCAAAAGGACAAGGGCAAATTCTTCACCCGAGTCAAAGAGCGGCTGACGCGTGTTGTCTGGCAGCAACGCGAGCCGTTGGACATGGGCCCCTGGTGGCGGGAAACCGCAGTCGAAAATCCCACCGCAGAACCCATCACCAACCTGATTGCCGGGGACTTGTGGCAATGGCTGTATGTCAACAAGCGCGATAAAGCCATCGCCGATGCGCGGGTCATCGCGGTGCCGACCGGCGATGAGGATGCCATCACGCGTTGGAAGCGCCTGACCAGCTATCTGGACATTGGCTGGAACGTGTTCAACTTTGTCGGGATGTTGATCCCCGGCGTGGGTGAAGTGCTGTTGGGGGTGATGGTGGCGCAGATCGCCGAAGAACTGCTGGAGGGCATCGAGGACTGGAGCAAGGGCGACCGGGAGGAGGCCGGGGCGCACATCAATGGGGTGCTGATCAACTTTGCCCAATTGGCGCTGATGGGCGCCGGGCATGTGCTGCCTCGGGGGGCCGTCGCAGCGGTCAAGCCCAGCGCGCTGATCGACAGCCTGCAACCGGTGGAACTGCCCGGTGGCAAGACCCGCCTGTGGAAACCCGACGTTGGGTCCTACGCGCATCCGGTAGCGCTGCCGGACAATGCCGTGCCCAACGACATCGGCCTGTATGAACAGGGCGGCAAGCAGTGGCTGCGGCTGGAGGAAAAAAACTATCAGGTGAGCCAGGACCCGGTGACGGGGCAGCATCGACTGGAGCATCCACAGCGCCGCACGGCCTACAAACCGGTGGTGGAGCACAACAACGCCGGTGCCTGGAAGGTCGAGACCGAGCGGCCGCTGGAGTGGGAAGCGAAACGGTTGATGCAGCGCATGCACACCACGCTCGACGGATACTCTGCGCAGACGTTAGGCATGATTCAACACGTGAGCGGCGTAGACGAAAGCCTGCTGCGCCGGTTGCACGTCGAGCATGAAACCCCGCCCGCGCTGCTGCGCGATACCTTCTTGCGCTTCAATACCTATGCCGATGCGGAACGATTCCCGCAGCACATCGAGGCTAACCAGATTCCCGATGCGATGATCGGCTTTGTGCCAGAGGTCACGGTTGAACTGCCGCGCTGGCCCGAGAATAGGGCGCTGGAAGTTTTCGAGGTGTCGGATCGTTCCGGGACCTCCGTCAAACACGGCAATGCAACGGCATCCGAGCCGATGACGATCAAGGTCAGTCGTTCCGAAGTGGCTGCCGGAAAGCTGCCCGAGCGAGTCATTGAATCGATGAATGAAACCGAGATTCGCGCCCTGCTTGGCGATGACGTTGTGGTGGGTACACCTGAGCGTATTGATGCGCTACGCAAGCAGTTGGTCGTGCAGGCAGGGAAGCACAAGAAAACCGTATTCGATGCACTTTACAAAAGCCGCGATGTGTCCAGCGACCCTCGTGTGCGCCGAGTGCTCAGTGACGTTCCGGAGTTGCCGGCCAGCGTTGCGCTGGAACTGCTGGAGCATGCCGAGCCGGCCGATCTGCAACACCTGAGCGAAAAACAGCGTCTCTCGCTGCGTTTGCGTCAAGAGGCCCGGGCAGTGCGTGACCGGGTGCGATTGAACCGGGCTTATGAGGGCCTCTACCTTGAAGAGCTGGCCAATGCCGACTCGCGCAGGCTCGAACTGAGCTCCTTGGCCGGCCTGCCCGGGTGGTCCGATGAGGTGCGGATCGAAATTCGCGAGCTGGGGTTTGCCGGGAAACTGCATGCCAGTGTGGGGCCGGAAAGTGCGCCGATCCGCAAGGTGCTGATTCTCGAGGAGGACGGGCGTTACCAGACGCGGGACGCGGATGATCGGCATTTGCACGGCACCGATGAATTCTATGCTTCGGTCTTGCACGCCCTTCCGGATGCGCAGCGCAACGCGTTGGGGTATGACATTCACGAAGGTGCTCGACTCAAGTTTGAAATACAACGTTCACCCCTGAGCCATGATCGGTTCGCGTCGACGTTGCTTGAGCATCCGATTCGTAAACCGGCTTACGACCCACACACCCTGAAGCTGCTCGGGGGGATGGACGGCTATCGGCGTGTTTCCAGAGACATGACGGACCGGCTTCGAATCCGCAGCCTTTACCCGTCGCTCACGGACGCAGAGCTCGACATGTTTATGGAGACCCTGCGCCAGCAACACATACCCGTCGATTTACAGATCCATGGGCTTGAGATCGAATTCAACCAGTTGGTTTCAACGCTGAACCAATGGGTGAAACGTCCCCTCCGGGATTTTCCTTTCAGCCCCAGAGGCGTGGTCGAAAGGGATACCAGAAATGCCATCGCTGGAAAGATCAGGCGTTGCTGGCAGCGCAGCGGCCCAAGGCATCTGGATGGGTACGGAAACGCTATTGGGCAGGTGCTGGACCTGAGCAACCTGGATCTGAGCCCGCACATCGATAGCCTGCCCAAGCTTGCGGCCAACTTCGATCACGTGACGCGTCTGGAGTTAAGCAATACAGGATTGTCGAACATCGAACATCCTGTTCTTCAGTCCTTTCGCAAAGTACGTGCGCTGTACCTGGCTCGAAACAGATTGACCGCGTTGCCATCAAGCCTCGCCGAGATGCCACACCTGAGGGAGCTGGACCTTACGAACAACCGGATTATGCTGAACATCGTCGATCACCAGAGGCTCAAGAACAGTACCTTGCTGACCACCTTGAAGCTGGGTGAAAACCCTCTGGGATTGTTACCGAACATCGGTCGCATGCCTGACTTGCATACCTTGGTGCTGACTAATACAGGCGCCACTACCTGGCCGCCCGGGCTGTTTGACCGGCCACGGTTCCGGCACTTTAACCTGGACCTGCGCCGCAACGTGTTGACCCACATTCCGCAGGTTACGCCGGGCACTTGGCATGCCGAGATGCTGGGGCGTACGTGGCTCAGTCGTGGACCCGAGTGGATATCGGCTGAAAATCTGGAAACGCTCAAAGACTACGTTCGGTCGGTGGGCATGGACCCTGAACGTCCTTATCCGCCCACAGGTGTGCTCACCAGTATCCAGTGGGAGGAAGGCTTGACGCGACCTCAGTGGATTGAGAAACAGTACGTCTGGAACGAGGTTGAGGATGAATTCAATTCGACGGATTTTTTTGAAGAAATCAACGCACTCACCCTGTCTGCCGACTTCACCGCCAGCAAGGCCTATCGCGCCGATTTGACAGCCAAGGTCTGGCGAATGCTGGACACCATGGCTGAGAACGCACCATTGCGAGAGCAGTTTTTCAGGGAGGCCAGCGTACGATCCAACTGCGTCGACGGTGCGACACAGCTTTTCAACGTCATGGGCGTGGAGGTGCTGGTTCACGAAACGTTGGCGCTCGGTAACAGCGGTTTGATCGAGGCTGAGCTGGTGAACCTGGCAAAGGGCAAGTCTCGACTGGACGAGCTCGAGAGAATTGCCAGGCGCCACATCGTGGCGCGCGAAGCGGCCGGTGAGCGGTTTCGACGTGAGGATGCCGCCCGCAATGTCACTGGCACCATTGATGAGGTGGAGGTTCACCTGGCCTTCATGACGGATCTGGCAGAGCGGCTGGACCTGCCATGGCAGGCGCGCGGCATGCAGTTCCGCAAGATCGCAGGCGTCACCAGCGAAATGATCGAGGATGCCTGGCAACGGGTTCTGGGGCTGGAGGAGGGGGATCTGCTGCGTAACTCGATTGCCGAGCAACCTTTCTGGAAATCCTTCGTCGAGCGCTTGAATCGCTCGCGCTTCAGGGCGATTGATCGCAAGACCATTGCCACCACCGAGTTCAAGGTTGCCCTGGATGAGCGAGCCGACAGCGCAACGCTGTCGCTGGAGGAAAAGGCCGGTTTGAAAGAGCGAATCCGCGTACTGGCGGCTGAGCTTGGTGAGCCGGAAAGTGCCTTCGCCCCCGGTCAGATCATGACCGACGAGGCCTATGCCCAAGCGCTGGAAACGATCAAGGCTGAGCGTGAAGCCTTACTGTTGCAGCTGACCCAGGAAGCCATGGACCGGGCGAAACTGAGTCGGGTTGAAATACCTTTTACGGTTGCCCCGGGCAACTGATACCTGAACGTCTCAGCCCCGAGTGTCGCATTGTGCACTCGGGGCTTTTGTGTGCTTGAGGCGTCAGAACAGGAAATAGCGTTGAGCCATCGGCAACACATCCGCCGGTTCACACCACAGCAAAATCCCGTCAGCCTTGACCTGATAAGTCTGCGGGTCGACGTCGATGTTCGGCAGGTAGTCGTTGTGGATCAGGTCGGTTTTCTGCACGTCGCGGCAACCTTTGACCACAGCGATTTTCTTTTTCAAGCCCAATGCCTCGGGCAACCCGGCATCCGAAGCAGCCTGGCTGATGAAGGTCAGGCTGGTGGCGTGCAATGAGCCACCGTAGCTGGCAAACATCGGACGGTAATGCACCGGTTGTGGCGTCGGAATCGAAGCGTTGGCATCGCCCATCAGGCTGGCCGCGATGGCGCCACCCTTGAGGATCAGCGTTGGTTTGACGCCGAAGAACGCCGGGCGCCAGAGCACCAGATCGGCCCATTTACCGACTTCGACCGAGCCCACTTCATGGCTGATGCCGTGGGTGATTGCGGGGTTGATCGTGTACTTGGCGATGTAGCGTTTGGCGCGGAAGTTGTCGTTGCCTTCGCCATCACCGGGCAGCGGGCCGCGCTGTTTTTTCATCTTGTCGGCGGTCTGCCAGGTGCGCGTGATCACTTCACCGACCCGACCCATGGCCTGGCTGTCGGAGCTGATCATCGAGAACGCGCCGAGGTCGTGAAGGATGTCTTCGGCGGCGATGGTTTCACGACGGATACGGCTTTCGGCGAACGCTACGTCTTCGGCAATGCTCGGGTCCAGGTGATGGCAGACCATCAGCATGTCGAGGTGTTCGTCGATGGTGTTGCGGGTAAACGGCCGGGTCGGGTTGGTCGAGCTCGGCAGCACGTTGGCAAATCCGCAGGCCTTGATGATGTCCGGCGCGTGACCGCCGCCCGCGCCTTCGGTGTGATAGGTGTGAATGGTGCGGCCCTTGAAGGCGGCGAGGGTGGTTTCGACGAAGCCCGATTCGTTGAGCGTGTCGGTGTGGATCGCCACTTGGACGTCGTACTGGTCGGCGACGTTCAGGCAGTTGTCGATGCTCGCCGGGGTGGTGCCCCAGTCTTCGTGCAACTTCAGCCCGATGGCACCGGCCTTGACCTGTTCGATCAACGGCTCCGGCAGGCTGGCGTTGCCCTTGCCGGTGAAGCCAATGTTCATCGGGAACGCATCGGCGGCCTGGAGCATGCGCGCCAGGTGCCATGGCCCGGAGGTGCAGGTGGTCGCGTTGGTGCCCGTGGCCGGGCCGGTGCCGCCGCCGATCATGGTGGTGACGCCGCTCATTAGTGCTTCTTCGATCTGCTGCGGGCAGATGAAATGGATGTGCGTGTCGATGCCGCCCGCGGTGAGGATCATGCCTTCACCGGCGATGACTTCGGTGCTGGCGCCGACTGCGATGGTCACGTTCGGCTGGATGTCCGGGTTGCCGGCCTTGCCAATGGCGGCGATGCGTCCGTCCTTGAGGCCGACGTCGGCTTTGACGATGCCCCAGTGGTCGATGATCAGCGCGTTGGTGATCAGGGTGTCGACGACCTCGGCCGCGAGCAATTGGCTTTGACCCTGGCCATCGCGGATGACCTTGCCGCCGCCGAATTTCACTTCTTCGCCGTAGGTGGTGAAATCTTTTTCGACTTCGATCCACAGCTCGGTGTCGGCCAGGCGGACCTTGTCACCGACGGTGGGGCCGAACATGTCGGCGTAGGCTTGTCTTGAGATTTTCATGCGCTTGCCTTGGGATTCAATTGTGTTTGAGACCGCTCGCGTAGCTCGCTATCGCAGCCTCGCTGCGCTCGACAGCTCCTACAGGTGTTCACGCAAATTCTCGGTTGCGCCCGGTCTCTGTAGGAGCTGTCGAGCGAAGCGAGGCTGCGATCTTTTGATCTTTAATCGAGATCGCCCATGATCCTGCCGGCAAACCCGAACACTCGGCGATGCCCGGACAGGTCTACCAACTCGACCTCGCGGCTCTGCCCCGGCTCGAAGCGCACGGCGGTGCCGGCGGGGATGTTCAGGCGCATGCCGCGGCTGGCGGCGCGGTCGAATGTCAGCGCATCGTTGGTTTCGAAGAAGTGGTAATGCGAGCCGACCTGGATCGGCCGATCACCGCTGTTGGCCACCTTCAGGCTGAGGGTGCGGCGGCCAACGTTGAGTTCGATGTCACCGGGCTGGATCTGGTATTCACCGGGAATCATCAATGGGCTCCTTGGAGAATCTTGTAGTAGAGGGCGGTCGGTTTGTAGCGACCGCTCGGGTCGCAGGCATAGTCGGGGATTTCGCCGGCGCGGGTGTAACCCAGAGCTTTGTAGAAGTCTTCGGCGGGAGAGCCGGCCTCGGTGTCGAGGTAGAGCATGCCGCGCTTGTGCTGGAGGGCGGCCGTTTCCAGCGCACTCATCAACTGCTGCCCCAGACCCCGACGACGCGCATGTTCACGCACCAGCAGTTTTTGCACTTCGGCGCGGTTCAGGCCATTGGCTTTCTGGCACAGGGTCAGTTGCACACTGGCCTGCACCTGCTCGTCCTTGACCACCACCCACAGCAGCACGTTGCCTTTGTTCAGGTTCTCCTGGACATCATCGAAATAGGCTCGGGCTTGAGTGGCGTCCAGATCGGCCATGAACCCGACGCTGGCGCCATAGCCGACGGCGTCGAGCAACAGATCAATCAAACCCTGACGATAGTGCGCAAAGCTTTCAACATTGACGCGGCGCAGTTGGGCGGCGTTCATGGGCAATTACTCCTTGTTGGCGGTCGGCGGCTCCGCGCCAGGATTAAGGGTCAGTTGCATAAAGGTCAGGTCCAGCCAGCGACCGAACTTGGTGCCCACCTGGGGCATCTGCCCGGTCGTCACGAAGCCGGCTCGCTCATGCAGGCGAACAGAAGCGGCGTTACCGCTTTCGATGGCGGCGACCATCACATGTTTGTCGCAGCCTTTGGCGCGCTCGATCAACTTGGTCATCAATTGCGGGCCGAGACCATTGCCGCGCTGGTCGCTGCGTACGTAAACCGAGTGCTCGACGGTATGGCGGAACCCGTCGAACGGTCGCCAGTCACCAAATGAAGCGTAGCCCAGCACGGTATTGTCGCCGTCGACGATCACCAGAATCGGGTAGCCCTGGGATTGGCGGGCGCTGAACCAGGCCTGGCGGTTACCCAAATCCACGGCCTGCTCGTTCCAGATGGCCGTGGTGTTGAGCACGGCGTCGTTGTAGATGTCGCGAATCGCCGGCAGGTCGGCATGCGCTGCATCGCGGATGTGGTAAGTCATGGCGCGGCCTCAGGCGATCGGTTGGTGAACGGTGACCAGTTTGGTGCCGTCGGGGAAGGTCGCTTCGACCTGGATCTCCGGAATCATTTCCGGGATGCCTTCCATCACTTGTTCGCGGCTGAGCAGGGTGGTGCCGAAGTGCATCAGCTCGGCCACGGTCCGGCCGTCGCGCGCGCCTTCGAGCAGCGCTGCGGAAATGTAGGCCATGGCTTCCGGGTAGTTGAGTTTCACGCCGCGCGCCAAACGCCGCTCGGCCACGAGGCCGGCGGTGAAGATCAACAGCTTGTCTTTTTCGCGTGGGGTCAGGTCCATCGTTTGGAATCCATCTGGGCAGTTTTGTGAGGTTCTTGCGGTTTGGGGTGTGTCAGTTGGATCCACCCCTCACCCTAACCCTCTCCCCAAGGGGGAGAGGGGACTGATCTCGGTTGGATGTTGGGGCCGGATCAGTCAGTAGCATTCTTGTGTCTGGAATATTTCTACAAAGCACATTGGTCAGGCTCCCTCTCCTCCCTGGGGAGAGGGCGGGGGGTGAGGGGTGGCCCTCAAGTACTCCAAATTCTCGGCGGCAAAGCTTCTCGCCCCAGCAACGCAGGCCGAAGCAATCGCCACAAATCAATCAACCAGCCCCGGGCCAACAGCGCCTCACTGGCCAGACAACGTGCGACCAAAAGCCCCGGCAACTGGGTCAGATCTCCGCGCACGTCATGGGGCAGTGAACGGCATTTCTCCAGTAAGTCGCTATCGATGTCGCCGGTTACCAACAGGGTCGCAAACACCGGTTGCCCATCCAGCCCAATCGGCGAATCAAGCAAACCATCACCTCCGACAATGCGCTGGCGTTCATGCCAGAGCAACTGGCCGTCACGGCGGATGTCCAGCTGCGCCTGAAAATGCCCGAGGTCGAAACGCTCGCCACTGGCCGGGCGACCCAGGGCTACCACATCCCAGTAAAACAACCGGGCATCGCCTTCCAGATCAATCGAAGTGCTGAGCTCAGCCTGGGCGTCGCTGAAGATAATGGTCTCTTGCGGCAACCATTCCAGTGTCGCGCCGGCGGCTACTTTCAAGTCGAGCTTCTGATAAGCGGGCCCCGCCGCGCGATACCACTTGGCCGCGCCAGGGCTGGTGATTTGCGCCCAGGCATCGCGGCCGACACTGGCCGAGATGTCCAGCCGATCGCCATCGGCAATCCCGCCCGGCGGGTGGACGATGATGTGCTGGCAAACCTCCGGCCCTTCGGCATACAGGTGCTTCTGCACCCGCAGCGGGCCTTTGTGGCGACGCTGAACCGGGCGCGTACTGTCGCCGAATCGGGCGTAGCCGAGTTCCAGCTCAGCGTGCCAGTTGGGGGTAAACACGGCAGTGGGAACAGGTAAATTCATGATCTCTAATTTTCGTTAGGACGCTACAGATTAGATCGTAACCAGACCGCGTACACCCTCGGCCTCCATATTTTCTCCGCGACCCTGTTGCACGATCTCACCCCGGGACATCACCAGATATTGATCGGCCAGTTCGGCGGCGAAATCGTAGAACTGCTCCACCAGCAAAATCGCCATATCTCCACGGGCCGCAAGCTTCTTGATCACTGCGCCGATTTCCTTGATCACCGATGGCTGGATGCCTTCGGTGGGCTCGTCGAGAATCAGCAGGCGTGGACGGCTGGCCAATGCGCGGCCGATCGCCAATTGCTGCTGTTGGCCACCGGACAAATCACCCCCGCGCCGTTGCTTCATTTGCAGCAGCACCGGAAACAGCTCGTAGATGAACGCCGGGACTTCCTTGGCTTCAGCGCCGGGAAATCGCGACAGGCCCATCAGCAGGTTTTCTTCCACGGTCAGCCGGCCGAAAATTTCCCGACCTTGAGGTACATAAGCGATTCCGGCATGAACCCGCTGGTGTGGCTTGAACGCGGTGATCGGTTTGCCTTCCCAGTTCACCGCGCCTTCTTTGGCCGGCAACAAACCCATCAGGCACTTGAGCAGGGTGGTCTTGCCCACACCGTTGCGCCCGAGCAGGCAGGTGACTTCGCCGACTTTCACGTCAAACGTCAGACCGCGCAGGATGTGGCTACCGCCGTAATACTGGTGCAGCTTGTCGACTTGCAGCATCTTCAAATTCTCCCCAATCCCCTGTGGGAGCGGGCTTGCTCGCGAAGGCGGTGTGTCAGGCAACTTTTATGTTGAATGTGCCGACGCATTCGCGAGCAAGCCCGCTCCCACATTGGTATGTGTTCGCAGGTCTAGCGGCCGAGATAAACCTCGATCACGCGCTCGTTGTCCTGCACCTGTTCCAGCGACCCTTCGGCCAGCACGCTGCCCTGGTGCAACACGGTGACGTGGTCGGCGATGGAGCCGACGAAGCCCATATCGTGTTCCACCACCATCAGCGAATGCTTGCCCGCCAGGCTCTTGAACAGTTCGGCGGTGAATTCGGTTTCGGCGTCGGTCATGCCCGCCACCGGCTCGTCGAGCAGCAGCAGTTGTGGGTCCTGCATCAGCAACATGCCGATTTCCAGAAACTGCTTCTGACCGTGGGACAACAAACCTGCCGGGCGATTGACCGAGCTGGTCAGGCGAATGGTCTCCAGCACCTCGCTGATGCGATCTTTCTGTTCGCCACTCAGGCGAGCCCGCAGGCTGGCCCACACCGATTTGTCGGTTTTCTGCGCCAGCTCCAGGTTTTCAAACACGCTGAGCGCTTCGAATACTGTCGGCTTCTGGAATTTTCGGCCGATGCCAGCCTGGGCGATTTGCACTTCGCTCATCTGCGTCAGGTCGAGGGTTTCACCGAACCAGGCCTTGCCGTGACTGGGGCGGGTCTTGCCGGTGATCACGTCCATCAGCGTGGTCTTGCCCGCGCCGTTGGGGCCGATGATGCAGCGCAATTCACCGACGCCGATGTACAGGTTCAAATCGTTGAGCGCCTTGAAACCATCGAAGCTGACGCTGATGTCTTCCAGGGTCAGGATCGTGCCATGGCGAGTGTTCAGGCCGGGGCCGACGCGCTGGCCGAGACCAATGGCGTCGCGGCTGCTGCCGATGTCCCTGTTGGGTTCCAGTGGCGGAAAAAACGCCGGTTCGAGCATGAATTCAGCCGTCGCTGTCACTCTCATTGTTCACCTCTTTTTTTCAGCAGACCGATCACGCCTTTGGGCAGGTACAGGGTCACGACGATGAACAGCGCACCGAGGAAGAACAGCCAGTACTCCGGGAAAGCCACGGTGAACCAGCTCTTCATTCCGTTGACCACACCGGCACCGAGCAGCGGGCCGATCAGCGTGCCGCGACCACCCAGCGCCACCCAAACCGCGGCCTCGATGGAGTTGGTCGGTGACATTTCACTCGGGTTGATGATCCCGACTTGCGGCACATACAACGCACCGGCCAGGCCGCACAACACCGCGCTCAACACCCAGACAAACAGCTTGAAACCGCGCGGGTCGTAACCGCAGAACATCAGGCGGTTTTCCGCATCCCGCAGGGCGGTCAACACGCGACCGAACTTGCTCTGCGCCAGACGCCAGCCGATAAACAGGCTTGCCACCAGCAACACCACGGTGGCGAAAAACAGCACCGCGCGAGTCCCCGGCTCGGTGATGCCAAAGCCGAGAATCGTGCGGAAGTTGGTGAAGCCGTTGTTGCCGCCAAACCCGGTTTCGTTGCGGAAGAACAGCAGCATTCCGGCGAAGGTCAGGGCCTGGGTCATGATCGAGAAATACACGCCTTTGATCCGCGAACGGAAGGCGAAGAAGCCGAAGACCAGCGCCAGCAACCCCGGCGCCAGCACCACCAGGCACATCGACCAGAGGAAACTGCTGGTGCCGGCCCAGTACCACGGTAATTCAGTCCACGACAGGAACGTCATGAATGCCGGCAAACCATCACCGGAAGCCTGGCGCATCAGGTACATGCCCATCGCGTAGCCGCCGAGAGCGAAGAACAAGCCGTGGCCGAGGGACAACAGGCCGGCGTAACCCCAAACCAGATCGAGGGCCAGCGCGACAATCGCGTAGCAAAGAATCTTGCCCACCAGCGTCAACGTGTAAGCCGAGACGTGAAACGCGCTGTCCGGCGACAACAACGACAGCAACGGCAACGCCAGCAGCAGAACGAGGATCACCGTGCCAACGGCGATCGTGACTTTGGGGCCGGCCTTTTGCGTGGCCGTGAGCATCAGGGGCTGATTCATCAGTCGATCACCCGTCCTTTCAGTGCGAAGAGGCCTTGCGGACGTTTCTGGATGAACAGAATGATCAACGCGAGGATCAGGATCTTGCCGAGCACGGCGCCGATCTGCGGTTCGAGAATTTTGTTGGCAATACCGAGGCCGAACGCGGCGAGCACACTACCGGCCAATTGGCCGACGCCACCGAGCACCACCACCAGGAACGAGTCGATGATGTAGCTCTGACCGAGGTCCGGGCCGACGTTACCGATCTGACTCAGGGCCACGCCACCGAGCCCGGCAATGCCCGAGCCGAGACCGAAGGCGAGCATGTCCACGCGCCCGGTCGGCACGCCGCAGCAAGCGGCCATGTTGCGGTTCTGGGTGACGGCGCGCACGTTCAAACCGAGGCGCGTCTTGTTCAGCAGCAGCCAGGTCAGCACCACCACAAACAGCGCGAACGCGATGATCACGATGCGGTTGTACGGCAGCACCAGATTCGGCAGCACTTGAATCCCGCCCGACAGCCAGGCTGGGTTGGCCACTTCAACGTTCTGCGCACCAAACATCAACCGCACAAGCTGGATCAGCATCAGGCTGATGCCCCACGTGGCGAGCAGGGTTTCCAGCGGGCGGCCGTAGAGGTGGCGAATCACCGTGCGTTCCAGCGCCATACCGATGGCGGCGGTGACGAAAAAAGCCACCGGCAACGCGATCAGCGGGTAGAACTCGATGGCTTGCGGGGCGAAGCGCTGAAACATCAGCTGCACCACGTACGTCGAGTACGCGCCGAGCATCAGCATCTCGCCGTGGGCCATGTTGATCACCCCGAGCAGGCCGAAAGTGATCGCCAGACCGAGGGCCGCGAGCAGCAGGATTGAACCGAGTGACATGCCGCTGAAGGCCTGGCCGAGGATCTCGCCGATCAGCAGTTTGCGTTTGACCTGAGCGAGGCTGGTTTCGGCAGCGGTGCGTACGCCGACGTCGGCTTCGACACCAGGTTGCAGCAGGCTTTCGAGGCGAGTGCGAGCCAGTGGGTCGCCGGTTTCACCGAGCAGACGCACAGCGGCGAGGCGTACGGCGGGGTCGGTATCGACCAGTTGCAGGTTGGCCAAGGCCAGGCTCAGGGCGGCGTGAACGGTTTCGTCTTTTTCGTCAGCCAGTTGCTGGTCGAGAAATTTCAACTGTGCCGGTTTGGCGCTTTTCTGCAATTGCTGCGCGGCGGCCAGACGGGTTTTGGCGTCGGTGGCGAGTAATTGGTGGCTGGCCAGTGCGGTGTCGATCAGACCGCGCAAGCGATTGTTCAGGCGCAGGGGTTTCGGTTGGCCGTCGACGGTCACCTCGCCTTGCTGGAGGGCGTTGATCAGGTCGATGCGGGCCGGATCGGGCTGCGCGGCCCAGGCTTCCAGAAGCTTGGCTTGCTGCACGGGATTGGCCGCGACGAAGTCTTCGACGTCGCCGGCATGGGCGGCCATCGGCAGTAAGAGCGCGAGGGCGAGGATGAAGCGGTAGAGGGCGGTGGGCATTGGTGGTGTTCCTGTTAAATCGACCCCTCACCCCAGCCCTCTCCCCAATGGGGAGAGGGGGAAAGGGGGCCGATCTTCATGCTTTTCAAATCTTGAGTTCGACTTGAGATTGCAGGTCGCAGTACTTCGACCAGACGACTCGGTCAGTCCCCTCGCCCCTCTGGGGAGAGGGTTAGGGTGAGGGGTGGATTTCAAGTCCACCCCAAACTCCAGATTCGCCTCAGTTGCTCTTCACCGCATAATCCGGCTTCTTGTCGTTACCCGAGATAAACGGGCTCCACGGCTCGGCACGGATCGGCCCTTCGGTCTGCCACACCACGTTGAACTGACCGTCCGCCTGAATCTCGCCGATCATCACCGGTTTGTGCAGGTGGTGGTTGGTCTTGTCCATGGTCAACGTGTAACCCGACGGCGCGGCAAAGGTCTGGCCGGCAAGGGCTTCGCGGACTTTGTCGACGTCGGTGGATTTGGCTTTCTCCGCCGCCTGCGCCCACATGTGAATGCCCACGTAGGTGGCTTCCATCGGGTCGTTGGTCACCGCTTTGTCGGCGCCTGGCAGGTTGTGTTTCTTGGCGTAGGCTTTCCAGTCGGCAACGAACTTTTTGTTCGCCGGGTTCTCGACCGACTCGAAGTAGTTCCACGCTGCCAGGTTGCCCACCAGCGGTTTGGTGTCGATGCCGCGCAGCTCTTCTTCGCCGACCGAGAACGCCACGACCGGAACGTCGGTGGCTTTCAAACCCTGGTTGGCCAGCTCTTTATAGAACGGCACGTTGGAGTCGCCGTTGACGGTGGAGATGACCGCTGTCTTGCCACCGGCCGAGAATTTTTTGATGTTGGCCACGATGGTTTGATAGTCGCTGTGGCCGAACGGGGTGTAGACCTCTTCGATGTCCTTGTCCGCCACGCCTTTGGAGTGCAGGAACGAACGCAGAATCTTGTTGGTGGTGCGCGGGTAGACGTAGTCGGTGCCCAACAGGAAGTAACGCTTGGCGCTGCCGCCTTCTTCACTCATCAGGTACTCCACCGCCGGGATCGCTTGCTGGTTCGGCGCGGCGCCGGTGTAGAACACGTTCGGCGACATCTCTTCGCCTTCGTACTGCACCGGGTAGAACAGCAGGCCGTTGAGCTCCTCGAATACCGGCAACACTGATTTACGCGACACCGACGTCCAGCAACCGAACACCACCGCCACCTTGTCCTGAGTCAGCAACTGACGACCCTTTTCGGCAAACAACGGCCAGTTCGATGCCGGGTCGACGACCACAGGCTCCAGCATTTTGCCGTTCACGCCACCCTTGGCGTTGATCTCGTCGATGGTCATCAGCGCCATGTCTTTGAGCGACGTTTCGGAGATCGCCATGGTGCCGGACAACGAATGCAGGATGCCGACCTTGATGGTCTCGGCGGCCTGGAGGCTCCAGGTCATGCCCATCGCGGCAATGCTTGCCGTAAGTGTGAAAGCCTTGATCAAGCTGCGACGCTTCATTGTGCGATCTCCATGAACTTATGAATTTTCTTGGTGGCAGATGCGGACTACTGAAGGGTCTTTAGCAAGGGCTGTGCCTGGTCGGCCAAAGGCAGGGAAATGTCGTATTAGAGCGGTTGCGCCGGTTGGGCGGCGCACCATGAAGGATCGCGCCTGGCGCGTTGGTGCGAAGAGGTGCGCCACATTGGGGCGCAGATGTTGCAGGCTACACAAATCCAATGTGGGAGCGGGCTTGCTCGCGAATGCGGTTTGTCAGTCACATTGATTTTGAATGTGCCGACGTCTTCGCGAGCAAGCCCGCTCCCACAGGTTCAGTGGTGGATTAGCGGCGGCGCATGAGGCCGATGAAGAACAGGCCTCCGATGGCGGCGGTGGCGACGCCGATGGGCAGGTCTTCCGGGGCGATCAGGGTGCGGGCGGCGACATCGACCCAGACGAGAAAAATGCTGCCCAACAATACGCACACCGGCAGCAATCGCCGATGCTCCGCCCCGACCAAACGCCGCGCAATGTGCGGCACCATCAGCCCGACAAACCCGATAGAACCGCTGATCGACACCAGCACCCCAGTCATCAGCGAAGCAATCAAAAACACCCGCAACCGCACGGTACGAGCATTGAGCCCGAGGGTCACGGCCGTCTGCTCGCCCGCCATCAACGCATTCAACGGTCGCGCCATGCCCAGCAGCAACACCAACCCGAGCAACACGCTGGCCGCTGGCACCGCCAGCAACTCCCAACGTGCCAACCCGAGCCCACCGAGCATCCAGAACATCACCGCCGAGCTCGCGCGGTGATCGCCGAGAAACAGCAGCAGATTGGCGATCGCCATCATCACGAAGGACACCGCCACGCCGCACAACAGCAGCCGATCACTGTCCAGCCTCCCGTTGCGGTTGGCGATCATCAGCACGATCAGCATGCTCAGCAACGCGCCGATAAACGCCGCGATCGGCAAGGTCAGCAAGCCAACGATTTCACCGACATGCAGCACCACGATCACGGCACCGAGGGTCGCGCCGGAGGTGACCCCAAGCAAATGCGGGTCGGCCAATGGATTGCGTGTTACCGCTTGCAGCACCGTACCGATCAGCGCGAGCCCGGCGCCCACCAACGCGCCAAGCAACATGCGCGGCACGCGAATCAGCCAGACGATGTGTTCCTGCCCGGCGGCCCAGTCCGGCACGCCGAAACCGAAAATTTTGTGCAGCAAAATCCGCCACACCACGTCCACCGGCACCCGCGCCGGACCGAAGCCCAGCGACACCACACACGACACCAGCAACAACGCGCCGAGGGCCACCAGCAACAAGGCGTAGCGACGATTGATCATTCGCCGTGGAAACCCTTGGCCAGGGTTTCAACCGCCAGCACATTGTCGATACCCGGCGTGGCCTGCACATACGGAATCACGATGAAGCGCTGGTTCTTGATCGCGTCCACCGATTGCAGCGCCTTGTTGTTGAGCAGAAATTGCTCTTTCTGTTCGGCAGTGACTTCGCCATAGTCGACGATGACGATCACCTGCGGATTGCGCTCGACCACGTTCTCCCAGTTGACCCGCGTCCAGCTCGACTCGACGTCATCCAGAATATTGCGCCCGCCAGCGGCGTCGATCAGCGCTTGCGGCATTCCGAGACGGCCGGAGGTCATGGCGCGGTCTTCACCGCTGTCATAGAGGAACACGCGAGGTTTGTCCGCCGGCAGATCCTTGCGCACTTCGGCGACCTGCGACTGCATTTGGGCGATCAAGGCATTGGCGCGATCCTGCACGTCAAAGATTTTGCCGAGGTTGCGCAGGTCGTTGTAGGTGTCTTCCAGGCTGGCCGGCGGACGCTTCATCACGAACGCGCAGGACTCGGTCAGCTCGTAGACATTGATGCCCAATGGCTGCAACGTTTGCGGCGTGAGATCACCGCCCACGCGCATGCCGTAATCCCAACCGGCGAAGAAGAAATCGACGTTGGCGTTGAGCAGGGTTTCCACCGACGGGTATTTGGCCGCCAGCTCCGGCAAACCATCGAGGATGGACTGCATCTGCGGTGTGACCGACTTCCAGCCGGTCACGCCGCTGTAACCGGCCATGTTTGGTTTGAGTCCGAGGGCGAGCATCATCTGGGTCATGTTGATGTCGTGGCTGACCGCGTGTTTCGGCGCTTGCTTGAAGGTCACTTCGCGGTTGCAGCTCTGCACGGTCAACGGGTAGTGAGTGGCCTCGGCAAATGCTTGGGCATTGCCCAGCAACAGGGCGGCGCAAAGCAGGGAACGCAAAGTCATGGTTGGGTTATCCAGGTGATTCGTGGGTAGCCGTGCAAGGGATGTTCATCGATCAGCGCTTCGACGCCGAACACGTCACGCAGCAGTGGGGCGGTCAGGACTTCTTTCGGCGTGCCGCTGGCGACGATGCGACCATGATTGATCACGTACAGCCGATCGCAGAAAGCGGCCGCCAGGTTCAGGTCGTGGATGCTCGCCAGGGTGCCGATCTTCAGGCGTTTGACCCGTTGCAGCAGTTCGAGCTGATAGCGCGGGTCGAGGTGATTGGTCGGCTCGTCGAGGATCAGCATTTGCGGTTGCTGAGCCAGGGCGCGGGCGAGGATCACGCGCTGTTTTTCACCGCCGGAGAGGGTGGCGAAGGCATGATCCTCGAAGCCTTTCAGACCGACTGATTCGAGGGCTTGGGTCGCGAGATTTCTGTCTTCGAGGGTGTCGCCGTCGAACAGACCTTTGTGTGGTGTGCGGCCCATGGCGACGACTTCGTCGACGGTGAGGCCGAAGGCGTCGGGGAATTCCTGCAGGACCACGGCGATGCGTTGCGCGCACCAGCGCGAGGATTGCTTCCAGACGTTGTGGTGGTCGAGCTTGACCTCGCCGCGCTCGGGTTTGCTGAAGCGCCAGGCACAGCGCAGCAGGCTGGTTTTGCCGCTGCCGTTGGGGCCGATCAGACCGACGAACTCACCGGCGGCCACGTGTAACGAGGCATCACGCAGTTGGAACTGATGATGGCAATGGCCGTGGCCCAGGGGTGTCCAGGCGAGGTTCGTGAGGTTCAGCGAGGTCATTGCGTACTCGAAGTGCGGGGGTAGTTGCAGCGGGTCGACATTGTAAGGTCAACCGCGCTGCAACAGGCATCTCGCTGTATTCAGGATGAAGATGAGGCGGATTCAGACTGGCCGCTCAAGCGCGACAGCAGCACCCGATCCAGCAGCCAAACCACTACCAGCGAAGCGCCCACCAACGGAAACGCCACCGCCAATGCGAACATGATGACCATCGCGGTTTTCCATTTCGGCAGGTCATGGCGCAGCGGCGGAACACCGAATTTTCCTTGTGGACGACGCTTCCACCAGATCACCACGCCGCTGACGGCGCTGAGCAGAATCATCAGGCAGATCAGCAGGATGATGATCTGATTGAGCGGGCCGAACATTTTGCCTTCGTGCAGCATCACGCCGATTTCCGTCGCGCGGGCGACGGTACCGTACTGCTCGAAACGCACGTCAGCGAGGACATCGCCAGTGTACTGGTCAACGTGCAGCGTGGCGTCGTTGCGCGGGTCGTCGGCGAACACCGCGATGGTGAACACGCCAGTCGCCGTGGTCGGGAAGGTGATGCTGTAACCCGGTTCGACCTTGCGTTGCACGGCGATGTTCTGCACGTCCTGCAAGCTGATGGTCGGCGCGGCGGGGCCCGCTTGCGCGCTACCGTGGGCCATGTGTTCGGCGTGGTCGCCGGACATTGGCATCGGTGTGTTTTCCATCGCCCAAGGCACGGTCTGGCGGGTGGCAGTGTTGAGGCTGCGAGCCTCGACATCGGACTTGGGCACGTCATCCCACATCGCTGCCGGAAAGACATTCCACACTTGCGCGTATTGCTTGCCCCAGAACCCGGTCCAGGTCATGCCGCTGAGCAGCATCACCAGCAACAACGACGCGCCCCAGAACCCGGTCACCGCGTGCAGGTCACGCCAGAGCACTCGACCGCGACTGTTCAAACGCGGCCACAGGATGCCGGCCGCCTGGCCACGCGGCCACCACAGAAAGACGCCGGAGACCACCAACACCACGCCCCAACCGGCGGCCAGTTCGATCAGTCGATCACCGACGGTGCCGATCATCAATTCGCCATGAATCGCCCGCGCTACGGCTTGCAGATTCTTTTTGGCGTCTTGCTCGCCGAGGACATCGCCGTGGTAGGGATCGACGAAAACGTTGAGCTCATTACCGCCATCGATCACGACAAATTGCGCGCTGCGTTCGGCGTTGACCGGTGGCAAATACTGCTTGATCGTTGCTTGTGGATAAGCCTCTTTCACCCGCTTGAGCAGGTCATCGGCCGGGACGCTGTGATGCCCGGCCGGGACGTTCAGCAGGCTGCCGTACATCAACGGATCGAGTTGCGGCTTGAACAGGTAAATGATGCCGGTCAGGGCCAGCATCACCATGAAAGGCGCGACGAACAGACCGGCATAAAAATGCCAACGCCAGGCCAGGTTGTAGAAATTCGGTTTGGGCTGTTTCATCGGTTGTGCTCCGCTTTGGCGATTCAATTGTCTTGGAAAGATCGCAGCCTCGTTTCACTCGACAGCTCCTACACAGCTCCTACAGGGGGTACGCGTTGCAATGTAGGAGCTGGCGTAGCCTGCGATCTTTTGACTTTTTCTTGTTAGAAACTCATGTCCACCTTGGTCCAGAGCGTGCGCCCCGGTTCTTTAATGGCTTGCGGGTCATTGGCCGGGTAGCCGAAACCGGCGTTGCCCGCCAGGTTCAAGTGCTCGGCGTAAGCCTTGCCGAACAGGTTGTCGACGCCGCTGCTGACCTTCCAGTTTTTGTTGATCCGGTACGCGCCATTGAGCGAGAACACGCCAAAACCCGGGGTCTTGTCGAAGTCCTTGCCGACGACGTTGCCCTTGTTCTGGTCGATGCGGTTTTGCGCCGCGACCACGCGCCACAAGGCCCCGGCACTCCAGTTGTCTTCGCTGTAGGTCAGGCCGAAACGTGCGTCCAGCGGCGGCATTTGCGGCAGTGCGTTGCCGTCGCTGCTGTTTTTGCCCCAGGCGTAGGCCAGGGTCGCGTCGGCTTTCCAGTTGCTGGTCAGCTTGTAGGCCGCCCCCAATTCGCCGCCCATGATCCGCGCGTCGATGTTCTGTGCTTGCGAGGTCATGCCCATCATTGTTGGTGTGTAGTTGAACAGGATGTAGTCGCGCACCTGCCCGACGTAACCCGAGGCCCAGGCTTCGAGGTCTTCGGTCTTGTATTGCAGGCCGAAGTCGAGCTGGGTGGTTTTTTCAGGCTTGATCGAATCGAAGGCATTCACCGAGCCGGCGGGGCCGGACTTGGGTGAAAACAGCTCCCAGTAATCCGGGAAGCGCTGGGTGTGACCGAGGCCGGCATACAGCGTGGTCGGACTGTCGGCCAGGTCGTGCTCGTAACGGACGAAGCCGCTTGGCAGCGTGTCGGCGCGGGTGTCGTCGGCGGTCGGGTTAGGGCGTGCCATCATCCCGGAGCCAGTGGTCTGCCGGAAATCCTTGGCCGAAGCGCGGTCCAGTCGCGCGCCGGTAATCAGCCGGTCACGGTCGGCGGCGTACCAGGTCAATTCGCTGAACACGCCGTAGTTGTGGAAGTCGGCGTCCTTGTTGCGCGGCAGATCCTTGTAGACGTCGATGCCCATGGCGCTGCGTTGGCGATGTTCGCTGGTCTGCGCATCGATGCCGCTGATCAACTGCACATCGGCCCAGCGCCAGGTGGCCTTGATCCGTGCGCCGAGGGTTCGACGGTCGACGTTGGAGGCCATCGGGCCGGCCATCATTCCGGTGCCGGACGGCGTGCGCAGGGTGTAGTTGTCCATTACGTGGTCGGCGTAGTTGTAGTAAATCTGCGCCTCGACCTTATCCAGCACGTCGCCGATGTTGGACTTCTCGAAACGCAGGCCCAGGCTTTCGCGCTTGAACTGCGAGCCGTCCATGCCGCGTCCCGCGTAACGCGCTTCGCCATCGCCCTTGCCGGCGGTGAGTTCCAGCAGGGTGTCGGCGTCCGGGGTCCAACCCACCGCGACGTCGCCATTCCATTTGTCGTAGCGCGACGGCACGGTGTCGTTGTTGCCGTCCCGGTAGTCGTCGGCATGCGCGGTGTTGCCGATCACTCGCACGTAACCCAATGGCCCGCCGGCAGCAGCATCCACCACTTTGTCGAAACGGCCGTTGGAGCCGGCCAGCACGCTGGCGTTCACCCGCGTGCCGAGTTCGCCGAAACTCTCCGGCTCGCGGTCGAAGAGGATGGTCCCGGCCGACGCGCCCGGTCCCCAGAGCACGGTTTGTGGGCCTTTGATCACGGTCAGTTTGTCGTAGGTTTCCGGCGAGATGTAGGAGGTCGGTGCGTCCATTCGGCCGGGGCAGGCGCCGAGCAACTGGCCGCCGTTGGTGAGGATGTTCAACCGCGAGCCGAACATGCCGCGCAGCACCGGGTCGCCGTTGGTGCCGCCATTGCGCACCAGGGCGAAGCCGGGAATGGTTTTCAGGTAATCGGCACCGTCGCTGGCCGGCACCGGTTGGCGTGGGTCCTTGGGATTGGTGACGATGGTCAGTGGCGAACTCGGCGCAATGGCGGTGATCACCGTCGGGCTCAGTTCTTCGCTATGACCGGCGTGTTCATCGGCCAGCACCATGGGGGTCAGCAGTGCACCGCAAAGGAAGGCGGTGGCGTGCCTGAAACGAATGCTGGATTCGTTCAAGGCAAAAGAAGCTTGGGCAGCGCTCAAGCGTGTGTCAGCAGAAAACCTGGACATGACAATTTCCATCGAACAGTCGTAAACGACACGGCCGGCAGCCTGCGCAATCCTTGTGGGAGCGAGCTTTGTGGCGAGCGAGCTTGCTCGCGCTGGGCTGCGTAGCGGCCCCTTTTGTGAGTGCTGCGCACTCAAGCGGGAGCAAGCTCCCTCGCCACAAAGCTCGCTCCCACAGGTTGCTGTGGCTGGCTTCTAAACCGTGTGAGATCGGGTGGGGGTTTACGCGTCGATGGGCGGGGCGCGGGTGCGGGCACCGGGGAAGAAGGTTTGCCGGGCGTGGCCCAGGCGAGGGGAAGGTGTGGTGAAAGTGCTGGCGTTTGGCGTGTCGAATGCGACGAAAGACTGGCCGCCGGTCAGCGCCGGGCAATTGAACAGCAGGCTGCAATAGCCGCATTTTTCCCAGAGTGCGTGATGTGAGGCTTTTGGCGGGCAGTGTTCGGCAGCGGGTTGTGCGTCGTGGTCGGCGTGATCCATCGCCGACATGTCCATGGTCATGTCCATCGACATAGTCATGGACATCGAGGCGCGTTGATCCATCGGCATCGACTGAGAAATCAGCGGGCCGATAAAGATCATCAACATGGCGAACAGGCTGATCCAGCTCCCGCGCGTCAGGCTTAACGGCTGACGACGGTGTGCGGATGACCTGGCGCTAAACGGGCGCATGGGCGTTTTTGCTCAGTCGCTTACTGGGCGTGGGCGTGCGTCTGCATGCCTTCCGGCGGCTTCTTCTGCACCGAGACGTCGACCGTCACGTCGCCGGATTTTTCGAAGTGCATCGTCAGCGGGAAGCGTTTTCCGTCGCTCAACAGACTGCGGTCTTTCAGTTCCAGCAGCATCACGTGGTAGGCCATTGGCGCAAAAGTGACTTCGCCACCGGCCGGGATTTCGACACTCGGCACGTGCTGCATTTTCATCAGATCGTTCTGCATTACATGCTCGTGCAGTTGGGCAACGCCTGCAATCGGCGAATCGACGCTGAGCAAGCGGTCGGCAGTGTTGCCCTTGTTGTGAATCACGAAGTAAGCCGCAACGGTCGGCGCGTTTGGCGGCAACTCTTGCGACCACGGATGAGCGATCTCCAGCTCCCCGGCTTTGTATTCGTGAGCATTGGCAAAACAGGCAGGCAGCAGCAACACAGCCAGGACGATGAGTTTGTTCAACATGGCAGTTCTCCAGAACGATTCAAAACGCAGGTCAATTGCGAGAAGGAATCACACCAGAGGGGAAGCGCGGGGATTGAGACTTGGCCATTGCTGGCGCGGTGTCGGTGTATCGAGAGAGGCGTGAGGCAGGCTTCGATTGGCCTCGAACTGCGCGAAGTACAGTTGCGGCACTTGCCCGGGCAGCGCCACCAACGGCGCGGAACCTGAACAGCACCAGCAATGTTGCATGTTGGAGTGATCGTCACTCTGCGGAGTTTTCTGTTCGATATCGCCCAGGGAAATCGCCACCATCTTCGTGCCGCCGGACGAACAAAAACTTCCCCACAACAACTGCTCGGCGGGTGATTTCGCCGTCTGTGCCATCGCTCCCGTCATCGGCATGGCGAGCATGTTGAACAGCACTGCGAAGCAGGCGATCCAGGCAAATGCGAGCCGTTGTCGGGACATGGGACAAATCCGGTTGGGAGGGGGATCAGGCGCGGCTATTTAGCCTGATCAGGGCCGATAAGTAAAAAAGCGGCGTGCGGTGTGGTGTCGCAGTGCCTGAGTTAATAGGTGCAACATCCTGTGAGCCATTTCTGGCTCGCCATTATGAAAGAGTGTAGCGACTTCGATTCGCAGTGCCTGCGCAAATTGTGGGTCACTCTGGATTCGTGCGCGGATGGTGTGTTTGACGTCCCTGAGCGCCACACGATTGAAACGACCGTCTCCCGAATCTTCCTCCTCACAAGCCTTTAGGTAATTCCACATGTCGGCAGGTGTCAGGAGAAACTCGGCGATATCGAAACGAGTGAATTTTTCGGTCATTCGGTACTCCGAGCGCTACATTCGTGGGACTCGGAAATATAAGGGTGGGGTTGCGACCCGACTAGTCAGCCGCGTTGGATGATGTTGTGTGTGAGGTCCGATAGATAGGTAGGGCGTTGCGCATTTCCTGTAGCAGCTGGCGAAGCCTGCGTTCGGCTGCGAAGCAGTCGTAAAATCGAACACCTCGATCTTTCAGGTTAATCGTGGATGCAGGATTGACGACTGCTACGCAGCCGAACGCAGGCTTCGCCAGCTGCTACAAGTTATGTGGTGGATTCTGCGGTTAGGGCTGCCAGCACGTCATTCACCGATCCAAACTCCCGATCAACCCCCGGCAACACTGGCCGCTGCAAAACAATCACCGGCACCCCGCGCTCCCGTGCCACTTCCAGCTTCGGCTCGGTCGCGGTGCTGCCGCTGTTCTTGCTGATCAGCACATCTATCTGCCGACGTTCAAACAGTTCACGTTCATCCTCGATCAGAAACGGTCCACGCGCGGCGATGACTTCGCAGCGTTCATTACCGGGGTAAACGTCCAGGGCACGCAGGGTCCAGAATTGCTCTGACGGTATTTCGTGCAGATGCTGCAACGGTTCACGGCCAAGGGTGAACAGCGGTCGCCGGAACGGTTCCAACGCCTCGATCAACTCGGCCCAGTCGCTGACATCTCGCCAGTCATCCCCGGCCTGTGGTTGCCAGGCCGGGCGCCTTAACGCCCAGCAGGCAATACCGCTCAACCGCGCAGCAGTGGCGGCGTTCTGACTGATTTGTGCGGCGTAGGGGTGGGTGGCGTCCAGCAGCAGGTCGATCCCTTCATCGCGAATGAACTGCGCCAGCCCTTCGGCACCGCCGTAACCGCCAACGCGAACGTGACAGGTCAGATCAGTCGGCACACGCCCGACGCCGGCCAGGCTATAGATGTGTTCCGGCCCGAGGGTCCGGGCGATGGCCAAGGCTTCCGTCACGCCACCGAGCAATAACACGCGCTTCATTGAAAAGCTCCCGCATGGCCGACAATCCCGCCCTGGCGATCGATGGCAAACACTTCGACCTGAACCTGCGCCGGCACCACGCTGCGGGCAAAGTCCAGCGCGTGCTGACACACCGCATCACCGAGGGCGATGCCCGCTGCACTGGCCATCGCCAAGGCTTGCTGACTGGTGTTGGCCTCGCGAATCCCTTGCTGCAATACCTCATCGGCGCCAATCGCCGCCGCCCACTCGGCCAGTTGCGGCAGGTCGATGCTCGAATGTCGACTGTGCAAATCCATGTGCCCGGCCGCCAGTTTGCTGATCTTGCCGAAACCACCGCAGAGGCTGAGTTTATCCACAGGCACTTTGCGCAGATGTTTGAGTACGGCGCCGACGAAGTCGCCCATTTCTATCAGGGCGATCTCCGGCAGGTCGTAGACCCTGCGCATGGTGTCTTCGCTGGCATTGCCGGTGCAGGCGGCGATGTGCAGGTAGCCGTTGGTTTTTGCGACGTCGATGCCCTGATGGATCGAGGCAATGTAGGCCGCACAGGAAAATGGCCGGACGATGCCGCTGGTGCCGAGGATCGACAAACCGCCGAGAATCCCCAGGCGCGGGTTCATGGTTTTCAGTGCCAGTGCCTCGCCGTCCTCAACGTTGACGGTAACCTCAAAGCCACCGCTGTAGCCGAGTTCTTCCGCAAGCAGGGTCAAGTGATCGGTGATCATCCTGCGTGGCACCGGGTTGATCGCCGGTTCTCCGACGCTCAATACCAGCCCCGGCCGAGTCACTGTGCCGACGCCACGACCAGCGTTGAAGCGGATTCCCCGCTCGCTACGCAATCGCACCTGGGAAAAGAGCAAGGCGCCGTGGGTCACGTCAGGGTCGTCACCCGCGTCCTTGATCGTCCCAGCCTCGGCGCCATCATCCATCAATCGACAGAATTCCAGACGCATCTGCACGTGCTTGCCCTTGGGCAGGACGATGTCCACCGCGTCCGAATGCGTGCCATCCAACAACAAACGCGCAGCCGCCAGACTGGTGGCAGTGGCGCAGCTGCCGGTGGTCAGACCACTGCGCAGCGGTGCGGGTTGTTCGGCGGTTTCGTCACGCATCGAAAGGCTTCGTCACTTCCAGCAAGGTAATCGGCAACGCCTGACGCCAGGTATCGAAGTCTCCCAACGGTTGGGCTTGAGCGATATGGATTCGCGTCAGCTCGCCGCCGTGCTGCTCGCGCCAGGCCATCAAAGTCATTTCACTTTGCAGCGTGACGGCGTTGGCGATCAGTCGGCCGCCGGGTTTGAGTTGTGCCCAGCAGGTGTCGAGTACGCCCTCGCGGGTGACGCCGCCGCCGATGAAAATCGCGTCCGGGCGCTCCAGTCCGTCCAGGGCGTGCGGTGCACAGCCGCGAATCAATTGCAGGCCGGGCACGCCGAGCGCATCGCGGTTGTGCTCGATCAACAACTGCCGACTTTCATCGGCTTCGATGGCCAGCGTTCGGCAACTTGGATGGGCGCGCATCCACTCGATGCCGATCGAACCGCTGCCGGCACCGACGTCCCACATCAACTCACCGGGCACCGGGGCCAGGCGAGCGAGAGTGATCGCGCGGACATCGCGCTTGGTCAGTTGGCCATCGTGCTTGAAGGCTGAGTCCGGCAGACCGGCCAATCGGGAGAGGCGCGGCGTATTGGGTTCGGCGATGCACTCGATGGCGATCAGGTTCAGATCGGCGATCAGAGGATCGTTCCAGTCATTGGCGACGCCATCGATGCGTCGTTCGGCGGCACCGCCCAGATGTTCCAGCACGGTGAGGCGACTCGCACCGAAACCGCGCTCACGCAATAACGTCGCGATCGCGGCCGGGCTCTGACCGTCGTTGCTCAACACCAGCAAGCGAACACCGCTGAACAACTGCGCATTGAGTGCGGCGATGGGACGAGCAACCACCGACAGCGTGACCACATCCTGCAATGGCCAGCCCATTCGCGCTGCCGCCAGCGAGCAGGAGGAGGGCGCCGGCAATATCAGCATTTCATCGTTGGGCAGTTTTCGGGCAAGGCTGGCGCCCACGCCGAAGAACATCGGATCGCCGCTGGCCAGCACGCAGACCGGTTCGCCGCGCAGCACCAAAACCGGATCAAGGGAGAAAGGGCTGGGCCACAACTGCCGCTCGCCACGGATGCACACCGGCAGCAAATCCAGTTGCCGCTGACCGCCAATGATCCGCGAAGCACGCAGCAGAGCGTGCCGGGCGTTTTTGCCCAGGCCCTTGAAGCCGTCTTCGCCGATTCCCACTACTGTCAGCCACGGTGACATCTATAGCCCTCAAATATTGTCCTCAAACGGACTGTTCCGACGGGCAGGCTTTTCATGCCGTCGAACAAAGCAGGCATAATACCGCGCCTTCGCCCGCGAAGCGCCTTTCCCACACAGCCGGTCGCCCCCTTGAACAAACACCCGATGTCCTCAGCCTTACGCCCCTCGGCCTGCCCGGGGTTGCTGCGTATCGTCCAGGCGCTGGATGGCGGGATCTGCCGGATCAAGTTGAATGGCGGTTCGATCAGTGCGGCTCAGGCCGACGCAGTGGCCAGTGCGGCCGAAAGGTTCGCCGGCGGCGTGATCGAGGCGACCAACCGCGCCAATCTGCAGATTCGCGGGATCGGTATTGAACATGACGCCTTGATCGACGGCCTGATGGCCGCAGGGTTGGGCCCAAGTACTGCCGCTGGCGACGATGTGCGCAATCTGATGCTCAGCCCCAGCGCCGGGATCGATCAGCAGATGCTGTTCGATACGCGTCCGTTGGCTGAACAGATCCTCGCCACCTTGCAAAGTCATGAACGCTTCCACGACCTCAGCGCCAAGTTTGCCGTGCAACTGGATGGCGGCGAAGGTCTGGCGATGCTCGAACATTCTCATGACCTGTGGTTGTCAGCCACTGAGCGAGACGGCGAGCTGGTTTTTGCATTTGGCCTGGCAGGTTGCCCTGTGGACTCGCCTGCGGGCGCGGTGTCACTGGAGCAGGGCCATGCGCTGGTGGTCGCGGTGCTTGAGTTGTTTCTTGACCTGGCACGTCCCGATCAGACACGCATGCGGCATTTGCTCGCTGAATGCTCGCTCGACGAATTTCTCTCCCGTCTGGCCGAGCGTGTGCCGCGGATGCCCATCAAGGGTCGGCAGCGCAAGGTAAGTCCGAGCGTCTTGCACATCGGCGCTCATCCACAGCGTGAGGCCGAGCGCGTGTATATCGGCGCGGTGCCGCCGCTGGGTCGCCTCAATCCCGCGATGCTCAGAGGCGTCGCACAACTGGCACGTGACCAGGGTGACGGCAGCCTGCGTTTTACACCTTGGCAAAGCCTGTTGTTGCCCGGTGTTCATGCCGACGCTGCGGCTCAAGTTATCCACAACCTTGAACAACTCGGTCTGCGTTGCTCGGCCGACGATGCCTTGGCGCACCTGATCGCCTGCACCGGCTCGACGGGTTGCGGCAAAGGCCTGGCTGACACCAAGGGCGATGCCCGACAACTGGCGGCGCTGCTGCAACGTCACGGCCAGACACTGAACGTGCACTTGTCCGGCTGCCAGCGTTCCTGCGCGGCCGCGCACATCGCGCCGGTCACGTTGCTGGCGGTTTCTCCCGGTCACTACGACCTCTATTTTCGCGATGCAGCGCAGCCGGGTTTCGGCGCCCTGCACGCACGCAACCTTACTATTGAAGCGGTCGCAGCCTTGCTCGACGCCCGCTCACGGAGCCCCCTTGATGCTTGATTACATCCGCGACGGTCAGGAGATCTATCGCAACTCCTTCGCGATCATTCGTGCCGAGGCCAACCTCGAGCGTATTCCGGCCGATTTGGAAAAGCTCGCGGTCCGTGTGATCCACGCCTGCGGCATGGTCGACGCCATCGATGGGCTGCAATTTTCCGAAGGCGCGGGCAAGGCCGGACGTGATGCGCTGGCCGCCGGTGCGCCGATTCTGTGTGATGCGAGGATGGTCAGCGAAGGCGTGACCCGCACGCGTTTGCCTGCGAACAACGAAGTCATCTGCACCCTGCGCGATGACAGCGTTCCGGAGCTTGCCCGCGAGCTGGGCAACACCCGTTCCGCCGCCGCGCTGGAACTGTGGCGCCCGCACCTGGAAGGCAGTGTGGTGGTGATCGGCAACGCGCCGACCGCACTGTTCTATCTGTTGGAAATGCTCGACGCCGGCGCGCCGAAACCGGCGCTGATCCTCGGCTTCCCGGTGGGCTTCGTCGGCGCCGCCGAATCCAAGGCAGCGCTCGCGGCGGACAGCCGTGGCGTGCCTTTCGTCATCATGCAAGGCCGGCTGGGCGGCAGCGCCATGGCCGCCGCCGCCGTCAATGCCCTCGCTACGGAGATCGAATGATGCAGCAACCTGGACGTTTGATCGGCCTGGGCGTCGGCCCCGGTGATCCGGAACTGATTACCGTCAAAGCCCTGCGCCTGCTGCGTGAGTCGCCGGTGGTCGCGTACTTCGTCGCCAAGGGAAAAAAGGGCAACGCGTTCGGTATCATCGAGGCGCATTTGCAGGACGCGCAAACGCTGCTGCCGCTGGTGTATCCGGTGACCACAGAAGCGTTGCCAGCGCCGCTGTCGTACGAACAAGTGATCAGCGATTTCTACGATGCGGCCGGCGAAGAACTCGCCGCGCACCTGGACGCTGGCCGTGACGTGGCGGTGATCTGCGAAGGCGATCCGTTCTTCTACGGCTCCTACATGTATCTGCACGATCGACTGGCCGAGCGTTATGAAGCCGAAGTCGTGCCGGGCGTTTGCTCAATGCTCGGCGGCGCTTCGGTGCTGGGCGCGCCGCTGGTGTATCGCAATCAGAGTTTGTCGGTCCTGTCGGGCGTATTGCCCGCCGACGATCTCAAGCGTCGTCTGGCCGATGCCGATGCTGCCGTGATCATGAAACTGGGGCGCAACTTCCCCAAGGTCCGTCAGGTACTCGAAGAACTCGGGCTGGCCGAACGCGCGCTGTACGTTGAGCGCGCGACCATGGCCAACCAGAAAATCGTCCCGCTGAATGAGGTTGAGCCGATGTCCTCGCCGTACTTCTCGCTGATCATTGTGCCCGGCGAACGGTGGCAAGGCTGATGGCCCGTCCAGTTCCGGCGATTGTCATTCTGGGCAATGGCAGCCTTGCGACCGCGCGCAAGATTGCGCAGCTATACCCTGGCGCATTGATCCATGGCCTGGCCGAACGGGTGGAAGGCGCGGACCGCGTTTATCACGAGTTCGGCGCCACCTTGCGTGAGTTCTATCAGCAGGACACGCCGATCATCGCCTTGTGCGCTGCGGGCATCGTGATCCGAACGCTGGCCCCGCTTCTGCTGGAAAAAGGCGCCGAGCCGCCAGTGCTGGCCGTGGCCGAAGACGGCAGCGCCGTGGTGCCGCTGCTCGGCGGCCTCGGTGGCGTGAACGTCATGGCGCGAGAGATTGCTGCCGGTCTTGAGGTCGCCGCCGCCATCACCACCAGTGGTGAGTTGCGCTTCGGCACCTGCCTGCTCAATCCACCCAGCGGTTATGCCCTCGGCGATCTGGAACTGGGCAAGCGCTTCGTCTCGGATTTGCTCGCCGGCCAAAGCGTACGCGTCGAAGGGGCTGCGCCTTGGCTGGCGCAGGCGCAGTTGCCGGAAGATCCTCAAGCGCAGCTGTCGATCCATGTCGGCCATGCCGAACGGACACCGGCAGCCAATGAATTGATGATCTACCCGCGCAATGTGTTGGTGGCGGTGAACGCCGAGGTCGCGGACCTGCCAGGCGCCATTCGCTCAGCCTTGCATCAGGCGAAGATCGCCGTGCAATCGGTGGCGTGCCTGTTGGCCAGCGATCTGAACATGGCCAGCACGGCATTGCGCGAAGCGGCACTTGAACTGGGTGTCCCTCTGCGGTTTGCGTCGGTCAGCGGCGGCGTTAGCGAGTTGTCCCGCCACACCGTGCCGAACGCTACCATCGTGTCAACGGATACCGGCATTGCCATCGCGGTGGCCACTCAGCCGCTGGACGCTGCGCAAATCGGCCGTGCACGCGGTCGTCTGGCGGTAATCGGTCTGGGCCCTGGCGCCGCCGAACTGATGGTGCCAGCGGTCAAGGCCGAACTGGCCAGGGCCACCGACGTGCTCGGCTACGAAACCTACGTGCGCATGGCCGGGCCGTTCCGTGAAGATCAAGTGCTGCATTGCACCGACAACCGCGAAGAGATGCAGCGTGCCCGTCACGCCTTCGAGCTGGCGGCGCAAGGCCGTTCGGTGATTGTGGTGTCGTCCGGTGACCCCGGTGTGTTCGCCATGGCGGCGGCGGTGCTTGAGGCGTTGCATGAGTCGAGCGAGCCGAGCTGGCACAGCGTCGATCTGGAGATTCTTCCGGGTGTTTCCGCGTCACTGGCGACGGCTGCTCAAGCAGGCGCGCCCTTGGGCCATGACTTCTGCGTGATGTCGCTGTCGGACAACCTGAAACCCTGGTCGATCATCGAGAAGCGCCTGGACCTGGCCGCCGAAGCCGATCTGGCGCTGGCGTTCTACAACCCGATCTCCCGCGCGCGGCCATGGCAACTGGGCCAAGCCCTGGCAATCGTCGGCCGGCATCGCACACCAGAAACGGTGGTGGTGCTGGGCCGCGATATTGGCCGCCCTGGCCAGACGTTGCGGGTCACCACGCTCGGCGAGCTGACCCCCGACCAGGTGGACATGCGCAGCATGGTGTTGATCGGCTCGTCCACCACCTGCGCATTTCCTCGTGCCGAGGGTGGTGAGTGGGTGTATACGCCGCGCTGGTACGGTATCAAGCCTGCCTCCTGAACCACAGCGGCCCCGTGTGGGCCGCTTTTCACTTGATACATTCCCTTCTGCTGGTTTGGCTCTTTCACTTTGGCGTTGATGCGTCATTTATTTCACCAGTCGTTGTGGGATTTATGACTCTCGCCACGACGAATCAATACTATTTTCTGTCGCTGCTTTCTTCCTTTGTGTAGTGCTTTTTTGCAGTCGAAAACGTCGGCGTTGCGCATGAGTCACAACGCCGCCTGTTTGCTGATGGCCTCAACGATTTTGTTTATCTAAGTGCGCTTATTTAAGTTGGCAATATAAGGTTTTATTTTTTTCAAATTTGATTGTATTGAAATTAATTGAATTTCTTCGGGTTTGAAGTGTCCGCTTTTACGATTTAGTTTTGTCTCGTGTGAAGTAATTGCTTCACGTGTTGATCTGGTCTCGTTCAAAAATACGAAATGGTTGACGTTGTCGTCGAGCGGTATTTGCGTGGCTGGCTTACAGAACTTAATTGCATGTATTGAAGCTGGAGAGTGTCTTGTCTAATAGTCATTTGGATGTTCCGTATATCGGTGAATATGTAAAGTTCGCAAAGCTTTTTAATCTTGAAGATCTTGAGCAGGCGTTAATTTCACACAAAGGTACTGACGAGTATGACGACGTCTTCAGGTATTACTCAGGCTGCATCGACTTGCTCGATTCGCCCAGGATACTGGAGCCGCTGGGTCTATTGAAGAAGGCTTTGGCATCTTTTGTCGGGCCTGAGGGGCGAACACGACGAACGACTGAGTCGCTTCCTCCCAAGAGCGCGGCCCCCGACGTGACAGACATCTACGAACGGCTCGAAGGTTTCGAGGCTCGTTTGTCGAACGGTACGCAGCAGTTGCAAACTCCCAAAACAAACGTTCCTGACACTCTGCATTTTGTCTGGCTCGGCGGTGGTTTGGGCGGTATCCAGCGCGACTACATCAATATCTGGAAGCAGACACTGTCTGGGCAGGGTTACACCCTCAAACTCTGGTACGACAGCGATGCATTGCTGGCCTACGAAACCAATCGGATTATTGTCGAGGCAGCCAAGGCTGACGCCATGCTTGATGGCGGGCAGGCCAGTAGTACCGCTGTTGAACTGGGCGACAAGTATGAAGAGCGGGTCATTGCTCTCAAACAGCAGATGTTTGCGCACATTAATAAAGCGCTAGAGAGCGGTGAGAGTGCCGACGACGCCAGGATCGATCTGTTGGTTCGAGCCTATAGTCAAGATGAAGGGCAGTTGAAAGTACTCAGGGAAAAAAACCGCCAGAGTCTGTTGTCGTTGAGCGAGGACGCTATTGTTCTTCGCGATCTCGCCACTGAGGCGACACCGTTGTACTTGCAGGACATCTATGAGCAAGAAATCAGCTTGCGTGGCAACTTTGCTGCCGCCTCCGATATTGTCCGCGTCGAGGCACTGTTCGCCGACGGTGGCAGTTATGTAGACGTGGATAACCTGCCGCCGCTACTAGAAACCCTGGGCGGGGTGGATATCAGCCGGTTTGGCTCGGATGCACGCCTGAGTGTTTTGCAGCTGATACTTGACCACAACCCTGAGTGGATGCCGGGTCGGCAGGTTATACGCAGCAGGTACAAAAGCTTTTTAGAGCAAATTCCCCAGGAGCACCGTGAGGCGCTGGAGCATTTTGCCAAGAGCAGCCCTGATATCAGCGGTGTTTTCCGGCAGCCGGTAGAGCGTCAGGTGCAACCGGATGGACTGCGTGCTGTCGCCGTAAACAGCACGTTGAGTAACGCGTTCATGATGGCTCATCCCGGGTCAGCAATGCTCAAGGCTGTTCTTGACCGTTTCAGGCTTAACTATGAGGTGGTTGATGCCACCGCCCGGTTAGCCGTTGAAAGAAAGATCGCGCTTATCGATGCCCAGGCAGTCAGTCACATTGGCGAGGAGGTGGTCGAGAAACGGTTCGGGCTCTTGCATGAACTGTCGATGGAGGAAGAAATAGCGGTCAGGTTTTTGGTTGAAGCTGCCGCTGCTTACTACAGCGACGGTATCCGTCCTCAGAGTGAAGTGACCATTTATCTGACCGGGCCTGCTGCGATGCGCGATGGGCTGGCGGATTACGAAAAAAAGCATTTCACCCCACGGGGCGCTGAAGCTTCGAGAGCTGAAGTCGCCATACCACCCATCGCAACCGTCAACCTGGCGACCGAGGAGGAACTGGATCACTCCTGGAAGGAGAACGAGAGCGACACGACTCAATGGCTGAATAGAGAAAAGCAGCGTTGGGAAGCCGGGAAGTTCAATATCCGTTATGCCGGCGATGTCACACAACTGCTCAAGTACCAGCGTATTGATTTCGAAGAAGGTTGGCCGGTGATTGAAGGTCGTCATGTGCTGATCACAGATCTGTTGCAGCAACTGGCCGATGACCTCGGTGAGCCATTTCGCCAGGCAATGAGTCAGCGCCACAACGGCAGCGTGACGTTTGAAAAGCCGTTGTCCCTGAGTTTCGATGACCGGCAAGCGATCATTGCTCAGGATGCCAGCATTCGCCCCCCGGCTTCCCTCCCGGATGCGGCGACACAAAACCTGTCGGTGGATGAACTGCTGAGCCGGGTCGCCAAAGACCCACTGCTCACCATGAAACTAAACCCGCTGCAACGTCTGTTGCTGGGTGGGCTATTGGGGGTCAGTGCGCTGGATAACCAGCATTTTGATGCTGTCAGTGCAACGCTTGAAAACCTTGCCAATACGATGTCGGAGTTGGGAGTCATCCACCGTTACGGGGCCATTGAGCGGGAGTTGTTCAAGCAAAGTCATCCGGCTTTCCTTGCCGGGTTGACGCGTGCTTCCAACCCGCCTGTGGCCTTGTCCGAAACGAGTGTTGAACTCAAGAAACAGGCACTCGAACGTCCGCTGACCCTGGCGGAGTGGGGACGTTTGGTCGCCAGGATTCAGCAAGTGGCGAAGCTCGAATACCGCGACCATATTGGCGAGCGAATCGGTGAAGTGCTGGAGAGCTTTGATCACGGCAGTTTCAAATTGGTGCCCCAGGACTTGTTGCTCGAAGGATCGGGCGATCGGGTTGCCGGACGCTGTTACCCACTGGCACTGGCCATGGCTGCTGCGCTCCATAAAGGCAGCAACGCGGCAAATACCTTGCGGGAACGCTTTTACCTGGCGGTTACCGAGCCTGAAGCCGGCGACTCAAGGGGGTTTGTGAGCATGATCGAGGAGCTGCGTGACGTCCCGGTCAATGAATCAGGCAAGCCATTGATGCGTTCCGATCTGACTCGGATCGTAGCGATGCTGGAAGAAAAAACGGCCACGACCACCCTGATGCTCAACTCGGACAACCACTCGATGCTGGTTGCGAAAACGCTTGAGGGGCCGCAAAGCGCTTACCTGCTCTACGATCCGAACTTCGGGATCTTCGAGTTTGCGACTGCCTCGACGTTCAGTGAGGCGCTGAAGCACTTCTTCATCCGCAAGGAGATGGGCAGGCATTACGCCGCCTTTGGGGATGTGGCACGTCCGACTTTTGACTTGATCGAACTCAATGGCGCAGGGCTGAACGCCATAGTGCTTGCGTCCGGTGCTCAGGTCTCAAGCCTTTCGGAGTCGGGAGCGTTGCCTGAGCAGGCTCCTCGCGCAAGACAGCGACTGGCCAGTGCGCGGGGGCAGTCGTTGGTCAACAATGCAGCGTTGGGCAGTTCATTGCTGGAACTGGACGCTCACTGGTGGGGTGGGCAGATCGCGCAGGCGACACGGCAGTTGCAAGAGCAACACGGGCTGGCGTCGGATTCTGTTGTGTTGTTCGAGACACTGGAGATAACCCCGACAGGGGAATACACAATCAGTCTGGTCAACACCGATGCCGGGCAGACCATTGAGCGTGTCACCACCCGCGATCACCGGTTCCTGAGAATTAAAAACTTCCTCTCCGAAACCTTCCATTCATTGGCCGCTCGCCCGCGTGCGTCGGTCAATCCGCTTGATCCGACGGACGCCGGCAGCGTTCATACGCTCAATGCCGGTTTCACCGTACAAGCCTTGATGAACGTACTGCGTCGTCACGAGAGTGCAACGAGCGGTGGTGATAAGGCCCTGACCACCGCCATTCGCCTGCATGCCTACGTGAACTATGCCCAGCTGGCCCATGGCAACGTAGTGGACGTTATTGGTGTGATCAAACTGGCCCGCCAGGCACTGGACGATGAAAAGCTGATCGCCCGCACCAGCGCGCCGTTGGTGCAAAAGGCCTTGGGGCATATCGCCAATGAAGGGGTCGGTACGGTATTGGGGATGGTGAATGTCGGGTTTGATATTTACCAGTTGAGCCATGCCACCAATGAGATTGAAAAGGCGCAGTTCGGGACGCAGTTGGCCTTCGACTCCGCGAGTACGGTGTTGGGCGCAGCGGGTCTGGGGGCAGCCCTGGCTGGCGCGGGTACGGTGGCCGCGGTGCTGGGGGGCGCCGGGGTGATTCTTGGCGGGTTGGCGGTGGGCGTTACTGCGCTGGCCGAAGGTTTTGCGACGATTGCGGAGGAAGCCAAGGAGGTCGCGCGGTTTTTTGATGGGCTTGAAAAGGGCTATGTACAAGGCGGCTATCACCTGGACAAGGCGTCAAATGTCTGGATTGCGCATCCCTTGCTGGTATTTGCCGATTTGGATTTGCGCGCATCCACCGTCCATTTCGACAGCCCGAAACTGTTCCCGCTTCGGGACCATTTCGGGGTCCCGGATTACGATGTGGATTACACCCGCGCCATCGATATTCGCCAGGGCCTTGGGTTGCCGGACTCGGCGCATTTCTCACCACAGGCAGGACAAACCATCGTTCTGCCCTGCAGACCCAAGACCTTGTACGGCTACAGATACAAGTTGCTGCCGTTTGTCACGTTTCGTCATGCCGGCGGGTACGACACGGCACGTCGACTGGAGAAAAAGAACGAACAGGGGCAATGGCAGTTTCTGTTTTCGTTCTACTCGTTTCCCGGTGAGTACGTGGTCAACCGGCTGATCCCGGCCTACCAGCCAACGGTATTCAATGTTCGTCTCGATAACATCGAGCGTTCACTCGCGGTACCTGCGCTGCCGAAGATGTGGCACGGGCTGGTGTCCTACCGGGTAGAAGGCGCAGGTGCTCAATGTTCCCTGTTGCTCAATCCTGGAGTGAGCCTCGAACTCGCCGCGCCCGGTCACATTGCTATGCAATGGGTGCTGCGGACTCCATGGCTGGCGGAGACAGACATCCGGATAGAAGCCGGGGGACGCCTTGTTTCGGCGACGCTGGAGGTGACGTTCAGTGGCGGTGGCGTTCACCATGTGTTGCTTAAGCTGGCGGATAACAAAATCGTGCGTGTAGATCTTGCTGCCCGGCAGCTGGAGGTTGTCGAAGAAGAGGCCGATCCGGCCCTCGGGGAACAAGCGTTGCTGGATCACTTCAAGACACTGACCCATGAACATCGACTCGCCGCGTCTTACACCCCCGTTCGCAACTTCGTGGTGCCGTTCGAAAAGCCGGACGAACCCAGGACGGTAACCGCGTATTACGACTCGGCGCAGGATCGTTTTCTGTACATCCGCGACTCGAATGTCCTGTTGTCCGATGAGGTGATATTGGGCGCGGTGGTGGAGGGCTCGGCTTACTTCTATCACCCCGAGACTTTCTATGTCTGGCAGGTCGATGCGATCACCGGCACGCTGGTTCAGCGCTATCGTTTGCTGATTAGAGATGGCCTGGCGATTGTCCGCTTCGAGGCCGTGACCCATGGCGGCATTCAGATCGTGCAGCAGCTCACTGGAAAGGACGGCCAGCGCGATGAACTGACTTATGTGATCCATGACCGGGCCGTGGTGCTCAGCTCGATCACCCGCGGTCAGGATCCTGCGTTGCAGGTCGTTTTGGAGGTTGACACGCTGAAGGACTGGAAGCAGGTGCTGGGCGACTATGTGTTGCTGGCAGAGTCCGCCACTACAGTGAACTGGCGTCCCGGTGCACTGGTTTCGATTTGTTGGCAGATCGATGACAAGTGGCGGGATCTGGTCTGGGTACGCAGCAGTGATGGGTTGATTATTCGTGCACCTGCCAGGCGTCACCATGCGCGGGGATGGGCAGACTCGATCAAGGCCTTGAATGAACTTCTGCTCATTGCTCCCGCCGGTGTCGAGGGCGAAGTGTTCATTACCTACGACAAACTTCGCCAAAGCCTTATGTGTCAGCAAAGGTCGATTGTGGAGGGGCGCGCACAATGGTCGTCCAGCAATATCTCCCCCCCTGGGCTGAAAAATGTTGTCGCCGTTGAGCGGGACTATCTCGTCCTGACCGACTCTGGTCTGTTCTTTGACATTACGCCGGACGGGAATCTGAGCTTTGGCGGGCTGACCGAGCACTGGTTCAAGGATCGAGCTCAGTGGTGGTCGGTGCTGGAAACGGTTGCGGTGCAATACCCGGTGCCGAGTTTTGCCATCCTGGGTTTGACCGGTTTCAAGGGCGATGCCTTGTGCGCCTGGTACCTGGGTGGTCGGCTGCTGCTCGCTGAAATGGGTCACGGCAAAGAAGTACGGTTGCTGAGTATTACTCCAGACAATCAGGCCACCTGGCTGTTTGATCTTTCAACCGGCAGGATTGTCCGTCAGGGTTTTATCGATCCAGACCGCTTGAACACGGCATTTGCCCAGGGAACGAAACTGTTACCGGCTGAGGCATTGCCAGCCCCGACGCAGGAATGGGCGAGCTGGACCTTTAGCGACGTAACCGTGGAAGGCTCTGGCCTGAGGGCAACGACGCTTGAAGGTGTGGAGGTGGATTTACAGTACAACGAACCGGTACGGATTACGGGCGTTGACAGCCATTGGGTCGCTGCACTGGAAGGTGAGTTGAGTGAGGGCCTGGCGGCGCTGGCGAACGAACATCGATGCGCCGATTTTCTGTCCGTCAAAGACGCTGACTCCCAACAATGGTACGTGGTCCGGACCGGACGGTTGATCCTCATTCCGAAGACCGCTATTGCTGCGCCATTCACGCTCGTCGGCACCCAGCATCAAACCAATGTGATGCTGCATGATCGCAGGGATGGTTTTTTGCACACCTATCCGCAAAACAACAGGGTCGGGCCGCTCGACTATGTCCAGCGAAACGCCGAAGTACTGGTGGTCGAGGGGGCGGAAACGCGTACGGACCTGCTCCCGTTGATTGCCGATGATGTCAGCATCCTGGTGCTCAAACTGGGTCAAGGTTCAACGACCTGTCGGCTTACCAGAGCCGCATGGTTGAAGCTTGAGTCGGTCATTGTCGATTGCCGCCATTCGCTCGACCACTCGCCCTCGGTTCCGGGAAAACTGATCTGGGATATCGTGGTTGCGGATCAGTTGTGGGCGAGCCGGATCGATGAGCACTTGGTGATTGTGGATGCGGACAGCGGACACAGTTTGATTTTTCGCGACGTATTCTCGACCGATGTCGTTTTGCAACGGAACGTATTTCTGACGATGAGCGGCTATCAGTCCTTCGCGGTGTCAACACTGGTAAGCACCCTGGTTGCCAGGAAGGACAGCACGAGCAGTGTGTTACTCAAAGACATTTTGCCCACCGCATTAGTTGAAAAAATAGAAGATTGAGTCCTGACAGCCACTGACACATTGAACCTGTTCGATGTGTGAGTGGCTGTCGGCTTTTATTCATAAGGATATGAAAGTGAAAAGTACAACGACGGGAGCGCTGAATCAGACTGACGCTTTTTCCACGCCGTTTGATCGCAGCGAGTTGGAGTTTGCGTTGAGCGGTTTCAAAGACATGCCGGAGCACGCAGCGGCCTTGCGTTACTTCGACGGTGCTAGCGAAGCGTCGAGTCTTGAGGCCCAACTGACGCCGATAAGTCTATTGAAGGAAACGCTCGAATCAAAAACCCCGAAAGGTTCGGCTGCCACACTGCAAAAAGTCCGGGATAAATTGACGGACTATTTACTGCGTTTGAGTACAACTGTCGAACTACTGAATACTGCCAAACCCGTCCCCAAAAAGTTGCACTTTGTCTGGGTAGGCGGCGGCATTGGCGCTATTCAGGGAGACTACATCAATGTCTGGAGGCAAATGCTTGCCCCAAAGGGTTACAGCCTCAACCTGTGGTATGACAGCGATGCTTTACTGGCCCATGAAACCAATCGCATTATCGTCGAGTCAGCCAAAGCGCTGGGGACGATTTCTGCGCCAGAAGGCGCAGTCGATACGCCTGCTGCGCTGGCTCGTCGTTACATCGAGCGAACTCGAGTGTTGCGACAGCAGATGTTCGAGCATATCCAGACTGTCACCCAGGCGGGCGGCAGCGCCGATCAGGCGCGGATTGATCTTTTAGTCAGTGCCTATGGCCAGGACGAAGGTGAGCTCAAGGCGCTCAAGGCCCGCAATCTTCAATCTCTGCAACGCGTGGAAATTGCCCATCGAGACATACACGTAGAGCTTATCGATCAACCGTTGTTCGATATCTATGAGCGCGAAATCTCGTTTCGCACCAACCTGGCGGCTGCATCCGATATCACACGTTTACAAGTTCTGAATGTCGAGAGTGGAACCTATCTTGACGCTGACTTGCTGCCGTCTCTACATAAAGTGCTCGGTGGTGTGGACCTCGCCGCCTTCGGTGCCGAAGAACGTATAGGTGTGATGCAGTTATTGTTCAATCACAACCCGACACTACTTCCGAATCGGGGGCAGGCCTATGCGGATTTTCGCCCCCAGGTGCCTGAACAACACAGAGAGGCGATAACAGCATTTGCCAAAAACATGCCGTCCCTCAGTGATATTTTTGCGCCGTTCAATGACGTCATGGTTGCAGCGAACGGGCTGCGCGTCGGGAACAAAAACACGCGTGATTTGGTGCCGGATCAAGTCAAGACGCCGTTCAACGGATTATCCAATGCACTGTTGAGTGGTCATGCGGGTTCTGTACAACTCGCTGCGGTTATGGAAAAAATTCGCAGCAACTATCAGTTCCTGGACCGGGTCGTTGCGCAGGCCTTGAGCAGCAATGTATCGCTTCAGGATCGCCAGGCATTTCCCGATCTGATTATCCGGGAGCTGGAAAAAAAACACGGTTCGATTTCAAGCTGGGAGGCGAATATCCACAGCCTCAACAGTTTTTTGCAGGCGATCAATGACTATGATGCCGACGGCATCAAATTCGGTGCCCAATCGGCCATTGCGATGAGCGGGCCGACGGCGGTATCCAGCGGTTTGAGTGACTTTGTCGAAGACCATGCGCTGCTTGAAAGCCGCCAACTGATCAGCGACAAGGTTGACCTGTTCGACGGCTTTAACCTCGCCACCGAAGAAGAAACCCACCACAGCTGGAAAGACAATGCCAGGACTGAGGCGGCCTGGTTCGAGCTTGAAACAACCAAAGCGAGCCAGGGCGGCTATAAGGCCCATTTCAAAGGCAACATCACTGAGCTGCTTAAAGGTCAGCTGATGACGTTTGAAAAGGGTTGGCCTGTGATTGAAGGCCGACCGGTTTTACAGACCGACCTCTTGCAGCAACTGGTGGATGATCTGGGAGCCCCCTTCATCCGGGCCATGAACGAAAAACTCAGCGGCGACCTGAGCTTCGATAAGCCTTGGTCTCTGAGTTTCGATGAGCGTCAGCGGATCCTGGCGCAAGCCCGTGTCGAACTTCCGGTCTCACACGGTTTTGAGCCGATCGGTAACTTGAACGAAATGATTGCCCGTATTGGTCACGGCTCTCTGCCGCTTGATCAGTTGAGTCCGGTGCATCGAGTACTACTCGGTGGGCTGTTCGGCGCGCAGACGCTGGATAGTGCCGGATTCGACGATGCCTGGCAGCGCACCCGAACCCTCGCTCAGATCACCGCCGACCTGGGTTTCGCCCAGCGTTATCTGGCCATCGAACAGGCCTTGCTCGCACGCAGGCATCCTGCATTCGAAGCCGGGTTTGCAGCTGCCCAGGCAGCGGTTGAGCCGTCGAAGAACAGCGCTCAGGTGCTCAAGGCCCTCGCGTTCGAGAAGCCGTTGACCTTGCGCCAATGGGGCGAGCACATGGCCCGCATCAGGTTTCAGGCGCAATATGAACTGCGCCACCACATCTTCCAGCGCAGCGCCACGGTGCTGGAAACCTTCATCGAGCAAGGTGCTTCGACGGGGAGGTTGATGCCTCAGGGGTTACTGGTCAGGGGTGAAGGCGATCCCGGAGGGCGCTGTTATCCACTGGTGTTGGCCATGGCGGCAGCCATCGAAAAAGGCCCCTCGGCCGTGGACGCTTTGAGCGGCAGGTTGGCCAATGCCAACCTTGCGCCCGACGCCAATGAAACCCATGCTTTTCTGCGGACCCTCGATGAGCTGCGAACCGTGCCAATGGCGCGGTCGGGCACTTTATCAGGAGAGTCCGGGCTGAATCAGGTCATGCAGGCACTGGAAGCCAGGACTTCTACCAGTACCTTGATGCTCAACACCGAAAGCCATTCCCTGTTGGTGGCAAAAATCGTCAATGGCGAGTCGAGTGCCTACCACTTCTACGATCCGAATTTCGGTGTCTTCGGATTTGAACAGGCACAGGACCTGCACCGTGGTCTTGAGCAGTTTCTGAGCAGCCCTGAGCTGGCCAGGCTCTATGAGATCAGTCACGTGATGGACGCGACGTTCAACGTCGTCGATCTCAATGGCCCGCGTATCGCCGATCTGATACTGCCGTCACAGATCAATGTGTCGGGTTTGCTGAGGCATGATCCGATCAGCGCCGGTGTGACGGTGACGCCATGGGAACACCACGCTGCGTTGCGGGCCCGTTCATTGGCGGAAAATGCCCGACTGGGGCGTGGGCTGAACGAACTGGACGCCCGTCACTGGGCGCAGCAGATTCAGCACAGCGCTGATCGCCTCCACGCGGAAAGTAACCTTGGGCGAGACTTTGTTCCGGTGTTCGACAGTGTGCGAGAGGTGTCGGGTGGACACTATGAAGTCAGCCTGGTCAATCTCAAGGACCCCACGCGCACCGTCAGGGTGTCAAGCACCGACGGAGTTCTGTCGCGGATCCGTTCCTACCTGACGGAGACCTTCCAGACACTGTCGGTCAAGCCGTCCGTACCGGGTTATGTCGACCCGACCGATGTCAGCGCCGTGCATACCTTGAATGCGGCTTTTACGGTTCAGGCGCTGCTGGTGGCGCTCCAGTCCCATGAGCAAATCAGCGACATCAATGAAGACCGGAGCCTGACGACTGCCGTGCGAATGCACGGTTACCTCAGTTACGCGCAACTGGCCCATGGCAATCTGCTCGACATCGTGGATCTGGTCAAACTGTTCAGGGTGGCGTTAAACGACGCACCGCTGGTGGCCCGGACCACCTCCACGGTAGTGGTCAACGCGCTGGGACATATTGCCAGGGATGGTTTGGCCACGGTGATGCAACTGGCTACTCTGGGTTTCGATATCTACCTGCTGGCCAATGCCAAGGACGATCTGCAACGGGCGCAATATGGCACGCAGCTGGCGTTCGATTCCGCGGGGTTGGCACTGTCTGCGGCCGGCATAGGCGCCGGCCTGGCAGGTGCCAGTACGGCAGCTGCGTTTCTTGGCGGAGCCGGTGTGATTCTGGGCGGGCTGGCCATTGGCGTGAGCGCGCTGGTCGAAGGGTTCAACGGCACATTGGAGCGAGGGCGGCGGATCGGTCAGTACCTGAATCGTGTCGATAAGGCGTATCGCTCGGGCGGTCACTCGATCAGGGAGGGCGTGTTTTATCCGAATCCTTATGCGGCCATCCGCGAGATTGATTTGCGCAACCAGCGACTGACGTTTGGTAGTCAACAAATCTTATCGGCCAATACCTCCGTGCTGCACCCGCCGAATGACAATCGTGATCGTTCGAAAGCCATCAACATTCGACAACACCTCGGGTTGCCGGAGCAGGCGGCTATTGGCGATTTGACGACCTTTCAGGCCATTGTCCTGCCGTGTGTGGCCAACACCTGGTTCGCTTTCAATTACTCGGCCCTGCCGTTTTCGACCACGCGTTCCGAGCATTTTGAAACTGCGCTGAAGCTGGAGTACGACACAGCAGGCAATCGCCAGTTCTGGTTTACCTTTTACAAGTTCCCCACCGAGTACATCTTGCACAACTTGTTTTCGATAGAGGTCGAGACGACGATCAGTGTCTTGCTGGATGAGGAGCCGCGTTCGTTGCTGGTGCCCGAGCTGCCCAAGATGTTGCACGGCAAGCTGTCCTACAGTGTTGAAGGGGTGGGTGGTCATTGCGCGCTGACACTTGTTCCGGGCGTGCGTTCGGTCAATCTGTCACTGGCACAGAAGGCTCGCCCCATGGCCTGGACGCTGCGTGCGCTCTGGTTGAGAGAAGAGGATATCGTTGTCGGCGAAGGTCTTTTGAAGGTGGGGGCTGTCGACGTTCACGTCATGGGTACGCCTGAATTGGTTATCCAGACTTCGCATCACTCGTTTCGAGTCAACTGGGCGAAACAGCAGTTGTTGCTCGAAGAACTGGAGAACGACCCGACTGCCGACACTGCGATGATCCAGGCCCGAGTCAGGAAACTGGCCCGCACCAATCGTTTGGCCAGCCCGTTCACAGCGGTACAGAATTTCCCGGTTCCATTCGCAGACCCACAAGAACCACAACTCACCACGGCTTTTTATGAGCAGGCCCGTGATCGTTTTATCTACGCTCGCGACCTCCCATCGGCACTGGCGAACCAAGCCAGGCTGGGCGCGGTTATGGGTGGGCAGGCGTATTTCTATTGCTCCCGGGAAGCACTCATCTGGCGCTCAGACGTGGTCACCGGGCGGGTCAATCGATTCTATAGGCTGATGGATCCGGTGCCCGGTTCAAGCATTTCGGTATTCCAGGTCTTGGGGCACGGGATCATTCGGATTGTCCAGCAAGTGACCCAGCGCACTGGGCGTGAAGCCGAGGTGGTCTACCTGTTGGGTGAGGACGAAGTCTTGCTGCTGGCGATTGCAGGTCATCTGACCGACCGTCAGCAAGACGTGCTGCTCAAGGGCGCCATGCCAGGGTGGTCGAACTTCCTGTGGGATTACGAACTGTTGGTCAAGGATTCGAAACTTTGGCCTTTGACCCAAGTGAAAATCGTGGATTATCAGCCAGCGGCGTTTGTCTCGATAACACCTTTGACAGAAGGCAGAAAGGATCCGGTCAGCACGTGGGTCCGGGCTGCCGATGGCCTGCTGATTCGTCCCAATGTGCCGCAGATTGAGGGGGCGGGCGGCGTGGTCAGCCCGATGTTGCTGACACCCGCGAGCAGCACGGGCGATACCGTCCTGTTCTTTGACAAGCGCAATCGGAGCCTCTATCGCCAGAAGATCGGGATGACCGTCACCGGTGTGGATGCCCAGGCTGAACTCATCGGGCCCTGGAGTGTGATTGAAGTCATCGCCAATGAAAAACGCTACGTTGCGTTGACCAAGGACGGGCTGTATTTCGATATCAACGAGCAAGGGCAGTCTCAGCTGGCCGGAGTCTCCGAAGACTGGCTGGAGGCTGCCAGAGGGCCGTTGGGCATTGGCTTTGAGTTTTGGACCGACGTTGAGGCGCTTGCGAAGGCGCATCAAGCGTCGAGCTTTTCGATTCTGGGTCTGGGCAACGGCGTACGGGATAAAAAATTGTGTGCCTGGTACGTCGACCATCGATTGCTGATTGCTGATGTGGGCCCCGGCAAGGTAGTGCAGTTGGTGGCAACGACGCCGGATGATGAGGCGGGCTGGCTGCTGGATATTTCCGTTGGGCAACTTTACCGCCAAGCGTTCCTTGGGCCTGAAAAACTACCGACACTCTTTGATAATGGTCTGCAACTTCTGCAGCAGGACCTGTTGCCTGTGCCACAAAAGGTCTGGCCCGAATGGTCTTTTGCGCAGGTATGGACACATGGCTCCGGTCTGCGAGGGCGGACGCTTGAAGGGGTTGAACTCGAGATGATGTTCGGTGAACCGGCACGTATTGTCGGCGTCACGGGAGACTGGGTTTTGGCGCAACAGGGTGCGAATGACCCTTACGACGCAGGTGTGAGGCAAGCGTTGAAGGCGCTGGTGAGCAAGCATCCCCACGAAGCATTTGTATCGGTTGGCGGTTACTCGGGCTACCAATGGTACGTCGAAGGCATCGATCGTGTGGTGGGTGAGGTCAATACGCGCCTGGAAACCCGACTATTGGGTGTTCGAAACAAAACGGTTGCCTTGTTACATGAAACGCCCAGCCAACTGACATACAGCGCTTCGAGGGATGTGTGGCTGGAGAACAGCGTTGCCCGTCGTGAAGCCGAGGTGTTGATGCTGGAATTTCAGGGGGAGCTCAATGACGTTATGCCGTTGATACCTGACGGTGTTACCCAGTTGATCTTGAGTTATGGGCCCAGAGCGATCAGCTGCAGCGTATCGAGCGATGTCTGGCAGCGGCTTGAATGTATTGTGGTTGATTGTCGTCGTTCGTTGAGCGCTGAGTCACTGATGCCTGGCACATTGATTCTGGATACCGGGGCGCAGGATGTTTGGCGGGTCAGCCAGGTTGAAGGGCAGTTGCTGTTCACCGACCCGAATACCGGGCACAGCCTGATCTTGCGCGATCATCCCGACGATTTGACCGCACGCCGCGCCATGAACCTGAGTTTTCAGGTTCATGGCACCACAATGACCGTAACCCTTGATGAATTAGTGCGGGCACTGGCCATCGATGGCGAGGACAGGCAGCTTGCGGCGCTAATGGCGAAGGTGGGCGTCACGGAACCAGATAGCCCTTCACCCCGGTAAAGATGATCTGCGCCGCCAATGCGCAGACGAACAACCCCATCAACCGACTGACGATCTGCAAGCCCTGGTCACCGAGAATGCGCTCGATGCGGTTGGACAGATAAAGCACTACGCCGACCGTAAAACTGGCCAGGGCAATACTGAGAATGGCCGTGAGTTTGTCGTCCCAATGAGGCTGGCTCACGCCCATCACCAGCAAGGCGCCGATGGTGCCGGGGCCGACCGTCAGGGGAATGGTCAGCGGGACGATGGTCACGTCCTGCTGCACGTTGTCGGTCTGCACCGCAGACTTGCCTTGGGCCATGCCCAGCGCCGAGATGAACAACACACTGCCGGCGCCGATGCGGAAGGCGTCCACGGTGATGCCAAAGACACTGAAAATCACTCGCCCGAACAGGTACAGCAAGACGCTGGAGACCAGGGTGGCAGTCGCCACTTTCCAGGCCAGTCGACGTTGTTCCTTGCGCGAATAACCACGGGTCAGACTGATGAAGCAGGACAATACGAAGAATGGGCTGTAGAGCACCAGCATCTTCAGGTAAACGCTGAACAACACGTGGAGCATGGTGCAAGCTCACTGGCGAGGGAAGTCGAGGGGGAGTCTATCAGGCGCTGCGGGGTCTGTCGGCTCAGGACGTTTGAGTCGCTGCCCGGATCTGCTGATCGCGCTGGGCCACCCAATGCTCGATCAGGTCACGCAGTTGCGACAGCTCGACCGGTTTGGCCATATGCCCGTCCATGCCGGCCTGGCGTGCACGTTCTTTGTGCTCGGCGAGGATGTGCGCGGTCAGCGCCACCACGGGGGTGCGAGTCCGCTGATTACCGACTTCCCAGGCACGCAATTGCTGAGTCGCGGAGAAGCCGTCGAGAATCGGCATTTCGCAGTCCATCAGGACCAGGTCATAACGCTGGGCTTTCATCGCCTGCAAGGCTTCTTCGCCATTGCTGGCGGTATCCGGTTGCAGGTTGAGTTTGCCTAGCATGCCGCGAATCACTTTGGTCGAGATGCTGTTGTCTTCGGCCACCAGGATGCGGAAATCGCTTGGCACCTTCACCGGTAAGGTCGGGCCGGTGGGCAGGTGATGCGAGATGGAAAGGCCCTTGTTTCGTTGGTTCAGCTCATCGGCCAGCGTCGTCTTGAGGGTATAGCCGGCCACCGGTTTGGCGAGGATGCGTTTGATCCCGGAGTTGCGCGCGATGATCTTGCTGGGCGCATTGCTGATGCCGGTGAGCATGATCAGCAGGATGTCGTGGTTCAGGCTCGGGTCTTCCTTGATCTTGGCCGCCAGTTGCATGCCGGTCATGCCGGGCATGTTCTGGTCCAGCAGGACCACGTCGAAGTAATCGCGCAAGTGAGCCTTGGTGCGCAGCAGCGCCAGCGCTTCCTTGCCGGACGCTACGGCGCTGACATTCAGGCCCCAGGCGGTGCACTGTTGCACCAGCACTTTGCGACACGTGTCGTTATCGTCCACCACCAATACCCGTGCACCCTGCAAGGGGCCATCAAGGTCAGACGTCGGGTGTTCGAGGCGGTCAGGGTCCAGCGGCAGGGTCAGCCACAAGGTGCTGCCCTGATTGGCGCCGCTCTTGATCCCGAACTCCCCGTGCATCAAGCGAATCAGCTGACGGGCGATCACCAGCCCCAGGTTGCCTCCCAGACGGGTGGCCGAGAGGAAGTGCTTGCTGTGCAGTTCTGCGTGCATCAATGCATCGCGCTCTTCGGCGTCCATCGGCTCACCGCTGTCCTGCACGGCAATGCGCAAGCGCGGTTTGACACTGCGCTCATCGAGCGCGACGACGATCAGGATTTCGCCTTCGTCGGTTTTCTTCAGGGCGTTTTCCAGCAGGCTCAGCAGAGTCTGGCGCAGGCGAGTCGGGTCACCGCTGATAACGCGGGGTACTTGCGGCTGGATAAAGCTGATCAGCTCGACGTTCTGCTGTTCGGCCTTGGCGCGGAAGATGCTCAGACAATCTTCGATCAGTGCGTTGAGGTCGAACTGCACATCATCCAGTTCGATCTGCCCGGATTCGAGCTTGGAGATGTCGAGAATTTCGTTGATCAGTGTCAGCAGTTCGTTGCCGGCACTGTGGATGGTTTGCACATAGTCGCGCTGCTTGACCGAGAGCGGCGTGCCCAGCAGCAGCTCGGTCATGCCCAGCACGCCATTCATCGGGGTGCGGATTTCGTGGCTGATTTTTGCCAGGAATTCGGCCTTGGCGTTGATCTCGGCGTTGCTGGCGGCCAGGTCGCGGCTGATACTGAAACGGTTTTCAGTGATGCTGCGCTGACGTTCGCTCAAGGCAATGCTCATCAACACGCCGCTGATGCAGATTAACCCCAGCAGCGTCATGATCAAGCCTTGCGGTGCGACCAGGGTCAATCCCAGCAGTGCCGGCAACATGATCAGAGTGCCAATGTTGAACACCACCATCGCCGCGACGAACAGGCGCGCCGGGCGATAACCTTTTTGCCAGTGATAGGCGCTGACGAACAACATGCTCAGACCTGCCAGAGCGACCAGGGCGTAGGTCATGATGTTCAGCGGCAGCGTGTTGACGAATAACAGCAGCAAGCCGCAGACCACGATGAACAGAATGTCCCCCAGCAGCAGCTTGTTCAGTGGGTGCGGGCCGAGCGGGGCGAAGAAGCGATAGGCGAACATCAGGCCGCACGGCGCCGTCAGCAGCAAGGCGAGGTAGGCTCCGGGTGTCTGCACCGCGTGCCAGTTCGGCAGCCAAGGTCCTGCCAGATTCAGTAACAGCAACAGGCTGAGCATCAACAATGCTTCGCATCCGGCCAGCCAGAAACTGCTGCGTGAGCGGGTATAGGCGTAGCGGACGAGGCTGTACAGGATCAGCATCGCGATACAGCCGAACAACAGTCCGTAGATCAGCGTCTGATTCTGATTGGCCGCGGTCATGACCGCCGACTGCAGGGTGATGTAAGGCCTCAACTGATGGTCGGAGACCAGTCGCAGGTAAACGTCGAGAGGTTTTTCGTTTTGCGGCAGCGGCAACATGAAGTCACTGCTGGGCAATGGTCGTTCAGCCTGGGGCTGGTTGGTTCCGGTGTTCAGTTGCTCGATCAGCGTGTCGCCGTCCAGCACATACAGATTGAGGTGCGACAGGTCGGGCGCGAATACCCGCAGCAACTGTTCATGCTTGCCGGGAGCGAGTCTGAAGCGCAGCCATAACGCACCATCGGGGTCGGCGGCGGTGAGGCGGTCGAGTTCGATGGGGCTGAATTGATTGGTGTAGCGAGCGGAACGGATGTCGCTGAGCTGCAGGTCACCCTGTTCGTCGAGCAATACCGCCCAGCCACTGCCTTGCGCGGCCTGGGCCGGGAGCATGCAGAGCAAGGTCAGCAGAGTGACGGTGAAACCTATGGCAATCCTGAGCCAGCGCACGGCGAAATCCCTTCGTAGGTTAATGCCAGAATATAACTATGCGCGGCGCCGGAATAGTCCGGCAAGGGCTCGAAGCCCTTGCCTGGCCGAATGACGTTCTTATTCCTGATTTTCGCCACGCTCGCGGGCAATGGCACGGTAGCCAATGTCCTTGCGATAGAAACAGCCTTCCCAGTCAATTTTGGCCGCCAGCTTGTAAGCCTGCTGCTGAGCGGCATCGACGCTGGTACCCATTGCCGTGGCGCAGAGCACCCGACCACCGGCCGTCACCACTTGACCGTCCTTGAGTGCAGTACCGGCGTGGAAGACTTTGCCTTCCAGTGCTGCAGCTGCATCGAGGCCGTTGATGGCAACGCCTTTAGCGTAGTCACCAGGATAGCCGCCAGCCGCCAGCACGATGCCGACGCTCGGACGCGGATCCCATTGTGCTTCGACCTTGTCCAGGGCTTGCGCCAGCGCCGCTTCGACCAGCAACACGAGGCTCGACTGCAAACGCAGCATTACCGGTTGGGTCTCAGGGTCGCCGAAACGGCAGTTGAATTCGATGACTTTTGGGTTACCAGCCTTGTCGATCATCAGGCCTGCGTACAGGAAACCCGTGTAGACGTTGCCTTCATCGGCCATGCCGCGCACGGTCGGCCAGATCACCAGGTCCATGACACGCTTGTGCACTTCAGCGGTCACGACCGGGGCAGGGGAGTAGGCACCCATGCCGCCAGTGTTCGGACCGGTGTCGCCGTCGCCGACGCGTTTGTGGTCCTGGCTGGTGGCCATCGGCAGCACATTCTTGCCGTCGACCATGACGATGAAGCTGGCTTCTTCGCCGTCCAGGAACTCTTCGATTACTACGCGCGAGCCTGCGTCGCCGAATGCGTTACCCGCCAGCATGTCGCGTACGGCGTCTTCGGCTTCGGTCAACGTCATGGCAACGATCACGCCTTTACCGGCGGCCAGGCCATCGGCCTTGATCACGATCGGTGCGCCTTTTTCACGCAGATAAGCCAGGGCAGGCTCGATCTCGGTGAAGTTCTGGTAGTCGGCCGTCGGGATCTTGTGGCGCGCCAGGAAATCCTTGGTGAAGGCTTTCGAACCTTCCAGCTGAGCAGCGCCAGCGGTCGGGCCGAAGCAATCCAGGCCACGGGAACGGAACAGATCGACGACGCCGGCGACCAGTGGCACTTCCGGGCCGACGATGGTCAGGGAAACATTCTTCTCGGCGAAGTCAGCAAGCTGTTCAAGGGCCAGCACGTCGATAGCGACGTTCTCGCACTTGGCTTCAATGGCGGTGCCGGCGTTGCCCGGGGCAACGAAAACCTTCTGCACGCGCGGATCCTGAGCCACTTTCCAGGCCAGGGCGTGTTCACGGCCACCGCTGCCAATGATCAAAACATTCATTTCAAAAACCTCGGATGACGCTAATTCTGTTTTTAGAGCCTAAAGCGCTTCACGCTGTAGGAGGTCGCAATGAAGTCGGTAGATGCCAGGCGGAGTCGACCTCGATGAGCGGCGTTGCCTTTTGGCAATGAGCATCATCGAGGTCGGCTCCAACGCAGCAGATGCCGGATTCAGTGCGGCCGTCGTCTAGTTAGTGACGGAAGTGGCGCATGCCGGTGAATACCATGGCGATGCCGGCCTCGTCGGCAGCAGCAATCACTTCGTTATCACGCATCGAGCCGCCTGGCTGGATCACCGCAGTGATCCCCACCTTGGCCGCGTTGTCGATGCCGTCGCGGAACGGGAAGAAGGCGTCCGAGGCCATGACCGCGCCCTGCACCTGCAAACCAGCGTGTTCAGCCTTGATCGCAGCAATACGCGCGGAGTTCACACGGCTCATCTGGCCAGCGCCGACACCGATGGTTTGACGGTTTTTAGCGTAGACGATGGCGTTGGACTTAACGTATTTGGCGACTTTCCAGGCGAAGATCAGGTCGTGGATTTCCTGTTCGGTCGGAGCGCGTTTGGTCACGACTTTCAGGTCGTCGGCGCCGATCATGCCGATGTCGCGGCTCTGTACCAGCAGGCCACCGTTGACGCGTTTGTAGTCCCAGGCAGCGGCGCGATCAGCCGACCACTCGCCGCAGGCCAGCAGTCGCACGTTGGCTTTGGCAGCCACGATGGCACGAGCTTCTTCGCTGACGGACGGGGCGATGATCACTTCGACGAACTGACGCTCGACGATGGCCTTGGCGGTTTCAGCATCCAGCTCGCGGTTGAAGGCGATGATGCCGCCGAACGCCGACTCGGTGTCGGTGGCGTAGGCCAGTTCATAGGCCTGACGGATACCGCCTTCGGCGTCCGGGCTGACGGCAACGCCGCACGGGTTGGCGTGTTTGACGATCACGCAGGCCGGTTTGACGAAGCTCTTCACGCATTCCAGCGCGGCGTCGGTGTCGGCCACGTTGTTGTACGACAGCTCTTTGCCTTGCAGCTGGGTCGCGGTGGCGATGCCGACTTCGGCCGGTTTGGCTTCAACGTAGAACGCTGCGCTCTGGTGCGGGTTCTCGCCGTAGCGCATTTCCTGAGCCTTGACGAACTGGCTGTTGAAAGTGCGCGGGAACTCGCTGCGACCGGAGGTAGCGAGGGTGTCAGCCGCCTGGTTCACGGTGCCCATGTAGTTGGCGATCATGCCGTCATAGGCGGCGGTGTGTTCGAAGGCCTTGAGCATCAGGTCGAAACGCTGAGCGTAGGTCAGGCCGCCGGCCTTGAGGCTTTCAAGGACGTTGGCGTAGTCGCTGGCATTCACCACGATGGCCACGTCTTTGTGGTTTTTTGCAGCCGAACGGACCATGGTCGGGCCGCCGATATCGATGTTCTCGATCGCGGTCGGCAGGTCGCAGCCTGGCTTGTTGATAGTCGCTTCGAACGGGTACAGGTTGACCGCTACCAGGTCGATCGGCTTGATGCCGTGCTCGTTCATGATGGCGTCGTCGATACCGCGACGACCGAGGATCCCACCGTGGATTTTCGGGTGCAGGGTTTTTACCCGGCCGTCCATCATTTCTGCGAAACCGGTGTAATCCGCGACTTCCACTGCGGCAACACCGTTGTCGCGCAGCAGCTTGAACGTTCCGCCGGTGGAGAGGATCTCGACGCCCAGGGCTTCAAGTTCTTTGGCGAATTCAAGGATCCCGGTCTTGTCGGAAACGCTGATCAAGGCGCGGCGGATCGGCAGGCGGGTAGTCTGGTCGGTCATTTCAATTTCCATCAAAAGCAAAGGAGTCAGCAAAAAAGGCGACCGTTTTTACGCGGGCGCCTTTCTGGTTTGATTGAATGCTTACAGCAAATCGTACTGCTTGAGTTTTTTGCGCAGCGTGCCTCGGTTCAGTCCGAGCAGCTCGCTGGCCTTGGTCTGGTTGCCCTTGACGTAGTTCATCACGCACTCGAGCAGGGGCGCCTCGACTTCGGAGAGCACCAGGTTGTACACATCCGTGACGGCAGCGCCCTCAAGGTGGGCGAAATAATTGTGCAGCGCCTTCTCGACACTCCCGCGAAGGGTCTGACCTTCTTCGCTCGGCGTATTGAGGTGCTGTTTCAAATTCACGTTGTCGCTCACGGGTGTTGTTCCACTCACTAAAGTCTCGGTCATCATCGTCATGCGGCCACCCCTTCTCCGTCCCCTGTCAGGCTCTTGTAACGTTCGGCGAAGAAGCCCTGAACGTTGGCGCATTGTGCTTCCGTATCTTCTAAACGATTGAAGTGGGCGCGAAACTCCCTGGCGCCCGGCAAGGTTGCGAGATACCAGCCCACATGCTTGCGAGCTATGCGCACGCCCATGACGTCGCCATAGAAGGCATGCAGCGCGGCCAGATGCTCAAGCAGAATACGTTCCACCTCGATCAGTTCCGGTGCCGGGAGTTTTTCGCCGGTACGCAGATAATGGTCGATTTCACGAAAAATCCATGGCTGCCCCTGGGCAGCCCGGCCTACCAGCAGGCCATCGGCACCGGTCGCATCGAGCACGTACCGGGCCTTCTCTGGCGAATCGATATCGCCATTGGCAAAGACCGGAATCGACACCGCCTGCTTGATCGCGGCAATGGTGTCGTACTCGGCTTCGCCGGTGTACAGATCGGCACGGGTGCGGCCATGGACTGCCAGCGCTGTAATGCCTGCCTGCTCGGCGATCTTCGCCACGGTCAGGCCGTTCTTGTTGTCCCGGTCCCAGCCGGTGCGGATCTTCAGGGTGACCGGCACATCGACTGCGGCCACCACGGCCTGCAGGATCTCGGTCACCAATGCTTCATCCTTCAACAGCGCGGAACCGGCGGCCTTGTTGCAGACCTTTTTTGCCGGACAGCCCATGTTGATATCAATAATCTGTGCGCCCAGTTCAACGTTGGCCCGGGCCGCATCCGCCAGCATCTGTGCATCACCACCGGCGATCTGTACCGAGCGGGGCTCGGGATCACCTTCGTGGATCATGCGCATCCGCGATTTGCGGGTGTTCCACAAGCTCATGTCGCTGGTGACCATTTCCGAGACTACAAGTCCTGCGCCCAGTCGCTTGCACAGCTGACGAAAGGGTTGGTCTGTGACCCCCGCCATCGGGGCGAGAATCAAGCCGTTGTGCAATGTGTAAGGACCGATGCGTACCGCCGACATAGGACTTCCCTGTTGTGGGGTCGGATCATGAGAGTTCGAAAAAGGGTTGGCATGATACCCGCTCTCGATGACTGGATAAAGGCTGAATTGAACAAAATCTGAACAGTTATTTTGTTATCGCCAGCGGTTTGGTATGAGCGGTCAAAGTCAGAAATATGCCGTCAAAGCCGAAAAACTGAACCGTTTCACTCGGGCGAATGGAAGCTCAGGCTGTAATTCACCGCTTTGGAGCCTGGATCGAGGATATCCAGTGCGATGTGGATCGGCGTTTGCGGAGGCATTTCCGCCATCCCTTCGAGATCGCCGTTGAGGTACTCGCCGGGCTTGAAGCGACGGCTGGCGATCAGGTGGCCGTTGAGGTCGGCAAAACGCAACTCCAGCAGCGGGAAAGGCTGGGAGAAGGGCGCGCGGTTGTAGATGATCGCGTCGACCACCAGTGCGCCGTTGAAGTCCGGGTGACTGCGGACCACCAGGTTGCTGCTTTTGATTTTGGCGATGTCGACTTTGGATGGCACGGTGCAGCCGATTTGCGGGCACAGTTGCTGGAACCACGGACGGTACTGGTCCTGACGTGCCAGTTCATCGAAATGGTAGGCGATGTACTGGCCGGCGAGCGCGGCAGCGCCGAGCAGGATCAACAGCAGCCAGAAAAATCGGCGACCCCAGGGTGAGCGGCGTTTTTGCCAGTCCAGTTGCAGTGGGTCATCGGTCAGGTCTTGCAGGGCTTCAGCGCGGACAGCCGGCTCACGCTTTTTGCGCTGAGGCTGGATCGAGGGCAGATCGTCGTCGATATCATCGGTCGCCGACAGGCGTTCGTGATGCATTGGGGCGTCGAGTGGGTCGTGCAGGCGCAGCTGTGGTGGCAGATGTTCGTCGTCCAGTTCCACCGGTTCCAGGGACAGCGAAGGTTCGGTGCGCGAGTATTTGCTCGGATCGAGTTCCAGCTCTGGCAAGTCGGCTTCAGTGGTCTGCGCACGATCGGCGGCCGATTCGCTGAACAGGCTGTCGGGCCACGGCGCTTCTTCGTGCTCGACGGTGTCCCGGCTGGCGCTCAGGTTGTCTTCGCGCTGACGGCCGAATTCCGTGGTCGGCTGGATCTCCCGTTGTTCGAGGCGGGCGAGCTCTTCGTCCAGGTCCAGGCTGTCCAGATCCAGCTCGGCGGCGGTCCATTGCTTTTGGCTGATGGCCCGCGGCTCCTGCGGTTCGGCGATGGCCGGGGCAGCCGGCGTGATCGCGTCCTTGCCGGATCGTTGCTCAAGTAGTTGCTTGGCGGCGTTGAACACCTGCAAACACGAGCCGCAACGAACCACCCCGCGGGCCACGCTCAATTGAGCATGGCTGACTCGGAAGCTGGTTTGGCAATGCGGGCACTGGGTGACGAAGCTGTCGGTCATGCGGCGATCCGGTTTATGCAGACACTCATTCTAGCGCCGACGGCCAGTAATGCGCACCCAGCCATCGCGATTGGCGATCGGGTCCAGATCGAAGTCCTGGGCGTAGGCTTTGGCGACTTCTTCACCTTGCTCGGCGAGGATGCCCGACAGCGCCAGACGACCACCGGATTTGACCAGGCTGGACAATTGTGGCGCCAGGGAAACCAGCGGGCCGGCAAGAATGTTGGCCACCAGCACATCGGCCTGAACTTGCGGCAGATCTTCCGGCAGGTACAGCGGGAAGAGTGCTTCGGCAATGTTGTTGCGCCCGGCGTTATCGCGGGAGGCTTCCAGGGCTTGCACATCGATATCGGTACCGACGGCTTCCTTGGCGCCCAGCAGCAGGGCGGCAATCGCCAGAATCCCCGAGCCGCAGCCGAAGTCCAGCACGTTGCAGTCTTTCAGATCCTGGCCGTCGAGCCATTCCAGGCACAGCGCGGTGGTCGGGTGTGTGCCGGTGCCGAACGCCAGGCCCGGGTCCAGCAGCAGATTGACCGCGTCAGGCTCGGGAGCTGCGTGCCAGCTCGGCACAATCCACAGGCGCTGGCCGAAACGCATTGGCTGGAAACCGTCCATCCAGCTGCGTTCCCAGTCCTGGTCTTCGATGACTTCGCTGTGATGTTCGGGCAGCGGGCTGCCGGTCAGCAATTCAAGGTGGGCCAATACGGTGGCGGCTTCGGTGCCGCCTTCGAACAGGGCCAGCAGGTGCGTGTGCGACCACAGCGGCGTGGTATTGAGTTCCGGCTCGAAGATCGGCTGATCTTCGGCGTCCATGAAGGTCACCGAAACGGCGCCGACTTCAAGGAACGCGTCTTCGTAGGTTTCGGCTTGTTCTGGGCTGATGGCGAGACGGACTTGCAGCCAAGGCATGGCGGGCACCTTTGAAAAATATTAATTGCAGCCTAGCGGGCTGCGAGAAGCGCGCAAGTTTACGCGAGCGCGGGGCTTTTGTGGGAGCGGCCTTGCTCGCGTGCACATTATGAAACCTCCAGAAACAACAAAGCCGCTCGAAAGCGGCTTTGTTGGTATGGATCACAGCTTAATGCTTTTCGCCAGCCAGCTTGTGCTCGAGGTAGTGAATGTTCACGCCCCCTTCGCAGAAGCCGGCATCACGGACCAGGTCGCGGTGCAGTGGGATGTTGGTCTTGATCCCGTCGACAACGATTTCGTCCAGCGCATTGCGCATGCGCGCCATGGCTTCGTCACGGGTTGCGCCGTAGGTGATCAGCTTGCCGATCAACGAATCGTAGTTCGGCGGAACGGCATAGCCACTGTACAGGTGCGAATCGACGCGAACGCCGTTGCCGCCTGGTGCGTGGAAATGCTTGACCGTGCCTGGGCTCGGCATGAAGGTTTTCGGGTCTTCGGCGTTGATCCGGCATTCCAGCGCGTGACCGCGGATAACCACGTCTTCCTGGGTGAACGACAGCTTGTTGCCGGCGGCGATGCTGAGCATCTCCTTGACGATGTCGATGCCGGTGACCATTTCCGATACCGGGTGCTCTACCTGGACACGAGTGTTCATCTCGATGAAGTAGAAGTGGCCGTTTTCGTAAAGGAACTCGAAGGTGCCAGCGCCACGGTAGCCGATGTCGATGCAAGCCTTGACGCAGCGTGCGAGGACTTCAGCCCGTGCCTGCTCGTCGATGCCCGGTGCCGGCGCTTCTTCGAGAACCTTCTGGTGACGACGTTGCAGCGAGCAATCGCGGTCGCCCAGATGGATGGCGTGGCCCTGGCCATCGGAAAGTACCTGAACTTCCACGTGACGTGGGTTGGTCAGGAATTTTTCCAGATAGACCATCGGGTTGCCGAACGCTGCGCCCGCTTCGGTGCGGGTCAGTTTTGCGAAGGAGATCAGGTCTTCTTCTTTATGCACAACGCGCATGCCGCGACCACCACCGCCGCCAGCGGCTTTGATGATCACCGGGTAACCGACTTCGCGACCGATGCGCAAAGCGGTTTCTTCGTCTTCAGGCAGTGGGCCGTCGGAACCCGGAACGGTTGGAACGCCCGCAGCGATCATGGCGTGCTTGGCCGATACCTTGTCGCCCATCAGGCGAATGGTGTCGGCTTTCGGGCCGATGAAGGCGAAGCCGGAGTTTTCGACCTGTTCAGCGAAATCAGCGTTTTCCGCAAGGAAACCGTAGCCTGGGTGAATGGCGGTAGCGCCGGTCACTTCGGCCGCGGCGATGATTGCCGGGATGTGCAGATAAGAGTGCGCGGCCGAGGCCGGGCCGATGCAGACGGATTCGTCTGCCAGACCCAGGTGCATCAGTTCTTTGTCGGCCTTGGAGTAAACGGCGACAGTCTTGATGCCCATCTCTTTGCAGGCACGCAGGATCCGCAGGGCGATCTCACCGCGGTTGGCGATCAGAACTTTTTCCAACTTCGCAGTCATCAAAGTCTCTCCGCGGTTCAAACGATGGTGAACAGCGGTTGGTCGTACTCAACCGGCTGGCCGTCTTCGACGAGGATAGATTCGATCACACCGCTGGATTCAGCTTCGATGTGGTTCATCATCTTCATGGCTTCGACGATGCACAGGGTGTCGCCTTTCTTCACGGTCTGGCCGACTTCAACGAAGGACGGCGAGGCTGGCGAAGACTTGCGATAGAAGGTGCCGACCATAGGCGAACGGGCAACGTTGCCGTTCAGAACTGGCGCGGCCGGAGCAGCAGGTGCGGCGGCAGCAACCGGGGCAGCAGCCACAGGCGCAGGCGCCGGAGCATGCATTGGAGCCGGTGCGTAATACTGCTGAGCCGGGGTCTTGCTGTGACGGCTGATGCGTACGGACTCTTCGCCTTCCTTGATCTCGAGCTCGTCGATGCCGGACTCTTCCAGCAGTTCGATCAGTTTCTTAACTTTACGGATATCCATGAATCATCAACTCCCAAGGGTCGGTCAGGGGCGTATAGCTTGTTGTTCAAGCTGTTCCAGGGCAGCCTCCAGGGCCAGTCGATAACCGCTGGCGCCAAGGCCGCAGATCACTCCCACCGCTACGTCGGAGAAGTAAGAGTGATGGCGGAAAGGTTCGCGTTTGTGCACGTTAGACAAATGCACTTCGATGAATGGGATGCTCACCGCCAGCAGCGCGTCACGTAATGCGACACTTGTGTGCGTAAAAGCTGCTGGGTTGATCAGAATGAAGTCCACACCTTCGCTGCGGGCAGCGTGGATGCGGTCGATCAATTCGTACTCGGCGTTGCTTTGCAGGTGCAGCAAATGGTGGCCGGCTTCACGGGCGCGGCGTTCCAGGTCCTGGTTGATCTGCGCCAGTGTCGTAGCGCCGTAGGTGCCCGGTTCACGGGTGCCGAGCATGTTCAGGTTGGGTCCGTGCAGAACCAGTAGCGTCGCCATCTGCTGTTCCTTGTTATCTGTGTGCAATTGTCAGAACCCGGCGACTATGCCGCAAAGCCTTTGTGACTGTCCAGTTCTATGCAATAGCCAGCACGATGGCCGATGTTTGCGCGAAATATGTGACCGGGTTATTAAATCCGGTCATTTGCTTTCGCAACACGTTCGGCGAAGTCGGTGGCGTTGATCTCGCCGATCACTCGCACATCGGCGTGTTCGACGCCGTCCTTGCCGAAAAACATCAGCGCTGGCGGGCCGAACAGTTTGTAGCGGTCGAGCAGGGCGCGCTGCTCGGCGTTGCTGGCGGTGATGTCGAAGCGGATCAGTCGATAGTCTTTGAGGCGTTCGACGACCTTGGCGTCTTTGAGCACTTCATGTTCGATGACTTTGCAGCTGATGCACCAGTCGGCGTACCAGTCGAGCAGCAGCGGAGTGCCCGATGATTTGGCTTCGGCGAGGACGCGGTCCAGGTCTGCCGGGGTGCTGATGGTTTGCCAGGCGCTGGTGATTTGTGATTGCTCATTGCCGGCAACCGTGCGCGGCTGGCCAATCGGATTGAGCGGGTCGGTCTGGCCGCTGAACGCTCCGTACCAACACGCCAACGCATAAAACAGCAGGAACATCCCAAGCAATTGGCCCAGGCGTTTTCTCGGCGGTTTGTAGACGAACTCCAGCGCACCCATGAACAACCCGGCGCCACCGGCCAGCAAACCGATCAGCAGCAACGTGATCTGGCCCGGCAGTACTCGACTGAGCAAACCGATCGCCAGCCCCAGCAACAAAACGCCAATCGCGTTTTTTACATAGATCAGCCAGGGTCCGCTTTTCGGCAGCCAGGCGGCACCACCGGTGGCGACCAGCAACAGCGGGGCGCCCATGCCCAGGCCGAGCATGAACAATTTCAGACCGCCGCCCAATGCATCGCCGCTGGCGCTGATGTAAAGCAGCGCGCCGGCCAGCGGCGCCGAGACGCAGGGCGATACCAGCAGGCTGGAAACCACGCCCAGCACGGCGGCGCCCCACAACGAACCACCCTCGGTGCGACCGGCGATCCGATCCAGCCGACTGCTGATGGCGTGAGGCAGCTTGAGTTCGAAGACGCCAAACATCGCCAAGGCAAACAGCGCAAAAAACATCGCGAACGGCACCAGCACCCACGCCGATTGCAACCGCGCCTGAAGATTGAGCTGCGCGCCGAACATCCCCATCAACGCGCCAAGCAGGGCGAAGCAGGCGGCCATTGGCAGCACATAAGCGAGGGACAGATTGAAACCGCGCAAACCACCCACCTGACCGCGCAACACCACGCCGGACAGGATCGGCAGCATCGGCAGCACGCACGGTGTGAACGTCAGGCCTATGCCTGCGAGGAAGAACAGTGCCAGTTCGCGCCAGCTCCAGGCAGGAGTCGTACCTGCGCTGCCATCAATACTCAGGCGCTCGGTTTCGGGTGGATAGCACAAGCCTTTGTCGGCGCAACCCTGATATGTAATCACCAGGGTGAAGGCGCGTTGATCGGTGCGCGGCAGTTCGACTTCGAGAATGCCGTGGTAGACCTCGACATCGCCGAAATACTCATCGTGCTTTTGTTCGCCCTTGGGCAGTAGCGCGGCGCCCAGACCTACATCGGCCGGGTCGGCGCGAAACTGAAAGCGGTGCCGGTAGAGGTAGTAGCCCTCGGTGGCGACGAAACGCAGTTTGATCGATTGCGGCGTGCTTTCTACCAGGCTCAGTTGAAAGGCTTCACGTACCGGCAGAAAGTCGGCGCTGTTGTTGATCGAGCCCAACGTCGAACTGGGCCGACTGTCCAGCAACCCGGCGGCGGTGGCCGGCAGGGCTAGCACTAAAAACAACAGGCAGAGCAAACGGCGCATGACAATCTCGCGTATCGAAAGTGAGGGCATGATAGCGGACAGCGGTCGGGTGTGCAGGGCGAGTCCTGTGGTGATTGTTCTGACGCCTTCGCGAGCAAGCCCACTCCCACAATGGAATGCGTACCCCTGTGGGAGCGGGCTTGCTCGCGAAAGCGGTCTGTCAGACGCGGAAGGCCTGGACGGCTGTGTGCAATCGTCCACCCAACACCAGCAAATTCTCACCCTGTACGCGCCCTTCACCGATACGCAGCAAGTTATCCCCACCCAATTGGTGAATCCGCTCACTGTGATCGCGGATTTCGCTGACGGCGCCACTCTGCTGGGCGGTGACATCGGCGATGCGCACGGCAGTGTCGGAAATGGTCTGGATTGCGCCGACGATTTTATCCAGCGCACCGTCGGCGGCCTGGGCCTGATTGGCAGTGGCTTCTGCGTGTTCGACTTGGGCGCGCATGCCTTCCACCGATTGTCGCGCCGCGGTTTGCAAACCGGCGATGAGTGTCTGGATCTCTGCTGTGGCGCCGGCGGTGCGTTGTGCCAGTGAACGAACTTCTTCGGCCACCACCGCAAACCCTCGACCCATTTCCCCGGCACGGGCCGCTTCGATGGCGGCGTTCAGGGCCAGCAGATTGGTCTGGTCGGCAATCGAGCGGATGACCGTCAGCACGCCGCCAATGGTCGCCGACTCCTCGGCCAGGTGTTCGATCATCTGCGCGTTGCCTTGCACTTCACCGACCAGCGCGTGCAGCCCGGTGAGACTCAAACCGATGACTTTCTGGCCGTGCTCCACCGCCAGCCCGGCATGGCGGCTGGCGTCGGCCGCCTGGCTGGCATCGCCGGCAACCTGTTGAATGGTCGCTTCCAGCTCGCCGAGAGAATCACGGATCAGCGCCGTGTCGCCGGCCTGATGTTCGGCGCCGCTGTGCAGGTCATTGCTCAACTCGGCCAAGGTTCGGCTGCTGCCGGCGACCTGTTCGGCGTTGAGGCGAATGGTCCCGACCAGGTCGACCAGATAGGCGCGCAAGCGATTGAGCGAAGCTTGAATGTCATGCAGTTCGCGATTGGTCGCGCCCAATTCAATGTCCCGGCTGAAGTCGCCCTCGGCCCAGGTCGAAAGGGCAGGGGCGAGGTTGGTCAGCGTCCGGGCCAGTTTCCGTTGCAAGGTGTCGATCAGCAAAGCAATCAGCAGAATCAGGCCAATCATCACCCCTTGCATCAGCCGCACTTCGCCCTGGATCTGCCCGTGCTGGGCGCGAACCACCGGCTCCAGTCCGGCGATGGCCTGCTGCACGGCGGCGATTTTCAGGTGAGTGGCGGCGCTGAGGTCGGTGCGTTTCTGGATCTGGTCACGTGTGCGCGCCAGTTCGGCCGGGTAGCGAGTGAGGAGGCTGTTCAGTTCACGCTTGAGGCCCACGCCCGCATCTTCGGCAACAGCTTTTTCGGTGTTCTCCAAGCCCATCATCGCGGCGAAATCATCGGTGCCGGATTCGCTGCTGCTGGCTACACCGAGCAGCGGCAAGGTGCCCAGCAACTCAGCCTGAGTGCGAATGTTGGCGACTTCACGCTCGACATCGGCGGCCAATTCGCTGCGGCCGCTGCTGACCAGTTTATCCCGGGCCAGAGACAACTTGCCCAAGTGCTGGGAGGCGGCGAGCAACGGCGTCAGATACGCCACGTTAGCGCTGGCGTATTGGCTGAGCTGATCGAGGCTGGCGCCGAGTTCGCGTTCGGCCTGCAGCAGCAACGCTTGCGGATCACCGGCCAGTTTGCCGGCGGCCAGCAGGTCGGTTTTGCTGAATTCTTCGAGGTTCGACAGGCTCGGGCGCAAGGTGTGGGCCAACGCCGGCGGCAACTCGCCGAGTTCCTTTTGCACCCCGTCTATGGCCTGGCCGGCGCTGCTCAGGCGCAGGGCATCGCCGCTGGCGAGGTAGTCGTCGATGTTACGTGCGACTTCATTTTGAAATTGCTGGGACAAGCCCAAGTAACGCTCCATCAATAGATAGGGGCGTTCCAGGGCCTTTTGCGACCACCAAAGCGTGGCGCCAAGGGCCACGCACACGGCGACTAAAAGGAGGGTATTGAGATTGGTCAGCAGCTTCAGGCGCATCGCGGGTCTACCAGCGGCAGAATGGTAAGCGCCTGAATTTATTGCGTTTGTGTTACAGGGTTATGACCGAATGGGTCGATTCCGATGAAAAAGTGGCACTTTGCTTTGACGTCCGCGCGGCCTGCACGCGGTTGCGTCCGGCGTCCTTCGCGCGGTACAGCGCTTCGTCTGCCTGGCTGGCCATCATCAGGCTGTCGGAGTGTTCACACAGTTCCACCACCCCGGCGCTGAACGTGCACCAGAGGTCCTGCGGTTGAGCCGGGTAGTGAATCTCGGCAAAGCGTCGACGGATTTCGTCGAGCACTTTGTGGGCCGATTCGAGATCGGTGTCTGGCATGACGATCGCGAACTCTTCACCGCCGTAACGGCCGATGAAGTCGGTCTTGCGCAAGCGTTGCTTGAGAAACAGCGCCAGGCTCTTGATTACTCGATCGCCCATAGGGTGGCCATGGCTGTCGTTGACCCGTTTGAAGTGGTCGATGTCGAGCATCGCAAAGCTCAGCGGCTTGTTCTCGCGGCGGGCGCGGAAGCTGCAGTCTTCGAGCAATTGCAGAATGTGCGTGTGGTTGTACAGCCCGGTGAGGCTGTCACGGACCATCCGCGCCTTGAGATTGCGCGCCCGCGCCGCGCGGTTGCGCACGGTGGTGATCAGGTGTCGTGGCTTGATCGGTTTGGTCAGGAAGTCATCGCCGCCCTCGCTCATGGCGTCGAGCTGCTTGTCCAGATCGTCTTCGGCCGACAGGTAAATGATCGGTACGCTGACATAGCGGTCGTTGTGGCGGATCACTTTGGCCAGTTCAGTACCAGTGCAGGCCGGCATGTACATGTCGAGGATGATCAGGTCTGGCTGGAAATCCGCGAGCTCGGCCATGGCCTGGATCGGCTCGATCAAGGTCCGTGTGACGATCCCGGCGCTATTGAGCAGGCGCTCGGTGTGCAAGGCCTGGGCGCGAGAATCGTCGATGATCAGCACTTTATAAGGTTCGTACTGGGCGACGCAGGTCAGGACTTCGATTTTCTCCAGCAGGCTCGAGGCTTCGAGGGTACCGGTCAGGAATTCCTGGCCACCGGCACGCACGGCGGCGAGACGGGTCGGGGTGTCGGTTTCGTGCAGGCTGAAGAACAACAGCGGCAATTGATGATCGAGGCCTTCCTGGGCTTCGGCAGCCAGTTTCAGGCCGATGCCGGTACCACTGAAATCCACGTCCATGACGATCGCCGCAGGCAAGCGCTCGACCATCGAAGAGCGGAACGCCGCAACGCTGTCGAGGGCTTGAGCGCTGAGCCCAAAAAATTCCAGCTGTTTGGCCAGCCGCTCGGCGCGGTCGTGATCCTGCAGCATCACGTAAATCGGCTTGCGCAGCGGCGGCAGAAAGGTCTGGTCCAACTGATCGCCATGGCGCAAACCGGTGCGTGACAGGCGCTGCATCAAACGATTGAGGTCAGTGATCAGTCCGCTGCTCAGGCGTCCGCGATTGGCGTCGACAGCCTCCAGCGACTGACCGATGTGGTGTGCGAGCTGCGTGTGTTCAGGTTGTTCGAAGCGTTCGGCGAAACGCAGCAGGCGCAGGTTGGCCTCGCTCAGTTCCGATAAGTCGGTGGTGGACCACTCGCTGCGTTGCAGGCGCTGCCATATCTCAAGAATTTGACGTGCCTGATGAATTACCCGCTGGGCAAAGTGGTGCTTGAGGCGCTCACGGCTGGGGTCTTCTGGCTCGGTCATATCCTGACTACTAGTTAGGGTGCATGCTGAGATCGACTGGTGGCTCTATGCTAGCACCTCTTTTCGATCGCATGAGTGTCGTACGTCAATTAACTGCAAAGCGACCTTATTCAGTTCCTGACCGACTGGTCGCATAGGATCAACGCTGTGCTTCATTTATAGTGGCCGTCGATCGTGGTCATTGTGCTGGTAGTGTTTGTGCAGGATTTAATGCGCGGCAAACGAGGCACGATGAGATAGGGTTGTGGTCGAACCGATGAACTCAAGTGATTGAAAGGATATCGCCATGCTGGACTGGAAGAACCGCGCGGGCAGCGCGCCTGAACGTGCCGCTGAACCGAAATCGGCCACCCGCAGTTACTTGGGTGGCCTGTTGTTCAGTCGGGCGCTGGCCACTCTGATTGGCCTTTACTTGCTGGTGGCTATTGCGCTGGGCTGGTACTGGAGCCAGGAACCTGCGCTGTTCCCGGTTCAGCAGAATGCCCAGATGGCTGCCGAGAAAGAAGGCAAGCAAATGGTCATCGGCTACACTACGGTCGAAACCCTCAAGACCGTCGCCGGTACTTTGCTGACCAAACCGGGTGGCTATATTTCCAACGACCGTTTCCCGCCGGGCCTGTGGATGGACAACACGCCGAGCTGGGAATATGGCGTGCTGGTCCAGGTCCGTGACCTGAGTCGTGCACTGCGTAAAGACTTCGCTCGTTCCCAGTCGCAGTCCACCGAAGACGCTGACCTGGCCAAGGCCGAGCCGCGCTTCAACTTCGACAACAAGAGCTGGGTGCTGCCCTCCAGTGAGTCCGAATACCAGGAAGGCATCAACTCCCTGAGCCGTTATCAGGCGCGCCTGTCCGACCCAAGTCAGAAAAGCGCGCTGTTCTATGCCCGCGCCGACAACCTGAACAACTGGCTGGGCGATGTCGGCACCCGTTTGGGTTCGCTGTCGCAACGACTGTCGGCCAGCGTTGGCCGGGTCAAACTCAACACTGCGCTGAAAACCGAAGTCGTCGCACCGGGTCAGGTGCCACAGGTTGACGAAGAAATCGTCGAGACCCCGTGGATGCAGATCGACAACGTGTTCTACGAAGCCCGCGGTCAGGCCTGGGCCTTGTCCCATCTGCTGCGTGCCATCGAAGTCGACTTCGCCGATGTGCTGGCCAAGAAGAACGCCACGGTCAGCGTGCGTCAGATCATTCGTGAACTGGAAGCCTCGCAGGAACCGGTCTGGAGTCCTATGATCCTTAATGGCAGCGGCTTCGGGGTGCTGGCCAACCACTCGCTGGTCATGGCCAACTACATCTCCCGGGCCAACGCCGCAGTGATCGATTTGCGTCAATTGCTCAATCAGGGCTGAGTCATGGTCGATAGCGCCAGAGAGGTCGCGCACCGCGCGGCCTCGGATGCCGAACAGATCGCCTGGGTCGACGAGCAGGACAACCTGCTCGGCGCCCTGGTCCGCTCCGACCTGCGTGAGCGCGGGCTGATCGGACGCGGCACTTACATCATGCTGTTCAATTCCGCCGGTGAACTCTGCGTGCATCGACGCACGCTGAGCAAAGCCATTTATCCAGGTTTCTGGGACGTGGCGGCGGGGGGCATGGTGCTCGCGACCGAAACCTACGCCGAATCGGCTGCCCGCGAGCTGGAAGAAGAGCTGGGTGTGAGCGGCGTGGAACTGACCGCCCATGATCACTTTTTCTTCGAAGACACCGGCAATCGGCTCTGGTGTTCGGCGTTTTCGGCGGTGTGGGACGGTCCGTTGATCCTGCAACCGGAAGAGGTGCTGGAAGCGCGCTTCACCCCCATCGATCAGGTCCTGCTGGAAATCCAGCAAAAGCCTTATTGCCCGGACTCTCTGGCTGCGTTGAAGCGGTATCTTCGGGCCCGTGGGTCGGACGTCGCAAAAGAGGCATAAATTGGCGCCGATTGGCTCTTAGCAAGTCGGCTTTTTGCCGTTACACTGCGCGACCTTTTCAAACTGAACCGGCACTCCTTTTTTATAAGTGCGTCTGGCTCAGTAGCGCTGCCCCTGCCTGAGTGGGGCTTCGCGGTCGATGGCACTTGCCCAAGTTGCCGCGACCAGTCTTTGTCCTCCCAAGAGGATTGCCGGTGGCCAAAAAAGCCGCATCCTTCGCCGCCCTTGGTGGCCTGGTATTTTCCACCGACGCAGGTCGTCATTGCCCGGATTGCTGTAAGCCGGTGGATGCCTGCATCTGCAAACAGACCGTTATCCCGACCGGCGACGGCATCGCTCGCGTGCGTCGCGAAAGCAAGGGGCGTGGCGGCAAGACGGTGACCACCATCACCGGCGTGCCGTTGGCCGAAGACGCGCTCAAGGACCTGGCGACCACGTTGAAGAAACGTTGCGGGACCGGTGGTGCGTTGAAAGACGGAATCATTGAAATCCAGGGCGATCATGTCGAGCTACTCTTGGCCGAGCTGATCAAACACGGTTTCAAAGCGAAGAAGTCCGGCGGCTAGCAGCCTCTGTGAAAACCACCCTCGGCTTGATCCAGCCCTGATCCGATTCAGGTCTGGCGTCGTCTACATGGTTTTCACAGAGCCTGTTCTGACCGGTTTCTAAACTCACTGCGGTCAGCGAGGTCTATCCCCTCGTTGACGAACCGTCATTTTCATTCTTTAGACTGCGCCGGCCTGAACCCAGGCGACGCTCTATGACTTTTTTATAGGGGACTTCAATGTCCGTACGACGCACACGCAAAGACGATGGCAGCCAATGGACAGTTGCGGACAGCCGCAGTGTTTACGGGATTCGCCATTGGGGGGCCGGGTACTTCGCGATCAATGACGCCGGTCGCGTCGAAGTTCGTCCGAACGGTCCGACCAGTTCGCCTATCGACCTCTTCGAGCAAGTCGACCAGCTGCGTAAAAGCGGCCTGTCCTTGCCGTTGCTGGTGCGTTTCCCTGACATTCTGCAAGACCGCGTGCGTCAGCTGACCGGCGCCTTCGACGCCAACATCGAGCGCCTGGAATACCAGAGCAAGTACACCGCGCTGTACCCGATCAAGGTTAACCAGCAAGAAGCGGTGATCGAGAACATCATCGCCACCCAAGACGTGTCCATCGGTCTTGAGGCCGGCTCCAAGCCTGAGCTGCTGGCCGTGCTGGCCCTGGCGCCGAAGGGCGGCACCATCGTTTGCAACGGCTACAAGGACCGCGAGTTCATTCGTCTGGCGCTGATGGGTCAGAAGCTCGGCCACAACGTGTTCATCGTGATCGAGAAAGAATCCGAAGTCGGGCTGGTGATCGAAGAAGCCGCCTCGCTCAAGGTCAAACCTCAGGTTGGCCTGCGCGTGCGTCTGTCGTCCCTGGCGTCGAGCAAGTGGGCCGACACCGGTGGCGAGAAATCCAAGTTCGGTCTGTCGGCGGCGCAACTGCTGTCGGTGGTCGAGCGTTTCCGCGCGGCGGGCCTGGATCAGGGCATTCGCCTGTTGCACTTCCACATGGGTTCGCAGATCGCCAACCTGGCGGACTACCAGCACGGCTTCAAGGAAGCGATTCGTTACTACGGCGAACTGCGCAACCTCGGCCTGCCGGTAGATCACATCGACGTCGGTGGCGGTTTGGGCGTGGACTACGACGGTACGCACTCGCGTAACGCCAGCTCGATCAACTACGACATGGACGATTACGCCGGTGTTGTGGTCGGGATGCTCAAGGAATTCTGCGACGCGCAGAACCTGCCGCACCCGAACATCTTCTCCGAAAGCGGCCGTTCCCTGACCGCTCACCACGCCATGCTGGTGGTGCAAGTGACCGACGTCGAGAAGCACAACGACGACGTACCGAAGATCGACAACAAGGAAGAACTGCCGGAAACCGTGCAGTGGCTGGTTGACCTGTTGGGCCCGACCGACATCGAAATGGTCACCGAAACCTACTGGCGCGCCACGCACTACATGAGTGACATCGCGACCCAGTACGCCGATGGCAAGCTGACCCTGGCCGAGAAAGCCCTGGCCGAGCAATGCTACTTCGCCGTGTGCCGTCGCCTGCACAACTCGTTGAAGGCTCGTCAGCGTTCGCACCGCCAGGTGCTCGACGAACTCAACGACAAGCTGGCCGACAAGTACATCTGCAATTTCTCGGTATTCCAGAGCCTGCCGGACACTTGGGCCATCGGCCAGGTCCTGCCGATCCTGCCGCTGCACCGTCTCGACGAAGAGCCGCTGCGCCGTGCCGTACTGCAAGATCTGACCTGCGACTCCGACGGCAAGATCAAGCAATACGTCGACGAGCAGAGCATCGAAACCAGCCTGCCGGTTCACGGTTTGAACGACGGTGAAGACTACCTGCTGGGTATCTTCCTGGTCGGCGCCTACCAGGAAATTCTCGGCGACATGCACAACCTGTTCGGTGACACCGACTCGGTGAACATCTATCAGAACGCTGACGGCAGCGTGTACCACGCGGGTATCGAAACCCACGACACCATCGAAGACATGCTGCGTTACGTGCACTTGTCGCCGGAAGAGTTGATGACCCACTACCGCGATAAATGCGCCAGTGCCCGCATCACCGCCGCCGAGCGTACCCAGTTCCTCGACGCGCTGCGTCTGGGTCTGACCCGTTCCTCTTACCTGTCTTCTTGAGGTAAGGCACCGCTCTCATCAAGTTGTCTGAAAATGTTCCGCACGAAGCGGAAATTTCAGATGACTTGGTGGGATGCCTCTCTGATTTCAAGCGAAATGACTTACATTCTTGGCCATCCAAGCGATGTGGTCTTCTTTTCGCGTAGGTCATTTCCTAAGTTGTACTTCGGCACTCTACTCGGCCAACTCTCTCGGAGAGAATCCCCGGCCGCCCCTCCTGTAGAGAATCGCCGATGTTCGATCCAGTCAACGAGCCGTCATTTCGTCTGGATGTAGAGGGTCTGCCCGACCCCTTTGAGGTCTTGGCCTTTACCGGTAGAGAAGCCATCAGCGAGCCTTTTGTGTTCGACGTGGATCTGCTGATCGATGACCCGACACTCGACCTTGCAAGCCTGCTGTACCGTCCGGCCTTTCTGCATGTCGGGCCTGCGGGAAACGGCTTTCACGGACAATTGCATGAACTCGTCCAGCGTGATCATGACCCGGCTGTCAGGCTCTGCCGCGTCCGTCTGGGGCCGAAGCTGGCGTGCCTTTCCCTGCGCTTCAGTCAGCGAATTTTCAGCGCGCGCTCGGTGCCGCAAATCCTCGCTCAGGTGCTCAAGGAGCACGGTATCGTCGGCAAGAATCGGCGCTTTGAGCTGGGCGGCAATTACCCGGCCCGTGAATTCTGTACGCAGTACCAGGAATCGGATCTGCAATTTATCCAGCGACTGTGTGCCCAGGAACGGCTTCATTACCATTTCGAACACGGCGCGCTCGGGCATTGCGTGATCTTTGGCGAGGGGCAGGCGCAATTTCGCCTCGGCGAAAATACGCTCTTCCAGGTCGAGAGTGAGCAATCGGCTGTGCGTCAGTTCAAGGTTCAGGGTTGCGCTGGGCAACGAACCGCGCCGATTGCCGAAGGTCGTACGGACCTGACAACGCTGCGAAGTGGTCAGCTGATGCGGCTGTCCGGCCATCCGATTGCCGACTGGAACCATCTCTGGCTGCTGACCCACGTCGAGCATCAGGGCAGCCAGGATTTAACGGCGCCCTACAGCAACCAGATCCGCGCGATTCACTGGCAGGTGCCTTTTGTCTCACCTCATTGCGCAGTGAAACCCAGGATGCACAGCCTGCAACGGGCCTGGGTGGTCGACATTGATGAGTCATGCCCCGATCCGTCCAGACCGGTTGCCGTGCAATTTGACTGGCTCTATCAGGGCGAGGGCGCGGCGCCCAGCCACTGTTGGCTGCCGTTGGCCGCTGAACTGGGCGACGCGGCAGTCACGCAGTTGAGTGAGGGGGTCGAGGTGGTGGTGAGCTTTATCGAGGGGGATCCGGATCAGCCGCTGATTACCGGGTTTCTTCACGTCCCTTCGTCCGTTGAAGAGGTTGAGGAGGTCGGCTCGCCGCGCATATCCGCGACAGATGATGTCGAGGGTTTGCTGGCGCTTCTGCAATCGAGCGAACCATTGATGTTGCTATGTCTGCTGCCCGGTGGCGGCAGTTTCAACCATTGCACGCAGGCCCTCTGCACCTGCCGGGCGGCGAAGCGGTTTGGCCAGAGCGGTGCGGCATGATCGTCGCGACCCCGCAATGGCTATTGCTGGATGTGCCGGGTGCGCCACAGGCGGGGGCGATGCTGCAACAGCAATTTGCGCATGCCCGGTGGTTCTGGTTGTTCGAAGGCACTGAGTGGCATGCGTTGCGGGAGCGCGGCCCGGCCCTGATCGATCTTCGAACATGCCCTGTGCTGGCCGGGTTGTGCCACAGCGAAGTGCCCCTCTGGTGTGGCTTGCTGATCGCCAGTGAAGCGTCGTCGTCGCAGTTGCTGGAGCATTTGCGCCGCATGCTCACGGTCACTGTCGGTGTGCATCACCGGGCCTTGTTGAGTTACTACAACCCGCAAACGGCCAGTTACTTGTTCGATGCCTGCGATGCGCAGGAGCTGAGTCGCTGGCTGGGTCCTATCAGCCATTTGCGCTGGTTCGGCGGGACGTGGGCCGACCGCGCGATCGGCAGTCAGGGCTGGCAGCAGTTGGTCAATCCGGGGCTTGCCGTCAGCCCTTTGGCGGTTGAAGAAAACCTCAGTCCTCATCAGCAGGAAAAACTGCAAACCTGCCTGCTGGAGCAGCATGCCTGGCACTGGAGTCGGTCCACCGGGACTGACTACAACACGCTGTGGTCCCATGTGCAGGAAGGGCTGGCGCTGGATTTTACCGAGCGTCCGGTACTCGATGACTGGTTATGGCTACGCTTGCAGTACCCCGGCGCTTTGCCTGGGCAAGCGTTGTCAGGACTCACCCAGCAGGAGCGTCTCGATAGCCTGCGCAACCGGTGGCAGAACGATCAGCCCTGAACACGGTGATCTGCCGCTGCGCTTCAAAGCAGCGCCGACTCAGTGAGCTTTGCCTGCGAACCAGCCGTCGCTTTTGTGCAGGTACCAGGCAAACGCGCCGAGGGTCAGGCTGCGCAGTAACATGAACAGCAGAAAGGTTATCCACAGTCCATGGTTGCCAAAGCCTTGCAGCGCCCAAGCGAACGGCAGCAACAAAACCACCGTCAGCAGCATGCCGTTGCGCATTTCCCGGGCACGGGTGGCGCCGATAAACAGCCCGTCGAGCAGGTAACTCCCGACCGCGATCAGCGGCAGCGCGGCGAGGTAGGGGAGGTAGATGAACGCCGTGTCGCGCACGCTCTGAATGTTGGTCTGCATCTCGATAAACAGATGCCCGGCGAACAGAAACAGCACGGCAAAACCCAGGCTCGCCAGCAACGACCAACCGCAGGCCACTACCAGCGAGCGGCGCAGGGCCTCTCGATCACGAGCACCAATGGCATGTCCACAAAGGGCTTCCACGGCGTGGGCCAGGCCGTCCAGCGCATGGGCGGTCAGCAGCAAACCGTTGAGCAACAGCGCGTTGGCGGCGACGGTGGCATCACCCAGTCGTGCGCCTTGCACGGTGATCAGGAAAAACACCGATTGCAGCGCCAGGCTGCGGATGAAGATGTCGCGGTTGACTGCCAATAGCGGTCGCCAGCTCTGCCACAGCACCAGCGCGGCCCAGGCGATGTGGCCGGGATAGGCGCGCAGGGCGTTGCGGGTCATCAGCAGGCCGATCAGCGCGCCGGTCCATTCGGCGATCACCGACGCTCGGGCGGCACCGACCACGCCCCATTCCAGCCCGAGGACGAACCACAGGTTCAGCGCGATGTTCACCAGGTTGGTGCTCAGCAGAATGGCCAGCGGCGCCCGGGCGTTTTGAGTACCGAGGAACCAGCCGACCAGCGCATAACTGGCCAGCGCCGCCGGCAGACCGAACAGGCGCGTGTGGAAAAACTCGCGGGTCAGCTGATCCAGCTCCGCCGACGGCTGCATGAAATGCAGCGCGACCCCGCTCAACGGCACCCCCAGTGTTCCCAGGACAATGGCCAGGCCCATGGCCAGCAACAGGCCCTGCAGCAAGATCTGCCGCAATGCCGCGCCGTCCCCACGCCCGGCGGCCTGTGCGGCGAACCCGGTGGTGCCCATGCGCAGAAAACCCATGGCCCAGGCGAGAAAGGTATACAGGCTGGCCCCGACCGCGACGGCGCCCAACTGATGGGCGTGGGGCAAGTGACCGATGACGGTACTGTCGACCAGCGCCACCAGCGGTACGGAAATGTTCGAGAGAATCATCGGCGCGGCGAGCGCCCACACTCGACGATGGGTAGGGCGGTCGCGCCAGTCGGCGATCAGGTTGGACATGCAGGCTCCTTGGGGGAGCGGGCATTGTAGCGGTTGATTCGGGATTTGCTGTGAATCAGAAATCGACCCCTCACCCCAGCCCTCTCCCCACGAGGGAGAGGGGGAAAGGGAGCCGATCTTCAGGCTTTTCAAAACCTGAGTTCGACGCGGAATTTCAGGTCGATGTAGCTCGAGAGAACAACTCAGTCAGTCCCCTCTCCCTACGGGCGGTCCGACGTTTCGGGAGGGCTAGGGTGAGGGCTGGATCTTAAGCCGATCAATGGATTATCCAGCTCAACAACCACAACCCCAGCAGCAACCAGATAATCCCCATGATGATCGACGCATTCATGAACGCCCGAATCGCCGACCACAGCAGCATCAACCCCAAAATCAGCGCAACGATGCTGATGATCGAGGCGTCCATGCCCAGCGCACCGGACAGCCCTTCGACAAAGTTGCTGCCGGCGTGGCTCAGCAGATTGAACAAGCCGCTGAGGCCGTCAACGATGAAGCGGATAACCGAACCGAGTGCCTGGCCGAGCCATTCGAAAAAACTTTCTACCTGCATGTCGTGAGCGTCCTTGATGAAAGTGGAGGCGTGGTTGCCGGACTTGAGCCTTGGGCTATCGAGCAGGGTGCCGAGTTCCCGTAGGAGCTGCCGCAGGCTGCGATCTTTTGATTATGGTGTAAAGATCCGCGTCACACCGAGACGCTTGCCTTCCCCCGTCATCCCCCCGAAGCTATACGCCTTCAGGAGAGCCCGATGAACCTTGTTGAACTGACCGAACGCCTGCACGCCATCCGTGACCGCAATGACTGGCGGCAATTTCACAGCCCGAAAAACCTGGCCATGGCCGCGAGCGTGGAAATGTCCGAGCTGGTGGAGATTTTCCAGTGGCTGACCGAAGACCAGTCGCGCCAGTTGCCGGCGGACACACTCGCCCATGCCGGGCAGGAAATCGGTGACATCGTGCTCTATCTACTGCTGCTGTGCAGCGAGTTGGGGTTGGACATGAATGAAGTGGTGCGCAGCAAACTCGCGGACAGCGAACGGAGGTTCAGCAGATGAGCGACCGTCATTTCGATCAACTGGCGACCCGCTTTGCCGAAAAAATCTACGGCGGTGCCAAAGGCGCGATCCGTCTGGCGGTGCTTCAGGCCGACCTGGCCGAAACCCTGCCGGATCGACCTTTGCGCGTACTGGATATCGGTGCTGGTCTGGGCCACATGTCGTTGTGGCTGGCCCAGCGTGGTCATGAGGTCACACTGGCCGAGCCCGCCGAGCCGATGCTCGAAGGCGCCCGCCAGCGCTTTGCCGACGCCGGGCAAACAGCGACGTTCATTCAGGCGCCGTGGCAGGATCTGCTCGGCCAACTCACCGAACCCTACGACCTGGTGCTGTGCCATGCGGTGCTGGAATGGCTGGCCGAACCTCACGCGATCCTGCCGGTGCTGCATCAATTGACCAAACCAGATGGCTGGTTGTCCCTGGCCTTCTACAACCGCGATGCGTTGATCTATCGCAACCTGCTCAAAGGCCATTTCCGCAAGATGCGCAAGAACGACATGGCCGGCGAGAAACAGAGCCTGACGCCGCAGCAGCCTCTTGATCCACGGGAACTGGCGGCGCAACTTGAGGGCATGTGGCAAGTCGAAACCCAGAGCGGGGTGCGGGTTTTTCACGATTACATGCCGGTGGAATTCCAGGCCCGGGCCGAACTGGTGGACTTGCTGGAAATGGAGCTGGCCCACCGTCGTCACCCAAGCTTTGCCGGGCTTGGGCGCTACTTGCACTGGATCTGTCGGCCGGTCTGATCGGAGCGCGAAATGAACAGTCGTTCGGGGTTATTGGTGATCTGTCTCGGGTTGGCGGCCTGTCAGGGCAGCAACCCTTATGTGGCGTCATCCAACCCCTTGCCACCCGCGCCGCCTCAGGCGGCCAACACCTTCGACCGCAGCGCCTACCCGGCCGCGCCGCGCGACTACGGGCGTTACCGCAGCTGGGCCTGGCTCAACGGGCAGCTGCCGCCGGGCAGCGCCTGGGCGGATTCGGCGCAGGTCGCCGAAGCCGTCAGCAATGCGCTCGATCAACGTGGTTTGCGTCCGCTGCACGATAACCGCCCGGCCGACCTGTTTGTCAGCGCCGACCTGCACCTGGAAACCCGCCTGCGTCAGGTTCGGGACGACTATGGTTATTACGGCGGCGGTTATGGCGGTTACAACCGCTACGGCAGCGGTTACGGCATGTACAACACCGTGCCGATCGTGCGGACTTATCAGGAACAGGTCGTGGTGGTGCGGGTTGATTTGTTTGACGCTCAGAGCGGTCAACCGGTGTGGAGTGCCAGTGCCGAAACCAGCAATCGCGGCAGCCAGAGCGAGCGTGCCGATGCCATACGGGAAGCTGTAGAAAAGGCGATGTCGGCGTATCCTCCTAGTTAGCTTCTGTAGGTAAGAAGCATTGCGCAGGTTCATGTCTTCAACCGGAGAAATATCATGTTCCGCCGTCTCGCTTTACTGGCTGTGGCCGTGCTGCTCACTGCCTGCGCCGGCAGCCAGGTCAATCATGACTTCGATGCCAGTCGCGACTTCGCCGCCTATCGCAGCTGGAGCTGGAAAGAACCCGCCCTGCAATATCGGCCCGATGATCCACGGATCAAGAGCGACCTGACTGAACAACGCATCCGCCAATCGGTGACCGATCAGCTGGATCAGCGTGGCCTGCGTCCGGCTGCGGGTGGCCAAAAGGGCGATTTGAGCGTGCAGACCTATCTGATCGTCGAGCAGCGCCAGCAACAAGTGACCACCAACTACGGCGGCGGTTGGGGTAATCCATGGAACGGCTACTGGGGCGGGCCGATGTACAACGAAACCCGCAACGTCAGCTACAAAGTGGCGATCATCCAGATCGACCTGCTCGACGGCAAGGACGGCAAGCTGGTGTGGCGCGGCAGTGACGAGCAGATACTCAGCCGCACACCGAACCCGTCGGATCGCAGCACGGCGATACGCGAAACGGTGGGGCGAATTCTCGCCAACTACCCACCCAAATAAACACCACCCAACCCTGTAGGAGCACGGCTTGCCGGCGATGGCGTCCTTGAGATCGCCATCGCCGGCAAGCCGTGCTCCTACAGGGTTTTTTGTTGTCTTGGCTGGCATGTTGCCAGCATTCCGGCCAAGTCTTGTCTACACTGCTGTTCACCCAAGGAGGTAGCCCTCGGCTGTGCACCGGCAAAGGAGTGTGCGATGTCTCCCCGTTTGCAGTTTCGCAGCCCGTCCCGGCAACGGGGGGCGATCGGTTTGATGGCGGCGTTGACATTGGGCATGGCCCTGATGTTCTTGCTGGTCGTGGTTGACAGCGGTCGTTTGTACCTGAAAAAACGTGACCTGCAGCGCGTAGCGGATATGGCCGCACTTGAAGCTTCCACCCGCGGGGGTGATTGCGCCGCTGGCAACACCGCCACCGTCTATGCCACCGCCAGCGCAAACCGTAACGGCTTCACCCTTCCTGACCCCAATCACACTCTGCTGGTCGCTTGCGGCGCCTTGACCCTGGATGCCAATAACCTTCGAGTATTTGGTGCCGACCCGAGCAAGAGCGAAGCCATTCGGGTGATCGCCAGCCATGTGGTCCAGCAGAGTGTCGCCGGCGGTGTCGGCGCCCTGTTCGGTGGCGCTCCACGCGCAGCGACCATCAACCTGACGGCCACCGCTGTCGCGGCATTACCGCCACCGCAGGCTTCGTTGACCCTGCGCAGCACGACGCTGAGCGTCGACACCAGCAAATCGGCCACGCTCAACGTGCTGTTCGGTGGTTTGCTCGGGGGTAACCTGAACATCAACGCGGCGGGCTGGAACGGACTGGTGAACACCAACATCAGCCTGCTCGATTACCTCAATCGATTGAAGGTCGACCTTAACCTCAGCGCTGCCGGGTATGACCAGGTATTGGGCAATACGATTGCCGTCAGCCAGCTGATCCAGACCGCCGTCAATGTACTGGACCCCGGCGGCACACTCGGCGCGACCGCAACCATTTCAAGTCTTCAAGCGCTGAAAGTCGCGGCAGGCGCAACCACCGTCGTACTCGGCAACGTGCTGCACGTCGAGGCTGGCAGCACTGTGACGGCGCTGGGGACCAGCCTGAAAGTGTTCGACCTGATCGAAGCCGTCGTGCAACTGGCCAACAAGAAAAACGGCCTGGTGGCAACCTTGCCGATCAACCTCGCGGGGCTGGCGCAAATCACCGCTCGGGTGCAGATACTGGAGCCGCCACAGCTCTCGGCCATCGGCAATCCGAAAAACGCCGCGCTCGCGCCTTTGGGGCCCAACCGGATCTATGTGAAAACCGCTCAGGTGCGTACATTGCTGTCGATCGACTTGCCCATTCTGAGTGCGATTCAACCCTTGCTCGAGGCGGCGGCTGATCTTGCCGGGCCGTTGACCAATACCTTGAACGCCTTGCTGCATCTCAATCTGGTCGGTGTCATTGACTCACTGACCTGCGCGCTGGGGGCGGCTTGTGAAACACCCTCGATCGTGCCGCTTTCCAGTACCGTAAGGCTCGATGTCGCACTGGACGTCGCGAGCGCCAACAGTTACGTCACCGCCTACAGCTGCGTCAGCGCCACCAACAAATCCCTGACCACCAATACCAGCACTTCACTGGTGACGCTGAAAATCGGCAAGATCGATCCGAACACGGCTTTCGGCAACAACACTACGCCGCCCGCCGTGGTGGTACAGCCGTTGAAGGTGATCGATATCGGGGTGAAAACCTGTCGCCGGTTCCTGATCCTTCCCGTCAGTTGCGACCCACGAATTCCAGGCGTCGGCGGCGGCATCGATATCATGGCCGACACCACCGTGGCACAGAGCGCCAACATGCCGCACGTCTATTCCGCACCGCCGGCCACCAGCCTGCCGGAGATCAACCAGCCACCGTTCTACTATTCCTATTCCACCAGCAATATCGTCAGCAGCCTTACCGACACGGCGACCAATATCAAGGTCGACATGTACGGCCCGACGGGCAGTCTGGTCGGTGGTCTGGGGGCGATCCTCAGCACGGTCACAACATTGTTGGTTAATGCGATCAACAGCGTGCTCAGCCCGTTACTCGACACCTTGATCAACACACTGCTGCTCAGCCTGGGGATCGATCTGAACAAGGTCGATGTCGGCGCCAACCTCAGTTGTCACTCAGGACGAGCGACGCTGGCGATCTGATCGTCGGCAGCAATCGGCAGTTCGATACAAAACCGTGCGCCCTCGACCGAGTTTCTAACGCTCAGTTTTCCGCCCATGTTCTCGACGATGCCGTAACTCACCGACAATCCCAGCCCGGTGCCGACACCCGCGGGTTTGGTGGTGAAGAACGGCTCGAAAATCCGCTCCAGCAACCGCGGATCGATACCGCCGCCATTGTCCTCGACCCACAGCCGCACCGAATACTCATCACGTTCGGCGTACACCGAGATCCACGGTTTGAACTCGCGATCGGCCTCGCGTTTGCCGAGCAACGCATCCCGAGCGTTGACCATCAGATTGATCAACACCTGTTCGAGCTGATCGACGTAACCGCGCACTTGCACGTCAAACCCGGTCTCGCTGACCCGTAGATCGACCCCTTTGCCGCGCATCCCTTCGGCCAGCAGCGACAGCGTGCCTTCGATGGCTTGCGCCGGATTAAACGGATGCTGCTCGATCTCCGAGCGGCGGCCAAATACCCGCATGTGATCCACCACCCGCGCGGCGCGCTGGACCTGCGCATCGATGCGGTTGAGCTTGTCGGTCAGGTAGTCGATCTGCGCATCGCCGTTGCTCAGACGCTTGAGCACGTTGACGATGGCCATGCGCATCACATTCAACGGCTGATTGATTTCATGGGCCAGCCCTGTGGCCATTTCACCGAGGGTGGCCATTTTTGCGCTTTGGGTGAGCTGTTGTTGGGCGCGGCGGACCTCGGTGTTGTCGCGCCCCACGGCCTGAATCTCGAGCAAATGGCCGTGCTCATCGAACACCCCGCGATCCGACCACACCCACCAGGCATGTTCCCGTCCCGGCAGTTGCAGGTTGATTTCTGCGGTGCTGACCGGGAATTCCGGGCTGAGTCGGCTGAGCCGCTGGAGAAACGCTTCGCGCTGCTCCTGCGACATCCAGCTGCCCAGATTCACCCCGGGCAGTTGCTCGGGCTGGCACTCCAGGTAAGTCGCCAGCGGGCGGTTGCCGAAGGTCAGGGTCAGGTCCGGGCGGTAGCGGCAGATCATCGCCGGAGAGTCTTCCACCAGGATCCGGTAACGTTCTTCACTCTGCTTCACCTGTTCGGCGGCCAGGGTTGCTTCGGTGACGTCCAGCCACAGGCCGACGGCTTCCACCGGCAAGCCAAGGTCGTCGCGCAGTAGCTTGGCTTCATCGAGTAGCCAGTGGTATTCGCCGCGACTGTCGCGCAGCCGATAGCGGGTGCGCACCGAACCTTCACGCAGCAAATGTCGGGTACGTTCGAAGTACCGATCGCGGTCATCCGGGTGCACCCTTTCAACCAAGGTCCCCGTCGCGCAATCAGCCAGTGTCCAGCCGAGCAGCGGCAGTAGGCTGTCACTGAAAAACGTCGGTTGCAGCGCACCTTCGACATAGCGCTGCACGTAGATCACCGCCGGTGAGCTGGCGATCAGGTTGTCCAGTCGGGCATGGGCCGCCGCGGCGTTTTGCTCCTGGTTTTTGATGTCGCTGATGTCGAGCATGAAACCCACCAACCGCCGGTTTTTACCAATACCCAGAACCTGGCCCTGCAGGCGATACCAGTTCGGCGCTTGCGCCAAACGCACGCACAGCAGCAGTGGAACGCCGTCGTCTTGCAAGGTTTGCAGACGACTGCTCAGCTCTTCACGGTCGGCGGGGTGCACCCGATCAAGCCAGTCGTGCAGCGGCAAACGATCGATCGCAAGGTTCAGGTGACTGGCCAACGACGGCGCTAATTGCACCTCGCGACTGTCGCTGAACACCTCCCACCATCCCGTGCCGAGCAAGGCTTGCAGCGACTCCAGCCGTTCCAGTTGCAACTGGTGCCGGTGCTCGCGCAAGCGCTCAAGCAACGGGCCCGCCAGTGCGCCGGTAAGTTGCAACCAGTCGCGATCATTCAGGTCGGGTGCCTGTTGCTGCACCGGATAAAGGCCACACAGCAACCAGGCGACCACACCCTGAGCATCGTGATAGGGCACCGCGAACCCGTCGGCATTACCGAAGATGCCTTGCAAACGGGGGTGTTCAGCGGGCGTCAGGCATTGCGGCGCAGAGCCGTTCAGGCTGTCGAGCCCCGTGCCCAGGCGCTGAGCGTTTTGCCACAGCTGGGGCGCATCGAAGGCCGTGTAATGCTGGTGAATCTGCCAGCCTTCTTCCTGTTCATCGAGTAACGCCACCGCAATGCATGGCATGGGGAAACGCTGGGCCAGGCCTTGCAGTTGTTCCACCAACACCTCGGGCAGGCGCGTCAGGTTGCACCGGCGCAACTGTTCGCCGATCTGCGCGGCGAGTAATTGGCATTGCTCGCGGCTGCGTGATTGCCGGCGTTCGAGCAATAAGTCGCCGATGTCCAGTAACTGCAACAGCCAGGCATCGGCCAATGGCTGGACCCAGCCACGCAAGTGCAGGGGTTGTCCGTTGAGGCTGTAAAAGTCCAGGTCCAGACTCTGTCCCTGCCAGTCGACGGGCGAGCCTTCAACGGCGAGGCAGCTGTGGGGCATGAGGAAATCGAGCAGATGCGGTGCTTGCGCCGCGGGTGTCTGCTGGGCCAGCGCATGCCGCAGCGGGCCGGTCAGGTGAATCACTCGACCTTCGGCATCCAGATGCACCTGCAAACCGACACTTTGCACGCTCAGGGTGTCTGGCGTATCCAGTGGCTGAGGCGGATGGCGGTTGAGCAGGCGCCCGAAGAGTTTGTCTGCGGAACTCAAAATTGCAGGCTCGAACTGGCGCTGAGGTTTGCCGGCAGATTGGGCACTTGGCCAATTCCCGGCAAGGTCAGAAACGGGATGACCTGCTGCAGTTTGCTGGTGGGGTAGTTGATGCTGACCTTCAACACTCCGCCCACGTAGGTGGCGCTGGCGTCGGTGGCGACATTGAAATTCAGTGCGGCAGGAATCCAGGCCAGCTGTCGGCTCAGTTCTGTCGTGGCAATGGCTTTTACCGCGGTGTCGTATCCGGGGGTACTCGGATCCAGCGCCACGCTTCGGCGCACCGCTTCGGCGGTCGACTGGGTGAACGATTGCATCAGCAACAGCGGCAAGCTGTAAGCGACGATTCCATAGAACACGGCGAAAAAGATGAGAAACACCAAAGCGAATTCAATCGCTACAGCGCCTTTTTGCTTACGGGGGAGGCCTATTTTCATGACTGCGTCTACCCTGATATTCACAACGTGATATCAGCATAGAATCATTCAGCCAAAACGGACGTTTTTTACCGGATGCAGAGCTTTGTATTACTGATCTGGCTGGCGCTATGCGCAGCACAGGATGCTCGAGAACGACACATCGCCAATGGCCTGACCCTTGGCGCAACGGTGTTGGCGTTGGCGTATCTCCTGTGGACGGGCACTACCTGGCTGGGGGCCGAGGCGGTGCAGGGCGGCTGGGCTTTTTTGCTGGCGCTGGCCTTTACCTTGCCTGGTTATGCGCTGAGACGCTTGGGCGCAGGCGATGTGAAACTAATGACCGGCCTGGGTCTGGCGACAGACGGCATGCACCTGCTCGGCGTGTTCATCGGTGCCGGATTGGCCAGTGTGCTGTGGCTGCTGCTGGCGCCAAGAGTCTGGCTTCATATGGGCCAAGGGCTTAGAAATCATCTTCGATATCTGGGGCCTGGAATGTCAAAGAAACAGCCCTTTGCACCCTTCGTATTGGTGGGCCTGTTGCTCACACTCGCCTGGTTTCACTAGTCGCCCGTTCTATGTACAGAGTCGGAAAGTACGTCTACTTTCAATTCAGAAGTTGTACAGCCTGTGGCTGTCAGTAGAGGAACGGTCAACGTTGACCTTGCAGGGAGTCGCACGTGAACAAGCTTTCTTCGGCAGTAAAAATCCTTGTGGTCGACAACCAGCCGTTGATTGCCGCAGCGCTCTGTGAGTTTCTTGAAGGCAGCGGTTACCGGTGCGTTTCTTGCGAGACTGGCCAACAGGCCGTCGAGCGTTTCAATGAAGACGAAGCGATCGGCCTGGTGCTTTGCGATTTGCACATGCCCGGTCTGGACGGGATTCAACTGGTTCAGGAGCTGCAACGGTTATCCGGCAAGCACCGTGTGTTTGAAGCGATCATGCTCACTGAGCGTGCGGACAAGCAGGATGTGATCAAGGCCTTGCGGGCCGGGTTTGCCGATTACTACCAGAAGCCGATTAATCTGGGTGAGTTGCTCGACGGGATTGCGCGTCAGGCAGTGGTTTTGCAGGAACGGCAGAAGAGTCTGCAGCTAGGGCATCTGGATCAGAAGCTGCAGTATCTTGCCGAGTCGATCGATGATCTGTATCAGGATCTGGATAAGGTTCGGCGTGGGCCGCGGTTATCGGTTTCCCCTGATGACGATGTCAGTGCTGTGGGCCGGGTTGAGATTCCGGCGATTTTCAGTCAGCTATCGCCAAGGCAGTTGGAGGTGGCGCGGTTGGTGGGGAAGGGGCAGACGAATTATCAGATTGCCTGTGAGTTAGGGATTACCGAGAACACGGTGAAGCTGTATGTGTCGCAGGTTTTGCGGTTGACGCATATGCATAATCGGACGCAATTGGCGCTGGCTTTGTTACCCGGTCATTCTGGATTGCGTCAGGGGGTGACTGCGCATTAGGTTTTTGTTGATGTATCTATCCATTCCTGCGGAAACGACCACGACTCAGTCAGTTAAGCCGTAACGCAATCTGTAGCAGCTGCCGAGCCCACGAGGCTGCGTTCGGCTGCGTAGCAGTCGTAAAATCAGTCATTGCGGTACGTCAGGCATACCGCGTCAGCCGGACTCACGACTGCTTCGCAGCCGAACGCAGCCTCGCGGGCTCGGCAGCTGCTACAAAGAGTGTCGCGGTTGGAGTTGCCCGGATCTAGACTACCCCCCCTGTCCCACCGTCCACTTGCCCGCTCGATCCCTCTAAGAACCAAAGGCATGGGACAGGGCGGTGAAGCCCGGGCCGGCCAGTACGATCAATAACGCCGGGAAGAGAAACAGCATCATCACGACGGACATTTTGGCGGACAGCTTGGAGATGTATTCCTGCAGGCGCGTCAGGCGCCGGTCATCGAGCAATTGCTTCAGGGTCAGCAGGGATTTCATCGCACCGCCCCCCTGATGGATCAACTGCTCAAGGATGACGCAGGTGTCGGTGAACTCGTCGACGGCCAGCAATTGGGTGGCTTTGTGCAGTTCTTCGCCCAGTTCCAGGCCGGAATCGACCCGGGCCAATACCAGACGCAATTCATGGGTCAGGGCCGGTAATAATTGTTTGCCTTCATTGCTCAATACTCGCAACGACTGCTCCACCGCCATGCCCGATTCGAACAGGATGCGCAGCAGCGGAATGAAGGTGGATATCTCGATCGCCAGTTGTTTTTGCCGACGCTGCGCGGCAGCGGCCAGCAACCGTTTGGGCAATAGATAGCCGGCGCAGGTGGCGAACACCGGGGCCATCCAGTGATTGTTTGTGTGAGGGAAGAATACGCCCTGGATCAGCAAGGTCAGGGCCAGCGCCAGCACCGGAGCGCCTACCTGGAACGCCGCGAACAGTGAACGTCGCCGGGCGCTGCGCCAGCCGAGACGGTTAAGCAATGCCTGGGTTTCGTTATCCAGGTTGACCGAGCGCTGACCGATCCGGCTACTGCCCAGCAGCTCAAGCCACTGATTTACCCGGTTGTCGCTCGCCAGTTTGCCGTCGAGTCGTTGCGCCACCTGGCGAACCCTCCGACGGTGTTCCAGCAAACCGCTGAGCAGCAACAAGGCTGCCCCCAGAAACAGCAATGCGCAGATCAGCAAAGGCACTTTCATACGCTGCGCAACATATGCCAGAGCGCCAGGCTGCCGACCACCTGTAAGCCGAACGCGGACGCGAGCATGATTTGCCCCGAGCCGTCGTGCCACATGGCGAGCAAGTAATGAGGGTTGGTCGCGAGGAAATAGCCGGCCAGGCCAATCGGCAAACAGCCCAGGACCCACGCGGTCACCCGGGTTTCACCGGTCATGGCCCTGAGCTGGCGCGCAGCCTGCTCGCGCTCCCGGATCATCTTGATCAGGTTTTCCAGCAATTCGCTGGCATTGCCGCCATAGCGGTGATTGACCTTCAAGCCGAGCGCAAACAGGCGAAGTTCGTCTTTCTCATACAGCTCGGCGAGGTCAGCCGCGGCATCCGGCAAGCTGACCCCCAACTGCACGTTGCGCTGAACCCGCCCCATGGCGTTTTTCAGCGGGTCTTCAGCGGTGTCGATGGCGCCCAGCACCGCATCGGCCAGGGTGCGCCCGGACTTCAGACTGCGCACGGTGTGATCGAGCATTTGTGGCAGTTGTTCGATCATGCGCTGGAGTCGGCGCTGATAACGCCAATTGACATACAGGCGCAGAATCAGCGGCGGCAGCAGTAACAGAACCAGCAAGCCGGCCCAGCCACCGCTAGCAAATCCGAGCAAGATGCCAAGGGCCCAGAGCAGCAGCCACCCCCCCAGACGCTTGGAGGGACGCCCAAGGCCGGCCCGCAGAAATGCCCGATCCAGACCCGCCCAGGAGGTTTTCGTCGGCACCGGCTGCAGTTGCCCCCGGGTCAGGCGCCCCAGTACCCGCTCGGTGCCGGTCTGGCGCAAACCGCGATAAAACAGGCGGATCGACAGTCCGAGCAAGACCAGGCAAACGAGGATGAGCAGCACTGGTTTGAGCATGCCGTGGCCTTCAGTATGCAGAGGGAGAGAGCGCCAACTCACGGCGCAGTTTATCGCCAGCGGGGTTGACCGCCTCACGCATGAATCCGAAGCCGCTGTGCCGGTCGAGCCGGAACAACGTGTTGGTGACATACACGTCATCACGCAAGCCGATCACCTCCACCACTTCGCTGACGCAGCGGCGGCCGTCGGGCATGCGCGTCAGCTGGATCACTACGTCCAGTGCGGCGCAGATCATTTGCCGCAAGGTCCGTTCGGCGATGGTGCGGCCCGTCAGGCCCACCAGTGTCTCCAGGCGCAACAGCGCATCCTGGGCGTTGTTGGCGTGCACGGTGCTCATCGAACCGTCGTGGCCCGTGTTCATTGCGGTGAGTACGTCCAGCACTTCGACGCCACGAATCTCGCCGAGGATGATTCGGTCCGGGCGCATCCGCAGGGCGTTGCGAATCAGGTCACTGGCTTTCACTTCTCCGTGGCCTTCGGCATTCGGCGGCCGGGTTTCCAGGCGCACCACGTGAGGGTGGCCCAGGTGCAGTTCGGCGACGTCTTCGATGGTGACGAGTCGTTCGTGAGGGTTGATCAACTGGCTGAGAATGTTCAGCAGCGTGGTCTTGCCAGTGCCGGTACCGCCGCTGATCAGGATGTTGCAGCGCTTGCTCACGGCCTCCTGAATAAAGTCGTAAATCGCCTGATCGATGGTTTGCATCGCCATCAGGTCCGAGCTTTTGAGCATGTCCTTGCGAAATTTACGTATCGACAGGCAGGGACCATCGAGCGCAATCGGGGGAATGATCGCGTTGACCCGGCTACCGTCGGGCAGTCGTGCGTCGACCATTGGCGACGACTCATCGAGCCGTCGACCGAGGGGCGCGAGGATCCGTTGCATGACCCGTTCGACGTGATGCGCATCGATGAAACGCAGGTCGCTTTGATGCAGTATGCCGTCGCGTTCAATGAACACCCGGTGCGGGCCGTTGACCAGGATCTCCGTCACCGCCGGGTCTCGCAGCAGTACTTCCAAGGGGCCGAAACCGGTGAGTTCGTCGACGATTTCTTCGGCTAGACGCTCCATTTCATAGCGGGAAATCGCCAGATGCAGCCGGGCGATGTACTCGGCAACCTTGTCGATGACGAACTGCGAGAGTACCTGCCGCGAACCCTCCAGCAGGTTTTTGCCGGACTCCTCGATGGCGTCGATGATGTAGCGGTGCAGCACCAGTTTCAGACCTTCGTGGTCAGTGTTGCCAGTGGTGGTGCGCACAGGGGCACCGAAGAGTTTTTCACCGCTCATTGCGCACCCCTCAACCGATTGAACCAGCCAGACTTGGGCTTGGCCAGGCCCTCGGAACGCTTGGCCAACCGATCGCCGAGGGCGCGCAGGCTTTGAGTCAGGCCTTCGCGGGGGGCCAGTTCAAATAGCGTCACACCTTGGTTCTTGGCGTTAAGTCGAACTTCCGGGCTGTAGGCGAGGGTCGCGATAATCTCCATGCCGAAGCTTTTGCTCAGGGTGTCGGAGTCCGGTGCGACGTTGCGCAGGTAGCGATCCACCAGCAGTCTGGCGTGATCGAGCTTCATGCCTTTTTCACGCCACAGGTTGAGTACCGCCAGGTTACGGCGGCAGTCGAGTACGTTCTGATCGGTGTACCACAGCAACTTGTCGCAATGGGTGACGAAGGTGCGTAGCGCTTCGCTGTCCGGCTGGCCAGTCAGGTTCACCACGATGTGCTGGAAGTGTTGGCGCAGGGCGCTGAGCAGCATGTACAACTCGGCGGTGCTGGTGTGTTCCAGCGGCTCATCGTGGTGGGCGTAGGCGAGGATCCGCAACCCGGCGGCGCAGTTGGTGAACGCGCTGTCGATCAGCGTCGCGTCGAGGCGCCGCAAGTGCCGGAGTGCATCGCCGAAGTGGAACGAACTCTCCAGCCCGAGCAAGGCCAGGCTGTCACCGCGTGGCAGGCCAAGATCCAGTAACAACGTTTGCTGCCCGCTCTTCTGCACCACTTGCGCCAGGTGCGTGGCGAGCAGCGCGCCGTCGGCGTTGATCTGCACACCGTAGAGCACCGTCAGGCTACCCAGTTGGGTGTTCGGGGCCACGGGTGGCAGGCGTTTGCTCAGCCGTCGCACCAACCCCGCGACTTCACTGGAGCGCGAACCATAGGCCACGAAATCCCGTGCGCCGGCGCGCATGGCATTGAGCACGAGTTGGTTGTCCATGCCATCGCCCAGCGCGACGATCGCCAGCATCGGTTTGGCTTCCAGGGCACCTTCGATCAGTGCGCTTTGGGCCACCACGTGTTCGCGGTCCAGGCCGATGAACACCAGGCTGGCGAAGGTCACGTCCACCAGCGCCAGCAATTCGTCGAGGCTGCCACCGCCGGCGCTGACCACTTGGCCCAACGGGGCGAGGGCGCCTTGCAGCCACTCAAGGTCGGTGCTGTTGCGTGTGATCGCGAGGAAGGTCTGGCTCAGGTTCTGGCTCTGGCTCATTGCGATAATCCGCTGCGTTTATCGAATCGATTCAGGGGGTTTGTTGGGTGATTTCGTTGCCACGGATGACTTCCACGCTCGGCTTGCGCGGTGCTGTGCCGCCGTGGGTGACGACAGGTTTGGGTGGGGGCGTCATGGCCAGTTGGCTGAACTGGATCAACTCGCGGTTGGCACTGGCAAGGTTGGCCGATGAATCGCTTTCGCCGGCCCAGTAACGAGCCAGACGTTTTTCATCGGCGCTGCGTACGGCCAGGCGCAGCACGCCAGCCTGGGCCGCCAACATCAGGCGGCTCACTAGTTGTTCGGGGACGGCAAGCAAGACGCTGCGGGCGCTGGCGCGCAATTGTTCCTGCCTGAGTTTTTCTTCGTTACTGCGGGCCGGGCTTGCGGGTTGACCGTCGTTGGTCAACCCCATCTGTTCGCCCACCCCGAGCACCCGCAAGGCCGGCACCACCAGTTGCGCTGACGGCTGAAGGTTGTTGCTGTCCATGCGCAGAAACAGCAGCACATCGACGTAGTCCCCCGGTATCAGTTGCCCGCCGGCATTGATCACTTCATCCACCGCGACGGCGAGGGCGCGTTCATCGGGACGAATCATCCGCGCCAGTCTGCCACCGGCTTCGAAACTTTCTTCATTGAGCCAGGTGCCGGCACTGAGGGCGCGCCAGGGTGTTCGGCCAATGGCTTGATCGAGGCGGCTCAGGCTGCCGGCGGGGACGGCACGGAGTTTTTCCAGGGTCACGTCGGCGGCGCTGATCGGCATGAGCGGTGGCACATCATGCAGCAGCACCACCACCGGTTGGCGGGTGGGGTCGTCCACGGGGGCAGGTGTCTGGGCGATGGGGGCAGGCGTAACAATCCCGGGTTGCACGACAGGCTCGGGAGCGGGTTGACGGCTCAGCGTGAGGCCCCAGTAACCGGCAATAATGGCGCCCACCAGAAACAAGCCGGCCAGGCCCAGAGTGATACGACTGTTCATGACGGCTCTCCCTTTCCTGCTGCTTGAGACCTCGTCGCACCCAACGAGAAAACTTCGCAATCAGGCAGCTATGAACATGGAACTATTTCGCTATTTGACGGTAGCTCAGCTAGAGCAAAAAGCCATTACGGGCCTGAAAATAACTAACGAAAGTAAGTCGTCAGGGCGAAAACGTGATTTTTTTGACGTCAACGAAGCAACTAATACTTTAGTGATAATTCGTTCTTACAGTTGTGGGTACGGGGAATGCCGACAATGCTGATGCTGGCAAAGGGGAATCATGTTGCGACCGTGCAACACCCGCCGTCTTTCAGGAGAGCTGCCATGTCCTTTACCAAGATTGCTCAGAAGATCAAATCCGAAATCGCTTTTTACAAGGGCCTGGCCAAAGATACCGAGGGGGCTTCGGGTATCGAATACGCCATTATTGCGGGCATGGTGGCAGTCGCTCTAGCGGCGTTTGTGACGCCGATCTCCAACGCTGTCACCATCATGTTTACCACTATCCAAAACGCGCTTTGACCTGCCTGCTGTCAATGGTCAGCTACTTGCCAATCCCGCAAAGGGCTTCTAACGTCAACGCTTAGTCCATTGCAGGTGTTGCCCATGAACGCTCCCTCACTTCCACGCCAACAGCTTCTTCTGGTCGATGATGAGGAGGATGCATTGCTGGAGTTGGCGGAGTTGCTGGAGGGTGAGGGCTTCAATTGCTTTACCGCCACCTCGGTCAAGCTCGCGCTGAATCATCTGACGCGCCACCCTGATATTGCGTTGGTGATTACTGATTTGCGGATGCCGGAGGAGAGTGGCATGTCGTTGATCAAGCGGTTGCGTGAACATACGTCCCGCCAGCATTTGCCGGTGATTGTGACGTCGGGGCATGCGGACATGGAGGATGTCAGTGACATGTTGCGGTTGCAGGTGCTCGACCTGTTTCGCAAGCCGATTTATCACGTGCGGTTGTTGGAAACTTTGAATAATTTGTTTCCGCAGCCTCGCATGGATTTAGTGAGTCCGTGATTGATCGTTACCACGCTCTGCGTGGGAATGCAGCCAGGGACGCTCTGCGTCCCAAGAGCCGAACGCAGAGCTCAGGAACGATCGGGTCAGGCAACCGGCCGCCAATGCCCAGCCATATGCTCAAGATCCCCCGCACCCACCAACAGCAAATCCCCGCTCGACCCCGCCGCGCTGGCCAGTAATGTCACTTCACTGGGCAACCGCACCGGTTTGCGAAATTGCACCGCAATCTCGACATTCGCCGCCGGCAGATGCTCACTTAACGCCGCCAGCGTACGCGCCTTGTTCCACAACCCATGGGCGATGGCCGTAGGGAAACCAAAGAGTTTGGCGCTGACAGCACTCAGGTGAATCGGGTTGTAGTCGCCGGACACTTTGGCGTACTGCCGCCCAATGTCCGACGGCGCTTTCCAGCGGGCCACCTCCGACATCTCCAGCGACGATGCCAATACTTCTTCGACAGGTTCGCCTTCGAGTTTGACCCCTCGGCACAACATCTGGCTTTCAGCTTCCCACAACGCCCCTAGTTGATCGTCGAGCGTGGTCACCAGGTCGAACGTCGCGCCTTTTTCATGGGGCTGAAGGTTTTGCACCTGAACGCTGACCCGCACACGATTCACGCCGCCCATTGGGCGAAAGATGCGAATGCGGTTGCTCAGGTGAATCAACCCCAGCAGCGGAAATGGAAACTCCTTGGCCGTCAGCAATTGCATCTGCAAGGCGAAGGCGAGGATGTGTGGATAGGTGGGCGGCAACAAACCGTTCTCGGCAAAACCGCAGACCTTGCGATAATCCGCCAGGCGCTTGGGGTCGACATTGATCCAGCAGCGCAAACCCGAATCGGGCAGGGTGGTGCCGGTGATTTTGCGTCGCGTCGCGGCCCGCACGTACAGTCCCGACAGGCTTGGTTCGCAGTTGAGTATGTGCCAATCGATGATCATGCCTAAGCCCCCAAAACACTTTGTCCGCACACCCGTAACGCTTGGCCGGTGAATGCGCCGGTGCCCGGTTGAGCCAGCCACGCCACCGCCTCCGCGACGTCTTGCGGCAGGCCGCCCTGGCCCAGCGAACTCATGCGTCGCCCGGCCTCACGCACGCCGAACGGCAGGTGCGCGGTCATCTGGGTTTCGATGAAACCGGGTGCTACCGCATTGATGCTGATGCCGCGCTCATTCAGCAACGGCGCCCAGGCTTGGGCCAGACCGATCAGCCCGGCCTTGCTCGCTGCGTAATTGGTTTGCCCGCGATTGCCGGCGATGCCGCTGATCGACGCCAGCAGGATCACCCGGCCGTTGTCGTGCAGGGTGCCGCTGTCGAGCAGTGCCTTGGTCAGCACTTGCGGCGCATTTAGGTTGACCGCCAACACCGCGTCCCAGAATTCCGGGGTCATGTTGGCCAGGGTTTTATCCCGAGTGATGCCAGCGTTGTGGACCACGATGTCGATGCCGTCGGGCAGTTGCTCGATCAACTGCGCGGCGGCGTCTTCGGCGCAAATATCCAGGGTGATGCTGCGCCCGCCGAGGCGTGCGGCGAGGGCGTCGAGATCAGTCTTGGCCGGTGCTACGTCGAGCAGGATCACGTCGGCCCCGTCACGGGCCAGGGTTTCGGCGATGGAGGCACCGATGCCGCGTGCAGCACCCGTGACCAGCGCCTTGCGGCCGGACAATGGGCGAGTCCAGTCCGTCACCTGCGCGTCGCAGGCGTTCAAGCGAATCACTTGCCCGGAAACGAATGCACTTTTGGGCGAGAGGAAAAACCTCAGCGGGCCTTCCAGTTGATCCTCCGCCCCTTCGCCGACATAAATCAGCTGCAAGGTGCCGCCGCTGCGCAGTTCCTTGGCCAGCGAACGGCTGAAACCTTCCAATGCCCGCTGGGCGCTGGCGGCGAACGGATCGCTCAAGGTCTCCGGCGCGCGACCCAGAATCACCAGGTGCGCGCTGTGGTCGAGGTTTTTTATCAGCGGCTGGAAGAACTCGCGCAGCTGTTTGAGTTGATCGGTCTGCACCAGGCCGCTGGCGTCGAACACCACGGCTTTGAGTTTGGGGCCGTGGCCGGGAATCCACGCGGTGGCCAGCGAAGGCTCGGCGCCGTAGCTGTAAATCGCGTCGGTCAGGCGGTTGGCGAAGGTGCCGATTTTCTCCGTCAACGGGCCACCGCCTAACAACAGCGCCCCCTCGACAGGCCGCAGCCGGCCGGCTTGCCAGCGCTCCAGTCGAACCGGCGACGGCAGACCCAGGGCCCCGACCAAACGATGGCCGATGGACGAATTGGCGAAGTCGATATAACGGTCAGACATGGAACGCGCTCCAGCAGCTGGGTTTCAAAGTGTGGACCATGAATGGCAATCAGTCGTTCGATCCACGAGATAAGGCCTACGCTAGAACATTGTAGGAGCTGAGCTTGGTCCGGGCGGCTCCTACAAGGGGGGTGGTTCTCAATTTGAATAATTCATCAGGAGCTTTTCATGACTCAACTGCGCCGCGTTGCGATTATTGGTGGTAACCGTATCCCCTTCGCCCGGTCCAACGGGCCGTACGCCACTGCCAGTAACCAGGCGATGTTCACCGCAGCGCTGGAAGGCCTGATCGAGCGCTATAACCTTCACGGTGTACGCATGGGCGAAGTGGCAGCGGGTGCGCTGGTCAAGTATTTGCGCGATTACGGCCTGACCCGCGAGTGCGTGCTGGGCTCGCGGTTGTCACCGATGACGCCGGCCTACGACATCCAGCAAGCCTGCGGCACGGGGCTGGAGGCAACATTGTTGGTGGCGAACAAAATCGCCCTGGGTCAGATCGAATGTGGCATTGCCGGTGGCGTCGACACAGCCTCGGACGTGCCGATCGGTGTTAACGAAGGCCTGCGCAAGATCCTCCTGCAGGCCAACCGGGCCCGAAGCACCGCCGACAAACTGAAAACCTTCCTGCAACTGCGCCCCCGCCATTTGGTGCCTTACTTTCCAAGCATCGGCGAGCCTCGCACCGGTCGGTCGATGGGCGAACACTGTGAATTGATGGCCCAGACCTGGAGCATCCCGCGTGACGAACAGGATCAGCTGACCCAGGAAAGTCATCAGAAACTGGCCGCGTCCTACGCCGAAGGCTGGCACAACGATTTGATGACACCGTTCCTCGGCCTGACCCGGGACAACAACCTGCGCCCGGATCTGACCCTGGAAAAACTGGCCTCACTGAAACCGGCCTTCGAGAAAAGCGCCAAGGGCACCCTGACCGCGGGCAATTCCACGCCACTCACCGATGGTGCGTCAGTGGTGCTGCTGGGCAGTGAGGAATGGGCGAAAGAGCGCGGCCTGCCGATCCTCGCCTATTGGCGTGACGGCGAGACGGCGGCGGTGGATTTCGTCAACGGTGCGGAAGGATTGTTGATGGCGCCGGTGTATGCGGTGCCGCGTTTGCTGGCGCGCAACGGCCTGACCTTGCAGGACTTCGATTACTACGAAATCCACGAAGCCTTCGCCGCGCAGGTGCTCTGCACGCTGAAGGCCTGGGAGGATCCGGAATATTGCAAAACCCGCCTCGGTCTCGATGCGCCACTGGGCTCCATCGACCGCAGCCGTCTCAACGTCAAAGGCAGTTCACTGGCGGTGGGGCATCCGTTTGCCGCGACTGGCGCACGCATCGTCGCGAGCCTGGCGAAGTTGCTGGATGCGGCGGGCAAGGGCCGAGGGTTGATCTCGATCTGCGCCGCCGGTGGCCAGGGTGTGACAGCGATTATCGAGCGCTGAGGGCTGGTGCGCTTTGCTGTTGAGCCAGCTGCCGGTTGCGGTTGGCGTAACGCTCGGCCATGACCGAGCAGACGATCAGCTGCAACGGGTGGTAGATCATGATCGGCAACAGGATCAGCCCAAGCCCCGGGTTGGCGCCGAAGATCAGCGCCGCCATTGGCGCACCGGCGGCCAGGGATTTCTTGCTGGCGCAAAATACTGCGGCGATTTCATCGGCCGGGCTGAATTTCAACGCGCGAGCGGTGCGGGTGGTCATCCACAGGATGATCGCCAGCAGGATCGCACTGCCGATCAATGCCGTGAGGATTACGCTGTTGCCCTGCTTTTGCCACATCCCCGAGACCATCGAATTGCAGAACGCCGCGTAGACCAGCAACAGGATCACCAACTTGTCGGCGATGTTGGTGTAGCGCTTGTGGCGGGCAAAGAACTTGCCGAGGAACGGCCGAACCCATTGGCCGAGCACCAGTGGCAACAGCAACATGGCGCAGAGGTCGAGCAGGGTGGCGCCCAAGTCGATGCCGCCCGCGCCGCTGCCGACCACGAAACTCACCAGCAACGGCGTCAGGAAAATCCCCAGCACGCTGGACAGGCTCGCGTTGAGAATCGCCGCCGGTACGTTGCCGCCCGCGCTGCCGGTCAGGGCCACGGACGAGGAGATGGTCGAGGGCAGGGCGCAGAGATACAGGAAACCCAGCATCAGAAGCGATGGAATGTGCGAGCCAAACAGCGTGTCGCTCAGCAGCCAGATCAGTGGAAATACCGCGAAGGTGAAACCCTGAACCATCACGTGCAGCTTCCAGTTTTTCAGACCGTGAGTGATCTGCTCGCTGGACAGGTTGACCCCGTGCAGGAAGAACACCAGAAACACGCCGATGTTGATCACGTATTCAGCGTGCATCCCGCCACCGCTGGCACCAAAGGTCGGGAAGAAATACGCCAGCAGCGTGGCGATCAACATGCCGCACAAGAACCAGTCGGTGACCACGCGTTTGAGGTGTTTGAAGGCATGCATAACAGGCACCGAATACATTTGTAAGAATTGGTGACTTAGCCTAACGTCGGCTCCATCAGCCGTCTTGCGACATAAGGCCAATCAATGCCGACTAACGGACAACTTTCCCTCGAGCGGACGATTCCGACGCTGACGGCGCTGCCGCGTCCGCTGTATGCCCGTGCGGAAAGTCTCAACGCCGGTTCATGGACGCCGCCGCATCGGCACGATTGGGTGCAGTTCTCCTACGCGATCAGCGGTGTTCTCGGCGTGCACACCGCCGAAGGCAGTTTCTTTGCGCCGCCGCAGTGGGGGATCTGGATTCCGGCTGATCTCGAACACCAGGTGGTGACTTCGATGCGCGCCGAGATGCGCAGCCTCTATGTGCGCCGCGAGGATTGTGAATGGGCGGACGGGCGTTGCCGGGTGCTGGAAGTGACGCCGTTGGCCCGGGAGCTGATCAAGAGTTTTTGTTTGCTGCCGGTTGAATATCCACAGGGCGACAGCCAGGAATCGCGGCTGGTGAGTGTACTGCTGGATCAGTTGGCGCATCTGCCGGAGGTCGGCTTCTCGCTGCCGCTACCGCGCCATGAACGGTTGCTGGGGTTGTGCAACGAGCTGATCGAAAGCCCTGAGCGCAATGTGACCTTGCAGGCGTGGGCCGAGCGGTTGGGCACCTCGGAGAAGACCTTGATGCGGTTGTTCCAGCGGGAAACCGGGTTGAGCTTTCGAGGGTGGCGCCAGCGGATGCGGTTGCTGTCGTCGTTGAGTTTGCTGGAGGAGGGGGACAGCGTGACGAATGCCGCGCTGTCTTGCGGGTATGACTCGACTTCGGCGTTTATTGCGGCGTTCAAAAGCCTGTTCGGGTTTACCCCGGGAGAATTGTTTCGGCAGTGAAAACCAGCCCCCTCACCCTAACCCTCTCCCCAAGGGGCGAGGGGACTTATTGGGGATATCTCGAGAAATTCTTCGACCTGAAATATCGAGTCGAGCTCAGGATTTGAAGGCGATGGAGATGGGCTCCCTTTCCCCCTCTCCCCTCTGGGGCGGTCCGACGTTTCGGGAGGGCTGGGGTGAGGGGTGGATCTAAAACCACCCCAATTCTCAAGTCCTGAACCGCCGAACCAACCCATCCAGCTCATTCGACAACCCCGCCAGACTCTGTGAATCCAGCCGCGCCGAGTTCGCCAGTTCCGCCACCAACTGCGCATCACCATGAATCTGGCTGATGTGCCTATTGATGTCTTCAGCCACCTGATGCTGTTCTTCCGCCGCGGTAGCGATCTGGGTGTTCATGTCGCGAATCACGTCCACCGATTCCCGAATCAGCCCGAAGCTGCTGCGTGCTTCACCGATCCGCGTCACCGATTGCTGGGACACTTCCAGGCTGGCGTGCATTTGCTGAGTCACCTGACTGGTGCGTTTGGCGAGGTTACCCAGCAAACCGTCGATTTCCGCGGTGGAATCGGCCGTGCGTTTGGCCAGTGCCCGAACTTCATCGGCCACCACCGCAAACCCACGACCCTGTTCACCGGCCCGCGCCGCTTCAATGGCGGCGTTCAGTGCCAGCAGGTTGGTCTGTTCGGCAATCGAGCGAATGGTCCCGAGAATTGACTGAATGTCGTTGCTGTCGCGCTCGAGCTGTTGCATCGACTGGGCCGACTGTTCGATTTCCTGGCTCAAGCGATCAACGCTGGTCACGGCCGCATCAATCTGCTGCTGACCTTCACGCGCCTGACGCTGGCCGCTGTCGGCCGATTCCGCCGCCTGGCTGCAAGAGCGCGCGACTTCGTTGGCGGTGGCGACCATTTCGTGGAACGCCGTGGAAACCATGTCCACCGCTTCGCGCTGACGCCCGGCGGCTTCGGCCATGTCGCTGGAGACCTGGGTCGAACTCTTGGAGGTGGCGAGGATCTTGGTCGCGGCGCCGCCAATGCTCTGGATCAGGTTACGAATCGCCGCCAAAAACTGGTTGAACCAGTTGGCCAGTTGCGCGGTTTCATCGCTGCCACGGATTTGCAGGTTCTTGGTCAGGTCGCCTTCACCTTGGGCGATGCCTTCCAGACCGCTGGCCACGCTGCGGATCGGTCGCACGATGAGGCTGGCGAAACTGGCGCCGACGATGGCGAAGAGCACGGCCAGTACGGCGGCGATGATCGCGATCAGCCAGGTCAGTTGAGTGGCCGAACTCATCACGTCGGTCTGCTTGATCAGGCCGATAAAGGTCCAGCCCAGCTGCTCCGACGGCCAGACGTTGGCCATGTAGCGTTCGCCGTTCAGCTCGACTTCCACCAGCCCTTTGCCGGCCTTGGCCAGTTGCGCGTAGCCCTCGCCGAGGCTGCTCAGCGCTTTAAAGTTGTGTTCCGGTTGCTTCGGATCGACCAGCACGGTGCCGGTGTTTTCCAGCAGCATCAGGTAGCCGGTTTCACCGAGCTTGATCTGTTTGACGATTTCGGTGAGCTGCTTGAGCGTCACGTCGATGCTGACCACGCCGCCATTGGTGCCCAATTTGTTGTCGATGGTGCGCACGGTACTGACGTACGTCGCGTCGTCCTGGGCCCAGTAATAGGCCTCGGTGCGGAACGGTTTGCCCGGTTTGGCCTGGGCAGCCTTGTACCAGGGGCGTTGGCGCGGGTCGTAATTGTTCAGCTTGGCATCGTCCGGCCAGGACACATAACCGCCCGCCGCGGTGCCGAGGATGGCATAAGCGTAGGACGGGTGACTGTTACCCAGGTCCTGAAGGAGGCCGAAGACTTTCTTGTCCATCTCACCTTGGGGAATGCTCTCGGCGTTGGCGCTCATGTAGGTCTTGAGGCTGTCGTCGGAGTTCTTGATCAGCGGTTGGGTCGCCAGGTAATCCACGTTCTGGCTGATGCCGTCAAAGAACAGTTGCATGGCGTTGCTGACCTGACGAATTTCACGGCCACTGCCATCGACGAAACTGTCCTTGGCATCACTGCGCAAGTTCAGCACAACCAGGGTAGCGACCAGCACCACCGGCAAGCAGGCGATGATTGCAAACGCCCAGGTCAACTTCTGTTTGATGTTCATCCGCGCTCCAGATTTTTCTTGTAGGCCCACGCAGTGCAGATGACTCGCGGATTATTGGCAGAACGATTGTCGGACAAATCACTTTGTCTCTGATGACTTCGGCCGGCCGAGGCGGAAATTGAGGCCTATTAAGAAAAATCCTACGAAGGGTATGAATCGAGATGTCAGCTACTGTCGCAAATACCTGCTTAGCCCTTCAGCAACAAGTGACGCAGGGTCAGCTATGATCTGTGGCGGCCGATGACGACCGGCGGTTGCTGACTGATTAAACCGGCACATTGTGTGCTTCTTGACGGTCACAGGAACGTTCATAGGTCGGCAACCCCTCCCCCGAATGAGTGGATTGCCGTATAACGAATGACTTTCGCGTGTTTGGTAATAAAGGACCCCCAATAAAAGCTGATGAAGACTCCAAAACGCATTGAACCCCTGATCGAGGACGGTCTGGTCGACGAGGTGCTGCGCCCACTCATGAGTGGTAAAGAAGCAGCTGTTTATGTGGTGCGCTGCGGCAACGAGTTACGTTGCGCGAAGGTCTACAAGGAGGCGAATAAACGCAGTTTCCGTCAGGCGGCCGAGTATCAGGAAGGCCGCAAGGTGCGCAACAGCCGTCAGGCTCGAGCGATGGCCAAGGGCTCCAAGTTCGGCAAGAAAGAAACCGAAGACGCCTGGCAGAATGCCGAAGTGGCGGCATTGTTCCGTCTGGCCGGTGCTGGCGTGCGGGTTCCTCAGCCTTACGACTTCCTTGAAGGCGTGCTGTTGATGGAACTGGTGGCCGATGAGTACGGTGATGCCGCGCCGCGTCTGAACGACGTGGTGCTGGAACCGGATCAGGCACGCGAGTATCACGCGTTCCTGATTTCGCAGATCGTGCTGATGTTGTGTACCGGTCTGGTGCACGGTGACCTGTCGGAGTTCAACGTACTGCTGACCCCGACCGGCCCGGTGATTATCGACCTGCCGCAAGCGGTCGACGCGGCGGGCAACAACCACGCGTTCAGCATGCTGGAGCGGGATGTCGGCAACATGGCGTCCTACTTCGGGCGGTTTGCGCCGGAGTTGAAAAAGACCAAGTACGCCAAGGAAATGTGGGCCCTGTTCGAAGCCGGCACCTTGCACCCGGCCAGCGTCTTGACCGGCGAGTTCGATGAGCCGGAAGAGTTGGCCGATGTTGGCGGGATCATGCGCGAGATCGAGGCGGCACGCCTTGATGAAGAGCGCAAGCAAGCGATCCGCGCTGCTGACGACGCGCCACCGGGCAAAACCGAAGAGCCGCCTCCGCCCTGGATGCAGTGATCGGTTAATAAAAACCCGGCTTCGGCCGGGTTTTTTTATGGGCAATAGGAGCTGTCGTGTGGTGTCAGATAGATCCACCCCAGCCCTCTCCCCACGGGGGAGAGGGGAAAGGGAGCCGATCTTCATGTTTTTCAAAACCTGAGTTCGACTCGGAATCTCAGGTCGATGTACCTCGAAATACACCTCGGTCAGTTCCCTCTACCCTCTGGGGAGAGGGTTAGGGTGAGGGGTGGCTTCCAGATCCACACAAAATCACGTTTACTGCCCACCGACCCAACCCACACTCAAGGACTGAATGTGAACACCACCCGCAACGCCCAACTGATCATCACCGCCCGTCTGGTCTCGGACTTTGGCGCCTTCCTCAACATGGTCGCCCTGGCCACCTACGTCTACCTGCTCAGCAACAGCGCCATGAGCGTCGGCATCTTTCTCGCCAGCCGCGTGGCCGGTGGAGTATTCGCCAGCCTCATCGGCACGACGTTTTATCACCGTTGGGCCGGGCGCCTGCCGCTGATTGCCTTCGACCTGTTGCGCGCCGGGCTGCTGGGTCTGCTGCTGGTGCTGCCGGTCGCCCAGCAGATGCTGCTGTTACCGGTGATCGCTTTCGGTCTGGGATTCGGCAACTCGATGTTCGCCATCGGCCTGAACAGCCAATTGCCGCACTTGATCGAAGCTGAGCATTTGCTCAAGACCAACGCCTGGATCACCTCGGCGTCATCGGCCGCCATGGTCGGTGGAAGTCTGGTGTCGGGGCTTTTAGTGGCGGCATTCGGCTTTGAAACGGTGTTTGCATTGAACGTGGTCACTTATCTGCTGGCCGCGTTGTTCATCTTGCCGCTGCGCTTCTCAAAACCTGCACTCAGCGCGGAACCCACTCACGAGCGTGGTGAATGGGCGGCCCTGCGCCAAGGCCTGCGCAGTACACCGGTGGTGGCGGCGATGCTCGCGGTGGCCATGGCTGACACCCTTGGCAGTGCGGCGCATAACGTGGGGTTTCCGATCATTTCCAGACTGCTGACGCCCGAGTCGGCCAGCACCACGCTGGGTCTGATGCTGGCCGTCTGGGCCAGCGGAAAACTCATTGGCGCGCGCATCGCCAGCAGGCTGAAAGGTTCGGATAACGTAAACCTGGAGCGACGATTCTTCTTTGGTGTGTTGCTGATGTCCTGTGGCTTCATCCTGATGTTTCAGCAGCAAACGCTCTACGGTTTGCTGTTGTTCTCGCTGCCGGCGGGATTGGGCGACGGTTTCGCGGAAGTCGGCCTGATGTCGCGGCTACAGCGTGAACCGGACAGCCTGCGCCTGCCGATTTTCAGCTTCCTGACGCTGTTGCAAATGACCGGGTTCGGCGTCGGCATGCTGATCGCCGCGCCGTTCTATTCATGGTGGACGCCGGGTGCCGTGGTGCTGTTGTTCCACGGGATTCCCCTCACCACGTTGTTGGTGGTGAAGGGGCTGGCAATCAGGGGCGAGCGGGTTGTGCGCAACAGCCCGACTCCAGATTCTTGAGGATCGGGCAGTCGGGACGGTGATCACCGTGGCAGTGTTCGACCAGGTCCTGCAGGGTGTCGCGCAGTTGGCCGAGTTCGCGGATTTTCTGGTTCAGCTCGTCGATGTGCTGACGGGCCAGGGCCTTCACATCGGCGCTGGCTCGCTGGCGGTCCTGCCAGAGGGTCAGCAGTTTGCCGACCTCCTCCAGTGAGAACCCCAGGTCCCGGGAACGCTTGATGAACGCCAGGGTATGCAGGTCGTCGTCGCCGTACACCCGATAGCCGCTGTCGGTACGATGGGCGGCCTTGAGCAAGCCGATGGATTCGTAATAACGGATCATCTTCGCGCTCAGACCGCTTTGGCGGGCCGCTTGGCCGATGTTCATCGGTTGTCCTCCAGATCCTTGGGTTTCCAGGTTTTCAACAGTAGCGCATTGCTCACCACGCTGACGCTCGACAACGCCATGGCCGCACCGGCCAGCACCGGGTTGAGGAAGCCGAACGCTGCCAGCGGAATGCCGATCAGGTTGTAGACGAAGGCCCAGAACAGGTTCTGACGAATCTTCGCGTAGGTCTTGCGACTGATCTCCAGCGCCGCCGGCACCAGCCGTGGGTCGCCGCGCATCAGGGTGATCCCGGCTGCGTGCATCGCAACGTCGGTGCCACCGCCCATGGCGATGCCGATGTCGGCGGCGGCCAAGGCGGGTGCGTCGTTGATGCCGTCGCCGACCATCGCCACGACGCCGGTTTTCTTGAGTGTGGCGACGGTGGCGGCTTTGTCTGCCGGCAGTACTTCGGCGTGGACATCCTTGATGCCCAGCGCCTCGGCAACCACCTTGGCGCTGCCGCGATTATCGCCGGTCAGCAGGTGGCTGCTGATGTTGCGTGCGTTGAGTTGTTGCACGGCTTGCAGCGCGCCGGGTTTGAGGGTGTCGCCGAAAGCGAACAGGCCCAGCACACGAAGTTCGGGACTTTGCTCGATCAGCCAGGACAGGGTCCGGCCTTCGGTTTCCCACGCGGTGGCGGAGTCCGCCCATTCACCTGCGCTCAAGCCGCTCTCTTCCAGTAGACGACGATTGCCCAACGCCAATCGACGACCGTCGAGAGAGCCGGCGATGCCTCGGCCAGTCAGCGATTGACTGTCGCTGACATCGGCCACGGTCAAGCCGCGTTCGGCACAAGCGTCCAGAACCGCCTTGGCCAGTGGATGTTCACTGCCGCGTTGCAGGGCACCGGCCATTTGCAGCAGGGCCGCTTCGTCATGGTTGATTGCGCTCAAATGAGCGATGCGCGGAGTACCCGAGGTCAGCGTGCCAGTCTTGTCGAACACCACCGCACTGACTTCATGGGCACGCTCCAACGCTTCGGCGTCCTTGATCAGAATCCCGTGGCGCGCTGCCACGCCTGTGCCGGCCATGATCGCTGTCGGTGTGGCCAGCCCGAGCGCGCAAGGGCAGGCGATCACCAATACCGCCACGGCATTGATCAGCGCCGTTTCCATCGGCGCGCCGTGCAACCACCAACCGATCAAGGTGGCCAACGCAATCAGCAGAACCGTTGGCACGAACACCTGGCTGACTTTATCCACCAGTTTCTGGATCGGCGCTTTCGCCGCTTGAGCGTCTTCGACCAGGCGGATGATGCGGGCGAGTACGGTTTCCGCGCCCAAGGCCAGGGTGCGAACGAGCAACCGGCCTTCGCCATTGATCGCGCCGCCGGTGACCTTGTCGCCGGGTTGTTTGGGCACTGGCAGGCTTTCGCCACTGATCAACGCTTCGTCGGCGTGGCTCTGGCCTTCGACCACTTCCCCATCCACCGGGAAGCGTTCGCCGGGTTTGACCATCACCAGATCATTCAAACGCAAGGCACTGATGGCGACGTCCTGCTCGCGGCCATCGATCACCTGAATCGCCCGCTCCGGACGCAAGGCTTCGAGGGCGCGAATGGCACTGGCAGTCTGGCGTTTGGCGCGGCTTTCCAGGTACTTGCCCAGCAGCACCAGGGCAATCACCACCGCCGAGGCTTCGAAATACAGGTGCAGCATGCGCCCGGCGGCGGTGGCCCATTCATAGAGACTCAAGCCATAACCGGCGCTGGTGCCCAAGGCGACCAGCAAATCCATGTTGCCCGCACCGGCGCGCACGGCTTTCCAGGCAGCGACGTAAAAGCGCGCACCGAAGATGAATTGCACCGGCGTCGCCAACGCGAATTGCACCCAGGCCGGGAGCATCCAGTGCACGCCGAATGGTTGCAGCAACATCGGTAGCACCAACGGCGAGGCGAGGACGATCGCCATGATCAAGGCCCAACGCTCGCGGTGCAGGCGTTGTTGTTGAGTATCGGTTTGCGGGTGTTCGACTTCCCAGACACTGGCGCTGTAGCCAGCCTTGGTCACGGCAGCGATCAAGGTTTGCGGATCGATCTGACCGAGCAGCTCAAGGTGAGCACGTTCGTTGGCCAGGTTGACGCTGACGCTCTTGACTCCCGGCACCTTGGCCAGCGCCCGTTCGACCCGGCCGACGCAAGAGGCGCAGGTCATGCCGTCGATGCTCAATTCCAGACTCTGCTGCGGCACGCTGTAACCCGCCTGCTGCACGGCATCCATCAAGGCCGGCAGGCTGTCGCTGGGCGCATGAACCCGGGCCTGTTCGGTGGCCAGGTTGACACTGACGGCAGAGGCGCCGATGACTTTGCTCAAGGCACGCTCGACACGCCCGGCGCAACTGGCGCAGGTCATGCCGGCAATCGGCAGATCGAAAGTGGTGGATTCGGACATCGGTCACGCTCCCTGTAGAAGATATCTACAGGATCAACCTTGCCATGCTGGCAAGGTCAAGCGCCATGTCTCAGATCAAAAGATCGCAGCCTGCGGCAGCTCCTACATTGACCGCGTGGTAACCCGATCCCGTAGGAGCTGCCGCAGGCTGCGATCTTTTTTACAGGCGACTCAGTATTCGAGAGCGGCAGGTTTCAGGTACATCCCTTCCTGCGTCATCGCAATCCGGAACTTCAACACGTCACCGGCCTTGAGCGTGATGTTCTGCGAACCCGGTGCGAGCATGCCCGGGTTGCAACCCGGCGCCTGGCCCGGCAGCAGCTTCAGGCGCAAGGACACATTGCCCGGCGGCAGGTTGAACGAGGTGCTTTGTTCCTGGAACAACCGCGCCGACAGCTGATCGTGAATGTACACGCCGATCTCGCAGGAGGTCGCGACTTCCAGGCGCTCGCGGGAAATGATCAGTACGCCATAGTCCTCCCCGGCGGCTTGAACCGAAGGTGTCGCGGCAAATAGGCTGAGAAAGCCAAACAGGCTGAGAGCTGACCAGCGCATGGCTGAATCTCCTGATGTCGAGTCATTGATGGACGCAGCTTGGCCGAGCGCGACGCTGATTGCCAGCCCGGCAGCTCACTTCAGAACTTGACCTTGCCACGGTGGCAAGCTCGAGACTGCACGCAACCTCACTCAAGGAGTCATCCCATGCAAGTGTTCAACGTTCAAGGCATGTCCTGCGGTCACTGCGTCAAAGCCATCACTCAGGCGCTGCAAGCCAAGGATCCTGCGGCCAGCGTGCGTATCGATCTGGCTGCGAAAGAAGTCGGTGTCGAGAGTGCTTTGTCGGCGGATCAGGTGATCGCGGTGATCACCGAAGAAGGCTACGAGGCGAAAGTCGCCTGAAGCTTTTTAATAGTTAGCGACCTAACGGAATGTTCAAGGCGTCCATGCGCGGCTAGACTGTGGGGCTGCCGACCCTGTCCAACTGGATGCCTGATGAATTTCCGTAGCATTTTGATTCTTGGCGCCTTGAGCGCCTTCGGTCCGCTGGCGATCGATTTCTATCTGCCGGCCTTCCCGGCGATGGCGCTCGCCTTCGCTACCGATGAAAAACACGTTCAGTTGACCCTGGCGGCGTATTTCCTTGGCTTGTCCATCGGTCAACTGGCTTACGGCCCGGTGGCGGATCGTTTTGGGCGACGTATTCCCTTGCTGACCGGCGTCGGCTTATTCACCGCGGCTTCCTTGGCCTGCGCCTATGCGCCGAACCTCGAATGGCTGATCGGCGCACGCTTCGTTCAGGCGTTGGGCGGGTGCGCGGGGATGGTGATCGCGCGGGCGATTGTCAGCGATAAATGCGATGCGGTGGGTTCGGCGAAGGTCTTTTCGCAGCTGATGCTGGTGATGGGCCTGGCGCCGATTCTTGCGCCGATGCTGGGCGGGCTGTTGGTCAACACCACGGGCTGGCAGTCGATATTTCTCGTGCTGACCGGTTTCAGTGCGCTGGCAGGGTTGGCCGTGGCGCTCGGGTTGCCGGAAAGTCTGCCGGCCCATGTGCCGCGTCAACCGTTGTCCGGCGCGTTGCGTCAGTACGGTCGACTGTTGTCGGACTCGGTGTTCCTCGGCCACGCCTTGACCGGTGGCATCGCCATCGCCGGGATGTTTGCCTACATCGCCGGTTCACCGTTCGTCTTCATCAAGCTGTATGGCGTGCCGCCCGAGCATTTCGGCTGGCTGTTCGGTACCAACGCGGCGGGCTTCATTCTGGTCGCGCAGCTCAACGCACGATTGCTGGCCAAGCGTGGCCCGGCGTTCTTGCTGGCGCGCACCGTGTGGATCTACGTCGGCGCGGGCCTGGCGCTACTGGCCGTCAGTTCGCTGCACACCGCGCAGCTATGGCCATTGCTGATTCCGCTGTTTGTCTGCATCGCCAGCCTCGGTTGCATCCTCCCCAACGCCTCGGCCTGCGCCATGAACGGGCAGGGCGCTCGCGCCGGCAGTGCGTCGGCAATGCTTGGTTGCCTGCAATTCAGCGTTGCCGCCGGGGCAGCAGCACTGGTGGGTGTTTTACACGACGGCAGCGCCATGCCGATGGCCATGGTCATCAGCCTGTGCGGAATTCTGGTGGTGAGCGTTGCGACGCTCACCCGGCGTTTGCAAAATGCCCGGGCGCTGGCACAAGCCCAGGTCTGAGGACGGACTCAGCCAGCGGCACGCTGCTGGCGGTCAATAATTTGATGAGGTGCTTGTAGTCGCGCTTCAAGGGTACGGGTGAAGGCGCGGGCTTCGGCTTCGCTGCGGAACGTCACGGCGTGTTGGTCCAGACGGACTTGCCACTGGGATTTTGCCAATTCTTTTATCAGGATCTTCATTGCTGATCTCTCCTCTCGTAAAAGATGTCACGTAAAAGATTGTGCCGCAGAGGACTCGATTGTAGACCCGAATACGATCGCAATTGTGACAAGGGTCAACCTTCTGACTGACGGCAAAGATCATAGGCTCCTACAGATGAATGCATTCCCTGTAGGAGCTGGCGAAGCCTGCGATCTTTTGATCTTTAGAACCCTTCGAGCACAATCTTGCCTTTGGACTTGCCACTTTCCAGCAGCTCATGGGCACGGCGCAAATTCGCCGCGTTGATGGTCCCGAAATGCTCGCCGACCGTGGTCTTCAGCGTCCCGGCGTCGATCAGCTCAGCCACGCGGTTGAGCAATGTGTGCTGCTCGATCATGTCTGCGGTTTCGAACAGCGAGCGGGTGTACATGAACTCCCAGTGCAGCGACAGGCTCTTGCGCTTGAGCTTGGTCACGTCCAGCGCCTTCGGATCATCGATCAGGGCCAGTTTGCCTTGCGGCGCCAGTGCCTCGATCAACTGATCCAGGTGGTGATCGGTCTGGGTCAGGCTGGCGACGTGAGTCACCTGATCGACACCCGCGCGTTTGAGTTCTTCGCTCAACGGCTGGCTGTGATCAATCACCAGGTCGGCACCCAGCTCACGAACCCAGCTCTGGGTTTGCGGGCGGGAAGCGGTGCCGATGACGTTCAGCCCGGTGAGCTGGCTGGCCAGTTGCGTAAGAATCGACCCCACACCGCCAGCGGCACCGACGATCAAAAGGCTCTGGCCTTCATCGGTTTTGCCTTCACGCACTTGCAGGCGTTCGAAGAGCAATTCCCACGCGGTGATTGCGGTCAGCGGCAGCGCGGCGGCTTCGGCGAAGCCGAGGGTCTTCGGCATATGGCCGACGATCCGCTCGTCTACCACGTGCAGTTCGCTGTTGCCGCCCGCGCGGGCGATGGAGCCGGCGTAGAACACGTTGTCGCCGGCCTTGAACAGCGTCACTTCACTGCCGACGGCCTTGACCACACCGGCCACGTCCCAGCCCAGCACTTTCGGCGCGCCCGCCTCAGGCTGGACGTTCTGGCGGACCTTGGTGTCCACCGGGTTGACCGAGATGGCTTTGACTTCCACCAACAGGTCGCGCGGGCCGGCAACCGGTTCAGGCAGTTCGATGTCTTGCAGTGCGTTTGAGTCGCTGATTGGCAACGAGGCGTAGTAGGCAATGGCTTTCATACGGGCTCCTGAAAAGTAATAAGGAAGGAAGAAATCAGATGATGGAGCGCAGGCGCTTGAGGTCGAAGTGTTCGAGAAAGTCGCCAGCCTTGGCGCGGAAGTTCTGGATATGCGCGCTGGCGTCATGGGCCTGCAGGGCTTCGTCACTGCTCCATTTTTCGATCATGTAGAAGGCGTGAGGATTGGCGAGGTCCTGGTGCAAGTCGTATTGACCGCAACCGACCTCGGCGCGGGTCGGTTCCAGCAGCGCACGCAGGTGCTGTTCGAGGGCGTCCTGTTGGCCGGCTTTGGCGATGAGGGTGGCGATAGCGGTAAAAGGCTGGGACATGTTCGGCTCCGGGAACGGGATGAATTCGATGGGACGGATGATTGGCTATTTCTCTGCAAGATAAAACCCGCTAAAAGAGCAGTCTCTTTCAATATTTTTTTGATAATCGAGGCTGAACAATGCTGCGTTTCGATGACTTGCAGTTGTTTGTCCGGGCGGCGGACCTGGGCAGTCTGTCAGCGGCGGCGCGGGGGATGGACATGTCGGCCGCGGTAGCCAGTGCGGCGTTGAAGCGCATCGAACAGCAGCTCGGCGCCCGGTTGCTCGCCCGTTCTACCCGTAGTTTGCGGCTGACCGCTGAAGGCGAGGGATTTCTCGAATACGCTCGGGCTGCCTTGAGCAATCTCGATGAGGGCCGCCGTTTATTGGCCAGCGGTCAGGACCAGGTCAGCGGGATTTTGCAGCTGTCGGCGCCTTCGGACTTTGGCCGCAACCTGCTGCTGCCCTGGCTGGACGAGTTTCAGCGAGAGCATCCGAAGCTTACGGTGCGTTTGCTGTTGGGCGACCGCATCGCTGACCTGTTCCGCCAACCGGTGGACATCGCCCTGCGGTACGGCGAGCCGGAAGACTCAAGCCTGGTGGCGCTGCCCATTGCTCCGCAGAACCGCCGCGTCCTCTGTGCCGCCCCGAGTTACCTGGCCCGGCATGGCGAACCACGGCAACTGGAGCAACTGGCTCAGCACAACTGCCTGCTGTTCATGCTCGGCAGCCGGGTCCACGACCATTGGAGTTTCCACGACGGCAAACGCGAGGTCAGCCTGACCGTCAGCGGCGATCGTTTCAGTGATGATGCCGATGTCGTGCGGTTGTGGGCCGTGGCGGGTGCCGGGATCGCCTACAAATCCTGGCTCGATGTCGCGGCCGATGTGCTGGCCGGTCGATTGAAAGTGCTGATGCCGGAACTGCTCTGTGAGCGCGCACCGCTGAATTTGCTGTGCGCCCATCGCGCACAATTGAGTAAGCCGGTGAACCTTTTGCGGGAAATGCTCGCCAGTCGATGCGCCCGGTTGAGTAGTCAATTTCCGACGTTATCGGGCGCCGATCATTAGTCGCAGGCAAATAGCGAAATTTCACTCAGGAACTATCACCAGCAATGGTTTCCCAAGGGCAGGAACCGGCGGTTAACCCGCATATACTAGCGCTCGCTTCATGTACACACCGTCGATCTCGCATTGGCGAGTCCACGTCCGAGTCAGCCAGGCGCCATGGTCAATCGCCGCGGCTTTGCGAAACCTGCGAAGCAATGGCCTGTGCGATGGACGGCTTTGCCCGGGTTATGGCGGTTTCCACGCCTTGGCCGACGACACATTACTGGTCAAGATGTCTCTGAGCAGTAGACGAAACGATTCAACAGGGAGTGAATACATGGAACATGCACCTTGCATCAGCCAGATCGCCACGTTGCTGGCTGACCCAAAGCGCAGCGCAATGATGTGGGCCTTGATGGACGGCTCGGCGCGGCAAACCGAAGAGCTGGCCTTGTTGGCCGGCCTGTCACCGTCTTCGGCCAGTGCGCATCTGGGGCGTTTGTCCGCCGGAGGTCTGTTGAAAGTCGAATTCCGCGGCCGCAAGCGGTTCTTCCGTCTTGCCGCACCCGAAGTGGGGGCCGCGATAGAGGCACTGGCCAGCGCCACCCTGGCCAGCACGCCTCGGGAAGTCCCGGACGTTTTCAAGCGCACGCCCCCCCTCGCGAAACCTCAGGCGGCGCCTTCGTCACTCTTGCGCGCCAGGCTTTGCGACGACCACTTGGGCGGCACCCTTGCCGCCGATCTTTACCAGCGGCTGCTGGACGCGGGCTGGATCGAACAATTCGATCAGCGGGTCATGATCACCCACAAGGGCGCCACGCAATTGGCGACGCGGGGTGTGTTCATCCAGGCGCTGGCTCATCGCAACAGCCGGGTCGCCTGCGCTTGTCCGGACTGGAGCGAAAGACGCCCGCACATGGGCGGATCTCTGGGGGCGGCGTTGCTGCAATTGTTCATGCAGTCAGGTTGGCTGAGCCTGCCCAACGATTCTCGAGCCTTGCAGATCACCGCCGCGGGGCAGCGTGAAATCCATCGATTCGCCAAAGAAACCGAGCTGGAAATGGCGTTGTAGACGCATCGAGATCGACGTCCGAAGCTTCGGGCGTCGTTCAGAGCTGCGAACAGGTCGCATCCAGCCGTAACCCCCAGCCGCTATCGCGCACACTCGTCCGGGGACTTTCGGATTGGGGGAATGTGGCATGGAAACACGAGGCTTCAGCGCGGCAGAACGACTGGAACGGCTGCCCATCAGCGGTTATCACCGAATCATTTTCATCATCATTGCCCTGGCGTTCTTCTTCGACTCCATGGACCTGGCGATGATGACTTTTCTGCTCGGCTCGATCAAAACCGAGTTTGGCCTAAGTACGGCACAGGCCGGGTTGCTGGCCAGTTCGAGCTTTTTCGGCATGGTTGTGGGGGCGTCGCTGTCCGGCATGCTGGCCGACCGCTTCGGGCGCAAACCGGTGTTTCAGTGGAGCATCGTGTTGTGGGGGATCGCCAGTTATCTGTGCTCCACGGCGCAGAACGTTGAAACGCTGACGTTGTTCCGAATCCTGTTGGGGATCGGCATGGGCATGGAGTTTCCCATCGCCCAGTCGATGCTCTCGGAGCTGATTCCAGCCAAACGGCGCGGGCGCTACATTGCGTTGATGGACGGTTTCTGGCCGTTGGGCTTCGTCGCCGCCGGGGTACTGTCGTACTTCCTGCTGCCGGTAATTGGCTGGAGGGACATCTTCCTGGTGTTGGCGGTGCCGGCGGTGTTTGTCCTGGCGATTCGCTTTTTCATTCCCGAATCACCGCGCTGGCTGGAGCAGGCCGGGCATCATGACGTGGCAGACAAGGTCTTGCTGCGCATCGAAGATCGGGTCCGGACATCTCTGGGACGTTCGGATCTGCCTGAGCCGATCCGCCTGCCGAGAGTGGCGAGTACGCCGGGCCATTTCTTTTCCGCGTTGCGGCAGATCTGGTCGCCGCTGTACCGCCAGCGCACGATGATGATCTGGAGTGTCTGGTTCTTCGCCTTGCTGGGGTTCTATGGCCTGACATCCTGGCTCAGTGCATTGCTGCAGCAGTCGGGTTTTGCCGTGACTCAGTCGGTGTATTACACGGTGTTGATTTCCCTCGGCGGGATTCCCGGTTTCCTGATGGCCGCCTGGCTGGTGGAGCGTTGGGGACGTAAACCGGTGTGCGTGGTGACATTGCTCGGCGGCGGGGCGATGGCGTTTCTGTATGGTCAGAGCGCAGTGTTTGGCGGCAATGTCAGCCTGTTGATTGCGTCGGGTCTGCTGATGCAGTTTTTCCTGTTCGGCATGTGGGCGGTGCTTTACACCTACACGCCGGAGTTGTACCCGACATCGGCGCGGGCCACGGGCTCGGGGTTTGCGTCGGCGATTGGCCGCGTGGGTTCGTTGCTCGGGCCAATGGTGACCGGGCTGGTGTTCCCGATGACCGGGCAGGGCGGGGTGTTTGCGCTGGGGGCGATGTGTTTTGCGATTGCGGCGGGGGTGGTGTGGGTGTTCGGGATGGAGACCCGGGGCAAGACACTGGAGGAATTGAGCGAAGCCACGATCGTCAGTTGAACACTGAGCCAATGTGGGAGCGGGCTTGCTCGCGAAGAGGGAGTGTCAGTCAACATCAATGTTGCATGACACACCGCTTTCGCGAGCAAGCCCGCTCCCACATTTGATCTTCAGCGGACTTACGGTTTCACAAGCCGAGCATCCAGGCTGTTCTGCGCCAATCGCTTGGCCTGATCCTGGGTCATGCCCAAATGGGTATACAGCGCATGGAAGTTCTCGGTGACATAACCGCCGAAGTACGCCGGGTCATCCGAGTTCACGGTCACTTTCACGCCACGCTCGAGCATGTCGAGAATGTTGTGCTGAGACATGTGATCGAACACGCAGAGCTTGGTGTTCGACAACGGGCACACGGTCAACGGGATTTGCTCGTCGATGATCCGCTGCATCAAACGCTCGTCTTCAATGGCGCGCACGCCATGGTCGATGCGCTGGATTTTCAGCAAGTCGAGGGCTTCCCAGATGTACTCGGGCGGGCCTTCTTCACCGGCGTGGGCAACGGTCAGGAAGCCTTCGTGACGGGCACGATCAAACACGCGCTGGAACTTGCTCGGCGGGTGACCCATTTCCGAACTGTCCAGACCGACAGCGACAAACGCATCACGGAACGGCAGCGCCTGGGTAAGGGTTTTCTCGGCTTCTTCTTCGCTCAAGTGGCGCAGGAAGCTCAGGATCAAACCGCTGGTGATGCCCAGTTGCTGCTCGCCATCCTTCAACGCGGCGGCGATGCCATTGAGCACCACTTCGAACGGCACGCCACGGTCGGTGTGGGTCTGCGGGTCGAAGAACGGTTCGGTGTGAATCACGTTCTGCGCCTTGCAACGCAACAGGTAGGCCCAGGTCAGGTCGTAGAAATCCTGAGAGGTGCGCAACACGTCGGCGCCCTGGTAATACAGGTCGAGAAACTCTTGCAGGTTGTTGAAGGCGTAGGCCTTGCGCAGGGTTTCGACATCGCTCCACGGCAGGGCGATCTTGTTGCGTTCGGCCAGGGCGAACAGCAACTCGGGCTCCAGCGAACCCTCAAGGTGCAGGTGCAGTTCTGCCTTGGGCAGGGCGTTCAGCCAGTCGTACATAGTCTTTTCTCATCAGGTGCAGATGGCGAGCATTCTACAGATGCCCGTGGAAACAATTAGAAAAACCTGACCAGCCGGTTCATTACAGCGCTTCCTGTTCCCGTCGATAGGCGTAGGTATCGGCGAAGCGCGAGAGCAGGAATTCGGCGCAGGTGGTGGCCGGATACTGTGCCGGGTGCCGTTCATCCTGGCAGCCGGGCAGGCATTCGATGACCGTGTCGGGGTGCGGCTCGGCGAAGAACGGCATCGAGTAACGGTCCACGCCCAGCGGGCTGATCACCCTGTGCGGCGTCGACAGGTAACGGTCGTTGCTCCAGCGCGCCATCATGTCGCCGAGGTTGACCACGAACGTGCCGTCGATCGGCGGTGCATCGATCCACTCGCCTTTGACGTTTCGCACTTGCAGGCCGCCGGCGGCATCTTGATACAGCAGGGTGATGCAACCGTAATCGGTGTGGGCGCCGGCGCCTTGCTGCTCTTCGGAACTGGCGGTGTGGCGCGGTGGGTAATGAATCATCCGCAGCACGCTGACCGGCTCAACGAAACGGGTGTCGAAAAAGTCGCGCTCGATGCCCAGTGCCATGGTCATGGCCCGTAACAGGGTTAGGGCCAAGGCCTGCATGTCGACGTAATGTTGCTCCATCAGCGATTCCCAGCCGGGCATCGACGGGTGGCGGTTGGGGCCGCGCAGCGGTTTTTCTGCCAACACTTCAGGATGATCGGCCGGCAGGTGCAGGCCCATGTCGAAGGTTTCTTTCAGGTCGCTCGGTTTGCTCGGGTCGAGTTGTTCAGTGGCGATGGCGCCATAACCGCGGTGGTGACGGGTTTGGGTGATGTCGATCTTGAGTTTTTCGGCGGCGGGCAGGGCGAAGAAACGTTGGGCGTTGTCGAGCACGGCGTTAATGCGCGCGGCGCTGATTGGGTGACCTTTGATGTAGAAGAAGCCCCACTCGCGGCAGGCGTGGTCGATCTCGGCGGCCACGGCTGGCCAAGCGTTTTGGTCATCGCTGTAGAGCGGGCTGATGTCGATGATCGGGAGTTGGTTCATGCGCAGTCCTTAAGAACGCTGAAAATCCAATGTGGGAGCGGCGGTGCGACGATTCGACTTGCTCGCGAAGACGGCAGAGCATTCAACATTGATGTTGGCTGACACACCGCCTTCGCGAGCAAGCCCGCTCCCACAGGGTTTTGTGTTCGTGGCCGGAATTACTTCGGAATGTCGGCCTTCATGCCTTCAACGTAGTAGTTCATCGATGCCAGCTCTGCATTGCTCGCCGTCGCGCCCGCCGCGATTTTCTCGACGCCTGCCTGATCCTTGATCGGTCCGGTGAACGGGTGGAATGCGCCGCTCTTGATGTCAGCAATGATCTGCTCTGCCTCGGCTTTCACCGGTGCTGGCACCAGATCGCTGATCGGCAACTCAACCGTACCTTCCTTCAAACCACCCCAGTAATCCTGCGACTTCCACGTGAGGTCGAGCACGCTTTGGGTCGCCTGAATGTAGTGCGGGCCCCAGTCGTTGACGATGGACGTCAGCACCGCTTTTGGCCCGAAGTGCGCCATGTCCGAAGCGTAGCCCACGGCATACACGCCACGACGTTCAGCCGCCTGGATCGGCGCCGGGCTGTCGGTGTGCTGGAACACCACGTCCACACCCTGATCGATCAACGCATTGGCGGCATCGGCTTCTTTGCCCGGATCGAACCAGGAGTTGACCCACACCACCTTGATCTCGGTGCCGGGGTTGTATTTGTTCAGGGCCAGTTGAATGGCGTTGATGTCGCGGATCACTTCCGGGATCGGGAAGGACGCGACGTAACCGATCTTCTTGGTCCTGGTCATCTTCGCCGCGAGAAAACCGCCGACGTAGCGACCTTCATACGTGCGCGCCAGGTAGGTGCCGAGGTTCTTGTCCTGCTTGTAGCCGGTGGCGTGTTCGAAGGTCACCTTGGGAAATTGTTTGGCGACTTTCAGGGTCGGGTTCATGTAGCCGAAGGACGTGGTGAAGATCAGGTCGTAGTTGTCCTTGGCCATGTTGCGGATCACCCGCTCGGCGTCGGCGCCTTCAGCAACGTTTTCCACGTAATTGGTGGTGATCTGGTTGCCGAGTTTTTCTGCCAACGCCTTGCGCCCCTGTTCATGCTGATACGTCCAGCCGTGGTCGCCAATCGGACCGATGTAGACGAAGCCGACTTTCAGCGGGTCGGCGGCACTGGCAGTCAGGCTTGCGCTCAGACCGATGGCCGCGGCAACGGCGCAAAGCAGCTTCTTCAACGGACGTTTGTGCATGAATTCGAACTCCATGTTGTTGTGAGGTTGGCAGGGCCAATGCAAATTACTGACCAACAGGACAACAAAATCGCCGAAACCGTGGTGAAGCCTTCGCGAGCAAGCCCGCTCCCACAGGGGAATGCGATCCAATGTGGGAGCGGGCTTGCTCGCGAAGAGGCCCGCAAGGCCGATAAAAGTGCATGGCCTGACACGGCTGCCATCCACTGGTGCGCTAAGGTGTAACGAAACGTTAGCGCCGCCCCACAGTCAGTAGCTCATCACACTGGTTTCGCTTCACACGGCAAAAAGGCCCGCAATGCTCACACTCCTCAAGCAAGAAAAGTTTCTGCTGCTGGCCGTGATTGCCGCCGCCGTCGCCTATCCGCTGGAACACTGGATGCTGCACAGCGGCCAGCCCATCGCGTTAACCGCCGGCCTGGTGCTGATCGCGTTCATTGTCGTTGCCTCCATGCGCGTCGCCCATCATGCCGAGCTGCTCGCAGAAAAAGTCGGCGACCCTTACGGCACGATGATCCTGACCCTGGCCGCCGTGCTGGTGGAAGTGGTGATCCTGGCGATCATGATGAGCAACGAAGCCTCGCCGAACCTGGTGCGCGACACGATTTATTCGGCGGTAATGCTCGACATCAATGGCATTCTCGGCCTCGCTGCGTTGATGGGCGGGCTCAAGCATGGCGAACAGTCCTACAACGATGACTCGGCCCGTAGCTACAGCGTGATGATTCTCACCGCCATGGGCGTTTCCATGGTGGTGCCGGAGTTCATTCCCGAAGCCAACTGGAAACTCTATTCGGCGTTCACCATCGGCGCGATGATCGTGCTCTACGCCCTGTTCCTGCGCATGCAGGTCGGGCCGCACAGCTATTTCTTCAGCTACAGCTACCCGGAAAAACGCCGCAAGAAAGTCCCGGAGGAAGAACCTGAGCCCATCAATCTGGTGCTGAGTATCGGCACGTTGGTGTTCGGCGTGGTGGTGATCGGCGCATTGGCCGAAGTGATGTCCAAGACCCTCGACCTGGGCCTGGAAGGGACGGGCGCACCGCCGGTGATCACGGCGATCCTGGTGGCGGCAATCTCGGCGGCGCCGGAGATTCTGACCGCGTTGCGGGCGGCACTGGCCAACCGCATGCAGTCGGTGGTCAACATCGCCATGGGCGCATCGCTGTCGACGGTGATCCTGACGGTGCCGGTGATGGAAGCGATGGCGCTCTACACCGGCCAGCCGTTCCAGATGGCGATGACCCCGGTGCAGACCGTGATGGTCTTCCTCACCCTGATCGTCAGCGCAATCAACCTCAACGATGGCGAAACCAATGCCATCGAAGGCATGACCCACTTTGTGCTGTTTGCGACCTTCATCATGTTGTCGCTGCTGGGTCTCTGAACACACCACAAAACCACTGTGGGAGCGGGCTTGCTCGCGAATGCGGTGGGTCAGTCAGTATCAATGTTGACTGACACACCGCATTCGCGAGCAAGCCCGCTCCCACATTAGATCGTGGTCGGCTTAGGCGCCCGCGATCAACTGCCGAGCCGCCTGGCTGTGATCGGCAATCAACCCCTTCAAATCCAGCCCTTCAACCTGCCCATCAATCACCCGCCATTTGCCGCCGACCATCACCCGATCCGCCCGATCAGCGCCGCACAGCAGCAACGCCGACACCGGATCATGACTGCCGGAGAACCGCAGCTCATCCAGCTTGAACAGTGCCAGATCCGCTTGCTTGCCCACCGCCAGCTCGCCGATATCGCTACGCCCGAGCAAACTCGCCGAACCCTTGGTCGCCCACCCCAGCACCAGTTCCGGCGTGATCTTCTCGGCGCCATAACGCAGCCGCTGAATGTACAGCGCCTGACGGGTTTCCAGCATCATGTTCGACGCATCGTTGGACGCCGAACCGTCCACGCCCAAGCCCAGCAACGCGCCGGCAGCGGTCAGGTCCAGGGTCGGGCAAATGCCGGAAGCCAGGCGCATGTTCGAACTCGGGCAATGGCAAATCCCGGTGCCGGCGGCGCCGAGGCGAGCGATTTCGTCCGGGTTGAAGTGGATGCCGTGAGCGAGCCAGGTACGTGGGCCGAGCCAGCCGACGCTGTCCAGGTAATCCACGGTGCGCAACCCGAAGCGTTGCAGACAGAAGTCTTCTTCGTCGAGGGTTTCGGCCAGATGGGTGTGCAGGCGCACGTCGAGTTTGTTCGCCAGTTCGGCGCTGGCGGACATGATTTCCGGGGTCACCGAGAACGGTGAGCAGGGCGCCAGGGCGATCTGGATTTGCGCGCCATCGCCACGTTCGTGGTACTCGGCGATCAAACGTTGGCTGTCGGCGAGGATCACTTCACCTTCCTGCACTGTCTGCTGCGGCGGCAGGCCGCCGTCCTTCTCGCCGAGGCTCATGGAACCGCGCGTCAGCATGGCGCGCATGCCCAGTTCGCGGACGCTCTCGACTTGTACGTCGATCGCATTTTCCAGGCCTTGCGGAAACAGGTAATGGTGATCGGCCGCGGTGGTGCAGCCAGACAGCAGCAATTCGGCCAACGCGACTTTGCTGGCGAGGGCGAGTTTTTCAGGGGTGAGGCGGGCCCAGACCGGGTAGAGAGTTTTCAGCCACGGGAACAACGGCTGATTGACCACCGGCGCCCAGGCGCGGGTCAGGGTTTGATAGAAGTGGTGATGGGTGTTGATCAGTCCCGGCAGGATCACATGCTCGCGGGCATCGAAGACTTGTCCACAGGGTGCGGAAGGTTGCTGGCCGGCGGCGAGCACTTCGACGATCAAACCGTCTTGCAGCACCAGGCCGCCACGGGCATCGAGGCCATTGGCAGTGAAGATCGCGAGGGGATTTTTTAACCAGATACGGGTCGCAGGCATGTTGGCCGGCTCCTCTGAAAGTTGGGTTCAGGTTAGCCAGCTCAGTGATTACCCTGTCTGCTGATCCAGGGTCGCCGCGGGGACGAGGTGCGGAGTTTCAATCAAAAAAGCTCGGCAGACAAGCCTCGCCCGACAGGACAACACAAATCCCACAGGGGAAGGGGGGGTTACCAGGGAATGGTTTCACCCCGGTAATTCACAAAATGATGCCCGCCCTTGCCGGTATACGCATTCACCTGATCGACCAATCCGCGCGTACTGGTTTCCACATCAATGTCGGCACCTTCACCGCCCATGTCGGTTTTCACCCAACCCGGATGCAGCGACAGCACGGTGAGTTTCTGCTCGCCCAACTGAGTGACGAAGCTGCTGGTCATCGAGTTCAGCGCCGCTTTACTGGCCTTGTACAACGCCAGCTCGGGTGCATCCGGCATGGTCACGCTGCCCAGCACCGAACTCATGAACGCCAGCACGCCGCTGTCCGGACGAATCTGCCCGACAAAGCGTTGAGCCAGATTGATCGGCGCCACCGCATTGGTGAAGAACAGTTGGCCGACCTCGGCCAGGGTCGCGCCGCCCGGCGTTTGAACTTCCGGGCCTTTGACCCCGGCATTCACGAACAGCAGGTCAAACACTTCGCCCTTGAGTTGTTGGCTCAGGGCGATGACCGCCTGCTGATCGTCCATGTCGAGTTTTTCGATCCGCACCTTGCCCAAGGCCTGCAGGGCTTCGGCGTTCTGCGGGTTGCGTACGGTGGCGGTGACCTGCCAACCGTCGGCCAGCAGGGTTTTCACCAGACCGAGGCCCAAACCCCGGGAGGCACCGATGATGAGTGCGGTTTTTGCCGTAGACATAAGTGGCTTCCTTGATAAATGAGGATCACGGATTCAATGGACAACGCTGGCCGAGCCGTTGCTGCAACTCCTGACGCAACGCGTCGAGTTCGGCCATGCGAGTTTCGATCAGTTTGAGTTTGTCTTGCAGCAATTGCGTGACGGCGCTGTCCGGATCGGGCGACTGCCATATCGCGGCGACGCTGTTGCCGATCTCGCCGAGGGTAAAGCCCAATCGCTGAGCGGTCTTGATGTACTGCACCAGTTGCACCATGTCCGCCGGATAGTCGCGATAACCGTTGGCGCTGCGTTGCGCCGCAATCAACCCGCGCTGCTCGTAGAAGCGCAGCGTGTCGCGGCTGACGGCGCTGGCTTGGGCTAATTCACCGATGCGCATCATGACATCTCGAGAGGGCTTGACCCTGGAGCATACTCCAGGCTTTAGCCTTGTTGCTCCCTGAATTTATGGAGCAAGACGGATGTGGACTTCAACGCAATATCGCCGGTTGGTGAAGGGTAGCGCCTGGTATGACTTGATCGTCATGGTGGCGTTTGTCACGCCGTGGAGTTTTGCGGCGTTGCATGGAGTTTTGTTGAGCGTGAGTCAGGCGTTCAACTTGTCCGGCGAGTTGCCACCGTTTGAGCCGATGCACATGCTGATGGCCAATTTGTTGGGGTCGATTGTCTGCGTGTGGGCGGTGCTGCGGATTCGGGATCCGCAGCAGGTGTTTGGGCGGTATGACGCGGTGGGGCGGTTTTTGTTTGCAGCCTGGCAGGCTTATGCCTTGGCTCATGGCGGGAGTTCGCTATTGGTGATTTTCCTGTTCTTTGAATTGGCGTGGGGCGTAGCTCAGGTGTTGCCTGTTCGGGCGCTTTCGCGAGCAAGCCCGCTCCCACAGTAGATGTGGGTTGATCACAAAATCCAGGCTCGACTCGGTCCAAATGTGGGAGCGGGCTTGCTCGCGAATAGGCCCGTCCGGCTAACCCCTAATGCCCGGCCCGCCACGGCTGCCCCAACGACACCGGCGCATACAACCGTGTACGCAGCGCATCTCGCGACAACAGCACCAACACCACAATGGTCGCGACATACGGCAGCATCGCCAGCAGACTAGACGGAATCGCCAGCCCCAACCCCTGCGCCACCAAATGCAGGATGCTGGCGAGTCCGAACAGATACGCTCCCAGCAGCAACCGCCACACCCGCCAACTGGCAAACACCACCAGTGCCAGGGCAATCCAGCCCCGGCCGGCGCTCATGTTCTCCGCCCACATCGGCGTGTAAGCCAGCGACAAATAGGCCCCGGCCAATCCAGCCATCGCCCCACCAAACAGCACCGCCAACGTGCGCACGCCCAACACCGGAAAGCCCATGGCACTGGCCGCATCCGGGTTTTCCCCGACCGCCTGAATGATCAGCCCGACGCGACTTTTCACAATCACCCAGGTCACCAGCGCAAACAACGCGAACGACACATACACCAACAGATCCTGCGCAAACAGCATCCGCCCGATCAGCGGGATTTCACTCAAATAAGGAATCGCCACCGGCTCAAAACCTGCCAGCGGTTTACCGACCCACGCCGCGCCGACAAAGGTCGACAGGCCCACGCCGAAGATCGTCAGCGCCAACCCGGTGGCCACCTGATTGGCGTTGAACACCAGCGCCACCAGCGCAAACAGGGACGACAACAGCATCCCGGCAAGCATCGCCAGCAACACACCGAGCCACAGGTTGCCGCTGCTCAACGCGACGATAAAACCGATCACCGCACCAAACAGCATCATGCCTTCCTGGCCGAGGTTCAGAACGCCGCTCTTCTCGCAGATCAGTTCACCCAGCGCCACCAACAGCAACGGCGTACCGCAGCGGACCATGGCGTAGAAAATATTGCTCAGCAGATCGATATCCATCACAGCGCTCCTGCGTGTACGGCGGTGGCTTGTGCGCGACGGGTCCAGCGCAGGTTCAAGCGCGGTCGGTAGAGAATCAGCACGTCACTGGCCAGCAGGAAAAACAGCATCATTCCCTGGAACAATTGGGTGATTGCTTGCGGCAGATTCATGCTCATCTGCGCGCTCTCGCCGCCGATGTACAGCAGCGCCATCAGCAGGCTGGAAAACAGAATACCGATGGGATTGAGTCGCCCGAGAAACGCCACGGTGATCGCGGCATAGCCGTAACCGGGCGAGACTTGCGGCACCAGTTGGCCGATCGGCCCGGTGACTTCACACACCCCGGCCAGCCCCGCCAATCCTCCGCTGATCAACAGCGCGAGCCAGATCAGCCGCTTCTCGCGAAAGCCGACAAAACCCGCAGCACGCTTGTCCAGCCCGAGGACTTTGATCTGGAACCCGACAAAGCTTTTCTGCAGCAACACCCACACCGCCACCAACGCGAGCAAGGCGAAATACACGCCCATGTGGACCCGGCCATCCTCCATCAGCAGCGGCAATCGGCTGGCATCACCGAACATCGCTGATTCGGGAAAGTTGAACCCCGCCGGATCCTTTAGCGGCCCATGCACGCAGAACAGCAGCAGGTTCAGGGCGATGTAATTGAGCATGATGCTGGTGAGGATTTCATTGGCATTGAAACGCGTGCGCAACCACGCCGTCAGCCCGGCCCACGCGGCACCGGCCAGGGTACCGACGAGCAGGATCAGCACCAGCGCCCAGCGGCTTTGCATACCGATGATGTTCACCGCCAATGCACTGCCGGCCAGCGCACCGAGCAGCAACTGACCTTCGGCGCCGATGTTCCAGATTCGTGCTTGGTACGCCACCGCCAGACCCAATGCACAAAGCAGAATCGGCAGCGCTTTGACCAATAGTTCGGAGACGCCATACAAGTCGCTGACCGGTGCGATCAGCAAGGTGTGCAGGGTGAGCAGCGGATCGTGACCCAGCGCAATAAACAGCAGCGAGCCACAGCCCAACGTCAGGACAGCCGCCAGCAACGGCGAGCACCACAGCATCAGGCGCGATTGGTGGCCACGAGGTTCGAGAGAAAGCAGCATGTGAAACTCCGTTAAACCATTGCACGTGATTGAGGAGCGTCGAACTCGCCGGCCATCCAGCCGCCGACCTCGATCAGGCGGGTGTCGACCGTGGGCTTGAGCGGTGACAATCGACCACCGCACAAAGCGCCGAGGCGGTCGCTGATCTGGAACAGTTCGTCGAGGTCTTCGGAGATCACCAGGATCGCCGCGCCGGCGTCGCGCAAGGCAATCAGCGCCCGGTGAATGGTCGCGGCAGCGCCGACGTCCACGCCCCAGGTCGGGTGCGCGGCCACCAGCAGTTTCGGTTGCTGCAGGATTTCCCGGCCGAGGATGAATTTCTGCAAGTTGCCGCCGGACAGGCTGCGGGCCGGTGTCTGGGTGTCGGGTGTCTTCACCCCGTAGCGGCGGATAATTTCTTCGGCCAGCGCTTCGACCTTGCCGCGCTGGATCAGGCCGTTGCTGATCAGCCCTTGTTGAAAGGCTGTGAGCAGGGCGTTGTCAGCCAGGCTCAGGTCCGGCACCGCACCATGACCCAGACGTTCAGCAGGGACAAAGGCCAGGCCCAGTTTGCGCCGTGCATCCGGCCGCAAGTGCGCCACCGGTTGCCCGGCGAAATTGATCGTTGCGCCGTCGTTGCGGCTGAGCGGTTCTTCGCCACTGAGCAGGGCCAGCAACTCATCCTGACCATTGCCCGCAACCCCGGCGATGCCGACGATTTCGCCACTGCGCACTTCAAGCCCGATGTCCTTCAGCGAACAGCCGAACGGATCCGGGTTGTGCCAGGACAAGCCCGTCACGTTCAGGAATGCATTAGCGCCAGTGGCTTTCGGATAATCCGTAATCAGCGCAGCGGCTTCGCCGACCATCAACTGCGCCAGTTGCCGATCCGAACACTCGGCCGGCACGCAATGCCCGGCCACCCGACCGCCGCGCAACACCGTGGCGCTGTGGCACAACGCGCGAACTTCACCGAGTTTGTGGCTGATAAACAGAATGCTGCAGCCCTCGGTGGCCAGTCGACGCAGGGTGACGAACAATTCGTCGGCCTCTTGCGGAGTCAGCACCGAGGTCGGCTCATCGAGAATCAGCAGACGGATGTCCTGCATCAGGCAACGAATGATTTCCACCCGCTGGCGTTCACCGATCGACAGGCTGTGGACAAGTCGCTCCGGCTCCAGCGCCATGCCGTAACGCCGGGAGACTTCACGGATTTTCGGCTCAAGCTGCTTCGGTGTGCCAGCCGCCGCGCCCATCGCCAAGGCAATGTTCTGCGCCACGCTTAGCGTCTCGAACAGCGAGAAATGCTGGAACACCATACCGACTCCCAGCCCCCGAGCCTGAGCCGGGTTGCGCAGGGTCACGCGTTGCCCTTGCCAGATCATCTCTCCCGAGTCTGCATGGATGACGCCGTAGATGACCTTCATCAGCGTACTTTTGCCCGCGCCGTTTTCGCCGAGCAGGGCGTGGATTTCGCCGGGTGCAATGCTCAGATCGATAGCGTCGTTGGCCAGGCAACCGGGGTAGCGCTTGCTGATTCTGCGCAGTTGCAGACGAGGTGTTGGATCGGGGATCGGCACGGGGTTGGGCATGACAGGCTCGGGTCGATTGAAGTGATGCCTGTGGACAAAGCAATTTTCTGGCCATTGAGTCAGGAAAACTCAACAGCGTTACAGGCAAAGGCTTGGAAGACGACGGCTTGCCCTATGTCGATCCCGAACCAGGCACCACTTGAGGGCAACGTCGTTGATCAGGCTCCGGTTTTGCTCAGGGTGTTTGATCAAAAAACGAGCAACCGACGACAAGCCACGCCGGACATGGGGCGGCGACAGCCATGAACGGGTTATCCACAGATTGCTCCACAGTATTTGTGCGCAAGCCCGAAGCTCGGGCATAAGCACTGTGTGGCTTTCTTCTAAAGGTGATAAACCGCTCTAACTGATTGTTTTTACGTGGATTTAGCTTTTTTGATGGCGGATTGGTCGAAAAGTGAGCAAAGCCCGCAAAGCCGCATGACAGAAGGGTTGCAGCCGGGTGTGCTCAGGTTATCCACAGCCGGGTGCACAGTAGATGTGGGCAAATGCACCGGTTCGACGAAAGGGCTGCGAACGTTATTGGTGCGATTAGTGCTGCAACAAAATGCGTCCGCGACTCAGATCCGCCAGCTGCGTCTGCAGGGTGTCTATCTGGCTTTCGCCGATCGCCAATTGCAGTTCTACGCCGTTGGCCGTGAACGTTTCTTCCACAACCAAGCCACCCAGTTCCGCCACCCGAAGCTTCACCAGCGGCAACTCTGCAAACGCACAGGCACAACTCACCGACACCCGACTGATCAGTTCAACCTTTGCCGCCGCTTGCAGGCACTTGTTGGCGCCGCCGCCATACGCCCGGGCGAGGCCACCGGTGCCGAGTTGAATGCCGCCATACCAACGAATCACCAGCACCGCGACCTGATCGCAATCCTGCGCGTCGATTGCCGCCAGAATCGGTCGGCCAGCGGTGCCGCCGGGCTCACCATCGTCAGTGCTGCGGTATTGCTCGCCAAGTTTCCAGGCCCAGCAATTGTGCGAGGCATTCAAATCGCTGTGCTGTTCGATGAACGCCTGGGCTTCAGCAGGGCTGCTGATCGGCGCGGCGAAAGTGATGAAGCGGCTTTTGCGAATCTCTTCGCGGTACTCGCAAAAACCGCTGAGGGTAAAAGGCATAAGTGTCTTAGATCGTTGGCGTCAGGCCGCAGCCTTTGAGAATGATGCGGATCAGGTTGTTGCCGGCGTCTTCCATGTCCTGCTTGGTCAACTTGGTGCGCCCGCTGACACGGCAGATCTGTGTGGCGAAATCGGCGTAATGCTGAGTGCTGCCCCACAACAGGAAGATCAGGTTCACCGGGTCGACCGGGTCCATTTTCCCGGCGTCGATCCACGCTTGGAACACGCCCGCCCGGCCCTGGAACCAGGCGCGATAGTCCTGGTTGAAGTACTCGGTCAGGCATTCGCCACCGCTGATGACTTCCATCGCGAAGATCCGCGAGGCTTGCGGCTGGCGACGGGAGAATTCCATCTTGGCGCGGATGTAACGCGTCAGCGCTTCGGCCGGATCATCTTCCGCGGTCAGGGTGTTGAAGGTGCTGTCCCACAACTGGAGGATGTTGCTCAACACCGCCACGTACAAACCGAGTTTGTTGGTGAAGTAGTAATGCAGATTCGCCTTGGGCAACCCGGCATTCAGGGCGATGGTGTTCATACTGGTGCCTTTGAACCCGTGACGGGCGAACTCGTCTTCGGCGGCTTTGATGATGGTCTCTTCGTTCTTCTGACGAATGCGGCTGGCAGGTTTGCCGCCGTGAGCGGGGACTTCAAAGGTCATAGGCACTTCCGAACAGGTGGGTGGGTGCAACCAGTGCGTTGATAGCGCACCCACAGGCATCAGACAAGTCCTGACGCGATAAAACCCCAGGACTTTCTAGCGTGTCGCAGCCAGGCTCTCCAAAAAGCTTTCCAGCACCAAATGCGGGCGACGGCCCTTGCGCGTGACCGATGCAAGGCTCAGGTCATAAAAACGCACCTTTGGTTTCAGCGCACGCAATCGGCCTTGCTGCACCCAGAGGCTGGCGTAGTGGTCCGGCAGGTAGCCGATGTAGCGTCCGGTGAGGATCAGGAACGCCATGCCTTCACGGTCCGAGGCACTGGCGGTGCAATTGAGCGCCTGGTAGTGGGCCTGGATTTCTGCGGGCAAACGGAAAGTCGGGGCGATGGCGTCCTGGCTATTGAGGCGCTCGTCATCCAGTTGTTTATCGTCGACATAAAACAACGGATGACCAACCGCGCAATACAGGAGCGAGCGTTCGCTATAGAGCGGCTGATATTCCAGCCCCGACAGCGCGCTGGCTTGCGGCACCACGCCGACATGCAATCGACCGTCGAGCACGCCTTGTTCGACTTCATTGGGCGCGATCATGCGGATCTGGATCTGCACGTCCGGCCCGCGTTCCTTCAATTGCGCCAAGGCGTGGGTGATGCGCATGTGGGGGAGGGTGACCAGGTTGTCGGTCAGGCCGATGGTCAATTCGCCGCGCAGATGTTGGTGCAGGCCGTTGACCTCGGTGCGGAAACTTTCCAGCGCACTTAATAGCTGCAAGGCCGATTGGTAAACCTCGCGGCCTTCCTCGGTCAGGGAAAACCCAGCACGACCGCGTTGGCATAAACGCAGACCGAGGCGCTGTTCCAGATCACTCATTTGCTGGCTGATGGCCGAGCGGCCGATCCCCAGCACCGACTCCGCTGCGGAGAAGCCGCCGCACTCCACCACACTGCGAAAGATCCGAAGCAGGCGGATATCAAAGTCACTGACTTGCGCCAGCGGATCGGGGCGACGGCTGCTCATAGTTTAGTAATGACCTGACTGAACGTTAGAAGAGTTGGATTTCACCGACTTTATCCTCGTGGCAATTTAGCTGCAAGAACGCTTTTGATCTCTATGCCGCTTATTGCCCTGCGAGGTTTTGCCCATGAACTTGCCTGAAAACAACCCGACTTCCCTGGCCAGCCAGCTCAAGCTCGATGCTCACTGGATGCCCTACACCGCCAACCGTAATTTCCAGCGCGATCCGCGACTGATCGTGGCGGCAGAAGGCAGTTGGCTGATCGATGACAAGGGCCGCAAGGTTTACGACTCGCTCTCTGGTTTGTGGACCTGTGGCGCCGGGCATACCCGTAAGGAAATTCAGGAAGCGGTCGCCAAGCAATTGGGTACCCTCGATTACTCGCCGGGCTTCCAGTACGGCCATCCGCTGTCGTTCCAGCTGGCTGAGAAAATCACTGACCTGACCCCGGGCAATCTGAATCATGTGTTCTTCACTGACTCGGGCTCCGAGTGTGCTGACACGGCGGTGAAGATGGTTCGTGCTTACTGGCGTCTGAAAGGCCAGGCCACCAAGACCAAAATGATCGGCCGTGCACGTGGTTATCACGGCGTGAACATCGCCGGCACCAGCCTCGGCGGCGTGAACGGCAACCGCAAAATGTTCGGTCAGGCGATGATGGACGTCGATCACCTGCCGCACACCTTGCTGGCGAGCAATGCTTATTCCCGTGGCATGCCGAAAGAGGGCGGTATCGCCCTGGCGGATGAGCTGCTCAGGTTGATCGAGCTGCATGACGCTTCGAACATCGCTGCAGTGTTCGTCGAGCCAATGGCCGGTTCGGCTGGCGTACTGGTGCCACCACAGGGTTATCTCAAACGTCTGCGCGAGATCTGCGATCAGCACAACATCCTGCTGGTGTTCGACGAAGTGATCACCGGTTTCGGCCGTACCGGTTCGATGTTCGGCGCTGACAGCTTCGGCGTGACCCCGGACCTGATGTGCATCGCCAAACAAGTCACTAACGGCGCGATTCCGATGGGCGCGGTGATTGCCAGCTCCGAGATCTACCAGACTTTCATGAACCAGGCGACGCCTGAGTACGCGGTGGAATTCCCGCACGGCTACACCTATTCCGCGCACCCGGTGGCTTGCGCTGCTGGCCTGGCAGCACTCGACCTGCTGCAAAAGGAAAACCTGGTGCAGAGCGTGGCCGAAGTCGCGCCGCATTTTGAAAATGCGCTGCACGGTCTGAAGGGCTCGAAAAACATCATCGATATTCGTAACTACGGCCTGGCCGGTGCGATCCAGATCGCGCCGCGTGACGGCGACGCCATCGTGCGTCCGTTCGAAGCCGGCATGGCCCTGTGGAAAGCCGGGTTCTACGTGCGCTTCGGCGGCGACACCCTGCAGTTCGGCCCAACCTTCAACAGCAAGCCGCAAGACCTTGATCGTCTGTTCGACGCGGTCGGCGAAGTGCTGAACAAAATCGACTGATTTTCCCCTCTCTATATGGAGGCGCCCTTTGAAGGGCGCCTGTGGACAACTTTTCAGGAGTGCTGCATGAGCCTTATCCCGCATTTGATCAATGGCGAACTGGTGACCGAAGAAGGTCGCACGGCCGATGTGTTCAACCCGTCCACTGGCCAGGCAATTCACAAGCTGCCATTGGCCAGCCGCGAAACCATTCAAAAAGCCATCGACTCGGCCAAAGCTGCGTTCCCGGCCTGGCGTAACACTCCGCCGGCCAAGCGTGCTCAAGTGATGTTCCGCTTCAAGCAACTGCTGGAGCAGAACGAAGCGCGTATTGCTCAGCTGATCAGCGAAGAGCACGGCAAGACGCTGGAAGATGCTGCCGGCGAATTGAAGCGCGGTATCGAGAACGTTGAGTTCGCTTGCGCGGCACCGGAAATCCTCAAGGGCGAATACAGCCGTAACGTTGGCCCGAACATTGATGCCTGGTCGGACTTCCAGCCGTTGGGCGTGGTGGCCGGTATTACTCCGTTCAACTTCCCGGCCATGGTGCCGCTGTGGATGTATCCGCTGGCGATCGTTTGCGGCAACTGCTTCATCCTCAAACCGTCCGAGCGTGATCCAAGCTCCACGCTGTTGATTGCTCAATTGCTGTTGGAAGCCGGCCTGCCTAAAGGTGTGCTGAGTGTGGTGCACGGCGACAAGGCTGCGGTGGACGCGCTGATCGAAGCGCCAGAAGTCAAAGCATTGAGCTTCGTTGGTTCGACGCCGATTGCCGAATACATCTACGCCGAAGGCACCAAGCGCGGTAAACGCGTTCAGGCACTGGGTGGCGCGAAGAACCATGCGGTGCTGATGCCGGATGCGGATCTGGATAACGCGGTCAGCGCATTGATGGGCGCGGCTTATGGTTCTTGCGGTGAACGTTGCATGGCGATCTCGGTGGCTGTGTGCGTCGGTGACCAGGTGGCGGATGCGCTGGTGGCCAAGTTGGTACCGCAGATCAAGGCGCTGAAAATCGGTGCCGGTACTTCATGCGGTCTGGACATGGGGCCGCTGGTTTCCGGTCAGGCTCGCGACAAAGTCAGTGGCTATATAGAAGACGGTGTTTCATCCGGTGCTTCTTTGGTGGTCGACGGTCGTGGTCTGAGCGTGGCCGGTCATGAGGAAGGGTTCTTCCTGGGTGGCTGCCTGTTCGACAACGTCACACCAGAAATGCGCATCTATAAAGAAGAGATCTTCGGGCCGGTGCTGTGTGTTGTCCGGGTTAACAGCCTGGAAGAGGCGATGCAGCTGATCAACGATCACGAGTATGGCAACGGCACCTGCATCTTTACCCGTGATGGGGAAGCGGCGCGGTTGTTCTGCGACGAGATCGAAGTCGGTATGGTCGGCGTCAACGTACCGCTGCCGGTACCGGTGGCATATCACAGCTTTGGCGGCTGGAAGCGCTCGCTGTTCGGCGACTTGCATGCGTATGGTCCGGATGGCGTGCGTTTCTACACCCGTCGCAAGGCCATTACCCAGCGCTGGCCACAACGGGCGAGCCATGAAGCTTCGCAGTTCGCATTCCCTAGCTTGTAAGTAGAAGGGAAGAAGGCCGGCCCCTTGGGGCCGGCCTTTGCGTTTCAGGGGCTGTTTTCACCTATATGACAGAATTGTGAAGATAGGTGTTGACGGCAGATTCTGGAAGTCTATAATTCGCCCCACTTCCGGCGCAGTCGAAACGGAAAACTCCTTGGTAAACAACGAGTTATGCAGTTTTCGACAGCGAGTTGCTTAAGGTCATCGAAGCCCAGAAGGAGTTGAAAGAGCGAGGTGGTTTGGCTCTTTTAACGATTCGATCTTCTCGGTCGAAAGCGGAGAAAAAGAGGTGTTGACAGCAGCGAGTAACGCTGTAGAATTCGCCTCCCGCTAACGAGAGATCGTAAGCGCAAGTGGTTGAAGTTGCAAAGGAAACTTTGAAAACTTCTTAAAATAACCGCTTGACAGCAACAGAGGCTGCTGTAGAATGCGCGCCTCGGTTGAGACGAAAGATCTTAACCAACCGCTCTTTAACAACTGAATCAAGCAATTCGTGTGGGTGCTTGTGGAGTCAGACTGATAGTCAACAAGATTATCAGCATCACAAGTTACTCCGCGAGAAATCAAAGATGTAACCAACGATTGCTGAGCCAAGTTTAGGGTTTCTTAAAAACCCAAAGATGTTTGAACTGAAGAGTTTGATCATGGCTCAGATTGAACGCTGGCGGCAGGCCTAACACATGCAAGTCGAGCGGCAGCACGGGTACTTGTACCTGGTGGCGAGCGGCGGACGGGTGAGTAATGCCTAGGAATCTGCCTGGTAGTGGGGGATAACGCTCGGAAACGGACGCTAATACCGCATACGTCCTACGGGAGAAAGCAGGGGACCTTCGGGCCTTGCGCTATCAGATGAGCCTAGGTCGGATTAGCTAGTTGGTGAGGTAATGGCTCACCAAGGCGACGATCCGTAACTGGTCTGAGAGGATGATCAGTCACACTGGAACTGAGACACGGTCCAGACTCCTACGGGAGGCAGCAGTGGGGAATATTGGACAATGGGCGAAAGCCTGATCCAGCCATGCCGCGTGTGTGAAGAAGGTCTTCGGATTGTAAAGCACTTTAAGTTGGGAGGAAGGGCATTAACCTAATACGTTAGTGTTTTGACGTTACCGACAGAATAAGCACCGGCTAACTCTGTGCCAGCAGCCGCGGTAATACAGAGGGTGCAAGCGTTAATCGGAATTACTGGGCGTAAAGCGCGCGTAGGTGGTTTGTTAAGTTGGATGTGAAATCCCCGGGCTCAACCTGGGAACTGCATTCAAAACTGACAAGCTAGAGTATGGTAGAGGGTGGTGGAATTTCCTGTGTAGCGGTGAAATGCGTAGATATAGGAAGGAACACCAGTGGCGAAGGCGACCACCTGGACTGATACTGACACTGAGGTGCGAAAGCGTGGGGAGCAAACAGGATTAGATACCCTGGTAGTCCACGCCGTAAACGATGTCAACTAGCCGTTGGGAGCCTTGAGCTCTTAGTGGCGCAGCTAACGCATTAAGTTGACCGCCTGGGGAGTACGGCCGCAAGGTTAAAACTCAAATGAATTGACGGGGGCCCGCACAAGCGGTGGAGCATGTGGTTTAATTCGAAGCAACGCGAAGAACCTTACCAGGCCTTGACATCCAATGAATCTGCTAGAGATAGCGGAGTGCCTTCGGGAACATTGAGACAGGTGCTGCATGGCTGTCGTCAGCTCGTGTCGTGAGATGTTGGGTTAAGTCCCGTAACGAGCGCAACCCTTGTCCTTAGTTACCAGCACGTAATGGTGGGCACTCTAAGGAGACTGCCGGTGACAAACCGGAGGAAGGTGGGGATGACGTCAAGTCATCATGGCCCTTACGGCCTGGGCTACACACGTGCTACAATGGTCGGTACAGAGGGTTGCCAAGCCGCGAGGTGGAGCTAATCCCAGAAAACCGATCGTAGTCCGGATCGCAGTCTGCAACTCGACTGCGTGAAGTCGGAATCGCTAGTAATCGCGAATCAGAATGTCGCGGTGAATACGTTCCCGGGCCTTGTACACACCGCCCGTCACACCATGGGAGTGGGTTGCACCAGAAGTAGCTAGTCTAACCTTCGGGAGGACGGTTACCACGGTGTGATTCATGACTGGGGTGAAGTCGTAACAAGGTAGCCGTAGGGGAACCTGCGGCTGGATCACCTCCTTAATCGACGACATCAGCTGCTCCATAAGTTCCCACACGAATTGCTTGATTCATTGAAGAAGACGATAAGAAGCAGCCCGAAATTGGGTCTGTAGCTCAGTTGGTTAGAGCGCACCCCTGATAAGGGTGAGGTCGGCAGTTCGAATCTGCCCAGACCCACCAATTTTGTGTGGGAACCTGTAGAAATACGGGGCCATAGCTCAGCTGGGAGAGCGCCTGCCTTGCACGCAGGAGGTCAACGGTTCGATCCCGTTTGGCTCCACCACTACTGCTTCTGTTTGTTGAAAGCTTAGAAATGAGCATTCCATCGTGATGATGGTGAATGTTGATTTCTAGTCTTTGGCTAGATCGTTCTTTAAAAATTTGGGTATGTGATAGAAAGATAGACTGGACGTTACTTTCACTGGTAACGGATCAGGCTAAGGTAAAATTTGTGAGTAGCTCTTAATTGAGCAATGCATGCGAATTTTCGGCGAATGTCGTCTTCACAGTATAACCAGATTGCTTGGGGTTATATGGTCAAGTGAAGAAGCGCATACGGTGGATGCCTTGGCAGTCAGAGGCGATGAAAGACGTGGTAGCCTGCGAAAAGCTTCGGGGAGTCGGCAAACAGACTTTGATCCGGAGATGTCTGAATGGGGGAACCCAGCCATCATAAGATGGTTATCTTAAGCTGAATACATAGGCTTAAGAGGCGAACCAGGGGAACTGAAACATCTAAGTACCCTGAGGAAAAGAAATCAACCGAGATTCCCTTAGTAGTGGCGAGCGAACGGGGACTAGCCCTTAAGTGGCTTTGAGATTAGCGGAACGCTCTGGAAAGTGCGGCCATAGTGGGTGATAGCCCTGTACGCGAAAATCTCTTGGTCATGAAATCGAGTAGGACGGAGCACGAGAAACTTTGTCTGAATATGGGGGGACCATCCTCCAAGGCTAAATACTACTGACTGACCGATAGTGAACTAGTACCGTGAGGGAAAGGCGAAAAGAACCCCGGAGAGGGGAGTGAAATAGATCCTGAAACCGTATGCGTACAAGCAGTGGGAGCCCACTTTGTTGGGTGACTGCGTACCTTTTGTATAATGGGTCAGCGACTTATTTTCAGTGGCGAGCTTAACCGAATAGGGGAGGCGTAGCGAAAGCGAGTCTTAATAGGGCGTCTAGTCGCTGGGAATAGACCCGAAACCGGGCGATCTATCCATGGGCAGGTTGAAGGTTGGGTAACACTAACTGGAGGACCGAACCGACTACCGTTGAAAAGTTAGCGGATGACCTGTGGATCGGAGTGAAAGGCTAATCAAGCTCGGAGATAGCTGGTTCTCCTCGAAAGCTATTTAGGTAGCGCCTCATGTATCACTGTAGGGGGTAGAGCACTGTTTCGGCTAGGGGGTCATCCCGACTTACCAAACCGATGCAAACTCCGAATACCTACAAGTGCCGAGCATGGGAGACACACGGCGGGTGCTAACGTCCGTCGTGAAAAGGGAAACAACCCAGACCGTCAGCTAAGGTCCCAAAGTTATGGTTAAGTGGGAAACGATGTGGGAAGGCTTAGACAGCTAGGAGGTTGGCTTAGAAGCAGCCACCCTTTAAAGAAAGCGTAATAGCTCACTAGTCGAGTCGGCCTGCGCGGAAGATGTAACGGGGCTCAAACCATACACCGAAGCTACGGGTATCACTTAGGTGATGCGGTAGAGGAGCGTTCTGTAAGCCTGTGAAGGTGAGTTGAGAAGCTTGCTGGAGGTATCAGAAGTGCGAATGCTGACATGAGTAACGACAATGGGTGTGAAAAACACCCACGCCGAAAGACCAAGGTTTCCTGCGCAACGTTAATCGACGCAGGGTTAGTCGGTCCCTAAGGCGAGGCTGAAAAGCGTAGTCGATGGAAAACAGGTTAATATTCCTGTACTTCTGGTTATTGCGATGGAGGGACGGAGAAGGCTAGGCCAGCTTGGCGTTGGTTGTCCAAGTTTAAGGTGGTAGGCTGGAATCTTAGGTAAATCCGGGATTCTAAGGCCGAGAGCTGATGACGAGTTACCCTTTGGGTGACGAAGTGGTTGATGCCATGCTTCCAAGAAAAGCTTCTAAGCTTCAGGTAACCAGGAACCGTACCCCAAACCGACACAGGTGGTTGGGTAGAGAATACCAAGGCGCTTGAGAGAACTCGGGTGAAGGAACTAGGCAAAATGGCACCGTAACTTCGGGAGAAGGTGCGCCGGTGAGGGTGAAGCATTTACTGCGTAAGCCCATGCCGGTCGAAGATACCAGGCCGCTGCGACTGTTTATTAAAAACACAGCACTCTGCAAACACGAAAGTGGACGTATAGGGTGTGACGCCTGCCCGGTGCCGGAAGGTTAATTGATGGGGTTAGCTAACGCGAAGCTCTTGATCGAAGCCCCGGTAAACGGCGGCCGTAACTATAACGGTCCTAAGGTAGCGAAATTCCTTGTCGGGTAAGTTCCGACCTGCACGAATGGCGTAACGATGGCGGCGCTGTCTCCACCCGAGACTCAGTGAAATTGAAATCGCTGTGAAGATGCAGTGTATCCGCGGCTAGACGGAAAGACCCCGTGAACCTTTACTATAGCTTTGCACTGGACTTTGAATTTGCTTGTGTAGGATAGGTGGGAGGCTTTGAAGCGTGGACGCCAGTTCGCGTGGAGCCAACCTTGAAATACCACCCTGGCAACTTTGAGGTTCTAACTCAGGTCCGTTATCCGGATCGAGGACAGTGTATGGTGGGTAGTTTGACTGGGGCGGTCTCCTCCTAAAGAGTAACGGAGGAGTACGAAGGTGCGCTCAGACCGGTCGGAAATCGGTCGTAGAGTATAAAGGCAAAAGCGCGCTTGACTGCGAGACAGACACGTCGAGCAGGTACGAAAGTAGGTCTTAGTGATCCGGTGGTTCTGTATGGAAGGGCCATCGCTCAACGGATAAAAGGTACTCCGGGGATAACAGGCTGATACCGCCCAAGAGTTCATATCGACGGCGGTGTTTGGCACCTCGATGTCGGCTCATCACATCCTGGGGCTGAAGCCGGTCCCAAGGGTATGGCTGTTCGCCATTTAAAGTGGTACGCGAGCTGGGTTTAGAACGTCGTGAGACAGTTCGGTCCCTATCTGCCGTGGACGTTTGAGATTTGAGAGGGGCTGCTCCTAGTACGAGAGGACCGGAGTGGACGAACCTCTGGTGTTCCGGTTGTCACGCCAGTGGCATTGCCGGGTAGCTATGTTCGGAATAGATAACCGCTGAAAGCATCTAAGCGGGAAACTAGCCTCAAGATGAGATCTCACTGGGACCTTGAGTCCCCTGAAGGGCCGTCGAAGACTACGACGTTGATAGGTTGGGTGTGTAAGCGCTGTGAGGCGTTGAGCTAACCAATACTAATTGCCCGTGAGGCTTGACCATATAACACCCAAGCAATTTGCTGACCTGAAGAGGCACCAGATTGCGGTGTGTGAAGACGACACAAGTCGAAAATTCGCAACGCAACACACAAATCTATTGCATACCCAATTTGCTGAAACGTCGAAAGACGGTTCAGTACCCGAATTTCTTGACGACCATAGAGCATTGGAACCACCTGATCCCATCCCGAACTCAGCAGTGAAACGATGCATCGCCGATGGTAGTGTGGGGTTTCCCCATGTGAGAGTAGGTCATCGTCAAGATTAAATTCCGAAACCCCTATCTGCGTCTGCAGGTAGGGGTTTTGTTTTGTCCGCAGGAAAAGTTCTCACAGCAATACCGGACGGCTCCCGGCTGTCACAGTCTCCCGACAATGCTAAGGTTCGGCCCTAGCTTTTGTATTTTTCCAAGGAAGCCTTTATGCCGGACGCGACGTCCCTCAGTGTTGGTTTTATGGTGGTTCACGGCAACCGCCTGGACGAGTTGCGCAGCCTGGTAGTCAGCTGGATGCGGCGTTACCCGTTGGCTCCCTTGGAAAATGAAATTGCCCTGGTTCAGAGCAACGGCATCGCCCAATGGCTGAAGCTGGCACTGGCAGAAGACCCTGAAGACGATGACATGGGCGGCTGCGGAATCGCAGCAGCCATCGATGTGCAGTTACCGGGTAGCTTCATGTGGCAGCTCTATCGCATGGTGCTTGGACGTGACGAAATCCCGGTCAAATCCCTGCTCGATAAAGCTCCCTTGACCTGGCGTCTGATGCGTCTGCTTCCGCAGTTGATCAACCAACCGCACTTCGAACCCCTGCAGCGCTTCCTTACGAATGACACAGACTTACGTAAACGCTATCAATTGGCGGAGCGATTGGCGGATCTGTTCGACCAATATCAGGTGTACCGTGCCGACTGGCTTGAAGACTGGGCAGAAGGTCGCCATCAATTACGAAATGGTAGAGGCGAGTCCAAACCTCTGACCCCGGCTAACTGCTGGCAGGCAGAGTTGTGGCGTGCGCTGTTACTGGATGTGGGTGAACAAGGCATGGCGCAAAGCCGAGCCGGCGTCCATCAACGGTTTATCGAACGCATCAACAGCCTCGACGTAGCTCCCAGCGGATTGCCTTCGCGGGTGATCGTTTTCGGGATTTCCTCACTGCCCGCTCAAGCCCTGGAAGCACTGGCGGGGCTGGCCCGGTTCAGCCAGGTTCTACTTTGCGTGCACAACCCGTGTCGTCACCATTGGGCAGACATCGTCGCCGATAAAGACCTGTTGCGGCATCAATACAAACGTCAGGCTCGCAAGAGCGGAATGCCGGTTGTGCTCGACCCGCAAACCCTTCACCAGCATGCCCATCCACTACTGGCGGCATGGGGCAAGCAGGGGCGGGACTACATCAATCTGCTCGACAGCTACGACGATCCCAACAGCTACCGCTCGGCATTCCGCGATGGCCGTATCGACCTGTTCAGCGATAGCCAGCCACAGAACATGCTCAATCAATTACAGGACGACATTCTTGAGTTGCGTCCCTTGAACGAGACTCGCGAACGCTGGCCGGCTGTCGATCCGGCAAACGACGAATCGATCCGTTTTCACATTGCCCATAGTGCCCAGCGTGAAGTGGAGATCCTCCACGACCAGTTGCTCGCACGCTTCAGTGCTGATCCGGATTTAAGGCCTCGCGATGTGATCGTGATGGTCCCGGACATCGACAGCTACGCACCGCATATCCGTGCGGTATTTGCTCAGCTTGAACGCCACGATCCGCGTTTCATTCCCTTCACGCTCGCCGATCAAGGCCAACGTGGCCGTGACCCGTTACTGATTGCTATCGAGCATCTGCTCAAACTGCCCGACAGCCGTTTCCCTGTGAGCGAGATCCTCGATCTGCTGGATGTTCCTGCACTACGCGCTCGCTTCGGTGTAGAGGAACGCGATCTGCCGACCCTGCACCGTTGGATCGAAGGCGCAGGCATCCGCTGGGGCATGAATGCCGAGCAGCGCGCGGGTCTCGGTCTGCCGCAGGAGCTGGAACAAAACAGTTGGCGTTTCGGCCTGCGACGGATGCTGCTCGGTTATGCCGTGGGCAGTGCCAATGCTTGCGAGGGTATCGAACCCTACGACGAGATCGGTGGTCTGGATGCCGCGCTCATTGGGCCTTTGGTCGCGCTGCTGGACGCTTTGGAGATTGCCCACCAGGAACTCTCTCAACCCGCAGCTCCCAAACAATGGGGCTTTCGATTGCACGCACTGGTTCAGTTGTTTTTCCTGGCCAGTAACGAGCATGACGACTACGTGTTGGCCCAACTCGAAGAGCTGCGTGAAACCTGGCTTGAGACGTGCGAGTCAGTTGGCTTGCATGATGAGCTGCCGTTGACCGTGGTCCGTGAAGCCTGGCTCGCCGGCCTTGACCAAGGCCGCCTGTCCCAGCGTTTTCTGGCCGGTGCGGTTAACTTCTGCACCTTGATGCCCATGCGCGCGATCCCGTTCAAACTGGTCTGTTTGCTGGGCATGAATGACGGCGACTACCCGCGCGCGCAGCCGCCACTGGACTTCGACCTCATGGGCAGTGACTACCGCCCTGGCGATCGCTCCCGACGCGAAGATGACCGCTATCTGCTGTTGGAAGCCCTGTTGTCGGCACGTGACCAACTCTATATCAGCTGGGTCGGTCGCAGCATTCGTGATAACAGTGAACGCCCTGCGTCGGTATTGATTGGCCAATTGCGAGATCATCTGGCCAGCGGTTGGCGACTGCATGATGTCGACGAAGATCTGCTTGAGGCCATCACTCAGGAACATCCACTGCAACCGTTCAGCGCCCGCTACTTCCATGAAGGCGATGATTTGTTCAGCTACGCGAATGAATGGCAGGTGCTGCATCAGATCAGTGAGCCGTCGGCTGATATCGAGGTCCTTGATCCCTACGTTCAGGAGGAGCCGCTGAGCCTCGGTCAACTGCAGGACTTCCTGCGTAATCCTGTGCGACATTTCTTCAGTCAGCGACTGAAGGTGTACTTCGAAGCGGCTGAAGTGCCCTTGGCTGATGAAGAGCCATTTGTACTCGATGCGTTGCAACGTTACAGCCTCAGCGACAGCTTGCTCGAAGCGGCACTGGGACATCTGGATAGCACCGATCAGATACTGGAAGCGCAGGCAAAACGCCTTCAAAACAGTGGGCTTCTGCCCATGGCCGGATTCGGCGAATGCCTTCAGCGAGAGTTGATCGAACCGTTACCGGATCTGTTGCAGCGTTATCAGCAGCTCTTGGCGTTATGGCCAACGCCGCTCACCAACGCTCTGCCAGTGAATCTGGAGTTGCAGGGGCTGCGCCTGGAAGGTTGGCTCAGCGGCCTGCATCAGCGTGCGGACGGTGGTTTGCTATCAGTCACGACAATCCCCAACAGCATCGGCTCAATCAAATCTCGCAAATGGCATCGGCTGATACGGCCTTGGGTCAATCATCTGGTTGCCTGCGCCAGTGGTATGGCGATGACCACCGCGTTGGTGGCCAGCGACGACAGTCTGCTACTCGGTCCGATGGAGGAGGGTGCAGCCTTGCGGATTCTGGGCGACCTGTTAATGGCTTGGCAAACGGGCATGCGTCAACCGCTGCCGATTGCGGTGAAGACCGGCTTCGCATGGCTTGGTCAAACTGATCCGGTCAAAGCCCAGGCCGCAGCCCGGAAGGCCTATGAAGGTGATGGGTTGACCACCGACGGCGAGCGTCGAGAAAGCCCGGCACTCGCACGGCAGTTCGCCGACTTCGACACGCTTGTCGCAGACGAAACGTTCCCGGATTGGTGCAACGCATTGTACCGGCCGCTGCTTGAAGCGCCTTGGCGTTCATTGAACAGCGAGGAGGCGCGCTGATGACCACCAAACCTCTGGCCTTGGCATTTCCCCTGCGCGGTAGCCAATTGATCGAAGCGAGCGCCGGGACCGGCAAGACCTTCACTATTTCCGCGCTGTATCTGCGCCTTGTCCTTGGCCACGGCGCAGAGTCGAGCGGCTTTGGGCGTGAACTGTTGCCGCCGCAAATCCTCGTTGTGACGTTCACCGATGCCGCGACCAAAGAATTGCGCGAACGCATCCGCACACGTCTTGCTGAAGCAGCGCGGTTTTTCCGTGATGAAACACCGGCGCCCGATAGCCTTATCGCGGAGCTTCGTGAGGAGTACCTTCCTGAGCAATGGGCCGGGTGTGCGAACCGCCTGGACATCGCCGCGCAGTGGATGGACGAAGCGGCAGTTTCAACTATCCACAGTTGGTGCCAGCGCATGTTGCGCGAGCACGCGTTCGACAGTGGCAGCCTGTTTACACAAACCCTGGAAACCGATCACAGCGATTTGCTGGGCGAAGTCCTGCGTGATTACTGGCGCCTGTTTTGCTACCCGATGCAAGGCGATGCGCTGAACTGGGTGCGCGGAAATTGGGGCGGTCCGGCGGCTTTACTGCCGCGAGTACGTGGTTTGTTCGCCAGTGAGCGAGACAGTGTTGAAGGTAAAGAGCCTGCCGAGCTGATCACGGAATGTCTGCAAGAGCGGCGGGTAGCCTTGCTCGAACTCAAGATGCCCTGGCGCCAGTGGGCGGACGAGTTGCTTGCCATCTGTCACCAGGGTGTTGCGAGCAAGAGCGTCGACGGTCGCAAGATGCAGGCGCGCTATTTCGAACCCTGGTTTGAGAAGATCAGGGCCTGGGTTGAAGACGAATCCCTTGAGCAACTGGATATCGGCACCGGCTTCACGCGCCTGACACCCGAGGGTATGGCTGAAGCCTGGAAGGGCGAAGCACCCAGTCATCCGGGACTGGATGCCATGCCCGGCCTCAAGGCCAGTCTCGATGGATTGCCGACACCTGATGCCGCCGTGCTGCAACACGCCGCCCAGTGGGTCGGTACTCGGTTCGAGGAAGAAAAGCGTCGTCGTGCGGAGATGGGCTTCGATGACATGCTGCTGCGCCTCGATGCAGCATTGCAGTCCGATGGCGGTGAGCGGCTGGCGACCCTGATTCGCGAGCAGTTTCCGGTGGCGCTGATCGATGAGTTCCAGGACACCGACCCGGTGCAGTACCGGATCTTCGAGAGCATCTATCGCATCGAAGACAACAATCCCGAATGCGGTCTGTTTCTGATCGGCGACCCCAAGCAAGCGATTTACGCGTTCCGCGGTGCCGACATCTACACCTACTTGCGCGCCCGCCAGGCCACCGCTGGCCGCCTGCATACCTTGGGCACCAATTTCCGTTCCAGCCACGGCATGATCAATGCTGTGAACCATGTGTTCGAGCGTGCCGAGTCTCGCGAGACCGGGCGAGGCGCGTTCCTGTTTCGTGAAAAGAACGGTGAGAACCCGGTACCGTTCCTGCCCGTCGAATCCCAGGGACGCAAAGAAGTTCTACACATCGACGCTCAGATTGTGCCTGCTCTCAACATCTGGCATTTGTCCGCCGAACAGCCATTGTCCGGCGCGGTGTACCGACAACAACTCGCCGCCGCCTGCGCCAGTGAAATCACCTCTTTGCTCAATGGCGGCCAACAAGGTCGGGCGGGTTTCCTACAGGACGGCAAGGACTTCAGAGGGCTGCTGCCAGCGGATATCGCGGTCCTGGTCCGCGACGGTAAAGAGGCCCAGGCTGTGCGCGGCGAACTCTCCGCCCGTGGCGTGCGCAGTGTCTATCTGTCGGACAAGGACTCGGTGTTCGCCGCCCAGGAGGCCCACGATCTGCTGACCTGGCTCAAGGCCTGCGCCGAGCCGGATGTCGAGCGTCCACTGCGGGCCGCATTGGCCTGCATCACGCTGAACCTGTCACTGGCTGAACTGGAGCGGCTGAATCAGGACGAACTGGCCTGGGAAGCGCGGGTTATGCAGTTCCGCCGCTACCGCGAGCTCTGGCGCAAGCAGGGCGTGTTGCCCATGCTGCGGCGCTTGCTGCATGACTTCCAGCTGCCTCAGACATTGATCATGCGCAGTGACGGCGAGCGGGTGCTGACCAATTTGCTGCACTTGTCCGAATTGCTGCAACAGGCGGCCGCCGAACTCGATGGTGAGCAAGCGCTGATCCGTCATTTGTCCGAGCATCTGGCGTTGTCCGGTCAGGCCGGCGAAGAACAGATCCTGCGTCTGGAGAGTGACGAACAACTGGTCAAAGTCGTGACCATTCACAAGTCCAAGGGACTTGAATATCCCTTGGTATTCCTGCCATTCATTTGCTCGGTGAAGCCGGTGGATGGCAGCCGCCTGCCGCTGCATTACCACGATGAAAGCGGCAAGGCTCAGGTGACCTTGAAGCCGACGGCCGAGTTGATAGTTCAGGCGGATGATGAGCGTCTTGCCGAAGATTTGCGCTTGCTTTACGTAGCCCTGACCCGGGCGCAACACGTCTGCTGGCTCGGAGTGACTGATCTCAAGCGCGGCAATAACAACAGCTCGGTGCTGCATCTTTCAGCATTGGGTTATCTGCTGGGCGGCGGAGCACCACTGGCCGAGTCGGCGGGCTTGAAGCGTTGGCTGCAAGACCTGCAGCAGGACTGTCCTGCGCTGAGCTACGGTGAAATGCCTGAAGTGACCGCCGAGCACTACCATCCGCCGCACAACGATGCGACGTTGCTTGCTCCGCTGATACCCAAACGCAAGGCCAGCGAAAACTGGTGGATTGCTTCCTACAGTGCCCTGCGCATTGGCGACAGCATGAGCGTGGGCACTGATGAAGCGCCGGAGAGCCCGCAGGCGCAAAAGCTCTTCGACGACGAACGCCTCGATCCGCAAGCACCACGAGAAGTGGTGGCCGGTGGTGCTGATATCCATCGATTCCCTCGTGGGCCGAACCCCGGCACCTTTCTCCATGGTTTGCTCGAATGGGCCGGTGATGAGGGTTTTGTCGCCACGCCGCAAACTGTGGAAGATGCCATTGCCCGTCGCTGCAACCGTCGTGGTTGGGAGGGCTGGATCACCGCCCTGAGCGACTGGCTGCAGCATCTGCTTACGTCCCCGCTGCATATCGGCGGCGGGCAGGCCCCCGTGGTATTCGAGCAGCTCACCCAATACCGGGTCGAGATGGAGTTCTGGTTCGCCAGTCATAAGGTCGATGTGCTCAAGCTCGATGAACTGGTGCGTCAATACACCCACAACGGCGTGGCCCGGGTGGCTGCCGAGCCGGTGTTGCTCAATGGCATGTTCAAAGGCTTCATCGACCTGACGTTCGAGCACGACGGCCGCTACTACGTCGCCGACTACAAATCCAACTGGCTGGGCGTCGATGATGCGGCCTATACCGAGCAGGCCATGGAGCAGTCGATTCTCGACAACCGTTACGACCTGCAATACGTGCTGTACCTGTTGGCTCTGCACCGCCAGCTCAAGGCGCGACTTGCCGATTACGATTACGACCGGCATGTCGGTGGTGCGCTGTACCTGTTCCTGCGCGGTACACGCGCTTCCAGCCAGGGCGTGTATTTCGCCCGTCCTCCAAGAGAGCTGATCGAACGTCTGGACCGGCTGTTCCAGGGCAAGCCAGAACCCAAGGCCGAACCCGCCTGGGAACAGGGAGTTTTGCTATGAGTCGCACCTTCGCTGATTTGCTGCCCACTTCGTTGACAGCTGAAAGCCTGGCGGATCTGGCGCCGTTGAGTCGCGCCGATGACTTGCTGCTGTTGTTGACGCGCTGGGTTGAGCGCGGCTGGCTGCGAGCGCTGGACAAAGCCTTCGTCGCTTTTCTTCATGAGCTCGCTCCCGGCGATGATCCGCTGGTGCTGCTGGCCGCTGCGTTGGCCAGTCATCAACTGGGCCACGGTCATGTGTGCCTGGATGTGTTCGAGACGCTCAAGGAACCGGACTTCGCCCTGTCGCTGCCACCGGAAGGTGATGTGCAAAGTGGTGCGATGTTGTTGCCGTCGCAATTGCTTGAGGCGCTGGACGGTGCCCATTGGTGCAAGGTCCTGGCCTCCAGCAGTCTGGTCGCTTTGGCGGTCGACGGTCGCGAGGCGGCGCAGCATCGGCCATTGGTGTTATCGGGTAAACGCCTGTACTTGCGTCGTTACTGGACTTACGAACGGCGTATCGACACCTCGCTGCGCCAACGCCTGGTGGAACACGAAACCACGCCGGATGATTTGTCCCAACGCCTCACCAGCTTGTTCGGCCCAGCCAAGCCCGGTGAAGTGATTGACTGGCAAAAGCTCGCCTGTGCCCTCGCCACCCGCAGCGCATTCAGCATCGTTACCGGTGGCCCGGGGACCGGCAAGACGACGACGGTTGTGCGTTTGCTGGCGTTGCTCCAGGCGCCGGCGGTGGAGGCAGGCAAGCCGTTGCGCATTCGTCTCGCGGCACCCACCGGCAAGGCTGCAGCCCGACTGACAGAGTCCATCAGTCAGCAGGTCAGGACTCTGGAAGTCGATGAAACCGTACGAGTGAAGATCCCCTCAGACGTTACCACCGTGCACCGTCTGCTCGGCAGTCGCCCCGGTACTCGACACTTCCGTCACCATGCCGGTAATCGCTTGCCGCTGGATGTATTGGTGGTGGACGAAGCCTCGATGATCGATCTGGAAATGATGGCCAACCTGCTCGATGCGTTGCCGGCCCATGCCCGTCTGGTGCTGCTCGGTGACAAGGATCAACTGGCATCGGTGGAGGCCGGCGCCGTGCTGGGCGACCTGTGCCGCGACGCCGAGGCCGGTTGGTACAGCCCACAGACTCGCCTGTGGCTGCAAGCGGTCAGTGGTGAAAACCTGGATGCCAGCGGTTTGCAGGAAGACACCCAAGGGACTCATCCCCTGGCCCAGCAAGTTGTGATGCTGCGTCATTCACGCCGGTTCGGCGAGGGCAGCGGCATTGGCCAACTGGCTCGTTGGGTCAACCAGCAGCAACCCGAGGAAGCCCGCAAGTTGTTGGCGGCTCGAAGCCATGACGACGTGTTTTCCCTGTCCCTCAAGGGGGAGCAGGACCGGGCGCTGGAACGCTTGCTGCTTGAGGGGCATGGCGATGGACCGCAGGGTTATCGCCATTACCTGAGTCTCTTGCGCAGCCTGCGACCACCGCTCGACAGCACGCTTGATGATTCCTGCTGGACCGATTGGGCTCGCCAGGTACTGCAAGCCTTCGACGCCTTCCAGTTGTTGTGCGCCGTACGTAAAGGGCCGTGGGGCGTGGAGGGGTTGAATCAACGCGTGACCGCCGCGCTGCTCAAGGCTCGGCTGATCGACAGCGACCAGCAGTGGTACGAAGGTCGACCAGTGCTGATGACCCGCAATGACTATGGTCTGGGATTGATGAACGGCGACATCGGCATTGCCCTCAAGCTGCCTGAACGTGAGGGGCCAGAGGTTGGGAAGCAGGTGCTGCGTGTGGCGTTCCCGCGTAATGATGGTCAGGGCGGCGTACGGTTTGTACTGCCGAGCCGGCTCAATGATGTGGAAACCGTGTACGCGATGACGGTGCACAAATCCCAGGGCTCGGAATTTGCCCATACGGCGTTGATTTTGCCGGATGCCCTGAACCCTGTGCTCACCAAGGAGTTGATCTACACCGGAATTACCCGGGCCAAAAACTGGTTCACCCTGGTCGAGCCGCGTCCCGGTGTATTCGAAGAGGCAGTGAGGCGCAAGGTCAAGCGCTTGAGTGGCTTGATGCTGGAATTGGATGAGGGTGTTGAACCAAGGGGTTGAAAGGGGCGGCGCCAGACGATGGAAACTGTCCCGAAGTGCCGTAGGGCGCTGCCTCGCTGGTGTTTGAACGCTGTGCTATCGTTGCGGCATCATTTCGCTACGATCGAAGAGAATCCCTGCATGAAGGTCGCTGTCTGGACGACACAGCGCGTTATCGGGTGCAAACAAGTGCTGTTCGCCGGCCTTCTCTGTTTGTTCACCAGCGTCGTTTTCGCTCAGTCGGAAACGCCTGTGAGCATGGCCGACCAACGCGCAAAATCCGTCACGCAGGTAGTACTCGGAATCCTCAGTTATGCCCGTTGGCCTGTTGAACCAGCACAACTGCGCTTGTGCATAGTGGGCCCCACCGAATACACCGACGATCTGGTCAAAGGCACGACTCAGGCCACCGGTCGGCCTGTTACCGTGCGCAGACTGCTGGCTGACAACCCGTCCATTGTTGGTGAGTGCGACGCGGTGTACATCGGCAAACTGACCAGTGATGAACGCAGCCAGCTATTCGCTTCGCTGACAGGGCATCCGGTGCTGAGCATCAGCGAAGGCGACGACCCATGCACCGTCGGCAGTCTGTTTTGCCTACGGGTCAGCGATGAGCAAGTGTCCTTTGAGGTCAACCTGGATTCCGTCGCCCGAAGTGGCGTGCGTATTCACCCCAGTGTGCTGCAACTGTCCCGCCGCAAGCCGGCGGCGCCATGAGTCTATTCAAGTCGGGTAACCGCCCAACCTTGCGCTCGGTCATCGGGCGCGGACATTTGATCGTTGCACTCGTGGGCGTGGCCATGGCCAGCATCTCGCTGACGTTGCTCGGCGTACTGGCGTTGCGGGTCTATGCCGACCATAACTTGCACCTGATTGCGCGCTCGATCAATTACACCGTGGAAGCGGCGGTGGTGTTCAACGACAAGTCTGCCGCTACCGAAGCGTTGGCGTTGATTGCGTCCACCGAAGGAGTGGCCGATGCCCAAGTGCTGGACGAGCAGGGCACGTTGCTGGCTCGCTGGGAGCGGCCGGAAACGGGCTTGTTCTCTGATCTCGAAATGCAGATTGCCAGGGCCTTTCTGGAAAAACCGATCAGCATGCCAATCGTTCATCAAGGTCGGGAAATCGGCAGCATCCAGCTCACCGGCCACGGGGGCAGCCTGTTGCGGTTTTTGCTCAGCGGTCTGGTCGGCATCGTCTTGTGTACCGCCGTCAGTGCCTGGGTGGCGCTCTATCTGGCGCGCCGACAACTCCGCGCAATCACCGGCCCGTTGCGCAGCCTGGCGTTCGTGGCTCACGCCGCACGCAGTGAGCGAGCCTTCGATCAGCGTGTACCACCCGCCGCCATCGCCGAACTCGACAACCTGGGTAATGACTTCAATGCCTTGCTCGACGAGCTCGAATCCTGGCAGACCCACCTGCAAAGCGAAAACGAAACCCTGGCCCACCAGGCCAGCCATGACAGCCTCACCGGGTTGCCGAATCGAGCGTTTTTCGAAGGCCGGCTGATTCGAGCGCTGCGTAATGCCAACAAGCTCAACGAGCAAGTGGCGGTGCTGTTTCTCGACAGCGACCGGTTCAAGGAAATCAATGATGGCTTTGGTCATGCCGCTGGCGATGCGGTGCTGGTGGCCGTGGCCAAACGGGTTCGTGCGCAGTTGCGTGAGGATGATCTTGTGGCGCGTTTGGGTGGTGACGAATTTGCCGTCATGCTGACACCGCTGCATAAGATCGAGGACGCCGAGTGGATTGCCGACAAAATCATCGCCAGCATGGAAGTACCGATCCCCTTGCCGGGCAATACCCAGGTGTTGACTTCACTCAGCATCGGCATCGCCGTGTACCCCGACCATGGAGCCACACCGGGCGTGTTGCTTGACGCCGCCGACGCGGCCATGTACCAAGCCAAGCGCCTTTCCCGAGGCGCACAGCACACGGCCGGGTCGGAGCACCCTGTCGCCGATGTTCAAACCAGGAGCTAATTTTTGTGTTCTCACTGACCCGGCGTTCCCTGCGATTTTTCACGTTCACCGTATTGATGGCCTTGCTGGCATTGACCGGTTGCCAGACAGCACCGCAAAAAGGCCTGACTCCGGTACAGATCGCTGTGCTTAAACAGCAAGGTTTCGAATTGACCGATGAGGGCTGGGCCTTTGGCCTGTCCGGCAAAGTGCTGTTTGGCAGTGACGACGACAGCCTCAACCCTGCCAGCACCGACATCGTCGAGCGTATCGGCAAGGCGTTACTTGGCGTTGGAATTGAGCGAGTGCGGGTCGATGGTCACACCGATGCCTCGGGCAAAGAGTCTTACAACGAACAGCTCTCACTGCGCCGCGCAAAAAGCGTCGGCAAGGTGCTGACCGCTGTCGGGATGAAAGAACAAAACATCCAGCTGCGCGGTCTCGGCAGCAGTGAGCCGGTTGCCTCCAACGACACGCCGGCCGGTCGTACCGAGAACCGCCGGGTGTCGATCGTGGTGAGCTCCGACTAATCGGCGAACAGGGTCTCCCGACTTTCGCCCATCAACAGACCCTGATTCTGCTCAGTGACCGCACGGATGTAATCCCACAACAGGGTAATCCGCTTGAGCTTGCGCAGGTCCTCGCGGCAGTACATCCAGAACTGTCGAGTGATGTTGATCTCTTCCGGCAACACCGGCAGCAATCGCGGATCCTGGGCCGCCAGGAAGCACGGCAGAATCGCCAGCGACCGCCCTTGCTGCGCGGCCACGAATTGCGCAATCACACTGGTGCTTCGCAGGTTGGCACTGGCGCCGGGCAACACATTCGCCAGGTACAACAGCTCCGAGCTGAACGCCAGATCGTCGACATAACTAATGAATGAATGTTTACCCAAGTCAGCCGGGCGGCGGATCGGTGGGTGCTTGTCCAGATAATCCTGCGTCGCGTAGAGCTGTAATTTGTAATCGCAGAGTTTGCAGCAGACGTACGGGCCATGCTCCGGGCGCTCCAGGGCGATGACGATATCCGCCTCGCGCTTGGACAGGCTGATGAAGTGCGGCAGCGGCAGGATGTCCACCGAGATCGCCGGGTAGGCATCGACGAAATGGCTCAGCTGCGGGGTGATGAAAAAGCTGCCGAAGCCTTCGGTGCAGCCCATGCGCACATGCCCGGACAACGCCACGCCAGAGCCCGAAACCTGCTCGCAGGCCATGTGCAGCGTGCTTTCGATCGACTCGGCGTAACCCAGCAACCGCTGGCCTTCGGCGGTCAGGACAAAACCGCTGGTCCGGGATTTCTCGAACAGCAAAGTGCCCAATGCCGCTTCCAGCGAACTGATGCGCCGCGACACTGTGGTGTAGTCGACCGCCAGGCGCTTCGCCGCGGTGCTGGCCTTGCGGGTGCGGGCGACTTCAAGGAAAAACTTGAGGTCGTCCCAGTTCAACGAGCCTAGAGACGTGATGTTTTTTTGCATGATGGACCGGCTTTTATGTGCGTTCTTATTAGAAGTTTGCACATCTATACTCCAAAAACAGTCCGACAACCAATTCGCGACACACGCCTCATCTCAAGGCGACATTCTCGCCTTGGCTCCCCAGATAGCTCTCTAAATAAGAACAACGTCCCGGAGACCCAACATGAACGCATCGCTCACGCCAAACGAAACCACTGTCCAAACGGTAAAGCTGTTGATCGACGGCGAGTGGGTCGAGTCCCAGACCACCGAATGGCACGACATCGTCAACCCGGCGACCCAGCAAGTGCTGGCGAAAGTGCCGTTCGCGACGGCGCAGGAAGTCGACGCCGCGATCAGCGCCGCCCATCGCGCCTTCCAGACCTGGAAGCTGACGCCGATCGGCGCGCGGATGCGCATCATGCTCAAGCTCCAGGCGTTGATTCGCGAACACTCCAAGCGCATCGCCGTGGTGCTCAGCAACGAACAAGGCAAAACCATCGCCGACGCTGAAGGCGATATCTTCCGCGGCCTGGAAGTCGTCGAACACGCCTGCTCCATCGGCAGCCTGCAAATGGGCGAGTTCGCCGAGAACGTTGCTGGCGGCGTCGATACCTACACCCTGCGTCAGCCAATCGGCGTTTGCGCCGGCATCACCCCGTTCAACTTCCCGGCGATGATTCCGCTGTGGATGTTCCCGATGGCCATCGCCTGCGGCAACACCTTCGTACTCAAGCCGTCCGAACAGGACCCGATGTCGACCATGCTGCTGGTGGAACTGGCGATCGAGGCCGGTGTTCCGGCCGGCGTGCTCAACGTCGTTCATGGCGGTAAAGACGTGGTGGATGCGCTCTGCACCCACAAGGACATCAAGGCTGTTTCCTTCGTCGGTTCGACCGCCGTCGGCACTCACGTCTACGACCTGGCCGGCAAACACGGCAAGCGCGTGCAATCGATGATGGGCGCGAAGAACCACGCCGTTGTGCTGGCGGATGCTAACCGCGAACAAGCGCTCAATGCGCTGGTCGGTGCCGGTTTCGGTGCGGCCGGGCAACGCTGCATGGCCACATCCGTCGTGGTGCTGGTGGGCGCGGCCAAGCAATGGCTGCCTGACCTGAAGGCGCTGGCGCAGAAACTCAAAGTGAATGCCGGCAGTGAGCCGGGCACTGATGTTGGTCCAGTGATTTCCAAAAAGGCCAAGGCGCGGATTCTGGATTTGATCGAGAGCGGCATCAAGGAAGGCGCCAAGCTGGAACTGGACGGTCGCGATATCACCGTTCCAGGCTTCGAGAAGGGCAACTTTGTCGGCCCGACCCTGTTCTCCGGCGTAACCCCCGAGATGCAGATCTACACCCAGGAAATCTTCGGTCCGGTGCTGGTGGTGCTGGAAGTCGATACCCTCGATGAGGCCATCGCACTGGTCAACGCCAACCCGTTCGGCAACGGCACTGGCCTGTTCACCCAAAGCGGTGCGGCGGCACGTAAATTCCAGACTGAAATCGACGTCGGCCAGGTCGGCATCAACATCCCGATTCCGGTGCCGGTTCCGTTCTTCAGCTTCACCGGTTCGCGCGGGTCCAAACTCGGCGACCTCGGTCCATATGGCAAGCAAGTGGTGCAGTTCTACACTCAGACCAAGACTGTCACCAGTCGCTGGTTCGATGACAACAGCGTCAACGACGGTGTGAACACCACCATTAACTTGCGTTAAGGAGCCGGACATGAAAATCGCTTTTATCGGTCTCGGCAACATGGGCGCGCCGATGGCGCGCAACCTGATCAAGGCTGGCCATGCTCTGCAGCTGGTCGACCTGAACAAAACCGTTCTGGCAGAGCTGGAACAACTGGGCGGCAGCATCAGCGCTTCGGCGCGTGAAGCGGCTCAAGGCGCCGAGCTGGTGATCACCATGCTGCCCGCCGCTGTGCATGTGCGTAGCGTGTGGCTGGGTGAAGACGGCGTGCTGGCAGGTATCGCCAAGGGCGTGCCGGCAGTCGATTGCAGCACCATCGATCCGCAGACGGCGCGTGATGTTGCCGCGGCGGCGGCCAAGCAAGGCGTGGCCATGGCGGATGCGCCTGTGTCGGGCGGTACTGGCGGTGCGGCAGCCGGGACCCTGACGTTCATGGTCGGCGCTACCCCTGAGCTGTTCGCCACCCTGCAACCAGTGCTGGCGCAGATGGGCCGCAACATCGTCCATTGCGGCGAAGTCGGCACCGGGCAAATCGCCAAGATCTGCAACAACCTACTGCTGGCGATCTCCATGGTTGGTGTCAGCGAAGCCATGGCGCTGGGTGATGCGCTCGGCATCGACACGACGGTGTTGGCGGGAATCATCAACAGTTCCACCGGTCGTTGCTGGAGTTCAGAAATGTACAACCCGTGGCCGGGCATCGTCGAAACGGCGCCGGCCTCGCGCGGTTATACCGGCGGTTTCGGTGCCGAACTGATGCTCAAGGATCTGGGGCTGGCCACGGAAGCGGCACGTCAGGCGCACCAACCGGTGGTGCTCGGCGCGGTGGCCCAGCAGTTGTATCAGGCGATGAGCCAGCGTGGGGAAGGTGGCAAGGACTTCTCGGCGATCATCAACAGCTATCGAAAACCCCAATAGATTCACTCGGGATCTGTGGCGAGGGAGCTTGTCGGAACGCCGCACCGTCCCGCTGGTTCGCGAAGCGGACCCAAACCGGCGAGTGCGGTGCTTCAGAATGAACGCATTTACTGATTTACGACGGCTTCGCCGCCGAGCGGGAGCAAGCTCCCTCGCCACAAAAGCCCTTAGCCTCAGGTGAGGCATGATTCATACGAACATTTACCGGGAAATCACGTCGGGTGATCTCCCGGTTTTTTTGCATCAGGCAAACACGAAATACTTGCGCACGGTCTCAACCACTTCCCACGTGCCTTTCATGCCCGGCTCAATGACGAAAATATCACCGGCGCGCAGATGGATCGGCTCCTTTCCTTCTGGGGTTATGATGCAGTACCCCTCGCGGAAATCGCAGTATTCCCACTTCACGTACTCCACATACCACTTGCCCGGCGTGCAGATCCAGGTGCCCATGATCTTGCTGCCGTCTTCGCTGGTGTAGGCGTTGAGGTTGACGGTGTGCGGGTCGCCTTCGAGTTTTTCCCATTTGCAGGCGTCGAGCACCGGCAGTGGGTGGGTATCGCGAAGAACGGTAATAGGTGCGGTCATGTGGACTCCGAGGCAGTGGACTAGAGAACTGAAGTCGCACCCTATAGCGCCCGTCCACCGGTCAGTTGTCTGTGCTCGACATTGAGCTGTCCAGAAACGCGCATAACCCTCAAAGACTGTTCAGCGGGCAATCGAACCGGCTCTGTTCGAGGCTGGCTTCGAACTCGACCAATTGCGAATGCTGCTGCGACAGCGCAGCGATCCGTTCGCTGATTTCCTGCTTCTTGGCGGCGATGACCTGATGGGCCAGTTCCCACGGCATTTGCGGCCCTTGATGTCCGGCGAAGATCGACTGCAATTCCTTGAGCCTGAAACCCAGCTGCTGCGCGCACTTGATGAAGATCAGCAGGTCAACGCTTTGCTGGTCGTAGACGCGGTATTTTCCTAGCCGCTGAGCGGCAGGCAGCAGGCCGATCGACTCGTAATGGCGGATGCTCTTGATCGTGGTTCCGGAGCGTTGCGCGGCTTGGCCGATGTACATGGAAAGTCCCTTTTCGCCGTGGTAGCCCGGTGCATTATCGGCAGACTCAGCGGCTGGCGATAGCCTGGGCCTGCAGCAACCAGGTTTCACGCTGGTCAGCGCTGGAACCGAGAATCGGGCCGAACGTGAGCGTGCGTTGTGGCTCGATGCCGCAGAACGCGAGCGTGGTTTTGCGTACCTGATGCAGTCCAGGCATGCGATAGATCCAGCGGTAATACCAGGGTGGCGTGTCCATGGTCACCAGCAAATGGGCGCTGCGACCGTGCAGGAGTTTCTCGGGAAAGGCTTTGCCTTCGCGGTATTTGAAAGCGAAACCTGGCAGGAACACCCGATCGAAAAAGCCCTTGAGCAACGCCGGAATTCCGCCCCACCAGATCGGATACACCAGCGTCAGGTGCTCGGCCCACACAATGTCCGCCTGGGCGCGGCGCAAGTCGGCTTCCAGTGGTTGGACCTGTTGATAACCTTCGCGCAGCACCGGGTCAAAGTCCATTGCGCCCAGAAACAACTGGCGCACCTCATGCCCGGCACGCGCCGCCGACTGTGCGTAACGTTCGGCGAGTGCGCCGCAGAAACTGTTGCTCGCCGGATGACCCAGAATCACCAGAATTCGCTTGCCCATCGTCTCTGTCCTTGAAGATGAAAACTCAAGGGTAAAGTCTGCCCCTCAGGGGAGAGTCAAGGCATGCAGCAAGGCCTTCGCATAACCGGGCAACGCCTCAAAGTCCCGCGCACAGAGCAGGAGTTTGCGTGTTGCCCAAGGTTCTTGCAGGGCGAGACGCTTGAAGAATTGTTCACCACGCCAGCGCTCAACCGCCGCGAGGGGCACGATCGCCAGCCCGGCCCCCCGGGCGACCATGCGCATCACACCTTCGAAACCGTCGGCGCGGATGCGGATTTGCAGGCGTGACCCGGTGTGCAGCGCCTGTTCTTCCAGGTACACCGCCAACGCGCTGTTGGCGTTCAGACCGACATAGTCGTGGTGCAAAGTGTCGCTGAAACTCACGACACCTGCGTGTGCCAAGGGATGATCGCGGGGCATGATCAGCACCAGCGGATCGTCGCGAAACGGGCGGGTCTGCAGGTCGTCAGTGTCGACGGCGTCAGAGACGATGCCCAAGTCTGCCGCACCTTGGCGCAAGGCGTGGGTAATGCGCGCACTGGGAAGTTCTTGCAGATCGATGTCGAGGTTGGGGTGGTCACGAAGAAAGTCTGCAAGCAACTCAGGCAGGTACTCGGTGATAGCTGTGGTATTGCACAACAGTCGCACCTGACCTTTGACTCCCTTGGCGTATTCGGCCAGATCCTGCTGCATGCGTTCAGCCTGTTGCAGCAGGACGCGGGCGTGTTGCGCCAGGGCTTTGCCCGCAGGTGTGGGCGTAACGCCGCGACGACCGCGCTCCAGAAACACGATCCCCAACGAAGCCTCCATGGCGCGGATGCGCGCACTCGCCGCCGCCAGGGACAGATGACTGCGAGTGGCGCCGGCGGTGATGTTGCCGCTGTCGAGGATGTTCAGGTAGAGGCGCAGGTCGGTCAGGTCGAAGTGCATGTTGTGTCCCGAAGATCGAGCCTCTATCAAAACAAGAGGCTGCCTCAGTATATGGCAGATTTTCAAGCCGCCAATCCGGGCTCACGATAGCGCCATGAATACTCTCGCTGCGTTTTATCAAAACCTCGGTCTGGCCCTTTCATTGATGGTTATCGCGACCTTTCTGCTGGCCGGCATGATCAAGGGTGTGATCGGCCTCGGACTGCCGACCATCGCGATGGGTTTGCTCGGTCTGGCTATGGCGCCGACGCAGGCTGCCGCGCTGCTGATCATCCCTGCGACGCTCACCAACGTCTGGCAACTGGCATTTGGCGGGCATCTGCGGGGGTTGATCAAACGGTTGTGGCCGATGCTGCTGGCGATCTTCATCGGCACCGGGGCCGGCACGTTGTGGATCGGCATGGCCGGTGGTCATTGGGTCGTGCGGGGATTGGGCGCTACGCTGTTGCTCTATGCGTTGAGCGGATTGTTTCTGCCGACCTTGCGTGTTGGCCGTCACACCGAGCGCTGGCTCGGTCCACTTTGTGGCCTGTTGACGGGCGTCATCACCTCGGCCACCGGCGTCTTCGTGATTCCCGCCGTGCCTTATCTGCAAGCCTTGGGCTTGAGCAAGGATGAACTGGTGCAGGCGCTGGGTCTGTCGTTCACCGTCTCGACCCTGGCCTTGGCCGCTGGCCTGTTATGGCGCGACGCACTGGGCGGTGGCGAGTTAAGTGCGTCGTTGCTGGCGCTGATCCCGGCGGTGCTCGGCATGTTGCTGGGGCAATGGCTGCGCCAGCGGATCAGCGCCACGCTGTTCAAGCGTGTGTTCTTCATCGGCCTCGGCGTGCTCGGTGGCCACTTGCTGATCAGCGGGTAGCGGACGGCGGGCTGAGCATGTCGATGGCGCGGATATCGAAATCCCGTTCCAGGTACTCATCGCGCTGCTCGAGGAACTGCTTCATGTGTGGCAGGTTCGAGTGCACGTCCAGGTGGGCCTGGGACTGCCAGATCTCGTAGAAGATAAACAGCGTCGAGTCCTGTTTGTCGCGCAGCATGTGGTACTCGATGCAACCCGGCTCGGCGCGGCTCGCTTGCACATAAGCGCTGAAAAACGCTTCGAAGGCGTCGGATTTTTCCGGGCGGGTCTTGGCGTGCAGGATGAAGCCTTGCATTTCACTCATCAGAAATCTTCTCAAGTTCAGAATCGGCGCAAGTTTATGGCAATAATCGCGTGTCGATTCGTGCGTATTGGTCAAATGAATTTTGTGAATTCAGCGCTTATTCCGCGCGAGGCAGATCGCTACGCTGCCGCCATCGAATTCCAACCTTCCGAGACTTCCCATGAAAAAAGTCCTGTTGCTCAATGGCGGCAAAAAATTTGCCCACTCCGATGGCCGCTACAACGCCACCCTGCATGAAGCTGCGCTGAGCGTGCTGGATCGCGGCGGTGTGGACGTGAAAGCCACCTTCATCGACGAGGGTTACGACGTCGCCGAAGAAGTTGCCAAATTCCTCTGGGCCGACGTGATCATTTATCAGATGCCCGGCTGGTGGATGGGCGCGCCCTGGACCGTCAAGAAGTACATCGACGAAGTCTTCACCGAAGGCCATGGCAGCCTGTACGCCAGTGACGGCCGCACGCGCTCCGACGCGTCGCAAAAGTACGGCAGCGGTGGTCTGTTGCAGGGCAAGCAATACATGTTGTCCCTGACCTGGAACGCGCCGCAGCAAGCCTTCGACGATCCGACCGACTTCTTCGAAGCCAAGGGCGTGGACGCGGTGTACTTCCCGTTCCACAAGGCCAACGAGTTCCTCGGCATGACCGGTTTGCCGACGTTCCTGGCCGTCGATGTGATGAAACGCCCGAATGTCGAAGCCGATGTGGCGCGCTATGAGCAGCATTTGACCGAGGTGTTCGGCCTGCCGGCGTAAGGTTCCTTTTGCCCCGCATCCAGCTACTATCAAGCCAGTTTTGAATGAGGGGCACCCGTGAAAGCCAGATCCGATGAGTTGCAGATTTTCGTCTGCGTGATTGAATGCGGATCGATTTCCGCTGCGGCCGAACAGGTCGGGCAAACGCCTTCAGCGGTCAGTCGTACGCTGTCGCGGCTGGAGGCGAAACTCGATACCACGCTGATCAACCGCACCACGCGGCGCATGGACCTGACCGAAGAGGGCAAGTACTTCTTCGAGCACGCCAAGCTGATTCTCGATCAGATGGACGAGCTCGAAGAACGCCTGACCTCACGTCAGCAAACCCCGTCCGGGCGTCTGCGGATCAATGCCGCATCGCCATTCATGCTGCACGCCATCGTGCCGTACATCGACGAATTCCGCCGCCTCTACCCGGACATCCAGCTGGAACTCAACAGCAACGACCTGATCATCGATTTGCTCGAACAAAGCACCGACATCGCCATCCGTATCGGTACGCTCGCCGACTCGACCTTGCACGCTCGATCTCTGGGTTGCAGTCCACTGCACATCGTCGCCAGCCCGGCCTATCTTGAAAAACACGGTGTACCGGCTGAAGTGGCGGATTTGTCCAGGCACACGCTGCTGGGCTTTACCCAGAACGAAGGCCTCAACCAATGGCCGCTGCGTTACGTTCACGGTGATCGCTGGCCGATTCAGGCGTCGATCAGCGCCTCCAGCGGCGAGACAATCAGGCACTTGGCGCTGGAAGGCCAAGGCATTGCCTGCCTGTCGCACTTCATGACGATTGATGACATCCGCGCCGGACGTTTGCAGGTGCTGCTGGCGGATTTCAACAGCGGTTATCGCCAGCCGATCAATGCCGTGTACTACCGCAACTCGCAACTCGCCCTGCGGATTCAATGCTTCCTGGACTTCATCCAGGGCAAATTGGCGGCTTACGCGAACGCGGATTTCAAGGGCTGATTCGTGATCCCTGCGCAAGAGTGAATTGGGCAACGCTGTCTGTTTCCACAGGCATCGGTCCTCGATACTGGATGCATCACTTATTAACGCAGGGAGTTTCTCCATGAACGTATTCGTCACCGGCGCAGCCGGTTTTATCGGCGGCTCCATCGCTACGGGTCTGGTCCGCGCCGGCCACAACGTCACCGGTCTGGTTCGCAGTACCGAACAAGCTAATGAATTGCGCGAACTGGGCATCGCCCCGGTAATTGGCACGCTTGACGACAGCGCACTACTGGCCGAACAAGCCCGCGCTGCCGACGCCGTGATCAACGCCGCCAGCAGCGACCATCGCAGCGCGGTAGAAGCGTTGCTCGATGCACTTCGCGGTTCCAACAAAGTGTTCCTGCACACCAGCGGCTCGAGCATCGTCGGCGATGCGTCGGGCGGTAAATCCAGCGACGTTATCTATTACGAAGATAACCTGCCGGCACCGACTGTCGATAAGGCTGCGCGCGTGGCCATCGACAGCCTGATCCTCGCCGCAGCAAAGGACGGGGTGAACTCGGCAGTGATCTGCAACACCCTGATCTACGGCCATAGCCTGGGCGTCAATCGCGACAGCGTGCAGTTGCCGCGTTTGCTGAAACAGGCGCGTAAAAATGGGGTGGTCCGGCATGTCGGTACCGGCCAGAACATCTGGTCCAACGTGCACATCGAAGACGTGGTTTCCCTGTACCTGCTGGCGCTGACCAACAACGTACCGGGCACCTTCTACTTCGTCGAAAGCGGTGAAGCGTCGTTCATCGACATGACCACTGCGATTGCCCAGACGCTGAATCTGGGTGAGCCGCAGGACTGGCCGCTGAAAGATGCAGAAGCCGAGTGGGGCTATGAAATGGCCAACTATGGCCTGGGCTCCAACAGCCGGGTTCGCGGAAAAAATGCGCGCGAATTGCTGGGCTGGGCGCCGAAGCGGACTTCGGTGATTGAATGGATTCGTGACGAGATGGTTTGAATTCGCTTTAAACCGAGTCGCTGCCTTCGCGAGCAAGCCCGCTCCCACAGTGGATCTTCGTCGTACACAAAATCTGTGTCGGGTGAAGATCCACTGTGGGAGCGGGCTTGCTCGCGAAGGCGTTTTCAGCAGCCCAACAACTGGCCGGACTGTCCTCAATTCCGTAACATCCGCTTCCTCTTTTCCCGCCTGTATTTTAGGTCAGCCATGAAACCCAAACGTCTGCGCGCCGATACCCTGGCCGGGCTCACCACGTCTTTCGCTCTTCTACCCGAATGCATCGCCTTCGCGCTGGTTGCGCACCTCAATCCATTGATGGGGCTTTACGGCGCGTTCATCATTTGCACCCTGACCGCGCTTTTCGGCGGCCGGCCGGGCATGGTGTCCGGCGCCGCGGGGTCGATGGCCGTGGTGATCGTTGCTTTGGTGGTGCAACACGGCGTGCAGTACTTGCTGGCCACCGTGCTGCTGGGTGGATTGATCATGCTGGCGTTCGGGTTGCTGAAGCTTGGCAAGCTGGTGCGCATGGTGCCGCACCCGGTGATGCTCGGCTTCGTCAACGGCCTGGCGATCATCATTGCCCTGGCGCAGCTGGAACACTTCAAGAGCGATGGCGTCTGGCTCAGCGGCACGCCGCTATACCTGATGGCGGGGCTGGTTGCCGTGACGATGGCCATCGTCTACCTGCTGCCGCGTCTGACGCGTGCCGTGCCGCCGGCGTTGGTGGCGATTCTGGGCGTTGGTTTGGCGGTTTATCTGCTCGGTTTGCCGACCCGCACCTTGGGCGACATGGCACACATTGCCGGCGGTTTGCCGACGTTTGCGCTGCCAGACATCCCCTGGACCCTGGAAACCCTGCGCATCATCGCCCCTTACGCGATATTGATGGCGTTGGTCGGCTTGCTGGAAACCCTGCTGACCCTGAACCTCACCGATGAAATCACTGAAAGCCGTGGCTTCCCGGATCGCGAATGCGTGGCGCTGGGCGCTGCCAACATGGTCTCTGGTGTATTCGGCGGGATGGGCGGCTGCGCCATGATCGGCCAGACCGTGATCAACCTCAGTTCCGGTGGTCGCGGTCGGCTGTCCGGTGTGGTGGCCGGGGTGATGATTTTGCTGTTCATCCTCTTCCTCTCGCCGCTGATCGAGCGCATCCCGCTGGCCGCATTGGTCGGGGTGATGTTCGTGGTGTCGCAGCAGACGTTTGCCTGGGCTTCGTTGCGGGTGGTGAACAAGGTGCCGCTGAACGACGTGTTGGTGATCATCGCGGTAACGGTCATTACGGTGTTCACCGATCTGGCCACCGCCGTGCTCTGCGGGATCATCATTGCGGCGCTCAACTTTGCCTGGCAACAGGCCCGCGAGCTTTATGCCGACAGTCACCTCGAAGCCGATGGCAGTAAGCTTTACCTTCTGCATGGCACGCTGTTCTTCGCCTCGACTGCGCCTTTTCTAAACCAATTCGATCCTGCCAATGACCCGTCCGTGGTGACGATCGACTGTCGCCACATGAGCTTCGTCGACTACTCGGCCATCGCCGCGCTCAAGACCTTACGCGAGCGCTACACCAAGGCCGGCAAGCACCTGCGGGTGCTGCACTTGTCCGAACGCTGCAAGAAACTGCTCAAACGCGCCCGCGTGAACCACGACTGAGACTGACAACTGATCGTTCCCACGCGTGGGAACGATCAGCGTGGGGCGATGAAAGTTCCACTATCCAACTTTCATATCCGTCGACCGCCCATACCTCTGCGCGACAACCCTTATCCCTCCACGAAAATTACTTTCACCTCGTTTGAAAATAACACCTCGAAATGTTTTATGAGTTTCACAACCCATTCGACGTGACCCTTTCGAGGAGTACCGCATGACACCGTCCTTCGGCTATTGGCTGCTGGTTTACGCCGCCATCGCCATCATCGCGCTGATCGTTCTGATTGCCCGTTACCGGCTCAATCCGTTCATTGTCATCACCCTTGTGTCCATAGGCCTGGCGCTGTTGGCCGGGATGCCACCATCGGGCGTGGTGGGGGCGTACGAGGCGGGTGTCGGCAAGACGCTGGGCCATATCGCGCTGGTGGTCGCACTGGGCACGATGCTCGGCAAAATGATGGCCGAGTCCGGCGGTGCCGAGCAGATGGCGCGAACATTGATCGACCGCTTCGGTGAGAAAAATGCCCACTGGGCGATGGTTTGCATCGCTTTTCTTGTCGGACTGCCACTGTTCTTCGAGGTCGGTTTTGTACTGCTGGTGCCGATCGCTTTCACCGTGGCGCGGCGCGTGGGCGTTTCGATTCTAATGGTCGGTTTGCCGATGGTCGCCGGACTTTCGGTGGTCCACGCCCTGGTGCCGCCGCATCCGGCGGCGATGCTGGCGGTGCAGGCTTATCAGGCCTCGGTGGGGCAGACCTTGCTCTACGCGATCCTGATCGGGATCCCGACTGCGATCATCGCCGGCCCCCTCTACGCCAAGTTCATCGTGCCGCGCATTCAACTGCCGGAAGATAACCCGCTGGAGCGTCAGTTCCTCGAGCGTGAACCGCGTGACAGCCTGCCGGGTTTCGGCATCACCATGGCGACCATTCTGTTGCCAGTGGTGCTGATGCTGGTCGGTGGCTGGGCCAATCTGATTTCCACTCCGGGCAGCGGTTTCAACCAGTTCCTGTTGTTCATCGGCAATTCGGTAATCGCCTTGCTGCTGGCGACCTTGCTGAGCTTCTGGACGCTTGGCCTGGCCCAAGGCTTCAACCGTGAATCGATCCTCAAATTCACCAACGAATGCCTGGCACCGACCGCCAGCATCACTTTGCTGGTGGGCGCGGGCGGTGGCTTGAACCGGATTCTGGTGGACGCTGGCGTCACCGACCAGATCGTCAGTCTGGCCCAAGTATTCCACCTGTCGCCGCTGTTGATGGGTTGGCTGTTCGCCGCGCTGATGCGCATCGCCACCGGTTCTGCCACCGTGGCCATGACCACCGCGTCGGGCATCGTCGCGCCGGTGGCCATTGGTCTGGGTTATCCCCATCCAGAGCTGTTGGTGCTGGCGACGGGCGCGGGGTCGGTTATCTTTTCCCACGTCAATGACGGCGGTTTCTGGTTGATCAAGGAATACTTCAACATGACCGTCGCCCAGACCTTCAAGACCTGGACGGTGCTCGAGACCATTATCTCGGTCGTCGCCTTCGGTCTGACCGTGGGTCTTTCTTATCTGCTTTAGCCGGAGCCACCTGCCATGGACATCCTCTACCAGATCCGCGCCCGTCAGGATTCCTTCAGCGCGGGCGAAGGACGCATCGCTCGGCTGATGCTCGACGACGTAGGATTTGCCTCCGCCGCCAGCCTCGATGAACTGGCGCTGAGAGCGGAAGTCAGCACCGCCACGCTCTCGCGTTTTGCTCGCACCGTCGGCTGCCGCGACTTACGCGATCTGCGCCTGCAACTGGCCCAGGCCAGCGGCGTCGGCAGCCGTTTTCTCGACCCGGCGGGCACGCCCGAGCAGTCGGCGTTTTACGGGCAGATCGTTGGCGATATCGAATCGACCTTGCGCCAGCATTTGTCGGCGTTCGACGAATCACGTTTCGCCGATGCGGTGAAACTGCTGGGCAAGGCGCGGATGATTCACGCCTTCGGCATGGGCGGTTGCTCGACCTTGTGCAGTGATGAACTACAGGTGCGGCTGGTGCGATTCGGTTACCCGATTGCGGTGTGCCACGACCCGGTGATGATGCGCGTTACCGCCGCCAGCCTCGATGCGGAACGCGTCGTCATTGCCTGTTCGCTGACCGGCATCACCCCCGAACTGCTCGAGGCCGTCGAGTTGGCGCGCAGCTACGGCGCACGAATTCTCGCCATCACCCGGGCCGACTCGCCGCTGGCGCAATTGGCTGATGTGCTGCTGCCGCTGCAAGGCGTCGAGACCTCGTTCATCTACAAACCCACGGCGGCGCGCTACGGCATGTTGCTGGCCATCGACGTGCTTGCCACCGAGCTGGCGCTGGCCAATCCTGAAGACAATCAAGAGCGTCTGCGGCGGATCAAACTCGCCCTCGACGATTACCGCGGCGGCGACGATCACTTGCCGCTGGGAGACTGACATGATGTACGACACGCTGATCCGCAACGCCCTGATCATCGACGGCAGCAACGCCCCAGGTTATCCCGCCGACGTGGCGATTCTGAACGGCCGCATCGAGCGTATCGGCGACTTGCACGATGCCAGCGCCACCGAAGAAATCGACGCCGCCGGCCGCGTGTTGGCGCCAGGTTTCATCGACGTGCACACCCACGACGACACCGTGGTGATCCGCCAGCCGCAGATGCTGCCCAAACTCAGCCAGGGCGTGACCACGGTGATTGTCGGCAACTGCGGGATCAGCGCTTCGCCAGTGAGTTTGCGTGGCGATCCGCCCGACCCGATGAACCTGCTCGGCACCGCCGCCGCGTTTGTTTATCCGAGGTTCAGCGACTACCGTGCAGCCGTCGAAGCGGCGAACACTACGCTGAACGTGGCTGCACTGGTCGGCCATACGGCGCTGCGCAGCAATCACCTCGACGATCTGTTTCGCACTGCCACGCCGGACGAAATCAGCGCGATGCGCGAGCAACTGCGCGAGAGCCTTGAGGCCGGTGCGTTGGGCCTGTCCACGGGGCTTGCCTATGCCAACGCGTTCTCGGCTTCCACCGATGAAGTGATGCAACTGACAGAAGAGCTGACTGCCTTCGGCGCGGTTTACACCACGCATTTACGCAGCGAATTCGAGCCGGTGCTGGAGGCCATGGACGAAGCATTCCAGATCGGCCGTCATGCAAAATCCCCTGTGATCATTTCCCACCTCAAATGCGCCGGCGCCGGTAACTGGGGACGCAGTCCGCAACTGTTGGCGTCCCTCGAACACGCGGCGAAAACTCACCCGGTGGGCTGCGACTGTTATCCCTACGCGGCGAGTTCATCGACGCTGGACCTCAAGCAAGTCACCGACGCTCATCGCATCACCATTACCTGGTCCACGTCTCACCCTGAAGTGGGCGGCCGTGACCTGATGGACATCGCCGCCGAGTGGGGCGTGTCGCTACTTGATGCCGCCCGACGCCTGCAACCGGCCGGCGCGGTGTACTACGGAATGGACGAAGCCGATGTAAGAAGAATCCTCGCACATCCGCTGTCGATGGTCGGCTCTGACGGATTGCCGGAAGACCCGTTTCCGCATCCACGCTTGTGGGGCGCATTCCCACGCGTGCTCGGACATTTCAGTCGCGATGTAGGGCTGTTTCCGCTGCACACCGCCGTACACAAGATGACCGGATTGTCGGCGGCGCGATTTGGCTTGAAGGAACGTGGCGAAATCCGTGAAGGACATTGGGCGGATCTGGTGTTGTTCAATCCTGAAACGATTCGCGATGTGGCGGATTTCAATGACCCGCAACAGGCCGCGGAAGGGATTGATGGGGTGTGGGTCAACGGTGTCTTGAGTTACAGCGAAGGTCAGGCAAATGGAAGAAGGGAAGGGCGGTTTCTGGCACGGCAAGGGGACTTGCGTGACGGATTCCAGTGAACATTCCGAGTGCTGCGTCACAGTGATGGCACATTGAGACTAAAGAAAGCCATCGCCAAGCCGAAGCGCTGACATCTCGCCCGGCTACACTTTGGGCCTTATCAGTCTGGGAGCAACGCCATGAGCTTCGGCAAAACCACCCCGATCCTGCGGATTTTCGATGAAATCAAGGCCGTGGAGTTCTACGTCGACTTTCTGGGATTCAAGATCGACTGGCAGCATCGTTTCGAGCCCAACTTTCCGTTGTACCTGCAAGTCTCCCGTGGTGAGTGCGTGCTGCATCTGTCCGAACATCACGGCGACAGCACACCGGGATCGGCATTGCGGATTGAGACTGATGAACTCGAGGTATTCCAGCAGCAACTGTTGGCCAAGGAATATCCGTTCGCCCGTCCACAGATCCAGGCCATGCCGTGGGGCAGCCAGGACATGACCGTGACCGACCCGTTCGGGAATCGGTTGGTGTTTACCAATGCGATCTGTGTGTAAAGCCGTTCGGCAGCTCTGCGAGTTTCGATGGAGCAAGGTGTGTTAGCCTAAATCAATGATTTCATTGATTGCAGGAGGCATCATGGCCAGCATTACGATTCGAAACCTGGACGATCAGATTAAGGAGCAGCTGCGCATCGCAGCGGCCCACAATGGGCATTCGATGGAAGAAGAGGCTCGCCTGATACTCGGCAGAGCCCTGGCTACCATTGATCGCGCAGGAGGGCTTGGAAGCCGTATCCGCAACAGGTTCAGCGCCAGTGGTGGGGTTGAGCTCGATCTTCCTTCGCGTCACGAGAAAGCGACAGCGGTGGATTTCTCCGAATGATAGTGCTCGATACCAATGTTCTTTCAGAGTTCATGCGGGTCGAGCCTGACACTCAAGTACTTGCCTGGGTTGATGCGCAACCGGCGATGGAATTGGCAATTAGTGCTATCACCGTGGCAGAGATTCTCCATGGCATTGCCCGACTCCCGTTTGGTAAGCGCAAACAGAAACTTGAAGCTCATGCGATGGCGATGTTCGAAGAGGACTTTGCCGGAAGGATTTTGCCTTTTGATGCTCACGCCGCCGTGGAGTACGCGACGCTGGTTGCTGGCTGTGAAGCTAATGGTCGGACGGCGTCGATGGCCGATGCGCAGATTGCCGCAATCTGCCGAAGCCACGGAGCTCCTATTGCGACCCGTAATGTCCGGGATTTTGAGTTTCCAGGCGTAGAGGTGATCAATCCATGGCAGGCCTGAGCGCTTGATGATCGTTCCCACGCGGGAGCGTGGGAACGATCAGGTGTGATTACACCCGGAAGTGGCTGACCATCATCTGCAACTGATTGCCCAACCGCGCCAGTTCAACACTGGACGCAGCGGTTTCGTCGCTGGCGGCGGCGGTCTGTTCGGACACGTCGCGCACGTTGATGATGCTGCGGCTGATCTCTTCGGCCACGGCGCTTTGCTGCTCGGCAGCGGCGGCGATCTGCTGGTTCATCGACTGGATGTTGGACACCGTGCGGGTGATGTTTTCCAGTGACACGCCAGCCTTGCGAGTCAGCGCGACGCTGCTGTCGGTCAGGGCGCGGCTGTTGTTCATCACCGCCGACACTTGTTGAGTACCATTCTGCAGACCGGCCACCAGGCCTTCGATTTCTTCGGTGGACTTCTGAGTGCGCTGAGCCAGGCCACGGACTTCGTCGGCAACCACGGCAAAGCCTCGACCGGCTTCACCGGCTCGGGCGGCTTCGATAGCGGCGTTGAGCGCCAGCAGGTTGGTCTGTTCGGCCACGGCCTTGATGACGTCCATGACGCTGCCGATCTTGTCGCTTTCCTGTTGCAGCACGCTCATGGCTTCGGTGGAACGCGCCACTTCAGTGGCCAAGCGTTCGATCTGGGCGATGGCTTCGTTGACAACTTTGTCGCCTTCACGGGCTTCGCCGTCAGCAGCGGCCGCTGCCTGGGAGGCTTCTTCGGCGTTGCGCGCGACTTCCTGCACGGTGGCCGTCATCTCGTGCATGGCGGTGGCCACTTGATCGGTTTCGATCTTCTGGCTGTTCACGCCGGCGCTGGTTTGCTCGGTCACGGCGGACAGTTCTTCAGCAGCGCTGGCGATCTGGGTGACGCCGTCGCGGATGCCGCTGATCAAGTCGCGCAGGGTCACGCCCATGCGAGCGATGCCTTGTTGCAACACACCGAGTTCGTCGCGGCGAGTCACTTTGACGTCCAGGGACAGGTCGCCGCTGGCGATGCGCTCAACCACGGCCAAGGTGTCGCGCAGCGGGCCGGTAATCTGACGGGTGATGATCACGGCAGCAATGATGCCCACCAGCAACGCCAGCAAGGTGCTGATCAGCTGCAGCGTGCGAGCCTGGGCGCTTTCGATGTCACGGCGGTCGAGCTGGATCTGATACAGCTGATCACTCAGGGTCACGATGGCGGCGCCCTGGTCGGTCATTTCCTTGCGTGCCTGCACCGCATCGCTGTTCGCCGCTTTATAAGCCTGCAAGGCGCTGCGGTAGTTGGTCAGTGCGGTTTCCAGCTGACGCAGGGCGTCTTGCTGAGTGTCGGCGAAATGCACATTGAGGGGTTTCAGGCTGGCGATCGCCACGTCCAGTTGGCCGACGGCTTTTTGCTCGGTCTCGGCGTTGGTGGTCGCGGTGTAGCCGCGCACTTCGTAGCGGGCCAGCAAGAAGGCTTCCTTGGCCGCCGTGATGGCCTGGAATTGTTCGAAGCGCTGGTCGCTCAGAGGCATTTGCTGCACGCGGGTGTTGATGGCGTTGATCAGCGTGTTCGCGGTCTCGGCATTGGCGCCCATGGTGTCGCGCGCGCTGTTACCGGTGCGGTACGCGCTGCGCATTTTGTTCAGGGACGTCTTGTAGGCGTCGATGACGGCGCCTTGCTCTTTGAGCAGCTTGAGGTTTTCCGGGCTCTTGAATTTCACCAGCAGCGCTTGTTGCTGAGCGGAGAACGCCTCGAGCGTGGTCTGAACGTTCTGTGCGGCAGTTTCGTCGCCATTGGTCAGCATGTATTGCAGGCGAACCACTCGCAGCTTGGTCAGGCCGGCATTGAGCTGGGTGATGTCGCTCATCCAGTTGCTGCGGTCAATCAACCCGCCCAGGCTCGTCCAGCCGGTCAGGGCGAGGACGCAGGTCAGGGCCAGGACCAGGCCAAACCCCAAGCCCAGCTTCATGTTCACGCTGATATTGCCGAACCAGCTATTCATCAAAAGTCCTCCAGGAACGTTGTACTTCTAGATCGTCGGTTGGCTGGAAGATTGTTGTTTTTGGTAGCCAGCAAGGTGTGTAGCAGGACTGTATCGGCAGCAATTACGAGAGCTGAATGGTTTTTGCGGGACCGATGTGTAACAAGGCTTTTGTGCAGGTCTTAAGCTTTTTTTCACATGAGTTTCACCGGCTGCCGACGCCAGCCTCTTTACTCTCGCCGCATCGAATGACAGTGATGCGTGCCGGCGAGGCGGTTTGATGTGGAATTGAGACTGAGACTGTTCGGGATAAAACGCTCGATTGATCTGAGCCGTTTTGCCCGCTATCGCAATGCGGCTGTCGTGCTCACCTCGGCGCTGTTGGTGATTGCGCTGACGGTCTGGCTGTTGCATCCTGCCGCTGTACCGGACCTGGCCCACGGCAATGTGGTCGGCGCCCGGGCGTTGAAGGCCGATTGGGCCAAGGGCAACGTGATCGTGCTGGTGCGTCACGTTGAACGCTGCGATCATTCCAGCGCCCCCTGTCTGATCGGTAACGATGGCATTACCGAACGCTCTCGCAGCGTCGCGGTGGAGGTCGGTGCGCAGTTCGAACAACTGGGGCTGAACAAGGCCGACATCTACAACAGCCCCGTCCTCCGTACAGCGCAGACCGCTGGCTACATGTTCAACAAGGTCGGGGTCGGTGAAGAATGGTTGATCAATTGCAAGGGCACCATGCTGCGCGACGCTCTGGCGCACAAGGTGGCCGGGCGAAACCTGATTCTGGTGACCCACAGCGAATGCATGTCACAACTTGAGAAAGACCTCAAATTGCCGACCGCTACCCTCGGCTACGGCGCTTCTTTGTTTATCTCGGCCGAAATACCTCAGGCACCACGGATGCTCGGTGTCATCGAAGCCTCGGACTGGCACTCGGTGACCGCCGAATGACTTCACTTTCTGGATCAGGACACACGATGTTGACTTCTTCCCGCTACCGCTTTTACTGGGTGAACTTCGGCATTCCGCTGGCCTGTGCGGTCGTGGTTTTCCTGCTGTTCGACCTGACCAAAATCGACATCGCGTTCAATGATCTTTTTTATGACCCGGTCACGCAGACGTTTCCGCTGGATCATGTCCATCTGTTCGAAAAGATCACCCATAAATGGGCACGGATCATCCCGAACTGGACCGGAGAGTTAGCGATCGTCGGCGCCTTGCTGTCGTTTCTGTGGCCGCGTCTGAAGGCCGAGAAACATTCGAAAATCATCGCATTCCTGGAAAAAATCAAAGTCGCGCCGGTGCTTCGGTTCGCCAGCAAGCACCGCCGGGACTTCCTCTACGTGGTGTTCGCGTTCTCCATCAGCACCGGGGTGATCCACTACCTCAAAGGCCATACCAGCGTGTACTGCCCGGTCGAAACGACCCAGTACGCGGGGAAGATCGAGCACAAGGAGTGGTACCAGAATTTTGATCTGCTGAAAGTCGCTGGGCCCGGTCGCTGCTGGCCGGGCGGCCATGCCTCGGGCGGTTTCACCATGCTGGCGTTGTACTTCGTGGCGCGTCGTTACCGCTGGCGCTATTCCAAAGCGGTGATGTACGGCTCGCTGCTGCTCGGTTTCGTCTACGGTACGACGCGGGTTCTGCAAGGCTGGCACTACATGTCCCACACCTTCTGGGCCGGGATCTTCGTATGGCTGGCGTGTTTGCTGACAGCGTTGGCGTTCTATGGACGAGCGCGGCTGGAGCAACCGGTGCTCCAACAGGCTGCGCACCCCATCGGTGAGCCGCTCATTGATTTACAAAACAGTAAGCCTGACGGCCGCCCCGCATAACCTTCAGCCCTTTCAAGGGCGGGGCCAAGCAGGCGAAGTATTACGAGAGGCGTCGGGACCAGCGCTGCTCCGGTGCTTCAAAGCGATCATTGATCAACGCCGTCAACACATGATCCTGCCAGCGCCCGGCGATACTCAGGTAGGCCTTGGCGTAGCCTTCACGTTCAAATCCCAGGCGCTCCAGTAATCGCGCACTGCGTTCATTGCCAGGGATGTAATTGGCCATGATCCGGTGCAGTTTCTGCTCATCGAACATGTAGCCGATTCCCGCTTCCAGGGCTTCCTGCATCAAGCCCCGGCCCTGATGAGATTCGTCGATGTGGTAACCGAGATAGCAGGCCTGAAACGCCCCGCGAGTGATGCTGCTGAAGTTGCAGGCGCCGATCATCTGGCCGTTGTCCGGATCCAGCAGCGCGAAATGCACCGCCAGACCGGCCTGGAAAGCGCTGGCTTGCACCTCAAGGCGCGGGCGGATGCGTTCAGGGCTGTGATAATCGACGGGGCGAATCGGCGACCACCGGGCGAGATGCCTCAGGTTGCGCCGGTAGAAGTCGCTTTCCAGCGCCGCCTGTTCAGGGTCGAGCACCGCCAGCGTCAAGCGCTTGCAGGGTAGGGATAGCAGCGGCATAGGGCGCTCCGGTTCACGGGGATCGTCGCGCAAGCATTGCGTGGCCAGCGGGGAAACACAACAAGACAGCAGGCAAAAAAAAGCCCGCGGGAGGGCGGGCAAACCGTAGTTTCTTGAATGAGCGAGCGCAATGTACCCGTTGGTGGAAGGTCGTGGGGTGAAGAAAAATTCATGTCGATGAGTGCCCGCCGCTTCACACCCTGAGACACGCCTACGGCAAATGATCCGCCGCAAAGTCCGCTTCCGAGCGCGCCCGCAAACGGCCCTTGCGGCAGGCCTGCTGGAATTGTTCGAAGTCGCGCTCATTCTGCGCGGTGTAGCTTTGCGCATACTTGAACAGCGCGCCGGCCAGCGCATCGCTTTTGCCGATGTAGCCGCTGATGTGTGCGGCGTTCCCGGATGATTTGGCGTGGGCCCGGGCCAACGCGCGACCACAAATGCGTCCGTAGGCGGCGAAGGTGTCCGCGTCGAACGTCTCGAGTTCAGCCGAGACTTTCATGTCGCGCAACTGGCGCACATAGAAGTGTCGACCGCTGGGGCCGGTGGTCCAGCCGAGGAACAGGTCACTGGCCGATTGCATCAACCGTTGCCCATCGACCACGCGCTGACCGTTGTGCCTAACTCGCGATTTAGTCTTCACATAATCGGCAAGCACCGAACGACGCGCCTCCTTGAACTGCAGGAACAGCGGGAACTCCTGATCGTCAGTCAGCAGGGCCACCAGGCAACGAGTCCCGACGCTGCCCACACCGACCACTTTGAACGCCATGTCGTGGGCATGAAAACGCGACAACAGCTCACGACGGTCGGCTTGCAGCGTGCCGGGATAGTCGCGCATGAACGCGTCGTAAAGCGCACGCCAGTTCGACAGACGCAGCCAGTCGTCGTCGGCATCCAGCAGCGTGGTGTTTTCGTGTAAATGGAAAATTTCCGGCAGGTCATCGCGAATGATCAGTCGGCCATTTGCGTCACGTTCACTGATTTTCGGCAGCAGTTCAGCATGGGTACGCCGTTCGGCTTTTTCGATGGCACGTTCTACATGTTCCAGAGTCGCTTTGCTCGCCTGCTGCCGCAGATCGCGGTAACTGATGGACTCGTACCAGGTTTCCATGGCGCTTTGTTCGGCGCATTCGAGCATGGTCTGCTGGTAGGCGCCGACCACTTGGCGGCAGACCGTTTCTTCGACCGTGTCGCCATGACGCAGGTCGCGCGCTGCCACCACGAAACTGGCCACCAGCCGTTTCAAGTCCCATTCCCAAGGGCCGGGGTGGGCTTCGTCGAAATCGTTGACGCTGAACAGCAGATTGCGTTCCGGCGTTGCAAAACCACCGAAGTTCATCAGGTGACTGTCACCGCAGATGGGCGATACCAGACCCATGCTGGATGTTGCGGCCAAGTCGTGGGCTTGCAGCAGGGCGTTGCCGCGATAGAAGGTGAACGGCGAGACCAGCATGCGGCCGTAGCGCAACTCGACCAGTGACTTGATGCGGCCTTCACTGGACATTTTGATCAGCGGCAACGGGTCGCGATTTATTTTTCCCATGGCCGCCTGCGAACTGCGGGAGCAGTTCTTGCGAGCTTCCTTGCCTTGGTTCAAGCGGTCTTTGAGGGTGGTCATGTGGGTTCTTTTGGTGAGTGTTTTAGACGTGTGAGAGATGAGTGTAGAAGGGCCCTGCGTCTTCATCCGAAGTGTTTGGGCTTTGACCGTGGGGCGAAAAAAGGCGGCTGTTGAGTCAACAGAAAGTTACAGTTTATGAAACCTATTGTTGAGCTATCAGCCTCCGCGTTGTTTCTTATGTCCGTTCTAATCCCCAAAAAGGCACCTGCGATATTCTCGTCAGGTGCCTTTTTTGTTGAGGAGAGCAGTAATGCCTTCCGATGCTCGATTCGTTAAACCGGCCACTGCATACATGGCTGCTGGCCTGCCAGTCGCTAACTGCACTGAGCCTTCCAGAGTTCTGAGCGGCCTGAGAGCAGGTGGCCCAATACGCTACATTCTGTTGCTGCGCCCCTGCTGGACTACTTGTATCCTTATGCATGCACAGGACATGCGCCTGCTGTTATTGCCCCAGTTCAATAACAGCCAGAACGGGAAACCGGACTTTCCAAAAGGTACTGATGTGAAGCGTGATACCCACCTCGTTGTGCTCTTGCTGTTGATTATCGGCTGTTCCCTGGCATCACTGACCATTTGGAAGGTGATGGGTTCTCGAGATCGAGCGCTGGAGGAGGTAGATGTCCACGGGTTGAACCTTACCCAGGCGCTCGCGACCTATTCCGAAGGCATTGTCCGGCAAAGTTCGCTGCTCTTGCTCGGGCTCGTCGAGCGTCTGGAAACCGAGGGCAGTGGCCCCGTGCAGATCCAGCGGCTAAGTGCGCTGGTCAACCGACAGCGGCCCCTGATGCCCCAACTGAGTGGTATCACCATCTACGATAATCAGGGACGCTGGCTGATGTCCTCCAGCCGGCAGATTCCGGCCGCAGCCAGCGCTAGTGACCGTGCCTACTTTATTCATCATCGCGACGACCCTACCCCGGAGCCCTTCATCGGGCCGCCAATTCGTAGCCGGTCTAACCAGGAATGGGTGATCACCGTCAGCCGGCGTTTCAATGATGATCGGGGAGAGTTTGCCGGGGTGGTGGCGGTGACTCTGGGGATAGAAAACTTCCTGCGGCTGTTTGGAAAGCTCGACTTGGGGCAGGAGGGGGCCATTGGGTTGTCCCATACCGATGGTACATTGCTGGTGCGTTATCCCTTCCGCGAGCAGGACATGGGACGCAATTTTTTGAAGTCGCCGATCTATGCAAAATATCTTGTGGAACAATCGGTCGGCACCGCTTCGTTTACCTCCAGCCTAGATGGGATGGAGCGGCTTTACGCCTTCCGCAAGAGTGAAACGCTGCCGCTGATAACTACCGTCGCGCTTGGCAAACGCGAAGCGCTCGCTGCGTGGCGAATGGAAGCACTGCTGTCAGCAGTGGTGGTGACTGGTCTACTGGGACTCACCGGCCTCATTGGTTGGTTTTTGATCCTGGATATCCGCCGGCGGACTACGGTGGAGGTGGAACTGAGAGGCACTCAGCAGCAATTGCTCTCATCGAATCGGCAACTGGAGTTGTTGGCGATGAAGGACGCGCTGACCGGTTTGGCGAATCGACGCTGCTTCGATGAGGCCCTGACTATAGAGGCACGGCGAGCTCAACGAGATGGGACGTCGTTGGCATTGCTGATGATTGATATCGACTATTTCAAGTTGTTCAACGATTCCGTTGGGCATGTTGCCGGCGACGCTTGTCTGCAGACGGTTGGTAAAGTCCTGGATGAGTGCGTACGGCGGCCGTCGGATCTGGTAGCGCGTTATGGCGGAGAAGAGATGGGGATCATCATGCCCAATACCGACGGTGATGGTGCTGCGGTAGTGGCGCAACTTATACTCGACCGGTTGAAAGAAGAGAATATCCCCCACAAAACCAGCCCATTGAGACGAGTGAGTGTGAGTATCGGGATTGCCGCTGCTGCTGGTTCGGAATTGGATCAGTTGCAAGAGTTAGTCGAGGCGGCAGATCAGGCGCTGTATAACGCCAAGGCAGCTGGACGGAACCGTGCTGTGAAGCATGTGCTGCTACTGACTGCCTAAGTAACTCCAATCAAACCTAGCCATCGAAGCTGCCCGCGTCCTGGTGACGGCGCAACACCCCTAGTGCGCGACAAGCTGGCAAATCAAAAGCAAGCGGGTGTGCTATCACCGAATTAACTCATTCTTAGAGTGATGACCTGACCACCAATGGACAATCAACTGGCTGGGTTCCCGATACCTCAAGGGTCTCGATCAGGTGCCGGGCAGCCTTACGACCGATCTCATAGTATGGCAGTTGCACCGTGGTCAGCGGTGGGATGAACAGCTCGGCGATACCGATCATGTTGTCGTAGCCTAGCACGGCGACATCGTCGGGAATTTTCAGGCCACGGCCGAACAACAGCTGATAGGCACAAAAGGCAATGCGGTCGTTGCCACAGATCAGAATGTCGAATTGGGGGCGACCTTCGATGATGTGCCGGTCGAGGATGGCTGCGGTTTCACCATAGGCGTCATGAACGGAAAGGTCATATTGCAGGAGTGCATCAGGCGCCAGACCGAATGCCTGACAGGCACGCTGCAGGCCTTTTTGTCGCAGACCCCAGGCCAGACTCTGTTTTGGCAGATTGATACACAGAGGGCGCCGATAGCCTTGGCTCAAAGCGTGATGTACGGCTCGATACTGCCCTGTTTCGTCGTCTGGCACATAACTCACCAGGTGACTGTCATCTGCCAGGCAATTGGCGAGTACCAGGGGTTTGCTCTTCAAACGCTCGGGAATGCACACCTGGCGAAACCCCATGGCGCTGAAGATCAACCCGTCGGGACGGTGCGACAACATCAGGTCGATGTTCTGGTCGGTGGGCGGGTTGCTCAACAGGTTGAGGATAAAGACATTCCAGCCGGCTTGCTGTGCGGTCTGTTCGATGGACAGCAGCAGCTCGACCGCGAACGGTGTGGTCGCGGTGTCCAACGCGAACACCCCGATGGTTCGGGACTGGAGATTGTCGCCGCGCATTCTGCGCGCCGACAGGCTCGGTACGAATTGCAGTTCATCAATGGCGCGGCGCACCCGCTGAAGGGTTTCGGGACTCAATTTTTCCGGATTGTTGAGCGCTCGAGAAACGGTCATCAGGGACACGCCGGCCAGCTGTGCAACGTCTTTCACTGAAGTCATGCGAGGCGAAACCTGTCAGGTTGACGCAGAATCATGACACATGGCCCGCGCTTCTCGCGACTCGAATGACGCTACTCATAGCCATCCGCCGCTCATAGCCATCCAGAGTCGAGAGGCCATGCCTTGGGAATGGAGACACGCCCGCCACTCCCGCTGGCAAGGAGCTTCACGCCCAGACTGTCGGGCCGCGGATAAAGGCGACTGCTGAGGGTGAAGTGCCCGTTTTCGTCGAACACCTCGATGGACGAGCGATCGAGGAAAACACGCAGTTCCAGTCGCTCTTGTGTAGGGTCTATCGCCACGCTGCGCTGACCGGTGACTTGCGCACCCGAGCGGCTGCGGTCAAGCACCAGTCGATGCAGCGACGCATCGTAGTAGAGCAGAGTTTCCTCATGGCCATCGTCACTGCAGCGCAAGGCGATTCCCAAGTGCCCGCTGCAGCCGAGCAGATCCAGATGCACATGGATTTCGAGCATGTCGCCATTCACTTCCGGTACCCACCGGGTTCCCGATTCATCCCACCAGGGCGTGCCTGGCAATGGTGCTTTGCGCAGAGCGGTGAGTTCCCGTGCCGGATACACGCAAAGGCGATCAGCGCACAGTTCCAGTTCGCGCGGCAAACCGAGCATACCGCACCAGTGATGGGCCTGGCTCGGCATCGGGCTTTCCCACATGTCGAGCCACGCCCACACAAGGCGCCGACCGTCGGCGGCGAGTAGCGTTTGCGCGGCATAGAAATCATGGCCGTTATCCAGCTCGATAAAAGGCCCGCCCGTGAAGTGCCATTCGCTGTCGAGTCGGCCCACTCGATAACCGGTCTGGTACTTGTTCAGCCGTTCGTAACCCTCGGGTTGCATGCCCTGAGGGGAGTAGAGCAGCACATCGCGCCCGTTCAGTCGGAACAGATCCGGGCACTCCCACATATAGCCATCGCCCTCGCTGCCGCTGGACACATAGTCGAGGAATTCCCAGGTGTGCAGATCCGTGGAACGGTACAGCGGGAGCAACGGCACATCGCCCAGACGTGCGCCGGCAATCAGGTACCAGCAGTCGTCCTCCTGCCATACCTTGGGGTCACGAAAGTGCATGATCGTGTCTTGTGGCGCGGCTTCGATAACGGCGCCATGCTTGACGAACCGGATGCCGTCGGTGCTGGTGGCCAGGCACTGGACTTGACGGATCGAGCGCTCGTCACCCACGTCCCCCAGCCAGGTGTGCCCGGTGTAGATCAGCGCCAGGGTATCGCCACACACCACCGCGCTACCGGAAAAACAACCGTCGCGGTCGAAATCGTCGCCGGGCGCCAATGCAATGGGCAGATGTTGCCAATGGACCAGATCGGCACTCTTGGCGTGCCCCCAATACATCGGGCCCCATTTTGCTTCGAAGGGGTAATGTTGATAGAACACGTGATATTCGCCACGAAAGTACACCACCCCGTTAGGGTCGTTCATCCAGCCCGCTGGAGGGGCAATATGATAACCGGGTCGATAATCGTGGATCACGCGAGACAGGCCGTCACTCAGCGCATGCTGCGCAAGGTCAAGGGCGCAAGACATTGGAACGCTCATGGAATTCAAAGACACAGTCATAGGGCGCCTGCTCGTACCGAGCGCAAAGGGACGCCGTCTGATGGGGCTTCAATAGTTTGTGGGTGGCGCCTCAAGGCCGTGCCGTCGGCGTCGAACAGGTGCAGATTGCCGATCTCCAGTTGCAGCTCGACCCGATCGCCTACCTGCCATCCGGCGCTGACCTCGCAACGACAGATCAGTGACTCGTCCTGACCTGTCTCGAGGTGCACATAGGTTTCGCTGCCCAGGTATTCGACGGCGGTCACGACCACGCCGGCGGTTCCATCCGCCGCCTTGAGCGACACGTGCTCCGGGCGAATCCCCAGGGTCAGCTGCGTATCTGCCGCCAGCTTCGAGCTGTCGTAGGGCAGGGATGTGATACCCCATACGAGGGTATCGACCAGGCTGGTTTCGCCTGGGGCCTGCAGGCGAGCCGGCAGAAAATTCATCCTGGGCGAACCGAGAAATCCGGCGACAAAGCGACTGGCCGGACGTTCATAGAGTTCGCGTGGTGAACCGAACTGTTCTACGCGACCACCGTTGAGCACGACAATTTTGTCGGCCAGGGTCATTGCTTCAACCTGATCGTGGGTGACGTAGATCATGGTCGAGCCCAGTCGGGCATGCAGCCGGGCAATTTCGTTGCGCATCTGCACGCGCAAGGACGCATCCAGGTTGGAAAGCGGCTCATCGAACAACAAAATGTCCGGTTCCCGCGCCATGGCTCTGCCCATGGCCACACGCTGACGCTGCCCTCCAGACAATTCTTTTGGCTTGCGTTGCAGCAGTTTGTCCAACTGCAGGATTTGCGCAGTTTTCAGCACACGCTCGCGCAGACTGCTCTTTTCAGTCTTGGCCAGTTTGAGACCAAAACTGATGTTGTCGTAGACGCTCATGTGCGGGTACAGCGCATAAGACTGAAACACCATGCCGACGCCACGCTCGCGCGGCTCCAGGTCGTTGACCCGACGCCCGTCGATCAGCAGGTCGCCGCCGCAGATCGAATCCAGCCCGGCGATCAGGCGTAGCAGGGTCGACTTTCCGCAGCCCGAAGGGCCGACGAACACCACAAACTCACCCGCCGCGATTTCCAGGCTGACGTCACGAAGAATCCGCGCGCCGCCCAATTGTTTGTTCACGTTGTCTAGCTTCAACTTGATCACGATGCTGTTCCTTGTAGTTGTCGGGCATCAACCCTTTAACGCGCCGGCAGTGAGACCGGAAACGATTCGGCGCTGGAAGATCAGCACCAGAATCACCAGTGGGACGGTGACCACCACCGATGCGGCCATCAACAGCCCCCAAGGCAGCTCATGAGGACTCCCGCCGGAAATCAAGGCGATGGCGACCGGCACCGTGCGTTGCGTGTCGGTGAGGGTGAAGGTCAGGGCAAACAGGAACTCGTTCCACGCGGCGATGAAGGCCAACAAGCCAGTGGTGACCAGTGCGGGCCAGAGCAGCGGCAACAGCACGCGGGTCAGCGTGACCCAAGGCGACGCGCCATCCATGATTGCCGCTTCTTCCAGTTCATGCGGCAGTTGCCCCATGAACGTGGTCAGCACCCAGACGGTGAAGGGCAGAGTGAAAATCGTGTAGCTCAGGATCAACGCCCAGGACGTGTTGTACAGGCCCAGCGCGCGGATCACCTCGAACAGCCCCGATAGCACCGCAACCTGGGGAAACATCGACACACCAAGGACCATCATCAACACCGTGCCACGCCCACGAAACTTCACCCGGCCCAAGGCATAGGCGGCGGTCAGGCTGAGGAACAGCGCCAGTGTCACCACGCACAGAGCAACCACCAGCGAATTACCGATTGCCCGCAGGAATGAGGCTTGATGGAGTACCGCCGCATAATTGGAGAAGTCGGGGTTATCGATCCAGTAGCTCACCTCGAACAAGGCGCTGGACGGCTTCAGCGAAGTCACGATGGCGTAGTAGAAAGGGAAGACCGCATACAGCAGCAACACCCCGATCAGACACCAGAACCCGAGGCGCAACAGCGCTTTTTTCAGTAGACGCGGACTCATGACCGGACCTCCAATTGACGGCGTCCGAGGTAGAGATAAAGCATGGCGATGACCGCAACCACCAGAAACAGCAGGGTCGAGGCCGCGCTGCCGTAGCCAACGTCCTGAAACTCCACCAGATGCTGGCGGGCATACACCGACATACTCATGGTGCTCGATGAGTTCGAGGTCAGCACATAGATAACGTCGAATACCCGCAGCGAGTCGAGGATGCGGAAGATCGCCGCCACCAGCAATGCGGGCATCAGCAGGGGAAGCGTGACACGCCAGAACACCTTCAACGGGTGAATGCCATCGACCCGGGCGGCCTCGTAGCAATCGCTAGGTAACATCTGCAAGGCCGCCAGCATCAGCAGCGTGACAAACGGGACGGTCTTCCAGACATCGACGATGATCACCGCCCACATCGACAGATCCGCATCGGCCGTCCAGGCCAGGGGCGAATCAATCAGGCCGAGGCTCAGCATCAGGTGATTGATGATGCCGAACTGGTCGTTAAGCATCCATGACCAGATCTTTGCCGAGACAATGGTCGGAATCGCCCAGGGAATCAGAATCAACGCACGCACCAAGGAACGGCCGGTGAACCTGATGTTCAGCAGCAACGCCACCAGCAGTCCCAGTACGACTTCAAGTCCCACCGACACCACGGTGAAATGCAAGGTGTTGCGCACCGCGTTCCACCATTGCGGATCGACCAGGATGCCCGACCAACTGGTGCCGTTGTGGAACAGATAATTGCTCAAGCCAATGAAGGTTCCGCCACCGGTGTCCGCCAGGTTGGCGTCGGTCAGGCTGAACCAGAATGTCCGCAGTAGCGGCCAGGCCGCCACCAGGGCCAAACACAGCAGCATCGGCGTCAGAAACAGCCAGGCAGCGCGCACGCGGCGACGTTGTACGGGCGTTTCCCTGGTGAGCAGGAGCTCGTCACAGGGGGCATGGGTAGCAGAGACAGACATGGTGATTTCCTTCCTTTGGCTTACCAGTTCCGGCGCTTGATGCGCGTGAGTTCGCTTTCCAGTTCGGCCAGCGCCTGATCGACAGGCAACTCGCCCGCCAGCACGCCATGCACTCGATCGAAGAACGCATTGGAGACCCGTGGATAGCGATCGGCAGTGATTGAGGCGGGGCGCATCACCCCAGCGTTGAGAATGCTGTGCAGCTGAGCGTAATAAGGCATTGCCGCGAGCAGTTCGGGATCTTGATACAGCGACTCGATAACCGGGTTATAGGCGCCTATCAAAGAACGACGTTTTTGCTCTTGGGCACTGGTCAGGTAATTCACCAGTTCTGCCGCAAGTTTTGGATGGGCGCTGTAACGCGATACCGCCAGACCCCAGCCACCGAGAGTGGATGCATGGGTGCCGGTCTCGCCGCCGCGGGGCAGGGGAGCGACCCCGACCTTGTCTTTTACCGCACTGTCCTGGCTTTGCACCAGGGCCCAGACATACGGCCAGTTACGCATGAACAGCGCATTTCCCGACTGGAATACGCCACGGCCTTCTTCCTCGGTGTAATTGAGTACGCCCCGTGGGGAGATGTCTCCCACCCAGCTTTTCGCCAGGGTCAAAGCCGTTCTTGAGGCCTGACTGTTGACCACGATGTCGCCTCGTGGATTGACCAGTCCGCCTTCCGGTTGGCTGCTGATCCACTCCAGCGCATTGCACGTCAGGCCCTCGTAGGCGCGCCCTTGAAAGATGTAACCCCACGCATTGGGGTTCCCGGCAGTGCGTTCGGCCTGTTGAATATTCCTCGCGGTAGCGGTCATTTCCTCCCAAGTCTGGGGAACCTGCTGGTTGTACTTCTCGAGCAAGTCTTTGCGGTAATACAGCAGGCCCGAGTCGGTAAACCACGGCATCGTCACCAGCCGTCCGTTCACCGTGGCGTTATCCACCTGTGCCTGGAAGTAGCCATGGGTTGCGTTGGCTGGAAGCACCTCGCGCAGATCCATCAGATGTTTGGCCAGCATCCCTGGCCACACCATATCGATTTGAATGATGTCGATGTCGGCGGACTGCGCGCTGAGGATCTGTTGGTAGAACGACAACCTCTCGGTCGCCGAATTAGGCGTGGAAACCACCTCGACGTTGTTACCGGTCTGTTTTGACCACGCCTCGACAGCCTCCTTGCAGAGTTGTAACTCCGCACCCACCGCACCACACGAGATCGTCAGATCGGCTGCGCTCGAGAGGGATGGAAGCCCGGCACAGAGGGTGAGCAGTGCTGCTGGAAGGAGAGATTTGAGCTGTTTCATAAAGCCCTCTTTATTTTTGTTTTTAGAAAAGTTAACGTTAACATCGCCAAATGTAGCAGCGTATTTGCGATGAGGCATCCTTTTTTTCGTCGATTTTGACAATTCATCATTCACGAAAAAAGGGTCCGTCGCGGGAACAAAAACAATAAAAACAAAACAGGAAATCCACATGCAGAAAGCATCAAGCTGGCTACTCGCAGGTGTGCTTGGCACCTCGGCGGCAACCTCTCAGGCCGCGACTCTGGAACAACGCATGGCTGCGTTTGAAGCCCGTGCCAGCGCAGCGGAAAAACGCGCCGCCGCAGCCGAACAGCAAACCCAGGCACTTGCCAGAGAATTGCAACAGATCAAACTTGCCACTCCCGCCTTGCAGCCTGCAGCGTCTACTGCTGCAGCCATTTCGGCGCCTGCTTTGGACACCCGGCTGGCAAAACTCGAAGCCCGTCAGCAAAGCATGGAAAAGCAGGGCAGCAGCGGACACCTCACTGATGGGTTCAGCTTCAACGGCTACGCCCGCTCCGGATTGCTGATCAACGATCGGCTGGGTGGTGGTCGTGGCGGCCCTTATGAAACTCCTGCCGGTTCAGTCGGTGGTGCAGTCGGGCGACTCGGTAACGAGGACGACACCTACATGCGTATAGACCTGTCGAAAGAAATCTATGCGCAAAACGGCACCCGTTCCAAATTCACGGTCTCCATCGCCGATGGTGTGGAAAGTTCCAATGACTGGACGGCCGACGAAAGCAAACTGAACGTGCGCCAGGTATTCACAGCGCTTGACCATGTCGCTGCGTTCAAGGGCAATTCAGTGTTCGAGAACGCCACCCTGTGGGCAGGCAAGCGATTCGATAGAGATAATTTCGATATCCACTGGCTGGACTCGGACGTTGTCTATCTGGCCGGCACCGGGGGTGGAATCTACGATATGCAGATGAACAAGAATTGGCGTTCGAACTACTCTTTGATCGGGCGTAACTACGGGGATTTCAGTCAAGGCGATCTTAGTGCCGATGTGGAAAGCTACATCCTGACCTCCAACCAGTTCTTCGACAGTGGTCAGTGGCAGTGGATGTTCAATGCCATTGGCTCAAAGAAAAACGATTTCGGTACCCGCACCAATGAAGCCGGTCTGACGCCTGCGGATTCCGGTTTGCACAGCATGCTGGCCAATCACCAGAAAGACTTTTTCGGCAGGGAAGGCTTCTTCAAAACGGCGCTGCTCTACGGGCAAGGTCTGGGGGCAGAGGTCAAGAACATCGGCTCGGATGGCGAGCTGATCGACGACGCCCGCGCTCTGCGTCTGGCGGTTTATGGCGAGACACCCATAGCGCCGGGCTGGCGCATCGGCCCCAGCTTGTTGGCCGAGCAAAGCAAGGACAGATACGTCAAGGGTGACGATTACCGCTGGATGACCCTGAACGTGCGGTTGGCCAATAAAATCAACAGCAATTTCGAGATGGCCTACGAAATGAGCTGGCAAACCATGGACCTCGACCCCAAGGGCTACCTGCAACGTAATGCGGTCGACGGTAACTTCTGGAAATTCACGATCGCCCCGACATTCAAACCTGATGTTGGCGACCTGCTCACACGTCCCGAATTGCGAGTGTTCGCAAGCTTTATGAACTGGTCTTCGGACCTGGACAGATACAGTACCTCTGACTCCTTCGGCAAGTCGGACTTCAATGCTGGAGGCGTATGGCAGTACGGCATGCAGATGGAAACCTGGTTTTAATATTTGAACGCGTCCGGCCAACACCAAGGCGCATTGAGTAAGTGATTACCGGTCGAAGCTGATTAGCCAGCAGTTACCTACGACAAAGTATTGAGGAAATGACGATGGTATTGCCTCGCGCAGTAGTATTTGGCGAAGCTCTGACCGACCTTGTCCAAGGCACTCCTGGACAGTGGAAGGGCTACCCAGGTGGTGCTCCCTGGAACGTTGCACGAGCGCTAAGTCGCTTGGGTGTTGGCTGCGCTTTTGCTGGGTCGGTGAGCATGGATTCACTGGGTGACGAGATAGTTTCGCAGTCGGAAGCGGCAGCGTTAGATATGAGGTTTATCCAACGGGTAGACCGAGATCCTTTGGTCGCCATTGTTCCATCAAGCCGTCCTCCAAAATACTTTTTTGCTGGAGATGCCGATCTGTTTTTTGATCCTGATCTGATGCCCGAAGGATGGATCAATCAAGCAGAGCTGTGTCATTTCAGCTGCATCAGTTTGGCTCGACAGCCACTCGCAGGCAGGCTGGTTAAAATTGCTCGGCAGGCCAAAGAAGCTGGTAAACGGATTAGCTATGATCCGAACTGGCGCAATTTAATGGATAGCCATTATCGGGAGCAGACCTTCCCTACGATGACCGCCCTTGCTGACATGATTAAGCTTTCCGACGAAGACCTTCGGCAAATTTATCCAGGGCTGACCGAACACCAGGCAATGGATGAGCTTCGCGCTCTCAATCCTCAGGCGCAGATCCTGTTTACCCGAGGGGAACACGGGATGATTCTCCACACCCCGGACAGCCAACTCGAGCAGCCGGCTATTGCCGTGAAAGTGGAAGACACGGTTGGAGCAGGAGACGCTTGTATGGCTGGTTGGCTGGCGGCGGAGTTGCTGGGGATCTCAGACTTGAGCGCGCGCCTGCGATTTTCAGCGGCTTGCGCATCCATATCTTGCCGGTATGCCGGAGCCCATGCTCCAGCGCTAACTGATGTGGAAGGTTTGCTTCAGCGGCTAACACGTACCTGACCATGGTTGTCGGCGCCGAGGAGTTGTCCAAGTAAAAAGACGCAACTCGTGGTTGTCTGATAGACCTTCTAAGCGTGAGCCCCTGAGTATGGGAATGCGGAGCCTTCCCATACTCAGGGGCTTGGCCGCAGAAGCGCAGGCATGCGAGAGATTTAGCGACAGTCGTTACTTCTGTCGCCCGCGGTCGGAGAGGCGGGTGGTTTGAGCGCACATGAGATGTACTCCATGACACTTTTTGGTATTCCAAAGATTAGCTTCGGGTAGCCGGGAATACCATTGGGAATACCAAACTGCCTGGAACTCAAAAAACCTGGAAAGCCCCCCGCAGCCCTGAAACCCCCGTATTCACTGGATTTCAGGCACAAAAAAAGACGTCCGTGGACGTCTTTAGATGTTGAAGTGGTGGAGCCGGGGGGATTTGAACCCCCGTCCGCCAGTACTCCGCTGTCGGTACTACATGCGTAGCCGTGTCTATTAAGTTAACCCTCAGCGACCCGACGGGCAGGGTGCTTTGGGCGAGTTGTGTAAGTTTTAGCCGCTTCGTCCACAACGTACTGCACGGCGATTCTGTTCTATATGACAATCACTTTGGGTTTACAGACATCCCCTGGTGATTGCTGGACCCGAAGGTACCAGAAGCTCAGGATCTAAAGCTGCTTACGCAGCGAGAGAGAATTCCTGGCCGTAGGTTTCGTCATTGGCAACTATAAGTAGTTGCAACAGTGGATTTACGAGTTCTGTTACCAACTCGGCATGCACCTAAAGTTTCGCAACCGGCGTCGAATCCTAAACGGCCCCGAGCCTGTTGCTCTGTGAATCAAAGTGAGCAACAAGCCCGTGCAGTGTACGCCAACACGTCTCAGAAGGCCAACCCGAAGGTTGGCCACCGCAGATTATGGGTTGGCTTGGTTGCGCTGTTGGTCCGCGAGTGACAATCCCTGGGTGGCCTCGGTGACGCATTTTTTGTCATCCCCGGAGGCTTGTGAAGCTTCGGCGCTGGACATCAGTCTTTTGATCTCCATGGTGGTGTTTGCGGAGGTCGCCGGCAGTGAATTCACTTTGTTTTTGAGCTCTTGCAGCTTGCTCGTACAAAGGTTGTTGTCCGCAGCAAATACTGGAGAGGCCAACATTGCAGCAGAAATGAACAGACCAGCGAGTGCGGTACGTTTCATGGATATCTCCTTGAACTGATGGTCTCGGTGCTATATGAGCGGGCGGCTCGGCCGAGGTCGGAAAATAAGCCACGATTGATGGGGCCTATTTAAAAGACTACGGAGCGGCGCAGGAATTCGGTTTTAGCAGAAAGGTTATGAAAAAATTGTTTGATAAAAGCAATGGCATTAAAAGCGGGCGCAATCGGTTCTTTTCGCTGGTGGCCTCTTCCACATGACCAACCCCAGATGCAACAAAACCCGCAATTGGCGGGTTTTGGTTTGCTTCATATTGGGTGGCACCGGGGGCCACAAGCCCAACTCGAAGGTTGGCCTTGTGCTGGATTACTTCCCGCCTTTGTTCGCGTTCTTGATTTCCTGGATAGTTTGTTCGGTCTCGGCGATGCAATCATCCGTCCCTTCCTTGGTGCCTTTTGCCTGATCGGCTTTGGCTTGCTTGACGCTGTCCATTACCTGATCAGCCATCTCCGGAGGAGTCTGTGCCTTGGCATTTTCGATGGTTTTCAGGTTGACCGCACACAGGTCTTCGGCGGCAAACGAGGTGGACGCCATCAGCGAGACAGTAACGAACAGACCTAACAGTACAGAACGTTTCATGAGTATCTCCTTGAACTGAGGGTCCAGGCATCGCTGGCCATCAGGACGGGCTGCCGAGTTTGGGTCAAGCCCGGTAACCTCCGGGCTTGTTCTGTGGACTATGGCAGCGCATCAGGGTTCTGTTTTTCTTGCATAACCCTCGCCTGCGTTACCCGATCCACCAAATAGACTAGCCCGTGGTAATCAATTCCGCCGTGTTGCGTCAGACCTATTTCACACGTGCGGCTGGTAGAAATCCCCTCGCTACACTGCTGAACCGCGTCCTTGAGCGTGCGCAGCGAATGAGCATTCAACTCGGGCGTGGTAAAGCCCTTGTCGCCGGCAAACCCGCAGCAATGAATGCCTTCAGGAATAACCACGTTTTTGCTGCACTTGCGCGCCAGATCGATCAACGCCTGGCTTTCCCCAAGGTGCTGGGTGCTACAGGTGACGTGCACTGCGATTGGCGCCTCCTGCGGCGTGAAATCCAGACGATCCATCAGATGCGTACGAATGAAACGCACCGGGTCGTACAGGTCCAGACGCACATCGCCCAGGTCCTGGGCCAGACGCAAGGTGCAGGGGCTGGTGTCGCAATAGATCGGGTCGAGCCCGCCGCGGCTGGCGTGCAGCAAGGCGCCAATCAGTTCCTGGCGTTTGTGCTCGGCCTGTTCGGCGTAGCCCTTGGAGGCGAACGGTTGTCCGCAGCAGAGGTTGTCCAGGTTGTCCGGGAAGACCACTTGGTAACCGGCTTTTTCCAGCAGCCCACGGGTTTTGTCGTACAGCGACATTTGCTCTTTATCACCCGCCGCCGGGCCCATTGCCCGCGACACGCAGGCCGCGAGGTACACCACTCGAGGGCGTTCGTCCGACACGGTCGGGCTGAAGCGAATGGCTTTTTCCGGTTGCGGCATGGCGTTTGTCCACTGCGGGACCTGACCTTTGGATAGGCGCGTCAACGTTGCTGAAAGCTTTGCCAGTCGTGGCGCCCCCAACAGCATTCGCGCACCGTTGGCTACGTGCAGGGTGAAACGTGCACCTTGCAGCGCAGTGGCGAAATTACCTTCCAGCCAATTGGCGGTTTTCGTATGAGTTGCCTTCCGGCTGCGGAGTTTTTTCACCAGCTCGCCGGTGTTGATTCCTACAGGGCAACGCTGCGCGCAGAGGCCGGTGGCGGCGCAGGTGTCGATGCCTTGGTATTCGTACGCGGCTTCGAGTTCGGTGGTGTCCACGCCCGCGCGTTTCTTCGCCTGAATGTCACGCCAGATCACGATGCGCTGCCGCGGGCTCAGGGTCAGGCCTTTCGATGGGCAGACCGGTTCGCAGAAGCCGCACTCGATGCACTTGTCCACAATCTCATCGGCGGCTGGCAACGGCTTCAGATGCTTGAGGTGGATCTGTGGATCCTCACTGAGCACCACGTCCGGGTTGAGAATGCCATTAGGGTCAAGCAGACGTTTAAGCTGCCACATCAACTGGTAGGCATCGCTGCCCCATTCCAGTTCGACAAAGGGGGCCATGTTGCGCCCGGTGCCGTGTTCGGCTTTCAGCGAGCCGCCGAACTCCACCGCCACCAACTGCGCCACGTCGTCCATGAACGCCTGATAGCGTGCGACTTCTTCCGGGTTGTTGAAGCCTTGGGTGAAGACGAAGTGCAGATTGCCTTCCAACGCGTGTCCAAAAAGGATCGCTTCGTCGTAGTGATGTTTGTCGAACAGCTCGATCAAGCGGTTTACACCGATGGCCAGTTGTTCCACCGGGAAGGTCACGTCTTCGATGATCACTGTGGTGCCGGTTTTGCGCACGGCGCCGACGGCGGGGAAGGTGTCCTTGCGGATCGCCCAGAGCCGGGCGTTTTCCACCGGGTCTTCGGAGAAGTCGACTTGTTTTTCCACCGGGAAAGAAGTCAACGACGCCATGATGTGTGCCAGTTGTTCCTGCAGCAAAGTGGACGATGCGGCGCGGGATTCGATCAGCAGCGCGCAGGCATTGTTCGACAGCCGTTGTACGAAAGCGGGCATACCGGGTTTGTCCTGCACCGAACGCAGACTGCGCCGGTCCAGCAGTTCCACGGCCGACACCGGTTGGCTTTTCAGCACGGTTACGGCGTTGCAGCAGGTCTCCACGTCCGGAAACACGATCAGCGCCGAGGCCTTGTTCGGATGATCGATCACCGTGTCGTAAGTCACCGCGCTGATGAAACCGAGGGTGCCTTCGGAGCCCACCAGCAAGTGGCTCAAGATGTCCACAGGCTCGTCGAAATCCACCAGCGCATTGAGTGACAGCCCGGTGGTATTTTTCAGACGGTATTTGTGGCGAATTCTCGCCGCCAATTCGGCATTGGCGCGGGTTTCGCGGCCCAACGTTGCCAGGCGTTCAAGCAGCATAGCGTGGCTCTCACGAAACGCCGCAACACTCGCCACATCTTCGGTATCGAGACGGCTGCCGTCGGCCAGCACCAGACGAATGCCCGCCAACGTGTGATAAGTGTTTTGCGCCGTGCCGCAGCACATACCGCTGGCATTGTTGGCGACGATGCCACCAATCTTGCAGGCATTGATCGACGCCGGGTCCGGGCCGATCTTGCGTCCGAACGGCGCTAACCACGCGTTCGCCTGCGCGCCGATCACGCCCGGTTGCAGACGGATTTGCGTACCTTGCCCGCGAATCTCGCGACCGTTCCAGTTATCCCCCAGGACGATCAACACCGAATCGCTGATGGCCTGTCCGGACAGGCTGGTGCCGGCGGCGCGGAAGGTTACCGGGACCCGATCCCGTTGCGCCAGTTTAAGCAGCGCGACGACCTCATCTTCGGACTCGACACGAATCACCAGTTTCGGAATCAGCCGGTAGAAACTGGCGTCGGTGCCGAAGGCCAGGGTCGACAGCGGATCGTCGAAACGTCGCTCCTGGGGAATCAGTTGCTGCGCATCTCGCAGGAAAGCCGCCGGTAGATTCATTGGTCCTCCAGGATCATGACCACGAGGTCTTTCGGACCGTGAGCGCCGTAGGCCAGAACTTGCTCGATGTCGGCGGTTTTCGACGGGCCGGACACCAGCAGGGCGTTGGTCGGCATGCCTTGGGCCCACTCGAATTCCTGCTGCACTTGATAGAAGTTGTCGCGGATTTCACTGGCCTTGAGCAGGGCGAAATGCACTGGCGGCACCAGGCTCATCAGTCGCGGTTCTTCCCGCGTCGGCCAGAGAATCAGACTACCTGTGGCGGCGATTGCACCGAGGGTGCCGGTCAGGCTGGCCGGCGTGTCGTTGAACAATTCGGTCTTCCATTCTTCAACCGGACGGTCGTAGGACTTGAGCGTTGGCAGATCAGGATTTTTCGCCCAGTGCTGAGTGACACGTTGACCGTGAGGTGTAGTCGGTGCGATCAACAGACTCGGCAACTGGCGGTCCCGCAACAACTGAGCAAGCAACGAAGGCCAACCTTCACCGGACGTCAGATGGATTTCGGTGTGCACCACTTCCATCAGTTTGCGCAGCTGTGGGATGCGTTGCTCGGCGGTGTATGTGTAGGGCGCTGTCACCAGTTCGACGTCAAAATCGTCAGGCACCGGCGTGGTGCCCGTCAGACTTTTACGCAGTTTGGCGAGGATATTTTGCTTGGCGCTCATCAGCGATCTCCCTGTTTGGCCAGATGCTCGCGGGCCATGTCATGCAGTGAGCGGGCGGCGGGTTTCGGTGCGCTGTGGTTTTGCGTCCACGGGCCGACATTGCTCGGTGCCAGCGTGCGCAAGCGAGTGGCGAAGAAGCCGAACAGTCGATAAAGCGTGGGTGAACTGTTGAGCTTCGCCCAGGCATTCCAGATAAACCGCTCTTTGCGCGAGTACTTGCTGCCCTGGCCGCGCATCACTTGATGAGGGCTGTCCGGGGCTTTGACGTTCTCCTCTCGCAGGCGACGCAGCAGTGCCGGAATCGGAATTTTTACCGGACAGACTTCACCGCAGGCGCCACACAGCGACGAGGCGCTCGGGTGGTCCGGGACTTTCGCCAGGCCGACCATGTGCGGGGTGATGATTTTTCCGATAGGCCCAGGGTAAACCTCCCCATAGGCGTGGCCGCCAATTCGGGTGTAGACCGGGCAATGATTCATACAGGCGCCGCAGCGGATGCAGTTCAGGGTCTGGCGTAATTCGCTGTCGGCGAAGGCCTGGCTGCGACCGTTGTCGAGCAATACCAGGTGCACTTCCTGAGGGCCGTCGAGTTCATGCTCCTTGCGCGGGCCGGAGATCATGTTGACGTAGGTGGTGATCGGCTGGCCGAGGGCTGAACGGGTCAGCAGTGACAGCAGCGGCACCACATCGCGCAGGTTTTCCACGACTTTTTCGATGCCGGTGACGGCGATGTGTACCGGTGGCACCGTGGTGGTCATGCGTCCGTTGCCTTCGTTTTCCACCAACAGCAAGGTGCCTGTTTCGGCCACGGCGAAGTTGACGCCGGAGACGCCGATGTCCGCTTCGAAGAATTTCTGCCGCAAGACTTTGCGACCGATCTGAATGAGTTGGTCAACGTCCTTGGTGTATTCCACGCCAAGTTTGTCGTGGAACAAGGACGCGACCTGACCGGCATTCTTGTGGATCGCCGGCATAATAATGTGTGAAGGCTTCTCGTGGTCGAGCTGGACGATGTACTCGCCCATGTCCGATTCCAGGCATTCAATGCCCTGTTCAGCGAGGAAATGATTCATTTCCATCTCTTCGCTGACCATCGATTTGCCCTTGATCACTTGCCGCCCCTCGTGAGCGCGGATGATCGATAAGACGATGCCATTGGCCTCGTCCACCGTTTCCGCCCAGTGCACTGTCACACCGTTGCGGGTCAGGTTCTGTTCAAGCTGTTCGAGCAGGTCGGGCAACTTGGATAACGCACGGGCGCGGACAGCATTGCCCAGCACTCGCAAATGTTCTCTTTCGTGGGCATCGCTGAAGGACGCTGCCCGTTTTGTCATCAGCGAATCCATCGCCGTGCGAAAGTTATTTCGCAGTTGCTTGTCACCCAACGCCTTGTGAGCCCGGGTGCGAAAATCTTCTTCCACGGCAACCGTAGGAATAATCGCGGAAGCGTTCATAGAACACCTCCGGTTCGCTGCCAAAGGAAGCTGGCCAGGTGTTGGCCGCGCAATGCTTCCTTCTGTTTCTCCAGCGAGCCGTTGATGTTCATCAGGCAACCGCAGTCGGCACTCAGTACCTTGTGCGCGCCGGATTCCTTCAACGACCGGGTCTTGTCAGCCACCATCGCGCCGGAAATGTCTGGCATACGGACGCTGAAAGTCCCACCGAAGCCACAGCATTCACTTTCATGGTTGTGGTCGACTCGCTCCACGTTACGGAGCTGCGCCAACAACTCGCGGCCATGCAAGTGGGTGTTCATCTCACGGCGTGCCGAGCACGACGTGTGCAACGCCACTTTGACTGGCTCGCCACTGTCCTTGAGCTGCACCTTGCAGACAAACAACAGAAACTCGGCCAGTTCATAAGTCCGGGCAGCCAGCGCCTGAACCTGTTTCAAGGTTTCCGGCTCGTCCTTGAACAAGTCGGCGTAATGTTCGCGCAACATCCCGGCACACGATCCCGACGGCACCACCACCGGATAGTCCCCGGCAAACAGTGCCAGTTGCGAGCGTGCCACGGTCCTCGCCTGATCGGTGTAACCCGAGGTGTAGGCCGGTTGCCCGCAGCAGCTTTGCCCCTGCGGATACTCGACACGAATGCCTTCGCGTTCCAGCAAGTGAATCGCGTCCATCCCGGCTTCCGGGTAGAACAAATCCACCACGCAAGTTCCGAACAGGTAGACCCGTGACGGTTTCTCGCTGGGGTATTGCCGAGGCTCGGGCAGTGGCGGGGCGACGCGGGTCGCATTCGGCACAGCGTTGTAAAAAAGCTCGCTCATCAGGCGTGTCTCCGGGTGGTCCCGGTTATCCGTCTGTTAAGGCTGCTGAATATAGAGAGGCAAGCTTTCAGCAGCCTTACAGACCGGGTTGTGAATAGCTGACGCCGGAGTCGTGGTCCGGCGTCGGTTTTTGCTTTTTATCGTGTAGTACTTAGTGCACCAGCATGCCGGTGAACCAGTAGGCCTGAGCCAGCGTGATCAGGCCGACGATCGTTGCAAAGAATAGGCTGTGCTTGAGGGTGAAACGGAACAGATCCGATTCCTTGCCTACCAGACCAGTCGCGGCGCAGGCGACGGCGATCGATTGTGGCGAGATCATCTTGCCGGTCACGCCACCGCTGGTGTTCGCCGCAACCAGCAACACATCGTTGACGCCGATCTGGTGCGCAGTGGTCGCTTGCAGCGAACTGAACAGTGCGTTGGACGAGGTATCGGAACCGGTCAGGAACACACCCAGCCAGCCGAGGAACGGCGAGAAGAACGGGAAGGCTGCACCGGTGCCTGCCAGAACCAGCGCCATGGTCGAGGACATGCCCGAGTAGTTAGTGACGAAGGCAAAGGCGAGCACCATGCCGATGGACAGAATCGGCCAGCGCAGCTCGTAGAAGGTCTCTTTCAAAGTGGTCAGACCAGTTTTGACATTGATCTTCAGTACCAGCATCGAGATCAGCGCGGAGAAGAAAATCGCCGTGCCGGTCGCGGAAATCGGGTCGAGTTTGAACACCGCCGGAATAGCGGTCGGGGCAGACACGATCGGTGCAACCTTGATCACCATTTGGTCCAGGTGCGGGATCGCGAAGTTGAACACCCAGCTGTACATTGACCCGCCAGCGGCAAACATCGCCTTGAACGGTTTCAAAGTCCAGATAGTGACCAGCACGGTGAGGATCAGAAATGGTGACCAGGCTTTGAGAATTTCACCGAGGCTGTAGGGCGAAGCCACGGTGCTGCGCGGCTGACCGAAACCGCCGGCGCTGGACACCACGGAAGCCGAGACGGCACCGACGATGTGTGCGCCTGCGGCGCGTTTTGGCTGCCAGACTTTCAGGAACAGGGTTAGAGAAATCAGGCTGACCAGCGCCGAGGTGATGTCCGGCAGCTCCGGGCCAATGAAGTTCGAAGTGAAGTATTGGGTGACGGCAAAGCTCAAACCGGCCACCAGTGCGGCAGGCCAGGTTTCCCGCACGCCGCGCAGGCCATCCATCATGAACACCAGCCAGAACGGCACGAACACCGACAACAATGGCAGTTGCCGACCGGCCATGGCGCCAATCTTGAACGCGTCGATACCGGTGACTTGCCCGGCAACGATGATCGGAATCCCCAGGGCGCCGAAGGCAACCGGCGCGGTGTTGGCGATCAGGCACAGGCCCGCGGCGTACAACGGGTTGAAGCCCAGTCCTACCAACAGTGCGGCGGTAATCGCGACCGGCGCACCGAAACCGGCGGCACCTTCCAGGAAGGCGCCGAAGCAGAAGCCGATCAGCAGCACTTGCAGGCGCTGGTCGTCGGTGATCGACAGTACCGAGCTGCGGATCACTTCGAACTGACCACTCTTGACCGTCAATTTGTAGAGGAATACCGCCGCCACGATGATCCAGGCAATCGGCCACAGGCCGTAGGCGAAGCCATAGCCGGCGGCGGCGAAAGCCATGTCGACCGGCATCTGGAAGGCGAAGATCGCCACGGCAATGGACAAGGCCAGCGTGATGCTGCCGGCCACATGTCCTTTGAGTCGGAACACGGCCAATGCCAGGAAGAAAAACACGATGGGGATAACGGCCGCTAGCGCGGACACGCCGAGACTGCCGAGCGGAGAATAGAGCTGTTGCCAGGTTTGCATATGGGGTGGCCCCTAATTGTTGTTGGTCAGGCACTGGTCAGCGTTCTTGGATAATTGGTAATACCAATTTACAATCGCTGTTGGCTAGGGTAAAAGCCTTGTAGGCGGCGTGTCAATTTGCCGCCCTAAAACTTTTGTCGAATACGCGGTGCAGAAGTCATCTGGTCCGCTCGACCAAATGCCGTCTGGCAGGTGCTGACACAGCCCTGATAGGCCAGAATAGAGACCCCGGCGAGCCGTCGGGGTCGTGGAGAAATGAGTTATGGGGTTTGATCAGATTCGTCAGCGCCGTTTGTCTGACGATATTGTCGAGCAGCTCGAGGGGATGATTCTCGAGGGCACGCTGAAGGCGGGTGAGCGCTTGCCGGCCGAACGTGCGTTGGCCGAGCAGTTCGGCGTGTCACGCCCTTCGTTGCGCGAAGCGATTCAGAAACTGGCGGCCAAGGGCTTGCTGGTCAGTCGTCAGGGTGGCGGCAATTATGTGGTGGAGTCGCTGGGGTCAACCTTCAGCGATCCGCTGCTGCATCTGCTGGAAAGCAACCCTGAAGCGCAGCGCGATCTGCTGGAGTTTCGTCACACCCTGGAGGCCTCCTGCGCCTATTACGCCGCCATGCGTGCTACGGACGTTGATCGCGAGCGATTGACCGCGGCCTTCAACGAATTGCAGGACTGCTATACGCGTCACGACGAGGTAAGTCGGGCGGAAGAGGGGGCGGCGGATGCGAAATTCCATCTGGCGATTGCTGAGGCCAGTCACAACGCGGTGTTGCTGCACACCATTCGCGGGTTGTTCGATCTGCTCAAGCGTAACGTGGTGACTAACATCGGCGGTATGTACAAGCAGCGTACGGAAACCCGCGACATGCTTATCACGCAGCACCGGGAGTTGTACCTGGCGATCATTGAAGGAAGGGCCGAGCAGGCGCGGGAAGTCTCCAGTCGACACATTTTGTATGTGCAGGAAGTGCTGGAAGAAGTGCGTCAGGAAGTACAGCGCATGGCTCGGGCGGAGCGGCGCAAAGGAATGTAGAGATGACTGTGGCGAGGGAGCTTGTCGGATCGCCGCACCGTCCCGCTCGACTGCGCAGCAGTCGCCGGCAGTCTACAAGCGAGGGCTGCTTCGCACCCCAGCGGGAGCAAGCTCCCTCGCCACACTCAGGCCGAAAGATTAATCTTCCTTGCCCTTGTTGCGCACCGCACGCTGCAACTCGCGACCGGCGTCGCGTTCACGTTCGGTATCACGCTTGTCGTATTCCTTCTTGCCCTTGCCCAGAGCGATCTCGCACTTGACCATGTGCTTGCTCCAGTACCAGGACAGGCACACGCAGGCATAGCCTTTTTGCTGAACGGCCGTGGCCAGCTTCTCCAGCTCGCGCCGGTTGAGCAGCAATTTTCGGGTGCGGGTCGGATCAGCGATGACGTGGGTGCTGGCGGTCATCAGCGGCGTAATGTGGCTACCGAGCAACCAGGCTTCGCCATCCTTGAGCAGTACGTAACTGTCAACCAGTTGCAGCTTGCTTGCCCGCAGACTTTTTACTTCCCAGCCGGCCAGGACCAGACCAGCCTCGAACTTGTGCTCGATGAAGTAATCGTGTCGCGCCTTTTTGTTTTGCGCGATGGTCCCTGTTGGGTGTTTCTTCTGTTTAGCCATAGGGGCGGCATTATAGGGAGTTGCACGCGAGTCGGCTACGGTATCGCTACGTGCTTGAGCAGGTTGATTGAATCCCGGACAATGCGGCCTCTTTTTTGAACGCTTGGGCGTGATAACGATGTCGACAGACAAGGTTTCTGTCCACGGCAGTTGGGCTAGCCGCTGGGTCTTCATACTCGCCGCGACCGGTTCGGCCGTGGGCCTGGGTAGTATCTGGAAATTCCCGTACATGGTCGGCGTCTACGGCGGCGGCGCCTTCGTGCTGATGTTCCTGGCCTGTATCGCGCTGATCGGTGTGCCGGTCATGCTGGCCGAAACCCTGATCGGCCGCCGTGCACGGCAGAGCCCGGCCAACGCCCTGAAGGTATTGGCGCTGGAAGCCGGGCATTCGGGTAAATGGTCCTGGGGCGCATTCGCCGGGATGATCACGGCGTTGCTGATCTTGTCTTTCTATAGTGTGGTCGGCGGCTGGTCGCTGGATTACATCATCGACATGGGCCGTGGCGACTTCCAGGGAGTGACGGCTGATCAGGTCGGCGCGTACTTTGGCAACGTTATCTCCGACCCATGGCGCCTGACACTTTGGCACACGATTTTCATGCTGCTGTCGGCGGTGGTCATCGCCAAGGGCGTGGTCGCGGGCCTGGAGCGCAGCCTGCGGATCATGATGCCGCTGCTGTTCGTGATGGTGATTGTTCTGCTGGGCTACAGCATGACCACCGGCCATTTCATGGAAGGCGTGCATTTCATGTTCGACTTCCACCCGGAAAAAGTACTCGACGGCTTGCTGCCCGCCATGGGGCACGCGTTTTTTTCCCTGAGCGTGGGCGTCGGCTCGATCATGATCTACGGCGCCTATATGCCGAAGAATTCATCGATTTCAGGCACCATCGTCGGCGTGGCGCTGCTCGATACCTTCGTTTCCCTGGTAGCGGGTCTGGCATTGTTTCCGATCGTGTTCGCCGCGGGCCTGAACCCGAGCGAAGGCCCTGGCCTGATGTTCGTAAGCCTGCCATTTGCCTTTGGTAACGTAGCGTTTGGCCAGTTGATGGGCGTAGTGTTCTTCGTGCTCGTAGCGATTGCAGCCTGGAGCTCGGCGATTTCCTTGCTTGAGCCGATGGTGGCTTACCTGGTTGAGCGCACGAAAGTCAGCCGCGCCTGGGTGACCTTTTGGCTGGCATTTATCTGCTGGTTTGTCGGTCTGGGCACGGTGTTTTCCTTCAATATCTGGAAGGAAGCCAAATTTTTCGTGAACGAAGACGGAATGTTCCACCTCTATCAATGGGGTGCGGCCGGTGGCCTGGACTTCTTTGGTGTGATCGATTTCTTCACCTCGCGGATCATGTTGCCACTCGGTGGTTTGTGTTTCGTGGTGTTTGCAGGCTGGGTGATGGGGCGTGAAGCGGTACGCGACGAGCTGTCGATCCGCAACCCCGTATTGTTCGCCCTGTCCCTGTTCTTGATGCGCTATGTGGCGCCCATCGGCATTCTCGTAGTGTTTGCCGCCCAGCTGTGGAAGTGACGCTGACATGACGACACACATTCAACGTTCGGCCCTGCTGCCGTATCCGGCACAAGCGCTGTATGACCTGGTCAACGACGTGGCGCGTTACCCGGAGTTTCTGCCGTGGTGCTCATCGGCCGAAGTCCTGGAGAGTTCTCCTGAGCATATGCGCGCTAGTGTCGGTGTGGCCAAGGGCGGTCTCAGCCAGCATTTCGTAACGCGCAACACGCTGGTGCCTGGGCATTCGATCGAGATGAACCTCGAGGAAGGCCCGTTCAATCAACTGCATGGCGTCTGGGTGTTCAAACCGTTGGGCGAGAAAGCCTGCAAGATCAGTCTGGACCTGTCGTTCGATTACGCCGGGCCGATTGTCCGCGCGACCCTGGGGCCGTTGTTCAATCAGGCGGCCAATACGCTGGTGGATGCTTTCTGCCAGCGCGCCAAGCAGATGCATGGTTGAGGCCGTGATCGACGTTGAGGTGGTGTATGCCGCCATTGATCGGCAGGTGCTTCTCTCGGTGACGGTTCCCGCCGGAGCGACAGTGCGGGCGGCTTTGCTGAAGTCAGGCATCGGCGAGTCGTTTTCCGAGCTGGATCTGGCCAGTTGCCCGGTGGGGATCTTCGGTAAAGTGATCGCTGATCCGGACAAGCATCCTGTCCAGGCTGGAGATCGCATCGAGATATACCGACCATTGCTGGCTGATCCGAAAGAAGTTCGTCGGTTGCGCGCAGCCAAGGCTGCTGAGGCCAAAAACCGGAATCAGTGATTCGCTCAAATGCTGGACAATAAAAAACCCGGACATGCCGGGTTTTTTATTGCGTCGCAAATTATTGCGGCGAGGTTTCCAGAGGTTCTGGAGTCGGGACTGGAACGGTTTCTACACCGTCGACGTCCTTCTGGATCTGGTCCAGCAACGAACCTGGCTTGACCGGTTTTTCTGGTTTCGGTTTCTCGGCGTTTTCTGCTGGCGCAGCAACTGTGGTGCCGCTGTCCTTGCCGAGAATGGCTTCGTCGCGGCTCACGCCTGGCATGAAATCACCAGAGAGGCTGACAAGCTGGTCATTTGGGTTGAAGATAACGCTAATGCGTTCCTGTTGGCGTTCGCCGCCACCCGGTTGCAGGCTGTACAGATAATCCCAGCGATCGGCATGGAACGTGTCGGTCAACAGAGGGTTGCCCATGATAAACCGTACTTGCTTGCGGGTCATTCCCGGGCGTAACTGGTCTATCATGTCCTGCGTGACGACATTGCCCTGCTGGATGTCGATTTTGTAAACCCCGGGGAATGAACAACCGGCGAGTGCGAGCAGTCCCACAAAGGTGAAACTGGTTAGCAAGAGCTTGGTGTTTTGCATCGGTGGGCGACTTCCACTATCTTGGCTGGGACAACGTAAACGCCGATCATACCCGCATTAAGAGAAGCTGCGAAGCAGCATCGCGAGAAAGCTGACCATGGTTGAAAATAGCGAACTACGCAAAGCCGGCCTCAAAGTGACCCTTCCACGGGTCAAAATTCTGCAAATGCTCGATTCCGCCGAGCAACGCCACATGAGTGCCGAGGATGTCTACAAGGCGCTGATGGAGGCTGGTGAGGACGTCGGTCTGGCCACGGTTTACCGTGTCCTGACCCAGTTCGAGGCAGCTGGCCTTGTGGTGCGGCACAACTTCGACGGGGGCCATGCGGTCTTCGAGCTGGACGACGGCAAGCATCACGACCACATGGTCAACGTCGAGACCAGTGAAGTGATCGAATTCTTCGACGAAGAAATCGAGCGACTGCAGAAGGCAATCGTCGACAAGTATGGCTTCGAGATGGTTGATCACAACCTTGTGCTGTACGTACGCAAGAAAAAGTAAGCATGTCGCGCGAACTTAAGGTTCGCGAAACGAGCGAAGGCGACCCCAGGGTCGCCTTCGTGCTTTCTGCCGATCTCAAATTTTTGCAGTAACGACCATTTTTTTTGCGTGAGCCAGAGATTCCTTGGTGAGGTCAATGCCTCCCAGCATCCGCGCCACTTCTTCGACACGATCGTTCTTGCTCAGCTTGGAGACGGCTGTGTGAGTGGCATCTTCGCCGCGCACTTTGTGTGCGAATAGATGTTGATGTCCCTGCGCTGCTACTTGCGGCAAGTGAGTTACCGTCAATACCTGCCCGCGCTCCCCAAGTCGACGCAGCAATTGGCCTACGATTTCGGCAGTCGGGCCGCCGATGCCCACGTCCACTTCGTCGAACACCAGGGTCGGTACGCGGGAGGTCTGAGCGGTGATCACTTGAATCGCCAGGCTGATCCGTGACAGTTCGCCGCCGGATGCCACTTTTGCCAGGGCTTTCAGCGGTTGCCCTGGGTTGGCGCTCACGAGCAGTTCTACCTGCTCAAGTCCATTCGGCAGGAGTTCATCGCTGCCGTTGGGGCGCAGTTCGATGGTGAAACGACCGCCGGGCATGCCCAGTCGCTGGATTTCCTGCTCCACGGCGCTGGCCAGGCTGTTCGACGCCTGATGGCGCAAATCGCTCAGCTCACGAGCCTTCTCTTGATAATGACGGGCATAGGAGGCCAGTTCATCGCTCAATCGCTCGATGGATTCGTCGTTGGCGTTCAGGGTTTCGATTTCATCCAGCAAGCGCTGCTGCATCTCGGCCACTTCGGTCGGCTGGATGCGGTGTTTGCGCGCCATGGTATAGATCGCATCAAGGCGCTCCTCCAGGTACTGAAGACGCGCTGGATCGGCATCGAAGTTATCAAGGAAGCGGTTCAGTTCTCCCACGGCTTCTTCGACCTGGATCTGTGCGCTGGTCAGCAGGCTGCTGGCTTCACCCAGGGCCCCAATCGAGTTGTTGACGCTCGAAAGGCGATTGAGGCTGGCGGTGAGGGCGTTTAGTACATTCCCGGAATCACTTTCGCTGCATTGCTCGACCACCTGCCGGCAAATGCCCAGCAGGGTTTCGGCGTTGGTCAGGTTCTTGTGTTCCTGTTCCAGCTGCTCCAGCTCGTTTTCGCCGAGGCCGAGGTTTTCCAGCTCTTCGAGTTGATAGCTGAGCAATTGATGGCGAGCGCGCTGCTCGTCGCCAGAATTGGAAAGGCGTTCCAGCTCCTGACGGGTCTGGCGCCAGCGTTGGGCGGCCAGGTGTACCTGACGGGCAAGGTCCGTCGCACCGGCGTACTCGTCGAGCAGCCGGCGGTGCGTGTCGGTCTTGAGCAGGGATTGATGTTCATGCTGGCTGTGGATATCGATCAGTAGCTCGCCCAGGGCTTTGAGATCGCTGAGGGGGCAGGGCGTGCCGTTGATGTAGCCACGCGAGCGCCCTTCGGCGGTGATCACCCGGCGCAGGATGCACGGGCCGTCGCTCTCCAGGTCACGCTCGGCCAGCCAGGCACTGGCTTCTGGAATTTCGACCAGATCGAAGGTTGCCAGGATATCGGCCTTGTCGGCGCCGGGACGGACCACGCCGCTGTCGGCGCGATCGCCCAGGGTCAGGCCGAGGGCGTCGAGCATGATCGACTTGCCGGCGCCGGTTTCCCCAGTGATCACGCTCATCCCGCGATCGAGTTCGAGATCGAGATGTTCAACGATGGCGTAGTTATGTACGGACAGGTGCACCAGCATAAAGGCCGCTCCCAGGCTTTAGGTCTGGTTATTTATACAGTGTTTTGTTTCCGGCTGACAATGCCCTCCCTTAGCTCGATTTGCTTGATCCGACGAAATCCTTAGTGCGCCCGGGAATGACAATGCAGCTGTTTTTTGTAGGGTTAATAAATCAGCGCCCCTTGAAGCTGAATTTTGCGGCCCCATATAGCTGGGCAGAAGCGTGAGTTGAGCTCGCGGACGATATTGAAAGGAGAAATCTATGGCTGACGAACAGACAGTGGATACGCAAAATCTAGACGCCGATCAGGCTGCCCAGGATTCGGGTGATGAACTGGCGGCTCGTGTTCAAGTGCTCGAAGAGCAATTGGCTGGCGCTCATGATCAGGCTTTGCGTGTAGCGGCTGATCTGCAGAACGTCCGCCGTCGCGCCGAGCAGGATGTAGAAAAGGCTCACAAGTTCGCACTGGAGAAATTCGCCGGTGACTTGTTGCCGATCATCGACAGCCTGGAGCGTGGTCTGGAGTTGTCCAGCCCGGATGACGAAAGCATTCGTCCAATGCGCGAAGGCATCGAGCTGACCCTGAAAATGTTCCAGGACACCCTGAAGCGTTATCAGCTGGAAGCGATCGATCCGCATGGCGAACCGTTCAACGCCGTTCAGCATCAGGCAATGGCCATGCAGGAAAGCGCCGACGTCGAGCCGAACAGCGTGCTCAAGGTGTTCCAGAAGGGCTATCAGCTCAACGGCCGCCTGCTGCGCCCGGCCATGGTCGTGGTCAGCAAGGCCCCGGCGCCGGTTTCGCCTTCGATTGACGAGCAGGCTTGAAATTAGCCGCAAGGCCCCCATTTAGAAGTCAAGCGTTTAAGTGCTACCGCAGTTAGCCACCACTGCTGCGGCAACCAAATCCAAAGTTTCGGGAGAGTGAACATGGGCAAAATTATCGGTATCGACCTGGGGACTACCAACTCCTGCGTCTCCGTGCTTGAAAACGGCGTAGCCAAAGTTATTGAAAACGCTGAAGGCACGCGTACCACGCCGTCGATCATCGCTTACGCCAACGACGGTGAAATCCTCGTTGGTCAATCGGCCAAGCGTCAGGCTGTGACCAATCCGCACAACACCCTGTATGCGGTGAAGCGTTTGATCGGTCGTAAGTTCGACGAAGAAGTCGTACAGAAAGACATCAAGATGGTCCCGTACAAAATCGCCAAGGCTGACAACGGTGATGCGTGGGTTGAAGTGAACGGCCAGAAAATGTCGCCGCCACAAATCTCGGCTGAAATTCTGAAGAAAATGAAGAAGACCGCCGAAGACTACCTCGGCGAGCCAGTGACCGAGGCGGTGATCACCGTTCCGGCCTACTTCAACGACAGCCAGCGTCAAGCCACCAAAGACGCCGGCCGCATCGCGGGCCTGGATGTAAAACGTATCATCAACGAACCAACCGCAGCCGCTCTGGCTTACGGTATGGACAAGGCGAAGGGCGATCACACCGTGATCGTTTACGACTTGGGCGGCGGTACTTTCGACGTTTCCGTGATCGAAATCGCTGAAGTCGATGGTGAGCACCAGTTCGAAGTACTGGCCACCAACGGTGACACGTTCCTGGGCGGTGAAGACTTTGACATTCGTCTGATCGACTACCTCGTTGACGAATTCAAGAAAGAAAGCGGCATGAACCTTAAAGGTGACCCGCTGGCCATGCAGCGCCTGAAAGAAGCCGCTGAAAAAGCCAAGATCGAACTGTCTTCGAGCAATTCGACCGATGTGAACCTGCCGTACATCACTGCGGATGCCACCGGTCCTAAGCACTTGAACGTGAAAATCTCCCGCGCCAAGCTCGAAGCGCTGGTAGAAGACCTGGTTCAACGCACCATCGAACCTTGCCGCATCGCTCTGAAAGACTCTGGCATCGACATTGGCGCCATCAACGACGTGATCCTGGTCGGCGGCCAGACCCGTATGCCACTGGTTCAGAAGCTGGTGACCGAGTTCTTCGGTAAAGAAGCACGTAAAGACGTGAACCCGGACGAAGCGGTTGCCATGGGTGCTGCTATCCAGGGCGCAGTATTGGCCGGTGACGTGAAAGACGTTCTGCTGCTGGACGTTAGCCCGCTGACTCTGGGCATCGAAACCATGGGCGGCGTGATGACTGCGCTGATCGAGAAAAACACCACGATTCCTACCAAGAAATCGCAAGTGTTCTCGACTGCCGACGACAACCAGGGCGCTGTGACTATTCACGTGCTGCAAGGTGAGCGTAAGCAAGCCGCTCAGAACAAGTCTTTGGGCAAGTTCGACCTGGCCGAGATTCCACCAGCACCACGTGGCGTGCCACAAATTGAAGTGACCTTCGACATCGACGCCAACGGCATTCTGCACGTAGGCGCCAAAGACAAGGCTACCGGCAAGACTCAGTCGATCGTGATCAAGGCCAACTCCGGTCTGTCCGAGGAAGAGATTCAGCAGATGATTCGCGATGCTGAAGCCAACGTCGACGCAGATCGCCAGTTCGAAGAGCTGGCAACCGCTCGCAACCAGGGCGATGCGCTGGTTCACTCGACTCGCAAAATGGTCGCAGACGCTGGCGATAAAGTGACTGCTGAAGAGAAGACTGCAATCGAAGCTGCTGTTGTTGCGCTGGAAGCCGCTGTCAAAGGCGACGACAAGGCTGCGATCGAAGCCAAGGTTGAAGAGCTGTCGAAAGTCTCCGCTCCAGTAGCGCAGAAGATGTACGCCGAGCAGGCTCAACCTGCTGAAGGTGCTGCACCGCAAGGCGAATCGGCTGAGAAGGCTGACGACGTCGTCGACGCTGAGTTCGAAGAAGTCAAAGACCACAAGTAAGTTGTTGGTCGGCCGGTTGACTGCCTTCAGGCAGTGACTGGTAGGATGTCGCCGCGCGGGGGCTTGCTCCCGCGTTGGCGTGTCTGGAGTTAGCGAATTTTTACAGCATGCGACAACGCTCGTGTGTTGGCGGTATGGCCGGGAATGCTCCTGCTTTTCGAGCCGAAAGTACCGCATCGAATCAAAGACCAGGATCGTTGAATTGACGTGAGTTGGGTCCGGGCCTGTATTGGGGCTCAACGAGTTTGGCAAGGCTCAGGAGAGGTTTGCCGAACGTCCTTAAGAGTGCAAAGACTTATGGCAAAGCGTGACTATTACGAAGTATTGGGTGTTGAGCGTGGCTCAAGCGAAGCAGACCTGAAAAAGGCCTACCGTCGCCTGGCGATGAAGCACCACCCGGACCGTAATCCCGATGACAAAGCGTCGGAAGATATGTTCAAGGAGGCCAACGAGGCCTACGAGGTACTGTCCGATTCCAGCAAGCGCGCGGCGTACGACCAGTACGGTCATGCCGGTGTCGACCCAAGCATGGGCGGCGGCGGTGCCGGGTTTGGCGGTCAGAACTTCTCCGACATCTTTGGTGATGTCTTCAGTGACTTCTTCGGCGGCGGTCGCGGCGGTTCTCGTGGCGGCGCTCAGCGCGGCAGCGACCTGCGTTACACCCTGGAACTGAATCTGGAAGAAGCGGTGCGCGGTACGACCGTGAATATCCGTGTTCCGACATTGGTCAACTGCAAGCCGTGCGACGGTTCGGGTGCCAAGAAAGGCTCCTCGCCGATCACTTGCCCAACGTGTGGCGGTATCGGTCAAGTCCGTATGCAGCAGGGCTTTTTCTCGGTACAGCAGACGTGCCCGCGCTGCCATGGTCAGGGCAAGATCATTTCCGATCCGTGCGACTCGTGCGACGGTCAAGGTCGTGTCGAAGAGTACAAGACCCTCTCGGTGAAAGTGCCGGCCGGTGTCGATACCGGTGACCGCATTCGTCTGTCCGGCGAAGGCGAGGCGGGTGCTCAGGGTGGTCCGACTGGCGACCTGTACGTGGTGATCAACGTGCGTGAGCACGCGATCTTCCAGCGCGACGGCAAGCACCTGTTCTGTGAAGTGCCAATCAGCTTTGTTGATGCTGCGCTGGGTGGCGAGCTGGAGATTCCGACCCTTGATGGTCGAGTCAAACTGAAAATCCCTGAAGGGACTCAGACCGGCAAGCAGTTCCGTGTTCGCGGCAAGGGCGTTGCGCCAGTGCGTGGCGGCGGTGCTGGTGACTTGATGTGCCGAGTGGCGGTCGAAACCCCTGTCAATCTGGGGCGTCGTCAGCGTGAACTGCTGGAAGAGTTCCGTAGCTCGCTGGCAGATGACAACAGCCATTCGCCTAAAACCACCGGTTGGTTCGAAGGCGTGAAGCGCTTCTTCGGCGATTTGTAAGGAGTCGGCATGCGACGTATAGCTGTGATGGGCGCTGCCGGGCGCATGGGCAAGATTCTGGTCGAGGCGGTGCAGCAGCGTGCGCCGCTGACCGGGCTGACGGCAGCCATCGTGCGCCCCGGTAGCACGCTGATTGGCGTGGATGCTGGTGAGCTGGCCTCGCTGGGGCGTATCGGTGTTCCACTGTCCGGCAATCTGGACGCGGTGGCTGATGAGTTCGACGTGCTGATCGATTTCACGCTCCCGGAAGTCATGCTGAAAAACCTGGCGTTCTGCCGTAAGGCGGGCAAGGCCATGGTGATCGGCACGACAGGGTTGGACGCTGCGCAGAAGCAGCTGCTGGCCGAGGCCGGCAAGGATATTCCGATCGTGTTCGCAGCCAATTTCAGTGTCGGTGTAAACCTGTCGCTGAAGCTGCTCGACATGGCTGCTCGTGTGCTGGGTGATGACGCGGATATCGAGATCATCGAGGCTCATCATCGGCACAAGATCGATGCACCTTCAGGTACTGCTCTGCGCATGGGTGAAGTCATCGCCAATGCGTTGGACCGTGATCTGCAAAAGGTCGCGGTCTATGGTCGTGAAGGTCACACCGGTGTGCGAGAGCGTGAAACGATCGGCTTCGCGACTGTCCGCGGTGGTGATGTGGTCGGCGATCATACGGTGCTGTTCGCCTGTGAGGGGGAGCGGCTGGAGATCACCCATAAAGCTTCCAGTCGCATGACCTTCGCCAAGGGCGCGGTACGTGCTGCGTTGTGGCTGGACGGTCGTGAGCCGGGTCTTTATGACATGCAAGACGTGCTCGACCTGCGTTAAGATGCACCCGAAACCGGGTTCCAACACAGTGTTTGGGCCCGGTTTTATTACGCCAAGCGACGTCCTGTCGCATTCCCCGGCCTTTAAGGCTCATTGGCGGTAGACCAAAAATGCCTTTTTCTGTAAGCTACAGCTTTAGTGTGTCCACTAAAAGCGCGCAGAATTATTCGGTGAAGAAGCGGGGTGACGTGTCCATACGTCACTCCGCTTTTTTACAACCTGCGATCGCCCTTTCAGGCTTTATTTACGGGAGGTCTTCTTGACTAAGCCAGCCATACTCGCCCTTGCTGATGGCAGCATTTTTCGCGGCGAAGCCATTGGAGCCGACGGTCAAACCGTTGGTGAGGTGGTGTTCAACACCGCCATGACCGGCTATCAGGAAATCCTTACCGATCCTTCCTACGCCCAACAGATTGTTACCCTGACTTACCCGCACATCGGCAACACCGGCACCACGCCGGAAGACGCCGAGTCCGACCGCGTCTGGTCCGCTGGTTTGGTCATCCGTGACCTGCCGCTGGTTGCGAGCAACTGGCGTAACACGATGTCTCTGTCCGACTACCTGAAAGCCAACAACGTTGTGGCAATCGCTGGTATCGACACTCGCCGCCTGACGCGCATCCTGCGTGAAAAAGGCGCGCAGAACGGCTGCATCATGGCCGGGGACAACATTTCCGAAGAAGCCGCCATCGCCGCTGCTCAGGGTTTTCCTGGCCTCAAAGGCATGGACCTGGCGAAAGTCGTCAGCACCAAAGAGAAGTACGAGTGGCGCTCGACTGTCTGGGATTTGAAAACCGACAGTCACGCGACCATCGAAGCCTCTGAGCTGCCGTACCACGTGGTTGCCTACGACTACGGCGTCAAGTTGAACATCCTGCGCATGCTGGTCGAGCGCGGTTGTCGCGTGACCGTGGTGCCGGCACAGATGCCAGCTGCTGAAGCGCTGGCGTTGAAGCCGGACGGCGTGTTCCTGTCCAACGGTCCTGGCGATCCGGAGCCTTGCGACTACGCGATCCAGGCGATCAAAGATGTGCTGGAAACCGAAATTCCGGTCTTCGGTATCTGCCTTGGTCACCAACTGCTGGCCCTGGCCTCCGGTGCCAAGACCCTGAAAATGGGTCACGGCCACCACGGTGCCAACCACCCGGTCCAGGATCTGGATACCGGTGTGGTGATGATCACCAGCCAGAACCACGGTTTTGCGGTAGACGATGCGACCCTGCCAGCCAACGTCCGCGCGATCCACAAATCGCTGTTCGACGGCACCCTGCAAGGTATCGAGCGTACCGACAAGAGCGCCTTCAGCTTCCAGGGTCACCCTGAAGCCAGCCCTGGCCCGAACGACGTAGCACCACTGTTTGATCGCTTCATCAACGAAATGGCCAAGCGACGCTGATCGCTCGCCTTGATGTAGCAAAGCTTGAGGGCGGTCCCGACACACGGTGGCCCCCTCAGGTCTTCAAAGATTGAACAAGACGGCTTGCCGACTGACCTGCGGATTTGAGTGACAAACCCATGCCAAAACGTACAGACATTAAAAGCATCCTGATTCTCGGCGCTGGCCCGATCGTGATCGGCCAGGCCTGCGAATTCGACTACTCCGGCGCCCAGGCCTGTAAAGCCCTGCGCGAGGAGGGTTACCGCGTCATCCTGGTGAACTCCAACCCAGCGACCATCATGACCGACCCGGACATGGCCGACGCCACCTATATCGAGCCGATCAAGTGGCAGACCGTTGCCAAGATCATCGAGAAAGAGCGTCCGGACGCGCTGCTGCCGACCATGGGTGGCCAGACCGCTCTGAACTGCGCACTGGATCTGGAGCGCGAAGGCGTTCTGGAGAAGTTCGGCGTAGAGATGATCGGCGCCAACGCTGACACCATCGACAAGGCTGAAGACCGTTCGCGCTTCGACAAGGCGATGAAATCCATCGGCCTGGACTGCCCGCGTTCGGGTATCGCCCACAGCATGGAAGAGGCCAACGTGGTCCTCGAGAAGCTTGGCTTCCCGTGCATCATCCGTCCGTCCTTCACCATGGGCGGCACCGGTGGCGGTATCGCTTACAACCGTGAAGAGTTCGAAGAAATCTGCGCCCGCGGTCTGGACTTGTCGCCGACCAAAGAGCTGCTGATCGACGAATCGCTGATCGGCTGGAAAGAGTACGAGATGGAGGTTGTCCGCGATAAGAAGGACAACTGCATCATCGTCTGCTCCATCGAAAACTTTGACCCGATGGGCGTGCACACCGGTGACTCGATCACTGTTGCTCCGGCACAAACCCTGACGGACAAGGAATACCAGATCATGCGTAACGCCTCGTTGGCGGTACTGCGTGAGATCGGCGTGGAAACCGGCGGCTCCAACGTTCAGTTTGGCATCTGCCCGGACACTGGCCGTATGGTCGTGATCGAGATGAACCCGCGTGTATCCCGCTCTTCGGCACTGGCTTCGAAAGCCACTGGTTTCCCGATTGCGCGTATCGCTGCCAAGCTGGCGATCGGCTACACCCTGGACGAACTGCAGAACGAAATCACCGGCGGTGCTACTCCGGCATCCTTCGAGCCGTCCATCGACTACGTCGTGACCAAGCTGCCACGCTTCGCCTTCGAGAAATTCCCGAAAGCCGACGCACGCCTGACCACTCAAATGAAGTCGGTGGGTGAAGTCATGGCCATCGGCCGGACTTTCCAGGAATCCCTGCAGAAAGCCCTGCGCGGTCTGGAAGTGGGCGTTTGCGGTCTGGACGAGAAGCTCGACCTGAGCAATCCGGAAAGCATGAGTATCCTCAAGCGCGAACTGACCGTGCCGGGTGCCGAGCGTATCTGGTACGTGGCTGACGCGTTCCGCGCCGGTCTGTCGGTCGAAGACATCTTCGGCATGAACATGATCGACCCGTGGTTCCTGGTGCAGATCGAAGATCTGATCAAGGAAGAAGAGAAGGTCAAGACCCTGGGTCTGGCCAGCATCGGCCGCGACGTGATGTTCCGCCTCAAGCGCAAAGGCTTCTCCGACATGCGTCTGGCCAAGCTGCTGGGCGTAACCGAGAAGGCTCTGCGTCGCCACCGTCACAAGCTTGAGATTTTCCCGGTCTACAAACGCGTTGACACCTGCGCGGCCGAGTTCGCCACCGACACCGCCTACATGTACTCGACTTACGAGGAAGAGTGCGAAGCCGCGCCATCGGGCCGCGACAAGATCATGATCCTCGGCGGCGGTCCTAACCGTATCGGCCAAGGTATCGAGTTCGACTACTGCTGCGTACACGCGGCACTGGCCCTGCGCGAAGACGGGTACGAGACCATCATGGTCAACTGCAACCCGGAAACCGTTTCCACTGACTACGACACCTCCGATCGCCTGTACTTCGAACCAGTGACCCTGGAAGACGTGCTGGAAATCGTCCGCGTCGAGAAGCCGAAAGGCGTGATCGTCCAGTACGGCGGCCAAACCCCGCTGAAACTGGCTCGTGCCCTGGAAGAAGCTGGCGTGCCGATCATCGGCACCAGCCCTGATGCCATCGACCGTGCAGAAGACCGTGAGCGCTTCCAGCAAATGGTCGAGCGCCTGAACCTGCGTCAGCCGCCAAACGCCACCGTGCGTAGCGAAGACGAAGCGATTCGTGCGGCCAGCAAGATCGGTTACCCGCTGGTGGTTCGTCCGTCCTACGTACTGGGCGGCCGTGCGATGGAAATCGTTTACGAAGAAGAAGAGCTCAAGCGCTACCTGCGTGATGCGGTGAAAGTGTCCAACGACAGCCCGGTGCTGCTCGACCACTTCCTCAACTGCGCCATCGAAATGGACGTGGATGCAGTCTGCGACGGTACCGACGTGGTAATCGGCGCGATCATGCAGCACATCGAACAGGCTGGCGTTCACTCCGGTGACTCCGCGTGCTCCCTGCCGCCGTACTCGCTGCCTGCACACATCCAGGACGAGATGCGCGAACAGGTCAAGAAAATGGCCCTGGAACTGGGCGTTGTCGGCCTGATGAACGTCCAGTTGGCGCTGCAAGGCGAAGACATCTACGTCATCGAAGTCAACCCGCGCGCTTCCCGTACCGTACCGTTCGTGTCGAAGTGCATCGGTGTTTCCCTGGCAATGATCGCGGCTCGCGTGATGGCCGGTAAAACCCTGAAGGAAATCGGTTTCACCAAAGAAATCATTCCGAACTTCTACAGTGTGAAAGAGGCGGTGTTCCCATTCGCCAAATTCCCTGGCGTGGACCCGATCCTGGGCCCAGAGATGAAGTCCACTGGTGAAGTGATGGGCGTGGGCGACACTTTCGGTGAAGCGTTTGCCAAAGCCCAAATGGGCGCCAGCGAAGTGCTGCCTACCGGCGGTACCGCATTCATCAGCGTGCGTGATGACGACAAACCACTGGTTGCAGGCGTGGCCCGTGATCTGATCAACTTGGGCTTCGAAGTGGTCGCCACTGCCGGTACTGCCAAGCTGATCGAAGCCGCAGGCCTGAAAGTGCGTCGTGTGAACAAGGTGACCGAGGGTCGTCCACACGTGGTCGACATGATCAAGAATGACGAAGTCACCCTGATCATCAACACCACCGAAGGTCGTCAATCGATCGCTGATTCGTACTCCATTCGTCGTAATGCCTTGCAGCACAAGATTTACTGCACCACTACCATTGCTGCTGGCGAAGCTATCTGCGAAGCGCTGAAGTTCGGTCCCGAGAAGACCGTGCGCCGCTTGCAGGATCTACACGCAGGATTGAAGGCATGATCAAATACCCAATGACCGTCAAGGGCGCTAAAGCCCTGGAAGAAGAACACGCTCACCTGACCAAGGTCGTCCGTCCGAAGCTCAGTCAGGACATCGGTACGGCCCGTGAGTTGGGAGACTTGAAAGAAAACGCTGAATACCACGCTGCTCGCGAGCAGCAAGGTATGGTCGAGGCGCGGATCCGCGACATCGAAGGCCGCATGCAAAACGCGGTGATCATTGATGTCACGACCATTCCTCACACCGGCAAAGTGATCTTCGGCACCACCGTTGAAATCGCCAACGTCGAGACAGATGAAAGCGTCACTTACCACATCGTTGGTGAGGATGAGGCTGACTTCAAGCTCGGCAAGATTTCGGTCGGCTCGCCATTGGCCCGCGCCTTGATTGCCAAGGAAGAGGGTGATGTGGTTGCCGTGAAAACGCCTGGCGGCGTTATCGAGTATGAGATTGTCGAAGTTCGCCACATCTAAGCGCAGGCGCCCGCTACGTGCGGGCGCCATGCTTTGGCAATTGACTCAGATGTTGTGGGTTGGTGGTCTGTGGCTGTTGCACATCGGTCTGCTGCCGGTGCTGGGCAAAATTGGCCTGGCACCGCTGCTGATCGACGAAATCGCAGGCATGCTTGATGCGCTGATGGTGGGGTTCGCCGCAGCGTGTGTGATTTTTCAGGCTTTGGTGCTGGTTCAGGCCGAGGGCCTTGCCAGTCTATGGCGCGATATTCGCGGTCAACTGCTGATGACGGCGCTGTATGCGTGTGCGATGTATGTCGCGGTGCGTATCGGCTGGCCGGATGCCGTGCGTTGGCAGGTGTTCAGCTATCTTGTTCTGGGCTTTTCCGGGCTGGTGCTGGTGTTGCAACCGGTGCCTGGGTGGAGTGGCAGGGTGCGCGAAGCACACCCTTGACCCTTGTCATCACTTGAAGCGATGGACGTTCGACAGCTGCTTGTTGACGCTGAAGTTCTTGCGGTAAATCAATGCCATCTTGCCGATGACCTGAACCAGGTCCGCTTTGCCGACCTTGCACAGTTCTGCAATGTTCGCCAGGCGCGACTCGCGATCGAGGATGTTGAGCTTGATTTTAATCAGCTCGTGATCCGCCAAAGCGCGTTCAAGTTCGGCTAACACACCTTCAGTCAAACCGTTGTCAGCCACAGTCAAAACTGGTTTCAGATGGTGGCCAATGGATTTGTACTGTTTCTTCTGCTCTTGAGTGAGCGGCATAATCTGACCCTTTAGTCTGGATTCTGTAAAATGGCGGCCATTTTACCCGAGGGTTCGTGGATCCGCCCAATTAATCACGACCCTTATCATCGAGGTGCCCAATGGCGCGTTCCAAGACAAGCCTTGGTTGGCTGAAAAGACATGTCAATGATCCATATGTGAAGCAGGCGCAGAAGGATGGTTACCGCTCGCGTGCGAGTTACAAGCTTCTGGAGGTCCAGGAGAAATACAAGCTGATCCGTCCGGGTATGAGCGTTGTCGACCTGGGTGCGGCGCCCGGCGGCTGGTCGCAGGTCACTAGTCGGCTGATCGGTGGTCAGGGGCGTCTGATCGCCTCGGACATCCTGGAAATGGACAGCATTCCGGACGTGACTTTCATCCAGGGTGACTTCACCCAGGACGAAGTGCTCGCTCAGATCCTTGAAGCCGTGGGTAATTCGCAGGTGGACCTTGTGATTTCCGATATGGCCCCCAATATGAGTGGTACGCCTGAGGTGGACATGCCAAAAGCCATGTTTCTATGTGAGCTGGCTCTTGATCTGGCGGCTCGGATACTCAAGCCGGGTGGTAATTTCGTGATCAAGGTGTTTCAGGGCGAAGGGTTTGATGCTTACGTGAAGGACGCTCGTCAGAAATTCGACAAGGTCCAGATGATCAAGCCGGACTCTTCCCGTGGCAGTTCTCGCGAGCAATACATGCTGGCTTGGGGCTACCGCGGCCGTAGTGAGTAAATCGAGGTTTTTTTGCGGGTCGATAGGTTTTTCGTATTTCGCCCCGTGAGCATTAGCGAATATTGTGTAGAAAGTGTTTCACAAAGGGTTACAGACGGCGCCTGCCAGAGCCGTAGGTAATGTAGTAAGTTAGGCCGGTGAATATCATGCGAAGCGCGCGCCATTAGCGGAGCTTGCTTCAGAGGGTAGTTAATTGAACGATATGGCAAAGAATCTGATCCTGTGGTTGATCATCGCGGCTGTCCTGGTGACAGTGATGAACAACTTCTCCAGCCCTAACGAGCCGCAGACCCTCAACTATTCCGACTTCATCCAGCAGGTCAAGGATGGAAAGGTCGAGCGCGTAGCGGTTGACGGCTACGTGATTACCGGCAAACGCAACGATGGCGACAGCTTCAAGACCATTCGTCCGGCAATCCAGGACAACGGTCTGATCGGCGACCTCGTGGACAACCATGTCGTAGTTGAAGGCAAGCAGCCTGAACAGCAAAGCATCTGGACTCAGCTCCTGGTTGCAAGCTTCCCGATCCTGGTGATCATCGCCGTGTTCATGTTCTTCATGCGGCAGATGCAGGGCGGCGCTGGTGGCAAGGGCGGGCCAATGAGCTTCGGCAAGAGCAAGGCGCGCCTGCTCTCCGAGGATCAGGTGAAAACCACCTTGGGTGACGTTGCCGGTTGTGACGAAGCCAAGGAGGAGGTCGGCGAGTTGGTCGAGTTCCTGCGTGATCCGGGCAAGTTCCAGCGTCTGGGCGGCCGTATTCCACGCGGCGTGCTGATGGTGGGGCCTCCAGGTACCGGTAAAACATTGCTGGCCAAAGCGATTGCCGGCGAAGCAAAAGTACCGTTCTTCACCATTTCCGGTTCCGATTTTGTCGAAATGTTCGTCGGTGTCGGTGCCAGCCGTGTTCGTGACATGTTCGAGCAGGCCAAGAAGCACGCGCCATGCATCATCTTCATCGATGAAATCGACGCCGTCGGTCGCCACCGTGGTGCCGGTATGGGCGGCGGTCATGACGAGCGCGAGCAAACTCTCAACCAGTTGCTGGTAGAGATGGACGGCTTCGAAATGAACGACGGCATCATCGTCATCGCTGCAACCAACCGTCCGGACGTACTGGACCCTGCGTTGCTGCGTCCGGGCCGTTTCGACCGTCAGGTTGTCGTCGGTCTGCCGGATATCCGTGGTCGCGAGCAGATTCTCAAGGTTCACATGCGAAAAGTGCCAATGGGTGACGACGTCGCTCCGGCTGTGATCGCTCGTGGTACCCCTGGTTTCTCCGGTGCCGACCTGGCTAACCTGGTGAACGAAGCGTCGTTGTTCGCGGCCCGTGCCGGCAAGCGCATCGTCGAAATGAAAGAGTTCGAATTGGCCAAAGACAAGATCATGATGGGCGCCGAGCGCAAATCCATGGTCATGTCCGAGAAAGAGAAGCAGAACACCGCTTACCACGAAGCAGGGCACGCTATTGTCGGGCGCGTCGTACCTGAGCATGATCCGGTCTACAAGGTGTCGATCATTCCGCGCGGTCGTGCGCTGGGTGTGACCATGTTCCTGCCGGAAGAAGATCGCTACAGCCTGTCCAAGCGTGCATTGATCAGTCAGATCTGCTCGTTGTACGGCGGCCGTATTGCTGAAGAAATGACCTTGGGCTTCGACGGCGTCACCACCGGTGCGTCAAACGACATCATGCGTGCCAGCCAGATCGCACGGAACATGGTAACCAAGTGGGGCTTGTCGGAAAAACTCGGTCCGTTGATGTACGCAGAAGAAGAGGGCGAAGTGTTCCTCGGTCGCGGCGGCGGTGGTCAGGGTGCAAGCTTCTCCGGCGAGACAGCCAAGTTGATCGACTCCGAAGTGCGCAGCATCATTGACCAGTGCTACGGCACGGCCAAGCAGATCCTCACCGATAACCGTGACAAGCTCGACGCCATGGCTGATGCCTTGATGAAGTACGAAACGATCGACGCTGATCAGATCGACGACATCATGGCAGGTCGTACGCCTCGTGAACCTCGCGACTGGTCAGGCGGCACCGGTACCTCCGGAACTCCTCCGGTGGCACAGGATCCGCGTCCGGAAACACCGATCGGCGGTCCGGCTGCTGACGTTTAAGGTTTGAAATGACTTCTGTTCAGTCCTCGACCCGGTTGCCTTGCGGCAATCGGGTTCTTGATTTAGCCCTGACGCACGTCATGGGTATTCTCAATGTCACTCCCGATTCCTTCTCTGATGGCGGCCAATATAGCCAGCTCGATGCGGCCTTGCGCCACGCTGAGGCTATGGTGTCGGCCGGCGCGACGTTGATCGATGTCGGTGGCGAATCGACCCGGCCGGGTGCCAGGGTGGTTTCACCGCTGGAAGAGCTTGAGCGCGTAGCTCCGGTCGTCGAGCGAATACACCGCGAGCTGGATGTAATTATCTCGGTCGACACTTCCACGCCAGCTGTAATGCGCGAAGCCGCACGACTTGGTGCGGGGTTGATCAATGACGTGCGTTCGTTGCGGCGCGATGGTGCTCTGGATGCGGCCGCAGCCACTGGTCTGCCGGTCTGTCTGATGCATATGCTCGGTGAGCCGGGCGACATGCAGGACAATCCGCAGTATCGGGACGTCACGAAAGAGGTGGGCGAGTTTCTCGCCGAGCGCATGGCTCAGTGTGCGTCGGTAGGCATTACAGCGGACCGGATCATCCTTGATCCGGGCTTTGGCTTCGCAAAAACCTTGCAGCACAATCTAAGCTTGTTCAAACATATGGAGGCCCTGCATGCCTTGGGGCGGCCCCTGTTGGTCGGGGTTTCGCGAAAGAGCATGATAGGTCAGGCATTGAATCGTCCGGTTGGTGAGCGTCTGTATGGTGGTCTGGCGCTTGCAGCGCTGGCTTCGGTCAAGGGCGCGCGTATATTGCGCGTCCATGATGTGGCCGAAACCGTCGATGTGGTGCGGATGATCGCAGCAGTGGAATCAGCCGAATAAGAATGATGGAGTACTTATGACTAAGAAATACTTTGGCACCGACGGCATTCGTGGTCGGGTCGGCGAATATCCGATTACTCCTGACTTCATGCTCAAGCTCGGTTGGGCTGCTGGTATGGCGTTCCGCAAAATGGGCGCCTGCAAGGTATTGGTGGGCAAGGACACTCGGATCTCCGGCTATATGTTCGAATCGGCGCTGGAGGCCGGACTTACGTCGGCAGGTGCCGATGTCATGCTCCTGGGCCCTATGCCGACACCGGCCATCGCCTACCTGACTCGTACCTTCCAGGCCGAAGCGGGCATCGTGATCAGTGCCTCGCACAACCCTCACGATGACAATGGCATCAAGTTTTTCTCCGGGAAGGGCACCAAGCTTCCTGATGAGGTCGAGCATATGATCGAAGAATTGCTCGACACCCCGATGACTGTGGTTGAGTCGAGCAGGATCGGAAAGGTATCGCGCATCAACGATGCTTCAGGCCGCTATATCGAATTCTGCAAAAGCAGCGTCCCGACCGGCACCAGCTTCGCGGGCCTGAAAATCGTGATCGACTGCGCTCACGGTGCGACCTACAAGGTGGCACCTAGCGTATTCCGTGAGCTGGGAGCCGATGTCGTTGTGCTTTCTGCTCATCCTAACGGCCTGAACATCAATGAAAATTGCGGCTCGACCCATATGGAGCCGCTGCAAGCTGCCGTATTGGCCGAGCATGCTGATTTGGGTATCGCCTTTGATGGTGATGGTGATCGGGTTCAGATGGTTGATCATACCGGTGCTGTCGTCGACGGTGATGAGTTGCTGTTTATCATTGCTCGCGACCTGCATGAGCAGGGTAAGTTGCAGGGCGGTGTGGTCGGTACGCTGATGAGTAACCTGGGGTTGGAATTGGCCCTGGCGGATCTGGCAATTCCTTTTGTGCGGGCTAATGTTGGCGACCGTTACGTAATCTCCGAGTTGCTGGAGCGCAATTGGCAGGTGGGTGGTGAAAATTCGGGGCACATTGTCTGCTTCGACCACACCACCACCGGTGACGCGATCATTGCCGCATTGCAGGTATTGATGGCGCTGAAGACCCGCTCCGAGGGGCTGGCGCAATCGCGTCAGGCGCTACGCAAGTGCCCTCAGGTGCTGATCAATGTGCGATTCGGCGGTGGTGCGAGCCCTCTTGATCATCCGTCCGTCAAGGAGGCAAGCGAGCGTGTTACCAAGGCTATGGCTGGTCGTGGGCGTGTGCTGTTGCGCAAGTCCGGGACGGAGCCGCTGGTGCGGGTCATGGTCGAAGGCGAGGACGAAACACAGGTTCGCGGCTACGCCGAAGAGCTGGCAAATCTGGTTACTGAAGTTTCTGCCTGATTTTGGCTTGCCAGCCATGATTGTGTTGGGTAACATCTGCGCCCACTTTGACCGACGAGGTACAGCATGCGTCGCCCTATGGTAGCTGGTAACTGGAAGATGCACGGTACCCGCGCCAGCGTCGCTGAGCTGATCAATGGCCTTCGTCATCTGGCCTTGCCGAGCGATGTTGATGTAGCGGTATTCCCGCCTTGCTTGTATATCAATCAAGTGATTGATGGCCTGGAAGGAAAGTCGATTTCGGTCGGCGCGCAGAACTCTGCGGTGGAATCCATGCAAGGTGCATTGACTGGTGAGATTGCGCCGAGTCAGTTGGTGGATGCAGGTTGTTCCTTGGTGCTTGTCGGGCACTCCGAGCGCCGCCAGATAATGGGCGAGCAGGACGGAATGCTGATTCGCAAGTTCGCAGCGGCACAGGCATGTGGCTTGATTCCAGTGTTGTGCATAGGGGAAACCCTTGAAGAGCGCGAAGCTGGAAAAACTCTTGAGGTTGTCGGGCGTCAGCTAGGCAGTATCATAGAGGAGCTGGGTGTTGGTGCCTTTGCAAAGGCGGTAATTGCTTACGAGCCGGTCTGGGCCATTGGTACCGGGCTGACTGCTTCGCCGCAACAGGCGCAGGATGTGCATGCAGCCATTCGCGCTCAGTTGGCGGCAGAGAATTCTGAGGTCGCACAAGGTGTGCGGCTTCTATACGGCGGCAGCGTGAAGGCGGCCAATGCGGTCGAACTGTTCGGCATGCCGGATATCGATGGGGGGCTCATTGGTGGGGCTTCCCTGAATGCAGATGAGTTCGGTGCGATTTGTCGCGCCGCGGGAAACTGAAAAAATGCTGGAAACAGTCGTAGTCGTTTTTCATCTGCTGGGTGCATTGGGCGTAGTTGCTCTGGTTTTGCTGCAGCAGGGTAAAGGTGCGGATGCTGGCGCGTCTTTCGGAGCAGGTGCTTCAAATACTGTGTTCGGAAGCCAAGGTTCCTCTACCTTTCTTAGTAAGTTTACTGCTATACTTGCCGCCGGTTTCTTCATAACCAGCTTGGGGTTAGGTTACTTTGCTAAAGAGAAGGCTCACCAGCTGACTCAAGTAGGCTTGCCAAATCCAGCAGTGTTGGAAGTTCCAAAGCAACAACCGGCTTCTGATGATGTACCGGTGCTTCAAGAGCAAAAGTCGGCTACTCCAGCGACTGACGTGCCTCCAGCTCAAGAGCAAAAGTAAGAAGGGTTTCAAACGTAGTATTGCCGAGGTGGTGGAATTGGTAGACACGCAACCTTGAGGTGGTTGTGCCCATAGGGTGTAGGGGTTCGAGTCCCCTTCTCGGTACCAATTATCAGGAGAGCCCGCTGTTGCGGGCTTTCTTGTAGGTGGAAGGTTACATTGACCCTGTCAGGGATCGGTCGTATACTTCCGCCCCAGCTTTGTCGCGGGGTGGAGCAGTCTGGTAGCTCGTCGGGCTCATAACCCGAAGGTCGTCGGTTCAAATCCGGCCCCCGCAACCAGTTTAAGGAGCCCCTTTTAAGGGGCTTTTTGTTAGCTGGACACTTCAACGCCGCTGTTCGACGGCGTTTCAAGGATGGGCGTTTCGCCCATTTTTTTATTTTGCACAGCATGCACATACATGCACGAGGGGGTTCAGGTGTCGAGCAAGCTAGAAGAGTTGCAGGCCTTGCTGGCCCCGGTGGTCGTGGCCCTAGGCTATGAATGCTGGGGTATTGAGTTTTCGGCTCAAGGTCGCCACTCAATGTTGCGCGTTTATATCGATAAAGAGGGCGGCGTGCTGGTGGACGATTGTGCCATTGTCAGCCGTCAGATCAGCGGTGTTCTGGATGTTGAAGATCCAATCGCCGTTGAATACACCCTTGAAGTTTCCTCGCCAGGCATGGAACGCCCGCTGTTCACTATTGAGCAGTTTGCAAAATTTGCCGGTGAACAAGTGAAGATCAAGCTGCGCTCGCCTTTTGAAGGCCGACGCAACTTTCAGGGCCTTCTGCGCGGTGTAGAAGAGCAGGACGTCGTGGTTCAGGTAGAAGACCATGAGTTCCTGTTGCCGATCGATATGATCGACAAGGCCAACATTATTCCCAGTTTTGACTGAGACGCGGATCCCGCGGATCCAATGGCTTGCGAAAGGCGAGGCGTACGATGAGCAAAGAAGTACTGCTGGTTGTTGAGTCGGTATCCAATGAAAAGGGCGTACCGGCAAACGTAATTTTTGAAGCGCTGGAGCTGGCTCTGGCCACTGCTACCAAAAAGCGTTTCGAGGACGAAGTCGATCTGCGTGTGGAAATCAATCGCCACACCGGTGCTTACGAGACATTCCGTCGCTGGACGGTCGTCGAAGAAGCAGACCTGGACGATCCGGCCATCGAAACCTGGCCGAGCAAGGTTGCAGAAACGCATCCTGGTGCTCAGGTTGGCGATGTAGTCGAAGATAAGATCGAATCCATCGAGTTCGGCCGCATCGCTGCACAGACTGCCAAGCAAGTCATCGTGCAGAAAGTTCGCGAAGCCGAGCGCGCTCAAGTCGTTGATGCCTATCGCGAGCGCCTGGGGGAAATCATCTCCGGCACCGTGAAGAAAGTGACCCGCGACAACGTGATCGTCGACCTGGGCAACAACGCTGAAGCGTTGCTGGCTCGCGAAGACATCATTTCTCGCGAAACCTTCCGGGTTGGCGTGCGTCTGCGTGCGCTGCTCAAGGAAATCCGCACCGAGAACCGCGGCCCGCAGCTGATCCTGTCGCGTACCGCGCCGGAAATGCTGATCGAGTTGTTCCGCATCGAAGTGCCGGAAATCGCTGAAGGCCTGATCGAAGTAATGGCTGCGTCCCGTGATCCGGGTTCGCGCGCCAAGATCGCGGTCCGCTCCAAGGACAAACGCATCGACCCGCAAGGCGCTTGCATCGGTATGCGCGGTTCGCGCGTCCAGGCAGTGTCGGGTGAGTTGGGCGGTGAGCGTGTGGACATCGTCCTGTGGGACGATAACCCGGCTCAGTTCGTGATCAATGCAATGTCGCCGGCTGAAGTGGCGGCAATTATCGTTGACGAAGATGCCCATGCAATGGACATCGCCGTTGGCGCAGACAATCTGGCTCAGGCCATTGGTCGGGGTGGTCAGAACGTGCGTCTGGCTAGCCAGTTGACTGGCTGGACCCTGAACGTGATGACCGAATCGGACATCCAGGCTAAGCAGCAAGCAGAAACCGGCGACATCCTGCGCAACTTCATCGACGAGCTGGAAGTCGACGAAGACCTGGCACAGGTGCTGGTAGATGAAGGCTTTACCAGCCTGGAAGAGATTGCCTACGTACCGTTGGAAGAAATGCTCAACATCGACGGCTTTGACGAAGAAACCGTCAACGAGCTTCGCGCTCGCGCCAAGGATCGTTTGTTGACCAAAGCCATCGCTACTGAGGAAAAGCTGGCAGACGCCCATCCGGCCGAAGACCTGCTCTCGCTTGAGGGTATGGACAAGGATTTGGCGATGGAACTGGCGGTGCGCGGCGTAATTACCCGCGAAGACCTGGCCGAGCAGTCTATTGACGACCTGCTCGACATCGACGGCATTGACGATGATCGTGCCGGCAAGTTGATCATGGCCGCCCGAGCCCACTGGTTCGAGTAATTAGGCGCGGCCTGAGGAGAGAAGTGCATGACGCAAGTCACGGTGAAACAACTGGCCGATGAGGTCAAAACACCGGTAGAGCGCCTGTTGCAGCAGATGCGTGAGGCAGGTCTGCCGCACACCGCCGCCGATGAAGGTGTGAGCGATAGTGAGAAGCAGTCTTTGCTGACTCACTTGAAGAGCAGCCACAAGGCGAAAGTGGAAGAACCGCGCAAGATTACATTGCAGCGCAAAACCACCAGCACCCTGCGTGTTGCTGGCAGTAAAAGCATCAGCGTTGAAGTGCGTAAAAAGAAAGTTTTCGTACAGCGCAGCCCGGAAGAAATCGAAGCCGAGCGCAAACGCGAACTGGACGAACGTCGCGCAGTAGAAAATGCTGCACGTCAGAAGGCTGAAGAAGAAGCCAAGCGTCGCTCCGAAGAAGAAGTGCGTCGCCAGCCTGCTGCTGCGCAATCCGCTACTAACGACGCCGTCGCAGCTCCTGCTGCAGTTGCCGAGCCAGTACGTGAAAGCGCGCCGGTTGTGGCTGCTGCACCAGCGCCGTCTGCCGACGTTCGCAACAAGCAGAACGAACAGCGCCGTCCGGACAAACCACGTGCCGACGATAACAGTCGTCGTGGCAGTGGCGATGGCGAGCGCAAAAACGCTCCGCATCGTGCTTCGGTCAAAGAGAAAGCGCCTGCTCCACGCGTTGCCCCACGTACTACCGACGAAGAAAGCGATGGCTTCCGTCGTGGTGGTCGCGGCAAGGCCAAGCTGAAGAAACGCAACGCTCACGGTTTCCAGAGCCCAACCGGCCCTGTCGTGCGTGATGTGCAGATTGGCGAGACCATCACTGTTGGCGATCTCGCCAACCAGATGTCGGTCAAGGCTGCTGAAATCATCAAGTTCATGTTCAAACTGGGTACCCCAGCGACCATCAACCAGGTGCTTGATCAGGAAACTGCTCAGCTAGTAGCCGAAGAACTGGGCCACAAAGTGACCCTGGTCAGCGACACCGCCCTGGAAGATTCCCTGGCCGAGTCCCTGAAGTTTGAAGGTGAGACGTTCTCCCGTGCACCGGTTGTGACCGTAATGGGCCACGTTGACCACGGTAAAACCTCGCTGCTCGACTACATCCGTCGTGCCAAGGTAGCTGCTGGCGAAGCCGGCGGTATCACCCAGCACATCGGTGCATACCACGTTGAAACTGATCGCGGCATGGTCACTTTCCTCGATACCCCGGGTCACGCTGCGTTTACCGCAATGCGTGCTCGTGGTGCCAAGGCGACTGACATCGTGATCCTGGTCGTTGCAGCGGACGACGGCGTAATGCCGCAGACCATTGAAGCGGTCCAGCACGCCAAAGCTGCCGGTGTTCCACTGGTAGTTGCAGTGAACAAAATCGACAAGCCGGGCGCTGATCTCGATCGCATCCGTAGCGAACTGTCGGTTCACGGCGTGACTTCGGAAGAGTGGGGCGGCGACACCCCGTTCGTATCGGTTTCGGCGAAAGTCGGTACTGGCGTAGACGAGTTGCTCGAAGCTGTTCTGCTGCAAGCTGAAGTTCTGGAACTGAAAGCGACTCCTTCGGCTCCTGGCCGTGGCGTCGTGGTTGAATCGCGTCTCGACAAAGGTCGTGGCCCGGTTGCTACCGTTCTGGTTCAAGACGGTACCCTGCGCCAAGGCGACATGGTTCTGGTTGGTTCGAACTATGGCCGTGTACGTGCCATGCTCGACGAGAACGGCAAGCCAATCAAGGAAGCCGGTCCTTCCATCCCTGTCGAGATCCTCGGCCTGGACGGTACCCCGGACGCTGGCGATGAGATGAGTGTGCTGTCGGACGAGAAGAAAGCCCGTGAAGTGGCTCTGTTCCGTCAAGGCAAGTTCCGCGAAGTCAAGCTGGCCCGCGCTCACGCTGGCAAGCTTGAAAACATCTTCGAGAACATGGGTCAGGCAGAGAAGAAGACGCTCAACATCGTCCTCAAATCCGACGTCCGTGGTTCGCTGGAAGCGTTGAACGGTGCCTTGAATGGCCTGGGTAACGACGAAGTGCAAGTGCGTGTTGTCGGTGGCGGTGTCGGTGGTATCACCGAGTCCGACGCCAACCTGGCACTGGCCTCCAATGCTGTACTGTTCGGCTTCAACGTGCGTGCCGATGCTGGCGCTCGCAAGATCGTCGAGCAGGAAGGTCTGGATATGCGTTACTACAACGTGATCTACGACATCATCGAAGACGTCAAGAAAGCCCTCACCGGTATGCTGGGCAGCGATGTTCGCGAGAACATCCTGGGTACCGCTGAAGTGCGTGACGTGTTCCGTTCGCCGAAGTTTGGCGCGATCGCCGGTTGCATGGTTATCGAAGGTGTTGTTCACCGTAACCGTCCAATCCGTGTACTGCGTGAAGACATCGTTATCTTCGAAGGCGAGCTGGAATCCCTGCGCCGCTTCAAGGATGACGCTTCCGAAGTACGTGCCGGCATGGAATGCGGTATCGGCGTCAAGAGCTACAACGACGTCAAAGCTGGCGACAAGATCGAAGTCTACGAGAAGGTCCAGGTTGCTCGCAGCCTCTAACTCGCGCACTTCAAGGGCCACGGCGAGCCGCCGCATGCAAGTGCGCGGCACGGCGTCAGGACTCTAAACGCAACGCCCGGTCTGGCTTTTGTCAGGCCGGGCGTTTGCCGCTTTCAGACCCCACGGGTTTCACCGTGTGGCAGTAACAGGTAACAAGACATGGCAAAAGAATACAGCCGTACCCAACGTATCGGCGATCAGATGCAGCGTGAGCTGGCACAGCTGATCCGTCGTGAAGTCAAAGACCCGCGCGTCGGCCTGGTCACTATTACCGCTGTTGAAGTCAGCCGTGACGTCGGTCACGCCAAGATCTTCATCACCGTGATGGGTCAGGACAACGCTGAAGACATCGCGCAAAGCATCAAGGTGCTCAACTCCGCCGCCGGTTTCCTGCGCATGCAGTTGGCTCGCGAAATGAAGTTGCGCAGCGTTCCACAGTTGCACTTCCACTACGACGAAAGCGTCGTGCGTGGTGCTCATCTGTCGGCATTGATCGAACGTGCGGTAGCTGAAGACAATCAGCATCCGGTTGCGGCAGAAGCCGAAGACACCAAGGAGTAATCGGTGGCTCAGGTCAAACGTATCCGTCGTAACGTCAGCGGCATCATCCTGCTCGACAAGCCACTGGGGTTCACCTCCAATGCGGCGTTGCAGAAGGTTCGCTGGTTGCTGAACGCCGAGAAGGCCGGGCACACCGGCAGTCTCGATCCGCTGGCCACCGGCGTGTTGCCGTTGTGCTTCGGTGAGGCCACCAAGTTTTCGCAATACCTGCTCGATTCCGACAAGGGTTACGAAACCCTGGCGCAACTGGGCAAGACCACTACCACGGCCGATGCCGAGGGTGATGTGTTGCTGGAGCGCCCGGTGACCGTTGGTCGCGCCGATGTCGAAGCGGTGCTGCCGAAATTTCGTGGGCAAATCAGTCAGATACCGCCCATGTACTCGGCGCTCAAACGTGATGGCCAGCCGTTGTACAAGCTGGCCCGGGCAGGTGAAGTAGTGGAGCGCGAACCGCGTTCTGTTACTATTACGCGCTTGGAATTACTGGCCTTTGAAGGTGATACTGCGCGGCTTGCAGTGGATTGCACCAAAGGTACCTATATCCGCACCCTGGTGGAGGATATCGGTGAGCAACTCGGTTGTGGCGCTTACGTTGCTGAACTGCGACGTACCCAGGCCGGGCCTTTCACGCTGGCCCAGACGGTCACGCTTGAAGAGTTGGAAGCGGTACATGCCGAAGGCGGCAACGAAGCGGTCGACCGCTTCCTGATGCCATCGGACAGCGGCTTGCTGGATTGGCCACTGTTGCAGTTCTCGGAGCACAGCTCGTTCTACTGGCTTAACGGCCAACCGGTACGAGCCCCGGATGCACCGAAGTTCGGCATGGTACGGGTACAGGATCACAATGGTCGCTTCATCGGTATCGGTGAAGTGAGCGAAGACGGGCGCATCGCGCCACGTCGACTGATTCGGTCAGAATGACCGAACGAGGGTGGCTGTTAACAGGCACGGTCACTACTCATTTTTAGATACAGGGATTTGTCCCTGGCCTGTTGAAGCTGTTTCTTTGAAACAGTTTCCTGATAAAAGGATTGCCTCATGGCTCTCGACGTTCAAGAAAAAGCTCAAATCGTAGCTGACTACCAGCAAGCTGTTGGTGACACTGGCTCGCCAGAAGTGCAAGTTGCACTGCTGACCCACAACATCAACAAGCTGCAAGGTCACTTCAAGGCCAACGGTAAAGATCACCACTCCCGTCGTGGTCTGATCCGCATGGTAAACCAGCGTCGTAAGCTGCTGGACTACCTGAAAGGCAAGGATCTGGGTCGCTATCAGACTCTGATCGGTCGCCTGGGTCTGCGTCGCTAATAAGCGATTGCGCTAGAGGTTGGTTGTCTGTCGTACGTCAGTGGGTTTCCCGCTGGCGCATGGCAGGCTCCCAGCCTCAAGTTTTATCTGGATACCTGCTTTACCTGGACAATGACAGTCGGGCCGATTCCCGGCGTTGCCCAAGAATTTCGCAAGAAGACAAGTTCCCCAAGAGCCACAAAAGAAGGTAGGACACCGTGAACCCGGTAATCAAAAAATTCCAGTTCGGTCAGTCGACCGTTACCCTCGAGACTGGCCGTATCGCCCGTCAGGCCTCCGGCGCAGTATTGGTCACCGTTGACGACGACGTCAGCGTATTGGTGACTGTGGTCGGCGCCAAGCAAGCCGATCCAGGCAAGGGCTTCTTCCCTCTGTCTGTTCACTACCAGGAAAAAACTTACGCTGCCGGTAAGATCCCTGGCGGTTTCTTCAAGCGTGAAGGCCGTCCTTCCGAGAAAGAAACCCTGACTTCCCGACTGATCGACCGTCCGATCCGTCCGCTGTTCCCAGAAGGCTTCATGAACGAAGTGCAGGTTGTCTGCACCGTCGTTTCCACCAGCAAGAAGACCGATCCGGACATCGCTGCGATGATCGGTACCTCGGCTGCGCTGGCCATTTCCGGCATTCCTTTCGATGGCCCGATCGGCGCTGCCCGCGTTGCGTTCCATGAAAGCACCGGTTACCTGCTGAACCCGACTTACGAACAACTGAAAGCTTCGAGCCTGGACATGGTCGTTGCCGGTACTTCGGATGCCGTTCTGATGGTTGAATCGGAAGCCAAAGAGCTGACCGAAGACCAGATGCTGGGCGCGGTACTGTTTGCTCAAGACGAATTCCAGGTTGTGATCAACGCTGTTAAAGAACTGGCCGCTGAAGCAGCCAAGCCAACCTGGGCCTGGGCTCCACAACCAGAAGCTACCGCTCTGCTGGGCGCTATCCGTGCCGAGTTCGGCGACGCGATCTCCCAGGCTTACACCATCACCATCAAGGCCGACCGTTACGCTCGTCTGGGCGAACTGAAAGACCAGGTGGTTGCCAAGCTGTCCGGTGAAGAAGGTCAGCCTTCCTCCAGCGAAGTCAAAGCGGCTTTCGGCGAAATCGAATACCGCACCGTTCGCGAAAACATCGTAAACGGCAAGCCGCGTATCGATGGTCGCGACACCAAGACCGTACGTCCGCTGAACATCGAAGTCGGTGTTCTGCCAAAGACTCACGGTTCGGCTCTGTTCACCCGTGGCGAAACCCAGGCTCTGGTTGTTGCAACACTGGGCACCGCCCGTGACGCACAACTGCTGGACACCCTGGAAGGCGAGAAAAAAGACCCGTTCATGCTGCACTACAACTTCCCTCCGTTCTCGGTAGGTGAGTGTGGTCGCATGGGTGGCGCTGGTCGTCGCGAAATCGGTCACGGCCGTCTGGCCCGTCGTTCGATTCAGGCCATGCTGCCTGCTGCCGACGTGTTCCCGTACACCATCCGTGTTGTGTCGGAAATCACCGAGTCCAACGGTTCGAGCTCCATGGCTTCGGTCTGTGGCGCTTCCCTGGCGCTGATGGATGCCGGCGTTCCGATGAAGGCACCGGTTGCCGGTATCGCCATGGGTCTGGTTAAAGAAGGCGAGAAATTCGCCGTCCTGACCGACATCCTGGGTGACGAAGACCACCTCGGCGACATGGACTTCAAAGTAGCGGGTACTGCCAAAGGCGTTACCGCGCTGCAGATGGACATCAAGATCAAAGGCATCACCGAAGAAATCATGGAAATCGCTCTGGGCCAAGCCCTGGAAGCGCGCCAGAACATCCTCGGTCAGATGAACCAGATCATTGGCCAGTCGCGTACCGAACTGTCGGAAAACGCTCCGACCATGATCGCGATGAAAATCGACACCGACAAAATCCGTGATGTCATCGGTAAAGGCGGCGCGACCATTCGTGCGATCTGTGAAGAGACCAAGGCTTCGATCGACATCGAAGACGACGGCTCGATCAAGATCTTCGGCGAAACCAAGGAAGCGGCTGAAGCTGCCCGTCAGCGCGTTCTGGGCATCACCGCAGAAGCTGAAATCGGCAAGATCTACGTCGGTAAGGTTGAGCGCATCGTCGACTTCGGCGCATTCGTCAACATCCTGCCTGGCAAGGACGGTCTGGTTCACATCTCGATGCTGAGCGATGCTCGCGTTGAAAAAGTGACCGATATCCTGAAAGAAGGCCAGGAAGTGGAAGTACTGGTATTGGACGTGGACAACCGCGGCCGTATCAAGCTGTCCATCAAAGACGTAGCAGCAGCCAAGGCTTCGGGCGTTTAATCACTCCCCACGCCTGACCGCTTCAACGTTATAAAAAAGGCCCCGCAGTGAAAACTGCGGGGCCTTTTTTTGTCTGCCATAAACCGAGACGGGCTTGCGGTTGCGACTCGCCAAAGCTGTGCTAGGTTTAGCTCACCGCCCGTGTAGCTCAGTTGGTAGAGCAGCGCACTCGTAACGCGAAGGTCGCAGGTTCGACTCCTGTCTCGGGCAAAGACTTGTTATTTCACCTTCCGGCTCAGGTCTTCGACCGCGCGTTTGAGCTGATCCAGTTGATTGTCCTGATCGCTGACTTCTCGTTTCAGGTTGGACAGGTCGCTGGAGCTTGGGCTGGAACTCGATCCAGCGCTGCGCTTGAGGTCTTCTACCTGACTGGCGAGCTTTTTCAGATCTTTATCCTGATCGCTGACGGTGCGCTTGAGGTTGGACATTTCACTGGAGCTCGAGCTGGAGCTTGTACCGTTGTTGCGTTTGAGTTCTTCGATGAGGCGCGCTTGTTCGCTGATGGTTTTCTTCAGGGTGTCGATTTCAGTCGTGTTGGTTTTAACAGTGTTCGTTAATTTCACTACGTCTTCGACACTGATGCTGCTCCTGGCCATCACCTCTTTACCGTACGAGTTGTGGAGGGTGAGGAATTTATCGCCGGAATTGGAGCTGTCGGAGCTGTATTCCAAACTGGCTTGAGCGGTATTTGGCAGTACCAGGTTGCCGAGCAGCAGGGCGGCCATGCCGGTTGCAAGCAGGGTAGACGAAAGCTTTGGGAAATTGCGCATCACCTGAGTTCCTTGTGAAGTGCCTATATGGCACATCGCTATGACTCCGGTTTTCGAAACATGTTCCTGAGGGGCCGCAAAAAATGGCATGGCCGGTGATGGCATCCGGTTTTTTGTAGATTTGATGTAAAGATCCGTATAAATCGTCAGCCAAAGGTCCTATATTCGGACCTTGCATGAGCTCCACATTGCAGTTTTCAAATGATCCCCGAATGGTTCTGAAGGCCAGACAAACCGGGCTTCAAACGGTTTTTTTGCGTCAGAGAGATCCTTGATGATCCAGATCCATCTTCCATTCCCCAGATCAAAGAGAACGCCATGACCGTTAAAGAGTTGACCCAAGAAGCCAGACACGCAGAAGCGCTGAAGAAGTACTTGCTGGAATCGCCTCAGCTAGCCGAAGAGATCAAGGACTTGCCCGCCGACGATCAGAAAGACCAGATCCAGTGGGCATTCGAGGATGAGGCGGAATCCCAGGGCTTGCAGCCGTGGGAACTGACGCTCAAGTACACCTCAACCCCTGAAGAGTTCGAGGCTGCGCGCCTTGTTCTGCACAAGGAGGCTGCCGAGGTGTTGGGCGTCGAGTGGGAAGAGTACTGCGAGATGAACAATCTGGTGGTCTGATAAAAACGCCAGCCTCACGAGGCTGGCGTTTTTCATTCACCAGGCGTTATCAAAGGCTCAAGCGCATCGACAGATCGACAGCCTTCACATCCTTGGTCATAGCACCAATCGAGATGTAATCCACCCCGGTTTCGGCGATCGGCAGCAGCGTGCTTTCGTTGATACCGCCGCTGGCCTCCAGTTTCGCCTTGCCGCCGTTCAGGCGCACGGCTTCGCGCATGTCATCCAGACTCAACTCATCGAGCATGATGATGTCAGCACCAGCCGCCAGGGCTTCTTTCAGCTCCTCCAGGCTTTCCACTTCGATCTCCACCGGTTTGCCCGGCGCAATCTTGTGCGCGGCTTTGATGGCCTCCGGGATGCCACCGCAGGCGGCAATATGGTTTTCCTTGATCAGGAAGGCGTCGTACAGGCCGATGCGATGGTTGTGGCAACCGCCGCAGGTGACGGCGTACTTCTGCGCCAGACGCAGCCCCGGCAAGGTTTTACGGGTGTCGAGCAGCTTCACCTGAGTCTCGGCAACGTAATCCGCCAGGTACTGGGCGCGCGTGGCCACGCCAGACAGCAACTGCAGGAAGTTCAGTGCACTGCGTTCGCCCGTCAGTAGCGAGCGCGCCGGGCCTTCGAGGTGGAATAGCACCTGATTGGGTTTCACCCGCTCGCCATCGCGCACCTCCCAGTGCACCGCAACACGTGGATCCAGCTGCCGAAACACTGCATCAACCCAGGCTGTGCCGCAGATGACGGCAGCGTCGCGGGTGATGATCGTGGCTTTGGCCAGGCGTTCGGCCGGGATCAGCTGTGCGGTGATGTCGCCGCTGCCGATGTCTTCGAGCAACGCACGGCGCACGTTGGCTTCGATTTCGGCGGTCAAATCGGCGAGACGTAGATTCGGCATAACGGACTCCACAAACAAAGTGGCCCGATTATAGGGCCATGGCGCTGGGCAACCCAAGGCATCAGAGGCGTTCCCATCGCTCTGAAACCTGCATTTGGTCGATTCGCCTGAGCAATCGGCTCTAAGTTGGCGTCTGCCATAAGCGTCTATTTCAATGGGAAACGCAGAGTCTGCTGGTACAGGGGACATCTTTTGCAAGATAATCCGCCTTGCTTTTGACGTCATGGCTTTGACGTGGATTTGGATTGACGACTTCGAAGACTCACCTTTTCAGGAGGCCTGAATGCACAACGACGGGAATGTAGTGCCTTTGCACAAGGTTGCTACCGACCAGGCGACTCACTCGCCGCTCGCCCGCCTGCCTGTGATTCTGCTTCAGGTTCGCGACAAGGCCGCTCAACAGCTCAGGCATGGGTTGCAGGAACTGTTCGATAACGCCGACGACACACTGTTCGAAATGGCCGACCGGGCCCGCAATGACGTCGAACAGAACCTCTTCTTCGAAGCCATGCGCGACTTGCGCCTCAAGCGTAAAAACATCGAACGCGGTTTTCTCGAACAATTCTTCGAGGCCTTCGTCAGCCTTGCGCAGTACGACATTTCCCAAGCTGCCTTGCCCCGGGCATTGGCTTTCGATGCCTCGGCGTCGATGCCCGATGACGACATGGAGCGCAGCGTGGCAGTGGAGGCGATGGTCGGCAAAGTGCTGAACCGCGACGGTTTCGCCCTGGACCAGCTCACCGCTCGGCTCAGCACACTGCAGGGCAAGACGCTGGTCGAACAGCACAACCCCCTGGGGCCAACGCTGCTCTGCGAGTATTTCTTGCAGGCCGGGCGCAACCTGGGCATGGAAATCAAGGTCAAGCTGATCATCCTCAAGTTGTTCGAACGCTATGTGCTCAGCAATGCTGATCAGCTTTACGCCGAAGCCAATCAACTGCTGATCGCCACCGGCGTGCTACCAGACCTCAAGCCCGCCCCGGCGCGGCGTGCCACCGATCGGGCGGCTGCGAGTGTTCGTGCTGACCCCGCCGAGACAGGCGTGCGGACTGGCAATTCTCAGATTGACGACGGCGTGCAGGAAGTTTTCGCGGCGTTGCAGGAGTTGCTGTTTCACGTGCGTGGCAGTGTCGCGCCAACCCTTGAAGCCAGTGCCCGGACACAGCCGATTTCCACCCGTGATCTATTGCGGCTGCTCTCGCACTTGCAGCAATACGTGCCGGCACCGGCAGCCCAGGACGACTTCGATCTGCGAAACCAGCTCGAACAGCTGCTGACCCGGGTCAGCGTCAAAAGTGGCAAGTCTCGCGTGGTCGGGGTGGCTGACGAAGACGTGATCAACCTGATCGCCATGCTCTTCGAATGCATCCTCGATGACCGCAATCTGCCGGATTCGCTCAAGGCGTTGATCGGCCGTTTGCAGATCCCGATGCTGAAAGTGGCGGTGCTCGACAAGAGCTTCTTCAGCCGCAGCAGTCACCCGGCCCGGCGCCTGCTCAATGAAATCGCCACCGCAGCCATGGGCTGGGGCGAGTGCGATGACCATGAGCGCGACAGCCTGTATCTGCGCATCGAGCAAGTGGTGCAACGGTTGCTGAACGATTTTGTCGATGATCCGGCGGTTTTTTCCGAATTGCTGGCGGATTTTCTCGCCTTCACCAGCGACGAGCGCCGTCGCAGTGAGCTGCTGGAGCAACGTACCCGTGACGCCGAAGAAGGCCGCGCCAGGACGGAACTGGCCCGCCAGCGCGTCGAACAGGTGCTGAATCAGGCCTTGTTGGGCAAAGTATTGCCGCAGCGGGTGGTGGTGTTTGTCCAGGAAGCGTGGAGCCAGGTGCTGCTGCTGACCTGTCTCAAGCACGGCGATCAGTCGGCCGAGTGGCACGCCGATGTGCAGTCCATGGAGCAATTGATCTGGAGCGTACAGCGTCATGACGAGCCCGATGCGAGTCTGCGCTTGTTGGTGTTGGTGCCTGGGTTGCTCAAGTCGTTGCGCGACGGTCTGAGCAGTTCGGCCTTCGATCCGTTCGCCACCAGCGAATTTTTCAGTGAGCTGGAAGCCTTGCACGTTCAACTGTTCGAACGTCCAGGGCAAAAGCTTGAGCCGTCTGTCGATACACCGGTTATGGTCGAAGTGCTGCAGGGAATCGTCCTGCGAACCGCTGACGAAGGGCCGGTCGATACGGCGTCAGTGCGCTTGCCGGAGGACGATGCCGGTCTGCTTCAGGTCGATCAACTGCGGTTGGGGTGCTGGGTCGAGTTTCAGGAAGACGAGGAAAACACCCTGCGCTGCAAGCTGGCGGCGATCATTGAAGCCACCGGCAAGTACATTTTCGTCAATCGCACCGGGATGAAAGTGCTGGAGCGCAGCCGCACCGGTCTGGCGCTGGAGTTCCGGCGTGGCGCGGTGCGCGCGCTGGACGACACCTTGCTGTTCGACCGGGCGCTGGAGTCGGTGATCGGCAATCTGCGTCGCCTCAATCGCGGCAAGTGATCGCGCCCCGAGGGTCTATCGCGGCATACTGGGCGCCAACACAGTCGTCGTTGAAGGAACCTGTATGCAGTTGGACCTCGCGAGCGGTTGGTGTCAGGGCGTAGATATATGCCCCTCGCCCAACTTCAATGCGCGCCCCTCGGGCGAAATTTCCCTGCTGGTGATCCACAACATCAGCCTGCCGCCAGCGCAGTTCGCTACCGGCAAGGTGCAGGAATTTTTCCAGAATCGTCTGGATGTCACGGAGCATCCCTACTTTGAAGGGATCGCCGACCTGCGTGTGTCTGCGCACTTTCTGATCGAACGTGACGGCACCGTCACTCAGTTTGTCTCTTGTCTTGAGCGTGCCTGGCATGCCGGCGTCTCGAGTTTTGAAGGCCGGGAAACCTGTAACGATTTTTCCGTGGGCATCGAACTTGAAGGCACGGATGATCTGCCGTACACCGACGCTCAGTATCAAGCGTTGACGGCCCTGACCCGGCAGCTGCAAAGCGCCTTCACAGCCATTACCGCACAGCGCATTTGCGGGCATAGCGACATCGCACCCGGGCGTAAAACCGATCCGGGGCCAGCGTTCGACTGGGCACGCTATCGCGCCGCTCTGGCAAAAGCTGCTCTGGAAAATAAGGAGTAACAATGAGTTTTCTGGTGTTGCTGTTGGCGGTCTGGATCGAGAAGTTCTCGGCCTTGCGTCATCGGGTTCAGCGCGATGGTGGATGGGTTCACGAGCTGAACAAGCTTGAGGTCAGTCCGCGTCTGGCGAAAAATCCGTGGCTGATTTTGCTGATCCTGGTGTTGTTGCCAGTGGCACTACTGGGTTTGCTGCTGGTGGTATTGAGCCCGGTGGCTTACGGTCTACTGGCATTGCCGGTGCACCTGCTGGTGGTGATTTACAGTCTGGGCCGCGGTGATCTGCTGGCCGGTCTCGGGCCGTTTCGCGATGCCTGGCGCCGGGAAGACCTGCAAGCGGCCGCTCATGTGGCGAACCGCGACCTGGGTATCTGCGCCGATAGCGGCGAACAACTGCTGGAGCGGGTCGAAGGGCATCTGCTGTGGGAAGCTTATCAGAGCTTTTTCGCGGTGATTTTCTGGTATTTCCTGTTGGGTCCGGTCGCGGCCCTGAGCTATCGACTGCTCGCCCTGGCCGAAGAACACGGGCAGAACCCGGCCGTAGTCGAGCGCGCGGCCAAACTGCGTCACGCGTTCGACTGGGTGCCGGTGCGTCTGCTGGCGGCGAGTTTTGCGTTGGTCGGCAACTTTGTCGCGGTCAGCCGGGTGATGCTGCACGAGCTGCTGAACTGGAACATCAGCGCCGCCCAATTGATCGAGAAGGTCGGGCTGGTGGCCGGTGAAATCCCGGCACCGGTAGTCGGTCCTGACGGAATCAACAGCCTCGACCGGATCTGGGAACTGCTGCTGCGCGCGGCGGTGCTCTGGTACGCCGGTTTCGCGTTGTGGACCGTCCTTCCGTAAGCACACTGAAATCCTGTAGCAGCTGGCGCAGCCTGCGTTCGGCTGCGCAGCAGTCGCCAACTCAGACACCGCGGTTTGGCTGACTCACCGCGTGATCAGGATTTACGACTGCTGCGCAGCCGGACGCAGGCTGCGCCAGCTGCTACAGAGACCGCGTCAATCCAGCCGTTAACCTTAAGTTACAAAACCTCCCGCCGATTTGAGCTATACAGAGACAGCGCTGAATAGTGGCTATCTGCTGTCGACCCGCGCCTGCCAATAAAAATAAGAAATCAAAGGGAGACTTCCAGTGAAGAGCTTGCTCTATCCCGCCGTCGCGCTAATGAACCGCCTGAGCTTTGGCATGAAGTTCAGCCTGATCAGCGTGCTGTTCCTTGTGCCGATGCTGGTGACCAACTTTTATCTGGTGCGCGATTCCTATCGAGAATTCCAGGGCACCCGGGTCGAACTGCAAAGCCTCGACCTGCTGGGCAGCAGCCTGACGTTAAGGCGCGATCTGGAAACCCTGAACAACCTGGTGCAGATCAACGTCACCCTCGGTCAGTCCGGCAAGGCCGGCAATGTCGAGTCGCAGATCAGTACCCTGGGGCAAAATGTGCTGACCCGTTTGCAAGGGCTGACGGCGATGACCGCGGACCCCGAGCAAATCCTGGTTTTCGATGGCAAGCGCGATGAAATGATCGCCGCGTTCAAGGCCCAGCAAGCGGAAAACTCCCTGCAAAGCAAAAGCGCGATGATCGGCAAGTTGCTCGGCAATGCGCAAATTTTCAGCCAGATCATCGCCAGTCAGGCCGGCCTGAGCCGCGACACCCAGAGCGACATGCGCCAGCTGAGCGAACTCATCACCAATGTCACCCCGCCCGTTACCCAGCTTCTGGGCGAAGGCCGGGCGATGGGCTCTTTTTCGCTGGGGCAGGGCTTTCTCAACTCGGCATCGAGTACCCGTTTTGATGAGTTGCTGGCGCAGATCGAAAAACTGCAGGCCGAATATGCCCTGAAGTTGCAGGACGCGCTGGGTTCCAGCAAAGCGGCACGGGAAACCCTGGCGGCTCAGGCCGATAGCAGCAAGGCGTCGTTGAAAAAGGCCAGTGAACTGTTCGAGGAGCAGGTGGTGATGGCCGACACGCTCGATGCGCCGTGGCAGGGCTTTTACGATCAGGTCACGGGCCTGATGGATCAGACGTACCAACTCAATGAAGCCACCCTGAAGTTTCTTGGCACCCAACTGCAACAGCGACTGGAGCAGAACCGCACCCATATGGTCTTGCAGGCCGTGGCGCTGTCGGTGGTGTTTGTGTTGATTTTTTACCTCTATGGCGGCTTCTACGCTTCGACCCGCACCACCCTCAAGCGTCTTGGCGCGGTGATGGACAAGGTCGCGGCCGGCGACATGACGGTGACCTTCAGCGCCAACAGCCGCGATGAATTGGGCGAGTTGGGTGAGGTGTTCAACGGCACCGTGAAGAAAATCCATGACTTGATCGAGCGGGTCGGCCAGACCGTCACTGAAGTTGAGCGCCAGGCCGGGCAGGTGGAGAACGTTTCCGCCCAGAGCAACCAGGCGGTGGCGGGGCAGCGCACGCAGATCGAGCAGGTCGCTACGGCCATGAACCAGATGTCGGCCACCTCACTTGAGGTTGCACGCAGTGCCGCGGCAGCGGTCAGCAGCGCCCATAGCGTCAACGATGAGACCATCAGCGGTCGCGGGCTGGTGGAGTCCCAGCAGGGCAGCATCGCTGCACTGGCCAGTGAGATCGATCAGTCGGTGCTGGTAATCAATCAACTGGCCAGCGACAGCCAGTCCATCAGCCGCGTGCTGGAGGTGATCAAGAGCATCGCCGAACAGACCAACCTCCTGGCCCTCAACGCGGCCATCGAAGCAGCTCGGGCCGGTGAGCAGGGCCGTGGTTTTGCGGTGGTGGCGGATGAGGTTCGGACCCTGGCCAAGCGCACCCAGCAATCGACCGAGGAAATCGAGCAGATGATCGCCAAACTGCACAGCGGTGTCGGCGCTGCGGTGAAGGCGATGGGGACCAGTCATCAGATGGCCAACGGCACGGTGGGGCAGTCGGAAAAGGTTCAGCAAGCGCTGGAAAACATCCTCGGCGCCGTCGGCATGATCGTCGATCAGAACCAGCAAATCGCCGCCGCGGTAGAGCAGCAGACCGCCGTGGCCCATGACATCGACCAGAATATTGTCGAAATCAACCGCGCCGGTGAGCGTACTGCCGAAGGTGCACACCAGACCGAGGACGCCAGTCGCGCGTTGTCGGCTCAGGTGGTGGAACTCAAACAACTGATCAGCGCGTTCCGGGTCTGAAAAAAAACGAATCAACTGGCGGGCAATGTCCGGTTTTCCTCCGTCGTCTGGTTTTTGGTCTTTAATGAAGGAAGATCAATCACTTGGACCCGCCCTGAGGAGGCTCGGTTATGTCTGCGGTAACGATTGGAATCCAGGGTCATTGCGCTCATTGCGGGAGCACGCTCTTGCTCAAACCCTGGCAACTCAATGCCATTGCCATCAATGAAGCGTTCACGTGTTCCCACTGCCAGAAAGCTTTACAACTGAACGATCCGAAACAGATCAAGCGCTTCAAGTCGCTCGACTCCCTGGCATTGCTGCGGGCGAGCACGTTGGTCATGGTTTGCACCGCGTTGCTGGTGGCGTTGGTGTTGGAGTGGATCGGGATGTTCAGCGTCGTGGAGCAGCTGAATTTTTCGCTGTTGGCGATTTTCGTCTATTTCGCCGTCATGCGTTTTGCCCGGCACCGGCAACACATGACGCTGACGCTGGAAGCCGCGAAGGCCTACGCCGACTGATTACCAGTTGAACAGCTCACAAGCGTTGGCAGTGCTGGCGGCGGCCAATTGCTCAGGGCTGATCGCCATGATCCCGGCCAGTGCCGAGCAGATCGCCGGCAGATGCGCCGGGCTGTTGCGTTGGCCGGGGAACATGGCGGGTGCCATGTCCGGAGAATCGGTTTCCAGTACCACCGATTCAAGCGGCAATTCGGCCAGCACACGGTGCATGCGCAGGGCCTGAGGCCAGGTCGCGGCACCGCCCAGGCCCAGTTTGAAACCGAGCTTGATGTATTCGCGGGCTTCTTCTTTGCTGCCGGCGAAGGCATGAATGATTCCCGCACGTTTCAAGCGAAACCGTTTAAGCGTGGCAATCACCGCCGCGTGGCTGCGTCGCACATGAATCAGCGCCGGAAGATTGAAGTCCGCCGCCAGTTGCAGTTGCGCATCGAACAGTGCCTGTTGACGTTCGCGGTCCAGGATCTCGATAAAGTAATCCAGACCGATCTCGCCCACGGCGCAGAGCTGTCGATGGCCGGTTAACCGAGTCAGCCAGTCACCGAGTTCCGTCAGGTCTTCGGGACGATGATCATCGAGATACACCGGGTGCAGACCAAACGCCGCATACAGATCGGGATCGCTTTGCACCAGATCCCAGACGCGCTGCCAATTGCCCTGATAAACCCCCAGCACCACCATCCGCCGTACCCCGAGGGCGCGGCTCTCGGCCAACAACGCCGTGCGATCCTCGTCGAAGTCCGGAAAATCCAGATGAGTGTGGCTGTCGATCAGCTCCACGGTTCAGTCCTGGCGAATACGCTGCTTGAAGGTCCGAGCGATGGCCTGCACGCCGGGTCGGTAATCCGATTGCTCGATGGCGGCCAGGGCCAGTTCCAGCGCTTTGTCGGCGATAAGCTGATGCTGCTGGGCCATGGCGTTGACCGGCAGCGGCAGGAAATCCAGCAGCTGCGTGTCGCCGAATGTGCCGAGGCGCAGCGGGCGGGTTTTGAGCGGGAAGTCGTGCAAGGCATCGAATACGCCCTGAAGCAGCACGTAGGACGTGGTCACCAGCGCATCCGGCAAATGGCCCAGACGCTGCAGCAGTTCTTCCATCAACTGTTTGCCGCACTCACGGCTGAACGACTCGCCGTGTTCGATCAGTACCTCGCCTTTGAACCCGTCCAACGCTTCTTTGAAACCGCCCGCCCGCTCCTGGCTGATGCTCAGTTCGGGGCGTGCGCCGATCAGTGCGATCTGCTTGGGCAGCGGTTCCAGTAGACTGCGGGTCAGTTGCAGGCTGGCCTCGCGGTCATCACTGATCACCGAACAGAAATGCTCAGGCTCCATGACCCGGTCGATTGCGATGATCGGAATGCCCTTGGCCTGCAATTGGTGATAGCTGTCATCGCCGGTCGGCAGGCAACTGGCAACGATCAATGCATCGCAGCGCCGGGCCCGGAACAGTTTCAGCAATTGCCGTTCGCTGTCCGGTGCATCGTCGGAACTGGCGATCAGCAGCTGATAGCCGCGAGCGCGGGCGCCTTGTTCCAGCAGTTTGGCGATTCGCGCGTAACTGGGGTTTTCCAGGTCCGGCAGAATGAAACCCAGGGTGCGGGTATGCCGACTGCGCAGCCCGGCAGCCTGGGGATTGGGCGTAAAGCCATGTTGTTCGACGACCGCGCGCACGCGCTCGACGGTGGCACTGCTGATACGTTGTTGTTCTGCCTTGCCATTGATGACGTAGCTGGCGGTGGTAACGGACACACCGGCCAACTGGGCGATATCACTGAGTTTCAACCCGGGTTTTCCTTGTTTTTTCGAGCTTGCCTCGACATTTTCGCCAATCCTACCCGATTAAGGCAGACGACCATCGTCGCGACGCATCCGACAATTGGACTTCAAGGATGAGACATTATCGAGTAACGTGCCAATCATTCTAGATTAAACGTTTCAGCAAGCGTATTTTCTACGTTACAGGCTCCTTTGTCGGTTCTGCCGCGAAACCGCCAAAACTGCCCCTGAAAAGGTGTGTCTAAGAGCCTAAGCTGAATCATTCAAAACAATACCTGGCGTCACAAGACGCCAAAAAGGAGAAAGCATGCTCGAGCTCACCATAGAGCAGATATCCATGGGCCAGTCGGCTGTGGATAAGTCCGCAGCGTTGCACCTGTTGGCCCAGCATCTGGTCACCGATGGCTTGGTCGCCGAGGGTTATCTCGCCGGGTTGCAGGCGCGCGAAGCCCAGGGCTCGACCTTTCTCGGTCAAGGTATTGCCATCCCCCACGGTACGCCGGAAACCCGCGATCTGGTGTTTTCCACCGGCGTGCGGCTGATGCAGTTCCCTGAAGGCGTGGACTGGGGCGACGGTCAGATTGTCTACCTGGCGATTGGTATTGCGGCCAAATCCGACGAACACCTGCGCCTGTTGCAACTGCTGACCCGCGCCCTCGGCGAAACCGACCTGGGCCAGGCGCTGCGCCGCGCCAGTTCCGCCGAAGCCTTGTTGAAGCTGTTGCAAGGCGCGCCGCAAGAACTGGCGCTGGATGCACAGATGATCGGCCTCGGTGTGTCCGCCGATGACTTCGAAGAGCTGGTCTGGCGCGGTGCGCGTTTGCTGCGTCAGGCCGACTGCGTGAGCAACGGTTTCTCGGCTGTGTTGCAACAAGTTGATGCGCTGCCCCTGGGCGATGGTCTGTGGTGGTTGCACAGCGAGCAAACGGTCAAGCGTCCGGGCCTGGCCTTCGTCACGCCGGACAAACCCATGCGTTACCTCGGCCAGCCGCTCAGCGGTCTGTTCTGCCTGGCCAGCCTTGGTGAAGCCCATCAAGCCTTGCTCGAACGCCTTTGTGCGTTGTTGATCGAAGGTCGCGGCCACGAATTGGGCCGCGCCACCAGCAGCCGTAAAGTCCTCGAAGTCCTGGGCGGTGAGCTGCCGGCCGATTGGCCCAGTGCTCGCATCGCCCTGGCTAACGCCCACGGCTTGCACGCGCGTCCGGCGAAGATCCTCGCGCAACTGGCGAAAAGTTTTGAAGGTGAAATCCGCGTACGCATCGTCGATGGCCAGGACAGCGCCGTGTCTGTGAAGAGCTTGAGCAAACTGCTCAGCCTCGGTGCCCGTCGCGGTCAGGTGCTGGAATTTGTCGCCGAACCGAGCATCGCCGCCGATGCCTTGCCAGCCTTGCTGGCCGCCATCGAAGAAGGCCTCGGTGAAGAAGTCGAACCGCTGCCAGCCGTGAGCCAACAGCGCGAAGTGATCGCCGATGTGGCCGAGGTAATCCTCGCGCCAGCGTCCGGCAGTCTGGTTCAGGCCATCGCCGCCGCACCGGGCATCGCCATCGGCCCGGCGCACATTCAAGTGCTGCAAACCATTGAATACCCGCTGCGCGGTGAGTCTGCTGCGATCGAGCGCGAGCGTCTCCAGCAGGCGTTGGCGGACGTGCGTCGCGACATCGAAGGCCTGATTGAACGCAGCAAGTCCAAGGCCATTCGCGAGATTTTCATCACCCACCAGGAAATGCTCGACGACCCGGAATTGACCGATGAAGTCGACACCCGTCTCAAGCAGGGCGAAAGCGCCGAAGCGGCGTGGATGGCGGTGATTGAGACTGCGGCTAAGCAGCAGGAATCGCTGCAGGACGCCTTGCTCGCCGAGCGCGCTGCCGACTTGCGTGATATCGGCCGTCGAGTGCTGGCGCAATTGAGTGGCGTCGAAACCCCGAGCGAGCCTGAGCAACCGTACATTCTGGTGATGGATGAAGTCGGTCCGTCCGATGTCGCCCGTCTTGATCCGGCCCGTGTCGCCGGCATTCTCACCGCCCGTGGCGGCGCCACCGCTCACAGTGCGATTGTCGCCCGAGCCCTCGGTATTCCGGCGCTGGTCGGCGCCGGCCCGGCGGTGTTGCTGCTGGCGCCGGGCACGCCGTTGCTGATTGATGGTCAGCGCGGCCGCCTGCACGTGGACGCCGACGCGGCGACCTTGCAGCGCGCCACCGAAGAACGCGACACCCGCGAGCAACGCCTGAAAGCGGCCGCCGAACAACGCCATCAACCGGCGCTGACCACCGACGGCCATGCGGTCGAAGTGTTCGCCAATATTGGTGAAAGTGCAGGCGTGACCAGCGCGGTGGAGCAGGGCGCCGAAGGCATTGGCCTGCTGCGCACCGAACTGATTTTCATGGCCCACTCGCAAGCGCCCGACGAGGCGACTCAGGAAGTCGAATACCGTCGCGTCCTCGATGGTCTGGCCGGTCGGCCGCTGGTGGTGCGCACCCTCGATGTCGGTGGTGACAAACCGCTGCCGTATTGGCCGATCGCCAAAGAAGAAAACCCGTTCCTCGGCGTGCGTGGTATTCGCCTGACCCTGCAACGTCCGCACATCATGGAAGCGCAGTTGCGCGCGTTGCTGCGTGCGGCGGACAACCGTCCGCTGCGGATCATGTTTCCCATGGTCGGCAGCGTCGATGAATGGCGCCAGGCGCGGGACATGACCGAACGTCTGCGTCTGGAAATTCCGGTTGCCGATCTGCAACTGGGGATCATGATTGAAGTGCCGTCGGCTGCATTGCTGGCGCCGGTGCTGGCCAAAGAGGTCGACTTTTTCAGCGTCGGCACCAATGACCTGACCCAATACACCCTGGCCATCGACCGTGGTCATCCGACCTTGTCGGCCCAGGCTGACGGCTTGCACCCGGCGGTGCTGCAACTGATCGACATTACCGTGCGTGCGGCGCATGCCCACGGCAAGTGGGTCGGCGTGTGCGGCGAGTTGGCGGCCGATCCGCTGGCGGTGCCGGTGCTGGTCGGTCTGGGTGTGGATGAGCTCAGTGTTTCAGGTCGCAGCATTGCCGAGGTCAAGGCGCGGGTTCGCGAACTCAGCCTGGCCCAGACCAAAATCCTTGCCCAACAGGCCCTGGCCGTGGGCAGCGCAAATGAAGTGCGCGCATTAGTGGAGGCCCTGTAATGGCCAAGATCCTGACACTGACTCTCAACCCTGCACTGGACCTCACTGTCCAGCTGCCGGTACTTGCACCCGGCCAGGTCAATCGTAGCGACGAGATGCACGCGCATGCCGCCGGTAAAGGCGTGAACGTGGCACAAGTGCTGGCGGACCTCGGGCATCAGCTCACGGTCAGCGGTTTCCTCGGGGAGGACAACCTTCAAGCGTTCGAAACCCTGTTCGCCAAACGCGGTTTTGTCGACGCATTCATCCGTGTTCCGGGTGAGACGCGCAGCAACATCAAACTGGCGGAAAGCGATGGGCGCATCACCGACATCAACGGGCCCGGCCCCTTGGTGAGTGAAGCCGCGCAGCAGGCGTTGCTTGATCGACTTGATCAGATTGCACCCGGTCATGACGCGGTCGTCGTCGCCGGCAGCCTGCCCCAAGGCATCAGTCCTCAATGGTTGCAGGCGTTGATTGTGCGTTTGAAAAATCTCGGTTTGAACGTGGCGCTGGACACCAGTGGTGAAGCCTTGCGGGCGGCGCTCAAGGCTGGCCCGTGGCTGATCAAACCCAATACCGAAGAGCTGGCCGACGCGCTGGGTTGTGAGGTGGTTTCGGTGGCTGCGCAAGCGCAAGCCGCGAGCCGCTTGCACGCTCAAGGCATCGAGCACGTGGTGATCTCCGACGGTGCCGACGGTGTGAACTGGTTCAGTGTCGGCGCGGCGATGCATGCCACGCCACCCAAGGTCAGTGTCGTCAGCACCGTAGGCGCAGGCGATTCGTTATTGGCCGGCATGCTCCACGGTCTGCTCAGCGCCGACACGCCTGAACAGACCTTGCGCACCGCCACGGCGATTGCCGCGATGGCGGTCACCCAGATCGGTTTCGGTATTGGTGATGCCACGCAGTTGGCGCGGCTCGAACAGGGTGTGCGCGTGCGCCCCCTGACAGAACAATAAGAGGGTTTGTCATGAAGTTAGCCATTGTTACGGCCTGCCCGAACGGCATGGTCACCAGTGTGCTGTGCGCCCGTTTGCTTGATGCGGCGGCCCAGCGTCAGGGCTGGAGCACCAGTGTTGAAGTCAACGATGCCGCGCACCCGGAACGTCAACTATCGGCGGCCACGATCGAGGCGGCCGAATGGGTATTGCTGGTGACCAGCGCGCCAGTGGATATGTCGAGATTCGTCGGCAAGCGGGTGTTCCAGAGTACCCCGGCGCAAGCCCTGCAAGATGTTGAAGCGGTGCTGCGTCGCGGTGCTGAAGAGGCTCAGGTTTACGTCGCCCCCGAAGCCGTGGCCGAGCCTGCCGCCGTCGTGAAACATGCCCCGCGCCTGGTCGCGATTACCGCGTGCCCGACCGGCGTCGCTCACACCTTCATGGCCGCTGAAGCCTTGCAGCAAGCGGCCAAGCGTCTGGGTTACGACCTGCAAATCGAAACCCAGGGCTCGGTTGGTGCGCGCAATCCGCTGAGTGCAGCAGCCATTGCCGATGCGGACGTCGTGCTGCTGGCCTGCGATATCGAAGTCGCCACCGAGCGTTTTGCCGGCAAGAAGATTTACCGTTGCGGCACCGGCATCGCCCTCAAACAAGCCGAAGCGACACTGAATAAAGCGTTGGCCGAAGGCACGCAGGAAACCGCATCGACCGGTGCCAAAGGCCCGGCCAAGCAAGAGAAAAGTGGCGTCTACAAACACCTGCTGACCGGCGTGTCGTTCATGTTGCCGATGGTGGTGGCGGGTGGTCTGATGATCGCCTTGTCGTTCGTGTTCGGCATCACTGCGTTCAAGGAGCCGGGCACATTGGCGGCGGCGCTGATGCAGATCGGCGGCGAGACCGCGTTCAAGCTGATGGTGCCGCTGCTGGCGGGTTACATCGCCTACTCGATCGCCGACCGTCCGGGCCTGGCGCCGGGGATGATTGGTGGTCTGCTGGCAAGCACCTTGGGCGCCGGTTTTATCGGCGGGATCATTGCCGGTTTCATCGCCGGTTACGCGGCGCAGGCGATCAACCGTTATGCGCGCTTGCCGCAAAGTCTTGAGGCGCTGAAACCGATCCTGATCATCCCGTTGCTGGCGAGTCTGTTCACCGGTCTGGTGATGATCTATGTGGTCGGCAAACCGGTGGCCGGGATGCTCGCAGGGCTCACGCATTTCCTCGACAGCATGGGCACCACCAACGCGATTCTGCTCGGTGTGTTGCTGGGCGGGATGATGTGCGTTGACCTTGGCGGGCCGATCAATAAAGCCGCCTATGCGTTCTCGGTAGGGCTGCTGGCGTCGCAAAGTTATGCACCGATGGCTGCGACCATGGCGGCCGGCATGGTGCCGCCGATTGGCTTGGGCATCGCTACGTTTATCGCGCGGCGCAAGTTTGCCCAGACCGAACGCGAGGCCGGTAAAGCGGCGTTGGTATTGGGGCTGTGCTTTATCTCCGAAGGCGCGATTCCGTTTGCCGCGAAAGACCCGCTGCGGGTAATCCCGGCGAGCATTGCCGGTGGTGCGCTGACCGGTGCGTTGTCGATGTATTTCGGCTGCAAACTGATGGCGCCGCACGGCGGATTGTTCGTGCTGGCGATCCCGAATGCGATCAACCATGCACTGCTTTATTTGCTGGCGATTGTGGCTGGGAGTTTGTTGACGGCGGTGGCGTATGCGGTGCTCAAGCGGCCGGAAGCGGTCGAACTGGCACTGGAACCCGCCAACGCCTGACACCCCACCGCACTCCTACAGTAGTGCGGTGTCACACCGGTTTCATGGGCATGTGCTTAAGTTTTCCTTTTCAGGGAGAACACCATGAGCGAATTCGACATCGGCCGTCGTCGTGTCATACAAGCCGTCGGCGCCGGGCTGTTGTTGCCAGGCTTGGCGCCGGCGGTGATTGCCTCGGTCAAGGATCGTCCGCAGCTCACCGATGGCGTGCAGTCCGGCGACGTGCTGGGCGACCGGGCGATGATCTGGAGTCGATGTGATCGTCCGGCGCGAATGGTGGTGGAGTGGGACACTCGCAGCCTGTTCAGCAACCCTCGTCGTTTTGTCTCGCCATTGGCCGTCTCCGGTACCGATTTCACTGCCCGCGTCGAACTCACTGGCCTGCCCGCCGATCAGGCAATTTTCTACCGCGTGCACTTCGAAGACGCCCAGAGCGGCGTCGCCAGCGAACCGTGGTTTGGCCATCTGCGCAGCGTGCCGCAAACCCGTCGCGACATCCGTTTCGTCTGGAGCGGCGACACCGCCGGCCAGGGCTTCGGCATCAACCCGGACATCGGCGGCATGCGCATCTACGAAGCCATGCGATTGCGCCTGCCAGACTTCTTTATCCACAGCGGCGACTCCATCTACGCCGACGGTCCCGTACCTGCGCAGCTCACCACAGAGGGCGGCCGCGTGTGGCGCAACATCACCACTGAAGCCAAGAGCAAAGTCGCCGAAACCCTCGACGACTATCGCGGCAATTACCGCTACAACCTGATGGACGAAAACATCCGCCGCTTCAACGCCGAGGTCCCGCAGATCTGGCAGTGGGACGATCATGAAGTGGTAAACAACTGGTCGCCGGGCAAGCAGTTGGATGATCGCTACAAGAGCAAAGATATCCACAGCCTGGTCGGTCGCGCGCGTCAGGCCTGGCTCGAATACGCACCGATGCGGTTGCAGAGCGCCGATGGCGGCGGGCGGATTTATCGCAAGCTCGGTTACGGTCCGTTGCTCGATGTGTTCGTGCTCGACATGCGCAGCTATCGCGGGGCCAATGACGACAACCTGGGTGCCGCTAAACCGTTCCTTGGCCGAGAGCAGCTGGACTGGCTCAAGCGTGAATTGAAGGCCTCCAAGGCCCAGTGGAAAGTCATCGCCGCTGATATGCCGATTGGCCTCGGCGTATCGGACGGTGAAGTCAGCCCCGGTGTGATGCGTTGGGAAGCCGTGGCCAATGGCGATCCGGGACCGGCCCAGGGACGTGAACTGGAAATCGCCGAATTGTTGGGTTTTCTGCGGACGCAGCAGGTGCGCAATTTTGTCTGGCTGACGGCGGATGTGCATTACTGCGCCGCGCACCATTACCACCCGGACCGTGCGGCGTTTCAGGATTTCGAGCCGTTCTGGGAATTTGTCGCCGGGCCTTTGAATGCGGGGAGCTTCGGGCCTGATTCGCTGGATAAGACCTTTGGGCCGGAGGTGGTGTTTGAGAAAGCACCACCGGCACAGAACACCTCACCGTTTGCCGGGTTTCAGTTTTTTGGTGAGGTGAATATTGATGGGCAGACGGGGGAGATGAGTGTGGTGTTGCGGGATCTGGATGGGGTTGGGGTGTTTGAGCAGAAGCTGCAGCCAGTCTGATGGATCCACCCCTCACCCCAGCCCTCTCCCCACGGGGGAGAGGGGGAAAGGGGGCCCATCTCCATTGGATTCGAAACCTGAGTTCGACTCGATTTTTCAGGTCGATGTATAACGTGAGACACCTCGGTCAGTCCCCTCTCCCTCTGGGAGAGGGCTAGGGTGAGGGGGCGATGTTCGATTCGCCGCAAGTCTCAGGATCTGCTCAAGTACATCACTCATCCGCTCAATAACCTCTAGATTGCTAAACCGCACAACCTCAATACCTTGCAGCTGAAGGTAAAGCGTTCGACGCCGGTCATGTATTTTTGCCGCTGTCTCGTAATGCTGACCACCATCCAGTTCGATGGCCAACTTCAGTTCCACGCAATAAAAGTCCAGGATGTACGGCGGGCATGGAAACTGCCGACGGAATTTCAGATTGGCGATTTGCCGAGAACGAAGTTTTTGCCAGAGCAGGAGTTCGCAGTCAGTTTGATTGGTGCGCAGATAGCGGGCGAATTGGCGTTGGTTGGAGGTGGGGCGGGTGGGCATGCTTCACGTCCGTGTGAAGGGGGATAGAGGTTTTACTGTAGCCGAGGTTTTGTCATTTGCCTGTAGAGCCACCCCTCACCCCAGCCCTCTCCCCATGGGGGAGAGGGCGAAAGGGAGCCGATCTTCATCGTATCCAAACCTGAGTTCGACTCGGTATTTCAGGTCGCAAAATTTCTAAAGAAATCCACGGTCAGTCCCCTCGCCCCTTGGGGAGAGGGCTAGGGTGAGGGGCTCTTTCAGTAGACGTCACGCCGATACCGACCTTGCTCGATCAACCGGTCAACCTCTGCAATCCCGAGTACTTCGTTCAGTACGTGATCCACGCCTGAAGCCATCCCTTGCAAACTGCCGCAGATGTAAATGACCGCACCCTCGGCCAGCCATTTTTTCAGCTCGTCCGCCGACTCACGCAGTAGATCCTGTACATAAATCTTCTCGGCCTGGTCTCGGGAAAACGCCAGGTCCAGCCGCTCCAGATCCCCCGAAATCAACCATTCTTCCAGCTCATCGCGACACAGATAGTCATGCTCGCGATTGCGTTCGCCGAACAACAACCAATGACGTTGCTGCCCATCGGCGATCCGCGCCTTGAGCAAGCTGCGCAGCCCGGCCAGGCCGGTGCCGTTGCCCAGCAAGATCATCGGCACCGGCTCGGTCGGCAGGTGGAAACCGCTGTTGCGTCGTACGCGCAAGCTGATGGTGCCGCCCACCGGGGCGTGTTCGGTCAGCCAGCCGGAGCCGACGCCCAGGCTGCCGTCGGGATGCAGTTCCTGGCGCACGATCAGTTCGAGGATGCCATCGGAGGCGATCGAGGCGATGGAGTATTCGCGCATGGCCAAGGGCACCAGCGCATTCACCAGCGCCTGGGCATGCAGGCCGACCAGGTGAGTTCTGTTTTCTGGCAGTTGTCGACTGGCGAGGGCTTGTTCCAGCGGTTGTGACAGGCCACCGAGCGCAACCGTGGCCCGACCGTCAATGCCCAGTCCATCGAGGAAATGTTCGATCGCCCACGGACAATTGCGCGGCAACACTTCCACTAGGTCACCGGCCAGCCAACTGCTAGTGGTGGGGGCGGTGAGGCCCAGCAAGTACACACCAGAACCCGTGCTGTCAGGGTTGAGCAACTCCCGGCGGGTCAGGTTCCAGTTGTCGTAGCTTGGCGCTTGCCAGGTGTCCACGGGCGCCTGTCCGGTCAGCAGACCCAGTTGCTGCTGCCAGTGACGCAAGGCGTAAGGATCGCCGCTGTCGACCTCCACCGGGGCGAACAGGGTCTTGCCGCCGTGCTCGCCCAGCCACGTGTGCAAGCGTCGAGCGAAACCGCAGAAATGTTGATACTGCCGATCGCCAAGGCCGAGCACGGCGTAGTTCAGGCGTTCCAGGCTCAACGTCCGGCCCAGCACTTTGCGCTCAAACCCCCGGGCGCTGTCCGGCGCTTCACCGTCGCCGAAGGTGCTGACCACGAACAACGCATTGCTGGAATCACGCAAGTCTTGCTCGCTGACGTCTGCCAGCGGCTGAACCTTCACCGGCAGGCCCGCAGCCTGCAATTGCCCGGCGGTCTGCCACGCCAGTTGCTCGGCAAAGCCGCTCTGGCTGGCGAAGCCGATCAACCACGCAGGCGCGTCGCTACCCGGTTGTGCGAGGCCTTTGCGGGCATCCTTGATCTGCTTTTTCTTGCGTCGACGATCGAGGTACAACAACCAACCGGTGACGAAAAACAGCGGCATCGTCAGCGCACTGATCGTCAGGATGATCCGCCCGACAATGCCGAAATAGCTGCCGACATGCAGCGCATAGATACTGGTCAGCAACTGCGCCTTGAGGCTCTTGTCGCTGTAGCGATCATGGCGCTTGACGATGCCGGTGGCCGGATCCAGCGAGATCTGGTTCAGCGCGCGGTCGTGGGGTGAGGTGTTCAAGAGGTAGAACACGGTGGCCGGTTGTCCGGCCACGGGCGGCATGCGGATGTTGTAGGCACTCAGTGCCGGGCCGGCAGCGCTGTAGATGCTGCTCCACATCGCTGCATAGTCGGCGGTGGGTGCCGGGCCGCTTGGCGCAGGTCCGCGACCGCTGCGGACGCGCTCGTTCTGTGGTGAGTCGGAAAGCAATCGGGTCAGGCCCTTGTTGTACCACTCATAGGACCAGGACAACCCGGTGAGCGCTGCCAGGAGGTAAAACACCAGGCACCAGGTACCGGCGACGGAGTGCAAATCCCAGTTGAAGCTGCGGCCTTTTTTCTTCCAGTCGAGGGTCAGCCAGGCGCGCCAGCTTTTCCACTGGCGCGGCCAGCGCAGGTAAAGACCGGACAGGCAGAAGAACACCAGAATCAGCGTACAGGCACCGGTGATCTGCCGACCGCTATCGCCCATGGCGAGGAAGCGGTGCAGTTGCAGCATCAGGCCGAAGAAATCCTGGCCGGTGGCGTCGCCCATGAACTCGGCGGTGTACGGGTCGAAGTAGCGCATCTGCCCACGGCGCTCGCCCGGTGGCGGAGTAAAGATCACGCGCGCGGCGTTACCGCTGTCGGTCTCGACCCAGAGCATCGCGACTTTCTTGCCCGAGGCGCCCTCGATTTTCTCAACCAGTTCGGCGGGCGGCAGGACGCCGGCGACCTGCTTCTCGACCTGCAGTACAGAAGGGTTCAGCGCGCGCAGGATTTCATCCTGAAACGATACCGTCGCCCCGGTGATGCCCATCAGGGCCAGGACCAGTCCGGCGCTGATGCCGAAAAACCAGTGCAACTGGAACAGGGTTTTCTTCAACACGTCGCTCGCCTTGTTCGTTCGAAAATAGTTATCACGGCGCGCATTATGCCGTGGGTTGTCGAGAAACATTCTTTCTTACGCACAAAAGCCCCGTTCACCTGGATGAACGGGGCCTTGGTCTTCACGCTTCTATCAGAAGTGGAAGTTGGTGCTCAGCAATGCTGTACGCCCCGCCGCCTGGTTGGCGAAGTGGGTCGAGAAAGCTTTGTCGTAGTAGGTTTCATCCGTCAGGTTCTGCACGTTCAGTTGCAGGTCGACGTTTTTGCTCAGCTTGTACGCGGCCATGGCGTCGTAACGAACGTAGGAATCAACCATGGTGGTGTTGGCCACGCTGCCGAACACATCATCGACATAAAACGCACCGCCACCGATGGTCAGCTTCGGCGTGACCTGATAAGTCGTCCACAAGCTGGCACTGTTTTTCGGTGTGTTAGGCAGCTCGTTGCCTTCGGTGGCGCGGTTCAGCGGGCCGCCATCGATCTGCTCGCTGTCCATGTATGCGTAACCGGCGAACACTTGCCATTTGTCGGTGATCTTGCCACTGGCCGACAGTTCGATACCTTGAACGCGGGTTTTGCCGGCGTTTTCATAGGCGGTTGTGTCGACTTGAACGCGAGCGTTTTCTTTCTCGGTGCGGAAGATGTCGGCGGTCAACGACAGGCGATCGTTCAGCAGGTCCCACTTGGTACCGATTTCGTAGTTCTTGGTGGTTTCCGGCTCCATGTCGCTTTTGAGCAGGTTGCCGTTTCGATCCGGCGTACCTCCCAGCGGGTTGCCTTCCTGACCTTCGCCCAAGGTGTTGCCCGGTGGCGTGGCGGACGTCGCGTAGGACGCATAGATGCTGCCATTTTCTGCGGGCTTGTAGACCACGCCGAACTGCCCGGTAACGAACTCGCTCGTGTCGTCGCCTTTGGAGGTCGTCGTGCCGGCAGCGTTGAAGGTTTTGTATTCGGTGTCGAAATGGTCATAACGCAGGCCCATGTTCACCAGCCATTGCTCGGACAACTCCAGCGTGTCGAACACATACAGCGAATAGGTGTTGGCTTTGGTGTCGGTGCCAGCGTAGTTACGTGAGATTGCACCGTTCCATGGGTCGTTCGGGTTCGGGTTGGACAGCGAGGTACAGTTGTAACCGCTCGGTGCGCCAATCATCGCCGGTGTGCAGTTGGTGCTCGCAGGAGGAGCGGTCGTTCTCGGGGTGGTGTCGGTGTTGACGTTATACGAGGACTTTTCGCTTTCCTCGCGGCTCAACTCGATACCGGTAGAGAAGCTGTTTTTGAATCCGGCGATGTAGACGTCGCCAAACAGATCAGTCTGGTTAGTGGTGGTTTCGGTGTTGCTGACCCGAGTATTGGCCCGACGCCAGACGCTGCCGTTGTTGACGTTGCCCTTGCTGTCGTCCGGCTGGGTCAGGATGTAGTCCTGCATGCTGGTGCCGTGGCGCAGGGTGTTCTTGACGGTCAGCGCGTCGCTCAGATCGTGCTCGATGGCGATGGTTGCGGTGTCGGTGCGGCCCTTGCGGAAGTCGCGGCCGTCGAGACCGTAGAAGTTGTTGCTGTCGCCGCCATCGTCAGGCTTGTCCGGGTTGGACTTGGTGCGAGCCGTCGAACCCGCGACCGGAATGCTGTATGGAATGCCGGAATCTGGCGTGTCGTTGCTTTCCAGGTGGTAGTAGTCAAAGTTGACGCGAGTGTCGGTGCCCAGGCCGAAGGCCAGCGACGGTGCGATGCCCCAGCGATCGTAATCGACAGTGTCACGGCCAGCGACGTTGCTTTCGTGGCTCATCAGGTTCAGACGGCCAGCGGCGGTGTCGGTGAACTGATAGTTGCCATCCATGGTGTAACGCTGGGTCTGGTCGGAACCCCAGGTGAAACCGCCATCGAGCGAATTGCCAAGGTGCGCCTTTTTGCTCACCAGGTTGATGCTGCCACCGGCAGCGCCACGGCCGCCCATGGCCGAATTCGGGCCTTTGCTGACTTCGATCGACTCAACGGCGAAGATCTCGCGGCTCTGCGAACCGGTATCGCGCACGCCGTCCAGATACGTATCGCCCTGGGCATCGAAGCCGCGAATGAATGGCCGGTCACCTTGCGGGTTGCCGCCTTCACCGGCACCGAAGGTGATGCCTGGAACAGTGCGCAGCGCGTCCTGCATGTTGAGGGCGCCAGTGTCCTTGAGCACTTGTTGCGGGATGACGGTGATCGAACGCGGCGTGTCCACAAGCGGCGCGGTGTACTTGGGCGAGGAGGCTTTTTCGACGTGGTAGGAAGTCTCGTCCTGAGCCTCGCCAGTGATGGCGGTAGCGCCCAGAGAAATCACATTACTCGGTGCTTTTTCGTCAGCTTTTTCCGCCGCGAAAACCATGTGGCCCGCAGAACCGGCAGTAATCGCCATGCCGATGGCCGATGCGAGCAAACGTGGTGAACTGACCGGTACTTGTGGTTGTTGACGTGACATTTGAATTCCCCTCCCCAAGGATTTGAGGCCGCGGAATATAGGGTAAACAGGTATTTGTATCAATTGCGAAACGTTACTATTCGCGACAAATTTACATTCTTTACAATTTACCCTTACGGTTTTTGGCGTCTCGTTCGTCCCGGGGGTTTTACACGGGCAATAAGAATCAATACCATTGACGTCTCTTTGTCTTCAGGTGTCATCCCATGCTGCTGCACATTCCCGGCGTGTTCGCGAAAGAAGAAGTGCAGCGCATCCGCGAGGCTCTGCAGCAGGCAGATTGGGCGGACGGCAAAATCACCGCCGGCTACCAGTCGGCCAAAGCCAAGCACAATCTGCAGCTGCCGGAAGGTCATCCGCTGGCCAAGGAAGTCGGTGCGGCGATGCTGGAACGGCTGTGGAAAAATCCGCAGTTCATGTCAGCCGCGTTGCCGCACAAGGTCTTTCCTCCGTTACTGAACTGTTACACGGCCGGCGGCAGTTTCGACTTTCACATCGACAACGCCGTGCGCCAGCCCAAGGGCAGCATTGAGCGGGTGCGCACCGATTTGTCGGCCACTCTGTTCTTCAGCGAACCGGATGACTACGACGGCGGCGAACTGGAAATCCAGGACACCTTCGGCACCCAACGGGTGAAGTTGCCGGCCGGTGACATGGTTCTATACCCCGGCACCAGCCTGCACAAGGTCAACGCCGTGACGCGCGGCACTCGCTACGCCTCGTTCTTCTGGACTCAAAGCCTGGTCCGCGAAGACAGTCAGCGCGCCTTGCTGTTCGAGATGGACGGGGCGATCCAGCAGTTGACCCAGGACATGCCCGACCACCCTTCGCTGATTCGCCTCACCGGCACTTATCACAACCTGTTGCGTCGCTGGGTCGAGGTATGAGTTATCAACTGCGCCGTGAGGAAGTGCTCGACGGTGATCGTCTCAAAGCCATGCTCGACGAAAGCCCGGCGCGCGCGGCACAGGCGATTCTGATCGCCGCCCGCGAAGGTGTACTCGATGCTCAGGCCTTGCTCGGGCAGATTCTGCTGGATGGGCAGGGCATCCAGCAGGACCAGCGGCTGGCCGTGCGCTGGTTCGAGATCGCCGCCCAGGGCGGGCACTCGATGGCGCGCAACATGCTCGGTCGTTGCCATGAGCATGGTTGGGGTTGCGTTGCCGATGCTTCAGTTGCTGCGGGGCATTATCGCTTGGCCGCCGACGCCGGCCTGGATTGGGCGATGTACAACTACGCCAACCTGTTGGCCACCGGGCGCGGCGTTATTGAAGATCAGGCGCACGCGTTGATTCTTTATCGCCGGGCAGCGGAACTGGGCCATGCGAAATCGATGAACTTGCTGGGACGATATCTGGAGCAAGGCCATTTTTGTCCTGCTGATCCTGTGACGGCGTTTGATTGGTATCGACGTTCGGCGCTGGGCGGTGATTTTCGTGGGCAGTTCAGTTATGCCAGTGTTCTGGTGGAACTCTCGCACATCGAAGAAGCGCTGGTCTGGTATCGCCGGGCAATGCACGCGGGGCATTCGGCTTTTTTAAGTATCGCGGCGCAGACACTGTCGAACGTGCCCCACGCGCAAGTGCAAGCAATGGCCGTGGAATATCGCGCACGGGCAGCCAACCAAGTAAACATTTGAAGTTCGCCGTCGGCTTGTCACGCGAGTGGATTAGTTGCTTGCTCGCCAGGCGTTGGTATTTTTTATAAACATATCCTCGTAAGTTTGCACTTTGCAGCGGCGCTGCATTGTGTTTTATTTCCAGTGCGCAGTTTGAATGGTTGTAATGTTCCGGCTCTGCAAATCACGTTATTAAATATCTAGTTGTGTGTTGACTAATTAAAGGAATAATTATGTCTGGTAATAAGTTGTGGGATGACGCTCTGAAAAACGCTTCTCCCGAGCAAATATTGCAGTACGCCGCTGAAGCTCCGGCGCGGTTAATCAGTGCATCCGCTTCGGACTTCAATAGCGATGTACGTGCCACGGGATTGTTGCTGACTAAAAAACAAATCATCGATCTGCACAAGTATCAGGCTGCCGCTTTCAGGCTTCCTCGCACTTTGAAAGACGTTACTGACTATCTGCGTTTCGGTGTCGGTCAGAATGGTGGCCCGGGCCTTTACCCCGAAGACTTCCTGACCACTTTTCTCAATACTCACAACCATGCCTCGCGTTGGACGGACTTGCGCGAACGCATCATGATGACGGGCCGCGGCCTCAGTAACTTCGCAACGAGCATGCTGACGTATGGTGCATCGATGGAAGAAGTCTACTCCGACGTAAGGGCTGGCAATCTGCTGGACCTGCACGACATTAAAACGGTTGAACAACTAAGAGCGCTGGAGGCCGCGTTGGGTGACAAGTTTCCAGGTCTGCAACTGGAAAGCGATACGCTGAGTGATTTGGGTTATTTTCTCGACAGGATATTTGAAGAAGTTGATAAGAACTTAAATATTACTCGCGGCATCAAGAAAGACCTCGATGCGTTTGGTGTGGATCTTCAGGAATACATTCTGCCTGGCATCCAATACAAGGTTGATTTGATAAAAAATAATACCTTGTCGGCAGAAATAAAAAATCTCCAAGTGAAAATTGATGATCGTTCCGCCGAGATTGAACTAAAGAATACTGAGTACAAAGCGGCCGTTCAGGAGGCATTGAAAGCCGCGGCTGGTATGAACATTGTCGGGTTGGCGATGGCTATCTATATGGGCGTCGAAGCTGAAAACATTCGTGCAGCGCGTAACGAACTGTATGCCCAACAGGATCGCGACATTCTGAAGCTGGACAGCATGAATCAGACCTTGGGTTCTCTGGCGCGTGTAAAGCACGACTTGCAGAGTCTTGAAATCGTGGCAATCGATGCCGAAATCGCGACAAAAAACCTTATCTATACCTGGAACGTCTTGCACGATGCTGTCGCAAACTCTTCCAAAGCTATCGCTACCATCAACGATGCGTTGTCGCTGCGACAGTTCATCGCGCAATTCAGGCTGGTCGTTAATCCATGGAGAAAAATCGAGACCGATGCCGACGCTCTTATTCTGGTGTTCAAGGAGGCTCAGGAAGAGTTTTCGCGCAATAACTTGTTGGGAGTACGTTCGATGAATATTGTAAGCCTATTTAATTCGGCCTATCCGCCGCTGGATTTGGCGGCATTAAGTACCCATCACGAACACATGCGTAATGCGCGCATTCAGGCCAATACCTGGCAGGTCAAGCTTGGTTATTTGCCGGACTTGTTCAGCCGCTTCGACAGCGTTGTCAGAGAGGTCGGTCGGGGAAGCAACGAGTTACAAGGCGCCGCTCAGACCAGCAAGTACGAACTCGAAATCATTCAGCGCGGTCTTGAAGACCTCGAAAAAGAACGACTGAGCGAGGCTGACCCGCTAGTTATCGAAGAAATCGATGGCGATCGTAAGCGACTCTTGAAGCAGGCAGCCGATGTAATCAAGGAGAAGTCGTCCAAAATTGACCAATGCCTGGCGAATATCAGCGATTCGTTCGATCGACGCCTGGTCCAGACTTACCTGGTTGATTTTGCGCACGAAGAGCAAATGGCCAAAGATGAAATCAGTGATCTGCAATTGAAGTTGCAGGCGTTCAGGGATGAGCGCAAAACGATCTCTGAAGCCGTCGCTACCCTGGAAAAGGCAGGCATTGAAGCACTTGGCAAAGACATTGAACTGACCCTTGCCAAGGTCACTCAGTTGGGCCTGGCTCCTACAGAAATTCAACTGGTGATGATGGCGATCGACCAACTTAAAAAAACATTAATCGACGCCGGCAAGACAATTGCTTTTATCGACATGCTTCGCGAGAGTGACAAGCTGAAGCTGAAGATTGATGCCCTGATCGAGAAGATCGATGTCGAGAATTCAATTATTCAGGCATCACTCGGCAGGACTAAATACTTGCAGGCGATTCTTTCGATAGAGGACTCGCGACATGAATACGCCACTGTCTATAGCGGTGCTGCGGCAGCTTATCGGCATTTTCTGACGGCCACCGCCGCAGCGCAATTTGCCGATGTCGAAGCGCTGGACAATGCATTCAAGGTGCAGGCACCGCTGTTTATCAAGTTCCTCGCGCCCGTGTCGGTGCCAAGGCGCTGACAAACGGATGACCACGGACTGCCAGCGGCAATTTTGACGCTGGCAGTCGAGGTTTTGTCAGGCCAAGGAGAGACTGATGCTGGATTATTTATTGGCAGAAAAGAATTTTGCCTCGTTGAAGCAATACATTGTTTTTTTGAACGACTTGCCTGGCGCACTTGGGGAAATCAACCGGTTCTCAGATTCTATCGCCCGATCCGGATATACCTTATTGCCTCGGCCCGATTCTCAGGCATTGATTCAAGTTGCGCGTGGCAACGCGGTCTGCTGGCAAGCGATCGGTATTACCGTACCTTGTCTTGGTAAAGTGTCGACTCGGGTACTGCAGGATGTGAGCGGTTTTATCCGCGAGTTTCAGGCGATTGTCAGCGTTACCGAGAATCGGCGTTTGGCGATTTCGGTGATTGATCCGCAACAGTTCACCGTTGTCAGATCTGCCGGTTGGGGCAATGCACCCTGTGCCAATGTGATTGATGTGATGCGCGAACTCTATGCGCGGCTCGAACGTTGCCAATATGCAGTGACGGACTTCAAGTTGCAGGTAACTAAACTTGCGGTGTCGATCCACAGCATTTTTATTCGCTTCATCGAATCGCTGACATTGCCGTTAAGTACCGAAGGTCCGATGTCCAAGATTGAAGCCTATTACACCTTGGGTCGAATTGGGTTGCCGGGCATGGATTACGATCCTGGCCAGCCGTACTCGCAAACGCAACGGCAAGAGATGTCCCGAGCGCATATGGGACGTCTTGGCGATCTTTACCGGCAAGCCAGTGTCGCCGCCTGTAACCTCGGTGATTTCTGTTACCGCTGGACCTACATGCTCGATGAAACCAAACGGTCGCTGGCAACTCATTATCCTCAACAAACGATGATGCGTGCCAAGGCCTCTTTGCCGATGATTACCGGCTCACTGGGGGATGTTAAATCCATGTCTGACCAACTGTTGAAAATGGCCAGTGTCTTCTAATAAAAAAACCCATGACACTGTCATGGGTTTTTCATTGGGCGCTTGAAACTCGAAGTGTCAGTTACACGTAAAACGACTTCAACGGTGGAAAGCCATTGAACTCTACCGCGCTGTAACTGGTGGTGTACGCACCGGTCGACAACCAGTACAAACGATCACCAATCGCCAGGTTCAGCGGCAAACCGTACTTGTAGTTCTCGTACATGATGTCGGCGCTGTCGCAGGTCGGGCCGGCGATGACCACTTCTTCCATCTCGCCTTTCTTCTCGGTCCAGATCGGGAACTTGATGGCTTCGTCCATGGTTTCGATCAGGCCGGAGAACTTGCCCACATCCGTGTACACCCATCGCTCTACCGCGGTACGGGATTTACGCGCTACCAGCACCACTTCGCTGACCAGGATGCCGGCGTTGGCGATCAACGAACGGCCTGGTTCCAGGATGATTTCCGGCAGTTCGTCACCGAAGTCTTCCTTGAGGAAACGGATGATTTCTTCAGCGTAGGTTTCCAGGCTGTTGGTGCGGGTGATGTAGTTGGCCGGGAAGCCGCCGCCCATGTTGATCAGCTTCAGGTGAATGCCGTCTTCTTCTTTCAGGCGTTCGAAGATCACTTTGACCTTGGCGATCGCCGCGTCCCAGACGCTGATGTCGCGCTGTTGCGAGCCGACGTGGAACGAGATGCCGTATGGCACCAGGCCCAGGTCGCGAGCGAGGATCAGCAGGTCCATGGCCATGTCGGTCTGGCAGCCGAATTTGCGCGACAAAGGCCAGTCGGCAGTGGTCGAGCCTTCGGTGAGGATGCGCACGTAGACTTTCGAACCCGGTGCAGCCTTGGCGATGTTGCGCAGGTCGGCTTCGGAGTCGGTGGCATACAGGCGCACGCCCTTCTCGTAGAAGTAGCGAATGTCTTTGGATTTCTTGATGGTGTTGCCGTAGCTGATGCGATCGGGGCCGACGCCCTGGTTCATCACTTTGTCGAGCTCGTAGATCGAAGCGATGTCGAAGTTCGAACCTTTCTCTTTGAGCAGGTCGATGATTTCGACGGCCGGGTTGGCCTTGACCGCGTAGTAGACCTTGGCGAATTCGAAACCGGCGCGCAGGTCGTCATAGGCCTGGCTGATCATCGCGGTGTCGATCACCACGAACGGGGTTTCTTGTTTGTCGGCGAAGGCCTTCATTTTGTTGAAGGTATCGCGCGCGAAATAGTCTTCGACGTTGATCGACATGCTGGGAACTCCTACTGGCAAACTGAAATTAACAATGGGTGCAAATGAACGTCCTCCGTATCCCCACTTTGGTTCGCCTACTTCCCAAGGCATGTCGCCGAAAGCAAAAAGGCCATGGGAAGCGGTGCTTTCCCTTGGCCTTGCTGTCTCGTCGTCAGTACTTGAGCCGGATGGATCGTTTCCAGCATGGACGTTCGGCGCGAACTTTAGGGCGTGAGGAGCTTGAGATCAACAAAAAATGTCGCGTTTTTACACGCATCCGTCGTGCGGTCCTGGACAGCTACTGATGTAACCGACCTGCATGACAGTGTGATGTTCCCCGAATGAGGATTTATGGAGGGATTTGTATTGCCTTTGTGGCGAGGGAGCTTGCTCCCGCTGGGCTGCGTAGCGGCCCCAGATTTTGCGGCTGCTTCGCAACCGAGCGGGAGCAAGCTCCCTCGCCACAGGGGCAGGTCAGGCCAACGCAGTTTCGGCTGGAGAAACAATGCTGGTCTTGCCGCCGCGGGACTTGCCGGAACTCAAATACTCGGCAATCGATTCCTGCGTCACTTCCCCAAGGAACACCCGCTCCGCATCCATCACCGGCAGCCACGAACGGTTGAATTCGTACATGCGCGACAGCAGGATGCGCAAATGTTCGTCGTACGCCGCGGTGGCGTTGAACTCGCGCAGGTATTGCGCACAGGTGCCGGTCTGACGGTGCAGGTCGCGACGGCGCACGTAGCCCAAGGCCTTGTTCTCGGCGCAGGTAACCACCACGTAGCGACGGTCGTGTTCGTCCATCAATTCCAGCGCATCGGCCACTGGCGTTTCCGGGCTCACCGACGGCGCGTTGTCCGCCGCGTCCTCGGCTTTCACCAGCAACAGACGCTTGAGGGTGCTGTCCTGGCCAACGAAGTTGCTGACAAAGTCATCCGCCGGGTGCGCCAGCAGTGTGTCCGGGTGATCAATCTGCAGCAGTTTGCCGGCGCGGAAGATTGCGATCTTGTCGCCCAGCTTGATCGCTTCGTCGATGTCGTGGCTGACCATGATCACGGTCTTGTTCAGCGCGCGTTGCATCTCGAAGAACTCGTTCTGGATCATCTCGCGGTTGATCGGGTCGACCGCGCCAAACGGTTCGTCCATCAGCAACAGCGGGGCATCCGCCGCCAGCGCACGAATCACGCCGATCCGTTGCTGTTGTCCACCGGACAATTCACGCGGGTAGCGAGTCAGATACTGCTTGGGTTCGAGCTTGATCATGCTCATCAACTCGCGGGCGCGGTCGTGGCATTTCTGTTTGTCCCAACCCAGCAGGCGCGGAACGATGGTGATGTTTTCCTCGATGGTCATGTTCGGGAACAGACCAATCTGCTGGATCACATAACCGATGTTGCGGCGCAGGGTCACGGCGTCGAGGTCGGTGGTGTCTTCGCCGTTGATCAGGATCTTGCCGGAGGTCGGCTTGATCAGGCGATTGATCATTTTCAGCGTGGTGCTTTTGCCGCAGCCCGATGGCCCGAGGAACACACAGATCTCGCCTTCATTGACGGTCAGGCTTACCGAGTCCACGGCTTTCACATCTTTGCCGTTGCTTTGGAAGGTCTTGCTGAGGTTTTGAAGTTCGATCATTTCAGGAGTCCTTTTGGAGTCAGCGTGCGTTGCAGCCATTGCAGAAGCAGGTCGGCGAAGATGGCCAGGAGACTGACCAGCACGGCGCCGACGATCAGCATCGACATGTCGCTGCGGCTGATGGAAGCGAGAATGAGTACACCGAGGCCACCGGCGCCGATGGTCGCGGCGATGGTCATGACACCAATGTTCATCACCACGGCGGTGCGCACACCGGCGAGGATCACCGGCACCGCGATCGGCAGTTCGACCATGCGCAGGCGCTGGCCGAAGGTCATGCCGATGCCGCGGGCGGCTTCGCGAATGCCGGGGTCGACGCCAGTCAGGGCGAGGTAGGTGTTACGCATGATCGGCAGCAGCGAGTACAAAAACACCGCAGTGATCGCCGGCATCGGGCCCAGGCCCTGGCCGAATTTGGAGTAGAACGGCAGCAGCAGGCCGAACAGGGCAATCGACGGAACCGTCAGCAGCACCGTGGCGCTGGCTTGCAACGGGCCGGCGAGGGTCGGGAAGCGCGTCATCAGGATGCCCAGCGGCACGCCGACGAGGATTGCCAGGGTCACGGCAATACCGACGAGGGTGATGTGCTGCCCGGTCAGTTGCAGGACCAGCGGCCAGTCGAGATGGGAAAAGGCGTTCAGAAATTCCATGTCTTTTCCTCCTTATTTGATGGGGTGTTGGCGCAGGAAATCGGCGGCAACGGATGAAGGGCTTTCGTGATCGACATCGACCCGCGCGTTGAGCTGGCGCATGGTCGCGTCGTCGAACAGTTCAGCCAGCGGCTTGAGTTCTTCGGCGAGTTTCGGATGGGCGTCGAGGTACACCTGACGCACCACCGGCGCAGCGGTGTAGTCCGGGAAGTAATGCTTGTCGTCTTCCAGCAGTTTCAGCTTGAAGGCGTTCAATCGGCCGTCAGTGGTGTAGACCAGACCGGTAAACACCTGACCATTACGCAGGGCGGTGTAGACCAAACCAGCATCCATCTGCCGGATGTTTTTGCGGGTCAGGTTCATGCCGTAGAGGTCGACCATGCCGTCCAGCCCGTCGGAACGGTTGGCGAACTCAGTGTCCAGGGCGACGAGGTGATTGGTCTTCGCCTCAGCCTGCATCACCGTGTTCAGCTCGCTGATGGTGTTGATCTGCGGATACGCCTTCGCGGTGTTTTCTGGCAGGGCCAGCGCGTAGGTGTTGCTGAATTTCGACGGGGTGAGCCAGATCAGGCCTTTTTTCGCGTCGAGTTCTTTCACTCGGGCGTAGGACTGAGCGCTGTCGAGCTTGTCGGTGACATGGTTGTAAGCCACCAGCGACACGCCGGTATATTCCCACATCAGGTCGAGCTGACCACTTTCGTGGGCGCTGCGGGCCAGGTTGCTGCCCAGACCACCGGTCACCTGAGTGTCGTAACCCTTGGTGCGCAGGTATTGGGAGGTGATTTCCGCCAGCAGGGTTTGTTCGGTGAACACCCGGGCGCCAATGCGGATCAGCGGTTTTTCGGCGGCTTGGGCAAATCCTGCGAACAGCAGAACGCAGCCCAGTAATAGGCTTGGCTTTTTCATAAATATTCCTTTGCCGAGGCTTAAGACGGGCGGAGGCCGCGTTCGAGCCAGAGGCGGCTGGCGAGTGTCACCAGACCGTCGAGCAGCAAGGCCAGCAGGGCGGTGCAGGCCGCGCCGAGCAGCAGTTGCGGCTGATTGTTCAGGGCGATGCCAGGGAAAATCAGGCTACCCAGACTGTTGGCGCCGATCAGGAACGCCAGCGGTGCGGTGCCGACGTTGATTGCCAGCGCCACGCGCACGCCGCCGATGATGATCGGCACGGCATTTGGCAGTTCGACCCGCCACAGCACCTGAGTCGGTGTCATGCCGATGCCGACGGCCGCTTCCTTGAGCGAACCCTGAACGTTTTTCAGGCCTTCATAGGTGTTGCGCACGATCGGCAACAGCGAGGCGAGGAACAGGGCGAAAATCGCGGGGCCGCTGCCGATGCCGAGGATACCCAGGGCGATGGCCAGTACGGCAAGAGGCGGCACGGTGTTGCCGATGTTGAAGATCTGCATGAAGCGTTCAGCGCGGCCCACCATGGTCGGGCGGCTGAGAAAGATACCGGCGGGTATGCCCACAACGAGGGCGGCCAGCATGGAAGCGAGGACGAGAATCAAATGGGCTTGCAGGTAAAACAACAAATCGTCGCGGTAATGTTCGATCGTGTTGATGCCAATCCAGTGGACCAGCAGGGCCAGGAGAGCGACGACAACCGCACCTCCTATCAGCCCCTTGCCATAGCGAATAGCCACAGGCGGACTCCTTTTCTTTGTCGGCGAACGCAGTCCCGAGTGGCAATGCCATTCCTGGCTGCCGGGATTATCAACGTTCGCGAGAAGCAGCTCTTCATGCTGATAAAACCGCATGAGATCGAGCCATAAGCGCAACCTCGTCAGGCCAACTTGCTGATTTTTCAGCCCCTGGTACGAGTGCCGTAACAGGGGAGTGGACGTCTGCACCTTTTAAAAGGTTCCATAATTAACAGCATTTAGCCACCCTTGATGTCCCTTCCGGCCCGTCGATCGCCGTTGGCGACAGGGCGAACGGTGGTCCGTAGATGTCGGTTTGCGCTATACTCGCCGCCCTTTTTTGAATCACCTGCCAGGCGATTTCCCATGACCAAACAGGCCGCCGAAGTCGCGAAACGCCGCACTTTCGCCATTATTTCCCACCCCGATGCCGGTAAAACCACCATCACCGAGAAGCTCTTGCTGATGGGCAAGGCGATTGCGATTGCTGGCACGGTGAAATCTCGCAAGTCCGACCGCCATGCCACCTCCGACTGGATGGAAATGGAAAAACAACGGGGTATTTCCATTACCACGTCGGTCATGCAGTTCCCGTATCGCGACCACATGATCAACCTGCTCGACACCCCGGGCCACGAAGACTTCTCCGAAGATACCTATCGCACCCTGACGGCGGTTGACTCGGCATTGATGGTCCTCGATGGCGGTAAGGGTGTAGAACCACGCACCATCGCGCTGATGGACGTCTGCCGTCTGCGTGACACGCCGATCGTCAGCTTCATCAACAAACTCGACCGTGACATCCGCGACCCGATCGAACTGCTCGACGAAATCGAAGCAGTCCTGAAGATCAAGGCAGCGCCGATCACCTGGCCGATCGGTTGCTACCGCGATTTCAAGGGCGTTTATCACCTCGCCGACGACTACATCATCGTGTACACCGCTGGCCACGGCCACGAACGCACCGATGTGAAAATCATCGAGAAACTCGACTCTGATGAAGCCCGCGCGCACTTGGGCGACGAGTACGATCGCTTCGTCGATCAGCTGGAACTGGTGCAGGGCGCCTGTCACGAATTCAATCAACAGGAATTCCTCGACGGCCAACTGACCCCGGTGTTCTTCGGTACTGCATTGGGCAACTTCGGTGTCGATCACGTGCTCGACGCCGTGGTCAACTGGGCGCCGAAACCGTTGGCCCGTGTCGCCAACGAGCGAACCGTGGAACCGGTTGAAGAGAAATTCGCCGGCTTCGTGTTCAAGATCCAGGCGAACATGGACCCGAAACACCGCGACCGTATCGCCTTCATGCGTATCTGCTCCGGCAAGTACGAAAAAGGCATGAAAATGCGCCACGTGCGCACCGGCAAAGACGTGCGGATCGGCGACGCGCTGACCTTCTTCTCCTCCGAGCGTGAGCAACTGGAAGAAGCGTTTGCCGGCGACATCATCGGCCTGCACAACCACGGCACCATCCAGATCGGCGACACCTTCACCGAAGGCGAAGTCCTGGGCTTCACCGGCATCCCGCACTTCGCCCCGGAACTGTTCCGTCGCGTGCGTCTGCGTGATCCGCTGAAATCCAAGCAACTGCGTCAGGGTCTGCAGCAACTGGCGGAAGAGGGCGCGACCCAAGTGTTCTTCCCGACGCGCAGCAACGACATCATTCTCGGCGCCGTCGGTGTGCTGCAGTTCGATGTGGTCGCCAGCCGTTTGAAAGAGGAATACAAGGTCGAGTGCTCCTATGAGCCGATTACCGTTTATTCCGCGCGCTGGATCGATTGCAGCGATAAGAAGAAGCTCGAAGAGTTCAGCGTCAAGGCTGTGGAAAACCTCGCCATCGACGGCGGTGGTCACCTGACCTACCTGGCCCCGACGCGGGTCAACCTGGCACTGATGGAAGAGCGCTGGCCGGATGTCAAATTCCGTGCGACGCGTGAGCATCACTAAACGTTAGCTGTTCGGTCACAGCAAAGGCGAAGCTTTCGGGCTTCGCCTTTTTTATGGAAGATCAAAAGATCGCAGCCTCGTTTCACTCGACAGCTCCTACAGGGGGATCGCATTTCAATGTAGGAGCTGCCGTAGGCTGCGATCTTTTGATCTTTTCGGCATAACCCCTATTCAAAACCAATCTCCCCACAAACGGCATTCCGTCTATTCGTTAGCGTCCTATCTGGAGAATCTGGCTGATCGGAACTAAATTTCACTTGGCGCCAGTCAGGCACTGAAGCTTCACCTGCGAAAGGATGGAATCGGCTATGAACAGGTTGCTACGCGTTGTATTGCTATTGAAGGTGTTGGTGATGCTGTCTCTCGGCAGTGCGGCGGCGTTGGCCGAGTGTGAGGATCACGAGACGCAGGCGTCGAGCGGGCAGGGTGGGCATGGCGAACTGATGATCGCCAAATCCGAATCGGAGCCCGGTGATCAGGGGCAGGGCGGCAGCGCGGACGATGACGACTCGACCACCGAGGAACCGGACAGCGACGACGAAGCCGGGGCTTAAATGACAGGCAAAAGAAAACCCCTCCTGCCGGACTGATGCGCAGCCCAGGTAGAAGGGGTGTGGTCAACTAGTACGAACGCCGCAAACCCTGTGGGAGCGGGCTTGCTCGCGAAGAGGCCGTGTCAGGCGACATCACTGTTGAATGACACACCGCTTTCGCGAGCAAGCCCGCTCCCACATTTTTATGCCGCGCCGTCGAGGAACTGCTCGGCATAGTGGCAAGCCACCTGGCGGGTGTCGACCAGGCGCAGGAGCGGTTCTTCCGTGCTGCAGCGCTCGGTCGCGTACGGGCAGCGCTTGTGGAAAGCGCAGCCGGACGGCGGGTTCAGCGGGTTGGGCAATTCGCCGACGATCTTGATTTTCGGCTTGTTCGGGTCCGGGTGAATGGTCGGGGTGGCCGACAGCAGCGCCTGGGTGTACGGGTGCAGAGGACGCTCATAGATGTCGTTTTTCGGACCCATTTCCACCGGGCGACCGAGGTACATCACCATCACGTCATCGGCGACGTGTTGCACTACCGCCAGGTTGTGGGAGATGAACACGTAAGCGGTGTTGAACTCTTGCTGCAAGTCCATGAACAGGTTCAGCACCTGCGCTTGAATCGACACGTCCAGCGCCGAGGTCGGCTCATCCGCGACCAGCACTTTTGGTTGCAGCATCATTGCGCGGGCCAAAGCGATCCGCTGACGCTGACCACCAGAGAACATGTGCGGATAACGCTGGTAGTGCTCAGGACGCAAGCCCACCTGCTTCATCATCGCCTGGACTTTCTCGCGACGTTCGGCGGCGGAAAGGTTGGTGTTGATCAGCAGCGGCTCGCCAAGCTGGTCACCGACTTTCTGCCGTGGGTTCAACGACGCGTAAGGGCTCTGGAACACCATCTGCACGTCTTTACGCAGTTGCTTGCGCTGAGCCTTGTCGGCACCGGTGACTTCCTGCCCGGCGATTTTCAAGGAGCCGGAGGATGGCTCTTCGATCAGCGTCAGGGCACGGGCCAGGGTGGATTTGCCGCAGCCCGATTCGCCGACGACAGCGAGGGTCTTGCCGGCTTCCAGTTCGAACGACACACCGTTCAGGGCGCGAACGGTCGCATGGCCCTTGAACAGGCCACGGGACACTTCGTAGTGACGGGTCAGGTCGCGGGCAGTAAGTACGACGGCCATTACGCCACCTCCTGATTCAGCGGGTAGAAGCAGCGGGCGAGGCTGTTGCTTTTCGGGTCAAGGGTTGGACGTTGCTGACGGCAGGTATCCTGCACATACGGGCAACGCGGCGACAGCAGGCAACCCTGCGGACGGTCATAACGACCGGGAACGATGCCCGGCAGCGTCGCCAGGCGGGTGGCGCCCAGGCTGTGTTCCGGAATCGCCTTGAGCAGCGCTTCGCTGTACGGGTGCGCCGGAATGTCGAACAGCTGAGGCACCTGACCCACTTCGACCGCTTGGCCGGCGTACATCACGCACACGCGCTGAGCGGTTTCGGCCACGACCGCGAGGTCGTGAGTGATCAGCACCAGGCCCATGTTCTGCTCTTTCTGCAGGGCCAACAGCAGGTCCATGATCTGCGCCTGAATCGTTACGTCCAGTGCCGTGGTCGGTTCGTCGGCGATCAGCAGTTTCGGTTCGCCGGCAATCGCCATGGCGATCGCAACACGTTGGCTCATGCCGCCGGACAGTTGATGCGGGTAAGCATTCATACGGCTGGCGGCGCCCGGGATTTCAACTTTTTCCAGCAGTTCGATGGCGCGTGCGCGCGCTTGCTTGCCGGACATTTTCAGGTGCAGGCGCAACACTTCTTCGATCTGGAAACCGACGGTGTAGCTCGGGTTCAGCGCGGTCATCGGGTCCTGGAAGACCATGGCCAGGTCTTTGCCGACAATCTGCCGACGCTGACGGTTGCTCAACTTGAGCATGTTCTTGCCGTCGAAATTCAGGGCGTCGGCGGTGACGATCCCCGGATGTTCGATCAGGCCCATCAGCGCCATCATGGTCACGGACTTGCCGGAACCCGATTCGCCAACGATGGCCAGCACTTCGCCCTTGTCCACGGTAATGTCGAGACCGTCGACCACCGGAACGGCGTTCTTGTCGCCGAAGCGAACGTTGAGATTCTTGATTTCTAACAGTGACATTTGAATCTCCTCAGGCGGCGTTCTTGAGTTTCGGGTCCAGCGCATCGCGCAGGCCGTCGCCCATCAAGTTGATTGCCAGCACGCTGAGCAAAATGGTCAAACCAGGCAGACTTACCACCCACCAGGCGCGTTCGATGTAGTCGCGAGCCGAAGCCAGCATGGTGCCCCACTCAGGGGTTGGCGGTTGTACGCCAAGGCCGAGGAAGCCCAGTGCGGCGGCATCGAGGATCGCCGAGGAGAAACTCAAGGTGGCCTGAACGATCAGCGGCGCCATGCAGTTAGGCAGCACGGTGACGAACATCAGGCGTGGCAGACCGGCACCGGCCAGGCGCGCGGCAGTCACGTAGTCGCGGTTCAGTTCGCCCATCACCGCGGCGCGGGTCAGACGAACATAGGACGGCAACGAAACCACAGCGATGGCAATAATGGTGTTGATCAGGCCAGGGCCGAGGATGGCGACAATCGCCACTGCCAGCAGCAGAGACGGCAGGGCCAACATGATGTCCATCAGACGCATGATGGTCGGGCCGAGCAAGCGCGGGAAGAACCCGGCGAACAGACCCAAAAGGATGCCCGGAATCAGCGACATCACCACCGACGACAAGCCGATCAGCAGGGACAGGCGCGAACCGTGGATCAGCCGCGACAGCAGGTCGCGACCCAGTTCATCGGTGCCGAGCAGGAACTGGATTTGCCCACCTTCCAGCCAGGACGGCGGGGTCAGCAGGAAGTCGCGGTACTGCTCGCTCGGGTTATGCGGCGCAACCCAAGGGGCGAACAGGGCGCAGAAAATTACCAGCAGCATGAACATCAGGCCGGCGACGGCGCCTTTGTTCTTGGAGAACGCTTGCCAGAATTCTTTGTATGGAGACGGATACAGCAGGCTTTGATCGACTGCTACCGCTGGAATTGAAGTGGTCATGGTCATAATAATCTCAGCGCTGGTGACGAATGCGTGGGTTGGCAAAGCCGTAGAGGATGTCCACCACGAAGTTGACCAGAATCACCAGGCAGGCGATTAACAGGATGCCGTTTTGCACCACGGGATAGTCCCGTGCGCCAATGGCTTCGATCAGCCATTTGCCGATGCCGGGCCAGGAGAAGATGGTTTCGGTCAGGACCGCACCGGCCAGCAATGTGCCGACTTGCAGGCCGACCACGGTCAGTACCGGAATCAGCGCGTTACGCAGGCCGTGAACGAACACCACGCGCGACGGCGACAGGCCTTTGGCGCGGGCGGTACGGATGTAGTCTTCACGCAGCACTTCGAGCATCGAAGAACGGGTCATCCGCGCGATCACTGCCAGCGGAATGGTACCGAGCACAATGGCCGGCAGGATCAGGTGATGCAGGGCATCGAAGAACGCACCGACGTCATCGGCCAGCAGCGTGTCGATGAGCATGAAACCGGTCCGCGGCTCGATGTCATAGAGCAGGTCGATCCGCCCGGACACCGGGGTCCAGCCCAGTGACACCGAGAAGAACATGATCAGGATCAGGCCCCACCAGAAGATCGGCATCGAGTATCCCGCCAGGGAGACGCCCATCACCCCGTGGTCGAACAGGGATCCTCGCTTGAGTGCCGCGATCACCCCGGCCAGAAGGCCCAGGATGCCGGCGAACAACAGGGCGGCCATGGACAGTTCCAGGGTCGCGGGGAATAGAGAAGTGAATTCGCTCCAGACACTTTCACGGGTACGCAGGGATTCGCCAAGGTCGCCATGGGCCAGTTTGCCAACGTAATCCAGGTATTGGGCATACAGGGGTTTGTTCAGCCCCAGGCGTTCCATTGCCTGAGCATGCATTTCGGGGTCGACTCGACGTTCGCCCATCATTACTTCCACGGGGTCGCCTGGAATCATGCGAATCAACGCGAAAGTCAGCAAGGTGATGCCGAAGAACGTGGGGATCAATAACCCCAATCGGCGGGCAATAAAACTAAACATCTTGTGGTGTACCTCATCAGCCGGTTAGGCGTGCCTGGCGTCCCTGGGGTCAGGGACGCCGGGAGTTTTCTTATCTACTTCACCTGGGTGGTGGCGAAGTTATTAGTGGTGAGCGGGCTAATGTGATAGCCCTCTACGTTGTTGCGCATTGCGGTGAACATACGGGTGTGCGCCATGCTGATCCAAGGCTGGTCCTGGTTAAAGACTTCTTGGGCTTGCTCATAGAGCGCTGCGCGTTCCGCCGGGTTTACTTTGGCCCGGGCTTCATCGATCAGCGCCTGGAACTTTTCATTGCACCAACGTGCGTAGTTTTCGCCGTTTTTGGCGGCCTCGCAACTGAGCATAGGCGTCAGGAAGTTATCCGGGTCGCCGTTATCGCCCGCCCATCCGGCAGAAACCATGTCGTGCTCGCCGTTTTTCGCGCGCTTGAGCATTTCGCCCCACTCCATGACGCGAATATCGACCTTGATCCCGACCTGGGCCAGGTCAGCCTGCATCATCTGTGCGCCGAGCATCGGGTTCGGGTTGGTTGGACCGCCTCCGTTACGGGTGAACAGGGTGAATGTGGTGCCTTCCGGTACACCGGCTTCCTTGAGCAGGGCGCGAGCCTTGTCCAGATCACGCGGCGGATTCTTCAGGTCGTGGTTGTAGCCCAGCAGGGTGTCCGGGTACGGATTGACCGCCACGGTCGCATTGCCTTTGCCAAACAGCGCGTTGACGTATGCGGCCTTGTCGAAGGCGATGTCGATGGCTTTACGTACGCGCACATCGCTCATGTACTTGTGCGAGGTGTTCATGGCGATGTACGAGACGGTCATCGCATTCAGTTCATCGACACTCAGTTTGGCGTCTTTCTTGATGCTCGGGATGTCATCTGGCTTGGGATACAGCGCAATCTGGCACTCGTTGGCTTTCAGTTTTTGCAGGCGCACGTTGTTGTCGGTGGCGATGGCCAGGATCAGCGAATCAGCCGGTGGCTTGCCACGGAAGTAATCCGGGTTGGCCTTGAAGCGGACTTGAGCGTCCTTGTTGTAACGCTGGAAAACGAACGGGCCGGTGCCGACAGGCTTGTTGTTCAGGTCGCCGGTCTTGTTGGCCTTGAGCAGCTGGTCAGCATATTCGGCGGAGTAGATCGAGGAGAAGGCCATGGCGATGTCGGCCAGGAACGGCGCTTCGCGGCGGGTCAGGGTGAAGGTGACCGTGTTGTCGTCGATCTTCTCGACACTTTTGAGCAGTTCCTTGAAGCCCATGCTTTCAAAGTACGGGAAGCCCACGCTCGACAGTTTGTGCCACGGGTGATTCGGGTCCAGCTGACGCTGGAAGCTCCAGACCACGTCGTCGGCGTTCATGTCGCGGGTCGGCTTGAAGTATTCGGTGGTGTGGAACTTGACGCCTTTGCGCAGGTGGAACGTGTAGGTCAGACCGTCTTCGCTGATGTCCCAGGAGTCGGCCAGTGCCGGAATCACTTCAGTGGTGCCAGGCTTGAAGTCCGCCAGACGATTGAAGATGGTTTCGGCCACCGCATCGGCTGTGACTGCAGTCGTGTACTGGACCATATCGAAGCCTTCCGGACTGGCTTCGGTGCAGACCACCAGGGGTTTGGCCGAGACGCCAACAGCGACACTCAGCAACGCGGCCGCGATGGCCGCACGTAGGGGAAGCATTTTCATCAAAGAACCCTCTGCAATCGGTTAAAGGACAAAAGCCGAACGGCCGATTCGTCACTGAATCAGCCGTTCGGCAGGTGCATTACAGGATGTTGAACGGGATGGTGGTCACGAGACGGAACTCGTTGATGCTGCCGTCACCCTGGTTTTCACTGGCGCGGTGAGCGGTGTAGGTCGCGCGAACAGTGGTGGCCTTGAGTGGGCCGCTCTGAATGGCGTACGTAGAACCGATGCCGTATTCGTAGTGGGTCTCGCCGTCCATGTTTTTCACGTCATAGGCGGTACCGGTGTAGTGAGTACCGTCGATGCCCCAGCCACGCGCCTGGTAGATGTTGAACTTCAGGCCTGGCACGCCGTATTCAGCCATGTTCAGGCCGTAGGCGATCTGGAAGGATTTCTCGTTCGGGCCGTTGAAGTCCGACAGCAGGGAGTTGGCCAGGTAGATGCCGTTGGTTTCGTGCAGGTAGTCGAAGTACTCGTTACCGTTAATTTCCTGGTACGAGAAGCTCAGGGTGTGAGCCTGGTGAGTCAGGCCGAACGACAGGGAGCCAGCTTGGTTGTCGATTTCGCCCAGCAGTTTTTTGCCTTCGTCGACGGTTTTGTAGTAGTTCAGGCCGGTGGTCAGGCTCAAAACCGAACTGTCACCCAACACGTGGCTGGCGCCGAAGTAGTACTGGTTCCACAGGTCTTCAGCCTGGGTGCCCCAGAGGCTGGTGGTCAGGCTGGCGAACGGCTGGTAGGTGATACCGCCGGTGTTGACGTGATCGGTTTCAGCGTTGGAGTCGCCGTATTCGGAGCGGAATTTGCTCAGGCTTTCTTCGGTACGCGGCGAAACGCGGTCAAAGGTCCCCAGGTCGAAAGCCAGGTTATTCAGCTCTTCGCTGTGGATCGCCACACCTTCGAAGCTCGAAGGCAATGGACGGTTGCCGATCACATCGACTTGCGGGCTGCTGAAGTTCATGCGGCCGGCGGTCAGGGTGGTGTTGGAGACACGGGCCTTGACGTTGGCCAGGCCGATTTTGCTCCACTGACCTTGAGCGTCGCCGCCTTCTTTGGTCAGGGTACGGTTGTTGCCCGCGCCTGGACGCGTGCCCGGTGCGCCGCCGTTGTTGGACGCCAGGTTCTCGCGGTCACGTTCCAGAGCAATGGCGTTGTAGGCCGCTACTTCTGTGCTGAAACCCACGGTGCCTTCGGTGAAGCCCGAGTTGTACTTGACGATGGTGCCCTGGAGCCAGTTGATACGACGATCAGTCGGGGTCGCTACACCGTCTTTACGGTAAGTGAACTTGCCACCACGTTTCAGTTGTTCGTTGGCGTACCAGTTACGCGTGGTGCCGGTGACCGTACTGCCTTCGATAAAGCCTGTTGCATCGGCTTGAGCGCTTTTGGTGTTGACCGTAACCGGGGTGAATTCCTGGCTTTGGGTTTCTGCGTACGCCGAGGCGGTTACGCTGCTGATGGCCAGGGCCAATAACGCGGTGCTACTCAGTTTCATGGGGTGAAGCTCCTTTCTTTCTTTTATTAATGCCGGTCTTTTTTGGTGATCCGGCTATTTGGTTTGGAACTCATACAAGGCATCGCAAACGTTTGCTGTAGGCCGAATTGACGAATTACGGCAATACGCTTGCGTGAGGGCGAAATGCGCCCCCAGCGTTTCTGGCTAATCGGTTATTTTTCTATGCTGACGCCCGAGAACACGTTACGACCGAAAGGACTCACCTTGAATCCTTCGATTTTGGCGCTCAACGGCTGGTTGACCGTCGAGTGGGCGACCGGCGTAATCGGCACCTGCTGCTTGAGGTACTGTTGCGCCTGTTTGTAAAGCACGGTGCGCTGGTCGCGGTCAGTGACGACCTTGGCCTGCTTGATCAGCTTGTCGTAAGCCGGATCACACCACATGGAGTAGTTGTTGCCGCCAATGGCGTCGCAGCTGTAAAGCGTGCCGAGCCAGTTGTCCGGGTCCCCGTTGTCACCGGTCCAGCCAATCAGGCTGACGTCGTGCTCGCCATTCTTGGTGCGCTTGATGTACTCGCCCCATTCGTAGCTGACGATCTTCACTTTGAGGCCGATTTTTGCCCAGTCAGCCTGGAGCATTTCGGCCATCAACTTGGCGTTGGGGTTATACGGGCGCTGGACCGGCATGGCCCAGAGGGTAATTTCAGTGCCTTCCTTCACACCGGCAGCCTTGAGCAATTCCTTGGCTTTTTCCGGGTTGTAGGCGGCGTCTTTAATGGTCTCATCGTAGGACCATTGGGTCGGTGGCATGGCGTTGACCGCCAGTTGACCGGCACCTTGATAGACGGCGTTGAGAATCCCTTGCTTGTTCACCGCCATGTCCAGCGCCTGGCGCACTTCGAGCTGGTCGAAAGGCTTGTGACGCACGTTGTAGGCGATGTAGCCGAGGTTGAAACCGGGCTTCTCGATGAGCTTGAGTGTCGGGTCGTTCTTCAGCGCGGTCACGTCGGCAGGGCGCGGGTGCAGGGTGATCTGGCACTCGTTGGCCTTGAGCTTCTGCACCCGCACCGAAGCATCGGTGTTGATGGCGAAAATCAGGTTTTCAAGCTTGACCCGGTTCGGGTCCCAGTACTGCTTGTTGCCGGTGTAACGGATGTTGGAATCTTTCTGGTAGCTCTTGAACACGAACGGCCCGGTGCCGATCGGCTTCTGGTTGATGTCGCTCGGCTTGCCTTCGGCCAGCAGTTTGTCGGCGTATTCGGCGGACAGGATGGCGGCGAAGCTCATGGCGATGTTCTGGATGAACGCGGCGTCCACGCTGTTGAGCGTCATGACCACGGTCAGCGGCCCGGTCTTCTCGACCTTGGCGATGTTCTTGTTCAGGCTCATCCCGTTGAAATACGGGAACTCGGTCGGATAAGCCTTTCGGAAAGGTTGCTGCGGATCGAGCATGCGATTGAACGTGAACAGCACGTCATCGGCATTGAAATCACGGGTCGGCGTGAAGTATTTGGTTGTGTGAAATTTCACCCCTTCGCGCAGGTGAAAAGTGTATTTGAGGCCGTCCTCGGAAATATCCCAGCGAGTGGCCAGGCCTGGTACGACGTTGGTGGCGCCTTTTTCGAACTCTGCCAGTCGGTTGTACAACGGCTCGGCGGCGTCATTGTCGGTCGCGGTCGTGTACTGCGCGGTGTCGAAGCCAGCGGGGCTGCCTTCGGAGCAGAACACCAGGCTGTTATTGGCGGCCTGGCTGATGGAAGTGGCGGCCAGCAGACCGGTGCCCAGCAATGCGGATAAAACCAAGGTATGGCGCATGACGCTCCCTTTTCTCTTTCTCTAAGTGTTTTTCAATGACCCGCCACCTCGTCCGGGGACGTGGAGGCATCACTGATCTCAAGCCATGACAGGCAGCAAAAACCGAGAGCCCACGCACGAACTGGTCAGATCCCGACGGTAGGAGCCGTGGGTCTGGCAGTAAATGCGTAGAGTCCTAAAGACTCGTAGGAAAAGGCAACGCGTCCGACGCCGCTGCTGTAATACTCAGCGGAATTGGATGTAAGTGGTTTCCTACTTTCTCGGCAGATAAAACAACGGCGACGTCAAAAACGTCGCCGCTGCAAAACCTTATTTGCTGACGCTGACGCCGTAGAAGGAGTTCAAGCCAAACGGGCTGATCTTGAAGTCCTGCACGTTGTCGCGCATGGGTTGGAACACCGTCGAGTGAGCGATAGGTGTCATTGGAACGGCATCTTTGAGGACGTGTTGCGCCTGCTTGTACAGTTCGGTGCGCTTGGACTGATCGGTCGTGCGCTTGGCTTCTTTCACGATGCCGTCAAACTTCTTGTCGCACCACTTGGAGAAGTTGTTGCCTTGCAGGGAGTCGCAGCCGAACAGCACGTTCAGCCAGTTGTCCGGGTCACCGTTGTCGCCGCTCCAGCCAATCAGCATCGCGCCGTTTTCGCCGCCTTTGGAGCGCTTGATGTACTCGCCCCACTCGTAGGTCACGATCTTGGCCTTGATACCGACCTTGGCCCAGTCGGACTGCAGCATTTCAGCCATCAGCTTGGCGTTCGGGTTGTACGGACGCTGCACCGGCATCGCCCACAGGTTGATCTCGGTGCCTTCCTTGATGCCAGCTTCCTTGAGCAGCTCTTTGGCTTTCTCAGGGTTGTACGGCGCATCCTTGATGGTGGTGTCGTAAGACCACTGGGTTGGCGGCATGGCGTTGACGGCCAGTTGACCAGCACCCTGGTAAACGGAATCGATGATCTGCTGTTTGTTGACGGCCATGTCCAGTGCCTGACGCACTTTCAGTTGGGCCATCGGGTTCGGCTGATCGCTGCCCTTGATCTTGTCCATCACGTTGTAGGCGATGTAACCCAGGTTGAAACCAGCCTGGTTAGGCACTTTCAGAGTCTTGTCTTCCTGAAGAGCCTTCAGGTCGGCCGGACGTGGGAACAGAGTGATCTGGCACTCGTTCTTCTTCAGCTTCTGGATACGCACCGACGGGTCGGTGGTGATGGCGAAGATCAGGTTGTCGATCTTGACGTCGTCAGGCTTCCAGTAGTCCTTGTTCCCGGTGTAGCGGATGTTGGAGTCTTTCTGGTAGCTCTTGAACACGAACGGGCCAGTGCCGACCGGCTTCTGGTTGATGTCGGCGGCTTTGCCTTCTTTCAGCAGCTGGGCGGCGTACTCGGCGGACTGGACGGAAGCGAAACTCATGGCCATGTTCTGGATGAACGCGGCATCAACTTCTTTCAGGGTGAACTTGACAGTTTTGTCGTCGACTTTATCGATCTTGGTGATGTTGGTGTCCATCCCCATGTCGGTGAAGTACGGAAATTCGGTTGGGTACGCCTTACGGAACGGATCATCCTTGTTAATCATGCGATTAAAGGTGAACAGCACGTCGTCGGCGTTGAACTCACGAGTCGGCTTGAAGTACGGGGTGGTATGGAACTTGACGCCTTCACGCAGGTGGAAGGTGTAAGTCAGGCCGTCATCGGAGATGTCCCACTTGGTCGCCAGACCAGGAATGACAGCAGTGCCGCCACGTTCGAACTGAGTCAAACGGTTGAACATGGTTTCTGCAGAGGCGTCGAAGTCGGTTCCGGTGGTGTACTGACCAGGATCAAAACCGGCCGGGCTCCCTTCGGAGCAAAACACCAGGTTAGTCGCCGCTTGGGCGAAAGGTGCGCTAGCTAACAAGCCTGCGCCGACTAAAAACGGAATGACCGCGTGTTTAAGCATGGTGGCCTCATGATTTGTTGTCATTTTTGGAATTAGAGGACGACCTCGTGAGTCGTGCCTGCGGATACTTATGCAGGGGCCATACCCAATGCAAGATCCAGAGCGACCACAGGTGTTAAACAGTGGCACGAACGTACCTTAATGTCGCATTTGTATAAAATCAGGCGCATTTGACCGTTTGCGCAGGTTTTTTTCAGTGCAAATCGCGCACCGACAGAGGGCAGCCGGGGCGCCTGGCGCACCCGGTTGGAGCGTGGTGTTACTTATTTATACCCACACCATAGAAGGGTGTGAGGCCGAACGGGCTGATTTTGAAGTCGGTGACTTCCTTGCGCAGCGGCTGGAACACCGTCGAGTTGGCAATCGGTGTGATAGGTACTTGTTGCTTGAGGATTTGTTGTGCCTGTTGGTACAAATTGATCCGTTGCTGTTTGTCCGTGGACACTTTGGCCTGCTGAATCAATTTGTCGTACGCCGGGTCGCACCACTTGGCGTAGTTGCTACCTTTCACCGCGGCGCAGCTGTAGAGCACGCCGAGCCAGTTATCCGGATCGCCGTTGTCGCCGGTCCAGCCGTAAATCATCGCGTCATGTTCGCCGCTCTTGGCGCGCTTGATGTACTCGCCCCATTCATAGCTGACGATGTTGGCCTTGATCCCGACTTTCTCCCAGTCCTGCTGGATCATCTGCGCCGACATCCGGGCGTTGGGGTTAGATGCGCGTTGCACGGTCATGGCCCACAAATTAATAGTGGTACCGGGTGCAACCCCTGCTTCTTTCAGTAGCGCCTTCGCTTTCGTCGGGTCGTGAGGCGCGTCCTTGATGCTCGGGTCATACGACCATTGGGCAGGAGGCAGGGCGTTCTGCGCCAGTTGGCCGGCACTTTGGTAGACGGCTTTGATGATCGCGGGTTTGTCGATGGCCATGTCCAGCGCCTGGCGGACCTTGAGCTGGTCCAGCGGTGGATGAGTCACGTTGTAAGCCAGGAAACCGAGGTTGAAGCCGGCTTGCTTGAGTACGGTGAGATTCGGGTCATTCTCCATGACTTCGATGTCTGCCGGACGTGGGTAACCGCTGACCTGGCATTCGCCGGCCTTGAGTTTTTGCAAGCGTACGGCGGCGTCGGGGGTGATCGAGAACACCAGGTTGTCGAGTTTCACGTCCTCGGGTTTCCAGTAGGCCTTGTTGGCGGCGTAGCGGATCTGCGAATCCTTTTGATAACGCTTGAACACGAACGGGCCGGTGCCGATCGGCTTTTGGTTAATGTCCGCCGCTTTGCCTTCTTTTAACAACTGCGCGCCGTACTCGGCGGATTGCACCGAAGCGAAGCTCATGGCCAGGTTTTGGATGAAGGCGGCGTCGATGTTGTTCAGGCTGAAACGCACGGTGTGGTCGTCGATTTTGTCGACGCTCTTGATCGTTTTGTTCAGGTCCATGTCGGTGAAGTACGGCGACTCGGCGGGGTAGGCCTTGCGGAAAGCGTTTTCCGGATCGAGCAGGCGCTGGAAGGTGAACAGCACGTCATCGGCGTTGAAGTCCCGGGTCGGGGTGAAGTAGTCGGTGGTGTGGAATTTCACGCCGTCGCGAAGGTGGAAGGTGTAGGTGAGGCCGTCCGTGGACACCTCCCATTTTGTTGCCAGACCGGGTTCGACTTCGGTGCCGCCGCGTTTGAATTGGGTGAGACGATTGAAGATGGTTTCGGCCGAGGCATCGAAGTCGGTGCCGCTGGTGTATTGGCTGGGGTCGAAGCCGGCGGGGCTGGCTTCGGAGCAGTAGACCAGGGTGGTGGCGGCTTGGGCCAATGGGGCGGTTGTTGCGAGGGCAAGAGCGAGCAGGAGTGGTTTGACGGTGGTTCTTTCCATGGAGTCCCCGAGGGTTTGTGCGGTGGTGTTTTCCTGAGAGTAGCGGTGTTGGCGGGAGTCGCGGAAATACCCGTTTGTGAGGGGGACCCCTCTATCTCGGCATATTCAAGCGGGTTGTTGGCTTGGCGGCCTTATTGCCGAGTAATATTTTTCTGCTGTGTTCGATTGATCGTTCCCACGTTCTGGTCTGCACCCCAAAAGTTGGACACAACTGATGGGGTTTGGTCTGGCATAAAAAACGGCGATCACTTCGGTGATCGCCGTTTTTGTGTTCGGGTTATCGAATCAAGGCATCAACACTTCAATCGAACCATCCGCCGTCATGCTGACCTGACTCGTACCAGCTTCAACTTCCGGCGTCACCGGCGCTCCATCCATGCTCGCCGCTTTCATCATCATCGGCGCGCGCATGTACGGTTGTGGATAACCGTTGCTGTTCAAGTTCAGGTTAACGATTTTGTAACCCTTGCCACCCAATGCATCGGTCGCCAATTGCGCACGGGCCTTGAAAGCCGTCACGGCTTCTTTAAGCAGCGCATCTTCGCTAGCCTTGCGGGTTGGTGTGGCGATGGCGAAGTCCATGCCACCCATTTTCAGGTCGGTGAGCAGTTCGCCGGTCAGTTTCGACAGCGCGGCGAAGTCGGAGCTTTCCAGGCGCAGTTCGGCGCGTTCGCGCCAGCCGGTGATTTTCTGGCCCTTGGTGTCGTAGATCGGGTAGCTGTTGCGGCTGCCCTGGCGCAGGGTGACTTCCTTGACCTGTTTGGCCTGGGCCAGCGCTTTGTTCATGGTAGTGGTGACGTCGGCGGCGAGTTTGGCCGGGTCGGTGTTTTGTTCTTCGGTGTAGAGGGTCACGATCATCAGGTCGCGGGCCACTTCCTGACTGACTTCGGCACGCAGGGCGATCTGGTTGTAATGAAGTTCGTCGGCGGCCAGGGCCGGGAGGCTGGCGACGGCGCCAACGCTGAGGGCAAGAAGGGCGGCGCTGCGGCGGAAACTGTGCATGAAAACTCCTTGGACGATGCGCAGGGGTTAAGGTCCGAGCCTGCGTGAAACCATCAGACTCTAGCTTTTATGATCCGGTTCGCACAGTTACAACTTCTATACAGATCGACGCGATCTCTTGTAGCAGCTGCCGAAGGTTCGGGCCGCGTTCGGACGTTCGAGCGCGAAGCGGTCGCCATTGGGCTGACGCGTTTTGCATGAAGGAATGAGGTCTCAGGTTTTATGACCGCTTCGCAGCCGAACGCGGGCTTCGCCAGCTGCTACAAGGGCTTTGTGTTGCCTGAAGGCCTGTGGCCGTTTGCCGCACTTTTGCCTGCCAGCCCCCGTGCTTGGTTATACTCCGTGCGATCCGCCTGGAGCGCTCATCAGGAGAGCTCATGCTCGCCCCCGTTCAAATCACTTCCGCAACTCGCCAGAATCTCTGGCGGCTGACGTTCATCCGCACATTGGTGTTGGCCGCTCAGGCCGGTTCCGTGGGCCTGGCCTACTGGCTCGACTTGCTGCCGCTGCCTTGGTTCCAACTGGCCGCGACCCTCGGTTGCTCGATGCTGCTGTGTGCGTTCACGGCGATTCGCCTGCGCACCTCATGGCCGGTTACCGAACTCGAATACGCTGTGCAACTGGCTTGCGACCTGTTTATCCACAGTGCCTTGCTGTATTTCTCCGGCGGCTCGACCAACCCTTTCGTCTCTTATTACCTGGTGCCGCTGACCATCGCCGCCGTGACCTTGCCGTGGCGTTATTCGGTGATTCTGTCCGGTATCGCGTTGACGATGTACACCCTCCTGCTGGCGCGCTTCTATCCGCTGCAAACCTTCCCGATCGCTCGGGAAAACCTGCAGGTTTACGGGATGTGGCTGAGTTTTGCCCTGGCCGCGGCGGTCATCACCTTCTTCGCGGCACGCATGGCCGAAGAGCTGCGCCGTCAGGAAGAACTGCGTGCCATTCGTCGCGAAGAGGGCCTGCGCGATCAGCAACTGCTGGCCGTCGCCACCCAGGCCGCCGGTGCTGCCCATGAACTGGGCACACCGCTGGCGACCATGAGCGTGTTGCTCAAGGAAATGCGTCAGGACCATCACGACCCGATGTTGCAGGACGACCTGAGCGTGCTGCAGGATCAGGTCAAACTCTGCAAAGAAACCTTGCAGCAACTGGTGCGCGCCGCCGAGGCCAATCGTCGATTGGCGGTGGAAATGCAGGACGTCACCGATTGGCTCGACGAAGCCCTGAACCGCTGGCACCTGATGCGCCCGGAAGCCAGTTATCGCTTCCAGCGCTTGGGCCAAGGGACCGTGCCGCGCATGGCGCCGCCGCCAGACCTGACCCAGGCGCTGCTGAATTTGCTCAACAACGCCGCCGACGCTTGCCCCGAAGGGCTGCAAGTGACGCTGGACTGGAATGCCGAGGACCTGACCATCAGCATTCGCGACCACGGCGCCGGTGTGCCGCTGGCCATCGCCGAGCAGATCGGCAAACCATTTTTTACCACCAAGGGCAAAGGTTTCGGCCTGGGCCTGTTTTTGAGCAAGGCCAGCGTGACACGCGCCGGCGGCTCAGTGAAACTCTACAGTCATGAGGAAGGCGGCACGCTCACCGAGCTGCGCCTGCCCCGTGTCGCCCGAGGAGACGAACATGAGTGACGAGATCCAAGTCGAAGGCGAAGGCGAAGGCGAAGAACTGCCGCATTTGCTGCTGGTAGACGACGACGCAACGTTTACCCGGGTGATGGCCCGTGCCATGGCCCGCCGTGGCTTTCGCGTCAGCACCGCCGGTTCCGCCGAAGAAGGCCTGACCATTGCTCAGGCCGACCTGCCGGACTACGCCGCGCTGGACCTGAAAATGGACGGCGATTCCGGTCTGGTGCTGTTGCCCAAGCTGCTTGAGCTGGACCCGGAAATGCGCGTAGTGATCCTCACCGGTTACTCGAGCATTGCCACCGCCGTCGAGGCGATCAAGCGCGGCGCCTGCAATTACCTGTGCAAACCGGCGGACGCCGATGACGTGCTGGCCGCGCTGCTCTCCGAGCACGCCGACCTCGACACCCTGGTGCCGGAAAACCCGATGTCGGTGGATCGCCTGCAGTGGGAACACATCCAGCGCGTGCTGACCGAGCACGAAGGCAACATCTCCGCCACTGCCCGCGCCTTGGGCATGCACCGCCGCACGCTGCAGCGCAAACTGCAGAAGCGTCCCGTTCGTCGCTGAACCTGCGCTGAACGAATGCGGGCCGCTCCTCGCGACAAACCGAACCGATCATCTATGATCGGTTCGTGTGTGTTGTTTTCTTTATCGAGCCTTATCCATGAATCAGAACGCTGAATATTCCGCGGTCAACGATGCTGTGCGCGGGCAGTTTTTTCGCAAAGTCTGGGCGATGACCACGCCTTACTGGCGCAGCGAAGAGAAGGGCAAGGCCTGGACGTTGCTGATCGCCGTGATCGCGCTGTCGTTGTTCAGCGTGGCGATTTCGGTGTGGGTCAACAGTTGGTACAAGGACTTCTACAACGCCTTGCAAAAAAAGGACGAAGCGGCCTTCTGGCAGTTGATCCTGTATTTCTGCGGCATTGCGGCGGTGGCCATTCTTGGCGCGGTGTATCGGCTCTACCTGACCCAGATGCTGACCATCCGCTGGCGGGCCTGGCTCACCGAGAAGCATTTTGCCCGTTGGCTCGACAACAAAAATTACTACCAGCTGGAGCAGGGCGGTTACACCGATAACCCGGACCAGCGGATTTCCGAAGACCTCAATAAATTCACCACCAACACCTTGGGCCTGGGGCTCGGGTTGATTCGCAACATTGTCAGCCTCGTATCGTTCTCGATCATTCTGTGGGGCGTGTCCGGCAGTATCGAAGTATTTGGTTTCACGATTCCCGGTTACATGTTCTGGTGCGCGCTGGTTTACGCCGCCGTGGCCAGTTGGCTGACGCATTTGATCGGCCGTCGCTTGATCGGTCTCAACAACAACCAGCAACGCTTCGAAGCCGACCTGCGTTTCTCCATGGTGCGGGTTCGCGAGAATGCCGAAAGCATTGCGCTGTACAACGGCGAGCCTAATGAGAACCGCCGCTTGAGCAGCCGTTTCGGGATGGTCTGGCACAACTTCTGGGACATCATGAAAGTGTCCAAGCGCCTGACCTTCTTTACGTCCGGTTATGAGCAGATCGCCGTTATCTTCCCGTTCATGGTCGCCGCACCGCGTTACTTCACTGGCAAGATCGAGCTGGGTGAGCTGATGCAAATCAACTCGGCGTTCGCTAACGTCCAGGACAACTTCAGTTGGTTCATCACGGCGTACCAGGACCTTGCCGAATGGCGCGCCACCTGTGATCGTTTGCTGAGTTTCCGCCAGGCCATGACCGACAACGAAGAGCGTGCGCCGGCGATTGATGTGCAAAACCATGGCTCGGCGTTGAAGGTGCATAACCTTGGCCTCGATCTGGCCGACGGTCGTCACCTGCTGAGCAACGCCGACATGACCGTGGAGGAGGGTGAGCGCGTCATGCTCAGCGGTCGCTCCGGCAGCGGTAAATCCACGTTGTTTCGAGCGATGGGACATCTCTGGCCCGCTGGCCATGGCAGCATTCGTCTGCCAGCGGCGCGTTATTTGTTCCTGCCGCAAAAACCTTATCTGCCGATTGGCACGTTGTGTGAGGCGCTGAGTTATCCACAGTCTGGCGATACGTATCCGCACGAACGCTACGTTCATGTGCTGGAAGCCTGCCGTTTACCGCACCTCGTTGCCCGTCTGGACGAAGCCAATCACTGGCAGCGCATGTTGTCGCCGGGTGAGCAGCAACGTCTGGCCTTCGCTCGTGCGCTGCTGTACGCACCGCAGTGGCTGTACATGGACGAAGCGACCTCGGCGATGGACGAGGAGGACGAAGCGTCGCTGTATCAGACCTTGATCGATGAGATTCCGGGATTGAGCATTGTCAGCGTCGGGCATCGCAGCAGCCTGAAGCGCTTCCATCCACGGCATGTGCGTATCGAGAATGGGCACCTTGTGGATCAAACCGTGACCGCATAACACCACAGGGATAGTATTTACCGACGGTGATCGTACAACCGCGTTGAGCTATGATGCGGTTTCAGCCGCAACTTTCGAGAAAGACGTTCACCATGGAAAACCCGATCGACGCACCACGCCTCCCTCGCAAGCGCCGCAGCCTCGCTCAGGAACTGGTGACGGTGCTGTCCGAGCAGATCCGCGACGGTCACCTCAAACGTGGCGACAAGTTGCCCACCGAGTCGGCGATCATGGATGCCCATGGCGTCAGCCGCACCGTGGTGCGCGAAGCGATTTCCCGTTTGCAGGCGGCGGGGCAGGTTGAAACCCGCCACGGCATCGGCACCTTCGTGCTCGACACCCCGAGCCCGAGCGGTTTCCGAATCGACCCGGCGACCGTGGTCACGCTGCGTGACGTGCTGGCGATTCTGGAATTGCGCATCAGCCTCGAAGTGGAATCCGCCGGCCTCGCCGCGCAACGCCGCAGCCCAGAGCAGCTGGCATTGATGCGAGCTGCGCTGGATGCATTGAATGAAAGTGTTTCCCATGCCAGCGATGCCGTGGCGTCCGACTTCCAGTTCCACCTGCAAATCGCCCTGGCGACGGGCAACCGCTATTTCACCGACATCATGACCCACCTGGGCACCAGCATCATTCCGCGTACGCGCCTCAACTCCGCGCGCCTGGCCCATGACGATCAGCAGCACTACATGAATCGTCTGAGCCGAGAGCACGAAGAGATTTACGATGCGATTGCTCGCCAGGATTCGGATGCGGCCAGGGCCGCGATGCGGTTGCATTTGACGAATAGCCGCGAGCGGTTGCGCCATGCGCATGAAGAGGCAGAAGCTCAGCGGGGGTAAGTTTTCTGTCTGTGGATGATTTATTGCCTGGCAGACCGCTTTCGCGAGCAAGCCCGCTCCCACACTAAATCGTCTGTGAACACAAAATGAGTGAACACCAGACATCAAATGTGGGAGCGGGCTTGCTCGCGAAGGGGCCAGCAGCCATTACGCTATGGCTTCAGTCGGTCCTGAGAATCGAACGATCCACCCTCACGGCGCACTCCGAAGCCCCAGCCTTGGCATCGAACGCCACATGCCCATGCTCATCCACCACCGCCCGAGCAATCGGCACTCCCTTGGCCAACAACTCCAACGGCGCACCCTTCAGCGATTGCCCCGACGCCAGTTCCAGTTTCAATTTGATAGTCATCATCGATCTCCTTATCAGGCAACGTTGCCAGTGGGTTTGTAATCCTTGAGCAGCAAATAAGTGCTCCAGCCCCACCAGTCATCGACGGTGGCGGTATCGTTCAGGTTGTTGACGTCCTTGCGCCGCAGCACCTTGTTGCCCTCGACCTTGAACAGCGGCGAGAAATTACCCGTCGGGTTCAGCACTGCTTGAAGATCAGGCAGTTTTTTCAATGCAGCAAAGCTGCCGGCCGACGGGGCGATTCCACTGAGATAAGCCGCGAACACCTCATCCGCAGACACCTGAACCGCCTGATTCACCTGGGCGCGATTGGCGCTGGAGAGTGTGTCGAAGTAGCGTTTGTCCCCATACGCGCGCCATTGATCGCCATTGCCATTGCGCACGTTGAGGCCGAACTTGCTGTCTTCGTCGTGCATGAATCGCGTGATCAACGAACCCAGATCGCTTGGCGTGACCACCGCTGCCAATTGTTTGCGCGGCACTCGCAGGTGGCCGGCGGAAAACAGGTCGGTCAGGTAGTGATCGGCAAAAGCGTTCATCGCATAGGCCAGCTCCAGCTGCTTTTCATCGCCGCTGGCGTGGGCCAGCACCGCGTGTTGCACCGCCGCGGTGTGCCCGGCGATGTAGGCCAGCAGCGCCCATTCGGCGAAGTGATCGGCATTGTTGGCGGCCAGTTTCAGGTAGCGGCCAAAGGGAAACAGCGCCGAGACGACACTGCCGCCGCCGGTAATCTTATTCCACTCTTCCGACAACGTATCACCGAGGGCGTCGTAAGCCTCGTGAGGTTGTTTACCGTCCTTGATCGCCTGCTTGATCGCGGCGATTTCCTTTTGCATCACGCCGAGGATCAGCTTGGCCTCGGCGTTAGAAGCAGGCAGCACGGCCAGCGAGTTGAAGGCATTGGTAAACCGCTGGATTCGGTCGGCGCCTGTCGCGCCTTCGCTGATCGGTTGATCGGGAATTCCATAGAAATCACCTCCCAGCGCAATGACCTGGCCATAGGTCAGCGCCAGCCCATTGGGCAAATGCAGCTCCACCTGTGAAGCGGGGATAGCCGGTGCGTCCTTGACGAAACGCAGCAGGGTGCTGTCGCCGATGGTGGTGTGTTCGCCACCCTCGAACCTCAGCTGTGGCTTGCCTTTCAGGGCTTTACCGGAGGCGGTGGGTAGCGACGCGGGAAGGGCAGACGCAGAGTTGTGATGATCAGCAATCTGCAAGACCACGTGTTGGTTTTTCCCGATGAGAGGGATGCCATGCTCGGTAAAAAGATCATCCAGTTCGGCGATGACCTGGTTCGGTTTTTCCTTCGGTTGTGTGTGTAGACCTGACATTTCTATCTCCTTGATATGTCGTCGGTACGATCAAAAAATAACTGTATGTATATACAGTTATCTGGATCATAGATGAGAAATTTCCTACGTCAAGAAAATACCTTTCCGACTCAAATTCTGCGGTTGGCGATGAAATGCAGTTGACGGTTATTATTTAAGTTGTACGATGACCTACAACTTCGGCGAAGGCTGAACGGTTTCCTCACACACATACGTCGCTATCCAGGGTGTTCGAATAATGAATCCACAAGAACTGAAGTCCATCCTCTCTTCCGGTCTGCTGTCTTTCCCGGTTACCGATTTCAATGCTCAGGGCGACTTCCATCGTGCGGGCTACATCAAACGTCTCGAATGGCTGGCCCCATACGGCGCCTCGGCATTGTTCGCCGCGGGCGGCACCGGTGAGTTCTTCTCTCTGGCGGCCAGCGAATATTCGGAAATCATCAAGACTGCCGTCGACACCTGCGAAACCAGCGTGCCGATTCTGGCCGGCGTTGGCGGTTCGACTCGTCAAGCCATCGAATACGCACAGGAAGCCGAGCGTCTGGGCGCCAAAGGCCTGTTGCTGCTGCCGCACTACTTGACCGAAGCCAGCCAGGACGGCGTTGCCGCCCACGTTGAAGCCGTGTGCAAATCGGTGAAAATCGGCGTGGTGGTTTACAACCGCAACGTCTGCCGCCTGACCGCGCCGCTGCTGGAACGTCTGGCCGAGCGCTGCCCGAACCTGATCGGCTACAAGGATGGCCTGGGCGATATCGAGTTGATGGTGTCGATCCGTCGCCGCCTCGGTGATCGCTTCAGCTACCTGGGCGGTTTGCCGACCGCCGAAGTCTACGCCGCAGCCTACAAGGCCCTGGGCGTACCGGTTTACTCCTCGGCGGTGTTCAACTTCATCCCGAAAACCGCGATGGATTTCTACCACGCCATTGCCCGCGAAGATCACGCCACCGTCGGCAAGATCATCGACGACTTCTTCCTGCCGTACCTGGATATCCGTAACCGCAAAGCGGGCTACGCGGTGAGCATCGTCAAGGCCGGGGCAAAAATTGTCGGCTATGACGCAGGTCCTGTGCGTGCGCCGCTGACCGATCTGACGGGCGAAGAGTACGAAATGCTCGCCGCGCTGATCGACAAGCAAGGTGCGCAGTAACACTTTCGATTAAGCAAGGCCGCTGAGTATTCAGCGGCTTTTTGCGTAAGGTCTATTTGTTTTGAGGGACTGCCCGTGACAAATGCAAAGCGTTTTGATAACTACATCAACGGTGAATGGGTTGCGGGTAGCGATTACTCCAACAACATCAACCCGTCCGAATTGACCGACACCATTGGCGAGTACGCCAAAGCTGATCTCGCTCAGGTTCACGCCGCCATCGACGCCGCTCGCGCCGCGTTCCCGACCTGGTCCACGTCGGGCATTCAGGCACGTCACGATTCGCTGGATAAAGTCGGCACTGAAATCCTCGCTCGCCGCGAAGAGCTCGGCACCTTGCTGGCTCGGGAAGAGGGCAAGACCCTGCCCGAAGCCATCGGTGAAGTGACCCGCGCCGGCAACATTTTCAAGTTCTTCGCCGGTGAATGCCTGCGTCTGTCCGGCGACTACTTGCCGTCGGTGCGTCCGGGTGTGAACGTTGAAGTGACTCGCGAAGCGCTGGGCGTGGTCGGTCTGATCACACCATGGAACTTCCCGATCGCGATCCCTGCGTGGAAAATCGCCCCGGCCCTGGCCTACGGCAACTGCGTCGTCCTGAAACCGGCCGATCTGGTGCCGGGTTGCGCCTGGGCGCTGGCCGAAATCATCTCCCGCGCAGGCTTCCCCGCCGGCGTGTTCAACCTGGTGATGGGCAGCGGTCGTGTGGTGGGCGATGCGCTGGTGCAGAGCCCGAAAGTCGACGGCATCAGTTTCACCGGTTCCGTGGGTGTCGGTCGTCAGATCGCAGTCAACTGCGTGTCGCGCCAGGCCAAGGTTCAGTTGGAAATGGGTGGCAAGAACCCGCAGATCATTCTCGACGATGCCGACCTCAAGCAAGCGGTCGAGCTGTCGGTACAGAGCGCGTTCTACTCCACTGGCCAGCGGTGCACCGCCTCGAGCCGCTTCATCGTCACCGCCGGGATTCACGACAAGTTCGTTGAAGCCGTGGCTGAGCGCATGAAGTCGATCAAGGTCGGTCACGCGTTGAAAACCGGCACCGACATTGGTCCGGTCGTCTCGCAAGCGCAACTTGAACAGGACATGAAGTACATCGACATCGGCCAGTCCGAAGGTGCGCGTCTGGTCAGCGGCGGCGGTCTGGTGACCTGCGATACCGAAGGCTATTACCTCGCGCCAACCCTGTTTGCCGACAGCGAAGCATCGATGCGCATCAGCCGCGAAGAGATCTTCGGCCCGGTGGCCAACGTGGTTCGCGTCGCGGATTACGAGGCTGCGCTGGCCATGGCCAACGACACCGAATTCGGTCTGTCGGCGGGCATCGCCACCACGTCGTTGAAGTACGCCAACCACTTCAAACGCCACTCCCAGGCCGGGATGGTGATGGTCAACCTGCCGACGGCGGGCGTGGATTACCACGTTCCATTCGGTGGGCGTAAAGGTTCATCCTATGGGTCCCGCGAGCAAGGTCGCTACGCGCAAGAGTTCTACACCGTGGTGAAGACCAGCTACATCGGCTCCTGACAGAAAAAACCGCGGTATCGGCATCGATACCGCAACAGTTTCACCCGCGCATAAAAATAATCAGTGGGAGTACATCTACATGCAAGCGACCAAGCCGACCCACGTCCGCTATTTGATTTTGCTCATGCTTTTTCTGGTGACCACGATCAACTATGCCGACCGGGCTACCATCGCCATCGCAGGCTCCAGCCTGCAAAAAGACCTCGGCATCGACGCGATCACCCTCGGTTATATCTTCTCTGCATTCGGTTGGGCCTACGTGGCCGGGCAAATTCCCGGTGGCTGGTTGCTGGACCGTTTCGGCTCGAAAAAAATCTACGCGCTCAGCATCTTCACCTGGTCGCTGTTCACCGTGTTGCAGGGCTATGTCGGTGAGTTCGGCATGTCCACGGCGGTGGTTGCGTTGTTCATGCTGCGCTTCCTGGTGGGCCTGGCCGAAGCGCCATCCTTCCCCGGCAACGCACGCATTGTGGCGGCCTGGTTCCCGACCGCTGAGCGCGGTACGGCGTCGGCGATTTTCAACTCGGCGCAATATTTCGCCACGGTGCTGTTTGCGCCGCTGATGGGCTGGATCGTTTACAGCTTCGGCTGGCAGCACGTGTTTATCGTCATGGGCGTGATCGGCATCATCTTCTCGGGGATCTGGCTGAAGGTTATCCACAGCCCGCGTCAGCACCCGATGATCAATGACGCCGAGTTCAAACACATCGCCGATAACGGCGGCATGGTCGACATGGACCAGGACAAAGGCAAAGGTAAAAAGGGCGACGGTCCGAAGTGGGACTACATCCGCCAGTTGCTGACCAACCGCATGATGCTCGGCGTGTATCTGGGCCAGTACTGCATCAACGGCATCACGTACTTCTTCCTGACCTGGTTCCCGGTGTACCTGGTGCAAGAACGCGGCATGACCATCCTCAAGGCCGGTTTCATCGCCTCATTGCCGGCGATCTGCGGCTTCATTGGTGGCGTGCTCGGCGGCGTGATTTCCGACTACCTGCTGCGCAAAGGCCATTCCCTGACCTTCGCCCGCAAGGCGCCGATCATTGCTGGCCTGCTGGTCTCCAGCAGCATCGTGGCCTGTAACTACGTGGACGTTGAATGGATGGTCGTCGGCTTCATGGCCCTGGCATTCTTCGGTAAAGGCGTGGGTGCGCTGGGTTGGGCCGTGGTGTCTGACACCTCGCCAAAACAGATCGCCGGTCTCAGCGGTGGCTTGTTCAACACCTTCGGCAACATCGCTTCGATCACCACCCCGATTGTCATCGGCTACATCATCAGCTCCACTGGTTCGTTCAAATGGGCGCTGGTGTTTGTCGGTTGCAACGCACTGGTCGCAGTGTTCAGTTACCTGGTGATCGTCGGTCCGATCAAACGTGTGGTACTCAAGGAGCCGCCCGTCAGCGGTCCTGAAACCAATAACAAATTGTCTCAAGCGCATTCCTGAGGAGCGGCGTCATGCAGTTGATTGAACATTCCGACTCGCCGCGCTACATCCGCCTGCACGAGCGGGACAACGTAGTGATCGTGGTCAATGACCAAGGCGTGCCGGCCGGCACTGAGTTTCCGGACGGCCTGGTCACCGTGGACTTCGTGCCACAGAGCCACAAGGTCACCCTGGAAGACATTCCCGTGGGTGGCCAGGTGATTCGTTACGGGCAGACCATTGGCTACGCGTTGCAGCCGATTCCGCGTGGCAGCTGGGTCAAGGAAGATCAACTGCGCATGCCCACCGCACCACCGCTGGACAGCTTGCCGCTGTCCACCGAAGTGCCGGCGGCGCAGGCACCGCTGGAAGGCTTCACGTTCGAGGGTTATCGCAACGCCGACGGCACCGTCGGCACGCGTAACATTCTCGGGATTACCACGACAGTTCAGTGCGTCACCGGCGTGCTGGACCATGCGGTCAAGCGCATCAAGGACGAGTTGCTGCCCAAGTATCCGCACGTCGATGACGTGGTCGCGCTGACTCACAGCTACGGCTGTGGCGTGGCGATTACGGCGACTGACGCGTACATCCCGATCCGTACCGTGCGCAACCTGGCGCGTAACCCGAACCTGGGTGGCGAAGCGTTGGTGATCAGCCTGGGCTGCGAGAAATTGCAGGCCGGGCAGGTGATGCACGAGAACGACAGCTCGGTGGATTTGAGCGATCCGTGGTTGTACCGCTTGCAGGATTCGAGTCACGGTTTCACCGAGATGATCGAGCAGATCATGGCGCTGGCCGAGACCCGTTTGAAGAAGCTCGATCAGCGTCGCCGGGAAACCGTGCCGGCGTCCGAGCTGATTCTGGGCATGCAGTGCGGCGGCAGCGATGCGTTTTCCGGCATCACCGCCAACCCGGCGCTGGGTTATGCCTCGGACCTGTTATTACGCGCGGGTGCGACGGTGATGTTTTCCGAAGTCACCGAGGTGCGCGATGCGATTTACCTGCTGACTTCCCGCGCAGAAACTGAGGAAGTCGCTCAGGAACTGGTGCGCGAGATGGACTGGTACGACCGTTACCTGGCCAAGGGCGAAGCGGATCGCAGCGCCAACACCACGCCGGGCAACAAGAAGGGCGGGTTGTCGAACATTGTCGAGAAGTCGCTGGGCTCGATCGTCAAATCCGGCAGCAGCGCTATCAACGGGGTGCTTGGCCCGGGTGAGCGCTTCAAGCGCAAAGGGCTGATCTTCTGTGCGACCCCGGCCAGTGATTTTGTCTGCGGGACGTTGCAATTGGCGGCGGGGATGAACCTGCATGTGTTCACTACCGGGCGTGGTACGCCGTATGGTTTGGCGATGGCTCCGGTGGTGAAGGTGTCGACCCGGACCGAGCTGGCGCAGCGCTGGCCGGATTTGATCGACATCGATGCCGGACGGATTGCGACCGGGCGGGCCTCGATTGAAGACCTCGGCTGGGAGTTGTTTCACTATTACCTGGATGTGGCTAGCGGCAAGAAGCAAACCTGGGCGGAGAAGCACAAGCTGCATAACGACATCACCTTGTTCAACCCAGCGCCGATCACGTAAGACTGTGGCGAGGGAGCTTGCTCCCGCTGGACTGCGTAGCAGTCCCAACTTTGGGGCCGCTTCGCGGCCCAGCGGGAGCAAGCTCCCTCGCCACAGGTTCCCCATCACTTGCTCGACCAGACGCCGATGTCCTCCGTGGCTTATCATTAGCCCCCTAACGACGCCCACCCAAGGTTACCCCCGGCATGCTGGCTATCTTCCTCGAAACCCTGAACATCACCGCGCCGGTGTTTGCCATGCTGTTTCTGGGGGCGCTGCTCAAGCGCATCGACTGGATTAACGACAACTTCATCCACACAGCGTCGGCCCTGGTGTTCAACGTCACCATGCCGGCGTTGCTGTTTCTGGGCATCCTGCATGCCGACCTGCACGCCGCGTTGCAACCGGCGCTGCTGATCTATTTCTCGCTGGCGACGCTGGTGTGTTTTGCCATCGCCTGGGGCTGGGCGATCTGGAAGTGTCCGCGGGAAGACCGGGGGATCTACACCCAGGGCGCCTTTCGCGGCAATAACGGGGTGATCGGCCTCGCACTGGCGGCAAGCATGTACGGCGACTACGGGATATCCCTCGGGGCGATTCTCGCGGCGTTGGTCATCCTGTTTTACAACACGCTCTCGACCATCGTGCTGGCGGTGTATAGCCCGGTGATCAAGTCTGACCCCTGGAGTATCTGCAAAAGCGTGATGGTCAATCCGCTGATCATCAGCGTGTTTGCGGCGGCGCCGTTTGCCTACTTCCAGATCAGCTTGCCGGGATGGCTTGAGAAGTCCGGTCAATACCTGGCGCAAACCACCTTGCCGCTGGCGCTGATCTGCATTGGCGGCACGCTGTCGCTGGCGGCCCTGCGCAAAAGCGGCAACATGGCGCTGAGCTCAAGTCTGGTGAAGATGATCGGCCTGCCGATTCTGGCGACGCTGGGGGCGTGGCTCTGGGGCTTTCGTGGTGCGGAGTTGGGAATTCTGTTCCTGTACTTCGGCAGCCCGACCGCCGCGGCCAGTTTTGTCATGGCTCGTCAGGCCAATGGCAATCATGAACTGGCGGCAGCGATCATCGTGATCACCACGTTGATGGCGGCGATCACCACCAACATCGGGATCTTCCTGTTGCAGTGGGGCGGGTGGATCTAGTCGGCCTTCTGGTAACTGTCGATCACTTCCTGCGCCGCCCGAAACGCATCGATGGCCGCCGGTACACCGGCATACACCGCGCAATGCAGCAGCGCTTCACGAATCTCTTCCACGGTGCAGCCATTGTTCAGCGCACCGCGCACGTGACCTTTCAATTCCTGCGGGCACTTCAACGCGGTCAGCGCGGCGAGGGTGATCAGGCTGCGGGTTTTCAATGGCAGGCCTTCGCGGTTCCAGACGCCGCCCCAGGCGTGCTCGTTGACGAAATCCTGCAGCGGTTGAGTGAACTCGGTGGCATTGCCCAGCGCGCGGTCGACGAAGGCGTCACCCATCACTTGGCGGCGGACTTCAACCCCAGGCTTTTTATCATCGGTCATGGCAATTCCTTATTGTGGTGTTGGCGACGCCAGGCGCGCAGCGACGTGAACAGCAAAAACGCCATCAGCGCCGGCAGGACAAAAAACAGCATCAGGTGTTCAAGCTTGCCGGCCAGCGGCATGCCGGTGGTGAACGACACCACGTGCAGACCGTAAGCCAGATACAAACCCAAAAACAGCAGACCTTCGGCACGGGTCACCCGGTAACCGGAATAAAACACCGGCAGGCACAACACCGCGACGCCGAGCATCACCGGCAAGTCGAAATCCAGGGCGTTTGGCGATACCGACAGCGGCGTCGGAGCGATCAGTGCGGTGAAACCCAGCACGCCCAAGAGGTTGAACAGGTTGCTGCCGATCACGTTGCCCACGGCGATGTCGCGTTGACCGCGTAACGCGGCGATCAACGAGGTCGCCAGTTCCGGCAGGGAGGTGCTGACAGCAACAATGGTCAGGCCGATGATCCGCTCCGACAACCCCAGATCGGTCGCGACCGAAACCGCCGCGCCCAACAGCAAGTGCCCGGCGTAGACCAGCATCGCCAAACCCACGGCGATCATCAGCAGACTGCTGAGCCATGGCGCTTGCGGGACTTCGTGGGTCGTCGATTGCGGGCGGGTCGAGTGCCGCGACTGGCGCAGCAGCAGGCCCAGATATAGCACCAGTGCCGCGAGCAGCAGCACGCCATCGGCGCGGGTCAGTTCTTCGTTCCACGCCAATACGAACACCAGCAGGCTGGCGCTGATCATCAGCGGAATATCCAGGCGCACCAGTTGCCGTGAAACCCGCAGCGGGATGATCAGCGCCGAGAGCCCGAGGGTGACGAGGATGTTGAAGATGCTACTGCCGATCACGCTGCCGACGGCGATGTCGGCGTTCTGTGCCAGGGTCGCTTGCAGGCTGACCGCCATCTGCGGTGCGCTGCTGCCGAGGGCGACGATGGTCAGGCCGATAATCAGCGGTCGTACATGCAGGCGCGCGGCGAGGCGAACGGCGGCGCGCACCATCAGCTCAGCGCCGGCGATCAGCAACAGCAAACCGCTGAGCAATTCAATCACGCTGATCAGGGGTATATCGGCAAGTCCGAAAATGGTTGGCGCTCCGTCTATCAGTCGTCGAGGGCTTGCACGCGAACCTTCGCGGTGCCGCTTCTGAGCATACCCAGTTGTTCGGCCGCTTCATGTGAAACATCGATCAGACGCCCACGAGAGTACGGCCCGCGGTCGTTGATGCGCACCACGCAGGATCTGTCGTTATTCAGGTTGGTAATCTTCACCCGGGTGCCGAACGGCAACTGGCGATGGGCGGCGGTCAGGGAATTCTTGTTGAAACGCTCGCCACTGGCGGTGCGTTTGCCATGGTGTTTGGCGCCGTAATAGGACGCCGTGCCGGTCTTGTCGTAGCCGTGTGGATCGATGACATCGGTGCTGGCGCAACCGGCCAGCAAAGAGAGCAGGGCGCAGGCACTGAGCAGACGCTTCATAGGCGGTGTTCCCAAAACAAATGTGGGAGCGGGCTTGCTCGCGAAGGGGGTATCACATCCAACATCAATGTTGACTGATACACCGCTTTCGCGAGCAAGCCCGCTCCCACAAGGATCAGAGCCAGTTTTGAGTGCTGGCTCCATTCTCATCAGCCTTCGAGCTTGCTTTTCAGCAGTTCGTTGACCTGTTGCGGGTTGGCCTTGCCTTTGGAGGCTTTCATGGCCTGGCCGACGAAGAAGCCGAACATCTTGCCGCGTTTGGCTTCGTCTGCCGCGCGGTACTGTTCAACCTGTTCGGCGTTGGCTGCGAGCATTTCGTCCAACACTGCCGAAATCGCGCCCGTGTCGGTCACTTGCTTCAGGCCGCGCTTGTCGATGATCTCGTCCGCGCTGCCTTCGCCGTTGGCCATGGCTTCAAATACCACCTTGGCGATTTTGCCGGAGATGGTGTTGTCGGTGATGCGCAGCAGCATGCCGCCCAGTTGCTCGGCCGAGACCGGCGACTGGTCGATGTCCAGGCCCTGTTTGTTCAACAGGCTGCCCAATTCAACCATCACCCAGTTGGCCGCCAGCTTGGCGTCGCCGCCGATGCTCACGACTTTCTCGAAGTAATCGGCTTGCTCGCGGCTGGTGGCCAGGACGCTGGCGTCGTAGACCGACAGACCGAACTGCGCCTGGAAGCGCTCGCGTTTCTGTGGTGGCAGTTCCGGCAGGGTGGCGCGCACGTCGTCGAGGAACGAGTCTTCGATGACCACCGGCAGCAGGTCCGGATCGGGGAAGTAACGATAGTCGTTGGCTTCCTCTTTGCTGCGCATCGGACGGGTTTCGTCCTTGTTCGGATCGTACAGTCGGGTCTGCTGGATCACCCTGCCGCCGTCTTCGATCAGTTCGATCTGACGCTGCACTTCGGTGTTGATCGCCTTCTCGATGAAACGGAACGAGTTCACGTTCTTGATCTCGCAGCGCGTGCCGAATTCAACCTGGCCTTTCGGGCGGATCGACACGTTGCAGTCACAACGCAGCGAACCTTCGGCCATGTTGCCGTCGCAGATGCCGAGGTAACGCACCATCGCGTGGACAGCCTTGACGTAAGCCACGGCTTCCTTGGCGCTGCGCATGTCCGGCTCGGAAACGATTTCCAGCAGCGGCGTGCCGGCACGGTTCAGGTCGATGCCGGTGGCGCCGCTGAATTCTTCGTGCAGGCTTTTACCGGCGTCTTCTTCCAGGTGCGCGCGGGTGATGCCGACGCGTTTGACCGTGCCGTCTTCCAGCGCGATGTCCAGGTGGCCCTTGCCAACGATCGGCAATTCCATCTGGCTGATCTGGTAGCCCTTGGGCAGGTCCGGGTAGAAATAGTTTTTACGCGCGAACACGTTGTGCTGGCCGATCTCGGCATCAATCGCCAGACCGAACATCACCGCCATGCGCACTGCTTCCTGGTTCAGCACCGGCAATACGCCAGGCATACCGAGGTCAACCAGGCTGGCCTGGGTGTTCGGCTCGGAACCGAAAGTGGTGGAGCTACCGGAAAAGATTTTCGACCGGGTGGTGAGCTGGGTATGAATCTCCAGCCCGATCACGACTTCCCATTGCATGTGTTTCTCCTCAGAAGCCGGTTGGGGTGCGGGTGTGCCAGTCAGTGTTCAACTGATACTGGTGCGCAACGTTGAGCAAGCGGCCTTCCTGGAAATACGGGGCGAGCAACTGCACGCCGACCGGCAGGCCATCGACAAAACCTGCTGGCATGGACAAGCCCGGCAGACCGGCGAGGTTGGCGGTGATGGTGTAGACGTCTTCCAGGTACGCAGCGACCGGGTCGCTGTTCTTGGCGCCGAGCTTCCAGGCCGGGTTCGGCGTGGTTGGGCCGAGGATGATGTCGACCTCATTGAAGGCAGCCATGAAGTCGTTCTTGATCAGACGACGGATCTTCTGCGCCTTCAGGTAGTAGGCATCGTAGTAACCGGCCGACAGCGCGTAGGCGCCGACCATGATCCGGCGCTGTACTTCCGGGCCGAAGCCTTCGCCACGGGAACGCTTGTACAGGTCTTCCAGGTTTTTCGGGTCTTCGCAGCGATAGCCGAAACGCACGCCGTCGAAACGCGACAGGTTGGAAGACGCTTCCGCCGGGGCGATCACGTAGTACGCAGGGATCGCGTGCTGCATGTTCGGCAGGCTGATTTCCTTGACCACGGCACCGAGCTTTTTCAGCTCTTCAACGCTGGCCATGACCAGGTCGGCGATGCGCGGGTCGAGACCGGCGCTGAAGTATTCCTTCGGCACGCCGATGCGCAGGCCTTGCAGCGAACCGTTGAGGCTGGCGCTGTAATCAGGCACAGGTTCGTCGATGCTGGTGGAGTCCTGCGGGTCGAAACCGGCCATGCCTTGCAGCAGGATCGCGCAGTCTTCGGCAGTGCGCGCCAATGGACCGCCCTGATCGAGACTGGAAGCGTAGGCGATCATGCCCCAGCGCGAAACGCGACCGTACGTCGGTTTCAGACCAGTGAGGTTGGTCAGGGCGGCGGGCTGACGGATCGAACCGCCCGTGTCGGTGCCCGTGGCCGCAGGCAGCAGGCGTGCGGCAACCGCGGCCGCCGAACCGCCGGACGAACCGCCGGGCACGTGTTCCAGGTTCCACGGGTTTTTCACTGCGCCGTAGTAGCTCGACTCGTTGGCCGAACCCATGGCGAATTCGTCCATGTTGGTCTTGCCCAGCGTCACGGCGCCGGCAGCGGCCAGTTTGGCGACCACGGTGGCGTCGTACGGTGCTTTAAAGTTGTCGAGCATCTTCGAGCCGCAACTGGTGCGAATGCCCTGGGTGCAGAACAGGTCTTTGTGGGCGATCGGCGCACCGAGCAGGGCGCCGCTCTCACCATTGGCCCGGCGTGCGTCAGCGGCTTTCGCCTGCGCAAGCGCCAGGTCTTCGGTGAGGCTAATGAAACTGTTGAGCTGAGGGTCGAGCTGGGCGATACGCGCCAGCAGGGTTTTGGTCAGCTCTTCGGAAGAAAACTTTTTATCGGCGAGACCGCGGGCGATCTCGGCCAGAGTCAATTGATGCATTGCAGGCTCTTTCCCTTTAGTCGATGACTTTCGGAACCAGGTACAGGCCGTTTTCGACCGCTGGTGCGATGGACTGATAGGCCTCGCGATGATTGGTCTCGGTCACGACGTCTGCACGCAGGCGCTGGCTGGCTTCCAGTGGGTGGGCGAGCGGCTCGATACCGTCGGTATTGACCGCCTGCATTTCGTCGACCAGCCCCAGAATGCTGTTCAGGGCCGAAGTGATGTGTGGAAGATCGGCATCATTAAGGCCCAGACAGGCCAGATGAGCGATTTTTTCCACGTCGGAGCGTTCAAGCGTCATGGGATTCTCCAGTGGAAGGAAAACAGAACGGATGCTATCCGTGTGTTAGATTGTCGGAACACTACCGCATTTCTACGGTCATAAGGCCGCGATTGTGGGGGTTGGTGCACAGAAAAGCGGCCAATTTAACATATTGGCGCCTTGCCCAAAATCCCTGTCGTTGTTAGAGTTTGCCGCACTTTTTTACCCACGCGTTGCCTAGGGTCCCTTTCCCATGTTCAAGAAACTGCGTGGCATGTTTTCCAGCGATCTTTCCATTGACCTGGGCACTGCCAACACCCTTATTTACGTGCGCGAGCGCGGTATCGTCCTGAATGAGCCATCGGTTGTGGCTATTCGGACACACGGTAACCAGAAAAGTGTCGTTGCTGTCGGCACCGAGGCCAAGCGCATGCTCGGCCGTACGCCGGGCAACATTGCTGCCATTCGTCCGATGAAAGATGGCGTGATCGCCGACTTCAGCGTTTGCGAAAAGATGCTGCAGTACTTTATCAACAAGGTTCACGAAAACAGCTTCCTGCAGCCTAGCCCTCGCGTGCTGATCTGCGTTCCGTGCAAATCCACCCAGGTTGAGCGTCGTGCCATCCGTGAGTCGGCCCTCGGTGCCGGTGCCCGTGAAGTGTTCCTGATCGAAGAGCCAATGGCTGCTGCGATCGGTGCCGGCCTGCCGGTTGAAGAAGCTCGCGGCTCGATGGTTGTCGATATCGGTGGCGGTACCACTGAAATCGCGCTGATCTCCCTGAACGGTGTGGTTTACGCCGAGTCCGTACGGGTTGGCGGCGACCGCTTCGACGAAGCGATCATCACTTACGTGCGTCGCAACTACGGCAGCCTGATCGGTGAATCCACTGCCGAGCGCATCAAGCAGGAAATCGGTACTGCCTACCCGGGCGGCGAAGTTCGCGAAGTCGACGTTCGTGGCCGTAACCTGGCCGAAGGCGTTCCACGCGCATTCACCCTGAACTCCAATGAAGTGCTGGAAGCTCTGCAAGAGTCCCTGGCCACCATCGTTCAGGCTGTGAAAAGTGCGCTGGAGCAATCGCCTCCGGAACTGGCTTCCGATATCGCCGAGCGTGGTCTGGTACTGACCGGTGGTGGCGCCTTGCTGCGTGACCTCGACAAGTTGCTGGCCCAGGAAACCGGTCTGCCGGTAATCGTTGCCGAAGACCCGCTGACCTGCGTTGCTCGCGGCGGTGGCCGTGCGTTGGAAATGATGGATAAACACACCATGGACCTGCTGTCGAGCGAGTGATCTCGCCCGACGCATCTATGCTGTTGGCGCGCAGGCAGCACTTTGCAGTGCTGCCTGTTGGCGTTTATCTTCTGTCAGTCTGCATCCAGGCCGGTTTGATGCCGTATGAATAAAGAGAACATTTGCCTGGGAGGAGCGGCTTATTAAACCGCTTTTCACCAAAGGGCCTTCACTGGGCGTGCGCTTGTTGGTGCTGGTCGTGCTATCGGTCGCGCTGATGGTGGTCGATGCCCGCTTCACACTGCTCAAGCCAGTGCGTAGCCAAATGTCGCTGGTACTGATGCAGTCTTACTGGATCACCGACCTGCCACAGCGGCTATGGCAGGGTGTGGCCAGCCAATTTGGCAGCCGTACCGAGCTCGTCGCCGAAAACGAAAAACTCAAAACCGAAAACCTGCTGTTGCAGGGCCGCATGCAAAAGCTTGCCGCCCTCACCGAGCAGAACGTTCGGCTGCGCGAGTTGCTCAACTCCTCCGCGCTGGTCAACGAGAAGGTCGAAGTGGCCGAGCTGATCGGCATGGACCCCAATCCCTTCACCCACCGCATCATCATCAATAAAGGTGAGCGCGACGGTGTGGTCCTCGGTCAGCCGGTGCTCGATGCCCGCGGCCTGATGGGACAGGTGGTCGAGTTGATGCCGTACACCTCTCGTGTGCTGCTGCTGACCGACACCACTCACAGCATTCCGGTACAGGTGAACCGTAACGGTCTGCGGGCGATTGCCAGCGGCACCGGTAACCCGGAACGCCTGGAGCTGCGTCACGTGGCCGATACCGCCGACATTAAAGAAGGCGATCTGCTGGTCAGCTCCGGTCTGGGGCAGCGGTTCCCGGCGGGTTACCCGGTGGCGACGGTCAAGGAAGTGATTCACGATTCCGGTCAACCGTTCGCTATTGTGCGTGCCGTGCCGACCGCCGCCTTGAACCGTAGCCGTTACCTGTTGCTGGTGTTCACCGACGGCCGCACAGCCGAAGAGCGCGCCAACGAAGCTGCCCAGGCTCAAGAGGCTTTGGACCAGCATGGTGGTGGACCGATCATTCCAGCGACCGTGCCGAAACCTGCCATCGTCCCGGCTGCTGTTGCTGCGCCCGTGACGCCGGTTGCACCGACGGCTGTCCCTGCTGCCCCTGCTGCCACAACCCCGCCCAAACCTGCGGCGACTCATCCTGCTCCTGCGAAACCTGCCGCCAGCAAGCCGCCCGCGACGCAACCTGCGGCCGCTAAACCGCCCGCTGCCGTGAAGCCTGCTGCCAAACCGCCTGTCTCTGCGCCGGCTACCACTGGGGGACGAGAATAATGGTTGGTGCTACTGCATCCCGAAACGGCTGGATGGTCTGGCTGACATTCGCCATAGGCATGCTGCTCAGCGTTTCGCCGCTGCCGCAATTCATGGAAATCCTCCGTCCACTGTGGCTGGCCTTGCTGTTGGCATTCTGGGCGTTAGCCATGCCGCAGAAAGTCGGGATGGTCACCGCGTGGTGCCTGGGCCTGGCCGAAGACGTGCTTTATGGCACGCTGCTGGGCCAGAACGCGTTGATCCTGACATTGATCACGTACCTGGTGCTGGCGCTGCAACAACGCCTGCGCATGTTCCCTATGTGGCAACAGAGCCTGGTGATCCTGGTGATCTTCGGCCTCGCGCAGCTTGTTCAACTATGGCTCAGCGCCCTGACCGGCAATCGTCAGCCGACGCTGGCGCTGGTCTTGCCGGCATTGGTCAGTGCATTGCTCTGGCCATGGATCAGCTACGGTTTGCGCGGTTTGCGTCGACGTTACAAAATCAATTAATTCGGTCAGGCATTTGCCCGCACCGGTGCCCTGTCTCGCAAATATGTTTCTTTTTTGGCGAGTGGCTGTTGTTGCCAGGCAAGGCGCCGCGACAAGTCATAGCTGGCTATGGCGAGGAGCGGCAACGCAGTATGGCAACAACAGACGCCGCCAAAAAGGAACAGTATTTGTGAGGCGGGGCACTAAACAAGGGAGATGTCTTGATGAAACAGCTGTACCTCGCCTCAGGCTCGCCGCGTCGGCGTGAACTGCTCACGCAGATCGGCGTGCCGTTCTCCGCCATCAGTGCGGAGATCGATGAAACCCCTTTAGAAGATGAATCCCCGTCGGCCTATGTCGAGCGCCTGGCGCGCGGCAAAGCCGAGGCCGGGCGCGGGACTGTCGTGTCCGACGCAGATTTTTGCGTGCTGGGCGCCGACACCGCCGTGGTGCTGGATGGAAAAATTCTCGGCAAGCCGGTTGATGAAGCCGAGGCGTGCGCCATGCTTATGATGTTGTCCGGGTGTGAACATGAAGTCCTGACGGCGATTGCGGTGCGAGAAGGTGAGCGTTGCGAGTCTCGGGTGGTGCGCAGTCTGGTGCGTTTTCGCAACATCAATCGCGATGAAGCGGTGGCCTACTGGGCCAGCGGCGAGCCGCAGGACAAGGCCGGCGGCTACGGCATTCAAGGACTCGGCGCGGTGTTTGTAGCCGGGCTCAATGGCAGTTACTCGGCGGTAGTCGGGTTACCGCTGTGCGAAACCGCTGAGCTGCTCGGCCATTTCGGCATACCCTGTTGGCAAACCCTTAACGCGCGTTGAGCGTCGTACTGACAAGATGCGGCCATTATCGTGAACATGCCTGAACGAGACCCTGCCATGAGTGAAGAGATCCTGATCAACATCACGCCGATGGAATCGCGCGTGGCGGTGGTTGAAAACGGTGTTCTGCAAGAGGTCCACGTCGAGCGCACGCAAAAGCGCGGGATCGTCGGCAACATCTATAAAGGCAAGGTCGTGCGGGTATTGCCCGGCATGCAAGCGGCATTCGTCGACATCGGACTGGACCGCGCCGCGTTCATTCACGCCTCGGAAATCTCTCTGCGCGAAGGCCCTGCGGTCGAGAGCATCAGCGCTCTGGTTCACGAGGGTCAGAGCCTGGTGGTGCAAGTCACCAAGGACCCGATCGGCTCCAAAGGCGCACGCCTGACGACTCAGTTGTCGATCCCGTCGCGTTATCTGGTGTACATGCCGCGCACTGCACACGTTGGCATTTCGTTGAAGATCGAAGACGAAGCCGAGCGCGAACGACTCAAGCAAGTGGTCACCGATTGCGTGGCCAAAGAAGGCATCCAAGAGGCCGGTGGCTTCATCCTGCGTACCGCTGCCGAAGGTGCCGGTGCCGATGAAATCCTGATGGACATTCGCTACCTGCGTCGTCTCTGGGATCAGATCAACGAGCAAATCAAAACCATCAGCGCGCCGAGTGTGATCTACGAAGACCTCGGCCTGGCGCTGCGCACCTTGCGTGACCTGGTGAGCCCGAAGATCGAGAAGATCCGGATCGACTCCCGGGAAACCTTCCAGAAAACCACGCAGTTCGTCGCCGAGCTGATGCCGGAAATCGCCGATCGTCTTGAGCATTACCCTGGCGAACGGCCGATCTTCGACCTGTACGGCGTCGAAGACGAAATCCAGAAAGCCCTGGAGCGTAAAGTCCCGCTGAAATCCGGCGGTTATCTGGTGGTCGATCCGGCGGAAGCCATGAGCACCATCGATGTCAACACCGGGGCGTTCGTCGGTCATCGCAACCTCGAAGAAACCATCTTCAAGACCAACCTCGAAGCCGCGACCGCCATCGCTCGTCAGCTGCGCCTGCGCAACCTGGGCGGGATCATCATCATCGACTTCATCGACATGGAAGATGAAGAGCACCAACGTCAGGTGCTGCGCACGCTCGAGAAGCAACTGGAGCGCGATCACGCCAAGACCAACATCATCGGTATCACCGAATTGGGCCTGGTGCAGATGACTCGCAAGCGCACCCGCGAAAGTCTTGAGCAAGTGCTGTGCGAACCGTGCAGCAGCTGTCAGGGACGCGGCAAGCTCAAGACGCCGGAAACCGTTTGCTACGAGATTTTCCGCGAAATCCTCCGAGAAGCTCGCGCCTATCAGGCGGAAGGCTATCGTGTATTGGCAAACCAGAAAGTGGTCGACCGTTTGCTCGATGAAGAGTCGGGCAATGTCGCCGAGCTCGAAGGTTTTATCGGACGCACCATCCGGTTCCAGGTGGAAACCATGTATTCCCAGGAACAATACGACGTGGTGCTGCTCTGAATCGCTGTATTTCAACCCTGCTAGAACGGCTGGCCTCAGCTTTTTGCAGCATTTTTGCCATGGGAGCCAACTGACATGGAACGTCTGACACGCATTTTGGCCGCACTGACCCGCTGGGGTCTGGGGCTGTGTGCGTTGGTATTGGTGTTGATGGCGTTGTACGTCAGCCTCGGCCGAGAGCTGACCCCGCTGGTGGCCGAGTACCGTGCCGAAGTCGAAGCCAAAGCCAGCGCTGCCTTGGGCATGCCGCTGAATATCGGCGAACTGGAAGGCAACTGGAGCGGCTTTGCTCCGATCATGCTGGCTCACGACGTGATGGTCGGCGAGGGCGCCAATGCCCTGCGTCTGGATCAGGTGCGCGCGGTGCCGGATCTTTGGGCCAGTCTGATGGCTCGCGAAGTGCGCATCGCTCACCTGGAACTCAGGGGCCTGAAGATCAGCCTCAAAGAAGGCGAGGACGGCCATTGGGCGCTGGAAGGTTTGCCGGTGCAGCAGGATCAGCCGCTGGATCCTGAGCAATTGCTCAATCGCATGCAGATGGTTCAGCAACTGTCGGTACTCGATAGCCAGGTCACTTTGCAGCCACTGCAAGAGCAACCGCTGACCCTGACTTACGTCGGCTTGAATCTGAAAACCGGCGTCTCCCGCCAGCGCCTCGACGCCCGTTTGACTCTGCCCGACGGACAACCGGTGGCCATCAGTCTGCGTACTCGTCTGCGCGCCAGCGAATGGAAAGACGGCGAGGCCGAAGCGTATTTGAGCCTGCCGCAAAGCGACTGGTCGAAATGGTTGCCTGAGCGCGTGACCCAACAATGGAATTTTTCCGAGTTCAAGGCCGGCGGCGAGCTTTGGGTGAACTGGAGCAAGGGTGCCCTGCAAAGTGCTGCGATTCGCTTGAACGCGCCGCAACTCAAGGGCGCGTACGCCGAGCGCAAGCCGATCCAGATCAACAATCTGGCGCTCAATGGCTATTTCCAGCGCAGCTCTGAAGGCGTGCTGGTAACCCTGGATTCGCTGGCCATGAGCCTTGGCGAGACTCGTTGGGAATCGCATCTGCAATTCAAACAAAACGCGGCGACCGACAAGACTGAAGAGCTTTGGCATCTGCAAGCCGACCGCCTCGATCTCACCCCGATCACCCCGATACTGAATGCATTGGGGCCGCTGCCCGAGGGCGTCGCCACCGCCGTCGAGCGACTCAAAGTGACGGGTGGCCTGCGCAACGTACTGATCGACTTCCGACCCACTGCCACCGACGACAGCAAGTTCAGCTTTGCCGCCAACCTGGATCGGGTCGGCTTCGATGCCTATCACGGTGCTCCGGCGGCGCGAAATGTCAGTGGCAGCATCAGCGGTGATCTGGGCGGTGGTGAGCTGCGCATGGACAGCAAGGATTTTTCCCTGCACCTGGACCCGATTTTCGCCAAGCCATGGCAGTACATTCAGGCCAATGCCCGACTGACCTGGAAACTCGATAAAGACGCCTTCACTTTGATCGCGCCGTACCTGAAGGTGCTGGGCGAGGAGGGCAAGATTGCCGGCGACTTCCTGATCCGTCTGCATTTCGACCACACCCAGGAAGACTACATGGACCTGCGGGTCGGTCTGGTGGACGGCGACGGGCGCTACACCGCCAAGTACTTGCCTACACTGCTCAGCCCGGGGCTGGACGAATGGCTGCGTACGGCGATTCTCAAAGGTGCGGTGGACGAAGGCTTCTTCCAGTACCAGGGTTCGCTGAACCACGGGGCCGCCGAGACGGCCCGCAGCATCAGCCTGTTCTTCAAGGTTCACGACGCCGAACTGGCCTTCCAGCCAGGCTGGCCACATGTCAGCAAAGTCACGGGGGACGTGTTTGTTGAAGACAGCGGTGTGCGGATCCTGGCCAGCAAGGGGCAGTTGCTCAATACCCAGGTCAGCGACATTTACGTCAATATTCCCCGTGCGCCAGCGGGGCAAAACGTCCATCTGTTCCTCGACGGCGGATTCGCCGGCGGGTTGGGCGATGGCCTGAAGATTCTCCAGGAAGCACCGATCGGCACCGCCGCCACCTTTGCCGGTTGGGAAGGCGAGGGCGATCTGCGGGGCAAACTGAAACTGGACATTCCATTGGTCAAAGGCGAGCAGCCGAAGATCCTCGTCGACTTCAAGACCGCCAACGCCCGTCTGAAACTGGCCGAGCCAACTCTGGAGCTGACTCAGCTCAAGGGCGATTTCCGTTTCGACAGCACCAAGGGTTTGAGCGGGCAAAACATCACCGCGCGCGCCTTTGATAAACCGGTTACTGCACAGATTTTCGCCGATGGCGGTCCCGGCACCCTCAAGACTCGCGTCGCCGCCTCGGGCCAGGTCGAGGTCAAGAAACTGACTGATTGGCTGAGTGTGACTCAGCCGTTGCCAGTGTCCGGTGTGATCCCTTATCAGCTGCAATTGAACCTTGATGGGGCCGACAGTCAATTGATGGTCAGCTCCAACCTCAAGGGTGTAGCAATCGATTTGCCGGCACCGTTCGGCATGGCGGCCGACGTCGGCCGCGACACCACGTTCCGCATGACCCTGCAGGGGCCCGAGCGGCGCTACTGGGTCAACTACGGTGAGCTGGCGAACTTCACGTTTGCGGCGCCGCCCGGCAATTTTGCCGACGGTCGTGGCGAGTTGTTCCTGGGTGGCGGTAATGCCGTGCTACCCGGCGCCAAAGGCCTGCGGGTGCGCGGCGTGCTGTCGGAACTGGACGTCGGCCCCTGGAAGGACCTGGTAGACAAGTACGCCGGCCAGGATGCGGGCGGCAACGCCAAACAGTTGCTCAGCGGTGCGGATTTCAAGATTGGCAAGCTCAGCGGTGTCGGCACTACGCTCGATCAGGCTTCCGTACAGTTGAACCGCAAACCCGCCGCGTGGGCCTTGCAACTCGACAGTCAGCAGGTCAAGGGCAGCGCCAGCATCCCCGATGCGAAAGCCGCGCCGATTGCGATCAATCTGCAATACGTGCGTTTGCCGGCGCCTGACCCGACGGTCCTGGCCGACGAAAATTCGCCGGATCCGCTGGCCTCGGTGGATCCGACGAAGATCCCGGCAATGGATATCACCATCAATCAGCTGTTCCAGGGCAAAGACCTCGTCGGGGCCTGGTATCTGAAAGTCCGTCCGACCGCCAAGGGCATTGCGCTTAATACGCTGGATCTGGGCCTCAAGGGCATTCTCCTGCAGGGCAGCGGCGGTTGGGAAGGCACGCCCGGATCCAGCAGCAGTTGGTACAAGGGCCGGATCAGCGGCAAGAACCTCGCCGATGTACTGAAGGGCTGGGGCTTTGCGCCGAGTGTCACCAGCGAAGATTTTCATATGGATGTCGATGGTCGCTGGCCCGGTTCGCCGGCCTGGCTGGCCAGCAAGCGCTTCTCTGGAACCCTCGATGCTTCGCTGAAAAAAGGCCAGTTTGTTGAAGTTGAGGGCAGCGCCCAGGCGTTGCGAGTGTTTGGCTTGCTGAACTTCAACTCCATCGGCCGCCGGCTGCGTCTGGACTTTTCTGACTTGTTTGGCAAAGGCCTGAGTTATGACCGGGTCAAGGGTTTGTTGGTCGCGACCAACGGCGTTTACGTGACCAAGGAGCCGATCCAGATGACCGGCCCGTCGAGCAATGTTGAGCTCAACGGCACTCTGAACCTGGTGGGTGACCAGATCGACGCCAAGTTGCTGGTGACTTTGCCAGTAACCAACAACCTGCCGATTGCCGCGCTGATCGTCGGTGCACCGGCTATCGGCGGCGCGCTGTTCCTGATCGACAAGCTGATCGGTGACCGTGTGGCGCGTTTCGCCAGCGTCCAATACACCGTCAAGGGCCCGTGGAAAGAGCCGAAAATCACCTACGACAAGCCTTTTTGACTCGCGTTTTGAAAACACACTCCCCAAGCGTATGGAGTAGCATGGCCGTAAGTCCCCTGTATGTGTTGATTCCAGATTAGGGTAAGGCCATGTCTGTAGCGGTGATTCAAATGGTCAGCCAGAGCGATGTGCTGGCCAATCTGGCCCAGGCCCGTCGGCTGCTTGAGCAAGCGGCAGCCGGTGGTGCGCAGCTTGCCGTACTGCCGGAAAACTTCGCCGCCATGGGCCGTCGCGACATTGCCGACATCGGCCGCGCCGAGGCATTGGGTGAAGGCCCGATCCTGCCATGGTTGAAACAGACCGCCCGCGACCTCAAGTTATGGATAGTGGCCGGCACCTTGCCGTTGCCGCCGGTGGATCAACCGACGGCCAAAGTGCATGCCTGCTCGCTGCTGGTGGATGACCGCGGCGAAACCGTTGCACGGTATGACAAGTTGCACCTTTTCGACGTCGATGTGGCGGACAATCGCGGGCGTTATCGCGAATCCGATGACTATGCTTATGGCAGTGGGGTAGTCGTGGCGGACACGCCCGTCGGTCGAGTCGGGCTGACGGTGTGTTACGACCTGCGCTTCCCGGAGCTGTACAGCGAATTACGCGCTGCCGGTGCAGAGTTGATTACCGCGCCGTCGGCCTTTACCGCGGTGACCGGCGCGGCGCATTGGGATGTATTGATTCGCGCGCGAGCCATCGAAACTCAATGTTATATGCTCGCGGCTGCCCAGGGTGGGACGCATCCGGGGCCACGAGAAACCTTTGGCCATGCCGCGATTATCGACCCGTGGGGACGTGTGCTGGCGCAACAGGATCAAGGCGAGGCCGTGCTGCTGGCCGAACGCGATAGCAGCGAACAGGCGTCCATCAGGGCGCGGATGCCGGTGTCCAGTCACCGGCGCTTTTTCTCGCAGGGCGCCCGGCGACCTGCCTCAGAACGATGAATTTAAGGCGTAAAGCATATGAGCGAGTTGTTGTCCTCAGTCAGTGAACACCTCCTGGCGCCCGGCGGCGTAACGATCGAGAGCCTGCAAGGTGTACTCGGCGATCTGGCCGGCCCAGGCATCGATGCTGCCGACCTGTATTTCCAGGGGCAGATTTCCGAGTCTTGGGCGCTGGAAGACGGGATCGTCAAGGAAGGCAGCTTCAATCTTGACCAAGGTGTCGGTGTGCGAGCGCAATCGGGTGAGAAAACCGGTTTTGCCTACAGCAATGCCATTACCCTGGAAGCCCTCGGCGCCGCGGCCCGTGCCGCACGTTCGATCTCCCGCGCCGGTCAGAACGGCACGGTGCAAGCCTTCACGACTCAGGATGTCGCCCAGTTGTACGGGCCGGACAATCCGTTGGAAGTGATGACCCGTGCCGAGAAGGTCGAACTGCTCAAACGCATCGACGTCGCGACTCGCGCCCTCGACACGCGTATCCAGCAAGTCACCGTGAGCATGGCTGGCGTCTGGGAGCGAATCCTCGTGGCTTCTACCGACGGTGGCCTGGCCGCCGATGTTCGGCCGTTGGTGCGCTTTAACGTCAGCGTGATCGTCGAGCAGAACGGTCGCCGTGAGCGCGGCGGTCATGGCGGTGGCGGTCGTACCGATTACCGTTATTTCCTCAGCGACGACCGCGCCATGAGCTATGCCCGTGAAGCGTTGCGTCAGGCGTTGGTGAATCTGGAAGCCATCCCTGCGCCGGCCGGTACGTTGCCGGTGGTACTGGGTTCGGGCTGGTCCGGTGTGTTGCTGCACGAAGCGGTCGGCCACGGTCTGGAAGGTGACTTCAACCGCAAGGGCAGTTCGGCGTACAGCGGTCGTATGGGCGAGATGGTTGCGTCCAAGCTTTGCACCATCGTCGATGACGGCACGCTGGCCGGTCGTCGCGGTTCCCTGAGCGTCGATGATGAAGGCACCCCGACCGAGTGCACGACACTGATCGAAAACGGCGTACTCAAGGGCTACATGCAGGACAAGCTCAATGCCCGTCTGATGGGCGTGGCCCGAACCGGTAACGGTCGTCGCGAGTCCTATGCGCACCTGCCGATGCCGCGCATGACCAACACCTACATGCTGGCGGGCGAAAGCGACCCGGCAGAAATCATCGCTTCGGTGAAGCGGGGCATCTACTGCGCCAACCTCGGCGGCGGTCAGGTGGATATCACCAGCGGCAAATTCGTGTTTTCCACCAGCGAGGCGTACCTGATCGAAGACGGCAAAATCACTGCCCCGGTCAAAGGCGCGACGTTGATCGGCAACGGGCCGGAAGCCATGAGCAAAGTGTCGATGGTCGGTAACGATCTGGCGCTGGACAGCGGCGTGGGGACGTGTGGCAAGGATGGGCAGTCGGTGCCGGTGGGTGTCGGCCAGCCAACGCTGAAAATCGATGCGATCACTGTGGGTGGCACGGGGTCGTAAGGAAATACAACTCCTGTAGGAGCTGCCGCAAGCTGCGATCTTTGCTTTTTAAGATCAAAAGATCGCAGCCTGTGGCAGCTCCTACAAGGGCTGCGGTGACTTAACGCAGACCGCGTTGAGTCTCGTCCAGCTCACGGATGTACTTGAAGATTTTACGGCTCGATGCCGGTGGCTTGTTGGTCGCCAGTTCGTGCTGGGCCTGACGGATCAGGGAGCGCAATTGCTGACGATCAGCCTCCGGGTAGTCGAGCACGAACTTCTCCAGGACTGCATCGTCGCCCGCGATCAAGCGATCGCGCCAGCGTTCCAGACCATGGAAACGTTCGTTGTACTGCCGAGTGGAGGCATCCAGTTGATCGAGCAGAGTCAGAATGGCGTCAGTGTCCTGATCGCGCATCAGTTTGCCGATGAACATAAGGTGCCGTTTACGCGCGATATTCGCGGTGTGCTTTGGCGCATCGGCCAGGGCCCGGCGCATAGCGTCGGTCAACGGCAGTTTTGCCAGCAAGTCAGGCTTGAGTGTTGTAAGGCGCTCGCCAAGGTCAACCAGAGCATGAAGCTCGCGTTTAACCTGGGATTTGCTTTTTTCTCCCGTATCGAGGGAGTCGTCGTAAGAATCAACCATGGTGGCCGTCCGCAAAGAAACGCCGCCATGATAACCAGTCGGGGGCCGCTTGTCCGGCCCGGTCGCTCGAAGGCCCTAGCCGAAAGCAGAATTTGAGTGGAGAACAGCATGAGTGCAGTTGAAAGCGTCGGCCCACAAGCGTTGCCGGCACTGCAAGAACAAGTCGAGCAGATCATCGCTGAAGCCAAGCGCCAGGGTGCCAGTGCCTGTGAAGTGGCGGTGTCCCTGGAGCAGGGCCTGTCGACCTCGGTGCGTCAGCGTGAAGTCGAAACCGTCGAATTCAACCGCGATCAGGGCTTCGGCATCACCTTGTACGTTGGCCAGCGCAAGGGCTCGGCCAGCACGTCCGCCAGTGGTCCGGAGGCGATTCGCGAAACCGTCGCCGCCGCACTGGCCATCGCCAAGCACACGTCTGAAGACGAAGCTTCGGGCCTGGCGGATGCTGCGCTGATGGCCAAGGATCTGCAGGATTTCGACCTGTTCCACCAATGGGACATCACCCCGGAGCAAGCCATCGAGCAGGCCCTGGCCTGTGAAGCGGCGGCGTTTGCCACCGACAGCCGGATCAAGAACGCCGATGGCACCACCCTCAGCACCCATCAGGGCTGCCGCGTTTACGGCAACAGCCACGGTTTTATCGGCGGATACGCGTCGACCCGGCACAGCCTGAGTTGCGTGATGATCGCCGAGGCCGACGGCCAGATGCAGCGCGATTACTGGTACGACGTGAACCGTCAGGGCAATTTGCTGGCCTCTCCGGAGAGCATCGGCCAACGTGCTGCGCAACGGGCGGCGAGCCGTCTGGGCGCGCGTCCAGTGCCGACCTGCGAAGTGCCGGTGTTGTTTTCCGCAGAGCTGGCCGGTGGTTTGTTCGGGAGTTTTCTGTCGGCGATTTCCGGCGGCAGTCTGTATCGCAAATCCTCGTTCCTTGAAGGCACGCTGGGGCAGAAACTGTTCCCGGAATGGCTGACCATCGATGAGCGTCCGCACTTGATGCGCGCCATGGGCAGTTCGGCGTTCGATGGCGATGGTCTGGCCACTTACGCCAAACCATTCGTCGAAAAAGGCGAGTTGGTCTCGTACATTCTCGGCACGTACTCGGGCCGTAAGCTCGGGATGCCGAGCACTGCCAACGCTGGTGGCGTGCACAACCTGTTCGTCACCCATGGCGACGAAGATCAGGCAGCCTTGCTGCGCCGCATGGGCCGCGGCCTGCTGGTGACTGAATTGATGGGCCAGGGCCTGAACATGGTCACGGGCGATTACTCCCGTGGCGCGGCGGGTTACTGGGTCGAGAATGGCGAAATCCAGTTTGCGGTTCAGGAGGTGACCATCGCCGGCAACATGCGTGACATGTTCAAACAGATCGTTGCCGTCGGTAATGACCTGGAACTGCGCAGCAACATTCGTACAGGTTCGGTGCTGATCGAGCGGATGACGGTAGCCGGCAGCTAACGCTTAACCGTTACGCAAAAAGGCGCGTCACCCATCGTTGGGTGACGCGCCTTTTTTTGTGCCGATTTTCTCGGGGTTGTTTTGGTTCTCATTATCATCTAATAATAAATCTCATTACCGAATGAGCCCGGATCATGAGTTCTGCCTTGCACGAGCAGCCTTACCTCGAAAGCTGGCGCTGGATGAGTCGCCAGATCCGTTGCGCGATGGACCCTGACGAGCCTCGCCTGATCGAACATTACCTGGCCGAAGGTCGGTATCTCGCCTGCTGCACGGCAACCTCTCCCTGGACCATCGCCGAAACTACTTTCCGCCTGTTACTCGACACCGCCGCCGATGTCGCGCTGCCCTGGCACTGGCGCACCTTTTGTCTGGACCAGGCCTGGCGGCCGTTGCGCGATCTGGAACGCCTCTCTCTGTGCAAATGCCGCCTCAAGCGCTGGCAGAGCTACACCTGGCAACTGGCGACCTGCGAGTTGCAGCCCTCGATTCCTCTCATAGAACTGGTGCAAGGATTTTCTGATGACCAAGACACGCATTGAACGCGACAGCATGGGCGAACTTCAAGTGCCGGTGGACGCGCTTTATGGCGCACAGACCCAGCGCGCGGTGGATAACTTTCCCATCAGCGGCAAACCAATGCCCGTGCAGTTCATTCGCGCGCTGATCCTGGCCAAGGCCGCCGCTGCCCGAGCCAACGTCGAGCTCGAGCAAATCAGCGAATCCCAGGGCACTGCCATCGTCGATGCGGCGCTGGGCCTGCTCCAAAGCGACTTCATGCAGCATTTTCCGGTGGATATCTTCCAGACCGGTTCCGGCACCAGTTCGAACATGAACGCCAACGAAGTGATCGCCACCCTGGCCAGCCGACTGCTCGGCGAGCCGGTGAACCCCAACGATCACGTCAATTGCGGCCAAAGCAGCAACGACATCATCCCGACCACCATCCACGTCAGTGCTGCGTTGGCGTTGCACGAGCAATTGTTGCCGGCACTGGTGCGTCTGGTTCAGGTGATCGAGGGCAAGGCCGAAGAGGTTCATCATCACGTCAAAACCGGTCGCACTCACTTGATGGACGCGATGCCGGTGCGCATGAGCCAGGTGCTCAACGGTTGGGCGCAGCAGCTCAAGGCCAACATCGGTCATCTGCAGGATCTGCTGCCGAGTCTGCAATCCCTGGCCCAGGGCGGCACTGCGGTGGGCACCGGCATCAACGCTCATCCGCAATTCGCGGCGCGTTTCAGTGAGCAACTGAGCAAGCTGACTCAGGTGCAATTCCAGCCGGGTGAGGATCTGTTTGCGCTGATCGGCTCTCAGGACACGGCGGTCAGCGTTTCCGGTCAGCTCAAGGCCACGGCCGTTTCGCTGATGAAAATCGCCAACGACCTGCGCTGGATGAACTCCGGCCCGCTGGCCGGTCTTGGTGAAATCGAGCTCGAAGCCTTGCAGCCGGGTTCTTCGATCATGCCTGGCAAGGTCAACCCGGTGATCCCGGAAGCGACTGCCATGGTCGCCGCTCAGGTCATCGGCAATGACACGGTTATCACCATCGCCGGTCAGTCGGGCAATTTCGAGCTGAACGTGATGCTGCCGATCATCGCCCAGAACCTGCTGAGCAGCATCGAATTGCTGGCCAACTCAAGCCATCTGCTGGGTGAAAAGGCCATCGCCAGCTTCAAGGTCAACGAAGCCAGGCTCAAGGAAGCGCTGTCGCGTAACCCGATCCTGGTCACCGCACTCAACCCGATCATTGGTTACCAAAAAGCTGCAGAGATCGCCAAGAAGGCCTATCAACAGGGCCGTCCGGTGATCGATGTCGCTCTCGAACACACCGACCTGACCCGCAGCCAGCTTGAGGTTTTGCTGGACCCGGAAAAACTCACCGCAGGCGGCGTGTAACCACCGAAACCGCTTTGGAGGCTCACCATGGAACACTGGAAACGCACGATCGAACGGGCAAATCGTTGTTTCATGCTGGGCGAATACGTCGATGCCCGCGAGGCTTACTTGCAGGCATTGGCTCTGGCCCAGGTGTTGTTCGAGCGCTGGGCGGATGCCGACGAAGCGGTGGCGGCCTGCGTGATTTCCCATCACAACCTGGCGGATCTGCATTTGCGTCTGAACCAGCCCGAGGAGAGCGCCGAGTACCTGTGCGCCATCCATCAGCGATTGTTGCAGACCATGCAGGACCCACGACTGGCGCCGGCCCTGCGTGAAGCAGCGTTGCGCCAGAGCAGCAAAACCTACGTCGAGCTGCTGAATTTCATCAGCGAACACGGTGAATACCCGCGTACGCATCGATTGCTGCACATCGATGCCGCCTCGCCTGCGCCTCTACATCATGGAGTTCATTGAAATGGCTTTTACCCTGCCTGCCTTGCCCTACGCCTACGACGCCCTGGAGCCGCACATCGATGCGCAGACCATGGAAATCCACTACACCAAGCACCACCAGACTTACATCAACAACCTCAACGCTGCGGTGGAAGGCACCGAGTTTTCCGAGTGGCCGGTGGAGAAACTGGTGTCAGCTGTCCAGCAACTGCCGGAGAAGCTGCGCGCGGCGGTGATTAATCAGGGCGGCGGGCATGCCAACCATTCGCTGTTCTGGGAAGTGATGGCGCCCAACGGCGGCGGTAATCCTGAAGGCTCCCTGGCTGAGGCGATCGATGAGCAGCTGGGCGGCCTGAGCAGTTTCAAGGAAGCCTTCACCAAAGCCGCGCTGACTCGTTTCGGCAGCGGCTGGGCGTGGCTCAGTGTGACGCCGCAAAAGACGCTAGTCGTTGAAAGCAGCGGCAATCAGGACAGTCCATTGATGAACGGTAATACGCCAATCCTTGGCCTGGATGTCTGGGAGCACGCGTATTACCTGCAATACCAGAACCGTCGCCCGGAATACATCAACGCGTTTTACAACGTGATCAATTGGCCTGAAGTCGCTACGCGCTATCAGGCTGCACTGATTTAAGACTTCTGCAAAAACAATCCAAGGCTGGCTATGGGCACTGAAACACTGGCGATCGGTAGTGGACGAATGTTTCGTTACGCATTCGGATCGCTGTTACTGCTGGCAGGCATGACGTTATTGGTTGCCCAAGGCTTGGCGTGGCTGGACCTCGAGCCGAAACTGCTGCGCGCGCTGCAAGGCGGGGCGATCTGCGCTCTGGGCACAGCCTTGGGCGCGGTGCCCGTGCTGGTGATTCGACGGATGCCTCAGGCGGTCAGCGATACGCTGCTCGGCTTCGGGGCCGGGGTGATGCTCGCGGCGACAGCGTTTTCGTTGATCGCTCCGGGGATATCTGCTGCTGAAAACCTGGGGCTGACGCCTTGGGCGGCCAGCGGACTGATCAGTTTCGGCATCATGCTGGGTGCGTTCGGATTGTTCCTGGTTGATCGCAAGGTGTCAGGTGCGTCGCCGGAAATGCTCGTAGGCACGCTGGAGCGACCGGTCATCCCGCCGCGAGTCTGGTTGTTTGTGTTTGCGATCATTGCCCACAACATCCCCGAAGGCATGGCGGTCGGTGTGTCGGCGGGGGGTGGCATGCCCGACGCCGATAGCCTGGCCATGGGCATCGCCTTGCAGGATGTGCCGGAAGGTCTGGTGATCGCGCTGGTATTGGCCGGGGCAGGGATGTCGCGGGTCAAGGCGTTCCTGATGGGTGCCGCGTCAGGTCTGGTCGAGCCGGTCTTCGCGTTGTTGTGCGCCTGGCTAGTGAGCCTGGCCGAATTGTTGTTGCCCTTGGGGTTGGCGCTGGCGGCCGGGGCAATGTTGCTGGTGGTCACCCATGAAGTCATTCCCGAGTCGCGCCGTAATGGTCACGACAAGCTTGCAAGTCTTGGGTTGCTGATCGGGTTTTGCTTGATGATGGTGATGGATACAGCGCTCGCTTAGCGGCTGAACGCGAACTTTGTAGCAGCTGGCGAAGCCTGCGTTCGGCTGCGAAGCAGTCGCCAGTTCGAAATCGGTGGTGCGTCAGTTCAATCGTGCGTGCATTTACGACTGCTGCGCAGCCGAACGCAGCCTTCGGCAGCTGCTACAGGGCGAGGCGTTATTCGCCTTCGCCGAAGTAGTCATTGATCAAGTTCACCAATGCCTGCAGCGCCTCATCAGCCTGTTCACCTTCGGTGCTCAGGTGGATTTTGGTGCCCTTGCCCGCAGCGAGCATCATCATTGCCATGATGCTTTTTCCGTCGACCGTGGATTCCGGCGTGCGTCCTACTCTGATCGTGCAATCCTTGAATTCACCGGCGACGCCAACGAATTTTGCAGAAGCGCGGGCATGCAGGCCCAGCTTGTTGATGATTTCAATTTCCAGAGCAGGCATCGCGGTGTGAATCCTTTAGCTGAGGTCGCGGTGGCGAACCTGGACGTTCTTCAGGGATTTTTGCAGGGCCTGGCCCAGACGTTCGGTCAGGTAGACGGAGCGGTGATGGCCGCCGGTGCAGCCAATGGCAATGGTGACATAAGCGCGGTTGCTGGCGGCAAAGCGTGGTAGCCACTTGAGCAAGTAGGTGGAGATGTCCTGGAACATCTCTTCGACGTCCGGCTGTGCCGCCAGGTACTCGGCAACCGGTTGGTCAAGCCCGGATTGATCGCGCAACTCTGGTTTCCAGTAAGGGTTCGGCAGGCAGCGCACGTCGAACACCAGATCAGCGTCAACCGGCATGCCACGCTTGAAGCCGAAAGACTCCACCAGAAACGCCGTACCGGGTTCCGGCTGGTTAAGCAGGCGCAGCTTGATGGTATCTCGCAGCTGATACAGGTTCAGGTTGGTGGTGTTTACTTTGAGATCGGCGAGGTCGGCAATCGGCCCGAGCAGGGCGGTCTCATCGTTGATGGCCTCGGCCAGCGAGCGATTGGCATTGCTTAGCGGGTGACGACGGCGGGTTTCCGAGAAACGTTTGAGCAAGGTTTCTTCATCGGCGTCCAGATAAAGCACATCACACTGGATGTGCCGGCTGCGCACTTCTTCCAGCAGTTCGGGAAACCGCGACAAATGACTCGGCAAGTTACGCGCATCGATGGATACGGCAACCAGCGGTTGTGCCAGCTCGGTGTGAATCAACGCGCGTTCGGCCAGTTCCGGCAACAGACCGGCGGGCAGGTTGTCGATGCAGTAGTAGCCGTTGTCCTCGAGAACATCGAGTGCGGTACTTTTACCTGAGCCGGAGCGGCCACTGACGATGATCAAGCGCATGATTAATGACCGTTTTGCTCGTCCAGGACAACCTGATACAAGGCTTCATTGCTCGGGGCGCTGCGCAGTTTTTCGCGCACTTCCTTGCGGTCGAGCATGCTGGCGATCTGGCGCAGTAACTCCAGGTGCGCATCGGTAGCGGCTTCCGGGACCAGCAGAACGAACAGCAGGTCAACCGGGGCGCCGTCGATGGCGTCGAAATCTATGGGTGCATCAAGGTGCATCAGGGCGCTGATGGGTGAGGTACAGCCCTTCAGGCGGCAGTGGGGAATGGCGATGCCGTTGCCAAAACCGGTTGAACCGAGTTTTTCACGGGCAATCAGAGCCTCGAAGACATCTTGCATCTCCAGATCCGGCACTTCTTTGTGGATAAGGTTGGCAATTTGCTCGAGGGCTTTCTTTTTACTGCCGCCCGGCACGTTCACGAGGGAACGGCCGGGGGTCAGGATACTTTCAAGTCGGATCATGGGTTGGGAGTGTTAACGACCGGTCGCGCCCTGAAGGAGGCTTTGGGTCTTTTCCTTATGCTTTTTGAGTTGTTTATCCAGCTTGTCGGTCAGTGCGTCGATCGCCGCGTACATATCGGTATGCTCCGCGTTTGCGACCACTTCATTGCCGGGAATATGCAGCGTGGCTTCGATTTTCTGCTTGAGCTTTTCGACCGTCATCGTGACCTGCACGTTGGTGATCTTGTCGAAATGCCTCTCTAATCGTTCGAGTTTTTCGCCGATGTAGGTGCGAAGAGGTTCGGTCACTTCCAGTTGGTGTCCACTGATGTTGACTTGCATACAGCTTCTCCTTCGTTGCCAGTGCATAAAGCGGCAGGCAGAAATGCCTGCCACTGGAACGCTGTGGCGTGGCTCTACATCAACCGCTTACGTTCGCTCGAAGGCGCGATCCCGAGGGATTCGCGGTACTTGGCGACGGTGCGGCGAGCCACCTGAATGCCTTGTGCCTCCAGTAAACCAGCGATCTTGCTGTCACTCAACGGCTTTTTCTGATTTTCCGCGGCAACCAGTTTTTTGATGATCGCGCGGATCGCCGTGGACGAGCATTCACCGCCCTCGGAGGTGCTGACGTGGCTGGAGAAAAAGTATTTCAGTTCATATATGCCCCGTGGGGTATGCATGAATTTCTGCGTGGTCACCCGTGAAATCGTCGACTCGTGCATGCCCACCGCTTCGGCGATGTCATGCAGGACCAGCGGTTTCATGGCTTCGTCGCCGTATTCAAGAAAGCCGCGCTGATGCTCGACGATCTGAGTGGCGACTTTCATCAGGGTTTCGTTGCGGCTTTGCAGGCTCTTGATGAACCAGCGGGCCTCTTGCAACTGATTGCGCATGAAGGTGTTGTCGGCGCTGGTGTCGGCGCGGCGTACGAAACCGGCGTATTGAGCGTTGACCCGCAGTCGTGGCACGGATTCCTGGTTCAGCTCCACCAGCCAGCGCTCGTTGTCCTTGCGTACGATCACGTCGGGAACGACGTATTCGGCTTCGCTGGACTCGATTTGCGAGCCTGGGCGCGGGTTGAGGCTCTGCACCAGTTCAATCACCTGGCGCAGTTCGTCTTCCTTGAGCTTCATGCGACGCATCAGCTGGCTGTAATCGCGGCTGCCGAGCAGGTCGATGTAATCGGTGACCAGGCGTTTGGCCTCGACCAGCCAAGGCGTCTTGGCGGGCAACTGGCGCAATTGCAGCAGCAGGCATTCGCCCAGGTTGCGGGCGCCGATGCCGGCCGGTTCGAATTGCTGGATGCGGTGCAGGACGGCTTCGATTTCGTCCAGTTCGATGTCCAGTTCCGGGTCGAAGGCTTCGAGAATCTCCTCGAGGGTTTCGTCCAGGTAGCCCTGATTGTTGATGCAGTCGATCAGGGTCACGGCGATCAGGCGATCGGTGTCGGACATCGGGGCCAGGTTCAGTTGCCACAACAGATGGCTTTGCAGGCTTTCGCCGGCCGATGTCCGGGTGGTGAAGTCCCACTCGTCGTCATCGTTGCTCGGCAGGCTGCTGGCGCTGGTCTGGTAGACGTCTTCCCACGCGGTATCGACGGGCAGTTCGTTGGGGATGCGCTCGTTCCAGTCGCCTTCCTCGAGGTTATCAACCGTCGGGGCGGTTTCCTGGTAGGAGGGTTCCTGAATGTCGACGTTGGGTTGCTGTTCGGCTTTGTCGGCCAAGGGGTCGGCGTTATCGAAGTCGTCGCCTTCTTCCTGGCGTTCGAGCATCGGATTGGACTCCAGGGCCTCCTGGATTTCCTGTTGCAGGTCCAGGGTCGACAATTGGAGCAGGCGGATGGCCTGTTGCAGCTGCGGTGTCATCGTCAGCTGCTGGCCCATTCTCAAGACTAGCGATGGTTTCATGGCAGGGGCTTAACACCTTATTCGCCGGCGCACATGCGCCATCCACTACAGGGCGCCGGAGCGCCAAACATAAGCAAATTATATGCCCGAAACTGCAGCGTTTGCCTAGAGCGCTGTAACAATAAAAAAATGTTGATTTTTTATCGAGACAAGCGCCCGAGCAACCAGCCAGACACCTCAGTGCTTACAGGCGGAACTCATGGCCCAGATACACTTCCTTGACCAGGTCGTTGGCCAGGATGGTGGCAGAGTCACCTTCGGCGATCAGCTGGCCATCATTGACGATGTAGGCGGTTTCGCAGATATCCAGGGTTTCACGGACGTTGTGGTCAGTGATCAGCACGCCAATGCCCTTGGCCTTGAGGTGATAGATGATCTGTTTGATATCGCCCACCGAAATCGGGTCCACGCCGGCGAACGGTTCGTCGAGCAGGATGAATTTCGGGTTGGTGGCCAGTGCCCGGGCGATTTCCACGCGGCGGCGTTCACCACCGGACAGGCTCATGCCGAGATTGTCGCGGATGTGGCTGATGTGGAATTCCTGCAACAGGCTTTCCAGCTCTTTGCGACGACCGCCCTTGTCGAGTTCCTTGCGGGTCTCGAGGATCGCCATTATGTTGTCGGCTACCGAGAGTTTGCGGAAGATCGATGCTTCTTGCGGAAGATAGCCGATGCCGGCCTTCGCACGACCGTGCATAGGCTGGTGGCTGACATCCAGGTCGTCAATCAGTACGCGGCCCTGATCGGCCTGTACCAGGCCGACAATCATGTAAAAGCAGGTGGTCTTGCCGGCGCCGTTGGGACCCAGCAGGCCGACGATCTGACCGCTGTCGATCGACAGGCTGACGTCGCGCACGACCTGGCGGCTCTTGTAGCTCTTGGCCAGATGCTGAGCTTTCAGAGTTGCCATTACTGGGCCTTTTGCTCGTCGGTTTTCTTCTTCGGCTGGATCACCATGTCGATGCGCGGACGCGACTCGGTGACCTTGTTGCCCGTCGCGCGACCGGCGCTCGCAAGCTTTTTGACCGTGTCGTAGACGATTTTCTCGCCTTGGGTGACGTTGTTGTCCTTGTCGATGACTTTCGCCTTGTCGATCAGCACAACGCGGTTTTGCGAGGCGTGGTACTGAATAGTCACTCCCCAGCCCTGAACAGGCTTGGTGTCGCCCTGGGTTTGCAGTTGCTCGAAATAGGCGAGGTTGCCCACCGAAGTCACCACGTCGATGTCGCCGGTCGGGGTGCGGGTGATGGTCACAGTATTACCTTTAACGATCATCGAGCCCTGAGTGATGATCACGTCACCTTTATAGGTGGCAATGCCATTCTTGTCGTCCAGCTGGGCGTCGTCGGCCTGGATGCGGATAGGCTGCGCTTGATCGGTCGGCAGAGCCCAGGCGCTCACGCTTCCCAGTGCTGCGCTCAGACCGAGCAAAATAGGGAGGGTTTTAACGAGCCTCATACTGTCCTCTTACGTTAGATAGCAGGTGTATCCTGCTTTCTTTCAAATACGCTTTCATTCCCTTGCCAGTCGACACACCACCAGCGCCGTCGATTCTAACGGGTTGCTCGGTCTGCGCATATTGCTGCTGCGGGAACACTGTCATGCGGGTGGTGGTAATCAGGGTCTTGCGGTTTTTCTCGTCGAAGCGCGTGATGCGCACCGAGTCAATCAGTTCGACCTGAGTGCCGTCGGGATTCACTTCGCCGTGCTCGCTCTGGACATGCCACGGAAACTCGGTGCCGCGGAACATGTTCAGGTCGGGATTGGTCAACAGCGTCACTTCGGTGGCTTTCAGGTGTTCAACCTTGTCGGACGTCATTTCGTATTGCAGTTTGCCGTCCGGCAGGTATTGCACGCTGTGGGCGTTGATCGCGTAATAGTCGATCGCGGTTTCATCGATCTTTGCCACCGGCTGATCGAGGAAGCGTTCCGGGCTGATGTTCCAGTAGCCGACCGCCGCGAACATCGCTGCGATGCAACCGAACACCAGGAATTTGCGAATCTTTTTGCTCAGCATAGTTGGCTCACAGGTACGCGGCGTTTGCCGCATCAAGGCGGCCCTGCGCGCGCAGGATCAATTCGCAGAATTCGCGAGCGGCACCCTCGCCACCGCGGGCCTGGGTGATGCCGTGGGCGTGTTCACGGACGAAACTGGCGGCGTTTGCCACCGCCATGCCCAGGCCGACGCGGCGAATCACCGGCAGGTCCGGCAGGTCGTCGCCGAGATAGGCGACTTGCTCATAGCTTAGGTTGAGTTGGGCAAGAAGCTCGTCGAGCACTACCAGTTTGTCTTCGCGCCCCTGGTACACGTGTGGAATACCGAGGTTCTTCGCTCGTCGCTCGACCACCGGGGTCTTGCGGCCGCTGATGATAGCGGTCTGCACGCCGGCTGCCATCAACATCTTGATGCCTTGGCCGTCGAGGGTGTTGAACGTCTTGAATTCGCTGCCGTCTTCGAGGAAGTACAGGCGTCCGTCGGTCAGTACGCCATCGACGTCGAAAACCGCCAGTTTGATGTTCTTGCCGCGTTGCAGCAGGTCGGTGCTCATTACATTACTCCTGCACGCAGCAGGTCGGACAGGTTGAAGGCGCCGATCGGACGGTCCTCCTTGTCCACCACTACCAGTGCGTTGATTCGATGGTCTTCCATGATTTTCAGAGCCTCAGCCGCCAGCATTTCGGCCCGGGCGGTCTTGCCGTGGACGGTCATGACCTCGTCGATGGTCGTATGGTGGATGTCGATGGTCCGGTCAAGGGTGCGGCGCAAGTCTCCGTCCGTGAAGATCCCGGCCAGTTTGCCGTCAGCCTCCACAATCGCGGTCATGCCCAGGCCCTTGCGGGTCATTTCCATCAATGCGTCCTTGAGTAGCGTGCCACGTTGCACCTGGGGCAGTTCTGCGCCAGCGTGCATGACGGTTTCCACTTTCAGCAGCAGGCGTCGGCCAAGCGCGCCGCCGGGGTGGGAAAAGGCGAAATCTTCAGCGGTAAAACCGCGGGCTTCCAGCAGCGCAACGGCCAGGGCGTCGCCCATGACCAGCGCGGCAGTGGTCGACGAGGTCGGTGCCAGGTTGAGCGGGCAGGCTTCGTGCTCGACGTGCACGTTGAGGTTGACCTCGGCAGCCTTCGCCAGCGGTGAGTCAGGGTTGCCGGTCATGCTGATCAATTGAATGCCCAGGCGCTTGATCAGCGGCAGCAGGGTGACGATTTCATTGGTGGAGCCGGAGTTCGACAGTGCCAGGATGATGTCGTCGCGGGTGATCATGCCCATATCGCCGTGGCTGGCTTCGGCCGGGTGCACGAAAAAGGCCGTGGTGCCGGTGCTGGCCAGGGTGGCGGCGATCTTGTTGCCGATGTGCCCGGATTTGCCCATGCCGACCACGACTACGCGGCCTTTGCTGGCCAGAATCATCTCGCAAGCGCGTACGAAATCTGCGTCGATACGGGGCAACAAGCCTTGTACGGCTTCCAGTTCGAGGCGGATGGTGCGTTGTGCTGATTGAATCAGGTCGCTGGATTGGCTCATGTCAGAAATCGTATAGCCTGATGAAAAGGCGGCGATTATAGCGGTAATGATCAAAACCCTCACGCAAGTTCGTCGCGCTTTGTCATTCCCGGTTACCGAATACCCTTAAATATAAGCTTTTACCCCGTCATGTTGCTGAACATGGCCTGGCTTGGGCCTTGGGCGCTTGGCCTTTGCAGTGATATAGTTCGCCGCCAGTTCGGCCTGCCCGGGAGGTATGTGCTTTCGCCAGAAAGTCAGGCGTCCGAGTGAGAGGCTGCATCGCAAGGAGTTTAGATGAGTGCCGATAAAGCCTACGCGGTCGAGCTGAAGGGACTGACCTTCAAGCGCGGAACGCGCAGCATTTTCAATAACGTCGATATACGTATCCCGCGCGGCAAGGTCACCGGCATCATGGGGCCTTCCGGGTGTGGCAAGACTACGCTGTTGCGGCTGATGGGCGCACAGTTGCGGCCTACCAAAGGCGAAGTCTGGGTCAATGGACAGAACCTGCCGAAACTGTCGCGCAGTGATCTGTTCGATGCGCGAAAGCACATGGGCGTGCTGTTTCAGAGTGGTGCACTGTTCACCGATCTCGATGTGTTCGAGAACGTCGCCTTTCCGCTACGCGTTCATACCGAACTGCCGGAAGAAATGATCCGGGACATTGTCCTGCTCAAATTGCAGGCTGTGGGCTTGCGTGGCGCCATTGACCTGATGCCTGACGAGTTGTCCGGCGGCATGAAACGTCGTGTCGCTCTGGCTCGGGCGATTGCCCTCGATCCGCAGATCCTCATGTATGACGAGCCCTTTGTCGGCCAGGACCCCATCGCCATGGGCGTGCTGGTGCGCCTGATCCGCCTGCTCAACGATGCGCTGGGCATCACCAGTATCGTGGTCTCCCACGACCTGGCCGAGACCGCGAGCATCGCCGATTACATCTATGTCGTCGGCGAAGGCCAGGTGTTGGGGCAGGGCACTCCCGAGGAGCTGATGAACTCGCAGGAGCCACGCATCCGTCAATTCATGACAGGCGAGCCTGACGGTCCGGTCGCCTATCACTTTCCAGCGACGGATTACCGCGCAGATCTTCTGGGGCAGCGTTGATGCGCAAGATTTCATTAATAGAACGGGTTCGCCGGTTCGGCCACTCTGGCATTGACGTGCTGGGGGTGTTCGGCCGTTCGGCGATATTCCTGTTTCATGCCTTGCTTGGCCGTGGCGGCATTGGCGGCGGTTTTGGCTTGCTGATCAAGCAGCTGCATTCGGTGGGCGTAATGTCCCTGGTGATCATCGTGGTCTCCGGGGTATTCATCGGCATGGTGCTGGCGCTACAAGGCTTCAATATTCTATCCAGCTATGGTTCGGAGCAGGCGGTCGGCCAGATGGTTGCGCTGACGCTGTTGCGCGAACTGGGGCCCGTGGTCACGGCATTGTTGTTCGCCGGGCGCGCCGGTTCGGCATTGACTGCCGAAATCGGCAACATGAAGTCCACCGAGCAGTTGTCCAGTCTGGAAATGATTGGTGTCGATCCGCTCAAGTACATCATTGCCCCGCGCCTGTGGGCCGGCTTCATTTCCCTGCCGGTGCTGGCGATGATTTTCAGCGTGGTGGGCATCTGGGGTGGTTCGTGGGTGGCTGTCGACTGGCTGGGTGTCTATGAAGGTTCCTACTGGTCCAACATGCAGAACAGCGTGACCTTTGCAGACGATGTGCTCAACGGCATCATCAAAAGCATCGTTTTCGCCTTTGTCGTGACCTGGATCGCCGTATTCCAAGGCTATGACTGCGAGCCCACTTCCGAGGGGATCAGTCGTGCCACTACCAAGACCGTGGTGTATGCCTCTTTGGCTGTACTCGGCCTGGACTTTATTCTGACCGCCTTGATGTTTGGAGATTTCTGATGCAAAACCGCACCCTGGAAATCGGTGTCGGCCTTTTCTTGCTGGCTGGCATCCTGGCTTTGCTGTTGCTGGCGTTGCGGGTGAGTGGCCTGTCCCCGAGCGCAACCACCGACACTTATAAACTTTATGCGTATTTCGACAATATCGCCGGTTTGACTGTCAGAGCTAAAGTGACCATGGCCGGTGTGACCATCGGCAAGGTCACGGCAATCGATCTGGATCGCGACAGTTTCACCGGTCGAGTGACCATGCAGCTGGAAAAACGCGTAGATAACCTGCCGACTGACTCCACTGCATCTATCCTGACCGCTGGCCTGTTGGGCGAGAAGTACATCGGTCTCAGCGTGGGCGGCGAAGAAGGCTTGCTCAAGGATGGTGGAACCATCCACGACACGCAGTCGTCGCTGGTACTCGAAGACCTGATCGGTAAATTTCTGCTCAATACCGTTAGTAAAGACGCCAAATGAGGAGCTTTTGAATGATCTCTAACTTGCGACGTGGCCTGTTGGTATTACTCGCGGCCCTGCCGTTGATGGCTAACGCCGTGGCAGCGCCCTCAGCGCACGATATCGTGCAGGACACCACCAATCGGTTACTTGCCGATCTGTCGGCCAATAAAGAGAAGTACAAGCAGGATCCGAAAGACTTTTATGCCGCGCTGGACAGCATCGTCGGACCTGTTGTGGATGCCGAGGGCATTTCCAAGAGCATCATGACGGTCAAATACTCGCGCAAAGCCACGCCTGCGCAAATGAAGACCTTTGAAGAAAACTTCAAAAAGGGTCTGTTCCAGTTCTATGGCAACGCTTTGCTCGAATACAACAATCAGGGGATCGTCGTAGACCCTGCCAAGGATGAGTCGGGAGACCGTACAAGCGTTGGCATGACGGTCAAGGGCACCAATGGCGCGATCTATCCGGTGTCTTACACACTCGAAAAGATCAATGGCGAGTGGAAGCTGCGCAACGTGATCATCAACGGTATTAACATCGGCAAGCTGTTCCGTGATCAGTTCGCTGATGCGATGCAGCGCAATGGCAACGACCTGGACAAGACCATCAATGGTTGGGCCGGGGAAGTCGCCAAAGCCAAGGAAGCCAGTCAGAAGCAAACCACCGAGACGCAAGCTCAATGAGTGTGTCGGCCATTCGCATGAGCGAATCCGGCGAGCTGACGCTTAGCGGCATGCTGGATTACCGCACTGGCCCCGGTTTGCGCAAGCAGGGGCAGGCGCTGATTAAGTCCGCCAAGGCCGCGGCTCTGGTGGTCGATTGCTCGGCAGTGTTGAAGTCCAGCAGTGTCGGCTTGTCGCTGCTGCTGTGCTTCATGCGTGATGCAGAGGCGGCCGGCAAGGCGTTGAGCATCCGTGGGATGCCAGAAGACATGCGCGAAATCGCTCAGGTCAGCGAATTGACCGAGCTGTTGGCGCATCCCTAACCGCATCTATTAAGAAGCCCCCCGTCAGAGTCCTGCTTCGCGGGGTTCGCAGGCGCGGGGCTTTTTTGTATGATGTCCGACCCGCGCGCACAGGGCGCCGATTGAGGTTGAGCATGCAGGCCGTAGAAGTGAAGAGCTTCCTTGAAGGAAAGCTGCCAGGAACCCTAGTAGAAGTCGAGGGCGAAGGCTGCAACTTTCAGCTGAACGTGATTAGCGATGAACTGGCGGCGTTGAGCCCGGTGAAGCGTCAGCAGCAGATCTATGCCCATTTGAACCCATGGATCACCGATGGCAGCATCCATGCGGTCACTATGAAATTTTTCAGCAGCGCGGCCTGGGCCGAGCGCACCTGAGCCCAAGGGCGTCGAGATTCTTATGGATAAATTGATTATTACCGGTGGCGCTCGTCTTGATGGCGAGATCCGCATCTCCGGGGCAAAGAACTCTGCCCTGCCGATCCTGGCTGCAACCTTGCTGTGCGATGGCCCGGTGACTGTTGCCAACCTGCCGCACCTGCACGACATCACCACCATGATCGAGCTGTTCGGTCGTATGGGCATCGAGCCGGTGATCGACGAGAAACTCAGCGTCGAAATCGACCCACGCACCATCAAGACCCTGATCGCTCCGTACGAACTGGTGAAAACCATGCGTGCGTCGATCCTGGTGCTGGGCCCGATGGTTGCCCGTTTCGGTGAAGCCGAAGTCGCACTGCCTGGCGGTTGCGCCATTGGTTCGCGTCCGGTTGACCTGCACATTCGTGGCCTCGAAGCCATGGGCGCGGTCATCGACGTCGAAGGCGGCTACATCAAGGCCAAGGCGCCTGAAGGTGGCCTGCGCGGTGCGCACTTCTTCTTCGACACCGTCAGTGTGACCGGTACCGAAAACATCATGATGGCGGCCGCTCTGGCCAAGGGCCGCAGCGTTCTGGCAAACGCCGCTCGCGAGCCTGAAGTCATCGACCTGGCGAACTTCCTGATCGCTATGGGCGCCAAGATCACTGGCGCCGGCACTGACACCATCACCATCGATGGCGTCGAGCGTCTGCACCCGACCACTTACAAAGTGATGCCTGACCGTATCGAGACCGGCACTTACCTGGTCGCAGCTGCTGTGACCGGTGGTCGTGTGAAGGTCAAGGACACCGATCCGACCATCCTCGAAGCCGTTCTTGAGAAACTCAAGGAATCAGGTGCCGAAATCACCTGCGGTGAAGACTGGATCGAGCTGAACATGCACGGCAAGCGGCCAAAAGCCGTTAACGTGCGCACCGCTCCGTACCCGGCGTTCCCGACCGACATGCAGGCGCAGTTCATCTCGCTCAACGCCATTGCCGAAGGCACTGGTGCCGTGATCGAGACGATCTTCGAAAACCGCTTCATGCACGTTTACGAGCTGCACCGCATGGGTGCGAAGATCCAGGTCGAAGGCAACACCGCCATCGTCACCGGTACCGAAAAGCTCAAGGGCGCGCCAGTCATGGCCACCGACCTGCGTGCTTCGGCCAGTCTGGTGATCTCGGCGTTGATCGCTGAAGGTGACACCTTGATCGACCGCATCTACCACATCGACCGTGGTTACGAGTGCATCGAAGAGAAACTGCAGATGCTCGGTGCCAAGATCCGCCGCGTACCGGGCTAGTTTCTGTTGCATGGGCACAGGGACGTGCCCGTTGATTTGTTGAAGTCGAGCCGGTTTCCGGCTCGATGTGTGTCCGGCGCCATTTGCGACCGGGCATGAGTACCTTGATAAGGACTGACGTTTCCCATGTTGACCATCGCACTGTCCAAGGGCCGCATCCTTGACGACACCCTGCCGCTTCTGGCTGAAGCGGGCATCGTGCCGACCGAGAATCCGGACAAGAGCCGCAAGCTGATTATCCCCACGACTCAGGCCGATGTGCGCCTGTTGATCGTGCGCGCCACCGATGTGCCGACTTACGTCGAACATGGTGCCGCTGACCTGGGCGTCGCCGGTAAAGATGTGCTGATGGAATACGGCGGCCAGGGCCTGTACGAGCCATTGGACCTGCGAATTGCCCTCTGCAAGCTGATGACCGCCGGCCGTGTCGGTGATGTCGAGCCCAAGGGCCGGCTGCGTGTGGCGACCAAATTCGTCAACGTTGCCAAGCGCTACTACGCCGAACAGGGCCGTCAAGTCGACATCATCAAGCTCTATGGCTCGATGGAACTGGCGCCGCTGATCGGTCTGGCAGACAAGATCATCGACGTGGTCGACACCGGTAACACCCTGCGCGCCAATGGTCTGGAACCCCAGGATTTCATTGCCGACATCAGCTCCCGGCTGATCGTGAACAAAGCTTCGATGAAAATGCAGCACGCCCGTATCCAGGCGTTGATCGACACCCTGCGCAAGGCAGTGGAGTCTCGACACCGCGGCTGATTTACCTGCGCGACCTTGAGTCGCGCCCGTCTATCCGCCTCATAGCCAGAATCTCAGGTGCCCAAGCGGAAACGACTGCTAAGTTAGGGCGCCTGAGTTTTTGCCATTCCTATGAGGCTCTCGCTATGACCGCACCGACTGCAATTCGCCGACTCAACGCTGCTGACCCGGATTTCGCACATCATCTGGATCATCTGCTGAGCTGGGAAAGTGTGTCTGACGACTCGGTCAATCAGCGGGTGCTGGACATCATCAAGGCCGTGCGCGAGCGTGGTGATGCGGCGCTGGTGGAATTCACCCAGAAGTTCGACGGCCTGCAGGTCGCGTCCATGGCGGACCTGATCCTGCCTCGTGAGCGCCTGGAACTGGCCCTGACTCGAATCACCGTGCCTCAGCGTGAAGCGCTGGAAAAAGCCGCGTCCCGAGTACGCAGCTACCACGAGAAACAGAAGCAGGATTCCTGGAGCTACACCGAAGCCGATGGCACCGTGCTGGGCCAGAAGGTCACGCCGCTGGATCGCGCCGGCCTGTATGTACCGGGCGGCAAGGCGTCTTATCCGTCCTCGGTGCTGATGAATGCGATTCCAGCCAAGGTGGCCGGCGTGACCGAAGTGGTCATGGTGGTGCCGACGCCTCGTGGCGAAATCAACGAGCTGGTGCTGGCCGCAGCTTGCATCGCCGGCGTCGACCGCGTGTTCACCATCGGCGGCGCTCAAGCGGTCGCCGCGCTGGCTTACGGCACCGAAAGCGTACCGAAGGTCGATAAGGTGGTCGGTCCGGGCAACATCTACGTCGCCACCGCCAAGCGCCATGTGTTCGGCCAGGTCGGCATCGACATGATCGCCGGCCCATCCGAAATCCTCGTGGTCTGCGACGGCCTGACTGATCCGGACTGGATCGCCATGGACCTGTTCTCCCAAGCCGAGCACGACGAAGACGCCCAGGCGATTCTGGTCAGCCCGGACGCCGAGTTCCTCGACAAGGTCGCCACCAGCATCGCCAAGCTGCTGCCGACCATGGAGCGCGCCGAAATTATCGAAACCTCGATCAATGGTCGCGGTGCGCTGATCAAGGTTCGCGACATGGAACAAGCCATCGAAGTCGCCAACCGTATCGCACCGGAACACCTTGAGTTGTCCGTTGCTGATCCGCAGGCCTGGTTGCCGCAGATCCGTCACGCGGGCGCGATCTTCATGGGCCGTCACACGTCCGAAGCCCTGGGCGACTATTGCGCTGGTCCAAACCACGTGTTGCCGACGTCCGGCACCGCGCGCTTCTCTTCGCCATTGGGTGTTTACGACTTCCAGAAACGTTCGTCGATCATCTTCTGCTCCGAGCAGGGTGCTTCCGAACTGGGCAAAACCGCTTCCGTGCTGGCCCGTGGCGAGTCGCTGACCGCTCACGCCCGCAGCGCCGAATACCGCATCATTGACGACAAGAAGGGCAACTGAGCATGAGTAAATTCTGGAGTCCCTTCGTCAAGAATCTGGTGCCTTACGTACCGGGCGAGCAGCCGAAACTGGCGAAACTGGTGAAGCTCAACACCAACGAAAACCCGTACGGTCCATCGCCAAAAGCCTTGGCGGCGATGCAGACCGAACTGAATGACAATTTGCGTCTGTACCCGGACCCCAACAGCGACCTGCTGAAGAACGCCGTGGCCACGTATTACGGCGTGCAAAGCAACCAAGTGTTCCTCGGCAACGGTTCCGATGAAGTCCTGGCGCACATCTTTCACGGTTTGCTGCAACATGATATTCCGGTCCTGTTCCCGGACATCAGCTACAGCTTCTACCCGGTTTACTGCGGGTTGTACGGCATTGCCTTCGACGCGGTGCCGCTGGACGAGCAGTTCCAGATCAACCCGGCGGACTACGCCAAGCCGAACGGCGGGATCATTTTCCCCAACCCGAACGCGCCGACCGGTTGCCTGCTGGCGCTGGACGCGGTTGAGCAAATCCTCAAGGCCAGCCCGGATTCGGTGGTCGTGGTGGATGAGGCCTACATCGATTTTGGCGGTGAGACGGCGATCAGCCTGGTGGATCGTTATCCGAACCTGCTAGTGACTCAGACCTTGTCCAAGTCCCGTTCGCTGGCCGGCCTGCGGGTTGGTTTGGCGGTGGGGCATCCGGATTTGATCGAGGCGCTGGAGCGGATCAAGAACAGCTTCAACTCCTATCCGCTGGATCGTCTGGCGAATGTCGGTGCAGCCGCAGCGTTCGAAGATCGTGAGTACTTCGACAAGACCTGCCGGTTGGTCATCGAGAATCGTGAATGGGTCGTTACGCAATTGGAAGCGAAGGGCTTTGAAGTGTTGCCGTCGGCGGCGAACTTCATCTTCGCCCGTCATCCGAAACACAATGCGGCAGGGCTGGCGGCGAAGTTGCGTGAACAAGGCGTGATCGTTCGGCACTTCAAGCAGGAACGGATTGCCCAGTTCCTGCGGATCTCGATTGGCACGCCGGAGCAGAATCAGGCGTTGATCGACGGCCTCGGCGACCTTTAAACCGCTTTCGCGAGCAAGCCCGCTCCCACACTGGATCTCCATTGCTCACCAATAGTGTGTTCACAGAAGATCAAGTGTGGGAGCGGGCTTGCTCGCGAAGAACGATAACGCGGTCTGCCTGTTGTAGCGCGGCGTTTCCATCGCGGGCAAGCCTCGCTCCTACAGGATTTGGTGTGTTACTCGTGATGCGGTTCGCCCAGGAACGTTAGCGAACTGAACAGTCCGCGACTGTCCGCATCCTTGCTGTCCTTTACCGGCACTTCGACCTGCGCCGCAATCACATTCAACCCTTCATTACGCACCAATACTTGCGCCCGACCCTCTGAGTCGGTCTCGGTGCTTAACGTATTCGGCGCGCTGCGATAATCGCCCACCAACTTCACACCCGCCGCCGGCTTACCGTCCAATAGCACTCGAACCGGCAACGATTTACCCGGCCCAACGGTCAGCGGATCAACCTCCGGCAGAATCAGCAATTTCATCTGATCCAGCTTCGGCAACTTCGCCCCCGGTTGGTATATCGCCAGGCTGTATTTGAAGGTCTGGGTCGACTCAATGGCCCCCGGTACTTTGCTGCGACCTTCGTTGACCCATTTTTTATCCGCGGTCTGCGACCACATGCCGTTGTTCAGCGCCACGGCCATCACTGCCGGTGGTTTCAACGGCTGCAGGCGGGCGTGGTCGGCCAGGCGTTGCACGCTCACCGGGATCATTTTGCCGCCAACGTCATAAGCCCACGCGCCACTGATTTTCTGCGCCTTGAAGGCGTTATCTTCGGCGCCGTGGCCGTAGATGACTTCGATGTTGCCGCGACGCTCTTCGGTCCAGAGACCGTGGGCCGAGACTTGGCTGGCACACAACAGACTGAGTAGCGCCAGGGATTTTAGGTGGTGCATGGTGGACGTCCTTTTACAGGTTGAGTGTCAGGCTGACGGTGAAATTGCGCGGCTCGCCGGGGTTGACCCAGTAGTTGCTGTAGGAGCGCTCGAAGTATTTCTCGTCGAAAAGGTTGTTCAGGTTCAGGCCCACGGTGACGTTTTCGCTGGCCTTGTAGTGGGCCAGCAGGTCGATGGTGTGGTAGGCCGGCAGCTCGAAATCGCTGCCGGCTTCACCTGAGCGATCGCCGACATAGGTGAACGCTGCACCAAGGTCCGAACCGCGCAAATAGCCGTCCTGAAATTCATAAACACCCAACACACTGCTGCTGCGTTTGGCCACACCGAGAATTCGGCTGCCGGTGGGAATCACCTTGTCGCCTTGGGTGACTTCGGCGTCGATGTAAGCGAAAGCACCGATCACTCGCACGGCGTCGGTCACTTGCCCAGTGACCTGCATGTCGACACCCTGGCTGCGGGCCTTGCCCATGGCGCGGCTGGAATCGGTGCTCGGATCGAGCGCCAGGACGTTTTCCTTTTCGATATGGAAGGCGGCGAGGGTGGTGCTCAAGCGGTCGTCGAACAGCTCGCTCTTGATCCCGACTTCATAACCGACACCTTCTTCTGGATCGAAGGATTTGCCGGCGGCGTCCAGCCCGTTGTTCGGTTTGAACGAGGTGGAGGCGTTGGCGAATAATCCCACTTCGGGCGTCATTTGGTAGAGCAGGCCGGCTCGCTGGGTCAGGGCATCGTGACGCTGGCGGCTGGTCGCGTTGCGGCTGTGATCGTCGATGCTTTGTTCGAAATGTTCGAAGCGCGCACCGAGCACGCCGCGCAGTTTGTCAGTGAAAACGATCTGGTCTTGAAGGTTCAGCGCCTGGCTTTCGACGTGCTCGAAGAAGTCGGTCCCGGAGCGTGCGCCATTGGGTTTCGGCTGGCCGTATATCGGTCGATAGATATCGATGGCGTACGGGCCGCCGGCAATGGTCGTGACCCGTTCGTTCTTGCGAAAATTCTCGTATTCGCTGCCGATCAGCAGTTCGTGTTGCCAACTGCCGATGTCGAACAAACCGCGCAATTCGAGTTGGGTGATGCTGTCATGCCAGTTGGTATCGCGCTCGCGGTAGCGACGGTTGACGGTGTGGCCGTCGGCGTTCAAGGGACGGTTTTCGGAGGCGAAGCCCCAGAGCTTGCCTTCCTTGTAATGACTGGCGAGGCGCAGTTTCCAGCGGTCGTTGAGCTGATGTTCGAGGGCGGCTTGCAGCAGATTGTTGTGGTTGTCGATGTTGCCGTCGTTGGGTTCGCCAAGGAAGGTCGAACGGGAGACGCCGCTCCATTTATTGTTCGGCGCGACGATACCTCGATCGAATGTCGAGCTGTGGCGAACGAATTCGCTCTCCACCAACAGGCTGGTGTCCGGGTTCAGTTGCCAGCTGAAGGAAGGCGCAACGAACACACGCTGGCTGTCGACATGATCGCGGAAGCTGTGGTTGTCCTCGACGGCCAGGTTCACCCGGGACAGTACGTTGCCGTTATCATCCAGCGGTGTGTTGACGTCCACGGCGGTGCGATAGCGATCCCAGCTGCTGGCGCTGGTTAGCTGGGTGGTGAAGGCTTCGGGCTGGGGTTTCTTGGTAACGATGTTCACCGTACCGCCCGGATCGCCACGACCATAGAGGCTGGCGGCCGGGCCTTTGAGCACTTCGATGCGTTCGATGTTGGCCACGTCCGGCGTGCTCGGATAGCCACGGTTGGCGCTGAAACCGTCCTTGTAAAACTCCGAAGTGGTGAAGCCGCGCACGCTGTATTCGTAAAGCGTCAGGCCGCCGAAGTTGTTCTGCTTCGACACGCCACCGGCAAAATCCAGCGCGCGTTCGACGCTGGTGCTGCCCAGATCCTTGAGCACGCTGACGGGAATCACACTGATCGATTGCGGGATATCGCGAATGGCCGTGTCGGTCTTGGTTGCGCTGGAAGAGCGCGTGGCGCGGTAACCCTTGACCGGGTCGGTGGGGGATTCGTACTCGGAGGTGACGCTGATGGCGTCCAGTTCAACGGTTTGCGATTCTTCGGCGAAGACCGGATCCCCCAGCAAACCGAGGGCCAGGCCTGCGAGGGAAGCCATTGTTCGAGACGACATGTTATGTTGTTCCAATAGTAATATTGAAACAATATAACATGACTAATGAGAATGTCTGCTGTTAACGGCTTCGGAGTTATGGAGCGGCTGAGGGCGCCGCTCCTACCGCTTACTCTTCTTCTTTCTCTTTGACCGGCGCAGGCGGCGGACGCAAACCGATCTCGGCGGTGAGCTTGAGCTCTTTGCCGTTGCGCATCACCTGGATCGTGACCTTGTCGGTCGGTTTGATCCGCGCGACCTGGTTCATCGAGCGACGACCATCGCCGGCCGGTTCGCCGTCGATGCTGAGGATCACGTCCCCCAGTTGCAGGCCGGCCTTCTGCGCCGGACCGTCACGGAAAATCCCCGCGACCACAATGCCCGGGCGCCCCGACAGACCAAACGATTCCGCCAGTTCCTGGCTCAATGGCTGCACTTCGATACCGAGCCAGCCGCGAATCACCTGGCCGTGTTCGATAATCGACTTCATCACTTCCATGGCCAGTTTCACCGGGATTGCGAAACCGATGCCCTGCGAACCACCGGACTTGGAGAAGATCGCCGTGTTGATGCCGGTCAGGTTGCCGTTTGCATCCACCAGCGCACCGCCGGAGTTGCCGGGGTTGATCGCCGCGTCGGTCTGGATGAAGTCTTCGTAGTTGTTCAAGCCCAGCTGATTGCGCCCGGTGGCGCTGATGATGCCCATGGTCACGGTCTGGCCGACACCGAACGGGTTGCCGATGGCCAGGGCCACGTCGCCGATGCGGATGTTGTCGGAGCGCCCGACGGTGATCGATGGAAGATTCTTCAAGTCGATCTTCAGGACTGCGAGGTCGGTTTCCGGGTCGCTGCCGATCACTCGGGCCAGGGTTTCACGACCGTCCTTGAGCGCCACCACGATTTGGTCGGCGCCGGTGGTCACGTGGTTGTTGGTCAGCAGGTAACCTTCCGGGCTCATGATCACGCCTGAGCCGAGGCTCGACTCCATGCGCTTCTGTTTGGGCGAGTTGTCGCCGAAGAAACGACGAAACTGCGGATCCTCGAACAATGGATGGTTCGGTTTGTTGATGACTTTGGTGGTGTACAGGTTGACCACCGACGGCGCGGCCGTGGTCACTGCGTCGGCATAGGACACCGGACCCTGTTGCATCGTGGTGGTTTGCGGGGCTTGCTGCATATTGACGTCGAGACTCGGGAGTCCGACCCACTGCGGGTAACGCTGGATGATTAACAGAGCAATAAGCACGCCGGCCAACAGCGGCCAGGCGGAAAAACGCAGCGCCTTGAGCATTAAGCACGTCCTGAGAGGTTGCAGGCGGTATGAGACCGCCCATAATGTCGCGCATTATACGAGGCGAAGCGTGCCTCCGAACGGGATATTTAGGAGTCTTTTATGGCCGTCGCCCTGAGCACCCTGGTCGAAGAAGCCGACCGTTACCTTAACAGTGCAAAGATTGCCGATTACTGCCCCAACGGGTTGCAGGTCGAAGGCCGGCCGCAGGTCATGCGCATCGTCAGTGGCGTCACCGCCAGCCAGGCGTTGCTCGACGCCGCTGTGGAAGCCAGCGCCGACCTGGTGCTGGTGCATCACGGTTATTTCTGGAAAGGCGAGAATCCGTGCATCACCGGCATGAAGCAGCGTCGGTTGAAAACCCTGCTCAAGCACGATATCAGCCTGTTGTCCTACCATCTGCCGCTGGATCTGCACCCGGAAGTCGGCAATAACGTGCAGCTGGCTCGTCAGCTCGATATCACCGTGGAAGGCCCATTGGACCCGGACAACCTTAAAGTTGTCGGCCTGGTCGGTTCATTGAACGAGCCGGTGACGGCCCGCGATTTTGCCCGTCGCGTACAAGAAGTCATGGGCCGCGAGCCGTTGCTGATTGAAGGCAGCGAGATGATCCGGCGCGTTGGCTGGTGCACCGGTGGCGGTCAGGGTTACATCGATCAGGCCGTGCTGGCTGGCGTCGACTTGTACCTCAGCGGTGAGGCGTCCGAGCAGACCTTCCACAGCGCCCGGGAAAACGACATCAGCTTCATCGCCGCCGGCCACCATGCCACCGAGCGCTATGGCGTTCAGGCTCTCGGGGATTATCTGGCGCGGCGTTTTGCCCTTGAGCACATCTTCATCGATTGCCCGAACCCCATCTGACAGTAGGAGCGAGGCCCAAACGCGGGGGTATATTCATATACCCTTTCGATCTAGTCGGCGTCCTGATTAGAAGAGGTCGCTGTGCTAGGATTCCTCGCTCGAACACGGCCCGCTGGCCGTCCATAAGATCGTTTTCGTGAGTAGCCATGGTCGACAAACTGACGCATCTGAAACAGCTGGAGGCCGAAAGCATCCACATCATCCGCGAGGTCGCCGCCGAGTTCGATAACCCGGTGATGCTGTACTCCGTCGGTAAAGACTCCGCCGTGATGCTGCACCTTGCGCGCAAGGCATTCTTCCCGGGCAAACTGCCGTTCCCGGTGATGCACGTCGACACCCAGTGGAAGTTCAAGGAAATGTACGCGTTCCGCGACCGCATGGTCGAAGAACTCGGCCTGGACCTGCTGGTGCACGTGAATCCCGAGGGTGTTGCGCAGGGTATCAACCCGCTCACCCACGGCAGCGCCAAACACACCGATATCATGAAAACCGAAGGCCTCAAGCAGGCCCTCGACAAGTACGGTTTCGATGCTGCTTTCGGTGGTGCCCGTCGTGACGAAGAGAAGTCCCGTGCCAAGGAGCGCGTGTATTCCTTCCGCGATACCAAGCACCGCTGGGACCCGAAAAACCAGCGTCCCGAGTTGTGGAACGTCTACAACGGCAAGGTCAACAAGGGCGAATCGATCCGTGTTTTCCCGTTGTCGAACTGGACCGAACTGGACATCTGGCAGTACATCTACCTCGAAGGCATCCCGATTGTGCCGCTGTATTTCGCCGCCGAGCGCGACGTTATCGAGATGAATGGCACCTGGATCATGATCGACGACGAACGCCTGCTCAATCACCTGAGCGACGAAGACAAGGCGCGCATCGTCAAGAAAAAGGTCCGCTTCCGTACACTTGGCGACTACCCGTTGACCGGTGCGGTCGAGTCCGAGGCCACCAGCCTGACCGACATCATTCAGGAAATGCTCCTGACGCGAACTTCCGAACGCCAGGGCCGGGTCATCGATCACGATGGCGCAGGCTCGATGGAAGAAAAGAAACGTCAGGGTTATTTCTAAGGGGTTGTCATGTCGCACGCATCTGATTTGATCAGCGAGGACATCCTCGCCTATCTGGGCCAGCACGAACGCAAGGAAATGCTGCGCTTTCTTACCTGTGGCAACGTCGACGACGGCAAGAGCACCCTGATCGGGCGCCTGCTGCACGACTCCAAAATGATCTACGAAGATCACCTGGAAGCCATTACCCGCGACTCGAAAAAAGTCGGCACCACCGGCGATGACATCGACCTGGCATTGCTGGTCGACGGCCTGCAGGCCGAGCGTGAACAGGGCATCACCATCGATGTCGCTTACCGCTACTTCTCCACCGCCAAACGCAAATTCATCATTGCCGACACCCCTGGCCATGAGCAGTACACCCGCAACATGGCCACCGGTGCGTCCACCTGTGACCTGGCGATCATCCTGGTCGACGCCCGTTACGGCGTGCAGACCCAGACCCGTCGCCACAGCTTCATCGCCTCGTTGCTGGGCATCAAGCACATCGTTGTCGCCATCAACAAGATGGACCTCAACGGTTTCGACGAAACAGTCTTCGAGTCGATCAAGGCCGATTACCTGAAGTTCGCCGAAGGCATCGCGTTCAAGCCGACCACCATGGCCTTCGTGCCGATGTCGGCGCTGAAAGGCGACAACGTGGTGAACAAGTCCGAGCGCTCGCCGTGGTACACCGGCCAGTCGCTGATGGAAATTCTTGAAACCGTCGAAATCGCCAGCGACCGCAACTACACCGACCTGCGTTTCCCGGTGCAGTACGTCAACCGTCCGAACCTGAACTTCCGTGGTTTCGCCGGCACCCTGGCCAGCGGCGTCGTGCACAAGGGCGACGAAGTCGTTGTGCTGCCGTCGGGCAAGAGCAGCCGTGTGAAATCCATCGTCACCTTCGAAGGTGAGCTGGAGCACGCCGGTCCTGGTCAAGCGGTGACGCTGACCATGGAAGACGAGATCGACATCTCTCGCGGCGACTTGCTGGTGCATGCCGACAATCTGCCGCAAGTGACTGACGCGTTCGACGCCATGCTGGTGTGGATGGCCGAAGAACCGATGCTGCCGGGCAAGAAATACGACATCAAGCGCGCCACGACGTACGTGCCGGGTTCGATCACCAGCATCGTCAACCGCGTTGACGTGAACACCCTGGAAGAAGGTCCGGCCAGTTCGTTGCACTTGAACGAAATCGGTCGGGTCAAGATCAGCCTCGACGCGGCCATTGCGCTGGACGGTTACGCGAGCAACCGCACCACCGGTTCGTTCATCGTCATCGATCGTTTGACCAATGGCACTGTCGCGGCCGGCATGATCATCGCTCAGCCGTTGAGCCATGGCACCAGCACGCATCACGGCAAACTGGCGCACGTCGCCACCGAAGAACGCGCGCAGCGCTTCGGCCAGCAACCGGCCACCGTGTTGTTCAGCGGCTTGTCGGGCGCCGGCAAAAGCACCCTGGCTTACGCAGTTGAGCGCAAGCTGTTCGACATGGGGCGCGCGGTGTTTGTACTCGATGGCCAGAACCTGCGTCACGACCTGAACAAAGGTCTGCCACAGGATCGCGCCGGGCGTACCGAGAACTGGCGTCGTGCGGCGCACGTTGCGCGTCAGTTCAACGAAGCGGGTCTGCTGACACTGGCAGCCTTCGTTGCGCCGAGTGCCGAAGGTCGTGAGCAAGCCAGGGAGCTGATCGGCAAGGAGCGTCTGCTGACGGTCTACGTCCAGGCCTCTCCGACGGTCTGTGCCGAGCGTGACCCACAAGGCCTGTACGCGGCGGCCGGGGATAACATCCCAGGCGATTCCTTCCCGTACGACGTGCCGCTGGACGCCGACCTCGTGGTCGATACCCAGTCGCTGTCGCTGGAAGAAAGCGTCAAGCAAGTGCTGGATCTGCTGCGCAAGCGTGGCGCGATCTAAGCGCTAGCCGTTAATAAAAAACCCGCCGATGAGTGATCATCGGCGGGTTTTTTGTGCCTGGTGATCAGTTAGACGGGTATTCGCGATTCATCTGCGCAAGCAGCGCATCCTTGTCCTGCCACAACTGGTTGATCCAGCCCTGAAACTGCAATCGATACTCGCCGTCCTGGTCGTAGTTCTTGCCAATGAACTGCGGTGGAATCTTCAGCTCCTGAAAGTGCACCACCACATCCTTCACATTCCCACAGAGCAAATCCCAGTAACCGGGACGCCCGGCCGGGTAGTGAATGGTCACGTTGACGATGGCTTCCAGCTGCTCACCCATGGCATCCAGCACAAACGCAATGCCGCCTGCCTTGGGCTTGAGCAAATGCTTGAACGGCGATTTCTGCTGGGCATGCTTTCCCTCGGTGAAGCGCGTGCCTTCGACGAAGTTGAAAATCCCCACCGGGTTATGGCGAAACTTGTCGCAGGTCTTGCGGGTGGTTTCCAGGTCTTTGCCTTTCTTCTCCGGGTGCTTTTCCAGGTAGGCCTTGGAGTAGCGCTTCATGAACGGAAAGCCGAGCGCCCACCACGCCAGACCAATCACCGGGACCCAGATCAGTTCCTGTTTGAGGAAGAACTTCAGCGGGCGAATCTTCCGGTTCAGCACGTACTGCAACACCATGATGTCGACCCAGCTCTGGTGGTTGCTGGTGATCAGATACGAGTGCTGATAGTCCAGACCTTCCAGGCCGCTGAGTTTCCAGCGCGTGTGTCCGAGCAAATCCATCCACGCTTTGTTGTTGCTGATCCAGGCTTCGTGGATATGGCTCATCAGCCAATCGGTAAAACGCTGGGCGGCGGGGAAGGGCAATACCAGTTTGAAAATCGCCACGATGAACAGCGGTGTGCAGCAGGCAATCGTGTTCAGCGCCAACAGCAGCGAGGCAATCACGCCTCGCAGCGGTGCAGGTAGGGAATCCAGCATTTAAAGATCCAAAGGTCGGTTGGCAGCTTGAATCGCGGTCAACGCGATGGTGTAGACGATGTCGTCGACTTGCGCGCCGCGCGGCAGGTCGTTCACCGGTTTGCGCAGGCCTTGCAGCATCGGCCCGAGGCTGACGCAGTCGGCGCTGCGCTGCACGGCTTTGTGGGTGGTGTTGCCGGTGTTCAGGTCGGGGAACACGAACACTGTGGCGCGACCGGCGACCTGGCTGTTCGGTGCCAGTTGCCGGGCAACGGTTTCGTTGGCGGCGGCGTCGTATTGCAACGGGCCGTCGATCAGCAGCGAGTTTTGTTGTTCGTGGGCGAGCAATGTCGCTTCGCGAACCTTCTCGACTTCTTCACCGCTGGCCGATTCACCGCTGGAGTAGCTGATCATCGCCACGCGTGGGGTGATGCCGAACGCAGCGGCCGAATCCGCGCTTTGCAACGCGATCTCGGCCAGTTCGCTGGCGCTCGGGTGCGGGTTCATCACGCAGTCGCCGTAAACCAGCACTTCCTCGGGGAAGAGCATGAAGAACACTGACGACACCAGCGTGCAGCCCGGCGCCGTTTTAATAAGCTGCAGGGCCGGGCGGATGGTGTTGGCGGTGGAGTGAATGACGCCGGACACGAGGCCGTCGACTTCATCCAGCGCCAGCATCATGGTGCCGATCACCACGGTGTCTTCCAGTTGCTGCTCGGCCATCGGCGCGTTGAGGCTTTTGGTTTTGCGCAGGGCGACCATTGGCTCGACGTAGCGTTCGCGAATCAGATCCGGGTCGAGAATCTCTAGCCCCGGTGGCAACTCGATGCCTTGGGCGCGAGCGACGGCTTCGACGTCCGCCGGTTTCGCCAGTAACACGCAACGGGCAATACCGCGCGCCTGACAGATCGCCGCGGCTTGCACCGTCAGCGGCTCGCTGCCTTCAGGCAGAACGATGCGCTTGTTGGCGGCCTGGGCGCGCTGGATCAATTGATAACGGAACACGGCGGGCGACAGGCGCATCTCCCGAGGCGTGCCGCAGCGTTGGTGCAGCCACTTGGCGTCGAGGTGGCTGGCGACGAAGTCGGTGATGATCTCCGCACGCTCGCGGTCGTCGATCGGGATTTCCTTGTTCAAACCGTTCAACTGGTTAGCGGTGTCGTAGGAACCGGTGCTCACCGACAACACCGGCAGGCCCGCCTGCAACGCGCCACGACAGAGGTCCATGATGCGCGGGTCGGGCAGGGTGTCGCTGGTCAGCAACAGGCCGGCCAGCGGCACGCCGTTCATGGCCGCGAGGCTGACGGCAAGGATGATGTCGTCGCGATCGCCGGGCGTCACCACCAACACACCGGGCTTGAGCAGCTCCACGGTGTTGCGCATGGTGCGGGCGCAGATGATGATTTTGGTCATGCGCCGGGTTTCGTAGTCACCGGCATTGAGAATCTGTGCGCCCATCAGGTCGGCGACGTCTCGAGTGCGCGGGGCGTTCAATTCCGGCTGGAACGGGATGCAACCCAGCAGACGGAAATCGCCACTGCGCAGCAAGGGCGAATGCTCTTTCAAGCGCGAGGCGAAGGCCTCCATGCTCTCCTCGGTTTTGACCTTGTTGAGGATCACGCCGAGGACTTTCGGGTCTTTCGGGCCGCCGAACAATTGCGCCTGCAATTCCACTCGGCCGGACAGCTCGGTCAGCACTTCGTTTTCCGGCGCCGAGACCAGGATCACTTCGGCGTCGAGGCTTTTCGCCAAGTGCAAATTGACCCGCGCGGCGTAACTGGCGCTGCGGGTCGGGACCATGCCTTCGACGATCAGCACGTCTTTGCCGACAGCAGCCTGTTGATAAAGGGTGATGATTTCTTCGAGCAACTCGTCCAGTTGACCATCGCCGAGCATGCGCTCGACGTGCGCCAGACCGAGCGGCTGAGGCGGTTTCAAACCGTGAGTGCGCGCCACCAGTTCGGTGGACCGTTCAGGCCCGGTGTCACCCGGGTGCGGCTGGGCAATCGGTTTGAAAAAACCGACCTTGAGGCCGGCCCGCTCAAGGGTACGCACCAGCCCGAGGCTGATGGAGGTCAGACCCACACCAAAATCGGTGGGCGCGATAAAAAAAGTTTGCATGCGGATTCTCTGGAGGTGCATGGCAATGGTGACGGCCTATGTCTGGCCGTTTACCGAAATTCAGTCGCCAAGGTTATCGCTAACCGAGCCTTGTGCGCACCAACCGCAATCAAAGGGCTGGCCTATTTTTTCAATACGTTGCGCGGGGTCCAGGACCCAGGCGCGCGATTGCCACGGTGGCTGGTGGCGCAGGTGCTGGGTGTGACCGCAGGAAAGCTCGGCCACCCAGTGCCCGTTCTCATCCTGATGGAAACCTGTGACCGTCGAGCCTTTCGCCGCCCCCCGTCTGTCCGGGTTGTGTTCGCTTTCGGGCGATTGCTTCGCTAAACTTGGCCTTTCTATATTCTTTTGCAAAAGGTCTCGCCCCATGCTGATCGCCGCCAATAAGGCTGTCTCCATCGACTATACCCTGACCAACGACGCTGGTGAGGTCATCGACAGCTCCGCCGGCGGCGCGCCGCTGGTTTACCTGCAAGGCGCAGGTAACATCATTCCGGGCCTGGAAAAGGCTCTGGAAGGCAAAGCAGTCGGTGACGAACTGACTGTCGCCGTAGAACCTGAAGATGCCTACGGCGAATACGCTGCCGAACTGGTCAGCACGTTGAGCCGCAGCATGTTCGAAGGCGTCGACGAGCTGGAAGTGGGCATGCAGTTCCACGCATCCGCTCCGGACGGCCAGATGCAGATCGTCACCATTCGCGATCTGGACGGCGACGATGTCACCGTCGACGGCAACCACCCGTTGGCCGGTCAGCGCCTGAATTTCCAGGTCAAGATCATCGACATCCGTGACGCCAGCCAGGAAGAAATCGCTCATGGTCACGTCCATGGCGAAGGTGGCCATCACCACTGATTTTCTGCGCTAAGCTTTCGAGAACTGGAGAGGCGCCCGAGGGGCGCCTTTTTAGTCCGCGGCTGTCCCTGGTGACACCGCCAAGTGGCTGTTTCGAGAAGAACACGGGAATCTGGAGTTCGTCATGAGTGCTTTTCACGACCTTAAATTGACAGGCCTGGATGGTCAGGAGCTACCTCTGGCGCCCTTCAAGGGGCACGTCGTGCTGGTGGTCAACGTCGCCTCCAAATGTGGATTGACCCCACAATATGCGGCGCTGGAAAACCTCTACCAGCAATACAAGGACAAAGGCTTCAGCGTGCTGGGCCTGCCGTGCAACCAGTTTGCCGGTCAGGAACCGGGCTCCGAGAAAGAGATCCAGGAATTTTGCAGCCTCAACTATGGCGTGACCTTTCCGTTGTCCAGCAAGCTGGAAGTCAACGGTCACGATCGTCATCAGCTGTACCGTCTGCTGGCGGGCGAGGGTGCTGAATTTCCCGGTGACATTACCTGGAACTTCGAAAAATTCCTGCTGGGCAAGGATGGTCGCGTGCTGGCGCGGTTCTCGCCGCGTACGGCGCCGGATGATCATGCTGTCATCCAGGCGATCGAAAAAGCGCTGAGCTAAGAAGAAAGATCAAAAGATCGCAGCCTCGTTTCACTCGACAGCTCCTACACAGCCACGCGGTTCATGTAGGAGCTGTCGAGTGAAACGAGGCTGCGATCTTTTTGTTTCTGCCTTTTGATCCTTAATCACCAAAATCAATAGTGCTGTTCAGCGCGGCTGACTCTCCATATTATCGCCGTCATAAAGTCTATATCCCGTGGAGCGTCCCATGCCCGTCAAAGCCCTGTTCAAACCGTTCCACCTCGGCACCCTCGAACTGCCGACCCGCGTCGTCATGGCGCCGATGACCCGCTCGTTTTCGCCGGGCGGCGTTCCCAATTCCAAAGTGATCGAGTACTACCGTCGTCGCGCTGCTGCGGGTGTGGGTCTGATCATCACCGAAGGCACCACCGTCGGCCACAAGGCTTCCAACGGCTACCCGAACGTGCCGCATTTCTACGGTGAAGCCGCATTGGCCGGCTGGAAGAAAGTGGTCGACGCGGTTCATGCTGAAGGCGGCAAGATCGTTCCGCAGCTATGGCATGTCGGCAGCGTGCGCCGTATCGGCACCGAGCCGGACGCCAGCGTGCCGGGTTACGGTCCGTCGGAGAAATTGAAGGACGGTCAGGTCGTGGTTCACGGCATGAGCAAGCAAGATATCCAGGACGTGATCGCCGCGTTTGCCCAAGCCGCCAAAGATGCCCAGAGCATCGGCATGGACGGCGTGGAAATTCACGGTGCCCACGGCTATCTCGTGGACCAGTTCTTCTGGGAAGGCAGCAACCAGCGCACTGACGAATACGGCGGCAGCCTGGCTAACCGTTCGCGTTTTGCCATTGAACTGATCCAGGCGGTGCGTGCAGCGGTCGGGGAAGGTTTCCCGATTATTTTCCGTTTCTCGCAGTGGAAGCAGCAGGATTACACCGCGCGTCTGGTGCAAACACCGGATGCATTGGGCGAATTCCTCAAGCCGTTGTCCGACGCCGGCGTGGATATTTTCCACTGCTCGACGCGCCGTTTCTGGGAGCCGGAGTTCGACGGTTCCGAGCTGAACCTGGCCGGCTGGACTCGCAAGCTCACCGGCAAGCCAACCATCACCGTCGGCAGTGTCGGCCTGGACGGCGAGTTCCTGCAGTTCATGGTCAACACCGACAAGATCGCGCAGCCGGCCAGCCTGGAAAAACTGCTGGAGCGTCTGAACAATGACGAGTTCGATCTGGTGGCGGTTGGTCGTGCGTTGCTGGTGGACCCGGACTGGGCGCAGAAAGTGCGTGACGGCCGTGAAGAAGACATCCTGCCGTTCAGCCGTGAGGCGTTGATGACCCTGGTTTAAGCCGAGGATCAATGCCTGAGGCAAGCGGGGCCTGACAAGCCCCGCGCAACTGTCCTTCAAACTGCTCGATAATCGCCGCCCACCCCTGACGACTCGCATGCTGGCGCGCATTAAGCCGCACGCAGCGCAAGGTTTCGCGCTCCTCCAGCAGCCAACGTGCCGCATCGCAGAACGCCTCTTCATCCCCAGGCATAGCCAGTACGCCGTTGTAGCCATGGCGAATATGCTGGGCTGCCGCAGCCTGATCGTACGCCACCACCCCCAGCCCCGAGGCTAATGCCTCAAGCACCACATTGCCGAAGGTTTCGGTCAGGCTCGGAAACAGAAACACATCCCCCGACGCATAGTGACTGGCCAAGGCTTCGCCGCGTTGTGAACCGCAGAAAATCGCCTCGGGCAATTCCTTTTCCAGCATTGATCGTTGCGGCCCGTCACCGACCACAATCAATTTCATTTTTCGCTGTGGATAAGTCATTTTCAGCGTGTCGAAGCACCGCTTGAGCAAGCCAAGATTCTTCTCCTGGGCCAAACGTCCTACGTGGATGAAGGCAATATCGTCCTCGGCCAGTCCCCATTGCTCGCGCAGCGATTTCAGCCGTTTGGCCGGATGAAACAACTGGCTGTCGACGCCTCGAGAGAGCAACGCCAGGCGCTCGAAACTACGGCGTTCCAGTTCCAGTCGCTGGCTGGCGCTGGGCACCAGGGTCAGGGTCGAGCGATTGTGAAACCAGCGCAGGTAGTGAGTCAGTAAGCGTGTCAGCAGCCCGAGGCCGTATTGGCTGGAGTACTGCTGAAAATTGGTGTGAAAGCCGCTGACCACCGAAATCCCCAAGCGCCGTGCCGCGCGCAATGCCGACAACCCCAGCGGTCCCTCGGTGGCGATGTACAACACGTCCGGGCGATGCCGTTTCCAGCGCCGCAGCAACTTGTGCATCGACGACTGACCCCATTGCAAACCGGGATAACCCGGCAGTGGCCAGCCTCGACACAACAGCAACTCATCGTTGCTGCCCATGAGCGGGTCGCCACCCTGACGCGGTCGCACCAATTCCACCTGGTGCCCGCGCGCGCGCAAACCGTCACACAAGCGGCCGAGGGTATTGGCCACTCCGTTGATTTCGGGAGGGAAGGTTTCGGTGATCAGGGTGATATGCAGAGCTGTCGTCATGACCTCAGTGTCGGCTGAGGCCATGTCGTCAGTGTGACGGTGGGATGATGAATTTGTGACCGAATCAGCGCTGGACGACCAGGTTTTCCGCGCCGCGTTCACGCACCCAGAACAAGGTCGCACCCGCCACGGCGGCCGGCATCATCAGGATGTTGACCACCGGAATCAGCAGCACCAGATAAACACTGCCGCCGAAGCTCATGCTCTGCCAGCGCTTCTCGCGCAGCCAGGCGAGCATTTCGTTCCAGCCGAGTTTGTGGTTGTCCGCCGGGTAGTCGATGTACTGGATCGCCATCATCCACACCCCGAACAGCAGCCACAGTGGTGCAGCGATGATGTTCACCACCGGAATGAACGAGAGGATAAACAGCCCGATGGCGCGCGGCAGGAAGTAGCCGAGTTTGCGCATTTCCCGGGCCAGGGTGCGGGGGATCATGGCGATCAGTTCGCCCCAACTGAAGGACGGGAAGTCGTCAGTGCCACGCACCACGACTTCGACTTTTTCCGCGAGGAAACCGTTGAATGGCGCGGCGATGACGTTGGCCAGCATGGTGAAGGTGAAGAACACCATCAACACCACCAGCACCACGAACAACGGCCAGAGGACATAACTGAGAAAACTCAGCCAGTCGGGCAGGGACGGCATCAACGTATCGACCCACAGGCTGAATTGATGGCTGGCCAGGTAGATCAATCCGACGAACAGCACCAGGTTGATGACCAGCGGCAACAGCACAAACAAACGCAGGCTTGGGCTCAGGACCAGCTTGAGGCCTTCGCGCAGGTATTGCGGGCCGGACAGAACGGGGGCGGGCATAACGTGCTCCGAGCAAAGGGGAAACGCGCCGACCTTACCGGCTTTGCCTGACGGGCGAAAGCGCGGTAGCAGCATCGACATTAACTGTAACAAAGGCGCCTATGCATCCTTCGTGATGGGATAGAGACCGCCTATGAGCTGGATTGTTAAACCGTATTTCCTTAATCTTCGCCCCCTCGATACGCTGCACCCCATACTTTTTACAGGACTGTCGAGCTCAAGCCTTCCCCAAGTGCTTTCAACGGTCCTTTTTTATTCCCGCCGGCAACCCGGCGTTCCGTGCCAGATATTTCGGGCCGGTCAACAGGAGCAGGTCATGTCTGAAGTCCGTCATTCGCGAGTGATTATTCTCGGTTCCGGCCCTGCCGGTTACAGCGCCGCGGTCTATGCCGCTCGTGCCAACCTCAAGCCACTGCTGATCACCGGCATGCAAGCCGGCGGTCAACTGACCACCACCACCGAAGTCGACAACTGGCCTGGCGACGTCCACGGCCTGACCGGCCCGGCGCTGATGGACCGCATGAAAGAGCACGCCGAGCGCTTTGAAACCGAAATCGTCTTTGATCACATCAATGCCGTGGACTTCGCTGCCAAGCCGTACACCCTGACCGGCGACAGCGCGACCTACACCTGCGACGCCCTGATCATCGCGACCGGCGCCAGCGCTCGTTACCTGGGTCTGCCGTCGGAAGAAGCGTTCATGGGCAAAGGCGTTTCGGCCTGCGCAACCTGCGACGGTTTCTTCTACCGCAACAAGCCAGTGGCCGTGGTCGGTGGCGGCAACACCGCTGTTGAAGAGGCGCTGTACCTGGCCAACATCGCCAGCAAGGTCACCCTGATCCACCGTCGCGAAACCTTCCGCGCCGAGAAGATCCTGATCGACAAGCTCAACGCCCGGGTTGCCGAAGGCAAAATCGAGCTGAAGTTGAACTCGACTCTGGACGAAGTTCTGGGCGACAACATGGGCGTGACCGGTGCCCGTCTGAAGAACAATGACGGCAGCTTCGACGAGCTGACAGTCGACGGCGTGTTCATCGCCATCGGCCACACCCCGAACACTTCGCTGTTCGAAGGTCAGTTGACGTTGAAAGACGGCTACCTGGTTGTGCAGGGCGGCCGTGACGGCAACGCCACTGCCACCAGCCTCGAAGGTATCTTTGCTGCCGGTGACGTGGCAGACCACGTTTACCGTCAGGCCATCACCTCGGCCGGCGCCGGCTGCATGGCGGCACTGGACGCCGAGCGCTACCTCGACGATCTGCAGAACGCTTGATTCTGATTCTGTAGAAAGCAAAAAACCGGCTTCGGCCGGTTTTTTTGTGCGCGCAGATTCAGATTGTCAGGACAGTTTTGCGAAGCACGCCTCGAGGATATCCAGCCCTTCCTCCAGCACCGCTGCCTCAGTAGTCAGCGGTGCCAGCAGCCGAATGATGTGGCGCGACTTGCCGCTGGGCATCAGCAGCAAACCGGCGTCTCGCGCCAGCGCCAGCAGCTGCGTCAATTGCGCCGAGGCCGGTGTGCCGTCGGCATTGGTCAGCTCGATGCCGCGCATCGCGCCAACGCCGGTCAAGCGGCCCAGATACGGGGAAAGCTTGTTGGCGCGCCAGGCCTCGTAGCGGCTGACGATGGCTTCTTCCTGTTGCGAGCCCCAGGCGTGCAGGTTCGCATCGGTCATTTCGTCCAGGGTTGCCAGTGCTGCGGCGCAGGCAATCGGGTTGCCTGAATAGGTGCCGCCCAGTCCGCCCTTGGGCAAGGTGTCGAGCAGCGACTTGCGCCCGACGACCGCGCCCAGCGGTACACCGCCGGCGATGCTTTTAGCGAGCAGGATCAGATCGGGTTCAATGCCCAGTCGCGAGAAGGCAAAACGCTCACCAGTGCGACCGAAGCCGGACTGGATTTCATCAGCAATCAGCAGGATATTTTTTTTATCACAGAAGCGACGTAGCGCCTGGGCGAACTCTACGTCCAGCGACAGGAAGCCCGATTCGCCCTGCACCGGTTCGACGATAAAACAGGCGACGTCATCGACGTCGATCTCGACGCTGAACAGCCGGTCCATGGCTTTCAGGGCCTCGGCGCAGGTCACGCCGTTGTCCTTGCTCGGGAAGGGCAAGTGAAAAACCGGACCGGGCAGCACGCCGACTTTCTGTTTGTAGGGCGCAACTTTGCCGTTGAGGTTGAGCGTGGCGAGGGTGCGGCCATGGAAGGCGCCGTCGAAGGCGATGACGGCCGTGCGACCGGTGGCGCCACGGACGATCTTCAGGGCGTTTTCCGCCGCTTCAGCGCCGCTGTTGGTGAGCATGCCGCTGACCGGGTAGTCCACCGGAATAAACGCGGTGAGACGATCCATCAGTTCAATGTAGGGCACATGCGGGGCGGCGTTGAACGCGTAGTGGGTCAGCCGGGTGGCTTGTTCGCGAATGGCCTCGACGATGCGCGGATGGCAATGGCCGAGGTTCAATACACCGATGCCGCCGACGAAGTCGATGTAGCGTTTGCCATCGGTGTCCCAGACCTCGGCATTTTTGCCGTGGCTGAGCGTGACGGGATGAACGATGTTGATCGACTGGCTGATGGTTTCGCTGCTCATGGATACCTGACTCAGAAGAAGGGATGCTTCTTTTTATCTAAGCCGTGAGCAGCGGTGCCCGGCAAACGAAATAAAGTTGCCGGGTTAATCTTAAAAGTCGGGATGTGTTTGGAAGTGTTGAATCAGCGGCGAGTCAGCGGCTGTTGAGTGAACTTCACACCGGCCAACCCATGAGCGATCAACGCGCGGATATTGCCGTGATCGCTGCCTTCAGGCGTGGCCACCACCGAACGGTAATGCTCGCCGAACGCCAACAACGCTTCTTCATCGCTCAAGCCTTCCAGCAACGCCAGGCCCAGGGTCTTGCACGAGCCTTCATTCTGCCCGGCTGCGTTTTCCACGCCGCCATTGTTGAAAGCCTGAGGCTGATAGTCGTAGCCGGCGGCGATGAAGGCCAGGGTGTCGGCAAAAACGTGTTCGCCGCTCTTGAGGCTGGCGCGCAGGGTATTCAAATCACTCATTGGGTTTTCCTTTGGCGAACGCCGCTTGTTGTTCGGCGTTGGCTTCTTGCTGGTATTGGGCTTTCCACTCGGCGTACGGCATGCCGTAAACCACTTCGCGGGCGTCATCGAGGCTGACCTCGATCTGGCGTTCGTCGGCAGCGGCCTTGTACCACTTGGACAAGCAGTTGCGGCAGAAACCGGAGAGGTTCATCAGGTCGATGTTCTGCACATCCTTGCGGCTGTCCAGGTGGGCGACCAGCCGGCGAAAGGCGGCGGCTTCGAGTTCCAGGCGTTGTTGATCGGTCATGGCGGGCTCTGTGCAATCAAATCGTGCGCGGATGATAAAAGTCTGACGAACAATGCGCCAGACGCGGTCAGCGGCTCGCGGCCAGGGTAATCGATACTGACTCGGCAAAACGCAGGGCGTGGGGCTTGTCGACTTCGACCTCGGCATACAACACCGACTCGTTGGCCATGACCAGATCGAGAATTTCCTGAGTCAGGCGCTCGAGCAGGGCGAAGCGATTACCCTCCACGTGGGCGATGATCGCCTTGGTGATGGTGCGGTAGTTCAGCGCGTGATCGATGTCGTTGTCACGCACCGCTTCCTGAGCGGCATACAGGATGGTCAGGTTGATCAGCACGTCCTGCTTGTTGAGGATTTCATCTTCGTTGATCCCGATGAAGGTCCGCAGGCACAGGTTCTTGACCCGGATGCGTGCCGTTCCTGGTTGAAGTTGTGGCATTGCTACTTGCTCCGTCCAATCAATTGCAGGAACTCCTGGCGGGTGTTGCTCGACTCGCGGAAGGCGCCGAGCATCACCGAGGTGTTCATGGTCGAATTCTGTTTCTCGACGCCGCGCATCATCATGCACATGTGCTTGGCTTCGATAACCACCGCGACGCCTGCCGCACCGGTCACTTGCTGCACCGCGTCGGCGATTTGCCGAGTGAGGTTTTCCTGGATTTGCAGGCGCCGGGCGAACATGTCCACCAGTCGTGCAATCTTCGACAGGCCCAGCACCTTGCCCGTTGGAATATAAGCCACATGCGCCTTGCCGATGAAGGGCAGCATGTGATGTTCGCAGAGCGAGTACAGCTCGATGTTGTCGACGATGATCATTTCATCGTTGTCGGAAGCGAACAGTGCGCCGTTGACGATCTCTTCGACACTTTGCTCATAACCATGGCAGAGGTACTGCATGGCTTTTGCCGCGCGAGCCGGGGTTTCTTGCAGACCCTCGCGGTCGGGGTCTTCACCGAGGCCGATGAGGATTTCGCGGTAGCTTTTGGACAGGGCGGTCTGGGACAGGGATAACGTCATGGAACATCCTCGCGGGAGCCGCTTATTTGATGTGCCGTCCGCCGTTGACGGTCAGGGTCGTGCCGGTGACATAAGGGTTATCGAGCAAATAACGCAGGCTCTGGTAGATCACTTCGCAGCCGGGTTCGATACCCAGCGCGGACTTGGCCAGTGCCTTGGCGCGGTACGCCGCGTCGTCGTCGGGGTTGAACATTAGCAGGGCTGGCGCGATGCCGTTGACCTTGATTGTCGGCGCGTATTTCGCGGCGAAGGACAGGGTGAGGCTGTCGAGCCCGGCTTTGCTGGCGCAGTAGCCAATGTGCTTGCTGCTGCCCCTGCGGGTCACGTCATCGCTGATGTGCACGATGTCCGCCGGGCTTGAGCGTTGCAGCAAGTCGGCACAATGCAGATTGATCAGGTAGGGCGCCAGCATGTGGACGTTGAACATGCGGGTGAAGGCTGCGGCGTCGGTGTCAGGGGTTTCGGCCAGCCATTCGGAGGCGTTATGGACAATCGCCCGCAGGCTGTCGGTGTGGTTTTTCAGTTCGCTGATGAACGCGAAGATTCCGGCTTCAGTGGAGAAGTCGGCAAACACCGCGGTCGCCCCCAGGTCGCGCAGGGTTTGTACGCCGGGGCGTTCACTGCGGTAGCTGAAGATCACCGGCTGGCCATCCTCGAGCAAACGCTGCGCACAGTGCAGGCCGACACGTTGGCCGGCACCGGTGATGAGGATCGGGGCTACGAAAGAGGTCATGAACGGCTCGCGTCGCGGTAAGAGCAAAACTATACCAGCGACGGGAGGCGTACACCTATTGTGGTGGCAGGCTTAGCGATTCTGCGTCGAAGGCTCGGTGGGCAGCGGCCGCTGCGGTGTGGTGTTCAGCCAGTTGGCCAGCAGTCGGGTCGACAGCGGAATGAAGAAGTAAACCATCAGCGGGGTCAGGCACAAGGTGCTGATGAACACCCGGCTCAGCAGACCCATGTCGCTCAGCAACGGCCCGAGGACAACGTTGAACAGCAGGGAAACCGGAAAGAATGCCAACCAGATCGCCACGGCCTGTTTCCAGCGTGGTGGTCGCTGGTCGGCGGCGCCGAACCAGCCTTCGATGCCGCTGACACGATGTTCCGTTGGATGGGCAAACAAGTCGCTGCCGCGTGCCAGCCAGGCGGTGCGCGATACAGAATGCTCCCAGGCGTGCAGCGTCTGCTCGTCGGCAAAGCGGAAAATAATCTGGAATTCGTCATCGTCGGGCGGCGGAGCGAGCACGCCAGAACCGAGATAGCCGGGAAAATCGGTAGCCAGTTGTTCACCTTCGTGCAACCAGGCGATCAGGTCTTGATAACGCCCATCGGCGACGCGGCGCGCAACCATCAGCGTGACGGGTGAGGTAGACATTGTGTATCTCCATATGACAATCGCGTCGCTCCGGATAGGAGTTTCGCCAGGCGCAGCGCCGGGGTGGTGGGCTGCGTCTTGGAACAAGCAAGGATTATTCCTGATTCTGCCTGGAACGTCAGTGATATTCGTCGCCATCAACGTCTTGTAGGGTGTGGGGGCAGGGGAGGTAGAATGGGATCCAATTTATACATGGACGTAGAATTATAAAATGCCTGTCCTGACTGACGTTGTTCCTGGATTGCAGCCCGGTCTTCCACTCGAGCAGGAAGAACTGTTTCCGATACGTGAAGTGGCGCGCCTGACGGGGGTCAACCCGGTCACGCTACGAGCATGGGAGCGCCGCTATGGGCTGATACAGCCCGCGCGCACCGAAAGTGGGCACAGATTGTATTCGATGACCGAAATCGATCGGGTCCGCAGTATCCTTGGCTGGATCGAACGCGGCGTTGCTGTCAGTAAAGTCAGCAAGATCCTGGCCAGGGTTGAACCGCTTCAGGCTCTGTCGCACATCATCCCGAATGAACTCGTGCAAGCTGACTACTCGCAATGGCAGCAGCAAGTTCAGTCGGCGGTGAGTGCCTTTGATGAGGTTCAATTGGAGCAGATCTATGGACAGATCTTTTCCAGTTATCCGCTGACTGTCGTGTTTCAGGACATTCTGCTTCCACTCTGGAAGCGATTGCTGCAGCGCCATGAAGCGTTCGGTCAGGCCAGCGAGTGGTTTTTCCTGGATGGTTTTTTGCGTTCTCGAGTGTTGCAACGCCTGTTGCTGGTGCGTGTCCTGCAGCCTCGACGGGTAATTGTCTGCGCCCTCAACGATCAGTGCCGTGAACTCGAAGTGCTGGTAACCGCGCTGTTTCTGAGCAGTGTCGATTCGGCTATTCAAGTGTTGGCTATCGGTCAGCCATTCGATGAATTGACCCTGGTCTGCGAAAGAGTCAAACCCAAGGCGCTGGTGCTGGTTTCCAATCACGCGCCTGCGCCCGAGTTGCCACGGCGATTGAAGCGCCTGGCCTTGAGCCTGGATTGTCAGTTGATGCTGGCGGGGGATGCGTCCGATCTTGTGCAGGAAAGCCTGGCTGGATCGTCGATTGGATGTCTGGGAAACGAAGGAATGGTCATGCGTCAGCGTTTGAAACAGTTCCTGACAGGCAACCTGGACACTTGAATCAGAGATGCATGGCCGGATGCGTCAGCCGATGCTGTTGAAGGATGTACTGGCGCAGACGCTCGGTTTCGTCCTTGTCACCCTGATTCAACTGATAGGCAAAGAAGCCGCTCTCGGTTTCTTTCTCGAAGGTGCCGCGCAACGCGATGCGCTCGTAGCCAGACGGGCTGAACCATAAGGCGAAATGTTTGGGCGGTTTGGTCTTGTTGCGAACTTCCAGCAAGACCCCTTTGAACGACACTTCATGCACCCACAGGGTGCCGGGCTGGCCATTGGCATTCTCCAGCGCTACCGGTTCTTCGAGGACCAGACGCCAGGGCCGGATCATCGGTCCGTCTTCATAGATGCTGGGGACGCCGAGGCGTAAATGCAGCGCATGAAACTCGTCTTCAACCAGGTGCAGCGGGAAGGTCATTTGCTGATTTTCGAAGTGGGCCTGGATGGTGACTTGCTCATGAGCGGCAAGGCGCGTGAGCAGGTCACGAATCTGTGAACCACCGTTGACGAGCAGGCTCGACGTCGCATCCCGCACATTGAGTTGCGGGTTGTGTTGCATAGTCTGGATAAAATCCAGCTCATCCTGGGTCAGGAGTGCGTCGCGTTGCATGATCAGCTCGACAGAAAAAGTTACAAAGTCACCGGTGATTGTAGTTAATGACAATCAATTCTTCGTTTTGTTTTCGCCGTTCGTCGCTTTTAGTGCGGCAAGCTCGGCCTGGACCTCAGCCAATTGCGCCTCCAACTGCGCGACTCGCTGCTGCGCCTTGACCTGAACGGTGACGTTTTTTTGCACACCAATGAAATAAGTCTGTCCGTCATTCGGGTTCTTCACCGTCGAAAGGGACAGCTCGTTCCAGAACGGCGTGCCGTCCTTACGATAATTCCTGAGGATTTCCCGGCAGGAACCGCCACTGCTCAAGGCCTCGCGAATCAACGGGAGAGCTTCCTGGTCGCGGTCCCCGGACTGAAGAAAACGGCAATCCTGGTAGAGGACTTCTTCGCTGGTGTAACCCGTCAGGCGTTCGAATGCCGGGTTGACGTAAATCAGGATGTTGTCCTGCTCGCCTTCCTTTTCGGCAATCACGATGCCGTCGTTGGAAGCGTTGATCACCATTTGCAGCAGTTGGGCGTTAATCATCGGAGAGTCCTTTCCAATTTGATTGTGGGATGCATTCTAAAAGAACGCTGAGAACTTTCTACTGGCCACCAGCGTTAATTGAGAGTCAATCGCAGCTTTTTTGCCACGGCTGTTAATATCCCCCGTCTTTTTACTCAGCTTCAGGATCAGATTGATGAAAGTCGCCATCCTTTCCGGCTCGGTGTACGGCACGGCTGAAGAAGTCGCCCGCCATGCCGCAAATATTCTAAAAGCAGCGGGTTTCGAAACCTGGCACAACCCGCGTGCGACCCTCGCCGATGTTCAGGCCTTTGCTCCTGAAGCCTTCCTGGCGGTGACCTCGACCACCGGCATGGGCGAACTGCCGGACAATCTCCAACCGTTGTATTTCGCCATTCGCGACCAGTTGCCGGCTGCCTGGCATGGCTTGCCGGGTGCCGTGATTGGCCTGGGTGATGCGAGTTACGGCGACACGTTTTGCGGCGGCGGCGAGTTGATGCGCGAATTGTTCGGCGAGCTGGGAATACGTGAAGTCCTGCCCATGCTGCGCCTGGACGCCAGCGAAAGCGTGACGCCGGAAACCGATGCCGAGCCTTGGCTGGCGGAGTTGGTCAGCGCTCTGCGGGGCTGACCGGCCACTCGCGCAGCAAGGCGAGCCAAGCTTGCGCGGCTTTTGACAAGTACGCGCGGCGTACCGGAACTGACCGTGGTGTTTGTGATGTTCACCGGGGTGTTCGGGGCGATGCTCAGTGGCATTCTGCTCAAGTGATTGCCCCTGCGCAGCGCCTTGGCTCGAGGGGCCTTGTTTGGTGTCGGTGCCCACGGTGCCGGGGTCAGTCGGGCACATGAAGTGGGGGGTGAAGAGGGCTCGGTGGCGGGGTTGGTCATGGTTCTGACGGGGCTGCTGAATCTGTTCGCCGCACCGTTGTTGGCGGCAGTACTTTGACATGGATCCAGGTTCGTTGGCGTACTGACTCGTTAGGCCATCAAGCTGGCTGCCAATGCAACTACACGATCCCCGGGGCGTGACTAGACTGGATCTCGTGAGCAAAATAATAAGAACAGGAGTTCCTTGTCGTGAGCGTAACCCCCGTCCAATCGCCACACAGTGTCAAAGACCAGGTCAGTGCCGCCGAGTGGCAGACCCGCGTCGATCTTGCCGCCTGCTATCGTCTGGTCGCTCTGCATGGCTGGGATGACCTGATTTTCACCCACATTTCGGCCAAGGTCCCCGGTACCGAAGACTTTCTGATCAACCCGTTCGGGCTGATGTTCCACGAGATTACTGCGTCGAGCCTGGTCAAGGTCGATCAGGCCGGCAACAAACTGATGGACAGCCCTTACGAGATCAACCCGGCGGGTTACACCATTCACAGCGCGGTGCACGAGGTTCGTCACGATGTCGTCTGCGTGCTGCACACCCACACCGCTGCCGGTGTCGCGGTGTCGGCGCAGAAACAAGGCATTTTGCCGATCAGCCAACAATCATTGTTTGTCTTGTCCAGCCTGGCTTATCACGCCTACGAAGGGGTTGCGCTTAACCATGAAGAGAAGGCGCGACTGCAAGCCGACCTCGGCGAAAACAATTTCCTGATGCTGCACAACCACGGTCTGCTGACCTGCGGCGCGACCATCGCCGACACGTTCCTGATGATGTTTACCTTCCAGCGCGCCTGCGATATCCAGGTGTTGGCGCAGAACGGTGGCGCCGAGTTGATCGCCATCGAACCGCAGATTCTGGCAGGCGCGAAGGCAATGATCGCCGGCGTCACCAAAAGTGCTCAAGGGATGGGCGGCGCACTGGCCTGGCCAGCGCTGCTGCGCAAACTCGATAAACAAGACGCGGGTTATAAACTCTAATGGCACTCGCCGAGATCCCCCTGTGTGTCTGGCGCAAGCGCGGCCAGACGTTCGTATTCCGTGGCCAGACCATCCGTTACTGGACTGCGGGGCAGGGTGAGCCACTGTTGCTCATTCATGGCTTCCCGACCGCCAGTTGGGACTGGCATTACCTTTGGCAGCCGCTGACCCAGCGCTATCGGGTGATTGCCTGCGACATGCTCGGCTTTGGCGACTCCGCCAAACCGGTGAATCACGAATACAGCCTGCTGGAGCAGGCCGATTTGCAACAGGCCTTGCTGGCACACCTGGAGGTCGAGCAGTCGGTGCACCTGTTGGCCCACGATTATGGCGACAGCGTGGCCCAGGAACTGTTGGCCCGGCATTACGAAGCACGCATCCATATCGCCAGCTGTGTGTTCCTCAACGGCGGCCTCTTTCCCGAAACCCATCGCCCGATCCTGATGCAAAAACTCCTGCTCAGCCCCTTGGGCTGGATGATCGGGCGAGCCTTTTCCCGTGACGGTCTGGTGAAGAGTTTCCGGCAGATATTCGGCCCCCAGAGCCGCCCCACAGAGAGCGAGATGGACGATTTCTGGAGCTTGATCGAGAGCAATCAAGGGCCACGGATCATGCACAAATTGATTGCCTACATCCCTGAGCGGCGTGCCCAGCGCGAGCGTTGGGTCAGCGCGATGCAGCGTGGTGAAGTGCCGTTGCGGGTGATCGATGGTGAGGTCGATCCGGTCTCCGGCGCGCACATGGTCCGGCGTTATCGGGAACTGATCCCGAATCCGGACACGGTCTTGTTGCCAGGCATTGGCCACTACCCTCAGACCGAGGCGCCGGGGCAGGTGCTCAAGCACTATCTGGAGTTTCGCGATCTGCTGGTTTCACCGCCGCGCAAGGCCGCCTGCTCCTGATTATCCCCCTGCCTTATTGCGCACCATTCAGCCACACCCCAGTTCATTGTGACCCGCATCGCCGTGCCTGACACTCGGACTTATTGTCCCCTGGCCTGCTGGAGTCCCCCCAATGAATGAGTCTGTGCGCTTCGAAGATAAAGTCGTGATTATCACGGGTGCAGGCGGTGGCCTGGGCCGGGCCCACGCGCTGCTGTTCGCCAAACAGGGCGCCAAAGTGCTGGTCAACGATCTCGGCGGCTCAGCTCAGGGCGAAGGCGCAAACGCTTCGGCAGCCGACCGGGTAGTGGCCGAAATCCGCGAGGCCGGTGGCATCGCCGAGGCCAACCATGACTCCGTCACCGACGGCGACAAAATCGTTCAGAACGCTTTGGACACCTTCGGTCGTGTCGATGTAGTGGTCAACAACGCCGGGATCCTGCGGGACAAAACCTTCCACAAAATGGAAGACGGCGACTGGGACCTGGTTTACCGCGTCCACGTCGAAGGCGCCTACAAAGTTACCCGTGCCGCCTGGCCGCACCTGCGCGAGCAAAACTACGGCCGCATCATCTTCACCGCTTCGACCTCGGGCATTTACGGCAACTTCGGTCAGTCCAACTACGGCATGGCCAAACTCGGCCTCTACGGCCTGACCCGCACCCTGGCCATCGAAGGCCGCAAGAACAACATCCTGGTCAACGCCATCGCCCCCACCGGCGGCACCCGCATGACCGAAGGCCTGATCCCGCCGCAAGTCTTCGAACAACTCAAGCCGGAACTGGTCAGCCCGCTGGTGGTGTACCTCGCCAGCGAGAACTGCCAGGAAACCTCCGGGCTGTTTGAAGTCGGTGGCGGCTGGATGGGCAAAGTGCGCTGGGAACGAAGCCTCGGCGCGGGGTTTGATCCGCGGGTTGGTTTCTCGCCGGAAGATGTGGCGGCGCATTGGCAGCAGATCTGCGATTTTGAAGGCGCGGTGCATCCGCAGGACAACCTTGAAGCGCTGAAGGAAATGATGGCGAATTTGCAGAAGTATTCGATTTAATGGAAACCAGCAAGGTCACCGCTCTTGACCTTGCTGGTTCTTAATATTCGGCCCCGACATCTGGTTTGCAGCGGTCTTCAAGGAAAATACTTGTGAACCAATGCCGCCAGATTCGCGGCCGTTTGCGCATCCATAATCCCGTCGTACGTTTCCGGGCGAAAGTGCAGCTGAAAGGCCCGAACCAGTTGTGTGAAGCCTTGTTCGGTTGACGCACCGGAAACGTCGTACCCGTAAGTCTTGAACAGTTTGAGCAATTCGCTTCGGGCTGGAATGCCGGTCTCGCAATATTGCTGCAGATAGGTGTCTCGGGTGGCATCGTCGAACCAGGCACCGACGCCTTTCAAGTAAAGGGCATGCCAGGGGAATTTCGGCCCTGGGTCACTCTTGCGGCCGACAGCAATATCCGAGTGCCCCAGAACAAGGGTCGGGCTGATATCCGGGTAGCGTTCAAGGATGTTCAACGCCAGCTCTTCAATGGCGGCAATTTGTTCTGGCTGATACGGCGGAAAGTTGAAAACCCCTTGGCTAAACGTTGCAAGGTTGACGATTTCAACGCCGATAGACGTGTCGTTCAGATTGCTTCTATTGCCCCAATGACTCACGCCCGCATGCCATGCGCGCTTGGTTTCGTCGACGAGGTTGAAGACTTCCTGCCGGGTATAACCTGCTTTCAAGTAGCTCGGATCGGTGATGTCGGGAACCAGATAGTGGGCGCTGACATTCGGGCCGGTCAGTGCGTTGACCGAACTGGAGAAGTTGCCGGCTGTGTAGTGGAAAATCAGAAAGCGTACGCGGGTGTTCAAACTTTTAGTGGTACGGTACTTGTTGTAGTCAATGGGTTTCATGGAAATATTGCTCGCAATTAATTAGGTTAGAGTCAGCGTGCAAACAATATGGCTGACCTGTTTTTAACCTTAATCGCGAGGGCGCTTCACGTGATTACATAACTATGTAGTCGTTTTCCGAGAGGTGTGTAGGTAATAAAAAGTTAGATTGGGTGAAATAATTGAGTACCACTTTTACTTCATGCAACTCTTCGCCATCGTCACAAAACCACCGCCCATAAAAAAGGCCGCTGCAAACGCAGCGGCCAAAGTAAGACGATTGATCAAGGAGCAATAAATCAACGTCAGTGAACACAGGGCGATGAGTCGAATAGCTTCAATTCATCTGAAATCTGTCGCTAATGGCGTGAACTGGCCACCGCCATTGCTTCCTGCTTTCCGGCCGTTTGCCGTGAAAGCCCGGAAAGAATAAGGCCTTGAGCCAAAAGGAAAAATAGCGATTCATGACATGAACTGTTGCAGCATGAGTAACAGTCGCCACAAGCCCCGCCCACATGCCATGCGCTGCGTTGATAACCCCCCATCCAGCCCATCCATAACCCGCGCAAAACGCCGTCCCATGCGGGGATTCATCCTTTGGAGGTACACCACGAATACCTCCTTGGTGCGCTTATCGCTCCCAACGTGCGGCAGTAGGGTGGGGCCTTCTGTCACTCACCGGGGAAGACGCATGACAAAAACAACAATGCGCGCCATCTTCACGCCGCAAGCGCTCGCCGCTGCGGTTGCCTTGGGTTGCTGCGCCCAGGCGCAGGCTGTTTCATTCAACATCGGGGAAATCGAGGGGACTTTTGATTCTTCGCTGTCCGTCGGCGCGAGCTGGGGCATGCGCGATGCCGACAAATCTCTGGTGGGCATCGTCAATGGCGGGACCGGCCAGTCTTCGACCGGGGATGACGGGCGGCTGAACTTCAAGAAGGGCGAAACCTTCTCCAAGATCTTCAAGGGTATTCATGACCTCGAACTGAAGTACGGCGACACCGGGGTGTTCGTGCGTGGCAAGTACTGGTACGACTTCGAACTCAAGGACGAGGATCGTGAGTTCAAACCGATCAGTGACAGCGGTCGTAAAGAAGGCGCCAAGTCCTCCGGGGCGCAACTGCTCGACGCCTTCGTCTATCACAACTATTCCATCGCCGAGCTGCCGGGCACTGTGCGCGCCGGTAAGCAGGTGGTGAGTTGGGGTGAAAGTACCTTCATCGGCAACTCGATCAACAGCATCAACCCGATCGACGTTTCAGCGTTCCGCCGTCCTGGCGCCGAAATCAAGGAAGGCCTGATACCGGTGAACATGCTGTTCGCCTCCCAAAGCCTGACCGACCAACTCTCGGTGGAAGGTTTCTATCAACTGGAGTGGGACCAGACCGTCGTCGACAACTGCGGCACCTTCTTCGGCAACGACGTGGTGGCTGATGGCTGCAACAAGAATTACACGGTTGCCAGCCCGGCGATTGCACCGTTGCAACCGATCGCTGCAGCGTTTGGCCAAGGCTTCGAAGTCAGTAAGGAAGGTGTGATCGTCCAGCGCAGTGGTGACCGCGACGCCCGCGACTCCGGGCAGTGGGGGACGGCGCTGCGCTGGCTCGGCGACGACACCGAGTACGGTCTGTACTTCATGAACTATCACAGCCGTAGCCCGACGGTCGGCACCACCACTGCCGGCCTGACAACGCTGGCACGGATCCCGGCCATCGTCGGTGCCGCCAACAGAATCGCGCCCGGCACTGGCTCGGCACTGGCTCAGAGTGTGATGCTCGGACGCGGTCAGTACTACCTTGAATACCCGGAAGACATCCGTCTCTACGGCGCGAGCTTTTCCACCACCTTGCCTACCGGCACGGCGTGGACCGGTGAGATCAGCTATCGCCCCAACGCTCCGGTGCAAGTCAACACCAACGACCTGACCCTGGCCTTGCTCAACCCGATCGCCGGTGGCGCGGCATCGCCTATCGCGACCACGCCAGGTGCCGACAACAAAGGCTACCGCCGCAAGGAAGTGACGCAGGTCCAGAGCACCCTGACCCACTTCTTCGACCAAGTGCTGGGCGCCCAACGGCTGACCCTGGTCGGCGAGGCTGCGGTGGTGCATGTCGGTGGCCTGGAGCCGCGAACCAAACTGCGTTACGGCCGTGACCCGGTCTATGGCCAGTACGGTTTTGGCGGCGATACCGACGGCTTCGTCACCTCGACCTCCTGGGGCTACCGCGCCCGGGCGATCCTCGATTACGCCAACGTGATCGGCGGGATCAACCTCAAACCCAACCTGTCCTGGTCCCACGATGTCGCCGGCTATGGCCCCAACGGGTTGTTCAACGAAGGCGCCAAAGCGGTCAGCGTCGGCGTCGATGCCGACTACCGCAACACCTATACCGCGAGCCTCAGTTACACCGATTTCTTCGGCGGTGACTACAACACCCTGGAAGACCGCGACTTCCTGGCACTGAGCTTCGGCGTGAACTTCTGATCTGGCTGAGAAGGATGAATTTGATGCACAAGATGATTCTGCAATGCGGCGCCCTGGCCTTGAGTCTGCTGGCTGCCAACGTGATGGCGGCGGTCTCGCCTGAAGAAGCCAACAAGCTTGGCACCAGCCTCACGCCGCTGGGTGCCGAGAAGGCCGGCAACGCCGATGGCTCGATCCCGGCCTGGACTGGCGGTATCCCGAAAAACGCTGGCGCAGTGGACAGTAAAGGTTTCCTGGCTGACCCGTTCGCCAGCGAAAAGCCGTTGTTCACCATCACCGCCGCGACGGTCGACAAGTACAAAGACAAGTTGTCGGAAGGTCAGGTGGCGATGTTCAAGCGCTACCCGGAAACCTACAAGATCCCGGTCTACCCGACCCACCGCACCGTGGCCGTACCCCCGGAGATTTACGAGTCGGCCAAACGCAGCGCGCTGAACGTGAACAGCATCAACGACGGTAACGGCCTGGCCAACTTCACCGGCAACCGCTACTACGCCTTCCCGATTCCGAAGGCCGGCGTCGAGGTGCTGTGGAACCACATCACCCGCTATCACGGCGGCAACCTGCGACGCATCATCACTCAGGTGACCCCGCAAACGAACGGCAGCTACACACCGATCCGCTTCGAGGAAGAGATCGCCGTACCGCAATTGATGAAGGAACTGGACCCGGAAAAAGCCGCCAACGTGCTGACCTTCTTCAAGCAATCGGTGACGGCACCTGCGCGTCTGGCGGGTAACGTGCTGCTGGTTCACGAAACCCTCGATCAGGTGAAAGAGCCGCGTCTGGCGTGGATCTACAACGCCGGCCAGCGTCGTGTGCGTCGCGCACCGCAAGTGGCTTATGACGGTCCGGGTACTGCCGCTGACGGCCTGCGCACGTCCGACAACTTCGACATGTTCTCCGGCGCACCGGATCGCTACGACTGGAAACTGGTCGGCAAGAAGGAAATGTACATCCCTTACAACAGCTACAAACTCGACTCGCCGAGCCTCAAGTACGATGACATCGTTAAGGCCGGGCACATCAATCAGGACCTGACCCGTTATGAGTTGCACCGGGTCTGGGAAGTGATCGGTACGGTCAAGCCGAGCGAACGGCACATCTACGCCAAACGCCACATGTACCTCGACGAAGACAGCTGGCAAGTAGCGCTGGCGGACCACTACGACGGTCGCGGTCAGCTGTGGCGAGTGGCCGAGGGGCACGCTCAGTACTACTACGATCACCAGACTCCGGCCTACACCCTCGAAGCGCTCTACGACATCATTGCCGGCCGATACATTGCCCTGGGAATGAAGAACGAAGAGAAGCACAGTTTCGAATTTGGCTTCGAAGCCAAGGCCGCCGACTACACCCCATCGGCCCTGCGCGCCGAGGGCGTTCGGTAAGGGTTTTGATACATTGACAGTACAAAAGGCGACCGGGTGGTCGCCTTTTTTATGGCTGCCAATCAGCGTGCTGAATACTTCTCAACAAGCGGGTTAGAGAGGGCTAGGGTTGCCGGACAATTATAAAAAGGCACGCCGCAATGACCGCCATGATCCCGTGTCTGGACCGTTCTGGATTCCTGCCCCGACTGTCCACTCATCACCAGTCGCGGGCTCGCTTGACCGAGCCGTTACTGGCCTCCACGGCCCGGGTGAAATTACTTTGCGCACCGGCCGGTAGTGGCAAGACAGCGCTGCTCGCCGAATGCCTGTTGCAGGCGCCAACCCAGTGCCGGGTGCATTGGTTGCCATTATCTGGCGTGGCGTCGAGTGCGGCGGAGTTTCGTCATCGTCTGGCAGAGACGCTGGGGCAGGCCTCGTCGAGTGAAACAGAGTTGCTGGGCTATCTGGCGCGATTGCAGACGCCGACCTGGCTGTTTCTCGATGACTTTTGCCGCGTCCCGAACCCCGAGTTGGACCTGCTGCTGGATCGCATGCTGGCGGTCAGCAGCCCGATGTTGACCTGGTGGCTGGGTGCCCGCCGTCGGCCGCCCTGCAACTGGCCAAGGTTGCTGCTCGACGATGAGTTGTACGAGTGCGAAAGCACTTCGCTGGCTTTCACGCCCGGTGAAGTCGAGCAGATATTGCAGCCCTGGGTACCGGAGCAGGCCAGCAAGGTGGCCAGTCGGATCATCCAGCGCACCGGCGGCTGGTGTGCCGGTGTGCGGATTGCAATGCTGCACAAGTGCGACTGGTCGCGTCAGGACAAACCCCTGGGACGGGCGGACACCTTGCTCGATTACCTGGAGCATGAGTTGTTCAGCTCGCTGACGCCTGAGTTGAGCGAGGCCTGGCGCGTGCTGGCCCACTTGCCCCGCTTCAATGCCCGGCTTTGCGATCACTTGTTCGGGGCCGGAGAGGGGGCTCAGTATTTGCGGACCTTGCAAGCGCTGGGCTGTTTTATCGAACCTTGGGGGGATTCCACCGATTGGCTGCAGATATTCACCCCGTTCACGCAGTTGTTGCGCGATGAACAATGGCCGGCGGGACGTTCCTGGCATCGTCGTGCCTGCCAATGGTTCTGTACCGAACAGGACTGGAAATCGGCCTTCGAACAGGCATTGCTCGCCGAGGAATACGAAGTGGCGGTCAGCCTGTTGCAGCACTTCAGTTTCGAGCATTTGTTCGAGGAGCAAACGGTGGTGCTGTTGTTGCGTTTGCATGAGCAGCAAGGCGAGGAACTGACGCTGGGCAGCCCGCAATTGGTCGGATTGATTACAGCTGCGCTGTTGTTCGCCGGACGTTTCGAACAGGCGACTGCCTGTATCGCTCATCTGGCGCATTTCATGCCTCAACCCTCGGCGGTGCTTCAGCGTCAACTGATTGCACGTTGGCAGGCCCTGCAGGGTTGGTTGCTGCATTTACAGGGACGAATGGAGGCCTCGCACGCGCACTTTCTTGACGCGTTGAGCGCGCTCGATCCCGACTGTTGGACGGCGCGCCTGATGTGTTTGTCCGGTTTGACGCAACAGGCATTGCTAAGGGGCGAACTCGACGTGGCGCAAGCCCACAACCGTGAGGCGCTGTGCCTGGCGCGGGCGCAAGGTTCGCTGGTGTTCGAGGGCCTGATGGAGCTCGATCATGCGCAATGGCTGGAGCAGCGGGGTGCCCCGGCTCGTGCCGAAAGTCTACTTTGCGACATCGATAAATTGCTCCGTCAGCGTTCGGACCGACCGGCACCCTTGCTCGGACGAATTGCATTGCGTCGCGGGCGGTTGGCCCTGTGCCTGGGCGCAGACGAGCGAGCTGCCGAGTTCTTTCATGCGGGCCTGGACGATTGCTTGCGCAACCACGACAAGCGCGTGCTGTATGGCTTTCTCGGTCAGGCCCAATTGGCTGCGAACAAGGGCGATTACGCCCAGGCGTTCGTCCGGTTGCGCGATGCCGAGCGGCTGATGCAACAACGGCACATTCCAGACACGGTCTACCGCGGCGTTCTGCTGCAAGTCAGCAGCCAGCTCTGGTTGCAACAAGGCCGTCCCGAACTGGCCCGTGAGGCGTTGAGCCGGGTGCTCAAACATTATCGGGGGCCACAGGCCCGGCAGGCCCCCCCGGCGACACTGGAATTGATTCCGCGGATTGAGTATTTGTTGATTCTGGCTGAGGTCAAACTGCAACGGGTGGAGGATCCCTTGGCTCGGCTCGCAATCCTGTTTGAACACACGCAAGCGAACGGGATGGTCAGCCTGGAAGCCGAGCTTCTGCTGGCGATGGCCGAGGCGGCCTTCATGATGGGCGAACAGGAGAGTGCCCGGCAGTTTTTCGACAAGGGCGAAGAGAAGGCGAGCCGTTGTAACTTGCAGCAGTTGTTGGTGCAGTTGAATCGGCGTTGTCCCGGTCTCTTCTCGGAACTGCACATAGTTAATAACGAGCCACTTTCTGATAAAGGTATTAATGAGAGTCCACTGAGCCTGAGGGAGATGGAAGTGCTCGAGTTGATTGCGTCAGGAAATTCGAACCGGCAAATAGCCGATAAATTGTTCATCTCATTACATACAGTTAAAACACATGTCCGGCGAATTCATGGGAAATTAGGGGTTGAGCGCAGGACTCATGCAGTAGCGCGGGCGAGAATGCTGGGTTTATGTGGTTAATTGTTTTTTAATGATGTTGTGAATTTGTTTTGTTGTGCTGGGTTTTTAATGTTTTGCAATGGGTGGTGGGTGTTTTTATTGGTTTTGCTTGCGTTAAGTTAATTGCACTGATTCAGGCAGCATTTCGTTGCCTGGTTTTTTAAAGTGCATTAATGGAATGTTTATATGAGTGTCCAGGAAACAGAGTTGGTACAGAAAAATCTAGGAGAGGTGGTTGAATGTTTTACCGCGCTGGAAGAAGCGCTGAAGAAAACCGCGTCGTTTAAAGCAATCCTGCAAGACGTTTTGTTAAAGGAACTTCAACAGCTGTTGCCGGAGGTCTACATCAGCAGGACTTACATCAATGCCCGACGTTCAGGCATTGCGAATCAGGAGCCGACCGGTCTGTTCATGGACGTATTCATGGAGTGTCTGAGTCGTGGGCGTGCCCCTGCTTATGATGCGAGTCAGTACGGCGTCTATGACTGGCCCGGCTCCATGGATGAGTTGGACCGGGTCGACGGTCTGGACGTGATTGCTCTGGGGGCGCTGATTGGCGATGTGCTGGGTACGCTGGCGCAAAAATACACGCAAGAACTGGATCGACGCTGGGCAGCGTCTGTGGGTAAGGATGCCAAGGGTCGTGAACTGGGCTCTCGCAGCAGTGACCTGCGCAACTTGTATGCGGCGCTTTTCTGGCAAGAGTTGAAAGCAGTGATACAAGTGCAAGGGGTGATGCCGGAGGCAGATCTCAGTTTTGAAACTTTACTTTGGGGCATCCCCCAGACCCCGGCTTACAGTCTTTCATTGCAACTCGAAAGTGGACGATTCGCAACGTTGGCCTGTTGTTTTGCCATGCATCTGAGTGGTCAGATCAGCGACGAACTTGTACCTGCCAGCGATGATTGGGTCATCCTTTACACCCCCGCAAAAGGGCTGGAAACGTACCGGACGTCGGCATTGATGCACCGCTCGCTGGAGCAGCGCCTGAGCGACGCGAACAGCCGGGCGCAGTTACTCAAAGGTGTTTCACTGGAGGACGCCGAACACGTCAGAAGTGCGCCTGATATCCGGTATTTGAAAACCCATGGCGAAATTTTCCAGAACGTCATCGACAATTTGCTGGATAAACAACGGCGTGACGTTGCTTTCAGTCTTCGTCGATTACTGGCGCCGGGCGCGGACCTGCAGAGCGTTGTACGTTCAATTGAGTCGGCTCATGGCCTGAATGAAGTGATCGACGATGCCAAGGGCCGAACTGCCAACCTGCTCGTATTGATTTCAAAAAACGCCCGGCCGCAATGGCTGAAGGACACTTCCACAACCAATCAGGAAGTATTTGCCTCTCTGGAACAGGCGTTGCTCAAAAGCCAGGTGGCATTGCATGAGGCGATGGGGGGGCTCTCCTCATTTCAGGAGTATGTGCGGGGTGTCGTCGGAGAACATATCTCCCAGGGCGATGCCAATCGCGTTGATCCCGATACTGTTTGGGTGGTCGTGAAACACTGGGTGCGTATGGGCTCAAGGAACATCGAGCATGTCCAGCGTAAAACCCTGACGCAACTGTTCATGTACGGTGTGCATGATGCGGCAGGGAAATACTCGATTCAGTTCGAAGCCTTCCACAACAATCCACGACTGTCAGTTTCCAATATCGAATACGCCATCCGGCAATTTGATCTTCGTTTGAAATACGCCAATGAACGAAATCAACGCCTCAACGATCCGCAAGTTAGAGAAGCCATGCAGGAAGTATTGGGGCAGCAAACGGCGCTCAGTAACTTCGCAGCGTTACTTCAAAATCATATCAGCCCGAAAGCACAGGACATCTCGCAGCGTTATCTGTTTGGCGATCCGGGAATGGAGGCATGCGGCGTTGCTTTTCGCAGCTACTACCGACCGTTCAAAGACATGATCGTTTACCGTGCCAGAGGTGCAATGCCTGATCATTCGATGCATGTACTCTACGCTCCCGGTGCACCGACGGGGCAGCAATGGTATGAGTTTCCCGATCTGACGGCGTTGAAGCGACAGTTTATCAAATGGGGTTTCGAGCAGCGTGATCGTGACTTCCTGATCGGGCAGACTTTCAACAGCGATCGTGCGAAGTTTGTGGAGTACCATCTCTCCTTTGTCCTGCCGGCGCCGGTGTTCGAACGGCAGTGGTGGGACGGCATTGTTCTGGTGCAATGGGCGAGCGGGTTGGAAGGCGGGCCGTTCATGGGCGCCATCCATAAACTCATCGACTGGGAAATTGCTGAAGAACAGGTGGTCACACCCGGCTGGTACAGAAAGGCCGCTGCGCAAGATCGCGAGTTTTTCACCAGGTTAAACACGGATTTCAAAGCCATCCACCAAGTATCTATACCTATCGAAACGTTTGGCGTCTTCTCACGAAAACTGGTCATGAAGGCGTTGAACGATTATCTGCGGCGATCCGGCCCGCATCCGGAAATCGACCCGGATCAGGTGCACGTCGAGTTGCGTGGACACGACAGGATGACACTCACCGAGGTGTTCATTCAGTGGCAGATCTGGAGTACTGATAAATTTGTGTCGTTCCGCTCCCTGAACAACTCGCCGCTGGGGCGCTTGGATACAGCCGCTGTCACTGCGCTGATCAATTTATTGCCGGGCGAGAAATATGAGCAATATCTGCGGCAGGATTTCCTGACAACACCTTCTTACGATCTCAAGGCGAAGCTTTACTGCAAAACCGTGCAGAACGAAATGCTCAGGGCGGCATTGACGCAAAAAATGCAGGGCGCTCTTTCCGGTGAACACTTCAATTGGCTCAAGGGGCTGATCGAGGGGCTGGATCATGATCGTCCCCATAATCTGGTGCCGTTCCTGACGGGCGGCGCGCCAGGCGAAGGCGTTTATACGCTGGCGCTCGAGGGGCGACGGTTGGAGGGTGCCTATACGTTCGGGCGCAACGTGGCTGGCAAGTGGGAATACCTGATCTACATTCCGAAAGCACCGGATGGCCTGGCATTTCGTCCCATTGAGTCGTTGACTCAGGGCTTTAAGGGGGGCGTACTGGGCAACCATGTTGTCGGACTTGTCAGGTTGGAAAGCAGAGGCGTGGTGAAACGTTATGTCGACAACTGCCGCGACGCTCCATTTGCCTTGCCGACGCCAAGGTTGCAAGACAGTTACGCTGTGACCCACTTCAAGTTCGAATACGACAGTATGGTGTCGCGGCTTATCTACGACGTCGACTATCAGACGAGCACGCATGGGGAAATCTTCTGGCGTAATGTGATGGTCGGTGCAGAGCTGGTGGTGGATGTCATCTCGCTGTTTGTCCCTCCAGTTGCTCTGGTGGCCAGCGTCCTGCGTATCACGCGTTCGATCGTTCAAGGTGTGATTGCTTACAGCCAGGGCGATGAAGATGCCGGCAAAGCCCATCTCACCTCGGCCTGGAGAAGCGCCATCCTCTTGTATGTGGGCATCGTCGCGGGGGCCGGCACGTCGACTTCGGCGGTGGGCCTGTTGTCGCGGATCACGGGTATCTCGGACATCGTGTCGACCGCGACCGGTGTTCAGGTGGGCGTCGACTATGTCACCGCGATGACGTCCACGTACTTGATCTCGGACAGTGAAACCCGAATCATAGGCTGATTTAGGGGGGGCAGCCGTTACTCGGGCTCATACCCCATCCGCCAACTAACGGCCCGCGTCGCAGCCAACAACCGCTGCGCCGCCGGGCCGTTTTCGTCGGCGTGAAACAATGACGCCGGGCCGACAATGGTCATCACCGCCGCAACATGCCCGACAGCATTGAACACCGGCGCCGACAACGCATCGACCCCCGGCATCAGCAAACCATGCACATGATGCAGACCGCGTTCGCGGATCTGTTCGCACAACGCCTTATAGGCCTGATCGTCCGCCAGCGCTTGTGAAGCGCTGCTTTGCAGTTCCTGCTCGCGCAAATCGACGGTTTCACGCTTCGGCAGATAGGCGCCGAACACCAGCCCTGTTGAAGAACTGAGCAACGGCAACACCGAACCCAACTGCGTGACCACCGTCACCGCGCGCACCGCCGGTTCGATGTGAACCACGGTCGCGCCCTGGTTGCCCCACACCGCGATAAAGCAGGTTTCATTCAGATCGTCACGCAACTCGGCCAAGGGCAGGGCGCCGACTTTCAGCACGTCCATACTGTTGAGTGCGGCGAGTCCGACGCGCAAGGCTTCGCGGCCCAGACCGTAATGGTTGGTGGCAGCATTCTGTTCAGCAAAACCGCTGGCGATCAGCGCCTGTAGATAGCGGTGAACCTTGCTCGCCGGCATCTGTACATGTTCGGCCAGGCGCGACAGTGAAGTCGATGGCGACAACTCGGCCAAGGCCTTGAGGATGTCGGTGCCGACCTCGGCCGAGCGGACTTTCTGTTTATCGTTGCTGCGCGGCGTTTCCATGGAGGCGGTCTGATCCCGGGACGAATGGGCGTCTTTATAGCTTGACGGTCAATACCAATCAAATTACGTTAAGCGTAATCGAATTACGATAAAAATAACCCGGGCGTGCCGAGACCTCTTCAACGGAGCGACAGGCCATTGCCTACTCCCTGTTCAGGAGGCTCCATGAACCTCGATTCAACGGCGCCAGCGCTGGCTTATCAGTCCGGCTTCGGCAACGAATTCAGCACCGAAGCGTTGCCCGGCGCACTGCCCGTCGGCCAGAATTCCCCGCAAAAAGCCCCTTACGGTCTCTACACCGAACTGTTCTCAGGCACGGCGTTCACCATGGCTCGCAGTGAAGCGCGGCGCACCTGGATGTACCGCATTCAGCCGTCGGCCAATCACCCAGCGTTCATCAAACTGGATCGGCAACTGGCCGGCGGCCCATTGGGTGAAGTAACCCCCAATCGCCTGCGCTGGAATCCGCTGGACATCCCGGCCGAGCCAACCGATTTTATCGACGGGCTGGTGAGCATGGCCGCCAACTCGGGCGCGGAAAAACCGGCCGGGATCAGTATCTACAGCTACCGCGCCAACCGCTCCATGGAGCGCGTTTTTTTCAACGCTGACGGCGAACTGCTGCTGGTGCCTGAACTGGGACGCCTGCGCATTGCGACCGAATTGGGCGTGCTGGAACTGGAGCCACTGGAAATCGCCGTGCTGCCGCGCGGTCTGAAATTCCGCGTCGAACTGCTCGACCCGCAAGCTCGCGGCTACATCGCCGAAAACCACGGCGCGCCGCTGCGTCTGCCGGATCTGGGGCCGATCGGAAGCAACGGCCTGGCCAACGCGCGGGACTTCCTGACCCCGGTTGCGCATTACGAAAACCTCAAACAACCGACCACCCTGGTGCAGAAATTTCTCGGCCAGTTGTGGGGCTGCGAGCTCGATCATTCGCCGCTGAACGTGGTCGCCTGGCACGGCAATAACGTGCCGTACAAATATGACCTGCGCCGCTTCAACACCATCGGCACGGTCAGTTTCGATCACCCGGACCCGTCGATCTTTACCGTCCTGACGTCGCCGACCAGCGTCCATGGTCTGGCCAATCTGGACTTCGTGATCTTCCCGCCACGCTGGATGGTCGCCGAGAAAACCTTCCGGCCACCGTGGTTCCACCGCAACCTGATGAACGAATTCATGGGCCTGATCAAGGGCGAATACGACGCCAAGGCCGAAGGCTTCGTGCCCGGCGGCGCGTCCTTGCACAGTTGCATGAGCGCCCACGGCCCGGATGGCGAAACCTGCACCAAGGCGATCAACGCCGAACTTGCGCCAGCGAAAATCGACAACACCATGGCCTTCATGTTCGAGACCAGCCAGGTGCTGCGCCCGAGTCGATTCGCCCTGGATTGTCCGCAACTGCAAAACAATTACGACGCTTGCTGGGCGACGCTGCCCGCCACTTTCGACCCGACCCGGAGATAACCCATGACTCAGACTTCCATCACTCGTAGCTGGGTTGCCTCCGCCAACGGCCATGCTGATTTCCCATTGCAAAACCTGCCGCTGGGCGTGTTCAGCGTGAAGGGTTCGGCACCGCGCAGTGGCGTGGCCATTGGCGAACATATCTTTGATCTGGAAGCTGCACTGGACGCCGGGCTGTTCGATGGCGTTGCAAAAACTGCAGTCGAAGCCACCCGTGGCGGTCAGCTGAACGCGTTCTTCGAACTGGGGCGTGGCGCTCGCGTTGCCCTGCGCGAACGCCTGCTGGAACTGTTCAAAGAAGGCAGCACGCTGCACGGCAAGATCGAAGCCCAAGGCGCAAAACTGCTGCCACTGGCGGCGAATTGCGAGATGCACCTGCCAGCGAAAATCAACGACTACACCGACTTCTACGTCGGCATCGAGCACGCGCAGAACGTCGGCAAACTGTTCCGTCCGGACAACCCGTTGCTGCCGAACTACAAGTACGTGCCGATCGGTTATCACGGCCGCGCCTCGACCATTCGCCCGTCGGGCACCGACGTTCGCCGTCCGAAAGGCCAGACCCTGCCGGCCGGTCAGACCGAGCCGACGTTTGGCCCATGTGCACGTCTGGATTACGAACTGGAGCTGGGCATCTGGATCGGTCAGGGCAACGAGATGGGCGACTCGATCGCCATCGGTGACGCTGCCGATCACATCGCCGGTTTCTGCCTGCTCAATGACTGGTCGGCGCGCGACATTCAGGCTTGGGAATACCAGCCGCTGGGGCCGTTCCTGTCGAAGAGTTTCATCACCAGCATCTCGCCGTGGGTGGTGACTGCCGAGGCGCTGGAGCCGTTCCGTAAAGCCCAGCCGGCGCGTCCGGAAGGCGATCCGCAGCCGCTACCGTACCTGTTCGACAAGCGCGATCAAGCCGCTGGCGGTTTCGACATCGAACTGGAAGTGCTGCTGCTCACCGAAGGCCTGCGCGAGCAAAACCTGCCGGCCCATCGCCTGACCCTGAGCAATACCAAACACATGTACTGGACCGTGGCGCAAATGGTCGCGCACCACAGCGTCAACGGCTGCCAGTTGCAGGCCGGCGACCTGTTCGGTTCGGGCACGTTGTCGGGGCCTGAGAACGGTCAGTTCGGCAGCCTGCTGGAAATCACCGAGGGCGGTAAAAAGCCGATCGAACTCGCGTCCGGCGAGGTGCGTAAATTCCTTGAGGACGGCGACGAAATCATCCTGCGTGCCCGTTGCAACCGCGAGGGTTTTGTCTCCATCGGTTTCGGCGAATGCCGCGGCAAAGTGCTGCCGGCGCGCTAAGAGGATCGGGTCATGGAACTCTATACCTACTACCGTTCGACATCGTCCTATCGGGTGCGCATTGCGTTGGCGCTCAAGGGGCTGGATTACCAGGCGCTGCCGATCAATCTGATCGCACCGCCAGGTGGTGAACATCGACAGCCGCCGTATCTGAGCATTAATCCGCAAGGCCGAGTGCCGGCCTTGCGCACTGACGAAGGTGAGCTGTTGATCCAGTCGCCGGCGATCATCGAATACCTGGAGGAACGTTATCCACAGGTGCCGCTGCTCTCCAAGGACCTCACCGCTCGCGCCCATGAGCGTGGTGTGGCGGCGGTGATTGGTTGCGACGTGCATCCGCTGCACAACGTCAGCGTGCTCAACAAGCTGCGGCAGTTGGGGCACGATGAACCGCAAGTGGTGGAGTGGATCGGGCACTGGATCAGCCAAGGGTTGGCGACGGTGGAGCAGTTGATCGGTGACACCGGTTACTGCTTTGGCGATCAACCGGGGCTGGCGGACGTCTATTTGATCCCGCAGTTGTATGCAGCCGAGCGCTTCAATATTTCTCTGGAAGCCTACCCGCGAATTCGTCGAGTGGCGGCATTGGCGGCGACACATCCAGCCTTCTTCCTGGCCCATCCGGCGAACCAGCCCGATACTCCTTAATGGCTTCACATAGACCTAATGTGGGAGCGGTCTTGCTCGCGAAGAACGATAACGCGGTGCGTCAGAAATACCGCGGTGCCTTCTTCGCGAGCAAGCCCGCTCCCACATGAGATCAGTGAACCACTGAGTTGGGCGGCAAATGCCCCAGCCGTTCAGTCAGGCGAATCCGCTGGATCGGGTCGTCACTGAGCAGCAGGGCATGCTCCAGGTCGAAGCGCTCGGCGTTCGGGCAATCCAGTCGTTGATACAGGCTGGCCCGGGCCAGGTAGTCGGAGGCGCTGGCGTTGCCCAGTTCCAGCACACGTTCGGCGTCGATCAGGGCGCCGATGTAGTCATCGTTGGAAAGGTGTAACTGACGCAGGTTGCGCGACAACCGCTGCAGCATTTGCACAGGCTCGGCGGTGAGCAAATGCTCGGCGCCAAGCTTCAGGTTTGGGCCGTACTGGCGTTGCAGCAATTCCCGACAGTCGTTGGGGTACAAACGACGCCCGCCGCATGGGTCGAGCAGGTGATCGGCGCCCGGTACCCGCAGCAGGAAATGCCCGGGGAAGTTGACGCCAACCATGGGAATTTCCAGACCTTTGGCCAGTTCCAGTGCAATCAATCCCAGACTCAGTGGCTGCCCACGCCTGCGTTCCAGCACTTTATTGACCAGCGCGACTTGCGGACGCAATGGCGAGGAGTCGTCCTGAGCGAATCCCAGGTCATTCATACGCCGTAACAACGGTTGGGCCAACTCGCTGACCGGCAACATCGGCAAGCCAGAACTGACCCGTTGTTGCAGGTCCTTGAAATCGTTCAGCACCGCTTCGGGATTTACCTCACTGTCGTGCTCGGCGGCAATCCACAGCGCCGCCTCGAACAGCGCGGGCGGTGAACGTTGCAGACAGTCGAAAAAACGTTGGCGGGGGGTCATCAAAATCTCCGGGTCATGCCTCGTTTTAGCCCCGTCTCCGCCATTCGTCCAGTGCCGGACATAGGCGGTTGCAGGTTATGTCCGAAAGTCTGCATGGCGACGTCGCTTATTCCGGTGCGCTTCTGCAATTTTCGGGCGCAAGCCTATACTGGCGACTACAAGAAGTGATTCGGGAGCCCTACGATGTTCGCTCTCATGCAAAGCACTCGCCTTGAATCCCTGCATCTGAGCGTCGACTCGGTCACCGGGTTGAAGGCGGTCATTGCCATTCATAACAGCCGTCTGGGGCCTGCCCTGGGCGGGTGTCGTTACCTTGCCTATCCCAGCGACGAATCTGCCGTCGAGGATGCGGTGCGCCTTGCCCAAGGCATGAGTTACAAGGCGGCGCTGGCCGGCCTGGCTCAGGGCGGCGGCGTGGCGGTGATTGTTCGCCCGGTCCATGTGGAAAACCGCGCCGCGCTGTTCGAAGCGTTCGGGCGTTGCATCAATCAGCTCGACGGCCGCTACATCACCGCCATCGACAGTGGCACCTCGGTGGCGGACATGGATTGCATCGCCCAACAGACCCAGCACGTCACCAGCACCACCGCCGCGGGCGACCCTGCACCGCACGCGGCGATGGGCGTGTTCACCGGCATTCGTGCCACCGCCATGGCCCGACTGGGCAGCGATAACCTCGAAGGCCTGCGAGTGGCGATTCAAGGGCTCGGCAACGTTGGCTATGCCCTCGCCGAACAGCTGCACGCTGCCGGTGCCGAACTGCTGGTCAGCGACATCGATCACGGCAAAGTGCAATTGGCCATGGAGCAACTCGGCGCTCACCCGATCGCCAACGACGCGCTGCTCAGCACCCCTTGCGACATTCTCGCGCCCTGCGGCCTCGGTGGCGTGCTCAACAGCCACAGCGTGACGCAATTGCGCTGCGCGGCGGTGGCCGGTTCGGCGAACAACCAACTGACCCATCTGGAAGTCGCTGATCAACTGGAACGGCGGGGCATTCTGTATGCGCCGGATTACGTGATCAATTCAGGCGGGCTGATCTACGTTTCGCTCAAACACCGCGGCGAAGAGCTAGCGACCATCACCGCACACCTGTCGAAAATCAGCTCCCGGCTGACCGAAGTCTTCGCCCATGCCCAAGCGGAAAAACGCTCGCCGGCCCGAGTGGCTGACGAATTGGCGGAGAAAGTGCTGTATCGATGAGCTTGAACCGATGAAGGAGTGAGGGCCTATCCGGCAGACTTGCTCCCAAGGCCTGGCGCCACAAGCGTCAGGCTTGACTGACGCACGCTGACGCGGCGTGCCAGGAGCCCCTGTGATGCCTCACAAGGTTGAGCTGCCTTACACCCGTTTTTTATCCCCCGAAGGTCAATTGCTCGGCGAACTTCCTACCTGGGCCGACGATTTCAATCTGCTGACGCGCCTTTATCGGCAGATGGTCCTGACCCGCCTTTTCGATCAGAAAGCCGTCGCCCTGCAACGCACCGGGCGCATCGGCACTTATGCGCCGACGTTGGGCCAGGAAGCCATTGGCGTCGCCGTCGGCAGCGTGATGCACGCCGAAGACGTTCTGATTCCGTATTACCGTGACACCGCCGTGCAGTTGATGCGTGGGGTGCGCATGGAAGAAATCCTCCTGTACTGGGGCGGCGACGAGCGCGGCAGCGACTTTGCCGAACCGGCGGCGGCCCAGGACTTTCCGATCTGTGTGCCGATTGCTACCCAGGCCCTGCATGCCTGCGGCGTTGCCAGTGCATTCAAAATCCGCGGCGAGCATCGGGTCGCCGTCACCACCTGCGGTGATGGGGCCACCAGCAAAGGCGATTTCCTCGAAGCCCTCAACGTCGCCGGTGCCTGGCAGTTGCCAGTGGTGTTCGTGGTCAATAACAACCAATGGGCGATCTCGGTGCCACGACGGATTCAGTGCGGCGCCCCGACGCTGGCGCAGAAAGCGATCGGTGCCGGGTTCCATGGTGAGCAGGTCGACGGCAATGACATGCTCGCGGTTTACGACCGAGTACAAGTGGCCCTCGAACGGGCGCGTCACGGTAAAGGCCCGGTGTTGCTGGAATGCCTGAGCTACCGCCTCGGCGACCACACGACGGCCGACGACGCCACACGCTATCGGCCGGCAGATGAGGTCAAGCAGGCCTGGCTCGAAGAACCGATCAAACGCCTGCAACGTTTCATGGTCGGCCAGGGCGTGTGGGACGAAGGCCGCGAACAGACGCTGATCAGCGAATGTCAGGGGCTGGTGCAGCGTGCTGTGGATAACTTCGAAGCGGCGGGTATTCAGGCACCCGAATCGATCATGGATCACGTCTACGCCCAATGGCCGGAGTCCCTCGCCGGGCAGCGTGAAGAGTTGCTCGAACGGGCGGCGCGCCGCGCGGGAGATTCGAGCCATGAGTAACGGCAAAGTCACGTTGCTGGACGCGGTGAATCTCGCGCTGCATCGGGCGATGAGCGAAGACGAGAACGTCATCGTCCTCGGTGAAGACGTCGGGGTGAATGGTGGCGTGTTTCGCGCGACTCAAGGGTTGCGTGACAGCTTCGGCTTCAAGCGAGTGATTGACTCGCCGCTGGCCGAAACCATGCTCGGCGGACTGGTGGTCGGCATGGCCGCTCAGGGCCTGAAACCGGTAGTGGAAATCCAGTTCATGGGTTTCATCTACGCGGCCATGGAACACCTGGTGTCCCACGCCAGCCGCATGCGTAATCGCACGCGCGGGCGGATCACATGCCCGATGGTGATGCGCACGCCGATGGGCGCAGGGATTCGCGCGCCGGAACATCACAGCGAAAGCACTGAAGCATTGTTCGCGCACATTCCAGGTCTGCGGGTGGTGATCCCGTCATCGCCCGCCCGGGCCTATGGCTTGTTGTTGGCGGCCATCGATGACCCTGATCCGGTGGTGTTTCTCGAGCCGACCCGGCTCTATCGCATGAATCCGCAAACGCTGGTGGATGACGGTAAACGCCTGCCGCTGGACAGCTGTTTCACCCTGCGCGAAGGCAGCGACATCACGTTGATCAGCTGGGGCGCCAGCGTGATGGAAACCCTGCGAGCCGCCACCGCATTGGCCGAGCGGGGCGTCTCGGCGGAGGTGATCGATGTCGCGAGTATCAAGCCGCTGGACCTCGACACGATGGAAGCCTCGGTGCGCAAGACCGGTCGTTGCGTGATCGTTCATGAAGCGCCACGCTCCTGTGGCGTCGGTGCGGAAATCGCCGCGAGCCTCTACGAGCGGGTGTTGCTGGAATTGCAGGCGCCGATCCAGCGGGTTACCGCGCCGGACATTCCACCGCCGCTGTATCGACTGGAGTCGCTGTACATGCCCAACGTCGAGGACATTCTTCAGGCCTGCGACAACGTTCTGCACTTCGCCTGAACCCAAGGAGGCTGCGATGAAATATTTCAAACTGCCGGATCTGGGCGAGGGTTTGCAGGAGGCGGAAATCGTCCGCTGGCACGTCGCGGTCGGCGATACCGTCAAGGCCGATCAACTGCTGGTGTCGGTAGAAACCGCCAAGGCGCTGGTGGATATCCCCGCCCCCTACGACGGCGTGGTGGCGAAACTCCACGGCGGCGAGGGCGACATTATTCACGTCGGTGAACCCTTGCTCGGTTACGAAGGCGAAGCCGATGCGGGCACCGTAGTGGGGCGACTCGAAGGTGGCGGCAGCAGTCAGGATGACTCGTTTTTCATCGGCGCTGCCCCCTCGACCCGAGAGCACCTGGCGACTCGTGCCACGCCAGCCGTGCGGCAACTGGCCCGGCAACTCGGCGTGGAGTTGAGCGGGTTGACGGGCTCAGGCCACGAGGGGCTGATCACCCGCACGGATGTGGAAAACGCGGCTCAAACTGAACTGGATCGCTTCGGCGGCGAACGGTTGCGCGGTGTTCGGCGCAGCATGGCGCTGAACATGGCCCGGTCCCACGCCGAAGTCGTGCCCGTGACGATTTTCGGTGACGCCGACCTGCATCGCTGGGGGCAGGCGCGCGAACCGCTGATTCGTCTCGCCAAAGCGATGGCGGCCGCGTGCGCCGTGGAGCCGGTGCTCAACAGCGCCTTCGACGGCAAAAGCCTGTCGCTCAAACAACATGAACGGCTCGATCTGGGCATCGCCGTGGACACCCCGGACGGCTTGTTCGTGCCAGTGCTGCGCGATGTCGGTCATCGCACTTCGGCGGATTTGAAGGAAGGCGTCATGCGATTAAGGGCCGACGTGCAGGCGCGATCGATTCCGCCCAAGGAAATGATGGGGGCGACCCTGACGCTGTCGAATTTCGGCACTTTGTTCGGTCGCTACGCCAATCCGGTGGTGGTGCCGCCGCAAGTGGCGATCCTCGCTGCTGGCGCGATCCGCGACGAACCGGTGGCGGTCGATGGCGCGGTGGTGGTGCACCCGGTCCTGCCGCTGTCCCTGACCTTCGATCATCGCGTGGTGACGGGCGGCGAGGCGGCGCGTTTCTTCAAGGCGCTGGTCGAGGCGCTGGAGCAACCCGAAGCTTAGGTTTTTCGCAGGCATTAAAAAGGCCCTGAGTCATTTGACTCAGGGCCTATTCAATTCGGGCGTTGCTTACTTGGCAGCTTTGGGCGCTTTAGCTGGCTTGGTCGGCTCAGCGACTTCAGCAGGTGCAGGGGCCTCAACGGGTGCGGCCTTTTCAACGACTTCAGCAGGCGCATTGAGCAATTCGGACAACGCGTCCGGCTGGCTCTTGAACGCCTTGGCGAACACATCGCGGTTCTTCGCCATGTAGATCCCGGCTTCTTCCACTTGCTGCTCGGTCAGGGACGGAACGGCTTTTTGCAACACTTCAGCCAGCAATTCGGCCAGTTCGAGCATTTTGTCATGACGGTCAGCTTCGGCTTTATCCATGAACAAGCGCTCCAGATCTCGGCTGCTGCGGTATACCACTTCGACGGCCATTCACCACCTCACATGCCTTCACATTAAGTTGTCTTATTCGACCACTGTATTTATATACAGCTAAAAGGATAAGCGAATCCCTGCGCTTTGGGTAGTGGCTTTTTAATGTAGACCGAATTCAGGTGGTCTGCGCAAGACCTATGGGAGCCGAGCTTGCTCGCGATGAGGCCCTCGAACTCTCCACAAAAGTGTCCAATGGCAGCCCATCGCCATCTCACCCAACAGTCTCTGGCCTTTTTTCTGCATGCAGATCAACCGTCACGTCAAACCCGCATCATCCGCTCGAACCGAGCTAAGGAAGAATCATCGTGAAAATCAACTGGGCCGAGAACCTGCGGCAGAACGTGCACCAACTGGCCGAGTCCCTGGGCAACCTGTTCGTCGAGACCTTCCACTACCTGGCGCTGTTCGCCATCGGTGCCGTCACCGCGTGGGCAGCGGTGATGGAATTTCTGGGGATGATCGAAGCAGGGCACATCAAGATCGATGACATCTTGCTGCTGTTCATCTACCTGGAACTGGGGGCGATGGTCGGGATTTACTTCAAGACCAACCACATGCCGGTGCGTTTCCTGATCTACGTGGCGATCACTGCGCTGACGCGGTTGCTGATCTCTAACGTCTCGCACCACAACCCGCCGGATATCGGCATCATCTACCTGTGCGGCGGGATTCTGCTGCTGGCGTTCTCGATTCTGGTGGTGCGTTACGCCTCGTCGCAATTCCCTTCGGTGAAGATCGAACACCCGCAACGCAAGATCGGTGCGGGCTCCGGTGAGCATCCCGAAGTGGAGAAGGGCGAGCTTTAAAGCCGCATGGCTGGCCGGCTGTGGCCCTTGACGCGGGGCGGCGGCAGGTTGTGATTGTCGCCGTCAGTCATGGCTTCGAGGATGGCCACTGCGCTGTGGCCCTGTTCGATAGCAATGCCGAACTGAATGCTTTGCACCAGGCGTTTGAGGCGCTGGGGGTCATTGCGTTGTTCGGCGCTGATCATCCGTTTGGCGACCACGTGACCGCTGTTGGACAGGGTCAGCATGATGCTGCCATCCAGGCCCTGAATGCTCAGGTTGATCTGATAATCCGCTGCAAAAGCATCGGTAATGAGCTGAAAGGGGTTGTCCATGATGCGTCACCGCCTGATTGAACGTGCAGTTGTTGACCCGCCGTGATCGGGATAAGTTCGCAACACCAGACCACCGGCACGTCGCTCGCTGAGGTTTTCAAACGTCCTTTTGCCTCTGGAGTGTCATAGCAAGGGCCATGCCGGGAAAACTGTCGAACAATGATCTCGGCAAAAAAGAGGCGGGCTCTGTGGCCCGCCTTCTTTTTGCCTACCCGTTTCAGGGCATGAATGAGTAGATGATCGCAGACAGTGCAATCAAACCGATCAACCCCACGAACACGTTCGAGGCCTGACCCGAATACTGGCGCAAGGCCGGCACGCGGCGGATGGCGTACATCGGCATCAGGAACAACAAACACGCGATGATTGGCCCGCCGAGGGTTTCGATCATGCCGAGGATGCTCGGGTTGAACGTCGCCACGGCCCAGCAGCTGAGAATCATGAACAGCGCGGTCACGCGGTTCAGCCAACTGGCAGACATCACCCGGCCACGGCCGCGCAGGCTTTTCACGATCAGGCCCTGAAAGCCTTCGCTGGCGCCGATGTAATGGCCGAGGAAGGACTTGGTGATCGCCACCAGCGCAATCAGCGGCGCAGCGTATGCGATGACCGGCGTCTGGAAGTGGTTGGCCAGGTACGACAGGATCGAGATGTTCTGCGCCTTCGCCGCCGCCAAGTCAGCCGGGGACAGGGCCAGCACGCAGCTGAAGCAGAAGAACATCACCGTCACCACCATCATCGCGTGCGCGATGGCGAGGATGCCGCTGCTTTTGCGTTCGGCCTGTTCGCCGTAACGCTGTTTCTGGTCGACGGCGAAAGCGGAAATGATCGGCGAGTGGTTGAACGAAAACACCATCACCGGGATCGCCAGCCACAACGTCTTGAAGAACAGCGGCATCGGCATGCCTTCACTGGCGGTGGCGAAGAACGCGCCGTTCCAGTTCGGGATCAGGCTCAAACCGAGCAGCAGCAACGCCGCGACAAACGGGTAAACCAGCACGCTCATGCATTTGACGATGACGCCTTGTCCGCAACGGACGATCGCCATCAGACCGAGGATCAGCACCAGCGACAGAATCGCCCGTGGTGGCGGGGCGATGTGCAACTGATGCTCCATGAAGCTGCTCAAGGTGTTGGTCAGCGCCACGCTGTACACCAGCAGAATCGGGAAGATCGCAAAGAAATACAGCAGAGTGATCAGCTTGCCGGCGCCGATGCCGAAGTGTTCTTCCACCACTTCGGTGATGTCTCCGGAACGCCCGGACAGCACGAAGCGGGTCAGGCCTCGGTGGGCGAAGAAGGTCATCGGGAAGGCTAGTATTGCCAGGATCAGCAGCGGCCAGAAACCGCCCACGCCGGCGTTGATCGGCAGGAATAGCGTGCCGGCACCGATGGCCGTGCCATAAAGGCCGAGCATCCAGGTGGTGTCGTGTTTGCTCCAGCCCTTGGTGGCTGTTGCTGTGTCGCGTTTGAGTTCTACAGCTGGGTTATCGGCAGCAGGTGTACGTACATCGGTCATCGTTTGGCCTCGTTATTGTTCTTGCTCGGGCTCACGTATTGCGGACGGTCAGGGAATGCTCCTCAGCATTCCACCCAGCTAACAGCCAGGCCGCCCCGTGAAGTCTCTTTGTATTTGTCGTGCATGTCGGCGCCGGTATCGCGCATGGTGCGGATCACCCGGTCCAGGGAAATGAAGTGTTTGCCGTCGCCGCGCAGGGCCATTTGCGTGGCGTTGATCGCCTTCACGGCGGCGATCGCGTTGCGTTCGATACAGGGCACTTGCACCAGGCCGCCGACCGGGTCGCAGGTCAGGCCGAGGTTGTGTTCCAGGCCGATTTCGGCGGCGTTTTCCAGTTGCTCGGGCGTGGCGCCGAGTATGTCCGCCAGACCGGCAGCGGCCATGGCGCACGCCGAACCGACTTCACCCTGACAGCCAACTTCGGCGCCGGAGATAGAGGCGTTTTTCTTGCAGAGAATGCCTACAGCCGCAGCGCCCAAAAAGAACGCCACCACGTCATCGTCCGACGCGTCCGGGTTGAATTTCATGTAGTAGTGCAGCACCGCCGGAATGATCCCCGCCGCACCGTTGGTCGGCGCCGTGACCATGCGCCCGCCGGCTGCGTTTTCTTCGTTCACGGCGAGGGCAAACAGGTTGACCCACTCCATGGCCGACAGCGTGGAGGTGATGACATTCGGCTTGCCGATTTCCAGCAGGCTGCGGTGCAATTTCGCCGCGCGACGGGGAACATTCAGACCGCCGGGCAGGATGCCTTCGTGACGCAGGCCTTGCTCGACGCATTCGCGCATCACCGACCAAATGTGCAGCAGGCCATTGCGGATTTCGGCTTCGCTGCGCCAGGCCAATTCATTGGCCATCATCAATTCGGAAACCCGCAGACCGTGCTGGTTGCAGAGCTTGAGCAATTCGGCGGCGCTGGAGAAATCGTACGGCAGCACCACATCGCTGGTGGGCGCAATGCCGGACTCGGCTTCGGCCGCTTCGATGATGAAACCGCCGCCGATCGAGTAGTACGTTTGCTCCGACAGCTCACCGGTTTCGCCAAAGGCTGTCAGGGACATCGCATTGGGGTGGTAGGGCAGGCTCTCGTCGAGCAGCAGGAGGTCGTGTTGCCAGTTGAAGGCGATGGTGGTTTTGCCTGCCAGAGACAGTTCGCCGGTTTCGCGCAGCGTCTGGATTCGACTGTCGATGGACGTGGGATCGATGCTGTCCGGCCATTCGCCCATCAGCCCCATGACGCAGGCGCGGTCGGTGGCGTGACCGACGCCGGTCGCCGACAGGGAGCCGTAAAGTCGGATTTCTACGCGCCGTACGTCGGCCAGCAAGTGTTGGTCAATCAGGGCTTGGGCGAAGGTCGCAGCGGCTCGCATCGGGCCGACGGTATGGGAACTGGACGGACCGATGCCGACTTTGAAGAGATCGAAAACACTGATAGCCATGCTAAAGCCTATACAAGCAATGGAAGAGAAATCGCTGCCATTTTTGTAGGACAAGCGCAATGTCGGCGATACTGCCTACCTTGGTCCTACGTGACCAACGAAACTTCCTAAGACAGCCTTTAGCGGGACTAAACAATGAGTCGCCAATTGCACGCCCAGACTTACGTCTGGCTGCACGTGTTTTCCTGTGCCGCGCGGCACTTGTCGTTCACCCGATGCGCCGAAGAACTGCACATCACGCCGGGTGCGGTCAGTCAGCAAATCCGACAGTTGGAAGAGCGACTGGGGTTTCGACTTTTTCACCGTCGCGCTCGCGGTGTGGAACTGAGCGCCGAGGGCCAGCGACTGGCCATCACGGTCAACGAGGCTTACGGCAGCATCGATGCGGAATTGCGACGACTGGACGCCGGAATGATCAGTGGGATTCTTCGGGTGCGCTCGATTCCATCGTTCCTGAGCAAGTGGTTGACCCCAAGGTTGCCGCGTTTGCAGCAGCGCTTTCCGGACATTCAATTACGGCTGGTGGCCGAGGACAGCAGCGTGCCATTGCACGAAGGCGACTTCGATTTGGCCATCGACCTGAATGACGGCAGCTATCCCGGCTTGTTATCCACAACCTTGCTCGACGAACAGATATTCCCGGTCTGTTCCCCAAGCCTGCTGCGCGGCCGGCCGCCGCTACATGGTCCGGCGGATCTGATGCATTTCCCGTTGCTGCACGACATTACCGCCTGGCGCGGCAGCTACGAGTACGCGGAATGGGAGTTTTACCTCAACGCCATCGGTTTCGAGGGCGCGGACGTGCGGCGTGGGCACACCTTCAATCGCAATCACCTGACCATCGAAGCGGCGATTGCCGGAATGGGCGTGGCGATTGCGCGGCGAACGTTGCTCAATGACGAGTTGGAGCGGGGGACGTTGATCGTACCGTTTGGCCTGGCGGTGCCCAATCACAAGCGTTACGTGCTGCTCTATGCGCCAGGGGCGTTGAGCCATCCGGGCGTGCGTGCGGTGCATGACTGGCTGGTGGAAGAGGCGGGGATATTTCGAAGCCTGCATCCACTCGCGGAGCGGCAGATGTGAGCAATTGTGACAAAAGAGTCCGGCGACCCAACTCCCGACCTTAACAGCGCTTTTGCTCCTTGTCCGGCTTTTTTTGCGTATGAAAATTTATCTTTTTTTAGGGGTTGAATTGTTCTGCGAGCAGACCGATTGTGTAAGTCAGAGGTCACGGTGATGACGCCCAAGGGCCAGCCGAAGGGCCTCTCGCGAGCTAGCTGAAATAAGGGATGAACTATGCAAATCCAAGTCAACAGCGATAACCATATTCAAAGCAGCATCCGACTGGAGGAGTGGGTACGTACTACCATTGAGAGCACGCTCGAACGTTATGAAGAGGACCTGACACGCGTCGAGGTTCATCTGCGGGACGAGAACGGCGACAAGCCCGGTCCCCATGACATGCGCTGTCAGCTGGAAGCGCGGCCAAAAGGCCACCAACCGATTTCTGTCACTCATAAAGCCGCAAACCTGGAACTGGCGATCGACGGTGCGGCCGAAAAACTTGAACATGCGCTTGAGCACCTGTTCGGCAAATTGCGGGGCAAACCTCGTGCCGCTGTGGTGCCATTCGAGAGAGTCGCAGCCGATGCGCTGCTGGAAGACGAGTTTCTCGAGAATGAACAGGCTGCGCAAAACGGTTGATATTTAATTCGGTTTTTACCTTCCACCACTGACAAACGGGTCTGCTCATGCAGGCCCGTTTTTGTTTGGGCTGAAGTCAGAACGCTACAGACGTCTGCACATAAACCGTCCTTGGCTCCCCCACATACTTGCCCTTGTTGTTGTCATCAAACGAGCGGGTAAAGTACTGATGGTTGAAGATGTTCTTCACCCCCACCGCCACATTCAAGTCCGATAACTTCGGCCCGAAGTCATACCCCGCGCGGCTGCTGAACAGCATGTACCCCGGAATCTTGCCGGTGCTGCCATCAGCACTTTCAGCCGAGGTGTTGGCGTTGTCGGCAAACTGGTCGCTCTGATAGCTGCTGTCCAGGTTCAGCTTCCACGCGCCTTCGGTGTAACCCACGCCAATCGTGCCTTTGTGTTTCGAGGAGAAGGGCACACGATTGCCCTTGTTCGGCCCGTCTTCGCGGATGGTCGCGTCCACATAGGCGTAAGTGGCATAAACATCGAAACCGGCCAATGAAGGGCTCAAGTCATCGAGGGCATAGTTGACGCTGGTTTCGATACCTTGATGGCGAGTTTCGCCACGGGCGATCACCGAGTCGTTGGTCTGGTTGCTCTCGTACTGGTTGTCGAAATTGATCAGGAACGCGCCGATCTCTGCCCGCAGCGCACCGTTGTCATAACGGGTGCCCAGTTCCCAGGTACGCGCCTTCTCCGGTTTCACTTCACCACTAGTCACCCGATTAGGCATCTGGCTGTATTGCACGCTGCCGAACGAGCCTTCGGTATTGGCGTAGAGGTTCCAGGTGTCGGTCACGTGATAGAGCACATTCAACGCCGGCAACGCCGTGTTGTAGTCGCCCTTGTACTTCACGTTCGTCAGGTTGTTGGTTTGTTGCGATTTGATCATCTCGTAGCGGATGCCCGGGGTGAACGTCCACTTGCCGATGTCGATCCGGTCGTCGACGAAGAACGCATTGGCCTCGGTGCCGCCACGGGTGTCGCGGTCGTTGCGGCTGTTGGTGGTCGGGTATTCGTTGCTGGTGATCGGCGTGCGATAGCGCAATTCGTGGCCGGCTTCGTTGATGTAGCGATAGCCGACGCCGACTTCATGGCTGGTCGGGCCGACATCGAAGCCCTGGGCGAAACGGGTTTCCAGGCCGCGCACCCAATACTCGCGAGGCGATAGCGAGAGGAAGGTGCCCTGATCCAGATAGCCGCTGCGCAATGTCTTGGTGAAGAAGGTGTTGGCGGTGAATTCCCGGCGATCTTCCTGATAGCGATAGCCGACGTTGAACATCGTCCGTCGGCCCCAGAACTGGTCTTTCGGACGCGTCGACTGGTAAGGATTCGCGTCGTAATCGGCGACGTTCAGGCCGCCGGGCATGTCGGCCTTGCCTTCGTAATACTGGGCCATCGCGTTGAAGCTGTTGGCGTCGTCGAGCTGGTATTTACCCTTGAGGATCAGATCGTCGATCTCGGTGTCGCTGTGTTCACGCCAGTCGCCACCACGCGTGCCGGAATACAACAACGCGCCGCCCAGACCGTTGTCGGCAGTGCCGCCGGCCAGGAGGTTGCCAGTGGTCTTGAAACCGTCGTGGCTGGAGGAAGGGCTGGTTTCGGTCTGAAAACCACCCTTGACCGTCGGCTCATCGGGGATCGCCCGGGTCACGAAGTTGACCACGCCGCCGACGTTCTGCGGCCCGTAACGTACGGCACCGCCGCCACGCACCACGTCCACCGCGTCCATGTTGCCCATGCTGATCGGTGCAAACGACAACTGCGGCTGACCATAAGGTGCGAAAGGCACCGGGATACCATCCATCAATACCGTCGAGCGCGAAGCCAGCCGCGGATTGAGCCCGCGTATGCCAAAGTTCAGCGCCATATCATGGCTGCCGGTGCCGTTGTTGTCCGGCGCATTCACGCCGGGGATGCGGTTAAGCACGTCCTTGGCCTGAGTCGCGCCCTGGCGTTCGAACTCTTCGCGGCGGATCACGTCACGCGCGCCGGGATGCTCGAAGACGTTGATTGGCGCTGCATCGCCGAGCCAGTCGCCGACGACTTTGGACGTGTCCAGTTCCAACGCGGTATCGCCCACCGGTTGCAGGCTGAAGGCGTTGTTGCCCTCGGCGCGGGCTTGCAGGCCGGTGCCTTCGAGCAAGGCGTTCAAACCTAGCTCAGGGGTGTAGTTGCCTTCCAGACCGCGACTCTGTACGCCGCTGGTAACTTGCGAGCCAAAGGAAATCAGCACACCGGCTTCACGGCCGAACTGGTTGAGGGCGTTTTCCAGCGAGGACGGTGCGATGTGATACGGCTTGGCGTCAGCGGCGTGTGCCAGCGCTACAGCGCCGAAACTCAGGCTGGCGCCCAGCAAGAGCTGGCGCAAGGTGCGGGCCAGTGGAGTGAGGCGGGTGGGTTGCATGGACGACGATCCTGAGAAGGTGGAATCAAGGTGGCTTTCCTTCTCTGTCACGCCAGATCTGAAAAACGGCTCATTTATTTTTTAAGATCGGCTTTTAAACCTTCGCCTCAACCGTCACCCAATACCGGGTAAAGCGCTTCACTTTCACCGGCAAGCTGATTTCCAGCAGATCAAGAATCCGTTCGCTGTCATCCAGTGGATACGTCCCGGAGATCAGCAAATCCGCAACCTTCGCATCGCAATTGAGTTGCCCGCGGCGATAGCGACCGAGTTCGTCGAGAAAATCGCCGAGGCGCATGTGCGCGGCCACCAGCATGCCGTCGACCCAGGCGCCGCTGTTGGCGTCCAGCGGCACAGCGTTTGCGATGCCTTTTGCGCCGAAGCTCAACTGTCGGGCGCTTTGCAGTATCAGCGGTGAACCATCGTCGGGCATCAATTCAACGCTGCCTTCGAACACCGCAACCTGGGTGTGATCGGAAAACTGCCGCACGTTCATACGCGCGCCTTGAGTCTTCAACAGGCCTTGGGCGGTACGAACCTCAAACGCTTGGGCGGCAGTGAGCAGCATCTCGCCTTCGAGCAACCGGATCAGCCGTTGTTGACCTTCAACGCGCACATCCACGGCGCTGGCGGTATTGAGCTGTAACTGATTGCCATCACCGAGCGGCACCTTGCGTCGCTGGCCGACCGGGCTGCGGTAATCGGCCAGCAACGGAGTCAGTGGGTTGTGCTCGCGCATTCCCCACGTGACTGCGCAACCGGCACCGAGAATCAGCAGCAGCTTCAGCGCCTGACGACGGCTCGCGGATTTCGGCGCGTTGAGGGCGGCGTGAGCCAGCGGCGAGGTCAAACCACGCAAGCGTTGATTGACCCGCTGGATATGTTCCCAGGCCCGTTGATGTTCACTGTGCGCATCGTGCCATCGCTGCCAGGCGAGTTGCTGGCGTGGGGTCAACGGCCCTTGCTGCATTTCCATCAACCAATGCACAGCCTGTTCGGCGACTTGGGATGAAAAGTCCGGTGGAGAGTTTATTGAGTTGTTCATAGGGCGAAGTAGCAGCGCATGGCCGCTTTGTTCAGGTGACGTTTGACCGTGGCGATGGAAATGCCCAACTCGGCGGCGATCTGTGGATAAGTCAGGCCATCGACCTGCGCCAGCAGAAACGCGCGCTTGACCAGGCGCGGCAGGCCATCGAGCAACTGATCCAACTCCATCAGGGTTTGCAGGATGATTGCCCGTTCTTCCTCTGACGGCGCCACGACTTCCGGCATTTGCGCCAGAGCATCGAGGTAGGCACGTTCCAGATCCTGACGGCGGTAATGGTTGAACAGCACGTGCTTGGCGATGGTGGTGAGGAACGCTCGCGGTTCGATGATCTGCGGTGTTTCCCGTGCAGTCAGCACCCGCATGAAGGTGTCCTGGGCCAAGTCCGCGGCGTTGTCCGGGCAGCCGAGCTTGCGCCGCAACCAACCGGTGAGCCAGTTGTGATGGGCGTGATAGAGGACTTCGACGGTATTGGCTGGCTGCAACGGGACCACTCCGAGCGTATTCGGATGCGTTAGAGAACAAGAATTGTTCGCATTGTAGTGGTGGGTACCCGTATCCGGCAATCGACTGCATCGACGATCTCATCGGACTCTTTTGCATATGAGAATATTTATCATTAATATTGCGGCCTTGTTGGTCCCGTGACGTTCACGAGGCCTCACCCGTTTCAAGGTCGAAACATGAAAGGCAAAATCACCGCGCTCCCCGTTTCCTACCGACTGGCCGTCACTTCCCGAGTGCTGGCCGCTGTGCTGGGGGGTTACCTCGTCGCGGCATTGGCCAGTGTCAGCCTGACGATGTGGCTGCCCATGGCTCGCGGCGAAGCGGTGGTCACCGGGATGATGACCTCGTTTCTGGTCTATCTGGTCGCCGTACTCTGGTGCTTTGCCTGTCGCAGTGCGTGGCAAGCCTGGTTCGGATTGATTGCGCCGAGCGTGGTGTTGGCGGCGGTGTCGGGGCTGGCGTACTGGATGGGCTACTCATGAAAGAGGGCTTTCGACAGGCCATGGCCTGGCTGCACACTTGGGCCGGGTTGATCTTCGGCTGGCTGCTGTTCGCGATTTTCCTGACCGGCACGCTCGCCTATTTCAAGGATGAGATCAGCCACTGGATGCAGCCGGAAATTCCCGCCCGTGCAGTGTCCTCCGAAGCCAGTCTGACCCTGGCCCAGCACTACCTTGAGCAGCACGCCGCGGGTGCCTCGCGATGGCTCATCGATTTACCGGATGCTCGCGAACCGGGTCTGTCGGTGAGGTGGCAGCAAGCACCGGCCAAGCCCGGCACGCGCGGTCAATTCAGCGAAAAACTCCTCGATCCGCAAACCGGCGCAGAAGTGCACGGCCGGGACACACGCGGTGGCGAGTTCTTTTACCGCTTCCACTTTCAGTTGCAGATGCCCTATCCGTGGGGGCGCTGGCTGTCGACGATCGCAGCGATGGTGATGTTCGTCGCGCTGATCAGCGGGATCATCACCCACAAGAAAATCTTCAAGGACTTCTTCACCTTCCGCCCGCGCAAGGGCCAGCGTTCCTGGCTCGACGGGCATAACGCGGTGGGCGTTCTGGTGTTGCCGTTTCATCTGATGATCACTTACAGCAGCCTGGTGATTTTCATGTCGATGGTGATGCCGGCGAGCATCGTCGCCTCTTATGGCAGTGACTTCGATACGTTTTACGATGAGGTGTTTCCGGCATCCAATACGCCTGATATCGCAGGCAAACCGGGCCAGTTGGCACCGTTGGCACCGCTGCTGGAACGGGCCAGCGAGCAATGGTCGGGCGGACGGGTCGGGCGGTTGACGGTCAACAATCCGGGCGATTTGAATGCCTCGGTCATTCTTGCGCGTGACGGCGTCGACCGAGTGGTCCACGACTTTGGCAGTGCGGTGACATTCAACGGAGTGACCGGGCAGCTACTCAGCGCAACGCCGAAGCAAGCATTGCCAATGGCGATTGCCGGCAGTTTCTACGGCTTGCACATGGGCCATTTCGCCGGTCCGGTGTTGCGCTGGCTGTACTTCATTTGTGGTTTGGCGGGCACCGCAATGATCGGTACCGGGCTGGTGATCTGGCTCGGCAAGCGTCAGCTCAAACATGCGAAGAGCGGTGTGATGCCGTTTGAGTTGCGACTGGTGGAAGTCCTGAACATCGCCAGCATGTCGGGGTTGATGGTCGCGGTGGCGGGGTTCTTCTGGGCCAATCGATTGTTGCCGGTCGGCATGGCCGGGCGGGCGGATTGGGAAGTGAACGGCTTCTTCATCGTCTGGGGCTTGAGTGTGTTGCACGCCATGGTGCGCCGTGGTCGCGCCGCGTGGGTCGAACAGTTGGCGCTGGCGGCATTGCTGTTCTGTGCGGTGCCGCTGCTGAACGCGCTGACCACGTCTTATCACTTGGGCGTCAGCCTGATGCAGGGCGATTGGGCCATGGCCGGTTTCGATTTGATGTGCCTGGTCAGTGGTCTGTTTTTCGCGTGGGCTGCGTGGAAAATGCAGCGCGCGGGGCAGGCTGGAACCGTCACCCGACCGCGGGCGAAATCGATAATGCTTGAGCAAGAGGCGCACTGAATGTTCCTGGCCTTGTTGCTGTGCTACGGCGGTTTCACCGCGCTGTGTTTATCCATGGATCGGCATCACGCCGAACTGTTGGGGCGCAAGCCCTCGGCCCGTCGCCGCCAGGGGATGAAACTGGGTGGCTGGCTGTTGCTGGCGTTATCGCTGTGGGCTGCGGTGTCGTCGACGGGTTGGGGCCTTGGATTGGTGGAGTGGTTTGCGGTGTTGATGCTCAGCGCTCTGGTGCTGGTGTTGTTGATGCCGTATCGCCCGCGCCTGGCCTTGGTGTTGGCCGGGTTGAGCGTGCTCGCCAGCCCCGTTGCCGCGTTTGCGCAGGGCTGACCTGATGATCACCAGCCCCCCGGAATCCCATGACGACGAACATCGCGGTGCGCGTGCGCATTTCCTGCAGGTGTTCCTTTCCCAGCGTTCGCAAATGGAAGCGCTGGTGAGCCGTCGTGTCGGTTGTCGGGCGACGGCCGCGGACCTGGTGCAGGACTTGTTCCTGCGCTTCTGGCGTCGGCCGCTGGTGCAGGTCGAAGAGCTCAGCACTTACCTGTTGCGCTGCGCCGGCAACATCGCCATCGACCATTTGCGCAGCGAAGGCACGAGGGTGCGGGTCAACGAGGGCTGGATGCCGGATCAACCCGACAGCCACGGCAGCGAACCGCAAGCGGCGTTGGAGGCGGGCAACGACTTGCGTTACGTCGACGCGGCGTTGCGCGCGCTGCCTGAGCGCACGCGGCAGATCTTTTTGCTCAACCGTATTCACGGGCGCAAATACGCCGAGATTGCGAAGGCCATGGGTTTGTCCCAAAGCGCCGTGGAAAAACATATGATGCGCGCCCTCGAGGCTTGCAAGGCCAGCCTGCGGGAACCCGAACCGCGCACGCCAGGGAAAGCACTGTGAACAACACCGAACGCGTCACCCCGACGCCCGCTCAGGAGCAGGCGGCCTTCGCCTGGCTGAGTCTGTTGCATGACCAGCCCAGCAGCGGCGATCAGGCCACCTTTAGCCATTGGTTACAGGCCGACCCGGCCCATGCCGAGGCTTACGCCCAGGCGCAAGTGGTGTGGGAGTTGACCGAAACACCGGCCCGAACGTTGGCCGATGAAGACGCGTTTGCCTTGCAGGGTTACCTCAACGCCATGAATCGCTCGCGCCGTACCAGCGTTCGACGTTGGTCCGGGGCGTTGGCAATGGCGGCGTGCCTGCTGCTGATGATCGGCTTCGGCGCTGGCTGGCAACCGTCGCGCTGGGTCGATGATCTGGGCGCGGATTATGTGTCGGCACCGGGTGAGATTCGCACTGTCACGCTGGCGGATCAGTCGCAAGTCACGCTGGATGCTGACAGCGCGATTGCGGTGGATTTCAGTCGTGGCGAGCGGCACGTTCAGCTGCGGCGCGGCGCCGGATTTTTCAGCGTGACCCACACCGGCGATCCGTTTGTGGTGGACGCTGAAAAGGGTCAGGCGCGGGTGCTGGGGACTCAGTTCGAAGTGCGTCTGCAACCGCACGGTGCGCAGGTCACGGTGTTGTCCGGGCGGGTTGGTGTGACGGCGGACAAGCACGCCCCACAACAAATCCTCACCGCTGGCCAGCAGGTGGCCTATGGCGAGGGTTCGGCGGAAAAACTCCACGCGGTCGACAGCGAAGCGCAGTTGGCATGGCGTCAGGGTTGGCTCAATTACTACAAGGCGACACTCGCCGACGTGGTGCAAGACTTGGGACGTTATTACCCGGGACGGATTGTGCTGCTCAACGATGAACTGGCGGCGCGGCGGGTCAGTGGCAGCTTTCCGAGCAAGGATCCGCAAGCGGTGTTGAGTTCGTTGCAAGGGGGGTTGGGGTTTGAGCAACACAAAGTTCTGGGGCATCTGATTATTTTGCGCTGAGGCTGTTGGCCTCTTCGCGAGCAAGCCCGCTCCCACATTTGAAATGCATTCCCCCTGTGGGAGCGGGCTTGCTCGCGAAGGCGTCAGATCAAACACTACTGAACTCCCGAGAAAAATATTTTCAACTTTCTGGTGAGGTAAACCCCGATGCCATCCGTGTAGTGACTGAAACTGCGAGTCATTCGCATCCGTAGCGGTTCTACACAGGTCATGAGCAATGAAGTCCAGGGCGAAATCGGGTTCGGTCAAACAATGGTTGGGTACATGTGCCTTGAGCTTTTCGGCGTTGGCATTGTTGCCGTTGAGTGTGGCGGTGGCGGCTGAGGCCGGCAGTGCCCGACAGAATGCGCAGTTCAGCTTCGCAATGGCCGCCAAACCGCTGCCCCAGGCCTTGAGCGACTTCAGCCGGATCACCGGCATCAGCGTGGTCTACACCGATGAGGCGCCTTACGGCATCAACGCTCCAGCGCTCAGCGGCCAGATGAGTGCCGAGCAGGCGATGCAGCGTTTGCTCAGCGGTTCGGGTTTTACCTTCCGCCGCACCGACGGCCACACGTTGGTGCTGGAGCCGTTGCCTACCGATGGCGCCTTGAACCTGGGCGCGACCACCATCACCTCGGTGGCCGATCAATCCATGAGCTATCAGCCACCGCCCACCAGTTCGGTGATGCGCTCATCGGCCTTGCTCCAGGAAATTCCCCAGACCGTCAACGTGGTTCCGGCACAGGTCATTCGCGATCAGGCGCCGCGCAATCTGGATGACGCGCTGGCCAACGTCAGCGGCATCACCCAGGGCAACACACTGGCGAGCACTCAGGACTCGGTGATGACTCGCGGTTTCGGCGACAACCGCAACGGCTCGATCATGCGCGACGGCATGCCGATCGTGCAGGGCCGTGGCATGAATGCGACCGTGGACCGGGTCGAAGTGCTCAAGGGCCCAGCCTCCTTGCTTTACGGCATCCAGGACCCGGGCGGCGTGGTGAACATGGTCAGCAAAAAGCCTGAGCTTGAGCAGTACAACGCGTTGACCCTGCGCGGCTCGACCTATGGCAACGGCAAAAACGGCAGCGGTGGCGGTCTCGACAGCACCGGCGCGTTGGGTGATTCCGGGTTGGCCTACCGCATGGTCCTGGATCACGAAGACGAAGATTACTGGCGCAACTTCGGTACTCACCGCGAGACATTGGTAGCACCGTCACTGGCCTGGTTCGGCGAAAGCACCAAGCTGTTGTTCGCCTACGAACACCGCGAGTTTCTGACCCCGTTCGATCGCGGCACGGTGATCGACCCGCGTGACAACCATCCGCTGGACATCTCCCGCGAGCGTCGCCTCGACGAGCCCTTCAACAATATGGAAGGCCGCTCGGACCTCTATCACTTCGAGGCCGATCACGAGCTCAACGACAATTGGAAAGCCCACTTCGGCTACAGCTGGAACCGCGAAACCTACGACGCCAGCCAGGTGCGCATCACCGCCATCGACACCAAGAAAGGCACGTTGACTCGCAGCATGGACGGCACCCAGAACGCGATCAGCACCGACCGCTTCACCACCGCCAGCCTTGAAGGCAATGTCCAGCTCGCGGGGATGAAACATGACCTGGTGTTCGGCGTCGATGATGAATACCGCAAGATCTACCGCGAAGACCTGATCCGTCAGAAAAGCCTGAGCACCTTCAGTTATGTCAACCCGGTTTACGGCCGCGAAGTCTCCGGCACCACGGTCAGCCCGGCCGACAGTGCGCAGACTGATGAACTGCGCAGCGATTCGATCTTCCTCCAGGACTCGATTCACCTGACCGATAAATGGATTTTCGTCGCTGGCGCGCGCTTTCAGGAATACGACCAGTACGCCGGCAAAGGCGTGCCGTTCCAGGCCAACACCGACGGAAACGGCCAGAAATGGGTGCCTCGCGCCGGTCTGGTGTATCGCTACACCGATGAACTGTCGTTCTACGGCAGCTACACCGAATCCTTCAAACCCAACTCGACCATCGCGCCGTTGAGCGGCAGCAGCACTGTGCTGGACGGCAGCATCGCGCCGGAAGAAGCCAAGTCCTGGGAAATCGGCGCCAGGCTCGACATGCCGGGCCGCGTCACCGGTAATGTCGCGCTGTTCGACATCAAGAAACGCAACGTGCTGGTGGCCAACTCCGAAGGTCCGGTGACGATCTACAGCGCCGCCGGTGAAGTGCGTTCCCGTGGTCTGGAAGTGGACCTGAGCGGTCAGTTGAGTGATCGCTGGAGCCTGATCGGCAGCTATGCCTACACCGATGCCGAAGTCACGGAAGACCCGACCTACAAAGGCAAAAAGCTGCAAAACGTCGCGAAGAATAGTGGTTCGCTGTCGGCGGTTTATGACTTTGGCACTATCGTTGGTGGCGATCAGCTACGGGTTGGCGCGGGGGCGCGATATGTCGGTGAGCGAGCGGGTAACGCCGTGAACGATTTCGACCTGCCGAGCTACACCGTGGCCGATGCGTTCGCCACGTACGACACCAAAGTCGAAGGGCAGAAGGTCAAGTTCCAGCTCAACGTGAAGAACCTGTTTGACCGCACCTACTACACCTCGGCGGCGAGTCGGTTCTTTGTGTCGATGGGCGATTCGCGGCAGGTGTCGTTGTCGAGCACTTTGGAGTTCTAGGAAGAGTTGAAGATCGACCCCTCACCCCAGCCCTCTCCCCACGGGGGAGAGGGGGAAAGGGAGCCGATCTCCAAGCTTTTCGAAGCCTGAGTTCGACTTGATCTTTCAGGTCGATGTAGCTCTAAGAACACCTCGGTCAGTCCCCTCTACCCCTTGGGGAGAGGGTTAGGGTGAGGGGTGGATCTAAATGACACCCCACCACCATAGAAACCTACCGCAAAAACGCCTGGCGATACTCGCCGGGCGTTCCACCCAATGCCTGACGAAACCGATTGGTGAAATGACTGGCACTGGCAAATCCGCACGCCAACGCAATCTCCCCCAACGGCTGCGACGTCGAACGCAACAACTCACGCGCCCGGCTCAGTCGCCGCGACAGCACATACTGATGCGGTGGCAACCCAAAGCTCTCGCGAAACATTCGCGCAAAGTGGTATTCGGATAGCGCACATAACGCAGCCAACTGCCCGAGACTGATGGCCTCGGCCAACTGAGTGTCGATGAACTCCACCAACTGCCGCCGCTGATGCGCAGCCAATCCACCCTTGAGCCGCAACCCCTCACGCATCCCGACCTGACCGAGTAAAACGTGGCTGAGCATTTCATGGGCCAGGCTGCTGGTGAGCACGCGTTCGCCGGGTTCGTCCCAGTTGAGTGTGAGCATTTGCCGAAAGCGCCGGGCTTGTGCCGGGTCGTCCAGAAAGGTGGCTTCGCGCAGCTGCAGTTCGCGAGGTTCGCGGTCCAGCAGCGTGACGCAGCCGAGGGCGAATTGTTCGGGACTGAAATACACGTGGGCCAGACGAATGTCGCCGTTGATCACCCAACCCGATTGATGCTCGGCCGGCAGGATGCACAGCTTGTCCGGGCCGCCCTTGGTGCCGGGCTGGTCGCGGCGAAAGGTCCCGGTGCCGCCGGCGATGTAGCAGGACAGGGTGTGATGGCTCGGCGCTTCGTAATCCTGGGCGTCGTGATGGTTGCTCCACAAGGCTGCAGCCATGCCGTCACCGAGCTCGGCGCTGTGCTCGAGGCGAGCATTGGGCGAGCGGTTGAGGGCTTGAAAGACTTGCAGGGTTTCCAGTGCGGGCATGATGGCTTCTCTCCAACGCCTTGCATCCTACTCCGTAGCCGTTCGGCTGCCAGCCTGTGGCCCGACAAAAGCGCAAGTTTATGCAAGTGCGACGAGGCTTGGCGCAGGACACTAAGCCCCTATTGAGGAGTCTTTGCCATGAACCTTTCGTTGTATCTGCTGACTGTGCTGATCTGGGGCACCACCTGGATTGCCTTGAAATGGCAACTGGGTGTGGTGGCGATTCCGGTGTCGATCGTCTATCGCTTCGGCCTCGCGGCATTGGTGCTGTTCGTCATGCTGCTGCTGAGTCGCCGCCTGCAAGTGATGAACCGCCGCGGGCATCTGATATGCCTGGCGCAGGGGCTGTGCCTGTTCTGCATCAACTTCATGTGCTTCCTGACTGCCAGCCAGTGGATCCCCAGCGGTCTGGTCGCGGTGGTGTTTTCCACCGCCACGTTGTGGAACGCGCTCAATGCACGCGTGTTCTTCGGCCAGAAAGTTGCTCGCAATGTGCTGATGGGCGGTGCACTGGGGCTGCTTGGGCTTGGCCTGTTGTTCTGGCCTGAGGTGGCGGGCCACACCGCGAGCCCGCAAACCTTGCTCGGGTTGGGCCTGGCGTTGCTCGGCACCCTGTGCTTCTCGGCCGGTAATATGCTGTCGAGTTTGCAGCAGAAGGCGGGACTGAAACCGCTGACCACCAACGCCTGGGGCATGGCCTATGGCGCGGCCATGCTATCGGCGTGGTGCCTGGTTAAAGGCATTCCATTCGACATGGAATGGAACGCGCGCTACATCGGCTCGCTGTTGTACCTGGTGATTCCGGGTTCGGTGATCGGTTTCACAGCCTACTTGACGTTGGTCGGGCGGATGGGGCCAGAGCGCGCAGCCTATTGCACCGTACTGTTCCCCGTCGTGGCGCTGAACGTGTCGGCGTTTGCCGAAGGCTACCAATGGACCACGCCTGCATTGATGGGGTTGGTACTGGTGATGCTGGGCAATGTGTTGGTGTTTCGTAAGCCCAAGGCACCGATTGTGCAGGGGAACGGCAAGCTGGCGTGAAGGTCTGGGTGATCGAGCGCTGAAACTTTAGCGTTCGATTTTGAGGGTGATGTAAATCAGCAGTGGAAACATGAAGTCCACGATGTGCCGAGCCCAATCCTTGGCGTTCCAGATTGCAGATTCATCCATGTTGAACCATTCGGTGCCGATCACTTGCAAGCAGATGTAATAGACAAAAATGCCAATCAATAGTCCGACGATCGAAAACTTCTTCGCTTCATGAAAAACGGCTGCAGGTGTATTGATGTTTCGATAAAGATGGTAGGTGCCCAGCAAGCAGAAAGCCGTGTAAACAACTTCCAAAGTTATAATTAACCAATAAATACGGTGATGGAGCATGGGCGAAGTGATTGCTCTGTAGCTCAGGTTCAGGTTTTCTCGGGTGGTGTCCATGCTGAGAATGTGGCCGACGTATTCGTAATTGGATGCGTAGTCGGTGAAGTTGCTGAACATCACCATCAAGCCAAAGAAGCTTATATAGGCCATTAGTGCTACTTTGCTGTATCTAATCAGTTTGTCGGTCGTAAGGTGGTTCAATGTAGGTACTCTCCATAACTAAGGTCCGTAAGTTAGACTAAGTAGTGGGGAGTCTATAGTGAGTATCTTTTTTTTAGCGGTTAACTGAATTGCAAGGTGTGTAGGTCATGGGCAGGCGGTTAAACACCTGCCCGTTTTAGTTAGCCTTTCCAGACCTGTGGATTCACCAGATCTTGCGGTCGCTCTCCCAGCAAAGCGCTGCGCAAGTTCGCCAGGGCACGGTTGGCCATGGCTTCGCGGGTTTCATGAGTCGCCGAGCCGATGTGCGGCAATGTCACCGCGTTTTTCAGTTGGAACAGGGGGGACTCGGCCAGCGGTTCTTTCTCATAAACGTCCAGCCCGGCGCCGCGAATCCGGTTGTTTTGCAGGGCCTCGATCAAGGCGGGTTCGTCCACCACCGGGCCGCGGGAAATGTTCACCAGAATTGCGCTCGGTTTCATCAACGCCAGTTCGCGATGGCTGATCAGGTGTCTGGTTTTTTCGCTGAGCGGCACCACCAGGCAGACGAAATCGGCTTCGGCCAGCAGTTGATCAAGGCTACGGAACTGCGCGCCGAGCTCTTGCTCCAGCTCGGTCTTGCGGCTGTTGCCGCTGTAGAGGATCGGCATGTTGAAGCCCAGTCGGCCACGTCGGGCGATGGCCGCGCCGATGTTGCCCATGCCGACGATGCCCAGGGTCTTGCCGTGTACATCGCAGCCGAACAATGGCGCGCCGACGGTGGCTTGCCATTGGCCGGCTTTGGTCCAGGCGTCCAGTTCGGCGACGCGGCGGGCGCTGCTCATCAGCAGGGCGAAGGCCAGGTCGGCGGTGCTTTCGGTGAGGACGTCGGGGGTGTTGGTGAGCATGATCCCGCGTTCGTTGAAGTAGGCGACGTCGTAGTTGTCGTAGCCGACCGAGACGCTGGAGACGACTTCCAGTTTGGCGGCGTTTTCCAACTGTGTGCGACCGAGTTTGCGACCGACACCGATGAGGCCGTGGGCGTGGGGGAGGGCTTCGTTGAATTGGGCGTTGATGTCGCCGTTTTTCGGGTTCGGGACGATGACGTCGAAGTCTTGTTGCAGGCGTTCGATCATTTCAGGAGTGACGCGGCTGAAGGCGAGGACGGTCTTTTTCATGGGTTGAGGGCTCTCGGCGCAGGTGAATGCCAAGCACGCTAACATTCTTCTTTGGATTTGGGCGAGGCCGTTGGGCTCTTTTGTCCTTGGCGGCCTTTGGGCCGACCATGTTGGTGGTTGACCGGGTACATATCCGTTTCTGCGGTAACGGCGGCTGGCGGTTTCGCCCTTACGGCGAGGCACTTTTTTCAAACGCCAAAAAAGTACCCAAAAAGGCTCGCCCCAAGCGTCCGGCCCCTCGCTTAGGCTCGGCGTTCCTTCGCTCCGGTATCCATCCGGGGACACTGCCCTCCGGTCTGCTTCGCGACGACCTACATGCAGCGTGTTCGACTGCGTCGAACGGCGCTGCGCGCCACTCCCCGGATGCACACCTCCACTCAGCCTCCCGACGGGGCGGGTGGATCAAGATCACAAGCTGCAGGCGAGCTAACGCTCGGCCTGTTGAGTGGTGAGGAGCGAAAGGTGTACGCCGATCCATTGTGGGAGGAGCTTGCTCCGGGCGGCGTTCCGACGATGGCGGAGTGTTTTTCGCCATCAATGTTGAATGTTTAGTTCGCCACCCGAACCCCACCCAAACTCCCACTCAATTCATAAGCCACCAATTCCGCCTGATGCGCCGCCAATATCTCCGGCAACGACCCGCGCAAATACTCGACCCACGTCTTGATCTTCGCATCCAGATACTGCCGCGATGGATAGATCGCATACAGATTCAATTCCTGCGACCGGTAGTTCGGCATCACCCGCACCAGTGTCCCGTTGCGCAACCCTTCAATCGCTGCATACACCGGCAACACGCCTACCCCCATGCCGCTGGTGATCGCTGTTTTCATCGCATCGGCGGAGTTCACCAGAAACGGTGAGCTATTAATGGTCACCATTTCCTGGCCTTCAGGCCCGTCGAAGGTCCACTTTTCCAGCGGAATCACCGGGCTTACCAAACGCAGGCACGCGTGGTTCAGCAAATCGCTGGGCTTCTGCGCGCAGCCGTTGGCTTTCACATAGGCCGGCGAGGCGCAAACGATGCTGTAGGTGATGCCTAAACGCTGGGAGACGAAGCCCGAGTCCGGCAGTTCGCTGGCCAGCACGATGGACACGTCGTAACCCTCATCGAGCAGGTCCGGCACGCGGTTGGCCATGGTCAGGTCGAAGGTGACGTCGGGGTGGGTTTTGCGGTAGCGGGCGATGGCGTCGATGACAAAGTGCTGACCGATGCCGGTCATGGTGTGCACCTTGAGCTGCCCGGCCGGGCGGGCGTGGGCGTCGCTGGCTTCGGCTTCGGCTTCTTCGACGTAGGCCAGGATCTGCTCGCAGCGCAATAGATAGCGCTTGCCGGCTTCGGTCAGGGCGATGCGTCGGGTGGTGCGGTTGAGCAGGCGGGTTTGCAGGTGGGCTTCCAGGTTGGAGACCGCGCGCGAAACGTTGGCCGTGGTGGTGTCGAGTTGCACGGCGGCGGCGGTGAAGCTGCCGGCCTCGGCCACGTAACTGAAGGCGCGCATGTTTTGCAAAGTGTCCATGGGGTGCTCTCGGAGGCGATGGCAAATTGTGACACGAAGTTACGGGGGCTGAGACCCCGACCAAGGGATTATCGCGTTAACGGTAACAAAGATTCACAGGATTCCCAGCTTATCGCCAACAAAGCCGACCCCTAGAATTGCGCACCTCAGGAACAACTCCCCACCTCAGGAAATCGCAGCAGTGCCGCGTCGCATCAACAGAGCGCTTCAGACGTTCAGTGTTTTGGCTTTAACCCTGGCAATCAGCGGCTGCATCGGTACCGGAGGTATTGCCCCGCAGGGCAAGGCACTCGAAGCCAATTCACTGGCCACCGACGAAGCCATTCAGAACGCTGCACAGGACGCTCACTGGCCCACCGCCCAATGGTGGCAGGCCTATGGCGACCCGCAATTGAACCGCTGGATCGACCTCGCCCTGCAAGGCAGCCCGACCATGGCCATGGCGGCGGCGCGAGTGCGTCAGGCCAAATCCATGGCCGGGATCGCCGAGTCCGCCGAGTCGCTGCAGATCAATGGTGAATCCACCCTCAAACGCCACAACTGGCCCACCGATCAGTTCTACGGGCCGGGCGAGTTGGCGAACACCACCACCTGGGACAACAACGCCGCGCTGGGCTTCAGCTACGCCCTCGACCTTTGGGGCCGCGAAAGCAACGCCACTGAGCGCGCCGTGGACATGGCTCACATGACGGCCGCCGAAGCACGGCTGGCCCAGCTCGAATTGCAGAACAACATCGTGCGCGCCTACATCGAACTGTCGTTGCATTACGCGCAACGGGACATCGTCGCGGCGACCCTGAAACAGCAGCAGCAAATTCTCGACCTCGCGCAGAAGCGCCTGAACGGTGGCATCGGCACCCATTTCGAAGTCAGCCAGGCTGAAACGCCGCTGCCGGAAACTCACCGCCAGATCGATGCACTGGACGAAGAAATCGCCCTGAGCCGCAATCAACTCGCCGCGTTGGCCGGCAAAGGTCCGGGGGAGGGCGCGCAGTTGCAGCGGCCAACGCTGTCGTTGGGCGCGGCACTGAAGTTGCCATCGACCTTGCCCGCGCAACTGCTCGGCCAACGCCCGGACGTAGTCGCCAGTCGCTGGCAAGTGGCGGCTCAGGCACGGGGCATTGATGTCGCCCATGCCGGGTTCTACCCTAACGTCGATCTGGTCGGCAGCCTCGGCTACATGGCCACCGGCGGCGGGGCGCTGGAGTTTTTGACCGGCAAGAAGCTCAACTACAGCGTCGGCCCGGCCATCTCGTTGCCGATCTTCGACGGCGGTCGTTTGCGCTCGGAGCTGGGCGAAGCCTCGGCCGGTTACGACATCGCCGTAGCCAAGTACAACCAGACGCTGGTCAACGCGCTGAAAAACATCTCCGACCAGTTGATCCGCCGCGAATCCATGGACAAGCAGCAAACCTTCGCCGCCGAGTCGGTGACCACCGCCCAGAAGACTTACGACATCGCGATGATCGCCTACCAGCGCGGCCTCACCGATTACCTCAACGTGCTCAACGCCCAGACGTTGTTGTTCAAACAGCAGCAGGTTCAGCAGCAGGTTCAGGCCGCACGCCTCAGTGCTCACGCTGAACTGGTGACGGCGCTCGGCGGTGGGTTGGGCGCGGGTGACGATGCGCCGAAAGACAGCCAGACCGCGGCACCGAAAACCCCGGCCCTGCTTGAGAGTCTCTCGAATTGAACACGACGTATCAGGCACACCCGTATTTGTGGCGAGGGAGCTTGCTCCCGCTTGAGTGCGCAGCACTCACAAAATCAGCAATGGTTGCCAGAGTTTTGGGGGCCGCTACGCAGCCCAGCGCGAGCAAGCTCGCTCGCCACAGGGTTTCGGTTGTTCCAAGTCTTTCCTCATTGAGCAGGATTCCATGACTCCCTTGCCCGCACCTTTGCGCTGGCTGTATTCCCTTGAATGGCGCCGGGGGTTCTTCGACTGGGCGCGTAGCGATGGCGTGACCTGGGTTTACATTTTCAAGGTTTTGTTCGCGGCGTTTCTGACCCTGTGGCTGGCCATGCGCCTGGAGTTGCCGCAGCCGCGCACGGCGATGATCACCGTGTTCATCGTCATGCAACCGCAAAGCGGCCACGTGCTGGCCAAGAGTTTCTATCGCTTTCTTGGGACATTGGCCGGCTCGGCGGTAATGGTCGCGTTGATTGCCTTGTTTGCGCAGAACACCGAACTATTCCTCGGTTCGCTGGCGATCTGGGTGGGTATTTGCTCGGCTGGCGCGGCGCGCTATCGCAACTTCCGCGCCTATGGATTCGTGCTCGCCGGGTACACCGCCGCGATGGTTGGTTTGCCCGCACTGGCGCACCCGGACGGCGCGTTTATGGCGGCGGTCTGGCGGGTGCTGGAAATCTCCCTGGGGATCATTTGCTCCACGCTGGTCAGCGCCGCGATCCTGCCGCAATCCGCCAGCGCCGCCATGCGCAACGCCTTGTATCAGCGCTTCGGCGTGTTCGCGCTATTCGTCACGGATGGCTTGCGCGGTCGCAGCAAACGGGAGGCTTTCGAGGCGAGCAATGTGCGCTTCATTGCTGAGGCCGTGGGGCTGGAAGGGTTGCGCAGCGTCACAGTGTTTGAAGACCCGCACATGCGTCGGCGTAATGGTCGGCTCAGCCGCTTGAACAGCGAATTCATGGGCATCACCACCCGTTTCAACGCCTTGCACCAGTTGCTCGAACGCTTGCGCAGCAGCGGCGCCGATCACGTGGTCGCGGCAATCAAACCGGGTTTGCAGGATCTCGCCGAACTGCTCGATGGCTTCAGCGGCCGCGCCCTGACCAACGCCGATGCGGGCCGTCTGGTCATCGCGCTGAGCGCCTATAAAGAAGGTTTGCCGGTACGCGTTCGCAGCTTGCGAGCGGTTTTTCAGGAGAGCGACCCGAGCGACGCCGAGCAGCTGGATTTTCATACCGCATACGAGTTGCTCTATCGCTTCGTTGACGACTTGCACAGTTATGCGCAGACCCACGCGTCGCTGGCCGATCACAGCCATGCGCGCGAGCAATGGGATGAGCCGTTCACCCCGCAAACCAACTGGATGGCGTCGGCCGCCTCGGGGCTTCGCGCGGCATTCATTCTGGTGGTGTTGGGCAGTTACTGGGTCGCCACGGCGTGGCCGAGCGGGGCGACGATGACGCTGATTGCCGCCGCGACCGTGGGCCTTTCAGCGGCAACACCGAACCCCAAACGCATGGCGTTTCAGATGGCTTGCGGGACGTTCCTCGGGGCGCTGATCGGCTTCGTCGAGATGTTTTTCATCTTCCCGTGGATCGACGGTTTTCCGTTGCTCTGCGTGATGCTCGCACCGGTGATCGTACTCGGTTCGTTCCTCACTTCGCGGCCGCAATACGCCGGTGTCGGTCTCGGTTTGCTGATCTTCTTCAGCACCGGTTCGGTGCCGGACAACCTCACCGTTTACAACCCATACGCCTTCATCAACGACTACATCGCCATGGTGCTCGGCATGCTGGTGTGCGCAGCGGCCGGGGCGATCATCCTGCCGCCGAACAGCCGCTGGTTGTGGCGTCGGCTGGAACAGGATTTGCGCGGGCAAGTGGTGTACGCCATCAGCGGAAAACTCAAGGGTCTGGCGTCGAGTTTCGAAAGCAGCACCCGCGACCTGCTGCATCAGGCCTACGGTCTCGCGGCAGGGCAGCCGCAGGTGCAACGGGACTTGCTGCGCTGGATGTTCGTGGTGCTGGAAGTCGGCCACGCGATCATCGAGTTACGCAAGGAACAGGCGATCCTGCCGGTGCATCCGGCGTACGCCGAATCCCAACCGTGGCGTCAGGCGATCCGGGTGATGGGCCGCTCGCTGGTGCGGCTGTTTCTGCAACCGAGCCAGAGCAATCTGGAGCGCGGCCTGATCGCTGTCGATCACGCGATCAGCCGCGTGCAAGCCACCGACGAACCTTTCGCGCCGCACTTCGACACCTCGGCCTTGCGTCGGGTGGAGAGCTACCTGCACTTCATCCGCACTTCGTTGCTGGACCCGCAATCACCGCTCTCTGCTTATACAAAAGGACTTCAACATGCCGCGTGAAATCGCCTTCCACGGCGTGTACATGCCGACCATGACCCTGATGTTTTTCATCGCTGCCGCGCTGGCCTGGGCACTCGACCGGTTCCTGTCCGGGTTCGATCTGTACCGCTTCTTCTGGCACCCGGCGCTGCTGCGCCTGAGTCTGTTTACCTGTCTGTTCGGCGCCCTGGCACTGACTGTTTATCGTTGAGAACACCCTGATGAAAAAGCTTTTCAGCCTGCTCGCCACCCTGTTGGTGCTGGCCCTTGCGATGTGGATCGGCCGGACCCTGTGGGTGCATTACATGGACACGCCGTGGACCCGCGACGGCCGGGTGCGCGCCGACATTATCAACGTCGCCGCCGACGTCACCGGGGAAGTGGTGGACGTGCCGGTGCGCGACAATCAACAGGTGAAGAAGGGCGATTTGCTGATGCGGATCGACCCCGAGCACTACCGCATCGCGGTCAAACAGGCACAGTCGCTGGTGGCCTCGCGCAAGTCGACGTGGGAGATGCGCAAGGTCAACGCCCACCGCCGCGCCGACATGGACAACCTGGTGATCTCCAGGGAAAACCGCGACGACGCCAGCAACATCGCCGACTCGGCCCTGGCCGATTATCAGCACGCTCAGGCGCAGCTCGAAGCCGCCGAACTGAACCTCAAACGCACTGAAGTCCGCGCAGCGGTGGACGGTTACGTGACCAACCTCAATGTGCATCGCGGCGATTACGCGCGCATCGGCGAAGCAAAAATGGCCGTGGTCGACATGAACTCGTTCTGGGTTTACGGCTTCTTCGAAGAAACCAAATTGCCCCACGTGCGGGTCGGCGATAAAGCCGACATGCAGCTGATGAGTGGGGAAGTGTTGAAGGGGCATGTGGAAAGCATTTCTCGCGGCATCTACGACCGTGATAACCCGGAGAGTCGCGAGTTGATTGCCGATGTGAACCCGACCTTTAACTGGGTGCGTTTGGCGCAGCGGGTGCCGGTGCGGATTCACATTGATGAAGTGCCGGAGGGGGTGCTGTTGGCGGCGGGGATTACGTGTACGGTGGTTGTTAAGTAAACCGTTAGACCGAGTCGCGGCCTTCGCGAGCAAGCCCGCTCCCACATTAGATTTTCAGTGAACACGGAATATGTGTACGACGCAGATCAAGTGTGGGAGCGGGCTTGCTCGCGAATGAAGCGACTAGGTCTATCAGACATAAGACAAAGGTTCACTCCTTGCAAAACGTCTCATGCAAATGCCGCCAGATCAGCCTGCCGTCGGCGTCTTTCTCAAACACCACCGTCGACCGCCGATCAGAGTGCAACCCCGTCGCATCGGTCTGCTGCTCGCGATAACTCACAACCGCGCCACCCTCATACAGGGCAACACCGCGCAATTCACTGAGTTCGATCCTGAACCCGAGCTTCTTCCCGCCCGCCAACAAAAACAACTCATTCAGTGCCTCAAAATCCAGCACCCGCCCCAATGGCGAGATCATGGAAAACTGTGGCGAAAAGCGTGTCAGCAGTTGTTCAAGCTCTGATTCGTTTCGTTCCTCGGCCAACCACTGCTCGATGGCGACGTGGGCCTGGATCACTTCGTCGAAGTATTCGGTGTAGTCGGTCATGGAAGTTGCCCCTTCAGCCCGAACCGCTTCATCAACCCCGCCTCCAGCAGCCCTTTAGGCAATAACCCCGCCAGCAACGGCAACGCCCGACTGCCATTACCCAGACGAATCAGGCGCGGTGGTTTGCTCTGTTGCACGGCCTTGAGCAAACCGGCGGCAAATTCACTGGCCGGGGTCGGGTTGTCCTGCGAGGCCTTGGCCCGTGCGCGAATGCCGTCACGCAGTGGAAACCACGGCGATTGTTCGGTAATCAACTGCTCTGCCTCATGACCGGCATTCTTGGCAAAACTGGAAGCGATTGCGCCCGGCTGGACTTCCATGACCCGCACGCCAAACGGCGCCAGTTCCATGCGCAACGCATCGGTCAAGGCATGCACCGCCGCTTTCGAGGCGCAGTAGGCGCCGGCGAATGGCGTGACCAAAACCCCGGACACGCTGCCGATGTTCACCACCAGACCCTTGGCGCGACGCAGCACCGGGAACAGGGCGCGGGTGACGCCGACGATGGCGAACACATTGGTTTCGAATTGCCGCTGCATGGCCGGCACGCCGCCGTCGAGCAACGGCCCCATGGCGCCATAACCGGCATTGTTGATTAGCACGTCGAGGCCGCCATGTTGCTGGTTGATGCGCTCGCTCAAGTGTTCGAGTGCGACACCGTCGTTGACGTCCAGTTGCACGGCGGTGAAACCGGCAGCGGCCAGCGCCGCCACGTCTTCAGTCTTGCGGGCACTGGCCCAGACTTCGTAACCGGCACTTTTGAATACCTCGGCGAGGGCGCGGCCAATGCCGCTGGAACAACCGGTAATCAACGCAACGGGCATGGCGCGGTCCTTGTGCAAAAAGAGGAAGGGGTTTAATCGGAGAAGCTACCTTGCAAACGCTCGGCACGAAACTCCAGCGTTTGGGGACGATAGCCCGGGCGCAGCGGCGGCAGGGGCAAACAGTCTTCCCAGTTCGCGCCGGCCTGTAGTTCACCGGGGCCGCGATAGCGCGGTGCGGCGTATTGATTGTCGGCCAGGTTGACCGTGTCGCCCGGCGCATACGCGGCGACGCGCCAGCGCAACTCGGTCAGCGGCACGTCGTTGCCGTTGTTCATTGTCAGATGCAACGGCCGGTCCGCCGGGCACTGTTCGGGCGCATAAGTGATGCGCAACTCCAGGCGCGCCAGTTGCTTGACCTCGCGGTTGTCCATCCAGATCACCCACGTTGCCACCACACCCAATCCGATGGCGGCTGCCACAGAGACGGGCAATGCCTTGGTCGGGTAGCGCAGCAACAAAATCAGCCAGGTGATGACCAGCAGGACGCCGATGAACATGTTTGAACGCTCCTTGAACTCATGACCACCATCCTACCGAAGGGCCGAAGGAATGGACATTCGTCGATCAAGGTCTGTTGCCGTTGGTCGGCACTGTTATTTCTGACAGTAGCCTGGCCTGCACCGAAACGGTTAGATGACTGCTGGCAAACAGGGACGCGACCGGCATGCAGGCCTCGACGATGGGAATGCACCACAAAACACCCGGATTGTCCGTTGTCGACCCGCGTGGTCTGCCGATCCGTTCGGTTGATTATTGGCGTGCTGTCGAAGGTGACCTCACTCAGGCACGCATCAATCGCACCTTTTACGATGCCGCAGGACGTGCGGTTGAACAGTGGGATCCACGGCTTTGGGCGCTGAAACAAGAAGAACCGCTGACTAGTGCCAACCTCACGACGGTGTTTTCGCTGTCGGGTAACGCGTTGTTCACTGGCAGCGTTGATGCCGGTTGGCAGCTCACCCTGCCAGGTCTGGGCAATGAGGTTTTGCTGGGATGGGACAGCCGAGGTACGCACCGTGAGAGTGAGTACGACGACTTGCTTCGTCCGTTGGTGGTGTACGAGCAAGGCGCGACTGAGCCGCGAAGGTCTGCTGAACGCATGGCCTATGGCGGTCCCGATCATGGCGAGCAGAATCAATGCGGGCAGTTAATCCGTCATGACGACCCCGCCGGGACGGTGCTGTTTGAGGCATTTTCAATCACCGGCCAATGCGTGAAGCAAATCCGTCACTTCACCCTGGAACCTGTTGCACCTGACTGGCCGGCGTTGGAGGCCGATCGCCAGCGGCTGCTTGAGCCGGGCGAGGGCGCCATCTCGACGTGGAATTTCGGTCCGCTCAATGATGTGCTGGAACAGATCGACGCCAAGGAAAACCGCCAGACCTTCAGGCTGACCCTTGACGGTCGTTTGCGTGAGACGCGTCTGCAACTTCAGGGACTGACCACCTGGCAAACGCTGGTCAGCGATATCCAGTACAACGCCGAGGGAAAAGTTGAACGGGAAGTGGCGGGTAACGATGTACAAACGACCCTCAAGTATTGCCCTGAAAACGGGCGCCTGACGGAGCGACAGGCGTACAGCGACCGTACCGGGACGTTGCAGCATCTGATTTATCTTTATGACCGAATGGGCAACGTCCTCAGCATCGAGGACAAGGCACTGCCGGTGCGTTACTTCGCCAACCAGCGTATCGAGCCCATCAGTCGCTTTATCTACGACAGCCTTTCCCAATTGATCGAGGCGTTCGGCTGGGAGGCGGGCAGCGCCAATCAGGGACCGGCATCTGTGGGGCGGGTTGATCCGGCGGCAGTCAGCAACTACCGCCAGACCTACAGTTATGACGAGAGTGGCAATCTGCGGAAACTGACGCACGTCGGCGCACAGGGACCTGGACGTGAGGTGAAGGCCGCGCGTGACAGCAATCGCTGTCTGCCCTGGCGCGACGGCGTGCCGCCCACCGAGGAAGCAATCGCCGCTGCGTTCGACACTCGGGGCAATTTGCTGGAGCTGGATCAGGGACGGCTCCTGAGGTGGGATTTGCGTAACCAGTTGCAGTCGGTCAGTCCGGTTGAGCGCGTCTCCGGGCTCAATGATCGGGAGGCCTATGTCTACGATGGCGGTGGTCAGCGCGTGCGCAAAATCCGCTCACTGAATACCAATGCCCGCACGGTGGTGGCCGAAGTACGTTATTTACCGGGAGTAGAAATTCGCACCGACAGCGGCACCGGAAAGGTGCTACAGGTCATCACCGCGCAGGCGGGGCTCAATAGTGTTCGGGTGTTGCATTGGGAAACCGATCCGCCGCCCGGCGTGAGCAACGGTCAGTACCGTTACAGCCTGGTTGATCACTTGAACTCCTGCTCGCTGGAGCTCGCCGACGATGCGCGAATCATCAGCCGGGAAACCTATTACCCGTTTGGTGCAACCGCCTGGTCTGCCGGTCCGAACGACACCGATGGGGATTACAAAACCGTTCGCTATTCGGGTAAAGAGCGGGATGCGACGGGGCTTTATTACTATGGATTTCGGTTCTATATATCGTGGTTACAGCGTTGGTTGAATCCCGATCCTGCCGGGGCAATCGATGGTCTTAATTTTTATCGAATGGTCCGCAACAACCCGTTGACGTTTTTTGACGAGTTGGGAGAGGAGCCGCAGTCCGAGTCCTCATTGACCACCGCGCCCGGTATTTTTAATACGTACAAGAAGGGCTACAGCGAAACGGATAGAAATCTTCCCTTCAAAATGATGGACGACATCACCAATAACAAACTGAAGTTCAAAACAGTAAAAGCACCATCCAGCATGCTTGAAAAAACTCAAACCAAGCGCTTCACATTGAGGCATTACTCCGTTTCCGGAAGTAAAGGCGATACACCACCCTTTACGGAGATAGCGTCAAATTTTTCGCTGGTCCATAAAAACGTAAAGACGTTGGGCGGGAAAGGTGGGAATACAAACGAGAAGGACTGGACGAAGGCAGGAAATAGCGCTTTTACCTTCTTTCTGCTGGTAGTAGACGGCGAGGTAAACGAACGCAGGTTCCTTAACTCAATGACTCATTTCGCCGAATACGATATTGAGGATGACAAGGCAATGGAAGCTGCATTGGGGCCAGGTTTCGAAACTGTGGAGTTTTTTGCTTCCCCTGATGTACTGGACCCCAAGCATTCCTCGAACCTGGCTACTGTTCCGATGGTGAAAGGGCGGTTGAAAGATTTGAAGGCTCTGCTGTTGGGTAATTCCGGAATTTCTCCCGTACAGGTAGGAAGAATGGATTCACGCTCGTTGCTCAATAGTATCGATGGTGCGTTTGGGGGAAGTCTCGAGATCAAGATACCGGGTACGGTAAAAGTTAAAACATGGAATAAAAAAACAACAACGTCGTCCGTTGCGAAAAACGCAGCATGATCATGCAAAAAAGCCCCCGCCCAACCCGCTGCGGATAGGGAAACGCAGCGGGTCGGACGGGGGCTTCTTGTGTTACAGATCAATCACTGCGCGATGGTTTTCACCGACACGCCGCGTTCGATCGGGTTGGAGCGACCGTAGATATCTTCAAACCGCTCGATATCGTCTTCGCCCAGGTAGCTGCCCGATTGCACTTCGATGATTTCCAGGGAGATCTTGCCCGGATTGCGCAAGCGGTGGACCGAGGCGATCGGGATGTAGGTCGACTGGTTTTCAGTGAGCAGGAACACGTTTTCGTCGCAGGTCACTTCAGCAGTGCCGCTGACCACGATCCAGTGTTCGGCGCGGTGGTGGTGCATCTGCAGCGACAGGCACGCGCCCGGTTTGACCGAGATGCGCTTGACCTGGAAGCGGCCGCCCATGTCCACCGAGTCGTAGGAGCCCCACGGACGATAGACTTCGCAGTGAGTCTGGGTTTCGCTACGACCCTGCTCGTTGAGGGTGTTGACCATCTGTTTCACGCCTTGGACCTTGTCCTTGTGGGCGATCATCATGGCGTCCTTGGTTTCGACGACCACGATGTTTTCCAGGCCGATCACCGACACCAGTTTGCCGTTGCCATGGATCATGCAGTTTTTGCTGTCCTGAATGACCACATCGCCTTTGGTGACGTTGCCGTTAGCGTCTTTTTCATTCACTTCCCACAGCGACGACCAGCAGCCGACATCGCTCCAGCCCGCGGTCAGCGGTACAACGCAGGCGCGCTGGGTTTTTTCCATCACCGAGTAGTCGATGGAATTGTCCGGGCAGCAAGCGAAGGTGGCGGGGTCGATGTCGACCGTGTCGGCATCCTGCTCGCTGCGTTCCAGGGTCAGCACGCAGGTGTCGTAGATGTCCGGATCGTGTTTTTTCAGCTCTTCGAGGAAACGGCTGGCGCGGAACAGGAACATGCCGCTGTTCCAGAAGTAACCGCCGGACTCGACGAACTCGGTGGCGCGCTTAACGTCCGGTTTTTCGACGAAGTGCGAGACGCGGCTGACGCCTTCGGGCAGCAGCGAATCATTGGCCGACTTGATGTAGCCGTAGCCGGTTTCCGGTTTGGTCGCCGGTACGCCGAACAGCACCATTTCGCCGTTTTCTGCAGCGACGGTGGCCAGGGCCAGCGCGCGTTGCAGGGCTTTCTGATCTTCCAGCACGTGGTCGGCTGGCAGCACCAGCATCAACTCGTCGCGACCTTCGTTGACTAGCATCAGTGCGGTCAAGGCCACGGCCGGCGCGGTGTTGCGGCCGAACGGTTCCATCAGGATGCGCTGCACGTCCAGTTTACGGGCGCCCAACTGCTCGTTGACGATGAAACGGTGTTCCTTGTTGCAGACCACGATGGGGGTGTCCATGCCTTCGAACACCAGGCGTTCCAGGGTTTGCTGGAACAGTGTTTGTTCGCCGGTCAGGGCGAGGAATTGCTTAGGAAACTGTTTGCGCGAAAGCGGCCAAAGACGTGAGCCACTACCACCTGACAAGATCACCGGAATCATGTTGTTACTCCTTGAAAATCGTATGGGTCAGAGCTACTGCGTTCTGTCGTTTCACTCTTGTTCTTATTCCGTGTCCGGGTAGCCCATGGGCTACCCGACAAAATGATTAGCGCGTCGACACCGGGCGTTTTACCCAGACTGGCGACAGGCTGCTGCCGCTGCCGGTGACGTACAGCACCGCGGCTTCGCCTCGTTCCAGGGCAACCGGCTTCACGTCGCCGACCTTGGTGGCGCCGTCGTACAGTGCCAGGCTGACTTTCACCGGGTTGATTTCACGCTCGCCACGGCCTTTGGCCGCCACGGTCGGAACCACTTCAGTCTTGCCGTCAGCGGTTTTCAAGGTCAGGGCCTTGTCGCTGAGGTTCTGCACGCGAACCAGGGATTTCTGCTTGTTCTTGAACGGCGGCTCTTCGATCAGTTGCGGTGCGCCGCTGGCGTTGTTGACCAGGGTGTAATAGTGGTCACCGGCCAGTTTCACCGGCAGGGACTGGCTACCGACCTTGGCGCTGTAGTCGCCGCCCGGCATGAAGCTGAAGTCAGTGCTGGACAGCGGCGCGACTTCGGCCAGGTTGGTGGTGCCGACGGTGGCGCTGACTTCAGCGTTACCGGCGTTGTAGACACGCACGAAGCTCGAACCTTTCGGTGCGGTCGGGCCGTAGAGCGCGGAGTCACCAGCGGCGAAAGCGTTCATGGAAAGGACGCTGAAGGTCGCGGCCAAAGCAAAGGTCTTGGCGAGACGGCGAGGAGTAGTAGTGAAAGTCATGGTGTACCTCTCTTTCAGTTTTGCGCCCGGTCGGGCGTCTCGGATTTAGTGTTTGCGGCTACGTTTTGTTGGCGAACGCCGGCTTCTTTGAGCTCTGCGACCCACTGCGGGTCGGCGTCACCGATTTCGTTGTTCACAGGCAGATAACGTTCAGGAAACTCCCAGATCAGCACCTGTGGCGGGCTGTTCTTGAAAGCATCACTTTTCAAATAGCTGAGCATCGGCAGAATCGGGCCGTGGCCGTCTTCGGCGTAATTGACCACGTCGCTGTTCAGCGCTTGTTTCAGCGCACCGACGAAGTTCCAGTTGGGGTTGGCGCTGTAGCTGGTGCCGATCAGGGCCACCGGCACTTCAGTGTTGGCGAACAGGGCGTCATCAGCGGCAGGCTGGTCCTGCGCCGCAACGGTGTTGCGCTTCTGCAACGGCTCAGTCTTGGGCATCAGGTTTTCGAACAGCGGGTCCAGCGGCAGGAACAACCGCAGGTCGCCCTTGTGCGTCACCTTCTCCGCAGGTTCAGTGACGAAGTGTTGCGGCTCGCCGCTCAGCGGGGCTTTTTCGGCGATGGTTTTGGCCAGGGCCTCGGCAGCGATTTGCGCGCCTTCCGGGGTCCAGTGAGTGTCGGTGCGCAGGAACACTTGCTGACCGTTCAGCTTGGCTTTCAGCATCGGGCCGAACAGGTCGGGAGCGAGGATCTTGTTGGCCGCCACACGAGCGTGGAAGTCCTCATAGAGGTTGGCGTGGATGCTCGAAGGCTTCACTTCACCCAGGTGTTCCGGGTACAGGCGAGTCTTGGCCGGCACGATCGCCATGACCAGTTTCACGCCTTTGGCTTTCAGTTCCTGGCGCACGCCTTCAACCAGCGCGTAGTTGCCTTGCAGGTTCAGCTCTTCGTTGACGATCGGGTTGAATTCCTCATCGCTGTACAACCACTGATCGCGGCCGAGCACGACGCCCGGACGACCTTCGTTGAACAGTTTGAAATCCAGCGCAGCCCAAAGGTTGGTGCCCAGGCGCTTGATCGGGAACTCGTCGTCGTAATGCGTTTCCACGGCTTTGGTCCAGCGGCCGTTGAGCACCGTCGTTTCGGCAGAGGTACTGAAGCCGAGGAAACTGCGCGTGGACCACACGCCAAGGACCAACAGCGTCACCATGAACAGGGCGATGTAGAGGATGCGTAATGAGCGGGTCATAGTCAGATCCCTCAGAACTGGAAGTAAAGGAACGGCGAGAAGCTTTGCGCCGAGAGTTTGAAAATCGAGGCGATGAACAGCACCAGTACCAGCGTGCGCATCACGTAACGAGACCAGTCCGCAGTCCAGTAGGCCGGTTGCACAGTCGCTTCAACGCCGACGGTGTAGCCAGGCTGGTGGATGCTGCCCGGGTTGTCGCCCGGTACGGCTTTGATCATTCCAGGTGTAGCGGCAGCCGGGCCATCGGCCTCGATGTTCACAACAGGCTTGGTCTTCTCAGGCGGCAGGTTGCTGTAGAAGTCGCGAATGCCGAAGAACGCCAAGGTCATGTAAGCCACCACCAGAGTCGCTACTTGCAGGCCGGTGAGGCTGGCCGCGTTGAGTTCCGACAGTGACCATTCGCCGAAGCTGAACATTGCGCCGTACATGCGACCGGCGACGTGCAGGTTTTCCGAGCGGAAGATCACCCAGCCCATGACCACGAGCAGGAAGGTCAGCGCCCAGCGGATCGGGTTGATGCTGCGCGGCGAGGTGTTCAGGCCGAGGGCTTTTTCGATTGCCAGCCACATGCCGTGCCAGGCGCCCCAGACGATGTACGTGATGTTCGCGCCGTGCCACAGACCACCGAGCAGCATGGTCAGGAACAAGTTGCGATAGGTCATCAGCGTACCTTTACGGTTACCGCCCAGCGTGATGTACAGGTAGTCACGCAACCAGGTGGACAGGCTGATGTGCCAGCGACGCCAGAACTCGGTAATCGACTGGCTGATGTACGGCTGTTTGAAGTTTTCCATGAAGCGGAAACCCATCATCAAGCCCAGGCCGATCGCCATGTCGCTGTAACCGGAGAAGTCGAAATACAGCTGCGCGGTGTAGGCCAGCGCGCCGAGCCAGGCATCGCCCGTGGTCGGGTTCTGCAAGGCGAAGCAATGGTCGGCCACGACCGCCAGGGTGTCGGCGATGAAGACCTTCTTGATGAAGCCCTGCATGAATCGCGTCGCACCTTCGGAGAACTTGTCGAGGGTGTGGGTACGATTGTTGAACTGGTCGGCGAGATCGCGAAAGCGCAACACCGGACCGGCAATCAGGTGCGGGAAGATCGCCACGAAAGCGGCAAAGTCGATCAAATTGCGGGTCGCCGGCGTGTCACCACGGTAGACGTCGATGATGTAGCTGATGGACTCGAAGATGTAGAACGAGATCCCGATCGGCAACAGCACGTGGGTCAGGATGAACGGCGACAGACCGACGGAGGTCATCATCGCGTTGATGCTGTCGACGCCGAAGTTGGCGTACTTGAAGTAGCCGAGAATGCACAGGTCGACGGCCACGCCCAGGAGCAACCAGCGTTGTGCCGGTTTGGTCCGAACGCCTGCGGCACCGACTTTGAGGCCGATCCAGTAGTTCCACAGGGTGACGGCTGCGAACAGCGCAAGGAAGTCCACACGCCACCAGGCATAGAACACGTAGCTGGCGATCAGCAGCAGCAGGTTGCGATAGCGCGTTCCGCTTAAGTAGTACATGCCGAGAAAGATCGGCAAGAACAAAAACAGGAACACGTTGGATGAAAATACCATCCCGGTCTCTCCATGTTTAACCAACAGTCAAGGGCCGCAGCCCCCCCAAACCCCCCACCGAAAACCGGAGGGCGTAACACACAAAACTCAAACTCGACACTGACCCTGTGGGAGCGGGCTTGCTCGCGAAAGCGGTGTATCAGTCGACATCATTGGTGAATGTCAGACCGATTTCGCGAGCAAGCCCGCTCCCACAGGGGTTTTGCGTTCGGCTCTAGGAACCTTTTTTGCCCTTCTCATTCGCCGGGTCGTAGACCTTGGTCAGGTCCCCCCCGAGGCGGAAGGTCTTGAACGGCTGCATCTCGTGCTTTTTCTCAAGCACATCCGGCGAGCAGGTGTAGAGCGAGCAGAACGGTTCGAGCCAGGCAAATTTCGAGTCGACTTTCAGGTCGGTCATGTCCTGTTCCTTACCGTTCTTGTCCTCGAATTCTTCCGGGTCTTTGACACCCGCGAGTACTCGATCACCCAGGCGTTTCAATGCGCCGTTGTTTTCCTGACGCAAGTCCACACCGTTGACCTGAGCGAAACTGGCGATCATCGCGAGCGGCGGCAGGGCGTAGTTGTGGTAGGCGAGGGCGCGTTGCTCGCGCTTGAGTTCGTTGGGCAGGTAACCCTGGGCGTCGATTTGATTGGCGCCGACCTTGAATTCCTTCACCGACCAGTCGAACAGGTCGCGGCGGTTGGTGGCGATGGACGTTGCCATCACCGACCAGGCGGCCCAGTACGAATGGTTGTTGGTTTGTTCCAGCGGCAAGTTGTCCCAGTCGCTGACTACCTGATCGGCCATTTTGTTGAACCAGGCTTCAATCAACTGCGATTCTTGCGGATGATTCGCCAACGGATGCGAGTCGGAAAACTTCAGGCGAATGTACGAAGAAGCCATGCTGCCCAAGGCCCATTTGCGCATCGACTTGCCGGTGTGGTTGAAGTCCTTGGACATTAACGCATCGGCCTTGGCCCAGGCGGTCAACCAGTTCAGCGTGCACTCGAGTTGTTCCGGACGACCGTCACGCATGAACTGCATCACGCGCTTGCTGGTGCCGCGTTCCAGTTTGGTGATATCGGCGGTGCTGTCGCGAAAGGCTTTTTCCGATGCCTCGTTCAGGGTCGAACGGGCCTTGTCGGAACCTTCGTATTTGCTGCGAAATTGCAGCGAGCCGGTGTACGGCGTCGGCATCGCATCACAGCCTTCGCTCTTGTCGCCGGTTTTGACTTTTTCAATCGGCGCGAAGTACCCCTGTGGCGGGCGCAGTGGCGCGGCGGCCTGGGTGGCTCCGGCAAACATCGCCAGAGTCAGCAGGGAGGGCGCGATCAATCTTTTCAAAGTTCGGGTTTGCATAGTTGCCTCATTGCCCGGTCTGAGCGGTACGCTGCCCAGCGCCAGGGAACACGTTGCGTTTGCAGATTTTCGCTTCGACTTTCTGAGGCGTGGTACCTGCTTTTTCAGGTCCCTGGACTTCGACGGCCAGCAGATTCTGCGAGGCCCAGTCTTCGTCCGTGCGCAACTCAAAGGCGAAACGCCCGTCGGTGTCGGAAGTTTCCGGCTTATCGATCTTGATGTCCTCGTGGCGACCGTTCATGTACCAGAGGGTGGCTTGCAGAGTTTTCACCGACGGATCGGCGAAGCGGATATCAACCTGGTGACTGCTGTTTTGCAGGTTCAGGTTCTTGCTGTTGACCATCAATTCGTTCTTGCCCGGTTTCAGCGTGGCGCTGGCGCTCATCTGTGCATCCTTGCCTTCGCAACCGTTGTCCAGCAGCGCCATCATCTGGCGGTAGATGGTTTCCTGGTCGAGGCGATAGAGCGGCGAGAATTCCCAGATCAGAATCTTCGGCGGCTTGGTCTGGAACTCTTCGCTGCCCAGGTACTGCAGCATCGAACCTTCCAGGCCACCGCCGGGGAACGCCACGTTGAGGATGTCGGCGCCGATGGCCTCTTCGAGGAAACCGGCGAAGTTGTAGTTCTTGCCGCTGTGGCTGGTGCCGACCAGGGTGATCTCCGGATTGCCGGAGTCACTGAACAGATCGCCATCAGCTGCTTCGCCTTTCGGCTCGGTGGTGAACTGATCCATGTACTGGATCGCGTAGCTGGTGCCACAGAGTTGACCCGCCATGTTGTGTAACGTTCCGGTCTTACCCATGCGACCCGACTTATGGCTCTCGAATTCGCGCTTCGGAATGTCAGCGAACTCAGGCAAATGCTTGATTTTCTCGCCGACGATTTTCGCCGTGCGTTGGGCGCCATACGGCGTCCAGTGTTGGTCGCCGCGGAAGTAGAAGTCGTGGGCCGGCAGGGTTTCTGGCAGTGATTCGTTGGTCAGTGGCGACAGGTCAGGCACCACGTAACCCATCTGCTCGAAACGCCCGAGCATGGTCTTGTAGTTCCGCAAGGCCTTGTCGAAATCGTACTTGGCCTTGTCTTCCGGGTTGAGCTTGTTGCGGTTTACCAGCCCACGGGTCGGCTGGTAAACGATGACCAGTTCAATGCCTTTGCTCTTGAACGCATCGTGCAGTTCTTTCATGCGCTTGTAGCCGGCGGGTGTGGTGTCGAACTCGGTGCGCAAGTCTTCTTGCGTACGGAACAACCAATCGCCCTGAGCCTGCACCAGCGTGGTGAAGTTCTGCTGATAGCGCGTGGTGTAGTTCTTCGGGTCGTGGGCTTCCGGGCACAGGCTGCAGCACGGTTCGGCGCTGAAGGCAGGTGCTTTGGCTTCATCGGCACGAGCGCCGGCGCTGGCCGCGAAAATGCCGACGGTCAGGGCCGACAGGCTGAGTAATTTGATCAAGTGTGAGTGCATAAAATTATCCTCAGTCCCGTATTTTGGTCTGGCGTTCGACAGGGTCGATCAACACGGCTTTCTGCTGGCGCACCAGCAGGTCGAGAATTTCGTCCTGGCGCTCGCCGAGAATCCCCGAGAAGCTGATGCCGCTGGATTTGGTCGGTGCAAGCATGGACACGCGATACAACTCGACGCTCAACGGCGAGTCGATGGACAGCGGGCCGCTGCCGTTGCCGGCCAGTTCGCCGCCGACCACGATCAGGGACACCTGGGCATCGAACGGGTCGAGCTTGATGTCCCGGTCGGTGTCGCTCAGGTCCTTGATGTGCCCGTAGACACCGGTCAGGCCGTTGGCCATGGACAGGTTTTCGTAGAGGCGGATGTTCACGCTGTTACGAATCCGGATGCCGTGGCGTTTGTTGCTGATCACCTTGTTGCCGTAGATCAGGTTGTCGGCACTCTCGTAGAGGGTGATGCCGTCGGTGTGGTTCTTGTAGATCTCGTTGTAGGCGATCAGGTTGTTGACGCTGTTACGGTCGATCACCAGGCCCGACAACTTGTTGTCGTAGCTGCGGTTGTTGAAGATGAAGCTGTCGTTCACTTCACGGGAAATAATGATCCCGTGCTTCTTCTTGGTACCAAACACCGTGTTGTCGGCAATGATCAGACCGTGGGAACGGTCATGCGGGTCAATGCCGTAGACGATGTTGTCTTTGTAGGTGTTGCCCTTGACCACGAAGTCGCGGGTTTCGTAGCAGTAGAAGCCGTACCACATGTCCGAGAACTCGGAGCCGACGATCCAGCCGCTCGGTTCAGGGCGCTTGAGCACCTTGGCCATGTTCGGCGTGTATTGGGAAATACTCACGCCATAGGACTTACTGTTGGCGTAGCCGAAACTGGCGATCTTGCTGTTGGCGATGTAGGTCTGGGTGCCGCCCCAGGACAGCAGGAACGGACGGAATTCCTTCGGCGACTTGAAGGCCGCCGGACCGTTTGCCTTCTCGCTCCAGCCAGTGATTTTGGTATCACGCACGAACAGCTGACCATCGTTGACCAGGAACGAACCGGCCTCTTGGGACAGGCGCAGTTCCTGGGTCTGCTTGTCGATTTCCAGGATGCCTTTCTCACCCACCACGATCGGCAACTTCGCCAGGAACACACCCGGCGAGGTTTCGCTGAAGTACTGCTGGGGTACTTTCTTGGCCAGATCCTTGAGGTTCATGTAGCCGTCGTCGATGAAAATCGCCTGTGGGATACCGTGCTGACGCACGACCCATTCAGCCATCTTGTTATCGCCGCCGATGAAGTCCTTCAGGGCGTTTTCCTGCATCATCCGGCGCACGCTGATCTTGCCAGCCTTGGTGCGCACGATTTTCGCGGCGATGGCTTCTGCGGTGTAGCCGGAGGTGTCCGGCAGTTTCGGCTTGGCCAACTCCAGCGGCGCAGTCGGTGCGCTGCTGACGGTGTAGGTCTTGGCTTGTTGCAATCCCTTGGCAATGGTCGCCGGCTGGCCTTTTTGAACGGGCGAGGCCGGCTCCACAGTGGCGAAGACTGCCGTGCTGGCCAGCAACATCGCGCCGGCCAGCAAGGTTATCGAGCCTCTCTTCGGACTGTTCATGTCAGGAACTCCCTTAGCGGTTCGCATCAGAAGCGCCAGATCACGTCGATAAACGCGCGGTGCATGTACGAGTCGACGCCTTTGCCATACGCATCGCCGGGCTTGAACACACCGCCACGCAACCGCACCAGGGCCGAAGGCTCATCGATCGACTGGCTCAAGGACGCGGGCAGCAGGCCTTGCTTGAAGTACTTGGTGACGACCACGTCCATTTCCTGACCGAGGTCTTTGCTGCCATCTTCCAGCGGCAGGGACGTGCTGGAAAGAATCGCGCCGGTCGCGTCGTCGGTGTTGTTCTCGACGGCGTTGATGCCATTGCTGCCGACCGGCTTGTTGCCGTCGACGCGCCAGAACTTGTGGTAAATCACGCTGGCGTCGTATTCGTCGTTGAGCATCCACGAACCGAACAGAGTGGCGGACTGCATGTTTTGCATTTCGCCACGGAAGGCTTCGCCGAAACGGTGAACCCGCGAGCGAGTACCGGTGTAGTTCGAGCGGTTGCTTTCCAGGCCGTTCTGTTCGTAATCGGCGCTGGCACGGGCATAGGCTGCACCGACTTGCCATTGCGGATCGAGGCGCAGACGTACGCCCAGGTCAGTAGCCCAGCCATCAACATCGCCACTGGTTTTGGCTTGTGCTGGAGCGGTGCCATCGGCGTTGAGCGGGTTGACCTTGTCGCGGTCGCCGCTCATACCTGTGACGCTTCCCCAGTAGTTGACGGTGTTGGTGTTGCGCCAGTTGTAGGCATCGCTGTCGGCGGTAAGGCCCATCCAGCTGATGTCGCCATTCTGTTTCTTGTCCAGGGAATCGGCGGGAACACCCGGCTGCGCGTAGTCGAGCTTGCCGTCATCGTGGGTGTGATGACCACGAATGCCGACCCAGTTGCCCGGCGTCCACTGGTACGCCGCGTCGGCGTAAGCGTGCAGGCGATCCTTGTCCTTGGGCGCGAGTTCTGTGAGGTCGGTGCGGTACTCGCTGAAGCGTTCGGCAACACCGGCGTTGGCGCGCAACAGGGTGGTGTCGAAGGTCCAGTTCAGGGCTTCGATGTTGGTGTCGCGCCATTGACCGTCATCGTTGTGCAGGCGCTGGCGACCGAGCTTGAGCATCTCGCCGGGGTAGGGCGTAAGGCCGCTGTAACCGACCCAGAACTCACGCATCGCCAGGTAGTTTTTCTTGCTCTTGCGATCACCGTTGTCGGTGGTCTGGGTGCCGTCGCTGTCGGACTGTTGCAGGGTGTCCGTCTCGATGATGTCGGTGGACGTCACTGCCTGACCCATGGCATAGCCGCTCCACGCGCCGCTCTCGCCATAAATCCATGGACGCAAGTCGAGGCCGACGCCGTTGACGTCGCCGCCGCTCTGCGTACCCAGGTCGGTGTCGTCTTCGGACTGGGCGGTGACTTTCACGTCAAGGCCGTAGTTCTTGCTTTCAGTCAGGGCCGCCAGGGTCGGGCACGACCACAGCAGGGCGAATGACAGGCCAATACCGGCCTTAACGAATGGATTCAACTTCATAGGGATTCCTCGCCGTCTTCTTCTTCCAGGGCATGCAGTTCCAGCGTGTTCTGACTCAAGGCACCACGAACAGCCTGTTCTTGTTTCAACAGACGTTGGGCCTCGGCGAGCTGGGCAGGCGGCAGTTGGGCTTCGAGTGTTTGCGCAAGCTCGGTGGCTTGCGGGGTGTTCTGGGCCTTGGCCAATTGGCTGAAGACATAAGCGTTAAGCGGGTCGGGCCGGGTGCCCTTGCCTTGGGAGAACAGTTGGGCAATGGCGAAGTCGGCGCTGTTCTGGCCGTTACGCGCAGCCTTGAGCAGGTGGTCCAGCGCTTTCTGCGAATAGACCTTGCCCAGGTAACCGCGACGGTAGATCTGGCCGAGGTAGTAATCGGCGGCCACTTCTCTGTCGACGGCTTTCTTGAAATGTTCTTCGGCGACCTTCGCGTCAGCCGGGACCATTTTGCCTTCGTAGTAGAGCTTGCCCAGCAACAGTTCGGCGCGCGGCTGGTCGGCAGCGCGGCCGTTGTCCAGGTACTTCATCATCGTGTCGACGTCACCCAGTTCCGGGAAGTCGTAGAGCAGTTGCGCCAGGCTGACCCAGGAAGCGGGGTAGCCGGGTGCGATGCCTTCGAGCAGTGACTGAGCGGTTTTCTCGTCGGTCGTGCCCAGGGATGCATCGCCCAGTACGCGAGCCACGCTGTCCACCCGCTGCGCGGAAACCGCGCCGCGAGCCTGAGCGGCTTGCATTTGCTTGATCAGCTCGGCCTGTTTCTCTGGCTGGGCTTTTTTCTGATAGACCGTGGCCAGTTCGACGTAGCAGATGTCGGTGGTGTTCAACGCGGCCTTGCAGATCGTTTCCACTTCGTCCAGGTGCTGGTCGTAAGTGCCCTGGGTGCGATAAAGCAGCACTTGGGCCAGGCCCGCTTCCGGCTTGCCTTCGGCGCGCCATTGGCTGATCTGCTGTTGCGCGTTGACGTTCGGGAAACTGTGCGGGTATTGCAGGTACAGCATCGCCAGCGGGATCAGGGTGTTGCCTTCGCCTGCGGCGGTGGCTTTCTTCAACAGGCCTTCGGCTTCGTGCTGTTCGGCTTCGGTGGAGCCGGGTTTGGCCACCAGCAGACGACCCAGGCGAGCCTGGGCTCGCGGCGAGACGCTGGCCGCAGCGCGATAAGTCGCCTCGGCTTTCTTGATCTGCGCCGGGTCACGGCTGTCGACCTGGATATCGGCGAGGCCAACCTGTGCTTCGCTGTAGCCCAGGTCTGCCAGTTGCTGGTAATTCTGCGCCGCCAGCGTGGTATCACCGCGCTTGAGGGCTTCGTTGGCCAGACGCTGGTCGGGCAGGCCGGCGCATCCGGCCAGGGCAATTGCCATGGCCAGAGTCAGCGGGACTGGCAGGATTCTGAGTGGGCTAGTCACGGGCATGTCCTCTTGTTTTTAACGACCGGCGGCCATGGCTTTGTCGATCAGCCAGTTCAGGTTCGGACCACGGGTGGCGTTGACTTCAACCGGGCGACCGGCGAATTTGCTGTCCAGCGGCTCGTCAGGTTTGATCTGCACGCGGATGTCGGACGACAGGTCGGCGCTTTTCAGGCTGGTGCTGCTGATGATCGTGCCGGAGCGGGTTTTGTCTTCGCCGGCGATCTGGAAGCTGACCGAGCTGCCTGGCAGCACGTCGCCGAACTGGCGATAGGAGAAGCGCGCTTCAACGTTGGCTTCGCTGTTACGCGGCACCAGTTGGAAGATCACGTCGCCCTTGTTGGCGTACTGACCGTCGGCGACCATTTGCTGCGCTACGGTGCAATCGCATGGCGACGTCAGGGTGCCGGTCATTTGCTTGCCGAACAGTTCTTCAACCTTGGCCGGTTGTAATTGATTGTCGTCAAGATGGCCCTTGAGCACATCGAGCATGCTGGTGCTGAACGTCGCCAGCGGCGCGCCTTTGGCGGCAACGCCGTCGGCCTTGATCAGGCTCTGCACCGTGCCGTCGCGCGGCATGGTGATGCTCATGCCCGCCACGCTGACCAGACCGGCCTGGGCGTGGCTGACGAAGTACATGCCGTACACCGACTTGAAGATGAAGCCGAATGCCGTCAGGCCGACGAGGAAAATCGCGAGGCTGAAGGTCACTGCACGCAGGCGACCGAACGGGGTCATGCCGTGGCCGCCATCCTTGTTCTTGCGCGCCTTGGTGAAGTTGTCGCGTTGCAGGGTGGCCAACACTTCACCCATGGTGACGATGTCGCCGGCCAAGTGAGAAGTGATCAGGTGGCGCAGGGTGGAAATATCCTGGGATTCGAGGTTCTGGAACTGGCAACCGGTACGACCGGTTTCGCGGTCGTGGGAGCGCACCAGTAACTCGACGTCCATGGCCAGGCCGAGGTTATCGATGACGAACTGCAGGCGAGCCTTGTACACGTCGCCGACCTTCAGTGGCAGCTGACCGGCGTTGAAAGCCAGGCCGCCAGCGGAGAGGTCGATGACCCGAGCTTCTACCGGGGTCCGGTCAGGACCGTAGAAACGCAGCTTGGCCGGGATTTTTACCCGGGCGTGCTGGCGCTGGGCTTCTGATTCATGCACTACGTTGGCGTTGACGGCGGTATTCATATGGACGTTTTCCTAGTTAATTCAGGCGAGTTCGGTCAGACCATCATCAGCAGCACAGCAACAAAAATGCTGCCGGCGGAGAAGGTCATGGTCCGAGACGACCAAGTGTTGAACCAACCTTGAAAGCTGGCGAGATCACGGGTCAGGGAAGTGGGCTGGCGACTCCAGGACTGTCGGTCGAGGCGGAAGAACACGTAGATCTTCACCAGCGCGCCGACGATCTGGTTGTAATAGAGAATCGCCGGGTAGGCCGGGCCGATCGTGTGACCGGACAAAGACAGCAGCACGGTCAGGATCAGGCGGGTAATGCCGATCCACAGCAGGTAAACCAGGATGAACGCGGCGCCGTATTTGACGGTGGCGATGAGCGCGACGGTCAGGCCCAGCAGCGACGTCCACATCGACACACGCTGGTCGAACAGCACCACCGAAGTGAACAGGCCGAGACGTTTCATCCCCAGGCCCAAGGCGCGGGAGTTCTGCCGCAGGTTGTTGCCGTACCAGCGGAACATCAGTTTGCGACTGGCCTTGATGAAGCTTTTTTCCGGCGGGTGTTCCACGGTGTGAATGGCGGCGTCCGGCACATAAAACGTGTCGTAGCCCAGGCGCATCAAGCTGAACCAACTCGACTTGTCATCACCGGTGAGGAACTTGAAGCGACCCAGGCGCCAGTGTTGCAGCGAGTCGCTTTCCACGTCGGCGATGAAGTCCGGGTTGGTCACCACAGTGGCGCGGAATACCGACATCCGGCCGGTCATGGTCAGCACGCGCTTGGACAGGGCCATCGAGCACATGTTGATGTGGCGCTGGGCGAAGCGCAGTTTGTGCCACTCGCTCATGATGTAGCCGCCGCGCACTTCGCAGAACTCGTTGGTGGTCAGGCCGCCGACATTGCCGAACAGCTGGAACCACGGCACGGTCTTGAGCACGACGCCTTCGGCGAGCACGGTGTCGCCATCGATCACTGCAACCACGGCGCGGTCGTCCGGCAGGTGGCGGGAGATGGCGCGGAAACCGTAAGCCAGGCCATCACGCTTGCCGGTGCCGGGAATGCGCACGAAGTCGAGCTTGACGCGAGCCGGTGGATTCATTTTGGCCCAAAGGCTTTTCACCAGCTTCTCATCGGACATTTCCACGATGGAGCAGACCATGGTGGTCGGCAGGCCGCAGTCGATCGCTTCGCGAATCACCGAGGCGTAGACCTGGGCGGTGGTCAGCGCGTCGATACGAAAACTGGTGACCATCAGAAATACATGGGACGGGTCTGCCGCTTTACCCAGCTTGCGCACTTTGCGCCGCAGGTGCGGGTAGACCACGTACAGAAACAGCATGCCGCGCAGAAAGTGCGTAGCACCCATCGAGTAGCGCCAGATACCGACGATCCCGATCAGGAAGATGAAGTCCTTCGACTCGGAGTCGAACGTGGACGCAGGCAACGCCATGGCGATGCCCATCAATAAACTTAGGTAAAACAGCCAACCGGCGACCTGAAGTAGGCCGTGCTTTAGCCTGTGCATAATCTGCATCCGTCTCTATCTCGGGCGAGCCTGTGGGGTGGCCCGATGGGGTTAAGGCAGGCTTACGAAAACTGGCGACATCCGTTCTGGATGACGCCAGAAATCCTGTAGGAGCTGGCGAAGCCTGCGATCTTTTGATCTTTCGCTTGAAACTCAAGTGGATCTGGAAAGATCGCAGCCTCGTTTCACTCGATAGCTCCTACGCAGCTCCTACGACCGCATTACCAGCAGATGCCTTCGGTGCGACCGCTAACGCTGGTGGCCTGGGACATGAAGCCGACCAGGTCGATCACTTGCTTGCCGTGTGGAGCGTTCTGCGCCAGGGCGCGGAATTTCTCGTCACGGTTGCCGAGGATGATCACGTCGGAGTTGTTGATCACTTCGTCGAAATTGGCGTTGAGCAAGGACGAGACGTGAGGGATCTTCGACTCGATGTAATCCTTGTTCGCACCGTGGACACGGGCGTATTCGACGTTGGTGTCGTAGATGCTCAGGTCGTAGCCCTTGCCGATCAGCATTTCTGCCAGATCCACCAGCGGGCTTTCGCGCAGGTCGTCAGTACCGGCCTTGAAGCTCAGACCCAGCAGGGCGACTTTGCGTTTGCCGTGGCTGGTGACGATGTCGAAGGCGTTCTGCACCTGGGACTCGTTACTGCGCATCAGCGAGTTGAGCAGCGGTGCTTGCACGTCCAGGGAACCGGCGCGGTAGGTCAGGGCGCGAACGTCCTTCGGCAGGCAGGAACCGCCGAACGCGAAGCCAGGGCGCATGTAGTACTGGGACAGGTTCAGCGTCTTGTCCTGGCAGACCACTTCCATCACTTCGCGGCCATCGACGCCGACAGCCTTGGCGATGTTGCCGATCTCGTTGGCGAAGGTCACCTTGGTGGCGTGCCACACGTTGCAGGTGTACTTGATCATCTCGGCCACTGCGATGTCCTTGCGGATGATCGGAGCGTCGAGTTCTTCGTACAGCGATTGCAGAACGTCGCCCGACGCCTTGTCGAACTCGCCGATAACGGTCATTGGCGGCAGGTCGTAGTCGGCGATCGCGGTGCTTTCACGCAGGAACTCAGGGTTCACTGCAACACCGAAGTCGACACCGGCTTTCTTGCCGGAGCAGTCTTCGAGGATCGGGATCACTACGTTTGCCACAGTGCCTGGCAGTACGGTGCTGCGAACCACGATGGTGTGACGGGTGGTCTTGTCACGCAGGACAAAACCGATCTCGCGGCACACGGCTTCGATGTAGTTCAGTTCCAGGTCGCCGTTCTTCTTGCTCGGCGTGCCGACGCAGATCATCGACAGGTCGGTGTCGCGAATCGCCTCGGCGAAGTTGGTCGTGCCGCGCAATTTGCCCGTCTCGATACCCTTCTGCAGAAGCTCGCCCAGACCCGGTTCAACGATCGGCGATTTGCCGGCGTTGATCATATCGATTTTGTCTTTGGCAACATCGACGCCAACGACGTCATGGCCCCGTGCAGACAGGCAACCGGCACATACTGCGCCGACGTAACCCAAACCAAATATGCTGATGCGCATCGCAATTACCTCTGTGTTTATCAAGCCATTACATGGCCGGAGTTAATGGTGTTCAGCGGTCGTAGTGCACTCGGAAGTGCGCCTTAAAGGCGTCACAATGCCGCGTGCAGGCATATAAGTTCCGAGTGTCTAAATAAGTGCACTCAAGATGTGCGCAACTAGGCTTTTATTGTTATGGCGTGCCCTGTTATGCAGCAGATCTTCTAATCAGAAGACATTCGTGCAAAGGTCTTGCGCGCTCAATGCCAGGCCAGAAGCCCGTAAATCAAGCGGTTGGGTGCTCAGGTGAGCACGTTTATAGGGGCGCAGCCTTGGCCTTGTAGGGGATATTTATGATGCTTAATCTCCTGTCCTTCATGTGTTGCCCAAATCAGGGATCAGTCAGCAGAAGTTAATGTGACAACTTTGCTACGTGAATCTCTTCTCTGCGTAAGTTATCTCGTACAAGCTCAGAGAGAATGGTTACCGGTGGTATGAGCGACGCATTTGGACATAGTTCCGGTCCGCCCATCGCGAATTCTGAAATTTCTTGAAATATTGAAAAAGATGGCACTGCTTTCATATTGATAGCAACGCCTGTTTCACCCTTGATACATAGGGGGATTGTCGGGTTAGATAGTTATTTGCCACTACCGATAAAAAAATTCAGTGCCACTACTGAAAAAAATCAGCAAAGTCGAGTGAAACTAAAGTTAGAAAATCGAGTGATTGATTTTTGACGTCAGTAAAGTGACGAGTGGGGCGGGGAATTGTTGGACGATTGGACGTGGCGCACGACCCCTTAATGAGGCGTGCGCCAACCGGGTGTTTACTCAGGTGCGTGATCGCGCAGGAACACCAGATTGTCCGGTTTAGACTGCTCGGCGCTGTAGCGATAACCTTGTACGTCGAACTGCTTGAGGGCTTGCGGGTCGTTGATGCGCTCTTCAATGACGAAGCGACTCATCATGCCGCGGGCCTTTTTCGCGTAGAAGCTGATGATCTTGTACTGGCCGTTCTTCAGATCCTTGAAGTCGGTATTGATGATGCGCGCGTTCAGGGCGCTGCGTTTGACCGCCGAGAAGTACTCGTTGGAGGCCAGGTTCAGCAGCACGTCATCGCCTTGATCGGCCAGGGCTTCGTTCAACCATTCGCTGATCCGTGTGCCCCAGAAGGCATACAAATCCTTGCCACGGGCATTCGCCAGTTTGGTGCCCATCTCCAGTCGATACGGCTGCATCAGGTCCAGCGGGCGCAGCAGGCCGTACAGGCCGGACAACATGCGCAAGTGCTGCTGGGCGTAATCGAAATCGGCTTCGCTGAAGGTTTGAGCATTCAACCCGGTGTAGACGTCGCCCTTGAAGGCAAGCAGTGCCTGCTTGGCGTTTTCCGGAGTGAACGCGGGCGTCCAACTGCCGAAACGCGCGGCGTTGAGCCCGCCGATCTTGTCGGAGACGTGCATCAGCTCGCTGATTTGTGCAGGGGCCAGCTCGCGCAATTGCAGGATCAGCTCCTGGGAATGGTCGAGGTATTGTGGCTGAGTGAAGCGTTGGGTCGCCGGCGGTGTTTCGTAATCGAGGGTCTTGGCGGGGGAAATCACCATCAGCATGAAGTCGTCTCCTTTAATCGTGGGGGCGATTCTAGGGGGTTGTCCTGGTTGACTCCAGCTATGGGTGTCATAGGTGATCGGTGGTGTCATGGAACAAGATCGCAGCGCGTACATCTGTAGGAGCTGTCGAGCGAAGCGAGGCTGCGATCTTTTGATCTTCCCGCGATATAGTGCCGCGCGGGTTTTGTTATGGAGACATCCCATTGCGTATCGTTTTTCTATTCTCGGCCTTGCTGTTGAGCTTTGGCGCCATGGCGGCGCCGGGCGATGTGGCGACGCTTGATCGCAGCACCTGGCCTGAACAGCTCAACAGCCCGACCCTGTTCGATGTGGCGTCACGGGCCGAAATCCTCATGTTCGCTCGCGTCCTGTTGGCCAGCGAATCCCTGGATGAAGAGAGCCTGGCCCAGCGCCTGGGGTTGCGCACGGTCAATCTGGAATCGATCAACAACCTGCGCCAGCGCATGTGGCAGCGACTGCTGACCAACTACAACTACGCCCAACAGAGCTGCGATCAGGATGCCTCCTTCTGTTTCCTGGTCGAGGACATGGACACCCTGCGCCAGCAAGCCGCCAAGTTTCAGGTCAGCAATGAGAGCTACTACATAAAGTGGGCCGAGCCGAGCCGACTGTTCCACGCCCAGTACCTGGACGAGCAATTGCGCAAGGCAGCGCTGTTTCCGCAAACCAGCAGCGAAGTCGATCGTTTTGGCGACTATGAGCGCAATGGCGATCAGATGCATGACCGGCTGTTTTTGCTGACCTTCGACAGTGCCGCCAATACCGCGCCGGATAACACCGCCTGGGCCACGGAATACCTGCGCAAGTCGAACATGAGTGGCACGTTCTTCGTCCTCGGCAAGGACATCCAGGCCCGTCTGGCCGATCGTTCGGTAGCCAGCCTGCAAGCGACGTACTCGAAGCAGTGCATTGGCGCGCAAGGCTGGGAATTTCGCTCCCACAGTCACTGGCAGGACTGGCAGGACTCGGTGCGACGCAGCGTCGAACTGGTCAAAAGCAAACTGCCCGAGAACTACGTGCCATTGTTTCGGCCGCCCGATGGCCAACGTCGGTCTGACGCTGAAGGATTTTTCAGATCCCAGGGCTTGCAGGTGGCGCTGTGGGATATCGATGCCCAGGACGGTGCGGGCAAGCTAAAAGCCAATCAGAGCGCGCAACGGGTGTTGAGCCTGATGTTGTTGTGGCGACACGGGGTGATCAACTTCAACGTGAAGCAGGATGCGCTGAAAACGGCGATGCCCTGGCTCATCACGCAAACGGCGCAAAGCGGAATCGGCTGGGAAGACTGTCAGGACGCGTTTCGCTGAAAACGACGAAAGGCCGTAAACATTGGGGGAGGGGTGGTTTTGGGCGAAAATTCGATGCAGGCGGACTTCCGACTTTAACGGGGTGATGGCAATCCGCCTAGTGCTATTGGTCACTCTGAAAAATAAACTTCAAAAAAACGTCAAAGTACTTTTTTCTGTCACAGGTTTTGGAGTATTACGAAGACAGACCGCCGAAACCTGCAGACAGGTGGCGTCTTCCAAGACCCCCATTTGTGTGCAGTTCACTTGAATCCTCGCAGGTGAATTCGGTGGCCACTTCGAGGCGCAGCACTGTAACGGTATTGCGTCGACTGGCTCCCACAAAGGTGACCGAGTATGGATGATCACGGACGTAGTTCTTCCTCCAACCAGCCAATCCTTTATGTACTCGATACCAACGTATTGATTCACGATCCAAACGCCCTGCTTAACTTCGAAGAACACCACGTCGCCATCCCGATGACCGTGCTTGAGGAACTCGACAAGCTCAAGAGCGGGCATCACAGCGTGGCTGCAGAATGCCGTCAGGCGATTCGCCTGATCGACAAGACTCTGGGCGATGCCAGTCCTGAAGACGTCGAGCTCGGCGTACCGATCCAGCGTGGCAAAAGTGGTCCCAAGGGTTTGCTGTCAATTCTGATGAGCAAACGTGCCGAACCGAACATCATTCTGCCCGAGCACCTGAACGACAACATCATCATCAACCAGTTGATCGACCTGCACGCACGCGAACCAAAGCTGCCCGTGGTGCTGGTCACCAAAGACATCAACATGCGCCTCAAGGCCCGGGCTTGCGGGATTGCGGCCGAGGACTACAGCACCGACCAACTGGTTGACGACGTGTCGCTGCTGCCCAACGGTTATCACAACATGACCGGCTCCTTCTGGGACCGTGTGAGGAATGTCGACACCCGTCAGGACCATGGCCGCACCTGGCACCAGGTTCAGCTGATCGACAACCTGCCGGCGGTGCACGTCAACGAGTTCATCATCGATGAACAGGGCTTTGTCGGCTGGATCAAGGAGATCGAGGAAGACAAACTGCTGATTCTCGACCTGCATCAGGAACCCCTGTTGCACCAGGAAGCCTGGGGCCTGAAACCGCGTGACATCTATCAAAGCCTGGCGCTGTACGCCTTGCTCGATCCGGATATCCACCTGGTCAACCTGACCGGGGCAGCAGGTTCCGGTAAAACCATCCTCGCACTGGCGGCGGCGATCGAGCAGACCATGGTCAGCAAACGCTATCGCCGGATCATCGCGACCCGTAGCGTGCAGGGCCTGGATCAGGAGATCGGTTTCCTGCCCGGCACCGAAGCGGAAAAGATGGAGCCTTGGCTGGGCGCCATCACCGACAACCTCGAAGCCTTGCACATGGATGACGAAAACACCCATGGCAGCGTCGATTACATCCTCAGCAAAGTGCCGTTGCAGTTCAAATCCCTCAACTACATTCGAGGCCGCAGCTTCCAGCAGAGTCTGATCCTGATCGATGAATGCCAGAACCTCACGCCGCACCAGATGAAAACCATCATCACCCGTGCCGGCGCCGGTTCCAAAGTGGTGTGCCTGGGTAACCTGGCACAGATCGACACCCCTTACCTGTCCGCGACCAGTTCCGGGCTGACGTACCTGACAGAGCGCTTCAAGGATTTCCCCAACGGTGTGCACATCACCCTGCAAGGGGTGCCACGTTCGATTCTGGCCGAATACGCCGAATCGCATTTGTAACCCTCACCAAAACCGGGCGGCCTCAGAACTGCCCGGTTTCTTATCCCAACAAATAACCCTGTGGGAGCGGGCTTGCTCGCGAAGACGGCGGCACATCCGACATCGATGCGACTGACACACCGCATTCGCGAGCAAGCCCGCTCCCACAGGGGATTGTGGTGATCGGATAATCAAACGTGCGGAATTTTGACCCACAGGTTTACAATCGGGGCTCCTGATCAGGAGTATCCCTGTGCTGACTCATCTCGATTCCCAAGGTCGCGCCAATATGGTCGACGTCACTGAAAAAGCCGTGACGTTCCGTGAAGCAACGGCCCAAGCCCTCGTGCGCATGCTGCCCGAAACCCTGCAGATGATCGTCAGCGGCGGTCACCCCAAGGGTGATGTGTTCGCCGTGGCGCGTATCGCCGGTATTCAGGCCGCGAAGAAAACCAGCGATCTGATCCCTCTGTGCCATCCGCTGCTGCTCACCGGCGTCAAGGTCGAGCTCAGTGCCGAAGGCGACGACACCGTGCGCATCGTCGCGCGTTGCAAGTTGTCCGGACAAACCGGCGTGGAGATGGAAGCCCTGACCGCCGCCAGCGTCGCCGCGCTGACTATCTACGACATGTGCAAAGCCGTGGATCGCGGCATGACCATTGAAAGCGTGCGGCTGCTGGAGAAGCTCGGCGGCAAGAGCGGCCATTTCCAGGCGGACCAGCCATGAACGTCACCGTAAAGTTTTTTGCCCGTTACCGTGAAGCGCTCGGCGTTGATTCGGTGAAGGTTGAAGGCAGCTTCGCCACCGTCGACGATGTGCGTGCACTGTTGGCCCAGCGAGACGGTGCCGAAGTGTTGAGCGAGCAAAACTTGATGTGCGCTCGCAACGAAGACCTGTGCCAGCTCGATGAGCCGGTGAGCGATGGCGATGAAGTGGCCTTTTTTCCGACCGTGACCGGAGGCTGAGCCATGGCGATTCGCGTGCAATCCACGGCGTTCGATCCGGGTGCTGAAGTCAATGCCATGCATGCCGCCAATGTGGGCGTCGGTGCGGTGGTGAGTTTTGTCGGCTATGTTCGCGACTTCAATGACGGACTCGACGTCGCCGGGATGTTCCTTGAGCACTACCCGGGCATGACCGAAAAAGCCCTCGCCAAGATCGCCGCAGAGGCCGAGCAGCGCTGGCCGCTTCTCAAACTTGAAGTGCTGCATCGCATCGGCGCCCTGGAGCCGGGGGAGCCGATCGTCTTCGTCGGCGCCGCCAGCGCCCACCGCCAGGCTGCGTTCGATGCCTGCGCCTTTGTCATGGACTACCTGAAAACCCGCGCACCGTTCTGGAAGAAAGAAAACACCCCTGACGGGTCGCGTTGGGTTGAAGGGCGCGACAGCGATCATGCGGCGGCGGATCGCTGGAAGCAGTAAACAGTCTGCTGTTACTCGGTTGACTGTTCTGGCGCCTTCGCGAGCAAGCCCGCTCCCACATTGGTTCTGAGTCGAACACAAAATTGGTGTTTGAAGGAGATCTAATGTGGGAGCGGGCTTGCTCGCGAAGAGGCCATCCGCATCACCCCATTTCCCACTGATTGACCCCCCGACCATCGGCGGCCACATCTTCAAGAACCCCGATTGACGACCAATACATAAAAGTCCAGTATGGAATTACAAGTACAAAAAAGGCCTTCCCCCGTTTCTGCTCTTTCTTCTGTCTTGCCAAACCAACAACAACCCGCGAGAGAACGAACATGAAGAAATTCCCCCTCATCACCGGTCTGGCCCTGAGCCTGTTGGCGTGCAGCAGCCTGTTCGCCGCCGATAAAACCCTGCGCATCGGCATCGAAGCGGCTTATCCGCCGTTCGCGTCCAAAACCGATAAAGGTGAGATTGTCGGGTTCGACTACGACATCGGTAATGCCCTGTGCGCGCAGATGAAGGTCAAGTGCGTTTGGGTCGAAGGTGAGTTCGACGGTCTGATTCCTTCGCTTAAAGTGAAGAAAATCGACATGGCGCTGTCGTCCATGACCATCAACGAAGACCGCAAGAAGTCGGTGGATTTCACCCACAAGTACTACTTCACCTCATCGCGTCTGGTGATGAAGGACGGCGCGGTCGTGGATGACCAGTACGCTAGCCTCAAGGGCAAGACGGTCGGCGTGCAGCGCGCAACCACCACCGACCGTTATGCCACTGAGGTTTTTGAACCGAAGGGTATCAACGTCAAGCGTTACGGCAACAACGAAGAGATCTACATGGATCTGGCTGCCGGTCGCCTCGATGCCATTTTTGCCGACACCATCCCGCTGAACGACTTCCTGACGATGCCGCGTGGCAAGGGTTATGCCTTGGTCGGACCGGAGCTCAAGGATCCGAAATACGTGGGCGAGGGCGCCGGGATTGCGGTGCGCAAGGGCAACACCGAGTTGGTCTCCGAGCTGAACACCGCCATCGACGGTATTCGCGCCAACGGCGAATACCAGAAGATTTCAGAGAAGTACTTCAAGTCTGATATCTACGGCGATTGATCAACGGCATCGCCAGCAGGCTGGCTCCCACTTTGGAATGCATTCAACTGTGGGAGCCAGCCTGCTGGCGATGCGGTCGTGGGATCATGCAAATCTCTGGTAATAGCCCGAATTTAATCCCTTCTTAACCGGCTCGTCGTCTATTCCCCGATACCCAGCTGCGCGCGCCGGACTCTCAAAGGTCAGGGCCAGCGTGTAGACTTCTGGGCAATCGATATTCAGAAGGGAAACGCAATGAGCGAGGAAACGATGCGGTTAGGCCGTGAACGGCGCTATTTGGTGTTGCTGGGCATCATCTGCCTGGCGCTGATCGGTGGCGCGCTGTACATGCAAATTGTTCTGGGCGAGGCGCCGTGCCCGCTGTGCATCCTGCAGCGTTATGCGTTGCTGCTGATCGCGCTCTTCGCGTTCATCGGCGCGGCCATGCGCACCCGTCGCAGCATCACGGTATTTGAAACCCTGGTGGTGATCTGCGCCTTGGCGGGCGTCGGCGTGGCCGGGCATCACGTCTATACCCAGTTCTATCCGGCGGTCAGTTGCGGCATCGACGTTCTGCAACCGATTGTCGACGGTTTGCCACTGGCGAAGATCTTCCCGCTGGGCTTCCAGGTCGACGGCTTCTGCTCCACGCCATACCCGCCGATCCTCGGTCTGTCGCTTGCACAGTGGGCGCTGCTGGCCTTTGTGCTGATCGTGGTGCTGGTGCCGCTGCTCACTTCGCGTAACCGCAAAGCCCTGCGCTGAAGTCATCCGCCGCAATCGCTGGCACACAAAAAAACGCCCCGGCCCTCGTTGAGGGAACCGGGGCGTTTTGCATTTCAGGGCGCAGGTTAAATGACCTTGATGCGCGACAAGTATGGGTGCGGCACGTGTGCGACATGTTGTCACAGCGTGAGTGTCGCAAGGCATTTCAGGGCGCCGAATTGGTACATGACTACGCAACAAAATTGGCCTGCTTTAGCGTCCGGCAACTTCAACCCCAAAAATCCGGAACAGGCAGTTTTAACAGGCCTTGGCGAATTGCCGAAACCCTTGGCACATGGGGGCTTTGGCAGGGTCGAAGGAGGGCGCAGAGCCTTCGATACTGTCTGAACTGCCTGAGGTAGACCTACAATTTTTGGTGTTTTTGTTGAGAATTAATTTCGATACCATGGCGCACTTTTGCAAATACCGTGAATGATTGTTGCTGGAATGGATAAAAATTATTTCGGGATGAGACATGGTTTATAAAACGTTACATATCTACAATCGCCCGCACTGAATTCCCGGCACTGCTCATCCCTGAGCAGGAATAGGGCGTCGAGAGGCCGGTTGGCTTCATGCGACTCCCAGGTGTCGGTGCCTTCCAACTATCCGCACCAAATGGAATTGGTCTGTAACAAGGCCTTTGACCACGAATTCGAATAAGAACTCAACGCTGGCCCAGGATTTGTCGAACAGCGTCTGACGCGCGACGGGCAGCCACTTATTCAATCCAAGAAAAATGCCAACCCTTGGCAGGGTGAAGTGTTGGCGATCAAAACCCAACTGCATTGCGCAAGCTGCTTTAGAGGTCGTGAGATGAGTAAAAACAGGTACCCCAGACTACTAGGCTTATTGCCGCTGATCGGCACGTTGTTGCTGTCAGGCTGCAACATGACCTTGCTCGATCCCAAGGGCCAGGTTGGCCTGGACGAGCGAAACCTGATCATCACCGCAACGCTGCTGATGCTGTTGGTCGTGGTTCCGGTCATCGTCATGACCTTCCTGTTCGCCTGGAAATACCGCGCGTCCAACACCGACGCCGTCTACACGCCGAAATGGTCGCACTCCACCAAAATTGAAATCGCGGTGTGGGCTGTTCCAGTGCTGATCATCATTGCCCTGGGTTATGTCACCTACAAGTCGACCCACGCCTTGGATCCTTACAAGCCGCTGGAATCCGACGTCAAGCCGATCACCATTGAAGTGGTCGCGCTGGACTGGAAATGGATGTTCATCTATCCAGAGCAAGGCATCGCCACCGTCAACAAGATCGTGTTCCCGGCGCACACGCCGATCAACTTCAAGGTGACTTCGGACTCCGTGATGAACTCGTTCTTCATCCCGGCGCTGGGCGGCCAGATCTACGCGATGGCCGGCATGCAGACCAAACTGCACCTGATCGCCAACCAGAACGCTGAAATGGACGGTATCTCCGCCAACTACAGCGGCGCTGGTTTCACCGGCATGAAATTCAAAGCTATCGCCACCTCTCAGGAAGATTTCGACGCCTGGGTAAGCGAAGTCAAAAAGGCACCTAAACAGCTTGAAAAAGCTGAATACGAAGCCCTTTCCAAGCAAAGCCAGAACAACCCAGTCGAGCTCTACTCCTCGGTCACGCCGAACCTGTTCCAGATCATCGTCGACAAGTACGAAGGTATGAATCCGGGCAAGCCGATGCACCACGAGAAGAAAGAACACGAAATGGCCGCCATGGAAGGGATGGACATGAGTTCGCATTCAGCTGCCGGGGCAGAGGAGTAAACGATGTTTGGTAAATTAAGTTGGGAAGCGGTCCCGTTCCACGAACCGATCGTGATGATAACCATCGCCATGATCGCGCTCGGTGGTCTGGCGCTGTTCGCTGCAATCACCTATTTCAAGAAGTGGACCTACCTGTGGTCCGAGTGGCTGACCTCGGTCGACCACAAGAAAATCGGCGTGATGTACATCATCGTTGCCATGGTCATGCTGCTGCGCGGTTTTGCCGACGCCATCATGATGCGTACCCAGTTGGCCATGGCCACCGAGGGTTCGCCTGGCTACCTGCCGCCTGAACACTATGACCAGATCTTCACCGCTCACGGTGTGATCATGATCATCTTCATGGCGATGCCATTCTTCACCGGCCTGATGAACCTTGCAGTGCCGCTGCAGATCGGCGCGCGTGACGTTGCCTTCCCGTTCCTGAACTCCTTGAGCTTCTGGCTGCTGGTTTCCGGTGTGGTGCTGATCAACCTGTCCCTGGGCGTCGGCGAATTCGCCAAGACCGGTTGGGTTGCCTATCCGCCGCTGTCGGGCCTGCAATACAGCCCGGGCGTGGGGATGGATTACTACATCTGGGCGCTACAGCTATCCGGGTTGGGTACGACGCTGACGGGGGTCAACTTCCTGGCCACCGTGCTGAAAATGCGTACCCCGGGCATGAAGCTGATGGACATGCCGATCTTCACCTGGACCTGCACCTGGGCCAACGTTCTGATCGTGGCCTCGTTCCCGATCCTGACCGCTACCCTGGCACTGCTGACGCTTGACCGTTACATGGATTTCCACATTTTCACCAATGAACTTGGTGGCAATCCGATGATGTACGTCAACCTGTTCTGGGCTTGGGGTCACCCCGAGGTTTACATCCTGATTCTGCCGGCGTTCGGGATCTTCTCCGAAGTCATCTCGACCTTCACCGGCAAGCGTCTGTTCGGCCACCACTCGATGGTCTACGCATCGGGCGCGATCTCGATCCTGGGCTTCATGGTCTGGCTGCACCACTTCTTCACCATGGGTTCGGGTGCCAGCGTCAACGCCTTCTTCGGTCTGGCGACGATGCTGATTTCGATCCCGACGGGTGTGAAGCTATTCAACTGGCTGTTCACCATTTACCAAGGTCGTCTGCGTTTCACCAGCCAGGTTCTGTGGACCCTGGGCTTCATGGTGACCTTTGCTATCGGCGGCATGACCGGCGTACTGCTGGCCATCCCGGGTGCGGACTTCGTCCTGCACAACAGCCTGTTCGTGATCGCTCACTTCCACAACGTGATCATCGGCGGCGCGGTATTCGGCTACATCGCTGGCTTCGGCTTCTACTTCCCTAAAGCGTTCGGCTTCAAGCTGCACGAAGGTTGGGGCAAGGCAGCGTTCTGGTTCTGGATCTCGGGCTTCTTCGTCGCGTTCATGCCGCTCTATGCACTGGGCTTCATGGGCATGACCCGTCGTCTGAATGCCACCACCAACCCTGAGTGGGTGCCGTACCTGTACGTCGCCATGTTCGGTGCGGTGATGATCGCGGTCGGTATCGCCTGCCAGCTGATCCAGCTGTATGTCAGCGTGCGTGATCGCAACAAGCCGGAAAACATGTGCGAACACGGTGACCCGTGGAATGCCCACACGCTGGAATGGTCGACCTCGTCGCCACCACCGTTCTACAACTTTGCCGTGCTGCCAAAAGCGGACACCATCGATCCGTTCACTGAAGCCAAGGAAAACGGTACCGCGTACAAGGCTCCGGCCAAGTACGAACCGATCCACATGCCAAACAACACCGCGACCGGTGTGGTCATGGGTGCTCTGTTGACCGTGTTCGGTTTCGCGATGATCTGGCACATCTGGTGGTTGGCCATCGTTGGCCTGGTTGGCACCGTGGGCTACTTCGTGATCCATGCTGCCCGCGATGATCAGGGCTATATGGTGCCGGTCGACGTGATCGAGCGCATCGAAGCCGAGCAGCACAAGCGTCTGGTAGCGGCCGGGAAAGTTCCAGCCACCGCCACCCGTGTTGAAACCTCGTTGGAACAGGCTTAAACCATGTCGAACTTAGTGACCACTGCTGGACACGCCCATGGCACGGACCATGGGCACGACGACCATCACCACGACTCGGGCGAGATGACCGTATTCGGTTTCTGGCTCTACCTGATGACCGACTGCATTCTGTTTGCGTCGATCTTCGCAGCGTACGCGGTACTGGTTAACAACGTAGCGGGTGGTCCGTCGGGCCACGATATCTTCGAACTGCCGTACGTACTGGGCGAAACCGCTCTGCTGCTGTTCAGTTCGATCACCTACGGCTTCGCCATGCTGGCGTTGTTCAAGGGCAAGAAGAACCAGGTCCTGGGCTGGCTGGGCATGACCTTCCTGTTCGGTGCCGGCTTCATCGGCATGGAGATCAACGAGTTCCACATGCTGATCTCCGAAGGCTTCGGTCCTAGCCGCAGTGGCTTCCTGTCCGGGTTCTTCACCCTGGTTGGCACCCACGGTCTGCACGTGACCAGCGGTCTGATCTGGATGGCGATCATGATGTATCAGGTGCAGAAAAACGGCCTGACGGCGACCAACAAGACCCGTCTGAGCTGCCTGAGCCTGTTCTGGCACTTCCTGGACGTGGTGTGGATCTGCGTATTCACCGTTGTTTATCTGATGGGGACTATGTAAATGGCTAACGCACACGCCCATGACAACCACGACGCCGGCCACGGCAGCGTCAAGTCCTACGCGATCGGCTTCATTCTGTCGGTAATCCTGACGGTCATTCCTTTCGGCCTGGTGATGTACCCATCGCTGCCGAAAGCCCTGACCCTGTGGATCGTACTGGCCTTCGCAGTGATCCAGGTGCTCGTGCACCTGGTGTACTTCCTCCACCTGGACCGCTCCGCTGCCCAGCGTAACAACGTGATCGCGTTTGTCTTCGCTGCACTGGTCATCGTCCTGTTGGTAGGCCTGTCGCTGTGGATCATGTTCAGCATCCACTCCAACATGATGGCGCACTGAGGAAAGTCCGGATGTCCTTTAAGCACTTTATCCAAATCACCAAACCGGGGATCATTTTCGGTAACGTGCTTTCTGTGGCGGGCGGATTTTTCCTGGCCTCGAAAGGGCATGTCGATCTGGCCATTTTCCTGGCCGCCATGATCGGCACGTCGCTGGTGGTGGCTTCCGGTTGCGTGTTCAACAACTGCATCGACCGCGACATCGACCTGAAGATGGAACGCACCAAAAACCGGGCGCTGGTCCAGGGCTTGATCTCCCTGAAACTGGCCCTGGCGTTTGCGACCGTCCTGGGTGTTTTCGGCGTTGCACTGTTGTACAAAGTGGCCAACCCGTTGGCCGCGTTGTTCGCGGTGATCGGCTTCGTTATCTACGTCGGCTTCTACAGCCTGTACCTCAAGCGCAAGTCGGTTCACGGCACGCTGGTGGGCAGTCTGTCGGGCGCCATGCCGCCGGTGATTGGCTACGTGGCTGTGACAAACAGCTTCGACATGGCCGCACTGACGTTGCTGGTGATGTTCAGCCTGTGGCAGATGCCGCATTCCTACGCCATCGCGATCTTCCGCTTCAACGATTACCTGGCTGCATCGATTCCGGTGTTGCCGGTGAAGCGCGGGATTGAAGTGGCGAAGAAGCACATCCTGCTCTACATCCTGGCGTTCCTCGTGGCGACCTTGATGCTGACCTTCAGCGGCTACGCCGGCATGAGCTACCTCGCCGTCGCCGCGGCCATGGGCATGTACTGGTTGTACATGGCCTGGACCGGTTACAAGGCAGTGGATGACACGGTCTGGGCACGCAAGCTGTTCGTGTTCTCGATCTTCACCATTACCGCGTTGAGCGTGATGATGTCGCTGGACTTTAAAGTGCCGAGTGAGCTGTTGCTGACGTACGCGCCTTAAGATTCAGAGGCTGCACAAAAAGCCCCGCCTTCGAGAGAGGAGCGGGGCTTTTTGTTGGTAGACCGAAGCGCCCCTCCTTTTGCGAGTTGCCCCAAGTCAGTGAGTTGAAAACAATATGGAAAGCCCTTTGATTCACTTTCTAACAATGGATGTGTCATCGTAGTTTTAGTCAAATAACTCGCCAAAAATGCTGCTCGAATCGACCGGTATCGCAGCATTGGGCGAGCTGCGGAAGTAAGGTGGCGGCATTTACTCTTAACCCTCGGCATTGAGACTGCTCGTGGTTATGCTCAATCGTCGATGACAAGGAGTGATTTATGCGCAAAAGAGCGGTTGTGTTGTTTGGAGCTGGTGCATCGGTGGAGTATGGGGTGGCATCCACCTTCACGCTTACAGATATCATCGAAAAAGCTGTTATGGCCGATGAATACATGAAATATACCGGCGGCGACAGGGCTTTCGCTTGGGTGAAGGAAACGTTGAAAGGGTACTTGCAATCCCCAGGTGATGTGCAGTTCGAGCAGATTTACCATTGCGTTCATGAGCTGATCTATCACTTCGAGCCAGTCAAGGGCGCCGTCAACGAATTTCGTCCGTTGCTCACTCCGTTTGTTAGCATTAATGGCGCGGTAACCGAGAGGGCACTACGCAGCCTGGCAGGGAAGATGGTGGAGATTATTTACTCAAACATATCGGCATCCTGCGAGAACTGCCCACGGAGTTTAGATCCACTGATCACATTCATTGCGCGCCTACGCGACCGTTATGTGACGCGGATCTACACCACTAACTATGACGACTACCCACTGCAGGCTGCGCCCGATCTTTATACGGGGTTCGAGGTTAAGTCGAACGATGAGCCTAGGCGATTCGAGCTCAATGCGTTTTGGAACAAGCAGAATGTCGACTCCATTTTTCACCTCCATGGATCTGTTCACCTAGGCTTTGCCCGTCCACAAACTGGTTCGGAAATTGGTGAGCTGTTCTGGCTAGATGATCGGGCGGAGGCGTTGAAGTTCGCGAGCTTTAGCGGGAGTGATACGCGCCGCATGGATGGAAGTTCATTCTTGCGCACTTCTATCGTAACTGGCCTGGATAAGTTGTCCCGATTGCAGCAGCGTCCCATGTCCCACTATTACTCTGCGCTAGCGCTGGACGTGATGCACGCTGATGTGATCTTTGTGATCGGTTCGGGGCTAGGGGATTTACACCTCAATACCTGGTTGCAGGAGGCGCGCAGTCGGAGTCCGAACGTCCCTATAATTTTCGTGGACTATTGGACGAATGATTTTAGAAGACATATTGAGTTCGACTATGGACGTAAAGAAATCGAGATGATGCATGCTCTGCGTATTCTGATTGGTCAGCGCTACGGAGGGACGTCATTTGGTTCAGGATGGACATTGTCTAAGCGTGAAGACGCAGCAGTGTGGGGAAAGGGATTCCAAAACTTTCTCCAAGCCCCGGATGAGCTTGAGGAAGTTTTGGTACGGTTGGGCGGTTAGCGCCGTTGTTCGATCCACCCGAGCCTAAAAACACTGACATGCGCGTCTTAAGATTTATGCAGTATTCGTAAAGCCCCGCGCTTCAAGAGAAGTGAGGGGCTTATTAGTTCACGCGCGGTTGCTACCCGGTGCGTCGAGCACTTTCGCCACGTCATCGATGATCGCTTTGCTCATGTCCTGCAAAAAATGCGACGCCCAGGCATGGCGGTCGGTGTCACGAACCATGGCGGCGTCTGATGCGAGAAGTTTGGCGATATGGAGCAGGTCGGAGGCGTGGGAGAGGGCCTGGATGATCGGGACACCGGCATTGATGCGGAATAGTGGTTGATTGGCGTGGTAGGAGAAAGGGGTGAGACCGATGGTTTTCAGGTCTTGGGGATTGGTCATTGGGCACCTCCGGTGGTTGGGCGGTGGTGGGGGATGACCGGTGGAGCAGAGGCATTTGTTTTGAATAGGTTGAAGGTGTGCATCAGGAAACTCCGATAGACGCCTACATTAGATTCGAGTTATCAGGCCCGGTCGCTGAATTGGCAGCGACGGTTTGAAGTTAGCGTGCGTGGGTGAGAGCCACAATCGTAGCGATCTGGTGGCTTTAGGCGATGTCATGAAGCCAGCCAATGCCTTGTCGGACGCGATCCGTGTAGCAGCTGCCGAAGGCTGCGTTCGGCTGCGAAGCAGTCGCTAATCCGGGCGATACGGTTTAACTGAAAGACTGCAGTGTCTGATTTACGACTGCTTCGCAGCCGAACGCAGCCTTCGGCAGCTGCTACAGGGGATAGGGTGCAGTCCTGTTTGAGGAGGTACTTAGCTGTCCAGCAACCGGAAAAACCGTTCCCGCACCTGGCTGCTATCGCTATGCGCCACGTTGAAACGCAGGAAGTGGCTAGCGTCCGGCGCTTTGCTGAGCAGGGTGCCGGGCGCCAGTACAAGGTCGATTTCCAGGCCTTTCCTTGCCAGCGTTTCGGCATCCAGCCCTTCGGGCAATCGCGTCCAGATAAACAACCCTTCCCCCGGCAGCGAAGACACCGAGCAACCTGCCTCCTCCAGCCAACTCGTCACCCGACTGCTCGACTCGTAAAGCCGATCCACCGTGCGCCGGGTATGTTTGGCATAGCTGCCATCACTGAGCATTGTGCAGATAATCTGCTCCGCCAGTTCCGAGGTCATGCCCCCGGCGGCCATTTTGAGCGTCACCAGCCGCGCAGCCAGTTGCGGTGAAAGCACCGCGTAGCTGACGCGGCTGTTAGCCGTCAGGGTCTTGGAGAAACCGGACACGTAACTGACGTTGTCCAGTCCGCCCGCTGCCAGACGCGGAGTGCTTCGTTGCTGCAAGTCGCAATACAAGTCGTCTTCGACGATGTGGAAACCATAGCGGTGGCTCAACTCCAGCAAGCGATAAACCTGCGCCGGGGAGAACGAATGCCCGGTCGGGTTGTGCAGGGTGCTGTTGGTCATGTAGAGCACGGGACGATGGGCAATCAGCAGTTGCTCGAAGACCTCAAGGTCCATGCCGTCACTCCCGCGGGGGATGGTGATGACCTTGGCACCATGCAAGGCCAGATTGGTGTGCATGGTGAAGTAACACGGATCGTCGAGCAGCACCGTGTCGCCAGGTTTGACCAGCAGGCGCATCAGCATGTCGATGGCCTGCACGGTGTTGGCCGTGGTGATGATCTGGTCCACCGGCACTTCGATGCCCAAGGCCGACAGCTTGACCCGCAACGCCTCGCGCAGCGGCAGGTAACCGCTGGCGACGCCGTATTCACCCATGCGCAGGGAAGTTGCGCGCAGGGTGCCGCGCACGGCTTTCAGTAACTCGTCAGCCGGCAGCCACGAAGACGGCAGGAAACCGGCCCCAGGGCGCAGCGCGCCATTGTCCAGCAGCACCGCGCGGCGGACCACGCTGAGCGTGTCTTGAGGTTGCAGGTCCGGGCCGGCATCGGTCTTGATCGTGGTGCTGGAACGGTGCACGTAATGCCCCGAGCCCTGGCGTGAAACCACCAAACCCTTGGCCCGCAAGCGGTCCAGAGCATCCACCACCGTGGATTTGCCCACGTTCATCAACTCGGAGAGTTCGCGAATCGGCGGCAGCCGTGAGCCGTGAGGCAAGCCTCCGTGGCTGATTGCCTCCGATAACTGATCGACGATCTGCTGAACCAGCGGTACACCCTGCTGGAACTCGATAGCGGCGATCACTGCACGCTGAACCTGCATTTTACTGGTCTCTCCGGCAGTAAAGTTCGTTGAATTCTATACGAACTTGCTCTGATGAAAACAAGCGTCTCTCTCTACCATACCTTACAGACTTTCCTGATTGTCGGCGCTTGTGGCCTTGGCAGTCGCTTGGTTCCAGAGGTGTTGCATGAGTGTAGAAACAACGGTCGCCATCGCCAAACCGGTGATTAACATTCGCCTGTTCACAATCCGAATCATCACGGCCGTGTCGCTGTTTGCCGTGTTGGGCAAGGCCAACGTCTGGCTCGACACCGCCACCAACAGCATCCTCGCCCTCGGCTATCGGGCCTTGCTGTTGCTGTTGCCGTTGACCTTGTTGGTGTTGGGCCGGCGCTCGCTGAGCGTCACGTTGCTGTGCGCCGCCCTCGGATTGGTCTTGCTCGCGGTCACCAGCAATCAGGGCATGGTGATGTTCGCCGCCGCGTTGTTTGCCTACGGCATCGCCATCGCGGGTTACCTGATCAAGAGCGAAGCGGCCCAAACCAAAGAGGGCGCGGCCTACAACCGGGTGGCGATGAACATGGGCAGCCTGTTGGCGGGTCTGATCCTGCTCTCGCCACTCTTGACCCCAACCATGTTTTTCCTTGGCGCCGCCGCTTTCGTGCTGCTCTGCTTGCCCATCGCCATGGGCGCAACGTTCACCGCTCAACCGGTCGTTGCCCACCCGGTGACCCAGGACGGCAGCGGCTGGCGCAACAAGCTGCCGTGGGTGATCGCCGGCATCATCATGGGGATCAAGCTGTTTGGCGTGTTCTCGATCCTGCCGCAAGCCATCCTGCTTGAAACCGGTGAACTACCCGCCTGGTATGGCTTGATGCTGATCCTCAACAGCGCGGTGGTGGTGTTCGCTCAGGTGCCGATGATGAAACTGATCGAGCGCACCGGGCGTTTCAAGGTGGTCGCGGTGATCGGGATCATCGTCGGCGGTTTTGCGGTGCTTTCGTCTCCCGCCGCTTTTCACGTCGAAACCCTCGTCGGCGCGCTGATCTGGGTGGCGCTGCTGTCCCTCGCCGAATGTGCGTTCAGCTACCTCGATTACTTCTCCGTCAAACAAAACAACATGTTCGTCAAGGAAGTGTCCCTCGGTGTCGGCGCCGGGCTGACGGTGCTGATCATGCGGGTCGTGCCGCCGCCGTACAACGCGCTGGTGCTGGCTGCCATTGGCGCGTGCGGGATCCTGGCCTGGTACTACCTCAACCGTAAATCCAATGCGTCGTTGCACGACTGACTCATCGCGGTTGCGCTATTCACTTTCACAGGTCGGAGGTTTCATGAATACGACATCATGCGTAGTCGTGGTTGGGTACAACGGCAATCGGGTTCACGACATTCAGAAACTGCGCGAGCTCTGCAAGACGCTCTATGACGCCCGGCTCATCCTGCTGGTCGATCAGATTCAGCCCGATGACGAGCAAGTGGCGGATCACGTCTGCAGCACTTCACTGGCGCCCGAAGCGGTAGCGGCCTCCCTTGAACTGGTGGTGGGCTGCCTGAACGCCGATCGATGGAAGCTGATCGGCGTTCTGCCTTTCTCCGACCGTGGCGTGTTGCTCGGCGCCGCGCTGGCTTCGCATTTCGGCCTGCCCGGCATCATCCCGGGCGAGGCGCGGGCGGGGCTGGACAAGCAGATCTTTCGCAAACTGGAAGCGGCTGCCAGCACTTCACCGCAGGATTACCGTCCGGTGTTTTCCGCACGCATCGAGAGCTTGCCCGAACTGCGCCAGAGGGTCATCGAACTGGGCGGCAAAGCCTTTATCAAACCGGCTTGTGAAGGGGCGAGCAGAGGTTGTCGGGTCATCCATCATCCGTCCGAATGCGACGAGGCCTGGCAGGCACTCAAGCCGTATCGCGAAGGCGGCATCGTCCTCGAAGAGCTAATCCAGAACGCCCGGGAATACAGCTGGGATTACGTGGCCGGCAGCACCTGGGTGACCGAAAAAACCACCACTGAAGGCGCCTATCGCGCGGAAATCCAGCAGGTGGTGCCCGCGCCGTTGGCGGCCGACGTGCAGGCTCGATTGTCGGCAGCGGGTCGGCACATGTCGGCGTTGGTCTCGCTGGATAACGGCGCTTACCACAACGAAGTGTTCCTGCGCGCCGACGGCCTGACCTCGGCCGTGGAAACCAACATGCGCCCCGGCGGCATGCATATCTGGGACCTGGCCCGTCTGGCGTTCGTGGATTTCGATCCGTGGGAAAGCTGGGTCAGATGGGCGGTGGAAGGCAAGACCGAACACCGCGATCCCGTCGCCCGGGGTTATTGCGGCATCCGTCTGCTCAGAGCGTCGGCTGACGGTCTTTTGCGCGCCACCCCAGACATCGAATCGCTGGCCCGGAAACTGAACATCGAACTGGTGGAAGCGGTGTATGCCAAGCGCGTCGGTGATTCGGTCACGGCATTGGTGAAAGACAACACCTCATTCATCGGCCACGTCGTGTTGTTCGGCAAGGACTACGGACAACTCAGCGACAACCTGTTGCGGCTGGCAGAAGCGATCGAGTCACGCGTCGAGGTCACCTGCCTGGCCCCGGCGACGAGGGCCTGTGGCTGAGCCGTGGGACCTGCGTTTTTTTGCATTATTGATTCAGAGGGTTTGGTAAATGATTGAGCAAAAGAGCTGTGATGAGCGTTTCATCGACCTGGCAAAAGAGCTCGGCTATGACATCTACGGCGAGAACACCGCGGGCGGGCATTATGCCCCGCTGGTTCGGCATCATGACGAGTTGTACATCAGTGGTCTGGTGCCGCGCATGAACGGCAAAATCCAGTACCCCGGCAGAGTCGGCCTGGAATTGAACATGGCGGATGCTCAAACGGCAGCCAGCATCAGCGCGATGCGCGGGCTGGCGCTGATCGTTGATGCCATTGGTTCGCTGGATAAAATAAAGTCGCTGATACGGATAACGGTCTATGTGAAATCCACGGCAGACTTTGTTGATCTCAGCGAAGTGGCCAATGGCGCATCGGATGTATTCAGCCATGTGTTGGGGGACGCCGGGAAACATACTCGAACGACCGTGGGTGTTTATCAATTACCGAAAAATGCCGCGATAGAAGTCGACATGATTGCAGCGCTGAAACCGTCAGCGTTATAAGTGTTAGTTGTTCGGCTTTACACCACTGAATGGCTGGCCTAAGGTTCGGTCATTAAAGTCGACAACATAAGTTGGAACTCGCGATGAATAACGTTCAAGGTGCGTTTTTTTCATATAAGGACTTTCGCCAGAGTTTGCATCAGCCGTCGGTCAGTGCACAGGTGTGGAAGAAGGGTGAACTGACAGACATGCGTCAGAGCCTCGAGGCCAGCGAAGTCGATATTGTCGCGCTGGCCCACGACAACAGCATCGAAGGTTGCAAGTTGACGCCTGGGATGGCGGTGTCCATGCAATGGTTGAAACCGGGCGCGGTGTTGGACGGGCATGCTCATTCGTGGTGGCACCTGTTCATCATTCAGTCCGGCCGCGGGGCGTTGACCTTGGGCGATGCCGATGAAGTGAGCGTCAGCATGGGCGATGTGCTGCTGGTGCCGGCATGGACCCGGCACGGCTTCGTCAACACCAGCGACGACGAGCCGCTGGCGATGCTGAACATGAGCAACATGCCGCAAATGGCGTCGCTCTCCAATCTGGGCGATCGCCAGGCCTGATCACTGTCCAACCGTCATTTTCCCTTCGTTGCACACCAGGGAGTCAGCGTTCGCTGACTCCCTTTTTCTTTTCTGTGACTCCTGCAAAATCCTCCCGGCGATCTGCGTTTTTGAACTTTCTGTATCGATAGAAACAGATAATTTCTGTATCTGTTCAGCGCTTGAGCAACTAACTACGATCACTTCCAAGGCAACGGATTAATGTGATTAATGCAAGGGAGCGTTCTATGGAAAGTACAAAGCTTAAACTATATGTCGGCGCAGATTTTGTCAGTGCTTTTGCGATGTCGGCTTTTGTGGCGCTCAAGGAAAAGCAACTTTCGTTTGAATTGGTCACGCTGGATTTGAAGGCGCGGGATAACTATCAAGCGAGTTATCGTGATCTGTCTCTCACCTGCAAGATCCCTACGCTAATTCACCAGGATTTCGCATTGTCGGAATCTTCGGCCATTGCCGAATACCTGGAAGAAGTAGCGCCGGGGCATAACAGACTATTGCCGCTGGACATCAAGCAGCGAGCTCGCGCCCGTCAACTCCAGGCCTGGTTGCGCAGCGATTTGTTGGTCATTCGCAAAGAACGCCCGGCGGATCTTATTTATTTCGGCAAAAAAGATACTCCGCTGTCCGACGACGCCCTGGCCGCCGTCGACCGGTTGTTCTTTGTCGCCGATCGATTGCTGGAGGGGGGCGCCGAGCATCTGTTCGGTGACTGGAGCATTGCCGACACCGACCTGGCAATCATGCTCAACCGACTGGTCGCCAATGGTGATCAGGTTCCCTCCCGACTCGTCGCGTATGTCCACCGCCAGTGGGATCGCGACAGTGTTCGGGCATGGATGGACATAGAGCGCGCAGCGCCGGCCATCCAGTAAGAACTGCCAGCCAATCACCAGGAGCGCTGCCATGCAGGGAATGTCGGAGCAGGAACGCTACAAGCCCTATAACTCACGCACCATTCGAGACACGCCGTACTGGCAGAAACTGACGCCAGCGTTGCAGGAAGCCATGACCGTCGTGGCCCGGGTCATGCCGTTTCGCACCAATGAATATGTACTGGGCACGTTGATCGACTGGAACAACATCCCGGACGATCCGATTTTCCGCATGACCTTTCCCCACAAGGACATGCTGCTGCCGGACGAGTACGCGTCGCTCAAGCAACTGATCGAACGGGATGACGCCGTCGCCATCAAGCGTCGGATCGAGGCGATCTGGTTGCGGATGAACCCGCATCCGGCCGGGCAGCTGACGCATAACGGCGCGACCCTCGACGGAAAAGTCTTACCGGGCATTCAGCACAAGTACCGCGAAACCGTGCTGTTTTTCCCCGGCGCCGGTCAGACCTGTCACGCCTACTGCACGTTCTGTTTCCGCTGGGCGCAGTTCATCGGTGAAGAAGAACTCAAGTTCAATGCGCGCGAATCCCAGGAGTTGGTGAGTTACCTGCGGGTGCACACCGAAGTCACCGACGTGCTGATCACCGGGGGCGACCCGATGATCATGAACACCCGTTCGCTGGCGGGGTACATCGAGCCGTTGCTGGAATTGCCCCACCTGAAAAGTATCCGCATCGGCACCAAATCCGTGGCGTATTGGCCGCAACGGTTTGTCAGCGACAAGGATGCGCCCGAACTGCTGGAGCTGTTTAAGCGGATCGTTGCGGCGGGGAAAAACCTCTCGATCATGGGTCACTACAACCACCCGGTGGAGATCCGTCAGGACATCGCCCGCCAAGCCATCGAACGCATTCGCTCCAGCGGCGCGACGTTGCGCATGCAGGCACCGGTGATTCGGCACATCAACGAGAACCCCGCTGATTGGGCCGCGCTCTGGACCGAAGGCGTGCGGCTCGGCGCGGTGCCTTATTACATGTTTGTCGAGCGCGATACCGGCCCCAGCCATTATTTTGCGATGCCGCTGGCTCGGGCATTCGAGATCTTTCAGGCGGCGTATCGCACGGTTTCCGGATTGGCGCGCACGGTTCGTGGTCCGTCCATGAGCACCTTCTACGGCAAGGTGTTGATCAACGGCATCGAAACCGTGGCCGGGGAAAAAGTCTTCGTGCTGCAGTTCCTCCAAGCGCGCGATCCGCAATGGGTGTTGCGCACGTTCTATGCGCGATTCGATCCGCAAGCGACCTGGTTCGATGAGTTGCGGCCGGCGTTCGGTGAGCGCTTGTTCTTCTTTCAGCCCGAGCCTGATCTTGTGGTTGCGCCGGCGCCCGAATTGATACCGGTTCTGCTCGAAACGGCGTAGGACGATTCATCAGGAGATATGGATATGAGCGGTATTCCGTTTGATCAGCGAGAAGGTTTCATCTGGCTCGACGGCGAGTTCGTCGAGTGGTCCCAGGCACGGCTGCATGTGCTGACCCATGGTCTGCACTACGCGAGCACGGTGTATGAAGGGGAACGTGTCTACAACGGCAAGATCTTCAAACTGCGCGAACACAGCGAGCGTTTGTATCGCTCGGCTCAGTTGATGGATTTCGTCATTCCCTATGAGCTGGCCGAACTGGAAGCGGCCAGCCATGAACTGCTGCAACGCAACAATGTGGTCGACGGTTATCTGCGGCCAGTGGCCTGGCGCGGCAGTGAAATGATTTCCACCTCGGCTCGCTTCAACAGCGTCCACATGGCGATCGCATGCTGGCAATGGCCGAGCTATTTCGACCCGGCCGGGCACATGGCCGGCATTCGTTTGAAAACCGCCGAGTGGCGTCGTCCGCCACCAAGCTGCAGTCCGTTTGAAGCCAAGGCATCCGGGCATTACCAGATCGCCACGCTGAGCAAGCACGATGCTGAAAACAACGGTTACCACGACGCCTTGATGCTCGACTGGCGCGGCAACGTTGCCGAAGCCACCAGCGCCAACGTGTTCTTCGTCAAAGGTCGGACGTTGCACACCCCGGTGCCGGATTGTTTCCTCAACGGCATTACCCGTCAGACCGTCATCGAACTGGCCAAGGCGCTGGATTACCAGGTGGTCGAGCGAACCATTGTTCCTACGGAGCTTGGCGACTTCGACGAGTGTTTTCTCACCGGTACCGCTGCCGAAATCACACCCGTGCAGCGCATCGATGAACATCGCTATCGACCGGGCAACGCCTGCCGCGAATTCATTGCCGCCTACACCTCAACCGTCAACGCCTGATAAACAGCCAGGAATCTCACCATGTCAGATCAAGGGATTGTCGCGTCTAAACCTTACGTTTCACTGGGCCACCGCCATGAAGAATTGTCGGCGCGAGGCTGGACGGTGCTGACGCCGGACGAGTTCGCCGACGACGTGCTCGGCACGCTGCAGGAGTTCGGCCCGGTCATTCCGCAATTCAACGGGCAGACCGCGTTCGCCATCACCCGCAAGCCGGGGTACGAAGACTTGCCGTATTCCCAGAGCATGAACGGCATCGGCCCGCACACCGAAGCGCCGGTTTACGGGCCGCCGCCGCGCTACCTGGCGTTGCATTGTCATCAACAGGCCACGTGCGGTGGCGGGCATACAGGGCTGGTGGACGGTTATGAATTGCTGGCGTTCCTCGAGCGCACCGACCCTGAGTTGCGTGAATGGATCGACGATACGCCTGTGGAGTTCGTCGCCACCGCCAAACCCGGTGAAGCAGCGCAACGCCGGGTCAAGGAATACATCCTGACGCCTACAGAAGATGGGGATATTTTCCGCTTCAGCTACAACCAGTTTCACTACGGCGATGTGAATCCTTCCAAGGAAGCGCTGCTGCACTCGCAAGTCGCCAACAGCTCGTCGCCACTGGCCAGGTTTGCAGTCCTGGGCGAAGCGTACTTCGTTGAGCACAACACACCGGTGCTGATTCCCGACGGATGCCTGCTGATTTGGGACAACTGGCGAATGATCCATGCCCGCAGCCGATACACTGACCCGGCGCGAAACCTGACCCGCTACTGGCTGGCCTGATTCATCCGTCGCCCTTAATTCTATTGGCGTACCCGTCATCGGGTACGCGTCCTACAGGTATCGCGTCATGCAAACAGCAATCGAGATCGCCAAGGTCGATCATCAACTGGTCGTGCGGCTCAATCAGGCCTGGACCAAACGGGCCACGGTCTGCTCCCCGGACAAGGCCGAGGCCAGCGAAGCGTTCGATCCGGCGCGCCCGGATTACCCGGAGTGCATGGTGCCGTTTTTCCATCATCCGAAATTCCAGGCCTTGAGTGATGAACTCAAAAGCACCGTGGTGACCTGGGGCTGGATCGGCTACAACCTGCGCACTGTGACCGCCGAAGAGCATGTGGTGAACCCGGCGCTGAGCGTCATCGCCAATCAATACCTGGGCAAAGATGACTGGCATTTTCGCGAGGCCATGCAACAGACGTTGATCGACGAGCACTACCACACGCTCATGCACCTGCGGGCGATCGAACGGACCAAGCTGGAGCGAGCGCTGGATCAGGATCTGGATTTGCCGCCGTCGGTCACCTATCTGCGGCTGATCGCCCTGCGCGAAGAACTGCCGGAGCAGTGGCAGCGCGACCTGGCAGCAATCACCTTTGCGGTGGTGGCCGAGATCAGCGTCAACGCCTATCTGGATTTGCTGGCCGACGACCAGAGCATTCAACCGCAAAACCGCCGCGTGGCCGAATTGCATAACCGCGACGAATATGCCCACAGCAAGATTCTCGCTGAAGTGGCGAAGGTCATGTACGCGAACATGCAGCCGCCCCAACGGGAGTTTTTCGCTCGTACGTTGTCGGTGGCTCTGAGTGCCTTTGTCGCCCAGGACTACTCGATGTGGGAGGCGATTCTGACGCAGCTGGGGGTCGAGGACGCCGCGCTGATCATCGCCGACACCCGGGAGAGCAACAAGAACGCCACGATCATGCGCGACTACAGCGGCCTGCATCGTCTGGCCCAGGATCTGGGCATCAGCGACGAGATCGATTTCGACTTCCGTCCGACTCTCAAAGCCACCGCAGCGGCCTGAACCAGGAGGTGCATATGTCCGTTCCTGTGTATGAAGTGTTCGCCATCCGTGTCGGCGCCAATGCCCAGCGCACCGCCCGGGAAAACTTTCTCTACGACGCCTGCTGTGGTGATCCGAATGCGTCGATGCCGTTGGATTACTACTTCTGGGTCATTCGTAACGAGCAGCAGGTGATCGTGGTCGACACCTGTTTCCAACCGGCCACGGCGGATCGGCGCAACCGTCAGATGTATCGCCTGCCGGAAGAATCCCTACGCCAACTGGATATTGATCCGGCGCAGGTCGACAACCTGATCCTCACTCATTTGCACTGGGATCACGCCGGCAACCTGGGGCTTTTCCCCAAGGCCACGGTGCATCTGCAAGAAGCGGAACTGCGCTTCTGCACCGGGCCGAAAATGGCCCATCGCACGGTGAACAAAACCTACGAGGTCGACGACGTGATGTCGGCGCTTCCACCGCTGTTCGAGGGCCGGATGCGTTTGCACACCGGCACGGTGGAGGTGGTTCCCGGTGTGACGTTGCACCCGGTGGGTGGGCATACACCGGGTAGCCAAGTCGTACGGGTGAACACCGCGCGCGGGTGGATTGTTCTGGCCTCGGATGCTGCGCACTTGTGGGCCAACATCCGTCAGCGCAGTCCGTTTCCGATTCTGGATGATCTGGCGCAGACGCTTGAGGCGTTCAGTTTGATCGACAGCCTGGCCGACGGTGAGGACCATGTCATTCCTGGGCATGATCCGCTGATTGCCGAGCGTTTTCCCCATTGGAATGACGATCCGCACATCATTTGCCTGCACCAAAACCCTTTCTGAACCCAACACTGAACCCTTGTAGCAGCTGCCGAGCCTGCGAGGCTGCGTTCGGCTGCTACAAGGGGGTGTTTAACCCTGGTTCTTGAGGAGTTGGCCGAGGGTCGCCAGCGCTTCATCGATTTGCGATGAATACGGCGCGCCGCAACCAATGCGCACAAAGTGATTGAAACGCTTAGCGTTGGAAAAGATATCCCCAGGTGAAATCTGGATGCCGGCCTTCAATGCCTCGTGGAAAAACGCCATGGACGAATGCTGGCGCGGCAGTTCCACCCATAACAACGTACCGCCCCGAGGGGAGGTCACGCAGGTGCCGGCAGGGAAGTAGCGAATGATCGCCGCGCTCATTTGCTGGCGTTGTTGAGTCAGGATTTTCCTCAAACGGCGCAGGTAACGTTCGTAGGACGGCGTCTTCATGAACGCACTGACCGCCAATTGCGACAACGCCTCACATCCCCGGGACTGAGTGTGTTTGAGCATTTCCACGCGGTCGTGCCATTTTCCCGCGCTGATCCAGCCCAGGCGTATGCCCGGTGCCAGGGTTTTGTTCAGGGATGCGCAATAGATCACGTTGTCGGTGCGGTCCCAGTGTTTGAGCGTGGACAGCGGCTGCTCGGTATCCATCAGATCGCCATAGGTGTCGTCTTCGATCAGCACCGTGGCGTGTTCGGCACACAGTTGCACCAGCCGCGCCTTGTTGGCGTCGGGCATGATGCTGCCCAGCGGATTTTGCAGGTTGGGAATGACGATCAGCGCCTGAATCCGTTCGGGGCCTTTTAGCAATTGTTCTAGGGCGAACAGATTGATTCCGGCGTGCGAAGTCGCCGGGACCTCCAGCACCCGCAGGTTCAGGCTCTCGAGAATTTGCAGCAAGCCGTAAAAGGTCGGTGATTCCACAGCCACGGTGTCACCCGGTTGGGTGACCGCGCGCAAGGCCAGGTTGATCGCTTCGGTCGCGCCGTTGGTGATCACAATCTTCTCCGCTGGCAGGTTGGCCTTCGCGGTCAGCGCCCGTCGGGCAAGAATACTGCGCAATGTGCTGTTGCCGCAGGTGGAACCCGCCGTGCCGAGCAAGTGCGGATCGTGACGCAGCGCCTTGATCATATGGTCTTGCAGGATCTTCAGCGGATAGAGTTCCGGCGCGCAGAAGGCACTGGCGAAATTGACCTTGATCGTCGCGCGCTGACTGGCCTTGAGGACCGATGACACCTGCTCGTGAATGCCGACGTAGACGCCGGTGTCCAGCGGCGGGGGAGGCGCGATCGGGACGGTTTTGCGCAACGTATCGGGCTGGCGAATGTAGTTGCCGGAGCGCGGCCGGGCTTCCAGCACGCCACAGTCCTCGAGTTCACGGCAAACCTGCACTGCGGTCGACAGGCTGACGGCGTGTTTTTCCATCATCAGCCGAATGGAGGGGAATCGTTCACCGGTTTTCAAGGTGCCGCTGCGGATTGCGTCGAGGTAGTGGTTGGCCAACTGACGGTAAAGGGGGGTTGTGTTCATGATGACCTCAGCAATCGCACCACTGAAGTCTTGGGCTGGAAAGTGAGTTGACGCTCCCTGCAGGCGGACCCGTGGTGCTGAAGGGTTAAGGAAAAGTGTTTTTCTGGCGCCGAATCACCGTGGCATGAGTGCCTTTGGGCATTGATTGCCGAACGGGGTGGCACTTTGCAACTGTCTCGGTATGGGCGACGACGACAGGAAGGGAAATTGTGGGTTTTATAAAATCGCGGGCAATAAAAAGCCCCGCTCTAGGGCGGGGCTCTTGGGTCAGTGGCGCCCGAAGCGCTGCTGATGGATCGTATTACTGCGCGGCGATGCTGTAGCCATCGAACGCGGTTTGCTGCTGAAGCGCGGTGATGATGTTCTTGCGGTTAACCGCTTGTTCGGCCCCGGCATTGTCCAGGAACGTCTCGCTTTCCAGTTCGGCTTCTTCGCCTTCGCCGGCAAAGGTAAAGCCCAGGAACTCCAGTGCTTCACGGTCAACGTTCAGTCGCGAACGCGGAGTACGCAGCGGCAACGTCACGCTGATACCGTCTTTGCTGATGGTGAACACTTCGACATCTTTCTTGGCGCGAGCCGTTTTGCTTTTGCTACTGCTTGGGTTGCTGATGGCCTGGTGGGTCTGGTTCAGCACCTTCAGTGCGAGGCCATAGACCAATTCCTGAAATGCCGGATCGTCCTTGAAGCTGGAGAGAATCCGGCTGATCGGGAATTTGCTGCTCAAGTCTTCCAGGGCTGCAATGTCGGCAGCCTCGGCGTCCTTGAGTTGCTTGAGTTCGCCCATCAATTCGTAGGCTTTATCGTCGTCGAAGCTGTCGTGAGCCTGGCGAATCGCGGCGCGCAGCTCGCGGATCTGGTCGCTTTCCCGGGTGGACTGGAAAGCGTCCAGGACCATCTCGCTGATGGTCTTGGCCTGGGGCACGTGCTGTGAAAGATTGATGGAGTTTTCGTATTCCGCTTTGGACGACAAGGTGACTACGGATTCAGCGGTATTGGAATCGGACATTGAAATTTCACTACTTCTTTTAACTTGGGTTGAGGCGAGAAAGCTCTGGGCCTTTTCAGGCCGCCTAATCTATTGGACCGAGGCGGCGTTGTCACGGATGAACAGGCGGCTGGTCATCATTTTTGGCACGGCGGCTTTTAACCGGCGGCTATCTGGGGGCGTTTTGCCTGAAGTGTCAGCAGCAGCCGATAAAACGTCAACGCCCGACCGCTGATCAGTCCACAGACAAAACCGGACGCCGATGCCTTGAGCAGCAACATCTCAAGGGTCGCGGCCAGCTCCGGGTGAACGTCATCCTGGTAGCCGAAGTAATAGTTCACCGCAAAAAACAGCAGGTAGAGCACCAGGGTTTTTAACGTGCCCGGCACGATCAGGCCGGTTTGTGGATCATCCAGCTCAATGCCCTTGCGTGGGAAAATCAGCAGCGCTGCGAGGCTGCCCAGGATGACGGCGGCCAACCAGCAACTGACCGATAGCTGCGGATTCAGCGTCAGATTCAGCGAATACAGTGACCAGCCCAGCAGTATCGGCGCTGTGACGAGCAATGAAGTTTTGCTTTCACGGGTCGGGGACAGGGCTTTGACGCCGTAGTAGCACAGCAGCAGAAATATCGCGTAAACCCACAATGGGGTGTTTTGCAGGGTGTTGAGCATCGCGTAGCGTCCTTGCCGAAATGGGTGACAGATATTAGCCGTTGCTGTGGCCCAGGCAGTCGACTATTTCCCCAGCGAATTCAGATTCATCGACCGCACCGCCAACTGCTCGGCCGTTTGCTGATCCACCGCCAACGAAAAGCGGAAGGTCGCGCCACGTCCGGGAACGTCAATCAGCTGGATCTCGCGGCCATGCAATTGCAGGATCCTGTGCACGATCCGCAACCCCAGTCCGCCATCACGTCGTGCCCCGCCAATGTTGAACGGGCGCAGGAACAGACCCTCGCGCAATTCGGCAGCAATGCCGGGGCCGGTGTCGCTGACGGTAACTTCGGTAAAAGGCCCTTGAGGGCGCAGGCTGAGCTCGATTTCTCCCCCTTGCGGGGTGTGGCGCAGGGCGTTGTCGAACAGGTTGGTGAGCACCCGCTCGATCAATCCAAGGTCGGCGCAGGCCGCCGAAACATTGGGTGCGAAGGTGGCCTTGAGTTCGACCTGGCGCGCCTCGGCCGTCAGTTCGAACTTCTGGAAAATGTCCTGCACCAGATCGGTCAGCGAGAACCGCTCCAGCACCGGTTGCACGAAACCATGTTCCAGGCGCACCAGTTCCAGCAGCGATTGCGCCAGACCACCGACCTTGCGGCTTTGATCCAGCGCGATGCCCAGGTAACGGCGGCGGTCGGCGGGTGACAGCGTGGCGTCCTTCAACGACAAGGTTTCCAGGTAACCGTGCAGCGAGGCGAGAGGCGTGCGCAGGTCGTGGGAGATGTTGGCCACCAGTTCGCGGCGTTCCTGATCCTGGCGGGTCAACGAACGCCATTGCTCGCCGAGGCGCGCCTGCATCTGCCGGAAGGTGGCGTCGAGAATGGCAATTTCATCGTGGCTGGCGGCTTTTTCCACCGGGATGGATGCAGGCGGCGTTACCGGAGCACCATCAATGTCGAACTGGCTGACAGTTTCGGTCAAACGGCGCAAAGGTCGGGTGATGAGGGCGAATGCGGTGAGACCGGCAATCAGGCACAGCAACGCCACCAGCCCAATGGACAACAGTGCGGTATTCAGGGCGGCGCTGGTGGCGCCGCGTTCAGCGAAGCGGTCGTGCTCTTCGCTCAGCAGCACCACATAGAGATAACCCACCGGTTTGCCATTGACCTGCAATGGCGCGGCGCTGAACACTTTGCGGCCATCGACGCTGCGCGGATCGTCGCCGAGAACCGGCAGGGCATCGCCCTTGAGCAGGCGCTGGATCGGCGCCAGATCGACCCGCTCCCGGCGTATCCGACCCTCGGGCGCAGCACTGCCGACAATCCGGCCCTCGGGGTCGAGCAGATAGACCTCGACACTGGGATTGACCAGCATCAGTTGGCTGAACAGGTCGCGCACGGCGTCGGGCATCAGGCCTTTGGTGTCCATCAGCACGGTGTCATGGGCGATGTGCTGGGCCAGATCCCGCGATAACCCTTGCACCACTTCCAGCTCATGCATTTTGTTGGACTGCACCTGCATCCAGGCCGACGTGCCGCAGCACACCAGCAGCAACACGGCGAACACCAGAGACAGGCGCTGAGTCAGGGTCAGTCTCACGGCTGCTCCTCCCTGGCCGCGAATTTGTAGCCTCGTCCCCACACCGTGAGGATGCGCGCCGGTTGTGCTGGATCCGCTTCGATCTTTGCCCGCAGGCGGTTGATGTGAGTGTTGACCGTGTGCTCGTAGCCTTCGTGGCTGTAGCCCCACACGGCGTTGAGCAGGTCCATGCGCGAGAACACTTTGCCGGGCTGACGGGCGAAGAAATACAACAGGTCGAACTCCCGTGGCGTTAGGTCGAGGCGGCGACCGTCAAGGGACACATCGCGCGTGATCGGGTCGATGGCGAGGCCGTCCGTGATCAGGCTGCCGGCGTCCATCTTCAGGTTGCGGGCCATGGCGTCGACCCGTCGCAACAGCGCTTTGACCCGGGCCACCAGTTCGAGCATCGAAAAGGGTTTGGCCAGGTAATCGTCGGCGCCAAGTTCGAGCCCGAGAATCCGGTGCACTTCGCTGGAGCGCGCACTGGTAATGATGATCGGTGTGTAGCGGGCCATGGCGCGGGCGCGGCGGCAGATTTCCAGGCCGTCGACGCCGGGCAGCATCAGGTCGAGGATCAGTGCGTCCCAGCTTCCTTGCTGCAGCAGGCGCATGCCTTCATCGCCGTCGGCGCAGTGCACCACCTCGAACTGCTCATCGCGTAGATGCAGGCAGATAAGGTCGGCGATATGCAGGTCGTCCTCGACCACGAGGACGCGTTTGGTCTGTTCCATCAAGCTCAATCCTTCGGCGCAATGAGCGCATTGTGCGGGTTTTCCGGGGCCTGAGTTATCACGAATTGTTTAACTTCTCGTGAGGATTTGGCGATCAACCCAAGCCTAGGCTGTGTTCCATGACAGGCACCTGGAATTTTCGGAGACGACCATGTTTTCACGGCGACAGTTTCTCTTAGCAAGCGGCGGGCTAGGCGCTGCAGCCCTGGTCATCGGTGTATTGCCAAAATTTGCCGCGCGTTCTGCACTGGTCAGTGATGCCAGCGCGGCGGAGGTGTTCGAGGTGACTCACAGCGACAGCGAATGGCGCGCCATGCTCAGCGCCGAGCAGTATGAAATCCTGCGCGAAGAGGGCACCGAACGGGCCTATAGCAGCCCGCTGAACAACGAGCACCGTGACGGTACGTTTGCCTGTGCCGGTTGCGATCTGCCGCTGTTTTCTTCCGCGACCAAGTTCGACAGCCGCACCGGTTGGCCAAGCTTCTGGGCACCGCTGGACAAGGCTGTGGCCACTCGTCAGGACCGTTCCTTCGGGGTGCTGCGCGAAGAAGTCCACTGTCGGCGTTGTGGCGGTCATTTGGGCCACGTCTTCGACGATGGGCCCAAACCCACCGGTCTGCGTTACTGCATGAACGGCCTGGCGATGACTTTTGTGCCGAAGACGTCTTGATCCGCGGGTATTCCCTTTCACTCATTTTTGCAGGTCGACGTTATGTGGCTTCTGGTCCTCGCTTATCTCGGTGGTGTGCTGACGATTGTCAGCCCGTGCATCCTGCCGGTGCTGCCCTTTGTCTTTGCTCGCACCGGGCAGCCATTCATGAAGAGCGGGTTGCCGCTATTGGCGGGCATGGCGCTGACCTTCGCGCTCGTCGCCTCGCTGGGCGGCGGCTGGGTGGTGCAAGTCAATCAGTACGGTCGCTGGCTCGCATTGCTGTTCGTTGCACTGTTCGGGCTGACGCTGTTGCTGCCTCAATTGGCCGAGCGTCTGACCCGGCCACTGGTGGCGGCCGGCAGCCGGTTGTCGGAAGCCGCGGGCGTCGATGCCCGGCCGCGTCCTGGCGCTTCGTTCCTGATCGGTGTCGCCACGGGCCTGCTCTGGGCTCCGTGTGCCGGGCCGATTCTGGGGCTGTTGCTGACCGGAGCAGCGCTGCAAGGAGCAAGCATCGCAACCACCTTGTTGTTGCTGGCGTACGCCGCGGGTGCCGCAACTTCCCTCGCCGTGGCGCTGCTGCTGGGCGGTAAAGTCTTCGCGGCGATGAAGCGTTCCATCGGCGCTGGCGAGTGGCTGCGTCGAGGTCTGGGGGCTGCGATGCTGGCCGGTGTCGCGGCGATCGCCCTGGGGCTCGACACCGGGATTCTGGCGCGGGTTTCGACGGCGTCCACCGGCGGTATCGAGCAGGCGTTGGTGGGACGGCTGGCCGGCCAATCACCGAACGTTAGCGGGGCGATGATGGCGCAGGTTCCGGCCTCGGGAAGTGCAATGAAAGCGGCTGACAAAACGCCGGGCGCACTGCCAATTGAAGGCAACCTTCCAGCGCTGGATGGCGCAGTGCAATGGCTCAACTCGCCACCCCTCACTGCGCAGGCTTTGAAAGGCAAAGTCGTGCTGGTGGATTTCTGGACTTACTCCTGCATCAACTGCCTGCGCTCACTGCCGTATGTGAAGGCTTGGGCCGAGAAATACCGCGATCAGGGATTGGTGGTGATTGGCGTCCATGCGCCCGAGTTCGCTTTCGAACGAGACGTAGGCAATGTCACCAAAGCCATGAAGGACCTGGGCATCAACTACCCGGTGGCCATCGATAATGACTTCAAGGTCTGGCGAGCTTTCAACAACCAATACTGGCCAGCCCACTATTTTGCCGACGCTCAGGGTCGCATCCGTTATCACCACTTTGGCGAGGGCGAGTACGCCGAATCGGAGCGGGTGATCCAGCAACTGCTGCGCGAAGCAGGCGCCGCGAAGGTCGCGGACGGTCTGATCAATGCCAGTGCCGAAGGTGTTCAACTGGCCCCGGACATGAATGAAGTGCAATCGTCGGAAACCTATGTCGGCTACCAACGTGCCGAGCATTTCGTGCCTGAAACCAGTCTGGTGCCGGACAAGGTGTCGGTCTATAGCGCTCCATCGCAATTAGCACTCAACGACTGGAGCCTGGACGGTCAATGGAATGTCGGCTCGGAGCGAGCGACTTCAAGCGCGCCGGCCAGTCGCATTGTCTACCGCTTCCATGCCCGCGATCTGCATCTGGTGTTGGGGCCTGGTGCTGACGGTAAACCGGCGCGTTTCAAAGTGTTAATTGACGGAAAAGCCCCCGGCGATGCCCACGGTACCGACGTGGCGCCCGACGGCAGCGGCAGCGTGACTGAACAACGTTTGTACCAATTGGTGCGCCAAACCGGCGGTGTGACGGATCGGACCTTCAGCATCGAGTTTCTCGATCCCGGAGTGTCGGCGTATGCGTTTACGTTCGGTTGATCGTCATTCCATTCATTCAGGAAACAGCCTCATGAAAACCCTATTCACCTGGCGCCGCACCCTGTTGGGCCTGGCCGCTGCCGGCGTCATCGGCCAATGCCTGGCGTTCTCTTTCGGTGCGGCAGAAGACGCGGTCATCATTCCTCCACCCACCCTCGACGAAACCACCCAGGCCAACAGCGAAAGGGCTGTCTTTGCCGGCGGTTGCTTCTGGGGCGTACAAGGCGTGTTCCAGCATGTCAAAGGGGTGAAGAAAGCGGTCTCCGGTTACGCCGGCGGTGCAGCCAATACTGCTCAGTACGAGCGGGTCAGCAGTGGCGATACCGGTCATGCGGAATCCGTCGAAGTCACCTTCGACCCCCGTCAGGTCAGCTACGGCACCTTGCTGCAAATCTACTTCTCGGTGGCTCATAACCCTACCGAGCTCAACCGTCAGGGACCTGACAGCGGCACTCAATATCGCTCGGCGCTTTTCCCGGAAAACAGCGATCAGCAACGTATCGCCCAGGCCTACATCGCCCAGCTGGACGCTGCCCGTTCGTTCAACAAACCCATTGTCACCAAGCTGGAGACCTACAACGGTTTCTACCCGGCCGAGGAGGAACATCAGGACTTTCTGACCGAGCACCCGACCTATCCGTACATTGTGATCAACGATCTACCGAAGGTTGCGCAGCTGAAACAGCTGTATCCGGATCGGTATCAGGAGAAACCGGTATTGGTGAAGGCGGGGATGTGAGAAGTGAAGGGCATAGCCCTTACCCCGAAATCACATTCTTGCCCGCGATCTTCGACCGATACAGCGCCTGATCGGCCCTGGCCAGCAGTCCGGTCTGTTGTTCTTCGTCAAAGCGCTGAACCACGCCAAAACTCATGGTCACTTGAAAGTCCCCCACTGGCAGCAGGCTTGCGAGGTCATGACGGATACGTTCGGCGAGGGCCCGGGCATCGACGAGTGCTGTATTGGGCAGGATCAGGATGAACTCGTCGCCGCCCCAACGCGCGAGCAGATCACCCTCGCGTACGCAGTGCTTCACGCTATCGATCACCTGCACCAATGCCGCATCGCCCAGCGCGTGGCCATAGTGATCGTTGATGTTCTTGAAGTCGTCGATGTCCATAGCGATCAGCGACAGCGGTTGTCGAAAGCGCTGGGCGCGTTCGCATTCCTGGGGCAGGGCTTTTTCCAGAAGATAACGATTGGCGATTGAGGTCAGTGTGTCGGTTTCCGCCAGTTTTCGGTTTTCTTCGAGTTGGATTTGCAGTTGCTGATTGACGCGAGACAACTCTCGGGTGCGTTCTTCAACGATCGCTTCAAGGGATTGGTTGCGCCGTTCAAGCGCTTCGTACAGGCGTTTCTTGTCTTCGATGCTGCGGTGCGCGCCGACCATCCGCGCCACCGAGCCGTCGGCATTGCGTGCCAGTACGTAGCCACGGTCTTCGATCCAGGTATAGCTGCCATCCTGCATGCGGCAGCGATACTCGGCCTGATAGCCGGGGGCGCGCTGATTCAGGTAGTCATCGAACAGTGCCATGACCTGCTGGTAATCGTCGGGATGGATCACGTTTTCCCAGGTAAATACGTTGTTATTCAGGGAATGAGGCGGGTAGCCGAGCATCTCGTACCACCCGGGGTTGCGATAGACGAACCCGGTGTTGGCGTTCCAGTCCCAGATGCCGTCGCTGACCAGTTCCAGAATGGTGTGCAGCATGTCTTCGTTCAAATCCGACAGATTGAACTTCAATGGTTCGATATTCGACGCCTCACCCATCTCCGCACTCCCTGCCGCCCTGATATCTAAGTGACACGCCTGTCGAGGAGATTAGTCGATGGCGTATTGAGCCGGCTAGTGCTTGCCCCACATCTGCATGGCGAAGTCGACGAAGCGGCGCAATTTCGGTAAACGGTAACGGTCCTGCGGGTAAACCAGGTTCATCGGCCGGCTAGGCAATTGGTAATCCTGCAGCAACGCCACCAGTTTTCCGTCCGCAAGATCCTGTTCGACCAAGGCATCGGGCACCATCACGATGCCCATGCCCGCACGCGCGGCCTGGTGCAGGCCCGCCGAACTGTTGATCTGCATCGGGCCACTGACCGGCACGACGATTTCACCTTCGGGGCCGGTCAGGCGCCATTGCTTTCCTACCGAATGCCAGTCATCGCCGGCTGGGTAAGCGAAGGACAAACAGTCGTGATGTTGCAGGTCTTCGGGTTTTTCCGGCGTACCCCGGCGATTCAGGTACGCCTTCGATGCGCATACGGTCATCGTGTAGTCGATGAGCGGCCGGGCGATCAGGTTGGACGGGTCGGTCGTGCCAAGGCGAATCGCCACATCGAAGCCGTTGTCGAGCAAATCCATTCGCTGGTTGGTCAGGACCACGTCCAGCTTGACCTGTGGGCACAGCAGGGCGAATTCGCCGAGCGCCGGCGCGAGCCGCTCGGTACCGAACGTCAGCGGTGCAGTGATGCGTAAGGTCCCACTCGGTTCGTCGAGGGTCTGTTCGGCCAACCGTTCGGAATCGGCCACCAGCCCCAGCACTTCGAGGCAACGCTGGTAATAAGCGGTTCCGAATTCCGTCAACCGCTGGCGTCGCGTTGTTCGGTTAAGCAGTCGTACGCCCAGGCGTTGCTCCAGCGCCCGCAGGTGATTGCCGACCATAGTGGTGGACATTTCGCACTGCAAAGCGGCAGCGGTCATGCTGCCAGTTTCCACCACCCTGACGTAAACGGTCATTGCCTGGAACAAATCCATTATCAAGCCCAGCTTTAAAATGATTGAAGTGTTGCAGCGTTTATCCAGCTCAGGTGGCTAACCATACTGCAAAACACCGACCATTGATGGAGCTTGATGTCATGACCGCCGCCTGCCTGATGACCACTTACCAACCTTTGGCCTTGAGTTTCAGCAAGGGCTTGGGCACACGCCTGTGGGATCAGGCCGGTCGTGAATACTTGGACGCGGTGGCGGGCGTGGCAGTGACCAATGTCGGTCACTCCCATCCGAAAATAGTCTCGGCCATCAGTGAACAGGCCGGGCTGCTGTTGCACACGTCCAATCTTTACAGCATCGACTGGCAACAGCGGCTGGCGCAGAAACTGACGCAACTGGCGGGCATGGAGCGAGCGTTCTTCAACAACTCCGGTGCCGAAGCCAACGAGACGGCACTGAAACTCGCTCGGTTGTATGGCTGGCAAAAAGGTATCGAACAACCGCTGGTGGTGGTCATGGAGAACGCCTTTCACGGCCGTACCCTGGGCACCTTGTCCGCCAGTGATGGCCCGGCCGTGCGCCTGGGCTTCAACGAGTTGCCGGGGGACTTTGTCAAAGTGCCATTCGGTGACCTCAAGGCGCTGGACAAGGTGCAGCAAGCCCACGGCCCGCGCATCGTGGCGATCCTGATGGAACCGATTCAGGGTGAAAGCGGTGTCCAAATGGCCCCGCCCGGTTACCTGAAAGCCATTCGCGAACTCTGCACTCGGCGCGCGTGGCTGCTGATGCTCGACGAAATCCAGACCGGCATCGGCCGTACCGGCCAGTGGTTTGCCTTTCAGCACGAAGGCATCGTTCCGGACGTCATGACCCTGGCCAAGGGCCTGGGCAACGGCATTCCCATCGGCGCTTGCCTGGCCCGGGGCAAAGCCGCCGACCTCTTCACCCCCGGCAGTCACGGCAGCACCTTCGGCGGCAATCCACTGGCCTGCCGGGTCGGTTGCACTGTGCTGGAGATCATCGAAGAACAAGGGCTACTGGAAAACGCCAAACTTCAGGGCGAGCGTTTGCTGGCAAGGTTGCGCATTGAATTGGCGGACGACCCGAACGTATTGGCGATCCGTGGACAGGGATTAATGATTGGCATCGAACTGAAACAGCCGATTCGCGACCTGACCCTGATCGCAGCGCGGGATCACGGCTTGCTGATCAACGTGACACGGGGCAAGACCATTCGCTTGCTGCCACCGCTGACGATTGATGAGCGGGAAGTGGAGATGATTGTCAGAGGGGTGTGTCGGGCACTGAAAGTGGCCTGACATCCCTAGGACTCACGCAAGCCTCTCGTAGGAGCTGCCGAAGGCTGCGATCTTTTGATCTTCAGCGATTTTAGTTCCGGCCAAAATCAAGATCAAAAGATCGCAGCCTTCGGCAGCTCCTACATGATCGGCGTTTCCGTCGGTGTAATTGGCTTGCCGATACTGGTTGTTCCTGTCCTCAAAGTAGCGATCGACTTGAGCAAACGTTTCGCATTGGCTTTCGAACTCAAAAGGTAAGCGGTTTCATCACTTGCTTTGAAGTTGGCAGCACAGCCTTTTTCAAAGTGATTGCTATCTGATTGTTGGGTGGTTTGCATCGTGTTTTCCGCATTTGACAGGCGCTCAGTATCCATCGACTTACCAAAAGACGTTTCCGTGATCGATGTAATCCCGATCCGAATAACAAGCCATCTCTTGGCTCAGTGGCTTACGGACGCAAACGGCCGCTCCCCCAAACTCTCCACCAAACGAACCAGATAACCGTCCGGATCCTGCACCAGAAATTCGCGTTGGCCGACTTCCACCGCCTCCGCTCGATACCAGACATCGGCGCAGGGACGAAACAGCGGCCATTCAACGTCGGCCAGGCGCTGGAGTATCGGCTCGACGACATCGACCGTGATTTGAAAGTTTATGCCGCGACCAAACGGTACTTGCAGTGCGCCGGTCATCCACTGGCCTTCGGCCGGGTCGTATTGCTCCAACATGATCTGAACGCCGTTTTGATCGAGGTAGGCAAAGCCGACTTCGGGGCGTTCATAGGCGATATGAAAACCGATCAGGGAGGTCCAGAAGTGAAGGCTTTTCTTGATGTCCGTGACCATCAGTTCGGGGACTAATTTGCTCCGTGCAAACATACGTATCCTTGGTAAACAGTGTGAGTTAGTTGGCTTGTAACACGGTGTTCGCGAATGTTGTGATTTCGGTTCGATCCCTGAGTTTGAGTTTCGAACCGCTAAACCCTTCGAACAGATGCTGATGCGCGGAAAATCCACTGGACTCTTCGCGCGTACGATAGCCGCCGGCCCAGTCGAGCAATGCAATCAACAACTCGTCATTCTTGTCCCGTTGCGACTCTCGCTGACGAATATTGGCAACACATTCCTCATCTTCAACACACAGCCAGATCAGTGTTGTCGCCCGGGGCAAGAGTTCGCTGATGATCCAGCCGTAAACGCCTTCGATCACCCAGCGCTCTTCACTGGCCATCACCCGTGCCATGCCCAGCGCCTCGGCACGGGGGCGGGCGATGCTGTGTTCGTCGGACAACCAGTGAATCGAATCGAGATCGACCCACGGCACTTGCAGGTGCTTGGCCAGTCGTTCGGCCAGCCAGCTTTTCCCGGAACCGGAGTTGCCGATGATCAGGGTTCGGGTGAGGTTCATGAGCGACACCGATCATGTTTAAGCAAATACCTTCAGTCGTCATTTTCAGGCGCAACCATCCGCGTCTTCGGCGAACCGTTTGAGTTGTGCTGATAGATCTCCTGCGGCTGTCCTTTTTCATTAAAGAACACTTGCCCGATCCCCGCCGAATTCCACAGCCGTTCACCCGCTTCAGCATGTTCCGGGACATGCGGAACAATGCGCATGCGTCGACGTTTGGTCAGCCAGTTGAGCGGCGAGCGGGGCGAGTAGAGCCAGCGGTTGAGGCGGTCGAACCACTCGAGCAGCGCGGGCGGGAACTCGTTTTTGATGCCGCTGCTGGTGATCTGCCAGATTCGCGGGCCGGCCTTGCGGTGTCGGATCAGTACTTCGTAGACGAAGGAATAATGCACATCGCCCGACAGCACCACGTAATTACCGGGTGTGCGCGAGTGTCGGAAAATGTTCAGGATCACCTGGGCTGCGCCGCGATGGGCCATCCAGTTTTCGGCGTCCACCAGCAGGGGATAACCGCACCAGCTGAAGACCCGCTGCACGGTTTCGATCAGTTTGACGCCGAAGATCGGTGCCGGCGAAACGATGATGGCCGAAGGGTGATCGAGCAGTTCCTGCTGCAGTTCGCTGAGGGCTTCCCAGTCCAGCAGACCTGACGGTTGCTTGAGGTTCATCTCGCTGCGCCAGCGTCGGGTGCGGGTGTCGAGCACGACGATGGCCGGGCGGGTGGGCAGTACGTAATGCCAGTTCTGAAATCTCAGAAGTTCGTCAATCAACTCGTCCTGAATGTCACTGTCGAGGTAGCGGTCATGCCCGGTCGCGCTCAATCCACCGGTCTTCTTCAGCACTGCGCCGAACGCATCCGGGTTGTTGCCCCAGCCCTGGCACAGCATATAAGCAATCAGTGCGTTGCCGATGATGCGCCTGGAGAACGGATGGCCGTAGGCCGTTTCCTCCCATTGCGCGGAAAGATTCCAGTCATCGGTAATATCGTGATCGTCGAAAATCATCAGGCACGGCAGGTGAGCGAGTGCTCGGGCGACGCCTCCAAGCCCGGCCTTGAAGCCATCGATGCGCGTCTGCTCAAGCGCATAACGCTCGCGTCTTGCAGGCGTCAGTGCCGGCGGTTGCGGGGCGATCAATGACCAGGGTGTCGGCGACCAGACCAGCAGGTACATGGCCATGACTTCGGCGAACGTCACCAGATGGTTGTCGGCACTGCTGCTGGTGAAAATCGGCTTACGCGCCCCACCGAAAAATCGCTCGCGCAGGGTTTCGTTGCTCTCCAGCGCCGGTAATAAATCCGCACGATGGTAGTAGCTGGCGGGGTGCTCGTAGAGCTTGGCGCTGTCGCTGACCACCGCGCCTTCGAGGTGCTCTTCGAACAGCCCAAGTCGCTTGATCAAGGCATGGATGGCTCGCAGCATCGGCCCCGCGACATCGTCGGCGTAGACCTGATCGCCGCTCATCATCAACAGCGCCGGACGTTTGTGCGCATCCGGCTCGGTCTCCAGCAAACGATCGACGCACAGCAAACCGTCCGGGGCCGGATGGTGAGGTTTGCGGCAGGAGCCGTGCAACAGATGATCGGCCCGTTTTTGCAGGACGAAGTTTGGGCAACGGGCGTCGCCGTACAGCAAGTGCGGGGCCCAATCGGCGATGCCGGCGCCAGCGTCGTCAATCAGCAGGTCGTATTCGATTAGCGTGTCGCAGGGCAGGGCGGCGTCCAGCGATACGTCGATCAAATGAACAAAGGCCTGGGTGCCCACCGCAATGATCGTGCACTGACTTGCGTTGAGGTGGATAGCGTCGCGATCTTGCAAACGCAACCTCAGCGACAACGCCCGCGACCCCACCAGCCACATCACCAGCCGCGAGGGCTCCAGACGCCGCAACAGCGGCCCGACCAGGACGGGTGGCAGGGATTGATGATCGTCAGGCAGCGGCAAAGACATGGACATCCGGGTTTTTGGAACAGAGAAGCGCGCGATGATAACGCAGCTGAGGTCAATGAAATGCAAGTGACTCGAATCCGGCAGTCAAGGCAACAGCTCGCTGTCCGCCTTCATTACATCCGTCTCGCCATTGGCCACGAGCCAGCGAAACAGCTCTGTCACGGATACCGTGTGGCTACGCTCGATCCATCGCACCAGCGCCGGGCCATAGTGTTCGGTGTAGCGGCTGAGCACCAGATGACGACAGTCCGCTGACAGGCGCAGGGTAATTTCCCGACAGTGCAGAGTGGCCGGGTCGTGCTGGATGACCCGTTGCTGCAGAATCAGGCTATTGCCTTCAGAAACCATCGGCCGGTGCTCCTGTGCATTGATGTTTGGTTGTCTGCGCCGAGCCTTGTTTGCCATCGGCCACGTAGGCGGCACGATGCTCGGCGACCACGTTGCGTAACGCGCTGTAGTAGTCCGGCAGTTTTTGCAGGCTGTCGGTCAGCGGTAAGGCTTCTGCGCGGTCATCGACGATGCCGCCGACTGTGCTGATGGTGGACAGCGTGTCCACGGTTTCGCTGTTGCTGCCAAACGGATCGACCACAAAACCGAGCACGCGGCCGACGGCGTCGCGGCTGTTGGAAGTGCCGAGCAACGGCAACTCGACGATCGGACCGTTGCCGATGCCCCACACGCCGAACGTCTGGCCGAAATCTGCGTCGTGACGCGGGATGCCGGCCATGCCGGAGACGTCGATCAAGCCCACCACGCCGACGGTGGTGTTCAGCACGAAACGCCCCAGTGTATTGGCCGAGCGCATCGGGTTGCCTTGCAGCAGGTCATTGATAAAGACCTTGGGCTCGCCGAAGTTCGCGACAAAGTTATGCACACCGGTCTGGAAAAAGTCCGGCGAGTAGCGATAGCCGCGAGCGACCGGCGCCATGGCGTAGTCATCGACCACCCGATTGAACGCGAAGACCCCACGATTGAACGGTTCCGCCGGGTCGTACACCGAATAGGCGATGTCGGCGCAACTCACATCGTTGGTGGACGGCGGCTGACTGCTGCAACCCGCCAGCCCGGCGGTCAGCACGGCAATCGAGGTGTTGCGGGCCAGCCAGGGAGCACATTTGAAAGGCAACATGGACGCGATTCTCGGGAGGAATTCGCCGAGATGCTGAGCCCCGCGCCTTGCGCAAAGATGTCTGGTTTATTGCGGCGCTGACGCTTTATTGCAGGATTGAAATATATGACGTGCTGCCGTGAATGGTTTTAGATGGCGGTTCCATTCGCCCCTTAAGTGACCTTCGGTGAACAGCCTTTTAATTGTGGACGACGACCTTGAGGTCCTTGATCTACTGAAAAAATTCTTCGTGCAGCACGGCTACAGCGTCGAGGTCGCCACCGACGGCCCGTCGCTGTGGGCGGCCATCGAGCACCAGCCGCCAGACCTGATCATTCTTGACGTGATGTTGCCCGGGGACAGCGGGCTGATCCTGTGCCAGCAACTGCGGATCCGACACTCCATTCCGGTGATCATGCTCACGGCCATGGGCGAACTCAGCGACCGGGTGGTCGGCCTCGAACTGGGCGCCGATGATTACCTGACCAAACCCTTCGACGCCCGTGAACTGCTGGCCAGAGTGCGCGCCGTGCTGCGTCGCGTGGACGAGCGCCGTCCGGTATCGCAGGAACGGCCTCGTCCGCTGATCGACTTCGCCGACTGGCACCTGGACGTCACCCGTCGTGAGCTTCGCTCGCCGGACAACGTGATGATCCCGCTGTCGGCCGGCGAATTCGACCTGCTGCTGGTCTTCGTCGAACACCCGCAGCGTATTCTCACCCGCGAGCAATTGCTGGACCTGGCACGCGGGCATTGTCATGAGGCGTTCGATCGCAGCATCGACGTTCAGGTCAGCCGCCTGCGGCGCAAACTCGAGTCCGACACCAAGCGCCCGGCGATGATCCGCACCGTGCGCAATGGCGGTTACCTGTTCACGCCCAGCGTGACGCGGCGATGAGCTGGCTGAAGCGGATTCGCCGGGATACGGTGGCGCGCTGGATCGCGTTGACGATCATTTTGGCCATGCTCATTTCATTGGCACTCAACGGGCTGTTTATCCAACTGGCCGGCGTGTGGGCGCGTCCGCCGCTGACCGAAACCGGCCTGCTGGAAAAAGCCGCGGCCATCACCCGCGTCATCGAGGCTGCACCGGCGCCACTGCGCAATTCATTGGCGCAAGCTGCCGGCGAGAACGGCTTCACTGTCAGTTGGCACCCGGACCGGCACGATCTCAATCTGCCGGCCGTGGAAGATCCGAAGTCCGACATCGGCTCGACCATCCTGCAGCCAATGCTTAGATCCCCAGACCGGCGCATCGAAGCCTATGAACCGGCCGACTGGACGGAGCACACGGCGGATGCGCATTACGCGCTGCTGATCGAGCTATCGGATTCGTCCTGGCTGATGTTCTCCGCGCCCTCGCGCAGTTGGGGACTCGACGAAACGCCACGCTACCTGATCGTGATCCTGCTGGTGCTGATCTCCACCGCCCTGGTCGCGCTGATCGCCACCCGGCGCCTGGCCACACCTTTGCAGCACTTTGCCGAAGGTGCCCGACGCTTCGGCGTGGACTTCCGCGCACCGCCCATCGAGCCGCTGGGGCCACAGGAAATTCGCCAGGCAATCCTCGCCTTCAACGCCATGCAAGCTCAGTTGCAGCACTTCATACGCGACCGCACACAAATGCTCGCCGCCATCTCCCACGACCTGCGCACGCCCCTGACGCGGATGCGTTTGCGTGGGGAGTTCATCGAAGACAGCGAGCAACAGCAGCGGTTGTTTCGTGATGTGGATGAAATGCAGGCGATGATCAACTCGGCGTTGGAGTTCTTCCGCGATGATGCGCGGCTTGAGCCGGCGACCCAGTTTGATCTGGCGGAACTGCTGCAAACGCTGCTGGACGATTACCGGGATCAGCGGATTGAAATTGCGTTCAGTGGGCCGCTGCGGTGGGTGTATTTCGGGCGCCCGTTGGGGCTTAAGCGGGTGATGACCAATCTGCTGGAAAACGCGATCAAGTACGGTAGTGAACCGGCGATTGAACTGATCCCCGGAGCCGGGGAGGTGCGGATCAAAGTACTGGATCGTGGGCCGGGTATTCCGGATGCCAGCCTTGAACAGGTTTTTGCACCGTTCTTCAGACTGGAAGTCTCTCGGAACAGAAGCACTGGGGGTGTTGGTTTGGGGTTATCGGCGGCGCGGGCGATTGTGCTGGAACACGGAGGCAAGCTGACACTGCGTAATCGGTCGACGGGCGGATTGGAGGCGTTGGTGGTGCTGCCGGTGCATCCAACGCCCAGACAGTTAAGCAATTTCTGCAATGACGCAATCTTGTAGCAGCTGGCGGAGCCTGCGTTCGGCTGCGTAGCAGTCGTAAAACCTGAGTTTGCGGTCTTCCTGAAACACTGCATCCCCTGATTTCACGACTGCTACGCAGCCGAACGCAGGCTCCGCCAGCTGCTACGGACTGCGTGACGGCTTAATGGATCATCTGAGCTTAAGCCTCCCAACCCGCCCCACTGACCGCGGCCTGCGCCAGTGGGTGCAAGTCTGCGCCCTGATGTTCTGTCTGCCAGGCCAGCAATTCCTTGCGCATGCCGGGCGTCCAGTACATCTGCAGATGATTACGCACGCCGAGCACGGCCTGTTGCTGGTCCGGTTCGCTGGCGAAGTACTGGGCGATCTGGTTGACCATTTTGATCAGATTTTCAGTGCTCATCGGCGTACCTCGGCTTTAGTGCCACGCGCCTGGCGGCGTTCGTCGAGCAGGCGGTGCTGGTTGTCGCTGAACTCCTGATAGCGTTTTTGCCACTCGGAAGGGTGGTAGACGCGGCTGACTTCCACGGCCGTGACCTTGTACTCCGGACAGTTGGTAGCCCAGTCGGAGTTGTCGGTGGTGATCACGTTGGCCCCCGATTCAGGGAAGTGGAAAGTGGTGTACACCACGCCCGGGGCGACCCGTTCGGTGACCCGCGCACGCAGAACGGTCTGGCCGGCGCGGCTGCCGATGCCGACCCAGTCACCTTCGTTGATGCCACGGCTCTCGGCGTCGCTCGGGTGGATTTCCAGGCGGTCTTCGTCGTGCCAGGCAACGTTCTCGGTACGCCGGGTCTGGGCGCCGACGTTGTACTGGCTGAGGATGCGCCCGGTGGTCAGCAGCAGCGGATAGCGATTGTTGACCTTTTCCTCGGTGGGCACGTAGCCGGTGAGCATGAAGCGCCCCTTGCCGCGCACGAACTCCTCGATGTGCATGGTCGGCGTGCCGTCCGGTGCCGCGGCGTTGCACGGCCATTGCAGGCTGCCGTGGCGATCAAGTTCGGTGTAGCTGACGTTGGTGAAGGTCGGCGTCAGGCTGGCGATTTCATCCATGATTTCTGACGGATGTTTGTAGTTCATTGGATAGCCCAGCGCGTTGGCCAGGGCCACGGTGCCTTCCCAGTCAGCCTTGCCGCCCAGAGGGTCCATGACCTTGCGCACCCGGGAGATGCGCCGCTCGGCGTTGGTGAAGGTGCCGTCTTTTTCCAGGAACGAGCAGCCCGGCAGGAACACATGGGCGAACTTGGCGGTTTCGTTGAGGAAAATGTCCTGCACCACGATGCATTCCATGGCGGACAGGGCTGCGGTGACGTGTTGGGTATTCGGGTCGCTCTGGGCGATGTCCTCGCCCTGGCAATACAGGCCCTTGAAGCTGCCGCTGAGGGCGGCTTCGAACATGTTGGGAATGCGCAGGCCCGGATCGGGTTGCAGGGTGACATTCCAGGCCTGTTCGAACTGCGTCCGTACCACCTCGTTGGAGATGTGTCGGTAACCGGGCAGCTCGTGGGGGAAGGAACCCATGTCGCAGGAGCCCTGAACGTTGTTCTGTCCCCGCAGCGGGTTCACGCCCACGCCTTCGCGGCCGATGTTGCCAGTGGCCATGGCCAGGTTGGCGATGCCCATGACGGCGGTGCTGCCCTGGCTGTGCTCGGTGACGCCCAGGCCGTAATAGATCGCGGCGTTGCCACCGGTTGCATACAGGCGGGCGGCGGCGCGGATGTCGGCAGGGTCTACGCCGCAGATAGCGCCAAGGACTTCCGGTGAGTTTTCCGCGCGGCTGACGAACTCGCTCCAGTGGGCGAAATCCGTTCCCTCGCAACGAGCGTCGATAAAGGCCTGGTTGAGCAGGCCTTCGGTGACGATGACGTGGGCCAGGGCGTTGAGCATGGCGACGTTGGTGCCCGGACGCAGGGCCAGGTGCAGTTCGGCGCGGGCATGCACCGAGTCCACCAGATCAATGCGTCGTGGGTCGATGACGATCAGCCGTGCGCCTTCGCGCAGGCGGCGTTTGAGCTGGGAGGCGAACACCGGGTGGGCGTCGCTGGGGTTGGCGCCCATTACCAGGATCACATCGGCCTGCATCACCGAGTCGAAACTCTGGGTGCCGGCGGATTCGCCCAGGGTTTGTTTCAGGCCATAGCCAGTCGGCGAGTGGCAGACCCGCGCACAGGTGTCGACGTTGTTGTTGCCGAACGCGGCGCGCACCAGTTTTTGCACCAGGTAGGTTTCTTCGTTGGTGCAGCGGCTGGAGGTGATGCCACCAATGGAATCGCGGCCGTATTTTTGCTGCAGCCGGCGGAATTCGCTGGCGGCGTAGGTCACCGCTTCATCCCAGCTGACTTCCTGCCAAGGGTCGTTGATGTGTTTGCGGATCATCGGTTTGGTGATGCGATCCGGGTGGGTGGCGTAGCCCCAGGCAAAGCGTCCTTTTACGCAAGAGTGGCCGTGGTTGGCCTGGCCATTCTTGTCCGGAACCATGCGCACCAGCTGGTCGCCTTTCATCTCGGCGCGGAACGAGCAGCCCACGCCGCAATAGGCACAGGTGGTGATCACGCTGCGTTCGGGCTGACCCAGTTCGACCACGCTTTTTTCCATCAGGGTCGCGGTAGGGCAGGCTTGCACACAGGCGCCGCAGGACACGCATTCCGAGTCGAGGAAGTTGTCGCCACCGGCGGCCTCGACCCGGGATTCGAAACCGCGTCCGGTAATAGTCAGGGCGAAGGTGCCCTGGGTTTCTTCGCAGGCGCGCACGCAGCGGTTGCAGACGATGCACTTGCTTGGGTCGTAGTCGAAGTAGGGGTTGGAAGTGTCCTTCACATCGGCCAGATGGTTGTCGCCTTCATAGCCGTAACGCACTTCCCGCAGACCGACCTGGCCGGCGACGGTTTGCAACTCGCAGTTGCCGTTGGCCGAGCAGGTCAGGCAGTCCAGCGGGTGATCGGAGATGTACAGCTCCATGACGTTGCGGCGCAGGGTCGCGAGTTTCGGCGTCTGGGTGTGCACGCTCATGCCTTCGGTGACCGGCGTGGTGCAAGACGCCGGGTAGCCGCGCATGCCGTCGATCTCCACCAGGCACATGCGGCAGGAGCCGAAGGCTTCCAGGCTGTCGGTGGCGCACAGTTTCGGAATAGTGGTGCCCAACAGCGCGGCGGCGCGCATCACCGAGGTGCCTTCGGGCACGCTGATGCTGCGGCCGTCGATGTTCAAGGTGACCTGCACCTGGCTGTCGCGGGCCGGAGTGCCTAGATCAATATCGGTGTTCGGGTCGAAGAGAGTGATCATTGGTCGGCCTCCGAAGATTGCAGACCGAAGTCGGCGGGGAAGTACTTGAGGGCGCTGGCTACAGGAAAGGAGACCATGCCGCCCAACGCGCACAGCGAACCGTATTGCAGGGTGTCGCACAGGTCCTTGAGGATGATCACCTGTTCATCACGACCGCTCTGGTCAGGCGCAGCCAGCAGGCGGTCGATCACCTCCACGCCCCGGGTCGAGCCGATGCGGCATGGGGTGCATTTGCCACAGGATTCCTCGGCACAGAACTGCATGGCGAAGCGCGCCATGTGGGCCATGTCCAGGCTGTCGTCAGCCACCACCACACCACCGTGACCGAGCATCGCGCCGATGGCGGCGAAGGCTTCGTAATCCAGCGGCGTGTCGAATTGACTTGGCGGCACCCAGGCGCCGAGGGGGCCACCGACTTGGGCGGCTTTCAGCGGTCGGCCACTGGCGGTCCCTCCGCCGTAGTCTTCCACCAGTTCCCGCAGGGTCAGGCCAAAGGCCCGTTCCACCAGGCCGCCGCGACGAATATTGCCCGCCAACTGGAACGGCATCGTGCCCAGCGAGCGGCCCATGCCGTAATCGCGATAAAACTGCGCGCCCTTGGCCAGAATCAACGGAACCGAGGCCAGGGTCAGCACGTTGTGCACCAGGGTCGGCAGGCCGAACAGGCCCTGCAACGCGGGGATCGGCGGCTTGGCGCGGACGATCCCGCGCTTGCCTTCGAGAGAGTCCAGCAGCGCGGTTTCTTCACCGCAGATGTAAGCGCCGGCACCGACTCGCACTTCCATATCGAAGGCCTGGCCGCTGCCGCCGACATTGGCGCCGAGGTAACCGGCGGACCGAGCGATATCCAGCGCCTCGCGCAATGTCGCCACGGCTTGTGGATATTCCGAGCGCACATAGATGTAGCCGTAGCTGGCACCGACGGTGATGCCGGCAATGGCCATGCCTTCGATCAGCAGGAAGGGGTCGCCTTCCATCAACATGCGATCGGCAAAGGTGCCGGAGTCACCTTCGTCGGCGTTGCACACAATGTACTTCTGCGCCGCCTGGGTAGCGCGCACCGTGCGCCATTTGATCCCGGCCGGGAAAGCTGCGCCGCCACGGCCACGCAGGCCCGAATCGAACACCGCGGTCGCGGTCTGTTCGCCGCCCAAGGCGATGGCTTGGGTCAAGCCCTCGAAGCCGCCGTGAGCCCGGTAATCCTCCAGGGACAGCGGCCGGGTAATGCCGGCACGGGCAAACAGTAGGCGTTGTTGCGTCTTCAGATAGGGCAACTCTTCCACCAGGCCCAAGGCCAGTGGATGAGAAGACGGCTCGCCTTGGAGCGCATCGAGCACGGACGGCACATCGGCAGCAGTCAGCGGGCCGAAGCCGATACGGCCTTGCGGGCTGTCCACTTCCAGCAGCGGCTCCAGCCAGTACAGGCCGCGCGAGCTGGTGCGTTGCAGGTCCAGATTGCTTTCCTGCGACTGATTGGCAAGGGCCAAGGCCACCTCATCGGCGCCCACGGCACGGGCCAGGGAATCAGCGGACAGATAAAGAGTCGGCATCATGCGTCCTCCCGGCAAGCGTCGAGCAAGGCATCCAGACGCTCGGCGCTGAGCCGCGCATGCACCTGGCCATCCAGTTCCAGAGCGGGCGAGCAGGCGCAAGCGCCGAGGCAATACACCGGGCGCAGACTGATGTTGCCGTCGGCACTGCTGCCGTGGTCGTCCAGTTGCAGGCGTTCGCGCAACTGCGCGGCGAGCTGCTCGGCGCCGCGGCTCTTGCAGGACTCGGCCCGGCACAGACGCAGGATATGCCGGGCCGGAGGCGCGGTGCGGAAGTCATGGTAAAAGCTGATCACCCCGCGAACCTCGGCCTGACTCAGGTTTAGCGCGTGGGCAATCTCGGGGATGGCGGCATCGGGGATATAACCGATGCCCTCCTGAATCTCATGAAGAATGGGCAACAGTGCACCGGGGGAGCGTTTGTGGCGCTCCAGCAGGCTGTTGACCATAGGTAGGTGCAACATCTCATCAGGCATTCAGCATTCCTCACGGTCACGGACAAACCAGATGGTTGTCGGTCGTCCGAAAGTGTCGGCTGCGGCACTCACACCACGTCACGGTATCGTGGCAATTTCAGGCCGTTGGCCAGGGCACCCTGTGCGGGCATCTTGTTGTGCCCGGCGCGGTCTTCGCCGCACCTCTATAAGGGCATTAAGGCAGCTTGCCACGCTGCTTTTGATTCATCTGCACCAAAGCGACGTGTTCGGTTCTTTCTACGACCTTCTATTGAGTCTAGAAGAGTGCGGCCAGAGGCGTCGTCCCTGAATGGTCGATGGCGTCGAAGTCACCTATCGAGGTGTCCGGAATTAGTTGACCACTTCACAGTTGATCACCAGTTTCCAGCGCTTGTGCCAAGCTGATGGAGTGTTAATACGCCTGCCGCTCAGGCAAACCTCAGGAAACCCATGACATGAACCCCACTCATGCATCGCACGTCCGTCGAGAATTCTACAAAGCAGTCTGCTTCTACTTTCGCGTTGTCTGGCCGATCTTTTCCATACTGCTTTTTTCTATCGTGCTATTCGGCCTCATCATCAGCTACCTGGAGGGTTGGGATCCTTTTGACGGCATCTATTTCGGCTTCGTGACCGGTTTGACCATTGGTTATGGAGAACTCGTGCCGAAACTTGGCGTCTCGCGGGTTCTGGCGATTTTGCTGGGGTTCAACGGGGTGCTGATGACAGCGATATTTGCGGCGATCAGTGTTCGGGCGATTGAGGTTGCAGTGCGGGCGGCGGGGCAGGACGAACCGGGTAAGCCGACGGCGTGAAGTCATGCTTGGTTGCTACTGGAAGGGGGCGCAAATCATCGACTCCTGCAAATCCATGCGCGACGGCGTGGTGTTTACCAGCAACCGCATCATCGCGGTCAACGTGCAGGGCATCACCGAGAGTCTCGGTCCAGCTATCAGGCGTTCCCGCTTTTTAGGTCGCCCACCTTTATTCATTGAATGTCTTTCAGATAGTCCTTAAGCGCAATGAGCGGCGCATCAAGCTGCTCCATCGTCCGCGCATTGCCAAACTCAACAGACAAACGATGCAGCTCCCGCCCCAACGGCGTCCCAACCCCACCCAAAGCCTCCATCGCCAACCCCACACATCGCGCCACCCTAAACTGAATCGCCTCAACATCCCCCCGCCGCACCAACAACCCAAACACCTCCCGCTCGTAATCGCTCATGATCGGATCATCCCGCAAAATCGGACTTTCACCTTCCCTCTCATAAGCCAGCTTGAGGGCGAAAAGGGCAACGGTTTCCAGTGGCAATTCCATTGTGTGAATCCTTGATTCGTTAGCCGAACGGTTTCGGGGTATGGCGTTGAAGAGCAAGATCAAAAGATCGCAGCCTTCGGCAGCTCCTACACGACAGCGGTGGGCGAGGTCACTTTTCTACAGACGAAAAAAAGGCCTTGCAAAGCAAGACCTTTCTTAATTCTGGCCCCCGAGGGCGACTCGAAGCTAACATTAATTAATTGATTCGTATAGATTATTTTGACGCGAGTAAGTTGGCGGGGGGGGCACAGTCCGGGCCAATAGCTGCCCCTTGGCGAGAGGCTGCTTGCAGCGATGAAATCAATGATGATCGTTCTAAACCAGAAGCAACATGTCTGCTCCGCTATTGCAACGGCACATAAATATCGGTCTGCCATTGATCCTGCGGTGTCTCGGGATAAACGCTTAGATAATCGAAGAACAGCGGCTGGTCTCGAAGTTCCTCGCCGCTGGTGGGAAGCCAGTCGCGATAGATCGGATAGATCGTTTCGCCGATGTGATCCGTCGAACCCACGTGACGCACTACAACGCAACGCCCTCCAGGGATAACGCGCTCGGTTACGCCGAACTCATTCGCTGCTACCGCCTCGTGAATCTCGCCGCAGATTGCAAACCGGAACGCTTCGGGTGGTGTCGTATCGGGGTTGCCGAAAGGAATGCCAAAGCTGCGACTTGATTTCACTGGCGACTGTCCGCTCTGCATGCGCCATTCGGAAAACTTGCGAACACTCTCATTAATGAGTCCGGGAGCGCCACAATGCTCGAGTGCTGCAACTCTGACTTCGTGAAACTCTACGATTCGCACCTGCATGATGATGCTCCTGGAAAAATGAGGGATGGTGAACACCGAGCCCCAGACCTGCCAATTCGGTTGCTTCCTGAATGCACTCGGCGTCATACCGAACGCCCGCCTGAATGCCCTGGAAAATGCCTCGGGGCTTTCGAAACCCGCACTGAACGCTGCTTCCAGCACCGAGTAATCCGCGAGGGAGGACAGGCAATGCGCTGCGCGTCGTAGCCGCATCAACTGTACATAACGTGAAACAGGCACGCCCACGAAGGCGGTGAATTGTCGATGGAAGTGAAACGCCGAAAAGTTCGCCACCTGGCTCAACGTCTTCACAGACAAGTCACCTTCGAGATTGGCGTCGATGTAGGCGAGTACTGCATTGAAGCGCTTTGTGTAGGCGGCGTTGCTCGGCAAGTCAGGCACTGGATGGAGGCTCCGGGGAATACGGTAGGCATATAGAGTCAACTATACCGGCGTGCCCGCGCCTAGCCGTGCTTGCTACAGACCTTGGAAGTTTTCATGGTGGTAACCCAGCGCTTTGGTAAGGAAAAAGAATTTCTAGACAGGGGTTGACCACGTATTTTAATGCTGTACTATTCGCCTCCCGCTAACGAGCAGCTTGATGTTGCTTTTGGCTTAAGTTGTTGATTTTGTTAATGAAATCAGAAACTTTTAAGGTTGCTACTTGAGGGGATGTGCTGTAGAGTGCGCTCCTCGGTTGAGACGAAAGATCTTAACCAACCGCTCTTTAACAATTGAATCAAGCAATTCGTGTGGGTGCTTGTGGAGTCAGACTGATAGTCAACAAGATTATCAGCATCACAAGTTACTCCGCGAGAAATCAAAGATGTAACCAACGATTGCTGAGCCAAGTTTAGGGTTTCTTAAAAACCCAAAGATGTTTGAACTGAAGAGTTTGATCATGGCTCAGATTGAACGCTGGCGGCAGGCCTAACACATGCAAGTCGAGCGGCAGCACGGGTACTTGTACCTGGTGGCGAGCGGCGGACGGGTGAGTAATGCCTAGGAATCTGCCTGGTAGTGGGGGATAACGCTCGGAAACGGACGCTAATACCGCATACGTCCTACGGGAGAAAGCAGGGGACCTTCGGGCCTTGCGCTATCAGATGAGCCTAGGTCGGATTAGCTAGTTGGTGAGGTAATGGCTCACCAAGGCGACGATCCGTAACTGGTCTGAGAGGATGATCAGTCACACTGGAACTGAGACACGGTCCAGACTCCTACGGGAGGCAGCAGTGGGGAATATTGGACAATGGGCGAAAGCCTGATCCAGCCATGCCGCGTGTGTGAAGAAGGTCTTCGGATTGTAAAGCACTTTAAGTTGGGAGGAAGGGCATTAACCTAATACGTTAGTGTTTTGACGTTACCGACAGAATAAGCACCGGCTAACTCTGTGCCAGCAGCCGCGGTAATACAGAGGGTGCAAGCGTTAATCGGAATTACTGGGCGTAAAGCGCGCGTAGGTGGTTTGTTAAGTTGGATGTGAAATCCCCGGGCTCAACCTGGGAACTGCATTCAAAACTGACAAGCTAGAGTATGGTAGAGGGTGGTGGAATTTCCTGTGTAGCGGTGAAATGCGTAGATATAGGAAGGAACACCAGTGGCGAAGGCGACCACCTGGACTGATACTGACACTGAGGTGCGAAAGCGTGGGGAGCAAACAGGATTAGATACCCTGGTAGTCCACGCCGTAAACGATGTCAACTAGCCGTTGGGAGCCTTGAGCTCTTAGTGGCGCAGCTAACGCATTAAGTTGACCGCCTGGGGAGTACGGCCGCAAGGTTAAAACTCAAATGAATTGACGGGGGCCCGCACAAGCGGTGGAGCATGTGGTTTAATTCGAAGCAACGCGAAGAACCTTACCAGGCCTTGACATCCAATGAATCTGCTAGAGATAGCGGAGTGCCTTCGGGAACATTGAGACAGGTGCTGCATGGCTGTCGTCAGCTCGTGTCGTGAGATGTTGGGTTAAGTCCCGTAACGAGCGCAACCCTTGTCCTTAGTTACCAGCACGTAATGGTGGGCACTCTAAGGAGACTGCCGGTGACAAACCGGAGGAAGGTGGGGATGACGTCAAGTCATCATGGCCCTTACGGCCTGGGCTACACACGTGCTACAATGGTCGGTACAGAGGGTTGCCAAGCCGCGAGGTGGAGCTAATCCCAGAAAACCGATCGTAGTCCGGATCGCAGTCTGCAACTCGACTGCGTGAAGTCGGAATCGCTAGTAATCGCGAATCAGAATGTCGCGGTGAATACGTTCCCGGGCCTTGTACACACCGCCCGTCACACCATGGGAGTGGGTTGCACCAGAAGTAGCTAGTCTAACCTTCGGGAGGACGGTTACCACGGTGTGATTCATGACTGGGGTGAAGTCGTAACAAGGTAGCCGTAGGGGAACCTGCGGCTGGATCACCTCCTTAATCGACGACATCAGCTGCTCCATAAGTTCCCACACGAATTGCTTGATTCATTGAAGAAGACGAGAGGCCAGCCTTTAAGGTGGTCTGTTTCGTTAGAGTTTAGAAATGAATATTCCAGTATGAATATTGATTTCTAGTCTTTGATTAGATCGTTCTTTAAAAATTTGGGTATGTGATAGAAAGATAGACTGAACGTTACTTTCACTGGTAACGGATCAGGCTAAGGTAAAATTTGTGAGTTAAATTGCGAATTTTCGGCGAATGTCGTCTTCACAGTATAACCAGATTGCTTGGGGTTATATGGTCAAGTGAAGAAGCGCATACGGTGGATGCCTTGGCAGTCAGAGGCGATGAAAGACGTGGTAGCCTGCGAAAAGCTTCGGGGAGTCGGCAAACAGACTTTGATCCGGAGATGTCTGAATGGGGGAACCCAGCCATCATAAGATGGTTATCTTAAGCTGAATACATAGGCTTAAGAGGCGAACCAGGGGAACTGAAACATCTAAGTACCCTGAGGAAAAGAAATCAACCGAGATTCCCTTAGTAGTGGCGAGCGAACGGGGACTAGCCCTTAAGTGGCTTTGAGATTAGCGGAACGCTCTGGAAAGTGCGGCCATAGTGGGTGATAGCCCTGTACGCGAAAATCTCTTGGTCATGAAATCGAGTAGGACGGAGCACGAGAAACTTTGTCTGAATATGGGGGGACCATCCTCCAAGGCTAAATACTACTGACTGACCGATAGTGAACTAGTACCGTGAGGGAAAGGCGAAAAGAACCCCGGAGAGGGGAGTGAAATAGATCCTGAAACCGTATGCGTACAAGCAGTGGGAGCCCACTTTGTTGGGTGACTGCGTACCTTTTGTATAATGGGTCAGCGACTTATTTTCAGTGGCGAGCTTAACCGAATAGGGGAGGCGTAGCGAAAGCGAGTCTTAATAGGGCGTCTAGTCGCTGGGAATAGACCCGAAACCGGGCGATCTATCCATGGGCAGGTTGAAGGTTGGGTAACACTAACTGGAGGACCGAACCGACTACCGTTGAAAAGTTAGCGGATGACCTGTGGATCGGAGTGAAAGGCTAATCAAGCTCGGAGATAGCTGGTTCTCCTCGAAAGCTATTTAGGTAGCGCCTCATGTATCACTGTAGGGGGTAGAGCACTGTTTCGGCTAGGGGGTCATCCCGACTTACCAAACCGATGCAAACTCCGAATACCTACAAGTGCCGAGCATGGGAGACACACGGCGGGTGCTAACGTCCGTCGTGAAAAGGGAAACAACCCAGACCGTCAGCTAAGGTCCCAAAGTTATGGTTAAGTGGGAAACGATGTGGGAAGGCTTAGACAGCTAGGAGGTTGGCTTAGAAGCAGCCACCCTTTAAAGAAAGCGTAATAGCTCACTAGTCGAGTCGGCCTGCGCGGAAGATGTAACGGGGCTCAAACCATACACCGAAGCTACGGGTATCACTTAGGTGATGCGGTAGAGGAGCGTTCTGTAAGCCTGTGAAGGTGAGTTGAGAAGCTTGCTGGAGGTATCAGAAGTGCGAATGCTGACATGAGTAACGACAATGGGTGTGAAAAACACCCACGCCGAAAGACCAAGGTTTCCTGCGCAACGTTAATCGACGCAGGGTTAGTCGGTCCCTAAGGCGAGGCTGAAAAGCGTAGTCGATGGAAAACAGGTTAATATTCCTGTACTTCTGGTTATTGCGATGGAGGGACGGAGAAGGCTAGGCCAGCTTGGCGTTGGTTGTCCAAGTTTAAGGTGGTAGGCTGGAATCTTAGGTAAATCCGGGATTCTAAGGCCGAGAGCTGATGACGAGTTACCCTTTGGGTGACGAAGTGGTTGATGCCATGCTTCCAAGAAAAGCTTCTAAGCTTCAGGTAACCAGGAACCGTACCCCAAACCGACACAGGTGGTTGGGTAGAGAATACCAAGGCGCTTGAGAGAACTCGGGTGAAGGAACTAGGCAAAATGGCACCGTAACTTCGGGAGAAGGTGCGCCGGTGAGGGTGAAGCATTTACTGCGTAAGCCCATGCCGGTCGAAGATACCAGGCCGCTGCGACTGTTTATTAAAAACACAGCACTCTGCAAACACGAAAGTGGACGTATAGGGTGTGACGCCTGCCCGGTGCCGGAAGGTTAATTGATGGGGTTAGCTAACGCGAAGCTCTTGATCGAAGCCCCGGTAAACGGCGGCCGTAACTATAACGGTCCTAAGGTAGCGAAATTCCTTGTCGGGTAAGTTCCGACCTGCACGAATGGCGTAACGATGGCGGCGCTGTCTCCACCCGAGACTCAGTGAAATTGAAATCGCTGTGAAGATGCAGTGTATCCGCGGCTAGACGGAAAGACCCCGTGAACCTTTACTATAGCTTTGCACTGGACTTTGAATTTGCTTGTGTAGGATAGGTGGGAGGCTTTGAAGCGTGGACGCCAGTTCGCGTGGAGCCAACCTTGAAATACCACCCTGGCAACTTTGAGGTTCTAACTCAGGTCCGTTATCCGGATCGAGGACAGTGTATGGTGGGTAGTTTGACTGGGGCGGTCTCCTCCTAAAGAGTAACGGAGGAGTACGAAGGTGCGCTCAGACCGGTCGGAAATCGGTCGTAGAGTATAAAGGCAAAAGCGCGCTTGACTGCGAGACAGACACGTCGAGCAGGTACGAAAGTAGGTCTTAGTGATCCGGTGGTTCTGTATGGAAGGGCCATCGCTCAACGGATAAAAGGTACTCCGGGGATAACAGGCTGATACCGCCCAAGAGTTCATATCGACGGCGGTGTTTGGCACCTCGATGTCGGCTCATCACATCCTGGGGCTGAAGCCGGTCCCAAGGGTATGGCTGTTCGCCATTTAAAGTGGTACGCGAGCTGGGTTTAGAACGTCGTGAGACAGTTCGGTCCCTATCTGCCGTGGACGTTTGAGATTTGAGAGGGGCTGCTCCTAGTACGAGAGGACCGGAGTGGACGAACCTCTGGTGTTCCGGTTGTCACGCCAGTGGCATTGCCGGGTAGCTATGTTCGGAATAGATAACCGCTGAAAGCATCTAAGCGGGAAACTAGCCTCAAGATGAGATCTCACTGGGACCTTGAGTCCCCTGAAGGGCCGTCGAAGACTACGACGTTGATAGGTTGGGTGTGTAAGCGCTGTGAGGCGTTGAGCTAACCAATACTAATTGCCCGTGAGGCTTGACCATATAACACCCAAGCAATTTGCTGACCTGAAGAGGCACCAGATTGCGGTGTGTGAAGACGACACAAGTCGAAAATTCGCAACGCAACACACAAATCTATTGCATACCCAATTTGCTGAAACGTCGAAAGACGGTTCAGTACCCGAATTTCTTGACGACCATAGAGCATTGGAACCACCTGATCCCATCCCGAACTCAGCAGTGAAACGATGCATCGCCGATGGTAGTGTGGGGTTTCCCCATGTGAGAGTAGGTCATCGTCAAGATTAAATTCCGAAACCCCTATCTGCGTCTGCAGGTAGGGGTTTTGTTTTGTCCTCGAAAAAAGCATCCTTAGACTGGTACGGAGGTTGAGTTTGTATCTGGTTTGTAACCGTCCGGCCAACACATCTTCCTGATCCCCGCGTTTAAGGCTACGGGGTCTGCCTTTGTCGATGTCAGCTACGCGGATCGAGCTTCGGCTCTAGATAGATATACGGAAGTTCTGATGGCATCAATTACGTCTTGAGCGAGCGCCATAACTGTCGTTGTACTGACTTCAATCCGACTGACAATGTCTTCTCTCGGGCCCTGTTTCCAGGCAGCGCTTGCGTAAAAAACATCTTGAGATACTTGGCGATGGATCTCGCTTTCATAGGAGCGAATCAGGTGATAGCTGTCACAATCATGTAATGAGCTGCCATAAGAAACGACATCTATGCCAGATTCTAGGTGAAGCGGTACACTTACATTCTGCATTATTTGATGAAAATCCAATCCCGATCCTGGCTTTAAGGTATACATCAGAATTTCAATAATTCGAGTCATTCCAAGTCTTCCATGTGGAGTTTCAACGTGAGCATCCGTACATCCCAGCTTACGTTATTAGGCGGGAGTCCAGCTATGCGGCAGCAGTTGCGTAATCTCATTCGCTCGCTGCGTCGGTAGGCGTGTAAGGACGTCCTTTAAATAAGCGTACGGATCATGCTCGTTGAGCCGCGCAGACTGGATTAAGCTCATGATCGCCGCCGCCCGATGCCCGCTGCGTAACGACCCTGCGAAGAGCCAGTTCTTGCGTCCAAGAGCCCACGGCTGGATCTGGTTCTCTGCCCAATTATTGTCAATGGGTACGGCCCCGTCATCAAGGTAGCGCGACAGCGCTGCCCAGCGTTTCAAGCTGTAATCCAATGCTCTGCTGATGGCTGAGCCTTCAGGCACGAGATCACGCTGGGCAATCATCCAGGCATGCAGCATATCCATCACCGGTACCGCTTTTTCTTGCCGTTTTCGGCGCCGTAAATCCGGCTCCAGATCGTGAACTTCACGTTCGATTTCGTACAGCAACTGGATATAACGCAGGGCCTGTCTAGATGCCGAAAAACGTCCTGAATCCCAAAACTGTCGGGGACCACTATTGGTTTGGACAGCAATCGAGGCGCGACAGAGAGGTCATGGGGCGCACTCTTGATCGAGCAGCAGAATGTCGGATCGGTCCGCACTGCATGAAAATAATGGGCTGCTGCCCATCTCTGCGCACTGGGGGTTGCCGTGAGTCCCCGAACGTACCGCGCGGTCGCGCTCCCGACTCCCAGGAACACCTGCAAGCGCTCTTGCAAGAATGTTGAGTGTTATCAGGGATCAAGGCCCCTGCGACCTGTGAGGGTTGTCCACTACGCGGGACTGGCGGCTCCTTACGGTCGGGAGCTTGGGCATCTCATGATCTGGCCTCCTGAACACTTCCGAAGAAGTGGGCGGGTGGAGGCGGCGCTGCAATCCTCGACGGCAACCGGCTGGTGGTCTTACTCAGCGCCTGAAGAAGTTCCGGCAGCTTGCTTTCACGCAAATGCGGAGAGTACTCAGGGGAAGGCGGCGCCAGCGCGATGGCATGAAGTTCTGAAGCCGGATTGTGTTCGCACACCCCCCCCCCGCGCAATCGCCTGACTGAAAAACTTCTTGAGCCAGGTCCGGGCTTTGTCTGCCACATTGAACGCCCCGCGCTTTTCGATGCTGGCCTGCAACTTCGCGCAGTCGGCGCGATTGATGTGTTCCAGCTGCATCTCGCCGAGTGCCGGTAGCAGATCCTTGTCGAGGTAGTCGCGAATCTTCTTTAACTTCGCATGGCTGCGGCCGGAGTCGGCCTTGAACTGATACCAGTACTCCGTAGCTCGCCTGAAGGTGTTGAGCCCAGCCTCCCGTTGCTGCTGCTTGTCATCCCGCCGCTTGGCGCCAGGGTTGATGTCGTTCTTGAGCAGCTTCCGGCATTCAGCAGTCGTTCACGAGCCTCCTGCGGCTTGGACACTTTGAGTTGCAAGGCGGTGAGGGGCATGGCTGTACACCTCCGGTTCTCGAACTGGAATCTGTACAGAAAATGTACCAAGAAGAGGCTGGCTTGCGAGGGATGGAACCCCAAAGACCAAAAAGCCCGCAGTTAGCGGGCTCTAGGGGTGTTGCGTAGACGCTGGTAGTCGTCTATGTACTGCAAATGGTGCCCCGAGGGAGACTCGAACTCCCACTCCTTTCGAAAACGGATTTTGAATCCGCCGCGTCTACCAATTCCGCCATCAGGGCTCAATGGCGGCGAAGTATAGAGATGAGATAACCGTCGGTCAATCAGGTACATGGAGAATTTTTGATATTTCCGCTAGACTTCCCGGCCCTGCTAGACGAACCCCATCATGCGCGTTGCTGACTTTACCTTCGAGCTCCCTGATTCGCTGATCGCTCGCCATCCTTTGGCTGAGCGTCGCAACAGTCGCCTGTTGACCCTTGATGGGGTCAGCGGCGCCCTGGCACACCGTCAATTCACTGATTTGCTCGAGCATTTGCGCCCGGGTGATTTGATGGTGTTCAACAATACCCGGGTGATTCCGGCGCGGCTGTTTGGCCAGAAGGCTTCCGGCGGCAAGCTGGAAATCCTGGTGGAGCGGGTGCTCGACAGTCATCGCGTGCTGGCCCATGTGCGGTCCAGCAAGTCGCCGAAGCCGGGGTCGAAGATCCTGATCGACGGCGGTGGTGAAGCCGAGATGCTGGCGCGTCACGATGCGCTGTTTGAGCTGGGCTTTGCCGAAGAGGTGTTGCCGCTGCTCGACCGCGTCGGTCACATGCCGTTGCCTCCTTATATAGACCGCCCGGATGAAGGCTCGGACCGCGAGCGTTATCAGACGGTCTACGCCGAGCGTTTGGGCGCGGTAGCGGCGCCGACGGCGGGGCTGCATTTCGATCAGCCGCTGATGGAGGCGATTGCCGCCAAGGGCGTCGAGACTGCGTTCGTGACCTTGCACGTCGGCGCTGGCACCTTCCAGCCGGTGCGCGTCGAGAAGATCGAAGACCACCACATGCATAGCGAGTGGCTGGAAGTCGGTCAGGACGTGGTCGATGCCGTCGAGGCCTGCCGCGCTCGCGGTGGTCGCGTGGTGGCGGTGGGGACCACCAGCGTGCGTTCCCTGGAAAGTGCCGCGCGCGATGGCGTGCTCAAGCCGTTCAGTGGCGACACCGACATCTTTATCTACCCGGGCCGGCCGTTTCATGTGGTCGATGCCCTGGTCACCAACTTCCATTTGCCCGAATCCACGCTGTTGATGCTGGTTTCGGCGTTCGCCGGTTATCCCGAAGCCATGGCCGCTTATAAAGCCGCCGTTGAGCATGGTTACCGCTTTTTCAGCTACGGTGATGCGATGTTTATCACCCGTAATCCCGCACCACGTGGCCCTGAGGAAACAGAATGAGTCGCACCAGTCGCATGTCTTTTGAGCTTCTTGCCACCGATGGCAAGGCTCGTCGCGGTCGTTTGACCTTCCCGCGCGGTACCGTCGAGACCCCGGCGTTCATGCCGGTGGGCACGTATGGCACGGTCAAGGGCATGTTGCCGCGGGATATCACCGCCACGGGCGCGGAAATCATTCTGGGCAACACCTTCCACTTGTGGCTGCGTCCTGGCACCGAAGTGATCAAGAAGCACGGCGATCTGCACGATTTCATGCAGTGGAAAGGCCCGATTCTGACCGACTCCGGCGGTTTCCAGGTGTTCAGCCTGGGCGCGATGCGCAAGATCAAGGAGGAGGGCGTGACCTTCGCTTCTCCGGTCGACGGCGCCAAAGTGTTCATGGGCCCGGAAGAGTCCATGCAGGTCCAGCGCGATCTGGGCTCGGACATCGTGATGATATTTGACGAATGCACCCCGTACCCAGCCGATGAAGACGTCGCGCGGGTATCGATGGAGCTGTCGTTGCGTTGGGCCAAGCGTTCGAAAGAGGCCCATGGCGATAACACGGCGGCGCTGTTCGGCATTGTTCAGGGTGGTATGCACCAGGATCTGCGTATGCGCTCCCTGGAAGGTCTCGACAATATCGGCTTCGATGGCCTGGCCATCGGCGGTCTGTCGGTGGGCGAGCCGAAACACGAGATGATCAAGGTGCTCGACTACCTGCCGGGTCAGATGCCGGCTGACAAACCTCGTTACCTTATGGGCGTTGGCAAACCGGAAGATCTGGTTGAGGGTGTGCGCCGCGGTGTGGACATGTTCGATTGCGTGATGCCAACCCGTAATGCCCGCAATGGGCATCTGTTCATTGATACAGGCGTGCTGAAGATCCGTAACGCGTTCCATCGCCATGATGATTCGCCGCTGGATCCGACCTGCGATTGCTACACCTGCCAGAACTTCTCCCGCGCTTATCTGCACCATCTGGACAAGTGCGGCGAAATGCTGGGTAGCATGTTGAATACCATCCACAATTTGCGCCATTACCAGGTGCTTATGGCTGGTTTGCGCGAGGCTATTCAACAGGGTACATTGGCCGCCTTTGTCGATGCCTTCTACGCCAAACGCGGGCTTCCTGTTCCGCCTTTGGACTGAGTTTTCTGACCCCAAGATTCAACATTTGCAACTGGAGTGCTAAATGAGCTTTTTTATCTCTAATGCCATGGCTGACGCTGCTGCACCTGCTGCAGGCCCAATGGGCGGCGGCTTTGAGTGGATTTTCCTGGTCGGTTTCCTGGTCATCTTCTACCTGATGATCTGGCGTCCACAGGCCAAGCGCGCCAAAGAGCAGAAAAACCTGCTGAGCAGCCTGCAGAAAGGCGACGAAGTTGTGACCACCGGTGGTATCGCCGGCAAGATCACTAAAGTGGCAGACGACTTCGTTGTTCTGGAAGTTTCCGACACCATCGAAATGAAGTTCCAGAAAGGCGCCATCGCCGCCACGCTGCCAAAAGGCACGCTGAAAGCGATCTAAGTTCCAACTTCTACTCAATCGACGGGGCGCGCAAGGCGCCCCGCGTCATAAGCGGGCGGCGTGATGCTGAACAAATACCCTCTGTGGAAATACATTCTGATCCTGGCGGTGCTGGCGGTCGGTCTGATTTATTCCGCTCCCAATCTATATCCTGATGACCCGGCCATTCAGGTCAGCGGTGCAAGCACTGCGCTGCAAGTCAATCAGGCTGATCTGGATCGTGTGAGCGCAGCGCTCAAGGAATCCGGGATCAACGTCAAGGCTGCCACCCTGGCAGCAAACGGCAAGGGCGGTCTGATTCGTCTGACCAAGGCTGAAGATCAGCTACCTGCCAAGGACGTCGTGCGCAAGGCATTGGGTGATGACTACGTCGTTGCACTGAACCTGGCACAAACCACCCCGCAATGGCTGCGCAGCCTGGCCGCGCACCCGATGAAGCTGGGTCTGGACTTGTCCGGTGGTGTGCACTTCCTGCTGGAAGTGGACATGGACAAAGCGCTCGATGCGCGCCTGAAAGTCTACGAAGGCGACGTCAAGAGCCTGTTGCGTAAAGAGAAACTGCGCTATCGCAGCCTGCCGCAACTCAACGGTGCCATTCAGCTGGGCTTCACTGATGAAGCAACCCGCGAACAAGCCCGTACGCTGATCCGCAAGAGCTTCAACGATTTCGACATTGTTCCGGCCGACCTCAATGGCCAACCGGTACTGCGTCTGGCGATGACCCCGGCCAAGCTGGCGGAAATCCGTGAATACTCCATCAAGCAGAACTTGACCACGGTACGTAACCGCGTCAACGAGCTGGGTGTTGCCGAGCCAATCGTTCAGCGTCAGGGCGCCAACCGCATCGTGGTTGAGCTGCCGGGCGTGCAGGACACTGCCGAAGCCAAGCGTATCCTCGGCAAGACGGCCAACCTTGAGTTCCGTCTGGCCGCTGAGCCAGGTGCTTCGAAAGCCACTTCCGAAACCTTCGAGTTCCGTGAAGGCAATCGTCCGCCAGCACAGATCGAGCGTGGCTTGATCATCACTGGCGACCAGGTGACGGACGCCAAGGCTGGCTTCGGCGAGCACGGCACGCCAGAAGTGAACATCCGTCTGGATGGCCACGGTGGCGAGCTGATGAGTCGTGCGACTCGCAGCAACGTCGGTCGCAGCATGGCAGTGATCTTTATCGAGCAACGTCCGGTTACCACTTACGTCAAGCAAGTGGTTAACGGCGTCGAGAAAGACGTGCCGGTCCAGACGTTCAAGGAAGAGAAAAAGATCATCAGCCTGGCGACCATCCAGTCGCCGCTGGGTGCTCAGTTCCGCATCACTGGCCTGAACGGCCAGGGCGAGTCGTCCGAACTGGCGCTGCTGCTGCGTGCCGGTGGTCTGGCTGCACCGATGTACTTCGCTGAAGAGCGCACCATTGGCCCGAGCCTGGGTGCCGACAACATCGTCAAGGGTATCGATGCATCGCTGTGGGGCATGCTGTTTGTCTCGCTGTTCATCATGGCCATCTACCGCTTCTTCGGCATCATCGCCACCGTCGCGCTGGCGGTGAACATGGTGCTGCTGCTGGCCTTGATGTCGCTGCTGGGGGCAACGCTGACCCTGCCGGGTATCGCCGGTATCGTATTGACCATGGGTATGGCCGTCGACGCCAACGTTCTGATCTTCTCGCGGATACGTGAAGAGATCGCGGCAGGCATGACCGTACAACGGGCAATCAACGAAGGCTTCGGCCGGGCATTCACCGCGATTCTCGACGCCAACCTGACAACCTTGTTGGTCGGCGGGATTCTCTTTGCGATGGGCACCGGCCCGGTCAAAGGTTTCGCAGTGACCATGTCCCTCGGGATCTTTACCTCGATGTTCACGGCCATCATGGTGACCCGCGCGATGGTCAACCTGATCTTCGGCGGTCGTGACTTCAAGAAGTTGTGGATTTAAGGGGCTGCCATGTTACGTACAATCAACTTCATGGGCGTTCGCAACTTTGCGTTCGGCGTCACATTGTTCCTTACCGCACTGGCATTGTTCAGTGTTGCCACCAAGGGCATGAACTGGGGGCTGGACTTCACCGGCGGTACGCTCATTGAGCTGACCTACGAGCGTCCGGCCGATGTCACCAAGGTGCGTGAGCAACTGGCCACTTCGGGTTATCACGAGGCAATCGTGCAGAGCTTCGGTGCGACTACCGATTTGCTGGTGCGCATGCCGGGTGAAGACCCGCAGCTGGGTCATCAAGTGGCAGAAGCGCTGCTGAAAGTCGGCGGCGACAACCCGGCGACGGTCAAGCGCGTCGAGTTCGTCGGCCCGCAGGTGGGTGAAGAGCTGCGCGACCAGGGCGGCCTCGGCATGCTGATGGCGCTGGGCGGCATTCTGATCTACCTGGCTTTCCGCTTTCAGTGGAAGTTTGCGGTTGGTGCCATTGTTTCGCTGATCCACGACGTGATCGTGACCATCGGTATCCTGTCGTTCTTCCAGATCACCTTCGACCTGACGGTGTTGGCGGCGGTACTGGCGATCATTGGTTACTCGCTCAACGACACCATCGTGGTATTCGACCGGGTTCGTGAGAACTTCCGTGTGCTGCGCAAGGCGTCCTTGATCGAGAACATCAACATCTCGACTACCCAGACCCTGCTGCGGACCATGGCAACGTCGATCTCCACTTTGCTGGCGATCGCGGCCCTGTTGTTCTTTGGTGGCGACAACCTGTTCGGCTTCTCCATCGCGCTGTTTATCGGTGTGTTGGCGGGTACTTACTCGTCGATCTACATCGCCAACGTCGTGCTGATCTGGCTGAACCTGAGCACTGAGGATCTGATTCCTAGTGTGGCTACCGATAAGGAAGTCGACGACCGCCCATAACGGCTATCGTTTTCCAGCTGTCGGCCGAAAAGGCGCGAGTGTTGAACTCGCGCCTTTTTTTATGCTCCAAGGCTAGGAGAAGCGCGGGCATGTCCCGCATGTGATGGTCAGGAGGTTCATGTGAACAAGTCGATGCTGGTTGGTGCAGTATTGGGTGCTGTTGGTGTGACGGCCGGAGGTGCTGTTGCCACCTACAGCCTTGTCAAAAAAAGCAGCCCTGAGTATGCGCAAGTTCTGGCCGTTGAACCGGTCAAGACACAAATCAAGACGCCACGTGAAGTATGCAAGGATGTTGCAGTAACCCGGCAAGCGCCGGTGAAAGATCAGCATCAGATCGCCGGTACCGTGGTCGGTGCGTTGGCGGGTGGTCTGCTGGGTAATCAGATCGGCGGCGGCACCGGCAAGAAAATTGCTACGGTCGCAGGCGCTGTCGGTGGTGGTTACGCCGGTAATAAGGTTCAGGAAGGCATGCAGGAGCGCGACACCTACACCACGACTCAGACGCGGTGTAATACCGTGAATGACATCAGTGACAAGGTCGTAGGTTATGACGTCCGTTATTCGCTGGACGGCAAGGAAGGCAAAGTGCGGATGGATCGCGATCCGGGCAACCAGATTCCGGTCGATAAGGAAGGCAAGCTGATCCTGGGGCAGAACGAAGAGAATCGCTAAATACTCAGGTTTGAGATTTAAAAAAAGCACCCTTCGGGGTGCTTTTTTTGTGCCTGAAATCCGGTCTCGGAAACACCCAAAACCCAATGTGGGAGCGGGCTTGCTCGCGAAAGCGGTGTGTCATTCACTGTAAATGCTGAATGTTAGACCGCGTTCGCGAGCAAGCCCGCTCCCACATTGGGTTGGTGGTGAGGCACAAATTTCGGGCATAAAAAAAGCACCCCGAAGGGTGCTTTTTTTGTGGCTGCTCGCTTAGCGTTTCAGCGAGGCCGGCAGGTGCGGCTGGATGGCCGTCAGTACTGCTTTGAAGCATTTGGTATTGCCGGCAACGACGTGGCCTTTCTCAAGGAAGTCGTGACCGCCGGTGAAGTCGCTCACCAGGCCGCCTGCTTCCTGGATCAGCAGGGCGCCAGCAGCCATGTCCCACTCGGACAGGCCCGACTCCCAGAACGCGTCGAAACGGCCGGCCGCTACGTAAGCCAGGTCCAGGCTCGCCGAGCCAGCACGGCGGATGCCGGCAGTTTGGCCAACCAGGGCGCGGAACATGCCCAGGTAGTTGTCGAGGTTGTCCATCTGGTCATCGCGGAACGGGAAGCCGGTACCCAGCAGGGCGCCGTCCAGGCTGGTGCGGCCGCTGACGCGCAGACGACGACCGTTCAGTTGAGCGCCGCGACCACGGCTGGCGGTGAATTCTTCCTGGCGAACCGGGTCCAGAACAACAGCGTGTTCCAGGCGACCGCGGTATTTGCAGGCGATGCTGACAGCGAAGTGAGGAATGCCGCGCAGGAAGTTGGTGGTGCCGTCCAGTGGGTCGATGATCCACAGGTAGTCTTCGCCTTCGCCGCTACCCGGGTGCATGCCGGTTTCTTCGCCGAGAATGCCGTGGGTAGGGTAGGCCTTGCGCAGCGCGTCGATGATTTTCTGTTCGGCGGCGCGATCCACCTCGGATACGTAATCCTTGGCGTCTTTTTCGTCGACCTTGATGGTATCCAGGCGCTCGATGGAGCGGAAGATCAATTCACTGGCGCTGCGGGCGGCGCGCAGCGCGATATTCAGCATGGGCTGCATGGATGTGTCACCTAAGGTTGTTAAAGAAAGCCGGGCATTCTATCAGAACTTTTCTACAGGTGAAGGTTGGTGTTCGCTTTCATAGCTTAACGGTAGGTTGAGCTGTAAGATTCTGCTCCCATTAAAGTGTTCGAGAGCGCCTCCCTTGCTGCAAAACATTCGTGTCGTCCTGGTCAATACCAGCCATCCCGGGAATATCGGCGGGGCTGCGCGTGCCATGAAGAACATGGGCCTGTCGCGGCTGGTGCTGGTCGAACCGCGGTTGTTCCCGCATCACGAAGCCGATGCTCGTGCTTCCGGTGCCGGTGACATCCTTGAAAACGCGCAAGTCGTCGCCACCTTGGAAGATGCCTTGGTTGGCTGCAATCTGGTGCTCGGCACCAGCGCCCGTGACCGTCGCATTCCCTGGCCGTTGCTCGATCCCCGCGAATGCGGTGTAAAAGTGGTCGAGGAGGCAACGCAGGGTGCTGAAATCGCCTTGGTCTTTGGTCGTGAAGATTCCGGCCTGACCAATGAAGAGCTGCAGCGATGTCATTATCACGTGCACATCCCATCAGACCCTGAGTTCAGCTCGCTGAACCTTGGGGCGGCGGTGCAGGTTTTGAGCTATGAAGTGCGTATGTCCTGGCTCGCGGCCCAGGGTCAGCCGAGCAAGGTCGAGAAGGATGAAGTGGCGTCCACCAAAAGTGGTGAGCTGGCGACCATGGATGAGCTGGAGCGATTCTATGAACACCTGGAGCAAACTCTGGTGGCCATTGAATTCCTCGATCCGGAAAAACCACGGCACTTGATGGCGCGCCTGCGCCGGTTGTACGGACGCAGCTCGGTCAGCCGGGCGGAAATGAATATATTGCGTGGCATCCTCACGGAAACCCAGAAAGCGGCCCGTGGCGAGCTTCTTAAGCGGAAGGATTAAAAATGTTCGAGCGTTTGCGTGAAGATATCCAGAGTGTTTTCCATCGTGATCCGGCAGCGCGCAACGCCTTTGAAGTTCTGACGTGCTACCCGGGCATGCACGCCATCTGGATCCACCGTCTGTCGTCGGTCCTGTGGGGTATGGGCTGGAAGTGGCTGGCGCGGCTGGTGTCAAACTTCGGTCGCTGGTTGACCGGGATCGAAATTCATCCGGGTGCCAAGGTCGGTCGTCGCTTCTTTATTGACCATGGCATGGGCATCGTCATCGGTGAAACCGCTGAGATCGGCAATGACGTCACCCTTTATCAGGGTGTGACCCTGGGTGGCACTAGTTGGAACAAGGGCAAGCGTCACCCGACGCTTGAAGATGGCGTGGTGGTCGGGGCGGGGGCCAAAGTACTGGGTCCGTTTACGGTCGGCGCCGGAGCCAAGGTCGGTTCCAATGCCGTGGTCACCAAGGCGGTTCCGGCGGGTGCGACGGTGGTCGGCATTCCGGGTCGGATCATCGTCAAGCCCGATGAAGAGCAGGACGCCAAGCGCAAGGCCATGGCCGAGAAGATCGGTTTCGATGCCTACGGTGTTGGCGAAGACATGCCGGACCCGGTGGCGCGTGCCATCAATCAGTTGCTCGATCACCTGCAGGCCGTCGACGGCCGTCTGGAAGGTATGTGCGGTGCGTTGAAAGATCTGGGCAGTAACTACTGCGCCAAGGATCTACCTGAGTTGCGCGAAGAAGACTTCGCCTGTGTCAAGGACAAGGATGAAAGCAAGGCGAGCTAACTCCGGGCTGACCCCTTCGCAAGCAATTGCTGGCTGTTCGCGGCCAGCCTTTGCTATGATGCGCCCGCTCTTTTGCGGGTAATCCTGACTAAAGTACTAGGTCTTATAGTTGACTTAAATACTCGGGAATTGCATACTCGCCCCATTCCGAACTCCGTGGTAATTGTCCATGCGACTGACTACAAAAGGCCGATACGCCGTGACTGCCATGCTTGACCTGGCGTTGCACGCGCAGCACGGGCCGGTGTCCCTGGCCGATATCTCCGAGCGCCAAGGCATCTCCCTGTCCTACCTCGAACAGCTCTTCGCCAAATTGCGCCGCAGCAATCTGGTGTCCAGCGTCCGTGGTCCAGGCGGCGGCTATCAGCTGTCGCGCGACATGCAGGGTATCCAGGTCGCCCAGGTGATCGATGCGGTGAACGAATCGGTCGATGCCACCAAATGCCAGGGCCAAGGTGATTGCCATCAAGGCGACACCTGTCTGACCCACCACTTGTGGTGCGATCTGAGCCTGCAGATTCACGAGTTTCTCAGCGGTATCAGCTTGGCTGACCTTGTCACTCGCCGTGAGGTACAAGAAGTAGCCCAGCGTCAGGATCAGCGCCGTTGCAACAGCAAAGCGCCACGCCTGGACAAGATCGAAGCGTCCGCCGTCGAATGACAGCCAAAGAGCTAGCGGCACGCCAGCCAGCCTGATTTAGGAGATAGTCCATGAAATTGCCGATTTACCTTGATTACTCTGCGACCACCCCGGTTGATCCGCGTGTAGCGCAAAAGATGAGTGAGTGCCTGCTGGTTGACGGAAACTTCGGTAACCCGGCGTCCCGTTCCCACGTGTTCGGCTGGAAAGCTGAAGAGTCCGTCGAAAACGCTCGTCGTCAGGTCGCTGACCTGGTCAACGCCGACCCGCGTGAAATCGTCTGGACCTCCGGTGCCACCGAGTCCGACAACCTGGCAATCAAGGGTGCGGCGCATTTCTATGCCACCAAAGGCAAACACCTGATCACCACCAAGATTGAGCACAAGGCTGTCCTCGACACCATGCGCCAACTGGAGCGTGAAGGCTTCGAAGTCACTTACATCGAGCCTCGCACTGATGGTCTGGTCACTCCAGAGATGATCGAAGCTGCCCTGCGCGACGACACCATCCTGGTTTCGGTCATGCACGTGAACAACGAAATCGGCACCATCAACGACATCGCAGCCATCGGCGAACTGACCCGCTCCAAGGGCATCCTGTTCCACGTCGACGCTGCTCAGTCCACCGGCAAGGTCGATATCGACCTGTCGAAGCTGAAAGTCGACATGATGTCGTTCTCTGCCCATAAAACCTACGGCCCTAAAGGCATCGGCGCACTGTACGTGAGCCGCAAGCCGCGTGTTCGCATCGAAGCGACCATGCACGGCGGCGGTCACGAACGTGGTATGCGTTCCGGCACTCTGGCGACCCACCAGATCGTCGGCATGGGCGAAGCCTTCCGCGTAGCCAAGGAAGACATGGTTGCCGAGAACATCCGCATCAAGGCCTTGAGCGACCGTTTCTTCAAGCAGGTCGAAGGCCTGGAAGAGCTGTACATCAACGGCAGCATGACCGCCCGCGTTCCGCACAACCTGAACCTGAGCTTCAACTACGTTGAAGGCGAGTCTCTGATCATGGCGCTCAAGGATCTGGCGGTTTCGTCCGGTTCGGCCTGCACCTCGGCTTCCCTTGAGCCTTCGTACGTACTGCGCGCCCTGGGCCGCAACGACGAACTGGCACACAGCTCGATTCGCTTCACCTTCGGCCGTTTCACCACCGAAGAAGAAATCGACTACGCCGCGCAGAAAGTCTGCGAGGCCGTTACCAAGCTGCGCACTCTGTCGCCGCTGTGGGACATGTACAAAGACGGTGTCGACATTTCGAAAATCGAGTGGGCGGCACACTGATTTCAAGTCGCCGCAACCCGGCCCTGTAAGACGCAGGTTTTCAGGGCTTAAGAGCGACTCTCTGATGAGTGAGGATTAAGAATCATGGCTTACAGCGAAAAGGTCATCGACCACTACGAGAACCCGCGCAACGTCGGCAAGATGGACGCGGAAGACCCTGATGTCGGCACCGGCATGGTCGGCGCCCCGGCGTGCGGCGACGTGATGCGTCTGCAGATCAAGGTCAACGAGCAAGGCATCATCGAAGACGCCAAGTTCAAGACCTACGGTTGCGGTTCGGCTATCGCCTCCAGCTCCCTGGCGACCGAGTGGATGAAAGGCAAGACTCTGGATGAAGCAGAGACCATCAAAAACACTCAGCTGGCTGAAGAACTGGCTCTGCCGCCAGTAAAAATTCACTGCTCCGTACTTGCTGAAGACGCTATCAAAGCGGCCGTTCGCGACTACAAGCAGAAGAAAGGCTTGATCTGACTTTCAAGTTTTGGCGACGAGTAAGGAGTCACCGATGGCTATCAGCATGACAGAAGCGGCTGCTCAACACGTGCGACGCTCCCTCAACGGGCGCGGCAAAGGTGAAGGGATTCGTCTGGGTGTTCGCACCACAGGCTGTTCCGGCCTTGCCTACGTGCTGGAGTTTGTCGACGAGGTGGTTGCAGAGGATCAGGTGTTCGAAAGTCACGGCGAGAAAGTGATCATCGACCTGAAAAGCCTGGCCTACCTGGACGGCACCGAACTCGACTTCGTCAAGGAAGGGTTGAACGAAGGCTTCAAGTTCAACAACCCCAACGTGCGCGGTGAATGTGGCTGCGGCGAAAGCTTCAACATCTGAGGCTGCGCGTGGGTACTCCTTGTCATTTCGCTTTATTTGAGCTGAAACCGAGCTTCCGTCTGGATCTCGATCAGTTGGCCACGCGCTACCGTGAGTTGGCGCGCGGTGTTCATCCGGACCGCTTTGCAGACGCTTCCGAGCGCGAGCAGCGGCTGGCGCTAGAGCAATCCGCGAGCCTCAACGAGGCCTACCAGACGCTCAAAAGTCCCCCAAAGCGCGCGCGTTATTTGCTCGCCATGGGCGGTTGCGAGCTGCCGCTGGAGGTCACGGTGCATGATCCGGAGTTTCTTCTGCAGCAGATGGAGCTGCGTGAAGAGCTCGAAGACCTGCAAGACAGCGCCGACCTGGCGGGTGTTGCAGTGTTCAAGCGTCGCCTGAAGACTGCGCAAGATGAACTGAACGAAAGCTTCGCAGCCTGTTGGGATGATGCAGCGCAACGTGAACAGGCCGAACGCCTGATGCGGCGCATGCAGTTTCTCGACAAGCTCACCTACGAAGTGCGCCAGTTAGAAGAGCGCCTCGACGATTAACCCAGTGCCGCTCCGGTCGCACGCCTGATATACAGATAAGTCCTGATAACGATGGCCCTACTGCAGATCGCCGAACCCGGCCAAAGTCCTCAACCGCACCAGCGCCGTCTGGCTGTGGGGATCGACTTGGGCACTACCAATTCGCTGGTCGCTGCATTGCGCAGTGGTCTTTCCGAACCTCTGGCTGACGCTGACGGGCAGGTCATCCTGCCGTCTGCCGTGCGCTACCACGCCGATCGCGTCGAAGTCGGCGAGTCGGCCAAGCTGGCTGCCGCCACCGATCCTTTGAACACTGTGCTATCGGTCAAGCGCTTGATGGGTCGTGGTCTGTCCGACGTCAAGCAATTGGGCGATCAACTGCCGTACCGCTTTGTCGGCGGCGAATCGCACATGCCGTTCATCGACACCATTCAGGGGCCGAAAAGCCCGGTCGAAGTTTCCGCCGATATCCTGAAAGTGCTGCGTCAGCGCGCCGAAGCGACGTTGGGTGGCGAACTTGTGGGTGCGGTGATCACCGTTCCGGCCTATTTCGACGATGCTCAGCGTCAAGCTACCAAGGATGCGGCCAAGCTGGCCGGTCTGAACGTGCTGCGTCTGCTCAATGAGCCGACCGCCGCCGCTGTAGCTTACGGTCTGGATCAGCACGCTGAAGGCCTGGTCGCTATTTATGACCTGGGTGGCGGCACCTTTGATATTTCGATTCTGCGCCTGACCGGCGGTGTGTTTGAAGTTTTGGCTACCGGCGGCGACAGCGCGCTGGGCGGCGATGACTTCGACCACGCAATCGCTGGCTGGATCATCGAGAGCGCCGGTCTGTCCGCCGACCTCGATCCGGGTGCGCAACGCCATCTGCTGCAAACCGCTTGTGCGGCCAAAGAAGCCCTGACCAATACCTCGACCGTTGAAGTCGCTTATGGCGACTGGAAAGCCGGGCTGACCCGTGAAGCCTTCAATGCGCTGATCGAGCCAATGGTTGCCCGCAGCTTGAAAGCCTGTCGCCGCGCTGTGCGTGATTCCGGCATCGAGCTGGAAGAAGTGCATGCCGTGGTCATGGTCGGCGGTTCGACCCGTGTGCCTCGCGTCCGCGAAGCCGTCGCTGAAGCCTTCGGCCGCGAGCCGTTGACCGAAATCGATCCGGATCAAGTGGTGGCCATTGGTGCCGCGATCCAGGCCGATACCCTGGCCGGCAACAAGCGCGATGGCGATGAACTGCTGTTGCTTGACGTGATTCCGTTGTCCCTTGGGCTGGAAACCATGGGCGGGCTGATGGAGAAGGTGATTCCTCGCAACACCACCATCCCTGTCGCCCGCGCTCAGGACTTCACGACTTATAAAGATGGCCAGTCGGCCATGGCGATCCACGTATTGCAGGGTGAGCGCGAGCTGATCAGCGACTGCCGCTCCCTGGCACGCTTCGAATTGCGCGGCATTCCGGCGATGGTGGCCGGTGCGGCGAAGATTCGCGTGACCTTCCAGGTCGATGCCGACGGTCTGCTCAGTGTTTCTGCTCGCGAGCTGGGCTCGGGCATTGAGGCCAGCATCCAGGTCAAGCCGTCCTACGGTCTGACGGATGGCGAAATTGCCAAGATGCTCAAGGACTCGTTCCAGCACGCCAACGACGACAAGGTCGCTCGGGTGTTGCGTGAACAGCAGGTCGATGCCCAGCGCCTGATCGAAGCGGTGCAGGGCGCCCTCGATGTCGATGGCGAGCGCTTGCTCGACGCCGAAGAGCGCATGGTCATCGAATTGCAGATGCAGGAACTGACCGAACTGATGAAAGGTACTGATGGTTATGCCATCGAGCAGCAGACCAAGCGTCTGTCGCAAGTGACCGACGCCTTTGCTGCCCGCCGCCTGGACTCGACGGTGAAAGCCGCGCTGGCGGGGCGCAACCTGAATGAGATTGAGGAATAACGATGCCGCAGGTCATTTTTCTGCCACACGAGAAGTTCTGCCCGGAAGGTATGGTTGTAGAAGCTGAGCCTGGCACATCCATTCTCGAGCTGGCCCACGAACACCATATCGAGATGGAAAGCGCCTGTGGCGGCGTTTGCGCCTGCACCACCTGCCACTGCATCATCCGCGAAGGTTTCGACTCGCTGGAAGAAGCGGATGAGCTGGAAGAAGACTTTCTTGATCGTGCCTGGGGTCTGGAGGCGCAATCGCGTCTAGGCTGTCAGGCGATTGTCGGGAATGAAGACCTGACTGTTGAAATTCCGAAATACTCGCTCAACCATGCAGCCGAAGCGGCGCACTGATTCAAGGAACTGAAATGAGTCTGAAATGGGTTGATGTGCTGGAAATCGCGATCCAGCTGGCTGAATCCAAGCCGGATGTGGACCCGCGTTACGTGAACTTCGTCGATCTGCACCAATGGGTGCTGGCATTGCCGGAGTTCAGTGATGATCCGACCCGCGGTGGCGAGAAGGTGCTTGAAGCCATTCAGGCCGCCTGGATCGAAGAAGCAGACTGAGTCTGCGCCGTACGCAGTTAGGCAATACTAAAGAACCCGCGTATAATTCGCGGGTTTAATTTTTCGCAAATTACCGTTTCTGGAGTTACACCATGGCTGTTCAACGTACTTTCTCCATCATCAAGCCTGACGCTGTTGCAAAAAACGTTATCGGCGAGATCACCACTCGTTTCGAAAAAGCTGGCCTGCGCGTTGTAGCTTCGAAACTGAAGCAACTGTCCAAAGCTGAAGCTGAAGGCTTCTACGCTGAGCACAGCGCTCGTGGTTTCTTCGGCGACCTGGTTGCTTTCATGATCTCCGGTCCGGTTGTCGTTCAGGTTCTGGAAGGCGAAAACGCTATCGCTCTGAACCGTGAACTGATGGGCGCTACCAACCCTAAAGAAGCTGCTGCCGGTACCATCCGCGCTGATTTCGCTGATTCGATCGACGCCAACGCTGTACACGGTTCGGACTCCGAAGCCGCTGCTGCTCGCGAAATCTCGTACTTCTTCGCAGCTACTGAAGTAACCACTCGCTAAGCATTGGCTTAAGAGTGAAGGTGAATCCATGACTACATCGACTGTAAAAACCAACCTGCTGGGTCTGACTCAGCTGGAAATGGAAAAATTCTTCGACTCAATCGGGGAGAAGCGTTTCCGTGCCGGTCAGGTAATGAAATGGATTCACCACCTTGGCGTCGATGATTTCGACGCCATGACGAACGTCAGCAAGGCCTTGCGCGACAAGCTCAAGGCTATTGCCGAGGTTCGCGGTCCTGAAGTTGTCAGCGAGGACATCTCCACCGACGGCACCCGTAAGTGGGTGGTGCGCGTGGCGTCCGGCAGCTGTGTCGAGACCGTGTACATTCCCCAGGGCAAACGCGGCACTTTGTGCGTTTCGTCCCAGGCAGGCTGTGCCCTGGATTGCAGTTTCTGCTCCACCGGCAAGCAAGGATTCAACAGCAACCTCACTGCCGCCGAAGTCATCGGCCAGGTGTGGATTGCCAATAAATCGTTCGGCAGCATCCCGGCGACTGCCGACCGTGCCATCACCAACGTGGTGATGATGGGCATGGGTGAGCCGCTGCTGAACTTCGACAACGTCGTGGCTGCCATGCATCTGATGATGGATGACCTGGGCTACGGGATCTCCAAGCGCCGCGTAACCCTGTCTACATCGGGTGTGGTGCCGATGATCGATGAGCTGTCCAAGCACATCGACGTCTCCCTGGCGTTGTCCCTGCACGCACCGAACGACGCATTGCGTAACCAATTGGTGCCGATCAACAAGAAGTATCCGCTTAAGATGCTGCTCGAGTCGTGCCAGCGCTACATGTCGTCCCTGGGCGAGAAGCGCGTGCTGACCATTGAGTACACCTTGCTCAAGGACATCAACGACAAGGTCGAACACGCGGTCGAAATGATCGAGTTGCTCAAGAACATCCCGTGCAAGATCAACCTGATTCCGTTCAACCCGTTCCCGCATTCCGGTTACGAGCGCCCGAGCAACAACGCGATTCGTCGTTTCCAGGATCAGCTTCACCATGCCGGCTTCAATGTCACCGTACGCACCACCCGCGGTGAAGACATCGATGCCGCGTGTGGCCAATTGGTAGGACAGGTGCTGGATCGCACCCGTCGCAGCGAACGTTATATCGCCGTGCGCGAGTTAAGCGCCGAAAACGATATCGCACAGAACGCTGCGAACAATAATTAAGAGAGGATCTCTATGTCCCTGCGCTTCGCGCTGCTTTTGCTGTTGGCCAGCCTGTGTGCTGGTTGTGTCCTGTCGGGCGATTTCAACCCGATGAAGACCAGCAAGGGCCGCGATGAGGCGCGCGTTGCGTATGTGCAGCTGGGCTTGGGGTACTTGCAGCAGGGTATGACCGAACGGGCGAAAGTACCGTTGAAGAAAGCGCTGGATCTGGATGAGTCGGATCCGGATGCCAACGCTGCGCTGGGTCTGGTATTCCAGGCCGAGATGGAGCCGGAGCTGGCGGATCAGCATTTTCGCAAGGCGCTGTCTTCCCGTCCCAACGATGCGCGAATCCTGAACAACTACGGCAGTTTTCTTTTCGAAGAGAAACGCTACAAAGAAGCTTACGAGCGCTTTGAACAGGCCGCCGCCGATACCTTGTATCCTGAGCGTTCGCGAGTGTTCGAGAACCTCGGCATGACCGCTTCGAAGCTGGGGCAGCGCGATCTGGCGCAGCAGCAGCTGGAAAAATCCCTGCGTTTGAATCGCCAACAGCCACGAGCATTGCTGGAAATGGCTGAGTTGTCCTTCGAAGACAGGCATTATGTGCCCGCGCGTGACTATTACGATCGTTTTAGCCGGCTCACCGAGCAAAATGCACGTAGTCTATTGCTCGGCGTTCGGCTGGCAAAAGTGTTTGATGATCGCGACAAGGCCGCCAGTTTTGGCCTGCAACTAAAACGACTCTATCCCGGTACGCCGGAATATCAGCAATACCTGTCGGAGCAATGATGAAAGCGGCGCATCCCGAAGTTGTAGCAGCGAATCGCGTTAATCCCGGTGAGACTTTGCGCCAGGCTCGCGAAAGCAATGGCTGGTCGCTGGCCGAAGTGGCCCTCAAGCTCAACCTCACCGTCAATTCCCTGAGCAATCTGGAAGCCGGCGCTTTCGACAAGCTGCCTGGGCATACCTTTGCTCGCGGTTATATTCGCACCTATGCGAAACTGCTCGGCATGGATCAAACCGTACTGGTCCAACAGTTCGACCAATCCACCGGCACCGACTCCCAGGGCAGCAACGTTCATAGCCTGGGACGTATCGAAGAGCCGGTTCGGGTTTCCCACACCATTTTGCGAATTGTCAGCCTGCTGTTGCTGTTCGCAGTGATTGGTGGTGGTTTTGTCTGGTGGCAGGATCAAACCTCATTGCGCACCAAAGACCTGACCAGCCTGAGCCCGGAACACGTTGAAGTCGAAGGCGCTGACGGCACCACCCAGATTCATCCGCTGGACGAGCCGGAAGACCAGGCCGTTGCGGAAGGTCAGGCTGAAGGCACAACCGCTCTTGCGTTGCCGCAGGCCGAGACGTCGGCTGAAGCGCCGGCCGAAGCTGAAGCGACTGCGCCTGCTGCACCGGTTGCACCAACGCCTGTTGCACCTGCCCACAGCATCGCTCCGGTTGTCGCGACTCCGGCCGCGCCTGCCCCGACTGCTCCCGTTGTATCGACCCCGCCTGCGAGCGCTTCGGTTACTCCGACCATTCCCGCTCCAGTCGCGGCGGCTCCGGTTGCCGGTCAAGGCCAGGTTCAACTGCAATTCACTGCCGATTGCTGGACGCAAGTGACCGATGGCACCGGCAAGGTGCTGTTGAGCGGTCTCAAGCGTAAAGGCGAAAACGTTTCCGTGAGCGGCAAGCCACCGTTTTCCGTGCGTCTGGGCGTCGCCCGTGGCGCGCAGGTCAGCTACAACGGGCAGGTGGTTGATGTCGCTCCGTTCACCAGTGGCGAGACTGCTCGCCTGAAGTTGGGTCAATAAGTCATGCACGGCGAATCTCCAATCAAACGTCGCGAATCCCGCAAGATCTGGGTCGGTAACGTGCCTGTTGGCGGCGATGCGCCTATCGCTGTGCAGAGCATGACCAACAGCGACACCAACGACGTGGCCGCCACCGTGGCCCAGATCAATCGCCTGGAAGCGGCTGGCGTCGATATCGTACGAATTTCCGTTCCCGATATGGATGCCGCTGAAGCCTTCGGCAAGATCAAGAAGCTGGTCAAAGTACCGTTGGTTGCCGACATTCACTTCGACTACAAGATCGCTCTGCGCGTAGCCGAACTGGGCGTTGACTGCCTGCGCATCAATCCGGGCAACATCGGTCGCGAAGACCGCGTACGTGCGGTAGTCGATGCCGCCCGTGATCGCGGGATTCCGATCCGTATCGGCGTGAACGCCGGTTCCCTGGAAAAAGACCTGCAAAAGAAATACGGCGAGCCGACTCCGGCTGCGCTGGTTGAATCTGCCCTGCGTCACGTCGAGCACCTTGAACGTCTGAATTTCCAGGACTTCAAGGTCAGCGTGAAAGCCTCCGACGTGTTCATGGCCGTCGCCGCTTACCGCTTGCTGGCCAAGGAAATCGTCCAGCCGCTGCACCTGGGCATCACCGAAGCCGGTGGTTTGCGTTCAGGTACGGTGAAATCCGCCGTGGGCCTCGGTATGCTGCTCGCCGAAGGGATTGGCGATACTATTCGCATCTCGTTGGCGGCGGACCCGGTCGAGGAAGTGAAAGTCGGCTACGACATTCTCAAATCCCTGCACCTGCGTTCCCGTGGCATCAACTTCATCGCCTGCCCGAGTTGCTCGCGGCAGAACTTCGATGTGGTCAAAACCATGAACGAGCTGGAAGGGCGCCTCGAAGACCTGCTGGTGCCATTGGATGTCGCGGTCATCGGTTGCGTGGTCAACGGACCGGGCGAAGCCAAGGAAGCCCATATCGGCTTGACCGGCGGCACGCCAAACCTGATTTACATCGACGGTAAGCCGTCGCAGAAACTGACGAATGACAATCTGGTGGATGAGCTTGAACGCTTGATCCGCCAGAAAGCGGCCGAAAAGGTCGAAGCTGACGCAGCAGTCATTGCGCGCGGCTAAGTCGAACGAATTTAAGGATTTATAGTGAGCAAGTCTCTGCAAGCCATACGTGGCATGAACGACATCCTGCCCGAGCAGACCCCCCTGTGGCGTCATTTCGAGGGCACCGTCTCGCGTTTGCTGGATAACTACGGTTACAAGCAGATCCGCATGCCAATCGTCGAGTTCACCGAGCTGTTCAAGCGCTCCATCGGTGAAGTGACCGACATCGTCGAAAAAGAGATGTACACCTTCGACGACCGCAACGGCGACTCCCTGACCCTGCGCCCTGAAGGCACGGCGGCCTGTGTGCGTGCGGTGCTTGAGCACGGCATCACCGGCGGTGGCCAAGTGCAGAAACTCTGGTACATCGGCCCGATGTTCCGCCACGAACGTCCGCAGAAAGGCCGTTATCGCCAGTTCCACCAGATCGGTTGTGAAGTCTTCAACCTCGACGGTCCGGACATCGACGCCGAGCTGATCGTGCTGACCTGGCGCCTGTGGGGCGAGTTGGGTATCCGTGATGCGGTCAAGCTCGAACTCAACAGCCTCGGCACTGCCGAGTCCCGCGGTCGTTATCGCGAAGCGCTGGTCGAGTTCCTTTCGGCCCGCCTGGACAAGCTGGACGAAGACAGCCAGCGCCGTCTGAAGACCAACCCTTTGCGGGTCCTGGATACCAAGAACGCTGACACTCAAGCCGTGCTGGTCGACGCGCCGAAAATGGCTGACTACCTCGACGAAGAATCCCGCGTGCACTTCGAGGGCCTCAAGGCTCGTCTGGACACCGCTGGCATTCCTTATGTGATCAACCCGAAGCTGGTTCGCGGGCTGGATTACTACAGCAAGACCGTTTTCGAATGGGTCACCGACAAGCTGGGCGCCCAAGGCACCGTGTGTGCCGGTGGTCGTTACGACGGTCTGGTGGAGCAGATGGGCGGCAAGCCGACCCCTGGCGTTGGTTTCGCCATGGGCATCGAGCGCCTGGTGCTGTTGCTTGAAACCCTGGAGCAGATCCCGGAAGAGATTTCCCGTCAGGTCGATGTTTACCTCTGCGCCTTCGGTGAGGCCGCCGAGCTGGCCGGTCTGGCCCTGAGTGAACGTGTTCGTGATCAATTGCCCAACCTGCGTCTGCAAGTGAATGCCGGCGCCGGCAGCTTCAAAAGCCAGTTCAAGAAAGCCGACAAGAGCGGTGCGTTGTACGCGCTGATCCTCGGTGACGACGAAATGGCCCAGCAAGTGGTAGGTTTCAAACCCCTGCGTGGCCAGGGCGAACAACAAAGCATTGCCTGGGATGCGCTTGCTGCACACCTGGCCACCTGCGTCGTGCAGGGTTGAAGCTGTCAAACAGCCGATTTAGCGATTAAGGAGTATTGGGGTGTCGAGTACCGAAGACGAACATCTGGCGGATTTGAAGGACTGGTGGACACGCAACGGCAAGCCCCTGGTCACTGGCGGCCTGTTGGCGCTGGTCATCGTGTTCGGCTGGCAGGCCTTTCACAAGTATCAGAGCAATCAGTCGCAAGGCGCCTCGATGCTCTATCAGCAACTGCTGGAAACCACGCTGACGCCAGACGGCAAGCCTGATGCCGCCCGTGTTGCGGACTTGGCCGGCAAGCTCAACAGCGAGTTCGGCGGTAGCGCTTACGCGCAGTACGGCAGCCTGTTCGTGGCAAAAGTTGCGGTCGACAGCGGCAAGCTGGATGACGCAGCCAGCGAACTGAAAGCCATTGTTGCCAAACCGGCCAACCCGGCGCTGGGCGAAATTGCTCGTCAGCGTCTGGCGCAGGTGCTGGCCGCGCAGAACAAGGCCGATGAAGCCCTGAAACTGCTCGAAGGCGATGCCGATAAAGCATTCCTGGCCACTCGCGAAGAACTCAAAGGCGACTTGCTGGTGCAGTTGGGTCGTACCGACGAAGCGAACACGGCGTATCAAAAAGCCAAGGCGGCACTGTCGGATGAAGCGGCAGTGGGTGGCCTACAAATCAAGCTGGACGACCTGGCCAAAGGGGATGCGTGACGTGATTCGTTGGAAACATGCAGCATTGCTGACTCTGGCCATATTGGCCGCGGGTTGCAGCAGCAACAGCAAAAAAGAACTGCCACCGGCCGAGTTGACCGACTTCAAAGAAGAAGTGGTTCTGCAAAAGCAGTGGAGTCGTTCGATCGGTAACGGTCAGGGCGAATCGTACAACATGCTGGTTCCGGCGATCGATGGCGATACCATCTATGCCGCCGACGTCACCGGTGTGGTGATGGCGATGGATCGCAGCAATGGCGACGTCAAATGGAAGAAAGATCTCGAACTGCCTGTTTCCGGCGCTGTCGGCGTCAGTTACGGTCTGCTCCTGATCGGTACGATCAAGGGTGAAATCGTTGCCCTGGACGCCATCAACGGTGAAGAGAAATGGCGCGCTCGCGTGTCCAGTGAAGTCCTCGCACCGCCGGCCAACAACGGTGATGTCGTTGTAGTTCAGACTCAGGATGACCGTCTGATCGGTCTGGATGCCGCTACCGGCACCCAGCGCTGGTTGTATGACAGTACTCCGGCGGTATTGACCCTGCGCGGCACCAGTGCGCCGATCGTCACCAACCGCCTCGCGGTGGCTGGCCTGTCGACCGGTAAAGTGGTCGCTCTCGATATTTCCAACGGCGTGCCGGTATGGGAACAACGTGTAGCGATTCCACAAGGTCGTTCGGAACTGGAGCGCGTTGTCGATATCGACGGCGGCCTGCTGCTGTCCGGCGGTACGCTGTATGTCGCCAGCTATCAGGGTCGCGTTGCGGCACTGGATCTGGAAAGCGGTCGTCAGCTCTGGCAGCGTGATGCTTCCAGCTATGCAGGTGTCGCCCAGGGTTTTGGCAGCGTCTACGTGAGCCTGTCTTCGGGCACCGTTGAAGGCGTCGACGAACGTTCCACCACAGCTTTGTGGAGCAACGATTCGCTGGCCCGTCGTCAACTGTCGGCTCCGGAAGTGTTCTCCAGCTACGTTGCAGTCGGTGATATGGAAGGTTACCTGCATCTGCTGAGCCAGGTGGACGGTCGTTTCGTCGGCCGCGAGCGCATCGACAGCGACGGCCTGCGTGCCCGTCCGCTGGTGGTGGGTGACACGATTTATCTGTATGGCAACAGCGGCAAACTGGAAGCCCTGACCATTAAGTAAAGGTTTGACTATGCTTGGGGTTTAACCCCAAGCGGCCTTGTTCTGCAAGGCTTGCGGCGCCTCCTGGCGCTGCCCCGAGCACCAGCCGCTGCCTCGCAGCGGCTTTTGTATTTTCTGAAATAACGAAGTGGAGAGCCGCATGGTTCCCGTAATCGCCCTGGTGGGCCGACCGAACGTCGGCAAGTCCACCTTGTTCAACCGCCTGACCAGGACTCGCGACGCCATCGTCGGCGACTTGTCCGGTCTGACCCGTGATCGCCAATACGGTGAGGCCAAGTGGCAAGGGCGTTCCTACATTCTGGTCGACACCGGCGGTATCTCCGGTGACGAGCACGGTATGGACGAAAAAATGGCCGAGCAGTCGCTGCTGGCCATTGAAGAAGCAGATGTCGTTCTGTTCCTGGTAGATGCCAAGGCCGGTTTCACCGCCGCCGACCAGATGATCGCCGAGCATTTGCGCAAACGTAACAAGCGTTCTTACGTGGTTGCCAACAAGGTCGACAACATCGACCCTGAAATGGCCCGCGCTGAATTCGCCCCGTTGGGCATGGGCCACGCGATCCCGATCGCCGGTGCTCATGGTCGTGGCATCACCCAGATGCTGGAAATCGCCCTCAGCGACTTCCCGAAAGACGATGACGAGCTGGAAGAAGGCGAGGAAGAGATCGTTGCCGAAGGCGAGGAAGCCAAGCGCATTCCTGGTCCTAGCGAAAAAGACGGGATCAAGATCGCGATCATCGGCCGCCCGAACGTCGGCAAGTCGACCCTGGTCAATCGCATGCTCGGTGAAGACCGGGTAATCGTCTATGACGAGCCCGGCACCACCCGCGACAGTATCTACATCCCGTTCGAGCGTAACGACGAGAAGTACACGCTGATCGACACCGCCGGTGTGCGCAAGCGCGGCAAGATCCACGAAGAAGTCGAAAAATTCTCCGTGGTCAAGACCCTGCAAGCGATCAAAGACGCCAACGTGGTGATCTTTGTGATGGACGCCCGCGAAGGCGTGGTCGATCACGATCTCAACCTGCTGGGCTTCGCCATTGAGTCGGGTCGTGCGCTGGTGATCGCGATCAACAAGTGGGACGGCATGACGCCGAGCGAGCGCGACTTCGTGAAGGTCGAGCTGCAACGTCGACTGTTCTTCGTTGACTACGCCGACATTCACTTCATCTCGGCGCTGCACGGCACGGGCGTGGGCAACCTCTACGCCTCCGTACAGAACTCGTTCAAGTCTGCGGTCACCCGCTGGCCAACCAACCGCCTGACCACGATTCTGGAAGATGCGGTTGGTGAGCACGCGCCACCGATGGTCAACAACCGCCGGATCAAGCTGCGTTATGCCCACTTGGGTGGTGCGAACCCGCCGATCATCGTGATTCACGGTAACCAGATCGAGAAGGTGCCGAAGTCTTACGTACGTTACCTGGAAAACACTTATCGTCGTGTTCTGAAGCTGGTCGGTACGCCGATCCGCATCGAGTTCAAGGGCGGCGAGAACCCGTACGAAGGCAACAAGAATTCGCTCACCGACCGTCAGGTCAACAAGAAGCGTCGCATGATGTCGCACCACAAAAAGGCCGACAAGAAGCGCCGCGACAAGCGCTGATTCAGGTTTTTCCCGTGGAGTGAAGAGGGCGCCAATGGCGCCCTTTTTCATGCCTGTCGTTTGGGCTATTCTCGGGCTCTCCCGTGCCGCCGTAGAGCCGGGTGTAGAGCAGGGAATCACCGATGATCACCAGTAAGCTGCCGAATGTCGGCATCACTATCTTTACTCAGATGTCTCAGCTCGCGGCGCAAACCGGGGCGCTCAATCTGTCTCAGGGTTTTCCCGATTTCGATGCGCCGCAGGCCCTGTGCGATGCGGTCGGTCGGCATATCGCCAATGGCCACAACCAGTATTCGCCGATGACCGGCCTTCCGGCATTGCGTCAGCAGATTGCGGCGAAGATCGCCCGCAGCTACGGCGTCAACGTGGATGCCGACCATGAGGTGACAGTCACGCCCGGTGCAACCCAGGCGATCTTTTGCGCCATTCAGGCGGTTATCCACAGCGGCGACGAAGTGATCGTCTTCGATCCGGCCTACGACAGTTATGAACCTTCGGTTGAGCTGGCCGGTGGTCGCTGCGTTCATGTGCAGTTGGGCCTGAATGACTTTGCCATCGACTTCCAGAAGCTGGGTGAAGCCATTACGCCGCGCACGCGGATGATCATCCTCAACACCCCGCACAACCCAAGTGGTGCGCTGATCAGTCGTGCCGAGCTGGATCAGCTGGCAGCGTTGATTCGCGACCGCGACATTTATGTCATCAGCGATGAGGTCTACGAACACTTGGTGTTCGATGGCGTGCCTCACGTCAGCGTGCTGAATCACCAAGAGCTGTATCAGCGTGCATTCGTGGTCAGCTCCTTCGGCAAGACCTATCATGTCACTGGCTGGAAAACCGGCTACGTGGTCGCACCGCCGGCCCTCACCGCCGAGCTGCGCAAGGTTCACCAATACGTCAGTTTCTGCGGTGTAACGCCGCTGCAATACGCCTTGGCCGACTTCATGGCCGAGTACCCGGAACACGTCGAAGAACTGCCGGCTTTCTATCAGGCCAAGCGCGATCTGTTCTGCGATCTGCTGGTGCCGTCTCGCTTCAGTTTCACCCGAGTGGCCGGCACGTATTTCCAGTTGGTCGATTACTCGCAGATCCGCCCGGACCTCAATGATGTCGAGATGGCGCAGTGGATGACCCGCGAACGTGGCGTGGCGAGCATCCCGATCTCGGTGTTCTATCAGACCCCGCCCGAAGGCCAGCGCCTGGTGCGCCTGTGCTTCGCCAAACGCGAGGAGACCCTGCGTGAAGCAGCGGCAAAACTATGCGTGATCTGAGTGCACTGCCCAATCTGAACATCGCGCTGATCCAGACCACCCTGGCCTGGCACGATCGTCAGGCCAATCTGGAGCATTTCGAGCTGTTGCTGGAACAGGCTCGTGGGGCGGACCTGATTATCCTGCCGGAGATGTTCACCACCGGTTTTTCCATGGAATCGGAGACCCTCGCCGAGTCGGAAAATGGACCGACCAGCAAATGGCTGCGGGTTCAGGCAGCGAAACTGGATGCGGTGATCACCGGCAGCGTGATCGTCCAGGCGGCTGACGGCAGCCATCGCAATCGCCTGTTGTGGGCGCGGCCGGACGGGGAGGTGTGGCACTACGACAAGCGACATCTGTTCCGCATGGCCGGCGAACACAATCACTTCACCCCCGGCGAGCGTCAGGTGCAGTTCGAACTCAAGGGCTGGCGCGTGCGTCCGCTGATTTGCTACGACCTGCGCTTCCCGGTCTGGAGCCGTGATGCTCAGGATACCGATTTGCTGCTGTACACCGCCAACTGGCCGGGGGCACGGCGTCAGCACTGGAACCGTTTGCTGCCAGCTCGGGCGATTGAAAACCTTTGCTACGTGGCGGCGGTGAATCGGGTTGGTACTGACGGCAAAGGTTTTGCGTATACCGGCGACAGTCAGGTGCTGGACTTCCAGGGTGAGACGTTACTCAGTGCGGGCGAAGCTGATGGGGTGTTTCAGGTCGTTCTGAACGCTGCAGATCTTCAGGCTTATCGAACACGCTTTCCAGCGAACCTGGATGCCGATACGTTCGAGTTCACCTGAGATTTTTGCTGCCTGACCGTCCGTCTTCGCGAGCAAGCCCGCTCCCACACTTGATCGGTGTGAACACAGATTTTGTGTACACCAAAAATCCACTGTGGGAGCGGGCTTGCTCGCGAAGAGGCCATAACAGGCAATACAAAAATCCCAGGCAAACAAAAAGGCCCCGAGGTTCGCACCCCGGGGCCTTTTGCATTTCAGCGAAGGCTTACGCCGCTTTCGCTTCCGGCTGGCTCAGCGAGCGGTTAAGCGCGCTGAACAGGGCCTTGAAGCTGGCGGTGGTGATGTTTTCATCGATACCGACGCCGTGCACCGCACGTTCACCGTTCACGCGCAGTTCAATGTAGGCCGCCGCCTTGGCATTGGTGCCCGAGCCGATGGCGTGTTCGTTGTAGTCCATGATTTCAACCGGAATCGGCAGACCGGCCACGAGCGCTTCCAGGGCGCCGTTGCCCTTGCCACGCCAGTGCAGGTTGGTTTCACCCTGACCTTTACCAGAGACTTCCACTTCGACGGCGCTGTGACCGTTTTCTTCCTGCAGGCGATGGCTGACCAGCGCGTACGGAGTGTTCGCCTGCAAGTACTCGCTGTGCAGCAGCGCGTGGATCTGCTGAGCCGTCATCTCGAGGCCCAGACGGTCGGTTTCACGCTGCACAACCTGGCTGAACTCGATCTGCATGCGACGCGGCAAGCTGATGCCGTATTCCTGTTCCAGCAGGTAAGCGATACCGCCCTTGCCCGACTGGCTGTTGACGCGGATCACCGCCTCGTAGCTGCGGCCGATATCGGCCGGGTCGATTGGCAAGTACGGCACTTCCCACAGGGCGTCCGGTTTCTGCTGGGCGAAGCCCTTGCGGATGGCATCCTGGTGGGAGCCGGAGAACGCGGTGTGAACCAGGTCGCCGACGTACGGGTGACGTGGGTGCACCTGGATCTGGTTGCATTCTTCGACGACTTTGCGCACGCCGTCGATGTCGGAGAAGTCCAGCTCAGGGTGAATGCCCTGGGTGTAGAGGTTCAGCGCCACGGTCACCAGGTCGACGTTACCGGTACGTTCGCCGTTGCCGAACAGGCAGCCTTCGACACGGTCGGCGCCGGCCATCAGGCCCAACTCGGTGGCCGCAACGCCAGTGCCACGGTCGTTGTGGGTGTGCAGGCTGATGATCACGCTGTCGCGACGGTTGATGTGACGGCCGAACCATTCGATCTGGTCGGCATAGATGTTCGGGGTCGCGCATTCGACGGTGGCTGGCAGGTTGAGAATCACCTTGTGCTCAGGCGTCGGGTTCCAGACTTCGATGACTGCGTCGCAGACTTCTTTGGCAAACTCGAGCTCAGTGGCGCTGAAGGTTTCTGGCGAGTACTCGAAGGTCCACTCGGTGTTTGGCTGCTGGGCGGCATATTTGACGAACAGCTTGGCCGCGTTCACGGCGATGGCCTTGACCCCTTCCTTGTCCTGGTTGAAGACAATGCGACGGAAGGAAGGGGAGGTCGCGTTGTACAGGTGAACGATGGCTTTCTTCGCCCCGCGCAGGGATTCGAAGGTGCGCTCGATCAAGTCTTCACGGCCCTGGGTCAGCACCTGAATGGTGGTGTCGTCCGGGATGTGGTTGCCTTCGATCAGGGTGCGCACGAAGTCGAAGTCGGTTTGCGAAGCCGCCGGAAAGGATGCTTCGATTTCTTTAACGCCGACCGACACCAGGGTTTTCCAGAAACGCAGCTTCTTGACCGCGTCCATTGGCTCGATCAGCGACTGGTTACCATCACGAAGGTCGGAGCTGCACCAGATCGGCGCGGCGGTAATGGTCTTCGACGGCCAGGTGCGGTCCGGGATGTCGATGGTCGGGAACGCGCGGTATTTCGAAGACGGGTCTTTGAGCATGCTCATCGGGAAATCCTTATTGTGTGGGCCGAAAAAAGGCGGCCTGCCGGTGGATCAAATGTTCTGGGGATAAAGCGTAGGACGAGGCACCGCGATTCAGCCTGGCAGTCGTGCACTGACAAGGCACAGGCTGCGGTGCTGGCGAAGCTGAATGAGGGTGTGAGAGGTTTTCATGCCTTCAACCCTAACCGCGAGGGTGAAGGATGGCAAGCGGTCGAAAAAAATTGAGAGGAATCCTCGAAAAGTCGTTGTTATCGAGATTTTATTGCGGTGAACGACGGTCATTGTTTTTATGTTTGCGCGAGGTTTGAGCGATGCGCAATTGAAGGCTTTCGGTGATGGGGCGTGTCAGCGCGGCTATTCTTAAAGCCTCACCAAGGACTACTGGCAGGCAGGAGTCGGCAATGAACGAGTCGGATTGGAAGCTTTATAGCGCACTGCGTCCGTTGGCCCATGAGCGGCTATGTATCCGGATCATGGCGGAGGTCGAACGCACGGTGCTGGATAAAAGCATTGCACCTTATGAGCGGATAGAAGTCAGCGAAGAAAGGCTGAAGGCCGGTCAACAGGAGCTGTATTGGGCGTTTGGCGTGTTCAGTCACTCACGCAATGAGGCGCCTGCTCACTTGCTGGGGCTGTGTACTCATGAGTTGATCAGCGCTGAAGAGTTGGCGGGCTTCTCGGAGGAAACTCAGGCGTGGATCAAAGAGTGCCTAGCGCATAGGGAAATTCATGGGATTGAGGATCTGGAGGCTGAATAAGCAACGTCTTTGAGGCCGCCTTCGCGAGCAAGCCCGCTCCCACATTTGTCCGGTGTGAATACAGGTATTATGTACGCCAGAATTCCAATGTGGGAGCGGGCTTGCTCGCGAAGAGGCCGGTAGCCTCAACGGCAATTTAAGGCTGAAACGCCCCAATGAAAATCGCCGGATCCACCCGCGCATCATTCAGGCTGACGTTCCAGTGCATATGCGGCCCGGTCGCCCGCCCGGTGGCACCCACTTTCCCAACCACCCCACCACGGGCCAATTGCTGGCCAACCTTCACGTCGATTTTCGACATGTGGCAGAACATGCTGATAAACCCCTGCCCGTGATCGACAAACACCGTGTTGCCGTTGAAAAAGTAGTTACCGATCAGGATCACCTTGCCGGCAGCCGGGGTCCTGATCGGCGTACCGGCCGGCACGGCGAAGTCCAGGCCAGCGTGAGGATTACGCTCTTCACCATTGAAGAAGCGGCGCACGCCGAACTTGCTCGACAGCGGGCCGTTGACCGGTTTGTCCAGCAACAGGTTGCTCGGGGTGTTCGGGCTGAAGCTGCGGTAAGCCTGGATCTGTTCGGCCAACTCACCCTCGATGCGCTTGAGATTCTCCGGGTTTGGATTGACCTGCTGCGTGTTCTTCAACGTGATGTGCTGTTCCGGGTATTTCTTGTTACCAATGTTGAAATTCAGAGTGCGACCGCCACTGCTGACCTGCTGAGTGCCCGGTTTTACCGTCAACGGCACGCCGACAATCGCCAGCCAGTTGTTCTGTTCCTTGATCACCAGCACCGGTTTGCCCTGATAACTGGCCTTCGGCGCCTGCACCGAGGCGCCCAGATCCACCACTGCCACGCCGCCCGGCACTGGTTTGTTCAACAGGCGGGTGATGTAACTATCGGCGTGGGCGTTGAAGGTCAGGCACAGCAACAGCAGCGGAGCTAAAAAACGCGGCATGGATCAATCCAGTAAAGAAAGGGTGACAGGCGTTAGGTGATTGTCTTCGACCCGAACTTGCAGCTCGCCTTCGCCAAGTCTGGCTTTCAGGCGCTGACCATTGTGGGTTTGCGCGGCGTTGCGGATCGCGTTGCCGCGTTCGTCCAGCAAAATGCTGTAGCCGCGGCCGAGGGTCGCCAAAGGGCTGACCACATGCAGCGTCTGCATCTGGCTTTGCAGTTGCAGGCGACGGGATTTGAGCCCTTCGCGCATGGCACGGGGCAGGCGTTCGGCAAGACTGTCGAGGCGCTGACGGAGCATCGCCAGTTGCCGTCCCGGATGTTGCCCGGCGAGGCGGGTTTCGAGACGGATCAACCGTTCGCGACGGGTATTGAGGCTGCGTTCGAACGCGCGGCGCATGCGCATGTCCAGATCATCCAGGCGTTGCGCTTGTTGACGCAGACGCTCGCCGGGATGGCGCAAGCGGCGAGACATGCCTTCCAGTCGCAGTCGATCACGCATCAAGCGGTCGCGGATACGCATCACCAGACGTCGATGCAGGCTTTCGACCCGACGGACCAGGTCACTGGAATCCGGCGCAAGCAGTTCGGCAGCGGCGGACGGCGTCGGGGCACGGACGTCGGCCACGAAGTCGCTGATCGACACGTCGGTTTCATGGCCGACGGCGCTGACAATCGGCGTCACGCAGGCATCCACGGCGCGGGCCACGGCTTCTTCGTTGAAGCACCAGAGGTCTTCCAGTGAACCGCCGCCACGGGCCAGGATCAACGCGTCGAAACCGCGGGCGTCCGCCAGTTTCAATGCGCGGACAATCTGCGCCGTGGCTTCGCGGCCCTGCACGGCAGTGGGGATCAACGTCAGTTGGATCTGCGGCGCACGGCGGCGGAATACACTGATGATGTCGCGGATCACCGCGCCGGTGGGCGAGCTGATGATGCCGATGCGTTGTGGATGCGCTGGCAGCGGCACTTTGCGCTCGGCGCTGAACAGGCCTTCGGCGCTGAGTTTTTCCTTCAACGCATCGAAGGCCAGACGCAGCGCACCGTCACCGGCCGGCTCCACGGTATCGAGGATCAGCTGATAGTCGCCACGGCCCTCGAACAGCGAAACCTTGCCGCGGACCTTGACCGCCAAGCCATCCTTCAAGGCCTGGCGCACTCGCGCCGCGTTCTGCCGGAACAGTGCGCAACGCACTTGGGCACCGCTGTCCTTGAGGGTGAAATACACGTGGCCGGACGCCGGACGGGCGAGGTTGGAGATTTCGCCTTCAACCCAGATGTTGCTGAACACGTCTTCGAGCAACACCCGCGCGCGGCCGTTGAGCTGGCTGACAGTCAGGACTTCACGGTCCAGGCCGAGTCTTGCAAAGGGATCTTTAATCATGGGGCGCAGTTTAAAGGCATTCGACGCTGAATCTCCATGCACCAACGAAAATCCCCTGTGGGAGCGGGCTTGCTCGCGAAGGCGGTGTACCAGTCGACATTAATATTGAATGTTGAACCGTATTCGCGAGCAAGCCCGCTCCCACAAGGGGTAAAGTCAGCTCCGGGAATCAAGGAAGACATGGAATGAATGTGCTTGAGCTGTTGAACCAATGGCCATTCGGTCCAACGGATTGGCTGATCATCGGGCTGGCAATCGCTCTGGCCTACATCGTGTTCGGTATTGCCGGTTTCGGCACTGCGTTGGTGGCAGGGCCGATTCTGATTCTGTTCATGCCACTGTCGAAAATCGTGCCGCTGTTGGTGCTGCTGGATTTCATCGCGGCGTTCGGCAATCTGCTGCCTTCGCGACGGGATGTGGCGAAGCCCGAGTTGCTGCGGCTGCTGCCATGCATGGCGGTGGGCTGCACATTGGGGGTGATTTTTTTACTGAATCTGAAATCCGATGTGTTGCTGCTGTTGATGGGGCTGTTTATCAGCGCCTATGCGATTTACAGCTTGTGGGTCAAAACCCGTCCGAGGCAATTGTCTGCCGCTTGGGCCGTGCCGATGGGCACGGTGGGCGGGATGTTCGGGGCATTGTTTGGCAGTGGCGGCTTTTTATATGCGATCTATTTGAACAGTCGCCTGCCCAAAGAGGCAGCCCGGGCGACCCAGAGTGCGCTGATCAGTTGCAGCACGGTGGTGCGTTTGAGCCTGTTTGCCGTCGCAGGTGTGTATGCCGAGCTACCCTTGTTGGTATTGGCGCTGTGTTTATTGCCGGCCATGGCATTGGGGCTGTGGATCGGCCGGCGGTTGACCATGAGATTGTCCCGCGAGGCGTTTGTGCGGCTGGTGACCTGGTTGGTGCTGGCCAGCGGAATCGCCTTGATCGGACGATATTTGAGTGCTTGACCTCTGAAGCCGGGTGCTTATGCTGCCGGGCTTCGTTAAAGCGTTGCAGCAGGCCGCACCATGAATTCGCAAAGCATTATTGTCCCGAAAATCTCCACACTGCCGGTGCACGAACCCCGGGCCCGGGCGGTCGTGCGTTGGCTGGTGCGCAAGAACATCATTAAAGAAGAACTGACCACTTGTGGCCGCACTGGCAATCGCATGGCTCATGCCATCGCCGACGGTGCCCGCGCTGTCGTGCTGCATCCTGAAGCACTGCCGTTCGGCGAACCGATCAATGGCCTGGAGATCATCACCAAGCGCTGCATCTATACGCCGGCCAAGGGTTTCCTTGAAGAGGCGGGTTGCGCCGAGTGCCGCAAGGAAGTCGGCGAAGCGCTGTTCGAAAGCCTGGAAGACTGGATGCCGGGGCGCACCGATAACTTCACCTGTCCGGAATGCGGGCATGAAGATGACATCAACGGCTTTCTTTTCCTGCAGGAATGCGGCTTTTCCAACCTGGGCTTTATCTTCAACAACTGGGCCGAGGCCGGGTTCAAGCAGAGCTTTATCGACGAATTTGCCGATTGGCTCGATCAGCCTGTCAGTTGGGTGAAAGTCGAACTGTAGGAGACGACAATCCCCGTATATCAGTAATGCTAATAATAGACAGAGTTTTACATTGAACCCGAGGGGGTGTCTGACTATAATGGCGCGCTTCCATTTTCCCGCTCGGGAGCCCCCGCGATGCTGCGTATCAGCCAAGAAGCTCTGACATTCGACGACATTCTCCTAGTGCCTGGTTATTCCGAGGTGCTTCCTAACGAAGTCAGTCTCAAGACCCGCCTAACCCGTGGCATCGAGCTGAATATTCCTTTGGTTTCTGCCGCCATGGACACCGTTACTGAAGCCCGACTGGCAATTGCCATGGCTCAGGAAGGTGGCATCGGCATTATCCACAAGAACATGACCATCGAGCAGCAAGCTGCCGAAGTGCGCAAGGTCAAGCGTTATGAGGCCGGCGTGGTCAAGGACCCGATCACCATCGAGGCTGACGCCACGGTTCGTGAACTGTTCGAACTGACCCGCATGCACAACATCTCCGGCGTTCCGGTACTGCACGATGGCGACCTGGTCGGCATCGTCACTTCCCGTGACGTACGTTTCGAAAACCGTCTGGACGCCGCCGTCCGTGAAGTGATGACGCCTAAAGAGCGTCTGGTCACGGTCAAGGAAGGCGCCGACAAAAACGACGTCCGCGAGTTGTTGCACAAAAACCGTATCGAACGCGTGCTGATCGTCGACGACAAATTCGCCCTCAAAGGCATGATGACCGTCAACGACATCGAAAAAGCCAAGGCATACCCGCTGGCCAGCAAGGACGATCAAGGTCGTCTGCGCGTTGGTGCTGCAGTCGGTACCGGTAAAGACACCGGTGATCGCGTCGCTGCCCTGGTCAATGCCGGCGTTGACGTGGTGGTGGTCGACACTGCTCACGGTCACTCCAAAGGTGTGATCGACCGCGTTCGCTGGGTCAAACAGAATTTCCCTGAAGTGCAGGTTATCGGCGGCAACATCGCCACCGGCGCTGCCGCCAAGGCTTTGGCCGAAGCGGGCGCCGATGCAGTCAAGGTCGGTATCGGCCCAGGCTCGATCTGCACCACCCGCATCGTCGCCGGTGTCGGCGTCCCGCAAATCAGTGCCATCGCCAACGTCGCTGCTGCCCTTGAAGGCACTGGCGTTCCGTTGATCGCCGACGGCGGCATCCGTTTCTCCGGTGACCTGTCCAAGGCCATCGTTGCCGGTGCTTCCTGCGTGATGATGGGCTCGATGTTCGCCGGTACTGAAGAAGCGCCGGGCGAGATCGAACTGTTCCAGGGTCGTTCGTACAAGGCTTACCGCGGCATGGGTTCGCTGGGCGCCATGTCCCAGGCTCAAGGCTCCTCCGACCGTTACTTCCAGGACTCCTCGGCAGGCGCCGAGAAACTGGTTCCGGAAGGTATCGAAGGGCGTGTTCCTTACAAGGGCACCCTGAGCGCCATCATCCATCAACTGATGGGCGGCCTGCGTTCCTCGATGGGTTACACCGGCAGCGCCGATATCGAAGAAATGCGCACCAAGCCTGAGTTCGTGCGGATCACTGGTGCTGGCATGGCCGAGTCCCACGTTCACGACGTACAGATCACCAAAGAAGCGCCAAACTACCGCGTAGGTTGAGCCTTCCAGCAATAAGTTAAGTAACCGGGGCTGTTTTCAGCCCCGAGTTGTTTCTGATTTTCTTCACCGAACTGCATAGACGAGACTGACCACATGGCCCTCGACATTCACGCTCACCGCATCCTGATCCTCGACTTCGGTTCCCAGTACACCCAGCTGATTGCCCGCCGCGTGCGTGAAATCGGCGTGTACTGCGAACTGCATCCGTTCGACATGGACGACGAAGCGATTCGCGAATTCGCTCCAAAAGGCGTCATTCTCGCCGGCGGCCCCGAGTCCGTGCACGTAGCCGACAGCCCACGCTGCCCGCAAGCGGTGTTTGACCTGGGCGTACCGGTCTTCGGTATCTGCTACGGCATGCAGACCATGGCTGAACAGCTGGGTGGCAAGGTCGAAGGTTCCGAGCTGCGTGAGTTCGGTTATGCCCGCGTTGACGTGGTCGGCAAAAGCCGTCTGCTCGACGGCATCGAAGACCACATCGACGCCGACGGCCTGTTCGGCCTCGACGTGTGGATGAGTCACGGTGACAAGGTCACCAAGATGCCTCAGGAATTCCACATCCTGGCCAGCACCCCAAGCTGCCCGATCGCCGGCATGTTCGACGATGCCCGCGGCTACTACGGCGTGCAGTTCCACCCGGAAGTGACCCACACCAAGCAGGGCGGTCGCATCCTCTCGCGCTTCATCCTCGACATCTGCGGCTGCGAAGCTCTGTGGACGCCTTCGAAGATTGCTGAAGACGCCATCGCCAACATTCGCGCCCAGGTCGGCACCGACAACGTACTGCTTGGCCTGTCCGGCGGTGTGGACTCCTCGGTGGTTGCCGCGCTGCTGCACAAAGCGATCGGCGATCAACTGACCTGTGTCTTCGTCGACAACGGCCTGCTGCGTCTGCACGAAGGCGAGCAAGTGATGGCCATGTTCGCCGAGAACATGGGCGTCAAGGTGATCCGCGCCAATGCCGAAGATCAGTTCCTCGACAACCTGGCCGGCGAGTCCGACCCGGAGAAGAAGCGCAAGATCATCGGCCGTACCTTCATCGACGTCTTCGATGCCCAGTCCAACAAACTGGACAACATCAAGTACCTCGCCCAAGGCACTATCTACCCGGACGTGATCGAGTCGGCTGGCGCCAAAAGCGGCAAGGCTCACGTGATCAAGTCGCACCACAACGTGGGTGGCCTGCCGGAAGAAATGAACCTCAAGCTGGTTGAACCCCTGCGCGAGCTGTTCAAGGACGAAGTCCGTCGTCTGGGCCTGGAACTCGGCCTGCCGTACGACATGGTCTACCGTCACCCGTTCCCGGGCCCGGGTCTGGGCGTGCGGATCCTCGGTGAAGTGAAGAAGGAATACGCCGACCTGCTGCGTCGTGCCGACCACATCTTCATCGAAGAGCTGCGCAAGGCCGACTGGTACCACAAAGTCAGCCAGGCATTCGTGGTGTTCCAGCCAGTGAAGTCGGTTGGCGTTGTCGGCGATGGCCGTCGTTACGCCTGGGTAGTGGCCCTGCGCGCCGTGGAAACCATCGACTTCATGACCGCGCGTTGGGCGCACCTGCCTTACGAACTGCTGGAAACTGTTTCCGGCCGGATCATCAACGAAATCGAAGGCATCTCCCGCGTTACTTATGACGTGTCGAGCAAGCCGCCAGCGACGATTGAGTGGGAATGATGAGGCGACCCACAAAGCCGGCACCCTCTAGAGTTCAACGTTAGATTCGGAGGGGCACAGGAGGGTTTTTAGCCAATGCCAGTCAGTTATGCTGACTGGCATTTTTGTTTTTGGGTGGAAAGCTACGAAGCAGGATCTGTCGTTTCAATGAGCGGCAAAGGCTGGCGTAGGTATTAGAGAAACTGTGATCGAATCAAATCCGTATCGAACGGCGTTATCCCTTGATCAGGCGCAAACACCGCCTGTGCCTGCTGCGGCGAAGCCACTCGTTCCCCCCGTGCCCGAACATGTAAGTCGAACAGAGTTTCCAAATCTGGTCGTGGTGTATGCACCAGAGCCCGCAGCATCAACGATATCCCACTGAGGTTGTTCCCGACATTGTTCCACCGCGCAGATGAAGTGAGTCCCAGATCGGCCCAAATCACGCGTCGTTCCTGCAAGTCCATCACGAATGGCAGACAGATCCTTGCGTCGGATGCGATATCGATACGGTCGAATACGGATCGCGGCTCAAATACTTCACCCGACGCCGCGTCGGCGCGGGCCATCCAGCCAGCGAAGCATTCTGGAAGATCGCAGAACGGCTGCTCTGTGTATGAGTTGATAGATGTGACGACATAGCGGATGCCCTTCTCGACGAGGACATCAAGGTCGAGGTCGATGAACTCCGAAGCCCCGTCGGGCGCGTCGACGATGTCGCCGCTGTGGTAGCCGCCGAAATCCTTCAGGTTGTAGTACGCGACCGTTTGTGTGAACACGAAGTTGGCGTCGAAAAAAGCGGCTGACAAGTCAATGTCAGTGCGTTCACGACCGTTTTTCCACCACAGGAACAGGCGAATAAAACGTGTGTCAGGTATAGGCAACCGACTGCCCCGCACCAGCGTACGTAGCGATTTCGATGAGGCACGCTGCGCCAGCGGCACCCTGTATTCGCGTAATGCTGGATCGATGAAACAGCGGCCTAGTGGCGGCAGCGACGCAAAACGCTTTACGAGAGCGTCTTCGCAGATTCGGGCTGCACGAGCCAACACGTCGGGTGTGAGTGGTTCGCGTCGATCCTTGATGCCATAGATTTTGGCGAATGAACCTTTCGGTGTGAAGGCCCGCAGGGGCAGGGGGCGCGGAGCGCGTACTTGGGCCAGCAATTGCAGCAGGACAGGTGACGACACTTGTGTCGCAACAGCCTCGAACGCGTCGAGAACCGACTCTGGTTCCGTCGCGCGCCGCAGGGTCGCGTCCAGCCGTCGTGCGAACTCACCAGGACGGCTCTGTAGTATGGGCATAAGCGTGGCGATGTGACGCTGGGCAAGCAATGTTTCGACACGTGATCCAAATGAGGCTGGCGCTTCGTTGCGACGCGCTGCCGTGATGGCGGCTAGCGCTCGTGGGTACTTATCGGCGTAGTCGCCCGGATGCAGTACTTCAGCCAGACGTTTCCAGCGCTCAGCATGGCGCATCACGTCTTCTACAGCGTTGGGTATGTGGTCGAGCAGGCGCAACAGCAGACGGCGCATCGAGCGCTTCATCGCTGTGAAACGTGTCGAAGCTGCCGTCAGCGACACGTCTCCTCCATTCAGCGCTACAGCGAGTCGCAGCACGTCAGTCGCCGTTTCGACGTTTCGCTCCAGGAATGCGTCCACCCGTGCATCGTTGGCTACATACAGCATAAGCGCGCCGCCAAGCTGTGCACGGATCTCCCGGAACGAGACGGCCTCAGGCAGCAGACGGAACACATCGCTTTTGTACTCTCGGACAAACCAGACGACATCGGCAGTTTCCTCTTCGGAGAGCGAGGTGCGCGATGAAACCAGCGGTTCGAGCAGTGACTCGTACTCAGAGACGCTTCCCGGTTCGATAACGCGGGATATGAAGTTGCCTTCAAGCATCACAGGTCGAGAGTGTTCAGTCGGTGGTAAACGCCAAAGCGTGAGGTAGTGCATGACGGCGTTAAGGTACAACTCCGCCTCTGAGGCCGTCAGAACCTGCTCTGGAAAGTCAGGATAAAACGGCCGGTGGTGCACATGAGCCCCAGTCTCCCGCCGAAGGACTTCGACAATATCGCGCAGCCAGTGCTTGAGTTCTGTCGCTGACAACATGCCGATTTGCTCAATCAGAGGCTCTGATAGTACACATCGGAACGCCGCGACTTCCCGGACAGCCGACGCGACCTGAGCGCGCGTGGCACCGCCAGTGCCCATCGGGACGTGAACTTTGGTACGGCGACGCAGGAACAGCTCCTGATTCATCCTTGATTTTCTCCCTTGGCCGCCGTCGTGAACGAGCTGCAGCATCGTGTCTACAGCCGATATAAAAACGCCTGCAAGAAGCAGGCGCGGTGTGGAGAGCGGAACCCCTAGGTCATAGGAGGTTTAGAAGGAAGGTGTTCCATAGCCACGAAGGCATACTACGGGAGGTTGTCTCTGTTTGTCAGATTGCTGCATACCTCAACGGTAACAAGCTGCTTCGCCAGAAGAATAGGGGCTGATGAGCGACAAGTCGCTTGTCCATCGTCCAGACAAGTGGCGGTGTTATTGGCCAAGTGCGCCTTCAAGGTCGGCGAAGTTTCCACAAAGTCAGCCCAGGCATTCGTGGTGTTCCAGTCGGTGAAATCGATTGGCGTTGTCGGCGATGGCCGTCGTTACGCCTGGGGCGTGGCGCTAGCCTTGATGACTTGATCGCAGGTAACTGAAAAGGCCGTGTGAACACTGTTCACACGGCCTTTTTGCGTTTTAGACGCCGGGTAGTCGGACGGGGGTCATGCCCATTCTGTGCAGCGCTGAACTCAAGGCGTCGGGGTTTTGAAAGCGTCGGCCGTTGATCTGCCAGGCATCCCGTTCGACGTAGTACCCACCTGCATCATGCTTGATGGGCGTTCGAACGAGTTTGCCACGGGTGATGATGCCGTTACTGGTGATGACTCTGTTGGTGAGGGTTCTGCTGCGGTGAACCAGCAATGGTTCGCCGGTACTGGTGCTGAGGGTGTACGTGCCAGGACTGGGTAGCCCATCCTCCAGCCTTTGCGCCAGGATCACGCTTTTCGGCGTCGGGATTTGCAGCAACAAGTCATTTTTGGCAAAACCGGCTGCTCGCCCGGGGCGCGGCTCGTCGGCCACCCCCGGGTCGACCTTGATACCGCCGAGCTCGTCCGGGCCTACGCTTTCAATACGCAGCCCGATGCTGCCTTCAAGCTCGCTGATTCCCGCCACGCCGCCATAGGTATTGGCGTGGCTGTTCCCGACCAACGCCACCCAGCGATGCGCGCCTCTGGCCGTCTGGTCGGCGCCGATGACTTGGCGGGCGAAGAAATTCATCATTTTTTGCCGAAAATTGATGTTTGCCCCCTGGATGCCAGTGCTGCGGTAACTGGCGAGGCAGTCGATGGCCTGAACGCGAATATGGTTTTTTTGCGCCGCCCTGACCACCTGCTCAAAGGTGAATTGTTCGCTGGGGTCAGTCGAAAAACCTGCATCAAGGTCCTTGAGGTAGCTTTCCAGATCCTCGGACATCACTCCAGTGCGATTGAACACATCCAGGTCAGCCTGATGGAAATCGGTCAGCAGATGCTCCATGTATAAGGTTTTGACTTTTTGTTTGTGCAGCACGCTCATATTCTCGATCAGAAACTGTTTGCTGCCCACGCTGTCGTGGCTTTCACCGATGACCAGGCTCTGTGACCGCTTGAAAAGGGTCTTGATGATGTCCTGGAGCTTTGCATTCGCGATGAACGATGGAATGGTCGGTCTGGGTCGCAGCGGCGGTTGCGAGTAGAAGGTCGCGGCGTCGTCGTGCAGCGTTCGGCGCAGTCTTTTGAAGGCTTCCAGCTCATTGTCCGGATTGTTGGGATTGACAAAGCCGTCCTTCAAATCCCCCTTCGAGGCCATACCCTTGGCCGCCTGTTTGAGGGCTGGCTTGAGGTCCTGCGGAACATCGTATGCAGTCGCCGGGGCATCGAAGTCCGGGAGTGGCGGCTCAGACCTGGCAAACAGATCGGCAAACTTGCCCCCGCCCACCAGGCCGGGACGCGTGAGGGGCACCCATTCACCCAGTTCATTCAGGCGTACCGGAATGTTGCGGTAAAAGGAGTAAGGATTGACCGGGTCAATGATTGCCCAGGTTTTTAGTTCGTTGCTGTAGCGCACCAGGTAGAAACTGTCACCGACTGCGATGTAGTTACCTCCAGTCCGGGGTTGGTAAATGCCCTGGAGTTTGCCTTCGTCACTGACCGGGAAGTCGCCGTCGAGGACCTCATTGGTTTCAAAAGGGGCGAGAATGTCGGCGTCGGCAGGCGTGGCCATGACGGTCTCGAAAGACGGGGTGGGTGGTGGGGGCAGTTCAGCTTCTGTCTCCGTGATTTCTGCGAAATCGGAGGCCTCTGCAAGTTCTGCCGCCCCCCTCAGGAAAGGCAAGTTGAACAGCACATCCACGCTGCCAAGGATGGCGCCAGTCACTGCGGCCTTGCGTTCCGCCGGGGTGTGGCCGTTGATGGCCTGGTCGATGTGAAGCCCGACATTGGCGATGCCCGCGCCAATGACAACCAGCGCTGCCGGCCATGCAAGGGCGGCCATCGGCCGAAGGTGTGGTTGAAGGCATTGAGATAGCCTATCCACAGTTTTTTCCTGATCTCGCCGTTGGAGTGCAGCAGGTAATTGGCGTCGCTGAGCATGCGCTCATGAGTGGACCGGTTCAGATGAGTGAACGCATCACCGGCAATTTTCTCGCCTCGGTAGTGGAGCAAATGATGGTCCGCGACTGCATATTCACCGGGCAATACGTCATAGGCATGGGTGAGGCCGATATTTTCGGTTTCCGTCTCCTCAAACGCATGAATGATCAGGCCAATGCCGGTGAAGTTGGCCAGTTTGTGCCCCAGCGAAGTGGGTTTGTCCTGAATAATGTCGCGCTCTTGCTGCTTGAAGTGCATGAGCATGCGCTCACGGCCTTCGGCATCCTTGACTTCATTGGCCAGCCATTCGTGCAATTGCCCGACGCTGGTGAAGCAGTGAAAACCTCTGGGTTCGCCCGGAATGTAGAGAATGTTCAGGTCACTGTCGTCAGTGATGCTGAGGATGTCCGTCGACACGAAGTGGTCAATGCAAAACTTTCGGATTGAAAAACCGCTGCCTGCTGGCGCCTCGTCCAGCAGCATTTGCCGGGTGAGTGGCCTGCTCACATTTGCGGTGGCGGCCCTGAGCACCAGGGTGAAGTGTTCGCGGGTCAGGTATCCCTTCTCGTAGTCTTCAATGGCTTTGGCAATGAACGTGCACTTGATCAGCGCACGGAAGTTGTCGCTGTGCTTTTCCCAGAACGTCGCGATGGCCGTTTTGCAACGGTCAGCGAAATTGATATCCCAGAAGGTTTTCAACACATCCCTGGCATGCAGGCGAATCTCGTTGGTTTCATCGTAGTTTCCGGCATTGCCGTCGGCACGGTAGAAACCACTGTCAACGTCCAGCAGGTCCCCGTTGTCCTGGTCGTGGACACTGAAACGCTGCATGACCAGTTGCGGGAAGGTCATCGACTCCCTGGGTGTTTCAAACACATGCTGCCAGCCGGTAAAGGTCTTCGAGTTGCTTTGAGCGGCATTAAACCGATGCCAGTAGACCTTGTCGGGTTCGATATCCGTGATGTTGTGCTGGATGAGAATGTCTTTGGCGACCTGGTACGCCATGGAGTACAGGTCGGGGCAATCGGTTACCAGATCAGGGATCAGGGCCTGGAGGGCCTGCGCATCGGTAGCGTCGGGCAGGGTGATTTCTTGGGCATCGTCCATGATGTTTTCCTTGAGAGGTGGTCGGGGCGCTCACTATCTCAAGGGGCATCGGTTCCATCTGTAAGCTTCTGGGTATCTGGTGGTGGTCTGTTGCAGATAGAAGAAGTAGGGCATGACGAAGGTCTGAGTCAGGCTCAGCGCCGCGCCACGTCCGAAAAGTAAAACTTGTCCAGGGTGTGCCGCGACTCGGTGTACTCGAACTGGCGGCCGTCCTGCAAAAACGTCTGGTTGCTGACCACGATCACATGGCTTTGGCCGTCGAGGTCCAGGTGTTGCTGGTCGTCCTTGCTCCGGGGCACCGCTTCGATGGTGCGCTGGGCGTAGGCGATTTGCAGTTGCAGGGTCTGTTCGATGAAGGCGTAGATCGAGTGCTCGGCGATGTCTTGGGACAGGCCGGGAATCACGTCGCTGACGAAATGGTTGATGTCGAGGATCACGCGTTTGCCGTCGATCCGCCGCACTCGCTTGATCCGTGTGATCAGGCTGCCTTCTTCAGCCTTGATGTGCTCCAGCAGCAGGCCTTCGAGGGGGATTTGAGTGAACTCGACCACCTCGGTACTGACGTCGTTACCCAGGCGCGGATACGTTTCCTGAAAGCTGACGATGCCGCCCAGCTGAAATTCGATCGGGTTGGTCGACAGCACGAACGTGCCTTTGCCGTGGACTTTCTGGGCGAAACCGCGCTCCTGCAGTTGCTCGATAGCCTTGCGCACGGTGCCGCGACTGGCCTGGTAGCTGTCCATCAGTTCGGTTTCGGAAGGCAACCGGGCGCCGCGTTCCAGACGTTCGGTCGTGATGCTGGCAAGCAGATCGCTGTAGATCTGGTTGTATTTACTCATGGGGATGGCTCTGTGCCGCGATGTGCTCAAGGTTTCGAACCTTAAGGGCAGGGTAGGGGTTTGTCCATGCGGCGTTAGGTTTCTTTGACTTTTGAGGTGGGAAATGTCGCCGCCGGTCGGGTTCAGGATAAACAAATTCAAACTCGTCTGTACGAGTTGTTGCTTTAACTCGTACAGACGAGTACTTTTCGCTTCGGCGTGCTGCCAAAAACAAAAAACTACAGCGGAAGAAAAAGCATGAGCCACGACTATTCGAATATCGCCAGCGAGCTGCTGCAAAGCCTCGGGGGCAGCGACAACCTCGAGCAGGCCGCGCACTGCGTCACCCGCCTGCGCCTGGCCCTTAAGGACCCAAGCCTGGTCAACAGCGCCACGCTGAACCAGATCGATCTGGTCAAAGGCTCGTTCTTCACCGGCGGCCTGTTCCAGGTGGTGATTGGTCCCGGTGAAGTGGAAAAGGTCTACGCCGAACTGCGTCGTCAAACCGGTCTCGCGGCCTCGACCATCGCCGACGTTAAGCAGAAAAGCGCCGACAAGATCAACGCGATGCAGCGTCTGGTGCGGGTGTTTTCCGACGTCTTCATGCCCATCCTCCCGGCGTTGATCATTGCCGGCCTGCTGATGGGCATCAACAACCTGATCGGCGCCAAGGGCATGTTCATCGAGGGCAAGACCCTGCTGGACGCCTATCCGAAACTTGACGGGCTCTGGAGCCTGATCAACCTCATGGCCAATACCTCGTTTGTGTTCCTCCCGGCGCTGGTGGGCTGGTCGGCGGCCAAGCGGTTTGGCGGCAGCGAAATCCTCGGCATCGTGCTTGGCCTGATGCTGGTGCACCCCGATCTGCTCAATGCCTGGAACTATGGCAAAGCGGTGGCCGGGCTGGACGGGCAGAGCCTGCCGTACTTCGACATCCTGGGGTTGTTCCAGATCGAGAAAGTCGGCTATCAGGGGCAGATCTTGCCAATCCTGCTGGCTGCTTATGTGATGAGCGTCATCGAAAAATGGCTGCGGGCGCGGGTGCCGAACGCGATTCAATTGCTGGTCGTGCCGATCACTACCATCGTTGTGACCGGCGTGCTGGCGCTGGCGGTGATCGGCCCGGTGACCCGTCATCTGGGGATTCTTATCACCGAAGGCGTGGTCATGCTGTTTGACCTGGCGCCAATGGTCGGCGGAGCGATTTTCGGTTTGCTCTACGCGCCTCTGGTGATTACCGGCATGCACCACATGTTCCTCGCGGTCGACTTGCAGCTGATCTCCACCCAGGGCGGCACCTTTATCTGGCCGATGATCGTCATGTCCAACCTGGCCCAGGGCAGCGCGGCACTGGCGGTGTTCTACATGACCCGTAACGTGCGGGACAAAAGCATGGCCTCGACCTCGGCGATTTCCGCTTACTTCGGCATCACCGAACCGGCCATGTTCGGGGTCAACCTGCGCTACAAATTTCCGTTTTATGCAGCCCTGATCGGTTCGGCCATGGGCTGCATTTTCTTGTCGCTGAACAAGGTCCAGGCCTCGGCAATCGGCGTCGGTGGCTTGCCCGGTTTTATCTCGATCATTCCGCAGTTCATTCCGATGTTCGTGATCGGGATGGTCATTGCCATGGTCGTGCCGTTTGTTCTGACCTGCGGGTTGAGCATGAAGATTGTTCGGCCCGGGTATCGGGTTGCCTGACAGATCGCATTCGCGAGCAAGCCCGCTCCCACAGGTTGACCGCATTCCAAATGTGGGAGCGGGCTTGCTCGCGAAGGGGCCATTACGGTCACTGCATCAACTAATTGAAGGAATCCCGCCATGCAAGACTGGCAACGTTCGGTGATCTACCAGATCTACCCGAAGAGTTTTCACAGCCACGCCGGCAACCCCACGGGTGATTTGCTTGGCGTTGTGGCCAAGCTCGATTACCTGCACTGGCTGGGTGTCGATTGCCTGTGGATCACGCCGTTCCTGCGCTCGCCCCAGCGCGACAACGGCTACGACATCAGTGATTACTACGCCATCGACCCGAGCTACGGGACCATGGCCGATTGCGAGTTGCTGATCGCCGAGGCCGGCAAGCGCGGGATCAAGCTGATGCTCGATATCGTGGTCAACCACACCTCCATCGAGCACACCTGGTTCCAGCAGGCCCGCAGCAGCCTTGATAACCCTTACCGGGATTTCTACATCTGGCGCGACCAGCCGAACAACTGGGAATCCAAGTTTGGCGGCTCGGCCTGGGAGTACGAAGCTCAGACCGGTCAGTACTACCTGCACTTGTTCGACCACACTCAGGCCGACCTGAACTGGGACAACCCCAAGGTGCGCGCCGAAGTCTTCAAGATGATGCGTTTCTGGCGCGACAAGGGTGTAGGCGGGTTCCGTCTGGACGTGATCAACCTGATCTCCAAACCGGCGGACTTCCCTGAGGACAACACTGACGGTCGCCGTTTCTACACCGATGGCCCGAACGTCCACGAATACTTGCAGCAAATGCACCGCGAAGTCTTCGAAGGCCACGATCTGATCAACGTCGGCGAGATGTCGTCCACCAGCCTGGAACACTGCATCCGCTACTCGCGGCCAGACTCGAAAGAACTGTCGATGACCTTCAACTTCCATCACCTGAAGGTCGATTACCCCAACCTGCAGAAATGGATTCGCGCCGATTTCGATTTCCTCGAACTCAAGCGCATCCTCTCCGATTGGCAAACCGGCATGCAGGCCGGCGGTGGCTGGAACGCGCTGTTCTGGTGTAACCATGACCAGCCACGGGTGGTCTCGCGTTTTGGTCATGACGGCGAATATCGAGAGATCTCGGCGAAGATGCTCGGCACGGCGCTGCATTTCCTCCAGGGCACGCCGTTCGTGTACCAGGGCGAGGAACTGGGCATGACCAATCCGGGCTTCGATCACATCGATCAGTACCGCGATGTCGAGACGCTGAACATCTTCCGGCTCAAGCGCGAGGCGGGTGCTAGCGACGCCGATAACATGGCGGCGATCATGCAGAAGTCCCGGGACAACGGCCGTACGCCGATGCACTGGAATGCCGAGCCTAATGCCGGTTTCAGCGCTGTCGAGCCGTGGATCGGGGTGCCGGCCAACGCTGCGCAGATCAACGTCGCCGCCCAACTCGATGACCCGGATTCGGTGCTTCATCACTACCGCCAACTGATCGCTCTGCGCCGCAGTGAAGCGCTGATGTCTGACGGTGTGTACCGGCAGTTGCTACCTGAGCACCCGCAAATCTGGGCGTATGTGCGTGAAGGCAGGGGCGAGCGTTTGCTGGTGCTGAACAACTTCTACGGCACGCCATGCGAAGTCGAACTGCCAGATGAAGTGATCAGCGAAGCGATGATGCAGCGGTTGGTGATCAGCAACTACCCGGACTGTCCGCCGCGCAATCGGCAGGTGTTTTTACGGCCCTTTGAGTCGTTCGTTCTGCACCTGACCAACCACTAAAAAACACTGTTTTAAAACAACACGCAGAACGCTGCGCGGGAGAGTTTTGCGCGCCGATTTTGCCGCTGCACACAATAAAAATAATGGGGTGGTTCTTGAAAACAACAATAAATCGCAGCCTTGTAGTGGCGGGCGTGTGCCTGGCTTTGCCTCTTTCGGCCCAGGCGCTGGAGTTCGCCGGTTACTTGCGCAGCGGCGTCGGGACCTCGGTCAACAGCGGTAAACAGCAGTGTTTCCAACTGCAGGGTGCGCAGACCAAATACCGCTTGGGCAACGAATGTGAGCAGTACGCGGAGCTGGAATTGCGCCAGGATCTTTACACCCTGGATGACGGCTCGGTGCTGAGCGTCGACGGCATGGCTTCGTTGTACAACCAGTACAACAAGGACCTGACCTTCAACGGTGACAACGGCTCAGTGCGCATGCCGCAGATGTATGCGCAATGGTCGAACATGCCTAGCCTCAACGGCGGTTCGTTGTGGGCCGGTCGGCGTTACTACAAACGGAACGATATTCACATTTCCGACTACTACTACTGGAACCAGAGCGCCACCGGCGGCGGTATTGAGGACGTGCTGATCGGCGATCTGAAATACAGCTACGCCTTCTCGCGCAAGGACAACCTGTACCAGAAGGACTACATCAACCGACACGATTTCAACGTCGCCGGCTTCAACACCAACCCTGGCGGTGAACTGGAGTTCGGCCTGAGTTACATCGACAAGCCCGACAGCCGCGACGCTCACCGTGGCTGGGCGATCACCACCCAGCATGTGCAGAAGGGCTTTCTGGGTGGCAAGAACAAACTGGCCTTCCAGTACGGCGAAGGTCCCGGCACCGGGTTGGGCTATACCGGTAACGTGAAGCTGGACGACAGCAACAAAAGTTATCGTGTGGTGGAGTTCTTCGACTGGCAAGTGACGCCGCGATTTGGTGGGCAAATCGAGGCGGTTTACCAGAAGGATATTCGCCCGGACGGCGCTGACCAGAACTGGATTTCCCTGGGTGTTCGCCCGACTTATGCGCTCACCGAGCAGTTCAAACTGGTGACCGAATTGGGTCACGATCAGGTCGAAACCACGGGCGGCACGCGCAAGCTGAGCAAGTTCACCTTCGCTCCGACCTGGTCGCCCAAAGGACCGGAATTCTGGGCTCGCCCCGAGGTGCGTTTGTATTACACCTATGCGAGCTGGAACGAGGCGGCCAAACGGGCGGCCAATGAACTGGCGCAGGGGTCGGCATTGTCCGACACCGGCGCCTTCGGCACGGCGCGGCACGGTTCGAACGTCGGATTGCAGGTCGAGTATTGGTGGAAATAAGCGATGCTGTCGGAGCCTCGCGCTCCATCAGCACTTCAAAGAACAAAACAGCAGGTGACGTCATGGCCACACCCCAACAATTGCAACTGCTGGCACCTTTGTCCGGCGTGCTGATGCCGCTGGACCAGGTGCCCGATCAGGTGTTTTCCAGTCGCGTGATTGGCGACGGTCTGTGCATCGACCCGACTTCGCAAACCTTGTGCGCACCGCTGGCCGGGGTGATCAGCAATGTGCAGGTCAGTGGGCATGCCGTCAGCATCACCGACGACAATGGCGTGCAGGTGTTGATGCACATCGGCCTCGATACAGTGAACCTGGCAGGAAAGGGCTTCACCCGATTGGTTGAGGAAGGTCAGCGGGTGGCGGTGGGGCAGTCGCTGATCGAGTTCGATGCCGATTACATTGCCTTGAACGCCCGCAGTTTGTTGACCTTGATGCTGGTGGTCAGTGGTGAGCCCTTCACTTGGCTGACACCGGAAACGGGTTTGGTAGACAGTGGCCAACCGCTACTGAGTTTGAAGCCCATCGAGCAGGCAACGGATGAGCCAGTGCCGGAAGAGGGCGAAGCACTGTTTTCCAAACCGGTGACACTCGCCAACCCGAACGGTTTGCACGCCCGTCCGGCAGCGGTGTTCGCTCAGGCGGCGAAAGGTTTTTCGGCGAGCATTTACCTGCATAAACAGCAGGCGAGTGCGAACGCCAAATCGTTGGTGGCGATCATGGCGTTGCAGACGGGGCACGGTGACGTTGTGCAAGTCAGTGCGGCCGGCCCGGATGCTGAAGCGGCGATCAAGACGCTGGCCGAATTGCTGACCGCCGGGTGTGGCGAGACGGTAGCCGTGATGGCAGAAGTCGAGACGGTTGAAGCTTCATCGCTGAACGTTTTGCGCGGAGTCTGTGCCTCGGCGGGTTCGGCGTTTGGCCAGGTTGTGCAGATTGCCGAGCAAACACTTGAAGTGAACGAGTTCGGCGTCGGTCCGCAGCTTGAGCGAGAGCATCTCTCCCGTGCTTTGGTCGCAGCGGCGCTGGCCTTGCAGCAGTTGCGCGACAACGCCACCGGTGACGCCCAGGCAGAGATTTTCAAGGCGCACCAGGAACTGCTTGAAGACCCGAGTCTGCTGGATCAGACCGAGGCGCTGATCATCGAAGGCAAAAGTGCCGGGTTCGCCTGGCGCGCGGCCACCGAGTCGACGGCAACCTTGTTCAAAAGCCTGGGCAATGCCTTGCTGGCGGAGCGGGCGGCGGACCTGGCTGATGTGGGCCAGCGAGTGCTCAAGCTGATCCTCGGCGTACAGGATCAGGCGATGGAGCTGCCTGAAGGGGCGATCCTGATCGCCGAACAACTGACGCCGTCACAGACCGCCGGGCTCGATACTCGCAAGGTACTGGGTTTCGCCACGGTCGGTGGCGGCGCTACCAGCCACGTCGCGATCCTCGCTCGGGCGTCCGGTTTGCCGGCGATCTGCGGGTTGCCCGTTCAGGTGCTGGCGCTGGCCAACGGCACTCAAGTGTTGCTGGACGCCGACAAGGGCGAGCTGCATCTGGACCCGGACCTGGCGGCCATCGAGCAGCTGCAGGCCAATCGTCAGCGCCAGCAGAAGCGCCATCAACATGAGCTGGCGCACGCTGCGTTGGCGGCTTGTACTCGCGATGGTCACCACTTTGAAGTGACGGCCAACATCGCCTCGCTGGCTGAAGCGGAGCAGGCCATGGCACTGGGAGGCGAGGGCGTCGGACTGTTGCGTTCGGAGTTTCTTTATCTGGACCGCAATCATGCGCCGAGCCATGACGAACAGGCATCCACCTACAGCGCCATCGCCCGCGCCCTGGGGCCGGCGCGCAATCTGGTGGTGCGTACTCTGGATGTCGGCGGCGACAAACCGTTGGCCTACGTGCCAATGGACAGCGAAACCAACCCGTTCCTCGGCATGCGTGGGATTCGTTTGTGTCTGGAGCGCCCGCAGCTGTTGCGCGATCAGTTCAAAGCGATCCTGAGCAGCGCCGGGTTGGCGCGTCTGCACATCATGTTGCCCATGGTCACGCAGCTGTCGGAGTTGCGACGGGCCCGGCAGCTGCTTGAGGAAGAGGCGCTGGCATTGGGTCTCACTGAGCTGCCGAAACTGGGGATCATGATCGAAGTGCCGGCAGCGGCACTGATGGCCGATCTGTTTGCGCCTGAAGTGGATTTCTTCTCGATCGGCACCAACGACCTGACCCAGTACACCCTGGCCATGGACCGCGATCATCCGCGCCTGGCCAGTCAGGCCGACAGCTTTCATCCGTCGGTGCTGCGTTTGATTGCCAGCACGGTGAAAGCCGCTCATGCCCATGGCAAATGGGTCGGAGTGTGCGGCGCCATGGCTTCGGAAAAACTGGCGGTGCCGCTGTTGTTGGGGCTTGGGGTGGATGAACTGTCGGTGAGCGTGCCGTTGATTCCAGCGATCAAAGCGGCGGTTCGCGAAGTGGATCTGCTGGACTGCCAGGCCATCGCCCAGCAGGTGCTGGGCCTGGAAAGCGCCGAGCAAGTGCGCGAGGCGTTGCGGCTGTATCACGAGGCGACGGTCGATACTTCACTGGTACTGGAGAACTGAGCATGTTCGAGAAAATGCAGCGGGCGTTCTGGAAAGCGTTAACGCCGGATCTGGTGGTGGATGAACCGAAAGTGGTTGCTCAGCCTGTTTCTGGCCTGGCCCCGGAAATCGTCGCCGCACTGGGCGGAATGGATAACCTCAAGTCGCAGCAGCGGGTGGCGCTGACCCGGGTTCGGGTGGCGTTGCGGGATGTGGCTCGGGTCGATCGGCAGGCTCTAAATGTGGTCGGGGTGCCGGGAGTCATGATGCTGGATGACGGGGTGGTGCATCTGATCACTGGCCTCCAAGCGTCAACATAACCCTGTGGCGAGGGAGCTTGCTCCCGTAGGGCTGCGCAGCAGCCCCAAAAACCTGCAATCCGGTCATGCCTGACACACCGCACTGCCCGGTTTACGACTGCTACGCAGCCGAGCGGGAGCAAGCTCCCTCGCCACAAAAGCCGCCCGGCGCTACTCCGAAGGCCGAGCCTTCAATCGTCGCCCTAACACATCCAGCACATCACACCCATCCCGCAACGGAATGGCACAGAGCAAAGCAAAATCACTAAGAATGAAGGACTGACACTCGATCGAGCCGCGCATGGACAAGTTCTCCATCACTTGGGTGACGGCGCGAATTCGGTAGTTGGCAGCGTCATACAAAACATCCAGCGGCGCTTGGGTGTCGACGAACAGGGTTGGCATGTCGTCGCAATTGCTGGTGAGCGCCATGAAGCGGTTTTTGGGGTGGGGGATTGGTTTTTCGTAGGGTGGATCGGGGGTAAGGGTTTTCATCAGTTTGAGTCCTAACGTATGGATTGAAGCCGCCAGAAATCACTTCCACGCAAATAGGTGGCGGCTGTACGCAGGTGTGGAAGACCGGGACGTTAGGCACCCGGCGCACTCGAAAGCGCCCCGCGCACAGCCACCATAAAACACAGACGATAAAACACGCCGAACTGGTGACGCTTGATGCGCCTAACGATAGAAGGGCTTCCACACCCTGTCACTGAATTTGCAGTGACAGCTAAGAGACTATCGATGAGGTCCGTTGCGCACCAGTTCATGAAAACCGCTACGAGTTGAAGGAAACTTCCGACGACCTTGCCCAGAAATTTCGCCTTTCCTGCCCGAACGCCACATCAATCCTTTCCACGCTGACTTTCACATATTTCTCATTGAACTGAGGGAATTCGTAGTGAAGTTCAAGATTCATGAAATCTACGAATGACCGAAGAATGGGGCCGTCCAAGTACCCAGAAACAAAGCAGGAAAATCCAAGATCCGTCATTTCAGCTTTTCGATCAGACCCTTGGGCGAGCATTACGCCGTCGGAGTCAGGTAAAACCAAGTCGAATTCCACGGCATATTGCTTTCCCGCTTCAATCGCAAAGGGACAGTAGCTCGCGAAGCACTTAACCGTCACGCCTTCAACAAACAATACAACTGCCTCCTCAACGACTTCGTCGATTTCAAGAATTAATGCGTTGTATTTTTTTGTCATTTACAGGCATCACTGCTTATCCCGCGGGCCGCCATTTATCACGTGACAACCCATAAAAGCCGATAGTTCTTAATAACCAATGCAACATTACCAATTAACTTTGTTCTTGAAGTATAGATTCGACATAGAGCCAGATATTCTCTCTACCTTCCCAAGATTCATGTACTCATTGAAATCTCGCTTTAGCGCTTCCTGATCTGTGTATTTAGGATGCAAACGAGGAACTTCGCATGCGTATATGTATAGCCTCCACACATCAAATCCGTCGACCCGCTCACCTGGACCATAATCGAAATCCACGCATACTTCTGGAAAATACACCCTACAACCGACACCATGTAGTTCGTAATTTATGCCTGCTAAAACTTCACCCCGCTGCGGAATTTCCTTTGCTCTCCATAGCCTAAGAATACATTTTTTACCAAATCGCCCCTCAAGCAAGTCTGTAGCTTTTTTCACCTGATTCAGAAAATCATCAATCAAATATTCAAGATCTTTATTCTTCATCTTCTTGACCTCACCAGCCTGTCATGCCCTACGTTATCAGCAGACTCTTTTATTTCATCAATGTTATTGAAAACACTGTGATGACTCATAATATCTTTTATCAATACGATACTGACTTTGGTGTGAGTTTGCCTGGCCGCAGAAGCCCTATGATGTCCATCGACTATATAGCGGTTACCGTTATGCTCCACAACGTCGATTGGCCAATTGTCGTCATACCCGCTTTTTTGCATTTTGCCAGCTATAGTTTCTACTTGCTTGGTGGAGGTTTTTCCCTCTATCGCATGAGTTCTTTTCAAACTGCCTGGATCTACGCCACTGATCACAGTAGGCAGCGGCGGCTCACCCTCATCAACCTTAGCGCCAGTCGTATCATCCGGTGCCTTACAACCTGGCTTATTCGGCGGCGGGCAATTCCCGCTCAACCCCAACGGATCAACCCACCCCGTCGGATTCGGCGTGTACTGATACTGGTTCAGCCCACCCGCCAACTTGACCGGGTCCGGCATCAGGTAGCGGCCAACCTCCGGATCATAGTACCGATGCCGGTTGTAATGCAGGCCGCTCTCGGCGTCGAAGTACTGCCCTTGAAACCGCAACGGCTGATCGAGTTGCTCTCCCCCACCAAACGCCAGACGAGTGACCTTGCCGTAGGCGTTGTACTTCGCTGACCAGACGATTTCGCCGCTGTAATCCGTGAGCTCCTGCGGCGTACCCAGGTGATCGAGCTGGTAGTAAAACGGGCAAGCCTTTCGCGGGCCTTTGCCGTCGAGCATGGCCAGGGGGCGGAAGCTGCCCGGTTCGTAGACGTAGCTGCGGTAATGCTCGCGGCTGCTTTCGGCGATGAGGTGGTCGCCTTGCCAGAAGAACTCGGTGGTGTTGCCGTCGACAGTTTTGCTGATGCGACGGCCGAAGGCGTCGTAGCGGTAACTGGCGCTGCGGCCGTCCGGGGTTGTGACGCCGACCAAACGGTGTTGGCAGTCGTAGCGGTATTCGGTGACGAGTTTTTGCGCGGTGCCGCGGCGTTCGCGGATGAGGTTGCCGAAGGCGTCGTAATCGTAGTGGCGGTCGCCTTGCAGGAGCAGGCGGTTGCCTTTGACGGTCGCGGCGCCGGGGCGGTCCTGCATCAGCAGGTTGCCGGCGGGGTCGTGGGCGAAGCTTTCCGGTGGGTCGTCGCGGGTGTGGCGGACGCGGGTCAGGCGGTCGAGCGGGTCGTATTGGTAATTGCGTTGGCCGTGGCGGGTGTCGGCGATGCTGTCGAGATTGCCGTTGCCGCTGTAGGCATAGTCGCGGCGATACAGCGTTTGGTGCTGTTGACTGACAGCGTGGGCCTTCAATCGGCCCTGATCGTCGTAGGCATATTCGCTGAGCAACTGCCCCTGCTGGCGTTGCTGTTCGCGGCCGAAGGCGAATTGGTGAGTGGTGAGTCGCGCGCCGTTGAGGTCGATGGCCGTCAGCGCGCCGCCCTTGGCGTGGTGGTAATCGAGTTTGCTGCCGTCCGGCAGGCGCAGGCGATTGAGCTGACCGCAGGTGTCGTAGCCATAGCGCAAGGTGCCCCAGCCTTGGTGTTCGGTGATCAGCCGGTCCTGCTGGTCGTACTCAAATTCCAGCGGGTGGTCGTGACCGTCGTCGACGCTGACCAGTCGGCCGAGGCTGTCGTAGCGGTATTCAACCTTGATGCCGTCGGGCAGGGTTTTGACCAGCAACCTTCCCGTAGAGTCCCGCTCATACGACGTTACCAACCGCGAGCCGTCCTCGCCGAACTCGGTTTTCTCCAGCAGTTGGCCGTTGAGGTCGTAGGCGTATGCTGTGCGCTGGCCGTCGAATCCGGTTTCCTGTCGGATCAAGCCGTTCGGCGTGTAGTCCAGCTGATATTTTTCACCGGATTCGTTTTCGATTTCCGTGAGCAACAGCTGGGCGTTGTCGTAGCGGTACTTCAGCTGGGTGCCGTCGGCATTGATGCGGCGGCTGACCAGGTGCAGGTCGTCGATGTATTCGTAGCGTGTGACGCGGCCCAGTTCATCGCGTTCGGCGGTGATCTTGCCGTAGGCGTTGTAGCTGAAGGCGCGGCTGGCGCCTGTGGGAAGCGTCGTCTGGATCAGTCGGCCAACGGCATCCCATTGGTACTGGGTAACGGCACCGTGTTCGTCCTGACGGGTAATCTGCCGCCCCAGTGCGTCGTAGGAAAACCGCCGCACACCACCGTCCGGCAAGGTCTCTTCAAGCAGCTGCCCCAAGGCGCTCCAGACAAACACATGCCGACTGGTGTCCGCGTAGCGGATCGACAGCAGCTGCCCTCGTTCGTCGTAGTGATAGTGAGTGACATGACCGTCAGGATCGATCGCTTCGGTGACGTCACCCTGGGCGTTGCGCTGATATTTCCAGACGGCTTTGCCGCGAAACCGTGCATGCAGAAAACCGTTGCGATACTCGTAGGCCGTCGGCTCATCTTCCGGCGGAATCAGCGCAACCAATCGTCCGATTTCGTCGTAGCGGTACTCAGTGACGGCGCCGAGCGGATCCTGCTCGGCAATCAACCGCCCCTGGTCGTCATAGGCCTTGAGCTGTTCGCCGCCGTCCAGCTCGACCTTGCGCACCAGTCGCGCCCGGTCGTCGTGGACGTAAACCTCTTCACTGCCATCGATGTTCTGGACGGTGACACTGCCCTCGTCATCCCAGACATAACGCGCGTCCATCTGCGAAAACGACGCCCAGTGGCGGACACATCGGGCCGCCTTGCCGGACCTTTCCCACTCCCAGAAGAAACTCGCCCCACCGGTCAATTGCCGCTGCAGGATGACGTGCTGATCGTCGTAGTCGTAACGCTCGCTTTCGCCGGCAGCGTTGGTGGCTTCGATCAGTTGATCGCGTTCGTCGTAGCTGTAACTGACCAGTGTCTGCTCGGTGTGCCAAGCCTCGTCGAGGGTCTGGGCCGGGACAAAAACCTGATAGTCGACGGCGACCAAATGGATGCGGTCATAGCGCAATCGCAAGGCACGGCCGGCGCCATTGTCGAGGCGTTTGATGCGGTTTTGTCGGTCGCGGGTGATGCGCAGGCGGTTGTTGTAAGCGTCGCTGATGGTTGCCAACCGACCGTTATGAAAGTGATAGAACCGTGCATCCTCGCCAGCCTGGGCGAGGATCAATTCTTCGGGTTCATCGCCCAGATAAATCGCCGCCCGCGAGAGGCTGTTGTGGATCGCCGGGCGTTCACTGTTTGGCAGCGGAAAAGTCGTACGACGGTTTTCGTGGTCGATCCAGATGACGGAGTCGCCATCGATTTCCAGTCGATGGGCGAGACTGTGACTCCAGCCGAAACCGAGGCCGATATCGATCTCGGCGGCGCTGGTGCGATAGAGCCGGGTGAAGTCGAACGGCAAAATCCCGTCCAGTACACCGTCGGTGAGTGTTAGCAGTTCTTCGCCGGTGACCATCGACACCGGACAATTGTTGGTGCAGGTCAGCGGCACGCAATCGGCGCTGTCGCCATTAGGGTTTTTCGCCTGCGCTGAGGCGTCATCGTGGTGTTCGTCTTTCTTCAGTGACGCATTGCGACGAGCGCTCCAGTTCAACTGCATCCGGCCTTTTTTCATGCCGGCAGCGATGCCTCGGGCAGCGACTTTTTTGTAGCGGTCGACGTAGCTGATAAAGTTATTGATGATCGTGAAAATCGCCTTCACGAGACGCAGAACAGCGCTGAGTAATTGTGTAGCTCGATTAGCCAGCCGCATCGTCAAATAGGCGATACCGGCCCCCGCTGCAGCGAACGTCAGAACGATGCCAATCAGGATGTCGATCAACAATTGCACCACCACCGTCGACACTGCTTCGGCAGTATTTCCGGCGAGCTCGCCGGGCGGCAGCATGTCCAACCAGAGGCTGGCGGTGCGTAACAGCAAGCACAGCGCCGCTTCGTCACTCGCCAGCAGTTGGACTTTTTCCATGACATCCGGGGCGGTTTCCGCGAGTTTCTTCAGCTCTGTGGCGCTCTCGCCCAACCGCTCACCAAACTTCCCTGGATCCTTGAGGATGTCCGAAAGCAGGCCGATGCCGTCCCACACGCCCTCTATTGCCGCCCAACTTCCCGCGAGCATTCCATTGCCTACAGCAACCGAAGAAGATTCCGGCCACTTCGGCTTAAACGTCTTCCATTCATCTTGCAGCCAGTTTTCGAGCTCATTCGTCAGGCCATCGTAGGAAGAGAAAAGATCTTCAACGTGCTGCGGTGTGACTTCGTTGTGGACGTGAACGCGGTAGAACTTGCCGGGTGTACCGGTGAACGTCCCCTTGCCGTTTTTATCGAGTGTGACCGGCGTCTTTTCGCCGCCATCGCTGGCAATCACATCGACCTGAATGTTGCCCACCGGAATGTCATAAACCGACTCGAACTTGCTCTCGATTTCTAGCAATCCACCTTTCGGGCATTGCACGACGGTGGATAAAAACTCGTCATCGCCGCTGCTGACAGCGGTGCTGGAGTTGCCGAACCGGATGATCCGCTCCATGCCCATCAGCGACGGAAGATCAGCGGCGCGGCTGGCCTTGTCGGCGGCCCTGTTGAACCAGTGTTTGAGCTGTTCGCGATAGAGCGAAAGGGTGTGCGGGAAGCTGTCGAGTTCCTGCTCGATGCGGGTGATGTGCTCCATCAACGCCCCGAAAAATACGAAGTTGCTGGAGAAAAGGAGTCGAACATGGGCAATCCCTGGCGCAGAAAATTAGGCGCTGGGACTTTGCGGGGGATCGATCAGGAAAGAAGTCGGGAAAGGTGGAAATGGATGTAGGGTGATTCCCTGATTAACGGCGACTAAATAACGATCAGCGAAGCGGCCACAAATCCAGTAATCACATTGCATCTGACATATCGCGCTGGATGGTTTCACGACTGCTGCGCAGCCGAACGGGGCGATGCGACATTCCGACAAGCCCCCTCGCCACAGATGCATTGCCAGCCATGCTTTGACTGTGACCATCCGCCACCCCACCCTTACTGTTTCTCAACCGCAGGTGTATCGTATTCGCCTTTTACAGGCCCACGGGCCTGTCGCTGATACGTGAGGTAGTTGAGTTCATGTCCTTTACCCGTCGCCAAATCCTCGGTGGCCTGGCCGGTCTTGTTGTCGTTGGTGTCGGAGCGGGGGGGGCGTCGCGGTACTGGTTGGGCAAAATGGCCGACGCCGACGCGGGCCACGACTATGAGTTAATCGCCGCACCGCTGGACGTCGAACTGGTGGCCGGGCACAAGACCGAAGCCTGGGCGTTCGGTCCGTCGGCGCCGGGCACCGAGTTACGCGTGCGTCAGGGCGAATGGCTGCGGGTACGTTTCATCAACCACCTGCCGGTTGCCACTACCATTCACTGGCACGGCATTCGTCTGCCGCTGGAAATGGACGGCGTGCCCTACGTCTCGCAGCTTCCAGTGCTGCCGGGCGAATACTTCGACTACAAATTCCGCGTGCCCGACGCCGGCAGCTACTGGTATCACCCGCACGTGAACAGCAGCGAAGAACTCGGTCGCGGGCTGGTCGGCCCGCTGATCATCGAAGAGCGCGAGCCTACCGGCTTCAAATACGAAAAGACCTTGAGCCTCAAGAGCTGGCACGTCGATGAAGAGGGCGCTTTTGTCGCGTTCAGCATTCCTCGCGAAGCGGCCCGTGGTGGCACGGCGGGACGTCTGTCGACGATCAACGGTGTCTCGCAAGCGGTGATCGAATTGCCCGCCGGGCAGATCACCCGGGTGCGCCTGCTCAACCTGGATAACACCCTGACTTACCGCCTCAATATTCCAGGTGTCGAAGCGCAGATCTACGCGCTGGACGGCAACCCCATCGAACCGCGCCCATTGGGCAAGGAATACTGGCTCGGCCCGGGCATGCGCATTTGCCTGGCGATCAAGGCCCCGCCGGTCGGTGAAGAGCTGTCCCTGCGCAACGGCCCGGTACGACTGGGCACGTTCCGTTCGGTGGCGAACACCGATGCCCCGACCGAATGGCCTCCCGCGCTGCCCGCCAACCCGGTGGCCGAGCCGGACCTGGCCAACGCGGAGAAACTCAACTTCAATTTCGAATGGGTAGGCTCAGTGTCGGTGAACGTCGACAATGGCAAGCCGCCGAGCCTGTGGCAGATCAACGGCAAGGCCTGGGACATCACCGACAAAACCTGCGCCGACCGCCCGATTGCCAAGCTCGAGAAGGGCAAGAGCTACATTTTCGAATTGAAAAACATGACTCAGTATCAACACCCGATTCACCTGCACGGCATGAGCTTCAAGGTGATTGCGTCGAACCGGCACAAGGTCATCCCGTACTTCACCGACACCTACTTGCTGGGCAAAAACGAGCGCGCGCAAGTGGCGCTGGTGGCGGATAACCCGGGGATCTGGATGTTCCACTGCCATGTGATCGACCACATGGAAACCGGCCTGATGGCCGCCATCGAGGTGGCGTAATGCGTCAGATACGTCCCACCGCAATCATCGACCGCAGCCGTGATCGTGACTTCATGCGCGAAGCCCTGGCCCTGGCCGCCCAAGGCGCGGCCCTGGGTGAAGTGCCGGTGGGCGCGGTGCTGGTTCAGGACGGTGAAATCATCGGTCGGGGTTTTAATTGCCCGATCAGCGGTAATGACCCGAGCGCTCACGCCGAGATGGTCGCGATCCGCGCGGCCGCGTTGGCAGCCAGCAACTATCGTCTGCCCGGCAGCACGCTGTACGTGACGCTTGAGCCGTGCAGCATGTGCGCCGGGCTGATCGTGCATTCGCGGATTGCGCGGGTGGTGTATGGCGCGCTGGAGCCAAAGGCCGGGATTGTGCAGAGTCAGGGGCAGTTTTTTACCCAGGGATTTTTGAATCACCGGGTGCTGTATGAAGGCGGGGTGTTGGCGGAAGAGTGTGGGGCCGTATTGAGCGAGTTCTTCAAGGCCCGAAGAGCCAAACCAGCAGACTAAATACAGAACTAATGTGGGAGCGGGCTTGCTCGCGAAAGCGGTAGATCAGTCAACATTTCTGCTGAATGTTAAACCGCTTTCGCGAGCAAGCCCGCTCCCACATTTGATCTCCATTGGCAGGGAGATCGGTGTTTTACTTGCGGGCGACGATCACGGCACGCATCGGCGCGGGCAGCCCTTCAACCGTCTTGCTGTGATCTTCCGGATCAAGGAAATCGCTCAGCGACTGATACTTCATCCACTCTGTCCCGCGCTGTTCCTCGACCGTCGTCACGCTCACGTCCACACAGCGAACATCCGTGAATCCGGCCCGACGCAGCCACAGCTCCAGCGCCGGCACCGACGGCAGGAACCACACGTTACGCATCTGCGCGTAACGGTCTTCCGGGACCAATACCTGTTGCTGATCGCCCTCGATCACCAGCGTCTCCAGCACCAATTCGCCACCCTTGACCAGGCAATCCTTCAGCGCCAGCAAATGCTCGATCGGCGAGCGACGGTGATAGAACACTCCCATGGAAAACACGGTGTCGAAACCTTCCAGATTCGGCGGCAGGTCTTCGAACGGGAACGGCAGGTGCCAGGCATTGGGTTCGGACAGGTAACGCTGCACCGCCTGGAACTGACAGAAGAACAGCCAGTTCGGATCGACACCAATCACGCTGTCGGCACCCGCGCCGAGCATGCGCCACATGTAATAGCCATTACCGCAACCGACATCGAGGATGCGTTTGCCCTTCAGATCCAGATGCGGTGCAACTCGCGACCACTTCCAGTCCGAACGCCATTCGGTGTCGACATGCACACCAAACAGATCGAACGGTCCTTTGCGCCATGGTGACAAGCCCATCAGCGCAGTGCGCATCTGCGCACGAGTTTTGTCATCGCAATCGGTGTCCAGCGTCAGACCATTAAGCAGATCGACTTCGCTCGGCTGAATCTTCGGCAAGGCGTCCAGCGCACTCTGCCAGCGCTCCAGATCGCCATGACCTTTTTCCATTTTTTTGTCGAGTTGCGCTTGCAGCGTGTTGGCCCAGTCGGCCAGTGGTGTGCCGGCCAACCGGCGGGCGAGGGGGGACAGATCAATCATGGCAAGGCAATCAACGAGGCAAAGTTAAGACACTGGAACCACGGCACGACTTTCGAGAACCCGGCGGCCAGCAGGCGCTCGCGGTGTTCTTCGAGGCTGTCGGGCTTCATGACGTTTTCGATGGCGCTGCGCTTCTGGGCGATCTCGAGTTCGCTGTAGCCGTTGGCGCGTTTGAACGCGACATGCAGATCGGTGAGTAGCGCGTGTTCGTCCGGATCATTGAAGCGCAGCTTCTCCGACAGAATCAGCGCGCCACCGGGCAACAGCGATTGGCGGATGCGCGAGAGCAACGCCGTGCGCTGTTCCGGGGCGATGAATTGCAGGGTGAAGTTCAGCGCCACCACCGAGGCTGGCTGGAATTCGAGGGCCAGGATGTCGCCTTCGATCACTTCGACCGGCAGCAGCTCCTGGAACATCGAGTCCTGACCATTGAGGTACTCGCGGCAGCGTTCAACCATCGCCGCCGAGTTATCCACAGCGATGACGCGGCAGCCGTCGGTGCGCACATGGCGGCGCAGCGCCTGGGTCACGGCGCCCAAGGACGAGCCGAGGTCGTAGAGCACGCTGTTGGGCTGGGCAAATTGCGCAGCGAGCACGCCAAGGTTTTCAACGATGGTCGGATAACCCGGCACCGAGCGCTTGATCATGTCCGGGAACACCCGCACCACGTCCTCGTTAAAGGCGAAGTCAGGCACCTGGGCCAAAGGCTGGGCGAAAAGGCGATCGGGTTCTTTGCTCACGGCGGTTCCAGCGGCGTAGGTGGAAAAGGCCGGCATTTTAGCCAAATTGACGGGGGGATGCTTGGGTTGTCTGATAAACCGCTGCGGACAGTGACAATCCATTGTGGCGAGGGAGCTTGCTCCCGCTGGGCTGCGCAGCAGCCCCAAATCTGGCGAGCGCTGCGCACTCCAGCGGGAGCAAGCTCCCTCGCCACAGGGGTTCAGCGTTGATCTTGAGCAAACGCCGACGCCGCAATTCCCCATTGTCCCAGCCAGTAGCTGAGGATGATGACGTAAGGCGCCGCATGAAACGGCGCGACAAACCGGTTGATGCCAATCACGCTGTCCGAAAACACAAACGCCACCGCACCTGCCGCCGCCAGCAGCGCCGAGCGTTTGGGCACGTCGGTGCCGAGTCTGGCCAGCGCGCGCCAAAGCATGGCGCTGATGGCCAGACCGTAGACGATCACCGGGATGAGCAGCGGACCCAGCCCATTGGAGATCAAGATCCCCAACAACACCGCGCCGCCCCCTAAAGCGATGATCAGCGGCAACAACGCCACCCGCCGGCAATCGCTCAAATAGGCTTTCAGATACGCCAAGTGGGCGACCAAAAACGCCCCGAGACCGAACACAAACAAATCCCCGGGCCATGCCAGCAGCACGTCGCCGACCAGAGAGAAAATCAATCCAAGGCTGATCCAGCGCCGATATTCGCTGGGCGGTGCGTCATGCAACCAACCGAGCAAGGCCAAAACCGGCAGCGGTTTGACCAACAGGCAAAGCAACGCCGCATGCACGCTGACGCCGTAGAGGAACGTCACCGCGCCCATCAGCGCCAGAATCAGCCAGCCCATGATCAGTTAACCGAGATCGCGCAGTCGAAGGTTTCCACTGCCGGTACTTCCGGTGCCCATGGCTGTGAGTAGGTCAGGCGCAAACGGCCCGTGCCCGCGGCGAAGGACTGGAAGCGCCAGGTCGAAATGCCGGCGCTGCCGACGATCCCTGCATCTTGTGGGTTGCTGTAGACCTCGGGGCTCAGCGCGCGCAATACGCCACCGGCCGAATCCTGGATCGCCCAGCGGTAACCCGTGGTCGGGTTGCTTGGCAGGGTCAGGATCAGGTTTTGCCCGCTGTGCAGCTTCACCGGGCATTCGCTTTGTTTTTCCACTGTCACGTTCTGTTTTGGTTGCGTGGCACACGCGGCCAGCAAGGAGAGGGCGAGGGGAACAAACAGGCGGGTGGGGGACATAAGGTCAGTGGCTCCGGCATTCACGACGAACGGCGAGCATAACTGAAGATGAGACAAATTGTGACGAGGAGGAGAGATCGTTCCCACGCTCTGCGTGGGAACGATCAGTTACGGGAGTTAGAACAGAATTTTTGCCACATCCGCAAACCGCTTGGCAAAGTGCACGGTAAGCCCTTCTTTCAGATAATCCGGCAATTCTTCAAAGCTACCGCGATTAGGCTCCGGCAGGATCAATTCGAAAATCTTCTGCCGCCGCGCTGCAATCACCTTCTCGCGCACGCCGCCAATCGGCAATACATGCCCGGTCAGCGTCAGTTCGCCGGTCATGGCGATGCCTTTTTTCGGCGCCTGGTTGCGGGCGAGCGAGAGCAGGGCGCTGGCCATGGTTACGCCGGCGCTTGGGCCGTCTTTGGGGGTCGCGCCTTCCGGGACGTGCAGGTGGACGAAGGCTTCGTCAAAGAACTTCGGATCACCGCCGAACGACTTCAGGTTGGAGCTGACGTAGCTGTAGGCGATCTCCGCCGACTCCTTCATCACATCGCCCAATTGCCCGGTGAGTTTGAAGCCACGGTTCAAGGTGTGAATGCGCGTGGCTTCGATCGGCAAGGTCGCGCCGCCCATGCTGGTCCAGGCCAGCCCGGTGATGACGCCGGTACCGGACAGCACTTGCTCGTTACGGAAGACCGGATGGCCGAGTGAGGCTTCGAGGTCTTTCGGGCCGAGCTTGATCACCGCTTTCGGCTCGTCGATCAGTTTCACAACGGCTTTGCGCACCAGTTTGCCCAGTTGTTTTTCCAACTGCCGAACCCCCGCTTCACGGGCGTATCCGTCGATCAAGGCTTTGAGGGCGCTGTCGCTGATACTCAGGCTGCCCTTGGACACGCCGGCCTTTTCCAGTTGCTTGGGCCATAGGTGACGCTTGGCGATGGCGATTTTTTCTTCGGTTATGTAGCCCGACAGGCGAATCACTTCCATGCGGTCCAGCAACGGGCCGGGGATCGAGTCCAGGGTGTTGGCGGTGCACACGAACAGCACTTTCGACAGGTCCAGACGCAGGTCCAGGTAGTGGTCGAGGAATTCGACGTTTTGTTCCGGGTCCAGAGTTTCCAGCAACGCCGAGGCCGGGTCGCCCTGGTAGCTCTGGCCCATCTTGTCGATCTCGTCGAGCATGATCACCGGGTTCATCACTTCGACATCTTTCAACGCATGGACGAGTTTGCCCGGCTGCGCGCCGATGTAGGTGCGGCGGTGGCCCTTGATCTCGGCTTCGTCGCGCATGCCGCCGAGGCTGAAGCGGTAGAACGGCCGACCGAGGGATTCGGCGATGGATTTGCCGACGCTGGTCTTGCCCACGCCCGGCGGACCCACCAGCAGCACGATGGAGCCGCTGATCTCGCCTTTGTAGGCACCGACCGCGAGGAACTCGAGGATGCGGTCCTTGATGTCGTCGAGGCCGGCATGGTGTTTGTCCAACACCTTGCGTGCGTGCTTGAGGTCAAGTTTGTCCTCGCCGTACACGCCCCACGGCACCGAGGTCGCCCAGTCGAGGTAGTTGCGGGTGACCGCATACTCCGGCGAACCGGTCTCGAGGATCGACAGTTTGTTCATTTCCTCTTCGACGCGTTTTTGCGCCTGGGGCGGCAGAACCTTGCCTTCCAGGCGCTGTTCGAACTGTTCGATGTCGGCGCTGCGGTCGTCCTTGGTCAGCCCCAGCTCTTGCTGGATAACCTTGAGTTGTTCCTTGAGGAAGAACTCGCGCTGATGCTCGCCGATCTTGCGGTTAACTTCGGCGGAAATCTCTTTTTGCAGGCGTGCGACTTCGACTTCCTTGCGCAGCATCGGCAGGACTTTTTCCATGCGTTTGAGCATGGGCACGCAGTCGAGCACCTCTTGCAGCTCGCTGCCGGTGGCCGACGTGAGGGCGGCGGCGAAGTCGGTCAGCGGCGACGGGTCGTTGGGGCTGAAGCGGTTGAGGTAGTTCTTCAGCTCTTCGCTGTACAGCGGGTTGAGCGGCAGCAGTTCCTTGATCGCGTTGATCAGCGCCATGCCGTAGGCCTTGACCTCGTCGGTCGGCTCGGTGGGCTGGTGCGGGTATTCGACTTCGACAAGATATGGCGGGCGATGGTGTTTGAGCCAGGTGCGAATGCGCACGCGAGTCAGGCCTTGGGCGACGAATTGCAGTTTGCCGTTTTCGCGACTGGCGTGATGCACCTTGACCAGCGTGCCGTAGAGCGGCAGGGCCGAGGTGTCGAAATGGCGCGGGTCGTCCTGGGGCGTGTCCATGTAGAACAGGGCCAGGGAGTGGTGATCGGATTTGCTCACAAGGTCCAGCGTTTCAGCCCACGGTTCTTCATTGACGATGACCGGCAGCACTTGGGCCGGGAAGAACGGGCGGTTGTGGATCGGGATGATGTAGACCTTGTCCGGCAGGTTTTGGCCAGGCAGGGCGAGGCCTTTGCCGGTGGAGTGGTGTTCGGCGTTCTCTGGGTCGGCGTATTCGCTCGGGTCTTCGGGGAATTCTTGCTGGTCGCTCATGGGGCACCTGCGCAATTGGGTATGGGTGTTAGATGGGGCAGGTGGGGGGTGGTTTCAATGGCTCTGGATATTTCTGGGTGTGTGTTCAGGGTTTTGACAGGTGTGTTTGACTTGGCGGCCTTTGGGCCGACCATGCTCTAGTTGATGTGGGGGCATATCCATTCCTGCGGTAACGGCGGCTGGCGGTTTCGCCCTTACGGCGAGGCACTTTTTTCAAACGCCAAAAAAGTACCCAAAAAGGCTCGCCCCAAGCGTCCGGCCCCTCGCTTGGGCTCGGCGTTCCTTCGCTCCGGTATCCATCCGGGGACACTGCCCTCCGGTCTGCTTCGCGACGACCTACATGCAGCGTGTTCGACTGCGTCGAACGGCGCTGCGCGCCACTCCCCGGATGCACACCTCCACTCAGCCTCCCGACGGGGCGGGTGGATCAAGATCAAGTGCTGCAGGCGAGCTAACGCTCGGCCTGTTGAGTGGTGAGGGGCGAAAGGCTTACCCGATTCAATGTGGTGTGGCAGAAATGGCGGCCACAAAAAAGGCGACCCCTTCACAGGAGTCGCCTTTCCTTTAACCGCCGCTAAAACTTACTCGGACAGTTTGTACGCAATCACGTAGTCACCTTGCTTGGTGCCCAGCGACCCATGACCACCCGCAACGACCAGCACGTATTGCTTGCCGTCCTTGCCGGTGTAGGTCATCGGTGTGGTTTGCGCGCCTGCTGGCAGGCGGCCTTCCCACAACTGCTTACCGTTTTTTACGTCGTAGGCGCGCAGGTACTGGTCGAGGGTGCCGCTCAGGAAAGCGACGCCACCAGCGGTGGTGAAGGTCCCGCCCAGGCTAGGCACGCCCATGCTCAGCGGGATCGGAACCGGCGAGCTGTCGCGCACGGTGCCGTTTTTGTGTTTCCAGATGATTTTGCTGGTGGTCAGGTCGACCGCTGTCACGTAACCCCAGGCCGGTGCCTGGCACGGCAGGCCCAGTGGCGAGAGCAGGGGTTCGAGGATGACGCCGTAGGGCGCGCCTTTGTTCGGCTGCACGCCTTCGGTTTCGCTTTTGCGCGGGCCTTGGGCAGCGATTTCGGCGGCCGGGATCATTTTCGATTTGAACGCCATGTAGTCCGGGTTCATGAAAGCAATCTGACGCACCGGATCAACCGAGATGCCGCCCCAGTCGAACACACCGAAGTTACCTGGATAAACGATCGAACCTTGCAGCGATGGCGGCGTGAACGGGCCGTCGTAGCGCAGGGATTTGAAGTCGATCCGGCAGATCAGTTGGTCGAACGGGGTGACGCCCCACATGTCGCGTTCTTTCAACGGCGGCGGCATGAGGTTGAGGTCGGATTTCGGTTGGGTTGGCGAAGTGTGATCACCTTCGACAGCGCCTTGTGGCACCGGCACTTCGTTGATCGGCACGATCGCCTGGCCAGTGCTGCGGTCCAGCACGTAGATGCTGCCTTGCTTGGTGGACGCGAGTACCGCTGGCTTCACGCCGTCAGCGGTTTTCAGGTCCATCAGGGTTGGCTGGCCGCCGACGTCCATGTCCCACAGGTCGTGGTGGGTGAACTGGAAGTGCCAGCGCACTTTACCGGTGGCGATGTCGAGGGCGGTCAGGCCGGCGGCGTGCAGTTCCGATTCGGGGGTGCGAGCGCCACCGAACTGGTCCGGGGTCTGGTTGCCCATCGGCAGGTAAAGCATGCCGAGTTTTTCGTCAACGGCGAACATGGACCACATGTTCGGAGAGTTGCGGGTGTAGACCTTGCCTTCGGCAATCGGCGTGGTGTCGTCCGGGTTGCCGCTGTCCCAGTTCCACACCAGTTTGCCGGTGTGTATGTCGAACGCGCGGATCACGCCGCTTGGCTCGTCGGTGGAAACGTTGTCGGTGACGTGGCCGCCAATCACCACCAGGTCTTTAGTGACCGCTGGAGGTGATGTGGAGTAGTAACCGCCGGCGTTGAACCCGCCGATGTTGGCGGTCAGGTCGATCTGGCCACCGTTGCCGAAGTCTTCGCACATTTTGCCGGTGTCGGCATTCAGGGCGATCAGACGAGTGTCGGCCGTCGGCAGGAGGATCCGGCGTGGGCAAGCACTGGTGACAGGTGCGCTGGCGGTGCCGGTCGGGCTTTGCTCGGAAGCGTAAGCGGCGTCATCGTGATACGACACGCCACGGCAGGTCATGTGCGCCCAACCCTTGAAGTTCGCCGCGTTTTGCGTGGAGAGCTTCGGATCGAAACGCCAGATTTCCTTGCCAGTGTCCGGGTCCAGCGCGATCACCTGGCTGTGCGGCGTGCAGACGTAGAGCATGCCGTTGACTTTCAGCGGGGTGTTTTCGGCAGTGGTTTCGCCCGGGTCGTTCGGCCCTGGCAGGTCGCCGGTGCGGTAGGTCCAGGCCGGAACGAGCTTGTTCGCGTTCTGCGGGGTGATCTGCGCCAGTGGCGAGTAACGATCGCCATGGGCGCTGCGGCCGTAGGAGTTCCAGTCACCGTCGGGCATGGCCGGGGCGGTGTTGGTCATGCCTGGCACGCTGTCGCGGTCCAGTTGGCCTTTGATTTCGCCTGGGTTGGTGAACTGGCTGGCCAGTGCGGCAACACCGGCAATCACCACGGCAGCGCTCAGCGCACCCGTGCCGACCGGATTGAACTCACCGCGATGCAGCGGGCGGCGGACCCACGGCAGCAACATGACGATGCCGATGGCAAACAACATCGCCAGACGCGGCACCAGTTGCCACCAATCGAGGCCGACTTCCCACAGGGCCCAGACGGTGCTGGCGAACAGCACCGCTGCGTACAGGCCCAGCGCAGAGCGGCGAGCGGCAATCAGCAGCACGCCGGTCAGTGCCAGGCCGATACCGGCCAGCAGGTAATAAAGCGAGCCGCCGAGCATGCTCAGCTTGATCCCCCCGGCCAGCATGGCCAGGCCCATTAGCAGAAGCAGGATACCGAGCAGGCTCGGCAGCAGACGGCTTCGACTCAAAGCACCATCAGTGCTCATAGTGTGGTTCTCCGTGACGTTTTAAGTAGTCCCGCGCAAGTTCACTGTAGATGACGATCAGGTGCGGGCAGGGTTCATAGAAAAACTGTTTAGTTGATGCGGTCCTTGTGGGAGCGGGCTTGCTCGCGAAAGCGGTGGTTCAGTCAACATTGATGTTGGGGCTGCCGGCCCCTTCGCGAGCAAGCCCGCTCCCACATGGTTTTTGTGGTGTTGGTTAGAACGATGACTGGATCTTGATCCCGCCAATCAGCGCGTCATCGACCTTGTCCACGCCACCGGGGTGGCGGATGTATTGCAGGTTCGGGCGCACGGTCAGCCAGTTCGTGACGTGCACGCCGTAATAGAGTTCGGCGCTGTATTCGGTGTCCTGCGGTGGCAGGAAGGACGGGTCGTTGTAGTCGAACACGGAGCGGGCCTGATTGGTCGCCTCGGCGTTCTTGCGGTAGGCCGGGTTGACGTGGACGCGGGCCAGGGCGAAACCGATGTCGTCCTTGGCGCGGGCATCGAACAAGCCTTTGTAGACGACGCCCGCCTGGACATAGTTGTCGATGGCGTTGGTCTTCTTGTCGTGCATCGTGCCGTTGGCGAACACGCTCAGGCCGCGGGAGTTGTCGCTGGCGCGGCTGGTCAATTGCTGCTGCACACCGAGCCACACGCCGTGTTTGCTCGACGCGCTGCGGTAAGCCTCGCCACTCAGGGCGGCCGGCTGGCCGTTGCTGTCCTTGTAGACATCAGTGGCGTTGGCGTTGCTGTAGTAATAACCGGCGCGGTATTCGCCCGGTAGGCCGTTGAGCTTCGGCGACCAGACCAGTTCCACCGGCAGGATCGCGCCCTGGGTGCCGCTGCCGCTGAGTTTGAAGCCGTTATCGCGATCGAGGTTCGACGGGTTTTGTTCATAGACGCCGACTTGCGCGTACAGCTCCGGCGTCAGGTGATATTTGACCCGCATCGCCCATTGGCTGACCGGCCAGTTGTACCAGATGCCACCGACCCAGTTGCCGACCTGCGAGCCGCAGAACGCGAGGTTCTGGAAGTCGCAGGGGAAGCTGTTGAAGTCTTCGCCTTCGCCAAAACGACCGACTTTGATGTCGAGCTTTTGATCGAAGAATTTCTGCTGATACCACATCTGCGTCAGGCGCCAGGTTTGCCCGCGACCCCAGACTTCCTGAGCCGAGGTGAACCCGCCCACGCGTGGGTCGTTGATGCGGTCGTTGCTGATGTTGTTGCCGTTGCGCTCGGTGATGGTCAGCTGAAACTCGGCGTCGTCCCAGCCCAGAATCTTCTGCAGGTCCAAGTGGGTGCCGAAGCCAAACTGGTCGCTGTAGCGAGCGGTGCGGTCATGGTCGTAGCCGCCGTGCAGATTGCTGCCCATTTCGCCGGTGTAATCGACTTTGAAGTCGTAGCCTTTTTCCGAAAGTTCGGTGCGCGTGCCGTTCCAGTCGCCGAGCATCCACGGTGACTCGCTATCGAACGCCGGAGCGGCCTGGGTGCAAGTGGCGAGACCCAACGCGGTGAATCCGCCGATCAGGTTCAGGGCTTTTCGACGAGCAATAGCGATGCAGACAGCGCTGTCTCGCGGAGTTGAAAAATCAGGCATAGAGAGGGAATTCTTGATCTTTTTCTGGGGGAGTGAACTGGAAGCGGCAGTATGTCGCGGGCAGATGAAGCGTTTCAGCTTGACGGGCGCAAGGATAATGTCCTGTTACAAATAGAGAAAGGGCTTTTACTGACATGGAGCGTTTCGGATTTGGTAACAGTCCATGGGAAAAGATCGCAGCCTCGTTTCACTCGACAGCGAGTGAAACGAGGCTGCGATCTTTTGCGGTTCACCTACATTTAACAGATAGCGCACAGAGCGCTTCCACCCGACCACACCCTCGGCTAAGGTGCGCGGCTTCCCATTCTTTCACCGCTCGAAGGCCCGGCATGACCGAACAGAACAACAACCCGCTGCACGGCGTGACGCTGGAGCAAATCCTCAACGCGCTGGTTGAACACTACGAATGGTCGGGGCTGGCCGAGCGCATCGATATCCGCTGCTTCAAGAGTGACCCGAGCATCAAGTCGAGCCTGACTTTTCTGCGTAAAACCCCATGGGCGCGGGAGAAGGTCGAACGCTTGTACGTGAAGTTGATGCGCACCAAGCGCCCGGTCTGAACATGGTCAACCCACCGACGCCAGGTTCTGCCGCGAGGCGTCGTTTTGTCGCCGTGGCTGCGGTGCTTGGCTGGGCGGGACTGAGCATTCAGCTGTACCTGATTTTCTACTCACGCTGGACGCTGGCGGCCAGTCTGCTCGGCGGGCTGGTCAGCTTCTTCAGCTATTTCACCGTGCTGAGCAATACGCTGGTGGCGACCGTGCTGACGTGCGAGCTGACGTCCCGCGAGTCGGCGGCGCGACGCTGGTTTTTGCAACCGTGGGTCAGTAGTTGCATTGCCGTGAGCATCGCCGTGGTCGGCCTGGGGTACAACGTGTTGTTGCGCCATTTATGGCATCCGCAAGGCTGGCAATGGCTGGCCGATGAGCTGATGCATGACGTCATGCCACTGCTGTTTCTGGCTTATTGGTGGTGCTGTGTGCCGAAAGGCACGTTGCGACTGCGGCATATCGCGGCGTGGGTGATCTATCCAGTGGTGTACTTCGCGTATTCGTTGTGGCGAGGGCATCTGCTGGCGGTTTATCCCTATCCGTTTATTGATGTCGAGAGGCTTGGTTATCCACAGGTGTTCGTGAATGCTGGCGGGTTGCTGGTGGGGTTTGTGGTGATTGCCTTGCTATTGATGGGTATCGACCGCCAGATTGGGCGGCGCCGATAGCGCCGCCATCACTAATCACTCCTCGTCGCTGTCACCCAGCCGCCAGTAGCCGACGGCTTTGACGGATTGCTCGCTAAGCCCGTGCTCATCCAGCAACACCCGGCGTATCTGCCGCGATACTTTGCTCTCGGTCGCCACCCAGGCGTACAGATTGCCGCTGGGCACTTGCAGCTGCTTCACCGTCGTCAGCAGGTTGTCCTTGCCGCCCTCGCGCAATACCCAGATCACATTGACCTGCGCGGCGCTTTCCAGACGTTGCTGTTCGGCGCCGTTCTCTACTTCCACGATCACCAATGCCCGGCGATTGGCCGCCAGGCCTTCCAGGCGCCGAGCGATCGCGGGCAGGGCGGTTTCGTCACCGATCAGCAAGTAACTGTCGAAGATGTCCGGCACGACCATCGAGCCCCGTGGCCCGCCGATGTGCAGGAATTGGCCGGGTTTGGCCTGCTCGGCCCAGGTCGCCGCAGGACCGTCGCCGTGCAGCACGAAGTCGATGTCCAGTTCCAGCGTGTCGAGGTCGTAGCGGCGCGGCGTGTAGTCGCGCATCGCCGGCATCGGCCCGTTGTCTTTGCCGGCACCGAGCACCAGGGTTTCCAGGGCGGCTTGTTCCGCCGCGTTTTGAGGGAACAACAGTTTGACGTGGTCGTCCGTGCCGAGGCTGACGAAGCCCGCCAGTTCCGGCCCGCCCAGCGTGATGCGGCGCATGCGCGGCGTCAGGTCGACCACCCGCAACACTTCCAGACGACGGCGTTTGATCTCGTGGCTGACACGGTGAATGGTTTGCACGATCACTTCAGTCATTCGGCTTGCTCCTGAGCGGGTTGAACGACAGGGCCATCGACGATGGCTTTGGCGGTGTTGTTAAGCAGGTCGCGTACCCGCAGGATTTCTTCCGGGCTCCAGCGGCCGTGATGCATCTGCAAGGCATGACGCAAGTTGTGCACTGCTTCGTGAATCTCGGCGGGGCGGTCATGGCCGCGCAATGAGCGCTTGCTGACTTCGATGCGCATCCGCACGCCGTCCAGTGCGATCGCCTGTTCGCTTAATGACAGACGTCCGGCATCGGTGATGGTGTAGCGTTTTTTCCCGCCCTCGGCGTCGCCCAGGATCATCTCGCTTTCTTCAAGGAAGGTCAGGGTCGGGTAAATCACACCGGGGCTGGGGCAGTAGGCGCCGTCGAACATGCTTTCGATCTGGCGGATCAGGTCATAACCGTGGCAAGGCTGCTCGGCGATCAGGGCCAGCAGCAGCAGTTTCAGATCGCCTGGGGCGAAAACTCGCGGGCCTCGGCCACCTCGTTCGCGGCCGGGGCCTGGGCGTTTTTCGAAGCCGTCGCGGCCGTCGCTGTGTTCGCGGTGGGGGGAATGATGGTCTCTCATTTTGCGTCTTCTCTCGTCGTATTTAGATACAACTTAAGATATATCTTAAGCGCGAGGCAAGACGTTTTTTGCAAGGGGCTGATCGGTGCCGACGGGCGGTTGGCGCGGTCAATGATGCAATTCACCAGGAAATATCACCGTACATAAGCTGATTTTGTCGCCGATACAGGAATTGTTTAACAGTTAAAGCTATTGCTCTAATAATAGTTGAGTTTATGTTCTAAAAATCCGGAAAGTCCACTGTTGTCTAGGCAAAGTCGCTGTATGGTTTTTTTAGTAAAACTGTATGTAGGCTGTAACTTACAGCCACTGTTTGGTGTTTGAGTTTTTTGTTTCTTTTTCCTTCTGATGATGAGGTTGTTTAACTACGCGCTCATGGGAAGTTGCCTGCTTACTTTCCGGAACAAGAAGTCGAAGATGTTTCGGCGTTGGAGGTTCAAATAAAGCGACCCATTACGGGCAAGCATTTTTTAACTTTCAATGAACCGACTCCATAAAGAAAACAGGTACTTAACAATGTTCAAGAAAATCGCAATCGCTGTCCCATTGGCTTTTTTGGCGCTGGGTTCCGCCGGGGCATTTGCCGCAGGAGAAGCTGCTCACTCCATCAGCATTATCGCCCACGTGCCGACTAACGGTTTCTACGTGGTACCTACCCATCCTGACCTCGTCAACAAGGATCAGGATATGAGCTACCAGCCTACCACCGGCAAAATGGGAGAAGTGAACGGGTTCTTCGATGTGCGTAACAACAGCGGTTCGGTTCATGCCAGCCTGGACAGCGCGCCAAAACTGATCTCTGGTTCCGATTCCATTGCGTTGAAAGTGGAACTCAACAACAGGGTACTCAACTTGACCCCGCAACTGGTTGTGGGTGAAGCCGAGTCTGACGTGAACTTCCGCGCACCGTTGAAAATCAGTGCGGTAGGTACGACCTTTCAGCCGGGCGACTACACCGGTGTCGTGGCAATGACCTTCGACGCTGTCCCTCCCGTGGGCGGCTCGCGCTAACGTTCAAAGTCGCGCAAACCGGCAGGGCAAACAGCATTGTTTGTCCCGTCGGACTTCAACTTGATCGTAATCAGAGTAAGAGTTCATGTTCCCGATGACCCCCATCGCGGCTGCGCTTGCGCTGTTGTTTTGCACCAGTGCAGCGGCGGCTCCCGTTTCTTCCGCCGGTACGACACCGCGAAGTCTCCTGGCGCAGGCCAAAGGTCTTCCGGCGGATTTCGAGGAGCATTTCTTTGATGTGCCTCTGGCTGTCCGGGTAGAACTCGATCAACAGCCTCTGGGAGAGGCCATGGTGGTGTTGTCTCGCGATGATCGCGTCACCCTGCTCGAATTTACCGACACCAGCGAAAACCGTTTCGGCCCCGCTGAACGGGAAAAATGGGCAAGTTATCTCAAGCCGGGTGTGCCGCTGGGCAATTGCACTGGGTCATGCCCGGATCAGGTGCTGGCCGTGCACTACAACCTGGAAAGCTCGTTGGTTTCGATCCTTACCGAAAACGCTGAACGCGATGTTGAAGCCAAGCGTTACTACGAGCAGCCCGATGGCGGCAGTAGCGGCCTGATGGTGCGCAACTAGCTCAACCTCAATGGCGGCCAGGATCAGGATTTGGGCGGGCGCTATGGCCTTGAAGCCAGCGCGAGCCTGGGCAACTGGAGCCAGACGTTCAACATGCAATTGGCCCGCCTCGGCGGTCCCGACGATAAGCTTTATCACGCAGTTCACGAGCTCTACACCCAGCGCGAACTGCAGGGCAGTTTCCTGCGCCTGGGCTATTTCACCCCCAATTCCGAAGGGCTGACCCGCCAACCTCGTACGTTTGGCACCAGCCCCGATACCGCTGTCGGTGTCATGGTCGGCAGCTCCGACAGCCTGGCGATCAACAGCCCGATGCCCAGCGTCTACCCGATTTATGTCACTGCAAATCGCCAGGGTTCGGTGGAGATTTATCGCGACGGTCTGTTGATCAACACCCAGTCGGTGCCCGCGGGGTTGCAGACCCTCGACACCCGTCCGCTACCAGGCGGTATCTACGAAGTGGAAGTGCGCCTGATCGAAGACGGTCAGATCACCTCCACCACCCAAGAGTTGGTGTACAAGCCCAACAACTGGCGCAACCTCGACGAGCGCTGGCGCTACAACCTGTTTGCCGGTGAAGAAAGCAAACTGCTCAGCAACTGGGATCAACAGTCCAGCGGCAATCCCACGGCAGGGGCCTCGATCAATTACCTGATGCACCCGCGGGTGATCCTCGGGCTATCGGCGCGGCAGATTCGCGAAAAACTGCAGTACGGCAGTTCCATCGACTGGACCCTGGCCAATCACATCAGCCTGTACGCCAACGTGTATCAGACCCAGGATCATGGCACTGGTCTCGATCTGCAAAGTCTTTACAACTATGGTTCCGGTAGCCTGGTCATCAGCCACAACCGCAGTTGGCTGGACACCACCGACCTGTATGAAACCCTGCCGGACGGCACACGGATACGCCAGCGTAATGTGTTCGTCGGCGAGACCAGCAACTCATCCCTGTCGCTGAACCATCGGCTCAGCAGCAAAAGTTCGATCAACGCCCGGGTGTCCCACAGCGAGGGTAACGTTGAAGGCGTCGGCCTGGACCTGGGCTGGAATCAGCGCACCACGCTGTTCGGCAGCGATGGCAACTGGCGGCTGTCGCTGTTCGACCGGCCGGGCAGCTACAGCAGCGGCAGTGCGCGCAATCGCGGTGTCGACCTGAGCGTCAACCTGGCATTGGGCGCGCCCGGCCAGCAGATTACCGGCAGCATCGGTTCGCGCACGGCCCGTGACGGCAGCCGCGACAACAATGCTTCCCTCGGCTGGCGCCAGGATTTCAACGATCACGTGCTGCAAAACGTCTCGATGACTGCACTCACTGACACCTACGGTGTGGGTGTGTCGAGCCTTGCCAGCTTTCGTACCGACGCAGTCAATGGCGACGGTTTCGTCCAGCGTTCGTCGTACAACGGCAACTTCACCGGCGGTCTTAACCTGGACAGCACCCTGGTCGTCGGCGGCGAGCAAATGCTCATGACCAGCCATTACGAAATGCGTGGTGCGGGAATGATTGTCGATGTGGAATCGGACATCGATGACATCACCCTGCGCGCCGACGATTACAGCGGTGGCGGCGCGGCGTTGAAGCCGGGGCGCAATTTCATCCCGATTACCGCATACCAGAACAGCTCGGTGAGTTTCGACTTCGAGGGCAACCATGTCCCGGCGGCGACCATCGAGCCGGCGCGCACGCGCTATCACCTGAACAAGGGCGGGGTGGAATACCGCAAGGTCCGCGTGATGAAGACCCTGACCGTGCTCGGCCGGCTGGTCGATGCGCAGGGGCGACCGCTCAAGGGCCATCACGTGATCAACCACGCCAGCCGCGGGGTGACGGAAGTCGACGGGTTCTTCTCGATGGAAATGAATGCTGGCTCGCCGACGCTGGAAGTGCGTCAGGGTAATCAATTGCTGTGCCAGTTCCGCCTCGATGCGAGTCGTCACCGCAGTGAAAACAACGTGTTGATGATCGGTGATCTACGGTGCACGCCGGATACCCTGGCTGATGCGTCGTTTATTAAACAGAAGGCGGGTTGAAAAGATGATAAGGGGTAAAACAGGAAGCCGCAGTTTTTGGTTTTTGATATTAAGCCTGATGGCCGAATCAGCGGTGAGTGCAACGATGGATATTCGTGCGGTGTTTCGACCCGATCCTTCAAAACCACTGCAAAACAAGTTTGTTAATGAAACCCCTCTAAGTGGACATTGCGAAATGCAACCTGCGTTTTGCAAAGACAGAGAGCTGTTTTCTTTGCTTATACCCATCGGATTCCGATCTGTTGCGCCCTTTGAGGCAGGGCATGCCGATCAACGCAGGGGGCCGATGTTTCGGGTACCCGGTGAATGGCAAAGACTGAGTGTCAAGCATTCAGACACACTCGAAGAAGCTGATTTGGAAGTCCGGATAGTCTCGATCGGTGGGCGCTATATCCTGCCTGATACGGCGGAAAATTTGGTCGGTACAGGCGAGCCCACAACTGTTCAGGGTTGGCACACACGCCTTTGGAGCGACTGGACGTGGCAACCTCCTGAACCTTGTCAGTACACAGGAGGTATGTACACGTTACCGGCCAGTAGAACCTTCTTTTGGTTGACCACCGCATCCAGCGTGTGTGCCGCGAGGGCCAATTACCCAGTTCCGTCCGTGACCTATGACCGGATGCAGATTGGCTATGAGTTGCGTACGCCAAACCCGCTGCAGATGTCTTCCGGTAATTACTTTGGCAGTTGGACTTACACTGTCGGACCCGGGATGGATTTCGACATGGGCGACATCATGCAGCCTGATGACTCGACCCTGACCCTAAGTTTCGATCTGGATGTGCAACACACTTTGAAGGTTGACTTGCCGCCGGGCGGAAACAAAGTTTCGCTGGAGCCCGAGGGCGGGTGGCAACGCTGGATTGAAAGTGGTCGCAGGCCGAGCAAGCTCTACCGCGACCAGCTGTTTTATCTGTCGGCGTCGTCGCGCTTCAAAGTCATGATGCTATGCAACTCGACCGGCGGCCCCCGCTGCAAGCTGTTCAGCCCCAAAGGCAATACCACCGAAGTGGAAACCTACCTCACCTTGCCCGACGGAATCACCGGGCCAGGCGGGCCGGGGCAGGTCAAGCTTCTCCCGCTTAGACACAACACGTGGTCATCAGTCTTTCAACCAGGGATCTATGTGAATCGCAAGGCCGGCTCGCTACGTTTCGAGATGCCCAAGGACTCCATCGACTTTCTGCTGCGGCCCGATATGAGAGACACGTTCAGCGGCAACATCACCATTATCTGGGACTCGGATGCTTGACCGTTCGAGCCTCGCCACTTTTTTCTGATGAGATCAAAGACAATGAACCGTGTGTTTTTGCTGTGGGTGCTCAGTGTGTTTTGCGGGACGGTCAACGCCGGGCCACAGATCAATGTCGGCACCGTATATGACTATCTGGATGCGGATAAAAGTACCTACCTCAAACGAGTATTCAACAGCGGCGATGCCACCGCGTTCGTCAAGGTCAACGTGCTGGAAATCGTTTACGACGCCGATGGTGCGCCCAAGGAAATTCCGGTCGAGGCTGCCGTGGACGGTGCCTCGCGCAACGGTGTGATGGCCAGCCCGGCGCGGCTGATCGTGCCGGCCCAGGGCATGCAGGGCACACGCCTGTTGTACATGGGCGAACGTGACCGTGAGCGCTACTTTCGCGTGCGATTCGTGCCCGTGGTGCCGGAAAAGGAAGATGAATTCGCTGTGTCCGGCGAAGAACGCGAGGACTACAAAAAAAACCTGTCGGCGGGGGTCAACGTGATGACCGGGTTTGGCACGGTCTTCTTCGTTCGTCCCAAAAACACCCGTTTCGAGAGCGCCATCAGTGAAACCGACCAACGTTATGAGTTGCGCAATAACGGCAACACCGTGGTCATCGTCGACGAGTTCAAAAGCTGCGCAATCAGCAATGAAACCGAATGCGGAGCGACCACCAAACACCACGTCATGGCCGGCAAGGCATTTGGCTTCGACAAGGAAAAGGGGCGCGAATACCGTTTCACCCTGATCGAAGGCGACAGTAAAAAAGTCCTGAAGATTGCCAGCCGATAGGTCGGCTTTCCATTGACGCAACGGGTATCGAACATGATCAAGCAATGCGCCGCCGTCGCGCTGACGGCAATGACCGCACTGATGGGCTCTTTGACATGGGCTGCCCGGGAGGAGCACACCTTCGAGGTGATTGTGAGCGTCCCGGCACGCTCGTTTTACGTGATCCCGGCCGAACCGGACTGGATACACCGGCCGCAACGGTTGATCTGGAGTCCCTCAGCATCGTCCCTGAGCAGCGTGCGCAGAAACTTCGATGTACGGCATGACACCAGCGCCATTGAAGCGCGCCTGGAGGCCGCTCCCTATTTGTCGAACGGCAGGGCGGTTGACGACATTGCGTTGCGGGTCAGTTTCAACGGGGTGGAGTTGAGTCCGGACCTTTCTCCACGGCTGGTGGTGTCGGCGGCTGACGCGGCGGCAGGCAAGCGGGTGTTGCTGGAAATCGATCCGGTGATGCCGTCCGGGGGATACCGTCCGGGGGATTACAGCGGCAACGTACTGTTGTTGTTCAACGCCAGGGCGCCTGGGGAGTGAGGTGAAACAGGCGCCTCGATGTTCAAGGCGTGAGCAATGTGTCGATCGAGAACCAGCGCCGAGTGATAAGACTCGGCGCTGGCGTAGGGTCAATCAAAAGATCCCCAGGCGCGTTACATTTTCAAAGCCCGGCTCGTGCCATCGCTGCCCGAGTCAGGTTTCTGGCCAGCTCGTTACGTGCATAGCCCATGTCTCGCACCAGCCTGTTATAAAACGACGTACTCATTGCTTCGCCACTGAACACTTCTTTCTCTTCAACGTTCAGCGCTTTGGCCAACGCTTCCAGTCTTTTCTGAAGCCGTGTTGTCTGAGCCCTGTCCTGATTATTGGCCCACTCGTTTTGAACCTCGCGCAGCTCTTCGAGCTGCCCTTGTTTTGCCTCGAAAAATTGATCGTTCGACTCGAACTGTTCAGGGTAGGTTTTGCGCAAATGTTGCTCCCAGAACGGGTTGTCGAATGAATCGACCATCCCGTTGACCAGCCCGTCGCCTTTCTCCCGTTCGATGATCGTGTCATAGGCTGTTTCGATTTTTGCCCGATCTACACCGGATCTCGGTTCAAACAGCATGCCCTCGGACTGCCACGGCAACTCCAGGCGTTTCGCCAGTCCCGTTTCAAACGCCAGGTGCACTTCCACATCATCCGGAGCGGTGTTGTTTGCCGGATTGATCAGGAACTTTTGCTGCTGGCTGCTGATTTCGGCTCTGGCGACATCACCGACCTTTTCCAGGCGAGCGGCGCTACGGGCCAGCCTCACCAGCCTTTCGTCAAGCACCGTGGCGGACGCCGACTCGGTGTACGCTTGCGACACCAGCACCTTGAGCCCCATGTTGTTGAACAGCTGCGACCCTGCATCCGCGCAGGTCTCGGGCTGACTGGCCTGTTTAAACAGTTCTTCGCGCAATTCGGAGTCCAGCGCCGTGGCATCGATCATTTGCCAGACGCGCTGGGTCAACTGCTTGCGAGCTCCGACGTCCCGGTAGTCCTGGCTGTCTCTCTGCTTACTGATGACCCTGAAAAAATCGGTGGAGCCGGGTTCGGCCATCACATCGTGCCAGGACTCTTCCCTGTGTACTTTGTAACCCTCGGACAAATCGAAAACCGATGGTGCGGTCGAGGACGGCATCCAATGGCTCAGTTCATCCTCTACAGCTCCTGAATAGGCCTGCTGACGGGCAAAGCCCGCGGATTCGCGGTAGTCGCCAAAACGGATCCGGTCGGCATCGGAAAGCCGCAGGGTGCCGAATCGCGCACGTGCCAGGATGAACGCTTGATCCGACCCTGGTGCGACCTCCGGCACGGTCTTGATCGGGCATTGGCGCATGTCGAGAGCAAAACCACGCGGGCGGTTTTTCTCGCCGGCCGCATCGCTGAAAAGACCTTGCGGCCAGTCTTCGATACCGGTATTTGCCAGACCTAATACTTTCAAGTCGCGCATGCCACCGACATTCGGGGGCTGGCGCAGCGGATTGCCGTCCAGCCTCAGCGTTTCCAGGTGGGTGAGGTTGCTCAGCTGCTCGAGCGAATTGGCACTCAGACTGATTCGGTTGTCAGCCAAATCCAGGGTTGTCAGCTGACCCAGCTTGCCGATATCGGATGGCACCGTGGTCAATCCTGTGTTGCGGGCGCTCAGCTGATGAAGGTTCGGGAAGTCGTTCAATAGACCGTTCCTGTCGACCGAAAAACGCGCCTTGTCCAGGTTCAGCACGGTGATCTGATCAAGGTATTTTCTGATGTCGGCCAGCGTGCGTACTTGCTTCCACCAGCGGTCGAGATCCGGCCCCCTGATTTCGGAGGAAAGGTCCAGCGTGTAGCCACCGTCCGGATGGATATTGCGCTCGCCGAATGCTTCGCTCTTGCGTTCGAAGCACTCAAGCAGCCGTTCCTCGATATGCCTTCCGCCGTTTTGCAGGAAGTCCCTGTTAATCCCGATGACGGGATCCCCGGAACTGTCCAATTGAGCAGGTTGGTTGTCCCGCCACGCCTGTAAGGTGTTGCGCAACTGCTTGAGGTCATCCCTGATGCGGTCGATGGCCTGGTCGGGATCGCCCTTGGCACGCAATGCCTGAAGAAACCAGGTGACTTGCTGATCGGTCAACTGCGGATACAGTTCCTTGATCCTTTGCTCCGGGGTCTTTTCGCCAAAGAACCAGAACGGACCTCGCACCAGATTGACGGTTTCAGTTTTGGCAACTGCGCGAATGGGCGGTTCCGCCAGCAATGTTCGGCGCTCGCCCGACGGTGCGGAGATTTCCATGATCCATAGTTTGAGCCGGCGACCGTGACCGCGCGGATAACCCAATGCTGCGCGCTTGTCGTCGGGCAGGGCATTGAGAATCGCTTCGTAGAAGTCGTCGGCTTTGTGCAGCTGCCGGTTGTCCCCATCGACCGCTTCGTAGCGGCCCTGCTCATCGCGGATCAGTAGCCGTACCGTCGAGGCATCATCGGGGCCGACACTACAGCGCAGCGCACCGTCATAGGTGCCATTGCGCACCTCAATACGCAAATCGTTCAGGCTCTTGGTATGAATTACCAGGGTTCTTAGCGCTAGCATCTCGGTGTTCGGCACCATCATTTCGTCGTGATAAAAACCGTCGTAGGCGCGGGCGGTGGACGCTTCGAAATTCACTTCGCGCGCCAGGGTTTTGATCCTCAGGGGCAGGCGACTTTCATCGGCTATTCGCTGCAGTTCGGCTGGCTTTGCTTCAGCCAGGACTTTTCCCGCAAGCGTGAGCGGCATGTCGGGGAACGTCTGTTTCAGCACGCGGGTTTGCGCCCTGTTCAACCGTTCACCCGCCTGGTACACACGTTTTGAAATTTCGCCCTGACGCTGATCGACGGCATCCGCCAATCGGTCACGCACTGCTTGGGTGCGTTTGGCGCGTGGTACTTCGCGACCCAGCAGGGCGTTGATTTCGGTGTCCTTCAAAAAGACAGAAACGCGTTCGGACAGCCGGCCGGACAGGAGCTCTGGCAGGCCGATGCTCAAGGTATTGGCGTCAGTTGCAGAGGCGTTCCCGTAGGTGCGTGAAAGACCTCTCAAGTCAGACCGTTCATAGACCTTCAACGCCCGTTCGGCAGGCCAGCCCGGGAGCCTTGTCAACAGTGGTTCGAACCACACGTACGATGGGTCGAGCGGTCGCCCGGCACGGATGTTCGCACTGGCGATCTGCACATCGTCAAACGCGCCGAAGCGCTTGATCGCGTCGACCAGCAGTGGTGGCGGTGGCGCATGCTCGGCATGCATGCGCCGCAGTTCCCCTTCGTCGGTGCCGCTGCTGATGCGGACTTGTTCGCGCTCGGTTGGCGTAAAGCGCTCGACGCTATGGCCGAGGCGACGCATCAGCGTTTCACCTTCCCAATCGCCCGGATTCTCGCCCTCGAACATCCAGGCGCCGCTGCCGTTGTGTTCGAGCTTCGGCGAGTAGGCATTCGGCCGGGAGGGGTGTTTGAGGCGGTGCGTGGCGCTCGGATCGTGCGAAGTGGTTTCAACGGTGTAGAGCTTGCCTTCAAGCGGCAGGATGTCCTGATTGAGGTGTCGGTGCAGACCGAGGACGTCGGGTTTCGAATCAGTGGGCAGGTTCCGACTGGTTTGTTCATAAGGCTTGAGATCTGAATGCCACAGCGACTGTTTGCCGTTGGGCAACGTGACCGGGTTCATGCCCTCGACCAGCGCCGACAATTTGAATCGAAGCGTGCTGCCAATCGCTGCACCCGCCCCAAACGCCGCCAGTTGAATGACGTCCGTCACCACACTGATCATATGTTCGGCTGCTTCAACTGCCAGACCTTCGGCCAGATCGACAATGCCTTCAATGACGTCATTCGTCAGTTGATAAGCGGTGTAGGCCATCATCAGTTCGCCCAGACCGGGCACGAAGGGGGTGAGAACCAGTAGCGCGGCATTGAAAATGTCCGACACTATTTTCTTGAAGTTGTCCCACCAGGCCCAGCGGGCCTTGCTGTCCGTATCGGCGGTGGACACGGCGATTTCCCGTGCGTCGTTGAGGATCTTGTTGAGTTTTTGCTGGTAGGCGTATTTCCAGTAATCCCGGGGGAGTGGTACATGCTGAAATTGCAAGTGGGGGCTTGGGACGGGTTCCTTGCGCCACGCCGGACGCTGATCCGTCGGACCCTCTATCTGATGCCATTTGACCGTAAACAGACGTTGCTCGAGTTCGGCGAAAAAGTGTCCACGCTGCTGCTGATCGACAAACTGACTGAAGAATTGTCGATAACTCACCTGCGATGATGCGCCGATGTTGTTTTCGCGCAACTGGCGCGCCAGCTCACTTATGAACGCGTCTGTCGATTCGTACTCCTTGAGCGGGTGATCAGGGTCATGCGGGACATATGCAATGAGTCGTCGAATGCCTCTGCTGTCCAGCGCGGCAGGAATCAACAGGACAATGCCGGTCAGACGCGTCTGCATCATGGACAGGTCGCAGCACAGCATCTGCTTCCCATTGAGGAGTAGTTTAGGTTTGTCCTTCGCCATATCCAGCATCAGCGTATAGGCGTCGTACTGGATATCCCCGGTCGTCAACGCCAATTGCGCGGCGACGGTCAGTGCATCTTTCTGACTCTCGGTCACCTTGTGCTTCATTACGGCTTCGGCTACCGGTTCGTCGGGAAGCAGATAGCGTTCGAGATGTTTTTTATAGCGCGCGCCAATGTCCAATTCCCGGCAAAGTGCCTGGAACTGCCTGATGGTCATTTTATGTTTGATCGGTATTACATCGAAGTGCCCGTGTTTGTCGGGTTGAGTGATGTATTCCGAGTCGGCATTGACCGTTTCGCTTTTTGCAAAGTTGTGCAGCGCCGCCTCCAGCAGGGAGACGGTTTGGGCAGTCACACCGCCCGTGAAATCAATCGCGTACCAGGGTAAATCCTTGGGGATGTACAGGCGCAGGCAGGTCGTCTTGACGTCATTTTCGATTCCGTATCGTTCCTTGAGTTTCGCCTGGAGCAGGGGCGCGGCAAACGAATGGACGTCCTGCAGTTTTTCGAACAGTTTGTCGACCGTATTCTGCGAATGCCATGCCTTGAGGTTGGCAGCTTTCAGCTTGTCATGATGGCTGGAGGGCGAGGTGGTGTACCACGGCTCAATCTTCAATCCAGTATCCGCCAGTGCCCGGCCTCTGCCGACAGTGGCGTCTTTAAAGTGGTCGTTGATGGTGTTTTTGATGAACTCGTAGTGCCGGCCCTTGTTCATGTTTTGGCCGAGCGTGGGAGCGTCAGACATGGCAATCATCCTTGATCGTTTTAAGAATGATCAGCCTATCTGTCGGGGCTAAAAACAACAGTCTAAAGATCTGTGCTTAACCGGCGTTTTCAGCCGGTAAACAGGTCAGTATTCAAATCTGAAAAATAATTAAATACCACCTGCTGCGCAAAAGCTCACAGTCGCGATGTCGAAACCGGCTGACACGCGACGCTGCTACCCGGTTGCAGGTACGGCGTCAGAATCGGCGCCATCCCCTTGAGCACTTGCACTGGCAAGGCCGAGGTGAACTTGAACGTTTCGGCCGATTGCCCGGGCACGAACGCAGTCATCGTGCCGAAGTGACGATCGCCGATGTAGAACACGAAGGTCGCGGTGCGGTTGATGGATTTCGAACTCAGAATTCGCCCACCCGAACCGAAGGCTTCGATGCGGTTATCGCCCGTACCGGTTTTTCCGCCCATGGCCAACGGTTTGCCATCAGGCGTTACGAAACTGCCGGAGATGCGTTTGGCTGTGCCGGCATCCACCACCTGCGACAACGCTTCGCGCATGGCTGCGGCGACCTCGGAAGGCATCACCCGTTTACCGACATCCGGGTCATTGATCAGTTTGGTTTCGTATGGCGTGTTCGCTGCAAAATGCAGGCTGTCGATGCGCAGTGTCGGCATGCGCACGCCGTCGTTGAGGATGGTACCGATCAGCTCCGCCAATGCTGCCGGACGGTCGCCGGAACTGCCGATGGCGGTGGCCAGTGACGGCACCAGGTGATCGAACGGATAGCCGACTTTCTGCCAGCGCTGGTGAATGTCAAGGAACGCCTCGATCTCCAGCATGGTGCGAATGCGGCTGTCGCGGGCACCCTTGTGACGGCTTTTGAACAGCCAGCTGTAGACTTCCTGGCGTTCGAACTGGCTGGCTTTGACGATCTGGCTGAACTTGGCATCCGGGTTGTTCAGCAGGTACCCCATCAACCACAAATCGAGCGGGTGGACCTTGGCGATGAAGCCTTGGTCCGGCAAGTCGTAGGCGCCAGGGCCGTAGCTTTCGTAGAGCCGTTGGAGGCGTTCGTCGGTCAGTTTTTCGGTGAGCTTGGCGCCTGTCAGGTGCGAGCGTACGAACATGTTGAAGCTTTGCTGACTGGCCTGTGGCAACAGATAACGATGCACCGCGGCCATGCGAATCGGTGTCGGGCGCATGCCGTCGAGGAAGGTCTCGAGCCGCGCCTGGGTGTCCTTGTTCTTGTACTTCTTCCAGAACTTGAGCAGGAACGACGTGCCTTCGCGGTCGGCAAACGAGGCCAGGTATTCCTGGCGGCGAGGGTCGCGGTCGTCCTTGAGCAATTCGGCGCTGCTATTGGCGCCGGAATACGTGGTGTAGCGCACCAGGTCACGCATCAGCCGAATGAACGGCAGGTTGATCGACTCGCGCAGGGCATCGCGCAGGGTAGGGAGGCGGCCGTTGTCTTCTTTGCGAAAGTTAACGAATGTGTGCAGCCCGCCACCGGTGAAAAAAGCTTCACCGGGGCTGGCCGAGTATTTGCGATCCAGCGCAGCGCCGAGCATGGCTGGCAAATTACGGTCTTTGTTCTGGATCAGGTAATCGACGGCCCAGCGACTCAGGCGGTCCTGATCAGGGACGTCGACCTTCTTCAGTTCCGGGACGGTCATCGTTGCGTATTTATCGTGCAACTCGGCGATGATCTGCAAATAGGTGGTCAGCACACGCATCTTGGCGGTGGAGCCCAGTTCCAGTTTGCTGCCTTCATTGATATCGAATGGCTGGTCGGTGCTGTCGGTCTGCACCCGCACCCGCGAGCCGTCCGGGGTCAGTTCGAACAGGGTGAAGCTGTAGCGCACTTGGGTGGTACTGGTGGGGGTCAGCAGGCGTTCACCCATCAAGCCGATCTGCGCTGCAAACACAGGGTCGGCCAGATGCTTCAGGTACTCGGTAGCCTGGGTTTGCAACTCGCCTTGCAGGGTGCTGGTGGCGGAAAGATCAAGTCGATCGAGGTCGTACAGCGGACGGTTGAGCAACCCGCCCAGACGACTGCGTGCCACGCTGATGCCCTTGTTGGTTTCGATCGGCTGAATGGTTGGCTGTGTCTGCCAGTCGCGATAGGTCACTTTGCTGGTCAATGCCGCTGCCTCGAGTGGCGCATCGATCACGCCATTCAGTGCCAGCAGGCGAATGTGGCTGTCGGTGAGTTCGGCCAGTTCATCGTGCCCCTTGGTCAGGTAGTGGGAAGGGCGGCGCTGGGCAATCATCAAAGACAGCATCTCTCGCAGGGCCAGACCTTTTTCCGACATGCTTTTCGGATCTGTAGCGTTGCTGGCCAGCCGCTCGTTGGCCTGGTTGAAATCGGCGCCGTACCAGACGCGCAAACCTTCGGCCATGCCATGCACTTCACCGTGGCCCGGTACTGCCGACAGGGGCACGCTGTTGAGGTAATCGCGAATTACGTTTTGCCGGGCTTCGAGGGTCTCCGGTCCGGCCTGATAGGCGCGCACGCTGGCAGAAATCATCTGACGGATTTTTTCCGCGCCCGACACGGTCAGGCCATCGGGCGAATGCCGGTACTTCTCAAGTTGCGTTGCCAGGGTACTGCCACCCGCCGACTGGCCTGGCAGGTGCATCAACTTGGCGACCTGGGACCACGCCGCCATGCCGAACCGCGGCCAATCCACGGCAGGGTTGGCCCGGGGCTGACGGGGATCGAGCAGAAAGCGGTTTTCGATGAACAGCAAGCTGTTGACCACCACGGGGGGGATCGCCGCAAAGCTTGAATACAGTTGTTGTGGGTATTTGTACTGGTAAAGCGGTGCCGCACGGCAATCGGTGATCGATAATCCGGCCTGGATTTTCTCCGCGTAGGGCACAAAAAAGCCCTTGTCGGTGTAGTCCATCAACTTTTTGGAAAACCGGGTCTGGGACGCCACAACGTAGTCACGCTTGATCAGACGCGGCAAGAATTCATCCAGCGAGCTGTAGCCCAGACGCAGGTCGAAAGGACCGGCGCCGGGATAATGAATGGCATCGCTGGGACCGGGTTTCAGCTCGTAGCTCAGGGTGGCGGCGTATTGGCTGAGTTCCCGGGATTGAAATTTCGACGTGCGCATTTCCTTGGCTGCGGCCAGCCCCAGGACAACCAGAATTATCAGCAACAACAACCAGAACGCCCCCCAACCGTGCTTCATAAGACTGCGAGGGGGTTTTTCAGGTAAAGGCGCTTCATCCACACGTTCAGTCGGAACCACATTTTTTCTCGAATCGGTTTGCCATAAAGCGCCCATAGTCGACTGATCCATTCACGCAGATTGAGAGGACTTGTCTGAAGCTTAGACGGTGGTTGGCGTTGGTGAAAAAATTGTGAATATACAAATATCGATTTCCTATCATTCCCTGTGGCGAGGAAGCTTTTGTGGCGAGGGGGCTTGCCCCCGTTCGGCTGCGTAGCAGACGCAAGTCAGGTATATGCGGTTTGCCTCATACAACATTGGGCGTTCAAGTTTCGGGGGGACTGCTTCGCAGTCCAACGGGGGCAAGCCCCCTCGCCACAGAGTTTGTGTTCGTTTTAGAGCCAGTTGGCATCCCAGAGCGGGTAATCACCGATTTTTTCCACCAGGCCGGCACGTAATGGATTTGCGACGATGTATCGAGCGAACGGCAGGAGTTCTTCTCCATCGCGGATTGCCCGGTCGTGATAGCCGGTTTGCCATAGTGGGCCCTCCCGTTTCGTCATTCTGTTCACTGTCTGGGTGCAACGTGACTTGATGGAACCGACGACACAACCCAGATCGTTTCCTTTCAGTTGCATAAGCCAATGGAAGTGATCGGGCATAACCACCCAAGCGATTGAATTCACCAGTCCGGAGTCGTGAGCCCGGCGCAGTTCTGCGACAAGCAAACGCCCCACTCGCCAATCAGAAAATATGGGTTGTCGATCGTGAATAACTGCGGTGATGAGGTAGGCACGACCGTTTTCGGAATTTCTGCCTAAACGCAGGCGATGGGAGTTTGGTTGAGTAGGCAATCCATTGCTTCCTTACGTGAAAGTCAGGTGACGCTCTCAGGCTAGTACGCAGTGGTCTGCATTGGCGCTGCGATTGTTGAGTGAAATTTCTGTTTCCTGCGAAGGATCTGGCGATGAGGAGCTTTTGTGGTGAGGGGGTCTGAAATGGCTGATTTAGACACGTCGAGCGATAAATAAGGCCTGGATAGGGGCATGACGATGCACCATTACCGTGCAATACTCCACGCCGTTTCATTGGCGAAAAGTCCTGCAAATACCAGGTAATGCCCCTCCGTAAACCCGGCTTTTCCCGAGAGTTCTCGCTGAATGTTGTGGTTTATAGAGTGAAAAACCCTGTAGGAAGCTTTTTATACTGCACGCCCCGCTGATCTTGCAGGTTTTGTCCTACAAGACGGGTTTGCCCACGAAGCAGGCCCGGTTTCAGAAAAGCATTGGCTTACCGGTCAGCGCTTCGACACTCGGTGGTCATATCCAATAACAAGATGAGGTGTACCCCTATGCCAGTTGGCAATCACCTGCCCAATGGCGAGACCGCTCAAGGCGGCCCGCTCAAACGCGAACTCGGCGAACGGCATATTCGCTTGATGGCACTCGGTGCCTGTATCGGCGTCGGTCTGTTCCTCGGTTCGGCCAAGGCCATCGAGATGGCCGGTCCGGCAATCATGCTGTCCTACATCATCGGCGGTCTGGCGATCCTGGTGATCATGCGCGCCCTCGGCGAGATGGCGGTGCACAACCCGGTCGCCGGCTCCTTCAGCCGTTATGCTCAAGACTACCTCGGCCCATTGGCGGGCTTCCTGACTGGCTGGAACTATTGGTTCCTGTGGCTGGTGACCTGCGTTGCGGAAATCACCGCGGTGGCGGTGTACATGGGCGTCTGGTTCCCCGATGTGCCGCGCTGGATCTGGGCACTCGCCGCGTTGATCAGCATGGGCTCGATCAACCTGATCGCGGTGAAAGCCTTCGGTGAGTTCGAATTCTGGTTTGCCCTGATCAAGATCGTCACCATCATTGCAATGGTGGTTGGCGGTATCGGCGTGATCGCGTTCGGCTTCGGCAACGACGGCGTTGCCTTGGGGATTTCCAATCTCTGGGCGCACGGAGGCTTCATGCCCAACGGCGTGCAAGGCGTGTTGATGTCCCTGCAAATGGTGATGTTCGCCTACCTCGGCGTCGAGATGATCGGCCTGACCGCCGGTGAAGCGAAGAACCCGCAGAAGACCATTCCCAATGCGATCGGCTCGGTGTTCTGGCGGATTCTGCTGTTCTATGTCGGCGCGCTGTTCGTGATCCTGTCGATCTACCCGTGGAACGAAATCGGCACCCAGGGCAGCCCGTTCGTGATGACCTTCGAGCGTCTGGGCATCAAGACCGCCGCCGGCATCATCAACTTTGTGGTGATCACCGCGGCGCTGTCGTCCTGCAACGGTGGCATCTTCAGCACCGGGCGCATGCTCTACAGTCTGGCGCAGAACGGTCAGGCCCCGGCCGGTTTCGCCAAGACCTCGAACAACGGCGTGCCGCGTCGCGCCTTGCTGCTGTCGATCGGTGCCTTGTTGCTGGGCGTGCTGCTCAACTACCTGGTGCCTGAAAAAGTCTTTGTCTGGGTGACGGCGATTGCCACCTTCGGCGCGATCTGGACCTGGGTGATGATCCTGCTGGCCCAGCTCAAGTTCCGCCAAGGCCTGAGTGCCAGCGAACGTGCCGGCCTGAAATACAAGATGTGGTTGTACCCGGTCAGCTCGTATCTGGCGCTGGCGTTTTTGGTGCTGGTGGTCGGCCTGATGGCGTACTTCCCGGACACTCGCGTGGCGTTGTATGTGGGCCCGGCGTTCCTGGTCCTGCTGACGGTGTTGTTCTACGTGTTCAAGCTGCAACCGACCAATGTGTCGCAGGGTGCGGTGCGTTCGGCTTCGTAAGGCGTAACGCCTGAAATGAAAAAGCCCCGGTCGTGATGATCGGGGCTTTTGCGTTTGGATCTTAAGCGGCCGCCACCGACATTTGCCGATTCAACCGTTTATTGAAATCCAGCCACGCCCCCAGCAACGCCATCACCCCGGCACCCACCAACGCTGTGAAAACCTGCATGGCAAACGCATCGTCGGTCAGGGCATTGAGCATGTCCGCCAAGGGCGCCAACAGCACGCCGAGGCAGAAAACTTCCAGTGAGTAGCGCCCCATTCGGCAGCATTGCTGCGCCAGCCAGTTTTGCGTCCAGCCGTTGCCGGGCAAGAGCCTGGCGGTGACATAGGCCAGCGCCAGGAAGTGCAGCAGACGGACCGGCGACAGATCGGTCTTGCTGATCGGGTACAGCAGGTTGCTCAGGCTGGCCGGCATCAGGGCATCGTGTATTTCCGGCCAGCGCCAGGAGACAGTAATCACGCCGGCCACCACCACGTACACCGCCGCGCTGACAAACAAGGGCTGGCGCAACAGCGGGCGAGCGTCGGGCAACCGTGGCCGCAGCCCGTGAATCGCCGCAAAGCCGCCGAGGATAAACAGCAGTTGCCAGGTGACGGGGTTGAAGTACCACACACCGTCCTTGATTGCCGCAAGGTTCCAGCCAAACTTCGGTGCCAGCAGGTAGACCGCCAATGACACCGCTACGACCGCCCACGGCTTGCGCACCAGCAACGGCAGGACCAGTGGCAATCCCGCCAGCAGCACGATGTACAACGGCAGCGGGTCCATAAGGTTCGGCTTGAAGCGCAGCAGCAACTCATCCGTCAACGCTTGCTGGGGGTTGGTGATGAAGTGATGCAGGCCCATTTCCTCCACCAGATCGCGGGTTTCCACATGACTGTTGGCGAAGAACACGATGCCCATCAGCATCGCCAACAGGAAAATATGGACCACGTAGAGCACCCAGGCGCGCCGCAGAATCTTCACGCAGGCGATCAGGTAACCATCGCGCGCAAGGATTTTGCCGTAGGCCAGAACGGCCGCGTAGCCGGCGAGAAACACGAATATTTCTGCGGCATCGCTGAAGCCGACATTGCGCAGGGTGATTTGGCCAAGGGGGTTGTGAGGCACGTGATCCCAAAAAATGAAGATCAGTGCCAGGCCGCGAAAAAAGTCGATTCGGTGATCGCGCTCAAACGTCATGACGGCGGGCTCGTGAACGGGTGTTGAGAATAAGGAGTAGCCGAAGGCGCCAAAGGTTGCGCGCCGCACAACGGCGGCGCGCAGGGTGGCGTGATTCGCAGGTAATTGCAAAACCGGGGTATTTCGGGATGTCTCCCGGCGTTGAGGCAAGCCCTGACCGCTGGTCTGAAAGGCGGTCGGACCTGTGATTTCTGACAGTAGACAAGTTCAAAGTTTTATGACGTGAAACAGGAGGGTCACCATGAAACTTTTGTGGAAAGGATTTTCCAGCTACACGGTGGTCGGGGTCGCCAACACCCTGATCCACTGGCAAATCTTCTTTCTGCTGAGCGTGGGGGCCGGCCTCAGTCAGGCTGTCAGCAACCTGGCAGCCTTCTGCGTTGCCGCCTCGTTTTCCTTCTACATGAACGCGCTGTACACCTTCGATGCCAAGGCGTCAGTCGGCGGTTATCTTCTATTCTTGGGAGCCATGGGGGCGCTGAGTTTGGGCGTCGGCCATGCAGGCGACGTGTGGAGACTTCACGGCCTGCTTACGGTGGCTATCTTTTCGGCATTGAGCCTGGTGCTTGGCTTTCTGTTTTCAAAGTACGTGGTCTTTCGCGAGCGAAACGCATGAAAGTCTCGTTGATCGTTCCGGTATTCAATGAAGAACAGGCGATCAGCCTGTTTTATCAGGCCGTGCGTCGCGAGTTGAAGCTCGACCAGGCAGAGGTCGAGATCGTGTTCATCAACGATGGCAGTTCCGACCGGACGGCTGAAGAGGTCAAGGCCTTGGCGCAGGCCGATGAACAGGTCTTGCTGATCAACTTCTCACGCAACTTCGGCAAGGAGCCGGCGTTGTTCGCCGGCCTGGAATATGCCACCGGCGATGCGGTGATTCCCATGGATGTCGATTTGCAGGACCCGATCAGCGTCATCCCGCGGTTGATCGAGCAATGGCAAAAAGGCGCGGATGTGGTGCTCGCCAAGCGCCGGGATCGCACCGCCGACAGTTACCTGAAACGCCACAGCGCGTCGCTGTTCTATCGTGTGCTGAACCGTATCGCTTACACCCGGATCGAAGAAAACGTCGGGGATTTCCGGCTGATGGATCGCAAGGTGGTCGACGTGATTCGCGCGCTTCCCGAGCACCAGTTGTTCATGAAAGGTGTGCTGTCATGGGCCGGGTTCAACACCGTGGTGGTGGAATACGAACGAGCCGAGCGAGCGGCGGGCACCAGCAAGTTCAATGGCTGGAAACTCTGGAACCTGGCGCTGGAAGGTGTGACCTCCTTCAGCACGGTGCCGTTGCGCTTATGGACTTATGTCGGCGGCGGCATTTCGATTTTCGCAGTGCTCTACGCGGTGTACATGGTGCTGGACAAGATTTTCTTCGGCAACAGCGTCCCCGGTTACCCGTCGTTGATGACCGCGATTCTGTTTCTCGGCGGCGTGCAGCTGATCGGCATCGGCATCCTCGGTGAGTACGTCGGCCGCATCTACATCGAGGCCAAGCATCGGCCACGCTATGTGGTGAAAGACATCGTCGGCGGCAAAGACCGGCTCGGGATTTAGCATGGGCAGGTTCAGCGACTTTTTCAGCAAGGAACTCGGGCGTCGGCAGGTCTGGCTGTTTTTTCTGTTGGCGACCTTTGTGTATGTGGTGCCGTTGATCCTCGCGGACTATCCATATATCGACGACAACTGGCGATCCCTGTCAGCCGCGGCCGGTTCGGCCTGGGCGGAGCAGGGACGGTTATTCACCGAGCTGTTCTACAACCTGCTGACCTTCAGCAATGCCGCGCCGAACATCTTTCCGCTGCCGCTGTTGATCGCCACGCTGGCCATGGCCGCAGCGTTGACGAGTTTGACGTTTCATTACTACCCGCAACCGACGATTGCCTGCTGTCTGGTGATGCTACCGCTCTGGTACAACCCGTTCTTTTTGCAAAACCTGTCCTATCAATACGACGGCCCCGCCATGGCTTTGAGCGTGGTGGCGGTCATCTACGCGATCACCTTTCGTTCCCCCTCGCGCATTCAGCAGTGGCTGGTGCCGTCCTTCCTGGTTGCCTTGGCGATAGGACTGTATCAGGTGAGCTTCAATGTATTTCTCGGGTTGTGTTGCCTGGAGGTACTCAGGGGCGCCAATGACAAACTGGCCTGGCCGAAGTGGTGCGAGTTGATCGGCTGGAAAATATCGCAGGCCATCCTGGGCTGGTTGATTTACAGCGTCAGTGCTTACCCGTTCATGAATGGAAATCGCACTTTGTTGTTGAACTGGACGGCGCAGCCCCTGCTGCAACTTCAAATCAATATCGCCCGAGTGCTGGAAAAAGTCGTGCTGTTGTTTCACGGCGGATTTGCCTGGGTGTTCACCGCACTGCTGCTGTGTGCCATTGCCGGCAGTGTCCGGCTGGGGCTGAACGTGCTGGAACGTCAGGACACAGGGCTGAAGAAAATCCTGATCGGCCTGGTGTGTTTACTGACATTGCCGGTTGTGACGCTGCTGGTGTCGGGTGTTGCGCTGTTTTTCCGGGACTTCAATGAAGGCGCCAGGACCCTGATGGGCTTTGCGGTTCTGTTGGTGCTGTTGTTCTATTTGAGCCATCTGGCGCTGGCACGAATCCACGAGCGGCTGCCGCTGTTGTTGATGGTTCCACTGCTGGCGATGCTTTCGCTGTCGTACGCCTATGGGCGCGTGTTGACGGTGCAGAAAGCCTTCGCGGCCAGCGCGTTGTTAAGTCTTGAGCAGGACATTGCGTCGAATCGACAGCTGCTCGAGGCCAAGCGCATTTACATGTCCGTGACCTATTCCGATCACTGGCTGCGGGGGGCGGCGGGCTCGTTCAAGCAGATGCCGGTGTTGCACTATCTGCTGAACATCGACTTCTACATGCTGGCCGAGAACCTGCCGAAAGTGGGCATCACTAACGTTGTTGCGGAGAAGGAACGACGTAACGCGACGAGAGTGGGTTATCAGGGTTATCCACCGGTGCTGGAGAGCCAGTACTACCGGATTTATCTGCTCGGCGATTACGGTTTTATTGTCATGAAAGAGCCAGCGCCGATTAAGACGCTGCACTGGTGAAGCGCGATGAGGGGGCGTCGGGTTCAGGCCGCTACGACCTCATTCGGCTCAAAACTATCCGCCCGCGCCATCTGCCACATCCGTGAGTAAAACTCGCCGCTGACTTCACCGGTCAGCAACTCCCCCGGTTTCAAGAACACATGCAGTTGCGAGAACAGTTTGATCTCGGTCGCCGACATGCGCCGTACCAGGTGTTTGGCCGATAGCTGCGAAGGATGTTCCAACCCGGCAGCGGCGAGCATTTCGGCCAGGGCCTTGAGCGTGTTGCGGTGGAAGTTGAAGACGCGTTGGGCCTTGTCCGGGACGACGAGTGCGCGTTGTCGCAGGGTGTCCTGGGTGGCGACGCCGGTCGGGCATTTGTTGGTGTGGCAGCTTTGCGACTGGATGCAGCCGATGGCGAACATGAAGCCGCGTGCCGAGTTGGCCCAGTCGGCGCCGATGGCCAGGACGCTGGCAATGTCGAAGGCGCTGACGATCTTGCCGCTGGCGCCGAGTTTGATTTTGTCTCGCAGGTTCAGGCCGACCAGCGTGTTGTGCACGAACAACAGGCCTTCGCGCATCGGCACGCCAATGTGGTCGGTGAACTCTACGGGCGCGGCGCCGGTGCCACCTTCCTTGCCATCCACCACGATGAAGTCGGGGAGGATGCCGGTTTCCAGCATGGCCTTGGCGATGCCCATGAATTCCCACGGGTGGCCCAGGCAGAACTTGAAACCCACCGGTTTACCGCCGGACAGTTCGCGCAACTGCTGGATGAAGTGCATCAGTTCAATCGGTGTGGAAAACGCGCTGTGTCGCGACGGCGAGATGCAATCTTCGCCCATCAGGATGCCGCGGGTTTCGGCGATTTCCTTGGTGACCTTGTGCTTGGGCAGAATCCCTCCATGACCAGGCTTGGCGCCTTGGCTCATCTTGATTTCGATCATCCGCACTTGGGGTGTCTGCGCTTGTGCGGCGAAGCGTTCCGGGTCGAAGCGACCGTCGGCGGTGCGACAGCCGAAGTAGCCGCTGCCGAGTTCCCAGGTCAGGTCGCCGCCGTTTTCCCGGTGATAGGCGCTGATGCTGCCTTCGCCGGTGTCGTGGGCGAAGTTGCCGAGTTTCGCCCCCTGGTTCAACGCGCGAATGGCGTTGGCGCTGAGGGAGCCAAAGCTCATGGCCGAGATGTTGAACACCGACGCCGAGTACGGCTGCGTGCACTGTGGGCCGCCGACCGTTACCCGGAAACTGCTCGGGTCGCTCAACGGCGCCGGGCGCATGGAGTGGCCGATGAACTCGAAACCCGACTGATACACATCGATCAACGTGCCAAAGGGTTTGTCGGCGCTTTCGTTCTTGGCCCGTGAATAGACCAGCGAACGCTGGGCCCGGGAGAAGGGCAGGGCGTCGCTGTCGGACTCGAGCAGGTATTGGCGGATTTCCGGGCGAATACCCTCTACCAGATAGCGGATGTTGCCGAGGATCGGGTAATTACGGCGCACGGCGTGAGGGCTTTGCAGCAGATCGAACAGGCCCACGAGGCTGAGAATGCCGGTGACGGCGGTGATGGGCCAGAGCCAGTCGTGCTCCAGGAAGGGCAGACTGGCAAGGGTGAACATCACACAGACGGCAAAGAAGGCGTAGCGGCTCAGGAGTGACAGGCTCATACGGTTTCCTTGGGTTCGGACTCGGTGGGGCAATCAGGCATTTTGTGCCTGGAGAAAAATCGAAAACAGCTCGGACTGGGATTTGATCCCCAGTTTGCTGTACATGTGTTTCTTATGGACTTTCACGGTTTCGACAGAGATTTCCAGCTTACGGGCGATTTCTTTACTGGAGCAACCGCTGAGCATCAAGCGCCCGACGTCCAGTTCCCGGGCGGTCAATTGCGCGCCTTTGAGTTGTTGCACCGACGCTTCCAGCTGCACGCGCCAGTCGGCTTTCGGCGGTGCTGGCGCGAGGGCCACGACTTCGTTGATTTCGTAGGGCAGGCGCTGGCGCAACAGGCCGAGTACCCAAGGCTGGATCAGCGACAGCAAGGCAATCTGCTGGCCGCTGAAACGCTGCTTGCTGCCCAGTGACAGGCACAGTGTTCGGTCGCCTTCGAGTTGGCAATTGAACTGGATTTCATCGGCCACCACATTCAGACGAAAGTAGCGCTGGTAATACTCGGTCAGCTCGAAATGCTCCGGCGCCACTTCCGACAGGCGATAAAGCCCGGTGCGCGACTGCTCGCGACAGGCGATGTAGAACGGATCGAGCAAATACAAACCGCGCAGATAGTCCTGGAATAACTGATCAGGACTGCCGTCCGCGCCCGGGCATTCGGCGAACACTAGCGGGTGCTGATCGGCGCTGAAAAGCAGCGCCACCCAGCTGTCGAAGGTCACGTACTGATCCAGCAACCGTACCAGCTGCGTCCAGAAATTGGGCTTGTCCAAGGCGTCGATCAGTTGCCCGACCGAGCGGTGCCACGCGATGTCGTCTAACGAGAGTGTCATGCCTCTACCCCTATCGGGTTACCCCAGCGGCGTGATTTCGGGCCGGTGGCTTGCTGCGCATACTGGCGCACAGACACCGACCGGGCAATCTTTCTGCCAGCCTGGTCAAGAACAAGGAATACCCATGAAAGTCGAACTCGCCCAGTTGGCGGGCCGTGACAACGACACGGCTTATAACCTCGAACGCGCTCTGACGGCGATGGCTGCCTGTGCTGCCGATACGCAGCTGATCGTATTTCCCGAAACCCACCTGATGGGCTTTCCGTCCCTCGAGGCGCTGGCCGAAACCGCCGAACCGCTGGACGGTCCGACCGTCAGCGCGGTGCTGGCCGCGGCCCGTGAACACAACATCGCCGTGGTGATTGGCATGGCCGAGAACGACAACGGCCGCTTCTACAACACCACGCTGCTGATCACCCCCGAAGGCATCGCCCTGAAATATCGCAAGACGCACCTGTGGGCGTCGGATCGCGGTGTGTTCGAGGCCGGAGACCGTTACGCCACGTGTGAATGGAACGGTGTGCGGGTCGGCCTGCTGGTTTGTTACGACATCGAGTTCCCGGAAACCGCCCGGGCCCTGGCGCAATTGGGGGCCGAACTGCTGATCGTCACCAACGGCAACATGGACCCTTACGGCCCGACTCACCGCACCGCGATCATGGCCCGTGCCCAGGAAAACCAGGCGTTTGCGCTGATGGTCAACCGGGTGGAAGAGGGCGATGGCGGGTTGGTGTTTGCGGGTGGCAGTGCGCTGGTGGATCCGCTGGGGACTTTGTTGTTCGAGGCCGGGCGCGAGGAAGGACAGTTTGCGGTTGAGCTGGACCTGAATCAGCTGACGGCGGCGCGGCAGGATTATCGGTATCTGGATGATCAGCGGCTGCGGTTGCCGGGGGAAGTGGTGGAGCAGGTCGGCGGTGTTCGGGAGTTATTGATTCCTGAGCGTTGAACCAAGCCCTCACCCTAACCCTCTCCCGAAGGTAGAGGGGACTGACCGAGGTGATGCAAAGCTCTACATCGACCTGAATAACCGAGTCGAACTCAGGATTTGAAAAGCATGGAGATCTGCCCCCTTTCCCCGTCTCCCCTTTGGGGAGAGGGTTGGGGTGAGGGGTGGCTTTTGAAGTAGACGTAAATTTTTGCCGAACTCGGCTCTGCCATAAATCTAATAAATTCGGAGTAGTCGCTCATGGCTCGTTTGCAACGCACCCTGTCATTGGGTTCGGTGGTGCTGTTCGGCATCGCCTACATGACGCCGATCATCGTGCTCGGCACCTTTGGCATCCTCGCTCAATCCACCGCCGGCATGGTCCCGGCCGCGTACCTGGCGGCGCTGGTGGCGATGTTTTTCACCGCGATGAGTTACGGTCGAATGGCCTCGGCGTTTCCCGTCGCTGGCTCGGCCTATAGCTATGTACGCAAGGCGATCAGCCCGAAACTCGGCTTCATCGCCGGTTGGGCCGTGCTGCTCGACTACCTGTTCCTGCCGATGGCGATCTGGCTGATCGGCGCGGCTTATCTCCACTCCGCCTTCCCGGCCGTGCCGCAGTGGATCTGGGTGCTGGCGTTCATCGGCATCACCAGTGCGATTAACATCGTCGGTCTGAAACTGGCCAACGGCATTAACGCGTTACTGATGCTGGTGCAGTTCCTGGTGCTGATCGCCTTCGTTGCGCTGTGCGTTCATTACGTCAGTGGTGATGCGAGCACGCCGTTGTGGTCGGTCAAACCGTTCTTCAACGGTGACATGCAGATGCCGCTGATCATGAGCGGCGCAGCCATCGCCTGTTACTCATTCCTGGGGTTTGACGCGGTCAGTACCCTGACCGAAGAAACCCGCGACCCGCGCCGCACCATCCCGCGAGCGATCATGCTGATCACCCTGATCGGCGGGCTGATCTTTGTCGGTGTGTCGTACTTCGTGCAGATCGCGCATCCGTCGTTCCAGTTCGACAGTGTCGACTCGGCGGCCTATGAAATTGCCCGCAACATTGGTGGTGACCTGTTCGTGTCGATCTTTCTGATCGGTCTGATCGTCGGCCAGTTCGCGTCGGGCTTGTCGGCGCAGGCCAGCGGCTCGCGGCTGTTGTTCGCCATGGGCCGTGATGGCGTGCTGCCAAAATCGTTTTTCGGCACCTTGCATGAACGCTTTGGCACGCCGATCAACAGCATCCTGCTGTGCGCCGTGGTCGCCTTGCTGGCGCTGAAGCTGGACGTCACCACCTCGACCTCGTTCATCAACTTCGGCGCGTTCCTGGCGTTCAGTCTGGTGAACCTGTCGGTGATCTTTCACTACTGGATCGGCGGTGAGAGCAAAGGGCTGCGTGAATTCGTGTTGTTCCTGCTGTTCCCGTTTATCGGCCTGGCGGCGGATTTGTGGCTGATGGTCAGCCTCGATCACCTGGCGATCTATCTGGGCCTGAGCTGGCTGGCGATTGGCGTGGTGTACCTGGCGGTGTTGACCGGCGGCTTCCGTCGTCAGCCACCGGAGATGGATTTCCAGGAAGCCACATAATTGCCTGACTGCTAAAGAACCTGTGGGAGCGGGCTTGCTCGCGAAGGCGGTGTGTCAGTCACTATCAATGTTGACTGACATGGCCCCTTCGCGAGCAAGCCCGCTCCCACAGTTAGAATTGTGTTCAAGCGGTTGGTTTTGTTTGGTGCACCGGTAGCTCAACCCTGAAGGTGGTCCCCGCGCCAACTTCACTGCGCACCGTAATATCTCCCCGATGCTTTTTCACGATGCCATAGGACAGGGACAACCCCAGCCCCGTCCCCTGGCCCACCGGTTTGGTGGTGAAGAACGGGTCGAAGATTTTCTGCAGGCTGTCCGGCGCAATGCCGGAGCCGGTGTCTGCGACTTCGATCCACACCGTTTCCGCTTCAAGCCCGGTGCGCAAGGTGATGGTGCCGCGCTCCGGGCCGATGGCCTGAGAGGCGTTGACGATCAGGTTCATGATCACCTGATTGATTTGCGAAGGCAGGCATTCGATGTCGGGCAGGACCTGATATTCCTTGAGTACATCGGCCTTGTACTTGAGTTCATTGGCGACAATGTTCAAGGTCGATTCGATGCCCTGTTGCAGATTGGCCCACTGCCATTCCTGATTGGAGTCCACCCGGGAGAAGTCCTTCAGGTCCTTGACGATCTGCCCGACCCGGTTGATGCCGTCCTTGGATTCCTTGATCAGCAGTGGAATGTCCTCGCGCAGGAACTCCAGCTCGACCCGTTCTCGCAGTTGGTTCAAACGCTCGATGAGCTCGCTGGAGCCGATCGCCTCTTCCGCATCCCGATAGGCGTCGAGCATTTCCTGCAGCTGCTTGAAGTAGCCATCCAGGGTGCCGAGGTTGGAGGAAATAAAGCCGATGGGGTTGTTGATTTCATGAGCGACGCCCGCCGCCAATTGGCCCAATGAGGCGAGTTTTTCCGATTGCACCAATTGGGTTTCCAGCTGTTTGCGTTCGTCGATTTCCCGCTGCAACTCAACGCTGGTTTCTGTGAGCTGCCGGGTTCGGCGCTCGACCATTTGCCCTAAATGGTCCATTTGCACGCTGGCCCGTTTGGTCATGTCCCATTTGGTCAGCAGGGTGTTGGCCATCTGCTGGACTTCGATATTGTCGAACGGCTTTTTCAGGATCAGCAGCCGGTCATGGGCCTGCAATCGATCGAGCAGTTCATCCCAGGAATAGTCGGAATAGGCGGTGCACACCACCACTTGCAGGCTCGGGTCGGCCTGCCACAAATGTTCGATGGTCTGCGCACCGTCCCAGCCCTCGGGCATGCGCATGTCGACGAAGGCCAGGGCGTAGGGGCGGTTTTCCTGCAAGGCTTCGTTCAGTTTGCCCAGGCCTTCCTGGCCGCCATAGGCCGAGTCCAGCTCGAACAGTGCACGGGTTGATTTCACTTCGCTGCCAAACAGCGCGGCCTCCATCTCGTCCAGTTCGACGGTCTGCGCCGGCGTGGGCGTGGGTGTGAGGATCTTGCGGAAATCCACATGAATGGACGGGGTGTCATCGATCAGCAGAATGCGTCGGTTCGAAAGCTCGCTCATGCTTCCTCCGGTACGGTTTTCAGCGGGATCTGCAACGTGAACAGCGCGCCCTTGCCCGGTCCGTCGCTATGGGCGGTGAGGTGGCCGTTCATTTCGATGGCGGCCAGGGCGCAGCTGTGCAGGCCGAAGCCATGACCTTCCTTGCGGGTGGTAAACCCGTGGGCAAAGATGCGCGTCATGTTTTCCTCGGCGATGCCTTCGCCGTCGTCCTTGACGCTGACTTGCAGGGTCTTGTCTTCGACGATTTTGACCCCCAGGGTCATTTGCCGCGGGCGATTGCTGAGGTCGGACATGGCGTATTTGGCGTTGCTGATCAGGTTGATCAGGATCAGCAGCAACCGGTGCTTGTCGCCCATGACTCGCGGCACATCGCTGTACTCCTTGACCACCGTGACGTGGTGTCGGGTCAGGGCGCCAGAATTCATGCGCAGGGCGTCCTCCAGCAATTCGCTGATGTGCAGCGGTTCCATCAGGTTGTTGGCGCCCGCGTAGGACTGCTGGGTGGCGACGATGTCCTTGATGTGGTCCACGCTTTTGGTCAGTTGGGCCAGTTCTTCGGTCATGCCTTGTTGTTCCAGGGCTATCGCGTCCACCAGTTGATTCAGGTAACCCGGTAGCAACTTGCCTTTCGCGTCCTCGGTCAGAAAGGTGCCGAGGTCACCTGGATGTTCGTTGATCAGCTGCATGGCCTTACCCAGGCCCTGCGCTTTGCTGGCGCGCAGTTTGCGGGTCACCAGGTCGGCCGAAATGTTCACGCTGTTGAGCACGTTGCCGACGTTGTGCAGCACATTGGTGGCGATCTCGGCCATGCCAGCCTGACGCGCGGTGTCGAGCAGTTCGCTCTGGGTATCCTTGAGTTCGCGGGTGCGCTCTTCGACCCGCAGCTCGAGATCCTCATTGGCGGTTTTCAGGGCTTTATTGACGCGATTGATCACCGTGAAACTGCGCATCAGGTGAATCGCCAGGTACACCAGCAACAGCACCAACAGTACGGAAAACACCAGCATGTAGAAGTGATAACGCTGATCGACCGTGTCGGTCCGCTGCTGGTCAGTGTTCAGCAGGTTGGTAATGTCGTCCAGGCGTTCGGCCACGGGAACGGCTTCGATGTTTTCCAACAAGCGATTGACCACCGGCTGCTCGCGCAGGATCAGTGAAATATGGTTGCTCAGAATATCGATCGGACTGTGGAACTGTTCAGGTAGACGCTGTTTGTTCACCCCCAGTTTGTTCAGCCCCAACAGGATGTCGGCCGCCTTGTCGTCGGAGGTGACCTGGGCGAACTCCAGGCTGCTGAGCAGCAAGTCATACGTGTCGGTGGCGGCGTTCTGAAGTTGCAGTTTGTCGGCATCCCCCAACCGGGCCAGTTGTTCCTGTATGTCGTCCTCGGCGGTGGGCAGGAACGCCAGCGAGTTGCGCAGCACGGCGTTGTGAGACTTGAACTGCTCCACCAAGCGGGTCTTTTCCTGCATGGCGGTCAGGTACGCATCATGGCTGGCGCGCCATATGGGCGAGTCGTTGCGGCCATGCTTCGACTCCATGGTGTCGAACCGCTCCCAAAGGTTCGTTATCTCGGTCAGTGGTGAGACCAACGGATCGTAGTTATGACTGATGGCGACCCTGGCCTTGAGGATCTCGGTTTCCCATTGTGCGTTCAGCTGCTTGATCCGGCCGATCAAGTCCCGGGATTCGGTGTAGGTCGTCGTCTGGTTCGAGCTGGACTTGAGATACAGGAACAGCAGCACCGAAGCCAGCATCAGGGCCACGACGCCGAGCAACGCCAGGTTGCGGCGGTTGGACGTTCTCATAAGGGCTTGCCTCCCCATTCACCGGTCAGGGTATTGAGGAATTTGATGATCAGCGTCTTGTCGTCGGCAGAGGGAATACGACCGAGCTGGAACTTGAACATCACATCCACCGCCTCTTCGAGGGTTTTGGCCGAGCCGTCGTGAAAGTACGGCGCGGTCACGGCGACGTTGCGCAGGCTCGGGACCTTGAACACGTTGCGGTCCTCTTCGTCCTTGGTGACCAGATAACGGCCCAGGTCGGCTTCGGTGGGGTTGCCCCGAGTCTTGAAGTAGTCGCCCATGACCCCGAACTTCTGGAACATGTTGCCGCCGATGTTCACCCCTTGGTGGCAGGCGATGCAGCCGTAGTCTTTAAAACGTTGGTAACCGTACTTTTCGTCTCTGCTGAGAATGTCGGTATCGCCCATCAGGTATTGGTCGAAGCGCGAGTTGGCACTGATCAGCGTGCGTTCGTAGGTGGCCAGAGCATTTTGCGCATTGTTCATGGTCACGCCGTCGGGGTAGGCGTTACTGAACGAGGTCTTATAAGCCGGGTCAGCGGACAGCACTTCCATCACGTGTACCCAGTTGCTGCCCATTTCGCTGGGGCTTTGCACCACTTCGTGGATTTGGGTTTCCAGTGTGTCGGCGCGGCCGTTCCAGAATTGCCGGAAATTCAGGCTGGAGTTGAACACGCTGGGGGTGTTGATCGTCAACGGCAAGCCGGCGAAACCGATGGAGAACGCCTTGTTGTCGGCACCGCCGCTTTCCAGTCGATGGCAACTGGCGCAGGACAGACTGCCGTTAACCGACAAGCGTGTCTCGTTGAACAGCTGGCGACCGAGCTCGACCTTCAGCGGATTATGCTGGGGCACCGCCGGCAGCGGTTTGAGCGGTTCATCCAGCGGCGCGGCGCCAGCGGTCAGGCAGAGCCCGAACAACGGCGCCAATAGCAGACGGTGAAAGGAAGGCGACATCTGATGATTCCTTGGCTTGGGGGCCTGTGTGTCGTTGCGCATCGTTCACGTGGCTGCGGATGAAGAGGGCTTCACCGACCCCAGATACCGGACGAAGGCGTCCGGCTCCACGGCTTTGCTGAAGTAGAAACCCTGGCCTTCCTCGCATTGATGGGCCTTGAGGAAATCCAGTTGTTCGAGGGTTTCCACTCCTTCGGCAATGATGGTCAGCTTGAGGCTCCGGCCCAGGCTGATGATGGCGCTGACCAGCGCGGCGTCGTTGCTGTCGCTGCTTAAACCGCGAATGAACGACTGGTCGATTTTCAGCACGTCGATGGGAAAACGCCTCAAGTAGCTCAGGCTGGAATAACCGGTACCGAAGTCATCGATGGCCAGTCGCACGCCCATCACCTTGAGCCGGGTCAGAGCGTTCACCGTGGTTTCGACGTTCTGCATCAACACGCCTTCGGTGATCTCGAGCTCCAGCAAGGCCGGTTCCAGACCCGTTTGTTTGAGTGTCTGTTCGATGCCGTCGACAAAGTCCCGCTGACGGAAATCGATGGCCGACATGTTCACCGACATACAGATCTTCGGCAGCCCCGCGGCCTGCCAGGCGCAGGCTTGTCGGCACGCCTCGGCCAGCACCCACTTGCTCAACGGCACGATCAAACCGCTGTCTTCGGCCACACTGATGAAATCCGAGGGGTAGACCAGGCCGTGCCCCGGTTTTTGCCAGCGAATCAACGCCTCGGCCCCGACCACCTGGCCACTGCCCAGGTCCAGTTTGGGCTGGTAATGCAGGACAAATTCGTTGCGTTCCAGTGCCAGGCGAATGCCGCTCTCGATGCTTTGCTGATCCCGGGCGCGCTGGTTCATCTCGTCGATGAAAAAACTGAAATCGTTCGGGCCGTTTTCCTTGACGTTGCGCATCGCGGTTTCGGCTTTCTTGATCAGCGCGATGGCATCGAAGCCGTCGTCCGGGTAAATGCTGATGCCCAGGCTGGCGGTGACGCTCAGGTCATGGCCGGCGATGTGCTGGGGCGCGCGGATGGCGTTCAAGAGTTTTTCGGCGATGCCCTTGGTCTGCTGGGGATGGCGGACGTCGGCGAGGATCACCACGAATTCATCGGAGCCATAGCGGAACACCGAGTCGGACTCGCGCACCGTCGCCACCAGATTGCGCCCGACCTGTTTAAGCATTTCGTCCCCGGCCGGATGGCCCAGGGCATTGTTGATGCGCTTGAAGCGATCGAGGCCCAGAAACATCACGGCCAGTTGCTTGTCATGACGCCGGGACAGGGCCAGGGACTGGTTCAACCGGTCACCGAGCAAGGTGCTGTTGGGCAGTTCGGTCAGTACGTCGTACTGCAACAGGTGCGACACCTTGAGCAATTCGTGGACCCGTGCCTCGATGGTTTGCTCCAGGTTCAGGACCTTCATTGCCGCGTCCTGCGCCATCTGCCATTTCCACGTCAGGGCACTGGCCATCTGGCGGATTTCCAGGCTGTCGAAAGGTTTTTTCAGCACCAGCAACTGGTCACCGAACTCCAGCCGTTCGGCCATGTCTTCCCAGGTGTAATCGGAAAAAGCCGTGCACAACGCGATTTGCAGGTGAGGATCGGCCTTCCACAGTTGTTCGATGGTTTCCAGGCCGTCCCAGCCCGGTGGCATGCGCATGTCGGTGAACGCCATGGCATAGGGGCGACCTTCGGCCCGTGCGCGCGTGACCAGTTCGAGGGCTTCCCGGCCCTGGTAGGCCGAGTCAAGCTGGAATGTCAGCCGATCAAGCTGCACGGTGCCGAACAGGGCTTCTTCAGCGCCGGTCAGGGTCTGTTCACATTCAATCTCAGGGCCGAGGATCTTGCGAAAATCCTCATGAATCGAGGGTGTGTCGTCGATGATCAGGATGCGCCGGTTGGTCCGCACGAAAGGTGTTTTCATCCTTTGTCCTCCCTGGCGCGTGGCGGGTTGTCCTGGATCGGCCCGATGTCATGATTCGGGGGCACGATGCTGCCGGCCTTCAGCAGTTCGGCGGCCTGCTGGCTGCTGACCGCTTTGCTGAAGAAGTAACCCTGGGCGTTCATCGGTGAACCGGTGGCCATCAGCGAGCTGCGCTGCTCCTGGGTTTCGACGCCCTCGGCAATGATGCCGATCCCGACGTCACGGGCGAAGTTGATGATGGCGCGCAGGGTATTCGCGCTGGCCGGATCGCGGGCGGCGGTGTCGATGAAGGCCTGCGCGAGTTTCAGGTGATTGACCTGGTAGGTCTTGAGGTAGTCGAACGAGGAATACTCGGTGCCGAAGTCGTCGATGGCGATCTTCACCCCCAGCTCACGCAGGCGCGGCAGCACATCGTTGTGGGTCCATTTGGTCTGGGCCAGCGTCGCTTCGGTGACGTCGAAGCGCAGGTCCCAGGGGCAGAGTTCCCAGCGCGCAGTGGTGCGCAGCACGTCATAGATCAGTTCGGGACCACTCTTGAGTTGGGCCAGGGACAGCTTGATCGCAATCACCGGCGGCGCCATGCCTTCGTCACGCCATTGGCGCATTTGCTGGCAGGCTCGATCCAGCACCCAGTGACCGAGTGCGACGATGGTGCCGGTTTTTTCCGCGGCGGGCAGGAACGCCGGGGCTTCCAGTAAACCGCGCTCAGGGTGGTTCCAGCTGACTTGAGCTTCCATGCCGAGGATTTTGCCGCTGCTCAGGTCCACTTCCGGCCAGTAATGCAGTTCGAGTTCCTGGTGTTCGATGGCCGCTCTCAAGTCGCTGGCGATGGTCATGCGTTCGACCACCTCCTGATTGATCTCCTCGGAATGGAAGTGGTACTGGTTACGGCCCTTTTCCTTGGAGCGATACAGCGCCATATCGGCCTGGGTCAGCAGACCGTCGGCGCTGGTGCTTTCCGGGGTACAGCTGCTGATGCCGATACTCACCGAGACCCGCACATCATTGCCGGCCAGGGAGTAGGGCAGTACCAACGTATCGCGGATCTTGGCGGCCAGGGCTGCGGATTGGGTCGGGTCACCGACCTCCAGCTGCAAGATCGCGAACTCGTCACCGCCGAGGCGGGCAACCACATCGTTTTCGCGCACGCAGTCCTTGATCCGGCGGGAAACCTCTTGCAGCAACAGGTCGCCCACCGGATGGCCGAGGGTATCGTTGATGCGTTTGAAGTGATCCAGGTCCAGGTAAAACATGGCGAACGGTGCCGCCCCCCGACGCGCAGAGGCGAATGCCTGGTGCAACCGCTCGATCAGCGTCGCACGGTTGGCCAGCCCGGTCAGCCCGTCGGTGCGGGCCAGCAGGGCGATTTTCTCTTCGGCCAGTTTGCGTTCAGTGATGTCGATGATGATGCCTTCGACTTCCAGCAAACGGCCTTCATCGTCGCGCACCGGGATGTAGCGGTTTTCGACCCAGCGCCAGGCTCCTTCGCCAGTGCGCATACGGAATTCGATGGAAGCGCCCGCCGCATGACGGTCCAGCACCCGGGCCATGGCGGTGTCGACCTTCGATTGGTCGTCGGGATGGATCAGTTCCTGGGCCCAGTTGGCCGAGGCGACCAGTTTCGCCGCGACATGACCGTATTTGGTGATGTTGTGCGAGATATACATCAACGGAAACGACGGCTCGCCGCGCAACCGATACAGAATGGTGGGGCTGTTCTGCACGATGATGTTGGCGTCGGACAGCTCTCGGGTGCGTTCTTCGACCGCCTGTTCGAGCAGCGACATCTTCAGCTCTGCGTCTTCGGTCATTTGCCACTTGGCCGTCAATGCGCTGGCCATCTGGCGGATTTCGATGGCATCGAAGGGTTTTTTCAGAATCAGCAGGCGATCGCCCAGTTCCAGGCGTTCGTCGATGTCTTCCCAGGAATAGTCGGAATAGGCGGTGCAAAGCGCCACTTGCAGCTTGGGATCGACCTGCCACAGCCGTTCGATGGTTTCCAGCCCGTCCCAGCCCGGCGGCATGCGCATGTCGATGAAGGCCATCGCATAGGGCATGTCATTGGCCAGCGCCGTCTCGACCTTGTCCAGGGCTTCGAGGCCCTGAAACGCCGAGTCGAGCACGAAGCTTTGCAGCGACAGCGCCGCAGGGGTGCCGAACAGGGCATTTTCGGCGCTGATCAGGCTGTCGTCATCGATCGATGGCGGACTGAGGATCTTGGCGAAGTCCGCATGAATCGAGGCTGTGTCATCGACGATAAGAATCCGCCGGTTGGTCCGTGCCAGCAGCGTATTTATCGACATACGCCAGTACCGGCAGCAGTTTGATGCGGTGTACTCATAGAAGGGGCTTCCTTTCCCTGATCACCTGGCCGAACGTACAGATTTGGATCCGAGTCAGCTGAGCATAGTCGCCTGTCCAGCACTTCGCGCAACTCAATGAGCTGAATCATTTCCGTTGGCGGGCTGAAAATCATCTAGCCTGTAGGTCAGGCTCCGGCAATAGGGGATGTTTGCCTCGGGGCCTGCCACAACGATGTGCCCGTTTCACTTGAGGTGACGCCATGGAAGAGCAACTCCCCACGACTTTGAACGATAAACCCAAGGTGCTGCTGGTCGATGATGAGGAGTCAATCCTCAACAGCCTGCGTCGCCTGTTACGCGGCCAGCCCTACGAGGTGCTGCTGGCCACCAGCGGTGCCCAGGCGCTGGAGATCATGAGGCAACAGTCCATCGACCTGGTGATGAGCGATGCGCGCATGCCCAATATGGACGGCGCGACGCTACTGGCTCACATCCAGCAGCGCTACCCCGACACCATCCGGATCATGCTGACCGGTTATGCCGACCCGTCGGCCATTATCAAAGCCATCAATGAAGGGCAGATTCATCGTTATATCAGCAAGCCCTGGCACGATGAGGAAATGCTGCTGACGTTGCGACAATCGCTCACCTATCAGCATTCCGAGCGTGAACGGTTGCGCCTGGTGCAGGAGACGTGGGATCAGAACGAGAAATTGAAACTGCTCAATGCCACCCTGGAAAAACATGTCGCCTCCCGCACTGCGGAACTCCAGCAGACCGCCGACATGCTCGACCTGGCCTACGAAGAGCTCAAGCACAGCTATGTCACCGGCACCGAGGTGTTCTCGCTACTGGCCAACCTGCGCCTGCCCCCTGCCAAACAGACCAACCGCCAGATCATCGAACTGGTGCGGGTCTACTGCAAACTTCATGGCGTGGACGAGGGCACCAGTCGCGACCTGACCATGGCCGCGGCGCTCTACAACATCGGCAAGCTGAGCTGGACCGACAGCATGATAACCGCGCCCGCGGACCTGCTGCATCACAGCGATCGGGAGCGCTATCGCGGTTATCCCAAGCAGAGCGAGTCGCTGTTGATGACGCTCGAGCCGATGAAGGATGCCGCCCGTCTGATTCTTCATCATCAGGAGCGCTGGGATGGCAGCGGCTTCCCCGACCGGCTCAGGGGCGAGGCGATTCCGTTCGGCTCACGGTTGCTGAAACTCGCGGTGGATTTCATCGAGTTGCAGCGCGGGCTGATCCTCGAGCGGCAGATGAACAGCGATGAAGCGCTGGTCTACATCCGCAGCTATGCCGGGCGACTCTACGATCCCGAGTTGGTGGAGGATTTCATCCAGGTGTGTGCCGCGTACTTGAGCGACATCTCGCTGGTCGATCCGTCGATCAAGGTGCTGACCACACGCGAGTTGGTGGCGGGCATGATCCTGGCGCGCAACCTCAATGCCGACAACGGCATGCTGCTGCTCAATGCCGGCAAGGTGTTGAATGGGCCGCTGGTGGAGAAGTTGATCGCCTTCGAAGCCATGGAAGGCGCGAAATACAGCATTTTCGTGAAGGTGCCGGAAGACGTTGCGGTTCTCGAGACGAGTTGAGTGCTTCAGGTTCAGCATTGACCCCTGTGGGAGCGGGCTTGCTCGCGAAAGCGGTTTTTCATTCAATATTGATGTTGACTGGCCCGCCGCCTTCGCGAGCAAGCCCGCTCCCACAGGGGATTTTCGGATGTCTGCAGAGATTTTTCGGCGTGACGAGGCGCCGACTCTCATGTGATCCTTGCGCCTTTTCCCAAGGACGATCCTGATCCATGACCCTTTCATCCGCTGCTTCGCCCCGCCTCATCCGCATCGCCGCTGCCCTGTTGATCGGCCCGGATGGTCGCACGCTGTTGGTTCGCAAGCGCGGCACCAAAGCGTTCATGCAGCCGGGGGGCAAGATCGAAGCCCATGAGCAACCGGTCCACGCGCTGGCCCGTGAACTGGAAGAAGAGTTGGGCCTGGTCATCGATCCGGTACACGCCACTTATCTCGGGCAATTCTCGGCACCGGCCGCCAATGAGCCGGGTTTTACCGTCCAGGCCGAACTCTTTCAGCTGACCATCGATTCAGACGTATCGCCTGCGGCGGAGATTGAAGAGGTGCGCTGGATCGACCCGGCCACCGACGGCAATGTCACGCTGGCGCCATTGACACGGGACCTGATCCTGCCGTTTTATCGAACCTCATTAACGATCGCCTGATCATTTCCCTAACGCTGATTTCATAAGAGCAAGGACTGCCCATGATTCCGCTTCAAGACTTGCTGATTTTCGCCGCTGCCGCATTGCTGATGGTGCTGACGCCGGGGCCGAACATGATTTACCTGATCTCCCGTTCGATCTGCCAGGGGCGTAAGGCAGGTGTGACCTCGTTGCTCGGTGTGGTCGCGGGTTTTTTCGTGCACCTGTTCGCGGCCGCTGCCGGTTTGACTGCGGTGTTTCTGGCGGTGCCGATGGCCTACGAAGTGCTGAAGTGGGCTGGCGCGCTGTACCTGATATGGTTGGCCTGGCAAGCCGTCAAACCGGGTGCGCGTTCACCGTTCGAAGCGCAACAGTTGCCGCCGGACTCGTTGCGCAAACTGATCACCATGGGTTTTCTCACCAGTGCGCTGAACCCGAAGATCGCCGTGTTTTATTTGTCGGTGTTTCCGCAGTTCATCACGCCTGAGCATGGCTCGGTGTTCACTCAAAGCATCACGCTGGGTCTGACTCAGATCAGCGTCAGTTTCAGCGTCAATCTGCTGATCGCGCTGTTCGCCGCGGGCATCGCCTCCTGGTTCGTCAACAACCCGAGCTGGCTGGCGGTGCAGCGTTATTTCATGGGGTTTGTGCTGTCGGCGCTGGCGGTGCGACTGATGCTGGAACAACGACGGATGGCTTGAACATGTGGATTGAACGGCTTGATGCCAGTCATGCTCTGGATTATCGGGCGCTGATGCTCGAAGCCTATGACCTGCATCCCCAGGCGTTTACCTCCAGCGTGCGCGAACGCGCCGTGATGCCGTTGAGTTGGTGGGAATCACGCCTGAGCAGCAAGCTGGACGTGGTGTTCGGCGCGTTCGAAAACGGTGAGTTGGTGGGCATCGTCGGCTTGGCCTTCGAGCCTCGGGAAAAGGCCCGGCACAAGGCGACATTGTTTGGCATGTACGTGTCGGGCAAGGTCCGGCAACGCGGGTTCGGTTATCACCTGGTGCAGGCCGCCCTGGCTGAAGCGCAGGACCATAAAGGTCTGAGGTTGATCCAGCTGACCGTCACCGCCGGCAATGACGCCGCGTTCAACCTGTACCAGCGTTGCGGCTTCATCCAGTTTGGCCTCGAACCGCTGGCGGTGCGGGTGGGCGAAGACTACTTCGACAAAATCCACATGTGGCGAGAACTCTAAATCCACCACAATCCCTGTGGGGTGTCAGCGAACGGCGCTGACGCCGTCGAGTGTCGAAAACGATGTGTCCTTGGCCGTCAGCAAGAAATCGCGCATGTACGGCGCATCTAGCATGTCGGCGCGAATCCCGGCGTACAGCGTCGCAAACAAACCTTTCTCGCCCAGCCGCTTGGCCTTCACATAACCCCGTGAGCTGTACTCATGCAGCGCCCAGTGGGGCATGCCACACACGCCGCGACCGCTGGCCACTAATTGCATCATCATCACTGTCAGTTCCGACGTGCGGACCTGCGCCGGTTCGATATCGGCCGGTTCGAGGAAGCGGGTGAAGATGTCCAGTCGATCACGCTCCACCGGGTAGGTGATCAGCGTTTCCGTGAGCAGATCTTCCGGGACGATGTAGGCCTTGCTCGCCAAACGGTGCTGGTTGGCCACCGCGAGCATCGCTTCATAGGTGAACAACGGCACGTAAGTGATCCCGGCCAGTTCCAGCGGGTCGGAGGTTACCACCAGATCCAGATCGCCACGGGCCAGCGCCGGCAGCGGGGCGAAGGAGAACCCTGAGGCCAGGTCCAGTTCGACTTCCGGCCAGGCATCGCGGAACTGGTCGATGGTCGGCATCAGCCACTGAAAGCAACTGTGGCACTCGATCGCCATGTGCAAACGCCCGGCAGTGCCACCGGCCAGCCGCGCGATATCGCGCTCGGCGCCGCGCAGCAATGGCAGAGTGGCGTCGGCCAGTTGCAACAGGCGCAAACCGGCGCTGGTGAAACGCACCGGTTTGGTCTTGCGCACGAACAACGGCATGCCCAGCCGTTCCTCAAGCTCCTTGAACTGATGGGATAGGGCTGACTGCGTCAGGTGCAAGCGGTCGGCGGCATCGACCAGGCTGTCGGCTTCGCGCAAGGCGTGCAGGGTCTTCAGGTGACGGATTTCAAGCACCGGGGGCTCCATGAGGAAAACTTGTGATCAACACGAAAAGGTTGAGTTTGTCTCATGTTGGGTTAGCTGTCGACAATAGGGCCATGTTTTACGGCATCTAATTACAGGGAGAAGCTCATCATGGCTCTGGCACACACACTTGGTTTTCCACGCATCGGCGCGGACCGCGAACTGAAAAAAGCCCTTGAATCCTACTGGAAGGGCGATCTGGATCAGGACGCGCTGAAAAGCGTCGGCCGCCAATTGCGCGCCACCCATTGGCAATTGCAGAAAGACGCTGGCATCGACCTGCTGCCCGTGGGCGACTTCGCCTGGTACGACCAGGTCCTGACCCATTCCTTGACCTTCGGTGTGATCCCCGAGCGTTTCGACAGCGCCAAGGACTCGCGCGGCCTGCCGACCCTCGACACCCTGTTCGCCATGGCCCGTGGCGCCACGACTGCCTGCTGCGGCGGCGAACACAGCAAAGCGCAATACGCCCAGGAACTGACCAAGTGGTTCGACACCAACTACCACTACCTGGTCCCGGAATTCACCGCTGACCAGCAGTTCAAGCTGAGCTGGGAACAGCTGTTCGACGAAGTCGACGAAGCCAAGGCCCTCGGCCACAACGTCAAACCGGTGATCATCGGTCCACTGACTTACCTGTGGCTGGGCAAAGCCAAGGGCAACGACTTCGACAAACTCGACCTACTGGAACGCCTGCTGCCGATCTACGGCGAAATCCTCGGTCGCCTCGCCGCCCAAGGCGTGGAGTGGGTGCAGATCGACGAACCGATCCTGACCCTCGACCTGCCACAGGCCTGGAAAAACGCTTTCGAGCGCGCTTACCACATTCTTCAATACTCGCCGCTGAAAAAACTGGTGGCGACCTACTTCAGCGGCCTGGAGGACAACCTCGGCCTGGCGGTCAGCCTGCCGGTACAAGGCCTGCACATCGACGCCGTGCGTGCGCCGGATCAACTCGGCCAGGTGCTGGACCGTCTGCCGACCTACAAGATTCTCTCGGTGGGCCTGGTCAATGGTCGCAACGTCTGGCGCTGCGAACTGGAGCAAGTGCTCGCTCAACTGCAGCCGGCCCAGGAACGCTTTGGCGACAACCTGTGGGTCAGCAGTTCCTGCTCGTTGCTGCACAGCCCGGTGGACCTGGATCGCGAAGACAAACTCGACCCGGAACTGAAAAGCTGGCTGGCGTTTGCCGTGCAGAAGTGCGGCGAAATCGCCGTGCTGCGCGATGCCCTGAACGACCCGCAATCACCTAAGGTGCAAGCCGCGCTCGCCGAGAGCCGTGCGATTCAGGCCAGTCGCGCCGAGTCACCGCGTATCCACAAAGCCGAAGTACAGGCACGGATAAACGCCATCAGCGACAAGGACAGTCAACGTCATTCGCCGTTCGCCAAACGCATCGAACAGCAACGTGCGCGATTGAAACTGCCGGCCTTCCCGACCACCACCATAGGTTCGTTCCCGCAGACCGGTTCGATCCGTCTGGCACGCCAGGCCTTCAAGCAAGGCAAGCTGTCCGCCAACGATTACACCGACGCCATGCACAGCGAAATCCGCCACGCCGTGCAAGTCCAGGAACGCCTGGGGCTGGACGTGCTGGTACACGGTGAAGCCGAACGCAACGACATGGTCGAATACTTCGCCGAGCAACTGGACGGCTACCTGTTCACCCGCTTCGGTTGGGTGCAGAGCTACGGTTCGCGCTGTGTGAAGCCGGCGATCATCTACGGCGACCTGAGCCGTCCGAACGCCATGACCGTCGACTGGATCACCTATGCCCAGAGCCTGACCGACAAGGTCATGAAAGGCATGCTCACCGGACCCGTGACCATGCTGATGTGGTCGTTCCCGCGTGAAGACGTCTCGCGCAAAATCCAGGCGCAGCAGTTGGCCCTGGCCCTGCGTGACGAAGTGGTGGACCTGGAAGCCGCCGGCATCAAGATCGTGCAGATCGACGAAGCCGCGTTCCGCGAAGGCTTGCCGCTGCGCCGGGCGCAATGGCAGGAATACCTCGACTGGGCGGTGGAAGCTTTCCGTTTGAGCGCCTGCGGTGTGCGTGATGAAACCCAGATCCACACCCACATGTGCTACAGCGAATTCAACGATGTGATCCAGTCCATCGCGGCGATGGACGCCGATGTGATCACCATCGAAACCTCGCGTTCGGACATGGAATTACTCGAGGCTTTCGAAGCGTTCGACTACCCGAACGACATCGGCCCGGGCGTCTACGACATTCACTCGCCACGGGTGCCGGACACGGCCGAAATGGTCAAGTTGATGAGCAAAGCCGTGAAGCGTATTCCAGCCGAGCGGTTGTGGGTCAATCCGGATTGCGGGTTGAAGACTCGGGCGTGGCCTGAGACTGAGGCGGCGTTGGTCAACATGGTGGCGGCGGCGCGGCAATTGAGAAGCCAATTGGCATAAGGTAGCCAAAACGGGAGCGGACAAACCGCTCCCGTTTTTCGTTCTAAACCTGCTCGAAATGTTTGAGTGCCGCTGACTTCTTGCCGATATCGGCATAGGGAAGCGCGGCGTTATCGGCGTGGGTCAGAAATCGGTGTTCCGGCAGTTTCAGATGGGCCTTCTCGAACACATCGAAGGCGGATGCTGCCGTGACATAGTGGAAATGGGCATACCACAGCACCTTGGGAGGCGTTGCAGTCAGATCCCATACTTCGTATTCCTGCAGGTAATCGATTCGACCGTCAGGACGTTTGCCCAGGTTTTTCATTGGGCTCGTTTTGCGTATCTCCACTGCGTTGTGGCGGACCAGGTCATCAAGCATTCCATCGGTAGGTTTTTTAGTACTCAACGACTGCCGTGTGCGCATTTCACGTCCGGTGGTGGTGAGTTCGGTGGCCTTGTCGCGCAGTTGCTGGATGATGGCGTTCTGCGGAGCAACCTCTTCGATGTTGAGCGCTCGGCGGGTCAGCTCGCTGGCCTCGCTGACCATCATGTGTTCCAGATCGACCGGGAGCATGTCTTGAGCCGCGTAGGATTGAACCTTGGCCTTGTAAGACGGCTGTGATTGCAGTCGGCTCTGAGCATCCCCGACCAAAGATCCAAGGTCCCTTTGCACAGGGCGAATTGTCTGTTCCGGCGGGTTCAGCAGGTGAAACTTGCCATTTGAACCTTGTTCCCAAACCTCCTCGAATCCGCCCTGGCCTGTCAGGGAGTATTGGTGCTTTTGGGTCGTCGGTTCCCAGCGCTCCACCCCAATCAGCAATTGATCGTCTTCGGTGGTGAACACTTTTTTGCTGCGTTGTCCGGCAGGGGGCGCGGGAGCCGGCTGACCGATGGCCTTGCGTGCCCGTTCGGCCATTTTCTCGATACCCTCCAACAGTGGCGCCACGGCGTCCAGATGGAAGTGCTGTGGGTAGCTGGTGGTCCAGGCGCTCATGTTGCGGCGAAACTCGCTGTAAAGATCGAGGCTCTCCTGCAATATCTGGTTGCGCTGGGCTCTGGTGGCGGTGACTTCCGGCAGGCTGTATTGAGTGAACAAGGCGCGATCGACTTTGGCCCGCAGATTCTCTGCCCGTCCTTGCAGATAGAACCAGGAGATATCTCGGGTTGTGTCAAAGCGTTTGACGATTTCCAGCAGGTGGCCGGTTCTCAAGTAGAGCAGATTGGCCTCGCTGAGCCGCCCGTTCAACATCATGACTTCGGAGGTCAGTTGCGCCTTGTGGGTGCTAATGGTTATGCGCTCGTACCACACGTTGAGGTCGCGCATCGCAGCATCGATTTGCTCCAGTTCGCGCAGAAAGTCCACACGCACCAATCGGGTTTCTCGCTGCAGACGAAAGCGCTCGCCAATCGCTGTGTCGGGAAGTTCGTCCAGGCGGTCGGTAAAGGCGTCGATCCTGTCGATCAACGGATCGGCTCGGTGATTGGAAAAGTACAGCCGACGCTTGTACCGATCGGCAATCAACACCGCGTCATGGCTTTGCGCGTCTCGCAGTACACGCCGTTTGTTGCCGTGGGTCAGGGGCAACAGGTCAACCAGTGTCTGGTAGTGTCTGCTGGCCAGTTCAATGTCGCCGATACACGCAGCTTCGGTAGCCGGCATCAGTGCCGGGCGGTGTTCTACGGCGCTGGCATTGTACTGTTCAATGGCGGCGTTGGTACGCGCAACCCGGGCATCGAGTTGCGGGGCAAAGTCGTCGGCTGCTTCGGTCAGTGCGTGCTGTCGGCGGAAAGCCTGATCGACCCACCATCGCGGCAGTCGCTCGCGAATGGCGGCCGGCCAGAGCGGATCAAGCGTGTTTGCCAGATGGCCGAGCGCGCCGCCGCCGCCGAGCCCGCCGCCCTCGAAGGTCACCCCGTAGACACCGAAGTAAGTATCCCAACGCCCTGCTTCATCAAGGCCGATGGGTTGTTTGTAGGTTTTGAGATGCGTGCCGGTCAGTCGCCAGTTTCGCGAGTCCGTGCTGCGTTCAACCTGGAAGATGCGTCCCTGGCGAACGATAAAGTCGCCGTCTGCGTGACGGTAGATATTGCGGTAGACCCCGTGAGTCGCCGGTTGCAGGCCGGCCAGGGAGATCGGCTTTCCGTAATCGTAGCCTGCAAAGCGATTGAAACTATGCCGCGCTTGACGCCTTGAGCTCCCTTGCAATGCACCCGCGCTTTTGCCCAATGCTCCGAGCTGACGAATACGCGTTAGCGAGCGAACGCCTTTGACAGACCCGGAGCCGACGGAGGCGCCCGGAAGTATGTCCATGGCCGCATCGATCAATGACAGCAACACCGACTCAATTTCCGCCAGGCCATCACCGACCTCACCGCGCAACAGGGCCGCAACGGCTCGGTTGGCACTGGTCCAGGCATCGTAGAGGGCGATGGCCGAGCCGACAAAGGGCACCACGCCCAACGCCATCTTCATGTAATTGAACGCCCTCGGACCACTGAGCGCGTAGCGCTCCAGATACAAGGCATCGTTGGAACGGGAGGTTCCGCGATGCGCTTCGATCAGGCGCCCCATATGGGCATTGAGCAGATGGGCCGCCAGTGATGTTGTTTTCGGCCAAGACACCCCGACGCCGATCATGGCGTCGAAATGTTTAAGCACGGCCTGATTGATCCGGCTGATATGCGCCGGCACGCTACCCTGCAAGGCGCGTCCCGCCAGGTAACTGACCATTGCGCTGCGCAGGCATAGATTGAACAGGGCCTGGCGAGCTTTCTCCAGGCTGTCGTATCGCCGCAGAAACTGGCCGTCAGGGCTGTCGGGCAGATACAGCAGGGTCATCCCGCTGACCTGTTCTTCAATGAAGCTCACTCCAGACAGGGTGACAGGCCCTTGATTCGGTGTGTCCCTGCCGCCAGCGCTCAAGTACGCCGGCAAGAGCGCAATGCGTTTGCCATCAACGTTCCAGGCCGTCTGAGTGTTGGCATCAATGGCGATGTTCAATACCTGCAACTCATCCTGGCCGATATGTTTCTGCAGATACGCGCACTTGCCCTGTAACTTGAGCATCAAGCGCCAAGGCTCGATCAGGCTTTCTCGTTGATGATCATTGACGAAGGCGGTGTTGTCGATCGAGCCCATGAATGCACGGCGGATCAGATTTTCGTAGGCCTGGGGCAGATCGAGTTCGGGTAGTACCTTGCGCAGGTAAGGCAGGGTGATACCGGTCGTTAGGGTCTGGCGTTCTGTTTCATCATCGGCGGTAACCTTGACCCGCATGAAACCCAGTCGCAGCAACAGGGGCTCCAGACTCATCGACGGCGTGTTGTCGATGTTGAGCTGGGCCAGTTCTTCGAGTGGCATGGTGCTGCGTGTCTTGCTGGGTACCGTCACGAGTTTCTGCGGGGTTCCCGGGGCTGCGCCATCCACCAGATGTTTTTGCAGAGTGACCGAGTCGGGCAGATCAAGGTGTACGTGAAAATGCCCAAGGAGCGAGAAGTCTTTTCGCAGGCGGGCATGCAAATGTTGACGGGTGAATTCGTCACGGCGCGCCAGGGCGATCTCCAGCTGTTCGTGGCTACGGCGCATCGCCAGGATGTAAGCCTCAACCAAAGTCTTGAGTTCAACGCGGTCGAACGCCGATAAGGTGGCCAGCCACTCGGGCAGCAGGGAGAAGAGGGCAGCGCTGCGGCTTTGTTCCAACAGGTGCGAAAAGGCAAGACTTCTAGCGGCCGGCACCGGGACTTGTAAGGTGGCCAACGTTTGTTTGCGTAGCTTTTCCAGTTCCCCTGCACGCTGTAGAACCTGGGCGGCATCGGGATATTGCTGGCGTACTTGCGCTGCCTTTTCTTCGAAATGGGTGGTTTGTTTATTGAGGCTGTATTGCAGCGGGTCGGTACGGATGTTTTTCAGCTGCAAGGCCAGAACCTTATCCTGGTCCTGAATCTTGAACATGTGCCGCTCCAGCTCTGTGCGGTTGGCGAACCGTTGCAAGCCGCCGCCGGTACCGGGCCAGTACAGCAAAAGGCTGTGTGGCGATGCGGCGTCGAGCGGCGCTCGGGTGATGACGAAGGGTCCGTTGAGCTCCTGGGTCAAGACGCCGACATTCGGTTCGGTCAGCGTCAGTGTCAGGCTGGCCGCGGTGATGGTGGCATCGCGATCGGCAGCGAGCGGCGTGTCCAACACCGCTTTGAGCAGGCTTGATTCATCGCTGTTGACCTGTTTAAGGGCCAGTTGAAGCTGGGCCTCGGCACTAAGGCCATCCTTGTGCGCCTGATAAAGCGCGCTGAACTCGCGGTTGAGGGTCACAAAGTCGAAAGTGCGCGACCTGTAAAGCAGTGCGGAGGCAGCTGTGTCGGCGGCTTGCTCTGCCGTCTCGAGCGCCTTCAGTGCCTCTTTGAATTTCTGTTGGCGGTCGCTTTCGAGCACCTCTCCCAATAGCGTTTCGAGCGCATCGCGTTGCTTGTTCAGCGAGGCTTGCCGCTGGGGCCAGGGAATATCGGCAAACAGATTGTCGAATAACGGTTGCTCTTCATCATCAATGCCGTTGTCTGACGGCGGTTCCCCAAGGTCTGGTGGTGAGGCGAAAACGACGGCGTTTGCGTGCTGCGGGTGTAAAAGCAGTTCAGTAATGCCTGCCGTTAGCGGCTGGGAGTTCGCTGTGTATTCGAAGCGCAAGTGATCGTCGGGCAGGCCCGGCGGGATGAGAGCTTGTCGAGACAGCCAGTCCTCCATGTCGCTGCGCTGATTGAAGATCTGGATGGGAACAGGCCGGCAGGGTAGATACAGAAACTGCGCGACGGGCGCCCGATTCCCCACGCTGATGACCCAGGCGGCGGGGAGTTTCAGTGTGCCGCTGTCACTCAGGATCAGGGTCAACTGCTCGGTATGGATGGGTTGATTGTCCAGGCTCAACCCTTCGACGGGAGGGTCGATGATCAACAGCAGCGGCTTCAACTGTTCGGCGCTCAGGGTTCTGCGAGCAAACGCCACTTGAGCGGTTGCCTCGAAATGGTTGCGGTACAACTGACCCGCCTGCTCGCGCCGTGACACCGGCGTACCGGGTGCTCGGGCGTCCCAATAGGCATTCCAGCGTTGGTTGAGCGTTGGTTCGGTTCGCTGGATTCGCAACGGGGCGGCGGCGAACAACGCTTGCAAACCCTGGCTGCTGTCGCGCCAGCGCGCCGAGGCGCTCAGCAACAGGCTTTCATCGGGGTTGTTCATCAGGGGCGGATGGGCCGGTATCACGGTCGGCGGGGAGACGGGCAGGGCGCTGAACGTTCTTTCTTTCATGGCAACGTGGCTCTTGTGCAGGGGAGCGGCGTATCCGCTCTTGAAGAGCGCCATTAAAAGAAACTCGCCACCGTCCATGGCACTACATAGTTATCGCATCGACCATTGGGCGATATTCACGAAACTGTCACGTAACTGTGGCAGCGCGCTTGAACAAACTTCATCAGACTCGCGCTCTACTGGAGTTCTGCGTTTCGGTGTTTTTCATGCGTGCACGATTTTTTTCCACAGCGGTTTTCCTGGCCGCGCTGTTGTTCGGCCTGCCGTCCTTGGCGGCGTCTCGTTGCGATATCAATGTTCCGACCGAACGGGTCGATCTGGCACAGGTGAGCCTGGCGTACCAGAGCATCGGCCGTGCGTCGGACCCTGCGTTGCTGCTGGTGATGGGCCTTGGCGGGCAGTTGATTCACTGGCCGGACGAGGTGGTGGTCGCGCTGTGTCAGCAAGGCTTTCGGGTGATTCGCTATGACAATCGCGATGTCGGGCTCTCGACCTGGCGGCAAGCGCCCGTCGATGCCAACCTGACCTTTGAAGTGCTGCGCTACAAACTCGGTTTGCCGGTGTCGGCGCCGTACACCCTGACCGATATGGCAGACGATGCGTTTGGCTTGATGGATGCGTTGCACGTCGAGCAATTCCACGTGCTGGGCGCGAGCATGGGCGGGATGATTGCCCAGCACATGGCAGCGATGGCGCCGCAACGGGTCGAGAGCCTGACCCTGATCATGACCAGTTCCGGGGCCGAAGGCTTGCCGGCGCCGAGTGCGGCGTTGGTGCAATTGTTGTCGCGCCGTGGGGCGCCCAATCGCGAAGTGGCGCTGGAACAACAGGCCGACCTGCTGGCGGCGCTGGGCAGCCCGACGGTGAGCGATGATCGGCAGGCATTGCTGCATCAGGCGGCGCAATCCTATGACCGTGCGTTCAACCCGGAGGGCGTGAAGCGCCAGATCATGGCAATCCTCGCCGAGCGCAGTCGTGTGGCGCTGCTCAATCAACTACGCGTTCCGACGCTGGTGGTCCATGGCACCGCTGATCCGCTGTTGCCGGTGATGCACGGTGTACACCTGGCGGCGCATATCCGCGGCAGCCAGTTGAAGCTGATTCCGGGATTGGCCCATCGTTTCCAGGAGGCGTTCAAGGCGCCGTTGCTGGCGGCGGTGTTGCCGTATTTACAGGCCCATCGCGAAGACACCTCGCATTGGGCGCAGATTGATCCGGTGGCAACCCCTAATCTCCTGTAACCCCCAAATCAGAAAGGATCAAAATCAAGGTCAAAAGATCGCAGCCTGCGGCAGCTCCTACGGGTGTATCGTTCGAGCTTTCCGGCGCGTTCCAGTCTGCGAGGTGTGTGATGAGTGCCCCCCTGAAAATCGATTTCGTCAGCGACGTGTCCTGCCCCTGGTGCGTCGTCGGCCTCTACGGCCTGACCCGGGCCCTGGATTTGCTGGGCGACGAGGTGCAGGCCGAGATCCGTTTCCAGCCGTTCGAACTGAACCCGAAGATGGGCCCGGAAGGACAGAACATCACCGAACACATCACCGAAAAATACGGCTCGACGCCTGAGCAATCCCAGAAAAATCGCGAGATGATCCGCGCGCGCGGCGCCGAGGTCGGGTTTGCGTTTCGCACGGACGGCAACAGTCGCATCTACAACACCTTCGACGCCCACCGCTTGCTGTTCTGGGCAGGACTGGAAGGGTTGCAGTTCAATCTGAAAGAGGCGCTGTTCAAGGCGTATTTCACCGAGTGCGGCAATCCGTCCGACCATGGGCAGTTGGCGCAGATCGCCGAAAGCGTGGGGCTGGATCGGTCGCGAGCCGAGGCGATTCTGGCGTCGGACGAGTTCGCCAAAGAAGTTCGTGAGGAAGAGCAGTTGTGGCTGTCGCGAGGCGTCAGTTCGGTGCCGACCGTGGTATTCAACGGGCAGTACGCCGTCACTGGCGGGCAGCCGGTGGAAACGCTTGTCGGGGCGATTCGGCAGATCATGAGTGAAGCGAAGGGCGGTACGGTTAATGGCTGAGGTTTTGTAGGGCAGTCAAAATCCACCCCTCACCCCAGCCCTCTCCCCAGAGGGGAGAGGGAGCCGACCTAGTTGTTCGGTCGAGTGACATCGACCTGCAATATCGAGTCGAACTCAGGCTTAGAAGCACATGAAAATCTGCTCCCTTTCCCCCTCTCCCCCGTGGGGAGAGGGCTGGGGTGAGGGGTGGTTCTAAAACTGATCACATCAGTCAGCTGTGAAGACGAACCCAAACCGAAACCAACACCGTAGCCGCCATCAACCAAGCCACCGCCGCCACAGCGAGAGAAGCCTCCAGCCGCATCCGGTCCACCATCACATACAACGTCGCCAGGTAGATGAAGTAAGGAATGATCGACCACATCCCGAACACGATGGTGGTCTTCAAATCCTCCAGCGAACGACCCTTGCCGACGATGTAATGAGCAATCAGCGCAAAGGTCGGAAACAGCGGCACCAATCCGGCGATGTAATAGTTTTTGGTCTTGGCCAGTGCGGCGAGAATCACCACCACGGCCGCGCCCAGGGTTGCTTTGAGGATCAGGTCCATCAGTGGCTCAGCCCGTACTTCTTCACTTTGTCGAACAGCGTGGTCTTGGCCATCCCGAGTTCCAGACTGGCTTGGGTCAGGTTGCCGCCACTGCGTTGCAACGCGTCGCTCAGCAGGTTGCGTTCAAACGCTTCTACCGCTTCGGCGAAGGCCAGGCCCTGATTGCTGCCGCTGGCGCCGGATTTTTTGAAGGCCGGCAGGCCGAGGGCAAAACGCTCGGCGACGTTGCGCAGTTCGCGCACGTTGCCCGGCCAGTCGTGGCTCATCAGGTTCGACAGGGTCTGGTTGTCCAGGTCCGGCACGGCACGGTCGAAGCGCAGGGACGACTGCTGCAGAAAGTGTTCGAACAGTTGCAGGATGTCTTCGCGACGTTCGCGCAGCGGTGGCAATTCGAGGGTCACCACGTTCAAGCGGTAATACAGGTCGCTGCGAAACTCGCCAGTCTTGCTCGACTCATCCAGATCGGACTTGGTCGCCGCGATCACCCGGCAATCCACGGCCACGCTCTGGTTCGAGCCAAGGCGTTCGAGGGTGCGTTCCTGCAAGACCCGCAGCAGTTTGATTTGCAGCGGCAGCGGCATGCTTTCCACTTCGTCGAGGAACAGCGTGCCGCCGTCAGCGTGTTCGATCTTGCCGATCCGCCGCTTGCCGGCGCCAGTGAAGGCGTTGGCTTCATGGCCGAAGATTTCGCTTTCGAACAGGTTCTCCGGCAGGCCACCGCAGTTCAGCGCGACGAACTGCTTGGTGTGCCGCCGACTGAAGTCGTGCAGGCAACGCGCAACCAACTCTTTACCGGTGCCGGTTTCGCCTTCGATCAGCACGTTGGCCGACGTATCGGCAACGTTGGCGATCAATTCCCGCAGGTTCTGCATGGCTGGCGAGCGGCCGATGATCCGGCCTTCAAGGGAATCCCGTTCCGCCAGTTGCCGACGCAACGAAGAGACTTCCCGCGCGAGGCTGCGTTGCTCCAGCGCACGGCGCGCCACATCGACCAGACGTTCGGGGGAGAAAGGTTTCTCCATGAAGTCATAGGCGCCTTTCTGCATCGCGCCGACGGCCATGGAGATGTCGCCGTGACCGGTGATCAGCACCACCGGGAGGCTACGGTCGCGGGCCTTGAGTCGGGTCAGCAATTCCAGACCGTCGATGCCCGGCAAGCGGATGTCGCTGATGACGATGCCGGCGAAGTTGTCGCCGACTCGCTCCAGCGCTTCTTCGGCGCTGCCGACGCCCACGCAGGGAATGTCTTCCAGGGTTAGCGCCTGTTGGCAGCCGAGCAGCACATGGGGGTCGTCTTCGACGATCAGCACACTAAGGTCGTTGTTCATATTGGCTCGGCGTGAGTGGGGCTTACCAACGGTAAACTGAGGACGAAGGTGGTACCACCGCTGGCCGGGTGCTCGACACCCAGGTGCCCGCCGGTGGCGGCGGCCAGACTGGCGGAAAGGGTCAGGCCGAGGCCCAGGCCCTGTTCGCCGGGTTTGGTGGTGAAGAACGGTTCGAATAGATGTTTGCGTGCTTCGGCGTCGATGCCATGGCCGTTGTCGCGTACACGAAGGCGATATTTGCCATCGAACTCTTCGCCTTCGAGCCACAGTTCTGGCAGCGGCTGTGCCTGCATGGCGTCGAGGGCGTTGCCGATCAGGTTGACCAGAATTTGCTCCAGACGGGTCTGGTCGATCTGCACCTGCACATCGGCGAAGCCTCGGTGCTGCTGCAGATGAGCGCTTTCCACGCGACCACCGAGCAGCTGCAAGGCTGCATCCACCGCTTTGCCGAGGCTGGCCTGACCTTTGTCGTCGCCACGGCGAGCGAACGAACGCAGGCTGGCGGTGATCCGGCCCATGCGGTCGATCAGTTCGTTGATGGTCTTGAGGTTGGTACTGGCAACGTCCAGTTGACCGCGTTCCAGAAACCGCACGGTGTTGCCGGACAAGGTTCGCAGCGCCGCCAGTGGCTGGTTCAATTCGTGGGCGATGCTGGTGGACATCTGGCCGATGGCCGCGAGTTTACCGGCCTGGACCAGTTCATCCTGGGCGCGGCGTAGCGTCTCTTCGGCCAGACGCCGTTCGCGGATCTGGCCCTTGAGCCGTTCGTTGCTGGCGCGCAGATCAGTGGTGCGTTCGGTAATCCGACGCTCCAGTTGATTGTTGGCTTCCTGCAAGGCTTCCCGGGCGGCGAGACGGGTGGCGATTACCTTGCGCCGCTCGTTCCAGGCGATCAGCAGGAACGCCACGAGGGCAAACGCCACCGCCACCAGAATCCCCTGGCTGATCGCTTCGCGGCGCAAATCCTGCAGGGGGGTGAGCAGGGTGAAATTCCACGGGGTATCGCTCAATGGCCGGGTTTGCGACAGGTAGCTGATGTCCTCTTCATCTGATTCCACTTCGCTGTTGGCGGGGAAGGTCAGTTTTTCCTCGCCTTCCGCCAGTTGTTCACGGGCCAGCGGTTGCAGTTCGTTCAGCGGGAACCAGTAGTACTGAAGGCTGCGGGCCAGCTTTTCTTTCGTTTCGTCGCTCAACGGAACAACCGATTTCAGGCGCCGTGCCGGATCGCTGGAAAGAATGATGATGCCGTTTTCATCGCTGACGAAAGCTTCCAGCCGCGCGCGCTGCCAGCGTTCTTCCATGGCTTCGAGGCGGACCTTGACCACCGCGACGCCGATGATCTTGCCGTGTTCTTCCAGGCCATGAGCCAGGTAGTAACCGGGTTCGCCGCTGGTGCTGCCGATGCCATAGAAGCGCCCCGGCTGACCGCGCACGGCATTCTGGAAATAGGCGCGGAAGGACAGGTCTTCGCCCAGGTAACTGTCGACATCGCGCCAGTTACTGGTGGCCATGACACGGCCGGTGGTGTCCATTACATAGATAGCCCGACTGCGGCTGCGCCGGTTCAGGCCTTCGAGGTATTCATTGACCGTCTGCCGGTGTTCCGGCGACGGGTCGGCCAACAGCTTCGAAACACTGGATTCGAGTTCCAGCAGGCTGGGCAGGTAGGTGTACTTGCTGATCTCGCTCTCGACGGCACGGGCGTGCAGTTCCAGCTGACGCTGACCGTTCTCGCTGAGGCTGCGAATCCCGTAATGTTCACTGACCCAGAAGCCGAGGTAACCCAATCCGATCATCAGGGCGATGACCAGCGGCGGCAGGAACAGATGGCGAATCAGACGGGGTTTCACGGCGAGTGATGGCGGCGCGGCGCGATAGAGATTGGGGTCGCATTTCATCACAGATGCCTTGGGTCAACCACAACACAAATCTCCAGACCACCACCGGCCCAGTGGGAGCGGGCTTGCTCGCGAAAGCAGTGTGTCAGTCAACATCAATGCTGAATGTTATGGCTGCTTCGCGAGCAAGCCCGCTCCCACATTTGGGGAGCGGTGCTTTTCTTAGTGCTGCAGAATCTTGGCGAGGAAATGCTGCGTACGCTCGGCGCGGGCATTGATGTCGCCGAAGAACTCCTCTTTCTTGCAGTCTTCGATGATCTTGCCCTGGTCCATGAAGATCACCCGGTCCGCCACTTTACGGGCGAAGCCCATTTCGTGGGTCACGCACATCATGGTCATGCCCTCGTGGGCCAGTTGCACCATCACGTCGAGTACTTCGTTGACCATTTCAGGGTCCAGCGCCGAAGTCGGTTCGTCGAACAGCATGACGATCGGGTCCATCGCCAGCGCACGGGCAATCGCCACACGCTGTTGCTGACCACCGGAGAGCTGGCCCGGGTGCTTGTGCGCATGGGCAGACAGCCCGACGCGCTCCAGCAGTTGCAGGCCTTTCTTGGCGGCTTCTTCCTTGCTGCGGCCCAACACCTTGATCTGCGCGATGGTCAGGTTTTCGGTGATGGTCAGGTGCGGGAACAGCTCGAAATGCTGGAACACCATGCCCACGCGTGAACGCAGCTTCGGCAGGTTGGTCTTCGGGTCCGCAATGGACGTGCCGTCGACCACGATGTCGCCTTTCTGGAACGGTTCCAGGGCGTTGACGCATTTGATCAGGGTGGATTTGCCGGAACCGGACGGCCCGCACACCACAATCACTTCGCCTTTTTTGACCTCGGTGCTGCAGTCAGTCAGTACCTGGAAGTCGCCATACCACTTGTTGACATTCTTGATAGAGATCATACGGCAAACCTTTTTTGCAGACGCTTGACCAGCAGCGAGGCGGCAAAGCTGATTGTGAAGTACGTGAGACCTGCAAAGATCAGGAACTCGTTGGAGCGACCGATGATGTCGCCACTGGCACGCGAGGCATTGAGGAAGTCCACCAGACCGACCGCGTAGACCAGCGAGGTGTCCTGAAACAGGATAATGCTCTGTTGCAGCAGCAGCGGGGTCATCTTGCGGAACGCTTGCGGCAGGATGATCAACCGCATCATCTGGCCATACGTCATGCCCAGGGCCTGGGCTGCACCCATCTGGCCCTTGGAAATCGACTGCACACCGGCCCGGACGATTTCGCAGAAGTACGCCGCTTCGAACATCATGAACGCCACGATGCACGAGGCGAACGCGCCGATCGGGGTGTCTTCGCCGGTGATCCAGCGCAGTACGAACGGCACCGCCAGGTAGAACCAGGTGATGACCAGCAGCAGCGGAATCGAGCGGAAGTAGTTAACGTAGGCGCCGGCAATGTTCGACAGCAGTTTGCTGTGGGACAGGCGCATCAGCGCCAGGATCGTGCCGAGGATGATCCCGCCGGACACGCCAAGAGCCATCAGTTGCAGGGTCATGACCATGCCGTTCCACAAACCCGGCAGGGACGGGATGATGCCCGAGAAGTCGAATTCCATCATTTACCCCCTACGGAGATCAGGCCCGGTACGGCCACTTTCTTCTCGACCATGCGCATCAGCAGCATCAGGCCCATGTTCAATGTGAAGTAGATCAGTGTTGCCAGGGTGAAGGCTTCGAACAGGTTGGCGGAGAACTCGGCGGTCTGTTTGGTCTGCGCGAGCAACTCCATCAGGCCGATCAGCGACGCGACCGAAGAGTTCTTGAACACGTTCAGGAATTCCGAGGTGAGCGGCGGAATGATGATCCGATAAGCCTGGGGCAGCAGCACGTTCCAGTAGATCTGCGGCAGCTTGAAGCCCATGGCGCGAGCGGCGGATTCCTGGCCGCGAGGCAGCGCCTGGATCCCGGTGCGCACTTGTTCGCAAACGCGAGCAGCGGTGAACAGGCCAAGGCAGACGACAACGCTCAGGTACGCCGAAGTGGTCGGGTTCAGGTCCTGCTTGTACCACTCTTGCAGGTCCGGAGGCAGCAGATCGGGCACCAGGAAGTACCAGATGAACAGCTGAACCAGCAGCGGCACGTTACGGAAGAGTTCGACGTAACAGGTCGCGATGCCCGATACGATGCGGTTCGGTACGGTGCGCATGACACCCAGAATCGAGCCCAGCAGCAGGGCAATGATCCAGGCCACGACGGCGATGGCGATGGTCCAGCCCAAACCGGCGACGTACCAGTCGAGATACGTCTCGCTGCCCACGCCGGTGGACTTGAAGAACACGCCCCAGTCCCAGTTGTAATTCATTAGGGTCTCCCCTCAGATCGTTCGATGTGCAAATGCCCGCCTGGGGAAGCTCCGTTCCCGCCCGACCTTGAAGATCAGGCACACACGAGCGGCTCGACAGCCACCGGTTCGAGTGTTTCCAGAAATGCCAGCAGGGAGTGACTATCCCCCGAAAGGGCAGTGGCCCTCTCAGGAGATAAGGTTAGTCAGAAATCAGGATTTCTTTTCGTCAGCCGCTTTATCGGTCGGATTGGCGATCAGGGCCTTGAGCTCGTTGCTCATCGGGAAGTTCAGGTTCAGGCCTTTTGGCGGGATAGGCGCCATGAACCATTTTTCGTAGATCTTGTTGATCTCGCCGGACTTGTAGGTTGCAACGATGGCGTCATCCACGACTTTCTTGAACGACTCGTCGCCCTTGCGGACCATGCAGCCGTAGATTTCGAAGGACTGTGGAGTGCCGGTCACGGCCCAGTCATCCGCCTTCTTGGCTTTGGCCGCTTCACCGGCCAGCAGCGCGTCGTCCATCATGAACGCGACGGCACGGCCCGATTCCAGCATCTGGAAGGATTCGCCGTGGTCTTTGGCGGAGATGACGTTCATGCCCATTTGTTTGTCGGCGTTCATCGACTTGAGGATGCGCTCGGACGTGGTGCCGGCGGTGGTCACGACGTTCTTGCCTTTAAGGTCGTCGAAGTCCTTGTACGCGGAACCTTTCTTGGACAGCAGGCGGGTACCGATTTCGAAGATGCCGACGGAGAAGTCAACTTGCTGCTGACGCTCGACGTTGTTGGTGGTGGAGCCGCACTCGACGTCCACGGTGCCGTTCTGCACCAGCGGGATACGGGTTTGCGAGGTGACCAGGTTGTATTTGACCTGAAGGTTCGGCAGGTCGAGGTCTTTCTTGATGGCTTCGACGATTTTCAGCTGGATATCGTGGGAGTAGCCCATCGGTTTGCCGGAAGCATCAGCGATGTAGGAAAACGGAATGGAAGCGTCACGATGTCCGAGGGTGATAACGCCGGACTCTTTGATCTTCTTCAGGGTGCCGGTGAGCTCGGCGGCGAAAACTGGAGTGCTGATCAGAGCGGCAGCAATGGCTGCGCCCAGGAGATGGGGAACGATGCGCATCAAATTTTCCTCGACATTGTTTTTATATGGAGCCAGTTCATCGGCCTTTTTGTGCTTTGAATGCCTGACGGCTCCTGAAGTGTTGGTGCAACAGGCATTCGTCCAAGAGTGTAGAGCATGACTCGTGCCAGGCCAGGCCAAACAGGTCAACATGTTGATTTATAAGGAGATTAAATATTTGTGGTGAGGTTTTTGATGTTGAAGAATCCGGTTAACCGAATCGACCGACAGGTCACGTTCGGAAAACCGAATGCCGCCTTGTCAGCCGTGCTCGATGACAAACTGATTGAACCAGGGACGCAGCCCTCCGAGGGTGAATCCACCGTCGACTAACAGACTTTGCCCAGTCACAAATCGCGCATCCTCGCTCAATAGCCAGGTGACGACATCGGCCACGTCTTCGGGTTGGCCGACTCGTTGCAGGGGCGTGTGCTTGACGAAGGGTAGTGCCAACCGATCATTGGCCAGGACATCACTCGCCATCGGCGTCGCAATCAATCCCGGGCACACATTATTGACCCGGATCTGTTGCGGCCCCACTTCCTGCGCGACCGTGCGCATCATGGCGTCCAGCGCGGCTTTGCTGGCGGCGTAGGCAGCCAGCCCTGGCATCGAGCCATGTGCGGTCCAGGACGACGTATTGACGATCGATCCGGCAATCTTGTGTTTGAGCATTGCTGCGATTTCATATTTCAGGCAGGCGAACACGCCGCGAAAGTTGGTGGCGATCAACGCGTCGAAGTCTTCGAAATCCAGGTCCTGGAGCGGCTTGAACGGCCCCAGTACACCGGCGTTGTTCCAGGCCATGTGCAGGCCACCGAATGTCTGCAGTGTCGTGTCGATCAGTGCTTCGACTTGTTCCGGGTCGGACACATCGGTGACCACTGCCAATGCCCTGCCTCCGCTTTCGCTGATCTGTCGGGCAACGGCCTCCAGTTCGGCGCTGCGGCGCCCGGCGATCACCACATTGGCCCCCTCAAGCCCAAGGCGCAGGGCTGCGGCCTTGCCCATGCCGGTTCCGCCGCCGGTGATCAGGACGGTGCGGTCGATAAAACGCTGTTTAGTGATATTGGATGCGTGGGTGGTGGTCATATTGGCTCTCTCGGCGAACATCTAAAATGGTTTCAGTGCGTAATGGCAATCTTGCCGAAATGCCGGCCACCGCTGGCGAGGTGCGCATAGGCCTGGCTGACCTCGTCAATGGAGTGGATGCTGTCGATCACTGGCAGGAGGCGATTAGCCTCGATCGCTCGAACGGCTTCGCCAAGATCAGCGACAGAGCCGGTGTTGTTACCGACCACTTTCAGCGCTTTGATAATGATCGGCAGCAAGTCCAGTGCGGGCTTCGTGCCGCTTAAAAAGCCGACAGTGAAAACCGTTCCCCCATAAGCAGCGGCATTCAGCGCACGGCCGATGGTTGCCTCTCCGACCGTATCGACAACCAGGTCTGCGCCGCGGCCATCGGTGAGCTCCAACACCTGTTGGTCCCACTCGGGGAAAGCCCGGTAGTTGATCAGGTAGTCCGCGCCCAGCTGGCGTGTCCGTTCCAGCTTCCCGTCATCGGAAGACGTCAGGATCACCGTGGCTCCCGCGGCCTTGGCAAACTGCAAGGCAAAAATACTCACACCGCCGGTTCCCAATATCACCACGGTAGAACCGGGGCGAATCTGCGCGGCGCGCTGTGCGTTCCATGCCGTGGTGGCGGCAATCGGCAGGGCCGCGCCCTGGGCAAAACTCAAGTGTTCCGGTAAGCGCACCAGGCTGCTGGCGGGGACCACGACATACTCGGCCAGCGAGCCTGGGAGGTTCACCCCGCGCATGCCGGCTACGTTGGCGGCGCTGATCGGACCCGCTTGCCAGCGCGGCATAAAGTGCGGAATTACCCGCTCGCCCGGCGCAAAGCCCGGAGTGTCGGGTCCTGACTGGACAACTTCGCCGGCACCATCAGCGACCGGGATCATTGGAAACGCAGGGCCTTGAAACTGCCCCGTGGCGATCGCTACATCGACGTAGTTCAAGGTGGCTGCGCGTAACCTCACCAACACCTCACCCGGGCCTGGGTCCGGATCGGGCAGAACGGTGGCGCGAAAAGACTCAAGCGTGGGTGCAAACAGTTCGATGGCTTTCATGGTTGACCTCCTGTGTCGAAGGTTTTGAGTCTATTCAGAAATAAATAGAGATAAACTGGCCAAAAATTTATGCGGTAACAACCAGGACTGTGCAATGGATACGCTGGAAAGCATGCAGGCCTTCGTCGCCATCGTCGAAAAGGGCAGCCTGGTTGCGGCGGCGAAAGTCTGCAACATCTCCGCAACCATGGTGGGCAATCACTTGAGGGCCCTGGAAAAACGCTTGGGCGCGCGGTTGATCAACCGGACCACCCGTAGCGTGCACCTGACCGGATTCGGCGAGGAGTACTTCCCCAAATGTCAGCAGATCCTGAGGTTGATCGCCGAAAGCGATGTCCTTGCTCAGGATCAGTTGCTGGTACCGGCCGGGAAATTGCGCATCAGTGCTCCCGTCTCGTTCGGGACCCAGGCGCTGGTGCCGGCATTGTCTGAATACATGGCGCTTTATCCCGAGGTGCGGGTTCAGCTCACCTTGGCTGATCGCGTTGTCGATCTAGTGGAGGAGGGCTTTGAGGCGGCGATACGCATCGGCACATTGCCCGATTCGGGCCTGATCGCGCGCCCTCTGGCGCCTTACCGGATGATCATTTGTGCATCGCCCGACTACTTGCTGCGTCGCGGGACGCCACGGGAGCCGGAAGAGCTTGGGCAGCATGAATGCCTGTCCTTTAGCCAGTCGGCGTTGACCGATTGGCGTCTGAAAAGTCGCGAGCGGACGGTCCGGGTGGCAGTCGACGGGCATTTGCAGATCAATAACGGTCAGGCCCTGCGGATTGCCGCGCTGCATGGGCTCGGGATTGTCATGCAGCCTGCCGTACTGCTCGAAGCCGATATTCGGGAAGGACGACTGGTGCAACTGTTCGCCGACTATGAGTTGACCAGCCGCCCCATGCATCTGGTTTATCTACCGGACCGATACCGCTCCTCCACGCTGAGCAGCTTCGTCAATTTCATGCTGGAGCGGTTTGCCTGACCTTCGCGGCGTCAGTTTCTTTGATCTTCCCTTAAACAGAAAAGCCCCTGAATCTTACGATTCAGGGGCTTTCGTTTAACCGAATTGCCGATCAGGCCGCTTCGATCTTGCTGCGGTTCTGTTCGACCTTGTTCAGGTAATCCTTGAGCTTTTCCTGTTCCGTCGGGGTGGTGAACAACCCCAGCTTGCTACGGCGCCACAGAATGTCATGCGCGGTGGTCGCCCACTCTTCGCTGCACAGGTAATCGACTTCGCGGGTGTAGAGACCGCCGCCGATGTGTTCGCCCATATCACTGAGATTCTGCACGCCTTCCAGCATGCGCCAGGTGCGGCTGCCGTAGGTGGTGGCCCAGCGGCGGGCGATTTCGGTCGGCACCCAGTCGAATTTGTCACGGATCAAGGCGCACAAGGCTTGCGGGGTGGTCATGTCTTCGCCGCCCGGCAGGGTAGCGCTGACGGTCCAGCTTGGCTTGATGTTCTTGAAGTACGGAGCCAGTTGCGCCAGCGCCGATTCGGCCAGTTTGCGGTAGGTGGTCAGCTTGCCGCCGAACACCGACAACAGAGGCGCTTCTTCGCCGGTGCCCGACAACGCCAGGGTGTAGTCGCGGGTAACGGCCGACGGGTTGTCGGATTCGTCGTTGCACAGGGGGCGAACACCGGAATAGCTGTGCAGGATGTCGTCGCGGCTGATGCGTTTCTTGAAATGGGAGTTGACCACTTTCAACAGGTAGTCGGTTTCGCCTTCTGTGATCGCAACTGCAGCCGGATCGCCGGTGTACTCGCGGTCGGTGGTGCCGATCAGGGTGAAGTGGTTCAGGTACGGAATGGTGAAAACGATGCGCTGATCTTCGTTTTGCAGAATGTGCGCGTGTTCGCCTTCGTACAGCTTCGGCACGATCAGGTGGCTGCCCTGAATCAGGCGGATGCCGTACGGCGACTCCATCTTCAGGTCGTCACGAATGAACTTGGCGACCCAAGGGCCGGCCGCGTTTACCAGTGCCTTGGCGCGGATCGAAAACAGACTGCCATCGGCGCGTTCCAGATGCAGGTGCCACATTCCCTTGTTGCGACGGGCGCTGACGCAGCGAGTCTGGGTGTGAACATGGGCGCCTTTTTCGCGGGCGGCCATGGCGTTCAGCACCACCAGACGAGCATCGTCGACCCAGCAATCGGAGTACTCGAAGCCTTTGGTAATTTCGCTTTTCAGCGGGCTGTCCGGGCCGAACTTCAGGCTTTTAGAGCCTTCGAGTTTTTCCCGCTTGCCGAGGTTGTCATAAAGGAACAGGCCGGCGCGGATCATCCAGGCCGGACGCAGGTGTGGGCGGTGTGGCAGCACGAAGCGCATCTGCTTGACGATGTGCGGGGCCTTGGCCAGCAGCACTTCGCGTTCGGCCAGGGCTTCGCGCACCAGACGGAATTCGTAATGTTCAAGGTAGCGCAGGCCACCGTGGATCAGCTTGCTGCTGGCTGACGAGGTGTGGCTGGCCAGGTCGTCCTTTTCGCAAAGAAACACCGAAAGACCGCGACCGGCGGCATCCGCTGCGATCCCCACGCCATTGATCCCGCCACCGATGACGGCGATATCGTAGATCTCAGCGAGAGGGGGCATAGGCAAGGTAGAAGTGGGCATCGGCTAGCCTCGGGCTTTTATGATTTTCGGTATTGGAATTCGAACATTAATGTTCATTTGCGAAAATGGTAGCCCATAAAGTCGCCCGCAGCCAGTTAACTTCGATTGAAAATACTGATCGAAGGGCCGTTAAAGGAAAATTTTCGAACATTAAAAGCAAAAAATCGCAGCCTTCGGCATCTCCTGCAGGGGTGAGTGAACCCGTAGGAGCTGCCGAAGGCTGCGATCTTTATAGGCTGAAAGCCTTAAACGACTTCCAACCGAATCTTGTGCTGACTCAACAACTGCGCCAACGCCGGCACAGGCTGCTGATCGGTCACCAAGCAATCAATCAAGCTGATCGGCCCCAGACGAATCATGGCGTTGCGCCCGAATTTGCTGGAGTCAGCCGCGAGGATGACCTGTCGGGCATTGGCGATGATCGCCTGGGACACCCGAACTTCCTGATAGTCGAAGTCCAGCAGACTGCCGTCTTCATCGATGCCGCTGATGCCGACCAGGGCGAAATCAACCTTGAACTGGTTAATGAAGTCGACACTGGCCTGACCGACCACGCCACCGTCACGCCGTACATTGCCACCGGTCAGCAGAACGTCGAAGTCGTCCTTTGCGCTGAGCATCGAAGCCACATGCAGGTTGTTGGTGATGATCTTCAGGTGATTGTGGTTCAGCAACGCCCGGGCGATGGATTCGGTGGTGGTACCGATATTGATGAACAGCGAGGCGTGATCGGGGATTTGAGCCGCAATGGCTTCACCGATACGTTGCTTTTCATCGCGCATTTGATCGGCACGCATGGCGTAGGCGGTGTTTTCGACACTGGAATCGTAGGCTGCGCCGCCGTGGTAGCGACGCAACAAATTAGCTTCCGCGAGCTGATTGATATCGCGGCGGATGGTTTGCGGTGTAACGACGAACAGCGTAGCCATTTCCTCGATGCTGACATAGCCGCGTTCGCGGACCAGTTCGAGGATTTGTTGCTGACGGGGAGGCAGATTCATGGGGCTTCCTTTGGGCTGCCGTGCAAAATTTGCCCATGATGCCGCAGGAATCTGCTCCCTACCAGTTACATACCGATACGAGTACTCAGCTCGGCTTATTCAGCGCCCTCATGCGGTTCCCAGTCGCGGGTGCGGCTGACGGCTTTTTTCCAGCCGGCGTAGAGTTTTTCCTTCGCGGTTTCGTCCAGGGTCGGTTCGAATTCGCGCTCGATCACAGCCTTGCCGCGCAACTCGTCCAGGCTGCCCCAGAAGCCACACGCCAGACCGGCCAGGTAAGCCGCGCCCAGTGCGGTGGTTTCGCGCATTTGCGGACGCTCGACCTGAGTGCCGAGGATGTCGGCCTGGAACTGCATCAGGAAGTTGTTCGCCACCGCACCGCCGTCGACACGCAGGGATTTCAAGCGTTCGCCGGAATCCTGTTGCATGGCGTCCAGAACGTCGCGGGTCTGGTAGGCAATCGACTCCAGGGCTGCACGAATGATGTGATCCACGCGTACGCCGCGAGTCAGACCGAACAATGCGCCGCGGGCATACGGGTCCCAGTAAGGAGCGCCCAGGCCGGTAAAGGCCGGCACCAGGTACACGCCGTTGCTGTCCTTGACCTTGTTGGCGAAGTATTCGGTGTCGTGGGCGTCGTTGATGATCTTCAGTTCGTCACGCAGCCACTGAACAGTCGAACCACCGTTGAACACCGCACCTTCCAGCGCGTAAGCCACTTCGCCGCGCGGGCCGCACGCGATGGTGGTCAACATGCCGTGCTTGGACTTCACGGCTTTGTCGCCGGTGTTCATCAGCAGGAAGCAGCCGGTGCCGTAGGTGTTTTTCGCCTGGCCTGGCTCGACGCACATCTGGCCGAACAGGGCCGCTTGCTGGTCACCGGCGATACCGCCGATGGCGATGCCGCTTTTGGTGTGGCCATAGATTTCGGACGAAGATTTAACTTCCGGCAGCATCTCGCGCGGAATATCCAGCACCTCCAGCATCTTCGCGTCCCACTCCAGCGTGTGGATGTTGAAGAGCATGGTGCGCGAGGCGTTGGTGTAGTCGGTGACGTGCACCTTGCCGCCGGTAAATTTCCAGATCAGCCAGCTGTCGATGGTGCCGAACAACAGTTCGCCTTTGCGCGCGCGCTCACGGCTGCCTTCGACGTTGTCGAGGATCCACTTGAGCTTGGTGCCGGAGAAGTACGGGTCGGTGACCAGGCCGGTGGTGTCGCTGATGTATTGCTCGTGACCGTCGCGCTTGAGTTGCTGGCAGATCTCGGTGCTGCGGCGGCACTGCCAGACGATCGCGTTGTAGATCGGGCGGCCGGTGGTCTTGTCCCAGACCACGGTGGTTTCGCGCTGGTTGGTGATGCCGATGGCGGCGACCTGGTCGTGATGCAGGCCGGCTTGAGCCAGGGCCTCGACCATCACGGCGCTTTGAGTGGCGAAGATTTCCATCGGGTCATGTTCAACCCAACCGGCTTGCGGGTAATGCTGTGCGAATTCGCGCTGGGCGGTGCAGACCACGTTCGCGTCGCGGTCGAAAATGATCGCGCGGGAGCTGGTCGTACCCTGATCGAGGGCAATGATGTAGTTCTTATTCTGAGTGTCGGTCATGTCGATTGCCTTGGACGAAAAAAGGGAGTGAGGTCCGGCGCGTGATCTGATGGGCAGGATCACACGCCAACGGTATCAAGAAGTTCTTGGTTTGCCGTCAATGGCCGGTGCTGCGTCCTTTGTAGCAGGTAGGGCGCTGGGCAGATGACGGGCAATCAGCCCGCGATACGCTGCAGCACCGAGGCAGGCACCGACAATCGGTGCAAAAACCGGAATCAGGAAATACGGGATATCGCGCCCGCCAGTGAAGGAAATTTCACCCCAGCCAGCGAAGAAAGTCATCAGTTTAGGACCGAAGTCGCGCGCGGGGTTCATCGCAAAACCGGTCAGCGGCCCCATCGAACTACCAATCACGGCAATCAGCAGGCCGATCAGCAGCGGAGCGAGCGGACCCTTTGGCAAGCCATTGTTGTCGTCGGTCAGGGACATGATCACGCCCATCAGGATGGCAGTGATGATCACCTCAACCAGGAAGGCTTGTGCCGTGGTCAAGACCGGGTTGGGGAAGGTGGAAAACACCGACGCCAATTCGAGGCTGGCCTGAGTGCCACGAACCATATGGTGAGTTTGTTCGTAATCGAAGAATAAATTGCTGTACAGCGTGTAAACCAACAACGCTCCACAGAAGGCACCAGCGACCTGGGCGAGAATATAAAAAGGCAGTTTGCGCTTTTCGAAGTCAGCGAAAATGCTCAGGGCAATGCTGACGGCGGGATTGAGATGAGCCCCGGAAACGCCGGCGGTCAGGTAGATCGCCATGCTCACGCCGACCCCCCAGATGATGCTGATTTCCCAAAGGCCGAAGCTGGCACCCGCGACCTTGAGCGCGGCAACACAACCTGTACCAAAAAAGATCAGCAGTGCAGTGCCCAAAAATTCGGCCATGCATTGGCTTGAGAGCGACGGTTGTTGTAAAGCAGTTGTCATTGAAAACCTCGTTTTTGTTGTTGTCTGGCGCTTTTGCATCATGGTCAAAAGCGCGATTTTCACCGAGGCAGGATCCCCATCCTGTTCTCGGCCTACTGCTGGGTGCTGCGATAGGAACATTCGTACAGTATTCAGATTCGAAAAAATATAGACAAGAAACGCTGCTGTCAAAGGTCGAAAGTGAACCATCAGTCACAATCGAACTATTAGTCACGTGAATGACCGCATCGTTCACGCGGCAGACTGAAGGTGGACGAACGGCATAAGTCGCCGCAAAGCCTTTGAAATAGCGCCGCGATAGAGCCATTTGTTGATCAATGCCCTAGAATCCAGCGCAGTATTTTTCTACTGCCGACCAGTCTGGAGCTGCCATGACCCCCGCATTGGATTTGTTGAAAAAAGTTCGTGCCGAACATCGCGTGCACAGTTACGAACATGATCCGAAGGCAGCGTCCTACGGGCTGGAGGCTGCGGAGAAGCTGGGGCTGGACCCGGCGCAGGTGTTCAAGACCTTGCTGGCGGCCAGCGAGAAAGGTGAATTGCTGGTGGCCGTGGTACCGGTCGTCGGAAGTCTGGACTTGAAGGGCCTGGCGCATGCTGCGGGCGTGAAAAAAGTCGAAATGGCCGATCCTGCCGCTACGCAACGATCCACCGGTTACCTGTTGGGTGGGATCAGCCCACTGGGACAGAAAAAGCGCTTGCGCACCTTTATCGATAATTCGGCTCAGCCCTTCGCCAGCATTTTTGTCAGTGCAGGTCGTCGCGGTTTGGAAGTCGAGTTGGCACCCGCGGTGCTGGCCGAACATACCCAGGCGAAGTTCGCTGACATCGGCCGAGCCTGACGCGCGGACTATCAGCCCGGCGCTGTATGGTGGAAATTTACGGGCTCTGTCACTGGTGCCGGGTTGTGGGCGGCTTCATGCTCCGTGGCCTGACAAAGGGAGAAGTTTATGCAGCTTGAGTTTCATCAGGTCGATGCGTTCAGTGATCGGCCGTTCGGTGGCAACCCGGCGATGGTCTATCGCCTTGATGCCTGGCTTGCCGATGAGTTGATGCAGAAGATCGCCGCCGAACACAACCTCGCCGAAACCGCCTTCGTGGTGCGCGAAGGGCTGGGCTGGCACATCCGCTGGTTTACCCCGACTACCGAAGTGCCATTGTGCGGTCATGCAACCCTGGCCAGCGCTTACGTTCTGTTTGAAATCTATAAAGAGCCGGTAGAGCGCCTGGACTTCGTCTGCAAGTCTGGCTCGCTGAGTGTGAGCCGTGAGGGTGAGCGCTTGTGGCTGGACTTCCCGGCCGTCGTACCGTCGGAAGTGGGCGTGACCCTGGATGTCGAGCGCGCGCTGGGTGTGGAAGCGGTTGATGTGTTGGGGTCGAACGAGTTGTTCGTGGTGCTGGAATCCGAGCAGGCGGTGCTCGAATGTCAGCCGGACATGGCAGCGCTGGCGAAACTGCCGTGGCCGGGGGCAATTGTCACGGCGAGGGGCAGCAAGCATGATTTTGTTTCCCGCTACTTCGCACCGGCGATCGGCATCAACGAAGACCCGGTGACGGGTTCGACCCATTGCAGCCTGATCCCGTATTGGTCGAAACGTTTGGGCAAGTCGAGCCTGACGGCTTATCAGCGTTCGGCTCGAGGCGGGGAGTTGTTCTGTCGGCTGGAAGGGGATCGGGTAAAAATCGGCGGGAATGCGACGCTCGTTGCAAGCGGAACGCTAATGCTCGGTTGACCCCAATTCAATGTGGGAGCGGGCTTGCTCGCGAAAGCGGTAGATCAGTCAACATCTCTGTTGAATGTTATGCCGCCTTCGCGAGCAAGTCGGATCGCCGCACCGCCGCTCCCACATTTTTGTCCGTGTTTCTCAGTGGGCGCTGCTGTAGCGGCGCACACCGGATTCGACCGCTGGAATTTGCGCCGCGATGCTGCCGGAGGCCTGAAACAGCACCAGGTGTTCAGCCGCGACACGAATGCCGACCTCTGAACCCACCTGATGATCGGCATGGCTCGGGAAAATCGATTCCAGCTGCGCGCCGGTCGGCAACTGCAAGCGATACAAGGTGGACGCGCCCTGGAAAGACTTGCCGACAATCCGCGCCTTCAACGTGCTGTCCGGTGCATAAACGATATCGTCCGGACGCAGCAACACATCCACCGCACCGCCAACCGGCCAGGTGTAGGCACGATTACCGCGTAACTCACCCAGTTCGGTCTGCACCGACTCGGGGCTGCTCAGCTGACCGCGAATGAAATAACCCTGGCCGATGAAACTGGCCACAAACGGCGTCAGCGGTTCGTGATACAGGTTGTAGGGCGTGTCCCACTGTTCCAGACGACCTTCCTTGAAAACCCCCACATGATCGCTCACCGCGAAGGCTTCTTCCTGATCGTGGGTCACCAGAATCGCGCTGGTGCCACGGGCCTTGAGGATATCGCGCACCTCATGGCTGAGCTTGCGTCGCAGCTCGCCATCAAGGTTGGAAAAGGGTTCGTCAAGCAGCAGCAGTTGCGGTTCTGGCGCCAGGGCGCGGGCCAGTGCGACGCGCTGCTGTTGACCACCGGACAGCTCATGCGGGAAGCGCTTGCCGAGGTTTTTCAGGTTGACCAGTTCCAGCAACTCTTCGGTGACGCGATCCTTTTGCGGGTGCTTGCGGATCCCGAAGGCGATGTTCTCGGCCACGCTCAAGTGCGGAAACAGTGCGTAATCCTGGAACACCATGCCGATCCGGCGTTTCTCCGGGGCGAGGGTGAAACCGGCGCGGGAGATTGTCTCGCCCGCCAACTGGATTTCACCTTCGTGTACCGGTTCGAAACCGGCAATCGCCCGCAGCGTAGTGGTTTTGCCGCAACCCGAAGAGCCCAGCAGGCAACCGATGTCACCGGCATTCAAATGCAGGTTGAGGTTCTGCACGACGCGCTGGTCTTGATAGCCGCAGGCGAGGTTGCGCAGGTTCAGCAGTAATGGATGGCTCATGCGTGGTGGTACGCCGGCTCGACGAGAAACTCGAGTAGGGCCTTTTGTGCGTGAAGACGGTTTTCGGCTTGATCCCACGCGACGGAGCGCTGGTCATCGAGCAGGTCGACGCTGATTTCTTCGCCACGGTGGGCCGGCAGGCAGTGCATGAACAGCACGTCCGGTGCGGCCAGGTCGAGCAGGGCGCGGTTGACCTGGAACGGCGCGAACAGCTTCAGGCGCTTGGCGGTTTCCTCTTCCTGGCCCATGGAGGTCCAGACGTCGGTGCTGACCAGATGGGCGCCGCGTACGGCATCCTTCGGATCGCGGACGATGGTCACCCGATCACCGGCCTTGGCCACGAACTCAGGGTTGGGTTCAAAGCCTTCCGGGCAAGCGACGCGCAACTGGAAGTCGAACTGGATCGCCGCTTCTATATAGCTGTTGCACATGTTGTTGCCGTCGCCGATCCAGGCCACGGTTTTGCCCTGGATCGAACCGCGGTGTTCGAGGAACGTCTGCATGTCGGCCAGCAACTGGCACGGGTGTAGATCATCGGACAGGCCGTTGATCACGGGCACGCGGGAGTTGGCGGCGAATTCGGTCAGGGTGCTGTGGGCAAAGGTACGGATCATCACGGCGTCGAGCATGCTCGACATGACGATCGCGCAGTCGCCGATCGGCTCGCCACGGCCCAGTTGGGTGTCGCGCGGCGACAGGAAAATCGCCTGGCCACCGAGCTGGATCATGCCGGCTTCGAACGAAATTCGGGTGCGGGTCGACGATTTCTCGAAAATCATCCCGAGCACGCGGTTTTTCAGAGGCTCGAACAGTACGCCGCGGTTACGCAGGTCTTTGAGCTCAACGCCTCGACGGATCACGCTGACCAGCTCTTCGGGCGTGCAATCCATCAGGGAGAGAAAGTGCCTTGCGCTCATCATTGACTACCTTTTTGCAACAGACCGCAGATACTCAAAGCCTTGTTTAACTGAAAAACGGGCGAGACCTGCGGCGTAAGCCGCACGGGGCGACGAAATAGGGGAAGGCGCGATCTTATAATTAAATGTCGCGTCTTACCAATAGGGCTACGGTTTTTAGGGGATTTCAGAGGGGCTACGGGATGACCGCAGTAGCGCTTTTGAAGCCTGTTTCCTGACAGCAGCCCGTCATTTGTACACCGGGGTCACGGGGCTTTGCAATCAAACGGGGCGGGGAAGGCATAGCAGCGGTCGGTTTCTGACCTGTCATTCGAAGCATTTGGGCTAAGGATTGAAGGATGTGTCTGGTCTGAAACATTTGCTAATGCAAAGTGGCGGGTTATAACTAACGCACGAACGACGCAGGAAGCCTTCGGAATGGAATCGAAAGAACGACAGTTAATGGAGTTACTCGGCCTCACGGCTCGCTCGCTGACCCACCTCACCGCGTCCATGACTTCGATGTCCTTCGAGTTGATGCGCAGTGAAGACGAAGTGACCAAGGCTGCCGGCCGGCGGATGATCGACCGCATGGCAACCATCAGCACCGGGCTCGACGAGCACTGGCGGCTGATCGGCGAACTCACCGGTGTTCATGTTGCTCAAGAGCAGATTGAAACCATCCAGGAGATCCAGTTGCAGGCGCCGCCGAGGCTGCCGCCGAACTGATCCCCAGCAGTCATCGGCTGGCCTGATGGCCGCCGATTCACAAGACGAACGTCGCTGGCGCAGCAGTGGATCAGGCGCCATAGTTTTGTTCCCGCGGCCGATATTGCCCGCCCAGAACAAGACAGAGACTGGCCATGACCAAGACTCTCCATCACCGTGCGTGCCACTTGTGCGAAGCCATCTGCGGCCTGACCATCGAAACCACCGAGGTCGAAGGCGCGGTGCAGATCACGTCGATCAAGGGTGACGCTCAGGATACATTCAGCCGCGGGCACATCTGCCCCAAGGCCGTCGCCCTGCAAGATATTCAGAATGATCCGGATCGTCTGCGTCAGCCGATGCTGCGTGTCGGCAGTGAATGGCAACCCATCGAGTGGGAAGACGCCTTCAGCCTTGTAGCCGAACGTCTGGCGGCGATTCAGGAGCGTCATGGACAGAACGCGGTGGCGGTCTATCAAGGCAACCCCAGCGTGCACAACTATGGGCTGATGACCCACAGCAATTACTTTCTCGGCCTGTTGAAAACCCGCAACCGGTTTTCCGCGACCTCAGTCGACCAGTTGCCCCATCACCTGACCAGCCATTTGATGTACGGCCACGGTTTGCTGTTGCCGATCCCGGACATCGATCACACCGATTTCATGCTGATCCTCGGCGGCAATCCGCTGGCCTCCAACGGCAGCATCATGACCGTGCCGGATGTGGAGAAGCGCTTGAAGGCGATTCAGGCTCGGGGCGGCAAAGTGGTGGTGGTCGATCCGCGCCGCAGCGAAACGGCGGCGATTGCCGATCAGCATCTGTTTGTGCGCCCCGGTGGCGATGCGGCGTTGTTGTTCGGGCTGCTCAACACCTTGTTCGCTGAAGGCCTGACCCGCGACAGTCATTTGCCGGTGGACGGTCTGGATGAGGTGCGGGAAGCCGTCGCGAATTTCACCGCCGAGGCCATGAGCCCACTGTGCGCGGTGCCTGCCGAACAGATCCGCCAACTGGCGCGGGACTTTGCGGTGGCGACGACAGCGGTCTGTTACGGCCGCATGGGCGTCTCGACCCAGGCGTTCGGCACCTTGTGTCATTGGGTTGTGCAACTGATCAATCTGGTCACCGGTAATCTTGATCGCGCAGGAGGGGCGTTGTGCACCGAACCTGCGGTGGACCTGGTGGCATCCACCTCGGGTGGGCATTTCAATCTTTGGCAGAGCCGGGTCTCCGGGCGTCCTGAATATGGTGGAGAACTGCCGGTCTCGGCGCTGGCCGAAGAGATGCTTACCGAAGGGGAAGGGCAGGTCCGCGCGCTGATTACCGTGGCGGGCAATCCGGTGCTGTCGACGCCTAATGGCCGGCAACTGGAACAGGCGCTGGACGGTTTGGAGTTCATGGTCAGCATCGACTTGTACATCAATGAAACTACGCGTTATGCCGACCTGATTCTGCCGTCCACCTCGGCCCTGGAAAACGATCATTACGACACGACTTTCAATATGTTTGCGGTGCGTAACGTCAGTCGGTTCAATCGCGCGATTCTGGCCAAACCTGAAGGTGCGTTGCATGACTGGGAGATTTTCGTGGGGCTGGCCAAGGCGTTTGCTGCGAAGACTGGCAAAGCATTAAAACCAACCGTCGCTCCGGCGCAGATGATTGATCATGGCTTGCGGATGGGGCTGTATGGCGACGCTTCGGAGCACAAGCTGTCGCTGGCGACCTTGTTCGATCACCCTCACGGTGTCGATCTTGGGGCATTGAAATCCAATCTGGCTCCACGTCTGAAAACGGCTAATCAGCGAGTCCAGGCAGCGCCTGCCGCGATCCTTGCGGACCTCGTGCGCTTTGCGGCATTGAAAGCGCCGGCCTTTGATGAGTTGCTGATGATTGGTCGCCGTCATGTGCGCAGCAACAACTCGTGGATGCACAACTATCACCGCCTTGTGAAGGGCAAACCGCGCCATCAATTGCTGATGCACCCGGATGATCTGGCCAGTCGTGGGCTCAACGACGGGCAACGCGTGCGGGTCAGTTCGCGGGTCGGTGAGATCGAAGTTGAAGTGCTCGGCAGTCTGGATATGATGAAAGGCGTGGTCAGCCTTCCGCACGGTTGGGGCCATGCGCGGCCGGGTGTGCAGATGACCATTGCCAGTGGTCAGCCGGGTTCCAGCGCCAATGACTTGACCGACGAATGTCAGCTCGATGAGTTGTCGGGCAATGCGGCGTTGAACGGTGTGCCAGTGACCGTGGCGGCGGCTTGATCAAGTCTGTCGGGGAGACCGAGCAGGGTGCCCGGGTTTCCGTTACAATGCGCCACCGTGCCGACCCCTGAGTCGGAAAGTTCAGCCGAGGTGCTCCATGGATATCATCGAAACGATTAAAGAGCAGATTGCTAACAACACCATTCTGCTTTACATGAAAGGCTCGCCGAATGCCCCGCAGTGTGGCTTCTCCGCGAAAGCCGCGCAGGCCGTGATGGCGTGTGGTGAAAAATTTGCTTACGTGGACATCCTGCAGAACCCGGAAATCCGCGCCAACCTGCCAAAATACGCCAACTGGCCAACCTTCCCGCAACTGTGGGTTGGCGGTGAGCTGGTCGGCGGTAGCGACATCATGACCGAGATGGCTGCAGACGGTTCGCTGCAAACCACCATCAAGGCTGCTGTCGAAGCTGCTGCTGGCAAGACCGAAGCCTGAAACCAAGGCATTAAAAAAGCCCCGCCTCTTTAAAAGAGCGCGGGGCTTTTTATTGTCTCGAGTTTAGCGGGCGCTAACTTACTCTTCGCCCATCTGCGATTGCAGATAGTTCTCAAGACCGACTTTATCGATCAGACCCAGTTGGGTTTCGAGCCAGTCGATATGTTCTTCTTCGGATTCAAGAATATCTTCAAGCAGTTCACGGCTACCAAAGTCGCCAACGGTTTCGCAATGAGCGATAGCCACTTTGAGATCCGCATGACCGGTGCGCTCGATACGCAGGTCGCACTCAAGCATTTCCTGGGTGTGTTCGCCGATCTGCAGCTTGCCAAGGTCCTGGACGTTCGGCAGGCCTTCAAGGAACAGAATGCGCTTGATCAGCTTGTCCGCGTGCTTCATCTCGTCGATGGATTCGTGGTACTCGTGCTTGCCGAGCTTGTTCAGGCCCCAATCTTCGTACATGCGTGCATGCAGGAAGTATTGATTGATCGCGACCAGCTCATTGGCAAGGATCTTGTTGAGATGCTGGATGACTGTAACGTCGCCTTTCATGATGGGGTCCTGCCCTAAGTAGCTGTCAATAAGGCTGAGTTTGGGCCGCGTAATTAAGAGTGTCAAACCTAAGTTATTGAAACTTAAGTGAAAATTAATCGGAATAAGAATGTTTGTGTTCCGCGTCTAGAGCGTAAGCGATTGATTTTCAGACATAAAAAAACCGGACATCAAGTCCGGTTCTTTGAAAATACGTTACTTACGCCGCAGTAAATTCTACAGGGTACGGAATCGCGGCCTGGGCCGATTGCAATTTGGTCAGCGTTTCGCGGACCACTTCCTTGGCAAGGCAGGCACATTTGCCGCATTGGCTGGCTACGCCGGTGGCCTGACGGACTTCCTTATAGCTGCAGCAACCTTCATAGATCGCTTCGCGGATTTGACCGTCGGTGACGCCAGTGCAGAGGCAAACATACATAAGTGAAAACCGTCGCTGGTTGTGACTCAATTGCGATGGATCTTAATGTTAACGAGAATGATTGTCAAAGTGGTTTCTGAAAGCTTTGCTCAGGGCTGACGAACGGTTTCCTCTCGGCGTCGATCACGAGGAAAACCTGTCGATAGCATTTCCCCTGACAAAAAAACCGTTAAGGACAGGGCAAAAACGCAGTGTATGATGGCCGGTCCTTATGAAGGGGGTTCGTGTCACAGGGCTGTCGCCTGAAGGTGGCAGGCTGGCGCAAACCCGGAACTTCACGTTTTTACACCAGGAGATATCCAATGAGCGTACTCGTAGGCAAACAAGCCCCAGACTTCACCGTACCGGCCGTACTCGGCAATGGCGAAATCGTAGACAGCTTCACCCTGTCGTCGGCCATCAAAGGCAAATACGGCCTGGTGTTCTTCTACCCACTGGACTTCACCTTCGTTTGCCCGTCCGAGCTGATCGCTCTGGACAACCGCATGTCTGACTTCAAGGCACGCAACGTTGAAGTGATCGCCGTTTCGATCGACTCGCACTTCACCCACAACGCCTGGCGCAACACCCCGGTCAACAATGGTGGTATCGGCCAGGTCCGTTACACCATGGCTGCCGATATCAAGCAGGAAATCATGAAGGCTTACGACGTTCAGTCCGCTGACGGCGTAGCTTTCCGTGGTGCGTTCCTGATCGACGACAAAGGCGTTGTCCGCTCGCAGATCATCAACGACCTGCCGCTGGGCCGTAACATCGAAGAGCTGGTTCGTCTGGTCGACGCTCTGCAATTCCACGAAGAGCACGGTGAAGTTTGCCCTGCCAACTGGAAAAAAGGCGACAAAGGCATGACCGCTTCCACCGAAGGTGTTGCGGCTTACCTGACCGAGCACGCTGCTGCGCTGTAAGGCACGTTTGAGGCATAAAAAAACCGGCCGTTGAGGCCGGTTTTTTATGGGCGGGATAAACCCAACGATCAGTCGTTGTAGTCTTCCCAGCCGCCCATTTGTTTCCAGCGATTGACGATGCCGCAGAACAACTCGGCCGTCTTCTCGGTGTCGTAGCGAGCCGAGTGGGCCTCACGACCGTCGAAGTCGATGTCGGCTGCCGAACAGGCCTTGGCCAGTACGGTTTGGCCGTAAGCCAGACCGGCCAGGGTCGCGGTATCGAAGCTCGAGAACGGATGAAACGGGTTACGCTTCATGTCCAGGCGCGCGACAGCAGCGTTGAGGAAACCCAGATCGAAGCTGCTGTTGTGCCCGACCAGAATCGCCCGTTTGCAACCGTTGGCTTTCAGGGCCTTGCGGATGCCGCGGAAGATGTCGGTCAGCGCGGCTTCTTCACTCACTGCCATGCGCAGCGGGTGATCGAGTTTGATCCCGGTAAATTCCAGGGCGGCCGCTTCGATGTTCGCGCCTTCAAAAGGCTCTACGCGAAAGAAGTAGGTGTGGTCGGGGTACACAAACCCTTTTTCGTCCATGCCGATGGTGGTTGCGGCGATTTCCAGCAAGGCGTCAGTGGCAGAGTTGAAACCACCGGTTTCAACGTCGACAACGACTGGCAGGTATCCACGGAAGCGCTCAGCCATCGGGTGGCGTGAACCACCTCCGCCGCCTTGACCGTCCTGTTCGTCGTCGAAATGGTCTTCACTCACGCGTGTTCCTCCAGCAGGCGCCAGCGCAGTTTTTCACCGGCGCGCAGCGGGATTACGTTCAGCTCGCCAAATGGCAGGCTGGTTGGGGCGGTCCACTCTTCGCGGACCAGGGTGATGCGATCGGTGTTCACCGGCAGGCCGTAGAAACGAGGGCCGTTCAGGCTGGCGAAGGCTTCGAGCTTGTCCAGCGCGTTGCGCTGTTCGAAGGCTTCGGCATACATCTCGATCGCTGCATAAGCGGTGTAGCAACCGGCACAACCGCAAGCGGCTTCTTTGGCGTGCTGGGCATGGGGCGCCGAGTCGGTGCCGAGGAAGAACCTGTCGCTGCCGCTGGTGGCGGCGTCGAGCAGGGCTTCCTGATGGGTGTTGCGCTTGAGGATCGGCAGGCAATAGAAGTGCGGCCGAATCCCGCCCACCAGCATGTGGTTGCGGTTGTACAGCAGGTGATGCGCGGTGATGGTCGCGCCAACATAGGCCGAAGCCTCGTTGACGAACTGCACGGCGTCAGCGGTGGTGATGTGTTCGAACACCACTTTGAGCGTCGGGAAGCGCTCGACCACACGACGCATGTGCTCATCGATGAAGAATTTTTCGCGATCGAAAACGTCGACATCGCCACGGGTGACTTCACCGTGAACCAGCAAGGGCATCCCGACTTCGGCCATGGCCTCGAGTGCAGGGAAAATCTTGTCGATGCTGGTGACACCAGAGTCCGAGTTGGTGGTCGCGCCGGCCGGGTACAGCTTGGCGGCGTGAATGAAACCGCTGGCCTTGGCCTCGCGAATTTCTTCGGGCTGGGTGCGGTCGGTCAGGTACAGCACCATCAACGGTTCGAAGCGGCTGCCAGCCGGGCGTGCAGCGAGAATCCGCTGGCGATAGCCGTCGGCTTCAGCGGTGTTACGCACCGGAGGTACCAGGTTGGGCATGATGATGGCGCGACCAAAGGTGCGCGCGACATCCGCGACTGTATTGGGCAACACAGCACCATCGCGAAGATGAATATGCCAGTCGTCGGGACGCAGCAGGGTCAGGCGGTCGGACATGAGGGGATTCCAGGCGGGTCAAACTGAGGGGAATGCTACCGGAAAAGACTCTTGCAGGCACTCGCTATCAAGTTTTGCTGGAAGCTTCCGATATCCAACAGGTATGCCGTAAACATCTGTGTGTCGGTCTTTTTGTTGTAGAAGCCAGTGGAGCCTCCCGTGCGCCAGCGTTATTTAGCCTTGCTCAGCGTGTTTGCCAGCCTTCCTGCGATGGCGCTCACTTTCCAGACCCGTCTGGAGAGCATCGAGTGGACGGTCGAAGGGGACAAGTTCGAGTGCCGCCTGACTCAGCCGATCACCGATTTCGGTTCGGGTGAGTTCGTGCGTCGCGCTGGCGAGCAAGCGACGTTTCGTCTGAAGGCCTATAACTCGATGATCGGCGGCGGTTCGGCGACCTTGTTGGCGGCCGCAGCGCCCTGGCAGCCGGGGCGTGGCGACATCAACCTCGGCTCTGTGCGTATAGGCAGCGGCAATGTGTTGTTCAACAGTTCGCAAGTTCAGGCCGGCCGCTTGATCAGTGGCCTGATGGATGGTCGCAGTCCGGTCGTTCGGCATTACTCGGGCGATGGCCGGGTGTCGGAAGTGCGTCTGTTGCCAGTCAAGTTCAGCAAGGCGTTCAACGATTATCAGGGCTGTGTGGCGAAGTTGCTGCCGAAGAATTTCGAGCAGGTTAAACAATCGCAGATCGGCTTCCCCGGCGAAGGCCTCGATCTCGACGCGCAGGCCAAGGCTCAATTGCAAGTGATGCTGGAGTTCATGAAGGCCGACCCGACGGTCAACCACATCAAACTCGATGGCCACTCCGACAACAGTGGCAACCGCCTGACCAATCGTGACCTGTCGCGGCGTCGGGCCCTGGCCGTCATGGAGTTCTTCAAGGCCAACGGCGTTCAGGAATCACAGATCACCGTGCGCTTTCACGGCGAGCGTTATCCATTGGCGCCCAATACCAATTCCGCCAACCGGGCGAAGAACCGTCGGGTCAATGTGCACCTCGCGCGCGTTGCGCCCACCGAAAAGGCGGCCCCTCAGGCCACTGCATCGGCGAGCGCCGCGTCGACCTCCTGAAGCCGCTGTTATCGTCGCTCACTCGACATAATCTGTCGCTTCGTCGTCATAAGCTGTCGCGCCTCTGTAAATTATCCTGCATGAGCGGTAGACTTGGCGGCTTTCCGTAGAACCCCGTGGAGTGATGGCATGGCGGACGTAAACAAGGTCGTTCTGGCGTATTCCGGCGGCCTGGACACTTCGGTGATCCTCAAGTGGCTGCAGGATACTTATAACTGTGAAGTCGTGACCTTCACCGCTGACCTGGGTCAGGGCGAAGAGGTCGAACCTGCACGCGCCAAGGCACAGGCCATGGGCGTGAAAGAGATCTACATCGACGACTTGCGCGAAGAGTTCGTGCGCGATTTCGTTTTCCCGATGTTCCGCGCCAACACCGTTTACGAAGGCGAGTACCTGCTGGGTACCTCCATCGCTCGTCCGTTGATCGCCAAGCGCTTGATCGAAATCGCCAACGAAACCGGCGCTGACGCCATTTCCCACGGTGCCACCGGCAAGGGCAACGACCAGGTTCGTTTCGAACTGGGCGCCTACGCCTTGAAGCCAGGCGTGAAAGTGATTGCTCCGTGGCGCGAATGGGACCTGCTCTCCCGTGAAAAGCTGATGGATTATGCTGATAAGCACAACATCCCGATCGAGCGTCACGGCAAGAAAAAATCCCCGTACTCGATGGATGCCAACCTGCTGCACATCTCCTATGAAGGCGGCGTGCTGGAAGACACCTGGACCGAGCACGAAGAAGACATGTGGAAATGGACCGTCTCCCCGGAGAAGGCTCCTGACAAAGCGCAATACCTGGAACTGACCTACCGCAACGGCGATATCGTCGCACTGGACGGCGTCGAAATGACCCCGGCCACCGTGCTGGCGACCCTGAACCGTATCGGCGGCGAACACGGTATCGGCCGTCTCGACATCGTCGAGAACCGTTACGTGGGCATGAAGTCCCGCGGCTGCTACGAAACCCCTGGCGGCACCATTATGCTGCGCGCTCACCGTGCGATCGAATCGATCACCCTGGACCGCGAAGTGGCTCACCTCAAAGACGAGCTGATGCCTAAATACGCCAGCCTGATCTACACCGGTTACTGGTGGAGCCCTGAGCGTCTGATGCTGCAACAGATGATTGATGCGTCTCAGGCCCACGTGAACGGCGTTGTGCGCCTGAAGCTGTACAAGGGCAACGTGATCGTCACCGGTCGCAAGTCCGACGAATCGTTGTTCGATGCCAACATCGCGACCTTCGAAGAAGATGGCGGCGCCTACAACCAGGCCGACGCGGCGGGCTTCATCAAGCTCAACGCGTTGCGCATGCGTATTGCGGCGAACAAAGGCCGGAAACTTTTCTGAGATCTTTGAAACCGTAGTGGAACGACGTTAATAGAGTTGTGGCCTTGTCAGTGACAAGGCCACAATTTCTGAATAGGGGGAGTTTTCCTGCCGGACATCGTGTTATCAGCGCTCTTTTTGTATCTGTAATACCTTCCTTCTGTTTCCTCTCTCTGAATGCTCTTCAAGCGTTACCTGCTGCGTGTCAGGTAAAAAGAGTGATCAAGAATCGTCAGACCGCGTGAATTCAAATTGTAAGCAATGCAAAGCGTTGGGCCGCTGCGATTCTTTGCCTGTTTTGATTGCTTGCTTGCGCTTTCCTTCAGTAATGCCTCCGAATCGGTACAGGTAAGAAATACGATCACTTGTGCTGGGCTTCCCTGTGGGTGCCGGTTTTTTTCAATCCATGCACCGAATTCCATTCTCTTGTTTAGCCACCGCGCATCGACGATGTGCAGGTTTTTTAGCTGCTCGGCCAGGCAAACGTGCTGTAGCGCCGAGAGGCCCGTTTGAATACCGATCCGAACGGGAGGGTCCTTCAGGTTATCTGGCCGCTGACCGCGTTCAGCGTTGTCCATCACTTTTATAAAATGCTTTCCCTTGCCGAAATCGGATGGCGCGTACAGCGACCGGTAGTTGAAGTTGAGTGTGGCGAAGAAAAGAAAAAGCAAATAAAAAGGGAAGCTGATCAGGAACCAGACATAGAGCTCCCGCTCCTTATTGTCGAGAAAGGGCAGCGAGACGGCGGCCGATGTTTCAGAAATAGCGGCAAATATTGCAATAACTGTCATGGGGTTGATGATTTTTTTCTTTGATTTGGTCATGTTTTTTGCTCATTGGAATATTGTCTTTTCTCGGTTGATTTATATTTTTGGTTTTGATTTTAATAGCAAAGTGGTCGGTGTTTATATTTGTGCAGTACTCCTTTTAAGTTTTGGATTTCGAAGGTTTGATAGTAACGGTATTGAACGTGCGGCGGGTGCCTCTGTTGTTGGGTTTTAGGCGGTGTTGGGTTGAGTTTGTTGTTGAAGTGTTGCCTGGTGTGATTTTTTATTAAATCCTTGATATGCGGTATTTGTGGTGTGGCGTTTCAAGTGGTAAATATCAGTTACTTTTAAGGGTAGCTCAATAGTCAGTATTCGTTTGATCGTCTTGCGACGAACTCCGTTTTTTGGTTTTCTGGTTGTAAATAGAAACAAAAAAACTTCGGAAAAACGAAATGTTTTCAGGTTGATAAAATTTTTACCCTCTCGGTATTTTTGGGAATTTTGTAAGACTATTCTTTAATGTCTGTAGGGAATGTCTCTCGGTGTGGGTGGCCGAGGGGGGCGGCATGCCACGGGTGAAACGACTAGGCTATCGTGCGGGCTCTAAAAATTCGAACAGCGAAAATTGGACTTGCCCATGAATAAAGTGCTGATCGTGGATGATCACCCTGTCATTCGTCTTGCGGTACGTATGCTAATGGAACGTCATGGCTACGAAGTCATTGCAGAGACAGATAATGGCGTGGATGCGTTGCAACTTGCCCGTGAGCATATGCCGGATATTGTCATCCTGGATATTGGAATACCGAAACTTGATGGCCTGGAAGTCATTGCGCGTCTGACATCGACAGCAATGCCCATGAAAGTACTGATACTAACTTCCCAGGCGCCTGGGCATTTTTCCATGCGTTGTATGCAATCGGGTGCCGCAGGGTATGTCTGCAAGCAACAGGATCTCACTGAATTACTCAGTGCAATAAAGGCAGTATTGTCGGGCTACAGTTACTTTCCGAATCAGGCCTTGCATACCGTACGTTCCAGTTTGGGGAACGCCAGTGAAGCCGATATGGTGGATCGACTGTCGGGACGGGAGATGATGGTCTTGCAACAATTGGCCCGAGGCAAGACCAACAAGGAGATCGCCGATGGAATGTTCCTCAGCAATAAGACCGTCAGTACTTACAAGACTCGTCTGTTGTTGAAGCTCAATGCTCGCTCCCTGGTCGACCTGATCGAATTGGCTCAACGCAATGGTCTGGTGTGACTGCCTCAGCGTTTGACGAGGCGCGATGACCGGGGGTATCAGGGGTCGGCACTTAGTAAAAAGCCTCCGTTTCGGGAGGCTTTTAGGTGTCATAGATCAAAATCGTAATCGGCCAATTGCTTTTGCAGTCGGCGCTCCTCCAGCAGATTGTCGATGGTACGGCGTTTGCTCAGGTTGGTCTTCGCCACTTCAACCACCGGTTCAGCATCATCAGCCTCAACAGGGGTGAAGTCGTCTTCTACGTCCAATTGCTCTTTGCCAGTGCTCATAGTGTTACTCCAGGCTAAGGCTGCCTTTGGCGCTCCTTATATCGATAAACTCCCGGCGGGTAAAAAAGATTTTTTCAATCGATAAATCAAAAAACCTAATAGCGCCTCAATCGTCCGATGTCTTTTGCTTGTATTCGCACAAGTCTTCGATCCGGCAACTGCCGCAGCGAGGCTTGCGAGCCAGGCAAACGTAGCGTCCGTGGAGGATCAGCCAGTGATGGGAATCCATCAGATATTCCTTCGGTACGAACTTCATCAGTTTTTGCTCAACCTCGACCACATTTTTGCCAGGAGCAATGCCGGTACGATTGCTGACCCGGAAAATATGAGTATCCACGGCCATGGTCAGCTGACGGAATGCAGTATTAAGCACCACGTTGGCAGTCTTGCGGCCGACGCCGGGTAACGCTTCCAGCTCTTCACGGGTTTGCGGCACTTCGCCTCTATGACGCTCCATCAGCAAGCGACAGGTCTCGATCACGTTTTTCGCTTTGCTGTTGAACAGGCCGATGGTCTTGATGTATTCCGACAACCCCTCGACACCCAGGGCATAAATCGCCGCCGGTGTATTGGCCACCGGGTAGAGCTTGGCGGTGGCCTTGTTGACACCGACATCGGTCGACTGCGCCGAGAGAATCACGGAGATCAGTAATTCGAACGGCGAGGAGTAGGCCAGTTCTGTCTTCGGTTCTGGGTTGTCTTCGTGAAATCGGCGAAAAATTTCCAGACGTTTTGCGGCATTCATGGGCAGTGCGTTTCCTCGAAGGCGGTCAGTGAGAGGGCGTCGATCGGGTCCAGGCCTGACGTGCGGCGATCAGCAGTCCCAGCAGAATGAATCCGCCAGGAGCCAGGGTGGCCAGGCGCAACCCACCGTCGGCGGTCAGTACCCAGCCTTGCCAGTCCGCTTGCGCAGTGCCAGCCAGCCATGGCAGATGGCTACCGAGTGTCCCGCTGCCGATGAGTTCGCGTAGCAAGCCAAGGCCCGCCATCAACGCGCCGAAAAGGCCACACAGGCGCAGGCGATCACGCCTGGCGCTCTGGAAAAAACCGGTGTGTTCCAGCACAACGCATTGCAAGGCAATCAATCCTGCATAGAACCCTGCATGTTGGTGCCATTGCAGCGACCAGACTTGCGCGGCGAGTTCCGTGCAGCTGGTCAGCGTGGCCGCCAGCAGGACGCAGGCAAGCAGATGTGTCGCAGGGATCAGCCGGGATCGCAAGGCGCCCATGCTCACCCCAAAAGCACTGATCACCAAGATGAACATCAGCCACAAACCCACAGCGGTCACCAATGAATCCGTGGCACCAATCAGCGGTGCAAGCATCAGCGAATTCTGCAGTGTCGATGACTTATTCATGTGCGCTGCTCCCGATCAACTGTTGCTGATGTTCGTCGAAATAGCGCAACGCGTCATGGATGGCGTTGATGACTGCTCTCGACGTAATGGTCGCCCCCGCTATTTGATCGAATTGCCCCTGATCCTTTTTCAAGGCCCAGCCATTGTCGGCCGGTTCGGTTCGGGATTTTCCGGAAAAAGCCTGGAGCCAGGCATTGGGCCAGTCAGCGAGTCGACCGCCCAGCCCCGGAGTTTCCGATTGCTTGAGCGTTTTGACGCCCAGCACCTTGCCGTTTGCGCCGATGGCGATCAGCAATTCGATGGAACCCTCGTAACCCAGGGTCTGGCTGCGCAGCAACACAGCGCTGGGCTGGCCTGTCTTGGTCACCCGGTAGCCACCTAGCAGCGTGCTGTTGGCCAACCCAATGTTTCCGAGGGCGAGTGGCTGTTCCAGCGGCTGATTGTCGTAGCTTTCAGCGGGGAGCAGGTCCAGCAGGTTACGACTGTCGATCAGGCGCTGTTCGGCCGCAATGCGCGGCGCGCTGGTGTGCTGCACGAGGTAAGTCGCGCCAATCCCCAGGCCTGCCAGCAACACCAGGATCACAACGCTCGACGCTCGGCTCATGGCGTACCCCGTTCCAGTCTGGAGGCGGCAAACCGCTCCAGCGTCGGCACACAGAGGTTCATCAACAGCACGGCAAAGGCTACGCCGTCCGGATAGCCACCCCAGGTACGAATCAGGTACGTCAGCAGCCCCACGCCCGCGCCGAACAGCAGTCGCGCGCCGGGGCTTTTTGCGCCGGACACCGGTTCCGTGACGATGAAGAATGCACCCAGCATGCTCGCGCCAGTGAGCAGATGAAACAGCGGCGAACCATGGGAGTCGGAGCCCGAGCCGTTCCAGCACAGCAGGCTGATGATGAACAGGCTGGCGAGCATGCCGACCGGCGCATGCCAGCTGAACACCCGTCGTTGCAGCAGAAACGCGCCGCCCGCCAGAAAGGCCAGGTTGACCCATTCCATGCCTCGGCCGCCGAAATGACCGAACGCCGGGTTAGCGGCAAACAGTTCATCCATGGTCAGGCTTTTGTTGATCCGCAGGCTGTCCAGCGCCGTGGCCTGGACCCACGCATCTGGCGTCTGCCCGAGGCTGAACCCGAACACCTGCTGCAAGCCGCCGATCAGGTCCAGCCCATGGGATGACGGCCAGTGGGTCATCTGTTGGGGAAAGGTCACCAGCACCAGGGCGAAGCCCAGCATTGCCGGGTTGAACGGGTTCTTGGCAACGCCGCCATACAGGTGTTTGCCGAACACCATCGCGAACGCCGCGGCACAGACCGTCAGCCACCACGGGCAGTAAGGCGGCAGGGCCAGAGTCAACAGCGTCGCGCTGACCAGTGCACTGCCGTCGCTCAGGGTCGGCTTGAGCGCAAGCTTGCGCAAGCGCAACACGGTCGCTTCAACGGCCAGTGCGGTAACACCCGTCAGAATCAGGTTGATCAACACGCCCCAGCCATACAGCCAGAAAAACACCAGCATTCCCGGCACGGTGGCCAGCAAGACCAGCTTCATGGCTTGCTGAAGGCGCTCGTCGACCGACTCAAGGGGCGGCATAGGCATCCACCTGACGCTCGGCTTCATTCACTGCGAGTTCCAGGGCTTGGATCTGCTCAGCCGACGCTTCGCTGGCTTGGGCTTTCTTGAGTTCGGCGCGGCGCATGGCCAACTGGATCTTTGCCCGATTCAGCTGCGCATTTTTCGCCGGAGCGACAGGCGCCGGGGCTGGCGGTGCGGTACTTTCCAGTTTCGCCAACGCCTGTTCGGCAACCTCGAATTGCTGTTGCAGGACGATCAGTTGCGACTGCTGTTCGAAGGTCGGTGGATGCCCGAACGCCTTGAGTGACTTGTTGAGTTGCGCCCGACTCATCGCCAGATCGATCTTGGCCTTTTTCAATGCAGCATCCGCATTCGCTGCATTCTGTGCGCGGACTCGCTCAAGAGCGGCCTGAACCGGATCGAGCGTCGCTACCTCGCTGTGCTGGATGGCGCGTTGGGCTCGGGCCTGACGTTCGGCGATTTTCTGTTCTTCTTCACGACGCAGGCGAGCGTTGCGCTGTTCGAATCGGCGCCGCGCGTGATCGCGCTTGGCCGCCCGAGCGCGTTGTTCCTCAAGGCTGAACGCCAGGCCGCCGACAATCGGCAGCACCGTGGCCAGCGGCAATGGCCGCATTTCGATACAGTCCACCGGGCACGGCGCTACGCACAGGTCGCACCCGGTGCATTCATCGACGATCACCGTGTGCATCAATTTCGCCGCGCCGACAATGGCATCCACCGGGCAGGCCTGAATGCACTTGGTGCAACCAATACACTCCGCTTCACGAATATAGGCGATCTGCGCCGGGGCTGAACCGCGACTGACGTCCAGTTCCAGCACCGGCACTTTCAACAGTTCGGCCAAGGCGGCGATGGTCTCGCTGCCGCCCGGCGGGCACTTGTTGATCGGTTCGCCACTGGCAATGCCTTCGGCGTACGGCTTGCATCCGGGATGGCCGCACTTACCGCATTGGGTCTGCGGCAAGAGGGCGTCGATGCGTTGAATCAGACTCATGTTTTGATCAGTCCACTGAATCCGAGAAAGGCCACTGCAATCAGTCCGGCGCCGATCAGGTCGATCGGCAGGCCGCGAAAGGGCAGGGGGATATCATTTTCGAGTGTGCGTTGGCGCAAGTCGCTGAACAGACTCAGTACCAACCAGAAACCCAGGCCGGCACCCAGGCTCAGGGCCATGGCGTGGAAGAAGCCTTTGTCGTCCTGAGCGTTGAGCAGCGTCAGGCCGAGTACGCCAGCATTGCCCAGCAGCAGGGGCCAGAGGCCATCGAACGCAAGCTTTGGAAGTAACCGGGATAGCACTTTCAGCAGCGGGCCAATCAGCAGAACGCTTAATGGCAGGAAGACGAAAAGGCGTAGCGACGTCAGCTCCATTGGGACCAGCAACCAACGGTACGCCGAGTAGCCCACCGTGCCGACGATCAGCATCAAACACATTGTCGCAAGGCCCAGTGCGTGGACTTGCCGATGCTCGTTGCCCAGCAGCGGATCGACGCCCAGCGGCCAGTGCAACACGAGGTTGTTGATCAGGGCAGTGCTGATAAGCGTAAGAATAATTTCGGTCATGATCGTGCCGGCAAGAACGGGGCTTTTTAACGGAGCGGTCTAAAAAGCTTAGGCATTATCCGGCAAGGACGGAGGGTGGGCCAGACATGAAAATCCCACAGTCGCAGCAGGTACGACTGTGGGATCGGTTTACAGCAGAGCCTTACTTGATGCGCTGACCTGGTTTGGCGCCGCTGTCAGGGCTGAGCAGGTAGATTTCTTCACCGCCAGGGCCGGCCGCCATCACCATGCCTTCGGAGATGCCGAACTTCATTTTCCGTGGCTTGAGGTTGGCGATCATCATGGTCAGACGACCATTGAGCTTGGACGGATCCGGATAAGCGCTCTTGATCCCGGAGAACACGTTGCGTTGCTCGTCACCGATGTCCAGGGTCAGGCGCAGCAGTTTGTCGGCACCTTCCACGTGTTCGGCCTTGAGAATCAGGGCGACGCGCAGGTCGACAGCGGCAAAGGCATCGAACTCGATTTCTGGCGACAGCGGATCTTTGGCCAGTTCGCCATTGCCGGCAGGCGCAACGTTGCCAGTGTCGGTAGCGCTGGCGGTCAGGTCTTCTTTCGAGGCGTCGCTCATGGCTTGCACTTTTACCGGGTCGATACGGGTCATCAACGGTTTGAACTCGTTCAACTGATGGTTGCTGAGCAAGGTGGCGTGGTCGTTCCAGGTCAGCGGCGCGACGTTCAGGAACGCCTCGGCGTCGGCGGCCAGCAGCGGCAGCACCGGCTTGAGGAAGATCACCAGCTGGCGGAACAGGTTCACACCCAGGGCGCAGATGGCCTGGACTTCGTCCTGCTTGCCTTCCTGTTTGTTCAGCGACCACGGCGCCTTGTCGGCGATCCAGGCGTTGGCACGGTCGGCCAGCCCCATGATCTCGCGCATGGCTCGGGCGAAGTCGCGAGCCTCGTAGGCTTCGGCGATGCTCGGCGCTGCGGTCAGGAACGCTTCGGTCAGTTCCGGCGCGGCATTACCTGCCACCAGCACACCGGCGTTGCCTTTGTGGATGAAACCGGCGCAACGGCTGGCGATGTTGACGACTTTGCCGACCAGGTCCGAGTTGACCTTCTGCACGAAGTCTTCGAGGTTCAGGTCGAGGTCGTCGACGCCGCGGCTCAGCTTCGCCGCGTAGTAGTAGCGCAGGTATTCCGGCGACAGGTGGTCGAGATAGGTCCGGGCCTTGATGAAGGTGCCGCGGGATTTGGACATTTTCTGACCGTTGACGGTCAGGTAGCCGTGCACGTTGATACCGGTCGGTTTACGGAAACCGGCGCCTTCGAGCATGGCTGGCCAGAACAGGGCGTGGAAGTTGACGATGTCCTTGCCGATGAAATGGTACAGCTCGGCGGTGGAATCCTTGCCCCAGAACGCGTCGAAATCAAGTGTAGGCGTGCGGTCGCAGAGGTTCTTGAAGCTGGCCATGTAGCCGATCGGTGCGTCCAGCCAGACATAGAAGTATTTGCCCGGCTCGTCAGGGATTTCGAAACCGAAGTACGGCGCATCGCGGGAGATGTCCCACTGTTGCAGGCCGGCGTCCAGCCATTCGGCGATCTTGTTCGCCACGGCCTCTTGCAGGGTGCCGCTTCGGGTCCAGGCTTGCAGCATTTCCTGGAAGTCCGGCAGCTTGAAGAAGAAGTGCTGGGAATCCTTGAGCACCGGAGTGGCGCCAGAGATCGCCGACTTCGGATCCTTCAGGTCGGTTGGCGCGTAAGTCGCACCGCATTTTTCGCAGTTGTCGCCGTACTGGTCTTCGGTGCCGCATTTCGGGCAGGTGCCCTTGATGAAGCGGTCGGCCAGGAACATTTTCTTTTCCGGGTCGAAGTACTGAGTGATCGAACGCTGGGCGATATGCCCGGCGTCGCGCAGCTTCAGGTAGATCTGGCTCGACAGCTCACGGTTTTCTTCGGCGTGAGTGGAGTGGAAGTTGTCGAAGTCCACCAGGAACTCGGCAAAGTCGGCGCTGTGTTCAGCCTGGACGTTGGCGATCAGTTGTTCCGGGGTGATGCCTTCCTTTTCCGCGCGCAGCATGATGGCCGAACCGTGGGCGTCGTCGGCGCAGACATAAATGCATTGATTGCCGCGGTGCTTCTGGAAGCGCACCCACATATCGGTCTGGATGTATTCCAGCATGTGGCCAAGATGGATCGAACCATTGGCATAGGGCAGGGCGCTGGTGACGAGGATCTTGCGTGGCTCGGACATGGGGCTCGGCTACTTGATGAAACGGAGGTCGGCCACTATAAAGCGCCAGCGCATATTTTTCACCCCGTGAGGTTGTTTCCTCCGATGATCGAGTGGGTGGTGTCGCCAAAAGATCGCAGCCTTCGGCATCCCGCCAAACGATCAGAACAGGTACGATACCCGCCTGATTTTCCAGTCTTGCTATCGGAGTTGCCCATGAGCGCCGTCAATCGCGCAGCGGTGGAAGCCGTCCTTCGCCAATACACCGACCCTTACCTGAACCAGGACCCGGTCAGCGCCGGGTGCGTACGCGGCATCGACATTCAGGGTGATCGCGTCAGCGTCCAGCTGGAGCTGGGTTACGCCGCCGGTCTGTTCAAGAGTGGCTGGGCGCAGTTGCTGCAAATGGCCATTGAAGGGCTGGACGGCGTGACCGTCGCCCGCGTCGAGATCACCAGTGTCATTGCCGCGCACAAGGCTCAAGCGCAGATCCCGGGGCTGGCCAACGTCAAGAACGTGGTGGCCGTGGCGTCCGGCAAGGGCGGTGTGGGCAAATCAACCACCGCCGCCAACCTGGCCCTGGCCCTGGCCCGCGAAGGTGCCAAGGTCGGGATTCTCGACGCGGACATTTACGGACCGAGCCAGGGCATCATGTTCGGCATCCCCGAAGGCACCCGACCGAAGGTCAAGGATCAGAAGTGGTTTATTCCGATCGAGTCCCATGGTGTCGAAGTCATGTCCATGGCGTTCCTGACCGACGACAACACGCCGATGGTCTGGCGCGGACCGATGGTTTCCGGCGCCTTGTTGCAACTCGTCACTCAGACCGCCTGGGGCGACCTGGATTACCTGGTCATCGACATGCCGCCAGGCACCGGCGACATCCAGCTGACTCTGGCGCAGAAAGTCCCGGTGGCCGGCGCGGTGATCGTTACCACGCCACAAGATCTGGCATTGCTGGACGCACGCAAGGGCGTGGAGATGTTCCGCAAGGTCAACATCCCGGTGCTGGGCGTGGTGGAAAACATGGCCGTGCACATCTGCTCCAACTGCGGGCATGCAGAGCATCTGTTCGGTGAGGGCGGTGGTGTGAAACTGGCCAACCAGTACGGCGTCGAGCTGCTGGCTTCGTTGCCGCTGGCGATGGCCATCCGCGAACAGGCCGACGGCGGCAAGCCAACGGTGATCGCCGAGCCTGACAGCCCGATTGCGATGGTTTACCAGGAACTGGCCCGCCATGTCGGCGCGCGAATCGTGTTGCAGGAAGCGGCGACACCGGCCATGCCGAACATCACGATCAGCGACGATTGATTCGCTGAAAAAAGATCGCAGCCTCGCTTCGCTCGACAGCTCCTACAGGTATTAAGCCAATCCATGTAGGAGCTGTCGAGCGAAGCGAGGCTGCGATCTTTTGATCTTGCTTTAAATCCGTAACCCGCCATCCAACTCGATAATCCGCCCGTTGTAGTAGTCGTTTTCGAAAATGTAGACCGCTGAATGGGCGATCTCTTCAGGCGTGCCCATGCGCTTGAGTGGAATCGCGGACGTTATCTTCTCCAGCGCCTCAGGCTTCATGCTCAGCGTCATTTCGGTTTCGATAAAGCCCGGTGCAATGGCTGCCACACGAATACCGTAGCGTGCCAATTCCTTGGCCCAGGTCACGGTCGCCGCGGCGACACCGGCCTTGGCGGCGGAGTAGTTGGTCTGGCCGGCGTTGCCGGCACGGGAGATCGACGAGATATTAATGATCGCGCCGCTGTTGTTCAGCTCGATCATTTTGGCCGCGACTTCACGGGTGCACAGGAATACGCCGGTCAGGTTGACGTCGATGACCGACTGCCACTGGGCCAGGCTCATCTTGGTCATCTCGCCGTCCTTGACCTTGATCAGCAAGCCATCGCGCAGGATCCCCGCGTTGTTGATCAGGCCATGGATCGCGCCGAAGTCTTCGGCCACCTGGGCGACCATGTGCGTCACTTGCTCTTCATTGGCGACATTGCACAGATAAGCGCGAGCCTCGACGCCTTTAGCCGTGCAAGCGGCGACGGTGTCGTCGAGCTTTTCCTGGTTCAGGTCCACCAGCGCCAGCTTCGCGCCTTTACCGGCGAAATACTCAGCCATGGAACGGCCTAAACCCTGGCAACCGCCGGTGATAATGATTACTTTGTCAGTGAGTTTCATTCGCATGCCCCAATAGCAGATCAGAGGAGTGATTTCCTTTCAGAGAGTAGCCTCTCGATCTGCACCTGATGCGGCCTGGCTGCACATGAGAACTGCCCCGATGGCGTACTGGAACTTATCCCCAGGCGCCTGTCCGTTTTTTCGACGGATTCTATATAAGGAGTCATAAATTGAGCGTTGAAGCGGCCAAGAATGCCCGAGAATTGCTTCTCAAGGAATACCGTGGAGTACTCTCGACACACTCCAAGGCGATGCCCGGTTTCCCGTTTGGCTCCGTGGTTCCGTACTGTCTGGATGAGCAGGGCCGGCCGCTGATCCTTATCAGCCGCATCGCCCAGCACACGCATAACCTGCAGAAGGATCCAAAATGCTCACTGTTTGTGGGTGAGCGCGGGGCCGAAGACGTACAAGCCGTTGGTCGCCTGACCTACCTCGCCGAAGCGGAAAAGCTCGAGGACGACACCGCCATCGAAGCGGCGGCTGAGCGTTACTACCGCTATTTCCCGGATTCGCAGAGCTACCACAAGGCCCACGATTTCGATTTCTGGGTGCTCAAACCGGTACGTCACCGTTACATCGGCGGCTTCGGTGCGATTCACTGGGTCGATCAGTTAACGCTGGCCAACCCGTTTGCCGGCAAGGCCGAAGCGAGCATGGTCGAGCACATGAATGCCGATCACGCCAAAGCCATCGCCCACTACGTCGAGCTGGCGGGCCTGCCGAAAACCGAACCGGCACAACTGGCGGGTATCGACACCGAAGGCATGCACCTGCGCATTGGTCAGGGGCTCTATTGGTTGCCGTTTCAAGCGCCGTGTAATACGCCGACACAAGTGCGCGAAGCCTTGGTTTTCCTGGCTCACGCCGAACATTGGCCGAAAAATGAAGTGGCCGACGCTTGAATTCACGAATCGGCGACGTCATCTAGGGAAGACTGGCAAGGCATTCTTGCGTTGAGGAACCATTTGATGCGCCCTTTTTTATTGCTCTTTGTACTGTTCCCGGTGTTGGAGCTGTTCGTATTCGTCAAGGTCAGCGGGGCGATCGGGTTTTTCCCGGCCCTGCTGCTGGTCATTCTCGGCTCGATGCTCGGCGTGTTCGTGCTGCGTATCGCTGGTCTGGCAACCGCATTGCGTGCTCGTGAAAGCCTGAACCGGGGCGAGTTGCCGGCCCAGACCATGCTCGAAGGCTTGATGCTGGCGCTGGCGGGTGGTCTGTTGATCCTGCCGGGCTTCGTCACTGACGTGCTGGGTCTGATCATGTTGCTGCCGATCTCTCGTCGACTGTTGGCCAATAAAATGCGCCAGCGTGCCGAAGAAGCGGCGATCCGTCAGCGTGCGTTCGCCGACGACCTGCAACCACGTGGCGGTCCTGCTCCGCAGCAGCCGCTGGGGCGTGAGCCCAATGTGATCGAAGGCGAGTTCGAACACCGCGACTCCAAGTAAATCGTTTCACCTGCACGGCACCTTCGGGTGCCGTGTTCGTTTTCGGGGCGTCAATGTAAAAAATTTCGATCCCCGCCCTTGTAATAAGCTTATGCGCCCTTATGTAACGGTCACCGCAAGGTTTCTGGCGATTACGCCAGACAGACTTCCGCGGTTCGCTCGACGAACCGCACCCGGCACCGCCGGATTTGTTAAACCCGCCGGGAATACACCGGCCGATGAAAACCACAATTAGGAGAGATCGACAATGAAGCTTCGTCCTCTGCATGACCGCGTCGTCATCCGTCGCAGCGAAGAAGAAAAGAAAACCGCTGGCGGTATCGTCCTGCCAGGTTCGGCTGCTGAAAAAGCCAACAGCGGCGAGATCCTCGCTGTCGGTACCGGCCGCGTGCTGGACAACGGTGAAGTGCGTGCACTGGCCGTTAAAGTGGGTGACAAGGTTGTGTTCGGCCCGTACTCCGGCAGCAACACCGTGAAAGTCGACGGCGAAGACCTGTTGGTAATGAGCGAGAACGAAATCCTCGCTGTTATCGAAGGCTGATTCCCCGCTCATTTTCCCGCTACTACAAAGTATTTAAGGAATATCGATCATGGCTGCTAAAGAAGTTAAATTCGGCGATTCCGCCCGTAAGAAAATGCTCGCCGGTGTCAACGTCCTGGCTGACGCAGTAAAAGCGACCCTGGGCCCTAAAGGCCGTAACGTGATCATCGAGAAGAGCTTCGGCGCTCCGACCATCACCAAGGACGGCGTGTCCGTTGCCAAAGAAATCGAGCTGAAAGATCGCTTCGAAAACATGGGCGCGCAGCTGGTCAAAGACGTTGCCTCCCGTGCCAACGATGACGCAGGCGACGGCACCACCACCGCTACCGTTCTGGCTCAATCGATCGTCAACGAAGGCCTGAAAGCCGTCGCTGCCGGCATGAACCCGATGGACCTGAAGCGCGGCATCGACAAAGCGACCATCGCTATCGTCAAAGAGCTGAAAGCCCTGTCCAAGCCTTGCGCTGACACCAAGGCCATCGCTCAGGTCGGCACCATCTCGGCCAACTCCGACAGCTCCATCGGCGACATCATTGCCGAAGCCATGGAAAAAGTCGGTAAAGAAGGCGTGATCACCGTTGAAGAAGGCTCGGGCCTGGAAAACGAACTGTCGGTTGTTGAAGGCATGCAGTTCGACCGTGGCTACCTGTCCCCGTACTTCGTCAACAAGCCAGAGACCATGACTGCCGAGCTGGACGGTCCGCTGATCCTGCTGGTCGACAAAAAGATCTCGAACATCCGCGAAATGCTGCCAGTACTGGAAGCCGTTGCCAAAGCCGGCCGTCCACTGCTGATCGTGGCCGAAGACGTTGAAGGCGAAGCCCTGGCGACTCTGGTTGTGAACAACATGCGTGGCATCGTTAAAGTCGCAGCCGTCAAGGCTCCAGGCTTCGGCGACCGTCGCAAGGCCATGCTGCAGGACATCGCTGTTCTGACTGGCGGTACCGTTATCTCCGAAGAGATCGGTCTGAGCCTGGAAAGCACTACCCTGGAACACCTGGGTAATGCCAAGCGCGTGATCCTGTCCAAAGAAAACACCACCGTGATCGACGGTGCCGGCGTTGAGGCTGACATCCAGGCTCGCGTTCTGCAGATCCGTCAGCAAGTGGCCGACACTTCGTCCGACTACGACCGTGAAAAACTGCAAGAGCGTCTGGCCAAGCTGTCCGGCGGCGTTGCAGTGATCAAGGTTGGCGCTGGTTCCGAAGTTGAAATGAAAGAGAAGAAAGCCCGCGTTGAAGACGCCCTGCACGCTACCCGTGCAGCCGTTGAAGAAGGCGTGGTACCTGGCGGCGGCGTAGCACTGGTTCGCGCTCTGCAGGCAATCTCCGAGCTGAAAGGCGACAACGATGACCAGAATGTTGGCATCCAGTTGCTGCGTCGCGCTGTTGAAGCGCCACTGCGTCAGATCGTTGCCAACTCCGGCGACGAGCCAAGCGTAGTCGTCGACAAGGTCAAGCAGGGTTCGGGTAACTACGGTTACAACGCTGCTACCGGCGAATACGGTGACATGATCGAAATGGGTATCCTGGACCCGGCTAAAGTGACTCGTTCGGCTCTGCAAGCGGCTTCGTCGATTGCCAGCCTGATGATCACCACCGAAGCCATGATCGCTGAGATCAAGGAAGACGGTCCAGCTGGCGGCGGCATGCCAGACATGGGCGGTATGGGCGGCATGGGCGGCATGATGTAAGCCAGCCTTACCCCGTACGAAAAAACCCCGCCTGCGATAAGCAGGCGGGGTTTTTTATTGCCCGGAGTTTTGATAGTCACATCAGTCAAATGTGGGAGCGGGCTTGCTCGCGAAGGCGGTAGATCAGTCAACTTATGTGTTGAATGAAACACCGCTTTCGCGAGCAAGCCCGCTCCCACATTTGAACTGTGTTTCAGGCGCTGACCGGGTTCGCCTTGGTCGCTCGCTCAGCCTTGGAAGCCGGGCGATAAAGGATGTAGTAATACGCCCCCAGACAAATCAGCCAGCAGAAAATCGCCGTCCACACGTTGTGCGAAAAGAAGTGTGCGCCCTGCATCATCCGGCTGATGGAAAACACCGTGCCCAGCGCGAAAGCGAACACAAACGCCTTGCGCGCCAGACGCGGACGACGGTCACGCAGGACAAAGAACAGCGCAAACAGCGTGAAACCGGTTGCCGCATGACCGCCGGGCCAGCAACGGCCCGGTTTATCGGTGTGCGGGCGAGGGCTGAGCAGTTCGCTATAGGTTTCGTGACCACCGAACTGCTCAAGGCTCCACGGGCATTGAACGGCCGTCACCGCTTTGACTGGCGTGACAAAGGAGGTCGCCAGCGCCAGAGACAGCACCAGACAGCCCAGTTCCCGTTTGATCGGTTTGAGACTGTCCATGAAAAAGGAGGCGATGAAACCAAAGATGGCCAACACCGAGAAGGCGATGACCACTTGCTTGGCGCGGTCATGCAGGATGTCTTCCAGGAAGTAACTGTGCCGCCCGATGAAATCCCCCGTGACCGGGTCATAGAACAGCTTGGCAAGGTCCATGTCCAGGGACGTCAGTTCGAGCAGCACCAGAATGATCGCCGCGATGGCGGGAACGCCCAGGCATACCCAGAAATTCAGCGGGAGGGAGGCGGGACGGACAGCAGTTGATGACATGGTGGATCCTGAACTAAGGAAAAAGCCCCGGGGCATCAGCCCGGGGCGATTCGATTAACGTTCGCTGACCTGGTCGGTGCCCTCCATGGGCGCCCTCCAGCCAAGCAGCTGTTGCTTGAAGCCATAACTGGCGGTTTGGTAATAGGTGATAGCGCGGGCAATCAATGGGTCGCTGGCGGTGGCCCGGGACTCGCGGCTCTCGGTCAGTGCTTCATCATGACGGCGCAGCCCTTGGCGAGGGCTCAGGATCGCCAAATCCTTGCCGTCGAACAAGCCCAGATGCTGGTAATTGCCAACGACCACGCGGGGCGGCAGTGGATTGTCCTGCAGCAGGTTACGGCCGAAGAAAGTCGATTGATAATCCAGATTCAGCAACCCCAGCAAGGTCGGCGCCAGGTCGATCTGGCTGGCAAGCTGCGCGGTTTCCCGTGCGTGGATCAGCTTCGGTGCATAGATGAACAGCGGAATCTGATAGTTTTTGATCGGCAAGTCTTCCATGCCGGCGCTGCCAGCCGTGTGGTCGGCGACGAAGACGAAGATTGTATTGTCAAACCACGGCTTCTGGCGCGCCTGATCGAGGAACTGACCAATGGCATAGTCGGTGTACTTCACCGCGCCGTCGCGACCGTTGCCGGATTTGATGTCGATCCGGTTGTCCGGGTAGGTATAAGGACGATGATTGGAGGTGGTCATCAGTTGCAGCAGAAACGGCTGCTGTTTCGCATAGTCAGCGTCGGCCAGTTTGAGGGTCTGCCTGTACAGGTCTTCGTCAGCCATGCCCCAGGCATTTTTGAAATGGATCTCTGATTCATCGACGCTGCTCTGGTCCACCACACGGTAACCGTTGCCACTGAAGAACGCGTTCATATTGTCGAAGTAACCGCGTCCGCCATAGACGAATACGCTGTCGTAACCCACGGCGCTGAGTTGCTGGCCGAGGCTGGCGAAACCGCTTTCACGGCCCACACGCTTGACGATCGAACGCCCCGGGGTTGGCGGGATCGCCAGGGTAATGGCCTCAAGGCCGCGATCGGTGCGGGTGCCGGTGGCATAGAAGTTGTTGAAATACAGACTCTGCTTGCGCAAGGCATCGAGGTTGGGTGTCAGGTTGCGGTTGTCACCGTTACTGCCCATGTACTTGGCGCTGAAGCTTTCAATCGTCACCAGCACAATGTTGGGTTTGCGCGCAGTGCCCGGGTTGTCGATCATCCGGCGAATGTCCTGCGGATCCTCGCCGATGAAACGTGCGTTGGGTTCGCTCAATTCGGCACGAATCTGCTGAGCAACGATTGCCGGCGGCAGGCTGCTGTAGAACTGCGGGTAATCCAGTTCGTTGTTACGGAATGCAGCGAAGAACTGATAGGGCCCATTGCTCGACAGTTCGTTCTGATAGGCATTACCGCCCTGGGTGCGCGGCGAATCCTGGCTGAGCAGTTGCAAGCTCAGGCCTGCGACAATCAACAGGCCCAGCGCATTCAGCAGGCGCCCGCGCAATGGCGGCAACGGTGCGTCCAGCGCGGCATTGAAAGGTTTGCGCAACGCAAAGCTCAGGGTGACGGCCAACACGGCAAGGATGCTCAGCAGCGTACCGATCGGATAAGACTCCAACAGGTTGTTCAACACTTCGTCGGAGTACACCAGGTAATCGACGGCGATGAAATTGAATCGCACACCAAACTCATCCCAGAACAGCCATTCGGCCACGGAAGTGAACAGCATGGCGAACAGGCTGACGGTCAGCAGCCCCTGAAGGAACCAGCGATGGCCGCGGCGGCGCCACAAGGCCGGTGGGCAGAGCAGCAAGTAGAGGCCCATCGGCAGCGCTGCGTAGGCAATGAAGCCCAGGTCGTAAAGCAGGCCGATGCCAAACACCGACAGAAATCCGCTACCGGCCTCGTCCAGATGGGTGAGCAGCAACACCGTGCGGGTCAGCAAGAAAATGACCAGCCATGTGCCGGTCACGAGCAGGAGAAAGCGCATTGGCGCGGTCTTGAAGAGGTCCATTGTTTGTACATTCCTTAACAACAATTGCGTGGGATTCTCGCCCCACCCCTGTAGTCGGCTTGTGAATCGATAGTGAAAAACGTGTTAACTCTATCATTTGGTTGAGCGGATTGATTCCAGGCACCGTAACCCTAGCCCTGAGTCACACTTGGCCTTAAGCTGCGCGGGCCAAGACGGCCGTTACTGTGTACGCAGGAGATACCCATGCGAATTCTATTGGTTGAAGACAACCGCGATATCCTGGCCAATCTGGCCGATTACCTGGGGCTCAAGGGTTATACCGTGGATTGCGCGCAGGACGGTTTGTCAGGCTTGCACCTGGCGGCTACTGAGCATTACGACTTGATCGTGCTCGACATCATGTTGCCTGGCATCGACGGTTACACCCTGTGCAAACGCCTACGCGAAGACGCGCGCCGCGACACGCCGGTGATCATGCTCACCGCTCGCGATCAATTGGACGACCGGCTGCAAGGTTTCAAATCCGGCGCCGATGATTACCTGATCAAACCCTTTGCCCTGTCTGAATTGGCGGCGCGCATCGAGGCGGTCATGCGTCGCACCCAGGGTGGCGGTCGCCGCACATTGCAAGTCGGCGATCTGAACTACGACCTCGATACCCTGGAAGTCACCCGCGAAGGTCGTCTGCTCAAACTCAACCCGGTGGGCCTGAAGTTGCTGGCCGTGCTGATGCAGAAAAGTCCGCATGTGCTGCGCCGGGAAATTCTCGAAGAGGCTCTGTGGGGTGACGACTGCCCGGACAGCGACAGCCTGCGCAGCCACGTCCATCAATTGCGCCAGGTGATCGACAAGCCGTTCGCCAAACCGTTGCTGCAAACCGTGCACGGTGTGGGTTATCGCTTGGCCGAGGGCCGAGATGGAGTTTAAACAGAGCCTTGCTCAACGGATCATCATCGCCTTTGCGCTGATGAGCGCACTGGTCGCGGGAACCTTTGCCATGGGTATTGTGGCGACCGTGCACCTGGTGGAAGAAAAACTGATTTCGGCAGGTCTGGGGGGCGATTTACAACGGCTGTTGCTGATGGACAGTGTCACGGACTGGAGCCATCGTCCCGAGCCGGATCAGCTGTTCTATTTCAGTGGCGGGCCGGGCGATTTTCAGTTGCCCAAGGATTTACGCCATCTGGAGTCGGGTTTTCACGAAGTGTTTCGCGAACATCTGTCGTATCACGCGATGGTCGAAGTCGTCGACGGCCGGCGTTATGTGCTGTTGCAGGATCAGAGCGATTTCGAAGAGCGTGAACGGGTGCTGTTTGCCGTAGTGCTGGTGGGCTTCGTTCTGAGTCTGGCATTGGCGGTGTTTCTCGGCTGGGTACTGGCGCGCAAAGTGATGGCGCCCGTGGTGCGACTGGCCCGACAGGTCCGTCACCGTGATCAATTGTTAGGTATGGCGCCACCGCTGGCGCCGGATTACGCGGCCGATGAGGTGGGCGAATTGGCCGTGGCCTTCGACGCCACCCTCGGGCGCTTGCGCCAGGCGTTGACCCGCGAACGGTTGTTCACCAGCGACGTCAGCCATGAGCTGCGCACGCCATTGATGGTGCTGGCCAGTTCCTGCGAGCTGCTGCTGGAAAACCCCGGTATCGATCAGCGTGGACGTGCTCAGGTCGAGCGAATCGCCCGCGCCTGTGAAGAAATGCGCGAGCTGGTGCAAACCTTTCTGATGTTGGCCCGCGCACAACGTGAAGACGCCAGCATGTCGCCCCAGCAGACCCTGAACCAGGTCGCCGATGGACTGCTCAATCTGTGGCGCGAGCCGATCGAGTCCAAGGGGCTGGCGCTGATCTTTGAACCGGGCAATCCGGCCGACACTTGCTACAACGCAACCCTTATGCACGCGGTCATGGGCAACCTGCTGCGTAATGCGCTGCATTACACCGAGCGCGGCTTTATTCGCCTGACGCTGACGGCCACCGGTTTCATCGTCGAAGACAGCGGCGTGGGCATTCCCGAGGAAAAACGCGAGGCGATGTTCGAGCCCTTCGTGCGTGGCAGCGAGAAACGCGGCGAAGGCCTGGGACTGGGGCTGTCGCTGGTGCAACGAATCTGTGAAAACCAGGGTTGGAGCGTCAGCCTGACGAATATGGAGCCCAACGGTTGTCGTTTTCAGGTGGAGTTGTCATCGAGTAACTGATCGCCTGATTGAAGCGCAGTAACCCGGTGCAATCGTTTTCGTCTGTAAATCCTCGAAATGATTCGGGCTTTTACATTACATTTTTTTCACAAGGGCATGACCTGACGCTGACACGGCGCTACCTATCTTGGGGGCCATCAGCAGCTCAGGAGACCATTGATAATGGACGGCCCGATCAAACTTGATTTTTCCGAAAAATACGACGATCAACACGCTCAACGATACCTGCGCAAACACCAGGATGGCCTTGGCCGCCGCCTGTCTCACTGGCGTGACGAGCAACTGGCGCGCAAGGCGTTGTCACTGGCCGGTGAGCCGGGGCTGATCCTCGATTTGCCCTGTGGTGCTGGACGTTTCTGGCCATTGCTGGCGGAAAAAACCAATCGTGCGATCATCGGGGCCGACAACTCTGAATCCATGCTGAAGATTGCCATGCAGGCGCAACCTGCCGAGGTGGTGAAACGGGTACAACCCTTGCACACTTCTGCATTCGACATCGCCTTGCCTGATAACGCCGTCGACAGCATTTTTTGCATGCGTTTGCTCCATCACATCGGTGAAGCCGAGCATCGACTGGCTATTTTGCGTGAATTCGAGCGAGTAACGCGTGATAGCGTGATCCTTTCTCTGTGGGTGGACGGCAATTTCAAGGCGTGGAAACGCAAACGCGCCGAGAAAACCCGTGAGCAGGAAGGTTACCAAAATCGATTTGTGTTACCGGCTGCTACGGTTGAAAAGGAATTTGAGCAGGCGGGTTTTCGTATCCAGGAACAACTGGACTTTTTACCGCTCTATGCCATGTGGCGGGTCTACGTATTACGCAAGAGGTAACAGAATGGCAGTGCAATGTGCAGCAGAAACGGAAGTCGCTCCTCAGGACCGCTTCGATTATTTTTGGAATCAGCGCGGTGAATGGGTAGAAGAACCCAACGCCCGTCGCGGTGGAGAAAGCGGTGTGCAGCGCGTCGTGAGCGGCAATGGACAGCTGCTGTACGTTAAACGTCAATCCGGGCATATCCATCGCAGCTTGCTGCACCCGTTCGGTCGGCCGACGGTATTGCGCGAGCGCGATGCGCTCATCGGCCTGAACCTGCTCAACGTTTGCGTTCCAGAAATCGTTTTCTGCGGTGCACAGCGCGATCCGGTGCATAAATGGCGCGCATTGCTGATCACCAAGGCGCTGGACGGCTTCGAGGAAATCGAACACTGGTACGCTGGCGGCGGTCGTGAGCGTCACGGTGAGGCCGTGCATGATCGAGTGTTGAAGGAACTGGCCGACAACCTGGCCCGGATGCACAAGGGCCGCTGGCAGCACAGCTGCCTTTATGCCAAGCACGTATTCGTACGCGTCACCGATGAAGGCGAGGCTGCCAAAGTTGAAGTGGCCTTGATCGATCTGGAGAAATGTCGGCAGCGTTTGACCGCACGGCAAGCGGCGATTCATGACATGAAGCAACTGCGTCGCCACTCGTCGTTCAGCACGACGGACTGGCAAAAACTCGTCTATTTTTATGAGACGGCGTTTGGCAGCGCTATCAAGGGTTTATAGCAATGAAACTCGAAATTGCACGAGGTGTATTTTTAATAGGAGCCTTGGCAGTTGCTTCACTGGCGGTGGCGGCATGGGAGCAGCCCCGCCCGCAGGTCCTCAGTTCCGTGAGCGGTGACGCGCATTGTCCATTGCCACGAGTTGCCAAGGCATCCGTGGCACCCCGCCCCGATCATGATTTATTGCTGTTCATGTTCGGACTTTCTCAAGGACTGAGGCCGCAAAGTTGAACAGATTGAAGCCCAAATAAAAGGCCTCGCTAATGCGAGGCCTTTTTTTTGATTTTAGGGTTTGTCGGGTTTAGCCAGCAACGTGTAAACACACGGCAGCACAAACAACGTAAACAACGTCCCGATCGACATCCCCGTGGCGATCACCATGCCGATGTCGAACCGGCTGACGGCGCCCGCCCCCGTGGCGATGATCAACGGCACCATGCCGAACACCATTGCAGCAGTGGTCATCAACACCGGACGCAGACGAATGGCCGCCGCTTCCTCCACGGCCTCGCGCGGCGTCAGGCCTTTGTCCTTGCGTAACTGGTTGGCAAATTCGACGATCAGGATTCCGTGCTTGCTGATCAGCCCGATCAACGTCACCAGGCCGACCTGAGTGTAGATATTCATGCTCGACCAGCCCAGGAACAGCGGGATCAACGCGCCACAGATCGATAGCGGCACGGTCACCAGAATCACCAGCGGATCGCGGAAGCTTTCGAACTGAGCGGCCAGTACCAGGAAAATGATCGCCAGTGCCAGGGCGAAGGTGACCCACAGCGCACTGCCTTCCTGGACGTATTGCCGTGATGCGCCGGCATAGTCGAAGGCATAACCCACCGGGGCCTCTTCCCGGGCGATCTGGCGCACGGTGTCGATGGCTTCACCCATGCTGACCAGCGGCACCCCGGACAGGATGGCCGAGTTGAGCTGCTGGAACTGGTTCAACTGCCGTGGACGCGCCCGATCGGTCACGGTGATCAGGGTCGACAGGGCCAGCAGTTGGCCTTGGGTGTTCCTCACGTAATAGTTGTTCAGCCAATCAGGGTTATCCCGGAAGGGCCGTTCGACCTGCGCGATGACTTTGTAGCTGCGACCTTCAATGGTGAAACGGTTGATCTCGGCCTCACCCAGCAATGTTGCGAGCGTCCCGCCCAGGTCCTGCATGGAAACACCCATCTGCGCGGCCTTGGCGCGATCGATATCCACCACCACTTCAGGTTTGTCGAACGCCAGGTCAACGTCGACGAAGGCGAACTTGCCGGACTCCATTGCCCGCTTTTTCACCCGGTCGGTCACTTGCAGCAGCGACTCGTAATCGTTGGCTGAGTTGATGACGAACTGAAACGGCAGCCCCTCGCCGGTACCGGGCAGGGAAGGCAGGTTGAAGCCGAAAATCTGCAGCCCGGAAATGCTCTCCAGTTTGGCCTGCACCTCGGGCAGGATCTGCATTTGCGTGCGGCTGCGTTCGTTCCACGGCTTGAGCAGGAAGCCGCCGATCCCCGATTGCACGCCGTTGAAGCCGTTGATCTGAAACGACGAGTAATACTCGGGAAACGTCTTGAAGATCGTGACGAACTCGTCGGTGTAGGTGCTCAGGTAGTCGAGGTTGGCCGGTTGCGGGGCGTTGGCCATCATGAAAATGATGCCCTGGTCCTCGTCCGGCGCCAGTTCCGACTTGGTGAACTTGAGCAGCACGGGAATCAGGCACAGCACGATTACCGCGAACACCAGCACCACCGGCCGGGTGTTGAGGGTGCCGTGGAGCATGCTTTGGTAACGGCGCTTGAGGCCTTCGAAAATCAGGTCCAGACGATGGGCCAGACCGCTGGGATTTTCGTCGTGACGCAGCAGGAAGGCGCACATCATCGGCGACAGGGTCAGGGCGACGATGCCGGAGATCACCACCGCGCCGGCCAGGGTCAGGGCGAACTCCTTGAACAGCGCCCCCGTGAGCCCCGTCAGGAAGCCGATCGGCGCATAGACCGCCGCCAGCGTGATAGTCATCGAGACCACCGGCATGGCGATTTCCCGGGCGCCTTCGATGGCTGCATCCAGCGGTGTCTTGCCTTCTTCGATGTGCCGGTGGATGTTTTCCACCACCACAATGGCGTCGTCCACCACCAGGCCGATGGCCAATACCATCGCCAGCAACGTCAGCAGGTTGATCGAGTAGCCCATCATCTGCATGAAGAACATCACGCCGATCATCGACAGCGGGATGGTGACCACCGGGATCACCACCGAGCGCAGCGCGCCGAGAAACAGGAACACCACCACGATGACGATCAGCACCGCTTCGAACAATGTTTTGATCACCTCGTTGATCGAGGCCTGGATAAACAGCGTGGCGTCGTAGGCGATTTCACCTTTGAGGTTCGGCGGCAGCTGGGCTTCCAGGTCCGGCATGATCTTGCGCACTTCCTTGATCACGTCCAGCGGGTTGGCGCCGGGCGTGGCCTTGATGCCGATGTACACCGAAGGGGTGCCGCCGAAGGAGCTGATCGAGTTGTAGTTTTCCGCACCCATTTCAACCCGCGCTACATCGCTGAGCAGCACGCGACTGTCGCCCTCGACCTTGAGCGGAATCGCGGCAAAGGCTTCGGCGGACTTGAGCTCGGTATTGGCGTTGATGCTGGTAACGACGTACTCGCCTTTCACTTCGCCGGCGGCGGAGAGGAAGTTGTACTTGCGCACTGCATCGGTCACGTCGCTGGCACTCAGGCCGAAACCGGCGAGCTTGACCGGGTCCAGCCACAGGCGCATGGCGAACACCTGGTTGCCGAGAATCTCGGCTTCAGCCATGCCCGGCAGGGTCGCCAGTTTCGGCTGGATGACCCGCGACAGGTAGTCGGTAATTTGCGGGTTGCTCAGCTCCTTGCTGAAGAAGCTGATGTACATCAGCGCCGAGGCGTCGGCGGCTTCCTTGCTCAGCACCGGGTCTTCGGCGTCCTGAGGCAGTTGGTTCTTCACCTCGTTGGCTTTGGCCAGCAGTTCGGTGAACAAGCGGTCGCTGTTGGAGCCGATGCGCGCGTAGATCGAGATCACCGAGAAGTTCTGGCGACTGACCGAGGTCATGTAATCGATGCCTTCGGCACTGGCCAGACTTTGCTGCATCGGTTGGGTGATGTAGCCCTGAATGGTTTCGGCGTTGGCCCCGGGGTAAGCGGTGGTCACCGTGATCAGGGCGTTTTCCATTTGTGGATATTGGCGCAGCGGCAACTTGCTCCAGGCCTGGAAGCCCAGCAGCACAATCAACAGGCTGACCACGGTGGCGAGCACCGGGCGGCGGATGAACGGGTCGGTAAAAGCCATGGGGATTCCTTGATCAGTCCGCACGCGGCGGGCTGTTCTTCTCGGCTAAGGTCTTGTCGTCGCTGATCGCAATGTGTGCGCCGTTGTCCAGTTTGATCTGGCCGGCCGTGACCACTTTTTCGCCGTTCTGCACGCCTTTGGTGATCATCACTTGCCCATCGCGGCGCTCGCCGGTTTCGATGAAACGCCGTTCGGCGATCAGGATCGGTTGGCCCTTATCGTCTTTTTCCAGGCTGCCGTCTTCGGCTTTTTTCTGCGCGACGACATAGAGCGAGTTGCCGTACAGCGTGTAAGCTATCGCACTTTCCGGCACGACGATGCGCGGCTGCGGGTCGGGTAACAACACCTGCAGGCTGGCGAACATTCCGGGTAGCAGCTTGCCGTCAGGGTTAGCCAGGGTTGCGCGGACCTGAACGTTACGGGTGCTGTTTTCGACTTTCGGGTTGATCGCGCTGATGGTGCCGGGGAAGGTTTGTGTCGGGTAGGCCGCGACAATGATCTGCACCGGTTGGCCGAGAGCAATCTTCGGTATCGACTGCTCGGGTACGAAGAAGTCTACATAGAGGCTGCTGAGGTCTTGCAGGGTGGCAATCATGGTGCCACTGGCGAGATAGTCACCGATGTCCACCTGACGAATGCCGATGGTCCCGCTGAACGGTGCGAGCAAGCGTTTTTTAGCCAGTGCCGCGTTGAGCTGATTGACCGTGGCCCGGCTCTTTTTCAGCACTGCCGAGAGCCGGTCGAACTCGCCTTTGGAAATGGCCTGGCTGCCCACCAATTGGCTGCCGCGACCGTAATCGAGCTGCGCCAGACCCAGGTCGGCCTGAGCGGTTTCGAGCAGGGCGGTTTCTACCACGCTATCAAGCAGAAGCAGCGGTTGACCGACCTTGACCTTCTGGCCTGACTCGAACTGCAAATCGATGACGGTGCCGTCGGTCTCCAGGCTCAGATCTACGCCTTGCAGCGCCTTCAGGGTGCCGACGGTGGGCAGGCGGGCTTGCCACGGCCGTTCGGTGGCAGTGGCCACGGCGACACTGATCGCCGGTTTTGGCACAGCAAAGCCCTGAATCATCGTATAGATGGAGAAGGCTTTGTAACCGGCCAGCACCAGCACGATCAGCAAAACAACACCCAACATGATCAGCATGCGGCGACGCAGCATATTTCCACTTCCTTGGAGAAAATCAGGTGAGACAGTCGGGAACATTACTCCGAGTGTGCCGGGGATTCCAACTGGCAGAACTTACAGGTAGGCCTGCATGTCTGCGCGGACGGGATGGAACACAAACCTGTGGCGAGGGAGCTTGCTCCCGTTGGGTCGCGAAGCGGCCCCAAAACCTGCAACATCGGTGTATCAGATACACCGCGTGCAATGGTTTTACGACTGCTTCGCAGCCGAACGGGGGCAAGCCCCCTCGCCACAGTCAGATCAAATGCAGGTGGTTGTCCCAGAGCCCTGCGGGTAGATCGAGGGGTTTTGCTACAAGGCTTGTCTGGCGGCAATCGTAGAACCGGCAGCGTCCTTGACCCGAAGTCACGACAAAGCCATCGGCTACCGCGCCGACCCCGGCGCAATCGGGAAGCGGCGCGTCCAGGCGCACTTCACCGCTGTCCAGGTCCCAGATGAAAAAGCGGTTGCCCCGTGGCGCAGTCAACGCGACCAGGCGCAGTTCGCTGTGTACCGCGACGCTGGCGGTGTAATGCCCCATGGCCTGCAACTGATGCTCAGGCACCGGGAAGGCCACGAACGGCTGACCGGGACGCTTGATCGCCAGCAGCTCCGACGACTCATGGGACGGGCCCATGAATTGCTGGCCGGCGACGATGGTGCCGTCGCTGGCAATCCCCAAATGACGCACGCTGTTCATCTGCTGGGCGAGGGTTTCCTTGCTCAGCAGGGTGCCATCGCGTTGCATCAGGACCAGGCTCGGTTCCATGGCGTTGAGGTTCATCTCGACGCGGCTTTCGGCCTCGGTGCGAATGCCGCCGTTGGCCACCACCAGGGTTTCACCGTCGGGCATCCAGGACACCTGATGCGGACCGACGCCATGAGTCGAAATCTCACCGCTGTGCACCAGCCGCTCACCTTCGAACTTATACACACCGAGCAAGCCGCGCCCCGGATCAGAGGTGTCGTTCTCGGTGGCGTACAGCCAGTCGCCGTTCTTGTGAATCACCGCGTGACCGTAGAAGTGCCGGTTCGGCCGTGAGACCACGGTTTGCAGCAACGTGCCGTCGCGCAGGTCGATCAGGTAACTCTCGGTGCCAGGACGACGGGCGACGAACAGCGCTATCGGCAGCGTCGGGTGGTTGATGATGTCGTGGCAACGCTGGCCGACCTGGGTGGCAAACACCCGGGTGCCGTCAAGCCGGTAACCGACGGCGTAGTGTTTACCGTCGGAATCGTCCCGCGCCGACAGCAGCAGCGGGCTTTTGTCCTTCTGCTTGAACAGCGTCCAGCCGCCCAGTGTCACCGCACCCAGCAGCAAACTACCTAACGTCAAAGCCTGGCGTCGCAGCATGGAACTTGCCCTCATCAGTCACCGTCGTTGGCGTTGAAGCCCAGTTGGATGCCCAGCGCCTTGGCCAGTTCGCCTTCGTGCAGGCGGTGGACGACGTTGAGGCCGTCGTAGATATCGTTGAGTTGCTGGCGACCGGCGTCGTCATTGAGCATCTCGGTTAGCGAGCGCTGGTTGCTGGCGAACAGTTTCAGGGCCGCGGCATAAGCGGCATCGATCTTGTCGGCCAAGGGTTTCTGCTCGTTCGGCAACAGACCGCGCAGGCCTTTGTTGTCGACGCCTTCCCATACCGTTTTGGCGGCGGCGAGGCTGGCTTCGAGGCCGGTCAGGGACGACTGGCTGCGCCATGCATCGGCCTGGAACGGTTGCGGCACACCCTTCGTCTGGCGGCCCATCGGCGTGCCGAGTTTTTTCTTCAGGCTGTCGAGGGCGGTGACTTGCACGCGCAACAGATCGGCGATGGCTTCGTGGGAATCGGCGTAGCGCTGGTTCGGGAATTTGCTCAATTGCGCGAGCATGCCGTCGGTGTTGTTCCAGGTTTTCAGGATCTCTTCTGCCAGCTGTTTCTGACGCTCGCCAATCGCGATCAGCAGCGGGCAGTACTTGGCTTTCTGTTCAGCGTTGGCCACATCAGGCTTGCTGTCGAACAGGATGTATTCGTAGGCGGAAAGGCCTTGAACCACAACGCTGGACTTGGCCAGGGCAGCGGCATCGATCTGCGGCTGTGCGGTGACCAATTGCTCGACCTGACGGCCGACGAGGTTTTTCTTGTCCGGCCAGAACTGCACCTGCCAGGCGCGATTGCCTTCGGCCAGCGGCCCGATCAGCAGCGGTTGCAGCTCGGCCCAGGCTTTCTGCGCGTGCAGGAAGTCGGCGCGGGCGGTGTCGAGGTTTTCCTTGCCTTCGCAGTAGGCCAACGCACTGACGGCCAGTTGGCGATCGGCTTCAACCCAGCGCGTGTAGGTCGGCAGGATCACCGATTTGGCGATGGCTGCTGACGTGACGGCCTGCGGATCCTGAGGCGAACAGGCGCCCAAGGCTAGCGCGGCAAGGCTGGTGAACAACAATTTGGGACGGAACATGTCGGGCTCCCGCTATGGAATACGTATTAAAGGGAATTCAAGAACGCCAGCAACGCAGCGCGCTGCTCGGCATTGAAAGACAAAACCTGTTGCTGCGCCGCCGTTGCTTCGCCGCCATGCCAGAGCACGGCTTCGAGCAGATTGCGGGCGCGGCCATCGTGCAAAAACTGGGTGTGGCCACTGACCGCCTGCGTCAGGCCGATGCCCCACAACGGCGGGGTGCGCCAGTCGCGGCCGCTGGCTTGGAATTCGGTACGGTTGTCGGCCAGACCGTCGCCCATGTCATGCAGCAGCAGATCGCTGTAAGGGCGAATCACTTGATTGGCCAGTTCAGGTTCTGCGGCGTTGGCGGCGGTGGTGTATTTCGGGGTGTGACAGGACTGGCATCCAGCCCGGAAAAACAGATTCTTGCCGGCCAGCACCTCGGGGGCGCTGACATCGCGGCGGGCCGGTACGGCGAGGTTACGGCTGTAGAACAGCACCAGACGCAGGATGTTATCGCTGACTTCCGGCTCGCCATCCGGGCCATTGCCATTCGGTGCCTGTTTGCAGGCGGTTTGCGCGTCGGTGCAGTCGTCGACGGGCCTCAGGCTTGTGGTCAGGCCCATGTCGCCGGAAAACGCATGAACATTTTGTTGATTGAGGTTCGGTTGGCCGGCCTTCCAGCCAAATCGCCCGAGAACGGTTTTTTGCTGCACGTCATCCCAGACCCGGTTCGGGCGTCCAGCGATACCGTTTTTGTCTTTTGCCTGAGCCTCGGCATTGGCCAGGATCGCCTCGTCGGGGATCGCTTCGAGCAGGCCCAGGCCAATCATTGGCGGTGCGACCCTGGCCGAGAAGCGCGTGTCAGGGTGCATCGGGCCATAGCCGAGCTGGGTGATCTGCAACGTCGGCTTGCGCAACTCGACTTCGGTGCCGTCCTTGAAGCGAATCGGAACGGGCGTGTAATCGACGCGCACTTTGCCTTCCGGCACGACACCCGGCACGGACATGTCCTGGAATTGTCCGCCGTAGACCGGCTCCGGGACGACACCGAGCTGCTCGATGACCTTGGCATAGGCCGGCGCATCGGGAATCGACAGGCGTACCAGCATCGACACGGCGTTCTGCGCATCAGGCGTGGGCGGATGACCGCGACCGTCCTTGATGTGGCAGCCCTGACAGGCGTTGGTATTGAACAACGGGCCGAGACCATCCCTGGCGGTGGTGGTCGACGGGGCGATCACCCAGGGGTTGCGGAAGAAGCTGTTGCCAACGCTGAAATCCACCCGCCGTGACGGCGACAGGTTGGCGGATGGCAAGGAAAATGAGTTCTGATCGGTCTTGCGCACGGTTGCGCTGCCAGCGGACCGGGCTTCGCCGGGTTCGGCCTGGGTAAAACGCGGGGCGTCATCGCAGGCACTCAGGCCCAGGGCCAGAAACAGTGCGGACAAGCGAAGAGGCAGCGAGGGCATCAGACATCCTGCAAGACGAGCAAAACAAGGGGCGCAAAGTCTAACAGGGCAGGGGAGATTGAATAAGAGGAATTATCGTTTGGTTGATGTAGCGCAGGGTTTTGCGATGATCATCAGGTTAATCACAATCCCCTGTGGGAGCGGGCTTGCTCGCGAAAGCGGTTTGTCAGTCACCAATAATGTTGAATGTGACGGCGCCTTCGCGAGCAAGCCCGCTCCCACATTTTGATCTGCGTTACGGCCAATAAAAAGGCGACCCGAAGGTCGCCTTTTTATTCAGCCAGCGTTGATCAGAATTCGTGATCAGCGTTGTCCGGGTTCAGGTCACTGATGCCCAGTTTGCCAGCGGCGGCTTCGATCGAACCGGTCTGCTTGACCAGGGAGGCGATAGCGTCGCGGACGATCTGGTTACCAGCGGTGTTGCCGGCGGCGATCAGTTGGTCGTAGTGCTCGCCTTTGTTGGCGTGATCAACCATGACCTGAAGCTTGGCTTCGGTGGCGGCCAGGTCGGCTTTGAGCGCGGTGTCGGCAGCCGGGTCAGCCTTGGCCACCAGGGACGACAGGCTGGCGCCGGTCATTTTGGTGCCGTCGACGCGGGTGTATTCGCCCAGGTACACGTTCCGAATACCTTTGGCATCGTAGAAGTGCGAGTTGTGGGTGTTGTCGCTGAAGCAATCCTGTTCGTCTTCCGGCGAGTTGGCTTCCAGGGAAACCTTCATGCGCTCGCCCGCCAGTTCGCCCAGGGACAGGCTGCCCATGCCGAACAGCATTTTGCGCAGGCCGGATTCAGCTGGCTCGGCTTCCAGGGTGGCGCGGTAGTTGTCGGCCACATTCGGCTTCCAGTTACCGACCATTTCTTCCAGGTCGTTGACCAGCAGTTGGGTCACGGACTTCAGATAAGCGCGACGACGATCGTTATGACCGCCGGTTGCGCCTTTGCCTTCCAGGTAGTCGGAAGCTGGACGGTTGCCGGCACCAGGGCCGGTGCCGTTCAAGTCCTGGCCCCAGAGCAGGAATTCGATAGCGTGGTAGCCGGTGGCGACGTTGGCCTCGGAACCGCCCAGCTCGTTCAGGCTGGCGAGTTTTGCCGGGGTGATGTCTTTCACGTCGACCTTGTCTTCGCCGACCTGAACCTGGGTGTTGGCGATGATGTTGGCCGTGGCGCCCGGGTTACCCAGTGCGTGCTCGTAGGATTTGTCGACGTAGTCGATCAGGCCTTCGTCCAGTGGCCAGGCGTTCACCTGACCTTCCCAGTCGTCGATGATGGTGTTGCCGAAGCGGAACACTTCGCTCTGCAGGTAAGGAACGCGGGCAGCGATCCAGGCAGCCTTGGCAGCTTTCAGGGTGTCGGCGTTCGGCTTGGCGAGGAAGGCGTCGACGGCGGATTGCAGGGTCTTCGCGGTGGATTCGGCATCGCTGTAAACGGCGAAGACCATGTCGGCGTAATGCGCGACAACGGCTTTGGCGGCGGCTTCGTCGACTTTACTAACAGCGGCAGGCGCAGCAGCCGGGGCCGTGGTGCTGGCGGCCGGCGTCGGTGCTTGCGCAGCGACAGCTTTGTCTTTGCCTTCGCCACAACCGGCGAGGGAAATAGCGATGGCCAACAGACTGGCGGTAGCCAGAGGCATACGAATCATGGCGAACATCCTGCTTCGAGAGGGGTGGAATGGCGCAGCAAGCGCGCAAAACTGCGACATAATGCAAATCTTTCGCATTATGTGTAAAGGGTGCAGGTGGAAATATTTCTTATTCGCGCGGGGGTTATGTCGTGGATCAAGAGAACGCAGCCTCGTTTCACTCGACAGCTGCTACAGAGTGAAACGAGGCTGCGATTTTCGGATCTCTACAAAATAGCGGCGTTACTGCGCTGGGCCTGTTTCAGATACGCGCTCAATTCCCGCGCCGGCAGCGGCTTGCTGTAGAGATAGCCCTGACCTTCGTGACAGCCCTCGGAGATGATGTAGGCCTCTTGTTCGGCGGTTTCCACGCCTTCGGCAATCACCTGCATGCCCAGGCTCTTGCCCAGCTGGATGATGGCCCGAACGATGGTCGCATCGTCGTCGTCATCGAGCAGGTCCTGAACGAAACTCTTGTCGATCTTGATCTTGTCCAGCGGCAGGCTTTTCAGATAACTCAATGACGAGTAACCGGTGCCGAAGTCGTCGATCGCGATCAGCGCACCGGAGCGGCGCAGGCTCAGCAGGTGCTGGGCGGCCGTGCTGATGTCTTCCATCAGGCCGGTTTCGGTGACTTCCAGCTCCAGGCTGCGCGGTGGCAGGCGGTACATCTGCAGGAGGTTGTTGACCACCCGTGGCAACTCGGCGTGGTGCAGCTGCACCGTGGACAGATTCACCGCCATGCGCAGGTCGACGAAACCCTGGTCATGCCAGTCGCGCAATTGCTTGCACGCCTGATCCAGCACCCATTCGCCGATGGCGATGATGGTGCCGTTCTGCTCGGCCAAGGGGATGAACAAGTCCGGCGGAACCAGCCCGTGCTCGGGATGCTGCCAGCGAATCAGCGCCTCGACACCCACCACGCGGTGATCGCGATAGCTGATCTGCGGCTGGTAGACGAGGTAGAACTGGCCTCGGGCCAAGGCGTCGCGCAGGTCTTTTTCCAGCTCGCGACGGCGGCGCATCTCGGTGTCGACGCTGGCGATGTAGAACTGATAACGGTTGCGTGAGCGAGTCTTGGCCAGGGTCATGGTCTGCTCGGCTTTTTGCAGCAGCTTCTCGGTGCTGTCACCGTCCTCGGGGAACAGGGTGATGCCGATGGTGGCACGCAGGCGAATCTCTTGATGATCGAGGGCAAATGCCGCTTCCAGGTCATCGAGAATGCTTTGGGCCAGTTCGGCCGCTTCGTAGGGTTGTTCGATGTCGGCCTGAACCAGGGCGAACTGGTCGCCGCCGAGACGGGCGAGGGCGCCAAGGCGTCCGCTGTGAGCGCGCAGGCGATCGGCCAGGGCCAGCAGCAGTTGGTCGCCGGTCTGGTAGCTGAATTGTTCGTTGATGCCCTTGAAGTCGTCCAGGCCGACCACCAATACCGCGACCCGACGTTGCAACCTGCCGGCGTCTACCAGGATTTTGTCCAGTTGCTGCTGCAATTGCTGACGGTTCGGCAGGCCGGTGAGGAAGTCGTACTGGGCCATGCGTAGCAGGCTGTTTTCCGCTTCGTGGCGCAAATGGGTGTTGCGCTCGATGGACTCGAGCAACTGGTTGGCGGTGTTGATCCAGATCCCCAGCTCGTTCTTTTCATGCCCCTTGAGCAGCGGGATTTTGTGTTCGCTGGGGCGATCCGGATTGATTTCCGTGAGGTGTTCGATGATCCGCGACAGCGGCTTGGTCAGCAGCCAGTGATAGACCAGGTACAGCACCAGCCCCATGGCCATCGCACGCAAAACGCCGGAGATGAAGATGATCACCGAACTGACAATGAAACCCTGGCCGTAGGTGGCAGTGTCGAGGGTGATGCTCAAGTCGCCGTAATACTCGCTGTAAGGACCGCGACCCACCAGTTGGGTGGTGAAGGTGCGTTCCTTGCCGAGGATCAGGTCGGTCAGCCAGCGACTGTCGGAATGCTGCAACTCGCGAGACTTTTGCGCGAGCATGGCTTCGTTGGGATGGCCAATGGAGGCCTTGCGCACAGCATCGTCCTGAAACAGGCCTTCGATCACCTGCATGCCCATTTCCCGGTCCAGGCTGTAGACGGCCTGGGTCGAGGGGTCGCGGAACATGTCGAGGATGCGTTGGGCATCGCTGGCCACGGCCTGGCGTGTTTTATAGGCATCGAAAACGATCTGCGCGCAGCTCAAGACCACGCCAACGATCAATGCCGACAGGAGCACGACCCGGAGCAACTTCACCGACAAGCTGTTCTTGAGTTCCAGCTTCAAAGAGTCATTCCTTGTTCCGTGCGGGTAGCGTCAAGTTGCCATGAGTATTGGCAATCCGGTGATGGCAGTCAAAGGGACAATCAATCACATGGGGTTTTGCCTGTAGCTTGGCCGAAATGCTGTGGTTTGGACTATTTGCGCTATTTGTACTGTGTCGGTTGTTGGGGCCTTCAACTTGAGGAGGATTGGGACATATTTTCTGTTTGATTGATGTTAGACGGCTGTGGCGTTGGGGCAAGGGTTCGCTGGGGGGATTTGGTCTGGTGTGTATATCCATTTCTGCGGTAACGGCTGCTAATGGTTTCGCCCTTACGGCCAGCCCTTTCAAGGTCTTTGATAAAATCCCCCAAAACTCCAGTCAGGGTGACGAAAGCGATGTGGGCAGAAGTTCTAGCGCGGTTTGAGAAAAAAACACCGGCCAGTGTCATGACAAGAGTGATACTGGAGCAGGCTGTTCCTGCCGAATGGGTCGATCAGGTGTTCGAAGAACATCGTCAGCGGCAATACCCGCGTGAGCTTCTGTTCTCAACCATCGTTGAACTGATGTCCCTTGTTTCATTGGGCTTGCGACCATCGCTACATGCTGCTGCACGGCAGATGGAGGATCTTCCCGTCAGCTTGGCGGCGCTGTATGACAAGGTCAGCCGCACAGAACCTGCGCTGCTGCGCGCCCTGGTCACCGGCAGCGCAGAGCGCTTGGCCCCGACGATAAAAGAGCTGGGGCACTCAGCCATTTTGCCGGGCTGGCAACTGCGGGTCGTCGACGGCAACCACCTGCCTTCCAGCGAAAAACGCCTGGGCGCTTTGCGCCGTGAACGGGGGGCCGCCCGGCCTGGTTTTTCAGTAGTGGTTTACGACCCCGATCTGGATCAGGTCGTCGATCTTCAGCCCTGTGAAGATGCCTATGCCAGTGAGCGCGTCAGCGTTCTGCCGTTGCTGGAAAAAGCCTGTGCGGGGCAGCTGTGGATGGCTGATCGACTCTATTGCACGCTCCCCGTCATGGACGCCTGCGAAGAGTCCGGAGCCTCGTTCATCATTCGCGAACCGAGCAAACATCCACGCCTACTTAAGGAAAGCGACTGGCAGGAGTCTGTCGCGGTCGGGGCAGGCAGCGTGCGCGAGCAAATCATCGAAGTTAAAGGTGGTCGCCAGTGGCGGCGTGTCGAACTGAATCTGCAAACCCCCACCGAATCTGGCGACACCACGCTGTTGTTCTGGAGCAACTTGCCCGACTCCATCAGTGCCGAGCAAATCGCCGATTTGTACCGCCGTCGCTGGAGCATCGAAGGGATGTTCCAGCGCCTGGAATCGGTGCTGGACAGCGAAATCGAAACCTTGGGCAACCCTAAGGCCGCCCTGCTGGGATTTGCGTCGGCCGTGTTGGCTTACAACGTCTTGGCCGTGCTCAAGCGCAGCGTTGAACAGGCTCATCGCCAGACCCTGCCCGACGATTGGGAAGCATCGATTTTCCACCTGACGGTACAGGTACGCAGCGGTTACGAGGGTATGCAAATAGCTCTGCCAGCAGAGCACTCATCCATTCCGATCCCCGCAGGAGGGCTGGCTCAGTACCTGCTTGCACTCGCTCGAAACATCCAGCCCAAAGCGGTCGTCAAGAGCAAACGAGGTCCGAAGGTGCCCAAAACAAAGGAGTGGCTTGAAGGCAAAGCCGCGAATGCCCACGTGTCGACGGATCGGGTGCTCAAGGCCGCTAAAGTCAAAAGACCTTGAAAGGGCTGGCCCTTACGGCGACTCCCTTTGGCAAACGCCCCAAAGGAAGCAAAGGTCTCGCCCCGAGCGTCCGGCCCCTCGCTTAGGCTCGGCGTTCCTTCGCTCCGGCATTCATCTGGGGGCATCGCCTCCGGTCGGCTTCGCTTCGACCTCCTCTCGATGTGTTCGACTTCGTCGAACGGCGCTGCGCGCCTTCCCCCCAGATGAACACCTCCACTCAGCCTCCCGAAGGGGCGGGTGGATCAAGATCAAGGGCTGCAGGCGAGCTAACGCTCGGCCTGTTGAGTGGTGAGAAGCAGAAGGCGAACACCGATCCCCCTGTGGGAGCGGGCTTGCTCGCGAAGGCGGCCTGACAGCCGACCAATCTCTTCCTGCCAAACATCCAATCCCTGTGGGAGCGAGCTTGCTCGCGATGGCGGCCGTACAGGCAACGGATGCGTCCGTTTAAACAGCGGTAAAAAAACCAGACCTTTCCCACGAGGTTTTCAGGTTGCCCGTAGGAAGCGGGTTCAATTACCTTTTGGTTGTCGCTGAAAACTCAGCGATCGGGTGTGAGAACCCGGCAAGTCATAGTCATCCATCGCCAGTATCCGCATAATTGCCGCCAGCTTATCTGCTGCATATGCGTTATGGCGGCTGTGTGCGGGCAGACTTCGGTCTGGCCGGGTGTCTATGACCGGTTTCTCACCTCGCACATAGCTGCCACCTCTTCGTCGCGTGAGAAACGGCGAGGGAATGGCACCCAACATCATAGGCATTCCCTTGGATAAATTAATCCCCGATCCCCCCTTCAACAGCTCCAAACCCTACAACCCCAGCCCCATGTTCCTGATCTCCCCGGACATGAACACCGAAACCCTCCTGGCACACGCCTGTGAGTCATTGGCCTCGGCAAGTGTTCTGGCCAGCGACTTTGCCACCTACCTGACCGGCTCCCAGCGCAGTACGGCGTTGGCCATCGTGCAGATCGTCATGTTGGCGGACTTAGCCGTTAATCGGGCGTTGGATATCGTCGACCCGCAGGAATAGGCGTTCAGTCAGTTCTACCGCGTCATCGTTCTTCGTCGGAACGCCGCCCGGAGCAAGCCCGCTCCCACATTTGAAATGTATTCCCCCTGTGGGAGCGGGCTTGCTCGCGAAGACGGCCGGACAATCGACACATTTTTCATGGATGTACCCGCTTCCTGGACTTTCCCGAGCCCATAAAAAAACCCGGCAAAAGCCGGGTTTTTTTGACTGGCGTCGATCTTAAGCGGTGAAGGTTTTGCCTTCGAACTGCTCAGCCACGAATTTCCAGTTGACCAGGTTCCAGAACGCTTCGACGTATTTTGGACGAAGGTTGCGGTAGTCGATGTAGTAAGCGTGTTCCCAGACGTCGCAGGTCAGCAGCGGGGTGTCGCCGTTGGTCAGCGGGTTGCCGGCGCCGATGGTGCTGGCCAGGGCCAGGGAACCGTCAGCCTTTTTCACCAGCCAGCCCCAACCGGAACCGAAGGTGCCGATGGAAGTCTTGCTGAACTCTTCCTTGAACTTGTCGAACGAACCGAAGGCTGCGTTGATCGCGTCAGCCAGTGCGCCGGTTGGTTGACCGCCGGCGTTTGGCGCCAGGCAGTTCCAGTAGAAAGTGTGGTTCCAGACCTGAGCGGCGTTGTTGAAGATGCCGCCCGAGGAAGATTTGACGATTTCTTCCAGAGTCTTGCCTTCGAACTCGGTGCCTGGCACCAGGTTGTTCAGGTTCACGACGTAGGTGTTGTGGTGCTTGTCGTGGTGGTATTCCAGAGTTTCCTTGGAAATGTGCGGCTGCAGGGCATCGTGTGCGTAAGGCAGCGGCGGCAATTCGAAAGCCATGATGATTCTCCTAATCAGGTCAGTTGCGGTGAGCGCAAGGCCGATCACGGGCGGCCAGACAAGCGCCGGGGAGTTTGTACTCTTTGCGGCGCATCGGATCGGATCATAGCACCGGGGGTGCGGCATAACCACGCAACAACTGTGTGGAATAGAGGTTCCAGAGCCTTTTGGAATAATCAGCTGGCGACGATTAATTGAAACGCCACGGTGAACATCATCACTGCCACCAACAGATCAAGGATTCGCCAGGTACTTGGCCGAGCCAACCATGGCGCCAACCACGCCGCGCCGAGCGCCAGGGTGAAAAACCACAGCAACGACGCACTGGCCGCGCCCACGACATAAGCGCCGGGCTCGGTTTGTTGGGCGCCGAGGGAGCCGATCAGCAGCACGGTATCCAGATAAACGTGCGGGTTAAGCAGCGTTACGGCCAACGCGCTGAGCATCACCGCGCGCAGCGAGCGCACCGTTTGGTTTTCGCCTTGTTGCAGGCTCTGTTTCGAGCAGGCCCGACGCAACGCCAGGCTGCCATACCAAATCAGAAACGCCGCGCCACCCCAGCGGGCGACTGCCAACAACGTCGGGTTCTGCGCCAGCACCGTCGCCAGGCCGAATACCCCGGCGGCGACCAGCAAGGCATCGCAGGTCACGCAGAGTGCCGCCACGGGCAGGTGATGTTCGCGTCGAAGGCTCTGAGCCAACACAAACGCATTCTGAGTGCCGATCGCCATGATCAGCCCCGCGGCCACCAACAGGCCGTTCACATAGCTTTGCCACATAAGATGTTTACTCCGCGTTGGCCGCCAGATCCCGCAGCACGTGCAGGGCGCGTTCGGCATCGGCCTGGCCGACGAATAAATGGTCGTGGTAATAGCCAGCGATCACGTTGCAGCTGATGCCGGCCTGGCCTAATGCTGTGGCGAACGCGGCGGTCAGGCCGACGGCTTCGAGGGCCGAATGCACGTTCAAGGTGATCCAGGCCGCGACGTAGTCGAAACTGAAACCGGCCTTCTCGGCGTGGGAGCGTTCCAGAATCACCGTCAGACCTTCCTGCTCGCGGAAGCTGCCGACAATCTCAAGGTCTGCCGGCAGCTTGCCGTCGCGCAGGGTGCAGAACACGTATTCGCCGACGTTGAGTTGCGGGCTCATGCTGCGCAGCAAGGTTGCCAATGAAGTTTCGCCAGCCATGTCGATGATCCTTGTTGAAGAGTTCTTGCTGGCCATTCTCTGGTGCCAGGCTGTATAAGAAAAATCAATCATGCTGATCGCTCATTAGGAAAACTGATGTTCGACTATAAATTGCTTTCTGCCTTGGCCGCGGTGGTCGAGCAGGCCGGGTTCGAACGTGCGGCTCAGGTGCTCGGCTTGTCACAATCGGCGATCTCCCAGCGCATCAAATTGCTCGAGGCGCGAGTTGGCCAACCGGTATTGGTGCGGGTGACACCGCCGGCCCCGACCGAAATCGGCCGACGGCTGCTCAACCATGTGCAGCAGGTGCGTTTGCTTGAACGGGACTTGCAAACACTGGTGCCGGCACTCGACGAAGAAGGTCTGCCGGAACGTCTGCGCATCGCTTTGAATGCCGACAGCCTCGCCACGTGGTGGGCCGTGGCGGTCGGGGATTTTTGTGCAGAACAGCATTTGCTGCTCGATCTGGTGGTCGAAGACCAGACCGTCGGCCTCAAACGCATGCGCGCCGGTGAAGTCGCGGCGTGCGTCTGCGCCAGCGAGCGCCCGGTGGCCGGCGCGCGCAGCGTATTGCTGGGGGCCATGCGCTACCGTGCGTTGGCCAGCCCGGCCTTTATCGCCCGGCATTTTCCTGAAGGTGTACGCGCCGATCTGTTGTCGAAAACGCCCGCACTGGTGTTTGGCCCGGACGATTTCCTACAGCATCGCTACCTCGCGTCCCTCGGCGTCGATGGCGGATTCGAACACCATCTATGCCCCTCGTCCGAAGGCTTCATCCGCCTCACGGAAGCGGGACTCGGTTGGGGCCTGGTGCCTGAACTGCAGGTGCGCGAGCAACTGGAACGCGGTGTATTGGTAGAGCTTTTGCCCGATAAGCCGATCGATGTGCCGCTGTACTGGCATCATTGGCGCAATGGCGGTCAGTTGCTGGGGTTACTCACCGATCAGTTGGTGCGTTCGTCGAAGCAATGGCTGGTGCCGTTGGACTGACGGGCAGCGTCAAGACCTCACGCAATACGCAAAACGAAATATTCGGAGCAATTCATGAAGATTCTGGTTACCGGCGCAAGCGGCTTCATCGGCGGGCGCTTTGCGCGTTTTGCCCTGGAGCAGGGCCTGGACGTGCGGGTCAACGGTCGCCGGGCCGAAAGTGTGGAGCATCTGGTGCGCCGTGGCGCCGAGTTCATCCAGGGGGACTTGAGCGACCCGGAACTGGCGCGCGACCTGTGCTCCGACGTCGAAGCCGTGGTGCATTGCGCCGGTGCGGTCGGTTTGTGGGGGCGTTATCAGGACTTCCATCAAGGCAATGTCCAGGTCACTGAAAACGTGGTCGAGGCCTGTCTGAAACAGCGGGTTCGGCGACTGGTTCACTTGTCGTCGCCGTCGATCTACTTTGATGGCCGCGATCATCTGGGGCTGACCGAAGAACAGGTGCCCAAGCGCTTCAAGCATCCCTACGCCGCGACCAAATACCTGGCCGAACAAAAAGTTTTCGGCGCTCAGGAGTTCGGCCTCGAAACCCTGGCCCTGCGCCCGCGTTTCGTGACAGGGGCTGGTGACATGAGCATCTTCCCGAGATTGCTGAAAATGCAGCGCAAGGGACGACTCGCGATCATCGGCAACGGCCTGAACAAGGTTGATTTCACCAGCGTGCAAAACCTCAATGAAGCGTTGCTCAGCAGTTTGCTGGCCAGTGGTTCGGCGTTGGGCAAGGCCTACAACATCAGCAACGGCACACCGGTGCCGTTGTGGGACGTGGTCAATTACGTGATGCGCAAGATGGATGTCCCACAGGTCACGCGCTGCCGTTCCTACGGCTTGGCCTACACCGTAGCGGCGCTCAACGAGGGGGTGTGCAAGTTGTGGCCGGGTCGTCCCGAGCCGACCCTGTCACGCCTGGGCATGCAGGTCATGAACAAAAATTTCACCCTCGACATCAGTCGCGCCCGGCATTATCTGGACTACGATCCCAAAGTCAGTCTCTGGACCGCCCTCGATGAATTCTGCGGCTGGTGGAAGGCACAGGACATCCGCTGACGCGCGGGTTAGCGCCGCCACACTGAACCGAGTTCGGGGTTGAGGGTCAATCGATGCGGCAGTGGGGGTTATACTGCGCCGCATCAAGCCATCACCGCGTTCCACAAAGGTTGACTCAATGTCCATGCGTAATGATGCCAACGACGACTTCGATGTACCGAGCCTGCGTGCCGACAGCCTCGACGATGATGATTTTCCGACCACGGCTCGTAACTCCGTGCATTCGCGGACCGCGCCAGTCGTCAAAGTCAAAAGCTCGAGCACCGGCCCGCTGTGGGCGCTGGTTGGCGCCTTGTTCTTTGCTTTCGCCGGCCTTGCCTGGTGGAGCTTTCAGCAGCTCTCGCTGATGGAACAGCAATTGGTGGCGACCCAGGAAAGTTTCGCGCGTATCAGTGAAGATGCGGCGGGGCGCTTGCAGGACATTTCCGGCAAGGTTGTCGCCAGTCAGACCAACGTCAGCAGCGACAGCGAAGCCTTGAAGCTGCAAATCAAACAGCTGGAAAGCAAACTCCAGGATCAAAGCAAACAACAGCAAGGCGTTGTCGGCCAGACCACCGATCTGGACAAGCGCCTGGCACTGATGAGCGCACAAACCACCGATCTGGATAAGCGCTTGGCGCAGATAACCGAGCAAGGCACCGAACAACAGACCGCCACCATTCAGTTGCAGGCTCAGGTCAAAGTCTTGAACAGCGATGTAGCCATGCTGAAAAGCAACCTGGCGGACACAGACAAATTCGACGCGCAACTCAAGAGCCTTGGCTCCGATATCGTTGCACTGAGGAAACAAGGCAACCCGAGCGCCGCCATCGAACGTCTGGAGCAGGAAGTCATCATCCTGAAAAGCCAACAGGACAATCGCCCGGCCGCGTCTCAAGGCGGGACCAATACCGCCGAATTCGACGCCTTCCGTAGCCAGGTCACCCGCAACATCAACACCCTTCAGGCGCAGATTCAGAATCTGCAACAGCAGCTGCGCGCCCGGCCTTGAGCCATGAATCATTCCCGGATTCTCCGGGAATGATTTCCTTACACACTGCCATTCGCTGAATATCCATACATACCCCATTGCCGTCTACGCTCTTGAAACACCGACAAGAACGAGGGATGCGCAATGGGGTTTTTGCATAGGTTGGCCTTGCTGGGCGTGATGCTTTTGCTGTGCCTGGGTCAGGTTCAAGCCGCCGGCACGGAAAAGGACGACAGCCAGGCTGCCAAAGCCCTGCTGGAAAAAGCCCTGGCGTACTACCACGATAATGGCGACAAGGCCTTCGCTGCTTTCAGTCGTCAGGGGGAGTTTGTCGACAAGGATCGTTACGTGTTCGTGGTCGACACCAAAGGCGTGATGCTTGCCAGCGGCGGACCGTCTTCGGCGTTGATTGGCCGTGATGTGTCCGATGTGCTCGGGCCGGATTTGCAGAAAGCCTTCAAAGACGCCTTGAAAGTGCCGGAGGGCAATGGCATTCAGCAGGCCGAATATCGCTGGCAGAACTGGTCCGACGGCAAGGTCGAACGCAAGCATGTGTTCTACCAGCGCATCGGTCAGCGGATCCTGGCGGTGGGGTACTACTTGCCACGGGCCTCAGCGGAACAGGCGATGGCCTTGCTGAACAAAGCAGCGGCCGATCTGGCCAAGGACGAGAAGGGCACGCTCACGGCCATCAACTCCCTCAAGGGTGGTTACTTGCAGGATGACCTGTACGTCTTCGTCGTCGACCTGGATAACCAGCGATATGTCGCCCACGGCACCAACCTGCGGTTGATCAATACCGATTTCAGCAAGATCAATGATCCTGATGGCAAACCGGTTGGCGAGCCGATCCTGGCGCTGATGGCCTCGCAGGACTCCGGCGAATACGAGTACCGCTGGAAAAACCCGGTGACGGGCAAGGTCGAGGACAAGCATGCCTACCTGAAAAAGGTCGGGCATTTTCTGGTGGCTGTCGGGTATTACAGCCCTTGAATGGCGGTGCCTGACAGACCGCTTTCGCGAGCAAGCCCGCTCCCACATTGGATCGCATTCCCCTGTGCGAACTCGGTCGAATGTGGGAGCGGGCTTGCTCGCGAATGCAGGCGACTCGGTCTTCCTATCGAACCTTGTCTTCCCGCCCCCGCAACACCATATTCGGCATGGCAACCGCCGCCGCCAACCCCAGCAGCGACACCGCCGCACTGACCATCAGCAAATGTTGAAAGGTCAGCAGCAGTTCGGCACGCAAGGCGTTCTGCGCATCCCCCGGCGCGGCGTTCAAACCATCGAGCAAGACATTTCCGGAACTGCCCTCGGCAATCATCGAAGAGCCGGCCAGGTGGGCAAAACTTGAGTCTTGCAACAACGCCAGCAGCAGGGCCGACATCAACGCCACACCCACCGCCCCGCCCAATGAGCGGAACAGGTTGGTGGTGCTGGTGGCGACACCGATATCCCTCTGTTGCACCGAGTTCTGCGTTCCGACCAGGGACGTCGGGAATTGCATGCCGCTAGCGATCCCGCTAAGCAACATGAACAAACTACTGAGCACCAAGGCCTGGGGAGGACTGAACGCCATACCGAGAATCGAGATCGGCATGAGCGCGGCGCCGGTCAGGATCATGGGTTTGTAGCGCCCGGTCACAGAGGTCCGGCGGCCGGCGAAATACGCCCCGATCGGCAAGCCCATCGCCAGCGGCAACAGGTGCAATGCGGCGCTGTCGGCCCCGGCGCCGGTAACGCTCTGGAAGCGCAGCGGCATCAACACAATCAGCGAGATCGCCTGGAAGCTGGTGAAGAAGATCGTGCACCAGCACAGGATCGCATTGCGATTGGCGAACAAATGCATCGGCAGCAGCGGTTCCCGCGCCCGGCGTTCATGCCAGACGAACAGCGCCAGTACCCACACCGCACAACCGAGCAGGCCCAGCACTTGCGCACTGCGCCACGAATGGCCCTGGCCGACCTGGGTGATGCCCAGCAACAAGGCGGTCAAGCCGATGATCATCAGCAACGTGCCGAGGTAATCGATGATCGGTTTGCGTTGCGGCACTGGCAAGCCCACCAACGTTCGATTGGCCACCAGCCAGGCACCGAGGCCCAACGGCAGGTTGATCAGAAATACCCAGCGCCACGACAGGTACTCGGTCATGTAACCGCCGAGTACGGGACCGGCCACGCTGGCCACGGCATACATACTGCTGAAATAGCCTTGATAGCGGCCGCGTTCCCGGGGCGGCACGATGTCGCCGATAATCGCCTGGCTGACCGAAATCATCCCGCCGGCGCCGATGCCCTGAAGAATTCGCGCCAGCACCAGCTGTTCCATGCTTTGGGCCATGCCGCAGAAAAACGAAGCGACCGTGAACAACCCCATGCCAAACAGCATCAACTTGCGGCGACCGTACAGATCGCCCAGTTTGCCGTAGATCGGCACCGCTACCGTCATCGCTACCATGTAGCCGGAAATCACCCAAGCCAGCAGGCTGACGTCCTTGAATTGTGCGGAAATGGCCGGCATCGACACGGCGACGATGGTCTGGTCCAACGCGCCAAGAAAGATTGCCAGCATCAGGGCGATCAACACGCTGCGAATGGCCGGTTTGGGCGTTTCAGGCTGGTTGAGATTGGTCACGGGTTAGAACCTGCGGACAGTGATTGACCCGCAAGGAGCAAGGCGAGCGGGGATGCTCGCCAGTGTAAGTCGGTAGCAGGCTATTCGATAGCCTCGTATGGAAGGCCGACGTAATTTTCTGCAATGGTTTTTCGACCGGCCTCGGAGTCGACGAAGTACCCCAGTTCCGACTCGGCAATCCGCTGGCTGAAGGCGTCGTGATCGTCGAAGCGGTGCAGCATCGAGGTCATCCACCAGGAAAACCGTTCGGCTTTCCACACCCGGCGCAAACAGACCTCGGAGTACTTCTCCAGCAAATCCACACGGCCTTCTCGGTAAACCTTCAGCAGAATGTTGAACAGCGTACTGACGTCGCTGGCCGCCAGGTTCAGGCCCTTGGCGCCGGTAGGCGGGACGATGTGCGCGGCATCGCCGACCAAAAACATCCGTCCGTACTGCATCGGTTCGACGACAAAACTGCGTAACGGCGCGATGCTTTTTTCGATGGAAGGCCCAGTGACCAACGATGCTGCCAACGCGCCAGGCAGACGGGATTTGAGTTCATCCCAGAAGCGCTGATCCGACCAGTTCTCGACGTGCTCGTCGGCCGGTACCTGAAGGTAATAGCGAGTGCGGGTGGCCGAACGCATGCTGCACAGGGCAAAACCGCGCTCATGCCGGGCGTAGACCAGCTCTTCGTGAACAGGCGGCGTGTCAGCGAGGATGCCGAGCCAGCCAAACGGATAGACCCGCTCGAACACTTTCAGGCACTCGGCAGGAATCGACTGCCGGGCCACGCCATGGAAACCGTCGCACCCGGCGATGTAGTCGCAATCGAGTCGATACAGCTCGCCGTCCTTCTCAAAAGTCACGAACGTCTCTTCGGTTTTCATCCCGTGAGGAACGACGTTGTTGGCCTCGTAAATCGTCTGCGCACCGGCCTCCCGACGAGCGGCCATCAGGTCGCGGGTGACCTCGGTCTGGCCGTAGATCATCACCGTTTTGCCACCGGTCAGGGCTTGCAGATCAATGTGTACGCAGCGTGCGTCGAGGGCCAGTTCGAAGCCTGTGTGGACCAGCCCTTCGGCGTCCATGCGCTGACCCACCCCGGCCTGGCGCAACAGCTCTACCATGCCTTGTTCGAGGACGCCGGCACGGATTCGTCCGAGCACATAGTCCGGGGTCTGGCGTTCGAGAATGAGGGTGTCGATGCCGGCGTTGTGCAGCAATTGGCCAAGCAATAAACCGGACGGACCGGCGCCGATGATGGCGATTTGGGTTTTCAGCGTTTTCATTGTTTTTATGACTCGCAAGCTTCACGCGACAAGGGCCGGTGAACAATTTTTATGGATCGAGTGCTTGCATTTTTCTCTCGCGAGTCTGTCAATTGAAGGGGAAAACTGAGCCGATACCTGTACATTCTGCCAATCGGTGCGATTATCGCCCGCCTACCCCCGAGGCCTGGATTGAAGTGATGAACAAGCCTGACCTACCTTCGATTCCAGTGTTCAAGCTCTACGGTGAAAGCCTGGATTGGCCGACCCCGGACTTGCTGCACTGTGAAACCATTTCCAAACGCAGCCGCGAACACCAATGGGAAATCAAACCCCACCGCCACGCCGACTTGTGCCAGTTGCTCTTCGTATTCAAAGGTCAGGCAGAGCTTGAAATCGAAGGCAAACGTACGCAGCTGACCGAGCCGGCGATTCAGATCCTGCCACCGCTGTCCGTTCACGGCTTCCGGTTTTCCGAGGACGTCGAAGGGTTTGTCGTGACCCTGGCTGCGCCGCTGGTCGCCCATCTTCAGGCGCAACTGGGTAACTCGGTGAACGCCCTGGCCCAGGCCGAAAGTTATCCGGCGGGCAAGGAAGGTGAATACCTCAACAGCCTGTTTTCAGCGCTGCAAGACGAATACACCGGCCACCAACCGGCTCGCGAAATGCTCATGCATTCGCTGGTCAGCGTGATCATGGTGTGGGTCAGCCGCCAGGTGATTTCCCGTCGCAACGCCAGCCAGCGTCCGCAGCGTGCCCGGGAATACCTCAACGGGTTTATCCAGCTTGTGGAAGAGACCTATCGCCAACACGTCAAGGTCGAAGACCTGGCCCATCGGCTGGGGATTTCCGTGTCCCACCTCAATGGCACCTGCCGTGAGCTGGCGGGACAACCGGCGTTGCAGATCATGCACGAGCGTCAATTGCTGGAGGCCAAGCGTTTGCTGACCTATACCAGCATGACCATTTATGAAATGTCCGACGTGTTGGGGTTCTCTGATCCGACCAACTTCACGCGCCTGTTCCGACGTCGAGTGGGGATCTCGCCCAAGGCATTTCGCGACCGCTTGAAGGCCGATCAGGACAACGAGGCCTGATCCCCTTCGTTACTTGAGGGCGTTGAGGGTCGCGTTGTGGGGAATGCAGCGTTCGAAGTTGCAGCTCGCGTATTCACGGGGCAGTTGTCGCAACTGCTCGACGCGCCAGGCCGCGGTGCCATACAGCGCGAGCGTGGCTGCGCAGGTGATGAAAATCGCGAGGTATCTTCTTGTTTTGATGTTCATGGCGTTGACCTCTGAACGAATACCCTTCGGTACTACTTTCAGCATAGGTCAGCGCCAGTGAGTTGTGGGGAATGTGTTCACAGGCCGATATCCCACGCAGGCTCTTCCGGAAATCTGAGCACCAGAAAATCCAGCATGCTGCGCAACGCCGCCGGCATGTGTTTGCGTGAGGCATACACCGCGTAAACGTTCATTTGCCGGGGTTCGGCGTGGGGCAGCAGGTGGATCAGTTCGCCACTGTGGATATGCACGCCGGCCTGATAACTGGGGAGCATCGCCACCCCGGCGCCGGCCATCGCCGCGCGCAACAACGTGCTGGCTTCGTTGGCGCTGATGTTGCCCTGCACCGGCACTGACACCTGCTCACCGTCCTCCTCGAAATGCCAGAGGCTTTTGCCGAAGTAGGAGTGGGTCAGGCAATTGTGCTGGCTCAGATCCTCGACCCGCAGCGGCGTCGGGTGTTCGAGCAGATAAGCGGGGGAGGCACAGATCACTGAGCGGCAGACCGTCAGCCGTCGCGCGATCAGGTTCGGGTCCAGGTCGTTGCTGGTGCGGATCGCCAGATCGATGCGTTCATCCACCAGGTTCACCGTGCGGTCGAGCATCTGCAGGTCGATGCTGACGCCGGGGTAACGTTTGACGTAAGCGGCCATGGCATCCGCCAGTTGTGCCTGACCAAACGAAGTGCTGACGCTGATCCGCAGCAGGCCGCGCGGTGCCTCGTCCGGTTCGCTGACGGCGGCTTGCATGTCCGTGGACAGGTCGAGCATCTGCCGACATCGAGGCAGGATTTCACTGCCGGCGGCGGTCAGGCTCAGCTTGCGCGTGGTGCGGTGCATCAGGCGTGCGCCGACCCAATCCTCCAGCTCCGCCAGATAGCGCGAAACTACTGGCCGTGACAGGTCCAGGTGATCGGCGGCGGCCGATTGGCTGCCGAGGTCAACCACCGTGACGAACACCCGCATTGCTTGTAGACGATCCATGATTTGCCCGCTTTCAGAAACAAACTATGTTCAAGCATCGCATTTTTTGTACTGAGTCATGCAACTAAGCTCTGTCCCATCGCCAAACACGGCAATTGAACAACGGAGCAACAGATGATCGGCTTCACCTCGCTTAAACGTATTTTGCTGGCCACCGCCACCCTCGGTTTCGCCGCCCACGCAGCGGCAGCCTCGACCCTGACCCTGGACGTCTACAACCCGGGCGACAAGGCGATCTTCCCGGTGACCTCGGTGTTGGTCAGCGGCGAGAAAGACGCGATTTTGGTGGATGCGCAATTCGGCAAATCCCAGGCCGAGCAAGTGGTCGAGAAGATCCGCGCCAGCGGCAAGCAACTGACCACCATCTACATCAGCCACGGTGACCCGGATTACTACTTCGGCCTCGACACCCTGACCGCCGCATTCCCCAACGCCAAAGTGCTCGCCTCGCAGCCGACCGTGGATCACATCCAGAAAACCGTCGACGGCAAACTGGCGTTCTGGGGGCCGAAAATGGGCACCGACGTGCCTGCCAAAACCATCGTGCCGCAGGTACTCAAAGGCGACAGCCTGATGCTCGAAGGGCAGAAGTTGCAGGTGGTGGGGCTTGAGGGCAAGCAGCCGGACCGCACCTTTGTCTGGATTCCGTCGATCAAGGCCGTGGTTGGTGGCGTCGTCGTCGCGGAAAACATCCACGTGTGGATGGCCGACACCCAGACGCCGCAGTCCCACGCCGATTGGTTGACTACGCTGCATGCAATCGAAACCTTGAAACCGAAAACCATCGTGCCGGGCCATTACCTCGGTGAGAGCGCTCGTTCGCTGGCCGCCGTGCAGTTCACCGCCGATTACATCAAGGCCTTCGACGAAGAAACCGCCAAGGCAAAGGACGCTGCCGCGCTGATCGCCGCGATGAAAAAACGCTACCCGAAGCTGGGTGAAGAAAGCTCCCTGGAACTGAGCGCCAAAGTCGCCAAGGGCGAGATGAAGTGGTAACTCGCCGTACCTGAAGCTGAACCGCTTTTGTGGCGAGGGAGCTTGCTCCCGTTCGAGTGCGTAGCACTCGCAGGATTTTGGGGCCGCTGCGCAGCCCAGCGTCGGAACGCCGCCCGGAGCAAGCTCGCTCGCCACAGGTAACACATAAGCCACTCAAACAGCTGGAGAACGTCATGAGCAAAATCGCAATCATTGGTGCCACCGGTCGTGCCGGTAGCCAACTGCTGGAAGAAGCCCTGCGTCGTGGTCACAGCGTCACCGCCATTGCCCGCGACACCTTGAAGATCGGTCAGCGTGCCGGTGTGGTCACCAAGAATGTCGATGCCCTTGATGCCGAAGCGTTGCAAGCGGCAGTCGCGGGCCATGACGTGGTGATCAGCGCTGCGCACTTTGCGACCCTTCCTGCCAGCGCCGTTGTCGGGCCGGTGCAGAAGGCCGGTGTGAAACGTTTGCTGGTGGTGGGCGGTGCCGGATCGCTGTTGCTGCCGGACGGCACTCGCGTCATCGACAGCGAGGGTTTTCCGCAGGCGTACAAGGCTGAGGCCAGTGCCGGTGCGCTGTTTCTGGAAAACCTGCGGCAGGAAAAAGAGTTGGACTGGACCTTTGTGTCGCCGTCGGCAGAGTTTGTCGAAGGTGAACGCACGGGGACGTTTCGGGTTGGCAAAGATGATTTGCTGGTGAGTAGCGCAGGGCGGAGCTGGATCACTTTTGCTGATTATGCGATTGCGATGTTGGATGAAGTGGAAGTGCCGAAGCATCCTCGGCAGCGGTTTGCAGTCGGGTATTGAGCTGAAAGCCACCCCTCACCCCAGCCCTCTCCCCATAGGGGAGAGGGGGAAAGGGAGCCGATCTCCATGCTTTTCAAAGCCTGAGTTCGACTCGATATTTCAGGTCGACGTAGCTTGAAAGAACAACTCGATCAGTCCCCTCGCCCCTCTGGGGAGAGGGTTAGGGTGAGGGGTGGATCTAACTGACACACCACGCCACACACATTCACCGCGCCTGAGCCTGCTCCACCAACCACCCCATCAATTCCCTCAACTTCGGCGAAGGCCCGGGTTTATCGGGGAAAACCAGGTAATACGCCAACCCCGTCTTCACCTTCAATTCAAACGGCATGACCAGCCGCCCCGCACTCAAATCATCGCCAATCAGCGACCAATCCCCGATCGCCACGCCTGTCCCCTGGGACGCCATCGACATCGCCAAATCCAGCGTTTCGAAATGCTGACCCTTGCCGACATTGCTCAAGCGAATATCCGCAGTGGCCAGCCAGGCTTTCCAGTCCCGTTCATCCCGTGTCGGGTGCAGCAACATGTGCTGCTCCAGATCCTCCGGCGTCATCAGCGGCACTGGACCTTCCAGCAGAGGTTTGGAGCAGACCGGTGTCAGTTGCTCATCGAACAAATGAAAAGAGGCCAGCGCGCTGTCCGGCGGTGCGCCGTACATCACCGCTGCATCGAACTGCTCGCGATGAAAATCCACACCGTGCTTGACCGTGGTGGTCAATTCCACCGGCACATCCGGGCGCTCACGTTGCCACTGCAACAGCCGTGGCAACAGCCAGCGCATGACACACGTCGGGGCCTTGAGTTGCAGGGTTTCGCGCTTCTCGCCGATCTGCTCCACCGCCTCGTCGATCAAGCCGAAAATCTGCTGGACCCGTGGCAGCCATTCCCGTCCTTCGGCCGTCAGGTCAAGGCCTCGGGCCTGGCGAATGAACAGTTCATAACCCAGATGTTCTTCCAGCCCGGCGATCTGCCGACTCACCGCACCTTGGGTGATGTACAGCTGTTCGGCAGCACGGGTGAAGTTGCAGCACTGCGCGGTAATCAGAAAAGTGTGCAGCGCCGGCAGGGGAGGCAATCGTTTCATTGGGATCCAAGGTATGACGTGAGGACATGGCTAGTATGACTTTTTATCCATTGTTGCGGCTACGTGTCGCCCGTTCCAATGAGGCCATCCCTGGACCTGCCCACTCATCATAAACACTGCGCAGGTCCGGCGTCTCAAACGAACAAGAAGGGCAAAGACATGGCGACGTGCGGCGAAGTATTGGTCAAGTTACTCGAAGATTACGGGGTTGAGCAGGTGTTCGGCATTCCCGGGGTTCATACCGTGGAGCTGTATCGCGGGCTGGCCCGTTCGAGCATCAACCACGTCACTCCGCGTCACGAACAGGGCGCCGGTTTCATGGCTGACGGTTACGCTCGCACCAGCGGCAAACCGGGTGTGTGCTTCATCATCACCGGCCCTGGCATGACCAACATCACCACCGCCATGGGCCAGGCCTACGCCGACTCGATCCCGATGCTGGTGATCTCCAGCGTGCAATCGCGCAGCCAGTTGGGCGGCGGTCGCGGCAAGCTGCACGAGCTGCCGAACCAGAGCGCATTGGTCGGTGGCGTGGCGGCGTTCTCCCACACCTTGATGTCGGCGGCTGAATTGCCGGGCGTCCTGGCGCGTGCCTTTGCTCTGTTCCAGGCCGGCCGTCCGCGCCCGGTGCATATCGAAATTCCGTTGGACGTATTGGTCGAAGAGGCCGATGACCTGCTCGCCAGCGTCCCGGTGAACATCGACCGCGCCGGTGCCTCGCCGAGCGCAATCAGCCGCATGACCGCGCTGCTGGCCGGTGCCAAGCGCCCACTGATTCTCGCCGGTGGCGGCGCCATCGATGCCGCCGCCGAGTTGACTGAACTGGCCGAGTTGCTGGACGCCCCGGTGGCCCTGACCATCAATGCCAAAGGCATGCTCGAATCCAACCATCCGTTGTTGATCGGCTCGACCCAGAGCCTGGTCGCGACTCGTGCGTTGGTGGCTGAAGCGGACGTGGTGCTGGCGATCGGCACCGAACTGGCCGAGACCGATTACGACGTGACCTTCGCCGGCGGTTTCGAAATTCCTGGTGTGCTGCTGCGTGTGGACATCGACCCCGACCAGACCGTGCGCAACTACCCGCCGAAAGTTGCGTTGGTAGCTGACTCGCGCAACGCCGCTCAAGCCTTGCTGAGCGAACTGTCCCACCACTCGCTGGCCGAGCGCCGTAACGATTGGGGCCAGGTCCGTGCCGCACGCTTGCGCGACGAACTGGCTGCCACGTGGGACACTCCGACCCTGGCCCAGACCCGTTTCCTGGAAACCGTCTTGCACGAACTGCCAAACGCAGTCTTCGTCGGCGATTCGACCCAACCGGTGTACACCGGCAACCTGACCTTCAACCCGGAACGCCCGCGTCGCTGGTTCAACTCGTCCACCGGTTACGGCACCCTCGGTTACGCCTTGCCGGCAGCCATCGGCGCCTGGCTCGGCGGCAGCGTTGAAAACGGCGCACGTCCTCCGGTGGTGTGCCTGATCGGCGACGGCGGCCTGCAATTTACCCTGCCGGAATTGGCCAGCGCCGTTGAAGCGCGCACCCCGGTGATCGTCCTGCTGTGGAATAACCAAGGCTACGAAGAGATCAAGAAATACATGGTCAACCGCGACATCGAGCCGGTTGGCGTAGATATCTACACCCCGGACTTCATCGGCGTGGCCAAGGCGCTGGGCTGTGCAGCCGAAGCCGTCTGCGGTGTCGAGCAACTGCGCAGCGCTCTGCGTGCCGCTACTGATCGTCAGGGTCCGACCCTGATTGAAATCGATCAGACTGTGTGGATGAAGGCGGTGTCGAAATGAGTTTTCCAACGACGCTGGATGGCCTTTTCATCAACGGCCAATGGTCGGCCGGCAATGAACACTTACGCGTGATCAACCCGGCAACCGAAGCCCTGTTGACCACCGTGAACGGCGGCGATGAACGTGCTGTCGATCAAGCCGTCACTGCCGCGTCCAATGCTTTCAAGGAATGGTCGAAAACCACCGGCGCCGAGCGCGGCGCGATCCTGCGCAGAATCGCTGCGGGCGTGCAGGCCGGTCGTGAACAGTTGATGCATTTGCAGTCGAGCAACAACGGCAAACCACTGTTCGAAGCGGCCATCGACGTCGACGACGTGATCGCCACCTTCGAGTATTACGCCGGTCTGGCTGAAGGGCTCGATGCCAAGCAAGACAGCAACGTGGAGCTGCCAACCGACGACTTCAGCGCTCGTGTGCGCCGCGAGCCGTGTGGTGTGGTCGGCCTGATCGTGCCGTGGAATTTCCCGATGGTCACCACCGCGTGGAAACTCGCCCCGGCCCTCGCTGCCGGCTGCTGCGTGGTGCTCAAACCGTCCGAAGTCACGCCGCTGCCAGAACTGGAACTGGCGACGATCATCGCCGACGCCGGTCTGCCCAGGGGCGTATTCAACCTGGTCTGCGGCACTGGCCTGGCCGTCGGCGCGCCGTTGTCGGCTGACCCGCGCATCGCCAAGATTTCCTTCACCGGCAGCAACGCCGTCGGTGTTCAAGTCATGCAACGTGCCGCAGAAACCGTGAAGGGCGTGAGCCTGGAACTGGGCGGCAAATCCTCGCTGCTGGTGCTCAAAGACGCAGACATCGAACTGGCCGTGGGAGTGGCCTGTGGCGGCGGTTTCTTCAACGCCGGGCAGATGTGTTCGGCCACCAGCCGCGTGCTGATCGCCGATGAACTGGCGGACGAATTCCTCATCCGTTTGAAGGCCCGCGCCGAAGCCATTCGCGTGTCCGACCCGTTCGACCCGAACGTGGAAATGGGCGCACTGGTCAACCAAGCGCAATACCAGCGCGTGCTCGGTCACATCGATCGCGGTTTGAGTGCTGGCGCCAAGCTGGTTTGCGGCGGCAATCGTCCGGCAGACCTGCCTCGCGGTTATTTTTTGCAGCCAACGATTTTCACCGAAGTGCCCCTCGACAGTGCGCTGTGGTGCGAAGAGATTTTCGGTCCGGTGATCTGCGTACGCAGTTTTGCCACCGAAGCCGAGGCGATTGCCCTGGCCAATGACAGCCAGTTCGGCCTCGTGGCCAGCGTGGTCACCCGCGACGCCGAAGCGGCAGATCGGGTTGCCAACGCTTTGCAGGCGGGGCTTGTGTGGGTCAACGCGCCGCAAGTGATCTTCCCGCAGACCGCTTGGGGTGGCTACAAACAGAGCAGCATCGGCCGCGAATTGGGGCCATGGGGCTTACAGGCTTTCCAGGAAATCAAACACGTGATTCGAGCGGTCTGACGGCTCGAAAAGGGTCAGCGCATGCCTCGTGATGAGGCATGCGCTGGCGTCATGGCTTCAATGAGTTTTTATCGATAGTCAGGTGTTTTACACGACCTCAGGATGAACCCGTCGGCTCAGCGCAAACCCCGTGAATACGGGGGGTTGAAGCAGATCTGGCGGCGCAGATGCAACGGTTGCGACCAGCCTCATACCTACAAAAACAAAGGGAGTCCGTAATGGGCGAGCATGATCTGAACAGACGTCAATTCATCAAAACTGTGGGCGTAGCCTCGGTGGCAGCGGCCGCCATGAGCATGCCGTTCATCAAGGCTAACGCCAGCGACACACGCTTTGCGGGCAAGACCCTGCGTTTGCTGACCTGGTCCGATGACACCGGCTTGGCAGCCCTGCGTAACATCGCCGCAACCTTCGAAGACAAGTACGGCTGCAAGGTCATCGCTGACCGCACCGGCAGCACCTCGGAAATGGTCGCCAAACTCAAGGCTGGCGGTGATCGTCCGCAGTACGACATCATCACCCTGGCCGGCGTCGGCGCCGAAGGTCTGGCCGCCGCCAACCTGCTGGAAAAACCCGACCTCAACCGCATCCCCAACCTGGTCGACGTACCGGAAAAATACCGCACCGGCGCCAACGGTCATGGCATCGGTTACTTGCTCTGGTGCAACAGCCTGGTCTACAGCACCCGCACCATCAAAGAAGCGCCGGACAGCTACGCCTCCCTGTGGGATCCCGAGCTGGCACCGAACATCTTCCTGCCGCCGCCGAACTGGACCGAAGCGATGGACCTGATCATCATCGCCGCCAAACTGGCCGGTGGTGACGAACACAACATCGAGCCTGGCTTCAAGAAACTCGCCGAGCTGAAAGATCGTGTGGTGACCCTGGGTGAAAACCCGAACCAGATCGCCGAGCTGTTCCGCACCGGCTCGCTGGACATGGGTGGCCTGTACGCGCCAGCGTTTTTCCCGAAACAGATCCGCGACCCGGCATACGGTCTGGGCGCTACGTTCGGCATGAAGGAAGGTTTCTACACCGACCTGATGCTCTCGGTGATGCCGAAGAATCGTCCGGGCGATACCGACCTGGCCTACGCCTTCATCAACCACTCTCTGGACCCACTGGTGCAGGGCAAGATGGCTGAGGACATCTACAACGGTCCGGTCAACGCCAAGGCGATCATCTCCGCCGAAGCGCGCAAGAGCCCGTACATCCTCACGCCTGAGCAGATTGCCGAGAAAGCGATCATGCACGACAACGCCTTCCTGGCCTCCGTGCATGACCAATGGATTCGTCGTTACACGGAAATCTTTTCTTCCTGATCGAGTGACGAACACAAGCCCCAAGAGCACAACAAATCAAATGTGGGAGCGGGCTTGCTCGCGAAAGCGGTGTGACATTCAACATTGATGTCGACTGACACGGCCCCTTCGCGAGCAAGCCCGCTCCCACGCTAGAACGTCGTGGTTTCAAGACTTGTGTTTGTCAGCTGCTTTCCATTGACGAGACCCTTGCTATGGAACACCAACCTCTGACTCATCCGGTCGCCGCCGCTCCTGTGCGCGTCAATCGGGGTGTTTCGCCGACGACGCGTGCCTGGATTTTTCTCTCGCCGTCGATGCTGTTTCTGGGCGTACTGATCGCCGCCAGCCTGCTGGTACTGCGCATGAGCGTGGGCACCAAAGGCGCGGAATGGACCGGGTTCAGCCTGGCCAGTTACGCCCAACTGCTGGAACCGTATTACCTCAAATCCTTGCTGCTGACCCTGCGTCTGGCGCTGATCAGCGCGGTGATCGCGGTCGTGTTGGCGATCCCGGTGGCCTACACCATGTCGCGCCTGACCTCACCGTTTGTGCGACGGATCTTCCTCGCCGCGGTGCTGTTGCCGTTGCTGGTCAACCTGTTGCTGCAAAGCTACGGCTGGCTGGTGATTCTGGGACCTGGCGGGATGCTCAATCAGGCGCTGATGGGCCTGGGCCTGATCAAGCGCCCGATCATGCTGCTCTACAACCAGAACGGCGTATTGATGGGCCTGGTGCAAACCGCGTTCCCGTTGGCCGTGCTGCCGATTGCCAGCGCCATGCGCGGCGTCGCCCGTACCTACGAAGAAGCTGCCGCAACGCTGGGCGCCAGTCGCTTGCAGGTGTTCCGTCAGGTGGTGCTGCCGATGAGCATGCCGGGGATCATCACCGGCGCGACGTTGGTATTCGCCTACAACGCCAGCAGCTTCGTTGTGCCTTTGCTGCTCGGTGGCCGACGTGTGCCGATGCTGGCCGTGATGGTGCATGACCAGATCGCCCCGCTGATGAACTGGCCCGCCGCCTCCGCTGCCGGTGTGGTGCTGATTGTCACCACGCTCGCAATCATGACCTTGTCCGAATACATCACTGGCCGTCGTCGGCGCATGCTGGAGGCTTCCCAATGAGCACCCTGATCAAGAAACGTTATGGGCTGCTGCCCGGAGAGACCGGCAAGTTTGCCGGCATCCTGTCGGGCTTCATCCTGCTGCTGGCGGTGTTGCCGATCCTGACCATGATCGTGATGTCGTTCAGCGGTGCGTCGAACCTCGACTTCCCGCCGAGCAGCTACAGCCTGCAGTGGTACAAGGCTGCCTGGCACACCTTCGTGTCGCCGGATTCCAGCGATGTGCTGAGCCTCGGCAAAGCCATGACCACCAGTCTGATGGTCGCGTGCCTGACCATGGTGTTTGCGACGATCGTCGCAGTGCCGGCAGCTTACGCGCTGACCCGTTGCGAGTTCCGCGGCAAGGCTGTGGCGCTGCAACTGATGTCGTTGCCGTTGGTGTTTCCGATGGTGGTGTTGGGGCTGGCGTTGCTGCTGGTGTTCGACAGCCTGCCCTTTCAAATCACGACGTCGCGATTGGTGATTGCCCACGTGATCCTGGCGCTGCCGTTCGTGGTGAAAAACTGCACCGCCGCGATGCTCTCCATCGGCAGCGAAGTCGAAGAGGCCGCACAGATGCTCGGTGCTTCGCCGACCCGGGCGATTATCGATGTGGTAGTGCCGCTGATGAAGTCGGGGATTCTGGCGGGGATGCTGCTGGCGTTCATCGTCTCGTTCAACGAATTCACCGTGACCTACTTCCTCTACACCATCGACGTCATGACCGTGCCGATCTGGATGTACAGCCGCACCGTGTCTTCGCTCGACCCAACCGTTTTCTCGTTTGCCGTGCTGATCGTGCTGATCGACTTCGTCCTCATCTGGGCGCTGGAGAAGCTGGTTGGTGAAGGTGGCGTTTCGTTCTGATTCTTGAGGTGCAACATGACTGGTCTGATTCTGGAAAACGTCGAGAAACATTACGGCTCGGCCTGCGCGGTAAAGGATGTAAACCTGCATTTGCCTGAGGGCAAACTGGTGTGTTTTCTCGGCCCGTCGGGCTGCGGCAAAACCACGTTGCTGCGGATGATCGCAGGGCTCGAAACCCTGAGCGGCGGCGAGATTCGCCTGGACGGTGAAGACATCGGCCATACGCCGGCGCATCAACGCAATTTCGGCATGGTGTTTCAATCGCTGGCGCTGTTTCCGCACATGACGGTGGGGGAGAACATCGCCTATCCGCTGAAACTGCGTGGGGTCAGCAAGGCTGATCAGCAGGCGCGGGTGGTGGAGTTGCTGCAACTGATTCAGTTGCAGGAAATGATCGACCGTCCGGTGTCGAAACTTTCTGGTGGCCAACGTCAGCGCGTGGCGATTGCCCGGGCGATTGCCAATCACCCGAAAATCCTCCTGCTCGACGAACCGCTGTCGGCGCTGGATGCCAAGCTGCGTGAATCGATGCAGGTGGAAATCCGTCAGCTGCAACAACGCTTGAACATCACCACCATCATGGTGACCCACGACCAGCGTGAAGCCATGACCATGGCGGATATCGTTGTGGTATTGGGTGAACATCGCGTGCAGCAAGTGGGCACGCCGATTGAGATTTATCGTCACCCGGCCAATGAATTTGTCGCGGACTTTATCGGCTCGGGCAATATTTTCCCGGCCACGGCGCTGGGTAACGGGAAGGTTGGGTTACCGGGCGGCGATGCGCTGGAAGTGCCGATCTGCAGCAGCATTGTGGTGGGGGAGAAAGTCAAAATGCTGATTCGCCCTGAGGACCTGCAACTGTCGCATCCACAGGCGACGGCGGGGAATCGGTTGCTCGGCAAGGTAACGTTCGTGCGTGATATTGGCGCGACGATTGAAACGACCGTGGAGTGTTCCGGGGTGTCGTTTACGGCGTTGAGCACGCCGTGTCAGGGGTTTGGGTTGAGCATTGGCAACCCGGTGTCGGTGACGTTGCCGGCTGAGGCGTGCCGCGTACTCGGCGCCTGACTTTATAGGTGGATTGACTGTACTGGCCCCTTCGCGAGCAAGCCCGCTCCCACATTCGACCGAGTTCCTTCATGAGAATACGGTCGAATGTGGGAACGGGCTTGCTCGCGAAGAGGGCGGTACATCCGACAAAAACCTCAGTTAGACGGTCAACCGCAGCCGCGCCAAATCCCGCAATGGTGGTGCCCCGAACAACCGGCTGTACTCCCGGCTGAATTGCGAAGGGCTTTCATACCCGACCCGATACCCCGCCGCCGAAGCCTCCAACCCTTCCGCCAGCATCAACCGTCGCGCTTCTTGCAGGCGCAGTTGTTTCTGATACTGCAACGGACTCATCGCCGTCATCGCCTTGAACCGGTGATGCAACGTCGACACGCTCAGGTTCACTTCCTTCGCCAGATCATCGATGCGCAACGGCTGTTCATAGTTGCCGTTGAGCCATTTGATCGCCTGGCTGATGCGATGGCTCTGGCTGTTGGCGATTGCGATTTCGTACAGCCGATGACCCTGCTGGCTACGCAATAGTCGATACAGGATTTCCCGGCGAATCAGCGGTGCGAGCATGGCGATGTCTTTCGGTGCATCCAGCAAACGTGCCAGACGCAACACCGCGTCGAGCATCGCGGTGTCGATCCGTTCGACATACAAGCCGCGTCCCGTCGGCCGGGTGGGCACACCGAGAGGGCCGGCATCGGCAATCAGCGCAGTGATTTCCGCCGGGTCGATATCCAGCCGCACCGCGAGGATCGGTTCTTCAGACGTGACATTCACCACACGCCCGCTCAGTGGCATCGAGACCGACACCACCAGGTAATTCAGCGGATCGTAATTGAAGTATTCATCGGCCAGCCTGACCTCTTTGCGGCCCTGCGCCATGATGCACAGCGCGGGTTGCGCCAGTACCGGGGCAAACTCATGGGACTTGCTATGGCGAGACATGAAGAGCGAGCCGACGGCAGTCGCATAAGTGCCATCCTCCGCCGTGTTATGGCGAATGATAGCGGCCAGTTCCGCGCGCTGTTTCTCCATGTCGGCGTCCAGCGGGGCTTCAAAGTGATCGAGCGACGACATGCACGGCATCCTCTGCAAGGCGTTGGTAATGAGCTGAGCTTAAGTTTGTGCAAGCAACAGCGGTAGACACATCCTGCCAAAAGCTTGCCTGATTCTGCATGGCGTGGATTAACGGTGCCTCTATGACAGGGCAACCCAAGGAAAACTTGCTTGAAAGCGCTGTTTCATTGGCACGAAAGCTTTTACAGGTTGATACGGGTTTTTCGAGAAACCGCGCAGGATTGTGCAATAAGCCGGCAGGAATCGACTAACCGCGCTTCTACCTGCGCGCTTAATCTTGGATCCTGTCGCAGCCCGTCCCACGGCTGCCACTCGAGTACCTGGGAGGGTTGAACATGTCTACGCAGATCCCCGTCAGTCATATGGCCTTTGTCCGAGCTCGCGCCGGGCGTTCGGCGGAGCTCGGCGCGCGCCTGAGCGCCTTGATCGAGCCGTCCCGCAGCGCACCGGGTTGCCTGAATTTTGCCCTGCAACATTCACAGTGCGATCCGGAGTTGTGGCTGGTGTCCGGTTTCTGGACGAACCAGCAGGCCATGACCGCTTACTTCAGCACCCCGGCGATGCAGATTTTTGCCGAGTTGGTGCAAGACCTGGTGGTCAACAGCCTGGATTTTCATACCTTCAAGGACGTGTCGGCTGCCCAGGCGCTGGGGCAGTCCCAGTCGTGGGTACACAAAATGGCGGGTTGAGGGTTTAATGGCTCAATTCTCCATTCAGCCAGGATCCGCGACATGGCACGCAAAGCCTTTGAAACCTTCGAAGCCGTATCTGCCGTAGTACCCCGTGAAGGCGGTTATCACGCCGCAATCGCCACCAAAGCCATCGGTGGTTCGGGTGCGCCGCGCTTTCACAAGCTGCTCGAAGAACAGACCTTCAAAACTGCCCATGAGGCCGATGAGGCCGCAGCCAAGGAACTGACCCGTCTCAGGGACGTCAGCGAAGACGGCGACCTGATCTGGTAATTACTTGACCGCCCCCGGGCGATACATCTTGAACAACGCCTCAGGCCCCAGCTGGAAATAATCCGCTGGCCCACCGCCGCGCAGAATCGGTTCTGCTGCGGCGGTGTCGTACACCCCATCCTTCAACAGCCACTTGGCGATATGCACGGCGACCACTTCGCCGAGAATCAGCCAGCTCGGCACCACGTTGCCATCGGCCCGCTGCAACTGAATGATCTGCGTGACCTTGCACTCGAAGGACACCGGACTTTCGGCGACGCGCGGCACCTGAATGATTTTCGACGCTGCCGGGGTTAGCCCGGACAGTTCGAACTCGTTGACCTCAGGCCTGACCATGGCAGAGCACTGGTTCATCTGCTCGGCCAGCGGACGGGTCGCCAGGTTCCAGGCAAATTCGCCGGTTCGCTCGATGTTATTCAGGCTGTCTTTGCGCCCGACACTGGAAAACCCAATGATCGGCGGAATGTAGTTGAACGCGTTGAAGAAACTGTAAGGCGCCAGGTTCAGGCGGCCATTGGCATCCTGAGAGGAAATCCAGCCAATGGGACGCGGGCCGACGATGGCGTTGAACGGGTCATGCGGCAGGCCGTGGCCGTTGGCGGGTTCGTAGTAATGGATGTCGTCAGCCATGGCATGGGGTTCCTGAATTCGGTTCGTAGCGAAGACGGCCATAGTGCAAGGGCTGACGAGTAATTTCCAGCGTGAGATCAGTTGGTACGGGTTGCTTCGGTGTGATCGGCGCCGTCGGAAGCGACCTCGGCTGAGTCAGTGCGATCGTTTCCAGCGGAGGCGACTGCAGCGCCACTTCCTAAGGTGAAAGCGGCAGAGCCGGTGCGATCGTAACCGTCAGCGGCGAAGGTATTGGCGGCCAGTACAGAGAGGGTCAGGGCGAGGATCAGTTGGGTTTTCATGGTGTGTACTCCAGGTTCGCTTGCACAATGCAATGAATCGGCGAGGAGAGTCCGTGGAGGGCGTTAACCGCTGATTAATTCGCTCTTTTGCTTATGTGACAAAATGTTCGTGGCGCACTGACTTGTCTTGATCGCACGCTTTCAGCGCCAATGAAAAAGGGGCAGACCTTTGCCAGGTCTGCCCCTTTTTTATGTCGCTGGCGGACTCAGTCCGTCTCGATCCGCGAATGTTTGCGGGTGTCTTTCATGGTCACGTAGACCAGCAACGACACGGCAATACACGCGGTGACATACCAGTAGTAACCGGTTTCCATGCCGATGCTCTTGAACCACAGTGCGATGTATTCAGCGGTGCCGCCGAAGATCGACACGGTCAGCGCGTACGGCAGGCCGACGCCCAGGGCGCGGATTTCGGTCGGGAACAGTTCGGCTTTGACCACCGCGTTGATCGAGGTGTAGCCGCTGACGATGATCAGCGCTGCCATGATCAGGAAGAACGCGCCCCACCAGGTCTGCACGGTGTGCAGGGTGGTCAGGATCGGCACGGTGAACAGCGTCCCGAGAATACCGAAGGCAATCAGGATCGGCCGACGACCGACTTTATCCGACAAGCCGCCGATGATCGGTTGCAGGCACATGAACAGGAACAGCGTGGCAGCGGAAATGGTGGTGGAGTCGGAGATGCTCATGCCGACAGTGTTCACCAGGTATTTCTGCATGTACGTGGTGTAGGTGTAGAACGCCAGGGTGCCGCCCATGGTCAGGCCGACCACGGTCATCAGTTCCTTCGGATGGCGCATCAAGGTGCGCATGGCGCTTTCCTTGGCCTTCTCTTTCTTGGTGAACGACTCGGTTTCTTCCATGCCACGACGCAGGTACAGCGCGACCACTGCACACAGCGCACCGATGGCGAACGGGATGCGCCAGCCCCAGGCGTACAGCTCTTCAGTGGTCAGGGTCTGTTGCAGCACGATCAACACGGCCAGGGCGATGAGCTGACCGGAGATCAGGGTCACGTACTGGAAGCTGGAGTAGAAACCGCGACGATCCTTGGTCGCCATCTCGCTGAGGTACGTTGCCGAGGTGCCGTACTCGCCACCGACCGACAGGCCTTGCAGCAAACGGGCGAAAATCAGCAGGATCGGTGCGCCGATGCCGATGGTTTCATAACCCGGGCTCAGGGCGATCAGCAGCGAGCCGAAACACATCAGGTACACCGAAGCCATCAGTGCTTTCTTGCGACCGGCCTTGTCGGCGTAGAGGCCCATCAACCAGCCACCGATCGGGCGCATCAGGAAGCCCACGGCGAAGATCGCGGCGGTGTTCAGCAGTTGTGCGGTGGTGTCGCCTTTGGGGAAAAAGGCCTTGGCGAAGTACAGGGAGAAGGCGGCGTAGACGTACCAGTCGTACCACTCGACCATGTTGCCGACAGAGCCGCTGAAGATCGATTTGATGCGACTGGCAGTGGTTCTTTCTTTGGCAGGCGTAGCTGCCGACCCAAGAGGCAGGGTTTGTGAGTTATCCATGACGGATCCTTCATTTAATTGTTTTTGTGGAGCGCGTTGAAACGCAGCCTGCTTGGGCTATAGCAGGAGCTGTGCCAACGGGAGGAGGGCCGGTTTAGAGGGGTTTTTAAGATTTCGTGAGCGGAAATCCGCTTATGCTGGATGGTGTGTGAGCGGAAAATTGCTTATAGGTCATGAAGTGCGTCGTCTGTGCCGGCCTCTTCGCGAGCAAGCCCACTCCCACATTTGAACTGTGTACACCGGACCATTGTGGGAGCGGGCTTGCTCGCGAAGAGGTCAGGTCAGGCAACGCAAAACTCAGCTGTCTTGCAGGAACATCTCGCGGGTCAGGCCATGACGCTGCATCTTTTCATTGAAGGTCCGGCGCGGCAGTTGCAGTTCTTCAAGCACCGCTTTCACGTCGCCCTTATGCCGGGTCAACGCCGCGCGCAGACAATGCGCTTCAAACGCTTCCTGCTGCGCCGCCAGCGATTGCCCAGGATCAATGCCCGCAGGTTCCGGCTCGCCCAGCCCCAACACTTGCCGCTCGGCGACGTTTGCCAATTCGCGCACATTGCCCGGCCAGTCGTGGCTCAGCAGGTGGCTCAACTGCGGGCCGCTCAGCGGTGGAAACGTACGCCCCAAACGCTCGGCGGCATTTTGCGCAAACGACTCGAACAACAGCGGAATGTCTTCACGCCGCTCGCGCAACGGCGGCAACCGCAACTCGGCCACGTTCAACCGATAGGCCAGGTCTTCGCGAAAGCGTCCGGCCCGGGCTTCGTCGAGCAAGTCGGGTTTGGTCGCGGCGATGATCCGCAAATCCACGCGGATGCTCTGATTGGAGCCCAACCGCTCCAGCTTCTGCTCTTGCAACACCCGCAGCAATTTCACTTGTTGGGCCAGCGGCATGCTTTCGATTTCATCGAGAAACAGCGTGCCGCCGTCGGCGTATTCGAGCTTGCCGATGCGTTTGCCCGAAGCGCCGGTAAACGCGCCGCTCTCGTGACCGAACAGCTCGGCCTCGAACAACTGCTCGGGGATCGCCGCACAGTTCAATGCCACAAACGGCTTGTCGGCACGCGGACCAAAGTCGTGCAGGCAACGGGCAACCAATTCCTTGCCGCTGCCGGTTTCACCGCGAATCAACACATTGACCGGCAGCGTCGCCAGGTCCAGCACTTGCCGACGCAGCGTCTGCAAACCACGGGACACGCCCAGCAACGTCGCATCGAGTTTGGCGCGGTTGTCCGCCTGCTCGTGCAGGGCGCGGTTTTCCAGCACCAGCCGCCGCTTGTCCAGCGCCCGGCGCAGACTGCCGAGCAGGGTTTCGGGGCTGAAGGGTTTTTCAAGGAAGTCGTAGGCGCCATCGCGCATCGCTTCGACCGCCATCGGCACATCGCCGTGACCGGTCAGCAGAATCACCGGCAAGTCGGCGTCGCGCCGCTGAACCTCGGCCAGCAGTTCCAGGCCAGTCATGCCAGGCATGCGCACGTCGCTGAGGATCACCCCGGGGAAATGCTTCGGCAGCTGCGCCAGGCACTCATCGGCGCGGCTGAACAGCTGCACCTCGAACCCCGACAGGCTCAGCCATTGTTCAACGGCACTGCGAATGCTGCTTTCGTCGTCGACCACCATCACTGAATTCAGCATGAGCCAGGAGCCTCCAGGTCGATGGGCAAGGTCACGGTGAACACCGCGCCGTTGGCATGATTGTCGGCGCTCAGGCGTCCGCCCGATTCGTGAACAATGGCAAAGGATACGGCCAGCCCGAGGCCCAGGCCATCACCCACCGGTTTGGTGGTGAAGAACGGATCAAACACGTTGGCCAAATGCTCTTCGGCAATGCCGCCACCGTTATCGGCGACGGTCAGGCGCCAGAGTTGTTCATCGGCTTCGAGACGGATTTCCAGGCGTTTGCAGGGTTTGTCCTGCATGGCGTCCAGGGCATTGCGCAGCAAATTGATCAGCACCTGTTCCAGGCGAATCGCATCGCCACGCACCCAGGCCGGGCGCGTCAGGTGCAGCACCGTGCTGACCTGTTCATCGCGCAACCTTGTGTCGAGCAGCTGCAATGATTGGTCCACCACCGCCGCCAAATCCAGCCGTTCGCGCAGGCCGCTGGGGCTTTTGCGGGCGAAGGTTTTCAGGTGACCGGTGAGGGCGGCCATGCGCGTCAGCATGTCGTCCACCGGTTTGAGCGCCTTGTAAGCGTCGTCGACCCGACCGTGATCGAGCAGCAGCCTCAGAGTAGCAAGCTGCATGCGCTGGGCGGTCAGCGGCTGATTGATTTCATGGGCCAGCGCGGCAGACATCTGGCCGAGGGCGGCGAGTTTGGCCGATTGCACCAGACCGTCCTGAGCGGTGCGCAGGTCGCGAGTGCGCTCTTCCACCAGTTGTTCGAGCTCTTCACGACTGCGCTGGCGCAGTTTGGCAAGACGCCAGCGCTGATTGAGGAACAGCAACAGAAACACCACGGCCAGCCACAACCCGGCGGCGGCGAGCCCGGCGTTACGGCTGTCTTCGAACGCGAGTTGCGGGCGGCGCAGCAGGTGCAGCGTCCAGCCTTCAGTGCTCAGAGGCAGCGATTCCCACAGGTAATTCGCCGTCCCGTCAGGACCCACGACCCGCGTCAGATCACTGTTGTCGTCGAAGCGCCGCACCGATTGATACTCGAGCGGTGTCAGCGGTTGTTTGTCGTATTGGCGGGTGACCTTGAGTTCGGCGTGATCGCTGTCACTCAGCGGTTTCAACAGGCGATAGCGCCAGCCCGGCTGGTTGGCGATGAAGATAATCCCGCGTGCATCGCTGACCAGCAGCGTGTCGCTGCCCTGACGCCATTCGCGCTCCAGTTCCGGAAATTCGAGTTTCACCACCATCGCGCCGAGGAACTGGCCGTCGTCACCGGTGACTGCGCTGGACAGGAAGTAACCGGGAATGCCGCTGGTTACGCCCACCGCGTAAAAGCGCCCGGTGCCTTGGGTGCGCGTCTGGCTGAAATAGGGGCGAAAACCGTAGTTGTGACCGACGTAACTGCTGGGCAGGCGCCAGTTACTGGCGGCCACCGCCAGGCCGGTGTGATCCAGTAATTCGAGGGTCGAGGATTGCGCCGCGCCGTTGATCTTTTCCAGTTTGCGGTTCAGTGCGTCCTGTTGTTCAGCGGATACCGAGCCGTCGAGGGCGCCGCGCAACTCCGGGTCTAGCGCCAATACGGCGGGCAGAGCGCGGTAGCGATCGATCAGGGTATGCAGGGAATTGGCGTACAGCGCCAGTTGCTGATTGGCGCGGGCGGCGTCTTCGACTAGCGCCTGGCGTTCGGCGTGACGCATGGCGAAACCCGCAGCCAGTGCGGCGCCGGCGGCAATCAGCAGGGTATAAAGCATCAAACGCAAGGAACGTGAAGTCGCAAGCATGGAAGTATCAGGCGAAAGACAGGGCGAGCACGATAGCACGCAAAGCGTGACGTGTTGCCGCCCGATCAGGCCGCCCTGAGCATGGTTTGTGTCCGCCTCAATTGTGCAATGGTTGCGTCTGTAGCGCTCCTCACGCTTGCGCGTGTGTCGCCGGGAGACTTCCCGAAAATTTTACTGAGCGGACTATAGGTATGAATTGAACTGCGTCCGGCTTGGTCAAACAGGCTTTCAAGTTCACTTACCCCAGCGTTCAATACCTCGATCATCCCGCTGATGTTTGCGTCCGCTCTGCCTATTTTCTCCTGAGTGAGCTCAGCACCTGCTCCTGCGATTTCATCCAGTATCTCAAATATGCCTGTCACGGTACTGAGCGCAGCGCTGATTTCACTGGCAAAGGGGGTGCCGGAAGCCTTCATACCGATGCCAGCGCCAACGTTCACTGCTTCCTTACCTCCCTTTAGCCACCCCTTTTTGTTCAGTTCAATGATGCCGCGGCCTATTCCCCTGAATTTGTTAATAGCGTATGAGCCATAATTCATGGTCTTGTATTCGCCTTTGGTCACTATTCGGTTTGGGTCCAGTTTGCTTGCCTTGAATTTAACCGAGGCGCCGAGGCTCGAGCGTTCTGAAGCAAAATCTACCCCCAGGCTCACCGCTTTTTTTGCCACGAACCCAAGAAAGATGCCAACGGCGACACCGACAGGTCCTGTGACGCTTCCCAGTGCTGCTGCTGCGGTGCCGATGCCGATGCCCGCTGCGTAACTGATGGATTGTCCTCCGATGTGCGCCACCGTCCTTATCGCTGCGGATTGTCCATGTGCCGTCGCTGACTGGTGGTTGAGAATTTGTGTCTCAGCTTCCTGGGCTCTTCGGGTGGTGAGCTCCAGGATTTTCGTATGTCGTACGATAGCCCCCGATAAGCTCATATTGGCTCTGTATTGAATTTGATCCGCTGCACTCTGACTTTTTCTTGTGGTTTGCTGCTCGTTCGTTTCAAAGAACCCGTCCATGAAGTTGTCAAAAGCCTGTCCATCGGTGTCTGTAAAAACGATCGGATTGTTACCCGCCATCGCGTACAGATTCAGCCCATCCACATCCCCCGCCGGGTCGGCACTCACCCAACGCTGCAACCACGGCGCGTAATAGCGCGCACCGTAGTAATACAACCCGCTGTCATCCATTTCCTTGCCTGAATAGCGGATGGTTTTGTAGTCGACGTCCACCTCGCTTCCCCGCGCGAACGAGGCGGTGGCGCCGAATGGGTAATAACCTTCCTGGCTGATCACCTGCGCCTGTTGATCGAGCTCCAGCGCGCAGGAACCCAAGTGGTCATCGAGGCTGTAGCGCAATTGATCGGCGGCGATGTTGGCAGGCTTGCCGCTGACCCAGTGCAGGCAACGCACGCTGCCGTGCCCGCCGGACAGGGTGATCATGTGCAGTTCTTCGCCGCTGTCACGGATGCGGGTTTCCAGCCCCGGCAGGTAGATGACTTCCTGGAAATGAGTGAGCGAGGGCGTATGGGTTTCATGGCGTTTGTACACGCGCACGCCCTGACTGTAGCGGTAGAACTCCTGGTCATCAGGGGCGTTGGCGCGTTTGATCAGCGTGACCGATGCCAGTTGGTCCAGGCTGTTCCACTGCAAGGTTTTGCCCGGCTGCAAGTCCTGGAGATTGCCGTGGCGGTCGAACAATTCGGGAAAATCGGGTACAGGATCTCCCTCTTTCCAGCGCACACCGCGATTGCTGGTGGGGTCGATGAACATCTCGCGGGTATGTGAGGCACCCGCCCGCACATGACGCAGTTTGATCAGGTTGCCGCCGTGATCGTAATCATAGTGTTGCGTGTAGTTGAGCCGATTGTTCGGATCGCCGGGCAGGGGCCGGCCCGGAATGTCCGACGGCGGGGCATCGTCGTAACCGGTGGCGCGGGTCAGCCGGTACAGCGAGTCATAGGTGAAATCGCGGTGACCGTCGATGAGCTGGTTGGCGAAGTAAATCGGTTTGAACGCGTGGTCTTCGATGCGCGTGATGTTGCCAACGCGATCGTAGAAGTACTCGAAGTTTTGCAGCGCCGGTTCGGCGTTTTTTTGCGCGCGTTGCGTGGACAGGCGGCCATCGGCCGGGTCGTAGGTCCAGGTGCTCAGCACGTCATTGCCGGCGCGTTGTTCGATGATCTGAGTGGCGGCGTTGTACTGCGCGTCTTTGAGAACCGGCTGCCAGTTCGGGCTGCCTTTTAGTCGCAGTTCAACCTGTTTGAGCTGCCCGGCAATGTCGTAACGCGATTGTTGCTGGTGGTCACCGGCATCGGTCTGGCTCAGCACCGTGCCGAGGGGGCCATAAATCCGGCTGCTGCGGTAGGGCTTGCTCTTGAGCAGGGTTCGGGTTTCGCGCAACGGTTGTCCGAGCAGGCTGTAGCTGTCGAGACTCAAGGTGCCGGAGCGGTCGAGCTGCTCGGTCAACTGACCGCGCAGGTTGAAACCAGGGTCGGCGGAGGCATCGGCATAGGTAAAGGTTTCGACGTTCGGCAGGCCGTTTTCCTCGATGCTGAGCGGGCGCAACAGAGCGTCGTAGGTGGTGCGCCAATGACTGCCGCGTTGGTCCCAGTGCTGCAGCGCCTCCCCGGCCAGTCCGGCCAGGCTCAAGCGCCAGCCAGCGTCGACGGAATCTACCTTCAACGGCTCGCCGGATAAGCGGTGTACGGTGATCAGGTTGGGGACGACACCGAACAGTCGCGGGTCCGATTGTTCGAGCAGTCGCCCGGCGGCGTCGTAGTGCTGACGGGTGATCAGGGTTTCCACTGGACCGCCAGCGACCTTGCGCAAGTATTCGATCTGGCAAACCGGCAACCCCCGGCTATCAATGGCCGTCACATTCGGGGTGCGCCAATGAACCGAGGTCGTCACGGCTTGCCTGCCTTCAGCCCACTTTCAGGCGGCGCAACGTAGGTGTCATTAAAGTCCAGGCTGGTGGTGTACCAGGGATGGATGATCTCGAGCGCGACATCTCCTTTGGCGTTGATGACTTTGTTCCGGCGACCCAACACGTCGTAATAGTTCTGATCGTGATGGCCGAACTCATGAAAGGAATGGTCCTTGATATAGCAGTGCTCATTGGCGCAGTAAGGGCGATACGCCCGAACGGGCAATCCCTTGTTGTTGTATTCCACACGTTCGCTGACGCGCCAGCGCGGATCGGCGTGCGCAATTTTTGGCTCGCCGTTTTCAATCACCAGCTCACCGTTTTCCACCACAAAAGCCGGACCGGGCTCGACCAATTGTTTGATCTGCAGTGGCCGGCCGAAACCATCCACGAAGGCTTTGACGATCTGGATTTGCTGCAGCTCATCGTCCCAATAGCGGTCAGCGGTGAGGACGACACTGTGCACCGGCTCGCGGGGAGTCGAGTGGATCAGGTCGAGCAGCGCTTGTTCAGGCCCGGTCAGGGACTTGAGCCGGGACAGGCGAAGGCGGGCGCTGGCGCGAATATGCAGGGTGGGTAGCACGTAACCTTGCGCAATCCAGGTGGTCAGCCAGTCAGGTGTCTGCCTGACGGAATGGGGGAGTTCGCCCATCCAGCTGAACAGGTCCTTGCGCAATACGCTGGCCGCCTTTTGCAGGGCGCCTTTCGGATCTTCGATGGCCGGGTCCGGACGATGGTCTATAGGACGTTCGTGTTCGTCGAGGGGGCGAAAACCCATTTTTTCGCGGTCTTCAGTTCCATAAAAACTGATGGCAAGGGGTTGCCCGGACGGCTCGTAAAGGGCTTCCTCGACATTGTCATTGGCATCGATGCTGCGCATGAGTTGCAGCGCGTGATAGTCATATTCGAAACGGGCTTCGCACTTGTCCGGCTGCGTGATGCTTTTCGGCAGCAGACAGTAGTCGTCGTAGCAGGCTGTCGTGGTGCCGTGACTGGACGTTTCGTTGTACTCCATCACTTTGTAAAAACTGTCGAGCTTGCCGTACTTGGCAAAACCATACCGGGACGACCATAGATTTCTCTCCTTGTCCTCTTCCTCGTCTGCCACCTTGTCTACCCCCAGCACCAGAGGCATGGCCGAATAGCCGATCTTTTCCAGTTCGTCCCGAATAACGATTGACGGCACTGTGTCGTAGGCGTCCAGCGCGGTCTTGTCCAGTTGTGCAATTTCCAGCGGTGCCCGCAGTGCCTCGAACTCGGCCTTGCCATCGGCAAGGGGTGTCTGATTGTCGGTCTTGAGGTAGCGATGTACCGACTGCGTGGTCAGCAACCTCTGTGCGGCCCATTCGGGCGTGGCGTACAGCTCGATAAACCGTTCATGGGAGATATCTGCCGGGGTAAGTCCTGCAGGTGCCGGCCCCTTGGGCAAGACCATTGCGTTGCCCCGTTGCAGATAGGGCAGACCCAGTCGCCAGCTTTGCAGGTCCTCCTTCAAATGAATGAACTCGGCGCGGGATTCGCTCAGGTAATAAGACTGTTGCGCCGGGTCGTGGGCATCCGACCACCATGTTCTTTCGTCGGGATCTTCGAAGGGGTTTTCTATCTTGGTGTTGGTCCTTCGCCGTGCATAGCAGACGGCGAAGGAATGGATGGGCAGACCGAACTCGTCATGGCCCAAGATGGTTTCATGCCGGCACCGAGGATCATTCACAAAGCGTTCGTACTGATAGCTGATCTTCTCCAGTGGCAAGGGCAGCATGATCGGGTAAGCGTCATGGTCTCCCTTTTTGCGCAGTTCGCGGACCTTGTAACGACTTTCCTCCACCGCGAACGGCACCGCCGTGGACGGGTCATCGTCGCCAGCGTAGGTCTCCACGCGCAACACTGAACCAGCGAGGGCGCGGGCGATTTCGTGAACGGTGGTGTCATCGGGTGGCGGGATCGGGTCATCAAAATCGTCGTTGCGGTGATACTGGCAGAACAGCGTGGGTTTCAAATCACACGCTTCGGAGTCACGGTTGAAATAGCCATCGCGTGGCAGGTCGATTTGCCGTCCGGTGTGAAACCAGGTGCAGACCAGCGCCGGGGCGGTAAAACCGATGTCATCTTCAATTGCAGCGGTTTCGCTGTCGGTCTGGCGCAGCAGCCCGAAACCGCGAAACTCCCGGTTCCGGCCATCGTAGTAACCCTGAAAATAATGGAAGCTCTGACTGAGGCAGTTGCCGGTGATTTCATCGAGCTGGCTTTGTTGCTTGACCACAGGCACCGGGAACGGCAGGTAGCATACCGGGTCGGTTGCCGGTTTTTCATCCAGCCATTCCTGCGCCGAACTGCGATAAACCACCTCGGTACTGCAACCCATGTTGTTGTTACTGGCGACCAGCATGTAAGGCTTGGCACCGACGAAATCGTAGCGCCAGTGCCGCGGCTTCATGTGCGGCACGGTCAGGATCAGGCTCGCGCACCCCAGGCCTTGCAGGTCGGCGAGGGTGACCTGGCACAAGTTGTCGTAACGAATGCCATTGGGCCAGGGGACCGTGACGGGGATCTGCTCCAGACCATTGCCACCGTGATTGAAATAGATCTCGAAACCGTCCGACTTCAGATAAATCAGTGCCGGTGCACCGGAGCCGTCGAGGTCGGCAATCCGCACCCGCGCCGCGTCGAATGTCGCGTAATCGAAGGGCAGGGCACTCATGACAAAACCCTTGCCGAACCGACCGTGACCGAGGTTCGGCCAGCATTTGATTTCGTCGTGCCGGATGCGGCACAGCTCGGTCATGTCGCTGCCCAGCAAGTTACCCAGCATCACCAGTTCGCTGCGTGAATGGCTGAACAGCGGCAGGCGATCGGTGTCTGGTGTGTGCTCGACGTCCTGGCCCTGGGCAAAACCGTCCTCACGCCGATTGGCGTACAGGCGCACGCTGCGCGGGCCGATCAGCGCCATCGAGCTGAGCCCGTCGCCCATCAAGTCGCCAGACTGTGAAAGCGTGTGGAAGAACTCCACCGGGAATGCCGAAAAGGGAATGAACCCTGACCAGCTGCGATCGGGGTTGAGGGTGTGGAAACCGCTCATGCCGGGTGAGGCGAGGATCCAGTCGAGCCGGCCGTCGCCGGTCAGATCGGTCAGCGCCTGATAGGTCGCTTGATTGCGATCTGCCACGGGAATTCGGGACAGTTCTGTCCATGGGCCATAGTGGATGTCATCCGCCCCCGTCAGCGCACGCAAGGGTTCGCGGTAATACCAGCTCTTGTCGTAACGACAGATAAATCCGGGCACGCCTTCACCGAACAAATCAACGCACTGATGGTGCACGCCGTCCTCGATGCCGGGCATGTTTTCGAACGGAAAGAACGGGCTCGACTGCTTATTGAGTTCGAAGCCCGAATAGTCGAATTCCACCGGCGGCATGTTTTCCACGGTGCCACTGGCGTCGTACGCCTGATAGTGCGCTGCTGCCAGTTGGGTGTACCCCAGAGGAGTCGTTTGGTATTGCAGCAGTAATCGTCGAATCAGCACCGGATTCGGGCCCAACTGCTCGGGGAAATGGTGAAACATCAGAACTTGATGGCACAGGCGTCGGGTACCCAGTTCGAATCCGTAGGTGTAGCTGTGAAAGGGATCCTTGCGCAGCTGCCACTCACCATAATCCTCGGGGGGCGCATCGAACGGCGGGCCGTAGAGCGGCTTCTTTTCCAGATCCAGGGTCCGCTCGCCATAGTCGAACACCAGGTGGAAATGCCAGTTCAGAGTTGCCGGGTTTTCCACCGTCCAGGCGTACAGGTCTTTGCTGGCCAGGGCATTGCCGTAATACACCCGGTGCAGAAAACTCTGGGCACGATAGTCGTGCGAGTCATCCGGGGAGTGAGTCTGATCTTCGGGCTTGTAGTCGAAACAGATGTGTTCGCCATGGGGGGTCATGCTTTCGAGCAGCAACCACACACCGATACGCTGCGGCGCGTCAGGGATGGCCGGGTCGACAGGCTCTGCACGGCGCGAAGCGTCGGTCTTGCCGTAGACATGAAGACTGCCATCGGCCCCGTGCACCAGCCAGAAGGGCAGCTTTTCTTCCGGTTGCCAGAGCTCGATCCGGTCGAACGAACTCTCGACCCGCGGCCGGTAGCACACCACGCGGTGCTCGCCAATATCATCGAGTTTGCCGTATTGGGTCTCGATTCTGGACTTTAACTTGCCCTCGTCATCCAGCTCGGGCATCAACTCCTCGCCACCTGGACCGACCATGATGTCGGTGGCGAGGTAATCAGGCACGCCTTTACTGGTCCGGCGGGTGATAGCACCGACGCCCAAACGCCAGCCAATACCGAACGGACCGTTACCGCCCTGGCTGTCATAGCTCAGCGCCATGGCGGGGTCGAAACCGCGTCCTCCTGAAAGGGGCAACGGTAACTCGAATGAAGCACTGCCCGTCACGCCGACCGATCCCCAGCTTTTGCCAATCGTGGCAATGGAAGCGCTCTTGGCGATGGAGGGCTCAGTGATGCTCAGGGAGGCTTGTTCTTCCATGGGGCTGATCCTGTGTCGGCTTGGCGCTCTCCCGTAGCAACGGAGTCGCGTGATAGAGCGACGCTAACAAAATCAGGGGAAGGTGTGACCTGTCAGATCTGACAGGTGAGGCGGGTTTTTTTAGATCTAATACTGTGAAAAACGCTGCGCTTTATTGCGAATAGTAAAAGTGGCACGCAAAAAAACGGCCGGATCATCTATAAGACGACCCGGCCGTAATGGCAGGCTGAAGCGCTTACTGCACTTCCACCGCCAGGCTTTCACTGATCTTTTTCTGCCAGATGGCAGGACCGGTGATGTGTACCGACTCACCCTTGCTGTCGACCGCAACAGTTACTGGCATGTCTTTGACGTCGAACTCGTAGATCGCTTCCATGCCCAGTTCGGCGAAAGCCACCACGCGGGATTTCTTGATGGCTTGTGCCACCAGGTAAGCCGCGCCGCCGACTGCCATCAGGTAAACGGCTTTGTGGTCCTTGATCGCTTCGATTGCGGTCGGGCCGCGCTCGGATTTGCCGATCATGCCCAGCAAGCCGGTCTGCTCAAGGATCTGACGGGTGAACTTGTCCATCCGCGTCGCGGTAGTCGGACCGGCAGGGCCCACTACTTCTTCGCGCACAGGATCAACCGGGCCGACGTAGTAGATGAAGCGACCCTTGAGGTCTACCGGCAAGGTTTCGCCCTTGTTGAGCATCTCGACCATGCGCTTGTGCGCAGCGTCGCGACCGGTGAGCATTTTGCCGTTGAGCAGGACGGTTTCGCCCGGCTTCCAGCTCTGCACGTCTTCCGGAGTCAGGGTGTCGAGGTTGACGCGACGGGCCGATGGGCCAGCTTCCCAGACGATTTCCGGGTAGGCGTCCAGCGGTGGCGCTTCCAGCGAGGCCGGGCCGGAACCGTCGAGCACGAAGTGCGCGTGACGGGTGGCGGCGCAGTTCGGGATCATGCACACCGGCAACGAAGCGGCGTGGGTCGGGTAATCCATGATCTTCACGTCGAGCACGGTGGTCAGGCCACCCAGGCCCTGGGCGCCGATGCCCAGTTGGTTGACCTTCTCGAACAGCTCCAGACGCATCTCTTCGATACGGTTCTGTGGGCCACGTGCTTTCAGCTCGTGAATGTCGATGGATTCCATCAACACTTCCTTGGCCATCACGGCGGCTTTCTCGGCGGTGCCGCCGATGCCAATGCCGAGCATGCCCGGTGGGCACCAGCCGGCGCCCATTTCCGGAACAGTTTTCAACACCCAGTCGACGATCGAGTCGGACGGGTTGAGCATGGCCATTTTCGACTTGTTCTCGGAACCGCCGCCCTTGGCCGCCACGTCCACTTCCACGGTGTTACCCGGAACGATGGAGTAGTGGATAACGGCCGGGGTGTTGTCCTTGGTGTTTTTACGAGCGCCCGCCGGGTCGGCGAGGATCGAGGCACGCAGGACGTTTTCCGGCAGGTTGTAAGCCCGGCGCACGCCTTCGTTGATCATGTCGTCCAGGCCCATGGTGGCGCCATCCCAACGTACGTCCATGCCCACGCGAACGAAGACGGTAACGATGCCGGTGTCCTGGCAGATCGGGCGGTGGCCGGTGGCGCACATCCGCGAGTTGATCAGGATTTGCGCCATGGAGTCACGGGCCGCTGGCGATTCTTCGCGCAGGTAGGCTTCGTGCATCGCCTGGATGAAGTCAACGGGGTGGTAATAGGAAATGAACTGCAGGGCGTCGGCAACGCTCTGAATCAGGTCGTCTTGCTTGATCACGGTCATGAGTCGCGCTCCTCTAAAAGACGGGAACATTCAATAAGGTGCTTGCAGCTTGGGTGCATCGGTCGGTTGCAAGCACCTTTACAAGGCACGCCGGGGCTGCTGGCGCGACGCTAAAAAGGCGCGGCAGTATAACGCGCCTCGGTTCCGGGCACACCCGCCGGTAGTCAATCGTTGGTCGCATAGGATTGGGGGGGGTAGGGAGATCCACCCCCTCACCCCAACCCTCTCCCCACGGGGGAGAGGGGGAAAGGGAGCAGATCGTGGGCTTTCAGATCCTGAGATCGACTCGGTAATTCAGGTCGATGTAGAGCTTTTAATCACCTCGGTCAGTCCCCTCGCCCCTTGGGGAGAGGGCTAGGGTGAGGGGAAATGGTTTACACGCGCAGTCATGACATTGGCGCCAGTTTTCCGCCCTTAAAATTGAATGGTCATTTATCAGGCACGCTACTAAAGTGGCATTCGGTCTGTAGAGTAGGACACTCAAGCAGCCTCCCTTCGCACGGTGAGTCAACGATTGACCCATAACGCCATCCAGCGCTTGTTGCTCAAACGCTTTGCCCTCGCAGCCGGCACCTACGCCCTGGCTTTGTTGCTGTTGTGGCTGGCGTTTTTCACCGGTCATTACGATGAATCCCTGTCCAACGTGGCCATCGGCAGTGCGCTGGTGGTCATCAGTCAGGCGGCGTTGTTCGCGGTGTTTTACAGCGGCTGCAACCTGCGTTTTTCCGACCCCAGCCTGACTGAAGCGCAAGTGTTGATGGGGCTGGGTTGGCAAACCTGGCTGATCGCCCATCTGGACGAGGCACGCGGCGCGTTCCTGGTGTTCTACGTGCTGATTCTGCTGTTCGGGTTGTTCCATCTTTCGCGCTTTGCCTTCTTACGGTGCGCGCTGTTGGTGTTCGTCAGTTTCAGCGCGATCACGCTGTGGGAGGGCTACCACTTCCAGTTACCCGACCCGGCACTGGCCGCGTTGCAGGTGTGCGTGCTGCTCATCGTGCTGGTCTGGCTGGAACTTTATGCCCGTCACGTGCAGGCCTCCCGTCAACGCATGCGTCAGCGCCGATTTGCCTTGCAGGCGCATCAGGACACCCTGCGCGGGATGATGCGCCAGCTCGAAGACCTGGTGGCCACCGACGAACTGACCGGGCTGTTTAATCGCCGGCATTTCCTGCGCCTGGCCTCCCGTGAGCTGAAGGCCATGGACGTCGATGTCATGCATGGCCTGGCACTGATCGACCTCGACCATTTCAAACGCATCAACGATGTGCACGGCCATGCCGCCGGTGATCAGGTGCTGCAAGCCTTTGCCGCCGTGGCCACCGCCTGCTTGCGCGATGGCGATGTTCTGGCCCGTTACGGTGGCGAAGAATTCGTCGTGCTGTTGCCCGATTGCAACCCCGAGCGCTTGACCTCCTGTTGCGAGCGGCTGCGCATTGCGTTCACCGATGTAGAGCTGGTCGGACTCAACGTCGCCCATCTCAGCTTGTCGGCGGGTATGACGTTGCTCGAACTGGGCGACGATCTCGATGAAGCCTTGCAGCGCGCCGATCAGGCGCTTTATCGCGCCAAGCGTGACGGCCGCAATCGTTGTGCGGCCGCGTGGGAGAACGTCGATGCCTGAGTTACGGGTCGGCGAACGCCAATGGTCGGTGGCGGCGGGCAGCAACCTGCTCGATGCGTTGAATCAGAACGGCGTATCGGTGCCCTACAGCTGTCGCGCCGGCAGTTGCCATGCGTGTCTGGTGCAATGTGTACAAGGGCTGCCGAGTGACAGCCGCCCCGACGCCCTGAGCGCAGACCAACGACAGCAAGGCTGGCGCCTGGCGTGTCAGTGTCAGGTGGTCGAGGACTTGCAGGTGCACACCTTCGATCCTCAGCAGGATGGCCGCCCGGCCGAGGTGGCGGCTGTCGATTGGTTAAGCGCCAGCGTGTTGCGTTTGCGCCTGACCCCCGAGCGTCCGTTGCGCTACAGCGCCGGCCAGCATCTGGTGCTGTGGGCGGGCAACGTGGCACGGCCATATTCCCTCGCCAGCCTGCCGGAAGAGGATCGCTTTCTGGAGTTCCATCTTGATTGTCGCCAGCCGGGTGAATTCAGCGACGCGGCCCGTCAGCTGAAAATCGGCGATTCGATCCGTCTCGGCGAGTTGCGCGGCGGGGCCTTGCATTACGACCCGGACTGGAACACCCGACCGCTTTGGCTGTTGGCCGCCGGCACGGGTTTGGGGCCGTTGTTCGGTATCTTGCGTGAAGCACTACGGCAAGATCACCAAGGTGCCATTCGCGTCATTCATCTGGCCCATGATGCCGAGGCGCATTACCTGGCCAAACCCCTGCAAGCCATGGCCGCCAGCCGCCCGAACCTGAGCATTGAACTGTGGACAGCGGCCGAGTTGCCCGCGGCTTTGGCGCAACTGCGGCTTGTTTCACGGCAAACCCTGGCCTTACTCTGCGGGGCCCCTGACAGCGTCGACGCCTTTGCCCGGCGCTTGTATCTGGCGGGATTGCCGCGCAATCAACTGCTGGCGGACGTCTTTGTTCTCCGCGGTTGAGCGCTGATTTTCGATGCGAGACCGACCATGAGCGATGCCATCCAATTTGAACGTGAGCGCGGCCTGCTGATCCTGCGCCTCAACCGCCCGGACAAGAAAAACGCCCTGACCCGTGCCATGTACAGCCACTTGGCTGAAGCGTTGAAACTGGCCGATACCGACCCTGAAATCAACGCCGTGCTGATCACTGGCAGCGCCGAGTGCTTCACCGCTGGCAACGACATCGCCGATTTCATCCAGCAACCACCGAGCAACCTCGACAGCCCGGTGTTTCAGTTCATGCTCACCCTGCTCGAATGCCGAAAACCGGTGATCGCTGCCGTGGCCGGTGCAGCCGTGGGCATTGGCGCGACGATGCTGCTGCATTGCGATCTGGTGTATGTCAGCCGCGATGCGCGCCTTCGCATGCCGTTCGTTAATCTCGGGTTATGCCCGGAGTTTGGTTCCAGCTTGATCCTGCCGCGACTGCTCGGGCAGGCCAAAGCTGCCGAGTTGTTGCTGCTGGGCGAAGGCTTCAGCGGTGAGCAGGCCGCGCAGTGGGGGATTGCGACTGAAGCCTTGGGCAGTGGTGAAGAGACGCTGGCCAAAGCGCGGGAGATGGCGTTGCGTTTCGAGTCGCTGCCACCGGAAGCGGTGCGCATCAGCAAGCAATTGATGAAAGCCCCGGACCGCGAACAACTGCGCAAGGCAATAGAAGAAGAGAGCGCACAGTTCACCCAACGGTTGCGCTCTCCGGAAGCGATGGCGGCGTTGACCGGGTTTATCAAACGCCACTGAAAAGCCTGCCCTCACCCCAGCCCTCTCCCGGAGGGCGAGGGAGCCGACCGAGTTGTTTGCGCTAACTACATCGACCTGAACGATCGAGCCGAACTCAGGACCTGAAACGCCCCCGATCTGCTCCCTTTCCCCCTCGCCCCCCCTTGGGGGGAGAGGGCTGGGGTGAGGGGGGTGGATCTGAAAGTCGACACAAAACTCAAGCCAAACACCTCCACACAAAAAGCAAAAAGCCCCGCCATTCACATGGCGGGGCTTTTGTTTTTCAGCGATTTGAAACTCAGACCATCTTGTCGCCAACGTGCAGGATTTTCATCCCGTTGGTGCCGCCGATGGTGTGGTAGCTGTCGCCCTTGGTCAGGATGACCCAGTCGCCTTTCTCGACTACGCCGCGCTTGAGCAACTCGTCGATCGCGGCCTGGCTGACTTGCTCAGGCGGCAGCGATGCCGGGTCGAACGGTACGGTGTAGACGCCACGGAACATGGCCGCGCGGGCCTGGGTTTCGCGGTGCGGGGAGAATGCGTAGATCGGAATCGAGGAACGGATGCGCGACATGATCAACGGCGTGTAGCCACTTTCGGTCAGGGCGATGATCGCCTTCACGCCCGGGAAGTGGTTGGCGGTGTACATGGCCGCCAACGCGATGCTCTGGTCGCAGCTTTCGAAGACCTTGCCGATGCGGTGGCTGGAGGTCTTGCTGGTTGGGTGCTTTTCAGCGCCGATGCAGATGCGCGCCATGGCTTGCACCGCTTCCAGCGGGTACAGACCGGCAGCACTTTCAGCCGAGAGCATCACGGCGTCGGTGTAGTCGAGCACGGCGTTGGCTACGTCGGACACTTCGGCGCGGGTCGGCATCGGGTTCTGGATCATCGACTCCATCATCTGGGTCGCCACGATCACAGCTTTGTTGTGGCGGCGTGCGTGCAGAATGATTTTCTTCTGAATGCCCACCAGCTCGGCGTCGCCGATTTCCACACCCAGGTCACCACGGGCAACCATGACCGCGTCGGATGCATTGATCAGCGCGTCGAGGGTTTCGTCGTCGGCCACGGCTTCGGCGCGTTCGATCTTCGCCACCAGCCAGGCGGTACCGCCGGCTTCGTCGCGCAGTTGACGGGCGTATTCCATGTCGGCGGCGTCACGCGGGAAGGACACGGCGAGGTAGTCGACCTGCATTTCGGCAGCGAGCTTGATGTCGGCCTTGTCTTTTTCAGTCAGGGCCGGAGCGGTCAGGCCGCCACCGCGACGGTTGATGCCTTTATGGTCGGACAGCGGACCGCCGATCAGCACGGTGCAATTCAGCTCGGTGGCATTGGCGGTATCAACGCGCATGACCACGCGGCCGTCGTCGAGCAGCAGCTCGTCGCCTACGCCGCAATCCTTGACCAGGTCCGGGTAGTCGATGCCGACGATGGTCTGGGTGCCTTCGGTCAGAGGATGGCTGGTGGAGAAGGTGAATTGATCACCGATCTTCAGCTCGATCTTCTTGTTGGCGAATTTGGCGATACGGATTTTCGGGCCTTGCAGGTCACCCAGCAGGGCGACGAAGCGGCCGTGCTTGGCAGCGAGGTCACGCACCAGCTTCGCGCGAGCCTTGTGCTCGTCGGGGGTGCCGTGGGAGAAGTTCAGGCGGGCGACGTCCAGGCCAGCCAGAATCAGCTGTTCGAGAACTTCCGGCGAGTTACTGGCCGGGCCAAGGGTAGCGACGATTTTGGTGCGACGGACGGACATGCATAGACTCCTGAGTTCAAGCGCTGAGTGAGGCTACTATGCTCTGCGGGTGTAGTCATTGTTCGAATGCACTACTTATTCGTTTCTTTATTGAACCGAATACTTTTGGTTACCGGCATCCTGAAGATTTCGCGTCACGGGTCGATACAGAGCTCAAGACAGGAGAACCCCCATGCGATTCGTGCTCATTGCCGCCCTTGCCATCACAGCCCTCAGCGTCACGGGCTGCACCCGTTGGTCGATGAACCATCATTTGAATAACGCCTACAGCGCCTATGACCGTGGCAATTGCGAGCAGGTGACGCTCGAGCTGTCCAAAGTTGAACGCGCCAGCCGCGCGCGGCCTTATGTGTGGCCGGAGGTGTCGATGTTGCGCGGGTTGTGTCTGGAACGGCAGAAACTGTTTGTCGATGCGGCGCAAACCTACCAGTTCATCATCGCCTCGTACCCGCAAAGTGAATACGCCTTCCGCGCCCGCGCCCGCCTGGAAACCTTGCAGTCGCTGGGCCACTATCCGCTGCGAAGTGCTGCTGCGGTCGTGCGCCCGACGCAGTTCTGATTGTCCTGGTTGTTCAGAGGCTGGCTCACCGGCGGTGGTGAGCTATAGTCGAATAGATCGGTGTTAGAGCCTCACCTCTAAATCGACGTAACACCTGTGATCGGCAGGAGTAAGCGACAGCGGCTCAAGGACTGTCGCACCGGGATCGGGGAGAGCGCGCCTATGCCTATATAAGAAATAGAAGCAGGCCCGTTCCGAAGCATTAGTGCGGCTCTGCTTAAGAGCCTTGCTGGGCCATTTGCGCATGTTTACTGACCGCCGGATCGAGCGGCATCAACTGCCGTATTTTCTAAGAGTGTTCAACAGCGTCACCGACAAACCCATCGGCTTTCTGGGCAACGTGTCCGAAGACGGGCTGATGCTGATCAGTCAGTTGCCGATGATGATCGGCGCCGATTTCGATCTGCGCCTGAAAATCCCCGCCAGCGATGGCTGCATGCAGGTCATTGATCTTCAGGCGTGTTGTTTGTGGTGCCATGAAGACACGACCCCTCTCCATTACGACGCCGGGTTCAGCCTGCAACGGGCACCGCCGGAATATGGGCAATTGGTCGAGGCGTTGAAGCAGTACTTCAGTTTTCAGCCGTTGCCTGCCTCCGCCTGAACGCCAACAACCTGTAGCAGCTGGCGCAGCCTGCGTTCGGCTGCGAAGCAGTCGTAAAATCAGAGCTCGCGGTGAATCAGGTAGGCCGGGCATCTCGGGTTTACGACTGCTTCGCAGCCGAACGCAGGCTGCGCCAGCTGCTATGTATGGACTCGCCCCCACTTTCAACCTGCTTCTGAACACTGCTACCCGGTTGCATCTATGTATCAGGCCTGTTCGAGGAAGCCTTGAACAGCTTCTGGCCAACATTGGATAAGCGCGCGGTATGCCGATTACAGTGAGGCCTCAAGGGCCGGTAGCAGCTCAGGCATCAATCCGCGACGGTCTGACCTGGGGTCAATGTTCTTTAGCATGGGTTGGAGCGGCTTAACGCCCCGGTGGCAGAACTCTATTGATCAGTGACTCATCGCAGCCTCCCGGCCATTGCCCGGCTGGCGACGATAAGTCTGGTCATTTTGCAGTAGCACCCAAAGAATGCGCAGGTTGCGGTTGGCCAATCGCACGGCCGCCTCCTTGCGACCCAAGCGGGAGATCCAACGCTGGAGACGTTGATCGTCCGGCTGCTCTGAGTCAGGTCGTAGCTGTCTTAAAACGGCATGAGCACCCTGGATCGCCAGACTGCGCAAGTAGGCATCGCCATGCTTGCACATCTTGCCCAACCGAACCTTCTCGGCGCTGCTGTGCTGGCTGGGGACCAACCCGAAGTAGGCGGCAAACTGCCGAGCGCTGGCGAAGCGTTCGGGCTCGGTCTGCTTGGCCAGCAGCGCCGTGGCGATGATTGGACCCACACCGCGCACCGTCATCAGCCGCTTCGCGGTCTCACTCTCTTTCGCCGCCGTTTCCAGCCGACCGGTCAGTGCGTTGACGCGGTCACCCAGTTGACCCCATTCACCCAGCAGTTCGGCGATCAGTTCGCGCAGTAGATCGGGCAACGGCTGGGTAGCGTCTTCCAATATCCGAGGCACGAGCTGGCTGATCGCCATTTCGCCCTGTGCCAGAGCCACACCCTGTTCCAGCAGCAAGCCGCGCACCTGATTGCTCACTGCAGTGCGGCGCCGTATATATCCCCGCCGAGCTCGGTGCAGTGCCTGCATCGCCAGTGCCGCCGCGCTCTTGACCGGAACGGCTGAGATCCTGCAATCGCGGCCTGCACGCAGGATAGCCAATGCATCGTTGCGATCGTTTTTCGGGCCACTGCGATGCTTGGCAACATGCTGGGCCGGCAGAATGCGCACCGGATTGCCCTGCATTTGCAGTAACCGCGCCCATGCCTGAGCGCCTGGCCCGGTTTCCACCAATACGGTCACGTTCACAGGGAGCTTGTGCAGAAACACCTGGAAGGTCTCGCGCGACTTGATTCGAGCCTCGAATATCACGTGACCGAGGGTATCCTCCCCTGCGACCTGAAAGACCCTTTTGGCAAGATCTACCGCAACTGTGGTGCATGCCGACACATCGGCTGACAAAGACTGATTGATCGTCGTATGCTTTTTCATGGCCTCGCCCTCGCTGTCGTTGGCTTCTATAAGAATGCCACCGTGGCGCACAGACGCCTCGGCTTGGGCGAGTCCATTCAATTACATATTTATTGCTACGTCGTCTTGATCGCCGTCTCGTTCTCCAGCGACCTCTCCACCAGCATCAACCCCAACTCACTCAACTGATAAATCGCCATCGCCAGATGTCGCGGCTTGTCGTCCAGGCTTTCGGCCAGGTCGAGCAGCAGAATGCTGACCGTCGAAAAGGTTTCGTAGGTCTGGATGGTCAAGGCTTCGGTGTTTGCATCGGGGAAATTAGACCACTGCAGATACGAAAAACCGCCGCGCCCGAGGGTGCCCTGCGCACAGCCACCATAGAGTTCAGGGATAGGGAGTACCTGAGCATTTGGCGTGCAGTGCACCTACGACCTCCGGGAGACTAAACCCGATTGCTGATGGGCAGCGACAGGGTTCACGTTAGCCATGGCGGCCAAGGCGCACAAGCAACCGGCGGAATCTGGCGGATGTGTAGGCTGCGGCGCAAGGAGATGTAGTCGCGGACTGAGGGAGTTGGAAACGCGGGGGAATTAAGGCTGGGAGACGGTTACCGTTCGTCTGGACTGTCATTTTTTACAGGTGTTTTGCGCACAGCCTTCAGGTTTTAAATGGCTTCAATAAAGTGGCTGTACGCCTCGCATCGGAGCGCCATCATGTTGGATCAACCAGATCAACCAGATCAACCAGATCAACCAGATCAACCAGATCAACCAGATCAACCAGATCAACCAGATCAACCAGATGCTGTTTATCCTTATCCGCGAAATCTCACGCGTCCTCGCAAGGGGGAGATGGTAATACAGAATTTTCTTGTCTCTGACAGCGGGTTATCGAATATCAAGGCAGTCCAGCTGGGTTTCAAGAAAGGTAGAAATCTAGAACATGTTCGCACTCTAGACCAGAGCGTTGAAGGCAGTACGTGGAGTATGTACGTAGGGGGTCTTGAACCTGATGAATATGTCATTTGGTACGCTCATTTGGGTACGAATGGCAAGTGGACAGATTGGTACACTACAGAGAGTTTCTACGTCGGTGTGAAGGTGACAGTCACCCAGCCATCACAGTCACTGTGGGGCAACACGCCAGTTATTTCAGGATTCGCAACACCGTACGGTCATGTACAAATTGTTCGGGCAGATAATAATCAAGCGCTAAGCGATCAAGCGACCCTGCAAAGTGGCAGTAACTGGTCACGAGCGCTGCATGCGTCATTAGAGCCTGGTACCTATGTGGCAAAGGTTAAACATGGGATGAGTGGCTACCCGCCGGAGACCTACTCCGATCCCTTTACCTTCCACTTGCGCCCGGCACCGTCCATCACCCTCCCGGGTGCCAATGGTGTGATCGGGGTGAGCAAGCCGGTTGTTTCAGGAACGGGTGAGCCAGGCGCAATGGTCTATATCCACAAATCGGGTGATGGTACGACGGTTTATGGCACCGCAAGGGTAGGGGAACTTCGTAACTGGTCGACGACGCTCACACGGGACTTGCCGCAAGGCGTCTACAAACTTAGTGCAAAGCAGAAAAAGGATAATAGTGAAAGTGGCTGGAAGGAGACCGCTTCTTCGGTGATAGTCCTGGGTGTACCAGCTATCACTGGCCCAGGCGCGGGGACGGAGCAGGAACAAGCCTTCACGATGACCGGTGGCAGCGGGTTGGGTAATCAGAATGTCCAGGTCGAAGTCTTGACTGACGCCACAAACAAATCTTGGGGCGTCGGTAATGTCCAGAGTAATGGAAGCTGGAGTGTGGCACTCAGTAACTTAACCCCGGGGCCTCTTTCCCTCACCGTGCTGCAAAAGCTGGGGGCTGTCAGTACTGCAAGAGCCGCTCCGAGGACGTATAAAATCCGACCGCCCAAGTTACAGCTGCCCACTGTCACGTACCTATCGTTTGCAACAGTAAAGTTCTCGGGGGCCGGGTACACGGGGGCTCTGGTCGAGATTTCCCATGATGGGGGGGCTGGAGGCGTTCAAGCTCAAGGTACCGTGGTTGGTAACAACTGGACGGCGGAAAAAACCAACTGGCTGCCGGGCACGTATTCAATGGCTTTACGGCAAAGCGTCTCTGACGGGGCAGGCGGTCGGATCTATTCCGTGTGGGGAGGAACACCGATCCCCGTTAACGTACCCGTGCCACCTCCGACCGCAATCGCACTCACCCTGAACGGGCAGATCCCGACGTTCACCGGGCGAGGCAACGTCTGGACGGGGCAGGCCGCTGCCAGGATCGAAGTCCGGCTCAACGGCAGCACTAATGTCCTTCTGCAAACAAATGTGGCCACTAACGGTACATGGACTGTCAGGGCTACTGCCAAGTTGCCCCCCGGTACTTACACGGTCACTGTCTTGCAGTGGATGAACAACCTCTGGTCCACTGCGGCAACAGCGCCCAATCTGATCATCAAACCTGACCTCCCGAGCGTCACCCAACCGGCTGCCAACGCGTCCGTGGCGCTGACGACACTATTCGTGGGCGCCACCTGGCCGGATGCCGAGGTCGTCGTGCGCTACAAGGATGGCGCGGAGATCCATAAGTTCAAGTCCAACGCCACGACAGGGGCGTGGAGTTTTAACGCCACGCTGACGTCTCCCGGCCGGATCACCGTTCAGGTACAAGCGAAGTTTGGCGGCCAGACATCGGGCTGGAAGGATCACACCTTCACGGTCAAAACCCCCGTGCCGGGCATTACTTACCCGCAGAACAATGACGAGGTGGGTTTCAAACTCATCGTCCGGGGCACGAACGCTTACCCGGGCAGCACGATCAAAGTGTTCGACGCTACGAGCAGCAGCAAGGTGCTGGGGCAAACGACTGTATTGACCACGGGTGCCTGGGCGGTTGAGCTCGAGAAGGAGTTCGAGAAAGAGGGGCAGCAGGTTATCTATGTCGTGCAACAGTTTGGGACGTATCCATCCGAACGCAGTGTCGAGAGAACCTTCAACGTCAAGGTGGGGTTGCCGATCATCACTACGCCCGCTGCTAATGCCCGGTTTGCTCGCCGCAGCGAGGTGGCGGGCACCGGTATACCCGGAGCGTTGGTCACGCTGAAGATTGGCACCGAGGTGATTGCATCCGACATTGAGGTGGGCGCGGATTGCCATTGGCGCCGGACTGTCAACCTGCCGACTGTGGGCCCGACAACAATGGTGGCCGAGCAGAGTTACAAGGGCGGGAAGCGGGCCAGTATCGCTCGTGTGTTCACCGTCGTATCGAATGCGCCGGTGATCGAAAGCCCGAGCGGGGGCGAATTCGTCACGCCAGCGTGGGTAGTGGCGTCCGGGGCGGGTTATCCCGGCGATACGGTGAGCGTGATGCGGGACGGTATCATGGATGTCATTGGTAGTTTTGTGGTGGATGAACATGGCTACTGGTCTGGCAAATTGACCAAAACGCTGATAGGGGGAAATCCTTACTCGCTTATTGCACGCAGTAGCCTCGGTGGAACGACGTCAGACTGGAGTATCGTCAGCATTGTGACGTTGCTCGCTGCCGGGCCGACCCTTTACGAACCGGCCGCCGGTGACTGGGTGGGCGCCCAACCGTTTTACCGGGGGCTGGCCACCCCGGGGGCGGCGATCATCGTTGCCTCCTGCTTCGACCCTGCGCTGGTGCTGGCGTCCACGACTGCCGATGCCAACGGGCGATGGGAAATACAGAGCTCGCAAACGTTGCCGGAGGGGGCTTACCGGGTCGTGGTGCGACAAATCTCTGGGGGCGTCGTATCGGAGTGGGTCGAAAGCGGGCGTTTTATGGTGAAGAAAATGGCCAGGGACTTCGCGGCACCGACGGTCGATTACCCAAAGTCAGGTGACCGCGTAGGGCGCAAGCCGGTGATGTCGGGCAGTGGTGTGCCAGGGGCTTATGTTCAGATTTTTGAAGCAGACGCCCTCAACGAATTGGCCAGTGGTTTCGTGGACCGCGAGGGTCGTTGGACGGCCAGCTTCAAGGAAGCGTTGCCGGAAGAGGCGTTTACCTATTCAGTTCGTCAGCTCCGGGATGAAGTGTCGTCGGCCTTGCGGCCGTCAAATCAGGCTTTCACTGTGGTTCAGGTAGCCGCCAATTTTCCAGGCCCCGTCATTACCGGGCCGCAGATGAACGAACAAGTCGAAGTGCAGCCACAGATCAGCGGTACTGGCATGCCGGGTGCCCGTGTCGATGTGTACAAGCACAACAACCTGACGCAGGTCCAAGCCAGCGCCATCGTGAATGCACAGGGTATGTGGTCGCTTCGTCTTCCTGTGCTGGCTGATGGGCCGTATCAGATGGTGGCGCGACAGTTTATCGACGGCCAGTTCTCAGTCTATTGCGCCCCGATCAGCGTCACCGTGACCACCACAATCAGCCCCTTGGTCGTGCTCAGCCCACAGAACAATGCTCAAGTCTCCCCTCGCTCATTGATCCGCGGCACCGCATTGCCTGGGGCGACCGTGAACCTGCGCAAGAGCGGTGACCGTCATACCGATTACGGCACGGGTGTGGCGGACGCTCAGGGGCATTGGGCGATCGTCACACGTGTGTTGCCAGTGGGCCTGTTTGTTCTTAACGGGAATGTAACCAAAACCGGGACAGCTTCTGACTGGATGCCGGTAAACGTCCAGTTGCGGGTGGTTAACGCGGGTTGAATGAGCGTGTCATCCCGATGCGTGAAACTTCAGACAAATGGTCGCGTCTACTGTCATTTATGACAGTAGACGAGGGTCCGGTGCAGGTATTGAATCTCCCCCACAGTGTGCGCTTTTCAAGCGCCCAGGCCGATGCTCGGCGCTATCGGTCAATCAAGGAGCATGACAATGACAGGTTCCAGTCTTCGTCCCAGCCAGCAACTGCTGGTTAATCTCTTCGATGAGGCGCGCATTGCCCGGTTGGGCACGTTGCAGGCGTTCATGGACAAGGGCGGTAACGTGTTCGATCTGGTGCAGCGACGCCAGGCCGATCTGTGCAAGGAGTTCAAACTCACCGCGCACGAGGGGCGTCTGTTGCTGCAGCGCAGTTACAGCCTGGCCCGGTACCTGGCGCGTGAGTTCCGCGAGCAGCGTTTAACGCGCCACGAGGATGCCGGCCGCGGGCCGCGTACCGGCGTGCGAGCGCTGGTTGACGGGCCGACGTTCGCCGATCTGTTCAAGCCGGATCTGGCCAACAGCAGCCCCGCCGGGTCTATTGAATCCAGCGTTTCCCCGGTGGCGTACCTGATGTCGATCATTCAATGGGCGTTACTCAATATTGAGCCCAGCGGGGCGCCAGGGCAAAGCATTGGTCTGAACATGCGACGTCCCGATCTGTGGGCTCTTTTGATCGACGAGGGTGCGGTCAATCGTGTGGAACCGGCGATCAGTATCGTGACCGAGGTGTTGATGGCCAACATCGAGGCCAACAAGCAGATTCCGTTGGACATCGACGGTTTGCTGATCACCACGCGCTACCCGAACACATTACCTTTCGACCGCTCCTGGCAAACCATTGAATCTTCCGTCAAGGCTCGCAGGACCTCCAACCTGCTGGGCGATATCGTGCGCCTGACTGACTTGCAGTATCCGTACTTCAAGGAAACGGGGGCCCGTGGTGCCAATTCCGATATTGCCTTGCGCATGACGTCAGGCCTGGCGCCCGGACAGCAGGCGCTGTTGACCGAGCCAGGGCACACGCCCGCCTCGTCCTCCCTCGGTGATAAAAGTCCAGTGGTGCCCTGGGTCAACCCGCGAACCCGGCATGTCGTTGAGCCCTCGAATACCCAGCTCGAGGACTTTTTTCGGGACAACTTCAACTGTGAGCGCTATCAGGATTTGCTGGACCTCGATGCATTCAGCCGGGCCACTCAGCTTGATCAGACCGGGGTGGAGGCGCTGTTTTCCATTGGGGAGTTTGCCCCTGTGTTGTCTCCCAATGCCCCGGCCCTGCTCAAGGGGCGAGACCCGCTCAGGCCGATCGACGAAACCAATCCTGCCGCGCCGACCACCCCGGTCGATTTCGGATCGGTGTATGTCAATGGTGGCCAGGGAGAGCCAATCTATCTGCAAAGGGTGAGCAGCGGCAACGCAGTGAATTTCAGGCTGCGGAATCTTGACAGCAGCAACCAGCATCGTTTTGACCGCATCAATCGCAAAGTGCGTCTGGATCGCTGGCTGGGTCTGGCGGCCTACGAGACTGACCAGTTGATCATTGCGTCAATCAACGCCGAAAACCGTGGAGGATCGGCGCGCGTCAAAGTCATCTGGATCACTGATGACACGATGCGCTCTATTGGCCTGTTTCAAGAGTTGCGAGGCGATTACGGCTGTACGGCGGAAGAGTGTGCGGCCTTTCTGGACGTTGTTTCGGTGTATGGGCGGGGCAAGGAGCTCTCGCAGTTCGACCGTATTTACAACGCGCAATCGTTGTTCCTCAAGCCACTGCAGATCGATGACGTCGAGTTCTCCGTGGTCCCGCAAAACGACGAAGATCAACGTACCGCCGATCACATTTGTGCGGCCCTGGGCATTACCTTCAGCACTTACCGGTATCTGGCCGTGTTGATTGCCATTGCCCATGACCCGGGGGCCGGCATGTCGGCCATGAAGCTCAAGCGCAGCCTCTCGGTGCTGTCGAGTTTTTATCGACTGGTGCGGTTGCCTCGCTTGCTTGGCATCAGCCCGCTGGAAGGGGTGGCGCTGCTGGATTTTCTGGATACCGAAAACGATGGTTGGCTCGCCCGGTTGGCGGGGCCTACGCAGGTTGCCCTGCACAAATTCACGACGCAGACCGATACGTTGAGTGTTATCCATGCAGCGCTTACGGCAGTGTTTTGGAGCCGGCACGAACAGTTGAGCGCAATGTGGCTGATGCAGCATGTGCAGCCGGTGCAGGTGCCGGTGGCGGCGGCCGATGCGGAACTCAAGTTGCTGGAGCAATTGAGTACCCAACTGCAACCGGTACGCATGAGCGAAGCACTACTGCTGGACGCAGGGGTACCACCCGACAAGACCCTTCGAGGCTGGATGCAGCTGCTTGCAGAGTTGGTGGACGATGCCGGGCTGATTATCGGCCGGAGTGGGGAGTCCGAAAACAGTTACCGGGATCGCGCGAGTGTGGAAATCAAGGCGGCAGTGAAGGTCGCCGACGTTCCGCCAGAGAGCAGGCCCTGGATAGAAGACACCATACTGACGGCGGTGTTGAAGACCCGGACGGGACAGCGCTCGGTGGTGCAGGAAAGTTTTGCGGTGTATCTGGAGTTGCCTTCGGACCTGGTACTGCCGGTTATCGACTGGTCGGGCGGTAATGCGTATCAACTCCTTGGCCAGGCGATCAAGGCCATTCCCGCAGGCCGGCTGGCGGACGCCGCCGAGGAGCCGGTTGAGCCCCCTGATCCTGAGGAGTCCGAGCAACGGGAATTTTTGCGGCTGCTGGTCGAATTGCGCCGGCGCAGTAGTGTGGCCCGCGAGCTCAAGCTCAGTTCAGCGATGTTGGTGCAGTACCTGGAAGGTGGGCAATCGACCTGGTTCGGCGTGGAGGACAGAAGCGAGCTGTCACTGAGAACCATCTTCTATCTGACCCTGTACGGTCGGGCCGTGAAACTGGCCAGGCAACCGGCTGAGAAACTGCTCGACTACTTGAAAATGGTCAATCAACTGCCCGAGGAGCTCTCCGAGGATGCCCTGAGCCTGGTACGTGATGCGGCGGCCGGGAAGCTGGCCGACTTTTTCGGCTGTGGCATCAGAGACGTTCTGGAGTGCGCCGTCCATGTCAACCCGCCTGCGCAGGACGGATCCGGGGCACCCAAACCGCTGATCCGCAATCTGCCGCAACTGGCGTTGCTGCTGCGGTTACTGGAAGGCGAGGAGCTGACAGGCATGGGGTTCTCAACGTTGCTGACGTTGGGCCGTTTGACGCCTAAAAGCAGCGACGAAGCCTATCGCGAGGCTGCAGAACGTGCGCTGGAAAGCCTGTCGCGCGCGTCTGTGAGCGGACAGGACGAGCCCCTTGGCGAGTTCGGCCAAAGCGTCGATGTACGTTGCCAGGTGGACAACAAAAAACTGGTGGCCAATGTGCCGGGTGAAATGGCGACCTTCACTCTGGTCCTGCGCAACTTCGCCGGCGAGTTGATGAAGTATGTCGATGTGTACTGGAGCCACAGCGGAGTCGGGGTGCTGTTGGATTACGCCACCCGTACCGACCATGAGGGCAAGACGTCGACCCGATTGCTGGCCGACAGTGAAATGGGCGCTGCTCATGTGTCGTATAGGCTGGACATGCGTGAAGAGGTCCATGCGGGCACCGTAGTGATCGATTGCGGTGATGCTCTGTACTTTAAGACGCTCAGCAAAGAGGTCGTGCCGGATCGCGACTTGCTGGCCGATGGGAAAGACACCGCCAGGGTTTCGGTGCAGGTCATCGATGAGTATGGAAACCTGGCCATCGGCAAGCCGATTTCCTGGTCCTCGACGATGGGCACTATCAGTCCGGAGGAAACCTTTACCAACAACGAGGGTATCGCCAGGGTGTACTTGACTAGTCGGCAGCCGGGGGCGGAGAGAGTCACTGCCCGGCATGCGCTCAGCGGGGAGGCCACAGTGTTCACCGACATCAGATATGTCGATGAACCCCGCATCAAAGCCTTTTATATCGACTCGGCAGCCGTGGTTGGCCGGTCGTTACGGTTGGTATGTGATGTGATTGGGTTAGACGGTGAAGGGTATTCGGGCTACGTGGTTCGATGGAGTGTGGGAGCCACTGTGGGAACCGAGAAGACCGATGAGCACGGTCGTGCTGTCTGGACGTCCCTGTTGGCCCACGCGGGTGAATCGGAGGTGACGGCGGAAGTCGGCACGCTCGGTCTGCAGGAGCGTATCGAGATCTTCGTGGCTGAGGATGTGTTGATTACGGACTGGTCCACCGACTATAGGGTCCCTGTCGCCGGGGCGCGTGAGCCGAGCATGCTTTGGATCGGGCTCAAGGACAGCCGCTTGAAACTCGCACGTCCGATCACGAATTACCCGGTCACATGGCGTAGTGAGTTGAGCTCGAAAAAAGGGGCCGTCACCCAAAGCATTACGATCGAAACCGATTCGGCCGGGCGCTCGACGTTCCCATTCAAGGTCAGTACCGAAGGGGAGTACAGGGTAACGGCTCAACCGGAAGACCAGCGCTCCAGTCAGGTTTTCGACTTGACCGTCGAGGCGGCTTTTATATGGGACGTCAAGCTCTTCAGGCTGGAGAACGACGCCGAATACCTCGTAGAACAGGTGAACGACACGCTGCCCTTGCTGAGAAACAGTCGCTACCGGCTGGAGATCGAGCCGGTGAGTGCGCTGCCCGAAAGGGAAAATGCGACCGCCGTTGTCGGCTGGAGTGCCATCCATAGCGCCGCCGCAATGGGCATTACGTTCACGCCAAGGCTTGCCGCTACCGAAGCGTTTAAACCGGACGAACCGTTGTCCTGGCTCATCGATTGCGCCGATGTGCGCGATGGCGATTTCCAGTTAGCGCTCAATTGCTCGCAAGTGAGCGAGATTTTTCTGTTGCCGGGCACGTTGAGAAAGCCCGCCGCGAGCTGAATGTCTCGCCGGGGCCATCAGGCCCTTGCGTTCGGTACACCACGGTTGCCCCGGCGCCCGCTGTCGGGCTGAGGCATTGAGTTATCAGGATGGGAGTCCAACATGTCGATGTCCAACCAGGGCCCAATGGCTCAGTCATTGCTCGACGCCGTCGCCAGCCTCGCGCGTAATCCACGACTGATTAAACAACCGGGTGGTGTAATACCGGTGACCCGGGACGATTTGTACGAGCTGTTATTCGTCGACCCGCAGGTCAGTGCCGAGCCTCGGACCACTCATGTGGCGCAGGCGATCGCCAGCGTCCAGCAGTACATCAATAGCGTATACAACGGCATGGAACCGGGTTATTCCGAGGCGCGTTTCGACCCTGAAGATGTGGAGTACTGGCAGAACATCGAAAGTCGCTTTGATATCTGGGCCGCCAATCAAATGGTCGAGGATTACCCGGAAAATTTTATCGATCCCTCGTTGCGGATCAAACGAACGAGTTTGTTCAAAACCCTTGAAAGCAACCTGAGCCAGACGAGGCTCACCGAAGATTCCGTGCACAGCGCGATCAAGGAGTATTTGCGTGCCTTCCAGGAAACCTGTGACCTGGAGGTGCTCAGCGGTTATATCGACCGCAGCGCCTTCAAGGACGCCACGTATTATTTCATCGGCAGGGAGCGCACTCCGCCTTACCGGTATTTCTGGCGTAAGGCGCGGATCGATGTCACTGACAACCCGAGCTATGTCAACCCGACGGCCTGGGGCGAGTGGCAAGCGATCGATATTCCGTTGACTGGAACGATGCTGGATATTCGTCCGGTGTTCTGGAGGGGGCGTCTGTCCGTGGTCTGGGCCACCTGGGTCGAGGCGCTGACTAACGATGAAGGTCAGCAGGTGAAGCCGGCGCGGCTGGACGTGCTGGCGTCTTTCGTGACGATCAGTGGGCAATGGTCCGCTCCGGTGACTTTGCACCAGTCGAAGTACGACAAGGACTTTGAACCGTTAACGGGGCGTCTGGTGGCGGTGGTGTTTGCTGAGCAACGCGGCGCGGATGACAAACTGGCGGTGTGTTTCACCGGCGTCTCGTCGATGGGCGAGGATGACGATGGCAAGCCTTCCATCTACGAGATCCGTGACACGCTGTTTCGCAAGCGGCCGAACGAAATGGCCGCCCTGTTGGAGTTGGCGCATGTACGGTTCAAGGACCGCGATACGTTGCAGTACACCGTCATGCCACAGGAGCGAATTGTGTTGACGGTGGACAGTAAAACCCAAGAGCAGGGAGGCCTGAATGCGTACCTCAAGCTGGAGGCGACCGTTGCGCGAGAGTCGGTTGCTGGCACGTTGAAGGACGTCCTGCGGGTGCGGGGAACCTGCGACAAGAACCTTGGCGGGGTCGAGGCGACGTTCAAACTTGAATTCACCGCCGCGACAGAAGAAGACCAGAAGGAATGGACAGGCAAGCTCAAGATCGACGGAAATCTGCGCACACCGTGGATGGAAATCAAACGCGATATTGGTTTATTACCGATCGGAGTGGCGATTCCTTTTGTGTTTGGGGCCGAGGGGCACGGTCGCAACGCTTTCGAGGTGAAGCTTTCCTCATCACCGCAAATGTATGAGGTGCCAAAACTCCATCGAAGCACCGACTCGGCGGCGCAGTTTCTGGACTTCAATAATGCGATCGACGGGCAAAAATTGCGTTATACCCGCCTGAATACGCTGATCGGCCCGCAACTGGTGGCCCGGGCGGATATTTCCGTGGCGGCGGTACTGGACTGGACGACCCAGCATTTGCCAGAACCCGCGCTGCCCAATGGTGCCGTAGAAATCAATGGCCCCTTCGACGGCAGCAATGGGCTGTACTTCTGGGAGTTGTTTTTTCACCTGGTGCACCTGGTCACCCGTCGCCTGCGCGATGAAGGGCGTTTTCTTGAGGCTCAGCGCTGGAGTCATTACCTGTTCGATCCGCAGTTGAAGGCGCAGTCTTTTGCGGACATCGAACTCGGTGTTCCGGACGCCCCCGACTACTGGCGCTGCCGGCCGCTCAACCTGCCTGGCGACATTGCCCATGAACTGGCCTTGCCCAATGACCCGGACGCCATTGCCTATGCCAGGCCCAGGCACTACCAGATTGCCTTGTTCATGGGGTATGTACGCACGCTGATCGAATGGGGCGACTGGTTGTACCGGCAGTTGACCCGCGACAGTCTGGCGGCGGCGCAATTGCATTACTTGCGTGCGCAGTCGCTGATGGGCGAAGCCCCTGAGTTTGGTACGGCCAACGATTGGGTGCCCAAACCCATCGAAGATCTGATTCGCGAACTGGGCGAACGTCAGACATTGAGGGAGTTCGAGCAAACATTCGTGCTGTCGGCGGACGCCTGGCCCCAGGGCACGACCACTCGACCCCGACTGGAGATGCTGGGGGTCAAAGTCTTTCGGGCACCGCTTAATCAGGAGTGGCTGAATACTTACCGTGAAATCAGTCAACGAATGTTCAACCTGCGTCATTACCTGACGCTGGATGGGAAACCGTTGTCCCTGCCCCTTTACGCGCCGCCAGCAGACCCTCAGGAATTGTTACGGGCACAAGCGGCCGGCACCGAAGGTCTGGCGCGACGGATGGGGGGGCAACTGGTGGTGCCGCCGCATCGGTTCAACACGATGCTGGCAATGGCCTTGCGTGCCCTGGAAATCCATGCGCGTTTTGGCGAGCAATTGCGCCTTCATATGGAGCAGCGTGATCGCGGTCAGCAGGAGGAATTGCAACAGAGCCATTTGATCGAGTTGGGTGCCTTTGCCGAAAATGTTCAGAAGGAAACCATCAGCCAGTTGCAAGAGGCCAGGAATGCGTTGTTGCAAACCCGGGGGCAGGTGCAGGCACGCATGGAGCACTACGAGCAGTTATCCAGCGAGAATGTGTCGGTGGCCGAATACCAGGTCATGGATCAAATACTGGCTGGCAAAATATTTGCTGCCACGAGTACCGGGTTGATGGGCGTGGGCGCCATTATCGATACATTTCCCAATGTCTTCGGTGTGGCCAATGGCGGTCATCAGGTTGGCAGCCCCTTTCGTGCTTTAGGTTACGGGATGCAAGTGATCTCGGAAGGCTTGCTCATGGACGCCGACCGCATGGCCAGCTCCGAACACTACCGGCGTCGCCAGCAAGACTGGAACTTCAACAGCCAGCAGGCCAGGCTTGAACTGCAGGCGATGGATCAGCAACTGGTGGCTCAAGACCACTCCATCAGCGCGGCCACGGCCAGCCTGCGCCAAACCGAAACCGCGAGTGCCCAGGCTCAGGCGCTTTACACGTTTTACAAACAGGAGCGCTTGACCACGGTCGAACTCAGCTCCTGGATGCTGGGCCAGATGAAGAACCTCTGTTTTCCGGCCCATGATGCGGTGATCTCACTGTGTCAGACCGTTGAAACCTGCATGCGCTACGAAACCGGCGACTATGACACCAAGTCCTTCATTCGCCCGGAAGTGTGGATGGAGAAGTACCACGGCCTGACGGCGGCCGAGTCGCTGAAACTGGACTTGCTGTTGCTGGAAAGCGAGTACCTCAAACGGCACGAACGGCGGCTGGAGCTGGTCAAGACGGTGTCGTTGCGACAGCTGTTCGACAATCCGGCTCATGCGCCGGATCAGGACTATGGCTGTTGGCGGGAGGCCCTGGCGGTATTTGACCCCATCGACGGGTCGGGCAGCCTGAACTTCAACCTCACCCAAAAGCTGTTCGACCTCGATTACCCCGGGCATTACTGCCGGCAGATCATTTCGGTCAGCGTTTCGTTGCCGGTACTGGTGGGGCCTTACCAGGACGTGCGAGCGATTCTGGTGCAGCGTGGAAGCCATACGTTGACCAAACCACTGTTTTCAGCCGTGCAGTTCATGCACGGGGTGAAGGACAGCGCGGCGGGGCCGGATATCAAGATCAACGTGCGCAACAGCCAACAGATTTGCGTTTCCACCGGCCTGGACGATAACGGCATGGTCGACATGGCGGCCGACGACCGTTACCTGCCCTTCGAAGGTACCGGTGCAGTGTCGAAGTGGACGTTGAGCTTCCCCCGGCATGGCAAGGAAGAACAAGCGTCAATGCTTGCGGCTCTCAGCGACATCATTTTTACCGTCCGCTATCGGGCCAGGGATGGTGGACCGGACCTGGCACGCGAAGTGGAAACGCTGCTCGCCCCCCCGGAGTCGACGCCGTGAGTTCCAGTGAGGGGGTTTCGGTGGGTTGCACAGTCGGCGACTTTGGTTGAACACAAGGACTTGATCATCATGAATAAGAAATCCGTAAGAAAAGGCGAGAGCCTGATAGTCAATGGCAGTTTTGACAAAGATGATTGGTTTGAGGGGTGGAAAAAGGGTGCCCCCCCACACGACGCTGCCAGCCTGGAGGAACCCGATTATGAAGGGGGACGGATCTACGTCGCGCGCCTGGTCGATCAGGCAACGCTCGAGCAAAAGTTCTTTTTGCCGGGGCTGCACAGCGAGGGTGTGACTCATGTATTGAGCTTTCTGTATCAAAGTAAGGGAGCAAGCGGCTTTTTCCGAATCGCCCGCGATGATGTATGGGGAGAGAACATTGAACTGCCGGTCGGGACCGTGGTGGCGTCAGACGACCCGCCGAACGAGATCCTGTCGATAGAAGATCCTCTGGATTTCATTCCCACGTATCGCGAGTACGTGGTTGACCTTCAGCCTGATGACTGCAACAAGTCACTTGCTGTGCTTTTTGGTTTTCCGAACGGAAGCGAGCCCGCCGGAATGAGCTTTACTCGTGTGCACTTCGGGATTGTACTAGAGCCTTTGAAGCTGCTTCATGTGCAGGTCGATGAGCAGGTGCACGCCGATGGAACCGTTTATCTGTGCCGGGGAGCCACTGAAAACGGGGCGCACACGCTGACGTTCCAGGAGGCGGCTGGCGGGGCGTGGCAAGGCTCCGAAGTTGCCTTGTCGATGGCTGACGAAAACGAGGACCTTGACCCAAATGTGGTCATTGACCCCAAACTGGGTCAATTGCAGATGCTGGAAAACCCTTGGTCATTCAGTATCTCGGGCACTGCATCTGTGCGTGAGCTTGAACTGATGATTGTCAGCAAGTGGGATGCTGAACCCTGTCCTTTGACACTGTCGATCGGCGATCACCGCGTCGCATTGGCAGACTGCAAAAACGGTGATTTCGATCCGATCGTCAATAAGCAGTCAGTCCGTCTGACAGGCACGGTGAAATCGTTTTACACCGACCTCCCCCTTGTGGATCGCCAGGTTGTCTGGTTGCTGGAAGGTGAGTCGAAAGTCACCCACACCGACAGCTCCGGTGGTGTCGGCGTTGAATACTCGCCTGCGGTAGCCGGCCTGCAACAGGTCAACATTGCTATTGATAGCCTCTATTACACGTCCGGCGTGTTGAGTAAAACGCTGGAAGTCAAAGTGCTGGCGGCTGATCCGTTTGACTCTGCACAGGTGGCTTTTGAGGGCGGAGCACAATCGTCCTGGGGTAGCAGGGCCGGCTATCCCCACCGCGGGGGAAAGTCCACCGTCCGCGTGAGTGCGTCCCCGGGCAGCGAGCTGCCTGACTATCCGTTGATGTTGATCTGGAAAGGTGAATCGGCCGAGTCGCTCGGCATCACTGTGTATCCACCACTGAATACGCCTGTTGATTGGACAAGTGGGGAGGTCGTCTGGACACTCGATTGCACCCATGCAACGAAGGACGGCGAGTTTGAGTTGTTGTTGGCGGCAGAACGGTTGCGAGACACGTCCAGCTCCAATCGGATGTCGCTGGGGCTCAACCGGTACATTGTCGGTGATACGCGCCAGGCCAATCGCTCCCCGGTAATCGATCAAGCTGAGCGCGTGCAGGTGCTGTTGCAGCTTGTGGAACCTGGGACCCGGGAGGGCGTGGAGAACGTGGAAGTCGAATGGCAGACGCCTGGCGGTTCTGTCACGACGCTCACCGGCCAAGGGGGCTGGACGGAATTGTCCTATCAGCCGACTGCAGCTGGCCATCAGGATCTTGTCGCCACAATCCAGGTTCGCGGCGAGGAGGGAAAAACGCTTGAAGAGACATTCCCGTTCACGGCCTTGGCGACGAACCCCTGGAAGGCCGAGGTTGAATGGACATTTGACAAGTCGCACGTACCCGCAGCGCTCGGTTTTGTCTGCTGGCGTGGCGAGGCCGTTATCCTGACACTTACACCCAAGTCGGGCAGCAAGTTGCTCGACGAGGATGTAACGCTGGACTGGCGGGATTCTGATCCGGGCCTGGGACTGACGTTTGACCCACCCATTGGCGTGCCAAAAAAGCTCACCTCTGCCGGACTGAAATGGGAGATCACGGGCGGCGCAACGAAGAGCGGCAGGTTCGAGTTGAAGCTGAGCACTGGGTTGATCATTCAGAACCTGGAGCTGTCTGGCCGATTGATCTCCAGAAATCTTGCCGATGAGGGCCGCGTCTCGCTGGATACAACCCCGGTGCTTTCCGCTGTGTCGTCGTACCCGTGCCTGGGGGCGAATCATGCATTCTCATTCCTGCCCAATCCATTGGGACCGCTGTCCGGTTTATCGATGGAACTCGTCTGGAACGGCATACCGGCTGAGCAACTGAACGTGATCGTCAGGCCTGCTGTGGGCGCTGGTGTCGAGATCGTATCGGGCGGGGCACAATGGTCGCTCGATTGCTCTAACAGCCAGCATGCAGGCGACTTCTCACTGCAGTTGACGTTGCCGCAACTGGCTATGACCTCGACATCGATGGCCATGTCGCTGGGGCACAACCGGCTGGAAATCATCGGCCAGCGTGAGGCGACGATCAGACCGGTGCTGGCGGAGAATGAAAGTGCCAGGGTGTGGGTTCAAGTGGGCTCGTTTTACACAAAAGCCCCCGTGGCGAATATTCCTGTGAGCTGGAAAGGAAAGGAAGATGCGCAAGCGTTGATCGTGCCCACTCGGGGGGACGGCTGGTCATCCTATGCCTATCAACCGAAGACCACAGGCGCGGCTGAGGTCAAGGCTGAGGTAAAAAGCCCTTACACGGGGCAATCATCATCGGCTTCCCTGGAGGTTGACGCGTTGCCGACAAGCCCGTGGCTGGGCGTGGTCTTTTACCGAACCCCCGAATCGGGTAACAAACTTGGGGAAAAAACGGCGTTTCCACGTCGCGCTAACAATTATTCGTACAGCATTGCGTGTACAACGGTCGACAATCCACTCATGGATACCCTTGTGAGGTTGGGCTGGGCGGGGACATTGCCGAACGACCTGAGCGTAACCGTGGCACCGGTGCTGGGGGATAAACGGCCGATGGGCATGGCTGGGCTGGCATGGGGCGTTGAATGTGGAAATATAAAGGACGGAAGTTTTAGTTGGTTTGCCGAGGCTGACATTCTGCTTAAGCTGTCGCCACGGCAGCCGTTTTCATTGGGCATCCTGTATGACTGACTCACGCCCTCGATTCTAGAGCCTAGAATGCTCCCGCTTTTTTCCAGGCCAGATAGCGCGTCACAATTTGGCTACCCAGCTCCCTGGGCCGAGCATCCACCACCGACACTCCATGAGCACTCAACCGCTCATGGAGTTCAGCCCGTTCATTCAAATAATCCACCGTCCCGCAATAGGCCAGCGCCTCCGGCAAGGTTTGCACCGGCGTGTGCCGCAGCGTGTCGAGCACGTCTTCGCGCAGGCTGGCCACCAGCACTCGATGTTGTTTGCTCAGGCGTTTGACGGCGGTCAGCAGTTCTTCATCGTCTTCATCCCGCAAGTTAGTTACCAGCACCACCAGCGCCCGGCGTTTTTGGCGGGCCAGCAGTTGGCTGGCGGCGGCTTGGTAATCAGCGGGGCGTTGGGTGCTGTTGAGGTCGTAGACGGTGTTGAGCAGGACCTTGAGTTGATCGGTGCCTTTGACCGGGGCGAGGTAATGCGGTCGGTCGCAGGCGAAGGTGCTCAGGCCTACCGCATCGCCTTGGCGCAGGGCGACGTAGCTGAGCAACAGGCAGGCATTCAGTGCGTGATCGAAATGGGCGAGCTCGTCATCCTGGCTGCGCATGCGGCGGCCGCAGTCGAGCATGAAAATGATTTGCTGGTCGCGCTCGTCCTGATACTCCCGCGCAATCGGTGTGCGCTGACGGGCGGTGGCTTTCCAGTCGATCTGGCGCAGGCTGTCGCCTTCACGAAATTCACGCAGCTGATGAAACTCCATACCCAGACCGCGTCGTTGGCGTTGGCGCACGCCGAGTTGGCTCAGCCAGTTGTCCACCGCCAATAGTTGGCCGCCGTAGAGGCGAGCGAAGTCGGGATAGACACGGGTGTTGTCGGCCACGTTGAGCAGGCGTTTGTCGGACCATAGACCCAATGGGCTCGGCAGGTTGACTTCGCAGTGTTCGAAGGTGAAATGACCGCGCTTGAGCGGGCGCAGGCGATAGCCGATCTCGCTGTGCTGGCCGGGTTGCAATTCGACCGACAGGGGCAGGTTTTCGAAGCTCAGACCTTCCGGTACATGGTCGAAAATCTGTACGGTCAGTGGTTGTTCAAAATCATGCTTGATCTCCAGTCGCACTTCACCCCATCGACCGAGTGCAAGGCTACCGGGCATTTGTCGTTGGAGGCGGGGCGAGGGCAGTCGTTTGAGACGGACACCGTCGAGTACTGCCAAGGCCAGCAGCGCCAGCAGCAATCCCCAGTTGATCGACAACAGGCTCGAGGGAACCGCGAATTCCAATGCCCGCAACGCGCCCAGCACGATGCCGATGGCCAGCAGCAATGCGAGCCAGATCAGCAGCAGGCGCGAGGGTTTCACAGGCGTGGCGCCGGCACTTGATCGAGCAGTTGCTTGAGTACTTGATCGACGTCCAGCCCTTCGATGTCCAGCTCCGGGGCGATTCGCACGCGATGACGCAACACCGCCAATGCGCAGCCTTTGATGTCATCCGGAATCACAAACTCGCCACCGCGCAACAAGGCTCGGGCCCGAGCGCAACGCACCAGGGCAATGGAGGCCCGAGGCCCGGCGCCGAGGATCAGGCCCGGCCAGTTGCGGGTGGTGCGGGCCAGGCGCACCGCATAGTCGAGCACCTGATCGTCCAGCGGCAGATCGCTGGCAATGCGTTGCAAGGCCAACACGTCCTTGGCTTGCAACACGGTGCGCAGCGGTTGCACATCGAGCATGTCGGCACGGGTCGAGCGGCTGACCTGGCGGACCATGTTCAGCTCCTGATCGGCGTCGGGGTAGTCCATGCGCACCTTGAGCATGAAGCGATCAAGCTCGGCTTCCGGCAGCGGGTAAGTGCCTTCCTGTTCGATGGGGTTTTGTGTGGCGAGCACCATGAACGGTTGCACGATGGGCAGGGCACGGCCTTCGAGGGTGACTTGCCGTTCCTGCATGGCTTCGAGCAGCGCGGCCTGGGTTTTCGCCGGGGCGCGGTTGATCTCGTCGGCCAGCAAAAGGTTGGTGAACAACGGACCTTTGCGCAGTTTGAATTGCTCGGTTTGCATGTCGTACACCGCGTGCCCGGTGACGTCGCTGGGCATCAGGTCCGGGGTGAACTGGATGCGTGCGAACTCGCCGCCGAAGCAGCGGGCGAGGGCGCGCACCAACAGTGTCTTGCCCAGCCCCGGCACGCCTTCGAGCAGTACGTGGCCGCCGGCAATCAGCGCGGTGAGGACGTCGTCGATCACGGTGTTTTGGCCGATCACGGCTTTCTGTAATTCGGTCCGTACCGCTTGGGCCAGTTGGCTGGCGCGCTGGCGTTGCTGCGTAGCGTGGCTCAGTGTGCCGGGCTCGATCTGTTCACTCATAAGGCGTTCCTCAAGGTTTGCAGGTGGGCGACCTGACGGCTGAATTCAGCGCTGGACAGCCGCTGTTTCGGTCGCGGGCTCATGGCCTGGCTGATAGCGCGTGTGGGTTGGCCGGTCAGGCGTGCGAGCACCAGCCATTGTTCGGCAACGCCGAGTTGTTCGAAACCGGGATGACGGCGCCGCACACGCCTCAAGATGTCGTGCTGCAAGGCTTGCACCAGGTGCTGCTGACCGTTTCGGCGCAACATGAAATCGGCGCTGGCGCGCAGGTGTTCCTGAAGTTGCCGGCGGGCCCTTGGGGCCGGTTCCAGCAGCGGACCCTGGCGCACGCCGACGTGCCAGAAGCCAAGACCGATCAGGGCAAAAAGGGCGACCAATGCTTGGGGGAAATAGCGCAGGAGCAAGGTCAGCAGATTGTCGTGATCGGTATTGAACAGCAGGGTCACGTTCGTGTCCGCGGTCAGGTACCAGAGCAGCCAGGCGTTGTCGTACTGGTCGATGGCCGGGGTTTTCCACAGGTCGGCGTCGGTGACCACGGTGATCGAACCGAGCCCGTGATTGAGCTGCATCATGTGCGTGGCCTTGCCGCTGTTGGCCCAGGCCTGGGCGAGGTTTTTCGGGTCTTCGAGATGGAATGCGGTATCGAAACTGGCGTAGGCCGGCGCGTCTTCGTCTTCCAGATACAGCTTGGTCAGCTTGGGATAAGGATCGTCGTCGATAGCGGGCGGCGGGTCCTTGAGATCTTTGCTCAGCGACTGGTGCAGTTGCACCCGGTCGAGCAACAGGTCATTGCTTTGGCCGGTCTTTTCATCCCACAACGACTGGGCCACAAACAAAAGACGCCCACCGGCCCGGGTCCAGTTCAACAGCTGATCGATCTGGCGCGGGGTCATGTTGTACCGGTCCCCGAGCAACAACAGACTGTGCTGATGCGGCTCCAGGGTGGGCAGGATGTCGAGGCTATTGGCGTGGCTGACGGTCAGGCCCTGCTTGCTCAGAAAATGCTCGGCAGCGAGGTACGGATTGGCCTGGGCTTCGGGCGAGGGGCCGTGATCGATGTCTGCCTGATAGGGCGTCGCCTTGACGTACAGATAAACACTCAGCGCGATCACTAGCACGGCAATGAACACGCCGATCGCCAGCCAGCGTTGCCGGTTCAACGCAACGCTCCCGGGGCGAACAGGGCTCGCCAGCCGTCACAGAGTTCCTGTTGCAAATGCTCGGGAGGCAGGCGATGCCCGTAGGCCATGTTCTGCCAGTGCCCGGTCAGGTTTTGACTGAAGGCCAGCAAGGCAGGTTGTTGCAGGTGTTCGATGCGCTGCAGGACCTGGCCTTCGGTGTCGGCGGGTTTCAGCGCCATGTTGAAGTCGTGCAGCAAGTGGCTGAGCAGACCGCGATAGAGCAATCCGAGGGCCTCGCGAGGGTGGGTTTGCCAGAGGCGTTCGGCGCTGGCGGCGATGTCGGCAGGCAGGGTTTCGCGGTTGAGGTCCAGGCCGAAAGCCTGTTGCGGTAACGGCCGCGCGACCTTGCTGTTCAAGATCGGTCGACGGCTGACGAAGGCTTGCAACCCGTCACGGTAATGCCAGATCAATAAACCAATGGCACCGATTAACACCCCCCACAGCACGATCTCAATCAGAGAGGCCACGGTGCCGAAGTGTTGGTTGTCCAGCAGCTTGAGCAGTGCCTCCAGCCATTCGGTTGTTGGGTCATCGTCCGCCGTGTCGGTGGCGGGTTTGTCCTCGCCAAACCGATAGCGCGTGACCGATTCCTTGTTCTTGAACGGAGGCTGATCGAGGATCGCCTTGATGCTGTCCCGGGACGCTTGACTGGTTAACGGCTGGTCCAGCAGACGCGGGCTGTCGGGTGAAATGACCGGCTCGGCGGCCCAGACGGTTTGCGCCGTCGGCATCAACAGGAACGCCGCCAGCAGCAGGGTGACAGCGGCGCTGCTCAAGCGTTGGCGCATGCGGCGGAACACCAGCTCGATATCCCAGGACTCCAGCACCGTGCGTCGATTCAGATAAAGGCTGAAACCGCAGGCGACATAAACCGGTTCCCAGACAATGAGCACCAGTGCGTAAAAGGCATTGGTCAGGTGTTCCAGCCATCGCCAGTCCTGTGTGGCGGCGGTGATCAAGGTCTGCCAGTTCCAGTCGAGTTCGACCTGTTGCGGCAAGAACAGGTAGAACAGCACCATCAGGCCGATCCATAACGCGCTTTCCAGGTGTACGCCGATGATGGTCAGCCATCGCGCGGCACCGGCGTTGCGCTGCAACAGCACCTGCAAGCGCTGTTGTCGTGGCTGCCCACTCAGCCCTTCGAGTTGCACCACCGGCATGAGGAAACTGCGACTCAGGCTCAGGCGTCGCCAGGTCAGACTCGCCAGCAGTTGCGGTTTGAGCAACTGCGGAAACTGGCGCAGCGCCTGCTTCAGCGTGGGCGTTTCGCCAAACATGGCTTTGGACAGTATGTACAGCGGCAGGCGGTCGAACACCGGTTTCAGCCACCAGAAGATGAACACGGCGAGGGAGGGCGAATCCCACAGCACCCAGCTGAGCAGGGCGAAAATCGGCAAGGTCACGATGGCCCAACTGGTCATCAGCAGGCGCCGATGTCGCTGGCTCAGCAGGATGCCCAGGTCCATGGCTTCCCAGGTTGTGCGCGGGCGGATGACAACCGTGGCGTCACTCAGGCGCATGGCGGGTCCGTCCGGCAAACAGCAGATAAGTCGCCACCAACAACCAGAGCGCTGCACCGACCAGGTATTTGGTCATTGGCGCGACCCCTGTCGTGGACGACCAATAAGCTTCGATAAACGCCGCAATCAGCAGAAACAGCATGACCCCGCAAATCAGCAGCACGCTCTTGCGTGCCGCCAATCGCAGGGCTTCGGAGCGGGGCAGGCGTCCCGGCGCGATCAATGCCCAACCCAGTTGCAGGCCGGCGGCACCGGCCAGGGCGATAGCACTCAGTTCGAAGGCGCCGTGACCAACCACGAATGACCAGAAGGTTTGCCCGTAGCCGATGTGCGTCAGGTGCCCGGCCACCGCACCAATCATCAAACCGTTGAAGAACAGGAAAAACGCACTGCCCAGGCCAAACAGCAAACCGCTGGCGAAGGTCTGAAAGGCGATGCCGATGTTGTGCATGATGTAGTAACCGAACATCACCCAGTCTTCACTGGCCGCCCGTTCTGCCGAGCGCCCCAGGTGACCGGCCTCGGGGTCGTACATGCCTTGCATCTCGCTGACCTGCTCGGCCGGGATCAGGTTGTAGACCAGGTCGGGGAACAGGTACACCAGCAGAGCGATGCCGATCAGGCTGCCAAAAAACATCAGGCCGGCGGCGAGCACGAAGCGCCACTGTTCGCGCACCAGTCGCGGGAAGTCAGCCAGGATGAAGCCCAGCACGTTGGCACCCAGTCGACTGCGGTGGCGATAAAGCTGTTGATGCCCGCGCAGCACTTGTTGCTGTAACGAGTCGATCAGAAAGCTGCTGTAACCACGTTCCTGGGCCAGCGCCAGATGCTGGCAGAGACGACGGTAAGCGCTGGGGAAACCGGCGACTCGCTGTGCTTCCTTGCCTTGCTCCAGCTGTTCAAGCACGAGGGTAAATTGCTCCCATTCGGCCTTGTGGCGAGTTTCGAAAAGGCTTTGCTTCATGTGGGGCCCAACAAGCCGCGGGCGATGCCATTGAGTTCGTCCACGGCCCCTGGCGCCGACACCTGCAACGGTTGCGCGAGTATGGCCGCCAGCTCTTTGACCCGTGCTTCAGAGAGTTCACCCTGACGCTCGGCAAACCCGAGGATGGCGCGTTGTTCGGTCAGCGTCAGCGCAAAGGCCGGGCGTCGGGGCTGAGCGGTGGGCAGTTGCGGTCGGGTGAGCGGTTGTTCGCGGTAGATCACCAGCGTGCCGGCAGCCAGATCGCCGAGGCGCTTGAAGGTGGGATGTTGCAGGCAACTGATGGCCCCGAGGAAATAGCCGAACGGCAGCATGTCGACAAATCGCAGCAGGTTGCGCAGCAGCGAAGCCGACCAGCCGATCGGCGTGCCATCGTCCTGCACCACCCGCAGGCCCATCCATTGCTTACCGGGCGAACGCCCCTGATTGAGCACTTCGAACAGCACCATGTACCACCAGCTCACCACGAACAGCAGAATCGAACCGAGCCCTGCGCCGAGTTTCCCGAGGAACGCCAGGACAATAAACAGCAGGCCAACGATCAGCCCGCGCAACCCGAGATCGATGGAGAACGCCAGCGCACGAACCATCAACCCGGCCGGGCGCAGTGGCAAGTCGATGCCTTCCGGCGTTTCGACTTGATACCGCGTATCCAGTGGCGGGGACAGCGTCGCTTTCCTTGGCAGTGCTGTGGTCTCGAGCATGGGCAACCTTGATGTGGCCTGTTCGGGATTCGATGTCCGTCCGATGCTAGCAGCCTCTCGGGGGAAAACGACATAACTATGTATTGCACGGTAAGAGGCTTGAGGTGATTGAATGACGAGATTACTGGCCGGAGCGGGATGTGAACGCCTAGACTTCGCCGATCTTCAGTTCAGGAATAGCCCGTGACCTCTATCTTCTGGTACGACTATGAAACCACTGGCATCAACCCCCGTTGCGACCGTCCGCTGCAAATGGCGGGGATTCGTACTGACTTCGATCTCAATGAAATAGACGAGCCGGTCAACCTTTACTGCCAGCCCAGTGAAGACATCCTGCCCCATCCGGCAGCCTGCGTGATCACGGGTATTACGCCCGGTCGACTGGCCGAGCAAGGCTTGAGCGAAGCCGATTTCATGACGCGGGTGCATGCCCAACTCGCTGCGCCCGGCACGTGCGGGGCGGGGTACAACACGCTGCGTTTCGATGACGAGATGACCCGTTACAGTCTTTACCGAAACTTTTTCGACCCTTATGCGCGAGAGTGGCAGGGTGGTAATAGCCGCTGGGACCTGATCGATGTGGTGCGTGCCGCGTATGCCTTGCGCCCTGACGGCATCGTTTGGCCGACGGACGACGAGGGGCGGATAACGCTCAAACTCGAACGCCTGACCGCCGCCAATGGCATTGATCACGGAAATGCTCACGAAGCGCTATCGGACGTTCGCGCCACCATCGCCCTGGCGCGTCTGATCCGGGAAAAGCAGCCGAAGTTGTTTGACTGGTTGTTTCAGTTACGCGGTAAACAAAAGGTGATGGATCAGATTCGTCTGTTGCAGCCGATGGTGCACATCTCCGGGCGCTTTTCAGCGGCGCGCAATTATGTCGGTGTGGTGCTGCCTTTGGCCTGGCACCCGCGCAACAAGAACGCCTTGATTGTCTGTGATCTGCATCTGGACCCTCAGGGCTTGCTCGATCTTGATGCCGACACCTTGCGCCAACGGCTGTATACCCGCCGCGATGACTTGGCCGAGGGCGAGTTGCCGGTGCCGCTCAAACTTATCCACATCAATAAATGCCCGGTGGTGGCACCGTTGTCGGTACTTCGCTCTGAAGATCAGCAACGTTTGGGGCTGGATATGTCGCTCTACCAAGAGCGCGCGCTGCGGCTAAGTGACGCACAAACAGTTTGGCGAGATAAAGTTCAGGCGATTTACGCCAGCGAAGATTTCACCTCGAGCCAAGACCCTGAGCAACAGTTATACGATGGTTTTATCGGTGATCGGGATCGGCGTCTTTGTGAGCAAGTCAGGTCTGCCGACCCGGCTCAATTAGCGCAACAACAATGGCCTTTCGACGATGAACGATTACCTGAATTATTGTTTCGATATCGCGCACGCAACTTCCCCGATACGTTGAGTTTCGAAGAGCAAGGACGCTGGAGAATATTCTGTCAGCAACGTTTGTCAGCACCCGAGTGGGGGGCGCCAAATACGCTGGAAACTTTTGTAGAAGCCGCAGCCCAATGGAGTATTACGGCTACATCGTTTCAGCGAGAGGTGCTGAATGAATGGCAGAATTATGTCGAAGGATTACGCAAACGTTTGAGTCTTTGAAATCGAAAATGTTCGGGGCTGAATACCAGGCATAAAAAAACGCCAGCAGATGCTGGCGTTCTTTTTTGTCGCGGATGAGTCTGCGACAAGCGCTACGGCTTAGCCCAGCAGGGTAGCCCAGCCTTCAACCACGTCACCGCCCCACTTGGCTTTCCACTCTTTCAGAGTTTTGTGGTTGCCACCTTTGGTTTCGATGACTTCGCCGTTGTGCGGGTTTTTGTATTGCTTAACTTTGCGAGCACGCTTGGTGCCAGTAGTTTTTACTGCGCCGCCGCGTGGTGCTTTGGTTTTGGACTCTGGATCCAATAGCGCAATGATGTCACGCAGAGACTTGGAGTATTCGCCCATCAGGGTGCGCAGTTTGCCTTCGAATTCCAGCTCGGTTTGCAGTTTGTCGTCTTGGGACAGGTTCTTCAAACGGGCTTGCAGCTCTTTGATAGCTTCTTCGGTGGCGCGATATTCGTTGATCAAGGACATGAGGACTACCTTATGTTGGGGCGCTGGATGGCAGGTGACAGTGCGGCAATAATAGTCAGGGTGTTTCACCAAGTAAACATTTAACCGGAGTTTTATTTAAATTAGTTACGGTGAATAGGCATAAATTGCCGGTGTAGTTAAATAGTGTGATGCAGTCATCACGAATATTCACAATTGAGCACTTGAAGATTGGCAACAGGAACACCATCGCGTGGGTTGCAGGTGCTGCCAGAACCTGTGCCGCTTACCTTTGTGTCGGGCCAAACGTCATCAATACTGCAGTTTTGCTGCGCAATCGCTAGAATGGCCGCCTTTGCGAAGTTCTGGAGTTTGACCCTCATGCGCACTTTTCGGCTGGTGATTGCTTGCCCGGACCGCGTCGGCATCGTTGCTAAAGTCAGTAACTTTCTGGCGTCACATAACGGCTGGATCACTGAAGCGAGCCATCACTCGGACAATCTCAGTGGCTGGTTCTTCATGCGTCACGAAATTCGTGCCGATTCGCTGCCCTTTGGTATCGATGCCTTTCGCGAAGCGTTTGCACCGATTGCCGAAGAGTTCTCGATGGACTGGCGCATCACCGATACCGAGCAGAAAAAACGCGTGGTGCTGATGGCCAGTCGCGAGTCTCACTGCCTCGCCGACTTGTTGCACCGCTGGCACAGTGATGAGCTGGATTGCGAAATTTCCTGCGTGATTTCCAACCATGATGACTTGCGCAGCATGGTCGAGTGGCACGGGATTCCGTATTACCACGTACCGGTCAATCCGCAGGATAAAGAGCCGGCATTCGCCGAAGTCTCGCGCCTGGTCAAACAGCACGATGCCGAAGTGGTCGTACTTGCCCGCTACATGCAAATCCTGCCGCCCGCGTTGTGTCGCGAATATGCTCACAAGGTCATCAACATTCACCACAGCTTCCTGCCGTCGTTCGTCGGTGCCAAGCCGTATCACCAGGCATCGATGCGTGGCGTGAAGTTGATCGGCGCTACTTGCCACTACGTGACCGAAGAGCTGGATGCCGGTCCGATCATCGAGCAGGACGTCGTTCGCGTCAGCCACAGTGACAGCATCGACGACATGGTGCGTTTCGGTCGGGACGTCGAGAAGATGGTGCTGGCCCGTGGTCTGCGTTATCACCTGGAAGACCGGGTGCTGGTGCACGGCAACAAAACCGTGGTGTTCTGATAGCCATTCAACGCGGTTGAAATTCGAAGGGCCTGGGCGTTCAATCGCTTCAGGCCCTTCGTCGTTTCTGCACTGAGGACATGACCATGGCCGATCCACTCGACAAAGCGACCTCCAAGGCTCCCGCCATGTTGGGCGAGGGGTGTTTGAGTCGTTACGACCCGGATGACATGAACCTCGAGGACGGCACGGAGTTTCCCGGTGCCGCCGAGTTGTGGGAACAGTTGCAGCAAGAACCCGACGACAAACCTACGCCTGCTTGAACTTCATCAACTTCTTCAGCAGCGGCCGCCCGAGCATCAGCAAAAACACCGGGCCACCCACCAGCAAATAGAAGTAATAGGTTACCGCCCGCCAGATCAGAATCGCCGCCGCCGCGGTGGATTTTCCCACCATCGGCGCCAGCAGCGCCGCCGACGTCAACTCCGCCGCCCCGGCACCGCCCGGCAACAGGCTGAATTGCCCCGCGCTTAGTGAGAGCATCTGGATCAGAAAGCTCCAGGCCCACTGCAAATCCGCCCCGAGCCCACGCAACGCCAGATACAGCACGCTATAGCGCAAGATCCAATGCAGGCACGTCAGGGCAAACACCGTGATGAGTGTCTGAAAGGGCAGCTTCAATGTGTCCGTGAACGCTGCCAGAAAGTGCAGGAGTTTTCGCGCCCAGCGCAGGCGCGTGGTGGTTTTGACATTCAGGCGAGCGAGCAACCGACCGCTCAGGCGAATCAGTATTCGATGGTAGCGGGCGACCACCACGCAACTGACTAACCCGCCGAACATCGAAATGGCGCTCACGGTCAGCAGCCATTCCATGCGTTGGCTGAGGTGCTGGAACAATGCATAAATCAGGATCCCGCTCAGCGCACACAGAAAAAACAGCAAATCGCTCAGCTGATCCATGGCGAACACGGCGCTGCCCCTGGCCGGACGCACGCCATTGCGCGCCAACAACGCCATGATCGTCAGTGGGCCGCCACTGCCGCCCGGTGTTGCGCAATAAGCGAACTCGGCGGCCATCACCACTCCGAGACTTTTCAGCGGGCCCACCTTGTCACGCTGATCCCCGAGCAACAGGCGCAAGCGCATCGTGTTCAGCACCCAGCACAGCAGGATCATGCCGAACATGATCAGCAACCATGTCAGCGGAAAGCTTCGCAGTCGATACCAGGTTTCGTTACCGCCCAGCAGCGACGGAATCAGCACCGCAGCGAGCAGAGCGACGAACAGCAGAATCCCGCGACTCATGCGGCGCGGCCGATACGGTCGCTTTGCAGCGCCAGCCAGCGTGCCTTGGTCATCGGTACACGTCCCTCATCGAGCAAGCGCTTGAGGGTTTGCAGCCAGTAAGTGCGCGAGAACTCATGGCGCATATCGACCGGGTGCAAGCCAAGACGAATCACCGGTGCTTGCTGCCAGCGTTGTTCGCGTTGATCACTGACAAGCTTCGACAACCCCCGGCGCCAGGCACTGCGCGCACTCCAGACCAACCCTGGCGCATCAACCGCGCTGAAGTCCGGCAGACGATACAGATGCTGCGAATCGCTGGTGTAACTCAGGGGTAACTGGCGCAAGGCCTGGCGCGTCCCTTCGCTCATCAACCAGGCCGGGGCGACGAAGCCCTCCAGCGGCCAGTGATAACGGTGGAATATTTCGATGCCGGCGCGCAGGCGGGCGAGGGCGGCGTCTTGAGACAGGCTGTAAAACTCGCCTTCATGGGTGTAGATCCGGCGCATGAACCAGTCTCGTGGCGTAGTGGGAGTGGGCGCTTCATCGCAATGAAAGTAACCGTGCAATGCCAGTTCGTCACCTCGGACGATTCGACTGTCGAGCAAGCGTCGAAATCCCGGATGCTCCTCCAGATCGTTGTGCTTGTGGAAATTGGGCACCACCAGCCAGGTCATCGGCACCTCGCCCAAGGCGTCGACGGCTTCGACAAAGGGTTGATAATCGGCCCAGGTTTGCGGTGCGACGTCGTGCAGCACGAGTAACAGGCTGGGCGGGCTCATGGGCTCAACCATTGGCCGTCAGCGGCCAGTGGCTGTCGAGCACGGCGTGATAGTGCCCCAGCAGGCTGTTGACCACCGTGTCCCAGGAGTAATGCCGCTCGACATGGCTGCGGGCCTGTTTGCCTAAAACCACGCTGCCCGAACTGAACAGCTCGCGGACCGTGTTGGCCATCGCCAATGGATTGTTCGGCGGGCAGAGCCGGCCGCATTGATCGGTGATGATTTCCTGAAAGGCCCCGGCCGCCACGGCCACCACCGGAATGCCACTGGCCATGGCCTCAAGAACCACCAGGCCGAATGTTTCCTGATCGCCGGCGTGCAGCAGCGCATCGGCGCTGGCCATCAATCGCGCCACGTGTGCCGCCGTACAGAATTCACCGATCACGGTAACGTTGTCGGGCACTGCGGCCGGCATCGACGAGCCTACCAACAGCAGGTGATAGCGTCGGCCCAGGCGTTTCATGCAGTCGAGCAGCACCGGCAGGTTTTTTTCCTTGGAGCCGCGTCCGGCGAAGATCAGCAAATGAGTGTCTTCATCAATGCCCAATTCGGCCCGCAGGCCTGTGTCTCGTGCGGTGGGATTGAAGGTTTGCAAATCGACACCCAGCGGTTGCACGAAAACGTTCTTCACCCCCAGCCCGATCAGTTTGTCGGCCATGACCTGGCTGGGCGCCAGAACCCGATCGAAGTTGCCATAGAGCTTGCTGACATAGGCTTCGACGTTGGTGGTGACCCAGTTGCCCATGCGATTGCTGACCAGCAGCGGCAGGTCCGAATGATAAAAGCCGATCACCGGGACATCGAGTTGCCGCCGGGCGTCGAGGGCCGCCCATGCGGTGAGGTAGGGGTCGCCGACCTCGATCAGGTCGGGCTGTAAATCCTGCAGAACATTGCGCCATGGCGCGAGACGGAGGGGGAAGCGATAACCCTTGCCGAAGGGCAGGGCGGGGGCCGGAACCGTGTAAACGCCATCCTGTTCACTCAAGTAAGCCCCAGGGATCAACAGACTGTGGCGAATGCCCGGCTTGATGCTCAGGCGACGGTGCTTTGCATCCAGATAAGTGCGCACGCCACCGCTGGCAGGGGCGTAGAACATGCTTATGTCAGCGATATGCACGATGAACATCCCTCCGGTCCGTTGTTCTCCCTAGGTTGACCTTTATGAAGGATAGATGTTCGGTTGGGGTTTTGTGGCGGGGCGTCGATCGCGCGCCCTCACCCTAACCCTCTCCCAGAGGTAGAGGGGACTGACCGAGGTGTTCTTGGAGCTACATCGACCTGAAAGTCCGAGTCGAACTCAGGTTTTGAAAAGCTTGCGATCGGCTCCCTTTCCCCCTCTCCCCCGTGGGGAGAGGGATGGGCGGGCGGCGTTCCGATGAGGGGTGGATTTTGACGTTTAGATCCTGAAACTGCCTACCAACTGTTTAAGCCGCGCCGCCTGCTGCTCAAGATCCGAGCACGCCCGCAACGTCGACTGCAGGTTTTCCACCCCTTCCTGATTCAGTGTGTTGATCTCGGTAATGTCGACGTTGATCGACTCCACCACCGCCGTCTGTTCCTCGGTTGCCGTCGCCACTGACTGGTTCATCCCGTCAATCTCGCCAATACGCAACGTCACGCTGTTCAAACGCTCGCCGGCCAGGTTGGCGATTTCGACGCTGTCCTGGCTGTGGCGCTGGCTGTCGCTCATGGTGCTGACGGATTCACGAGCGCCGATTTGCAGCTCCTCGATCATGGTCTGCACCTGTTGCGCCGATTCCTGAGTGCGGTGCGCCAGGTTGCGCACTTCGTCGGCCACCACGGCAAAGCCACGTCCGGCTTCACCGGCTCGCGCCGCTTCGATGGCCGCGTTGAGCGCCAGCAAGTTGGTCTGCTGGGAGATGCTGGTGATCACTTCGAGAATCTGCCCGATGTTCACGGTTTTGCTGTTCAGCGATTCGATGTTGGTGCTCGAGGCGCTGAGCATGCTCGACAGTTGATTCATCGCGACAATGCTGCGGTCCACCACTTGCTGACCATCTTCGGCCAGGCTGCGGGCATCGCTGGCCTGACTCGATGCTTGCGCTGCGTTACGGGCGATTTCCTGAGCGGCGGCGCCGAGCTGGTTGATCGCCGCGGCCACGCTGCTGGTGCGCGAAGCCTGTTGGTCGGAGTTGAACATCGACGAGTTCGAGGCGGCCACGACACGCAGGGCCACTTCGTTGACTTGCCCGGTGGCCGACGACACTTCGCGGATCGAACCGTGAATACGTTCCACGAAGCGGTTGAACGCGGTACCGAGGACACCGAATTCATCGTTGTTCACGATGGTCAGGCGTTTGGTCAGGTCGCCTTCGCCGTCGGCGATGTCTGCCATGGCGCGGGTCATGACGTGCAGCGGCTGGATCAGGATGCGGATCAGCATGCCCAGCAGGGCGATGATGATGGCCACGGCAATGACCGTCGCAACGAGCGCCGACGCGCGGAATTCGCTGAGCTTGGAGAAGGCTTTGTCCTTATCCACCGACAGACCGATGTACCAATTGACTGAGGACAGCCCTTTGATCGGTGTAAAGGTCACGATGCGAGTCTTGCCGTCGACGTCTACTTCACTGAAGTCGCTGCTGATGCGCGGGGTGTTTTTCGGGTACGCCTCGCTCAGGGACTTCATCACCAGCGCTTTGTCCGGGTGGACCAGGATTTTGCCATCGGCACCGACCAGGAACGCATAGCCCATGCCGTCGAAGTCCAGTGCGTTGAGGCTGTCGGTGATCACCTGCAAGCTCAAGTCACCACCCACCACGCCGATGTTTTGACCGTCCTTGAGTACGCTATTAACGATGGAAATCACCAACTGGCCAGAAGCCAGGTCGATGTAGGGTTCGGTCAGGGCAGAGCCGCTGGTGCTTTGCGCGCTCTTGTACCAAGGGCGGGCACGAGGGTCATAGCCGTCGGGCATCTTGCTGTCCGGGCGGATGATGAAGGTGCCATCTTTGTTGCCCAGGTAGGCGCCCATAAAGGTCGACGACACAGCCTTCTGTTCCAGCAGGTTGGAGACATTGGCTGTATCTGCGTTCAAGGCAACGGTTTGCGACAGGTTTTCGATCAGCAGGCTGCGGCCGGCCAGCCAGGTTTGAATGTTTTTCGCGGTGACGCTGCCCATTTCCTGCAAGTAGTTGTCCAGATCGCGGCGTATCGCATTGCGCTGCAAATAGTCGTTGTACAGCGTGAACGAGGCGAAGGCGGCAATGACGACGAGGGCGGCGGCAAGCAGGATTTTATGGCTGAAGCGCAGATTTTTGTTCATGGCTCGGGGGGTCCGCTAAGGTCTTATTGTTCGGGGCGTGTTGCTGCTAATGCGCGCAAAATGAGTGCGCAATGGAGCGAGTCGGTAATTCCTGCTCTCCATAGGGGAATGTCGGACCTTGCTTTCAATTGGGTCTCTCGCTTATTTCTATCGGCCGTGAAGGATCAAAGATTAACCATGGGTGACAAAATGCCTGACTCATTACAACTCGTTATCGGTGCCGACCTCGCCGGGCAGCCCATTGCCCAGGCCATGCGTCTGGCGAACCGTCATGGTTTGGTCGCGGGCGCTACCGGGACGGGCAAAACCGTCACCTTGCAACGGATGGCCGAAGCATTCAGCGATGCCGGCGTGGCGGTGTTCGCCGCCGATATCAAGGGCGACCTGTGTGGTCTGGGCGCCGCCGGCAACCCTCAAGGCAAAATCGCCGAGCGGATCGCCGGGATGCCCTGGCTGAATCACACGCCTCAAGCGTATCCGGTGACCCTGTGGGACATTCACGGTCAGTCCGGTCATCCGTTGCGCACAACCTTGAGCGAAATGGGGCCGTTATTGATTGGCAGCCTGCTGGAGCTGACCGACAGTCAGCAGTCGGCGCTGTACGCCGCGTTCAAGGTGGCGGACCGAGAAGGGCTGTTGCTGCTGGACCTCAAGGACTTGAAGGCACTGCTCAATCACCTGCGTGACAACCCCGAATTGCTCGGCGACGACGCCGCGCTGCTGACCACCGGTTCCAGTCAGGCGCTGTTGCGACGTCTGGCGACCCTGGAACAGCAGGGCGCCGAAGCGCTGTTCGGTGAGCCGGCGCTGCAACTCGAAGACATTCTGCAGCCGACCGCCGAGGGCCGCGGGCGCATTCACCTGCTCGATGCCAGCCGTCTGGTGCACGAAGCGCCGAAGGTCTACGCGACGTTCCTGTTGTGGCTGCTGGCCGAACTGTTCGAGCAATTGCCAGAGCGCGGCGATTCGGACAAACCGCTGCTGGCGCTGTTTTTCGATGAAGCGCATTTATTGTTCGCCGGTACGCCAAAGGCTTTGCAGGATCGTCTTGAGCAAGTGGTGCGGTTGATTCGCTCGAAAGGCGTTGGCGTATATTTCGTCACCCAATCGCCGGGCGACCTGCCGGATGACGTGCTGGCTCAGCTCGGTCTGCGCATTCAGCATGGCTTGCGCGCGTTCACCGCCAAGGAGCAGAAATCCCTGCGCGCGGTGGCCGAAGGCTTCCGGCCGAACCCGGCGTTCGATGCCTTGTCGGTGCTGACCGAGCTTGGTATTGGCGAGGCGCTGGTCGGCACGTTGCAGGACAAGGGCACACCGGAGATCGTCCAGCGCGTATTAGTCGCACCACCGCAGTCGCGGATCGGGCCGTTGAGCGAGACTGAACGCACAGTGCTGATCGCGGGGTCTCCATTCAAGGGGCGGTATGACAAACCCGTTGATCGCGAATCGGCTTATGAAGTGTTGATGGGGCGCAAAGGGTTGGCGCCAGAGCCTGACGCTGCTGCGGGCAAACCGGCAGCCGAAGAGCCAAGCTTCACCGACAAGGCCGGGGAGTTCCTCGGCACCGCGGCGGGGCAGGCACTGAAATCAGCGATGCGCCAGGCGGCCAATCAATTGGGCCGACAGTTGGTACGCGGCTTGATGGGCTCGCTGCTCGGCGGCAGCAAGCGCCGCTAAAAGCAAAAGATCGCAGCCTGCGGCAGCTCCTACGTAGGAGCTGCCGAAGGCTGCGATCTTTTGATCTTGCCGTTAAACCTTCGGTTTAGCGTGAGCCGCCAGCCGTTCCAGCGCCGCCCGCAGATTCGGATCGCTGATCCCGTCGGCTGTGGCCTGAATGGTTGCGCCTGCATCGGTCGACAAGCTGATGGTATGGCCAGCCGCCCCTTGCTGAACCGTGGGCGGCTGAACCTTGAACAGAATCCGCGTCAGACTGGCGAACTCGTCGAACATCTGTAATTGCCGTTGCAGACGCTTTTGCTGATAACGCAGGCGGGTTGCCCAATGACCGTCGGTCACTATCAGCAACAAACTGCCTTCGCGCCACGACGCCACATGGCAATGCTCGCGGGCGGCGGGCTGCAATTGGCTTTCCAGCAGACGTTGTAAATGACCCAGGCGTTGAGCGTGGCCGAAGATGGCTTTCAGCGGTTTGGCTTCGCGAAGCAGGACGGCGGGTGCTCTGGCCGTAAGAGGGCGAAATGCCATGATCAGACACCTGAAGTAACAGAGCCGCCATGGTAGCAGAAAGCACCGGATGCACCCGAGCCATTGCTTTGCGAGCGCTTTACCCATTAAATCAACAAGTAACTTCTGCCGTGAATGGCTTGAAGTTCAGCCAAAAGCCCTTATTTTAAGTGAGCCCCGTCACAACGCTGTGCCAGCATCGTGGAACAACGCCACTTTCCTCACCATCGTTTCCGGGTAGAATGCTCGTTCGCATGCGGCCATGAGGGCTGCTCGGGCGACTCACGGGGCCGCCCTCCATCCCTTTAGTGTGGAAGATCCTGCCGATATGTTTGCGCCTTTGTTAAAGAAACTTTTTGGAAGCAAGAACGAGCGTGAAGTCAAACGCATGCTCAAGACGGTGCAACTCGTCAATGCCTTCGAAGAGCAAATGGTGGCCCTTTCGGACGATCAATTGCGTGCCAAGACAGACGAGTTCAAGGCCCGCATCGCCAAAGGGGAAACCCTAGACAAGCTGCTGCCAGAAGCCTTTGCGGTCGCCCGCGAAGCCGGCAAGCGCGTCATGGGTATGCGCCACTTCGACGTCCAGCTGATCGGCGGCATGACCTTGCATGAAGGCCAGATCGCGGAAATGCGTACCGGTGAAGGCAAGACCCTGGTGGCAACACTGGGCGTTTACCTCAACGCACTGTCCGGCAAGGGCGTGCACGTTGTGACGGTGAACGACTACCTGGCCCGTCGTGACGCCAACTGGATGCGTCCGCTCTACGAATTCCTCGGAATGTCGGTCGGTGTTGTCACGCCGTTCCAGCCGCCGGAAGAGAAACGTCTGGCTTACGCTGCCGACATTACCTACGGCACCAACAACGAATTCGGTTTCGACTACCTGCGCGACAACATGGCGTTCAGCATGGAAGAAAAATTCCAGCGCGAACTCAATTTTGCCGTGATCGACGAAGTCGACTCCATCCTCATCGACGAAGCCCGTACCCCGCTGATCATTTCCGGTCAGGCCGAGGACAGCTCCAAGCTGTACATCGAGATCAACAAACTGATCCCGCAGCTTGAGTTGCACATCGAAGAAGTGGAAGGCGAAGTCACCAAGGCCGGCCACTACACCGTCGACGAGAAGACCCGTCAGGTCGAGCTCAACGAAGCCGGTCACCAGTTCATCGAAGACATGCTGACCCGCATTGGCCTGCTGGCTGAAGGCGAGAGCCTGTACTCGGCGCACAACCTCGGTCTGCTGACCCACGTTTATGCCGGTCTGCGCGCTCATAAACTGTTCAATCGCAACATCGAATACATCGTGCAGGATGGCCAGGTCGTTCTGGTCGACGAACACACCGGTCGTACCATGCCGGGTCGCCGTCTGTCCGAAGGCCTGCACCAGGCTATCGAAGCCAAGGAAAACCTGAACATTCAGGCCGAAAGCCAGACCCTGGCCTCGACCACGTTCCAGAACTACTTCCGTCTGTACAACAAGCTGTCCGGGATGACCGGTACCGCCGACACCGAAGCGTTCGAATTCCACCAGATCTACGGTCTGTCGGTGATGGTTATCCCGCCGAACAAACCGCTGGCGCGTAAAGACTACAACGACCTGGTGTTCCTGACCGCCGAAGAGAAATACGCGGCGATCATCAATGACATCAAGGAATGCATGACCCAGGGCCGTCCGGTGCTGGTGGGTACTGCAACCATCGAAACTTCCGAGCACATGTCTGCGCTGCTGCAGAAGGAAGGCATCGAACACAAGGTTCTGAACGCCAAGTTTCACGAAAAAGAAGCCGAGATCATTGCCCAGGCCGGTCGCCCAGGCGCACTGACCATCGCCACCAACATGGCCGGTCGTGGTACCGACATCCTGTTGGGCGGTAACTGGGAAGTGGAAGTGGCAACCCTGGAAGACCCGACTCCTGAGCAGATTGCCCAGATCAAGGCCGACTGGCAGAAACGTCACCAGCAAGTGCTCGAGTCGGGCGGTTTGCAGGTGATAGCTTCCGAGCGTCACGAATCGCGCCGTATCGACAACCAGCTGCGTGGTCGTGCCGGTCGTCAGGGTGACGCTGGTTCCAGCCGTTTCTACCTGTCGCTGGAAGACAGCCTGATGCGCATCTTCGCCTCTGATCGGGTGAAGAACTTCATGAAGGCCCTGGGCATGCAGCCTGGCGAGGCGATCGAGCACCGCATGGTGACCAACGCCATCGAGAAGGCTCAGCGCAAGGTTGAAGGCCGCAACTTCGACATTCGTAAGCAACTGCTCGAGTTCGACGACGTCAACAACGAACAACGTAAAGTGATCTATCACATGCGTAACAGTTTGTTGGCCGCCGACAACATCGGTGAAACCATCGCCGACTTCCGTCAGGACGTGCTCAACGCAACCGTCAGCGCCCACATTCCACCGCAATCGCTGCCTGAGCAGTGGGACGTGGCCGGTCTGGAAGCGGCGTTGCAGAGCGACTTCGGCGTGGCGCTGCCGATCCAGAAATGGCTCGACGAAGACGATCACCTGTACGAAGAAACCCTGCGCGAGAAGCTCATGGCCGAGCTGCTGGCTGCGTACAACGAGAAAGAAGAGCAGGCGAGCGCCGAAGCGCTGCGCACCTTCGAGAAGCAAATCGTTCTGCGTGTACTCGACGACCTGTGGAAAGACCACTTGTCGACCATGGATCACCTGCGTCATGGCATCCACTTGCGTGGTTATGCGCAGAAGAACCCGAAGCAAGAGTACAAGCGCGAGTCCTTCACGCTGTTCTCCGAGCTGCTGGATTCGATCAAGCGCGACTCGATCCGTGTGCTGTCCCACGTTCAGGTTCGCCGCGAAGATCCGATCGAAGAAGAACAACGCCTGCGTCAGGAAGCCGAAGCACTGGCTGCACGCATGCAGTTCCAGCACGACGAAGCACCGGGGCTTGAGCAACCGGAACTGCTGGGTGAAGAGGTCGATGTCGCCCTTGCCATCGCGCCGGTACGCAACGAACAGAAGCTGGGCCGCAACGAACTTTGCTACTGCGGCTCGGGCAAGAAGTTCAAGCATTGCCACGGGCAGATCCAGTAAACCCGTTTCATACGCTGAAATACCCGCGCCGCGACCGGCTTATGCCGTCGCGGCGTTTTGCCATTTAAACCACCGTTCTTCCTGAAAACGGTGCTGACATCATCTATTAAGGAGCGCATTCATGGCTGTTGGTCTTGGTCCTTTGCCAACGTTGCACCCGGTTGCCGGTTTTGAACTCGGTATCGCCTCGGCTGGCATCAAGCGCCCGGGGCGCAAGGATGTTGTGGTCATGCGCTGTGCCGAAGGCTCCACGGTCGCTGGCGTGTTCACCCTGAACGCTTTTTGCGCGGCTCCCGTGATCCTGGCCAAGCAGCGTGTGCAAGGTCCGGTGCGTTACCTGTTGACCAATACCGGCAATGCCAACGCCGGCACTGGCGAACCAGGCCTTGCCGCCGCCGAGCGCACCTGCGCCAAACTGGCTGAGCTGACCGGCGTCGACGCCAGCCTGGTGCTGCCGTACTCCACCGGTGTGATCGGCGAGCCGCTGCCGGTCGAGAAAATCGAAGGGGCTCTGCAAGCCGCCCTCGACGACCTGTCGGTCAACAACTGGGAAGCTGCCGCCACCGGCATCATGACCACCGACACCCTGCCCAAAGGTGCCAGCCGCCAGTTCCAGCATGACGGCGTGACCATCACCGTCACCGGTATCAGCAAAGGCGCGGGCATGATCCGCCCGAACATGGCGACCATGCTCGGCTACATCGCCACCGACGCCAAAGTCTCCCGCGACGTGCTGCAAAACCTGCTGCTGGACGGTGCCAACAAGTCGTTCAACCGCATCACCATCGACGGCGACACCTCGACTAACGACTGCTGCATGCTGATCGCCACAGGTCAGGCAGCACTGCCGGAAATCACCCGCGCCGAAGGCGAGTTGTTCGCCAAGTTGAAGCAAGCGGTGTTTGAAGTGTGCATGGACGTGGCCCAGGCCATCGTTCGTGACGGCGAAGGCGCGACCAAGTTCGTGACCGTTGAAGTCAACGGCGGCGGCAATCACCAGGAGTGCCTGGACGTCGGTTACACCGTGGCTCACTCGCCGCTGATCAAGACCGCACTGTTCGCCTCCGACCCGAACTGGGGCCGCATTCTGGCCGCCGTCGGCCGTGCCGGCGTACCGAATCTGGACGTGAGCAAGATCGACGTGTTCCTCGGTGAAGTGTGCATCGCCAGCCGTGGCGCTCGCGCATCGACCTACACCGAAGCTCAGGGCGCGGCCGTGATGCAGCAGGAAGAAATTACGATCCGTATCGAGCTGGGTCGCGGTGATTGCAGCGAAACCATCTGGACCACCGACCTGTCCCACGAATACGTGAAAATCAACGCCGAATACCGCACGTAACCACCTGCTAGACCGAGTCGCTCCATTCGCGAGCAAGTCGAATCGTCGCACCGCCGCTCCCACATTTGATCGCATTTCTACTGGAAGGACTCGGTCAAATGTGGGAGCGGGCTTGCTCGCGAAAGCGGACTTCCAGACACTAAAGATTCTGGCCTGTATCCCTCATCAAAAGGTCCCGAACATGAGCTTGCACCTGATCATCGGCGACAAACTGATTTCCTCCTGGTCCCTGCGCGGCGCGTTGGCTCTCGACCTGGCCGGCGTTCCTTACACCGAAGAACTGATCAAGCTGAACCAGCCGGATACGCGTGAGCGTCTGCTCAAGCACTCGCCGACCGGCAAAGTCCCGCTGTTGAAAACCGAACACGGCACCATCGCCGACTCGCTGGCGATTGCCGAGTATCTGGCAGAGCAGTTCCCCGACGCCGGCCTCTGGCCCAAAGACACCGCCGCCCGCGCCCAGGCGCGTTCGGCCTGCGCGCAGATGCACAGCGGTTTCTTCGCCATGCGCGGCAACATGCCGTTCGACCTGAGCCACGACGCCGCGCTGTCGCCAGCACCGGCTGACGTCCAGGCCGACATCGAGCGGATGTTGGCGTTGTGGGCCGAGTGCCGCGCTGCCGCCACCGAAACCGGTCCGTTCCTGTTCGGCGGCGCGACCCTGGCGGATGCCTTCTTCGCACCGATCGCCGTGCGCCTGCGCACCTATCAGGTGAGGCTGCCTGCAGCGGACGCGGCCTACGTCGAAACCATCTACCAATGGCCAGCCTTCAAGGCGTGGCAGAAGGCAGGTCTGGAGGAAGTAGAACGGTGAAAAGAGTCCACGTAGCCGCTGCTGTTATCCGTGATGGCAGTGGCAAAATCCTCATTGCCCGCCGTGCCGACACCCAGCATCAGGGTGGCCTGTGGGAATTCCCCGGTGGCAAGGTCGAGGCCGACGAATCCGTCGAAACCGCCCTGGCCCGCGAGCTCCTTGAAGAGTTGGGCATCGTGGTCAACGCGGCTCGCCCGCTGATCAAGGTCCGGCACGATTACCCGGACAAGCAAGTGTTGCTGGACGTTTGGGAAGTGTCGGCCTTTACCGGCGAACCGCACGGCGCCGAAGGCCAGCCGTTGGAATGGGTCGCGCCTCGCGATCTGCTGAACTACGAGTTTCCGGCGGCCAACCAGCCGATCGTTGCGGCTGCACGGTTACCGGCGCAATACCTGATTACCCCGGAAGATCTGGAAACCCCGGCCTTGCTGCGGGGTATCCAGAAAGCCATTGCCGGCGGCATCAAGCTGATCCAGTTGCGGGCACCCAATGGTTACGATCCGAAGTACCGCGATCTGGCGGTGGATGCGGCGGGGCTGTGTGCGGGCAAGGCGCAGTTGATGATCAAGGGGCCGTTCGAGTGGCTGGGAGATTTCCCGTCCGCCGGTTGGCACATCACCTCCGCGCAACTGCGCAAGCACGCAGCGGCTGGCCGCCCGTTACCGGCGTCGCGCTGGCTGGCGGCGTCCTGCCATAACGCTGAAGAGCTGGCGTTGGCCGAGCAGATGGGTGTGGATTTTGTGACCCTGTCACCGGTGCAGCCGACCCTGACTCATCCGGGGGCTCAGCCGCTGGGTTGGGAGCAGGCTTGCGTGTTGATCGAAGGTTTCAGCAAACCCGTGTTCTTGCTCGGTGGTGTTGGCCCGGCGGATCTTCAGAAAGCCTGGGAAGCAGGCGCGCAGGGTGCGGCGGGGATCCGGGCGTTTTGGCCTGAAGCATAACGCTGCAGTGAATCGGCTGGCCCCTTCGCGAGCAAGCCCGCTCCCACATTTGACCGAGTTCTTCCAGAAGGAACGTGATCGAATGTGGGAGCGGGCTTGCTCGCGAAAGCGGCCTGACAGCCGCCGATTAAACCTCTGGTTTGGTCGCCGGCTGCCAAAGTATCTCGGCAATCCCCTGCCGCTTGGCAATTAACCGCGCCACTACAAACAACAAGTCCGACAACCGATTGATGTACGCCAACCCAACCCCGGCCAACGGTTCAACGGCATTCAATTGCTGACAGCGCCGCTCCGCACTGCGTGCCAGGCATCTGCACACATGGGCCTGGGCAATCAACGCCGAGCCACCCGGCAGAATGAAATTCTCCAGCGGCCCCAGCTCTTCATTCCACACATCGATCGCGGCTTCCAGCCGTTCGACTTCTGCCGAGTTCAGTGCCTGATACACCGGCATCGCCAACTCGCCACCCAAGTCGAACAACCGATGTTGGCAAGGCGTCAAAACCTCGATCACTTCGTTCAACCCCGGATACTCGCCACTTTCCGCCGCCAACCCGGCCAATAGCACACCCACCTGACTGTTCAGCGTATCGACCTCGCCAATGGCTTCGATCCGCGGATGGTCCTTGGGCACGCGGCGGCCGTCGCCCAGCCCGGTTTCGCCTTTGTCGCCGGTGCGGGTGTAAATCTTCGACAAGCGAAAGCCCATGGTTACCTCGATAGCTGATTGAGTTCTTGAGAGACGAGCGGGGTGCCCGCCAAGGGCAGGCGCAAGGTGAAACACGTGCCTTGGCCCAGGGTCGATTGCACTTCCATCTGACCCTTGTGGTTGTTGGTAATGATGAAATACGAGACCGACAGGCCAAGGCCGGTGCCCTGACCGATTTCCTTGGTGGTGAAGAACGGCTCGAAGGTGCGTTTGCGCACGCTCTCGCTCATGCCGATGCCGTTGTCCTCCACCTGGATTTCCGCCCAGGGCGGATTCAGTTTGGTGCGCAGAATGATCCGTCCCGGCTCGCGGTCGTCTTCACGTTGGTGAATCGCCTGAGCGGCGTTTTTCAGCAGATTGAGCAGCACTTGCTCCAGTTCGTTCGCGGTCCCGGGCACCGGGCCCAACGCTGGATCGAACTGGCGAATGATCGCCTGGCCCTTGAAGTCGAAACCGATCGCCAGGTCGAAGTCGTTGCCGGCGATTTCGACTGCCTGATCGATCAGCGCGGGCAGGTCGCACGGGGCCATTTGCCGGGTACTGCGGCGACTGAAACTGAGCATGTGCGTGACAATCTTTGCCGCCCGGGCGCCAGCCTGTTGTATGCCGTCGAGCAACTGCGGCACTTCGCGCGCTTGCAGGTATTTGTTGACCGTATCCAGCGCGATCCCGGTTTGCTCGGCTTGTTCGAGATTCTTCGGCAGATCAGGCGAAAGGCGTCGGCGAATGTTCTGCACGTTGTGCAGGATCGCGCCTAACGGGTTGTTGATCTCGTGGGCCATGCCGGCGGCGAGGCCACCGACCGAGAGCATTTTTTCCGACTGCACCATCATTTCCTCCAGCGACAGGCGCTGGGTGATGTCGTCGATCCGGATCACCACGCCACGCCCGGCACCGCCCATCAGCGGGTAAAAGGTCAGGGCGTAGTGCTTGGCTTCTTCGTCCTTGAACCAGGTGACACGCTCGATCTTGGCCACTGTGTGCTGCTCGACGGTTTGCTTGAGTTGCGGCAGAAACGGTTTGAGCGGTTCGAAGGCAAGGAAGATCGGCTGGTTCAAGGCTTCGTCGAGGCGTGTGCCAGACAGGGCGCTGGCCTCCTGATTCCACTGCGTCACGTAGAGCTGTTCATCAAGGGCGATAAGGGCCGAGGGCATGGAGTCGATAATGCTGTTGAGGTAGTTCTGGAAGCCGGTGAGCTTCTTCTCGATCTTGCTGCGCACCTGAACTTCGAGTTCCAGTTTGCGATTGGTATGACGGGTTTCTTCGGCCAGGCCCTGGGCCTGGTCGTACGCGGCCTGGGAATCATCTCGTGCCCGTTTGAGTTGCTGCTCACGGGCCTCGATCCGCGAGAGCATGGTGTTGAACGCCTCAGCGAGGCTGCCGATTTCGTCATGGTTACCGCGGGAGGCGCGCAGGGCGTAGTTCTCTTCCCGGGTCACTTGCCGGGACAACTCTTCGAGCTGATGGATCGGCCGGGTAATCAGGCGTTTGATCTGTCGGGCGATCACCAGCCACAACAGCACACTGAAGATCAGAATCCCGAGGCTGGCGGTGAGGGTGCCGGTGTAGAACGCCATCGGCAGTTCGCTGCTGGCGACCAGTAACAGGTGGCCGGGCGCAGTGCCGGGGCGGGGCAGGGTGATCACTTGATTGCTGCGAAACTCGGTGGCTTGCCAGGATTCGATGTGCCGGTAGCGTTCCGGCAGGCTCAGATTTTCGCCATGCTGCAACTGCGCCAGACGCTCGCCCTTGCCGTTATAAAGGGCCGCCGCGCGCAGCGGTGAATAGCTGTTGAGTTCATTGAGCAGACGTTCGGCGCTTTGCGGTGACTGCAAGGCTTCGGACACCAGGCTGGGGTTGGACACCAGGCGGCCGATGGTCTGCAAGGCCTGAGGTGCCATGCTTTCCTGGGAGATATAGTACGCGGCGCTGATAAAGGTCAGGTTGGCGACCAGCAGGACGGTGGTCAACAGCACCAGCAGGGCGGCCAGCAATTTCTGGCCGACCGGAAGGTTTTCAAGGCGCTGGCGCAATGGCATCAGGTTCATCGCTGAAAAGGAACAAGTGGCCAGCGTAGCCGCTGCTCAGTCGCTGGGCAATCCAAGGCTGTGCAGATGGGTGATCAACCTTTGCTCAAGTTGATTGAGGTGCGGCAGGTTCAACTGATGCCTCGCGGCGACTTTGCAGGCATGACCCAATAGATAGCTGATTTCGGTTCGGCGCTGGTTCGCGACGTCCTGGTACATCGAAGAGTAGTTGGCGGCGGTCGCGTGAATCACCCGTTCGACTTCCTGTTGAAGGTCCTCGGCCGCTGCTGGCTGACCGCACCGCTCAAGCAACTCGGTCAATTCGACGCAAAGGGTGGCGACTTCGCAGTGGTGTTCCTGTAAACCGCCATTACGGCAATCGTGCAGCACGGTCAGCGGATTGATCGCACAGTTGAGCGCCAGTTTTCGCCACAGCCGGGTCAGAATGTCGGTACTCCACTCGTGGGGAATACCGGCGGCGCTCACGTCATCCAGCCAGATCGGCGCCACGGGATGCCCGGCATCCCCCAGCCAGGTGTAACCGTGGCCAGCGAACACCACGCGCCAGTCGCCATCGCGAAAGGCACCTTCGGTGCTCGACGCACAAATGCAGCGAGCCTGCGGCACCTGCGTGGCGACGGCGTCCTGGCTGCCAAGACCGTTCTGCAACAGGATCAGCTCGGCGTCGGGGGCCAGGCGCGGTGCCAGTTGGGCCACGGCTTTCTCGGCATCGTAGGCTTTGCAGGCCACCAATAGGCGGTTGATTGGTTCACCGCTGTCGGGTGTCTCGGCGGGCACCGGATAGCACTGCGCTTTACCGTGTTCGACCAGCGTTAACCCACCCGCCGCCTCATACGCCTCTAAGCGTGCAGCGTCCCGCACGATCAGCTTGACCGGCACGCCGGCCCGCGCCAGTCGAGTGGCCCATAAGGTGCCAAGGCTGCCGGCGCCCAGAACATGCCAGGTGGTGGACATCAGCTTTTTGCTCTGTTTATCGCGCGCATGGGAGGCTCGCAGTGAATGATGGGAAAGACCCGTTATAATCAGCGCGGATTTTAACCGCAAGCCAGGCGTGCTCCATCGTGATCGAGCATGCCCTTTTATTGGAGAGATTACATGCCGTCGTTCGACGTGGTATCCGAACTGGACAAACACGAAGTCACCAACGCGGTCGAGAACGCCGTCAAGGAACTCGATCGTCGTTATGACCTGAAAGGCAAAGGCACCTTCGAGTTCAAGGAAAAGGACCTGACCGTCAACCTGACCGCTGAAGCCGATTTCCAGCTCGAAGCGATGATTGAGATCCTCAAGCTGGCCCTGGTCAAGCGCAAAATCGACGTGCAGTGCCTTGAAGTCAAGGATGCCTATGCGTCGGGCAAGCTGATGAAGCAGGAAGCGGTCCTCAAGGAAGGCATCGACAAAGAGCTGGCGAAGAAAATCGTCGCTCATGTCAAAGACGCCAAGCTCAAGGTTCAGGCTGCCATTCAGGGTGAGCAGGTGCGCATTACCGGCAAGAAGCGTGATGACTTGCAGGAAGCCATCGCGGCCCTGCGCGCCAAGACTTTCGATATGCCGCTGCAGTTCAACAACTTCCGCGACTGACCTTTCAGGCGGGAACCTTGTGGGAGCGAGACCGGCCCTCTTCGCCGGCGAGCCGGTCTCGCTCCCACCCGGATTGTGCTTAACCCAGGAGAATGTAGATGGATTTGAATACTGAAGTGGACAACCTGGTCAAGGCGTCTCAAGCCTGGATTCCGATGATCATGGAATACGGCAGCCGCGTGCTGCTGGCGGTGATCACCCTGGCCATCGGCTGGTGGCTGATCAACAAGGTGGCGCAAAAGCTCGGCGGCCTGCTGGCGCTGCGTAACGCCGACCTCGCGCTGCAAGGGTTCATCAGTAGCCTGGCAAACATCATTCTCAAGGTTCTGCTGATCGTCAGCGTGGCATCGATGATCGGGGTGGAAACTACTTCGTTCGTCGCGGCCATCGGTGCGGCAGGTCTGGCCATCGGCCTGGCCTTGCAGGGCAGCCTGGCGAACTTCGCGGGTGGTGTGCTGATTCTGTTGTTCCGCCCGTTCCGCATTGGTGACTGGATCGAAGCTCAAGGTGTTGCCGGCACTGTCGACAGTATTCAGATCTTCCACACCGTCCTGCGCACCGGCGATAACAAAACCATCATCGTGCCGAACGGCAACCTGTCGAACGGCATCATCACCAACACTAACCGTCAACCGACGCGCAAAGTAGTGTTCGACGTGGGTGTGGATTACGAAGCGGACTTGCAGAAGGCCCGTGAAGTGTTGTTGGAACTGGCCAAAGATCCACGCGTATTGGCCGATCCGGTACCTCAAGCAGTGGTTTCTACTCTGGGTGACAGTTCAATCACGCTTTCGCTTCGGGTCTGGGTAAAGACTGCGGATTATTGGGACGTAATGTTCATGTTTAACGAACAGTCCCGTGATCGTTTGAAAACTGCCGGTGTTGATGTTCCGTTGCCACAGCGGATGATTCGTGTGGTTCAGGAGTCTGCGGTGCAGTGATTGTTTTTTGATCATGTCTGACTCTTTGGTCAGGCAAGTTCCTCACGGATTTGATCGTTTTAACGCATTGTTTGTAGCCAACGAAAAAAGGCCCATCCGAAGATGGGCCTTTTTTTGATTACCGCGAACTAACTTTCTGCAATTACAGAATGTTGAGCGGGTAGTCGGTGATCAGGCGGAACTCAGAGATATCGCCTTCGCCTTCGTCAGCATTGGCGGAGTGCCATGCTTGACGGATGCGGAACGACAGATCTTTAGCCGGGCCGGATTGAACGACGTATTTAACTTCCACGTTGGTTTCGTGGTGTTTGCCGTCTGCACCGTACAGACCAGCGTAAGCGCTGCCTGCTGGAGTGTTGGTGCCGTCGATGTCCCAACCTTTCACGTAACGGGTCATGAAGCTCAGACCAGGTACGCCGTATTCGGCCATTTTCAGGTCGTAACGGGCTTGTACCGACTTCTCGCCAGGGGCGTTGAAGTCAGAGTACTGGATGGAGTTGGCGAGGAAGATCGAGTCGCCACCGCGGTTGTTTTTACCCACACCGATGTAGTCGAACGGGGTATCGCCGTTCACTTTCTGGAAGCCCAGGGTCAGGGTATGCGCTTTCAGGAACGAGAAAGCAGCAGCCAGGGAGTAGGCGTTGTTGCTGATTTCGCCTGCTTTAGCGTTACCGGTGTCCTTGGTGTTGTAGTAGTTGCCGTCGAAGTTCAGCGACTGATCGCCACCCAGTGGGAGGGTGTAGTTCGCGTTGGCGTAGTACTGGTTCCAGACGTCTTCAAGCTTGGCACCGTAGAGCGAGAAGCTCAGGTTGTCGGTAACGCCATATTTGCCGCCGAAGTAGTCGATGGAGTTGGCTTTCACGCCAGCGTAAGTAGCCCACAGGTCGCCGTCACGGGCGTTGCTGTCCTGGCTGGTCGCCGAGTAGAAGTGGCCGCCTTCGAGGTCAAGGTCTTTGACTTCGCTGCTCTGCAGTTGGATACCGCTGGCAGTTTGGTGAAGGATACGGGAACCGCCAACAGCGAACACCGGAGAGGTGCTTGGCTGCATGTCGCCGACTTTCAGCTCGGTCTTGGAGATGCGGAACTTGGCGGCAGCGCCGGCTTTGCCCTGGCTGTTGTTGACTTCGCCATCAGAGTCCACCGACATGTTACCGGTGCCTGCATATTTGTCGGAACCGTCCAGCTTAATGGCCAGTTGGCCCCAAGCTTCAACGCCAACACCGATCAGACCTTGGGTGTAGCCAGAGCTGAACATGCCCTGAATGCCCTGGGTCCAGTCTTTGTCGTCGGTTGCGCCGTCGGTCTTGTTACGGTTGTAGTAGTAGTTGCGAACCAGCAAGTCGAGCTTGCTGTCTTCAACAAAACCTTTGGCTTCTGCCTGGTCGCTTACGAAAGGTGCGGCTACTGCCAACTGAGTACTGGCTGCTGCTGCAACTGCCAGTGCGATCATGCTCCACTTCATCACGCGCATCGTGATTTGCTCCTTTGGTTTTAGAAGAGTACTGCCGTCCCACCTGATTTATTATCTGGGCGGCTCTTTCTTTTTGTGTCGGCGCAAACTTATATCACGCCGACCATGTTGGCGATACTTGCGCATCTAACGTTTCAGCTTCTTTACGACCCTGTCGCAAACGGCTTGGTAGATGTCGCAAATTTACAGCCTCGACGCAAGCGGACTGACAACTTTTAACGTTGTTTTCCAAGGCCTGAGCATCGGTAAAAAGAGTCCCTGGTGAAACGCTTGAATCTCCATCGGGCAACCCTGCCACTGTTTTTATTTGCCTTAAGGCGTCCACTTCCAGCGGACGCTTTAGAGGCGATGTGGGTGTGAATGCAACAAGCGTGCACAAATCAGAATCCTGCTGTTTTTTTTTCTGAAAGCCTGCCTGTCACTGTAAAAACCTCATAAAACCGGGGTGTTCAAGCACGTTTTGTTCGGGCTTGACGCCATGGTTTGCATCGTGTTGTACCCTCGTGGTCGACTGCGTGACAACCCAAAACGTTACCGGTTCACCCCGCCAGTGAGTAAATGGCGGATACCTGACCGACTCAGCGTAGACGCACTGTGCGGTTTTGGTGCAAAAAAATTTAATCGCTGTACTGAATTCATACAGTGCGGCCGTTTGCCAAATTCGAACGCGTCGTTGTTTATCAGTCAGTTCGGTACTTTTTGCGTGGGCGTCGGTTCTGTAATGGTGCGTCCTGCGCGAAAATGACTCATGTCGGGGCGCGCGACCGGTCGTTTGTGTTTTCTCAGGGTGGCTTCGACAATGGTTCGTCGTGAAGCCAGCGGCGTTCGCAGGTATGCTGCCGTCCTGTCGCTTGGTGCGCCGTCTCTCGGGAGGGACGCTAAGCTGAAAATGATAACCAGGCGGGAGTGCGCGCAGTGTTCGCTTTAGATCCACGACTTCAACAAGACACGTTACCGATCGGGGATTTCCCATTGTGCCGGCTGCTGCTGTCCAATGATTCGAACTACCCCTGGTTCATTCTGGTGCCACGTCGCGACGATATCAGTGAGATATTTCAGTTGGATGTCGCAGATCAACAGCAGCTGTGGCAGGAAACGACCGCACTGGCGGAAATGCTCAAGGACTCGTTCGACGCGGACAAGTTGAATGTCGCGGCCCTGGGTAACGTCGTCAGTCAGTTGCACATGCATGTGATTGTGCGCAAGCGTGAGGACGCCGCCTGGCCGGCGCCAGTCTGGGGTAAACACCCGGCCAAGCCTTATAACTCAGAGCAGATCGCGTTGATTCGCGAACGGTTGCGCCTGGTATTGACTGATGATTTTACGTTTCTGGAGGGTTGAATCATGAGCCTGGAAGATCGCGTTACCGATCTGGAGAGCCAGCTGGCGTTTCAGGATGACACAATCCAGGCATTGAGTGATGTGCTGGCGACGCAGCAGCGTGCGGTTGAGCGCCTGCAACTGCAAATGGCGGCATTGCTCAAGCGGCAAGAAGAAATGGCCGGTCAATTCGAGACGTTTGAAGAAGAAGCGCCACCGCCGCACTACTGAGTGTGACCAGCAGACGGGCAACAAAAAACCGCGAACAGCCAGGCTGTTCGCGGTTTTTTTTAGCCTTGAATCAGCGACGCGGCAGAGCGGCGATCACATCTTCGGCTTGCAGGCCCTTGTCACGGTTCATGACAGAGAACTCAACACGCTGGCCTTCGACCAGAACACGATGACCTTCGCCACGAATGGCCCGGAAATGCACGAAAATATCATCGCCGGAATCACGGGAAATAAAGCCGAAGCCTTTAGAGGTGTTGAACCACTTTACGGTACCGGTATCGCGGTTGCTCATGTCATAGCTTGGCGAGGCGGCGGCCGGTGAAGATTTGTAGAAACTGATGGCCAGGTGCAGAAAAACGGCAATCAGGGCAGCGACCAGGCTGAACAGAACAGCAGGTTGACCGGCAATGACAGGCATCGGCGCGATCAGCGTCAGGGTTTGCAGGACGACGGCCAGAACCAGCAGGGCGCTGACCAGGTTTTGCAGTTGATGACGCGGGCCTTTGTTCCAGTAAGGGATAACAGGAGCGAGGGTGAGGTTGAGCAGGCCGAAAAAGGCCAGGTACAGCGCATCAGGTTGTTGCAGGTAAGGTACGGCTTCGGATCGCAGGCTAGGGATGAAGGACAACAGCAAGGCTGCTGCGCCCATTAGCAGGTGGACAATTTTCAACATTTTGAGTAACTCACGTTAAGACGGATCACAAGGAAGAGCTGATTGAGCACGGTTCGCTTCAGAACAATAAGAGGCGTTGGACACGTACCCGGTACCAGCCTATGCGCAGCCCCCGGAAAATAGGCGGTAGCGACACACTGCCTATTTAACAGCAAAGCCTGCGGCTACTCAAATCAGGCAGTCCAGCGGTGCTGTGAGGGTCGATTTGTCGCAGGTAGCTGGAGAATTCCGGGCTGCCTGACCCAGCGTATGCAAGTCCACGAGAAAACCGCGTGGATGCTGCGCGCCCTGTCTTCTCGTGACTTTAAATGTCTTTCTGTCGAATGATATTACGCCCAGGCGTGTAGGAAATTATCTGGAGTAGGACGGTCTCCATGATCGCCCTTCAGTTGTTGGCTTATCCTACGTTGATGGTCATAAAGTCATCTGGATATAACTTTGCGCCTGCGCTTTTATAGAGAAACAGCTTGTTGCTCATATAAAAAAGCAAGGATGGCAAAGGAGTGTCAACGATATGGATTACGAAGACAGGCGAAGCGAGGGGGGTGGCGGTCCGGTCAAGGAGATAAGGATCGATCCATTTGTCAGTGAATTTGATATGGGCCTGGCCCAGCCTTTATCCCGATCAGTGCGGTTGAATGGTTTTGCAACCTGTTTGCGGCTTGAGCAGGTCTATTGGGATATTTTGGGTGACATGGCCAAGGTCAACTGCTGTACGGTCAGTGCGCTGTTGTCCCATGTGGACCGCGAGGTGCATTTACGTCACGGCGGGGTCAAGAACTTCACCGGGCTGGTGCGGGTTGTGTGCGTCGTGCACAGCCTGAAGGAAGGCGGCTGCGTCGCCATGCCTTAGCCACAGGGGTGGAATGGGTAGAGTGTCGGTCTGTGCAGTCTTACGGCTGCACAGGCTGCATTTAATGGATATAATCCCGCTCTTTGCCGCAAAACCCAGCGTGTGCGGTAGCAATCTGATCGCCGAGACAACCCCCATGCCGATGTACGACTATCAATGTGCTTCCTGTGGTCATCAGTTGGAAGCCATTCAAAAGATCAGCGCAGCACCGCTGGTCGACTGCCCTGCCTGCCAGGCGCCAGAGCTTAAGAAGATGCTGTCCATGCCGGGCTTCCGCCTTAGCGGCACCGGCTGGTACGAAACCGATTTCAAGACCGGTTCCAAGAAGAATCTGGCCGGCGGCGACAAAGCTGACTAGGGTCTTGAACCTGAGTTGAACGACACGTGCGAGCTCTTGCATCATCTGGCGCCTTTCACAAGGGCAGGATATGAGCAAGGTCTCCAACCGAATTTCGAATTACGAGAAGCGAAACCACTACCATGATGCGCAGCCATTATTGCGGCCAACTGAACGAAAGCCTGGAAGGCCAGGAAATTACCCTTTGCGGATGGGTTCACCGTCGCCGTGACCACGGTGGGGTGATTTTCCTCGATATCCGTGATCGTGACGGTCTGGCCCAGGTGGTGTTCGACCCGGACCGCGCTGAAACCTTCGCCGCCGCCGATCGTGTGCGCAGCGAGTACGTGGTCAAGGTCACCGGCAAGGTTCGCCTGCGTCCGGCCGGTGCCGGCAACGCCAACATGGCGTCGGGCATGATCGAAGTGCTGGGCTACGAGCTGGAAGTATTGAACGAAGCGGAAACCCCGCCGTTCCCGCTCAACGAGTTCTCCGACGTCGGCGAAGAAACCCGCCTGCGTTATCGCTTCATCGACCTGCGTCGTCCGGAAATGCTCGAGAAGCTGCGTCTGCGTTCGCGCATGACCACCAGCATCCGTCGCTTCCTGGACGAGAACGGCTTCCTCGATGTCGAGACGCCGATTCTGACCCGCGCCACGCCAGAAGGCGCTCGCGACTACCTGGTGCCGAGCCGTACTCACGCAGGTAGCTTCTTCGCCTTGCCGCAATCGCCACAACTGTTCAAGCAGCTGCTGATGGTCGCCGGCTTCGACCGTTACTACCAGATCGCCAAGTGCTTCCGCGACGAAGATCTGCGCGCCGACCGTCAGCCGGAATTCACCCAGATCGACATCGAGACCAGCTTCCTCGATGAAAAAGAGATCATGGGCATCACCGAACAAATGATCCGCAACCTGTTCAAGGAAGTGCTGGATCTGGAATTCGGCGACTTCCCGCACATGACCTTCGAAGAGGCCATGCGTCGTTACGGTTCCGACAAGCCGGACCTGCGTAACCCGCTGGAACTGGTTGACGTTGCCGATCAACTGAAAGAAGTCGACTTCAAGGTGTTCAGTGGCCCTGCCAACGACCCGAAATGCCGCGTTGCCGCTCTGCGCGTTCCAGGCGCGGCAAGCATGCCGCGCAAGCAGATCGACGACTACACCAAGTTCGTCGGCATCTACGGTGCCAAGGGCCTGGCGTACATCAAGGTCAACGAGCGCGCCAAAGGCGTTGAAGGTCTGCAATCGCCGATCGTCAAGAACATCCCTGAAGCCAACCTCAATGTGATCCTTGATCGCGTTGGCGCGGTTGACGGCGACCTCGTGTTCTTCGGTGCCGACAAAGCCAAGATCGTCAGCGAAGCCCTGGGCGCGCTGCGGATCAAGGTCGGTAACGATCTGAACCTGCTGACCTGCGAGTGGGCACCGATGTGGGTTGTCGACTTCCCGATGTTCGAAGAGAACGACGACGGCAGCTTCACCGCCTTGCACCACCCGTTCACCGCGCCGAAGTGCACCCCGCAAGAACTGGAAGCCAACCCGGCGACTGCTCTGTCCCGTGCCTACGACATGGTACTGAACGGCACTGAGCTGGGTGGCGGTTCGATCCGTATCCACCGCAAGGAAATGCAACAGTCGGTGTTCCGTCTGCTGGGTATCAGTGAGGCGGAACAGGAAGAGAAATTCGGCTTCCTGCTCGACGCCCTGAAATACGGCGCGCCGCCGCACGGTGGCCTGGCCTTCGGTCTGGACCGTCTGGTGATGCTGATGACCGGTGCCCAGTCGATCCGTGAAGTGATCGCCTTCCCGAAAACCCAGAGCGCCGCTTGCGTCATGACTCAGGCGCCGGGTGTGGTAGATGCCAAGGCATTGCGCGAACTGCACATTCGTCTGCGCGAAACGCCTAAAGCTGAGTAAGGCTGACCAGAAGGGCGCATCTTCGGATGCGCCCTTTCTTTATAGAGTGGTCGAGATTTTTATTTGCCGGCTGGCGCGTCATGGCGTGGCGGGCAATGTTTCAAAGAGAATTCGGAGCGAGATATGGCGGGTCATTCCAAGTGGGCGAACATCAAGCACCGCAAAGAACGTCAGGATGCCAAGAAGGGCAAGATTTTCACCAAGTGGATTCGTGAACTGACCGTTGCTGCCCGTCAGGGCGGTGGTGATCCGGGTTCCAACCCGCGTTTGCGTCTGGCGCTGGACAAGGCCCTCGGTGCGAACATGAGCCGCGACATTATTGATCGCGCAGTCGCCCGCGGCGCCGGTGCTGCCGATACCGACGACATGGTCGAGCTGAGCTACGAAGGCTACGGCCCGGGCGGCGTGGCGGTGATGGTCGAGTGCATGACCGACAACCGCAATCGCACCGCCGCCGCTGTTCGCCACGCGTTCAGCAAGTGCGGCGGCAACCTCGGTACAGACGGTTCGGTGGCCTATCTGTTCGAGCGCAAGGGGCAGATTTCCTTCGCACCGGGCGTCGATGAAGATGCGCTGATGGAAGCGGCGATGGAGGCCGATGCCGATGACGTGGTGACCCACGAAGACGGCTCCATCGACGTATTCACCTCGTTCGCCGGTTTCTACTCGGTGCGTAACGCGCTGGAAGCGGCCGGTTTCAAAGGTGATGACGCGGAAATCGTGATGCTGCCGACGACCAGTGCCGAACTGGATCTGGAAGGCGCCGAGAAGGTTCTCAAGCTGATCGACATGCTTGAAGACCTGGATGACGTGCAGAACGTCTATTCCAACGCCGACATTCCAGAGTCGGTGGCCGCACAGCTCGGTTAAGGGCAACTAATATTCAATGTGGGAGCGGGCTTGCTCGCGAATGCGGATTTTTAGGCAACATAGTTGCTGAATGTGAAACCGTATTCGCGAGCAAGCCCGCTCCCACATTTGTTATTCGTTGTATTGAATATCGTGCTTTTACTTGATCCGCAGGCGTTATGACTTTAATTCTTGGTATCGACCCCGGTTCGCGCATTACCGGTTATGGCGTGGTGCGTGATACCGGGCGTGGTTGCGTGTATGTGGCGTCGGGCTGCATTCGCACAGGTTCCGGCGAGCTGCATGAACGTCTGCAAATCGTCTATCGTGGCGTGCGCGAAGTCATCCAGACCTACGGCCCGGTGACCATGGGCATCGAAAAGGTCTTCATGGCGCGCAACGCCGATTCTGCGCTGAAACTTGGCCAGGCCCGCGGCGCAGCCATCGTCGCCGGCGCTGAAGAAAGCCTGGAAATCGCTGAGTACACCGCGACCCAGGTCAAGCAGGCGGTGACCGGGACCGGCGCGGCGAATAAAGAACAGGTGCAAATGATGGTCATGCACATGTTGAAACTGACCAGCAAACCGCAAATTGATGCCTCGGACGCCCTGGCCATTGCCATTTGCCATGCTCACACCCGTTCCAGCCTGTTACCCCATGGCTTGGGTACGGCACGCAGTCGTGGCGGGCGCCTGCGTCTCTGATAGCATCAGCAATCATTTTTTATGGAACGAGGGTTTTGCGCCTGTGTCGTCGGCGTAAACCCTTGTTCTGTCAGTCGCCAGCACTGATCTGGCCAACGCTCAAGGATCTGAAACGTGATTGGACGCTTGCGCGGCACACTGGCTGAGAAACAGCCGCCGCACCTGATTCTGGATGTAAACGGTCTGGGGTATGAGCTGGAAGTGCCCATGACCACGCTGTATCGCTTGCCGTCGGTCGGTGAACCGCTGACCTTGCACACCCATTTGGTCGTACGCGAAGACGCGCAGTTACTCTATGGCTTCTTCGGCAAGCGCGAGCGAGACTTTTTTCGCGAGTTGATCCGTCTCAATGGTGTAGGGCCGAAACTGGCCCTGGCCCTGATGTCGAGCCTGGAAGTCGATGAACTGGTCCGCTGCGTACAGTCCCAGGACACCTCGGCACTGACCAAGGTGCCGGGCGTGGGCAAGAAGACTGCCGAGCGTTTGCTGGTGGAACTCAAGGATCGCTTCAAGGCGTGGGAGACTGTACCGGCGATGTTCGCGTTGGTACCAAACCAGCCGGGTGGGCCAGATACGACGCCGGTCGCCACCGCCGAAAATGACGCGGTCAGCGCGCTGATCTCCCTGGGCTACAAGCCGCAGGAAGCCAGCAAGGCGATTTCTGCGATCAAGGAGAAAGGTTTGAGCAGTGAAGACATGATTCGTCGTGCCCTGAAGGGAATGATCTAAGTGATTGAAGCTGATCGTCTGATTACCGCCACACCTGGCCCTCGTGACCGCGAGGAAGTCCAGGATCGGGCGATTCGTCCTGTCAGCCTGGCCGAATACATTGGCCAGCCGACCGTTCGCGAGCAAATGGAGTTGTTCATCCAGGCTGCCCGTGGGCGCAATGAATCCCTGGACCACACGCTGATTTTCGGTCCGCCGGGTCTGGGTAAAACCACCCTGGCCAACATCATCGCCCAGGAAATGGGGGTTTCGATCAAGAGTACTTCGGGCCCGGTGCTTGAGCGTCCGGGTGATCTGGCTGCGCTGCTGACCAATCTTGAGCCACACGACGTGCTGTTCATCGACGAAATCCATCGGCTCTCGCCGATCGTCGAAGAAGTGCTGTACCCGGCCATGGAAGATTTCCAGCTCGACATCATGATCGGCGAAGGGCCGGCCGCGCGCTCGATCAAGCTTGATCTGCCGCCGTTCACCCTGGTCGGTGCGACGACGCGGGCGGGGATGCTGACCAATCCGCTGCGCGACCGTTTCGGCATCGTCCAGCGCCTGGAGTTCTACAACACCGCCGACCTGGCAACGATTGTCAGTCGCTCGGCGAATATCCTCGGCTTGCCCCTGGACCCGGAAGGTGCTTTCGAAATCGCCCGCCGTGCCCGTGGTACGCCGCGGATCGCCAACCGCTTGCTGCGCCGGGTTCGGGATTTTGCCGAAGTTCGCGCCAAGGGCCACATCACCAAGCCGATCGCCGACCTGGCATTGAACCTGCTGGATGTCGACGAGCGCGGCTTCGATCACCAGGATCGACGTCTGTTGTTGACCATGATCGAGAAGTTCGACGGTGGGCCGGTCGGGGTCGATAGCCTCGCCGCAGCCATCAGTGAAGAGCGCCACACCATTGAAGACGTGCTGGAGCCGTACCTGATCCAGCAGGGCTACATCATGCGTACGCCGCGGGGGCGGGTGGTGACCCGGCATGCGTACCTGCACTTCGGTTTAAACATTCCGTCACGATTGGGCGAGATGCCCGTGGTAGACGAGTTCCTCGATGCCGTGGACGATTAATAACCTTTGCGCGCTGATTTATTCGGGGTTTGTGCGGTCTCAGGACCGTACTTTCGCCAGAAAGCCGTGAATCAATGAAAAACAGTTGCCTGGCCGGATTGGCAACCTGAGGAGTAAGCACTAGAGTATGCGCGCGCAAAACGGGCTTGAGCCTTTCGCACTTCGTTGTCGCGTTTATTACGAGGACACCGATGCGGGCGGCATCGTGTATTACGTCAATTACCTCAAGTTTATGGAACGGGCTCGAACCGAGCGGCTCCGGGAGCTGGGCTTTGCCCAATCCCAGCTTGCAGGCGAGGACCTGTTGTTCGTCGTGCATTCCAGCGAAGCGCGCTACCACGCGCCGGCGCGACTGGATGACGAACTGCTGGTAAGCGCTGAAGTAATCGAATTGAACCGTGTCAGCCTGCGCTTCAAACAGCAGGTCAGGCGAGCCACGGATAATGCGCTGCTCTGCGAAGGGCAGTTTCTGGTGGCCTGTGTGCGCACTGAAAGTTTAAAACCCCGGGCCATTCCCGAAGCTCTACGTGCGGCCTTTGCCGACGTGAGCGGCGCGGGTACACACTCAAAGCAGGAGATAAAGCGTGGAAGCTAACGTCGTCGACCATTCCTCCATGTGGAGCCTGGTCAGCAATGCCAGTATCGTGGTGCAACTGGTAATGCTGATCCTGGTAGCCGCATCGGTGACCTCATGGATCATGATCTTTCAGCGCAGCAACCTGCTGCGCGCCGGTCGACGTGCCCTGGAGAGCTTTGAAGAGCGCTTCTGGTCGGGTATCGACCTGTCCAAACTCTACCGTCAGGCCGGCAGCAACCCTGATCCGGATTCGGGCGTAGAGCAGATCTTCCGTGCCGGTTTCAAGGAATTCTCCCGTCTGCGCCAGCAGCCAGGCGTTGACCCGGAAGCGGTCATGGAAGGCGTGGCCCGTGCCATGCGCGTCGCCATTTCCCGCGAAGAAGAAAAGCTCGAGCAGAGCCTGCCGTTCCTTGCGACCGTAGGTTCTGTCAGCCCGTACATCGGTCTGTTCGGTACCGTCTGGGGGATCATGAACTCCTTCCGTGGTCTGGCAACTGCCCAGCAAGCAACCCTGGCCACTGTGGCTCCAGGTATTGCCGAGGCACTGATTGCAACCGCGATCGGTCTGTTCGCCGCCATCCCGGCCGTTATCGCTTACAACCGTTTTGCTGCTCGCAGTGAAACCCTGCTGGGCCGTTACTACACCTTCGCCGATGAATTCCAGGCGATCCTGCACCGCAAAGTGCACACCAGCGAAGAATAAGCAGGTAATTTCCAATGGCTTTAATCGCTCGAGCTCGCAAAAAGCGCAAGCCGGTTGCCGAGATGAACGTGGTGCCTTACATCGACGTGATGTTGGTGCTGCTGGTCATCTTCATGGTGACCGCACCGATGCTCAATCAGGGCGTGAAAGTTGATCTGCCCAAGGTTTCCAGTGAAGCCTTGCCGCAGGACAACAACACCCAGGTCCTGACCATTTCGATCAAGGCTGACAAGACCTACTACTGGAATCTTGGCAGCGAAGTCGACACTGAAAAGCAACAGGACAAGGCCATGACCTTGCCGCAGATGACTGACGCCGTGACCAAAATCATTCGCGCCGGCACTGAAGGTGGCAAGCGTACCCAGGTGTTCATCCGCGGCGACAAGACCGTCGACTACGGTTCCGTCATGGGGGCCATGGGCGGGTTGCAGAAAGCCGGGGTCGGTAATGTTGGCTTGATTACCGAGGCACCCTGATGCAGCAAATGCGAGAGCCGTCCGCCTCGGAAAGCTACTTCTGGCCTAGTGTCTGGGCGCTTGTCTTGCACGTGCTGGTTTTCGGCATGCTGTTTGTCAGTTTCGCCTTCACGCCCGAACTGCCGCCGGCCAAGCCGATCGTGCAGGCGACCCTGTACCAGCTGAAATCGAAAAGTCGGGCGACCACCCAGACCAATCAGAAGATTGCGGGTGAGGCGCAGAAATCTGCTGCGCGCCAGACCGAAGTCGAACAGATGGAACAGAAGAAGATCGAGCAGGAAGCGATCAAAGCCGCGGAACAAAAGAAGGAAGATGCGGCTCAAAAAGCCGAAGAATCCAAAAAGGCCGACGAGACGAAGAAAGCGGAAGAGGCTAAAAAGGCTGATGAAGCCAAGAAAGCCGATGAAGCGAAGAAGACCGCCGAAGCCAAAAAGGCCGAAGAGAAACAATTGGCTGATATAGCCAAGAAGAAGTCTGAAGAAGAAGCCAAGAAAGCAGCTGAAGAAGAGGCCAAGAAAGCGGCCGCTGAAGAAGCGAAGAAAAAGATCGTCGAAGACGCGAAGAAGAAAGCCGCGGAAGACGCCAAGAAGAAATCTGAAGCTGAAGACGCGAAGAAGAAAGTCGCGGAAGACGCGAAGAAGAAAGCTGCTGCCGATGCTGCGAAGAAAAAATCGCAGGAAGCGGCACGTAAATCCGCCGAAGACAAAAAGGCTCAGGCCCTGGCAGATTTGCTTTCCGACACGCCGCAGCGTCAGCAGGCCTTGGCGGATGAGCAGGGTGACGAAGTCGCCGGTAGTTTCGATGATCTGATCCGTGCTCGTGCAGCGGAAGGCTGGGCTCGTCCACCTTCGGCCCGCAAAGGCATGACGGTCGTGTTGCAAATCGGCATGTTGCCGGACGGTACGGTGACTTCGGTCGGCGTGGCCAAGTCCAGTGGCGATGGTCCGTTCGACGCTTCGGCTGTAGCAGCGGTGAAGAATATTGGACGTTTGACAGAAATGCAGGGAATGAAGCCGAGCGATTTCGCTCCGTATCGTTCATTCAAGATGACATTCACACCTGAGGATCTAGCCTTGTGAGAAACCTTCTTCGAGGAATGCTTGTCGTTATCTGCTGCATGGCAGGGATAGCGGCAGCCGATGAAAAAAACATTCTGGTCACCAGCGGCAGTGATCGGGCCACCCCGATCGCAGTCGTTCCGTTTGGCAACCAGGGCGGCAGCGTGCTGCCGGACGACATGGCCGAAATCATCGGTAACGACCTGCGCAACTCGGGTTACTACTCGCCGATTCCAAAACAGAACATGATCAGCCAGCCAAGCCAGGCCAGCGAAATCATCTTCCGTGACTTCAAGGCGCTGGGCGCCCAGTACGTCATGGTCGGCAGCATTGCTCCTGCGGGCGGTCGCCTGCAGGTCCAATATGCACTGTTCAACGTCGCCACCGAGCAGCAAGTGCTGACCGGCAGCGTGTCGGGTAGCGTCGATCAACTGCGCGACATGTCGCACTACATTGCGGACCAGTCGTTCGAAAAACTCACCGGTATCAAAGGTGCGTTCTCGACTCGTCTGCTGTACGTGACGGCTGAGCGTTTCTCCGAGAAGAACACTCGCTACACGCTGCAACGTTCGGACTATGACGGTGCCCGTGCCGTGACCCTGCTGCAATCGCGCGAGCCGATCCTGTCGCCGCGTTTCGCACCGGACGGCAAGCGCATCGCTTATGTGTCGTTCGAGCAGAAGCGTCCGCGTATCTTCATGCAGAACATCGACACCGGTCGCCGTGAGCAGATCACCAACTTCGAAGGCCTGAATGGCGCGCCAGCATGGTCGCCTGATGGCAATCGCCTGGCATTCGTACTGTCGAAAGACGGCAACCCGGACATCTACGTGATGAACCTGGGTTCGCGTCAGATCACGCGTGTCACTAACGGTCCTGGCATCAACACTGAACCGTTCTGGGGTAAAGATGGTTCGACCATCTATTTCACCTCTGACCGTGGCGGCAAGCCGCAGATCTACAAAACCAGCGCAGGCGGTGGTGGTGCGGAACGTGTGACCTTTATCGGTAACTACAACGCCAACCCTAAGCTTTCGGCTGACGAAAAGACCCTGGTGATGATCCATCGTCAGGAAGGTTTCACTAATTTCAAGGTGGCGGCCCAGGATTTGCAGCGCGGAAGCGTAAAAATCCTCACTGATAGCACTCTGGACGAGTCGCCTACTGTTGCGCCCAACGGCACCATGGTAATCTACGCCACCCGCCAGCAGGGCCGGGGAGTCTTGATGCTCGTGTCCATTAATGGACGCGTAAGGCTCCCGCTTCCTACCGCACAAGGCGAAGTCAGAGAACCTTCCTGGTCCCCTTACCTGAACTGACGCGGCGCTACACGTTGTACTTAACACATTGGGGTTCATTAGGAGTTTCACGATGGAAATGCTGAAGTTTGGTAAATTTGCTGCGCTGGCTCTGGCCATGGCTGTAGCTGTAGGTTGCTCGTCCAAAGGCGGCGACAATGCCGGTGAAGGCGCTGTAGATCCAAACGCTGGTTACGGCGCAAACACTGGCGCAGTTGACGGCTCCCTGAGCGAAGAAGCTGCTCTGCGCGCAATCACCACTTTCTACTTCGAATACGACAGTTCGGACCTGAAGCCAGAAGCCATGCGCGCTCTGGACGTTCACGCCAAGGACCTGAAAGCAAACGGCGCTCGCGTTGTTCTGGAAGGCAACACCGACGAACGTGGTACTCGTGAGTACAACATGGCACTGGGCGAGCGTCGTGCGAAAGCCGTTCAGCGTTACCTGGTACTGCAAGGTGTTTCCCCAGCTCAGCTGGAACTGGTTTCCTACGGCGAAGAGCGTCCAGTTGCTACCGGCAACGACGAGCAGTCCTGGGCTCAAAACCGTCGCGTCGAACTGCGTAAGTAATTCGTCATGCGAACGTGCCGTCGTGCTGTAACTGTTTTGGCTCTCAGCCTCGCACCGCTTGCGGTGTGGGCTGCGGTTCCTGTGGTCGATAACGACTCCGGCTATAACAATAGCGGGACTAGTAATCCGCCTGCGGGTTACGGTACGAACGGCGCCTATGCCGGGGGAGGGGTTTCGGCCCCTGTCTCGGCACAGGGCGAGCTGTTCAACCAACTGCAATCAATGCAGGAGCAGATCTCGCGCCAACAAGGCATCATCGAAGTTCTGCAAAATGATGTAGCGCGCATGAAGCAAGAGAACCTGGAGCGATATCAGGATCTTGATCGGCGCATAGGAACCGGCGTTGCACCAGCCGCGACTCCTGATAATTCTTCCACCGGTGGCAGTTTGAATGCCCCCGGTGCAGCAGCGGGCGCAGCCGCAGGAGCGGCAGCCGCTCAAGCACCTGCCGCGGGTAGCGAACCGGCTGATCCGGCGAAGGAAAAACTGTATTACGATGCAGCCTTCGACCTGATCAAAGCCAAGGATTTCGACAAGGCCAGCCAGGCTTTTGCCGCATTCCTGCGCAAGTACCCGAACAGTCAGTACGCGGGTAATGCCCAGTACTGGTTGGGCGAAGTGAATTTGGCCAAAGGCGATCTGCAAGGTGCAGGTCAGGCTTTTGCCAAGGTTTCGCAACTGTATCCCAAGCATCCAAAAGTGCCTGATTCGCTGTACAAGCTCGCTGATGTAGAACGCCGCCTCGGTCATCCCGACAAGGTCAAAGGCATTCTGCAACAGGTTGTGTCCCAATATCCGGGCACTTCCGCCGCTCAGCTGGCCCAGCGTGATCTGCAAAAAATGTAAGGGCAGCTTGACCCGTTTTGAAGAAACCCGCGCTTGTCGCGGGTTTTTTCGTTAGAATTCACGCCCTTTTTATGAAACACGCTTTTTGGGATCTACGCGGTGGCGGGGTTCCTTGAAGTGCCTGACGGAGGCGGACAGCCTGTTTAGCTGTTATGCCCGTGGCGACTATGCAAGACACATTGAGAATCACCGAAGTTTTCTACTCGTTGCAGGGTGAAACGCGGACTGCCGGGCTGCCCACTGTTTTTGTGCGCCTGACCGGTTGCCCATTGCGTTGCCAATACTGCGACAGCGCTTATGCATTCACTGGCGGCACCATTCGCACGCTCGACGACATTCTTGAGCAAGTGGCCGGCTTTCGTCCGCGTTACGTCTGTGTCACCGGCGGCGAGCCGCTGGCACAACCCAACGCCATCCCATTGCTCAAACAGTTGTGTGACGCCGGTTACGAGGTCTCGCTGGAAACCAGCGGTGCCCTGGATATCTCGGCGGTCGATCCTAGGGTCAGTCGCGTCGTCGACCTGAAAACCCCGGGTTCGAAAGAAGCCCACCGCAACCGCTACGAGAACATCGAACTGCTCACGCGCAACGATCAGGTGAAGTTTGTCATCTGCTCGCGGGAAGACTACGACTGGGCTGTGTCCAAGCTGATTCAGTACGGTCTGGATCAGCGAGCGGGTGAAGTCCTGTTCTCGCCAAGTCACCATGACCTTAATGCTCGGGATCTGGCTGACTGGGTGGTGGCGGACAACCTGCCAGTGCGTCTGCAATTGCAGTTGCATAAATATCTGTGGAATGACGAGCCGGGGCGCTGAAATGACTGAACAACTGAACACTACAGAAAAACGTGCAGTCATCTTGCTGTCCGGCGGCCTCGACTCGGCGACCGTCGTGGCGATGGCTCGTGCTGAAGGTTACAGCTGCTACACCATGAGCTTCGATTACGGTCAGCGGTCTCAAGCAGAGTTGCACGCCGCTGCACGCGTTGCCCGTGACCTGGGTGTGGTCGAGCATAAGGTGATCGGTCTCAACCTGAACGGTATGGGCGGCTCCGCACTGACTGACAGCAGCATCGACATTCCGGAGGAGCTGGGGGAGGGCATTCCAGTCACTTACGTGCCGGCGCGCAACACGGTATTCCTGTCGCTGGCGTTGGGCTGGGCTGAAGTGCTCGGTGCCCGCGACATCTTCATCGGTGTCAACGCGGTGGATTACTCCGGTTACCCGGACTGCCGTCCCGAGTTCATCGAGTCCTTCGAGCGCATGGCCAATCTGGCGACCAAGGCCGGTGTAGAAGGCAATGGTTTCCGTATTCAGGCGCCACTGCAGAACCTGAGCAAGGCACAGATCGTCCAGGCAGGCGTGAAGCTGGGTGTTGATTACGGGCTGACTGTTTCCTGCTATCAGGCCGACGATAACGGCCGTGCATGCGGCAAATGCGACAGCTGCCGCCTGCGTGCAGAAGGCTTCGCGGCGGCCGGAATCAGCGACCCAACACCTTATTTTTGATTTATTTCAAATTAGGTGTTGAATAGTCCTTAAAAATCAGTATTATACGCGCCACCACACAGCGGGTCGTTAGCTCAGTTGGTAGAGCAGTTGGCTTTTAACCAATTGGTCGTAGGTTCGAATCCCACACGACCCACCATTTTTGTAGCAGTTTTAAAAGTCTGGAAGGCCCACGCAAGTGAGGATTTCCGGATTTTTTTTTGCTCGCGATTTGAGCTTGCCCGGTTCCGGGCTGCAGCCCGTGACGCAGGTCAGAATCATCTTTTGCATCCACGGGATATTCTGTAGCCTTGCGCAGCTTCAACGTTGTCCGTGCCTGATGATACTCACTTTCCCGGCGGTACCCTGAAGGGGTCGGAGCCGGGTGTATACTCGACTTTCGCGCGAAAGCGCCTGCAGGTCTTGCGAACATGACGCAGATTTCCGAACGCCTTCTGGTTCAAGCCCACCTCGACGCCAAACAGCCCAAGCCGCTGACTGCCGAGGAAGAGGCCTATTACCGTGCCGCCATCGCTGCCGAGCTCAAGGCTCAGAACGCGGTGCTGGTTGCTCACTTCTATTGCGATCCGGTCATTCAGGCCCTGGCCGAAGAAACCGGTGGTTGCGTCTCCGACTCGCTGGAGATGGCTCGCTTCGGCAGTGCTCACCCGGCCAAGACCGTGGTGGTCGCCGGTGTGAAGTTCATGGGCGAGACCGCCAAAATCCTCAACCCTGAAAAACGCATCCTGATGCCGACCCTGGAAGCGACCTGCTCGCTGGACCTGGGTTGCCCGGTGGACGAGTTCTCGGCGTTCTGCGATCAGCATCCGGAACGTACCGTGGTGGTTTATGCCAACACGTCGGCGGCGGTCAAAGCCCGGGCGGATTGGGTGGTGACTTCAAGCTGTGCGCTGGAGATCGTCGAAAGCCTGATGGATAACGGCGAAACCATCATCTGGGGCCCGGACAAACACCTGGGCACCTACATCCAGCGCCAGACCGGTGCAGACATGCTGCTGTGGGACGGTGCCTGCATCGTTCACGAAGAGTTCAAGTCCAAGCAACTCGAAGACATGAAGGCGCTGTACCCTGACGCAGCGATTCTGGTGCACCCAGAGTCGCCGACGTCGGTGATCGAGTTGGCGGATGCCGTCGGCTCCACCAGTCAGTTGATTGCGGCAGCGCAGAGCCTGCCAAACAAGACCTTTATCGTCGCCACTGATCGCGGCATCTTCTACAAGATGCAGCAGCTGTGCCCGGACAAGGTCTTCATCGAAGCACCAACGGCCGGTAACGGCGCAGCATGCCGCAGTTGCGCACATTGCCCGTGGATGGCGATGAATACCCTTGAGCGCACGCTGAAGAGCTTGAAGGAAGGGACTAACGAGATCTTTGTCGATCCAGCGCTGATTCCGCAAGCGATTCGGCCGCTCAAGCGCATGCTCGACTTCACCCAGGCGGCGCGGATGAAATTGGCCGGCAACGCCTGATTCGCCGACAGTGAGCCAAAAAAAACGCCCCGATTTGATTGGGGCGTTTTTGCATCTGCTGGATTACTTGGTTTTCTTTGGAATCCGCACAAGCTGGGTATTGGAGTAGATGTCATGCCAGCTGCGTTTCTGTTTATCAAACAGCGACCAGAAGAAACCCAGGCCGACGCACAGCAAGGACGCGATCGACACCACAAAGCGCAGCAACGCCTGCCACAGGCTGATGGATGAGCCGTCGGCGTTTTGCACGCGTATGCACCAGACCTGCATACCCAGGGTCTGGCCGGACCAGGTCCAGAACTTGGCGAAGAAGCCGAACAATACAAACAGCAGCACCGTTGATAGCAGTGGATCGCCGTCCAGCGCGCCGGCTTCGGTCAGGGTGCGCATCTTGTCTTCGCCGATGATCGCCATCTGGATCATCTTGTAAATGCCGCTGGTGACGATCAGCAGGGCGGTACACAACAAGAAGTCATAGAACATCGCTGCCAGGCGACGGCCCAGGGTGGCGGCGGGAAAGTCGCCCTGGGGGTTGAGCAGGTGTTTCGACATGGCAGCCTCTGGACGGAAAAAAGAAGCCATTTTACGGATTTACGCGCACAAAAAAGCCCCTGATGTCAGCATCAGGGGCTTTTTCGTTACAGAAGATCAGGCTTCTGCTTGTACTTCGTCAGCCTGCATGCCTTTCTGGCCTTGCACAGCAACGAAAGTCACTTTCTGGCCTTCTTTCAGGCTCTTGAAGCCGTTGCCCTGAATAGCGCGGAAATGCACGAACAGATCCGGACCGCTTTCTGGAGTGATAAAACCAAAACCTTTCTCGTCGTTAAACCACTTGACGGTACCGCTCTGACGTTGGGACATTTCTTATTTCCTTTGACGCAAAAATTAATGACAGCCTCCTTCTTGTGAAAGAGTACTGGGGCTGGTTGCAGGAGAGTAAGAAGACGTCGAACGGGATGTAGCTAACTTGTAGGCTACTGCCCAGGTCACGATTCCAAGCGACCCATGCAAACACAGTGAACAAACTCTACGCCAACTACGGGAGAAAAAACAAGCCCTGTGGAGGGCCCGGATTTGCTCGCGTCGGGGCGTTTATGCCGCAACTAGTGTTGGCTTATGCAATCGCCGTGTTCAATTGTTTTCGATCGTTATAAGCAACGTTCATAAACGAAGCTGACAGGTAAAGTGGTGCACTGTTTTATGGCGGTTGCGTTACACATTAGTGCGCTGTTAACGCAACCGCGTTACTTATAGAAACAGTCAATCAGCCGCGGTAGTAGCGTTGTGGAACAAATGGCATTTTGCTTACAAGCAAAGGCACCTTTTTCCCACGAACAATCGCCCATACCGGCGTATCGAGAGCGATATAAGCACTGTCGACGTAACCCATCGCCAAGGGGCCGCCCAAGGTCGGACCGAAGCCACCGCTGCAAACCGCGCCAATGATGTCGCCTGCTTCATTGACGATCTCTGCACCTTCGCGCACCGGCGTGCGTTCCTGAGGCAACAGGCCAACGCGCTTGCGGCTGACACCGGCTTGTTGCTGTCCGAACACGGTTTCTGCGCCAGGGAAGCCGCCGGCACGTGCGCCATCAGCGCGACGAGGCTTGGAGATGGCCCACAGCAGGCTGGCTTCGATCGGGGTGGTCTCGGTGTTCATGTCGTGGCCGTAGAGGCACAGGCCGGCTTCCAGGCGCAGTGAGTCACGAGCGCCAAGGCCGATGGCCGCCACTTCAGGTTCGGCCAGCAGGGCGCGAGCCAGGGCTTCGGTATCGGCGGCCGGCACGGAGATTTCGTAACCGTCTTCACCGGTGTAACCCGAACGGCTGACAAAGCAGTCCACACCCAGCAGTTTTACGCGGGCGAATTGCATGAAGGTCATCTTCGCCACTTCAGGTGCCAGGCGCGCGAGTACGGTGACGGCAGCCGGACCTTGCAGCGCCAGCAGGGCGCGTTCTTCAAACAGCGGCTCGATCGTGCACTGGTCGCCGATGTGTTTGCGCAGATGCGCCAGGTCCTGGTCCTTGCAGGCGGCGTTGACCACCAGGAACAGTTCGTCGTTACCCAGGTTGGCGACCATCAGGTCGTCGAGGATGCCGCCGGTCTCGTTGGTGAACATCGCGTAACGCTGCATGCCCACCGGCAGGTCGATGATGTCCACCGGCACCAGGCTTTCCAGCGCCTTGGCGGCATTGGCGCCGGTCAGGCGGATCTGGCCCATGTGCGAGACATCGAACAGCCCGGCCTGATCACGGGTGTGCTGGTGTTCTTTCATCACTCCGAGCGGGTATTGCACCGGCATGTCGTAGCCGGCAAACGGCACCATGCGGGCGCCGAGTTCGATGTGCAGTGCGTGCAGCGGGGTTTTCGACAGTTGTTCGGTGGACATATTCAGCTCCTGAAAAAGTGTGCAGATGCGCGTAAGCATCAGCACTCGATAATGTTGACCGCCAAACCGCCACGGGCGGTTTCCTTGTATTTGCTTTTCATGTCGGCGCCGGTCTGGCGCATGGTGCGGATGACTTTGTCGAGGGAGACGAAGTGCTGACCGTCGCCGCGCAGGGCCATGCGCACCGCATTGATCGCCTTGACCGAGCCCATGGCGTTGCGCTCGATGCAAGGCACTTGCACCAGCCCGCCAATCGGGTCGCAGGTCAGGCCGAGGTTGTGTTCCATGCCGATTTCCGCGGCGTTTTCCACTTGCTGTACGGTGCCGCCGAGAACTTCGCACAGGGCGCCGGCGGCCATGGAGCACGCCACGCCGACTTCACCCTGACAGCCGACTTCTGCGCCGGAAATCGAGGCGTTTTCTTTATAGAGAATGCCGATCGCGGCGGCGGTCAGCAGAAAACGCACGACGCCGTCTTCGTTGGCGCCGGGGATGAAGCGCATGTAGTAATGCAAAACAGCGGGGACGATCCCTGCCGCACCGTTCGTAGGCGCGGTCACCACGCGCCCGCCGTTGGCGTTTTCTTCGTTGACCGCCAAGGCGTAGAGGTTGACCCAGTCCAGCACCGACAGCGGATCGCGCAGGGACGATTCCGGGTTTTTGCACAGTTGTCGATGCAGCGCGGCCGCCCGGCGTTTGACCTTCAAACCACCAGGAAGGATGCCTTCGTTACGACAACCGGCGTCGACGCAATCCTGCATCACTTGCCAGATTTTCAGCAGGCCGGCGCGGGTTTCCGCTTCCGGGCGCCAGGCACTTTCGTTGGTCAGCATCACCTGGCTGATGGACAAGCCGTAGGTGGCGCAGTGACCGAGCAAGTCCTTGGCGCTTTTGAACGGGAAGGTCAGTGGCGTGGCGTCTTCGACGATGCGATCAGCGCCGGCGGCGTCTTCATCGACCACAAAACCACCGCCGACCGAGTAGTACTCGCGGCTGCGGATTTGTATGCCCGCGGCATCGAAGGCGCGAAAGATCATGCCGTTGGGGTGATAGGCCAACGGTTTGCGGATCATCGCCAAATGTTCTTTCTCGTTGAACGCAATGCTGTGTTCGCCGAGCAGGTTCAAGCGACCATTGCCGCGAATCTCTTGCAGACGGGCGGCGACGGTTTCGGTGTTCACGGTATCCGGGTGTTCGCCTTCCAGGCCCAGCAACACAGCCTTGTCGCTGCCGTGGCCTTTACCGGTGGCGCCGAGTGAGCCGTAGAGCTCGACTTTGACGCAGGTGGTCGCGGCCAGCAGTCCTTCACGACGCAGACCTTCAGCGAAACGTGCCGCAGCACGCATCGGGCCGACGGTGTGGGAGCTGGAGGGGCCGATGCCAATTTTGAACAGGTCGAACACGCTTAAAGACATGGTTGTTCTCCGGTTTCTTGTTATAGGAATGGCGGAATCTGGGTTTTGCACGGACCCCTGTGGGAGCGAGCAAGCCCGCTCCCACAGGGGGATATACGGTGTTCTTGACGGTGGGGGCAGGCGAACCCGCCCCACACAGTTTTAAGCGTAGCTTTCGATCGACGGGCAGGCGCAGATCAGGTTGCGATCGCCAAACACGTTGTCGACGCGACCGACCGGTGGCCAGTACTTGCCTTCGATCAGCGACGCAACCGGATACACCGCTTGCTCACGGCTGTACGGATGCGTCCACTCGCCGACGATTTCCGCCGCGGTGTGCGGCGCGTTTTTCAACGGGTTGTCGTCCTTGTCCAGGGTGCCGTTTTCCACCGCGCGGATTTCTTCGCGGATGCGGATCATGGCGTCGCAGAAGCGGTCCAGTTCTTCTTTGGATTCGCTTTCGGTCGGCTCGATCATCAGCGTGCCGGCGACCGGGAACGACATGGTCGGGGCGTGGAAGCCGAAGTCGATCAGGCGCTTGGCGACGTCATCGACGCTGATGCCGCTGCTGTCTTTCAGCGGACGCAAATCGAGGATGCATTCGTGCGCCACCAGGCCGTTGCTGCCGGTGTACAGCACCGGGTAGTGCTCTTCGAGGCGACGGGAAATGTAGTTGGCATTGAGGATCGCCAGTTGCGACGCACGCTTCAGACCCGCGCCGCCCATCATCCGAATGTACATCCAGGTGATCGGCAGAATGCTCGCGCTGCCGAACGGTGCCGCGCAGACCGCGCCTTCCTTGCGCTCCATGGTGCCGTGACCCGGCAGGAACGGGGTCAGGTGCGACTTCACGCCAATCGGGCCGACGCCCGGGCCGCCACCGCCGTGCGGGATGCAGAAGGTTTTGTGCAGGTTCAGGTGCGACACGTCGCCGCCGAACTTGCCCGGCGCGCAGAGGCCGACCATCGCGTTCATGTTGGCGCCGTCGATGTACACCTGGCCGCCGTGGTCGTGAATGATGCCGCAGATTTCGCGGATGCCTTCTTCGAACACGCCGTGGGTCGACGGGTAGGTGATCATCAGCGCGGCGAGGTGTTCGCGGTGCTCGATGGCCTTGGCCCGCAAGTCTTCGATGTCGACGTTGCCGCGGGCATCGCAGGCGGTGACGACCACGCGCATGCCGGCCATGTTGGCGGTGGCCGGGTTGGTGCCGTGAGCCGAGGACGGGATCAGGCAGATGTCGCGACGGTCTTCGCCACGGCTCTGGTGATAGGCGCGAATCGCCAAGAGGCCGGCGTATTCGCCTTGCGAACCGGCGTTCGGTTGCAGCGAGATCGCGTCGTAACCGGTGGCGGCGCAGAGCATCGCTTCCAGCTCATCGGTCAGCTGCTGATAACCGGCGCTTTGCTCGGCCGGGGCGAACGGGTGCAGGGCGCCGAATTCGGCCCAGGTCACCGGGATCATTTCGCTGGCGGCGTTGAGTTTCATGGTGCACGAACCCAGCGGGATCATGGTGCGATCCAGCGCCAGGTCCTTGTCGGCCAGTTTGCGCAGGTAGCGCATCAGCTCGGTTTCCGAGTGGTAGCGGTTGAACACCGGGTGGCTGAGGATCGGCGATTGACGCAGCAGCGCGGCCGGGATCGTGCTTTCAACGGTGGCAGCCAATGCCGCGAAATCCGGCAGGGTTTGGCCGTCGGCCAGCAGCGCCCACAGGGTTTCCACATCCGCTTGCGAGGTGGTTTCGTCGAGGGACAGGCCCAGACGTTCAGCATCGACCACGCGCAGGTTGATCTGCTGGACACGGGCCTTCTCGTGCAACGCGGCAGTGTTAGCGCCGGTCTTGATCGTCAGCGTGTCGAAGAAGCTTTCCTGCTCGACACTCAGGCCCAGCGCACTCAAGCCTTTAGCCAGAATCGCGGTCAGGTGATGCACGCGCTGGGCGATCTGCGTCAGGCCTTTCGGGCCGTGGTACACGGCGTACATGCTGGCGATGTTGGCCAGCAGCACCTGCGCGGTGCAGATGTTGCTGGTGGCCTTCTCGCGACGGATATGTTGCTCGCGGGTCTGCATCGCCAGACGCAGCGCCGGCTTGCCGAAACGGTCGACGGAGACGCCGACCAGACGGCCCGGCATGTCGCGCTTGAACGCATCCTTGGTGGAGAAATACGCCGCGTGCGGGCCACCGAAGCCCAGCGGCACGCCGAAGCGTTGCGCGCTGCCGATGGCCACGTCGGCACCGAACTCGCCCGGCGGCGTGAGCACGGTCAGGGCCAGCAGGTCGGCGGCGACCGCCACCAAAGCATTGGCGGCGTGGAAGCGTTCGGTCAGTTCGCGGTAATCGAACACATCACCGTTGCTCGCCGGGTATTGCAGCAAAGCGCCGAAGAATGGCGACACGTCGCTCAGTTCACGCTCGTCGCCAACCACCACGTCGATGCCCAACGGCTCGGCCCGGGTGCGCAGCACGTCGAGGGTTTGCGGGTGGCAATGGCTGGAGGCGAAGAACGCGTGGCTGCCCTTGTTCTTGCTCAGGCGTTTGCAGAAGGTCATCGCTTCGGCGGCGGCGGTGGCTTCATCGAGCAAGGACGCGTTGGCGATCGGCAGGCCGGTGAGGTCACTGATCAGGGTCTGGAAATTCAGCAGCGCTTCGAGACGGCCCTGGGAAATCTCCGGTTGGTACGGGGTGTAGGCGGTGTACCAGGCCGGGTTTTCCAGCAGGTTGCGCAGGATCGGCGACGGCGTGTGGGTGCCGTAGTAGCCCTGGCCGATGTAGGTCTTGAACAGCTGGTTTTTGCCGGCGATGGACTTGATCAAGGCCAGGGCATCGGCTTCGCTCAGGCCGTCTTCGAGGCCGAGGACACTGGTGCCCTTGATGCTGTCCGGGATGACGCTGGCGCTCAGGGCTTCCAGCGAGTCGAAGCCGAGGCTATTGAGCATGGCTTGCTCATCAAAGGCGCGCGGGCCGATGTGGCGGGCGATGAATTCGTTGGCAGTGGTCAGGCTTACTTGAGTCATGTCAGCGCTCCTCAGGCTTCGGCGTTGGCTTTGATCAGACGGTCGTAGGCGTCTTGATCCAGCAGTTTGGCGACAGCCGATGCATCGGTTGGCTGGAAGCGGAAGAACCAGCCTTCGCCCAGCGGATCTTCGTTGACCAGTTCAGGGCTGCTGTCCAGCGCCGGGTTCACTTCCAGCACTTCACCGTCCAATGGCATGTACACGCCGCTGGCGGCTTTAACCGATTCCACGGTGGCGGCTTCAGCGCCTTTGTCGTAGGACTGCAGCTCAGGCAGTTGTACGAAAACCACGTCGCCCAAGGCGTTCTGTGCGAAAGCGGTGATGCCGACTGTGACGCTGCCGTCAGCTTCGGTACGCAGCCATTCGTGATCTTCAGTAAAACGCAACTCGCTCATGGAAACTCCTAAGGGGGCCAGACTCGTCTGGTGGACGCGATTGAATGCCGGGCAAAGCCCTGCTTTATGGATGGTTACTAAGCAAAATCGCGGCCAATGTTTTTTTATTGTTAAAAATCAATAAGTTATAGGTTTATTCGGGGTGCAGCGATTTGCGGGCTGTAGCGAAATCGCTACAGTCCAAGGCGGAGAAAAAAGCCTAAGTGGATCAAAGCCTTGCACAGCGGTGATCGGGAAGGGGTGTAGCGATATCGTTCCACTGTAGCGCTTTCAGTACAGATGGAGGTCGTTTTTGAACTCGGAATGGAAGGTGATGCAGGCCCTTGTGGGAGCGGGCTTGCTCGCGAATGCGGTGTGTCAGTTAGCATTGATTTGACTGACCCACCGCCTTCGCGAGCAAGCCCGCTCCCACATTTTGACCGAGTAGGCCTTACGGCTTATTGGGAATGCCGTACTTGCGCAACCGATGGGCGATGGCGGTGTGGGAGGTTTGCAGGCGGCTGGCCAGTTGGCGGGTCGAGGGGTAGCTGACGTAGAGTTTTTCCAGCAGGGTCTTCTCGAACTCTTCCATCGCCTGTTCGAGGCTATCGACGTCGCTGTCACTCTGACGTGCCACGGAGGTGCCGGCGATATCGAGGTCGCCAATGTCGACCAGGCTGCTTTCGCAAATGGCGGCGGCGCGGAAGATCACGTTCTGCAATTGCCGCACGTTGCCCGGCCAGCGATTGCCCAGCAGGGCCGGATAGGTGCCGGGCGCCAGGCGACAGACCGGGCGCTGGATCTGCGCGCAGGCCTGCTGCATGAAGTAGCGGGCCAGCAGCAGGATGTCCTGGCCGCGTTCGCGCAGCGGCGGGACTTCGACGTTCAGGACGTTGAGGCGATAGAAGAGGTCTTCGCGGAACGAACCTTCGCTGACCATTTTTTCCAGGTCGCGGTGCGTGGCGCTGAGGATCCGCACATTGACCTTCACCTCACGATCCCCGCCTACCCGGCGGAAGCTGCCATCGTTCAAGAAACGCAGCAACTTGGCCTGCAAGTACGGCGACATCTCACCGATCTCATCGAGAAACACCGTGCCCTGGTTGGCCAGTTCCATCAGCCCCGGTTTGCCGCCTCGTTGCGCGCCGGTGAAGGCGCCGGGGGCGTAGCCGAACAGTTCGCTTTCGGCGAGGTTCTCCGGCAATGCCGCGCAGTTCAGCGCCAAAAATGGCGAACTGTGCCGGGCGCTGATGGCGTGGCAGGCACGCGCCACCAGTTCTTTGCCGGTGCCGGTTTCGCCCTGGATCAACAACGGTGCATCGAGGGCCGCAACGCGTTGGGCGCGGGCCTTGAGGGTCCGAATCGCCGGGGACTCACCGAGCAGCGCATCGAAACCTTCGGCATGGTCGTGGTGCAGCGCCGACAGGCGCTCGCCGATGCGGTTCGGTTGATACAGGGTCAGCAGGGCGCCGGCGTCGGTAATCGGTGTGGCGTCCAACAGTAGCGTCTGGCCGTTGACGGTGACTTCCCGCAGCGGCAGGCGAAAGCCGTTTTCCAGCAGGGCTTCGAGCAGTGTCGGGTCGGCGAACAAGTCGGCGATGCTTTCGCCGTCAGGTTCGCGACCGTACAACGCAATCAGTGCCGGGTTGGCCAGCAGCACCTTGCCGGCACCGTCCAGCGCCAGGACCGGATCGGTCATGGCCGCGAGCAACGCATCAAGCTGCAGGTGCCGACGCTGGCCGGGAAGAATGTCGACCACCGTCACCGCTTGCACGCCGCGCACGCTGAACAACGCATCGCGCAGCTCTTCGAGGACTTCCGGGCTCAGGGTCGGGGCATCGATGTAGACGTTGGGCGGGACCATTTCCACCGCATCCAGATTGAGATTGCGCCCACCGAGCAGGGCCAGAACTTCCTGGGTAATGCCGACGCGGTCGATGAAGCTGACGTGGATACGCATGGGGCGTTTTTGGGTTCTGGAGTGCGGAGGGTGGCAAGTATGCCTTGGAGGAGGGCTGGGGTGAAATCTTGAGATGTATGGTGGATTCAAAAGCCACCCCTCACCCCAGCCCTCTCCCCAGTGGGGAGAGGGGGAAAGGGGGTAGATATATGTCGCTTTCAAATCCTGAGTTCGATTCGATATCTCAGGTCGATGTAACTCGAAAGAGCAACTCGGTCAGTCCCCTCTCCCCGTGGGGAGAGGGTTAGGGTGAGGGGGGGCTTCAGATTCGATCCAGATGCTCAGGTTTCACCGGATCACCGGATTTGACGTGGAGCTGCGCACGCACATCTTCAAACATGGCGTCGTACTCCTTGTGTATCGAGCCGATACTGGCCTCTTTGGGCATCCCGTACTTCTGCGCGATGCGCGTGGCATGTCGGGCGAAGTCGAAGGCCTGATCTTTGGGCAGAAAGAATTCTTCCTTCAACGCCTTGTCCCCAACCGTGCCATGCATCTTGAACAGCATGCCTTCGCCTTCCTTGGGATCTTGGCTGACTGCATATTCGATGTGCAGGTTGTAACCGTAATCGTCCTTGGTCAGCGCGTGGCGCTCGATGTGCAGGTGGCCGGGCTCGAACGTTGCCATTGGCGTTTCTCCTTCAAAAAGGCATTGAATCAGGGCAGACCTCAGGCCTGCCCTCGGAGTTTCCTTTATTGATAGTTTATCCGGTGTCGCCGTGTCCGAGAGTGGACCGATTACCGCGACTTTTCCAGTCTGTCGGGCGAACGATCAGTCGGCTACCACTGCGCGCGATGCGACCCCAATTCCGAAGCCGGAAGTGCCCACTGCAGCGGCGTCCCCGTAATTTTCAATGGCACCTGCAACCGATGCGCCGGTCCCCAAGGCGTCTGCTCAATCAACAACCCTTGATCGTTGTCATCCTCCGCCCGCAACGGCTCATCTGTTCCCGCACCATTTTCAATCAGCAACTTCGCCGTACGCGCCAACGACAACCGCGCCGATCCATTACGCCCCAACAATCGAATCGCACTGGCCGCCATCAAATACCCGGTGGCGTGATCGAGCGCTTGCAAGGGCAATGGCGTCGGTTTGTCCGCGCGTTTCAACTGCCGGCCGGCGTCGGCGATTCCGCTGCTCATTTGCACCAGGCTGTCGAAGCCGCGGCGGTTCTGCCACGGGCCGCTCCAACCGTAAGCATTGATGCTGACGTCGATCAGGCCGGGCGCCAGTTTCTGGCGTTCGGCGACACCGTAACCCAGGCGTTCCAGTGCGTCGGCGCGGTAGCCGTGGAGCAGAATGTCAGCGTCCTTGAGCAGGCTTTCGAACACCGCGCGATCAGTCTTGTCGTGCAGGTCCAGGCGTGCGCAGCGTTTGCCCAGGGTGACTTCCGGCACCACGCCGGGTTCGTTCCAGGTCGGTGGGTCGATCCGCAAAACGTCGGCGCCGAGGCCTGCCAGAAAACGGCTGGCGATCGGTCCGGCGAGCACTCGAGTCAAATCCAGCACCTTGATCCCGGCCAGCGGTTGCGCCACCGAGCCTTGCCACGGTTTCGCGTTCTGGCGGTTGTTTTCAGCAAACTGAATCAGCGGCTCGGCGTTCACAGCCTGACCTTGAGGATGCGCCTGCCATTGCGCCCAGCTACGCATTTCGGCGGCGCAGCCACCGGCATCGACCACGGCCAGCTCCAGATCGCTTTTGGCCCATTGAGCAACCTTGCTTGCCATCGCCGCACGGTCGGCACAGGCGCCGAGCACTTTTTCGGCAGCGGCGCGGTGATGGGGCGCGTTGGTGTGCAGACGGATCCAGCCATCCTTTGTGGCGTAGTCACCGGCGACCGGATCCCAGAGTGGCGGGACGGTCCAGCCTAACGGGCGGATCGACGTGGCGAACCAGAAAGAGGCCAGGCGCCGATCGACCTCAAGGCTGGGTAAGCGACCGGTTTGTTGCTGCAGCCATTCGCTGGCAGCCTGGCCGGCAGCGGCAATGCTGGCGCATGCCAGGTCGGTGACGGCAAACGCCGAGGGCAGGGCGCCGCTCGAGGTGAATGGAATCGGCGTGTGAGGCAAGCCGAGTGCGGCTTGAATGGACGTGAGTAAATCAGTCATCGAAGGCCCTCCGGGAGAGAGGGCAGCATAGATCAAAAGATCGTCCGAACGCGGCCCGAGCCTTCGGACGATCTTTTGAGGGTTACACCCGAAACTGATCCATCAGTTTCATCTGGTGGGAGGTCAACGAATTGAGATGGCTGCTGATCTGTGCCGATTCGGTGGCTTGGCCGGTCAGGGTTTCGGTGACGGTGCGGATCGCCGAGACGTTGCGGTTGACCTCTTCGGCCACGGCGCTTTGCTGTTCGGCGGCGCTGGCGATTTGCAGGTTCATGTCGCTGATGACCGTTACTGCGTCGCTGATTTTGCTCAAGGCCTGCACAGCTTGCTGGATCTGCCCGGCGTTGCTGTGAGCCTGGGTCTGGCTCGAATGCATCGTGGCCACCACGCCGCGAGTGCCGGTCTGGATGCGCTCGATGACGATGCGGATTTCTTCCACCGAGTCCTGGGTGCGTTTGGCCAGATTGCGCACTTCATCGGCGACCACCGCAAACCCGCGACCGCTCTCGCCGGCACGCGCTGCTTCAATCGCCGCGTTGAGCGCCAGCAGGTTGGTTTGTTCGGCGATGCTGCGGATCACTTCCAGCACCGAGCCGATCTGCTCGCTGTTGACCGCCAGTGCTTCGACTTCGGTCACCGCCTTACTGACTTCGTCGGCCAATTGATTGATGTCGCGGGTGCTGCGTTCGATGATCTGCATGCCGTCGCGGGCCGACTGGTCGGCACCCTTGGCCGCATTCGCCGCGTTTGACGCACTGTTGGCGACGTCGTGGGCGGTGGCGCTCATTTCGTTGGACGCAGTGGCGACCTGGTCGATTTCGCGGAACTGCACCTGCATGCCTTCGCTGGTCTGGCGGGCGATTTCCGAAGACTGGTCGGCGGTGCCGCGCGCATCGGTGATGCTCTGTTTGATCTGCGCGATGGTCGGTTGCAGCTTGTCGAGGAAACGGTTGAACCAGCTCACCAGTTCGCCCAGTTCGTCTTCCTTGCTGTAGTGCAGACGCTGCGTCAGGTCGCCGTCGCCGCTGGCAATCGCCTTGAGCATCTCGGCCACGCTGTTGATCGGCCGAGTCACGCCGGACGCCGTGAGCCAGATCAGCAACAGCCCGACCAGGCCGGCAATTACCGCTACCAACACGGCTTTGATCGTGCCGCTTTGCTGGGCGTCATCGAGTACGGCTTGCAGCTTGACCGAGTCGGCCAGCAACACCTGTTTCGGCAGGTCGATCACCACGCCCCAGGCCTTGGACTCGGCAATCGGACTGACCGGGTACACCGCACGGATCAGGTCGCCCTGTTCGAGAATCTTCGGCGTCCCACCGCTGAGCAATTGCAGAACGTCCTTGCCGTCTGCGCCCAGAGTGTCGCCGATGCTTTTGCCGACCTTGCTCGCGTCGACGCTGTAACCGGCGAGTACACCGCTGCCGGAGACGATCAGCATGTGCCCGGCGCTGTTGAACAGATCGCGCTGGGAGTCCACCGCCGCGGCTTGCAGCGCGTCGAGGGCGATGTCCACACCGACCACGCCGATGGATTTGCCATCCACCAGCAGCGGTACGGAAATGGTGGTCATCAGCATTTCCTTGCCGGCGACGGTGTCGGCATACGGGTCGAGCAGGCAGGTGCGCTTGCTGTCGCGAGGGCAGGTGTACCAGCTGTTATAGGGCGTGCCGCTGAGGCTCAAGGTGGTTTTGGTCATGTCGTCTTCGACCATTATCGTGTTGATCCCGACACCGCCGGCACGGCTCCAGTAGCTGGCGAAACGACCGGCTTCGTTGGACTGGCGAGCCGCATCGTTGGCGAATTCGCTGTCCTTGCCGTCGAGGCCATTGGGCTCGAATGCCAGCCAAATGCCGAGTACTTTGCCGTTGCGCTCGAAGGCGGTTTTCAGGCTCTGGTTCAACTCTTCACGCAGGGCGCCGGCGTCAAGGGAGCGCTTGGTCGCCATGTTGCGCATGTCCTTGATCTGATCGGCCAAGGCGGTCACCACCAGCAGGTTTTCGCCGAAGGTCTTCTGCACCCGCACCGCTTGCTCGGCGGCCTTGGCCTGGAGCAGGTTCTGCACGCTGGCGGTGAGCATCTTGCTGCTGGAGGCGCTGACCAGTTCATCGTTCTGATCGGTCTGGTAGATGTTCATGCCGACGATCAGGACGACCACGCCCAGCAGGCACAGACCGGAGAGCAGGACGATTTTCAGGCGGATGGAGAGAGAGTCGAACATAGGACGAACTCGCGAATGGATGAGGTGTTGGCTGTGAGTCGGGATCGACCCGGTTCGCCAAGTCCATTCAGCGCCATTTAATGCACATCGGCGTGGGCAAAGGTTGCATGAACGCGAAGCCGACGAACGGTAACAGGTGACCGTTTGCGCAGGAAAATGCCCTGAAAAGGACAAAAATTCAGGAAATTGTCGGCAACGATTCCGGCCGCGACCAGATCCACAGATTGCCCAGACTCATGCCGGCAATCGCCAGATAGATCGGCCAGCCATGATCGAGCGTCACCAGCATCAACCCGGCGCACAGCAGCATGCTGACGGTGGCGCTGAGCTTGGCTCGGCGGGTGATGATTTTGCCGTTGCGCCAGTTGCGCAGGATGGAACCGAACAGCCGATGGTTTTCCAGCCAGGCGCTCAGGCGCGGCGAACTTTTAGTCGCGGCCCAGGCGGCCAGCAGGATGAACTCGGTGGTCGGCAGGCCGGGTACGACAATGGCGATCAAGCCGATGCCCAGGCTGAGGTAGGCCAGGAGACCGAAAAGGATTCGGGCGAGTTTTGAGGATGTTGAGTGAGGCATGCGCTTTCCTTGTGGGAGCGGGCTTGCTCGCGAAAGCGGTGTGACAGGCCACATTGATGCTGACTGACACACCGCTTTCGCGAGCAAGCCCGCTCCCACAGGTCCGTATTCTCAGGCGAGTTCGGGGGTGGTGGCGTAGGCCTGTTCCAGCAACACGGTGAAGCGGTTGAACGCGTCGATAGCGCCTTTATCCAACTCGGCTTCTTCCTGTGCGCTGAGTTCCAACCCGTCGAGGGTTTTGACGAAGCTCTTCCAGCCTTCAGCGCGGCCACCGGCCGGTTCACCGAGATGACGAGCACCGAAGGTTTCGCTTAACCCCAGACCGACAGCTCGCTTGATCAGGAACGCCGCGCCAAGTTTCGAACCTTCCGACACGAACAGCCAACCCAGTGCTTCTGCTTTGGTTGGATTCTTCACGGCACCGGCGACGGGCGCTGGAACTTCAGTTTCCAGGTCCGCCAGATCTGCCTTGGCCGCTTCAGCACGGCAGCGAGCTGGCAGGTCCGGGACGATGGCGGTCAATTCGGCATCGTTGTACAGCGACACCAGTTCCGACTGAAGCAAATACTGAGCCACCACGAAACGCGCGAAGTTGGCCTGGGTTTCGAACGGTGCGTGGGCTTTGACCAAGGCATCAAGCTTGGTATGAGGCTCGTTTGTGATCTGGTTCAAACGTTGCGAACGCAGAGCTGGGCGTTGAGCAGTGTCCTGAGCGGTCATGAGAAGTCCTTGAGAAAAAGAGGCGCTTGGTAACGAGACGAACAAGCAGGCGCCTGACAGTAAAAAAACCTCACTACGCCACTTCTATAAAGCAACGCAGTGAGGTGGCAGGGTCAGATATCCCAGACCAGATTGATCGCGAAGTTGCGACCCGGTTGGGTCAGGCGGTCGAGGTTGGCCGGTTGAGTGACCGAGGCTTCGCCGACGCTGTCGTAACCGCGCACGTCATCCCACTGCCAGTACTTCTTGTTGGTCAGGTTGTACAAACCGGCGTTGACGGTTACGTCGTCGGTCACCTTGTAGAAGCCGGCCAGGTCGAGCACGCCATAGCCTGGGGTCTTGAACTGGGTGCTGGTGCCGTCCGGGGTTTTGAAGCTGGTGCTGTCGACGCGGGTTTTGCGCTTGACCAGTGTCCAGCTCAACAGGGCGCCGTAGTTGTCTTGGTCGTAACCCAGGCCGAACACACCAGTCAGCGGGTTGATGCTGTTAAGCGGCTGGCCGCTGTCATCGTTTCGGCCGTACAGGTAGGCCACCGAACCCTGGGTGTAGAGACCGGTCGGGGCGCCGAAGCTGTCCAGATTCAGGCGACCCTTGAGCTCCACGCCTTTGATGGTGGCGTGCGCGATGTTGTTGCTCTGGAAGGTGGTCTCGGTGTAGCCGGGCGTGATGGCGTTCTCGTCGATGAAGTCGCGGTATTTGTTGTAGAACACCGCCACATCGAAAGTGCCTGCGTCGAACTGGCCGCGCAGGCCGGTTTCATAGCTCTTGCTCTTTTCCGGTTCCAGATCAGGATTCGGTGCGACCTGATAGCCGCCGGCCAGGTTTTCAAAGCGACCGTACAGCGCCTTGGCGGTCGGTGTACGGAAGCCTTCGGCGTACTGGCCATACCAGGTGTAGTGGTCGTTGAAGCTATAGGTGGTGCCGAATTTTGGCGACAGACGATGCCAAGTCTTGGTGTCGTCGCTCACCACACCGTTGCCGCTCTGGTCGGCGGTGACCAGGAATTCGTCGGTGATGTGCGGCTTGAGCTCGGTGTAGTCGTAGCGTGCGCCGGGCAGGAAAGTCCAGTTGCCCCAGCTGATCTGATCCTGGGCGAACAGGCTGTAGCTGTTGATGGTCGGATCCGGGAAGTCGCTGGCGGGTTTCAGGGTATCGGCGGCGCTGGCGGCACCGATGACCCGGCAAGCGCCGGCCACGGTCAGGCAGGTGCCGCTACCGGTGCGCAGGCCGGTGACTTTGTCCTGTTTGAGGGTGGTGCCGTAGGTGACACGGTGGTCGGTGTCGGCGATGGCAAACGACTTGTCAGCCTGGGCATCGAACACCCATTGGCGATCCTTGTAGGTGGTATCACGGTTGCGTAGCACCGTGCGCGACGGCGCGTAGATTTCTTCGGTGCTCTGGTCGGTCTTGGCGATCTGGTAGTTCAGCGTCCACTTGATGTTGTCAGCCAGGACGCTGTCCAGGCCGAAGCTGTGTTCCAGACCGAAGCGTTCGCGGGTGACGGTGTCGTTGCCGGTACGGGATTTATAGAAGCCGAAACCGCGTCCTGCGTTGAACGGGCCGCCCACTGCGCTCAGCTGGTTGGTGTCGCGGTCATCCTTGTAGTGCTCGTAAGTCAGGCCGAAGCGCGCATCGTCGGCGTAGTCCCAGCCCAGTTTGGCCAGCACGTTGGTGGTGCGCACATCCTCGGGGTTGGCCTCGGTGCGGTTCAGGCCGGTTCCGCCGGTTTCACCGTAGGACTCTGTTTCATGACCATTGCGCTGACTCAAGTGCAACAGGCCGTCGAAGTCGCCGGTGCGGCCGGCCACGGTGCCGGAGGTCAACCAGCTGTCGTCGGCCGAGCTGTAGCCGGTTTTCAGGCGTGCGCCGACATCCTTGCCCGGTTTGATGATGTCGTCCGGGTCCAGCGTGTAGTAGCTGACCGCGCCGCCGATGGCGTTGCTGCCGTAAAGCACGGATGCCGGGCCGCGCAGAATCTCGACGCGCTTGACGATCTCAGGATCGACGTAGTTGCGGTTGGTCTGGGCGTATGGGCCGTTGAAGAAGCTGTCGGGCACTTGCACACCGTCGATCTGGGTCAGTACGCGGTCGCCGTCGATACCGCGGATGTTGTAGCCCGTGAGACCGGCGCGTTGACCGGCGCCGCCCACCGAAACACCGGGCTCGTAGCGCACCAGATCCTTGATGTTATTCACGTTGTTGCGGTCCAGCTCTTCGCGGGTGTAGACGGTGACAGTGCTCGGCACGCTGTTCACGTCCTGTTCCTGGCGGGTGGCGCTGATGGTCACCTGGTCCAGGTTGAGCGCGTTGCTGTTGCTGCGCTTCTCCAGCACGATGTTGTTGGTGCCCAGTTTGCGATAGCTCAGGTTGGTCCCCACCAACAGGCGATCGAGGGCTTTCTCTGGCGGCAGCGAACCCCGTACGCCCGGCGAGGCCACGCCTTCAGCCAGTTCTGCCGGCAAGCCGACTTGCCAACCCGTCACGGCGGTAAAGGCATTGAGCGCCGAGACCAGCGACTGCTGAGGGATGGTGAACGCGTAATCGCCCATGTTGCGGGTCGGTTGCTCTGCCGCGGTGGCGGCGCAGAGCTGCGCGCTGCCGGCCATCAGGATAGCGGCGGTCAGCAGCGACAGCACGCGAGAAGGTGAAGAAGGTTGGCGGGTAAGGCGAGAGGACATCGATAGCGCTCCGTGTCGCACGAATCTTTATAGGTGCTGATCCGAATCCGTAGATAAGAATCAATTGCATTGGCTATAACGAGACGTACGGGATTTGGCTATCGAGTAAAAATAATTCTCATTTAGTTCAAAATCACCAGCGCCGGGAATTCCCGGAGCCGCGCCGAAGTGATGTGAGCCAGCGAACGGACCACGTCCAACGGCTGGTCGAGGCGGTAATTGCCGGTGACGGAGATGTCGGCCAACTGCTCGTTGTTGTTGATGATCCAGCCTGGGTAGTAACGACTTAGCTCCGCCAGCACCTGGCTCAGCGGGCAGTTTTCGAACACCAGTCGACCCTGGACCCACGCCAGGTCGGTCGCGGCATCGAGTTTGGCGGGGCGATCGAAACCGTTTGGGCCGATGCGGACGCTTTCTCCGGCGGACAATCGGATTCGCGCGTCGTCGCGGGTCGCTCGCAAGTCGACATCCCCACGCTGCACCCGGATCTGTGCCACACCGTCCAGATAACGCACCGCAAACGCGGTGTCCCGAACGCTGGCCTTGACCGGCCCTGCGTCGATTTCCAGCGGCTGGCCACGATTGGCCGCGACCTCGAAAAACGCCTCGCCCTGATACAAACGGGCCACGCGCTGTTGATCGTTGATGGTGCTGGAGAAGGCCGAATTGGTATTGAGCAGGACCTTCGAGCCGTCCTCCAGTTGCAGCCGCTGGCGTTCACCGACCACGGTCAGGTGATCAGCCTGCAGGCGAATCGGCAGATTACTGAAGCTGAACAAACCGAGGATCAGCACGGCGGCGGTGGCCAAGGGTTTCCAGTGGGGGCGCAGGCGCGACAGGACGGTCACTTTCGGCGGCCGGGCGGCCAGGCTTTGCGCGCATTGCACGACCTGCGGGCCTTCCCAGATCGCCTGAGCCTTGGCGAACGCCTCGGCATGCAACGGATCGGCGGCCAGCCATTCGTGAAACTGTCGGGTCTGTTCCTCGCTCGGACTGTCCAGCACGATCAGCCAGTCCAGGGCCTGGTCCATCGCACTTGCGGGGTCCCGCGCCGGGGAGGGCGGAAGGGAGCGGTGGGTGTCCGTCACGGTGTTTCCTCGGCAGTGTCTTGGCACCGCTGTTTTTTTAGTGAAGCTTGAAAGTGGGGCAAGGGTAGCAAAGCCCGATAGTCAGTGCAGGTCATCCTCACACATGGAGAATTAACCTACAGATTCAGTCGCCGTTTAACCGTTCGGCCACGCCGATGCAGATCGCCATGATCAATTTCAGCTCCTTTTGCACGGTGCTCAATGACACGCCGAGCTTTTCGGCGATCTCCAGATAGCTGTGCCCGTGCAGACGGCTGAGGATGAAAATCTGCTGCTGACGGGCGCTGAGTTCATTGAGGCTCACGTTCAAGCGCTCGAGCAATTGTTCGGCATGGGCGGCGTCCTCGGCACTGCTGGCAGGGGCGGCGACGCTTTCCACCACGTCCAGCGGCACGTCGTCGAGCATCGTGCGCGACTGAATGCGCCGCGCACGCAAATGGTCCAGCGCCAGGTTGCGGGCGGTCTGGAAAACGAACGGTTCAAGGTGATCGATGGCCCGCTCACTGAGCGCCCGGGTCACTCGCAGGTAGGTCTCCTGCAGGAGGTCTTCGGCGGTGCTGTGATTGTTGACCATCCGCTCCAATGTGCGCAGCAGAGAGACTCGCTGGGCGATGAAGACGTGATTGAAGCGAGATTGACTCACGGGAGAACCTGATCCATTTCGAGCGAATGATAATGCTTATCATCCGCTCGAGTGGTCAAGTATTGATTTGTGAAGCTGATTTGCGAAGGGCTAGGCGCGGCCCAGCAGATAGGTCGCGTAATCGGGGATCCGATGTTCGTGCGCCTGCTCCATCATCGGGCTGCTGAGCAGGTAGTCGGCGCTGCATTCGTTGCAGGCGACGGGAATGTTCCAGACCGCCGCGACTCGTAATAACGCCTTGATGTCCGGGTCGTGCGGCTGTGGTTCGAACGGGTCCCAGAAGAACACCAGCATGTCGACCCGCTGCTCGGCGATTCGCGCACCGAGTTGCTGGTCGCCGCCCAATGGGCCGCTGATCATGCTCTCCACAGGCAAATCCAGGCGTTGTTGCAACAACAACCCGGTGGTGCCGGTGGCGACCAGTTCATGCTGTGCGAGCCTGTCTTTCTGCCGCTCGGCCCAGTCCAGCAAAAACACTTTGCAGTGGTCATGGGCGACCAAGGCAATACGCTTGCGCGCTGCCATGGTCTTTTGCGTAAAGCTGATACCGATCATCGGTTGCTGCTCCTACTCGTAAGCTTCGCTTACTCTGCGTTGCACAGCGCCAGGCAGTTATCGAGCATGCGGTTGGAGAAGCCCCATTCGTTGTCGTACCAGGCCAGTACCTTGAGCAGCTTGCCGCTGGACTTGGTGTGGTTGGCGTCAAAGATCGACGACAGCGGGTTGTGGTTGAAGTCGCTGGAGACCAGCGGCAGGGTGTTGTAACCGAGAATCTTCGAGTGCTGGCTGGCTTCTTTCAGCAGCGCGTTCACTTCATCGGCCGACGCTTCGCGTTTGAGTTGCACGGTCAGGTCCACCAGCGACACGTTGATTACCGGCACGCGCACCGACATACCGGTCAGTTTGCCCGCCAGTTCCGGCAGCACCAGACCGACCGCTTCAGCCGCGCCGGTTTTGCTCGGGATCATGTTCTGGGTGGCCGAACGCGCACGATACGGATCGACATGATAGACGTCGGTCAGGTGCTGATCGTTGGTGTAGGCGTGAATAGTGGTCATCAGGCCGCTTTCGATTCCCAGCTCGCGGTGTAACACCTGGGCCACCGGGGCCAGGCAGTTGGTGGTGCACGACGCGTTGGAAATAATCTGGTGCGATTGGCGCAGAATGTCGTGGTTAACGCCATACACCACCGTGGCGTCGGCGCCTTTGGCCGGGGCCGAGATGATCACTTTGCGTGCGCCGGCCGTAATATGCGCGGCGGCTTTGGCGCGGTCGGTGAACAAACCGGTGCATTCGAATACGACGTCGATCTGCTCGGCAGCCCACGGCAGCTCGGCCGGGTTGCGAATGGCGCTGACAGAAATACGGTCACCGTTGACGGTCAGGGTTTCCAGATCGTGCTGGACATCGGCATCGAACGTGCCGTGAACAGTGTCGTACTTGAGCAGATGAGCGTTCATCGCGCTATCGCCCAGGTCATTGATGGCAACGATCTGCAGATCCTGGCGATACCCTTGGGTATACAGTGCGCGCAGGACGTTACGGCCAATTCGGCCAAAACCATTGATTGCGATTCGAAGAGTCATTTAACAGGGCCGCCGTCGTTTTGTTGTTGGAATTACAAGATTATTCGCATAAAAATAGAAAACAAGCCTTTTTAATGGCAATATTTTGTTCAATCTACAACGAGTGACCTGAATCAACTGGTCCGACCGATCAAGAAAACCGTCTGTCATCCCATCGACAACGGCTCTTGTTCAGCATAGACAATCAGGTCGCCACATCCGTTAGCCTGGAGTTCTAAACATGCATCCCCGCGTCCTTGAGGTCACCGAACGGCTTATCGCCCGTAGCCGCGCCACGCGTGAGGCTTACCTTGCACTGATTCGTGGTGCTGCCAGCGACGGTCCCATGCGCGGCAAGCTGCAATGCGCCAACTTCGCCCACGGCGTGGCCGGTTGCGGCACCGACGACAAGAACAGTCTGCGGATGATGAACTCCGCGAACATTGCGATTGTTTCGTCCTATAACGACATGCTCTCGGCGCACCAGCCGTACGAAGTCTTTCCTGAACAGATCAAAAAGGCCCTGCGCGAAATCGGTTCCGTCGGCCAGTTCGCCGGCGGCACCCCGGCCATGTGCGATGGCGTGACCCAAGGCGAACCGGGCATGGAACTGAGCCTGCCGAGCCGCGAAGTGATTGCGCTGTCCACTGCCGTGGCGCTGTCTCACAACATGTTCGACGGCGCGCTGATGCTCGGCATCTGCGACAAAATCGTGCCGGGTCTGATGATGGGCGCGCTGCGCTTCGGTCACTTGCCGACGATCTTCGTGCCGGGCGGTCCGATGGTCTCGGGTATTTCCAACAAGCAGAAAGCCGACGTCCGCCAGCGCTACGCCGAAGGCAAGGCCAGCCGCGAAGAGCTGCTGGAATCGGAGATGAAGTCCTACCACAGCCCGGGTACCTGCACCTTTTACGGCACCGCCAACACCAACCAGTTGCTGATGGAAGTCATGGGCCTGCACTTGCCGGGCGCCTCTTTCGTCAATCCGAACACCCCGTTGCGTGATGCCCTGACCCGCGAAGCGGCGCATCAGGTCACGCGTCTGACCAAGCAGAGCGGCGACTTCATGCCGATCGGCGAAATCGTCGACGAGCGTTCGCTGGTCAACTCGATTGTCGCGTTGCACGCCACCGGCGGCTCGACCAACCACACCTTGCACATGCCGGCGATCGCCATGGCGGCGGGCATTCAATTGACCTGGCAGGACATGGCCGACCTCTCCGAGGTGGTGCCGACCCTGAGCCACGTCTACCCGAACGGCAAAGCCGACATCAACCACTTCCAGGCGGCGGGCGGCATGTCGTTCCTGATCCGCGAACTGCTGGAAGCCGGGTTGCTGCACGAAAACGTCAACACGGTGCTGGGCCACGGCCTGAGCCGCTACACCATGGAACCGTTCCTTGAAAACGGCGAACTGGTCTGGCGCGAAGGCCCGATCGAAAGCCTCGACGAAACCATCCTGCGTCCGGTCGCGCGCGCGTTCTCGCCAGAGGGCGGCTTGCGGGTCATGGAAGGCAACCTCGGTCGCGGTGTGATGAAAGTGTCCGCCGTTGCTTTGGAAAACCAGGTCGTCGAAGCACCGGCCATGGTGTTCCAGGATCAACAGGACTTGGCCGATGCGTTCAAGGCCGGTTTGCTCGAGAAGGATTTCGTCGCCGTGATGCGCTTCCAGGGCCCGCGCTCCAACGGCATGCCGGAGCTGCACAAGATGACGCCGTTCCTCGGCGTGCTGCAGGATCGCGGCTTCAAAGTCGCGCTGGTCACCGACGGGCGCATGTCCGGTGCGTCGGGGAAAATCCCGGCGGCGATTCATGTCAGCCCCGAAGCCTATGTGGGCGGCGCTTTGGCGCGGGTGCAAGAGGGCGATATCATCCGCGTCGATGGCGTCAAAGGCACTCTGGAGCTTAAGGTGGACGCCGACGAATTCGCAGCGCGCGAACCTGCCAAGGGCCTGTTGGGCAATAACATTGGCAGCGGTCGCGAACTGTTTGGTTTCATGCGCATGGCCTTCAGCTCGGCGGAGCAGGGCGCCAGCGCCTTTACTTCTGCCCTGGAGACGCTTAATTGAAACTGGCTTTGGTCGGTGACATCGGTGGGACCAACGCACGTTTCGCGTTGTGGAAAAACCAGCAGCTGGAATCGATCCAGGTGCTGGCAACGGCCGACCATGCCAGCCCGGAAGAGGCGATTGCCCTCTACCTGAGCGGGCTTGGCCTGGCGCCGGGTTCGATCGGTTCGGTGTGCCTGTCGGTGGCCGGCCCCGTCAGCGGCGATGAATTCAAGTTCACCAATAATCACTGGCGACTGAGCCGCAAGGGGTTCTGCCAGACCTTGCAGGTGGATCAACTGTTGCTGGTCAACGACTTCTCGGCCATGGCGCTGGGCATGACTCGTTTGCAGCCGGACGAGTTTCGGGTGGTCTGCGAAGGCACGCCGGAACCGTTGCGGCCGGCGGTGGTGATCGGTCCGGGGACTGGCCTCGGTGTTGGCACGTTGCTGGATCTGGGCGAAGGTCGTTTCGCCGCGTTGCCGGGGGAGGGCGGCCACGTCGATTTGCCGCTGAGCAGCCCACGGGAAACTCAGTTGTGGCAGCACATCTTCAATGAGATCGGCCATGTCAGCGCTGAAACGGCGTTGAGCGGCAGCGGTTTGCCGCGGGTCTATCGGGCGATTTGTGCGGTGGACGGTCATGAACCGGTGCTGGATTCCCCCGAGTCAATTACCGCGGCCGGACTGGCCGGCGATCCGATTGCCCTGGAAGTGCTCGAGCAATTCTGCTGCTGGCTGGGTCGTGTGGCCGGCAACAATGTGCTGACCACCGGTGCGCGTGGTGGCGTGTACATCGTGGGCGGGGTGATTCCGCGGTTCGCCGATTTCTTCATCGAAAGCGGCTTTGCCCGGTGCTTTGCCGACAAGGGCTGCATGAGCGATTACTTCAAAGGCATCCCGGTGTGGCTGGTGACGGCGCCGTATTCCGGCCTGGTTGGCGCGGGTGTTGCGCTCGAGCAGGCCTGAAATGCGATCAAAAATGTGGGAGCGGCGGTGCGACGATTCGACTTGCTCGCGAAAGCGGACTGACATTCAACATTGATGTCGACTGATACACCGCTTTCGCGAGCAAGCCCGCTCCCACATGGGTTTTGTGGTGTTTGTAGATTCCGCGCTTAAGGCATAATCCGCCCAATTCAAACAACAAGGACGCCGCCCCGTGAGCTCAGTCAACAAGTCGATTTTGTTGGTCGATGACGATCAAGAGATACGCGAGTTGCTGGACACCTACCTGACCCGCGCCGGTTTCCAGGTTCGTACCACGCCTGATGGTGCGGGCTTTCGTCAGGCGTTGAACGAGGCGCCGAGCGATCTGGTGATCCTCGACGTGATGCTGCCGGACGAAGACGGCTTCAGCCTCTGCCGCTGGATCCGTCAGCACCCGCGTCAGGCGCAGGTGCCAATCATCATGCTCACGGCCAGTTCCGACGAGGCCGACCGCGTCATCGGTCTGGAATTGGGCGCCGACGATTACCTCGGCAAACCGTTCAGTCCACGCGAATTACAGGCGCGCATCAAAGCCCTGTTGCGTCGCGCGCAGTTCGGTCAGGAGCGCTCCGGCAGTGAAGTGCTGGCCTTCGATGATTGGCGGCTGGACATGGTCAGCCATCGGCTGTTCCACATCGACGGCGAAGAAGTGATTCTCTCCGGCGCCGATTTCGCGCTGCTGAAACTGTTCCTCGATCACCCTCAGGAAATCCTCGATCGCGACACCATCGGCAACGCCACCCGTGGTCGTGATTTGATGCCGCTGGATCGCATCGTCGACATGGCCGTCAGCCGTTTGCGCCAGCGTCTGCGCGACACCGAAAAACCACCGCGACTGATCCGTACCGTGCGCGGCAGCGGCTACCAACTGGCTGCCAATGTGGTTGCCAGCAATGGCCACTGAGTTTTTCCGCAAGCTCGCCGCACGGATTCCCGTGCCGCGTTCGCTGCTCGGGCGGATGTTGCTGCTGACGCTGTTGGCGGTGTTGTTCGCCCAGACACTGTCGAGCGTGATCTGGGTCTCGCAATTGCGCGCCACGCAGCTTGAAGGCCTGGTCACCAGCGCTCGTAGCCTCGCTCATTCGATGACCGCCAGCGTCAGCTACTTCCGCTCTCTGCCGGTCGCGTTTCGGCCATTGGTACTCGACCAGCTGCGCAGCATGGGTGGCACCCGTTTTGTGGTGACGCTCAACGACAAACCCTTGGGCATGGAAGTGCTGCCGATCACCCCGCGCAAGCAAGCGGTGCTCAAAGCGGTGGACGAAGTGCTGCGCCAGTCCCTGGGTCAGGACACGGATATCTCGGTGACGTTCGTCAGCCCCGAAGACCTGCGGATCTTCAACGGCGGCCTGAAACTCGATGAATTGCCGCGCTCCTGGGCGCATTACGCGCTGACCCTGGAACCGGTGAACCCGCCGGTATTGGTCACCCAAATCCAGATGGCACCGGGCGAGTGGCTGTACATCGCCTCGCTGTTGCCCGAGCCCTACACCAGTCTTGAAGAACAAGGCCTGCCGGCGCAGCAAGTCTGGTTCATCGTGCTCACCAGCGGCTTTCTGCTGTTGTTCATCGGCCTGCTGGTGCACTGGCAGAGCCGGCCGCTCAAGCGCTTGGCGCGAGCTGCACGGGACATGTCCCTTGGCGCGGAAGTCGAACCCGTGGCGGAGGGCGGAGGCAGTGAAGTGGTCGAAGTCGGCCGCGCCTTCAATGCGATGCGCGAACGCATCAGCCGTTACCTGACCGAGCGCAGCCAGTTATTCAGCGCGATTTCCCATGACTTGCGCACGCCGATTACCCGCTTGCGATTGCGGGTTGAATTGCTCGAAGACGAAACGCTGCAAGCCAAGTTCGGCCGTGATCTGGATGAGCTGGAGCTGCTGGTCAAAGGCGCGCTGCAATGCGTGAAAGACACCGACATCCACGAAAACATCGAGCCGGTGGACCTCAACCATGTGCTTGATTGTCTGGTGGAACCGTATCTGGCGCCCAACGGCAATGGTCGCGTCACCCAGCAAGGGCGTGCGCTGGCGGCGTATCCGGGGAAGCCGCTGGCGCTCAAGCGTTGCATCGGCAACCTGATCGACAATGCCCTGAAATATGGGCAGAAAGCGCATTTGCACATTGATGACGACCAGAGTGCGTTCATCCTGCATGTGGACGATGAAGGGCCAGGCGTGCCGGAACAGCGGATGGAGCAGGTGTTCGAGCCGCACTTCCGCCTGGCCGGGCAGCAGCAGGGTTATGGGTTGGGGTTGGGGATTGCGCGAAATATTGCGCATAGCCATGGGGGGGAGGTCAGCCTGCAGAATTTGCGCGAGGGTGGGTTAAGGGTGACGTTGCATTTGCCTCGATCGATCGATTGACGCGGATCCTGTGGCGAGGGAGCTTGCTCCCGCTGGGGCGCGAAGCGGCCCCAAAAGAAGGACTGCTGCGCAGTCCAGCGGGAGCAAGCTCCCTCGCCACAAATAATCACCCACCACAAAATCTGTATGTCACAACCTGGTGACATAACTCGCCCCCTTCGTTACAAGGCCGCCATCGCCTGTTGTTTAGACTCCCTCCAGTCATAACAACAAAAAAGGCACCCCATGGACACCTTCCAACCCGCGTTCAGCAGTTGGCTGAACGCACCCGCCCATCAGCAATGGCTCGCCGCCGAAGGCCTGCGCCTGCTGGCGTTTGCCAAGGCTTCAAAGCTTCCCGAAGGCTTCGGTAATCTCGATGAAAAGGGCTGCCTCCCAGCCAACGCCCACGCCGAAACCATGAACACCGCGCGCATGACCCACAGCTTCGCCATGGCCCACATTCAGGGTCTGCCAGGTTTTGCGGAACTGGTGGATCACGGCATCAAAGCCCTCAGCGGCCCATTGCGTGACGCCGAACACGGCGGCTGGTTCGCTGCCCCCGAGCATCGCGACGGCAACACCGATAAAGCCGCTTACCTGCACGCCTTCGTCGCGCTGGCCGCCAGTTCTGCGGTCGTCGCTCAGCGTCCCGGCGCACAGGCCTTGCTCGACGATGCCATCCACATCATCGACGCGCATTTCTGGAGCGAGGAGGAGGGCGCAATGCGCGAATCCTTCAATCGCGACTGGAGTGAAGAGGAACGCTATCGCGGCGCCAACAGCAACATGCACGCCACCGAAGCCTTTCTCGCATTGGCTGATGTCACCGACGACAACCGCTGGCTGTGCCGCGCCCAGCGCATCGTCGAGCGCGTCATCCATGGTCACGCGGCTGCCAACGATTACCTGGTGGTCGAGCATTTCGACCGCGACTGGCAACCCTTGCGCGATTACAACCACGACAACCCGGCCGATGGTTTTCGCCCCTACGGCACCACGCCGGGCCACGGTTTCGAATGGGCCCGGCTGATGCTGCATCTCGAAGCGGCGCGGGTTAAGGCCGGGATGCTGACGCCGGGCTGGCTCGCCACCGATGCGCAGAAACTCTTCGACCACAACTGCCGACACGGCTGGGATGTCGACGGGGCGCCGGGGATTGTCTACACCCTCGACTGGGACAATCGCGCCGTGGTTCGCCATCGTCTGCACTGGACCCATTGCGAAGCCAGCGCCGCCGCCAGTGCGCTGCTTAAACGCACAGGCGATGCGCAATACGAACGCTGGTACCGACTGTTTTGGGAATTCTGCGACAGCCATTTCATCGACCGCGAAAGTGGCAGCTGGCGCCACGAACTCGATCCGCAGAACCGTCCGAGCGCCGATATCTGGGCTGGTAAGCCTGATCTTTATCACGCCTGGCAAGCCGTATTGATCCCGCGATTGCCCCTGGCGCCGAGTATGGCGACTGCCCTGGCACAGTTATCCCAGAGCGTTCCTGTGTAACCATGTGGTGACATTCGAACGTCCCTTCGTTACCTGCGAAGGGATCACTCCTGTTTAAAATCCTATGCAGCGCAAGCACCAGACTTGCATGCATAACAACAAGAAAGGTACTACTAGATGAATGCGATTTCTCGCCTCGCTACTGTCATTTCTCTCGCCTCACTGCTTCCCCTGTCTGCATTCCCGCTGAGTACGCTTGCTGCCGATTCCAAAGGTTCGGTGGAAGTCGTTCACTGGTGGACCTCTGGTGGTGAAAAGGCCGCGGTCGATGTCCTGAAGGCTCAAGTCGAAAAAGACGGCTTCACCTGGAAGGATGGCGCAGTCGCCGGTGGCGGCGGTTCCACTGCCATGACCGTACTCAAAAGCCGTGCCGTCGCCGGTAACCCGCCGGGCGTTGCACAGATCAAAGGTCCGGACATCCAGGAGTGGGGCAGCACTGGCCTGCTCAGCACCGATACCCTGAAAGACGTTTCCAAATCCGAAGGCTGGGATGGCCTGCTGTCGAAGAAAGTCTCCGACACCGTCAAATACGAAGGTGACTACGTCGCCGTGCCGGTGAACATTCACCGCGTCAACTGGCTGTGGATCAACCCGGAAGTCTTCAAGAAAGCCGGGATCGAAAAAGCCCCGACCACCCTCGCCGAATTCTATGCCGCTGGCGACAAGCTGAAAGCCGCAGGCTTCATCGCGCTCGCCCACGGTGGCCAGCCTTGGCAGGACAGCACCGTGTTTGAAGACGTGGTGCTCTCGGTCATGGGCGCTGACGGTTACAAGAAAGCCCTGGTAGACCTGGATCAGAAAACTCTCTCGGGTGCCGAGATGACCAAGTCGTTCACCGAGCTGAAAAAACTCACCGGCTACATGGACCCGAACCGCGCCGGTCGTGACTGGAACATCGCGGCGGCCGACGTCATCAGCGGCAAGGCCGGTATGCAGATGATGGGCGACTGGGCCAAGAGCGAATGGACCGCTGCCAAGAAAGTAGCGGGCAAGGACTACCAATGCGTGCCATTCCCGGGCACCGAAAAAGCCTTCACCTACAACATCGATTCCCTGGCCGTGTTCAAGCTCAAAGCGGATCGCAAGGGTGACATCGCCGCTCAGCAAGACCTGGCCAAGGTCGCATTGGGCACTGACTTCCAGAAAGTCTTCAGCATGAACAAAGGGTCGATCCCGGTGCGTAACGACATGCTGAATGAAATGGACAAGCTCGGCTTCGACGAGTGCGCCCAGAAGTCGGCCAAGGATTTCCTTGCAGACGAGAAGACTGGCGGCCTGCAACCGAGCATGGCGCACAACATGGCCACTTCCCTGGCCGTGCAGGGCGCGATCTTCGATGTGGTGACCAACTTCATGAACGACAAGGATGCTGACCCGGCCAAGGCCAGCGCCCAACTGGCATCGGCCGTCAAAGCCGCCCAGTAATCCCTGACACCGCGTGACTCCTGTGGGAGCGGGCTTGCTCGCGAATGCGGTCTGACATTCAACACGGATGTCGACTGATACACCGCCTTCGCGAGCAAGCCCGCTCCCACAAGGGATCGCCGTGCGGATTTCATTTCTCTTCACCTGGATTATCCCGATGAGCTCTGTGGCGGTTTTCAGCAAAGCCTCACCGTTCGACGCACTGCAGCGCTGGCTCCCCAAACTGGTTTTGGCGCCAAGCATGCTGATCGTCCTGGTTGGTTTTTACGGTTACATCATCTGGACATTCGTTCTGTCCTTCACCAACTCCAGCTTCATGCCGAGCTACAAATGGGTCGGCCTGCAGCAATACATCCGCCTGATGGACAACGATCGCTGGTGGGTCGCGAGCAAAAACCTCGCGGTCTTCGGCGGCATGTTCATCGGCATCAGCCTGGTGCTGGGGGTGTTCCTGGCGGTGTTGCTGGATCAGCGCATTCGCAAGGAAGGCTTCATCCGCACCGTTTACCTGTACCCGATGGCGCTCTCGATGATCGTCACCGGTACCGCGTGGAAATGGCTGCTCAACCCAGGCCTGGGCCTGGACAAAATGCTGCGTGACTGGGGCTGGGAAGGCTTCCGTCTCGACTGGCTGGTGGATCAGGATCGCGTGGTGTATTGCCTGGTGATCGCCGCCGTATGGCAAGCCTCCGGGTTTGTAATGGCGATGTTCCTCGCCGGTCTTCGCGGTGTCGATCAATCGATCATCCGTGCCGCGCAAGTCGACGGTGCGAGCCTGCCGACCATCTATTTGAGAATCGTGTTGCCGAGCCTGCGCCCGGTGTTCTTCAGCGCCTTCATGATCCTCGCGCACATCGCGATCAAGAGCTTCGACCTGGTGGCGGCCATGACGGCTGGCGGCCCGGGCTACTCGTCCGACCTGCCCGCGATGTTCATGTATTCCTTCACCTTCAGCCGTGGCCAGATGGGCATTGGTTCGGCGAGCGCCATGATGATGCTCGGCGCGATCCTGGCGATTCTGGTGCCGTACCTGTACTCCGAATTGCGAGGCAAACGCCATGAGTAATCAACTCGGAAAACCGGCGATCAGCTTCAGTCGCATCGCGATCTACGCAACCTTGTTGCTGGCCGCCGCGATCTATTTGATCCCGCTGGTGGTGATGCTGCTGACCAGTTTCAAATCCCCGGAAGACATCCGCACCGGCAACCTGCTGAGCTGGCCGCAAGTGATTGATGGCATCGGCTGGATCAAAGCCTGGGACGTCGTCGGCGGCTACTTCTGGAACTCGGTGAAAATCACCGTGCCGGCAGTGCTGATCTCCACGTTCATCGGTGCCATGAACGGTTACGTGCTGTCGATGTGGCGTTTCCGTGGTTCGCAACTGTTCTTCGGTCTGTTGCTGTTCGGCTGCTTCCTGCCGTTCCAGACCGTGCTGCTGCCAGCCTCGTTCACCGTCGGCAAACTCGGCCTGGCCAACACCACCACCGGTTTGGTGTTGGTGCACATCGTCTACGGCCTGGCGTTCACGACGCTGTTCTTCCGCAACTACTACGTGAGCATTCCGGATGCGCTGGTCAAGGCTGCACGCCTTGATGGCGCGGGCTTCTTCACGATTTTCTGGAAGATCCTGCTGCCGATGTCGATCCCGATCGTGATGGTCTGCCTGATCTGGCAGTTCACCCAGATCTGGAATGACTTCCTGTTCGGCGTGGTTTTCGCCAGTGGTGATGCCCAGCCGATTACCGTGGCCCTGAACAACCTGGTCAACACCAGCACCGGGGCCAAGGAATACAACGTTGATATGGCCGCCGCGATGATCGCCGGGCTGCCGACACTGCTGGTCTACATATTCGCTGGCAAGTATTTCCTGCGTGGGCTGACGTCCGGCGCGGTCAAGGGGTAGAACAATGGCAACTCTCGAATTACGCAACGTCAACAAGACCTACGGCGCCGGTTTGCCGGACACCCTGAAAAACATCGAACTGAAGATCGATGACGGTGAGTTCCTGATTCTGGTCGGTCCCTCGGGCTGCGGTAAATCCACGCTGATGAACTGCATCGCCGGTCTGGAAAACATCAGCGGCGGCGCCATCCTGGTGGACGACGCCGACATCAGCGGCATGAGCCCGAAAGATCGCGATATCGCCATGGTGTTCCAGTCCTACGCGCTGTACCCGACCATGAGCGTGCGCGACAACATCGCGTTCGGCCTGAAGATTCGCAAAATGCCCGCCGCTGAAATCGACGAAGAAGTCGCTCGCGTGGCCAAGCTGTTGCAGATCGAACATTTGCTCGGCCGCAAACCCGGCCAGCTCTCCGGTGGTCAGCAACAGCGCGTGGCGATGGGCCGTGCCCTGGCGCGGCGGCCGAAGATTTACCTGTTCGACGAACCGCTGTCCAACCTCGACGCCAAGCTGCGTGTCGAGATGCGCACCGAAATGAAACTGATGCACCAGCGCCTGAAAACCACCACGGTTTACGTGACCCACGACCAGATCGAAGCCATGACCCTGGGCGACAAAGTGGCGGTGATGAAGGACGGGATCATCCAGCAATTCGGCACGCCGAAAGACATCTACAACAACCCGGCCAACCTGTTCGTGGCGAGCTTCATCGGTTCGCCACCGATGAACTTCATCCCGCTGCGTTTGCAACGCAAGGACGGTCGTCTGGTGGCGCTGCTCGACAGTGGTCAGGCGCGCTGCGAATTGCCATTGGGCATGCAGGACGCCGGTCTTGAGGACCGCGAAGTGATCCTCGGCATGCGCCCGGAGCAAATCGTGTTGGCGGGCAGCGAGCCGAATGGTTTGCCGATCATTCGCGCCGAAGTCCAGGTCACCGAGCCGACCGGTCCCGACACCCTGGTGTTCGTCAATCTCAACGAAACCAAAGTCTGCTGCCGTCTGGCGCCGGACGTTGCACCGGCCGTGGGCGAGACCCTGACCCTGCAATTCGATCCATCGAAAGTGCTGCTGTTCGATGCCAAGACCGGTGAGCGCCTGGGGGTGGCCGGTCAACCGCAAGCCGAAACACGAGCTGCCAACGTCACCCAGTTCAAAGGCCGCTGAAGAACAAAATGTGGGAGCTCGCTCCCACAGGGGATCTAGATGTCACCGCGTTAAATAAAAACAGTTAATAACAATAAAACGAGGATGTAGGGATGAAGAAGAACAACAACGCTCAGCTTATCTGCCAGTTGTCAGCCGTTGCGGCAATGATGCTGGCCGGTAGTGTGCACGCGGCTGACGCGTTCAGCGCCGATTCCGAGTGGATGACCGGTGATTGGGGGGGCGAGCGGACCAGGCTGATCGAGCAGGGTATCGACATCAAGATGGACTACGTCGGTGAAGTGGGCGCCAACCTCCACGGCGGCTACAACGACGACAAGACTGCGCGTTACGCCGACCAGTTTGGGCTGGGCGTGGCGCTGGACCTGCAAAAACTGTGGGGCTGGGATAACACCCAGGCCAAGATCCAGTTCACCAACCGTAACGGTGAGAACATCTCCAATGACCGTGTTGGCGATCCGCGTGCCGGCACCTTGAGTTCGTCCCAGGAAGTCTACGGTCGTGGCCATATGGTCCGTCTGACTCAACTGTGGATCAAGCACCAGTTCCTCGACGGTAAACTGGACGTCAAGGCCGGTTACTTCGGCGAAGGCGAGGACTTCAACACCTTCCCGTGCGAGTTCCAGAACCTGGCGTTCTGCGGTTCCCAAGCGGGTAACTGGGCCACCAACATCTGGTACAACTGGCCGGTCATGCAGGCTGCGGTCCGCGTGAAGTACAACATCTCGCCAGAGTTCTATGCGCAGATCGGCGCGTACAACCAGAACCCGTCGCAACTGGAACACGGTAACGGCTTCAAGCTGAGTGGCAGTGGTACCGCAGGTACCGTGCTGCCGGTCGAACTGGTCTGGTTGCCGAACCCAGGCAACCTGCCGGGCGAATACCGTGTCGGTTACTACAAAAGCACGGCCAATGCCGATGACGTCCTCAAGGATGAAAACGGCAATGATGCAGCAACCAGCGGTAACGCTTATCGCAGCCACGATAGCAAGCACGGTTACTGGTTCGTTGCACAGCAACAACTCACCAGCCACAACGGTGATGCGTCCCGCGGTCTGAACATCGCAGCCAACGCCACTTTCCACGACAAGGACACCAACTTCGTCGACAACTACCAGTCGCTGATGTTTGTGTACAAGGGCCCGTTCGATGCACGTCCAAAAGATGACATGGGGATCGGTTTCGCCCGTATCCATGTCAACGATGACGTGAAGAAAAACGCCGAGCTGGTCAACGCCTCCAATGGTGTCACCGAGTACGAGGATCCACTGTTCTCGCCGCTGCGTAGCACTGAGTACAACTACGAGATCAACTACGGCTTCCACGTTACCAACTGGCTGACCGTGCGTCCTAACCTGCAATACATCACTCACCCGGGTGGTGTTGATGAAGTCGACAACGCGCTGGTCGCCGGCCTGAAAATTCAGTCGGTGTTCTAACGCTGTTGCGATAAGCTCCTCTCCATGTGCGCATTTTTGCGGACAGCCCAGGCTGTCCGCTTTTTTTTGGGGGCTGCGCACCCCGGGTGATTTTCAGGACCGTGGCACATGCATGAGCATCCGCTACAACGCTTCTTCAAATCCTTGCGCGAACGTCCGGTGTTTGCGTGGGAGCGCTATCAGAAGCGCGATGTGCTGGTGATCGACCATCCGCTGTGTCAGGCGGTGTTCAGTCGGCAGGGTGCGCAGTTGCTGCACTTCCAGCCAAAGGGTCAGAAACCCTGGCTCTGGTGCGCGGCGAAGTGGCCGCAGGTCGGCGCGATTCGTGGTGGCGTTCCGGTGTGCTGGCCGTGGTATGGCCGTCATCCGAGCGAAAATGCGTGGCCGTCCCATGGCTGGGCGCGGTTGATCGACTGGAAGCTGCTGGACAGCAGCACTGATGACGATGGCGTGCGCTTGCACTGGCAACTTCAGTTGTGCGACTGGCAAGTGGACCTGCACGCGCACTTGGGCGAACGCATGGATTTACGCCTGAGTACCGAGCATCAGGACAGCCTGCCGTGCCAATTGAGTCAGGCGTTGCATGCGTATTGGCGTATTGGTGACGTCGGCGAGGTAGCGCTGTCTGGCCTCGACGGGGCGCAGGGTTACGACCAGTTGAACCGCCAGATTTGTCATCAGGAAGGCGAGTTGCGGGTAGAGGGTGGCTGTCAGCGGGTGTTCCAGCATGACGGCGAATTACAGATCAAGGATCACGCCTGGCAGCGCGAGTTGTGCATCGATACCGGCAACCATGCGGACACGGTGGTTTGGCATCCGGGCTCACGGCCGTTGCTGGGGGTGAGCTGGAACGAGATTTCGGAGTTTGTCTGTGTGGAAGCCGCGAGTGGCGGGACCGATAGTCTGAGCCTGGCACCGGGGGAGAGGGCGCATTTGAGTTTGCAGGCAAGGGTTGGGGCGTAGGATCAAAAGATCGCAGCCTCGCTTCGCTCGACAGCTCCTACAGCGAAGCGAGGCTGCGATCTTTTTAATTAAACTCATCCCCAATCGGATACCGACTGGCATTCAGACTTTCCTTGATCTTGCGCAAATGCGGCTGGAAATCCACGCCTCGGCGCAAGGTCATGCCGGTGGCGAGCACATCCAGCACGGTCAGCTGAATGATCCGCGACGTCATCGGCATATAGATGTCGGTGTCTTCCGGCAGCGGAATGTTCAGGCTCAACGTGCTGGCCTTGGCCAGTGGTGAGCCCTCGGCCGTCAGGCCCAGTACCGAAGCGCCATTTTCCCGGGCAATACGCGCGACCTCCACCAGTTCGCGGGTACGGCCGGTGTAGGAAATGATCACGAACAACTCGCCGGTGTGCGCCACCGACGCAATCATGCGCTGCATCAGCACGTCCGCGTGGGCGGTGACCGCCAGGTTGAAGCGGAAGAACTTGTGCTGCGCATCCAGCGCCACCGGGGCCGAGGCGCCGAGGCCGAAGAAGTGGATCTGCCGGGCCTGGATCAACAGGTCGACGGCGCGGCTGATCAGGTTCGGGTCAAGCGCCTGTAAAGCACTGTCTAAAGAGGCGATGGCGCTGCCGAAAATCTTTTTGGTATAGGCTTCCGGATTGTCGTCAGCCTCGACCGCACGGCTGACATACGCCGCACCGCTGGCCAGGCTCTGGGCCAATTGAAGCTTGAGTTCCGGGTAGCCGCTGACGCCGAACGAACGGCAGAAACGGTTGACCGTGGGCTCGCTGACCTTGGAGGCCTGGGCGAGGGCGGCGATGCTGAACCGGGTGGCCTGCTCTGGGTTGAGCAGGATTACTTCGGCGACTTTGCGTTCCGCCTTGTTCAGGTCTTCAAGGCGATTCTGGATCTGTTCCAGTAAATTTCGCACGCGGTCCATATATGTTCCTTAGCTCCGCAAACATGAGAGCAATGCAAATAAGGGCCCCGGCTATGCAAATTGGGACTTTGATCGGGCCCGTAACGGTGGCCTATCCTACTGATGGCTCCGACCGACCACCACTCGGAATCTGTATTTTGCGAAAATGTTGTGGTTATTACTACATTTTCCCTTGAGTGATGCCTTAAAAAAAGGTATTTGTAGCTTAACTTGATAAAAGAACAAACATCATGCCTTCGATTACGGTTGAACCGTGCACCTTTGCCTTGTTCGGCGCCCTCGGCGATCTGGCCCTGCGCAAGCTGTTTCCTGCCCTTTATCAGCTCGATGGCGCAGGCCTGTTGCACGAGGACACGCGAATTATCGCGCTGGCCCGTGAGCCTGGCAGCGAGCAGCAGCATTTGGCGTTCATCGCCTCCGAGCTGCGTCGCTACGTCGTCGCCAAAGAGCTGGACGAAGCGGTGGTCGAACGCTTCCTGTCCCGCCTGAGTTACCTGCACGTCGACTTCCTCAAGGCTGACGATTACGTCGCCCTGGCCGAAATGGCCGGCAGCGCCCAGCGAGTGATTGCCTACTTCGCGACACCGGCCGCCGTTTACGGCGCGATCTGCGAGAACCTGTCGAAAGTCGGTTTGACCGAAAACACCCGCGTGGTGCTGGAAAAACCCATCGGTTCGGACCTGGAATCCTCGCGCAAGGTGAACGACGCCGTGGCGCAGTTCTTCCCGGAGAACCGCACCTACCGCATCGACCACTACCTGGGCAAAGAAACCGTCCAGAACCTGATCGCCCTGCGTTTCGCCAACAGCCTGTTCGAAACCCAGTGGAACCAGAATTATATCTCCCACGTGGAAATCACCGTGGCCGAGAAAGTCGGGATCGAAGGTCGCTGGGGTTACTTCGACAAGGCCGGCCAGCTGCGGGACATGATCCAGAATCACCTGCTGCAACTGCTTTGCCTGATCGCCATGGACCCGCCGGCCGACCTGTCCGCCGACAGCATCCGTGACGAGAAAGTCAAAGTGCTCAAGGCGCTGGCGCCGATCAGCCCGGAAGGCCTGACCACTCAGGTCGTGCGCGGTCAGTACATCGCCGGTTACAGCGAAGGCAAATCGGTTCCCGGTTACCTGGAAGAGCCGAACTCCAACACCCAGAGCGACACCGAAACCTTCGTTGCGCTGCGTGCCGATATCCGCAACTGGCGTTGGGCCGGTGTGCCGTTTTACCTGCGTACCGGCAAGCGCATGCCGCAGAAGCTGTCGCAGATCGTCATCCACTTCAAGGAACCGTCCCACTACATCTTCGCTCCCGAGCAGCGCCTGCAGATCAGCAACAAGCTGATTATCCGCCTGCAACCGGACGAAGGCATTTCCTTGCGCGTGATGACCAAAGAACAAGGCCTGGACAAGGGCATGCAGCTGCGCAGCGGTCCGTTGCAGCTGAATTTTTCCGACACTTATCGCAGCGCACGGATTCCCGATGCCTACGAGCGGTTGTTGCTGGAAGTGATGCGCGGCAATCAGAACCTGTTTGTCCGTAAAGATGAAATCGAAGCCGCGTGGAAGTGGTGTGACCAGTTGATCGCCGGGTGGAAAAAATCCGGTGATGCGCCCAAGCCGTACGCGGCCGGGTCGTGGGGGCCAATGAGCTCCATTGCATTGATCACGCGGGATGGGAGGTCGTGGTATGGCGATATCTGAATTGAAACTGCCTCAGGGCGTCAGCGCCCATGAGTTCAAAAGCCCGGTGCTGCTGGCCGAAGGCCTGGCGCTGAATGTAGCCAAGCAACTGAGTGACGCGATCGACGCGCGCGGCACCGCGACCTTGGTGGTTTCCGGTGGACGCAGTCCGGTGGCGTTTTTCCAGCACCTGGCCAAGCAGACGCTGGACTGGTCCAAGGTTGTCGTCACCCTGGCCGACGAGCGCTGGGTACCGGTTGAACACGCCGACAGCAATGCCGGTCTGCTCAAGCGTTACCTGTTGCAAGGTCCGGCGGCCAAGGCTCAGTTCCTGAGTCTGTACAGCGCCACTGCCAACCTTGAGCTGGCGGCCGAGCAGGCGGATCGCTTGCTCGCGGAATTGCCTTCGATCGACGTGCTGATACTCGGCATGGGCGACGACGGTCACACCGCCTCGCTGTTCCCCAACAGCCCGAACCTGAGCGATGCCTTGAAAGCCGACGGCACACGTCGTTGCTACCCGATGCTGGCGCCGACCGTGCCGCATCAGCGCCTGACCATGAGCCGCGCGCTTCTGGCCTCGGCCAAGGCCACCGTTCTATCGATTTCCGGTCAGTCCAAGCTGACCACCCTGAGTGCCGCATTGGCCGGTGACGATGTCGCCGCCATGCCGATTCGCGCGTTTCTGCAACCTACGTTAGAGATTTACTGGTGCCCATGAACCAAGGATCAGCCGCTATGACAACCCCATCCCCGACCGTTTCCATGGCGGACAAAGTTGCCCTGATCGACAGCCTCTGCGCCAAGGCGCGGATCCTGCCGGTGATCACCATCGCTCGCGAGCAGGACATCCTGCCGCTGGCCGACGCCCTCGCGGCCGGTGGCCTGACAGCCCTGGAAGTGACCTTGCGTTCACAGTTCGGCCTCAAGGCTATCCAGATTCTGCGCGAGCAACGCCCGGAACTGGTGACCGGTGCCGGCACTGTGCTGGATCGCAACATGCTGTCGGCTGCCGAAGCGGCCGGTTCGCAGTTCATCGTCACGCCGGGCATCACCCGTGACCTGCTCGAAGCCAGCGTCAACAGCCCGATTCCGCTGTTGCCGGGCATCAGCAACGCCTCCGGCATCATGGAAGGCTACGGCCTGGGTTATCGCCGCTTCAAGCTGTTCCCGGCGGAAGTCAGCGGCGGCGTCGCGGCCATCAAGGCCCTGGGCGGCCCGTTCGGCGAAGTGAAATTCTGCCCGACTGGCGGCGTCAGCCCGGCCAACATCAAGAGCTACATGGCGTTGAAAAACGTGATGTGCGTGGGCGGTAGCTGGATGCTTGATCCCGAGTGGATCAAGAACGGCGACTGGGCCCGCATTCAGGAATGCACCGCCGAGGCACTGGCCTTGCTGGACTGATCGGCTTTTACCAAACACTTCGTTGTGTGTTCTACGGCTTTACGGTGCGCTTGGTCGGTGCACCGTTTTTTTTGCCCGGTGAAAACCGTGCGGTGCGATAAATAATTACCGCACATCGGGTTTCGTCCCGCCCTAACCTGCGTTCATCTTATGGAAGAGAGAACGTCATGGACGACAACATCCCGGTTTCACCCGCATCAGCGGTTTACCTGCTTTCACCCGAACAGATCGCCGGTCCTTATTTCCGAAATCCGAAATTGATCAGACGAAACATCAGCGAAGGGATGGATGGCATCCCTTTGGTGCTGAGGCTGGCGATTGTCGATGCCATGACCGGTCAACCGGTGACTGACGCGTTGGTGGATATCTGGCACTGCAACGCACGCGGTGCATATTCGGGCTGGAGCAAGATCAATCCGGACAAGGAAGTCGACGCCGACGACATAGGCTCGATCCCGCGCACTGACGACGACACTTACCTGCGAGGCGGGCAATTTACGGACAAGCACGGCATCGTGCGGTTTACCACGATCTATCCGGGGTTCTATGCCGGTCGTGCCCTGCACATTCACGTCGTCGTACGCATTGCAGCAGGCAGTAACTATCTGGAAGAACGGCATGTCGCCTGGGTCGGTCAACTCTACTTTCCCGAGGTGGCCTCGCGCTCGGTACTCAACGCCAGGGAGTACCGGGGGCGGGCCGTTTCGCCACTGACCAACGATCAAGACTTTTTCTATGAAAGCATGGGCGGCGAAGCCTCGACCCTGAACGTTCACACCCTGGGTCGAGATTCGAAAGAAGACGGCTTTTTCGGGCACATGACCATCGCTATCGACACCTTCGCGGTGTCGACGCAGATCAAACCCGAGGACTTCGACAAATACACGGTGTGACGTCAGCGCAGTTCGGTGAGCGCCCGGGCCAGCAAATCCATGTCTGCAGCGGTGGTGGTGAGCCCCGGCGTTATGCGAATGCACGGACCACTCGCGGCACCACTGCGCGCCACCGTAAACAGGTTGTAGTCCTTGAGCAGCCGCTCGACCATCGCCTGTTGATCGGCATGCCGGGTAAAGCGCATCGAAGTGATGCCGCAATACAGTCGCGGGTCGTCCGGGGTCATGACTTCGATCCCCGGCAACTCGCGTACCGCGCTCACCCAGCGGTTGCGCAGGTAATTGAGCCGAGCGCCCTTGGCGGCGGAACCGCCCATGGCCTGATGTTCCTCGAACACCAGCGGCAGTGTCAGCAGCGCCGGGATGTTGGGCGTGCTGTACGGCGTGCGGGCGCGAATATCGGTAACCGGGAAATGCATCTCGCCCATGTCCGGGTCGATGTCGGCCAAGCGCTCGGGAGCGATATAAATGAAGCCCAGGGTCAGCGGCGCACCGATCCATTTGTGCAGGTTGTAGCCAGCAAAGGCGATGCCCAGTTCATCGAGATTGAACTCGAACTGGCCGAGCGCATGGGCACCGTCGAGGATCACGTCGATGCCATGTTCCCTGGCGGCTGCGGCAATGGCCTGCACCGGCATTACCAACCCGGAGCGATGGGTGACGTGGGTCAGGGCCATCAGTTTGAGTCGCGGATAACGCACGAAGGTTTCGCGGTAAGTGGCCAGCAAACTGTCGAAACTGGCGGGGTGCGAGTGTTCGATCTCGATCACCTCGACATCGCGATGACGTGCCAGCCAGCGCATGGCCCCTTTGACCGTGTCGTATTCCAGATCACAGATCAGCACCTGATCGCCCGGCGTCAGACGGTTGTAGTTGCGGATCAGCGATTGCAGACCGTCCGAGGCGTTGCGGGTGAGGGCGACGGTGTCGGCGGGTACGCCCACCAGATCGGCGAGCTGTTTGCGAATCTCCAGGCTTTCGCCCTGTTCGAAGCGTTGGCGCACGTGCACCGAGTTGCTGCGATTGATCAGTTCGATGTTGCGCTGATACTCCTCGACCACCGTGCGCGACATGCGCCCGAAGTATCCGTTTTCGAGGTTGACCGGGCCGGGTTCAACCGCGTATCGGTCGGCAAAGGTTCGCCAGAAAGCTTCATCACGGGCACGGCGGGTGTTATCGGGCATAGGCTACTCAATCAGGGGCCAGGTCTGGGTGTCGGGTCAATGGCGAGGGGCGGGTTTGCCATGTTTGGCACGCAGCGGTTCGAGCAGCTCCGACAGGCCGTTATGATCGATTTCCTGCATCAAGGCCAGCAAGCCGCCGAGTTCGCCATGGGGGAAACCTTCCCGAGCGAACCAGTTCAGGTATTGGCCGGGGAGGTCGGCAATGATTCGGCCCTTGTATTTGCCGAAGGGCATTTCACGGGTAATCAACAGTTCGAGTTTTTCAGGGTTCATCAATCAGTCGTCTTGATTCAAACAGTCTGGAAAATACAGGCATTCTGCATGCAGGCCAAATGACAGATCATGCAAAAAAAGCGGATACAGATTTCGCGTTAACCGATAAGCGATTGAAATATAAGTAGTAAGTAGTCGGTTCAAAGCTGGCATGCAGGGTGCAATACCTATTGCATCTCTCATCAACCCGCGAGGAACTGAAAATGACCGACATGAATAAAGAAGCCATCTCTGTACTCAACGACCTGATTGAAACCAGCAAAGACGGTCAGGAAGGGTTCAAGACTTGCGCTGAAGACATCAAGCACCCAGAACTGAAATCGCTGTTCATGCAGCGTTCGGCGGACTGCGCCACTGCGGCTTCCGAACTGCAAGCGCAGGTGCGTTCGCTAGGCGGCGATCCGGAAACCTCCACCAGCGTCAGCGGCGATATGCACCGTCGCTGGGTCGACGTGAAGGCGATGTTCACTGGCAAGGATGAAGAGGCAGTGCTGAACGAAGCCGAACGTGGTGAAGACCACGCGCTGAAGGCTTACAAGGACGCACTGGAAAAAATCAACAAGGACAACCTGGTGAGCATTCGTGACATCGTTGAACGCCAGTATCACGGCGTACAACGTAACCACGATCAGGTGAAAGCCCTGCGTAATCAGGCTCGCGCACGCTCATAAGCGTTCGTTATCTGTCAAAAACGCCAGCCAGCCTGGCGTTTTTTTGTGTTCGGCATTTAACGCTGGACGGAACATACGTGCCCATCACTTTGCAGGCCTTGTTCGCACCTGACCGCCGCGCCTTGCAGTTCGCGATCAAGACTTTGATCGACGGAGAACTGGCGCTGCAGAGCGTCACTAGTGGGGGTGAATTCTGGACAGCGTAATGGCTACTTAGTAGCATTCGCCGCATACGGATCTTTCTCCTGCACGTCGATCGACGTGGGTCAATCAAGGAATCGAAATGCACGACTTCACCCATGGCGATAAAACCGTTTCTTTCACTGTCTTGAGCGGTGAAGTGGTGGGCAGCGAAAAACTCAGCGAGACCCGCGTGACATCCACGGGCGGCGTTCATGTGAACGGTAACGATGGTGATGTGACGCCTGTGCGCATCAGTTCTGTTTCGATCATCAATCATGAGTTCTGGGTCAGAACCCCGGACGGCGTCGAGCACGATGTAAAGCTGCGCGGCGTGGACATTCCTTTGCGCACAGGTCAGGAAATCTCTTTGATCAGTGCCTTGAAGAAGGATGGTTCGCCGCTGCACACCATTTTGCAAAACCACACGGCGTCCAAGCGCTGGGTGCTGCGTGACGCGAACGCGCTGAATACCGAGTTGGAGCTGTCGCCCTTTAACTGGAAGACGGTGCTGATCGTGCTTGGATTGTGCGTCGCCGGTCTTGCTACAGCCGGGCTAGGCTTCCTGGCGGCGACGGGCTATTTTTGCTACGCGTGGTATCAGGGCTCCCAGCGCAAGAAACTGCTGATTAGCGATTTGAACGCCTACATCGAGAAGCTGGACAATCGGGTCGCCAGTCGCGGCCAGGCGCCAAGCCCTGTTCAAATTGAAAGCCCGGTCCAGGCTGAAATCTCTTTCCAGGTCGAAAGTCCTGCACCGGCGCAACCCCCTGCCGAGACTGAAAGCCCTGCGCTGAACAGTGAGAGCGTGCGCAGGGCGTTATCGCGCAATCTCTGATTTGGCTCAGAGGCAGCAAGGGGGAGCAAGCTCCCCCTTCAGTTTTTCCCGGACTCCAGTGACGCGGAGCCTGGGAACGATCAGCGGACTTGCAAATCAGCCGATGCTGATCGCCGGCAACGTCGGCAACGTCACGGTCTGTTGCTTACGCGGCGCCAGAATCTCCGCCTCGCCATCCACTACCAATTCATCGCGCTGGTTAAACACGCGAGTGGCAATCCGCACACGAAACTTCGGCAGCTTCTCAAGAATCTCCAGACGCACTGTCAGCGTGTCGCCAATTTTCACCGGCTTCTGAAAGCTCATTTGCTGACCGATATAAATAGTCCCCGGCCCAGGCAACTCGCAGGCAACGGCAGCACTGATCAGCGCACCGCTGAACATGCCGTGAGCAATGCGCTCCTTGAACATGGTGCCGGCGGCGAATTCAGCGTCCAGGTGCACCGGGTTGTGGTCGCCGGACATCGCGGCGAACAACTGAATGTCGCGCTCTTCGACCGTCTTGCTGTAGCTGGCGGTCTGGCCGACTTCAAGGGCCTCGTAAGGGGTGTTAGTAACCTGGGTCATCTGTTTCAATTCCTGTCACGAATAAATAAATTCAAAAAAACTATTCCGATCTGGGTGGTCGACGGTGGCTCAGCGCCTGGGCGATCCAGCTCAACACGTCATTGATCACTTCATCGCGGTTGCTCTCGTTGAACAGTTCATGCCGTGCCTGCGGGTAAATGGTCAGTTGCAGGCTCTGGCTGCCGGTAGCGCGTAGCGCATGGGCCAGATCTTTCAGACGCTTGCCTTCGCTCACCGGATCACATTCACCGCCGATGACCAGCAACGGCAGGCCCGGATCAATCTGAGCGAGATTGGACGCTTTGCTGATTTGCTGCAACCCACCGAGCAAATCGATCCACAGCTGATTGGTGCAGCGAAAGCCGCAGAGCGGGTCGTTGGCGTACAGGTCGACCTCCGCCGGGTCGCGGCTGAGCCAGTCGAACTTAGTGCGCGCCGGTTTGAATTTTTTGTTGAACGAACCGAACGACAACCATTCGATCAGCGCACTGCGACCCTTCGGGCCCTGGCGCAAACGTTCTAACCGCGCAATCTGCCGCGCCGCGCGATAGAGCGCCACCGGTTGGAAGTTCGACCCGCTGAGAACGGCCCCGTGCAGGCTGGCGCTGTGGTGCAGCAGATAGGCTTGGGCGATGTAGCTGCCCATGCTGTGACCGAGCAGCACAATCGGCACTCCCGGATGTTGTTGGCCGATGTGCTGGTTGAGGCTCGCCAAGTCGCCGACCACCTTGCACCAACCGTCATCGTCGGCGAAATGGCCGAGTGTCCCGTTTTCGGCAGTTTTGCCATGTCCACGCAGGTCCGGCGCGTACACGCCGTAGCCCTGATCACAGAGTTTTTCCGCCAGACGCGCGTAGCGGCCACTGTGTTCCGCCATGCCGTGGGCCAGCAGGATCACTGCTTTTAATGGCGCGGCGGGCAGCCACTGGTTGACGAAGAGGCGGCTGCGGTCGCTCGCGGTCAGCCAGAAAGTGTCGTGGATCATGGCGGTTCCTTTGCATAGGGCTGCATGTGGCATGGACGTCGTTGCATTGTATAGCGCATCCAAAGCGTGCCGTCTGATCAGGCCACGCCGTGGCAGCAAGATTCACACGATCAATGTCGACCGTGCGCATGTTTGCCTGATTCGCCATAGCTGCTAGTGTCCGTGAAGCTCCGTTTTTCGCTTTTTCTGCTTTTTGAGGGATAAGAGAGGAAGGACAGAAAAGCGGCCCCGGATAGGTTCAGGTAAAGAGGACAAGAACAATGCAACCTGATTTCTGGAATGACAAACGCCCGGCCGGCGTGCCCCTGGACATCGATCAAGGGGCCTATAAGTCGGTGATCGAGGTGTTCGAGCGTTCCTGCAAGAAATTTGCTGACCGCCCGGCATTCAGCAACATGGGTGTAACCCTGACCTACGCCGAACTGGAACGCTACAGCGCAGCGTTCGCCGGTTACCTGCAAGCCCATACCGACCTGGTGCCCGGGGATCGCATTGCGGTGCAGATGCCCAACGTCCTGCATTACCCGATTGCCGTATTCGGCGCCTTGCGCGCCGGGCTGATCGTGGTCAATACCAACCCGCTGTACACCGCGCGGGAGATGCGTCATCAGTTCAAGGACTCCGGTGCCCGGGCGCTGGTCTACCTGAACATGTTCGGAGCCAAAGTCCAGGAAGTGCTGCCCGACACCGACATCCAGTACCTGATCGAAGCAAAGATGGGCGACCTGATGCCCACCGCCAAGGGCTGGCTGGTCAATACGATGGTGAGCAAGGTCAAGAAGATGGTCCCGGCGTACTCCTTGCCGCAGGCCATTTCTTTCAAGAGCGCGCTGCGTCTGGGTCGGGGCCTGGGCATCAAGCCGCTGAACGTCAGTCTCAACGACATCGCCGTGCTGCAATACACCGGCGGCACCACCGGCCTGGCCAAGGGCGCGATGCTGACCCACGGCAACCTGGTGGCCAACATGCAGCAAGTGCGGGCGTGTCTGGAACAGTTCGGCAATGACGGCCAGCCGCTGTTGCGCGAAGGGCAAGAGGTCATGGTCGCGCCGCTGCCGCTGTACCACATCTATGCGTTCACGGCGAATTGCATGTGCATGATGGTGTCGGGTAACCACAACGTGCTGATCACCAATCCGCGAGACATCAAGGGCTTCATCAAGGAGCTGAAGAACTGGCGGTTCTCGGCGCTGCTGGGGCTCAACACTCTGTTCGTCGCGCTGATGGACCACCCGGATTTCAAGACCCTGGATTTCTCCAGCCTCAAACTCACCAACTCCGGCGGCACCGCGCTGGTCAAGGCCACGGCCGAGCGTTGGGAACAGCTCACCGGTTGCCGCATCACCGAAGGTTACGGCCTGACCGAAACCTCGCCGGTGGCCTGCACCAACCCGTACGGCGACAAATCGCGGCTCGGTACGGTCGGCCTGCCGGTGCCGGGCACCACGCTGAAGGTCATCAACGATGAAGGCGTCGAGCAGGCGCTGGGCGAGCGCGGCGAGCTGTGCATCAAGGGCCCGCAGATCATGAAGGGTTACTGGCAGAAACCCGAAGCCACCGCCGAAGTGCTGGATGCCGAGGGCTGGTTCAAGTCGGGCGACATCGCGGTGATCGACCCGGACGGTTTTGTGCGCATCGTCGATCGCAAGAAAGACATGATCATCGTCTCGGGTTTCAACGTGTACCCGAACGAGATCGAAGACGTGGTCATGGCTCACCCGAAAGTCGCCAACTGTGCGGTGATCGGGGTGCCGGACGAGCGTTCGGGGGAGGCGGTGAAGCTGTTTGTGGTGGCCCGTGAAACGGGTGTCAGCCTTGAAGAGTTGAAGGCTTACTGCAAGGAAAACTTCACGGCGTACAAAGTGCCCAAGCACATCGTCTTGCGTGAGTCGTTGCCGATGACGCCGGTGGGCAAGATATTGCGGCGGGAGTTGCGCGATATCGCGTAATGAATTGTTAGCGACGCAGCATCAAAAAGGGGCGGCCAAATACGGACGCCCCTTTTTTTGTCTTCGGAATTTGGCTGTAAGCCCTGTTCTAGAGGGCTTTCTGTCTGTATAGAATTTTTGCTCTAAAAAAGACCATTGATTGGTCTTGAGTCACAAATGTGACTGTAGAGGCTGTTTTTGGCTCTAGTCGGCCTCTGGCAAAGCTGCTACTCTCGGCGCGCTTTGTGACTTCTCGGCCTATATAAAAAGCCAGACTCACCAACACAGACACCAATAAAAAACATACACCAATAATAATCGCATCAAATGCGGTGATGAATTCGCGTTGCTGAGGAGTGGGCTTCCATGATCGAAGACTTTTGGAAGGATAAGTACCCTGCCGGGATTGCTGCCGACATCAATCCGGACGAGTATCCGAATATTCAGGCGGTGTTGAAGCAGTCCTGCCAACGCTTTGCCGACAAACCGGCGTTCAGCAACCTGGGCAAGACAATCACCTACGGTGAACTGTACGAATTGTCCGGTGCCTTTGCCGCTTACCTGCAACAGCATACCGACTTGCAGCCGGGCGATCGAATCGCCGTGCAACTGCCCAACGTGTTGCAGTACCCGGTCGCCGTCTTCGGTGCCATCCGCGCCGGGCTGATCGTGGTCAACACCAACCCGCTGTACACCGCGCGGGAAATGGAACACCAATTCAACGACTCCGGCGCCAAAGCACTGGTCTGCCTGGCCAACATGGCGCACCTGGCCCAGATCGTCGTGCCGAAAACCGGCGTCAAGCACGTGATCGTCACCGAAGTGGCCGACCTGCTGCCGCCGCTCAAGCGCCTGTTGGTCAACAGCGTCATCAAGTACGTGAAGAAGATGGTCCCGGCGTATCACTTGCCCAAGGCCATCAAGTTCAACGACGTACTGCGCAAGGGCCACGGCCAGCCAGTGGCTGAAGCCAACCCGGCCAGCAGCGACGTTGCCGTGCTGCAATACACCGGCGGCACCACCGGCGTGGCCAAGGGCGCGATGCTGACCCACCGCAACCTGGTGGCGAACATGCTGCAGTGCAAGGCGCTGATGGGTTCCAACCTCAATGAAGGTTGCGAGGTCCTGATCACGCCGCTGCCGCTGTACCACATCTATGCCTTCACCTTTCATTGCATGGCGATGATGCTGATCGGCAACCACAACATCCTGATCAGCAACCCGCGCGATTTGACGGCGATGGTCAAGGAACTGTCAAAGTGGAAATTCAGCGGTTTCGTCGGCCTCAACACGCTGTTCGTGGCGCTGTGCAACAACGAAGGCTTCCGCAAACTGGACTTCTCGGCGCTGAAAGTCACCCTGTCCGGTGGCATGGCCCTGCAACTGGCTGCGGCCGAGCGCTGGAAAGCGGTCACCGGTTGCGCCATCTGTGAAGGTTACGGCATGACCGAAACCAGCCCGGTGGCCACCGTCAATCCAATCCAGAACATCCAGATCGGTACCATCGGGATTCCGGTGCCTTCGACCCTGTGCAAAGTCATCGACGATGCCGGCGTTGAACAGCCAATGGGCGAAATCGGCGAGCTGTGTGTGAAAGGTCCGCAAGTGATGAAGGGTTACTGGCAGCGTCAGGACGCCACCGATGAAATCCTCGACAGCGAAGGCTGGTTGAAGACCGGTGACATCGCGCTGATCCAGCCTGACGGTTACATGCGCATCGTCGATCGCAAGAAAGACATGATCCTGGTCTCCGGTTTCAACGTGTACCCGAACGAACTGGAAGACGTGCTGGCGACCCTGCCGGGCGTGCTGCAATGCGCAGCCATCGGCGTGCCGGACGAGAAGTCGGGCGAGGCGATCAAGATCTTCATCGTCGCCAAACCGGGCGTGACGCTGACCAAGGAACAGGTGATGGAGCACATGCGTGCGAACGTTACGGGCTACAAGGTTCCGCGCTCGGTGGAGTTCCGCGATGCGCTGCCGACCACCAACGTTGGCAAGATCCTGCGCCGCGAGTTGCGCGATGAAGAGCTGAAGAAGCTCGGCGTCAAAAAGGTAAGCGCGTAACAAACAAAAAGCCCCGCAGAAGCGGGGCTTTTTGTTGGTGCTCTTGTGGCGAGGGAGCTTGCTCCCGCTGGGTTGCGAAGCGGCCCCAGATCAGACACCGCGATACTTCTGATGTATCTCCATCGCCTGGATGGCGACTGCTTCGCAGTCGAGCGGGAGCAAGCTCCCTCGCCACAGGGGATCGCTGTTACAGGCGGAACTGCGCGAAATTGACGTTGGTACCCGCCGGGCGCATGTCCTGGAGGTACGAGTCCTTGTCGGCGCTCAGTTCCAGGCTCAAGGCTGCTTTACGCTTGCCTTCGTTGCGCACCACCAGACCTTCCAGCTTCTCGCGCAGGAATACCGTCGGCACTTTCAGGTGCAACAGTTCGTCGGTATCCGGGGTGTGCATCAGCAGGTGAACCCACTCGTACTGACCAATGGCCAGCCGCGCGACCGGAATATCGAACCACCAGATGTTGCGGTTGCGGTTCAATTCGGTGAAATGGCAGTTGTTGACGCCAAGCACAGCACCGCCAAGTTCCTGGTTTCTGCGGGCAATGGCCTGCTTTTTATCGAGTTTCATAACATTCCTACGGGATTGGATCTTCAGCGCCATGGCCTGAATACGTTGCGCATTCTCGGGGGTTGGTCGGCAAACATAAAGCCCAACCTGCACTGAACGATGAAATGTCGCCCTGAAAATAAATGAAACTCCGTGCAAACGCCTTCGGTCAACCTTGTGTAACGACTTTCCCGTTGAATTGTTCACAGGAGAAACACTATGAGCAGCACTCAAAAAAGGCATCGACAAGGCATGATCAGGCCTTTGATGAGCAACAGAAACGGCCATCCGCGGATGGTCGTTTTTGTGTCAGCCTGAACTTGCACAAGGAAATTGTTTCAAACTCGCCAAGTAGGCTACTTTGATGTAGAAAACGGCCCCTGAGTCGCCACGACTTCGACCAAATTTGCGGCGAAAGGAGACGCTAATGTTTTTCCCACACATGAAAGGTCAGCGCCTGCACCGTGTCATGGTGCGCACGATCACCGAGTTCGTCGACGACGAGATGTCGACCTATGCCTCGGCGTTGGCCTATCAGATGCTGTTCTCGCTGTTCCCCTTCATTCTGTTCCTGATCGCCCTGATCGGTTTCCTGCACCTGCCGGACTTCTTCTCTTGGTTGCGCCTGCAATCGGAACTGGTCCTGCCGCCCCAGGCGCTGGAACAGGTGAACCCGGTCATCGACCAGCTCCAGCAATCCAAGGGTGGCTTGCTGTCCGTCGGTATCGTGATTGCTCTGTGGACCGCCTCCGCCGGTGTGCGGCTGATGATGAGCGCGATGAACGCCGCCTACGACGTGGTCGAAGGCCGTCCGGCGTGGAAGCGTTTCCCGCTGTCGATCATCTACACCATCGGCATCGCTGGCATGCTGCTGGTGGCCGCCGCGCTGATGGTGCTCGGGCCGCAGGTGATGGAATGGATCGCCTCGCAAGTCGGCCTTGAAGAATTCATCGTGACTGTCTGGACCATCGTGCGCTGGCCGGTGGTGGTGATTCTGTTGATGATGGCGGTGGCGTTGATTTACTACGTCATGCCCGACGTCAAACAAGAGTTTCGCTTCATCACCCCGGGTGCAGTGTTGTCTGTGGTGGTCTGGATCATCGCGTCGCTGGGGTTCGGTCTGTACGTCAAGATGTTTGCCAACTACAACGCCATGTATGGCAGTATCGGCGCGATCATCGTGTTGCTGCTGTACTTCTATATTTCCGCGGCAGTGCTGTTGCTCGGCGCGGAAATGAACGCGGTGATCGAGCACATGTCGAGCGAGGGAAAAGACCCTGGCGAGAAGGTCCCTGGCGAACACGGCCCCGGCCATGAAGAAAAACACCACGTGTCGGGACTGGGTCGGGACCACTCGATCAAGCCGACCACTGACGAAGTCATCAAATGATCCGTGAAATCCTGAAAATGGGCGACGAGCGTCTGTTGCGCATCGCCCCGCCGGTGCCGGCCGAAATGTTCGACAGCCCCGAGCTGTGGCAACTGATCGACGACATGTTCCAGACCATGGAAAGCGTTGGCGGGGTTGGCCTGGCCGCACCGCAGATCGGCGTCGACCTGCAACTGGTGATCTTCGGTTTCGAGCACAGCGAACGCTATCCGGATGCCGAAGCCGTACCGCAGACGATTCTGATCAACCCGCTGATCACACCGTTGACCCCGACGCTGGAAGAGGGTTTCGAAGGCTGCCTGTCGGTGCCCGGCCTGCGCGGCGCGGTGGATCGCTATCAGCAGATTCGGTACGAAGGTTTCGATCCCAAAGGGCAACCGATCGTACGCATCGCTTCAGGCTTCCACGCACGGGTAGTGCAGCATGAATGCGATCACCTGATCGGCCGGTTATACCCCTCGCGCATCAGTGACTTCAGCAAGTTCGGGTTTACCGAAGTGATGTTCCCGGATCTCGACCCGAACGCAGACGACTGATTCGAAAACACCACAAAACCCTGTGGGAGTGAGCCTGCTCGCGATGAGGGCGGGTCAGCTAATATTGTTTGCGACTGACACATTGCCATCGCGAGCAGGCTCGCTCCCACATTTTGATCTTCATAAGGCTTTAGAGCGTTATCTGGCCGGTTCCAATCCCATGGCGATCATCGGTTTGCTGCGCGCATAGCGGCTCAAGCGTTCCGCCATGGAGTAGGGCAGTGGCGGGTCGAAGGTAAAACCGCGACGTTCATAAAACCCGCGCAAGTCCGGATGACAAAACAGCCACACCGGGCCTTCAAGCTCCTTGAGTGCCTCGGCGATCAGCGCCGCAGCGATGCCCTGTTCACGGCAGGTCGGATCGACAAACAAACCCGTCAACCAATGCCCGTCCGCCACCGGTCGCAAACACAGTGCGCCAATGATCTCCTCGCGCCTGGCCACCCACAGTTGAGCGTCGCGGACGGCTTTCATCGACGATTGGTGAGCGCGATAAAACTTGTTCATCAAGGGCCACAAAGGCTCGGCGAGCAAGGTGTACTGGGTGCTGGGCATGGTCTTCGACTGTCGGTGCGCAAAGCGGGCGATTATAAAAGAACGTGCGCGCAGCGATAGGTGTATACCTGATCCCACACCCCGTATGAGTGGAGTACGTATCATGGCCAAAGGCATGGATTCAAAAAAAGCAGCGAAGAAGAAACCGGCAAAAACCGCCGATGAAAAGCGCGCGGACAAGAAGGCCAAGAAGGTGGATGTGTTCGGGCATTGATCCCGCCGCTGGTAAATGATCGTTCCCACGCAGACGGTTCGACGCCTCGACGTGGGAACGATCCTTAAAATAATCTGCAAGAAAACCCTGCGCCATTGCACAGAAGGGGACTGGCCCCCGATCTGAGCAACGCCATGCCCCATTACTTCGATACCGCCCACCGTGAAGAAATCGAAACCCTGCGCCAACGCCTGACCGCGCGCACCGAGTGGCCGACCTGGCTGCTGCTGGTCGGCGTGTACGTCGGCTGGTTCAGCATTGTTTTGGGGAGCCATCGGCTGGGGCTCTGGTGGAGCACGGTGTTGCTGATTCCGCTGGTGGTGCTCTGGTTATCGGTGCAGCACGAATTGCTTCACGGTCACCCCACTCGCTGGACATTCCTGAACAAGATCCTCGGCTACGCGCCGTTCGCCGTCTGGTATCCCTACACCCTGTATCGCGACAGCCATTTGCTGCATCACCGCGATGAAGACCTGACCCTGCCCGGTCTCGATCCGGAAAGTCGTTACCTGAGCGCCGAGCAGTGGCAGGGCAGTTCACTGTTCGAACAGAGTCTGCTCTGGCTGAACAAAACTGTGCTCGGACGCTTTGCCCTCGGAGCACCGCTGGCCTTGCTGGCGCTGGCCCGGGAGGAACTGCAACGTCTAAAAGCAGGTGAGCGGCAGGCCTGGTTGATGTGGCTGAGCCACGGCGCGCTGACCCTGCTGATGTTGCTGTTTATCGCCCGCTACAGCGTGTTGCCGGTGTGGCATTACCTGTTGCTGATCAGTGTGCCGGCGCTATCGATTGCGATGATTCGCTCCTACTATGAACACCGTCCCCACGCCGAGCCCGAGCAAAGGACGGTCATCAATGAAGCCGCCTGGCCGTGGCGCTGGCTGTTCCTCAACCTCAATCTGCATTAGGTGCATCACGACTTGCCGGGGCTGCCCTGGTACGACTTGCCCCGCGCCTACCACGCGCGTCGCGAGCAATGGCTGGCGCGCAGCGGCGGGTTTCTGGTGCAGGGTTATGGCCAGTTGTGGCGTCAGCATGGGGTGAAGGCTATCGACAGTCCTCGGCATCCGTTCAGTTGAGAAATCCAATGACTTCAGCCTACGCAGAACTGTTGATGTACGTCGCCCCCGAGCCGATCCGCGAGGCCAACGAGCGCTGGCTGACACGAATGCTCGAGCGACTGGGTGCCAGCCGCCGCAACGCCGAGGGCCTTTCGCTGATGGACCTCTGGCTGTCCCCGCACTTGCTGCTGACCCAAACCTGCGGCTACCCGCTGATGACCGCGTTGCGCGGTCGGGTCCGGGTCATCGGTCGTCCTCGTTATGAACTGCCGGACGCCAACGGTGGCAACCATTGCAGCCTGTTGTTGAGTCGCGTCGATGATCCACGGCGCAGCCTGCCGGCCTTTCGCGACAGTCGTGGGGTGATCAATGGCGAAGACTCCAACAGCGGCATGAACCTGCTGCGTCACCGACTGGCGCCGTTGCATCGAGACGGGCAGTTCTTCGCCAGTGTCGGTATCAGCGGCAGCCACCGCGAAAGCCTGCGCGGGTTGCGTGAAGGGACAGCGGACCTGGCGGCCATCGACAGCGTCACCTTCGCCTATCTCGCGCGGCACGCCGAAGAAGAAGTGGCTGGCCTACGGGTCATTGCGCGAAGTGCGTTCAGTCCGACTTTACCGTTCATCACCGCCGCGACCGTCACCGATGAACAGGTCGAGGCGCTGCGGCAGGTGATGAACACGGCGTTGCAGGAATTGCCCGAAGTCAGCGAAATTCTCGGTCTGCAAGAGGTATTACCGGCCGGCGAAAGCGACTATCAGATTGTGCTCGACTATCAGCAGGAGGCCGAAGCGCTGGGGTATGGGCGATTGCGGTAGGCGGTGTGACAAGATCGCAGCCTCGTTTCACTCGACAGCTGCTACAGGAAATCGGTGTGCATCTGTAGCAGCTGTCGAGCGAAGCGAGGCTGCGATCTTTTGATGTTTAATTTCATAATGGAATATAAAAATGCTTTTTAAGTATTATTAATGAATAAGGCTCCTTGCTAGGATCGCGTCACCGGATCACCGGACATTCAGCGACCCCTAACCCTTGGAGCCTCTATGTCCGGCACCGACCTTTCCCATCGCAACGACGTGGGCGGATTGTTCCACGCGCATTACCTTTGGCTGTGCACACGGTTGCGCCGGCATCTGGGCGCCAGTTCCAGCGTCGAAGACATCGCTGCCGAAACCTTTCTACAGCTGCTCGAAGCGCCGGGGCTGACCCCGATCCGCGAGCCTCGCGCCTTGCTCACCACCATTGCCCAGCGGTTGATCTATCAGCTCTGGCGCCGCCGCGATCTGGAACTCCAACACCTCGATCAGCTGCAACACCTCGATCAACCTCAAGCGATCTCGCCCGAAGAACGGGTGCAACTGAGCCAGGCCTTGCATGGCCTTAATCGCACGCTGGAGCGCTTGCCGGGCAAGGTTCGCGCAACTTTCCTGTTGTCGCGAGTCGACGGTCTGACCTATCCGCAAATCGCCGCCGAACTGGGCATTTCCCAACGCTCGGTCAGCGTTTACATGACGCGTACCCAAGCCCTGTGCGCCCGGCACAGTGCCAACCAATCCTTGAATTCCCTGACCCGGAGGTCCGCTTGAGATCGATCAAAACCCTGCTCGGCAGTTCACTGCTGGCCCTGAGCCTTGTGGCAACCCACGTTCCCGCCGCGGAGAAAACTGCGCCGATCCACTTCGGTGACATCACCTGGGAAAGTGGCAGCCTGATCACCGAAATCCTGCGCTTGATTGTCGAGAAAGGTTACGGCTACCCGACAGATACCTTGCCGGGCAGCACCGTCAGCCTTGAAGCGGCGTTGGCCAAGAACGATATTCAAGTGATCGGCGAAGAGTGGGCAGGGCGCAGTCCGGCGTGGGTCAAAGCCGCCTCGGAAGGCAAAGTGTTTGGGCTGGGCGACACGGTCAAAGGCGCCACCGAAGGCTGGTGGGTGCCGGAATACGTGATCAAGGGCGATCCCGAACGCGGCATCAAACCCCTCGCTCCGGAACTGAAATCCGTCGCCGACCTGGCGCGCTACAAGGACGTGTTTCGCGACCCGGAAGACCCAAGCCGTGGGCGCTTCCTCAACAGCCCGACCGGCTGGACCTCGGAGATCGTCAACAGTCAGACTCAAGGCCTATGACCTGACCGGCAGCTTCGTCAACTTCCGCACGGGTTCTGGTGCCGCGCTGGATGCCGAGGTGGCTTCGTCGATCCGTCGTGGCAAACCGGTGTTGTTCTACTACTGGTCGCCGACGCCGCTGTTGGGGCGATTCAAACTGGTGAAACTCGACGAGCCGGCCTTCGACGCCGAAGCCTGGAAGACCCTGGCCGACGCCAACAACCCGAATCCAAAAGGCACGCGTTCGATGCCGGCAAGCCTGGCGATTGGGGTGTCCGCGCCGTTCAAGGCGCAGTACCCGGACCTGGTGGCGTTCTTCGAAAAGGTCGACCTGCCGATCGATTTGCTGAACCACACGCTTGGTCAGATGAGCGAAAAGCGCCTGCAACCGCGTCAGGTGGCGGAAGCGTTTTTGCGTGATCAGCCGCAGGTGTGGAAGGGCTGGGTTCCCGGTGAAGTGGCCACTAAGGTGAGTGCGAGTTTGTAAATTTGTAGTGCCTGGTCTTGAGGCCTACACCAACTCAGCGGCCAATGCAGCCTTCACGGCTGGCCGCTGATCAACCCGCGCCTGAAACCGCGCCAACGCCGGCCACTCGTTCAAATCGATGGCAAACAGGTGCGTCCAGCGCAACACCGTAAACAAATACGCATCGGCAATGCTGAACCCGTCAGCCATCAAATAATCCTGGCGCTCCAGCGTCTGACACAACACCGCAAATCGCTTGAACAGTTTCTCCTTGATCAGCGCTTTGACCTCATCCGGGAACTGCGAACTGAACAGCCAGCCCAGCCCGCCATGAATCTCGGTCGAAATGAAATTCAGCCATTCCTGCAACCGTACCCGTTCGAACGTTCCGCTCGCGGCTGCCAGGTTCACTTCGGGTCGCAGGTCTGCCAGGTATTGCAGGATCGCCGGACCTTCGGTCAATACTTGGCCATTGTCCAATTGCAGTGCCGCGACGTAACCCTTTGGGTTGATGGCGAGGAAGTTGCCGCCGCTGGCGGTTCGCTTGGTGGTGTTGTCGACGCGGATCAACTCGAACGGCAAATCCAGTTCGCGCAGCACGATGTGCGGCGCGAGCGAGCAGGCGTGTGGGGCGTAATACAACTTCATCGGCAGGGCTCTGGCTGGGGATTTGCGCCAGTGTCATAGTGCGCGGCACCCTCGGTAAAATTAATCTTTCAGAAAGCCGCCATAAGGAAAGCTACTGCCATGATGAATCTGATGCACTGGCGAATGGTGGTGGCGGTGGCTGACACGGGCAACATTACCCGGGCTGCCGAGCGGGTCGGCATGACCCAGTCCGGTGCCAGCCAGGCCTTGGCATTGATCGAAGAAACCCTGGGCGTTCAACTGTTCAGTCGGGAGAACCGCCAGACCTTGCCGACGGCAATCGGCCTGTCTGTGATCGAACATGCGAGAACCATGCTCGGTGCCCTGGAAACCATTCGCAGTACTGTCGATTCCACCAAAGACATTCAGCGCGGGACGATTCGCCTGGCCAGTTTCCCCATGGTGTTGGCGACTTTCCTGCCGCCGCTGTTGCGTCAGTTCAATCGGCTTTATCCCGGCATTCAAGTGGTCGCGCTGGAGGTTAGCGACGATGAAGTGGAAACACTGCTCGGCGCCGGACTGGTGGATGTCGGCGTGGTGTTGAACCCGGCGCCCGAGCGCAATGCCGGTCGCCTGGGACGTGATGCCTGGATGGCCGTGGTGCCCGGCGGTCATCCTTTGGCCCGTCGTTCAAATGAAGAAGGGGTCTCCCTGGCGGAGTTGGCGGAGCAACCTTTTGTACTGGCCACGGGCGGTTGTTCGACCAACGCTCGAAGCCTGGCAGAGGATGCCGGGCTGCAACTGCTTGATGTGCGGGTCGAGGTCCGTGAATGGAGCAGTGCGTTCACCCTGGTGCGGGAAAACATCGGTGTGACGCTGGTGCCGGAAATGACGCTGCCGAGTCAACTTCAGGGGCTGCGCGTGGTGCCGGTCAAACCGCGTATCGATCGCGAATTTACTTTGGTGGCCGCTGCGAACAAGCAACCTTCGGCGGCGGTGCAGGCGTTGATGGGCATGCTCGCTGAGAAATGACGCATACCGAAGCTGAACCGATTTTGTCCTCAATACTGGCCGAATAGTGGCCTTGCTTACCTGCCTTGCCTGTCTATGCTGACTCGTAACTAACTATGTCGGCCGCCCTGTGAAGGCCGTCATACAGGTTAAAAGTGTGCGCAACCCAAGGCACCGACGCTGAACAACACGGAGCTGTCCGGTCAATGGAATGTCTTATCAGAACGTTAGGGCTGGCCCGATTCCGGGCTATCAAGAGAAGGATGTCTTGATAAGAGCGTTGCTGCATGGACTCTCCGATTAAACATCATTGATCACCTGACCAAGTCCTTCCTGTGGAGGGATGCGTGTGCCTGTTCCCTGGAACGTAGTGGTGGAGCTGTTGAAAGATCAAAGAACTTTCATCAAACAAAAGACCGCGCTGAAGGTGATACGACTATGTTTAACCGACGTCACAAGACTGACCTGCTGGAAATCGAACGATTCAGTTGCGCGCTGACCGAGGCTAACGCGAAGTTGGCCGCAGTCAGCCGCTCGATGGCGATGATTGAGTTCACCCCCGAAGGGATCGTGCTCGATGCCAACGACAACTTTTGCAGTGCCATGGGATACAGCGCCGAAGAAGTGCGCGGAAAACATCACCGGATATTCTGCGAAGAAGCGTTTTATCGAAGTGAAGCCTACGCCAGGTTGTGGCGTGACCTGGCCCGTGGTGAACCGGTGAGCGGGACCTTTTTACGCCTGAACAGGAGCGGCAAGGAGATCTGGCTCGAAGCCAGCTATATGCCGGTGTTCGGCGCTGATCGTCAGGTCAGGAGTGTGATCAAAGTCGCCACTGACATCTCAGCCAGAACCTACAAGGAACACGAAAACGAGAGCATGCTTGAGGCGATCGGTCGCTCCATGGCCGTGATCGAATTCACCCCGGATGGCAAAGTCATCACGGCCAACGACAACTTCTTGAAGACGATGCATTACTCGCTCAACGAAGTGATTGGCCAGCACCACAGCCTGTTTTGTCATAGAGCCGAAGCCGAATCTCAGGCCTACAAGGCGTTCTGGGCCTCGCTCAATCGCGGCGAATATAACTCGCACCGTTTCGAGCGCAAAGACAAGCACGGTCATACGGTTTTCCTGGAGGCCTCTTACAACCCGCTGTTCGACACCAAGGGTCGTTTGTACAAAGTGGTCAAGTTCGCCAGCGACATCACCCAGCAAGTCACCACCCTGCAAACCGCCGCGGAATCGGCCCACAGCACTTCGGTACAAAACGACGCCTGCGCTCAGAAAGGTTCTCAGGTGGTGCAGCAAACGGTGCAGACCATCCAGGACATTTCCAAAGACTTGAACGAAGCGGCGCTGAGCATTGATGCCGTCAGCAAACAGTCCGACATCATCGGCACCATCGTCCAGACCATTCGTGGCATTGCCGATCAAACCAACCTGCTGGCGCTCAACGCCGCGATCGAAGCGGCCCGTGCCGGGGAGCATGGACGCGGGTTTGCGGTAGTCGCCGATGAAGTTCGCAGCCTTGCGGCACGAACGAGCCAGGCTACGGTGGAGATCGTTGAAGTGGTGCGCAAGAATCACGATTTGTCATTGAGTGCGGTGTCGAGCATGCAATCGAGTTTGAGTCGCACCGGGTTAGGCGTGGAACTGGCGAACGAAGCGGGGGAGGTGATCCTGGAGATTCAGCAAGGGTCGCGGCATGTGGTGGATGCGATCAGTCAGTTTAATTCGACGTTGCAGATAAGTTGATAGCGGCACATTAAAAAGGGTCCCTCGAAGGGTAATGCCGATCAGTTAAGCCATTTCAGCCGCAACGCAAACCTTGTAGCAGCTGGCGAAGCCTGCGTTCGGCTGCGCAGCAGTCGTAAACCCTATGTACCCGGTGGGTCTGACGCAACGCAGTGTCTGACTTTACGACTGCTTCGCAGCCGAACGCAGGCTTCGCCAGCTGCTACGGATTGTGTCGTTCCATAACTGATCGGCATTACCCTCGAAGGGACCCTTTTTTGACTTCCGCACTGTTAAAGCGAAGCGAGAAACTTGTCGACCACCTGGCTGCTGCCATTTTCGCTGCTGCTGTTTTCTTTCTCGACCTGCGCCAGTTTGGTCTTGTCTTGCATGCGCTCGGCAATCTCTTTACCGATCGCCAGTTGTTTTTCCGGCGGCATGGTTTTAGGTCATTTTCCGTCAGACCCATCTCTTGCAAAATACTGTCGCGCAACCGCTGTTCCGGTGTTTTGCTCATGTACTCCTTGAATGCTTCTACGGCTCGACGATAACGAAGGATTGAGGTCAACATTTGCCGCCTGACGGCAGAGGCCGACCGCACGGTGGATCAGCGATGGGCTTATGGCGCAATCGGGATATCGAAGGTCTGAAACGCATCATCCACCGGACTGTAACCCAACACCCGCGTGGTTTCGCTGAGATCCAGGCGCTTGAAGCGGTTGTTGGAAATGCCGTGGGCGATCAGGTGTTGCACGCCTTCGACCTCCACCGAACGTTGCAGCAATTGCACTGCATCGCGCGGGCTCAGCCAGGCGCTCAGGTCTCGGGCATTGGTCAGTTCATGACGGTCCGGGAATTCGAAAGCACCGATCCGTATCGCGATGGTCGAAAGGTTGCGTTTGGCAGCATAGAACGCACACAACGCTTCGCCATAACACTTGCTGACGCCATACAGATTGGCCGGCATGACCTGCATGCCCGGGGTGATCTGCCGGTCCACCGGATAGCCTTCGATGGTTTGCGCACTGCTGGCGAACACCACTCGTTTGCAGCCAGCCGCTGCCGCAGCTTCGAACAGGTAAGTGGTGGCCAGAATGTTATTGGGCAGCAGCTCATTGAAAGCGGCAGTGGCGTGAGGAATGCCGGCCAAGTGCACGATGACGTCGATCCCTTTCAATACTTCGCCCATGGCCGCGAGGTCGGACAGGTCCAGGCTGACAAAACGGTGAGGCGCATCGACCGCAAAGTCGGGCTCGATGCGATCCGTCAGGACGAAGGTGTAGCGGTCTTTTGAGGCTTCGAAAAAGGTTTTGCCGATTCTGCCGCAGGCACCGGTCAGCAGTACGTTGAGTCCGTTCATGAGTCTCTCTTTTCAGGGTAGGAGTGTTGCGGGTTTGGCGTTATGGCAGGCCATTGCAGCCGTGTTTCAGGAATCCCGGGCGTTGTGCTAACCGTTGGAAATACTCGTCGATGGCCGGGTAGTCGGGGCGCTCCATCGGTGTCATCAGCCAGCGATTGACCGACAGCCCGATGACAATGTCCGCCAGTGTGAAGTGTGGCCCGGCGACATACGCTTTGGTGGCCGCGAGCTGATGCTCGAGGATGCCCATTTTCTGATTCCAGCCGTGTACACCGGCTGCAATGTGATGCGGGTCCCGGAATTCCGGATCTTTGCGTACCAACGCCGTGAACGCGTAGCTCCAGGAGGCATTGAGTTCGGTCGCTTGCCAATCCATCCACTGTTCCACCCGAGCGCGGGCCGCCGGTTCGTGGGGCAGCAGATCGGTGTTGTGGTGTTTGCCGGCCAGATAGCGGCAAATGGTGTTGGACTCCCACAGCACGCCGGCCTCATCGATGATCACGGGCACCAGTGCGTTGGGATTGAGCCTGAGAAACTCCGGCGTGTGGGTCGACGCATAACCGCCGCCCCAGTCTTCACGTTCGTAGGCAACACCCAGTTCCTCACAGGTCCACAGGACTTTTCTGACGTTGATGGACGAGGCTTTTCCCAGAATCTTCAGTGCATGTTCCATTGAGCTACTCCGTTAGCGATTCGACGCTTCAGGAATCTAACAGACATTCAGCGTTTTCGAACCGGGTCCGGCAGCGCCGAAGTTGGCAAACCAAACGTGCGATCAAACAGCCAGTTGAAGGCGAAGGTGTAGCACGGGATGAAAATGATCAGCGCCGCGTCCAGCAGGAAGGCTTGCACCAGGCTGATGTTCATCCACCAGGCGATCAACGGGATGAGGAACACTAACAAGATTAGTTGAAAACCCACGGCATTGGTGGCCCTTGCCCGGAAGCTCTGCCGGGTGGCATTTGCCCTGATGAAAAATCAGAGCGAATACCACCCGGCCTGAAGTTGCGGGGTTGCCCTGCAACATAGAATCTCCCACAGTGGCTAAGTACTCTCGCGCACCTTCAACTCAAACCCCATGTCCTGCACCGGTTTCGCAACCGTATTACCCGCCATCAACGTCAACATCTGCTCCGCCGCGCGGCGTCCGATGGCTTCTCGCGGGGTGCTGATGCTGCTCAGGCGCGGCACCATGTGGGCCGAGGCCGGCAGGTCGTTGAAGCCGAGGATCGCCACTTGTTCGGGGATCTTGATCCCGCAGCGCATGGCTTCGAGCAGTGCGCCCTGGGCCAGGTCGTCGTTGCCGAAGAAGATCGCATCGACATCGGGATGAGTGGCGAGCAGTTGCAGGAACAGTTCGCCACCAAGGCCGACGGAGGAGGCGCGAGGTGTCAGCACTTCCAGGTCCGGGTCATACAAACCGGCCTTTTGCAGGGCTTTGCGGAAACCTTCGCCGCGCAGCAACGTGCGTTGATCGAGTTGCGCGCCGATGTAGGCCAGACGCTTACGACCGCGCGACAGCAAATGCCCGGCCGCTGTCTCGCCAGCCGCGAGTTGCGAAAAACCCACGCAATTCAGGCCGGCGGCGCTGTCCAGTTCCATCATGTACACACACGGAATGTTGCTGGCCTCGATCATCCGGCGCGAACTTTCGGTGCGGTCGAAACCGGTCAGCAGCAAACCGCGAGGTTGATACGCCATGTAGTTGCGCAGCAGGTTTTCTTCTTCATCACGTGAGTAATGGAAGTTCCCGATCAGCACTTCGAAGCCTTTTTGGCGCAAAACCTGATGAATGGCTTCCAGCGTGTCGATGAACAACAAGTTGGACAGCGACGGCACCAAAACCACCACCGAATGGCTCTGGGCCGAGGCTAACGCGCGGGCGGCGGGGTTGACCACGTAGTTGAGGTCAAGCGCCGCTTTCTGCACTTTTTCCACCAGTTCGGTGGCCACCGTGCTGACCCCGCGCAGGGCGCGAGAGGCGGTGATCGGGCTGACACCGGCCAGGCGTGCGACTTCGTTCAAAGTGGGGCGGCCAGTGGTGCGCGTATTTTTATCGTTTTTAGGAGAGATCATCGGACGGCTTGCCAAACAAAATTCGAGGCACTAAGGTAGCGCTGTCTCGACGCAGCTGCAAATGCGTGAGCGGGGTTTGCCTGATCCCCGTTTTTTGGCGTTGGGAACGAACATGCTGCAACCCACAAAAATGACAAGAAGGCGTCGGCAACTTCTGCTTTTGCTCTAGAGTCATAACTGGCAAAGGTAGCGCTGTCTGCGCGCTGAGGTGTTACATGAATCATCCCATCACCGCCCTGGTCATCATGGGCGTTGCCGGTTGCGGCAAGACTTGCGTCAGCGAGGCCTTGTGCCAACTCAGCGGCGCGACCGCCATTGAAGGCGACACTTTCCACCCTGCCGCCAATATCGAAAAGATGAGCGCGGGTATCCCCCTGAACGACGACGACCGTGCCGGCTGGCTCGACAGCCTGTGCGATGAATTGCGCCGCATTGACGCCAAGGGCGAACGCCCGGTGCTGACCTGTTCGGCCCTCAAACACATTTACCGTGAACGTCTGCGCAGCGCCTTGCCGGGCCTGGGCTTCGTGTTCCTGGAACTGACCCCTGAAGTCGCCGCCGATCGTGTCTCCCATCGACCGGGCCACTTCATGCCGTCGACGCTGATCGACAGCCAGTTCGCCACCCTTGAATCGCCCGTTGGCGAGCCCCTGACCCTGGCTCTGGACGCTTCGAACCACAGCGTCGACCAATTGGCGAAGCAAGCTCACGACTGGTGGCAGGCTCATGGCCTGAAACACGCCGTATGAGTTTTGCTCGAAGAGATAGCGCTGTCCTGATGGCTTGCGAATTCCCCGCTTTAATAACAACAACAACCAGGAGACACCCCTAATGTTTGGCATGTCCCACGAGACGTTCCTGCTGCTCGATGCAGTGGTCACGGTGATCGGGCTTATCGTCCTGATTACCAAGTTCAAGTTTCACCCGTTCATTGCCCTGATCATCGCCGCAGCCTTTCTCGGGCTGACCTCCGGCATGCCGATCGGCACCATCATCAAGGCGTTCCAGGACGGCTTCGGTGGGGTGCTCGGGTTCGTCGGGATCATCCTGGCGCTGGGCACCATGCTCGGCAAAATGATGGCCGAGTCGGGCGGGGCGGATCAGATTGCCCAAACCCTGATTCGCGCGTTCGGCAAGGACAAGGTGCAGTGGGCGATGATGTTCGCGGCCTTCCTGGTCGGCATTCCGCTGTTCTTCGAAATCGGCTTCGTGCTGCTGATCCCGCTGGTGTTCATCGTGGCCCGGCGTACCGGCGTGTCGATCATCAAGATCGGTATCCCGCTGCTGGCCGGTCTGTCCGCCGTGCACGGTCTGGTTCCGCCGCACCCGGGTCCGTTGCTGGCCATCGGCGTGTTCGGTGCCGACATCGGTAAAACCATTCTGTACGGTCTGATCGTTGCGCTGCCGACGGCCATCATCGCCGGCCCGATCTACGGCACGTTCATCGCCAAGTACATTCCGGGTCATCCTAACCAGGAACTGGTGGATCAACTGGCGCGTGATGACGATTCTGCCGATCTCCCGAGCTTCGCCATCACCTTGATCACCGTGCTGTCGCCGGTGTTCCTGATGCTGCTCAAGACCTTTGCCGATGTGGTGCTGCCGGACGGCAACTTCTTCCGCACTTTCATGGACCTGATCGGTCATCCGATCTCGGCACTGTTGCTGGCGTTGCTACTGTCGCTGTACACCTTCGGTTACAAGCAGGGCATTGGCTCCAACCAGATGCTCAAATGGCTGGATGCCAGCCTTGCGCCAACCGCCGCCATCATCCTGATCATCGGTGCCGGTGGTGGCTTCAAGCAGATGCTGGTAACCAGCGGCGTTGGTAATGTCATCGGTAACATGGCGGTGGCCGCGCAGATTTCGCCAATCCTTCTGGCGTGGCTGGTGGCGGCGGTGATCCGTATCGCGACCGGTTCTGCAACCGTGGCGACTATTACCGGCGCGGGCATTGTGGTGCCGGTGGTGGGGATGATTCCGGGTGTGAACCGTGAGCTGCTGGTGTTGGCCACGGGTGCCGGTTCGTTGATCCTGTCTCACGTCAACGACGCGGGTTTCTGGCTGGTGAAGCAGTACTTCAACATGACCGTAGCGGAAACCTTCAAGACCTGGACCGCGATGGAAACCATCCTGTCCGTGGTGGGCCTGGGCTTCATACTGCTGTTGTCACTGTTCGTCTAAGCACACCGCAAAACAACTGTGGGAGCGGGCTTGCTCGCGAAAGCGGACTTACATTCAACATTTACTTTGAATGTAAGTCCGCTTCGCGAGCAAGCCCGCTCCCACATTGTTATGTGTCAGGCATCAGGATTTGCTGACTAACCCATCCGCCCGGAACATCCCGCGAATCCCGCGTATGGCCTGACGAATCCGGTCCTGGTTTTCGATCAGCGCGAAGCGCACGTGATCGTCCCCATACTCACCAAACCCCACGCCCGGCGACACGCAAACCTTGGCCTCGGCCAGCAGCTTTTTGGCGAACTCCAGCGAGCCCAAGTGCGCATACGCCTCGGGGATCTTCGCCCAGACATACATCGACGCTTTCGGGTTCTCAACCATCCAGCCCAGTTCATGCAGGCCTTTGACCAGCACGTTACGGCGCTGACGATACTGCTCGGCAATGTCTTTGACGCACTGCTGATCACCTTCCAGCGCCGCAATCGCCGCGACCTGCAGCGGGGTGAACGTGCCGTAGTCGTGGTAGCTCTTGATCCGCGCCAGGGCGTTGACCAGTTCGGCATTGCCAACCATGAAACCGATGCGCCAGCCCGCCATGTTGTAGCTCTTGGACAAGGTGAAAAACTCCACCGCAATGTCCTTGGCGCCCGGCACTTGCATGATCGACGGGGCTTTCCAGCCGTCATAGACGATGTCGGCGTAAGCCAGGTCGTGAACCACCAAAACGTCGTACTGCTTGGCGAGGGCGATCACTCGCTCGAAGAAGTCCAGCTCCACGCACTGGGCAGTGGGGTTGGACGGGAAGCCGAGGATCATCATTTTCGGTTTCGGGATCGAGCCGCGAATGGCGCTTTCCAGTTCGGCGAAGAAGTCCACGCCTGGAATCAACGGCACCGAACGCACCTGGGCGCCGGCAATCACCGCGCCGTAGATGTGAATCGGGTAACTCGGGTTCGGCACCAGAACGGTGTCGCCCTGGTCGAGGGTGGCCAGCATCAAATGCGCCAGGCCTTCCTTGGAACCGATGGTGACGATGGCTTCGCTTTCCGGGTCGATGTCGACCTCGTAGCGATCCTTGTACCAATTGGAAATTGCCCGGCGCAGACGCGGAATGCCCTTGGACGTCGAATAACCGTGGGTGTCTTCGCGCTGGGCGACGGTGACCAGTTTTTCGACGATGTGCGGCGGAGTAGGGCCATCAGGGTTGCCCATGCTGAAGTCGATGATGTCTTCGCCACGACGACGGGCGGCCATCTTCAGTTCGGCAGTGATGTTGAATACGTAAGGGGGGAGTCGATCTATGCGCGCAAAGCGGCGCGGCGAACCTGGGTTAGCCATTATTGCCTCGGATAACGTGAGCGCCCGGAACCGTCCGAGCGACGCTGGTCACTGCGGTGACCTGTGGCGGAATGTAAGGGCTGATGTGGCAAACTGTCCAGCGACTATGTAAACAAATTTATCCGAAGGAAATCGGTTGATGGAATTTACCAGTGGCTTCTTGCTGAGCCTTTCGCTGTGCCTGGACATCGGCGTGGCCAACATCGCGATGATCACGTTGGCGATGCAACGTGGCTATTTTCAAGGCTTTGCGCTGGGTTTGGGGACCTGTGTCGGCGACCTGATCTACGCCGTGCTGGCCTTGGCCGGGATGACCGTTTTGCTGCAATACGAAAGCGTGCGCTGGGTGCTGTGGATCGGAGGTTCGGCGCTGTTGTTCTACTTCGCGGCGAAGATGATCTATTCGGCGATCCACCATGAAGCGGTACTGGCGCAGGCCGAAGACGTGGGTCAGAACTCCCATCGGCGAGAGTTTTTTCGCGGGATCTTCCTCGCCATGTCGTCTCCCAGCGCCATTCTCTGGTTCGCGGCGGTGGGCGGCACATTGATCGCTCGATCCGGCGGCGGTGGCGCCCTCAGCTCGGCGCTGTTTCTTGGCGGATTTCTGTGCGCCGGGGTGCTCTGGTGCGTGGCTTTGTGCTTCGCGGCGAGTCACGGCGGCAAGTTGCTGGGCGACAAACTGCTGCGTTACTCCTATATGGCATCGGCGGCGATCTTCTGCTATTTCGCGGTCTACGTGATCCTATCGGGTTATAACGAGTTTGTCGGCGCAGTTGCTGTCGAGCAGTTGCATGCACTGTAACTGGGCGAATTCGGTTTGGGTTCTATACTCCCAGCCGAACCCACTTTTTTGTTCCAGGAGTTGAGTCATGGATGAGCAAACAGGCGACGACACCGCCAAGCCACGCTTCGAGTACGGGCACTTCCTGCTCATTGCAGGACTTGGCGGGCGATTTACCGCAGACACCACTAAAGGCATTCCCGATCTCTGGGAGAAATTCATTCCCGAGATTGGCAAAATCCCCGGTCAAAAAAGCGAAGTGACCTACGGCATCTGCTGCAATCCGGATGGCAAGGGCGGCTTTGAATACATTGCCGGCGTTGAAATCAGCAAGCTCGACGACCTGCCGGATAAATACCGTTGGGTCGAGGTCCAGCCTCAGCACTACGCCGTGTTCGAGCACAAGGGCTCGCTCGATCAGTTGCCCCAGACCTTCCAATACATCTGGAAAACCTGGCTGCCGCAGTCCGGTTATCAGGCGGCGGACGCGCCGGAATTCGAACGCTACAGCGAAGACTTCAACCCGAAGCTCAACACCGGTGTGCTGGAAATCTGGCTGCCGCTCAAAGCGTAATGAGCGGGTCGAGCGGCGGATCGGCGGTCCGCCTCTCTGATCGATATGAACACCTTATTAATTTATGATCCCCCGCCTTTCCATCGCTGATCCCGAGCTGCCATGAACACCGTCATCCGTCACGTCACACCTGCTGATCTGGACCGCTGCTACGCCATCGAAACCGTTGCCTACGAAGGCGACGAAGCCGCCACCCGCGAAAAAATCGCCAGGCGCATTGCCACCTGGCCCGAAGGTTTCATCGTGGCCGAAGTCGACGGCGTCGTAGCCGGTTTCATCAATTCCGGTGCGGCGTTTCAGGTCGAGATGTCGGACGAGGCGTTCAAGGAACTGATCGGCCACGACCCGGCCGGCCCGCACGTGGTCATCATGTCGGTGGTGGTGCACCCGGATTATCAAGGGCAGGGGCTAGCGAAACAGTTGATGGGCGAATTCATCGAGCGGATGCGCGCGCTGGGCAAGACCAGCATCCATCTGATGTGCAAGGAGCGGCACATTCCGCTATATGCCGGGTTTGGCTTTGCCTACATCAAGCCTTCAGCGTCTGACCATGGCGGGATGGCGTGGCATGAGATGGTGCTCGAGTTGTAACCAATCTATCGAACACCGACGATTCACTGTGGGAGCGGGCTTGCTCGCGAATGCGGTGTGTCAGTCAACATCATTCGTGACTGACACACCGCATTCGCGAGCAAGCCCGCTCCCACAGTGATTCGGTGTTGTGTCAGTAGAGACTATCCCGCACTCTCGCCGGCGCTTCCCGGTCATACGTCTCGGCATCGAACTGCCCATCGTTCAACCGCTTGTGAAACGCACCCGCCGTCGGCAGGGCAGAGCGTTCGAGGTGCTTTTGCGGGTTCCATAAATCCGAACGAACGATGGCCTTGGAGCAGTGGAAATACGCCGCTTCCACCGTCACCAGCATCACCGTGCGCGCCGGTTTTCCGTTCACCGCAAAGCTCTCCAGCAACCCAGGTTCGGCGCTGATCTTTGCCGTGCCGTTAACCCGCAATGTTTCGCCAATCCCGGGAATGATGAACAGCAGCGACACCCGCGAATTGAGCACGACGTTACGCAGCGTGTCGATGCGGTTGTTGCCCGGCCGATCGGGGATCGCCAGGGTGCGTTCATCAATGATCCGCACGAAACCCGCCGTGTCACCCCGTGGCGAACCGTCCATCCCGTCAGGCCCCACCGAGCTGACGATCACCAGCGGCGAGGCGCGGACCATTGCCTGATAGTCCTCGTTCAGAAAGGGGATCTGCTTGCGCACGGCGCGGTCGTGGGGTTGGCCGTAGAGGGCTTCCAGTTCTTCGATGCTGTTGAGCATAACCACCTCAGAAAATCAGACCCATGCGCCGTTCGTAACCGATCCGGCCCTTGTAAGCTTCGCCGCTGTCGACCCAGCCGAATTTTGCGTAGAGCGCGATGGCCGATTCGTTGTCCGCATCCACCGACAACTCCAGCCCCTTTATTTCCGGAAACGCCTGACGCGCCACGTCGGGCAGGGCTTGCAGACAGGCCTTGCCATAACCTTTGCCCTGAGCCCGTTGATCGACTTGCAGTGCGTGAAGGGTGGCGCTGTGTTCATCGGCCCAGGCCGGCAATACGGGCGGGCGCTTGAGCAGCAGAAAGGCCACGGGAACATCCTCGACCAGAAGCGCGAATCCTTTGACGCCGGGGCCGGGTTTGGACAGCAAGGTGTGCAACGCACCGTGAATATCGCCGGAGAACCTGATTTGTTCTTTGTGAACTTCAATGGCCTCGACCTGCTGGCGCTGGAGCGCGTTCAGGCTGTCGTAAGGCACGAGTCTGGCTGTCACTGGAGTGTCCTTTTTCCAACAAAATGTGTTTCGAATTCTAACGAGTTTGCGTCCATGGATTATTTTTATTTCTACTGTCGATTTGGCTTTTCGCCAGACGACTAAGGGTGTCTTCACAACAAAAACCACGGAGAACCACCATGAACGCTACCCACGAAATCCAGACCCTGATCGACACCTATCGTCAGGCGGTCATCGCCAAGGATGTCGAGAAACTCATGCCCCTGTATGCCGAAGACATCGTCTCCTACGACGCGGTCAAGGCCCTGCAATTCCGCGGGAAGGCAGCCTACCGCGCGCATTGGCAGGAATGCATGGAAATGTGCCAGGGCGCGCACACGTTTGATTTCGACCATATGAACATCGTCGCGGACGAGCACATCGCCTTCGCCCATTGGCTGGCCCATTGCGGTGGCACCAACGAGAAGGGCGAAACCCAGGCCTGCTGGATGCGCGTGACCGCCTGCTATCGGCGCGACGAAGGGCAATGGCGCATCGTCCACGAGCACTGGTCGGCTCCGTTCGACATGATGAGCGGCACGGTGCTGTTCAACCTGGAACCCTGAGCATCAGGCCGATTCGTCGGGAATGTCGCGAAAGCGTCAATCTGCAGCCATAGTTGATCCGTTCGATTCAGGAGAGCCCCATGAAGTACTTATGCCTGGTCTACAGCGACGAACATACGTTGCACTCGCTGCCCGAGAGCCCGAACGACGCTGAATGCATGGCCTACGGCGAGGCGATCCAGGGCAGCGGCCGAATGGTCGCCGCCGAGGCGCTGGAGTCGGTGCAGACCGCGACCACCGTGCGCATGCGCAACGGGAAGATGTCGATCACCGATGGCCCGTTCGCCGAAACCAAGGAGCAATTGGCCGGCTTCTACCTGATCGATGCCAAGGACCTCAATGAAGCCATCCAGGTCGCCGGCAACATCCCGGCGGCCCGGGTCGGCTGTGTCGAGGTTCGTCCCGTTCGCCAGTTGAATCCCGGCGCCTGATGTCGGCCGAGTCGGTACGGGCGCAGGTCGAGCAGGTTTACCGCGACGACTCACGGCGGATTCTGGCGACCCTGATCCGTTTGCTTGGCGATTTCGATCTCGCCGAAGAAGCCTTGCACGAGGCGTTTTTCGTCGCGGTCGAGCGCTGGCAGCGTGACGGCGTGCCGGACAATCCGCGTACCTGGCTCGTGTCCACGGGGCGCTTCAAGGCCATCGATGTGTTGCGTCGGCGCGCACGCTTCATCGCGTCGCAACCGATGTTGATCGCTCAACTGGAGGCGCTGGAGCAGGCCGACTGGAGTGACGAAGACGTGGAAGACGATCGCCTGCGCCTGATCTTCACCTGTTGTCACCCGGCACTCGCGGCGGACGCCCAGGTGCCGCTGACGCTGCGCGAAGTCTGCGACCTGACCACGGAAGAAATCGCCCGGGCCTTTCTGTCGGCGCCAGCGACCATCGCCCAGCGCATCGTGCGTGCCAAGGCCAAAATCCGTGACGCAAAAATTCCTTATCAAGTGCCAACCCTGGCGGAATTGCCCGAGCGCCTGGACAGCGTGCTGCGAGTGATTTACCTGGTGTTCAACGAAGGCTATTCCGCGTCCATGGGCGCGGAACTGACCCGTGAGGATTTGACCCGTGAGGCGATTCGGCTCGGTCGTTTGTTGATGGAACTGTTGCCCGAACCCGAGGTGATGGGGCTACTGGCGCTGATGCTGTTGCATGAGTCCCGACGCCCGGCTCGGACATCGGCGAGCGGAGAGTTGATCGTGCTGGATGAGCAGGACCGTTCGTTGTGGGACGTCGAGATGATCGCTGAAGGTTGCGCGTTGGTAGAGCGGGCGCTGACGACTCGGCAATTCGGGCCTTATTGCCTGCAAGCGGCGATAGCAGCGTCGCATGCCGAAGCGCCCACGGCGGCGGAAACGGACTGGCTGGAGATTGTGGGTCTGTATGACGTGCTGTTGCGGGCGGTGCCTTCGCCGGTGATCGAATTGAACCGTGCGGCGGCGATCTCCAAACGGGATGGACCGTTGGCGGGGCTGACGTTGATTGAAGGGATTCTGGCGCGGGGTGATTTGCTGGATTACCACTTGGCGCACACGGCGCGGGCGGAGTTTTGTCGGCAGTTGGGAAGGGTAGATGAGGCGCGGGCGGCTTATGAGCGGGCGTTGGAGTTGACGCAGCAAGTGCCGGAGCGGCGGTTTATCGAGGCCCGGTTGCGGGAGCTGAAGTGATGATGATCTTGCGGGCCTCTTCGCGAGCAAGCCCGCTCCCACAGTTGACCGAGTTCCTTCAACAGAAATGCGGTTGAATGTGGGAGCGGGCTTGCTCGCGAATGGCAGCACCGCTATTCCAACATCTTGCCGAGCAACCAACTCCCCGCCGGCCCCGGCGGATGCAGCCGCGACCACAGCGCATCGACGAACACCGGTTTCGGCCAGCCGCGCACGTCCAGTTCCTGCAACGTCCCAGGCCCAAACCGCTCCACCAGCCACCGCGGCAACGGCGCCCAGCCGAACCCGCCCTGGGCCATTTCCAGCAGCATCAGATAACTCGGCGCCGACCAGACGCGCCCCTTCGCACGGCTTTCATACGGATTGACGATCGTCGCCAGACGCAGCTCCCGGTGTTGTTGCAACACGTCTTGATCAATGTGGCTCAGCGCCGCCAACGGATGCTCGCGGGACACGAACAGGGCAATCTCCGTCCGTTCTTCCACGGTCGAACTGACCAGGTCCGGCGGGTAACTGTCCTGTTTTTCGGCGAAGGCCACATGCGCCCGACCCCGTTGCACCAAGGCCACCAGGTCATCGCACTCGGCGATCAGGCATTCAAGTTCCAGATCCGGATAGCGCTGCTCGAAGGCACTGAGCGCTGCTTCGAAACGGTCGGACTGATACGTGTCGGAAATCGCCACGGTCAGTTTTGGCTCGACCCCTTGGGACAGTTGGCTGGCGGTCATTTCCAGTCGGCTGGTAGCGGCCAGGATTTCCTCGGCCCGTTGCAGCATCACGTGCCCGGCCGGGGTCAGGCTCGGCTTGCGGCTGCTGCGGTCGAACAGTGTCAGGTTCAAGTCGATTTCAAGGCTGGCCACGGCGGCGCTGATGGTCGACTGACTGCGGCCCAATTTGCGCGCCGCGGCGGAAAACGAGCCTTGAGTCGCTGCCTGAACGAAGGCCTGCAACACTTCTTGAGAGGCCATGAACTATCGCCTTGATCGATGGTTATTGGTTATGAAGTATCGGTGTGAAGAAGGATCATGGCAACCACAGTCACTCAGAGGAGTCTGGCCATGAGCGCCAACAAATCCATCACTGAACGTATTTTCCAGGCCATCGGTTTTGAATTGCTGGCCATCCTGATCTGTACCCCGTTGCTGGCCTGGATCATGGACAAACCGATGCTCGACATGGGCGTCGTGACCATGGCTATCGCGGCACTTGCCCTGGCTTGGAACGTGGTCTTCAACGGATTGTTCGACCGTGCGCTCAAACACTACGGCATCGTGCACAACGCGTGGGTGCGTGTTGTCCATGCGCTGTTGTTCGAAGGCGGTCTGGTCGCGGTGGGCGTGCCGTTGATTGCCTGGTGGCTGAAGGTCAGCCTGTGGCAAGCGTTCGTGCTGGATATCGGCGTGCTGCTGTTTTTCCTGCCGTACACCTACGTTTATCACTGGACGTATGACGTGGTACGGGAGCGGGTGGTGATGCGCCAGGCTGTTTCGGGATCCCTGTAGGAGCTGTCGAGTGAAACGAGGCTGCGATCTTTTGATCTTGATGGCGTTTACAAAAACATCCCGCCCGACGCTTCCACGCGCTGCCCGTTGATCTCGCTGCTCTACGCCCGGCAACGGCATCTGCCGTTGCGGGTCAGGGCGTTCATGGATTGGTTGGGGCAGGAGATCCGGTCAACCACCTGACCTTAGAACAACTGGGTGAAGAGCCAATACAAACTGCCCGACAACACAATCGCTGCCGGCAAGGTCAGCACCCAGGCCATCAGCAGGTTGCGGATGGTCTTCATCTGTAAGCCGCCGCCGTTGGCCACCATGGTCCCGGCCACGCCCGATGACAGCACGTGTGTGGTCGACACCGGCAGGCCGAACATGTCCGCCGCGCCGATGGTCAGCATCGCGACGGTTTCCGCCGAGGCGCCTTGCGCATACGTCAGGTGGGTCTTGCCGATCTTCTCGCCGACCGTCACCACGATGCGTTTCCAGCCGACCATGGTGCCCAGCCCCAGGGCGATGGCCACCGCGATTTTCACCCACAGCGGAATGAACCGCGTGGCGTTGTCGATCTGCTGCTTGAACAGTTGCAGCTTGCCGGTGGTGTCGGCGTCGAAGTTGCCGACCTTGTTTTTGTCCATCAGGCGAATGGTTTCGCTGGTCAGGTACATGTCGTTACGCACGTTGCCCATGGCCTCGGCCGGGACTTTCGAGAGCGAGCCGTAGCCCTTCACTTCGTTCCCGATATTGCCGGTCAACGCAGCGAGGGCAGGGATCAGTTGCGGCGTGACTTCCTTGCTGCGCACGTAGTCGGACAGCACCGGACGCGGGTCGGCCGGCGCTGGCAGCGGCGCACTTTTGACCAGCGCTTGTTGGGTGACTTCGGCCACGGCGGCAAACTGCAGCGCCTGGTCCGCCGGCATGGTGCGGTTCAGCGCGTAAGCCATTGGCAGCGTGCCGACCAGAATCAGCATGATCAGGCCCATGCCTTTCTGGCCGTCGTTGGAACCGTGGGCGAAGGACACGCCCGTGCAGGTCAGGATCAACATGCCGCGAATCCACCACGGTGGCGGAGTGTCGCCCTTCGGTGCCTTGTACAGTGCACGATTCTTCACGAAAGCACGCAAGGCCAGCAGCAACAGCGCGGCAAACGCGAAGCCGATCAGCGGCGACAGCAACAGCGCGTAACCGACTTTGGTTGCCTGCGCCCAGTCCACGCCGCTGGTGCCGTCGCGGCCGTGCATCAGGGCATTTGCGACGCCGACGCCGATGATCGAGCCGATCAGAGTGTGCGACGAAGACGCCGGCAAGCCCAGCCACCAGGTGCCGAGGTTCCACAGGATCGCGGCGATCAACAGGGCGAAGATCATCGCGAAACCGGCGGAGGAACCGACTTGCAGAATCAGCTCCACCGGCAACAGGGCGATGATGCCGAACGCCACGGCGCCGCTGGACAGCAGCACCCCGAGGAAGTTGAAGAACCCGGACCAGGCCACCGCGAAATTCGGCGGCAAGGAGTTGGTGTAAATCACCGTGGCCACGGCGTTGGCGGTGTCGTGGAAACCGTTGACGAATTCAAAGCCGAGGGCAATCAGCAGCGCCACGCCCAACAGTAGAAACGGGGTCCAGGTGGTCACCACGGTGCCGAGTTCGTTCATGTCGTGCATCAGGCTGTAGGCGGTGAACAACAGCCCGCTGCCCAGCACAGCGAAGAAAATCACGATGGTCAGCAGGCCGGGCTTTTTATCGAGTTGCGGTTTGGCGCTATTGGCGGGCGCCTGGGCGGCGGTGAAGGAAGGAGTAGCCATGACGGACAATCCTGAGGGGAGAAGGAGTGTCGCCCATGATCGTTGCTGAATGTTACAGAGAGACTGCCCTAGGTCAGGGTTTGGGTTTTTTGTGAATCCGTTGATCTGATCCGTCTCGGACTTGGATGGTGACTGTGCTGCCGTCTTCGCGAGCAAGCCCGCTCCCACACTGAACTTCAGTGAGCGCAGATTTTGTGCCCGGCAGTGATCTAGTGTGGGAGCGGGCTTGCTCGCGAAGGGATGTAAGCCGCTCTCAATAATCCTGACGCTTACGAAACGCCCAACGCCCGGCGATCACGGTAAACGTCGCGACCAATGCCACCAGAATCCAAAACCCTTCCGGGTCGCCGGAAAGCGGCACCCCACCGACGTTCATGCCAAAGAACCCGGCGATGATGTTGATCGGCAACGCAAGCACCGTCACCACGGTCAGGGTGAACAGCGTGCGGTTGCTCTGTTCGTTGAGGTTGGCGGCGATTTCTTCCTGCAACAGCTTGATCCGTTCGCCCAGCGCCGTGAGGTCGTTGATGATCAGCGCGAACTCCTCGGTGGACTTGCGCAGCTCCTTGACGTCTTCCTTCTGCAACCACTGCGGCGGGCGATTGAGCAGGCGCAGCAACGAGCCTGGTTCCAGCGCCAACAAGCGTTGCAGGCGCACCAGCACCCGTCGGTTGGCACCCAACTCAGCCCGGTTGGTCGACAGCCGCGAGGACAACAACTCATCTTCGATCTGATCGACACTGAGGCTGGTCTTGCGCACGATCTGGGTCAGCACTTCGCCCTGATCGCGCAGCAGATGCACCAGCAATTCCAGCGGTGAACGAAAGCATTCACCGGCCTTCACCGACGAGCGCAGTTTGTCCACCGAGTGCAGCGGTTGCAGGCGTGCGCTGACGATCAGCCGACTGCGGGCGCAGACCCACAGCGTTGAGACATCCGAGGAGACCATGCTGCTGAGGTTGAACACCACGTCGTTGACCACCGCCAGCAACGCCGAATCCACATGCTCGATGCGCGTCGAGCGCGAACCTTCATGCAGCGCTTCGAAAAATTCGTCGGGCAATTCCAGATGGCTTTTCATCCAGCGCTCGCACGCCGCATGAGCCAGGTTCAGGTGCAGCCAGAGAAATTCGTCGTTGTCGCCGGGTTGTTGCAGGCACTGCAACGCCTTGGCCGAATCGAGCTCCCGGCCGCGCTCGCCGGGGCGAAAACTGAAACCGTACAGCAGACCGAACAGGTCCGTGTCGCGATGACTTTGGTCGATGCTGTGGTTCATGGAGTCTCGCTGAAGGAGGTGCGGTCGGTCGCTTTGTGTAGCAGCTGGCGAAGCCTGCGTTCGGTTCTGTAGCAGCTGTCGAGCTTGCGAGGCTGCGTTCGGCTGCGCAGCAGTCGTAAACCTGAGTGCGAGGTTTTTCTGAAACACCGCATCGTCTGATTTCACGACTGCTACGCAGCCGAACGCAGGCTTCGCCAGCTGCTACAGATCGCGTTATGGCGGGTTTTGCAGGTTCACTTGAGCCACATCATCGCAAGGGTTTTTGACGGCTTTGTGACAGTTGGATAGCGGCAAAATAGTGGCCGTACCGATGGTCGGAATTCATTCAAGAACCGCTCTGGGGCGCCGATTACGCTGACGTTAACTTGCACGGCTTTGGCCACGAATCAAGGTCGCAGACAGGGATGTCCGGACACCTTTCACGCCTTGTTGCGGCGTGCCTCATCCCTGTCATGAGTATCACTCGATGCTGCAAAAATCCCTGAGATCACAAATCCTTGCCTTGTTGAGCGGCAGCCTGTTGGCCATGTTGCTGATCGCCCTGGCCTGCTTTCACTTTCTGTCCAGCGGTGTTCAGAACTACGCGAATCTGATCGAAGGCCCACTGCACACCTCGCAATTGATCGATGAAGCCAACCTGCAATTCAAGGTGCAGGTACAGGAGTGGAAAAACGTTCTGCTACGCGGCAAGCAGCCTGCGGATCTGGACAAATACTGGAAGCAATTCGAAGACCGCCAGCGCGACGTGCAGGGCATCCTCGGTGAACTGGCCGGACAGAAGGGTATCGAGCCGTCACTCAAGACTCGCATCGAACGCCTGCGGGACGAACATCGTCTGTTGGGCGCGGCCTATCAGAAGGGCCGTGACGCCTACGTGGCGGCAGGCGCTGACCCAACGGCTGGCGACACGGCGGTCAAAGGAGTGGACCGCGCGACCAGCGATCAGATGAGTGAGTTGGTCAGCGAACTGCGCAAGCAGGGTGCCGAGCAATCGAAGCTGATCAGCGCCGACGCTGACCGCACCGTGTTGCTGGGGATCATTGTGATGCTCGTCTCGGGTCTGTTGATCGGGTTGCTGAGCCTGTGGCTGGTCAACCGCAACCTGGTCGAGCCGATTCGCAAACTGATCGAGTACGTGGCGCAACTCAGCCAGGGTCGTTTCGCCGAACGCGTGGCCAGCACCCGTCAGGACGAGCTGGGCAAACTGGCGACGGCCGCCAATACCCTGCGCGATTTTCTTGCCGAAACCTTCAACCGTTTGCAGCGCAGCGCCCAGGATCTGGACAGCGCCAGCGGTGAGCTGAATTCCATCGCCAGCCTGATGGCCAGCGGCACCAACGAGCAGTTCAACCGCACCGATCAGGTGGCCACGGCAATGAACGAAATGTCCGCTACCGCGCAAGAAGTCGCGCGTCACGCAGCCGATGCGGCACGTGCCGCCGACGATGCCGACCAGTCCGCCCAGCAGGGCGAAAAGGTCATGCAGGGCACCATTCACACCATCACCCAAATGCGCGGCGAAATCGCCAATACCGCCACGGTCATCCGTCGTCTGGAAACCGACAGCGGGCGCATCGGCAAGGTGCTGGAAGTGATTCGCGGCATCGCCGAGCAGACCAATCTGCTGGCGCTCAACGCCGCCATCGAAGCGGCCCGCGCCGGTGAAGCCGGGCGCGGTTTTGCGGTGGTGGCCGATGAAGTCCGCAGTCTGGCCCAGCGCACGGCGGCGTCGATCATCGAGATCAACCAGATCATTCAAACTGTGCAAACCGGTGCGGTGGACGCCGCTCAGGCGATTGAAAGCGGTCAGTCGCGCAGTGAGGAAAGTGTCGAGCAAGTGACTCAGGCCGGCGCCATGCTGGAGCGCATCACCCTTGCCGTGGAAGCCATTCGCGACATGAACCGCCAGATCGCCACCGCCGCGGAAGAGCAGACGTCGGTGGCCGAAGACATCTCGCGCAACCTCACCGAAATCACCAGCATCGCCAGCACCAATCTGGACAACGTGCAGCGCACCGAAGCGGCCAGCCACAACCTGCACGGGTTGTCGGGGCAGTTGAATGAAGTGACGGCACGTCTAAGCGCGTAACGGGAAGGGCTGTGTACCGGTTTGCTTACCGAGTCGGTACACAGTCGATCTCAAGTCCGCAGTGTCGATGTCGATGATCACGGTAATCCCATAAACCCAATGGAAAACCGCCATGGTCAGCATCACTTCCGTTTCGATCACCCCGACGGCTACGACTGCTTCGAACAAGACTGCCGTCAGCGACAGCACCGAAGACACCTCAGTCACGGCAACCGCTGAGGCGTCCAGCGACACCACCAAGGTATCCGCCGGTGGCGCCCCCGCGGCGAGCGGCAGCAGCTCCAGCAGCAGCGAAGAATCCGATACGGTGAAAGAGCTGCGCAAGCAGATCGCCGAGCTGCAAAAGCAATTGCAGGAACAACAGCAGCAACTGCAAGCGGCCCAGGCCAAACAGGAAAGCGCCGAAGCCAAAGCGGCGGACGTCGCGGCGGCTCAGTCGCAGATTGCGACGACTTCGGGTTCGTTGCAGACGGCAACGGCGGCGTTGTTGCAGGCGTTGCAGGATGAGGGGGGCAGTACTTCCGGTTCCTTGGTCAGTACGACCGCTTAAGTCCGGATTGGAAGGCTGAAGGTAAACGTCGTGCCTTGCTGCTCGGTCGAGACCACGTCCAGTTTTCCGCCATGAGACTGCGCAATCTGACTGGCAATGTACAACCCCAACCCGAGGCCGGTCTGCGGTGTTCCGCTGGCCGGTCGCGAGTAAGGCCGGAACAGATGGGGCAGCGCATCCTCGGCAATCAGCCCCTGATTGTTCACGCTCAGCACGAACTGTCCTTCATTGATCTGCGCGCTGATTTCGATCGGGCCATCGGGATCGCCATGAGCAACCGCGTTCGCCACCAGATTGGAAAGTAACTGGGCGATCCGCTCGCGATCGCAATGACCGCTGTGCAAGTCGCCGATGTATGAATCAATGGTGCGGTCGGGATGGACGCTCTGAACCTCTGAAATCACATGACGCAATGCATCCTTGAGATCCGGGCACGGTTCAATGTTCACGGGAATGCCACGGCCCAAAGAGCCGCGAGCGAAATCCAGAACGTCATCGACCAGTTTGGTCGCACGACGGGCGCTGGTGAGGATATGCCGGGCCCGTTGCTGATTCGCCGGATCGGGTAGTTTGCGCAGGAGCATTTCGGCACCGGCGCTGATGGCGAACAAGGGGTTGCGCAGATCATGCCCGAGCACGGCGATGAACTGTTCGCGCAGTTCGGCGGTTTCCCGTTCCTGCTTCAGCGCTGATTCGGTCTTTTGCAGGTTTTCTTCGGCTTCGATCAGCAGCGCCAGCATCCGGGCGAAGGATTCCATGGTGCTCTGGATCGTGCTGGATTTGAGGGGCGCAGGGTTGGGGTCAAGGGCGCAGAGGGTGCCGAAAAAGCGTCCGTCGGTGCGGAAAATCGGCACGGAGATGTAGCTTTCGAACTGATAGAGGCTGACAAGGTCCAGCTCGCCGCCGACCTGCAAACCGAAGTTCAGTTGGTCGAGCACCGCACACGCCGTCCACGAATCTTCGGTGACCCGGGCCACGGCGGCGAAGCGCAGCCCCGTCAGTTCATGGATCACTTGAAGAATCGCCGGCACCGCGCTGATCCGGCCGATCGTGGCGATATCTGCTGCCGCTGCTTGCCCCATTTCAATCTATCCCTGTATGAATGGTGTGGTGGGATTCTAGCGGGCTGACGCGGCGTTGACGCGACTTGATTGCCTGAATTTGACGTGCAAAAAAGCCGCACGATTCGAAGATCGTGCGGCTTGTTGTTAGGCGATTACACGTCTTGTTTGTTGCTCAGTACTTTGCCAGTGGTGGCATCGAAATCCACGTCCCATTCAACGCCTTTAGCCGTGCGCAGTTCGACCTCGTATTCGTAGCCATTGAAATGGTTATCCAGATCCGTGTCGGTGATGGTCGCACCCGGATGCAACTTCAGAGCAGCCTGGTTCATTTCTTCCAAAGGCTTGATCTTGCCGCTTTTGACCAGCTCAGGGATCTGGTCGACGCGGACATCAGCCTGAGCCAGGCCAGCGGTGAGGGTCAGGGCAGCAGCGGTGAAGAGGGCTGTCAGGGTTTTCATGAGGTTCTTTCCTTGGATGAGCTGTTTAAGTGGGATCAGGTTATCCGGCGCAACTTAATCCACCCTTAATTCTCCAAACGCGACTAAGCGAAGATCGTTCCCTCGTTCATCAGTAACCGTTGTTCTGCAGCAATTGCGCAACACTGGCCGCCGCCGGGCGTTTGTAGAACTTGAGCAGTTCGCTGGCGCGGTTGGTGAAGATACCGTCGACGCCGGCGTCCATGACTTTCTGGTAATCCACGGCATCGTCGATGGTGTAAACGTGCACCAACAAGCCCTGATCGTGGGTGTACTGGTTCATCCAGGGTTGCACCAGGTCCGAGTAACTCTGATCACCACCCTTGGTCAGCGCGGCAGAAGGGCCGGTGCCGATCGCACCCTGGGCTTTGGCGTACTCGATCCATTGCTGGAATTCGGCTTTGTCTTTCGGTTGTTGTTTGGCGTAGTAAGTGGCTTTGTCCTTGTCGCCGGATTCGGCAAACGTCACCTTGGAATTCGGCTCGATGCTGCCTTCACCGACCCACAGCAGGAGGATTTTCGGCACTTTCGGCATTTCCTTCTCGAGCAGTTCGAGGCTGCTCTTCTCAAAGGTTTGCAGCACGACTTTACCTTTGCCCTGGCCGACGGCCAGATCGCTCTTCGCCAGTTTCGAACCGGCCGGACTCAACCAGCCGCGGTCCTGGAGTTTTTCCTTGAGGTCGCGCTCGATCCCGGGAAATTGCTTCGGTTCTTTGGTTTCGATGTACAGGCCAGGCTTGTGCAGCGGATTGCCTTGGGCAATGTCGATGATTTCATCGAGGGTCAGAATTTTCAGACCGACGTACGCAGGACGCGCGCGATCCGGGTAGGCAGTGTTGAACCAGCTCCCGGCATCCAGGGTTTTCAGCTCGGCGATAGTGAACTCGTTGGCCGGGCGGTCCTTGCGCTCAGGGAATTTACTGGCGACGTCGGTGGTGCGTTGCAGGTTGTTGTCGTGCAGGGCGAACAGCACGCCATCCTTGCTGCGTTGCACATCCAGTTCCAGGTAGTCGGCACCCAGATCGCGGGCCAGTTTGTAGGCGGCGGCGGTGGATTCCGGTGCATCGAAGGACGCGCCACGGTGAGCGATCACGGCCGGATGCGGAATGCCCGTGCGGGTTGCCAATGCGGTGGAGCTTGGCTCGCTGGCGGCCTGTGCCTGGCCGAGGCCCAGCATCAGACTCAGCAACAGGGCGCTCTTGGTGAAGGTAACAGGCATGGTCGAGGTCCTTTCGCAGATTTTCAAAGACGTATCTTTTAACAACTGAGCGCCGCTTGCGCTATCGCCAGACCGACATAAACGTGTTTAAAGCAGATTTTTTCAGCGCTTTTGTGCGCTTCTTTGCAGTACTCTTGGCCCCGGCAGTTACCCCGGCAGAGGGAACGCCCATTCGCTTGTCCTGCGTGTAAACCATCGATCACCGGTCCTTAACGACCTTTTGTGAGGTTTATCATGCGCATCACTTCCGAGCTCATCTGCCAGGCCGCCGACCAACTCAAAGGCTTCGTCGGCCTCAATCGCAAGACCGGCCAGTACATTGTTCGTTTCAGCGAAGACTCCTTCGGCATGGACGTGGCGGATGACGGCATTATTCCCACCAGCGAATTCGTCTGGGCCCCAGGTTCCGCGCAGGCCATGACGCTCAAGCGTGAGTTGATTCAGTTGTTGCTGGATCAGAACATCGATGACCGGATCAACATCACCGAGCCGTTGCGGGTGTATATGAATCGGCGGGACGTGCCGGAGATTTCGGCGGTTCGCAGTCTGGTGCAGAGCTGAGTTTTGCGGTGACTGTGCGGGCCTCTTCGCGAGCAAGCCCGCTCCCACATTAGTTATGTGTCGATCACAAGACCAATGTGGGAGCGGGCTTGCTCGCGAAGGCGGCCTGAAGAACGCCGCATCATTTACTGCTTGAACTCATACGCCCGCTCAACCTTGCACACCCGCGTATGGCAAGACGAATACCAGGTCGACCGCCCACGCTCGCGAATTTCACTGTGCTCGGGATGATGTTTCCACGCCAGGATCGCCGCTTCGCTGGCCCAGTAGGACACCGTAATCCCGAGCCCGTCTTCACCCCGAGCCGATTCCACACTCAGGAAACCGGGTTGCTCACGGGCCAGTTCGACCATGCGCGTGGCGGCCTGCTCGTAACCGTGATCACCGTCGGTGCGCAGGGAGGTAAAAATCACCGCGTAGTAAGGTGGTGGCGGAGTCTTGGCGATCATGACTTCTGCCTCTTGCAGGCTGCGATCAACGCACGGACCAGCGGCGGCAGCTTGCCCTTGAGCGCTGCGCGTTCAGGTTGGAACAGCGTCGCGACGAAGAACGGATGAGCTTTGAGTTCCACCGCCCGCAAGTCGCCGGTTGAGTCGTGTCCAACGGCGCACAGCTGTTGGCTCAACAACTCACGTTCGAACGCTGGATTAACGCCGTAGCGGCAGCGATATCCTTCGACAATCTCAGCGCTTTCGTACGCCTGGGCGATCAACGAGCCTTCCACCAGATGAATGCTGTCGACGGCCTCCACCAGCGAACAGGCCAGTGGTGTGAGCAGCGCTCGCGCCGTATCCGGCGATGTCTCGCCATGTTCGGCATCGTCCCAGCCCAGAACATGTCGGGCGTATTCGAGTACGGCGTGTTGAAAACCGCCACAGGTGCCAAGGAAGGGTCGCTGCTGTTCACGGGCAAAACGAATCGCCCGCAACGCACCGTCCCTATCGCGGTAAGGGCTGGCGGGCACGCACCAGAAACCGTCGAAGCCAGCCAATGGCGTATCGGCGCTGATGCGGTCGGTGGCCAACCACTGGAACTGCACGTCTGTGCCCGCCTGTTCGGCGGCCATGCCGAGGGCGATGGGGATGGCTTGGTGAGCGGTGACTTGCGGATCGTAATCGCCGATCAGGGCGATGCGGATTGGGCGGGTTTCCATGAGTGCGCTCCACGCTTGTTGATTCCTGGCACCCACTATAGATTGGCGTTCACGCACTCAATATTGGCGTTATCCCAATTGATCAATGCACCGACGCACTATCGACTGGACTACCCCGACCTGTCCCTGATCCTCGCGCTGGTGCGCGGCGGCTCTCTGGCCCGGGCATCGACGCTATTGAAGGTCGACGTCTCGACCGTATTTCGCGCCGTGCGCCGACTGGAAGCTGCGCTGGGCCAGCAACTGTTCGAAAAAAGCCGCACCGGCTACTTGCCCACCACCTTGGCGCAAACCCTGGCCGAGCAGGCTGAGCGGGCCGAACAGGCGCTGGAGGCAGCGCGCATTGGCGTGGAGCAGGGCGGTGAAGTCATCAGCGGCACGGTGCGCCTGACCTGCACCGATTCGGTCTTGCAGGGTTTGCTGTTGCCGGCGCTGGCACAGTTCATGCCGTCCTACCCGGCGCTGACCATCGAGTTGAGTACGTCCAACGACTTCGCCAACCTCAGTCGCCGGGATGCCGATATCGCCTTGCGCCTGACCCGCACACCGCCCGAGCACTTGGTGGGGCGGCGATTGGCCCAGGTTTCCTATCGAGTCTGTGCCAGCGAGGCGTATCTGAAATCGGTCGATTCCGAAGACTTGGCTTCGCTGACCTGGATTGCCCCGGACGACTTCCTCCCCGATCACCCCACCGTCGCGTGGCGCCGTCAGCAGTTGCCCGGTGTCACACCGGGTTATCGCTGCAACAGCATGTTGTCGGTGACTGAGCTGGTGCGGGCCGGGCTCGGTGTCGCGGCATTGCCGGACTTCCTCATCGGTGAGGGCCTGCAACCGTTGAGCGAGCCGCTACACGGTTATGACACGGCGCTCTGGTTGCTGACCCGCCCGGACTGCCGCGCCTTGCGCTCGGTGGTGACGTTGTTCGATGAGTTGGGGCGGGCGCTTCGATTGCCTTGACCGAGCGCTAAATCTTCGGCTGATCCTTGCGCACGAAGTGCTGATGCATTTCCGAGGTCAGGCTTTCGATGCGTTCGGTGAGAGCCTTGGTCATTTCGGTGAGCCGGGTGTTTTGTTCGAGCAACTCCAGCAGTTGCGCGGTGTTCTGCGCCGCTTGCGCCTGACGTTCACTGTTGGCGACGGCCAGGGATTCGCGGTGCAGGGCGTCGGCGTCGGACTGGGCTTTATCCCGCGCCGCCTGACGGGTCTGGGCCAGCAGAATCAACGGCGCGGCATACGCCGATTGCAGGCTGAACGCCAGGTTGAGCAGGATGAACGGATAGAGATCGAAGTGCGCCACGCCGAACAGATTGAGGCAAACCCATAACACCACGATCAGCGTCTGCGCGCCGAGAAAGGTCGGCGTGCCGAAGAACCGCGCGAAGGCCTCGGCGCGCAGGGCAAACTTGTCGTTGCCAAAGGTAGGCGCCAAGTGTGCATGGGCGCGATGAAAACGCAGATGGTCGACGGGGAGGGCGGGTTGAGTGTCGGAAGTCGTGGTGGTCATGGTGCTCTCTGCATGGCGCTGGGACTGAGGCTCACTATAGACCCAGCGCCAGTTTCATTCTGAAACACATTGCGGCGTTTTATTCCGAGCTACCGCTTACTGCTAAAGCGGCGGACATTGTCATTTATTGCAACTCGATTTAGAGCTGATAGCAGGCCAGAAACATGTCCAGCGCCGACTCCACCACCGTGGTCTGCATCTCGGCTGACAGGCCGGGCAGGCCCATGGAAATCTGTGGCCAGAACGCAAAGGATTTGAGCATTCCCTGAATCTGTTGTGCAGCGAATTCGGGGGCGACCGGTTTCAAACGGCCATCAGCCTGAGCGGCGCGGATCCACACGGTCAGGCCTTCTTCGCGCTCCCCCATTCGGGCGACCATATTCTGGGCGCGCTCGGGGGAATGGATGGTGGCGGCGATGGCCACTCGCGCAAGGTCGAGAAAATTGTCATCGCCCAGCATCTGCAATTTCGCCATCAACATCCGGCGCATCTGATCGCGCAGCGGCAGTTCAGGGTGGTAGGGCGTTTCCTGTTCTGACGTCACCCGCGCCCACAATTGATTGAGGATTTCGGCGAACAACTCTTCCTTGCTGGGGAAGTGGTTGTACACCGTGCGCTTCGACACGCCGGCGGTGGCGGCGATCTTGTCCATGCTGGTGATGTCGAAACCGTTGGCACGGAATTCGGCAATCGCCGCTTGAATGATGGCTTCGCGTTTTCGGTCGGTGAGGCGCTGTGGAGCTGTCATAAGTACGCTTCGGCAGGAAGTAGTGAGAATTACACTTGGCAGTTTACTTGTGATCGGGTTTGATGCAACCTAGAAACTACACTGTGCAGTGTAATGTTTTGTTAATCCTGCGCAGTGAACACTAGATCTCCGGCTGATGCGTGCGTGCCTTGGCCATTTATCGTCCCAAGCGGAAAACTGCGAATCAGGTGGTTTTCCTGGAGTCATTCAGTCATGGCCACTTCAACTTCCCCTGCGGACAACGCCTCCACGCCTGAAGCATCCCGTCAGGCAGAAGGGCTCTTCCGAAACCATGCGCCCGTGCAACGCGAAGGCTTTCGCAAAATGGTGCGCATCATGTGGAACATGATCTTCCACAAACCGCGTAACACCCGGCCGACGGCGCCTGTCCCGGTGCAAACCCTGACTCAGGCAGCGTTGATCGCCGCCCCCAACCACAGCGTTTACCGCCTCGGCCATTCCACCGTACTGCTGAAACTGCGGGACAAATTCTGGATCACCGACCCGGTCTTCGCCGAGCGCGCCTCACCCGTGCAATGGGCCGGCCCCAAGCGTTTTCACCAGCCACCGATCAGCCTTGAAGAGTTGCCGCCGATCGAAGCGGTGATCCTGTCCCACGATCACTACGACCACCTCGATTATCAAGCGGTGCTCAAACTGGCGGACAAGGCCAAGTACTTCCTCACGCCGCTGGGCGTGGGCGACACCTTGATCAAGTGGGGCATCGACGCCAGCAAAGTCCGACAACTGGACTGGTGGCAAGGTACTGAGATCGACGGTATTCAGTTCATCGCCACACCTTCGCAGCATTTTTCCGGTCGAGGTCTGTTTGATGGCAACAGCACGCTGTGGGCCTCGTGGGTGATGATCGACGGTGACACGCGAATCTTCTTCAGCGGCGACAGCGGTTATTTCGACGGCTTCAAACGCATCGGTGAGCAATACGGCCCGTTCGATCTGACACTCATGGAAACCGGTGCCTACAACGTCGAGTGGCCGCATGTGCACATGCAGCCGGAGCAGACCCTGCAAGCGCACATCGACCTTAAAGGCCGGTGGTTGTTGCCGATTCACAACGGCACCTTCGATTTGTCGATGCACGCCTGGTTCGAGCCCTTCGACCGCATTCTGGCGTTGGCTTGGGAGCGGAATGTTTCGATTACCACGCCGCAGATGGGTCAGGCGTTCAATGTGATGTATCCGCAGCGGGGTGGAGCCTGGTGGTCGGAGATGGAAAACGTTGGCGATCAGGTGGAGCCTCAGAACGCTTGATAACGTGCCGCCGGGCCGACCCCAGGGAGCGGCCCGAATGTCACAACTAAACTAGCGGCGTTCATCCTGTAGCAGGTTTAGATATTCCGAGATCTTTGCCACGGTCAAATCGCGAAATTTTCCGCGGAGCATTTCATTCAGCTCCTCCTGAGACAGTCCGAGCTTTTGTGCCGCCTCAGTCTTACTCAGCCGACCGGTTTCGAGAAATATGCCAATCTTCATAACGTATTCAGATTTGGCCCGCATCTCACCCGCATCGGGATACCCTAGCGCCTCATAAACACAGCTGTCGCTTCCATTGACTTCACTCATTCGCTGACACCTCACTCAACCATCGCATAATCCGCCCGCCCCACCGGGTCAGGCGTAGACCCTTTCACATTCATCCCTCGACCCGGCGCAAACCCCGGGAAGAACACCAACCCCTCCGATTCAAACCGATATGCCAACGCCAGCCGCGTAACATCCAGCACGTCGCGTTCATCCTCAAATCGCTGAATAGCGTCCACCGAAACCCCGGATTCCCGAGACAGTTCCTCCACACTCCAGCCCAGCATCGCTCGGGCCTGAACGCTATGCGCGGGGGTGAACTGGAAAAGGGCGATACGTTCCAGGGTGATTTTCATCGCATGAGAGGCCATGGTGTTCTCCGGGCTCAAGAGTGCTGATTCAAAAAATACTGTGTTTTTGTACAGTTGTTTTGAGCCCGAATCAAACTCATTTTTTGATCGGTTCTATTTTCCCTCTCAGGCAGGCGCGTGGGAGCGACTACGCTATTTCTATGCGGGCTCCTGAACGCTCAATGAGCTTTCAACTCCCGTCAGCAGCAATGATTGAACGTCAGCTTTCTGATTTTCAATACAAGGAAAGTGGCGTTTATGACGCAGTGCGTCACAGCGTTACGCGGGGAAGGGAATCATGAAAAGACTACGTCTGCTATGTGCCCTGATCGGTTTTACAAGTCTGCCCGTCGTGGCTGATATGGCATCGTTAAGCAAAGAGGCCTTTGTCAGCAACCTGATAAATCAAATGACCCTGGAGGAAAAAATCGGCCAACTGCGGCTGATCGCCATTGATGAAAAGATGACGCCCGAAAAGATACGAGAAGAAATCGCCGCCGGGCGAATCGGTGGTACGTACGGCTCTGTGAGCCGCTACGTCAACCGACCCATGCAAGACGCGGCTCAACAAAGCCGTTTGAAAATACCGATGTTTTTCGGCTGGGACGTCATACACGGCCATCGAACCATTTTTCCCATTGGCCTGGCGTTGGCCTCCAGCTGGGATATCGGCGCTATCGAGTTGAGCGGTCGAACAGCGGCGAAAGAAGCGAGTGCCGACGGTATCGATTTGACCTTCGCCCCGATGATAGATATTGCCCGGGATCCTCGCTGGGGGCGCACCTCCGAAGGCTTCGGCGAAGACACCTATCTGGTTTCGCGCATTGCCAAAGCGATGGTTCAGGCTTATCAGGGCGCAAGCCCGAATGCACCCGACAGCATCATGGCCAGCGCCAAACACTTTGCCTTGTATGGGGCTGTCGAGGGTGGACGCGACTACAACAGCGTCGACATGGGCCTGGCCAGAATGTACCAGGACTACCTGCCACCTTATCGTTCGGCGATTGAGGGTGGCGCGGGGGCGATGATGGTGGCGCTTAACTCGATAAATGGCGTGCCAGCCGCTTCCAATGCCTGGTTGATGCAAGACCTGCTTCGCAAGGCATGGGGCTTCAAGGGGCTGGTCATCAGCGACCATAACGGGATAAACGATCTGGTTCAGCATGGTGTTGCGAAGAATCCCCGCGAAGCGGCCAGGCTCGCGATCAGGGCTGGCGTTGATATGAGCATGAACGATTTCTCCTATGGGCCGGAGCTATCGGGGCTGCTTGAGTCAGGCTCTATTTCCCAGAGCAATATTGATAATGCAGTACGCGAAGTGCTGGGGGCCAAGTACGACATGGGGCTGTTCGAAGACCCTTACCGGCGCATCGGCATTGCCAGTGAAGACCCCGCTGATAACAACGCCGAATACCGTCTGCACAGAACGCAGGCCCGTGAGGTGGCACGCAAGACATTGGTGCTGCTGAAGAATGAAAACGGACTCTTGCCGCTAAAAAAAGAGGGCGCGATCGCGCTCATAGGCCCGCTGGCAAAAAGTACCGTCGACATCATGGGCAGTTGGTCCGCAAGTGGCGTGGCCTCGCAATCAGTGACGATCTACGACGGGCTGAAAAGCGCGATGGATCAGGGCTCGCTGATCTATGCCCGAGGCGCAAATCTCGAGGAGGATCAGGAGGTTGTTAAATACCTGGAATACCAGGGAGTGTCCGAAATCGCGAACGACCCTCGTCCGGCAGCAGAAATGATTGACGAAGCGGTCAAAGCTGCACAGCAAGCTGATGTGGTGATTGCCGTGGTGGGCGAGCCCCGCAGCATGTCCCATGAAGCGGCCAGTCGAACCAGCCTCGATCTGCCGGGGCGCCAGAGCGAATTGATCACCGCCCTGAAAGCCACCGGCAAGCCGCTGGTACTGGTATTGATGAACGGCCGGCCGCTGTCCATCGGCAAGGAGCAGAAACAGGCCGATGCGATTCTGGAAACCTGGTACAGCGGCTCCGAGGGAGGCAATGCCGTTGCCGATGTGTTGTTCGGTGACTACAACCCGTCCGGCAAGTTACCCATCACCTTTCCACGCTCCGTGGGGCAGATCCCCAATTACTACAGCCACTTGAACACCGGTCGCCCCTACATCGTGGGTGCGCTTCGCAACTACACGTCGCAATATTTCGATCAATCCTATGGTCCGCTTTATCCCTTCGGCTATGGGCTGAGCTATACCGATTTCAGCCTGACCGACATGGCCCTGTCCTCGACCACACTGAACAAAACCGACAACCTCGTCGCCAGCGTCATGGTGAAGAACATCGGCCAGCGCGACGGCGAAACGGTGGTTCAGCTGTATATCCGCGATGTCGTTGGCTCCGTCGCCCGTCCGGTCAAAGAACTGAAGAACTTTCAAAAAATCATGCTAAAGGCCGGAGAGGAGAAAGCAGTCCACTTCAGCATTGATGAGAACGACCTGAAGTTCTTCAACACCCAGTTGGAGTACGCCGCCGAGCCGGGCGAGTTCCAGGTGCAGATCGGTCTGGATTCTCAGGATGTGAAGGCGCAGAGTTTTGAGTTGCTGTAAGGCCGAGGCATTAGCGGCAGTGGCCTCTCTTTTTGGGCTAACTACTTCGCCCCCTCCAGCCAGACAGACGGTGCCTGCCCCAGTGCGCGGCGGAACATGGTCGAGAACGCCGCCGGGCTGTCATAGCCAAAATCCAGGGCAATCCGCGTCACCGGTTCGCCCACCACCAGCCGCGCCAGAGCCAGCACCACGCAAGCCCGCTGTCGCCATTGGCTGAAACTCAGACCCGTCTGTTGGCGGAACAGGCGATTGAAGGTGCGCAGACTGATATGCAACTGATCGGCCCATTGCTGTGGCGACTGGTGAGCGTCGGGCCGCTGCACAAAGCCCTGGCACAACGCGAGCAACCGCGCATCGACGGGCAGGGGAATGTGCAACGGCAGGTGAGTGCTGCGCGCCAGCTCATGCAGCAGCAAGCCGATCAGCGTACCGTCGCGCCCGCGCTCGTCATACGCCAGCGGGATCTCCACCGCCTCCATCAGCAAATGCCGCATCAACGGCGAAACGCTGATCACCTGGCAGCGATCCCCCAGATCCACCGCACCCGGCTCGATATACACACTGCGCGTGCTCACCCCCATCATCAGCACTTCATGCACCACCCCCGGCGGAATCCACACCGCCCGCTGAGGCGGCACCACCCAACTGCCGTCGAGCGTACTGACCTGCATTACCCCGGTGGCGCCGTACAGCAATTGCGCCCGCCGATGTGTATGACGAGGCAACAAATGGCCGTGGGAATAATCCGTACCGATGGCCACCACCGGCCGTGGCGTGTGGTCCAGCAGATCAATCGAAACATTGCGCATCGAGCAGCCCCAGCGATTGGCGTAAACGCGAACATTATTGGCTGACTTGCTGAAGCAGGCCAAGGCGCATCGCTCTATCGTCGACCGTTCTCAACAACGGACGACTCCCATGTTCTATCTCCTGCTGGCACTCTTCGGCTGCATGACCGGCATCACCGCGGTGCTGTTCGGCTTCGGCGGCGGCTTCGTCGTCGTGCCATTGCTCTACCGCATGCTCATGACCAGCCACGGCACAGACGACCCCGTCGGCCAATCGGCGATGCACATTGCTGTGGCAACCTCGACCTGCGTGATGATCGTCAACGCGACGATCGCCACCGGAAAACACCGACGCGCCGGTAATCTCATCCGACATTACCTGTGGCCGTTGGGCGGGTTTATCGGCGTGGGCGCGGTAATCGGCGCCGTAGCGGCGATGTGGGCAAGTGGCGAGGTGATTCGCTATGCCTTCATCGCGTACCTGGGCGTGACCATTGCGGATTGCCTGTTGCGACGCGGCTTTCTTACAGCGTCCGACACCGCCATCCCACGGCGATTGGGAAGGACAGAAGTGTCTGGTGGGGGCGTAGGAATCGGCACCATCGCCACGTTTCTCGGCGTAGGCGGCAGCGTCATGACCGTGCCGTTGTTGCGGCGTTGCGGGCTGAGCATGTCTCAGGCGACGTCCATGGCCAATCCGCTCAGTTTGCCAGTGGCGCTGGCCGGGACGCTGACTTACATGGCCATGGCCGGTTTCACCGAGTTTGATCTTGGGCCGTGGTTTGTCGGTTATGTGGATCTGCTGGCGTTTGCGGTGTTGACGGTGGGGTCGCTGGTGGGGATTCGGTTGGCCACGCCGTGGATCGGGCGGATACCGGACCGAACCCATGCGCGGGTGTATATCGGTTTGCTGGTTTTGGTGCTGCTTGGTATGTGGGTCAAGTAAGCTTGAATGGGTTGAAGAGATCGTGCGACACGACTGAAAATGGCTATCACCAGCCCTTTATAAGAGAACGATGGATGTGGATCTTCAATTGCACCGAAGCGGCAAGTAACTTCTTCAGCCGCGTGCACAAGGGTAAAAAAATCACCCCGGTGGAAAAACCGCCATCGTCTGTCATTGAAGATGATGTGCCTGATGAGTCAGCCGAACAGTGGCTGGTTCACGCCGTCACTGTTCAACGCAAGCATGTGTTGTACGTCATTCACGTAAAAACTCGTTACTGCATGATTTTTGCGGACGCGAAAAAAGCGGATATCGACGGTTTCGTTCAACGTTTTTCCGAGCGATGGATAAACGGCGTGATTCAGCATGCGGGGCAACACGACATACTTCGTTGGTTCAACAACGAACTGATAGCGGAGCGATTCCAAGAGAGTTGTCGCGAGTACGTGTTTTACAAACGCGGACATCGCGGTGCGCAGAAACACATCAATGACATCGCCTGGGTGTTTGAGGGATGTGCTGCCGAACGAGGTTCTTTACCCCCTGACGAGTTCTCGACAGGTCGCTTCGATTCCGACATGAACAACTACCTGAGAGGCGGTAAAGAACACAAGGATTACTTCTACCCGGATGAGGAAATGATCGTTCACTGGTTAAGCCATTACGGCGGCCTTGATGAGCCTGGCATTCAAGCAGCCCGTGAGCGGCACAAGGTAGCGAAACGGGAGATTCGGGCGGTCGTAAGGCAGCTTGATCTCGAAGCGCAATGAGTCGTCGCAATAACGCCGTGACCCGGTCCTTTAACCTTTGAACCCCGGCGCCTCACGAATGATGAAGTGATCCAGGTTTTCAATATTCGCACTGAACACCCCGAACGTCTGCTCGGGGTTTTTCTTGCTCGGCACCTGCTTCAACTCCGGCGTCACACCATAAAAGAAGCAATACAACTCTTTCCCGCTCTCGCTGGCGTGCTTGATCTCTTCCAGAAACGCTTTGCGCTTGCGGTAGTTGTCGATCAACTTTTTGCTCAGGTAAACGTTGACCGAGTAAGGCTTCTTCTTCGCCTCGTCCGCTTGCTTGAACCAGACCTTCTGTTCGAAATCGATGCGAAAACTCTGCGTGTAATCCTTGATCTCCTTGATCTTGCCCCAGTAAATCAGCCCCTTGTTGTCCAGCAGAAACTCAATCTTCTTGAAGAAAGAACTGTAGGGCGCCGTGTGCTCGCCAATCTTCAGCGGCATGCGCTTGAGCAACTCCTTGTCCTCGAAGTTCGACACAAAACACTCCACCGGGTGGGCGAAAACACTGGTCTTGTCCGGTGCCGTTTCGCGGCTCGGGTGTTCGACGTCGCTGGCCGCTGAGGGCGGTTTCGGATCATCCCGCATCACATCCGCCGCCACCGCCGGGTTCGACGGCTTACGCACATACTCACGTCGAGTCAGCAACAACTCCGACGGGAAATGCTCCTCGCGACTGTCATCCGTTTCCGCACCGTCCGCGTCCACACCTGACGCCGACGCCTTGAGACTGACATAAGGACAATCCGCGACATGGCGGGTGCTGGGCGTGTTCTTGAAGTGCGGGGTGCGCACGTAATTCACGTTTTTGGCGTTGAACGTCGTCAACACATTCGCCGCATCGAATGCCGCCCTGCATGCGTCATTGGGACATTGGAAGTGTTCCTTGGCGGAGTCGAAATCCATGATCTCGTCGAAATTCAAATCGCGCACGTCGTAGATCGACAGCTTGTCGTCGAGGCTGAGGCAGTAGGCGAGGTCGAATTTCATGGTGGGCTCGGGTCCTTGAGTGGGGAAGGGTATTAATAGCGGGAGGTGGGGTGAGTTGCACTGACTGTTTTCAAATTCCCACAAAACCCGCAGCCATCCACCGGACCTGTAGGAGCGAGCTTGCTCGCGAAAAACCGGAGAGCACCACTGAATATCTGTTCTACGCACCATCATTCACAACCTTCCACGGCACGCCGCGAAGAGCAGACTCGCCACGCCTATCGAAACTCTCAGGCTTCAGCTAGCGTGGCCAACTCTGGAAATAGTGGCTATTCGCCCTGTTACGTATTGAAACCCTTTGGTACTTTGGTGGTGGTAGGAATTTTCCTACGGCAATTGTCGATAAAGGGCAGCGCTAGTGGTGATCAAAGCGGTTTCGAAGGAACGAATAGACAAAGCGTTGCTGGAGTTTGATCGTAAATTTAGGAGTAAGCGCGAGTGGCAGAGCTGGGAAAATAACCTAGCTCACCGTTACGCCGTTCACGAGGGCGGTGAACTGTATCCGGCGAAGAAAATTGTCTCTTTGGCTACAGGCATTGCCGTAGGAGAATTCTCTGGTGGGCACCCGACCAACAGTTACCTAGAAAAGCGAGGCTTCACTATTGTGGAGTTACCGCGTGGGGCGAGCGAACCTGTATTGCAGTTCACGCCGGGGGCTGTTTACGACCGAAAAACTGAGATCAATGGACTGTTCGGAGGGAGCCTGCAACACGGCATTGCACCGTCCGCTACCTACCCTGCGATATTTTTGTTCACTGGCGATAGTGGTGCGCAATACGGGTATACCGACGATTGGGACAACGGCGCCTATCTGTATACCGGTGAAGGACAAAGCGGACCGATGACTTTGATCCGAGGCAACCGGGCCATTGCTGAGCATGCCGAGGATGGCCGAGCGCTGCACTTGTTTAAGTCCCGCGGCAAAGGTAATGGCTACACATACGTGGGCGAGTTTTCTTGCGCCGACATGTTTCAGCGAACCCAGCCGGATGTGAACGGCCAGGCTCGGACGGCGATTGTTTTCCGGCTAGTCCCTGTGGGTGTTCCTAGTGGAATGATTGAGCTTGAAGAAGAGGATGAGGATAAGGCTGACCTTCCCGGCTCTCTGGCTACTGCGCGGTTGGCTGCGCTGGCTGCATGCAAACCTGGCAGTGATGAGTTAGGGCAATCTGCTCCTCGTAAGATCTATCAGCGCAGCCGTAAGGTTGCTCACTATGTGCTGATGCGCGCCGAGGGTGCATGCGAGAGCTGTGAGAGGCCGGCTCCTTTTATGAAAAAGGATGGCACTCCCTACCTAGAGCCCCATCACGTCAACCGGCTCTCAGATGGTGGGTTAGATCATCCACGCTATGTGGGGGCTGTATGCCCAAGTTGCCATCGGGAAATTCATTCTGGAGTGCACGGGGCTTTGGTGAATGAAAGGCTGAAGCAGCGGTTGGAAGTAATTGAGCGCTGATTGAGCGGTGTGCCAAGGCAATTGGCCCTAATCTCAAGAGCGCTCCCGTCGCTTTCTTTCTTCTTTACGCTCATAACATCTCCGAGGGTTGAAAATCCCTCGGAGGATACTGAGTGGCCTGTCTACGAAAATACCTACAGAGAACTGCGACGCTTCTTTCTGTCGATCCTAAAAGGTCTAACCGACCGAATGCTTCGAAGAGTGAAACGCCTCCAAGACCTTACGCCACCAAGGCTTAACCGCTGGAACGCGCCTTCGCGTTCGATTCAGCAATAGATAAGGCATGTCCCGCAGCCGTATCCAGCCTTCATCCTGCCAATGCAACAGACACAACGACATCTCCGGCCAATCCAACAAACTCAACATTGGCCGATCCGCATTCTTCGACTGCCCCGCGTCGCGCAAGGCTGGCACTACTTGATGAGTCAGCCACTCGCGCAACAGCCGATTCCCCGGCGCGTAGTGATAGACCAGCAACGCATATACGCCTGATTCGCTGAGCATCAGCCGCTTTTCCGGTTGGCCGTGGTAGTCGATCAGTAACGTGTGCCGTTGATCTTCGTCGAGTTTATTGACCACCCGATCACTCAGATGAAAACCCATCAATCGACCAAAATCGCGGGCGCAGAACCAAGCTTGGTTTTCCAGGAGAAGGGCGTGGAGGACAAGGTTGTGACGGGAGAAGGCCATTACCGAAAAGGGATCAGACATAGCTGATCTCCAGAGTTTCGAGAGTGTGGGGTCGATCATGTTTAGGCATATTCATTACCTCTACGTTTAGATTTTGGAGGGCCTGAACCCAACGTAGAGTGGACTTAAGAAATCCCAACGAGCAAAGCCATCACACACCCGAACGATAAATCACCTAAAAGTGATTGCGGATCTGAATGATTGGCCAAGCTTTCTACGTTGGGCGTTTCTTAGGCACCTGCAATGGAGCTTAGAGGTGCTTTGACAGGGCATCAATGCGGACGGAGCTGTAAGTGCTGTAGGAGTTTTAGCGTCGTAGCGTAGGGGTGGAAAAAAGGATTTTCATTCCCCAATAAAAAAGCCCCGATCAGATCGGGGCTTTTGCTTTTCGATTTGTCGATTCAGATTGCAATCGTCAAATCGCGGCGAGCTCAGGAGTCAATCCCAGCTCAACGCCCCACCAGTCTGATACTCAATAACCCGCGTCTCAAAGAAATTCTTCTCTTTCTTCAAGTCCATAATCTCGCTCATCCAAGGGAACGGGTTAGTCGTCCCTGGATACTCTTCTTTCAAACCGATCTGCGACAAACGACGATTAGCGATGAACTTCAGATAATCCTCCATCATCGCCGCGTTCATGCCCAGCACGCCGCGAGGCATGGTGTCGCGAGCGTATTCGATCTCCAGTTGAGTGCCTTGCAGAATCATCTGCGAAGCTTCTTCCTTCATTTCAGCATCCCACAAGTGTGGGTTTTCGATTTTGATCTGGTTGATCACGTCGATGCCGAAGTTCAGGTGCATGGATTCGTCGCGCAGGATGTATTGGAACTGCTCGGCGACGCCGGTCATTTTGTTGCGGCGGCCCATGGAGAGGATCTGGGTGAAGCCGCAGTAGAAGAAGATGCCTTCCAGAACGCAGTAGTAGGCGATCAGGTTGCGCAGCAACTCTTTGTCGGTTTCGACGGTGCCGGTTTCGAACTTCGGATCGGAGATCGAACGGGTGTATTTCAGGCCCCAGGTGGCTTTTTTCGCGACCGATGGGATCTCGTGGTACATGTTGAAGATCTCGCCTTCATCCATGGCCAACGATTCGATGCAGTACTGGTAGGCGTGGGTGTGGATCGCCTCTTCGAACGCCTGGCGCAGGATGTACTGGCGGCATTCCGGGTTGGTGATCAGGCGGTACACGGCCAGCACCAGGTTGTTGGCAACCAGGGAGTCGGCGGTGGAGAAGAAGCCGAGGTTGCGCATCACGATGCGGCGCTCGTCGTCGGTCAGGCCTTCCGGGTCTTTCCAGAGGGCGATGTCGGCGGTCATGTTGACTTCTTGCGGCATCCAGTGGTTTGCGCAACCGTCCAGGTACTTCTGCCAGGCCCAGTCGTACTTGAATGGTACGAGTTGGTTAAGGTCGGCGCGGCAGTTGATCATGCGCTTTTCGTCGACAGCCACACGGGCGGAGGCGCCTTCGAGTTCGGCGAGGCCTTCGGCGATGTCGAGGTTGTCCAGGGCAGCTTTTGCACGGGCGATTGCGGCGGAGTCGGACGCGGTTACAGCGCGGGCTTCTTGAGCCGCGACGCCACCAGCGGTGTCGAGGCGGTCCATGTTGGCTTCAGTTGCGTGCCCAGCGTTGGCGCCTTTTACAACGGTTTCACCGCTGTCTTCTTTGTCGAATTCGTCCCAGCTCAGCATGACGTGTCGTCTCCTGCGTGAGGGCCAGATGCCCGTGTGAAAACTGATAGGTTGGTTTTTCACACGGCCGTACTGGCCGCGTTGGATAGCGTTTTTTGCAGCGGTACACGCAGGCAAATAAACATAATTTTGTACGGGGTTCCGAGAGCCTCTGACGGGCGCAGAAATCGGTGAAGACTTCGGCGTGGGCTTCAGACTGGCTGTTATCCCTGTAAGGGAATATTGCAGGCCCGTTAAGGCGGCATTATAGGGAAATTTTTGCGGCCGTGGTGGGGCGAATCCGCGCATGGAGCGGTCGAGAAGGAGGGTTTTTCGGTCGGAGCGAGGGTTTATAGGGCTTTGGCTGGATGTCGGGAGTGAAGATTTTTTTTCATAAATTTTGGCTAGCCATTTTTTTGTTCAAAAAACAGCCAAAAAACTGCGTTTTTCACTACATGTTGTGTTTTGAGTCGCTTTTCGAAGGCCCCAGACACAACTAAGCCCGGCCGGAGCCGGGCTGTAAAGTCGCCCTTGATGATCAGCTGAGGCGAGCGGCACCCACATGATCGGCGCCATCAGCAGCCACTTTGGCAGCGCCGGTGTGATCAAAACCGTCAGAAGCGAGTTTGGCAGCGCCCGTGTGATCGGAGCCATCGGAGGCGAAAGACGCCGAACCGGTATGGTCGTAACCGTCAGAAGCGACAGCCGCTTCAGTGGTGTAAGCAGCCGAGCCAGTGCGGTCGTAGCCGTCAGCGGCGAAGGTGTTAGCGGCCAGGACAGAGAGGGTCAGGGCGAGGATCAGTTTGGTTTTCATGGTAGTGGCTCCAGGTTCGTTGGCGTTTTGTGCCTTGGGTGTGGAATTCATACTAAGGCCAGCTAATTTGATTAAAAAGCGCAAATAAACGCTTAAAATAATCGAAAAAGTCGATATATAAGGTTCGGCGCTTCATCTGCCTTAAATAGCGGGCGGGTGGGTCAAATCTTGGAAGGGTGAGAGCGGGTGATTAGCCGTTGGAGCAGCCGTTACCCATGACGCTGTAACGAAGAATGTGGCGTTGGCCTTTAGAGTCGTCGTATTCCATTTTCGCCGGAACAACTTCACACACATTCGGGATTTCGCTCATCGATACAACTTTGGCGATGTCCAGGTGAGTGGAGTAAGTGTATTCCTCGATGGCGGGTTGCTGCTGCGCGACATCAGTCGGGACCTCGTCTGCCATGGCGGTTGCGCACAGGCTGCTGAGGGCCAGAACTAATAAAGCTTTCATTTCAGATTTACCTTTTAGAGGTCGAATGGGGTCACGCAACCTTTTTGGGGTTGCGTGTAGAACTTAAGTACTAGGTTTTGGATTAACTGCCTTCGTGGGGGCTGCAACTTGGTTAATCACGTTGCCTGGTTGGCGAGGCTGATTTTAGGCGTGGGGTTTACATTCATATAGGCGTGCTTTTGATAAACACTATTGGCAGATCCTGTAACAATCCCCGGAAAGCGACCTTTGGCTCGCTGATGAAGCCAATGTCATAAATGCCCAAAGCCCCTGAAATCAACGGCCTTGAGCGCCTCGGCGGGGTATAGCCACATTTTGTAGGGGCTTGTTACTACCATCGTCGAATGGTTCTATAGGCCCGGCCCGGCTACAACTGGGTCATACAAAAACAACTATTCCACCGAGGTAACAAAGATGAGTGCGGCTTCTCTGTATCCCGTTCGTCCCGAGGTTGCGGCCAACACCCTGACTGATGAGGCGACCTACAAGGCCATGTACCAGCAGTCCGTCGTCAACCCGGACGGCTTCTGGCGCGAGCAAGCCAAGCGCCTCGACTGGATCAAGCCTTTCACCACGGTGAAACAGACTTCCTTCGACGATCACCATGTCGACATCAAATGGTTCGCCGACGGCACTCTGAACGTTTCCTACAACTGCCTCGACCGTCATCTGGCCGAGCGCGGCGATCAAGTCGCGATCATTTGGGAAGGGGATGACCCTGCCGAAAGCCGCAACATCACCTACCGCGAGCTGCACGAACAAGTCTGCAAGTTCGCCAACGCCCTGCGTGGCCAGGATGTGCACCGCGGCGACGTGGTGACTATCTATATGCCGATGATCCCCGAAGCCGTGGTCGCCATGCTGGCGTGTACCCGGATCGGCGCGATTCACTCGGTGGTGTTCGGTGGTTTCTCGCCGGAAGCCCTGGCGGGTCGGATCATCGACTGCAAATCCAAAGTAGTGATCACGGCCGACGAAGGCATTCGTGCCGGCAAGAAGATCCCGCTCAAGTCCAACGTCGACGACGCGCTGACCAACCCGGAAACCAGCAGCATTCAGAAAGTCATCGTGTGCAAGCGCACCGGTGGCGACATCAAGTGGAACCAGCATCGCGACATCTGGTTCGAAGACCTGATGAAAGTGGCGGGCAGTGTCTGCGCGCCGAAAGAAATGGGCGCTGAAGAAGCGCTGTTCATCCTTTATACCTCCGGTTCGACCGGTAAGCCGAAGGGCGTGCAACACACCACCGGCGGTTATCTGCTGTACGCGGCGATGACCCACGAGCGTGTGTTCGACTACCGCCCGGGCGAAGTCTACTGGTGCACCGCCGACGTCGGTTGGGTCACCGGCCACACCTACATCGTCTACGGCCCTCTGGCCAACGGCGCGACCACCGTGTTGTTCGAAGGCGTGCCGAACTATCCGGACATCACCCGGGTGGCGAAAATCGTCGACAAGCACAAGGTCAATATCCTCTACACCGCGCCCACCGCGATCCGCGCGATGATGGCGTCGGGCAAAGCCGCTGTTGAAGGCGCTGATGGCAGCAGCCTGCGACTGTTGGGTTCGGTCGGTGAGCCGATCAACCCGGAAGCGTGGGACTGGTACTACAAGAACGTCGGCCAATCCCGTTGCCCGATCGTCGACACCTGGTGGCAGACCGAAACGGGCGGCAACATGATGAGCCCGCTGCCGGGTGCTCACGGTCTCAAGCCGGGTTCTGCTGCACGTCCGTTCTTCGGCGTAGTGCCGGCACTGGTGGACAACCTGGGCAACATCCTCGAAGGCGTGGCCGAGGGCAACCTGGTGATTCTCGATTCGTGGCCAGGCCAGGCGCGTACGCTGTATGGCGACCATGACCGTTTCGTCGATACCTACTTCAAGACGTTCCGCGGCATGTACTTCACCGGTGACGGTGCGCGTCGTGACGAAGACGGTTACTACTGGATTACCGGTCGCGTGGATGACGTGCTCAACGTCTCCGGTCACCGTATGGGCACCGCCGAGATCGAAAGCGCGATGGTCGCCCACCCGAAAGTCGCCGAAGCGGCCGTGGTCGGTGTGCCGCACGACATCAAAGGGCAGGGCATCTATGTCTATGTCACGTTGATCGGTGGCGAAGAACCGAGCGAGCAGCTGCGTCTGGAGCTGAAAAACTGGGTTCGTAAAGAAATCGGTCCGATTGCCTCGCCGGATGTGATTCAGTGGGCGCCGGGCCTGCCGAAAACCCGTTCGGGCAAAATCATGCGCCGTATCCTGCGCAAGATTGCTACGGCCGAATATGAGGGGTTGGGGGATATCTCCACCCTGGCCGATCCGGGTGTGGTGCAGCATTTGATTGATGAACACAAGATCATGAACGTCGCATAACCCGCCGTTCTTGAGTCACCAAAGCCCCGCCCGGCATTGCGCCGAGCGGGGTTTTTTACTGCCTGATGTTTTTGTGTCGGCAGTCCGGGCCTCTTCGCGAGCAAGCCCGCTCCCACATTGAATCTGAGTCGGTCACAAATTCAGTGTTCACTGAAGATCAATGTGGGAGCGGGCTTGCTCGCGAAGGCGTCCTGTCAGACACCACATCCACAACGGCCAATAATTATCGGCTTCAGTTGTAGGCGCTTTCCCACTGTTACCCGCCTTCGTTCAAGTAACTGAATGTGTAACCGCGCGCACGGATACGGGGCATTGGGAAACGCAAAGCCCCGTCATCGGGTCTCCTCAGGCCCTGCAACAAATAAGACACAACGCTGCGCTTGCCGGATTAGAAGGGTTTGCCAATAATAGGCCCGCAATTTGCAGCATAGATCGGTTCACTGTCTTTTGCTCTTGCATGAATTTGCAAGGCTGTCAACGCGCCCAAGCGGCTTTCTCGGTGCTTCTGTAATTAGTTGTCGCATTGAAGAAATATCGGCTTCGGGCCTGTCGTTAGAATGCCGATCACTCGCTCGTTGTTGCTCGCGTTGAAAAAAGCGCGCGATTCCTACAACGCAGCACCGCTTTGCGGTTCCACTCATTCGCATATTGGGCTGTCGCTCACTCTGCCGTTTTAGCCCTTTACCGATGGAGTCCCAAGATGAAGAAACTCGTGCTGCTTGGCGCCCTGGCACTGTCCGTGCTGTCCCTGCCGACTTTCGCCGATGAAAAGCCTCTGAAAATTGGTATCGAAGCGGCTTACCCTCCGTTCGCTTCCAAAGCGCCGGACGGCAGCATCGTTGGTTTCGACTACGACATCGGCAACGCTCTGTGCGAAGAGATGAAGGTCAAGTGCGTCTGGGTCGAGCAAGAGTTCGACGGTCTGATCCCGGCACTCAAAGTGCGCAAGATCGACGCGATCCTGTCGTCCATGTCGATCACTGAAGATCGCAAGAAGTCCGTGGACTTCACCAACAAGTACTACAACACCCCGGCTCGCCTGGTCATGAAGGCCGGCACTCCAGTCAGTGACAGCCTGGCTGAGCTCAAGGGCAAGAACATCGGCGTGCAACGTGGTTCGATCCACGAGCGTTTCGCCCGTGAAGTCCTGGCCCCGCTGGGTGCCGAGATCAAGCCTTACGGTTCGCAGAACGAAATTTACCTCGACGTGGCTGCTGGCCGCCTCGACGGCACCGTGGCAGACGCTACGCTGCTGGATGACGGTTTCCTGAAAACCGACGCCGGCAAAGGTTTCGCCTTCGTTGGCCCGGCCTTCACCGACGTCAAATACTTCGGCGACGGCGTAGGTATCGCAGTTCGCAAGGGGGACGCGTTGAAAGACAAGATCAACACCGCGATCACCGCCATTCGCGAGAACGGCAAGTACAAGCAAATCCAGGACAAGTACTTCGCCTTCGATATCTACGGCAAGTAACACGTCCCGGCGACAAGTCCGAAATGGCGCAAGCAACAGGATCTCTGAGGTTTGCGCCATTTTTTCATCCCCCTTTTCGAGGACCTGAATCATGTTGAAAGGCTACGGGGCTGTCATCCTCGATGGCGCATGGCTGACGCTTCAGCTCGCCTTGTCGTCCATGGTCTTGGCCATTGTTCTGGGTCTGATCGGCGTTGCGCTGCGTCTGTCCCCGATTCGCTGGCTGGCCTGGCTGGGCGACCTGTATTCCACGGTGATCCGCGGGATTCCCGACCTGGTGCTGATCCTGCTGATTTTCTACGGCGGCCAGGATCTGCTCAACCGCGTCGCACCAATGCTCGGCTATGACGATTACATCGATCTGAACCCGTTGGCCGCCGGTATCGGCACCCTGGGCTTCATCTTCGGTGCGTACCTGTCGGAAACCTTCCGTGGTGCCTTCATGGCGATCCCGAAAGGTCAGGCAGAAGCTGGCATGGCGTACGGCATGAGCAGTTTTCAGGTGTTCTTCCGGGTGTTGGTGCCGCAGATGATTCGCCTGGCGATTCCGGGTTTCACCAACAACTGGCTGGTCCTGACCAAGGCCACCGCGCTGATTTCGGTGGTGGGTCTGCAAGACATGATGTTCAAGGCCAAGCAGGCGGCAGATGCCACCCGCGAGCCTTTCACCTTCTTCCTCGCAGTGGCGGCGATGTACCTGGTGATCACCAGCGTCTCGTTGTTGGCATTGCGTCACCTTGAGAAGCGCTACTCGGTAGGCGTAAGGGCGGCTGATCTATGATCTTCGACTACAACGTCATTTGGGAGGCCCTGCCGCTGTATTTCGGCGGCCTGGTGACCACCCTTAAGTTGCTCGCGCTGTCGCTGCTTTTCGGTCTGTTGGCGGCACTGCCGCTGGGGCTGATGCGCGTCTCCAAGCAGCCGGTCGTCAACATGAGTGCCTGGCTGTTCACCTACGTGATCCGCGGCACGCCGATGCTGGTGCAGCTGTTTTTGATCTACTACGGTCTGGCGCAATTCGAAGCGGTGCGTGAAAGCTTCCTCTGGCCATGGCTGTCCAGCGCCACGTTCTGTGCGTGCCTGGCCTTCGCGATCAACACCAGCGCCTACACCGCTGAAATCATCGCCGGCAGCCTGCGGGCTACGCCGAATGGTGAGATCGAAGCGGCCAAGGCGATGGGTATGTCGCGCTACAAAATGTACAAGCGCATCCTGTTGCCGTCGGCCCTGCGCCGGGCGCTGCCGCAGTACAGCAACGAAGTGATCATGATGCTGCAGACCACCAGTCTGGCGTCCATCGTGACCCTGATCGACATCACCGGTGCCGCACGCACGGTCAACGCGCAGTTCTACCTGCCGTTCGAAGCCTACATCACCGCCGGCGTGTTCTACCTGTGCCTGACGTTCATTCTGGTGCGCCTGTTCAAACAGGCCGAGCGCCGCTGGCTGGGCTATCTGGCCCCGCGGAAGCACTGATATGGAACGCATCGATCATTCATTGCCGTGGAGCCACCTGGGCAGCGAACGCCAGATTTCGGTGTTCCGCTTCGGAAGCGGCGAGCGCAAGGCCTTCATCCAGGCCAGCTTGCACGCCGATGAATTGCCCGGCATGCGCACGGCCTGGGAGCTGAAAAAGCGCCTGACCGAACTTGAAGCCCAAGGCTTGCTCAACGGTGTGATCGAACTGGTGCCGGTGGCCAATCCACTGGGCCTCGGCCAACTGCTTCAGGGCAATCATCAAGGGCGTTTCGAGGCCGGTAGCGGCAAGAACTTCAACCGGGATTTCGTCGAGCTGAGCGAGCCCGTGGCCGCTGAGCTGCAAGGGCATCTGGGTGACGATCCTCACGCCAATATCCGTTTGATCCGTGAAACCATGAGCGATGTGCTGGCTGCCTTGCCGCCTGCCGAGAGTCAGTTGCAAGGCATGCAGCGCATTTTGCTCAGCCATGCCTGCACCGCCGATGTGGTGCTGGATCTGCACTGCGATTGCGAAGCGGCGCTGCACATGTATGCCTTGCCGCAACATTGGCCGCATTGGCGTTCGCTCGCTGCACACTTGAACGTCAAGGTCGGTCTGCTGGCGGAAGATTCCGGCGGCAGTTCTTTCGACGAAGCGTGCTCGCTGCCATGGCTGCGTCTGTCGCGTCTGTTTCCAGATGCCCAGATTCCCCTGGCCTGCCTGGCGACTACCATTGAATTAGGTGGTCAGGCCGATACCGGTCGCGCTGAAGCCTGCGCTTACGCCGAAGGCATTCTGGCGTTCCTCGCCGAGCAAGGCTTGATCAGCGGCGAATGGCCAAAACCTGCGCAAGATGCTTGCGAAGGCATGCCATTCGAAGGCACCGAATTGCTGTTTGCGCCACACCCTGGCGTGATCAGTTTCTTGCGTAAACCCGGTGAATGGATTGAAGCCGGCGACGAGATTTTTGAAGTGATCGATCCGTTATCGGATCGGGTCAGCACGGTGTGTGCTGGTACGTCCGGGGTGCTGTTTGCCATTGAACGGCTGCGTTATGCCCAACCCGGTTTCTGGCTGGCCAAGGTGGCGGGGCGCGAAGCGCTGCGTCACGGGCGCTTGCTCAACGACTGACTGACTGTTTTTGTGAGAACCGACCGCATGTACAAACTTGAAGTCCAAGACCTGCATAAACGCTATGGCAGTCACGAAGTGCTCAAGGGCGTGTCCCTGAAAGCGGCGGCTGGCGATGTGATCAGCATCATCGGCTCCAGTGGCTCCGGCAAAAGTACTTTCCTGCGCTGCATCAACCTGCTGGAGCAGCCGCACGCGGGCAAGATTCTGCTCAACAACGAAGAGCTGAAACTGGTTGCCAACAAGGACGGCGCGCTGAAGGCTGCCGACCCGAAACAGCTGCAACGCATGCGTTCGCGCCTGTCGATGGTGTTCCAGCATTTCAACCTGTGGTCGCACATGACCGCGCTGGAAAACATCATGGAAGCGCCGGTCCACGTGCTCGGCATGTCCAAGGCCGAAGCCCGCGAGAAGGCCGAGCACTACCTGAATAAGGTCGGTGTGGCCCATCGTAAAGATGCTTACCCGGGCCACATGTCCGGCGGCGAGCAGCAGCGTGTGGCGATCGCCCGTGCGCTGGCGATGGAACCTGAGGTGATGCTGTTCGACGAACCGACATCAGCGCTCGACCCGGAACTGGTCGGCGACGTGCTGAAAGTCATGCAGGCCCTGGCGCTGGAAGGCCGGACCATGGTGGTGGTGACGCACGAAATGGGCTTCGCCCGTGAAGTGTCGAACCAGCTGGTGTTCCTGCACAAAGGTGTCGTCGAAGAAAGCGGCAACCCGCGTGAGGTGCTGGTCAATCCACAGTCCGAACGCCTGCAACAATTCCTCTCGGGCAGCCTGAAGTAATCGCTCCCGTTACGCACCAAATTAGGTCATGCTGCGCACCGCGCGCCAGATGGTCTAATTTGGTTGCAGCCGCTTTCGGCTTCTAACAGTGTTTTCGTTTCGGATTGCCCGCCATGACTGCCCATCGAATTGGTTTCCTGATTTGGCCTAGCACTAAAGCACTGACGCTTGCGCTGGCTGAGGAGGCCTTGCGTGTTGCCCAGCGTGTGCATCCGGACGTTGTCTACGAACTGTCGTTTTTGCAGGCCGAACCGCCGACTGAAGGCGCTTGGCAATTGCCGGGTGAACCATGGGCCGGCAAGCTCGAAAACTTCCAGAAACTGTTCCTGCTCGCCGATGAGCCGCCGACCACACTCGCGCCGGCGCTCAGCAGTGCGCTGAAACAACAGGTGCGTGCTGGCTGCGTGATCGGTGGTTTGTCGGCCGGTGTTTACCCGTTGGCCCAACTGGGTTTGCTCGACGGTTATCGCGCTGCCGTGCATTGGCGCTGGCAGGACGACTTCACCGAACGTTTCCCGAAAGTCATCGCCACCAGTCATCTGTTCGACTGGGATCGCGATCGTCTGACCGCGTGCGGCGGCCTGTCGGTACTCGACTTGTTGCTGGCCGTACTGGCTCGTGATCACGGTGCAGAACTGGCCGGTGCGGTGTCGGAAGAGTTGGTGGTCGAGCGCATCCGCGAGGGTGGCGAGCGTCAGCGCATCCCGCTGCAGAACCGTCTCGGTTCCAGCCATCCGAAGCTCACGCAAGCCGTGTTGCTGATGGAAGCCAACATCGAAGAGCCGCTGACCACCGACGAAATCGCCCAGCATGTGTGCGTGTCCCGTCGGCAGCTGGAGCGGATCTTCAAGCAATACCTCAACCGTGTGCCGAGCCAGTATTACCTGGAACTGCGCCTGAACAAGGCCCGGCAGATGTTGATGCAAACCAGCAAGTCGATCATCCAGATCGGCCTGTCGTGTGGCTTCTCCTCGGGGCCGCATTTCTCCAGCGCTTACCGCAACTTCTTCGGTGCCACGCCGCGGGAAGATCGCAACCAGCGGCGCAGCAGCAGCCCGTTCGAATTGTCGTCGGTGCCCTCGGAGCGTGGGTGACAGAGCAATCACGTCACCTGCTGAGGCTGATTTACTCCTCTATTTCAGAGCCTTCAGAAGTCGAGATCTCCATCTCTCCTCGATTGATCACCTCTTCCACGCCAAAGTCCATGCCCGTCCGTTCGAAGTAACCGATCAGCCGTAGCAGGCTCTCTTCGGAAAACCGATTACCTCGAAAACTGATGTTTTCAGCGATTTCTACCGGAAGTTCCAGCACGTCGCTGGGGACTTCGCTAATGGCGTTGCCACTGAGGTCGGCCCAGTCCAGCTCTGTCATTTGCAGCAGGCCGTGCGGTATTTCGGTGATGCCCGTGTCATTCAACAGTACGGTCGCGAGCTCCCTCATCTGACTCAGGTCAGGCGTTTGCCCCAGGGGGTTGTGGGCCAGATCGAGATAATCGAGCTGTTCCATTCCCGCCAGCGCACTTGCCGATTCCGCTGACAGTCTGACGCGACACTCACGGAGCGACAGCGACCGCAGTTGACCCATCTTGAACACCGCATCGGGAATGTTGCCCAGATTACAGTCGCGAAGCCTGAGGCTTTTGAGGTTGGGGAAAGACTCCAGAAAATGCCCGGTGCGGGTCACTCCGTCGGCGCTGCGTAACTCCAGCGATGTCACATGACTGAAGTCGGCGTTCAGGGTAGGCAGGTCGCCGTTGATGTAGGATTCGAAAACGAGTTCATAGGTGGGCTCCAGTGCTCCATTGAAATCATCCAGTTCGCTTTCATGCCGCCAGCACTGCTCCAGTGTCAGTTTGAATTGGTCGCGGTTCATGTGCTCGACAAGCTGTTGTTGGGCGGTGAACGGTTCGCCCGTCAACGGGTGTTGGGCCGGAAGGTCGGCGGTCCATGCCGCCAAGTCATTGCTCAGTTGTGCCAACTCCGCTTCAAGGCTTGTCAACTCGATCCGGCCGTCTGCCAGTGTGCCTGCCAGTTCATAGACAAACTCGCTCGCCTGTCCAACCTCCAGGTTCGGGTACAGCGCCCTGACTCGGTTGATGTCCGCCTCTGGGGCATAGATACCTAAATCGTATGAGCTGTCGAAGTAGTGATGCTTGATCAGTTGTCGGGCGTTATCCGAAAGCGGATTGTGCGTCAGGTGTATTGCGCGTTTGGTGTACACCGGGCTTTCGAATAATTGCGAAGGCAGCTCACTGATCCTGTTGTGTAGCAGCTTCGCGGTATCAAGTTTAGGGTGGCGAACTACGCTGTCGGGAATGTCGGTCAGGCCGGTACGGCTCAGGTCCAGGTGAACAAGCTCAGGCATGGATTCGACACTGGGCACCATAGTGAACGGGTTCTGGTACAGATCCAGCATGACCAGCTTGTTCAATGAAGACAGTTTCGCCCAGTTGGCAGCATCGAACCTGACTCCGCAATCGCTTAACACCAGCGCATCAAGGTCCGTCATTCGAGGAATGGCCTCGGGGAGGGCGGTCAGGGAAAAGCGTTTTAAATCGAGGCGGCGCAAGCTGGTGAAGCGCTGAAGAAACTCGGGAACACCCTGCACAGCATGACTGCCTTCAAGGGACAGCAATGACACATGGGGGAAATCGGCCGTCAGCGTCGGTAGATCGCCAAGAATCGGCTCGGCAAATCTGAGTGCATAGCGCGGTGTGTCATCCGGGCCATCGAAGTCCCGCTCTGATTGTCGGCGCCAGCTGCGCTGGATTTCCTGGGCCAGCAGCCTGCGATTGTGTTGAGCGGCCTGTCGTTCCAGTTCGCTCAGGGGAACTCGGGTTTGCGGGTGGACAGTGGGCGAATCGTTTAGCCAGGTGTTCAGATCCTGATGCAGTCGCGAGAGCTCGCTGGACAGGCGTGAGAGCTCCATGCGAGCGCCATCGGGATGCGTTTGTAACTGGAGAACAACAGACTGGAGTTCCTCCTCGGAAAGGCTGGGGTAAACCTCGCGAACACGGTCGTTGAGGGACGGCGTCGGAAAGTAACTGCGTCGGTATCCATCCGAGCCGCCAGGCAAGCGCATGGTCGTCGGATCGTAGAACGGTTTTCGATTGGGATTTTTTGCGAACAGCTTGCGTAGTGCCGGTTGGTTCAATGCATGTTCGGCGATGTGTAGTTTGAGTGACTGAGCATTTGCGATAGATGGGCTCAACGCATTGCGCTGTGCTTGCGGCAGCGCCTGAAAAAGACCCTGATAAAAATCACCGGGCACCGATTCGCTGTCTTGATAAACCTGGTAAGTGCCGACTTCGGCGCGCACCAGTGTTTTCACGATCGGCGCATCGGCCTGGCCAATGCTGTCGCGCACAAGTCCGTCATGGGTGTAATCCCTCACTTCAATACGCAGTTCGGCGGGAAAGCCGGGCAGCGAATTCAGGCTTTGCAAGGCCAGTCGGTGGGTGTCGGTGTTGTCCAGAGCGTCGGAATAAAGGCCTTCACAGGCTCGGGCTGCGCGTACGGCCTCCATGGCTTTTAGTGCTGCTTCCTTGAGCCGTTGGGGCGCGCGACCGTTGTGCAGATGGCGTAACTCGGTCCCGGTTGCATTGCTCACCAGCTCTTGCGCGACATCGGTCGGCAATCCATGCACGTCGTCGAGCAGTCGCTGGACCTGCACGTTGTCGGTTTTCTCCTGCGCGCGATAGCGTGTATCGAACAGCGATTTGTGATGCTTCAGGGCAAGTTCGGCCGTTTGTTTTCTGAAGGCTTTCGTTTGGGTTTCCGGTGGCGGCATTGGCGTGTCGACAGGCCAATCGTCGTAGCCGGTCAGTAATTGATGTTGCAGGATCAGATCGGCCTTGCGATAGCGCTCGGGCTGGTCGCTGCCGATCTGTTCGATAAAAGTTTCAATGTCCCGGTTGATCCTGAAACGCTTGATCGTGTCTGTCAGCAGCGAAGGCGGACGATAATGTTCGACATGCATTTCGCGCACTACGTCGTCGTGGTAACCGCTGACCCGCAAGATCTGTTCGCGCTCAACGCTGTTGAATGACTCGACGCTATGGCCGAGGCGAGACATGACTTTTTCCCGGTCCCAGTTCAGCGGTTGCTCCAGTTCTGTGTGCCAGGCGCCGTGGTTGTTATGCAGCAGAGGGGGTTGATAAGCATCAGTTCGGTTCGGATGCTTAATCTGAAACGTGCCTGGCACGCGGTCGGGCTTCACGGCATACAGTTTTTCCTCCAGCGGCAGCAGCGTCTTGCCCTCGTATTGATAGAGGCCGAGATGATCGGGTTTTACTCCTTCGGGCAAAATGAGTGCTTGTTCGTAAGGCTTGAGATCCGGCTTCCAGTAGCGGGTTTTTCCTTTGGGCGTTGTGACGGGTTTGAGTGGGTCGACAAGCGCAATAGCTTCACGAGAGAGCAGGCGGCTGAGGGTCCGGGCAGCGATGGCGCCGCCCACCGCAAATGTCCCCACCTGAACCACCGTTTCGACGAACGTCATCAGATGCCCGAACGCTTCTGTTTTCAGCCCTTCCGCCAGGTCCACTATGCCTTCGAAGGTTTCGTCGAGTAATTGGTAGGCCATGTAGCCGAGCATCAATTCGCCGAGAAACGGGACGAAAGGCAACGCAACGAACGTCGCGATTTCAAGGATTGTCGAGGCCACTTTGCTGAAGGCATTCCACAATGCCCATCGCGCGTTGATGTCAGCAGTGGCGGTGGAGACGGCGAGCGTGCTTGCATCGTTGAGGATCTTGTTCAGCTGTCGCTGATAGAGATGGTTCCAAAGGTCCGCTCTGAACGGGGTCGCCGAAAACCGCAAATCAGGCTTGTCGATGGGCGTTTCGCGCCAGCTCGGCAGTGGGTCGCCCTGTCGGTGTTGATGCCAGGTCACGCGCTGGAGGCGACGGTTGAGGTCCGCGAAAAAATGTCCTCTTTCCTTGTGGTCGACGAAGCGACTGAAGAACGTTTGATAAGCGGGCGAGCGCAGTTTACGGGTCAGCTCGGCCATGAACGCCAATGTGTTCGGGTATTCCTTGAGAGGATGCTCTGGATCATCGGGAATGTAGGCAATGATCCGTGTTGCCGTGCGTGCGCGCTCCAGGCTCGCCGCGAAAATGACAATGCCGGTCAGCGAGGAGGACATCATTGTCAGGTCGTGACCCTGCAGCGGCTGCCCATCCAGTCGAGCACCCGAACGCCCTTCCAGAATGCGCTGGATCGAGAGATGGGCATCCGCTGGAATATCCTTTCGGATTTGCGCCATCTGCAGCGCAGATTTGAGTGCTGTTTTGTGCGAGCCGATCACCTTCGATTTCAACACCGCACCGGCCACCGGGTTGGAGAACCCCAGATTGTCTTTGAGGTAAACGTTGTACCGGGCGCCGATATCCAGTTCCCGGCATAACCGGGCAAAGGCCGGGATAGTGAGCTTTTGCTTGACCGCCGGCAGCGTATCGAACTGCCCTGTGGGCGAAGGTTTGGTGATGAACGTCGAGGCTGACTCGTAAGCCCCTGCCGCTGTTTCCGATTCGTGAAAGTTATGCAGGACGGCGTCGAGCATCGACACGGTCCAGGTGCGCGCGGCGCCAGTCTTGATTCCGAAAAGCGGCACGGTTTGAGGGATGTACAGGCGCAGGAAGGTAGTTTTGACGTCCAGATCCAGGTTGAACCGGGTTTTCAGGGCGTCGCTCAGCAGCGGTTCGGCAAAGGCTTGTGCGCTTCGCAGCTTCGACAGCATTGAGTCCAGACGATTTCGATGGGTCCAGTGTTCCTGACTGATCTTTTTCAGCGACTGGCGCTGCAGCGGTGTTGCGGTGCCATGCCAGTCCGACGTCATAAACGTGGCGTTCTTGAGAGCTCGGTGTGTACTGGACGATGCTTCTAATACCCAGACTGGCAGATTGTTGAACAGGTGATGGTAGTGATCGTCCGGCTGCGTAGCGGATTCACTGCCCCCGGTAGTGGAAAGGCGATCGTTCTCGTATCGGCTCATGCGCTATTCCCTTAGCGTTTTGGATGAGCCGCCAGCAAAACAGACGATGATCGGTTCCGTGCGGTACATATTTACCGCACCGTTCGACAAGCCTGCCTATAACCTGTGCCGACGGTTTAAACTGCGCCTTTGCGACCCTATATGTCGCATTGCCGTAAACCCGGGAAAAACCGGGGTTTGCGCTATAAGAAGTTGTCGCTTGGCGGCAAGGCCGGGCTGAAAACTGTCCTTACAATCCCCCCATCGCTCGCCAGTTTCAGGCGAGTGTTCCTCATCAGGAGACTCCGATGTCCGTTGAGCACGCTGCGGTACAACGCGCCGATTTCGACCAGGTAATGGTTCCCAACTACGCGCCTGCCGCTTTCATCCCTGTGCGTGGCGCCGGTTCCCGCGTCTGGGACCAGTCTGGCCGCGAGCTGATCGACTTCGCCGGCGGGATTGCCGTTAACGTATTGGGCCATGCGCACCCGGCGCTGGTGAGTGCCTTGACCGAGCAGGCGAACAAGCTGTGGCACGTGTCCAACGTGTTCACCAATGAGCCGGCCTTGCGCCTGGCCCATAAGCTGATCGACGCTACTTTTGCCGAGCGCGCGTTCTTCTGCAACTCCGGCGCCGAAGCCAACGAGGCCGCCTTCAAGCTGGCCCGTCGCGTCGGTTTCGATCGTTTCGGCAGCGAGAAGTACGAAATCATCGCCGCGCTCAACAGCTTCCACGGCCGTACCCTGTTCACCGTGAACGTCGGTGGTCAGTCGAAGTATTCCGATGGCTTCGGTCCGAAGATCACCGGTATCACCCACGTGCCGTTCAACGATCTGGCCGCGCTCAAAGCCGCCATTTCCGACAAGACGTGCGCTGTGGTTCTGGAGCCGATCCAGGGCGAGAGCGGCGTGATCCCGGCTGAACTCGAGTACCTGCAAGGCGCCCGTGAACTGTGCACCGCGCACAATGCGCTGCTGATTTTCGACGAAGTGCAAACCGGCATGGGCCGCAGCGGCAAGCTGTTCGCCTACCAGCATTACGGCGTGACGCCGGACATCCTGACCAGCGCCAAGAGCCTGGGCGGTGGTTTCCCGATCGCCGCAATGCTGACCACCGAAGACCTGGCCAAACATCTGGTCGTCGGCACTCACGGCACCACCTACGGCGGTAACCCGCTGGCGTGCGCTGTCGCTGAAGCCGTGATCGACGTGGTTAATACCCCTGAAGTGCTGGCTGGCGTCAACGCCAAGCACGACAAGTTCAAGGCCCGCCTGGAACAGATCGGCGAGAAGTACGGCCTGTTCACCCAGGTCCGTGGTATGGGCCTGTTGATCGGTTGCGTGCTGAACGATGCCTGGAAAGGCAAGGCCAAGGACATCTTCAACGCCGCTGAAAAAGAAGGCCTGATGATTCTGCAAGCCGGCCCGGACGTGGTTCGTTTCGCGCCAAGCCTGGTGGTTGAAGACGCCGATATCGATGCCGGTCTGGATCGTTTCGAGCGCGCCGCGGCGAAACTGACTCAAGCCTGATTCATGCAGTGCTCCTCAGCGCCTATCGTTATAGATAGGCGCTGAGACAATTTTCCTGTGCCGGGCCTGCCCGGCATTTTTTTCCCCGAGTTGGCGCAATTCGCCAACCTGAAGTTAAGTAAGGAGTGACACCATGCTGGTGATGCGCCCCGCGCAAATGGCTGATCTGGGCGAGGTACAGCGTCTGGCTGCGGACAGCCCGATTGGTGTCACTTCCTTGCCGGATGACGTTGAACGCCTGAGCGACAAGATCGCGGCAAGCGAAGCCTCGTTCGCCGCCGAAGTCAGCTTCAATGGTGAAGAGAGCTATTTCTTCGTCCTCGAAGACACCGCCACCGGCAAACTGGTGGGCTGCTCGGCCATCGTTGCGTCGGCCGGTTATTCCGAGCCGTTCTACAGCTTCCGTAATGAAACCTTTGTGCACGCCTCTCGCGAGCTGAAGATTCATAACAAGATTCACGTCCTCTCCCAGTGCCACGACCTGACCGGCAACAGTTTGCTGACCAGTTTCTACGTGCTGCCGGAGCTGGTGGGTTCGGCCTGGTCGGAACTCAACTCCCGTGGTCGCTTGCTGTTCGTGGCCAGCCATCCAGAGCGTTTTGCCGATTCTGTGGTGACCGAGATCGTCGGTTATAGCGATGAAAATGGTGATTCGCCATTCTGGGATGCCATCGGTCGTAATTTCTTCGACCTCAACTACGCCGCTGCCGAGCGTCTGTGCGGTCTGAAGAGCCGGACGTTCCTGGCCGAGCTGATGCCGCATTACCCGATCTATGTGCCGCTGCTGCCGGATTCCGCTCAAGAGGCGATGGGTCAAGTGCACCCACGGGCGCAGATCACCTTCGACATCCTGATGCGCGAAGGCTTCGAGACCGATCACTACATCGATATTTTCGACGGCGGGCCGACCCTGCACGCTCGTGTCTCGGGGATCCGTTCGATCGCCCAGAGCCGAGTAGTCCCGGTGAAAATCGGCGAGCCGGTCAAAGGCGCCGGTCGTCAGTACCTGGTGGCCAACGCCCAGTTGCAGGATTACCGCGCCGTTTTGCTTGAGCTCGATTACGCGCCGGGCAAACCCGTGACCCTGGATCTTGAAGCGGCCGAAGCCCTGGGCGTCGGTGAAGGTGCCAGCGTGCGCCTGGTGGCGGTTTAACGCCTGCTGCTACGCCTGGAAAGATTGCTTGGAAAGAATGCCTAAAAAGCAGCGAGTTTCACGGGTGGCGCAAGCGGCCCGTTTGAGGAGATAGCATGATCGTTCGTCCCGTACGCAGCAGCGATTTACCCGCTCTGATCGACCTGGCCCGCAGCACCGGCACGGGCCTGACCACCTTGCCGGCCAACGAAGAACGTCTGGCCCATCGGGTCGGCTGGGCCGAGAAGACCTTCCGCGGCGAAGCCGGGCGGGGCGATGCGGACTACCTGTTCGTACTCGAAGATGATGACGGCCGCGTGGTGGGTATTTCCGCCATCGCCGGTGCCGTCGGTCTGCGTGAGCCTTGGTACAACTTCCGGGTTGGCTTGACCGTCAGCGCTTCGCAAGAGTTGAACATCTACCGCGAAATCCCGACGCTGTTCCTGGCCAACGACCTGACCGGTAACTCCGAGCTGTGCTCGCTGTTCCTGCACGCCGACTACCGCACTGGCCTCAACGGTCGCATGCTGGCCAAGGCGCGGATGCTGTTCATCGCCGAGTTCCCGCAACTGTTCGGCAACAAGATCATCGCCGAGATGCGCGGTATGTCCGACGAAGCGGGGCGTTCGCCGTTCTGGGAAAGCCTGGGGCGTCATTTCTTCAAGATGGAATTCAGCCAGGCCGACTACCTGACCGGCGTGGGCAACAAGGCGTTCATCGCCGAACTGATGCCGAAATTCCCGTTGTACACCTGCTTCCTGTCGGAAGATGCACGCAACGTGATCGGCCAGGTTCATCCGGACACCGAGCCTGCGTTGGCCATGCTCAAAAGTGAAGGCTTCAGCTATCAAGGCTACGTCGACATCTTCGACGCCGGTCCTGCTGTTGAGTGTGAAACCGGCAAGATCCGCGCAGTGCGCGACAGCCAGGCGCTGGTGTTGGCCATCGGCACGCCGGGTGACGACGCCACTCCGTTCCTGATTCATAACCGCAAGCGCGAAGACTGCCGGATCACTGCTGCTCCTGCACGTTTCGCCGCCGGTACGCTGGTGGTCGATCCGCTGACCGCCAAACGTCTTCAACTTAACGCCGGCGATCAAGTGCGCGCCGTTCCGTTGTCCGCTGCCAGGGAGTCGAAATAATGAATTCGCTATACATTGCAGGTGAATGGCTGGCCGGCCAGGGTGAAGCCTTTCAGTCGCTGAACCCGGTAACCCAACAAGTGCTGTGGGCCGGCGAAGGCGCTACCACTGCTCAGGTTGAATCGGCCGTGCAAGCCGCGCGCCAGGCATTCCCGAGCTGGGCCCGACGTACCCTGGAAGAGCGCATCACAGTGCTGGAAGCCTTTGCCGCCGCGCTGAAGAACAATGCTGAAGAACTGGCTCGCACCATCGGTGAGGAAACCGGCAAACCTTTGTGGGAAGCGGCGACCGAAGTCACCAGCATGGTCAACAAGATTGCGATCTCGGTGCAGAGCTACCGCGAACGTACCGGTGAGAAGAGCGGCCCGTTGGGCGACGCCACCGCCGTGTTGCGCCACAAGCCACACGGTGTGGTCGCTGTGTTCGGGCCTTACAACTTCCCTGGTCACTTGCCGAACGGTCACATCGTGCCGGCGCTGCTGGCCGGTAATAGCGTGCTGTTCAAACCCAGCGAGCTGACGCCGAAAGTCGCCGAGCTGACGGTCAAGTGCTGGATCGAAGCCGGTCTGCCAGCAGGCGTGTTGAACCTGCTGCAAGGCGCTCGCGAGACCGGTATCGCCTTGGCGGCGAACCCGGGCATCGACGGTTTGTTCTTCACCGGCTCCAGCCGCACCGGCAATCACCTGCATCAACAGTTTGCCGGTCGTCCGGACAAGATCCTCGCGCTGGAAATGGGCGGTAACAACCCGCTGGTCGTTGATCAGGTCGCAGACCTCGATGCTGCCGTTTACACCATCATCCAGTCGGCGTTCATTTCTGCCGGTCAGCGTTGCACCTGTGCCCGCCGCTTGCTGGTGCCGCAGGGCGCCTGGGGCGACACACTGCTGGCGCGTCTGGTGGCGGTCAGCCGTACGATTGAAGTCGGCGCGTTTGATCAGCAACCGGCACCGTTCATGGGCTCGGTGATTTCTCTCGGCGCTGCGAAAGCACTGATGGATGCGCAAGAGCATCTGCTGGGCAACGGCGCAGTAGCATTGCTGGAAATGACTCAGCCACAAGCTCAAGCTGCCTTGCTGACCCCGGGCATTCTGGACGTCACGGCAGTGGCTGATCGCCCTGACGAAGAGCTGTTCGGCCCGCTGCTGCAAGTGATCCGCTACGCTGACTTTGAGGCGGCGATCGCTGAAGCCAACGACACCGACTATGGCCTGGCGGCCGGTCTGCTGTCGGATTCCGAAGCACGTTATCAGCAGTTCTGGCTGGAAAGCCGTGCGGGCATCGTCAACTGGAACAAACAGCTGACCGGTGCAGCGAGCAGCGCGCCATTCGGCGGTGTCGGCGCTTCGGGCAACCACCGCGCCAGCGCCTACTACGCGGCAGATTACTGCGCGTACCCGGTTGCTTCGCTGGAAACACCGAGCCTGACCTTGCCAGCGACCCTGACGCCCGGCTTGAAGATGGCGTGACGCCCATTAGCGAGCAAGCCCGCTCCCACAGGGAAATGCATTCCAATGTGGGAGCGGCGGTGCGACGATTCGACTTGCTCGCGAAGGCCGCGCCTCGGTCTCAAAGAATAGTTACTGATGCCTATAACAACAGATTCTCGTGGAGCCTCGCTGATGAAATCCTATGAAGTCAATTTTGACGGTCTAGTGGGGCCGACCCATAACTACGGCGGTTTGTCCTACGGCAACGTCGCGTCCCAGAGCAACAGCCAGCAGTCTTCGAACCCGAAGGAAGCCGCACTGCAAGGCCTGGCGAAAATGAAATCGCTGATGGAAATGGGCTTTCAACAGGGTGTGCTCGCACCACAGGAACGCCCGGACGTGGCAGCCCTGCGTCGTTTGGGTTTCAGCGGCACCGACGCTCAGGTGATCGAGCAGGCGGCCAAAGATGCGATGCCGCTGCTGGTCGCCAGTTGCTCGGCGTCGAGCATGTGGGTGGCCAACGCCGCCACTGTCAGCCCGAGTGCCGACACCGCGGATGGCCGTGTGCATTTCACCGCGGCTAACCTGAACTGCAAATATCACCGCAGCATCGAACACCCGACTACCAGCCGTGTGCTGGGGGCGATGTTCGCTGACCAGAAGCACTTCGCTCACCACGCCGCATTGCCGGCCGTCGCGCAGTTCGGTGACGAAGGCGCAGCCAACCACACCCGTTTCTGCCGTGAATACGGCGAAGCGGGCGTCGAGTTCTTCGTGTTCGGTCGCAGCGCGTTCGACACCCGTTACCCGGCACCGCAGAAATACCCGGCCCGCCAGACCCTCGAAGCCTCCCAGGCGGTTGCCCGTCTGCACGGCTTGAGCGATGACGGCGTGGTCTACGCTCAGCAGAACCCTTCGGTGATCGATCAGGGCGTGTTCCACAACGATGTGATCGCGGTGGGTAATGGCGAAGTTTTGTTCTATCACGAGGACGCGTTCCTCGACACCGAGCAGATGCTGGCCGAATTGCAGAGCAAACTCGCCAAAGTCGGTGGGAAATTTCAGTCGATCTGCGTACCGCGTTCCGCGGTAACCGTGGAAGACGCCGTTCGTTCCTACCTGTTCAATAGCCAACTGCTGTCGCGTCCTGACGGCTCGATGCTGTTGATCGTGCCGGAAGAATGCCGTGGCAACGAGCGTGTCTGGCAGTATCTGCAAGGTTTGACCAGCTCCGGCGGCCTGATCCGCGAAGTGAAAGTGTTCGATTTGAAGCAGAGCATGCAGAACGGCGGTGGCCCAGCTTGCCTGCGACTGCGCGTCGCGCTCAACGAAACCGAACTGGCGGCTGTCAACCCAGGGGTTATCATGACGGCACCGTTGTACGGCACGCTGACCGAATGGGTCGACAAGCACTACCGCGACCGCATGACCGAAAACGATCTCGCGGACCCGCAATTGCTGCTTGAGTGCCGGACGGCACTGGATGAACTGACGCAAATCCTTAAACTGGGCGCGGTTTATCCATTCCAGATCAATTGAACGTCGAGAGCGTAAAAAACATGAGCGATACCCTGCAGCTGATCCTTGAAGACACCGACGGCACGCAACTGGAAACGTCCTGCACCCGCGTCGCGGTCATGTGGCAAGGCAAAGAGCTGTGGATTCAGCAGGACGGCCGCGGCCAATTGCTGATCGGCGTGGACGTCGAAGAAGGTGACGCTGAATACGCAAACCTGCTGCTGCGCCCATTGGCGACTAATCTGGTAAGTCTGCAACTGGAAATGGAACCGGCTGAAGTCGGTGACGAAGACCACGTGCACGGCCCGGATTGCGCACACGACCACTAAGGAAACCGCTCTATGCTCGCCCTCGGCAAACTGCTTGAACTGACCCTCGCCGGCCGCGAACCGGCGGAGAAGACTCAACTGACTGTCGAAGGCGTGCGCATGCGCTGGTTGAGCGAAGGTGCGCTGGAAGTCCGGCCACCTGAAGCCCGCGACAACGGCCTGGACCTGCTGCTATCGGCTGGCATTCACGGCAACGAAACAGCGCCGATCGAGTTGCTTGATCGCCTGTTGCATGACATCGCCCGCGGCGACTTGAAGCCGCGTACACGTATTCTGTTTCTGTTCGGTAACCCGGAAGCGATTCGCAAAGGCGAGCGTTTCATCGAGCAGGACGTCAATCGGCTGTTTAACGGCCGTCACGAACAAAGCAGCGGCTCCGAAGCCCTGCGCGCGTGTGAACTGGAGCGGCTGGCGGCGAGTTTCTTCAGCCTGCCGGATCGCAACCGTCTGCACTATGACCTGCACACCGCGATTCGCGGTTCGAAAATCGAGCAGTTCGCGCTGTATCCCTGGAAAGAAGGCCGTCAGCATTCACGCCTGGAACTGGCGCGCCTGCGCGCTGCCGGCATGGAAGCGGTGCTGCTTCAAAACAAGCCGTCCATCGTTTTCAGCTCCTATACCTACGACAAGCTCGGTGCCGAGTCCTTTACCCTCGAGTTGGGTAAGGCGCGGCCATTCGGGCAGAACGATGGGGTCAACGTCGATCTGCTGGAAACTCGCCTCAAACAGATTATCGAAGGCAACGAGCCGGCCCAGACCGAAGAGGCGCTGGACGGTTTGCAGCTGTTTAGCGTGGCGCGAGAAATTATCAAGCACAGCGATAGCTTCCGCTTGAACCTGCCAGCGGACATCGAGAACTTTTCGGAGTTGGAGGTGGGTTACCTGCTGGCCGAAGACATCGCCCAGACCCGGTGGATCATTGAGGAGGAAGGTGCCCGGATCATCTTCCCGAACCCCAAGGTCAAGAACGGCCTGCGTGCCGGCATCCTGATTGTGCCGACTACCGACGATAACCTCGCCTGAATCCAACACATAACCAATGTGGGAGCGGGCTTGCTCGCGAAAGCGGTGTATCAGTCACCATAAGTATCGACTGACACACCGCCTTCGCGAGCAAGCCCGCTCCCACACGTTCGGTGTTTAGACGGCTACCGCACGAGGCTCGCTACGACGCAGCGCACGCATCTTGTGCAGCGTATCCGCGCACGTCTTCGCCGCTTCCTGGCCTTTATGCACGAAATGCTCGAAGAAGAACTTCTGATGTTCTTCACCTGCATGGAAGTGGTGCGGGGTCAAAACCACTGAGAACACCGGCACTTCGGTTTCCAGCTGAACCTGCATCAGCCCGCTGATCACCGACTGGGCGACGAATTCGTGGCGGTAGATCCCGCCGTCGACCACCAGTCCCGCCGCGACAATGCCGGCATAACGACCGGACTTGGCCAGCAGCTTGGCGTGCAGCGGAATTTCAAAGGCGCCGCCGACTTCAAAGAAATCGATTTCCGATTCCTGATAACCCTGAGCAATCATTTCGGCCACAAAGCCTTTACGGCTCTGATCGACGATTTCCTTGTGCCAGCAGGCCTGGATGAACGCAACGCGCTCGCCCTGATGGTTTTTGCTTTTGCTATCGATTGCGGTGGGTTGCATGTTCTGACTCCTGTTTATGTAAAAAACAGGGCATATGAATCGAATGGGATTTAAGGGTACGCACGCTCGCACGAATGCCTGCGGACGGCCCTTTGGCGCCAATCCCGTTCTCTCTTCATCCGGACTATGACCGTCGGCCCCGGGATCACACCGGGTCTGCTGACCTTGCCGCCATCACAGCCATTGCCGTGCCTGTCACCAAGCGCTCGCGGGCTATGCGCATTGCGCGCAATTACCGCCGGTGGGGAGTTGCACCCCGCCCTGAGAACGTTTTGCCGCCAGATTGTTTGGCGGCGAAGCGTTTTTAACACATATTTCTCACCTGTGCATTGCTGCTATTTGATGATTGCTATCGACTTTTTCGTCGGTTCAGGAAGCCTTTTCCTACCCAAGGGTTGATTATTCGTCTGCATGACCGCAGTAATTCCTGACTGAAAGGGATTTTCCCTGCTTACCGAGGCCAGATTCATGAGCGTTATTGATCTTCGCAGCGACACCGTCACCCAACCGACCGCAGGGATGCTCGACGCGATGGCCAGCGCGGCCACAGGTGACGACGTCTACGGCGAAGATCCAACGGTCAATCGTCTGGAAGCCGAACTTGCAAAACGGTTGGGTTTTGCTGCGGCGCTGTTTGTTCCGACGGGCACCATGAGCAATCTGCTGGGCTTGATGGCCCACTGCGAGCGCGGTGACGAATACATCGTCGGCCAGCAGGCTCACACCTATAAGTACGAAGGTGGCGGCGCGGCCGTGCTCGGTTCTATCCAGCCTCAACCGCTGGAAGTGCAGGCCGACGGCTCGCTGGACCTGGCGCACGTCGCGGCGGCGATCAAACCGGATGACTTCCACTTCGCCCGCACTCGTTTGCTGGCGCTGGAAAACACCATGCAGGGCAAGGTTTTGCCGCTGGAGTATCTGGCGCGGGCTCGAAGCTTTACCCGAGAACATGGGTTGCAGCTGCACCTGGACGGTGCGCGGCTGTACAACGCGGCGGTCAAATTGGGTGTCGATGCCCGGGAAATTACTCAGCACTTTGATTCCGTTTCAGTTTGCCTGTCCAAAGGCCTGGGCGCGCCGATCGGTTCGGTGTTGTGCGGCTCGGTCGAATTGATCGCCAAGGCGCGACGCCTGCGCAAGATGGTCGGCGGCGGCATGCGCCAGGCCGGGATTCTGGCGGCAGCAGGTTTGTACGCGCTGGATAACAATGTTCAGCGTCTGGCTGATGACCATGCCAATGCGCAGTTGCTGGCCGAAGGCTTGCGAGCGGCGGGTTACGAGGTCGAGCCGGTGCAGACCAACATGGTTTACGTGCAGATGGGCGACAAGGCCGAGGCCATCAAGGCGTTTGCCGCCGAACGCGGGATCAAGCTGAGCGCTGCCGGACGTCTGCGCATGGTCACGCACATGGGCGTCAGTCGCGCTCAAATCGAGCAGGTCGTCGCGACATTCGTCGAGTTTTCGCGCAACTGATAGCGTTAGCGGTCCAATTGACCGTTTCTATCGTATAAACACGCTGTACCCCGCGCGCAGGGCCGATATAATGCGGCCCTTTGCCGTCGCTTCGTCTGTTGACGTTTCGCACAGGCCTTTGGCCGCAGCCTCCGTGGAAGAACCTAATGAAAAGCGCAGAAATCCGTGAAGCCTTCCTTCGCTTCTTCGAAGAGCAAGGCCACACCCGTGTAGCCTCCAGCTCTTTGATTCCGGGCAACGACCCAACCCTGCTGTTCACTAACGCGGGGATGAACCAGTTCAAGGACTGTTTCCTGGGCCAGGAAAAGCGCGCGTACACCCGCGCGGTCAGCAGCCAGAAATGCGTGCGCGCCGGCGGCAAGCACAACGACCTGGAAAACGTCGGTTATACCGCCCGTCACCACACCTTCTTCGAAATGCTGGGTAACTTCAGCTTCGGTGATTATTTCAAGCGTGACGCCATCACCTACGCCTGGAACTTCCTGACGTCCGACAAGTGGCTGAACCTGCCGAAAGAAAAGCTCTGGGTCACCGTCTACGCCAGCGATGACGAGGCCTACGACATCTGGACCAAGGAAATCGGCGTTCCGGCCGAACGCATGGTTCGTATCGGTGACAACAAAGGCGCGCCGTACGCTTCTGACAACTTCTGGACCATGGGCGATACCGGCCCGTGCGGTCCTTGCACCGAGATTTTCTACGATCACGGCGCCGATATCTGGGGCGGCCCGCCGGGCTCGCCGGAAGAAGATGGCGACCGTTACATTGAAATCTGGAACAACGTGTTCATGCAGTTCAACCGCACCGCCGATGGCGTGTTGCACCCGCTGCCAGCGCCGTCGGTCGATACCGGTATGGGCCTGGAGCGGATCAGTGCGGTGCTGCAGCACGTTCACTCGAACTATGAAATCGACCTGTTCCAGAGCCTGCTGATTGCATCGGCCAAGGCCATCGGCTGCACCAACGACGCTCAGGCTTCCTTGAAAGTCGTCGCCGACCACATTCGTTCGTGCGGTTTCCTGATTGCCGACGGTGTGCTGCCATCCAACGAAGGTCGCGGCTACGTGCTGCGCCGGATCATTCGTCGCGCCTGCCGTCACGGTAACAAACTGGGCGCCAAGGGCAGTTTCTTCTACCAGATCGTTGCGGCCCTGGTCGCCGAGATGGGCGAAGCCTTCCCTGAGCTGAAATCCCAGCAAGCGCACATCGAGCGCGTACTGAAAGCTGAAGAAGAGCAGTTCGCCAAGACCCTGGAGCAGGGCCTGAAAATCCTCGAGCAGGATCTGGCCGAACTCAAAGGCGACGTGGTGCCGGGCGACGTAGTGTTCAAGCTCTACGACACCTACGGTTTCCCGATGGACCTGACCGGCGACATCGCTCGCGAACGTAGCCTGACTATCGACGAAGAAGGCTTCGAGCGCGAAATGGAAGCCCAGCGCGTCCGTGCCCGTTCCGCCAGCTCCTTCGGCATGGACTACAACAGCCTGGTCAAGGTTGATGTGGCCACCGAATTCACCGGCTATGAAGCGACTAAAGGTTCGGCGAAAGTCGTTGGTCTCTATAAAGATGGCCAGTCGGTCGACGTACTCAGCGAAGGCGAAGAGGGTGTGGTCGTACTGAACCAGACGCCGTTCTACGCTGAATCCGGCGGTCAGATCGGCGACTGCGGCTATCTGCAAGTCGGCAGCAGCCGTTTCGATGTGCGCGACACCACCAAAACCGGTGGCGCCTTCTTGCATCACGGCGTGCTGGCGTCGGGCAGCCTGACCATCGGCGCGCCGGTAGAAACTCATGTTGATGCTGAAGTGCGTCACGCGACTTCGTTGAACCACTCGGCGACTCACTTGCTGCACGCCGCATTGCGCCAGGTGCTGGGCGACCATGTTCAGCAGAAAGGTTCGTTGGTCGACAGTCAGCGTCTGCGCTTTGACTTCAGCCACTTCGAAGCCATCAAACCTGAGCAATTGAAGGCGCTGGAAGACATCGTCAACGCCGAGATTCGCAAGAACTCCGAAGTTGAAACCGAAGAAACCGATATCGAAACCGCCAAGCAGAAGGGCGCCATGGCGCTGTTCGGCGAAAAATACGGCGACAGCGTGCGCGTACTGAGCATGGGCGGTGATTTCTCCGTCGAACTGTGCGGCGGTATCCACGTTAACCGTACCGGCGACATCGGCCTGTTGAAGATTATCAGCGAAGGCGGTGTGGCTTCCGGCGTGCGTCGTATCGAAGCGGTCACTGGCGCCGCGGCGCTGGCATACTTGAACGCTGCTGAAGAACAACTCAAGGAAGCGGCCAACCTGGTCAAGGGTAGCCGCGACAACCTGATCGACAAGCTGTCGGCTGTGCTGGAGCGCAACCGTCTGCTGGAGAAGCAACTCGAGCAGTTGCAGGCCAAGGCTGCCAGCGCGGCGGGCGACGATTTGTCGGCTTCTGCCCTGGATGTCAAAGGCGTGAAAGTGCTGGCCGTGCGTCTGGACGGTCAGGATGGCAAGGCGCTGCTGGCGCTGGTCGATCAACTGAAAAACAAACTCGGCCGCGCAGTGATCCTGCTCGGCAGTGTCCATGAGGAAAAGGTCGTTCTGGTTGCAGGCGTAACCAAAGACCTGACTGGCCAACTCAAAGCCGGTGATTTGATGAAGCAAGCCGCTGCGGCAGTGGGCGGGAAGGGCGGTGGTCGTCCAGACATGGCGCAAGGCGGTGGTACTGACGCTGGCGCACTGGATGCGGCACTGGCCCTGACTGTTCCATTTGTAGAGCAGGGTTTATAAGGCAGTGTGTCCGGCCCGCGGTCTAGTGGCGGGCCCGAACGCTGTTTGAGTGATTATTTGGGCGCCCTTCATGGGCAGAGGCGGCTTTGAAATGGCTTTGATCGTACAGAAATTTGGAGGCACCTCGGTCGGCACTGTCGAGAGAATCGAACAGGTCGCCGACAAGGTTAAGAAATTCCGCGAAGCCGGCGATGACCTGGTGGTTGTGCTGTCTGCAATGAGCGGCGAAACCAACCGTCTGATCGATCTGGCCAAGCAAATCAGTGGCGACGGCCAACCGGTTCCACGTGAGCTGGATGTGATCGTCTCCACCGGCGAGCAGGTAACGATTGCGCTGTTGGCCATGGCGCTGATCAAGCGCGGCGTGCCAGCGGTGTCTTACACAGGCAGTCAGGTACGGATTCTGACGGACAGCGCTCACAATAAAGCGCGTATCTTGCAGATTGATGAACAGAAGATTCGGGGTGACCTGAAGGCCGGTCGTGTGGTCGTTGTCGCTGGTTTCCAGGGCGTCGACGAGCACGGCAACATCACCACCCTCGGTCGTGGCGGTTCCGACACCACCGGCGTGGCGCTGGCGGCAGCCTTGAAGGCTGACGAATGCCAGATCTACACCGACGTCGACGGCGTCTACACCACCGACCCGCGTGTGGTGTCCGTGGCTCAGCGCCTGGACAAGATTACCTTCGAAGAGATGCTGGAAATGGCCAGCCTCGGTTCCAAGGTGTTGCAGATCCGTGCGGTGGAATTCGCCGGCAAGTACAACGTTCCGCTGCGCGTACTGCACAGCTTCAAGGAGGGTCCGGGCACCCTCATTACTATTGATGAAGAGGAAACCATGGAACAGCCGATCATTTCCGGCATCGCTTTCAACCGCGATGAAGCCAAGCTGACCATCCGTGGCGTGCCAGACACCCCGGGCGTTGCATTCAAGATTCTCGGCCCGATCAGCGCCGCGAACATCGAAGTCGACATGATCGTGCAGAACGTTGCGCACGATAACACCACCGACTTCACCTTCACCGTGCATCGCAATGACTTCCAGGCCGCGCAAACCGTGCTGGAAAACACCGCTCGCGAGATCGGTGCCCGTGAAGTCGTTGGCGACATCAAGATTGCCAAGGTGTCGATCGTCGGTGTCGGCATGCGCTCCCACGCAGGCGTGGCCAGCCGCATGTTCGAATCCCTGGCCAAGGAAAGCATCAACATCCAGATGATCTCGACCTCGGAAATCAAAGTCTCCGTAGTGATCGAAGAGAAGTACCTGGAACTGGCTGTGCGCGCTCTGCACACGGCTTTCGAACTGGACGCACCGGCCCGACAGGGCGAGTGATGCGTTAACCGAAGGGCGCGGTCTGACCGCGCCCTTTTGTTTTTTGAATGGTGCGACCCGAAGCTGTTCTTTTGCTCGCGCTAGTCAATACTCAGGCATGTAGGGCTGCGATCGTTCAGGTTGTAGGTCGAGTGCCTTTTTTTTGCAGACTGTTGTCCCTGAAATGAAATGCGTGAGGAGAAAGGTATGCTGATTCTGACTCGTCGGTGCGCAGAAAGCCTGATTATTGGTGATGGCGAAATCACCGTGACCGTGCTCGGCGTCAAAGGAAATCAAGTGCGTATCGGTGTCAACGCCCCGAAAGAGGTTGCGGTCCACCGTGAGGAAATTTACCTGCGTATAAAGAAAGAGAAGGACGAAGAACCAAGCCATTAATTTTTATCGTTTTTTATGTTTGCAAACGGGGAAGAAGCTGGTTAATATACGCCCCGTGTTGCGGAGAGCTGGCCGAGTGGCCGAAGGCGCTCCCCTGCTAAGGGAGTACACCTCAAAAGGGTGTCGGGGGTTCGAATCCCCCGTTCTCCGCCATTATTTGCGTAGTACGTTGTAATCTAGCTTCTTCGGTAAGTGTTTGAAATTACTAGAAAAAGTGTTTGACATAGAGATTAGACGGCCTATAATGCGCGGCAACAAATGCACTCGTAGCTCAGCTGGATAGAGTACTCGGCTACGAACCGAGCGGTCACAGGTTCGAATCCTGTCGAGTGCACCATTTAAGAGTCATCTGCAGTAATGTGAATGACTTGGCTTCAACCAGTTGTGATCTGGTATAAAAACACAAATGCACTCGTAGCTCAGCTGGATAGAGTACTCGGCTACGAACCGAGCGGTCACAGGTTCGAATCCTGTCGAGTGCACCAAACAACAAAAAGCCCGCGTTTAACGCGGGCTTTTTGCCGTCTGGGATTTGGCTTTTCCTTTGGTGCATCCTCTCTCATCGAACTCGACGTGTGCGCTGCGACCTCGCTGGGTGTCGTAGCGGTAGCTCGTGGCCGAATTGCGAATACTGATCTTGTCTGGCTTGCCGAGGGCGCTCTCGACATCCTGCTGGCTCATGCCGGCAACTATCCGCTGATTGATGATCGCTTCTCGGCGTTCTTTGGCGCTGATGAGGTTTCCACATTTGTCCTCGGTCTTGCCAACGACGGTCGGATCTCTCCTTTTGATTTTCATACCTGATGTTTCGCGATTCTCGGCTTCCGGCATGAGAGCGGTCACGCTGCCCGGTGTGAAGGCGCGGACATCCTGCAGCGAAAGGCTGTCTCCGGCCGTACAGCTCAGCGTAGTGAAGGTAATGCGCCCGTTGGCCGCCTCGCAACGGTGAACGGTCGTGGCAAGCGCCCAGGGCGACGGGCAGAGCAGGGTGATTAACAAAAAACAATGTGCATTCGATGGCATCAAACGTCCTCCATGACGGTCTATCTCAAGGGTAGTCGTTACATTTTTCGGCAGTGGTGTGTTTTCTTTTCAGGATGAGTCGTCGCAGGTTTATGGATCAGGGCGGTGCTCAGGTTTGTCTTGCAAGCGCTTGTTTCAACCGCGATTTTTTAACGTTTAAAACCGTCGGGCGGTGTATCATTGCGCCCGTCAGCCCCGCCGGGGCTTGTGGAATACCTCCATGGACTTACCCAGTAGTTACTCAGTACCCCGTTTTTCCAATCATGAATTGACTGATTGATCCTTCCGGCGTGCCCCGCTGCTGGGAGTGGAGTTCGCCTATGTCTGAAGTTGAAGTAAAGAAAACGCAGGAAAGCTTGCAAGACCGCCTCGCTCAAGTTGTTGAGCTGCTGCAGCGTCAGCGGGTGGTCGAAGACCTGACTCACCGCCAGGAAGGTCCGCATCACGACCGGGTCGAGAATCTGGTTCACCGGCAAAATCTCGTCGAGTTGCAACGCAAGCTCGATGATCTGCACTCCGCCGACGTCGCCTACATCCTTGAAGCCTTGCCGCTGGGCGATCGTCTGACGCTCTGGCAGTTGGTCAAGGCCGATCGCGATGGCGACATTCTGCTCGAAGTATCCGATTCAGTTCGTGAAACGCTGATCGCCGACATGGACGATCACGAGCTCCTGGCTGCGGCCAAGGACATGGATGCCGATGAACTTGCTGACCTGGCCTCCGAGCTGCCGCGAGACGTCGTCCACGAGCTGATGGAAACCCTCGATGGTCAGCAGCGTGAGCGCGTCCGCTCTGCGTTGTCTTACGACGAGGAGCAGGTCGGTGCGTTGATGGACTTCGAGATGGTGACGATCCGTGAGGATGTCAGTCTCGAAGTGGTTTTGCGTTACCTGCGCCGCCTCAAGGAGCTGCCTGGTCACACGGACAAACTGTTCGTGGTCGATTACGACGGCGTGCTCAAGGGCGTGCTGCCAATCAAGCGTTTGCTGGTCAACGACCCGGAAAAACAGGTTTCTGAGGTCATGGCCAGCGACCCGGTGAGTTTTCACCCGGATGAAGACGCCTATGACGCTGCTCAGGCGTTCGAACGTTACGACTTGATCTCGGCGCCTGTGGTCGACAAGAACGGCAAGCTGATCGGCCGTCTGACCATCGATGAAATGGTCGACCTGATTCGTGAAGAGAGCGAAAACGAAGTTCTCAACATGGCGGGTCTGCGTGAAGAGGAAGATATTTTTGCGTCAGTCTGGAAATCCCTGCGTAACCGTTGGGCCTGGCTGGCAATTAACCTGATCACCGCGTTCATCGCATCCCGAGTGATCGGTCTTTTCGAAGGCTCCATCGAGAAATTGGTGGCGTTGGCGGCACTGATGCCGATCGTGGCGGGTATCGGTGGCAACTCGGGTAACCAGACGATCACCATGATCGTTCGGGCCATGGCGCTGGATCAGGTCAGCACCGGCAATACTTCGCGCCTGATGCGCAAGGAGTTGGCGGTAGGTCTGATCAATGGTCTGGTGTGGGGCGGTGTGATCGGCGTCGTCGCCTATCTGCTGTATGGCAGTTGGTCTCTGGGGGTGGTGATGACCGCTGCCATGACGCTCAACCTGTTGCTGGCGGCATTGGCGGGGGTGTTGATTCCCATGACCCTGGCGCGGCTTGGGCGCGATCCTGCGATGGGCGCCAGCGTGATGATCACCGCTATGACGGACAGCGGCGGGTTCTTCATCTTTCTCGGCTTGGCGACGATCTTCCTGCTCTGACGTACCGACATAAAAAACCCGCCAATCGGCGGGTTTTTTATGCCCGAATTTCAGGCAAAAAAAAGCCAGCGATTAAGCTGGCTTGAACTTTCGGATGAAATCAGGAAGCGTCTGCGGCCATTTCGGCATCATGTGCAATCAGCGAAACAAGAGCGTTCTGCTGACGGTGGGAGAGTTGGCGGAAGCGTTGCAGCAGTTCACGTTCGTGTAATGACAGCTCCGGGCTGTCCAGGCGCATGCTCAATTCTTCGCCAAGCGCGCCTTCCTGAATAAGGCTCTGTTCAAGGCGCGCGATGATTTCGGAGTTCATGCTGCGATGATGATTGCGAGCCACCTCGGCAATGCGTTCACGCATTCCGTCTGGCAGACGTACGACGAACTTGTCAGCCGTACGGCTGGAATAAATTGCCTGTTTCAATGGGCGCATATATTTAACCGGTTAGTTCAGGGGAGCGGTTCTCGGGATTGGCCGCAGGATGTCTGATAGGACAAGCGGTCTGGCCAAATGTTCAACCTGAATTGATAGAGGCTCGCATCATGCCTCAAAGTAGCCAGTTCATTGGCGTCAATTCTGTGACAAATATTGAACTGGATAAAGGCGTTATGCCAGCACCAATTATCAGAAATGCGGACTGGTTTGAAAAGCTTGCCCTAGTCCGTATTACTGACCGCATCCTCTTGCCCGGCAGGTGATGTCCCGGGACGCCTGAAGGCGCATGCTGTGCAGATTCGATCAGTGTTCCTTACTTGTACAGGATAGTGGCAATTGGCCGATTTACTAGGGGGAGACGTGCAGTGGGAGGTGATTTCAGGATGGATGGCAGGCTGATTTACTTGATGGGGCCTTCTGGGTCCGGCAAGGACAGCCTCATCGAAGCCGCGCGCGAGCCGTTGCAGACGCTCAATTGTGAAGTGGTGCGTCGGGTCATCACGCGTTCTGCCGAATCAGTGGGCGAGGACGCAATTGGCGTTTCCCGGGAAGAATTCGAGCAACACAGGGTCGAGGGCGATTTCGCGCTGTGCTGGAACGCCAATGGCCTGGATTACGGTATTCCGATCGAAATAGATCAATGGCTCAATGACGGTCGGCATGTCTTGGTCAATGGCTCTCGCGGCCATCTGGCTGAGGCGCTGCGCCGGTATCCAACGCTATTGCCGGTTCTGTTGACGGTCAAGGATGAAGTCCTGCGAGAGCGTCTGCTGCGCCGTGGTCGCGAGAGTTTTGCGGAGATTGAAGCAAGGCTGTATCGCAATGGGTTATTCACGGCAGAGGGGTCAAACGGACACGCGCAGATCCATCGACTCGACAATTCAGGTGAATTGTCCACCACAGTTGCCAATCTGCTGTACCTGTTGAGGATTAACGCAGTACCGGATCGAACTTGATCTTGCGCCCGGCAATCAGCGCCAGCACAAACAGCGCACCGAACACGCCGCTGGCGATCAAAGGCAGGGTGACGATCGTATCCTGGACCACTGACAGATGAAGAATGCCGCTCAGTAAGGCGAGGATGAAAAACCCTGCGGCTGATTTGGACATGCGGTGCTCCTGATGGGGTGATTCAAAATACCAAACGTTCTGAAGACTGAGCCGGCAGCAGAATGCCTTCCTGGCTCACCTCTTGGCTGACAAAGCTGCGCTTATCGCTCATTACCGCCAGTTGAGGCGCTCTTTGCACCTGAAGGTAATGAGGCATGCGTTGAGCAACCGGCTCAACACCGCGCTCGGGGACAAAATGAAAGCCCAACAGAATCGCCATAGCGCTCGCGATCGAGAGTAAAAGGGCGCTGTTCATGAGGCTTGCCTCCGTTGTTCTTCGAGAACAGCTGAAGCAGCCCGCATGCCAAGAGTCTAGCGGTAATTAAATCCTTTAAAAACAATGAATTAAGATATTTTGCCGAAGGGCCTGCATTGCATTTTGCAATGATGGCTTTTTGCGGTGATGCAATTTGCACGGTAAACAAAGCCACGCTCCTGCGAGGCGTCTGCCTACACTTAAAAAGCCCAACGGACGACATGACAAAAGCAGGCCTGCCCGTTAACATGCACGCCGTCGATCGCACCGTGTTTCTTTGTGGTCGATCTGTGTCTCAGTAGCTCAATTGGATAGAGCATCCCCCTCCTAAGGGGAAGGTTGGCAGTTCGAACCTGCCCTGGGACACCATATAATTCAATGCTTACAGCCTGATTCGTCTTTATCGAAAGAAGGCTGTGACAGCAGGGTGACAGCAACGGGCTTTGTAAATTGGCCGTTTGAAGTTCTCATCTGGCCGTTTTTACTGCTCTCAGTCATCGAGCCTTTGAGCGGGTCGCGCTCTGGGATGTTCGAACACTCATTCCCGTTCTTACAAATTCACTTCGTTGACACGACGCTTTGCCGTCACCTTGCCGTCTCAATTGCCTATCTAGGCTCACCCCCAGGAGTAATTCACTGCTCCCCATGCCCCTTCCGAGCTGCTAAGCCCGCGACTAAGCTGCGTCGCAGTGGACTTGTGCGGAGCCTGCCACCAGTGGAGTAAGGGCTTATCTTTGTAACACCTATCGGAAGCGTAACATCCTACCTATAGGGATTGATTAACACTTGTTACATCAATAAAACCTATAGATATCAATGTGATGCGATGCTTTGTAACGTGTGTAACACTCGTAACGTCGATTTCAGGCCTAGCGGATGGGCCGGTTGAACCTGCCAATAGAAGCCCAGGGTTTTTGTTGGGGATACAGACGGGGATACAGGCTTGTGATCCCTGGCCTTTCCGATAGACGTTTTACGGAAATTACCTGGATAGCTTTAGTTTGAGGTTTCTGATGCTGTTCTGATGTTTCTTAGCGAGCCGAATAGGCTGTATGTCGATGCCACGAGTTTTGGGTGAAAACACTAGGGCGGTCATGTTGCCATCACCCTGCAGGCTGGAAATCACAGCACCTGCAAACGCATCGCCAGTCGAGATATTGTCAATCACGTAGTACAGGGGCTCGACGGTGATGTTTTGCCATTGAAGATGCCCTGTAATGGTAACGAAGTCGATTCGACAAATGCCGCATTCTGTATCGACATACACTGCGTCATTGGTTACATCGAGTGTGTGGCTGTGCGGCCACTCCTGACTTGCCTCCAGCGACGGGAGGCTGCCCATTACTGAGGCTGCGGACATCAAAGAAAACAGCAATTGTGTCGACCGGAGGAGTAGCTCGTTTCGGTACTCATCAAAGGTTGCATGCGTTCGGTGGGCGCTACCGGATGAATCAAATAGCTTGTCCCCAGGTTCAACCGTAAAGTCCACTGTTGCTTGGGGCGCCACGAGTGCCAACTGATACTGCGACCAGCAGAGCAGGGTGGAGGCCATTTTGAAGCATTCTTGCGCGGTGCCCTGCATGGTGAGCTTAGGGAATTGCTCTTGAAGAGGCCTAGTCCAAGCTCTGAACTCGTAAAGACTGATTCCATATTTTTCAGCTTTCTTCCGTGCTGTTGCTGTGTAGCCTGATGCGGAAACTATAGAGCGGTGAGTCACAGAAGGCATGTCTATGAATTTCATACACAGCTGCTCAACTTTGGCCACGTCTAGTGGTGATCCTTCTCGCTTTACTTCATACGCTTTGAATGCATGAGTTACTCCACCGGCCTCCGTGATAGTGACAGTTACGTCAACGTCACGCTCTTCTTCGGCTGTGGCGTCGTAGACCATGTCGCCGATAGTCACATCGACTGCATCGGGATCTGATTTGAGGCAGCACAATCCTACTAAATATTGAACCATCATCGGTGTAAGTGGGTGTTTTGGCATTGACAGACCTATGGTTGTCGGGGGGAGATGGCTAAGGGTGGGGATGACCCCAAGGGTATAGCCCATATCACACTCTTTTGAGGACCGCGTAACGGATTGATGCCTGCGTCATTCTCCAGCCGGAGCAGAACTCTTGTTTTTGGAGATGGACCGATTGCTAGTCTCGCTACGAGTTCGTTGAATCATAGGCAGACTCAAGCGAATGTCTGGGCTGAAGCGAGAAGTCGCTGGGGACCCTGACGTGAAGGAGATGATACGGGGTCGGAAACCCGCGACATCTTGTTAGCGACAGGCATTCCATCTTACTGAAATTTCAACGTTGAAATTGAAAGGATCCTGACGAAAAAGGGGCATCGTTACCGTGTTGGTAAAGATGCCCCTTTGTGTTGCAGATATCGCACGCATGGAGTTCGTCAACCAAGTCAACTCGGTCAACCTGTCAACCAACTTCAAAAATCCAGCCGCTAACACGAACGCGCGGGTTCTTAGCCCCGTGTCTATCTGAAATGCCCAGGGTCCCCAGCGACAGTCCGATTCATAGTGCAAATGCACTGGTGAACTGGAGTTCACCTGGTTCACCTGTTCACTAAGCTGGGCATTTTTCCGCTAATACGATCACGCGGGTTTCCGACCCCGTACCCACCGAACATCCCCAGGGTCCCAGGCGAGTCGGTTCCCCGGTCGATGCATCTCCCCTGTTCGTTGTTGGCAGACGGCACCCCTAGCGTCCGGGTGTTCGGCGACCCAGCGCTCGAATTCTGCATTAGTCGATACCAAGGCAGTATCGCTTTCGCTGGCGGCGCTTATCACTGATGGGGTGTGGGGGCTCGAAAAGACGTGTTACAGGTGTTGCGGGTGTTACGGTAGATATTAACTAGTTGAATTTGTTGGGTTTTATCGGCGTTACACACCCCTCATCTTTCGCGTACATCAGGTGTTACAAGCCAAATAGGTGTTACAGCAGCGTTTACAAATTTGGGTAAACCGTAGGCCGCAATCGGCCGAGGGTGTGTAAAAACGTTTTTGAGCGCGACAGGTACTCAAAACTGGACTGAAAATCGCGCTTCTACGCGAAATCCACATCTGCTGACGTGTCGATAAATTTCAGATTTAACGTAGATGCGCCCAGTTCAATTTTGGCGAATCGTTTTTACACACTCTGGGCCAAAAGCGGTCGGTCGATGCACCTGCTTTAGTACTACATAAGCGTAGGCAACAGGAAGGTAGGTTTGGCAGACGCTTACGCCATGACCCCGGGTACCCACTCTATTCGTTAGAGTCAGACCGTGAAGAATAGCGCTATAGCACCACCTGAGTGCCCAATTCGACCACCCGATTAGAGGGGATTTTGAAGAAGGCAGTAACGCTGCCGGCATTGCGGAACATCGCCACAAAAATCAGGGCCCGCCAATAAGCCATGCTTGAACCTAACTTCGGAATCAGCGTTTCGCGCCCGAGAAAGAACGACGTATCCATCATGTTGATCTCCAGACCTGCCTCACTTGCCAGGGCCAATGCTGCAGGAATATCTGGTTCGTCCTTGAAACCATATTGCACGACCACTTGTGCGAAGTTGCTCGCCAGGCGACGAATTATTAGGCGGTCGTCAATAGGAACATAAGGAACATCAAGAACCTTCACGCTCAGGATAATGATCTGCTCATGCAGTGTTTTGTAATGTTTCAGGCTGTGAATCATGGCATGCGGCACGGACTCTGGCTCTGCGGTCAGGAATACGGCCGTCCCAAGTACACGCTGAACGCCGCCTTCGACAATATTGGCGATGAAGGGCTGCAGCTGCATCGCTTCGGCCGCCAACCGTTCACCCAGTAGTTCGCGGCCACGTTTCCAGGTGGTCAGCAAGATGAAAATAGCCATGCCGAATACCAGTGGGAACCAACCACCGTCTGGAATTTTCACTGAGTTGGCCAGGAAAAATCCGAGGTCAATGCAAATGAAGGGTAATGCCCCCAGAACGGCGCGCAACGGACTCCAATGCCACAATCGAATCGCTACAGCTATGGCCAGAAAATTGGTGATAAGCATGGTTCCGGTAACGGCAATGCCGTAGGCGGCAGCCAGGTTTGAGGACGAGCCGAACCCGACAACCAGAGCAATGATCGATGCGAGCAGCAGCCAATTTATTGCCGGTAAATAGATTTGGCCTATTTGCCGATCCGAGGTGTGCTGAATTTCCAGGCGGGGGGTGTAGCCGAGTTGCATCGCCTGCTGGGTGATGGAAAAGGCGCCGGAGATCACAGCCTGTGAAGCGATGATGGTTGCCACTGTCGCCAGAATCACCAGCGCATAGCGTCCCCATTCCGGAGCTAGCAGATAAAACGGGTTCTGTATTGTCGTCGGATCCGCAAGCAACAGTGCGCCCTGGCCAAAGTAATTGATCAGTAGTGCTGGCAGAACATACCCAATCCAGGCGTATTGAATAGGTTTGGCACCGAAGTGCCCCATGTCGGCATACAACGCCTCGGCACCGGTAATGCATAGAACCACTGCACCCAAGGCGAGAAAGCCAAGGATGGAGTTCCCGAGTAGAAAGTGCATGGCATGCAGCGGGTTGATGGCTGCGAGTACTGAGGGATTGCCAATAATGGCGGCAGCGCCCAACACCGCCAGAACGGCAAACCAGAGCAGCATCACCGGCCCAAACAGGGCCCCTACGCCGGCGCTGCCCTTGCGCTGAAAGGCGAACAGGCCAATCAAAATGGCCACGGTAATGGGGATGATGTAAGGCTTGAACGTGGGCGTGATGATTTCCAATCCCTCGACAGCCGAGAGTACTGAAATCGCTGGGGTAATGACCCCATCCCCGTAAAACAGCGCCGCACCGAAAAGCCCGAGAGTAACCAGCAGTTTTTGCTGCCAGGAACGCTCCACACCTTTCTGCAAGGCTAGGGTCATTAGCGCGATGATGCCACCTTCGCCCTTGTTGTTGGCCCGCATGATGAAGACCACATATTTCAGCGTGACCACAATGATCAGCGACCAAAAGAACAGGGACAAAACTCCCAGTACATTTTCCGGGGTAATGGCAACCGGATGGTGAGCGCTACCGAATACTTCCTTGAGGGAGTACAGCGGGCTGGTACCAATGTCGCCATAGACAATGCCTAGTGCAGCCAGCGTCAATGTAGCCAGACGCTTTTTGCCTTGTTCGTCGTGCATGCAAGTCCCCTCAAGGCTGGAAGCGGTAACCCACGCCTGTTTCTGTCAGAAAATATCTGGGTTGAGTCGGATCGTCTTCGAGCTTCTGGCGCAAGTGCCCGACATAAACGCGTAGGTAGTGACTGCTCTCGACATAGGCCGGCCCCCAGATTTCCCGCAGCAAACTGCGTTGGGTCAGGACCTTGCCGGGTTGTCCCAGCAGGCATGAGAGCAGTCGATATTCAATCGGAGTGAGGTGAATCGTCTCGCCGTCACGGACCACCAGTCGGCGCGATAAATCCACGCTGATGGTGCCGAACTCGATAATCGGGGAAGCCGCTTCCGCACTCCGACTACGGCGTCGCAGAAGCGCGCGAACCCTTGCACGCAGCTCGCCAACACTGAAGGGCTTGGTCAGGTAGTCGTCGGCCCCGGCATCCAAGGCATCGATCTTGTCGTTTTCCTGCGATCGTGCAGACAGAATCAGTACCGGAACATCGGACCAACTACGTAGGTCCCGTATCAGGTCGATGCCGTCTCCATCCGGTAGACCTAGGTCGAGAATCAGCAGATCGGGCTTTCTCGTTCCCGCTTCGATCAGGCCGTGGCTCATCGTTTCAGCTTCAGCCACCTGGCAGCCTTCTGCTTCCAGTGCCAGCCGAACGAAACGACGGATTTGCTTCTCGTCTTCAATAACCAGAACTTTGGCTGAGGTCGAGATCATGGCTGCTCTTCCTCAACAATCGGTGGTGTCCCTTTGGGCAGGGTAAAGCTGACGCTGGCTCCACCGCCTGGTCGATTGTCGGCGCTGATCCGTCCGCTATGCGCTTCCACAATGGCTTTGCAAATGGCCAACCCAAGCCCTGTCCCCGGTTTGTCAGATGCGCCTTCCCCTCGGACGAATATCTTGAATAGATCGTCGCTTCGTTTGCTCGAAAACCCTGGACCAAGGTCTTCGACACGGACCTCTACGTTGTCGTCATTCTGTATGGCCACCAATTCAATGGCACTACCTTGAGGCGAATACTTCGCAGCATTTTCAAGCAGGTTGCAGAGGACCCGTTCGATCAGGACTGCGTCATAGTTGAGCAACGGCAACCCCTTTGGGAGGGTCACTTTGATGGGATGTTCAGTCAATGCGCTGCCAAGCAACTTGATGCTGGCACCAATTACCTCTTCAAGCAGCTGCCACTCACGCCGCAAGGTGACTTCACCAGCATTCAGCCGGGCCATATCCAGAAGGTTGCTGACTAGACCCGCCAGGCGCGCGGCCTGCTCGTGCAAGGCCTGAGCAGTTTCCAAGGCCATCGCAGGCAACGCCGGCTGGATAAGCGATAACGAGTCAGCCAAGCCAACCATTGCGGTTAACGGCGTACGAAGATCGTGCGATAGCGCCGCGAGAATAGAGCCGCGTAGGCGCTCTGTCAGCATATTAACTTCAGTGGTTTGCGCGACTTTGACGTAATGCAGGCGTTCGACCGCGACTGCAATCAGGGACGCGAGGGTCTCTAATAGTGATAGGGCATTGCTTGAGAGTTTTGGCGAGCCTTCTGCGAATTTGACTGCAAGTACACCTCGAGTGCGCATCGACGACCGCAAGGGCAGATACAGCGGCGCATAGCCCATGCTGTTGAGTTCGTCGTTACGCACCAGTTGTCCACTCTCCAGCGCGACTTGGGCAAGGCGCATTTCAACCAGCGGAGATCCGGGCTTAGGCGAGTTGCTCAGCACTTCTTGTTCATTGGGCAGCAAGATGACTGACTGTGCATCGAATTGCGTCTTGATGAAGGACTGGCCAATGTCCACTACCTGTTCAACGGTGAGGGTTCCGGCCAGTTGGCGGGCCAGTTGATACAGCGCCTGCGTTTGTTGTTCGCGGAAGTGAGATTGTTGTGCCCTTTGTTTCAGTCCGGCGGCAAGCTGCGCGGTCGTCAATGCGGTCACCAGCATGACGCCAAACGTGACCAGATACTGGATGTTGCTGACTGCCAGAGAAAAACGTGGCGGTACGAAAAAGAAGTCAAAGAGTAAAACGCTGAGAACTGAGGCCAAAATGGCTTGATTGCGCCCTAGCTTTGCCGCCACCAGTTGCACGGTCAGCAGGAACAGCATCACGATATTGGCCAAGTCGAGATAAGAGAGCAGCGGTGTGGCTACAAACGTCATTGCGCTGCAGGCGAGGACGGTCAGTAAATACCCCCGTAGCGAGGTGAATTTTTCCGACTTACTTCTCCACAACGACACCTCGTTGGTCATATTGAGCATCCTCTTACGATAAGCAACAGACTAGCCACCACCGTGTAAAAACGCTGACTATTCTGGTGAGCTTGGCGTAGAAATGTCGTAAAGATTTCGGCAGGTATTGTGAACGGTGAACCAGTTCTTCGAGCCAGGTATATTCGCCCCGAGGTTCTCGTTAATGGGTATCCCATGCCCCTGTGGCCAAGCGTGCTCGCCTTCTTATTGCTCGCGGTTTTGAGCGTCTGGATGTGGTCGCTCACACTGTCGCGAGCAGGGTGAGGCTGATTCATCCTGGCCGAACCACCACACCCGAAGGCTGGTTCGTCTGGATGGACATCTGGAGCGTCGGCTTTCGCGGCTATACAGAAGCCAACGTTCATAACTCAACCGGTCGTGGAAAGCAGAAATCGGCTGAAAGCAGTCCTCCACGAATGACTGTTTTTTGGCCGCTTTCTGCCTCTCGCGACGGGCAGAAAATGGCCGAGAGGCGCCCGTCGTATGGATAAAGGTTGACCGCCAGCTTTTTAAGCCGCGCCATTGCAACTGTACCGAGCGTCTGCCGTTGCAACGTTTTTTCAAGTTGGAATTCTGCCTCGCATCACCCAGCAGTCCTCTTCATCAGCGTCCGTTCAATCGCCCAATGTTTGCAGACTCCTCCTCTGTACTGGCTCGTTACCCAACCCAGTATCAGTGAACTACTGACGCCTACGGCGACTAAAGCAGTGAAGGGTGGGCAGGCTTAAGCCTCGGACTAGCGGGTGACACAAGTTCAGATCTGTCCTACAGACCGCTCACCATCACATGGGGTAACCTCGCGGCGCCTGCAAAATGCTCTTCGCCTCCACCGACGGGGGCTTTTTATGCACGACAAGGACGACGAATGATTTCCTCTGCTCGATTGGGTGACAAACATGTCTGCCCTATGCCCGGTCATGGCACCACCCCGATTACCTCTGCCTCCGCTGACACAAACATCAACTTCATGGGTTCTGCTCGTGTGGGCGATACCTGTGGGTGTGGCGCTGTTATCACGACAGGGTTTCCGTCCATCCAAGTGAACGGGCGTCCTATGGCTCACTTGGGCAGCCCTACCAGTCACGGCGGAACCATCATCACTGGGTCAGGCGATGTCGGTGGCGGCTTTTTCATGGGGGATGCTGGTGGTGCAACAATCATCAACTTCATGGCGCTCGGAGCATTCCGGCCAGATGGCACTGTGGACGATGAGAAAATGGCCACACTGCTGGCTGATCCAAAGCTGACAGAGAAGGCAACCGCTGCAAATGCTCTTGTAGATCCTAAGGCCGCTGCTAAACGGCCGGACGCGAAGCCTGAACCAGGAGCGGACCCCGCCGTTTGCAATCACCCCGACGAAATGGAAGGGCTGGCCAACTACATCGCTGATGAGATGAACCGAAACATACAGAGCCCGGAAGTTTTAAGGATGCAAAGGCTTAACAACTATGATCCCACTGCGGCAGACAGGGAGCCTCCACAACTCTCAGGCTTGGGCGGACCAGCGGCCCGCGCCCTGAGCAAGTACAGGGACACGGCTACATCGTGGGTAATCTGGGCAAGTAAAGTGGGCCCAAGGATGGACTGGGATCACAAACCGAAGCTTCGTAAGTTGTTTGTTGGCCTGCACCATAAACAGGGGGCTTACGAGTACTTTTACGACATCTGGTCGAACATCCACTATGGATACGTAGGAATCATAGGTGGCTTGTCAGAGAGCGAGCTACTGGATGGCGCTGGCGCTGCACAATTTTTGTCGGACGCCGCTACCAAAACTGGCGAGATGAGCAAACCTGAAGCGGAGAGAGTGCATCCCGGTCCACATACTACGGCGAGTCCATGGACTGAACCGCGATCATGGGACGACGTTGCCGATAGGGTATCCATTGAAATTGGGATCAAGCTCGCCAAACAGCATCCCACAGGGGGAGTAACCGCGAAGATGATCATGGATGAAGTATTAGCAGTACCACCAGCGAATTGGGGGGATGGAATCCGTGCCCACAAATGCCAATAAGCGTCGGACATGGTACATACGGATACTGTGGATACCTGTGTTGTATTTAGTGGTCACTCACTGGGACATAGCTTTGCCGACCGTGAATGTTCACTACTCTAAAACTGGGCGAGATGAGTTCCGGTACATCTGGAACGTCCAAGACCGGATTTACAAAGGTGGAATGCTTCCTGGAGGCGGTGCAATTGATAATGGGGTGCTTTTCCCAGACGACGAATTCTTCATGGAGTTTTCGTGGTGGAGCAAAAAAGAGGGGCGTAATCATTGCATCAGCATCTCGCCGAAGTGGCCCAACACCGACATCTACCTAGACGCAGATGGCAACATCGACATGCGAAAAGACAGCGGAACTGACGCAGACAGGTTGAAAGACTGTCAATGGGACCGAGCTAAGCCTTAGGTATATGCCAGCGTTGCGGGCGGTAGATGATAGCGGCTCGCTCACACCAAAGGACTGTCATCCTGCACTGCGATAAAACGGAGAATGTGAGCGAGCGAGTGAATTCTACACTATGAGTCGTCCTTGATTTAGTAGGCACCTCCGACCGGCAGCTATGGTCGGAAGTTGCTGCCGAATTTGAATGCAACGGAAGCTTTCGCGAGCTTCCGCTTATCCTGATCACCGTTTTTTCAGCTTATGCTCGATTAGCCCCATTTCTGCTTTGATCGCGGTGATGGTGAGCTTCTGCGTTGCTGTGCTTTTTCCGATGTTGGTATCCACGATCTTGAGTAGTGCGGTTAAGTAGGCTTTTCTCGCTTTGAGCGTATCGGAAATGGTTGAGCTGTTTTGTGTCGCTGCATTCATGACTTCGATCCTTGGAGTGATTTAAACAGCCCACGTACGCGGGCTGTTTCAGGTGATTTAGGTCATTACATCGCTAGCACGTCTTGCACGGTGTGTTGGCGTGCACGCTCTGACAGTTCATTCCATTTCCAGCTACCGAAGTTTTCCCCTTCTTCCGGAATGACCAGTTTGAAAAGCATGACCTGATCGCGGTCAATTAGGTGGTAGGCTGCCCATAGCTTGCCCCCAGCGTCCAGCAACGCTTGAGCCGCTTCATTCCAGTTCTCTTCCAGTGCCATGTGCGCGAGCAGTAGGGCAGTCCTTTCGATTTTCTTGTGCTCCTCCTGCGCTTCGGTGATGTGTCGGTCGACAGTCACCAATTCCTGCTCCAGTGCCGTGATGATCAGATGTTGACGACGGTGATGCTCGGTCGCCGTGTTGAGGTTTTTCGCGGCCTTTTGCGCATCGGCGTTTGCAGTCTTCTCGCCTTCCGTATCACCCCAGGCAACAGCCTGTGCATAGGCCGTTGCCGCCTCTGTCTCGGCCTGTCGTGCCTTTGTGATGTCCTCCTGTGCCTGCTGCCGGATCTGATCCAAACGGGTGCTGAGGCTCTGTCGCTTTTCGTTAAGCTCCTGCTCGTCTACTTTCCAATTTGCCATGGCCTCGACGTAGCCCTCCATCAAGGTTTTACGATTGGCAAGGTTCTCACGACGATGAATCTTCCGATTCAACGTGTGGATCTCCAGGTCCAGCGAGTCAAACTTCCGCTTCCGCTCGTTGTACTGATCTCGCACTTCGCGTTCCCGACCCTGTTCGATGACTTCGGGACTTTCCAGTGCTGTCTCGAGGGGGAGCAGTTCGGTTCGGACACTTTCCATCTCGATGGTCAGTCGTTCGCGGCGTTCTTTCAGTTCTTGGATTTCGTTCATCTGTATTGTCTCTGTGCAATTCGATTGTGGGTTGGTTGAGTGGCTGGCGAGGCCGGGAGTGAGCCGGCGCTACCTCGATCAATAGGGATGCCGTCAGGCAGCCCGAGCCTCGCTTTCATCCGTTCCCGGAATCGTCTTCACGATGTAGCAGCGTTGCGGGCCGAGGCCGGGCAGACGGACCAAGCTATATGCCTTGCCATCGCTCCCAGGCTCTAAAGCGCCGCGCTGTAGCAGCTCCTTGTTCACTGCATTGATGTTCATGCCCCGGAAGATCTCCGAGCGCCATGACTCGGGCAGCACGTAGTAGGTATTGGTGGTGTGAAGGGAGTCGCCCAGTCCGTGCTCCAGCGTCTTGCGAAAGCCGAGGCGATCGACGGTGCGCGGGCCGTGTTCGTCGATCTTTGCCGCGGCCGATTCCCAGCGTGTGAAACGACTTTCGCCGAAGCGCTCAATGACTTGGCGCAGCCGCGCCAAGATGGCATCCCCCTCGAAGTTACCGGCGCCGCCCCGTTCGTTCATCCATGCGTTGAGGCACACGCGAGCGGCGGTGGTGGCAGTCCCATCGGGCCAGCCGGTAATCCCCATCGCGGTGGCCAGCTCACCCGCTGCGGCCGCGAGGCCAAAGCGAGCGGCTGCACGTTGTGCTTGCCCGCTGGCCGAGGCCGGTAGCGACTGGGCGATAAAGCCTTCAAGCGTGTGTCGCAGGATGGCGGACCAACCGTGGCGTTTGCCCGGTTCGCACAGCGCCGTCAGGAAGGCTGTAAGCGGTGTGCCGTAGTACTTCGCTACCCGTGCCTTGAGCGCGTCGGCCAGTGACGCCGCATCCTCAAAGCCGTTGAGTGCGTCGAACATGCCGAGGCCTTTGCTCGCATCGGCCGGGACCGCGAGCATGCGTACCTCCATGCCCGCTTTCAGTTCCTTGTTAGCTTCGGCCATGTGCTGGGCCAACGTCTTCTCGCCGGTCGAGAGAAACAGCAGACGCCACTCCTGTACCTGGCGGCCTGCTTGGCCCCGGTCATTGGCGCGCGCCTTGCCGGTGCCGTTGCCAAGCATGTACACGGTCTCGCCGATGATGCGCGGATCGCACATGCCTATCTCATCCAGCACCAGAAGGCCGTCGGAATGCGCGGCTGCGATGGATTCCAGCGCGTTATCGGTGGAGCGCCACGAACGCACCAAGCGCGGCCCGCCGTAGATCGAGGCAGCAACTTGCAAGTGCGTGGTCTTACCGCCCGAGCTGTCGCCGTACAGGTGGAACCCGCCCGACTCATGGCCAAGCATGTGGAGCAGCGGGCCAGCAAAGGCCACGCCGACGACGAACGCTAAGCGATGGTTGCCCGCGCACAACGCGCCGATCTGCTCCTGCCACTGCTCAAGCGTGCCCGCTTCGCTGATGGGTGGAAGCTGCGCACCGACCTCATAGAAGTGCAGGTGTTCGCTGTGCGCGCCGACCTGTTGCTCGGGCAGTAGGAAGGCGCTGTTGTGCCAACCCAAACGAGTGACCAGCCGCGCTCGTTGCGCGCTGTCGAATCCGCCGAGGTAACTCTGCAGGTCATTACGTGCATTGCGTCCCGAACGGTTTCCAGCGAGGCGAAGTCCCATGTCCACCAACGGGCCGAGCACGTCCTTGCCGAAGTCGCCGGTCATGGTGCGCGCCGGGATGTTCCAGCGTTTTTTTGCGCCGTCGGGATCGTCGAACTCGACCAGCAGGCCCCAGTTCTGGCCTTTGTCGTCGCGGGTGCGGGCAAGGATTTCCAATGGCGAACACACCGGGCGCGCTTCGCCGTCATCGCCCGCATAAAACACGCCTTCGGACGTGAGGCGAAAGCCACCGGGCATGAGGTCATTTTTCGATTTCGTGGGTCGCTTCGCTGCTGCTTTCGCCTTCGGTTCTGGTTTGGTCTCGGCCTGCTCAGGCGCCGGCTTTTCGACAGCCAAGCCGAACGGTTCACCGCTGCTTTCCAATTCGGCGAGATGGGCCGCTGTCCAGCCTTTGGCGAGTGCATCGGCTGCATCGTCGCCGTCGTCCCATTGACCACCTTTGGCGAAGACTGCGCCGCCGTTCTTCAGCGTAGGCTTACGTTTGAACACGTCCAGCGCGACGACCCGCACCGACGCGGCACCGATTTCACGCAGTTTGTTGGCGACGGCTTCCATGCAGGCTTTGCCGCTGACATCGTTGTCCGGCCACAACAGCACGTCGCGTCCTTTGAGCGGTGTTAGGTCGGCTTTGTGCCAGGAGTTGGAGCCGTTCGGCCAGCAGGTGGCCACGTAGTTGGGCAGCAGTTCGGCGGCGGCATCAGCGGCTTTCTCGCCTTCGCACAGGATAATCGGAGCGGCAGCGCGCTGGACCAGTTCATCAAGGCGCAATAAAGGGCGTGGATCCGGCAGCCCTTGCCAGCGCCATTGCGTGGTCTGGCCATCGGCGCGCTGACACCACGTCAGTGGCGCAAAGACCTTCTTCGGCGTGCCGTCTTCATCGGGTCCGAGATCGAAGCGGTAGAGCGCCATGAGTGGCTGGCCCTGCGCATCACGGTATATCCACACCTTGGACGGCGCGCCGTGCTGTCGATGCTTGGCCGGGCACTGGTTCATGGCCTCGGTCGGGATCGGCTGGATGGCAATCCACTCGGGTGTTTTGGTCTTGCCGGGGGCAGCCTTCGACTGGGCGGCGCCGGGCGAGACGTTCAGATGGCCTGCCAGTTTGTTGCAGGCCTCGACGTCGGTGCCGCCATCCAGATAACGCACCAGATCAATCAGGTCGCCGCCCTTGTCACCGGTGGCGAAGTCGGCCCAGGTGCCCTTGCTCAAATTGACCTTGAGCGAACCGGCTCGCTTATCGCTGCGGGTCGGGTTCGGGGCGGTGTATTCCTTGCCACCGTCTACGCGCTTGCCGTTGGGCAGCCAGTGCGAAAGGACATGATTAATGTCTTTCAGCGCGGCTACCTTCACGTCGGCAAAGCTCGGACGTTTTGCGGTGCTGTTTGGGCGTTGGCTCATGTATCAGCCCTCTGCAGAAACAGCGCGTCGTTGATGTCATCGATCAGCGCTTTGGCCATCTCGCCCAGGTACAGAGCAGGCCAGCTGAAACGGTCGCCCTGATCGCTCATGGCGGCGTCGAAAGTGAGCTGGTTGGCGTGATGCTGCAGCAGCGACACCATCTCCAGCGCGTCTTCGACCGGGATACCGGCATTGACCCGAAACAGCTTCAAATCAGTAGCGTTGACACGGGAAAAGGTGGCATGGCCAAGGGTGGTGGACATGGTCATAGCGCACCGCCTTTCTGCATTGCAGGAGTCGAGGTGGTGTCGCCGTGCAAGGCGAGGGTCTTGATCAGGCCGAGGGTGCCGCGCACGTCCCAAAGAACGGCAGCTATGACGTGGTTAGCGAGGCGCGAGGATTCGTTTTCGAAGTGATCTTCTAGCAGCGTCAGTACCGAATCAGCGCGTTCGATGGCGCAGGTGATGGCGTCGATGGGCACACCGGCTTCGACGGTTTTGCTGACGCACAGCAGGTCTTCGGGCAGGGCACAACTCAGGGTGTTGTTCATTGGGCATGCCCTGCGGTTCCGAAATTCTCGCATTCGCTGTTATGAGTGCAGCAGCAGGTCCATTCAGGGGAGTGCCTATAAAACTTGGCATGAGGGGGGCATAACACTTCTACTCGGCAGACTCCATAGGAACGGAATGACTCAAGTGCAATCACAGATGTAGTGTTTGACAAGCAGCAGCGTCCAAGGATGCAGCCCGTGTGGTCTAGCAAGTAGATGATGATATGCTTAGCTGGTTGCATTGCGGTCTGCTCAGATTTGCTTTGTGACAGTCGGGTCAGTGGTGCAAACACTGACTCGACACTTTCTGGCTTCAGATCCCCCTCGCTTAAAAATCCTTCTTGTGCCGTTGGTGATGTAGTTGTGCTCATCGGGCACCTTCCTTCGCTGCGCGCTCGATCCAGCTCTTGAGTTCGGTCATCAGAATCAAGCGTCGCTTCCCGAGCTTGAATGCCTTCAGTTCACCCAGTGCAATGACTTCGTAAATCCCTGATCTAGTGTGGCCAACCAAGCGGGCAGCTTCTTCGACGCTTACCGAAAGTGGAGGGCAGCTTGCTATTTGCGACATGGTTTTCTCCTGCGGCGATGGTCTGTGTGTATCCACGGCAGAAGGTTATGACTACAAAAGATTTTTGTAAAGCAAAATGCTTTACGGTTGTGTCCGGTTGTTGCCGATTGCGTTTTGCATTACGCTGAAGGTCTACAGGAGATTAAGACATGGCAAAGCTCAACCCGAAGCAATCCAAGCTCACACCGGTTTCATTTAGGCTTGATCCAAAGGTTAAATTCGCAGCTGAAATTCTGGCGCGTTATCAAAGGCGATCCCTCGCCAGCACGGTGGAGTGGGCTTTGCTAAGATCCTTAGAAGGTAGTGTTCAAGTCGGTGTCGAGGAGGGGGCTGCTGTAACACTTAACGAGCTCGTTAATCTTTCTTGGAGTGAAGACGATTTTATACGAGCTGTAAATATTGCATTTTTAGTTCCTCATATGGCCACACATGAGGAGTCTTGTATCAAGGCAGTCATTCTTGCATCGAAGTCGCTTTGTTTTACTGATAGTAATAAGCGGCATTATCATGGGGTTGATAAAGTTAATTTTGATGCTTTATTGCTAATGCGGGAATTGGTAAAAGAGCGTGCGAATATACTTTCGGTTTCAGGAGAGCTGAAACCGATAACTGAAAGGGAGTGGGCAAAAGTTTTCGTGGAGTCGGGTTCTGTCAGCGCTAGTTTAGAAGAGTCTGAATCTACAGGGGAAAGTCTAGAACAGAAATTAGAAAATCTTTCACTAAAGATCTTGGAGCGCGACCAGTACCTCATCAGTCTCCAAGCAGAGTGCAGAGGCTTGAGGTCGAGGTGTGAATCGCTTGAAACTGAGAGCACGTGGAATCGAGTAAAGCTAAATTAATTCGACCGCCGCAGCCTTTGTAGCCGGTGCTAGGTGAGCGTAGCGAAGTGTCATTTTGATGTCGGCATGCCCCAGCAGGTCTCGCACAGTGTTGAGCGGTACGCCAGCCATCACTAACCGCGAGGCAAAGTCGTGGCGCATATCATGCCACCGGAAGCGCTCAATTCTTGATCGTTCAAGTAATTTAGACCAAGCACTCTTTACGTCTTCTAGGCGCTCTCCGGTCTGACTAGGAAATACATATTGAGATTCGTTAGATTGTTTTTTCCAGTCGGTAAGTGTGCTCAAGGCCTCTCTGTTCATCGGTATGTGACGTGTATCATTAGTTTTGGTCGTCTCGCCCCGTACGGTTATCGTTTTTGTGTCAATGTTCACGGCTGACCATTTAAGATTAAATATCTCCCCGCGTCGCATGCCAGTATTAAGTGATACAAGAACTAGCGGTTTAAGATGGTCGGTAAATGGCAATATTGCTAGGCTTGGCATCAACTCTTTTTTTCTCTCAGAGCGCCATCTATTTGCGCTTTCACGTTCCGCCCGCATTTCGTCCTGCCTGATATCTAAGGCGGCGCGCAAGCGTTTCGTCTCATCGGCACTCAAGTATCGAGCCTGTCCCAGTGTATCGACCTTGAGCTGTTTCACTCTGGCGAGAGGGTTGGCACTGATGTACTCCCATTCGACGGCTCGACTGAATACACCACTGACTGACCCCATTTTTCGATTCACCGTCGATGCCTTGTTGCCAGCCTGCATCCAAGAGGTACGAATTTGTTCCAGGTCGCGCCCGGTGATCGCATCCAGCCGCTGAGCCATGATCGCGTCAAAGTTGTTGTCGAGTGTATGGCGGGTTTTTTCGTGGCCTTTGTGGTGCATTACAAACCACGGCATATAGGTGTCGTCGATAAACTCCCGTAAAGAGGGTAGGGCGGCGCCTTTGCGACCTTGCATGATGGCTAGTGGTTCGCCGTGTGTATGCGCGTCTGAAAGGTACTGTGCGGCTTCGGCTCGTGCTTGTTCGAGCGTTAGCACGCCAACTCGACCGAGAGTGGCATTCTTGTTGCGACCCCAAGTGACCATAAATGACTTATGGCCGCTGGGCAGCACACGGATAAAGAGACCTGGCTGCGCAGTGTCGTGTACGCGGTATGTCTTGGCTTCAGCCGCTAGGCTATTTATTAGCTTCTGTGTGATTTTACTTTTCAAGCGATGCGGCTCCATGACAGCAGGGTGACAGCAGAAATGACTATACGGAGCTGTTTTAATGGACGCAACCGGACAGACTGCCCAGTAAAATAGGGTTTTGATCAATGGTTACTGGACTTGTGATGTCCCTCCTAAGGGGAAGGTTGGCAGTTCGAACCTGCCCTGGGACACCATAAATTTGAAAGCCCCACGCAGAGTGATCTGGTGGGGCTTTTTTGTGGCTGTCTACAGCGGTGGATTCAACTCCAGCCCAACATCAAGCCGTCAGCGTATGGTCAGCCTCCCCAAACCAGGTGCGCACCAGATCGGTACCGCTCGTGCCCGTGTTGGCAAGAACCGCCACATCGGAGAAGTTCGTACCATTGGCTGCGCCATCGGTATCCACCTTCACGGTGATGTCGCTGCCGGACTGCGCCAGTTGGACAAAATCGGACACCTGACTGGTGCCGTTGACGAAGTTGGCGTTGAGCAGCGCGGAGAGGTCGACTGTGTCACCTTCGGCGAAGCTGTAGTCGAGAATATGGTCGCCGCCTTCATTCACGTTGAAGTAGGCGAACACATCGGCTCCCGCGCCACCGCTGAGAGTGTCCTCCCCGCCACGACCCACGATGATGTCGTTGCCGTCGCCGCCACTGAGTACGTCCGCCGCCATGCTGCCCACCAGTGTGCCGCTGGATTCGCCGTGGTAACTGACTTGGGTACCGGCTTCGCCGCCGTCGGTGGCCTGGAAGTCATTCACCGAGTAGTGCCCCAGCAGGTTCACTTCGGCCCGGTGCACACCGTCGTCCACCGTCAGCAGGCCTCCGGCGCCAGAGGCGTTGGCGCTGTAGCTGAGTTGGGTGTTGGCGCCGAAGGCGAGATCGCCGAAGGTCAGCATGTCATCGCTTTCCAGGCCGAGGATACCGACCAGCGAGCTCGCCGCTTCGGCCTGTGCGATCACCAGTGTGCCCGCACCTTCGCCGTGGAAGGCGACGGACCCGTGTGCGGCGCCGGAAAAGGTCAGTGTCGCGTCGCCGTCGATGGTGGCGCTGCCGTTACCCATCACGTCGGCCAGCAGGCGCATGTCGCCACCGTTGGCCCACAAGTGGCCGGAGTTGTCGACCGCACTGGCCACCGTCATGCCGCCTTCACTCGTAGACTCAAGCACCCCGCTGTTGGTGATGGTGTGGCTACCGGTGTCGAGCACCAGGCTGTTCAGCCCGCTAGCCAGGATCAACCCCGCATTGACCAGCACCATCTGCCCGGCGCCCAACTGGCCAGCGCCGGAAATGCGGTTGTCGACGTTGGTCAGGACTGTGTCGGCGCTGCCGCCGAAAATCACGTTTTGTGCGCTGTCGGATAGCTGCACCTGACCGCCACCGGTCAAGGTCGCCCCACGGAACAGAATCTCAAGATTGGTCTCGCTGCCGGTGGAGCCGAGTTCAATGGTGCCGCTGTTATGGATGCTGCCACCGAACGGCATGATCGCGCCGTCGGCAATGGTGAGGGTACCGGTATTGGTCATGACCGGATCCACATCGAACTGGAAGTTCGCTTCGCTCAAGTCTGCCGCATCGACACCTTTAAGGGTGACCGACTGGCCGGAGCTGATGCTGACCAGCGCATTGCCGTTGGTGTCGTTAGCGATACTCAAATCAGCAAAGCCGGTGATGCCCGCGAAGCCGATCAAGTCGATCTTGTCCGCCGTGACATCGAAACTGTAGATCTGGTTGTTGCCGATCGGCTGGGCGAAGACGAAAGTGTCGGCACCGGACGAGCCAGTCAGGTTGTCGTCAGCGGACAAGGCGAAGATCGGCGCGTCGGGGGCATAGACTTCGATGTTGTTGAACACATAGGCGCTGGCGGTGCTGCCATCGCTGTTGCTCCAGTACATGTTGACATCAAGTACCAACGCTCCCGCGAAGTCACTTGGGGTTGTCACCGTCAATGCGCCAGGATCGCTGGTCTGCACGGTCCAGGTGCCGTCGCCGTTGTCAGTTCCCGCATTGAATATCCATCCCGAGGGAACACCGCTGATTGACACCGTTATCGGGCCGCTAATATCGGCCGACGGAGTATCGAGGGCTAGATTGATGGGTTCGCCGGCAACACCTGCCGGAAGGTTTGCACTGCTCCCGGCAGCACCAGCATTACCCGCCAGGTCGGTGTAGCTGTTCGCGGTAACGTCGACTTTCACGCTACCGCCCTGCGTTCTGGTCAGCGTTGCCGTGTAGGTATCGCCGTCTACCTGCGTAAAGTTACTCCAGGTTCCGCGGGGCGTTCCGCTTGTTGTAGTCACCGTGACGTCCGAAAGGTTGAAGCCGCTCACAACCTCACTGAACTGGAATGTGACCGTCGACGTCGAACCGTTCGAACTCCCTAAGGTGGTCCCCGTCACGCTCACTGTCGGTGCCACGGTATCAACTGGAGTCTCAACTACGTTCTGCACGTTCACCGTAATCGTCTGGGTGTCGGTTCTGCCATTGCCGTCCGCCACCAGAACGTCCACAACATAGGCATTGTCACCGTCAGCACCACCGACATCCTGGGCATTCTCGTAATCCGGCGCCGAATTGAACGTCAGCACCCCGCTTGAACTGATCGAGAACTTGCTGAAGTCCGTCCCGGCCGTATTCAGGATCGAGTAGCTCAGGGTTTGCGCCGGCAGATCAGCGTCTGTCGCCGTCACTGTCGTGACCGCCGTGGTGTTCTCCGCCACGTTGACCGAAGCCGTCGCACCACCACCGTTGGAGGTGATCACCGGGTTGTTGTCATTGACCCCCGTCACGTTCACCGCGATCGCCTGGTCGTCAAACAACGTGCCGTCCGATGCCCGCACGATCACGTCATAGACGTTGTTCGTTCCTGAATCAGTCGGCGCCTCAAAGTTGGGCGCAGAAACAAAGCTCAGCGCGCCCGTGCCTGAAACGATCGAGAACTTCGCGGCGTCCGCTCCGCCAACGATGCTGTAGCTCAGGGTTTGCGTCGGAAGATCGGCATCGCTCGCCGCCACTGTCGTGACTGTCGTGGTGTTCTCCGCCACGCTGACCGAAGCCGTCGCACCACCGCCGTTGGAGGTGATCGTCGGCGAGTCGTTGCTGCCGTTGATGGTCACCGTCACCGCAGTCGCGGTGCCGTCGGCGCTAAGTACCGTGAAGGTGTCGGTCAGGCTGTCGCCGACATTGAGTGCGTCGAAGGCCGAGTTGGCGGTATAACTCCAGTTGCCCGCGGTATTGATGGCGAAGGTTCCGTTGGCGCCGGCGGTACCGGATTGGGCCTGGAAGGTTTCCGGGTTGTCGACGTCGCTGATGGTGAGGGTGCCAGCTGTGGTCAGCGGGGCATTGGTTTCGGTCAGCGTGACGCTGGCCGAGGACAGCACGGCGGCGTCGTTGCTGCCGTTGATGGTGACCGTCACCGCGGTCGCGGTGCCGTCGGCACTGAGTACCGTGAAAGTGTCGGTCAGGCTGTCGCCGACATTGAGTGCATCGAAGGCCGAGTTGGCGGTATAGCTCCAGTTGCCCGCGGTATTGATGGCGAAGGTTCCGTTGGCGCCGGCGGTACCGGATTGGGCCTGGAAGGTTTCCGGGCTGTCGACGTCACTGATGGTGAGTGTGCCGCTGGTGGTCAGCGGGGCATTGGTCTCGGTAAGCGTGACGCTGGCTGAGGACAGTACAGCCGCATCGTTACTGCCGGTGATGTGGACGGTGACCGAAGTGAGGGTGCCATCGGCGCTGCTCACTGCGAAGGTGTCGGTGTAGGTGGTGCCAGCGACGAACTCGTTGTGGGCGGAGTCGGCGACGTAGGTCCAGGCACCGCCAGTGCCGATGGAGAACTTGCCATAGCTGCCGGCGGTGTTGGACTGCGCGACGAAGGTTGCGGCGCTGTCGACATCGCTGATGGTCAGGCTGCCGTTGGTGGTCAGCGGGGCATTGGTTTCGGTCAGGTTGGCGATGCCGGCGGACAGTACGGCGGCATCGTTGGTCCCGAGGATATGCACGGTGACCGAAGTGAGGGTGCCATCGGCGCTGCTCACTGAGAAATTGTCGGTGTAAGTGGTGCCGGCGACGAACTCGTTGTGAGCGGAGTCGGCGACATAGCTCCAGGCACCGTCAGTGCCGATGGAGAACTTGCCGTAACTGCCGGCGGTGTTGGTCTGGGCAACGAAGGTCGCGGCGCTGTCGACATCGCTGATGGTCAGGCTGCCGTTGGTGGTCAGCGGGGCATCGGTTTCGGTCAGGTTGGCAATGTCGGCGGACAGCACCGCGGCATCGTTAGTGCCGAGTATATGCACGGTGACCGAAGTGAGGGTGCCGTCGGCGCTGCTCACGGCGAAAGTGTCGCTGTAGGTGGTGCCGACGGCGAATTCGTTGTGGGCGGAGTCGGCGACATAGCTCCAGGCACCGTCAGTGCCGATGGAGAACTGGCCATAGCTGCCGGCGGTGTTGGTCTGCGCGACGAAGGTCGCGGCGCTGTCGACATCGCTGATGGTCAGGCTGCCGTTGGTGGTCAGCGGGGCATTGGTTTCGGTCAGGTTGGCGATGTCGGCGGACAGTACGGCGGCATCGTTGGTCCCGAGGATATGCACGGTGACCGAAGTGAGGGTGCCATCGGCGCTGCTCACTGAGAAATTGTCGGTGTAAGTGGTGCCGGCGACGAACTCGTTGTGAGCGGAGTCGGCGACATAGCTCCAGGCACCGTCAGTGCCGATGGAGAACTTGCCGTAACTGCCGGCGGTGTTGGTCTGGGCAACGAAGGTCGCGGCGCTGTCGACATCGCTGATGGTCAGGCTGCCGTTGGTGGTCAGCGGGGCATTGGTCTCGGTAAGCGTGACGCTGGCTGAGGACAGTACAGCCGCATCGTTACTGCCGGTGATGTGGACGGTGACCGAAGTGAGGGTGCCATCGGCGCTGCTCACTGCGAAGGTGTCGGTGTAGGTGGTGCCAGCGACGAACTCGTTGTGGGCGGAGTCGGCGACGTAGGTCCAGGCACCGCCAGTGCCGATGGAGAACTGGCCATAGCTGCCGGCGGTGTTGGTCTGCGCGACGAAGGTCGCGGCGCTGTCGACATCGCTGATGGTCAGGCTGCCGTTGGTGGTCAGCGGGGCATTGGTTTCGGTCAGGTTGGCGATGTCGGCGGACAGTACGGCGGCATCGTTGGTGCCGGTGATATGCACGGTGACCGAGGTAAGGGTGCCATCGGCGCTGCTCACTGAGAAATTGTCGGTGTAAGTGGTGCCGGCGACGAACTCGTTGTGAGCGGAGTCGGCGACATAGCTCCAGGCACCGTCAGTGCCGATGGAGAACTGGCCGTAGCTGCCGGCGGTGTTGGTCTGCGTGACGAAGGTTGCGGCGCTGTCGACATCGCTGATGGTCAGGGTGCCGCTGGTGGTCAGCGGGGCATTGGTTTCGGTCAGGTTGGCGATGTCGGCGGACAGCACCGCGGCATCGTTAGTGCCGGTGATGTGCACGGTGACCGAGGTAAGGGTGCCATCGGCGCTGCTCACCGCGAAGGTGTCGGTGTAGGTGGTGCCGGCGACGAACTCGTTGTGGGCGGAGTCGGCGACATAGCTCCAGGCACCATTGGTGCCGATGGAGAACTGGCCGTAGCTGCCGGCGGTGTTGGTTTGGACGACGAAGGTTGCGGCGCTGTCGACATCGCTGATGGTCAGGCTGCCGTTGGTGGTCAGCGGGGCATTGGTTTCGGTCAGCGTGACGTTGGCCGAGGACAACACGGCCGCATCGTTAGTGCCGGTGACGGTGACGGTCACCAACTGAGTGTCGACGCCGCCGAGGCCATCGCTGACCTGCACGCTGAACACTTCATCGTGACTTTCGCCAGCCCCCAGCGACTGCACCGCACTGGCAACACCATCGGTGCCATTGGCGAGGGTGTAAGTCCATTTTCCAGTGCTATCCACCGCGATCGAGCCGTAGATGCCGGTATTCGTACCGGCAATGCTCCAGCTGGCCGTAGCAGCATGATCGATGTCGGCGGAGCTGAACTGGCCACTCACGCTGAGCGTGGTGTCTTCCTTCACCGCGCCGGCATCGTTGCCCGTTGCGAAGCTGAGCACGGGCGCATCGTTAGTGCCGCTGACGGTAACGGTCACCAGCTGAGTGTCCACGCCGCCGAGGCCATCGCTGACCTGCACGCTGAACACTTCATCGTGACTCTCGCCCGCCTTCAACGACTGCACTGCACTGGCAATGCCATCGGTGCCATTGGCCAAGGTGTAAGTCCATTGGCCGGTGCTATCCACCGCGATCGAACCGTAGGTGCCGGTATTCGTACCGGCAATGCTCCAGCTGGCCGTCGCAGCGTGATCGATGTCGGCCGAACTGAACTGGCCACTGACGCTGAGCGTGGTGTCTTCCTGCACCACACCGGCATCGTTGCCCGTCACGAAGCTGAGCACGGGTGCGTCGTTAGCGCCGCTGACGGTGACGGTCACCAGCTGAGTGTCCACGCCGCCGAGGCCATCGTTGACCTGCACGGTGAACACTTCGTCATGACTCTCGCCAGCCTTCAGCGACTGCACCGCGCTGGCAATGCCATCGGTGCCATTGGCTAGGGTGTAAGTCCATTTTCCGGTGCTATCCACCGCGATTGAGCCGTAGGTGCCCGAAGCCGAGCCATTGATTGTCCAGGTGGCTGTGGCAGCGTGATCGATGTCGGCCGAACTGAACTGGCCACTCACGCTGAGCGTGGTGTCTTCCTTCACCGCGCCGGCATCGTTGCCCGTTGCGAAGCTGAGCACGGGCGCATCGTTAGTGCCGCTGACGGTAACGGTCACCAGCTGAGTGTCCACGCCGCCGAGGCCATCGCTGACCTGCACGCTGAACACTTCATCGTGACTCTCGCCCGCCTTCAACGACTGCACTGCACTGGCAATGCCATCGGTGCCATTGGCCAAGGTGTAAGTCCATTGGCCGGTGCTATCCACCGCGATCGAACCATAGGTGCCTGTATTCGTACCGGCAATGCTCCAGCTGGCCGTAGCAGCGTGATCGATGTCAACCGAGCTGAACTGACCGCTCATGCTGAGCGCGGTGTCTTCCTGCACTGCGCCGGCATCGTTGCCCGTCATGAAGCTGAGCACCGGCGCATCGTTAGTGCCGGTGATAGTGATGGTCACCGTCTGCGTCGCCGAGGCAGCGTTAGCCGCGCCGCTGTCGTCGGTCGCGACCACCGTGTAGGAGAAGGTGATGGTTTCACCCGCGCCGAGGAAGTCGAGGTTCTGGTTGCTGCTGTAGTCCCAGCTGTTCTGATCGACCGAGAAGCCGGCGACCAATGCCGAGGCCATGCCCGCATTGAGCGTGCCGCCGCTCCAGGCGATGTCGCCGTTGGAGGTCTGCGATACGGTCACCGTGTCGTTGCTGTCCAGATCGCTAAAACTCAGTGCGCCGCTGTCGCTCAGGGTGACCGTGCCGTTGCCTTCGTTCATCGCACCGTTGGTGTCGGTTATCGTCAGTGTTGGCTGGTCATTGGTGCCGGTAATCGTGATGGTCACGGTCTGCACCGCGCCGTCGCCAATCGCCACGTTATAGGTTTGGGTGACGCTCTGGCCTGCGCCGAGGAATTGCAACGCGGTGTTGTTCACCGCGAAGTTCCAACCCAGCGAACCGCTGCCCGTACCGGTGCTGTCGCTCAGGGGATTGGTGGTGAAGCTGCCCAGATAGCCGGAAGCGCCCGGTGTAACAGTGACGCTGTGGGTGTCGATCAGGTCGGCGTCGGTGAAGGTGATGCTGCCGCTGGCCGCATAGTCGCCGCTGTCTTCCTTGGCATCGCCGGCCTGCACGCCGCTGGTGATCTGCACCTGGTCGTTGGTGCCGGTAATCGTGAGGGTCACGGTCTGCACCGCGCCGTCGCCAATCGCCACGTTATAGGTTTGGGTGACGCTCTGGCCTGCGCCGAGGAATTGCAACGCGGTGTTGTTCACCGCGAAGTTCCAGCCCAGCGAACCACTGCCCGTACCGGTGCTGTCGCTCAGGGGATTGATGGTGAAGCTGCCCAGATAGCCGGAAGCGCCCGGCGTGACAGTGACGCTGTGGGTGTCGATCAGGTCGGCGTCGGTGAAGGTGATGCTGCCGCTGGCCGCATAGTCGCCGCTGTCTTCCTTGGCATCGCCGGCCTGCACGCCGCTGGTGATCTGCACCTGGTCGTTGGTGCCGGCGATGGTGATAGTCACATTCTGCGTTGTCGACGAACCATGCCCATCATTGATGGTGACCACATAGGTTTCAGTAACCGTCTGCCCCTGGGCCAGGTATTGGGCTGCCGCATTGTTCAGGGTGTAAGTCCAGTTAACGGTGCCGTTGGCTGAGTTGGCCGCTTCAGTCACAGAGGCAAGGGCAAAGTTGCCCAGCGCTGTGGTATTGCCGCCCGCAGCCACGAATGAGGCAGTATGCGTGTCACTCAGATCCACATCGCTAAAGGCAATAGTGCCCGACGTGCTCAGCGAGTCGGGCAAGTTCGGCGTTGTGGTCGCATCTTCGGTTACCGTGCCGGCCTGCACGGCGATGTTCATCGTCACACTGTCATTCATGCCAGCGAATTGCACCTGCGCAGTGGCCCAACTGAGCGTGCCGTTGCCCAGACGGATCGCATAGGTAAAGCTGTCTGTCAGGGAGCCTCCGGCAGCAAGCGACTGGAGTTGTGCCTTGAAAGCAGTCGACAACGTAGCGGCGTCGTAGCCGACCTTGCCATCCGACGAAATCCAGATCTTCGCCCCGTTGAAACTGGTGTCAGTACTCGTCGTCTCAATTCTGCCCGTGTCCTGGATCAGGAGGTCGGCCGGCGCATAAATCTTGGTGGCAGTAGAAAGACTGGTCGCGTCATCGAGTGACCAAAGTGTCTTTGCGTTGCCGCCAAGGTCATTGGACATGACGTCCAGGTACATGACCCCTAGCAGGTCTTCAGTGATGGCCGCGGTGCTCGCGCCAATAACACCGGTAGTGAAAATGTCGTCCTGCGCCTGTGGAGTGTTGGAAAGCGAAGTAACGGTGCCGCCGCTGGTCGTTGTGGTGGTAGCCATGTCTTTCTCCCGAAAATGCCATTTTTTTATTTTTAAAATCGCTAGGGACTGCTAACAGGACGATGTCCCGTTCTTGCGCCGCTCAGGTTGTTCTGGGGCGGTGCGAGGCGGCCGTCGGACATCGTCGGCCAGCTGACGGGACAAGCGCTGCCGGTAGAGGCGCGCGGGTATTGCGGGGGTGGAAATGTTCGCCGCGCTTGAGCCGCGGATCGCAGGACAAGTCGGGCATACGTGGACGCCAGCCTGGGGCTGCGCTGCGCATGGCACGCAATAGACTGAGAGTACCCATGTGGAAGGGTCTCCTGGAGAAAGGCTGGGTGAGGCCGTGTTTTGGGGTAGCACCGACTCAGGGATACGGCCTTTCCTGATATCAGTTTGATGTCTGTTTAGTTGTGGGGTCAGGCTTTGTAAAGGTGTTAAGCGCGGTTAACAGTGCGGCGTGCCAATATTCCGACGGATGGGTATTTAGGTGTCAATATTATGTCGATTTGTTTTTGGCGAATGGACCGTGGGCACTCAACAATGGCGTGTCTCGAATGAGCTGAAACCCCAATGGGACGTGGGCTGGCTGAGTCATAAAACGTTGGGATCATCAAATGCCGGTCTCGATGGCTGCTCGTGGCATACCGTCGAACGGCGTCTTCCGGCGCCTGGGCCAGGGTGATACCGCTCTGTTCCTTAATGCGCGACAAGCCGACCGCGCCATCGGAACCGCTGCCCGAGAGCACCAGGCAGAAGGCGCGCTCGAGGTGCACTTGTGCCAGATCGGGCCTCGAACCACGGTAGATAGGTGTCATGTATGAAGGCGCGCAGGGTAGGGGAGGTCGCACCTTTACGGCCTTGGGGGACTGCCAGTGTTTCGCCGTGCTCGTGGGCATCGGCCAAATAGCGGGCGGTTTCCTGGCGGAAGGTTGGCAGTTCGAACCTGCCTTGGGACACCATTAATTCGTACCTCTTCGGTCACCTTCTGACAGGGCATGTTCCCCTCGTCAGCAAATAGCACCAAGAGGCAAAAAAGCCCCGCAGGGTAGTTCTCCGGCGGGGCTTTTTTGATTCTGTTGTCGCGGCTAGTCGAGATTGTCCCCTTCGACTTTGCCAATCGAAATACTCGCCTCGGTCATACGCCGTCGTCCATTGACCTGATAACTACGTTCGACACCTTCGAAATCCGGTTTGCGCAGCACAAATTGCGCAGATAGCCCACGCTTGGCGCTGTAGCCTCCAAACCAATCCACCATTCTCCCGATAAAGCACTCGTTATCGATCACGACACCTGTATCACCGACGATTTCGAACGTGTAGTGTCCCGGGCCGAAACCGTAATAAGCACCTTCGCCTTCTCCGGTCGGGGGGATGGGGCAAAGGGGTTGGCGTTGGTCGCCAATGTCTTTGGCTTCGGTTTTGCTCACGTTGCTCAATGCTTGAGTGAGCGTTTTGTGCAGGGCAGGGCTCAAGGTATTGGTAGCGCCACTGCCTTCATCTTTTTGAGTCTTGGGGATAGACAGCTGATAGCGGTAGTTAACGATCACTGTGGGGACTACGTCGTTAAGCTTCAGCGGATTGAGGAGGTAGAGGTGGTCCACACCGTAGTAGCTATTTCGGTAGGCGGCGTAGACGTTGCCACGTACTTTTATCCAGTCGACTGATTGGTTCGCGCCGCGACCATTGATGGAGAAAAGAGCGCTACCAGAGCTTGTTTCAGGGTTGAAAACAGCTGTCCTTCTGACGAAAATCTCCCCAGCGCGACGATATGTTTCTACATAAGAAAACAACCCCGTGCCACCGGTGTAGGTATCGACGACAAGATCCCGCAGTCCATCGCCGTCAAGGTCCATCAAGGTGTACGAGCTGTTTCCGGACTCGCCAGCTCCCTCAATTTTAGAAGCGCTCAGCGCCTGCCACTCGTCCTGTGTGACGCCCTTCGGAGTGGTCTTTGGAAAGTGAGTTTCATCGGAGGAGCTGTCGTCATCCGCGACGTCTGAAAAGGTGCTGGTGCCCGTTTTGATCGCGAGGGCGTCGAGTACCTTCTCTAACGGAAACTCTGCATCGCCATGACTGGCTGCTTGAATGGATTGTCGCAGGTCTTCCAGCACGGGTTTATAGGCGGCTGCCACACTGCGTTGCGCTTGTAATGACTGCAGGTGCTCGCGGTAGCTCTGGTCGAGGCACTCTATGTTTTCTGCGCACTGATCGCGGTTTTTCAGCCAGATGCGCTGTGCTTTGCGCAATTCAGGTTGTGCCTGGGGGATGCTGTCGATCAACTCGCGGTAAGTCGATCCCATTTGGGTATCCAGCCCGTACAGATCTGTATTCGCACAAAGGGTCTTTTCAACGGGACTTGCTGCTTTTGTACAGTCCATTCCAGTCGCCAGTGCCTGCTGGGTCAATAGCAGGGCACAAGCGGACAACATGTAGCGTCCTTTGATGTACACAGTAGAAGAGCCTTGAGTTTATGGGATTAGTGCAATCGTAATGGTAGCCGCCGCAGCTTCAGGAGTGCGACATCGAAAATCGTTTGAGGCATGAAATAGCCCGCCAGACATTGTCTGTCCTGCGGGGCTTTTTTACGTGTCATCACCCGACGATCTACATGGAAAGTCTGGCATCGCTGTGCCTTACTCCAGACACAACTCACGGAGCGACTTCGATGCGGCGAAGAGGCGCCAAATTCTGGTTGTGGACCAACACGCAGTTACCCCTCCATACGCATGAAGAGGTACTCAGCAATGGCCTGCACATCGAGGTGCAGGCACGGGTCAGTCATGAGGGGGTTACCCAGGTGTTTATAGGCGTCTACGACACCGATGGCTGGGCGATTTGCGAGGAGTTTCATGACCGCTACGCCGGTGAGCATTACTGCGCGGCGTTGAAGTGGGGCGCTCAGCGGGCGAAGGAGATTATCGCGGACACCCAGGAATTCGTCGCGCCGCACCGGGTGCAGGTGACCTTGAGTCCGGTGATTACCGATGAGTCGGAACTGGCCCTGCGGCGGATGGAAATGACCGAGCGCGAGTCTTTGAAACTCAGATCCGACGATGCCTGGTCGGAGTACCTGGCCGCCAAGACAGCCATGCTGGCGCTGATGCGCTCAACCAAAGTCGACCCCAAGGTCTGGGCGGATCACAAGGCGCGGCTCTGGCAGGCCATCGATCGACGAGCCTGCGTACAACGCGCCTATCTGCGCTGAACCTGTCTCAGGCCTGGGGGCGTCGCAGATTCTCAATGGTTTCGATCAGATCATCGTAGGACACCGGTTTTCCAATGTGCTGGTCAAAGCCCGATTGCCGTGACTTTTGGATATCGCTGTGGGCGCCATAGCCGGTCAGCGCAATGGCCGGTACATCCTTGACCAGTGGCAACTGACGCAAGGCGCTCATCAGCTCGTGGCCGTTCATGACCGGCATGCCCAGATCAGAAATGATCAGGTCGAAACGGGTGCTTTTTGCGGCATCCAAAGCCGCCACCGGACGGTCGAACGCAATCACTTGCGCATCTTCCATTTCCAGCAGCATTTTCAAGGTTTCCAGTACATCGGCGGAGTCGTCGACCAGAAGGATCGTCAAACCGCTCAGCCTGCCAGAGGAATCCTCGACCTGAGTCGGGGATTGCGGCTCATCTTTGGTGTGGGCCAAGGGTAGATAAACCGTGAAGGTACACCCTGTTCCCACCCCGGCAGAGTTCACCTCAACCGTTCCCCGTTGGGCCTCGGTCAACTGGCGGACCAGTGACAAGCCGATCCCCAGCCCTTCACGGTTGTGGCTGACGTGCTGCTTTTCCGCCTGGCCGAACAGGTCGAACACGTGATCGAGGTTCTCGGGTGCGATACCTGCACCGTTGTCTTTGACGTCCAGTCGCGCCATGTTTCCAGCCTGGCTGGCGATCAATTGCACGTGGCCGTTGGAGGGTGTGAACTTCAGCGCGTTGTTCACCAGGTTCCAGATAATTTGCTCCAGGCGCGTCGGGTCGGCATGGACCATCAATGCGCCTGAAGGCACGTTCAGTTCTACGGTGGCGTCGTGTCGGTCGTTGAGCACGACGGCATGAATATCGCGCAACACACTGGCCAGATCCACAGCGACTGGTTTCAGTTTGAGTTTGCCGGTGCGCACCCGGGCGACATCCAGTAAATCATCGATGATCCTTGCCTGGCTGTTGACGGCGTCGCAGATGGTGTTGACGGCCTTGGCGGCCGGCGCCACCGACTTGGTCACCGGCAAGCGACGCAGCAGTTCTGCATTGAGCTGAATCAGGTTCAGCGGATGCTTGAGTTCGTGGGACATGACCGCGAAGAACTCATCCTTGAGGTAATTGGTGTTGCGCGTTTCGGCCAGTTGTTGGCTCTGTTCTTCATGCTGGCGCTTATGGCCGGTCAGGTCGCGGGCGATTTTGACGTAGCCTTGAAGATTGTCGCCGCTGAGCAAGGTCACCTCGCCGCTGCAAAAGAAGCGGTTGCCGTCCTTGCGCACGTGCCAGCGCTCATCTTCGCTGCGGCCGAGGGTGCGCACCGACAGCAGTTCGTTTTCAGGCACGCCGGACGCACGATCTTCAGGCGAGAAAATGAAGTCGTAATAGGCGCCCTCGGCCTCAGCCTTGCTGTAGCCGAAGATCAATTCGGCGCCTTTGTTCCAGGTGGTGATCAGGCCCTGCTCATCGAGGGTGATGATGGCGTAGTCGCGGGTACTTTCAGCGACCAGGCGCATGCGTTCTTCGCCCAGTCGCAGCTCTTCTTCAGCAGCTCGACGTTTGGTGATGTCGATGAACGTCAGCACGGTGCCGTCGATGTGGTCTTCGCTGGAGCGATAAGGCAGCAGGCGGGCGATGTACCAGCGGTTGTCGGTGCTACTGACTTCGCGTTCGATCATGTTCAGCGATTCGAACACCTGCGCCGCGTCCCCCACCAGGTCCTCGTAATGCAGGCGATGGGTAATGTCGAGCAAGGAGCGTCCGGTATCCACCGGTAACATGTTGAAGATGTCAGTGGCGCGCGGGGTGAACCACTTGATGCGCATGCTGCGGTCGACAAACACCGTGGCGATGTCGGTGGAGGCAATCAGGTTGGTCAGGTAGTCGTTGATCTTGTCGGTTTCTTCGACTTTGGTTTTCAGCTCGTAGTTGACCGTCAGCAGCTCTTCGTTGATCGACTGCAGCTCTTCCTTGCTAGTCTCCAGTTCTTCGGTGGCCGAGCGCAGCTCTTCGTTGATGGCCTGCATTTCTTCGTTGGAAGCCTTGAGCTCTTCGCTGGAGACTTCCGATTGTTCGATGGTGTCCTGCAAGTGCAACTTGGTGCGTTGCAGTTCGCGCTCAAGGTTGGAAAGCACCTGATTTTCGGTCTGTAGCACGGTGGTGGCCGCTCGTTCGGCGGGGTCGACCTCGACTTCCTCGAAAATCACCAGGACGTATTCGCCGTCCGATTCTTCATCCTTATAAGGATGTGCGACCAGATCAATCAGGTAACTGCGCTTATCACGCTTGATCGGCACTTCGCGGGACTTGACCGGCAGGCCACTCTGCTGGACCTGGAACAGCGTGGTGCGGATTTCCAGGCGCAGTTCCGGAAGAATCAGCGTTAGCAAGTTACGCGACAATTCGCCGCCAACATGACGCAGGAAGCGCCCGGCACTCTCGCTCATGTGCAGGATGTCGGCGTTGGCATCGACGATCACGCTCGGTGGTGCGGACTGTTCGAGGGCGCGTTGGTGGATTTCGGCGAATGACAGTTTGCGCGGCGCGCTGCTTTGCGGGACCTGTTGGGAAGTGTTGGTCCGCACATAACCCCCCCGCGGCATGGTCGGTGTGCGCCGACTGTTGGCCGTGCCGGTCTTGGCGCGGAAGATCCGGTTGCGTTTATCCACTGGGGCGAACAGTTCGTGGCACGCGTCCGCGCTCTCGGAAGAGCCGAGGAACAGGAAGCCGCCGGGACGCAGGGCAAAGTGGAACATCTGGAGGATTTCGCGTTGCACTTCGCGATCCAGATAGATCAGCAGGTTGCGGCAAACAATCAGGTCGATCTGCGAGAAGGGCGGGTCGGACAACAGGCTGTGTTTGGCGAACAAGACCTTTTCGCGGATTTCCTTGCGGATTCGATAGTGATCGTCTTCCTTGATGAAGTAGTGGCGCAACCGCGAGGGTGGCACATCGGTGATGATCGCTTGTGGATACAGACCGGCCCGGCCGACGCTGATGGCGCGCTCGTCGATGTCAGTTGCGAACACCTGCATCGACGCCGCGCTGGCGTCCAGTTGCAATTGATCGTTGAGCAGCATGGCCAGACTGTAGGCTTCTTCGCCCGTGGAACAACCCGCGGACCAGACGCGGATTTCTTCTTTCTCGGGTTGCGCGGACACGGCCGCGCTGACCAGTTGCGGCACGACATCCCGTTCGAGGGCTTCGAAAGCCTCCCTGTCACGGAAGAAATTGGTCACGCCGATCAGCATGTCGCCCAGCAGCGCCTTGGTTTCTTCGGGATTGTTCTGCAAATATTGGTAATAGGCACTCAGGTCCGGCTGGCCGGTGACCTGCATCCGGCGTTCGATCCGGCGCAACACGGTGGCGCGTTTGTAGTGCTTGAAGTCATGGCCGGTGCCGGTGCGCAACTGAATCAGGACGTCGCGCAGTACCTGTTCGGCAAGCGCCGCGTCACGTTCGGACACCGCCGCAATGGTTTTCAGTTCCGGATCGTTGGCGGTGGGCAAACAGATTTCCCTGGAGTTTCGCCAAAGCTCCAGAAGCTTTTGCGGCATTTCCACTACGGGCAGCACCAGGTCAACCATGTGCGTTTCGATGGCGGCGCAAGGCATGCCATCGAATTCGGCGTCTTCCGGCGCCTGGGCCAGTGTGATGCCACCTTGTTCCTTGATCCGTGACAAGCCAACCGCGCCGTCCGAGCCGGTGCCCGACAATACCAGGCAGAAGGCGCGCTCGCGGTGTACATCGGCCAGGTCGCGGAAGAACAGATCAATGGACGCGTGGCGACCTTCGCTCGGGTCTGTGGCGCTGACCTCCAGAAAGCCATCGTTCATTGTCAGCCGTTGCGCCGGTGAAATGACGTACACCCGGTTTTTCTCGATGGCCACCGTTTCGGTCACCTGCAGCACCGGCATCTTGGTCGATTCCTGGATGATCTTGTCAGCGATGCTTTGGTGATCGGGGGACAGATGGAGAATGATCACGAACGCCATGCCATTGTCTTGAGGCATGTTTTCAAAGAACAGTTTGATCGCTTGCAACCCGCCCGCCGACGCACCAATGCCCACCACCGGAAAGTCCAGGGTGCTCGGGCGCAAGGCCTGTCGCTCAGGAGCAGGAGGTGAATGAGTGGAGGTTTTGGTCATGACGTTTGCCTTTGGGGGCGAGGGTAAACGCCTCAAATTCAAGTGAGGGTCAAGGCGCGCTTCAATAAGTCAGAATAATCCCGTTTTTCGATAAGCCCTTCAATTATTTACCCGGACCGACAGCAGAATGACCCGAATGCAGCCTCGGTCAAACGTGCAGTCCCGGAGAAGGCAATCGCGCCACCGTCTATGGGACGGTGGCGGGATCAAAGGGTCATGAGCGTTGCACTCTTACCCGACCTCTGGAGGGGGAGAACCCTTAGTCCCCTAGGGCTACGCCGATGAAATCACCACCATGCACCGCTGAAATACCGACCAGCTTGATCGAGAAGTCCGCAATGTTATCGGCGTTTTTGTTGCCGTAGAGCGTTACGTAGTCGCCACCCTCATCCGAACCAGCTACATAACGAAGCTCGTTGGCAGCGCCACTGAAATCTTCGTCATTCACAAACGTGTAGCCCTTGAGAGCGGAGAAATCCAGCTTGTCGGAGCCGCTGGTAAAGTCATAAATGACGTCCTGTTTTTCTCCCAGGCCCAACTCGGTCAACACGTTGAATTTGAAGGTGTCGTTGCCGCTGCCACCCCGCAGAGTGTCCGCGCCCGCGCCACCGATCAGCACGTTGTTGCCGCCATTGCCGGCATGCAAGACGTCGTTGCCGACCCCGCCGTTAATCGTGTTGTTACCCGCGCTCCCCCAGATTTCATTGTTTGCGGCATTGCCGTTGAGGTTGATGTTCAACGCACCGGTATTACGGGCGTCGAGGTTTTCCAGGTTGGCGCCGAGGGTCATGGTGGCGGTGCCCTGGAAGGCGCTGACCGCTGGCGTGTCCATGCGCAGCAGCACGGTGTCGGTGCCTTCGTTGAGGTTTTCGATGACGCTGTCTTGCAGGGCAACGATGGCTTTGCTGCCGAGGCCCTGGGTGATCAGGTCGACGAGGTAAGTGTCGTTGCCTTTGCCGCCGATCAGGCGGTCCACGCCGGCCGCGCCGTCGAGGGTGTTGTCGGCCAGGTTACCGGTGATGAGGTTGTTCAGCGCGTTACCGGCGCCGACGGTGGCGCCGTCGAGCAGGGTCAGGTTCTCGACGTTGTCGGCCAAGTTGTAGTCGATGGACGCGCGGACGGTGTCGAGGCCTTCGTTAAACAGTTCGTTCACTGCGTCGTCGGCATTGTCGACGACATAGACGTCGTTGCCTTTGCCGCCGATCAGGTCGTCGGCACCCAGACCTCCGTCCAGCAAGTTGGCGGCCACGTTGCCGGTGAGGGTGTTGCCCAGCGTGTTGCCGGTCAGGTTGAACGCCAGCAGGTTATCGACCACGGCTTTTTCGACATGGTCGGCCAGGGTGTAGCTGTTCTTGGCGTAGGACACCACACGCACGGTGTCGTTGCCGCTGTCAGCCGTTTCGACGACCGCGTCCTTGTCGCTGTAGACGTAGTAGATGTCATCGCCCGCGCCGCCGGTCAGCAGGTCGCCGCCGCCCTTGCCGTTGAGGATGTCATTACCGGTACCGCCGGTGATGACGTTGCGCGAGGCGTTACCGATCAGGGTGTTGCCCAGGTCGTTGCCCACCAGGTCGAACAGGCCGGTACCGGTGACGGTGATGTTCTCGATGTTTTGCAGCGAAGCATCGGTCAGGTTGAGGGTCTGCGCGACGGTGGTGACGTTGCGGTAGGTGATCTGCAGCGTGTCGTTGCCTTCGCTGGCCAGTTCCTCGACCAGCGCCTGCTCCGCCACGTTGTCGAGCACGTAGGTGTCGTTGCCTTTGCCACCGATCAGGGTGTCGATGCCGGCACCGCCATTGAGGGTGTTGTTGCCGTCATTGCCGGTCAGCACGTTGGCCGCGGCATTGCCGTTGAGGCTGATGTTCAGCGCGCCGGTATCGCGAGCGTCGAGGTTTTCCAGGTTGGCGCCGAGGGTCACGGTGGCGGTGCCCTGGAAGGCGCTGACCGCTGGCGTGCCCATGCGCAGCAGCACGGTGTCGGTGCCTTCGTTGAGGTTTTCGATGACGCTGTCTTGCAGGGCAACGATGGCTTTGCTGCCGAGGCCCTGGGTGATCAGGTCGACGAGGTAAGTGTCGTTATCCTTGCCGCCGATCAGCGTGTCGCCCCCGGCCGCGCCGTCCAGCGTGTCGTCACCGGCACCACCGCTCAGGATGTTTTTGCCGCTGTTGCCGCTCAGAATGTTGGCTTGTTCGTTACCGGCGCCATTGATCGCGGCGCTGCCGGTGAGGGTCAGGTTTTCCAGGTTATTGCCCAAGGTCCAGCTGATCGACGACTCGACCGTATCGGTCCCGGCGCTGGCATTTTCGCTGATCTGGTCTTTGAGGTTGTCGACCACATAGGTGTCATCACCCGTGCCACCGACCAGTGTGTCGGCGCCAATGCCGCCATTGAGGCGGTCATTGCCCGCGCCACCTTGCAGGATGTCGTTGCCGGCACCGCCCTGAAGGCTGTCATTACCCTCTTCGCCATTGAGCAGGACGGCTTTCGTGCCTTTCCAGATCAGGGTGTTGTCGCTGGCATCACCGGTGACTGTGCTGGAGTTGCCGTTGGCGTCGAAGCGTTGGCTGTGGATGTCGCCCTGGAAGTTGTCGCTATTGTTGGGCGACAGCTCTTCCCACGTCACGAGGAAACCGCCGTCGTCGGTCGCATTGACTATCGGGAACAGGTCACGATCATCATCGCTGGTGATCAGCATCTGGCTGCCGATTTTGACGCCATTCTTGTCGTAGATCTGCGCGTAGAGGTTGGCGTCAGCCGTATGCAGCGTTTCATCTGAGGTGGCCCAAGTGATGACAAATCCGCCGCCCTTGAGGGCTGTGATCGCGGGCTCGCCCTGAATTTCCTTGGTCGCCGTGTTGACCAGCGTTTCGCCGCCCACTTTCACGCCATTGGCGTTGAATTTTTGCAGGTAAACGTTGCCGCTGGTGGGGTTCTCGTTCTTGTCGTACTGGACGCTGACCCAAGTCACGACGTAGCTGCCATCGTTGAGGGTAGCCACGTCGGCGCCGTATTGCCCGCCCGCCACCGCGGTGTTGACCCGTACGGCGACGCCATCCTTGCTGCCATCGGCCTTGAAACGTTGCAAATAGACATCCACGTTGTCGGCAGCGTCGTACTCGCGCTCCCAGGCAATGACGAAACCGCCATTGGCCAGGGTCGACACGCTCGGCTCGGACGCATAGATGGCCCGGTCCTGAACAGCTGTATCAACTTTGACCGGGTTACCTGCCGGCGCATGAGTGGTGCCATCGAAGAGCTGAACGAACAGCTCCGAGCCAATCTCGTTGGTCCCGTTGCCGAGTTGTTCGAGCATTTCCTCCGACCAGCTCACGACGTAATTACCGTTCCCCAGAACGGTCAGCCCGGCACCGTCAATATGCACGTCAGGGTTGCTGTCGGTGGAGGTGATCGTCAGCGGCTCGCCGATCGCCACACTGGCGTTGTCAAACGGCTGTACAACCAAGGTGTTGCCCGGCGTCGTCCAGCCCAACACGAAACCGCCGTCACCGGTGGCGGCAATGATCGGGTTGTTACCGGCGACATCTGCGAGCAGGCGGTCGTTGAGCAGGTTGTGGTTTTTGTCGTATTGCTGCAGGTGAATTTGCCCGGCCTGTTCCCAGGCGATGACGTAACCGCCATCACTCAATGCCGTCGAAGCCGGTTCCATGGAAACCGCATCGCCGTCTTCGTTGGCAACCTTGCCGTCGCTGAGGGTCACAGTGCTGCCGTCGGCGAAGGTAACCTTTTCCACACTGACCAGTGTGGTGGATTGATCCGCGTCGACCACCATTTTGCCCGTCGCGTCCAGAGTAAAGGTGTGGTCTGCCAGCGTGCCGGACAGGACCGCGGTGTCAGATCCGCCACGGCCGTCCAGGGTGACGTCGTCGGTGCCGCTCCAGTTCAGGGTGTTGTCGCCTTCATCGCCACTGATCACGGTGTCGCTGGCGCCTACCAGATGCCCGGCGTCGTTGACTTTCTGCACGTGAATGTCAGTGATGGGGATATTGTTTGTGCCCAGGTGACTGGTTTCCCACGTCACGACGGCCGTGCCATTTTCGCGAACGGTCACCGCGGGGCTGTCCCACAGTGTTTCGTTTGCACCGGCGCTGCCCACCAGAATTGGCGATATATCCTTGGCTGTGCCGTCGGCGGCAAAACGCTGAACGAACACCTGGGCGCCGCCCATCGCAAATTCGTTCCAGGCCACCAGGTAACCACCGTCCGGGAGAGCGGTGATTGTGGAGCCGTTAACCGAGTTGTTGCTGGCGATCTGTACTTCATCACCCACTGGATTGAACTGATTGTCGTAATGCTGGGTGTAGGTGACGCGGTTAAAACCGATGGTGCCCTGGTCTACCCAGCTCACGACATACCCGCCCGTCACCGCTGTCACGCCAAAGTACGAGGCGTTGTTGGAGAGGCTTGTGACGGAGTCCAGGGTGTGGGCGGAGTCAGCGACCACTTTGCCATCCGCACCGATCTGGCTGATCTGGAATTTGGAGGTGTATTCGGTTGGGCCCTGATCACTTGTCTGAGCGTGCTCGACCGTGTAGGTCATCCAGTAGCCGCCATTGTCTGTTGGCAGGATGCTGATGTCGTCGGCCTGGCCGTCGGCGGCACTACCCTTGACCAGGGTTTGCACCACGCCTGCCTTGCCGTTGGTGTACACCACGGCCTTGATGTCGGTTACGGCGCTGACGAAATCGCTTTCAGGGGCCTCATTCCAGGTCACGATGTACTTGGTGTCGCTGAGCAGGGTGACCTTGGCGTCTTCGAGTTCCAGTGTGCCGGAGGACGCTACCTTGACCGGGATGCCGCTCTGCATGCCGCTGGCGGTGAACAGTTGAGTGAATATCGTGGACACGTGCGTCGTGTCGTTTTCCGTCGCCCACGCGAGGATGAACTGACCGTTGGCCAAGGCCGTTACCGAGGGGTCATCGACTTCGAGCGAGGCAATGTTGGTGCGTTGCATCAGTTCGCCGTCGGCACTGTAGCGCTTGACCACGATGCCTTCGAAATCGTCTCCGGCCGCCGACCAGACACTCACATAACCGCCGTCGCTCATCGCGGTGACATAAGCGTCACCCACCTCGCCGCTGGCGACCATCGTATCGACTTCACGGATGGCAGTGATTGTGCCGTCGGCGAACGTCAGGATTTGTTCGTCACTGCCGCTGGCAATGGGTGTGCCGTCACTGATTTGGCTGACGACGAGGTTTTCACCGTCGTTGCTGAAGGTGTAATCCTTTTGATTTCCATTGACCGGGGTCGAAGTGCTCATAGTCCTTTTCCTTGCAATACCAGGCACGACATGTGCGCGCGACTGTCGAATTCTTTGGGGGGCCCCGTCTCGGCATGAAAAGGGCAGTGGAGAATCACGTAAAAGCTTGGCTTTTTACCAAGGTGGCCAATTAATGGCAATGAGCCATTTTTTTTGCATCAGCGCCTGTGCTAAAGCTCCTGCAGACAATTGCTCGCTGCACCTTCAGGGAATGGCGCTGCGGCCGATAACTGTGCGAGAGATGGCATAAGAGGCTGTCTCGACGCTTGGTAGCGTGCTGTCCTGTGGCTATCATCTGCGCGGCCAAAAGGGGCCGCGAAGCTGATCTCGTTCGTGTATTTGCCTTTGGGTTCTTCTTCTTAAATTGCCTGGAAATCTTCGATGCTGTCGTATCACCAAAAGCGTTTTTTGATCGTCGATGATTTCTCGGATTTCCGCAGTTCCGTCAGGTCCATGCTGCGTGAGCTGGGCGTCAAGGATGTCGACACCGCCGACTCCGGCGAACAGGCGCTGCGTATGTGTTCGCAGAAGGCCTACGATTTCATCCTGCAGGACTTTCACCTGGGCGACGGCAAGAAGAACGGTCAGCAGGTGCTTGAAGACCTGATGATCGAGAAGCTGATCAGCCATGAGGCCGTGTTCGTCATGGTCACCGCCGAGACCAGTCAGGCGATGGTGCTCAGTGCGTTGGAACACGAACCCGATGCGTACCTGACCAAACCCTTCAACCGTTCCGGTCTGGCTCAACGGCTGGAGCGGCTGGAGCAACGCAAGACCCTGCTCAAGCCGATTCTGCAGGCCCTTGACCGGGGCAAACCGGTTGAAGTGCTCAATGCCTGCATCGCCCTGTGCAAGCAAGACATCCGCTACTCGCCGTTGTGCCTGCGCTACCGCGCCGATGCCTTGCGCGACCTGAATCAGAACGAGGCGCTGGAGCGTCTCTACGACGGCATCATTGCTGATCGGCCTTTGCCGTGGGCGTTCGCCGGGTTGGGCAAGTTGCTGTTCAAGCGTGGTCAGGTCGCTCAGGCCAAAGGCGTGTATGAAAAAGCCCTGAAAGTGTTCCCGATGATGCCGTCGCTCTACGACGGCATGGCCGATGTACTGGTCGCTGAAGGCGACACCAAGGCGGCCCAGAATGTGCTGGAAGAGGCGATCCGCTTGTCGCCGCTGGCGGTGCGTCGGCAAGCGCAGCTGGGCAAGTTGGCGATGGCCAACGAAGATTTCGACACCGCCTCCAAAGCCTATCGCCAGGCGGTGGCGCAGGGCGCGCAGTCACGTTTCAAGGATGCGGAGAGCAACCTTGGCCTGGCCCATGCCTTGATCAGTAAAGGCAGCGAAAAAGGCCTGGATACCCGGACTCGACTGGAAATCAACACGACGCTGAGTGCGGTGGCCAAGGAAAACCCTTCCGACCCGGGTCTGCAGATTCGTGCGCGATTGATGAAAGCCACCAGCCTGCTGCTCAACGATGCCGAAACTGCCGAGAAGCTCACCGAGCAGGCGATGATGCGCCTCGATGGCATGGAACAGTTCATGAGCGCCGAAGCGGCGCTGCTGGTGGCCAAGCAACTGCAAATGCTCGGGCAGGCCAACGCCGGTGCCTCGATGTTGAAAAACTGCGCGGAAATCTACGGCGACGACCCGACGGTGATGAAGGGCATCGCCAAGTTGACCGACGATCCGACCATTCTCAACTCCGGCAACGCCGCTGCGGACCTCAACCGTCAGGGCGTGCGGGTGTACAAGACCGGCAACCTGGTGGAGGCGCGGCAGGTGTTCCGCAAAGCCCTGGCGCTGCAACCCAAGAACATCAGCATCGCGCTGAACATGGCCCAGTCGCTGCTGCACGGCACCGACACCAGTGTCCCTTCGGCGGAGCTGGAGGAATGTCGGACGTGCCTGAAAATGGTCGGCCTGATGCCCGACTCCGATGCGCGTTTTCCCCGTTATCAGAAGTTGCGAAGCAAGGCGTTTGGCGAATGAACGACAGCGAACAGGCACTCGATTTTTCCACGGTGATTGCCTCCACCGTGCACGACATGAAGAACTCCCTGGCCATGCTGATGCAGGCCCACAGCCAATGGCTGGCGCGCTTGCCGGATCCGCAGCAGCACACTCCGGAGCAGGGCGTGATCGAATTCGAATTCGCTCACCTTAATGGCATGCTGGTGCAGTTGCTGGGGCTGTACAAACTCGGGGTCAACCAGATGCCGTTGCAACCGGCCTACCATGAACTGGATGATTTCATCGAAGCGCAATTGGCCTGCCACCAGGACGTGTTTGCCAGTCGCGGCATCATGGCGACCTATGAAGTGGATCCGTTGAGCCCTCTGGGTTTCTTCGACCGGGAGCTGATTGCTTCGGTGCTGGGCAACAGCATCAACAACGCCATTCGTTATGCCCGCCACGCGGTGTTGATCAGCGTCAGCGATGAAGCGGGGCAACTGGTGCTGACCGTCAACGACGATGGCGAAGGTTATCCTCCGGAGATGATCGAGCGTCAGGCCGATTACGTGCAGGGCATCAACCACAGCAGCGGAAGTACTGGCCTGGGTCTGTATTTTGCCGGGCGGATTGCAGCACTTCATCAACGCAATGGCGTGGGCGGACGCACCGAAATCAGCAATGGCGGCCCGCTGGGTGGCGGGGTGTTCAGCCTCTATCTGCCCTGACCGGTTCTTTTTGTTGGCCGTTGCTTGATATTCCGAACAGGCGGAGCCTATTTTGTACGGGTCGCCGTTCGCGGCTCGCACAACAACAAAGGATTGCGTCATGACAACCGATGGCCATCGCTCACTCGCACAGCGATTGACGGGCATTGATGAGATTGAATGTGTCACGCCGGATCTGAATGGCGTACCCCGTGGCAAGGTAATGACTGCCGAAGGCTTTCTCGAGGGGCGGCGTTTGCAGATGGCGCGGGGGGTGCTGCTGCAATGCATCATGGGCGGATATCCGCCAGCGCGCTTTTACGGCAGTGATGATGGCGACCTGGCGCTGGTGCCCGACCCTGCACAGATCCATCGCTTGCCATGGAGCACGCAGCCGCGAGCCTTGGCCATTTGCGATGCGGACGAGCTGACTGGCGAAAGCTCGTCTCTGTCGACCCGCGGCCAACTCAAAGCCGTGATCGCGCGTTACGCGGCCCTCGGCCTTGCGCCGGTGGTGGCCACCGAGCTGGAATTTTTTGTCTTTGCACCCAACACCGACCCGACTCAACCGTTCCAGCCGCCGCTGGGCCTGGACGGTCGTCGCGAGGACGGTCAATCGGCGTTCAGTATCAGTTCCAATAATGGTTTGCGGCCGTTCTTCAGTGAGGTCTACGCCTGCATGGCGGCCCTGGGCTTGCCGCGCGATACCTTCATGCACGAGATGGGCGTCAGCCAGTTCGAGATCAACCTGCTGCACGGCGACCCACTGCTGCTGGCCGACCAGACACTCCTGTTCAAACATCTGCTCAAAGAAGTCGCGCTCAAGCATGGCCTGACCGTGGTTTGCATGGCCAAGCCGCTGGCGCACACGCCGGGCAGTTCGATGCATATTCACCAGAGCATCATCGAGATCGGCAGCGGGCGTAACGTGTTCAGCGACAAGGCTGGTGAGCCGACCGCGACCTTCCGTCATTTCATCGCGGGTCAGCAGGCCGGCATGGCGGATTTCACCGCGTTGTTCGCACCGAACGTGAACTCGTATCAGCGCTTGTGCCATCCCTACGCATCGCCGAATAATGCCTGCTGGTCCCACGACAACCGGGCGGCCGGATTGCGTATTCCGGCCAGTCCGCCCGCCGCTCGTCGGGTCGAGAACCGTTTGCCGGGGGCTGATGCAAATCCTTATCTGGCGATCGCCGCCAGCCTTGCCGCAGGGTTGTATGGCATTGAACACAAACTGGAGCCGAGTGAGCCGATCCAGGGTGAATTCGAAGTGCCGGACAATCTTTCGTTGCCGTGTACCTTGCATGCGGCTCTTGAGCGTCTGAAACGTAGCCAATTGGCGAAGGAACTGTTCGGCAAGGAGTTCATCGAAGGCTACATCGCCTCGAAGACCATGGAGTTGACCAGCTTCATTGATGAAATTACTCCCTGGGAGCGGCGTGTTTTAGCGGCCCAGGCCTGACGATCCGTCGACATCAGGCTATCGTTTGTCGGTAGCCTGAAACTCACTGCAAGGAGCCGCTCGGAACGCCGATGCGCCAAATCTGGAAACCCTTTCGAGCGCTTTATTTTGCCTCGCTGATGATGTTGATCGGCTCTGGCCTGTTGAGTACTTACCTGGCCTTGCGCCTGGCCGCCGATCACGTCGACAGCCTGTGGGTCGGTGCGTTGATGGCGGCCAACTATTGCGGCCTGGTGCTGGGTGGCAAGATCGGCCACCGGCTGATTGCCCGGGTCGGGCACATTCGCGCCTATTCGGCCTGCGCCGGGATTGTCGGCGCGGCGGTGCTGGGCCATGGCCTGGTGGACTGGTTGCCTGCCTGGATCTTCCTGCGGGTGATCGTCGGCCTCGGCATGATGTGCCAATACATGGTCATCGAAAGCTGGCTCAATGAGCAGGCCGAAGCCTCGCAGCGCGGAACGGTGTTCAGCGGCTACATGATCGCCTCGTACCTGGGGTTGGTGCTGGGTCAGTTGATTCTGGTCATGCACCCGGGCCTGGGCCTTGAACTGCTGATGCTGGTCGCCTTGTGCTTCGCGCTGTGCCTGGTGCCGGTGGCCCTGACCCGGCGGATTCACCCGGCGCCATTGCACCCGGCCCCGATGGAGCCGCGGTTCTTCATCAAGCGTGTGCCGCAGTCGTTGAGCACGGTGCTGGGGGCGGGGCTGATCATTGGTTCGTTCTACGGTCTGGCACCGCTGTATGCCTCACAGCAGGGGTTGTCCACGGAGCAGGTCGGTCTGTTCATGGGTAGCTGCATTTTTGCGGGGTTGCTGGTGCAATGGCCGTTGGGCTGGCTGTCCGACCGTTATGACCGGGCGCTGTTGATCCGCTGTATTGCGCTGGTCCTGGCGCTTACCGCGTTGCCGCTGGCAATTATGCAGCAGGTACCGCTGGAGATTTTGTTTATCACCGGGTTCTGCTGTTCGCTGGTGATGTTCTGCCTGTATCCGCTGGCGGTGGCATTCTCCAACGACCACGTCGAGGGTGATCGCCGGGTGTCCCTGACAGCGATGCTGTTGGTGACCTACGGTGTCGGCGCCAGTATCGGACCGTTGGTGGCCGGGGTGCTGATGAAGCTGTTCGGCAGCCACATGCTCTATGCCTTCTTCAGTTTCTTCGCGTTGGTACTGGTGTGGCGGATTCGTCCGAAAGCGGTGACTAACCTGCATGTGGTGGACGATGCGCCGCTGCATCACGTCGCCATGCCGGACAGTATGTCGAGTTCGCCGTTGGTGGCTTGCCTTGACCCGCGTGTCGATGAGCAGGTGGTTCAGGAACAGATGCAGAACCCGATCAACCCTGAGCCGGACGTGGAACCCGAATCAGAGCCCGAAACCGATCCGCCGCCCGAAGACCCTGATGCACCTCGCGAGCAAAGTTTTACCGAGGCCAGGCCTTAAGCATAAAAACAACGCATAAAAAAACGGGCAGTCACCGCAAGGGACTGCCCGTTTTCTATTGAAGCGTCTTATTACATGTCGTCTTTGTCGAAGCGCCGCGCTTCGCGCTGAAGCTGATAGACGAACCGCTCGACCTGCCGCTGCACCAGCCCGCTCATGTTGTGAAAGCGTACGCCGGCGAAGGTGGTGGAGATCCTTTCTTCGAAGTGCAGGTAACGCAGCTCGACGGGTGCCGTCATGTTGCCAAAGGGCAGGGCGGCGATGAAGCGGTCATAGACCTGGCCCAGTTGCAGGCTGCCCGTGATGTCGCCTTCGAAGCGCAACTTGCAGCCGGTGGCGGAGATGTCCAGTAGTTTGCCGCTGATCGGCGACTTGAGCTTTTCACCACCCAGATCGACGTTGACCAGTTGTGCCAGCTTCAATGCTGCGCGGAATGCATTACGACGCTGGTGGTAAACCACCTCGGCGGGCAGGGCGCCACGGTAGCAGCGACCACCTCCGGATTCGTCGATGGTCAACGGGCCGTTGCTTTCCCAGGCAATACGTACGCCGTCGTGGAAGCCTTCGACCTTGAATGGTTCGCCGGCGAGCAGGAAGCGTTCACCGTCGCGGGGAATCATTTCGTCCAGGGCAATCATGTTGCTGTCACGGTCAATGTCCACCAGATAACTCTGGAAGCGCTGGCTGCGCTCATGGAACGTGATGATCAGCGGATCATGGCTGTCTTGCAGCTGGCGCAGGTTGCCGGAGATCTCCAACGGCGTGGTGAGCACCTTGGGTGGCTGCGGAGCATCTTCCGCGCTTAAGGCATTGAACACGGTTCATCAATCTCCAGACAAAATATGACTACGGCTGGCCAGCATATTGCCAGCATGTTGCGCGTCTTGATAGTGCGCGCTTTTCAGCAGGCTCAAGCCTGACTGAGCGGGCGTGGCTTCGCAAGCATGGAGGTTGATCCGCGTGCATCATAGAGCGCTGGCGGCTCGCCGCCGTTGAGGATTTTCAGCTGATTGGCCGTCGCGGCCTGTTGCACCAGGATCGACTGGCCATTCTTGACGTTGGTCGCCTGGCACTGAGCCAGAAGATCGGTCAATACATCGCTCTGTTCCAACAGCTGATCGCCAATGCTCGAATGGCTGGCAAGTTGCTCCAGGCCGTTGCGATTGGTTGGCAGGTTGAGGCTGGCGAGGATTTCACTGCGCTTGCGGCCATGCTGATCGAGCAAAATGATCAATGCCTGTTTCTGCGCCAGAATCTCTTCGAGCAGTGGCATGTCGCGACCGTGCAAGGCGAGGGACTCGGTTTGCAGTAACTCCAGCAAGTGCTGTGCTGGAGCGAAATCGTCGGTGATCAGTTGCAGTAAATTAGTGTCGTGCATGGCTGGCCTTGGGTTTTAAGCGTCCAAAAGCCTGGCGCAGGCCTTGGCCTAGCGCTGGGCTTCGAAGTTGAGCAGTTTGCTGGCTACACGGTTGCTGTCGACTTTGTAGCTGCCATCGGCAATCGCTGCTTTCAACTCGGCCACGCGGGCGTTGTCGACGGCAGGCTGATCGCGCAGCTTGTCAGTGACCTTCTGCAACTGTTGAGCCTCATTGCTGAGATGTACCGATTCCCCGCTTTTGACGGTACTGGCCTGTTCGGCCGGGGTATTCAGCGGTGCGGGTTTGCCGGCTTCGGCGGTTTCCTTCGCGGTGCTGGTACGTGTACTACCGGTAAGTGACGAGGAACTGTTTAAACGGCTGAAATCGATGACCATGACAAAAAACCTCTGGGTATTTGGACGCTTGCCATGTTTTCGGCCATACCCGGAAAAACTTTAGGCTCAATTATCAATGAGCTTGCGCGCGTCAGCGCTTGCCCTGCATAGGGCACAGTCTAGGGAACAGTCGGGTGGCGCGCCAGTGTTCTACATGGCCACTTCCACCTGACCGGGCGCGGTGACTAACGCCTTGATGACCCGCTGGGAGTTGAGGTTTTTCACCCGAATCTGTTCGCGTAAGCCGCCGTTTGACAGCGCTTCACCCGGCATGCGCACGCTGAGCGTTCCACTGCGGGCGGTAATCACCACCTGGTCGCCCTTGGTGATGACTTCTGCCTGTTCCATGTGCACCAGGGTCATGACCTGGTCGGCGACCATTGGTCGGGTAAGTTTCTGCCCGATCGCCTGGTCGACGGAAGTCAGGTAACCCTGGCTGATCAGACTGATGTCACGCTCGCGCAAGGTCACATCCTGAGGCTCGACGATACCGGTGCGTCGCAGCGGGCGGGTGGTGGTCACAATGTCGCGAAACAGGCGCACTTGAGCGGGTACGAAGACGGTCCAGGGGGACGTGCCTTCGCAAGCAACCTTGACGGTAACCCGCCCCAGCGGCCTTGCCGGACTCTCAAGCGTGGCTGTCAATTCCTTGTCGCACATGGGCATGCGCAGCCGCGGATCGAGCTGCTTGACCTCGATCTCGTAGCGGCCTTCCGTTTGACTGGTCGCCAGATAGTCTTCTACGGTGAATTCAAGAAAGCCCTGAGTGACGCCGATAAGCATGTCAGGCAAGGTAACCGCGTCAGCAAGGGCAGGGCAGCCAGCGTTGAACAGGCAGACGGCCGACACCGCGCAAAGCAATCTGCGGGCGTTTGATGTCAGGCGTCGGAAAAATGTCGGTTCTGTGTTCATAAGAGTTAAAAAGCAAGCGCCGTGCCGTTTAGTGATGAATGCGCGTCGCAACACACTTAAGCGTTGGTGTAGGAGTCTGTGCATGGCTGGTGTAATGGATGCGGTAAACCAGCGCACGCAACTGGTAGGGCAGAATCGCCTTGAGCTGTTGTTGTTCCGTCTCGACGGCCAGCAGTTGTATGGGATCAACGTGTTCAAGGTTCGGGAGGTGCTGCAATGCCCCAAACTGACGCTGATGCCAAAATCCAGTCCTGTCGTGTGCGGTGTGGCAAATATTCGGGGGGCGACCATTCCGATTCTTGATCTGGCCATGGCGACCGGTTCCGGTGCGCTGAAGGATCAAAGCAATCCCTTCGTGATCATCACGGAGTACAACACCAAGACCCAGGGTTTCCTGGTGCGGTCAGTGGAACGCATCGTCAACATGAATTGGGAGGAGATTCATCCGCCACCCAAGGGCACGGGACGCGATCATTACCTGACGGCTGTGACTCGGGTCGACAATCAGTTAGTCGAAATCATCGACGTCGAGAAAGTGCTGGCGGAAGTAGCGCCGACACCGGAAGCGATTTCCGTTGGCGTGGTGGATGTCGAAACCCAGCACAAGGCGCTCTCTTTGCGAGTACTGACGGTCGATGACTCGTCGGTGGCGCGCAAGCAGGTGACCCGTTGCCTGCAGACGGTCGGTGTCGAAGTGGTGGCGTTGAACGACGGTCGGCAAGCGCTGGATTACCTGCGCAAGCTGGTCGACGAGGGCAAGAAGCCGGAAGAAGAGTTCCTGATGATGATTTCCGACATCGAGATGCCGGAGATGGACGGGTACACCCTCACGGCCGAGATCCGCAACGACCCTCGCATGCAAAAACTTCACATCATCCTGCATACTTCGTTGTCGGGTGTATTCAATCAGGCGATGGTCAAGAAGGTCGGTGCCGATGACTTCCTTGCCAAATTCCGTCCTGATGACCTGGCATCCCGGGTAGTCAACCGGATCAAAGCAGCAGACATCAGCTAGGGGCCTTTTGCCCCTAACGGTTAATACGATTTAAGAGGCGGCATCTTTGTCTACGGGTAATTTGGATTTCGAACAGTTCCGGGTCTTCCTGGAAAAAGCCTGTGGCATTTTGCTCGGTGAAAACAAGCAGTACCTGGTCTCGAGCCGTCTCAACAAACTGATGGAACAGCAAGGCATCAAGTCCCTGGGTGAGCTGGTCCAGCGCATCCAGACCCAGCCGCGCAGCGGTTTGCGCGAGATGGTGGTGGATGCCATGACCACCAACGAAACCCTGTGGTTTCGTGACACCTATCCGTTTGAAGTCTTGAAGAACAAGGTGCTGCCCGCAGCGATCAAGGCTGCCCCTGGCCAGCGTCTGCGGATCTGGTCGGCGGCCTGCTCGTCGGGTCAGGAACCGTATTCGCTGTCGATGTCGATCGATGAGTTCGAGCGCGTGAACATGGGCCAGTTGAAGATGGGCGTGCAGATCGTTGCCACTGACCTGTCCGGTACCATGCTGACCAACTGCAAGACCGGCGAGTACGACAGCCTGGCCATCGGCCGTGGCCTGTCGCCCGAGCGCCTTCAACGTTACTTCGACCCGAAAGGGCCGGGGCGCTGGGCAATCAAGGCACCGATCAAGAGCCGGGTGGAGTTTCGCTCGTTCAACCTGCTGGACAGCTACGCGAGCCTCGGCAAGTTCGACATCGTGTTTTGCCGCAACGTGCTGATCTACTTCTCCGCCGAGGTGAAGAAGGACATCCTGTTGCGCATTCACAGCACGTTGAAGCCAGGCGGTTATCTGTTCCTTGGTGCTTCCGAGGCGCTGAACGGTTTGCCGGATCATTACCAGATGGTCCAGTGCAGCCCGGGGATCATTTACCAGGCGAAGTGATGCAAAAGCGCCAGGCATAAAAACGGGAGCCCTTCGGGGCTCCTTTTTTATGCCTGGCGCTTTTGCATCACGTAGGAGCGGCGCGCGATTCAGGAAAGCGGCAGAAAAGCGGCAGGCGGCGGAAATCAGTTGCCGCTTTTCTGGCATTGCCACGTTGCCACTGCCCGCAAAGCCCCGTTTTACGGCCTTTTTTCAATTGGCACGACGCTTGCTATGTCCCTGTTACGAAAAATCAGGTCACCCGAAGGTTTCCGACATGAGCATCAGCTTCGATAAAGCGCTCGGTATCCACGAACAAGCCCTGGGCTTCCGCGCTCAGCGTGCCGAAGTCCTGGCCAACAACATCGCCAACGCCGACACCCCGAACTACAAGGCTCGGGATCTGGACTTCTCGAAAGTGCTCGCCGAGCAGAACGAGAAGACCAAGAGCGGCACTTTCGCCTTGAACATGACCAACAGCCGTCATATCGAAGCCGAAGGCCTGGGTAATGGCGACGAGTCGCTGCTGTATCGCACGCCGATGCAACCGTCGATCGACCAGAACACCGTGGACGCCCAGCTGGAACAGTCGAACTACGCGGAAAACGCGGTCAACTTCCAGGCCAGCTTCACCCTGCTCAACAGCAAATTCAAAGGGCTGGTATCAGCCTTGCGCGGAGAGTAAGTCATGTCTCTATCCAGTGTTTTCAACATTGCCGGTAGCGGCATGAGTGCCCAGACCACTCGCTTGAACACCGTCGCCAGTAACATCGCCAACGCCGAGACCGTCTCGTCGAGCATCGACCAGACCTACCGTGCACGGCATCCGGTATTCGCCACCATGTTCCAGGGCGGCCAGAGCGGCGGCAGCGATTCGCTGTTCCAGAACCAGGACGCGGCCGGTCAAGGCGTGCAAGTGCTGGGCGTGGTCGAAGACCAGAGCAACCTTGAGGCGCGCTACGAGCCGAACCATCCGGCGGCCGACGCCAAGGGCTACGTCTACTACCCGAACGTCAACGTGGTGGAAGAAATGGCTGACATGATTTCCGCGAGCCGTTCGTTCCAGACCAACGCCGAAATGATGAACACCGCCAAAACCATGATGCAGAAGGTCCTGACCCTCGGTCAGTGATAAGGGGCGACTCAGATGAGTGTTACCGATACCACCAGCAGTTTGAGCCTCAAGGACATCCTGGCCAACTCCTCGATCAAGACCAGCACCACGACGGATGGCCTGGCGTCGGCGACGAACAGCGCCACTGGCAACAAGGCCTTGGGCAAGGACGCATTCCTGCAGTTGCTGGTAACGCAACTGAAAAACCAGAACCCGCTGGAGCCACAGGACAATGGCGAGTTCGTCGCCCAGTTGGCGCAGTTCAGTAGCCTGGAAGGCATCACCACGCTCAACGATACCGTGTCGGGCATTGCCAGCAACTACAACTCGTCTCAGGCGTTGCAGGCCTCGTCGCTGGTGGGACGTTCGGTCATCGCGCCGGGCAGCAAAGCCGTGGTCGATACCTCGAAGAACATGACCGGTACGGTAGTGATTCCAGCTTCAGTGCCCGGTACCACCTTGAAGATCACCGACACGGACGGCAAAACCGTTCGCACCATCGACATGGGGGCTCAGTCCGCCGGCAATGCCAGCTTCATCTGGGATGGCAAGAACGATGCGGGCGAAACGGTTGCGTCGGGCACTTACAACTTCTCGGCTTCGAGCACCATCGATGGTCAGGCCGTAGCGCTGATCACCAATCTGCCGGCGACCGTCAACAGCGTGACCATCAGCCAGACCGGCGGTGAGTTGATGTTGAACCTGGCCGGGCTGGGCAGCATCGCCCTGTCCAAAGTACAAACCATTGGTATGTAGAGCCGACTAACACGGCACAAAGGAGTGGAATATGTCTTTCAATATCGGCCTTAGCGGTCTCTATGCAGCCAACAAACAACTGGACGTGACTGGCAACAACATCGCCAACGTCGCGACCACCGGTTTCAAATCGTCCCGTGCAGAATTCGAAGACGTGTACTCGGCAAGCAAGCTGGGGTCCGGTAACAAGACCACCGGTAACGGTGTACGTCTGGCCAACGTTTCTCAACAGTTCACCCAGGGCGACATCAACAACACCGGTAACGTGCTGGACATGGGCATCAACGGTTCCGGCTTCTTCGTACTGAGCAACAGCGGTTCGCTGTCCTACACCCGTGCCGGTACGTTCAAGGTCGACAAGGACGGTTACGTCACTAACACCGACGGCACTTCGCGTCTGCAGGGCTACGGTGTGGATGCCAATGGCAAGATTCAGAACGGTGTGTTGACCGACCTGCGCATTGACACCTCCAACCTGGCGCCGAAAACCACCACCACCGTGTCGTCGACGATCAACCTGAACTCTTCGGCTGACATAATCGACCAGGCGGTTCTGACCAACAAGTTCGATCCGACCAAGTCCGCCACCTTCACCAAGCAGTTCAGTACCCCGATTTTCGACACTCAGGGCAACCAGCACACCATGGATCAATACATGGTCAAAACTGGGGCCAACACGTGGGATACCTACACCCTGATCGATGGTCGCAACCCGGATGGCAGCGACCCTGCTGTTGCCGCTACGGCTCCGGTCCCTTCGACCATGACGTTCGACACGTCAGGCAAGTTGCTCCAGGTCAGCACTCCGCCCGGCCCGACCATCAGCAGCGATCTGAAGATTACCGGCTGGGTTCCGGGCACCGTGACCGCCGGCGTCTGGAAAGCCAACGGCGCCGCCGCCGACCCGGCGGGTGTAACCATCTCCATGGCCAACACCACCCAGTTCAACGCCGATACCGCGCGTTCGATTCCTTCCCAGAACGGTTACGCCACTGGCCAGATCACCAACCTCACCATCGACGGAAGCGGTGTGTTGCTGGCTAACTTCAGCAACAATCAGACCAAGCCTATCGGCCAGATCTCCCTTGCCAGCTTCACCAACGAGCAAGGTCTGCAGCCAGTCGGTGGCACCAGCTGGAAAGAAACCTACGCGTCGGGTATCCCGGGCTACGATGCGCCGGAAACCGGCACCCTGGGTTCGATCGCCTCCAACTCCCTGGAAGAGTCCAACGTCAACCTGACCAATGAACTGGTCGACCTGATCAAGGCGCAGAGCAACTACCAGGCGAACGCCAAGACCATCTCCACCCAAAGCACCATCATGCAGACCATCATTCAGATGACCTGATGCTGGATAGCGCTGCATAAAGAGCCCCTCGCAAGAGGGGCTTTTTTATGGCTGGCAAAAAGATCGCAGCCTCGTTTCACTCGACAGCTCCTACAGGAAATAGCGGTCCCCTGTAGGAGCTGTCGAGTGAAACGAGGCTGCGATCTTTTGATCTTGAAAGGCAGGCAAAAGAAAACCCCCGACAATCCAGAGGACCGATCGGGGGTTATCCAGGTAAGCGCCTTTTAGCGCCTACCGGCTCAGCTTATTGGCAAGCTTCGCAATCCGGCTCGTCGATGGCGCAAGCCTTCGGCACTGGAGCAGGGCCGGCAGGCGCTGCCAGGACCGAATCTTCACCGTGGTTGCCGCCGCTGGAAACAGCGTTCAGCTTGCCGGTGTTGATGGTCGACTTCTCGGTGCTGGTCGCAGCCAGGGCACGGAGGTAGTAAGTGGTTTTCAGACCACGGTACCAGGCCATGCGGTAGGTCACGTCCAGCTTCTTGCCCGATGCGCCAGCGATGTACAGGTTCAGCGACTGAGCCTGGTCGATCCACTTCTGACGACGGCTTGCCGCGTCAACGATCCACTTGGTGTCCACTTCGAAGGCAGTCGCGTAGAGCTCTTTGAGTTCTTGCGGGATGCGCTCGATCTGTTGCACCGAACCGTCGTAGTACTTCAGGTCGTTGATCATGACCGAGTCCCACAGACCGCGAGCTTTCAGGTCGCGAACCAGGTACGGGTTGATCACGGTGAATTCGCCCGACAGGTTCGATTTCACGTAGAGGTTCTGGTAGGTCGGTTCGATCGACTGCGATACGCCAGTGATGTTGGCGATGGTCGCGGTCGGTGCGATGGCCATGATGTTGGAGTTACGAATGCCTTTCTGAACGCGGGCACGAACCGGTGCCCAGTCCAGGGATTCGTTCAGGTCAACGTCGATGTACTTCTGGCCACGTTGCTCGATCAGGATCTGTTGCGAATCCAGCGGCAGGATGCCTTTGGACCACAGCGAACCCTGGAACGTCTCGTAGGCACCGCGCTCGTCGGCCAGGTCGCAGGAAGCCTGGATCGCGTAGTAGCTGACCGCTTCCATCGACTTGTCGGCGAACTCGACGGCAGCGTCGGAACCGTAAGGGATGTGCTGCAGGTACAGAGCGTCCTGGAAGCCCATGATGCCCAGACCGACCGGACGGTGCTTGAAGTTGGAGTTCTTCGCTTGCGGCACCGAGTAGTAGTTGATGTCGATAACGTTATCGAGCATGCGAACGGCGGTGTTCACGGTGCGTTCCAGCTTGGCGGTGTCCAGCTTGCCGTTGGTGATGTGGTTCGGCAGGTTGATCGAGCCCAGGTTGCAAACGGCGATCTCGTCCTTGTTGGTGTTCAAGGTGATCTCGGTGCACAGGTTCGAGCTGTGAACCACGCCGACGTGCTGCTGCGGGCTACGCAGGTTGCACGGGTCTTTGAAGGTCAGCCATGGGTGGCCGGTTTCAAACAGCATGGACAGCATTTTGCGCCACAGGTCTTTGGCCTGGATGGTCTTGAACAGCTTGATCTTGCCCGGGTACTCGGACAGGGCTTCGTAGTACTCGTAACGCTCTTCGAAAGCCTTGCCGGTCAGGTCGTGCAGGTCCGGCACTTCGGACGGCGAGAACAGGGTCCACTTGCCGTCATCGAAGACGCGCTTCATGAACAGGTCAGGGATCCAGTTGGCAGTGTTCATGTCGTGGGTACGACGACGATCATCACCGGTGTTCTTGCGCAGCTCGATGAACTCTTCGATGTCCATGTGCCAGGTTTCCAGGTAGGCACACACAGCGCCTTTGCGCTTGCCACCCTGGTTAACGGCAACGGCGGTGTCGTTCACTACTTTCAGGAACGGAACAACGCCCTGGGATTTGCCGTTGGTGCCCTTGATGTACGAACCGAGTGCACGAACCGGAGTCCAGTCGTTGCCCAGGCCGCCCGCGAATTTCGACAACATGGCGTTGTCGTGGATCGCGTGGTAGATGCCCGACAGGTCATCCGGCACGGTGGTCAGGTAGCAGCTCGACAGCTGTGGACGCAGAGTACCGGCGTTGAACAGGGTCGGGGTCGACGACATGTAGTCGAAGGACGACAGCAGGTTGTAGAACTCGATCGCACGGTCTTCTTTGTTCTTCTCTTCGATCGCCAGGCCCATGGCCACGCGCATGAAGAAGATTTGCGGCAGTTCGAAGCGGATACCGTCCTTGTGGATAAAGTAACGGTCGTACAGGGTTTGCAGGCCCAGGTACGTGAACTGCTGATCGCGCTCGTGGTTGATCGCCTTGCCGAGTTTTTCCAGGTCGAAGGTCGCCAGGATCGGGTTCAGCAATTCGAATTCGATACCTTTGGCGATGTACGCAGGCAAGGCCTTGGCGTACAGGTCGACCATTTCGTGGTGGGTCGCGCTTTCGGCGACTTCCAGGAAGCTCAGGCCTTCGGCACGCAGGGTGTCCATCAGCAGGCGAGCGGTCACGAACGAGTAGTTCGGCTCACGCTCAACCAAGGTACGGGCGGTCATCACCAACGCGGTGTTGACGTCGGTCAGGGCCACGCCGTCGTACAGGTTTTTCAGGGTTTCGCGCTGGATCAGGTCGCCGTCGACTTCTGCAAGGCCTTCGCACGCTTCAGTGACGATGGTGTTCAGGCGGCCCATGTCCAGAGGAGCAAAGGTGCCATCGGCGCGGGTGATGCGGATCGACGGGTGAGCGTTGACTGCTTCTTCGGCCGGTGCGTGGGCAGCGCGTTCTTTCGAACGACCGTCACGGTAGATCACGTAGTCGCGGGCCACTTTCTGCTCGCCGGCACGCATCAGGGCCAGTTCGACCTGGTCCTGGATTTCTTCGATGTGGATGGTGCCGCCCGAAGGCATGCGACGCTTGAAGGTCGCGGTGACTTGTTCGGTCAGACGGGCAACGGTGTCGTGGATTCGCGACGAAGCGGCAGCGGTGCCGCCCTCAACTGCGAGAAACGCTTTGGTGATAGCGACGGTGATTTTGTCATCGGTGTAAGGAACGACAGTGCCGTTACGCTTGATCACGCGCAGTTGGCCAGGCGCGGTGGCGGACAGATCCGAAGTCGAATCTGCGGCCTGCGGCAAGGTGCCCTGCGGGTTCTCGCGAGTTGTGTCGGTTTGCATGGGGGGTTGTCTCCACATTCTCTATGTTTGTTTGGGCACCATCACGGTGCCCACCGTTCCGTCCTGAAGCACTACAACCGGCGAGGGGCCGGGCATACCAACTTCGGGACAGATCAGGAAGGGGCAATTGGGGCGCCGCTTCCATGCCGAAGTCTTTGGTCCCAGGCCTTGAACCTGAAACCGGGATCCTTTTGGGTGACAGTAATCGACTGCAACACCCGTACCGTTAACGCCGTATTCGGCTCAAAAACAGTAGCCATCCGCACGCGCGGTTTGGTCTTTCAAAAATACGTTTGGTTCAACCGGAAAGAGGCAATAAAAGCGCTTGAAATCGGTGGCCGGTTTGTGTTTTGTTTTTGGCGTAAAACCCTACATGTAGGGTTTTTTTCGCGCCGAGGTACAAGATAATGCGTTTTGGAGGGTGTTGCAACGTACTACCTGTGGATAAACCTGTGCGTAAATTGTGTGTGAAACGTAGAACGAGCGTGTAGGCCGCGACCTAGCTGGAGCGGACCGTTTTTCACTGATTTTCAATGATTGAAAACGGTCATTTGGATTTTTAAGGGCGCGAACCCTATCACAAAAAACCGCGTTGTCCGAACGCATTTACCGGCTTGTGTTCTTGGCGAGCGGCGTTTATACAATCGGCCAATGCAGATGCATTCTTATCCTCCCCAATCATTACAAAAAGACGGGCGGATCCTTCCTTATTAAGTGTTGTTGGCAAGCAGAGGTCACCGTGGAGCAAGAAGCCTGGCAGGTATTGATTGTCGAGGACGACCAGCGTCTGGCCGAACTGACCCGCGACTACCTGGAAGCCAATGGTCTGCGCGTATCGATCGAGGGCAACGGCGCCTTTGCCGCGGCACGGATCATCAAGGAGAAACCGGACCTGGTGATCCTCGACCTGATGTTGCCGGGCGAAGATGGCCTGAGCATCTGCCGCAAGGTCCGCGACAAGTATGACGGACCGATCCTGATGCTCACCGCCCGCACCGACGACACCGATCAGATTCTTGGCCTGGACCTGGGCGCCGACGACTACGTGTGCAAACCGGTTCGCCCACGTCTGCTGCTGGCGCGCATCCAGGCCCTGTTGCGACGCAGTGAAGCCCCTGAAGTGGCGCCGGAAAAACAACGGCGTCTGCAGTTCGGTCCCTTGGTGGTCGACAACGCATTGCGCGAAGCCTGGCTGAACGACAACGGCATCGAGTTGACCAGCGCAGAGTTTGACTTGCTCTGGCTGCTGGTGGCCAACGCCGGACGCATCCTGTCCCGGGAAGAGATTTTCACCGCGCTGCGTGGCATTGGCTATGACGGCCAGGACCGTTCCATCGACGTGCGCATCTCGCGCATTCGCCCGAAAATCGGCGATGACCCGGAGCATCCGCGGCTGATCAAGACCATCCGCAGCAAAGGTTATCTGTTCGTTCCGGAAGCCTGCACGCTGTGAACTCTATCTTCCTGCGCATTTACGGTGGCATGTGCGCGGCGCTGATTCTGGTCGCCGTACTCGGCGTGCTGGCCTTGCACCTGCTCAACCAGGTGCGCGGCGAGCAATACCGCGAACGCCTCGCCCACGGCACGTTCTCGTTGATGGCCGACAATCTGAACCCGATGAACGAAACCGAGCGCCACCGTGCCTTGCTGGTGTGGGAGCGGTTGCTGGGGATTCCTCTGGCGCTGAAGACCTTTGCCCAAACCGACCTCGACCTCACCCAACGCACCCGCGTGCTGCGCGGTCAGGCGCTGGTGGAACAGACCGGTCCGCACGCGGCGAAGGTGTATCGACTGGTCAGTGACAAGGAACAGTTGGTGCTGACCGGCGAAGTCCAGCAGATCAGCGAACAACTGGCCCGGGCGACTATTTACCTGTTGGCCGACGAACTGGTGCGCTACCCGGTGGCCGAGCAACCCGAGCGCCTGGCGCAGTTGAAGCGCGACAAAGGGTTTGGTTTCGACTTGCGGTTGGTGACGATCGAACAGGCGGACATGGACGAGGACCAGAGTCGCCGGGTGTCCGAGGGCGACACGGTGATGGCGCTGGGCAAGGGCGGTGATTCGATCCGGGTGTTTGCCGGCATGGTCGGTACGCCGTGGGTGCTGGAAATCGGCCCGTTGTATCAGATGAATCCTTATCCGCCGGAATGGCTGGTGCTGATCGCCGCCCTGGGTTTGAGCCTGATCGGCTTGATCGTCTATTTGTTGGTGCGCCAACTTGAGCGCCGTTTGCGTGGCCTGGAAGCGGCCGCCACGCGCATCGCCAAGGGCAGCCTGGAAACCCGCGTGCCGGCACGCGGCGCGGACTCGGTGGGACGGCTGGCTTCGGCGTTCAACGGCATGGCCGAGCACTTGCAGCAGTTGCTGGCGATCCAGCGTGAGCTGGTGCGCGCCGTGTCTCATGAGCTGCGCACACCCGTGGCGCGGTTGCGTTTTGGTCTGGAAATGATCGGCTCGGCCACCACGCCGCAGGCGTTGGAAAAATACTGTGAAGGCATGGACCACGACATCGAGGATCTCGATCGATTGGTGGACGAGATGCTCACCTACGCACGACTGGAGCAGGGCTCACCGGCGCTGAATTTTCAGCGGATCGATCTGGATGCGTTGGTCAATCAAGTGATCGAAGAACTGGCGCCGTTACGCGCCGAGGTCACGGTGCAGCGCGGTTTGTGTTTGTCCGCCGCTGACAACGACGACGCCTGGGTCGAGGCCGAGCCGCGCTACCTGCACCGGGCATTGCAGAACCTGGTGAGCAACGCCATGCGCCACGCTCAATCACGGGTGACCGTCAGCTATCAGGTGGGGCAGCAGCGCTGTCGAGTGGATGTCGAAGATGACGGGCCGGGTGTGCCGGAAACGGCCTGGGAGAAGATTTTCACGCCGTTCCTGCGCCTCGATGACAGCCGCACCCGCGCCTCCGGTGGGCATGGGTTGGGGTTGTCCATCGTGCGGCGAATCATCCATTGGCATGATGGCCGGGCGTTGATCAGCAAGAGCAAAAGCCTGGGCGGGGCGTGTTTCAGCCTGAGCTGGCCGAGGAATCAGGAGAAGCGTTGAGGCTTGTGGTGAATGATGGACCGCCTTCGCGAGCAAGCCCGCTCCCACAGGGGATTTGCGTGAGACATAGATCCAATGTGGGAGCGGGCTTGCTCGCGAAGAGGCCGTCCCAGGCCCCACAAATGTCAGGCCTTGATGCTGACCAGACTCAACAACTGCCCATCCACCACCCCGAACTGCGCCTCCAGCTCAGTGCCATTGCGCCACTCGCTGGACAAATCAGTCAGCAACCGCAGCCGCACTTCACCGCTCTCGGTCCACTCCAGCACTTCGGCATGTTCAAAATAGAAGCGCTGCTGAACGATCGGATACAGCGCCTTGAACAGGCTTTCCTTCACCGAAAACGTCAGGGTCACCAGCATCGCCAGTTGATCGCGAGGGCCAGCGGTCATGCGTTGCAACTCGGGCGGTGTGAGGATTTCCCCGGCCAGTCGCTCGGCCCGTTCAGGGTTGAGCAGGTTTTCCAGGTCCATCCCCAGGCCGCGCCAGTGGGTTTTCTTCGCGACAATCGCCGAGGCCCGGCCGGTGCTGTGGGTGATCGAGCCCGTGATGTGCGTCGGCCACACCGGTGCCCGGTCTTCGCCGATGGCCGGGATAAAGTTCAGCCCTTCCAACTGTTGCAACGCCGCCCGAGCACAAACCCGCCCGGCGAGGAACTCGGCCTGACGCTTGGCGACCGAACGCTGGATGGTGGGCGGCGGCTCGATGCCGCTGCGCTGGAAATCATCGCTGGCCAGTTGCGAGGTATCGAAGTGAGTGCTCAACAGCACCGTACCGGGCAGCGCAAACGGCAGCGGCCAATGGGCATCGAGTGGAGTGCAGCAGACGGGGAGGGCGGGGGCGCGATTCATGTGGGGCATTTTGCCGGGTTGCTCTCAGGCTGGGTAGTCTTGACGTTAGACCGAGGTGTTGCCATTCGCGAGCAAGCCCGCTCCCACATTGGATCTTCGTCGTGACACAAATCCAATGTGGGAGCGGGCTTGCTCGCGAAGGCCGCGCCGCGGTCTACCTGATCAACCAAAAATTTTTTTGAAGAACGCCTGCATGTCCGCCCAGGATTTTTCATCCGCCGCTTTGTCGTAGCCAATATCCGGCCCGGCATGATCGCCATGGCTCAACCGATCCGCATCAGGGTTGCTGAACCCATGCTTGGCGCCTTCAAGGCTGACGAACTTATAGTCAGCCCCAGCCTTGTCCATCTCAGCCTTGAACGCTGCCACGTTATCCGGCGTGATCATGCTGTCCATCGCCCCATGTTCAACAAGGATTTTCGCTTTCACACTACCCGGTGTGGCAGGCGTCTTGGTCGCCAGCGCGCCGTGAAAACTCACCACGCCCGCCAGCGGCAAACCCTGACGTGCCGCATTCAGCACCACGCCACCGCCGAAGCAATAACCGATAGCGGCGATTTTGTCCGGATCGGTTTGCGGCTGTTTCTTCAGCAGATCGAGCCCGGCCTGAAAGCGCGCGCTCGCCGCGCCACTGTCTTTCAACGCTGCCTGCATGAAGGCCATGGCGTCCTTGGGATGCTCGGTGTTTTTGCCATCGCCATACATGTCGATGGCCAGCGCGCTGTAACCCAGGCCGGCGAGATCACGGGCGCGACGCTTGGTGTATTCGTTGAGCCCCCACCATTCGTGCACCACCACCACGCCAGGGCGTGCGCCTTTGATGGCGTCGTCATAGGCGAAGTAACCGATCATCTTGGTGCCGTCAGCACTTTGATAGGGGATTTCCTGAGTCTTGATCGCGGCTTGGCTGAGCCCGCTCAAGGCCAGTAATACGAGGGCGAGGAAAACACGCATGGTCGGATCTCCTGCAAAGGGTCATCAAAACAGCCGAGTCGATTTGATTCAGCTCAGGTTCAGAGTGCGTTCAGGGGGAGTTCAGGGCCGGGTGAGTAACCTTGCCCCGTACCCAAATAGCACATAGCGCATAAGGAACGCCCCTATGACTGGCTTCAAAAAACTGCTTCTGGCTTTCACTGTCCTGAGCGCGAGTACCGCGGCTTTCGCTTCCAACGACAATTTCGCCAGCCTTACTTTTGGACAGACCAGCGACAAGGTTAAAAAGTCCCACGCCCTGAACGACAACCTCAACAGCCCGAACGCCGACGGCGTGATCGGCAAGGACAACACCTGGGGTGTGCGTCTGGGCCAGCAAAACAGCCAGGGCCGCTACTACGCCACTTACGACAACGTGTCGGGCTCGCACAATGGCATTAAACTGCGTCAGGAAAACCTCCTGGGCAGCTACGATCTGTTCTACCCGGTGGGCGGCAGCACCAAGTTGTTCGGTGGCGCCACGGCCGGGTTGACCAAAATGACTCAGGATTCCCCAGGCTTCAGCCGCGACAGCGACATCGGTTACGCCATCGGCGGCCAATTGGGTGTGCTGCAACAGGTTTCGCAAAACACCTCGGTGGAACTGGGTTACCGTTACCTGCGCAGCAACGCCAGCACCGAGATGAGCGAACGCGGTGGCAGCAAACAGGGTTCGCTGGACCTGACCAGCAGCGCCCAGACCTACCTGTCGGCGAACTACGCTTTCTAAGAAGCGTTCCGTGAAAGGCCTGAGCCGGATCAACCCAAGCGGCTGATCCGGCGTCGCCATGTTAGCCATCGAGGTGCACGTGCCTCTGGAGATGATGATTTGCCTGGGAGAGCGTTATGAAACTGCTGGTCGTCGAAGATGAAGCGCTGTTGCGCCATCACCTGCAAACCCGCCTGACGGACAGCGGCCACGTGGTCGAGTCCGTGGCCAATGCCGAAGAGGCGCTGTACCAGACCGAGCAGTACAACCATGACCTGGCGGTGATCGACCTCGGCCTGCCGGGCATGGGCGGGCTCGACCTGATCCGCCAGCTGCGCTCGCGCGGCAAGACTTTCCCGATCCTGATCCTCACCGCGCGCGGCAATTGGCAGGACAAGGTCGAAGGCCTCGCCGCCGGCGCCGACGATTACGTGGTCAAGCCGTTCCAGTTCGAAGAACTCGACGCGCGCCTGAATGCCTTGCTGCGCCGCTCCAGCGGTTTCACCCAGTCGACCATCGTCGCCGGGCCGTTGCTGCTGGACCTCAATCGCAAACAGGCGTCCCTCGATGAACAACCGCTGGCGCTGACCGCTTACGAGTATCGGATCCTCGAGTACCTGATGCGGCATCACCAGCAAGTGGTGGCCAAGGACCGCTTGATGGAACAGCTCTACCCGGACGACGACGAGCGCGATCCGAACGTGATCGAAGTGTTGGTCGGCCGTCTGCGCCGCAAACTCGAAGGCCCGGCCGGCTTCAAACCGATCGATACCGTGCGTGGCCTCGGCTACCTGTTCAATGAGCGCTGCACTTGATTCGTTCCCTTCGCGTCCGTTTGATGCTCGCCGCCACGATCCTGGCGGTGTTGTTCATGCTGGCGTTGCTGCCGGCGATGCAGGGCGCGTTCAGCCTGGCGTTGCAGGACTCGATCGAACAGCGCCTGGCGTCGGACGTCACCACGCTGATTTCCGCCGCCCGGGTGGAAAATAACACCCTGCAAATGCCGGCGCAGTTGCCCGACGAGCGCTTCAACCTGACCGACAGCCGTTTGCTCGGCTACATCTACGACCGCGAAGCTCACTTGGTGTGGCGCTCGAAAGCCACCCGCGAAGAGAAGATCAACTACAAACCGCGTTATGACGGACGCGGCAACGAGTTCGCCCGAATTCGCGAGGCCGATGGTCAGGAATTCTTCGTCTACGACGTCGAAGTCAAACTGCTCGGCGGCAAGAGCGCGGCGTTCAGCATCGTCGCGCTGCAACCGGTGCGTGAGTACGAAGCCACCCTCGAAGGCCTGCGGGAAAACCTCTACCTCGGATTCGGTGCCGCATTGCTGGTGTTGCTTGCGTTGCTGTGGATCGGTTTGACCTGGGGTTTGCAAGCATTGCGCCGACTCAGTCAGGAGCTGGACGAGATCGAAAGCGGCACCCGCGAAAGCCTAAGCGAACAACACCCGCGCGAACTGCTGCGCCTGACCGGCTCCCTCAACCGCTTGCTGCACAGCGAGCGCGAACAACGCAGCCGCTATCGCGATTCCCTCGACGACCTGGCCCACAGCCTGAAAACCCCGCTGACCGTGCTGCAAGGCGTCAGCGAGGACATGGCCCTGCGCCCGGCCGATCGCGATCAGGCCTGGGTGCTGCAAACCCAGATCGAACGCATGAGCCAGCAGATCAGCTATCAACTGCAACGCGCCAGCCTGCGCAAAAGCGGTCTGGTACGCCATCAGGTACGCCTGCGCCCGGTGCTGCAAAGCCTGTGCGACACCCTGGACAAGGTCTACCGCGACAAGCGCGTGCGGGTCGCCTTCGATCTGCCGGAGCAGTGTTACGTGCCGATCGAGCAGGGCGCGTTGCTGGAAATGATGGGCAACCTGCTGGAAAACGCCTATCGCCTGTGCCTCGGCGAAGTACGCATCAGCGTGCGTGAAAGCCTGAGCGGGATTGAGTTGTGTGTCGAGGATGATGGGCCGGGCGTGCCACCTGATCAGCGGGCGCGGATTCTGCAAAGGGGAGAGCGGCTGGATCGGCAGCATCCGGGGCAGGGGATTGGGTTGGCAGTGGTGAAGGACATCATTGAGAGCTACAGCGCGAAGTTGACGCTGGGGGATTCGCCGATGGGCGGGGCGGCGTTCCGGATTCATTTCCCGGTGGTTTGAGATCGGTGCGTGACCGAAAAGATCGCAGCCTCGTTTCACTCGACAGCTCCTACAGGGTTCGGCGTGCGCCTGTAGGAGCTGTCGAGTGAAACGAGGCTGCGATCTCTTGATCTTGAACGACGGTGTTTAAAACACATCTCCAAACACTCACTCAGGCTACACATCCTTGCGCCGCTGCCTACGACTACGCCAGAATCCGCCGGCTTGTGCGCCTTGGGTCTGGGGCCCTATCGTTTCCCTGTCGCTGACCATCAGCGATCGGGTTTAGCAGCTCGGGTCATCTCTAGACGTACAGCGTCCGCCGTTGATGTTATGGCGGCTTTGCGTGGGGCACTTCGGTGCGCCGGGTTCTAGAGTCCTGGTCTGCTAACCCGCGTACAGCCGCCACCCCTTTTTCGTTTAGCAGCGATGCGTAGCGGCTCCGTCACTCTAGGAGCTTCAAATGTTCAAGATCACCCCAAATCCCCCGGAAACCGACACGGTTTCCCCGCACGAAACCCCTGAGTCCAAAAAACTCAACGAAGCCACCGACCGCACCCTCGATCATTACCTCAACCCGGCCGTCCACATCAAAGCCACCCCACGCACACCCGGCACCATGTTCATCGTCAACCCGGAACTCGATACCGAAACCCTGTTGGCCCATGCGTGCGAGTCGCTGGCCTCGGCCAATGTCATGACCATGGACCTGGCGGATCATATGGAGGGGGCGAGTCGCAATTCGCTGTTGGGTATTGCGCAGATCATCACGCTGGGGGAGCTAGCGGTGAATCGGGCGCTGGATAACATCGATCCACAGGGCTAGCGGATTCAGCCCTCACCCTAACCCTCTCCCGGAGGGAGAGGGGACTGATCGGGGGATGTTCGGCCTATCCTGCGACCTGAAAGTCCTGCACCGAATCCATAATCGACGGGGTCTTTCAGGTCGCAGAATTTCTTAAAACAACTCGGTCAGTCCCCTCTACCTCTGGGAGAGGGTTAGGGTGAGGGCTGCTCCTGGGCGCGGTAAGCGCCCGGCGTCAACCCGGTCCATTTCTTGAACGCCCGGTGAAACGCCGAAGGCTCGGAAAACCCCAGCTGCTCGGCAATCTGTTGCAACGACAAATCCGCCCGCCCCAGGTGATAAATCGCAATGTCCCGCCGCAGCTGATCCTTCAATTCCTGAAAACTCGACCCTTCCTCCCGCAAATGCCGACGCAAGGTCTGCGGGCTGATGTGCAGGTGCGCGGCCACCTCTTCCAGGTCCGGCCAGCGTGAACTGTCGCGGCTGAGCAATCGGCGCAGCTGGCTGCTCAAACTGTCGCCGTCGTCCGGGCGCGACAACAGGTCGGCGGGGGAGTGTTCGAGGAAATGTTTGAGTGTCCGTTCGTCCTGCAGCAGTGGCATGTTCAGGTAGCGACTGTGAAACAGCAGGCTGCTCTGATCCGTGGAAAACTCCATCGGGCACGGGAACAGCAAATCGTATTCGGCGCCGTGCTCGGGTTTCGGGTAGCTGAACGTCGCCTGTTCCAGCCGAATGCGCTGGCCGATCAGCCAGCTGCCGAGTCGATGCCACACCATCAGCTGGCTCTCGGTGAGGAAGTGGTCCGGGTCGCGGAATTGCGAATCGTCGAGGCTCAGGCGAATCATGTCGTCTTCGCGGGTCAGGGTCAGACGCGGGCTGTCGGGGAATAAGCTATAAAATAATAAGCCGCGGTGGAGTGCTTTCTCCAGAGTGCGGCAGTGGATCACCGCATGGCACATCATCGCGAAGCTGCCGGTTTTGCTCGGAACCGGCCCGAAACCCAGGTATTCGTCGTCCAGTGCCAACCACAGTCCCTGGATCAAACGGGTGAACTGCTCGGGCGCGATGCGTGCACGTGGCTCCTCAAGCAACTCGGGGCTGATCCCCAGTTGTTGCAACAGTTCTGAATAGTCATAACCCAGCCGGCGTGCGCCACCAAGGGCGGCACGGGCGAAATGACTGGCGATGGTGCGTTCGCGCATAGAAGGCAAGTCCGTCCATTGAACGGCGGATGGTAGCCGTGGTGCCTGATGATGAACAAGGCGGATATCCGCCAATTTGCAGGACGAGGTTTGGTCGATGGGCGGAAATCCGCCACTTTGCGGTAACCGTTTGGTGACAAAGAAAAACCTGCAACCCTTGAGGTCAAAAGGCTTGCTGGCGATTTGACGAAGGTGGCACGGGCCTTGCGATACAACCCGCAGATGCCTGCCGTTGCGCAGCTCGACAAAACAAATCCCTCCAGTGCAGGAGGGTTCGCAATTGAAGTGTCTTTGGCAACAGATGGATGTTGTCACCGGGCACTCTTGAGGAACTTTGCAATGACGACTCGTCAGCCACTGTACAAATCCCTGTATTTCCAGGTGATCGTTGCTATTGCCATCGGCATCCTGCTCGGTCACTTCTACCCGCAGACCGGTGTGGCCCTCAAGCCGCTGGGTGACGGGTTCATCAAACTGATCAAAATGATCATCGCCCCGATCATCTTCTGCACCGTCGTCAGCGGTATCGCGGGCATGCAGGACATGAAGTCGGTCGGCAAGACCGGCGGTTACGCGCTGCTGTACTTCGAAATCGTTTCGACCATCGCTTTGCTGGTGGGTCTGGTGGTGGTCAACATCGTGCAGCCGGGTGCCGGCATGCACATCGACGTCACTACGCTGGATGCCTCCAAAGTCGCTGCTTATGTAGCGGCCGGTGCTGATCAAAGCGTCGTTGGCTTCCTGCTGAACGTGATCCCGTCCACCATCGTCGGCGCGTTCGCCACGGGCGACATCCTGCAAGTGCTGATGTTCTCGGTGATCTTCGGTTTCGCCCTGCATCGCCTGGGTGCCTACGGCAAGCCGATCCTGGACTTCATCGATCGCTTCGCCCACGTGATGTTCAACATCATCAACATGATCATGAAGCTCGCGCCACTGGGTGCCTTCGGTGCCATGGCGTTCACCATCGGTGCCTACGGTGTGGGTTCGCTGGTGCAACTGGGTCAGTTGATGGCCTGCTTCTACATCACTTGCCTGTTGTTCATCCTGGTCGTACTGGGCGGTATCGCTCGCGCTCACGGCTTCAGCGTGCTGAAAGTGATCCGCTACATCCGTGAAGAGCTGCTGATCGTGCTGGGTACTTCTTCTTCGGAATCGGTGCTGCCACGCATGCTGATCAAGATGGAACGCCTGGGCGCGCAGAAATCCGTTGTGGGTCTGGTGATCCCGACCGGTTACTCGTTCAACCTCGACGGTACGGCGATCTACCTGACCATGGCGGCGGTGTTTATTGCTCAAGCAACCGACACCCACATGGACATCACTCACCAGATCACCCTGCTGGTGGTGTTGCTGCTGTCCTCGAAAGGCGCTGCGGGTGTGACCGGTAGTGGCTTCATCGTGTTGGCGGCCACCTTGTCCGCTGTTGGCCACCTGCCGGTTGCCGGCCTGGCGCTGATCCTCGGTATCGACCGCTTCATGTCCGAAGCCCGTGCCCTGACCAACCTGGTCGGTAACGCTGTTGCCACCCTGGTTGTCGCCAAGTGGGTCAAGGAACTGGACACCGACGTGATGCACGCGGAACTGGCTTCTGGCGGTCGCGGTATCTCCGACGAGCCTAAAGACGATGTTCTGGGCCACGTCGAAGGGGCAACCCCAACCAACGTCAAATAAGACGGCTGCACTGAAAAAACCCGCTTCGGCGGGTTTTTTCATGCCTGCGATTTGAGCGTAACGGTCAGCGCAACTGACGCATAAGGTGATTGCTGCAATGCCGTCGGCTGCCTAGTCTGGAGGCATCGTTTACGGAGAACGCCCATGCTCGGTCCACTGGCATCCCTCAAGGTTCTGGATTTCTCGACACTGCTGCCGGGGCCGCTCGCCTCGTTGTTGTTGGCAGACATGGGCGCCGAGGTGCTGCGCATCGAATCGCCAACGCGCATGGACCTGCTGCGGGTATTGCCGCCTCACGATCAGGGAGTTTCAGCCAGCCACGCCTACCTCAATCGCAACAAGCGCAGCCTGGCGCTGGACCTCAAGCAGCCCGAGGCGCTGGAGGTGATCAAGCAGTTGCTGCAGGACTACGACATCGTGCTGGAGCAGTTCCGCCCCGGTGTGATGGAGCGATTGGGCCTGGGTTATGAAGCCTTGAAGGCGATCAATCCGAAACTGATCTACGTGTCGATCACCGGTTACGGCCAGACCGGCCCCTACAAGGACCGCGCTGGCCACGACATCAATTACCTGGCGCTGGCGGGGCTGGCGAGCTACACCGGCCACGCCGACAGCGGACCGCTGCCGTTGGGCATGCAAGTGGCGGATATCGCCGGTGGCTCGTTGCACGGGGTGATCGGGCTACTGGCGGCGGTCATCGCCCGGCAGCAAACCGGGCAGGGGCAGCATCTGGATGTGAGCATGACCGACTGCGTGTTCAGCCTGAACGCCATGGCCGGCGCCGGGTATCTGGCCTGTGGCGAGGAGCCGGGAAGGGAGAATCAGCTGCTCAACGGTGGCAGTTTCTACGACTATTACCGTTCCCGCGATGGGCGCTGGTTCTCGGTGGGCAGTCTGGAGCCCGCGTTCATGAAACAACTGTGTGCGGCGCTGGGGCGGCCGGAACTGGCGGCCAAGGGCCTGTCGCCCAAACCCGCCGAGCAACAGGCGCTGAAGAATGAGTTGAAAGCCGAGTTCGAGAGGCATGACTTTGCGCAACTGTGCGAGTTGTTTGCCGGGGTCGATGCGTGTGTCGAGCCTGTGCTGAGTTTGGGCGAGGCGGTGCAGCATCCGCAGTTGCAGGCGCGGACACTGGTGACCGAAGTGCCACGTGGTGACGGGACGACTCAGGCGCAGATGGCGTGTCCGTTGAAGTTTTCGCAAGGATTGCCCGAGCCGAGGCATATCGGTGCGGCCATAGGGCAGCATACGGATCAGGTGCTAAAGGAGTTGGGGTACAGCGCTGAGCGTATCGAGGAATTGCGCCGTGCCAAGGTGGTTGTGTAGGGGATGTCAGGACGCCTTCGCGAGCAAGTCGAATCGTCGCACCGCCGCTCCCACACTGGATATATGTCAAACCGAAGATCCCCTGTGGGAGCGGGCTTGCTCGCGAAGAGGCCGGCACAAACACAGAAAATTTAACTACTCGACCCGCATTTCCCCACTGAACACCAACGTGCTCCGGCACCGCCGACACAAATACCGCCGCCCCTGTCTCACCAAACCATGGCGCTGGGCCGAAAACGGAAAGTCACTGTCCGCACACGGGCATTTGTAGATGTAGCGGGTCACGCTGCGGCGTTTGACGTCATAGGTGTGGCAGCGATTGGGCGGCAGTTCGTACACGCCGCGCATGATCAGTTGCCACTCTTCGCCATGCGGCTGGATGCGGTCGCCGAACAGTTGATGGGCGATCAGGTGTGCCACCTCGTGAGCCACGGTCTGCTTGAGGAAGTCTTCGGTGTTTTCCCGGTACAGCTGCGGATTGAAGCGCAGCAGGTTCTCGTGCAAATGCGCGACACCGGCTTTCTGCCCGCGCAGCTTGAGACTCACCACGGGGCGTTTGAAAGGTCGTTTGAAAAAGGATTCAGCTAGTTGGTAACAGTCTTCGACGCGGGTATTGAGTTGCTCGGGCATGCTTGATGGATCTCCAGAGACGTCGAGTATGCCGCAACCCTCGGGAGTTGCGAATCGCCGAGGCGCCGAATGGTCGTCACCGTTTTCTATCCTTGAGCATTAGAAGGCCGCCTTGCGGCGGCCTGTGTTGGCAGATCTTGTTTTTGGGTGATGTGTTGCTAATTCGTATAGACCGGCCCCACGCCGAGTCCCCAGACAATTACCGTGAACGCCATGATGGCGACCAGCACCACCAGGCCTACAGCAAGCACCGAACTCGAAAACAGGAATCCCTCGTCTGATGGAATGTTCATGAAAGTGGGTAGCCCCACATACAGCAGGTACACCGTGTAGCAGATGGCCGCGGTGCCGACGATCATCCCGAGCCACATGTGTGGGTACAGCGCCGCCAGACCGCCGATAAACAGCGGTGTCGCGGTATAGGTCGCAAACGCAACGCAGCGTGCCAGGCTTGGGTTGGCGTCATAGGTACGAGCCATCCAGTGGATGAACGCGCCCATTACCGCCACACCGCCGAGCATCGCCAGGTACGACATGACCGTCATCCATATCGCGCTTTCCACCGTCAGCATCACCGGTGCGCGACTGCCAATGACCCAGCCGACCTGAGTGGTGCCGATAAACGCGGATATCGCGGGGATCGCCGCCAGAATCAGGGTATGAGTGAGATACATGTGACTGATGCTTTCCTCCTGGTCGCCACGAATCTCTTTCCATTCTTGGTCAGGGTGGGTGAAGAGCCCCACTACGTGATGGATCATGCCAGTCACTCCTCTTGTTTTTACCGTCGCCCCCCAGTGGAGCGCCTACGGGCCAAAGTGGCCGAGTAAGGAAAGGTCTGGATATGTGTGCGACCTTATGTCGCAGTATAGAAAGGTCTTAACGGCGCAGGTTGCAGGGCTTTAGAGCAAATTGCGCTGTAAACACGCCTGTTAATCGCCGCTGGGTCTGTGCTTTTGTGAAAACTGTGGCGAGGGGGCTTGCCCCCGTTGGGCCACGAAGTGGCCCCGAACAGGCGACTAAGCTCTACAGGTAATCCGCAGCGTCTGTTTTACGACTGCTTCGCAGCCGAACGGGGGCAAGCCCCCTCGCCACAAGTGCAGTGTTTTTGCGTAAAATGCCGGCCTTTCGTCACACCTCACGGATTTCGCGTCATGGGCACTCTTACGGTCAACCAGAACAAACTGCAAAAGCGCCTTCGCCGCCAGGCCGGTGAGGCTGTTGCTGATTTCAACATGATTGAAGACGGCGACAAGGTCATGGTCTGCCTGTCCGGTGGCAAGGACAGCTACACCCTGCTCGATGTGCTGATGCACTTTCAGAAGGTCGCCCCGATCAAGTTCGAGATCGTGGCCGTGAACATGGACCAGAAGCAGCCGGGTTTTCCTGAGCACGTGCTGCCGGCCTACCTCAAAGCGCTGGGCATCGAGTATCACATCGTCGAGAAAGACACCTATTCGGTGGTCAAGGAGCTGATCCCGGAAGGCAAGACCACCTGTTCGCTGTGCTCGCGCCTGCGTCGCGGCACGCTCTACACCTTTGCCGACGAAATCGGCGCGACCAAAATGGCCCTCGGTCATCACCGCGACGACATCGTCGAGACCTTTTTCCTGAACATGTTCTTCAACGGTTCGCTCAAAGCCATGCCGCCGAAGCTGCGCGCCGACGATGGCCGCAACGTGGTGATCCGCCCGCTGGCCTACTGCAACGAAAAAGACATTCAGGCCTACTCGGACTTCAAGCAATTCCCGATCATCCCGTGCAACCTTTGTGGTTCCCAGGAAAACCTGCAACGTCAGGTGGTCAAGGACATGCTTCAGGAGTGGGAACGCAAGACGCCAGGCCGCACCGAAAGCATTTTCCGCAGCTTGCAGAACGTGATCCCGTCGCAACTGGCGGACCGCAACCTGTTCGACTTCACCAATCTCAAGATCGACGAAACCGCAGCTTCGCGCTTCGTCAACGTAGTAAACCTCTGACACAAATTGTGTGGGAGCGGGCTTGCTCGCGAATGCGTAGTGTCAGTCGACATCAATGTTGAATGACACTACGCATTCGCGAGCAAGCCCGCTCCCACAGGGTTTTCATTTCAATCCTCAGGAGAGGGCATGCGCGATTACAAGTGGCTGCACGAATACTGTCTGAACCGCTTCGGTTCAGCGGCTGAACTGGAAGCCCATCTGCCCGTTCCGAAAACCCCGGCGCAATTGCGCAAGATCAGCGACGACCGCTACCTCTCGACCATGGCGCTGCGCGTCTTCCGCGCCGGGCTCAAGCACAGTCTGGTGGACGCCAAATGGCCGGCGTTCGAAGAAGTGTTCTTCAAGTTCGACCCTGAGAAAGTCGTGCTGATGAGTGCCGAACACCTTGAGCGCTTGATGCAGGACGCGCGGATCATTCGTCACCTGGGCAAACTCAAGAGCGTGCCGCGCAACGCGCAGTTCATTCTGGATGTGGCGCATGAGAAGGGCAGCTTCGGCGCGTTGATCGCCGATTGGCCGGTCACGGATATCGTTGGGTTGTGGACCTACCTGAAAAAGCGCGGCCATCAATTGGGCGGGTTATCGGCACCGCGGTTCTTGCGCATGGTCGGCAAGGACACGTTTGTTCCGAGCTACGACGTGGTCGCGGCGTTGAATGCGCAGAAGATCGTCGACAAGGTGCCGACCAGTCTGCGGGATCTGGCCACGGTGCAGGGCGTGTTCAACCAGTGGCATGAAGAAAGTGGTGGGCGGCCGATGAGCCAGATATCGATGATGCTCGCCTACACAGTGAATCATTAACACCGAGTCGCGCCCTTCGCGAGCAAGCCCGCTCCCACGTTCGACCGAGTTCTTTCAGGAGGAATGCGATCAAATGTGGGAGCGGGCTTGCTCGCGAAGGCGTCAGATCAGGCGATGCGAATCTCGCCCTCGCCAGCCAACTTGCGATTGAGCTGAAACCGCCACCGCACATACAGCAGCGCCGAGCAGAACACCGCCAGGCTCGCGCCCATTTCCAGCAAGCCAAACAGCTGCCGGTTCGGGTCATACGCCGCTAATGCGCCCTTGATGAAATACAGGTTCACCACAAAACACATCCATGAATGCCCGCGCGCGCTGCCGATAATCATCCCCGGCGCCAGCAACAGCAGCGGCACCAGTTCGATCAGCAGAATCACCCACGGCCGGGCGCCGTGCAGGTCGGCGACCACCAGGTAGTAGACGCACAGCAAGCCCACCAAACCGAAGTAACACAGCAGGCTGATGACGCGCATCGCTCGGACTCGGGGTTCGAGCCATTCGATGGAGGGCAAAATCTTCGGCTTTTTGGCCACGTCAGTTCCCCAGTTTCTGTGCAGTCTTCGCCAAGCGCAGGCCCAAGGCCCGGCACAGCGCGACTTCATGTTCATTCAAGCCGCTTTTGCCATCGGCCCCGGCGTGATGACTGGCGCCGTAAGGCGTGCCGCCGCCACGGGTTTCCAGCAGGGCCGATTCGCTGTAAGGCAGGCCGGTGATCAGCATGCCGTGGTGCAGCAAGGGCAACATCATCGACAGCAGCGTGGTTTCCTGGCCGCCGTGCAGGCTCGCGGTGGAGGTGAAAACGCCAGCCGGCTTGCCCACCAGAGCGCCGGTCAGCCACAGGTTGCTGGTGCCGTCGAGGAAGTACTTGAGCGGCGCCGCCATGTTGCCGAACCGGGTCGGGCTGCCCATGGCCAGGCCTGCGCAGTTCTTCAAATCGTCGAGGCTGGCGTACAGCGCGCCTTCGTCCGGAATATCGGGCGACACGGCTTCGCACTCGGTGGAAATCGGCGGCACCGTGCGCAGGCGCGCTTCCATCCCGGACTGCTCGACGCCACGGGCAATCTGCCGGGCCATTTCATTGGTCGAGCCGCTGCGGCTGTAATACAGAACCAGAATGTACGGCGCACTCACGGCAGCAACTCCAGCACATTCTCCGGCGGACGGCCGATGATGGCTTTGTCGCCGACTTCGAGAATCGGTCGCTCCATGAGTTTCGGGTTGGCGGCGATGGCGGCGATCAATTGCGCCTCGCTCAAGCTGTTGTCGGCCAGGTTGAGGGTTTTGTACTCGTCCTCACCGGTGCGCAGCAGTTGTCGGGCGCTGATGCCGAGCTTTTTCAGCAGGCTCTGGATTTGCGCAGCGTCCAGCGGGGTGTCCAGGTAGCGGACCACCGTCGGGGTCAGGCCACGGGCTTCGAGCAGTTCGAGCGCACCGCGGGATTTCGAGCAGCGCGGGTTGTGATAAAGCGTCAGATCGGTCATGTGCGGTTCGCATCTTGCGTAAGGTGACGGCTATTCTAACTGTGCAGCGCGTAATCCAGAACCTTGGGAGGCGATGGGTCGCAGGCGCATTCAATTTTGAACAAGGAATACGACATGACTAGGCGACTGGCAGCGGCATTGGCGATCATCGGTACGTTATTGCTGGGGGGCTGTGGTAACGACTATGGCATCGACCAGAGCGGCCACAAAGTCGCCGCCGGACGTCTGGACAAACAATGGCTGGTACTCAATTACTGGGCTGAATGGTGCGGGCCGTGCCGGACCGAGATCCCGGAATTGAACACCTTGGCCGATCAGCTCAAGGACAAGAAGATTGGTGTGTTCGGGGTCAACTTCGACAATGTGCAGGGTGAAGAGCTGAAAAGCGCCAGCGAGAAGCTGGGGATCAAGTTCACCGTGCTGGCTCAGGATCCGGCGGAGCTGTTCGAACTGCCACGCAGCGAGGCGTTGCCGGTGACTTACATCATCGATAACAAGGGCAAGGTAAGGGAGCAACTGATGGGGGAGCAGACGGCGGCGGGGGTGATGGCGAAGCTTGAGGCGTTGCAGGCGAAGAATTGAGTGCGCTGATCGTTCCCACCTGTGGCGAGGGGATTTATCGGAATGCCGCACCACCCCGTTGGGTTGCGCAGCGACCCCAAAAAAGGGACTGCTGCGCAGTCCAACGGGGATAAATCCCCTCGCCACAACGGCTCAACCCTCTTCAAGCCACCAACGCAACGGCTTGCCTTCGGCCGGCCAGAAGCGCATCTGGTCGATCGGCGAGATGTCCCAGCGCTGAACGTTTTCCAACGCCTGGAGGAAACGTTTTTCTTGCTCCATCAATGCCGGCGCACACAGTTTGCGCGTGCTGCCAACCTTGCCGAAGCTCAGCTTGTCGCCTTCCAGGGTGTACGGCGCGAACCAGTGGTTGCAGCCGCCGTTGCCGTAGGCCCGACCGTCTTCACCGAGGGTGACGGTCAGGTGGCTGTAATCCATCAACGGACGTTCGCCAATCCACTCCAGAATGTAGCTGCGATTGTGTTCAAGTTGCACCGGCTCGGCGGCGCAGCCCAGCAGGCTGGCGCCAACCATAGCGGTCAGAGCGAGGCGTTTCATCACGCGGGCTCCTGGCATTTCGGGCACTGGTGCTTCTCGCCGACCGTGGTCCAGCCCAGCTCGGCAATCCGCGCGGTGGCAGCAGGCTTTTCAGCCTTGTTGCCCAGCTTGGCGTCGACCGCGAACTCGAAGTTCAGCTCTTTGGCGCAGCTGTCGCAGTTGACTTTCCAGGTGTGGATCGCCAGTTCGCCGAACACCGGACCACTGGCCACCGCGACCCATTGGCCGGGCGGATTGATCAAGTGGCGAACCGTTTCGACGGTCAGGCGCATGGACAAGTCCTTGGCGCCTTTGAGGGTCACTACCAGCACGTCGTTGTTACGAATCGAGCCGCCGTTGCCGGTGACTTGATAACGCCCCGGCACAAGGGCGCGGCATTCGGTGAGGGTGTGTTGCGGGTTCATCAGGCTATAGCGGAAATCGTGTTCGACCATGGGTCCTCCAAATATGCGCGATATGCTAGCACGGGCATGAACGCAGCATGGCGCGGGCATGTTACCTTCGATCTGGTTCAAATCACCTGCCGAGTCATGGCACACTGCCGCTTTTGCATCTCTAAGGAATAGAAATGGCGTTGATCGAATGTTTTGAGTGCAAGCAACGCATCAGCTCCACGGCGCCTGCTTGCATTCATTGCGGTGCACCTGCGGTGGCAGTGCAAGCGGATACGTCGACGGCAACGCAGGAGCAGGCGCCTCTTTCTTTCGGGCGTTTACCGACCAATGAGAGGGTGCCCAGGGTGACCCCGGCCGCTTTCGGGCGCAAACGTAAAGCCGAAGTCGAGGCAGAGATCCCGGCACCGGTACCCGGCGGGTCGCGTCCGGTGGAACTCTGGCTGAAACTGATGATTTTCTTTCTGCCGCCGTTTTTTGTCTGGTTCCTGTTGCGTCGCGGGCATTCGCTGGGGCAGCGCTTGCTGGGCTTCGGCTGGCTGGCCCTGATGATTCTTTTGTCCAAGGCCTGAGCCGATCAGCTCTCGACCTGATTCTGTGGCGAACCGGCCGCCCAGGTCGCGATGTTCTGCAGGGTGGTCGCGGCAATCGCGCCCAAGGCTTCGCGGGTCAGGAAGGCCTGGTGAGCGGTGATGATCACGTTTGGAAAGGTCAGCAGCCGCGCCAGCACATCGTCCTGCAGCGGCAGGTCGGAGCGGTCCTCGAAGAACAGCTGCGCCTCCTCTTCATAAACATCCAGCCCCAGATAGCCCAATTGGCCGTCCTTTAACGCGTCGATCAGCGCCGGCGTGTCCACCAGACCACCGCGTCCGGTGTTGATCAGCATCGCACCCGCTTGCATGTGCGCCAGTGACTCGCGATTGATCAAGTGTTTGCTTTGTTCGTTGAGCGGGCAGTGCAGGCTGATGATCTGCGACTCGGCCAGCAGTTCCGGCAGGCTCAGGTAACGGGCACCGAGGGCTTCGACTTGCGGGTTGGGGAAGGGGTCGTACGCCAGCAATTGGCAGCCAAAGCCGTTCATGATTTTCGCGAAGGTCGCGCCGATCTGCCCGGTGCCGACCACGCCGACGGTCTTGCCCACCAGGTCGAAGCCGGTCAGCCCGTGCAGGCTGAAATCCCCTTCGCGCGTGCGGTTGTAAGCGCGGTGCAGACGCCGGTTGAGCGCCAGGATCAGCGCCACCGCATGTTCTGCCACCGCGTGGGGCGAGTAGGCGGGGACGCGCACAATCGCCAGCCCCAGACGCTTTGCCACTGCCAGATCGACATGGTTGTAACCGGCCGAGCGCAGGGCGATCAGGCGTGTGCCGCCCGCGGCCAGGCGTTCGAGCACCGGCGCGCTGAGGTCATCATTAATGAAGGCACAGACCACTTCGTGATGCTCCGCCAGCGCCACCGTATCAAGGCTCAGTCGCGCTGATTGAAAGTGCAGTTCAATGCCGGCCGGTAGCTCGGCACTGAGAAAACTGTCGCGGTCGTAGGTCTGGCTGCTGAAAAGAATCGTGCGCATGCGGTCCTCCATTTGACTCGGTCACGCTTTATGTAGCAGCTGGCGAAGCCTGCGTTCGGCGACGCAGTCGTCGTAAAATCAGGCGCTGCGGTCTTTCAGGTAAACCGCGTTTGCCGGATTTACGACGACTGCGTCGCCGAACGCAGGCTTCGCCAGCTGCTACTTTAATGCTCGTCGCTGCCAGCTTTTTGCGTTACATCAAGCATTTATACGGGCATGGGCGGCCAGGCGATTGATGGCCCGGTCGAGGTCTTCCAGCGCGCTGGGGGCTTTGGGGTCCTGTTGCTTGAGCAGGGTTTCGCTGCGCTGGCAGGCGGCGCGCAGTTGCGGGACACCGCAATAACGGGTCGCGCCGTGCAGGCGATGGACGCGCTCGATCAGGGCGTTCTGGTCGTTGTTTTCCCGGGCGAAGCGAATCGCTTCACGGTCGGCTTCCAGCGATGCCAGCAGCATTGCCAGCATGTCCGCCGCGAGATCCGCCTTGCCGGCAGCCAGGCGCAAACCTTCTTCGTGATCGAGCACCTGTAATTCATGACCGCCACCGTGGCTGTCGCTGGAGCGCTCCGGCCCATGATTGCGCAGCGCCAGGCCGGTCCACTTCAGCACCACTTGGGCCAATTGCCGTTCGCTGATCGGTTTGGTCAGGTAGTCGTCCATGCCGCTTTGCAGCAGCGCGCGTTTTTCGTTGGCCATGGCGTGAGCGGTGAGGGCAACGATCGGCAGCGGCGTGCAATGCCGTTCACTTTCCCACTGGCGAATCGCTTCAGTGCTTTGACGCCCATCCATGCCGGGCATCTGAACGTCCATCAGCACCAGGTCGAAGGTTTCGGTCTGCACGGCCTTGACCGCTGCGTAACCGCTTTCCACCGCGAGGACTTTGGCGCCCATGTCTTCGAGCAGGGTTTGTACCAGCAGCAAGTTGGCCGGGTTGTCGTCGACACACAGCACTTTTGGCGCGCGGCTGGACACCGGTTCGCCGGGCTCGCTGCGGTGCTGACGCGGGTTGACCAGGTCGGACAAGGCCCGCCGCAGCTTGCGGGTGCAGGCCGGTTTGGCCTGGAGCTGGCTGTGCGGGTTGGGCACCGAGAGGTGGAACAGCGTCTGTTCGGTGGTCGGGCACAACACCAGCACCTTGCAGCCCAGGTGTTCAAGGTCCCAGATGTGCTGATTGAGGCGCTCTGGCGGCATGTCGTTGCTGGTGATGCCGAGCACTGCCAGGTCGATTGCCTGATCGGTCTGATGCGCGCCGGTCACGCCATTCGTCAGGCTTTCCAACGTATTGAACGGGGTAACTTCGAGGCCGCAGTCTTCCAGTTGATGCTGCAAGGCCTGGCGGGCCAGTTCGTGGTTTTCCAGCACAGCCACCCGGCGCCCGAGCAACGGTGGGCCGGGCAGGTCTTCGGCGTCGTCGCGGGTTTTGGGCAGGCTCAGGCTGATCCAGAATTCCGAGCCTTCGCCGGGGGTACTGTCGACACCGATCTCGCCGCCCATTTGCTCGATCAGACGTTTGGAAATTACCAACCCCAGACCGGTGCCGCCCGGTTGCCGCGACAGCGAATTGTCGGCCTGGCTGAAGGCCTGGAACAAGGCGCGCACGTCCTGGTTCGACAGCCCGATGCCGGTGTCCTGAATGCTGATACGCAGTTGCACGCTGTCTTCGTGCTCTTCCTCGAGCATGGCCCGGGCGACGATGGTGCCTTCGCGGGTGAACTTGATCGCGTTGCTGACCAGGTTGGTGAGGATCTGCTTGAGCCGCAGCGGATCTCCCACCAGCGACAGCGGCGTATCGCGATAAACCAGACTCACCAGCTCCAGTTGCTTGGCGTGGGCGGCCGGGGCGAGGATGGTCAGCGTGTCCTGGAGCAGGTCGCGCAAGTTGAACGGAATATGGTCGAGCACCAGTTTGCCGGCCTCGATTTTCGAGAAGTCGAGAATCTCGTTGATGATCCCCAGCAAGCTGTCGGCGGACTTTTCGATGGTGCCCAGATAGTCGAGCTGGCGTGGGGTCAGCTCGCTTTTTTGCAGCAGATGGGTGAAGCCGAGAATGCCGTTGAGCGGCGTGCGGATTTCATGGCTCATGTTGGCCAGGAACTCGGATTTGATCCGGCTGGCTTCAAGGGCTTCCTTGCGCGCCAGGTCCAGTTCGATGTTCTGGATCTCGATGGTTTCCAGGTTCTGGCGCACGTCTTCGGTGGCCTGGTCGATGCTGTGCTGCAATTCTTCCTGCGCGTTCTGCAGGGTGCCGGCCATGCGGTTGATGCCGGACGCCAGTGTGTCCAGCTCCTGGCTGCCGAGGGGCGGCAGGCGGGTTTCCAGATGTCCGTCCTTGAGTTGCGCCACCGCTTGCTTGATCTGGCTCAGCGGCCGATTGATGCTCCGACCCATGCGCAACGCCAGCAACGCCGCGCCGGCCAGGCCTGCGCCGATCAGCAGCAGGCTGGCGAACAGGCTGCGGTAACCGCGCAGCAGCATGCCGTTATGGGACAGTTCAAGTTCGACCCAGCCCAGCAGGCGGTCGGCTTCGTCGGGAATCAAGTCACCGGCCAGATTGCGGTGCTTGCCGAACACCGGCAGCAAATAACGCGTCGCGTCATTGCCGCTGCGGCGCAGCATCTGTGAACTGTTGCCGATCGGCGCCTGATTGAGCATGGTCGGGCCGGCATGGGCCAACAGGGCGCGGTCGGGCGCGAGGAACGATACGGCGCGCACGTCCGGTTGTTCGAGGGATTGGGTGGCAATGCGTTCCAAAAGCTCGGTGTTCTTGTGGCCCATGGCCGGGGCCACCAGGGGCGCCAGTTGTTCGGCGATCATTTCGCCACGCTGCATGAGCTGGGTTTGCAGGTCGGATTGCTGCATCCAGGTGAAATAGCCGCCCAGAACCAAGGCCATCAGGCTGGTCGGCAACAGGGTCAGCAATAACACGCGGCCTTTAATTCCCAGTTTCTTGAGCACGCATCTCTCCTGCATCCAGCTATTTAATGACCTGCACGTACGTCCAGCACGCGCCACCTGCGCAGTGTAGCGATTTGCAGGCGGGCAATCTTCGTAAAATTGATGTCGGCATTCGTCGGCTGGATCGCCACTTTTACCTCACGGGCAAACCTTGTGTTGCCCGCAGCGAGGCAATCTTGAATAATCGCCAACTGAGAATTATTTGCAGATACTCATGACTCCCATCACCGCTGACCATCCTCGTATCCTGTCTATAGAAGACGACCTCGTGCTCGGTGCTTATGTTCATGAGCACCTGGGACGTTGCGGTTTTCAGGTGACCTGGTGCCAGAACGGTCTGGAAGGCTTGACCATCGCCCGCCAGCAAGCCTTCGATGTGGTGCTGATGGATATTCTGCTGCCGGGCCTGGACGGGTTGAATGTACTGACGCAATTGCGCCAGAGCCATTCCACCCCGGTGGTGCTGATGTCGGCGCTCGGTGCCGAGGCGGATCGCATCAGTGGTTTTCGGCTGGGCGCCGATGATTACCTGCCCAAACCTTTCAGCATGGTCGAGTTGCGGGTGCGCATCGAAGCGATCCTGCGACGTGTCGCGCTCGACCGCCGGCCAGCGCCGGCACCGATTGCCCCTTCAGCGGACAGCCTGCGTTTCGACGATGAATGCTGTGATGTCTTTTATGGCGAACACGCTGCCGGCCTGACCCGCAGCGAGTACCGGTTGCTGGAAACGCTGAATCGCAATGGCGATGAAGTCCTGAGCAAAGCCTTCCTTTATCAGCATGTGCTGCAGCGCGGTTACGCACCTCATGACCGCAGCCTCGATATGCACATCAGCCAGATCCGTCGCAAGCTCAAGGCCGTCGGTTACCTCGAGCGCGAAGTGCGCACGGTGTGGGGCAAGGGTTACGTATTGAGTGCTGTCGATGAAGTGGACTGACCTGCCGGGCAGGCATTCGCTGTTCTGGAAACTGGCGTGTTTGTTGGTGGCGTTCTGTCTGCTGATGATCTGGCTCAGTTGGTCCTGGGGGCGCTACATGGAACAGAAAAACCTGTTCCTGTCCGACGAGGCACGGGGCACGCTGATGCGCTACGCCGCCGAGGCCGAGCAGGCGTGGAATCAGCGCCAGAGTGCAGGCGTCGATGCCTGGTTGCGGAGCGTCGGCCATCGCGAGTCGACATGGGTCGGTGTGATTGGCGGCGATTTGCAGTCATTGAGCAGTTACCCGCTGACGGAAAAAGAAACCCGGCGCCTGACCTTTTTACGCGGTCTGGATTGGCCGACGAGTCGCCATACCAAAGGTTTGCCGTGGTTGAGAGTGCCTTTTCCCAACGATCCGTCCGCTGGCAGTCTGGTGATCGAACTGCCCCGACGTTTCGTGCCCGGGCAATACCGGGTGTTCTGGCGGGTGATCACCAACGGGGTGATTCCCGGGCTGTTCACCTTACTGTTGTGCGTCGGTCTGTATCGGTTGCTGGTCGTGCCCTTGAACAGCCTGCGCGAACAGGCCAATGCCTGGCGTGCCGACCAGTTGAACGTGCGGTTGTCGAGCCGCATCACCAATCGCCCGGATGAGCTGGGCGAACTGGGCCGGGCCTTCGATCACATGTCCGAGCGCCTGCAAAGCACGGTGGCCCTGCAACAACAATTGCTGCGCGACCTGTCCCACGAATTGCGCACGCCACTGAGTCGCCTGCGGGTGGCCAGCGAAAGTGAGCAGGGGTTGACGCAATTGCGCGAGCGCATTGGCCGAGAGGTCGATGGCATGCAGCGTCTGGTGGAAGACACCCTGCAACTGGCCTGGCTCGACACCGAACGCACTCGATTGCCCGACGAATCGATCCAGATTCAGGCGTTGTGGGAAATGCTCACGGAAAATGCCTGCTATGAAAGTGGCTGGCCGGCGAGCCAGTTGCAATGTGCGGTGGATTCGTCCTGCTGGGTGCGCGGCCATCTCAATACCTTGGCTCAAGCGCTGGAAAACATCCTGCGCAATGCCATTCGTCATTCACCGCAGGGCGGCGTTGTGCGTTTTGGTGGGCAGCGTGATGGCGACTTCTGGCATGTGTGGCTGGAGGATGAGGGCGGCGGGGTGGCTGAGGCGGATCTTGAGCGGATCTTCTCGCCGTTCATTCGGCTCGACGGTTCGCGGCCGGGGGATGGTGGGTTCGGGTTCGGGTTGGGGTTGAGCATTGCGAGGAATGCGGTGCAGCGGCAGGGCGGGAGTCTTTGGGCTGAGAACACTGAGGCCGGGTTGCGGCTGAATATGCGGTTGGTGGCTGATATTGATGGTGTGAGTGATGACGCTATCGCGAGCAAGCTCGCTCCCACAGTGGAGGTGTGTCGGCCACAAATGGTGTGATCAGCCCCTAATTCTGTGGGAGCGAGCCGGCTCCGGGCGGCGTTCCGACGAAGAGGCCCTCCCTTACACCACCGTTCTGATTTTGCCGGAGCGTTCCCGTTATTTTGTACGACCTTTCCTAAAGGGTATTGCCGACACCTTAAGCCTGACTTGACGGAATAGACTCGCGTTTTTCTCGTCCTCCAGGAGTTCGGCATGAATGCATCCAGCGTCCCCGGCAACGCAGCCGACGACCGTTTCAATGAAGTGCTTGCGCTGATTCAAAGTGCCAAACAGCAGGCCATGCAGGCGGTGAATACCCAGTTGATCGAGCTGTATTGGCAGGTGGGTGCTTACATCAGTCGCAAGCTGGAAAAAGCCGAATGGGGCGATTCTGTGGTCAGCCAACTGGCTGAACATCTGGCTCAGACTCAACCAGGGTTGCGCGGCTTTACCCGGTCGAACTTGTTTCGCATGCGCCAGTTCTATGAGACTTATCACGCTGAAGAGAAAGTCGCACCACTGGTGCGACAATTGTCCTGGTCGCACAACCTGATCATTTTCAGCCAGAGTAAACGGCCGGAAGAGCGGGAGTTCTACGTCCGTTTAGCAGTTCAGGAGAAATGGTCGAAGCGCGAACTAGAGCGTCAGTTCAAGACCGCACTGTTCGAACGAAGCGTGACCCAACCAGCAAAAATCTCAGCAGTGCTGAGACAAGCCCACCCGGCAGCGCTTGAGATATTCCGCGATGCCTACATGCTCGAGTTTCTCGACCTGCCGGGTGGCCATGCCGAAACTGACCTGCATAAAGGGTTGATGGCGCGCCTCAAAGAATTCTTGAGCGAGCTCGGCCGCGATTTCTGCTTTGTCGGTTCCGAGTATCCGCTTCAAGTGGGTGGGTGTGATTTCGCCCTCGATCTGCTGTTCTTCCACCGTGGCCTTAATTGTCTTGTAGCCATTGAGCTTAAGGTCGGTCGTTTTAAACCGGAGTATTTGGGCAAGCTGAACTTCTATCTGGAAGCGCTGGATCGCAAAGAGCGCAAACCCCACGAAAACCCGGCCATTGGTGTATTGCTCTGTGCCAGCAAGGATGACGAGGTGGTCGAGTACGCCCTTAACCGCAGCCTGTCGCCAGCGCTGATCGCTGAATACCAGGTGCAACTACCGGACAAACAGTTGTTGCAGGCCAAGTTGCATGAGTTCTATGCATTGAATGTGGCGCAAGGTGAAGAGTACTGATCCAGCCCCTTATTCCTATAAACCATAAGCACCGTACTTTGCGTGATATGGCCTGCGAAGGTTTGCCGGTATGATAGGCGCCCCCGCAGTCTGGATTGCGAATACGCCATGACCTTGCAGTACCCAACCATCGCCGATTGCGTCGGCAACACTCCGCTGGTCCGTTTGCAGCGCCTGCCTGGCGCCACCAGCAATACCCTTTTGCTCAAGCTTGAAGGGAATAACCCGGCGGGTTCGGTCAAGGACCGTCCGGCGCTGTCGATGATCACTCGCGCTGAATTGCGCGGGCAGATCCACGTCGGCGATACGCTGATCGAAGCGACCTCGGGTAACACCGGGATCGCTCTGGCGATGGCCGCCGCGATCAAGGGTTACAAGATGATCCTGATCATGCCGGACAACTCCAGCGCCGAACGTAAAGCCGCCATGACGGCATATGGCGCCGAGCTGATTCTGGTCACTCAGGAAGAGGGCATGGAAGGTGCCCGCGACCTCGCTCAGCGAATGGAAGCCGAAGGCCGCGGCAAAGTGCTGGATCAGTTCGCCAATGGGGACAACCCGGAAGCGCACTACACCACCACCGGCCCGGAAATCTGGCGTCAGACCGAAGGCACCATCACCCATTTCGTCAGTTCCATGGGCACCACCGGTACCATCATGGGCGTCTCGCGCTACTTGAAAGAGCAGAACGAGAGCGTGCAGATCATCGGTCTGCAACCGATGGAAGGCTCGGCGATTCCCGGCATCCGTCGCTGGCCGCAGGAATACCTGCCGAAGATCTACCAGGCCGAGCGCGTGGACCGGATCGTCGATATGGCGCAAAGCGAAGCCGAAGACGTGACCCGTCGTCTGGCCCGCGAAGAAGGCATCTTCTGTGGCGTGTCCTCGGGCGGTGCGGTGGCAGCGATGCTGCGTCTGTCCAAAGAAGTTGAAAACGCGGTGATCGTCGCGATCATCTGCGACCGTGGCGACCGTTACTTGTCGACCGGCATTTTCGACGCGCCCAACTGATGGCCAAGCAAGAGAGAGGCCTGCGCTTCCAGCCCACCGGCGGCAGCAAGGCCCCGCAAATTCCGACCGGCAAAAAGCAGCGCTTGAGTATTGAGCGCCTGGCTAATGACGGTCGCGGTATCGCGTTTTTTGAAGGTCGCACCTGGTTCGTCATCGGCGCATTGGCCGGTGAAGAAGTCGAAGCGCGTGTGTTGGGCGCCCACGGCAAAGTGGTCGAGGCGCGCACCGAACGGGTGTTCCAGGCCAGCGAACTGCGCCGCCCGGCACCGTGTCCGCATGCCGGTCGCTGTGGCGGTTGCAGCGTGCAACATCTGCCGCACAACGAACAACTCGCCCTGAAACAGCGCATGCTCGCCGAGCAATTGTCGAAGGTCGCCGGTGTCGAACCCGAAGAGTGGGCCGCGCCGTTGAGCGGTCCGGAATTCGGTTACCGGCGTCGCGCCCGAGTGGCGGTGCGCTGGGACATGAAGGCGAAAAAACTCGAAGTCGGTTTCCGCGCCGCTGGCAGTCAGGACATCGTTGCGATCAACGAATGCACGGTGCTGGTACAACCCTTGCAGCCGATCATGACCCGCTTGCCGGAAATGCTTCGGCGCTTGAGCAAACCTCAGGCGCTGGGGCATGTGGAATTGTTCAGTGGTTCGTCGTTGGCGGTGTTGTTGCGGCACATGGCGCCGCTGTCCGACGCCGACATGACGATCCTCAAGGATTTCTGCGCGTTCCATGAAGCCCAATTGTGGCTGCACGGTGACGGCGAACCGCAACCGGTCGAGGCTGACCAGTCGTTGGGTTATCGGCTTGAGCAGTGGGATTTGAACCTGGCGTACCGTCCGGGGGATTTCATCCAGGTCAACGCCGGGGTCAACGAAGCGATGATCGCTCAAGCGCTGGAGTGGCTGAAGCCGACGGCGGATGAACGAGTTCTCGATCTATTCTGTGGTTTGGGTAACTTTGCCTTGCCGCTGGCCAAGGTCGTTCGCGAAGTGGTGGCGGTGGAAGGTGTGCAGGCGATGGTCGAGCGAGCAGCCGCAAACGCTGCTAGCAACAATCTTCATAATGCGAAGTTTTTTCAGGCCGATTTATCCCAGCCTTTGGCCGATGCCGAATGGGCGCGCGAAGGCTTTTGTGCGGTACTCTTGGACCCACCGCGTGACGGTGCTTTCGAGGCAGTGCGCAAGCTGGCGTCCCTGGGCGCCAAACGGTTGGTGTATGTGTCGTGCAATCCGGCAACGCTGGCGCGCGATACGGTCGAATTGATCAAGCAGGGCTACCGGTTAAAACGTGCCGGGATTCTCGATATGTTTCCTCAGACGGCACATGTCGAGGCCATGGCGTTATTTGAAGCGAGCTAGGACGGCTCGTCTGGTCCGACTGGCCCGCCCGTGCAGCCGCGTACCGGCCCTGATGTGGGCGCACGGGCAACGAAGGTCAGCGATTTGACGCATTGAATCTGCGTCGTAGGGAAGGTAAGCAAGATGGTACAGGTGAGAGCACACCAGCCGATCAACACCGACGGCAGTATCAATCTCGAGGCTTGGCTCGATCACGCGGTCAGTGTCGATCCGGCACTGGATCGCGAAGCCTTGAAGGAAGCCTGCGAGTTCGCTCGACAGGCCGAACAGCAAGCCAATGCGGCGAAAAACCTATGGTCTGAAGGGACCTCGAGTTTCCGCACGGGCCTTGAGATCGCCGAGATTCTCGCCGATCTCAAACTCGATCAGGATTCGTTGGTTGCCGCGATCCTGTATCGCGGCGTGCGCGAAGGCCAGATTGAATTGCCGGCGGTCAGCCAGCGCTTCGGTCCGGTGGTCGCCAAACTCATCGACGGCGTGTTGCGCATGGCGGCGATCAGCGCCAGCCTCAGCCCCCGTCAATCCCTGGTGCTGGGCACGCAGGGCCAGGTCGAAAACCTGCGCAAGATGCTGGTTGCCATGGTCGACGACGTTCGCGTTGCGCTGATCAAACTGGCCGAACGCACCTGTGCGATCCGTGCGGTGAAAACCGCCGATGACGAAAAACGCAACCGCGTTGCCCGTGAAGTCTTCGACATCTACGCGCCTTTGGCTCACCGTCTCGGTATCGGTCACATCAAGTGGGAACTGGAGGACTTGTCCTTCCGTTACCTTGAGCCCGATCAGTACAAACAGATTGCCAAGTTGCTGCATGAGCGGCGTCTGGATCGCGAGCGCTTTATCGCTGACGTGATGAGCCAACTGAAGAATGAGCTGACCGCGACCGGCGTCGATGCCGACATCAGCGGCCGGGCCAAACACATCTATTCGATCTGGCGCAAAATGCAGCGCAAGGGTCTGGAATTCAGCCAGATCTACGACGTGCGCGCGGTTCGCGTGCTGGTGCCGGAAATGCGCGACTGCTACACCGCGCTCGGTATCGTCCACACCCTGTGGCGGCACATCCCGAAAGAATTCGACGACTACATCGCCAACCCTAAAGAGAACGGCTACCGCTCACTGCACACCGCGGTGATTGGCCCCGAGGGCAAGGTGCTGGAAGTGCAGATCCGCACCCACGCCATGCACGAAGAAGCCGAGTTGGGCGTTTGCGCGCACTGGCGCTACAAGGGCACCGACGTCAAATCCGGCTCGAATCACTACGAAGAGAAAATTTCCTGGCTGCGTCAGGTCCTCGAGTGGCATGAAGAATTGGGCGACATCGGCGGCCTGGCTGAACAACTGCGGGTCGATATCGAACCGGACCGGGTCTACATCTTCACCCCGGACGGTCACGCCATCGACTTGCCGAAGGGCGCGACGCCGCTGGACTTCGCCTACCGCGTGCACACCGAAATCGGTCACAACTGTCGTGGCGCCAAGATCAACGGGCGCATCGTGCCGCTCAACTACAGCCTGCAAACCGGTGAACAGGTCGAGATCATCACCAGCAAGCACGGCACCCCGAGCCGCGACTGGCTGAACCCGAACCTGGGTTACATCACCACCTCGCGGGCACGGGCGAAGATCGTTCACTGGTTCAAATTGCAGGCGCGCGATCAGAACGTCGCGGCCGGTAAAACCTTGCTCGAGCGCGAACTCAACCGCCTCGGTCTGCCCGCCGTAGATTTCGACAAGCTGGCCGAAAAGGCCAACATGAAAACCGCCGAGGACATGTTCGCCGCGTTGGGCGCAGGCGATTTGCGTCTGGCACAACTGGTGAACCTGGCGCAGCAACTGGTTGAACCGGAGCGCGGCAACGAACAGCTGGAACTGATTCCACGCAAGGCCACCGGTTACAAACCGGGCAAGCGCGGCGACATCCAGATCCAGGGTGTCGGCAACCTGATGACCCAGATGGCCGGCTGCTGCCAGCCGTTGCCGGGGGATGCGATCGTCGGTTACATCACCGTGGGCCGCGGCGTGAGTATTCACCGTCAGGACTGCGCCTCGGTGCTGCAACTGGGCGGGCGCGAGCCCGAGCGGATCATCCAGGTCAGCTGGGGGCCGGTGCCGGTGCTCACCTATCCGGTGGACATCATCATCCGTGCCTACGATCGGTCCGGTCTGCTGCGTGACGTTTCGCAAGTGCTGCTCAACGAGCGGATCAACGTGCTGGCGGTCAACACCCGCTCGAACAAAGAGGACAACACCGCGTTGATGTCCCTGACTATCGAGATACCGGGGCTGGATGCACTGGGACGGTTGCTGGGGCGGATTTCCCAGTTGCCAAACATCATCGAAACCCGCCGTAACCGGACGCCGTGAAACCGATGTACAGCCTTGAAGACTTGCTTCACCTGATGAGCCGTCTGCGCGATCCGCAGTTCGGCTGCCCGTGGGACATCAAGCAAACCTACGAAACCATCGTCCCTCACACGCTGGAAGAAGCCTACGAAGTCGCCGACGCCATCGAGCGCGGTGACTTCGATCACTTGCAGGGTGAGTTGGGGGATTTGCTGTTCCAGGTGGTTTATTACAGCCAGCTGGCACGGGAAGAAGGGCGCTTCGAATTTGCCGGTGTCATCGACAGCATCACTCGCAAGCTGATCCGCCGTCATCCTCACGTTTTTCCTACCGGTGATCTGTATGCGCCGCTGGATGTTCCGCGTCTGAATGAAGATCAGGTCAAGCAGCGCTGGGAAGAGATCAAGGCTGAAGAACGGGCGGAGAAATCATCCACGCCAACGCAGCTGTCCTTGCTCGACGACGTGCCCGCAGCACTGCCGGCATTGTCCCGTTCGGCGAAGTTACAGAAGCGCGCGGGGCAGGTCGGTTTCGACTGGCCTGACGCCTTGCCGGTGCTCGACAAAGTGCGCGAAGAACTTGATGAAGTGCTCGAAGCCATGGCCGACAATGACTCGGTAGCGATTGCCGATGAAGTCGGTGATCTGTTGTTTTCCGTGGTCAATCTGGCGCGTCATCTCAAGGTCGATCCCGAAACTGCACTGCGTGGCGCCAACAGCAAGTTCGAAAGACGCTTCCGTTTTATCGAACAGGCATTGCGCGACACCCACCGTCCCATAGAAGATTGCACCCTCGAAGAGTTGGACGCCTTGTGGGGCGAAGCCAAACGTCAGGAAAAGAATTTGCCCAGCTGCGGTTGAGCAGTTGCCTAAGTGAGTAATAAGCACCATGAGCATTTCCCTTCGCGACCAGTTGCTCAAAGCAGGGCTGGTCAACCAGAAGCAGGCCAAACAGGTCGGCAAAGAGAAGCAGAAACAGCAGCGTCTGGCCCACAAAGGTCAGATTGAACTCGATGACTCGCAGCAGCGGGCGGCTCAGGAAGCCATGGCCGAGAAGGTCAAGCGCGATCAGGAGCTGAACCGTCAGCAACAGGAGAAGGCCGAAGCCAAGGCTCGCGCGGCTCAGGTCAAACAGTTGATCGAAGTCTCGCGTCTGCCGAAGCTGACGACCGAGGACTACTACAACTTCGTCGACGACAAGAAGGTCAAGCGCATCTGCGTCAACACGCTGATGCGCAACAAGCTCAGCAGCGGTTCGCTGGCGATCGTGCACCACGCCGGCGGTTATGAAGTGATCCCCCGTGAGGCGGCCCTGAAGATCCAGGAGCGCGATCCACAGCGTATCGTGCAGATGAACGTGAAGACCGAAGAAGTCGCTGTCGAAGACGATCCGTACGCGGCCTATCAGATCCCCGACGATCTGATGTGGTAAGCCGTTAAAGGCTGCAACAACGACAAACCCCGCTCATGGCGGGGTTTGTCGTTTTCAATGCTGTCATTGCTTATGCGGATTGGAGCTCTCGTTGCTGCTCCAGTTTTTCCAGTTCGACCTTGTAGCTGTGGGCATCGGTTTCGGAATGGAACATCCCCACCAGCATGTCTTGTTGGTGCACGTCCCAGATCCGGATACCGGCGGCTACGCCTTCGTGGGACTTATGTGAATCGTCGCGTTCAGTTACTTTTACAGTCATCTGCTAGCTCCAATCTCTGTTATCTGCAGCAAGGCGTGTGCAGGACTCCGTTATATGTTTGGTTAGCCTGCTAAGTAAACGACTGAGTTAGGTAACGGACTTTTGCGAGTTTGGTAAAAGTCCTGCAGCCCGCTAAACACGCGACATTCGGTCGCAGGCGCCTGAGTTTCATGACAAAAGCTTCATGTTTGCGACGACTAAAACCGCGGTTGGAACCTCGATGGATTGAACACCGCAGAACCTGTGGGAGCGGTGTTCCACATTTATTCAGCACAAAAAAAACGCCCCGAACCAGTCGGGGCGTTTTTATGTGCTGCGTAGCGGGGCCAGGTATTACTTACCGGCCCAGCGCTTCAGTACCAGCGTGGCGTTGGTGCCACCGAAGCCGAAGCTGTTGCTCATCACGGTGTTGATGGTGGCGTCTTCACGAGTCTTGGTCAGGATCGGCATGTCAGCCACTTCCGGGTCCAGTTCCTCGATGTTGGCGGAACCCGCCATGAAGTTGCCTTCCATCATCAGCAGGCAGTAGATCGCTTCGTGAACGCCAGCGGCGCCCAGGGAGTGACCCGACAGGCTCTTGGTGGAGCTGATGGCCGGTGCCTTGTCGCCGAACACTGCACGCACGCCTTCCATTTCCTTGGAGTCGCCGACCGGAGTCGAGGTGCCGTGGGTGTTCAGGTAGTCGATCGGAGTGTCGACGGTGGACATGGCCATCTGCATGCAGCGGATGGCGCCTTCGCCGCTTGGAGCGACCATGTCGTAGCCGTCGGAGGTCGCGCCGTAGCCAACGATTTCCGCGTAGATCTTCGCGCCGCGGGCCAGAGCGTGTTCCAGCTCTTCGACCACGACCATGCCGCCACCGCCAGCGATGACGAAACCATCACGGTTTTTGTCATAGGCACGCGAGGCTTTTTCCGGGGTTTCGTTGTACTGGCTGGACAGGGCGCCCATGGCGTCGAACAGGAACGATTGGCTCCAATGCTCTTCTTCACCACCACCGGCGAAGACGATGTCCTGCTTGCCCAACTGGATCTGCTCCACAGCGGTACCGATGCAGTGAGCACTGGTGGCGCAGGCGGAAGAGATCGAGTAGTTCACACCCTTGATCTTGAACGGCGTGGCCAGGCAGGCCGAAACGGTGCTGCCCATGGTCCGCGTGACGCGGTACGGACCGACGCGCTTGACGCCTTTCTCGCGCAGGATGTCCAGCGCTTCCATCTGGTTCAAGGTCGACGCGCCACCGGAGCCGGCGATCAGGCCGGTACGCACGTTGGAGACTTGCTCATCGGTCAGGCCGGAGTCGGCGATGGCATCTTTCATGGCCAGGTAGGCGTAAGCCGCCGCGTGGCCGACGAAGCGAAAGATCTTGCGATCGATCAGCTCTTCGAGGGGAAGGTCAATGGAGCCGGAAACCTGGCTACGCAGACCCATTTCGGCATATTCCGGGTTGAACCGGATGCCAGGGCGGCTTGCACGCAGGTTAGCGGAGACGGTCTCTTTGTCATTGCCCAGGCACGAAACGATGCCCAGACCAGTGATAACGACGCGGCGCATGCGGATAACCCTTAGAAGTTGTCAGTGGAGGTGAAAACGCCGACCCGAAGGCCTTCGGCGGTGTAGATCTCGCGGCCGTCGACGCTGACCGAACCATCGGCGATGGCCAGGTTCAGCTTGCCTTTCAGTACGCGCTTGATCTGAATGTTATAGGTTACTTTCTTGGCGGTAGGCAGAACCTGACCAAAGAATTTCACTTCGCCCGAACCCAGGGCGCGACCGCGGCCCGGCAGACCTTGCCAGCCGAGGAAGAAGCCGACCAGTTGCCACATGGCGTCGAGGCCCAGGCAGCCTGGCATCACCGGATCACCTTCGAAGTGGCAGGCGAAGAACCACAGGTCCGGAGTGATATCCAGCTCGGCGACCAATTCACCCTTGCCGTACTTGCCACCCTCGGCGCTGATATGGGTGATGCGATCCACCATCAACATGTTCGGGGCGGGTAGTTGTGCGTTACCTGGGCCGAACAGCTCACCGCGACTGCAGCGCAGCAGGTCTTCCCGAGTAAAGGCGTTTTGTTGGGTCATGCGAGCTCCTCAATAGTCCCATGCGGCAGGTGGGGCAAATCTTCCCGGCCGATCGAAGCGTTCATGCCTCGAATCAGCAGCCTACTCATAGACTATTGCGTTGTGGTGAAAGTCACAGCACCAAGGACATGAATGTACACTTGTGCACTGAAATTATTATTCAAGCCCCTTTTCGGGCCTGTTCGGGTGCCTAAGACTGCCGCACTTTCGCCTTTCACGCCAGTCGCAGATAGCCGAAAGGCCTGCACTACTGCACCCAGCGCTGCAGAATTTGCTGCAAGTCTGTGCGTTTGAAGGGCTTGGCCAGGTAATCGTTCATTCCCGCCGATAAACAGGCTTCGCGGTCTCCCTGCAAGGCGTTGGCGGTCAGCGCGATGATTGGCAAGTCTGTGCAGCCGGGTAATTGGCGAATCTGTCGGGTGGCCTCGTAGCCGTCGATGATCGGTAGCCTGCAGTCCATCAGAATCGCTTCGAAAATCAGACTCTCGGCACTGCGTACTGCCTGGGCACCATCGGTGGCGACGCTGACAGTAAAGCCCAGACTGCGCAACATTGCTTCGATGACCGTCTGATTGACCGGATTGTCTTCCACCAGCAACACGTTGCGCCCTTCGCCATCACCGGTGCGGGTCGGTGCGCGCGCCGCCCGCACCGGCAGCGTCTGTTTATAGAGCGCCAACGGGATTTCCAGGGTGAACACCGAGCCGCGACCTTCCTCGCTCTGGGCGCGCAACGTGCCGCCCATGCGTTCAGCCAGCGTGCGAGCAATCGGCAGGCCCAGCCCGGTGCCACCGTATCGCCTCGAAATAGAACTGTCGGCCTGCTGGAAGGCGTTGAACATCAGTTCCAGGCTTTCAGCCGAGATACCAATCCCGCTGTCGCGCACAGTGCAGGTGAACCACAGCAGTTCGTGATCCAGCGACTGCCATTGCGGTTCGATGCTGACGCGGCCCTGTTCGGTGAATTTCAGCGCATTGCCGATCAGGTTGACCAGGATCTGCCGGATCCGCGTCGGGTCGCCCTGCACCTGCAACGCGCGCATGTCGTCCGGAATCGACAGCGCCAGGTCGAGCCCGCGTTGCACGGCGCTGTGCGAGAACGACTGGGCGCAACTGCCGATCAGGTCCGCGAGGTTGAACGGAATGTGCTCCAGCTCCAGTTCCGAACGCTCGATGCGCGAGAAATCGAGAATGTCGTTGATGACTTTGAGCAGGTGTTCGGTGGACTCCGAGGCGAGCGCCGCGTATTCGACCTGCTCCTCGGTCATATCAGTGGTTTCCAGCAGTTGCAGCATGCCCAGCACGCCATTCATCGGCGTGCGCAGTTCGTGGCTCATCATCGCGAGGAAATCGGATTTGGCGTTGTTGGCCTTTTCCGCTTCCTCGCGAGTCTGAATCAACTGCGCCATCGCTTGATGCTGTTCGCGACTGGCTTGTTCGAGCCCGTTGGCGAGGTTGTTGATGTGTTGCGACAGCGCACCCAGTTCGGTGTCGTCGACGATCGGCAGCGGCGTTTTGTAGTCGCCGTCCTGAATCGCCTTGACCGCGTTGCCGATGTCGCGGATCGGTTGCGACAGGCTGCCGGCCAGTCGCCGGGCGACCAGAAAAGTAAACAACAGGGCGAACAGCGCCAGGATCCCGGCCTTCAGCAGGATTTCCTGCTGACGCTGGCTGAAGGCGTCATTGGACAGGCCGACGATCACCCGACCCAGATAATCCTCGCCGGGTGCCGTGTTGGCGACGCGGCTGCCCTGCAGGAAATCATTGTGCAACTGGATTCGTTGCAGCCGCACCGGGGCCTGGAACACTTCGACCTGGTGCGAGCGGTTGTGGGTTTCCGACGGTTGCTCGACGTACACCAGAATCCGGTTGGCGCTGTCCTGGACTTCCAGAAAGCGCACATTGGGCGTGGCCAGGGTGGCCTTGAGCAAACTGTCGAGCACCTCGTTGTTGCCCGAGATCACCCCGTATTCGGTGGCTGGCGCCAGTTGGTTAGCGATCAGTTGCCCAGTGTGATTGAGCTCCTGACGCAGGTCCTGGATCCGCACGAAGGTGAAGAAGCTGATCAACAGCAACGTCAGCAACAGGGCAGGGCCGAGGCTGATAATTTGTGTGCGGGTGTTGATGTCCCAACGGCGACGGAAGGTCATGGGCGATTTTCTCCTTCGGCCAACTGTGTTGCGACAGACGCTTCGTTCATCTGTTCAATACCTAATGAACGAGCCACTTGCGGGTTGCTTAAGACTTTGAAGCGTTGCGGGTAGTGCGTGCGTGGCCACGTGGCCGGTGGCCGGTCGAGCAGTTCGTCGAGTATCGCCAGCCAGTCGCTCTGATCGCTGTAGGTGCTGGCCAGGCTCCCGGCCCTGACGAACCCGGCGTTAGGGCCGATCAGCGCCAATTGCCGTGCATAGCTGCTGAGCAACAGGTTTTTCGCGGTTTTCGGGTTGTACAGATCGGGGTCGTCGAGGCCCAGCAACACGTCGCTGTTTTTCAGCAAGGTCTGCAGTGGTCGGCTGTCGTTCGTGTTGTCCCAGCGCTCGGTCACCACCTCAAGGCCCAGGGCGTGGGCGGCCTGATGCAATTCTTTCAAGAGGAATTCGCTGTGGCTGTCGAAGAGCACGCCGACCCGTTTGGCCTGAGGCAGCAGCAGTCGGGTCAGGCGCAATTGTCGGTCCAGGGGCGGATCGCTCCAGAGCAGGCTGAGGTGCGGGGGCAGGGTGGCCCCCAGATGCTGACGGGCTTGCAGGCGACTGATGCGCAGCACGAGCGTCGCCGGGCCCTGGGCGTCTTGCAGGCGCCAGTCGAGGCTCGGCAGGTCGAGCAGAATCAAACGGGTGCCGGCGGGCAGTTTGCCTGGTGCCGGCAGGCTGGCCAGCGGCTGGAAGCGCACGTTATCGGCAGGCCGCAAAGCGCTCAGGGCCTGAGTGAAGGATTGCATGCCCGGGCTGTCCTCGGCGCCGGTCAGCAAAATGTCCGCGGCGCTGACCTCCAGGCTGCTCAGCAGCCCGGCAAACACCAGGCACAACCCGGACAGCAGGCGGCCAAGGATCGGCGTCTTGCGTGACGGGCGATACAGCATCTTAAAACGTCAGCTCCGCGCTGAAGTAAAGCACCCGGCGCTCGTCGTAGTTGTTGTCGACGAAGGTCGTGGGCTGGCTGTCGAGGCGTTGCTGGAGCACACCGGCCAGTTCCAGGCTGGCCTTGCCCAGGCCGATGCGTTTGGCGATGCGCGTGTCGACCCGTTCGAAGCGGTAGCCGTTCAGGGCATCGTCACCATAGTAGAAGAGCGCGCTGTTCCAGCCGTGGCCCCAGTTGCGCAGCCAACCGGCGGAACCGCTGTTTCTGGCAGTTTGTTGTGCATCCAGCGGGTTGCTCGCCTCGGCATCGACGTAGGCATAGGTCAGGCGCAGGCGATCGGCGCTGCTGATTCGCCAGTCGAGCTGGGTTTCTGCCCCGGAGAAGCGCGCGCTGTTTGAGTTGCTGGCGATGTACTGATTGTTGCGCAGCGGTTCGCTGATCATCCCGGTGATTTCGTCGTAGAACAGCTTCACATCAACCGCCAGCCCGACTTCGGCAAAGTAGCCGTTGTAGCCCAGCTCCCGGGAGCGCATGTGTTCCTGTTCGAGGTCGCCAGGGCCACGGGTCTTGACGAAATAACGGGCACTGGACTGGCCATAGGCGCTGGGTCGCAGGTTCTTTACCTGATAGCTCCAGTTGACGTTGTTCTCGAACATGTCCGGCGAGCGGATGGCTTCCGAGTACACCGCCCGCAGGCCATGGCGCGGGTTGATCAGGTAGTTGACCGCCACCCGCGGGGTGAGCGAACTGCCGATCAATTGCGTGTCTTCGAACATTGCGCCGCCCTGCAGCAACCAATGCTCTGTGGCGCGCCACTCGAGCTGGCCGAACGCCCGCCAGGTGGTGTCGTCGAGGGTGCCATTGAAGTAGGTCTCGGAATCTGCCCGGTCGTAACGATAGTTCATGCCGCTGACCAGTCGCAGACTGTCGGACAGGCTGAGCGTGTCTTGCAATTCAAGGTCGTAGCGCGATTCCCGGGTGCTCTGGTCAATATCGCCACAGAGGGTTTGCCGGGCGCCGTTTCGCCATTGGTCCAGCACTTGATTGGCCAGTGCGCGTTGGGCCGGGTCACCTGCGGGTGCGCCGGGGCCGGTGTAGCGCTCCATGTTGCGCGCCAGGCGTTCGGTGTAATTCGGGTTGAGCTGCCAGAGTTCGGTCAACTGCGGGCTGAACGAGACCTCGGCATCGCAGGCACGCCAGGTCTGCTGACGATCCCAGTGCTGCGCCGAACCCTGAATGTAAAGGCTGTGATCGGGATTGATGTCGAGGTTCCAGCGCAGCGAGCCGGCGTAGTCCTTGGCGATGACGTCGGAATTGTTCCCGGCATCGGTAATCCCCGAGAAGACCGGGCGGTAGGTATACGGACGCTGGTTGCTCCCGTCCTTGGCATTCAATTGCCAGTCGATACTCTGGTTTTCACTGAGCGTCTGGCTGACGGCGAGGTTGAAGCGGTTCAAGCGGCGACTGTCGCGGTAGTCGGCGCCATTACGGTCCGAGTCGAAGCCGTCGTCCTGCTGGCCGGACAGTGACAGGCGCAGGTCGCCGCCGTCCCAGCCCACGCCCTGGCTGGCGTAAAAGTCGTCGATACCGCGCTGCCCACGGGTGACTTTCATCCGCGTGCCATGGCTGTCGGCCGGGTTGCGCGTGATGATGTTGACCACCGCCATCAGCGCATTGGCGCCATAGCTGACGGTGTTCGGGCCGCGAAAAACCTCGATGTGTTCGATGTCTTCCAGGGCCACCGGAATGTCACTCCAGTCCACCGTGGCCAGGCCTGCGCGGTACACCGAGCGGCCATCGATCAAGACTTGCATGCGTCGCGCTTCGGTCGCATTGGTGCCGTGATAGTTCACCGCCGCCTGGTTGCCGTTGATGTTGCCGACCATCATTCCCGGCACCAATCGCAGCAACTCACTGATGTCCCTGGCGCCACTGGCGTTGATCAGTTCGCTGTCGATCACCGTCATGCTCCCCGGTACTGCGGCCGGCGACTGCTTGAGTCGCGTCGCGGTCAATACTTGCGGCAGCGGCTCGCTGTCGAGGAACAAGTCGTCGGCAAGCAATGGCGAGCTGAAAATCAGCGCCAGTACCAGCGGCGAGCGAGGTGAAGGGGAGCCAAACGACACAACACATCCTTGATAGCGAACAATTGGCGCGCATGTTAACCGAGCGCAATGACTTTTCCAGTCACGTTGTGGGCATTTTCCTCGGTTTTCTTGGTCTTCTTCCTACAAGTACCGGTAATTGATGCGGGGGCTGGCCGCCACTGGGCCGCTCCGTATAATGCCGTCATCGCCACTGGTATGGATTAACGGATTGCATATGACTGAACAGCGCCCAATTGCGGTCCTGGGAGGCGGAAGTTTTGGTACCGCCGTGGCTAATCTGCTGGCCGAGAACGGGCATCAGGTCCGGCTGTGGATGCGTGACCCCGAGCAGGCCGAGGCCATTCGGGTCAATCGCGAGAACCCGCGTTACCTCAAAGGCATCAAGATTCTGCCGGCCGTGGAAGCGGTCACCGACCTGCTGGCCACTCTGCAAGCCTGCGACTTGTGCTTCGTCGCACTGCCGTCCAGCGCGCTGCGCTCGGTATTGATGCCGCACGCCGAACGTTTGAGCGGCAAGTTGCTGGTGAGCCTGACCAAAGGCATCGAGGCCCACACCTTCAAACTGATGAGCGAAATCCTCGAAGAGATCGCCCCACAAGCGCGCATCGGCGTGCTGTCCGGGCCGAATCTGGCCCGTGAAATCGCCGAACACGCGCTGACCGCCACGGTGGTCGCCAGCGAAGACGAAGAACTCTGCCAACGGGTCCAGGAGGCGTTGCACGGCCGGACCTTTCGCGTGTACGCCAGCGCCGACCGCTTCGGCGTGGAGTTGGGCGGCGCGTTGAAAAACGTTTATGCGATCATCGCCGGCATGGCGGTGGCGTTGGGCATGGGTGAAAACACCAAGAGCATGTTGATCACCCGGGCGCTGGCGGAAATGACCCGCTTTGCGGTGAATCAGGGCGCCAACCCGATGACCTTCCTCGGTTTGGCGGGCGTCGGCGATTTGATCGTCACCTGCTCGTCGCCGAAAAGCCGTAACTACCAGGTCGGATTCGCCCTCGGCCAGGGCTTGAACCTGGAAGATGCAGTGACGCGCCTGGGCGAAGTCGCCGAAGGGGTGAACACCCTCAAGGTACTCAAGACCAAGGCTCAGGAGGTGGGCGTGTACATGCCGCTGGTCGCCGGCCTGCATGCCATCCTGTTCGAAGGGCGCACGCTGGAGCAGGTAATCGGTCTATTGATGCGTGCCGAGCCGAAAACCGACGTCGACTTTATTTCCACCAGCGGTTTCAACTGAGCACTCAATTGACAGGGGCAGGGAGCGAGACATGAACGATCCGAAAACAGAAGCCAAGTACGAATCCATCCTGCTGCGCGTGTTGTGGATGATCGTCTACGTGCTGGTCTGGCAAGTGGCGCAATTCATCCTCGGCGCCGTGGTGTTGGTTCAACTGATCTATCGTTTGATATATGGCGCCCCGAGCGCCAGCCTGATGAACTTCGGCGACAGCCTGAGCCAGTTTCTGGCGCAGATCGGTCGTTTCGGCAGCTTCCACAGCGACCAGAAGCCCTGGCCGTTCGCCGACTGGCCGAAGCCGCGTACACCGGAAGGTGAAGCACCGCACGCTGTGGCGCCGGCACCACACCCGGCCCGAGATGAGGAGCCCAAGCTATGAAACTCTGGATACTGCGTCATGGTGAAGCCGAGCCACACGGCAAGCGTCCTGATTCGGAACGGGCACTGACGGCCCATGGTCGTGAAGAAGTGCTGCGCACTGCCGCCGAGTTGGCCGGCAAGCCGCTGACCGCGATCTACGCCAGTCCTTACCTGCGAGCGCAGGAGACCGCAGAAATTGTGCGTACAGCGCTGAATTTCGGGCCGGAGATTCGCACCGTCGACTGGCTGACCCCCGACAACCGCCCGCAAGCGGTGGCGGAGCAGTTGGTGTCTGTGGATCACGCGTTGCTGATCAGTCATAACCCGCTGGTGGGCAATCTGTTGGGTTACTTGCAGCACGGCCATGTGCAAGACCCGGAAGCGGTGAAAACCGCCGGCCTTGCAGAGCTTGAAGGTGATTTGCCGCTGGCCGGCGCAATGAAGCTCAAAGGCATCAAGCACCCATAATCCTGTTTTTACAGGGGGAATGGTTTGCCCGAAACTTGATAGCGACACCGATCAAATGTGGGAGCGGGCTTGCTCGCGAAGAGGGTGTGTCAGTCGATATCAATGTTACCTGACACACCGCTTTCGCGAGCAAGCCCGCTCCCACAGGTTCTACTTCGTGCCGGATTTTTATGTTTGAAATAGTCAACCAAGCAGTTGCTTGGTTGGCTACGCTTGCTCCAGACCCAAAACAAAGGAGCGAGTCGCATGCCTGCTGCTTTTCGTTTGCCGCTGGACGTCTTCTACGAGCGTGAGGCCCGCCATCCGCGCCAGCGCTTTCTGGTCCAGCCCGTGGGCGGCGGGCAAGTCGAGACCCTGAGCTGGGCCGACGTCGGTCATCAGGCGCGCTGCGCCGCGCATTGGTTGCGCGCACGCGAACTGCCCCAAGGCAGCCACATCGCCCTGATCTCGAAAAACTGCGCGCACTGGATCATCGCCGACCTGGCAATCTGGATGGCGGGTCATGTGTCGGTGCCGCTCTACCCGAACCTCACCGCCGAGACCGTGGCCCAAGTCCTTGAACACTCCGAAGCGGCGCTGGCGTTCATCGGCAAACTCGATGACTGGCCAGGCATGTCTCGCGGGGTCAGCGCTGATCTGCCGACGATCAGCCTGCCGTTGCATCCACCCGGCACGTTCGATTTCAGCTGGGCCGACCTGCAAAAGAGCTCACCGATCCAGGACGATCCCAAGCCGTCCGCCGACCAGTTGGCGACCATCATTTACACCTCCGGCACCACCGGCATGCCCAAAGGCGTGATGCACAGCTTCGCCAATCTGGGGTTTGCCACCACTCGCGGCACGCAGTTGTTTGACTTGAATGAGTCGGATCGGCTGCTGTCCTACCTGCCGTTGTGTCATGTCGCCGAGCGGATGTTCGTCGAGCTGGCGTCGATCTACACTGGGCAAACGGTGTTTTTTGCCGAGAGCCTCGACACTTTCCTGACCGATTTGCGCCGTGCACGTCCGACCGCGCTGTTCGGCGTGCCGAGGATCTGGACCAAATTCCAGATGGGCGTGTACAGCAAGATCCCGGCAAAGCGCCTCGACTTCCTGCTCGGTCTGCCGATCATCGGCAAGCGGGTCGGCCATAAAGTCCTGGCCGGGCTCGGGCTGGATGCCTTGCGCATCGCCTTGTCCGGCGCCGCGCCAGTGCCGCAGACCTTGCTGCTGTGGTACCGCAAACTGGGGCTGGATGTGCTGGAGGTCTACGGCATGACCGAAAGCTGCGGCTATTCGCACATTGGCCTGCCGGGCCAGAACAAACCCGGCTGGATCGGCAAGCCCTGCCCGGAAGTCGAGGTGCGGATCGCTGAGTCGGGCGAGGTCATGGTGCGCAGCGGCGCGACCATGCTCGGGTATTTCAAAGAGCCTGAGAAAACCGCCGAAACCATCACCGGGGACGGCTTTCTGCGCACCGGCGACAAGGGCGAGGAAGACGCCGAAGGCAACCTGCGCCTGACCGGGCGACTGAAGGAAATCTTCAAGACCAGCAAAGGTAAATACGTCGCCCCGGCACCCATCGAGAATCGTCTGGCGGAGCATTCGCGGATCGAGCAGGTTTGTGTGGTGGGCGATGGCCTGAGTGCGCCGCTGGGGTTGTGCGTGCTCTCGGCGGTCGGTCAGCAGGACGCCAGCGGAACGGCGAGGGCGGGCCTGCATTCAAGCCTGGAAAAACTCCTGGAGGAGGTCAACGGCGTCCTCGACAAACACGAACGCTTGCGTCGATTGGTGGTGGTCAAGGACAGTTGGGCGGTGGAAAACGGCTTCCTGACGCCGACCCTGAAGATCAAGCGCAACGTGATCGAAGCCGCCTACGGTGCCCGTTTCGAAGAATGGAGCGAGCGCAGCGAAGCGGTGCTGTGGCAGGATTGAGTCAAGAATAAAACCAACCAAGGAAAGCAACGATGAGCTTGTGGCGTACCATTCCCAACATCGAGCATCTGAACGAAATCCAGAAAAACACCATCGGCGAAGTGCTGGATATTCGCTTCGAAGCCGTCGACGAAGCGTCCCTGACCGCGAGCATGGTCATCGACCATCGCACTCACCAGCCATTCGGCTTGCTGCACGGCGGCGCCTCGGTGGTGCTGGCCGAAACGGTCGGCTCGATGGCCAGTTACCTGTGCATCGACGCCAGCAAGTTTTACTGCGTGGGTCTGGAAATCAACGCCAACCATTTGCGCGGCTTGCGCAGTGGGCGGGTCACGGCGGTGGCCAAGCCGATTCACATTGGTCGCACGACGCATGTTTGGGATATCCGTTTGACCAGCGATGAGGGGAAGGCGAGTTGTGTGTCGCGGTTGACCATGGCGGTGGTGCCATTGGGTGAGAATCCGCCGGCGCGGTGAGAGTGTGTTTCTTCAATTAGATCCACCCCTCACCCTAACCCTAACCCTCTCCCTACGGGGGCGAGGGGACTGACCGAGTTGTTCTTGGAGCTACATCGATCTGAAATATTGAGTCGAACTCAGGTCTGGAAGCCAACGCAGATCTGCTCCCTTTCCCCCTCTCCCCCGTGGGGAGAGGGCTGGGGTGAGGGGGTGGATTCATCTGACACGCCATTCCCATGACCGGACTGTCATCATTCCTGGCACTTACGGTCATTGCTGTAGGGCGTCGTCTTACGGACAATCAACCCTTGTTTTCGTTGATGGATCATCGGTATGTCGCAACAGATATTTTTCGCCCACGCCAACGGTTTCCCCTCGGGCACCTATGGCAAGTTGTTCGCGGCGCTGGCGCCCGAGTATCAGGTGACGCATCTGCAGCAGCACGCCCACGACCCGCGTTTTCCGGCGGACGACAACTGGTACAACCTGGTCGACGAGCTGATTCATCACCTCAAGCAACAACCGGAACCGGTGTGGGGCGTCGGCCATTCCTTCGGTGGCGTGCTGCACCTGCACGCGGCGTTGCGGTGCCCCGAGCTCTATCGTGGCGTGGTGATGCTTGATTCGCCGGTGCTGACCCGCGCCGATCAATGGGTGATCCGTGCCGCCAAACGTTTCGGTTTCATCGATCGCCTGACCCCGGCCGGCCGTACGTTGGGACGTCGGGAAGAGTTCGCCGATCTGGAAGCGGCCCGACTCTATTTCGCGGGCAAGACCCTGTTTCGCAGTTTCGACCCGGAATGCTTCGACGCATACCTGCAACACGGCTTGCACAAGGTGGGCGACAAGCTGCGCCTGCGCTTCGACCCGGCCACGGAAATCAGTATCTACCGTGGCGTGCCGCACACCAGTCCCGGCCGCACACGGCAACTGAAAGTGCCGCTGGCGGTGGTGCGCGGGCACAAGAGCCGGGTGGTGATGCGTCATCACGCAAGCCTCGTGGGGCGCTTGCCGCAAGGGGAGTCCCTGACCATGCCCGGCGGCCACATGTTTCCCCTCGAACGTCCCCAGGACACCGCCACGCTGCTGAAGAACCTGTTCAGCCGTTGGGACGGTCGCCGCCAACAGGATTGCGCATGAACAACGTCGTTGAAGAAGTTCGCCTGAGCCTGCCGCACATCGAGCTGGCAGCGCACTTGTTCGGCCCCGAAGACGGCATGCCGGTGATTGCCTTGCATGGCTGGCTGGACAACGCCAACAGCTTCGCCCGGCTGGCGCCGAAGCTCAAAGGCTTGCGCATCATCGCGCTGGACATGGCCGGTCATGGTCATTCCGGGCATCGGCCGACCGGCGCCGGTTACGCACTGTGGGACTACGCCCATGACGTGCTGCAAGTGGCCGAGCAATTGGGCTGGAAGCGCTTTGGCCTGCTCGGGCATTCCATGGGCGCGATTGTTTCGTTGGTGCTGGCCGGTTCGTTACCGGAACGCGTGACCCATCTGGCATTGATCGACGGCGTCATTCCTCCTACAGACAAAGGCGAAAACGCTGCCGAACGGATGGGCATGGCCCTGCAAGCGCAGCTGGATTTGCGGGAGAAGCGCAAACCGGTCTACAACACCCTCGACCGGGCCATCGAGGCGCGCATGAAAGGCTTGGTTGCTGTCAGTCGCGAGGCCGCAGAACTGCTGGCCCAACGTGGATTGATGCCGGTGCCGGGTGGTTATACCTGGCGCACCGATAACCGCCTGACGTTACCGTCGCCGCTGCGTCTGACCACCGAGCAGGCGATGGCCTTCGTCCAGCGAGTCAGTTGTCCTGCAAAACTGGTGGTGGCTGCCGACGGCATCCTCGCCAAACATCCCGAGTTGCTGGAGCGTCTACCCTTTAGCCGTGAACAGCTGCCTGGCGGTCATCATTTGCACCTGAATGACGAACCCGGTGCCGACCTTGTCGCAGACTGTTTCAATCGGTTTTTCGCCGTTCCTTGACTTGCGCCGGGCAACTGTCGAGGCTGGGCGGGTTGAAATGGGAGACAACCATGATAGATCTCTACACCGCTGCGACCCCGAATGGCCACAAGGTCTCTATCGTGCTCGAGGAACTCGGCCTGCCCTACACGGTGCACGCCTTGAGTTTCGACAAAAAGGAACAGAAGTCCGAGGGCTTCCTCAAGATCAATCCCAATGGCCGGATTCCGGCGATTGTCGACCGCGCCAATGGCGATTTCGCCGTGTTTGAATCCGGCGCGATCCTGATTTACCTGGCTGAACTGAGCGGCAAACTGCTGCCAAAAGACCCCAAGGGGCGTTCAGTGGTCCTGCAATGGCTGATGTTCCAGATGGGTGGAATCGGCCCGATGCAGGGGCAGGCCAACGTGTTTTTCCGTTATTTTCCGGAGAAACTCCAGGGCGCCATCGACCGCTATCAACATGAAACCCGCCGCCTCTATGAAGTGCTCGACACGCGCCTGCAAGCCGTGGAGTTTCTGGCCGGTGAGTACAGCATTGCCGACATCGCCACTTTTCCGTGGGTCCGTGGCCATGAGTGGTCGGGTGTCGAGGTCGACGGTTTGCCGGCCTTGCAGCGCTGGATGGCAACCATGGAGGCGCGTCCGGCGGTACAGCGTGGTTTGCTGGTGCCTGAGCGCATCGATGACGCCAGTATCATCAAGGGTGCCCAGGCCATGCTGATCCGATGAGTCTCTCCATGCGTTCATTCAGTCTGCTGGCGCTGTGTTGTTTCAGTCCGCTGTTATTTGCCGCCGATGTCCCGGGCAGCCAGGACCTGCCGATCGTGCCGCGTATGGCCGATGCGCAGATCGTTGACTATCGTCCGGTCGCCGAACTTGAGCGGATCTATCCACTGGGCTCGATCCGCAAAATCAGCGGCCAGTTGCGCTTTGACGGCCAGGTCGCTGCCCGAGGGCAAACCACGTCGGTGACCTACGAGTTGCCACCGGAGCATTCCTCCATCGAGGCCTTCACCGCCGCTCGTGAAGCCTTGCAGAAGCAGGACGCGCAGTTGCTGTTCTGGTGCCAGGCCCGTGATTGCGGCGAAAGCAGCCTGTGGGCCAATGATGTCTTCGGCAATGCCAAGCTCTATGGCGCTGATGATCAGCAAGCGTTCTTGCTGTTGCGCCTGGCGGCCCCACAGGACAACACGCTGGTGGCGCTTTACAGCATCACACGCGGCAATCGCAAAGCTTATCTGCACGTCGAACAGTTTGACGCCGCTGCGCCGCTGGGCGATTTGCTGCCGACCTCTGCAACCTTGCTTCGGGAGCTCAAAAGCACCGGTGAGCTCGATTTTCCCAAACTGACCGGCGATCCTGACGATACCTGGCTGCGCCTGATCTCTCGTGGGCTGAATCTGGACACCACGTTGCGGGTCAGTGTTTCGGGGCCGAAGGCCGAAGCCTGGCGTCAGGCACTGATCGGGCAGGGTGTGCGTACCGCCAGGATGGAAGCCGGCAGCGTCGACGGCGCTGGCTTGCACATCGAACTGTTGCGATAAGCTTTATCAGGCGAACGTGCACGCTGCGTTCGCCTACTCTTTTGCGAACTGACTTTTTTCGAGATTTAGATGATCAATAACGATCGGCTGTTGGTGCAGATCCTGCTCCTGGTGCTGTTTGGCGCGAGCTTCTGGGTGATGGCGCCGTTCTGGTCGGCGCTGTTCTGGGGCGCGGTGCTGGCGTTTGCCAGTTGGCCGCTGATGCGTTTGCTGACGCGTTTGCTCAATGGTCGCGAATCTCTGGCGGCCGCAGTGCTGACGCTGGGCTGGATGTTGCTGGTGGCGTTGCCGTTGGTCTGGCTGGGATTCAACCTCGCGGACCATGTGCGCGATGCCACGGCGTTCATCAAGGATGTGCAGGTCGACGGGCTGCCGGAAGCGCCGATCTGGCTGGGCAGTATTCCCTTGGTGGGCGAGCGGTTGGTCGGGGTCTGGAACAGCATCGATCAGCAGGGCGCGGCGATGATGCTGGCGGTCAAACCTTACCTGGGCCAGGTCGGCAATTGGTTGCTGGCGCGCAGCGCGCAGATTGGCGGCGGGATTCTTGAACTGACGTTGAGTATCGTCTTCGTGTTCTTTTTCTACCGAGACGGGCCGCGTCTGGCGGCATTTGTTCACGGGTTGCTGGAACGTCTGATTGGTGACCGTGCCGGGTATTACATTGAATTGGTGGCGGGCACGGTGCAGCGGGTGGTGAACGGCGTGATCGGGACGGCGGCGGCCCAGGCGGTTCTGGCGTTGATCGGGTTTTTGATTGCCGGGGTGCCCGGGGCGCTTGTGCTGGGGATCGTCACGTTTTTGTTGAGCCTGATTCCGATGGGGCCCCCGCTGGTGTGGATTCCGGCCACGGCCTGGCTGGCCTGGAAGGGTGAGTACGGGATGGCGGTGTTTCTCGGGATTTGGGGGATGTTCATCATCAGTGGCGTCGACAACGTGCTCAAACCGTACCTGATCAGCCGGGGCGGGAATTTGCCGTTGGTGATTGTTCTGCTCGGGGTGTTTGGCGGGTTGATTGCCTTCGGGTTTATTGGCTTGTTCATCGGCCCGACGCTGTTGGCGGTGGCCTACAGCCTGCTGAACGACTGGAGCAAGAGTCAGGCTCGGGTTGAGGATCGCCGGCCCTGAGATTTTTGTTGGGGCTTGGGGCCTCTTCGTCGGAACGCCGCCCGGAGCCGGCTCGCTCCCACATTGATTTTGTATCGATAACAAATTATGTGATCAATGCAGATCAACTGTGGGTGCGAGCCTGCTCGCGATGCTTTTGACTCAGGTCGCGACGTTCAGGTATTTGCCCACGGTCGCCACGTTGTCGAGCGAGTACTGCTTGCTCAGGTTGGCGATCATTTTGTTCAGGGCTTCGGTCACGTTCGACTGATCGGTGGAGCTGTCGGTGTTTCGCTCGCGGCCGGCTTGCAACGCCGCGTTCAACTCGTCGCTGCTGACGCCGCCACTGCTGTCGCTATCCAGCACTTTGAGCAACGCGGCGCTGGTGTCGGTGCTGGTCGACGAGGTGCTGCTGGTCTGCAACGCACTGGTCAGTTCGGTGGCGCTGACACTGCCGTCGCTGTCCGTGTCGAGCTGGCTGAACAGTTCTTCGCTGGACATTTGTTGAGGGGGGGGCGGAGGCGGGGCGAGGCTGGCGGCGAGTTCGTCCTGGCTGACGGAGCCGTCTTCGTTCTTGTCCAGGGCCGAGAAGATTTCTGTGCTGTCGGCGCTGCTGCCAGCGTTGGCCAGGCCGTTGCTCAGTTCATCGCTGCTGATGGCCCCGTCACCGTCGGCGTCCAGGGCGCTGATCAGCGCGTCAGCCAGTTCGGTGTTCGGTGCCTGGTCCCGTGGCGGTGGCGGCGGAGGGGCCATCGCGGCCATTTCTTCACCGCTCAGGCTGCCGCTGTCGTCGCTGTCCAGGTCAGCGAAATTCTTGCTCAGGCTGACCAGCAGACCGTCGTCGGTTTTCTGCGACAGGGCGCTCTTGAGTTCATCCTGATCGACTGCGCCGTCACTGTTGCTGTCGAGTTTTGCGAGCAATTCTTTCTGAAATTGCTGGCTGCGGGCGGTGCTGGTCGTGGTGCTGCTGGTGCTGGTATAGCTCGTGTAACTGCTGACGCTACCGATCATTGCGCTCACTCCTTGGAATGGATAGCCGGTGGGTGCACCGGCTTATGCAGCCTCAAGGGGCAAGTTGTCGTGGGTATGTGAGGTTTGTACCGAACGGTACACAGAGCAGCGATCAGGATCGAGGCAGACGAATTACTGCTGTCAGGCCACCACCGGGCGTTTCTTCCAGACTCAACTGCCCACCCAGGCGTTCGGCCGCTTCGCGGGCAATGGTCATGCCCAGCCCGACCCCGCCGGAGTTGCGGTTGCGCGATCCTTCCAGGCGAAAGAATGGCTCGAACACGGCTTCACGTTTATCCGCCGCAATACCCGGCCCATGGTCGATGACCCGGATCACCAGGGTTTCGCGCGTGTCTTCAAGCGTAATCATTGCCTGCCCGGCATAACGCAGGGCATTGTCCAGCAGGTTGTTGATGCACGAACGCAAGGCCATCGGTTGCACTTGCAGCGGCGCGCAGTGGCCGCTGGTGAGTACATCGGCGCCCTGGTCCTGGGCGTTTTCACTCAGGGATTCGACCAGCGCCTGCACGTCCATCCACTGCAGGGCCTCACTGGTGCGCTGCTCGTGCAGGTAGGTGAGCGTGGCGTCGAGCATGCCGATCATGTCGTCCAGATCCTGACGCATCTGGCCTTGCAGTTTGTTGTCGTCGATCTGCTCCAGTCGCAGCTTGAGCCGCGACAGCGGCGTGCGCAGGTCGTGGGAGACGGCGCCAAGCATCCGCGAGCGTTGCTGCACTTGTTCACGAATGCGTTGCTGCATCTTGTTGAAGGTGTGTGCCGCTTGCCGTGCTTCCCGTGGGCCGGACTCATCCAGAGGCGGGCTGTCGAGGTTTTCGCTCAGGCGCTCGGCGGCATCGCTCAGGCGCTGGATCGGCCGGCTCAGCAGTTTGGCACCGTACCAGGCGGCGATGATCAGCGAGACCAGTTGAAAGGTCAGCGGCACCAAGGGGCCGCCGAACCACGGCCGCGGTGGCCGATTTCCGAAGCGCGGGTCCATTGGCGGGCGCTGTCCGTCGAAGTTTTCGGAAAACCCCGGCGGCGGCGGGGGCGGCGGCGGGCCGTAATAGTGAAACCAGAAAAATGCCAACACGTGCGCCAGGATGATCGCCACCAGCAGCATGCCAAACAGGCGGCCGAAGAGCGTATCGAAGCGCACGCGCATCAGCCGATGTCTCGGGCGTCGAACAAGTAGCCCTCACCGCGAACGGTTTTGATCAGCTGCGGCGCTTTCGGGTCATCACCGAGTTTCTGGCGCAGGCGCGAGACCAGCAAGTCGATGCTGCGATCAAAGGCTTCGATCGAGCGACCGCGAGCGGCATCCAGCAGTTGTTCGCGGCTGAGTACCCGGCGCGGGCGTTCGATGAACACCCAGAGCAAACGGAACTCGGCGTTGGACAGCGGGACCACCAGGCCATCGGCGGCGATCAATTGGCGCAGCACGCTGTTCAGGCGCCAATTGTCGAAACGGATGTTGGCCCGCTGTTCAGTGCGATCGTCGCGCACCCGGCGCAGGATCGTCTGGATGCGCGCCACCAATTCTCGCGGTTCGAACGGCTTGGCCATGTAGTCGTCGGCGCCCAGTTCCAGGCCGATGATCCGGTCGGTGGGTTCGCAGCGGGCAGTGAGCATCAGAATCGGGATGTCCGATTCGGCGCGTAGCCAGCGGCACAGTGACAAACCGTCTTCGCCGGGCAGCATCAGGTCGAGCACCACCACGTCGAAATGCTCCGCTTGCAGCGCCAGGCGCATCGCGGCGCCATCGGTGACGCCGCTGGCGTGAATGTTGAACCGGGCCAGATAGTCGATCATCAGTTCGCGGATCGGGACGTCATCGTCGACGATCAGGGCGCGAATGCTCCAGCGTTTGTCATCACCGGGCGCTTTTTGATCGTCATTCACAGGTGCGAGGAGGTTGTGCATGCGTGCGTTCATCTGCCAGGTAGGCTGCCAACCACAAAGATGGGCTGCGAGGTTGTGGTTTCAGCATAGGCGTCCGGCCCGGAGGCGGGAAGTGCTGTAGGACGTGTTGCGGCTGCCGAAGGTAACGTTGAAGGGTGTTGCAGGCGTGTCATGTGTGTATCTGACTCGACACAATGGGTGCAAGGTCTAGTCTTGCTTGAGCCGCCTCGACGAATTACCGATCATCGGGTCCCTCAGAGGCGCTGGTTCCGCTACAATGCGCGCCGATTTCGACCTGCCTGAGAGCCCACTCATGTCCGCCTGCCAGACTCCTATCATCGTCGCCCTGGATTTCCCCACCCGTGACGCCGCACTGAAGCTGGCCGATCAGTTGGACCCGAAGCTGTGCCGGGTCAAAGTCGGTAAAGAACTGTTCACCAGCTGCGCTTCGGAAATCGTTGGCACCCTGCGTGACAAGGGTTTCGAAGTGTTCCTGGACCTCAAGTTCCATGACATCCCGAATACCACCGCCATGGCCGTCAAGGCGGCTGCTGAGATGGGCGTGTGGATGGTCAATGTGCACTGCTCCGGTGGTTTGCGCATGATGGCCGCGTGCCGCGAAGTGCTTGACCAGCGCACCGGTCCGAAACCGCTGCTGATCGGCGTGACCGTGCTGACCAGCATGGAGCGTGAAGATCTGGCGGGTATCGGCCTGGATATCGAGCCGCAGGAGCAAGTGTTGCGCCTGGCCGCGTTGGCGGAAAAAGCCGGGATGGACGGTCTGGTGTGCTCGGCCCTCGAAGCCCATGCCCTGAAATCGGCGCACCCGTCGCTGCAACTGGTGACCCCGGGGATTCGTCCGGCGGGCAGCGCCCAGGACGATCAGCGCCGCATTCTGACCCCGCGTCAGGCGCTGGATGCCGGTTCCGATTATCTGGTGATCGGCCGTCCGATCAGCCAGGCAGCGGATCCGGCCAAGGCGTTGGCAGCCGTAGTCGCTGAACTGGCGTAAAAAGATCGTCCGAACGCGGCCCGAGCCTTCGGCAGCTCCTGCATGGGATCGCGTTCCCCCTGTAGGAGCTGGCGCAGCCTGCGATCTTTTGATCTACCGCTTTAAATCTTCAACACCAACTTCCCGAAATTCTCGCCGCTGAACAATTTCATCAGCGTCTCCGGGAACGTCTCCAGTCCTTCAACAATGTCTTCCTTGCTCTTGAGCTGCCCTTTGGCCATCCAGCCAGCCATTTCCTGTCCGGCGGCCGCGAACTGTGCGGCATAGTCCATCACTACAAAACCTTCCATCCGCGCGCGGTTGACCAGCAGCGACAGGTAGTTGGCCGGGCCTTTGACCGCTTCTTTGTTGTTGTACTGGCTGATGGCGCCACAGATCACCACCCGCGCCTTCATGTTCAGACGGCTCAACACCGCGTCGAGAATATCGCCGCCGACGTTATCGAAATACACATCGACGCCTTTTGGACATTCGCGCTTGAGGCCGGCGTGGACGTCTTCGTTTTTGTAATCGATGGCACCGTCAAAACCCAGTTCGTCGATCAGGAACTGGCACTTGTCCGCGCCCCCGGCAATGCCGATGACGCGGCAGCCTTTGATCTTGGCGATCTGCCCGGCAATGCTGCCCACCGCACCGGCCGCGCCCGACAGCACCACAGTGTCGCCAGCCTTCGGCGCGCCGACATCGAGCAGCGCGAAATAAGCGGTCATCCCGGTCATGCCCAGCGCCGACAGATAGCGCGGCAGAGGCGCCAGTTTCGGATCGACCTTGTAGAAACCTCGTGGCTCGCCGAGGAAGTAATCCTGCACACCCAGGGCACCGTTGACGTAGTCCCCGATCGCGAATCCCGGATTATTCGAGGCAACGACTTTGCCTACGCCCAATGCGCGCATCACTTCGCCGATACCGACCGGCGGGATGTAGGACTTGCCCTCGTTCATCCAGCCACGCATGGCCGGGTCCAGGGACAGGTACTCGTTTTTGACCAGGATCTGACCCGCAGCCGGTTCGCCGACCGGTACTTCTTGATAGGTGAAGGTCTCGCGGGTCGCCGCGCCCACCGGACGTTTGGCGAGCAGGAACTGGCGATTGGTCTGGGTAGTCATGACAGGCACTCAAGATGAATGAAGACTTGTTGATAGACCTTCATGAACGATGCCGCAAGTTTGGCTGATGCGGCGAATGCACATCGATCCAGTGCAGTGATAGTCGAACCGGCGGTTTTATCACTGTCACTCATGGGCACCCAACCGGCCTTCTGATAGTGCTGCCGCGCCGCAGGCCCTTGTGGCTAGATTGCGAACACGCGATTCCCCCGCATCTTCTCTTCGAGGACATAACAATGAGCATGACGTTTTCTGGCCAGGTCGCCGTTGTAACGGGCGCCGCCAATGGCATTGGCCGCGCGACCGCCCAGGCGTTCGCCGCTGAAGGCTTGAAAGTGGTCGTGGCCGACCTGGACGTGGCGGGTGGTGAGGGCACGGTGGCGCTGATTCGTACGGGTGGCGGCGAAGCCACCTTCGTGCGCTGCAACGTCACGCTGGAAAGCGATGTAAAAAATCTGATGGACGAAGTGGTCAACACCTACGGCCGTCTCGATTATGCCTTCAACAACGCGGGCATCGAGATCGAGAAAGGCAAGTTGGCCGAAGGCACGGTCGATGAGTTCGACGCGATCATGGGCGTCAACGTCAAAGGCGTCTGGTTGTGCATGAAGTACCAGTTGCCGTTGCTGCTGGCCCAGGGCGGCGGTGCAATCGTCAACACCGCATCGGTAGCCGGCCTCGGGGCTGCGCCGAAGATGAGTATTTACGCGGCGTCGAAACATGCGGTGATCGGCCTGACCAAATCAGCGGCCATCGAATATGCCAAGAAAAAGATTCGGGTGAACGCGGTGTGTCCGGCGGTGATCGACACCGACATGTTCCGCCGTGCCTATGAGGCCGACCCGAAGAAGGGCGAGTTCGCCAATGCCATGCACCCGGTCGGGCGCATCGGCAAGGTTGAGGAAATCGCCAGTGCGGTGCTGTACCTGTGCAGCGACGGCGCAGCGTTCACCACGGGGCATTCACTGGCAGTGGACGGTGGCGTTACGGCGTTCTGAATCCAGGCAGTGAAACGTAGGAAAAAACCCGCATTTGTGCGGGTTTTTTTTCGGTTCCTTAAAGGTGCCGGACAATGTGTTTCAAATGGTTAGAACCGACGGTTTTAGCGGCGTTGTCGCACAGCTGATCGAGCGCTCCTGTGATTAACTGTTTCCCGCAAAACGGACAGGAGTTTGCTTGCTCATGGAGTTGAGAATCGATCGACAGGCAATGGTGCCGGTCGTACAGCAAGTCGTCGACGCACTAGCCTGCTGGCTTCGCCATGGCGAGGTGCCGCCGGGGACGCGTTTGCCTTCCGTGCGGCAAATCGCCCGGATCAATTTACTCAGTCAGTCCAGCGTCGTTGAGGCCTGTGAGCGTCTGGTGGCTCAAGGGGTGCTGGCGTCGCGTCATGGCGCCGGTTTCATTGTCGCCGTGCCAGCGCTGGCCGCTCAGGGGCAACAGGATTGCCCCATGTTCGAGGGGGCAGAAGTGAAGCAGGGCCGCACCTCGGGCGAACTCAAATTGGGGTGTGTCGGACTGCCCGAGAGCTGGCGCGAAACTGACGACCTGAGCTACGCGATCCGTCAGGTCAGTCGCACCGACATGGCCGGCCTGTTCAACTACAGCACGCCGCTGGGCCTGCCAGCCTTGCGCCAACAGATCAACAAACGGCTGAAACAGCTGGATATCGTGGTGGAGGAAAGCCGGATCCTGACAACGGCGGGGGCCAGTCAGGGGCTGGACCTGATCGTGCGGACCTTGTTCAAGCCGGGTGATTGCGTGGTGGTGGAGAATCCCGGTTATTCCTTGCTGTTCGACCTGCTCAGGCTGCACGGTGTCAGCATGATCGAGGTGCCGAGAACCCCGCACGGACCGGACATTGAAGCGCTTGAGGCACTGCTGGTTAAGTACAGGCCCTGCGGGATCTTTATCAATAGCTTCTATCACAATCCCACTGGCAGCAGCCTGGCGCCGGCGGTGGCGCAGCGGGTTGTGCAACTGGCCAAAACCTATGGCCTTCTGGTCATCGAGGATGACGTCTATGCGGATTTGCACAGCGGCCCCGGTACGCGCCTCGCTGCGTTGGGTATCGATGACAACGTGATCTACGTCGGCAGCTACTCCAAAACCCTCAGCAGTTCTTTGCGGGTCGGTTTTGTAGTGGCCGGCGCCGGGGTTATTTCGCGGCTGGCCGAGGTCAAGATGATCAGCAGCATGGGCGCTTCACGGTTTTGCGAGTCGGTGCTGGCAAGCCTTTTAGCCAGCGGTGCCTACCGAAAATTGGTCCAGCGCCAGCGCCAGCGTTTGAGCAATGACAGAGAGGCTGCGTTGCAAGTGCTTGAAGACGCCGAATGGGAGGTGTTTGGCAAGCCCGTCGGTGGCTTGTTCATCTGGGCGCGATCGCGGATGTCCGACTACGCTCAGGTGCGCAAACAAGCCCAGCGCTTCGGTGTCCTGTTGTCTTCTGCGACGGCATTCAGTCCCACCGCAGAGGCCAGTGACTGGCAGCGTATCAATGTGGCCTATGCCTGTGATCCACGAGCCCGGGCGTTTTTTCAGGCCACCGCTCTGGATCGACCTAAAGCGTTCTGAAAACGACGCGGGCGTAGCTTTTTGCCATTATTCAGACGCCAGAGACTTGTGTTGATACAGGCCCGTTGCGAATCTGCGTCAACAGACTATGTCAGGGGACTAAGTGCAATGATTTCGGCCGTGCAAGGACGTTTTGCCAACCTCGGTATGGCGAAAAAACTGGGTGTCGGGTTTGTACTGGTGCTGCTGTTGACCGCCTTGGTGGCGGCCATCGGCGTATGGTCCCTGCAAACCATCAGCCAGCGCTTCGAGGGGCTCAAGCAGATGTCGTCGCTCAACAGCAGTTTGCTCAAGGTGAGACTGCTCGAGCAGGAATACGCCTTGCACGGCAACCCGAAAACCGCAGACGCGCTGCGCGAGGGTGTTGACGGCCTGCTCGCTCTGGCAACCCAACTGAAAGCGGCGTCTGCGGCCAACGTGCCGGTGATGAATGACGTCGAGCAGTCCTTGGGGGCTTACCGCAAGGCCTTCGACGAGTTCGTCTCGCTCAGCCAGGCCAAGGACCTGGCACTGGAGATGGCCAGTTGGTCGGTGTCCAGCGTGGCCAATAACCTCGACGTGCTGCAGGCCGGGCTGGCCGATGACGGCGCTTATACCTTGAAGGAATCCGAAGGCAAGGACGGTGGTCAGTTTATCGAACAGGCCAGTCAGGTCAGCCAGGTGTCGCGGTTGATGTTGCAAGCCATGAACGAAGCGCGTGTGCGCCTGGACCTGAGCCGCAAGGGCGACGACAGCGCAGGGCAGGGCAAGATTGAGCAGGCCGACCAGGCACTGACCCAGGCCGAGCAGCTGAAAACCACGGTCAAGGATGAGGGGTACCAGACGGTCCTCAATGAAGTGGTCGGGCACATTGGCGGATTCAGCGAAAAACTCGCCGAATACACCGGCCTGCTGGCGCAGGAAAAAACCGTCTATGAGCAACTCCATCAGCGCGCCTCTCAGGTGGTGGAGCGGGTGGATCAGGCCTATGTCGCCGAAGACCAGTCGATGCAGGTGGAGCTGAAAAAGAACTCGCTGCTGATCATCGGTTCCTCGGCGCTGGCGTTGCTGGTCGGGCTGATTGCGGCCTGGGTGATTACCCGGTTGATCGTGGCACCGCTGCGCAGTGTGATCCGTGTTGCTCAACAGATTGCCTCTGGCGATTTGAGTGCGACGGTTGAAGTGACCCGACGTGACGAGATCGGGCAACTGATGCAGGCCATGCAGCAGATGGGCGCAGGGCTTAGCAGTATTGTCAGTGGTTTGCAGGCGGGTATCGAACAGTTGGCCAGTTCAGCGCAGTCGCTGTCGGCGGTGACCGAGCAGACCAATCTTGAAGTCAGCAGCCAGAAGGAAGAGACCGAACAGGTTGCTACCGCGATGAATCAGATGACCGCCACCGTGCACGACGTTGCGCGTAACGCGGAGGAGGCCGCTCAGGCGGCGCAGACGGCGGATGGCAAGGTTGAAAGTGGTCAGCAGGTGGTGCGCCAGAGCATGGCGCGGATCGAACAGTTGGCGGATTCAGCCACCTCGGCCAGTTCGAGCATCGAAAGTTTGAGTGCGGAAATCCAGAACATCGGCACGGTGCTGAGCGTCATCAAGAGTGTGGCTGAGCAGACCAATCTGTTGGCCCTCAACGCCGCGATCGAGGCGGCTCGAGCCGGCGAGCAGGGCAGGGGCTTTGCGGTGGTGGCCGATGAAGTGCGGGCCCTGGCCAAGCGCACTCAGCAATCGACCGAGGAGATTGAACGACTGGTGAGCGCCTTGCGTTCGGCGGCTCAGTCTTCTGTTCAGCAGATTCAGAACAGTGGCGAGCTGGTGAAGCTGGCGGTGAGTGATGCGTTGCAGACTGAGAGTGCGCTGGGGAGTATTGCGGCGGCAGTGTCATTGATTCAGCAGATGAACCAGCAGATTGCAGCGGCAGCCGAGGAGCAGAGTTCGGTGGCTGAGGAGATTAATCGCAGTGTTACGAGTATTCGGGCCAGTGCGGATCAGTCTTCGTTGGCGATGCAGGGGAATGCGGCTTCCAGTATTGAGTTGGCGCAGTTGGGGGTTGAGTTGAAGGGGATGGTGGGGCACTTTCGGCTTTGATTCTTTTCTGTGTACATATCCGTTGCTGCGGTAACGGCTGCTAATGGTTTCGCCCTTACGGCGACTCCCTTTGGCAAACGCCCCAAAGGAAGCAAAGGTCTCGCCCCGAGCGTCCGGCCCCTCGCTTAGGCTCGGCGTTCCTTCGCTCCGGCATTCATCTGGGGGCATCGCCTCCGGTCGGCTTCGCTTCGACCTCCTCTCGATGTGTTCGACTTCGTCGAACGGTGCTGCGCGCCTTCCCCCCAGATGAACACCTCCACTCAGCCTCCCGAAGGGGCGGGTGGATCAAGATCACAAGCTGCAGGCGAGCTAACGCTCGGCCTGTTGAGTGGTGAGGGGCGAAAGGCGTATGCCGATCCCCTGTGAGAGCTGGGCTTGCTCGCGATGGCGACTTGACGGCCGACCTATCTTTCCAAGGTGTACACACCAAACTCAACGCAAAAAAAAAGCCACCTGTTCAGGTGGCTTCTCTGTTTTTTGTGATCAGTCGTAGATCACTTTTTTCTTCCAGTCCGCATCGGCCTCGACGTCTTTGAGGCCTTCGGTCAGTTGGTTCACTTCGCCTTCTACCGGGGCGATGTTGTCCATGACTTGTGCGTTGGCGCGAGCCAGGAGTTTTTCCAGGTATTCCAGTTGTTCGGCGTAGACCTGGGGTTCCTGTTGTTTGCGCAGGTATTGCACGCCGCGTTCGAACGCCAGGCGGGCCTGGCCGGGCTGGTTCTGTTGCAGGGCGTGCTGGCCGAGGTTGTTGAAGAATTCGATGTGCAGCAGGACCAGGATGTGGCGAACTTCGCGGATCCAGCGTTTGGCTTCGTTGGTTGGCAGGAAGCCGTCCTGTGCAGCGCGTGTGATTTGGCCGTGCAGGGCTTCGAGCAGGAAGCGCACGTCTTTGGCTTTGGCTTCGGTCTGGATCGGTGCTGGCGGGTTGTTGACCGGGATCGATTCGCCCTGGCCGACCAAGGTGCTCAGTTCGCCAATCCGTGCCTTGAGGTTGGAGCTGGTTTTTTCCAGATTGAGCAGGCGTTGGCAGACGTTCAATTCCAGACGGGTCAATAGCAGCTTGAGGCCCGGTGTCATCAATTGGCCGGGAAAGGTCTCGGTGATTTCGCCGCAACGACGCAGACGATCGTTGAGCTCAACCTTGGTGCGGGCCTTTTCCAGCTTATTGTTTTCCACCACATGGTTCATGTAGCCAATGGCGATCAATAGTGCGATCCCGGCTACGACTAGCAGGGTGATCATGAGTGGTGTCACCGGTAAGACCTCTTTATGGGGTTCGCGTGCGAGTGTAGTGGCTTGGCTTTGGGACGCATAGCGCCACTCAGCGAGTTGAATCGGCTACTGCACTGCCTGTATCGGCCGCGTTCCTGCTTATATAAGTAATAGCGTGCGAGGTGCACATTGCCATCATCTTTGGCGTGGGTGGACTATAACGTCTTGGCGGGTGTCAGAATATAGGCGTCAAACCCCGGGCGACGGAAAGGCCGGATTAGTGTCTCAAAGCAGGGCGAAGTTATTGATTTAAATAAATTTATATCTGGGGGTTGACGACCCCTCAATCCATCCATAGAATGCGCGCCACTTACAGCGTAAAGCACACAGCGAAACGCGGTAGGGAGTGAATGTTGTACGTGTGTCCCCTTCGTCTAGTGGCCTAGGACACCGCCCTTTCACGGCGGTAACAGGGGTTCGAGTCCCCTAGGGGACGCCATTTGCGGGAATAGCTCAGTTGGTAGAGCACGACCTTGCCAAGGTCGGGGTCGCGAGTTCGAGTCTCGTTTCCCGCTCCAATTTTAAACAGCGTTGCTTTCGGGCAGCGCTGAGTGAAACCAGAACCGGTATCTTCGGATACGGATTTGGGCACTGAAATACACACCATGTGTTTCAGTTAGCGTGTCCCCTTCGTCTAGTGGCCTAGGACACCGCCCTTTCACGGCGGTAACAGGGGTTCGAGTCCCCTAGGGGACGCCATTTGCGGGAATAGCTCAGTTGGTAGAGCACGACCTTGCCAAGGTCGGGGTCGCGAGTTCGAGTCTCGTTTCCCGCTCCATATTTAACAAAAACGCCGCTCAATGAGCGGCGTTTTTGTGTGCGCGTATAAAACCGCATCAACCGCTGAGGCTTTGTACCAGGCTTTCGAGCGCTTCAGTGGTTTTTTCATCTTGCACCATTTGCGCAGCTGCAGTCGCTCTGAGTTGGCGTGCCAAGCGGTATTCGCTGGGCGTGCAGTTTGCGAACTGCTTGAAGGCTCGAGCGAAGTAGGAAGGATCCTTGAAGCCGGCCTCATAGCCGATGCTGGTAATAGGCATCTGGCTGTTGTCGAGCAGTTCTTTGGCGAAGTTCATGCGCTTGTCCAAGATGTAATCCGTGAAGCCAAATCCATTGGCTTCCTTGAACAGGCGGCTGAAGCGAAATGTCGTCATGCCGCAGCGCTGCGCCAAATCCCTCTGATCAATGCTGTCCCGAAAGTGCTGCTCGATGTACAGCATGATGCTGCTCAGCGCCTGATGTTTTTGGTGCCCGGAGGTCAGCCGGATGCTGTCCGGCAGGGTAGGGGAGTGGTCGATCTGCTGTGTCTTGCGGTGGTCGATAACATTCCGGCGCAGCTCGCAGAGCTGAACTACAGCAGTCAGGTAGCGACTCCTCTCGGTGACCGAGAGGGGGAGCACTATGTATTCCCAGACGCTGGAACGCATGGCCCAAACGGCCAGTTCCTCTGAGTGCTGCACGGTGAACATGGTGATTGGGATGGCCGGTGCGCTGCGTTTGATCTCCAGCAACAGCCTCAAGCCTGGTGTGTCGGGGCGATCGAAATGGATGCAGATCATGTCTGCGTGTTCCCCGATGGGCAGCACGGAGTTTTTCGCCAGTTTGCAGTCGCAGGTACCCTCGAACTGCGCGATGAGTTCTTTCGTGGATCGATCATGAGTCAGATCGAACCATAGGAGCGTTGGCCTTCTGGTCAAGTTGGACGTCATGTCTCTACTCTTGGATTCTTAGTGACTCTTGTCGCTAAGGAGTATCGTCAATGTGCCATCACCTTGCAGATTTAATCTCGATAGGAAAGACGATTTTTAGTTCTTTTCGCTCTATGGGTTGCCTGGAAAGCAGCCGCGGGCGACTGTTTGCTCGTGTGTTTTAGATGAGCCGGGTTGAACCGCTTATCGCTTGTGAATTAATGACAATCGCATTTGCCCTGCCATGCCTTGTTTACCCCTCCCGTTACTTCTGCAAAGGCCAATGACCCCTATTTGGCCGCTCCGCAAAAAAGTCCTAGCGATGTGCAAAATCCTCCTAACGCCTATGCCTTCACACTGACTAGGGTTGCATCAGGCAGCGCAAAACGTACTGCCTCAGAAAAAACAACATTCGAGTGAGGTGGGCAAAATGAACATGCAAACAATCAAGGCTTCGGTAGTGAAATTCGCCAAAGACGAAAATGGTCTGACCATTGTGGAATACGCGGTGGCGGGTGGGCTGATTACGGTGGCTGTCGCCGCAACGTTTGTATTGCTTGGAACCGCGGTGAATACCCAAATCAAGGGACTGTGCAACGCGGTCAAAGCCGGCAGCTGCCCATAACGATAATTCCCGTTAGGTGGCAGGTCGATGCCCATGGAGCCGGCGGTTGCTTCTGTTTCGCGGATGAGGCTGCCGGACAACCTTCTTTATGGGCTTCGCGTTGTGTCTATCACAGTACGTTTTGAGCGAATTGGTCGCTGCAATGGGAGAGCAAAATGAATATGCAAACAATCAAGGCTTCGGTGCTGAAGTTCATCAAAGACGAGGATGGCCTGACCATTGTGGAGTACGCGGTGGCGGGTGGTTTGATTACGGTGGCTGTCGCCGCAACGTTTGTGCTGCTTGGAGGCGCGGTGAATACCCAAATCACAGCGTTGTGCAAAGCCGTCAATGGCAACGTTGCCTGCTGATAACGATAATCCCCAGTCGGGAGACACGCCATGTCCACGGAACTGATGGTATCGACTGTTTTACTGATAGGACTTTTGGGCGTGGCGGTGGTGAGCGATCTGCTTCGCCACCGTATTTCCAACATGCTGGTCCTGTTGGGCCTTGCCCTGGGAATGGCTGGTCAAGTCTATTCAGGCGGTGTCAGCGGATTGGGTGACAGCCTGTTGGGTATGCTGATCTGTTTTGGGCTGTTTCTACCGATGTACGCCGTGGGTGGCATGGCCGCCGGTGACGTCAAGTTAATGGCCATGGTCGGCAGTTTTTTACCGGTTCATTACGCATTGTGGGCTGCCATGTTTAGCCTGATTGCCGGTGGCGTGTGCGGTTTCCTGATCGTGCTGTTCCGCGGTCAATTACTTCAAACCCTGGGGCGTTATTGGCTGATTGTGACGGCGCAGGCTTATCTGGCGCCGAATTCCGATGAAGTAGCCGGCAAGCCTTTCCCTTATTCGATTGCAATATTGGTCGGCACTTTGAACAGCGTCTACTGGCAACTGGTTGCCGGCGGATTGGGAGCTTAGTCATGCACGTCATCGTCGAAAGTGATGCCTACCCCTGCGATCGGGGCGCGGTGCAACGACTGGCTCCTCAGCCATGCACAATCCGCGAGACTGGTCTGACCGACAGTTTTCTCGGTGAGTTGGTGTGCAAGCATTTGTTTGATGCCGGTGTGCTGGACATGTCGCGGCTGGTGGAACGCCTGGCGCTGACTGGCGCGGTACTTGAAGAGGTCCTGGCGTTTCTGCGCAAGGATGGTCGTGTCGAAGTGCTTGGCCAGGTGAGTCAAACGGGCGGGCAGATGCTGCGTTATGGCCTGACCGAACGTGGACGCAGTGCCGCCCGTGATGCCCTGTCGCGCAGCGGTTATATAGGAGCGGCACCCTTCCCGGTGAGTGCCTACCGGTCCTTGATCAAACTGCAGACCATTCACCATGGTCGCATCAACGCCAACGATATGCGCAATGCCCTTGCTGGCGTAGTGCTCACGGAGGGGATGCTTGATCAGTTGGGTGTAGCGATGAACTCCGGGCGGGCGATCATGATTTATGGCCCCGCGGGTACCGGCAAGACCTATGTCAGCAGTCGGCTGATCCGTCTGTTCGCCGAGGCCATCTGGGTTCCTCATGCCATTGTCATCAACGAGGCGGTGATCGAGATCTATGACCCGCAGGTGCATCAGCGGCTCGATGACAACGCTCAGCAGAACAGTCTGATGCTCAACGAAGGGATCGACCGTCGACTGCTGTGCTGCAAGCGCCCGATCGTCATTACCGGCGGTGAATTGAGCATGGAGCAGCTGGACGTTCGCTATGACCCTTTCACCCGTCAGTACCAGGCCGCCTTGCAACTCAAGGCCAGCAATGGCCTGTTCATCATCGACGACATGGGGCGCCAGCGCATGGCACCCGCCGAGCTGTTGAATCGCTGGATCGTCCCGATGGAAGAGAAACGCGATTTCCTCAACCTGGGCGGCGGTCGGCATTGCGAACTGCCGTTCGATCTGATTCTGGTGTTTTCTACCAACCTCAATCCTCTGGAACTGGCCGATGAGGCCTTCCTTCGCCGGATTGGCTACAAGCTGCAGTTCGGTTACCTGAAGCCCGAGGAGTACGAAAAGATCTGGCGCCAGGAAAGCGAGCGTCTGGGCATGCCTTATGACCAGTTGCTGGTGCGTTATGTGCTGCAAAGGCTCTATGCAAGTGAAGGCATGCCCCTGGTGCCTTGCCATCCCCGCGATCTCCTGAACATGGCGCTCGATCGTCAGCGTTATATGGGCGGTTCCGGACCACTGTCACCGCAAGATTTGGAATGGGCCTGGCACAACTACTTCGTCCAGCTCAACTTTCTTTGATACGGAGATACTGACATGAGCTCTCGTACTCTTTCCCTGATAGGCGTCTCCCTGGTCATGGGCCTTGGAGCTGCATGGATGGCCGACACCTGGTTGAGCGCACGTCTCAACGCCAGTCCGGATGACCACCTTCGAAGCGTGGTGGTCGCCACGGTAGAGATTCCATTCGGGCAGATGGTCGAGGCCCAGCAGGTCACGACCGTACGCATGCCCATGGACACGATCCCGGACGATGCCTTCGATTCCAGCGAAAAAGCAGTGGGCAAGATCGCTACGTTCGACATTTTGCGGGGCGACATTGTGCGCGGGGCGCGTCTGAGTGAGCACTTGGGTGGCAGCACCCTGGCCTCTTTGATTGCCCCCGACAAACGCGCCATATCGGTACGTGTGGACGATGTGGTCGGTGTCGGCGGATTCCTGTTGCCGGGTAATCGGGTCGATGTACTGGCGACCAAAACCACCGGTGCCGGCAGTAACAGTGCCGTGTCCAGGACCATCCTCGAGAACTTGCGGGTGTTGGCGGTGGATCAGACGGCGGGTACCGACAAGACCCAACCAGTGGTGGTGCGCGCAGTGACGCTGGAGATGTCGGCCTCTGAAGCGGAAGCACTGGTCACGGCGCAGACGGAAGGCAAGTTGCAACTGGCGCTGCGTAACCCACTGAACCTCGAGAAGAAAACCGCAGCCGTTGCGCCTGTTGTGCCGGCCCTGGCTGTGGCCGCCGTCGCGGCGCCAAAACGCGTGGTACAGCGCAGCAGTGGCGAGGGTGGCGGGGCTATTACCGTTATCCGCGGGACCGAAGCCAGTGTAGTCAAGCGTTGACAGGGCGGTAGGGGTGCCCGGGCACCAAAGTATTGGCGGAGCCGATCCGGATCAGTATTGGCAAACGAGGGCTTGATGATGAGTATTCGTAATCAGCGGCCGTTCACTGCGACGCCAAGGCGCCAGGAAGGATCGGTGAGTGTTTTGATGGTGATTGCGTTGGCGGTGATTGGCATGGTGGCGGCGCTGGCTTTGGACGGCGGGCATATGATGCTGAACAAAACGCGCCTGCAGAATGCGGTGGACGCCGCCGCCCTGAGTGGCGCCAAAACCCTGAGTCAGGTGGAAGGTGGTACCAACATTTACGCCGTGACGCAGGCTGCCGCGCTCAATACGCTGATGCAAAATGCCAATGCCACGGGCAACAACGAATTGGCCACGGCTATTGGCGGCAACGCAGGCACATTTGCGGTGGTAGAACTGGCGAAAACCGTCTATGGACCTTTCTCCTTTCCTGGGCCTTCGGATGCCAAGTACGTTCGGGTGTCGGTACCGAACTATAGCCTGACGGGATTTTTCTGGAACTTCGCTCAGGTATTCGGCTCTGGCGGCCTGGGGGCCAAAGCAGTGGCGGCGATCGCCACCGCTGGACCCAGCCCTACCAGTCCTTGTGATCTCGCACCTTTGATGGTCTGTGGCGACTCGACTCAATACAACCCGGGCGCTGGCATGTTCTGGGGCTTCCAGTTTGGTGATTTGCAAGTATTGAAGACGGCGGCCGGCAATTCGTCGCCCATTGGTCCAGGCAACTTTCAGTTGCTCGATTTTGGCTCGGGCGGCAGTAGCGTCAGGGATGAATTGGCCGGAGGCGGCAAGGTTTGCCGCTCTGTGGGGGACAATGTCCAGACCTCACCCGGCAACATGGTCGGTCCTGCGTCTCAAGGCCTGAATACGCGCTTCGGCATCTATAACGGCCCGGTCAGCGCCTCGGACTATCCGCCGGACCTTGTGACCACGTCCAGCACCCCCGCAATCACTTACGACGACTCAGTCTCCCCGCCACAAGCGAAGTACAAAGGGCAAGCCGTCACCTCGAGCAACGGCAATCTCACCGCGGGCAGCAACGCGATATTTGACTACAACGACTGGCATGCGAGCACTGCCGCGTGTGTGGCAGGGGGCAGTGGCTGTCAGAGCAATGGGGTGTTCGAGCGCCGGATGATGAAAATCGTGGTGGGCAACTGCACCGGGAAGCAGGGCGGTTCAACCTCGATCCCCGTCCTGGGTTTCGGCTGCTATTACGTGGTGCAGCCAATGGATGGCGGTGGTGGGGACGCGCAGATCTTCGGACAGTTCGTGAAGGAGTGCGAAGGCGACAATGTGGCAGGCCCCTCGCCGTCAACCGATTCCGGGCCGCAGATCATTCAGCTCTACAAAACCTATATCGGCAGCGGCACTGGCATTCCGAGCACTGACTCGTAGGAGGCGTCATGAGACTTCACGGGTTTAAACATCCGCAGCGCCAGCAAGGCCTGGCCATGGTGGAATTCACCCTCGTCCTGCCGGTGTTGCTGTTGCTGTTGCTGGCCTTCGGTGAGTTCGGCCGCATGCTCTATCAGTACAACGTGCTGCTGCAGGCCAGCCGCGATGCCGACCGTTTCGTCGCTAGCCAGGCCTGGGACTCGACGCTTGGTCAGGTCGCTCTGAGCAGTACGCTACTGACCCAGACGAAAAACGTTGCGGTCTATGGTGTGCCTGCCAACACCGGGACCGCTGTGGTGTCAGGGCTGACGACTGGCAACGTGGTCGTCGCCGCAGTGGGTAGCGACCATGTGCGGGTCACCATCACTTACACGTTCTGCCCGGTGATTGGTGCTGGCAATTGTGGCGGCTCGATTCCGGGTTTCTTTGGTAATCAGATTGCGCTGAGCATTCCGCTGGTTGCCACTACCGTGATGAGGGCACTGTGATGAATAGAAAACACATGCGCGGCGTCTATACGGTGGAGTTCGCCTTCATTGGTCTACTGGTGTTCACGCTGTTGTTCGGCGTGTTGGAAATGGGCCGCCTGTACTTCACGGTCAATGCACTGGATGAAGCCGTACGGCGTGGTACGCGCCTGGCTTCGGTGTGCAATATCAGCGATCCGGTGGTTCTGCGGCGGGCGATATTCAATGCCGCGACCGACGCAGGTACGAGCCAGCTGATCGGCAATCTGGCTACCACTAACCTGACGTTGACCTATCTGGACGTCAATGGTGCTCTGGTGGCCAACCCCGCTGACACTGTCAGTGCCAACGGTTTTCGTGCCATCCGCTATGTCCAGTTGAGTCTGCAAAACTTCGTATTCAATCTGTTTATTCCCGGGCTCCGCGTGCCCATTACCTTGCCTGCATTCAGGGCAACGTTGCCACGCGAAAGCCTCGGGCGTCATTCCGATTCCGGGGAGATCACGCCATGCTGAATACCAAGGAAACACCAGTCTCCAGTTCGACCGGCAAAGCCGGGCTCAGGTTGCTGATCAGCAGCCGTGACGCCAGCTCTTTGCGCGACCTGCAGAGCGTCTGCCAACGCATGCCCAGCCTGGAGGTGAGTACTCGCCTGGTGAGCAATGGGCATGTCGACCCGCTCTACGGTCTGGATCGGATGCCCGATCTGTTGCTGTTGCGCGTTAGCCACCTGTGGCGTGAAGAACTGTCGGCACTGTTGCAGCGCCCGGCCCATGAGCGTCCGCCGATGTTGGTGTGCGGACTGCTGAGCGAACAGGAAGCCATGCGCCTGGCGATGCAGGCCGGTGCCCGGGACGTGCTGCCGGAGCCCATCGCCGAGACCGAACTGGTCGCCGCCTTGAATCGTCTGGTCACGGAAGTTCGGACCGGCAGTGGGGCAGAAGGAAAATTGATCGCCGTGATGAGCGCCAAGGGCGGCTCTGGCGGAACCCTGCTGGCCTGCAACCTGGCTCAGCAACTCAGCATCAAGGGTGGCAGCACCCTGTTGCTGGATATGGACCTGCAATTTGGCAGCGTGACGCATTATCTGGATGTGGCGCAGACACACAGCCATCTGGAGGTGTTGCACCAGATCGACGGCATGGACAGCGTCGCGTTACGCGGTTTTTGCAGTCACTTCAGCCCGACCCTGCATGTGCTGGGCGGTCGGGCCGGTGAGCTGTGTTTGCCGCAGGATACCCAACCCGAGCAACTTGACACCCTGTTGCAGTTGGCCCGCGCCAGCTATGGCTGGGTGGTGATCGACCTGCCGCGGCAAATCGATCACCTCACCGGCTCTGTGCTGGAGCAGGTGGATCGGGTGTACGTGGTGGTGCAACAGAGCGTCAGCCATCTGCGCGATGCCAGCTCCCTGGTGCGGATTCTTCGCGAAGACCTGGGCGTGCGTGGGGATCAATTGCAGATAGTGGTCAACCGCTATGACAAGTCGGCAGCGGTCAGCCTCAAAGATATCGGCGAGGCGCTGCGCTGCACCAATCTGTCGAAGTTACCCAACGACTTCAATCTGGTCAGCCAGAGTCAGAACACTGGCGTGCCGTTGGGGCTGCATGCGCCGAGGGCAGCGATCACCGCTGCACTGCGCAACATGACCGAGGACCTGGTCGGTCAACAGCTGGCCGGCAACAAAGGCTTGCTCAAACGTGCCTTCAACCGTTTTTTCGGGGGATGACCCATGATCAGCGACTTTCGTAACCGCTTGCGCAAACAGTCCGGTAAACCCGCCGCTGCCCAACCGGGCGACGACCTGTTGGATCCGGCAGAGGAATTAATGGCGTGGGAGCGTACAGCGCCGGACGTTCTTTACGAAACCAGAAGCCAGGTCACCCCGGTGGAGGCCGAGTGGCGGGAAAAGATCTACCAGCAGTTGCTCAAGGTCATGGACCTGTCCTTGCTGGACTCCCTTGAGCAGGCCGAGGCTGCTCGGCAGATTCGCGATATTTGCCAGCGCCTGCTCGATGAGCATATGGCACCGGTGAGTACCGTCAGCCGCCAGTTAATCATCAAGCAGATCACCGACGAGGTACTCGGCCTGGGTCCTCTGGAACCGTTGCTGGCCGATCACACTGTGTCCGACATTTTGGTCAACCGGCATGACTCAGTGTATGTCGAGCGCTTCGGCAAGCTGCAACGCACCGATGTGCGTTTTCGCGATGATCAGCATTTGCTGAACATCATTGACCGCATCGTCTCCAGCCTGGGTCGGCGTATCGACGAGTCTTCGCCGTTGGTGGATGCGCGGCTCAAGGACGGTTCGCGGGTCAACGCGATTATTCCGCCGCTGGCCATCGACGGTCCGAGCATGTCGATCCGGCGTTTTTCCGTGGACCTGCTCAATACCGACAGCCTGATCCAGGTGGGGGCGTTGACCCCGGCCATTGCCCTGCTGCTCAAGGCGATTGTCCGTGGGCGCTTGAACGTGCTGATTTCCGGCGGTACCGGCAGCGGCAAGACCACCATGCTCAATGTGCTGTCCAGTTTCATCCCGCACAACGAGCGGATCGTTACCATCGAAGACTCAGCCGAACTGCAGTTGCAACAGCCTCACGTGGTACGCCTGGAAACCCGGCCTTCGAATATCGAGGGGCGTGGCGAGGTGAGCCAGCGGGAGTTGGTGCGCAACAGCTTGCGGATGCGTCCGGACCGCATTGTGATCGGCGAAGTGCGCGGCGCCGAGGCGCTGGACATGCTGACAGCGATGAACACCGGTCACGACGGCTCGTTGACCACGATCCACGCCAACACCGCACGCGATGCCCTGGGGCGGATCGAGAACATGGTGTCGATGACCGGGGCGACCTTCCCGATCAAGGCCATGCGCCAACAGATCGCTTCGGCCATCGGAGTGGTCATCCAGCTGGAACGCCAGGAGGACGGCAAGCGTCGCCTGGTCAGTGTGCAGGAGATCAACGGCATGGAGGGCGAGATCATCACCATGACCGAAATCTTCTCCTTCGTGCGCCACGGCATAGGCGAAAACGGCGAAGTACTGGGTGATTTTCGGCCCAGCGGCATGATCCCCGCCTTCCGCGATGTGCTGGCCAAGCGCGGTATCGAGTTGCCGCTTACGATGTTCAGGCCTGAGTGGATGGAGGCACGGCAGTCATGAGCCATATTTCTGGTGAATTCATTCTGATTTTCCTCGGCATGGTGTTTATCGCTGTGTTCCTCCTGTCCCAGGGGGTGGTGGTGCCGGTGTTCGGCGAGGCCGGCAAGATGCGCAAGCGCATCCGCGGCCGTTTGCATGTTCTGGAGAAAGCCAACAATCAGCCCAACATGCAGACGGTGTTGCGACAGAAATACCTGACGCGCTTATCGCCACTGGAGGCCATGCTCGAGCAGTTGCCCTTAATGGCGAGCCTGACCCAGGTGATCGAGCAGTCCGGTCATGAATATCGTGCTTATCGGGTGCTGTTGCTCGGGCTGTTCCTGGGCGCCTGTGCAGGCATCTCGATCTGGATGATCTCGTCAGTCTGGTGGATGGCACTGTTGGCGGGCTTCGGAGTGTTCTGGGTACCACTGCTGAAAATTTCTCGTGACCGTGGCAAACGCTTCGCTACGTTTGAGGAAGGCCTGCCGGATGCACTGGATGCCATGTGCCGTGCCCTGCGCGCTGGACACCCGTTCAACGAAACCCTGCGCCTGGTCGCCGAGGAGCATAAGGGGCCGGTCGCTCAGGAGTTCGGTCTGACCTTCGCCGATATCAACTATGGCAACGATGTACGTCGGGCCATGCTCGGCCTGCTTGAGAGGATGCCGAGCATGACGGTGATGATGCTGGTGACCTCGATCCTCATCCATCGCGAGACCGGCGGCAATCTGACGGAAGTGCTGGAGCGTCTGAGTCGTCTGATTCGCGGGCGCTTCCGCTTTCAGCGCAAGATCAAAACCCTGTCGGCGGAAGGGCGGATGTCGGCCTGGGTGCTGGTGGCGATTCCCTTCTTGCTGGCGATCGCGATCGTACTCACCAGCCCCAGTTACCTGCCTGTGCTGATCAATGATCCCATAGGCCATAAGCTGATCATCGGGGCGTTCTGCGCCATGTTGCTCGGGATTTTCTGGATACGCAAAATCATCCGGATTCAGGTTTAAGCGGTATTCGCTACCGGGAGGTACAGGTCATGGACTTTTTACTCGGGTTGTTCAGTCGGGTCACGGGGAACGAGGAGCTGGCGCGTCTGTTGTTCATCGCCTCGATCGGTTTGAGTACGGTGCTTGCGGTCGTCGCCGTGATCTTGCTGATGATGGGGCTTCAGGATCCGGTACAGCGTCGTCTGGCGCTGATCAAGCGTGGTCATTTAGGCAACACCGCAGGGCAGGAGGCTCCGGGTAATCTGCAACTATTGCTGGAGCGGGTCGGACAGCGCTTTGGCTCGGCCGAATCGGCTCAGACGTCCGTCACCCAGACCCTGTTGATACATGCGGGGTACCGTTCCTCGTCGGCGGTGCAGATGTACTGGGCAGTGCGCTTGATGTTGCCGCTGTTATTGATCGGTATTGCGGTGCTGCTGTTGCCGATGATTCCCAAGGTTTCCCTGATTATGGGGCTGCTGTTGGTGGTCATGGTGGCCGGTATCGGATGGTTGGTGCCAGGGCTATATGTCGCCAAGCGTAAGCAGTTGCGACAAGGTCGGTTGCGTGCCGCGTTTCCGGATGCGCTGGATCTGATGGTGGTGTGCGTGGAGTCGGGCCTGGCCCTGCCCGCGACCATCGAACGGGTGGCTGAGGAGATGTCGGTCAGTCAGGTCGAACTGGCTGAAGAACTGGCCCTGGTCAATGCGCAAATCCGCGCGGGCATTTCCAGTACCGAGGCGCTCAAACAACTGGCCCTGCGCACTGGTCTGGATGATGTACAAGGGCTGGTCAGCCTTTTGGCGCAAAGTATCCGCTTTGGTACAAGCGTGGCCGAAACCCTGCGCATCTATTCCGACGAATTCCGTGACCGGCGTACGCAGGCCGCCGAAGAGATGGGGGCGAAAATCGGCACCAAGCTGATATTTCCACTGATTTTCTGTCTGTGGCCGAGCTTCTTTCTGGTCGCTATCGGCCCTGCCATGATCGGGGTGTTGAGAGCATTCGGGTGAGGTAAACGGCCGGAGGCTGTCGAGCGCGATGGCCTTGCCACCCGAACCTGATCTGCACGTTCCTTCCATAGCTTTACAAATCCTTTGTAGGCGCTGCCGCAGGCTGCGATCTTTTGATTTTTCTGGCTGGCAATTTGTTGCCCAGGCCTGAATCAAAAGATCGCAGCCTGCGGCAGCTCCAGGGTAATCCGGCCTGGCTTGGATGATGTGTAGAGACCACTGCTTTCCTGCACACGACATTAAGCCCGGCTTTGCAGCCAGGCTACTCTGGACTACGCCAGAGGCTGATCACCCATCGACATGCCTCAGTTGCCGCTAGTGATCTCTCCCGCTGTATCCTGGTCAAAAAATTCCGGAATCGGGTGGTTGAAGCTATTCAGCCAGCGCTGCATGGCCAGGTCACGTTCAGTGGCCGAAGCGGTTTGCAGGTGAGGGGAGGCAACCACACCGCGAATCTGCAGTTGCAACCACTGCTCGGTGCCTTGTTGATACGGCGAAGAGGGGCCCGGCTCAATGGCCCAGGCAGTGGTGGACAGGCACGCCATGCACACGATCAAAAGTCTTTTGGTCTTCATCTCGACTCCTCGTACGTTCTACTTGATTGCACTGGAAGAGGCATCGGCTACCTCAGTCCGGCGATTCCCCTCGGAAGCCACCACCTTGTTGGCGGAGGCCTTGAGTTTTTCCGCGCGGGCCTGAGCCTCCGCAACTTGCTTGGGGCTCAAGTCGGCGCGGGTCACGAGTTCGGAAGCCGCCTTCCAGTTATCCTGGTAGATCAGCAACGTCACCATATTGAGTGCCGCCAGTGTGTTTGCCTGCTTGAGTTCCATGGCGGTCATGAACTCAAAACGCGCTTCCGGGATCCGTCGCTGATTGAGGTAGACGACCCCCAGGTCATTGCGCATCTTGTCGTCGGTGGGGGCCATCTTCACCGCACGCTCAAGGTGAAGGGTCGCGGCGGCGTTATCATTTTTGGCTGCGGCCAACTGGCCCAGACCATGTTCCCCATCAGCCGCCAGGCAGGTGCGAAGCAAGCTTTCGTACAACGGCGCCGCCTCGCTACGCCCCATCAAGCGCAACACCCGGGCCTTGCGCAGGCGAACCTGGACCAGACTGTCAGGCAAACCTTCAAGATTCGCCAGACTGGCATACAAACGGCCTTCGTTGGCCATGTTGTCGGCCAGGTTCAGGGCCAGCTCTTGCTCCGAAGCGGGCTTGGCGCATTCAGGCGGTCGCGAAGACACGCCGTTGGACGCACAGCCCGCGAGCATCAATGTCGCTGTTATTGCAATGACTGCTTTCATCGAATGTCCTCTGGCTACAACACGTTGAACGCCTGGCCAGTGGCAATAAATCTGGCCCGACAAGCGTTCAAGGTCGCCGTTACGAGTGATGGCGAGACTCATCTGGTTCAGGTCATGGCTCATTGCGAGAGCCCGCTGAGACTGTCGAAGTCACCATTTTCGAGGAAGAACATGCGGTAGAAGTTCGGGTCGTAATTACGCAGTTTCTCGCCAGGCAACGATGGCAGTTGTGCATTGGCAGCCAGCGGCTGGACCAGGTGTGGGGTGACGATCATCAACAGTTCACGCTCTTCACGGTTGATGGAGTTGTCGCGAAAGAACGCCCCCAGAATCGGGATATCACCCAACCCCGGAAACTTGTTTACCTGGGAACTGTTGCGGGAGCTGATCAGGCCGCTGATGACGAAGCTTTCGCCGTCGGCCAGGGAGATGCTGGTGTCGGTACGACGTATGCTCAGCGCCGGAACGATGGTGCCGGCGATGCTCACAGCGTTGCTGAAGTCCAGTTCACTGACTTCCGGCGCCACCTTCAGCACGATACGGTTTTTCCCGACGATGGTCGGTGTCAGGGTCAGGCGGATACCGAACTCCTTGTACTCGATGGACACGTTATCGCTGCCTGAACTGGGCACCGGAATCGGCACTTCACCACCCGCCAGGAAGCTCGCACTCTGCCCACTGAGGGCTACCAGGCTTGGCCGTGCCAGGGTGGAGGCGAAACCGGTGCCTTCCAGTGCTTGGAGAGACACTAGAGTATCGCTGGACGCAAAAGCGAAGTTGAACATGCCGTTGTTCACCGGCAACGCCGACCTGACAACGCCGTCGATGGTGGGCAAGGTTCTCGGCGAGCCGAACAGGAAGTTACCTTGGCGACCAAAAATCGAGGCATTGGCTTCCTTGAGTTTGGTCCGGCTGACTTCAACGAAGCGGATGTCGGTTTGCACCTGGATCGGCAACAGCGGGTCTTCGGAAGGTATTGTCGAGACGCTGGTCAGCGCTGCGGTGGCCTTACCCTTGACGAACACCATGCTTTGGCGCGGCGTTTTCGAACAGGCGGTCCAGACCATCAGGCTGGTGGTCCCCGGTGCAACGCCCGTGAGTATGAAGGCGTTGGTGCCACTGTTGGCACTGGATTGCACGTCGGCAATTTTCGGGTCACCCACCGCCAGTTGTGTTATCGGAACGGGGCTGCGCAGTTCACTTTGCAGCCCCTGGCCGACCTCATACGTTGTCGGCCAACTGTCCAGTTGCGAACAATTGTTCGGCGCGGCCTGAGCCGCATTCACGCTGAGGCCTGTCCAGAACAGGCCATGGATGATTCGCTTGAAAGCGGGCACGGGACGAAGGCTCATATAATACATCCTCACTGGATAGGCCATCTTTTGGCTGACTGATTTGTCACGGATCACTTCACGGGGACCGGACTATCCCCCCCAATGCGTCAGACCACTTGTCCATGGCCTTGGTGTTATTCCTTACGTGCTACACACGAGCGGGCGCAATTCGCTGATCTGGCTGGACAGCGAACGACTTTTGCTAAAAGGGTTTTTAGTGATCCGGTTACCTGGACTGCCCGCCAGAGCGAAACTTGCGGCTATGGACGGTACCGTCCGCCGACCTGGCTCCCCCGGAAAGTAATCGGCAATGAAGGTACAGAGCCGGAAAACGCCTGACAGGATCATAGAGAGGTAACTCCTTTTGCCTATTCACCATCTGATCACTGAAGCTAACGTGAAAACTTGAGCCGTTATGACTTCTTATTGCTAGACGGTAGTTCAATCAAGCCAAAGTGCCATGATTTTTAAAAAAAACCACGGGTGCAAAGGCTGGAGAAAGGCGGGCGGGCGAGCGGTGCGGGCAAGGTCGTAGCGCAGTGCGGTTGCCTGATATTGACGGGTTATGCTGAATATCTAGTCCGTAGAACCGTACGAGGACGGCGGCTGTGAAGCCGCCTCCTACTCGATTCACGCGTATTTACATCGACAAAATCAACCGACCAGCAAACAGGATCAGAATCACCCCCATGCTCCGCTCGAACCAGTGCCCCATGCGCATAAACAGCAGCCGTACCCGGGCACTGGAAAAGAACAGCGCGACGATCACAAACCACAGCGCATTCACAAAACACATCCAGATTCCGTAAAGCGCCTGGATCTTCAATGGCGTTGTGGCGCTGATGATGGTGGTGAAGATCGCCAGGAAAAACAGTGTGGCTTTCGGGTTGGTCGCGTTGGTCAGGAAACCGGTGGTAAATGCCTTCAGCAACGTTTGTTCTACGACCGGTTCGTCAGACTTGTCGCCTTCCAGTACGGTCTTGGGTTTGCTGCGCAACAGGCTGACACCGAGGTACAAAATGTAAGCACCACCCACAACCTTGGCCACCGTCAGCAACCAAGGCGTCGTGTGCATCAGCGCGCCGACGCCGAGCAAGGTGTAAAGCACATGTACGGAAATACCCGCACCGATGCCCAGCGCCGTGCAAATCCCGACCAGTCGACCAAAGCGCACACTTTGACGGATGGTCACAGCGAAGTCCGGTCCGGGGGCGACGACGGCCAGAAAGTGGATAGTTGCCAGCGCCAGAAACTCGCCCAGGTAATTCGAAAGCATCTCAACTCCAGAAAGTAAGGGGTGAAGCATTGCCGCGATAGCCGACAAAGAACGAAAGGCTCAAGCGCGGATCGGCCATACCCGGTGTCACCGAGTGCATGCAGCGCGAATTGAACATGATGAAATCACCCGGCTCGGGAAGAATCTCCAGGGTTGGAGTCCCGAGCAGCGCCGGATCGATGCCGTAACTGTCGCCACGCATTTCGTCGAACTGGTCCGGGGAGATGTCGTGGTTCCACATCTGCAGTGCACCGCCCTCGGCGGGCATGTTCAGGTAAACGTTGCAGGCGAACTGCGCTTCCAGGCTTTTGGCCTGGTAACTGTCCGGGGCGTCCTTGGCGAAAATGTCGTGGTGGGCCAGAAAACAGACCCCGGGTTTCACTACCCGGGACAGCCCGACATACATCTTGCGACCGTAGAGATTTTCCAGGTGCGCACCCGCCGGCCAGGACTCGTCGAGCATGCAGCGCAGGGTGTCGACGGGGGACGAGTAGGGCGCACACCGATTGCGCAATTCCGCAATGTTGCGGGTGGCGCGTTCGAAATAATCTTCGATCAGCAGCGGTTGGTTTTCCGCTTCATAAAACGCCATACCGATGCGACCGATGCTCGGCGCATTTATATAGCCTTCAAAACCCGGGGCGAGGATCTTGTCGCCAATCTGAATCGCCAGCGGCTTGGGCAACAAGCCTTTGACGCGGATGGCGAGGACTTCTTCGTTGGCCAGTTTTTTTATGCACGTCTCATCGAGACGCTCGACGTCAAGCATCATGTCTTAGGTCCATCTATCAGATAGTCAACAGAACCCACGACCGCAGGTTCCCCCGGCGTCAGGCGATGACAGGAACGGCATCGCCCAAATGCTCAATCCACGCTGTAGTGGACTGACAGCGTTCCCTTCTTCAGTGAAAGGGAAGCGATCGTGACCGTGCCCAAATCCTTCAGGCTGCGTACATGGGTGCCGCCGCAGCCGTAGGCGGGCAGTTCACCGAAACCGATTTCCCGGGCGCCTTCACGCATCGACGTCAGGCGCGGCAGATCATGGGCGATCCATTGCTCGATGCCGTGCTGAATCATCCCGGCATCAACCTCTTTTGCCGACTCTGCCGGTTTGAATTGCACGCGTCCTTCGCCCGGCCAGTGATGAGCCTTGATCGGCATCCAGCCCATGGCCTGGACGAAGTGGCCGATCAGGTGGCCGGCGGAATGCATGCGTGAATTGAACTGGCGGCGTTGTTCGTCGACCTGAATCTGAGTCATGCCCGGTTTTACCGGATGGTCGACGAAATGAATGATCCGGTCCGGATCCTGAACCACCCGCAGTACTTGGCTTTCGCCGATCCAGCCGGTGTCAAAGGGCTGTCCACCGCCCTGAGGGTGAAACAGCGTGGCGCGCAGCACCACAGCAAATTCGTTCTCGTGGGGCGTGCAATCCAGGACTTCCACATTGGCCTTGAGATCATCACTATGGAAAAAGAGGCGAAGCGTCATATTCCATGCCCTTATTAACAATTCTATTTTTTATTATATGAAGCGTGGAATTGCGTGATAATCCGTTCAAACATCAAAGGACTGTTGCGCTGTGAGCATAAATCTTCCACTGCCGCTGCTCGGTGAAATGGCGATCTTCGTCAAGGTTGTCGAGACGGGCAGCTTCTCCGAGGCTGCTCGCCAGTTAGGTTCTTCACCCTCGGCGGTCAGTCGCAGCATTTCGCGTCTGGAGAAGGCGCTCGCTACCCGTTTGCTGCAGCGAACCACGCGCAAGTTGCGTTTGAGTGATGGTGGCGAAGAGGTGTTCAAGCGTTGCCAGGAGATGGTCAGCGCAGCCAAGTCGGTGATGGAAATCAGCGGTCAGTTCACCCATGAAGCGGAAGGACTGGTGCGCGTCAGTGTGCCGAAAGCGGTGGGGCGTTTCGTGATTCATCCGCATATGCCGGAATTTCTGCGGCGTTATCCCAAAGTGGATGTGGAGCTGTTGCTTGAGGACCGCCAGGTGGATTTGATCGACGACAACGTTGATCTGGCGATTCGTATTACAGATCGGCCACCTGCTGGGCTGGTCGGGCGGCAATTGCTCACCATCGATCATTTGCTCTGTGCAACGCCGCAATACCTGGCCGAACACGGCACACCGACCCACCCTCACGACTTGCTCAACCACAGTTGCATCTACCTGGGCGAAACGCCGAGCGATGCACGCTGGAAATTCAAGAAAGGCACCAAGGCCGTAACCGTTGGCGTGCGCGGACGGTATGCGGCCAATCACACCGGCGTGCGGTTGGGCGCGGTGTTGCAGCACATCGGGATTGGCAGCCTGCCGTACTTCACCGCACGTTATGCGCTGGAGCAGGGGCTGATCGTGCAGGTGCTGCCGGACTGGACCTTCCTGGCGTCATACCACGGCGGTGCCTGGTTGCTGCATTCGCCAACCCGTTATCTGCCACCGAAGTTACGGGTGCTGATCGACTATCTGGTGGAGTGCCTGGAAAAGGAGCCAACGCTGAGCAAACCGGGCAAGTTGAGTGGCTCGGTTCGGGTCGCGGCGGAGTATGAGTTGCCGGAGAGTGATGGATTGCTCTGAAGCGAAGATCAAAAAAAGGCCCGCATGTTCACCATGCGGGCCTTTTGTATTTCTGGCCGGGGATCAGTGCTTGCTGTCGTCTTTCGACATCGCCAGCAGCTGTTTTTCCTGGTTCCAGTCGAACGGTTCGTCGTTTTGTTCGGCTTCGAAACGACGTTCTTCCAGCGCCTGATACAAGTCGATTTCATCGTCGGGCATGTAATGCAGACAGTCACCGGCGAAGTACCACAGCAGGTCGCGCGGGACCAGGTGGGCGATTTGCGGATAGCGGGTGATCACCTGGCACAGAATGTCCTGGCCCAGGTATTGGCTTTCGATCGGGTCGACCGGCAGCAACGCCCGCAGTTCGTCGAAGCGCTCCAGGAACAAGGCATGGCTTTCTTCGGGAACCTGTTCGGCCTCACCTACGGCGACCAGGATGCTGCGCAGGTGGTCGAGCAAGACAAGATGATCGGCAACGACATTGGACACGAGATAAGTCCTCAAGAGCAAAACGGGCGCGGGAGTATAAAGCGCCCGCGCCCTTTTTTACATGGTGGAGGACGCAGGATGGATCAGCGGACCTTTCCTTTGCCCAGCGCCAGCTCCTTTTTGTCGAAATCATCGACATCAATCACCTTGCGCCGCGCCGCTTCGGCGTCACGCAGGGTCTGCGCTTCCCTGGGCTGCAACACGCCAGCTTCAAGCGCTGCATCGATGACGTGTTCCCCGGCGACCGGTTTGACCTGGCCGCTTTTGAGCGCGACATGCAGCTTTTTGCGCAGTGGCTGCGCGGCACTCAGCAGGTTACACGCATGTTGCAGGGCGCCGACCGGGTCATCAGTGGATTGCGGCCGGTAGCAACCGCCGAGCAACTCTTCCAGGGTCGGATCGCCCTTGGCACGGCCGATCACCGCCGCCACTTCGGCGCCGAGTTTGTCCGATGGCCCTTTGTGACGACGACCGAACGGAAACACGATCACCCGCAACAGGCAACCCAACACCTTGTTCGGGAAGTTGGTCAGCAGTTCATCCAGCGCTCGTTCCGACTGACCCAGGCTTTCTTCCATGGCCCAGGTAAACAGCGGTGCCATGTGCTCCGGTGAATCGAGGTCGTGGTAACGCTTGAGTGCGGCGGAGGCGAGGTACATGTTGCTGAGCACATCCCCAAGACGCGCCGACAGACGTTCGCGTCGTTTCAATTCGCCGCCCAGCAGCATCATGCTCAGGTCGGCGAGCATGGCGAACGCAGCAGCCTGGCGGTTGAGGGCGCGGAAGTAACCCTGGCTGAGCTTGTCGCCTGGCGCGTGTTCGAAGTGACCGAAACCAAGGTTCAGCACCAGCGTGCTGGCGGCGTTACCCACGGCGAAACCGATGTGTTTGAGCAGCAGGCCATCAAACTCGGTGAGGGCCTGATCCTTGTCTTCACGACCGGCGAGGGCCATTTCCTTAAGCACGAAGGGATGGCAGCGAATCGCACCCTGACCGAAGATCATCAGGTTGCGCGAGAGAATGTTCGCGCCTTCCACGGTGATGAAGATCGGCGCGCCATTCCATTTGCGACCGAGATAGTTGTTCGGCCCCATGATGATTGCCTTGCCGCCATGAACATCCATGGCGTGGCTGATGCATTCGCGGCCGCGTTCGGTGAGGTGGTATTTGAGAATCGCCGACAGCACCGACGGTTTCTCGCCGAGATCCACAGCGTTGGCGGTCAGCATCCGCGCGGCATCCATCATCCAGGCGTTGCCGCCGATGCGCGCCATGGCTTCCTGAATGCCTTCGAAAGCCGCAATCGGCACATTGAACTGCTCGCGAATCTGGGCGTACTGGCCTGTCACCAGGCTGGTGAACTTGGCCATGCCGGTGCCCACCGCTGGCAGGGAAATGGAACGCCCGACCGACAGGCAATTCATCAGCATCATCCAGCCCTTGCCGAGCATTTCCTGGCCGCCGATGAGGAACTCCAACGGCACGAACACATCCTTGCCGGAGTTCGGACCATTCATGAACGCCGCACCCAAGGGCAGGTGGCGACGACCGATTTCCACACCGGGGATATCGGTCGGGATCAACGCCAGACTGATGCCCAGGTCTTCCTCCTCTCCCAGTAAGTGATCCGGGTCGTAGGCCTTGAACGCGAGGCCGAGCAGGGTGGCGACAGGGCCAAGTGTGATGTAACGCTTTTCCCAGTTCAGACGCAGGCCCAAGGTTTCCTTGCCTTCCCATTCACCTTTGCAGATGACCCCGGTGTCGGGCATGCCTCCAGCGTCGGAACCGGCCAGTGGCCCGGTTAATGCGAAGCACGGGATGTCGTCACCGCGCGCCAGTCGTGGCAGGTAATGGTTGCGTTGTTCGTCAGTGCCGTAATGCAGCAACAGTTCGGCCGGGCCTAGGGAGTTGGGGACCATCACGGTGGACGCGAGGTCGCCGCTGTGGCTCGCCAGTTTCATCGCCACTTGAGAGTGGGCATAGGCCGAGAAACCCTTGCCGCCAAACTCTTTCGGAATGATCAGGGCGAAGAAGCCTTGTTCCTTGATGTAAGTCCAGGCTTCGGCTGGCAAGTCCATGGTTTGACCGAGCTGCCAGTCGCTGACCATGGTGCAGAGTACGTCGGTCGGGCCGTCGATGAAGGCCTGTTCTTCTTCGCTCAACTGCGCTTTTGGATAGGACAGCAGTTTGTTCCAGTCCGGGCGACCGCTGAACAGTTCGCCGTCCCACCACACGGTGCCGGCTTCAATGGCGTCTCGTTCGGTTTGCGACATCGGCGGCAGGGTTTTCTGGAACCAGCTGAATAGTGGCGCGCTGAAAAATTTGCGGCGCAGGTCGGGCAACAACAATGGCGCAGCCACAGCCGCGATCAACACCCAGAAAATCAGCAACAGCCAGCCTGGCGCGCGGCTGAAAACACTCATCGCCACCAGGTAGACTGCAACGATACCCAAGGCCGGCAGTGGAGCGATGCGTCGGTGGGCTAAAAAAGCAATCCCGACAACCAGAACCAGTATCCACAACAGCAGCATATTTAATCCTCCGTGAAACCAGGGCAAAACCAACTTTCAGAGCTTAGACGGCATCCGCAAAACAGGTTGGTCAGAGCGATGTGATTGAATTCGTGGGAAACCACGGATGAGTTTTGTAGGCCCGGTGGGCAACAGGCCGCGGAAATCGTTCGTTGGGCGGGCGGCAAAGCGCCCATGTTTGGCCGAAACGTCGTTATCTCTGTGCTTAACGTGTCGCTAGACTCGTGGCTTCCCCAGGAGATTGTTCTCATGCACGAGTATCTGAGTCCCGGCCGCTTCATCGATAGTGACCACCCGTCGGTGGTGGAGTTCGCCGAAAAACATCGCGGCAGTCGTCGCGATCCGCTCGAACAGGCGATCAATCTCTATTACGCCGTGCGCGAAGCCGTGCGTTACAACCCTTACACCTTCAGTCGCGACCCGAATACCTTGCGCGGCAGTTATGCGTTGGCGGCGGGGGAGAGTTATTGCGTACCCAAAGCCACGCTGCTGGCAGGTGCAGCCCGGCATTGCGGGCTTCCCGCGCGGATCGGTCTGGCGGACGTGCGTAATCATTTGTCGACGCCACGGTTGCTTGAATTGCTCAAGAGCGATGTGTTCGCCATGCACGGCTATACGGAGCTGTACCTGAACGGCCGCTGGGTCAAAGCCACGCCAGCGTTCAACCAAGGCTTGTGCGAACTGTTCAATGTCGCACCACTGGAATTCGACGGCATCAACGACAGCGTTTTCCATCCGTTCAATCGCGACGGCGAGCCATTGATGGAATACCTGATCGACCACGGCCAGTTCACCGACGTGCCTGAAGCGTTCTTTTTCGAGCACCTTGAGAAGTGCTATCCGCATCTGTTCAGCGACACACTGCCCGCGCTGCTGGGTGACATGCAGAGCGATTTGAGTCGCGCCTGATCCGGCGTATGCTGCCTGCGCATTCATCCATAAAGAGGCGGTCATGCTGAAGATCTGGGGTCGGAAAAACTCGTCGAATGTCAGAAAACCGTTGTGGGCCGCCGAGGAGCTGGGCCTGGCTTATGAAGCCATCGACGCCGGCGGCGCCTTTGGTGTAGTCGATACGCCGCAGTACCGCGCGATGAACCCCAATGGCCGCGTGCCGGTGATTGAAGACGATGGTTTCGTGCTGTGGGAATCCAACACCATCGTGCGTTACCTGATGTCTCGCCACGCCAACGGCACCGCCTGGTATCCAGAGGATCTGCAGGCCCGGGCCTCTGCCGAAAAGTGGATGGACTGGACCACTTCAAGTTTTGCCGGGCCGTTCCGCACAGTGTTCTGGGGCGTATTGCGTACGCCGGAAGGTCAACAGGACTGGCCGGCCATCAACGCCGCGATCAAGGAGTGCGATGGCCTGCTGTCCATGGCCGATCAGGCGCTGGCGACCCAACCGTACCTGTCCGGCGATGAGATCGGCATGGGCGACATTCCTCTGGGCAGTTTCATTTATGCCTGGTTCGAGATGCCGATCGAGCGCGCGCCGCAGCCTCATTTGCAAGCCTGGTATGCACGCCTGAAACAGCGTCCGGCGTATCAGAAAGCGGTTATGACCGCGTTGACTTAATACTCACTATCGACACACTTGACTGTACTTGTGTGGCGGCGACAAGCACCATTGCGCTCGTGCGCCGCGGTTGTATCAGTCGCCGCCCGCCCTTATTTGTCCCTTTCTTCCCTTCTTGGTGCGTAAATCCGATATGAGTTCCGCTCTGTCCATCCGGCAGCTAACCAAAACCTACGGCAACGGTTTCCAGGCCCTGAGTGGTATCGATCTGGACGTCGCCGAAGGTGACTTTTTCGCCTTGCTCGGCCCTAACGGCGCCGGCAAATCTACCACCATCGGCATTCTCTCGACCCTGGTGAACAAGACCAGCGGGACGGTGAATATCTTCGGTCACGACCTGGACAAGAATCCTGCGCAGCTCAAGCGCTCCATCGGCGTGGTGCCTCAGGAATTCAACTTCAACCAGTTCGAGAAAACCTTCGATATCGTCGTGACCCAGGCCGGTTATTACGGCATCCCGCCGAAAATCGCCAAGGAACGCGCCGAGCAGTATCTGACCCAACTGGGCCTGTGGGACAAGCGCGATACGCCGTCGCGTTCACTGTCTGGCGGCATGAAGCGTCGACTGATGATCGCCCGTGCGCTGGTTCACGAACCGCGCCTGTTGATCCTCGACGAACCGACAGCGGGGGTGGACATCGAACTTCGTCGCTCGATGTGGACGTTCCTCACCGAGCTGAACAAGAAAGGCATTACCATCATCCTCACCACCCACTACCTGGAAGAGGCTGAGCAGTTGTGCCGCAACATCGGCATCATCGACCACGGCACCATCGTCGAGAACACCAGCATGAAACAGTTGCTCGGCCAACTGCATGTGGAAACGTTCCTGCTCGACCTCAAAAATACTGTGCAAACGGCACCGCAGTTGCTCGGTTACCCGACCAGGCTGCTCGACAGCCACACCCTTGAAGTTCAGGTCGACAAGGCCATGGGCATCACCGCGCTATTCACCCAATTGGCGCAGCAGAACATCGAAGTGTTGAGCCTGCGTAACAAAACCAATCGCCTCGAGGAGTTGTTCGTGTCCCTGGTGGAGAAAAATCTGTCGAAGGTGGCGGTATGAGTTCTGAGCTGCAACCCAATCTCGTTGCCCTCAACACCATCGTTTACCGAGAGGTCAAACGCTTTACCCGGATCTGGCCGCAGACGCTGCTGCCGCCGGCCATCACCATGGTTCTGTACTTCGTGATCTTCGGCAACCTGATCGGCCGGCAGATCGGTGACATGGGTGGCTTCACCTACATGGAGTACATCGTGCCGGGGCTGATCATGATGTCGGTGATCACCAACTCCTACGGCAACGTGGTCTCGAGTTTCTTCGGCAGCAAGTTCCAGCGTTCCATCGAAGAATTGATGGTGTCGCCGGTGTCGCCGCATACGATTCTGATCGGCTACACCCTGGGCGGCGTGCTGCGCGGCTTGATGGTCGGGATCATCGTGACCCTGCTGTCGCTGTTCTTCACCCAATTGCAGGTGCATCACCTGGGCGTGACCATTCTGGTGGTGGTACTGACGGCGACGATCTTCTCGCTGCTGGGCTTCATCAACGCCGTGTTTGCGCGCAACTTCGATGACATCTCGATCATCCCGACGTTTGTGCTGACACCGCTGACCTACTTGGGCGGGGTGTTCTACTCGATTTCCTTGCTGCCGCCGTTCTGGCAGACCGTGTCCCTGGCCAACCCGGTGCTGCACATGGTCAACGCCTTCCGTTACGGCATTCTTGGCGTTTCGGACATCAGGATCAGCGTGGCGATCACCTTCATGCTGGTGGCGACCGTGGTGTTGTACATCGGTTGCGCACGGCTGCTGGTCAGTGGTCGCGGGATGCGTACCTAAAAGGTTGACCGCGTCGCCTGCTTCGCGAGCAAGCCCGCTCCCACATTAGATCTTCAGTAAACACAGATTTTGCGTTCGACAACGATCAAATGTGGGAGCGGGCTTGCTCGCGAAGGCGCCAGCCCCGACACCACAAAATGAACGGCCTCCCACTGTGGAGGCCGTTTTGCGTTTACTGCATCCGTCTTTTCTGGCGCCGCCGCCACTGCCGCCCGACCCACCAACGCCAGTACATCATGGTCAGGCAATAGGCGAGCACACCGAGCACCAGTCCCGTCACCACCGAGCCGAGTAAAAACGGCTGCCAAAGCGTCGAGAGTTCGCCGCTGATCCATTCCCAGGTCAGCTCGTCCGGCAAATGGCGGGTGGGAACGTCCATCAGCCAGGCACCGGTCTGGTAAGTGCAGAAGAACACCGCCGGCATGGTGATCGGGTTGGTCAGCCAGACCAGGCTGACCGCAATCGGCATGTTGCCGCGCACCATGATGGCGAGAATGGCGGCGAGCAGCATCTGCAACGGAATCGGCAGGAACGCCGCGAACAGACCCACCGCCATGGCCCGTGCGACGGAATGGCGGTTGAGGTGCCAGAGGTTCGGGTCATGCAGCAGGGTGCCGAGAAAGCGTAAGGACTTGTGTTCCCTGATGCTGATCGGGTCTGGCATGTAACGTTTGAATAAGCGCCGGGGCATAAGGCTTCTCGGTCGGTTAAGGCGGCAAGTATGTCTGGATTCTATGAACCGCCCATTCAGACTTTGTGACAATTAATAACGATGCCTGTGCGATTAGCCGGCTATGCCTAGGAGGGGACTCTCAAGGACGGGCGTATGCGCACAGGGATGATGGCGCTGGCGTTGGGTCTGTTGATCCTGCGTTTTTTACCGGTATTACCGCCGGTCTGGTTATGGATGTTGCTGCCGGTAATCGGTTTGATGTTGCTGCCGTTTCGCAGCTATCCACTGGCATTTTTCCTGTTCGGCTTCAGTTGGGCAGGCGCGAATGCGCAGTGGGCGCTGGATGATCGGCTGCCGATCAGCCTCGATGGCGAAACCCGTTGGGTCGAAGGTCGGGTGACGGGATTGCCCCAGAACAATGAGGGCGTCGTGCGTTTCGAGTTGGCGGACGCCCGGTCGCGACATGGCAAGGTGCCGCAACTGCTGCGCCTGGCCTGGTATGACGGGCCGCCGGTCAACAGTGGCGAACATTGGCGACTGGCGGTCAAGTTGAAGCGTCCTGCGGGGCTGCTCAATCCCCATGCCTTCGATTACGACGCCTGGCTGCTGGCGCAACGCATCGGCGCGACCGGGACGGTCAAGGCTGGCGAGCGGCTCAAGGAAGCCCAATGGGCCTGGCGCGACGGCATCCGTCAGCGCTTGCAGGCCGTCGATGCCCAGGGGCGAACGGGAGCGCTGACGGCGTTGGTGTTGGGGGATGGCGCCGGACTGAGTCGCGAAGACTGGCAGGTGCTGCAAGACACCGGCACCGTTCATCTATTGGTGATTTCCGGACAACACATCGGGTTGTTGGCAGGGCTGGTGTATCTGCTGATCGCCGGTCTGGCCCGTTATGGCCTGTGGCCGAAACGCTTGCCTTGGTTGCCGTGGGCCTGTGGACTGGCGTTCGCGGCCGCTCTCGGTTATGGACTGCTGGCCGGTTTCGAGGTGCCGGTGCGGCGGGCCTGCGTGATGATCGGTCTGGTGCTGTTGTGGCGCCTGCGATTTCGTCACCTCGGCGCCTGGTGGCCGCTGTTACTGGCGCTCGACGGTGTTTTGCTGCTGGATCCGCTGGCGAGTCTGCAGCCGGGTTTCTGGCTGTCGTTCGCGGCGGTGGCGGTATTGATCTTCACCTTCGGTGGTCGGCTGGGCCCATGGCGTTGGTGGCAAACCTGGACCCGCGCCCAATGGCTGATCGCGATTGGTCTGTGCCCGTTGCTGCTGGTGCTTGGGTTGCCGATCAGTCTCAGCGGGCCGGTGGCCAATTTGCTGGCGGTACCGTGGATCAGTCTGGTCGTGCTGCCTCCGGCATTGCTGGGTACGTTGTTTTTACCCCTTCCTTACGTGGGCGAAGGGTTGCTGTGGTTGGCAGGAGGTTTGATCGACCTTTTGTTCAAGGGCCTGGCTCTGATGGCCGGGTACTTGCCCGCGTGGGTACCGGTGGCCATCCCGTTGTGGATATGGGCGCTGGGCACACTCGGTGCCTTTCTACTATTAATGCCTCGGGGTGTGCCGTTTCGCTCGTTGGGTTGGCCGATGCTGCTGTTGCTGGTTTTACCGCCCCGGCAAATCTTGCCTGAAGGCATGGCCGAAATCTGGCAACTGGATGTCGGCCAGGGTTTGGCCATCCTGGTGCGCACCCGTCATCACGCACTGTTGTATGACACCGGACCTCGCTTCGGCGATTTCGACCTGGGCGAGCGGGTGGTGCTGCCGACATTACGCAAACTGGGCGTGGAGGGGCTCGATTTGATGCTGATCAGCCATGCTGACGCCGATCATGCGGGTGGCGCCCGAGCTGTTGCCAATGGCCTACCGGTGAAACGGGTGGTCAGTGGCGATCCCCTGGCGCTGCCGGCCGAGTTGCAGGCAGAAGGCTGCGAGAGCGGCAAGCAATGGGTCTGGGATGATGTGAGGTTCCAGCTCTGGCAATGGTCTTCGGCCAGCGACAGCAATCAAAAATCCTGCGTCCTGCAGATCGAAGCCAACGGTGAGCGTCTGTTATTGACCGGCGATATAGACGCCGCAGCCGAGCGGGCGCTACTCGACAGTCCTCTGGCCGTCACCACTGATTGGTTGCAGGCGCCGCACCACGGCAGTCGCAGTTCGTCATCGATGGTGTTGCTGGCCGGGTTGCAGCCTCAAGCGGTGTTGATCTCCCGCGGCCAGGGCAATTCATTCGGTCATCCCCATCCAACGGTCATGGCGCGCTATCGAAAGCGCGGCATATCGATCCATGACAGCGCCGAGCAGGGTGCCATCCGTCTGCAACTGGGACGCTTCAAGCCGCCATGGACGATGCGTCAAGAACGGCGTTTCTGGCGCTCTGCGCAGTAATCCGGAGGGATTAAACACCGACTGGATGCGACATCACGGTCTTCGGTGCGCTCACCCCCTATGTTAGAGTGGCGCACTTTTTCGAGGGGACTGTCACTGTGTGGGAATTGGTCAAATCCGGCGGATGGATGATGATACCGATCATTCTGAGTTCCATCGCAGCCATGGCGATCGTCGCCGAACGTCTCTGGACCCTGCGAGCCAGCCGTGTGACCCCGGAGCATTTGCTCGGGCAGGTCTGGGTCTGGATTAAGGACAAACAACTCAATAAAGACAAACTCAAGGAACTGCGCGCCAACTCGCCGTTGGGCGAGATCCTGGCTGCTGGCCTGGCCAACTCCAGGCATGGTCGCGAGATCATGAAAGAGTGCATCGAAGAGGCCGCCGCGCGCGTCATCCACGAGCTCGAACGCTACATCAACGCGTTGGGCACCATCGCTGCCATGGCCCCGTTACTGGGTCTGTTGGGTACGGTGCTCGGCATGATCGACATTTTCAGCGCGTTCATGGGCACGGGCATGGGCACTAACGCTGCGGTGCTGGCCGGTGGTATTTCCAAGGCCCTGATCACCACGGCCGCGGGCCTGATGGTCGGTATTCCGGCGGTATTCTTCCACCGGTTCCTGCAACGCCGCATCGATGAACTGGTGGTGGGCATGGAGCAGGAAGCGATCAAGCTGGTCGAGGTGGTACAGGGTGACCGTGATGTTGACCTGAATGGGGGCAAAGCGTGAAATTCCGCCGCAAACCGCGGGAAACGGTAGACATCAACCTCGCGTCGCTGATCGACGTGGTGTTTATCCTGCTGCTGTTTTTCGTCGTGACCACCACCTTTACCCGTGAAACCCAATTGCGTGTCGATCTGCCGGAAGCGGTCAGCGGTTCACCTGCCGAAGACCAGCAGGTCAAACACGTGGATGTTGCAATCAGTGCCGAAGGCTCCTTCTCGGTGAATAATCAGGTATTGCCAAAGAACGACCTGGCGACCCTGATGGACGCGCTGCAGAAAGAATCCAGTGGCGACACCAACCTGCCGCTGTCCATCAGCGCCGACGGCAAGACTCAGCATCAGTCCGTCATCACCGCCATGGACGCCGCCGGTAAACTCGGTTTCAGCCACCTGCGCATGACCACTGTCGAGGCGGCGCCGCCCGCGCCCTGATGGCCATGTCCGAACGCTTGCTCGCCGCGTGGTACCAAGGTCATCCGGCCTTGAAGCTGTTACAGCCGCTGGAGTGGCTGTATCGGCGCGTGGTCATGAACAAGCGCAAGCGTTTTCTGGCGGGTGAGGGCGAGATCTATCAACCGCCGGTGCCGCTGATCGTGGTCGGTAACATCACCGTCGGCGGCACCGGCAAGACGCCGCTGATTCTGTGGATGATCCAGCACTGCCAACGCAGCGGGTTGCGGGTCGGCGTGGTTAGCCGGGGTTACGGCGCCAAACCGCCGCAACTGCCGTGGCGGGTTGAGGCGGATCAAAGCGCCGATATCGCAGGCGACGAACCGCTGTTGATCGTCCAGCGTACCGGCGTTCCGTTGATGATCGACCCTGACCGCAGTCGTGCCGTCAAAGCACTGCTGGCCAGTGAACCACTGGACCTGATCCTGTCCGACGACGGCATGCAGCATTACCGTCTGGCCCGGGACCTGGAGCTGGTACTGATCGACGCCGCCCGAGGTTTGGGCAACCAGCGCTGCCTGCCCGCCGGGCCATTGCGTGAGCCGGCCGAGCGCCTGCAAAGCGTCGACGCGGTGCTGTACAACGGTGCCGATTCCGATCGCGACGGCGGTTTTGCCTTCCAGCTTCAACCCACCGAACTGATCAATCTGCACAGTGGCGAGCGGCGTCCCCTCGACTACTTTCCCGCTGGCCAGGCGTTGCACGCCGTGGCCGGGATCGGCAATCCGCAGCGTTTCTTCACAACCCTCGAAACGCTACACTGGCAGCCAGTTCCGCATGCGTTTGCCGACCACGCCGAATACAGCGTGCAGGCCTTGAATTTCACACCGTCATTGCCGTTGGTGATGACCGAAAAGGACGCGGTGAAGTGCCGTGCCTTCGCCGCTGCCGATTGGTGGTACCTGGCGGTCGATGCTGCGCCATCGCCGGCCTTCGTGGCCTGGTTCGATACGCAGTTGATGCGCCTGTTGCCGGCTCGTCTTTTGCCTTAAATCCATTTATCCAGGGAATGCTCATGGACACCAAATTGCTCGATATCCTCGCTTGCCCGGTCTGCAAAGGCCCGCTCAAGCTCAGCGCCGACAAAACCGAGCTGATCAGCAAGGGCGCAGGCCTGGCTTACCCGATTCGCGACGGCATCCCGGTGATGCTCGAAACCGAAGCCCGCACCCTGACCACCGACGAGCGTCTGGATAAATGACCACAGCCTTTACCGTTGTCATTCCATCGCGTTACGCCTCCACCCGCTTGCCGGGCAAGCCGCTGCTGCTGATCGCCGGCAAGCCGATGATCCAGCACGTATGGGAACAGGCGAGCAAAAGCAGTGCTCAGCGCGTGGTGGTTGCCACTGACGATGCACGCATCGTCGAGGCCTGTAACGGGTTTGGCGCTGAAGTGGTGCTGACCCGCGAAGATCACAATTCCGGCACCGACCGTTTGGCCGAAGTCGCCGAGAAACTGGGCCTGGCGCCCGACGCCATTGTGGTCAACGTTCAGGGTGACGAACCGTTGATCCCGCCAAGCGTGATCGATCAGGTTGCCGCCAACCTGGCCGCCCACACCGAAGCGCGCATGGCCACGCTGGCCGAGCCGATCGAAGACGTGGAAACCCTGTTCAATCCCAACGTGGTCAAGGTCGTCAGCGACCTTAATGGCTTGGCACTGACTTTCAGTCGTGCCACGTTGCCGTGGGCACGCGACGCGTTCGCCAAAAGCCGCGAGCAATTGCCGGAAGGCGTGCCCTATCGTCGGCACATTGGCATCTATGCCTACCGCGCCGGTTTCCTGGATGACTTCGTTAGCTGGGGCCCGTGCTGGCTGGAAAATACCGAATCGCTGGAACAGCTGCGTGCCTTGTGGCACGGCGTGCGGATTCACGTCGCCGACGCGCTGATTGCACCGCCGACGGGCGTCGATACCGTCGAAGACCTTGAGCGCGTTCGTCGCCTGCTGGAGGCCTGATGCGGGTTTTGTTTGTCTGCCTGGGCAACATCTGCCGTTCGCCCACGGCTGAAGGCGTGTTGCGACACAAACTGCGCGAAGCGGGGCTGGTCGATCAAATCGAAGTGGCCTCCGCCGGCACCGGTGACTGGCACGTCGGCAAGGCGCCGGATAAGCGCAGTCAGGCGGCGGCCAAGCTGCGCGGTTATGACCTGTCCGCTCAACGCGCCCAGCAAGTGTCCCGCGCCGATTTCGCCACCTACGACCTGATTCTGGCGATGGACCACAGCAACTTGCGCAACCTCAAGGCCTTGCAACCGGCCAAGGGCAAGGCCGAGCTGGACCTGTTCCTGCGTCGCTACCAGTCGGAAATCGATGAAGTGCCGGATCCGTACTACGACGGCGACCAAGGCTTCGAGCAGGTGCTGGACCTGATCGAGCGCGCCAGTGATTTGCTGGTGATCGAATTGAAGGGACGGTTATGAGTTTGCAGGTTCAACCCCGGGTTTCGCTCAAACCGTTCAACACCTTTGGCGTCGATGTTCAGGCCCGGCTGTTTGCCGAAGCCCACAGCGATGCCGACGTGCGTGAAGCCCTGGCTTATGCGGTGGAGCATGACGTGCCGCTGCTGGTGATTGGTGGTGGCAGCAATTTGCTGCTGACGGCCGATATCCAATCGCTGGTGCTGCGCATGGCCACGCGCGGGATTCGCATCCTCAGTGATGACGGCAGCAAAGTCGTGATCGAAGCCGAAGCCGGCGAGCCTTGGCATCCGTTCGTGCAGCACACTCTGGCGCAGGGTTTGTCGGGCCTGGAAAACCTCAGTCTGATTCCCGGCACCGTCGGTGCGGCACCGATGCAGAACATCGGCGCCTATGGTGTGGAGATCAAAGACGTATTTGCCGGCCTGACCGCTCTGGATCGCCAGAGCGGCGACCTGCGGGACTTCACCCTGGAAGAATGCAACTTCGCCTACCGCGACAGCCTGTTCAAGCAGGAACCGGGGCGTTGGTTGATCCTGCGGGTACGTTTCATCCTGGACCGCGCCGCGCACCTGCATCTGGAATACGGCCCGGTGCGCCAGCGCCTGACCGAGCAAGGTATCGATCACCCGACCGCCACCGATGTCAGCCAGGCGATTTGCAGCATCCGCAATGAAAAGCTTCCAGACCCGGCAGTGCTCGGCAATGCCGGCAGCTTCTTCAAGAATCCGTTGGTGCCAGCGGCGCTCGTCGCGCAACTCAAAGGTGAATACCCGGATCTGGTGGCCTACGCGCAACCCGACGGGCAGATGAAACTGGCGGCGGGGTGGCTGATCGAGCGGGCCGGCTGGAAAGGTTTCCGTGACGCCGACGCCGGTGTGCATAAATTGCAGGCGTTGGTGCTGGTCAACTACGGCAACGCGACTGGTCTGCAATTGCTGAGCCTGGCGCAACGCATCCAGAAAGACATTTCAGAACGTTTCCATGTTGACCTGGAAATGGAGCCCAATCGGTATTGAGGCTACGCTTTCAAGACTGATCTCAAAGCCCTGCACACGTTTAACGGTGCAGGGCTTTTTTGTTAATGCTGGGTTAACTTAGCCACCTAACGATGCAAACGTTTGCTCCATCAAAGGCCCGATGCAGACGCTACCGTCCGCATAAGAGAGCCTCATTAGCCTGAGCCGATCTGCGTGATACCAACCGCCAACCCCAGGCGGCAGATTGCTCGACCCCATAACCAATAACTATGCGGGCGTGCCCATGATTACCCTGAAGCTCAATGGTCAAGACCATCAACTCGATGTTACCGAGGACATGCCGCTGCTCTGGGCGATCCGCGACGTGGCCGGTTACAACGGCACCAAATTCGGCTGCGGCATGGGCCTGTGCGGCGCCTGCACCATTCATATCGAAGGCGCTCCGGCGCGCAGTTGCATCACTCCGATCGGTTCGGTGGTCGGCCAGAACGTCACCACCGTCGATAACCTTCACGCCGACCCGGTCGGGCAAGTCGTCCAGCAAGCCTGGCTCGACACCGCCGTGGCCCAGTGCGGTTTCTGTCAGGGCGGGCAGATCATGTCGGCGACAGCGCTGCTCAAGACCAACCCGAACCCCAGCGACGAACAGATCGAAGAGGCGATGGTCGGCAACATTTGCCGCTGCGGCACTTACAACCGCATCAAGACCGCCATCCGCCAGGCGTCCACTCACCTGAAGGAGGCCAAGGCATGAGCCAGTTACCGAATGATTTCGCGCTGAGCAACCTCAGTCGCCGCGGTTTCCTCAAAGGCGTTGGCGCCACCAGTGCGTTGGTTTTGGTGGCGAGTTGGGGCTGGCAAGACGCTTTCGCTGCGGAGAAAGAGAAGAAATTCGGCGCCGATGGCATGCCCAACGGCTGGATCGACGATCCGAAGGTTTACGTCAGCATGGCCGCTGACGGCACGGTGACCGTGGTCTGCAACCGTTCGGAAATGGGCCAGGGTGTGCGCACCAGCCTGACGATGGTGGTGGCCGATGAGCTGGAAGCCGACTGGGCGATGATGAAGGTGCAACAGGCGCCGGGCGACGAAGTGCGCTTCGGTAACCAGGACACCGATGGCTCGCGCAGCATGCGCCACTGGTACGAGCCGATGCGTCGCTGCGGTGCTGCCGCGCGGACCATGCTTGAACAAGCCGCTGCAAATCAGTGGAAAGTGCCGGTCAGCGAATGCCATGCACAGCTGCATAAAGTCTTCCATAAACCGTCCGGCCGTGAATTGGGTTACGGCGCTTTGGCCGCTGCAGCCGGTGCGCTGGCGGTACCGGCGCGTGACAGCCTGCGGCTCAAGCAACCGTCGGAATTCCGCTATATCGGCAAGGAAGGCACCAAGGCTATCGACGGTGCCGATATCGTCAATGGCCGCGCCATTTACGGTGCAGACGTGCATTTCGACGGCATGCTCTACGCCACCATTGCGCGCCCTGCGGTGTACGGCGGCAAGGTTAAGTCCGTCGACTCCAGCGCTGCGATGAAAGTCCCGGGCGTGATCAAGGTTGTGCAGATCGAAGGTCATCCGCTGCCGTCGGAGTTTCAGCCGTTGGGCGGCGTGGCCGTGGTGGCCAGTAATACCTGGGCGGCGATCAAGGGCCGCGAAGCGCTGAAAATCGAGTGGGACGATGGCCCCAACGCCAGCTACGACTCGATCGCTTACCGCAAGGAAATTGAGGCTGCATCCCTCAAACCCGGCAAAGTGGTGCGCAATACCGGCAACATCGACGAAGCCATGGGCAGTGCCAACAGCACGCTCGAAGCGTCCTATTACCTGCCGCACCTCACGCAGGCGCCCATGGAACCGATGGTCGCCATCGCCCGCTTCAAGGACGGTGTGTGCGAAGCCTGGGCCCCAAGCCAGGCGCCACAAGTCTCCCGTGAACGAATTGGCGAACGTCTCGGCATTCCGTTCGATAACGTCACCTTTAACGTCACTTTGCTGGGCGGCGGTTTCGGTCGTAAATCCAAACCGGACTTCATCATTGAAGCTGCGATCCTTGCCAAGGAGTTCCCTGGCAAGGCCGTGCGGGTGCAATGGACCCGTGAAGACGACATCCACTGCTCCTATTTTCACACGGTGTCGGCCGAGTACCTGAAGGCCAGCCTGAACAAGGACGGCCTGCCGTCCGGCTGGTTGCACCGCACCGTGGCGCCGAGCATCACCGCGTTGTTTGCGCCGGGCATGAACCACGAGGCGGCCTTCGAGCTGGGCATGGGCTTTACCAACATGGCTTACGCGATCCCCAACGTGCGCCTGGAAAACCCGGAAGCGGCGATTCACACACGCGTCGGCTGGTATCGCTCGGTGTCGAACATTCCTCACGGTTTTGCGATTCAGAGCTTTGTCGATGAACTGGCGCACAAGGCCGGTCAGGATCCTCTCAAGTACCAGATCAAATTGCTCGGCCCGGACCGGCAGATCGATCCGCGCACCTTGAGTGAAGAGTGGAACTACGGCGAATCGCCCGAGCGTTATCCGATCGACACCGCACGTCTGCGTACGGTGCTGGAAACCGCCGCCAAAGCCGCCGGTTGGGGCCGCGAGTTGCCCAAGGGCCGAGGCCTGGGGCTGGCGGTGCATTACAGTTTCGTGACCTATGTGGCGGCGGTGATCGAGGTCGAAGTCAAAGACGACGGCACGCTGATCGTGCACAAGGCCGACATTGCGGTGGATTGCGGTCCGCAGATCAACCCCGAGCGTATTCGTGCGCAGTTCGAAGGCGCCTGTGTCATGGGTCTGGGCAACGCGGTGCTGGGGGAAATCAGCTTCAAGGACGGCAAGGTCCAGCAGGACAACTTCCATATGTACGAAGTGGCGCGCATGTCCCTGGCACCGAAGGAGGTCGCGGTTCATCTGGTCACGCCGCCAGGCAACGTGCCATTGGGCGGGGTTGGTGAACCGGGCGTGCCACCGATTGCGCCTGCGCTGTGCAACGCAATCTTTGCCGCCACCGGCAAGCGCATCCGTGACCTGCCGGTTCGCTATCAGCTGCAAGGTTGGCAGAAGGCGCAAGCCTGATGGACAGCGTCGATCTGAATGTCCTGCGCAGCGTGCTGGAATGGCGCCGCGCCGGTCAACGGGTGGTGTTGTACAGCGTGGTCCAGACCTGGGGCACCGCGCCTCGGGCCCCTGGCGCCATGCTGGCCTTGCGTGAAGATGGTGTGGTGATTGGCTCGGTGTCCGGTGGTTGTGTCGAAGACGATTTGATTGCCCGGCTGCACGACGGTCGTATTCCCGCCGATGGGCCGCCGGTGCAATTGATCACTTACGGCGTCACCCGTGAGGAGGCGGCACGCTTCGGTTTGCCGTGCGGCGGCACCTTGCGCCTGACCGAGGAGCGGGTCGGCGATCCGGCTTGGGTCGCCGAGTTGCTGGCGCGCTGCGAGGCGCATGAGATTGTTGCTCGCTCGCTCAGTGTCGAGACGGGTGAAGTCATTCTGCAGCCGGCCGACAAGACGGATGTCCTGACGTTCGATGGCAAGACGTTGCGGGCCATTTACGGTCCGCGTTGGCGGCTGTTGCTGATCGGTGCGGGGCAGTTGTCCCGTTATGTCGCCGAGATGGCGCGGCTGCTGGATTTCGAAGTGCTGATCTGCGATCCGCGCACCGAGTTCGTTTACGGCTGGGAAGAGCAGCACGGGCGATTTGTTTCGGGCATGCCCGATGAAGCGGTGCTGAGCATTCAGACTGACGAGCGTACGGCCATCGTCGCGCTGACCCACGATCCTCGGCTCGATGACATGGCGCTGCTCACGGCGCTGGATTCCAGGGCGTTTTATGTCGGTGCGCTGGGTTCCCGGGTCAACAGCCTTAAGCGCCGGGATAACCTCGCTCAGCTAGGCTTGTCACATGAGGCAATCGAGCGGCTGCATGGTCCGATCGGTTTGCACATCGGCAGCCACACACCGGCGGAAATCGCCTTGTCGCTGCTGGCTGAAATCGTGGCGATCAAGAACGGCGTCGAGCTCAAGCAGAAGAAGCCGTTGCAGGAGGTGGTATGAGTGAACCGATCGGCGTCATCGTTTTGGCTGCGGGGCAGGGCAGTCGGTTTCGACAGGAGGCCGGTGCCGAGAGGGACAAGCTGGTGGCGGATTGCACGGGGCGCGAGGGTGCTGTTCATTCGATGATCGAGCAAGTGCTGGTGAATTTGCCGGCCTCCCTTGAGAAGCGCGTCCTGGTGACCACTGTGGATCGACCACAAGTGATCCGCATGGCCAAGGCTTATGGTTGCGAGATTGTGCTGATCGAATCGACCGGCATGGGCGACAGCATCGCGGTCGGGGTGGCGGCGTGTCCGCAGCTCAGTGGCTGGCTGATTGTGCTGGGGGATATGCCGTTTGTCCTTCCCGCGAGTATTGAACGTGTGGTGGCGGGGATTGCCGATGACGCCGTCAGTGTTCCGGTGCATCAAGGCGAGTATGGGCATCCAGTGGGATTTGGGCGCAGCTTTGGTCCGGCGTTGATGGCGTTGTCCGGTGATCGAGGGGCCAAGGCGTTGTTTGCGCAGGCGAGAGTGGTCGAGGTGGCGGTAGACGATCCCGGGGTGTTGTGGGATGTGGACGTTCCAGAGAAATTAGTGTTTGTGTGATCCCCAAAAGATCGTCCGAACGCGGCCCGAGCCTTCGGACGATCTTTTGATTTTTTGGACATAAAAAAAGCCCCGCCTGGATCACCAGGCGGGGCTTTTTAGTGGCCGATGGAATCAGACGAGAGGTTTAGGCTCGTGTTCTTTTTCCAGGGCTTGCTCGTGTTGCTCTACCGCTTCCTGAACGGAGCGCGGTGCTTCTTCGATCACCGATTCAGCGGGTTCGGCAGCAGCGACTTCAGCAGCCGGGGCAGGTGTTGCCTCGACGACTTCAGCGACAACCGGTGCTGGTTCGACAGCCGCCGGAGCAGCAGCGGCAGCCAGTTCGGCTTCCTTCTGCAGACGCTCTTCTTCACGCTTGCGACGACGCACTTCACGTGGATCGTTCGGCGCACGGCCACTCGGCGTCAGGGCGCTGACAGGGGCGGCTTCGACTTCCGGTGCGGCCACTTCGGCAACAACCGGCGCTTCAACCATCGGAGCAGGCTCGGCAGCAGCAACCACTGGCTCGGACACCATGGCCTCGGCTTCTGGCGCTTCGGCGGCGGCTGGCTCGGCAACCCAGTTGAACGCGGTTTGCTCTTCGCGAACTTCACGGACAGCTTCGGTCACTGTTTCGCTGGCTGTTTCGACAACCGGTTCTGCGGCAACCACTGGCTCAGCGGCAGCTTCAACGACAGGCTGTGCTTCACGAACCGGGGCTACTTCGATTTCCGGAGCGGTGGTGGCTTCGACCGGAGTCGTTGCTTCAACCACTGGCGCTTCCACTGGAGCAGTTTCCAGGGTGGCGGCAGTCGCGCGTTCGGCTTGCTCGTTAGCCTGTGCTTCGGCTGGAGCGCTGATCACGGTGCTGGCAACGGCTGCGGTAACAGCCAGGCCGGCGGCCAGATCGGCAGCGCTTGGCGCTTCGTTGGTTTCGGCAGCTTCGTTACCTTCGGCGGACTCGGATTCTTCCGAACCTTCGATCACATTACCGTTGGCATCGCGTTGACGCTCGCGACGGTTGCTGCGACGACGCTGGCCACGGGAGCGGCGGCGTGGACGATCGCCTTCGGCGCCGTCCTGACCATCTTCCTGCAGTTGCTCTTCGTTGGTAACCAGCTCTTCTTCAGCTACTGCGGCAGCAGCTTGCTCGGCACGTGGCTGACGTTCTTCACGCGGTGGGCGTGGAGCACGTTCTTCACGTGGCTGGCGAGCTGGACGTTCTTCAGCAACAGCAGCTGCGGCCGGAGCAGCATCCAGAGGCTCGCGCAGTTCACGAACCGGACGCTCTTCACGATCGCCACGTGGCTTGCGATCTTCGCGAGGAGCGCGCGGTGCACGTTCTTCACGAGGGGCACGTGGTGCGCGCTCTTCACGTGGAGCGCGTTCTTCGCGGGCGACTGCTACTGCCGGAGTTTCCTCGCGGGCTTCGCGTGGCTCACGTGGTGCGCGCTCTTCACGCGGTGCACGTTCCTCGCGAGGCTTGCGCTCTTCATCGCGGCGAACGTTACGGTTGCGGCTCTGCTGACGACCGTTGCGACGCTCTTCGTTGCGGGCCGGACGCTCGGTGGTCGCCGGTTTTTCAACCACAACCGGAGCAGCAGGCTCTTCCTTGGTTGCGAACAGGCTGACCAGCGACTTCACCAGGCCTTTGAACAGGCTTGGCTCTGGCGCGGCGGCCGGTGCGGCAACAGGTGCGGCAGCGACGACTTCGGTCGGAACCGGAGCATTGGCGCGGGCCGGAGCGGTCTTGACCGCGGCTTCCTGGCGAACCAGGGTGCGGGTCGCAGCGGCTGGCTGGACTTCTTCGACTTCGGCAGCGGCAGCAGCGATTTCGTAGCTGGACTGGCCGACTGCAGCTTCCGGGCTGTCATCGCGCAGACGCTGCACTTCGAAGTGCGGCGTTTCGAGGTGATCGTTCGGCAGAATGACGATGCGGGCACGGGTGCGCAGTTCGATCTTGGTGATCGAGTTGCGTTTTTCGTTGAGCAGGAACGCGGCGACCGGGATCGGCACTTGGGCGCGAACTTCGGCAGTGCGGTCTTTCAGGGCTTCTTCTTCGATCAGGCGCAGGATCGCCAGCGACAGCGATTCAACGTCACGGATGATGCCGGTGCCGTTGCAACGCGGGCAAACGATGCCGCTGCTTTCGCCCAGCGATGGACGCAGGCGCTGACGGGACATTTCCAGCAGGCCGAAGCGCGAGATGCGACCGACTTGCACGCGAGCGCGGTCGGCTTCCAGGCATTCGCGGACTTTCTCTTCCACGGCGCGCTGGTTCTTGGCAGGGGTCATGTCGATGAAGTCGATGACGATCAGGCCGCCGATGTCGCGCAAGCGCAACTGACGGGCGATTTCTTCGGCGGCTTCAAGGTTGGTCTGCAGAGCGGTTTCTTCGATGTCGCTGCCTTTGGTGGCGCGCGCCGAGTTGATGTCGATGGACACCAGGGCTTCGGTCGGATCGATAACGATGGAGCCGCCGGAAGGCAGTTCAACGACGCGCTGGAAAGCGGTCTCGATCTGGCTTTCGATCTGGAAACGGTTGAACAGCGGAACGCTGTCTTCGTACAGTTTGATCTTGCTGGCGTACTGCGGCATCACCTGGCGGATGAAGGTCAGGGCTTCGTCCTGGGCTTCAACGCTGTCGATCAGCACTTCGCCGATGTCCTGGCGCAGGTAATCGCGGATGGCGCGGATGATCACGTTGCTTTCCTGGTAGATCAGGAAAGGCGCGGAGCGATCCAGCGAGGCTTCTTTGATGGCGGTCCAGAGTTGCAGCAGGTAGTCGAGGTCCCACTGCATTTCTTCGCTGCTGCGGCCCAGGCCGGCAGTGCGAACGATCAGACCCATGTCGGCTGGTGCAACCAGGCCGTTCAGGGCTTCACGCAGTTCGTTGCGCTCTTCACCTTCGATGCGACGGGAGATACCGCCGGCACGCGGGTTGTTTGGCATCAGAACCAGGTAACGACCGGCCAGGCTGATGAAGGTGGTCAGGGCTGCGCCCTTGTTGCCACGTTCTTCTTTTTCGACCTGAACGATGACTTCCTGGCCTTCGCTCAGGACGTCCTTGATGTTGACGCGGCCTTCGGGGGCTTTCTTGAAGTATTCGCGGGAGATTTCTTTGAGGGGCAGGAAGCCGTGGCGCTCAGAGCCGAAATCGACAAAGGCAGCCTCAAGGCTTGGTTCGATGCGAGTAATCCGGCCTTTATAGATGTTGGCCTTTTTCTGCTCGCGTGCACCGGATTCGATGTCCAGGTCGTAGAGGCGTTGGCCATCTACCAGTGCAACACGCAACTCTTCGGGTTGAGTTGCGTTAATCAGCATTCTTTTCATGTAGTACCGTCGGTTTCCGGGCTGCCGGAAACGGCGTTCGGCACACACGACTTCTCATGGTCGGTGTCAGGTGCGTCAGGAGTGGTTGGACACTCCAGTGTCTAGCGAACCCCGACCAATTGGGCCGGCGTCGCGACGTACGCGTCCTGCTTGCTGTGGCTACTTAAGCACTCAGTCAGGAGGAGGAATCAACCAGCGGCTGTGGACGAGATGAAGCGTCTTGATAAAGCCTATTGCTACACAGTCCAGCGGTTGTGCATCTCCACCCTACACGTATCCCTGATAATTCGGGTGCTGCCGCGCGCAGAATCCGCAGCGGGTTGGCATTTACCGTGAGCTCCGAAAGGGGAGGTCACGCATCATGGCTAATTTAGGCGTTGTTTCCGAAGCGTTCGCTCGGGGTTGTTCGTAGCTGACTGCACTTTGTGAACTGGCCGTGAATATTTGCTCGCAAGGCGAGTGAAAACTCTGCTTTGCGGCATGCTTCAGGCCTCATGTCACCTGCGCTCGTTACAACTGCAAACTCTACCGTTTCGTAGCGAAAGCCCCGTAGGACGGCCTCTCGTCCTCGTGAATTGCGTTGGTCAGGGCCGGTTTTTGACCGTTAGTCCGCTGTCCAGGCCACTTTTGGCGGCGTTCGCGACTATAGCAGCAATGATTAAGTGCTTCAATTCCATAAAAAATTGTTATCATCCGCGCCATGACGACTACTGCCCCTTCGACCCCAGCCGTACAACTGCTGGAGGTCTCGCCGGAATATGCCGGCCAACGTATTGATAACTTCCTTCTCGCTCGGCTCAAAGGCGTGCCCAAGACCTTGATTTACCGCATTTTGCGCAAAGGCGAAGTGCGAGTGAACAAAGGTCGGATCAAGCCCGAATACAAGCTGCAGGCGGGCGATATCGTGCGCGTGCCGCCGGTTCGCGTGCCCGAGCGCGACGAACCCGTGCCGCTGGCCCAAGGCCTGCTGCAGCGCCTCGAAGCCTCGATTGTCTTCGAAGACAAGGCGTTGATCGTGATCAACAAGCCTTGCGGCATCGCGGTTCACGGTGGCAGCGGCCTGACTTACGGGGTGATCGAAGCCTTTCGTCAGTTGCGTCCCGATTGCAAAGAGCTCGAACTGGTTCACCGTCTCGACCGTGATACCTCCGGCCTGTTGATGATCGCCAAGAAGCGCAGCATGCTGCGTCACTTGCACGCGGCACTGCGCGGTGATGGCGTCGATAAGCGCTACATGGCGCTGGTTCGCGGCAACTGGGCGGCCTCGATCAAGCAAGTCCGAGCGTCGCTCGGCAAGAGCAACCTGCGCTCCGGCGAGCGTATGGTCGAGGTCGATGAGGAGGAGGGCAAGGAGTCCGTGACCGTGTTCAAGGTCCTGCGTCGTTTTGGCGACTTTGCCACCCTGATCGAAGCCAAGCCGATCACCGGCCGGACTCACCAGATCCGCGTCCACACCTTGCACGCCGGGCATTGCATCGCCGGCGATACCAAGTACGGCGATGAAGGCTTCAGCAAAGAGATTCGTGACCTGGGCGGCAAGCGCCTGTTCCTGCACGCCTACATGCTGACCGTGCCGCTGCCGGATGGTGGTGAGCTGAAGTTGCAGGCGCCGGTCGACGAGATGTGGGCCAAAACCGTGGAGCGATTGAGTGCGCCCATCTGATTACAAGCTGCTGATTTTCGATTGGGACGGCACTCTCGCCGACTCCATTGGTCGGATTGTCGAGTCGATGCATGTTGCGTCCGAGCGATCCGGATTTCAGTTGCGTGATGATTTTGCCGTCAAGGGCATCATCGGTCTGGGCTTGCCGGAAGCGATTCGCACGTTGTATCCGGAAATCGGCGACGACGAATTGGTAGCCTTCCGTCAGCACTATGCTGATCACTACATCGCCTCAGAAGCTGTTCCTTCGCCGTTGTTCGAGGGTGTGGTCGAGTCGATGGAAGCGTTTCGTGCTGAGGGTTATCACTTGGCGGTCGCGACCGGCAAGGCTCGTCGCGGGCTGGATCGGGTGCTGAAATCGCACGGCTGGGAAGATTATTTCGATATCACCCGCGCGGCCGACGAAACCGCCAGCAAACCCCATCCGCTAATGCTCGAGCAGATCCTCGCTCACTGCGAGGTTCGCCCGGAGCAGGCGCTGATGGTGGGCGATTCGTCCTTTGACTTGCAGATGGCGCGCAACGCGGGCATGGATTCGGTGGCCGTCAGCTATGGTGCGCAATCGATCGAAGCGTTGAAATTATTCGAGCCGGCACTGGCCATTGATCGTTTTTCAGAATTGCATGCCTGGCTGAGTCAGCGGGCTTAATGGATTTTTGCTGGGGTAGATGTCATGACCGACGAATGGAAGGCGCCCGCCAAGGCGAGCGCAGAGAGCGGTGACGAGAAAAGCTGGAAGCTGCTGGAAAAAACCCTGCTGGCCAGCGTGCAGGAGCAGCGCCGGTCCCGTCGCTGGGGGATTTTCTTCAAGCTGCTGACCTTTGTGTACCTGCTTGGCGCGTTGATCCTGTTCACGCCGCTGATGGACATGGAAAAAGCTGCCACCCTCAGTGGTAACTACACCGCGCTGATCGACGTGACCGGCATGATCGCCGACAAGGAGCCAGCCAGCGCTGACAATATCGTCGGCAGCCTGCGTGCAGCGTTCGAGGACAAGAAGGTCAAAGGTGTCGTCCTGCGAATCAATAGTCCGGGCGGCAGTCCGGTGCAGTCGGGTTACGTCTATGACGAGATCCGCCGTTTGCGTGGCCTGCATCCGGACACCAAGCTTTACGCGGTGATCTCTGATTTGGGCGCTTCCGGTGCTTATTACATCGCCAGTGCGGCGGATCAGATCTACGCCGACAAGGCGAGCCTGGTGGGTTCCATTGGTGTGACGGCGGCTGGTTATGGCTTTGTCGGGACAATGGAGAAGCTGGGTGTCGAGCGTCGCACTTACACTTCTGGCGAGCACAAATCGTTCCTTGACCCGTTCCAGCCGCAAAAGCCTGAAGAAACTCAGTTCTGGCAGGGCGTGCTCGATACCACTCATCAGCAATTCATCAGCAGCGTCAAGAAAGGTCGTGGCGACCGTCTCAAGGACAAGGAACATCCGGAGTTGTTCTCCGGGTTGGTCTGGTCGGGCGAGCAGGCACTGCCGTTGGGCCTGATCGATGGCCTGGGGAATGCCAGTTCGGTGGCGCGTGACGTGATCGGCGAGAAAGAGTTGGTGGACTTCACTGTTCAAGAATCGCCATTCGATCGCTTCTCGAAAAAACTCGGTGCCAGCGTGGCTGAGCATCTGGCGATGTGGATGGGCTTCCAGGGGTCTTCGTTGCGCTGATTCTCCTGTCACATAAAAAAACCGGCTTTTGCCGGTTTTTTTTGAGTCAAAAGATCGCAGCCTCGTTTCACTCGACAGCTCCTACATTGAAATGCGTATCCCTTGTAGGAGCTGTCGAGTGAAACGAGGCGCGATCTTTTGACCTTTAAGGTATCTGCACGCCTTCGGCCAGCAACATGTCCACCAGGCGAATCAATGGCAGGCCGATCAGGCTGGTGGCGTCAGGGCCTTCGGTGCTTTGAAACAGGCTCACCCCCAAACCTTCGGCTTTGAAGCTGCCAGCGCAGTCGTAGGGCTGTTCGGTGCGCAGGTAGCGTTCGATGCGCGCCTGATCGAGCGAGCGCATGTGTACAGTGAACGGCACGCAGTCGACCTGGCATTCACCAGTCTGGCTGTTGAGCAGGGCGAGGCCGGTGAGGAAGGTCACGCTGGCACCGCTCGAAGCCAGCAATTGTTCGCGGGCCTTTTCGAAGGTGTGTGGTTTGCCGATAATCCGTTCGCCAAGCACCGCAACCTGATCGGAGCCGATGATCAGATGAGCGGAATGACTGCTGGCCAGTGCACGTGCTTTTTCCTCGGCGAGGCGCTTGACCAGCTCGATGGCGGACTCGCCCGGACGATGGCTTTCGTCGATATCCGGCGAGCTGCAGGTAAACGGCAGCTGCAAGCGGGCCAGCAATTCCCGGCGATAAACCGAGCTTGAAGCGAGTAATAAAGGCAGCATGCGCATCTCCAGAAGACAGGCGCGAATTCTAGCGGAGGCTTGCAAGTGACGGACAGGGCTGAATTTCCTTTGACATGGCTGGGGGCATCCCTATAATGCTGCGCCTATGTTGAATGACCCGATTCCACCTCACGTTGACCCGCGCAAATTGGCTGATCGTGGCACCACCCTTCAAGGTGAACTGCTGCTGGCCGATTTGGAGAGACTCTGCGACCCGCTTTCCGACACTGTCGGTACGGTGCAGGCTAAATTCGTTTTTGAACGAGATGAACGTAAATCTGTGGTAATTCACAGCTTTATTGACACCGAAGTCAAAATGGTTTGCCAGCGTTGTCTTGAGCTGGTCACCCTGCCGATCCATAGCGAATGCAGTTATGCTGTGGTGAAGGAGGGTGCGAATACCCAGTCGTTGCCGAAAGGTTATGACGTGCTGGAACTGGGCGAAGATCCTTTGGATCTGCAGTCACTGATCGAGGAGGAGCTTCTGCTCGCCTTGCCCATTGTGCCTGCTCATCATCCGGAAGAATGCCAGCAGCCGGCGGGTCTCGATGAGCCCGAACCGAGCGAGGACGAGGTAACGCGGTCCAACCCGTTCAGTGTATTGGCGCAGTTAAAGCGTGACCCAAACGTTTAGGAGTTAATCAATTATGGCTGTTCAGCAGAACAAAAAATCCCGCTCTGCCCGTGACATGCGTCGTTCGCACGACGCCCTGACGGCAAGCACTCTGTCTGTAGAAAAAACCACCGGTGAAATTCACCTGCGTCACCACGTATCGCCAGAAGGCGTATACCGTGGCCGTAAAGTGATCGACAAGGGCGCTGACGAGTAATCACTTGTCTGCTCAAGTCATCGCGATTGACGCAATGGGCGGGGACTTCGGTCCCCGCAGCATTGTTCAGGCCAGCCTTGCTTGCCTGTCTGCTACGCCCTCGCTGCACCTGACTCTCGTCGGTCAACCCTCCCTTCTTGAAGAACTGCTCTCTGGCCAATCGGCTGTGGATCGCTCGCGCCTGTCGATTGCTCCGGCGTCCGAAGTCATCACCATGGACGAAAAGCCTGCACAGGCCCTGCGCGGAAAGCCCGACTCGTCGATGCGCGTGGCGCTGGAGTTGCTGCGCGATGGCAAGGTCCAGGCTTGTGTCAGCGCCGGCAATACCGGTGCGCTGATGGCGTTGTCGCGCTTCGTGCTCAAGACCTTGCCGGGCATTGATCGGCCGGCGATGGTGGCGGCGATTCCGACGCAGAAGGGTTATTGCCAGTTGCTCGACCTGGGCGCCAATGTCGATTGCAGCGCCGAGCACTTGTTGCAGTTCGCCGTGATGGGGTCGGTGGCGGCGGAAACGCTGGGCATCGTTCGTCCGCGAGTGGCGCTGCTGAACATTGGTACTGAGGACATCAAGGGCAATCAGCAGGTCAAGCTGGCGGCCACCTTGTTGCAGAGTGCTCGCGGCATCAATTACATCGGTTTTGTCGAAGGTGACGGTGTGTACCGTGGCGAGGCGGATGTGGTGGTGTGTGACGGTTTTGTCGGCAATATCCTGCTCAAATCCAGCGAAGGCCTGGCGACCATGATTGCCGGGCGCATCGAAGCCTTGTTCAAGAAAAACCTCGCATCGAAAGTGGTCGGTGCTTTGGCATTGCCGCTGATGAAGCGCTTGCAAGCCGATCTGGCGCCTGCGCGACATAACGGCGCAAGTTTCCTTGGTTTGCAGGGAATTGTGGTGAAAAGCCATGGTTCGGCGGGGGTTCAGGGCTTCCAGAGTGCGATTCAGCGCGCCTTGATCGAGATCCAGGAAAATCTGCCGGAACGCATTCACGGTCGCCTGGAAGATTTGTTGCTTTAGGCGTTTTCGTCGGACAATGCTTAAATGTGACCGCTCAGTTCAATTTGCCATCCAACTGTCAGTTTCTTGCGTCCCCCAAGCGGGACGTCAATTCTCCGACGACAAGATCATTAGGGGCTTGTTACATGTCTGCTTCCCTCGCATTCGTCTTTCCGGGACAGGGTTCGCAGTCCCTCGGCATGCTGGCCGAGTTGGGCGCGCAACATCCGGTTGTCCTCGAAACATTCAAAGAAGCTTCCGATGCTCTGGGTTACGACCTGTGGGCACTGACCCAGCAAGGGCCGGAAGAACAACTCAATCAAACCGATAAAACCCAGCCGGCCATTCTGACCGCCTCGATTGCCTTGTGGCGTCTGTGGCTGGCTGAAGGCGGCGCGCGTCCGGCGTATGTTGCCGGTCACAGCCTGGGCGAATACAGCGCTCTGGTTGCCGCGGGCAGTCTGAGCCTGGGTGACGCGGTGAAGCTGGTTGAGCGCCGTGGTCAGTTGATGCAGGAAGCCGTTCCGGCCGGGCAAGGTGGCATGGCCGCCATTCTCGGTCTGGACGATGCTGATGTGCTGGCAGCCTGTGCCGAAGCGGCGCAAGGCGAAGTGGTCAGTGCGGTCAACTTCAACTCCCCTGGCCAGGTGGTCATCGCCGGTGCCAAGGCAGCGGTCGAGCGCGCCATTGAAGGCTGCAAGGCCCGTGGTGCCAAGCGCGCCATGCCGTTGCCGGTCAGCGTGCCGTCCCATTGCGAGCTGATGCGTCCGGCGGCCGAGCGTTTCGCCGAGTCGATCGCAGCGATCGACTGGCAGGCGCCGCAGATCCCGGTGGTTCAGAACGTCAGCGCCACTGTGCCGGCCGATCTGGAAACCCTCAAGCGCGATCTGCTTGAGCAGCTCTACAAGCCTGTGCGCTGGGTCGAATCGGTTCAGGCGCTGGCCGCCAAAGGTGCTACCCAGTTGGTCGAATGCGGCCCGGGTAAAGTGCTGGCTGGCCTGAACAAGCGTTGCGCCGAAGGCGTGTCGACATCCAACCTCAATACCCCCGACGCCTTCGCTGCCGCTCGCGCAGCGTTGGCCTGAATCAGGAGAAGCCTGCATGAGTCTGCAAGGTAAAGTTGCACTGGTCACTGGCGCGAGCCGCGGTATCGGCCAGGCTATCGCCCTGGAACTGGGTCGTCAGGGCGCCATCGTTATCGGCACCGCGACATCTGCCTCGGGTGCCGAGCGCATTGCCGCTACTCTGAAGGAAAGCGGGATTCAAGGCACTGGCCTGGAACTCAATGTCACCAGCGACGAATCCGTTGCTGCAGTACTGGCGAGCATTACATCGCAGTTCGGTGCGCCGGCGATCCTGGTCAATAATGCCGGCATCACCCGCGATAATCTGATGATGCGCATGAAAAATGACGAATGGCATGACGTCGTCGATACCAACCTGAACAGTCTGTTCCGCCTGTCCAAGGGCGTTTTGCGCGGTATGACCAAAGCTCGTTGGGGACGAATTATCAGTATTGGCTCGGTTGTGGGTGCCATGGGCAACGCAGGCCAAGTAAACTACGCAGCCGCCAAGGCCGGTCTGGAAGGTTTCAGCCGTTCACTGGCGCGTGAAGTCGGTTCGCGTTCGATTACGGTAAACTCGGTGGCCCCTGGGTTCATCGACACCGATATGACCCGCGAACTGCCCGAGGCACAGCGTGAAGCCTTGCAGACGCAGATTCCGCTGGGCCGTCTGGGACAAGCTCAAGAGATCGCGTCTGTGGTCGCTTTTCTTGCATCCGACGGTGCGGCTTACGTTACTGGGGCTACAATCCCGGTGAACGGCGGGATGTACATGAGTTAAATGTGACGGATCGCTTCAAAAAAATGTCATACGAGCTGTCTAAAATCCGTTATAAAGCTGCAATCTATTTAATAGGCAGAGGGTCGTCGGGTTTGAGGAGTGAAGCTTTCAGTTGAAAAACTGAAAAGTCTTTCTATACACTTACCCACTGGCCAGCTGCCTGAATTTGTCCATTAGGAGTGAAAACAAGGTATGAGCACCATCGAAGAGCGCGTCAAGAAAATCGTTGCTGAGCAACTGGGCGTTAAAGAAGAAGAAGTGGTCAACACTGCTTCCTTCGTTGAAGACCTGGGTGCCGACTCCCTTGACACCGTTGAGCTGGTGATGGCTCTGGAAGAGGAATTCGAGACCGAAATCCCTGACGAAGAAGCTGAGAAGATCACTACTGTACAAGCCGCAATCGATTACGTTACTAACCACCAGGCTTAATAGCTTGTAATCGTTGCTTGCTGTCATGGAAAAACCGCACTGCCATCACGGCGTGCGGTTTTTTCTTTAGGCCTGATGCAAAGTCGTCATTTGAAAAAGGAGAGTGCTGTGTCGCGTAGACGCGTCGTAGTCACCGGTATGGGTATGTTGTCGCCACTGGGCACGGATGTGCCGAGCAGTTGGCAGGGCATTCTGGCTGGCCGCAGTGGCATTGGTCTGATCGAACACACCGACCTTTCTGCCTATTCCACCCGTTTTGGCGGCTCGGTAAAGGGCTTCAATGTCGAGGAATACCTGTCGGTCAAGGAAGCTCGCAAGCTCGACCTGTTTATTCAGTACGGTCTGGCCGCAGGTTTTCAGGCAGTTCGTAACGCCGGTCTGGAAGTCACCGACGCCAACCGTGAGCGCATCGGCGTGGCCATGGGTTCGGGTATTGGCGGACTGACCAATATCGAAGAAACCAGCCGCACGCTGCATGATTCTGGCCCACGACGGATTTCTCCGTTTTTCGTGCCTGGCTCGATCATCAATATGATTTCCGGTTTCCTGTCCATCCATCTGGGCGCACAGGGACCTAACTATGCCATCGCCACCGCGTGTACCACCGGTACGCACTGCATTGGCATGGCGGCACGCAACATCATGTACGACGAAGCCGACGTGATGATTGCCGGCGGTGCTGAAATGGCGGCTTGCGGTCTGGGCATGGGTGGCTTCGGTGCCTCCCGCGCACTGTCGACCCGCAACGACGAACCGACCCGCGCCAGCCGTCCATGGGACAAGGGCCGGGATGGCTTCGTGCTGTCCGACGGCGCCGGCGCTCTGGTTCTGGAAGAACTGGAGCACGCCAAGGCTCGTGGTGCGACGATCTACGCCGAGCTGATCGGCTTTGGCACCAGTGGCGATGCCTACCACATGACGTCGCCACCGGCTGATGGTGCGGGTGCTGCACGTTGCATCACCAATGCGCTGCGCGATGCCAAAATCAATGGCGATCAGGTTCAGTACGTCAATGCCCATGGCACCTCGACGTCGGCCGGCGACCTTGCCGAAGCCTGTGCGATCAAGTCGGTGTTCGGCGATCACGCTTACAAGCTGGCGGTCAGTTCGACCAAGTCCATGACCGGTCACCTGCTGGGTGCGGCGGGCGCGGTCGAGGCGATCTTCAGTGTGCTGGCGATCAACAGCCAGGTAGCGCCGCCGACCATCAACCTTGATGAGCCGGACGAAGGTTGCGACCTCGATTTCGTACCGCATACCGCGCGCAATATGGATATCGATGTGGTGTTGTCCAACTCCTTCGGGTTTGGCGGCACCAACGGCTCGCTGGTGTTCCGCCGGTTCGCTGACTGATGGACAGCTGGGTCGACGGTCAGCCGGCTGACGCTTTGTCGCTGAAGGATCGCGGCCTGGCTTACGGTGATGGTCTGTTCGAGACCATTGCCGTGCGCAACGGCGCTCCGGTTTTGCTGGATCGGCATCTGGTGCGTTTGGTCAAAGGTTGCCAGCGGTTGGCAATTAACCTCGACCATGCGGCTGTGTGCACTGAGTTACTGACCTATGCCCAAGCGTTGGGCGAAGGTGTGCTCAAACTCGTCGTCACGCGTGGCGAAAGCGGGCGCGGTTATGCGCCCGATCCTTCGGCTCAGGCGCGTCGCATCATGCTGGGCAACCCTCCTGCGGTTTATCCTGCTGCCAATGCGGAGCAGGGCGTTCGCCTGTTCCCCTGTGCAACGCGGCTTTCCAAGCAGCCTCTGCTCGCCGGACTCAAACACCTCAACCGTCTTGAACAGGTTATCGCCCGCTCCGAATGGCAAGATACCGATCATGCCGAAGGCTTGATGCTCGATCAGGCCGGGCGCGTCATTGAAGGCGTGTTCAGCAATCTGTTCCTGATCCGCGATGGTGTGCTGATCACGGCTGATTTGAAGCGCTGCGGCGTGGCCGGCGTGATGCGTGCCGAATTATTGTTTCAAGCCGAGTCATTGGGGATCCCCACGCAAATCATCGACATCACCCTCGATCAGCTGCAATGGGCTGATGAAGTCTTTGTCTGCAACAGCGTGTATGGCGTTTGGCCGGTGCGCGCCTATGCCGCACTGAGCTGGCCGGTTGGTCCGCTCACCCGTAAACTCCAAAACATTGCCCGCGCGCTACTGGATGCTTGATACGTGAGACGTAAATTCTTGCTGCTGCTGGAAACCGGATTGGTTCTGGCAGGGCTGTGTCTGGGCACTTGCGCCTGGAAAATCCATTCGGCGCTGGAACAGCCGCTGAACATCACTCAGGAAGAGCTGCTGGAAGTGCCCAAAGGCACGACACCGACCCGCACCTTCTATCGACTCGAAGCCGATGGTGTCATCAAGGATGCTTTCTGGCTGCGGGTGTATTGGCGCTTCAATCTCGCCAAACAACCGTTGCACAAGGGCGAGTACCGCATGCAGCCCGGCATGACCGTCGAAGGCCTGATTGACCTGTGGAAACGCGGGGAAATGGTTCAGTACAGCTTGACCCTGGTCGAGGGCTGGAATTTTCATCAGGTCCGCGCTGCTCTGGCCAAGGATGAAAAACTCGAAAAGACCCTCGACGGTTTGAGTGATAGCGAGGTGATGGACAAACTCGGCCACACCGGGATTTTTCCGGAAGGGCGATTCTTCCCCGACACCTATCGCTTCGTGCGCGGCATGACCGATGTCGAGCTGCTGAAAAAAGCCTACGACCGCCTCGACGAAGTCCTGGCCAAGGAGTGGAGCCAGCGCGCCGCTGATGTGCCGTACACCGAACCCTATCAGGCGCTGATCATGGCCTCGCTGGTGGAGAAGGAAACCGGCGTGCCGCAGGAGCGCGGGCAAATCGCAGGCGTGTTTGTACGGCGCATGGAAATGGGCATGTTGTTGCAGACTGATCCGACCGTGATCTACGGCCTTGGTGATCGTTACAACGGCAAATTGACTCGCGCCCATCTCAAGGAAGCGACGCCGTACAACACCTACATGATTTCGGGACTGCCGCCGACCCCGATTGCCATGGTCGGCCGCGAAGCGATTCATGCAGCGCTGAATCCGGTGGCTGGCAATAGCCTCTATTTTGTTGCTCGGGGTGATGGCAGCCACGTGTTCTCCGATGATCTGGACGCGCACAATAACGCTGTGCGTGAGTTCCAGATCAAGCGCCGTGCTGACTACCGCTCCAGCCCTGCGCCGGCTACGGCACCAGAGGCGACGGATCAGCAGGCACCGATTCCGGCTGCTTCGCCCGACACAGCCCCCGAGGCTTTGCCGCAAGTGTCGCCGCAGGATCCGGTGCAGGAATCGTCGCCGGTGCAGCCTCAAGAGACCCCGCCGGCGCCTGCTCCAGAACCCGCTCAAGAACCCGCAGCCGCACCCGCGCCCGAACCGGATGCAACCGCGCCGCAAAGCCCGCAATGACTCTGACTAAGGACTGCCTGTGACTGGCTTGTTTATTACCCTGGAAGGCCCGGAAGGGGCCGGCAAGAGCACCAATCGCGAATACCTGGCCGAGCGCTTGCGCGCCGCGGGTATCGAGGTCGTGCTGACTCGCGAACCAGGCGGCACGCCCTTGGCCGAGCGGATCCGCGAAGTGCTGCTGGCGCCGGTTGACGAAGTCATGAACCCCGACACCGAGTTGCTGTTGGTGTTCGCCGCGCGAGCCCAGCATCTGGCCGAGGTGATTCGCCCAGCACTGGCCCGCGGTGCGGTGGTCCTGTGTGATCGCTTTACCGATTCGACCTACGCCTATCAGGGTGGCGGTCGCGGCCTGTCGCTGGAGCGCATTGCGACCCTGGAAGCCTTCGTCCAGGGCGATCTGCGCCCGGACCTGACGTTGATTTTCGATCTGCCGGTGGAAGTGGGCCTGGCCCGCGCCAGCGCTCGTGGTCGTCTGGATCGCTTCGAACTCGAAGGCCGAACCTTTTTTGATGCGGTGCGCAGTGCTTTCCTCAAGCGTGCTGAAGCGGATCCTGCGCGTTATGTCCTGGTCGATGCCGCCCAGCCGTTGGCGCAGGTTCAGCAGTCACTGGATGCCTTGTTGCCGCGCCTGCTGGAGTTGACCCGTGGCTGAAGCCTATCCGTGGCAGGACAGTCTCTGGCAGCATTTGGCCGGTCGCAAGCAACATGCTCACGCCTATCTGCTGCATGGCCCGGCCGGGATCGGCAAGCGCGCGCTGGCCGAGCGCTTGATGGCCAGTTTGTTGTGCCAGCGTCCGAGCGCCGCCCACGATGCTTGCGGCGAATGCAAATCCTGTCTGTTGCTCAAGGCTGGTAGTCACCCTGACAACTACATTCTGGAACCGGAAGAAGCCGATAAGGCGATCAAGGTCGATCAGGTTCGTGATCTGGTCAGCTTCGTGGTTCAGACCGCGCAGATGGGCGGCCGCAAAGTGGTGCTGATCGAGCCGGTCGAGTCGATGAACATCAACGCCGCCAACGCCTTGCTCAAAAGCCTGGAAGAACCTTCCGGCGATACCGTTTTGCTGTTGGTCAGCCACCAGACCAGTCGTCTGTTGCCGACCATCAAGAGCCGCTGCGTGCAGCAGGCTTGTCCTTTGCCGAGCGAAGCCATGTGTCTTGCATGGCTGGCGAAGGCTTTGCCGGACTGCGCGGAAGAAGAGCGTATCGAGTTGCTGACCCTGGCCGCCGGTTCGCCACTGGCCGCCGTCAACTTGCAGGCCCAGGGCGTGCGTGAGCAGCGGGCGCTGGTAGTCGATGGCGTGAAGAAGTTGCTCAAGCAGCAACAGTCACCGACGCAACTGGCCGAAGGCTGGAATGCGATTCCGCTGTTGCTGTTGTTCGACTGGTTCTGCGACTGGTCGAGCCTGATCCTGCGCTATCAGTTGACTCAGGACGAAGAAGGCCTGGGGCTGACGGACATGCGCAAGGTGATTCAGTACCTGGCGCAGAAAGCCGGCCAGGACAAAGTCCTGAATATTCAGGACTGGATTCTCGCCCAGCGCCAGAAAGTGATGAGCAAAGCCAACCTCAATCGGGTGTTGTTGCTGGAGGCGCTGTTGGTGCAATGGGTGGGTTTGCCTACCCAGAAGTGAGCGTCTGTGCCTAGACTCTGAGCATCAGCAACGGAGGTCAGCATGAATGAACTCGTCAATCCGGGACCGCGCAACGGCATTTTGTCCCTGACGATCAAGGACAAGTCCGTGCTGTACGCGGCCTACATGCCGTTCATCAAGAACGGTGGCCTGTTTATCCCGACCAACAAGAGCTACAAGTTGGGCGATGAGGTATTCATGCTACTGAACCTGATGGACGAGCCGGAAAAAATTCCGGTCGCCGGCAAAGTCACCTGGATCACCCCCAAAGGTGCGCAGGGCAACCGGGCCGCCGGGGTCGGCGTACAATTCAACGATGGCGATAATACCGCGCGCATTCGAATCGAAACCCATCTGGCCGGAGCCCTGAAGTCCGACCGTCCCACTCATACGATGTAAGTTGCAGCCCTTTTATGCTCGTAGATTCCCATTGCCACCTTGACCGCCTCGACCTCGCCGCCCACGACGGCTCTCTGGATGCTGCACTTGATGCGGCCCGTCTGCGCGGGGTAGGGCACTTTCTGTGTATCGGTGTCAGCGTCGAGAACGCCGCCGACGTCAAAGCCCTGGCCGAACGTTACGACGACGTCGACTGTTCGGTTGGTGTGCATCCGCTGGACGTGCAACCGGGCGCCGCGCCAGCACTTGATTGGCTGTTGCGCGAGCTCAACCACCCGCGCGTTGTGGCGATCGGTGAAACCGGTCTGGATTACCACTACGAGCCGGAAGCCGCGGAGTTGCAGCAGGCGTCGTTTCGCCTGCATCTGCAAGCGGCGCAGCAGACAGGCAAACCGGTGATCATTCATACCCGTGGTGCCCGCGCCGATACGTTGAACCTCCTGCGTGAAGCTGCGCTGCCCCAGGCTGGCGTGTTGCATTGTTTCACCGAAGACTGGGACATGGCCAAAGCGGCGCTGGACATGGGGTATTACATTTCCTTGTCCGGGATTGTCACTTTCCGCAATGCCGACGCTCTGCGTGACGTGGCCAGTAAAGTGCCGGCTGATCGATTGCTGGTGGAAACCGACTCGCCTTACCTGGCGCCGATCCCTCATCGCGGCAAGCCAAACCTGCCGCAGTACGTGCGCGACGTAGCGGAATTTCTGGCAATGTTGCGAGGTGAGCCCTACGAGCGGTTTGCCGAGCAAACCACCGAGAATTTCAAGCGACTGTTTCCTCTGGCGCATGTGAAAGGTTAAATCGCAGGCAAAAAAAACCCGGGTTCTGGGGGGTGAATCCGGGTTAAGACCATTAGGAGTAAAACAAAGGCACGCGGTCCGTTGGTACCTATATCGGCGCAACACTTGGGGGAGATGTCCCGCCGACATTTGAAGTATTGATCAGTATTGCGCCGAGTCCAGTTTACCGGCCCCGGTTTTTAAACAAATTTGGAATACGGGCGCTTCGGTTGAGTTCTCATTAATCTGCGAAGCTGCCGGAATTCATCAAGAAACACATATATGGTCGGATGATCCGTGCATTTTTGCGCAAGTTAGGCATAATACGCGGCTTCGAATTTTGACCCCCAACAGACCTTTTCTTATGCATAAAGAACCTCGTAAGGTCCGTGAGTTTCGTCGCCGCGAGCAAGAAATTCTCGATACCGCGCTCAAGCTGTTCCTCGACCAAGGTGAAGACAGTGTCACCGTCGAGATGATTGCTGATGCCGTCGGTATCGGCAAAGGCACGATCTACAAGCACTTCAAATCCAAGGCCGAGATCTATCTGCGCCTGATGCTCGATTACGAGCGCGATTTGAATGAGCTGTTGCATTCGGCCGATGTCGACAAGGACAAGGAAGCCCTGTCCCGGGCCTACTTCGAATTCCGCATGCGCGACCCTCAACGCTATCGGTTGTTCGATCGCCTGGAAGAGAAGGTGGTCAAGGGCAATCAGGTGCCGGAGATGGTCGAGGAGCTGCACAAGATTCGCGCCTCGAACTTCGAACGCCTGACCCTGCTCATCAAAGGCCGGATCAGCGAAGGCAAGCTTGAAGACGTACCGCCTTATTTCCATTACTGCGCATCCTGGGCGCTGGTGCATGGCGCCGTGGCGCTGTATCACTCGCCGTTCTGGAGCAATGTGCTGGAAGATCAGGAAGGCTTCTTCCAGTTCCTGATGGACATCGGCGTGCGCATGGGCAACAAGCGCAAGCGCGATACCGACACTCCGAGCAGCTGAACCATTCAGTTGCCTTATTGCGCCATTATTTCGCTACGTGGCGCAGTACCGCAGGAATATACTCAGGCATAGGACTTGCTAAAACTTGATTTGTGAGTCAAGTTTTAGCGGTCCGAATATTCTTCCGCCGGAGTAGTCCATGATCGTTGACCGTCAAGGCAGGCGTTTTCGCAATTTGCGAATCAGTCTGACTTCAGCCTGCAATTACGCTTGTACCTACTGCGTGCCCAACGGCAAACGGTTGGTGGCTGCGCAGGATGAATTGTCGGCCGAGGCCATGGCGCGTGGCGTGGCCTATCTGATTGAAGCCGCCGGCATTGAGCGTTTGCGTATCACCGGCGGCGAGCCGCTGGTCAGCCCCAAACTCGAAACCTTCATGACTGCCGTCGGGCAGATGGGCCTGGCGGACATCAGCCTGACCACCAACGGTCAGCTGCTGGCGAAGAAGCTGCCACTGCTGGTGGATGCCGGCATTCGTCGCATCAACGTTTCCCTCGATACCCTGGATGCCAGCGCCTTTCGCGGCATTGCCCGTGGCGGCGATCTGGCGACGGTGCTCGACGGTATGGATCAAGCCAGCGCCGCCGGCCTGAAGATCAAGGTCAATATGGTGCCGTTGCGTGGGCAGAACCTCGATCAAGTGATGCCACTCCTCGATTACTGTCTGGAACGCGGCTATGAGCTTCGCTTCATCGAGTTGATGCGCATGGGTCACCTGGCCAGCGACTCCAATGCTTTCCTGCAACAGTTTGTCAGCCTGCAGCAGTTGCTCAGCCTGATCGGCGAGCGGTACGAATACCTTCAGGCCGATGCGCCGGTAGACGCCACCGCCGTGCGTTACCAGATTCCGGGGCAGGGCTACTTCGGGGTTATCGCCAACGAAAGCGTTCCTTTCTGCCGCACCTGTTCGCGGCTGCGTCTGTCCTCCACGGGCTGGCTGCACGGCTGCCTGTCGTCGAGCAACCGCCACTATGTCGGTGACCTGCTGGACAAGCCCCGCCATCAAGCGTTGCCCGCCTTGCAGAGACTCTTGGTGAAAGCCTTGGGCGATAAACAGGAAGTGGCATTTTCCGGTGGCGCGACCATCATGAAAATCATCGGCGGCTAAACACGATCCCTGTAGCAGCTGCCGAGCCTGCGAGGCTGCGTTCGGCTGCGAAGCAGTCGTGAAATCAGGCGATGCGGTGTTTCAGTAAGACCGCGCGTTCAGGTTTTACGACTGCTGCGCAGCCGAACGCAGCCTTCGGCAGCTGCTACAAAAGCCATGCCTCTCCCGAGCTGGCGCGGAAGCTGCATCCCATGGCCATTCGCCGGTTTTCCGTCACCGGCCTCTGGAGGGTAGGATGCGTAGCCTGGTTTTGCTGCTGGCCGTTTTGGCGCTTGGTGGCTGCATGAATGTCAGCGATCTGGCTGAAGGGACTCGCTACCACATGAGCGACGTGGGGTTGCTCGACCATAGCGACAGCCGCCGTGTGAATAACCTGCGCATTCAACCGGACTCATTCGTCTATATCGCCCAGGGCGCCTTTGTACCGCCAGGCAGTGCTCTCTACCCACGACCTAACGTGATTGCCGAAGTCGCCTTCGATGGTTTTGTCGAATACTTCCCCATGGTCCGCCGCGCCCGTGCCCCGGAAGGTCTTGATCAAGCCATGGGCGAAGCCCGTGCCGCCGGAGCCCATTACCTGCTCTATACCCGGTTCGCCAAGTCTGATGACCGTATCGGCAACTTCGACGAGTGGCTCGATCAGGAAGCCCTGGATCGCCTCGGTATCGATGGCGGCGTGATTCAGATCATGTTGATCGAGACCAGCACCCAGTATTTGATTGATACTGCACGCATCAAGAGTCGTGGCGGTTTACTGACGTTCCACGACAAAAAGCCAGAAGACCTGATGGGCCCGCCGCTGGAACAATACGCGCGCAGCCTGCTGGGGCTCAGCGACCAGTAATTCAAAAGGAGAACGCCATGAGTGGCCCGCAAAAAGCCAACGATCTGTTGGGGCAAATCCCCAAAACCAAAGGCTTGCCGCCGGTTCACTTGTGGAACCCCGACTTCTGCGGCGACATCGACATGCGTATCGCCCGTGACGGTACCTGGTATTACCTGGGCACGCCGATCGGGCGCAAGCCGATGGTCAAGCTGTTCTCCACCATCATTCGTCGCGATGGTGACGATTACTTCCTCATCACCCCGGTCGAGAAGGTTGGCATCAAGGTCGACGATGCACCCTTCGTGGCGATTGCCGTGGAGGTCGAAGGCGAGGGTGAAACCCAGGTCTTGCGCTTTACCACCAATGTTGACGAGACCGCCGAGGCCGGCCCCGAACACCCCATGCGCGTGGTGATCGATCCGGTCACGCAAGAACCTGCGCCCTACGTGCATGTGCGCACCAACCTTGAAGCCCTGATCCACCGCAACGTGTTCTACCAACTGGTGGAGCTGGCCGTCACCCGCGAGATCGACGGGCAGCGCTGGTTAGGCGTGTGGAGCGCTGGCGAGTTCTTTCCCATCGGGCTTGAGCCCTAATCGCTCCCACATTTGTTTTGTGTTGGCTCTAAAAAATCAAATTGACACCCAATCGTATGATGATTAGCGTAGACACCTATCGCGAACGGCTTTGTGCCGTCCCTGAATCGAGGTGTCCATGTCCAGCAGTTTTCATGCATCGACGGTCGATTGGCTGGGTTGCTGGATCGCCACGGGGCAGGTCAAGCCAGGTGAGACGCTCAAGGTCGAAGCCGACCTGGGTGAGCAACTCGGTGTCAGTCGCACCGTTATCCGCGAAGCCATCAAAACCCTGGTCGCCAAGGGCATGCTCGAAGTCGGGCCCAAAGTCGGCACGCGGGTTTTGCCGGTGCGCCGCTGGAACCTCTTCGATCCGCAAGTCGTAGGCTGGCTGTCGCGCAGCGGCTTGCCGGAAAACTTCGTCGACGACTTGCTCGACCTGCGCCGCACCATCGAACCAATGGCCGTACGCTGGGCTTGCGAGCGCGCTACCGTCGAACAGGTTCACGCCATCCTCCAGGCTTACAACGCATTGGAGCGGGCAGTGGACAGCGGCGTCGATTACAACCGCGCCGACCAGTTCTTCCACGAGTGCATCCTCGCTGCCAGCCACAATCAATTCATCGAACAAATGGTGCCGGCCCTCGGCGCGCTGCTGGCGGTGTCGTTCGAAGTGTCCGCCGCCGACCCGGACGAACTGCGCCGCACGCTACCGATTCACAAAGACATGGCCGAGGCCATCGCCGCCCGGGATGCCGCGCGGGGTGTTTGGGCCTGCATGACCCTGATCGATAACGCTGACCTGGCCATCAAGCGCTTCTACCCGCAAGTCATGGCCGACAAGAAGGCCAGCTGACAACAATAAGAAAGCAGGAGGTTTCATGACGTGGACTGCGGTTACCGAGCACCGGGCACGACTGGGTGAAGGCCCGTTCTGGGACGCGCCGACCCAGGCGCTGTACTGGGTTGATATCGCCGGTCAACAGGCGCTGCGGCTGATTGGCGCCAATGTGCAGATCTGGCAGATGCCCGAGCACGTGTCTGCCTTCATTCCTTGCGAAAGCGGCGATGCACTGGTGACGTTGAACAGCGGCGTGTATCGACTCGATCTGGATTCCCCCGGCCTGGAGCCGCGACTGACTTTGCTCTGCGTCGCCGATCCGCAACCCGGCAATCGCGCCAATGAAGCCCGCTGCGATGCTCAGGGCCGGCTCTGGCTCGGCACCATGCAGAACAACATCGGCGAGCAGGGCGAGGACGTGCCCATCGTGCGGCGTTCCGGTGGCTTGTTTCGCATCGATCACGATGCTCGGGTCATGCCGTTGCTTCGCGGGTTGGGCATTCCTAACACGTTGCTGTGGAGCGACGACGCAACCACTGTGTACTTCGCCGACAGCCTCGACAGCACGCTCTACCAGTACTTCATCCGCGCCGACGGCAACCTCGACCCGGCCCGGGTCTGGTTCGGACCGCATGAACGCGGCGGGCCGGATGGCTCGGCGATGGATGCCGAAGGTTACCTCTGGAACGCCCGTTGGGATGGCAGCTGTCTGCTCAGGCTGACCCCGGACGGACAGGTTGATCGCGTGATCGAGCTGCCCATCAGCCGCCCCACCAGTTGCGTATTCGGCGGTGAAGACCTGAAAACCCTTTACATCACCAGCGCCGCGAGCCCGCTCAACCATCCGTTGGACGGCGCGCTGCTGTCGATTCGAGTCGATGTGCCCGGAAAAACCTGTACTCGGTTTGCTGGATAAATCCCAAAATATGGGATGTAAAATTATATATTGAGATTATCTGGTGGTCGGGTTTATAGTCGGCTCCATCAGTTACACGCACTCACACTTAAAAAAACAAAACAGGTGAAGTGATGCAGCGATTTTCCAAAAAGCCTTTTGACCGGACATCGACAGATGCCCGGTTTTTGTCGTGCCTTCGAAAAGGAGTCTTGATCCATGGCTGAACCTCTTTCCTTGCCACCGGTGCCCGAACCGCCGAAGGGTGAGCGCCTGAAAAACAAGGTCGTGCTGCTGACCGGTGCTGCTCAAGGTATCGGCGAGGCGATTGTCGCGACCTTTGCTTCCCAGCAGGCCAAGCTGATCATCAGCGATATCCAGGGTGAGAAAGTCGAAAAAGTCGCAGCCCACTGGCGGGACAAAGGCTTCGACGTTCAGGCAATCAAGGCTGACGTTTCCAACCAGCAAGACCTGCACGCCATGGCCAGACTGGCGATCGAGCTGCACGGTCGTATCGATGTGCTGGTCAACTGCGCCGGGGTCAATGTGTTCCGCGATCCGCTGGAAATGACCGAAGAAGACTGGCGTCGCTGCTTCGCCATCGACCTGGACGGCGCCTGGTATGGCTGCAAAGCGGTGCTGCCGCAGATGATCGAGCAGGGCATCGGCAGCATCATCAACATCGCCTCGACCCACTCCACTCACATCATTCCCGGCTGCTTCCCGTACCCGGTGGCCAAACATGGCCTGCTCGGACTGACCCGCGCTTTGGGCATCGAATATGCGCCGAAGGGCATTCGCGTCAACGCCATCGCGCCGGGCTACATCGAAACCCAGCTGAACGTCGATTACTGGAACGGTTTTGCCGACCCGCATGCCGAACGTCAGCGCGCTTTCGATCTGCACCCGCCACGTCGCATCGGCCAGCCGATCGAAGTGGCCATGACCGCTGTTTTCCTGGCCAGTGATGAAGCGCCGTTCATCAATGCCTCGTGCATCACCATCGATGGCGGTCGCTCGGTCATGTACCACGACTGAGTCAATCGGGTTTCAGGCGCGGAACTACGCCTGAAATCCAATCATCATACGATATGACTATTAGCTGCACAGTTTGATTGGCTTTCAAATAACGCTCAAAAAAAATAACAAGGAGTCAGCTTATGAATCGTCGTCGTGGGATCCGTTCCCTGTGCTGTGCCGCTTTGGCGGTCACCGCGGTCAGCCTGAGCAGTTCGTTGCTGGCGGCCGAGGAAGTGAAGATCGGTTTTCTGGTCAAGCAGGCGGAAGAGCCCTGGTTCCAGACCGAATGGGCATTTGCCGAAAAGGCCGGGAAAGAGAAGGGCTTCACCGTCATCAAGATCGCCGTGCCGGACGGCGAGAAAACCCTCTCGGCCATCGACAGCCTCGCCGCCAACGGCGCCAAGGGCTTCGTGATCTGCCCGCCAGACGTGGCCCTGGGACCTGCGATCATGGCCAAAGCCAAGCTCAACGGTTTGAAAGTCATCGCAGTCGATGACCGCTTCGTCGATGCCAGCGGCCAGTTCATGGAACACGTTCCATACCTCGGCATGGCCGCGTTCGAAGTCGGCCAGAAACAAGGCAGCGCCATGGCCTCCGAAGCGAAGAAACGTGGCTGGGACTGGAAAGACACCTACGCGGTGATCAACACCTTCAACGAACTCGACACCGGCAAGAAACGCACCGACGGTTCCGTCAAAGCGCTGGAAGACGCCGGCATGCCGAAAGACCACATTCTGTTCTCGGCGCTGAAAACCCTCGACGTACCCGGCAGCATGGACGCCACCAACTCGGCGCTGGTGAAACTGCCGAGCGCGGCGAAAAACCTGATCATCGGCGGCATGAACGACAACACCGTGCTGGGCGGCGTGCGCGCCACCGAAAGCGCCGGTTTTGCCGCGGCCAATGTGATCGGCATCGGCATCAACGGCACCGACGCCATCGGCGAGTTGAAGAAGGCCAACAGCGGCTTCTTCGGCTCGATGCTGCCAAGCCCGCACATCGAGGGCTACAACACTGCCAGCATGATGTACGAGTGGGTCACCACCGGCAAAGAACCGCCGAAGTACACCGCGATGGACGACGTAACGCTGATCACTCGCGAGAACTTCAAGCAGGAACTGGAAAAGATCGGCCTCTGGAACTGAGGCACGGTTGATTTCATCGGTGGCCCTGGCGACGGGGCTGCCTGATCTGTGTGAAGAGGTGGGTTATGCACGCGCAAACAACAACACAACAACACACTGCCGGCGGCAGCTTGCGCTTCAACGGGATCGGCAAGACCTTTCCCGGGGTGAAGGCGCTGGATGGCATCAGCTTCGTCGCTCATCCGGGGCAGGTTCACGCCTTGATGGGCGAGAACGGCGCCGGCAAATCGACCCTGCTGAAAATCCTCGGCGGGGCTTACACCCCGAGCAGCGGCGACCTGCAGATCGGCGAGCAGACGAGGGTCTTCAAGTCCACCGCCGACAGCATCGGCAGTGGCGTCGCCGTGATTCATCAAGAGCTGCACCTGGTTCCGGAAATGACCGTGGCAGAGAACCTGTTCCTCGGCCATCTGCCGGCCAGTTTTGGTCTGATCAATCGTGGCGCGTTGCGGCAACAGGCATTGGCCTGCCTCAAAGGCCTGGCCGATGAAATCGATCCGCAAGAGAAAGTCGGGCGCCTGTCCCTCGGTCAGCGGCAATTGGTGGAAATCGCCAAGGCCTTGTCCCGTGGTGCGCATGTGATCGCGTTTGACGAACCGACCAGCAGCCTGTCGGCGCGGGAGATTGATCGTTTGATGGCGATCATCGGTCGCCTGCGCGACGAAGGCAAAGTGGTGCTTTACGTCTCCCACCGCATGGAAGAAGTGTTCCGCATCTGCAACGCGGTGACGGTGTTCAAGGACGGTCGCTTTGTGCGCACGTTCGAGGACATGAGCGAGCTGACTCATGATCAGTTGGTGACCTGCATGGTCGGTCGCGACATTCAGGACATCTACGATTACCGCCACCGTCAGCGTGGCGCGGTGGCGCTCAAGGTCGACGGTTTGCTGGGACCGGGATTGCGTGAGTCGGTGAGTTTCGAGGTGCACAAAGGCGAGATTCTCGGGCTGTTCGGTTTGGTCGGCGCCGGTCGCACCGAGCTGTTCCGCATGCTCAGTGGGCTTGAACGCAATACCGTCGGGCGCCTGGAGTTGCGCGGTCATGAACTGAAGTTGCGTTCACCCCGCGATGCGATTGCCGCCGGGATTCTGCTGTGCCCCGAGGACCGCAAGAAAGAGGGCATCCTGCCGCTCGCCAGCGTCGCCGAGAACATCAACATCAGCGCCCGCGGCGCCCATTCCACCTTCGGTTGCCTGTTGCGTGGCCTGTGGGAGAAGGACAACGCCGACAAGCAGATCAAGGCGCTGAAGGTGAAGACGCCCAACGCGGCGCAGAAAATCATGTACCTGTCCGGCGGTAATCAGCAGAAGGCCATTCTCGGTCGCTGGCTGTCGATGCCGATGAAAGTCCTGTTGCTCGACGAACCGACTCGCGGCATCGACATCGGCGCCAAAGCCGAGATCTACCAGATCATCCACAACCTGGCCGCCAGCGGCATCGCGGTGATCGTGGTCTCCAGCGACCTGATGGAAGTGATGGGTATTTCCGACCGCATCCTGGTGCTCTGCGAAGGCGCGATGCGCGGCGAGTTGTCTCGCGCAGAGGCCAATGAATCCAACCTGCTGCAACTGGCTTTGCCGCGCCAACGCGCTGACGGCGTGGCGAACTGAGAGGTGACTATGACAATCCAAAACAACGCTTTACCCACCCTGCGCAAACCTCTGGACCTGCGGCGCTTTCTCGATGACTGGGTGATGCTGCTGGCGGCCGTCGGGATCTTCGTGCTCTGCACCTTGCTGATCGACAACTTCCTTTCGCCGCTGAACATGCGCGGTCTGGGCCTGGCGATTTCGACGACGGGGATTGCCGCTTGCACCATGTTGTATTGCCTGGCGTCCGGGCACTTCGACTTGTCGGTGGGGTCGGTGATTGCCTGCGCCGGCGTGGTCGCGGCGGTGGTGATGCGCGACACCGACAGCGTGTTTCTCGGTGTGGTGGCGGCGCTGTTCATGGGGCTGATCGTCGGGTTGATCAACGGCATTGTGATCGCGAAGTTGCGGGTCAATGCGTTGATTACCACACTGGCGACCATGCAGATTGTTCGTGGCCTGGCTTACATCTTCGCCAACGGCAAAGCGGTCGGCGTGTCGCAAGAGCAGTTCTTCGTCTTCGGTAATGGCCAGTTGTTGGGTGTGCCGGTGCCGATCCTGATCACCATCGTCTGCTTCCTGTTTTTCGGCTGGTTGCTGAACTACACCACCTACGGGCGCAACACCATGGCCATCGGCGGTAACCAGGAAGCAGCGCTGCTGGCCGGGGTGAACGTTGACCGGACCAAGATCATTATCTTCGCCGTGCACGGGTTGATCGGGGCGTTGGCCGGGGTGATCCTGGCTTCGCGCATGACGTCCGGTCAGCCGATGATTGGCCAGGGTTTTGAGCTGACGGTGATCTCGGCGTGTGTGTTGGGCGGGGTGTCGTTGAGCGGCGGGATCGGCATGATCCGGCATGTGATTGCCGGGGTACTGATTCTGGCGATCATTGAGAATGCGATGAACCTGAAGAATATCGATACGTTTTATCAGTATGTGATTCGGGGTTCGATCTTGTTGCTGGCGGTGGTGATCGACCGACTAAAACAGCGTTGAGATTTAGGGGTGGATTCAAGAACCACCCCTCACCCCAGCCCTCTCCCCATAGGGGAGAGGGGGAAAGGGGGCAGATCTTCAAGCCTTTCAAAACCTGAGTTCGACTTCGACTTCCAGGTCGCAATAAATCCAAAATTCCCCTCGGTCAGCCCCCTCTACCCCTTGGGGAGAGGGTTGGGGTGAGGGGTGGATTCACCTGACACCACACGCCTCCGAACATCCCGCCTCCCGTCACCTACCCAAAATATCCCTTGCCCGCCCAACCCCGTTTCGGTTATCTCTTTGTACATGATTAGACAGGTACGATTTGACAAGAAACAACGGGTGGTCGACGAACTCATCCGGCGCATCGAAAGCGGCCTCATGGAGGACGGCTTTCTGCTGCCGGGCGAGCATCAATTGGCTCAAGAATTCAAAGTCAGCCGCGGCACGCTGCGCGAAGCCCTGGCTGAATTGAAACGGCGCAACTACATCGCGACGCAAAGCGGGGTGGGTTCCATCGTCACCTTCGACGGCGTGGTGCTCGATCAACGCAGCGGCTGGGCCCAGGCCCTGGCCGACAGCGGGGCGCTGATCAATACCGAAGTGCTGCGGCTGGAGGCGGTCACCCGTCCTGACCTGCTGCCACGTTTCGGCACCGACCAATTCATCACCCTCGACCGTCGCCGCCGTTCCAACGAAGGCAAACTGGTCTCCCTTGAACGCTCATTGATGCCCGCCACCGGAGGCCTGGAAAGCCTGCCGCGGGTCGGCCTTATCGACAACTCCCTGACCATCACCCTGGCCGCCTACGGCTATATCGGCGAGCGCGGCGATCAATGGATCGGCGCCGAACCTTTGAACGCCGAAGACGCCGAGCTGCTCGGCCGTCCGGAAGGCACGGTGTTCCTCAAGGCCTTGCGCACCACCTACGACCGGCAAAACCGCTTCATGGAGCAGGTCGAAAGCTTGCTCGATCCGGTGCATTTTCGTCTGCACCTGCAGTTTGGAGAGTCAAAATGACCGCGCTCAACCGTGCTCTTGGCGCGTTCTACGGACTGGCCCTGGGCGATGCTCTGGGCATGCCGACCCAATCCCTGAGCCGTGCCGAGATCAAGGTGCGCTTCGGCGAGATCACTGACCTGGAAGACGCAGGCCCCGATCAACCGATCGCCGCCAACATGCTCAAAGGCTCGATCACCGATGACACCGAACAGGCGATTCTGGTCGGCCAATTGCTGGTTGAAGGCGAGGGCCGGATCGAGCCGTCGGCGCTCGCCCAACGGTTGATCGAATGGGAAGCCGCGATGCAGGCCAAGGGCTCGCAAGACTTGCTCGGCCCTTCGACCAAACGTGCCATCGAGATGATCCTCGCCGGCCACTCGCCGGAAGAAGCGGGGCGCTACGGCACCACCAATGGCGCGGCGATGCGTATCACGCCGATCGGGATCGCGGCGGATGTCGCCAACCCTGAGCGTTTCATCGACGCTGTCGTGCAGGCTTGCCAGGTCACCCACAACACCACGCTGGGCATTTCCAGCGCGGCGGCGGTGGCGGCGGTGGTCTCGGCCGGTATCAACGGCATGGACCTGGGCGACGCGTTGAACCTCGGCCAGCAAATCGCTCAACAAGCTGAAAGCCACGGTTACTGGGTGGCTGGCGGACGCATTGCTTCGCGCATCAGCTGGGCGCGGACCATCAGTGTCGACAGCGACAAGGCGTTGCTGGCGGATTTGATGTACGACGTGATCGGCACTTCGGTGGCTTCACAGGAATCGGTGGTGGTCTCGTTTGCCTTGGCCCAGCAAGTGGCCATTGGTGAAATGAACGCGTTCGAAGCGCTGTGCATGGCCGCGAGCCTTGGCGGCGACACCGACACCATCGCGGCGATTCTTGGCGCCATGCTCGGCGCTTGCCTCGGCCTTGAGAGTTGGCCGGCGGTGATGATCGACAAGGTCAAAACCGTTAACGATCTGGAGCTTGAACCGTTGGTAAAAGGGCTCCTCACCCTGCGCTGACAGCACTGACGCCTTCGCGAGCAAGCCCGCTCCCACAGGTACAGCGTGTACCGTGAGGTTTGCACTATCCCTGTGGGAGCGGGCTTGCTCGCGAAGGGCGCGCCGCGCACTCAAATTCTTTCACTGCAACGGAAAGCACAAACACGGCCAGGATCGCCGGGATGTTATGTCGACTTCCGCAATTGCCCACAACCACAACAAAGGCAACAGGAGCATTTCACATGAGTTCAACAAACGCCGGGCAAAGCGCCGGGCAACTGGAAACCCGTGGCATCGAACCGGTACCGGAAGCGGAGTGCAACGGTCATCCGCTGCAACTGTTCTGGGTCTGGTTTGCTGCCAACATCTCCATCCTCGGCCTGCCGCTGGGCGCGACCCTTGTAGCCTTTCGCGGCTTGGCGATCTGGCAGGCAATCATCGTCGCGATCCTGGGGGCTGCCGGTTCCTTCGCGGTGGTCGGGATCATCTCCATTGCCGGTCGCCGTGGTCGCGCCCCGAGCCTGACGTTGTCGCGAGCGATCTTCGGTGTACGCGGCAACATCGGTCCGACCCTGGTCTCGCTGATGTCGCGTCTGGGCTGGGAAACCGTCAACACCACCACCGCCGCGTTCGTGTTGCTGTCGCTGTGCTCGATCCTGTTCGGCTCGCCGGTGGAAGCCAAAAGCGCACCCGTGCTGACGTTGATCTTCATTGCGATTTTCGTACTGCTGACCCTGTCGGTGTCGGGCCTCGGTCACGCCACCTTGCTGGTGATCCAGAAGTGGGCAACTTACGTATTCGGTGCGCTGAACATCCTGGTCGGCGGCTTCCTCTGCGCCACCATCGACTGGAGCGCGGTGTTCAATGCCACACCGGCACCGCTTAGCGCAATGATCATCGGCGTCGGCACCATGGCCGCTGGCACCGGGATCGGTTGGGCCAACGCTGGTGCCGACATGTCGCGCTACCAGCACCGCAGCGTCAAAGCCGCGCGCCTGGTGGCGTCGGCAGCGTTTGGTGCGGGGATTCCGCTGGTGCTGCTGATCACCCTCGGCGGCCTGCTGTCGGTGGGCAACAATGACCTGGCCTCCGCCACCGACCCGATCATCGCGATCCGCGACATGCTGCCGACCTGGATGGCCGTGCCGTACCTGATCACCGCGTTTGGCGGGTTGCTGCTGTCGAACAACCTGTCGGTGTACTCCGCCGGTTTGACCACGCTGACCCTCGGTTTGAAGGTCAAACGCGTCTACGCGGTGGTGGTGGACATCGTCGCGATCTTCGCCGGTTCGATTTATTTCATGCTGATCGCCGACAGTTTCTACGGCCCGTTCATTACCTTCATTTCGCTGCTGGCCGTGCCGATCACCGCGTGGGTCGGGATCTTTGTCGTCGACTTGATTCACCGTCATTACTACAGCCCCAAAGACCTGCTGGACGTCAGCCCGAGCAGTGCTTACTGGTACAGCGGCGGTGTCGAGTGGCGCGCCTTTGGTGCATGGGCGATGGCGATCGTGCTGGGCTTCAGCTTCACCACCATCGGTACGACCGAACAAACCGTGTGGTTCCGTGGTTTTCTGTCCGACTCCTGGTTGGGCCATAACGGCCTCGGCTGGATCGTGACGTTCCTGGTGGCCGGTGGTATTTATTTTGTACTCGGTGGCGCCAAGGATCGCCGCGCCGCGTTGACCGAGAACGCTCATGCCTAGATTGCTGCACACCGGCCAGGTCATGATCGACCTGGTCATGGCCGTGGATAAACTGCCGCATTCGGGCGGCGACGTGCTGGCGCAATCCGCCAGTTTCGAGGCTGGCGGCGGCTTTAATGTGATGGCTGCCGCCCAGCGTAATGGCTTGCCGGTTGTCTATCTCGGGCGTCACGGAACCGGGCGTTTCGGTGATCTTGCCCGTGAGGCGATGAAGGCTGAAGGCATTCGGATCGGCATCACTCACCGCGCCGAACGGGATACGGGATTGTGCGTCGCGTTGACCGAAGCGTCAGCCGAACGCAGTTTCATTTCCTATATCGGTGCCGAAGGTGAGCTGACTGCCGAGGATCTGGCCAGCGTGCCGGCCGAGGCGGGGGACTATGTCTACGTCAGCGGCTACAGCCTGCTGCATGGCGGCAAGGCCCAGGCGTTGGTGGATTGGGTGCTGGATTTGCCGCGAGGGATCAACGTGGTGTTCGATCCGGGCCCGCTGGTGGATTCGCCGGATGAGCCGTTGATGCAAGCCTTGCTGGCGCGCATCGATCTGTGGACCAGCAACAGTGTCGAGGCGTTGAAGTTTACCGGTGCATCGGACATTGGCGAGGCGTTGAACCGGTTGGCCGATCATCTGCCGGCTGACGTGTTGATGGTGGTTCGTGACGGCCCGCAAGGGTGCTGGATCAGCCAGCGTGGAGACCGCCAGCATGTGCCGGGTTTCAAGGTTGAGGCGGTGGACAGCAATGGTGCGGGGGATGCGCATGCCGGAGTATTTGTGGCCGGGTTGGCGCGAGGACTGTCGGCGAGTGAGGCGGCGCGGCGGGCTAATGCGGCGGCTGCGTTGGCGGTCACTCGATGGGGGCCGGCGACTTCGCCGGGGACTAGCGAGGTGGATGAGTTAATCCGCAAGACCTTTACCGCTTGATCTATCGCCTTCGCGAGCAAGCCCGCTCCCACACTGGATCTGAGTCGTATACAAAACCAATGTGGGAGCGGGCTTGCTCGCGAAGGCGGCATCCAATTCAACACAAATCCTGACCTTACCCAGCCTTGCGCAACGCCTCGATCAACTCCTGCTTGCGCATGCTCGACCGTCCCGGAATCTTCTTCGCCCGGGCTTCTTTCATCAAACTGTCGACGGTCTGGGTCTCGCGCGAAGCCTTGCTGTTTCGCGAATGACCTTCGCGGCTGGCCACCGCACGACGAGCTGATTCCTGGCGATCTTGCGACTTGGCACTCGCCGGTTTCTTGCGTCCGGACCCACCTTTGCGCTCACCGCCACCCGACTGCTTGTTCACAGTCGCCCAGGCTCGGGCTTCGGCTTCTTCTTTCGAGACACCCTTGTGCTCGTAGCTCTCTTCGATGTGTTCGGCCTTGCGTTTCTGCTCGGCGGTGTATTTGTCTTTGCTTCCACGAGGCATGGAATTTCTCCTTGCTTGAGGTGGGTATCCGTAGGAGCTGCCGCAGGCTGTGATCTTTTGATCGTTGAGAAGCCAAAGGCAAAAGATCGCAACCTGCGGCAAGCGCCTACACGGTTAAACGTCCAGCTTGCGCGCCGCCTCCACCCCAGCGGCACTGAGTCTGATCGGCAAACTCAATGAATGCTCACCCGCTTCGTTGCAGATCACATGACCATGCTGGATCAATCCACGATCCTGCAGCGTGGCGAGGGTGCTGGCCACGACTCTCTCCCCCCGGTAATTGTCCAGGACCTCTTTGCCCAAACCGCTTGGATGGGCATGCAGCAGACGGGTCAGGACTTCTTTCTCAAGGTTTTTATCGGCGTTCATGGTTACCTCTTCATGGATGTGGATAGGTCCATTTAATTAGAGTCCTTATCTGATATTGGTCCGCCCCCGATTTGGATTGGTGCCTGATGAACGACGAACGGTTTAGGCCTGCTGCAAGGCTTTGACGGTAACGGCCCGACGCCAGATCAGACGACCGACACTGATCAGCCAATTCAGCACAGCAACCGCCAATACCGTGAGCAACAGCGTTGCCATCCCCTGTTCCACGATGATTTTCCCGGCCAGCAACGGAAAGCCAAACACGCCGATGAAATAGGACAGGCTGAACAGCAGCAAGGATTGCGCGGTGGTGCCGTGCGGTGCCTCGTTGGCCGCCAGGCCGTTGATCACCGAATAGGTCAGACCGTAACCGACCCCGAGCATCACCGCCGCCAGCACGTAGCTGAACCCGTCGTCGACGACAAACCCGAACATCAGGATCGAGCCCATCATCAAGCCCGACAACAGGCAGGACGCCCGGAACGGGTCGCGCTTGACCACGAAACCGACGATCAGCATGCGGCTGCTGATCGCTGCGCTCATGAAGCCGAGGAAGAACAGTGAATAGTCGAGTGAACGCGCGGCGGCGTAGCTGGTTTGAAAACTCGACAGACCGCCGAAAACGCAACCGCCAAGGCCGACCATGATGATCGGAAACACCGCTCTGGACGACAGCACTTGCGCCGCTGCACGCCAGGAAATTCGTGACACCGCTGCCGAGTGGCCCGGCGCTTTTTTCAGCTGCGAATCCAACCGCCAGAACAGCAACACGCCAATCAGGCTGGCCAGCGCCGCGAGGTAAAACGCCGCGGTGATCGGATAGCCGAAGGCACTGGCAGCGCGGCCTAACAAGGGACCGCTGCCGATCCCGGTCATCATGCTGCCCGACAACAGCGCAAAGTTTTTCGCGCGTTGGGCAGGCGTTACCAGACTCGCCACGATGATCGGCCCGAGGGTGTAGAACACGCCCCAACCCAGCCCCAGCAATAGCCCGAAAAATAACAGCAGATTGCCGAACCCTGGCGCCAGGGCGAAGCCCAGGCTGGCGGCCACCAGCAAAATGCCGAACAGCGCAATCGAGCGCGCCGCGCCGAGCAAATCGGACAAGTGCCCGGAGACGATCACCGCTGCAAACGTACTGAGCATCGCCGCCGAAATCACACTGCCGGCATCGTGCTCGTTGCCGCCGCGGGAACCGATCAACAGCGACAGCAAAAAGGTCGAGCCATAGGACAGCGACAGCAAATAGCTGGCCAGGCAAAACAGGCCGAACAACCTGCTTGAGACTTGGGGTGTTGCGCTAGGCATGACGCGGTTCCTTGACCGATAGGAGAGAGCTTCATCTATCTATCACGCAAGGCGTCGATGTCAGGTATGTGGTTATCGATTTCAGGGTTAGTGTTGGCCGGAGTAAAGCCTTCAGCAGACGCCACGGATGACGTTTTGATTTCATATGTGACGAGCGCCGTTTGCCGCCTTAGTATGGCGTTTTCAACTTTTGACGAAGGCACGTCCATGACGATCGAGATCCGCCCGGCGACCCCGAGCGATGCACCGCAAATCCTCGGGTTCATCACTGAACTGGCCGACTACGAACGTGCCCGCCACGAAGTCATCGCCAGCGTCGCCGACATCGAGCGCAGCCTGTTCAGCGAAGGCGCCACCGCCCACGGTCTGATCTGCCTGCGCGACGGCTCGCCGATCGGTTTCGCGGTGTTTTTCTTCAGCTATTCCACGTGGCTCGGCAGCAACTGCCTGTACCTTGAAGACCTCTACATCACCCCTGATCAGCGTGGCGGCGGCGCAGGTAAAACCTTGCTGCGTCACCTGGCAAAAATCGCCTGCGCCAATGATTGCGGTCGCTTTGAGTGGAGCGTGCTGGACTGGAACAAACCGGCGATCGAGTTCTACAAGTCGTTGGGTGCGCAGCCGCAGGAAGAGTGGGTGCGGTATCGGATGGACGGGGCGGTGTTGCGAGAGTTTGCCGAGGGCTAGTCACTGTCCTCCCAGTTACCGTTGATCATGCCGTCGAGTGTTTTGCTGACGCTGATCTTGAAAACCCCGGCCTTCTCTTCATCGAAGGCCGCTCTCCACGCAGCGTATCCCTGATTGAAATCCGGAATTTCTGCAGTTTCCCCTACTCGGTGGGTGATGCTGCGTTCCAGGGCTTTTGCCTGGAAGGGCAGGTGAGGCATGTCGTTGAACTCATTGCCTGTCACCGGATTGATCATCCGAAAGCCGTCGACCCTGATGTGAACGACCTTGCCCAGTTTCGGATAATTTTCGATTTTCAGGATCGTCAGTGTCGATCCATCCTCGCCCGGCCGGTTTTTGTAGGCCCAGATATCACCGACCTTCAAGTCTTTCGATGCGCTGAATGCCGCCATGGACCAGAGCACGCCGCATAACAGCAGAGCCTTTGAAGCAATCTTCATTTTTCTTCCTTGAGTGGGTGTACGGCTGCAATGGCCCGGCATTTTAAAACGTCGCCGTAGAAAAACTTGTCACACTTGTAAATCCCATAATATGGGAGTGATATTTATATATTGAGATTTTCATGCGTCCGGGTTTATAGTCCAGCTCACTCACTGCCAATAAACAAAACAGGTGAAGCGATGCTGGCGCAATTGATCGCGCTCGATTGGGGGACAACCTCATTACGTGCTTACAAACTCGCCGCGGGTGGCCAGGTGCTCGAACAGCGTTCGCTGTCGTCGGGAATCATGCAACTGCCCAGGACGCCGCGAATGATCGCGGGTCAGGAATGTGCCGACGGTTTTGAACTGGCCTTTGACGAGGCCTGCGGTGACTGGCTCGACGCGCAGCCCGATTTGCCGGTGATTGCTTGCGGCATGGTCGGCAGCGCACAAGGTTGGCGTGAAGCGGCTTACCGCGATACGCCGGCGAACGTCGCCAATCTCGGAATCTCCCTACAAACGGTTCGCAGTCTTCGCGGTGTCGATGTGCACATCGTGCCGGGCGTGATTCAGCGGTCTCGTTTGCCAAACGTGATGCGCGGCGAAGAAACCCAAGTGCTCGGCGTGCTGCACAATCTGCCGGGCGAGGCGGGCAACGATCTGTTGATCGGCCTGCCGGGCAGTCATTCGAAGTGGGTGGAAGTGGCCGACGGCTGCATCGTGCATTTCGATACCTTCATGACCGGCGAAGTCTTTGCCGTGCTCAGCGAGCACAGCATTCTGGGGCGCACCCAGCAAAAGGGTGCGTCCTTCGATGGCCACGCCTTTGATCGTGGTGTGCAAGTGGCCTTGTCGGCGGATGGCGAGATCGGGCCGTTGTCGACATTGTTCAGTGCCCGCAGCCTCGGGTTGACTGGCGAACTCAGCGCCACCGCCCAACCGGATTACTTGTCCGGTCTGTTGATCGGCCATGAGCTGTCAGCGTTGGCGAGTGTTCAGCGACGCCGACGCAACAGCGTTCATCTGCCGGCGATCATCCTCATCGGAAACTCCCAACTCTGTGCCCGCTACAGCCGGGCGCTCGACGTCTGTGGTTTTGCCCGGGTGACCCTGGCCGAACAAGCCACCGAACGCGGCTTATGGCAGTTGGCGGTTGCCGCCGGACTGATCAAACCACACTCATCCCGTTAAACCTGACTGGAGGTCTGACATGCTCAAGCAAGCATTGGCGCAAAACGGTCTGATCGCGATTTTGCGTGGCCTGCGCCCGCAAGAAGCGGCAGCCATCGGCGAAGTCCTTTACGCCGCCGGATTTCGCGTCATCGAAGTGCCGCTCAATTCCCCTGAGCCGTACGAAAGTATCCGCATCCTGCGCAGTACTTTGCCCGCCGATTGCCTGATCGGTGCCGGCACGGTGCTGACGCCGGAGCAGGTCGAGCAAGTGAAAGCGGCGGGCGGTCAGGTGATTGTCATGCCGCACAGCGATGCCAAGGTGTTGCGGGCAGCGAAAGCGGCGGGGTTGTTCCTGTCGCCGGGTGTGGCGACGCCGACTGAAGCCTTTGCGGCATTGGCCGAAGGGGCGGACGTGCTGAAGATGTTCCCGGCCGAGCAGATGGGCCCGGCAGTGGTCAAAGCCTGGCTCGCAGTGCTGCCGGCCGGAACGATTCTGGCGCCGGTCGGCGGAATCACGCCGGACAACATGCAGGTGTTTATCGACGCTGGCGTCAAAGGTTTCGGCCTCGGTTCCGGGTTGTTCAAACCGGGCATGACGCCAGATGAAGTGGCGCTTAACGCCAAGGCCTACGTGGCTGCCTGGAAAGCCCTTCGCTAAGACTTTTTGGCGCTGCGAGCGCTACATCTATAAGAGCTGCACTTATAAAAAGAGAGCAAAAGATGAAAATCACCAAACTGACCACCTTCATCGTTCCGCCGCGCTGGTGCTTCCTCAAGGTCGAAACCGACGAGGGCGTGACCGGCTGGGGCGAACCCGTGGTCGAGGGCCGCGCTCACACTGTCGCCGCCGCTGTTGAAGAATTGTCCGACTACCTGATCGGCAAAGACCCACGCAACATCGAAGACATCTGGACCGTGCTTTACCGCGGCGGCTTCTACCGGGGCGGCGCGATCCACATGAGTGCGCTGGCCGGTATCGATCAGGCGTTGTGGGACATCAAGGGCAAGGCCCTGGGGGTGTCGGTCAGCGATCTGCTCGGCGGGCAGGTGCGGGACAAGATTCGCGTCTATTCGTGGATCGGCGGCGACCGGCCGGCGGACACCGCTCGCGCTGCGAAGGAAGCCGTCGAGCGTGGTTTCACTGCAGTCAAAATGAACGGCACCGAAGAGCTGCAATTCCTCGATTCCTTCGAAAAAGTCGACCTGGCCCTGGCCAACGTCGCCGCCGTGCGCGATGCGGTGGGGCCGAACGTCGGCATCGGCGTCGACTTCCATGGCCGGGTGCACAAGCCCATGGCCAAGGTGCTGATGAAGGAACTCGACCCGTACAAACTGATGTTCATCGAAGAGCCGGTGCTCAGCGAAAACTACGAAGCGCTGAAAGAACTGGCGCCGCTGACCAGCACCCCGATTGCCCTCGGTGAGCGGCTGTTCTCGCGCTGGGATTTCAAGCGTGTGCTCAGCGAAGGTTATGTCGACATCATCCAGCCGGACGCGTCTCACGCCGGCGGCATCACCGAAACCCGCAAGATCGCCAACATGGCTGAAGCCTACGACGTGGCGCTGGCGCTGCACTGCCCGTTGGGCCCGATTGCACTGGCGGCGTGTTTGCAGCTGGATGCGGTTTGCTACAACGCGTTCATCCAGGAGCAGAGCCTGGGCATTCATTACAACGAGAGCAATGACCTGCTGGATTACGTCAAGGATCCGCGGGTGTTCGACTACGACAAAGGCTTCGTGAAAATCCCCAACGGCCCGGGCCTTGGGATCGAGATCAACGAGGAATACGTGATCGAACGCGCGGCCGTCGGCCACCGCTGGCGCAACCCGATCTGGCGCCATGCCGATGGCAGTTTTGCTGAGTGGTGATCGATCTTTAATCCACCGCAAATCCCCTGTGGGAGCGGCGGTGCGACGATTCGACTTGCTCGCGAAAGCGGTCTGTCTGTCAGCGAAGATGTTGCCTGTGCCGCCGACTTCGCGAGCAAGCCCGCTCCCACACTAGATCTCCATGGACAGGAAGATTTACGGCAACCCCCCGATTTCACATCGACCTCAATAAACATAAGAAGAGGCATTCCCCATGCAACCGCAAACCCTCACCGGGCAGGCGTCGTTGGTGACGCCCAGTCGCAAGCGTTTTTTCATCATGGTGCTGCTGTTTATCACCGTGGTGATCAACTACCTGGACCGCAGCAACCTGTCCATCGCCGCCCCGGCACTCACCAGCGAACTGGGCATCGATCCAATCCACGTCGGGCTGATTTTCTCGGCATTCGGCTGGACTTACGCCGCCATGCAAATCCCCGGCGGCTGGCTGGTGGATCGCGTCCCACCGAGGATTCTTTATAGCGTCGCATTGCTGCTGTGGTCGATCGCCACGGTGATGCTCGGCTTCGCCGCCAGCTTCATCGCACTGTTCGTATTGCGCATGGCAGTCGGTGCACTGGAAGCACCGGCGTACCCGATCAACAGTCGTGTGGTCACCACCTGGTTCCCCGAGCGTGAACGCGCCACAGCCATCGGTTTCTACACGTCCGGGCAGTTCGTCGGTCTGGCGTTCCTGACGCCGGTATTGGCTTGGCTGCAGCATCAATATGGCTGGCACATGGTGTTTGTCAGCACCGGTGCGGTGGGCATTCTCTGGGCGGTCATCTGGTACGCGGTGTATCGCGAGCCACGGGATTTCAAAGGTGCCAATGACGCCGAAATCGACCTGATCCGCGAAGGTGGCGGGCTGGTGGATATCCAGGCTGAACAAGCCAAGGTCAAAGCCAAGTTCAGCTGGACCGATCTCGGCATCGTGCTGACCAAACGCAAGTTGTGGGGCATCTACCTCGGTCAGTTCTGCCTCAACTCGACGTTGTGGTTTTTTCTGACGTGGTTCCCGACCTACCTGGTGAAATATCGCGGCATGGATTTCATCAAGTCCGGCCTGTTGGCGTCGCTGCCGTTTCTCGCCGCCTTCGTCGGTGTGCTCTGTTCGGGGTTCTTCTCCGACTGGCTGATCCGTCGCGGCTACACCGTGGGTTTCGCCCGCAAGTTGCCGATCATTGGCGGCCTGCTGATCTCCACCTCGATTATCGGCGCCAACTTCGTCGAGTCGACACCGCTGGTGATTGCCTTCCTCGCGTTGGCGTTCTTCGGTAACGGGCTCGCGTCGATCACCTGGTCGCTGGTTTCAACGTTGGCCCCGGCGCGATTGCTCGGGTTGACCGGCGGGGTGTTCAACTTCATCGGCAACCTGTCGGCGATTACCACGCCGATCGTCATCGGTTTCCTCGCCACCGGTGATTCGTTTGCCCCGGCGATCACCTATATCTCGGTTCTGGCGTTGATTGGCGCGCTTTCCTACATCTTGCTGGTCGGCAAAGTCGAGCGTATCAAGTTGTAGTTGCGGCATGCGGGCGACCATAATGCCACCCGTTCACTCGCTCAACGGTAAAGGCTGGATATGCAGGAAGACGCCCCAAAAATCGCCAAGGACGCCGCACCAACCGGCACCCAGACACTGCTTCGTGGCTTGGGTGTGGTTCAGGCCGTGGCCAGTGGTGCCCGCGATCTCAAGGAAATCGCCCGACTGATTGGCACCACGCGCAGCACCACCCATCGTCTGGCCAGTTGCCTGGTGGACGAGCGTTACCTGCGGGTGGTGCCGCAAGTCGGTTATTTGTTGGGACCAAAGCTGATCGAGTTGGGTTTCCAGGCGCGCGAAGAATTGCCGCTGGTCACATTGGCCGGGCCGTATCTGGATGAGTTGTCGGCGTTGACCGGCGACACCATTCACCTGGCGATTCGTGAAGGCGACGAAGTGCTGTACCTGCACAAGAATCCGGGGCGTAATGGCCCGGAAATGCGTTCGCGGGTTGGCCATCGCATGCCGTTGGCGCGTACCGGGATTGGCAAGGCGCTGATGCTCGATGACACGCAGGAAGAATGGCAGCGGCTGTACGAAGTCAGCTTGCCGGCGGGTGGGAAAAATCAGTTTTGGCCGCAGCACCCGGAGCAGTCCTGGGAGCAGTTTCAGCAACGCATGGTCGAGTACGTGGCGGGCGGTTATGCGTTCGATCTGGAAGACAACGAACCGTCGATCCGCTGTGTGGCGGCGCCGATCCGCGATGCCAGCAAGCGCATCGTCGCCGGCATCAGCATCGCCAGCACCGTGCCGTATATGCCGTTGGAGAAAATGGCCGAGCTGATTCCCCTGATCAAAGGGGTCACAGCCCGGCTGTCGGCGGAGCTTGGCGCTAAGGTTTAGACCTTCAGCGTTGCCATGTCGATCACGAAGCGGTACTTCACGTCACCCGCGATCATGCGGGCGTAAGCCTCGTTGATCTGGCGGATGTCGAGCATTTCGATGTCGCAGGTGATGTTGTGCTCGGCGCAGAAATCCAGCACCTCCTGGGTTTCTGCGATACCGCCGATCAGCGACCCGGCCAGCACACGACGGCCCAATACCAGTTTGGCGGCGTGGACCGGTGGATCGACCGGTTCGATCAAGCCCACCAGAATGTGCACGCCGTCGAAACGCAGCGTATCGAGGTAGGGATTGAGGTCGTGCTGCACCGGAATGGTGTCCAGCAGGAAGTCGAAATGTCCTGCCGCGGTCTTCATCTGTTCGGCATCGGTGGACACGATCACGTGGTCCGCACCCTGGTGACGACCTTCTTCAGCCTTGCTCGCCGAGCGGGTGAACAGCGTGACTTCCGCGCCCATCGCCTTGGCGAACTTGATGCCCATGTGGCCGAGGCCGCCCATGCCGAGAATCCCGACCTTGTCGCCTGCCTTCACGCCGTAGTGCTTGAGCGGCGAATAGGTGGTGATGCCGGCACAGAGGATCGGCGCGGCGCTGGCCGGGTCGAGTTTTTCCGGGATGCGCACCACGAAGTGTTCGCTGACCACGATGCTGTCGGAATAACCGCCCATGGTGTTGCTGCCATCGACCCGGTCCGGGGTGGCGTAGGTCATGGTCGGACCTTCGAGGCAGTATTGCTCGAGGTCCGACTGGCAGGCTTCGCAGCTGCGGCAGGAATCAACCATGCAGCCGACACCAACCAGATCGCCGACTTTATGTTGGGTCACGTTCGCACCAATCGCGGTAACTTTGCCTACGATCTCGTGGCCGGGCATCAGTGGGTAAACGGCAATGCCCCACTCGTTGCGTGCCTGATGGATGTCGGAATGGCAGACGCCGCAGTAGAGAATATCGATTGCGACGTCGTCGGCCTGTGGGCTGCGGCGTTCGAATTTCACGGGGGCGAGGGGAGTGGTGGCCGACTGGGCGGCGTATCCGATGGCGGTGTACATGATGAACCTCGCAAAAGCTGTGACGGGTGAGGTGGCGCATTCTGGGCGCCGCACCGGCCACCGGCCATGGCGATTCCTCCGGGTGTCATGCCTAATCCTCCGGCATCAGCCTTCAATGGATCGCATTGGCCATCAGACCTGCGATGATGCTTTCATCCCGATTTTCGCGACTTTTTCTGTGAAGAGCTCCTCATGTTGTTGACCCGTCATCTCGATGCCAATGCCACGCTGGTTTCGCTGATCCAGCCTTTGACTAATCGCGATGGTTTCGCGCCCACGGCGTTGCCGGGTGTGCAGGTTTTGCGGGCCAGTTGTGATGTGGCTCGCGGTCCGCAGATTTACGAGCCGAGTCTGGTCATCATCGCCCAGGGCAGCAAACTGGCGTATCTGGGGCCGCGTACGCTGGAATACGGCGCCGGGCATTATCTGATTCAGGCATTGCCGGTGCCGTTCGAATGCGAGACGTTTTCAGCCCCCGATGGCCCGATGCTGGGCGTTTCCATCGCCATTGACCGGGTGTTGCTCGGTGAGTTGGTCTTGGCCATGGGGCTGGCGCCGGGGCGTAGTATTGCGGCGCAAACGCCAGAGTCCATGACCTCGGCGGTGCTCGACGATGCGATGCGTGGTTGTGTTGAACGGCTGCTGCGTTGCCTGCACGATCCGCTGGAATGCCAGGTTATGGGGCAGGCGCGATTGCGCGAGTTGTTGTTCGTCGCCTTGCGCGGGCCGCAAGCCGATGTGTTGCGTGCGCTGGTTGAACAACAGGGACAATTCGCCCGGATCGCGGCGTCGCTCAGCCATCTGCATGCGCATTACACCGAGCCGCTGAACGTAGAGACCCTGGCCAGTTGCGCGAATATGAGCGCGTCGACCTTTCATGAGCATTTCAAACGCAGCACCTTGTTATCGCCAGTGCAGTACTTGAAGCGCTTGCGTTTGCTCAGGGCCCAGCAGTTACTGCTGGGCGAGGGGTTGGGCGTGGCGCAAGTGGCGCATCGGGTCGGGTATCAAAGCACGTCGCAGTTCAGTCGCGAGTACAAGCGCTACTTCGAGCGTAATCCCGGTGATGAGCGCGCGGCCTGACAGGAATCGCGGGCAACAAAAAGGCCCCCGTTCGGGAGCCTTGATGTTCAGCCGTTCGACTTACATGTTCGGGTAAGTCGGGCCGCCAGAGCCTTCCGGCGCCACCCAGGTGATGTTCTGTGCAGGGTCCTTGATGTCGCAGGTCTTGCAGTGAACGCAGTTCTGGGCGTTGATCTGGAAGCGCTTCTCACCGTTTTCCATGGTCACCACTTCGTACACGCCGGCCGGGCAGTAACGCTGGGCAGGCTCATCGTAGAGTGGCAGGTTCTTGGCGATCGGGATGCTTGGGTCGGTCAACTTCAGGTGGCACGGCTGCTCTTCTTCATGGTTGGTACCGGAGATGAACACCGAGCTGAGTTTGTCGAAGCTGATCTTGCCGTCTGGTTTCGGGTAGTCGATCTTCTTGCAGTCGGCCGCAAGCTTGAGGCAAGCGTAATCCGGCTTGGTGTCGTGCAAGGTGAACGGCAGTTTGCCGCCGAAGATGTTCTGGTCGAGCCAGTTGAAACCGCCGCCGACGATGGCGCCGAACTTGTGGATCGCCGGGCCGAAGTTGCGGCTGGCGAACAGTTCGTCGTAGAGCCAGCTCTTCTTGAACGCGTCGACGTAAGTGGTCAGCTCTTCGGTGCCGTCCTTTTCAGCGAACAGCGCCTCGGCCACGGATTCAGCGGCGAGCATGCCGGACTTCATCGCGGTGTGGCTGCCTTTGATCTTGGCGAAGTTCAGGGTGCCGAGGTCGCAACCGATCAGCGCGCCGCCCTTGAAGACCATTTTCGGCAGCGAGTTCAGGCCGCCTTTGCAGATGGCGCGAGCGCCGTAGCTGATGCGCTTGCCGCCTTCCAGGTGCTGTTTGAGTACCGGGTGATGCTTGAGGCGCTGGAACTCGTCGAATGGCGACAGGTAGGTGTTGCTGTAGGAAAGGTCGACGATCAGACCGACTACGACCTGGTTGTTTTCCAGGTGATAGAGGAACGAGCCGCCGGTGTTCTCGGTGCCCATGATGTCCAGCGGCCAGCCGGCGGTGTGGACCACCAGGCCTGGTTGATGCTTGGCCGGGTCGATTTCCCAGATTTCTTTCAGGCCGATACCGTAGTGCTGGGCGTCGGCATCGCTGTCGAGGTTGAAGCGCTTGATCAGTTGCTTGCCGATGTGGCCACGGCAACCTTCGGCGAACAGCGTGTACTTGCCGCGCAGTTCCATGCCTGGGGTGTACAGGCCTTCTTTCGGGTTGCCTTCGCGGTCAACGCCCAGATCGCCGGTGATGATCCCGCGAACCACGCCGTTCTCGTCGAACAGCGCTTCCTGAGCGGCGAAGCCTGGGTAGATTTCCACGCCCAGGTTTTCGGCCTGCTGGGCCAGCCAGCGGCACAGGTTGCCCAGGGAGATGATGTAGTTGCCTTCGTTGTGCATGGTCTTGGGCACAAAGAGGTCAGGAATCTTCTGCGCGCTGTCGGCGTTCTTGAGAACGAAGATGTCATCGCGTGTGACTGGTGTATTCAGCGGGGCGCCGAGTTCTTTCCAGTCCGGAAACAATTCGTTCAAGGCGCGTGGTTCGAACACGGCACCGGACAGGATGTGAGCACCCACTTCGGAGCCTTTTTCGACCACGCAGACGCTGATTTCCTTACCGGCTTCGGCGGCCTTCTGCTTCAAGCGGCAGGCGGCGGAAAGACCAGCGGGGCCGGCACCGACGATGACCACGTCGAATTCCATGTATTCGCGTTCCACAGGTTATCTCCTACTCAAGGCTCAACAGTTTTTTTTCTAATTGGAGGTTTGGTGTCGCATCCATGAATTCCTGCGCAATGCAGGAAGAGGACAATCGATGAGCCACCTTTCTCTCTAAGGTGGCGCATTATATCTACACCACTCCTAGCGTCCAATACAAACGTTTGTTTGAATCGGCTCAAAGCCAGAGAAATCAAAGTCACGCGGCTTATGACTGGCCATTTTGCCGTATTGACCGGAATAGGCGTTCCGGTCAAGATACGGTCGGTTTTGCGCTCGCCGTAGGCTGACTGTTGGTTTCAAGAGCACCTCTAAAGACAGGGCGATGGCAGTACAAGGTGATGCGTAGCGCAGGTTCTGGCGCGCAGTTTACACGCCGCGATAATGAATGACTCGTCAGTCACCACTGACGAACGGTCATCTTCATCGTGAGCGCTTGTCACTTGACACCTTTGCCAGCGTTTTTAGAGGTGCCCTTGCGCCGATGAGCATCAAACCGCCAGGTTCGCCTAGGCGACTTTCTTTTCACCGGAGAGTAACGAGGAATCCATGAAGGTTCTTGTAGCTGTCAAACGCGTTGTGGATTACAACGTCAAGGTTCGCGTCAAGGCGGACAATTCCGGCGTCGACCTCGCCAACGTCAAGATGTCGATGAACCCGTTCTGCGAAATCGCAGTGGAAGAAGCCGTACGCCTGAAAGAGAAAGGTGTTGCGACTGAAATCGTCGTCGTCTCTGTCGGCCCGTCCACCGCTCAAGAGCAACTGCGCACCGCGCTGGCTCTGGGTGCCGACCGCGCCATCCTCGTCGAATCCGCTGAAGACCTGACTTCGCTGGCCGTTGCCAAGCTGCTCAAGGCTGTTGTCGACAAGGAACAGCCTCAGCTGGTGATCCTTGGCAAACAAGCCATCGACAGCGATAACAACCAGACGGGCCAGATGCTCGCTGCATTGAGCGGCTACGGTCAGGGCACGTTCGCGTCCAAAGTCGAAATCAGCGGCGACACCGTTGCCGTGACTCGCGAAGTCGACGGCGGCGCGCAGACAGTTTCCCTGAAACTGCCGGCCATCGTCACCACCGACCTGCGTTTGAACGAGCCGCGCTACGCGTCCCTGCCAAACATCATGAAAGCCAAGAAGAAGCCTCTCGAAGTGCTGACTCCGGACGCTTTGGGCGTTTCCACCGCCTCCACCAACAAGACCGTGAAAGTCGAAGCGCCAGCTGCACGCAGCGCGGGTATCAAGGTCAAGTCGGTGGCTGAACTGGTCGAGAAACTGAAAAACGAAGCGAAGGTAATCTAAATGACTATCTTGGTTATTGCTGAACACGACAACAAAGTGCTGGCCCCGGCCACGCTGAACACCGTGGCTGCCGCCGTCAAAATCGGTGGTGACATTCACGTTCTGGTTGCAGGCCTGGGCGCTGGCGCCGTGGCTGAAGCCGCTGCGAAAATCGCTGGCGTGGCTAAAGTGCTGGTGGCCGATAACGCCGCCTACACTCACCAACTGCCGGAAAACGTTGCGCCGCTGGTTGCCGAGTTGGGCAAGGGCTACAGCCACATCCTGGCTGCCGCGACTTCCAACGGCAAAAACATCCTGCCGCGCGTTGCCGCTCAGCTGGACGTTGATCAGATCTCCGAGATCATCTCGGTCGAAAGCGCTGACACTTTCAAGCGCCCGATCTACGCCGGTAACGCCATTGCAACCGTTCAATCGAACGCTGCGGTCAAAGTCATCACCGTTCGTGCTACCGGTTTCGACCCGGTGGCGGCTGAAGGTGGTTCGGCGGCTGTTGAAGCCGTTGCCGCTGCTCACGATGCTGGTATTTCCAGTTTCGTCGGCGAAGAACTGGCCAAGTCCGATCGTCCGGAGCTGACCGCTGCCAAGATCGTCGTTTCCGGCGGTCGCGGCATGCAGAACGGCGACAACTTCAAACACCTGTACGCCCTGGCCGACAAGCTGGGCGCTGCTGTCGGTGCTTCCCGCGCCGCGGTCGACGCAGGTTTCGTACCCAACGATATGCAGGTCGGTCAGACCGGCAAGATCGTTGCTCCACAGCTGTACATCGCCGTCGGTATCTCCGGCGCGATCCAGCACCTGGCCGGCATGAAAGACTCCAAAGTGATCGTTGCGATCAACAAGGACGAAGAAGCGCCGATCTTCCAGGTGGCCGATTACGGCCTGGTGGCGGACCTGTTCGAAGCAATCCCTGAGTTCGAGAAGCTGGTCTAATCCAGCGGCCTGACTTATAAAGAGCCCGACCTTTTGGTCGGGCTTTTTTTTGTTCTTCTGTAGGAGCTGTCGAGTGAAACGAGGCTGCGATCAAAAGATCGCAGCCTCGTTTCACTCGACAGCTCCTACAGGCGATATAACCGGGTTTGAGTGGGAGAGTGTCGCCATGGATCTGCGCCGCGTTTACGGCTGGTCATTGCTGCTGGGTCTGACGGTATTGCCGGCGCTGTCCGTCGCCGCAAGCAAGTGCGAGCGCCTGGTGGTGACCGGCAGCCCGGATGCGCCGCCGTACCTGTGGCAAGACCCGCAAAACCCCAAGCACCTGATCGGCGCCAGTGCCGACCTGTTGCAGCAAGTGGCGGGGGAGTTGGGGATCAAGGTCCAACTGCTTTACGCCGGCAAACGCTCTCAGGCCCTGGACGAAGTGCGCAGTGGGCGAATGGACATGCTGGCGGATGCGCCATTGACGGTCAGCGAACTGGATACTCTGGATTACATTCATCCGCCGTTACTGGAAAACGATTACCTGGTCTGGACCCGCAAAGACTCGACGCTGATCTACAACGAAGCGCATGACCTTCACGGTCATCCCGGCGCATTGTCGGAAAAGTCTCGTATGACCCCGGCATTTGGCGTGTTCGCCGAGCAGCAATTGACCCTCGTACGTACACCTAACCTGACCCAGGCCTTTCAGAAATTGCTGCTGGGCGAGGTGGAGTTTGTCCTTGCCGGACGCTACTCGGGCATGGCGGCTGCGCAGACACTTAACCTGGCCAACGACCTGATCGCCCGTCCACAACCGATCGACAAACCCGGCCTGTTCCTCGCGGTTTCCCACAACTCCGCCTGCAACGATCCGTGGTTGCGCGGACAGCTGGCCAAAAAGATGACAGAATTGCCCGCGTCCGGACTGACGGAAGCCGTGCTGCAACGCAATATCGAGCGCTGGAAGGCGCAGCTCTCACAACCGCAGCAACAACCCGTCAGTACCCCAAAACAGTAGGGATTTTTAGTGAGTATTCGACCTCTTTTCGCTGCCCTGGCCGTTCTGGCTCTGGCGGGTTGTGCAGCCGATCCGGCGCCGAATGAACAAATGCGTCTGACCGAACAGGCACTCGAACAGGCCAAGGCCGTGGGCGCCACCGCCGCCGACGTGCCGGAAATGAAACTGGCCGAAGACAAGTTCAACCGCGCCAAGGGCAGCATGAACGACCAATCCTTCAAGAACGCGCGGATGCGGGCCGAGCAGGCCGAGCTGGACGCGCGTCTGGCCGAAGCCCGGGTTCTGACCCTCAAGAGCGAGGAGCAGTTGAACGTGCTTAATACCCGCATCACTCGCCTGCGCAAGCAACTGGGAGATGCCCAATGAGCCTCAAGACCAAAGTCATGGGCGGTTTGATCCTGGCAGGCTACGCCAGCCTTTATGGTTGTGCCGGTCAGCACAGCGAGGCCGCGTTGCAGCAGGCCAGTACTGACTTCCAGAAGGTCAAGGAAGATTCCAACGTGCTGCGAATCGCGCCCAAGGACGTGATTCGCGCCGGTGAGTCGCTGGCCCGTGCCGATCGTCTGTCCAGTTATTGGGGCAGTGGATCGGACGTGCTGCATTACGCTTACCTGAGCGAGCGCTATAGCGAAATCGCGCGCGAACACACCAATCAGGTGCTCAACGAAGAACGTGCGGCGAAGCTCGAACTGGAGCGTCAGCGCCTGCAGCTGGCCCTGCGCGAATCCAAACTGCTCAGCGTGCAGCAGCAGGGCAAGTGGCTCGAAGAACAGATTGTCGCGCTGGCGACCACCCAGACCGACCGTGGCCTGGTGATGACTTTGGGCGACGTGCTGTTCGACACGGGCGAAGCGGAGTTGAAAAACTCGGCGAACCGCGTGGTGTTGAAGATCGTGCAGTTCCTGCAGCTCAACCCCAAGCGCGTGGTACGCATCGAAGGCTACGCCGACAGTACCGGCGGCAAGCAGGAAAACCTCAAGCTGTCCCGTGACCGTGCGCAATCGGTGGCAGACGTGCTGATGGATTTGGGCATCGACGACAAACGTATTCAGGTCGAAGGCTACGGTGATGAATATCCGGTCGACGTGAACGCCTCCGAACGGGGCCGTGCACAGAACCGTCGGGTGGAAATTGTGTTCTCTGACGAAAAAGGCCAGCTCGGCGCTGCCCGCTAAGGGCTGCGTCACTGGAAAACCCGGCCTGCCCGTCAGCGCCGGGTTTTTTTACGCCTGCTAATCAACTCACAAAACAGTACAGTTTTTGCTGACACTGCACTGTACGGTCGACTATTGTGGCAACTGTCCCAGTACACTTCTAAACTGTTCCGGTATTGTTTCACACAAGAATAAAATGCCCGTGAAATCGAGTGCTGCGTCATGACCAATCTCTTGCTCTACCAACGTATTGCTCAGCAACTGGCCGAAGACATCCGCCGTGGCGTCTATCAACCGGGGGAGCGCGTGCCTTCGGTGCGCAAGATGAGCTCGCAGCTCAACGTCAGCCATGCGACGGTGTTGCAGGCTTACGCCAACCTCGAAGATCAAGGGCTGATCCGCGCCCGGCCGCAGTCCGGTTACTACGTGCACCAGACCCCGGCCCTGACCGCGCCGACACCGGACATCGCCCGGGTCGAGCGTCCAGGTCTGGTCACTCGCAGTAGCATCATCCAACAAGTTCTGGTCGAATCCCGCCGCGAGGGTGTGTTTCCCTTGGGGGCAGCCGTACCGAGCGTTGATTATCTGCCGGTACGGGCGCTGCATCAGCAACTGGCCAAAGTCACCCGTTTCCATAGCCCGCGGGCGTTCAGCTACATGTTCAGCCCGGGTTTCGAACCGTTGCGCCGACAAGTGGCGATCCGCATGCGCGATGCCGGCGTGGTGGTCGATCCGTCGGAAGTGGTGATTACCCACGGCTGCGTCGATGCGTTGCAGATGTCCCTGCGTGTGCTGACTCGCCCGGGCGATCTGATCGCCGCCGAGTCGCCGACCTACTACGGTTTGCTGCAACTGGCTGACCTGCTGGGCCTCAAGGTCATCGAGATCCCGAGCGATCCGGCCACCGGTATGAGCCTCGAAGCCCTGCAGCTGGCGGCCAACCAGTGGTCGATCAAGGCGCTGGTGCTGACCACTCGTCTGAGCAATCCATTGGGCGGCACCATGCCCGAAGAGCGGCAGAAGCAACTGCTGCGCCTGGCCTCGGATTTCGATATCCAGATTGTCGAAGACGATATCTACGGCGAACTGATGTTCGAGCAGGGGCGCACCAAATCACTTAAAGCCTACGATCGGCTGGATCGGGTGATCTATTGCTCAAGCTTCTCCAAAACCCTGTCGCCGGGCGTGCGGATCGGCTGGATGATTGCCGGTAAGTACCAGCAGGAAATCCAGCGTTTGCAGACCTTCAGCACCCATTCGGCCTGCAGCGTCACGCAGATGGGCATTGCGGCGTACCTGGAGAACGGCGGCTACGATCGACATTTGCGCTACATCCGCCAGGAATACCGCAAGAACCTCAGCGCCTTCCAGTTGGCAGTCCAGCAATACTTCCCTGAAGGCACGCAGATGACCCGGCCGACCGGCGGCTTCATTCTGTGGGTCAGCCTGCCGGGACGGGTCAACACGCAGGAGCTGCACGTTCGTGCGTTGCAGCAGGGCATCAGCATCGCGCCGGGGCTGATTTTCAGTAACACCGAGCAGTTCAATCACTGCATTCGGCTGAACTGCGGCATACCCTGGAACCGTGAAGCCGAGCGTGCATTGATGACCCTGGGCATGCTTGCCACCCAGCTCTGTCAGGAGATGGTCGGCGGCTTTTGAGGGGGCGGGCAGGATATTCCTGCCCGAGCTTGTCATGTCGCCTGCAACAGGCGAGCATATGGCTCCTGCCGTTTGTACCGTTGGGTCCATGAAGCCGATTTTTTCCGCCGTCTGGCTATCGATCTGCCTGCTGATAACCTTCCAGGCCGAAGGCGTCTTGGCGGCTTCTGTTACAGAAAAACCGGCAGCCAGCGCCACGTCGAAAAAACCGGCACAGATCAAGAAAGCCGCGCCGGTCAAAAAGACAGTGGCCAAGGTTAAAAAGCGACCGCCGATTGCCTCCAAGTCCAAAGCCGCCAGTGAGATCGTGAAAACCAAGCTTCCTTCGGCCGACCTGGATTTAAGCCTGCCCCAAGAAATGGCCGAGGAGCTGAAACCGATCGGCACGGTAGCGTTGCCCCGGCACGATGCACTATTGCCGCAAATGTTTGGTGAGAAGGCTGGTCCGTTTCAGCTCAACGGAAGGCTGATCAGCAACGAAATGAAGTTGCAACTGCGCAACGAAGAGCGCCGTGAAGTTGAAGGCGCAGCCCTGGAATTCGAGTTCAAACGCTAATTTCTTCCCGTCCGTGATCCGCAGGCCAGACGCTTTGTCGGAGACTGGTCAGTCACGCTCGTTTAAGCGAAAAAACCCGGGTCCAGACAATTTTAAACAAGCGTTTTAGCGGTTACTCTGTGCCACGTCCTTTAACACATCGCCCATCGAGGAGCTCGTCGTCATGAAATGCCGTGAAGGCTGTGGCGCCTGTTGCATTGCCCCTTCCATCAGTTCACCGATTCCCGGCATGCCCAATGGCAAGCCCGCCGGAGAACGTTGCGTACAACTCTCTGTCGATAACCTGTGCGGCATTTTTGGCAAACCGGAACGTCCTGCAGTGTGTTCGGCGTTCGAAGCCGACATCGAAGTCTGCGGAAGCAGCAGCGACGAAGCGATCAAATTGCTGGGTTGGTGGGAGCAAATGACGGCGGCGTGATGTGTTCAACGAACGGATCTTCAACAATAAGGAATAAGACTATGGGTTCGCTGCAACGTATGGCTGTGCTGTGTGGTTTGACGGTTTTGCTGGCTTCCACGGCCGCTCAGGCAGAAGACTGGAAAGTTGCCAAGAACGAAGACGGCATCAAGGTTTCCTTGAGTGAAGTGGCTGGCTCCGATTACAAGGCTTACCAGGGCGTCACCCTGATGAAGACTACTATCGCCAAACTGCGCGCTTTGCAGGAAGACGTGTCAGGCGCTTGCGCCTGGATTCACGACTGCAAAACCCAGAAGTTGCTCAAGCACGAAGGCGATCAAAACTGGACCTACACCCAGTTCAATACTCCTTGGCCGGTAACTGCGCGTGACTCCGTGTTGCATGTCACCACCATCGAGGGTGCTGACGGCAGTCTGACTCGCAAGCTCGAAGGCGTACCGAAGTACCTTCCCGAAGAAAAAGGCTTCGTTCGGGTTACCAAGGTCGATGGTTTCTGGAAGTTCGTACCCAAGGGCGATCAGATCGAAGTGACGTATCAGGTGCACACCGAGCCGGGCGGTAGCATACCGCCGATGGTGGCCAACAAGTTTGTGGTTGATGCGCCGTTCAATACCTTGAAAGCCCTGAAAGAACGCGCCGAGAAGTAATCGCTCCGATTTTTTGATAAAGCGCCCTGACTTTGTTCGGGGCGTTTGCTATTTGGCAGGGCGGGTTATTTGATCGGGGGCATATCCGTTTCTTCGGTCATGGCGACTGGTGGTTTCGCTTTTACAGCCAGCCCTTTCAAGGTCTTTGATAAAATCCCCCAAAACTCCAGTCAGGGTGACGAAAGCGATGTGGGCAGAAGTTCTAGCGCGGTTTGAGAAAAAAACACCGGCCAGTGTCATGACAAGAGTGATACTGGAGCAGGCTGTTCCTGCCGAATGGGTCGATCAGGTGTTCGAAGAACATCGTCAGCGGCAATACCCGCGTGAGCTTCTGTTCTCAACCATCGTTGAACTGATGTCCCTTGTTTCATTGGGCTTGCGACCATCGCTACATGCTGCTGCACGGCAGATGGAGGATCTTCCCGTCAGCTTGGCGGCGCTGTATGACAAGGTCAGCCGCACAGAACCTGCGCTGCTGCGCGCCCTGGTCACCGGCAGCGCAGAGCGCTTGGCCCCGACGATAAAAGAGCTGGGGCACTCAGCCATTTTGCCAGGCTGGCAACTGCGGGTCGTCGACGGCAACCACCTGCCTTCCAGCGAAAAACGCCTGGGCGCTTTGCGCCGTGAACGAGGGGCCGCCCGGCCTGGTTTTTCAGTCGTGGTTTACGACCCCGATCTGGATCAGGTCGTCGATCTTCAGCCCTGTGAAGATGCCTATGCCAGTGAGCGCGTCAGCGTTCTGCCGTTGCTGGAAAAAGCCTGTGCGGGGCAGCTGTGGATGGCTGATCGACTCTATTGCACGCTCCCCGTCATGGACGCCTGCGAAGAGTCCGGAGCCTCGTTCATCATTCGCGAACCGAGCAAACATCCACGCCTACTTAAGGAAAGCGACTGGCAGGAGTCTGTCGCGGTCGGGGCAGGCAGCGTGCGCGAGCAAATCATCGAAGTTAAAGGTGGTCGCCAGTGGCGGCGTGTCGAACTGAATCTGCAAACCCCCACCGAATCTGGCGACACCACGCTGTTGTTCTGGAGCAACTTGCCCGACTCCATCAGTGCCGAGCAAATCGCCGATTTGTACCGCCGTCGCTGGAGCATCGAAGGGATGTTCCAGCGCCTGGAATCGGTGCTGGACAGCGAAATCGAAACCTTGGGCAACCCTAAGGCCGCCCTGCTGGGATTTGCGTCGGCCGTGTTGGCTTACAACGTCTTGGCCGTGCTCAAGCGCAGCGTTGAACAAGCTCATCGCCAGACCCTGCCCGACGATTGGGAAGCATCGATTTTCCACCTGACGGTACAGGTACGCAGCGGTTACGAGGGTATGCAAATAGCTCTGCCAGCAGAGTACTCATCCATTCCGATCCCCGCAGGAGGGCTGGCTCAGTACCTGCTTGCACTCGCTCGAAACATCCAGCCCAAAGCGGTCGTCAAGAGCAAACGAGGTCCGAAGGTGCCCAAACCAAAGGAGTGGCTTGAAGGCAAAGCCGCGAATGCCCACGTGTCGACGGATCGGGTGCTCAAGGCCGCTAAAGTCAAAAGACCTTGAAAGGGCTGGCTGTAAGAGCGAAACCGCCAGCCGCCGTTACCGCAAAAACGGATACGCCCCCGAACTAACCGGCATCGGAAGCAGGGCGGACTTTATTTTGTTTCCGAATATACGTTGCACGAAATTTTCACAAAGCCTCCAAGACAATTCGCCCGCGCCAACATGCGGGCAGTAATCAATGGCAATGCCGCGGTTGATCGTGCAACATTTGCGCACCGCGCAAGCCCCGGGGCCGAGTACTGGCCAACAGAGGGCAAGGCGCCGCTGTATTTTTGAAACTTCAACTTCCAATGGGTCCTAAAACGACATGGCAAACCCGGACGCCCTGAGTCAGCAGCGAGCTTCTAGTCGCCTGCTGCAACCGACCGTCAAATCGCATCTGGCCTACACGCTGCTGTGTGCCCTGGTCATGATGGTCATGTTCAGCCTGCTGCGCGTTGCGCTGCTGGTTTACAACCGCGAGATGATCCTCGACACCCCGGCCTCGACCTTTCTCGAAGCGTTCGCCAACGGTCTGCGCTTCGACCTGCGCCTGGTGGTCTACCTCAGCATTCCATTGCTGCTGGCGCTGTTCAGCGCCCGGGCGATGGCCGCACGCGGGTTCTTCCGGTTCTGGCTGACCATTGCCTCGAGCATCGCCCTGTTCCTCGGCCTGATGGAGATGGACTTCTACCGCGAGTTCCACCAGCGTCTCAACGGCCTGGTCTTCCAATATGTAAAGGAAGACCCAAAAACCGTGATGAGCATGCTCTGGTACGGTTTTCCGGTGGTTCGCTACCTGCTGGCCTGGGCCGTGGGCACGTTGATCCTGACCCTGGCGTTCAAGGGCGCCGACCGCGCCACCCGGCCTCGTGGCCCCTTCAGCGGCGGCAGCATCGGCACGCGCAAGGTCGCCCCGTGGTACGCACGCATCGCGGTGTTTGTCGTCTGCCTGCTGGTCTGCGTGGTCGCTGCTCGTGGCACCCTGCGTCAGGGCCCGCCACTGCGTTGGGGTGACGTCTACACCACCGACTCGAACTTCGCCAACCAGTTGGGCCTCAACGGCACCTTGTCGCTGGTCGCAGCGGCCAAGAGCCGTATGTCCGAAGATCGCGACAACATCTGGAAGGCCACCCTGCCACAGCCTGAAGCGCAGAAAATCGTGCGTGACATGTTGGTGATGGCGGACGACAAACTGGTGGATGCCGACATCGCAGCCGTGCGTCGCGACTACACGCCGCCAGCCGACAAGACCCTGCCGATCAAGAACGTCGTCGTAATCCTGATGGAAAGCATGGCCGGTCACTCGGTGGGCGCCTTGGGTGCACCGGGCAACATCACGCCGTACCTCGACAAACTGTCGAAGGAAGGCCTGCTGTTCGACCGCTTCTTCTCCAACGGGACCCATACCCACCAGGGTATGTTCGCCACCATGGCGTGCTTTCCGAACCTGCCAGGTTTCGAATACCTGATGCAGACGCCGGAAGGCAGCCACAAGTTGTCCGGCCTGCCGCAATTGCTCAGCGCCCGTAACTATGGAGACGTGTACGTCTACAACGGCGACTTCGCCTGGGATAACCAGTCGGGTTTCTTCAGCAACCAGGGCATGACCAACTTCATTGGTCGTAACGACTTCGTGAACCCGGTGTTCTCCGATCCGACCTGGGGCGTGTCCGACCAGGACATGTTCGACCGTGGTCTGGTCGAGCTCAAGGCACGGGAAAACGGCAAGCCGTTCTATGCGTTGCTGCAAACCCTGTCCAACCACACGCCATACGCTTTGCCGACCCCGTTGCCGGTCGAACGCGTGACCGATCGCGGTAGCCTGAACGAGCATTTGACCGCCATGCGTTACGCGGACTGGGCGCTGGGCCAGTTCTTTGAAAAGGCCCGCAAGGAGCCGTATTTCAAGGAAACCCTGTTTGTGATCGTCGGCGACCACGGTTTTGGCAACGAGCGTCAGATCACCGAAATGGACCTGGGCCGCTTCAACGTGCCGATGCTGATGATCGCACCGGGCATCCAGGAAAAGTTCGGCGAGCTAGACCATACCGTGGGCACGCAGATCGACATCGTGCCGACCATCATGGGTCGTATTGGTGGCGAAGTGCGTCATCAGTGCTGGGGCCGCGATTTGCTCAATCTGCCTGAAGGCGACACTGGTTTCGGCGTGATCAAGCCGTCGGGTAGCGAGCAGACCACCGCCATCATCACGGCTGATCAGATTCTGGTGCTGCCGAAGGAAAAGGAAATGGCGCCGAAGATGTACCAGTACGAACTGGGCGCGACACCTCACGCCGAGATCGTTCCGGATGCACCGCGTACCGCTGAGCTGAAGCTCAAGCTCGAAGCGTTCCTGCAAACGGCGACCAAGAGCCTGATCGACAACACCGCAGGTGTGGTTGATGGCAAGCCGGACTAAGTGTTGATGCAATAAAAAAGAGGCCCTTGAAAAAGGGCCTCTTTTTTTTGCCTGTTAAACCTTTATATCTTGCCGAGCAACAGCAGGATCAACAGCACCACCAACACCACGCCGATGATACCCGACGGGCCATAACCCCAACTTCTGGAGTGCGGGAAGACCGGTAAACCACCTACCAGCAGGAGGATCAGAATAATGATTAGAATTGTGCCCATGTCTATTTCCTTGTTGGAAGTGTTCTGGAATTACCTGGCGTTTACTGGTCAGCCGGGCTGCTATAAAACCGGGCTGCTTACAAAATCCGACTGTGGCGAATGAAGGAAAATTCCAAGTTTTTTTAATGTTTTTCGAAGAAAGGCTTATTTCTTTTTTATTGCACAAGTTGATTCAGGCGCTGTCACGGTTTGCTCGGGCCATTCAGCAATCTGATGGAGCGTGGGTCGGGCATTGTCCTTCGCTACACTCGATGCATCTTCCCCGGAACAACAAGGCTGTTTGCTATGCAAAATCGCATGATGATCACTGGTGCGGGCTCGGGCTTAGGTCGCGAAATCGCGCTGCGCTGGGCGCGTGAAGGCTGGCAGCTGGCCTTGTCGGATGTCAGCGAACCCGGTCTGCAGGAAACCCTGAAACTGGTTCGCGAAGCCGGCGGCGACGGTTTTATCCAGCGTTGCGACGTGCGCGATTACAGTCAGCTGACCGCTTTCGCCCAAGCCTGCGACGAGAAACTCGGTGGCATCGATGTCATCGTCAACAACGCCGGCGTTGCCTCGGGCGGCTTCTTCAGTGAACTGTCCCTGGAAGACTGGGACTGGCAGATCGCGATCAACCTGATGGGCGTGGTCAAGGGCTGCAAGGCCTTCCTGCCGCTGCTGGAAAAAAGCAAAGGCAAGATCATCAACATCGCGTCGATGGCCGCCCTGATGCAAGGCCCGGCCATGAGCAACTACAACGTGGCCAAGGCTGGCGTGGTGGCGTTGTCCGAAAGCCTGCTGGTCGAACTGGCGCAGCAGGAGATCGGCGTGCATGTGGTGTGCCCGTCGTTCTTCCAGACCAACCTGCTGGACTCGTTCCGTGGTCCGACGCCGGCCATGAAAGCCCAGGTCGGCAAGTTGCTGGAAAGCTCGCCGATCACCGCGACCGACATTGCCGACTACATCTATCAGCACGTTGCCGCTGGCGAATTCATGATTCTGCCTCACGAACAGGGCCGTATGGCCTGGGCGCTCAAGCAGAAGAACCCGCAATTGCTCTACGACGAAATGACCGCCATGGCCGACAAAATGCGCGCCAAGGCCAAACAAACCGCAGGCTGAACTTGCCCGTACGCAACACCGTCGTTAGGGTGGCCGCCATCGGCCATCCTCGCGGGACGTTTGCATGCTCAATTATTTGTGGTTTTTCCTCGCTGCGCTGTTTGAAATCGCCGGCTGCTTTGCCTTCTGGATGTGGCTACGCCAGGGTAAAAGCGCCTGGTGGGTCGTGCCGGCGCTGCTCAGTCTGACCTTGTTCGCGCTGCTGCTGACCCGGATCGAAGCGACCTACGCTGGCCGTGCTTATGCCGCGTACGGTGGCATCTACATCATCGCGTCGATCGGCTGGCTGGCGGTGGTCGAGCGGATTCGTCCGCTGGGCTCGGACTGGATCGGCGTGGGGCTGTGTGTGATCGGGGCCAGCGTCATCCTTTTCGGCCCGCGTTTCTCCGCTTCCTGAAGGATCGGTCCTTCATTCAATGGGTTTGTCGGACGTTTCCATAGGATCTGTTCGGGGTGCGCTGTAGGGCGGGACTGATTTGCTGCTGTCGCATTGTAGGCCCGCTGAGTGCAGGGCATCTTCAGGGTTCGATAACCCTGAAGGACGAATGCCATGCTTGTACTCAGTCGCGTTGTGGGCGAGTTGATTTCCATCGGTGACAACATTTCCGTGCGTATTCTTGCCGTCAACGGAGGCAGTGTGCGCTTCGGTGTCGAAGCGCCGCAAAACGTCAATGTGCACCGGGCCGAGGTCTACGACCGCATCCAGCTCAAACTGGCGAAAAACAAAGGACGCTGAAGGCCTCAGTCGAACAGGTGCTTGGGCACATCGTGCTTGAGCATCAACTGGCATTGCTCGCTTTCCGGGTCGAAGACAATCAGCGCCTGGCCCTTGGTCAATGCCTGGCGAACACGCAGTACACGGGTTTCCAGCGGCGTGTCATCGCCGTTGTCCGTACCGTCACGGGTCACGAAATCCTCGATCAGGCGGGTGAGGGTGTCGACTTCAAGTTGGTCGTGGGGAATCAGCATAGGCACCTCGGCTAAACAATGGCGCGATGCTACGGCGGTTGAACGCACAGGACCAGTAGGAGCTACCGCAGGCTGCGATCTTTTGATCTTTGGCGTCAGTTGCATCGCTGAAAATCAAAAGATCGCAGCCTGCGGCAGCTCCTACGGTTTTGCGTTCGCTTTAGCTCTCCGAGCGCTGTCCCACCAGGCTATCCACCGACGGCACCCGCGTATCGCTTTCCATCTGCGTCTCATGTTCGATCTGATGACTGAACCGGTCCAGCGACCCCTTGGCCGGTTGTGCATCGCTGGCAAACACCGGCGGACTCAGAATGTAGGCGCCGAGCAGGCGACTGAGGGCGGCGAGGCTGTCGATGTGGGTGCGTTCGTAGCCGTGAGTGGCGTCGCAGCCGAAGGCGAGCAGGGCGGTACGAATGTCATGCCCGGCAGTGACCGCCGAATGGGCATCGCTGAAGTAATAGCGGAACAGGTCACGGCGCACCGGCAACTCGTTGTCACTGGCCAGGCGCAGCAGATGGCGCGACAGGTGATAGTCATAAGGTCCGCCGGAATCCTGCATTGCCACGCTCACCGCGTGCTCGCTGGAATGCTGACCCGGCGCGACCGGGGCAATGTCGATGCCGACGAATTCGCTGACGTCCCAAGGTAATGCCGCCGCCGCGCCACTGCCGGTTTCCTCGGTGATGGTGAACAGCGGATGACAGTCGATCATCAGCTCTTCGCCGCTGTCGACAATCGCTTTCAATGCCGCCAGCAATGCGGCAACGCCGGCCTTGTCATCGAGATGACGGGCGCTGATGTGGCCGCTTTCGGTGAACTCCGGCAGGGGGTCGAAGGCGACAAAATCACCGACGCTGACCCCCAGCGAGTCGCAATCGGCACGCGTAGCGCAATAAGCGTCCAGGCGCAATTCGATGTGATCCCAACTGATCGCCATTTCATCCACGGCAGTATTGAACGCATGCCCGGAAGCCATCAGCGGCAGCACGCTGCCACGGATCACACCGTTGTCGGTAAACAGGCTGACCCGACTGCCCTCGGCAAAACGGCTGGACCAGCAACCGACAGGCGCCAGGGTCAAACGGCCGTTGTCTTTGATTGCGCGAACCGCCGCGCCGATGGTGTCGAGGTGGGCGGAGACCGCACGGTCGGGGCTATTCTTCTTGCCCTTGAGGGTGGCGCGGATGGTGCCGCGGCGGGTCATCTCAAAGGGAATGCCCAGCTCTTCAAGCCGCTCGGCGACATAACGCACGATGGTGTCGGTGAACCCGGTCGGGCTGGGAATGGCGAGCATTTCCAGCAGGACTTTTTGCAGGTAGTTCAGATCCGGTTCTGGAATTTTGCTGGTCATGGAAACTCCTGATGAGTTGAGGCCATCGATGGTTTCGATGAAGGGAAAGAATCTGTGGTGCCTGTCAGGCCGCCGGCTGACTGTGCGGAAACAACAAATCCACAAACCGCTCGGCCGTCGGTTGCGGTTCATGGTTGGCCAACCCGGCGCGCTCATTGGCTTCGATAAACACGTACTCCGGTTGATCGGCAGCGGGCACCATCAGGTCGAGCCCGACCATCGGAATGTCCAGCGCCCGCGCCGCCCGCACCGCCGCATCCACCAAGGTCGGATGCAGGATCGCCGTCACATCCTCAAGAATCCCGCCGGTATGAAGATTCGCCGTACGCCGTACGAACAGATGCTCACCGGCCGGCAGAATGCTGCTGTAGTCATAACCCGCTGCGTGCAAGGTGCGCTCGGTCTCATGATCCATAGGGATTTTGCTTTCACCGCTGGTCGCCGCCTGACGACGCCGGCTCTGGGCTTCAATCAGCGCACCAATGGAATGCTGACCATCGCCCACCACTTCAGCCGGACGACGAATCGCCGCGGCGACCACCTCAAAACCGATCACCACAATTCGCAAATCGAGTCCTTCGTGGAAACTCTCCAGCAGCACGCGACTGTCGAACTGGCGAGCAGATTCGATGGCTTGCTGGACCTCTTCGATGGTCTGTAAATCCACCGCGACGCCTTGGCCCTGTTCGCCATCCAGCGGTTTGACCACCACCCGTTCGTGCTCATCAAGAAACGCCAGATTGTCATCGGCGTTGCCGGCCAGTTGCTGCGCTGGCAGGTTCAGGCCGGCGGCCTTGAGCACTTTGTGCGTCAGGCTTTTGTCCTGGCACAACGTCATGCTGATGGCGCTGGTCAGATCGCTGAGGGATTCACGGCAACGTACGCGGCGACTGCCATGGATCAAGGTGAACAGGCCGGCATCGGCGTCATCGACTTGCACTTCGATGCCGCGACGGTGAGCTTCCTCAACGATGATCCGTGCATAAGGATTGAATTCGGCTTCGGGACCTGGACCAAGAAACAGCGGCTGATTGATGCAGTTTTTGCGCTTGATCGCGAAGGTCGACAGGTTGCGAAACCCCAGCTTGGCGTAAAGACTTTTCGCCTGCCGGTTGTCGTGCAGCACGGACAGGTCCAGGTAACTCAGCCCACGGCTCATGAAGTGCTCGATCAAATGCCGCACCAGCACTTCACCGACACCCGGTCGCGAACATTGCGGATCGACCGCCAGGCACCACAGGCTGCTGCCATTTTCTGGATCGTTGAACGCCTTGTGGTGATTGAGGCCCATGACGCTGCCGATGATTGCGCCGCTGTCCTCATCTTCGGCCAGCCAGTACACCGGGCCGCCCTGATGGCGCGGAGTCAGCAGACTCGAGTCGATCGGCAGCATGCCGCGCAACTGATACAGCTGATTGATCGCCTGCCAGTCTGCATCGCTCTGGACCCTGCGGATGCGAAAGCCGCGAAACACCCGAGTGGACTGGCGGTAGTCGCTGAACCACAGGCGCAAGGTGTCGGACGGGTCGAGAAACAGTTGTGCCGGCTCCAGCCCCAGCACTTGCTGAGGCGCAGCCACGTACAAGGCGATGTCGCGCTCACCGGTATGCTCGTTGAGCAGCTCTTGGGCCAGGCTCGCCGCATCCGGGAAGGTGTGGCCGATCAGCAACCGGCCCCAACCGCAATGCACGGCGATCGGTGCGGTGCCGAGTTCACTGCCGTCTTCGGCCAGGCGTGCCTGCAAGCGTTCGTATGAGGGCGCCTGACCGCGCAACAAGCGTTGGCTGTAGGCCGTGGCGTGGGGTTTCATCGATCAGATTCCTTGTTCACTGAGCCACAGGTTCAGGGCCGCCAATTGCCACAGCTTGGAGCCGCGCAACGGGGTCAATTGACCTTGCGGGTCAGTCAGCAGACGGTCGAGCATCGCTGGCTTGAACAGGCCGCGATCCTGACTCGGATCAAGCAGCAGTTCGCGCACCCAGCTCAGCGTATCGCCCTGCAAATGCTTCAGGCCCGGCACCGGGAAGTAGCCTTTCTTGCGATCGATCACTTCACTCGGAATCACCAGCCGCGCAGCTTCTTTCAAGACTTGCTTGCCACCGTCCGGCAGTTTGAATTTGCCCGGCACACGGGCCGACAATTCCACCAGGCGATAGTCGAGAAACGGTGTGCGCGCTTCCAGGCCCCAGGCCATGGTCATGTTGTCGACGCGTTTGACCGGGTCGTCCACCAGCATGATCGTGCTGTCCAGACGCAAGGCTTTGTCCACCGCCGCATCGGCGCCGGGCTGTGCGAAATGTTCCTTCACGAAGTCGCCAGCGGCGTCATTAGCCGTCAGCCATTTCGGTTGCACGGTGGCGGCATAGTCGTCGTAGCTGCGGTCGAAAAACGCATCGCGATAGGCGGCGTACGGATCTTCGGCTCCGTCGACTTGTGGGTACCAGTGATAACCAGCGAACAACTCGTCGGCACCCTGGCCGCTCTGCACCACTTTGCAATGCTTGGCCACTTCGCGGGACAGCAGATAGAAGGCGATGCAGTCATGACTGACCATCGGCTCGCTCATGGCGCGGAACGCTGCGGGCAGTTGCTCGATGATCTCTTTTTCGTCGATGCGCAATTGGTGATGCTGGGTCCCGTAGTGCTTGGCGATCAGGTCCGAATACTGGAACTCGTCGCCGCGCTCGCCGCCGGCATCCTGGAAACCGATGGAGAAGGTCGACAGGTTTTCAACACCGACTTCACGCAACAGTCCGACCAGCAGACTCGAATCGACACCGCCCGAAAGCAGCACACCCACATCGACCGCCGCACGCTGACGGATTGCCACCGCATCACGGGTGCTGTCGAGCACACGGTCACGCCAGTCTTCGAGTGTCAGATTCATCTCGTCGGCGTGTGGGCCGTAGGGCAGGGTCCACCAGGTTTTCTGCTCGGTGGTGCCATCCGCTTCGATGCGCATCCAGGTCGCCGGTGGCAGTTTCTCGATGCCGGCCAGCAAGGTGCGCGGCGCCGGGACCACTGCGTGGAAATTCAGATAATGATTGAGCGCCACCGGATCGAGGATCGGGTTGATGTCGCCGCCCTTGAGCAACGCCGGCAGCGCCGAGGCAAAGCGCAGGCGCTGGCCGGTGCGCGACAGGTACAGCGGCTTCACGCCGAGACGGTCGCGGGCGATGAACAGGCGTTGGGCGTCACGCTCCCAAATGGCGAAGGCGAACATGCCGTTGAGCTTGGGCAGCAAGGCTTCGCCCCAGGCGTGATAGCCCTTGAGCAGCACTTCGGTGTCACCACCGGAATAGAAGGCATAACCGAGGCTTTCAAGCTCGGTGCGCAGTTCCGGGAAGTTGTAGATCGCGCCGTTAAAGGCGAGGGACAAGCCCAGTGGGTTGTCGATCATCGGCTGCGCCGAGCCGTCCGACAGGTCCATGATTTTCAGGCGACGATGGCCCAGGGCAATCGGCCCTTGGGCATGAAAGCCCCATGCGTCAGGGCCGCGAGGGGCCAAGTGATGGGTGATTCGTTCAATGGCTGCAAGGTCTGCAGGTTGATGATCAAAACGTAACTCGCCAGCTAATCCGCACATAAATTCCTTACCGGTTTTTCCGTTGGGGAGGGTCAATCGATACCGCGCCAAAAATGGCGGGTACTCAGAAACTGACCCGGCTGAATCCCCGGAGTTTTAGACCGATAAGTTATAAGGCGCGTCGTCAGACTTTTCCGCGGATCAACTGGCGCACGGCAAAACGGTTGGGATGGCAGGCTTCGGCGACCGTTCTGGGCAGGGGCAGCGGTTCGTTTTCGATCCATGCCGCGAGCAATTCACCCGACAGTGGCGCAGTGATCAGACCGCGAGAACCGTGGCCGCTGTTGACGTAAAAACCCTCAAGCCAGGGGCAGGGAATGTCCGGCACTTGCCGGGCGTCCTTGCTCAGTACGGTGTAGGCATCGGCGAAGGCCACTTGCTCGGCTAACGGGCCAACGATCGGCAGGTAGTCCGGGCTGGTGCAGCGGAATGCAGCGCGCCCTTCGAGCTGCTGCGGGTCCAGTTCCTGAGCATGCAGTCGCGTGGCCAGGTCGGGGGAGATTTCCTCGAGCAAGGCCAGGTTGCCGAGGTGTTCGGTGAGGGTCGGGGCCAGGTCATCGCTCTTGAAGTCGAAGCTGGCGCCGAGGGTGTGTTCGCCCAGTCGTGCCGGCGCCACATAGCCTTCGGCGCAGACGACGGTGGCCAGGCTCTGGCTTTCAGGAGTTTGCGCCAGTCGGGTGATCTGGCCACGAATGCGTTTGAGGGGCAGCTCGGCGCTGTGTGGGAAACGCTTGATCTCGGCGGCGCCGGCCAGGATCACCACGGGGGCACTGGCCAGCAAAGCATCACCGTCCCAGGCCTGCCATTGATCATCAACCTTGCGCAGTTCCAGTACATCGCGATGGGGCAGCCACTGGATGTTCGCCGAAGATGCCTGCCAATGGCACAACGCCGGCGGATGAACCCAGCCACCTTCCGGGAAGAATAATCCGCCGTGTTCCAGGGCAATCCCGGCCTGAGCCTGGGCTTGCGGTTGATCGAGCAAGTGCACCAGGTCAGGCGAAAAGGCCGCGGCCAATTGCGCCTGACGCTCGGCTTCCTTGGCGTTGAAGGCCAGTTGCAAGACCCCGCAATCGTCCCAGTCGACGCCCCGTTGCAGATGTTCGAGCAAGCGTCGGGTGTGACCGAAACCACTGACGATCAGCTGCGACAACGCGGTGCCATGGGCCGAAAGCTTGAGATACAAAACGCCCTGAGGATTGCCCGAGGCTTCCTGCGCCAGCGCGTCGTGACGCTCCAGCAGACTGACGTGCCAGCCCCGCGCCGCGAGACTGGCGGCGCTGGCGCAACCGGCCAGGCCGGCGCCGATCACCATCGCGCGACGCTCGCCGTTCAGTGGCGTCGGGCGCGCGAACCATGGTTTAGCCACGGCGGGCACCGGAACTTCCTCAGGCCAGCCGAGAAACACGCCCCGCAGGATCTCCCATTTGTGGCCAATGCCGGGCGTGCGCTTCATCTTGAAGCCCGCCGCGTTCAGCAGGCGACGCACCCAGCCGGTGCTGGTAAACGTACTGATGGTCGAGCCGGGGGCAGCCAGGCGTGCCAGTTCGGCGAACAGCTCGGCGGTCCACATGTCGGGGTTTTTCGCCGGGGCAAAACCGTCGAGAAACCAGGCGTCGATCTGCGCGTCCAGTTGTGGCAATTGTTCCAGCGCATCCCCGATCAGCAGGGTCAGGGTTACGCGGCCGTTGTCCAGCACCAGGCGCTGGAAGCCTGGGTGGATTGCGATGTATTGCGTCAGCAGTTGATCGGCAAACGGTTTGAGCTCCGGCCACAAGGCCAAGGCACGCTGCAGATCGGGCAGGCTCAGCGGGTACTTTTCGACACTGACAAAATGCAGCCGCGCTCCGGCCACCGCGTGCTGTTCGAACAGCTGCCAGGCGCAAAGGAAATTCAGCCCGGTGCCGAAACCGGTCTCGCCAATCACCAGTCGACCGCTGGCCGGCAACGCGGCAAAGCGTTCACGCAAAGCGTTCTGTTCGAGGAATACGTAGCGGGTTTCGTCCAGCCCCGACAGATCGGAAAAATACACATCATCGAACACCCGCGAACGCGGGAGCCCTTGGTCATCCCAGTCGAGCTGGGCGTGGGGCAATACAGGTTTCATGGCAGGCTCGGCAACGGCAAGGCGGCCATTCTAGCTGATCGCCTGTGGCGAGGGGGCTTGCCCCCGTTCGGCTGCGTAGCAGTCGTGAAATCAGCAAACTCGGTTTACCAGGCAGACTGAGTCGTTTGGCCTCAGGGCCGCTTCGCGACCCAACGGGGCGATGCGGCGTTCCGACAAGCCCCTCGCCACAAAAGCCCAAACCACAGAGAATTTTCTCTGCTGACTATCGGCCCAATCCGCTAGTCTTGCTCAATCCTGGAAGGAGCCGTCCCATGTTCGAATCCGCCGAAATCGGTCACGCCATCGACAAAGAAACCTACGACGCCGAAGAACCGGCCCTGCGTGAAGCCTTGCTCGAAGCGCAGTTCGAACTTCACCAGCAAAGCCGTTTTCCGGTGATCATTCTGATCAATGGCATCGAAGGCGCCGGCAAGGGCGAGACGGTCAAGTTGCTGAACGAATGGATGGACCCACGCCTGATCGAGGTCCGCACGTTCGATCAGCAGACCGACGAAGAGCTGGCGCGGCCACCGGCCTGGCGCTACTGGCGAATGCTCCCGGCCAAGGGCCGCATGGGGATTTTCTTCGGCAACTGGTACAGCCAGATGCTGCAAGGCCGGGTTCATGGGTTGTTCAAGGACCCGGTGCTGGATCAGGTAATCAACCAGTCCGAGCGCTTTGAAAAAATGCTCTGCGACGAAGGCGCATTGATCTTCAAGTTCTGGTTCCACCTCTCCAAGAAGCAAATGAAGGCGCGGCTCAAGGCCTTGGCGGATGACCCGCTGCACAGTTGGCGCATCAGTCCGCTGGACTGGCAACAATCGCAAACCTACGACAAGTTCGTGAAATACGGCGAACGCGTGTTGCGCCGTACCAGCCGCGACTATGCGCCTTGGCATGTGATCGAAGGGGTGGACCCTCATTACCGCAGTCTGGCGGTGGGAAAGATCCTGCTCGAAGGCCTGCAAAATGCCCTGAAGCGACCCAAGGTTCATCCCGACAAGGTCAACGCCGCGCCGTTGCCCATCCATGTCGATCAACTGAACCTGCTCGACAGCCTGGATTTGACCCAGAGTCTGGACAAGGACGATTACGAAGAACAATTGATCACCGAGCAGGCGCGATTCTCCGGCCTGATGCGCGACAAACGCATGCGTCGGCACGCCTTGGTGGCGGTGTTCGAAGGCAATGATGCGGCAGGCAAGGGCGGGGCGATCCGCCGGGTCGCGGCGGCCCTCGATCCACGCCAGTACAGCATCGTGCCGATTGCCGCACCCACCGAAGAGGAACGGGCGCAGCCTTATCTGTGGCGGTTCTGGCGGCACATCCCGGCCAAGGGCAAGTTCACGGTGTTCGATCGTTCTTGGTACGGGCGGGTGCTGGTGGAGCGCGTCGAAGGCTTCTGCCCACCGGCGGACTGGTTGCGGGCCTACAGTGAAATCAATGATTTTGAAGAGCTGATCGCCGAGGCCGGGGTGATCGTGGTCAAGTTCTGGCTGGCCATCGACAAGCAGACGCAACTGGAGCGTTTCCAGGCGCGGGAAGAAATCCCTTTCAAGCGTTTCAAGATCACCGAAGATGACTGGCGCAATCGTGACAAATGGGACGCCTATCGCGCGGCAGTCGGTGACATGGTTGATCGCACCAGCACCGAGATATCGCCCTGGACGCTGGTGGAAGCCAATGACAAGCGCTGGGCGCGGGTCAAAGTCCTGCGCACCATCAATCTGGCGCTGGAAGAGGCGTTCGAAAAGTCCGACAAGCACAACAGGAAATTGAAACAGCACAAGAAGTGAGCGATGGTTACGCATACGCGGGGTGAATGATTGTCGCGGTCGGTAATGCAGTGGACTTATGCTCGGTCCACTCTCAACCGACAACAACAATGAGGTATGCCATGCGTGAAGTGGTGATCGTCGACAGCGTGCGGACCGGCCTGGCCAAATCCTTTCGCGGCAAGTTCAACCTGACCCGTCCGGACGACATGGCGGCCCATTGCGTCAATGCGCTGCTGGCGCGCTCGGGCATCGACCCGGCCAGCGTCGAGGACTGCATCGTCGGTGCCGGTTCCAACGAAGGTGGCCAAGGCTTCAACATCGGTCGCAACATCGCGGTGCTGTCGCGCCTGGGCACCGGCACTGCCGGCATGACCCTCAACCGTTTTTGCTCGTCGGGCTTGCAGGCGATTGCCATCGCCGCCAACCAGATCGCCTCGGGTTGCAGCGACATCATCGTCGCCGGTGGCGTCGAGTCCATCAGCCTGACCATGAAAAGCATCAACACCGACAACCTGATCAACCCGCTGCTGAAAGAGCAGGTGCCCGGCATCTATTTCCCGATGGGCCAGACGGCCGAAATCGTCGCTCGTCGTTACGACGTCAGGCGCGAAGAACAGGATCTGTACGCGCTGCAAAGTCAGCAACGTACCGCTCAGGCTCAGGCCGATAGATTGTTTGACGATGAAATCGTACCAATGGCGGTGAAGTATCGGGTCGAAGACAAGGCTACCGGTGAGGTGCAGATCCTTGACGGCATCGTCGATCACGATGACTGCAATCGCCCGGGCACCACTCTGGAAAGCCTGGCGGGATTGAAACCGGTGTTTGCCGAAGACGGTTCGGTGACGGCGGGCAACTCTTCGCAGCTGTCCGATGGCGCGTCGATGACGCTGGTGATGAGTCTGGAAAAAGCACTGGAACTGGGGTTGAAGCCCAAGGCGTTCTTCCGTGGTTTCACCGTGGCCGGCTGCGAGCCTGATGAAATGGGCATCGGCCCGGTGTTCTCGGTGCCGAAATTACTCAAGGCCAAGGGTTTGCGGATTTCCGACATTGATCTGTGGGAACTCAACGAAGCGTTCGCCTCGCAATGTTTGTACAGCCGCATTCGGCTGGAGATCGATAACGACAAGTACAACGTCAATGGCGGCTCGATTTCCATCGGCCATCCGTTCGGCATGACCGGCTCGCGTCAGGTCGGGCATCTCGTGCGTGAATTGCAGCGCCGCAACGTGCGTTACGGCATCGTCACCATGTGTGTGGGTGGCGGGATGGGCGCGACCGGGCTGTTTGAAGCGGTGCGTTAAATCCGGAAGATTTGTATTGGCTGATTAACCGCCTTCGCGAGCAAGCCCGCTCCCACATTGGATCTATGCCACACACTAGATCCCTGTGGGAGCGAGCCTGCTCGCGATGCAGGCGCCACGGTCTACAGATTCATCCGCAAAAGCAGCATCCGCTCGATGTAAGCCTGTACCTCCCGCGCCAATTTCTCCGGGTTTTCAAACGGTCCCTCCAGAGTGTTTTCCCGGGTGCTGAAATACAATTCCCCATTCACACGACACATCCGGTCACAGCGAAAGTGAGTGGCGGGGGCATTGTCCTGGGCGCGTTTGCCGTACATGGCGATCTCCTGAGGAATGTTCCTGTTGGCGAATCCCATGAGCTTATGCATGAACCACTTGCAACGCCTGGCCAACCGATCGACGGCAGAGCGCCAATTTAATGGTGCGACCTGCACAGTTTCATTCGCGGCCAGCGCCCAACTGTCCCTGTGTGCCGAACGGCTCTAAGCCTAGAATGACCGTTCTCGCCACTTGGCTTCGGGGTTCGCAATGCACATTTCATCGGGTCGCTGGGTTTACGGTCTGTTCCTGGCCTTGGTGACCGCGCTGCTGTGGGGAATCCTGCCGATCAAACTCAAGCAAGTGCTGCTGGTGATGGACCCGGTGACAGTGACCTGGTTTCGCCTGATCGTATCCGGCGGGTGCCTGTTCATTTATCTGGCGGCGACCAAACGCCTGCCGAGCCGCAAGGTACTCGGGCCGCGTGGTGGCTGGTTGGTGTTGATGGCGGTGCTCGGTCTGGTGGGCAACTACGTACTGTACCTGATGGGCCTGAACCTGCTTAGCCCCGGCACCGCGCAACTGGTGGTGCAGATGGGCCCGATCATGTTGCTGATCGCCAGTCTGTTTGTGTTCAAGGAACGGTTCAGCGTGGGGCAGGGGATCGGCCTGCTGGTGCTGTTGATCGGCTTTGCCCTGTTTTTCAATCAGCGGCTGGCCGAGTTGCTGACCTCGCTGACCGAGTACACCACCGGCGTGCTGTTGGTGCTGTTGGCGTCCACGGTCTGGACGTTCTACGCCTTGGGCCAGAAGCAATTGCTCACGGTGTGGAATTCGCTGCAGGTGATGATGGTGATCTACCTGTTCTGCGCGCTGTTGCTGACGCCGTGGGTGCATCCGCTGGAAGCGCTGCAACTGAGTCCGCTGCAAGGCTGGCTCCTGCTGGCGTGCTGCATGAACACCCTGATCGCCTATGGCGCGTTTGCTGAGGCTTTGGCGCATTGGGAGGCGTCGCGGGTCAGTGCGACGCTGGCGATTACGCCGTTGGTGACGTTCGCTGCGGTGGCCGTGGCTGCGTGGTTGTGGCCGGAGTATGTGCATGCCGAGACGATCAATGGTCTGGGGTATGGCGGGGCGGTGCTGGTGGTGCTGGGGTCGGCGCTGGTGGCGTTGGGGCCGTCGCTGATTGCCGGGCTCAGGGCCCGAAAGGTGCGGATGGCGGCAGGTTAGACCGCGTCATCGTTCTTCGCGAGCAAGCCCGCTCCCACATTTAACCGAGTTCTATCAGAAGAATGCGGTCCCCTGTGGGAGCGGGCTTGCTCGCGAAGACGGAGTGTCAGGCGCTACAAAACTCAGCCCTTGGCACCGGCCTCCAGCATATTCTCCGGCCTTACCCACGCATCGAACTCTTCATCCGTCAGATACCCCAATTGCAACGCCGCCTCACGCAAGGTCAGCCCTTCGGCATAAGCCTTCTTGGCAATCTCCGCCGATTTGTCGTAGCCGATGTGCGGATTCAGCGCTGTCACCAACATCAACCCACGCTCCAGATGCTCAGCCATTTTCTCTGCATCCGGTTCCAGGCCGGCGATGCAATGCTGCTGGAAGTTGCTGCAGCCATCGCCCAGCAGGCGGATCGATTGCAGCAGGTTGTGGATGATCACCGGTTTGAACACGTTCAATTGCAAATGGCCCTGACTCGCTGCAAACCCGATGGCGACGTCGTTGCCCAAGACCTGACAAGCAAGCATCGATAGCGCTTCGCACTGAGTCGGATTGACCTTGCCCGGCATGATCGAGCTGCCCGGCTCGTTGGCCGGCAGTTTGACTTCGGCGAAGCCTGCTCGCGGCCCGGAGCCCAGCAGGCGCAGGTCGTTGGCGATTTTCATCAGGGTCACGGCGAGGGTTTTCAGCGCGCCGGACAGCGTGGTCAGCGGCTCATGGCCAGCCAGGGCGGCGAATTTGTTGGGTGCGGTGACGAACGGCAGGCCGGAGAGGGCGGCCAGCTCGGCAGCGATGGCTTCGCCAAAACCGTGGGGCGAGTTCAGCCCGGTGCCGACCGCAGTGCCGCCCTGGGCCAGTTCACAGACGGCCGGCAGCGCGCTGCGGATCGCCCGCTCGGCGTAATCCAGTTGCGCGATAAATGCGGACAGTTCCTGACCGAAGGTAATCGGCGTCGCGTCCATCATGTGGGTGCGGCCGGTCTTGACCAGTTTCATGTGCCGCGCGGACAGCTCGGCCAATCCGCCCGACAGTTCGTTGATCGCCGGCAGCAGTTGCTGTTGCACGGCCTGGGCTGCCGCGATGTGCATGGCGGTCGGGAAACAGTCGTTGGAACTCTGGGAGCGGTTGACGTGATCGTTGGGGTGAACCGGCGACTTGCCGCCGCGAGCATTACCGGCCAGTTCGTTGGCGCGACCGGCGATCACTTCGTTGACGTTCATGTTGCTCTGGGTGCCGCTGCCGGTCTGCCAGACCACCAGCGGGAACTGGTCGTCGTGGCTGCCATCGAGCACTTCGTCGGCGGCCTGTTCGATCAGCCGGGCGATGTCGGCGGGCAGGTCACCGTTGCGGTCATTGACCCGCGCCGCGGCTTTCTTGATCAGCGCCAGGGCATGCAGCACGGCCAGCGGCATTTTTTCGTTGCCGATGGCGAAGTTGATCAGCGAGCGTTGCGTCTGAGCGCCCCAGTAGGCTTCATCCGGGACTTCCACCTGGCCAAGGCTGTCGGTTTCGATACGGCTCATCATGCACACTCCTGTAGGTCGATAGCGCAGTTTAGGCCGTGATCGCCGGCCGTGGTTCCATCAGTCTGGTTTTTGACCATTCAACCCCTCTAAATCAGGCCCGACAAGGCTTGGGGTTGAGCGACACACTTTTTTAGGTGCAGAATGGTCGCCCTTGGGGTAATGACCTCGCCTGCTAGAAAAGGAAACTCGATGACTCGTCTTCGTGCCATCTGTACCGCGGTTGCACTGGTTTGCGCCAGCGGCCCTGTTTTTGCCGATACCGCCAGCCACAACGCCAGTGCCGAAGCTTTCCTGACTCTGGCGCACGCTGACAAATTGGGCACTCCGGTGTACATGCAAGTGCAGCAAATGTTCGCTCAGCGCTTTGCTCAGACCAAAGCCCCTGAATCGAAAAAGGCCTTGCTGGAAACCTACCAGGCCAAAGCCAACGCCGCGCTGGACCAAGCCATTGGCTGGAACAAGCTGAAGCCGGACATGGTCAAGCTCTACACCACCAACTTCAGCGAATCCGAGCTGAAAGACCTGGTCGCGTTCTACCAGTCGCCACTGGGCAAGAAAGTCCTGGAAAAAATGCCGCAGCTGACTCAGCAATCGGCCCAGATGACTCAAGCCAAGCTGGAAAGCGCCGTGCCTGTGGTCAACAAACTACTGGCTGACATGACGGCCGAGCTGGAGCCTAAAGGCGCCGCCGCTCCAGCCAAGAAAAAGCCTTAAGCGGAGTTCGGTATGACCATGCAACAACGCATCGAATCGACGCTGGGCCTGTTGCAGCCGCAGCATCTGCAAGTGCTGGATGAAAGCCACATGCACAGCCGTGGGTTGCAGACCCACTTCAAGGCCGTGGTGGTCAGCCAGCAGTTCGAAGGGCTCAACCGCGTCAAGCGTCACCAGAAAGTCTACGGCACGCTCGGCGAGCTGATGGGCGAGTTCCATGCGTTGGCGCTGCATACCTACACGCCAGAGGAATGGGCACAGATCGACGCGGCTCCGGCCTCGCCGACCTGTGCTGGCGGCAGCAAGCATTAAGCATCGGTTTTTTGCTAGAATCCGCAACGCGCCGCTCACCCGGCGCGTTTTTTTTCGCATCCGGTTCACCCCTTACGAGGGTAGCCACCTGGAGAATCACCCATGACACAACAGATTGTCGTGGCGGCACTGTATAAGTTCGTCACTCTGGAAGATTACGTCGCCCTGCGGGAGCCACTGCTGCAAGCGATGGTCGACAACGGCATCAAAGGCACGCTGCTGATCGCCGAAGAAGGCATCAACGGTACCGTGTCCGGCAGCCGCGAAGGCATTGACGGGCTGATGGCCTGGCTCAAGAACGACCCGCGCATGGACGACATCGACCACAAAGAGTCGTATTGCGACGACCAACCGTTCTATCGCACCAAAGTCAAACTCAAGAAAGAGATCGTCACCCTCGGCGTCGAAGGCGTGGACCCGAACAAAAAGGTCGGCACCTACGTCGATCCAGAAAACTGGAACGCGCTGATCAGCGATCCGGAAGTGCTGTTGATCGACACCCGCAACGATTACGAAGTATCGATCGGCACCTTCGAAGGCGCCATCGACCCGAAGACCACCAGTTTTCGCGAATTCCCCGACTACATCAAAGCCAACTTCGACCCCTCCGTGCACAAGAAAGTCGCGATGTTCTGCACCGGCGGCATTCGTTGTGAAAAGGCGTCGAGCTATATGCTCAGTCAGGGCTTCGACGAGGTCTATCACCTCAAGGGCGGCATTCTGAAGTACCTCGAAGAGGTGCCGCAGGAAGAAACCAAATGGCAGGGCGACTGCTTCGTGTTCGATAACCGCGTGACCGTGCGCCACGACCTCAGCGAAGGCGACTACGATCAATGTCATGCCTGTCGTACACCGATCAGCGTCGAAGACCGCACATCCGAGCACTACGTGGCCGGCATCAGTTGCCCGCATTGCTGGGATAAGCTGAGCGAGAAGACCCGTCGCAGTGCCATCGACCGGCAAAAGCAGATCGAACTGGCCAAGGCTCGCAACCTGCCTCATCCGATCGGCTACAACTACAAGCAAACTCCTTCCGAGGTTTGAACCATGTCTGCGCAACGCCTGCTCTATGTGATGGACCCGATGTGTTCCTGGTGCTGGGGCTTCGCACCGGTGGCCAACGCGCTGGTCGAGCAGGCGCAAGCAGCGGGCGTGGACGTGCACCTGGTGGTGGGCGGTTTGCGTACCGGCAGCGGTTCCGCGCTGGAGCCGACCACCCGGCGCTACATCCTTGAGCATTGGCAGGCGGTCAACGAGGCGACTGGCCAACCGTTCAAGCTGGAAGGCGCGTTGCCCGACGGGTTTGTCTACGACACCGAACCTGCCTGTCGGGCGCTGGTGACTGCACGCAGCCTGGCGCCGGATTGCGCGTGGAAACTGCTCGGGCTGATTCAGCACGCGTTTTATGCCGAAGGTCGCGATGTCACGCATGCCAGCGTTCTGGTGGAGCTGGCGGAGCAAGCCGGTCTGCCGCGCATCGAGTTCGCCGCCGCGTTCGACCGTGCCGATCAGCACGCCGCGACGGCGGCCGATTTCACCTGGGTCCAGGACCTGGGCATTGCCGGTTTCCCTACCTTGCTGGCTGAGCGTAATGGTCAATTGGCGCTGTTGACCAATGGCTATCAGCCGCTCAGCGCATTGTCTCCGTTGCTCGGCCGCTGGCTGGAGCGCGCTGCCTGTGCATGATCTGCCCGACGACGAGCCAACTGTTTCACGTGTCGACCGTCTGAGCTGGGCAGAAATCCGTCGCCTGGCGCTGCATCACAAGAAATCCCTGTGGATCGCCAACGGCGTGGCGGTGTTGGCAACCCTGTGTAGCGTGCCGATTCCCTTGCTCCTGCCGTTGCTGGTGGACGAAGTACTGCTGGGCCACGGCGACGCCGCGCTGAAGATCATGAACCACGCGCTGCCAGACGACTGGCAAAAAGCGACGGGCTACATCGGCCTGATGCTGCTGGTGACCTTGTTGCTACGCTGTGGCGCCTTGTTCTTCAACGTGGTTCAGGCAAAGTTGTTTGCGGCACTGGCCAAAGACATCGTGTATCGCATTCGCACACGGCTGATCGAACGGCTCAAGCGTATTTCCCTGGGCGAATACGAAAGCCTGGGCAGCGGCACGGTCACCACGCATCTGGTCACCGACCTGGACACCGTAGACAAATTCGTCGGCGAAACCCTCAGTCGTTTCCTTGTGGCCATGCTGACCCTGGTCGGCACCGCCTCCATCCTGATGTGGATGCACTGGAAGCTGGCGTTGCTGATCCTGCTGTTCAACCCACTGGTGATCTACGCCACGGTACTGCTGGGCAAACGGGTCAAGCACCTGAAGAAACTCGAGAACGACAGCACCTCGCGCTTTACCCAGGCACTGACCGAAACCCTCGATTCCATTCAGGAAGTGCGTGCCGGCAACCGTCAGGGCTTTTTCCTAGGGCGCCTGGGGCAGCGCGCCCGGGAAGTGCGCGATTACGCGGTGAACTCGCAGTGGAAAACCGATGCCTCGAACCGTGCCAGCGGCTTGCTGTTCCAGTTTGGCATCGATATTTTCCGTGCGGCGGCGATGCTCACCGTGCTGTTTTCCGACCTGTCCATCGGCCAGATGCTGGCGGTGTTCAGCTACCTGTGGTTCATGATCGGTCCGGTGGAACAGCTGCTGAATCTGCAGTACGCCTATTACGCGGCGAGCGGCGCGCTGTCGCGGATCAACGAGTTGCTGGCCCGGGCCGATGAGCCTGAATACCCGGGCGGTGTCGATCCGTTCAACGGTCGCGAAACCGTGGGCATCGAAGTCCAGGGATTGAGTTTCGGTTACGGCGACGAGCTGGTGTTGAACCAGATGAACCTGTCGATCGCCCCCGGCGAAAAGGTCGCGATTGTCGGCGCCAGCGGTGGTGGTAAAAGCACCTTGGTGCAGTTGCTGCTGGGTTTGTACACGCCGCTCGCCGGGACGATTCGCTTCGGCGGCTCGACCCAGCAAGAGATCGGCCTGGAAACCGTGCGCGAAAATGTCGCCGTGGTCCTGCAACATCCGGCGCTGTTCAACGACACCGTGCGCGCCAACCTGACAATGGGCCGCGAACGCAGTGACGAAGCCTGCTGGCAAGCGCTGGAAATCGCGCAATTGCACGCCACGATTCGAGAGTTGCCCAATGGCCTGGACAGCATCGTCGGACGTTCCGGTGTGCGCTTGTCCGGCGGCCAGCGTCAACGCCTGGCGATTGCACGGATGGTGTTGGCCGAACCCAAAGTAGTGATCCTCGACGAAGCGACCTCAGCGCTGGATGCCGCCACTGAATACAACCTGCACCAGGCGTTGGCGCGGTTCTTGAGCAACCGCACCACGCTGATCATTGCGCACCGGTTGTCCGCGGTGAAGCAGGCCGACCGGGTGCTGGTGTTTGATGGCGGGCAAATTGCCGAGGATGGCGACCATCAGCAGTTGATTGCTGATGGTGGTTTGTACGCCAAGCTGTATGGGCATTTGCAGCAGCATTGAGCGGGTTGAACTTAGTTTGGGTTGCTCGAAGAGCTGCCAATGCTGCAGGATTTGTTGCTGAGGTTGTCAGGATTGTGCTTGGCGTCCATTAGGGCGCTTGCCCCATATCACGTTGAGCGCATCGACCCCATGGTCATAACCGAACCCTTTCAGAATGATTGAGCATGAGTCGCACGGCGGCAGGGTAGTGACAACGTTGATCGATTTGATGTCACCAGTGTTTGGGTATTTATCACTGATGTAAGCGATCAATTTACTTTCGCTGTCTACGGATGTTGCCCACTTGATAACGTTGGGTCGGGTCGGATCGGTAATTGGGTGAGGGATCGATAGCAACGCCTCACCACTCGATAGTGTTAAGGAGTCAAGGGTTGTCGACTTCCTCAACTGGTCGACGTTGAAATAGACCGAGTCACCGTACTCAACTTGACTTTTATTGCCCGCGAACAGGGGGAGGTGTCTGGTATTGTTCCTGGTTCCAGAAACGCTGACGTAAACTTCACTCTTTCCTGTAGCGGTTCTGACTTCGGCAAAAGCGATATTACGCAACTTTTTCCGATGATTGGGTTGAATGAGCTTTTGTAGATCCTCCATCGCATTGTCAATCTTCGTGCTGTTGGATGCCACACTTGTAGCCCTTGAAAAAAGGGTGTCGAATCTATTCGCAACGTCTTGCTGTAATTCGATGGATGTCATAGTACTTTTGGCCCATAAACTCGCGCCATCTGAAAGTGTGGCGGCCATTGCCCTTGTTGGGCCATCAAACAATAGTGATGTTGCGGAATAGGCTGTCACGTTCACCCACTTCAATTCATCGATAGGGTTCGCCGCTACTCCAATGTCTACCGCGTATTCATCAAGTTTATCCAGCGCCTGATGAACCTTGTCTTTTCCATGAATACACACCATGTTGTTCGCATTCAAGGATCCTATGTATATGCGTCGTAACTCTTTTTCGACCGTGTCTTCCAAAAGTTGTTGTTCGGACACCTTGCTCATTTGCAACGGCCCTTGGACGCTGTCGCTGGCTGAAAGCTTGACCATGTAGTAATCATCCATATGCAGCTTGGCGAATACGTACCGATGGCTTTTGTCCTTGGAATAAACGACGAGCGCGCCGACTTCATGTACATCATCGATTTTTTCGGCGCTGCCGGTCACTTTCAAGCCTCCATAGATTCCCTGCTGAAATTCGAGGCGGGCGTTGATGGTTTTCTTGGGTATAGGCTTTTTTTTGGTAAGACCGATCCATTTAGGCATGCCCTTGTAAGTAATGAGTTTACCGTCTATGACCTCGTAAATTTTCTCTTCAAACGCCAGTAGTTGACGGGATTGGGTTGATGTCGATTGAGAGGGGGTGAATCTGCCGTCCCCGAACCATGGAGCCCAACTATCCTCAACATCCATAAAAGTGCCTGCGGTGGGGCGCTCAGCAGGATGGTCGGTGATGACGTACCTGGTTTTGCAGACTCCTTCGGGGGCCCTGCGAGAACGACAAGGAACAGTTTTTAGACTCTCGCTTGCATCGAGGCTGTCGACTCGCGACAAAGCATTTTCATGATTTCGGTATGGCACGTTGTCGATGAACACAGTTGTTCTACCATCAACCTCTAATGTCGTTCTAACTAGAGCTGTTTCGGCAATTACATACAGCTCCTCATTATCTGCAATGCCTATTTTCTGATATGTCGAAGAGCCCATTGATATGTCATGCGCGGGCAAACTGGGTCCGAACGGTTTGCCTGAAACGGGATCGACTGCATGGAAGGCTGGCGATACAGCAGAACCGGTATTGCGTACAGGTACATCTTCCAAGCCTTTGACTGACGCTAGTCGATCACCGGTCGACAAAGGCCTCCAGCGGCCCGCACCGCCGATTTGTGGCAGGCTCTGAGCAAATTCGTAGTGGCCGGCCTTGCCCGCCATAGCTTTGATTTTGAAAATGCCGGATCTACCCAGCTTTACCCCTCGGGATCCCAGTGCCTTGAGCAGCGAGCCGACTCCGTCAACCGGATTCAATGCTTGCAGGGTCAAAATCGACACCTCTTTAGTCAGTGACGCAAATGCGGTGAGCCTGGCGAGTATTGTCAGCCGGCTTGCATTGCCCAGCAGTTTTATCGAGCCGGAGACCAGTTTGCCGATGGGCAGGCCAAATGAAGCCAGGTCCATCGACAGGCCGAATGCACCGTTCACCTTACGTTCTGTATCATCGGAGGTTATGTCTTCGATAGACGTCCAGAACGGTACAAGAGTCTTGGCGAAATTCTCGAAGCGTTTCTGAGAGGCCGCGGCGCGGTCAAACTGTGTCTGACCATAAGCAGCGTGGTGAAGCACTTCCGGATCAACGAACAGCAGTTCGGTAGCGATGAAGTGACTGATTTCCTGGCTGCGTTTTGAGTTTATCGTCAGGGCTAGTCCGTCGGCGCTCTCCATAGTGCTGCCGGGGGGCATGAACGTGTGGCCCAATTGTTCGATGATGGCCTCGCAATGCGCTACATCCAGCGGTTTACTGCCTGTTGAGTGAGCTTTCCAGTCAAAGTTTAATGTCTTATGGCGCAAGACTTCGACGGGGTAGGGGTTCATGCCTATGTGCCAGGTCTCGGACTTGAGTAGACCGCCAAATAGCTCCGTGTCTAGATTGCCGATGCGACGTATGACTCCGGCTCTTGGCAGCAGTTCAAATGTGCTGGTAACACCTTGGTATGTAGTCAGCAACAGCAGGCCATTACGGGCGCGGAGCGGTAATATTTTTTCAGGCGTTTCGTACTTGGCCTCTACTTTATACGTTTCCTTTCTCAGGGTGTATATCTTGAGCGTTCCCAATTCCAGCGCCTGCCGGTCAGAGAATGTAAGTGATGACAGCAAGCTTTTTATTAGTGTTTTATAGGCGCCAGTCTGCGAAATTATATGGTCTTTGAAGTATTGTTCAAATAGTTCTTTGACATTGCAGATGGTGGTGTATTTTTTGCTGGATGAAGTGTCTCCGGTGCGTAGTTTTCTATCTTCATCTAACCAAATATAAAAACTGATGGCGTTGCTATTTTTTTTGATAACTGCCCATGTTTTTTTGCCGTCAAAATTATTGTCCGCGACGACGTCAATGGTCGAGTGTCTTTTCATCCAGTTAAGGTATCGGGCGGGCTCCGCCAGTTCATGATCACTCCAGAAGGAATTGATTACAGAATCTTTGTCAGATACTTTAGGGAAATCATGATCGATGACGGATTTTGCAATGGACAGGCGTTCGGGCGTCGCTTTATTGAGTTTGCTGAGCGCGTCGCTCAAAGCATTGGTGTATGTGTCCAGTTCTAATATCGCTAAGTCAATTTCGGTCTGTGTATATTCTTCATGTTGTTTTTGTGGAATTAAACCCTGGGTTGTCGCCCACTCCACTGTCGGCAGTAGCCTCGCGAGAGCTACAGCACGCAGTTGCTCTTTTTTCGCGCCCTCGTTTATTTTCAAGGGTGTATTGACCAGCTGTTGGAAGGTTTTTCTGTACAGCACCTTGGAGTCGGTAAAATTTATGAAGTTTACGCCGCTCACAAAGTTGACCCAAACAACGGAGCTTCTATAAGGCAGATCTTTCGGAATGTCGCTGATGCGGAATTCGGTGGGGAACTCGTGGAGGAACAGCCTTGCCATGACAGTGGCTTCTTTTTTTGAGATGGCCCGTCTTGATGTGAATAAATGATCTTTAAATTCCCTCCATATATCTCTGTAGCTTTTTCCCCAGTTTAAATTGGATTTCAGGTCGTAACCGGCGATCCTGTCAGGGTATTCAATAGTTTGCGATTTGAACCAGATTTGCAGCGCTTGGGCTACCACTTTGGTGCGTACATGAGGCGAGGTTTCTTCACCCACTTTTCCGCCGTACCAATCCATCGTTGTCAGCAAAACGGTTCCTAATTTTTCGGCTTCCGGACTTTGCAGGATCTTTTGAAGAAAAACTGTTGGCTGGACATCAACCGTTTCAGGCATGGCTGACGCAAGAATGTCGTTGGCTAAATGGGTCAGCGGGGATGTAACTCCTTCAGGTAGAAATGATTGGATGACTCTTTTGATTTCGCCTGTAATGAACTGCCCTTGCAATTCATCACGGGATTCGGTTGTCAGGACACCTTGAAAAGAAACCTGTCGATCTTCTTTCTTAAGAATTGGTTTGAGGTCCAGTATGTTGAAATCGTCCTCGAGCCCCAATTGAAAAGTTGCGTTCTTTTCTTCAAGGGTATCGATGGCGGCTTGATGTTCAGCGGTGTTGGCCGGATCCCAAGGGTGTAACCCGTAAAACGTGGCAATCCTGGGTGCCGAGATCAGGCGGTCATAGCGAATTTGTCCGCCCAGCAAGGTGGCAGCCTTTTCGATCCGGGTTCGAAGTGCTTGCCAGTTTTCGTTTCCTGTCAGGGGCAGTTCGATCTTGTTTGCACCTTCGCGATTTGAAGTCTCATAAACAAAGCCCCGTTCTTTCAAGGTGACGATCAGATAGTGCGGGGAGACATTGTTTTTTTTGCACAGTGCACGGTAGTCGGGATCCACAAGCAACTGCTGTAACGCTTCCTGGCCAGATTCGTTTTCATGATTCAAGGGTGAAAAAGATCGTGGCCTGAGTAGCGTTTGGGAAAAACCAGATAGTGAACCCACCTCCTCACGTAAAACTGATCGCAACAGTTCATAGTCCTGGAGTTGACCCTGATGGACCTGAGCGGTGGTCGGGGATGAAGTGCCTGGGGCGTTTGAAGCGCCATTTGAAGGGGTTGTTTGCATGATGCGGCTTCTCTTGTCTTGCTTCGGTTGGTTCCCTGCGGTTCAGCAGGGGGATCGGTACCGATTACAAGGACCTGGAAGAGAGTCCGTGCGGTATATATGTATCGCGAGGGGACCGCAGTGTGTTTTTTGTTGATCACTTGCCGGGACTTAGAACGCACCCTAGTCTAGCTGTAGCGATCACGTCGGGATGCTGATCTGGTAGTGCTAAAACAAGGGACCTCATGAATCAAACGCGGACTCACGGAACGCCACGGTTGTTGGGCATCGTCTGGCCATTTATCGCTGTCGTGCTGTTTCAGGCGATGCTCGGTGGCGTCAGCCTGTACGTGCTGTCGGCGGTTCGCGGCTACGTTGCCGGTGAAAGCCTGTGGTCCAAAGGCCAAAAAGACGCCATCTATTACCTCAATCTCTACGCCGACAACCGCGACGAGACGATTTTCCTCAAATACCAGAACGCCATTGCCGTACCTCAGGGTGGCCACGAGTTGCGTGTGGCGCTGGATCATCGGCCACCGAATATCGAAGCGGCACGGGTGGCGATCCTCAAGGGAGGTAACCACCCGGATGACATCAATAGTGTGATCTGGCTGTACCTGAATTTCCGGCACTTCAGATACCACGAGAAAGCCATCGACCTCTGGAAGGTGGGCGATGCGTATCTGGTGCAACTCGATGCCATTGCGCGGGAGATGCATCAGCGCATCACCACCGATCAGGCCACCGATGCCGATATCAAGCGCTGGAAGGATCAGATATTCGTCATCAACGAAAGTGTGACACCGGCAGCGAAGGCCTTCAGCGATGCCTTGGGCGAAGGCTCGCGGATGATCCTGCGGGTATTGCTGGTGACCAACCTCGCCACCGCCCTGGGCTTGATTGCATTAGCACTGATGCGCACCCACAAACTGCTCAAGCACCGCAATGCGTTCGCCGAGGCCCTGCAGTTGGAGAAGGACCGGGCGCAGATCACCCTGCAATCAATTGGCGATGGCGTGATCACCACGAATGTCGACGGCGCAATCGCCTACATGAACCCGGCCGCCGAGGCGTTGACTCACTGGAAGGCCGAGCAGGCGACGGGTTTGCCGCTGGCGGCGCTGTTCAATCTGCTGGACGAGAACGCTCAGGCCGATGGCTTCACGTTGATCGAGCACATTTTGAGCGGACAGCTGAGCGGTGGCAGCGAACACTCAAAACTGATCCAGCGCCTGGATGGCAGCACGGTTTCGGTCACCCTGGTCGGTGCGCCGATCCGCAACGCCGGCAAGGTCAGCGGTACCGTGCTGGTATTGCACGACATGACCCAGGAGCGGCAATACATTGCCAATCTGTCCTGGCAGGCGACCCATGACGCCTTGACCGGGCTCGCCAACCGCCGCGAATTCGAATATCGCCTGGAACAGGCGCTGCATAACCTGGCGCGGCAGTCGGGGCGCCATGCCCTGATGTTCCTCGATCTGGATCAGTTCAAACTGGTCAACGATACCTGCGGCCATGCGGCGGGTGACGAGTTGCTGCGGCATATCTGCGCTCTGTTGCAATCCGGTTTACGCGAAGGCGATACCCTGGCCCGGTTGGGTGGCGACGAGTTTGGCATCCTGCTGGAGAACTGCGCCCCGGAAGCCGCCGAGAAAATCGCCGAGGGCCTGCGTCAGACCGTGCAGAACCTGCACTTCGTCTGGAAAGGCCGACCGTTCGTGACCACTGTGAGCATCGGACTGGTTCACATCGCTCAGAATCCGACCACTCTCGAAGCCTCGCTGCGCGCTGCCGACATGGCCTGCTACATGGCCAAGGAAAAGGGCCGCAATCGGGTTCAGGTCTATCACCCCGATGATTCGGAACTGTCCCTGCGCTTCGGCGAGATGGCTTGGGTGCAGCGCTTGCACATGGCGCTGGAAGAAGACCGCTTCTGTCTGTACGCACAGGAAATCGCGCCCCTTGGTCATATCGAGAAGGGCGGTGGACATATCGAAATTCTGTTGCGCCTGCATGACGAAGCCGGACGCATGATTTTGCCCGACAGTTTTATTCCGGCTGCTGAGCGTTATGGTCTGATGACGTCCCTTGACCGCTGGGTTGTACAGAACGTTTTCAAAATTATTGCCCAATGCATAGCCGAACAGCACAAAGGACCATTGGCCATGTGTGCGATTAATCTGTCAGGCACAACTATCGGAGATGAGGCGTTTCTGCACTTCCTGCGTGAACAGTTTGTTACTTACTCCATACCGCCTGAAATGATTTGTTTTGAAATTACTGAAACCAGTGCTATTTCCAATCTCGCAAGTGCAATCAGATTTATTAATGAACTCAAAGGTTTAGGTTGCCACTTTTCACTGGATGACTTTTGCGCCGGAATGTCCTCATTCGCATACTTGAAACATTTACCTGTAGACTTCTTGAAGATCGACGGGAGTTTCGTAAAGGATATGCTGGACGACCCGATTAACCGCGCCATGGTCGAAGTGATCAATCACATCGGTCATGTTATGGGTAAGCGTACGATTGCCGAGTTTGTTGAAACACCCCAGATCGAGCAGGCATTGCTGGAGATCGGGGTGGATTACGCTCAAGGGTATGTTATTGAACGCCCGCATTTGTTTACCCGCGACAGTTTACAAAGTCGTCCAGCCAGGCCTCAGCCTTTGTTATTCAAGGCGCCTGGCACGTTCCGTTGAAATCTCTTGCTGATCCTTATAATCACAATCAAAAGGAGCTCGACAGTGATCGACACATTCAACCGAACCGGACCGCTCATGGACGCTGCAAGTTATCCCGCCTGGGCTCAAAGCCTGATCCAGGATTGCAGCGAGAGCAAACGCCGGGTTGTCGAACACGAACTGTATAAGCGTCTGCGTGATAACAAACTCAGCGCAAAGACCATGCGCCAGTACCTGATTGGTGGCTGGCCGGTAGTCGAACAGTTCGCGTTATATATGGCACAGAACCTGAGCAAGACTCGTTTTGCCCGCCACCCAGGTGAGGACATGGCGCGTCGCTGGCTGATGCGTAACATACGCGTCGAATTGAACCATGCCGATTACTGGGTGCACTGGAGCCGTGCTCACGGTGTCAGCCTGGAAGATCTGCAAGCGCAAAAGGTTGACCCTGAACTTCACGCCTTGAGCCACTGGTGCTGGCACACCAGTTCGTCGGATTCGCTGATCGTTGCCATTGCCGCCACCAACTACGCCATTGAAGGTGCGACCGGGGAGTGGTCGGCGCTGGTCTGTTCCAGTGGCGTCTACGCGGCATCATTCCCTGAGGAAGATCGCAAGCGGGCCATGAAGTGGTTGAAGATGCATGCCCAGTACGACGATGCCCATCCGTGGGAAGCCCTGGAAATCATCTGCACGCTGGCGGGGATGAACCCAAGCAAATCCCTGCAAGTGGAATTGCGTCAGGCCGTCTGCAAGAGCTACGACTACATGTTCCTGTTCCTGGAGCGCTGTATGCAGCTTGAGCATGCGCAAAAGGCCCCGGTCGCGCGTGAACGCATGGAGCTGGCCGAGAGCTGATCGGTTAATACACACCATTGAAAAAGCCCGCTCCCCCTGTCTATATCAATAGGGGGGCGGGTTTTTTCGTAATGGCAGCAAACCGTCAGGCGCTGATCTTCAGCCCGACCAGCCCGGAAATGATCAGCGCCACACTGGCGAGCCTGAACAACGCCATGGATTCACCGAACAGAATGATCCCGGCAATTACCGTCCCGACCGCACCGACACCCGTCCAGATCGCGTAGGCCGTGCCCAGCGGCAATTCCTTCATGGCAAGGCCCAGCAAGCCAAGGCTGATGGCCATGGCGGCAACGGTCAATGCGGTGGGGAGAGGGCGGCTGAAGCCATCGGTGTATTTCAGACCGACGGCCCAGCCTACTTCGAACAGGCCGGCGAAAAACAGAATGATCCAGGACATGAGAGACCTCCATCGATTGACGGGGTCGTCCCCAGATTAATGACTCGATCGAGCCGCGAGGTCGTCCTCGCGTTTTGCAATAGAGTGCCCATCATTAACCCAGGGATCAAGTTTTCGGATCAGTCGGTGGCCTGTTGAGCCGCCACCTCCCGATCTTCTTTCTCGCTCATCCGGCGGAAATACGTCGAAAGCAGCGCCCCGGAGATGTTGTGCCAGACACTGAACAACGCACTCGGCACCGCCGCCAGCGGCGAGAAGTGCGCACTGGCCAGGGCCGCACCCAGCCCGGAGTTCTGCATGCCGACTTCCAGCGCCAGGGATTTACGCTGGGCCAGTGGCAACTTGAACAGCCTCCCGGTGAAGTAACCCAGTAGATAGCCGAAGCTGTTGTGCAGCATCACCACGGCCATGATCAGCAGGCCGGATTCGGCAATCTTCGCCTGGCTGGCGGCCACTACGGCTGTGACGATAATAACGATGCTCACCACCGAGATCAGCGGCAGCACCTCCACCGCATGGCGAACCCGATCACCCAGCAAGCGCTGGGCAACCACGCCAAGCACGATCGGCAACAGCACCACTTGCAGGATTGACCAGAACAGCTCCATGAACGACACCGGCAACCAGGCTGAGGCCAGCAGCCAGATCAGCGCCGGGGTCAGTAGCGGGGCGAGGAGGGTGGTGACAGCGGCGATGGCCACCGACAGCGCCAGATCGCCGCGGGCCAGCCAGGTCATCACGTTCGACGAGGTGCCGCTAGGGCAGCAGCCGACCAGGATGACGCCGACAGCGATCTCCGGCGGCAAGTGAAAAGCCTGGCAAAGCAACCACGCCACACCGGGCATGATCACGAAATGCGCAACCACGCCCAGGGCCACGCGCCATGGATGGCGAGCGACTTCGGCGAAGTCTTCAAGTTTGAGGGTCAGGCCCATGCCGAACATCACCAGGCCCAACAGCGGCACGATCGCGCCCTTCAGGCCGATGAACCAGGTCGGTTGCAGGAACGCCACGACGGCGAAAATCAGTACCCAGTAAGCGAAGGTGTTGCCGACAAAACGACTCAATGCAGCCAGTGCGCGCATGGCCTGATCCTTGTTATGTGAAAACGCCACCGAAGCGGTGGCGTTTGAAGGTAACCCAATACCTGCAGAGAGGTTTAGATCCCCTGCGGAGTCTCTTCGCCACCCAACGCTTCAACCAGCGCCGGCAGGAAGTCGCCGAAGGTCAGCATCATCAGGGTGAAGCTGGCGTCCAGTTGGCCGAGGGCTTCTTCGCCACCGTCCTGTTCCGCCTGGTCTTGCAGCAGGTCTTCGAACTTCAGGCGCTTGACCACCATCTTGTCGTCAAGCACGAAAGACAGCTTGTCTTGCCAGGCCAACGACAGCTGAGTGACCACTTTGCCGGTGCTCAGGTGCAGCTGGATTTCTTCGCTGGTCAGGTCCTGGCGCTTGCAACGCACGATGCCGCCGTCTTCGTGGGTATCACGCAGCTCGCACTCGTCCAGCACGAAGAAATCGTCCGCGGCTTTCTGGGTGGTGACCCATTCAGTCATGGTCGCGGTAGGGGACATCTTCACGGTCAGCGGACGTACTGGCAGTGTGCCGATGACTTCACGCAGGGTGGACAACAGGTCTTCGGCACGTTTCGGGCTGGCCGAGTTGACCAGGATCAGGCCCTGTTTTGGCGCGATGGCGGCGAAAGTCGACGAACGACGAATAAAGGCGCGCGGCAGGAAGGCCTGGATGATTTCATCCTTGATCTGATCGCGTTCCTTTTTATAGACCTTGCGCATTTGTTCGGCTTCGATCTCTTCGACCTTTTCCTTCACCGCGTCGCGCACGACGCTGCCCGGCAGAATGCGTTCTTCTTTACGGGCGGCGATCAGCAGGAAGTCGCCACTGACGTGCGCCAGCGGAGCATCTTCGCCCTTGCCGAATGGCGCGACGAAACCGTAGGTGGTCAACTCCTGGCTTGCACATGGACGCGCCAGTTTGGTGGCCAGTGCAGTTTCCAACGCCTCGGCATCAAAAGGCAGATCTTGGGTCAGGCGATAGATAAGCAGGTTTTTGAACCACATGGGGCGAGTCTCTCCTTTATACAAAGGGGGGCATTATTCTCTTCGCGGCGCCATAGGCCAACCCTTCTCTAAGCCTTTGGAAGGCCTGAAAAAATTAATTAAAAAAGTGCTTGCCAGAGGTGTGGTCGCTACGTAGAATGCGCGCCACACCGAAAGTGAAGGGTGATTAGCTCAGCTGGGAGAGCGTCTGCCTTACAAGCAGAATGTCGGCGGTTCGATCCCGTCATCACCCACCATTCGCTTCCAGTGTTACGCGCAGCGGTAGTTCAGTCGGTTAGAATACCGGCCTGTCACGCCGGGGGTCGCGGGTTCGAGTCCCGTCCGCTGCGCCATATTCGGTTATCTGGAACGCTGAACGCCAGGTCACCACGGAAAAGCCCGCTTAACGCGGGTTTTTTTCTGTCAAAAGTTTGTACGTTGTTCCTGCAGGTCGCGTCGTTTTATGGGTTTTCAGATTTTTTTGAAAAATTATTCAATTAAATCAACACTTTATGAAAATCTGTGGCACAATGCGCCCCGCAACGAAGGTAAAGGGTGATTAGCTCAGCTGGGAGAGCGTCTGCCTTACAAGCAGAATGTCGGCGGTTCGATCCCGTCATCACCCACCACTTACTTTCAACGCTACGCGCAGCGGTAGTTCAGTCGGTTAGAATACCGGCCTGTCACGCCGGGGGTCGCGGGTTCGAGTCCCGTCCGCTGCGCCATATTCGGTCACCTGGAACGCTGAACGCCAGGTCACCACAGAAAGCCCGCTTAATGCGGGCTTTTTGCTGTCTGGGGTTTGGCTTCTGCCTTCTTATCGTTCGGCGTTGCGGCTGTGTCGGTAGTCGCTCACGGCTTCGTATACAGCTTTGCGTAACCGGTTGATGCCGCCAATGGGGCGATGAGCCTCAAGGCCAAACCACGGGTTGAACGACTGGTTATCGCATTGCACGTTCAGCGCAGGCGTATCGAAGTCCTGGGCGGGTACGTTGATCCGCGCCACGGTCTCGAACAGAGCATCGCTTTGCTGCCACTCAATGCTCGTGTCTTCGATCGGCATGTACTTGGCCGGGTCCTGGCGTTGTATCTGCAGGACGAAACAGGCCGGCATCCGGTCGGTCGACAGTTGCTGGTTCAGCGCATTGCGCAGGAAGTTCGGCAACTTCTGGTTTTGCGCGGGCAGGGTGTAAGTCGGGCAGCTTGCCGGATCGGGCATGACACGGAACTTGGCATTGGCTTCGCCGAATTTGTAGGGCGAAACCGAAAAGTAAGTCGTCTGGGTCGGGCTTTCCGGGGCGGGTGAAAGTGTCGCCAGCGCGATAAACAGATGGCGAACCTGCCAGGTCCGCGGGTCCCAACCCGGAAAGAATGCCAACACCTTCTTGCCATCAGCCTGTGCGGCTACATTCTGACGGTACTCGGCGACATCGCTGACGAAGAAATTCGGATGGCTAAACATCACGAAATCCTGTTCGCCACGACTCTGTTGATCGTTCAGCAGTTGTTTACCGGGCACATCGAGCAACTTGATTGCCATGCCCCGTGCATCGCGGATGCTGTCGAACTGCGGGTAGGCATTGCCGTTGGACAGTCGCATCGTCGCTTGCCAGGTTTTGCCGGGTTCGCTGAACACACCCTGACGCAGTTCGTCCGCCAGATCCGGCAGCACCTGAACCTCGGCCTTCACGCAGCCATGGGCCTTGGCATGGGCGTCGCGCAGGTAGCGGGTGCTTTCACGGTGCTGATCGACGATGCGCACGGCCGTCTGGATGATGTCTTGAGTCATCGCTGACTCGCCATCCGGGATCAGTTCTTCAGCCGAGACCGGGCCGCTGTGCTGCCAGGCGAACCACGCCGTGGCCAGCGCCCAGCCGAGCAATCCAAGGCCAAGCGACCACAGCAGGGTTTTGCCGAGAAAGGCGCCAAAACGCATCCAGAGTCTACTCATGGCAATTGCGCCTCTAACGGGCCGCCCAACACTTTCAGATACTCCAGCAGCGCCCAGCGCTCTTCTGGTTGCAGCAGACGACCGATGACGCCGTTGCCACGCTTGCCTGCCCGAAATTCGTGGCCGCTGTTGTGATTGCCGGTGATGCGTGTGTCGAACATGAAGCCATTGGTGAAGGCCTCGGTGCGATAACCCAGGTGCCTGGGGTCGTACTCGAAAGTGCCTTTGTAGAAGGTGGTTGCGCGTTCATCCTGGGGCGAGAGCAACTGATAAATGTTCGGCACCGAACCGTTATGCAGAAATGGTGCGGTGGCCCAGACTCCCGCCAATGGTCGCGCCTTGTAGGCGCGCAATTCGCGCACTCCAATCGGCAGGCCGAAGCCATCCATGTCCGGTCGTTCGGCCGCAGGAATTTTTGCTTCACGGTAGGCCTGGTTTCCGACGAAAGCGGTGATGTAGGCCAACCCTTTAGCCGATGAGAGCTTGCTCAAATCCAGCGATTCAACGGGCGTCGGCTGCAATTGCACATCCAGTTGCGCCAGCTCTGCCGGGTCCCATTTCAAGGCTGTGAGGTCGAAGCGATGGTCGGCGATGTTATTGGCCGCGCCCGGGTCTGTGCCGACGTACTCCACGGGTAGCATTTTCAGATGTTGCACCCAGCGCCCGTCGCTTTGGACCGATCGAGGTACATGGCAGCCGGCGCAGTTCTCGGTGAATAATTCGCGACCTTTTGCGGCCTGGGTTTTGTCGATGGCGCCCAGCAGTTCTTCCGGCCAGGCTGGTGGTTTGAGCCGTTGCAGGGTTTGTTCGATCAGGTGCAGATCGCGCAAGCGGACACTGGACGGATAACGGGCGTCTCCTTTGAGCGGTTGGCCGTTAGCGTCGAAGAAATTCAGCGTCGCACCCACACCCAAGGCCTCACCGATGTTGCGGGCCATCGGTTGCTGCGCCGAACCGTTCCACTGCACCCAGTCGAAGGTCCACATGTCCCACAGTTGCGGATAGTCGACCGGTGCGTTGGCTACACGGTAGTTGGCGGGGGAAATAGCATCGCCGAAACTGGCGTTGGCAATGCGCCCGAAAGCGTCGGTGCGGCCGGGGCCTTCTTCGGTCGGGTAGAGCCCGCGATGGGTGTCGTTCCAGGCCACCTTCAAGAAGGTGTCGAGAGAGACTTTGACGTCTTTGCGCAGTTGTTGATGCCGGGCATCGTAGTCCTGGCCCAATACGTTGCGTGCGAAACGTTCGAATTTCCACGGGTTGTAGTAAGTCGAGGTCAGACTCGCTACCAGCGCTTGTCCGAAACTGCCGCCGCGCAACGTAGGAACGCTGGATGGCAGAACGTGCTGCGCCGAACCGCCATCGATGCGCACGGCCTGGCCGTTAAAGCGCAGTTCGCCGGTGTGGCAGGCGGCGCAGGTAATGTCCAGAAACTCGTCCTGGCTTCCAGGGTTCTGATGACGGGCAAAGCCCACGGGCAGATTGCCGGGGTTGTTCGGCGTGGGTCGCTGGCTGGGGTCGATCAGAAAACCGAAGCGGGCGAGGTATTCGGGGGCGGCGAATCGCTGTTGCGAGAACGGCAGTTCGAGGGCCTTGAACCAGTCATAGCGCAAGCCTTTGACCTGAGTGCCCTGGGGCGTGAAGTAGTAAGTCTCGCGGTCACTGGCGCTCCATTGCTCCAGGTAATGCACCTGCTGCACGGGTGACCAGACCGGCAGTTTCGGGTTGGCGACATAGTACAGAACCACGGCGAGGCCCAGCCCCAGCGGGACTGCGAACAGAACCAGCAAGCGAAAGAAGAGGCGCAAGATAAACATCCTTGTCGATTTGAAGCTTCCTTATGCCTCAGTGCCTGAGGTGCGGCAAGTGGCCATTACGCCAGACGTTGGGGGATCCGGTATCGGTCTCTGTGAGCGCAAGATGACAGAAGCTTCATCAGTCCGTTCCCGAAATGCGTTAAAACACCTGAACTTATCAGAAGTTTCCTGCTCTCATGCCGGTAGCCATTGGTCGTGGCCGCCTGATAAGCTCGCGGCTTTACTCGATTGCCCTTTAGGCGCATGAACAAGGAAATAGCATGAAACAGCATCGGTTGGCGGCGGCGGTGGCCCTGGTTAGCCTGGTACTTGCGGGTTGTGATTCGCAGACCAGCGTAGAGCTGAAAACCCCGGCGCAAAAAGCTTCCTACGGGATTGGCCTGAACATGGGCAAGAGCCTGGCTCAGGAAGGCATGGATGATCTGGACTCCAAAGCCGTAGCCCAAGGCATCGAAGATGCCGTCGGCAAGAAAGAACAGAAGCTGAAGGATGACGAACTGGTCGAAGCCTTCGCAGCACTGCAAAAGCGTGCTGAAGAGCGTATGGCCAAAATGAGCGAAGAGTCGGCAGCTGCCGGCAAGAAATTCCTCGAAGACAACGCCAAGAAAGCCGGTGTAACCACCACCGCTTCGGGCCTGCAGTATGAAGTGGTCAAAAAAGCCGATGGCGCACAGCCTAAGCCGACCGACGTAGTGACCGTTCACTACACCGGCACCCTGACCAACGGCACCGTTTTCGACAGTTCCGTCGAGCGTGGCAGCCCGATCGATCTGCCGGTCAGCGGTGTGATTCCGGGTTGGGTCGAAGGCCTGCAACTGATGCACGTTGGCGAGAAGTACAAACTGTACATCCCTAGCGAACTGGCTTACGGCGCCCAAAGCCCAAGCCCGGCGATTCCAGCCAACTCGGTGCTGGTATTCGACCTGGAACTGCTGGCGATCAAGGATCCAGCAAAACAAGACGCTCCTGCCAAGTAATCAGCGTCTGCTCTAAAACAACGCCTCGCTTATGCGGGGCGTTGTTGCATCTGGCGTTCAGCAAAGGTTAACAAAGCGAACGGATGCTGTAGGCTGGAGTCATAGCCATTGAGGGCGCCCGTGCTAGCCGCGCCAGAGCGCCAAGTCAATGAAATCTTGGGTTTTTTTATGTGAGTAAAAAACGCCCGATCTGAGTTGGGCCCTTATGAAACGGGGCTTTCAGCCGTGAAAAGCAGCTCTGTTCACAAGGTTATCCACAATTTGTGTGGATAACATTTCAGTGGGAGGAATAAATGAAAACACCCTGGAATTTCGCTCGTTTCCTGCCTCTGGCCGGACGCCTGCTCGCGCGTGGACGTTTGCCGACCTTGCTCTTCGCGGTAGCCAGCAAAGGTGCCAGCCAGGGTAACCGGCTGGGCAAGCTCAAGGATGATCTACGCCTGTTGCAGGCACTCTGCCTGGCTTACTGGCGCGGTGAGTATCGGGCTATCAGCCCCAAAGCGTTGATTTCGGTGGTGGCAGGCCTGATGTACTTCCTCAGTCCGCTGGATGCCATTCCGGACTTCATTCCAGTGTTCGGCATGCTCGATGACATCGCGGTGCTGGCCTGGCTGATGAAAGTTCTCGACGATGAGCTCAACGCCTTCCGCGCCTGGCGCAAGCGTCAGTTGCCGGAAAAGCTTGCAGTGGTTGAACGCCTGCCCGATACCCCGGATCAACTTCAACTTCAGGGTCCGAAAAAAAACTGAACTGATTCAGTCTCATCCATAGATTGATACCCCCGCGACCTTGGCCGCTGTTAGGATTACACTTCTAGGGAAAAGTGCCGACTCGCTAAGTGTTGTTGTCCTACGGGGTAGTCATGGATATTCAGATAATTACACGCGAAGGAGAGCCCGAGTATGCGGTTCTGCCATGGGCTCAATATCAGGCTCTACTGAAAGCAGCAGGCATCAATGAACAACCGCCGCAGGTCGCCCCAGAGCGTCAGGCGGCAACACCAGACCAGATTCTTCCGGGTCTGGATCAACTACGCAGTTTGCGCGAAGGGAAGGGCATCGCCATCGAGGCGTTGGCCCGCACGGTAGGCATCAGCCCGTCTTATCTGGCCTTGATCGAAAGTGGCGAGCGTCTGCCCGACGCTGCGATTCGCCGCAGCCTGGCCTGGGAATTGACGGTGCCAGGGTGGAGGGATGAATCGTGAGCGTACGCATCAGTCGTCAACATTGGGACGGGTTGCTGGGCGAACTGGATCAGGCGCGCCGTCAGCGACATCTTTTGACCTATCGGGCGCTGCTGGAGCGTTTGCAATTGCCGACGCCGGCCATGCTGACCCTCACAGCGGCCCTGGAGCATCTGGCCGCGCTGGACGCCAAGGCCGAGCAGCCACTGCGCAGTTCGCTGGTGATCAGCCAGGGCGCCAGTCGCCTGCCGCGTACCGGGTTCTTTGAGTGTGTCGAGCGTCTGGGGCGTTTCTCCGGGCCGTCCGATGGGGTGGCCGCAGCGTCCTGGCATGCCTCGGAAGTGGTGCGGGTGTTCGAGTATGAGTACCCGGAATCTGCGGAGGCCTGAGTGTTTTTAAAACTCAAGGCGCGGGCCAGCTACTGGCTGGCTCGCCGCTTGTTTCACTGGTCATGGTTTGTGCGTCAGCCGCGTGGCTGGAGCTGGCTCGAAGGCCAGTTCGCACGCATGGCGAACCTGGGTGATGTCGGCGCCCAGAGCTTCTATGGGCACATCCTGACCTTTCGCGGCGTCGGTCTAGGGGCTCGTGAGGAAGGTGTTCGATTGCTGCGCCTGGCGGCGTTGGCGGGGGATGGCAAGGCGGCGTATCAAGTTGGCATGATCAGTCTCGCCGGAACGCCGAGCAAGGCGCCGGATGCGGTTGAAGCTGCGCGGTTTTGGGAGATGGCTGCGAAGGCCGGGCATCCGTTGGCTGAGCTCAAGCTGAAAGAGTTGGCGGCTCGCGGTTCCGAGGCACCGCCCTCAATCTGAGTTGGCAGAACTTGCTCGTGAAGGCGTCAGATCAATCACCGCTGTCCTACGAGCAAACCCTCACCCGGCACCGCCAGACTATCAATCACATGCACGCTATACCCCGGCACATTCTTCGCGTGATGCTTGGCTTGCGATGCCATCTCCGCCAACTGGCTTGCATCGAGTTGTCCACAGGCCTGTGGATGTAAATGCACCACGCCGATCGACAGTGACAGCAACGCAAACTCCTGGCGCACACCCTGACGGTTTGGAGCAATGAAGCAGCCGGCTTCCAGATGTTCGCTGCGATAAAAGCGTCGGCATTGGCTCTGGAAGTCGTCCAGCAGTTGGTTCAAGCGTTTGCGCCAGTCTTCCGGGCCGAGTACCAGCAGGAAGTCATCGCCGCCGATATGGCCGACAAAGTCGCGGGACGGGTCGACGCGATCATTCAGGCATTGCGCCAGGCACAGCAGGACTTCGTCACCACGGCCGTAGCCGTAGATGTCGTTGAAGGGTTTGAAACTGTCGATGTCGACGTAGCAGATCACCGATTCCCGTTGCTGTTGCAGCAGTCGCGTCAGGCATTGCTGGATCGGCACGTTGCCTGGCAGCAGGGTCAGCGGGTTGGCGTAACGGGCTTGCTGGATCTTCAGTTCGGTAATCAGTTTGAGTACGTCGATCACTCGGCCCAATCCCAGGTAACTGCCGTTGAGAGTGATGATGAAGTCTTCTTCGATGCGCTGTCGTGCGCGGCTGGTGATCAGGCGACTCACTTGTTGCAACGACTGGCTCATCTCAACGGCGAGGAAGTCATCGCTCATCAAGCGGCTGATCGGCTTGCGGGCGAACAGGTCGGTGGCAAAAGGCTTGAGCAGTGCATCGGAGAGCGAATGCCGGTGGACGATGCCGCAGGGCTGACCTTGCTCGTCGAGTACTGCCAGGGAGTTCAGGTTGGCCTGGCGGCGAAAGGCTTCCAGCACCGTGGCGGTCGGTGTATCGCGACCCACTGCCGGTTGGTCGTTGAGCAAAGCGCTAAGGTCGCTGACTTCATCATTTAACGCCACCGCTGTGCTTTCCCGTTTGGGCATCAGGGCTCGGGCATCACGAGGTGGATGTTCCTGGGGGCGGCAGAGCAGATAACCCTGAACCAGGTCCACGCCCATCTCGGTCAATACCGCGAGTTCTTCCGGCAGCTCGATACCTTCTGCGATCACTTGTGCCCGTGAGGCCTTGGCAATTTGCAGGATCGAGCCGACGAATTCGCGCTTGAGGGCGTCCTGGTGAATGCCGTCGATGAAGTGTCGATCAATCTTCACGTAGTCCGGGCGCAATTCAGACCACAGCCGCAAACTCGAATAGCCCGCGCCCAGATCATCCAGAGCAATGGAAAACCCCATCGCTCGATAGTGATGTAGAGCGGTTTGCAGCAGCTCGAAATCGTCGGTCGGGGTCTGTTCAGTCAGTTCGATCACCACCTGACTTGGCGGTATGCCGAAATCCTGCAGCAGTTGCAGGGTGCGACCGGGTTGGTGGGCGGCTTCGAGCAGGGATTCAGGGGAAACGTTGAGGAACAGTTTGCCGGGCAGTTGCTGCTCATTGAAACGTCGGCAGGCGCTTTGACGGCAAGCGATTTCCAGCTCGCTCAGGCGGCCGGCCTGGCGGGCCACGGCGAACAGTGCGAGGGGGGAGTGCAGCGGACTGTTGGAGGGCCCGCGACTGAGGGCTTCGTAACCGACAATACGTCGCTCAGAGAGGGAAATGATCGGCTGGAACAAGCTGTGCAAACCGCTTTGAGCCAGTATGGAACTCAAGGCACTCAGCTGTTCTGTGGTGGTCATGGCTTTCTCTGGCGATAAAAAAAGGACTGGGAGCACTCTCTTGGATAAAGAGGGGCTCCCAGTCCTTTATTTCACGACAGAATGATGACTGTATGATGACGCTCCGGAGAGCGTCAGCATTAAATTGCCATCATCTTGCTTGTAACAACTTAGTGCTTGGCTACCGCGGTATTGAGTTTCAGGTAGTCCAACAGAATCCGCCCGGTCTCGCTCAGATAAGCATCGTCTTCTGGTTTGGTCTTGTCTGGCTCGGCCGCGATGGCGTCTTCGTCTTCTTTCTTCAGCTCTTTGAGCGGCTCTTCACCCTTGGCCTTGCGACGGATGTTTTCCATGACAAGTTGCTTGGCTTCGATATCGGCGTGTTGGGCACGACGATCAGCTTCATTGAGGCTGACGGTTTTTTCCGTCATCAGTTTCTGCGCCAGGGCCAGTTTGTCGCGGATGAACACGAACTCCGCGTCTTTGGCCGAGCGTACGTCATGCTCGGATTTGAGCTGCGAAATGTACGGCTTGAACGGGTCAACCGCAGGCTTGATGGCCGCGCGGATGGTGTCCCACGGCATGGCCTCAGGCAGTGCGCTTTCGCCGATTTCCTTGGTGTCGATGATCGACGGATAATCGATGTCCGGCAGTACGCCCTGATGCTGGGTGCTCTGGCCGGAAACCCGGTAGAACTTGGCCAGGGTCAGTTTCAGTTCGCCATGGTTCAGCGGCTGAATGGTCTGCACGGTGCCTTTACCGAAGGTCTGGCCGCCGATGATCAACGCGCGGTGATAGTCCTGCATGGCGCCGGCAAAAATCTCCGAAGCTGAAGCAGACAAGCGGTTGACCAGCAACGCCATAGGCCCTTTGTAGAAGGCCCCCGGGTTCTCATCTTCCAGCACATCGACCCGGCCATCGGCATTACGCACGAGAACGGTCGGGCCTTTGTCGATGAACAGACTGGTCAGCTCGGTAGCTTCCTGCAGGGAGCCGCCGCCGTTGTTACGCAGATCGATGACCACGCCGTCGACCTTGTCTTTCTGCAACTCGGTCAGCAGTTTCTTGACGTCGCGAGTGGTGCTCTTGTAGTCCGGATCGCCAGCACGGAAAGCCTTGAAGTCCAGGTAGAAGGCCGGGATCTCGATGACGCCGAGCTTGTAGTCCTTGCCGTCCTGTTTCAGGTTGAGGACCGACTTCTTCACCGCCTGGTCTTCAAGCTTCACCGCTTCACGGGTGATCGGGACGATCTTGCTGGTCTGGTCGTTCGGCGCATTGCTGGCCGGGATCACTTCCAGGCGCACCACGGTGCCTTTCGGCCCACGGATCAACTTGACCACTTCGTCCAGGCGCCAGCCGACCACGTCGACCATTTCCTTGTTGCCCTGGGCAACGCCGATGATCTTGTCGGCCGGTGCGACCTGTTTGGTCTTGTCGGCCGGGCCGGCAGGCACCAGGCGCACGACTTTCACCTGGTCGTTGTCGCTCTGCAACACGGCGCCAATGCCCTCGAGGGACAGGCTCATGTTGATGTCGAAGTTCTCCGCGTTATCCGGCGACAGATAGTTGGTGTGCGGGTCGTAGGACATGGCGAAGGTATTGATGTACGCCTGGAAAATGTCTTCCGCACGGGTCTGGTCCAGGCGCGCCAATTGGTTCTTGTAGCGCTTGGTCAAGGTTTCCTGAATCTGTTTGGAGTCCTTGCCCGCGATCTTCTGCCGCAAGACTTCGTCCTTGACGCGTTTGCGCCACAGGTCGTCGAGCTCTGCGGTGTTCTTGAGCCAAGGGGCGTCCTTGCGATCGATCAGCAAGGTTTCCTTGGCGGTGAAGTCGATCTTGTCGACGCCTTTGTTCAGCTCGGCAAGGGCGAAGTCCAGACGCGCTTTGACGCGGTCCAGGTAGCGCTTGTAGATGGTGAACCCGGCATTCAGGTCGCCGCTTTTGAGGAAGTCGTCAAACTGGGTTTTCCACTTGTCGAATTCGGCAATGTCGCTGGCCATGAAGTAGCTGCGCGACGGGTCCAGCAGTTTGAGGTAGCTGTCATAGATGATCACGGAGCGCGCGTCATCGAGCGGGGGCTTGCTGTAGTGATGGCGCTTGAGCAACTCGACGACGTTCAGGCTGGCGATCACTTCGTCACGATCAGGCTGAAGCTTGTCCCAGCTATTGGCTGCAAACGAATTGGTCGACATCGGCAACAGACCGATACCAATGAATAGGGCTAGGGCGGTGCTGGGGAAAAAATGCTTCATGCTGATTCGACGCGGGGACAATTGATCACGCATATTAGGCCGTCTTTGAAGTCGCCGGTACCACCAGGTTCTATACGAAAACTGCCTGCTAGATTTCGTATAGGCCCCAGGGCCGGTCGCATAATGCAAGAAAGCCCGGCGCTACAGCTACGGGCTCAGTCCAGACTCACTATGGAGGCACTGTGAAAGCATTGCAAGGCGTTGAAGGTCGAGTGGAGTGGCTTGAAGAGCCCAGTCCTACATGCGATGTAGGACAAGTTCGGATTCGAGTGGCGGCTGCGGGTCTCAATCGCGCCGATTTGTTACAGAAGGCGGGTCTTTATCCGCCACCGCCGGGAGCCAGTCAGGTACTGGGTCTTGAGTGTTCGGGGGTAATCAGCGAGGTGGGGGCTGGTTCGTCCTGGCAAGTCGGGGATCGGGTTTGCGCCTTGCTGGCCGGGGGCGGGATGGCCGAGGAGGTAGTTGTCGACGGACGGCATGTGTTGCCGGTTCCCGAAGGTTTGTCCCTGGCTGAGACGGCAGCGTTGCCAGAAGTGTATGCAACCGTTTGGCTGAATTTGTTTCAATTGGCTGCGCTCAAGCCGGGTGAGAAAGTTCTGTTGCACGCCGGAGCAAGTGGAATCGGTTCAGCTGCCATTCAGCTGTGCAAGGCGTTTGGTAACCCGTGCTGGGTCAGCGTCGGCTCTGCCGAGCGTCTGGCTTACTGCGAAGCGCTGGGGGCGCAAGGTGGGATCGTGCGCAACAGGGATCTGGACAGCTTGAGTGACCTGGGGCCGTTCGATGTGATTCTCGACCCGGTGGGCGGCAACTACGCCGCGCTGAATCTGAAACTGATGGCGCTCGATGGCCGTTGGGTGCTGATCGGCCTGATGGGCGGTCGTGAGGCGCAGCTGGATCTGGCGCAGGTGCTGGCCAAGCGTGTGCAACTGCTGGGTTCGACTTTGCGCAGTCGCGACGAGCAGTTCAAGGCGGATCTGTTCAGTGATCTCAGCCAGCATGTCTGGCCGCTGTTTGCCGAAGGGCGTTTAAGCCCGCAATTGGCCAAGACCTTCCCGATCAAGGACGCCGAAGCGGCGTTTGCGGAGTTGGCGACTAATAAGGTGTCGGGAAAGTTGGTGTTGGTAATCGACGAAAGCCTGACCTGAAATCGGGTTGGCTGTCAAAAGATTGCAGCCTCGCTTCGCTCGACAGCTCCTACAGGTGTAAGTAATCCATTTGTAGGAGCTGTCGAGCGAAGCGAGGCTGCGATCTTTTGCTTTTACTTCCAGAGATGGATCGGCCAGCCGGATTTTTCGGCGTGTTCGAGCAGCACCGGATCCGGGTTCACCACATGCGGGAAATCCACCTTCAGCAGCAACGGCAAATCATTGCGTGAGTCGGAGTAGAAACTGGCGCCCTCGAGGTTTTCCTCTTCCGCATCCAGCCACTCCAGCAAACGCGTGATCTTGCCTTCGCGGTAGGTCAGCGTGCCAACGGTGTTGCCGCTATACACCCCGTGTGCAACTTCCAGCTCGATGCCGAGAATCTCGTCAATGCCCAAACGATCGGCAATCGGCCTCACCAGGTGCGTGCCCGACGCTGAAATCACCAAAATCCGGTCGCCAGCCTTGCGATGGGCCGCAATGGCTTTGGTGGCGTCACTGAAAATGATCGGCTCGATGAAGTCTTCCACCCAAGGCCCCACCAAATGGTCGACCTCTTCGGGTGTGCGCCCGATCATCGGCTCCAGACTGAAGGTCATGTACTCCTCCATCCGCAGTTTGCCGTGGCTGTAGGCGTCCATCAGTTCGTTGTTCTGACGCATGAACGACTCGGGATCGACCCAACCCAGGCGGCCCATTTGCTCGCTCCAGAGGGTGGCGCAGTCGCCATGGATCAGGGTTTCGTCCAAATCAAAAATTGCCAGGGCCATCAGTGCGGTTCTCTCTTCAACATCAGCAAAGTCATCAGGCTACCTCACACAGAGCCGTCGGATCGATGGAAAGCGCCAGACGCTGACCATCGGGATGCAAATCGGCCGCCGAGCGGTTCAGCACATCCACCACCAATTCCACGCCCCGGGCTTCGACCCGGTAGCGAATCACGTTGCCCAACAGGCTATGGCTGCGGATTTGCGCGTCGAGTTCGCCGTTCAGGCTCAGCTCGATGGCTTCCGGGCGAATCGCGATGCGGTGGGTAATCGGTCGCTGCAGCAGCTTTGTGGCGCTGTCGGCGTCCAGCAGGTTGTAGTTGCCGATGAAACCTGCGGCAAAGAAGTCGATGGGCGCAGTGTAAAGGGTCTGGGCGTCACCGCTTTGTACGATCTTTCCCTGATTCATCAAGAAAATCCGGTCGGACATGGTCAGGGCTTCTTCCTGATCGTGAGTGACGAAGATCGTAGTCAAGCCGAGTTCGCGCTGGATCTGACGGATCTGTTCGCGCAAGTGCTTGCGAATCCGCGCATCCAGGGCCGACAGCGGTTCATCCAGCAACAACAGACGAGGCCGGGTCACCAACGAGCGGGCGAGGGCGACTCGTTGGCATTGGCCGCCGGACAGTTGATGCGGATAACGCGCGGCAAAGTCGTTGAGCTCCACCAGTTTCAGTACTTCGGCAACACGCTTGTGGCTATCGTCGGCATTGACCTTCTGCATGCGCAATCCAAAGGCGACGTTCTGTTCAACGGTCATGTTCGGAAACAGTGCGTAGCTCTGGAACACCATGCCGATCCCGCGCTTCTGCGGGCTCAACGGCACGAGGTCGACGCCATCGAGCAGGATTTTGCCGCCATCCACCGAGGTCAGTCCGGCGATGCAACGTAGCAGTGTGGACTTGCCGCAACCGGACGGGCCGAGGAGAGTGACGAACTCGCCCTTATGGATTTCACAGTTGATGTCGCTGAATACAGTGGTGCCTGAATAGTTTTTTTGCAGGTGTTGGACGCTGACATAGCTCATTCGCTTTTGTCCTTGTTCAAGATATTGGCAGCCCAGGTCAGAACCAGCACAAAGAAGAAGTAGGAAATCACCACCGCACTGGTGAAGTGGCCGCTGCTGTTGCGCATGTTGTTGAGGTAGACCTGCAGGGTTTCGTAGCGGGTGCCGACGAGGATGTTGGCGAACACGAACTCACCGAACAGGAACGAGAACGACAGCAGCAACGCCACCATCAAACCTTTGCGCAAGTTTGGCAGCACCACCAGGAACGCCGCTTGCCAGGTGCTGGCGCCGAGCAGTTGGGCGGAGTCCATCAGGTCGCGCAGGTTGATCGCTTGCAGGTTGTTGGTGATTGCCCGGTACATGAACGGCAGCGCCACGGTGAAGTAGCAACCGATCAGAATCCACGGCGTCCCGACCATCGCGAACGGCCCGGAACCGTAAAGCTGCAACAGACCCACCGACGACACCACCGGCGGCACCGCGAAGGGCAACAGGATCAGGATGTTCATCAGCGCATCGAGTTTCGGGAAGTGGTAATGCACCACAAACAGCAACGGCAGAATCAGCACCACCGACAGAATCAGCGCGCCGACGCAGACCAGCAGCGATTGGCCGAACGAATGGAGAAACCGCGGATCGCTCCACAGCTCCACGTACCATTTAACGGTGAAGCCGCTGGGCATAATGGTCGCTGACCAACTGCTGGCGATCGAGTAGATCAGCGTCCCGAGCAACGGCAGCAACAGTATGGCAAACAACAAATACACCACCACCCGGTGGTAGATGCCGACGGGGCCCAGTTCAGCGCGAGACATGGTAGCTCCTCTTCAACAGCAGCTGATGCACGATGGTCACCAGGGTCATCAACGCCACCAGCACCACAGCCAGGGCACTGGCGAGGTTCGGGTCAAGGGAAATGTCGCCGGAAACCATCGCCGCAATGCGGATTGTCAGCACGTTGAAGTTGCCGGTGGTCAGGGCATATACCGTGGCGTACGCGCCCAGGGCGTTGGCCAGCAGGATCACAAAGGTACCGAGCAGCGCCGGGGTCAGCACTGGCAAACCGATGTACCGCCAGTACTGCCAGCCGTTGGCGCCGAGCAGCGCGGCGGATTCACGCCAGTCTTCGCGCAGGGCATCAAAGGCCGGGTAGAGCAGCAACACGCCGAGCGGAATCTGGAAGTAGGTGTAGAGAATGATCAGCCCGGTTTTCGAATACAGGTTGAAGTCCTGAATGATCCCGGCCTGCTTGAGCATGATGGTGAAGCTGCCATTGAAGCCCAGCAGAATGATGAACGCGAAGGCCAAAGGCACGCCGGCAAAGTTGCTGGTCATGTTGGCGAAGGCGTTGACGAAGTTGCGCAGCTTCGAGTCGACCCGGCGCAGGGAGTAGGCGCCGAGTACCGCGATGATGATCCCGAACACGCTTGACCAGAAGCTGATCTCGAGGCTGAACTGGATCGCCTGCAGATAGAACTTCGAATTGAAGATCCTGGTGAAGTTGGCGATGCCCCAGCCGAACTCTTCCGATTGCAGGCTGTTGATCATCACCCAGGACAGCGGTGCGATCTGGAACACGATAAAGAACAGTGCAAAAGGCACCAGACACAAGGCTGCCAGCCATTTGCCGCGCGTCATGGTGTTCACTTGAGCAGCTCCCGGCACACAGGTTTGTCGTGGGCCACGCCCAGCAGTTCGCAGACGGTGCCGCAGATTTCAGTTTGTTTCGGTGCTGCGTTGGCATTGAAGCTGAAAGCGTCGCCGAGGACGAACAGCGGTACTTCGCGTTCTTCCTGCAGCAGGCCGTTGTGGGAGCGGTCGTTGTTCATGCCATGGTCGGCGGTCACCAGCACCTGATACCCGGCGTCGAGCCAGGTGTGCAGGTAGTCGGCCAGAATAATGTCGGCCGAGCGGGCGCTGTTGCGGTATTGCGGAGTGTCGAGGCCGTGCTTGTGCCCGGCGTCGTCGATGTTCATGGGGTGGACCAGTAAAAAGTTCGGCGCATGACGCAGACGCAGGTTTTCGGCGTCGGCGAACAGGTGCGAGTCCGGGTAGTGATCGCTCCAGTAGAAATGACCGTGCTGGATTGGCAGGTCCGGGGCGTCGGTGTGACGATCCCGCGCGGCCACAAACGGCGAACGGTTATACAACTCACTGACCCAGTGATAGGCCGCGGCCGCGGTTACAAGGCCGGCATCGCTGGCGTAGTGATAGATGCTGCGCTGGTTGGACAGGCGTGAGACGTTGTTGTGAACGATGCCACTGTCGATCGGCGTGACGCCGGTCAGGATGCACTCGTAAAGCGGTCGGGACAGGGCCGGCAGTTCGCACTCCAGTTTGTAGAGCGCCGCGCGTCCTGCGCCAACGTAAGCCTGCAGGTGCCCCATGGCGTGACGGGCGACCTCGTAATTGAGGCCGTCGAGCACGACAAGGATGACGTTGTGCTTCATAGGGCGATGACTCCGCAAACAGATGATTCAAGAACGCAACCAACCCCCTGTGGGAGCGGGCTTGCTCGCGAAGGCGTTGCAACAGTCACCACGGATGGTGAATGTTATGGCCCCTTCGCGAGCAAGCCCGCTCCCACATTGGATCTCCATCAGATCTCCAAATGGGATCTACCGCATTACTGCTTCATATTGACGATGACTTCTTCCTGCCACTTCTGAGGAAGGGCTTTGGAGGTCTTTTCCCATGCGTCGGCGTCTTTGATCGGCGTGACCTTTTTGTACTGCTCGTTAGGCAGCAACTGGGCCTGAACCTCAGGCGGCAGTGTCAGATGCTCGGCGCGGATCGGACGGGCGTTGCCGCGTGCCAGATTGGTCTGGCCGGCGTCGCTGAAGATGTATTCGCGGGCCAGTTTGGCGGCATTCGGGTGCTTGGCGTACTTGTTGATGATGGTGGTGTAACCGGAGATCACCGAGCCATCGGATGGAATCAGCACGGTGTAGTCATCCGGGTTGACCATTTTGGCCTTGTAGCTCAGACCGTTGAAGTCCCAGACCACGCCGACTTCGATTTCACCCTTTTCCATGGTGGCAATTGTCGGGTTGGCCATCGACAGGCGGCCTTGCTTGGCGATCTCGGAAAACAGATCCAGCGCCGGTTGGAGGTTTTTCTCATTGCCACCATTGGCAAGCGCGGCAGCCAGAACGCCATTGGCCGCTTGGGCCGCGGTACTTACATCACCGATGGAAACTTTGTATTTGCCGTCCTTGAGGTCAGCCCATTTGGTCGGAGCGTCGGAGCCGTGCAGCAACTTTTTGTTGACGATGAACGCGATGGTGCCGGTGTAGGCGAGCGCCCAGTTGCCGTCCTTATCCTTTGCCCAGCTCGGGATCTGATCCCAGGTGCTTGGCTTGTAAGGTTGTACAACGCCTTGTTTCACCGAGATCGGACCGAACGCGGCACCGACATCACCGATATCGGCAGTGGCGTTGTCTTTTTCAGCGGCGAACTTGGCGATTTCCTGGGCCGAGCTCATGTCGGTGTCAATGTGTTTCAGGCCGTAGTTCTTGGCCAGGTCATCCCAGGTGCCTTTCCAGTTGGCCCAGTTGTCGGGCATGCCGACGCTGTTGACCTCACCTTCCGCTTTCGCCGCGGCTTCCAGGGTTTTCAAATCGGTATCAGCCGCCATCGCGGCGGTGCACATGGCAATGGTCGAGCCTAACAGTGAGGCCAGGAAAAGCTGTTTCATCCGAAGCTCCTTTGGGCGTTTTCAACGCTGCGATTGCGGTTGTGTTGGTCTAGGTCAGCAATACCTGAGCCAATTTAGGCGCCCCTGATGACATTTTGATGTCGACGACTGGTCGGCCTATATTTTTTGAGCTGCAATGCTCAGGCTTCGGAGTAAGCGTAGACCATGGCTAATAGGCTGATATAAAAGGACTTGGCCGTGAAATTGCAGGCGTCTGGATCAACCGTTCGGCGGCTTTGTCATCTGTCAGTCATGTGCAGTGCCTAGGCTTGTCGGGAGTTGAGGGAACCGATTTGAATCGCGGTTCCGCCCCGAAACAGTGCTGGTCTAGTCCAGATAGGTAACGTTGATGCGCATCGAGACAACCAAAGCGGTGACAGCCATCGGGCAGGTTCTGCAGGAACAGCTCGACCATGGCCTGTTGGCGCCCGGGAGCAAACTGCCGGCCGAGCGCAAGCTCAGTGAGTTGTTCGGGACCACGCGCATCACCGTGCGTGAAGCGTTGTTGCAGCTGGAAGCCCAGGGGCAGATCTATCGGGAGGAGCGCCGTGGCTGGTTCGTGTCGCCACCGCGCCTGGCCTACAACCTGATGCAGCGCAGTCACTTTCACGCGATGGTCAGTGCACAGGGACGGGTGCCATCCACCGAGGTGATTTCAGCGCGGTTGCAACCGGCGTCGGCGTCGGTCTGTGCCTGGTTGCAGTTGCCGGCGTTGTCGAGCGTGATTCAGATTTGCCGGGCACGGCGGATTGATGAGCGGCTGGTGTTGTATGTGGAGCACTATTTGAATCCGCAGTTTTTTCCGGGGATTCTGGATTTCGATTTGAATCAGTCGATTACCGAACTGTATGCGCGGCATTACGATTTGCATTACGGGCGGGTGCGTTTCGAGATTGTGCCGACGGCGTTGTCGGTGGATGCGGCGGCGGCTTTACGGGTGTCGGTGGGGAGTCCGGGGTTGCGCATTGCTCGGGTCAATTACGATCAGCATGAGCGGTTGATCGATTGTGATCTGGAGTTTTGGCGGCACGACGCGATTCATGTCGGGGTTGATGTCGTCTGAACCTGGCCGCCACACACTGTGATTTTTTACGTTATCCGAAGCGGTAGATGTCCATGCCCAAGGCCCCCATGGTGAATCCCTTGTGGGCCACGCTGAAATGTCCTCCGGCGCCGCGGGCAAAATACAAAGGCAACAAATGTTCATCACTCGGATGGTTGCGCACGGCATTCGGTGCTTGCTGACGGTAATCGTGCAACGCGGTTTCGTCGTTGGCAGCGAGTTTTTCGATCATCCAGTCACGAAATGCCTGGGCCCAGGGTTCGACGCTTTCCGGACCTGCGTGCCAGTCCAGTTCGCGCAGGTTGTGGGTGATGCTCCCGGAACCGATCAGCAGCACGCCGTGTTCACGCAGACTGGCCAGGGCATGACCGACGCGGGTCTGCAGGGCCGGACCGCCGCGGGTGGGCAGCGAAACTTGCACCACGGGGATGTCGGCTTGTGGATACATCAATGACAAGGGCACCCAGACACCATGGTCGAACGGCCGTTCGGCGTCGATGCGTGCGGGCAGGCCATCGCTCTTCAGCAGTTCGACAACCTCTGCGGCCAATTGTGGATTGCCGGGCGCCGGGTATTGCACGTCGAACAACGCCTGCGGAAAGCCGCCGAAGTCATGCCAGGTTTCAGGCTGGGGATTGCCGCTGACGATCAACTCATTGCTTTCCCAGTGCGCAGAAACAATTACGATGGCGTTGGGTTTCGGCAATTCTGCAGCCAGGCGAGCGAGGGCGGGCCCGCTGGCGCCCGGTTCCAGTGCCAACATGGGCGAGCCATGGGATATGTACAGGCTGGGGAACATGAATGAGCTCCTGAGGGGTAAGATGGCATCATCTTCAGTCAGATCATTGATCTAAATCTAATATAAGTTTTAGGGTCTTTTGATCGAATTTTCGGGATTAATTATGCAGCCGGAGTTTTGGCACAAGCGGTGGACGTCGAATCAGATCGGCTTTCACCTGCCGGAAGTGAATCCATATCTGCAACGGTACTGGCCGCAGCTAGGCCTGGAAGAGGGCTCGCGCGTGCTGGTGCCGCTATGTGGCAAAAGCCTGGATCTGCTGTGGCTGGCGAAATGCGGTCACGAGGTGCTGGGCGTCGAGTTGTCGGAAAAAGCGGTGGAAGACTTTTTCCACGAGCATCAATTTGATCCGGACGTCAGCGACCAAGGCCCCTTTACTGTCTATCGGGCGGGCTCGATCGAGATCTGGTGTGGTGATTTCTTCGCGTTGACGGCCGGCGATGTCGCCGATTGCAGTGCGCTATACGACCGCGCTGCGTTGATCGCCTTGCCACCGAAGATGCGGGAGCAATACGCCGAGCATCTGAAGCGGATTGTGCCGAAGGATTCGCTGGGGCTGCTGATTACCCTGGATTACGACCAGGCACAAATGGAGGGGCCGCCCTTTGCAGTGCTGGATGACGAAGTGCAACGGTTGTTCGGTGCTTCGTGGGAGTTGAAGGTTCTGGAGGACCAGGACGTTCTGGGCGAAAGCTGGAAGTTCCTGGAAAACGGTGTTACGCGGCTTGAAGAGCGGGTTTATCGGGTTTCCAGCTAACAGGTTTGTATTGTTTGTGCCGGCCCCTTCGCGAGCAAGCCCGCTCCCACATTTGAAATGCATTCCCCTGTGGGAGCGGGCTTGCTCGCGAAGAGGCCCTGAGAACACCGCAACAATCAAGCAGACAAAAAAAGGCCCGCATCACTGCGGGCCTTTTCTTTTAGTGCGGAACCTCTCAGCCCCGACGACGCAGTGCGTCGATGCGCTCTTCCAGCGGCGGGTGGCTCATGAACATGCGGGCGAACCCCTGTTTGATGCCACCGTTAATGCCGAAAGCCGTCAGGGTGTCCGGCATGTGCACCGGCAGCCCCTGTTCGGCACGCAGGCGTTGCAGGGCGCCGATCATTGCGGCGGTACCAGCCAGGCGTGCACCGGCTTCGTCTGCACGGAATTCGCGTTTACGCGAGAACCACATGACGATGGCGCTGGCCAGAATGCCCAGAACCAGTTCGGCGAAGATGGTTGCCACGTAGTAGGCGATGCCCTGGCCTTCTTCGTTCTTGAAGATCACCTTGTCGACAAAGTTGCCGATGATCCGTGCGAAGAACATCACGAAGGTGTTCACCACGCCCTGGACCAATGCCAGGGTGACCATGTCGCCATTGGCTACGTGGCCGATTTCGTGGGCCAGAACGGCCTTCACTTCATCTGGCGAGAAACGCTCGAGCAGCCCTTGGCTGACCGCGACCAACGCGTCGTTCTTGTTCCAGCCGGTGGCAAAGGCGTTCGCCTCGTAGGCCGGGAAAATACCGACTTCGGGCATCTTGATCCCGGCTTCCCGGGACAATTGCTCGACGGTTTTCAGCAGCCATTGCTCGTGACGTGTGCGCGGCTGGCTGATGATTTGGGTGCTGGTGCTCATCTTCGCCATCCACTTGGAGATGAACAGCGAGAACAGCGAACCGGCGAAACCAAAGACCGCACAGAAAATCAGCAGCTGATTGAGGTTGAGATCAACCCCGTTGGCCGCCATGAACCCGTTGAAGCCGAAAAGGCTCAGGGTGATGCTGGCAATCAGCACGACCGCCAGGTTAGTGGCCAAAAACAGCAGGATGCGCATCATGGTTGTAGAAATCTCCTCATGCTAAAGATGTAGCGTACTGCGGGGTATATAAGGTGCTGACCCGGGCTATTCAACCAGGTGACTATTTCAAACTGTGTCCTACGGCAACAGTCTAGCTGTTTGAAGGGCATTTCCGACGTCGATGCGGGAAGCGTTTGTCAGCCAATTAACGTCATAGGCCCCGCCGTTGTTAGACGCGAGCACTCAACGGTCATCAGTCAGCGATTGAAGAAGCGATGTTCGGCAGGGCGCAAAGAAATATTGCTGAATCAATCACCGTGCGACTTGCGCAAGCGTCGCACGGTGACAGGCAGGTTACTGGCGATAGGACTTGAGGAAGTTGCCGATACGTCCGATGGCCATGTCCAGGTCGTCCACACGCGGCAGCGTCACCACACGGAAGTGGTCCGGCCATGGCCAGTTGAAGGCGGTGCCTTGAACCACCAGCAGCTTCTCCGACAGCAGCAGGTCGAGCACGAATTTCTCGTCGTTATGGATCGGGCAGACTTTCGGGTCGATCCGTGGGAACGCATACAGCGCGCCCATTGGCTTGACGCAGCTCACGCCGGGAATGTCGTTGAGCAGTTCCCAGGTGCGATTGCGCTGTTCCAACAGTCGTCCGTTGGGCAATACCAGATCATTGATGCTCTGGTAGCCGCCGAGGGCGGTCTGGATCGCATGCTGGCTCGGCACGTTGGCACACAGACGCATGTTGGCCAGCATGTCGATGCCTTCGATGTAGCTCTGGGCGTGGTGTTTCGGGCCGGAAATGGCGATCCAGCCGGAACGGAAACCCGCCACGCGATAAGACTTGGACAGACCGTTGAACGTCAGGCACAGCAGATCTGGCGCCAGGGAAGCCGTGCAGATGTGCACGGCATCGTCGTACAGAATCTTGTCGTAGATCTCGTCGGAAAAAACCACCAGGTTGTGCTGACGGGCCAGTTCCAGCATGCCCAGCAGGACTTCTTTCGAATACACCGCGCCCGTCGGGTTGTTCGGGTTGATGATCACCAGTGCTTTGGTGTTCGGGGTGATCTTGGCCTTGATGTCGGCCAGATCCGGCCACCAGTTGGCCTGCTCGTCGCACAGGTAATGCACCGGATTGCCGCCCGACAGGCTCACCGCGGCGGTCCACAGCGGGTAGTCCGGAGCCGGCACCAGCACTTCGTCGCCGTTGTTGAGCAGGGCCTGCATCGACATCACGATCAGCTCGGAAACGCCGTTGCCCAAATAGATGTCTTCAATGCCGACGCCTTCTACCTGCTTTTGCTGGTAGTACTGCATCACGGCCTTGCGGGCGCTGAACAGACCTTTGGAATCGCTGTAGCCCTGAGCAGTCGGCAGGTTGCGGATGACGTCCTGAAGGATTTCATCCGGCGCTTCGAAACCAAAAGGCGCCGGGTTGCCGATGTTCAGCTTGAGGATGCGATGGCCTTCCTCTTCCAGGCGTTTGGCGTGCTTGAGCACTGGGCCGCGAATGTCGTAGCAGACGTTGGCGAGCTTGTTCGATTTGCTGACCTGCATGGCGATGTGTTCCCGAAAATGAACGATCCAGGCGGCGTATGAACGACCGTGCTGGGAATCCTGCGTATTCACACAGGCCTGGCGCCTTGAGAGGCAGCACCCATAATCCGTTTGAATGCGCGTGGTCTGGCTGCCAGACTGGCGTTTGACGAGGCGCAATCATACGTGCCGCCCGATCCGTGGAAAAGGTACAGATCGGGCTTTTTCAGCTGCTGAGGTGTGATGATGGAAAAGTTGGAAAAAACCCTGGAAGAATGGCGGGCGATGCTCGATCCGGAGCAGTACAACGTTTGCCGCCTCAAAGGCACCGAACGGCCGTTCTCCGGCAAATACAACGACAGCAAGGTCGATGGCATTTACCACTGCATCTGCTGCAACGAGCCGCTGTTCGACTCCAAAACCAAATTCGACTCCGGCTGCGGCTGGCCGAGCTTCTATGCTCCGATCGGCGACAGCGCCATGGTCGAGATTCGTGACGTCAGCCACGGCATGATCCGCACCGAAGTGGTCTGTGCCAAATGCGATGCGCACCTGGGGCACGTGTTCCCGGACGGCCCGCCGCCGACCGGCCTGCGTTATTGCATCAACTCGGTGTGCCTGGACCTGGTACCCCGCGGGAAATAAACCAGAGGGCGATCCGATGATCGCCCTTCGGATATTTAAATTGCACACAATTCAATTGCTCGCTATGTTTGTCTTGTCTTCCCTCATTTAGAGTCCGAACCATGAGCGACAACCTGCTGAGCATCCCTTGCACCACCATCAAGGGTGAGCAAAAGACCCTGGCGGATTTCGCCGGCAAGGCCGTGTTGGTGGTCAATACCGCGAGCAAATGCGGCTTCACTCCGCAATACAAAGGCCTTGAAGAGTTGTGGCAGACCTACAAGGATCAAGGTCTGGTGGTGCTGGGTTTTCCGTGTAACCAGTTTGGCAAGCAAGAGCCGGGTAACGAAGGGGCGATTTCCGAGTTCTGCGAGTTGAACTTCGGCGTCAGTTTTCCGCTGTTCAAAAAGATTGAAGTCAATGGCGCCGACGCCCATCCGCTGTTCGTTCAACTGAAAAAACGCGCGCCGGGTGTGCTGGGTTCCCAGGGCATCAAGTGGAACTTCACCAAGTTTCTGATCGGCAAGGATGGCCAGCTGGTCAAGCGCTTCGCCCCCGCGACCAAGCCGCAGGACCTGACCCGCGAGATCGAAGCCCTGCTCAAATGAACACCTTGTCAGTCGATTCCCTGAAGCTTGACAGCCAGCTGTGCTTCAAGCTGTACGCCGCTTCCCGGGCGGTGATCCGCGCCTACAAGCCGATGCTCGATCAGCTCGGCCTGACCTACCCGCAATACCTGGCGATGCTGGTGTTGTGGGAATGGCAGGAGGCAGCCCCGGAGCAGCCGACGGTCAAGGCGTTGGGCGAACGCCTGGCGCTGGATTCCGGCACGTTGACACCGTTGCTCAAACGTCTTGAGCAGCTGCAATTGGTTCAGCGTCAGCGCTCGGCGCGGGATGAACGTGAAGTGCATTTGAGCCTGTCGCCAACCGGCAAGGCCTTGCGCGATCAGGTCGGGCCGCTCAAGGCCCGTCTGTTATGCGACAGCGGTGTGGATCTGGATCGCCTGAATGATCTGCGCGATGGTCTTGATCATCTTTTGGGGCAAATCAAAGCGCTGTCGTAGTAGGGACCCACAAGTCCAGCAGGGCAGCCAACTCTTCCCGGCGGAAGGGTTTTGCCAGGTAATCGCTCATGCCTGCCGCACGACAGCGTTCGCGCTCTTCGGACATGGCGTTGGCGGTCAGGGCGACGATGGGCAGCTGTGGCCAGCGTCCGCTACGACGGATTTGCCGACTGGCCTCGTAGCCGTCCATCACCGGCATGTTGCAGTCCATCAGCACCAGATCGAATTCGCTCTGCTCCAGCTGATCCAGCGCCTCACCACCGTGACCGGCGACAATCACCTCGCAACCGAGTTTTCCGAGCATCCCCTTGGCCACCAGTTGGTTGACCGGATTGTCCTCCACCAGCAGCACGCGTCCGCGTCGTTGTGGGGAGAGGGCGTCGAGCCGGGCACCGTTGATCGTGTTGAGTTCCGGCTGCAGGGTTCGCCGCAGCGTCTGGTACAGCGCGTTGCGTGCCAGAGGCCGCGCCTGTTGCTGTAAGGGGGCGAGGGCAAGTGCTTGTTCGCTGGGCATGAAACTGCCATAAGCGGTGACCAGCAGAATGGGCGCTGTACACGAAGGACGCAGGCCAAACAGGCATTCGGGGCAATCGGTAATCAGTACATCCGGGTTCAGGCCCAGCAACGAGTCATCGAGGGAACGCTGCTCATAGTCGAGCCCCCAGCCGGGTAACACACTTTTCAACAGTTCTGCCAGACCGCTGCGGGCGGCGGTGATTGCGATGACCTTGCCCTGTAAAGAGGCCGGGGGAAGGGCGCGAGTGTGGCTGGGCAGCGGCAGATCCGCACAGAACTGGCTGCCGAAGCCTGCTTCCGAGCTGATGGTGAGGCGCCCTTGCATGGCTTCGCAGAGGTTGTAGGTCAGTGCCAGGCCCAACCCGGTCCCGCCGAATTGTCGGGTAATGCCGGCACCCGCCTGCGTGAATGGCTGGAAGATCTTGACCTGGGCGTCCTGGGCGATACCGATGCCGGTGTCGCAGACTTCGATTCTGACGCCGTCCTCGAACGTCGACAGGCGCACATCGACGCGACCGAAACGGGTGAACTTGAGGGCGTTGGACAAGAGGTTGCTGACGATCTGTCGGACCCGCGTCGGATCCCCAAGCACCAGGGCCGGAAAGTGCGGGTCGATCAGGCAGCTCAGCTCGACACTCGGCGCGGCGTTTTGCGATAGCAGGTTAGCGGTGTCCTCGATCAGCGAACCGAGGTCGAACGGAATATGTTCGAGCTCAAGTTGGCCGGCATCGAACTTCGACAAATCGAGAATATCGTTGAGCAGTTCCACCAGTACTTTGCCCGAGTCATGGGCGATGGACAGCTGTTGCTGTTGCTCGGCATTGAGCGGGCCGTCCAGGGAAAGCGCGATCATCCCCAGCAGGCCATTGAGCGGCGTGCGGATCTCGTGGCTCATGTTGGCCAGGAACACCGAGCGCGCTTCGGCCATGTCCAGGGCGGTTCTGCGGGCGACTTCCAGTTCCTGATTGGATTGGCTGAGCCGCGAGTTGATCGCCTTGAGTTCCGCCGTGCGGGCCGAGACGATGTTCTCCAGTTGCTCGAGGTAGTCGGTCAGGCGGTTTTCGGCGTTGCGTCGCTGCTGGATTTCGGTGGCGATGTTTTCGAATTGTTGATTGGCAACCTTGACCAGTACACCGATTTCATCGTTTTCATGGTCCGTCGGACACTCCAGCGACGTCGACTCCGTGCTGCGCGGGTCGCGACTGCTGAGTTCACGGATGACCCGCACCAACGGCTTGGTCAGCATCACATAGAACAGCGCCAGCAGGATGCCGGTCAGCAGCAGGCTGCGAGCGAAGCCGTTGAGCAGGGTCACCTCGGCCCGGCGCAGGAACCGGTTGCCGAATGAATAAGTGTCGACGTCCAGACGCAGGGTGCCGAGGGATTCGGTCGGCAAGTGATCCAGGTAGAGACGGTCTTCGAACTGTCGGTTGGCGCCGAACAGGAAGTCGCTGATCACCCGATAACCGCTTTGCACCTCCGGGCGTTTGACGCTGGCGAGCACGGTACTGTTGTTGTCGATCAACTGCGCGCCGATGATCGCCGGCGAGCGCAACAGGCCCAGGGTCAGTTCCTGAGCGAGTTCGGCGTCGATGTTGTAGGCGATGCGGGACGCGGGGTTGTGGCTGATTTCCAGCAAAGACAGGATTTCGCGGTTGATGGAGGCGTCTTCACTGGCATAATCGATGCCGATTTGCAGCAGACTGAGCAGCGTGCCCAGAATGAAACCGACCAGCACGGTAAGCCTGGCTTGCTTGTAGGACAGCCGGTTGGTGAACTTGATATCCATGGGGTGTCGAACCACTTCCGTTTCCCTTCGCTGCTCAAGCATAGTCGATCATGCATGGATACCGATGTTCTCGCGAGCCCTTGTGCAAAGGGATGAACCGGACACCGAACGCTGTGTTTTGTCGCTTTATCGCCATCATTACTGTGAACGTGCCCGAGGAGAAGACGTGGATTCCCGATTAAATGCTTTTCTTGAACGCGCCGATGCCGTTTTGGCCCGTATCGAACCGCTGCTGCCTGCCTCTCGGCAAGCTATCGACTGGAATCATTGCCTTGCCGCGCGCTGGCAACGCGAGGGGCGCAGCGGGTTTCTGTTGCCGCTGGAAGTCAGCCTCGACATGCGTTTGTCCGACCTGATCGGTGTCGACCGGCAACTGGAGCAACTGGGGCGAAATACCCAGCAGTTCCTCGATGGCATGCCGGCCAACCACGCGTTGCTCTGGGGCTCGCGCGGCACCGGCAAATCGTCGTTGATTCGTGCCTTGCTGGCCGAACACGCCAAGGCCGGATTGCGGCTGATCGAGATCGAACGCGATCACCTGGCGGACTTGCCCCGAGTGGTCGAGCAGATCGCCAAGCTGCCCCAGCGTTTCGTGCTGTTCTGCGATGACCTGTCATTCGAGTCGGGCGAGGGCGATTATCGCGTACTCAAAAGCGTGCTCGACGGCTCTCTCGAACAGGCCCCGGATAACGTTTTGCTGTACGCCACGTCCAACCGTCGCCACCTGGTGCCGGAAAAGGAAAGCGATAACGAAAACTGGAAACGCGTTGACGGCGAACTCCATCCCAGCGAGGCGGTGGAAGACAAGATTGCGCTGTCGGACCGTTTCGGATTGTGGCTGTCGTTCTATCCGTTTACCCAGGAACACTTTCTCAACGTCGTCGAACACTGGATCGGTCAACTCGCCGACAAGGCCGGCCTTAAGTGGCAGCGAGACGAAGCATTGGACATCCTCGCGGTGCGCTGGGCCACGGGCCGCGGCAATCGCAACGGACGTTGCGCGTATCAATTTGCTCGCTATTGGGTCGGGCTGAAGCTGTTGGAGCACAAGGCATGATCGATTTACAAAAGAGCGGCCAGGGCCTCGAAGGCTACGGCATGCTGTGGGCGCAATTGGAGTCACTGCTGGCGGACGAGCGGGATTTCATTGCCAACGCCGCGCAGTTTTCTGCGTTCCTGTTCAACCAGCTCGATGACCTGAACTGGGCCGGGTTCTACCTCAATCGCAATGAAGAACTGGTGCTTGGCCCGTTTCAAGGGCAGATCGCTTGCGTACGGATTCCGTTCGGTCGGGGTGTGTGCGGAGCGGCGGCGGCCACCTTGCAGACCCAGTTGGTCGAGGACGTGCACGCGTTCCCCGGGCACATCGCTTGCGACAGCGCGTCGAACAGCGAGCTGGTGGTGCCACTGGTCAAGGACGGTCGCCTGATCGGCGTGCTGGACCTCGATAGCCCGAAACTGGCGCGTTTTACCGCTGCAGATCAGGCCGGTATCGAGCAATTAGCGGCGATTTTCCTGCGCCTCACCGACTGCTGATCATGCCAGGCCTGCCTTGACCAGCAGGCTTGCCGGATCAACCGCATCGATCTGTTGGGGATCGAGGAATCGATCGGCGTACTGCGAGTAGATTTGCGCGTTGATGAACAGTGCGAACAACTCAGGATCGATGTGGGCATCCCGGCACATGGTGGCCATGATGCCCAGCGCTTCGCTCAAAGACTTGGCTTTCTTGTAGGGGCGATCGGCGGCGGTCAGTGCTTCGAAAATATCGGCAATCGCCATCATCCGCGCCGGCAGGCTCATTTCTTCGCGCTTCAACTGTTTGGGATACCCGGTGCCGTCCATTTTCTCGTGGTGGCCGCCGGCGATCTCCGCGACATTGGTAAGGTGGCCGGGGAAGGGCAGGTGGCTGAGCATCAGAATCGTCTGCACCATGTGGTGATTGATGATGTAACGCTCCTCGCGGGTCAGGGTGCCTCGGGCAACGCTCAGGTTGTAGAGTTCGCCCCGGTTGTACTTGTAGCGCGGCACATCGAGCTTGAACCCCCACGGATTATCCTCCGGAATCAGTTCGGCTTCGGGCCGTTCGAACAGGTGCTCGGGTTTGTCCGCCAGCAATGGCTCGCTGACCGGCAGTGTCGGTGCCGGGGTCCGCGCCTGACGCCGGTTCTCTTCCCAGGAAACGCCCAGCCGGTCATCCAGGGTTCGGGTCCAGGTGCGTTGGGCGATGCTGCGCAGGCGTTGCAGGTCGGACTCGGCCATCGCTTCGCCCCCCAGGTTGCAGCGGGCAATGAACGCGAAATCATCGTCCAGCCCCGCCAGCGTGGCGTTGCGCAGTTCGGCCAGGCGCTGCTCGTCACCGCCCAGGGCCATGGCTTGCCAATAGCTGATCCAGGCATCGCGCTTGAGCACTTCGAAGCGGGTGCGGATTTCGTGAATACGGTCGTTAAGGGTTTCCAGCTTCGTGGCTTTATCGACCACATATTCCGGAGTGGTGATCTTGCCGCAGTCGTGCAGCCAGGCGGCGATGTGCAGCGCTTCCCATTCATCGTCGGTGGGTTGATAGCCACTGAAGGCCGGGTCCTGGCTGGCAGCGGCAGCTTGAGCGAGCATCAGGGTCAGCGCTGGCACTCGCTGGCAGTGACTGCCGGTGTAGGGGCTTTTGGCGTCAATCGCACCCGCCAGCAATTGAATGAAGGAATCCAGCAGTTGTTTTTGTTTGGCTTGCAGGCGCTGGCTTTCAATACTCACGGCGGCCGCGCCGGACACAGCCTGGAGGAACGCGATGCGGTCGGGACGAAGTTTCTCCAGATCGCTCAGGTTGCCGGTATCGGCCAACAGCAGGACCAGCAGGCCCACGGTTTCGTTATGACGATTGTGCAGCCGAATGCCGATCAGATGAACGCGGGGACATTCCAGCGCATGCAACACCTTCTGCAAATCCCCGGCCTGTTCAAAACCAAGCGTGGTGACGACGTTGTCGGCATTCGACAGCTGCTGTAGCCATGCAGGGCTTTGCGGAGCCTGGAGTTCGTGTCCTCGAAGATCAAATGACGGCAATGCCTGTGAGGTGCCGTTGACGATCAGACCATGGGGTTCCATGCGATCGCCATCACTTTCGCGCAGGTAGATCAGGCCGGCCTGGGCCTGGCCGATTTTCACGGTTTCAAACAACACCCGTTCCAGCAAGGGGGCGAAGCGGGTCTCGGCGCTCAGGCTGTCGGTGATCTGGAAAAAACTCGCCAGGGTGTCTTTCATACGCGTCATCGACACACTCAGTTGGTCGACTTCGAGCACGGGAGAGCGACGTGAGGCTGGAAAGTTGAAGTCAAAACTGCGAACCGCATCCGCCTCGCGCACTAGCGCGCGCAGGGGATTGACCAGAACCCGCGAGGTCAGCCAGCCCAGCGGCAGGCACAGCAACAGCGTGGCCAGGGTAATCAGCGCACCTTGCCAGCGCATGCGGTAGGCATCGACAAGTAACTCATCTTCCGGCACCAGCAGTGCCAGTTGCAGTCCCTGGGGGCCGCCCTCCTGCATGCGGCTGCGGGCAACGATCCACTGACGACCGGCGACATCCAGGCGATTACCTGCGGGGGGATTGTTGAGCAATGCGCCGAGGCCGGGGCTCAGGTCGGCGGCTTTGATCAGGCGGGCAGTCTGATCGTCGATGATCAGTTTGCTGCTGTCGGGATACGCGATGGCATTCCCTTCAGCATCGAACAGCACAATGTCGGTACTGGGCGTCACGACATGTTTGGCCAGGGTTGCGGAGAGTTCCGCCAGGGTCAGATCGGCACCCATGATGGCCTGTTCGCCGCTGCGCCGGGCCAGGGTAGTGCCGACATTGTGGGTGGAGAAAAAGATGTAGGGTTCGGTAGTGATCTGATCGCTATCGCTGCGGGCGTTGCCATACCAGGCGCGGATTCGCGGATCGTAGGTTTCGTCGGGGTTGTCCTGGCGGCTGATGAGGGTCAGATCCTGATCGAAAAACAATGATTGGGAGCGGACCTGACCGCTGTTGCCTGTTCGCTCAATGCTCCACACCTGATAAGCCGCAGTATCCGGTGCCTTGAGGAGCGTTTTCAGATCGCGGGTTCGCAAGGGCCGAACCATGAAGAAATCACCGTTGCCATAGCCCAGATACAACGAGGCCAGGTTGGGGTTGTCCTTGAGCGACTGGCTGAAGGGTTTGAGCAGCGCCAGGCGTTGCTCCAGGTCAGGTGCCTGGGTCGCCGGGTATTCCGCCAGCAGGGTCAGCAGATGGCGAATCGGTTCATAAGTGGCGTGCAGGTCGAGACGCACGTCCTGCTCGATGCGGTTGAAGAGCTTTTCACTGCTGGAAAGAATGATCTGCGTGGTTTGCTGGTAGTTGAAAAGGCCCAGCACCACGCCAGTCAGCAACAGCAGGAAAGTGAACATCACGCTGATATGGACGTGCAGGGGAAACCGCCGTTGATCCGGGCGCAGTGGGCTGGGCATTGCAGGTCTCTCCATGATGGTTAACACACTGCTCAGCGTCCAAGCATAGTTAAGGCTCTGTCATTCTGCTTTTGTCGTTTTGGCCGATCTGTTGCTGCAATGCTTGCTCCAATTCGAGCATGGCGCGCTCTATAGCCTTGCTGCAATCGGCAACTTCGTCGTGATGAAATACTTCATGGCAGGCCTTTTCCAGCGCCTCGCAGCTGTCGATCACCCGGGACGCCTGGACGATTCGGGCGGCGCCCTTGATTTTGTGGGCGACGTCGAGAAATGGCTGAGGCTCTTTGGAGGGGGACAGCGCCAGCAGTTCTTGTCGGTCCAGACGGTTGCTGTTCAACAGTTCGGTTAACAGTCGCTGGTCCAATACCGGATCTGCGCCGGTCAAAAGACGCAGACCTTGCAGGCTGAACGCCGGATCGCGGACGGTTGGCCTGATACCTTCAACCCACTGACTCAAGGCTGTCAGGGTAAGGGGCTTGAACAGGCAATCGTCCATCCCGGCTTGTTTGCAGCGTTGTATTTCTTCCGGTTGTGCGTTGGCGGTAAAACCCAGGACGGTACAGGGCGGGCGATGGGTTTTTTGTTCATGTCGGCGAATGGCGCGGGCCAGTTCGTATCCGTTCATGATCGGCATGTTGCAATCGACAATCACCAGATCGAACGGCTCGGCTTCCCATGCCTGAAATCCTGCCTGGCCATCCGGTGCGACGCTGAATCGGTGGCCCAGAAACTCCAGTTGCTGACACATGAGCAAGCGATTGGCGGGGTGATCGTCGACCACCAAAACATTCAAGGGGGGCGTCGTGGTGTGGATTTGCGCTTCAACAGTCTCTGGCTTCTGCTCGAGTGGCAGTGTTGCCAGGTGCAACGTCACCTCGACTTGAGTACCGACACCCGGCTGGCTGCTCAATTGCAGGCTGCCGCCCATCATTTCGCACAGGCTGCGGCTGATTACCAGTCCAAGCCCCGCACCGCCTCTGGCTGACTGCCCGGAGTGATCGGCCTGGGCGAAAGGTTCGAACAGCCGCCGCTGATCCTGTTCGTTGATCCCTATGCCGCTGTCGTGAACCTGCAACAGCATCCGGACCCGCTCAGGCTCGGCGGTCGAGTGCAAGTCGACGATGATCCTGACTTGGCCTTGCTCCGTAAACTTGATGGCATTGCTGACCAGATTGGACAAGACCTGCTTGAACCGCATCGGGTCCAACAGGACATCAAACCCCGGATTGGCAGGGCGGAATTCCAGCAGCAACTGGAGGCTTTTCTGGCGCGCCAGTCCATCGAAGACCCGCACCACCGAGGCCACGATTTCACTTGGATTGACCCGTTCAGGGCTCATGCTCAAGCGTCCGGATTCAATCCGGGCAATGTCGAGAATGTCCCCGATCAGCTCCAGCAGGTCCTTCGCCGAGTTGTACGCCACATCGATGGCCGGGCGATCCGGGTGCTCATGATCGATGCGTTTCAGCGTGAGTTCGAGCATTCCGATGACCGCATTCATCGGGGTGCGGATCTCATGGCTCATGGTCGCCAGAAAAGTGGTTTTGGCTCGGTTGGCTTCATCGGCGCACTCTTTGGCATAGCGCAGATCATCGAACAGTTGCCGCCGTTCGCTGATGTCGATCCAGCCGCCGATGATGCCTTGCACTTCACCGCTCGAATCACGGTAGGGAAGAATCCAGTGGTAAATCGTCAGTCTGCGGCCGCCGATGTGCAACGCGCGATCGAGAATCAACGGTATCCCCTCGGCCATGACGCGCTGGTAATCGGCCTGATATTCCCGGGCTTCGAACGCATTGCTCATGTTTGCTTGCATGACGCCTTTGCCGATGACGTCTTCACGTTTTGCGCAGAAGGCTTCCAGGTAACTGTCGTTGCAGCTTTGCAGAAGTCCCTGACGATCTCGGACGTAGATGGGATGAGGCGTCCCGTTGACCAGTGATCGCATGAATTCGAATTGATCGTTCAACGCGCGCTCGGCCGCCTGACGCTGCTTTATCTGGCGACGCATGTAAGCGTTCCAGGCAACGGAAATCAGCAGCAGCACCCCGGCACCGATAACGATTTGGTAGAACAGTCGGTGATAGTTGCGCCAGGTACTTTGCGAGGACGCCGAATAGCCGCGCCAGCGGCTGTTGATGATGCCCAGTTCTTCCGGCGCAATACTCAGCAGCGCCTTGTTGAGGATGGCGTTCAGCTCTTTGGCTTCCCGGCTTGTGGCCAGGGAGAACGCGGCCTGCCGGGTACCGATGGTGGTACTGATTTGAAGGGTTTGCTCGAAGAGTTGCGATGAGATGAAGTAGTTGGCAATCACCAGTGAGTTCACCGCACCTTCTGCCTTGCCCTCGGCCAGCAACTCCACGGCGCTGAACGTGTCCGGGGTTTCAATCAGCCTGATCCGCGGGAACTCGCTGCGCAGGTAATCCACCAGGGGATTGCCTTGGGCGATTGCCAGGCGTTTGTCCCGCAACTGCAAAAGGCTTGTCGGGCTGTCGGCGGCCTTGCGAGTCAACAGGACAAAGGAGTTTTGCAGGTAGGGGCGGGTGAAGTTCAACGTCGTTTCACGTTGGGCGCTGGGGAGCAGGGCGGCGATCAAGTCGGCCTTTTGGTCCCTGATCTGCTCGATCATCTCGTCATCGCTGCGGCTGCGATGGACGTCGAAGCGCAAACCGGTGCGCAATCTGATCAGCTCGAGCAAGTCCGCGGTAACCCCACGAAAGTTGCCATCACTGTCGAAAAACGTCAGCGGCGCAAAAGCCTCATTGACCACCACACGCACTACCGGGTGTTGCGCCAGCCAGCGTTCTTCGTTGTGGGTGAGCTGCAGTTTTTGATCGGTGAGCAGCATGTCACTGCCGGCACTCCAGCGCTTGGCAATGTTGTCTCGTTCGCTGGTGGGGATGGCCATCAGCATTGCGTTGATGATCCCGAGCAGTTGCGGGTTGTCCTTGTGCACGGCAAAGCTGAAACCGTGGGCTTCGTGTTTGCCGAAGTTGGCCATGCGGATGTTGTTCAGATACCCCTTGTTGATCATGTAATGGGTAGAAATGGTGTCACCCAGAAAAACGTCAGCCTGGTCGAAGGCAACGGCATTGATCGCATTCTGGTAGGACGGAAAGGACGTGATGATCGCCCCCGGATACATGGCCTTGACCTCCTCCAGTGGCAAATAGTGATACACCATGCTCAGCCGTAGACCGGTCAGGCCATTGGTCAAGGATCTGGTTTCACCTTCGCGTGTCACCAGAACCGGCTGGTCTACGGCGTAGGGGGTGGAAAGTACGATGTCAGCGTTGTGAGCTTCGAATCCATTGGCGGTACCCAGCAAATCGATCTCGCCGTTTTCGAGTGCTTTGATCGCGTCCTCCCGGGATGAGAAGCGCAGAACCTTGATTGGCAAACCGGTGGTTTTGCCAAGGATACCTGCGTAATCGGCGGTAAAACCTTCGTAGTCGTGACCACTGAGGGTCAGGTCGAAAGGGGGGTAGTCCGGGGCTGAAGTGCCAAGGATCAGTTCCCGTTTATTCTCGATCCATTGTCGTTGTGATTTATCCAGTTGGACTTCCTGGTGTCCGGCCATCGAGCGACTCATCAGGGTGTAGTTCTCGCTGACGGTCTGCGCAGCGGCCACTGAGGCGGTCAGGCATAAACCTGCGGCCATGAGTGTCAGATAATCCTTTATACGACTGGGCATCCTGTCTCTCACACTAACGCGTTACGTTTTGCCATATCGATGAGTTCAACCAGGGATTTGGCTTTGAGTTTCTGCATGAGGCGTTTTTTATAAGTGCTAACAGTCTTGTTGCTCAGGAACATGCCTTTGGCTATTTCCTTGTTGGTGCGGCCTTGGGCAAAGAGTTGCAATACCATCAGTTCCCGGTCATTGACTGATTTGAACAGTTCCAGGTCGGCGAAACGCGCGTCATCACCGCGAACAGGATTCAAAGCCTGGCTTGGGAAGTAGTTGTAACCTGACAATACCGCTTTTATAGCACTGACCAGTTCACTCAGGTCTTCCTGTTTGCACACATATCCCGATGCGCCGGATTGCATGCAGCGAATACCGAAAAGTGTCGGGCATTGTGCTGTTAAAACCAATGTTTTCAGGCGGGTACTCATTGCGTTGAAACGGGCGAGAACTTCCAGCCCATCCAGTTTGGGAATACTGATGTCGAGAATGACCAGGTCAGGCATGCATTCGCGAACCATCTGCATGGCGTCGACCCCATTATCAGTTTCGCCGACGACTTTGTAACCTTCATGTTCAAGCAACATTCTGACGGCAAGGCGGATAACCGGGTGATCATCGACAATAAAAACGGAGTTCATAATCAAATCCCATGCGAGCTCAAATAAAGCGCGCACCTTAGCTCAGATAGTTGAGGCGACGCATGAGCTGACGGACCTGCAGCGGCAATATAGGAACAATCCTACAGCTGAAGAAGAATGGGACTACGTATCAACTAGGTTTTTTATGAAGAAGGGTGAAGATTGTTGATGATTAGTCGAGAGGTTGGAAGTATTTAATTATAAGTTGTGAGTGGTGTTTTGCCTGAATTTTTAGTGTGTTTGGTGTGCCATTTTTTACAATGATGCCAAGGTCAACAAGTTTCTAAATTCGGATTGTTTCAGCGGTTTGATCAAGTACCCCAATAATGGCAGTCCGTGTTCGTTGGCCTTTTTTTCAAGTTTATCCAGTTCAGCGGATGTCAGGCTACTTAACAGTATTGCCTGTCTAATCATCCCCCGGTGGCTGGCGAATTCGACCAGATCAAGACCGCAGAGGTCGGGCAGACATTGATCGCACAAAAGAATATCAAATGGTTGTACAGCCTTGAGCATTTGTTGCAAGGCGCCATCGGCACTGTCGGTGGTGGTCAGTTGGGTGAAACCGTAACTTTCAAGCAGGTATTGAGTCGCCCGGAGTTGGAAGGGGTGATCCTCCACCAGCAAGATGCGCAGATCGTCTTTGAACATAGGATTATTCACGCTTCTTCTGTCGAGCTGAAGGAAGCGAGATTATTTCGCGAGGTAACCGAATAATCGATCAGTTAGCTCAGCGCATGTTGTAGGGGGATTCGGTGAACGTTGAGTGCACTTGGGGTTTGAGAGGCAAATCAACCATTGCAGGCGGCGTAATGGCTGATCACCCAGGTCTCATCAGTGGCTCGAACGACCCGTCATCTCCAGCGCCATTTCGCTTGCGTAGCTGTCGGTCATGCCGGCGATGAAATCAATCATCCGTAGAAACGAGGCGTGCAATGAGCCGTGAGGATCGGGCGCATTGTTACCCAACAGGTCGAGGACTCGGCGACTCTTGAAGGACGGCGTTCGCCCGTTATGCTGTTCCAGTGCCGCGCCGCAGAAGGCGTTGAGCAGGATTTCCAGCGTGGTGTAGGCGCCGATTTCATGCAGGGTCTTGCGCTTGTCCTGGAAGATTTTCTTCCGCGCCATGTCCTTGGCATTCAGGACGCAACGCTTGGCAGGGCCGTGCATGTGCTCCACCAGATCACCGGGCAGCGTGCCGGCCAGCAACGCGTCCTGTTGCTCGACAAAGGCCCGGGCTGCGGCGTTGGTCAGGTGTTCAATGGCTTTGCCTCGCAGGATCGCCAGTTTGCGCCGGCGCGAATCCTGTGGACCGAGCTGGCGATAGGTTTCCGGCAGATCGTCACCCACAAGGTCCAGCAACAGGGACTCGACCTCGGCGTACTCCAGCAACTCCATTTCCAGACCGTCTTCCAGATCGATCAGCGCGTAGCAGATGTCATCGGCAGCCTCCATCAGATACACCAGCGGATGGCGCGCCCAACGCTGTTCCTCGAGTTGCGGCAGGCCGAGTTTATGGGCGATTTGTTCCAGAAGCGGCAATTCGCTCTGATAGCAGCCGAACTTGTGTTTTTTGTAGCCCAGAGAATCCGCGTGTTTTGCCGTCCATGGGTACTTCAGATAAGTACCCAGCGTGGCGTAGGTCAGCCGGGTGCCGCCGTCGAACTGGTGATATTCCAGCTGGGTGAGTACCCGGAAGCCTTGGGCATTGCCTTCGAAATTGAGGAAGTCATTGCGTTCGACTTCGCTCATTGCATCCAGCCAGCCACGGCCGGCGGCTTGCTGGAACCAGTGGCGAATCGCGTCTTCGCCGGAATGGCCGAAGGGTGGATTGCCGATGTCATGGGCCAGGCAAGCCGATTGCACCACCATGCCCAGGTCGCTGGGCTCGCACCAGTCAGGCAGGGCGCTGCGGATGGTTTCGCCGACGCGCATGCCCAGCGAACGGCCGACGCAGCTGACTTCCAGCGAGTGGGTCAGGCGCGTGTGGATATGATCGTTGCTGGTGACCGGATGGACCTGGGTCTTACGCCCGAGACGGCGAAACGCGCCCGAGAAAATGATCCGGTCGTGGTCTTTGTGAAAAGGGCTGCGGCCGAGTTCTTCCGGGCTGTGCAGAGGCTTTCCGAGGCGTTCGCGGGTAAGCAGGGTTTGCCAATCCAAGGCGGGTTCTCTCCGTCAGGTGTTTGATTGCTTAAGCTTCCGGGTTCGCGTCCGGACCTGCAAGCGGAACTACAGCCCGGCGGCGTCGATATCGATGAGCAGCAGTCGCTCGCCGTTGTCGAAAAATTGCCCTGCGGTGAGGCAATACTGGTTGCTGGTGGCATCGCGGTAAGTATTGGAGAGCGTCAGTCTTCGCTCATCCCAGCCTTCGGCAAGCAGATGATAGAAGTAGGGACGCCATGACCAGTTGTGGCCCAGGTAGCGATTGTCGGCCTCCCAACCGTTGTTGCGCCACTCAAGGTTGGGCGTCAGCTGCGTGCCGTGGCGGTCGCATTGGTAGAAGCGCAGCAGCCAGGGAAATGCATCCAGTTGTGGCAAGGCGCTGAGCGGCGCGCGGGCCTGAGCCCATGCTTGCAGGATGGTCATCAGCTCGCTGAGTTGCTGGCGCATGATCATCAGGCGACCGCGCTCGTCCAGCTTCTGCTGGACATAGCGCTGACGCAGTTGCGCGAAGCGCTCGACAAAGGCGTCCGAGGCAAAGAAACCGGCTTGTGCCCGGGCGAACAGAAAACCCTGAACGTAGCGCGAACCGCACTCCAGGGCAAAACTCAGTTGAGCCTCGGTTTCCACCCCTTCGGCGATGATCCAGCAACCGGTTTTCTCCGCCATTTGCGCCAGAGCCTTGACCACGTCGCTGCTCGGTCCACCTAACGCAGCGGCCTGGAACAAGCGCATGTCGAGTTTGAGGATGTCCGGTTGCAGCGCGAGTACGCGATCAAGCTGAGAGTATCCGGCACCGAAATCATCGATGGCGATCCGCGCGCCGGCCTGTCGGTAGCGCGCCACGACGTCGGTCAGGCGCTGAATATCGCCCCCCAATTCGGTGATCTCGAAGACAATGCGTTGTGGATCGACGTTGTGCCTGATCAATTGCTTGAGGCTCGGTAGAGCCTGGTCCTGTCGCAAGCGGTTGATCCAGCGTGGCGATATGTTCAGGCTCAGAAACCAGTCCGAGGGCGCTTCATGCAGACGGCTCAGCGCGTTATCGCGGATCTGGCGATCCAGACGACGCAGCGCGATGGCGGGCGTTCGCGGGTCGGCGAACAGTGGCCCCACCGAGGTCATTTGACCGTCGGCCTGGAGCAATCTTCCCAGTGCCTCGACGCCAGCGATACGGCCGGTGGCGGTATCGATGAAGGGTTGAAAACAGGCGAGCGGTTGCCCGTCGATCACGAGGCCTCCTTGGTCAGGTCTTGTTATTGGATAAAACCTGTTCACCGGGTAGGCACGCAGGATTGAACCCCTCGATAAAGAGATTCAATCCCGATGTTGCAAGAATGCAGCCAGATAACGGCCTTAGTGGTTACGCGAAGAGCCTTGCATGACCAGCTTGATCAATGGCCCCAGCGTGGTGCCCAGACGAACCAGTCGAGTCAGGCTGCTGACGCCACCGCTCTTGGCGCCCTTGCCCGTCAGAAAGCCCAGCAAGGTGACGGCGGCCACGCCCCAGAGTGGAGCGTGTTTGATGCCGAAGCCATCCTGCAGGTTTTGCGTCATCCCGCGCACACGCTGCAAGGGTTGCAGCAGTTGCGCGGATTCATGGCGGATTTCCTGACGATGCATTTCCATGCGCAGGCGGATCAGCGCCTTACGCATTTCGGTGCGCGAGCTGTTGTGAGGCAGTTCAGGCAGGTTCATGGCAGCAGGCGCTCCCGATCGTTGGCCAACTCTTCCAGGGTGCCGTGGAAGGGCGACGATTCATCGAAAATCGCCGCTCTCAAGCGCATCGCACAGAAAATGGCCGCAAGGGTGTAGAAAACACAGAGCCCGATGATGGCCGCCAGTCGATAGGTGTCCCAAAACAGGATCAACACCAGCGTCGACAACCCCACCAGCAACAGCAAGGCAAAAACCAGCGTCAGGCCTGCGAATAGCAACAGGCTTACCGTGCGGGCTTTTTGCTCCTGCAATTCGATGCCGAACAGTTCGACATGGCTATGCAGCAGTCCAAGAAAAGCGGCACCCAGGCGCCGCGGTGAGGAGCTTGGGCCCGTCGCGGACGAGCCGGATTCGCCGATCGCCATATCAGCGCCGAGTAGCCAGCAAGCCAAGCAGGAAACCCACGCCGGCCGCGATCCCGACCGATTGCCATGGGTTGGCCTGGACATAGTCTTCGGTGGCGGTAACGGCGGCCTGGCTGCGTTCGCGCAGGGAGTCTTCGGTCAGTTTCAAGGTTTCGCGCGCACGCAGCAGACTGTCGTGGATTTGCTCGCGCAGTTCATCAGCCTGATCGCCGGCCAGCGTTGCGGTGTGTTCCAGCAACCGTTCGGTGTCGCTGACCAGAGTCTGAAAATCGTTCATCAGGATTTCTTGAGCAGTCTTTGCCTTGATGCTGGCCATGGGTGGATCTCCGTAAGTGACTTCTGAAACGTTCGAGTATGAGCCTTGCGCGAAGGTTCAGTACAAATGACTGGTACAACTTTTGCTACGTCGTGGTGCGTCTGCCTGCGCCGTTGCGCTGTTGCTGGGCAGGATTCGAGCAAAACCTTATCTCAAATAATGAAAACTCGCGCAAAGGTTCCAACCTTGTGCGCCAAAGTGGCTCATCGGGATCAATCTGCTGATCCCGGCAAGTCGCAACTTGGTGCATGAATTGTCTGCGCGAACTGCTTTGGTGCTTTTTTAGCCTTCAGGTCTGCCAACCCCATGGAAAATCTGCAAAGCGCTGTGGACAGTCTGGTCCATAGCTCCAATACGTTGTTCATTCTGATCGGCGCGGTCATGGTGCTGGCGATGCACGCCGGTTTCGCCTTTCTTGAAGTCGGCACGGTTCGACAAAAGAACCAGGTCAACGCCTTGTCGAAGATCCTCAGCGATTTCGCCATTTCGACCCTGGCCTACTTCTTTATAGGCTATTGGATTTCCTATGGGGTGACCTTCATGCAACCGGCGGCTGTGATCAATGCGGATCATGGCTATGGGCTGGTGAAGTTTTTCTTCCTGCTGACCTTTGCTGCGGCGATACCCGCGATCATTTCCGGCGGCATCGCCGAGCGTGCCCGCTTCGTTCCGCAGTTGTGCGCAACGGCACTGATCGTGGCGTTCATCTATCCGTTCTTCGAGGGCATGATCTGGAACGGCAACTTTGGCTTGCAAGCCTGGTTGCTGGAGCGCTTTGGCGCCAGCTTCCATGATTTCGCCGGCTCGGTGGTGGTCCACGCCATGGGTGGTTGGCTGGCTCTGGCGGCGGTGTTGTTGCTCGGGCCGCGCAATGGTCGTTATCGCGAAGGGCGATTGGTGGCGTTCGCGCCCTCGAGCATTCCCTTTTTGGCGTTGGGGTCGTGGATCCTGATCGTTGGCTGGTTCGGTTTCAACGTGATGAGCGCGCAAACCCTGCAAGGTGTCAGCGGACTGGTGGCGGTGAACTCGCTGATGGCCATGGTCGGCGGTACCGTGGCGGCGCTGATCGTCGGGCGCAATGACCCGGGTTTTCTGCATAACGGCCCGCTGGCCGGACTGGTGGCGATCTGTGCCGGTTCCGATCTGATGCACCCGGTGGGCGCGCTGATCACGGGCGTCATCGCCGGCGCATTGTTTGTCTGGTGCTTCACTGCGGCTCAAGTCAAATGGCGCATCGACGATGTGTTGGGCGTTTGGCCGTTGCATGGTTTGTGCGGCGTCTGGGGCGGGATCGCCTGCGGCATCTTCGGCCAGAGCGCATTGGGTGGGCTGGGCGGCGTGAGTCTGATCAGCCAGTTGATCGGCACCGCGCTGGGGGTGGTCGTGGCGCTGGCCGGTGGCTTTGCCGTGTATGGCGCGATCAAGGCGTTCCATGGTCTGCGCCTGAGTCAGGAAGAAGAGTATTACGGCGCGGACTTGTCGGTGCACAAGATCGGCGCCGTCAGTCAGGACTAGGTCTCTTCGTCGTCAGCGCCTGGATAGAAACCGTGCAGCAGGCGATAGCGGTCGTGCCGAATCTGGTCGGCCCGCTCCTGTACCTGATACGCGGGTAATCCCAGCATGATCAGCGCGTGGGAGGCGAGCATCAGGCTCGACTCCAGCAGTTCGGGCACGACTTCGCTGGCGCCGGCTGCCTTCAACTCGGCCAGTTGGCTGTCGTCGCGCGTGCGCACCAGAATCGGCACGGTCGCGTTGAGTCGCCGCGCTTCCTTGAGGATCAGCAATGCGATGTCACTCTGATCCACGGCGATCACCAGCAGCCTGGCGCGCTCCAGCCCTATCGCGACCAGCAGTTCACCGCGGCGTGAGTCGCCATAATGCACGCAGGTTTCACCGACGGCGGCTTCCTGGACACGCACCGGATCAGTATCCAGTGCGATGTAGGGTTGCTGCGCGTTGCGTAGCGCGCGTCCGATTGACTGACCTACACGACCGTAGCCACATATAACGACATGGTTGTGTAACCCGGCATTGAGCGCGCTGATTTCTTCAAGTTTTGCTTCTTCGTTGGGTTTGCGGTGCAGGCGTGTGGCGATGTGGGGGGCGGCGCGCAGCAACAACGGCGTGACGAGCATCGAACAGAAGGTCGCCGCCAGCAGCAGGCCGCCAAAATCAGCGGGCATCAATTTGTTCTGCTGCATCTGTGCCATCAGTGCAAAGCAGAACTCGCCGCCCTGGGCCAATGCCAGGCCGCTGCGCCAGGCGGTTTCGCCATCGCTGCCACGCCATTTGACCAGCAGCGCAACGACGCTGCCCTTGAGCAGCAACAACCCCAGGGTCAGGCCGAGAATAAGCAGGCCGTGGCTGGCGAACAACTGCAAGTCGATCAGCATGCCGATACTGACGAAGAACAGCCCGAGCAGAATGTCGCGGAACGGACGGATGTCGGCCTCGATCTGATGCCGGTAATGGCTTTCCCCCAGCAGCATGCCGGCGAGAAATGCACCCAGGGCAGGGGAGAGACCGAGCAGGTGCGTCAGCCACGCCGTCAGCAGAACAATCACCAGCGCCAGTAGCACGAACAGTTCCGGGGAACGGGCAGCCGCCACTTCATGGAACAGCCGCGGCAGCAACCAGCGACTGGCCAGCAGCAGGCCGACGAACAATACGACGGTTTTACCCAGCGTCAGTGGCAGCGCCCAATACCAGGCCTGATCGCTGCTGCCAGCGAACACGGGCACCAGGGTCAGCAGCAACACAGCCACGACGTCCTGGAACAGCAATACGGCAATGGCATTCTGGCCGTGACTGCTGAAAATCTCGCCGAGACTGCTCAGCTCTTTACTGACAATGGCCGTGGAAGACAGCGACAGGCCGGCGCCGAGTAACAGCGCAGGCGTGATCGACACGCCGAGCAGCATCAGCAAACCACCTAGCAGCATCCCGGAACACAGCACCTGCAGACTGCCAAGCCCGAACACCACTCGGCGCAACACGAGCATTTTCGACAGGGAGAACTCCAGACCAAGGGAGAACAGCAGAAACACCACGCCCAACTCGGCGAGGTCCGGCAGTTCTTCGCTTTCATTCACCCAGTTGAATGCAGTTGGCCCGACGATCAGCCCCACGCACAAGTAGCCCAGCACCGGTGGCAATCGCAGGCGCTGGAACAGTGCAATCACCACCAGGGAGGAGGCGAGGATGATCAACAGGTTAGCGAACACAAAAAACTCCGGTGGTGGGCGCTGGCAATTCAAGCGTAGAGGCAAATAGTCTGTGAGCATCGCGCAAAGGATATTGAAAGCGACTGATGTGCGTCAGCGTATTGCCGCGATCCATTGCGGTTATGGCCCAAGGGTAGAGTATTCAATGGCTCGACGGCTTTTCGGGGCGGGCCTAGAATGATGACTTAATTTTTTCGGTTGAGCGCTCATGCTTCCTGAATGTCAGCTGTTCGGCACCCTTGGGTGTCATCTCTGTGAAGTCGCCGAAGCCATGCTGATGGAATTTGTCGAGCGCGGTCTGCTGGTGGAACTGGTGGATATTGCGGACGACGAAACATGGTTCGAAGCTTACAGTCTGCGTATTCCGATATTACGGCGGGTCGATACTGGCGCTGAGTTGGGCTGGCCGTTCAGTGCCGATCAGGTAGTGGCGTTCCTGCGTTAAGCGGTTGCTGCGGTGGCGTTGTTCCGGCTGTCGAACTTTGCGATGGATCCCCTTGGCTTTACCGGTACTGATCGGATACTGTATGCGCATACAGTTATTCGTGATGCCTGCCTTGTACCTCTGGTTTTCGGGTTTGGGCAGGCGGTCCGGGCGTAAGAGGGATGAATCGTGGTCAATGTCGAACAATTGAAGAACAGCGTGAACCGGATGTCGGCAGACGTGGTGCGCGAGGCAGTCCTCGAATTGCGTCTGGATGGCTTGGTGACAGAAGGAAAAACTCCCTTCAATAAACTGCATTTCAATACCTGTTTCGCCGAAATCGAAGCCTTGTTCCAGCGCGCGGGTTATCACCGGCAGCTGGATGTCGTGGGCTATCAGGGCTTGTTGTATGCGCTTTATGATCCTGGTCGCTGGGAGGCAGTCGATGTGCTGCGCTGGCTCAAGGAGTTCACCGAAGCGGCAGCGCGCGCGCAGATACCGGCATGAGGATTCTCTTCTAGGTTCGTTCCGGCCGCTGTTGGATAATGCCGCCCTGTATTGAGGGTTAGAACTTTCGTATGTCCACTTCAACTTTTTCTGCTGCACACAACCAGGCCAGCACGCTCTACTTGCCGCCTGGTCCGTGGCAGACCGTACTCGATTGTCTGTGCGAACACTTCAGCGCCATCGGTCGTGAACAATGGCTGGACAGAATCGCTCGCGGTCGTGTCCTCGACGGTCACGGAATGCCGATCGCCCTTGATCTGCCTTACAAGGAAGGCTTGCGGATTCATTATTTCCGTGAGGTGCCGGACGAAAAGCCGATCCCGGTGGTTGAGTCGATTCTGTACGCGGATGAGCATCTGGTCGTGGCGGACAAGCCGCATTTTCTGCCAGTGACTCCGGCGGGTGAATACGTGGAGCAGACCCTGTTGCGACGACTGATCCGTCGACTCGATAACCCGCATCTGGTGCCTTTGCATCGCATTGACCGGCATACGGCGGGGCTGGTGCTGTTTTCCGCCAACCCTCAGAGCCGTTCTGCCTATCAGTCGTTGTTTCCTACGCGGCAAATCGAAAAGCGCTACGAGGCAATTGCCCGAGCGTTGCCCGAACTCTCATTTCCATTGGTCCATAAGAGCCGGCTCATTGATGGCGAGCCTTTTTTCCGCATGCAGGAAGGTCCGGGCGTCAGCAATACCGAGACGGCTGTCGAAGTCAGGGAGAAGAACGGTGATCTCTGGCGTTATGCGCTTTACCCGGTGACTGGCAAGAAGCATCAGTTACGGGTGCACATGACAGCCTTGGGCGCCAGCATCTGCAACGACCCGTTTTATCCGCAGGTACTCAAGGATGTTGAGGATGACTATGCCAATCCTTTGAAACTGCTCGCTCAGGGGCTACGGTTTGTGGACCCGGTCACCGGCCAGGAAAGAGCATTCGAAAGCACCATCACCCTGCAGTGGTGATCACGAAGTTCAGCGAGTCTGTTGATCTTCAGCCACGAAAAAGCCCGCATAAAGCGGGCTTTTCCATATCCGGTTGTTACCGCAAAAATTACAGCTCTTTAACGGTACGAACCTGATCCTTGTTGATGCGGGTCTGCTTGCCATCCAGTTGTTCGAATTCGTAGAAACCCGAATCCTTATCGTACTTTGGCGCGTCGACAGCCTGGATTTCTCGACCGTCATTCAAGGTGATCACTGTAGGCGATGCGCAACCGGCGAGGGTAGCGAGACCCAGTGCGAGCATGAAAGTGGCGAGGGGCCGTTGAGTCATGAGTGTGTCTCCGAATATGAATTCTTTTGGTTACCGAGCTTGAGACGTGTACAGCGAGCGCAAGTTCCTTCTCCTGTCAGTCTGACACAGTGTTGTGGACACTTAATAGTTCTGGTGTGTTGAGGTTGGCCAGGCGTGGGTCATTGTCGGGGCATTGCAGGGCGGTAGCGCCCAGTTTGCGCATCAGGCGACCCGGGCTGCGTTCGCCGTCGTTCCAGGCACTGTCGAAATCGGCCGAGAGTGCCACGGGGATGATGCACAGCAGAGGCTCCCAATGTTCGCCATGGCGCAGCATCAGCGGTTGGTCCGGGTGCTGGCTGGCGGCGTCGCGCATGCTATTGAGCAGCGCGGCGTCGATGCGTGGTACGTCACACGGCAGTACCAGCAGATGCGTATGGCGGGCGGCCTTCAGGCCTGCGCGAATACCGGCCAGGGGGCCAGGAAAGTCGCCTTCATCGTCATGAACCAGCTGGTCGGCGTAGGGCGCGTACTTTTCCAGGTTTCTGTTGCAGGAGATGATCAGGTCATCGCTCAGTGAACGGGTCTTGCGGTGCAAGTGGGCAATCAATGGCTCGCCGTGCCATTCCAGCAGCCCTTTGTCCTGACCGCCCATGCGTTGGCCACGACCACCTGCCAGGAGCAGAATGGAACAGGGCGGCAAATGTGTATTCGAGGTCATGGCAGGTCTCCATGGGGGCGGCGAAAAAATGAGGCGCTGTGATATAACACCGGGCTGTTTCTCCTACAACTGGATGAGCCTATGAAAGCCAAGGCTGATGTACCTTTCGCACCGCTCAACATCGCGGTGCTGACGGTCAGCGATACCCGTACCCTGGAAACCGATACCTCCGGCCAGGTCTTCGTCGACGGTTTGAGTGCTGCCGGGCATAACCTGGCGGCCCGGGTTCTACTCAAAGATGATCTCTACAAAATTCGCGCGCAAGTCGCCAACTGGATTGCCGACGATGTCGTGCAGGTGGTGCTGATCACTGGCGGTACCGGTTTTACGGGACGCGACAGCACCCCGGAAGCGGTAAGTTGCCTGCTCGACAAACAGGTCGACGGTTTTGGTGAGCTGTTCAGGCAGATATCGGTGGCGGATATTGGCACCTCTACCGTTCAGTCCCGTGCCTTGGCCGGCCTGGCTAATGGCACGCTGGTCTGCTGCCTGCCAGGTTCGACAAATGCCGTACGCACCGGTTGGGATGGCATTCTTGCCGAGCAACTGGATTCGCGGCACCGCCCGTGCAATTTCGTCGCTCATCTCAAACAGGCGGCACCCTGTGAATCCCGCGGGTAAGCCAGGCAAGACTGGCAGTCTGATGGCTGTCGAGGTGGCACTGGCACGCTTGCTGGCAATGGCCGAAGCTTCACCGATTTGTGAGCGTGAACGCTTGCCATTGGCGCAGGTTCAGGGTCGGGTGCTGGCCGATGACCTGGTCTCGACACTTGATCTGCCACCGTGGCCCAACAGTGCCATGGACGGCTATGCCTTGCGCGTGGCCGACTGGACTGGAGAGCCATTGGTGGTCAGCCAGAAGATTTTTGCCGGTCTGGCTCCGGAGCCCTTGAAGCCTGGTACCTGTGCACGAATCTTCACCGGTGCGCCAGTGCCCGCCGGTGCAGATTGCGTCGAGATGCAGGAAAACACCGAGGTTCAGGCGGATGAGCGAGTACGTTTCACCGAAACCATGACCCCGGGACAAAACATTCGTCCTCAAGGCCAGGAAGCTACTGTCGGTGAATTGATTCTGCCCGCCGGCACGCGCCTCGGGCCGATCGAACAGGGGTTGGCTGCATCGCTGGGATGCGCAGAGCTGAACGTGATTCGCAAGGTTCGCGTTGCTGTTCTGTCCACCGGGGATGAACTGATTGAACCGGGTCAGGCTCTGGGGCCGGGGCAGATCTACAACAGCAATCGAGTGTTGTTGTGCAGTTGGCTGCAGCGCCTGGGCTGTGAGGTGATCGATGCCGGAATTCTTCCGGATGATTTAGCGGCCACCCGCACTCAACTGGGTGAATTGAAAGATGTCGATCTGATCCTTTCCACCGGTGGTGTCTCGGTGGGAGAGGCTGACTTTCTGGGCATTGCCTTGCGTGAAGAGGGCGAGTTGACGTTGTGGAAACTCGCCATCAAACCCGGCAAACCGCTGACATTCGGGCATTTTCGCGGCGTACCTGTGATTGGTTTGCCTGGCAATCCGGCTTCAACGCTGGTGACCTTTGCTTTGTTGGCAAGGCCCTATCTCTTGCGCCGACAGGGTGTAAAAGAGGTTGAGCCCCTGAAGTTTCAGGTGCCTGCAGGGTTTGCATGGCCAAAAGCAGGCAATCGACGCGAGTACTTGCGCGGACGTCTGGAGAATGGCCGGGCGATTATCTACAGGAATCAGAGTTCTGGTGTACTGCGTAGCGCTGCCTGGGCTGATGGTCTGGTTGAGGTGCTGGAGGATCGCACGCTGATCGAAGGTGACTATGTGAGCTTCATCCCGCTGAGCGAAGTCCTGAGCTGACTCCTGCCGCTGGCTTGCTACGCAAACCCGGTTGATCGAACCGGGTTTTGCGTTCATGGCTTACCCTTGGTGAGCCAGGAGTGTCACGAGCTGGTCGAAACGGCTATTGGCGATCCAGGCCAGCACCCCGATGACGACGGCTGTTCCAATAGCCGAATAGGCAAGCCTGTGTTTTATGGATTTGACGTCACTACGGACTTCATCCATGTCTCGTCGGATGTATTTGAGGTGTGTCTCCAATTCAACGACGCGAGATTCCATAGCAGCTTCTCCAATGGGCTTTGCGCTGTTTTTGAACTCAGCTTGATGATTGGCGAGTTTTTCTGCGAACGGTACGACCGGAATGACCGGTGACCTGATCTCTTGGCTTTGCATGGCACGTCCTTGTGTAGTTCCTGCTGATGTTTGATAACCGCAGGCGCCAAGGTGTACCAATCGCATGGGTCGGTCAATTGAGCCGATTCCTCACTTCTTGTAAGAAAAAACTCCGCCTTGTAGGACGCTATAGGGCTCGACTTCAAATAATTTAAATTCTTGCGACTTTTGTGCGGTGCGACGAGGTCAACATCTCCCATACGGATTCAATCATGGGAGTGACCACTAATGAGCGAACGCAAGGCGCTGTTGATTCTGCATGGCAAGCAAGCGCTCAACGAGGCGGTTCGTTCGGCCGTTGCGGACAAGCGCAAACAGGGTTGGGAGCTGGCCGTTCGAGTAACCTGGGAGGCGGGTGACGCACAGCGTCTGGTAGATGAAGCGCTGGCGGCAGGCTACACGCAGATCATCGCCGGTGGCGGTGACGGTACCTTGCGTGATATTGCCGAAGCCTTGGCGGCGCATTCGACACAGGCCAGTCTGGTACTGATGCCCTTGGGGACCGCCAATGATTTTGCGCGTGCCGCCGGCGTTCCTCTGGAGCCCGCGCAGGCGCTGGAACTTCTCGACGCTGCGCCGAGCGCCATTGATCTGGGGGAGGTCGACGGGCAGGTGTTCCTGAATATGGCCACGGGCGGTTTTGGCAGTCAGGTCACGGCAAACACCTCGGAGGACTTGAAAAAAATCCTCGGGGGCGCGGCTTACCTGTTCACCGGTTTATCGCGCTTCAGTGAGTTGCACGCAGCCTATGGCGAGTTGCAGGGGCCTGATTTCCAGTGGAGTGGCGAGCTGTTGGCATTGGGCATCGGCAATGGCCGACAGGCCGGCGGTGGGCATGTGTTGTGTCCACAAGCGCTTGCTGACGACGGTCTGCTGGACATCAGTATTCTGCCTGCGCCGCAGGAAGTCGTCGGCACCTTGAAAACCCTGCTGGCGGATGGCTTCGGCATCGACAACATGTTTGTGCGAGTCCGGTTGCCATGGGTCGAAATCAAGGTCTCGGAAGGCCTCTACATCAACCTCGATGGCGAACCTCTGGAAGGTGACAACTTGCGTTTCTCGGCACGTCCAGCGGCACTGCGCGTGCATTTGCCTGAAAACTCGCCGCTGCTGGGCTCATCGCAATCGATCAATCATCCAGGCTAATGATCTGCTCGCGAACGGCGAACAGCACCAGGCCCGCCACATCGTAGATCTGCAAGCGCTTCATGATCTGCGAACGGTGGGTTTCAACGGTCTTGATGCTGAGGCCCAGGCCATTGGCAATTTCCCGGGTGGATTTTCCGCGAACGATCAGCCGAAGGATTTCCAGCTGACGCGCCGTCAAGTTGTGCGAGTCGGCAAGTTCCGGCTGGTTTTTCTGCGTTCGGGTCAGGGCCTGGTTGATGACGGTGTGGGCGATGGCCGGGCTCAGGTAGCGTTCGTTGTTACGCAAGGCATCCAGGGCATGTTCGAGCTCGGTGGCCGTTGTGTCCTTGAGCAGGTAGCCATGTGCACCGGATTCCAGTGCCTGCATGATGAGTGCTGGATCAGTGTGCATCGACAGGATCAGCACCTTGCTCTGCGGGCGTACTCGCTTGAGTCGTTGCAAGGCGTCAAGGCCACTGGTTTCCTTCATGGAAATATCCAGCAGGATGATGTCGGGGGACAGTTGCTCGACCATCTCGAGCAACTGCGAGCCGTCATTGGCCTCACCGATTACCGCGTAGCCGGGAATATCCAGCACCAGAGCGCGCACGCCTGCTCTGATAAGCGAGTGGTCATCCACCAGAAGTAAGTTACAAGTCAACGCATAACCTTATTCGTACTGGCCCGTTCGAGCGCACGAGGCGCCCAGGGGAAGAGTGCTTCGATTTGAGTACCTTTGCCCGGTTCGCTGGTCACGCTCAGTGTGCCTCCCAGCTGATTGATCCGTTCCGACATCCCCGCCATTCCACGTTGCCCCTCACGACCTGGATCGGTCGCTGGTGCGAATCCCAGGCCATCGTCACTGATCAACAGTGTCAGGCCCTGAGGTTGACGTTGCAGGCGGACCAACAGATTTTTCGCTTCGGCATGGCGCAATATATTGGTCACCGCTTCCTGGGTGATTCGAAAGGCGGCCAGCGTCATTTCCTCCGGTATACCGGCCAAACGCTGATGGCATTCCAGGCTCCAGTGCACCGGCGTGTTGGCCAGCGTCTTGAGTAAATGCGCCCGCAGACTGGCTTCCAGCCCGAGACTGGTCAGCTGCCTCGGATTGAGAATGGCCGATACGTCTCGCACTTTGGCCAGGGTTTCTTCCAGCGTGTCGCAGAGTACCGAACACTGGCCTTGAAGTTCTTCGGGCATTCGGCGTTTGAGCCAGTCGCTTTGAAGTTTTGCCGCGGTCAGCAATTGGCCGATGTCGTCATGCAGTTCCCGACTGAGCCGGCGACGTTCGTTTTCCTGAACCTCCAACAGCCGGTCAGCCAACTCCTGGGGTTGAAACTTTATCGACTTGCGCGAAAGACAATACTGCACCCAGACGCAGGCCAATGCGGCGAAATTGAGTACCAGCAGACTCAGCGGCAGGCGAGTGGACAGGCTATAAATCAGCAGGCAGCCAAGGGCCGAGCAGGTACACAACACAAGCGTGACCAGGCGGGCGTTTTTTCGGGAGAGTGGCTTTAGGGTGATCGACTTGAGGCTGGCGTACATAGCGGATGGAGCCAATGGATGTTCGCTGCGGGAAGACCGGTCATCGTGGATGACGGGTCTCTGTCTGGAGTCACTCTGCCATTAATTGACGTCAACTAATGGGCGGCATAATACCACTTAAGATACCGTTGGTCGCGTTTGGTATATAGGTCTGCCGAGTCAGGGAATAAGCGTTTATGGACAGCAGTTCCATAATGGAAAAAGGCGGGTGGCAAGAATGGTTTATTTGTTTTCGAGTTGTTCGTTAGCAGGCATGGAATATTCAATTGCGACATGGGCCCGCTAAAGTTAGAGGGGTAGTCATGGCAATAAAAATTCGCAGCACGGCATGGAGGCCCGATAATTCAGGCTTGCCGACCTGCAAAGGAAACGAGTGTGAACGGTTTGGAATTAGCGGGGGGCTGAAACTGACTGTGTCCGACCTGAAAGGCGAAGGCTTCGATCAGGGATGTCTGTTCGCTGTCATCAAGGCTGAGTTGGCCGGTCTTCTGATCGATAAGCTCGAGTTGCCAGGCGATCAACGTCAGGCAGTCTTTCAGCGCACTCAGGGCCTGGTCGTGTAAATCCATGTGATTCTGGGCATGGCTCAGCAAACCATGGATATGCAACGAAAACTCCGAAACGGCTGCCAGAGCGAGGGCATCAGCCTTGTTGGCCAGTTTGAGCAGGGTGCTAAGCATGCAGTCGATGGCATCCTTGTCATTGCTGATCAGTTGCAAATGACTCAGGCATTCCTCGGTTTTAACCAGGAGTGTCTCTGCTTCGACGAGAAACTCAGGGAGCCGGTGAGCCCATTCTTTACGATCGTTCGGCATGTTTATCTCCACAACGTCATGTCAAATGCGGGAATGTCGTGTGTGTCGACGGGGACGATCAGAGTCCCCGCATTGCCATGCCGTCGTGAGATCGCGCGCCGGCCTGACTGGCTGCAGGCTGGGGAACTCGATAGGGTGGATGGCCACTTACCTGCGATCGCACACAAAAGCCTGACTCCGTTCATGCAATGAGAATGGCGTCACATTAATGGCTATTGGATATTGCGAATATCAGGTTGGACCTGATTGTTACTAGGGGAATCCCTTACACGGGGGAACCAACCGAACGAAACGAGGTCTCGCGGCAGGCAATGGGGCAGATGAAATCGCCTGGCCAGTAAAGCATGATGTTAATGTGACATCAATGTTTGGTCGTGGCATTTTACACGGGGGTCAAGGTCCGGCGAAAACAGCCGATAACCCCCTTTAGTGAATTCATCAGAACAAGCCCAGGAGTCATTGATGGCCGGCATTCTCGACACGGTAGACCAACGCACGCAACTGGTGGGTGAGAATCGCCTGGAAATTCTCATGTTCCGGCTGGCCGGACGTCAATTGTTCGCGATCAACGTGTTCAAAGTGCAGGAAGTGCTGCAACTGCCGAAGCTGACTCTGATGCCCCAACGTCATCCGTTTGTCTGCGGTGTGGTTAATTTGCGTGGCCAGACCCTGCCGGTGATCGACCTGTCCCAGGCCATCGGTATGCGTCCGCTGGTGCCAAGCCCGACCAGTACGATCATCGTCACCGAGTACAACCGTTCGGTGCAGGCGTTCCTGGTCGGTGGCGTGGACCGTATCGTCAACATGAACTGGGAAGCCATTCTGCCGCCACCGGCCAGCGCCGGTCGCCAGCATTACCTGACGGCCATCAGCAAGGTCGACGATCAGTTGGTGGAAATCATCGACGTCGAAAAAGTCCTGGCGGAAATCGTCCCGTACAACGCCAAGGTATCGCGCGACAAACTCGACGATCCGGTTCTGGAACGTGCCCGTGGCCGTGAAGTGCTGCTGGTGGACGACTCGAACGTGGCCCTGTCGCAATTGCGCGACACCCTGGGTCAGTTGGGCGTGAAGATGCACATCGCCAGCGATGGCTTGAAGGCACTGAACATGCTCAAGGCCTGGGCCGATACCGGTGTGAACATGACCGACAAACTGCTGATGATCTTCACCGACGCAGAAATGCCGGAAATGGACGGCTATCGCCTGACCACGGAAATCCGCAACGACCCACGTTTGCGAGGCCTCTACGTGGTTCTGCATACCTCGTTGTCCGGCAGCTTCAACGACTCGATGGTGAAGAAGGTCGGCTGCGACAACTTCCTCTCAAAATTCCAGCCGGACAAACTCGTCGATGTGGTGCGCCAGCGCTTGATGCTCGATGAAGTGCCTGCCTGATAACGGTGCAAGAGGCTGGCCTGAAGTCAGCCTTTGATTCGGCGATCAAGCTCGTATAGGGTGGCGTTTTTGCCCACCAGGGAGCTGGCCATGTTGCGTCTGAGCGCGCTTTATCGTTATCCGTTGAAATCCGGCAAGGGCGAGATCCTGCAGAAGGTCAGCCTCGACAAGCTGGGCCTGGACGGTGATCGACGCTGGATGCTGGTGGACGAGGCCAGCGGGCGCTTTCTGACTCAACGTGCAGTGGCGCAGATGAGTCAGCTGTCGGCGTTGTGGAATGCCGACGGTGGCTTGACCCTCAGTGCGCCGGGCCGCTCACCGATCGAAATCGCCTTGCCTGCCAGCGACGCGGAACTGCGTGGCGTGACCATCTGGCGCGACACACTGCGTGTACCGGATGCCGGTGACGAGGCGGGTGCCTGGGTCAGTGAATTCATTGGCAAACCGACTCGCCTGGTACAAGTCCCTCTTGATCGCGCACGGACCACCCAGGCCGGCTACGGCAAGGATGACGATCAGGTGGCCTTTGCCGATGGCTTTCCGCTGTTGCTGATCGGACAGGCATCGTTGGAAGACTTGTCGCAAAAAGTCGGCCGCCCGCTGGAAATGCTGCGCTTTCGGCCCAACCTGGTGATCGAGGGCAGCGAGGCGTATGCCGAAGATGGCTGGAAGCGCATTCGCATCGGCGATGTCGAGTTCCGCGTGGTCAAGTCGTGTTCACGCTGCATTTTGACCACCATCGACCCGCAAACCGGCGAGCGCAGCGATGATCGCGAGCCTCTGGCCACGTTGCAGAAATACCGTGCCGAGGCCGATGGCGCGATGTTCGGACAGAACCTGGTCAACGACAGCAATGGTCAACTTGAGGTCGGAATGCCGGTGACGGTCCTGGAATAAGGCAATCAGAATAAAAAATGCCCGTGTCCAAGGACACGGGCATTTTTTTTGTCGCTGTGAAAACCCAGGGTTTTAGCCGCGGTATTCGCACAGGTAAGCGGTGTCGACGGCCACTTTCAGCTGGAACTTGCTGTTGGCGGGTACGTTGAACTGGCTGCCGGCGGCGAAGGTTTCCCAGTCGCTGCTGTCCGGCAGTTTGACGGTCAGGGCGCCGGACACCACGTGCATGATTTCACGCTGGCTGGTGCCGAATTCGTATTCGCCCGGAGCCATGACGCCGAGGGTCGCAGGACCTTCAGCGGTGCCAAAGGCGATCGACTTGACGGTGCCGTCGAAGTACTCGTTGACTTTAAACATGGGCGATTCCTCGAAAAGGGCTAAAAAGGGCTGGCCAGTATGCACAAGGCCCATGTCGGCGTCACCTCTCTAAGTCGGAAGAACCAGTGGCAATAATCGTGCGGTATTGCGCGCATCTTCCAGCGCCCGATGTTGTTGGCCACTGAACTGCATGCCCGCCAGTTGCAGCGCGCCGTTAAGCCCCAGCGGCCGTTCCAGCCGACGAGCCTTGGCAAAGCGCTGTTTGAGGTTCATGTGCGGCACCCGGCTCAGGGCGCTGTCGAGTTGCAGGCGCTCCCACTCCTGAACCAACTGTTTGCGATCGTAATCGCCCCAACTGACCCAGCCTTCGAGGCGCGAGTGATGCTGGCCGAGCCAGTGTTCAAACGACGCCCAGACCTCACTCAGAGGCTGCGCGGCATCGATGTTGGCCTGGGTGATGCGGGTCAGTTGCCGGCAAAACGGCGTCAGCAAGGGCCGACGCAGCGGCCGGACGAAACGCTGGAAAGCATCCAGTTCGCGTCCCTTGCGGTCCACCAGGGTGGCGCCGATTTCGATGATTTCCATTTCCGTTACTGGCCAACCACCCTCATCGGTGGTGGCTTCTAGATCAATGACCAGCCAGTGAGGCATCGCAGGGTTCCTGGTATCCGCGTCCTGATAGGGCTTGAGCGTAGCCAAACCCGGCGGATCCGCCTAGCGGCTTATTCGACCTCCAACAAAATCTGACGATTTTTCACCTGATCGCCCACCCTGACCTGCAAGCGTTTGAGCACGCCGTCGATGCCCGACTTGAGCGGATGCTCCATTTTCATGGCTTCCAGCACGACCAACAACTGGCCTTTACTGACCGGGCTGCCCTCAGTCACCAGCACATCGACGATCGCCCCGTCCATCGGAGCCTTGAGTGTGCCGGTGCTGACGCTGGCCTGGCTATTGACCACGGCCTGCGTCCGGTCCATCAGCCGCACACTGCCGGGACGGGTGAACAGCCAGAGTTGCCCGGTCTCAAGACGGTAAGCATGACGTCGCCGGACACCGTTGATTTCCAGGCTGGCCCAACGTCCGTCGCACTGGATGACCTTCAATTCAAAGGGCGTTGTGGCCACTTGAATCCGATACGGTTCACCCGACACCGCGTTCAATTCCACCGGCCAATCCTGATCCTCAAGGCCGATTCGATAGTGCAAGGGCACGCTGGCGTTGTTGCGCCAACCGGCCAGTGGCGCGTGATGAGCCTGCGCCGAAGCTTGATAGAACAGCGCAGCAGCGATCGCCAGTTCTTCGGCGCTCGGCACATGCGCATGCAGGCAGGGATGCTCGGCAAAGTGTGCCGGGATGAACCCGGTACTGAACTCGCCACTGATGAACTGCGGGTGTTCGAGCAAGCTGGCGAGCAAGCGCTGATTGCTTTGCACGCCAAGCAGCACGCTGTCCTGCACCGCCCGCAGCAACTGGCGCCGGGCTTCTTCGCGGGTGGCGCCGTGGGCGATGATCTTGCCCAGCAGCGGGTCATAAAACGGGCTGACTGTCTGGCCTTCAATCAGGCCATGGTCGATCCGCACGCCGCGCTGCAACGCAGGCTCCCACGCGGTGATACGGCCAGTTTGTGGGAGAAAACCGTGTGCCGGATCTTCGGCGTACAAACGGACTTCCATGGCATGGCCGCTGAGCTGGACCTGCTCCTGTCGCAAGGGCAGAGGCAGCCCTTCGGCGACGTGCAACTGCCAGGCCACCAGATCGAGGCCGGTGATCAATTCGGTCACCGGGTGCTCCACCTGGAGTCGGGTGTTCATCTCCAGGAAGTAAAACTGCCCACGCGCATCCAGCAGGAACTCGACAGTGCCAGCGCCGACGTAATTCACTGCGCGACCCGCCTTGAGCGCCGCTTCGCCCATGGCCTGACGCAACTCGGAGGTCATCACCGGGCAGGGCGCTTCTTCGATGACTTTTTGATGGCGACGCTGAATCGAACAGTCGCGCTCGCCAAGGTAGATCAGGTTGCCGTGCTGGTCGCCGAACAGTTGAACTTCGACGTGACGCGGGTCGATCAGCGCTTGCTCGAGAATCAGTTCGTCACTGCCAAACCCGTGCAAAGCCTCGGAGCGGGCGGTGCGCAGTTGCTCGAGCAAATCACTGGCCTCGTGCACCAGGCGCATGCCACGTCCGCCACCGCCGGCACTGGCCTTGATCATCAGTGGATAGCCGATGCGTGCGGCTTCGCGGCTCAGGGTTGCGTCGTCCTGTTCTTTGCCCTGATAACCCTTGATGCACGGCACACCGGCTTCGAGCATGGCGAGTTTCGACAGGCGTTTGCTGCCCATCAGTTCGATGGCTTCGGGGCTGGGGCCGATGAAGGTGATGCCGGCATCCTGGCAGGCGCGGGCGAAGTCGGCGTTTTCCGAGAGGAAGCCGTAGCCCGGATGGATCGCGTCAGCGCCGGTGCGCCGGGCGGCGTCGAGAATGGCCGGGATATTCAGATAGGACTGCTGCACCGGGGCCGGGCCGATGTTCACGGCTTCGTCGGCCATCTGCACATGCAGGGCATCGGCGTCGGCATCGCTGAAGATTGCGACCGTGCGATAACCCAGGGCCTGGGCGGTGCGCTGGATGCGGCAGGCGATTTCACCGCGGTTGGCGATCAGGATTTTTCTGAGTCCGGGCATGGGTCTTCTCTGAAGTTTTGCGGTGGATGTGATGGCCTCTTCGCGAGCAAGCCCGCTCCCACAGGGGAATGCATTTCAAATGTGGGAGCGGGCTTGCTCGCGAAGCTTTTAAGGTGCCCACCCCGGTTTGCGTTTTTGTACGAAGGCCATGGTCCCCTCAATACCTTCAGCCCCGGTCACCGCCTCGCTGAACCAGTCGGCCGCTTCATCCAGCAACGCATTCGATGGCTGTCCGGCACTCGCCAGCAACAGCTTTTTGGTCGTCGCATTCGCCTCCGGCGCGCAGCACAACACGTGGGCCAGAATTTCATCGAGACGCTCGGCCAACGCTTGCGCGTCATGCTCGACAAAATGCACCAATCCCATGCGCCGTGCGTGTGTGCCATCGAAACGTGCCGCGGTCAGCGCCAGTCGGCGAGTCTGGGTCAGGCCGATGCGCTGCACCACGAACGGCGCGATTTGCGCTGGTAGCAGACCGAGGCTGGTTTCCGGCAGACCAAATTGCGCCTGGTGATCGGCCAAGGAGACGTCGCTGACGCAGGCCAGGCCAAAACCACCGCCGAGCACCGCGCCTTGCAGTACCGTGATCACCACTTGTGGTGCGTGTTGCACCTCTTGCAGCAGCGCACCAAACGCTCGATTCAAGTCGCGATAAGCGCTCGGGCCTTGAGCGCGTGCGTTGGCCATGTCCTTGATGTCACCTCCGGCGCAAAAATGCCCGCCGGCACCACCGATCACCAAGGCACGAATCTCACGGTCATCGCGCACGGCCAACAGCACGGCACGCAGTTCCGCGACCATCAACAGGCTCATGGCATTGCGGCTTTCCGGGCGGTTGAGGGTGATGTGCAGAACGCCGTTGTGCGATTCCAGCAACAAGGTCTGGCAAACCGGCAGGGTACTCATTTCTTTTTCCCCGGCAGGATGCCCATGAGTTTGCAGATGATCCCCAGCATGATCTCGTCGGCACCGCCGCCGATCGACACCAGCCGCACGTCACGGTACGCGCGGGCCACCGGGTTGTCCCACATGAAGCCCATGCCGCCCCAGTATTGCAGGCAGCTGTCGCTGACCTCACGGCCCAGTCGTCCGGCCTTGAGTTTGGCCATCGACGCCAGACGCGTGACGTCCTGGCCTTTGATGTACTGCTCGGTGGCCTGATAGACCAGCGCCCGCAGGCATTCGATTTCGGTTTGCAGTTCGGCCAGGCGGAAGTGGATGACCTGATTGTCGATCAGCGCATTGCCGAAGGTTTTACGTTCCTTGCAGTACTCGATGGTGCTGTCGATGCAGTACTCCAGGCCCTTGATCATGTTCGCCGCGCCGAACAGCCGTTCCTCCTGGAATTGCAGCATCTGCATCATGAACCCCGCGCCTTCATGGCCGATGCGGTTGCGTTGCGGCACGCGCACGTTGTCGAAAAACACCTGGGCGGTTTCCGAACTGAGCATGCCGAGCTTGTCCAGGTGCGAGCTGAGGCTGATGCCGGCGGTGCTCATCGGCACCATGATCAGCGACTTGTTGATGTGCGGTTTGTCGTCCGAGGTGTTGGCCAGCAGGCAGATGAAATCCGCGCTCGGCGAGTTGGTAATCCACATCTTGCTGCCGTTGATCACGTAGTCGTCGCCGTCCTTGCGGGCGGTGGTTTTCAAACCGGCCACATCGGAACCGGCGCCGACTTCGGAAACGCCGATGCAGCCGACCTGCTCGCCAGTGATCGCCGGCCGCAGGAATTCTTCACGCAGTTCATCGGAGCCGAAACGCGCCAGGGCCGGGGTGCACATGTCGGTCTGTACGCCAATGGACATCGGAATGCCGCCGCAGTGGATGGTGCCGAACTCTTCAGCCGCGACGATCGAGTAGCTGTAATCGAGCCCCATGCCGCCAAACTTTTCCGGTTTGGAAATCCCCAGCAGGCCGAGGTCACCGGCCTTGCGGAAGATCTCGTGGATCGGAAAGCGTCCGGCCTTTTCCCATTCATCGACGTGAGGATTGATCTCGTGATCGACGAATTGGCGGACGGTGCGGCGCAGTGCTTCGTGTTCCTGGGTGAAGATCATTTTTATTGTTCTCCTTATCGCCCTTAGAAGCGGGCTACACCAAAACTGTTGGATTGCAGCGGCCGCACTTCGGCCTCATGACAGATATCCAGCAAGTACCCGAGCAAGGTCCGGGTATCCCGGGGATCAATCACCCCGTCGTCCCACAAACTGGCGCTGCCATAGAGCGCGGTGGACTGGCTGTCGAGTTTCTGCGCGGTGACCTGTTCCAGCATGTCGAGCATTTTCGGGTCGGGCACCAGACCGTCCTTGGCCTGTTTGGCCTCGGTGACGATTCGCAGCACTTTGCCGGCCTGGGCGCCGCCCATCACCGCCGTGCGGCTGTTGGGCCAGGCGAAAATGAAGCGCGGATCGAGGCCGCGGCCGCACATCGCGTAGTTGCCGGCGCCGTAGGAGCCACCGACGACGATGGTCAGTTTAGGCACGCGGGCATTGGCCACCGCTTGAATCATTTTCGCGCCGTGTTTGATCACGCCTTGCTGCTCCGACTCGGTGCCGACCATGAACCCGGTGGTGTTGTGAAAAAACAGCAGCGGCGTCTGGCTCTGGTCGCAGAGCTGAATGAACTGCGCCGCCTTGCTTGCGCCTTTGGGCGTGATGGGGCCGTTGTTGCCGATGAACCCACAGGCTCGGCCTTGAATCTGCAAATGGCCGCAGACGGTTTGCTGATCGAACTCACCCTTGAATTCTAGAAAGTTCGAGCCATCGGCAATCCGCGCGATGATTTCGCGTACGTCATAGGGCTTTTTTGGGTCATCAGGAATCAGCCCGAGCAACTCGTCGATGGGGTAGAGCGGTTCTTCCCACCGACGTTCGGGTACCCAGGGCAGCTGATCATTCCACGGCAACAGGCTGACAATCTCGCGCACCTGGCGCACGCCATCGGCATCGTTCTCGGCCAGGTATTCCGCGGTACCGGCGATTTGCGCATGCATCTCGGCGCCGCCCAGTGCTTCATCGGTGGCGACTTCCCCGGTGGCAGCCTTGAGCAACGGCGGACCGGCCAGAAACAGCTTGGCCTTGCCACGCACCACCACCACGTAATCCGACAACCCTGGCTGATAGGCGCCGCCCGCCGTGGCCGAGCCATGGACCACGGTGATTTGCGGCAGGCCCATGGCCGACATCCGCGCCTGATTGGCAAAGCTGCGGGCACCTTCGACGAAAATCTCCGCCGCGTAATTGAGGTTGGCGCCACCGCTTTCGGCCAGGGTAATGACCGGCAGTTTGTTCTCCATGGCGATCTGTTGCAGGCGCAGGGATTTTTTCAAACCGCTGGGGGAAATGGTCCCGCCCTTGATCGCACTGTTGTTCGCCACCACCAGCGCCCGCACGCCGGACACGTAGCCGATCCCGGCGATCAACCCGCCGCCTGCGGAGCTGCCATCTTTGTCGTCATGCAGTTTGTAGCCGGCCAGGCTGGCCAGTTCGAGGAACGGTGCGCCGGGGTCCAGCAGCAGATTGAGGCGTTCCCTGGGCAACAATTGGCCGCGCTTGTCGAACCTGGGTTTGGCTTCGGCTGCCTTGTTCAGCAGGTTCTGCTCGAGCTGACGGACGTGTTCGATGCCGACCAGCATCGCCGCACGATTGCGCGCGAACTGTTCGCAGAACGGGTCCGCTTGCGACTGAATCACCGGCATGGCTTATTCCTTATCCTTGAGGACGTCCGGCAAGTAGGCGCGATGGAAACCGTTATACGACTCGCTGATCTGCGCCTTGTGTATCGGCCAGGCGCGCCCGCCCAGGCTGGCGGCACCGTCGATGCGCAAGGTGCTGCCACTGACAAACGCTGCGGCCGGGCTGAGCAGGAAAACGATCGCGGCGCTGACTTCCGATTCGGTGCCGATGCGTTTCAGTGGAACGTGCTCACGCAAGGTCGGGATCACCGCTTTGAACGCGCCTTCGTAGGTGTCCATGCCACTGGACGCGATCCAGCCCGGTGCCACGGCGTTGACCCGCACCCCGGCATAACCCCATTCGAACGCGGCGGTCTTGGTGAGGTTGTCCATGCCTGAACGCGCCGCGCCCGAGTGGCCCATGCCGGGCATGCCGCCCCACATGTCGGCGAGCATGTTGACGATGGCGCCGCCGTGCGTGCTCATGGACTGGTTGAACACTTCCCGGGCCATCAGGAAGCCGCCCATCAGGTTGGTGCGCAACACCGTATCGAAGCCTTTTTGATTGATCGACGCCAGCGGCGACGGGTACTGCCCGCCGGCGTTATTGACCAGGCCGTGAATCGGTCCGTGCTTGCGGATTAATTCGCTGACTACATGCTTGACCGCTTCTTCCTCACGAATATCGCAGACCATCCAGTCAGCCTTGCCGCCATCTTCGGTAATCTCGGCCACGACGTTTTTCAGCTTGTCGGCTTTGCGCCCGAGCAGCAGCACATGGGCGCCGAGGGCCGCCAGTTCGTGAGCGGTGCAACGGCCGATGCCGCTGCCGCCACCGGTGACGATGATGTTTTGGCCTGCAAACAAATCGGCTTTGAAAATCGAATCGTAAGCCATGGCGACAGTCCTCTAGTTGACCTGGTCGGCGATGCGCTGAGGCACCGGTATCTGAATTTCCAGCAGTTGCTGGGCGAAGGCTTTGCCTTGCGGGTCGATCCGCAGGCTGGCCACGCCACCGCCTCCCAAGGCGTTCTCCAGCAGAAAATTAAGGCTGTGGGTGCCCGGCAGGTACCAGCGTTCGACACGTCCGTGGATCGGGTCGAGGACATGACTCATCCAGTCGACGATCACTTCCGGCGTCAAGGCTTCGGCAATCCACGGCAGGTACTCCGGCTCGCGGGCCATGACGCCGATGTTGCTGTGGTTGCCCTTGTCACCGGAGCGCGCCACGGCAAGTTTGACCAGGGCCACGCTGGCATCGGCCCGGTCTGAGGGTTTCGGTGGGGCGCACGCCACGGGCAGGTCGGCGGTGTCGAGCACATCAACGGCGGGCAGGGCGCAAGGGTGGCGCTGGCCCTTGAGATCAATTTCCAGCGTGCAGGCGGTTTTGTCGATAAGGAACGAGAACAGCCGGATCAGCGGATACACCGTCGGCCGTCCACCGACAATCCCGGTCAGTCCCGGCGCCATGCCGGTGGCGGCCTGGGCGATCTCCCGGGAGAACACAATCAACGCCTGTTTACCCGGATGGCGCACCGCAAGTTTGATCACCACTTCGCGGCTGTCCTGGCGCTGACCGTGGGGGCCGTAAGTGGCCTCGCTGCCGAGCAGTTCGATGTTCACTTCGCTGTAGGGGGGCCAACCGCGCTGGCTGAAGATTTCCGACGTCTTGTTGATGATCGCTTCGCTGACTCGACGCGCCTTGTCGACCGCATCGATCCCGGCGATCAGGCAACTGGCGGTGCAGCGGAAACCGTCTGGGTACGTTGCGCTGACCTTGTACTGATCGGTCGGCGGCAAGCCTTTTGCGCCGTGCACCCGAACCGCGTTTTTGCCTTGTTGCACGAGTTTGACTTCAGTGAAATCGCAGACCACGTCCGGCAGCAGATACGCCTGCGGGTTACCGATTTCATACAGCATCTGCTCGCCGACCGTCAGTGGGGTGACTAGCCCGCCGGAGCCTTCGGGTTTGCTGACGATGAACTGGCTGTCGGCGCTGACTTCGACGATGGGGAAGCCGATGTGCTCGTAGTCGGGCACCTCGCGCCAATCGGTGAAGTTGCCGCCGGTGCATTGGGCGCCGCATTCGATGATGTGCCCGGCCAATGCGGCCTGGGCGAGTTTGTCGTAGTCGTGCCACGACCAGCCGAACTCATGCACCAGCGCGGCACTGACCACGGCGCTGTCGACCACGCGCCCGGTGATGACGATGTCGGCACCCAGACGCAGGGCTTCGACGATGCCGGGTGCGCCGAGGTAGGCGTTGGTCGAGACGCACATCGGCGGCAAGGGTGCACCGCTGAACATTTCATGGATACCGCCGCTGCTCAGCTGTTTGAGCTGCGGCTGCAGGTCATCACCCAGCAGCACGGCGATTTTCAGCGCCACTCCGGCCTTGTCGCAGGCCGCTTGCAGGGCGGCGGCGCAGGCTTGCGGGTTAACCCCGCCGGCGTTGCTGATGACGCGGATTTTCTGTTCGGCGAGTTGACCCAACAGCGGGCTGAGGACTTCGATGAAGTCGCTGGCGTAACCGGCCTGGGGATCTTTCATCCGCGCGCCGGCCATGATCGACATCGTAATTTCGGCCAGATAATCGAAGACCAGAAAATCCAGACGCCCGCCTTCGACCAGTTGCGCGGCGGCGGTCGAGGTGTCGCCCCAGAAGGCGCTGGCGCAACCGATGCGGATTGTTTTTGGCACAGTCAACTCCATAACCACCCCCGACAGAAGTGCATCGAGACTACCAAGCAAGCGCTTGGTTTGTAAACGGCTGAAATATCTTCTGCCCGAGCGCTTGCTTGGTCGCTCCGGCCAGCTTAAATTGCCCGCGCAACCCCGCAGTTTTAGCGGCGAGCGGCGTATTTGATTGATCGACTGTAGGAGAGAACGGGTGGACGAGCAAAAAGCCCTGAGGGTGATGCGCGAATTGGTCGACAGCGGCCAATTGACCGACCCGGACAGTGCCCGCGGCAAACTGCTGCAAGTGGCGGCCCACCTGTTCCGTAACAAAGGTTACGAACGCACCACCGTGCGCGATCTGGCCGGCGCCGTGGGGATTCAGTCAGGCAGCATTTTTCATCACTTCAAAAGCAAGGACGAGATCCTGCGGGCGGTGATGGAAGAAACCATTCGCTACAACACTGCGTTGATGCGTGCAGCCCTGGCAGAAGCCGGCAGTGTGCGCGAGCGGGTACTGGCGCTGATTCGTTGTGAGTTGCAGTCGATCATGGGCGGCAGCGGCGAGGCCATGGCGGTGTTGGTGTATGAATGGCGCTCGCTGTCTGCAGACGGGCAGGCGCAGGTGCTGGCGCTGCGTGATATTTATGAAGACCTCTGGCTGCAAGTGTTGGGTGAAGCCAAGGATGCCGGTTTTATCCGCGGCGATGTGTTCATTACACGTCGTTTCCTGACCGGAGCGTTGTCCTGGACTACCACCTGGTTTCGCGCCGGCGGCAGCATGAGCCTCGATCAATTGGCCGATGAGGCATTGATTCTCGTGCTGGAAGAAAAGCAGTAGTTTTGTTTTGAATCAGAAGGAAACTGGCTAAGTCGCCGAAACCGCCTAGCTTGAATGCATTGAAGCGTATTTTTTTGGGAGTGGGATGTTTTGATGTCTTCGCCAATTCGGACGGCTTCGCGGCTTTTGCTGGCGACGCTTGCGGTGTTATGTATGGTTCCATCCCAGGCTGCACAGCAGGTGCGGGTCGGTGCCGCACATTTTCCCCCCTATACCGTGCGCCCGGAATCCGGTGCCGACACCGGTTTGCTGCCGCAACTGGTCGAGGCGCTCAATGCCTTGCAGAACGACTATCAGTTCGAGCTGGTGCCCACTTCCATTCCTCGACGTTTCAACGACTTCAAGGAAGGCCGGGTTGATATGGCGATTTTCGAGAACCCGGACTGGGGCTGGAAGGACATCCCGCATACCCTCGTCGACATGGGCCTGGAAGATGCAGAAATCTTTGTCGCGCAGAAGAAACCCGATCGCGATGAGAATTACTTCAAGGACCTGACAGGCAAACGCCTGGCGCTGTACAGCGGCTATCACTACGAGTTTGCCAATTTCAATGCCGATCCCAAGTATCTGGCCGACACCTACAAGGCCACGTTGACCTATTCCCATGACAGCAACTTGCTGATGGTGCTGCGCGCACGAGCGGACATTGCCTTGGTAACACGTTCCTACCTGAGCGATTACCTGCTGCGTAACGAGAAAGTCGGCGAGCAATTGTTGGTTTCCCAACGCATCGATCAGGTCTATCACCATTACGCGCTGATCCGCCCTCAGGCGCCGATTACTGGCGAAGCATTCGGCAGGTTGCTGCAAGACCTGCGAGATAATGGCCAGATGCTGAAGATTTTCGATCCCTATAAAATTGCCCTGGTGCCGGTGCGCAAACCCTGATTCATGCCACGGGACGCGTATTTACCGACTTCTCTTAAATTTCCCGCACTGGCTCACGTCACCTCGTTGAACTGTCGACGATTAACGTGAGCCCGACCCATGTCCACTCTGAATGACCTGACTGCCCTGGCCTTGCCGACAGGAAGCCGTCTTGTAGCTGATGAAACCGAAAGCCGCCTGTCTCTCAGCCTTGAAGGGCAGTCGCTGATTCAGTTGCAGCTGACTCGCGAGCCCGAGTTGCATGTGCAGGTAGAGGAACGCTTTGGCCATCCCGTCGGTCAGGCAGTCTGGGCGGCCTGTTATTGGCTGTTTGCCCGTGACCCAGCCTGCCAGCGCCTGACCTGGCAACTCGATGAAGCCCCCACCGAAGCATTGCTCAGCGGGTTGCTGATCCCTACCGAAATCGTCGGCCAGTATCGTTGCGAGCGAACGCTGTTCTGGCAGTTGCCTCAGCCTTGGCTGGGCGCGTCACTGACATCGGGTTATCCGCAGCAAATGGTCATCAGTGGCGGCAAGCGTCATCCGCTGCGCCCGGTGAAACCGCGTGGTGAAGTCTATCGGCGTTTTGATGCACGCCTCGGTGCCTGGATTTCCCTGCGCACGGTGGACATTGACCTGGACCTGGCGCGTTTCAATCGTTGGCAGAACAGCCCGCGTGTGGCGAGTTTCTGGCAGGAGGAGGGCAGCCTTGAACAGCATCACGAGTACCTGAGCAAACTTGAAGCCGATCCCCACACCCTGACGCTGATCGGTTGTTTCGATGATCAGCCGTTTGCCTACTTTGAAGCGTATTGGGCCAAGGAAGATCGCATCGCGCCATTCTATGACACCGGCGATTACGACCGCGGTATTCACATGCTGGTGGGTGAAGAAAATCACCGCGGCCCGCACAAGGTGGGGAGCTGGTTATCGGCGTTGACGCATTACCTGTTTCTCGACGATCCACGCACTCAGCGAGTGGTTGCCGAGCCTCGCGCCGACAACGCGAAAATGATCGGGCATATGCAGAACCAGGGTTACCACTGCGAAAAAGCGTTCGACTTCCCGCACAAACGCGCGGCGTTGATGGTGTTGGGGCGTGAGCGGTTTTTTGATCGGTGTGCATTGGCGTGATGCATACGGCTCAAGGTCTGTTTCAGTCTTGAGTCAGCCTTCGCGAGCAAGCCCGCTCCCACATTGGATCTTCTGTGAACACAAGCTTTGTGAACACTGGAGATCCAATGTGGGAGCGGGCTTGCTCGCGAAGGGGGCGACGCGAATCTCAGATCTTAGCGACGGGCAAAGGTATCCACACGACTGCCCGACACCTTGCGGCAGTGCACCAGCGCATCGCGAATCATGAAGTTCACCAGGGTCGGTGAGACTCCTAGCTCCTTGGCGATGTCCTTTTGCGGCACGCCGTGCAGGCGATACATCTCGAAGGCGTAGCGGGTGCGGCTGGGCAGCTCGGTCAGCGCGTCGGCGATGTGTTCCAGCGTCGAGAAGTTGATGTGCGAGGTTTCCGGCGAAGCGCCTTGAATCACCACGTTCAGGCCTTCCTCTTCAGGGCCCGAATACTTCTGCTCCAGCGCCTGTTTGCGGTAGTGATCGATCGCCAGGTTGCGCACGATCTGGAACAGGTAGCTGAGTTGAGCCTTGAACGAGGACGTGATCTGCGGCGCGGATTGCAGCCGGAAGAACGCATCTTGCACCACGTCTTCAGCACGCGACCGGCAACCGGTAATGCGGGCTGCAATCTTGACCAGAATCAGTCGATTGTCGACGAAGGCCTGAAGTAGCGGTGAATCGCACCTGCTTGTGGATACTTGTTCCGTCATGGAAATCACCTTGCTGCCAATAGGTTCGTGGGACGGCTCGCGGGGGCTGAGCCGTCCAACATATCGAGCGACAAATTATTCTTAATGATAATGATTGTCAAATGAGAAAGAGAACTAATGCTCCGCGAAGGTGCAGAGTGAGAACTGCGACACGCTGCCGCACCGCAGTCCCATTGGCGATCAAGCCTTCCGACTAATTATTTAAAGACGTCAACCGTTCTCATTGGTGAATGGTTCCGGCTAGCCGCTGCAGCCAAAACAGCATTCCCAAGCCTTGCGCGGTCGGCGAAGACCGCGCCCTGCACGCCTTCGAAGGGGCGTGACGTCAGAAAACCGATTTCACTTTGCAAGCCGAATTCAGGCAGGAAACCTCATGACCGACGCGTTCGAACTCCCCAGCACACTGGTCCAAGCCCTTCAGCGCCGAGCGGCCCTGACGCCGGACCGGGTGGCCTTGCGTTTTCTTGCCGAAACCCAGGATCAGGCTGTGGTGCTCAGTTATCGCGAGCTGGATCAGCGGGCGCGGACCATTGCTGGCGCGTTGCAGGCCGAGGCTGCGTTTGGCGATCGAGCGGTGCTGCTGTTTCCCAGCGGCCCGGATTACGTCGCGGCGTTCTTCGGCTGCCTGTACGCCGGTGTGATCGCGGTGCCGGCCTATCCGCCGGAGTCGGCGCGTCGTCATCACCAGGATCGTCTGCTGTCGATCATCAGCGATGCCGAACCGCGTCTGCTGCTGACCAGCGCCGCTCTGCGCGATGCGTTGCAGCAAATAGAGGGCGCGCCGTCGTTGCTGTGTGTCGATACGCTCGACAGTGCGTTGGCCGAACGCTGGGTGGCGCCGGACCTTGCAGACGACCACATCGCGTTCCTGCAATACACCTCCGGTTCCACCGCGCTGCCTAAAGGGGTGCAAGTCAGCCACGGCAACCTGGTGGCGAATGAGCTGCTGATTCGCCACGGCTTCGGCATTGATTTGAACCCCGACGATGTGATCGTCAGCTGGTTGCCGCTGTACCACGACATGGGGCTGATCGGCGGTCTGTTGCAGCCGATTTTCAGCGGTGTGCCGTGCGTGTTGATGTCGCCGGCGTATTTCCTTGGCCGGCCGTTGCGCTGGCTGGAAGCGATCAGCGAGTACGGCGGCACCATCAGTGGCGGGCCGGATTTTGCCTATCGGTTGTGCAGTGAGCGGGTCAGTGAATCGGCCCTGGAACGCCTCGACCTGAGCGGCTGGCGCGTGGCGTATTCCGGTTCCGAACCGATTCGCCTCGATACGCTGGATCGCTTCGCCGAGAAGTTCGCGGCCTGCGGTTTCACCCAAGACAGTTTCATGGCGTCCTACGGGTTGGCCGAAGCGACGCTGTTCGTGGCCGGCAGCCCTCGCGGCCAGGGCATTGGCAACCTGCGCGTGGACGATCAAGCCTTGGCACAAAACCGTGCCGAGCCAGGCGAGGGCAGCGCGATCATGAGTTGCGGCATCAGTCAGCCGAATCACGCGGTGCTGATTGTCGATCCGATTGCGCTCAACGAGTTGGCTGACAATGCGGTCGGCGAAGTCTGGGCCGCCGGGCCAAGCATCGCCCACGGCTACTGGCGTAACCCCGAAGCCAGCGCCAAAACCTTCGTTCAGCACGCTGGCCGTACGTGGCTGCGTACCGGCGACCTGGGTTTTATGCGCGGCGGTGAACTGTTCATCACAGGGCGCCTGAAAGACATGTTGATCGTCCGTGGCCACAACCTTTATCCGCAGGACATCGAGCAAACCATCGAACGCGAAGTGGAGGTGGTGCGCAAAGGTCGTGTGGCCGCTTTTGCCGTGAACATCGAGGGTCAGGAAGGCATTGGCATTGCGGCGGAAATCAGCCGCAGCGTGCAAAAGATCCTCCCGCCTGACGCCCTGATCAAAGCCATCCGCCAAGCCGTGGCCGAGGCGTATCAGGAGGCGCCAAGCGTGGTGGTGTTGCTCAATCCGGGCGCGTTGCCCAAGACCTCCAGCGGCAAACTGCAACGCTCGGCATGCCGCAATCGTCTGGCGGACGGCAGCCTCGACAGCTATGCGCTGTTCCCGTCGGCAGACATCGAAAGCAAATCCGCGACTGAATCAGGTTCCGAACTGCAAACCCTGATCGGCCAGATCTGGTGCGAGCAACTGGAGGTCAAACAGATCAGCGCCGACGATCACTTCTTCCTGCTGGGCGGCAACTCCATCGCCGCCACTCAGGTGGTCGCACGTCTGCGAGAAACACTCGGTCTGGAGCTGAACCTGCGCCTGTTGTTTGAAGCGCCGACCCTCGGCGCGTTTGCCGCCGCAGTCGCTCAGCAACAACAGGACGGCGGACTCGCCCAAGGCGCGATCACTTCGTTGTCGCGCACCGAAGCCATGCCGCAATCGCTTGCGCAAAACCGCCTGTGGATCACCTGGCAACTCGACCCGCAGAGCAGCGCCTACAACATTCCCGGCGCCTTGCGCCTGCGCGGCGAACTGGATGAAGACGCCTTGCGCGCCAGTTTCCAACAGCTGATCGAACGCCATGAATCCCTGCGTACGCGGTTCTTCGAACGTGATGGTGTGGCGCTGCAACAGGTCGATGTAGCGAGTGAGTTCAAACTGCAACTCATCGATATCAGCGACCTGCCGGTTGCCGAGCGTGAAGTCCGTGCGCAGCAAATCCGTGAGGACGAAGCCCGTACTCAATTCGATCTGGAGAAAGGCCCGCTGCTGTGGGTGACCCTGGTACGCCTCGATGATGAGGACCATCAACTGTTGGTGACGATGCACCACATCATCGCCGATGGTTGGTCGCTGAACGTGCTGATCGACGAGTTCTCGCGCCTGTATGCCGCAGCGTCCCAAGGACAAACAGCGACGCTGGCAGCATTGCCCACGCAATACGCCGACTACGGCAGCTGGCAGCGTCAATGGCTGGCAGAAGGGGAGGGCGAGCGTCAGCTGGCTTACTGGAAAGCACAATTGGGCGATGATCATCCAACCCTGAGCCTGGCCACTGATCATCCGCGCTCGGCGCACCACGTTCACACGGCTGCCCGCCATTCTGTGAAGCTGGGCGCGACCCTGAGCGATGCGATTCGCCAGACCGCCCAGGCCCATGAATCCACTTCGTTCATGCTGTTGCTCGCCGCGTTCCAGAGCCTGCTGCATCGCTACAGCGGCCAGCGCGACATCCGCATCGGCGTGCCGAACGCCAACCGTCCGCGCCTGGAAACCCAAGGGTTGATCGGCTTCTTCATCAACACTCAGGTGCTGCGCGCCGAGTTGGATTCGCAGTTGCCATTCGTGGAGCTGCTGACGCAAACCCGTCAGGCCGCGTTGGGCGCACAAGCGCATCAGGACCTGCCGTTCGAACAATTGCTCGAAGCCTTCCCGCAAGCCCGCGAACAAGGTTTGTTCCAGGTCATGTTCAACCACCAGCAACGGGACTTGAGCGCACTGCGTCGCCTACCTGGGCTGCTGGCCGAAGAGCTGCCTTGGCATAGCCGCGAAGCCAAGTTCGACCTGCAGCTGCACAGCGAGGAAGGCAGAAATGGTCGCCTGAGCCTTTCTTTCGACTACGCCAGCGAACTGTTCGACGTGGCGACTATCGAGCGTCTGGCCGAGCATTTCGTCAACCTGCTGCAAGCCGTTTGCGAACAACCGCAAACCGCCATCGGCGATCTGCAATTGCTGACCTCGTCCGAGCTCGATCAGCAAGCATCGTGGAGCGCCGCACCATGCACACCGGCCAGCGTTTGGCTGCCCGAATTGCTCAACGAACAAGCACGCCAAACCCCTGAACGCACCGCGCTGATGTGGAACGGCGGCGCCATGGACTTCGCCGAACTGCACACCCAATCCAATCGACTGGCCCATTACCTGCGCGACAAAGGCGTCGGCCCGGACGTCTGCGTGGCCATCGCCGCCGAGCGTTCGCCGCAGTTGCTGATCGGCCTGCTGGCGATCATCAAGGCCGGTGGCGCCTACGTGCCGCTGGACCCGGATTACCCGGTCGAGCGCCTGGCCTACATGCTTAGCGACAGCGGCGTCGAGTTGCTGCTGACCCAAACTCAATTGCTTGAGCGCTTGCCGGCTGCCGATGGCGTCAGCGTGATCGCCATGGACGCCTTGCATCTGGAGAGCTGGCCGAGCCACACACCGGGCCTGCACTTGCACGGCGACAACCTGGCGTACGTGATTTATACCTCCGGCTCCACCGGCCAGCCGAAGGGCGTCGGCAACACCCACGCAGCCCTCGCCGAGCGCCTGCAATGGATGCAGACCACCTATCGTTTGAACGACACCGACGTGCTGATGCAAAAGGCGCCGATCAGTTTTGACGTGTCGGTGTGGGAGTGTTTCTGGCCACTGATTACAGGTGCGCGTTTGCTAATTGCCGGCCCCGGTGAACACCGCGATCCGCATCGTATTGTGCAACTGGTTCAGCAATTCGGCGTGACCACGCTGCACTTCGTACCGCCGCTGCTTTCGTTGTTCATCGACGAACCGCTGACCGCCGAGTGCACCAGCCTGCGCCGCGTATTCTCCGGTGGCGAAGCCTTGCCCGCCGAACTGCGCAACCGCGTGCTGGAACAACTGCCCGCCGTGCAATTGCACAACCGCTACGGCCCGACCGAAACCGCGATCAACGTCACTCATTGGCACTGCACAACCGCCGATGGCGAACGCTCGCCGATTGGTCGTCCGCTGGGCAATGTGCTGTGCCGCGTGCTCGATGAGTCACTCAATCCCGTGCCGGCTGGTGTGCCGGGTGAACTGTGCATCAGCGGTATCGGTCTGGCCCGTGGCTATTTGGGTCGTCCGGGTCTGACCGCTGAACGCTTCGTCGTCGATCCGCTGGGAGAGCAGGGCGCGCGTTTGTACCGCACCGGTGACCGTGCACGCTGGACCGCCGATGGCGTGATCGAATACCTCGGCCGTCTCGATCAGCAGGTCAAACTGCGTGGCTTCCGCGTTGAACCGGAAGAAATCGAAGCACGATTGCTGGCTCAGAATGGCGTCGCTCAAGCCGTGGTGCTGGTGCGCGAAACGGCGGCCGGTGGACAGTTGATCGGTTACTACACCGCAACCGATTCCACAGAAGATGTTGATGCTCAAACTGTCCGTCTGAAAACCGCGCTGGCCGCCGAGTTGCCGGAATACATGGTTCCGGCGCAGCTGATGCGCCTGGACGAAATGCCCCTGAGCCCCAGTGGCAAACTCGACCGTCGCGCCTTGCCGGAGCCACAGTGGCAGGTGCGTAAGCACGTCGAGCCGGTCACTGCCCTCGAGCAACAAATCGCCGGCATCTGGCGCGAAGTGCTGGGCCAAACACAGATCGGCCTGCGTGACGATTTCTTCGCCCTCGGCGGCCATTCCTTGCTGGCCACGCAAATCATTTCCCGCACCCGTCAGGCCTGCGACGTTGAGTTGCCGCTGCGCGCGCTGTTCGAAAACAGTGAACTGGGCGCGTTTGCCGAACAGGTTCAACTGATCCAGGCCAGCGGCAAAACCAACCAGCAGCCGCCGATCGAGAAAGTCGATCGCAGCCAACCGGTGCCGTTGTCCTATTCCCAGCAGCGCATGTGGTTCCTCTGGCAGATGGAACCGGACAGCCCGGCCTACAACGTCGGCGGCATGGCGCGGCTGCGCGGGGTGCTCGATGTCGGGCGCTTCGAAGCCGCGCTGCAAGCACTGATCATGCGTCATGAAACCCTGCGCACCACGTTCCCGAGCCTCGACGGTGTGGCCCGGCAACAGGTTCGACCGGACACCGGGATGCGCATGGACTGGAAGGACTTCACCTCGCTGGATGCCGATGGTCGTGAGTGGGCGGTGCAGCAACTGGCCGACGACGAGGCGCATACACCCTTCGATCTGGAAACCGGACCGCTGCTGCGCGCCTGCATGGTCAAGACCGCCGAGCAGGAACACTACTTGGTGCTGACCCTGCACCACATCGTCACCGAAGGCTGGGCGATGGACATCTTCGCCCGGGAACTGAGCGCGCTTTACGAGGCCTTTGTCGATGACCGCGAATCGCCGCTGGAGCCGCTGCCGGTGCAATATCTGGATTACAGCGTCTGGCAGCGCCAGTGGCTGGAGTCCGGCGAACGTCAGCGCCAACTCGACTACTGGACCGCGCAACTGGGCCGCGAACATCCGCTGCTGGAATTGCCGGGCGACCGTCCGCGTCCTCCCGTGCAAAGCCATCAGGGCGAACTGTTCCGTTTCGACCTGAGCGATGATCTTGCCGCGCGCGTTCGTGCCTTCAACGCACAAAACGGTCTGACCCTGTTCATGACCATGACCGCCGCGCTGGCCGTGCTGCTTTACCGCTACAGCGGCCAGACCGACCTGCGCATCGGCGCGCCGGTGGCCAACCGGATTCGTCCGGAAAGCGAAGGGCTGATCGGTGCGTTCCTCAATACTCAGGTGTTGCGTTGCCAGCTTGACGGGCAGATGTCCGTCGGCGAGTTGTTCGAGCAGGTTCGCCATACCGTGATCGAAGGCCAGTCCCATCAGGACCTGCCGTTCGATCATCTGGTGGAGGCGTTGCAGCCACCGCGCAGCGCCGCTTACAACCCGTTGTTCCAGGTGATGTGCAACGTGCAACGCTGGGAATTCCAGCAGAGCCGCACACTCGCCGGCATGACCGTCGAATACCTGGCCAACGATGCCCGCGCAACCAAGTTCGACCTCAACCTGGAAGTCACCGACCTCGACCATCGCCTGGGTTGCTGCCTGACCTACAGCACCGATCTGTTCGATGAACCACGTATCGCTCGGATGGCCGGGCATTGGCGCAACCTGCTGGAATCGCTGCTGGCCGATCCGCAGCAGCGCCTCAGTGAGCTGCCGCTGCTGGAAGCCACCGAACAACAAAACCTGCTCGACAGCCTCGGCGTCGAGCCGGGCGAGCATCGTCTCGACCAGTGCATTCATCACCTGTTCAGCGAGCAGGCGCTGGCCCGTAAAGACGCACCGGCACTGACCTTCGCCGGGCAAACCCTGAGCTACGCCGAACTCGACAGCCGCGCCAATCGCCTGGCCTGGATGCTCCGCGAGCGGGGCGTCGGGCCGCAGGTTCGGGTCGGTCTGGCACTTGAGCGTTCGCTGGACATGGTCGTCGGCTTGTTGGCGATCCTCAAGGCGGGCGGCGCCTACGTGCCGCTGGATCCGGAATACCCGCTGGACCGTTTGCACTACATGATCGAAGACAGCGGCATTGGTTTGTTGCTCAGCGATGCGGCGATGTTCAAGGCGCTCGGTGAATTGCCATCGACCATTGCGCGTTGGTGTCTGGAAGAAGACGTGGCTGAACTGGCCAACTACCCGGCCACCGAGCTGCCGTTTATCAGCCTGCCGCAACATCAGGCGTACCTGATTTACACCTCGGGCTCCACCGGTAAGCCGAAAGGCGTGGTGGTGTCCCACGGTGAAATCGCTATGCATTGCCAAGCGGTCATTGAACGTTTCGGCATGCGCCCGGACGATTGCGAACTGCACTTCTATTCCATCAACTTCGACGCCGCGACCGAGCGTTTGCTGGTGCCGTTGTTGAGTGGTGCTCAGGTTGTGTTGCGAGCGCAGGGCCAGTGGGACGCGGAAGAAATCTGCGGGCTGATTCGCCGTCACAACATCAACATTCTCGGCTTCACCCCGAGCTACGGCAGCCAATTGGCGCAGTGGCTGGCGACTCAGGGCGAAATCCTGCCGGTGCGCATGTGCATCACCGGCGGTGAAGCGCTGACTGGCGAGCATCTGGCGCGGATTCGCGCGGCATTCAAGCCGAGCCTGTTTTTCAACGCCTACGGCCCGACCGAAACCGTGGTCATGCCTCTGGCCAGTCTGGCGCCCGAGCAATTGGAAGAAGGCCTCGGCAGCGTGCCGATCGGCAGTGTGATTGGCGCTCGCGTGGCGTACATCCTCGATGCCGATCTGGCGCTGGTGCCGCAAGGCGCGACCGGTGAGTTGTACGTCGGCGGTGCTGGTCTGGCGCAGGGTTATCACCAGCGTCCGGGGATGACGGCCGAACGTTTTGTGGCTGATCCGTTCGCCACCAATGGCGGGCGTCTGTACCGCACCGGCGATCTGGTGCGCCAACGCGCCGACGGTCTGGTGGAATACCTCGGACGCATTGACCATCAAGTGAAAATTCGTGGTTTCCGCATTGAGCTGGGCGAAATCGAAACCCGGCTGCTGGAGCATGAATCGATCCGTGAAGCCGTGGTGCTGGCGCTGGATGCCCCGAGCGGCAAACAACTGGTCGGCTATCTGGTGACTGAAGTCGCCGAGCAAGACAAAGCGCAACAACACACACTGCGTGAAGCGTTGAAGGCGCACCTCAAATCCCAGTTGCCGGATTACATGGTGCCAACGCATTTGATCCTGCTGGCCAGCATGCCGCTGACCGCCAACGGCAAACTCGACCGCCGCGCGTTGCCGGCGCCGGACCCGGAGCTGAACCGTCAGCAATACGTGGCACCGAGCAACGAGCTTGAACTGACGCTGGCTGCCATCTGGTGCGAAGTGCTGAACGTTCTGCAGGTCGGCCTCAATGACAACTTCTTCGAACTGGGCGGCGATTCGATTCTGTCGATCCAGGTGGTCAGCCGTGCGCGGCAGCAGGGCATTCACTTCAGCCCGCGTGACCTGTTCCAGCACCAGACCGTGCAGACCCTGGCCGCCGTGGCGACCCGCACCGAGCAGATCACCGCCGAACAAGGTTTGCTGACCGGCGAATCGCGTCTGACGCCGATCCAGCACTGGTTCTTCGACACCGACATCCCCCAGCGCCAACACTGGAACCAGGCGTTGCTGCTGGAACCGACTGTGGCATTGGAACCTCATCGTCTGGAGCAAGCGCTGCTGGCAGTGATCGAGCAGCACGACGCCTTACGTTTGCGCTTCTCTGAAATTGCAGGCCAATGGCAAGCCGAGCACCAGGCGGTTTCCGACACGCCGGTGCTGTGGCAAGTGCGCGTTTCGTCCATGGACAAATGCACGGCACTGTTCGCCGATGCCCAGCGCAGCCTCGACCTTGAGGAAGGGCCGCTGATGCGCGCGCTGCTGGTCGATGGTCCTGAGGAGCAACAGCGACTGTTTATCGGCATTCACCACTTGGTCGTGGATGGGGTTTCGTGGCGGGTGTTGCTGGACGATTTGCAAACGGTGTATCGCCAACTGGACGCGGGGCAGTCGGCAAAACTGCCGGCGAAAACCAGTGCCTTCAAGGACTGGGCCGCACGCTTGCAGGCGTATGCCGGCAGTGAATCCTTGCGTGAGGAATTGAGTTGGTGGCAGTCTCAACTGGCCGGTGAAAGCGCCGATTTGCCGTGTGATCGCCCCGAGGGTGGCCGGCAGAATGGTCATGCGCAAACCGTCAGCGTGCGCCTCGATGTCGAGCGTACTCGCCAACTGCTGCAACAGGCACCGAGTGCCTATCGCACCCAGGTCAACGACTTGCTGCTGACCGCATTGGCCCGCGTGCTGTGCCGCTGGAGCGGTCACGAATCGGCGCTGATTCAACTCGAAGGCCACGGCCGTGAAACGCTGTTCGACGAGATCGACCTGACCCGCACCGTCGGCTGGTTCACCAGCGCTTATCCGCTGCGGCTGATGCCAGCGGACGGGCAGGGCGCCTCGATCAAGGCGATCAAGGAACAACTGCGCGCGGTGCCACACAAAGGTCTGGGTTATGGCGTGTTGCGTTATCTCGCCGATGACTCGAGCCGGCAGGCCATGGCTGCCTTGCCGGTGGCGCCGATCACCTTTAACTACCTCGGTCAATTCGACCAGAGCTTTGGCGCAGACGCATTGTTCCGTCCTCTCGATGAAGCGGTCGGCGCGGCCCATGATCCTCGCGCGCCGCTGCCCAATGAGCTGAGCGTCGACAGTCAGGTCTATGGCGGTGAGCTGGTGCTGCGTTGGACCTTCAGCGCCGAACGCCACGATCTGCAGACCATCACTGAGTTGGCAGATGCCTACCTCGGCGAATTGCAGAGTCTGATCGAACATTGCCTGCGCGACGATGCGGGCGGCCTGACGCCGTCGGACTTCCCGTTGGCGAAACTGACCCAGCCGCAACTCGACGCGCTGCCAATCCCGGCAGCTGCCATCGAAGACGTCTACCCGCTGACCCCGATGCAGGAAGGCATGCTGCTGCACACCTTGCTGGAACCGGGCACCGGCCTCTACTACATGCAGGATCGCTACCGCATCAACAGCGAACTGGATCCGCAGCGTTTCGCTCAGGCCTGGCAAGCGGTGATCGCCCGCCACGAAGCCCTGCGCGCGTCGTTTTGCTGGAACGTCGGCGAAGACATGCTGCAAGTTATCCACAAGCCGGGCAGCACGCCAATCGAGTACCTGGACTGGACGGCAATCGTCGAAACCGAGCAGGAGCCGAAGTTGCAGGCGCTGCTGAAAAGCGAGCGCGAGGCCGGGTTCGATCTGCTCAATCAGGCACCGTTCCACCTGCGCCTGATCAAGGTCGGCGCGGCGCACTACTGGTTCATGATGAGCAACCACCACATCCTCATCGATGCCTGGTGCCGTTCGCTACTGATGAACGATTTCTTCGAAATCTACACCGCCCTCGGCGAAGGTCGGGAAGCGCAGCTGGCCATGCCACCGCGTTATCGCGACTACATCGGCTGGTTGCAACGCCAGAACCTGGCCGAGGCGCGGCAGTGGTGGAAAGCCAACCTGCAAGGCTTCGAGCGGACCACGCCGATTCCGAGCGACCGGCCGTTCCTGCGTGAACATGCCGGCGAAAGCGGCGGCATGATCGTCGGCGACCGCTACACACGGCTCGATGCCCGTGACGGTGCGCAACTGCGCGAACTGGCTCAGGCCCATCAGCTGACCATCAACACCTTTGCCCAAGCGGCATGGGCACTGGTGTTGCGCCGTTTGAGCGGCGATCGCGACGTGCTGTTCGGCGTCACAGTGGCCGGGCGTCCGGTGGACATGCCGGAGATGCAGCGCACCGTCGGGCTGTTCATCAACAGCATCGCGCTGCGGGTGAAAATGCCGGAAGACGATCAGCGTTGCAGCGTTCGTCAATGGTTGAGCGGTTTGCTCGACAGCAACATGCAACTGCGCGAGTACGAATACCTGCCGCTGGTGAGCATTCAGGAAAACAGCGAGCTGCCCAAGGGCCAACCGTTGTTCGACAGCCTGTTTGTGTTCGAAAACGCCCCGGTGGAAGTCTCGGTGTTGGACCGTGCGCAAAGCCTCAACGCGACCTCGGATTCTGGCCGAACCCACACCAACTTCCCGCTGACGGCGGTCTGCTATCCGGGCGATGACCTGGGCTTGCACCTGTCTTACGACCAGCGATATTTCGATGAGTCCACCGTCGAGCGCATGCTCGGCGAGTTCAAGCGGTTGCTGCTGGCACTGGTCGAAGGTTTCCACGGCGACATGGCCGATCTGCCGCTGCTGGGTCTTGATGAGCAAGACTTCCTGATTCACGGCTGCAACCAGAGCGAACACGATTACCCGCTGGAGCAGAGTTATGTCTCATTGTTTGAAGCGCAGGTTGCCGAGCATCCACAGCGCATTGCCGCCAGTTGCCTGGAGCAGCAGCACAGCTACCTTGAGCTGAATGAGCGCAGTAACCGTCTCGGTCACGCCTTGATCGCCGCTGGCGTGAGGCTGGATCAACCGGTGGCGTTGCTGGCTGAACGTAACCTCGATCTGCTGGGCATGATCATCGGCAGCTTCAAGGCTGGCGCGGGTTATTTGCCGCTGGACCCGGGGCTGCCGAGTCAGCGTCTGAGCCGGATCATCGACCTGAGCCGCACGCCGTTGCTGGTCTGCACTCAGGCCTGCCGCGAGCAAGCGCTGGCGCTGCTGGACGAGTTCGGTTGCGCCAACCGGCCGAAGTTGTTGGTCTGGGAAGAGGTGCAGGCGAGCGATGTTTCGGTTGCCAACCCGGGCATCTACAGCGGCCCGGACAACCTCGCCTACGTGATCTACACCTCGGGTTCGACTGGCCTGCCGAAGGGCGTGATGGTCGAACAGCGCGGCATGCTCAACAACCAGTTGAGCAAGGTGCCATACCTGAACTTGAGCGATGCCGATGTGATCGCTCAGACCGCCTCGCAAAGTTTCGACATTTCGGTCTGGCAGTTCCTCGCCGCACCGCTGTTCGGCGCTCGGGTGGACATCGTGCCGAACACCATCGCCCATGATCCGCAAGGGTTGCTGGCGCATGTGTCGACCCAGGGCATTACCGTGCTGGAAAGCGTGCCGTCGCTGATTCAGGGCATGCTCGTCCAGGAACGCATGAGCCTCGACGGTCTGCGCTGGATGCTGCCGACCGGTGAGGCAATGCCGCCGGAGCTGGCGCACCAGTGGCTGCTGCGCTACCCGGAGATCGGGTTGGTGAATGCTTACGGTCCGGCGGAATGCTCGGATGACGTGGCGTTCTTCCGCGTTGACATGGCGTCAACCCGTGGCAGTTATCTGCCGATCGGCACGCCGACCGACAACAATCGCTTGTACCTGCTTGATGGCGCGCTGGAACTGGTGCCGCTGGGTGCGGTGGGCGAGTTGTGTGTCGCCGGCACCGGGGTCGGGCGCGGTTATGTGAGCGATCCGTTGCGCACCGCTCAAGTGTTTGTCCCGAACCCGTTTGGTGAGCCGGGTGACCGTCTGTATCGCACCGGCGACCTGGCCCGTCGTCGCAGTGACGGCGTGCTGGAATACGTCGGGCGGATCGACCATCAAGTGAAGATTCGTGGTTACCGCATTGAGCTGGGTGAAATCGAAGCGCGTCTGCATGAGCAACCGGAAGTCCGCGAAGCGGCGGTCGGTGTACAGGAAGGCGTGAACGGCAAACATCTGGTCGGCTATTTGGTGGCGACTGATGCTTTGATCAATCCAACCGAGCGGCTGGAGCGCATCAAACAACGCCTGCGCGCTGAATTGCCGGAATACATGGTGCCGCTGCATTGGTTGTGGCTCGATCGGATGCCGCTGAATGCCAACGGAAAGTTGGATCGCAAGGCTTTGCCCGCGCTTGAGATCGGCCAGTTGCAGAGTCAGGACTATCAGGCGCCGCGCAATGAACTGGAGCAGACGCTGGCGGATATCTGGGCCGAGGTGCTGAAGGTCGAGAAGGTGGGGATTCGCGACAACTTCTTCGAGCTGGGCGGGCATTCGCTGCTGGCGACGCAAATCGCTTCGCGGGTACAGAAAGCCCTGCAACGTGATGTACCGCTGCGGGCGATGTTTGAATGCAGCACGGTGGCGGAATTGGCCGAATACATCGACGGATTGGCGGCGAGTGATATCACCGAGGAGAAGGTGGATCGCCTTAATGACCTGATGGCGGAGTTGGAAGGGCTTTGATTCTATAGCGTCTGTTCTGGCCCCTTCGCGAGCAAGCCCGCCCCCACATTTGATCTGTGTACGCAGGACTAATGTGGGAGCGGGCTTGCTCGCGAAAGGGCCGGTACAGACACTGCAAGGTTGACTGTGGAACGACACCGGCACAGTCTGCCTGCTACATTTTTTGCGAGAGGAGACAGTCAATGCCCTTCGTTACGGTTGATGGACAACCCCTTCACTACCTTGATCAAGGCAGCGGTCCTGCCGTTCTGCTGGCCGGCAGTTATCTGTGGGACCAGACCATGTGGGCGCCGCAGATCGCCGCCCTGTCGCAGCAATACCGGGTGATTGCTCCGGACCTCTGGGGCCACGGTGAATCCGGGCGGATGCCTGAATGCACACAGTCGCTGGATGACATTGCGCGCCAGGCACTGGCCCTGCTCGATCATCTGGACATCGACCGTGTCACGCTGGTCGGTCTTTCGGTCGGCGGCATGTGGGGCGTGCGTCTGGCGCTGTCGGCACCGCAGCGGATCAACGGTCTGGTGCTGATGGACACCTACGTCGGTGTCGAGCCGGAACCGACTCGCCAGTACTATTTCTCTCTGTTCAAACAGATCGAAGACACCGGCGTGATTGCGCCGCAGCTGCTCGATATCGTCGTGCCGATCTTCTTCCGCCCAGGCATCGATCCACAGTCGGCGTTGTATCAGGATTTCCGCGCAAAACTGGCCGCACTGCCGCCGGAGCGTCTGCGCGAAAGCATCGTGCCGATGGGGCGGATTACGTTTGGGCGGGATGATCTGTTGCCGCGACTGGGCGAGTTGAATCCTGAAACTACGCTGCTGATGTGTGGTGACCAGGACAAACCGCGGCCGCCGTCGGAGACGAAGGAGATGGCCGAGTTAATCGGTTGCCCGTATCTGCTGGTGCCGGAGGCCGGGCATATCTCCAATCTGGAAAATTCTGAGTTTGTTACTGAGGCCTTGGTTATGTTCCTGGCAGACAGGGCTTCGTGTAGCGCTTGATAAAAAATATTGTTAAAACGTCACCAAAACCTTCGGTATGAGTATCCTGTAGGAGTTGCTGAAGGTTCGGGCGGTGTTCGGACTATTTATTGATCTATGGCTGGGCGAGTGCAGCGTTACGACAATGAGTTTTTCCAGCGCCATTCAGTATGGTCAGTATTAATTCCCAAGCCTTTGAATTTTTCTTCAACGTACTTTAAACATGCACCGCCATCAGGCATGTAATGCCCAGACGCGTCATTTACCAATCCTATGACATCACGAATGCCCCAGCCGTCCTGAATGTTATCCAGTCTGAATTCGCCAGCACATATAACTGGTCGGCCACTGCCCAGTTGGCTGTGCCTGACATAGTCGTTACGTACTTCGTGCTTCCAGAGTTTGTAGATAATCGAACCTTCGGGAGTGTAGACCCATGTGTAACTGTCATGGGAACCGTTGGCGTTCAGGATTTCGGTCTGTCGACTTTTCAAACGTTCACCCACCAATTTGCCGTCGATCATTCCAACAAGTTGGCCTACGCCATCGATTTTTGATGGGTCATAAGTTCGCCACGACCGAAGGTCGCCGATCCACGGCAACCAGCGAACGGGGTAGGTCTGCGTGTTCACATCTATGGGGCGGTAGTCCGTGTTGAGCCACTCGGACCATGATATTTGTCCGCCCCATACTTGTTGTAAATGAACGGAGGAGTTGGAGAGCCATTGGTGAATTTTCTTAAAAGACTTATTGGTGAAAATACGGTTGGCGGTCAGTACCAATGATTCCAGCTCCCAATCATCACTGGCGATCGGATGCTCGACTGGAAGTTGGTGTAGCGAAATATTTTTCAGTTCGCTGATGTGAACGCTTTGCTTGCCGAAGAAGCGGGGAATATCTATATCAACAGTAATTTTCTGGCCGACTCTGGGGGCGTCACAAAATAATTGCATGTTTCCATTGTGACCCATGCTTATATAGATTTTGTCGTCGGTGCCCGCCCATGATTTATTCTGAATGGTTGCCGATATGCTGAGCTCTGTAATATTGGAGCTGCGTTCGAAGTTACGTAGGTGGTCTGTGAGGGTGTTCATTTTTTAGTGTCCTTTCTGGGTGTTAAAGTCCTTTGTTTTCAGGAAGATAAATGATTGTTTCATTGGTGTCTCGTCGGGGGTGCTACGGGATGTTAAAGTTGCAGCGAAGACGATTGGGGAAATAACTGCCCCCTGCTTGAGCGGCCAGCGGGCAGGATGATTACTCGGTTATAAGTTGGTATGTTATGTGCGTGGCCCGAGAATTTGCACTAATTTGTCCGGCGACGGCGCGCCTTGCTGTTGTTGCAGCTCGCCCTTGTCGTCCATGTAGAAAATCGCCGGGGTGGCCTGCAGCTCCAGGTCTTCCATCAACTGCATGTTGGCCGCCAGTTTCGCCTGAATCTCCGGGGGCACGTTTTTCAGGGCTTTTAGCGAGCTGTTCTTGCCTGACTTTTCATGGTTTTCCAGCGCTTTCTGCGGATCCTTGGCGGCCAGTAGTGCAGCCGATTTCCCCGGACTGTCTTCGCGAATGATGCCGACCATGATGTGCCGCAACTGCACCTTGCCCGCCTTGACCCATGGCCGTGCCTGTTCCCAGAACACGTTGCAATAAGGGCAGTTCGGATCGCTGAACAGGTACACGATCCGCGGCGCATCTTTCTTCCCGTCGCCGATCCAGTTGCTGGCTTCCATCTTGCCCCAGACTTCCTTGGCCATCGGTGCGTAAACCAGCTTCTGCAACGGCGCGCTGCTCAGGTCGTTGCCGTCGGCGTCGTACAGATTGCCGAGCAGCACATGCTTGCCATCCGGGGTCAGGTACAACGCCATGCCACGGTTCTGGTACTGCGCCGCATAACCGCGCAAGCCGTCGGGTGCGTCGAATTGGCCGACGATTTTTGCGCCCTTGGCTTCGATTTTCTTGATCGCTTCGGGCAATTCTTCGGCGGCCTGCACCGACGGTAGATGCAGCAGGGCGGCGGCCAGGGTCAACGTCAGCAGGTGGCGGAGGCGGGGCATGGCAATTTCCTTGAAGAGGTGGCCGGTACGGCAGGATTCGGGGTGTCGAAGTTTTCCAGGGCGCGGGCCAGGCTGGCTTCCGACAGCTCACCCAGATGGCTGCCCAACAGGCGACCGTCGGGGCTATAGAACAGCGTAGTCGGCAACGCCATGGAGCCGACGGCCTGACCCAATCGGCCACTGCCGTCGAACAGCACGTTGGACAGGCTCAGGCCCTGGGTTTCCAGAAAAGTACTGACGCTTTGCATGCTTTCAGCCTGATTGACGAACAGGAACGTCAGGTCCGGGCGGTGTTGCTGGGCGTTTTCCAGCACCGGCATTTCCCGACGGCACGGCGGACACCAGGTGGCCCAGAGATTGATCACCAATGGGCCGCCCTTGTAATCGGCCAGTTGCACGGTTTCACCGGCGGCATTGCGCAGGGTGATTTCCGGCAGGCGTGTGCCTTGTTCGTAAATCGTCAGGGAGAAGGTCGCCAGCAGCCAGAACGCCAGACCGCTGGCCACGCCAAAGCCCAACGGGCGGCGCAAGCCCGGGCGACGCCAGCCTCGATACAACGCGGCCAGCAGCAGCACGATCACACCGGGCCAGGCGAGGAAACCGCTGTCGCGCAGGTCGATGATCTGCCAGGGGTCATCGCGATAATGGGCCCAGTAAACGGCCACGAAACCGACCCGTGCGGCCAGCATGCCCAGCAGGAACAGGCTGAACAGCACCGACTCCGGATTCTCGCCGCCGCGCTTGGCCACCCGCCAGCCGACGAAAGTCGCCAGCGCCAGGGCACTGATCAGCAGCAGGTGATTGAGCGCGATGGCAAAAGTGCCGAGGGTAAAGGTCAGCATTAACGGGCGTCTCGGGTGGTGGTCCAGCGTTGCAGGAAAGTGTCGGCATCGACTTCGCCGGTGATGCGCTGGCTGCGACGCTCGATGCCGTCGGCGCCGATCCACAGCAGGCTCGGTGGCCCTGGCACTTTATAACGGCCGAGCAGTTCGCGGCTGGCGGCATTGTCGGCGGTGACGTCCAGCCGTAGCAAGCGCACATCGCTCAAGGCTTGCAGTACGTGAGGTTTGCCGAACACCTGTTTTTCCATGACCTTGCACGACACGCACCAGTCGGCGTAGTAGTCCAGCAGCACCCATTGGCCCTGAGCCTGTGCCGTGTCGAGTTCCCGTTGCAGAGCTGCCGGGTCCTTGATCGTGGTGAATGCGTCGTGGCCGACCGGGTTTGCGGCGCTGCTCGAGTTTGAAGCGCTGTAGACCTGCAAAGGCTTCACCAAGTCATCACTGCCACCGGCAGCACCGATCAGCAGCAGGCTGCCCCACACACCCAGCAATAGTGAGCTGGCGCCGAACACATGGGCGACGCGACTGAAACCTTCCGACTGCTTCCAGGCGCTGTACGCGGCAATCAGCAGCAACGCACCGCACAAACCAATCCACAGTGATTCATCCAGCACCGGGCGCAGCATCAACAACGCGGTGGCGAGGAACAGGAAGCCGAATATGCCCTTAAGCAGGTTCATCCAGGCGCCGGGTTTGGGCAGGAATCGATTGCCGACGGTGACCAACAACAGCAGCGGCACACCGATGCCGATGCCCATGGTGAACAGAATCAGCCCGCCATGCAGCGCATTGCCGCTTTGAGCGATGTAGAGCAAGGCGCCCGCCAGCGGGGCAGTCATGCACGGACCCACCAGCAAACCGGACAAGGCCCCCAACACACCGGCGCCGAATAGGCTGCCGCCGCGCTGATTGCGCGAGACGTTTTCCAATCGATCACGCACGGCCACCGGCAGTTGCAACTCGAAGAAACCGAACATCGGCAACGCCAGCAACACAAACACAGCCGCGAAACTGCCCAGCAACCAAGGGTTCTGCAACAACGCCTGCAGATTCGCCCCGAGCAGCGCGGCCAGCACGCCCATCGCCGCATACACCAGCGCCATGCTCACGACGTAACTGGTGGCCAAGGCGAAGCCGCGCTTGGGCGTGGCGCCACTGCCGACGATCAAACCGGCGAGAATCGGCAGCATGGGCAACGAGCAAGGGGTGAAAGCGAGTAATAGGCCCAAGCCAAAGAACACCAGCAAGCTCCAGCCCAAACCGCGCTGTTGCAATCCGCTGGCCAAGGCTTGATCCGGCGCCTCGTTTGTCGCAGAAGTGGCCGCGTTGCCGCCCAGATCCACGACCTGCGTTTGCGGCGGGTAACACAACCCTGCATCGGCACAGCCCTGGAAGCCCACTTTGATTTGACCCGTGGCACCTGCCGGGATCTTCAGTTCCAGACCCTGACGATAGACCTGCTGTTCGCCGAAGAACTCATCGCTGTGCGCTTCGCCTTCAGGTAGTACTGGATGGTGCTCAGCGGGCAAGCCATCGAATTTCAGGCGTTTCTGATAAAGGTAATAACCGTCGGCGATCTGCCAATAGAGCTGGGTTTCACCGGACTCAAGGCGTTCGGAAGTGAAAACGAATGCCTTTTCCACGGGCAAAAATTCGGGTTTGGTCGCGAACGGATCAGTCCCTGCCTGGGCCGCACCCGAGATCAAGAGAACAAAAAATAAAAACAGTCGACGCATGGGTAAGCCTTAGCCCTGTGCAAGTGAGGTGCAGAATGGGAGGCGGCGATTAACCGATGATTAACCACAGTGGTCTTGTGGCAATGGCGCTTGCGGCATAATGTCCGCTTAATCGGCCACCGGCCTAATCACCTTTTTTCAACAGGTCTCACCATGCACGTACTGGTTTGCGAAGACGACGAGTTGATCGCCAGCGGCATTGTCGCCGGCCTCACCGCTCAGGGCCTGACGGTAGAACATGTCGCCACCGCATCGTCTGCCCGGGCGATGCTCAAGGTCGCCGAGTTCGATGTGATGGTGCTCGACCTCGGTCTGCCCGATGAGGACGGTTTGAAGCTGCTGCAGCAGTTGCGGCACAGCGGTCTGGAAATCCCGGTGTTGATCCTCACCGCCCGGGATTCAGTCACCGACCGTGTTGATGGCTTGCAGGCTGGCGCTGACGATTACTTGCTCAAGCCTTTCGACCTGCGCGAACTGGCCGCGCGCCTGCACACCTTGTTGCGACGAGTGGCGGGGCGCAGCGTCAACCTGATCGAACATGGCCGTCTGACTTACGACCCAAGCAGTCGCGAAACCATGCTCGGCGGCCAGCCGGTGGACCTTTCCCGTCGTGAGCAGTCGCTGTTGCAGGCCTTGCTGCATAATCGGGGACGGGTGCTGTCCACCGAGCAACTGAAAGACAGCGTGTATGGTTTTAACGATGAGCTGGAAAGCAACGCTCTCAATGTGCATATCCATCACCTGCGGCGCAAACTCGGCAATGGCATTGTCGAGACGGTGCGCGGTCTGGGCTATCGCCTGGGGCCGGCCGATGGCGCAGAGGAATTGAAAAAGTGATGAGCCTGCGTTTGCGTCTGAGCCTGACTCTCGGCGCCGCTTTTGCCCTGATCTGGGCCTTGGCCGCGGCCTGGATGCTCAGCGACCTGCGCAATCAGATGATGTTTTCCCTCGACCAGCGGCTTGTAGCGTCGGCACGCATGGTCGCCGGCCTGATGGAGCAATTGCCGCCATTGCCGAGCAAAGGCGAGGGTACCCATTTCAGCGCTGAACAACTGAACCTCCCCGGCGGCATGGCCTGCCAGGTCAGTTCATTGCGCGGCGAAATCCTCGCCCGCAGTCACACCGATCCGCAACAAACCCTGGAAGCCGAGAAAATGGGCTTCCACGACCAGATGATCGACGGTGCACCGTGGCGCAGTTTCACCCTGGCCCGCGGCGACGTGCGCATCACCACCGCCGACCGGCAGATCGAGCGTGAGGCCTTGAACATGTCGATCCTGCTGGCGGCTTCGGTGCCGGTGGGCGTGGCCTTGCTCGGTTGCCTGTGCCTGCTTTGGCTGGGAATCGGTCAGGGGCTGGCACCACTCAACCGCATGCGCGATGCCTTGATGCGCCGCAGCGCCGACTCTCTGGAACCGCTGCAGATCCAGCCGCTGCCCAGCGAACTGCAACCGTTACTGGACACCCAGAATCAGCTGTTCCAGCGCATCGGCAAGACCATCGAACGGGAACGCCGTCTGACCGGTGACGCCGCTCACGAGCTGCGCAGCCCGCTGACGGCGATCAAGACCCACCTGCAAGTGGCGCGCATGACCGATGGCGCAGCCCGGGATCAATCCCTGGCCCGGGCCGAAGAGGGCGCCGATCGCCTGCACCGAACCCTTGAACAACTGCTGTTGCTGGCGCGGGTCGAGGGCAGTCTGTCGTTCGATGACGGCGTGCAATGCAGCGCCGAGCAGGTGGCGAAACTGGCGATTCAGGACGCCGCCAGCGGGGATCGTCAGCGGATCAAGCTGCAGATGCCGAGCAAATTCTCCGCTGCACCGGTGCAAATGCCAGCAGTTTTGTCGATTGCGGCGTTGCGCAACCTGTTGGACAACGCCCTGCGTCATACCCCTGGCGAAGGAGCGGTGGAGCTGAGCCTGGAAACCACTGGCAGTTGCGTGCGCTTTTTGGTCCGCGACCACGGCCCGGGGATTGCGGAAGACGATCTGCAACACCTGACCCAACGCTTCTGGCGCAACGGCCAGAGCACCGGCTGCGGCCTGGGTCTGGCGATTGTTCAGGCAATCGTCCAGCGCTGCGGCTGTACGTTGCATTTCGACAGCCAACCGGATGGGTTGCGGGTTGAGTTGACCATGCCCTTGCAACCAATCTAACAACCACAACCGATCCCTGTAGGAGGTTCTGTGTTGCACATCAAATGTAACTCCTCTCCATTGGCATTCTAGCCGTCACCAGCGCTATCGTCCCCGGCAGCTTTTTCTCAATGGATTGAGGTAACAGCGCCATGGATGCACCCCTACACATTTGCAAGGCAACCCCCGCCGACGCCGGCATCATCAGCCGGATCGTCGAGCGATCCATCCGCGTGGGTTGCGCGCTCGACCATCGCAACGATCCACTCACCGTCGCCACCTGGACCCACAACAAAACCATCGAACACGTGCAGCCGTGGCTGACCGACGAGCGGTTGTACCTGAACATCGCCCTGTTGCACGACAAACCGGTCGGCGTCGCGATGGCTGCGATCAGCGGCAAGGTCGCGTTTTGTTACGTGCAACCGGAATGGTTTCGTCGCGGGGCCGGGCAAGCGCTGGTGCGCGACCTCGAAGGCTGGCTGACCGATCAGGGTTTGCGCCAGGCACGACTCAACAGCACTCGCACCAGTGAAGCGTTTTACCGTCATTTGGGTTACCAGCCTTGCGCCGAAACCTTCGCCGTAGCCGGGCTCCACGCGATTCCCATGCACAAAGCCCTGATACCCCCTTCATAGAAAGCTGATCGAGGGTCTAAATCCTCGGCGCCCTGATGCGTTTCCAGAACAGGAAAACCTTATTGAGGGGTCGAGAGATGTCAGTCGCTACCAGCCTTATGGAAGATCAGTCGGCCCGGATCACTTCGGCGCCGACCGAGACGCTTTATCAGTTCAACGAATCGCCGCTGCTGGCCCGTCAAAACCAGCAGGAATCGAATGCCCGCAGCTATCCGCGACGCATTCCCCTGGCCCTCAAGCGTGCCAAGGGCATTTATGTCGAAGACGTCGAAGGCCGCCGTTTCATCGACTGCCTGGCTGGCGCAGGGACGTTGGCCCTTGGGCACAACCATGCGGTGGTGATCGAAGCGATCCAGCAAGTGCTGACCGATGAACTGCCGCTGCACACCCTCGACCTGACCACCCCGGTCAAGGATCAATTCGTCCAGGACCTGTTCGGTCTGCTGCCGCCGGCATTGGCCGCTGAAGCGAAGATCCAGTTCTGCGGCCCGACCGGCACCGACGCGGTGGAAGCCGCGCTGAAACTGGTGCGCACCGCCACCGGGCGCAGCACCGTGTTGTCGTTCCAGGGCGGTTATCACGGCATGAGCCAGGGCGCGCTGAGCCTGATGGGCAGTCTGGGGCCGAAAAAACCCTTGGGTGCCTTGCTCAGCAGCGGCGTGCAGTTCATGCCGTATCCCTACGATTACCGCTGTCCGTTCGGGCTCGGCGGCGCGCAAGGCGTGCAGGTCAACCTGAATTACCTGGAAAACCTGCTCAATGATCCCGAGGCTGGCGTGCAATTGCCAGCCGCGGTGATCGTTGAAGTGGTGCAGGGCGAGGGTGGGGTGATCCCGGCCGATCTCGACTGGCTGCGCGGCCTGCGGCGGATTACCGAAAAGGCCGGCGTGGCGCTGATCGTCGACGAGATTCAGAGCGGTTTTGCCCGCACCGGTAAGATGTTCGCCTTCGAACACGCCGGGATCATTCCGGATGTGGTGGTCATGTCCAAAGCCATCGGCGGCAGTTTGCCACTGGCGGTGGTGGTTTACCGTGACTGGCTCGACACCTGGCTGCCGGGCGCCCATGCCGGGACCTTCCGTGGCAATCAAATGGCGATGGCCGCAGGTTCTGCGGTGATGCGTTACCTGACCGAACACAAGGTCTGCGAGCACGCTGCCGCCATGGGCGAACGCTTGAGCGAACACCTGCGCATCCTGCAACGGGACTTCCCGCAACTGGGTGATATTCGCGGTCGTGGCTTGATGCTGGGTGTTGAGCTGGTCGATCCAACGGGCGAGCCGGATGCCTTGGGGCATCCACCGATCTTCGGTCGTCTGGCGCCGCTGGTGCAGCGTGAATGCCTCAAGCGCGGCTTGATTCTTGAACTGGGCGGCCGTCATGGCGGCGTGGTGCGTTTCCTGCCGCCGCTGGTGATCACTGCCGCAGAAATCGATCGGGTAGCCGAGATTTTCGGCCGGGCCATGGCTGCTGCCACCGCCAGCCTCTAAATTTTTCAGCCTCTGACACGTTCCTTCTACATGACGGCTGCGCACGCAGTGCAGCCCCCCCTACAGCGATGGAGAAACACCATGACTTCAGTATTCGACCGCGAGGACATCCTCTTTCAGGTCGTGGTCAACCACGAAGAGCAGTACTCGATCTGGCCCGACTACAAAGCCGTGCCAGCAGGCTGGCGCACCGTGGGCAAAAGCGGCCTGAAAAAGGAATGCCTGGCTTACATCGAAGAAACCTGGACTGACATGCGTCCGCTGAGCTTGCGCCAGAAAATGGAAGAACAGGCAGCTGTCGCTCACTGAGTCACAGCGCAAAAATAAGCCCGCTGAACCGATATCGGTCAGCGGGCTTTTTATTGGTGTTGATCTTAGGCCGATGGCTTGCCGCTCAACCCCTTGATCAGCAAATCCACATTTCCTTCCAGCTCGGCCACCGGATCCGCCGCATCCACACTCAACACCACCAACCGACTCCCGGCCTCGGCAATCGCCGCTTTCACCGCCTCCGACGGCTGCCGGTGGTGCAACACCACCGCCACGTCATTGTCCTTGAGCGTCGCACCCAATTGCTTGAGCGCTTCGGGTGTCCACTCGGCATCCGGTCGCGCATCGAGGCCAATCAGCTCCAGGTTTAGACCGCCAATCAGATAGCCAAAGTGATCACTCAGGCTCATCACGCTGAGGTTGTCGGCACTGGCCAGCCGCGCTTCGCTGTCGGCGCTGAACTTGAGCAAGCGCTGTTTGAGCGCCGCCAGGTTAGCCTCGATCTTCGGCTTGACCTCGGGCGCCAGACGCACCAGGTCCGCCGCCATCACGTCCGCCATCCGCCCCATATTGTTGCTGGAAAACCACGGCTGACTGTTCAACCCATCAACCTTGTTGCCAGGCTGCACGGCGATGCCGGGCAGGGCGCCGTCCACCGGGCGGGCGGCGTCGACCTCGACGATGCGGATGTTGCTACGCCGGGAAATCGGGTATAGCGGATCATCCGCCCACAGCGAACGCAGACCAATCACCGCATCGGCGTCGGTCGCCAGTTTGGCCAGCGCCGGAGCGCCACGACCTGTGAAGTACGCGGTCTGCCGGCTACCGGGCAGGTTCGCCGGCGCGGCACGTTCAAGGTTGACGTCGGTGCCTTTGAGCAAGACTTCGCCCAGACCATAAGTGATCGGCAAGGACGCCAGCACGCGCAGCGGTTTGGCGCTGTCAGCTGCAAAGGTTGTGTTGACCAGTCCGCACAGGGCTGCGGCCAGGGTCAGTTGACGCAGAGAGAAGGACATTTATCCGAGATTCCCTTTCAGGCTGGGGACAACGCCACGCGCAATGGCGGCGAGAGCGAAGGCGATACCGGCCACCAGAATGATCGCGGCGCCGGACGGGATAGGCAGGTCGAATACAATCGGCGCGAGAATCCCGCACAGCGTGCTGACCGTGGCGATCAGCACCGAACACCAGAAGAAGCCCTTCAGCGACTGACTCAGCAATCGCGCCGCCGCTGCCGGAATCACCAACAGGGCACCGACCAGAATCGCGCCGATGACTTTCACCGCCGCCACGGTGATCAGGGTCACCAGAATCACAAACAGATAATCCAGCGTCTTCACCGCCACACCACGGACCGCCGCCAGTTGCGGATTGAAACTGGCCAGCATGATGCGGTTGTACAGCGGCAAGGCCAGCGCCATGACCAGCGAACCGACGATGGCCAACACCAGCAGGTCATTGCCGTTGACGGTCAGTACCGAACCGAACAACACGTTTTCGAGGATGTGCACGTTGATCTTGCCCGCCAGAATCAGCAGCAGACTGGCACCCAGCGCCAACGACACCGACAGAAACACACCGATCAACGTATCCGGCGCCAGACCCGTGCGGTTGCGCAGGTAGTTCAGCAAAACGCCGAACAACAAGCAGTAGCCGAACAGGCTGCCGTAAGGCCCGGTGTACGGTTCGCCCAGCAGAATGCCGATGGCCACGCCGGTCAGCGCCGCGTGGCCCACCGCTTCGGAGAAAAACGCGAAACGCTTGACCACCACCAACGTACCCAAACCGCCCAGCACCGGGCCGATCAGCAAACCGGCGAGCAACGCATTGACCACAAATCCATAGGCCAGCGCCTCAGGCAGATAACCTGACGAGGCCCAACCCTGGACCATCAAACGAAAGGCTTCATAACTCATCAGGCAGCGCTCCGTGGATGGGTCGAGAACAGGGTCAGCAGGCGTTCCGGGGTCAGCGCCTGTTTCGGCGTGGCATCGAACAGCACCCGGCGATTGAGCCCGGTGACGCGATCCGCCAGACGACCCACGGCTTCCAGATCATGCTCGATCCACAGCACGGTGATGCCGCTCTGGCGCCAGTCGCCAAGCAGCCGTTCGAACACCTGAATTCCCGCCTCATCCAAAGCTGACATCGGTTCATCCAACACCAGCAACAGCGGCGCCGGAATCAACCCTTGAGCCAGCAACACACGCTGACGCTCACCGCCGGACAACGCGCCCATGCGCCGCTTGCGTTTGTCCTGCATGCCGACCCGTTCCAGGGCTTCGCCAATCGCTGCGGCGTAGTGCTTGCTCAAACCGAGAAACGCCGGACGCCGCTGGCACATCGCGGCCATGAAATCGTCGACGGTCATCGGCAAACCCCGATCGAATTCCAGGGCTTGAGGCACGTAGCCGATGGTTCCGGGTGGGCCGGGCCATTGCAGACTCAGGCGACCCTGATGCGGCATCTGCCCGAGCAAGGTCTTGATCAGCGAACTCTTGCCGCCACCGTTGGGGCCGACCAGCGCATGCACGCTGCCGGGCTGGACCTGAAAAGTGACGTTGTCGAGGATCGTCGTGCGGCCGAGGGTCAGGCTGACCTCCGCAAAATCCAAGGTCGGCCCCGAAACCTGTGGGAGCGGGCTTGCTCGCGAAAGCGGTGGGTCAGTCAACGTTGAGGTCGACTGACACTCCCTCTTCGCGAGCAAGCCCGCTCCCACAGGGGATTCGCTGATGGTTTCTTTAGCGGTCATTTGCCGGACTCCTGAATCGCCCGGACCACGGTGTTGAGGTTGCCGGTCATTTCCTTTTCATACTTGTCGGCGGTGTACTCGCCATAGGAAATGTGCGACAGCGGGTACAGCTTCACCCCGGATTCACGCTGAATGGTCTCGACGTAGGTGGACGGGAAATCCATCTCCGAGAAGATCACTTTCACGTCCAGTTCCCGCAGTTGATCGATGGTCTTTTTCAGCTGGCTCGGGCTCGGTTCGATGCCGTGCGCCGGTTCGACCACCGCGGTCACTTCCAGGCCGAATTCGCGCAGCAAATAGTCGTACGCCGCGTGAACCGTGGCCACTCGCAGTTCGGCGTTCGGTGCCTGGGTCAGTTTCGCCAGGGCATCAGCGCGCATCTGCCGCAGGCGTTTGCCGTAGGCGCGGGCGTTCTGGGTGTAGGTCTTGGCATTGGCCGGGTCGAGCTTGCCCAGTTCCCGGGCGATGTTGTTGACCTGGGCAATCGAGGCGCTGATCGACAGGAACGTGTGCGGGTTTACGACCTTGCCGGCGCCACGAGCGGCGACGCCGGTAGCGGCCAGCAACGGCACGTTTTCGTTGGCTTCGATCACTGGGACGTTTGGGGTTTCGCTGGCGGCGATCATGCGGTCGGCGAAGTCGTCATGGCCGACACCGTTCAGCACGACCACGTCCAGACCGCTGATGCGCTTGATGTCTTCGGCGCGCGGCTCGTAGGCATGCGGGTTGAAACCGGCCGGAATCAGCGGCACCACCTCGGCCTTGTCACCGACGATGTTCGCCACGTAACTGTAATAAGGGTGCAGGGTGATGCCGATGCGCAGGCGCTTGGCCTCGTCAGCACTGGCCAGCGGGGTCAGCAGACAAGCCAGTAAGCCGACCAACATCAGGCGCAAGAAAGAATGTTGAGATGAAATAGGCATGGGAAAGCGGTCTTCTCTCGGGTGAAGGCGAGGGTTCAGTGCCGGTGCTGGCGGGTCACGCCGGCATCGAATTGCGCGACGATCTGCTGCCAGCCGGCGCTTTCCAGCGCGGCGTCGGTGAGGTTGGTCGGGGCCGCGAGGGCGTTGCCGCGGTTGAGCCAGACGTCCGGCGCATCGTCGTCAGCGGTCAAACGCATCAGAAACGAACCCGCCACGGTGGGCGTCTGGCTCTGGCCGAAGTAAGCCTTGGCGTCGAGCAATTGCCAGGCATGACCGCCACGGCTGACGGAACTGGCGTCCTGGGCGAACGGTGCAAAACCTTCATCGGCGAGGGCGGCGGGGGCGGGTAGCGCCTGTTGCTCCTGACGCAGCAGATGAATTTCGTCGAGCGTCACCCGCAGGTCGGCGTAGATGCCTTGCTCGGACGCGCTCAAGTCACGGCGGGCATCCAGTTGATGGCTGCCAACGCTGCTGACTTCCTGAGACTCACCGCGCCACGCGACCACCGAGCCGGCAACCGCGAGGATCATCAGGCACAACAGCAGCACGTAAAGGGTTTCATGGCCGGCACCGGCCGGGCGGACGATTTGCGTAGTCGGCGTACTCATGGGGCTTCGATGTCGGCTTGGTCGATCTCGACGACGTGACCGGGACCTGCGTCGAACAGCACGTAGAACTCGGCGCCGGGCTTCTTGAAGGTCAGGGTTGAATCGGCGCCGAGCTTGCCCGGCACCAGGATGGTTTCGTCGTAACCGATCACGTCCAGGGTCACCCCCGGCGCGCCGCTGCCGTCGGAGAAACCGCCGGTGCATTTGATCTGCTCGGCGTCGATGGCTTTGCATTCGCACATCGGGTTGTGGGCCAGGGCGCTGGCGCTGAAACCGGCGCAGAGCACCAGCAGCGTGGCGCTTAGAGGACGTAGAACGTTGATCATGGTTTGCCTCCTTGTTGGTTCAGCCAGGCGAGGGTGGCCGGGGATGCCTGGCTCAGGGGGACGGAGGCCTGATGCATGGCGCCATCCCAGCCTTCCATGGTGATCCACAGTTCGGCGTCGGCTTTGGTCTTCTCGGGGATCGGCAACATCGCGCCCATGCGGTACGGCGTGCCGAAGAAAATCACCCCGGCAGCGCGCAGGCTGCGCGGTTTGCCAATGCGCAGGTACGTCGCCTTGACCTGTTCGCGGCAGCTGTCGCACAGCGCCGCGTTGAAGCTTTTCATGTAACCGGCCGGACCATCAAGGGTCGGCGCTTCGTTGCGCAACTCGGCCAGGCGCAGGCTCCAGGGGCCTACCTGAACCTCTCCGATCTCCCGCTCGCCCAGGCCGGTGTCACCGCGAAACAGCGCCGCGTCGGCGAAGTACTTGGGCATAAAACCCAGCGGCACCAGCAACAGCAGAACGTTGATGTGGAAGCGCCATTTGTGCCAGAAACGGCTCAGTTTTGAAGCCGGTTTATCAGCGATGAACAGGCTCATTGGCTGACCTCCGTGGTTTCACGGCTGTTGGCCGCAGCGGTCTGACTGCGCGGGCGTTTATGGCTGCGCTTGAAGGCGTTGGCCGTGGCCAGGGCGGTGCGCTTGGTCCAGATCAACAGGCCGCTGAGGACCATCATGCTGAGGATCAGACCGAAGAAGAACCAGATCAACTTGATCCACATGCCGCCGAAATCCCCGGTGTGCAGAGGACGCATGGATTCGGTCACCAGCTCCAGGCCGGAACGGTCCGACAACAGGCGGGTGGCGGCGATGTCGCCGGTGTACGGGTTGATATCGGCGGTCTGGAACATCAGCGGATACCAACTGCGTCCGCCCACCGAGAGGTAGCTATAGGCATTGGCGGGCAGGCTGACGAAGCTGTCGTCCAGTCCGGGAATACGTTCCTTGGCTTCGCGGATTGCTGTTTCCAGGCTGATCATCGGCGCCGGCGAACCGTCGGCAGTCAGCGGGACACTTTCACGCGGAACCACGGCAGCGACCGGCGCGGTGCTGATCGAAATCTGGTTATCGAACATGAACGCCTGAATCAGAAACCAGGTGCTGGTGATGGAAATCACCGCGATAAACCAGATCGACCAGATGCCGCTGAGGCGGTGAAAGTCGCCCCAGAAAATTCGTGCACCGTGACGAATGCGCAACGTCGGGCGCAAGAAACCTTTCCAGAAACGCTTGTAGACCACCAGCCCGGTGACCAACGAAGCCAGCAGCGGCAAGCTCAGGAATGACACCAGATACCAGCCCCAGCTGTAACCGTTGGTGAAGGGCACCAGCCACCAACCATGCAGGGCGCGGGTAAACGCCTTGAAATTGAATTGTGGGGCCGTGCCCTGAATCACGCCGCTGTAGGGATTGACGTAAACCGTCACGGAGCGACCGTCGGGATAGGTGACGTCCACATCGAGGGCGAAGTGCGATTCATCGGGTCGGCTGATGGCCTCAACCAGAGTGTTGGGCTCAGCCTTCTTGATGGCGGCGATGATCTGGTCATAACTGAGCAGCGGCGCATCGTCCGAAGGTTGGCTGGCGCGCATTTGCGGGTTGGCCAGCCAGACGATTTCCTGGCTGACCACCGCCAGGGTGCCGGTCACGCAGACGATCAGTACGAAAAACCAGATCGGCAATGCCAGCCAGCTATGGACCAGAAACCAGAGTTTTGAACGGGATTTCTTCGACATGATTAAAGGTCTTGTTTCGATGAGCGGGCCTCTGCTGCGGGCTTCCCAGCGATGAGGTCCATGAAAGGCCAGGCCGTGGCTTTTGCCTACGCGGGCCGACTGCATCTAAATAAGACGGATGAGCATCGAAAATCCCGAAGGGGGATATGAAAGAAAATGTTTCGTGTTCCGGTAAGCACATAACCCTGTGGGAGCGGGCTTGCTCGCGAAGGCGTCGTGTCAATCGACATCAGTTTGACTGACACACCGCTTTCGCGAGCAAGTCGAATCGTCGCACCGCCGCTCCCACAGTGGATCGGTGTTGAACATTAATTCTGCGTACACAGCCGATCCCCTGTGGGAACGATCATTGGGTTCAACCCTGGCTGAACATCTCCTTCGCCCGCTGCTCGATCTGCTCCTGAGTCAGATCTTCCTTGCGCGTGGCCAGAAACCACAGATGCCCGTAGGGATCCTTCAAGGTCCCCGAGCGGTCGCCATAAAACTGATCCTTGACCTCGGACACCACTGTGCCGCCAGCCGCAATCGCCTGTTTATAAGACTTGTCCACATCATTCACATACAGATGCAGCCCCACGGACGGCGACTTGTCCGGATTGCTCAATGGACCCTGATCGCAAGGCGTGCCGAGCATGATTAGGCAATCGCCGATGCGCAGTTCGGCGTGGCCGATGCCGCCATCGGGCATGGACAGGCGCATGACTTCGGTGGCGCCAAAGGCTTTCTTGTAGAACTCGATGGCTTCGGCCGCTTTTTGAATGCCCAGATACGGGGTGATGCTGTGATAACCCTCTGGAATGGGTTTGACGCTCATGGCTGTTCTCCCTGTTTTTGTTGTCAGTCGAGAAAGATCCTGTGCCGTTTTCCGGCCGAGTAACTATAGGTCAGCCTCTTTTCTGCAACCGAGTGTCCGACGAGCAGCAGTGCCACTGTTCAGCCATCAACAGCGAAGCAGCAGATTGCTCTTGCTCGTTATCTTGAGGTCGCGAAAGTACCGCTGAACTCCCCGAAAACATTGGCTCGGACGGTCAGGCACAGAAGCTGCAATGCCCTCTGGTAAACATTGGTACCGAGAGACTTGTATGCCTGAATCTGCCGTTTATCCGATCAACCCGCCGGCCGCCCATCGGATCGCCAACGAAGCCGAAGCCTTGCGCGTCGCCGAACGCATTGCCGCGGTGTTGCTGGAGCAAGACGCCGAGCGCGATCGCACCCGCCAAGTGCCCGCCGAGATCGTCGATCTGTATTCCAACAGCGGCTTGTGGGGCATCAGCGTGCCGAAAGAGTTCGGCGGCGCGCAGGTGTCCTATGCGGTGCTGGCGCAGGTCATTGCGATCATCTCGGCGGCCGATCCGTCCCTGGGGCAAATCCCGCAAAATCACTATTGCCTGCTAGAAGACATTCGCTTGCAAGGCACACCTGAACAGCAAGCGCACTTCTTCGGTCTGGCGCTGCAAGGTCACCGCTTTGCCAATGCCTTGTCGGAAACCGGCGGCAAGAACGTGCAGGACATTCAGGCGACCCTCCGCCGTTTCGGTGACGGCCATGTGATCAACGGCCGCAAGGGTTATTGCACCGGTTCGCTCTACGCCCACTGGCTGGCGGTGCTGGCGCTGGATGAAGAGCAGAAGGGCCAGTTGGCCTTCGTCGAGCGTGGCACCAAAGGGTTGGTGATCGTCGACGACTGGGACAGCATCGGTCAGCGCACCACCTCCAGCGGCACGGTGCTGGCTGAGGACCTGCACGTCTCGGCGTTCAATCTGTTCCCGACGTATCGCTCTTATGAAACACCCACCCTGGCAGGACCGTTCGCGCAGTTGACCACCGCCGCCATTGACGCCGGCATCGCCCGCGCGGCCCTGCGCGACACCATCACATTCGTTCAGCAATTCGCCCGGCCGTGGATCGATGCGGGTGTGGAAAAGGCCAGCGAAGATCCGCTGACCATCATTCAGGTCGGCGGCCTGGAGATTCGTCTGGAAGCGGCCGAAGCCTTGCTGGAACGCGCCGGTTGGGCGCTGGATGCCGCACGTTCGGCACCTGATGAAGACAACGTCGCGCAAGCTTCATTGGCCGTCGCCAAAGCCAAAGTGCTGACCACCGAAATCGCCATCGAGGCCAGCAACAAACTCTTCGAACTCGGCGGCACCCGCTCGACCCTGAGGAAACACAACTTCGACCGCCACTGGCGCAACGCCCGGGTCCATACCCTGCACGACCCAGTGCGCTGGAAGTACCACGTGGTCGGCAACTGGCTGCTCAATGGCGTCAAACCACCGCGCCACGACTGGTCGTGACCATGGCTGAGTGGCTGAAAAATATCTATTGGGCCGACATTGCCCAAGCCTGCCTCGACACCCTGAGCATGCTCGGTGCCGCCCTCGGTTTTACCGTGCTGCTGGGCCTGCCGCTGGGTGTGGTGCTGTTCCTCACCGGCAAGCGCCAATTGCATGAAGCGGTCGGTGTTTATCGGGTGCTGTCGGTGATCGTGAACATGCTGCGTTCGCTGCCGTTCATCATTTTGCTGATCGTGCTGATTCCCCTGACCACGTTGTTGGTCGGCACTTCACTTGGTGTGCCGGGGACTATCCCGCCGCTGGTCGTCGGTTGCACGCCGTTCTTCGCGCGCCTGGTTGAAACTGCCTTGCGCGAAGTCGATCGCGGGGTCGTGGAAGCGACTCAGGCCATGGGCGCCAACACGTGGCAGATCATCCGCCATACCTTGTTGCCCGAAGCACGGGGAGGGTTGCTGGCGGCGGTCACGGTGACCGCGATTGTGCTGGTGGATTACACGGCAATGGCCGGGGTGATCGGTGGCGGCGGTCTTGGCGACCTGGCGATCCGCTACGGCTATCAGCGTTTTCAGACCGACGTAATGGTGGTCACCGTGGTGCTTCTGCTGATCCTGGTCCAGGCCCTGCAAATGACCGGCGACCGACTGGTGGCGCGCTACAGCCGACGATAAAAACTCGATCTAACCCTTAAAAATCGGCCCAACGTCCGCCCCACGACGGCCACTCAATCTGCCTAGGAGCACAGCATGAAAAAGACCCTGGCCATTCTGGCTGCCGTCCTGTCGTTCAACGCTCACGCCAACGAAAAACTCATCGTCGGCGCCACCCCGGTGCCGCACGCGGAAATCCTCGAATTCGTTAAACCGACCCTGGCCAAGGAAGGCGTGGACCTGGACATCAAGGTTTTCACCGACTTTATCCAGCCCAACCAGCAATTGGCCCTGAAGAACCTCGACGCCAACTATTACCAGTACCGGCCATTTCTCGATGACTTCAACAAAACCCGCCATACCGATCTGGTGCCGGTGGTCGGCGTGCACATCGAACCGTTTGGCGCTTACTCGACCAGGATCAAAAACATCGCCGAATTGAAGGATGGCGCCACGGTGTCGATCCCCAACGATCCGGTGAACACTGGTCGCGCGTTGGTTTTGTTACACGAAGCTGGCCTGATCAAACTCAAGGACCCGAGCAACACCCTGGCCACTCAGCGCGACATCATCGAAAACACCAAGCACCTGAAAATTCGTGAACTGGAAGGTGCGCTGCTGGCACGTTCGGTGAGCCAGGTGGACCTGGCGTTTGTCTTCGCCAACTACGCACTGGAAGCGGGGATTGATACCAACAGCGCGTTGATTGTCGAGAAGGGCAAGAGTCTGTACATCGAGTTTCTGGTCGCGCGCCCGGACAACATCAATGATCCAGGCTTGCAGAAACTGGCCAAGGCGTTGAATTCCGATGAGGTTCGGCAGTTCATTTTGACGCGCTACAAAGGACAGATTGCACCAGGGTTCTAAGCGAATTAATTGTGGCGAGGGAGCTTGCTCCCGGTGGGCTGCGAAGCAGCCCAAAACCGGAAAATGCGGTGCTTCAGACAGACCGTGCGAGCCGGGTTTACGACTGCTGCGCAGCCGAGCGGGAGCAAGCTCCCTCGCCACAGGAGTGCGATCAATTCGACTCCAGCAGCTGCGCCCCTTGGAACGCAGCCATGACAACAAGCTGCACTGCAATCTGGTGGGTTAGATCGATAACTGCATGACACGCTCGCCCTGGAGATTTTCCGTGGGCCGGCGTTTGTTCACCGCCAGTTCGCCGATCTTGATCAGTCGCGTGCGCGTTACGTTGCGGCTCAGCCCCAGCAAAGCAGCGGTGTGCACCTGGTTGTAATGGCTGAATCGATAGGCCGCCCGCAGTAAAGCGTCTTCGACTTTCTCATGCAGCGCTCCAGCCTGTTCTTCGAAGAGCTTTTGAAAGGCCCGATCGAGCAGCGCTTCCGGTGAGTCGTCGACGTTGTTGTGGTAATCATCCTGACGCTCGATGCGCATGTTCGACAGGCGCAGGTCGTCGCGTTCGATCACGCCGTTTCGGCAGATCAGCAGGGTGTGGTGAATGACGTTTTCCAGCTCGCGGATGTTGCCCGGCCAGCTGTAGCTGCGCAGTTTCAGTTCGGCGTCTTTGCTGATGGTGATGGTGCCGTAGCCGAGACGCTGGCTGTAGGCTTCGACGAAGTGTCGGGTCAGCGGCAGGATGTCGCCGGGGCGGTCGCGCAGCGGGCTCAACTCCAGGCTGACCACGTCGAGGCGGTAGTACAAATCCTCACGGAAATGCCCGGCGTTGATGGCTTTCTCCAGTTGCACGTTGGTCGCGGCCAGCACCCGCACGTTGATGGGGATGCTCTTGCGCGAACCCAGTCGCACCACTTCGCGCTCCTGCAACACTCGCAACAACTTGACCTGAATCGCCATCGGCAAATCGCCGATTTCATCGAGGAACAACGTGCCGCCGTCGGCCTCTTCGAACCATCCGGCCTTGGCGCTCAACGCACCGGTAAAGGCGCCTTTTTCATGGCCGAACAACTCGGCCTCCACCAGGGATTCGGAGAACGCGCCGCAGTTCACCGCCACGAATGGCCGGTTGCGCCGGGCGCTGAGGTTGTGGATATGCCGCGCCACCAGCTCCTTGCCGGTGCCGGTTTCGCCGATGATCAGCACGCTGGCTTCACTCGGTGCGACTTGTTGAATGTGGGCGAGCAAGGCCTGGGATTTAGGGTCTTCGAACACCTGCGCCGTGGCACGAATTGAGGTGGCCAGGGCGGGCGAGGGCGGTAAGGTCAGCAGTTGCATGGGCAGGCTCCATGAGTAGAAGGCTATGAATAGAAAGTCGGAATCGGCAGGGACTGGTTGAGCGCCCAGTCACCGAGTTCATGGAGTTTGTAATCCACCGGGTCGTGCAGTGTTTGCGTGCGCAAGTTACGCCAGTGGCGATCCAGTCGCAGTGACGCATGGGTTGAACGGGCGCCGGTCACTTCGAACAACCGGCTACAGAGTTCCAGACCGTTGCGGGTGGCAGCGACCTTGGCCGTGGCGATGGCGTTAGCCAGGTGTCCACGTTCTTCGGCGCTGAGGTTCGGGCCTTTGGCCCAGGCCTTGTCGAGCAACCCGGCAGCGCGCTCCACCAGCAGTCGAACACTTTCGAGGGCGACCCAGAATTCGCCGTAGTGGCCGAGTACATAAGGATCCTGGCGCACATCCTGAGCACTGGATTTGTGCCACGGACGGGTCTCGGTGAGGGTGTATTGTCGCGCCTCTTCGAAGGCACCTTCGGCGATGCCGAGGAACATGTGGGTGAAGGTCAGCTGGGCAATCAACGGCCGCAGGCAGGCGAATGGCGTACTCAACGGACCCGGATCGAGGAGCAATTCCGACTCTTCGACCCGTACCCGTTCGAACGTCGCGCTACCGCTGTCGGTCTGGCGCTGGCCCATGTTGTTCCAGTCGTTATGCAAGGTGATGCCGCTGCGACCGCTGGGAATCGCGGCGATCAACAGCTTGCCGCCAGCGCTTTCATCCACCGCCGAGGCGATCAGCATTTCCGAATCGCTGGCGCCGGAGCAGAAACTTTTCTTGCCGGAAAACTCACGCCAGCCACCAAGGTTTTTCACCACGGTGCGGGTGTCCAGCGGATTGAGGGCGTTGCCCCAGAACCAGTTCTTGCGCGCGGTCTGTTCGAACCATGGCTGCCACTGCTCGGACCGGGCGAACAAGCGCACGGTGGCGAGCATCAGGTGATGGAAGCCGAAGACATGGGCAATCGAACTGTCGACCTTGGCGAACTCACGCACGATGCTCAGGGTGTCACTCCAGCTGGCGCCGTGGCCGCCGTATTGGGTGGGAATGCTTAACGCGAGCAGACCGCTGTGGCGCAAGGCATCACGTTCGGCTTTGGGTGTACCGCCACGTTCATCGCGCTCGACAGCGGTCAGGACAAACTCGGCGGCCAATCGGCGGGCGGTCTGCAGGGGAGATATCAGGGCGCTTTGCGGTTTGGCAGTCACAGAGATAATCCTTATTAAAATCGACACAAATCCCCTGTGGGAGCGGGCTTGCTCGCGAAGAGCGTCCGAACCGTCAACATTGATGTTGAATGTTATGGCCTCTTCGCGAGCAAGCCCGCTCCCACAGGGATTGCCCTGGTCAGGCCGTTGATTTAGCCGGCAACACATCATTGGCGATCATTTCGCCGAACGGCCCGGTGAGATTAGTGACGCCGCGCCCGGCCAGGCTGGCATACGGCTCAGGCAACAGCGGGAACACCAGCTCGGCAAAACGATAAGCCTCTTCGAGGTGCGGATAGCCGGAGAAGATGAAGCTCTCGATCCCCAGGTCCGCGTACTCCTTGATTCGCGCCGCCACTTGCTGCGGATCGCCCACCAACGCCGTCCCGGCACCGCCACGCACCAGGCCGACGCCGGCCCACAGGTTGGGGGAGATTTCCAGATTGTCACGACGCCCGTCATGCAACGCCGCCATGCGCCGCTGACCTTCTGAATCGAAACGCGAGAACGACTTCTGCGCGGCTGCAATGGTCTCGTCGCTGATGTGCTCGATGAGTTTGTCCGCGGCTTTCCAGGCCTCTTCGGCGGTCTCGCGAACGATCACGTGCAAGCGAATCCCGAACTTCACCGTGCGACCGTTTCGCGCGGCACGCTCACGCACATCGGCCAGTTTTTCCGCCACGGCGGCGGGTGGTTCGCCCCAGGTCAGGTAGACATCAACCTGCTCGGCGGCCAGTTCATGCGCTGCCTCGGAAGAACCGCCGAAGTACAGCGGCGGATAGGGTTTTTGCACCGGCGGATACAGCGCCTTGGCGTTCTGCACTTGCAGGTGTTTGCCTTCGAAATCCACCGATTCGCCTTGCAGCACCCGGCGCCAGATTTTCAGGAATTCGTCGGTCACTTCGTAGCGTTCGCTGTGATCGAGGAAGATGCCATCGCCACGGTTTTCATCCGGGTCACCGCCGGTGACCACGTTGATCAGCAAGCGGCCATTGGACAGTCGATCCAGTGTTGCGGCCATGCGCGCCGAGACTGTCGGCGAGATGATCCCCGGCCGAATCGCCACCAGATAACGCAGGCGTTCGGTCAGCGGCACCAGCGCCGAAGCAATCACCCACGAATCCTCGCAGGAGCGTCCGGTGGGAATCAATACACCGTGGTAGCCGAGGCTGTCGGCCGCCTGGGCCACTTGTTTCAGGTAGTTGAGTGTCACCGGGCGAGCGCCCTGAGTGGTGCCCAGGTAATGGCCGTCGCCGTGAGTCGGCAGGAACCAGAAAACATCCATGAAGAAGTCCTTAAGCGATTTTCAGCAGATTTTTTGGGTGCACGCCAAACAACGGCGCGGCGCGTTCTGCAGCAAGACGAATGCGGGCGTTCAAGGGCTCACTGGTTATTTGGTAATTGGAGAAGTCGGCTTCGGTGGCGTAGACGCCAATTGGCAAGGTCAATGCCTGGAAGAAACTGAACAGCGGCCGCAACTGGTGATCGAGGACCAGCGCATGGCGTTCGCTGCCACCGGTGGCGGCCAGCAATACCGGCGTGTCGATCAGCGCGTTGAGGTCGATCAGGTCGAACAGATGCTTGAGCAAGCCAGGGTAGGAACCGCGATAAACCGGCGCGGCGACGATCAGCAGGTCAGCGTTCTCGATCGCTTTCAGCTCGGCTTCGATCTCGGCGCTCAACTCCTGACGGGACAGCGCGGCACCCAACGGTCGGGCGATGTCACCCAGTTCAATCAGCTTGCTTTCAATCGGCAATTGCTCGGCCAGTTGCGCCAACAGCGCCTGGGTCAGCACCAACGTGCGGGACGGACGCCAGGTACCGCCGGAGAGGGCAACGACTTTCAATGGGCGCGACATGATCAGTTCCTTTTTAAACAGTTGCTCAGGGAGCAGTGAGTAGTCACTGACAGAGAGCAAGAGCTGTACCAATCCCTCGGAGCCCCGATTTACGGGGCTTTCAGCGTGTTGGCCGGTAGACACTGTACGAATGGCAGAGCTGTTTGTTGAATGACTGTTGCCTGGCAAACAGTTGCTTGGCAAACAGTTGCTTGGGCAACAGTGCGTGAAGCGATGACAGTTGTTATAAAGGCTCTGTGTTATTCCGTAAAAGACATAAAATTAATATTTATAGATCGTTTAGAGATATAAGGCGCTCTATCTGAGCGGCATTAGGCAAAGTTGATAGCCACTATCGAGAGCGTTGATTTCTGCTGATCGGATGCCCGGCGTAGCCTGTGTTTATTGCCCGAACCCAGATACACCAGGACGCTCACCATGAAACCTCTAATCGCTACTTTCTTGCTGCTTGCAGTCTCCGTGCTCGCCGGATGCGCCAGCCATGTTTCCCCGGAACTACGGCCGTACACCGCGGAAGAAACCAAGGAACTGGCACTTGAGGCGTTGAATCGTCGAGGTTTGTCCTTCGACGAATACCACGCGAAAAAAGCCGAATTGCTCGGCCAACCGCAAAAATCGTTCAGTTTCGACAAACAAGGCGAGATGAACGCCGAACGTGCTGTACAGCTTCATGGTCGTCCTAGCTGATCGAAAACTGTACCGCTCGAAGTTTCACGCAACTGTCCGTGGGTTTCCCTGAAGTCCTGCGATAGGGTCAACACCTGACTGACCCCAATGGACTGCCACCCATGACACTCTCGCTCGATCTGCTGCTGGGCTTTGCCCTGTTTGCACTTGTCACCTCGATTACTCCCGGCCCCAACAACACAATGTTGCTGGCATCGGGCGTGAACTTCGGCTTTAACCGCACCATCCCGCACATGCTTGGCATCACCTGCGGCTTCTTCGTGCTCGTGGTGGCGGTAGGCTTTGGCTTGGGCGCGGTGTTTCAGACCTATCCTTTGCTCTACAGCGTGCTGCGTTACGTCGGCGCGGCGTATTTGTTGTATCTGGCGTGGAAAATCGCCCATTCGGGACCGGTTTCCGAGAGTGAAAAGGGCGAGAACAAGCCGATCAGCTATTTGGGCGCCGCAGCGTTCCAGTGGGTCAATCCCAAGGCCTGGATCATGGCCATCGGTGCCATCAGCACCTACACGCCAATGCAGGGTTATTTCACCAACGTGATCGTGATTGCGGCCGTGTTCGCCTTGATCAACCTGCCGAGCGTCAGCGTCTGGGCAGGCTGTGGCACGTTGTTGCGCAACGTGCTGAAAGATCGTCGCTGGTTGCGTCTGTTCAACTGGGGCATGGCCTTGCTGCTGGTGGCTTCGCTGTATCCGTTGTTACTCGAAAGCTTTAGCTGACGCATTGCTTCAACCGGTTGCCCGATGCCTGTTAAGCTCGACTTCAGGAGCGTTCCTACGCACTTTTAAATGAAGTTGTACTTCTTTAACGGCCTCCGATCAGGTATTTCTAACGCTCTGAACGATCGGCGCAGCTCACGAGGCTGCGCTTTGACGTTTCAGTGACGAGCCTCCTGATCCCGGAACATGCTCTGCGAGTCTTCTATGAATAAACGTCCTCTGTATTTCGACTACGCCGCCACCACGCCGGTGGATGAGCGAGTCATCAAAGTCATGGTCGAGTGTCTGGGCTTTACCGGCAACTTCGGCAATCCGGCGTCCAGCTCCCATGCGTTCGGTCAACAGGCCCGGCAATCGGTCGAGCAGGCGCGGCGTCAGGTCGCCGAACTGGTCGGCGCCCAGGCGGACCAGATCGTCTGGACCTCGGGCGCCACTGAATCCAACAATCTCGCGCTCAAGGGCGTGGCCCAGGCTCGCGGCGTTTCTGGCGGCCACATCATCACCAGCCAGATCGAACACAAAGCGATTCTCGACACGGCAAAGCAGTTGCAGGACGCCGGTGTTGCGGTGACTTACCTGGTGCCTGACGCCGAGGGTCTGATTACCCCGCAAGCGGTCAGCGAAGCGATGCGCGAAGACACCTTTCTGGTGTCGCTGATGCTGGTCAACAACGAGCTGGGCACGGTCAACGACATCTCGGCCATCGGCGAAATCGTACGTGCTCGCGATGCGTTGTTCCATGTCGACGCGGCTCAAGGTGCAGGCAAAGTGGCGATCGATCTGGCCCGGTTGCCAGTGGATCTGATGTCATTTTCCGCCCACAAGATTTACGGCCCCAAAGGCATCGGCGCGCTGTACGTCGGGCCGCGCGCGCAGCAGCGTTTGCAGGCGCAGATTCACGGCGGTGGTCACGAGGGCGGTTTGCGTTCCGGCACCCTGGCGACTCACCAAATCGCTGGCATGGGTGTGGCGTTCTCGTTGGCGGCCGCCTCGTTCGATGAAGAGAAAGCCACGATCGTCCGGTTGCGTGAGCGCTTGCTCGAACAGCTGCTGAGTATTCCCGGCGTTCGCCTCAACGGCAGTCCGACCCAGCGCATCCCTCATACCCTGAGCCTGACCTTTAGCGAAGGCGAGTTCAATTCCGCGGCGTTGAGCACCTCGATCGCGTTTTCCGCGACCTCGGCCTGCAACTCCGCCAGCAATGCGCCCTCCCATGTGCTGCTGGCCCTGGGGCATGACGCCCGCTCGGCGAGTCGCACCATTCGCTTGAGTCTCGGCCGGTTCACCACCGAGCAAGACATCGACCAAGCGGTACACCTGATTAAAGCGGCCTGCGCCAGTGCTCCGGCATTTTGGCAATAAGGTCTGAAAGTGCCGGCGTTGATCGGCACTCAACAATAATGATGAAGTGATTAGCAGGAGACATGATGAGTACGCAGCCTTCGACCAATGGATCGGTGCCCCAACGCCTGGCGCAAACCCGCGAACTGATGAGCCGGGAGGGCATTCATGCTCTGCTGGTGCCGTCGGCCGACCCACATCTTTCTGAATACCTGCCGGGTTACTGGCAAGGGCGGCAATGGTTGTCGGGCTTCCATGGCTCGGTCGGCACGCTGATCGTTACGCCGGACTTTGCCGGCGTCTGGGCCGACAGCCGTTATTGGGAACAAGCGACCAAGGAACTCAAAGGCAGCGGCATCGAACTGGTCAAGCTGCAACCGGGTCAACCCGGCCCGCTGGACTGGCTGGCCGAGCAAACCCCTGAAGGCGGCGTCGTCGCGGTAGATGGTGCGGTAATGGCCGTGGCTTCGGCGCGTACGTTGGGCGGCAAGCTCGAAGAACGCGGCGCACGTCTGCGCACTGACATCGATGTGTTGAGCGAAGTCTGGAGCGACCGTCCGACGCTGCCGAATGAACCGATCTATCAACACCTGCCGCCTCAGGCGACGGTCAGTCGCGGCGAGAAACTGGCCAGGCTGCGTGAGGTTTTGAAAGATCGCGGTGCCGACTGGCATTTCATCGCCACCCTCGATGACATCGCCTGGCTGTTCAACTTGCGCGGCGGTGACGTGTCGTTCAACCCGGTGTTTGTTTCCTTTGCCTTGATCAGCCAGCAGCAGGCGACCCTGTTCGTGGCACTGAGCAAGGTCGATGCCGAGCTGCGCGCAATCCTCGAACAAGACGGCGTGACCCTACGCGATTACAGCGAAGTAGCCGCCGCCTTGCGCGCCGTACCGAGCGGGGCGAGCCTGCAAGTCGATCCGGCACGCGTCACTGCCGGCTTGCTGGATAACCTGGATAGCGGTGTGAAGCTGGTCGAAGGCCTGAATCCGACGACGTTGGCCAAATCGCAGAAAAGCCTGGCCGATGCCGAGCACATTCGTCAGGCCATGGAGCAGGACGGCGCGGCGCTGTGCGAATTCTTCACTTGGCTAGACACTGCGTTGGGCCGTGAGCGCATCACCGAACTGACCATCGACGAACACCTGACGGCCGCGCGTACTCGACGTCCGGGTTATGTGTCGCTGAGCTTCAACACCATTGCCGCGTTCAACGCCAATGGCGCAATGCCGCACTACCACGCCACCGAAGAAGAACACGCGGTGATCGAAGGCGACGGTCTGTTGTTGATCGACTCCGGCGGCCAGTACCTGGGCGGCACCACTGACATCACGCGGATGGTGCCGGTCGGTACGCCGACTGATGAGCAGAAGCGCGATTGCACGCGGGTGCTCAAAGGCGTGATTGCGTTGTCCCGTGCGCAATTCCCTCGTGGCATTCTCTCGCCCTTGCTCGATTCGATTGCCCGTGCGCCGATCTGGGCTGAAAGCGTTGACTACGGTCACGGCACCGGTCACGGCGTCGGCTACTTCCTCAACGTGCACGAAGGCCCGCAGGTCATCGCCTATCAAGCCGCCGTGGCACCGCAAACCGCGATGCAACCGGGCATGATCACGTCCATCGAACCGGGCACTTACCGTCCGGGACGTTGGGGTGTGCGGATCGAGAACCTGGTGTTGAACCGCGAGGCGGGCAAAAGCGAATTCGGTGAATTCCTGAAGTTTGAAACCCTGACCTTGTGCCCGATCGACACTCGCTGCCTGGAACCGTCGCTGCTGACCGATGACGAAAAACAGTGGTTCAACGCCTACCACGCTGAAGTGCGCCAGCGCTTGAGCCCGTTGCTCGACGGCGCAGCCCTTGAGTGGTTGAACACTCGGACTGCGGCTATTTGATCGGTTGGAGTTCAGGCGCTTCTTCGAGCGCCTGGCTCATGTAGTCGACAAAGGCTTTGACCCTGGCGGATTGGCGACGATTCGCCGGGGACACGGCATGAATCGGCAGCGACTGCGCGCTGTATTCCAGCAGAATCGCGGTCACACGTCCCGCCTTCAAGTCCTCGCTGAACAGCCAAACCGGCGACAGTGAAATCCCCAATCCCCCCACAACCATCTCGCGAATCGCCTCGGAGTTGTTACTTTGTGCGTTGCCCTTGATTCGCACTTCGTGACGCTGGGCCTCTCTCTCGTAAACCCATAGGTTCTGACTGTTCAGCAGGTTGAACTGCAGGCAGTTGTGCTCGCTCAGTGCTTGCGGTGTTTGCGGCCGGCCGTGTTGCGCAAGGTAATCGGGCGCTGCGACGGTCACTCGGTGGGTGGTGCCGATGTGGCGGGCAATCAATCCGCTGTCGTTCAACTCGCCGATCCTGAACGTGACGTCCAGTCCTTCACTGACCAGGTCCTGATTTTGATCGCTCAGTTGCAGATCAATCTGCACCTGAGGATGTTTTTTGAGGAATGCCGGCAGTCGCGGAGCAATCTGCAAGCGCCCGAAGCTCACGGAAGATCCGATTTTCAGGTTTCCGGCAACAGCTTCGCGGCCGGAGTGAAAACTGTGCTCTGCGGCGTCAACGGCCGCCAGAATTTGTCGACATTCGGCGTAGTACCGCTGGCCTTCGTCTGTCAGGGACAGTTGTCGGGTGCTGCGGGAAATCAACTTTCCACCCAGCTCAGTTTCCAGTGCTCGCAGCACTTTGCTGATGGTCGGCTGGCTGGTCTGCAATTCCCGGGCGACGGCAGAAAAGCTGCCACGTTCGACAACGCGGACGAAGATCGCCATTGCATTGAGTTTGTCCACGGGGTTTCTCATTGATGCCAAATGGGCATGGTCACTATAGCTATATAGCGTCTTATCGGCATGAGTGAGTGAGAGGAAGATTTATCCCACAGCCACCTCTGACGGGAAATTGCGAAATGACTGACTCACTTGAAATGCGCGCTCTGATTGTTGATTCGGCCAACGGGCCTTTACGCTTGGCTTCCATTCAACGGCCGGTGCCTGGAGCCGGTCAGGTGTTGGTCAGGATCAAGGCCAGTGGGGTGAACCCTTTGGATGGAAAGATTCGGTCGGGTCAGGCTGCTCATGCACGTCAACCGTTGCCGGCGGTGTTGGGGATGGATCTGGCGGGAACAGTGGCGGCATTGGGGGAAGGCGTCAGTGGATTGCTGCCGGGTGATGAGGTCTATGCGATGGCCACCGGCATTGGCGGTGCGCAGGGTTCACTGGCGGAGTACGCCGTCGTCGATGCACGCCTGCTGGCGCGCAAGCCAGGCAATCTGAGCATGCGCGAGGCGGCAGGGTTGCCGTTGGTACTGATCACAGCGTGGGAAGGATTGGTGGATCGTGCGCGGGTGCGGGCGGGGCAAAAAGTGCTGATTCACGGTGGTGCGGGTGGTGTCGGGCATGTGGCTGTGCAAATTGCCCGGGCTTTCGGTGCTGACGTGTTTGCCACCGGGTCGGCCAGGCAGCAGGCGATCATTGAAGGGTTCGGTGCGACGTTTATTGATTACCGCAAATCTTCGGTTGAGGAGTATGTGGCTGAGCACACGGCGGGGGAGGGCTTCGATATTGTCTACGACACGCTGGGCGGTGTGACGCTGGACGCTTCATTCAAGGCTGCTCGGGTCTACGAGGGGCATGTGGTGAGTTGTCTCGGATGGGGGACGCACAGTCTTGCGCCGCTCTCGTTTCGTGGGGCGACGTATTCCGGAGTGTTTACCTTGTTGCCGTTGCTGACTGGCAAGGGTCGCGAGCATCACGGGGAGATACTTCGGGAGGCGGCGCAGTTGATCGAGGCGGGTCAGTTGAAACCGTTGCTCGACCCTCGGCAGTTTACCCTGCAAACCGCCGAGGCCGCCCATGAGCTGCTCGTTTCGGGAGCTGCGCAGGGGCGGTTGGTTGTCGAGATTTAACTCAGGGCTTCAAGGACGAAGTCCAGGCGATCCTGGCCGAAGAACAGCTGATTATCGACAAACATGCTTGGGGCACCGAATACGCCCCGTTGCACCGCTTTCTCTGTGTTGTTCTTGAGAGTGGCTTTGACTTCCTCGTCGGCGGTCAGGGCCAGCACCTCATTTGGATCGAAACTGTTCTGTGTCAGTACTGAGGCGACGGTCGCCAGGTCATCGAGGCTGCGGCCTTCAACCCAGAGGGCGTGAAACAGGCAATCGATGAACGCCAGAAAGCGTTCGGGATGGCGCAACTGCATGCCGGTGACAGCGCGCATCAGCATCAGGGTGTTGATAGGAAAGTGGGGATTGAACTTCAGTGGCACGCCATAGCGCTTGGCATAGCGGTCCAGGTCTTGAAACATGTAGCGGCCCTTGGCAGGGATGGTCGCGGGGGAGGCGTTACCAGTGGCTTTGAAGACGCCACCCAGCAGGATGGGTATGTAGATCAACTGGCTGTCGGTCCGCTCGCAGATCTTCGGTAGTTGGGTATAGGCCAGGTAGGTGGCGGGGCTGCCGAGGTCGAAGTAGAACTCCACGGTTTTGCTCATGGTCGGTGCGCTCTGTTTATTATTGTGGGGGAGGGCTTACCAGCGTTCGCTCCAGGGGCGCAGGTCCAGCTCGAAGGTCCATGCGTCACGGGGCTGGCTGTGCAGGTACCAATAGTTCTCGGCAATGTGCTCTGGATTGAGAATGCCGTCCTGGTCCTTGGTCGCGTACTTTTCGGGGAAACTCTCGCGGATAAAATCGGTATCGATGGCACCGTCGACTACAACATGGGCGACGTGAATGTTCATCGGCCCCAGTTCACGCGCCATGCTTTGCGCCAGGGCACGAATCCCGTGCTTGGCGCCGGCGAACGCCGCAAATCCTGAGGCCCCACGCAGGCCAGCGGTAGCACCGGTGAACAAAATAGTCCCGCGTTGACGCTTGGCCATGCGCTTGGCCACTTCACGAGCGTTGAGAAATCCTGAGAAGCAGGCCATTTCCCAGATCTTGAAATATTTGCGCGCGGTTTCTTCAAGAATGCTGCAAGGCACATTGGCGCCGATGTTGAAGACGAACGCTTCGATTGGGCCAATCTGGCTTTCGATCTGCTCAACTAACGCAATCACGTCCTCTTCCTTGCGTGCATCGCAGGCAAACCCGTGGGCTTCACCGCCATCGGCCTTGATGGCGTCCACCAACGGCTGGAGTTTGTCCGCGCTGCGGCGGGTGACACACGCCACAAATCCCTCCTGCGCAAAGCGTTTTGCAATTGCGCCGCCGGTGGCATCCCCGGCACCTACAACCAGTACGACCTTCTTGTTATTCATGGGTAGTTCCCTTTGCTAAACGATCGTTAACTAAACGATCGTTAACTAAACGAACGTTATGCTACGATTCGGCAAGCGTCAAGGCGATCAATCCTGAGGGCAAGGCAATGCGTTACTCGGTCAATCACAAACTGGAAACCAAAGAGAAGCTACTTGAAAGCAGTGCGGTGTCGGCCAAGAAGTCTGGTTTTTCAACGGTGGGTGTCGACGGTTTGATGAAGGCGATCGGTTTGAGTGGCGGGGCTTTCTACAGTCACTTTTCGTCGAAGGATGAGCTGTTCGCTTCAATCGTCGAGCGTGAGCTGTCTCAAAGCCTGGAGCGTTTAGGGGCGGACCAGAATCCTGAGAAGCTCCAGCGCTGCCTGAAACACTATCTGAGCATGGCTCATGTCGAGCACCCGGAATCCGGTTGTGCTTTGCCGGCGTTGGGGGCTGAGATTGCACGTTCAGACGTGATGATTCGCCAGCAGGCGGAGAACTGGATTTGTCGGCTTCAAAAGAGTTGGGCGCAGGTTCTGGAAAGCGACAGCCTGGCATGGGCGATTCTGTCGCAATGTATCGGTGCGTTGGTCATTGCGCGAATGCTGGCCACGCCAGACATCCAGCGCGCGGTACTGAAGTCCAGTTACGATGAGATTGGCCGTCAGATCGCAGGTCCACGAACCTGACAAGACGGCATCAATCTATTTGCAGATGACGATCATGCTGCGACTGGTATAGCCGGCAGGGTTGAGGCCGAACGGGTAATCGCCTGGTTCTTCCACAGCGTCCCCTGACTTGGCGATGACCTTGTAACCTTTGGGAGCGCACGAGTTGGCAGCGCTGGTGTAGCACTTGTCCCAGGATGACGAGAGCCCGGAACAGTTGATATGCAGCCCTCTCTTGCCGTGTTTTATCTGGGTTTTCGATGTCGCCGCGCAGCCCGCAACCGCAAGTACGGCGATCAGTATCAAAATTCGTTTCATTACTGTCCTTATAGCGTCCCCGGATCTTTGCGCCCGGGTCTGGCTGCATTCGCTTTCGCTTGAAGCGTTCTGATGTCCCTATCTGAAAAATCCATGTCTGACACTGGGTTACGGGTCTAAACATGGCCTAATTGCGCGGCAAATACCAGACCCTCGTCAAATCCTGTCTCAATCTGCAGCGACAGCAGGCTTGGCTGTACTCCCCATCGTCATGGTCGCGCCTATGGAAGCCAGAATGATGCACATGATGGCCATCCATTGTGACAGCGAGAGGTACTCATGGAGAAACAACAGGCCTGACAGGGCGCCGATCGCAGGTTCAATACTCATCAACGTGCCGAAGGTCCGGGTAGGGATTCGGGTGAGGGCGACCATCTCCAGCGTGTAGGGCACGGCGGTGGACAGAATGGCGACAGCGATGGCCACGGGGATAAGTGAAGGAGTGAGCAGCGCGGCGCCAGCATGGACGATGCCGATAGGGGCTACAAAAAGTGCCGCAATCATCACACCCAGTGCCGCGGTCTGCACGCCATTGTCGGCGCCGGCCTTTTGGCCGAACAGAATGTACAGCGCCCAGCAGACACCTGCGCCCAGTGCGTAACCGGCGCCTACCAGATCGATTCCCGCGGTCGCTTCTCCCAAAGGTATTAACAGCAGCAAGCCGACGGCTGCCAGGGCGATCCACAAAAAGTCGATGGCGCGACGTGAGGCGTAGATGGCTACCGCCAGTGGGCCGGTGAATTCCAGCGCAACCGCGATACCGAGGGGGACGGTTTGCAAGGACATATAGAAGAGGAAGTTCATGCCGCCCAACGCCATTCCGTAGACGATGACGGTGCGCAGGGATTTTGCGGTGAGCTTCGCTCGCCAAGGGCGCAGTATCAACATCATGATCACACTGGCGAAGATCAGCCGCAGGGTGGTGGTCCCTTGCGCGCCGATAATGGGGAACATGCTTTTAGCCAGGGAGGCTCCCGACTGGATTGATGCCATGGCTATCAATAGCAGGCCAACCGAAAACAGGGTCGAGGCAAGGCTGCGAGGTTGGTCATTCATGGCGTGGCATCGTCCAAGTAGGAAGCGAGAGTGTTATTGGGCAATATACTGCGCATTCATGGCTGGCGCGTCTATATATAAGCAGCGATTTTGAGCATCCTTATAGAAAAGCGTAATTAAGGGTTGACGACAGATTCTGGAAGTCTATAATTCGCCCCACTTCCGGCGCGGTCGAAACGGAAAACTCCTTGGTAAACAACGAGTTATGCAGTTTTCGACAGCGAGTTGCTTCAGGTCATCGAAGCCCAGAAGGAGTTGAAAGAGCGAGGTGGTTTGGCTCTTTTAACGATTCGATCTTCTCGGTCGAAAGCGGAGAAAAAGAGGTGTTGACAGCAGCGAGTAACGCTGTAGAATTCGCCTCCCGCTAACGAGAGATCGCAAGCGCAAGTGGTTGAAGTTGCAAAGGAAATTTTGAAAACTTCTTAAAATAACCGCTTGACAGCAACAGAGGCTGCTGTAGAATGCGCGCCTCGGTTGAGACGAAAGATCTTAACCAACCGCTCTTTAACAACTGAATCAAGCAATTCGTGTGGGTGCTTGTGGAGTCAGACTGATAGTCAACAAGATTATCAGCATCACAAGTTACTCCGCGAGAAATCAAAGATGTAACCAACGATTGCTGAGCCAAGTTTAGGGTTTCTTAAAAACCCAAAGATGTTTGAACTGAAGAGTTTGATCATGGCTCAGATTGAACGCTGGCGGCAGGCCTAACACATGCAAGTCGAGCGGCAGCACGGGTACTTGTACCTGGTGGCGAGCGGCGGACGGGTGAGTAATGCCTAGGAATCTGCCTGGTAGTGGGGGATAACGCTCGGAAACGGACGCTAATACCGCATACGTCCTACGGGAGAAAGCAGGGGACCTTCGGGCCTTGCGCTATCAGATGAGCCTAGGTCGGATTAGCTAGTTGGTGAGGTAATGGCTCACCAAGGCGACGATCCGTAACTGGTCTGAGAGGATGATCAGTCACACTGGAACTGAGACACGGTCCAGACTCCTACGGGAGGCAGCAGTGGGGAATATTGGACAATGGGCGAAAGCCTGATCCAGCCATGCCGCGTGTGTGAAGAAGGTCTTCGGATTGTAAAGCACTTTAAGTTGGGAGGAAGGGCATTAACCTAATACGTTAGTGTTTTGACGTTACCGACAGAATAAGCACCGGCTAACTCTGTGCCAGCAGCCGCGGTAATACAGAGGGTGCAAGCGTTAATCGGAATTACTGGGCGTAAAGCGCGCGTAGGTGGTTTGTTAAGTTGGATGTGAAATCCCCGGGCTCAACCTGGGAACTGCATTCAAAACTGACAAGCTAGAGTATGGTAGAGGGTGGTGGAATTTCCTGTGTAGCGGTGAAATGCGTAGATATAGGAAGGAACACCAGTGGCGAAGGCGACCACCTGGACTGATACTGACACTGAGGTGCGAAAGCGTGGGGAGCAAACAGGATTAGATACCCTGGTAGTCCACGCCGTAAACGATGTCAACTAGCCGTTGGGAGCCTTGAGCTCTTAGTGGCGCAGCTAACGCATTAAGTTGACCGCCTGGGGAGTACGGCCGCAAGGTTAAAACTCAAATGAATTGACGGGGGCCCGCACAAGCGGTGGAGCATGTGGTTTAATTCGAAGCAACGCGAAGAACCTTACCAGGCCTTGACATCCAATGAATCTGCTAGAGATAGCGGAGTGCCTTCGGGAACATTGAGACAGGTGCTGCATGGCTGTCGTCAGCTCGTGTCGTGAGATGTTGGGTTAAGTCCCGTAACGAGCGCAACCCTTGTCCTTAGTTACCAGCACGTAATGGTGGGCACTCTAAGGAGACTGCCGGTGACAAACCGGAGGAAGGTGGGGATGACGTCAAGTCATCATGGCCCTTACGGCCTGGGCTACACACGTGCTACAATGGTCGGTACAGAGGGTTGCCAAGCCGCGAGGTGGAGCTAATCCCAGAAAACCGATCGTAGTCCGGATCGCAGTCTGCAACTCGACTGCGTGAAGTCGGAATCGCTAGTAATCGCGAATCAGAATGTCGCGGTGAATACGTTCCCGGGCCTTGTACACACCGCCCGTCACACCATGGGAGTGGGTTGCACCAGAAGTAGCTAGTCTAACCTTCGGGAGGACGGTTACCACGGTGTGATTCATGACTGGGGTGAAGTCGTAACAAGGTAGCCGTAGGGGAACCTGCGGCTGGATCACCTCCTTAATCGACGACATCAGCTGCTCCATAAGTTCCCACACGAATTGCTTGATTCATTGAAGAAGACGATAAGAAGCAGCCCTAACAGGTTGTAGCTTAGTTGGTTGGAACGCACCCCATGCTCTGTGGTAAAGAGCAGGGTGAGGTCGGACTTAAAGCTCGAAATTGGGTCTGTAGCTCAGTTGGTTAGAGCGCACCCCTGATAAGGGTGAGGTCGGCAGTTCGAATCTGCCCAGACCCACCAATTTTGTGTGGGAACCTGTAGAAATACGGGGCCATAGCTCAGCTGGGAGAGCGCCTGCCTTGCACGCAGGAGGTCAACGGTTCGATCCCGTTTGGCTCCACCACTACTGCTTCTGTTTGTTGAAAGCTTAGAAATGAGCATTCCATCGTGATGATGGTGAATGTTGATTTCTAGTCTTTGGCTAGATCGTTCTTTAAAAATTTGGGTATGTGATAGAAAGATAGACTGGACGTTACTTTCACTGGTAACGGATCAGGCTAAGGTAAAATTTGTGAGTTGCTCTTGATTAAGAGAGCATGCGAATTTTCGGCGAATGTCGTCTTCACAGTATAACCAGATTGCTTGGGGTTATATGGTCAAGTGAAGAAGCGCATACGGTGGATGCCTTGGCAGTCAGAGGCGATGAAAGACGTGGTAGCCTGCGAAAAGCTTCGGGGAGTCGGCAAACAGACTTTGATCCGGAGATGTCTGAATGGGGGAACCCAGCCATCATAAGATGGTTATCTTAAGCTGAATACATAGGCTTAAGAGGCGAACCAGGGGAACTGAAACATCTAAGTACCCTGAGGAAAAGAAATCAACCGAGATTCCCTTAGTAGTGGCGAGCGAACGGGGACTAGCCCTTAAGTGGCTTTGAGATTAGCGGAACGCTCTGGAAAGTGCGGCCATAGTGGGTGATAGCCCTGTACGCGAAAATCTCTTGGTCATGAAATCGAGTAGGACGGAGCACGAGAAACTTTGTCTGAATATGGGGGGACCATCCTCCAAGGCTAAATACTACTGACTGACCGATAGTGAACTAGTACCGTGAGGGAAAGGCGAAAAGAACCCCGGAGAGGGGAGTGAAATAGATCCTGAAACCGTATGCGTACAAGCAGTGGGAGCCCACTTTGTTGGGTGACTGCGTACCTTTTGTATAATGGGTCAGCGACTTATTTTCAGTGGCGAGCTTAACCGAATAGGGGAGGCGTAGCGAAAGCGAGTCTTAATAGGGCGTCTAGTCGCTGGGAATAGACCCGAAACCGGGCGATCTATCCATGGGCAGGTTGAAGGTTGGGTAACACTAACTGGAGGACCGAACCGACTACCGTTGAAAAGTTAGCGGATGACCTGTGGATCGGAGTGAAAGGCTAATCAAGCTCGGAGATAGCTGGTTCTCCTCGAAAGCTATTTAGGTAGCGCCTCATGTATCACTGTAGGGGGTAGAGCACTGTTTCGGCTAGGGGGTCATCCCGACTTACCAAACCGATGCAAACTCCGAATACCTACAAGTGCCGAGCATGGGAGACACACGGCGGGTGCTAACGTCCGTCGTGAAAAGGGAAACAACCCAGACCGTCAGCTAAGGTCCCAAAGTTATGGTTAAGTGGGAAACGATGTGGGAAGGCTTAGACAGCTAGGAGGTTGGCTTAGAAGCAGCCACCCTTTAAAGAAAGCGTAATAGCTCACTAGTCGAGTCGGCCTGCGCGGAAGATGTAACGGGGCTCAAACCATACACCGAAGCTACGGGTATCACTTAGGTGATGCGGTAGAGGAGCGTTCTGTAAGCCTGTGAAGGTGAGTTGAGAAGCTTGCTGGAGGTATCAGAAGTGCGAATGCTGACATGAGTAACGACAATGGGTGTGAAAAACACCCACGCCGAAAGACCAAGGTTTCCTGCGCAACGTTAATCGACGCAGGGTTAGTCGGTCCCTAAGGCGAGGCTGAAAAGCGTAGTCGATGGAAAACAGGTTAATATTCCTGTACTTCTGGTTATTGCGATGGAGGGACGGAGAAGGCTAGGCCAGCTTGGCGTTGGTTGTCCAAGTTTAAGGTGGTAGGCTGGAATCTTAGGTAAATCCGGGATTCTAAGGCCGAGAGCTGATGACGAGTTACCCTTTGGGTGACGAAGTGGTTGATGCCATGCTTCCAAGAAAAGCTTCTAAGCTTCAGGTAACCAGGAACCGTACCCCAAACCGACACAGGTGGTTGGGTAGAGAATACCAAGGCGCTTGAGAGAACTCGGGTGAAGGAACTAGGCAAAATGGCACCGTAACTTCGGGAGAAGGTGCGCCGGTGAGGGTGAAGCATTTACTGCGTAAGCCCATGCCGGTCGAAGATACCAGGCCGCTGCGACTGTTTATTAAAAACACAGCACTCTGCAAACACGAAAGTGGACGTATAGGGTGTGACGCCTGCCCGGTGCCGGAAGGTTAATTGATGGGGTTAGCTAACGCGAAGCTCTTGATCGAAGCCCCGGTAAACGGCGGCCGTAACTATAACGGTCCTAAGGTAGCGAAATTCCTTGTCGGGTAAGTTCCGACCTGCACGAATGGCGTAACGATGGCGGCGCTGTCTCCACCCGAGACTCAGTGAAATTGAAATCGCTGTGAAGATGCAGTGTATCCGCGGCTAGACGGAAAGACCCCGTGAACCTTTACTATAGCTTTGCACTGGACTTTGAATTTGCTTGTGTAGGATAGGTGGGAGGCTTTGAAGCGTGGACGCCAGTTCGCGTGGAGCCAACCTTGAAATACCACCCTGGCAACTTTGAGGTTCTAACTCAGGTCCGTTATCCGGATCGAGGACAGTGTATGGTGGGTAGTTTGACTGGGGCGGTCTCCTCCTAAAGAGTAACGGAGGAGTACGAAGGTGCGCTCAGACCGGTCGGAAATCGGTCGTAGAGTATAAAGGCAAAAGCGCGCTTGACTGCGAGACAGACACGTCGAGCAGGTACGAAAGTAGGTCTTAGTGATCCGGTGGTTCTGTATGGAAGGGCCATCGCTCAACGGATAAAAGGTACTCCGGGGATAACAGGCTGATACCGCCCAAGAGTTCATATCGACGGCGGTGTTTGGCACCTCGATGTCGGCTCATCACATCCTGGGGCTGAAGCCGGTCCCAAGGGTATGGCTGTTCGCCATTTAAAGTGGTACGCGAGCTGGGTTTAGAACGTCGTGAGACAGTTCGGTCCCTATCTGCCGTGGACGTTTGAGATTTGAGAGGGGCTGCTCCTAGTACGAGAGGACCGGAGTGGACGAACCTCTGGTGTTCCGGTTGTCACGCCAGTGGCATTGCCGGGTAGCTATGTTCGGAATAGATAACCGCTGAAAGCATCTAAGCGGGAAACTAGCCTCAAGATGAGATCTCACTGGGACCTTGAGTCCCCTGAAGGGCCGTCGAAGACTACGACGTTGATAGGTTGGGTGTGTAAGCGCTGTGAGGCGTTGAGCTAACCAATACTAATTGCCCGTGAGGCTTGACCATATAACACCCAAGCAATTTGCTGACCTGAAGAGGCACCAGATTGCGGTGTGTGAAGACGACACAAGTCGAAAATTCGCAACGCAACACACAAATCTATTGCATACCCAATTTGCTGATACGTCGAAAGACGGCTCAGTACCCGAATTTCTTGACGACCATAGAGCATTGGAACCACCTGATCCCATCCCGAACTCAGCAGTGAAACGATGCATCGCCGATGGTAGTGTGGGGTTTCCCCATGTGAGAGTAGGTCATCGTCAAGATTAAATTCCGAAACCCCTATCTGCATCTGCAGGTAGGGGTTTTGTTTTGCCCGCAGGAAAGTGCCGTGGCGAAAAAGGGACGCCCCATCGGCTATCCCTGGTTCCAGCAGCATCGTTAGTGAAACGTCGGCAGAACGTATTCAGCGATCTCTTCAATAACCTCGGCAACCGGCCGCTCGCTACGACGCAGATGCAAGCCAACGTGCTGCACACCGGCTTCACGCAAATCCTGAAGCTCATCAATCAATGCCAGCCTCCCGCAGCTGCCGCCAAAACGTACACGCCGCATCGGTGCATGAGGATTGGCCGCCAGATCCAGGTGAACGAAGCTGATGTAGGGTTTGTCGCCGCCGACCTCCCGCCACAGCCCCACTCGGCGCCGATGCTCATCCGGAGTGCCGGGGTAGGCGAGCCAGCCATCCATGTGTTGGCCGATCCACGCTGGGGATTGCTGACCAAGACCTGCAACCAGCAATGGCACTGGCTGATCTCGCTCCGGTAACAGGCGAGCACCTTCCGGCAAGCGTCCTTCACCTTGGCTGCGCAACAACTCAACCGTATCGCGAAAGATCTCTCCCCGCTGATCGTAGTCCACACCAAACAACGGATACTCCATAGGTCGGTCGCCACTGGCCACACCCAGTAGCAGACGTCCATCACTCAGTTCATCAACACTGTTGGCTGCCTTGAGCGTCAACCACGGTTGACGTAGCGGTAATACAACCGCCGCTGTACCCAGCATGATGTTGTCAGTGATCCCTGCCAGGTAACCAAGGTAGGAAAAGGTTTCGAAGACCTGTGCGGCGTCGCCGAAGTTGGGGACGTAAACCGGGACATCGCGCACCCACAGGGAGCGGAAACCAGCCTTGTCTGCGAGGCGCGCCATAGCGGCGTGCTGCTTCAGGTCCGGAGCACCAAAAGGCCGGTCTTCGGCAATCCGCAGCCGCTGCCCATCGCTGGACCAATCATTATCCAGCGGGAGTTCAAGCCCAATGGAAAATCCATTGGAGCCCAGTAATCGTTGAAATCGTGGATGCATGAAAAGACTCCAAAAAAACATAACGGAATGACATGCATCCAGTATCTATAGGCCCTCCTTCAAGAAAAATGCATGAATGGGAATATCAATCTTGATCAAAACGCACGGGTCATAAAAAAACCGAACGTCGTTTTGGCCCTCAAGGACAACCGTTAGAGGAAATCGCACTAAAGTGACCGTCCGGTTTTTGGTATGGTGCAGCTCGTTTTTTAACGGACTGATTTCAAGCCTACGGATTGGCGCCCCTTCACAGTCAAAGAGCTGCTGCAGAGATGCCCCAACCGATACCGATCAAGGACCACGAAAAAGAGACGCGCCTGGTCAACAAAAGACTGATGGCTTGCGCCCTGTTCGTTGTCGCCATTACCTGTGCACTGGTAGTGCGCATGTATGTCCTGCAAGTGGTCGAATTTGACTATCACTCGACGATCTCTGAAAACAACCGCGTCCACGTCCTGCCGATCACCCCCACCCGCGGATTGATCTATGACCGCAACGGCGTAGTTCTGGCGGACAACCGTCCCAGCTTCAACCTGACCATCACCCGCGAACGCGCCTCCGATGTCAAAGAGGAACTGGATGAGGTAGTCAACCTCCTGCACTTGCCGACTGAAGACCGCTCGCTGTTTGACAAGGCGATGAAGCAGGCGCGCCATCCATTCGTGCCGGTCACCTTGTTCTACGAGCTCAGCGAAGAACAGATCGCCGTGTTGGCGGTCAACGAGTTCCGTCTGCCGGGGATCGACGTAGAGCCACAATTCGTTCGCCACTACCCGATGGGCGCGCACTTTGCGCATTCGATCGGCTACGTCGGCCGCATCAACGAGAAAGAGTCCAAAGCCCTGGACACGGTGGAATACCGTGGCACTCAATCCATCGGCAAGACCGGCATCGAAAAATTCTACGAGTCGCAGTTGCACGGCCAAGTGGGTTACGAAGAAGTCGAAACCAACGCTCAGGGCCGGGTCCTGCGAGTGCTCAAGCACACCGATCCGATCCCGGGCAAAAACATCGTACTGAGCCTCGACGTCAAACTTCAGGAAGCCGCCGAGGAAGCCTTGGGTGATCGTCGCGGTTCGGTGGTCGCCCTCGATCCGTCGACCGGCGAAGTACTCGCGATGGTCAGCAAGCCGAGTTTCGACCCGAATCTGTTCGTCACCGGCATCAGCTTCAAGGAATACGCAGCGCTCCACGATTCCATCGACCGGCCGCTGTTCAACCGCGTACTGCGCGGTCTCTATGCACCGGGTTCGACCATCAAGCCGGAAGTGGCCATTGCCGGCCTCGACACCGGAGTCGTTACCCCGCAGACCCGCGTCTTCGACCCCGGTTATTACCAACTCCCGGACTTCGATCACAAATACCGTAACTGGAACCACAGCGGCGATGGCTGGGTGGACATGGACGCGGCGATCATGCGCTCCAACGACACCTACTTCTACGACCTGGCCCACAAGTTGGGTATCGATCGTCTGCATGACTACATGGCCATGTTCGGTCTCGGCGAGAAAGTCTCGCTGGACATGTTCGAAGAGTCTGCCGGTTTGATGCCATCGCAAGCCTGGAAGCGTGCCACGCGCCGTCAGGCATGGTTCCCGGGTGAGACGGTGATTCTCGGCATCGGTCAGGGCTACATGCAGGTCACGCCGCTGCAACTGGCCCAAGCGACTGCGCTGATCGCCAACAAAGGTGTCTGGAACCGGCCGCACCTGGCCAAGACCGTGGACGGTGTTGCGCCCGTGGATGAGCATCCAATGCCAAACATCCTGTTGAAAGACCCGCGTGACTGGGAGCAGGTCAACCATGGCATGCAAATGGTGATGCACGACGCTCGCGGGATTGCACGGGCGGCAGCGGCGGGGGCTCAGTACCGCATCGCCGGCAAGAGTGGTACCGCGCAAGTGGTGGCGATCAAGCAGGGCGAACGTTACAACCGGGCGAAAACCCTGGAGCGTAACCGCGACAACGCCTTGTTCGTCGGTTTTGCCCCGGCCGAACATCCGAAAATTGTCATCTCGGTGATGATCGAAAACGGCGAGGCCGGCGGTCGCGTCGCAGGTCCCGTGGTGCGGCAGATCATGGACGCCTGGCTACTCGATCAGGACGGTCACTTGAAGCCGCAATACGCTACGCCTAGCAAAGCACCGGGTGATCCTCACGTCTAAGCGATCAAGGCTTCACAGCACAGGCTCACGAATACTGAGCATGTGCTGGAAGCTTTCGAGGAACACGGTTTCGGCCTGACTCATCTTCTGCTCACGATTCCACAATAGCTGGATATCGAAATCCACCACCCCATCTTCCGGCGGCAAACGCCAGAGCAAACCTTGCTCGACATCCCTTCGTACCAGGTGCGTCGGCAGACAGCCAATGCCGAACCCTGAACAGATCAAGCGATAAATCTCTTCGAAACTCGTCGATGAAGCGACGATCTTGCCGGTAAAGCCTTGTTGGTCGCGGAACAATGTCAGGGGCGAAAGATTGCCCCCGAGTTGGTCACTGGTGAAGCTGACAAAGTTCTCCGCCGCGAGCTGTTCCAGGGTCAGATTCTCTTGCCCGAACAGTCGATGACGCTGCCCGCAGAAGTACGCATAAGTCTCACGAAACAGTACTCGCTGCTCCAGCCGCGGCTGCGGTAAACGGCACAGGCCGACGCCAATGGTCGCTGTCTTTTGCAGCAGTGAACTGATGATGTTCGAGCTACCCATCACCTCGACTTCAAACTCGATTTTTGGATGAGTTTCGTGGAAATCGGCGAGGAACTCGTCGTAATGTCGTGCTTGCACGCCGCTGACGGTAAGGATGCGGATCTTGCCGACCACGTCGTCGTTACGACTCTCCACCACCGTGCCCAGTCGTGAAATATCGCCGTAAATGTCCGCCGCAATACGCAGGACTTCCTCCCCGGTTTCGGTCAAATCAAACCGTCGCCCACTGCGGGCAATCAACACACATTCCAATTGTTCCTCCAGCCGTTTCAGTGCCTGGCTGACGGCTGACTGCGTGATGTGCAATCGCGCGGCGGCCCGGCTCATGCTGCCTTCCTGGCCGATCACCAAATAGGTGCGTAACAGGTTCCAGTCGAGGCGGTCATTCAGAAAGCGGCGACCGACCCAAGGGTTAGAAGTGGAGGGCATAAAACTCCTGGTAGTAGCAAGGCTAATAGTAAAGATAAGAATTTGAAAATTGACTAATCCTGGCACGGAAGCGATAAAGCTAACAAGCGCCACAGAGTGCAACCCGTAAACAGCCTTCAGTACCTGCCCAAAACTATAAATACACAGGGTCCTTGCATGCACACTACCCCTCAACCGCGTCGAGCGGCGGCGGCAGCCTTCATTGGCACGACCATCGAGTTCTACGACTTCTACATCTATGCCACGGCGGCAGCGCTGGTGCTCGGGCAAGTGTTCTTTCCCAGCCACGACCCGGTGATGAGCACCCTGGCAGCGTTCGGCAGTTTCGCCGTTGGCTTCATCGCTCGCCCAATGGCCGGCATGGTGTTCGGTCATCTCGGTGATCGCCTGGGTCGCAAGAAAATGCTGCTGGTGACCATGGCGTTGATGGGGCTGGCCACCGCTGGCATCGGGATGTTGCCGAGCTACGCCAGCGCCGGTATCTGGGCGCCGATCGGCCTGATCGTGCTGCGGTTGATTCAGGGCATTTCAGTCGGCGGCGAGTGGGGCGGGGCGGTGCTGATGGCCAGCGAACACGCCCCGGCCAAGCGCAAAACCTTCTACGCCTCGTTCGCTCAGCTCGGTAGCCCAGCGGGTTTGCTGCTGGCTTTGATCGCCTTTCGCTTGGTGACATCCCTTGAGCCGGAAGACTTCCTCGCCTGGGGCTGGCGTCTGCCGTTTCTCGCCAGCGGTGTGCTGATGATGGTCGGCCTGATGATTCGTTCCGGTGTTCACGAGTCGCCGGAGTTCGCCAAGGCCCGGGACAACAACGAGACTTCCAAGTACCCGGTGAAGGACGTGATCCGCACCTGCTGGCGGCAGATCCTGTTTGCTGCCGCCGCCGTGACCATCGGTTCGGCCGGGTTCTTCTTTACCAATACCTTCATGATCACCTACGTCACCCAGTATCAGGGCATCGCGCGCTCGACGATTCTCGATTGCCTGTTCCTGGTGACCGTCATTCAGCTGCTCTCGCAACCGCTCTCCGCGTTGCTGGCCGAGCGCATCGGCGAAGGCCGCTTCCTCAAACTCGTCGCGCTGCTGTGCATGGTCACGCCGTATCCGATGTTCATGCTGGTGGGCACACAGAACATTGTGCTGATGACTGTCGGCATTGCTCTGGCGGTGGTGATTCTTTCGGCGCTGTACGCGGTGATCGCCGGCTACATGACCCAGGCGTTCCCGGTGCACCTGCGCTACTCGGGCATTTCTATCGCCTACCAACTCAGCTGCGCGCTGGCCGGCGGCACCACGCCGCTGATCGGCACGCTGCTGGCGAGCAAGTTTTCCGGACAATGGTTGCCGTTGGCGGTGTTCTTCACCTTGCTTTCGGCCCTGTCCTTGATCGGTGTTTGCGGCCTGGCCCGCCTGCGCGCCAACCCGGTCGTCACCCACGCTGCTAAAGAGGTGTATTCGTGAGTAAACCTGAACACATCGGCCCGGTTGAATGGCAAGCCCGTTGCGAACTGGCTGCGCTGTATCGCCTGGTCGCGCACTTTCGCATGACCGACTTGATCGACACCCACATCACCCTGCGTATTCCGGGGCCTGAGCATCACTTCCTGATCAACCGCTACGGGGTGATTTTCGACCGCATGCGCGCTTCGGACCTGGTGCGTATCGATCAGGACGGGCGAGTCGTCGATCCGGAATATGAAGGTCATCGGGTCAACGCTGCCGGCTTCGTCATTCACTCGGCGATCCACATGGCCCGCCCGGATCTCAACTGCGTGATTCACACCCACACGGCCGCCGGCATGGCAGTCGCCGCCCAGAAGCACGGCTTGCTGCCGATCAGTCAGCACGCGCTGAAGTTCTACGGCAAGTTGGCGTATCACACCTATGAAGGCATCGCGCTGTCACTGGATGAACGCGAACGTTTGATTGCCGACCTGGGGCCGCACCGGGCGATGATCCTGCGCAATCATGGACTGTTGGTTGGTGGTTCTGGTGTGGCCCAGGCGTTCCAGGAGATTCACTTTCTGGAGCGTGCCTGTCAGGCGCAGGTTGCGGCGTTGTCCGGTGGTTCGGCGTTGCATTACCCGTCCCCTGAAGTCTGTGCACACACTGCCGAACAGTTTGACCGCGATGAACAGGACAACATCATCGACCTGGCCTGGGAGGCCGCTTTGACCCTGATCGAATCCCAGCGCGAGTCCTATCTGTCATGAACACCGTGGTTCTGCTGTCCCGCGACACCTTGCTGCTCAAGCAACTGCAGGCAGCCTTTGCCCGCAGTGCGCCGCAACTCAAGGCAGTCCTTGCCGATGATCCGTTGGCCAGGAATGCGCAAATTGCCGCGTGCTGGTTTCCCTTGCCGGGCAGCCTCGCCGCATTGCCGAACCTGCAAGTCATTCACTCGGTGGCCGCCGGCATCGATCACCTCGATCACGACCCGTCGTGCCCGGATCTGCCGATCTGCCGAGTGGTCGATCCCGGCCACCGCCAAGGCATGACCGAGTACGTGCGCTGGGCGGCGATTCACTATCACCGCGGCTTCGATCAGGTGCTGTTGCAGCAACAGGACCAGCGTTGGGAGCGGCCGCTGCAACGGGCAGCGGGACAGTTCAAGGTCGGGGTGATGGGGCTTGGGTCGTTGGGCAGCGCGATTGCCCAGGACCTGGCCGCTGCCGGTTACGACGTCCGTGGCTGGGCGCGCCGCAGTAAGGATTTACCAGGCGTACAGACGTTCGCCGGTGCGGAAAAACTGAACCCGTTTCTCGATGGATTGGAGTTGCTGATCAACCTGTTGCCGCTGACCAGCGAAACCCGCGGCATCCTCGGCAGCGCAACGTTCGAGCGGCTCGCCAACGGCGCCGCGCTGGTCAATTGTGGTCGGGGTGGTCATCTGAATATCGACGACCTCGAACAAGCCTTGGCCCGAGGAAAACTGCGCGGCGCTTTGCTGGATGTTTTCGAGGAAGAACCGCTGCCGGTCGATCACCGTCTCTGGACAATGCCCGGCGTCACCATCACCCCGCACATGGCATCGGCGGCCTCCCACGACTGTATCGCCGAACAAGTAGCAGAGAACTTTCGCCGTTTAAATACCGGTGAATCGTTATTGAATTGTGCGGACCGAACACTCGGTTATTAATAAGAAAGCGCCTTGCAAACTCGCCCATTGAGTTGGGCGATATATAACAACACTCCCTCACCTCGAAAGTTTTACTGCCAGTTAAAACAATTAAATACGAGTTCTTGATGAACTCCTGGAGACAGTAATGAGCGATCTATCGCCTGTAGAAAAGTCCGGCGCACCTCCGGAAGTTGCAGTCAGCATGAAGAAAGTCGCGGTGGCCAGTGTGATTGGCACCACGGTGGAATGGTACGACTTGTTTGTGTTCGCCACGGCTTCGGCGCTGGTGTTCAACAAAGTGTTCTTTCCGGATTTCGATCCGTTGATCGGTACATTACTGGCGTTCGGTACGTTTGCTTCGGCGTATCTGGCCCGGATTGTCGGCGCGGCACTGTTCGGTCATTTCGGTGACCGTTTGGGACGCAAGTCGATGTTGTTGGTTTCACTGTTGACCATGGGGGCCGCTACTTTCGCCATCGGGTTATTACCTAACTACGCGGCCATTGGTATCTGGGCGCCGATCCTGTTGTTGCTGCTGAGGGTGATTCAAGGCTTGGCGTTGGGCGGCGAGTGGGGCGGTGCGGTGCTGATGGCGGTGGAACACGCTCCCGCCAACAAACGTGGCTTGTACGGCTCGTGGGTACAGATCGGCGTCCCGGCCGGGACCATGATTGCCAACCTGGCCTTCCTGCTGATTGCCGCGTGGCTGTCCCCTGAAGACCTGTTGGCCTGGGGCTGGCGTATCCCGTTCCTGGGCAGCGTGCTGCTGATCGCCGTGGGCTTGTACATCCGTTTGAACATCTCTGAAACCCCGGCCTTCAACAAGGTCAAGGAAGCCGAGGTGCAAGTGAAAATGCCGCTGGCGGAAGTGTTTCGCAAGTACTGGAAACAAGTCGTGCTGGGCGGGATCGCCACCATGTCGACCGGGGCGTCGTTCAACATCATCGTTGCCTTCGGCCTGACGTACGGCACGCAGAATCTGGGGTTCAGCCGCAGCGTGATGCTCGGCGTGGTGTTGCTGTCCTGCGCCTGGTGCATCGTCATGTTGCCGGTGTTCGGCGCGCTGTCGGATCGTTACGGACGCAAGCCGATCATCGTTGCCGGCATCGTCGCCGAAGCGTTGGTGGCGTTCCCGCTGTTCTGGTTGATGGACACCAAAGAGTTGCCCTGTGTGATCTTCGGCTACCTGCTGTTGATGACGGCCTTCGCGGCCAATTACGGGCCGATTGCGACCTTCCTCGCCGAACTGTTCGGCACTCGGGTGCGCTATTCCGGGTTGTCGATCAGCTACATGTTGTCCGGCCTGCTCGGCAGCGCCGCGACGCCCATCGTCACCACCGCATTGCTGGCAGCGACCGGCAAAGGCTCCTCGGTGGCCTGGTACATGATCGGTGCAGCGTTGATTTCGTTGGTGGCGCTGTTGTTGCTGACCGAGACCTTCAAGCGAGATATCAGTGAAGTCCCAGCGGCAGTGCCGGCCAACGAGCCAGCCCTCGGCAAACCTGTCAAATCGGCCGCCGCCTGATTAATGGAGTTCAACAACATGCGCAGAATTCAGTCAGCCCCGGGCTTCATCGGCCCGGTCGGCCCTTACTCCCAGGCGGTGGTCAGCGGCCACCTGGTGTTCACCGCCGGGCAGATTCCGGCCCAGAGCGGGCTCGATGACCAGCCCGCCAGTTTCACCGAACAAGTGCGGCAAACCTTGCGCAATCTGGAAGCGATCCTGATTGAAGCCGGGTCCGACTTCAGCCACGTGATCAAGGTTAATGCGTACCTCACCGATCCCGCACAACTGGAGCCGTTCAATGCGGTGTATCGCGAGTTCCTCGGCCATGCGCCGCCAGCACGCACCACGGTGTGCGTGGCGCTGTGGGGTGTGTCGCTGGAAATCGATTGTGTTGCCGAGTTGATTGCCAAGGAGGCGCAACATGGATGAATCGCAGCTGATCGAGCAGCTCAACGCGGTGAGCTTTCCGACCCTCGGGCATTTTCTCGAGGAAGGCTTTGCCGACTCGCAACTGCGGGCCATGGTGCCTAATGTGAAGCTGGTCGGCCGCGCGCTGACCCTGAAACTGGTGGGCGCCGATGCCATCGCGGTCAACCAGGCCCTGGCGCTCATCCAGCCCGGCGATGTGCTGGTGATCGACACCGATGGCGACTGGCAACACGCGCCCGTTGGCGCGGTCACCAGTTGCGCCGCGAGTTGTGCCGGTGCGGTGGGCATCGTGGTGGACGGCGCGGTGACCGACTTGCTGGAACTGCGCGAGGCCGGGTTGCCGGTCTTCGCTCGCGGCACCAGCCTGCTGACCACCAAGTTGCATGGCCGTGGCGACAGTCAGATCAATCAGCCGATTCACTGTGCCGGCGTCACGGTGCATCCCGGGGATTTCGTGCTGGCGGACGACAACGGCGTGCTGTTTCTCGATCCGGTCACCGCGCAAAACGTCATCGAGCGCGCGCTGGCATCGGACCGGGCAGAACCGCACCTGCTGACCCGGTTAATGGCGGGCGAACCAGTGTCCAGTGTCTTGAGTATCAAACTTTCTTAATGACCGGCAGCCAGCGCAAAAGCTGGCTGCTCAGGAACTTCAAAATCAATGAACAAACAACCGTTGGCACTTATTGCGATCGGCAGTGCGCTATTCAGTCCGTTAAGCATGGCGGACTTTATCAAAGACAGTAAAGCGACCCTCGGGATGCGTAACTATTACTTCAATAACGATAATCGCGATGGCACCGCGAACCCTTCAAAAACCGAAGAGTGGGCGCAGGGTTTCATGCTCAACTATCAGTCCGGATTCACCGAAGGCACCGTTGGCTTTGGTGTCGATGCGCTAGGGCTGCTGGGTATTCGCCTGGACAGCGGTGACGGTCGCCATGTCGGCAGTTCGATGATCCCCAACGATGGCAACGGCGCCGCCGAGCAATGGTCGCGTTTCGGTGCGACGGCGAAGATGCGCTTTGCCCAGACTGAAATGCGTTACGGCACGCTGACACCGAAGTTGCCGATTCTGCAGGCCAATGACGGGCGGCTGCTGCCGCAGACATTCGAGGGTGGGCAGATCGTCTCGAATGACTTCGAGCATCTGACCCTGACCGGTGGTCATCTCGAACACGCCACGGGTCGCGGCTCCAGCGACAGCACCGGCCTGGCCGTGGCCGGCGGCACCCGGGAAAGCAACGCGTTCAATTTTGCCGGTGCCGATTACAAAGTCACCGATGCGCTTCTGGCGCAGTACTACTACGCCAATCTTGAAGACTATTACCAACAGTATTTCGCCGGTCTGGTTCACAACCTGACACTGGGGGATTTCGGCGCGCTGAAAACCGATCTGCGTTACTTCAAGACCTCCGCCGACGGTGCCAATGACTCGGCCAGCGGGCGGGCCAGCGGCTACCGTACCAGCGGTTATACGCAGAACGGCGACGGCAAGATCGACAACAATACCTGGAGCCTGGCGTTCACCTGGAGCATCGGTGCTCACGCGCTGATGACCGGTTATCAGCAGGTGTCCAGTGACAGCGGATTCGTGCAGCTCAACCAGGGTGGTTTACCGGACAAAGGCGCTGGAGGCGCCAGCGTCTACCTGCTGACCGACCGTTACATCCAGAACTTCACCCGCGCCGGTGAACGTACCGGTTTCGCCCAGTACAGCTACGATTTCGCCGCCCTTGGCGTGCCGGGGCTCAAGGCTTCGGCGATGTACCTCTCAGGCAGCGGCATTAAAACGGTGGCCGGACCTGAGCAAGAGGAATGGGAGCGGGACCTGAGCCTCGACTACGTGATCCAGAGCGGGCCGTTGAAAAACGTCGCACTGGGTTGGCGCAACGGCATGTCGCGCAGTGAAGCATCGCGCGATGCGGACCAGAACCGCCTGGTGGTCAGCTACAGTCTGCCGTTGTTCTGATCGGGTAACTCAGTCCAGCAAGCACTGTTGCAGGCTCTCGAGAAAAATCGTCTCGGCCCGGCTCATGCGCTGCTCGCGATTCCACAGCAAATGAATGTCCACATCGGCAATCCCTTCGTGGGGCGGCAGGCGCCAGAGCAATCCGGCGTCGACGTCCGCCGCCACCACGTGCTCGGGCAAACAGCCGATCCCGTACCCGGCGATCACCAGTCGCCGGACTTCTTCCAGGCTCGGTGACGAGGCGACGATCCGTCCGCTGAAACCTTGCTGATCACGAAAAATCGTCAGCGGCGAGAGCATGCCGCCGATCTGGTCGCTGGTGAAACTGACGAAGTTCTCCCGCTGCAAATCCCCTTCGGCAACGTTCTGTTGGCCGAACAGTGCATGGTGCTTGCCGCAGAAAAACGCATAGCGCTGACGCAGGAACAGCCGTTGTTCCAGGCGCGGCTGCGGGCGGCGATTGAGGCTCAGGCCGAGGGTCGCGGTTTTTTCCTGGAGGGCGCTGACGATGTCGGAGCTGCGCATCACGTCGACTTCCAGATCCACTCGCGGATGCTGCCGATGGAAGTCCGCGAGGAAGTCATCGAAGCGCTCCGAGAAGATCCGGCTGATGATCAGCAAGCGAACCTTGCCGATCACTTCGTCGGCCGGTTGCTCCAGCACGCTGCTGACCTGGGACATCTGCCCGTAGATTTCCCCGGCCAGTTCGAAGATTTGTTCGCCGACTTCGGTCAGGGCAAACCGTGGCCCGCGACGGGCGATCAGTTGTCGGCCCAGTTGCTCCTCCAGACGCTTCAGTGCCTGGCTCACTGCCGGTTGCGTCAGGTGCAGGCGGGCGGCGGCGCGGCTGATGCTCAGCTCCTGACCGATCACCCGAAAAGTGCGTAGCAGGTTCCAGTCCAGACGGTCATTGAGCAGGCGTTGTACATCGCGTTCGGCCATGGTGGCTCTCGATTATAAGCTGGCGTAATAGTCCGCATAATAAATAGAAAATTGACTAATCATAGCCCCAAGACGATAAATCATCTCCAGACAGGCGCCGTCAGAGCGCCTTGATTTTGCAGTTTCACTCCTGCCAAAAAAATAACCAAAGGAGCCCGACCCATGAAGCCCCAAGCTTCTCCTCAGCCGCGCCGTGCGGCAGCCGCAGCCTTTATCGGCACCATGATCGAGTGGTACGACTTTTACATCTATGCCACCGCCGCCGCGCTGGTATTCGGCGCGCTGTTCTTCCCTTCCGACGACAAACTGTTCAGCACCATGGCTGCCTTCGGCACCTTCGCCGTGGGCTTCTTTGCGCGGCCGTTGGGCGGGATTATCTTCGGCCATATCGGCGACCGCATCGGCCGTAAAAAGTCGCTGATCATCACGTTGCTGATGATGGGCGTGGTCACGATCTGCATCGGCTTGCTGCCGACCTACGCACAAATCGGCGCAGCGGCGCCGGTGCTGCTGATTCTGCTGCGCATCGTCCAGGGCATCGCCGTCGGTGGCGAGTGGGGCGGGGCGGTGTTGATGGCCGGCGAGCATGCGCCGAAAGGTCGACGCAACTTCTTCGCGTCCTTTGCGCAGCTGGGCAGCCCGGCCGGTTTGATCCTGTCACTGTTGGCTTTCAGTGCGGTCACCCGTCTGCCGGAAGAAGACTTGATGAGCTGGGGCTGGCGCCTGCCGTTCCTCGCCAGTTCGTTGCTACTGCTGGTGGGCCTGGCGATTCGCCTGGGCGTGAATGAGTCGCCGGAGTTCCTCGCCAGCCGTGAACTGGCGCGCAAAAGCACACGCAAGGAGCAGGCGCCGGTCATGGAAGTGTTGCGTACCGCGTGGCGCCCGTTGCTGCTGTGCATCGGCGCCAACACCCTCGGGATCGCCGGGGTGTATTTCACCAACACCTTCATGATCGCCTACACCACCCAGCAACTCGAATTGCCGCGCTCACTGATTCTTGAGTGCCTGTTTGTGGTGGCGATCATTCAGTTCTGCATTCAACCGCTGGCGGCGTGGGTCGCCGAGAAAATGGGCGCCACGCGATTCCTGTGCCTGGTGTCGTTGTTGGCCATCGCCTCGCCGTACCCGATGTTCGTGCTGGTCAGCTCGGCCCAGGCGCCGCTGATCATCCTCGGCATCGCTCTGGCGGTGGTGTGCATGGCGTCGTTCTACGCGGTGATCGCCGGTTACGTCAGCGGCATGTTCGAAACCCGCGTGCGCTACACCGCGATTTCGTTGGCCTATCAGATTTGCGGCGCCGTGGCCGGTGGCCTGACGCCGCTGATCGGCACCTTGCTGGCACACAAGTTCGCCGGCCAATGGTGGCCGATGGCGGTGTTCTACAGCCTGATTGCCGCGACTTCGCTGATCTGTGTCCTGTCCCTTGCCCGTCGCCATGCCAGCGCTGAACGCCTCGAATTGGCCAACGCTTGATTAACGTTTTCCCAGGAGTAACTCATGTTGAAAATTAATGGTGAACGCCTCTGGGCGAGTCTGATGGACATGGCCGAAATCGGCGCCACCGCACGTGGCGGCAGCTGCCGCCTGGCCCTGAGCGATGAAGACAAGGCCGGTCGTGAATTGTTTTCCCACTGGTGCCGCGAAGCCGGCATGACCCTGAGCGTGGATGCTATCGGCAACCTGTTCGCCCGCCGCGCCGGCACCGACCCCGATGCCGCGCCCGTGATGATGGGCAGCCACCTCGACACCCAACCTGAAGGCGGGCGTTTCGATGGCGTCTACGGCGTACTCGCCGGCCTGGAAGTGGTGCGTTGCCTGAATGACCTCGGCATCCAGACCCGCAAGCCGCTGGAAGTGGCGGTGTGGACCAACGAAGAAGGCGCACGCTTCACCCCGGCGATGTTCGGCTCGGCGGTGTTCACCGGGATCATGCCACTGGACGCAGCGCTGGCGGTGCGTGACATCGACGGCATCAGCGTTGCCGAAGCGTTGCAACGCACCGGTTACGCCGGCGAACGCCCGTTTGGCGGCGCGGTGGATGCGTACTTTGAAGCGCACATCGAACAAGGTCCGATCCTCGAAGACAACGCCAAAAGCATCGGCGTGGTCAGCGGTGGCCAGGCGATTCGCTGGCTCGACGTGCGGGTCGAAGGCATGGCTGCCCACGCCGGTACTACGCCGATGCCGCTGCGCAAAGACGCCCTGTATGGCGTGGCGCGGATGATCCAGGCCATCGAAAGTCTGGCCACCGATTTCGCGCCGGAAGGGCTGACCACTGTCGGCGAGTTGAGCATCAACAAGTCCTCGCGCAACACCATTCCGGGGTTGGTGAATTTCACCGTCGACCTGCGTCATCACCGCGACGAAGCCATCGAGGCCATGGAGCAGCAAGTCCGCGAGCGGCTTCAGGCGATTGCCGATAGCCGAGGCTTGAACCTGACGATTACGCCTCACTGGATCAGCCCGGCAACACCGTTCGATGCCGATTGCGTGGCGGCCGTGCAGCAGGCGGTGGACGCGCTGGGCTACGCTCAGCAATCGATTGTCAGCGGCGCCGGGCATGATGCGATTCATCTGGCGCGGTTCTGCCCGACGGCGATGGTGTTCATTCCTTGCGTCGGTGGCTTGAGCCATAACGAAGCCGAAGATGTGCTGCCCGAAGACGTGCGTCAGGGCACTGATGTGCTGCTCAACGCCGTGCTGGCCCGCGCCGGTAAAGTCGAATAAACGCAATCCAATGTGGGAGCGGCGGTGCGGCGTTCCGACTTGCTCGCGAAGAGGGTGTGTCAGTCGACACAAATGTTGTTTGACACACCGCATTCGCGAGCAAGCCCGCTCCCACAGTTGAACGCACTCGGTTTCAAGATCTACGTTAACTGACAGGTATTAGAACCATGCGCAGTTTTTTCCACCCCGAACAATTGCTTCACCATCCACGCAGCTACTACTCCCGTGGGCAGATGCGCACGCCACAGGAAGTACCCGAGCGCGCTCAGCGTTTGGTCCAGGCGTCGCACTCGCTGGGCTTTAACGTCGAGCAACCGGTCGATGCCGGGCTCGATCCGCTGCTGGCGGTCCACGGCGCGCCGTACCTGACGTTTTTGCAGGAGGCGCATCAACGCTGGAAAGAGATCCCCGAGGATTGGGGCGACGAGGTGATGTCGAACATCTTCGTCCGCGAGCCCAATGCCCTGCGCGGGATTCTCGCCCAAGCTGCGAGGTATCTGGCCGATGGCAGTTGCCCGGTGGGTGAGCAGACCTGGCGTTCGGCCTATTGGTCGGCGCAAAGCGCGATCGCTGGCGCCCAAGCCTTGCTCGATGGCGAGCCGGCGGCTTACGCCTTGTGCCGTCCACCAGGGCACCATGCCCGGGCCGAAGCGGCGGGCGGTTTCTGTTATGTGAACAACGCTGCGGTGGCTGCTCAGGTTCTGCGTGCCGGGTTTGCACGAGTCGCGGTACTCGACACCGACATGCACCACGGTCAGGGAATTCAGGAGATTTTCTACGACCGCGATGACGTGCTTTATGTCTCGGTGCATGGCGATCCGACCAACTTCTATCCGGGGGTGGCCGGGTTCGCTGATGAGCGGGGTGTCGGGAAGGGTGAGGGCTTCAATCTCAACTTGCCGATGGCGCATGGCGCCAGTGAGGCGGATTTCCTGGGGCAGTTGGACGTGGCGTTGACGGCGGTGAAAGACTTCGGCGCCGAGGTGCTGGTGTTGTCCCTGGGCTTCGATATTTTCGAGCTGGATCCGCAGAGCAAAGTGGCGGTGACCCGTGAAGGGTTTGCGGCGCTTGGGGAGCGGATTCGCAGCCTGGGGGTGCCGTGTCTGATTGTGCAGGAGGGTGGGTATCACCTGGAGAGTCTTGAGGATAATGCGCGGGCGTTTTTTGTGAATGCCGAGGTGTGGAACCTCTGACCGTGGCGAGGGGGCTTAACCAGCGACCGCATGTCTTCAGAAGCACTACGTTCGTCGGTTTACGACTGCTGCGCAGCCGAACGGGGGCAAGCCCCCTCGCCACAGGACTTGCCATCGCCCTGACGTTAACGTAAAGATTGCGGCAGGGCGCTGATCTTAAAAAAGCGCAGGGCGGACCGATCCGGAGCGCTTGATGACGCTAATAAAAACAACTCCTCCCAAGCTGCACCGCGAAGCCCGGCTGGCCCGGGAAAAGCTCCATCTCGAGGGCGAAGTCCCGGATGGCGTGCTGCGGGCGGAAATCGATGCGTCGTGGCGGCGTAGCCTGAGCCATGGCGTGCATTTCAATGCCAAGCACGAGCTGGCGCTGGAATCGAGCGCGAGCCTCGACGTCCTGTTGGCAAGCAATCGGCTGCTGATCGATGCGGCATTGCCGGCCATCGATTACCTGGCCGAGCGCCAAGGCAAGGAAGGGCTGATCATCCTCGCCAATTCCGACGCCACCATCCTCGCTGTCGAAGGACGCGCCGATCGCCTCAAGGGCAGCGGCCTGCAAGATATCACCCTTGGCGCCTGCTGGAGCGAAGCCGCTCGCGGCACCAATGCGTTGGGCACCGCACTGGTGGAAGCCCGGCCAACGATGATCGATTGCGGCGAACATTACCTCGATCGCCTGACCGATTTCTCCTGCACCTCGGTGCCGATCCATTGCCCGCAGGGCGACATCCTCGGTGTACTCGACCTGACCCGCGAAGGCCCGCTGGGCCGCGTCCATGACAGCACCGCGTTGCTGGCGATGGCCGTCAGCCAGATCGAAAGCCGGGTGTTCAACGCCAGTTATCCGGACGAAATCGTCCTGGCTTTCCACAGCCGTCGGCAGTACCTCGAATCCCCTTGGCAAGGTCTGTTGGCGGTGAGCCTTGGCGGGCAGATTCTCGCGGTCAGCGCCCAAGCCTGTCAGTTGCTCCACGCTGAGCGCACGGCGCTGGTCGGTCGACGCTGTGAAGAGTTTCTGGGCGTCGATGGCCTGCAACTTCTGTCGCGTCTGCATCAGGGCGGTGTCGGCAGTTTGCAAACGGCCAAAGGCGAGTTCTTCTACAAAACCCTGCGTGCGCCGCAGCGTTCGATCAATGTCAGCACGCCGCCGCGCAGCACAGCGAAAACCGCCAAAGCACAACCGGATCTCGAATCCCTGGCCGGCAGTAATGTCCGTTATGCCCGAGCCTTGCGCATGGCGCGTCAAGGCCTGGCGAATGAGCTGCCGGTGTTGCTGCTGGGCGAAACCGGCACCGGTAAGGAAGTAATCGCCCGTGCCCTGCACATGGCCGGCACCCGCTGCGACAAACCCTTCGTCGCGGTGAACTGCGCGGCGATCCCCGAAGGCCTGATCGAGTCGGAACTGTTCGGCTACCGCGAAGGTGCGTTCACCGGCTCGCGTCGCGGCGGCATGATCGGTCGTCTGCAACAGGCCCATGGCGGCACCTTGTTTCTCGACGAAATCGGCGACATGCCGCTGGCCTTGCAGGCCCGTCTGCTGCGGGTGTTGCAGGACCGTAAAGTGGCACCGTTGGGCGCCGGTGAAGAGCAAGACATCGACGTCGCATTGATCTGCGCCACGCACCGCGATCTCAAGCGTCTGGTCGAAGAAAAACATTTCCGCGAGGACCTGTTCTACCGCGTCAACGGCATCAGCGTGATGCTCCCGGCTCTGCGCGAGCGCGAGGATTTCAGTGGTCTGGTCACTCGCCTGCTGGCCAAGCTGGATGCGCCGACGATGGTCCTGCATGACGATTTGAACCGCTTGCTCGGCGGCTATCACTGGCCGGGCAACATCCGCCAACTGGAAATGGTTTTACGAACGGCGCTGGCCATGCGCGAGCCGGGGGACACCGTACTCACCCTCGACCACTTGCCCGACAGCATGCTCGACGAGTTGAGCGCCACCGAACGCCCTCAGGCCGGCAGCATTCGCGAAAATGAACTGGAGCTGATTCGCCAGTCCCTGGACACTCATCAGGGCAACGTCTCGGCCGCCGCCGACGCCTTGGGCATCAGCCGCGCGACCTTGTATCGCAAGCTCAAACAGTTGCGCTCGTGATGCAGCGCTTGATCGTTCGGCTGATCGACAGCCAGAACCCCGAAGCCCTGCAAGCGGCCTTGCGCTGGCTCTACAGCTTCGTGCGACCGCATCGTCTGGCGATTGCCGGGTTGCTCGGGTTATCGGTCTGCGCCTCGTTGCTGGTGTTGGTCCAGCCCTGGCTGACCAAGCTGCTGATCGACGATGGTTTGCTGGCGCGCAACTTTCCGATGCTGGTGCTGATCGCCGGGCTGATGATTGTGGCCGGGTTGTTGGGCACTGCGCTGTCGGGGATCAACCGTTACCTGCACACGCGGCTGTCCGGGCGGATTCTGTTCGCCCTGCGCGATGATCTTTATCGTCATCTGCAAACGCTCTCGCCGAGTTTCTACGGACAGCGCCGCATCGGTGACCTGATGTCTCGCCTCGATGGCGACGTTGCGGAGATCCAGCGCTTTGCCGTGGACTCCTTGTTCTCGGCGGTGTCGAGCGTGATCGGTCTAGTCTGTGCCGTGGCGATGCTGCTGACCCTGTCGTGGAAACTCTCGTTGCTGGCGCTGGTGCTGATTCCCCTCGACGTGCTCTGGCTACGCTGGATGCGACGCAAGGTCGAACGGGATGTGCGGCAATTGCGCGAGCGTTCGGCGGACATGTCCTCGTTCATGGTCGAGACCTTGCCGGTGATGAAATTCATTCAGTCTGCCGGCCAGCAACAGCGTGAATCGCGGCGCCTGGAGACATTGGGTCAAGGCTACATGAGCCAGTTGCTGCGCCTGCAAGTCACCGAGTTTTTCACTCAGGCGGTGCCGGGCACACTGACGTCCCTGTCTCGTGCCTGCGCGTTCCTGATCGGCGGATATTGGGTGGTGCAGGGAACCTGGCAACTGGGCGCACTGATCGCGTTTTCCACCTACCTGGGCATGGCCGTCGGACCGGTGCAGAGCCTGCTGGGCCTCTATGTCGCGGTCCAACGAATGACCGTCAGCCTCGGGCGCGTGATGGAGTTGCGCGGCGAAGAGCCGAGCGTTCTCACGCCGGTCACGCCGCAGCCGATGCCGACCTCTGGCGAGCTGCGTTTCGACGACGTGCACTTCAGCCATCCCGGTCGCCCGACAACCCTGCGCGGCATCGAAGCGCGAATTCCCTACGGTTTGAAAGTCGCCCTGAGCGGCGGCTCTGGCGTCGGCAAAACGACCCTGATCGACCTGCTGCAACGGCACCACGACCCGCAGTCCGGTCGGGTGTTGCTGGGGGAGGTCGATCTGCGCGAACTGGACCTGTTCCAGCTACGTCGGCGGATTGCCGTGGTCAGTCAGGACATCGTGCTGTTTCGCGGCAGCCTCGCCGACAACCTCGCCTACGCGGTGCCGGACGCCAGCCGTGAAGCGATTGCCGAGGTGGCGCGGCTGGCGCAACTCGACAGCCTGATCGAGTCCTTGCCCGAAGGCCTCGACAGTCCGTTGGGCGAACGCGGTCAGCAGTTGTCCGGCGGGCAGAAGCAGCGCATCGCCATCGCCCGGGCGCTGTTGCAGGATCCATTGATTCTGGTGCTGGACGAAGCGACCTCGGCGGTGGATGAAGCCACCGAGCGCGAAGTCATTGAAGCCATCGATCGACTGTTTGCCGGACGCACGCGGATCCTCATCAGCCACCGTCCTTCAACCTTGGCGGATGCCGATTTGCGCTTTGAATTGCTCGACGGCGTACTCACTTCAAAAACGGTGCTGCATGAAGCCTGAGCTGCGGATTGGCGTGGTGGACAGCGGTCACTCGGCGGCACAGCGGGTGCAAGTGGTCGCCGGACGGCGTTTCTCGTTGCTGGCGGATGGATTGGCCGAAAGCGACTTGCGCGACGATCCGCTGGGCCACGGCAGCGCGGTGATCGAGGCCATCGGTCGGCGGGCGCCTTTGGCGGTATTTTGCGTGGCTCAGGTGTTCGACCAGCGCGGGGTCACCAGCGCGTTGCAGATCGCTACGGCGATTGACTGGCTGGTGGCGCAGGACGTTCGGCTGATCAATTTGAGCCTCGGTCTGCGTCAGGATCGCAGCCTGTTGCGTGAAGCCTGTGCGGCGGCGGTAGCGCGAGGTGTTTTGCTCTGTGCGTCCAGTCCGGCGCAGGGCGAGGGCGTGTTTCCGGCGAATTATCCCCAGGTGCTGCGAGTCACCGGCGATGCGCGTTGCGCCGAACAGGAATGGTCGTGGCTCAACAGTGCTCAAGCGGATTTCGCCGCGTGTGTGCATGGCACCTATCCGGGGCAGTCTGGCGCCAGTCTCGGTTGTGCGGCGTTGAGTGGGCACATCGCGGGTTTCCTAGTTGCGCATCCCGAGGCGAGCAACGAACAGGTCATTGAGTGGCTGCGGGAGAATGCCCGTTATCGCGGCCCTGAACGGCGCTTCGGGCCATGATTTTGATTCTTGGTGCAGGGCCAGCGGGCGCGGCGGTTGCCTTGGGTTTGCGTCGACTCGGTTATCCCGTGACGCTGGTCAGCGAATGGCGGCGGTTTGCGGCGCTGGAAGGCGTTTCCATTCGGGTGCTGGAGGCCTTGCGTGGCGCGGGGCTTCATCAGGCGCTGGCGGATGCGGCGCTGCCGTCGCAAAGACAGGTGTCATGGAACGGTCAGCAGCATGCGCAGAACATCGAATTTTTACTGGATCGCCCGAGCTTTGATCGAGGCTTGCGCGAGGATCTGCGCCTGGCTGGCGTTGAGCTGATCGAAGGCCGCGTGCTGACGGTGCAGTCATCGGTTTCGGGGCATCGGATCGAGGTCGAAGGGCGCGAGGCGCTGTTGGCGGATTTTCTGGTTGAGGCGCGTGGGCGTCAGGCGCCTGCACTCGGCAAAGGCCTGCGCGGACCGGAGACGGTCAGCCTGCTCAATCGTTGGCAAGGCACGCCAGGCAGCACCGCCAGCGCGGTGGAAAGCCTTGAGGACGGCTGGGCCTGGATGGCCCGGCGAGCCGACGGTCAGTGTTACTGGCAATGGACGGTGGACGTGGCCAGTGCTGAATTGCCGGGCAAGGCGATGTTGCTCGACTACTGTCGTGAGCGACGTCAGGGTTCGGCGTTGGCGCGATCGTTTTTCGGCGCCGGGCCTGAGGTCGATCTACAGCTTCATGCGCGCAGCAGCACAGCGATTCTTTGCCCGCAGGTGTGTGGCGAAAACTGGATTCGGGTCGGCGACGCGGCGATGGCGGTGGATCCGCTGTCGGGCAACGGGATTTTTCAGTCATTGTCCTCGGCATTACAGGCGCCGACGGTGATCAACACGTTGTTGCGTAAACCCGAGCGAGCGGCGTTGGCTCAGCGCTTTCATCAGCAACGGGTGGAGCAGTTGTTTTTGCGTTTTGCGCGGATCGGGCGGGATTTTTATGCCGATGAGCAACGTTGGTTGGAGCAGCCATTCTGGCTTGCGCGCCGGCAGTGGCCGGATGCTGAAGTGGCGCATGCCGAGGCGGATTTTTCTTCGTTGAGGATTGAGCGCGCGCCGGTGTTGAACGAGGGGTTTGTGGATGAGGCTGAGGTGGTGATCACGGCGGATCAGCCGCTGGGGATCTGGCATGTGCAAGGGGTTGAGCTGGCGCCGTTGGTGCGGCGGTTGCGGACCGAACCGGCCGAGCAGGCGTTGGCCGGGTTGACGGTGGAGCAGGGACGGGTGGTTCGGAGTTGGTTGTTGAGTCAGGGATATCGTCCCCTCACCCTAACCCTCCCGAAACGTCGGACCGCCCCAAAGGGGCGAGGGGACTGACCGAGGTGTTCTTAGAGCTACATCGACCTGAAATATCGAGTCGAACTCAGGTTCTGAAAACCATGAAGATCTGCTCCCTTTCCCCCTCTCCCCATTGGGGAGAGGGATGGGCGGGCGGCGTTCCGATGAGGGGTGGCTCTTGAATTGCACACCCAACTCGCTGAACCCGCTACAACTTGATCAACACCGACTTCAACTCGGTGTAATGCTCAATCGCCGCATACCCCATCTCCCGCCCAACCCCGGACATCTTGTACCCACCAAACGGCAACGCCGGGTCCAGCGCACTGTGGCAGTTGACCCACACCGAACCCGACTTGATCCGCGGAATCATCCGGTGCACCGCCGCCAGATCGTTCGACCAGATACTCGCCCCCAGCCCATAGGGACTGTCGTTGGCCATGCGCAACGCATCGGCCTCATCATCAAACGGAATCGCCACCAGCACCGGCCCGAAGATCTCCTCCTGCACCAGCGAGTGCTTCTGATCGACATCCACAATCACCGTCGGTTTGACGAAAAAGCCCGGCCCGAACTGCTCGCCACCGCAAGCGATGGTTGCGCCGCTTTCCCGACCCTTTTCGATGTACCCGTAAACCCGCTCCTGCTGGCGCGCCGAGATCAGCGGCCCCATCTCGACGCTAGGGTCTAGTCCGTTACCCAGTTTCATGGCGTTGGCGATGTCGGCGATGTCCGCCACCACATTGTCGAAATGCTTACGCTGCACATACAGCCGCGAACCTGCGCAGCACACCTGGCCCTGATTGAAGAAAATCGCACTGGCGGCGCCGGCTGCGGCGGACTTCAGGTCGGCGTCGGCCATGACGATGGTCGGCGATTTGCCGCCCAGTTCCAGGGTCACCCGGGTCATGGACTCCATGGCGATCTTGCCGATCTGCTTGCCCACGGCGGTGGAGCCGGTGAAGGTCAGCTTGTCCACCAACGGGTTGTGGGTCAGGGCGGAACCTGCGGTGATGCCGGTGCCGGTGACCACGTTGAACACGCCTTCGGGGTAACCGGCTTCCAGCACCAGTTCGGCCAGTTTCAGTGCGGTCAGCGGGGTTTCGTCGGCGGGTTTGAGTACCACGGTGCAACCGGTGGCCAGGGCCGGGCCGAGTTTCCAGCAGGCCAGCAGCAGCGGAAAGTTCCAGGCAACGATGGCGCCGACCACGCCCACTGCTTCGCGGCGGATGAAACTGTGGAATTGATCGTTGGGCATCAACGGCAACGACACTTCAACGCTTGAGCCTTCGATCTTGGTCGCCCAACCGGCCATGTAGCGCAGGAAGTCGATGGACAGTTGCACGTCCATCACTTGGGCCACCGCCGCGCTTTTGCCGTTGTTCAGGCATTCCAGTTGCGCCAGCAGTTCGGCGTCGCGTTCCATCAGGTCGGCGAGTTTCCACAGCAGGTTCTGCCGCTCCCGAGGTCGGGTGCGGGTCCAGGCCGAATCATCGAAGGCCTGACGCGCAGCGAGTACGGCGCGATCGACATCCTCAGGCGTGGCCCGCGGCACGACGCACAGCACTTCGCCGGTGGCCGGGTTGTGCAGGGGCATGGTCTGGCCGTCGGCGGCCTCGACCCAGTCGCCGCCGATGAGCATGCGCGGAGCGCGCTGGATGAACGCCGAGGTGGCGGGAAGCAAATAAGGCAGGGGCATGGCGAGACCTCTTGTTGTTCGTGAGAACGAGGGCTTTCGCAATGGCTGTGCCAAGTGCCCGAAAAGGCAGAACCACCCTTGGTCGGCGGGGTTTTTGGGCACTCAAGGGAATCGCGGGCGCTGTGAGATTGTTGCAAATTGCGACAGCTGTGAGACGACGAGCAACCGGGTTGCGACCTTGAGGTACCCATTATTGAGGACTAGAATTTTCAGGATAGGTGGGTGAAATGACGGACCGTTCATCCGGCAATACATCTGGCGTGAGGGAGGTAACGATGTTCCTTTCAACCCTGGAAATTCAAAACATCATTGAACACAGTTTTCTGCCGTCCGTATGCACCTGCACCATGGCGGCGGACCAGTCCCTGACGATTCGGGTCTGCGACTGCATGACCGGCAAAGTGGATATTGTGGCCACCCACGTTCCCCTGTGGACACTGGACAGTCCCCATGCGATCGCGTCGCTGGTGGCGGACATGCAGCACGAGATCGACGTACACAAAAGCGTTTCCCCCACCTATGACATCTGAACCGGCGTCACGCCGCACCGTGGGGCCGCGGTGCGGCCCGCGCCGATTATTCAGGCTGCAAACTTCCGGGAAATTTCTTCGAACGTGTCGCCATCCACGGCAGCCAACAGCTTTCTGTCGTCCTTGAGCGTCGCCAGAAAGGTCACTTCGGTTTCCTTGCCGGCCAGCATGAACCCGGCAATTGCGCCGATGGGCCCCAACAGCATGGCCCCGGCCACGCCAAAGCCGATGGCATCCTTGATGTTGTTGATCGAATCCTCGTTGGCCACTTCCACGCTCTTGAACGATGAGAGCGGGAGGGTAATGCCAGGCCATGGATGAAGCGACGTTCTGAGGGTGAAAACGCCGTCTCTGTACTCTCCATCACCCTGCAGAAAGTCCCCCGCCAGGACAGTGATGCTTGCCATTTTTTTATCCCCTGGTGGCAATCGGTGAACAACCATTTCGCGCTTGCAGGGGATCGGCGTCAATCGCCGGCCGATGAGCTGTTCCGGTCAGGCCATCTATGCTGTCTCAGACTGCAACAACTGTCGCGATATTAGACGCAGGCGATCTCGTTCAGCGATGGCGCAAAGCAGTCATCTTCGCGCAACGACTTGATTTAAAAGGTAATCGGCAAGCTGGCACGCTCCGTGTATTGCTCATCGCAGACGTTTCTCTTGCCTCCGTCAGCGGTGCGCCGCCGACGGCAGAAACCATAAAAACGATAAGCCACAAAAATAAGAAAGCACCGTGCGAGGTTCGACGTTGATGAAGAGAAAACTCCGTTCAGGCCTGAGTGTCAGTCTGCTGGCCGTGGCCGCTTGTGTGGCGCTGCATTCGCCTTACAGCCTGGCAGCCCGCGACGCCCAGACCATCCTCAAGGAAACCTGTCAGGGCTGTCATACCCCCGAAGCCGATAACGCCCTGAGCCGCATCAGCCACCAGCGCAAAACCCCTGAAGGTTGGCTGATGAGCATCGCCCGCATGCAAACCATGCACGGTTTGCAGATCAGTGATGACGACCGCCGAACCCTGGTCAAATACCTGGCCGACACCCAAGGCCTGGCCCCAAGCGAGACCGATGGCGTGCGTTATGCGCTGGAGCGTCGACTCAATACCGTCGAGAAATTTGACGACCAGACCAGTCAGATGTGCGGTCGCTGCCACTCCGGTGCGCGGGTCGCGCTGCAACGGCGTCCGGCCCAGGAATGGGAGCGTCTGGTGAACTTCCACCTCGGCCAGTGGCCGTCGCTGGAGTACCAGGCTCTGGCTCGTGACCGTGATTGGTTCGACCTTGCTCGAAAAGACATGGTGCCGCTGTTGGCCAAGCGTTATCCGCTGGACAACCCGGCCTGGAAAAAATGGCTGAGCACCGCGCCGAAATCTGATGTTCTGGTCGGTGACTGGAGCTTCAGCGGCCACTTGCCGGGCAAGGGTGAATTGGCCGGCGTGATGAGCGTCACTGCCGATGGCAGCGACACGTTCAAGGTCAGCGTCAAAGGCCAATACGCCGACGGCAGCCCGTTCAACGGCGATGGCAGCGCGATTCTCTACACCGGTTACGAATGGCGCGGCAACGTGACCATCGACGGCGTGACCATGCGCCAGGTGTTCGCCGCCCAAGGCAATGCGATGCAGGGCCGGATGTTCGAGGCCGAGCATGATGAGCGGGGGCTGGACTTCGTCGCCGCCAAGCAGGGCTGCAGTCGTTTGCTGGCGGTGCAGCCGGGTTACCTGAAGGCTGGCGCTGAAACGGAAGTCACGCTTGTCGGCAGCGGTCTCACCGGCAAACCGAACTTTGGCAAAGGCGTGGAAGTGGTCGAAGTCATCGAGCAGAGCCCGGAGCGCATCAAGGTCAAACTCAAGGCCGCTGCCAACGCTCAACCGGGTCTGCGCAACGTCACCGTCGGCACGCTGAAAGGCCCGACCCTGTCGGTCTACAGCAAAATCGCCGAAGTCAAAGTCGTGCCCGAGTTCTCGGTGGCGCGAATCGGCGAGGGTGGTGGTTCGACACCGAAAGTCCAGGGCCGTTTTGATGCCGAAGCCTGGGGCAAGGGCGCTGACGGCAAGCCGTATCGCATCGGCGTATTCCCGGCGCAGTGGTCGGTCGAAGCCTTCGACGACCGTGCCAAGGAAGACGAGGACGTCAAGTTCGCCGGCACCATGCAGGCTGACAGCGGCGTGTTCACACCGGGCGATGCCGGGCCAAACCCGCAGCGCAAAATGTCCACCAACAATGCCGGCAACCTCAAGGTGATCGCCGCCGTCGACGACGCAGGGAAATCCCTGACCGGCGAAGGCCACATGATCGTCACCGTGCAACGCTGGAACAATCCACCCATTCCATGATTTTGAAAACGTGAGCTGGCTGACTTCAACGGCTTCAGACATTTTTTTGGAATGACCGTGAGCCCCGTAGAACGGGGTTTGCACAGGAGGTTGCAATGGGCGCTATTTTGAATCTGGTTGAGCGGAACCTGCACGAAGTGCACGTCGATGCTGACCGCATGTTGTTTCACATCCCAAGCAGTTCGCTGTTCGCCAGCGATGAATTGACGGGCACCATCATCGACACCTTGCGCGGTCCTGGCTGTTCGTCGGACGACCTGATCCAGCGTTTGTCGTCACGCTTCAACGGCGAAGAAATCACCGAGACCTTGCGTGAGTTGATGTCCCTGGAGTTGGTCAGCGACGGCTCGCCGCTGACCCCGGACATCGGCACCAAACGGGTCGAGCGTACGGCGATCAACACCGTGGTGCTCAACGTCAACACCGGCTGTAATTTGAGCTGCACCTACTGCTACAAGGAAGACCTGGACAAGCCGTCGGCCGGCAAGAAAATGGACGTCGAAACGGCGGTCGCGTCGGTGGAAATGCTGCTGCGTGAATCGCCGGACGAAGAGCGTTTCACCGTGGTGTTTTTCGGTGGTGAGCCACTGAGCAATCGCAAGCTGATCGAGTACATGGTCGACTATTGCGAGAAGCGTTTCCGCGAGGCCGGCAAGTTCGTCGAGTTCGTCATGACCACCAACGCGACGCTGCTCACCGAAGAGACCGTGGACTACCTCAACGCCCACCGTTTCGGCCTGTCAGTCAGTATCGACGGACCGAAAACCGTGCACGACCGCAACCGCATCACTGTGGGCGGGCAGGGCACTTACGACGTGGTGCGGCGCAAGGCTGAAATGCTGCTGTCGCGCTACAACAGTCGTCCGGTCGGTGCCCGCGTGACCCTGACCACCGGCGTCACCGACGTCGAAACCATCTGGGATCACCTGTTTAACGAACTGGGTTTTGCCGAGGTCGGTTTTGCCCCGGTGACCTCCGGCGACATCAGCACCTTCAACCTGTCCAGCGACGAGCTGATCGAAGTCTTCGCCAACATGAAGAAACTCGGCCGGCGTTATCTGGAAGCGGCGCTGGAGCACCGCAATATCGGTTTCTCCAACCTGCACCAGTTGATCACCGACATCCACGAAGGCCACAAAAAAGCCCTGCCCTGCGGCGCGGGCCTGAAGATGCTGGCGGTGGATCACAAGGGCGAATTGAACCTGTGCCACCGCTTTACCGGCTCATCGTTGCCAACCTTCGGCAACGTTCACAGCGGGGTGAAGCAGGTCGAGTTGAACGACTTCCTGTCCCAGCGCCTCGACCGCACCAACACCGGTTGCGAAGACTGCCAGATCCGCAATCTGTGCTCCGGCGGCTGCTACCACGAGAGCTATGCCCGTTACGGCGATCCGACCCACCCGACCTATCACTACTGCGAACTGATGCGTGACTGGGTCGACTTCGGCATTGAGGTCTACACCCGGATCATGGCCCACAACCCTGCGTTTATCAGCAGCTACATCACTCCGCGCAAGGCTCACTGATATGAAACATCTCAAGGCAATCAATAATAAAGCGCTGAAACTCGATGAGGCCGCGGCCGAAAACCGCATCGAAGAAGTGGTGGCGATGAGTTCCGTCGCCGGCTGCGCCTCGACCACTGACCCGGGTTGGGAAATCGATGCGTTTGGCGGTGTGTCGTCGCTGTGCCAGCCGATGGAAGCCGACCTTTACGGCTGCTCCGACCCTTGCTGGTGGCCGGCCCAGGTGCCCGACATGATGAGCACCTACCCGGACTGGAACAAGGATGCCCAGGCGTCCAACGACAACTGGCGCAATCTCGGGACTGTCTTTCCAAAAGACAAGTAATCGGTCAGATATAAGGATTCCAGCATGCCTAGCATCAAAGCCTGCGGCCTGGCCGCATTCGCCGTCCTGAGCGCCTGTTCGCTCAACGTTCTGGCCGATGAAAACACTGCACTCGAGACCGGTCACGAGTACATGTTGACTACCAATTACCCGAACAACCTGCACGTCATCGACCTGGCCACCGACACCTTGTTCAAGACCTGCAAAATGCCGGATGCCTTCGGTCCCGGCACCGTGCAGTTGTCGCCGGACCGCAAGACCGCCTATGTGTTGAACAACCACTACGCGGATGTCTACGGCGTTGAACTCGACAGCTGCAAGCAGGTGTTCCACGCCAGCATCACCCAGAAACCGGGGGAGAAAGCGAGGTCCATGTTCGCGTTCACCCTCAGCCACGACGGCAAGGAACTGTTCACCATTGCCAACCCGACGTTGATGCTCAATGACCGCTACGAAGTGCAGCAACCGCGGCTCGATGTGTACGCCACCGACGCCGGCATGGACGCCAAACCCGTGCGCAGTTTTTCGGCGCCACGGCAATTGACCATTATGCAGAGTGGTGACGACGGCACGCTGTACGTGGCCGGGGCGGATGTCTACAAGGTCGATGTGAAGACCGGCAAGTTCGACGTGCTGATCCCCAGCCGTCACTGGAAGCGCCCGAACTACAGCGCGCCGGACGTACTCTACGTGTGGAACCAGCAGACTTATCGCCATGACTTCTCGCTGCTCTACACCGCGGCGAAATTCAAGGACAAGAAGCAGGATCCAGCGACTGCCGAATACCTTTACGGGCTGTTCAGCATCGACCTGAAAACCGGCAAGACCGAAACCACCGACTTCGGTCCTCTGACGGAAATCTACTTCAGCGGCATGCGCTCGCCGAAGGATCCGAACCTGATGTTCGGTGTGCTCAACCGTTTGGCGAAGTACGACATCAAGGAAAAGAAAATGCTCCAGGCGGCGACGCTGGATCATTCCTACTACTGCATTTCGTTCAACAAGGACGGCAGCAAGATTTATCTGGCGGGGACGTTTAATGACGTGGTGATCTTTGATCCCGAGAGCATGAAGCAGATTGGCAGCATCAAGTTGCCGGGTGGGGATATGGCGATCACGACCGCGCAGATATTTGTTCGGTAATTGCGGCGCCTGAACTGACGCCTTCGCGAGCAAGCCCGCTCCCACATTTGTTCTCGGGTGTACACAAAATATGTGTTCACCGAAAATCTAATGTGGGAGCGGGCTTGCTCGCGAAGAGGCCCTCACAGGCACCCAAGTATCAAGCCCCCGGCACAGGGCAACTCAAATCCCCCTCCTGGCACTTCAGGTAATTCTTGAAAGTCTCAACCCGCGCCTTGGTCAACTCAGTAACACAGTTGCTGTAGATCAGCGGATACACACTCCCGCCTTCCACCCCGGCGCTCGAGAACTTGCACTCGGCATCCCGAAACGCAACCCACGAACGCTGCGCCCCGATCAGCAGCTTTTTGCTTTCGGGGTTGCTCTTCAAACGCTCATTGATCTGCTGGTAAAGCGCATTCAACTCCTTGTCCGCCGTCTTGTGTTGCTGCGCCGCGCACTGATTCATCGTGGCCTGATCGGCGGCGTTGTCGCAGTCCACAGCATAAGCAGCGGTGGTGAACAGCAGAGGCGTCAGTGCCAGAAGAAAGCGTGGGTGCATGGGGATTCTCGCTGTGACAGGAAAGTCGGGATGCAGTTTAGTGCCGTATTCGACCCTTTATGTTTGCCATTCAGGGCGTTTTTTAATCGATTCATAGGCAAGCCACGGCACGGCATGTGACGTCCAGATATGCGCCTGAGGCGTCATTTTCGGGTCATCGTCCAGTGTCGCCACACGAACGATAACGTGGGATTGGGCCAATCGCTCAGCCATCAAGTGTGAACCACAGACCGAACAGAAATGCCGAAGCTTGCCCGGTGACGATTCGTAGCTGCTCAGGTGGTCCTGACCTTTGGTCCAGCGAAAATGTTCGCGCATGACCCCGGCTGTCGAGGCGAATGCCGCCGCGTGTGCCTTGCGACAGGTTTGGCAGTGGCAATGACTGATGGGCATGTCGAGGATATCGGCTTGGTACTCGACGGCTTTGCACAAGCAACTGCCATGCAGGCTATTCATCGCGTGCTCCTGATTGCGTGAGGGTGGCTGCCCGCAGCAAAGCGTCAGCCGTGGCTTCGATGTCTTCACGCAAATGTAACTGCTCCAGCCAACGGTCGGGAATGCCCTGCACACCGTAATGAGCCCCGGCCAACTGGCCAACGATGGCAGCAGTGGTATCGGCGTCGTCGCCCAGGTTGGCGGCTTTCAGGATGGCGGCTTCAAAACTGTCAGTCTGATGAAAGCACCACAGGGCTGCTTCCAGTGAGGCAACGCAGTAACCGCTGCCATGGATTTCGCGTTCAGGTTTACCGAAATAATCGCCTCGCGCGATGGCGGCCACTTTGGGTTCCAGGTATGTCGTTTCTGACAAGCTGAGCACTTCTGCCTTGGACGCGCCTTGTAACGCTCGGTGGATCAGCTCGGCGAACAACTGACAGCATTCAACCGCTTCCGGTGCGGCGTGGGTGGTTCGTGAGCTGTTGGCGGAAAACGCCAGGATCCGGTCGCGATCGGGAAAGTAATACAGCACCACCGGCACCAGGCGCATCAGCGAGCCGTTGCCTGCCGTGCGGGGATCGGTGGAGCCGGCGAACGGCTCCCCGGTTTTCTGATAACGCGTCAGGGCGTCACGTACGGTCATGCCAATGTCGAAGCATTCACCCGTTGAGCTCAGATAACCCCATTGCCACCAATTCAAGTAACGACCCATCTGGTCGGCCGCCTCGAAGCCGTTTTTGCTCAGCAGGCTTTCGGCCAGGCACAGCGCCATCGAGGTGTCATCGGTCCATTGCCCGGCTTCCAGATTGAAAGGGCCGCCACCCACCATGTCGGTCAGGGGCTTGAATGAGCCGCGGGTCTGGAACTCGACGCTGGTGCCAATGGCATCACCGCAAGCCAGGCCCAGCAGGGCTCCGCGATAACGTTCCGTAAGTGAAAGCTGCATGAATCGTCCTTGTCTGAGTCAACTTCGTCCTGAACGTTAGCAGTTTCGGGCACTGACTATCGTCTTGAAGCCAGAACTTACACCTTGAAATACAGCCGAATATTTCAGGTAGGGTTGATTGCGATACCCGATTGATACAACTTTAGGGTTGGTCTTGTGGTCTTACAGGCCTACTGTTCAGTACAGGAGGTGACATATGAATCCAGCATCAGATCGCATCGAAAGGAAGATCCTGCTCAAAACGCCGCGCTCGCAGGTCTGGCGAGTGCTGGCCAATGCCGAAGCCTTTGGGCAGTGGTTTGGCGTGGAGCTGGAGGGCAAGCGTTTTGTCGCCGGTGAATGGACCCAGGGGCAGATTACGTACCCGGGTTATGAACACTTGCTGTGGAACGTACTGGTGGAGCGGGTCGAGCCGGAACGGGTGTTTTCGTTTCGCTGGCATCCGTACGCGATTGAGCCCGATATCGATTACTCCCAGGAACCCACCACGCTGGTGAAGTTCGAGCTCGAAGACATGGATGAAGGCACGTTACTCAAGGTCACCGAGTCCGGTTTCGATCACATCCCTCAGACGCGACGACTCAAGGCGTTCCGCATGGACAGCCGCGGTTGGGATGAACAGATGAACAACATCGAAGAGTTTCTCAAAGTCAGTGCCAAGGCGCGCGAGCGTCAGGAAGAGTGATGGCTGCATGTTCGAACCTTGGCTGAAACGCTGGGCGTTTCTCGAGGACGGCACCCCGGCGGCCGAAGGTCAGCTACAGGCCGCGAAACTCGCGGCTTCAATGCTTGAAACCTGAGCCGTCTAAGGGTTTTCGGAAGGGTGGCTATAGCGAATGTCCTACACGCGATGGTAGCTATGTCGTCTATTGCACATTGGATCCTAAGCGTAATCTAGCCTCATCAACCGAAGCACAGGAAGTGCTCGGGATCACGGATGATCGACCATAAGCAAGGAATCGCTGCCGACAGGGAGTCGTAATGGTCTTGGGAAAACCCGCTTCGGCGGGTTTTTTTTTGCCTGTCGAAAAGGCCTTGGTAGATGAGTTCGTGTAGCAGCTGCCGAAGGCTGCGTTCGGCTGCGCAGCAGTCGTAATCCATACAAACACGGGGTGCCTGAAACACCGCAGTGTCTGTTTTTGCGACTGCTGCGCAGCCGAACGCAGCCTTCGGCAGCTGCTACAGGAAGGGGTTTCAAGGCTGAATGGGCAATGGCTTACACCAGAGCGCTGGTATGTCCTCTGTTTACGCTTCACCGATGTATTTAATCTGGATCCATCAACTGAGTCGCAGGAAGCGCTCAGGATCACGGATGATCGACCATTGGCCAGGATGGCTGCCGACAGGATGTCGAAATGGTCTTGAGAAACCCGCTTAGGCGGGTTTTTTTATGGGCGATGGGAAATCTTCGGCTCATCATTTTGGCCGGGGTAACGGCAGCCAGGCACTGGCTGCCGATCGGGATGGATCAGCGTGCTGACAACTGATCGAGTTTCGCCGCTGCACGCTCAGTGATTTCCGAGCGCAGTTTCAATGACCCGGCAGCACGTTTGCGGGCCTCCTCCAGCACACTGACCGGAGCCGTCTCAGGGCTGCCCGACGCAAACGGCGGCGCCGGGGCGTATTCGAGCTGCAACTGCAGCAGCTCTGCCGTGTCCTTATCGAACAACTCAGCGGCCAGGGTCAGGGCAAAATCGATGCCCGCCGTGATCCCGCCACCGGTCAGCAGGTTGCCGTCGCGCACCACCCGATCCTTCACCGGGATCGCCCCCAAAGGCACCAGCAATTCGTGATAAGCCCAGTGAGTGGTGGCGCGTTTACCCTTCAGCAGGCCCGCCGCACCGAGTACCAGCGCGCCGGTACACACCGACGTGATGTAACGCGCGTTGGCGGCCTGCGCCTTGATGAAGGCCAGCGTCTGTTCATCTTCCATCAGCGGCCCGACGCCGCTGCCGCCGGGAATGCAGATCACATCCAGCTTCGGGCAATCGTCGAACGTGGTGGTCGGTTTCAGCACCAGGCCCGTGCTCGCGGTGACCGGCATCAGGTCCTTCCAGATCAAATGCACCTTCACGTCCGGCAGCGAGGCCAGTACGTCGTAAGGGCCGGTGAGGTCCAGTTGCTGAACCTGTGGAAACAACAGAAAACCGATCTGCAACGTCATGGCATTTCTCTCATGAAGTGGGTGGACGACTTCACTTTAGGCTCGTAGGATTTGGCGCATACGCCAATAACCCCACGAATTACGCCAATCATGCCGAAAACCATTCACGTGCTCGCCTTTGCCAATGTGCAACTGCTTGACGTCACCGGGCCGTTGCAGGTGTTCGCTTCGGCCAACGATATTTCCCGCCAGCAAGGCTTGCCGGCACCTTATGCGCCGTCGGTGATTGCCAGCAGCGGCGGGGCGGTGATGTCGTCGGCGGGGCTGGCGCTGTTGGCCGAGCCGTTGCCCGAAGAGGGCAGTGACACGTTGATCATTGCCGGTGGCTGGGGCGTTTACGACGCGGCGCAAGACGAACCGCTGGTGGCGTGGGTACGTGAACACGCGACGGGGTGTCGGCGGGTAGCGTCGGTGTGCACCGGGGCATTTTTGCTGGCGGCCAGCGGCTGGCTCGATGGCCGGCGGGTGGTCACTCACTGGACCCGTTGCGAGCAGTTGGCGCAGCAGCATCCGCGGCTGCAGGTTGAGCCCAATCCGATCTTCATCAATGACGGCCCGGTCTGGACCTCGGCCGGGGTCACTGCCGGTATCGATCTGGCGCTGGCCATGGTCGAAGAAGATCTTGGCCGCACGATGGCCCTGGAAGTCGCCCGGCAACTGGTGGTGTTCCTGAAACGGCCCGGCGGCCAGTCGCAGTTCAGCGTGACCCTCTCTTTGCAAAAGGAAGGCAACCGTTTCGACGAACTTCACGCCTGGATCAGCGAAAACCTCACCAAGGATCTCGGCGTCCCGACCCTGGCCTTGCAGGCCGGCATGAGCGAACGCAGCTTCGTCCGCCATTACCGCGCCGACACCGGCCAGACTCCGGCGCGGGCCATCGAACTGATTCGGGTCGAGACCGCCCGACGTTTGCTCAGCGATACCGGCGTGCCGATCAAACGGGTGGCGGTGCAATGCGGTTTCGGCAGTGAAGAGACGCTTCGACGCAGTTTTCTGCGGGCCATGGGCGTAACCCCGCAGGCCTATCGCGAGCGTTTCAGCGTCAGCCCTCCAGCAGCTCCAGTAACGCTCTGAGCGTTGCCTTCTTTCGATACCGCAGGATTTGCTTCAATCAGTCTTTCTTCGCGTCCAACCTGGAATGAATCATTGGGCCGTGGTCCTCCGATGAGGAAGCACATTGGGTTGAGTTTTAGGGCTGTTACTGCAGAGTAGAACTTTCCATACATGTGGTCCGGCATAGGTATTTTCAGGTGTGAGGCTGCCTAAGCCTCGACTTCCGAAACTTGATTGAAGTACTTCGACCGATCCGGCGTAAACGTCACCACCATGCTGGTCCGCGAACAGGTCAACGCCCGTTCTTCACCCAAATCAACATCCAGATCTTCCCCGCGTAACCCTTGCCACTGAGCGAGGTACTTGAGGGATCCGTATTTTTCGAGTTTTTTCAGGCTGCGGCTGACGCCACCTTTCCAGCCCAGCACCGGCAGTTCGCCGGCAAGACAGCGTTGGGCGAGTTCGGGGAAACGGGCGGCGCGTTGGCGGCCGATCTCCCAGCATTTGATCAGGCCCTTGTCCTGGCCTTCCCACAATTCATCCCGGTTCAGACCTGACCGGAGTGGGGCGTCGATGCTGCGGTGGATGCGCTGGGTCATTCTGGTTCCTTGAATTCGGGTTTTGTTGGACAGCTCCGCTGTACCCGTTGACGGTCGATGGTAGGGGGGGATGTAACGGGTGGCAACAAAGGATTTTCCGGTGGCGGATGCGGGTTTTGTTTAAGCAATGCAGGACTTCGGACTACACAAACGTGTGGCGAGGTGCTCTCACGGCTGCCAGAAGCTCTTCTCCCCACTCAATTTCCGATCCAGAAAACACGCCGCACTGATCAGGGCCAAATGCGTCAGCGCTTGCGGCGTATTGCCCAGGTGCCGCGCATGGCTGTCGAACTCTTCGGCGTACAATCCCAGGGGGTTCGCATACCTCAGCAACTGTTCAAATTCCAGATGTGCTTTTTCCACCCGTCCGTCGCGGGCCAGGCATTCGACGTACCAGAAGGAGCACGCGGCGAAGGCGCCTTCGGTGCCGTCGAGGCCGTCGATTTGGGTGTCGTCATTGCGATAGCGGTAAACCATGCCTTCGCGCACCAGATTCTTTTCGATGGCGTCGAGGGTCGCAAGCCAGCGCGGGTCCTTGGCGCTGACGAAGCGCACCAGCGGCATCAGCAGCATCGAGCCATCGAGCGCGGTACCGCCGATGTGCTGGACGAAGTGCCCGCATTCTTCGTTCCAGAAATTTCCCCAGATGTCCGCGTAGATCGCTTGTCGGGTCTGGTCCCAGCGGGCGAACGGGGCGGGCAGTGAGCGTTTGGAAGCCAGGCGAATGGCTCGGTCCAGTGCGACCCAGCACATCAGCCTCGAGTGCAGGAAGTGATGCTGTTCGCCGCGCATTTCCCAGATACCGACGTCCTTTTGCTCCCAGGTTTCGCAGACCTGGTCGACCACTTCTACGGTGTGTTTCCAGCCTTCATGGGAGATGGCGTCGCCATATTTGTTGACCAGATAAACCGCGTCCATCAGCTCGCCGAAGATGTCGAGCTGGACCTGGTCGTAAGCCTGATTGCCGATCCGTACCGGTGTTGCGCCGCCATGACCGGAGAGGTGCGAGAGTTCGGTTTCCGGCAGTTCCTGGCGGCCATCGATGGCGTAGAGGATGTTGAGTTTCATCGGTTTGCCGTGGCAATCGCTGACCCGCCCGCGCAGCCAGCGCATGTAGTCATTGGCTTCCTGAACGAAGCCCAGGCGCATGAACGCATAGACGGTGAACGAGGCGTCGCGGATCCACGTGTAGCGGTAGTCCCAGTTGCGCTCGCCGCCGGGCGTTTCCGGCAGGCCGAACGTGGCGGCGGCGAGGATTGCGCCATGCTTGCGCGAGGTCAGCAGCTTCAACGCCAGGGCCGAGCGATTGACCATTTCCCGCCAGCGACCGCGGTAGTTGGATTGGCCAATCCAGTCGCGCCAGAACTTCAGGGTACGTTCCAGGCAGATCGCGGCGGCGCCTTCCTTGAACCGCGGGTCGTCGATGCCGCCGAGCAGGAATTCGGCGCTCTGGTCCTGTTCGAGGGTGAATTCGGCGACTGCCGCATGACCGTCGATACGTAGAACCTGGTCCGAAGACAGGCGTAGGGACGGGTGATCGGCGGCCTCGAACGTTACATCCTTCTGATCCATGCGCGCATGGGTCTTGGCGCGAGCGTAGTCATGGCGCACGGCGCAGCGCATGTGAAACGTTGCCTGGCCGCTGACCACACGAACCCGGCGCATCAGCATCGGCGTGTCATCTTCGCTGTCGCCGATGGGCAGCAGGTCGGTGACTTCGACGACGGCGCGGTCGCTGAGCCAACGGGTTTGCAGCACGTTGGTGTCCGGCAGATAAATCTGTTCGCGGCGGGCATCGGGCAGGTCCGGCGACAGTTGAAAGATGCCGGCCTCGGGCGTGTCCAGCAGCGAGCAGAAGATCGACGGGCTGTCGAATTCCGGCCAGCAAAAAAAGTCCACGCTGCCTTTGTCGTTGACCAGTGCCGCGCTGCGCATGTCTCCGATGATGCCGTGGGCGTCGATGGCGCTTTGTCGTTCGGGATGATGATCAGTCATTGCCGCGAAACTCCGGAAAAAGGCTCATACCGCCGTCGATGAACAGGGTGATGCCGACGTCAGCGCCTTGAGTTGAGGGCCTAATTAGCTGACTGGTTTGGGGGGGCTAGAGTTCAGCGCCAAGCCTTCACATTCCACCAACAATTCGCTGCTTTCCCCTCAACCCGCGTTTATGGCAACTTGCAGGCCCTTGTTGAGACCTGCACCTATGGCAAACCCCTACCGCGAGCTGTTCAAAGCCCCAGGCAGCAGCGCCTTTGTGCTGGCCGGGATGATCGCGCGCATGCCGATTTCCATGACCGGCATCGGCCTGATCACCATGCTCTCGCAATTGCAGGGTGGCTACGGATTGGCCGGTGCAGTGGCGGCCACGTTTGCCTTGGCCACGGCGTTTTGCGCGCCGCAAGTCTCGCGGCTGGTGGACCGATTCGGGCAGCGTCGGATCTTGCCAGTCTCGGCACTGATCGGTGGCGGGGCGTTGTTGCTGGTGTTGCTTTGCACTCGTTTGCAGGCGCCGCAGTGGACGTTGTTTGTATTCGCCGCGCTGGCGGGTTGCATGCCGAGTATGTCGGCGATGGTGCGGGCGCGCTGGACCGAGGTGTATCGCGGCCAACCTGAACTGCAAACCGCCTATGCGCTGGAGTCGGTGCTGGACGAAGTCTGTTTTATTGTCGGGCCGCCACTGTCGGTGGGGTTGTGCGTGGTGGCGTTCCCCGAGGCGGGGCCGTTGGCGGCGTTGCTGATGCTGGCGATCGGGGTGACGGCGTTTGTGCTGCAACGTGACACCGAGCCGGCGATTCATCCCCATGAAGACCATCATCAGGCCTCGATCATTCGTTCCAGCGAGATTCAGTTACTGATGTTGTTGATGGTCGCCATGGGCACCATCGTTGGTGTGGTGGACGTGGTCAGCGTGGCGTTCGCCCAGCAGCAGGGTCAGCCGGCGGCGGCGAGTATTGTGTTGTCGGTGTATGCCATCGGCTCGTGCCTGGCCGGTTTGGCGTTCGGGGCGTTGCGCTCGAAACTGCCGTTGCCGCAACTGTTCCTGTACGGCGGAGTGGCGACGGCGGTGACCACGCTGCCGTTGCTGCTGGCGACGAACATTCTCGGGCTGTCGCTGGCGGTGTTCGTCGCCGGGCTGTTTTTTGCGCCGACCCTGATTGTGGCGATGGCGTTGGTGGAGCGCATCGTGCCGCCGGCCAAACTCACTGAAGGCCTGACCTGGCTGGTGACTGGGTTGAGTATTGGCGTGGCGATCGGTGCGGCCAGTTCGGGTTGGCTTATCGATACATTTGGAGCCCGAAGCGGATTCTGGGTCGCCGTCGCCGCTGGCGCCGTGGTCCTCGGTTCCGCAGTGCAAAGCTTCCGCCACTTGAAATGATGACTAAATGTGGGAGCGGGCTTGCTCGCGAATGCGGTGGGTCAAACAACATCAACGTTGACTGATACACCGCATTCGCGAGCAAGCCCGCTCCCACATTTAGATCTTCGACTAATTCGAGACCTGCCTCATCCGTTCTCTTAACAGACAACTTTTCGAGGTAAGCCCGGTGACCCAGCTGACATTGCTCTGCCTGCCTTATTCGGGCGCGAGTGCCATGGTCTACAGCCGCTGGCGGCGCAAGCTACCGGAGTGGCTCAAGCTGCAACCCGTGGAACTCCCAGGACGTGGCGCCCGGTTTGGCGAACCCTTGCATACCGACATGCGACGCCTGGCGCTGCAACTCGCGCAGGAACAAAAAGCCACGCTCAAGGCGCCGTATGCGCTATTTGGCCATAGCCTTGGCGCGTTGCTCGCTTGTGAGATGGCCCATGCGTTTCGCTCGCTGGGCTGTCCGGAACCGGTGGCGCTGTTCGCTTCGGGCACCGCCGCACCGACCCTGCGTGCCGATTACGACCGGGGTTTCGCCGAGCCCAAAACCGATGCCGAATTGATCGAGCAATTGCGCACCCTCAACGGCACCCGTGAAGAGGTGCTGGCCAACGAAGAGCTGATGAGCCTGACGCTGCCGGTCCTGCGTGCGGACTTTCTATTGTGCGGACGTTTCGAACCGCAACAGCGTCCCTTGCTCAAGTGCCCGGTTCACGTGCTCGGCGGCAAAGCTGATCGCGCCACCACCGAGCAACTGATCGGCTGGAGCAAGGAAACCCACGGCAGTTTCTCGGTGGACATGCTTGCTGGCGGTCACTTCTTTATCCACGAGCACGAAGCCAAGGTGTTGCGGGTGATCAAGGATCAGTTGGAAGTTCACCATCGGCGGCATGCCATGGCCGTCAGCGCCTGACGCAATACCTGTGGGAGCGGGCTTGCTCGCGAAGAGGCCGTGTCAGTCGACATCCATGTTGAATGTCACGCAGCCTTCGCGAGCAAGCCCGCTCCCACATTTTGATTTGCAGCAGCCTCACTATCCTCGCCATATCCCTCCTCTCTGATACTTGTTCTCATTCGCTAATTTTTCCGGTCTGCATTCGTTTTATAGGGACGACGTGCCTTTGTGCTTCCCGCCACTGATCCGGATGCTAAGAAATGAATGCTGAAGACTCCTTGAAACTTGCTCGCCGGTTTATCGGGTTGCCCCTGGAAAAGCGCCAGATGTTCCTCGCGGCCTTGCAAAAGGAAGGCGTTGATTTCGCCCGATTTCCGATTCCTGCCGGCGTCGAAGCCGAAGATCGCCAGGCGTTGTCATACGCCCAGCAGCGCATGTGGGTTCTCTGGCAGCTGGACCCGCAAAGCGGCGCCTACAACCTGCCGGGCGCGGTGCGACTGACCGGGCACTTGAACCTGTCCGCGCTGGAACAAGCGTTCGCCAGCCTCGTTGAACGTCACGAAACCCTGCGCACGGTGTTCCAGCGCCAGGCCGATGACACTTTGTTACAAGTGCCGGCCAGCGCGCCGCTGGTCATCGATCAGGTGGATTTCAGCGCATTACCGGCCACGGAGCGCGAAAGGTCGGTCGCCCAAGCGGCCGAGCAGCAATCGGTGCTGCCGTTTGATCTGGCAACCGGCCCATTGCTGCGCGTCACCTTGCTCAAACTCGCCGAGCAGGAACACGTCCTCCTATTGACCCTGCACCACATCGTTTCCGACGGCTGGTCGATGAACGTGCTGATCGACGAATTCATCCGCTGCTACGACGCCTTTGAGGCGGGCGCACAACCGCAACTCACGCCATTGCCGATCCAGTACAGCGACTACTCGTTGTGGCAACGCCGCTGGCTGGAGGCGGGCGAACAAGCGCGTCAACTCGACTACTGGCAGGCGCAGCTGGGCGACGAGCACCCGGTTTTGGAACTGCCCACCGATCATCCGCGCCCGGCGATGCCGAGCTATCGCGGCACCCGTTACGAGTTCGCCGTCGACGCTCAGTTGGCCGAGCAACTGCGAGCGACGGCGCAGAAGCACAACATCACCCTGTTCATGCTGTTGCTCGGCGCCTTCAACGCGCTGCTGCACCGCTACACCGGGCAGACCGACATCCGCGTCGGCGTGCCAATCGCCAACCGTAATCGCGCCGAGATCGAAGGCCTGATCGGCTTCTTCGTCAACACCCAGGTGCTGCGCACCCAGCTCGACGGCCAGACCCGTGTCGGCGACTTGCTGCGTGCCATCAAGGAAGCCGCCCTCGGTGCCCAGGCCCATCAGGACTTGCCGTTCGAGCGCCTGGTCGAGGCGCTCAAACTGGAACGCAGCCTCAGCCACACGCCGCTGTTCCAGGTGATGTACAACCACCAGCCGCAAGTCGCGGATATTTCTACGGTCAGCACCGCGTCCGGCCTGGCGCTGGGCGTGATCGAGTGGGAAGGGCGCACCACTCAATTCGATCTGACCCTCGACACCTATGAAAAGGGCGGCAAGCTGCACGCCGCGCTGACCTACGCCAACGACCTGTTCGACGCGGCGACCATCGCGCGCATGGCGCAACACTGGACGCATTTGTTGCAGGGCATGGTCAGTGATTCGCAGCAGCGCATCAGTGATTTGCCGCTGCTTGAGAACGCCGAATATCAACGCATCGTGCATGACTGGAATCGCGCTGACGAAAGCTTCCCGCAGGACCTGTGCATTCATGAGCTGATCAGCCAGCAAGTCGTCGCGAACCCGAATGCATTGGCGGTGACCTTTGCCACGGAGCAGCTGACTTACGCCGAGCTCGACCATCAGGCCAATCGTCTGGCTAACAAGCTGATCGAGCTGGGCGTGGGGCCGGAAGTCCGGGTCGGCGTGGCGATGCAACGTTCCAACAACCTGTTGGTGGCGCTGCTGGCGGTACTCAAGGCGGGCGGCGCTTATGTGCCGCTGGACCCGGATTACCCGGCCGAACGCGTTGCCTACATGCTCGAAGACAGCCGCGCGCTGGTGCTTCTTACTGAACAGGCTGTCGCCGCAACATTAAACGTGCCGGCTGATACGCAAGTGTTGCTGATGAACGCTAGGGCGTGGGCCGCTTACCCAAGCAATGCGCCGGTGACCCGCGTCACACCAGACAACCTCGCCTACGTGATCTACACCTCCGGCTCCACCGGCAAACCCAAAGGCGTGGCCATCGCCCACCGCAATGTGCTGGCACTGATCGACTGGTCGAAATCGGTCTACAGCCGCGAAGACATTCAAGGGGTTTTGGCCTCGACGTCGGTGTGCTTCGACCTGTCGGTGTGGGAACTATTTGTCACCCTGGCCAACGGCGGCTCGGTGATCATCGCCCGCAATGCCCTGGAATTGCCGCAGCTGCCGGCCCGGGATCAGGTGCGCCTGATCAACACCGTGCCGTCGGCGATCAATGCGTTGCAGCGCGACGGGCAGATCCCGCCGAGCGTACGCATCATCAACCTCGCCGGCGAGCCGTTGAAGCAGAGCCTGGTGGAGGCGTTGTATCAGCAGTCGACCGTCGAGCATGTCTACGATTTGTACGGTCCGTCGGAAGACACCACCTATTCGACCTGGACCCGCCGCGAGGCTGCTGGCCGCGCAAACATTGGCCGGCCACTCAAGCACACCGCCAGCTACTTGCTGGACGCCGAACTGCAACCGGTGCCGCAAGGCGTGTCCGCCGAGCTGTACCTGGCTGGCGCCGGCATCACCCGTGGTTACCTGGCGCGTCCGGGCATGACCGCCGAAAAATACGTGCCGAATCCGTTCTCCAGCAACGGCGAACGCCTGTACCGCACCGGCGATCTGACCCGTTATCAGGCCGACGGCACGTTGCAATACGTCGGTCGCATCGACCATCAGGTCAAGGTGCGTGGCTTCCGTATCGAACTCGGTGAAATCGAAGCGCGGCTGTTGCAGCAAGAGGCCGTGCGTGAATTGGCGGTGCTGGCGCAAGACGGCGTCAACGGCCAGCAACTGGTCGCGTACATCGTGCCGACCGATCCATCGCTACTGGACGACATCGACGCTCAAGCGACCCAGCGTGAAACCTTGAAAGCCGCGCTGCGACAACATCTGCCGGACTACATGGTCCCGGCGTTCCTGCTGTTCCTCGAACAGCTGCCACTGACCCCAAACGGCAAACTCGACCGCAAGGCCTTGCCAGCGATTGACGGCTCGCAGCAACAACGCGAACACGTCGCGCCGCGCACTGCGATGGAAAAATCCCTGGCCGCGATTTGGCAGGACGTGTTGGCGATCGAAAACGTCGGTCTGGAAGACAACTTCTTCGAACTGGGCGGCGACTCCATCGTTTCCATGCAGGTGGTCAGCCGTGCGCGTCAGGCCGGGATCGTGTTGAGCCCCAAAGACCTGTTCCAGCACCAGACCATCCGCAGCCTGGCCCAGGCCGCTCGCAGCGGCGAGCAGCCGCTGGTCGAACAAGGTCCAGCGGTTGGCGCGGTGGCGTTGGCTCCGGTGCAACAGTGGTTCTTCGAGCAAGCGATCCCTGAGCGTCAGCACTGGAACCAGTCGCTGCTGCTGGTGCCGCGCGAGGCGTTGAACATCGAGGCGCTGGATCGCGCTCTTGAGCAATTGCTGACGCATCACGACAGCTTGCGTCTGCGCTACGAACAGACCGAAAACAGCTGGCAGCAGGCTTACGCCGCGCCGACCACTGAATCAGTGTTGTGGCAGCGTCAGGCGCAATCGCTCGTAGAACTCAACGCTCTGTGCGACGAAGCCCAACGCAGTCTCGATTTGCAAAATGGCCCGCTGATGCGCGCGCTGCTGGTTGCGATGGCCGACGGTACCGAGCGTTTGCTGCTGGTCATTCATCACCTGGCGGTGGACGGTGTTTCCTGGCGCGTGTTGCTTGAAGACCTTCAGCAGTTCTATAGCGGCGGTAATATGTCGCTGGCGAAAACCAGCACCTATCAACGCTGGGTCGCCCGTCTGCAAGCTCATCTGCCAGTCTTTGAAAACAGCCTCGGACACTGGCAGACCCAACTGAAAAACGCGCCGAGCGATCTGCCATGCGATCGCCCAACCGGCGCACTGGAAAACCGCTTCGAACAAAAACTCGAACTCAAACTCGACGCCGAGCAAACCCGAAAACTGCTGCAACAGGCTCCGGCGGCGTATCGCACCCAGGTCAACGACCTGCTGCTGACCGCGCTGGCGAGGGCGGTTTGCCGCTGGAGCGGGCAGGGCAGCACGCTGATTCAGCTTGAGGGCCATGGCCGCGAAGACCTGTTCGATGACATCGACCTGACCCGCACCGTCGGTTGGTTCACCAGCCTGTTCCCGGTCAATCTGATGCCGTCCAGCGATCTCGGCGCGTCGATCAAATCCATCAAGGAACAACTGCGTGCCGTGCCGGACAAAGGCCTCGGCTATGGCGCGCTGCGCTACCTCGGCACATCGGCGATCCGCGCCGAATTGGCGGCATTGCCGCAACCGCGTATCACCTTCAACTATCTGGGGCAGTTCGACCGTCAGTTCGACGATGCGGCGATGTTTGTGCCGTCCACTGAAGGCAACGGTATCGCGCAAGATCCATCGGCACCGCTGGGCAACTGGCTGACGGTCGAAGGCCAGGTCTACGGCGGTGAGTTGTCGCTGAGCTGGGGTTTCAGCCGCGAGATGTTCGACACCGCGACGATTCAGCGTCTGGCGGACGATTACGCGCTGGAACTCAACGCGTTGATCGACCACTGCTGTGCCATTGGAGCGCCGCAAGCCACACCGTCGGACTTCCCGCTGGCGCGCATCAGTCAGGCGCAGCTCGATGGATTGCCAGTGGCGGTCGCGACACTTGAAGACCTCTATCCACTGTCGCCGATGCAGCAGGGCATGCTGTTCCACACCCTCTACGAACCCGAAGTCGGCGCCTACATCAGTCAGTTGCGCCTGGACATTCAGGGCCTCGACCCTCAGCGTTTTGCCGACGCCTGGCAAACCGCGCTGGAGCGTCATGACATTCTGCGCAGCAGTTTCCTCTGGCAAGGCCTCGACACCGCGCATCAGGCGATTGTCCGCCACGTCGCGTTGCCGCTTGAACTGCTTGAAGCGACCGACACCGATGCGCTGGCCGACGCCGAACGTGCCCTGGGTTTCGAACTGGGCAGCGCGCCGCTTTTCCGCTTGAAGCTTGTCCGCACGGGCGTCAATGACTGGCACCTGATCTACACCAGCCACCATATTTTGATGGACGGCTGGAGCAACGCGCAGTTGCTGGCCGAAGTGATCCAGCACTACACCGCCGGGCAGTCGCTACCGGCACCGACCGGGCAGTACCGCGATTATCTGGGCTGGTTGCAGCAGCAATCGGCCGTCGCTGGCGAGCAGTTCTGGAAAGCGGCATTGGCACCGCTGGAAGCCCCTACGTTACTGGCCGAAGCCTTGCGGCCGCCGGTGGGCGCCGAGGGCAGCGAGGAATACCGCATCCCCCTCGACAGCCGCGCGACCCAGCGTCTGGCCGAGTTCGCCCGTCAGCAGAAGGTCACCCTCAACACCGTGCTGCAAGCGGCCTGGAGCCTGTTGCTGCAACGCTACACCGGCCAGGATTGCGTGGTGTTCGGCGCCACCGTGGCCGGGCGTTCTGCTCCGCTGCCGGGCATCGAAGAGCAGCTCGGCCTGTTCATCAACACGCTGCCGCTGGTGTGCGCGATGAAGCCGGATCAAACCGTCAGCCAATGGCTGGGTGAGTTGCAAGGGTTGAACCTGGCCATGCGCGAGTTCGAGCATGTGCCGCTTTACGACATTCAGGGCTGGGCGGGGCAGCAGGGTTCGGCGCTGTTCGACAGCCTGCTGGTGTTCGAAAACTTTCCGGTGGCGGAGGCGCTGAAACAGGGTGCACCGGCCGGGTTGTCGTTCGGCAACTTGCACAACCATGAGCGCACGCACTATCCGCTGACCCTGGGCATCGAACTGGGCGAAGGCCTTAGCCTGGACTTCAGCTACGACGCGGCGCGATTCAGTGCGGCGCAGGTCGCTGAGTTGTCGGCCAATCTGCAGCATCTGCTGACGCAACTGGTGGCGCAGCCGGACGCGGCATTGGGCGCGCTGGAACTGCTCGATGTTGATGGCAAAGCCGCGGTACTCGCGGTCAGCCAACCGGCCGCGGTTCAGTTATCCACAACGCTTTTGGTACACGAACAAATCGCCGCTCAGGCCGCCGCCACCCCGGACGCGATGGCATTGCAGGTCGATGGTCAGACCTTGAGCTACGGCCAATTGAACGCGCAGGCCAACCGACTGGCCCATCGCTTGATCGAAAACGGTGCCGGCCCCGGCAAGCGCGTCGGCCTGGCGCTGAACCGTGGTCCGCAACTGATCGTCAGCCTGCTGGCGGTGCTCAAAACCGGCGCGGCGTACGTTCCGCTGGACCCGAAATACCCGGCTGAACGCCTGGCCTACATGATCGACGACAGCCGCCTCGACGTGCTGCTGTGCGAGTCCGGTCTGCTGGAAAATGTGCCAGGCGTGCGACGTCTCCGCCTCGAAGATAACGCCGACTACTCCGACAGCAATCCGCCAAACCACGCGCTCGCCGAAGATCTGGCGTACGTCATCTACACCTCCGGCTCCACCGGCCAACCCAAAGGCGTGGCCATCGCCCATGCCGCGCTGCGCGAGTTCTGCCAGACCGCTGCCGACTATTCGCTGCTGTCGGCGTCGGACCGCGTGTTGCAGTTCGCGACCTTCAGTTTCGATGGCTTCGTCGAGCAGTGCTTCCCGGCGCTGTGCGTCGGTGCGGCGTTGATCATGCGCGGCGATGATGTGTGGGATGCCGGCCGCCTCGCTGCCGAAATCGTCCAGCAAGGCGTGACCGTGGCGGATTTGCCGGCGGCTTACTGGTACTTGCTGGCCCGCGAATGCGCGAGCGGTGTGGTGCGCAATCTCGGTGAGTTGCGCCAGGTTCACGTCGGCGGCGAAGCGATGTCGGTCGAAGGTCTGCGTTTATGGCATCAGGCTGGTTTGAGCCATGTGCGTTTGCTCAATACCTACGGCCCGACCGAGGCGACCGTGGTGTCCAGCGTTCACGAATGCCGTCTCGAAGATGCCAACGATGCGTTCGGCATTCCGATTGGTCGTGCTATCGCCGGTCGCGCGCTGTATGTACTGGACGCGGCGGGTCAATTGCTGCCCAACGGTGGCGTCGGCGAACTGTGCATCGGCGCGCCGGCAAGCCTCGCTCAGAGCTACTTCGACCGCCCGGCGCTGACCGCCGAACGCTTCCTGCCGGACCCATTCGCCCGTGAGCCGGGCGCGCGGCTGTACCGCAGCGGCGATCTGGCGCGCTACAACGCTGACGGGAATCTGGAATACGTCGGCCGCATCGACCATCAAGTGAAGATCCGCGGTTTCCGCATTGAAATGGGCGAGATCGAAGCCTGCCTGCAAGCTCGTGAGGAGGTGCGCGAAGCGGCGGTTATCGCTCAGGACGGTTCGCAACTGGTGGCGTATGTCGTGGCCAACGGCGCGGTGGTTTCAGAGACGAAATATCTGGAAGGCCTAAAAGCAGTTTTGCGTCAGTCGCTGCCGGAATACATGGTGCCAAGCCACCTGATTCTGCTGGCCAAATTGCCGCTCAACAACAACGGCAAACTCGACCGCAAAGCCTTGCCGCGTGCTGAAGCTGGCGATGCACAACGTGACTTCGTGGCCCCGGCCCAAGGGCTTGAAACGCAACTTGCGCTGATCTGGCAGGAAGTGTTGCAGGTCGAACGCGTGGGCCGCGACGACAACTTCTTCGAGTTGGGCGGACACTCGTTGCTGGTGCTTCAGGTGATCTCTCGCGTACGTCAGCAGTTGCAGCTTGAACTGTCGGTGAGCAGCCTGTTCTCCGCCGCGAATCTGGCGGAATTTTCCGAACGTGCAGCACTGGCGAACGTCAGCGGCCAACCGGTGCTGCAACGTGCAGCGGTCGATCAGCCACAAATTCTGTCGTACGCCCAACAACGCCAATGGATTCTCTGGCAACTGGACCCACAAAGTTCGGCCTACAACATTCCAGCCGCGCTACGCCTGAAGGGCTCGCTGAATCGCGAAGCCCTGCGCGAAGCCTTCACTCAACTGCAGACCCGTCACCAAACCCTGCGCACAACCTTTGAGCAGGACGGCCAGCAGGCGCGTCCGGTGCTGCACGACAACCTGGCGCTGCAACTGGAACACCGCACGCTCGATCAGTCGTTGATCGACAATGCCGTCGCCGAAGAAATCGCCCGTCCGTTCGACCTGCGCAACGGCCCGCTATGGCGCGTGTTGCTGCTGCAAGTGAACACTCACGAACATGTGCTGGTGCTCACCGTGCACCACATCGCTGCCGATGGCTGGTCGATGCAGGTCATGGTCGATGAATTCAGCGCGCTGTATCAGGCGGTCGTCGAAGGCAAGGCTGCGAACCTGTCGAGCCTGCCGGTGAACTACAGCGACTACGCCCGCTGGCAGCGTGACTGGCTGGAGGCCGGGGAGGGTGCACGCCAACTGGCGTGGTGGCGCGAGCAACTGGATGGCAGCCAGGCACCACTGGCATTGCCGAGCGAACTGACCCGTCCGGCCCGTCGCACCGAGCGCGGCGCCAGTCTGGTATTGAACGTTGACCGCGAGTTGCTGGCGGGTTTGCGTCACCGTGCCCAGGAACAACAGGTGACGTTGTTCATGCTGTTGCTGGCCAGCTTCCAGACCTTGCTGCATCGCCAGAGCGGGCAGTCGAGCATCAGCGTCGGCGTACCGAGTGCGGGTCGTTCGCGCCTGGAAACCGAAGGCCTGATCGGCTTCTTCATCAACACTCAGGTGCTGCGTGCCGAGATCGATGGGCAGCAGTCCTTCAGCACTTTGCTGCAACAGGTTAAACAGGTTGCATTGGGCGCGCAGGCTAATCAGGACTTGCCGTTCGAGCAGTTGGTCGACGCCTTGCAGCCTGACCGCAGCCTCAATCACAGCCCATTGTTCCAGGTGCTCTACAACCATCAACAGCAGTTGGGCGCGAGCGTCGAGCGTCGCGTCGCCGACTTGCAGGTCGAGCGTCTGCACTGGCAGCAACACACCACGCAATTCGATCTGGTACTCGACACTCATGAGCAGGGCGAAGAACTCGATGCCAGTCTGACTTACGCCACTGACCTGTACGACGAGGCGTCGATGAACCGCCTCGCCGAGCAGTGGCTGAACCTGCTGCGAGCGGTGGTCGCCGATCCGCAGCAGCGCGTCGCCGAACTGCCGTTGCTGCAAGCCTCGCAACGCGATGCGCTGATCCAGCATTGGAATCCGATGTTCCAGGCACAACCGCCGTCGCCAACCCTGCACCACTTGTTCGAAGCCCAGGCTGCCGAGCGACCGAACGCAATCGCACTGGTCTACGAAGGCGAGCAACTGAGCTACGCTGCGCTCAACGCTCAGGCCAACCGACTGGCGCGCAAACTGCGCGAGCAGGGTGTCGGCCCAGAGGTGCGCGTCGGCATCGCCACCGAACGGGCGATGTCGCTGGTGGTTGGCTTGCTGGCGATTCTCAAGGCCGGCGGCGCCTATGTGCCGCTCGATCCGCAATACCCGGCCGAGCGCCTGAGCTACATGATCGAAGACAGCGGCATCACGTTGCTGCTGACCCAACAACACTTGATCGACGGTTTACCGGCCCGCGACGGCGTGCAGGTGCTGAGCCTGGAGTCGTTGCAACTGGATGTCTTCAGCGCCGATAACTTGCCAGCGCTGGTCTCCCCAGAAAACCTCGCTTATGTGATCTACACCTCCGGTTCCACCGGCCGGCCGAAGGGCGCATTGCTCAGCCACGGCAACGTCGGGCGTCTGCTCAGCGCCACCGCTGCCGAGTTCAACTTCGGCCCGGACGATGTCTGGACGCTGTTCCATTCCTACGCCTTCGATTTCTCGGTGTGGGAGCTGTTTGGCTCGCTGTGCACCGGCGGGCGTCTGGTGATCGTGCCGTATTACATCAGCCGCGAGCCGCAAGAGTTTCATCGCTTGCTCTGTGATGAAGGCGTGACGGTGTTGAACCAGACCCCGACCGCGTTCCGCCAGTTGTTGCCGATTGCCTGCGCCAGCGAACGAAACCTGGCGTTGCGTCAGGTGATTTTCGGCGGCGAAGCGTTGGAAGTCGCGAGCCTGCGTCCATGGTTCGAGCGCTTCGGCGACCAACAGCCAACCCTGGTCAACATGTACGGCATCACCGAAACCACGGTGCACGTGACCTACCGTGCGATCCGCCTGGCCGACCTCGACGGCAAGGCCCAAAGCCCGATTGGCCTGCCGATCCGCGACCTGCGCTGGTACCTGCTCGACAGCCAGTTGCAACCGGTGCCGGTGGGCGTGGCGGGCGAGTTGTACATCGCCGGCGCTGGTCTGGCGCGTGGTTACCACGGGCGTTTCGGCCTCACCGCCGAGCGTTTCGTGCCGAGCCCATTCGACGCGTCGCAGCGCCTCTATCGCAGCGGCGACCTGGCGCGGCAGCGTGCCGATGGCAGCATCGATTACCTCGGCCGGATCGACCAGCAAGTGAAGATCCGTGGTTTCCGCATCGAACTGGGTGAAATCGAAGCCGCGCTGCTGGCCCAACCGGGCGTGCGCCAAGCGGTGTTGAGCGTGCATGCCGGCGACGGAGGTCCGCAACTGTGCGCCTACGTGGTAGCCGAGCACACTCCGCATGACCCGATCGCCTGGCGCGACAACCTGCGCGCCGCGCTCAAGGTCGATCTGCCGGATTACATGGTGCCGAGCCACTGGTTGTTGCTGGACGCCTTGCCGCTGACCGGCAACGGCAAGCTCGACCGCAAGGCCCTGCCGGTGCCCGATGCCGAGGAATGGCAACGCCCATTCGAAGCCCCCGAAGGCAATCTCGAACGGCAACTGGCCGACATCTGGGCCAGCGTGCTGGGCGTGGCGCAGATCGGCCGGCGCGACAATTTCTTTGAACTGGGCGGGCATTCGTTGCTCGCCGCCCAGGCCAGTGCCCGCGTGGAACTGGAACTGGGCATCGAGCTGCCGCTGCGTGCGCTGTTCGAATCCACCGACCTTCAGGCTTATGCCGCCATGGCCGGGCAACACGCCCCGGCTGACAACGATGCACGTCTTGATGCGCTTGAGTCGCTTCTCGACGAGATGGAGATCAACTGATGGAACACACCACTGCCCAGCGTATCGCCACCCGCTTCGCCGGCCTGCCTGCCGACAAGCGCCGCGAGTTTCTGACACGCATGCAAGAGCAGGGCGTGAGTTTTGGCCAACTGCCGATTCCGCCCGCTGCCGAGCCGCAAACGACGTTCGAACTGTCGTACGCGCAACAGCGCCAGTGGTTCCTCTGGCAGCTTGATCCGCAGAGTTCCGCTTACAACATTCCCGCCGCGCTGCGTTTGCACGGGCCGCTGAATGTCGCGGCGTTGCAGCAGAGTTTCGACGTGCTGCTGGAGCGGCATCAGAGCCTGCGCAGCCGTTTCGTCGAAGACGACGGTCAGGTGGTGCAGACGCTGGCCGGGTTCACCTCGCTGCCGATTGAACAGATCGACCTGCGCGATGAACCTCTGGAACAGCGTCTCGATCTGGCCATGAAAGCGGTCGATCAGGACATCGCCCGGCCGTTCGATCTTCAGCACGGTCCGCTGTTGCGGGTCAGCCTGTTGCAGCTCGACGCCGAAGACCATGTGCTGTTGCTGACCCTGCACCACATCGTCACCGATGGCTGGTCGATGGGCGTGTTGGTGGAGGAGTTTTCCCGGCTCTACGCCGCGCATTGCCAAGGGCAGAATGCAGCGCTGGAAGCGTTGCCGATCCAGTACTCCGACTACGCCCTGTGGCAACGTCGCTGGATGGAAGCGGGGGAGCTGGAGCGTCAACTCAACTGGTGGCGCGAGACCCTGGGCAGCGAACAGCCGCTGCTGGAATTGCCGACTGATCGCCCACGCCCGGCGCAGCCGAGCCAGCGCGGCGCGCGTCTGGATTTCGCCCTCGATGCGACCTTGGCCAGCGGTCTGATGAGCCTGGCCAAACAGCGCGGCGTCACGCCGTTCATGCTGTTGCTGGCGAGCTTCCAGGCCTTGCTCTATCGCTACAGCGGTCAGTCCGACCTGCGGGTCGGCGTGCCGATTGCCAACCGCAATCGCGCGGAAACCCGTGGCCTGATCGGCTTCTTCGTCAACACCCAGGTGATGCGTGCTGAACTGGACGGACGTCTGCCCTTCAGCCAATTGCTCGACCAGACCCGCGCCGCGTCGCTGGATGCCCAGGATTATCAGGACTTGCCGTTCGAGCGTCTGGTGCAGGCGCTGCAAGGTGAACGCAGCCTGAGCCACAGCCCGTTGTTCCAGGTGATGTTCAACCATCAGCAAGCCAAACCGGCGGCGGTCAGCGGTTTGCTCGCCGGCCTGCGCGTCGAAGCGCTGAACGCCACGGCGCACACCACGCAGTTCGATCTGCAACTGGACACGCAGGAAGAGGGCGACAAGCTGTTCGCCAGCCTGACCTACGCCACCGATCTGTTCGACGCCGAGCGCATCGAGCATTTAGCGCGTCACTGGCGCAATTTGTTGGCCGGTATGCTGGCGAACCCGCAATGCCCGCTTGCCGAGCTGCCGTTGCTGGATGCCGACGAGCGCCAGTGCATCCTCGATGACCTGAACGACACGGCTCAAAGCTATCCGGGCGAAGTCTACGTGCAGCGCCATTTCGAAGAACGTGTGGCTGAAAACGGTGACGCGACAGCGCTGGTATTCCAGGGCCAGAGTCTGAGTTACGCCGAACTGAACCTGCGTGCCAACCGTCTGGCCCATCACTTGCGTGCCCAGGGCGTTGGCCCTGAAGTGCTGGTGGGGATTGCCTGCGACCGCTCGTTTGAAATGGTCGTCGGCCTGTTGGCCATTCTCAAGGCCGGTGGCGCGTATGTGCCGCTGGACCCGGAATACCCGATTGATCGCCTGAGCTACATGATCGAGGACAGCAGCATTTCGCTGTTGCTGACTCAGGAACATCTGCTGGCGCAACTGCCGACCCCGGACAACGTGCGCACCTTGTGCCTGCACGCCGAGGCTGACTGGCTGAGCGATCTGCCGGGCACCGACCTGCCCAACCTGGCCATCGCAGAAAACCTCGCCTACGTGATTTACACCTCCGGTTCCACCGGCAAACCGAAAGGCGCGGGTAACCGCCATGTGGCGCTGCACAACCGTCTGGAGTGGATGCAGCAAGCTTACAACTTGCGGCCTACGGACCGCGTGCTGCAAAAAACGCCGTTCAGTTTCGACGTGTCGGTGTGGGAGTTTTTCTGGCCGCTGATGAAGGGCGCCACACTTGTGATCGCCGCACCGGGCGAGCATCGCGATCCACAACGCCTCGCCGCGTTGATCGTCGAACAGGCGATCACCACGCTGCACTTCGTGCCGTCGATGCTCTCTGCATTCATCAGTGCCGACGAGGCGCTGGCCTGCACCTCGCTGCAACGGATCATTTGCAGCGGTGAAGCGCTGCCGATGGAACTGCAACGCCAGACGCTGCGCAGCCTGCCGCAAGCCAATCTCTACAACCTGTATGGCCCGACCGAAGCGGCCATCGACGTGACCCACTGGACCTGCGTGGAGGAGGGCCGTGACAGCGTGCCGATCGGCCGCCCGATCGCCAATCTGCGCACCTGCATCCTCGACAGCGAACTGCAACCGTTGCCGCTGGGCGCGGTGGGCGAGTTGTACCTGGGCGGCGTCGGTCTGGCGCGCGGTTACCACCGTCGTGGCGCGCTGACTGCGGAACGTTTCGTGGTCGACCCGTTCGGCAGCGGCGAGCGCCTGTACCGCACCGGTGACCTGGCGCGTTATCGCGCGGATGGCGCCATCGACTACTGCGGGCGTATCGACCACCAAGTGAAGATTCGCGGTTTGCGCATCGAACTGGGCGAAATCGAAGCGCGTCTGCAAGAACATGCGGACGTGCAGGAAGCCGTGGTACTGGCCCTCGACGGCCCGAGCGGCAAGCAACTGGTTGCGTACATCGTGCCGCAAGATCGAGCCTTGGTCAGCGCCGATGCCGAGCAGCAAGGCGCGTGGCGCGAAACCCTGAAAAGCCATTTGCTGGCGAGCCTGCCGGATTACATGGTGCCGGCGCAGACCGTGCTGATCGAGCAAATGCCGCTGAGCCCCAACGGCAAACTCGACCGTAAACGCCTGCCCGCGCCCACCGCGCAAGTCAGTCAGCGCGCGTTCGAAGCGCCACGCAGCGAGCATGAACAGGTGCTGGCGCAGATCTGGCAGGACGTGTTGGGCGTGGAGCAGGTCGGGCGTCAGGACAACTTCTTTGAACTGGGCGGCGACTCGATCATTTCGATCCAAGTGGTCAGCCGTGCCCGTCGTGCGGGTCTGAGCCTGCAACCGCGTGACTTGTTCCAGCAGCAAACCTTGCAAGCGCTGGCCGCCGTGGTCAAAGAGCAGGCGGCACCGCTGGCGCAACAAGGGCCGGTGGACGGTGTGCAAATACTCACGCCGATCCAGCGCTGGTTCTTCGACGAGCCAATTCCGCAACGCGCGCACTGGAACCAGGCAGTGCTGCTGGTGCCGCGCGAAACCCTCGAATTGCCACGCCTGCAAGCCGCGCTGCAACGTCTGCTCAAGCAACATGACGCGCTGCGTTTGCGCTTCAGTCAGGTCGATGGCCAATGGTCGGCGCGGTATGTCGGGGCCGATAGCTGCGATGTGATCGACATGCTCTGGACCGCCCGCGTGGCCAGCGATGCGTCGCTGGAGTCGGTGTGCGATGAAGCTCAACGCAGCCTCAGCCTGCAAGACGGTCCGCTGCTGCGCGTCGCGTTGATCGCTCAGGCCGATGGCTCGCAGCGGTTGCTGGTGGTGATCCACCACTTGGCGGTGGACGGTGTGTCCTGGCGGGTGTTGCTGGAAGATTTGCAGGCCGCTTACCAAGGGCAAGAACTGCCGCCGAAGACCAGCGCCTTCCAGGCCTGGGCCGACAAGCTTGACGCATACGCACGTTCCGAAACCGCTGCCGGCGAACTGAACTGGTGGCAGGCGCAACTGAGCGTGGCGAATGATTCGCTACCAGCCACCAATGCCCAAGCCAGTCAGGCCGGGCATCTGCGCCAAGGCGTCAGTATCGGCCTGGACCGCGAACAGACCCGCCAGTTGCTGCAACAGGCGCCAGCGATCTACCGCACTCAAGTCAACGACCTGCTGCTGACCGCACTGGCCCGCACCCTCAGCCGCTGGACCGGTGACGCCTCGGCGCTGATTCAGCTCGAAGGCCATGGCCGCGAAGAGCTGTTCGACGACATCGACCTGACCCGCACCGTCGGCTGGTTCTCCAGCCTGTTCCCGGTGCGCTTGACGCCGACCGCCGACCTTTCGGGTTCGATCAAGGCGATCAAGCAGCAACTGCGCGAGATTCCCGGCAAAGGCATGGGCTACGGCCTGTTGCGCTACATGGGCGATGCCGCGACCCAAGCGGCACTGGCCGCGTTGCCGCAAGCACGCGTGACCTTCAACTACCTCGGCCAGTTCGACCAGAGTTTTGCCGAGGACGCGCTGTTCACCCCGGCTAGCGAATCCAGCGGTGCCGCGCAATCCACCGATGCACCGTTGCCTAACTGGCTGTCGGTGGATGGCCAGGTGTATGGCGGCGAACTGAAGCTGGATTGGACCTTCAGCCGCGAATGCTTCGACCTGTGCGAGATCGAAGCGCTGGCGGCGGATTTCCGAAGTGAGTTGCTGGCGCTGATCGCCCATTGCCTGAGCGATGGCGCGGGCGGCGTGACCCCAGCGGACTTCCCGTTGGCGCGTTTGACTCAAGCGCAACTCGATGGTCTGCCAGTGCCTCCGGCGCAAATCGAAGACCTGTACCCGCTGTCGCCGATGCAGGCCGGTTTGTTGTTCCACAGCTTGTACGAATCCGACTCCGGCGCCTACGTGAACCAGCTCAGCGTCGAAGCCCGTGGCCTCGATGCCGAACGGCTCGGCCGCGCGTGGCAAGCGGTGCTCGACACCCATCCGATCCTGCGCAGCAGTTTCCACTTCCCTGACGGTTTCGAAGTGCCGGTGCAGTTGGTGCATCGTCATCTGCAATTGCCGATGACCTGCCTCGATTGGCGCGGCCGCAATGATCAGGCCGAAGCGCTGTTGCAACTGATCGACAGCGAACGTCTGCAACTCGATTCGACCCGCGCGCCGTTGATGCGTTTGACGCTGGTGCGACTGGACGATGAGCGTCAGCAACTGATCTACACCCACCATCACTTGCTGCTCGATGGCTGGAGCAACTCGCTGCTGTTGAGCGAAGTCCTGCAGCGTTATGCCGGGCAAGACGTGCAGGCGCCGATTGGGCGTTTTGCCGATTACATTGGCTGGCTGCAACGTCAGGATGCGCAGGCTGACGAACTGTTCTGGCGCGAGCAACTGGCGACCCTCGACAACCCGACCCTGTTGGCCCAGAGCCTGGCCCATGGCGACAGTAAAAACCTGTCGACGGCGGAATTTGCCGATCATCGCCAGACCTTCGATGTCGCCACCAGCAAACGCTTCAGCGACTTTGCCCGTCAGCAAAAGGTCACCCTCAACACCTTGGTCCAAGGTGCCTGGGCACTGCTGCTGCAACGTTACAGCGGTCAACGCAGCGTCGCGTTCGGCGCGACCGTGGCGGGGCGGCCGGTGGACTTGCCGGGTGCTGAAAGTCAGCTGGGCCTGTTCATCAACACCTTGCCGGTGATCAGCAGCCCGGACGCGGTTGAAAGCGTCGGCCAGTGGCTGACCCGCTTGCAGGCGCAGAACCTGGAATTGCGTGAGCATGAATTCACCGCCCTCGGCGACATTCAGCGCTGGGCCGGGCGTGCCGGAGAGCCGCTGTTCGACAGCCTGCTGGTGTTCGAAAACTTCCCGGTCGCCGAGGCGCTGCAACAGGGTGCGCCGGCCGGTTTGAGCTTCTCGATCCCGCAGAACCATGAGCGCACTAACTTCCCGCTGACGCTGGCGGCCACTGCCGAAAGCCAGCTCAGCCTGAACTGGAGCTACCAGTGCGCTCACTTCAGCAGTGAGGCGATTGCCCGCATGAGCGAGCATTTGGCCGCGTTGCTGGCAGCGATGGTCGCCGCGCCACAGGCTGCATTGAGTGAACTGGATCTGCTGACCGCGCCGGAACGTGCGCAACAGTTAGTGGAGTGGAACCCCGCGTTCACCGCGACGGAAAACCCGCTCTGCGTGCATCAGTTGATCGAGGCCCAGGCCGTTGCTCGCCCGGACGCCACGGCGCTGATCTTCAACGATCTGGAATTGAGCTTCGACCAGCTCAACCGCCGCGCCAACCAATTGGCCCATCGCTTGCGCGCACTGGGCATCGGCCCGGAAGTGCGGGTCGGCCTCGCGATGCAGCGTTCGCCGGAAATGATCATTGGCCTGCTGGCGATCCTCAAGGCCGGCGGCGCTTACGTGCCGCTGGACCCGGCGTACCCGGCCGAGCGCCTGCGTTATCTGATGGAAGACAGCGGCATTTCGCTGCTGATCAGCCAATCGTGGCAGCGGGAAAAACTGCCGTTGCCGGAAGGCCTGTCGGTCTTGGAGGTCGACTGCGAGCCGCTGGAGCACATGTCGGAAAGCAACCCGGTCAACCTCACCTGCGGCGAAAACCTCGCGTACCTGATTTACACCTCGGGCTCCACTGGCCGGCCGAAAGGCGTCAGCGTGGCCCACGGTCCGTTGGCCATGCATTGCCTGTCGATCGGCGAGTTGTACGGCATGACGCCGGACGATCGCGAGCTGCAATTCGCTTCGATCAGCTTCGACGGCGCTCACGAGCGCTGGCTGACGCCGCTGGTGTTCGGTTCGGCCGTAATGCCCCGCGACGACGAGTTGTGGAGTGTGGAGCGCACCTGCGCCGAGATCGAAAAGCACGGCATTACCATCGCCTGCTTCACCCCGACCTATCTGGGGCAGATCGCCGAATTCATGGGCGAAGCGGGGCGCGATTTGCCGATCCGCTCCTACACCCCGTGCGGTGAAGGCATGGCCAAACACGCCTTTGATGAGGTCCAGCAGGTGCTGCAACCCAAGCGCCTGATCAACGGCTACGGCCCGACCGAAACGGTGATCACGCCGTTGATCTGGCTGGCGTATCCGGATACCGAATTCGACTCGGCATTCATGCCGATTGGCCGGCCGGTCGGCAACCGCAGCGCCTATATTCTGGACGGCGGCTTGCAGCCGTTGCCGGTTGGCGTGGCGGGCGAGTTGTACCTGGGCGGCGAGGGCGTCGCGCGTGGTTACCATCAACGTCCGGACTTGACGGCTGAACGCTTTGTGCCGGATCCGTTCGTGCCGGGCGCGCGTTTGTATCGCAGTGGCGACCTCGCGCGGTTCCGCGCTGACGGTGTCGTCGAGTACCTCGGCCGCATTGACCAGCAAGTGAAGATTCGCGGGTTCCGTATCGAGCTCGGCGAAATCGAAGCCTGCCTGCTCGAACACGAAGGCGTGCGTGAAGCGTTCGTGATCGATCGCGAAGGCCCGGTGAGCCGCCAGTTGGTTGGCTACGTGGTGCCGCGCGATCCACTCACCGACGAGCACGATTTGCGTGAAGCGCTGACCCTGCACCTGCGCAGCCGTCTGCCGGCGCACATGCTGCCGGCGCATTTGATGTGCCTGGCCGCGTTGCCGCTGACGCCGAACGGCAAGCTTGATCGCCAGGGCCTGCCAGCGCCGGAAGCAACCCGGCAGAACCACGATCAAGTCGCCGCTGCGTCGCCGGCCGAAACATTGCTGGTGGAGATCTGGCAGGAACTGCTGGGGCTGGAGTCGGTGGGCGTCACCGAGAACTTCTTCGAGCTGGGCGGTGACTCGATCATTTCCCTGCAAGCAGTGAGTCGTGCCGGGCAGCGCGGGCTGGTGTTCAGTCCGAAGCAACTGTTCGAGCAGCAAACCATTCGGGCACTTGCTGCGGTGGCGACCAGCCGTGAAGCGGCGTTGGTTGAAGCGCCGAAAGTCCCGGCTTTTGCGCTGGTGCCGCACATCGACATCGCCGCCCGCGAAGGTCTGCAAGACCTGTATCCGCTGTCGCCGATGCAGCAAGGCATGCTGTTCCATTGCCTCGATTCGCCGGAGCTGAACCCCTATGTCAATCAGTTGAGCGTGGCGGTGGACGGCTTGCAGGTGCCGCGTTTCCGCGCCGCTTGGCAAACCCTGGTGGAACGTCATGAAGTGCTGCGCGCGGCGTTCCGTTGGCGCGATGGTCTGGCCGATCCGCTGCAAGCGGTGTTCGCCGACGTTGAGCTGCCGATCGAAGAACTCGACTGGCGTGACCGCACCGACACTGAGCAGGCGCTGGGCGAACTGGCGGCTGCGGAACAGGCCAAGGGCTTCGACCTGAGCTGCCCGCCGTTGATGCGTTTCATCCTGGTTCGCCTGGGTGATGACCGTTACCAGATGATCTGGATCTACCATCACCTGTTGCTGGACGGCTGGAGTGCTTCGCGTCTGCTGGGCGACATGCTGCGCCTGTACCACAACGACAGCCTGCCGACCCTGACCGGTCGCTACGCCGACTACATCGCCTGGCTGCAACGCCAGGACGGTGCGCAGGCGGAAGGGTTCTGGCGCGAACGGCTGGCGTTGCTCGAAGCGCCGACCATTCTGGCCAAGGCTTCGGGTGCCACAGGTTCCGGCCACGGCGTGATGTACAGCAACCTCGATGCCGAAGCGACGCGCAAACTGCACAGCTTCGCCAAGCGTCAGCGCGTGACGTTGAACACGCTGGTGCAAGGCGCATGGCTGCTGCTGTTGCAACGTCACAGCGGCCAACGCAGTGTCGCGTTCGGCGCCACGGTGGCGGGGCGTCCGACCGGACTGGCCGGCGCGCAGGACATGCTCGGCCTGTTCATCAATACCTTGCCGGTGATCCAGACCCTCGATCCGCAACAGCCGCTGGGCGAGTGGTTGCGCGACTTGCAGGATTACAACCTGATGGTGCGCGACTACGAGCACACGCCGTTGTCCGACATTCAGCGCTGGGCCGGGCAGGGTGGCCAAGGCTTGTTCGACAGCATCATCGTGTTCGAAAACCATCCGGTGGACCGCGCCTTGAAAGGGGGCGAGGAAGGTGAACTGCGCTTTGCCGAGGTCGGCAGCGGCGGGGTCACCAACTTCCCGATGGACTTGATGGTCAGCGCCAACGAAGAAGGTCTGGAGGTCGAATACCTGTTCCTGCGTGATCGCTTCAGTGAAGTGGAAGTAGAGCGGATTCGTGCGCAGCTTGAAGGTTTGCTGCGTGCGTTGCCGGAAGATGCCACGTGCCTGCTCGGTAACATTGGCTTGCCTGAGGCGCGTTTGAGTCTGCCGCAGGTGTCCGACGACAACGCCGATTTGCTGCAAGCATTCAATCAGCATGTATGCACGCAACCGCAGAAAGTCGCCTTGATCTGCGAGGATCGGGAAGTCAGTTATGCACAGCTTGAGGCTCAGGCCAATGGTCTGGCGCAGCAACTGATTGGTCGTGGCATCGGACCGGAAAGTCTGGTGGCGGTGGCGCTGCCGCGTTCCGAACGCACCATCGTCGCATTCCTTGCGGTGTTGAAAGCAGGGGCGGCTTATTTGCCTTTGGACCTGGCGTACCCCGCCGAGCGACTGGCTTATATGTTGAGCGATTCGGCCGCCAGCCTGTTGCTCTGCGACAGTGATCTGGGCGAACGACTGACGCTGGCCGACAGCCCGCCACGTCTGTTGCTCGATCAGCTGGTCGTTGCTGGCAGTACCGAGTGCCCGGTTGCCAATCCGCTTCCGGGGCACCTCGCGTACCTGATTTACACCTCCGGTTCCACCGGCCAACCGAAAGGCGTGGCCGTGGCGCGTGGTCCGATTGCCCGGCATTGCCGCGGCATTATCGAGCTCTACGAACTGGCACCACGCAGCCGCGAACTGCACTTCATGTCGTTCGCTTTCGACGGTGCTCAAGAGCGTTGGCTGAGTGTGCTGTTGGCCGGCGGCAGTCTGGTGATTCGTGATGACAGTTTGTGGACGCCGGAGCAAACCCTGGAAGTGTTGCATCGTCATGGCGTCACGGTTGCCTGCTTCCCGCCGGCGTACCTGCAACAGATGGCCGAAGTCGCCGAACGCCTGGGCAATCCGCCGGCGGTCGAGGTGTATTGCTTTGGCGGTGATGCGGTGCCGGAGGCCAGTTTCGAGCAGGTCAAACGGGCTCTGCGTCCGCAGCGTCTGGTCAACGGTTACGGCCCGACCGAAACCGTGGTCACGCCGCTGTTGTGGCGTGCCGAGGTCAGCGAAACCTGCGATGCGGCGTATGCGCCGATTGGTCGTGGTGTGGCCGGGCGTGGCTTGTATGTGCTGGATGCCGACCTCAATCCGTTGCCGGTCGGTGTCAGCGGCGAGTTGTACCTGGGCGGCGAATGCCTGGCGCGCGGTTATCACCAGCGTCCCGGTATGAGCGCCGAGCGTTTCATCCCCGATCCGTTCGAGGCCGGTGGCCGCATGTACCGCACCGGCGACCTGGTGCGCCAGCGCGAGTGCGGGTTGATCGACTACCTGGGGCGTCTCGACCAGCAAGTGAAGATTCGTGGTTTCCGTATCGAACTGGGCGAAATCGAAGCGCGTCTGCGTGATTGCGCCGGGGTGCAGGATGCCGCCGTGGTGGTGCATGACACGCCGACCGGCAAGCAATTGGTGGGTTATGTGGTGGCGGTCGGTGCTGTTGGGCTGGATCGTCGACTCAAGGCTGAACTGCAAGCACAACTGCCGGACTACATGGTGCCGGCGCGAATCATGGTGCTGGAGCGTTTCCCGCTGTCGGCCAACGGCAAGCTCGACCGTCGCGCACTGCCTACGCCGGAATGGGCGCTCGGCGGTTATCGCGCACCACGCAACGCACTGGAAACGGCGCTGACGGCGATCTGGCAAGAGGTGCTCGGCGTGCCGCAAGTGGGCATCGACGACAATTTCTTCGAACTCGGCGGCGACTCGTTGCAGGTGCTCAAAGTCATTTCGCGGGTGCGCAGTCAGCCAAAATTGGGCTTCGAATTGAAACTGCGCGACTTGATGCAGAAGCCGTGCATCGCCGAACTCAGCGGCTATCAGGCTGCCGAGCCGGCGTCTGCACCGGACCCGTTGCTGGCGCTGAATGCGCGGATCCCGAACGTGCCGGCGCTGTTCTGCCTGCACGCCGGTTTCGGCACGGTGTTCGACTACGAACCGCTGGCCCGTCGACTGGAAGGCCGGCGCACGGTGTATGGCCTGCAATGTCGGATGCTGCTTGACCCGCTGTGGCAGGACGAGTCGCTGCTGGCCATGGCGCAAGCCTATGCGCAACGGATTCGCAGTCAGCAGGCCAAGGGCCCGTATTACTTGCTGGGTTGGTCATTGGGCGGGGCGTTGACGCAACTGGTCGCTCACGAACTGGAAACCCAGGGTGAAACGGTCGCGTTTGCCGGGCTGGTCGACAGTTACGTAGCGGGCACCGCAGACGCGGGGGACTGGCGCGAGGACTTGGGCGACTTCCTGAAGTTTGTGCTCGGTCTGCCGGCCGATGAGGCTCAGGCATTGATTGCGCTGAAAGCCGCTGATTTGAATGAGCGTGAGGGTTCCACGGCGGTGATCGAGGCGGCCATGCACGGCTCCAATGAGCAAGCGGCGTTGGGCGCGGGGGAACTCACGCAGATCTTCGCCACTGGCTCACGCCTCAAGCAATTGGCGCTGGCGCATCGGCAACTGCCGGCGATTCAGGTCACGGCTCATCGCTGGTGGGTGGCCGAACGCGACGATGAACGTCGGGTGTTTGAGTCTCAGGTCGGTAGCCACGGCGTTGATCGCTTGTTGGCGGGCGGGCATTACGAGTTGCTGCGCGGTGATGAGTTGCTCGACGAGCTTGAAGACCTGTTGGAACACCGTTTGGCCATCGCTTGAAAACAATTGTGGCGAGGGAGCTTGCTCCCGCTGGACTGCGCAGCAGTCCCTCTTTTAGGGGCCGCTTCGCGACCCAGCGGGAGCAAGCTCCCTCGCCACAGGGTTCTCGCTGGTTTCAAGATTGTGTATTGCCCGGTTACTTACCTATTTGTGTGAAGGATTTTCCCATGGCTGTGTTGCCAGAACTTGAAGCTTTTCTAGAACTCGCCGAGTTCGGCCGGATGACCGGCAAAAGTCGCGCGATGCATGAACAGTCGCCGCAACAGGCGCGGATCGATTTCGAAGCGTCGTCGGGGTTTCTCGATGTGCCGCTGGACAGCGTTGCCTGCGAGGACTTCACCATCGCCGCGCGAGATGGCCACAGTTTGTCGGCCAGGGTGTATCGCGATGGGCAAACGGTCGATGGGCTGCAACCGGTGGTGTTGTATTTCCATGGCGGTGGCTACGTGGTCGGCAGTCTCGACTCCCATGATGCGCTGTGCCGGCGGCTGGCCTCCCAAGGCGGTTTTGCCTTGTTGACGGTGGATTATCGTCTGGCGCCGGAATGGCGGTTCCCGACGCCGGTGCAAGATGCCTGCGATGCGGGGAACTGGCTGGTGCGTGAGGGTGCGGCGCGTGGTCTGGACGCAACGCGGGTGGCCGTGGCCGGTGACAGCGTGGGCGCGACGCTGGCCACGGTGTTGTCGATCATGGCGGTGCGTGAACCGGAGGAACTGGCGTTGAAACCCAAGGCGCAATTGTTGGTGTACCCGGTGACGGATGCCACGACCAAGCGCGCGTCGCATCGGGATTTCGCCGAGGGTTATTTGCTGGAGACGCCGACGCTGGATTGGTTCTATGCGCATTACGGGCGCACGCCGGAAGACCTGGCGGATTGGCGGTGTTCGCCGTTGCTGGCGGAGGATCTTTCGGGCGTGGCGCCGGCGCTGGTGTATTTGGCCGGGCATGATCCGTTGCATGACGAAGGGCTGGCGTATGCCGATCGATTGCGTGTGGCGGGGAATGAGGTGACGTTGCTGGAACAGCCGGGTATGACTCATGACTTTTTGCGTATGGCGGGGTTGTTGGGGGAGGTTGAGGGGATTCATGCGGAAGTGGCGGGGTGGGTTCGTTCGCGGCTTTGAATGATCGTTCCCATAAAAAATGCCCGTATCTCGCGATACGGGCATTTTTCATTTCAGCTCAGCCACTCAGAAATCATATTTCGCGGTGATCTGCATGTTGCGCGGCTCGCCGTAGAACGTGGTGCCGAAGTTGCCCAGGCCCGTCTGGTACTTCTTGTCGAAGATGTTGTAGGCATTGGCGGTGAAGCTCAGGTGTTCGTCGTACTGATAACGGGTCATCAGGTCCACGAGGGTGTAGCCACCTTGCTTGAGCATGGTGCTGCCGCCCTCGCCACCACCTACGTTGGGGCTGTAGCTCTGGCCGTAAAAAGCGCTCTGCCAGCTGATGCCGCCACCGACGGTGAATTGGTCCAGCGCGCCGGGCAGGCGGTAGGTGGTGAACGTACGAATCACGTGTTCCGGTTTGCTGGTGGCCAGCGGGAAACCGAAGATGCGCTGTTCGTCCTTGTCACGGGTGCGGGCGTAGGTGTAGCCGGCAGACACGTTCCAGTCCTGAGCCAGTGCGCCGGCCAGTTCCAGTTCCACACCATTGGTGGTGGCGCCGTCGGTGGCTTTGAAAATGCCGTCGCCGGTATTCAAATCGGTGCCGATCGATTGAGCGACGTTGTCCTGCTCAATGCGGAAGAAGGCCAGGCTGGCGTTCAGTTTGCCTTCGAAGTAGGCCGCTTTCAGGCCGGTTTCGTAGCTGTCGCCTTCGACCGGTGCCAGGGTCGAACCGTTGATGTCCTTGTTGATCTGAGGCTGGTAGATCTTGGTGTAGCTGGCGTAGACCGAGTAGGTATCGTTCAGGTCATAGACCACACCGGCGTAAGGCGTGACAACGCCATGTTCCTTGTAGCTGGCGTGAGTGTCGGTGAGGGTGCCGCCCGGATAGTACGAGTAATCCTCGTTGTACTTGAAGGTGCTCAGACGGCTGCCGAGGATGAATGACAGGTCGTCGGTCGGACGCAGGCGCGTGGCCAGGTAAAGGCCGTTCTGGCTCTGGGTGCGTTCGTACTTGCCGTTTTTCGGGAACTCCTGTTTCGGCAGGCTACCGTTCCAGTCATAGATGCTGCCCGGCACAAGTTCGAAGGCGCTGGTGTCGTACGTTGCGCCGGTCTGGCGTGAGTGGGACGCCATGAAGCCGGCCACCAGTTCATGCTCGCGACCGCCCAGGGAGAACGGACCGGAGACGTTTACGTCCGCGGAGTTCTGCACGCGATGACCTTCCCAGCGACCCCAGTAAAGGAAATTGCCTTCGCCCGTGGCGCGGTCCGCAGAACCCCCGCTGGCCGAGGCCAGTTGGGTATCGTGATCGGTGGTTTTCTGGTCGAAGCTGGCCTTGAACTTCCAGTCATTGGCCAGTGCCTGCTCCAGCGACGAGAAGTAGGTGACGCTGTCGAAATCACGACGGCTCCAGTCGGCGCCGGGGTTGAAACTGCGAGAGAAGTCGGTACGGCCGCCGTCGGTGAAGTACGGCGCGTTACCGGTCCAGGAGCTGCCGCGCGGGGTGGCACTGGACTTGTCGACGCCGAGGGTCAACAGGGTGTCGTCCGTCAGGTCGGCTTCGAGGATGCCGTAGAACAGGTCTTTCTTCTGGCTGTAGTGGTCGATGTACGAGCCTTTATCCTGGAGGGCACCAACGAAGCGACCGCGCACGCTGCCGGAATCGTTCAGCGAACCGGAGATGTCGCCTTCGGTGCGGTAGTTGTCCCAGTAACCGGCGGTGGCACTGACCGAAGCCTTGAATTCCTTGGTCGGCTTCTTGCGCACCAGGTTGACGGTGGCGGATGGGTCGCCCGAGCCGGTCATCAGGCCGGTAGCGCCTTTGATGACTTCGACGCGATCGAGGCTGGCGGCGTCGTCGCTGTTGTTGGGGTTCTCACCGTAAACGCCGTCGTACGGGAGGTTGATGCCATCGTACTGGTAGTTGGTGATGGCGAAGCCACGGGCGGAAAACTCGGTACGGTCACTGTCGTACTTCTGCGATGTGATGCCGGGCGTGTTGCGCAATACGTCGCCGACGCTCTTGGCGCCGCGATCGTCCATTTGTTGACGCGTCACCACGGTCACCGATTGCGGTGTTTCGCGCAGGGTCAGCGGCAGTTTGGTCGCGGTGGTGGTGGCGCCGGTGGTGTAGGAACCGGTGTCTTCAGTGGTCAGGCCCAGGGCCTGGCCGGAAATGGTGGTCGCGCCCAGTTGCAGGCTCGAGCCGCCGCCGGACACCAGGGTGACGCTGTTGCCGTTGATCTGGAACGAGATGCCGGTGCCTTGCAGCAGGGCCTTCAGGGCGTCGGACGGTTCCAGCGAACCGGACACCGCGCGAGACTTGATCCCTGCAACCTGATCCGGGCTGTAGAGGATTTGCAGATTGGTCTGCATGCCCAGTTCGGTCAGCGCGTTGGAAAGCGATTGACCTGCAATGTTCACTTTTACAGGTGCAGCATTGGCCATCGAGCTCCCCAGCAAGGTGGCGGTCAGCAGTACGCTAGTGAACAGGGTGCGATGCAAAGTCGGGCGCTGTACGGCTAGCGCGAGAGGTGTGCGGCGTGTTTGAGGTCGCATTACTTACCTGAGCTCCTGAAAAAGTGTTGTGCAGAGTTTTTGTTAATAGGAATGATTATTAGACGCAGCACGAACGTAAAACCGGAAAGAAACCCGTCAAATAAATTTCATAAAGAGGCGAAACGCGATCCGTGTAGCAGCTGGCGAAGCCTGCGTTCGGCTGCGCAGCAGTCGCAAAACCAGAATCCGCGGTGCATCAGGCAGACCTCGTGAGCCGGGTTGACGACTGCTGCGCAGCCGAACGCAGGCTTCGCCAGCTGCTACACAGACCGCGGTTTTCTGTTTCAGGCGGGGGCCAGTTCGGTGACGACTCGTCCGCTTTCCATGCGCACCAGCTGGTCCGCCACGTCGAAATAACGGTCATCGTGGGAGATCACGATGATGGTCTTGCCCAGGCGTTTAAGGTCCGGCAGCAGCTCGGTGTAGAAAATCCGCCGGAAGGTCGGGTCCTGGTCGGCCGCCCATTCATCGAACACCAGCACCGGACGTTCCTCCAGCCAGGCATTGACCAGGGCCAGGCGTTTGCGCTGGCCGGTGGAGAGGTCGGTGGTGGTGAAGTTGCCGTCCTTGACGCTGACCTTGTGCGCAATCTCCAGCCGTTGCAGGTATTTGTTGGCGTCTTCGGGGATGTGCGTATCGCCCTGGACCACGTCATCGAACAGGTAATAGTCGGCAAAAATCGTGGTGAACAACTGGCGATAGTCATCGCGGTTTTGCGCGTCGATCGCCTCGCCGTTGACGCGGATTTCACCCTGCTGCGGCGTGTACAGTCCCAGCAACAGTTTGATCAGCGTGGTCTTGCCGCAACCGTTCTCGCCGACAATAAAGGTGATGTCGCCTTGCTTGATCGTCAGGTTCACCGGCCCGAGCTGGAACGGTGCGGCACCTTCGACAGCCGGGAAGCCGAAACGCACATCGGCGAGCTTCAGTTCGTGTACTGCTTGCTTGACGTTGCCTTTATCGCTCAGCAGCAGATGAGGTTCCGGGGTGGAAAACTGCTCCGACAGTTCGGCAATGCGGCGAAAGGCGATCTGCGCGCGGCTGACGATCGGCAAGGTGCTGATCAAATGCTCCAGCGGGCCTTTCATATAAAGCAGCACCAGCACGAAGCCGCTCATCACGGTTTTGTCGGCGCTCGGCCAAAAGGTTTGCAGCGCGAGGGCCAGGCCGATGACCACGAAGAACAGCATCGAGCCGAAGGTCTTGGCGATCACGAAAGTGTTGATGGAACGCACCTGGGTGTTGCAGATGAACTCGGCCGTGGCCTTGATGCCCGAGACGAACATGCGCTGGCGGCGTGGGCGATGAATGCGCAGTTCCTTGGCGCCTTCGGCAATCGCGTTGTAGTGCTTTTGCAGTTCATCTTCGGCCTCACGGGCGGCCATGAAACCCTGCACCCCTTTGCTCTGGGCATAGGCCTGAATGGCGGTGCCGATCAGGATGGCGGCGACCATGATCAGGAACATCGGCCACGACAGAATGGCCAGGTAGCCCATGCAACCCAAGGTCACGGTGACGGAAATGGCCAGCGGCGCGAAGGCGAAAGCGAAGTCGCTGATGGTGTCGACGTCGTGGGTCAGCACCGGGATCAATCGGTGGCTGCGATAGCGCTCGATCTGTTCGATCGGTGCCGACAGGACTTTTTCACCCAGCTGTTTACGCAGCTTGGCGATGATGTGCTGGCCGACATAGTTGGTGCCAATGTCCGAGCAGATCGAACTGGCCAGTGCCAGCAGGCACAGGCCGGCGAACAGGGCGACGACGCCCTGGGTCAGGCCGGTGTCCGAATGCAGGGCGTTGTTGATGGTCGCCAGCAATACCGTGACGCTCAGGCCGCCGACCATGCCCAGGAAAATGGACGCGGCGACGATGAGCCGAAAGGGTTTCAACAGGGCGAACAATTCGCCGATGGCGCCACGGGTAGGCTGGGTCATGGAAGACAGTTCCTTGGGTCGTGAAGGCAGATACCCAGTAGAACGTCTGGTGGAAGGCTTAATTTAGAAGGGCGCCGATTGGCGGCGGGACGTGCCACACAAAACCCTCCTACAGAGAGCACAGTCATCCAGAAAACTCTGGCTTAGAGGTCGCGCACGATGCGGAACCCCATCCAGTCGCCACGCTCTTGCGGGTACTGGCTGTTGCGGTTGCCGGAGCGGGAGAACACCGGTGCTTCGCCCCAGTCGTTGCCGCGAATCCGCACGGCTTCGCATTTGGGCTCGACCCAGGCGCTGCCATCGGTGGGGGCACCAACGTAGTCCGGGTGTTCGCAGTCCTCGACCCATTCGTAAACGTTGCCGTGCATGTCGTACATGCCAAAGGCGTTCGGCGGGTAGCTGCCCACTGGCGAGCTGAAGCTGTAACCATCCGCCGGGCCATAGGTGTTGGCGTGTTTGCTGATGCTGTATGCCTTGCCTTCATCGAACGGGAAGGGGAACGGCCCTTTGCTGCCGCCACGCGCGGCATATTCGCGTTGGGCCTCGCTGACCATGCGGTACGTCTGCCCGGTTTTTTTCGACAGCCAGGCGACGTAGTTTTTCACGTCGTCGAAGTTCATGCACACCGCCGGCTGACGCGGGCTCTGCGGATAGCGCGGCTTGCTGGCGACGCACTCGCGACCCGGCCGGGTGTCGCCGTTGGCGATGGTCACGCCACTCTCGCGCACGTAGCTGTCCCATTCACCAGCGGTGACCTGGAAGCGGCTCATGGCGAACGGTTTGGCGAAGGTCACTTCGTGCATCGGACTTTCATCAGGCTCGCGCCCGACTTCGTCATCGGGGGTGCCCATGGTGAAGGTGCCGGCGGGCAGCACGACCATTTCCGGGCAGTCCCGGCAGTCTTTGAACACCTTGCCCGGTTGCGCCGCGGCGGCAGCCTGAGCGGCGCCAGGCAGCAGGCCTGCCACGAGTGCGGTCAGGGCCAGTGCCTTGAGCGGCAGGTTCAGCAGATCTCGGTTCATGTGTTATCTCAACTTAAAAGAAAACGGGTGTCCCTGTGGCGAGGGAGCTTGCTCCCGCTGGACTGCGTAGCAGTCCCTTTCTTTGGGGCCGCTTCGCTGCCCAGCGGGAGCAAGCTCCCTCGCCACAGGGTTCTGCATTAGGCGGTCTTATTCAGCAGGGCCATGAAACGGTCGATATCGTTTTCGGTGTTGAGCAGGCCGGGGGCGATGCGGATTACCGGGCCGACGTCGCGGTCCACCGAGTCGCAGACCACGCGGTTTTCCATGAGTTGGACGGCGACTTGTTCGCAGTCGCGATCCTTGATCCGGAAGAAGGTAAAACCGGCCGACAGGTCCGGGCTCTTTGGCGTCACCAGTTCGATCTGCGGGTGCTCCAGCAAGCGGTTTTTCGCATAGGTATTGAGCGCGTGGATGCGCGCCTGCACCTCGGCCTTGCCGAGGTCCAGGTGCAGCTTGAAAGCTTCATTCAGGGCCCAGCGATGCTCAAAGCTGTGATAGCCACCGGGGGTCATGATGGTCGAGAAGGTGGTGGCTTCGGAGAACGTCGGAATGGTCGGCGTCACGTCCTTGAGCTCGGTCGAACGGGCGCAGATGATCCCGGTACCGCGCGGGCCGAACATCCATTTGTGCGTGCCGGCAATGAAGAAATCGCAGTGCATGTCGGGGAAGTCGAGGTCCTCGACGCCGAAGCCATGGACGCCGTCGACCACATACAGGATGCGGTCCTTTTCCTCGCGGTTGCGATTCTGTTCGTCCACCAGTTTGCCGATCTCGCCGATTGGCAGTTTCACGCCGCTGCCCGATTGCACCCAGGTCATGCCGAGCACTCGGGTTTCCGGGCGAATGCCTTTGGCAATCGAGCCCAGCACTTCATCCACGGAAATACTGTGGCTGTTCTCGAACAGCTTGAGCTTGCGAACCTTGACTCCGTCCTTTTGCTGGCGGTAAGCCAAGGCATAGTTGGTGGCGTAGTGTTCGTGTTCGCTGGTGAGGATTTCCTGATCGGGACGCACATGAATGCCGCCGTAGATCAGCGAAAGGCCTTCGGTGGTGCTGCCGGTGAGGGCGATCTGCTCGGGCTTGGCCTTGAGGTAGCGACCGGCCCAGACGCGCACTTCTTGCTCGCGTTTTTCGGTTTCCCCCAGGTCCCAGTCCATGGCCAGGCCGGGGTTGCGGTCGAGGTTGGCGCGGTGCACATCGATCGCTTCACGCACAGATTTGGGGTGTGAGGTCACCAGAAAGTTGGCGAAGTGCAGGTAATCCGGGTCCTGATTGAACATCTGGCGCAGTTGCGCCCATTTATCCTTCGGCAGCGGCGCCGGAGTGGCGGCCAGCGCCGGCAGGTTCACGGCTGCGCCCAAGGGCAGGCCGGCCGCGAGAATACCGGCCTGCTTGAGGAATGAACGACGGTTGGTCATGAGCTCGGTTCGCTTCTGCAAAAGAGAGAATCAGTTTTTCGCTACAGGCTTGGAAGACTTCTGCACCTGGTCCCAGACCCGCAGGAAGTTGCCGCCCCAGAGCTTGGCGATATCGGCTTCGCCGTAGCCGCGACTGATCAACTCGGCCGTTACGTTGCGGGCCTCGCTGACGTCTTTCCAGCCGTCCAGACCGCCGCCGTCGTTGAAGTCGGAACTGATGCCGACGTGGTCGATACCGATTTTCTTCACCGCGTAGTCGATCGCGTCGCCGTAGTCCTTGAGCGTGGCCTTGGGTTCTTCATCGACAATCGCGTAGAGCTGACTGGCGTACTCGCCGAAACGTTGCTCGGACCAGACGGTGATCACCGGGTCGCCCGGCATCAGCGCCATCTCCAGACCTTGCAACGGTTGCAGGTCGAAGCGTGCGCGCAGGGCGTTGAGTTTGTCCTGGGTGGCCTGGCTGAGCGGGCGGATGTAGGTCGGGAAACCGACAATCTGCACCACGCCGCCGCTGTTCTTGATCAGCTGCATTTCCTGATCGCTGAGGTTGCGCGGGATGTCCACCAACCCTCGCGGCGCCGAGTGGGACGCGACCATCGGCGCACGGCTCAACTGGGCAACTTGCTCCAGCGCCTTGGTCGACATCTGCGAAACGTCGATGATCACGCCGAGGTCGTTGAGGCGGTGCACGGCCTGCTTGCCAATCTCCGAGAGGCCGCCGAGGGCGTCGCGGGAATCGTTGAAAAACGGCAACGGCCGGGATGAGTCAGCCCAGGCGTTGTTGCCCACATAGCTGAAGCCGAACATGCGCATGCCGCGGGCTGCCCACTTGTCCAGGGCGTTCAGGTCGTTGCCCAGCGGATAGGCGTTGAGCATGCTCATGAAGATCGCGAACTTGCCTTCGCCATGCAGGCGGCGGAAGTCGTCGGGGGTGTAGGCGATAGCGACTTGATTGGGGAAGTCGCGAACCATGGTGCTGATGATTTTGTAGCGGGTTTCCTGCTCGAACCGTGCTTCGTCGACGAAACCGGCGGTTGGGCGGTGCGGGGCGTTGGCGCCGTTCCAGATTTCCGGCCAGCCGAAAATCGTCAGGGCTGCACCGGACAGGCGTCCGCGCCCGGTCTTGACCAGGTCAAACTGCCCGGCGCCGTCCTTGTCGGCTTCATTGCCGGCGGTGCCGAAGTCCAGCGGGACGGTGACGTGGCTGTCGAAGGAGAGGATCCGTTCGTGCAGCTCATCGGCCTGTTTCATCACTTTGACCGGGTAACCGGGATTGTCCTTGAACCAGTAATCCCAGGCCGCAAAGCCTGCACCGGCGCTGATCGCCAGGGCCAGCGGCAGGCCGATGTAAAGAGCCTTTCTCGAACGTGGTTTTGTCATTGCCGTCTCAGTCAGGTTCGCCGTTGGGGAGCAGGCGCAGGGGCCTTTGCTATCTGGGAAGAACGAGTGGCCGACGAAAGAATTTAGTGTTTGTACGGGCCTCATCGCGAGCAAGCTCGCTCCCACATTGGACCGAGGTGTACGCGGATCGAATGTGGGAGCGAGCTTGCTCGCGATGCTCTTAAATTTTCGGGGGCTACGTACGTTCTAGCTTGGATAAAGCCTGCTTCATGGCTGACACAGGTAGGGCAATGACGATTTCTCGACGATGGTTCATGGCAGGCCTGGCGCTGACCGGCGCCGCCGTGCCTGCGGTTTTTTATGGGCATCGTGAATGGACGAAACCGGATCCGACGATCACCCCCGGCGAAGCGTCATTCGATGTTGCGGATGTCGCTGGCCAGCACTTGGCGAACACCTTGCGCGGTGTCTGGCAGATCCGTTTCGAGGGGCCTGACGCCGGCATCGAAGGCCTGCCGCGGGACGGGCTGGAGGTGTTTCTCGACGTCGGTCACAAAGGTCGCGGCTTGAGCGGGTTCCTCGACACCGCCGAGCGTTTGCGTTCGAGCGAAACGCCGCGTTACCGGGTGCTCGGCGACCTGGCCGGCGCCAAACCTGCGCAACTGAGCTGGCGGCTGCTCAGCGCCAGCGGCGCAGCGGATTACGAATTCAGCCTGTTGCTGGACGAAGTCTGGGCCGGTTTCGGCAACGCTGGCAGCGGCACCCTCAGTGGTCGGGTGTTGAATCTGGATCGTCCGCTGATGTTGACGGCCCAGGACAATCGCTTCATTGCCATCAAGCGCGTGTTCCCCGAAGCCCGCGAGCGCAGCGGTCTCAACCCGACGCTGCTGGCCTGGCTGGTGTCCCCGGAGCATCGGCTGTTTCACCAGCTCTGGCACGCCTCCCGGGACAAATGGCACACCCTGTCCGAAGACAAGCGCAGCGCCCTGCGCGGTATTGGCTGGCAGCCTGGCCCGCGCGACAAGGAGCGTGATGCCCGTGGCGCGCGCAAGGATCGTAACGGCTCGGGTGTGGATTTCTTCTTCATGCACCGGCACATGCTCGGCACGGCGCGCTCCCTGCAAGATTTGCCGTCCTGGTCGCACTTCCCGCTACCGCAGCCGGAACTGGCGCGTGATCGCGTTGGCTTCGCCCGTTATTTCGACAACCACGACGGCACCGCGCTGCCACCGACCTGGCTGGCCGACGACGATGCCGAGTACTCGCAATGGGTCAGCGACATCAAGACCGCCGAGACCTACCACAGCAATTTCCAGGTCTGGGAATCGCAGTACCGCGATCCGCGCTACCTGTCGAAATTGACCTTGGGTCAGTTCGGTTCAGAGGTGGAATTGGGGCTGCACGACTGGCTGCACATGCGTTGGGCCTCGGTGCCGCGTGATCCGTCTAACGGTCAGCCGGTGCCGTTTGCCCGGGATCCGGCGGACTTTTCCGCACGCTGGTATGCGCCGGAAAACGACTTCCTCGGCGATCCGTTTTCGTCTCATGTAAACCCGGTGTTCTGGCATTTCCACGGCTGGATCGACGATCGTCTGGAAGACTGGTTCCGTGCGCACGAGCGTTTTCATCCGGGGGAGGTCAGTCGGCTGGAGGTCAATGGCGTGGCGTGGTTTGCGCCTGGGCGTTGGGTCGAGATCGATGATCCGTGGCTCGGCCCGAGCACCCATGGTTGCGCCACCACGCCGGGATTACAGGCCGGCAAGTCGGTGGAGATGGACCCGGAAACCATGAAGCTGGCGTTGCGGATTACCTTTGGTGACGACGAGAAGAAACTGGCGGATCTGTTCCGCAAAGTGCCGCAGCGGCCTTGGTATGCACGGCATTTGAAGGCTAAACCGATTACCAGTTAATCAATAAAACCGCGTCATCGTTCAATCGCGAGCAAGCTCGGCTCCCACAGGTTATGCGTCGTGCCCAAAATATGCGGCACACATAAAACCCTGTGGGAGCGAGCTTGCTCGCGATGGCGTACTCACTGGCGCCGCAAATTACAAAGTCTGCCACCCGCCACCCAGCGCCTTGTACAACGCAATACTCGCTTGCAACCGCGACAACCGCAGCTGCACATTCAAATCCTGCGCCGCATACAGCGTGCGCTGTGTCTCCAGCACCGTCAGCAAATCCTCGGCACCGGCCTGATAGCGGCTTTGCGCAATGTTGAACGCGGTCTGCGCCTGGTTCAGTTCTTCACCTTGCCACTGCCGCTGTTCGTCCAGACCGCGAATGCTGTTCAACGCTTTTTCCACATCGGCGAAGCCGTTGATGATCGCCCCGCGGTACGTCTCCAACAGTTCTTCCTGACGGGCCGTGGCTTTATCGCGCTCGGCGCTCAGGCGACCATTGTTGAAGACCGGCGCGAGCAATCCGGCGGTGAGGTTGTAGAAAGGATTGCGCAGCATGTCCGCCGCACGATCCGCGCCCGATCCGAGTTCCGCGCTCAACGTGACCTTCGGTAGCATGGCGGCACGGGCGACGGTGACGTCGGCTTGTGCAGCGGCCAATTGCGCTTCGGCGCGGGCGATGTCCGGGCGACGACTGATCAGCTCGCTGGGCAGGCCAGCGCCAATGGTCGGCCATGACAATTGATCAAAGTGTTCCTGACCCAAAGACAATGCCTGCACCGGCCGGCCGAGCAGGGCGGCAAGGCTGATCTGTGCGTCCTGAGCTTGTTGCTGCACCAGCGGCAATTGCCGTTGTTGCGCGGCGACCAGGCTCTTCTGCTGCGCCAGTTCCAGCGCGGTTGCCGAGCCTGAATCAAAACGCGTCTGCACCAGTTTCAAAACATTCTGCGCGTTCGCCAGATTCAGCTCGGCGATGCGACTTTGCTCACCTAACGACACGCTTTGTGCGTAGCTGTTGGCGACGCCGCTGAGCAGCGTCAACTCCACCGTCGCCTGATCGAATTCGCTGGCCTGCAAGCCGAATTGCGCACTGTCGCGGGAGGCGCGTTGGCCGCCCCAGAAGTCGATTTCGTAAGTGGCGCTGAGGTTGGCGTTAAAGTAATCGACGGCCTTGTTATCGCCGTCGGCATCGAGCTGGCTGTAGCCGTTGCCGCGCAATAGTTTCTGCCGATTGGCGTTCAGGCCGGCCTTGACCTCCGGCAGCAGCGAGCCACCGGCAATCACGGTGTCGGCTTGCGCTTGACGCACCCGAGCGATAGCAGCGGCCAGATCGTAACTGCCGACCCGCGCCTGTTCGATCAGGCGATCCAGCTGCGGGCTGCCGAACTGCGTCCACCATTGCAGGTTGCTGCGTGAGGCGCTTTCGGTGTGCGGCGATTGCCAGGAAGAGGGCGGCTGAATGCCGCTGTCCGGGCGCTGGGCGGGACTGCCGCAGGCGCCGAGCAACAGGCAGAGGGTCAGCAGGCTGAGTTGCGGCTTCATAGATCGATCATTCACTGGTAAGGGCCGTGACCGGGTCGAGTCGGGCAGCTTTGCGGGCCGGCATAAAGCCGAAGACAACACCGGTGACCAGGGCGCAGCCGAAGGCGCCGAGTACCGCTATCAAGGAGAACGCGACGGCGACTTCGCTGAGGATCAGCACACCGCCGACGATCAGCGCCAGGGCAATCCCGGCGAGCCCGCCGACCACCGAAAGCATCACCGCTTCGGTGAGGAACTGGCGCAGGATGTCCCGCTGGCGGGCACCGGTGGCCATGCGGATACCGATCTCCCGAGTCCGTTCGCGCACGGTCATGAGCATGATGTTCATCACACCGATCCCGCCCACCAGCAACGAAATCGCGGCAATCGAGCCGAGCATCAGCGACAGGGTATTTTGCGTGCGTGCCTCGGCCTGAATCATTGCCGCGTTGTTGGTCAGTTCGAAATCCTTCTTGCCGTTGTGCAGGCGCAGCATCAATTGCTCGATGGCTTTTTCCGTCTCTTTGACCTTGCGCGCATCGGCAGCGGCGATGGCCACGTATTCGGGGTTGTGGGTGCCGAACAGTCGGATGCTGGCGGCGGAGTAGGGGATGGCGATGCGGTCGTCGCTGTCGGAGTCGCCGGAGCTGGCGCCTTTTTCCGCGAGCACGCCGACCACCTGGAACGGCACGTTCTCAATCAGGATGTATTGGCCGATCGGGTTAGTGACGTCCTTGAGCAACTTGGTCCGCACCTTGTGGCCGATGACTGCGACGGCTGCTGCGTTGCGTTCATCGTCCTGAGTGAAGTAGCTGCCTTCCACCACCGGCCAGTTGAAAATCGCCGGGAAGTTGGTGTCGTTGCCGCCGACGTAACTCAAGTGGTCGAGGTTGCCGAAGCGCACCCCGGCCTCTTGACCGTTGACCGGCATGATCCGTGTCACCTGCGGCAGGCTTCCCACCGCCGCGACGTCATCCAGGGTGACGACGCCCTGCGGCGTTCGCGGGTTTGGTGACGAGCCGCTGAGGTAAATGATGTTGGAGCCGAACGCACCCATTTGCGCCATCACCTGACGCTTGCTGCCTTCACCGACCGCCAGCATCACCACCACCGACGCGACGCCGATGATGATCCCGAGCAGCGTCAGCGCGGTGCGAAAACGGTTGATCCACATCACCCGCCACGCGGCTTGCACCGCATCGACCAGTTCGCCTTTCCAGGCCCCGGTGGCTTCCGCGCCTTCGCTCAGGCGCTTGCGCAGATCCACCGCTTGCAGCGCGCCAGGGTTGGCCGAGGTCTGCGCTTCGGGGTTGTCCCGGGCGCTGTCGCTGATGATCAGCCCGTCGCGAATTTCGATGATGCGTTTGGCCCGTGCCGCGACTTCGCGGTCGTGGGTGATGAGGATCACCACGTGGCCCTGGCTCGCCAGTTCGTCGAGCAAGGTCATGACCTCGGCACCGCTGTGGCTGTCGAGGGCGCCAGTGGGTTCGTCGGCGAGGATGATGTGGCCGCCGTTCATCAAGGCGCGGGCGATGGACACCCGTTGTTGCTGGCCGCCGGAGAGCTGGTGCGGACGATTGCCGGTACGCGAGGCCAGCCCGAGGCGGTCGAGCAGGGTGGCAGCGCGGGCGTGGCGTTCGGCGGCCGGAGTGCCGGCATAGATGGCCGGCATCTCGACGTTTTCCTGGGCCGAACCGGACGGGATCAGGTGATAACCCTGGAACACAAAACCGAATGCTTCGCGGCGCAGCCAGGCCAGTTCGTCGCTGTCGAGTGCGGCAACGTTTTCCCCGGCGAAACGGTATTCGCCTGAGGTCGGACGGTCGAGGCAGCCGAGGATGTTCATCAGCGTCGACTTGCCGGAGCCGGAAGCACCGACGATCGCCACGAATTCCCCGGCGTGGATCGACAGGTCGATGCCGCGCAGTACGTGAACTTCCGGTGAATCGCCGCCGCCGTAAGCTTTGCGGATGTCGTACAGGTCGATCAGGGGCGTCAGCATTCAGCCGCCACTCCCGTCGGCCGGGCCGATCAACAGGTGATCGCCTTCCTGCAAACCGTCGAGGATCTGCACCCGCAGGCGATCGCTGATGCCGGTGCGGACGTCGCGCTGCTCGATGCTGCCGTTTTTGGCGACGACCTGGGCAATTTGCATATTCGCTTCAGTGCCCGCCTGCAACGCCGCGACAGGCGCAGTCAGGGTGTTTTTCGCCTGATCCGAAACGAAGAAGACCTGGGTGGTCATTTCCGCCATCAGCGCATTGTCGGCGTTATCGACGTCGAGCAACACGGTGTACAACACCACGCGAGCACTGCCGCTTTTGCTCGAACTGGCGGGGCTGCCGCCGCCCTGGTTGGTCTGGTCCAATGGCTTGGGCGGCACCGGCAAAATTTGCCGCACGGTGCTGTTCCAGCGACGGTTGCCGCCGCTGAGGGTGGTGAACCAGGCCGTCATCCCGGGTTTGACGTGACCGATATCGGCTTCCGACACCTCGGCCCAGACGGTCATCGGCGACAACTTGGCGATGCGCAGAATCAGTGGCGTTTGTTGCTGGGCGTTGAGGGTCTGGCCGACCCGGGCGTCGAGTGCAACGACGGTTCCGCTCATGGGCGCATAGATTCGGGTGTAACCCAGTTCCGCTTGATCACTGCGCAGGCTGGCCTGGGCCTGGCGGATCTGCGCCTGGAACATGTCGATGCGGGCTTGGGTGGCGCGCAGTTCGGCCTCGGCGGTCTGCACGTCTTCTTCGCGGGTGGCGCCACCGGCCTTGAGGTTTTGCTGACGCTGGAATTTCTGCCGGGCGAGATCGTGCTGCGCCCGTTGTTCCTGCAGCTGTGCCTTGAGGTTTTCGATGGAGAAACGCCCAGCGTCGAGTTTGGCCTGTTGAGTGGACGGATCAATCTCCACCAGCAACTGGCCTTCCTTGACCACATCGCCGACTTCCACGTGGAGCTTGTGGATCTGCCCGGACGCCTGGGCACCGACGTCGACATAACGTCGAGGTTGCAGGGTGCCCAGGGCCGTGACGCTGCTTTCGATGTCGGCGCGGGTGACCTGCACGGTGGCGAACTGGTCACGACCGGGCGGGACGATCTGCCAGGCGGCCACGGCGATAACGGGAATCAGACAAAGTGCTACAAGCAGGGCGCGTCGGGTCTGTCGGGGACGTTTCATGCAGGGTTCCGGCCAATGAATATCGGCCCGTCGCTCAGCCTGCGCACAAAATCGGGCAACAGCAGAGCGCTGTCGGGGGACCGACAGAGACGGGGAGCTGTCCTGTAAACGATGAACGTACCGGGGAATTTAGGCGCGGACACATAGCGTTACACGTGTAGCCCAAGACTATTTGTCAGGCAAGGTGAAGCAATACTTTAAATCTATATGAGAATTACTATAAATTACGCACCTCAAACTGCCACTATCGTGCCACTGCCTATTTCGGCGGTCGCCGATCTGGCTCAAGGACAGAAACCGCACCCCTGCGGCCGGGAGTCATGTTGGAAAACTACTATCGCGAGCTGGTGTGTTTTTTGAACGCCAAGCTGGGCAACCGTCAGGTGGCCGAAGATGTGGTGCATGACGCTTATCTGCGGGTATTGGAGCGCTCCAGCGACACGCCGATCGAGCAGCCTCGGGCGTTCCTGTATCGCACCGCGCTCAATCTGGTGATCGACGACCATCGGCGCAATGCCCTGCGTCAGGTCGAGTCGCTGGAAGTGCTCGACAACGAAGAGCGCTACTTCACCCCATCCCCTCATCACAGCCTCGATCATGGCCAACGCCTGGAGATGCTCCAGCGTGCGTTGGCTGAATTACCCCGGTTGTGCCGCGAGAGTTTCCTGCTGCGCAAGATCGAAGGTCTGTCGCATCCGGAAATTGCTGAGCACCTTGGTATTTCGCGCGCGCTGGTGGAGAAGCACATCGTCAATGCCATGAAGCATTGCCGCGTGCGGATGCGGCAGTGGGACGCCCACTGATCTCTTCTCTCTAAATTTTTTTTCATTGTCCTCGTTCCTACTCAACAGACGACCTGCTGTCCTGCATCAGGTCACTTAGGCTTATTCCCCTTGTTGAGGGGTTCATCCAGAGGACACTGGAAATGACACAGGCAATTGCATCGCCCATCGTTCACGACCTGATCGGCGTCGGTTTCGGCCCTTCGAACCTGGCGCTGGCCATCGCTCTGCAAGAGCGCGGGCCGAGTCAGGGCGAGCTGGATGTTCTGTTTCTCGACAAGCAGGCCGACTACCGCTGGCACGGCAACACCCTGGTGACCCAGAGCGAGTTGCAGATCTCCTTCCTCAAGGACCTGGTGACATTGCGCAACCCGACCAGCCCGTACTCCTTCGTCAACTACCTCAAGCACCACGGTCGTCTGGTGGACTTCATCAACCTGGGCACCTTTTATCCGTGCCGCATGGAGTACAACGATTACCTGCGCTGGGTCGCCGGGCAATTTGCCGAGCAGAGCCGCTACGGCGAAGAAGTGCTGACCATCGAGCCGGTGTTGCACAACCAGCAGGTCGAAGCGCTGCGGGTGATCTCGCGTGATACCCAGGGTCAGCAGCACGTTCGCACCGCCCGTTCGGTGGTGGTCAGTGCCGGCGGGACACCACGCATTCCCGAAGCCTTCAAGGCGCTCAAGGGTGACAGCCGGGTGTTCCACCACTCCCAGTACCTGGCGCAGATGGCCAAGCAGCCGTGCGTGAACAACCAGCCGATGAGCATCGCGATCATCGGTGGCGGGCAGAGCGCGGCGGAAGCGTTCATCGATTTGAACGACAGCTTCCCGTCGGTGCAGGTGGACATGATCCTGCGTGGCTCGGCCCTGAAACCGGCGGACGACAGCCCCTTCGTCAACGAAGTGTTCTCGCCGGAGTTCACTGATCTGGTGTTCCAGCAGGCAAGCAGCGAGCGCGAGCGTCTGGTCAACGAGTACCACAACACCAACTATTCGGTGGTGGACATCGACCTGATAGAACGCATCTACGGCATCTTCTATCGCCAGAAAGTCTCGGGCATTGCGCGCCATGCGTTCCGTACCCTGACCACTATCGAAAAAGCCACCGCCACCGAGCGCGGCATCGAGTTGGCCGTGCGCAACAACGCCACCGGTGAAGTCACGGTCCGTCATTACGACGCCGTGGTGTTGGCCACCGGTTACGAGCGCCAGATGCACCGCAAACTGCTGGCGCCGCTGGAGCAGTACCTGGGTGACTTCGAGGTAGACCGTAATTACAAACTGATCACTGACGAGCGCTGCAAGGCCGGCATCTATATGCAGGGCTTCTGCCAGGCCAGCCACGGCTTGAGCGACACCTTGCTGTCGATCCTGCCGATTCGCGCCGATGAGATTGCCGGTTCGCTGTATGACCATGGCAAGAACCGTGGGCATGGCCGTTCGGTGGTGGATTTGTTGTTGGCGACTGCCAGCTAAGATTGTTTGCGCCTGATAGTCAGACTTCGCGAGCAAGCCCGCTCCCACATTTTGATCTGTGTTCGCAGTTCGAGTGTGGGAGCGGCGGTGCGACGATTCGACTTGCTCGCGAAGAGGCCCTGAAGAACAGCACAAATCCCGAATCCTGAACCCTTCCTGAAGAACCCCGCGATTCCCCCTCCAGACGCCTTTGCTTCGTTTACTCTCCAGAAATCGGGGCGTAAGCTTCGCGCGTTTTCAATCAATAGCGGAGACCCACAGTGGGTACTTGTTCGAGTGACAGTAGTCGGCCGGTTTCGATAACCGGCACCTTCCCGGCAAGATAACGCGCAACTTTTTTGTGCCGTTTTCTCGCCGACAAGCGAGCAGCGGCATCCCGAACGCGGCCAGTCCTGGTCCGTGTCCCGACGTCCCTCTCATCGACGCTGAACCGTGCGTGATGTTCGACTGTGTGTCGTCATCGCGGCGCATCGACACGCCTGCTCGACGGTTTCCCGGCTGACCCTGGGGGAACTGCCATGAACCTGACCCTGCTCAAAGAATTCTTCGCCGGATTCCTGCGCACCCGCCACATCGCCCGACACTTCCGTCGACTGGCGCTGCTGGAAAACTTCACCGACACCACGGTCAGCCGCGAGGTACCGCCCACCCTGGCGCAAACCCTGGTGAGCGCCGCCAACAGCGACACCGGCCAATTGCTGGACAACCTCGGCAGCCACACCGATGGCCTGAGCGAACTGGAAGCCGATGCACTGCGCGTGCAATTCGGCCTCAACGAAGTCGAGCACGAACAGCCTCTGCCCTGGTGGACGCACCTGTGGCACTGCTACAAAAACCCGTTCAACCTGCTGCTGACCTTGCTCGCGGTCATCTCCTGGCTGACCGAAGACATGAAAGCCGCCATCGTGATTTTCTCCATGGTGGTGCTCTCGACCTTGCTGCGCTTCTGGCAGGAAACCAAATCCAACCAGGCCGCCGACGCGCTCAAGGCAATGGTGAGCAACACCGCCACGGTGTTGCGTCGGGATGCGCAACGTACCGAGCTGCCGATCAAGCAACTGGTGCCGGGCGATCTGATCGTATTGTCGGCCGGCGACATGATTCCCGCCGATTGCCGGGTGCTCGGCGCCAAGGATTTGTTCGTCAGCCAGGCCGCGATGACCGGCGAATCGATGCCGGTGGAAAAATTCCCCCGTCAGCAGGACAGTGACACCCGCAACCCGCTGGACCTCGACAACATCCTGTTCATGGGCACCAACGTGGTGTCCGGCACGGCCATGGCGGTGATTCTCACCACCGGCAACAACACCTATTTCGGCGCCTTGGCCCAGCGAGTTGGCGCCACCGATCGCGCACCCACCTCATTCCAGACCGGGGTCAACAAAGTCAGCTGGCTGTTGATCCGTTTCATGTTCGTCATGGCACCGCTGGTGCTGTTCATCAACGGCTTCACCAAGGGCGACTGGACCGAAGCGTTGCTGTTCGCGCTGTCGATTGCCGTGGGGCTGACCCCGGAAATGCTGCCGATGATCGTCACCTCGACCCTGGCCAAAGGCGCGGTGTTCCTGTCGCGCAAAAAAGTCATCGTCAAACGCCTCGATGCGATCCAGAACTTCGGCGCGATGGACGTGCTGTGCACCGACAAGACCGGCACCCTGACTCAGGACAAAATCTTCCTGGCGCGTAACGTCGATGTCTGGGGCAACGATTCCGATGACGTATTGGAAATGGCCTACCTCAACAGCTACTACCAGACCGGGCTGAAAAATCTGCTGGATGTGGCGGTGCTCGAACACGTGGAAGTCCACCGTGAACTGAAAGTCGGCACGGCGTTTCGCAAGGTCGACGAGATCCCGTTCGACTTCACTCGCCGACGCATGTCGGTGGTGGTCGCCGAGCGCAATCATTCGCACCTGCTGATCTGCAAGGGCGCGGTGGAAGAAGTGCTGGCGGTGTGCACGCGGGTGCGTCACGGCGAGGTCGATGAAGCACTGAGCGATGAACTGCTGGCGCGGATTCGTCAGGTCACCGCATCGTTCAACGCCGAAGGCTTGCGCGTGGTGGCGGTTGCAGCGCGGCCGATGATTGAAGGGCGCGATACCTACAGCCTGGCGGATGAACAGGCGCTGACGCTGATCGGTTACGTGGCGTTTCTCGATCCACCGAAGGAAAGCACCGCACCGGCCCTCAAAGCCCTTGCCGCTCACGGCGTGGCCGTGAAAGTGCTGACCGGCGACAACGAATTGGTGACCGCGAAGATTTGCCGCGAAGTCGGCCTGGAGCAGCAGGGGCTGTTGATGGGTAACGACATCGAGCGCATGAGCGACGCCGAACTGGCGGTGGCGGTGGAGACCACCAACGTTTTCGCCAAACTCACCCCGTCGCACAAGGAACGCATCGTGCGTTTGCTCAAGGGCAACGGTCATGTGGTCGGATTCATGGGTGACGGCATCAACGACGCGCCAGCCCTGCGTACCGCCGACATCGGCATTTCGGTGGACAGCGCCGTCGACATCGCCAAGGAAGCGGCGGACATCATCCTGCTGGAGAAAAGCCTGATGGTGCTGGAGGAGGGCGTACTGGAAGGGCGACGGACCTTCGCCAACATGCTCAAGTACATCAAAATGACCGCCAGCTCGAACTTCGGCAACGTGTTCTCGGTGCTGGTGGCCAGTGCGTTCATCCCGTTCCTGCCGATGCTGCCGATGCACCTGCTGGTGCAGAACCTGCTCTATGACATTTCGCAGATCGCCATCCCGTTCGATAACGTCGATGAAGAAATGCTGAAAACACCACAGCGCTGGCAGCCGGCGGACGTCGGGCGCTTCATGCTGTTTTTCGGACCGATCAGCTCGATCTTCGACATCACCACGTTTGCCTTGATGTGGTACGTCTTCGACGCCAATACCCCGGACCATCAAACCCTGTTCCAGTCCGGCTGGTTCGTGGTCGGGCTGCTGACCCAGACGCTGATCGTGCACATGATCCGCACGCCGAAAATCCCGTTCCTGCAAAGCCGGGCGGCGATGCCACTGATGGTGATGACTGGAATCATCATGGCCGTCGGCATCTTCCTGCCGATGGGACCGCTGGCGCACTACTTCAAATTGCAGGCGCTGCCGTCGCTGTACTTCGTGTTCCTGCCGGTGATTCTGCTGGCGTACATGGCGCTGACTCAGGCGGTGAAAGGGTTCTATATCCGCCGGTTTGGCTGGCAATAAAGCGTGCACATTTAGGAAAAGTCCTACAGAAAGCTCGACGGGTCTTCCGTAGCCTTGCGCCCTCACGAATCTGACACTCTCCTGGGGGCCCACGTTGTCGAACAAAGCCTTACGTATCCTGATCGCCGACGAGTTGCATTTTCACCGCATGAAGGTCGAGCGACTGTTCAATCAACTCGACTACTACCGGATAGCACCGGTGCACAGCCTTGAAGAGCTGTTGACCCTGGTCGAATACAGTTGCGAGCCATTTGATCTGGTGGTCATCAATGCCTCGCTGGCGGGCGGGGCGTTGAACCTGTTCGATTTTTTCCTTGATAACCAACAGGTTCATCACGCCTTGATCTATGACGGTCAGCTGGCGCAACTGCCGCCCATTCCTGCCTGCGTTCAACAGACGGTTGAGGTGAGTCACGCAACGCTGCCTGATCTGGCGTCCATTGCGCGGCTGATGGCGATCATCGACCCTCGTCTACCGTTCGTCGGCACTGTCATTTCTGTCAGGTAGTTGCGCCCGGTTTTCCATGCAAAAGTCTTTGCGCAGCCAGTACGTTCAACCGGGCCGGGCCGGGCTTATGGGCATTGATTGCTCAATCGTCGTTTTTGTTGCACAGGGAGTTGCCATGAAGTCAGTGCTGATTGTGGACGATCATCCGGTGGTTCGCGCCGCAGTCAAAATCGTACTGGTGCAGGAGGGTTTCAAGCAGATATACGAGGCGGCGTGTGGTAATGAGGTCTTGCCGAAGATCCGCGAACACAAGCCTGATCTGGTGGTACTGGATCTGGTGATGCCCTCGCTCGACGGGCTGGATGTGCTGGCGCGGATCAAAGCCAGTGAGGTGCCATGCCGAGTACTGGTCTTTACCTCCCAGGAGCCCATGTTTTATCAGGATCGTTGCATGCACGCCGGTGCCGCGGCCTATGTCGCCAAGTCCAATGACTTGCAGCATTTGCACAAAGCCGTGCAGGCCGTGATGGCCGGTTACACCTATTTCGCCCAGCTGCCCTCGGCGTCGGTGTCGCTGACTTCGATGCAACGCAGTGAACAGCAGATGATCGATAAACTCTCTGACCGGGAACTGACGATTTTTCAGCATCTGGCCCGGGGCATCAGTAACAAGGCGATCGCTGAAATCATGCACTTGAGTCACAAGACCGTCAGCACCTACAAGACCCGTGTGGTTGGAAAACTCAACGTGGAATCAGCGGTGTACCTGAGGGATTTTGCCAAGCGTAATCATCTGATCTGAGTGAGCCCGATCATGCGCGATTGTTTGTGGGCTCTGTTGCTGTTCTGTGGACTGGGAGCACCGGTGACGGCGGCCGATGAGCCAAAGCTTTTACATGTGCTGGGGCGTTCCGCGGTGGAGGGTTATCAGGTCCAGCTGGATGAAAAAGACTGGCAGTGGTTGCGCGGCAAACGAGTCTTGCGCCTCGGGGTGTCGGGGCCGGACTACCCGCCGTTCGAGATCACGCGAAACGTTGATGAGCTGGAAGGCATCACCGCAGACTATGCCGCACTGTTGGGGCAACTGCTGCACGTAAAAATCGACGTGCTTCGTTATCGCACGCGCGAGGCGGCCATGGATGCGCTCAAACGCGATGATCTGGACCTGCTCGGCACGTCCAACAACTTCGAGGCGGCTGACCCCGAGCTGACCCGATCCTGTGCCTATGCCGAAGATCAGCCGATGCTGGTTACCCGCCTGGACGACTGGATGCCCGTCGACCTCGCTGGCAAACGCATCGCCATGGTCGATGACTATCTGCAGGCGCAGACTGTCGAAGCCTTCTATCCCGATGCGAGTTTGCAACGCTACCCCTCGGCACTCGACGCGATCGGGGCGGTGGCGTTCGGGCAGGATGATGTGTACCTCGGGGACTTCATCAGCGCCAATTACCTCATCAATAACAACTACCTCAGTAACGTACGCCTCGTGGGGCCTTCCGGCCTGGACGCCAATCCGTTCGGCTTTGCCCTCAGCCGGGGCAACCCTCGTCTGAAGAGCATTGTCGATAAGACTCTGGCGGCGATTTCCATGGATCAACGCACGGCCATCGAGCAGCGCTGGAGTGCCGGAAGAGCCAACATGGCGGGTCAAGAGCGAGTACGTTTGAGCGCCAGTGAGCAACGTTGGCTGGATCAACATCCGACGGTGGAAGTGGGTGCCGTCGAGAGCTTTGCCCCCCTGACTTTTTACGATGCACAGGGACAACTCAGTGGGTTGACCGCGCAATTGTTGACGCTGATCAGCCAGCGCAGCGGCTTGACCTTCAAGGTGCAGCGGGGTAACTCCCTCGATCAGCAGATTCAGCAACTCAAGGACGGCAAGATCGACGTATTACCTGTGGTCACGCCCAGTATGGAGCGCGAAGTCGAACTGCGTTTCACTCGGGCCTACTTGAACAATCCGTTTGTACTGGTCAGTGCGACCACCCCGGGAAGCCCCAGGACTCTGGATGACATGGCCGGTAAACGCCTGGCGATTTATCGCGGTCATCCGTTGCTCGGGTTCATTCGCGCTCGGGCGCCCAATGTGCGTCTGGTCGAAGTGCAGAGTCCGGCGCAGGGTCTGGAATGGGTGATCAAGGGCCAGGCCGACGGGGCAGTCAGCTCATTGATCGTGGCTCGGTATCTGATTACCCGGCAATACCGCGAGCGTCTGCGGATCAGCAGCACCGTGGGTGATGAGCCGGCGCGTATCGCTCTGGCCACCAACCGTGGTGCGCTGGAGTTGCACTCGATTCTGAACAAGGCACTGCTGAGCATTTCGCCCCAGGAGATGGATGAGCTGTTAGTCCGCTGGAGCAATGATGTGGTGGTTGATGACAGCTACTGGCTGCGTCATCGCCAAGGCATTCTCCAGGCGTTTGCCGCTGCAGGCGCTTTGCTGTTGCTCGCACTGGCCTGGATAGCCTGGCAGCGTCGGCAGATAACTCAACGCCAGCAACTGCTCGGGCAATTGCAGGATGCCAAGAACGCCGCCGACGATGCCAACCGTGCCAAAACCACCTTCCTGGCGACCATGAGTCATGAAATCCGCACACCGATGAATGCCCTGATCGGCATGCTCGAACTGGCGCTGAAGCGAGCGGAAGAGGGCTTCACTGATCGCTCCGCCATCGAAGTGGCATCCAATGCCGCGCAGCAATTGCTGGCGTTGATCGGCGATATCCTGGACATCGCCCGCATCGAGTCCGGGCATTTGTCGCTGACCCCAGAGCGGGCCAATCTACGCACGCTGGTGGCGTCGGTGTGCCGGGTTTTCGAAGGCCTGGCACGGCAGAAGAACTTGCAGTGGCGGGTCGAATTGCCCGAGCACAGCGATCGTGACGTGTTAGTCGACCCCACGCGCTTCAAGCAGGTGCTGTCCAATCTGCTGAGCAACGCGATCAAGTTCACCCGTGAAGGTGAGGTGAGTCTGACACTGCGAGTAGAGCCCGGTGTGTCGGGGCATCTGGCAGTCAGTGTGCGTATCGAGGACAGCGGCATCGGTGTCAGTGTGGTCGATCAGCAACGACTGTTCAGCCCGTTCGTGCAGGCCGGTAACAGCCAGCAGTCAGGCCACAATGGTTCCGGTCTGGGACTGGTGATCAGCCGCACTCTGTGCGAAATGATGGGCGGCCGATTGCAGCTCGACAGCGTCCTCGGACTGGGTACGCAGGTCGACATCAGCCTTGATCTGATTGCGTTGCAACCGTTGGCCTGCAGCGAGCGGACCGATAGCGGACTGCAGGTGCCCACTCGGCTGCTGAGGATTCTGGTGGTCGACGATTACCCGGCCAATCGATTGTTGCTCTCACGGCAGCTGAGCTACCTGGGGCATCAGGTGCTGGAGGTTGAGGATGGCGAGCGTGGTCTTGCGCAGTGGCGCGAGCATGAGCTCGATTTGGTCATCACCGATTGCAACATGCCGGTGGTCAATGGTTATGAATTGGCGGGTGCGATACGCGATGAAGAGCGCGCAAATGGCTTGCCACCCACGCTGATTCTTGGGTTTAGCGCCAATGCGCAGCCGGAGGAAAAGATCCGTTGCCTTGAAGCGGGCATGGACGACTGTCTGTTCAAACCGATCCGGCTGGCCGATTTGAGTGCCTGGCTGGCGTCCCGATTTGTGAATGAGCCGCCAGCGCCGGTTGAAGAGCAAGCAACGTCCGAGATCGACTTGACCGGCCTGGAGCTCTACGTCGGTGAAGACCGGACGCTGATCAATCAGTTGTTGCGCGAACTGGCCGAGACCAATCGCTACGATCGCGATGATCTGCTGGCAGCGCACGTCAGTGGCAATCGTCACCGGCTGCAAGACCTGGCGCACCGCATCAAAGGTGGTGCGCGGATGGTTCGTGCAAAACGATTGATCGAGTGCTGCGAACATCTGGAACGTGCCTGCGCCGAGGGGCGCGCGGCGTTGATCAACGAGGCCGTCGATCAATTGCAGCACGCCATGGCACGCCTTGATCAGAGCCTCAAGCGAGACTGACGCTTAATCCCAGTGGGGCGCGAGACCTTTGGGGCTGGTCAGTCGATGGTCACGATCAAGACCCGCGATCAGCGCCATGTCGGCGTCGCTCAAGGCCAGTGTGCGGGCGTGCAGGTTACTTTGCAGGTTGGTGCGTTTGGTCGACGAGGGAATCACGGCGTAACCCAGTTGCATGGCCCAAGCCAACGTGACATCTGCCGGCGTCGCCTGCAGGCGATCGGCGATCTGCTGGATCACCGGGTCTTTCAGCACTTCGCCGTAAGCGAGGGTCATGTACGAGGTGATCTGGATGCCCTGGCTCTGCGCGAATTCGACGACCTTGCGGTTTTGCAGGTAGGGATGCAATTCGATCTGGTTGGTCGCGATGTGTTCGGCACCGACCGCGGCGATCGCCTGTTTCATCAGGTCGACGGTGAAGTTGGACACACCGATCTGCCGGGTCAGGCCCAGTTGTTTGGCTTCGAGCAGGGCGGCCATGAATTCCTCGACCGGCACCTGATCTTCCGGAGATGGCCAATGGATGAGGGTCAGGTCCAGGTAGTCGGTTTGCAGCTTTAACAGGCTTTCCTTGAGGCTGTCGATCAGGCGATCCCCGGCGAAGTTGGCAACCCAGATCTTGCTGGTGATGAACAACTCGTCACGGGCGATGCCACTGGCGGCAATCGCCTCGCCGACCTCGGCTTCGTTCTCGTAGATTTGCGCGGTATCGATGACTCGATAGCCCAGTTCCAGGCCGGTGCTCACCGAATCGATGACCACCTGGCCTTGCAAGCGAAAAGTACCAAGGCCGAATGCGGGAATAGACATCAATGACTCCAGGGTTGCAGTGGGAATGGGCACGAGTATCCCCGGCTGCAGCCATGAGAAAAACCGCTGGATCGGCAAAGCAATGTTTACCGCAAGTCATGAATCGAAAGATCGCAGCCTCGCAATCCCCTGTAGGAGCTGTCGAGTGAAACGAGGCTGCGATCTTGTGATCTTAAGTTTTCCTGAGACACCGCGTTGTCTAGTTTTACGACTGCTGCGCAGCCGAACGCAGGCTTCGCCAGCTGCTACATGGGGTGTGTACGGGCTTCTAAGCAATATCGCTGTGGCTGAATTCCTCGCCCAGAAAGTCGATCAATGCGCGTACCGACGGCAGCAGCCCACGGCGTGAAGGGAAGATGGCATGCACGATCCCGCATTTGGGTGCCCAGCCCGGCACCAGTTCCACCAGTCGGCCCGCGGCAATGTCATCGCGCACCACCACGCTGGGCAGGTGAGCGATGCCGATCCCGGCCACCACGGCGTGACGCAACGCCAACAGGTCATCGGTGACCATTCGTGGCGCATGCCGAATCACCGCGCTGGCGCCGTGCGCCCCAAACAATTCCCACTGATATTCACGCTGCGCCGCGCCCCAGTGCAGACTCGGCAACCCGCTGAGGTCGGCCGGGGAGGCCGGTGATGACAGGCGCGGCATGAAGGCCGGACTGCCCACCAGGCATTGGGTGCTGTTGCCCAGCACCTTCATCACCATGTCGGTGTTTTCCAGCGGCGGAAAGCGTACCCGCAGGGCAATGTCGAACCCCTCGTGGATCAGGTCGACCCGGCGGTTGGTGCTCTCGATGAACAACTCCACCAGCGGGTACTTGAGCATGTAGCGGGTCAACATCGGCCCGACCCAGGAGTTGAGCAGTGCGGTCGGGCAACTGATGCGCACCAGGCCCTGGGGTTCGGAGCGGTTGCGTTCGATCAGTTCGGCAGCGCTTTCCGCTTCCACGCGCATCGCCAGGCAACGCTGGTAATAGGCCTGGCCGATTTCCGTCAGTGAACAATGCCGGCTGGTGCGGTGCAGCAGGCGTACGCCGAGGCGCTCTTCGAGCTCGGCGATGCGTCGGCTCAGTTTCGACTTGGGCATGTCCAGCGCCCGACCGGCCGGGGCGAAACCGTGGTGTTCCACCACTTGGGTGAAGTAGTAGAGGGTGTTGAGGTCTTCCACCATCGTTCTCCAGATAGAACGCTAAGGCTGATTTTTGCAGTCTAGTGCATCAAAGGGTTCAGTTTTAAGCTTTGTTCATCGCGTCACACACCAGATTCGGAGGCAGAATGAAAAACATCATCGGTATCTACACCAGCCCACGGGCCCATTGGGTCGGCGACGGTTTTCCGGTTCGCACGCTGTTTTCCTACGACAACCTGGGCAAGCACATCAGCCCGTTTTTGCTGCTCGATCACGCCGGTCCCGCTGAATTCACCCCGACCACCGAGCGTCGTGGCGTTGGTCAGCATCCACACCGCGGTTTCGAAACTGTGACTATCGTTTATAAGGGCGAACTGGAACACCGCGACTCCACCGGCAGCGGCGGCAAGATCGGCCCAGGCGACGTGCAATGGATGACCGCAGCCTCCGGGATTCTCCACGAAGAGTTCCACTCAGAAGGTTTCGCCAAAACCGGCGGCACCCTGGAAATGGTGCAGCTGTGGGTCAACCTGCCGGCCAAGGACAAGATGGCCGACGCCGGTTACCAGACGATTCTCGATGGCGACATCCCGAGCATCGCGCTCAAGGACCAGGCCGGCAGCCTGCGCTTGATCGCCGGTGAGTTCGACGGCCACACCGGCCCGGCACACACGTTTACCCCGATTGACGTCTGGGACCTGCGCCTCAACGGCGGCAAGTTGCTGACCCTGGACCTGCACGAAGGTCGTAACACGGCACTTGTAGTGTTGCGTGGCACGGTTCAGGTCAACGGGGTGGAACTGGTGCGCGAAGGGCAGTTGGCGTTGTTCGAACGCAATGGCCAGCAGCTCAGCCTGGAAGCCAATAACGATGCCGTCGTGTTGCTGCTCAGTGGCGAGCCGATCGACGAGCCGATCGTCGGTCACGGTCCGTTCGTGATGAACACCGAGCAAGAGATTCACCAGGCCTTCGCCGACTTCCAGTCCGGTCGGTTCGGCCAGATGCACGGTTAACCCGTACAGGTTCAACAACCCGCTCTACACAGGATGCGTAGGCCGGTTCCCGGGCCAGGGATGGCTGTTGCCTGAAAGAAAGAGGAGACGCACATGAGTACCGTCAACGCGGCCAACTTCAATGGCCAGAAACCGACCATCGATCCCAACGACAGCGCGATGCTGTTGATCGACCACCAGAGTGGATTGTTCCAGATCGTCAAGGACATGGACGTGCCGCAACTGCGCGCCAACGCCATTGCCCTGGCCAAAGCCGCGACCCTGCTGAAGATGCCGGTGATCACCACCGCCTCCGTACCGCAAGGGCCGAACGGGCCGTTGATTCCGGAGATTCACGAGGCAGCACCGCACGCTCAATACGTGGCACGCAAAGGTGAAATCAACGCCTGGGACAATGCTGAGTTTCACGCGGCAGTCAAAGCGACCGGCAAGAAAACCCTGGTGATCGCCGGCACCCTGACCAGCGTTTGCCTGGCGTTCCCGTCCATCGCGGCGGTGCATGAAGGCTACAAAGTGTTTGCGGTGGTCGACGCTTCCGGCAACCACTCGAAACTGGCCACTGATCTGACAATTGCCCGATTGACGCAAGCCGGGGTGGTGCCTATCGACATCATGGCTACGCTCTCTGAGCTGCAAGGCTCGTGGAACCGTCCGGACGCCGAGCAGTGGGCGGCCGTCTACGCCCAGGCCATGCCGCATTATCAATTGCTGATCGAGAGCTATCTCAAGGCTCAGCAAGTGGCGAACGAACACGAAGTGCTGGACTCCCAGCGCTAACCGGGTACCCCACGCCGACTTCCACTCGGCATCGATAAAAAGCGAGGATTACTCCCATGACTACCTCTTACAAACGTCTCGACAAGGATAACGCCGCCGTTCTGTTGGTCGATCACCAGGCGGGTCTGCTTTCTCTGGTGCGCGACATCGAGCCGGACCGTTTCAAGAACAACGTGCTGGCCCTGGCTGACCTGGCCAAGTACTTCAAGTTGCCGACCATCCTCACCACCAGTTTCGAAACCGGCCCCAACGGCCCGCTGGTGCCCGAGCTCAAGGCGCTGTTCCCGGACGCGCCGTACATTGCCCGTCCTGGCCAGATCAATGCCTGGGACAACGAAGACTTCGTCAAGGCGATCAAGGCCACCGGCAAGAAACAACTGATCATCGCCGGCGTGGTAACCGAAGTGTGCGTGGCGTTCCCGGCGCTGTCGGCGCTGGCTGAAGGCTTCGAGGTGTTCGTGGTGACTGACGCTTCCGGCACCTTCAACGAACTGACCCGTCAATCGGCCTGGGACCGCATGTCGGCCTCCGGCGCGCAGTTGATGACCTGGTTCGGCCTGGCCTGTGAGCTGCATCGCGACTGGCGCAACGACGTGGAAGGCTTGGGCACCTTGTTCTCCAACCACATCCCGGACTACCGCAACCTGTTTACCAGCTACAACGCGCTGACCAACAGCAAGTAACCCCGACGCACATCGCCCCTTGTAGGAGCTGCCGAAGGTTCGGGCCGCGTTCGGACGATCTTTTGATCTTTCTAGATCGCCAAAAGATCGCAGGCTTCGCCAGCTCCTACAATCTGTGAGATCTTCGCGCCACTGGTTCTTGCTGGAGTTGCTTGATGCTGTCACTGCTTACCGATCACCCGTTGATCTGCGCGATGATTTTGATCCTTATCGATCTGGGGCTGTGGCGCCTGTTCAGTGCCAATGGCAGTCAATGGAAACTGGTCGTGCGGCTGGTGATTTTCTCGTTGTTCAGTGTCCTGCTGTTCAACGAAGGTCTGAACCCCATGGAAACGGCGCCCTGGGCCGACAACGTCCCGCTGCACCTGGCGGCCACCGGCTTGCAGATCGGCTGGTGGCTGTTCGGTGCGCGCACGCTGACGGTGCTGATCGGCGCGGTGATGATGCAACGGGTCGGGCACACCGGGCGCTTGCTGCAGGATTTGCTCGGCGCGGTGATTTTCCTGATCGCGATCATCGCGGCGTTGGCTTATGTACTCGATCTGCCGGTCAAGGGGGTGCTGGCAACCTCCGGCGCATTGGCGATCATCGTCGGCCTGGCCTTGCAAAGCACCCTCAGCGACGTGTTCTCCGGGATCGTCCTCAACACCACCAAACCCTATCAACTGGATGACTGGATCTCCATCGACGGCACCGAAGGCCGGGTCATCGACATCGACTGGCGCGCGACGCGCCTGCAAACGGCCCAGGGCAGCATGGCGGTGATTCCCAACTCCCTGGCGGCCAAGGCCAAAATCATCAACTTCAGCCGGCCCAGTGACATTTTCGGCGTCTCCATCAGCCTGCAACTGAGCCCGCACGCTCGTCCGCAAACGGTGATCGACGCGCTGGAACGGGCGATGCAAGGGTGCCGCTATCTGTTGAACAAACCGGCGCCGTGTGTAGCGTTGAAAGGCTCCAGCGCCACTGGAGTGGAATACGAAATCAGTGGTTTTGTGGTCTCCATGGATCAGAAACGCATGGTCCGTAATCTGCTGTTCGACCTGGCGTTCCGGCACTTGCAGGCCAGCGGCGTCAGCCTGTTGTCGAACGTCGAACCCAATGCACCTGCCAACCTGTCGCGGCCACGGGCATTGCTGGATGCGTCGAATATCTTCTCGACCCTGCGTCAGGAAGAGAAAGAAACCTTCAGCCAGAACATGAAACTTCAAAACTTCCGCGCCGGTGAAATGATCCTGCCGGCGGGGGAGGTCAGCGATCATTTGTTCATCATCGAATCCGGCGTCGTGTCGGTGGAACTGAGCCGCGGCGGGGTCAAGTTCGAATCCGGGCGCATGGGCCCGGGTGAGGTAATCGGCGAGGGTGGGATTTTGTCCGATACGGCGCTACCGGCGGACTTCAGCGCCAAGACGTTCTGCAGCTTGTACCGGATAGAGAAGGAATACCTCAAACCGTGCCTGGATGCGCGGCATGACATCGGCGAAGCGATGAAGGCGTTGCTGGATTTCCGCTTGAACAAGGCTCAGACGTTGACCCAGGAAGCGCCTAGGGTTGTGCAGAAGAAGGGATTTTTGCAGTGGCTGCGCAACCGAGCGTAGGGGCTCGAAGGTCATGGGCGCGGGTGCAGTCGAGTGAGTCGGCAGCAGGCGCCTGGCCAACAAGCTGTGCGCCGACCAGGGTACGGTCATGACTGTTCCAGTACTCGAACGGCGCATGTTGCCAAATCATGCCGACGGGGCCGGCGATCAACAGCAAGGCTAGATAAGCCAGGGTTTGTCGACGGGTCAGCGGTTTTTTGTGCGCCGACTGCCGCGCTGCGATCCGGGCGCGGCCATGTCCATGAATCTGGGCGAGCAGAAAGGCTTCGCGCGCCTGTTCCGGCATTTGCCACAACAAGGATTCCAGGTAACAACGCGATTCGGAATTCGGCGAGATAGCCGGTGGCAAAGGCATTTCGGATGAGGACGACATGGGCAGGAGGTACTCGTTTCCGGCATCCCGGCCGCGTTATCAAGAATGAATCGCATTCTAGTGGTGTCGGTGCGGTGATGGCAATTACCCATATAGATTATTTTCAACCCCGCCCATTGGCATCCTCATCTTCCCGGTAATTGGCTATTTGCTGCAGGTCAGTGCGGGATTAACTTAGCTCCACACCCTTTGTGACTGGAGCCCACCATGCAACCGCGTATTGATTTCTACACCGCTTCCCCAGATGCACTCAAAGCCATGATCGCGCTGGAAACCGCTGTTTCTAAGTTGCCGCTGGAAAAGACCTTGATCGAACTGGTCAAGCTGCGTACCTCGCAAATCAACGGCTGCGCCTTCTGCCTGGATATGCACAGCGCCGATGCCCGCAAGGGCGGTGAAGACGAGCGCCGTCTGTACACACTGTCGGCCTGGCGTGAAACGCCGTTCTTCACTCCGCGTGAACGTGCAGCGCTGGCGTGGACCGAGTCGCTGACGCTGCTGAGCCAGACTCACGCACCGGATGAAGACTACGAACTGGCGGCGTCCGAGTTCAGCCCGAAGGAACTGGTCGACCTGACCGTGGCGATTACCACCATCAACGCGTGGAACCGTCTGGCGGTTGGCTTTCGCAAAATGCCTCAAGCCTGATCAATGAGTGTCTGCTGAGGGAGCGGCCGGTGGTTGCACCTTACGCATCAAGGGCACCATCGCCGTGGCGATGATGAAGCAGACCATGATCATCAGGAACGCGTCGCCGTAGGTTTGTGTCTGCGCTTCGCGGTAGGTCAGCAGCCACAGCTGATGCAGGCTGGCGGTGACGCCCGCGTCACCGCTTTGGCCGAGGGTGGCGAAGTTGTTGCCGACCTGGGACAGCCACTGATTCAGTGCTTCATTGGTGCTGTTGAGGTTTTCCGCCAACCGGGTGAAGTGCAGGTTGGTGCGGTCATTCAGAATGGTCGCGCACGCGGCGATACCGATGGCGCCACCCAGGTTTCGCATCAGGTTGAATAACCCCGAAGCATGTTTGAGCCGCGCCGGTGCCAGACCACCCAAGGTCAACGTCACCGCTGGCGGCACCGCCAGTTGCTGGGCAATCCCGCGCAGCGCTTGCGGCAACATCAATTCCTTAGCCCCCCAGTCATGGGTGATCGGGCTGAAATCCCACATCGACAACGCGAACAACCCGAGGCCGATCATCATGATCCAGCGCAAATCAATGCGGTTGGCCAGAAAGGCGTACAGCGGAATCGCCATGATCTGGAACACCCCGGTGGAGAAAACCGCCAGACCAATGTCCAGCGCACCGTAGCCACGCACCCGGCCGAGAAACAGCGGCGTCAGGTAAATGGTGGCGAACAGGCCAATCCCGGTGACGAACGAAAAGAAGCAGCCAAGGGCAAAGTTGCGGTCTTTCAAGGCGCGTAAATCGACGATCGGGTTGGCGACGTGCAGGGTTCTGCCGATGAACGCCAGGCCGGCGAGGCCGCTGATCCATGCCGTGGTCAGAATCGTGCTGTCGCTGAACCAGTTCCAGCGCGGGCCTTCTTCGAGGGTGTATTCCAGGCAACCGAGAAACAGCGCCATGAACACCATGCTCACGTAGTCGGCGCCTTTGAGCAGCGACAATTCCGGCTGATCGATTTTCACCAGCATCGGCACCGCCACCGCGACAAATATCCCCGGCACCAGATTGATGTAGAACAGCCAGTGCCACGAGGAAACATCGGTAATCCACCCGCCGATTACCGGCCCCAGGGTCGGGGCCAATGAGGCCACCGCGCCGATGGTTGCCGCCGCGATCACCCGTTGCTTGCCGGTGAAGAAAAAGAACGCGGTGGTGAACACCAGCGGGATCATCGAACCACCGAGAAACCCTTGCAGGGCACGGAAGGCGATCATGCTCTGAATGTTCCAGGCTGCACCGCAGAGCAGGCTGGCCAGGGTGAAGCCCACCGCTGAAGCGCAGAACAGCCAGCGTGTCGAGAACACTCGGGACAGCCAGCCAGACAGCGGAATCACGATGATTTCGGCGATCAGGTAACTGGTTTGCACCCATGCCGTTTCGTCAGTACCGGCCGAGAGTCCGCCGCCGATGTCACGCAACGACGCTGAGACGATCTGGATGTCCAGCAGCGCAATGAACATGCCGATGCACATTGTGGCGAAGGCGAACACCTTGGTCGCCGTTGCCATGTCGGCGGCATTGAACGGTTGCGCGGGGGCGGCGAGTGCGCGGCTCATGGCACGCTGGCCACGGCCGGGGTTGCAGGTTCCTTGCGAGTGTCCACTTCAGCGGTGACCGACAGGCCCGGACGCAGATGGCCGAGCACGCCATCGGCCGGATCAAGCACGATGCGCACCGGCACCCGCTGAACGATTTTGGTGAAGTTGCCGGTGGCGTTTTCCGGTGGCAGCACGCTGAACTGTGAACCACTGGCCGGCGCGAGGCTGTCCAGATGACCGTGAAATTCCTGCCCCGAGAGCACGTCGGCATGAATGATCACCCGTAGCCCCGGCGTCATTCGTGATAGCTGATCTTCCTTGAAGTTGGCATCGACCCACAGCCCACTGGCGGGTACCACCGACAGCAGTTGCGAACCGGCCTGAGCATAAGCGCCGACCCGCGCCCGGCGATTGCCGATCACACCGTCCACCGGGGCCTTCAGTTCGGTGTAACCCACATTCAACTGCGCCAGATCACGTTCGGCACGAGCCTGCATTAGCGCTGCGCGGGCTTGCTGTTTCTGGGTTGCGATCACATTCAGCTGACGTTGCGCGGCGAGCAATTCAGCCTGGGCCCGGGCGCTGAGGGCTTGGGCTGTCTTGAAAGTGGCGTTGGCGCGTTGAGCGCTTTCCACCGAGACGGCGTTGCTGCCGACCAGTTTTTTGTAGCGAGCATCGTCATCCCGTGAGCGGGCGGTTTCGGCGCCGGCAGCATCAATCCCGGCGCGTGCCTGGCCGATCACCGCGTGTTGCAATTGTTCGGTGGCATCGAGGTTGGCGAGCAGCGCTTCTTCGGCAGCCACTGCGCCTTCGGCCTTGGCCAGGTTGGCGCGGTAATCGCGGGAGTCGAGACGAATCAACACATCGCCGGACTTCACCTTCTGGTTGTCGGTCACCAGCACTTCTTCGATGTAACCCGCCACCTTCGGCCCGATCACCGTCACATCGCCGCCGATGTAGGCGTCGTCGGTCTCTTCGATGAAACGGCCGGCGGTCCACCAGTGAGTCGCGTACAGCCCGGCGAACACCAGGGCAGCGATGACCGCAGCCAGCAAGATCAACCGTTTGAGCAGGGGAGGCTTGGGTGTGTTCACCGGGACAGCAAGGTCGGTTTCAAGGCTGGGCATGCTGGTCATGGAGATTACCTGTGGGGAACGGGTCTTTATTACGTGTGTAATATGACGTAGGTAATATTTGGTGGCAATTGATTTTTGTTGCCGGTCGTCAGGTGGTAATTTCAACCAAGGGTCCGGAGTGCTGCCGGTTATGTCCTTGAAGAAGGCGATGAACGCGCTGTCACTGGCAAACGCAGGTCGAAGGCGCTCTAGCCAATGTTCCGCCCGGTCGCGAGCAGTTCGATGGGGCACATCAGTCGCCATTGCTGATAACTTATGCCGGTTTCACGCTGGAAAATTCGCCCGATGGTTCCGTGGCGTCAACGGCCAGCCCATATGAGCATTTCGCCAATCTCTATTTGAAGCTGAATGTCAGTTCAAAGTCGGAGCTGTTTGTCCTGTTTATCGAGTGGATTCGCTAGCACTGACATCAAAAGATAGCAGCCGCGACAGCTCCTACTGGGGGATGCAGTTCCATGTAGAAACTGTCGCAGGCGTCTTTGCGACAGGTGCTGTGGAACAGGTGTATTAACCAATCGCGGTCCGATTGCTCTGTGCCATCAGTAAGTAGTTACTAACGGAACTGCTAGTGTATTGGGCTTACGCTCACGGCTGGGCTAAGGAAGTCTATGTGATAGCCGGAAGATCCATCACCAATAGCTAAATGAACCCCACTGATACCTTCATTTATTTGTGAGTTGATTTTGTTATTTTTCTTTTTTATCTGATCTTCCGTTTTGATTTTGTTGGCATGTACTCCCGGAAATGTTTTGGAGTGGACTAATTAATACATGATTTTTTGATGTGTTAATGATTTGTGTGGGGTTTTTTAGAATTAATTTGACTGTTGGTCCTCGTAAAACTCTATAGATTATTTGTATAGGACGTATCTGTAATCTTGTTCTGAAAATTTAATATTTCCATTTTTTTGGTTGTGGCTGATGACCTGATGTCGTTAGGTTTATTTATGGATTTTGTTTTTTGAAAGTAAATGTTCAACTGTTAATAGAGGGTTATATAGTGCATGCATCAAAGAAATACCTGACAGATACGTCTGTCCATCAAGCCCTGCTACTGGTTGATCTTACCGAGGCAAGCGCTCCCGATCACGCCGTCCGACTATTGCTAAATGAAGTTCTTCAGGGGCTTGCTGAAAAAAGCTGGCCCCAAGCGCAACTTCAGACCGGACCGCGAATTGTGTCCGCTGAAGAAAATTACGGTTTGCTGGGTTATGACCCAGCAGAAGTCACTCTTGGGAGTGAACACACCCGTTGGGTCGATGAGTTCCCTTTTGCGTACACAAACCACCAGTCAAATTCCGGCGGCACTTCAGCGTGCGGCTCATGTGCGGCAACCGGGGGAGACGATATTGCTGGCCGCGCCAGGTATCACTTTTCGTCGAGATAGTCGGGATCGTTGGCATTGCGCAGAACCACATCAAATGGATATCTGGGTGCTGGGTGATCCGGAACTGTCGACGCATGACCACTTGTTGCGTCTGGTCAGCGATATCCTCACAGCAGCCGTTCCTGACAAGCGTTGGGTCTACAGCGATAGTCCGCATCACTACACGGAGGGCGGAATCGAAGTGAATGTGGTGAATGACGGCTCTCCGGTCGAAGTGCTGGAGTGCGGTCGTATTGCTACGTCTTTGTTAGAGCGCTTGAAGATTGATCCGCAGCGTCATGGAGGGCTGGCGCTCGGGATGGGGTTGGATCGACTGACCATGCTGCGCAAGGGAATTCCGGATATTCGCTTGTTACGCGATCAGAACGTACGAGTACAGGCGCAGATGCATGATTTGAATCCCTGGAGCGCTGTATCACGTTTGCCTTCGATTGCTCGTGATATTTCGTTGGCGGTAACGCCAGGGTTAAGTGAGGAAGTGTTGACCGAGAGGATGTTACAAGCTGCTGGCGACAACTCTGACTGGATCGAGGAGATGCAGGTCAAGGGACGTTGGGGATTTTCGGATTTACCTGCGCAGGCAATTGAACGCCTCGGACTGCTGCCGGGCCAGGAAAACGTGCTTCTGCGCGTTGTACTGCGTGATTGTTCGCGATCAATCACTACCCAAGAGGCGAACGCCTTGTATGCGAACATTCAGTCGGCGTTGCATGAAGGTGCGCCGGGGGCGGGTTACAGAATGGATCTTCCAAAGGCTTGAAACCGCAGCATAGAAATCACACAAACGGAAATCGGAGACGATCATTTCGGAAACCTCCCACACCCAGAGTTTGAGCTTCCCGGTAGGGTCAACGGCCCCGGCGCACTGCCGAGCCCCCAAGGAAGAACGAACCATGACCAGAAAGGCCGTTATCGTTTTCAGCGGCGGACAAGACTCAACCACCTGCTTGATCCATGCATTGCCGATGTACGATGAAATTCATTGCATCACGTTTGATTATGGCCAGCGCCATCGTGCGGAAATCGAAGTGGCGCAACAGCTTTCGAAACAGCTTGGCGTGAAGGTACACAAAGTATTAGACACTTCATTGTTGAGCGAACTGGCCATTAGCAGTTTGACGCGCGACCACATTCCAATTGCAAGGAGTACGGGGGACGGCGTGCCTGATACGTTCGTGCCTGGCAGGAATATTCTGTTTTTAACGTTGGCTTCTATTTATGCCTATCAAGTGAGTGCTGAGGCTGTCATCACAGGTGTGTGTGAAACAGATTTTTCTGGCTACCCGGATTGTCGAGATGAATTTGTAAAGGCTTTGAACAAAGCTATCCACTTGGGCATGGACTATAAGATACGAATTGAAACGCCGCTTATGCAGCTGAACAAAGCTGAGACTTGGGCCTTGGCCGATTACCATAAGCAGCTGGATTTGATTCGTTACCATACATTGACTTGCTATAACGGCGTAACGGGAAGCGGATGCGCCAACTGTGATGCATGTGCTCTCCGTGCAAAAGGATTGAGTGAGTTTCTCGAAAGCAGAGCGAAGGTTTTGAATAGTTTGAAAATCAAACTAAAACTATAAAAGTAATTTGCTGCGGGTAGGGGTGGCCATTAACGGCAGCCCCTATTTTTATGTCGTTCGGGTTGCGCTCACGATGGCTGTGATTTGATGGATGTCGTCGGACTACGATGGCAGGGGCAGGTTTCAGTGCAGGAAAACAGGTAGTGCCGATCAATTAAGCCGTAACACGATCCGTAGCAGCAGGCTTCGCCAGCTGCTACGGTCCGTGTCGTTCCTTAACTGATCGGCTCCGACGGTCGGCTCCTACGGGTTCTTAATCCCATTGCTTCCGGTTAATAGGAAGCATTACTATTCACGCCCCGTCTTCACAGCACACCGCAATGACCCCCAAGCTGCCCCGCAGACACGGCTTTTTCGAGCATTACGAAGAGTTGGTCGGGACCTGGACCCGTCGCCTGAGAAATCGTCAGCAGGCCGAGGACCTGGCCCACGACACCTTCGTCAGGGTGCTTGAGTCCGATTCGGCGATGGTTGCACAACCTCGGGCGTATTTGCACCAGACCGCGCGCAACATTGCGGTGGATGGTTATCGGCGGGAGGATCGGCGGGGCGCCATGGAGTCGGAGGCGGTTGATCACAGTGCGTCGTCGTCCGGCGACCCGGAGCATTTCATGCAGGCGATCCAGTTGGCTGACTCCATCGAACGGGCGCTCACCGAGTTGCCGGTCAACTGCCGCAAGGTGTTCGTCTGGCAGAAGATCGAAGGCCTGACCCAGGCCGAAATCGCCGAACGCCTGGGACTGTCCAAGAACATGGTGGAAAAGTATATGATCCGCACGCTGCGGCATCTGCGCGACCGCCTTGACGGATTGCAGCCATGATCGGCGGTGCCTTCTCATCCCCAGCCAAACAGGAACTTCCATGATGGATACTCGTGATTGTGCGTGCGGGCAAACAACGGTTCGCGACGAGGCGGCGCGATGGTTTGTGCGTTTGCAGGAACCTACGGTGAATGCCGAAGAGTCAGGGCATTTCGACGCCTGGCTGGACGAACACCCTCAGCATCGCGATGAATTCCAGTTGCTCCAGGGCTTGTGGTCGGCGGCGGATTTGCTGCCGGCGGCGCGTCTGCAAGCCTTGTGTGAAACCCCGGCAGCGCGCAGCAAACGTCGCCCGCTGGTGCGTTATGCAGTGGCCGCCAGCGTGTTGGCCGTCGCACTCGGGTTGGGGCTGTTCAGCGGTTTGAATCACCCGGCAATCTACAGCGCCGAATTCTCCACTGCCCTGGGCGAGCGACGTCATGTGGCGTTGCCGGACGGTTCGCTGATCGACCTGAACAGCCGCAGCCGCGTTCAGGTGCGCTATGAAAACGACCGCCGCAGCATCGAACTGACGCAGGGCGAAGCGATGTTCAGCGTCGAGCATGACACCCGTCGACCCTTCGTGGTCGAGGCGGGCAGCGGTAAGGTCACGGTCACCGGCACCCGTTTTGATGTGCGCCGCGACACCGCCCAAACCCGGGTCGTGGTGGAGCAGGGCACCGTCAAGGTTCAGGGCCGCACAGCAGCGGACAGCGATTTCATCAGCCTCACGGCCGGCCTCGGTACGCACATCGATGCCGAGGGCAAAGTGGCCGCTGCCTACGCGGTCAACCCTGCCGAGCTGACCGCCTGGCGCAGCGGCAAACTGGTGTTCAACAACGCCAGACTCAGCGACGTCGCCGAGGAAGTGTCGCGCTATCGGGCGAAACCGCTCACCGTTGGCAACGACAAAGTGGGCAATCTGCGCCTGACCAGCGTGTTCAAATCCGACAACACCGATGCACTGCTCAAGGCCTTGCCGAGCATTCTTCCGGTGGCTGTGCGCACCCTCGATGACGGTAGTCAGGAAATAATTTCAAAATAAATTCAGGTTTTTTTCGAGTTGATCGTCTTCCTGTCCAACTGCAACTGGTTTGCATTAACAAGCGCACACTCTTGCGATCCACAGGACTACGTTCGACGTGAAAAAATCCACCGCTAAAAACAACAAATCACCTTGGTTGCGCCTCGCTCTCGCCCTGGCTGTCACCGCGGCGCTGCCCCAGGCTTTTGCCGCCGACGCGATTCACATTCCGGCGCAACCCCTGGGGCAGGCCTTGAGTGAACTGGGCCAGTAAACCTCGCTGCAGGTGTTCTTCAGCCCTGAGCTGGTCGCTGGAAAACAGGCCCCGGCGGTGGACGGCAACCTTTCGCCAGAAGACGCGCTGCGCCAGCTGCTGCAGGGCAGCGGCCTGCAATACCAGATCGACGAAGGTTCGGTCACGTTGATGCCGGCACCGACTTCGGCTGCAAACGGCCCTTTGGAATTGGGCGTGACCGACATCAAAGTGGTTGGCAACTGGCTCGGTGACGCCGATGCCGCCGTGGTGCAGAACCACCCCGGCGCGCGTACGGTGATTCGCCGTGAGGCTATGGTCGAGCAGGGCGCAATGAACGTCGGCGACGTGTTGAAGCGCGTGCCCGGTGTGCAAGTGCAGGACGCCAACGGCACCGGCGGCAGCGACATTTCCCTGAACGTCGGCGTGCGCGGCCTGACTTCGCGCCTGTCGCCACGCTCCACCGTGCTGATCGACGGCGTGCCGGCAGCGTTCGCCCCGTACGGCCAGCCGCAGTTGTCCATGGCACCGATTTCCTCCGGCAATCTCGACAGCATCGACGTGGTTCGCGGCGCCGGCTCCGTGCGTTACGGGCCACAGAACGTCGGTGGCGTGATCAACTTCGTCACTCGCGCGATTCCGGAGAAGGCCACCGGTGAAATAGGCAGCACCCTGGAAACCTCCCAGCACGGTGGCTGGAAGCACATCGATACGGCGTTTCTCGGCGGTACCGCGGACAACGGCATCGGCATGGCGCTGTTGTACTCGGGCGTGAACGGCAACGGTTACCGTGAACGCAACAACGGCAACGACATCGACGACGTGATCCTCAAGACCCACTGGGCACCCACCGATGTGGACGATTTCAGCCTCAACTTTCACTACTACGACGCCAGCGCCGACATGCCCGGCGGCCTGACCCAGGCGCAGTACGATGCCGATCCGTTTCAGTCCGACCGCAACAACGACAACTTCAGTGGCCGCCGCAAGGACGTCTCGTTCAAGTGGGCACGGCAGATCGACGACCGCACCCAGGCCGAAGTGCTGACTTACTATTCCGATAGCTTCCGTGGCAGCAACATCGCCGCTCGCGATCAGAAGACCCTCGGCTCGTTCCCGCGTACTTACTACACCTTCGGGATTGAACCGCGTGTGTCCCGTGTGTTTGATGTCGGCCCGACCACCCAGGAAGTCAGTGTCGGTTATCGCTACCTCAAGGAAGGCATGCACGAAGAGGCGAGCCGCCTGGCGCTGGTCAACAACGAGCCGGTCGTGACCAAGAGCTCCGACGGCCATGTCTATCAGGACCGCACCGGTGGCACTGAAGCCAACTCGGTGTACGTCGATAACAAAATCGACGTCGGTAACTGGACCATCACCCCCGGCATCCGCTTTGAACACATCAGCACCGATTGGCACGACCGCCCGGTGCTCGACACCGCCGGCAAACCAATGCTGGAAAAGAACCGCAGCATCGAAAGCAACGAGCCGCTGCCGGCCCTGAGCGTGATGTATCACGTGTCGGAAGAGTGGAAGCTGTTCGCCAACTACGAAACTTCGTTTGGCAGCCTGCAGTATTTCCAGCTCGGCCAGGGTGGCACGGGTGACGAACCGGCCAATGGCCTGGAACCGGAAAAGGCCAAGACCTACGAGGTCGGCACGCGCTACAACAATGATGTGTGGGGTGGGGAAGTGACGCTGTTCTACATCGACTTCGATAAAGAGCTGCAATACATCAGCAACGATGCGGGCTGGACCAACCTCGGCGCGACCACGCACCAAGGCATCGAGGCGTCGGTGCACTACGACATGGCGGCGCTGGACCCACGGCTCGATGGCCTGACCGCCAACGCCGGTTTCACCTACACGCGTGCCGTTTATGAAGGCGAGATCCCGGGCTTCAAGGGCCGTGACCTGCCGTTCTACTCACGTCAGGTGGCGACTGCCGGTTTGCGTTACGACATCAACCGCTGGACCTACAACCTCGATGCCTTTGCCCAGTCCAAGCAGCGTTCGCCGGGTGTTGCCGTGAACGCTGATGGCAGCTTCACCAACAACTACATCATCGAAGGCACCGCCGACGGCCAGTACGGCGACATCCCGGGTTACGTCACCTGGAACGTGCGCGGCGGTTATGACTTCGGCGCGACGCTTTCGAACCTGAAAGTCGGTGCCGGGGTGAAGAACATTTTCGACAAGCAGTACTTCACCCGCTCAAGCGACAACAATTCGGGGATGTACGTTGGCGCACCGCGCACGTTCTTTGTGCAGGCCAGCGTCGGGTTCTGATAGATCTGTGGCGAGGGGGCTTGTCGGAACGCCGCATCGCCCCGTTCGGCTGCGCAGCAGTCGCAAAATTTGCGTTGTTGCCGAAATTTATAGGGCCGCTACGCAGCCCAACGGGGCGATGCGGCGTTCCGACAAGCCCCCTCGCCACAATTTAGACTTTCAACACCTTCCCGCCAATAGCCACCGCCACCAGTAACACCGCCATCAACCCGAAGGCAAAACTCAAACTGCTGCCATGGGCGATAAACCCGATCAACGCAGGCCCCGCAAGAATCCCGGCATAACCCAAAGTGGTAATGGCCGGCACGGCGACGCTTTCGGGCATCACCGTCTGCTTGCCCACCGCGGTGTACAGCACCGGCACAATGTTCGAACAACCCGCCCCCAACAATGCATAACCCACCAGCGCCGCCTCCCAACTCGGGGCGAATGTCGCCACAAACAGGCCCGCCGCGGCCGTCAACCCGCCGAACACAATCACCTGGGTAGCACCGAGACGACGCACGATCGAATCACCGGTCAAACGTCCGACGGTCATGGTCAACGCAAACGCCGCGTAACCCAGTCCCGCATAAGCGGTGTCGATCCCGCGTTCCTGCGCCAGGAACACCGCGCTCCAGTCGAGCGCCGCGCCTTCGGCGAGGAACACGATGAAACACATCCCGCCGATGAACAGCACGATGCCATGGGGAACAGCAAACGCTGGCCCCGAACTTTCGCTGCCGTAAGGCAAGAGGTGCGGCGCGGCCTTGGCCAGGGCGATCAGCAGCATCACGATCACCACCAGCGTTGCTCCCAGTGGTGAAACCCCGAAGCCGAGCAGGGCGCTGACGCCCGCCGCACCGACAATCCCGCCCAGGCTGAACAGCCCATGGAAACCCGACATCATGGTCTTGCCGCTGGCCCGTTCGACGATCACCGCTTGCAGGTTCACCGTCGAATCCACCGTGCCAAGGCCCGCGCCGAACATGAACAACGCGGCAATCAACGCCGGAATCGAAGTCACTGTCGCCAACAGCGGCAGGGCCGCACAGATCAGCAACACCCCGGCGCTCACCACCCGGCGACAGCCGAAACGCGTGGCCAGAAGCCCGGCCATCGGCATCGCCAGAATCGACCCCACCCCCAGACACAACAGCAGCAAACCGAGCGTCCCTTCATCCAGCCCGGCCCGAGCCTTGGCGTAGGGCACCAGCGGCGCCCACGCGGCGATGCCGAAACCGGCAATAAAAAAGGCGATGCGCGTGGACATCTGTTCCAGGCGTCCGGGAACAAATGCGGTTTGAGTATTGAGGTTGGTCATATCAATCCTTGGCAAAAAACGTCGCGTACCCAAGGGACAGTGATCGACCTGCGAGGGTTCGATCAGCGTCCGCCCAGGTTCGCGGTGAGGCAGGGTGACATCCTTGCACAGCCTGACGGTGTTTCGCGATATGTTGAGCCCGACCAATGATTTCCTTAAGGGAGGGCGCCATGGCGCGGAGGTACGATGCACGAGGCAATATCTACATGGTTGTGGCGCCCGAGTACTTGCGCAGCAATGGTATCGACATACCCGATCAGGCCAGCGATGCTGCGCAAACCCGCAAGGTCTGGGCGTTGGCGGCCATCGAAGCTTGCTGTGGCTGGGCCCCCGGCACACAACCACCGGGCAGCAAGGCCCATCGTAGCGATGGTTTGCTGGTGGGACCGTTCCAGTCGTCGCATCCTTTTGATTTGTTGATCGTGAACACCGACGGCACCCTGGCCGAGCGTAGCGGCAACGGCCTGACGATTTTTTCCCAGGCGCTCAGCGACCTTGGGCTCTGGCCGAGGGACGAGGCGTGTCTGCTCAGGGTTCATCATGACAAGGCCGATATGCCTTCACCGGGAGAAACATCGGTGAAACTGGCGCAGGTCGAAGGTGTGCATGGTTTTTGGCTGGACTTGGGCAAGCCTGCCTTCGGGCCGGGGGCCGTCAGTGCCGAAGGGGTTGAAGGCGTGGCATTCAATGGTCGCGAACTCAGCCACGTACAGCCATTGGCATTGCTGGATGCCGGGTGGGCGCGCAGTCAATTCGTGCGGGTTGGCAATCCGCATTGCGTAACGCTTGTGGATAACTCGGGTGCCTTGCCGAGTAATGAGCAGATGCGCCAAGCGGGATTGTCCGAAGGGCTGACGCGTATTGCCTATGCCATGCCGACCGGGGAAGGCCGGCCGTGCCCGGCGGGGATCAATCTGCAATGGGCGATGCTTGAATCCGAGGGGCGAGTGGTTGCGCGGGTGTTTGAGCGAGGAGAAGGACCGACGGCGTCGTCGGGCACCAGCGCCAGTGCGGTGGCTTGCGCGGCGTGGCGGGTGGGTTGGGTCAGTGCCGGGGAGGTCAAAGTGGTCATGCCCGGCGGTACGGCGCCGATTTTGCTGGAGGAATTAGAGGGGGAATTGAGTCAGGTCAGGCTATTCGGTACGGCTCGATTGATGGATTGAATTCAAAATTGCCTTCGCGAGCAAGCCCGCTCCCACAGGGGATTTGCGGACGACACAGATCCAATGTGGGAGCGGGCTTGCTCGCGAAGAGGCCCGCATAATCAGCGAGAATTTAGGGCTGAACCGCCCATTCGACCACCGGCATCTGCCGCTTCATCAACACCTTGCCATCGCGCACCGAATACAGCGGCAGGCCTTGGCTGCGGATCACCTCGTAATCGCTGTCCGCCGACAGAATCAGCAAATTCGCCGGCCGCCCGCGTTCCAGTCCATAACGATCACCCAGGTTCATGGCCTTGGCGCTGTTGTCGGTGACCAGGTCCAGTGCGCTTTGCAGGTTGCGGTAACCGAGCATGTGGCAGATGTGCAGGCCGGCTTCGAGCACCCGCAAGATATTGCCGTTGCCTAGCGGGTACCACGGGTCGACGATCGAGTCCTGACCGAAACACACATTCATTCCCGCTTCCAGCAGCTCATTCACACGGGTCACGCCACGGCGTTTCGGAAAGTTGTCGAAGCGCCCTTGCAGGTGAATGCTTTCGGTGGGGCAGGAGACAAAACTGATCCCCGAATGCCCGAGCAGGCGAAACAGTTTGGCGCAGTAAGCGTTGTCGTAAGAGCCCATGGCCGTGGTGTGGCTGGCGGTCACTCGCGAGCCCATGTCGCGGCTGCGGGCTTCTTCGGCCAGCACCTCCAGAAAGCGTGAGTGCGGGTCGTCGGTTTCATCGCAATGCACGTCCACCAGGCAACCGGTGCGCTCGGCCAGGTCCATCAGGAACTTCACTGAACTCACGCCTTGATCGCGGGTGTACTCGAAATGCGGAATGCCGCCGACCACATCGGCCCCCATGCGGATCGCTTCTTCCATCAGCTCGCGACCGTTGCGGTACGACTCGATGCCTTCCTGCGGGAACGCAACGATCTGCATGTCGATCAGGTGTCGGCTTTCTTCGCGCACTTCGAGCATCGCCTTGAGCGCGGTGAGCTGCGGGTCGGTGACGTCGACGTGGGTGCGCACGTGCTGGATGCCGTGGGCGGCGAGGGTCTGGATGGTTTTCTTGGCGCGGGTTTTGGTGTCCTCTTCGGTGATGGTCACCTTGCGCTCACCCCAGCATTCAATGCCTTCGAACAGGGTGCCGCTCATGTTCCAGCGCGGTTCGCCGGCGGTGAGCGTGGCGTCGAGATGAATGTGCGGTTCGACGAAGGGCGGCACCACCAGGTTGCCGCCGGCGTCCAGATCATCGGGGCCCAGGGTCGGCGCTTCGGTCTGTCGGGCGATGTTGCTGATCAGGCCGTTTTCCAGGTGCAACTCATGCAGGCCATCTTGGTTGCGCAGGCGGGCGTTGATGATGTGCATCAGGCGAATCCTTTTATAGATCTTGTAATGGTGCGTTGGCAGTACGGGCACCCAGCACGCCGGTCAGTAACACATACGTTAGCGCGGCAGCGGCAATCCCTACCAGTGGCGCGACCCACGGTGAACTGAACGCAGCGACAGTGCCGACTGCGTAGGCGGCCAAACCGGACCAGTTGAACGCCGGCAACCGGGCATCGGCCAGACGTGGGTATTGACCACGATAGCGGTAGAAGAAGTCCGCCATGATCACGCCGCCAATCGGCGGAATTACAGTGCCCAGCAGAATCAGGTAGGGCACCAGCATGTCGTACATGCCCAGCAGCGCCAGCAACGTGCCGATCACCGCGCCAGCCAGGGTCACGGTCTTGCGACGGCCGGTGCGCAGCAGGTTGCAACCGGCGACGGCGAAGTTGTAGATGGTGTTGTCCTGGGTGCTCCAGATATTGAGCAGCAACATCGCCATCGCCGCCATGGCGAAGCCTTGCAACAGCAACACTTCGACCACGTCCGGTTGCTGGTAAACGATGGCACCGTAAGCACCGATCAACACCATCAGGCCGTTGCCGATGAAGAAACCGATCAGGCTCGCCAGCACCGCGACGCGCGCTGAGCGGGAGAAACGCGTCCAGTTGGTCGCCTGGGTTGCGCCACTGACAAAGGTGCCAAACACCAGGGTAATGGCGGTCGACCAATCCAGTGTCCCCGTCGGGACTACCGCGAGCAAACCGTCGAGCCCGCCGACCTTCACCGTGGCCACCCACATCGACAGCATCAGCAGCAACATCATCGCCGGTACGGCGATGTACGAAAGAATCTCCAGGCCGCGATAGCCGACATACGCGGTCGCGCAAAACACCAGGCCGAACAGCACCATCAGCCCGAGAACGGTGCCCTCGCTCAATTCGAAATACTTGCCCAACACCACGGCGGCAGTGGCCGTGCCCCAGGCGTACCAGCCGATCTGGGTAAAGCCGAGGATCAGGTCGCTGAGCTTGCTGCCCACTTCACCGAAGCAGAACCGACCCATTAATACCGAGTTGAGTCCGCTCTTGAAGGCGATGTAGCCAAGGCCCGCGGCGTAGATCCCGAGCAGCAGATTGCCGACGACAATCACCGCCATCATCTCGCCGAAACTGAACGCCACACCCAGCTTGCCGCCGGCAAACATGGTCGCGGTAAAAAAGGTGAAACCCAGCAACACCATGGCCGTGGAGGCCAGGCCTTTGCGGGCATGCATCGGGACTTCGCTGAGGGGGTAATCGTTGCCGGGATCGTTCTGCGTCATGGGGCGTTCCTTGCTGAATGAGTGACGCGGGGGCATGTTGCAGTGGTCGTGCCAATGGCAGGAGACGTAGTTATTTATAGCCGAGCCGACGGGTTTGGCGCGGGGAGGGCGCGAAAGAGGTGCACCTGAAGGAATAGGTGTCCCCTGTGGGAGCGGGCTTGCTCGCGAAGACGGTGTGTCAGTCAATACAAGTGTCTACTGACCCACCGCCTTCGCGAGCAAGTCGGATCGCCGCACCGCCGCTCCCACAGTGGATACGGTTTCTTCAGGGGGATTTGTGTTGCGGCAGAAACCGCAGGAGCGCCGCGACAATCGCTTCCGGCGCATCTTCCTGAACCAGATGCCCGGCATTCGGAATCGCCTGAAAACGCGACCCCGGAATCATCTGATGCAATGCCTGCCCGCGCTCAATGGGAATCCACTGATCGTCTTCCCCCCACAGAATCTGCACCGGACAACGAATCGTCGGGTACAGCCCTTCGGCCTCACGGGTATAACGCTCGTCCATCTGCGCAATCTGCCGATAGAACGCCGCTTGCCCCGGATCGCCGAGCCATGGCTGCACGTAAGGCGCGAGTTCGTCGTCCGGGATTTCGCGCTTGATCGCCCCGCGAATATAGGTCGGCACGATCGCTTGCTGAATGTAATCGGGCAGGCCACTGAATGCCGCCTCATGCTGACGCACATGCTGCACAAACGGCGAACCCCAGGTCGTCAGCGCCACGGGATCAATCAGCGTCAGGCTGCGGTAGTCCTTGCCGTTCAGCAGGTGAGCACGCAGAGCGGTGGCGCCGCCGAAGTCGTGAGCAACCACGTCTGGTCGCTCCAGACCCCAGTGATCCAGCAAGTGAGCCAACAGGTCGTTCTGCACACCCAGTGACACATCGCCGTCGACTTTCTCCGATAGCCCATAACCCAACAGATCAAAGTAATGCACCCGATGGGTGGTGATGAAGTGCGGCGCAATCCGGTGCCACACGTAAGAAGAGAAGGGCGTGCCATGCACGAACACCAGTGGTGGACCGTCGCCCCGTACGGCGTAGCGAACGGAGCGCCCGTTGAAGCGATAGGTCTGAGGCAGCGGCCAGTCAGTCATTGGGGGTGTCCTCTTGGCGTGGGGGAGCCAAAAAGCATAGGCATAAAAAAACAGCCATTGAAGGCTGTTTTTATATTCACTGACGAAACGCATTACCCCACAAAGGGATTTTCATCGGTCTTTAGATCGGCTTACTCGCCGTGATAGATGCAACCGCTGGTGCACGTCTCGTGGATGCGGATCGCGCTGAGTTCCGGCAGCAGAGGCTTCAATTCATTCCAGATGAATTTGGCCAGGACTTCACTGGTCGGGTTTTCCAGACCGGGAATGTCGTTCAGGTAGTTATGGTCCAGGCGCTCATAGAGCGGCTTGAAGATCGCCTTGATTTCCGAGAAATCACGGATCCAGCCCGTGTGCGGATCGAGGTCGCCGCTCAGGTGGATCGCCACTTTGAACGAGTGACCGTGCAGGCGGCCGCACTTGTGGCCTTCCGGTACGTGGGGCAGGCGGTGGGCGGATTCGAAGGTGAACTCTTTGAAAATTTCCACAGTGGTTTCAGCTCTGTCAGGTGGCGATCGCCGCAGCGATGTGGGCAGGCGGCGAGTTTAACAGTTTGCGTTTGGCGTTGCGGGAAAACACTGACTAAAGGGTCAGCAAGCGCTCCCCGAGGCGACCGCTGGCAGCCAGTTCGAGGAACTCATCGCCCATGCGACGGCTTTCATCCATCGTCGTGCGCCAGTATTTCTGCCGGCTCGGGGCATCGCCCATGAAGCGTTTGAAGTCGTTGCGGTCCGGGAGTTTGCCGTAGGGCAGGCGCGCCAGGTAATCCTTCGATGGCGCCAGCAACAGGACATCCTGCAACCGCGCAGGACACGCGCGGCGCCATGGCAGGGTTTTGTCGAACCAGCCGGGAATCACCCGGTCGGTGAAATGCGGATAGAGCACGATGTCGTTGCCGCTGTAGGGCAGGTCGAGGTGATAGTCCAGCAGACCGCCATCGCGAAACGTCCCGGCACCGGCACCCGGCAGGTCACGCACGCCTTCCATCACCATCGGGATCGAGCCCGATGCGAGCAAGGCCTGGCGCAGGTTGCCGGCATTCAGCGCAACGAAGCGCGAGGGGAAATCGTTGAGTGCATTGACCGGCGGTGCCAGACGCGGATCGTGAATGATCAGCCGCTCGAAATGCCGCGACAGCCGCGCCCGCCCGCGCAGGTTGTCGGCGATCACCGATGACAGGCCCAGCCCCAGTCGGCCGCGACGATCGTCCGCCAGCAGGCCGTGGCTTTTGACCACCATGATGTTCAGTCGGTAATGAGCGTTGTCCAGAATCGAGGCATCGCGGCCGTCGAGCAGGTCATCGAGCATGCGCCGGGAGCTTTGGCTGACCTGCGCCATGGTTACGCCCTTGGCGAAGTTCTGCTCGGTATAGAGGTGACCGAGGCGGCGGATACCTTCGGCGGCATCCGGCAGGCAAGCGCTGGCGAAGCGCCAGGACCCAACTGACGCACCGATCAACGAGCGCTCCCGCGGCGTCGCCGGCAGCCATTCACCGAACAACGCCAGGTCCATACCTTGAATCCCCAACGCCTTGGGACCACCGGCGGCACCCGGCAGCGTACCGACATCGGCGGCGCTCAAACCGTTTTCACGGATGTGCGCCAAGGCGCGAGGGCCGGCCTTGAGCGTCAGGGAGGGGAACTTGATGTGGATTGCGGTCATACCGGTCTCGAATGCAGGCAAGCGGGGGATTATGTGGGAGCGGGCTTGCTCGCGAAAGCGTTGTATCAGTCGGTATTAATGCTGGCTGACACACCGCCTTCGCGAGCAAGCCCGCTCCCACAGGTGATGTCGTGTCGCCATCTACAATGATGGCAATTCAGTTTCAATTAAGTTCGCCCCGTTAAGGTGCACTCCGTAGGCAACACATAAAAAAATACGGAGACATCCCATGAAAACCTTCACTGCCCTGTTCACCGCGTCCATCATCGGCATGACCGCCAGCCTCGCCCACGCTCGCGACCTCGGTCCAGACGAAGCCCTGAGACTGCGCGACGCTGGTACCATCGTGTCTTTCGAGAAGCTCAACGCCACCGCTCTGGCCAAACACCCTGGTTCTACCGTCACCGAAACCGAGCTGGAAGAAGAGTACGGCAAGTACATCTATCAGGTGGAATTGAGCGATCCTCAGGGCATTGAGTGGGACCTGGAATTGGACGCTGTCAGCGGGCAGATTCTCAAGGATCATCAGGATACGTAATGAAGGTGTTTTCTTTTTCACAGCGGTGCACGAGAGGTCGAATGGCTCTGGCGCTCCTGGCTTTTTGCTCGGTGGTCATGGCCCGTGACCTGGATCAGGACGAAGCCCTGCGCCTGCGTCAACAGGGCGTGATCCTGCCGCTGGAGCAGCTGTTGCAGCAGGCGCTGGACCGCTACCCCGGCGCCAAATTGCTGGAAGCCGAGCTTGAAGAGAAACACGACGTCTACGTTTATGAAGTCGAGTTGCTGACCGCCGAAGGCGTGGTTCGCGAACTTGACCTCGACGCCACCACCGGCCAGTTACTGAAAGACAAGGAAGATTGATCGATGCGTTTGCTTCTGGTGGAAGACCATGTGCCGCTGGCCGACGAACTGATGGCCGGCCTCAACCGTCAGGGTTACGCCGTGGACTGGCTGGCCGACGGTCGCGACGCGGTGTATCAGGGCAGCAGCGAGCCTTATGACCTGATCATCCTCGACCTCGGCCTGCCGGGTTTGCCAGGGCTCGAAGTGTTGACGCAATGGCGGGCCGGTGGTCTGTCCACACCAGTGCTGATCCTCACCGCCCGTGATTCCTGGGCCGAACGGATCGAAGGCCTCAAGGCCGGTGCCGACGATTACCTGACCAAACCCTTCCACCCCGAAGAGCTGCACTTGCGCGTCCAGGCGCTGTTGCGCCGTTCCCATGGGCATGCCAACCAGCCGACGCTCAAGGCTGCCGGACTGCATCTGGACGAAGGCCGTCAATGCGTGACCCGCGACGGCGCCGACATCCAGCTCACCGCCGCTGAATTCCGCCTGCTGCGTTATTTCATGCTGCACCCCGAGCAGATTCTGTCCAAAAGCCACCTCGCCGAACACCTCTACGACGGTGAAACCGAGCGCGACTCCAACGTGCTCGAAGTCCACGTCAACCACCTGCGGCGCAAACTCGGGCGCAGCGTCATCGAAACCCGTCGCGGCCAGGGTTACCTGTTCGGCGGGCAAGCCCAGTGAGGTCGATCCAGCGCCGCTTGAGTCTGGGGCTGATCAGCGTGATGGTGATCGTCGGCCTGGTGCTGGCGCAGACCAGCCTGTGGCTGTTCGAAATGGGTTTGCAGCGCTACCTCGAAGCCGGGCTGCGCGACGACAGCGAAAACCTGCTGGTGGCGCTGGTGCGTGGGCCGCAGGGTTTGCAGCTGGATGAGCGACACCTGTCGCCGGCCTATCAGCGACCGTTTTCCGGGCATTACTTCCGCATCGATTTTGCCGACAGCCATTGGCGCTCCCGTTCGCTATGGGATCAGGAACTGCCGCGCCTCGACCATGCCGGCCTGCACAGCAATCTGCAATTGGGGCCGGAAGGCCAGCAATTGCTGGTGCTGCGTTCGGACTATCGGCGCCTGGGCCAATCGATTTCCATCAGCGTGGCCCAGGATTACACGCCGGTGCGCGAGAGTTTCCAGCGCATGCGTCAAGTCGGATTGGGCCTTGGGCTGACGGGATTGCTGCTGATTCTGCTGCTGCAACGGATCACCGTGCGCCGCGCTTTGCGCCCGCTGGAAAAGGCGCGGGAGCAGATCGCCCAGTTGCAGCAGGGCCAGCGCTCGCAACTCGATGATCAGGTGCCGGTAGAGCTTGAACCGTTGGTGGCGCAGATCAACCATTTGCTGGCGCACACCGAAGACAGCCTCAAGCGTTCGCGCAATGCGCTGGGCAACCTCGGCCACGCCTTGAAAACCCCGATGGCGGTGTTGTTGAGCCTGGCCTCAAGCGAGAAGCTCGATGCGCATCCAGAACTGCGCAAGGTCATTAAGGCGCAGCTGGAACAGGTCCAGCAACGACTCAATCGCGAACTCAATCGTGCACGGTTATCCGGCGATGCGTTGCCGGGGGCGTTGTTTGATTGCGATGCTGAATTGCCTGGGTTGCTGGCGACGTTGAACATGATTCATGGTGAGCATCTTGATCTCAGCTACCGTGCACCGGCCGGTTTGCAACTGCCTTGGGATCGCGAGGACTTGCTCGAACTGCTCGGTAACCTGCTGGACAACGCCTGCAAGTGGGCGGATGCCGAAGTTCGGTTGAGCGTGGTCGAGACGGCCGAAGGGTTTGAGTTAAGCGTGGAAGACGATGGGCCGGGGATTCCGGAAAACCAGCGCGATCAGGTGTTCAGCCGGGGGACCAGGCTTGATGAACAGACGGATGGGCATGGGTTGGGATTGGGGATTGTGCGGGACATCGTCGATACGTGGGGCGGGGTGTTGCGGTTGGAGGAGAGTGAGTGGGGTGGGTTGAAGGTGGTTGTTGAGCTACCTCGGCGTTGAGGCTGAAAGCCACCCCTCACCCCAACCCTCTCCCCACGGGGGAGAGGGGGAAAGGGAGCAGATCTTCAAGCTTTTCAAAATTTAAGTTCGACTCGATATTTCAGGTCGATGTAGCTCCAAGAACAACTCGGTCAGTCCCCTCTACCTTTGGGAGAGGGTTAGGGTGAGGGCTTCTCAGACCCGAAACTGATCCATCAAACTCTGCTGCTGATTCGCCAGGCTATTGAGTGACTGACTCACCCGCGCCGACTCATTCGCCTGCCCCGACAGCGACTCCGTCACATCCCGAATCGTCGCCACGTTGTTGTTGATCTCCTCGGCCACGGCGCTTTGCTCTTCCGCGGCACTGGCGATCTGCAAGTTCATGTCGCTGATCACCGTCACCGCTTCACCAATCTGGCGCAGCGCCGTCACCGCCTGACCCACCTGTTCGACGCTGCCCTGAGCCTGACGATGGCTGTTGTTCATCGAGCCGACCACGTCCTGAGTGCCACTCTGCAACTGCTCGATCACCAGACGGGTTTCTTCGACGGACTCCTGGGTCCGGCGTGCCAGGTTGCGCACTTCATCGGCCACCACGGCAAAACCACGTCCGGCTTCACCGGCACGAGCGGCCTCGATGGCGGCGTTGAGCGCCAGCAGGTTGGTCTGTTCGGCGATGGCCCGAATCACTTCCAGCACCGAGCCGATCTTCTCGCTATTGGCCGCCAGGCCTTCGACTTGAACCATTGCCGCGCTCATGTCGGCGGCGAGGTTGTCGATGCTGGCGGTGGTGCGGTCGATCACGGTCAAACCGCGGCGGGTGGCCTGATCTGCATCTCGCGCTGCCTGTGCCGCTTGCGCTGCACTGCGAGCGACGTCTTGAGCGGTGGCGCTCATTTCGTGGGAAGCGGTAGCGACCTGATCCACCTGACGGTATTGCTGCTCCATGCCGGCGCTGGTCTGGGTGGCGATGGCGGACGACTGATCCGCCGTGCTGCGCGCGTCCTGCACCGAGCGTTTGACCTCGGCGATGATCGGTTGCAGCTTGTCGAGGAAGCGGTTGAACCAGCCGGCCAGTTGGCCGAGTTCGTCCTGCTTGTCGTAGGCCAGGCGGCGGGTCAGATCGCCTTCGCCGCTGGCAATGTCTTCGAGCATGTGCGCCACACCCAGGATCGGCCGGGTCACGCTGCGGGCCATCAGCCACACCAGTAACAGGCCAATCAACGCGGCCAGCACACCCAGGCCGAGTTCGACCAGGGTGCCGGCGGTGTTGCTTTCATCGAGTTGTTTTTTCAGTGCTTCGGCGGGGCCGACCAGGACTTTTTCTGGCACATCGAGCAACACGCCCCAGGACTTGCCATCGGGAATCGGCTGGAACGGCGACAGCACTTTGAGCTGTTGATTGTTGTGCAGGCTTGCGGTCTTGCTGCTGGCGGCGAGCATGCGGATCAGCTCGGCACCGTTGGCCTTGTCCACGGTGTCCAGGCGCTGGCTGAGCTTGCTGGCGTCCGGGCTGTAACCGGCCAGCAAACCGACCGGGCTGATGATGCTGACGTTGGTCTGGCCGTCATAGAGTTTCTTGCTCGCACCTTGGCTGACGGCTTGCAGGCTGTTGAGGTTGATGTCCACCGACAGCGAAGCGATGACCTTGCCGTTGACCATCAGCGGGAAAACGATGCTGGTCATCAGCACGTTCTGGCCGTCGATCACATAGAAGTAGGGTTCGATCACGCAGGGCTTGAGGGTCGTGCGCGGGCAGGTGAACCAGGCGTTGGCCGGTTCGCCGCTAGGGCCGGTGCTGGTGTCGGCCATGTCGCTTTCCGGTAGCGCCATCGACGTTACCTTACCCGGAGTCGGTTGCGACCAATAAAGGGCGAAACGGCCCTTGTCGTTGCTGCCCAACTCGGCCTGGCCGGCGAACAGGTCGTCCTTGCCGTCCAGCGCGTTGGCTTCGAACACCAGCGACAGGCCGAGCAGTTCCGGGTTGGCTTGCAGGGCTGACTTGACCTGACGCGTCAGGTCTTCACGCAAGTCAAAGGCATCGAGGAAGCGCTTCTCGGCCTGGTCGCGCAGGAACAGCACCTGACGCGAAAAGCCGTGGCCATATTGATAGGCGTCCATGAACTGCTGGCGAATCCCCAGCGCCTGGTTTTCACCCTGGGATTCGATTCGGGCCTGGGCCGCTTCGGTGAGCATCTCCATGCTGGATGCTTTCACCATCTCGGAGCTGTGCTCCATGCGATACAGCGAAAGACCCACCAGCAGGGTCACGATGCCGGCCAGGCATAGCCCGGCCAACAGGGTGATTTTCCATTGAATGGAAAGTTGTCTGAGCGACATGGAGACGTCCTTTATTCGATAAATATCTGAGACTTTGCACTGTAACGGCCGCTAATCTGCTTTCTTTATCCTCTCAATTAAATAAGCCATCACACGAAACCTGTAGCAGCTGGCGAAGCCTGCGTTCGGCTGCGCAGCAGTCGTCAAACCTGCGCATACGGTACTTCTGGCACAACCCGTCGCCTGAATTCACGACTGCTTCGCAGCCGAACGCAGGCTGCGCCAGCTGCTACAAGGGATCGTGTTCGCTTTGACAAGGGATTGATGCTGCGGCACAGTGCGCGCCCTCTAATAAAACCCTCTCATTCAATCCGCTGGCGGCTCTTTGCAGACTGCCGGCCGGACTCTTTCCGTTTGCCTTGAGGTACCGATGATTAATGCTGTAATTGCCGCGGTCGGCATCATGCTGATCCTCAGCTTGTCCCGCGTGCACGTAGTGATCGCGCTGATCGTGGGCGCCCTGGTGGGTGGTTTGACCGGTGGCCTGGGCATCGAGGCAACATTAAAAGCCTTCAACAGCGGCCTCGGTGGTGGCGCGACGGTCGCGTTGTCCTACGCATTGCTTGGCGCTTTCGCCGTGGCCATTGCCAAGTCCGGCCTGGCGCATGCCCTGGCAGACAAAGCCTTGCTGATGGTCGACCGCCAGCACGCCAGCGGTGGCCGTCAGGTCAAATGGCTGTTGATCGGTTTGCTGTGGGTGGTGGCCATCGCTTCGCAGAACATTCTGCCGATACATATCGCCTTTATTCCGCTGTTGGTGCCGCCACTGTTATATGTGCTGACCAAGCTGCAACTGGACCGCCGACTGATCGCCTGCGTCATGACCTTCGGCCTGATTACGCCGTACATGTTCCTGCCCGTGGGCTTCGGCAATATCTTCCTTAATGAAATCCTGTTGGCCAACGTCGCCCGTAGCGGTGTGGACATCAGCGGCATCAACGTCACCCATGCCATGGGGATTCCGGCGTTGGGCATGGTCGTCGGGCTCGCGGCAGCGTTTATCAGCTACCGCAAGAAGCGCGTCTACGATCTGGAAAAGATCGAGCAGGTCGAACAGGTCGCGGTGCAGTACAACCCGCTGAGCCTGATGGTCGCCGGTCTGGCCATCGCGGTGGCGTTCATCATTCAGCTGTTGCTGGATTCGATGATCATCGGTGCGTTGGCAGGCTTTCTGATTTTTTCGGTGTCGGGGATCGTGAAGTGGCGTGAAACCGACGATCTGTTCACCGAAGGCATGAAAATGATGGCGATGATCGGCTTCATCATGATCGCGGCCTCAGGTTTCGCCGAAGTGATGAAAGCCACCGGTGAGGTGCAGACACTGGTCGAAGCCTCGGCCTCGTGGATCGGCCACAGCAAAGGCATTGGCGCGTTGTTGATGTTGCTGGTCGGACTCTTGGTGACCATGGGCATCGGTTCGTCGTTTTCCACGGTGCCGATCCTGGCCGCGATTTTTGTGCCGCTGTGCGTTCAGTTGGGTTTCAGCCCGATCGCGATCGTGTGCATCGTCGGGACTGCCGGTGCGCTGGGCGATGCCGGTTCACCGGCGTCGGACTCGACCCTCGGTCCGACCTCGGGCCTGAACATCGACGGCCAGCATCACCACATCTGGGACACCGTGGTCCCGACCTTCCTGCACTACAACCTGCCGCTGCTGGCGTTCGGCTGGGTGGCGGCGATGGTCCTGTAACCACACTCTCCCTTGTGGGAGCGCATTCAACTTTTGATCCTGCGTGCCGTTAAAGCCTTTAACCACGCCAATAAAATCAAAAGAGTGAACCGTCATGCGCATGAGCCTGAAGGCTAAAGTCCTGTCCCTTGCCGTCCTCCCGGTGTTGCTCTTTGCGCTGGTCATCAGCCTGACCACGTTGTTCATTCTGCAGGAGCAGGCCCGCAAGGAAGTCGAGGAAACGCGCCAACGCCTGCTCAGCGATGCCAAGGCGACGCTGCAAAGCTACGTCGCCGTGGCCATGACCACGATCAAACCACTCTATGATGCGGCCGTCCCCGGTGATGACGCGGCGCGGGCCCAAGTGGTCAAGTTGCTGTCGAGCATCACCTACGGCAAGGACGGCTACTTCTTCGGCTACGACTCCAACACCGTGCGCCTGTTCAAGGCCAGCAGCGCTGAAGGCGTGGGCCAGAGCTTCAGGGACAACCGCGATCCGAATGGCGTCTACGTCAACCGCGACCTGGTGAAAGTCGCCAAGGACGGCACCCACTACCTGCAATACAGCTCGCCGCTGCCGGGCAACACCCAAGTGCTGGTGCCCAAACTCGGCTACACCGAATACCTGCCGAAGTGGGACATGGCCGTTGGTACGTCGGTGAACCTCGACGGCATCGAAGCCCAAGTGGCGCTGGTCGAAATCAAGGTCCAGGAGCGCATGCAAGGCGTGGTGCTGAGCATCGTCGGGATTGCCGTGGTGGTGCTGTTGGTGATCGCCGCCGCCGGGATGCTGCTGGCCAACACCATCTTGCGTCCGCTGAACCTGATGAAAGCCAACCTCGATGACATCGCGGCGGGTGAGGGCGACCTGACGCGTCGCCTGACCATCACCAGCCAGGACGAACTCGGCGAACTGGCCGGCTCGTTCAACCGCTTCGTCGACAAGATCCACGGCCTGGTGCGCCAGATCACTGAAATGACCTCGCAACTGACCGGGCTGGTGAATCAGGTCTCCGATCAGGCCCAGCGCTCGGATCAGGCCATGGAGCGTCAGCGTCACGAGACCGATCAGGTCGCCACGGCGATCAACCAAATGTCCGCCGCCGCTCAGGAAGTGGCGAAAAGTGCGCAAAACGCCGCGGTGGCTGCCCAGCAGACCGACGAAGAAGGCCAGGCTGCCAAGCGTGTGGTGGCCGGCAGCATCGTGAAGATTCATGCGTTGGTGGACGACATTCGCAGCAGCGGCGTGTCTCTCGACAGCTTGCAAAAAGACGTGTCGTCGATTGTCAGCGTGCTTGGGGTGATCCGTTCGATTGCCGAGCAAACCAACCTGCTGGCGCTCAACGCCGCCATTGAAGCCGCCCGTGCCGGTGAGGCCGGGCGTGGTTTTGCCGTGGTGGCCGACGAGGTTCGAGCGCTGGCCAGTCGTACGCAAATCAGCACCCAGGAAATCCAGGGCATGATCGATCGCTTGCAGGCCGGCACTCAGTCGGCGGTGGAAGCGATGCGCCGTTCCAGCGAGGCCGGCGACGGCACGTCGGCTCAGGCCAATGAAGCGGGAGCATCGCTGGACACCATGGCCCAGCTGATCGGCACGATCAATTCGATGAACGCGCAGATCGCCAGCGCCGCCGAAGAGCAGACCGCCGTGGCCGAAGAGATCAACCGCAGCGTGCATCAGATCGCCGTGGCCGTGGACAGCGTTGCCGACGAAACCCAACTCGGCGCCCAGACCTCCCGCAGCCTCGCCGACCTCGGCCAGCGCCTGGGCAAATTGGTCGGACAGTTCCGCATCTGACTGACGGTGCCTTTGTGGCGAGGGAGCTTGCGTGGCGAGGGGGCTTGCCCCCCGTTCGAGTGCGCAGCGCTCGCAAGACTTTGGGGCCGCTGCGCACCCCAACGGGGGCAAGCCCCCTCGCCACAGAAGCATGTTCGACTCAGTTATTTGAGTCTGTCCCAGTATCGCAGCAACTAACGCTGACCCCCGTGTGAGCTGCCGCAGGCTGCGATCTTTTGATCTTTTGATCTTTTGATCTTTTGATCTTTGGCGATGCCGACCCTCCAAGGATCAAGATCAAAAGATCGCAGTCTGCGGCAGCTCCTACACTGGTATTACGGTGCGCATTCGTAGCACCGGACGACCACAACCAATGGAGTCAGACTCATGATCGACAGTGAAAGTATCTGCGACTGCCCCAAATGCTCCTGCAAACTGGGCGAACATCCGATCGCGCGCCATGGCAAGCACTATTGCTGTGAAGCCTGCGCCAAGCACCACGAACATGGCGAAGAATGTGCCAGCAAGGGCTGCAAGTGCGCCCAACGCTGACCACTCATCCAAAAAAAGGTGGAGCCTGATCGGGCTCCACTTTCATTTCAATTTGCCGGCCGCCACTTGACGTTTTCTACGCCGAACTTCTCCGCCATCGGCTTGCTGGTTTTTTGCACCCTCTCTCGGCCGAAACGAGGGATTCGTCCGACCCCCGCGTCGCAACTTGCCCAATGCCAGGCCTCCGCGTTATCCATCTTGTCCAGGCGGATGATGAAAGACTTGGGCGCGCCATGAAGGGTGTATTCAATGACGAAAAGTTTTGCGTTGTTCATAAAGCCCATATTCCTCCCTGTGGTAATACAAGGATCGTCGGGGTTACGGAAAATTCAGTCGAATTGTCAGACGGGTTTCGCCCGTAGCGACAAGCCCCGTGGCTCGTTACCATGCAATCTCTGAAACCCCCAATGATTGCTGCCCATGGCCCTTGCCGCCCCTCCAGACCTGAGTGACACCGATGTGCCCGTGCAACCGCTGGCGCGCACCTATCCACGCGGCTTGTACATCGAGCCGCATGAGCATGTCTGGGGGCAGTTGCTGTATGCGATGAGCGGGGTGATGTGGGTCGAGACGCCCCATGAAGCGCTGGTGGTGCCGCCGCAACGAGCGGTGTGGCTGCCGCCGGGTGTGCCCCACGGGATTCGGGTGGTCTCGGATTTACAGATGCGCAACATCTACTTGCGGCCCTCATTGGCGGCGACGCTGGATGACACGGTTCAGGTGATCGAAGTCGGCGGATTGCTGCGCGAGCTGATCGTCGGGCTGGTGGAGCAGGGCGACGATGGCGCACCCGAGTATTACGAAGCGTTGGTCGGTCTGGCGCTGCTGGAGCTTAGGCGAGCCCGGCGCTCGCTGCTGAAAATCCCCTTGCCGGATGATTCCGACCGGCGCCTGATGAACCTGTGTCAGGCGGTCATGGCCGCGCCATCGCTGGACATTGCCTTCGAACAACACGCCGAAAACGCCGGTGCCAGCGTGCGCACCCTGGCGCGGCTGTTCAAGGACGGTTTGGGCATGGGCTTCGCCGAATGGCGGCGCCAGGTGCAATTGGCGACGGCGGTGGCGGAGTTGATCCAGGGCGTGCCGGTCAGTGCGATTGCCCGGGAGCTGGGTTATTCCCCGAGCAGCTTCAGCGACATGTTCCGTCGGGAACTGGGTGTCGCGCCTTCGCAATTTTCGGCGAGCCAGCGTCAGGATTAAAAGCGCTTTGGCCGATATTCAGAAGCACTTGGCCGATGCTCTTCGCTGTCACTCCTTAGACTCTGGGCCTACCTTAATTGTCCACGGAGTCCGCCATGAGCTTCCTCATCTCATTGGTCATCGGTCTGGGCGTCGGTTTGCTCTACGGCGCTCTGGATTTTCGTTCCCCCGCACCACCGGCCATCGCGCTGGTAGGGCTGCTCGGCATGTTGGTCGGTGAGAAGTTGTGGCCAATGGGCCGACAATTGGTCACTGGCTGGATCTCCTGAACCGTTTATTCATTCGAGGGAAATGCTCATGAAAGCACTGCAATTCGACAAGACCGGTGACCTCTCGGCCCTGCGCTACGTTGAGGTGCCTACCCCCGTCCCCGGCGCCGATGAAGTGCTGGTCCAGATCAAGGCGGCCGGCCTCAACCCCAGCGATGTGAAGAACGTGCTGGGGCGCTTTCCTTACACCACACTGCCGCGGATTCCCGGTCGTGATTTCGCCGGTGTGGTCGTTGAAGGTCCGCAGGCGCTGATCGGTCAGGAAGTCTGGGGCACCGGCCGTGAACTGGGCTTTTTCGCCGACGGTTCGCATGCACAGTTCGTCAAACTGCCGGCCAACGGCGTGGCGCAAAAGCCGACCCATCTGAGTTTTGCCCAGGCGGCCAGCCTCGGCGTGCCGTACACCACGGCGTGGGATGCGTTGGAGCGCAGTGGGGTGACGGCCAGCACTCGCGTGTTGGTGATCGGCGGCGGGGCGGTTGGCACTGCGGCGCTGGCGCTGGCCAAGGTGCGTGGCGCTCAAGTACTGGCAGCGGCGCGGCGGCCGGAACAGATCAAGGATTTGCAGGCCCAGGGGTATCAGACGCTGCAACTGGATAAACCCGAGGACCTCGGCGCACAGGTGAATGCCGTGTATGCCGGCGGTGCCGATGTGATCTTCGACACCACCGGTTTCTGGCTGCCGGCCTCGGTCCCGGCGCTGGCCGCGTTCGGTCGCATCGCGATCATCGCCGCACCGGTGGACGGCCTGGTGCAATTGCCGGCCCTGGCGCTGTATCGCAAGGGCGGTTCGGTGGTGGGGATCAACTCGTTGCTGTACGGCGTCCAGGCGTGTGCGGCGATGCTTGAGCAGTTCGGCACGTTCTTCGATCAGGGCTTGTTGCCATTGCCCGAGGGCTTGTTTGAATCGCCGTTGGCAGAAGGTCTGGAGCGGTATACCGAGGTGAGTGAAGGCAGTGGTGACAAGGTGATTTTGTTGCCGTGATTTGAAGGGCAAAAGATCGTCCGAACGCGGCCCGATCTTTTGATTTTGCCGGTTGAGGGCAAAGGCCTTGGCCAGACTTAAAACTGATACCCAACGCCGGCGTAGTAACCCCAGCCGTCGGAACGGGCGCGGAAGTTACCGTCGCCGAAATTCAATTCGCTGCCATCCTCCCAATTGCCGCCGTTGTGGAAATACCGGCCGACCAGGGTGAAACGCAAGTGGGTGAACGAGTACAGCAACACGTTGGTGGCGACGGTGGCGTTGGCGGTGCGAGCCGGGTTGTCCTTGTGCAAATCCGAGCCGAAGTCGAAGTTGGTGAACCCGATGTAAGTCAGCGACGCGCCGTTGCTGAAGCTGCTGATCGGCACGATGTATTTGAGTTGGGCGCGATAGCCGTCCCATGAATATTCGTTGCTGGCGCCGTAGTTTTCCCACTGATAGCGCCCATAGAAGTTGGCCGACAGGTTGACCCGCGAATGGGTGTCGATGTCGGTGCCCAAACCGCTGTACAGCGTATTCGCGCGGTTGGCGCTGTTACTGCCATGGTCGTAGATCCAGTCGAAGGCGACGTACCATTCCTTGAACGGCCCGATGGCCAGGGTGCGGCCGGCGAGGTAATCGATGGAGATCCGCGGTTCGTGCTCCATGAACACCGGCGAGCCGTGGTCCCACACGCCTTTGTCATGGCTGTTGCCGATGTCGAAGATCTTCGGGATGTCGATGTAGCCATACAACTCGAACGGCCCCTTGCGGCCGAAGTACTCGTATTCCAGATAGATATCGTCGGCCGGTTGCGGGCCGAAACTTATGTCTTTGCTGCCGATGACCGTCAGGTCCTGGTTGAACCAGTCCGAGAGGTACACGCCTTTTTTCGGTGGGCTCGCTTCGGGGCTGAGGCTTTCGCCCTGGGCGGATTCTTCGGCGGGGGCGGGTTGCGCCAAAACGGTGTTGCTGAGTAGTCCTGTAACGCTGGCCAGCAGCAAGGAAACAGCAAAAGTGCGCGAGCAAGTTACGCGGCTGGACGTGCGGTGCATTAAAAGTCCCTTTTCGTGCGGATCGAAGGCCCGGTTCTGCGGGCTTGCGCTGTTATGTAGCGAAAACGCTTGTATCAGCGACTCGCAAACGTTTGCACAAGGCATACCAATTTTGCTCAAGGCACGGAAAAGGCTAGGGATTTGAGGGTTTAACTGTCCTTTCGGTCAACGATTTTCGGGGCCTCAGGAGAGACGACGTTGATGTAGACTCTTCGGCAATGACTTCACAAGGTATGTCCCCCATGAGCGAACCGATTCGTCTGACCCAGTACAGCCACGGCGCAGGATGCGGCTGCAAAATCTCCCCGCAGGTGCTGGAGGTGATTCTGGCCGGCAGCGGGGCGCAGAACCTTGACCCGAAACTCTGGGTCGGCAACGCCTCGCGCGATGACGCGGCGGTGTACGCCATCGATGAAGAGCGCGGCGTGGTGTCGACCGCCGACTTCTTTATGCCAATCGTTGACGACCCGTTCGATTTCGGTCGCATCGCCGCCACCAATGCCATCAGCGACATCTACGCCATGGGCGGCGATCCGTTGATGGCGATTGCGATCCTCGGCTGGCCGGTCAACGTACTGGCGCCTGAGATTGCCCGGGAAGTGATTCGCGGCGGGCGTTCGGTCTGCGATGAAGCAGGGATTCCGTTGGCCGGTGGGCACTCCATCGACGCGCCGGAACCGATCTTCGGCCTCGCCGTGACGGGTCTGGTGGAAAAGCGCCACATGAAGCGCAACGACACCGCCACCGCCGGATGCCTGCTCTATATCACCAAACCGCTGGGCATCGGCATCCTCACCACCGCTGAAAAGAAGGGCAAATTGCGCCATGCCGACATCGGCCTGGCCCGCGACTGGATGTGCACCCTGAACAAACCCGGCAGCCGTTTCGGCAAACTCGAGTGCGTCACCGCGATGACCGACGTCACCGGTTTTGGTCTGCTGGGGCATTTGGTGGAAATGGCTGACGGCAGCAACGTGACCGCTCGCATTGAGTACGACCGCGTGCCGCGTCTGCCGGGTGTCGAGTATTACCTCGACCAAGGCTGCGTGCCGGGCGGGACGCTGCGCAACTTCGACAGCTACGCCAGCAAGCTTGGGCGTCTTCAGGAAATGCACAAACGCGTACTCTGCGATCCGCAGACCAGCGGTGGCCTGCTGGTTGCGGTCACACCTGAAGGTAACGAACACTTCCTCAAGGTGGCCGCCGAACTGGGCCTGACCCTTGAGCCGATCGGTGAACTGATCGAGCGACAGACGAACGCGGTTGAGGTGTTTTGATGTCCATCGAATTCACCGATTACCGCGACATTTTCCTCAACGACCGACCGATGATGGATGCCCGCGCGCCGATCGAATTTCTCAAAGGCTCATTCCCCGGCGTGATCAACTTGCCGCTGATGAATGACCATGAGCGGCAACGGGTCGGCACTTGTTACAAGCAACACGGCCAGCAAGCGGCCATTACGCTGGGGCACCAGTTGGTGTCCGGCGAGATCAAAGCCGAGCGTATCCAGGCCTGGGCCGATTTTGCGCGGGCTCATCCTGACGGGTATTTGTATTGTTTTCGCGGCGGTTTGCGCTCGCAGATCGTCCAGCAATGGCTCAAGGACGAGGCGGGCATCGACTATCCGCGAGTGGGTGGCGGTTACAAGGCGATGCGCACCTTCTTGCTCGACACGCTCGATCAGGCGGTTGCCCAGTGTGATTTCGTCTTGCTGGGCGGCATGACCGGCACCGGTAAAACCGAAGTGCTCACACAGTTACGCAACGGCCTGGACCTTGAAGGTCACGCCCATCATCGCGGCTCCAGTTTCGGTAAACGCGCGACCGGCCAGCCTTCCAATATCGATTTTGAAAACCGCTTGGCGGTGGACCTGCTGAAGAAGCGCGCCCACGGCATCGAGCAGTTTGTACTGGAAGACGAGAGCCGCGCGATCGGCAGTTGTGCGCTGCCGTTGCCGCTGTTTCAGGGCATGCAACAATTCCCGATGGTCTGGCTGGAAGACAGCCTGGAAGGACGAGTCGAACGGATCCTGCTCGATTACGTGGTGGACTTGTGTGCCGAGTTCATCGGCGTGCATGGCGATGAAGGCTTCGCGCTGTTTTCCGAGCGTTTGCTGGAGAGCCTGAACAATGTGCAGAAACGTCTGGGCGGTGAACGCCATCGGCGGATGTTGATGTTGATGGAAGAGGCGCTGACGGAGCAGGCGAGCAGCGGGGCAGTGGACTTGCACCGGGGCTGGATCGAAGGGTTGCTTCGCGAGTATTACGACCCGATGTATGCATTTCAGCGGGAGAAGAAAGGGGGGCGCATTGAGTTTGCGGGGGAGCGGGCTGCGGTGCTTGAGTACCTGCGAGAGCGCGTTTCCCAGCGAGGATGATGTCGTATTTACCGGCCCCTTCGCGAGCAAGCCCGCTCCCACATTTGATCTTTTTCATACACAAATAGTGTGCTCACTAAAAATCTAATGTGGGAGCGGGCTTGCTCGCGAAGGGGCCCGATCAGGCACTGCACCACTCAAGTTGGACAGGTCTCCCGCCCATTATCCAGACCTTGCTTGTAGGCGTGGCTCTGCACACTGGCCTTGCCGTTGTGCCAGGTCAGGGTGAGCACGAACAGCGAGTCGTAATCGCTGGATTCCCAGTCATCGACGATGGTCTGTTTCTTGCCGATGGCTTCTCCCGCAACCTTGTTGATCAGCTCGGGCAAGTAGCCGTGGGACCAGGCGGTGTAGATGACCGAGTTGTGGTACTTGTCTTGAAGCAATTCATCCGCGAGGTCGCTGGTGTCGTTGGCCGAGAAGTTGATGTTCACCGGCAAACCGAGCTTGATCGCGCTGGGGCTGATGGTCATCAGGGGACGGATGTAACTGTAGGAATTGTCCAGTTCGCCTTCCTCGACATTGCGCGTCGGGTTGGCGGCAAACACGTAGTTGGCCTTGCCGAATTTTTCCGGTAGCAAGGTGGCCAGGTCGATGGCGCGGTTCAGGCCCTGGCAGTTGAGCTGGCCGAGGCCTCCCTCTGGTTTTTCCGCGTGACGCAGGAACACCAGCGTCTGGGTGCCGTTTGCCGGTTGGGTGCGGCTTTCGCGGGATTCCAGCACCAGAAACAGCGCGCCGGCTGCCAGCAGGGCGGGCAGTAACAGATAAGCGCGATGTTTGAAGCGGTTGGCGAATTTCAGAGGGTTCATCATGGAATTAAGGGGTCTTCAGCGCATTCGGTTAAGGCTGACAAACCTTTACACCGCGAAATTCCTGCGTCGCGTGTTTTCCATGTCATTGAGCCGGTCCGTTTCAAAGGGGCAGTACTCAGAGTCCTCTGATACCCATTTGGTTCGATTCCGGCAAGTGCGCAGCAATGTACCGGTAACCTTGAACGGGTTGGAGCTTAGGTTATCGACAGGATGTTGCGGATTTGTGGACACGTTACACGTGTAGGAGCTGCCGAAGGCTGCGATCTTTTGATCTTGCTCATCAGTAATATTGATAAAGGCAAAAGATCGCAGCCTTCGGCAGCTCCTACATTATGATCGTCACTCTCGATTTTCTCGTGGATCCTTCCCCATGACTGATCTGTCCTCGTTCCCGATTACCCAAAAATGGCCGGCTCAATATCCCGAGTGGATCCAGCTGTACTCCTTGCCGACACCCAACGGCGTCAAGGTGTCGATCATGCTCGAAGAGATCGGACTGCCCTACGAGCCGCATCGTGTGGGCTTCGACACCGATGATCAGATGTCCCCGGAATTTCTTTCGCTGAACCCCAACAACAAGATCCCGGCCATCCTCGACCCCCACGGTCCGGGGGATCAACCCCTGGCGTTGTTCGAGTCCGGGGCGATTCTGATTTACCTGGCCGACAAGAGTGGGCAACTGCTGGCCCAGGAATCGGCGGCGCGATACGAGACCATTCAATGGCTGATGTTTCAGATGGGCGGCATCGGGCCGATGTTCGGCCAGGTCGGTTTTTTCAACAGATTTGCCGGCAAGGACTACGAGGACAAACGTCCCCGCGACCGCTACGTCGATGAAAGCAAACGCCTGCTTAATGTGCTCAATAACCGCCTGGAAGGGCGCGACTGGATCATGGGCGAGCGCTACACCATCGCGGACATCGCGACCTTCCCCTGGGTGCGCAACCTGATTGGCTTCTATGAGGCGGGCGAGCTGGTGGGCATAAAGGACTTCACCAACGTTACGCGGGTGCTGGAACGCTTTCTGGCGCGGCCGGCGGTGATGCGCGGGCTGGAAATTCCCAAGTCAAACGCTTCGATTTGATCAAGACCAAGGCAGGCCATGCACTCATTCGATTTCAAGCAAGTAGATGTCTTCAGCCGTGTTGCGCTCAAGGGCAATCCTTTGGCGGTGGTGCTCGGCGCCGATGAGCTCAGTGATGAGCGCATGGCGGCGTTCGCCAGCTGGACCAACCTCAGCGAAACCACATTCATACTCGAACCGCGCGATCCTCGCGCCGATTATCGCGTGCGGATCTTCACCACCCTGAACGAATTGCCGTTCGCCGGCCATCCGACGCTGGGCACCTGCCATGCGTGGCTGGAGGCCGGTGGCGTGCCCAAGGGCGAAGAGATCATTCAGGAGTGCGGCGTGGGGCTGGTGCGGGTTCGTCGGCAAGGGGCGGAGCTGGCCTTTCTCGCACCGCCATTGCTCAAAACCGGGCCGGTGGAGGCGGATGTGGTGGAACGGGTACGGCGGGGGCTCGGGCTGGAATCGGGGGCGATTGTGCGCACTCAGTGGGTCGACAACGGTGCGGGATGGCTGGCCGTGATGGTCGAGGATCGCCAGCAGGTGCTGGACCTGCAACCGGATCATTCGCAAATGCTCGGCCTGGCCGTCGGTGTCATCGCGCCATGGCATCTCGAGCGCGATGGCGATGGCGCACAGTTCGAAGTGCGGGCATTCATCTCCGGCGACGGCATGCCGGAAGACCCCGCCACCGGCAGCCTGAACGCCGGGATTGCCCAATGGCTGCTCAGCGAAGGACTGGCGCCGGCGTCCTATGTGGTCAGCCAGGGCCTGACCATGGGCCGCGCCGGACGCATTCAGGTCGAGCAAGTGGGCGACGAGATCTGGATCGGCGGCGCGGTGGTGACCTGCATCAGCGGAACCTTGAGTCTATAGCGCTGAGTGTCGCGGCCTAACGGTTACTCGCCACCAGTTTGATCCCGAACCCGACAAGCGCCATACCGGCGGCGCGGGACGCGATTTTTCGCGCCATGGGGATGGCTTTCAAACGACGGGCCGCGGCATTGCCCAGCAGAACCAGCAAACCCTGATACAGCGCGCTGATGAACGAAACATGCAGCATCATCGCGACCAGGGTCAGACTGGAGGCATCTGGGCGAATGAACAGCGGAAAAAACGCCACAAAAAACAGGATGACCTTGGGGTTGGTCAGGCTCACCGCCAGGGCCGTGCGAAAGTAGAGCCGGGCCGACCGTTTCGGCTCCAGCCCCGCCGAGTCCCGGGCCGCTGGCGCGCGCAGCAATTGCAGGCCGATCCAGCACAAGTACGCGGCGCCGAACCACTGCAGCATCTGGAACAGCAAGGGATTGGCTTGCATCACGGCCGCCAGACCGATGGCCGCCGCAATCATGTATGTCGCATCCCCCAGCAGCGTGCCGCCCACGGCGCCGAACCCGGCGCCCAGGCCATTGCGGGCGGTGGCGTTGAGGATGGCGAAGGTGCCCGGCCCTGGCATTAACTGGAAGATCAGAATCGCGGCAATGAAGCTGCCGTAATTTTGGATATCAAACATGCTGCTTCACTCCCTGTGTTGGTTTTGCTCAATCCTGAACGTTGTCTTTAGCTGGCGCAATGAGGGTGGATTATTGCCGGGCCCGTAACAAAGTCTTCCACAATCGATGTTTGTGCCCCTGACCGTTGAGGGCATAAGCTTCGCCCCCTACGACTTTCGTCTCGTCCTCCGTTTTTCAGGAACCCCTCATGTCCAGTCAGTTCCCCGAAGCACGTCCACGCCGTCTGCGCCGCAATGCGAGCCTGCGCAGCCTGTTCCAGGAAACCGAGTTTAGCTTGAACGATCTGGTGTTGCCGATTTTCGTCGAGGAAGACATCGACGACTTCGTACCGATCAAAAGCATGCCCGGCGTGATGCGTATTCCAGAGTCGAAACTGGCGGGTGAGATCGAGCGTTATGCCCGGGCCGGGATCAAGTCGGTGATGACGTTCGGCGTGTCGCACCATTTGGACGGCAACGGCAGCGACACCTGGAGCGACAACGGTCTGGTGTCGCGCATGTCGCGCATCGCCAAGGATGCGGTGCCGGACATGATCGTGATGTCCGACACTTGCTTCTGTGAGTACACCGACCACGGCCATTGTGGCGTGCTGCACAACCATGAGGTCGACAACGACCAGACCCTGATCAATCTCGGCAAACAAGCGGTGGCCGCGGCCCGTGCCGGTGCCGATGTGATCGCCCCGTCGGCCGCCATGGACGGGTAGGTTCAGGCCATTCGCCGGGCGCTCGATGAAGCGGGTTTCAACCAGACCGCGATCATGGCCTATTCGACCAAGTTTGCCTCGGCGCTCTACGGTCCGTTCCGTGAAGCGGGCGGCAGCGCACTCAAGGGCGACCGCAAAAGCTATCAGATGAACCCGATGAACCGCCGCGAAGCCGTGCGCGAATCACTGATGGACGAGCAGGAAGGCGCCGACGCGCTGATGGTCAAACCGGCCGGCGCGTACCTGGACATCATCCGCGACATTCGTGAAGCCTCGCGTTTGCCGCTGTCGGCGTATCAGGTGAGCGGCGAGTACGCGATGATCAAATTCGCCGCGCAGGCTGGGGCGATAGATGAGGCTCGCGTAGTGCGTGAGAGCCTTGGCGCGATCAAACGGGCCGGGGCGGATTTGATCTTCACTTACTTCGCGATGGACCTGGCCCTGGCCGGGATCTAAGTATCACTGCAGATTAAATGTGGGAGCGAGCAAGCCCGCTCCCACATTTGGACTGTGTTGAATCAGTTCGCGCCGAAAAACGGCCTGATCCCGTGATCCCGGAAGTACCGCTCGATCACCTTGGGATCGGCAGAGTTGTCGGCAATCGCCACATACGTATCCGGCCGCAACAGGTAAAACCCGTTACGCCCAAGGCCTGCCGCTTCAAACGCCGCCCGCCAGTCAAAAACATGCAACGGCAAATGATGTTCGTGGCACCAGGCGATCATTTCTTCGCTGGTGTCGCCGTACACATGCACCTGCCAGGTTGCGCATTTCAGCGATTCGAAATTGTCCCCCTCACCGTCGTGAGCCCAGGGCAGGCGGTCGCCACCGTGAACATGACCGGCAACGCCCGTGCTCAACGGCATCCCACGATAATTCAGGGTGATCTGCGACACCGTGCGAAACAGGAATTCACGGGACGCCTCAAACGATGCCATTTTCGGAATCACGAACGGCGCCAGACGCGTGCGCAGCACATCGGCCATGCGCCCTTCGGCCGTGACGAAAGTGAACACCCGATCGGTGGTGGCGACCAGTTTGCGGGCAAACGCGATGCGCTCGGTTTCGTAGGTGTCGAGGAGTTTGGCCTCAGCGCCGCCGCTCAACACCGCCGCGAGTTTCCAGGCGAGGTTGATGGCGTCTCCAATGCCGGTGTTCATGCCCTGACCACCGGCGGGGCTGTGGACGTGGGCGGCGTCACCCAATAGAAACGCGCGCCCGGTGCTAAAGTGATCCGCCACCCGATGATGCACGCGGTAGGTCGAGAACCAGTTCAGTTGCTCGATCTTTACTTTCATATGCTCGATGGCCCGGCTGCTGACGTCTTCAAATTGCAGGGTTTCGGCCTGCTCGGCGCGCTCGTCGCGTACGGTCCCGATCAGGCGGGCGCGGCCTTCACCGGCCAAGGGAAACACCGCGAGAAAATCCGCTTCATCAAGATCCACATGCAGTTCGCCGTTGAACGTCGGCCCGCTGGCTTGCACGTCGGCGACGTAGAAAATCTGCTGGTAGGTGCCGCCGGGAAATCCGGTGTCCAGGGTCTTGCGCACGATCGACCGGGCACCGTCGCAACCTGCCAGATAGCAAGCCTGGCAGGTTTCCTCCTGACCATCGGCCAAGCGCAAATAGGCGGTGATGCCGTCACCGGTTTCCATGAAACTCTCAAGTTCAGTGTTGCGCTCGACCTTGATGCCAAAGGCTTCGAGGCGGTCTATCAGCAGCCGTTCGTGTTCGTCCTGAGGAAAGATTTCGAGGAACGCATAAGGCGTCAGGCCTTCGCCGATGCGGCTCAGCGGCAAGCGCGCCACGGGTTCGCCCTTGACCCAGAAGTTCGCCGCGGCCACACGATGGCCGTTCTGCACCACCGCATTGCTGAGGTCGAGCTGGCGATACAGCTCCAGCGTCCGCGCCTGGACGGCCAGCGCCCGCGAAGTGGTTCCGGGTGCCGACGTCTTGTCGATGATGCGTACTTGCACGCCAAGTTTGCTCAGCCACAGCGCCAACACCAGCCCGGTCGGGCCGGCGCCGATGATCAGAACGTCGCTACGGTTCATGAGACTGTCCTCCTCGGTGTGTGGCTCAAGTATGGTTCAGCCGCGACGAACGGGCAGGTTGTCTGCCAAACGGAAAAAGGCCCCGCGCCGCTACGGGGAACAGTGGGGGGCGGCGAGAGTCATAGCCTGCGCCATGCCATTGATCGTATGGTTAACCCGGCTCAACGGATTTGATGGAGCAACATGCAAGCCAATCGATTGATGATGAGCGTCGCCGCGCTGCTGGTGCTGGCCGGTTGCGGCACTCAGCGCACGCAAGAGCTCCCTGCGCGCAAGCCTGCCGAGGTCAAGGCCGAGATCGTGCGCCTGCTGCCGGCCCAAACCACCGATCGCCAAGGCTGGGCTACCGATATTTACGCAGCATTTGCTGCCCAGAACATTTATCCATCCACCCAAAACCTGTGTTCGGTACTGGCGGTCACCGAGCAGGAATCGACCTTTCAGGTGGACCCGCCGGTACCGGGCCTGGGCAAAATCGCCCGCGAGGAGATCGACCGCCGTGCCGACAAAGCCCACATTCCCGGCCTGCTGGTGAGCGGTGCGCTGCAGGTGAATTCATCCAATGGCAAAAGCTACAGCGACCGACTCAATGCGGCGCGCAGCGAAAAAGAGCTCAGCGCGATCTTCGATGACTTCATCGGCATGGTGCCCATGGGCCGGACGCTGTTCGGTGGCTTCAACCCGGTGCACACCGGTGGGCCGATGCAGGTCAGCATCGATTTCGCCGAGCAACAGGCGAAGGCATATCCGTACCCGGTGGACGGCTCGATCCGTCATGAAGTGTTCAGTCGTCGCGGCGGCCTGTATTTCGGTATTGCCCACTTGCTCGGTTATCCGGTGAGCTACAAACAACCGCTGTATCGCTTTGCCGATTTCAATGCCGGTTGGTACGCCAGTCGCAATGCCGCGTTTCAGAACGCGGTGAGTCGCGCGTCGGGCATACCGCTGGCGCTGGATGGTGACCTGGTCCGCTACGACTCGATCATGCCTGGCACCACGGAATTGGCGGTGCGTACACTCGGCAAGCAACTGGGCATGCGCAATCCGACCATTCGGGACCAATTGGAGGAGGGCAAAAACTTCGAATTCGAGGACACCCAGCTCTATGCACGGGTTTTCGCCCTGGCCGAAAAGGCGGAAGGTCGGCCATTACCGCGTGCGGTGTTGCCGGGGATTGCGCTGCAAAGCCCGAAAATCACCCGAAAACTCACCACGGCGTGGTTTGCCAAGCGGGTCGATGAGCGTTATCAGCGTTGCATGGCGCGGGCTGGCAAGTGACCGAGCGCAAAAAACAGGCGTAAAAAAACCCGGCTGATGAGGCCGGGTTTTTCATTGAATGCTGCGAAAAAACCATTCATTTATACAGCGCGGCTTTCGATCAGGCGGTCCGAACCACCTTCAGCAACGCGGTTCTCGATCAAACGATCGGAGCCACCTTCAGCGACGCGGTTTTCGATCAAACGATCGGAACCACCTTCGGCAACGCGGTTTTCGATCAGACGATCCGAACCACCTTCAGCCACTCGACTTTCAATCAGACGATCCGAGCCGCCTTCAGCGACAACCGGGTGAGTAGAGGTAGCGGCGAAAGCGTTAACTGCAAAAACCGAGAAAACGATGCTGAGGATAGTTTGGCGTTTCATGATGGTGTGCTCCGGGGTGTAGTTGTTGGGTCTGGAGCTGATGTTACGCCGCGGATTTTTTATGAGAACTTCATTGCCGTGATGGTGAACATCGACGGCAATGATAGGAAGGACGACGCACCCCACGCGAGCACGATGGTTCAGTTCAACGACTCACGTGCGACGACGGACAAACTTGCGCCACAACCAGACCCACAGCATGAACAGCGGGAAGGCCAGAATCAGGAAGGGCAGGGCGTAGCTGACTTTTTCCAGCGCATCGGCGGCGCCATCGGCCAGGTTGTCCAGCAAATTGCTGAACGCTTGGCTCAGGTGCGACGAGCGACTGCTGGCGCCGGTCGGCAGGAACGACAACGTGACCCGATTGGTGTCCAGTCGGCGCTGGTGCCCGGCGGCGATCTGGGCCAGGGCTTGCAGGTCGTTTTCGATCCCGGCCTGTTCCTTGCTCAAGGTGATCAGATCCGTAACGCTGATGTCTTTGCGGGTCGCCAACTCATCCAGACGTTGCTGCTGAGCCTTGAGTCGCTCTTGACGCCGACGAGTGTCGTCCACGGCATCGGCCAGGTCTTCGGCACTGGTGATCCGTTGACCCAGTTCCCCACCCTCGGCCGCCATCGTGACCAGCGGTTCGACGCCAGCGGGGGCAATGCGCAAAGTGATCTCGGCGCGGCCGGCGCCTTGCTCGATACGCAGAACGTTACAGGCCCCGAAGCGTGCGGTTTCGCAGGCCTCACGCGTGGCCTGCAAGCGCGGCCCGATTTGCGCCTGGGGCAGCAACAGTTGCAGTTCGTGCTCATAGGCGAGCATGGCGCCACCGCGCCCTTGTTCACCGGCTAGACTGGCCGATGACGAGTGTTCGCTCGGCGAGCAGCCACTCAAGGCCAGGCCAGCCAGAAGCAACCCATAGAGACGAAGAAGCGGGGCGAGACCGCCATCCTGTTGGCGCATGTTCTTTCCTTGAAGTGTGCAGTAGGTCTTGAACCGCGACGGGTAGTCATGAGTGCGGCCCGGGAGGCGTATCTTACCTGTATCGCCCGGCCCAATGGCAGGGAGCGTGCCTCGTGCCCACTCGTCTGCTGACTCTATTTTCGTTTCGCCAGGAGCGCGCGATATGTACCAGCTATACGGACACCAGAACTCCGGCGCTGCCGCGATAGAAGCGGCACTGGAGCTTTGCGAAATTCCTTACCGCTTTATCGACGTTGAATCCTCTCCCGAGGCGACCCACGCGCTGGAGAAGCTCAATCCGCTCAAACAGATCCCGACCCTGCAATTGCCCGATGGCAGCGTTCTCACCGAGAGCGCGGCGATTCTGATTCACCTGGGGCTCACGTTCCCCCAATCAAACCTGTTGCCGAAAAACCCCGCCGCGCGGGATCAGGCCATTCGCGGCCTGGTGTACATCGTCAGCAATTGCTATTCGGCCATCGGCATCATCGACTACCCCGAGCGCTGGTTGGCCGAGGCGGATGAATCGTCCCGGCAAAACCTCATGATCGGCACCCGCGCGCGACTGCACAGGAATTGGGAGGTGTTTGCCGATCAGTTTTCGGGCGATTTGTATCTGGGTGATGAGACGCCGGGTGCCCTGGATGTGCTGGCGGCGGTGGTTTCCAGATGGGCGGGTAGCCGGGAACATTTACGCAGCGCAAGGCCTGGGTTTTTCGCGTGGCTTACGCGCATCGACCGGCACCCGACATTGGCACCGGTCTTCGCGCGGCATTGGCCGGGCTGAAAAGATCGCAGCCTGCGATCTTTTGATCTGCGCTTACTCGCCGCGGATGTACTGCTCTAACTGGCGAATCAGCTCAGCCTGTTCGGCGATGGCCTCCTTGACCAGGTCGCCGATCGACAGCAAGCCGATCAATGTGCCGTTTTCCACCACCGGCAAGTGGCGCAGGCGTTTGTCGGACATGATGCCCATGCAGGTTTCGACGGTTTGATGGGTGTCCACGGTGATCACCGGCGACACCATGATGTCTTCGACCGGTGTACCAACGGAAGAGCGGCCCTTGAGCACGAGTTTGCGCGCATAGTCACGCTCGCTGATGATGCCGACGACCTCGCCATTCTTCACGACCGGCAAGGCACCGACGTTTTTCGCGGCCATGACCATCAGCGCTTCCAGCACCATTTGATGCGGTGCAATGGTGTGGACTTCATGGTTCTGTTCAGCCTTTAACTTCAGCAGTTGGGCGACGGTTTTCATGGCAGTTTCTCAGGTGTTGTCGTTGTCCTTGAAGAATCGTAGACACGGGCGCTGAGGGCAAGGCAGAAAGCGGCAGATAACGCGCAAAAAACGCCATTCAGCGGTTTTTCTTTCGAATATCTCCGTAGCAGGTCGATAAACACCTGCAATCTGGCAGCGACTTCAAGAGCCACCCCTCACCCCAGCCCTCTCCCCAAGGGGGAGAGGGGAAAGGGAGCCGATCTTCATGGTTTTCGAACCTGAGTTCGACTTGATATCTCAGGTCGATGTAGCTCTAAGAACACCTCGGTCAGTCCCCTCTACCCCTTGGGGAGAGGGTTAGGGTGAGGGGGCGATCCAAAGGCTGCCAAATCCATAAGCCACCACGCTCTCCATCCCGATCCCGCGTAGAATCTCCCTCTGAATCAGATTCGAGGTTGCAGTGGTGGATTTACAGCGGGGCTTCGTCCTGACCCGGCATTGGCGCGATACCCCGGCCGGTACGGAAGTCGAGTTCTGGCTGGCGACCGACACCGGTCCCCAGCGGATCCGTCTGCCTCATCAACCGTCGGTGGCGTTCATCCCCGCAGCCCAGCGTGAGCCGGCCGAAGTGCTGCTGCGCAGCGAAAAGAACGTCGAGCTGCGGCCGTTGGCGTTGCTGGATTTCGAGCACCGCCCGGTACTCGGTCTGTATTGCCAGCAGCACGGTCAGTTGATGCGCCTGGAAACCGCGCTGCGCAAGGCCGGCGTCGATATGTTCGAAGCCGACGTGCGCCCGCCGGAACGTTACATGATGGAGCGTTTCATCACCGCGCCGGTCCGGTTCAATGGCACGCCGAACGCCGAGGGCCTGCTGCTCGATGCGCAGATGAAACCCGACCCCGACTATCGCCCGAACCTCAGGCTGGTCTCACTGGACATCGAAACCACCGCTCAGGGCGAGCTGTACTCCATCGCCCTGGAAGGCTGCGGCGAGCGCCAGGTCTACATGCTCGGCCCGCCCAATGGCGACGACAGCGAGGTGGATTTCCAGCTTGAATACTGCGATTCCCGAACCCTGCTGCTGAAAAGACTCAACGAGTGGTTCGCCCGCCATGACCCCGACGCGATCATCGGCTGGAACGTCGTGCAATTCGACCTGCGTGTGCTCCACGAACACGCCCGGCGCCTGGCGGTGCCGCTGAAACTGGGGCGTGGCGGCGAGGAAATGCAGTGGCGCGAACACGGTAGCCGCAACCATTACTTCGCCTCGGCCGCCGGCCGGCTGATCATTGACGGCATCGAATCCCTGCGTTCGGCGACCTGGAGTTTCCCTTCGTTCAGCCTGGAAAACGTCGCGCAAACCCTGCTTGGCGAGGGCAAGTCGATCGACAATCCGTACCAGCGCATGGACGAAATCAACCGCATGTTCGCCGAGGACAAACCGGCCCTGGCCAAGTACAACCTCAAGGACTGCGAGCTGGTGACGCGGATTTTCGCCAAGACCGAGCTGCTGACCTTCCTGCTGGAACGGGCCAGCGTCACCGGGTTGCCGGCAGACCGCAGCGGCGGCTCGGTGGCGGCGTTCACGCACCTTTACATGCCGCTGATGCATCGCCAGGGGTTCGTTGCGCCGAACCTTGGGAACAAGCCTGCGCAAGCCAGCCCCGGCGGTTTTGTCATGGACTCGCAACCGGGCCTGTACGAATCGGTGCTGGTGCTCGATTACAAAAGCCTCTATCCATCGATCATCCGGACCTTCCTCATCGACCCGGTGGGCTTGATCGAGGGGCTTGAACATCCCGATGACAGCGAGTCGGTGCCAGGTTTTCGCGGTGCGCGTTTTTCCAGAATCCGGCATTGCCTTCCCGCCATCATCGCCCGGGTCGCCGAAGGTCGCGAAACCGCCAAGCGCGAACACAACGCGCCGTTGTCCCAGGCCCTGAAGATCATCATGAACGCCTTTTATGGCGTGCTCGGTTCCAGCGGTTGCCGCTTCTTCGACACACGCCTGGCATCGTCCATCACGCTTCGCGGTCACGAGATCATGCTGCGTACGCGACAGCTGATCGAAGCCCAGGGCCATACGGTGATTTACGGCGACACCGACTCGACCTTCGTCTGGCTGCGCCGTGCCCACGGTCAACAGGAAGCAGCGCAGATCGGCCGCGCGCTGGTGGATCACGTCAACCAGTGGTGGTGCGAGCATGTGCAGCAGGAATATGGTCTGGAAAGTGCGCTGGAGTTGCAGTTCGAGACCCACTACAAGCGCTTTCTGATGCCGACCATTCGCGGCGCCGAGGAGGGCAGCAAGAAGCGTTATGCTGGGCTTGTGACCCGTGCCGATGGCACCGACGAAATGGTCTACAAAGGCCTGGAAACCGTGCGCACCGACTGGTCGCCGCTGGCCCGGCAATTCCAGCAGGAACTGTACCTGCGCATCTTCTATCGCAAGCCTTATCAGGATTATGTGCGCGACTATGTGCGCAAGACCTTGGCGGGGGAGTTCGACGATCGCCTGATCTACCGCAAGCGCCTGCGCCGCACTCTCGATGACTATCAGCGCAACGTGCCGCCCCACGTGCGGGCCGCGCGGATTGCCGATGAATACAACGACCAGCAGGGCCGTCCGCGGCAATACCAGAACGGTGGCTGGATCAGTTACGTGATCACCGTCGCCGGGCCCGAGCCGCTGGAAATCCGCAGCGCGCCCATCGACTACGACCACTACGTCACCCGCCAACTGCAACCGGTGGCGGACGCCATTCTGCCCTTCGTGGACGACGACTTTTCAACCTTGATTGGTGGGCAGTTGGGCCTGTTTTGAGTCCAGCAGCAACAACGTCCAGTCATCCAGGATGCCGTGGAAATACTGGTCCAGCGCTTGATGAAAATCGCTGTTAGCGCCGGCAACCTGGGCGAACAGCGTCATGGAAGAGTGAAACTTGAGATTGTCGGGGTGACCGAAGATGGCCGTAATTGAGCTGTTTTCGATGTTCAGCACCAATTGCGTGCAGGTGCGCAACCGTGAACCCAGCAGCGGATGATTGAGGTACGCCGCGGCTTCCTCTTTGGAGCGAATGGCAAAGTGGCGGGACATCTCGCTGCCGCCCAATCCTGAGAATTGCGGAAAGATGAACCACATCCAATGACTGCGCTTGTGACCGGCGTTCAGCTCGGCCTGGACCCGTTTGTACACCGGGTCCTGTGCCTGGATAAAGCGTTGCAGATTAAAGGAATCGAGCTGATCGGTGCTTCTCATGAAGAAGCCCTCTGTCAGAACCGCGATGGCTCAGACCATGGCCAATCGCTGTTTGCGTTGTGGCGCGCGAAACGCCTGGTCCAGCGCCTCCAGATCCCCAGCCTCCAGTTGCAATTGCGCGGCTTGCGCGTTGAGTTGAACGTGCTCGGGTCGGACCGCTTTGGGGATGGCGATCACGCCTTCCTTACGCAGCATCCATGCCAGCGCTACCTGGGCCGGCGTCACACGGTGACGGGCGGCTATTTGTGTGAGCATTGTATGGTTCAGCATAGGCCCACCCTGACTGATCGGACAGTAGGCCATGACCGGCATTCGATGCTGGCGGCTCCAGGGCAGCAGATCAAACTCGATGCCGCGTTCTTCCAGGTTGTAGAGCACCTGATTGGTGGCACAGGCCGGTGAGGCCAGTTCCTTCAGGTCGTCGACGTCGAAATTGGAGACGCCCCAGCGACCGATCTTGCCTTCTTCGCGCAGGCGTTCGAAGGCTTCGACCGTTTCTTCGAGGGGATACTGGCCGCGCCAGTGCAGCAGGTAGAGATCGATGTAATCGGTATCCAGCCGCCGCAGACTGCGTTCGCACGCCTGGGGGATGCCTTTGCGGCTGGCGTTGTGTGGGTATACCTTGCTGACCAGGAACACTTCGTCACGCCTGCTGGCGATGGCTTCACCGACCACTTCCTCAGCGCCGCCCTCGCCGTACATTTCAGCGGTGTCGATGAGGGTCATGCCCAATTCGATACCCAGGCGCAAAGCCGCCACTTCCTGGGTGTGCCGGGAACGATCTTCGCCCATGCGCCAGGTGCCTTGGCCGATGACCGGTACGTTGACGCCGGCCAGTTCGAGGGTCCGCATTCAAATCTCCTTATTTTGAATCAATGAGTACTCTTCGGTTGGCAACAGAATACCCCGGTGGTTCCATCGACCTGTAGCAGCTGTCGAGCCTGCGAGGCTGCGTCCGGCTGCGAAGCAGTCGCCGAATCAAACAATGAGGTGTTTCAGGAGCATCGCGTGCGCAGGAACTGCGAGGACTTCGTCCTCGGACGCAGCCTCGCGGGCTCGGCAGCTGCTACATGATCGTGTGATGTCGGATAGTCAGTTGGCAGAAAACTTCATCACAGTGCTCTGGGCATAGGTCTTGCCCGGGTCCAGTCGCGTGGACGGAAAGTTCGGCTGATTCGGTGAATCCGGATAGTGCTGAGTCTCCAGCGTGAACGCGCCCCAGTGTGGATAGACCTTGCCAGCCTTGCCCTTGACCGAACCGTCGAGGAAGTTGCTGGTGTAGAACTGCACACCGGGCTCGGTGGTGTAGAGCTGCAATCGACGACCGGATTGCGGATCGCTGACCTCGGCGGCGAGTTGACCCACATCACCCATGGCGTTCAGCACCCAGTTGAAATCGAAGCCGCCCTGTTTCGGTTCGGCAAATTTCAACTGTGGGTGATCGGCTTTGATGTTCTTGCCAATGGCGGTCGGTTGGGTGAAGTCCATCGGTGTGCCGGCCACCGGGGCCAGTTCGCCGGTCGGGATCAGCTTGCCGGTGACCGGCGTGTAATGGCTGGCGTGCAGGGTGGCGAGCTGTTTCAGCACATCACCGTTACCCGCGCCGGCCAGGTTGAAATAGCTGTGATTGGTCAGGTTCAACACCGTGGCTTTATCGGTGGAAGCCTTGTAGTCGATGCGTAGCTCGTTGTGCTCGTTGAGGCTGTAGGTGACCTCGGTTTTCAGGTTGCCGGGGAAGCCCATTTCACCGTCCGCCGACAGGTACGTCAGGGTCACGCCGACCGAATCCTTGCCGTTGCTCGGTTGGGCTTTCCAGACGTCTTTGTCAAACCCCTGAGGGCCGCCGTGCAGCGAATTGGAACCGTCGTTGAGCGGTACCTGATAGCGCTTGCCGTCCAGTTCGAAAGCACCGTTGGCCAGGCGATTGCCGAAGCGCCCGATGGTCGCACCGAAGTACGCCGTGCCGCTCTGATAGCCCTGCACGTTATCGAAACCGAGCACTACATCGTCGAACTTGCCGTTTTTGTCCGGCACTTTCAGCGACTGCAAAATGCCGCCGTAGGTAATGACCGTGGCGGTCAGGCCATGGCTGTTGCGCAAGATGTATTGCTCGACGGGCGTGCCGTCATTGGTTTTGCCGAAGGCCTTGTGTTCGCTGGACAGGCCGGCGGCCTGGGCGGAGAGGGTGGCGATCATCAGGGACAGTCCAAGGCCGCAGAGTGGGTGTCGGGATTGAAGCATGGTTGACCTTCCTTTTTGTTGTTTTTGACGAAGTAGTCATACTAATAATCGAGTTTTAATCCGATCAAGGAAGGATTTATAGCTTATGTATGAGCTGTTGCAATTATAAAGTATGACTAATGTGGTGATCTTCTTAACGGTTGCCAACGCTTACGGACCGTCGGCACTGCACTTTTCAAGGATTCACGGCTCTATCCTTGGCCAGCCTGCGGCGAATCCCCACCGCCGGCCCATGCCCAAGTTCAATAACCCATGGCTCGAGTTTTACCCCACACCACCACACCCATCCGCCGCCGTTGCCTGCTGTTGGCCTGCTTGTCGATGCTCGCAACTTCCGGGTGCAGTCAGCAGCAGGGCAGCGACATCGTCAGCCAGTTTCGTGAAGGCAAACCCCAGGAATTCCTCCAGACCAGCGTCGACCGCATGGCGACCCTGGCGATGCGTGACAACCTCGACAGCCTCTACCTGCTGATGAGCAAGCTCTACCTGCGCAACCCGGACGAGCTGAAAAAATCCGGCTTCCTCGACGCCCGCACCGCTGGCAAGCAAGTGCGCATAGCCATCGAACAGCAACAACCGCTGCCGACCCTGGGTGGCAAAAAAGACCTGGCAGCGTTGCGTTATGCCATGAGCCCGGAGTTTCTTGGCGACCGGGTCGGTGCATTCATCTATGCCATCGGCAGCATGCTCGTCACCGCCCATGGCAATCGACTCGAGTTCTACATGACGGATGTGATCAACCCGACGTTTGTCAGTAACGCGGCCCGCAACATCGAAATAGCCACCTGGATCCTCAGTCAGCGGCAAAACAAGAACGGCGAGCCGTTGCTGTTTTCCAACGAAATTTCGGAGGAGGGCAGCAACCTGAGTTTTGCCGTGGAGTTCGGCAAGATCGTCGCGCGGCTGGATTTGCTGACGCAGATGCTGGACGAGCGCTACCGCCGGATCGGCTTGAATTACGCCCAGAGTTTGCTGTTTTTGAATTTCTTGCCGGTGCAGTAAGCAAAGAAGTGCATAAAGATAGATCGCATCGATATATGTGGTTATAAGAAAAATCGCTATGCTGCGAGCCAGATTTTTCATGCGTTTTTTGTGGGCGTGTTAATGGAATTCGGTAATTTCGGTTTAGTCGTGGCAGGTCTGGTAGTCGGCTTTATTGTCGGGATGACCGGGGTTGGTGGCGGTTCGTTGATGACTCCCATTCTGTTGTGGTTCGGCGTCAATCCGGCCACCGCAGTGGGGACGGATTTGCTGTACGCGGCGATTACCAAGTCCAGTGGTGTGCTGGTTCATCGAAAGAACAAGAACATCGACTGGGCCATTACCGGTTGGCTGACCCTCGGCAGTGTGCCGGCAGTGGCGTTGACGCTATGGTTCCTTAGCACCTTGCAAACGTCGCCCGAGGCGATGAACGCGGTCATCAAACAGGCCTTGGGCTTTGTCCTGTTTGCCACGGCGCTGGCGATTTTCTTCAAGAAACGCCTGCTCGATTTCGCCCACAAACGCGCGGGCGGTCATTACAACCCCAGCGGCAACCGCTTGAATGCACTGACCGTGATCACCGGCCTGGTCCTCGGCACCATGGTCGCGCTGACCTCCATCGGCGCTGGCGCCCTGGGCACCGTCGCGTTGTTCATTCTCTATCCGCTGCTGCCGACCCGCCGCCTGGTGGGCACAGAGATCGCACACGCCGTACCGCTGACCCTGGTGGCCGGCCTCGGCCATGCGAGCATGGGCAACATGGATTGGCACGTGCTGGGTTATTTGCTGATCGGTTCGCTGCCGGGGATTTACCTGGGCAGCCACCTGACGGGCCGTATCTCCGATGAAGTGCTGCGGCCTTGCCTGGCCACGATGCTGGTGCTGATCGGGTACAAACTGGCCTTTTAATCGGGTGGAGGTTGCAGAAACAAACCAGCTTGGCAGGCCCGCTTAGGGCCGGGTCAGAATCTCCAGCAGATGCCCGTCCGGGTCATCGAAATAAACCCGCCGGCCACCGCCGTAATCGTTGATCTCGTTCGGTCGTTGTTTGCCGGGATCGGCCCACCAGGGTTGCTTTCGCGCTTGCAGGCGGGCGAAGGCCGCATCGAAATCCTCGTCACCGATCAAAAACGCGTAGTGCTGGGAGGCAATCGGCGGGTCATTGTCGTAGAAGTCCAGCGACACACCGTTGTCGAACTTGACGATCAGCATCGGGCCAAAGGGTTCGGGGCAGGGCAGACCGAGGATGTCTGCCAGATAGTTGGCTGATGTCTGCTTGTCGCGACACCAGACGATGGTGTGGTTCAACTGAGCGCTCATGCACAGGTCCTCACGGCGGATCAGGGCTTGGTTGTTGAGTTATGAGATTAGTTCAGCCTGTTGCGCAATGACCGCCCTGACCTAAGCTTGGGGCAAGGCGAGACATAATTGCGTGCGTCACCCGGAACGAACGCCGCGATGCGCAATCATTAGAGCGTGGATATCAAAAGGAGATGCGCATGCTCATCAGGTCATTGACCCTGACTACCCTGCTGGCTTTCGCCGGCCCCTTGTTCGCTGCCGATGACGGCTCACCGCTGGATATGGACAAGGGCAGGTCCCGGCCACTGATTGTCATCGCTCCAAGTACGGTCGATCCCACGTGGGTCAGCCTGAAAAAGTCGCTGGATGAGCCGGCCAATCGCAAGGGGTTCACCGAGCGAAACATGGTCCTGTACACCGTGCTTAATTTGATGGGCCAGCGCGAGGGCAAAGACCTGGGGCCACAAGACACGGCGGCATTGATCCGCTCGCTCAAGTTGGGTGCCGGCGCGAAGAGCAAAGTCATCCTGGTGGGTAAGGACGGGGAAAAGAAGCTTGAGAGTTCGGGGGATGAGTCAAAATCGATCGATTTGAAGAAAATTTTCGACACGATCGACGCCTTGCCAGCGACTGAGAAAGAAGCCGCAGCGCCGACGGTTGCGACGCCTGTTGAAGCGGCTGAACCGGTCAATGGTGCAAAGGGCGCCAAGGGCGCAAAACCAGGCAAACCGGCGAAACCTGCCAAGCCGCCTGAAATGCCGGATGATTAAACGCAGGCTTTTGTAGCAACAATGAAAAATGGGCGACCTCAAGAGGTCGCCCATTTTTTTGCTGCTTCTATTGGTCTCGGAAGTTTCCTGCAAGTCCTGTCGGTCTTGATGAACTGGTTTCTGTCAGAGCGCACCGCTAGCCTTCGTCAGCCACCGCAAAATCGCGGTCGGACGTGGGAATCCGCGACACTGAGGGATCCAGGGACGAAAAACACCAATGGCACAAAAAGGAGCCTCGTCTGTGAAAAAGTCCAGCAAGCATCAACCGAAAACCCCTACCGACGCCGATCATCTCGATCCCGCGAAGCTGTGTGAAACCACAAAAGGTGCAGTTACTCGAAGCCCCAGGCGCACTGCCACGGCCCAGCAGATTTTCACTGTTGCTCCTGGTGTCGACACACTAACCCTGCTAAATCAGGCCTGCGAAAACCTTGCCTCCCTGAATGTCCTGATTGCGAATTTTGCCGGGAAACTGGAAGGCTCGCACCGCAAGGTGCTGCTGTCGATTCAGCAATTGGCGGCGGTCACCGAGTTGTTGGTGAATCAGGCACGGGAAAATCTTGATCCGAGAAGCGATGCACCTGACGCACAGCCGTCGACTCGGCATTGAGCTGACGCAGTAACGACAATGGGCGACCTCAAAGGGGTCGCCCATTTTGTTTGTCCGCCGAAGATCTGTAGCAGCTGTCGAGCCTGCGAGGCTGCGTTCGAGTGCGCAGCAGTCGTGATCCGGCAAATGCGGTTTTCCTGAAAGAATTCGGTTGCAGGTTTTACGACTGCTGCGCACTCGAACGCAGCCTCGCAGGCTCGACAGCTGCTACTAGAAATCGCGTTTCACGGCTACTTGGCCAGTGCGCTCAATATCGTATGAGCAATCTTGATCCGCTCAGGGTTCGGGTAGTTTTTGTTGGCCAGGATCACGATGCCGATGTCTTTCGATGGCACATATGCAACGTAAGCACCGAAGCCGCTTGTTGAGCCGGTTTTGTTGATCAATACGTTTTCTGGTTGAGGTTGCGGCGGGGTCAGCCACTGGACTTCGTGAGCTTCCATCGCCATCTGCGTCGAGTTACCCGCCAGCAATGTATCGAGGGTGACCGGGTAGTTGTAGAACTCCCAACCCAGCCCCTGAGTCATCTCGCCAACCTTGTAGTAACCGGTATGCGTCGTGGCAATTGCCCGTTGCATCGGTTCTTCGAGGCTGGCCGGTTTCATGTTCGCCTCAACATAACGAATCAGGTCCGCGGCGCTGGTTTTCACGCCATAAGCCTCCGAATCCAGCGCCCCCGGCTCAACCCGCACGGGTTTGTCATCCTTGTCGTAACCCTGAGCGTAAAGACCCATTTGAGCCTGCGGCACTGTGAGGTAGGTGTGCTTCAGCCCGAGTTTCGGCAGCAGGTTTTTTTCCATCACGTCATCAAACGGTGCGCCCATGCTTTTGGCGGCGAGGTAGCCGAACAACCCCAGGCTCGGGTTCGAATACTGCCGATGGGTGCCTGCGGCATAAGTCGGTTTCCACTGCTTGAAATAGCCGAGCATCTTGTCCGGTGCATCGGCATCGTCGGGGAATTGCAGCGGCAGACCGCCGGCGCTGTAGGTGCCCAGTTGCAGCACGCTGATGGTGTCGAACGCGCTGCCACGCAGATCCGGCAGCACGCTGCTGGCATTGTCCGACAGGGACAGCTTGCCGGTGGCCTGAGCGTAGGCGGCGAGGGTGGCGGTGAAGGTTTTGCTCACCGAACCGATCTCGAACAGGGTGTCTTCGGTGACGGCTTTGCCGTTTTCCTTCGAGGCCACGCCGTAGTTAAAGTAATGCGGTTGGCCGTTGACGGTAATTGCGACCGCGACACCGGGGATCTGCTGTTGCTGCATCACCGGTTCGATGGCAGCCTTCACGATGGCTTCAATGCGGTCGTCAGCAACACAATGACCGGCGCTGAGGAGCAGTGCGAAAGCGCTGTAGAATGCGAGCTTGTTAGGCATGATTGGGTTACTTTCCATGAGGTTCAAGGGTAATAGCCGCTGCACTCAGAGCGGCTTTTCAATCCGGGTTGCTGATAGGCGAGCCAAATCTATGCAGTCTGCCGAGGTTCGACAACCGATGATATTTCGGACGAGCCATTAGAAAAATTTGGGAGTGGGCATGATCCGGCCTCAATTACCGCTCAATGCATTGCGCGCCTTCGAGGCCTCTGCCCGGCACTTGAGTTTCACCCGAGCGGCCGTTGAGTTGTGTGTTACTCAGGCGGCGGTGAGCCATCAGGTCAAGAGCCTGGAGTCTCAACTTGGCGTGACCCTGTTCAAGCGCTTGCCCCGTGGGCTTATGCTGACCAGCGAGGGCGAAACACTGCTGCCGGTGCTGCGCGAATCTTTCGATCGTATCGCGCAAACCCTTGAGCGATTCGAAGGCGGACATTTTCGCGAGGTATTGACGGTCGGCGCGGTGGGGACGTTCGCGGTGGGCTGGTTGTTGCCACGGTTGACCGACTTCCAGGCGAAACATCCGTTCATAGATTTGCGCCTGTCGACCCACAACAATCGAGTGGATGTGGCGGCTGAAGGGCTGGATTACGCGATTCGTTTTGGCGCGGGGGCGTGGCATGGCATTGAAGCGATGAGGTTGATCGAGGCACCGTTGTCGGTGTTGTGCGTGCCCGAGATTGCCCGGCAACTGAAAACACCGACAGACCTGTTGCAGCAAACGCTGTTGCGTTCCTATCGCACGGACGAGTGGCCCGAATGGTTCCAGGCCACCGGCCTATCGACCCACACAGCGTCGCCCCGAAGCATCGTCTTCGACTCATCGCTGGCGATGATGGAGGCAGCGCTGCAAGGGGCGGGGGTGGCCTTGGCGCCGCCGCTGATGTTCGGCCGGCAACTGGCGACGGGTGCAATAGAGCAACCGTTCGCCATCGGGATCACCACCGGCAGTTACTGGCTGACCCGTTTGCAGTCCCTCCCCGAAACATCGGCAATGACGATGTTCAAGGATTGGTTGCAGCAAGCGGCCCAGGGGCGTTAGCGCACCAGACACGGCCGCTTGTTATCGAACTTCCATCCCGGAATCAGAAACTGCATCGCCACGCTGTCATCCCGCGCGCCCAGTCCCATGCCTTTGTACAGCTCATGGGCCTTGGCCAACTGATCCATGTCCAGTTCGACACCCAGCCCTGGTTTCTTCGGCACCTGCACGCAGCCGTCGACGATTTGCAGCGGCGCTTTGGTCAGGCGCTGACCGTCCTGCCAGATCCAATGCGTGTCGATGGCGGTGATTTCACCCGGCGCGGCGGCCGCGACGTGGGTGAACATCGCCAGGGAAATATCAAAGTGGTTGTTGGAATGCGAGCCCCAGGTCAGGCCCCACTCATGGCACATCTGCGCCACGCGGACCGAGCCCTGCATCGTCCAGAAATGCGGGTCGGCCAGCGGAATGTCCACTGAGTGCAGCTGGATCGCGTGGCCCATTTCCCGCCAGTCGGTGGCGATCATGTTAGTGGCGGTTTTCAGGCCAGTAGCTCGACGGAATTCAGCCATGACTTCACGGCCCGAATAACCGTTTTCCGCGCCGCACGGGTCTTCGGCGTAAGCCAGTACGTGATGCTGATCCCGGCACAGGCGAATGGCTTCCTTGAGTGACCACGCGCCATTCGGATCGAGGGTGATGCGCGCATCAGGGAAGCGTTCGGCCAGGGCGGTGACGGCTTCGATTTCTTCATCGCCACTGAGTACGCCGCCCTTGAGTTTGAAGTCCTTGAAACCGTAGCGCGAGTGAGCCGCTTCGGCCAGACGCACCACGGCGTCGGCGGTCATGGCTTTTTCGTGACGCACGCGGAACCAGTCGTTGTCGGCGTCCGGTTCGCTGCGGTAGGCCAGGTCGGTTTCGTTGCGGTCACCGACATAAAACAGGTATCCGAGCATCTTCACTTCATCGCGCTGCTGACCTTCGCCGAGCAGGGCGGCGACCGGCACGTCCAGATGCTGACCGAGCAGATCGAGCAGGGCGGCTTCGAGGCCGGTGACGGCGTGGATGGTGATGCGCAAATCGAATGTCTGTAACCCGCGACCGCCGGCATCGCGGTCGGCGAAGGTCTGGCGCACTTGATTGAGGATCTTCTGATACGTCCCGATCGGGCTGCCAACCACTAATGAGCGAGCGTCTTCAAGGGTCTGGCGAATGCGCTCGCCGCCCGGTACTTCACCGACGCCGGTGTGACCGGCGTTGTCCTTGAGGATCACGATGTTGCGGGTGAAAAACGGCCCGTGAGCGCCGCTCAGATTGAGCAACATGCCATCGTGGCCGGCCACCGGAACAACCTGCATGCTGGTGATGATCGGGGCTTTGGCGGTTTCTTGTGGGTTCATTGTCATGTCCTTCAAAACAGTGCTCTTACATGAGTGTTCAGGCGTGGTTGGGCGCTGGTTTGGCCAGTGCAGAGGCAGGTGCGGATTTCGGTTTGTTGCGTGCGGCGAAGACGATGATTGCGGCAATGATCGAGGTCGCGGCCAAGCCGTACAGCCCGCCCTGAATCGAGCCGGTGCGTTCTTCCAGCAGACCGAACGTGGTCGGCGCGACAAAGCCGCCGAGGTTGCCCACCGAGTTGATCAGCGCGATCACACCCGCCGCGATCCGTGCGTCCAGATAGGCCTGAGGAATCGGCCAGAACAGCGACGACGCCGATTTGAAACCCAGCGCAGCAAAGCAGATCGCAACGAAGGCGAAGATCGGCCCGCCGGTGGTGGACATGAACATCCCGGCTGCTGCGATCAGCAGGGCCGCGGCGACCCAGGCTTGTTGATGCTTCCATTTGGCCGACAGCGAAGCGAAGGCGTACATGCCGACGATCGACAGCAACCACGGAATCGAGTTGAACAGCCCGACTTGAATATCGCTCAGGTCGCCCATCTTTTTGATGATGCTCGGCAGCCAGAAGGTCGCGGCGTAGATGGTCAATTGGATGAAGAAATAGATCAGGCAGAACAGAATGATCTGGCGATCCTTGAGCAGCGTGCCCAGCGACGGTTTGATCGGCGTCGCAGCTTCGCGGGCCAGTTGTTCGTCGTCGATGGCCTTGACCAGTGCGTCTTGTTCGGCGCGGCTCAGCCATTTGGCGTCGTGGGGTTTGGAGTCCAGCCAGAACCAGACAAACACGCACAGCCCGACCGAGAACATCCCTTCGATGAAGTACATCCATTGCCAGCCATGCATGCCAAAACCGCTGATTTGCAGCAGTAACCCGGACAGCGGGCCGGAGATCAGCGAAGCAATCGCCGAACCGCTGAGGAAGATCGCAATCGCCTTGCCGCGCTCCACGCCAGGCAACCAGCGGGTGAAGTAGTAAATCACTCCGGGGAAGAAACCTGCTTCGGCCACGCCCAGCAGGAATCGCAGGATGTAGAAGTGGGTTTCGTTCTGGATGAAGGCCATGCAAGCGGCGACCAGGCCCCAGGTCAGCATGATGCGGGTCAGCCAGATTCGCGCGCCGACTTTTTGCAGGAGGATGTTGGAGGGTACTTCGAACAGCGCGTAACCGATGAAGAACAGGCCGGCGCCAAGGCCGTAGGCGGCAGCGCCGATGCCCAGGTCATGTTCCATGTGGGCGCGGACGAAGCCGATGTTCACGCGGTCGATGTAGTTGACGATGAACATGATCACGAACAGCGGCAGTACATGGCGTTTCACTTTCGAGATGGCTGATTTCAGGACCGAATCGGCGCCATCGTTCATCCCGGATATGGATGTATTCACTGCGTTATCTCCCACTGATTATTTTTATGCGGGGTGTGACTGGGTGTTGCGATGTTGATAGACATCATACAACTGCATTTTTCCATACCGCAAGAGTGATTGCCCAACAAAATGGCGCTTTGTAGAGTGTTTATTATTCTTTTGCGCTGATGCACGACCTTTCTGATGGTCTCGAATATCCTGTTTGTTGAGTGTTGTCATACAAGCTGGTCGGTGTTTTCCTGAGATTCCCGTCGGGCGCAGTGCTACGATTCCGGTAGCCCTGCTTCCGGATGATCGCCATGCAAGAAGACCTCGACGCGCCTGCCCGCAAACGCACCCACAACCTGGCCCATGACCTGGTCGCCAAACTGACCCAGAGCATCCTGCTCGGCCAGATGCTGCCCGGGGACAAGCTGCCGTCCGAGAACACGATTGTTCAGGAGCACGGGGTCAGTCGCACGGTGGTGCGCGAGGCGATCTCGAAGTTGCAGGCGTCAGGGTTGGTGGAGACCCGCCACGGCATCGGCACCTTTGTTATCGAGCGAGTACCGGAGCAGGGACTGCGGTTGAACGTCGATACCGCGCTGGGGGTGCGCAGCATTCTGGAGTTGCGCATGGGCCTGGAAACCCAGGCCGCCGCTTTGGCGGCAACCCGTCGCACGGAGCATCAATTGGCGCAGATGCGCGAAGCGCTGGACGACTATCAAAGCCTCCTGGCCAACAACGACAGCTGCGTCGAAGCCGACAAGCGCTTCCACCTGCTGATCGCCGAAGCCACCGGCAACGTGTGCTTCACCGAAATCATGCAGCACCTGGGCAGCGCCATGATCCCGCGCACCCGCGTCAATGCCGTCGAGCGCGGCGCAGTGGACTTGAGCAAGCTCGGGCAACTGGCCAATCTTGAGCACGAGGCGATTCTCAACGCCATCAAACGTCAGGATCCAGATGCGGCGCGGGCGGCGATGTGGCTGCACCTGACCAACAGCCGCGACCGGTTTTCGGCCGATCGCTGACCACCGTTTGTCTACTCGATAGCACCTCATCCGCGGCCCTGCTTCCAACGAGTACGGCCCAGATTTGCTGGACCTCATCAGTGAGGTGCGTCATGGCTAACGATTCGATGTTCCAGGGTGGAACGCCCAATACCGATCCAACCCGACCCCTGCCCGGCACCGACGAGCCGCAGATGGATCACGACGCGCCACCCGGCATGGACCCTTCGCGAGCCCCGACCGAGCCCGACATTGATCGACCTGAAGACTGGATGGATCCTGATGCGGCCGAGGACGTGCCTGCGGCAGATGAGCCGACACCGCTGTCCGATGACAGGCGATAAAGAGAAACCCGGCCATTGCGCCTAATGCTGTTCACTTAAGACATTCTTCAGTCGAGCAAGAACCTGTGGCGAGGGGATAAATCCCCTCGCCACAAATGTGGACGCCCACGCTTAAGTGAACAGTGTCACGGCCATTGCGCCGGGTTTTTTGTGGACGACAGATTTGCATCAGGCCTCGGTTACTCGAGCAATCACCAGTCTGCGTTCCAGGTTCAAGGCCAACACGCTGACCAGCACCACCAGTGCTCCCCCAACGATCATCAACGTCGGTCGTTCGCCCAGCGCAAAAGAGGCAATCGCCATGGCGGTCGGTGGAATCAGATACAGCGTCATCGTTGCACGGCTCAAATCCACATGAGTGAGCACATAGGCCCAGGCGAGATACGCAAGGGCACTTGGGAAAATGCCCAGCCCGATGACCGCAAGCTGCACTTCAACCGGAGCGGTGATGACCTGGCTCACCAGCCCCGGGAGATAAACCAATAGCAGCAGCGTCCCGAACCAAACCGTGTAACACACCAGCGTCAGCCCGTCGTAGCGCCGCGAGTGATGCTTCTGCAAGGCAAAGTAGAAACTCCATGACACCGCCGCCAGCAGGATCAACAAACCATGGGTGTCGATGCTCCCCAGTCCGTGATCACCGGCCACCACAATCACCACGCCAATCAACCCCAGAAGAACGCAGCCCCAGCGCCACGCGCTCACCCGGTCCTTGAAGACGAAGCGCGCCAGCAGCGTGCTGAACAACGGCGTTGATTGCGCCAACACACTGGAGGCGCCGGCGCTGACACTTTGCTGGCCGAAGTTCAGCGCGACATGGTGCAGGCTCACGGCAAAGAAACCGAGCGCGAACAGCAGCGGCAGGTCACGAATTTTCGGCAGGCTGATACCCCGGAGCATCGCGACCACCGCCATGAATGCCGACGCCAGCAGAAACCGCAGCAAGGCCAGATGACCAGGTTCATAGGTATGCAAACCGATGTGAATACCGGTCGGTGAATAACCCCAGCAGCCGACCACAAATGCCATGGCCAGGATGAGTTTGACGGGAGAACCGGGGGAGGGCGTGAGTGGCTTCATGATCGGGCACCTGTAGGCGGATGCACCCAGTATCAGAAGCCTGACTGTTCACCACAACTGACTTATAGTGCGTCAACTATTCACTTTGGGTGATGTATGGAGCTGGCACAGATACGCATGTTCAAGACCGTCGCCGAGGTCGGCAGCATCGCCCGGGCGGCCGAGTTGTTGCATTGCGTGCCGTCGAACATCACGGCACGGATCAAATCCCTGGAAGCGGAGCTGGGAGTCGCGCTGTTTCTGCGCGAGGGCCGAGGGCTGCGAATCAGCCCGGCGGGGCAGACGTTTCTGGCGTATGCCTCGAAAATTCTCGCCCTGACGGCGGAAGCCAAGCGCGCGGTGGACCCTTCGGCCGAGCCGTCCGGGCCGTTGCGCATTGGCGCCATCGAGTCGTCGGCGACCGGGCGATTGCCGCGTTTGCTGGCGAAATTCCACAAACGTTTCCCCGGCGTTGCGCTGGAACTGACCACCGGCACCTGGAGCCAATTGCTCGACGACACACTCAATCACCGGCTCGACGGCGCGATCGTCGCGGTGGATGTCGAGCGCCCACACCTCAAGCGCACGCCAATGTACCGCGAGGAGCTGCTGCTGATTGCCTCGACGTCCCTGGGGCCGGTGCGTGACATCGCGGATTTGCAGGACAAGACCGTGTTCATGTGGCCTCAGGGCTGTCCCTACCGGGCGGCGCTGGAACATTGGTTGCTGCGGCAGGGGCAGGCGTTGCAGATCGTCAGCCTGGCCAGTTACGGGGCGATTGTCGGTTGCGTCAGTGCCGGGGCGGGTGTCGCGCTGGTGCCAAAAGGCGTGTTTGATCAGTACGCCAAGGGGGCGGGTTGTGCGGGGTATGAGTTCCCCGAGCTGACGGCGATCGACAACCTGTTTTACTGGCATGAAAACGCCGGGGTTCACCCGGCGCGGGAAGCGTTTGTGGGGATGTTGCGGGAGGAGTTCACGGCGTAATAGGCGTCGGGTCTGAAAGCCACCCCTCACCCCAGCCCTCTCCCCAACGGGGAGAGGGGGAAAGGGGGAACGGGGGAAAGGGGGCCGATCTTCAAGCCTTTCAAACCTGAGTTCGACTCGGAATTTCAGGTCGATGTAGCTCTAAGAACCACTCGGTCAGTCCCCTCTACCTCTGGGAGAGGGTTAGGGTGAGGGGTGGACCTAAGCGACACCCACATCCCGCATCAACAACCCAAACCGCAAATCCACCGCATCCGGAATCGGCAGGTAAACCGTATGCCCATCCCCCGGCGCCACCTCGATCGGCTCGCCTTTAACGTTTTGCAGCTCATGCAAGTCGAATTGGAAGTTGCCCTTGGGCGTCATCAGTTCCATATGGTCGCCCAGACCAAATCGATTCTTCACCTTGACCTCCGCCATCCGGTCACGCCGCTCGCCGGTCAGCTCGCCGACAAACTGCTGCCGCTCCGACACCGAACTGCCGTGCTGGTAGTTCTGGTATTCGTCATGCACGTGCCGACGCAGAAAACCTTCGGTGTAGCCGCGCTGGGCGAGGGATTCCAGATCCGTCATCAGACCGCGGTCGAACGCGCGACCGGCCACTGCGTCGTCGATCGCCCGGCGGTAAACCTGAGTGGTCCGTGCACAATAAAAGTGGGATTTGGTCCGGCCCTCGATTTTCAGTGAGTGCACGCCCATCTGCGTCAGGCGCTCGACATGCTGCACCGCGCGCAGGTCCTTGGCGTTCATGATGTAAGTGCCGTGCTCGTCTTCGAAGGCGGGCATCAGTTCGTGGGGCCGGTTGGCTTCCTGCAACAGGAACACCTGATCGGTCGGAGCGCCGATGCCCAAGGTCGGTTCCGGCTGGAAGGTCTGCACGATCTCGCCGAGCTGATTTTCTGTGGCCTCTTGCGCCGAGTATTTCCAGCGACAGGCATTGGTGCAGCTGCCCTGATTGGCGTCGCGCTTGTTCATGTAACCCGACAACAGGCAGCGACCGGAATAGGCCATGCACAAGGCACCGTGGACGAACACCTCCAGCTCCATGGCCGGGACTTGCTGGCGGATTTCGGCGATTTCTTCCAGGGACAGTTCCCGCGACAGGATGATCCGGCTCAAGCCTTGTTGCTGCCAGAACTCGACACTGGCCCAGTTCACCGTGTTGGCCTGCACCGACAAGTGAATCGGCATCTGCGGGAAATGCCGGCGAACCAGCATGATCAGGCCTGGATCGGACATGATCAGCGCATCCGGCGCCATGGCAATCACCGGTTCCAGATCCTTGAGGAAGGTTTTCAGTTTGGCGTTGTGCGGGGCGATGTTCACCACTACGTAGAAGCGCTTGCCCTGAGCCTGGGCCTCGTGAATGCCGAGGGCCAGATTGGCGTGATCGAATTCGTTATTGCGCACCCGCAGGCTGTAGCGCGGCTGACCGGCGTACACCGCATCGGCGCCGTAGGCGAAGGCGTATCGCATGTTTTTCAGGGTGCCGGCGGGGGCGAGCAGTTCTGGAGGCAGGAGAGTCATGGCAGAGTCGGTCACAAAAGCCGCCGAGAATAAGCGGCTTGCCCGCGGGGTTCATTGATCTGGATCTATGCTTGATGAACAAACGGATGGCACTCGCGCGAACCGTGGCGGACTAAGCATCAGGGCGCGACATTGTGTCCTTGCGGACTGACATGGATCGGACATGAACGAAGAGACAGTACAAAACAAATCACAGGTGATCTTGCTGGGGCTGGTCACCGCCGCTTTCATCTGGATTTTGCTGCCGTTTTACGGCGCGGTGTTCTGGGCAGTGATCCTCGGCATCCTCTTCGCGCCCCTGCACCGACGACTGCAACTGAAGTTCGGCTGGGAGCGCAATCTGACGTCGCTGCTCACCCTGAGCATCTGTCTGGTGAGCGCGATTCTGCCGGTCATCATCCTGAGCATTTTGCTGGTTCAAGAAGGGGCCGCGGTCTACCACCGCATCGAAAGCGGCGAACTGGACATCGCCGGGTACGTGACACATTTCAAACACAGCCTGCCGCCGTACTTCCAGCACTTGCTCGATCGGGCCGGGGTTGGCGAGCTGGACGGGCTGCGGGAGAAAATCATCAAGAGCGCGGTGACTGGCAATGAGTTTATCGCCTCGAAGGCTTTCAGTTTTGGCCAAGGCACGTTCGACTTTGTGGTGAGCTTTTTCACCATGCTCTACCTGCTGTTCTTCTTTCTGCGGGACGGCGCCGAACTGGCCCGCAAAGTGCGCGCTGCCGTGCCGCTGCAGGACAACCAGAAACGCCGTTTGCAACTCAAGTTCAATCGCGTGGTGCGCGCCACGGTGAAGGGCAACCTGCTGGTGGCGATCACGCAGGGCGTATTGGGCGGGTTGATGTTCTGGTTTCTGGATATTCCGAGCGCGTTCCTCTGGGCGGTGCTGATGGCGGTTCTGTCGCTGTTGCCAGCGGTGGGGGCGGGGATTGTCTGGGCACCGGTGGCGGCGTTTTTCCTGTTCGCCGGGGCGATCTGGGAGGGCGTTGTGCTGGCGCTGTTCGGGATTTTTGTGATCGGCCTGGTGGATAACGTGCTGCGACCGATCCTGGTGGGCAAGGATACCAAGATGCCGGACTATCTGATCCTGATCTCGACCCTTGGCGGTCTGGCGATCTTCGGCCTCAATGGCTTTGTGATCGGGCCGCTGATCGCCGCGCTGTTCATGTCGAGCTGGGCCATCTTCATTGAAACCAAGCCGCGGGTGCAGCTGCCTTAAGCGCTGATATGGCCTTGGCTGATGCGTTGCGACAGTGCCTGGGCGGCCGGCAGCGAGGTGAGCGGACCGCTGATCGGTTCGCCGTCCTGCACCAGGTACCAACAGGCGAGCAATCCTAGCTCTCTAAGCGGTGCGGGAACGGCGCTGCCGATAACGGACATGATCTGAACCTGGGACATAAGTACCTCCATCAATCTGTGGAGCTACCTTACGGATCGGGCGCTTGAACGGACAATCAACGCTTTCGATAGTCGTCATTGATGCCAGTGAGGCTTCGCTTCAGTCGACCACCAGATCCAGCATATGAACCACTTCCTGCTCGTTGAGCAGGCCTTTTCGCACCAGGTTTTCTGCCAGCAGCGAAAGAAACTTGGCGCTGCGATGGCCTTCCAGGTGCTTGAGTTCGGTCAGTGCGTTGTACACCTTGCTGGAAGTGCACAAGCCGACAATGCGGTGCGGGTTTTGCGTGGGCATGAGGTCGTCCTTGTTTTTATCAACCTGTTGTTAACGGACAGATCCAAGATTGCGGACCCGACATGACATAAATATGACCGTTTTCCCCAAAGCGGGGGAAGGATGGCGAGTCAATCTTGCCAACTTGCACCGCAAAGACTGTCCCGACAGCGACCTTGGCGAGATTTATCCAGACCTCTGCCGACGGACGGTCACAAAAAAGGCCCCGCTGTTGAGGCGGGGCCTGATGATTCCGTTACCAGCGGCCATAGCCGCGGGGAGGGCCGTAGTAACCACGCGGTGGACCGTAATAACCACGTGGCGGGCCGTAGTAAACCGGCGGCGGGCCGTAATAGACCGGTTGTTGCACGTAGACCGGTGCCGGCTGGTAATAAACCGGTGGCGGGCCGTAGTAAACCGGTTGTGGTGGAGCGTAAACCGGTTGCTGTACATAGACCGGCCGGTTGCTGTTGATGATGGCCGAACCGACGATGGCCGTGCCAACGATCGCGCCAAATACCGCCGGCCCCTCCCAACCGTGACCGCCGTGACCGCCGCCAGCCTCTGCCTGCCCTGCGATAGCAAGAGCACCGATCAGCAAGGCTACTGTGGGGATTTTACGGATCATGATAGTTCCTCGGTTCTTCGCCCCTGCGCTTGTGTCTGCAATAGACCCAAGGATTGTCGCGGGGATACTTCTAAGACAGCGTTTTTTTCAAAATCAGCACAGCCGTTAGGTAAATTTTGTGTAAGGTCTGTACTGACTTCTTTACGGTTCAGTGAGGCCGCGTGCAGACACACCGTTATGATCGATCAGACCCGATGGATTGGCTAATCCCGTCCATCTGAAAGTGCTATTCAAGGAGATTTTTCATGCAGATGAACCCCAACAGAGACACCCTGCTGTGCATGTCGCTTTCCGCACGTCCCGGGAACTTCGGTTTGCGGTTTCACAATCATCTGTATGAGCAACTGGACCTGAATTTTTACTATAAGGCCTTCAGCAGTCAGGATCTGCCGGGCGCCGTTGGCGGCATTCGCGCCTTGGGGATTCGTGGTTGCGGTGTGTCGATGCCGTTCAAGGAGGCGTGCATTGCGCTGGTCGATGAACTGGACCCCTCCGCTGCGGCCATTCAATCGATCAACACTATCGTTAATACTAACGGCCATCTCAAGGCTTACAACACCGACTACATCGCGATCGCCCAGTTGCTTGACACCCACCAGGTGCCGAAGGCATTGACCTTTGCCCTGCGCGGCAGCGGCGGCATGGCCAAGGCGGTGGCCAGTGCCTTGCGCGATGGTGGCTACAAAAATGGCCTGATCGTCGCCCGTAACGAGCGTTCCGGACGTGCATTGGCCGAATCGCTGGGCTATCGATGGCAAGCGGAGCTGGGCTCGGAGCGGCCGCAGATGCTGATCAACGTCACACCGATTGGCATGTCCGGCCCCGAGGCCGATCAGCTGGCGTTCGATGTTGAAACCATCGCTGCTGCCGAGACTGTCTTCGATGTCGTGGCAGTCCCCTCGGAAACACCGTTGATTGTGCGCGCTCGTGCTGAAGGCAAGCGAGTGATCACCGGGCTGGAAGTGATCGCGATCCAGGCGCTGGAGCAGTTCGTGTTGTACACCGGCGTGCGGCCGACCGATGAGCAGTTTCACAAAGCCGTGGAATTTGCCCGAAGTGACCTTGGCTCCCCTGCTGCCCAGCAAGCGAAACCGTGACTGAGGTGACTCATGCATCCTGCCATTCTTAATCTGGACCAGGCCAAACTTGAGCCGCTGCCCGAAGCGTTTGCCCCGACGGGAGACACCGCCGACCGCTATCAGCAACGGCAGGCGCGCATCGGCCAGCAACTGGGTGCGCAGAAGCTGGGTTATCGTCTGTACGCGCTGGAACCGGGGATGCGTGGCAGCCCGTTTCACAGTCATCGGGTCAACGAGGAGATGTTTTACATCGTGGCCGGGGAAGGGGAGATTCGCTTGGGCGCCGAGCGCTTTCCCGTTCGCGCCGGTGATGTCATTGCCTGCCCGCCGGGCGGCCCTGAAACCGCGCACCAGATCATCAACACCAGCAAGGGTGAGCTGCGCTACCTGGCGGTCAGCACCCAACAATCACCCGAGATTTGCGAGTACCCGGATTCCGGCAAGTATGCGGTGATGGACGACTTCAAGGTCGACGCCGAGGGCAATACCTCGGGCTTCGTCGCCGTCGCCAGGCCGGCCGACGGCGTGGATTATTGGGACGGCGAGTAGAAGCACCGCAACCTAATGTGGGAGCAAGCTCGCTCCCACATTGATTTTTGCGTTGCTGGTTTATTCGAGGCGGGCCAGTCGCTCTTCCAGCGCTGCAATTCGTGCCTCAAGCTCTTCGATCCGCTCAACCGATACGCCGCCACCCGCGCCACGCTCGGTCGGGTTCTGCCGTGCCGCCAGGATCGCTTCGATGTCCGCCGGGTCGCCCAAGGCGTGCATGTAGCGGTCTTCACGCTGACCGGCCTGGCGTGGAATCAACAGCGCCAGACCGCGAGCGATCAAGCGTTCCAGTTGATGCACGACCTGTTCGGCATCTTCGAAGTCATGCATGCGGCCGCTGCGGGTCAGCAGTTCATTGACCGTTTGCGGACCGCGCAGGAACAGCAGCCCCGCAAGAATGACCTGAGCCGGCACCAGTTCCAGTGCCTTGTCGACCTTGTGTTCCCAGCGATCCGCACGACTGCCCATCACCAGCTTGGTAAAGCCGCGTCCTTCGAGGGCGCGCAGGCTTTGGCCGACCTGACCCTGGGTCAGGTTCATCACCGGCTCGCGGCTGGTTTTCTGGTTGCAGGCAATCACCAGCGCATTGAGGGTCAGCGGATAGGTTTCCGGGCTGGTGGCCTGTTTTTCGATCAACGAACCCAGAATGCGGATTTCCGTGCTGTTGAGTCGCGGCTCGTCGAAGGTCGTTTCTTGCTCAGTGCTCATGATTCTGCATTCCTTCCCGGGTTCATGATGTTCTCCTGCTGGCATGCACTTTAGATTGACGTGTGCCAATGGCAACTGAATTCGTCGCCGTACCTTGGCAATGGTCACAAAACCTAAATCAATCTGTTACGCCATCTTAACAATCAGACGTGCACCGTATGCAGGGCTGCAGATGACTGCGGCTTATGACGGGTACGGCGAAAATTCCTATCGACGACGTCACCGGCCTTATTAATTGTGCAGTGGAGCAAGGCATGAAGCTGACGTGGGTATCGACCCGCAATAATGCGCTGATCGGCGCGCGCCCGCTATGACCGTACTGGTCACCGGCGCCGCCGGTTTCATCGGGTATCACACGGTCAAGCGCTTGTGTCAGGAAGGTCTTGAGGTGGTCGGTATCGATAATCTCAACGACTACTACAGCGTGGAACTCAAACACGCACGGCTTGAGGAGCTGAAGTCCTTGTCGGGCTTTCATTTCCAGACGCTGGATATCGTCGACAAACCGGCCTTGATGGCATTGTTCAAGGATCACGGCTTCACAGAGGTTATCCATCTGGCTGCCCAGGCGGGCGTTCGCTACTCGCTGGACAACCCGGACGTGTATGCGCAATCGAACCTGGTTGGCTTTCTGAATGTGCTGGAAGCCTGCCGGCACCACCGCCCCGAGCATCTGATTTATGCATCGAGCAGTTCGGTGTACGGCACCAACAGCAAAATGCCGTTCAGCGTCGAAGACCCCGTCGATCATCCGATTTCGTTGTATGCCGCCAGTAAGCGTGCCAACGAGTTGATGGCCCACAGCTATTGCCATCTGTATGGACTGAAGGCCAGCGGCCTGCGTTTTTTTACCGTTTACGGACCTTGGGGGCGCCCCGACATGGCGCTGTTCAAATTTACCGAAGCGATTCTCAACGGCAGGCCGATTGACCTCTACAACCAAGGCCAGATGTCGCGCGACTTCACCTACATCGACGACATCGTCGAAAGCATTGCCCGATTGCGCCCAAGACCGCCGTTATCGGACGGACCTGGCGATGGCGCCAACCGGATCTTCAACATCGGGCGCGGCACGCCGGTGGCGCTGCTGGATTTCGTCGAGTGTCTGGAGTCGGCACTGGACAGGAAAGCCCGGCGCAACTTCCAGCCGCTGCAGGCTGGCGATGTGGTCAAGACCTGGGCGGATGTGTCGGCATTGGCACAGTGGGTCGATTTCCGTCCACAAGTGTCGGTTGAGTCCGGCGTCGCGGAATTTGTGAAGTGGTACCGCCACTTTTATCAGAGATGAAACGTTGGCCTTTGATAATAAAAAATCCAGGGTAATAGGGGCCTCTATGAGCCAAGACATATTTGTATCCGTGCTGATTCCGGCAAAGAACGAGGCGAGCAATCTGACATCGCTGCTCGAAGAAATCCGTATCGCACTGGCCGATGAGGCCTATGAAATCATCGTTGTGGACGATGGCAGTACTGACACCTCCTTGCAGGAACTGCGGCAGACCCGGCACAGCGGCCTGAGCACGTTGCGTATCCTGCGCCATGAGCGTTCGCTGGGGCAGAGCACTTCGCTCTACCATGCGGCGCTCGCCGCCCGGGGCCAATGGCTGGCCACGCTCGATGGCGACGGTCAGAACGACCCGGCGGATATCCCCGGCATGCTGGCATTAGTGCGCAGTGAGCAGGGGAGCGCCGACCTTCAGTTGGTGGCCGGGCACCGGGTCAACCGTCGCGATACCGCGAGCAAGCGTTGGGCCTCGCGGTTTGCCAACGGGTTGCGCAGCCGGATGCTCAAGGACCAGACGCCGGACACTGGCTGCGGGCTGAAATTGATCGAGCGGGCGGCGTTTCTGCGCTTGCCGTACTTCGACCACATGCACCGGTTCATTCCTGCGCTGATCCAGCGGCATAACGGCCGGATGATCACCCACCCGGTCAACCATCGGCCTCGCACGGCCGGGGTATCCAAATACGGAAACCTCGACCGCGCGCTGGTGGGCATTCTCGATCTGATCGGCGTCTGGTGGCTGATCAGGCGTACGCGTCTGCATGCCCATGCGCGGGAGATCGAAGGATGAACCTGTCCCGCGAAACCCTGTGGCTGGTGGTCGGTTTCAGTGGCCAGATCGCCTTCACCGGTCGCTTTGTCCTGCAGTGGCTGTACAGCGAATACAAGAAACGCAGCGTAATTCCGGTGAGCTTCTGGTACCTGAGCATCGTCGGCAGCGCGCTGCTGTTCGCTTACGCCATCTACCGACAGGACCCGGTTTTCATCGCCGGTCAGGCGTTCGGCTCCATCGTCTATTTGCGCAACCTGCAATTGATTGCCCGCAGCAAAACCTTGAAGGACTGAACCGTGCGCCGAACCCTGTCACCCAGCGTCGAATGCCTGGGGCTGATGTTGCTTGCTCTTTTATTGGTTGGCGCCGGGTTCGGGCTGCGTCAGCCGCAGAATGTCGACGAGGAGCGATTCCTCGGCGTTGCGCTGGAGATGCTGCACAACGGTTCTTGGCTGATTCCGCACCGAGCTGCCGAGATCTACGGCGATAAACCACCGATTTTCATGTGGACGGTGGCGTTTTTCACCTGGATCACCGGGATGCCCGCCCTTGCCCTTTATATTCCGGGGCTTTTGTCGGCCACATCGGTCACGGCCATGCTCTACGACCTGGGTCGTCGGTTGTGGAATCAGCGGGCCGGACGAACAGCAGCGCTGTTGTACCTGGCCACGTATCAGACGTACAGCATTCTGCGGACCGGTCAGATCGACAGCTTTCTGATTTTGTTCACCTCTCTGGGCCTGTACGGCCTGGCCCGTCACCTGCTGCTCGGGCCCGCCTGGCGTTGGTTCTACGCGGGTTGCGCGGCCATGGGCATTGGCGTGATCACTAAAGGGGTCGGCTTCGTCCCGGCGTTGATGCTGATTCCGTATGCCTACGCGGTGCGCAAAGGCTGGCCTGGCGTGGTGGCCATGCCGGGTGAGGCGCGCAAGTGGTGCCTGGGGTTTTTGCTGGTGCTTGGCGCCGTCGCGATCTGGCTACTGCCCTTGGCGGTGTCTATCGCATTCAATGGCGCCGCTGACGAAATCGCCTACGCACGGGAAATTCTGCTGCGCCAGACAGCGGGGCGCTATGCCGCCGCGTGGGATCACCGAGAACCGTTCTGGTACTTCTTCGTCAACGTCATCCCGCAATACTGGATGCCGTTGGTGCTGGCCCTGCCGTGGCTCGTGCCCGCCTGGCGCAGGCAGCTGCACAAGCGCGACGGTCGAGTGCTGGTGCTGCTGGGTTGGGTCGTACTGGTCGTACTGTTCTTCTGCCTGAGCAGTGGCAAACGCAAGTTGTATATCTATCCGGCGTTGCCTGGGCTGGTGCTGGTTGCCGCACCGCTGATTCCGTGGCTGCTCAAGCGTTGGTTCAGCAAGCGCCCGCGCGGTCGGCGGGTATTCCAGGTGGTGGCCGTCACGTGGTTCACGTTGTGGTTCGCTCGCGGTTTCATCGACCCGGTCAAGGACGGACCCAATCCCCACGAGGCGCTGATGGCGCAAGCGGCGGCGATGACCCAGGGTGCAGACCTGGTGCTGGTCAACTGGCGCGAGGGTCACTGGTTGTTCGCCCGACAGCCGATCGTGCATTTCGGGATGATCGGCTCGACGGTTGAGCAGGCCGCTCAATGGCTGCGCGAACACCGTCAGGCGTACGCCTTGGTGCCAGATGAACTGCTGAGCCGGTGTTTTAACCCTCAGGCCGCCCATGAGTTGGGCGAAACCTCGCGCGCGCAATGGTCGATCGTCGGTGCCGATGCCGATAACGGCCGTTGTCATCCAGGACAGCCAGCCAATATCTATCGCTTCACCTGGGACCGCGCATGGCTATAATCGCCCCACGTTTCCCTCCTGTCACCACACGAGACTGCCATGACTATTTCCCTGTACGCCGCTTCCGTCCCGGTTTTCAAACAAATGCTCAACGCCCTGAGCGACGTTTTGAACAAGGCCGAAGCCCACGCCACCGCCAAGAACATCGACCCGAATGCTTTCCTGCAAGCCCGTCTGTACCCGGACATGTTCCCGCTGGTCCGTCAGGTGCAGATCGCCGTTGATTTCGCCAAGGGCGTTTCCGCGCGTCTGGCCGAAGTTGAACTGCCGAAGTACGACGACACCGAAACCACCTTCGCCGAGCTGCAAGCGCTGATCGCCAAAGTGCTGGCCTTCATCGGCGAGATCAAACCGGAACAGATCGACGGCAAGGAAGGCATCGAAATCATCACCCGTCAGGGCACGCCGAAAGAGAAGCGCTTCACTGGCCAGGCTTACCTGCTGAGCTACGGTCTGCCGCAATTCTTCTTCCACGTCACCACCACCTACGCACTGCTGCGTCACAACGGTGTGGAAGTGGGCAAGCGCGATTACATGGGCGCGTTCTAAACCGCCCAGCGTAAAAAAGCCCGCCAAGGTGTGAACCTTGGCGGGCTTTTTTTGGTGAATCTTTTGATCTTTGTTACGCCAGACGTTGTGCCTTCTCGTCTTCACCCAGGCAAGCGGCGGCGGTAAACAGCACATCAGTGGAAGAATTCAGTGCGGTCTCCGCCGAGTCCTGCAACACCCCGATAATGAAACCGACCGCCACCACCTGCATGGCGATTTCGCTTGGAATGCCAAACAGGCTGCACGCCAGTGGAATCAACAGCAACGAACCGCCCGCCACGCCCGAAGCGCCACAGGCACAGATCGCCGCGACGACGCTCAGCAGGATGGCCGTCGGAATGTCCACGGCGATGCCCAGCGTATGCACGGCCGCCAGGGTCAGCACGGTAATGGTGATCGCCGCGCCGGCCATGTTGATGGTCGCGCCCAGCGGAATCGAGACCGAGTAGGTATCTTCGTGCAGGCCCAGGCGCTTGCTCAATTCCAGATTGACCGGAATGTTCGCCGCCGAGCTGCGGGTGAAAAACGCAGTGATACCGCTTTCGCGCAAGCACGTGATCACCAGTGGATACGGGTTGCGACGCAGCTTCCAGAACACGATGACCGGGTTCATCACCAGCGCTACAAACAGCATGCAGCCCAGCAACACCGCCAGCAGATGCACATAGCCGATGAGAGCACCGAAGCCGGAGGTAGCGAGGGTCGAAGCCACCAGACCGAAAATGCCCAGCGGCGCAAAACGAATCACCAAACGCACGATCAGGGTCACGCCGTTGGACAAGTCGCCGAGCACCTCGCGAGTGGTGTCACCGGCATGGCGAATGGCAACGCCCATGCCAATCGCCCACGCCAGAATGCCGATGAAATTGGCATTCATCAGCGCGCTGACCGGGTTGTCGACCACGCTCAGCAGCAGACTTTGCAACACTTCACTGATCCCGCCCGGCGCGGTGATCGCAACGTCGTGAGTGGCCAATACCAGGCTCGACGGGAACAGCGTACTGGCGACAACGGCCACCACCGCCGCCGCAAACGTTCCCAGCAGATACAGAAACAGAATCGGCCGGATGTGGGTTTCCTGGCCGTGCTTATGGTTGGCAATCGAGGCCATGACCAGCACGAACACCAGAATCGGCGCGACAGCTTTAAGCGCCGAAACGAAGACTTTGCCGATAAACGCAGTGGACTTCGCCACCTCCGGCGCGAACAGGGCCAGGGCAATCCCGGCGATCAGGCCGATGATGATTTGTGTGACCAGGCTTAAGCGTTGCAGGCGTAACCATAGCGAAGGGGATGAAGCGGTCATAAAACGGCATCTCTGATTTTTTTAGGTGCGGGGTATCGCGACATCAATGCCAATCAATGGCCGATGAACAGGGTGTACGTATCGCAGGGCGCGGACTTTATCACAGCGCGGTCTTCATCCTTCAGACCTGTGACGATCTGCCGCCCGAGGGGGCAACGAGATCGGCAGGTTCGTGCAACCCTGATCGGAAACACTCTGTTAAGATTCGCCATCCTCATTTTCAAGTCATGCCAGTGGGCCTTCGGGCTATCGCTGGTGTCGTCGTTTTCTGGAGTTCTGCATGCTGTTGCCCATCCTTCTGTTGTCTGCCGCCGGTTTCACGGTGCTGACCACGGAATTCATCATCGTCGGCCTGTTGCCGGCGATCGCTCGAGACCTTGAAGTCAGCATCCCCCAGGCGGGTTTGCTGGTGACCTTGTTCGCCTTCACGGTCGCCGCATTCGGGCCGTTCCTGACCGCCTGGTTCGCAAGGTTCGAGCGCCGCAAATTGTTCATCTCGGTGCTGATCATGTTCGGCCTGGCTAACACCCTCGCGGCGTTTGCCCCGAACATCTGGGTGATGTCCGTCGCCCGGTTGATCCCCGCGTTGGGGTTGCCGGTGTTCTGGGCGCTGGCCAGTGAAACCGCGGTGGACATTGTCGGCCCGGACTACGCCGGTCGCGCCATCGCCAAGATTGGTTTCGGCATTGTCTGCGCCACGGTGTTCGGCATTCCGGTGGGCACACTGATCTCCGATGCATTCGGCTGGCGCAGTGCCTTCGGCATTCTGGCGGTGATCGCGTTTGCCAAGGCGTTGCTGCTGTTTATCTACTTGCCGAAAACCAATCTGCATCAGCATCAAGTGAGCTTTCGCTCGCAGTTCAGAATCCTGCGCAGCCCGCTGATGGTGGGGCATGTGCTGCTGTCGATCCTGGTGTTCAGCGGCATGTTCACCGCTTACACCTACCTGGCGGACATTCTTGAGCGACTGGCCGGTTTCAACGGCACGGTGGTCGGCTGGTGCCTGATGGGCTTCGGCGCGGTCGGGTTGATCGGCAACTCACTGGGCGGCCGCGCGGTGGATCGTCATCCGTTGATCGCCTCGATGATGTTCTGCGCGTTCATGATCGCCGGCCTGGTGGCGTTGGTGCCGAACATCCATTCGCCGCTGGGTCTGGCAGCGGCGATGGGGATCTGGGGCGTGACTCAGGCGGCGTTGTTCCTGGTCAGCCATGTGCGATTGATGAAGGCTGCACCCGAAGCACCGGCGTTCGCGGCATCGCTGAACATTGCCGGGGCTAACCTCGGGATAGGCCTGGGCGCCATGATCGGCGGTAGGGTCATCGACGGTGTAGGCCTGCAAGGTCTTGGTTTCGCGGCGGCCGCTTTTATCCTCGCCTCGATCCTCTTGGCCATCGCGCTGATGACCTTCAAGCCCCGCGAAGTCTGCGCCTGACACTTCACATCTCGGTGAACAGCTCGCGTCGGGCACCTTCGGTAATCGCGACAATGCCGGGGTGCTTGACCTTGCGTTCCACCGAAATGGCGTAGAACGACTCGGTCACCGCGTCGGTCTGGCCAATCAATTCCACGCCGTATTGGCGTATCACTTCATCGGCAATCACGCTCGGGCCGATGAAGATCCCGCTGCCGGATTGGCCGAACGCCTGCATCAAGGCGCTGTCGTCGAACTCGCCGACGATGCGCGGCTGGATCTGCTGCTCGGCAAACCAGCGCTGCAAGCGACTGCGCACCACGGTCTCCGGCCCTGGAATCAGTAGCGGTGCGCCGTGCAGGCTGCGGGGAAAATCCTGACCGTACTGCGCCGCCAGTTCAGCCGTGGCGAAGAAGCTGATCCCGCATTCCCCGAGTTTCTGGCTGTAGCCCTTGATGTCCAGGTGCGAAGGCATCGGGCTGTCGGAGATGACCAGATCCAGGCGCTGGATCGCCAGATCGGCAAGCAGGCGTTCCAGTTTGTCTTCGCGACAGGTGATGCGCAGCGGCTCGCTCAATTCCATGGTCGGCGCAATCAGTCGATAGACGATGGATTTGGGCACCACGTCGGCCACACCTACCCGAAACAGAATCTGCTGTTCGTTGGGCTGTGCTCGCAGCATCAGCTCCAGTTCGCCGCCCAACTGGAACATTTGCTCGGCGTAGGGCAGGGTCTGACGCCCGGCCTCAGTGAGTTCCAGCTGCCGGCCGACCCGGCGAAACAGCTCGATGCCATAAGTTTGTTCGAGCAGGGAAATCTGCCCGCTGATGGTCTGGGGTGTCAGGTTCAGCTGCTCGCAGGCGCGCACGATGCTGCCGGTCTTGGCCACCACCCAGAAGTAATGCAGCTGTCGATAGTTGAGCATGGCGACCTATAGTTCGTTAAAACCGAAGTATAACAGCTAAAAATACGAATTTTCCTGAAGTGTTTGCCTCCCTAGAATGCCCCGCTATCGACGGGTGGCCTTTTCGCCCTGTCTGTTCTATCGAGGAAAGCATCATGAAGCTTAAAACCACGGCACTGTTGATCACGTCTTTACTGGTATTGGCCGGTTGTGACCAGGCCGAAAAAAGCGCTCAACAACTGATGGGCAAGGCTGCCGAAACCGCCAAACAAGCCATCGACGACACCCACAAAGCCGCAGAGCAGGCAATCAGTGACGCCACTGGCGGGCTGATCAGCAAGAAAGAGCAATCGGCCAAAGAAACGGACAAAACCGAATCTTCGTCCCAGGAAATCTAAACCGTCTTAAAAGAGTCAGGACTGACCCATGGAATACCTTTTAGAACTTGCTGCAAGCCCCACCGCCTGGGTTGCCCTGGCCACGTTGATCGTCATGGAAATCGTGCTCGGCATCGATAACCTGATCTTCATTTCGATTTTGACCAATAAACTGCCCGAGCAGCACCGGCAGAAGGCGCGGCGCATTGGTATCGGCATGGCGCTGATCCTGCGACTGGCGCTGTTGAGCACCATCGCGTTCATCGTCCAGTTGACTGAGCCTGTGATCGATATCTTCGGCCAGACGTTCTCCTGGAAGGACATGATCCTGATTGCCGGCGGCCTGTTCCTGTTGTGGAAGGCGACCACCGAGATCCATCACAGCATGGACCCGGCGCCGGATGATCCGACGTCGGCCACCTCGACCGTGACCCTGGGCTTCGCTGCCGCGATCGGTCAGATCCTGCTGCTGGACATGGTGTTCTCCATCGACAGCATCATTACCGCTGTCGGCATGACCGAGCATTTGCCGATCATGATCATCGCGGTGGTGGTGTCGGTACTGGTGATGTTGCTGGCGGCTGATCCTCTGGCCAAGTTCATCAACGACAACCCGACGGTGGTGATGCTGGCGCTGGGCTTCCTGATCATGATCGGCATGACGCTGATCGCCGAAGGCTTCGGTGCTCATGTACCGAAAGGCTACGTGTATGCGGCGATGGCGTTCTCGGCAACGATCGAGGGTTTGAACATGATGTCGCGACGGGCAAAGCAGAAGCGTATTGCCGCTGAAGCTTAACCTGCGTTAAACGAAACGGCCGCCTGTGCTCGAAAGAGCCAGGCGGCCGTTTTTGTTTGGGTACATAAGGGTGTCGGTCAGTGCGCGGTAGCGTGCTGTTCAGCGGTTTTATCGGGTTTCGCCACCGGCGTCGACTGAGCCGGATGATGGTGCCGGCGGGTAATGCGCAGGACTCCCCATAACATGGCGGCGGCAACGGCCAGCCAGCCAGAAATCAACATCACAATGGTCATTGTCAGGCTCATCAGTGCCTCCTCTTCGCCCTGCTGCGGGCACACACTCTTTGCACATGACAGTCTAGTCGCTGCCATGTTTCAGGCCATTGACCAAAGGTCGGCGGTCACCAATCAGTTCGCTCTATCGAATGCCATCATCTGCCGGTTAAGGCTATACCGCCGCCGCGCGGCGTCCTATGATCGACGGCCAAGCCGGGAGCGCAAATACCTGGCGTCTAAATCAAGAGAGTGATGATGGTGCGGGTATTTTCTCGAATTCGATCGTTAGTGCTGGTCGTTGGCTGCGTTGCATGTCTGGCTGGCTGCGCGGGGAGTGTGGCGCCTGAAATCAAGCGCCTGCCGGAGCGAGTCGAGCTCAGTGGCACGTTCTACCGTGGCGTGGCGAATCAGAGTGGGCCGCAAGTACTGGCCAGCATGTTGTCCCGGCAAGGCATTGTGATTACCCCGGGTTTGCTCGAAAAACCGTTGCATTTGCCGGGTGCCGAAGCCCGGTTGCAGCAGAACATGCAGAACCTCGCTCGCGAGTACGGCATGGTCGTCTATCCCCTCGACAGCAATCTGCCTGCACTGTTGACCCAGGTGGCGGCCGGTTACCCGGTGATGGTGCGTTTCACGGAAGGCTCGGCGTTCTGGGCTGAACCGCGTTACGCCATCCTTGCCGGGTACAACCGTCAGAAGCAGACAGTGCTGCTGCGCTCGGGCATGAATCGTCGGGAGTTGATGGGCTTCGGTTCGTTTGAATCGGCGCTCAAGGATGCCGGTGGCTGGGCCGTGCTGATTCAGAAGCCGAATCAACTGCCGGCCAATGTCGATCAACAACGATGGCTCAAGGCAGCGAGCGACCTTGCCCAGGCAGGTCAGGAGCAAGCGGCCGCCAGAGCGAAGAAAGCGCTGAACGCACAATAAGTCCGTTCGTCATCTGTCGGGCACCCTTGCACTTTGCCGACCTCTAAAGAAGTAGGGCCCGGATTTCTTCGGGCCAGACTCAAAGGAGGCGCCCATGGCACATTCCACTACCCCCGTCGGCCCGCACTCGTCTGAACATTCTTCGGGTGATGAGTTGGGCTTCGATCCCGATTCGCCGGACCTCGCCGATCCTCAGGTCGACCCCATCGGACCTGCCAAGGCGCCCAGGGATGTGAAGCCGGGCGACAATCCCAAGGCTCCCGCGAAGCCTTACGATCCACTCGCCGATCTGAAACCCTGAGCCTGAATGAGGTGCGTATGTCTACCGATTCGAGTTTCGACGACAAACGTCCGGACAGTGTTCCAACCACCCCCGAAAAGGACATCGACCCCGTGATGGATCCGGACAGCCCGCTAAGGGATCCTTTGGCCAGGCCCGTGGTCGTGCCGACGGAGCATCCACAGGGCTGGAAAGACCCGAGCGCCGGGGACGGCATTCCGGATGACGACCAGATGCCGCTACCGAATGACTGACGCCGGACGAAAAAAAGCCCCGAATAATCGGGGCTTTCTTTTACTTGTCGTTTAGTTATTTCGACGCTTCAACCACGCCGCTCTGACGATGCTTGAGGTTCTTGTCGGATTTGTACTGCAAGGCTACAGACGGCACTTTCGTGCCTTGGCCGGTTTCCACCCAACTGCGAATACGGCTGGCATCGGCAAAGTGTGTGTATTTGCCGAAAGCATCGAGGATGACCAGCGCAACCGGGCGATTGCCCATGCTGGTGACCAGCACCAGGCAGTGGCCGGCCTCGTTGGTGAAGCCGGTTTTCGTCAGCTTGATGTCCCAGTTCGGCTTGTTGACCAAATGGTCGGTATTACGGAAACCCAGGCTGTAGTTGGGTTTACGGAACGAGACGGTTTTTTCCTTGGTGGTACTTAGCTCAGTCAACAGTGGGTACTTGTGCGCAGCGATCAGCAGTTTGCTCAGGTCGCGAGCCGTGGACACGTTGCGAGGGGAGAGGCCGGTGGGTTCGACGAAGTGCGTGCTGGTCATGCCCAGTGCTTTAGCTTTGGCATTCATGGCGGCAATGAATGCGACGTAGCCACCCGGATAGTGATGGGCCAGGCTCGCGGCGGCGCGGTTTTCCGAGGACATCAGGGCAATCAGCAGCATTTCCTTGCGCGGCATTTCGCTGTTGAGTTTCACCCGGGAAAACACACCTTTCATTTCCGGGGTGTCGCTGATGTTGATGGAGATGTATTCGTCCATGTTCTGCCTGGCTTCAACCACGACCAGGCCGGTCATCAGTTTGCTGACGGAAGCGATCGGCACAACCACGTCAGGATTGCTGGCATAGATGACTTTGTTGGTCTGCAGATCCATCAGCAATGCGCTGCCGGAAGCGATCTTCAGTGTTGAGGTATCTCGCGGCGCCGAAGTGGTGTCGGCAGCGTTGACCATCGGCGTGGTGAAAGTCCCTGTAAATGCAAAAAAAAGGCTCAGGATGGAAAGACGGATTTTCACGCTGGCGAACTCATAAGGGTGGATATGCCGTTTTGTTACGGGCTGTTTCTTAAAAACGACGCATTTTAGGAGTATGAGCTACGAAAGCGCTAGGCGCCCGTATGGCGAGAGCATTATATGAAAAAAAATTTAATGTTTTTGATGCCTGCCCTTGGTGAGCAGGCGCCAGATTGACTTACTTTTGATCGTTGCGCCGCGGGTCGGGTTTGCGTTTGGTCAGAGGCACCAGCATTGCGACGTTCTGCTGATAGCGTCGGTATTGCTCCCCAAACAGATCCACCAGATCTTTCTCTTCAAAATGCACCCCAATCAGGATGTAGAGAGTGTTGAGCAGCGCAAACAGTAGATGTCCGGTTGTCATGTCGGGTGTCGCCCAGAACACCATCACAAACCCCAAGTACATCGGGTGGCGAACCAGTTTGTAGAGTAAAGGGGTTTTAAAGGCGGGGTTCTCGGGTCTGGCGGGGTAAAAGGCGTTGAGTGCCTGCTTTATGCCGAACAGTTCGAAATGGCTGATCAGGAACGTCGCGAGCACGACCAGGCCCAGGCCCAGCCAGAATAAAGCCATGAGTAATTCGTGGCCCCATACAGACGTTACGCGCCAGATGGGCGTTTCCATGGGTTGCCATAGCCAGAACAGCAGCGCGAGCGGCAGGCACGTCGACAATACATAGGTCGCGCGCTCGATGGGGGGCGGGACGAACCGGGTCCACCAGCGCTTGAAGCGTTTTCGCGCCATGCCGCTGTGCTGTACGGCAAACAGCGTAATCAGCAAGGTGTCGACGAGGGCAGCCACGGGCCAGTCGAGGCTGGAGCCGGAGTTAATGTCTTTGGGCACTCCGATGCCTGAGAGAAAACCCGTCAGGTAAAGCGCGGTGAGCAGAAAACACAGGTAACAGAAGAGGCTGTAAAGCAGGCCAGCGAGTTTTCCAGTGAAAACGAAAAAGCGATGTTGAGTCAGGCCGCGGGGGTTCATAGATGATGCCTTTTCAGCGTCGCGCGTACTTCCCGATTCGCGTCTACGGTTTATGGGATGTTTCGATAATCAGTCTAGGGCGATTTAAGGCTTTCGCCGTTGCTCTGTCTGGAAGTCCTTCAGAGGTATTACTTGTTCCATGGCTGAAAACAAGAAACCCCACCAGCGGCGGGGTTTCTTGTATGTTCGGCGTAGCCGGTGGAATCAGCTGTGCAGTGTTTCGGCTGCGTACAACGTATTTTCCAGCAGGCAGGCACGGGTCATCGGGCCAACACCACCCGGGACTGGAGTGATCCAGCCGGCGCGGGGCAGGGCGGTGTCGTAGATCACGTCACCGACCAGTTTGCCGTCTTCCTGGCGGTTGATGCCGACGTCGATCACGATCGCACCTTCCTTGATCCACTCACCCTTTACCAGCCCCGGCTTGCCGGCGGCGACCACCACCAGATCGGCGCGACCGACGTGGCCTGCCAGATCCTTGGTGAAGCGGTGGGTGACGGTCACGGTGCAGCCGGCCAGCAGCAATTCCATTGCCATCGGGCGGCCAACAATGTTGGAGGCCCCGACAACCACTGCGTCCATCCCGTAGAGATCGACACCGGTGCTTTCCAGCAGCGTCATGATGCCTTTAGGGGTGCACGGACGCAGCAGCGGAATACGCTGGGCGAGGCGGCCTACGTTATAAGGGTGGAAACCGTCGACGTCCTTGTCTGGACGAATGCGTTCCAGCAATTTGGAGGCGTCCAGGTGTTCAGGTAGAGGAAGCTGAAGCAGAACGCCATCAATCGCCGGGTCGTCGTTCAGGCGATCGATCAGATCGGTCAGCGCTTCTTGAGTGGTTTCGGAAGGCAGGTCGTAGGCTTGGGAAATGAAGCCGACCTCTTCACAGTCTTTACGCTTGTGCGAGACATAAACCTGAGAGGCAGGATCGCTGCCGACCAGGATCACCGCGAGGCCGGGCGTGCGCAGACCTTGCTGGCGACGCTCGTTGACGCGTTTGGCGATCTGCTGGCGCAGGCTGGCGGCGATCGATTTGCCGTCGATTAGTTGTGCAGTCATTGCGCGTGATTAACCATCGAGAGGGGAAAAAAAGAGAACGCATTCTCGCATGTCATGAGGTGAGGGCAAAGGCGCTTGGTCTGCAAATTCCCCTAACCCCTTTAATTAAATGAATTTTTTTTAAAAAAGAGTTGACGACCTTCTGGGTCACCTATAACATTCGTCGCACTTGTCGGGCACAGCCTAGCACTGGTTAAGAAGGTCGAGCAGAGTTGATGTTTAATTCGGTGAGGCTGAAAGCACTTAGTTTGTAATCGTCCAAGAATACAGATTAACAAGGCGCCCGTAGCTCAGCTGGATAGAGCATCCGCCTTCTAAGCGGATGGTCGCAGGTTCGAGTCCTGCCGGGTGCGCCATTAGGCAGCTTTGGCACAAGTAACGCAACATGGCAATATGGTGGGCGTAGCTCAGTTGGTAGAGCACGGGATTGTGACTCCCGTTGTCGAGGGTTCGATCCCCTTCGTCCACCCCATATTTAGAAAGGCGCCAGATTAACAGTCTGGCGCCTTTGCTTTAAAAGCTTGATGCGGATGTGGTGGAATTGGTAGACACACTGGATTTAGGTTCCAGCGCCGCAAGGTGTGAGAGTTCGAGTCTCTCCGTCCGCACCATTACAAGTAGCTATTTAATAGCAGAAAACGGCGCAGCACCTGAAAAGGGCTGCGCTTTTTTTGTTTTAGAAGTCTGAATTTTCAAAGCGGCCGCAGGTTCTGGGTCGAGAGGGTGGCTCGGATCGTCGGATTTATGTTTCTCGATGATGCTGATTCGCCCGTTGGTCCCCTTGTGGGGTCGACTGTCAGGGATGGATTGCCGATGCCTTCTATATATAGAAGGATTGGTGCAGAGCCCTGGCATGATTGGCTGTATTTGCTAACAGGGCGAGGCACAACCGTTTGTCCCCGCCTATAAATTGCCTGCTGCTTTTTTACCCGTTTTCAGTAGGGTGACTTCTTGAGTTTGACCCACTAGAATGCATGCCCTTGATTCTGGGGTCGGAAACGGCCGGCTAACGTCTGTGCAACGAGGAATATCCATGCAAGTTTCTGTTGAAAATACTTCTGCTCTTGAGCGCCGCATGAGCATCACCGTGCCGGCTGAGCGCATCGAGACTCAGGTCAACAAGCGTCTGCAGCAGACTGCCCAAAAGGCCAAGATTGCTGGCTTCCGTCCAGGCAAAGTGCCAATGAGTGAAATCAAGCGCCGTTTCGGTGCTGATGCACGTCAGGAAGCTGTTGGCGACGTGATCCAGTCTTCTTTCTACGAAGCTGTTGTAGAGCAGAAGCTGAACCCGGCTGGCGCTCCTTCGATCGAGCCGAAATCGCTGGAAGCTGGCAAAGACCTGGAATACGTCGCGATTTTCGAAGTGTTCCCTGAGTTCACCGTTGCCGGTTTCGAAGGTATCGCGGTTGAGCGCCTGAGCGCTGACGTGGCTGATGCCGATCTGGACAAAATGCTGGAAGTGCTGCGCAAGCAGAACACCCGTTTCGAAGTGGCCGATCGCGCTGCTCAAAACGAAGACCAGCTGAACATCGATTTCGTTGGCAAGGTCGACGGCGAAGTGTTCGCTGGCGGTTCCGCCAAAGGTACTCAGCTGGTTCTGGGTTCCGGCCGCATGATCCCTGGTTTTGAAGACGGTCTGGTTGGCGCTAAAGCCGGCGAAGAGCGCGTTCTGAACCTGACCTTCCCAGAGGACTATCAGAACCTCGACCTGGCAGGCAAAACCGCTGAGTTCACCGTGACCGTGAACACTGTTTCCGAGCCAAAACTGCCAGAACTGACCGAAGAATTCTTCGCTCAATTCGGCATCAAGGAAACTGGCCTGGAAGGCTTCCGCACCGAAGTTCGCAAGAACATGGAGCGTGAACTGCGTCAGGCGATCAAATCCAAGGTCAAGAATCAGGTAATGGATGGTCTGCTGGCCACCAACCCGATCGAAGTGCCTAAGGCTCTGCTGTCCAACGAAGTTGACCGTCTGCGCGTGCAGGCCGTTCAGCAGTTCGGTGGCAACATCAAGCCTGAGCAACTGCCGGCCGAGCTGTTCGAAGAGCAAGCCAAGCGCCGCGTTGTGCTGGGTCTGATCGTGGCTGAAGTGGTCAAGCAATTCGACCTCAAGCCTGACGAAGCCCGCGTTCGTGAAATGATTCAGGAAATGGCTTCGGCTTACCAAGAGCCTGAGCAGGTTGTGTCCTGGTACTACAAGAACGACCAGCAACTGAACGAAGTCCGTTCGGTTGTGCTGGAAGAACAAGTTGTGGATACTGTTCTGCAGAAAGCTAGCGTGACCGACAAATCGGTCTCTTACGAAGAAGCAGTCAAGCCGGTAGAAGCTCCACAAGCCGACTGATCGTTTTTGCGGTAAGAAGTACACACCATAAGCCAGCCTTCGTGCTGGCTTATGCGTATTCAAGACATAACTATTTGGGAGTGACTGCAGAGCATGTTCCGTAATTCGTATATTCAGCAGAACTCTGATATCCAGGCCGCAGGCGGTCTGGTCCCGATGGTTGTCGAGCAGTCTGCTCGTGGCGAGCGCGCCTATGACATCTACTCGCGCCTTCTCAAGGAGCGAGTGATCTTTCTGGTTGGTCCGGTAGAGGACTACATGGCCAACCTGATCTGTGCGCAACTGCTGTTCCTTGAAGCGGAAAACCCGGACAAGGACATCCATCTCTATATCAACTCTCCGGGCGGTTCGGTGACGGCGGGCATGTCGATCTATGACACCATGCAGTTCATCAAGCCAAACGTGTCGACCACCTGTATCGGTCAAGCGTGCAGCATGGGTGCGTTTCTATTGACGGCCGGTGCTCCTGGCAAGCGTTACTGCTTGCCGAACTCGCGTGTGATGATTCACCAGCCACTGGGCGGTTTCCAGGGCCAGGCTTCGGATATCGAAATCCATGCCAAGGAAATCCTCTTCATTCGCGAGCGTCTCAACACGCTGATGGCCAAGCATAGCGGGCACACTCTTGAAGAAATCGAGCGCGATACCAACCGCGATAATTTCATGAGTGCAGAAGCAGCGCGTGAATACGGGTTGATCGATGAAGTGATCAGCCAGCGCCCCGCTTAAATTAAGCAGCTCAAAATAAGGTTGGTCGGCGCGTCCGATCACTAGCGGGCTTGAAAAAGCCCGCAATAGCCTTCATCTTGTGTTGCAAGCCTATCGGATTTGGATCGAACGAATGACTGACACCCGCAACGGCGAGGACAACGGCAAGCTGCTCTATTGCTCCTTCTGTGGCAAAAGCCAGCATGAAGTGCGCAAATTGATTGCCGGCCCCTCGGTCTTTATCTGCGACGAGTGCGTCGACCTGTGCAACGACATCATCCGTGAGGAGGTGCAGGAAGCCCAGGCCGAAAGCAGCGCGCATAAATTGCCTTCGCCTAAAGAAATCAGCGGCATCCTTGATCAGTACGTGATTGGTCAGGAGCGTGCGAAAAAGGTTCTGGCCGTAGCGGTGTACAACCACTACAAGCGCCTGAACCAGCGTGACAAAAAGAATGACGATGTCGAACTCGGCAAGAGCAACATCTTGCTGATCGGCCCGACAGGCTCGGGTAAAACCCTGCTTGCCGAAACACTGGCCCGCTTGCTGAACGTTCCGTTCACCATCGCCGACGCAACCACCCTCACCGAGGCAGGTTACGTGGGTGAAGATGTCGAAAACATCATTCAGAAGCTGCTGCAGAAGTGCGATTACGACGTAGAAAAGGCCCAAATGGGCATTGTCTACATCGATGAGATCGACAAGATCTCGCGCAAATCTGATAACCCGTCGATCACCCGGGACGTTTCCGGTGAAGGCGTGCAGCAGGCCCTGCTCAAGTTGATCGAAGGCACGGTCGCTTCCGTTCCGCCTCAAGGTGGTCGCAAGCATCCGCAGCAGGAATTCCTTCAGGTCGACACCCGTAACATCCTGTTCATCTGCGGTGGTGCGTTCTCCGGTCTGGAAAAGGTTATTCAAAACCGTTCCACCAAGGGCGGTATCGGTTTCAACGCGGAAGTGCGCAGCAAGGAAGAAGGCAAGAAAGTCGGTGAGTCCCTGCGTGAAGTCGAGCCTGACGATCTGGTCAAGTTCGGTCTGATCCCGGAATTCGTCGGTCGTCTGCCGGTACTTGCCACGCTGGACGAGCTTGATGAGGCTGCGCTGATGCAGATTCTCACCGAGCCGAAAAATGCTCTGACCAAACAGTATGCCAAGCTGTTCGAGATGGAAGGTGTGGACCTGGAATTCCGGGCCGACGCTCTGAAATCGGTCGCCAAACGTGCCCTGGAACGCAAAACCGGTGCCCGTGGACTGCGTTCGATTCTCGAAGGTGTATTGCTCGACACTATGTATGAAATCCCCTCGCAGTCCGAGGTGAGTAAAGTAGTGATCGACGAAAGCGTTATAGAAGGCAAGTCCAAGCCACTGTATATCTACGAAAACAGTGAGCCGGCTGCCAAGGCAGCGCCAGACGCCTAAGCGTCACGCTGCTGGAATAAAGAAGGGGCCTTCGGGCCCCTTTGCTTTTTGCGCGTTTTAACACCTTCTTTAAGCTTGTTTTTTTTGAAGGTAGCCCCCATCTTGGTTTCAAGCTCACTTCCATCTGTTTACGGCCTTATGGCCGCCGTAGAGGCGAAATCATGAAGACAACCATCGAATTGCCTCTCCTGCCATTGCGTGATGTTGTGGTTTATCCGCACATGGTTATCCCGCTGTTCGTGGGGCGCGAGAAATCCATCGAAGCCCTCGAGGCAGCGATGACGGGCGACAAGCAGATCCTTCTGCTGGCTCAGAGAAACCCTGCTGACGACGATCCCGGTGAAGATGCACTTTATCGCGTAGGTACCATTGCGACCGTTCTGCAGCTGCTCAAGCTGCCTGACGGCACGGTCAAGGTTTTGGTCGAAGGTGAGCAGCGGGGCGCCGTTGAGCGTTTCAGCGAAGTGGACGGCCACTGCCGCGCCGAAGTCTCATTGATCGACGAAGTCGACGCGCCAGAGCGCGAGTCGGAAGTGTTTGTACGCAGCCTGCTGGCTCAGTTCGAACAATACGTACAGCTGGGCAAGAAAGTCCCCGCTGAGGTCCTGTCGTCGCTCAACAGCATCGACGAGCCAGGCCGCCTGGTCGACACCATGGCCGCACACATGGCCCTGAAGATCGAGCAGAAGCAGGAAATCCTCGAAATCATTGATTTGTCGGCCCGGGTCGAGCACGTTCTGGCGTTGCTGGATGCCGAGATCGACCTGCTGCAAGTCGAAAAACGCATTCGTGGTCGCGTCAAAAAACAAATGGAGCGCAGCCAGCGCGAGTACTACCTGAATGAGCAGATGAAGGCCATTCAGAAAGAGCTCGGCGACAGCGACGAAGGCCACAACGAAATCGAAGAGCTGAAAAAGCGTATCGATGCCGCCGGTCTGCCGAAAGACGCCTTGGCCAAAGCCCAGGGTGAACTGAACAAGTTAAAACAAATGTCGCCAATGTCTGCGGAAGCGACCGTGGTGCGCTCGTATATTGACTGGCTGGTTCAGGTGCCGTGGAAGGCACAGAGCAAAGTGCGTCTGGATCTGGCGCGCGCAGAAGACATTCTCGATGCAGATCACTATGGTCTGGAAGAAGTCAAAGAGCGGATCCTCGAATACCTCGCCGTGCAGAAGCGAGTGAAGAAAATTCGTGGTCCGGTGTTGTGCCTGGTCGGTCCTCCAGGGGTGGGTAAAACCTCTCTGGCGGAGTCGATTGCTCACGCCACCAACCGCAAATTCGTGCGCATGGCCCTCGGTGGCGTGCGTGATGAAGCGGAAATTCGTGGTCATCGCCGTACTTATATCGGCTCGATGCCAGGAAGATTGATTCAAAAGATGACAAAGGTGGGCGTTCGCAACCCGCTGTTCCTGCTCGATGAAATCGACAAAATGGGCAGCGACATGCGTGGCGATCCGGCGTCGGCGTTGCTGGAAGTGCTCGACCCTGAGCAGAACCACAATTTCAACGATCACTATCTGGAAGTCGACTACGACCTGTCCGATGTGATGTTCCTTTGCACCTCGAACTCCATGAACATTCCACCAGCCTTGCTGGACCGGATGGAAGTGATTCGTCTGCCGGGTTACACCGAAGACGAAAAGATCAACATCGCCGTCAAATACCTTTCGCCAAAGCAGATTACTGCCAATGGTTTGAAAAAAGGCGAGCTGGAATTCGACGCCGAAGCGATCCGCGACATCATCCGCTACTACACCCGCGAAGCCGGTGTACGTGGGCTGGAGCGCCAGATTGCCAAGGTTTGCCGCAAGGCGGTCAAAGAGCATGCAATGGAAAAACGCTTCTCGGTGAAGGTCACTGCCGAGATGCTGGAACACTTCCTGGGCGTGCGCAAATTCCGCTACGGTCTGGCCGAATCGCAGGATCAGATCGGTCAGGTCACCGGGCTGGCGTGGACTCAGGTAGGTGGCGAGTTGCTGACTATCGAAGCCGCAGTCGTACCGGGTAAAGGCCAGTTGATCAAGACCGGTTCTTTGGGTGACGTCATGGTCGAATCGATCACTGCGGCCCTGACCGTTGTTCGCAGTCGCGCGAAGAGCCTGGGGATTCCCCTGGACTTCCACGAGAAGCGCGACACGCATATCCACATGCCTGAAGGGGCGACCCCGAAGGACGGCCCTAGCGCCGGTGTGGGCATGTGCACGGCTCTGGTATCGGCATTGACCGGGATCCCTGTGCGCGCGGACGTCGCCATGACTGGCGAAATTACCCTGCGTGGTCAGGTGCTGGCGATTGGCGGTTTGAAAGAAAAACTGCTCGCTGCTCACCGTGGCGGAATCAAGACCGTGATCATTCCTGAAGAGAACGTACGCGATCTGAAGGAAATTCCTGACAATATCAAGCAAGATCTGCAGATTAAACCGGTTAAATGGATTGACGAGGTCCTGCAAATTGCGCTGCAATACGCGCCGGAGCCCTTGCCAGATGTAGCTCCAGAGATAGTTGCAAAGGATGAAAAACGCGAGTCTGACTCTAAGGAAAGAATTAGCACGCATTAGTACGCATTTGCCTGGGTGGCTTGTTGACAGCTTTTTAGAGCCCTTGTTATAAAGCGGCTCTTAAGTGTCTGTAGGCCATTCAGCACTCGTTTTTGCTTTCACCAAAAAACTTAGAATCATACTCAAATAGATATAAGGGGACTTAGAGTGAACAAGTCGGAACTGATTGATGCTATCGCTGCATCCGCTGATATCCCGAAAGCTGCTGCTGGCCGTGCGCTGGACGCTGTAATCGAATCCGTCACTGGCGCTCTCAAGGCTGGCGACTCTGTTGTTCTGGTTGGTTTCGGTACTTTCTCCGTAACTGATCGTCCAGCTCGCATTGGTCGTAACCCACAGACCGGTAAGACGCTGGAAATCGCAGCTGCTAAAAAACCAGGTTTCAAAGCCGGTAAAGCACTGAAAGAAGCTGTCAACTAAGTTCGATTCAGGTTTTTGCCTATCCGGGTCGGGGTCATGCCTGACCTGGCAGCGGAGCGGTAGTCCAGTTGGCGAGTCGCCGATCCGAGACGCCGAGGCTCGCAAGTTCGAGTCATCGGTCCGCTCCGCCAGTTACGAGAAGGCGCATCCTCGGATGCGCCTTTCTTCTATCCGGATTCTACCCACGCTCCACGGTTGCCTAATTTTGAAGTTCAACCGTTTCTGGGGGACGCATGCTGCAGAATATCAGGGACAATTCACAAGGCTGGATTGCCAAGACCATTATCGGGGTCATCGTTGCACTGATGGCTTTGACCGGTTTCGACGCCATCTTCAAGGCCACGACGCACAGCAATGATGCGGCCAAGGTCAATGGCGAAGAAATCAGCCAGAACGAGCTGAGCCAGGCGGTCGATATGCAACGCCGTCAGCTCATGCAACAGCTGGGCAAGGATTTCGATGCTTCCTTGCTCGACGAAAAAATGCTGCGCGAATCGGCCCTCAAAGGCCTGATCGACCGCAAGCTGCTGCTGCAAGGCGCAGAAAACTCGAAGTTCGCTTTTTCCGAAGCTGCTTTGGACCAGGTGATCCTGCAAACGCCTGAATTCCAGGTTGATGGCAAGTTCAGCCCTGAGCGTTTCGACCAGGTTATTCGCCAACTCGGCTACAGCCGCATGCAATTCCGCCAGATGCTGGCTCAGGAAATGCTGATCGGTCAGCTGCGCGCTGGTCTGGCAGGTAGTGGTTTCGTCACCGACGCACAGGTTCTGGCATTCGCCCGTCTGGAAAAACAGACCCGCGATTTTGCTTCGCTGAACGTCAAGGCTGACCCGGCGGCTGTGAAGCTGAGCGACGATGAAGTCAAAGCCTACTACGATGAACACGCCAAGGAATTCATGACGCCGGATCAGGTGGTCATTGATTACCTGGAGTTGAAGAAGGCTTCCTTCTTTGATCAGGTCAGCGTCAAGGACGAAGACCTGCAAGCGGCGTATCAGAAAGAAACCGCGAACCTGTCCGAGCAACGCCGGGCCGCGCACATTCTGATCGAAGTGAACGACAAGGTGACCGAAGCGCAAGCCAAGGCCAAGATCGAAGAGATCCAGGCACGTCTGGCAAAAGGCGAGAAGTTCGAAGCTCTGGCCAAGGAGTTCTCCCAGGATCCTGGTTCGGCGAACAACGGCGGCGACCTCGGCTATGCCGGTCCTGGTGTCTACGATCCAGCCTTCGAAACAGCGCTGTATGCGTTGGCCAAGGATCAGGTCTCGGCGCCGGTTCGCACCGACTTCGGTTTCCACCTGATCAAGCTGTTGGGTGTCGAAGCGCCTGAAGTGCCGACGCTCGCCAGCCTGAAAGACAAGCTGACCCGTGAGCTGAAAACCCAGCAGGTCGAGCAGCGTTTCGTCGAGGCGACCAAGCAACTGGAAGACTCGTCGTTCGAAGCCTCCGATCTGGCTCAGCCGGCGCAGGACCTGAAGCTCACTGTTCATACGTCCAAACCGTTCGGCCGTGAAGGTGGCGAAGGTGTTGCGGCCAACCGTGCCGTGATCACTGCTGCGTTCAGTCCTGAAGTGCTGAATGAGGGTGCCAACAGCACCGCCATCGAGCTCGATCCGGAAACCGTGATCGTGCTGCGCGCCAAGGAGCACCTGAAGCCTGCGCAACTGCCGCTGGAAAGCGTTGCTGCCAGCATTCGCGTGCAATTGGCCAAGGAGCACGCCAGTGCTGCCGCCAAGACCAAGGCTGAAGAGCTGATTGTCAGCCTGCGCGATGGCAAGACTCCGTTGGACAAGGCGATCGACGGTCAGAGCTGGAAAGTGACCCAGGCAGCCACTCGTGGCCAGGAAGGGGTTGACCCAACCGTGCTGCAGGCGCTGTTCCGCATGCCCAAGCCTGTCGCCAAGGACAAGCCGACCTTCAGCAGCGTGACCCTGGCCGATGGTAGCTTGGTGATTGTGCGTCTGAACGGCGTGAACGAAGCTGCTGCGCCGACCGAAGAAGAGAAGGCTCAATACCGTCGCTTCCTCGCTTCGCGCATTGGACAGCAAGACTTTGCGGCCTACCGCAAACTGCTGGAAAGCCAGGCTGAGATCAAACGCTTCTGATGCCTGACTGAGTTTTGCGCTACACAAAGACCCCGGCCGAAAGGCTGGGGTTTTTTATGGGTGAAACAAAAGCAGCGCGGGTTACCCGTCGCCTGAGTATTTACCGTGCGACTTTTTCCTGTAAATGACAGTCAGTAGACTTGTAACTGTTTTAAGACACTAATCGATACTCCGCTAAGCATCGATCTGTTGCACAATACGCCCCGGACCGTTTTCCTCAGGATGTTCAATGTTTAAATCAATTCCCATGCGTGTTGCAGGGCTGGCGTTGGTGCTGGCCACCGCGGCCGGCTGCTCGTCGAAGAAAGCCCCTATCTACGAGCATGAGAACTTCGATGACTCCGGAACGTTTTCGCGCAGCTACCCGGTGACGGACGCGCAGACGTGCGAAGCCGCCCGTCGGGCGTTGCTCAGCCAGGGCTACATCATCACCAGCTCCGACCCGAAACTGGTCAGCGGACACAAAAGCTTCCAGCAGACCGGCGAGACTCACATGGAGATCAGCTTCAGTGTGGTCTGTGCCGATGACGGCAGTGAGGGGCTCCACGCGACCATGTTCGCCAACGCCCTGCAGGACCGTTATGCGCTGAAGAAGACCAACAACTCCGCCAGCGTTGGTGTAGGCGTGCTGGGTTCTGTGTCGATGCCGATCGGCTCGTCCGACGACTCGATGGTCAAGGTTGCCAGCGAAACTGTATCGTCGCCCAAGTTCTACGAGCGTTTCTTCACCCTGGTCGAGTTGTTCCTGCCGCCGGAAGCGAAAAAGGCCGCGCACATCAAGGATAAGCCGAAACCCGAGCTCGGCGTGCCTGAAGCCAAGGCCGCACCGGCTCCATTGGCACCGACCCCGGCACCTGCGGCAGAACCTGCGCCGGCACCTGCCGAAGCTGCTCCAGCAGCCTCTGAGCCGGTTGCGCCGCCGCCTGAAGCCGCTCCGATTGCTCCGGCCGAGAATACCGAGCCGGCATCGACCACGGAAACGGTCACTCCGCCGCCCCAATCAAGCCTTCCTCCACCCACCGAGCCTATTTCGGCCATTCCTGTATCAGGCCAGTAATCGTGCTCTGACGCTGCGGGATCGGGTCAGACGACACCGATCCCGCAGCGGCTTTAAATTGATCCGCGTCAACCCAGGCCATTGTCCTACGGCCTGTATCGAAAAAATCCTGTGATAAATTCCTGACGGCCTGCTACGTTTTATCAAGTAGCCGCTGAGCGGCGTGCCTGCGTCATTTTTCTTTCACGTGGGCACTTTATGCTCGGGGCGCTGGTCATTTATTCAGGCGTTTTTTTCAACGAGCTGTGGGGGATTCAGAATGGACGATTATCAAGAAGAGCTGCTCGAGTATCAGGCGTTTGAACTGGACCCGCTGGAACCGGCCGAAGACGCTACCGAGCTGTAAGCGTCAAGCGGATTGGCGATGACTGCGGCGAAACTCGCCGGGAGTCTGGCCGCTCCAGCGTTTGAAGGCCCGTTGAAAGGCTTCGGCTGAGGCAAAGCCCAGCAGGTAGGCGATTTCTCCGAACGCCAGTTCGGTATCGCGGATGTAGGTCATGGCCAGGTCGCGACGCGTGTCATTGAGGATCGCGCGAAATTGCGTGCCTTCCTCGGCGAGTTTGCGGCGCAAGGTCCAGGTCGGCAGCTTAAGGCGTGCCGCCACTTCTTCCAGGTCGGGTTCCCGGCCGCCATTGAGCAATGGCCCCAGTAACTGAGTGATGCGTTCACGCAGGCTGCGGGTGCGTGTCAGTTGCTCCAGTTCCCGCTCACACAGTTGCAGCAAGTGTCGCCAAGTGCTCGGGCAGTGTTCCGGGTTGCGCTGGGCGAGGCTGGCAAGGCTCAAGCGCAGTTGATTGTGCTCGCAACCGAACTGGATCGGGCAGTCGCCCAGCACTTCATAAGCCGTTCGGTAATCCGGCTCATCAAACTCGATCTCGATACGTTCGGCCCGCAACGGGGCAGGGCTTATGCTGGACAATTGCTGCAACCAGCCCGCGATGATCGAATCCACCACGAAGCGGTTGTAGGCGTTGTAAGGGCTGATGGAATAAAACCGCAGCCAGGCACCTTGGGCGTCTTCGTGAAAGCTCGATTGACCGCGATAGTTGGAGCCATACAAGGCTTCGAAGCGAATCAGGCACCGCGCGGCTTCTCGCACCGTTGGCGCCTGAGCGGCCGTGACCCCGGCCAGGCCGACCTGGCTCAGGCGACTGAGCTGACCCATGCGCAAACCAAGTGCCGGGTTGTCGGTCAGTTGAATGGCGCTGTGACCCAGGCGCATGTAGCGCGGGATCGAGAGCCGGGCGCCCGCTTCGCTGAGGCGAGCCGCGTCGAGGCCATATTGTTCGAGCAGCGGCTGAGGATCTACACCGTGGCTGCGCACGGCGTCGGCCAGGCTATGAACAAAGCCGACCGACAGATCGCCGAGGCGCATCGGCAACGGTTTCATCGGTTACAACCAGAGGTTCAGCAAACGCGCGCCAGGGGCATCACCATCGGCGAACTGCTGTCCGTTGCTGCTGAGAAAGCTTTGGCCGGCGCTGCCCTGATCCCAAAACTGACCGCGCAGGAACACGCTCATGCCAGCGATTGCCTGGCTGCCAGGTGGTTGAGCGGTGAGTGTCAGGCGATGCCAGGCCTGGCCTTCGCTGAGTTCGCCGGCCTTGAGGCTGACGGAACCAGGTGTCGACAGCCCCTTGTAACCGCGCCACGGTTTGTCCCAAGTGCCGTGCCCGATCACAAACGCAGGGACCGCGACGAACTGCGCACCCTGGTCGTCGAGCTTGCGGTAATTGTCCGGGTACCAGCTGTCGCTGCCGATCAGCACACCCAGGCGTCCGGCCGGGGTGTCGACGACGTTGAGCGTATGCTCGCCATTGGCGGCGATGACTTCATGTTCATCGAAAATCGGGTGCATCTGGCGCTGGGGTTGGCCGATCGGCAGGCCATCGCGACCAAACACCACGGTGCTGTTGTACAACGCGCCGCGGCCGATTTTCAGGGTGCCGTCGACGATGCTGGGCTCGGGTAGCACGATGGAGCCAGCCACCAACGTCACGTGGAATTCTTTCGCCAGACCACCAAACAGCGCCTGGTAGTCCTTGGCCATGCCTTTGGCCTTCATGCGCAGGTGCGCGTCGTCCAGACGGCTGTCGCCCTTGGCGCTGATCAGTGCGCGGACGAACTTCAGTGGGTTACTGACCGCCAACCAGTTCATGGCTTCCTTGAGCGTGGTCGCTTGGTACAGCTCATCTTTCTCGCCGCTGACCATCAACCAGGTGCCGACATGTTCGGGCAGGACGACGATGGTTTTTTCATTCAGCAGGCCCTGGTCCTGGGCCTTCTGCAAATAGGCCGCCAGCTTGCGGTGCAAGCGCTCGGGGCTTTGATAGTCGGTGGGAAACAGTTCGGGCTGGATGCCCAGCAGATTGCCGCGATCGGCGGGTGTGCCTTGGTCGACCGCGAGGTTGATGCGCAGGTCCGACAGGTAATGACCCACCGGACGGTCCGCGGCCCACATGGCGTAGGTCGTAAGGGCGGCAATCAATGCCATGGAGAAGGTCAGGTACAGAAGTTTGCGCATGGGGAAACAGTCAACGGCCGTGTGCAGGATTCGCGACTAGGGTAGGGCCCATGCCGGCACTTGCCAAGGGGCGCTGCACATTTGGATCAATAAGTTGTCAGTTACGGTCATTGAGTGGCAGCGGCGCGACTCTTAGTCTGTCCAACATGACTGACGGGGGCCGAAGAGCTCCTGCACTTTTTTCGTGATCGCTCGATGTGGAGTTACCGATGACCGCCGCTCATTACCCGCACCTGTTGGCCCCGCTGGACCTGGGTTTTACCACGCTGCGCAACCGTACCCTGATGGGGTCGATGCACACTGGTCTTGAGGAAAAGCCCGGCGGTTTCGAGCGCATGGCGGCGTACTTCGCCGAACGTGCCCGTGGCGGCGTTGGCCTGATGGTCACCGGCGGTATTGGCCCGAACGACGAGGGTGGGGTGTACTCCGGCGCGGCCAAACTGACCACCGAGGAAGAAGCGCTCAAGCACCGCATCGTCACCCGCGCGGTGCACGAGGCGGGCGGCAAGATCTGCATGCAGATCCTTCACGCCGGGCGTTATGCCTACAGCCCGAAACAGGTCGCACCGAGCGCCATTCAGGCGCCGATCAACCCGTTCAAGCCTAAAGAGCTGGACGAGGAAGGCATCGAGAAACAGATCAGCGATTTCGTCACCTGTTCGACCCTGGCGCAACAGGCCGAGTACGACGGCGTCGAGATCATGGGCTCCGAAGGTTATTTCATTAACCAGTTTCTCGCGGCCCACACCAACCACCGCACCGACCGTTGGGGCGGCAGCTACGAAAACCGCATTCGCCTGCCGGTGGAAATCGTTCGCCGTGTGCGTGAAGCGGTAGGCCCGAATTTCATTATTATCTTCCGCCTGTCGATGCTCGATCTGGTGGAAGGCGGCAGCAGCTGGGAAGAAATCGTGACGCTGGCCAAGGCCATCGAGCAGGCCGGTGCGACCATCATCAACACCGGCATCGGCTGGCACGAAGCGCGGATCCCGACCATTGCCACCAAAGTGCCGCGCGGTGCGTTCAGCAAAGTCACGGCCAAGCTGCGCGGTTCGGTGAGCATTCCGCTGATCACCACCAACCGTATCAACACCCCGGAAGTGGCCGAGCAGATTCTGGCCGAAGGCGATGCCGACATGGTCTCCATGGCGCGGCCGTTCCTCGCCGACCCGGACTTCGTCAACAAGGCCGCTGAAGGTCGTGCCGATGAAATCAACACCTGCATCGGTTGCAACCAGGCCTGCCTGGACCACACCTTCGGCGGCAAGTTGACCAGTTGCCTGGTAAACCCGCGTGCTTGTCACGAAACCGAACTCAATTACCTGCCGGTGCAGCAGATCAAGAAAATCGCGGTGGTCGGTGCCGGTCCTGCGGGTCTGTCCGCGGCGACGGTGGCGGCTGAGCGTGGTCATCAGGTGACGCTGTTTGATTCGGCGAGCGAAATTGGCGGCCAGTTCAACATCGCCAAGCGTGTGCCAGGCAAGGAAGAGTTCTTTGAAACCCTGCGTTATTTCAACCGCAAACTGCAGACCACCCACGTTGAGGTGTGCCTGAACACCCGCGTCGACGTGGCGAAACTGGTTGAGGGCGGTTACGACGAGATCATTCTCGCCACCGGTATTGCCCCAAGAACCCCGGCGATTCCGGGCGTCGAGAACGCCAAGGTGCTGAGCTACCTGGACGTGATCCTTGAGCGCAAACCGGTGGGCAAACGCGTTGCGGTGATTGGTGCCGGTGGTATCGGATTCGATGTCTCGGAGTTCCTGGTTCACCAGGGCGTGGCCACCAGCCAGAATCGCGAGGCGTTCTGGAAGGAATGGGGTATCGATACGCATCTGCAAGCGCGCGGCGGTGTTGCCGGCATCAAGGCTGAACCCCATGCACCGGCGCGTGAAGTGTTCCTGCTGCAGCGCAAGAAATCCAAGGTCGGCGATGGCCTGGGTAAAACCACGGGCTGGATTCACCGCACCGGTCTGAAAAACAAGCAGGTGCAGATGCTCAACAGCGTCGAGTACCTGAAGATCGACAACGAAGGTTTGCACATCCGCATCGGCGAAACCGGCGAGCCGCAGCTGCTGCCGGTGGACAACATCGTGATTTGCGCCGGTCAGGATCCGCTGCGTGAATTGCACGAGGGGCTGGTGGCGGCCGGGCAGAACGTGCATTTGATTGGCGGCGCGGATGTGGCGGCAGAGCTGGATGCCAAGCGGGCGATCAACCAGGGTTCGCGTCTGGCTGCTGAACTCTAAAACTCACGCGTCCTGTAGCAGCTGGCGCAGCCTGCGTCCGGCTGCGTAGCAGTCGTCAATCCTGCCATCCCCGTTTACCTGAATCACCGCAGTGGCCGATTTTACGACTGCTGCGCAGCCGGACGCAGGCTGCGCCAGCTGCTACAAGGTTTGCGTTGGCTGATAGACTAGTGTCTTTTCCGTCTGCGCAGAGCCAATGCTTTCCCCTCCAACCGATTGGCTACCCCAGGCCCCCCTCGAACCCCTTCATCTCGGCTGGCTGACCAACGCCGGCATCGAAGTCGCAATTCTGCGCCTCGACCAGATCGACCCGCTGATCAGCGGCAACAAGTGGTTCAAACTCATCGAGCACCTGAAAGCCGCTGACCAGATCGGTGCCAAAGGCATCATCAGTCTGGGCGGTGCCCACTCCAATCATCTGCATGCACTGGCCGCGGCGGGCAAACGTTTCGGTTTTCGCACCGTTGGCCTGCTGCGCGGTCATCCGCAAGAAACGCCGACGGTGAAAGACTTGCAGGCGTTTGGCATGCAATTGCATTGGCTGGGTTATGGCGGTTATCGAGCGCGGCACGAGCCGGGTTTCTGGCTGCCATGGCAGGCGCAGTATCCCGATCTGTATCCGGTGCCGGAAGGTGGCGGCGGGTTACAGGGAGCCAAGGGCTGCCTGCAGTTGAGGACAATGGTCAGCGCGCAACTGAACGGTCTGGGCTGGAGCGACTACGACGGCTGGTGGCTGGCCTGCGGAACGGGCACGACCCTGGCCGGTCTGGTGCTGGCCGAAGCAGGTGAACACCCGGTGTATGGCGCGCTGGCGGTGCCCGACGATCATGGGGTAGCGCAGCAGGTCGAATCAATTGTGCAAGAGGCGAGTTTACACAATCGCGCTTATGAATTGTTCGACGCCAGCCGTGGCGGCTTTGCCAAAGTCGATCCGCTGTTGCTCGAATTCATCGATCAGACCGAACAGGCCAGCGGCATTCCCCTTGAACCGCTGTACACCGGCAAAGCCTTGTTGGCGCTCAAGCAGCAAGTAGAAGCCGGAAGATTCGAAAAGGGCACGCGCCTGATCTTCATCCATTCCGGCGGTTTGCAGGGCCGCCGGGGTTTCCAGTGAGCGGCCGGATTCACCCGCGCTTGGGCATCATCCGCAGCAAGGTGTTATCACCCACTACATAGTGGTGATAAATCCCCGCCACGGCGTGCAGGCCAATCAGCCAGTATCCAATGGTGCCGCCGAGTTCATGCCAACCCTCGATCTGCTTGGCCAACGCCTTGTCCTCCGCGATCAGCAACGGCAGGTCGAAGCCGTAGAACATCACTTGGTGACCTTTTGCGCTAGTGACCAGCCAGCCCAGAATCGGCATGGCAATCATGAAAATGTACAGCGCCCAGTGCATCAGTTTGGCCAACACGGTCTGCCAGTGAGGCGAGGCCGGGAAGATTTGCGGTGCCGGGCCCAGGCTGCGCGCGAACAAGCGCAGCCACACCAGTACGAACACTGTCAGACCGAGCATGAAGTGCGATTCAACGATCAGCGTCCGCCCGCCACTGCCTTTTGGAAAGATCCCGCGAAATTCGATACAGGCATAAACCAGCGCCAGCAGGACCAGCATCAACCAATGCAGGGTGATCGATACGGTGCTGTAGCGTGAGTCGGAGTTCTTCCAGGGCATACGGTGTTCCTCACAGGTCAGGTCGAGCCACCGTTCTTGTTAGACGGTGTGCGTTAACTGTAATCCGCTTTGGTGGATTTGCCTGTGGCTATTTGGGCGTTCAATGCTCTGGATCAAGTGGTTGGCCACAAAAAAGCGCCAGTTCCGTTCAGGAACTGGCGCTTTTTTATGCGGTGACAGGCGCAATCAGCTGGTTTGCGGCATCTCGCCGTTGGCCAGACGTTTGTTGATATCGGCGATCACTTCCGGCAAATCGGTGATGGTGTCGATCATGTAGTGCGGCCGCGAGCCTTCGAACATCCCGTGGATGCGCTTGCGTTCGCTGTCCAGTTGGTCGCTGCCGAGGGCGCGGTAACCTTCGTAGTCCAGGCCCAGCGCGTTGCCCGAGCAGATCAGCGCCACGGTCCACATGCCGGCACGACGACCTTCAAGAATGCCCGGCACGGTGTCGTCGATCTTCACGCAGGCTGCGACATCATCAATGCCGAGGGCGATCACGTTGGCCAGCGCCTGGGCCGGCCATGGACGGCCGTTGGGCACTTCGTCGGTGGCGACCACGTGATCTGCGACGTAGCCGTTGGTGGCGGCCAGCTCGACAACCTTGTCCATGACCTGTTTCGGGTAGCCGGAGCAGGAACCGATCTTGATCCCTTGCTGACGCAGATTGGCGATGGTGTCCAATGCGCCCGGAATCAGCGCCGAGTGCTCGGCGATTTTCTCGATTTGCAGGGGCATGAAGCGTTTGTAGATGGCGGTGACGTCATCGTCGGTCGGCGTACGGCCAAACACTGTGCGATAACGTTCGGCGACTTGCGGCTGATCGCACAGGGTGCGGATGTGGTCCCACTTGCCCATGCCCATCGGCCCGCGGGCTTCTTCGATGGACACCTGGACGTCGAACTCGGCGAAGGCTTCGACAAAAATCTGTGTCGGTGCGAAGGAGCCGAAGTCGACCACGGTGCCGGCCCAGTCGAGGATGGCGGCTTGCAGCTTGGTTGGGTTTGCGTAGTTCATGTCTCAAATCCTGTATTGGGGAATGAAGAGCCCTGTAGCAGCTGTCGAGCCCCAGCGAGGCTGCGTTCGGCTGCGCAGCAGTCGTTAACTCTGGCGACTCGGTTCATCTAAAAACACCGAGGTGGATGGTTTTACGACTGCTTCGCAGCCGAACGCAGCCTCGCAGGCTCGACAGCTGCTGCAGATCGGTGTGAATCAGATTTCGAGGACTTCCATCTCGCGCAGTACTTCGGCGATAGCCGACACGGCCGCGTGCATCTCGGCCTGGTTGACGTGGCCGATGCAGCCGACGCGGAAGGTTTCGACCTGGGTCAATTTGCCGGGGTAGAGGATGAAACCCTTGGCCTTGACGCGTTCGTAGAATTCCTTGAATTGGTAGCGCGGATCTTTCGGCGCATGAAAGGTGACGATGATCGGCGCCTGGATTGCGGCGGGCAGGAAGCTGCGAATTCCGAGCTTGGCCATGTCATCGAGCAGCACTTGGCAGTTGTTGGCATAGCGCTGATGCCGGGCGGGCAAACCACCTTCTTCGTTGTATTGCAGCAGGGCTTCGTGCAGCGCGGCGACCACGTGGGTCGGCGGGGTGAAGCGCCACTGGCCGGTCTTGGCCATGTAGGTGTGCTGATCGAAAAGGTCCATCGCCAGGGAATGCGAGTTACCGGCGGCATTGGCCAGCGCTTCTTTGCGAGCGAAGACAAAGCCCATTCCCGGCACGCCTTCCAGGCATTTGCCCGAGGCGGCGATCAGCGCATCGAACGGCACCTGTTGCGCGTCAATCGGCAGCGCGCCGAAGGAGCTCATGGCGTCGATGATCAGGCGTTTGCCGTGTTGCGCGATGACGTGGGCGATTTCCGGCAGCGGATTGAGGATCCCGGTGCTGGTTTCGCAGTGAATCAGCGCGACGTGGGTGATGCTGGCGTCGGCACGCAGCAGGCGGTCGACGTCGGCGGCGGTGGTCGGTTCGTCTTCGGCGGTTTCAAAGGTACTGAAGGAGCGGCCGAGCACTTCGCAGATTTTCGCCAGGCGTTTGCCATAGGCGCCGTTGATCAGTACCAAAACTTTACCGTCGCGAGGCACCAGGGTGCCGATCGCCGCTTCGACCGCGAAGGTTCCGCTGCCTTGCAGGGGCACGCAGTAGTGGCTGTCGCCGCCGCTGATGATCACCAGCAGTTGTTCGCACAGGCTGGCGGTCAGTTGATTGAAGCGGTCATCCCATGAACCCCAGTCGACCATCATCGCCTGACGGGTGCGGGCCGATGTGGTCAGTGGTCCGGGGGTGAGCAGGATGGGTTCGGCAGTACTCATTCTCGTGTCCTCGCAGTCGATGGGATGAAGCTACGGGGCTTAAATTGCAATTTGCCGTGCTATCAATCAAATTGTTTGTTGTTATGCCAGCCATCAGTGAGGGTTATTCATGAACCTGTTCCAGCTCCGCGCATTCGATGCGGTGGCCCGCGAGGGCAGCTTCACCCGGGCCGCCGCGCGACTGTTCATCAGCCAACCGGCGGTCACCGGGCACATCAAGGCGCTGGAGGAGCATTACCAGATCACCCTGTTGCGGCGCACCGCACGACGGGTGGAGCTGACGGAGGAGGGCACCAAACTGGCCGCGATCACCCGGGCAATGTTCGGTCTGGCTGAAGAAGCGCAGGTGATGCTGGAAGCGAACCGGCAATTGCTGACCGGGCGTCTGGAGGTTGCGGCGGACGGCCCGCACATGGTCATGCCGATGCTCGCCAGCCTGCGCGCGCGGTATCCCGGCATTACCGTGAACCTGCGGCTGGGCAATGCTCAGGAAACCTTGGCGGCGTTGCTGTCGGAGCATGCCGACGTGGCGGTGCTGACCGAGGTCGAACCGCGCAAGGGGCTGCATTTGCAAGACTTGAGCGAATCACGGATTTGTGCGCTGGTGCCCGACGGTCATCCCTGGGCGCAGATGTCCAAGGGCGTGCCGCTCAAAGCGCTGGATCAGGTGATCATGGTGTTGCGCGAGCCGAGTTCGATCACCCGGCGCACCTTCGACGAGGCGTGCGCGGCGGCAAAAGTCAGTCCACGGGTGTTATTGGAGCTGGACAGTCGCGAGGCGGTGACCGAAGCCGTCGCCGCAGAGTTGGGGGTTGGCGTGGTGTCGTCGGTGGAGGTCAGTCATGACCCTCGGGTGGCGGCGGTGCCGATTCTTGGTGAAGGGTTGGTTAACCGACACATGATTGGATGCATGGAACGGCGACGGGATTTGCGCTTGATACAGGCGTTTTTCGACTTGGCGCCATCCAGTTGAACCGCGGCGCGGCCTTCGCGAGCAAGTCCGCTCCCACATTGGATCTCCAGCGTTCACAAAATCCCTGTGGGAGCGGGCTTGCTCGCGAAGGGGCCGGGCCTGCCTACACAAGACTTTCGCGAACCATCTCGAGAAACGTCGCCACCACCCGCCGCGAACTCTGCTCGCGCAAGCACACCAGTGTCTCGGTCAATCGTCGTTTGCAGTCGGTAATCGGCAATGCGCAAACCCTCGAGTCCGCACCGAACTCGGCGGCTGATACAACACCAACGCCAATCCCCACGACCACCGCCTCCCGCGCCGCCTCCCGACCTTCAACCTGAATCGCCGGGCGAATGCGAAAACCTGCCTGAGCCATTTCTTCTTCCAGCGTCTGGCGCGTCACCGAGCCGATTTCCCGCAGCACCAATGGCGTGTCATCCAGATCCGCGAGGCAAATCGACTCGCGGTCGGCCCACGGATGATTTCGCGAAACGAACGCCACCATCGGGTCATTGCGCAGCGGTAAGGAAATCAGTCGTTCGTCGCTGACATCGCGACCCAACAACGCCAGGTCGGCCTGGTAGTTGAACAACCGAAACAGCGATTCATCGGTGTTGCCGGTTTCGATCTTCACGCTGATGCCGGGGTAGCGTTCACAAAAGCGAGCAATCTGCGGCAACACGTGCACTGGCGCATCCACCGCGAGAATCAGGCTGCCAGTCTGCAAGGCCCTGGAGTCATGCAAGAGCTCCTGCGCCTCGGCCTCGATGACGAACAGCCGCTGAGTAATGCTCAGCAACCGCTCGCCCAAATCCGTCAGCCGGACCGAACGTTTGTTGCGGTGGAACAGCAGCACACCGAAACGCTCTTCGAGTTTGCGCACTTGGTCGGAAATCGCCGGTTGCGTGAGGAATAGCCGCTCGGCGGCTTTGGTAAAGCTTCCGTGCACGGCCACGGCATGGAAGGCTTTGAGCTGGGCGTGGGAAACCGACATCGAAACCTCCAGTAACAAGCTGAGCTTATATTGGAAATACGATAAATCGATTTCACTTATTAATCAGTAATTGTTTTTATCCACCTCAGCCCCGGTGACTGGTCAGTCGAACAGCGTCGGCGGCCATGAGCCTGTGCGTGCAACAGCAGGACTCATCTGACCGATATCGCCTCAGGGAAGCTGCGATATCGAAGTGCTCAACAATAAAAAAACAGGCGTTATTTCTCAATTTCTGCCGGCACACTCACACCCTGAGGTCAGAACCACCATGAACAAGCACATCGGCACTATCAAGCGTTGGCGCGTGCAGATTTTCGCGATCACCTGGCTCGCTTACGCCGCTTTCTACTTCACCCGCAAAGCTTTTTCCGTGGCAAAACTGGGGATCGCAGAAGACCCCACCTTCATGCTCGACAAAATGGCCATGGCCAACCTCGACGCCATCTACCTCACGGCTTACGCCATCGGGCAATTCACCTGGGGCATCCTGGCCGACCGCTTTGGCCCAAGGGTCGTAGTGTTTGGCGGGTTGCTGATTTCAGCAGCGGCAGCCTTGGTGATGGGCAGTTTCGCGACGTTGCCAATCTTCGCCACCTGCATGTTGATTCAAGGGTTTGCCCAGTCCACCGGCTGGTCCGGGCTGTGCAAGAACCTCGGCAGTTTCTTTCCCTCTGAACAGCGCGGGCGGGTGCTGGGGTTGTGGAGTTCCTGCTACGCCTTTGGTGGGTTGGTGGCTTCGCCGTTTGCTGGCTGGTGGGCGTATACGCTGATCGGCACCTGGCATGCGGCGTTCTTTTCCAGTGCGGCGGTGGTTGGGCTGGTCGCCGTGCTGTTTTTTATTTTTCAGCGCAACAAACCGGAAGATGTTGGCTTGCCGGCGGTGGAACCGGAGCCGCAACTGACGGCGCAAGAGGCCGACGCGCAAAGCAAGATCAGCATGCTGGAACCGTTAAAAGAAATTCTGCGCAACCGCACCGTACTGGTGCTGGGCCTGGCGTACTTTCTGCTGAAACCGGCACGCTACGCGATTCTGCTCTGGGGCCCGGTGATCGTCTTCGAGCAGATGCCCTCGGTGGGCAAGGTCGGCGCGGCGATCATTCCGACCGCGTTTGAACTGGCCGGGTTGCTCGGGCCGATTCTGCTGGGCCTGGCTTCGGACAAAGTGTTCGGCGCCCGACGCATGCCGGCGTGCGTGCTCAGCCTGTTGGCGTTGACCGTCACCCTGGCCTTGTTCATGGGCGCCCTGCATACCGGCAGCGTGATGCTGGTGGTGGCGCTGCTGTTCGTCATGGGCCTGACCCTGTACGGACCGGACTCGATGATCAGCGGCGCGGCCGCGATCGATTTCGGCACCGCCAAGGCGGGCGCCACAGCGGCTGGTTTCGTCAACGGTTGCGGTTCGGTCGGGGCGATTCTCGGTGGATTGCTGCCGGGCTACTTCGACTCGGTCACCGTGTTCATCGTCTTCGCTGGCTGCGCGTTGTTTTCGGCCCTGGTGCTGATCCCGCACTGGAACAGCCGCCCGGCTGGCCTGCGTGTCGAAAGCGTTTTCGTGCCTAACCAACCGATCACCGTAAAACCTCTGCGTACTTAAGGATTGACCCATGAGACCTTTCTGGCTGGAACAGGCGCTGGCGGCCGAGTCCTGCGCGCCATGCGAGCCCTTGGTGGGAGACACCCGCGCCGATGTCTGCATCGTCGGCGGCGGCTACACCGGGTTGTGGACCGCGATCATGCTCAAGGAACAGAACCCCGAGCTGGATGTGCTGCTGATCGAGGCTGATATCTGCGGCGCCGGCGCCAGTGGCCGCAACGGTGGTTGTGCACTGTCGTGGTCGGCCAAGTACTTCACCCTTGAACGGCTGTTCGGCGTCGAAGAAGCCGTGCGACTGGTCAAGGAATCGGAGCGCAGCATCCATGCCATCGGCGCCTTTTGCGAGCAGTACGCGGTGGACGCCGATTACCGTCTCGACGGTACGCTCTACACCGCCACCAACCGTGCCCAATGCGGCTCGACCGATGCCGTGATCGCGGCGTTGGAGCGCAATGGCATCAACTCTTTCACCCAACGGCCGGTGGCCGATGTGCAACGCATGGCCGGTTCCAGCAAACATCTGGAAGGCTGGTTTTCCCCGGCGGCGGCCAGTGTGCAGCCGGGCAAACTGGTGCGCGGCTTGCGCCGGGTCGCCTTGCAGTTCGGCGTGAGGATTCACGAGCGCACCGCCATGACCGGCTTGCAGGAGGGCAAGCCTGCGGGAATACAAACCCCGAACGGCACCGTTCGCGCGGATCGCGTGGTACTGGCGATGAACGCCTGGATGGCCCGGGCGTTTCCACAGTTCGAGCGCAGTGTGGCGATTGTTTCCAGCGACATGCTGATCACCGAACCACGCCCCGATCTGCTCAACGAGATCGGTTTGACCAGCGGCGTCACCGTGCTCGATTCGCGGATTTTCGTGCACTACTACCACAACACCCCGGACGGCCGAATCATGCTCGGCAAGGGCGGTAATACCTTTGCTTACGGCGGGCGAATGTTGCCGGTATTCGATCAGCCATCGCCCTATGCCGGTTTGTTGCAGCACAGCCTGAACGAGTTCTTTCCGGCGTTTGCCCAGGTCAAGGTCGAGGCGACCTGGAACGGTCCGTCTGATCGCTCCGTCACCGGTTTGCCGTTCTTCGGCCAGATGAGCGCCAGCGGCAACGTGTTTTATGGTTTCGGATATTCCGGCAGCGGGGTTGGCCCGTGTCATATGGGCGGGCAGATTCTCGCCTCGATGGTCCAGGGACTGGACAACGCCTGGACCCGTTCGCCTTTGGTCAACGGCCCGTTGGGCTTGTTTCCGCCGGAACCGATTCGTTACCTCGGCTCCCTGATGGTGCGCAACGCCATTCGCCGCAAGGAGCGCGCCGAGGATCATGGGCATCGGCCACGGCATCTGGATGTGCGTCTGGCAAAGTTCGCGGCGGCGGCAGGCAAGGCCGACAAGGGCTGAGTGTCAGGGCGTGAGGTCCGAGCGATTGACCAGCCAATCGAGCAGCAAGTGGCTATCGCGGCGTGGCGCGGGAACAGACCGAGTGCGCGGGTGATGGCCCATGCCGACGCACAACACCGGGCGGTCCGGGTCACTGTCGAGAAAACTGATGAGGACATCGCTGCCGGCCTTTGGCAGGCTGGACGGGTCAATCCGACCGTCCGGCGTCGCAAGGGCCACCGGTAACCAGAGACCGGCAGATTCAAGCGGATCCGCTTCCGCTGTTGGCCACAGCCTGACCTGTATTCGACCTCGATCATCCAGCGCCGCCGGCTGCCCGGCCGGACCCAGCACCCGCGCGGGCTGATAGCCCGGGATGCTCGGCCGGGTCTGTTTGAGCGCGGGCCTGAAGACCGTTGACCAGGGAATGGCGGTGAACTGATTGCGGTAATGGCGGACAGTAACGGGTTTGTCGGTGGCAAGAATCGAAGGCTGCTGCCCCTGATGTCGGGTTTCGGTGATCAGCCATTGATCGTTGAAATTCGGCAGTGGATGCTCCGATACCTGTACTATCCGTGCGCTGCGCAGTGCGCTCTGGTTGCTTTGACCGTGGATCTGCAGGTGCTGGCAACGCAGACGTTCCAGTTGTCGTCGGCTTAGTTGATCGTGATGGATGTGCTCGGCCGCGGGCCGGACCATCACCGGCAATGGTGTGCTGAACGCGTGGTTGGCCGCTCCCTCGTCGGGGTTTTGCGAGCCACGGTTCCTGGTCTCCAGTCGTGAGGGAAAGGGCGGCGAGTCATGGCGCTGGAACAACTCACTGATCACCGGCACGTCACTGTCTTCGGGCGCGTCGCCCTGGAAAGGCGTAAGGACGGGTTCCTGGGGGAAACTCAGACTGTCATCCGCCAGGACCAGCACATGCCCGTCGCGCTGATGTTCGAAGTGATAGTGAATGCCCTCTTCTTCACATAGCCGTTGCAGCAATGCCAGATCGCTCTCCTCGTACTGAATGCAAAAAGGCCGGACGGGATAGTGTCCGTTGGATAATTCGAAGCGATAGCTCCCCTCGGGTACATCATGTTCCTCCAGCAGTTGGCGCAGGATCATCGGTACGCTGAGGTGATGAAAGACGCGGCGTGAACGCTGTCGGTCGAGCCATTGAAGGTAGGGCACCAGCACCAGTTTGTAGCCGATTCGGTGTGGGCCGCGATGCTCGCGACTGGCACTGTGAAGTACGCCATGTATACCCTGGCCCTCCATCAGGCTGAGGAACACCGGCTGTTGCAGCAATCGGTCGAGGTTCATGGCCGGTGCGAGGCCGATCACTTCGATGTCGAATCGATAGGGCTGGTTGAGGGCTTCTCGGCCACTGAACTGCAACACCTGCAAACTTAAATCGCCGTCGAGAAGTGTCAGGGTGAAGGGACTTTCCTTGTCGTTGTGCATCGAACGCGCTTCTGCCATGGAATTCGGGCGCTGAGGGTACGAAACCACAGCCCTTTATGGTCACCGCAAATCGAAGTTTCAGAATCGCCCTACAACTGCCGGTGAAGATGTCGATTCGTCACGCGGGTAAACAGGATGGAATTTTTGGTCGATTGCCAACTTTAGGCCGTATAAACTTGGCGCCATGCGTCGGCCAATAGATGTCTCGGCGCCACAGATCAAGAGAGTGAGTAATGGGCGCACAGTGGAAGGTTAAACACAAAGAAGCGGCATCCAACGCCAAGGGCAAGATCTTCGGCAAACTGGTGAAAGAAATCACCATTGCTGCCCGCAACGGTGCCGATACTGCCACCAACGCACACCTGCGTCTGGTGGTCGAGCAGGCCAAGAAAGCCTCGATGCCCAAGGAAACCCTGGATCGCGCGATCAAGAAAGGCGCGGGCCTGTTGGGCGAAACCGTGCAATACCATCGCGTGACCTATGAAGGCTTCGCACCGCATCAGGTGCCGCTGATCGTTGAATGCGTGACCGACAACATCAACCGCACCGTTGCTGAAATTCGTGTTGCGTTCCGCAAGGGCCAGTTGGGCGCTTCCGGTTCGGTAGCGTGGGACTTCAACCATGTCGGCATGATCGAGGCGTCCCCGGACAGCCCTGACGCCGATCCGGAAATGGCCGCCATCGAAGCCGGTGCCCAGGATTTCGAGCCGGGCGAAGAAGAGGGTACGACCCTGTTCCTGACCGAGCCTGCGGACCTGGACGCCGTGCAGAAAGCCCTGCCCGAGCAAGGGTTCACCGTGTTGTCGGCCAAGTTGGGTTATCAGCCGAAAAACCCGGTCAGCGGCCTGAGCGATGAGCAGATGGCTGAAGTCGAAGCCTTCCTCGAAGGCCTCGATAACCACGATGACGTGCAGGACATGTTTGTCGGGTTGGCGGGTTAATTTGATTTTTCAGTGATACCGCCATCGCGAGCAGGCTCGCTCCCACAGTAGGTTGTGTTGAATAAAAATTATATGTTCGACACAAAACCTGTAGGAGCGAGCCTGCTCGCGATTGACCGCGTAGCGGTCACCAGCGATTCAATTCCTGCACAATCTCGCTGAACCCCGGTCGCTCCAGCACCTGCGGCTGACAGCAGCGCCGCTGCAATTGCTCCAGCTGCATACGACCTTCATCGCTCAACCCCGAGTCGATCCGCTCCAACAATTCCCCCAGCAAAATACCAAACGCTCGCACTTCGATCCGTTGCAGCGCACGGCTTTCAAGGTTGTCCGAGGTGGCATGGAACGACGCCGCGCCGAAATCCCCCAGCAGGCAATTACCGTGCTCGTTCCACAGAATATTGTGGCCGTAGAGGTCGCCGTGGGTGATGCCATGCTGGTGCAAATGCTCGGCTGCCGAGGCAATGCCACAGGCGATGCGCAATGCCACACCCGCGCTGAACCGGGTGTCATTGGCGTAAACGTCGCGGGTACATGACGCCAGGCTCGGCAGCCCCGCCAGATTGCGATAACTCGGATCGATCAGTTGCATCACCAGTCCGGCCTGGGCTTCCGGATGGCCGACGACGCGCCCTTCAACCCGGATCAGGTTGGGGTGACTACCGGCGGTGATGCAGGCGTTCATTTCGTGCAACGGCGAGCCATCGCTGGTCATTTCGCCTTTGTAGAGTTTGACCGCGACCTGTGTAGCCGGTTGGTCCTGTCGATCCCAAATAGCCCGATGAATCACCCCCGACGCGCCTTCGCCCAATTGCTGCTCCAGACGCAGTTCGGACCACGGAATGTGGGGCGTGGCTTCGAGCGCGGCCGCATCGGCTTCGGTCTCCAGCGGGTTACCGGCGTACGCCAGCCAGGTCAGGCTCGGCAGGGACAGCAGCCACTCGGGCAATTCGGTCAACCGGTTGGCGGCGATGCGGATCAATTCGAGTCGATGGCAATGACGCAAGCTTTCCGGCAAACGTTGCAAGCGGTTGCCGGCGAGCATGAGTTTTTGCAGGTGCGGGCGTTGACCCAGCTCGGCGGGCAGTTCAGTGATGCGGTTATCGGTCAGGATCAGCCAGCGCAGCAACGGTGGCAGGGCCGCGCCTGGCACGCGTTCGATGCGGTTGGCCTTGAAGCCGACCATCGTCAGTGCGGCGCATTGGCCCAGGCAGTCGGGCAGTTCGGTGAACAGATTGTCCGAGCAGAACAACACGCGCAAACGGGTCAGGCGGTGCAAGTCGTCCGGCAGGCTGCTCAACGCATTGCCACTGAGGTTGAGGACTTCCAGCGAGTCCGCCAGGTCGAAGATTTCTCGCGGAAACTCCGTCAGGCCGCCGGTGAGGTCCAGGCGGGTGATGCCCGACAGTTGGCCGGCGCGCAGTTGGGCAAGGGTATCCATGAACAGATTCACTTTGATCGGGAGGAGGGCGCGGGGGCCAGAAAATGGGCGCCATGATAGCCGGAAAAGTGTGGTGTCTGTCAGGCCGCCTTCGCGAGCTTGCTCGCGATAGCGTCCTGAGCTGCACCACAAAACCTACGGTTCCCTGACTTCGACCAACTGCCCCAACCGGCTGCGCGTGCGCGCCAGATCGATGGCATCGCCGCCCAGGCTTTCGCGCAAAGACTGCTGCCCGAGCAGAATCAGGTGCTTGTCCCGGTCGTACAGGACGTCGACCAGGTTGATGAAGCGCTGTTGGGCGGCGATGGAACAATCGGCGAGGTTGGGCAGTTCATCGATGAACCAGTGATCGAAACGTCGGCACAGCTCCAGGTAATCCATAACCGCGATGGGTTGGTCGCACAGATCGCCGAAGGTGAAACCGATGGTTCGCCCTTCGCAGTGTCGGGCCTGAAGGTTGCGTGTCCCGACGGGCAGTGAAATGGCCGGCGCGTCGCGTTCGGGCAGGTTCAACGATTGACGCTGCGCCAGCGTGGCTGGCCAGACGTACTGTCCCTGGGTAAACAGCTGCTGGGCGTGGGTTCTGACCTGACTGCGGTAGTCGTGGGGGCCGCCGACCTCCATGACCTGCATGCGTGCGTTGATCAGGTCGATCACCGGTTTGAAGCGCGCGTGGTACAGCGGGTTGGGCAGCAGTCCCTCCGGTGGGTAATTGGAAGTGACCAGCAGCAGGATGCCTCGGCGGAACAATGCCTTGAACAGCCGGGTGATGAGCATCGCATCGCCGATGTCATGGACATGAAACTCGTCGAAACACAGCACCCGGCAATCGCGCAGCTGTTCGTCGAGGGTGGTTTCCAGCGCATCGGGCTGATCGCGATGACTGAACATCCCTTGATGAAGGTGCGCTAAAAACTCATGAAAATGCAGACGTTGTTTTTCCGCGATGGGAAGGGCCTGGAAAAAACCGTCGAGCAGCCAGCTCTTGCCGCGCCCCACGGCGCCGTGCAGGTAAAGGCCGGGAAACGTTTTTGCCGAGGTGCCCGACAGCGCTGCGGCGTGTTGCGCCATGCAGTCGATGACGCGCAGTTGGCTATGGCTGAGGGTGTAGCCCTGGGAATGAGCCTTGCGGTGGAAGTAGTCGTGGATGACTCGACCGGTCGCGGTGTTACCGGCGGATGCCGCCGATGACTTGCCGAACAAGCGGCGTAGCGCAGGCCAGCGTGGTGTGAGTCGCGAACGGTTTGGCGGTCGAACGGCCACTGTGATTTCACCCCGTAATCTTCATGCCGGCTTCCCGAGCTGCCGCGCCGTAGTGTAACCAAATGGGGAATTTTCATTCCAGTTGTGTCGACCTGTAGCAGCTGCCGAGCCTGCGAGGCTGCGTTCGGCTGCGGAGCAGTCGTAAAACCAAACACCGCGGTCATTCAGGTAAACCGTAGGGAATGGATTGGCGACTGCTTCGCAGCCGAACGCAGCCTCGCAGGCTCGGCAGCTGCTACATAGATAGCGCTATGCCGGAAGTTACCGCTCGATACTGCGACTCCACCGCGCATTCCATGCCGGGCGCTGTTCGTTGACCTGATCCCAATCAATCGCAATGGCCGTGGTCAGGTACTGCTTCATCGCTTCCACCTGGCCGCGAGTCTTGTCGGTGGTCGGGGTATTGGGGTTGGACGGGATCTGGTCGCCGTCCTCAAGTGCAGCGGCCTGCGCTTCAGGTGTCAGCAAGAAGGCGGCGAGTTTCTGTGCCAGTTCCGGCTGGGTGTTGTTGGCGATGGCACATTCGGCCACGTTGAGCACCACGGCGCCTTCCTTCGGTTGCGCATATTCCACCGGCATGCCCTTGAGTTTCAGGGCGGTGACCTGGGTCGGCGTGAGCGGGAACAGCGCGGCTTCGTCGGTCTGAAGCATTTCGGAAATCTTCGCCGAGCTCGGAATGTACTCCAGCACGTTGCGCCCGACTGTATTCGGCCAAGCCTTGAAGCCCGGCTCGACGTCGGTTTCGCTGCCGCCCTGAATCCGGTTGAACATCAGGAAGCCGTGCAGGCCGAATGTCGAAGAGGCCATCGACTGGAACACCAGTTTGTCCTTGAAGCGCGGGTCGGCCATGTCCATCCACGAGGTCGGCGCGGTCCAGCCTTTCTCCTTGAACAACCGCGTGTTGTACGCCAGCCCGGTCACGCCGAGGCTGACCGCCACGGCTTGATCCTTGATGCGGCCCTTGGGCGGAATCTGCGCCAGCGGTGCGCTGTCTTCGAGTTTGTCGCACAGCCCCATGGCGATGGCGCGGTACATGATGCCGTCGTCGAGGAACATCACGTGCATCTGCGGGTTGCCTTTGCTGGCCTGGACCTTGGCCAGAATATCGGCGGAGGTGCCGGGCACAATCACCACTTTGACGTTGTTGGCCTTCTCGAAAACCGGCAGCACCTTGTCGGCGTAGAGCCGCTCCATGGTCCCGCCGTTCATGCCCAGGTAAAGCGTCGGTTCGGCCTGGGCCTGGCTGACCGTGAGCAGGGCGCTCATGCAGGAAATACCGAGCAGTGCAGTGCGTTTGACGTTATTCATTGGCGCGACCTTCCTCTATCAAGCAACGGAGATGGAGTGAAACCGGGTGATGGAAAACGCATCCAGCGACGTCTTTGAGGCGCCGCTGCAGATGATTTCAGTGAGCGCCTGGCCCACCGCGGGGCCGATCTGAAAACCTGCGCCGGCGAAGCCGAACGCGTGCAACAGACCGGGTTGAGTGCCACTGTGGCCGATCACCGGTTGGCGATCGGGCAGGTAACCTTCGGTGCCGCTCCAGGTGCGAATCGCCTGGGCGCCTTCAAGAAACGGGTAAAGCTCGACGGCCTGACGCAGGATCTCGATCACGGCGTGTTGACCGGGCCGGGCGCGAGCGTCGTCGAGGGCAAAACCCTGACCGCCACCCAACACGCAATTGCCGCGAGCGACCTGACGCGCATAGATACCGCCGCCCTCGACCCCGGTGCTGGCATTCATCACCAGCGGCAAGGGCTCGGTAACCAGCATCGCCGGGTGCCCGGCGTGCATCGGCACGCCCTCACCGAATTGTTCTGCCAGGCTGCCGGCCCAGGCTCCGGCGCAATTCAGCAGCCAGGGCGCTTGCAGCTCCAGACCGGTTTGCGTGCTGATGCGAAAGCGTTGGCCGTCGTGTTCCACCGCCGTCACCGGGCATTGTTCATGGACCTGCGCGCCATGTCGCCGCGCCGCCCGGGCGAACGCCGGGGAGACCAGTCGCGGGTTGGCATGACCGTCATCGGGGCAAAACGAGGCCCCGACCGCCACCTCGCCGACCCACGGAAAACGTGCGCGTAATTCAGTGCGTTCGAGTACCTGCAAATCGAGGCCAAAGCCCCGACTGCTGACGGCATAGTCTTGCAAGGCGTGCAGGTCGTTGAGGCTGCGGGCCAGTTTCAAGTGGCCGCTGCGCTGATACTCACCGTCGATGCCAATCAGCTGCGGCAGTTGCCCCCAGATGTCATGGGCCCGTTGCGACAGCGGCAGTTGCGACAGCGGTCGTCCCTGGCGCCGCACGCCGCCGTAGTTCACGCCGCTGGAATGCGAGCCACAGAAGTCCCGCTCCAGCAGCGCCACGCGACGCCCGGCCTTGCTCAGAAACAGCGCGGCGGAGGAACCGACAATACCGCCGCCAATGATGACGGCATCGACTTCAATCATGACTCGACCTCCAGACCAAACGGCAGGGGTTTTATCGGCGCCTGAGCCCGAAGCCTGCCGATGTCGGACACGCAGCGCTGGCTTTCGCAGGCAATGATTTCCGCGGCGGCGGCGCCACACATCCGTCCCTGACAGCGGCCCATGCCAACCCGGCAATGCGCCTTGACCCGGTTGATCTCCCAATGGCCCTCGCGCACGACCTGACGGATGTCGCCGGCCCGCACTTCTTCGCAGCGGCAGATCATCACGTCATTCGGGGCATCGGCGGCCCAGTGCTCGGGAAAGACGAAGGCCCGTTCCAGGCCTTGGCGGAAGGTGTCGATCCGCCCCAGCGCCTGCTCCAATTGCGCCCCGCGTTGCGGCGGGATCAGGTAACCAATATCTTCGAGCAACGCCAGGGCCGCGCGTTCGCCAGCCATTTCCGCTGCGTCGGCGCCCATGATGCCGGCGCCGTCACCGGCCAGGTAAACCTCGGCGACACTGCTGCGACCGGTGCTGTCACGCTGCGGCAGCCAGGCGCGGTTGAGCGGGTTCCAGGCGAAATCACAGCCGAGCAGGTCGGCGAGTTGGGTTTCACTGCGCAGGCCGTGGGCGAAGGCGACGGCGTCGCAATCGAGTGGCTGTTCACCCTTTGAGTTGGACCAGTTCAGCGATTGCACACGTTGTTCGCCATTGATGCGTTTCAGGCTGGCGCCCTGATGCACCGGGATGCCGTGGGCGGTCAGCCAGCTGCGGTAATAGATGCCTTTGGCCAGGGTGGCCGGTTGCGAGAGCAGGCCGGGCAAAGCGCGGGCCTGAGCGCTGAACGGCGAGCTGTCGAGTACTGCGACCACCTTGGCGCCGGCCTTGGCGTATTGATACGCCACCAGGTACAGCAACGGTCCACTGCCGGCGAACACCACGCGTTCACCGATGGCACAGCCTTGAAACTTGAGGGCAATCTGCGCGGCGCCGAGGCTGTAAACCCCCGGAAGGGTCCAGCCCGGTACCGGCAGAATCCGGTCGGTGGCGCCCGTGGCAACGATCACGCGGGAGAACGCCAGCCGCGAGGCGCGGCCCTCATGCAAGGTGTCGAGCGCACCGTCTTCGGCGTTCCATACCAGGGTTTCAGGGCGGTAATCGAGTTGCTCGCGCAGCTCATCAATCGTCTGATGCAGCGCGTTGGCCTTGCCGGCTTCGAAGCCATACAGCTTGACCGGCGAACGCTTGAAGTTGGCCGGTTGGCGACGATAAATCTGCCCGCCACCGCGTGCTGCTTCGTCCAGCAGCACCGGGTGAACGCCGTGGGTGACCAGGGTTTGTGCGGCACGTATACCGGCCGGACCGGCACCGATGATGATCACGGAATTCATACCCAACCCCCTGTGGGAGCGGGCTTGCTCGCGAAGAGGGCGGCACATTCAATAGGTGTGGTGGCTGACACGACGCTTTCGCGAGCAAGTCGAATCGTCGCACCGCCGCTCCCACAGGGAATCCGGTTTGTGCAGGTAGATTGGGTGTTCATACCGTGCGCCCCGGTTCGCGGCTGATCTGCTGCCCGGCTTCGAGCAACGTCGAGCAGGCGCGCACGCGTCGACCATCGCCCAGTCGAACCCAGCAGTCCTGACAGGCACCCATCATGCAAAAACCGGCGCGGGGTTCGGCGCTGAAGTCGCTGCCACGCAAGTGTTCGCTGCAGGTCAGCACCGCTGTCAGCAAGGTGTCGCCGAGCAGGCCGGTAGCCGGCGTGCCGTCGAGGGTAAAGTCCAGGGCCGGGCGGTCGCCTTCGGCCAGTCGTTTCAGCAGAGCCATGGCGCCCTCATTGTTTGCCCACCAGAACCCGATCCAGGCCGTAGACCCGGTCGAGCAAAATCATCGTCAGCGCGGTCAGCCCGATCACCAGTGCCGACACCGCCGCCATCATCGGATCGATGGATTCGGTGGCATACACGTACATCCGCACCGGCAGGGTTTGCGTGGCCGGTGAGGTGACGAAGATCGACAGCGTGACCTCATCGAAACTATTGATAAACGCCAGCAACCAACCACCGGCGACCCCCGGCAGAATCATCGGCAAGGTGATTTCCCGAAACAGCGTGAAGCGCCCGGCACCGAGCGATTGCGCGGCGTGTTCGGCGCTGCGATCCAGGCCGATGGCCGACGCCAGCACCAGTCGCAGCACGTACGGTGTGATCACTAGCACATGGGCGAAGATCAGCCAGGCGAAGCTGCCGTTGACCCCCATCAGCGCAAACAAGCGCAGTAATGCGACACCCAGCACCAAGTGCGGAATGATGATCGGCGACAGGAACAGACCATTGAAAAAATCCCGGCCGGGGAACTCGAAGCGCGTGATCGCCAGCGCCGCCGGCACCGCAATCAACGTCGCCAGACTGGCCGCGCAGAACGCCAGGATCAGGCTGTTGTAGAACGCATCGACAAAGTCTGCACGCTCGAACACCGCGCGGAACCAGCGCAGGGAAAACTCCGTGGTCGGCAGGCTCAGGGTGTTTTCCGGGGTGAAGGCCACGAGGCAGACCACCACCAGCGGCGCCAGCATGAACAGCACCACAAGGGTATGGAACAGCAGGGCGAAAGGACCGTTCTTGGACATGACGAGTTATCCCAATGACTTCTTGTAGCGGCCTTCGATCATCCGGTTCCACGACAGCATGATCAGCAGGTTGAGCAACAGCAGGGCCACGGCGATGGCCGCGCCCATCGGCCAGTTGAGCTCCGACAGGTACTGGTCATAGATCAGCGTGGCGACCATTTTTATCCGGCGTCCGCCGAGCAGGCCGGGGATGGCAAACGAACTGGCGGCCAGACCGAACACAATCAAGGTGCCCGAGAGCACGCCGGGCATGATCTGCGGCAGCACCACTTGGCGCATCACGGTGAAGTGGCTGGCACCGAGGGACATCGCGGCCTGCTCGGCGGCCGGGTCGAGTTTTTGCAACGAGGTCCAGACCGGAATGATCATGAACGGTAGCATCACGTGGACCAGCGCAATCACCACCGCGAACGGCGTGTACAGCAGCTTCATCGGCGAGCCACCGAAGGCTTGCAGGATCTGATTGACCAGGCCGTCGGCACCCAGCAACAGGCTCCAGCCGAAGGCGCGCACCACCACCGAAATCAGCAGCGGGGTGAGGATCAGAATCAGGAAAATCGAGCGCCAAGGCGTGCCCATGCGGCTGAGGATGTAGGCTTCGGGCACGCCGATCACCACGCAGAGCAGGGTGGTCAGGGCGCTGATCCACATCGTGCGCAGAAAGATTTCGTAGAAATACGGGTCGCCCAGCAGGCTGCTGTAGTGATCGAGGGTGTAGGCGTCGCCGTTGATCCCCGAGCTGTAGTCGAAGACGTTGAACGACAGCACCAAGGTCAGCAGCAGCGGGATAACCAACAGGCTGAGGTACAAGGCCAGGGCCGGTGCCGACAGCCAATAACCCTGGCGTCCCTGGCGAATGGCGACAAGCGTACTCATGCCGGCACCTCGTCGACACTCAGCACCCGCAGCAACGTTGCGTCCCAGTCCAGCCCGACCGCCGTGCCTTCGGTCAGCGGTGCCGAACCGTCGTTGCGGCGCACCACACTGAGTTCGCCCAGGGTCGTCGAAACGCCATAAAGCCATTGGCTGCCGAGAAAGAAGCGACTGACGATGTTGCCTTGCAGACGGCCCTGGCCTTTGTCCCGCAGATCGATTTTTTCCGGGCGCAGGCTCAAGGTCAGTGCGCCGTCGCCACGGTTGCAGACTTGAACGACTCCGGCGCTGTCACGCTCGCCCGGCAGCAGATTGGCCTTGCCGACGAAACCGGAAATGAACTCGGTGCGCGGGTGTTCGTAAAGGGTGTAGGGCGCGTCGATCTGGGTGATGCGCCCGGCCTGCATCACCACCACCCGGTCGCTGATGGACAGCGCTTCGGACTGGTCATGGGTGACCATCAGCGTGGTGATTCCGACTTCGCGCTGGATGCGGCGGATCTCGAATTGCATCTCTTCGCGCAGGTTGGCGTCGAGGTTGGACAGCGGTTCATCGAGCAGCAGCACCGGCGGCTCGATCACCAAGGCCCGAGCCAATGCAACGCGTTGACGCTGGCCGCCGGAGAGTTCTCGCGGGTAACGCTCGGCATGCTGGTTGAGGCGCACCAGTTTCAGCACCCGGTCCACTCGCTGCTGCAACTCGCCGTTGGCCACTTTGCGCATGCGCAGGCCGAAGGCGACGTTGTCTTTCACGGTCATGTGCGGGAACAGCGCGTAACTCTGGAACACCACGCCCAGACCACGGCTGGCGGGTTTGGCGTGGGTGATGTCGCGACCGTCCAGCACAATGCGTCCGCTGCTGACTTCGACGAAGCCGGCGATCATTTGCAGGGTGGTGGTTTTGCCACATCCAGAGGGGCCGAGCAGCGAGACGAACTCGCCTTTCTCGACCGAGAGGTTGGTAGCAACGACGGCGTCGATCTCACCGTAACGTTTGCCGAGTCCTTCAAGTTGCACAAAAGCCATAACTGCGCTCCACCTGAGATTGTTATGCGTCGCCCGAAGGCGCGCTTTTTTGTATGGGCAGATACGAAAAGGTCTTGCTGGGTGCGTTGGCGCTCGACTTCAGTCGGCTGCCGCTGTTGTTCGAATCGCCCCTGTCTGGACGCAGAGTAGGACGAAGAATAGGATGGGCTCAATGGCCTATTTCACTGAAGCGATGACTATTTTCAGTTTCATTCGGTGAGTAAATTAATACTCGAGAAAACCCATGACAGATTCCATTGAGCGGAATGAAAACAAAAGTGATGTCGGTGTTGGCGCAGTCTCCAGACTGTTTGCCGTGCTGCGCAGTCTGGGTGACACCGTCGAGGGCGGGGAGCGGGTGACGCAACTGGCCCAGCGCATCGGATTGTCGCAACCGACCACGCACCGATTGCTGCGCAGCCTGATGGATGAGGGCATGGTCGAGCAGGATGCGCGCAGCAAACGCTATCGCTTGAGTCTGGAGTTTTTTGCGCTGGCGGCCCGCGCCGGGAATACCGGAAACCTGCGCGAACTGGTGCGTCCGGCGCTGCTGCGGCTGTCGGCGTCGTTGGGGGATTCGTTGTTCTTGCTGGCGCGCAGTGGTTTTGATGCGATCTGCCTGGATCGCAGCGAAGGGCCGTTTCCGATCCGCACCTTTACCGGTGACATTGGCGGGCGGGTGGCGCTGGGTGTGGGGCAGGGTAGTCTGGCGATTCTGGCGTTCCTGCCGGAAGAAGAGCGCGACACGGTGATTCACTACAACTTGCCGCGGCTCAAGGATTTCCACCTGTACGACGAGGTGTTCCTGCGCTCGGAAGTCGAGAATGTGCGCAAACTGGGTTATGCCGGGCGCAACACCGGCGTGTTGCAGGGCATGGCCGGGGTGGCGGTGCCGATTCTGGATCGTGAAGGGCGGGCCGTGGCGGCACTGAGTGTGGCGACCGTGAGTGATCGGCTGGGGCCGGATCGCTTGCCGACGGTGGTGGAAATGCTCAAGCGCGAAGCGGCGCTGATCGGGCCGCGGATCAATCCGTTCGACCCGTTGCTGCGTCGGCCTTCGCAGGTGTTCGGGCAGGGTTGAACACAATCTTCAAACCGTCACAGATCCAATGTGGGAGCGGGCTTGCTCGCGAATGCGGTTAATCAGTCAATATTAATGTGGACTGTCACACCGCATTCGCGAACAAGCCCGCTCCCACATTTGATTGGTGGTGTGTTCAGAACTGCACGGTTTGCTTGAGCATCTGCGCCGCCGGCGTATCGCTCGGGCTGACCATCGCGTAGTTGTACCCGCCCCCTGACCAGTACTCGGCCTGCAACTCGCCATCGCTGCGACTGCCCCTCGGTAACAGGTAGTTTTTCGGTCCTGGTGGGCGGACGTAGAAGCTGACTTTATGGCCGCTTTGATCCTCGTAAACCACCATCGCCGCCGGCCCTTGCTCGGTGCTCAGCAAGCGTCCGCTGATCGGTTTGAAACCTGCGCCCGAAAGGTCAGGCAAGCGATTGGCCTGAGTGAAATAGCGGTCGAGCCAACCCTGCATATCACCGTCGTCACTGACTTTGTAGTCGGCCGGCAGGATGCCTTGCTGGGCAATCAGGCGATAGGCCTGCAGGGCGTCGGTCATCGGCAGTTGGGCACTGACGAGCGTCATCTCCCGGGCTTGCCAACCGCTGAACCCGCCGACGCTGACCGCAATCAGCAACACGGCAGCGCTGGCCAGGTGACGGCGAGATTGTCGTTTGAGGTGTTGGCGAATCAGCGCCGGGTCGAGGTCCGGGTTGGCCGGTTGCTGCAGGGCGCCGCTCAATGCCGCGCGCAATTGCTGGGCGTCCTGCTGCCAGGCGCGCACTTGTGCAGCCACTTGCGAGTTGCTGGCCAGAAAAGTCTCCACCAGACGTCGGTCGGCATCGCTGAGTTGCTGGTCGACGTAGGCGTGCAGGTCACGCTCGCTTGGGGGCAGGCTGATCATTTGAGTCTCCGCAGAGAAGGGCGGGTGATTTCGCCGTCGCTCAGCTGGCGCAAGGCCTGACGGGCACGGGACAGGCGGGACATCACGGTGCCGGTGGGGACGTCGAGAATCTCGGCGACTTCTTTATAACTCAAGCCTTCGACCGAGACCCAGAGCAGCAGGGCACGTTGTTCAGTGCTGAGTTGATCGAAGGCTTTCAGGGTCGATTGGGCGATCACGGTGCGTTCCACCGACGGCTGTGAATCGTCACGCCCGGTAAAGAATTCGAGCATCCGTGCATAACGCCGGGAGCGCCGGTGAGCATCGAGAAACTGTCGATACAGAATCGAAAACAACCAGGCGCGCAAGTCGCCCTCGGGGCGTTTGTCGCTCCAACTCGACAGCGCGCGCTCAAGGCAAGACTGCACCAGGTCGTCGGCGCTGCTGGGATTGCGCGTCAACGACACGGCAAACCGGCGCAATCTGGGAATGATTTCTCGCAGTTGTTCGTCGATATCGTTCATGAAGTTCTGGCTAGTCACTACGCTAGGGGGTGTCCGGTCTCACAAATACGTTTCCTTTTTGGCGGCGTCTGTTGTCGCCATACTGCGTTGCCGCTCCTTGCCATAGCGAGCTATGACGCGTCGCGGCGCCTTGTCTGGCAACAACAGCCACTCGCCAAAAAGGAACGTATTTGTGAGACCGGACACCTGAGAGACGCCCGGCATTGGAGGTTATTCCACGCCTGAAAAAATAAATACGGCGCGATGGAATAAACCGCAGTGGGGTTCGTCTGCTTGATCCTTCTCACTTGTGGCCGATGGCCCTGGAGTCTTTCATGGTAGATCGCTCATCACCGCCAACCCGGCCACCCTTGAGTGCCGCGAGCCTGACATTACGTCTGGCCGGTATTGCTGTGGTGGTTGCCGCAGTGGCTGGGGCTTTTGCCTACGTCAATGGCACCTTCGACCCACAACGCCTGACGCCGAAAAAGCTGATCAATGTGCTGGAGACCAACAACGGCGTGCACCCGGGTTTCCGGCGTAACCACTCCAAAGGCGTGTGTGTGATCGGGCATTTCGAGAGCAGTGGCGAGGCGCGCAGCTATTCCAGTGCTCAGGTGTTCAATGAAGCGCGAACCCCTGTGGTCGGGCGTTTCGCATTGCCGGCCGGTAATCCTTATGCGCCAGACAACAGCGTGCCGATCCGCAGTCTGGCCCTGCGGTTCACCCAGGCCAACGGCCAACAATGGCGCACCGGGATGAACAGCATGCCGGTGTTCCCGGTGGGTACGCCCGAAGCGTTCTACCAATTGCAGCAGGCCCAGTCGCCGGACCCGGCCACCGGCAAACCGAACCCGGCTGCCGTACCAGCGTTCTTCGGTTCGCATCCGGAAGCCGCACCGTTCCTGGCCTGGATCAAAACCGCCAAGCCGTCGGCCAGTTACGTGACGGAAACCTACAACAGCGTCAATGCGTTTTACCTGGTGAACGCTGCGGGACAGCGACAGGCGGTGCGCTGGAGCATGGTGCCCGTCGCTCAGGATGCCGCGGGTGCTACGGCGCCTGAAGGGGGTGAATTCCTGGAGAAAGACCTGGTGCAGCGTATTTCCGCAGGGCCGCTGCGTTGGCAGCTGAACATCACGCTGGCCAACCCCGGTGATCCGGTGAACGACGCCAGCAAAGCCTGGCCCGAGGGTCGCAAAGTGTTGAACGCCGGCACTCTGGTGCTCGAAAGCACCCAGCCGCAACTCAATGGCGAATGCCGGGACATCAACTACGACCCGCTGGTACTGCCCGCCGGCATAGAAGGTTCCGACGACCCATTGCTCGCCGCTCGTTCAGCGGGGTACGCCACTTCCTACTTGCGTCGTACCAGCGAAGTCAGCCAGTTGCCCGCCGCTAATAAACAGGAGTCTCGTCAATGAGCGCTCAACCGAACCACTTCGCGCCTTTAGCGCGATTGCTGCACTGGCTGATGGCGCTGATGATCATTGCCATGCTGTTTATCGGCGCGGGCATGGCCGCTTCGGTGTCCGAGCGTCATGAGTGGCTGATTCATCTGCACAAACCCTTGGGCGTCGCGATTCTGCTGCTGGTGATCGTGCGCCTGGCCGTGCGCTTTTCCACGCAACAGCCACCGCTGCCGGCGGATCTGCCGGGTTGGCAAGCGCTGGCGGCCAGGGCTTCACATGTTTTACTGTACGCCTTGATGCTGATTTTGCCGCTGCTGGGCTGGGCGATGATTTCGGCGGCGGGGGATCCGGTGATGCTCAGCAGTTCGTTGCAATTGCCATCGATCGTACCGGCGAATGCGCAGGTGTTTGCGTTCCTGCGCAAGGCTCACGGGTATCTGGCGTATTTGTTGTTCTTGACGGTGCTGCTGCATTTGGCGGCGGCGTTGTTTCACGGCTGGGTGCGCCGCGACGACGTGCTGGACAGCATGTTGCGGGGCAAGGATCGCGGCTAAAAGATCGCAGCCTGCGGCAGCTCCTACAACGATTCGTGCGGTTCACACGGTCGGCGTAGGAGCTGGCGAAGCCTGCGATCTTTTGATTCTGCGTGTTCAGCGCAAAGTGTTGACCATATCTGCAACGGTGGTCAGCACATCCTTGCCCAATTGCTTCGAGCGTTTACCAGACCAGCCGGTCAGCGCATTCGTCGCATCGTTGTTGTCCTTGAAGGGCATTTCGAGGGTCAGCGACAGGCAGTCGAATTTCTCGCCGACGCTGTTGCACGCCAGGGTCATGTTGGCTTTGCCCGGTTCGTCGCGGGTGTAGCCGTGCTTGGTCTGGAAGTCCTTGGTCAGGTGCTTCAGATGACTGCGGAAATGCTCTTCGAGTTTTTCGATTCGTGGTGTGTACCCCGGATTGCCTTCGCAACCGGCGGTGAACACGTAGGGGATTTCTTCATCGCCATGGATGTCGAGGAACAGGTCGACGCCGTACTTTTCCATCTGCTGCTGAACGAACAGCACTTCCGGGCTGATTTCCTGGCTGGCGCTCTGCCAGGCGCGGTTCAGGTCCTGGCCCATGGCATTGGTGCGCAGGTGACCGTGGAAGGCGCCGTCCGGGTTCATGTTCGGCACCAAATACAGGTCGGCGCTGGCGAGCAATTTGTTCAGCACAGGATCGTCATGCTTTTCCAGGCGCTCGATCACGCCTTCCATGAACCACTCGGCCATGTGCTCGCCCGGATGTTGCTGGGCGATGATCCAGACCTTGCGCTGACCTTCGGCGCCCGTTCCTTTACGCAGCAGCTGGATGTCTCGACCTTCGACGCTCTTGCCGGTGGCCAGCAGTTCGGTGCCGGCCTTGGTCAGCGCTTGCTCGATCAACCAGTCATGGCGACCGCGGCTGTAGGGTTCGAAGTAAGCAAACCAGGCGTGGGTGGCGGTGGCTTCAAGGCTGAAGCGCAGGCAGTCACCTTCGAAAATGGTCGGCACCCGGAACCAGTTGACGTGGTCGTAGGACGCCACCGCCTGATAACCATCCCAGGCTTTGTTATAGGAGGACTTGCTGGCATTGTTCAGACGAAACCAGTGTTCCTGACCGACGTGCAGACCGCTGGCCTTGAAGTGGAACCACTGAAAGTGTTGGCTGCGGGTGTCTGGCTTGATGGCCAGCAGGGCTTGCAACGGATTGCTGATGTCCAGCACTTCAATGTTGCCACTGTCGAAGTTGGCACTGATGTCGAAAGAGGATTTAGCCACGGCCATAGTCGATTCCTGAATATGATTTTATGGCTGTTACTTTACACGCTGGGAAGGGAAAAACCGGGGGAAATTCTGGGTTGAAGCGGGGGGCGTCCTCCTTGACGCCGACGCAGCTTAGAGACTGCGCGATTGATTCTCAAGCGCTATTTTTGATTTAGTTTGGGCCAATGATGCCGGGCTTCTCTTGCCAACGGATATTCTTTTGATATCATCCGCGCCATTCGAATTTGCAGCACCTAAAGACTTCATTAGCCTGAAGGTAAAGCCAGAATAACTGGCAAAAAAAAGACCCGGCAAAAAGCCGGGTCAAAAACCGTGATTAGCCTGATGAGGAGATAGTCCAGGAGACCGACCTAAGGTCACTTGGACAATCGACTGATCTCGCGACCAGATGCGTGCAATAATAATCATTCTCGTTTACAAGTCAAATGCTTTTATCTGCGCGATTGGAAAATTCTTTCCCGTCCTCCTCGCAAGCACCCAAGTGTCACCCGTTCTGATCGCCCTCCAGGGATCGATTTACCATCGCCCTGGCCATGTCGATCATGTGCACCGCCGAAAACGCCAGGTCCCGACTTGCGCCCTGCAAATTGCTGGCTGACTCGTACGCGATGGCGGCGGCACAACGTAGCAAATCCGTGGCATGGACCAGCGCCTCTTCGCAGCTGATGTTGCGGTTTACGTCAAAGAAACGTTCTTCGACCACTTCCTCTGAAACAGCTGGTTTCAAGTAATAGTCCAGCGCTCGTTGCGCGGCGGCAGAGCCTTTTGGCGAGGTGAGGGAAGTGTCGATTTGCATGTCAGGCAGGTCGTTGCAGGGGATGGACATGGCGATGGCAAGCTCCGTGATAGATTCAGATCCGTGAACCAATCCTAGTACGTACTGTATTTATGACGAGAGATTAAATACTACAATTTGTGTTTTGACGGCCGGAGGCGCCCACGTATCGTGCCGCACATGGATAAATGGATTGAATTGGTCAAGGCCAAGATGAGTGAACTCAAAGTCACTCAAGAAGAACTCGCAGATCGCCTCGGGATGTCCCAGGGCGGCGTCGGCCACTGGCTGAACAAACGCCGCGACCCCGGCGTCGTCAACATGAACCGTGTGTTGAAGGCGCTGGGCATGGACTTTCTCGAAGTGGTGCTGGTGATCCGCGAACCACTCATCCTGGAAGAGGAGGAGATGCCTCTGGCGCTGAAGTACAACCCGTACTTCCGCTACCCGGTCAGTGACTGGAAGGAGCCGGCGCAGCTGCGCGATGGTGAGCTGACGGTGTATCGCAAGGAGGAACGCTTCGAGCTGACCGACTACCACGCCCAGGGCCCGGCCTTCTGGTTGAGTGTGGTGGGCGATGCGATGACCGCGCCCACGGGTATCAGCATTGCCGAGGGCATGATGATCCTGGTGGACCCGGCCATCGTGCCGGAACCTGGAAAACTGGTGATCGCCCAGTGGTCGGACAGCGCCGAGGCGACCTTTCGCAAGCTGATCGAAGAGGGCGGGCAGCGTTACCTGGTCCCGCTCAATCCGACGTATCCGAAAGCCCTTTACACCGAAGAGTGCCGAATTATCGGCGTAGTGGTTCAGGCAACCGCCAAATTCTAATCAGATCGGTCCTCGCAAGACGTAGGACCGATCTTCATTTCATGCTTCTTCAAACTCGACCAACGCACTGCCTTCGCTGACCATCTCGCCTTCCTGGCAATACAGCGTCTTGATCACCCCGGCGTGTGGCGCACGAATGCTGTGCTCCATTTTCATTGCCTCCAGCACCACCAGTTGCGCCCCGGCTTCTACCATTTGCCCGGCTTCCACCAATACCCGCACGATGCTGCCATTCATGGGCGCGGTCAGCCCGCCGTGATGGCTGTGACTGGCCTCGACGGCGCTGATCGGGTCGTAGGACTCGATGCGGCGCAATTCACCTTCCCATTGCAGATACACAACGTCGCCCCGGCGGATTGCCCGATGCTGGCGGCGCAGGCCGTTGTGCTCGGTCAGCAGTTGCTCGCCCTTGAGTTGAGCGGTGTGGGCATCAGCGTCGCCCAACGTCAGCGCGCGATCCTGGCCTTCACAACTCAAGTGCAGGGTGATTTCTGTCGGCCGTCCGACACGCAAACCATTGCTGTTGGCCCAAGGCGAAACCAGGTCATCGGCTCGTGGAGAACTCGGCTGGCTTTGGGCAAACGCCTGGGCGGCGGCTTGCCAGAATTCGTCACTGAGGTCCGAGGCGACGGGCAGCAATTCTTCCTGATAACGCGGAATGAACCCGGTATCCAGTTCGGCCGCCGCAAACGCCGGATGGCCGACGATCCGGCGCAGGAAGTTGATGTTGGTCTTGAGCCCGCCAATGGCAAACTCATCGAGCATGCTCAGCAGCCGCAGTCGCGCCTGCTCACGGTCTTCGCCCCAGGCAATCAGCTTGCCCAGCATCGGGTCGTAGAACGGCGAAATCTCATCGCCTTCTTCAACACCGCTGTCAACTCGACGACCCGGACCTTGCGCGGATTCGCGATACAGCTCCAGTCGACCGGTAGCCGGCAGGAAATCATTGCCCGGGTCTTCGGCATACAAGCGCACTTCGATGGCATGACCGATCAGCGGAACCTCGGCTTGAGTCATCGGCAGCGCTTCGCCACGGGCCACACGAATCTGCCAGGCCACCAGATCGAGGCCGGTGATGGCTTCGGTAACCGGGTGTTCGACCTGCAGGCGCGTGTTCATCTCCATAAAGAAGAACTCACCGCGAGAGTCCAGCAGAAACTCCACGGTGCCGGCGCCGACATAACCGATGGCTTGCGCCGAACGCACGGCGGCTTCGCCCATGGCGCGACGCAGTTCCGGGCTCAAGCCTGGAGCGGGTGCTTCTTCAACGACTTTTTGATGGCGACGCTGAATCGAACAGTCACGTTCGTTGAGGTACAGGCAGTTGCCATGCTGATCGGCAAAGACCTGGATTTCCACGTGACGCGGTTTGAGCAGGTACTTCTCCACCAGCATCCGCGAATCGCCGAACGAGGATTTCGCTTCACGCTGGGCCGAGGCCAGGGCTTCGGCCAGTTGACTGACGTCCTCGACCACTTTCATGCCTTTGCCGCCACCGCCCGCGGTGGCCTTGAGCAGCACTGGATAACCGATGCGCTCGCAAGCGTCGCGGAAGGTGTCGAGGTCCTGAGCTTCACCGTGATAGCCGGGCACCAGCGGCACGCCGGCGGTTTCCATCAAGGCTTTGGCGGCGGATTTACTGCCCATCGCGTCGATGGCCGAGGCGGGCGGGCCGAGGAAAATCAGGCCAGCTTCTTCAATCGCGCGGGCGAACCCGGCGTTCTCGGAAAGAAAGCCATAACCCGGATGAATCGCCTGAGCGCCGCTGGCCTTGGCGGCGGCGATCAGTTTGTCGATTTGCAGGTAACTGTCAGCGGCTTTGCTGCCACCGAGGTCGACGCGGATATCCGCTTCGCGGCTGTGTCGGGCTTCACGGTCAGTGGCGCTGTGCACGGCCACGGTGGTCAGGCCCAGGGCTTTGGCGGTGCGCATCACCCGGCAAGCGATTTCGCCGCGGTTGGCCACCAGCAGGGTGGTGAGAACAGGTGCGCTCATCAACGCGGCTCCTTGGTGGTGGTTTCGGCTTGCCAGCTCGGCGGACGCTTTTGCAGAAAAGCCCGCAGGCCTTCCTGACCTTCGGGGCTGACGCGAATTCGGGCGATGGCATTTTCGGTGTAGCGGCGTAGTGCCGGGGTCAGCGCGCCGTGGCCGACTTCGCGCAGCAAGTCCTTGCTGGAGCGCATGGCGGCCGGGCTGTTGAGCAACAGGTTGTCGATCCACTGCTCGACTTTCTGTTCCAGTTCTGCGATCGGATAACTCTCCGACAACAAGCCGATTTCCCGCGCTCGTTGTCCGCCGAAACGCTCGGCAGTCAGCGCATAGCGACGTGCCGCGCGTTCGCCGATGGCTTGCACCACGAACGGACTGATCACCGCCGGGGCCAGGCCGATGCGCACTTCCGACAGGCAGAACTGCGCGTCATCGGCGCCGATGGCCATGTCGCAGCAACTGATCAGGCCCAACGCACCACCGAATGCAGCGCCTTGCACCACCGCCAGCGTCGGGACTTTCAGCTTGGCGAGGTTGTACATCAACTCCGCCAGTTCCCGGGCGTCGTCGAGGTTGGTGTGGTAATCGAGTTCGGCCGATTGCTGCATCCAGGCCAGATCCGCGCCGGCACTGAAATGCTTGCCGCGTCCACGCACTAACAGGAAACGCAGACTGGCATCGCTCGACACTTTGTCCAGCGCGAGGATCAGTTCGCGGATCATTTCGGCATTGAACGCGTTGTTCTTTTCTTCACGGCTGAGCCACAGGGTCGCAAAACCACGCGGGTCGGTCAGCAGTTCGAGGGTGTTGAAGTCGCTCATGATTTTCTCCCGATCACATCCGGAACACGCCGAAGCGGCTCTGTTCGACAGGCGCATTCAGCGACGCCGACAAGGCCAGGGCCAATACATCGCGGGTTTGCGCCGGGTCGATGACACCGTCGTCCCACAACCGGGCGCTGGAGTAGTAGGGATGACCCTGTTCTTCATACTGGTCGAGGATCGGTTGCTTGATCTCGGCTTCCTGCTCGGCACTGAAACTGTGACCACTGCGTTCGGCCTGCTCGCGTTTCACCTGCACCAAAACACCCGCCGCCTGCTCGGCGCCCATCACGCCGATGCGTGCATTCGGCCACATCCACAGGAAACGTGGATCGTAAGCTCGCCCACACATGCCGTAGTTACCAGCACCGAAACTGCCGCCGATGATCACGGTGAATTTCGGCACTTTGGCGCACGCCACGGCGGTCACCAGTTTCGCGCCGTGCTTGGCGATGCCGCCGGCCTCGTATTTCTGGCCGACCATGAAACCGGTGATGTTTTGCAGGAACAGCAGCGGAATACCGCGCTGACAAGCCAGTTCGATGAAGTGCGCGCCTTTCTGCGCGGCTTCGGCGAACAGAATGCCGTTGTTGGCGAGGATCGCGATCGGGTAACCGTGCAAGTGGGCAAAGCCGCACACCAGGGTCGTCCCGAACAGCGCTTTGAATTCGTCGAACACCGAACCGTCCACCAGCCGCGCGATCACTTCGCGCACGTCGAACGGCTGCTTGGCATCCGCCGACACCACGCCGTACAACTCATTGCTGTTGTAGAGCGGGGCGATGGGCGTGCGCTGTTGCACTTCGCCGAGTTTGCGCCAGTTAAGGTTGGCGATGCTGCGTCGCGCAATGGCCAAGGCGTGTTCGTCGCTCTCGGCGTAGTGGTCGGCCACCCCGGAAATCTTGCAATGCACATCGGCCCCGCCGAGGTCTTCGGCGCTGACCACTTCACCCGTGGCGGCTTTCACCAGTGGCGGGCCGGCGAGAAAAATCGTCGCTTGCTCGCGCACCATGATCGCTTCGTCGGCCATGGCCGGCACGTACGCGCCACCGGCGGTGCAGGAGCCCATGACCACCGCGATTTGCGGGATGCCCATGGCGCTCATGTTGGCCTGGTTGAAGAAGATCCGTCCGAAGTGCTCACGGTCCGGGAACACTTCATCCTGACGTGGCAGGTTGGCGCCGCCAGAGTCCACCAGGTAGATGCACGGCAAACGGTTCTGCTGGGCGATGGTTTGGGCGCGCAGGTGTTTTTTCACGGTCAGCGGGTAATACGAGCCACCTTTTACGGTGGCGTCGTTGGCGACGATCATGCATTCGACGCCTTCCACACGGCCGATCCCGGCAATCACGCCAGCGGCCGGAACGTCTTCGCCATACACCTCGTAGGCCGCCAATTGGCTGATTTCAAGAAATGGCGAACCCGGATCGAGCAAGCGATTAATCCGTTCACGGGGCAGCAGTTTGCCCCGCGAGGTGTGGCGCTCTTGCGCCTTCGGGCCGCCACCTTGCTGCACTTTAGCGAGCAGGGTGTGCAGGGCGTCGACCTGTTTGAGCATTGCCGCGCTGTTGGCCGCGAACTCCGCCGAACGGGGGTTGAGCTGGGTATGCAGAATAGCCATGGACAGCTCCGTTTAGCGGGTTTCGTTGAACAGTTCGCGACCGATCAGCATGCGACGGATCTCACTGGTGCCGGCGCCGATTTCGTACAGCTTGGCGTCACGCAGCAGACGACCGGCCGGGAATTCGTTGATGTAGCCGTTGCCGCCGAGAATCTGTATCGCGTCGAGGGCCATTCGGGTCGCGCATTCGGCGCTGTAGAGGATTACTCCAGCGGCGTCCTTGCGGGCGGTTTCGCCACGCTCGCACGCCTGGGCCACCGCATAGAGGTAGGCACGGCTGGCGTTGAGTTGGGTGTACATGTCGGCGACCTTGCCCTGGATCAGCTGGAATTCGCCGATGCTTTGGCCGAACTGCTTGCGGTCGTGGATGTACGGCACGATCAGGTCCATGCAGGCCTGCATGATCCCGGTCGGGCCGCCGGACAGGACAACGCGTTCGTAATCGAGGCCGCTCATCAGCACCTTCACGCCGCCGTTGAGCACGCCGAGGATGTTTTCTTCCGGCACTTCGACGTCATCGAAGAACAGCTCGCAGGTGTTGGAACCGCGCATGCCGAGTTTGTCGAATTTGTTACTGCGGCTGAAGCCTTTGGAATCACGTTCTACGATGAACGCGGTGATGCCGTGGGGGCCTTTTTCCAGGTCGGTCTTGGCGTAGATCACGTAGGTGTTGGCGTCTGGGCCGTTGGTGATCCAGGTTTTGCTGCCGTTGAGGACGTAGTGATCGCCGCGTTTGTCGGCACGCAGTTTCATCGACACCACGTCAGAACCGGCATTCGGTTCGCTCATGGCCAGGGCGCCGATGTGTTCGCCGCTGATCAGCTTCGGCAGGTATTTGGTTTTCTGTTCGTGATTGCCGTTGCGGTTGATCTGGTTGACGCAGAGGTTGGAGTGCGCGCCGTAGGACAGGGCAACCGAGGCCGAACCGCGGCTGATCTCTTCCATGATTACCACGTGGGCCAGGTAACCCAGGCCAGCGCCACCGTATTCTTCCGGGACGGTCACGCCCAGCAGGCCCATGTCGCCGAATTTGCGCCACAGGTCGGCGGGGAACAGGTTGTCGATGTCGATCTGAGCGGCGCGGGGTGCGATCTCTTTGGCGACGAAGGACTGAACCTGATCGCGCAGCATGTCGATGGTTTCACCGAGGGCAAAGTTCAGGGATGGGTAGCTCATGGGTCACCTTTTGGCTTTTTTGTAGGGTAGGGAGGGCCGTGATTTGGTTCTCACCTTTACGTTAACGTAAGCCTGTGACGAATGGCTGTCAATCACCCTTTACGTTAACGTCAACTTGAGCGAGAGTAGAGCCAGTTCTGAATGATCGGGGCTAGCCATGCCTCGTTCCAACAACCCACTAATAAAGACAATAGGGGTCGTCATGGATCAACCCAGTGCAAGCCCGCAGCGCAGCTATACCCGCGGTTCCCAGGACAAAGCCTTGCTGGCGATGACCATCGGCCAGGCATTCGATAATACCGTCGCGCAATACCCGACCGGGGAGGCGCTGGTCGTGCGTCATCAACAGTTGCGCTACACCTGGCAGCAACTGGCCGAAGCCGTGGATCTGCACGCCAGAGCATTTGTGGCGCTGGGCTTGCAGGCCGGTGACCGTCTCGGCATCTGGGCACCGAACTGCGCCCAATGGTGTATCAGTCAGTTCGCCAGCGCGAAAATCGGCGTGATTCTGGTCAACATCAACCCGGCTTATCGCAGTTCCGAACTTGAATACGTGTTGAAGCAGTCGGGCTGCCAATGGCTGGTCTGCGCCGGCGCCTTCAAGACCTCCGACTATCACGGAATGCTGCATGGTTTGGTGCCTGAGTTGGCGGAGCAATCCATCGGGAAATTGCAAAGCGAACGCCTGCCGGAGCTGCGCGGTGTCATCAGCCTTGATGCTCAGCCGCCATCGGGTTTCCTGCCTTGGTCGCAATTGACCGATCTGGCGGGCAGCGTGTCAGCCGAGCAGTTGCGCGAACGCCAGGACAGCCTGCATTTCGATCAGGCGGTAAACATCCAGTACACCTCTGGCACCACCGGTTTTCCGAAGGGCGCGACCCTCAGTCACTACAACATTCTCAACAACGGTTACATGGTCGGCGAAAGCCTTGGCCTGACCAATGAAGATCGTCTGGTCATCCCGGTGCCGCTGTATCACTGCTTCGGCATGGTCATGGGCAACCTCGGTTGCATGACCCACGGCAGCACCATGATTTACCCCAACGATGCGTTCGATCCGCTGCTGACCCTGACCACCGTCGCCGAAGAAAAGGCCACCGCGCTTTATGGCGTGCCAACTATGTTCATCGCCATGCTCGATCAGCCCAAACGCGCTGAATTCGATCTGTCGAGCCTGCGCACCGGGATCATGGCCGGGGCTACCTGTCCGATCGAAGTGATGCGTCGGGTTATCAGTGACATGCACATGAGCGAAGTGCAGATTGCCTACGGCATGACGGAAACAAGTCCGGTGTCGTTGCAGACCGGTCCGTCAGACGAACTGGAATTGCGCGTCACCACCGTCGGCCGCACCCAGCCACAACTGGAAAGCAAGATCATCGACGAAGCGGGCAACCTGGTGCCGCGCGGCGCTATCGGTGAACTGTGCACCCGCGGCTACAGCGTGATGCTCGGTTACTGGAACAATCCGCAAGGCACCGCCGAAGCCATCGATCAGGCCGGCTGGATGCACACCGGTGATCTGGCGAGCATGAACGACGAAGGCTACGTGTGCATTGCCGGACGTAACAAGGACATGATCATTCGCGGTGGTGAGAATATTTACCCGCGGGAGCTGGAAGAGTTCTTCTTCACCCATCCGGCCGTCGCCGATGTGCAAGTGATCGGGATTCCGTGTTCGCGTTATGGCGAAGAGATTGTCGCCTGGATCAAATTCCATCCGGGCCACAGTGCTACCGAGCAGGAGCTGCAAGCCTGGTGCAAGGAGCGCATCGCGCACTTCAAGACGCCGCGTTACTTTAAGTTCGTCGAAGAGTTTCCGATGACCGTGACCGGGAAGATCCAGAAGTTTCGGATGCGCGAGATCAGTATCGAGGAATTGCGAGATATCAAAGGCTGACCACAATCCCTGTGGGAGCGGGCTTGCTCGCGAAAGCGGTGTATCAGCCGACGAAAATGTTGACTGACATACCGCTTTCGCGAGCAAGCCCGCTCCCACATTTGGATTGGGGGAAAGGCAAATGCCAGAAAGCACAAAGGGGAGCCGAAGCTCCCCTTTAATTTTGTCGTTGCGCGTGCTCTTTTTTTATTATTGAGGGGCGGTCTTTTGTTGTTTTTGGAAACCGTGACCCTTTACCGCTGTTTTTGTCGATCCCCATCCGGGATCAAGAGCAAACGTATTTTTTTGAGCGCTGATCTACTTTTTCGCTAAGCGATCCAACCAGTTCGGGAGCTACCTGAAGGTAGTTTTATTGTTCTCTGCCCGGTTGCGGGTTACTCCGAAAAGCACCCTGAAAAGCACATCCTCTCCAAAAAAATCTGTTAGCTGCGTCTCTGCCGTGTTGTTTTTGTTATGTCAGAGTCGTTACGTCTTATTTTTATTAGGTTTGCCGCTTTTTTTGTTCTTGTTATGCAGTAGAGATAGCAGAAGCCGTGCCAACTTTTAAAAATCCTTTAAAATCAATAATTTGCATTTTTATCGGATTTTTCCGTCAGTCAAAACCCGACAATTTGTTTCCGTGTTACTCGCTTGCGCCCCCACGTTTCAGACGCAGCGGTAACACCCGGACACATCCGCGCACTCACTGTGCGCTACGAGCCTTGGCCACGCGCGAACCGGTCGGGCGCCCCAGCACCGTGCAAATCTGCTGACCGGCCAGAATCAAGGCGTCCAGGTCGATACCGGTTTCGATACCCAGGCCGTTTAGCAGGTAAACCACGTCTTCGGTGGCGACGTTACCGCTGGCGCCCTTGGCATACGGGCAGCCGCCGAGACCGGCGATGGAGCTGTCGAACACCGAGATGCCTTCCAGCAGACTGGCGTAGATGTTGGCCATGGCCTGGCCATAGGTGTCGTGGAAGTGCCCGGCCAGTTTTTCACGGGGCACATCGGCCGAGACCACTTCGAACATCTTGCGGGTCGCGCCAGCGGTGCCGGTGCCGATAGTGTCGCCCAGGGAAACTTCATAGCAGCCCATCGCGTAGAGCTCGCGAGCGACCCGAGCGACTTGTTCCGGCGCGACGTTACCTTCGTAAGGGCAGCCCAGCACACAGGACACGTAACCGCGCACGCTGACCCCGTGTTGCCTGGCGGCGTCCATGATCGGCACGAAGCGCTCAAGGCTTTCGCTGATCGAGCAATTGATGTTGCGTTGGGAAAACGATTCCGACGCGGCGGCGAAGACCGCGACTTCCTTGACCCCGGCTGCAATGGCGTCTTCAAACCCGCGCAGGTTCGGTGCAAGTGCACCATAGGTCACGCCCGGCTTGCGCTGGATCTGCGCGAAGACGTCGGCGGAACCAGCCATTTGCGGTACCCATTTGGGCGACACGAAACTGCCGACTTCTATATAGCCGAGGCCTGCGGCGGTCAGCGCGTCGACCAGTTGCACCTTGTCCGCAATGCTGATGGGTTGGGCTTCGTTTTGCAGACCGTCGCGTGGGCCGACTTCGACCAGGCGTACGTGGGCGGGAAGGGACATAAGCAATTCACCTGTGGGTTAAGGACTACTGAACGGTCTGCTGGCTCTTGATGGTCTGTTCCAGCGCCTGGGTGCAACGCTCCTGCGCGGTATCCAGTTCCAGCTTCATCTGTTCGATGTCGAGCATCTGCTGTTCCAGCTGTTCGCGGCGTTCGGCGATTTTGGTCAGCATGGTTTGCAGCTGTTTCTGATTGCCGCCGGTGGGGTCGTAGAGTTCGATCAACTCGCGGCATTCGGCCAGGGAGAAGCCAATGCGCTTGCCCCGCAGGATCAGCTTCAGGCTGACCTTGTCACGGGGCGAGTAGATGCGTTCCTGACCGCGTCGCTCGGGGCTGAGCAGGCCTTGCTCTTCATAAAAGCGAATGGCCCGGGTGGTGATGTCGAGCTCGCGGGCGAGGTCGGAAATGCTATAGGTCTGGCTGCTCATGGAAGCGCTCGAAAAAGGTCATGGCGCTAAGCTAAAGGCAGGTTGACGTTTACGTCAAGGGGCGCTGATCTTCGGTGTTCTTACGGGCCTCTTCGCGAGCAAGCCCGCTCCCACATTGGTCGTGCGAACACTGGAGATCAAATGTGGGAGCGGGCTTGCTCCGGGCGGCGTTCCGACGAAGAACGATAACTCGGTAAAAAGCCCTACACCTTATCGAGCTTCTTCTCATGTGCCGTCACCTGCTGGCACAACTCGATCATCTGCTCGCGCATCCAGCGGTTGGCCGGGTCCTGATCAGTGCTTTCGTGCCAATAGAGGTGGGTTTCCACCGGCGGCACATCGTTGACCGGCAGGTTCACCGAGTACAAATCATGGCGACGGGCAAAGCGTTCCGGCACGGTCATCACCATGTCGGTCTGCTGCAACACCTGAGATGCCATCAAGTAGTGCTGGGATCGCAGGGCGATCTTGCGCTGAATGCCCATTTTGCCCAGGGCCAGGTCGACATGGCCCAGACCACTGCGGCGGCTGGAGATGTGGATGTGGGTCAGCGACAGATAATCATCAAGGGTGAATTTCTCTTTGCCCGCCAGCGGATGGCCCTTACGCATGGCGCACACGTAACGGTCTTCCATCAACTTGACGTGGCGCACTTGCGGGTCAGTGTTAAGCGGCGCATCGACAGCGAAATCAAGCCGCCCGGCCGCCAGCTCCTTGGTGGTTTCGCGACGCTTGGACAGAAAGCTTTCGATGATCACTGTCGGCGCCAGGCGCCGCAGGCGCTGAAACAGTGGTGGCAGGATCACCGCTTCGGTGAGGTCGGTCATGCTGATGCGGTAGGTCTTGACCGCCTGCAACGGGTTGAAAATACGGCTTTCCTGCACCGACACCCGCAGCAAGGAGAGGGCGTTGCGCACCGGCCCGATAATGTTCTGCGCCATGGGCGTCGGGACCATGCCCTGAGCGGTACGCACGAACAACGGGTCATTGAAGGTCTCGCGCAGACGGGCCAGAGCGTTCGAGACCGCCGGTTGAGTAATGCCGACAATCTGCCCGGCACGGGTCAGGTTGGCTTCGGTGTAGATCGCGTCGAAGACGATGAAAAGGTTGAGGTCGACCTTGCTCAGATTCATTGCGCTGCACTCTTATTGTTGGGCTCTCGATCAGCCGATCATATATCGGTGATGAATGTTAATACACGCCGAGAATAGGCTAGGTAAATTTTCGTAGCTGTTCTAGCATCGATTGCATGACCTGAACAACTCATCAAAACCCTCCGTTAAAAGGTAGAGCTGCCCATGGATTTCGCTTATTCGCCCAAGGTGCAAGAACTGCGTGAGCGCGTGACCGCGTTCATGGACACCTACGTTTATCCCGCCGAAGCGGTGTTCGAGCGCCAAGTCGCCGAGGGCGATCGCTGGCAGCCGACCGCAATCATGGAAGAGCTCAAACTCAAGGCCAAGGCTGAAGGTTTGTGGAATTTGTTTCTGCCGGAGTCCGAACTCGGCGCCGGCCTGACCAACCTTGAATACGCGCCGTTGGCCGAAATCATGGGCCGCTCGCTGCTGGGCCCCGAGCCGTTCAACTGCTCCGCGCCAGACACCGGCAACATGGAAGTGCTGGTGCGCTACGCCAATGAAGAACAGAAACAGCGCTGGCTCGAACCGTTGCTGCGCGGCGAAATTCGCTCGGCGTTCGCCATGACCGAGCCGGACGTGGCCTCGTCCGACGCCACCAACATGGCCGCCCGCGCCGTGCGTGATGGCGACGAGTGGGTGATCAACGGCAAAAAATGGTGGACCTCAGGCGCCTGCGATCCACGCTGCAAGATTCTGATCTTCATGGGCCTGAGCGATCCTGACGCGCCGCGCCATGCGCAGCACTCGATGATTTTGGTGCCGGTGGATGCCCCGGGCGTGAAGATCGTTCGTCCGCTGCCAGTGTTCGGTTACGACGACGCACCTCACGGCCACGCCGAAGTGCTGTTCGAAAACGTCCGCGTGCCGTACGAAAACGTCCTGTTGGGCGAAGGACGCGGCTTCGAAATCGCTCAGGGTCGCCTTGGCCCGGGTCGGATTCACCACTGCATGCGTTCAATCGGCATGGCCGAACGTGCATTGGAACTGATGTGCAAACGGGCGGTAACCCGTACTGCGTTCGGTAAACCTTTGGCACGTCTGGGCGGCAACATCGACAAGATTGCCGACTCGCGGATGGAAATCGACATGGCGCGCCTGCTGACGTTGAAAGCGGCGTACATGATGGACACCGTGGGCAACAAGATTGCGAAGAGCGAAATCGCTCAGATCAAGGTTGTCGCACCGAACGTGGCCTTGCGGGTGATCGACCGGGCGATCCAGATCCATGGCGGGGCAGGGGTGTCCAACGATTTCCCACTGGCGTACATGTATGCGATGCAGCGCACCCTGCGCCTGGCCGACGGCCCGGACGAAGTGCACCGTGCGGCGATCGGCAAGTTCGAGATCGGCAAGTACGTGCCTAAAGAGATGATGCGCAGCAGCCACTGATAATGTGGGAGCGAGCTTGCTCGCTCCCACAGATTCGGTTCTTCAGTCGACCATTGGCAACCCGTAGAACGCTCGCGCACACGCCGCGCTGTGAGCGGCCAGATCTTCCTCGCTCTCCCCACGATGCAACGCCACTTCACGCAATACTTCGGTCAGATACGCCGGTTCGTTGCGACCATTCTTCGGCTTGGGTCGCAGACTGCGCGGCAACAGATACGGCGCATCGCTTTCCAGCATTAGCCGTCCCTGTTTGATCTCTTTCACCAGTGGATGCAGGTGCGTGCCCCGGCGCTCGTCGCAGATCCAGCCGGTGATGCCGATGTGTAAATCCAGATCGAGGTAACTGAACAGCGCCTTCTTTTCGCCCGTGAAGCAATGCACCACGGCAGCCGGCAATTGATCACGGTAATCGCGAAGGATTTCCAGCAAGCGCTGACTGGCATCGCGCTCGTGGAGGAACACCGGCAATTGCAGCTCGACTGCCAACTCCAGGTGCTTTTCCAGGACTTTTTCCTGCTGCGGGCGCGGCGAGAAATCACGGTTGAAATCCAGCCCGCATTCACCCACCGCCACGACGTTCGGCTCTTTGAGCAAACTGCGCAGACGCTGGGCGCTGTCGGCGTTCCAGTCGCTGGCGCAGTGGGGGTGAATGCCGGCGGTGGCGAACAGCCGTTGAGCCGTTTCGTCCAGTTGGCGGCACAGTTCCAGCGCCTGCTCGCTGCCCTCGACACTGGTGCCGGTGAGCACCAATTGGCAGACCCCGGCAGCGTAGGCGCGGTCGAGTACAGCCTGGTGTTTGTCGGCAAAACTGGGGTTGGTCAGGTTGACGCCGATATCGATGAGTTGCATGGTGCTACCTCGGACCAAAGGCCGGAAAGCATATCAGAGCTGTAGATTTATAAGAAAAGCCAAGAACTACAACGAGTTAAAGCTGTCTCTTGATGCCGCGAGACAGGTCAGGGTGGCTACGGTGCCATCACTGTGCCAGTCTTTCGCACTTTGCCAGCGCTCAAGGCGCTCTGTTTCTGTCGTTCGATTTCATGAAAATTCTTGAGATCGGCCCAGTATTCTTTCTGGAGAGTGGATGATACGTCCCTCGGTTTTGCTACTGCTGTGTTGCTCGTTGCTGCTGCCGATGCCGGCGGTCGCGCGTTTGGCCGGGCCGCTGCAAGCCGTGCCTTCGACCAAAGTGCGCGACTTGGCGGAAATCCGCAGCAGTCGCGTGCTGCGCGTGTTGGTCAACCAGAGCCGCAACAGCTCCGGCGAAGTCCAGGGCCAGGCCATCGGTGTTGAATACCATCGCTTGCGTGCCTTCGAGCAATACCTCAACGGTCACGCCCGTGACGGTCAGGAAATCACCCTCAAGATCATTCCCAAGGGCAAGGATCAACTGATCGGCGCGTTGCAGCGCGGCGAGGGTGATCTGGTCGCGCCGGGGGAACTGCTGGACCTGCAACCGGGCCACGCGGTCAGCACCAGTGAACCGATTGCCAGCAACATCCCGTTGATATTGGTCGGGATCAAAGGCGAGCGACGTTACACCCGTCTCGAACAGCTTTCCGGCAAAACCCTGGCGTTGCCCACCGGCAGTGCCGCCGGGGACGCGGTCAGTCAGATCAATCAAAAGCTCGCGCTGCTTAAACTGCCACCGGTGATCATCGAGTGGGTCGATCCCAGTCTGGCGGTCGAGGATGTGCTGGAGATGGTCCAGGGCGGAATCTTTCACCTGACGATCGTCGAACAACCCATTGCCGAGCGCTGGGGCAAGATCCTGCCCAAATTGCGTTTCGATCGGCAGGTGCTCATCAGTGAACCGGGCGAAGAATTCTGGTTCGTGCGCCGCGACGCCTCAATGTTGCGCGCGAGCATTGATCGCTTCCTGACCGGTTACAAAAAATCATCGGATCAGGATGCCGCGTTCCTGCGGATCTATCGACGCCTGTATCAAGTGCACTATCCATTGGCCAAGGCTGATCGCCAGCGCCTCGAAAAACTTCGGCCGGTGCTGCAGAAACACGCCGAAGCCCAAGGCATGGACTGGTTGAACCTGGCGGCCCTGGCGTTCAAGGAATCGGCCCTGCAACCCAATGCCCGCAGTGGCAGCGGCCCTACCGGCCTGATGCAGATCACCCCGTCCGCCGCCCAGCGGGTGGGGGTCAACAACATTCAGAATCTCGACGCCAATGTGCAGGCCGGGGCCAAGTACCTGGCCATGATTCGTCGCAAGTTCTTCGCCAGCCCCAAACTCAACGAGCGCGAGCGCATGGCGTTCGTGCTGGCGGCCTACAACATGGGGCCGGAGCGGGTTCAGGGCATGCGTGCCGAGGCTCGTCGGCGCGGTTTGAATCCCAATCAGTGGTTCTTCCAGGTCGAACGCATCGCCATGGAGCAGGTGGGAATGGGCGCCGTCAGCTATGTTAATAGCGTGAACAAGTATTACCTGGCGTTCGATCGGGAGCGGGAGTCGTTGGAGCCCCAGGGGCAGAAAGTTGCCTCACGTAAATAATCGAATAAACTGATTGTTATGGCGCATTAATTGCGCTTTTAACATGGGATTTACTGATTAATATAGCGGCCAACCAACACACACTGACAACGGATGACACAGCATGAGCACACTGATCAACAAGGTACTGTTTACCCGCGCTGGCTACGGCCTGACTGTCTTGCGGATCTTCGTCGGCATCATCTTCGCTGCCCACGGCTCGCAGAAGCTCTTTGGGGCGTTCGGTGGTTACGGTTTGGCGGGCACCGCGCAGTACATGGAAAGCATCGGCCTGGCGCCGGGCTATCTGATGGCGACGCTGGCGGGCGGTACCGAGTTCTTCGCCGGTCTGGCATTGATTATTGGCTTGCTGGTTCGCCCGGCAGCCCTCGGCCTGGCCTTCCTCTCGCTGGTGGCAATCTTCTCGGTGCACCTTCCTAACGGTCTGTTCATGGCCAACAACGGTTATGAATTCGCTCTGGCCCTGCTCGGTGGCAGCATCGCGGTGCTGATCGAAGGCGCCGGCAAGCTCTCGGCTGACCGCGCTATCGCTGGCTGACCGCTCTGGTTCAATGAAAAGGCCCGCATTGCGCGGGCCTTTTTTGTTCTCGTCATTCTTGACACTGTCCGGTCAGCTTCTCTAGGATGCTGCCCATGCGCCGATTTAAACAGCTACTTGCGGGGCGCCAGGTGACTCATTCAGTTGCTGATAGAAGCTTGAAACAGGCTTCGAAATACCGCTAAAGCGCTGGTTCGGTGTTGCCTCTCACCTGCCATGCAGACTTTTGAGGCAGAGACACGACACAATGAATGCACTAAGCCCGGTTATACGCCCCGCGCCGATCACGGCACACCTGACCCAGCGCAATCCAAAAATCCTGCTTGGCGGCAAACATCAGCCGACACTTTTGCGTTATCTCGATGGCTGGCCACGTCGCACCGGTGGGCCTGCGGCCTTCCTGATCCAGTTTGTCGAAGAGGGTGAATCGCTGGCTCGATTTGCCAGCGACAGTTTCGATCTGGCGGTGATTCAATCGCCCAGCTTCGAGGACGCCCCCGAAGTGATCAAGCAATTGATTCGCGTTGCCCGACAGGGGCTGATTACCCGCCGTTGAGGTTTAGAGCGCTGCGGCTCAAAGATAGTCGATCGCCACGATATACACGCACTGCTCACCGGTCGGTGTCTGGACCCGAACCTCGGCGTCCAGCGCCTTGCCGATCAGGGCGCGCGCCAACGGCGAATCGATGCTGATCAGGCCCAGTTTCAAATCCAGTTCATCCGGCCCGACGATACGGTAGCGCGACTCCTTCCCGTCCTCGTCTTCAATCGTGACCCAGGCGCCAAAATAGACCTTGTTCGGATCGCTCGGTTTTTCGCTGACGACTTTGAGCGCTTCCAGCCGCTTGGTGAGAAAGCGTACGCGACTGTCGATCTCGCGCAGCATCTTTTTGCCGTAGGTGTATTCGGCGTTTTCCGAGCGATCGCCCTGTGCCGCGGCCTCGCTGACGGACTGTGTCACCTGCGGCCGCCGAACATGCCAGAGCTCATGAAACTCGGCCCGCATCCGCGCTTCACCTTCGGGGGTGATCAGCGCGGTGCCAGCGGTGCGGGGAGGGCGATAACGGCTCATGGCAACTTCTTGTGGTGGAGAGAGCTTGAGTCTATCAACCCTCGCGCAAGACTGTCAGGGGGCTGGCGTTCAGCGCGCGACGTGTGCCGAACACGCCGGCACCCCCGATCAGCACCGCGCCGATCAGTGGCAGTACCAGCAACCACGGATGCGGGTGCCATGGCAGGTCGAAGGCGTAGCGGTAGAGCACCATACTCACCAGTTCCGAACCCAGCGCTGCCAATAATCCGCTGACGGCCCCCAGCAAACCGAACTCGATCCGCCGGGCCTTGACCAACAGTTGCCGCTCGGCCCCCAGCGCTCGCAACAAGGCGCCTTGGCGAATGCGTTCATCGAGCGTCGCCTGCAAGCCTGAAAACAACACTGCCATCCCCGCCGCCAACACGAACAACAGCACGTATTCCACCGCCAGGGTGACTTGGGCGAGGATGCTGCGCAGCTGCTCGAGCAACGCTTCGACTTGCAAGATGGTCACCGCCGGGAACGCCCGGGACAGATCCACGATCTGCTGATCATGACCGGCCGCCAGATAAAAACTGGTCAGGTAGGTCGCCGGCAGATCCTTCAGTGTGCCGGGCTGGAAGATCATGAAGAAGTTAGGCTGGAAGTTGTCCCAGTTGACCTCCCGCAGGCTGGTGACTTTTGCTTCGCGATTGACGCCGCCTACGGTAAACACCATGTGATCGCCGAGCTTGAGCTTCAGGCTTTCGGCGACTTTGCCTTCCACCGATACGCCGGGAATTTCTTCCGGTGTCTGATCAGTCCACCAGTTGCCCGCCGTGAGTTTGTTGCCCGTCGGCAAATCCGCCGCCCAGGTCAGGCTCAGGTCGCGCTGGATCGCTCGATCACCGGCCGAATCCTTGCTGACGATTTCCTGTACCGGTTCGCCGTTGACGCTGATCAGCCGTCCAGGTACCACCGGGTATAGCGGCGCCGATTGCGCAGACAGTTTGATCAGGCGATCGATGAATGCCTGTTTGTCCGCCGGCAGGATGTTCAGTGCGAAATAGTTGGGTGCGTTTTTCGGTAGCTGGTTCTGCCAGGTGTCCAGCAACTCGCCGCGCAGCAATGCGATCAGCGCCATGGACAGCAGAATCAACCCGAAGGCCAGGGATTGCCCCGCGGCTGCCAGCGGATGACGCAGCAATTGGCCCAGTCCGAGGCGCCATGGCAAAGAGGCACGGGCCAGCATTCGACGCAGGCTCTTCAGAAGCAGCAACAGCAAGCCGCCAAGCACCAACGCCGCGATCACGCCGCCACCGAGCAGGGCGAAGGTCAATATCAGGTCCAGGCTCAGGCGCCACATGATCAGCCCGAGGGCGCCCAATGCCGCGCCGTAGACCATCCAGGTGCTGGAAGGAATCGGCAGCATGTCCCGACGCAATACCCGCAATGGTGGAACCCGACCCAGTGCCGCCAGTGGCGGCAAGGCAAAACCGGCCAGCGCCACCAATCCGGTGCCGATCCCGGCAATGGCAGGAAACAGACCGCCCGGTGGAACGTCGGTCGGTAATAAATCATGCAGCAGCGCGAACAGTCCCAGTTGCGCGAACCAGCCGATGAGGGCGCCGCTGATGCTGGCGAGCAGCCCGAGCGCCGTCAGCTGCAAACTGAACAGCACCATGGTTTCCCGCCGGGACAATCCCAGACAACGCAGCAATGCGCTGGCATCGAATCGGCGAGTGGCGAAGCGCGTGGCCGACAGCGCCACCGCCACACCGGACAGCAGAACCGCCACCAGACTGGCCATGTTCAAGTAACGCTCGGCCTTGCCCAAGGCGCCGCCGATCTGTCGGTTGCCATCGCGGGCATCCTGCAAACGCTGGTTGGCGGCCAGGCCGGGTTTGATCAATTGACGATAGGTTTCCAGCGCCTCGGCGTTACCGCGCCAGAGTTCGCGGTAACTGACCCGGCTGCCGGGTTGCACCACGCCGGTCGCGGCGAGGTCGCTGAGGTTGATCAGCACCCGCGGCGTCAGGCTGTAGAAATTGCCGGCGCGGTCCGGTTCGTAGGTCAGCACTCGCGCCAGTTTGAGGGTTCGCATGCCGACGTCGATGCTGTCGCCGATCTTCAGGTCCAGCGCCGTCAGCAGTCGTGCTTCGACCCAGGCTTCACCGGGTTTCGGTCCGCCACCGGGTTCTTCCGGGGCGAAGGGCACCGGGGCACTTTTCAGTTCGCCGCGCAGTGGGTAGACGTCGTCGGCAGCTTTGATGCTGGACAACTGAATGCCGTTGTCAGTGGCGATGACGCTGGAGAATTCCACCACCTGAGCGTGCTCAAGGCCCAGCTCCGTGCCGCTTTTAATTTGTTCGGGGCGCGCGGGAGAGCTGCCTTCAAGCAGCAAGTCGGCACCGAGAAACTCGGTGGCGCGCAGCATCATGGCGCCGTTCAAGCGGGCTCCGAAGTAGCCGATGGCGGTACTCGCCGCCACGGCCACCAGCAAGGCAAAGAACAACACGCGCAACTCACCGGCGCGGGCGTCACGCATTAGTTGGCGGATGGCAAGACTGAACAGGCGCAACAGCGGCAGGCGTGCCATCAAGGCTCCAGAGGGGCGACCAGCAGGCCGGCTTCAAGGCGAATCAGGCGCCGGCAGCGATGTGCCAGGCGTTCGTCGTGGGTCACCAGCACCAGGGTTGTGCCGCGTTCCTGGTTGAGTTCGAACAGCAGATCGCTGATGCGCTCGCCGGTGTGGCTGTCGAGGTTGCCGGTGGGTTCGTCGGCGAACAGCACATCGGGTTCTGCGGCAAACGCACGGGCAATCGCCACACGCTGCTGTTCGCCACCCGAGAGCTGGCGTGGCGAATGGGTCAGTCGCTGGCCCAGACCGACCCGTTGCAGCAGCTCGGTGGCGCGTTCACGGGCGTCTTTGCGGCCATCGAGTTCCAGCGGCAGCATGACGTTTTCCAGGGCGTTGAGACTGTCGAGCAGCTGAAAGGACTGAAACACAAACCCGACATGCTCGGCCCGGATGCGGGCGCGCTGGTCTTCATCGAGATTGCTCAGGGCTTGCCCGGCGAGGGTGACGTCGCCGCTGCTCGGCAGATCGAGGCCAGCGAGCAAGCCGAGGAGGGTGGACTTGCCGGAACCGGAGGCGCCAACGATGGCCAGGCTGTCGCCCTTGTTCAGTTCCAGGCTGAGTTCGTGCAGGATAGTCAGTTCACCTTCCGCGCTGGGAACCACTTTGCTGAGGTTCTTCGCGGTGAGAATGCTTGCGCCCATGGAGAATCCGATGCGTGTGTGGTTTTTGAGTGCTGGCCTGGCCTTGATGTGCATGGCCCAGAACGCAGCGGCGGGTACAGTCCTGATCGTTGGCGATAGTATCAGCGCGGGTTTCGGGCTGGATACCCGGTTGGGATGGGTGTCATTGCTCGAGCAACGGCTCAAGCGCGAAGGTTTCGACGATAAGGTGGTCAATGCGTCCATCAGCGGCGACACCAGTGCCGGAGGCCAGGCGCGCCTGCCCGCGCTGCTTGCAGAGCATAAACCGGAGTTGGTAATCCTCGAGTTGGGCGGCAACGATGGCCTGCGCGGATTGCTGCCAACGCAATTGCAACAAAACCTTGCAGCAATGATCGACAGCTCTCGCGCGAGTGGCGCCAAGGTGCTGCTGCTCGGCATGCAATTGCCACCCAACTACGGCGTTCGTTATACCGAGGCCTTCGCGAAGGTCTACAGCACCCTGGCCGAGGAGAAAAAAATCCCGTTGGTGCCGTTTTTTCTCGACGGCGTGGGCGGTCATCCGGACTTGATGCAAGCCGACGGCTTGCACCCGGCTGTCGGGGCTCAGGACAAGTTGCTGGAAAATGTCTGGCCTACACTGAAACCGCTGCTTTGACGCTTTTCTAGCGGCGGTGTTTCGGCTAAGGTGGCGCCCCCGATTTGGAGCCCCCGATGCCGCGTCCTGCCTGGTCACTTTTTGCCTACCAACTGATCGAGCCTGACGAACAGCTGGATCTGTTCGCCTGCCAGGAAGTGCGGGTACATCTGGTGACCCGTCAACTGGAGTTGGGCGGCTCGGCGGACCGGACCTTGTGCGGCAGCCTGTTGCCAGCACAACCGCGCTGGTCGAGTGTCGATCGCCGTGTGTTCCAGGATCAGCGCCTGTGCTCGCTGTGCCGGGCCATTCTGGAATCGCAAAAACGCGGCACGTCGCCGATCTGGCCGGAACTGCGTTTCGAGCTTTAGAAGCCGATAGATTGCTTGCTATCGGTCAACTCCCCGATTTTGCAGATGCCGGTGTACAATCCCGTTTTTATACCCTTGTCGATCATGCGAAGGATTTTCCGGATGTTGCCGCGCTTTCCTGCCGTCACCCGCTACCTGTCTCTCGCCGCCCTCTGTGTGGCGGGTCCCGTAGCAGCATTGGAGCTGCCCCTGCCACCACCCGGTGAAGACATCGTCGGTCAGGTCCAGGTGATCAAGGCCAAGTACGAAGATACCTTCGCCGACCTTGGCACCACCTACGATCTGGGCTATTCGGAAATGGTCGCGGCCAACCCTGGCGTCGATCCATGGCTGCCGGGCGCAGGCACCGAAATAGTGCTGCCGACGCGTTTCATCCTGCCACCAGGCCCGCGTGAAGGCATCGTCATCAACCTGGCCGAGTACCGGCTCTATTACTTCCCGAAAGGCCGGAACGTGGTGTACACGTTCCCGCTGGGTATCGGCCGTGAAGGCTGGGGCTCGCCGATTGCCCATACCAGCATCACCGCCAAGACGCCGAACCCGACCTGGACCCCTCCAGCGTCGATCAAGGCCGAGCACGCCGCTGACGGCGATCCATTGCCGAACGTGGTGCCGGCCGGCCCGGACAACCCGCTGGGGCCGTTCAAGTTCACGCTGGGCACGCCGGGCTACCTGATCCACGGTTCGAACAAGAAGTTCGGCATCGGCATGCGCACCAGCCACGGTTGCTTCCGCATGTTCAACAACAACGTGCTGGAAATGGCGAGCATGGTGCCGGTAGGCACGTCGGTGCGCATTATCAGCGACCCGTACAAGTTCGGTATCAGTGGCGGCAAGGTGTATCTGGAAGCGCACACGCCGCTGGACGACAAGGGCAACCCTTCTGTGGTCGACAAACACACCGCGGTGATCAACGCGATGCTCAAGCGTGAGGACATCACCAACAACCTGCGTATGAACTGGGATGTGGTCCGCGACGTGGTTGCCGCCGAAGATGGCCTGCCGGTGGAAATCGGAGTGCCGAATTCCTCGGCGCCGATGGTGACGAGTGCGCCGATCGACCCGTTGCAGTAATGCTTGAAAGGAACCCGCCGATGCTGACCGCGTCGGCGGGTTTTTTATGGCCTGGACAAAACGCCAGGCAATAAAAAAGCCGACCCAAAAAATGGGTCGGCTTGATAACAATCCCGAGGGATTATTACTTGCGGCTAGCTTTGTCCAGCATGCGCAGAGCACGCTCGTTAGCTTCGTCAGCAGTCTGTTGTGCTTTTTGAGCAGCAGCCAGAGCTTCATCAGCTTTACGGTAAGCTTCGTCTGCACGAGCCTGGGAGCGAGCTGCTGCGTCTTCAGTAGCGGTCAGACGTGCTTCGGTTTCTTTCGATACGCTGCTGCAACCGGTAGCCAGAACTGCGGCCAGAGCCAGAGCAGAGAATTTCAGAACGTTGTTCATCGTGTTCCCCTTCAAGGACTTTCTATTAAGTTAGCTGTCTCCTCAGATTGAGGAAATAGCCGGCGTACATACTACCCATTACTTGTCGTAAGTAAACTGACGTAAAGCAAGAAGCCAAAAAAATTGTAGGCGTTGATTCTTTTTCGAGCAACTTTTAACTGCATTGTTTAAAAAATATCCAGCTGGGAGGCCCGAGCTGAGCGAGCCGCCGAAAAAAAGTTCCGCGCGCTCACAGCTCTTTTCCGAGTCTTGGCTAAAGTCTGTCTAGATGGATTCGTCTACACTTTTGTTCAGAATCTGCGTGGTGCCTCTCATATCTTTCTCCATGTTCAGGTGACTTTAACAAAGGGCGCTCGTCTTAAGTCTCAACATCCGGCAATGTTCAGGCTGTCGACCTTCAGAGATTTTGGTCGAGCCGTCTCTGCGTAACACGGAGCAGCACCCCCGCCCCCCCCAGCGTGATGACGAGCGTACCTTGAGCATTTCTGCCAATGGTGCCTACTATTTGATACGTGCTCGGTTGCGCGAGATGGGTGCAGTTCTTCTCGGTGTCCATTCAGGCACGGGGTGGCGTAGATGTTCCTTCGCCGGAAAAACATCGGTAAGGTAGGGGTCAGAATTCCAGACCCGCGAGGAGTAGTGATGAGCGAGGCGTTGTCCATCCACCATGACCAGGCTGGTCATCAGTTCGAGACCAATGTGGACGGTCATCGTGCCTACCTGACCTATATGGATCTGGGAAAACAGACCCTGGATATCTATCGCACCTTTGTGCCCAACGCGCTGCGTGGTCGCGGCATTGCGGCAGCCTTGACCGAGAAGGCGTTGGAGTACGCTGAAGAAATGGGTTACACCGTCATTCCATCGTGTTCCTACGTGGAACGCTACATGGAGCGCCACCAGCGGCATGCAGCCAAGCTGAGCCAGTAACCTTTCAAAGAATCGAACGCATAAAAAACGCCGGGTCAAACCCGGCGTTTTTTTGTGCGGCGAAAAGTGATCAGCTGCGATCGCGTTTCGGCAGCACGTCCTTGAGCTTGGCATGCATGCTGCGCAAGGTATTTTCGGTGGCGGTCCAGTCGATGCAGGCATCGGTGATCGACACGCCGTATTGCAGGTCGGCGAGGTCTTTCGGGATCGCCTGGCAGCCCCAGTTCAAGTGACTTTCGACCATCAGGCCGATGATCGACTGGTTGCCTTCGAGGATCTGGTTGGCGACGTTCTCCATCACCAGCGGTTGCAGGGCCGGGTCCTTGTTGGAGTTGGCGTGGCTGCAATCGACCATGATGTTCGGCTTGATCTTCGCTTTGTTCAGCGCTTGCTCGCAGAGCGCGACGCTGACCGAATCGTAGTTCGGCTTGCCGTTGCCACCGCGCAGTACCACGTGACCGTAGGCATTGCCCTTGGTGGTGACGATCGACACGCCACCTTCCTGGTTGATGCCCAGGAAGCGGTGAGGGCTGGAAACCGATTGCAGGGCGTTGATAGCGACCGTCAAGCCGCCGTCGGTGCCGTTCTTGAAGCCGACTGCCGAGGACAGGCCGGAGGCCATTTCACGGTGAGTCTGGGATTCGGTGGTGCGCGCACCGATGGCCGACCAGCTGATCAGGTCCTGCAAGTACTGCGGGGAGATCGGGTCGAGGGCTTCAGTTGCGGTCGGCAGGCCCATCTCGGCCAGGTCCAGCAACAATTGACGACCGATGTGCAGGCCGTCCTGAATCTTGAAGGAGTCGTCCAGGTACGGATCGTTGATCAAACCTTTCCAGCCGACGGTGGTGCGTGGCTTCTCGAAATACACGCGCATGACCAGATACAGGGTATCGGACACTTCGGCCGCCAGCGTCTTCAAGCGCTCGGCGTATTCGTGGGCAGCCTTGATGTCGTGGATCGAGCAAGGCCCGATGACAACAAACAGGCGGTGGTCGGTGCCATCAAGAATGTTGCGAATGACTTCGCGGCCCTTGGTGACGGTGCGCAGGGCAGCGTCGCTCAGAGGGATATCACGCTTGAGCTGATCCGGAGTGATCAGCGTCTCGTTGGAAGCGACGTTTAGGTCGTTGATCGGTAAATCAGCCATCGTTTACTCGTCAGGTCACGGGTGCCGGCCGCCAGCGAACCCGCGCGGCGGAGCACAGCAAATTAAGCGCGTCGGGGAGCAGAACCTTAGCGCGTTACACCGTGGCTCGACAATGGGCAGACACCGGTTTAAGGGGCATTCTCAATTAGTTTCCGAGGGGAAACCCATTGAGGATGCCCCTGTTAATCCAGCACAACCTGCACAAATGCCTTGCGAACCGTGTCGTGAGAGAACTCGTCGGCATGTTCCTGGACCCATTCGAGGGCCAGGGCCTGAGTTTCCTGCAGATCGTCATGCGCGTCATGCAGGCGGCAGTAACGTTCGATCTGGCACACCTGCTCGCCCATCCGGGCACTGAACATCATCTGTTCGTCAACAAAGGCAATGCCTACCAGATAACCGCGTTTGCGTCGCAGGCACCAGGCCACATAGCCCAGAAAACGCATGTCGGGGTTCAAGGTCGGCATGCGTATTTCCAGCGCCGTACCGTGGCGCCACGCCCGGTGATAATTGCAAGCCATGCCCCCGAGGCTGATAGTGTGCAGCTGTTGCCGTGAAATACACTCAGGTTTGAGCAACGTTAATTCGACGGGCACATCGTCAGGGTGAGGAATAAAACGTCCCATGAACACGGACTCCATGTGTCGGCCATCTGACATTGTTTCACCCAGTATAGTGGTCGAATCGGAACTGACTGATTTCGACGCCGACCAACGGCTGCTGGCGATGAGCGGTGTGTCGCTGGTCATTTTCACCAGCGTCGGCTGCGCCAGTTGCCGTTTTGCCCGTGAGCAATTGCCACGACTCGATCTGGACGTCGATCGGCTGTGCTGGATCGATGCCGGGAACAATGGCGGGGTGGTCGAGCGTTATCAGGTTTTTTATTTGCCGGCGCTGTTTGTAGTGCGCGACGGTGAATTTTTCGGGGCACTAAAATCGCGCCTGACTCGCACCGAGCTCAATGCAGCCGTGGGCCAGGCGTTGAGTCGAATTGCAGAGGAGTTGCCATGATGGGGGCAGTGACCAAACCGACAATCGGTATTATCGGAACCGGCGCGATCGGCGGGTTCTACGGGTTGATGCTGGCGCGTGCCGGTTTCGATGTGCATTTTCTGTTACGCAGTGAATTCTCAGCGGTGGCCGAGCGTGGGTTGCAGCTCGACAGTGCAACGCATGGCGCGCTGACGTTGAATCCGGTTCAGGCCTATTCGAGTGCCGAAGACATGCCGCCCTGTGACTGGTTGTTGGTGGGCGCGAAAACCACCAGTAACGCGCAGCTGGCACCGACGATCATTCAAGCCGCGGCACCGAATGCCAAAGTGTTGTTGCTGCAAAATGGCCTGGACGTTGAAGACAGTCTGCGAGCGTTGCTCCCCGATTCGCTGCACGTGCTCGGTGGGCTCTGCTATATCTGCGTTCATCGCGACGGACCAGGCATCATCACTCATCAGGCGCTCGGCGCGGTGAATGTTGGCTATCACAGTGGCCCGGCAGCCGATGAGCAGGCGCGCATGGCGATTGTCGAGGAGGGCGCCGGGCTGTTCCGCGACGCCGGCATCGACTCTCAGGCCATGGCGAACCTGCATCAGGCGCGCTGGCAAAAACTGGTCTGGAATATCCCCTACAACGGTCTGTCGGTGCTGCTCGGGGCAAGCACCACGCCGTTGATGGCCGATGCCGACAGTCGGGAACTGATCAAGGCTCTGATGGCGGAAGTGGTTCAGGGAGCAATCGCCTGCGGTCACGACGTACCGGCCGGTTATGCCGATCATCTGTTCATGGTCACCGAGAAAATGCCGGACTATTGGCCGAGCATGTACCACGATTTTCTGCACAAACGACCACTTGAGCTGGATGCGATTTACGCTCGGCCACTGGCCGCAGCGAAGGCCGCAGGGTGCGAGTTGCCGCGAATCGAAGCCTTGTATCGCAGTTTGAGTTTTATCGATCGACGTAACACCTGAGTCGATCATCCTGAGGGGGAAGGGCATGGCAAAGACTATCGACGACAAACTGGTGCTGGCGATTTCTTCGCGTGCGCTGTTCGACCTGAGCGAAAGCCACAAGGTCTATCTGTCGAGCGGCGTTGAAGCCTATCGGCAATATCAGATCGAACACGAAGACGAGATCCTCGAACCCGGTGATGCGTTCCCGTTGGTGCAGAAACTTCTCAACCTTAATTCCAGCCTTGGCCGCGCCCGGGTCGAGGTGATCCTGGTGTCGCGCAACAGTGCCGACACCGGCCTGCGGGTGTTCAATTCGATCCACCACTATGGCCTGGCGATTTCCCGCGCGGCGTTTGTCGGCGGACGCAGTCCTTATCCGTACCTCAAAGCGTTTGGCTGCGACCTGTTTCTCTCGACGCATGCCGAAGACGTGCGCAGTGCACTGGATGCCGGGTTCGCCGCAGCGACCATTCTGTCGGGTGGCGCCAGCCGTGCGGCCAGTGATGAATTGCGCATTGCCTTCGATGGTGACGCGGTGCTGTTTTCCGACGAATCGGAGCGCGTCTATCAGTCCGGTGGTCTGGAAGCGTTTCAGGCCAGCGAGCGTGAAGCCGCCCGCGAGCCTTTGCGCGGTGGGCCGTTCAAAGGCTTCCTCGCCGCCCTCAATCTGTTGCAGCGCGAGTTCCCGGAAGACGCCTGTCCGATCCGCACCGCGCTGGTGACGGCGCGATCGGCGCCCGCCCATGAGCGAGTGATCCGTACCTTGCGCGAATGGGACATTCGTCTGGATGAGTCGCTGTTTCTCGGCGGCCTGACCAAGTCGGCATTTCTTGAAGCCTTTGCCGCCGACGTGTTTTTCGACGATCAGGCCGGTCATTGCGAGTTGGCCCGTGAGGTGGTCGCCACCGGCCACGTGCCGCATGGCATAAGCAACGAGCAAAAGGTTTAAGCCCACGGTTCAACGCGTTACGCGAAACGTCGTACTCGCCAAGGCACTGCTAAGCTGAATCAATCTCCGCCATGTCGGCACTCGAGGAGGTCATATGATTCATTCTATGTTGTACGCCACTGACCTCGGCCTGTACGCACCTTTGGTAATGCAGCATGCCTTGGCGCTGGCGCGCACATTCAATGCCGATCTCTACGTGGTACACGCCGTTGAACCGATGGGGCTGTTTGCCGAGTCGGTGCTTCAGAGTTACCTCGATGAGCAGTCGTTGAATGAGTTTCACAGTCAGGGCCTGAATACGGTGATTGCCAATATCGAGCAGCGGGTGCTCGACAGCTTTCGTGAAGAATTGGGGGATGAAGGGGAGCAGGACCTGGAGCGGATCAAAGCAGTACGGGTGCTTCAGGGCGATCCGTCGCAGGTGATTCTCGACCAGGCGCAGAAACTCTCCGTGGATTTGTTGATCGTAGGTAGTCATAGCCATGGTGCTGGCGCGGAAACGCCTTTGGGCCGGACTGCAGCGCGGGTGTTGCAACTGTCACGGGTGCCGGTCTATCTGGTGCCGCTGGTGGAACGTCGTCGCCAGGGGGATCGTTAGTGTCCTGCCTCGCGTATTCACGAGGCAGGACACCAGAACACGAATAGTGGCAGTTTGATAAAAAAGTTCTAGATTTATTCTTCAAACCATTAATATAGTTATATACCGTCGCTGATGCCCGTGGCGTCTACCTGCTTTGAGGGATTCATATGAAGCTTCAACAATTGCGCTACATCTGGGAAGTGGCGCACCACGACCTCAACGTTTCCGCTACAGCCCAAAGCCTTTACACGTCGCAACCGGGCATCAGTAAGCAGATCCGTCTGCTGGAAGACGAATTGGGGGTCGAGGTTTTCGCTCGCAGCGGCAAGCACCTGACCCGCGTCACCCCGGCCGGCGAGCGAATTATCACCACCGCCGGCGAGATCCTGCGCAAGGTTGAAAGCATCAAGCAGATCGCCCAGGAATTCTCCAACGAGAAGAAAGGCACCCTGTCGATCGCCACCACGCACACCCAGGCGCGTTATGCGTTGCCACCGGTGATCAGCAATTTCATCAAGCAATACCCGGACGTGGCCCTGCACATGCACCAGGGTTCGCCGATGCAGATCGCTGAAATGGCCGCTGACGGCACCGTGGATTTCGCCATCGCCACCGAAGCGCTGGAGCTGTTCGGTGATCTGGTGATGATGCCGTGCTATCGCTGGAACCGCTGCGTGGTCGTGCCTCAGGGCCACCCGCTGACCAAGCTGTCGAAGCTGACCCTCGAAGCCTTGGCTGAATACCCGATTGTGACGTACGTGTTCGGTTTCACCGGCCGTTCGAAGCTCGACGAAGCGTTCAGCCATCGCGGCCTGACGCCGAAAGTGGTGTTCACCGCCGCCGACGCCGACGTGATCAAGACTTACGTTCGTCTGGGTCTGGGCGTGGGCATCGTGGCGAAAATGGCGGTCGATGCCAAACTCGATAGCGACCTGGTCATGCTTGATGCCAGCGACTTGTTCGAATCCAGCATTACTAAAATCGGCTTCCGTCGCGGCACCTTCCTGCGTGGCTTCATGTGCGACTTCATCGAGAAGTTTGCCCCGCACCTGACCCGCGAAGTCATGGCCAAGGCCATCCAGTGCCACAACAAGCAGGAACTGGAAGAGCTGTTCGACGGCGTCGAACTGCCGGTGCATTAATCTCCCGCGTTAAACCACCTCGGTAACAGAAAACTGTTGCCGAGCACCTGCCACCAGAATCTCCACCTCGTCCCCTTCGAACTTGCCCAGCAGACTCTTGCCCAGCGGTGAGCGAGGGGTGATGACGGTAATCCATTGCCCCACAAGGTCGACCTTCAAACCCGCCGCGTCGGGGGCCAGAAACAACCATTGCTCACGACCCTTTTCGTCTTCCAGACCGAGCAGGGCACCGACTTCAATACCGCGCTGATCGTCGTAAGGGCGCAGCGTCAGGTTCTGACAAAGCGTCAGTGACTGTCTGATTTCCTCCACCCGTCTGGCTTGCCCGGCTGCCAGGTAAGACGCCTCCAGACCCAGCGTGTCGTACTTGTTCTCGGCGATGTTTTCTTCGTGGGTCGCGGTTTCGTAAGCGGTTTGTGCAGCACGCTCGGCGATGTCGAGGTCGATCCGCAGCTTGTCGAGAATCAGTTGGTGGACGGTCGGCTTGTGCATAGAGAGCTTCTTGATCAATCGCAGAATTGCAGGACGTTGGCGCGGCTTTTTTCGCTCGGCGCAGTCTGGTCCTGTTGCAGCCAGAACTGGCATTTCGGGTTGGACAGATTGCGGCCGGTGCTGCGGGCCTGATCCATTCGTTGCTGCTGCTCGTTTTTGCGCAGGTTCTCTTCGTACTGTTCGAACAACGGGCTCTGCGGTGGAATGTCCGGCACCGGTTGCACCACCACCGGTGGTTTGGCCAGTTGCTGCACGGCCTCTGCCACGGGCGCCAGCTGCTCGCTGAACAACAGTCGGGAGGCAAGCCAGCACGTCAGCGCGATCGCGATAAACCCCAGCCACACACCCAGGGCAATGCTGCCGGTCAATTGCAAGGCGTTGAGCTGGATCGGCAACGGGCGGCGCGGGTTGGGACGATAGGGCATGGCTGCCTCCTGGCGGATGGTCGCGGGCGAGTGGCGATTGTCGCATGAAGATTAATCGCCGTCGGCTCTTCTGCACGGGGTAATTTATGAGGACAATCGGCGCCTTTGCCAACGGGAGCCTGGAATGCGTGAAATGAAAGCCCGCTGGGATATTTTCTGCGCGGTGGTCGACAACTTTGGCGACATCGGCGTGACCTGGCGTCTGGCCCGACAACTGGTGGCCGAACATTCGATGACGGTGCGTCTGTGGGTCGATGATCTGCGGGCCTTCGAGCGCTTGTGCCCGGAAATCGACATCAACGCCTCACAGCAATGGCAGCAGGGCGTCGAAGTGCGTCAGTGGACGGCCGACTGGCAGCCCACTGAAGCCGCTGATGTGGTGATCGCCGCGTTCGCCTGCCAATTGCCGAGTGCTTACATGGAGGCCATGGCCGAGCGGGAAAAACCGCCGCTGTGGATGAATCTCGACTATCTGAGTGCCGAGGACTGGATCGTCGGCTGCCACGGCTTGCCGTCGGTGAAATACAAGAGCGTACAAAAATTCTTCTTCTTTCCGGGGTTTCAGAAGGGCACCGGTGGCTTGCTGCGTGAAAGCGGATTGCTGGAGCGTCGTCAGCAGTTTCAGCAAAATCCCGAGGCTCAGCGAGAATTCCTGCAAGGTTTAGGGATTGATCGCGCGCAAGGTTCGCAGTTGATCTCGCTGTTTGCCTACGAAAATAACGGGCTGGCCAGTTGGCTCGAGGCAATGGCTGCCGACTCGACGCCCACTCATCTGCTGGTGCCCGAAGGTCGGATTCTTGGGGATGTCGAACGTTGGCTCGGTGTGGACGGTCTGGTGGCCGGCGCGCTGCATGTGCGCGGTGAATTGACCGTGCAAGTGCTGCCGTTCGTCCGACAGGATCAATACGATCACCTGCTCTGGTGCTGCGATTTCAATGCCGTGCGCGGTGAAGATTCCTTTGTCCGCGCCCAATGGGCGGGCCGGCCGCTGCTCTGGCACATCTATCAGCAGGACGAAGACATCCACCTGGACAAGCTCGATGCCTTCCTCGCTCTGTACACCAACGGCCTGTCCGAGCCTGCCCGCGAGGCGATCAGCGGTCTTTGGCGGGCGTGGAATGCGGGTGACAATATGACCGGGCACTGGCAAACGACCCGAAAACACTGGCCAGAACTGCAAAAACACGCCGAAGCGTGGTGTCTGGAACAGGCTTTGCAGGCAGATCTTGCCGCAGCGCTGGTACAGTTTTATGTAAATTGGATATGATACGCGGCCTAGATTTTTGTAAATCCCATCCAAATTCGGATATTCGCAATGAAAACTGGTAAAGAACTGAAACCCGGTACCGTGATCCGTCTCGAAAACGATCCTTGGCTGGTTCAGAAAGCTGAATTCACCAAGTCTGGTCGTAACAGCGCAATCATGAAGACCAAGCTGAAAAACCTGCTGACCGGTTACAAGACCGAGATCGTTTACAGCGCCGACGACAAGCTGGACGACGTAATCCTCGACCGCAAAGAAGCGACCCTGTCCTTCATCAGCGGCGACACCTACACGTTCATGGACACCACCGACTACACCATGTACGAGCTGAACGCTGAAGACATCGAAGCCGTTCTGCCTTTCGTTGAAGAAGGCATGACCGATGTTTGCGAAGCGATCTTCTTCGAAGAGCGTCTGGTTTCCGTAGAACTGCCGACCACCATCGTGCGTGTAGTTGACTACACCGAAGGTTCGGCTCGCGGCGACACTTCCGGCAAGGTGATGAAGCCTGCCAAGCTGAGCAACGGTACTGAGCTGCAAGTTGCTGACTTCATCGAAATCGGTGACAAGATCGAAATCGATACCCGCGAAGGCGGTTCCTACAAAGGCCGTGCTAAATAAGCACTGCTTCAGGAATGAAAAAGCCCGACCATTGAGTCGGGCTTTTTTGTACCTGCCGATATCTTGGGGAATGCTGCAAACCCCCTGTGGGAGCGGGCTTGCTCGCGAAAGCGGTGTGTCGGTCGACAATAATGTTGACTGATGTACCGCCTTCGCGAGCAAGCCCGCTCCCACATTTTTACTGCGTTATTTCTTCAGGTGTTGTTTGAGTTCTTCGGAGGCTTGCAGCATCGCCGAACGCACCGCTGGCACTTGGCTCACCACGTTGAGCAAACCGTAGTCGTGGATCATGCCGTTGTAGCGAACTGCAGTGACCGGCACCCCAGCTTCGTCGAGTTTGCGGGCGTAGGCTTCACCTTCATCGCGCAACACGTCGGCGCCGGCAGTTTGCACCAGGGCAGGTGGCAGGCCCTTGAGTTGCGCAGCGGTCGCCCGCAACGGCGAGGCATAGATCTCGTTACGCTGCTTGGCGTCGGTGGTGTAGTTGTCCCAGAACCACTTCATCATGTTTTTGGTGAGGAAGTGCCCCTCGGCAAACTGGTTGTAGGACGCCGTCTCGAAGCTGGCGTCAGTCACCGGCCACAGCAGCACCTGGAACTTGATCGCCGGCGTGCCCTTGTCTTTGGCCATCAGCGCAACCACTGCCGCCATGTTGCCGCCGACGCTGTTGCCGGCCACGGCCAGACGTTTGCCGTCGACGTTGATCTCTTTACCGTGCTCGGCCACCCATTGGGTTGCGGCGTAAGCCTGGTTGATCGCCACCGGGTAATGCGCTTCCGGTGACGGGGTGTAATTGACGAACACCGCCGCCGCCCCCGAACCGGTAACCAAGTCCCGAACCAGACGCTCGTGGGTCGGGAAATCCCCCAGCACCCAGCCACCGCCGTGAAAGAACATGAACACTGGCAGCGGACCTTTGACCCCGGCGGGCCGGACGATGGTCAGGTTGAGCGGTTGGCCGTCGACTTGAATGGTCTTCTCGCTGACATCAGCTTTTGGCAGCGTCAGTTTCACCCCGGCCTGCGCGCCGACCAGCACGGCGCGGGCTTCTTTAGGCGTGAGTTGTTCCATCGGTTTGCCGGTGCCGGCGTTCAGAACGTCGAGGAACGCCTGGGTGTTGTGTTCAACACCCTCACTTGCGAACGCGCTGTGGATGGACAAGGCGAGAAGGGTACCGGTCAAGACTTTACTGAAAGTGCGCATGTTCGTTTCCTGGTTCGGGCCTGGGAATCAGCGGTTAGACGGTAACGTGCAGGCGCACATCGACGTTGCCACGGGTGGCGTTGGAGTACGGGCAGACCTGGTGTGCAGCGTCGACCAGGCTTTGTGCATCGGCCTGTTCAAGTCCCGGCAAGCTGATGTGCAGGTCGATATCAAGGCCGAAACCGCCAGGGATCTGGCCGATGCCGACGTGGGCGGTGATCGAAGCGTCGTTCGGGATGGTGCGTTTGGTCTGGCTGGCGACGAATTTCAGTGCGCCGATGAAGCAGGCGGAGTAACCGGCTGCGAACAGTTGCTCAGGGTTGGTCGCTGCGCCGCCGGCACCACCGAGTTCTTTTGGGGTGGCGAGTTTGACGTCGAGGATGTTGTCGCTGGAAACCGCACGACCATCACGGCCGCCAGTGGAGGTTGCGATTGCGGTGTAGAGAGTTTGCATGCTGTGAGCCTCATTCGGATTCTGGTGTTTTGCGCTAAATGTTTGCGCGCTAAGTAAGTGCGAAATAAATGTAGCTCGCGAATATTTAGCGCGCAAGATAAATTTTTGAAGAAATTTTGGTTTCAGGGGCGGGCGTAGATTAGATGTGTTGAGCTAGAGCTGTTGCAGCAGGATTTTCAGCGAGGAATTTTTTTACGGGGGGAACGAGGCCGGAAGGGACACCACAAAACAAATGTGGGAGCAAGCTCGCTCCCACAGGGGATTTGTGGTGGTTTGAAGATTACAGGCTGTCTCGCAGATTGCTGCGCAGCTCTTGAAGTTCGTTTTGCAGCTTCTGCAGATGCTCCAGCGTCTGACCGCTGGCGGCGAGGATGCACTGCGGAATGTCACGGGCCTTGTCCCGCAACGCACGACCTTTCTCGGTCAGCTCGACAATCACCACCCGCTCGTCTTCGCGGCTGCGGGTGCGACTGAGCAGGCCTTCGACTTCCAGGCGTTTCAGCAGCGGTGTCAGTGAGCCAGGATCGGTCAGCAGTTGCGCGCTGATTTCACCCACGGTCAAGCCATCCTTTTGCCACAACACCATCATCGCCAAGTACTGCGGATAAGTCAGGCCCAGCGCTTGCAAGAGCGGCTTGTAGACCTTGGTCATCAGCAGCGAAGTGGAATGCAGGGCGAAGCAGATCTGGTTGTCCAGCAGCAGCTCTTCGTAGTTATCCGGGGTGTTGCGCTCGGTGGTCATTTCGAAGCCTTGATCAGTGATCGTCATAAATCTAGCGGGCGAATCTTTAATGCACCAGATAATTCTAGCCTAGTGCCGGTCGAGAGTACTTTGCAGCGCCAGATCCCACGGCGGGATCGGGCTGAAGCGGGTTTTCAGGTACTCCAGCAACAAGCGGCTGCGGGGATTGGGTTGTTGCTCAAGGCGCAAGGCATAAATGCCGGTCGTTTCCGGTGGTGGCAGGCCGTGTTCGCAGAACAGCGGAAGCAGTTCACCGCGTAACAGGTATTCGCTGGTCAACCAGGTTGGCAAGTGTGCGATACCCAGCCCGGCCAATGCGCCGCAGACCAAGGCCTCGGCATTGTTGGCACTCATGCGGATGCGCGCCGGGCGGTGCAAGTGCATCTGCCCGCCCCGTTCGAAGCGCCAGGCGAACGGCGGAGCCAGGCCATCCCAGTCGAGCCCGTCGTGTTCAATCAGCTGCGCCGGATCGGTCGGCACACCACGCCGTTGCAAATACTCGGGGCTGGCGCAGGCAATGCGCACCATACTCGCCAGCGGCGTGGCCACCAGCCGGGTATCGGCCATTTGTCCGGCGCGCAGCACCAGATCGACTTTGCCCAGATTCAAACCCTGCATGTCGACGAAACTGTCGATCAGGTGCAACTGCACATCGAGGCCTGGGTAGAGCATCAGAAAGTCGGCAATCACCGGCGCCAGATGTCGCCGCCCGAACGCTGCCGGTGCATCGATCCGAATCAAGCCTTCCGGTGCGCTGCTCAAGGATACCGCCTCAGCCCGAGCCAGCCGCAGTTCTGCCACGATCCGCCGCGCGCGCTCGGCAAATGCCAAACCCGCCGGGGTTGCGCGCACCGCGTGGGTGCTGCGAATGAACAACTGGCTACCAACGGCGTTTTCCAGGCTGTCGATGCGCCGGGCCACCGCCGAAGGGGTCAGCGGGTGGCGGCGGGACGCGGCGGAAAAACTGCCGGTTTCCAGCACGTCGAGGAACAGACCCAGTTGTTCGGTCAATTGATTGGGGTTCATGGTGGCGTCAGCGCTTGTGCGAAGTTGGCACAGCCATTGTGCGTTGCTGTGCGTTTCCGCGCCAGCGCCGACTGCGTAGGATGAATAGCCTGACGTGAAGGGAAAATCGCCTGTGATTGAGTTTTTGATGTACCTGGTGTTTGGCGCCGCCCTGGGAACCCTCGGTGGGTTATTCGGCATTGGTGGTGGTTTGATTGCGATCCCGCTGCTGGGCGTGTTGTTCGGCCTCGATCAGCAGATTGCCCAAGGCACGGCGCTGGTGATGGTGGTACCCAACGTGATGTTGGCGCTGTGGCGTTATCACCAGCGCAACCGGATTGAATTGCGCCACGCGCTGCCATTGGCTTCGATGGGGTTCTGTTTTGCCTGGATCGGCTCGATCTGGGCGGTGGGCATTGATGCGCAAACCATGCGCGTCGGATTTGTCGCGTTCCTGATTGCCCTGTCGGCCTACAACCTGGTGCGAATGTTCGCCGCCAACGCGCCGGCATCTGCGCAGATGAATTACTCATGGCCATGGCTGGGCGTGCTCGGTGCCGCCTCCGGCACCATGGGCGGGTTATTTGGCGTGGGCGGGGCGGTGGTGGCAACGCCGGTGCTGACCAGCCTGTTCGGCACCAGTCAGGTGGTTGCGCAGGGTTTGTCACTGGCGCTGGCGTTGCCGAGCACGGGTGTCACGCTGGTGACTTACGCGGTGCACCATCAGGTGGACTGGATGATCGGCCTGCCCTTGGCGGTCGGCGGTCTGATGAGCATCAGCTGGGGTGTGAGAATCGCCCACGCACTGCCGGAGCGACTGCTGCGCGGGTTGTTCTGCGGTTTCCTGGTGTTCTGCGCGGTGATGCTCGCCCTTAAAGTTTGAAGCCTTCGACGATGTGTTCGGCCAGGCACTCGGTGATCGGCGACGGGTTGTGCAGGTTGCGCACCAGCATAATGCTGGCCTCGGGCAGAATCGGCAGGTCTTCGGCTTCACCGAGTATGCGCATGTCGGGCGTGATCAGGCTTTCGAGTTGCGCGGTGACGGCCAGTCCGGCGCTGACCACCGCCATGATCGCCGACAGGCTGTCGCTGTTGTACGCCACGCGGTAATCGCGACCCATGGCGTCCAGCGCATTGCAGGCCCACAGCCTGCAGAAGCAATCACTGTTGAACATCGCCAGTGGCAGCGGCGTTTGCTCATGAGCGCTGAAGCATTGCGCCTCGGCCCAGACAAAATGCTCCTTGCGCAGCAACTGGCCGATCTCGTTGCCCGGTTCGCGGGTGACGATGGTCAAGTCCAGGTCCTGGCGTAGCAGCAATTGTTTTGATGATTCGCAGTGCACTTCGATCTGGATCAGCGGATACGTCTGGGCAAATCGCCGCAAAATCCCCGGCAAAAAACGCATCACGTAATCGTCGGGCGTGCCAATGCGCACCATGCCGACCATGTGCGGTTCGCGCAACGTGTTGAACACTTCACTGTGCAACTTGAGGATGCGCCGGGCATAACCCAGCAGCACCTGGCCCTCAGCCGTCAGCCGCACCTGCCGTCCGTCACGCTGGAACAATTGACGCTGCACCACATCCTCTTCCAGCCGCTTCATTTGCATGCTCACGGCGGATTGAGTGCGGTTGACCAACTCGCCGGCGCGGGTAAAGCCGCCCTGGTCGGCGATGGCGACAAAGGTGCGCAGCACTTCGGTGTCGATACTCGGGTAGGCAGACATTCATCAATCTCCGAGATGTATTACATAAGAAACATTCGTTGGATTGATCTTAGTCCCGGCGCGACACTTGAGCCATCCAAACGGAGGGCAACAAGATGAAAGGTCAAAAAGGTTATGTCGACGTAGAAAAACACTCGGTGCACCTGATCTCTGATTTGCTGCACAAATTCAATCGCTGGTACGAACTGCACCGTGAACGTGAAATGTTGGCGGGCATGAGTGATGAAGCGTTGAAGGACATCGGGCTGAGTCGTGCGGATGTCGAGCACGAAACCATCCGCCCATTCTGGGATGACCCGATGCACAAATGAGTTATACACAACTACACAAACCGTCTCCCGGTGAGGTAGGTTGCGAGCAGACAAGGAGATGCTCATGCCCGCAACACTGTCCTTTTCCATCAAACAGGCTCGGCGTCTGGCGCTGGTCGCCCAAGGATTCAACGGGCGCCAGCCGCCAGCGGCGATCAAACCGGTTCAGCTCAATCGTCTGATCGAGCGGCTGGGCATTCTGCAAATCGATTCGGTCAATGCGTTGGTGCGTTCGCACTACCTTCCCTTGTTTTCCCGCCTCGGCAATTACTCATCCGACTTGCTCGACCAGGCTGCCTGGAGTTCGGGCCGGCGGCGCACGCTCTTCGAGTATTGGGGGCATGAAGCCTCGTTGCTGCCCTTGTCGATGTACCCGTTGATGCGCTGGCGAATGCTGCGCGCAACTCGTGGTGAAGATATCTACCAGCAATTGGCACGTTTCGGGCGTGAGAAGCAGGACACGATTCGTCGGGTACTGGCCTCGGTTGAGGAGCTGGGCGCATTGGGTGCCGGAAGCCTGTCGACCCGTCAAGAACGGGCAGGGCCCTGGTGGGACTGGAGCGCGGAAAAGCATGCGCTGGAATGGTTGTTCGCCGCCGGTGAAGTGACCGTGGCCGGGCGGCGCGGGTTCGAGCGGCTTTATGATCTGCCGGAGCGGGTGATTCCTTCGGCGATTCTTGCACAGCCGCTGCTGAGTGAGGCCGAGGCCCAGCGCGGCTTGTTGCTGCATGCCGCGACAGCCTTGGGCGTCGGAACAGAAAAAGACCTGCGCGATTACTTTCGTTTGAGCCCCGGTGATGCCCGTCCGCGCTTGGCGGAACTGGTGGAGGCCGGTGAATTGCTGGCTTGTGAAGTCCAGGGCTGGCGGCAACCGGCCTATTGTCTGCCGGAGCCAAAAGTGCCGCGCAAGGTTGAGGCTAGCGCCTTGCTTTCACCCTTCGACTCACTGATCTGGGAGCGCAGTCGCACCGAGCGTCTGTTCGATTTCCGCTATCGGCTGGAGATTTATACGCCGCAGGACAAGCGGGTCTACGGCTATTACGTGCTGCCGTTTTTGCACAATGAACGGATTGCCGCGCGTGTGGACCTGCGCGCCGAGCGGGCGTTGGGCAGGCTGGCGGTGCACGCCGTGCATGAGGAAGAGCCGGGGCTGGATGAGGAGGGGATGACCGCGTTGGCGGTGAATCTGCGGCGGATGGCGGATTGGCTGGGGCTTGAGCGGGTTCAGTTGAATTGCCCGCGGGCGAGTGCGGCTCGGTTGCGGGTGGCATTGGCAACGATTGGCGCTGATTGAGTTGACGCCATCGCGAGCAGGCTCGCTCCCACATTAGACCGCGTCCGTATGGACAACTCGGTCAACTGTGGGAGCGGGCTTGCTCGCGAAGGGGGCGCTGCGATTTAACGGCGGACTTGCTTCAACGTCTCGGCAATCAAAAACGCCAACTCCAGCGACTGATCGGCATTCATCCGCGGGTCGCAATGGGTGTGATACCGGTCCGACAACCCGTCTTCGGTAATCGGCCGCGCACCGCCAATGCACTCGGTGACATTCTGTCCGGTCATCTCGATGTGGATGCCGCCGGCATACGTGCCTTCCGCTTCGTGAACCTGGAAGAACTGCTTCACTTCGCCAAGGATCTGCGCAAAGTCGCGGGTCTTGTAGCCGCTGCTCGCCTTGATGGTGTTGCCGTGCATCGGGTCGGAACTCCACAGCACTTGCTTGCCTTCGCGTTGCACGGCACGGATCAGTTGCGGCAGGTGATCGCCGACCTTGTTCGCACCCATCCGCGCAATCAGGTTCAGACGACCCGGATCGTTGTCCGGGTTGAGCACATCGATCAGGCGAATCAGGTCTTCGGGGTTCATGCTCGGGCCGACTTTGACCCCGATCGGGTTGTTCACGCCACGCAGGAATTCGACGTGAGCACCGTCGAGCTGACGGGTGCGGTCGCCGATCCACAACATGTGCGCCGAGCAATCGTAGTAATCGTTGGTCAGGCTGTCACGACGCACGAAGGCTTCTTCGTAGTTCAGCAGGAGCGCTTCGTGGGCGGTGAAGAAACTGGTTTCGCGCAGTTGCGGCGAGCTGTCCATGCCGCAGGCGCGCATGAACGCCAGGGTTTCGTCGATGCGATCGGCCAGGTGGCTGTACTTTTCCGCCAGCGCCGAGTTGGCGATGAAGTCCAGGTTCCACTTGTGCACCTGATGCAGGTCGGCAAAACCGCCCTGGGCGAAGGCGCGCAACAGGTTCAGGGTCGCGGTGGACTGGTGGTAGGACTGGAGCAAGCGCTCCGGGTCCGGCACGCGGCTTTTTTCGTCGAAACCGATGCCGTTGACGATGTCGCCACGGTAGGCCGGCAGGGTTACGCCGTCGATGGTTTCATCGTTGGCCGAACGCGGCTTGGCGAATTGCCCTGCCATGCGCCCGACCTTGACCACCGGGCAACCGGCGGCGAAGGTCATGACGATCGCCATTTGCAGCAGGACTTTAAAGGTGTCGCGGATTTTCGCGGCGGAGAACTCGGCGAAGCTTTCGGCGCAGTCGCCGCCCTGCAGCAGAAACGCGCGGCCCTGGGTCACTTCGGCAAACTGACGGCGCAACTCCCGGGCTTCACCGGCAAACACCAGCGGCGGATAACTGGCCAGCGTTTGCTCGACGTGTAGCAAATGCGCTGCGTCGGGGTAGTGGGGTTGTTGCTGGATCGGCAGGGCGCGCCAGCTGTCAGGGCTCCAGGGTTGGCTCATCACGGTCTCTAGTGTTTTACGCTCGGACGGTCATGTTATCAGCAATTAGTGCGTGACCTGTTCCCGTCGCTTCGCGGACAATCGCGCTTTTGCCGCGCCACTCCGCGGTTTTATTGCGTTGCCGGGTCCGGTGACGATCAGGAGACGAAATGACTGAGGAGCGCGTCGAGCATCTGCTCGCCGAGGTACAGGATGAGTTCGGCGTGATTCGCGTGCTGGAAGTGGCCGATTACCGTTTTCTCGAGTTCGGTGATGCCATCGAACAGAGCTGCGTGTTCACGGCTGACCCGAGCTGGCTCGAATACGATTACACCCGGGCGATGCTGATTGGCGCGTTGTGCCACGAGCAGCCGGAAAGCGCGCTGTTCCTCGGCCTCGGTGCTGGCACCCTGACCCAGGCCTGCCTCAAGTTCCTGCCGCTGGAAGACGTCGAAGCCATCGAGCTGCGTCCGGACGTGCCACGCCTGGCCATCGAATACCTTGGGCTGGATGACGATCCGCGACTGTATATCCGGGTGGGCGATGCGCTGAAACTACTCGATACCGCTGAGCCGGCGGATCTGATTTTCGTCGACCTTTATACCGATGTCGGGCCGGGTGTCGGGCATCTGGCGTGGAATTTCCTGGAAAACTGTCAAAAACGCCTGAACCCGGGTGGCTGGCTAGTGATCAATCAGTGGGCCACCGATGATGGCAAACCGTTGGGCGCCGCATTGTTTCGCGGGCTCTATCACCGGCATTACTGGGAACTGCCGGTGAAGGAGGGCAACGTGATTCTGCTAGTGCCTTCGGAGCTGGATCAGGAGCTGGACATGGACGGCTTGATCGCCCGGGCCGAAGGGCTGGCGCCGCGGTTGGGGTATTCGTTGCAGTCGTTGATCAAGGCAATCCGCCCGGCGACTTGATGCGATGAGGTCACCTGTGGCGAGGGGATTTATCCCCGTTGGGCTGCGCAGCAGTCGTAAAATCCGGCTGATGCGGTTTAGCTGTTACCACCGGGTTGAATGGTTTTGGGGCTGCTTCGCAGCCCAACGGGGATAAATCCCCTCGCCACAGAACCCCCTCACCACCGGTTGAACGTCAGCAGCCCTTGAACACACCCGGCCGCTTCTCGATCATCGACCGAACGCCTTCCTTGGCATCCTCACTGGCCAGCAGCTTCTTCGCCAGCGGCTGCAAACCCCGCGCCGCCGCTGTTTCCCCTTCATAACGCGCCTGTCTTGCAGACATCAGCGTCGCCTGAACCCCAAGCGGCGCTTGCCGGGCAATCCGCTCAGCCAGCTCAATCGCCCGTGGTAGCAGATCCTCGCTGGCCATGACTTCCTGCACCAACCCCAGGTGCAACGCCTCATGCGCATCGAATTCATCGCCGGTCAGCAGCCAACGCATGGCATTGCCCCAGCCAGCGACCTGATGCAGGCGTAATGTGGCGCCGCCGAACGGGAAGACCCCGCGTTGCACTTCTTTCTGGGCGAAGCGGGTGTTGCTGGCGCACAGATTGATATCGGCGGCCAGCATCAATTCGATACCGATGGTCAGGCAGTAGCCTTGCGCGGCGACAATCACCGGTTTGCTGACTCTGGGGCCAGCAAATACACCCCACGGATCGCAGCCGCCGGGCGGTGTCTGCCAGTCTTCGGCCAGGGCCGCGCTGGCACTGACCAGGTCCAGTCCTGCGGTGAAATGCTCTCCATGGCCGAACACCACCGCCACCCGCGCCTCGCTGTCGGCCTCGAACTCGCCATAGGCCAGGCTCAGTTCGTTGAGCAGGTCGAGATCGAAGGCGTTGCGTTTGGCCACCCGATCCAGGCCGATCATCAGGACATGACCGTGCCGTTCACGGCTCACGCGACTGGAGCAGGGCTGATTCATGGAGTATTTCCTCGGGCGGGAAGGGGTGGGTAGGGGTATGTGAGACAGCAGGTCTGCCTGATAACGATGAACCGTTTTAGCGCCATCGCCAGCAGGGCCGGGCCTTTGAAAAATAGACCGTTGCACGATTATCCGCAAAGCCTGTGACATAACGGTGTATCCGTCAGTTTTCCGACAAATAATGCTCCCTTTTTGGGCTAATTCCGGTATAGTGCGCGCCGGCCTTTAACCGGGCCGCGTTTAGGTAGCGCAATTCCCCGAAGTCAGCTTCGGCTGCACGTCCGCACAGCGGACTCTCCCTTGACGAATCTTTTTCATTCATTCGTTTTCGCAAATCCCCGCCGACAAAGCAGCCAGGGCGACTCTTGAGTCTTACACGGCATGCGCAGCTTTGGAGCATGGGTCTTTGCGGATGCACTTAGAGGCAGACCCATGACCCAGGAAACCGGCGGCTTCGCCGCTTTTAATCTTAATCCGAATATTCTTGCAGCCGTCATCGCGACTGGCTACGAAGAGCCTTCGGCTATTCAGCAGCAATCGATCCCGATCATCATGGCCGGCCACGACATGATTGGTCAGGCGCAAACCGGTACGGGTAAAACCGCTGCGTTCGCCCTGCCGATCCTGCATCGCATCGATCCTGCCAAGCGCGAGCCGCAAGCCCTGATCCTGGCGCCAACCCGTGAGTTGGCGCTGCAAGTAGCAACCGCTTTCGAAACCTACGCCAAGCAAATGCCGGGCGTTACCGTTGTGGCCGTTTACGGCGGCGCCCCTATGGGTCCACAACTGAAAGCAATCCGTAATGGCGCACAGATCGTTGTCGCCACGCCGGGCCGTCTGTGCGACCACCTGCGTCGCGACGAAAAAGTTCTGTCGACCGTGAACCACCTGGTTCTCGATGAAGCGGACGAAATGTTGAAACTGGGTTTCATGGACGACCTCGAAGTTATCTTCAAGGCCTTGCCTCCAACCCGTCAGACCGTATTGTTCTCGGCTACCTTGCCGCAGTCGATCCGTGCCATTGCCGAACGCCATCTGCGCGATCCGCAACACGTGAAGATCCAGACCAAGACTCAGACCGTTACCGCGATCGAACAGGCTCACCTGTTGGTTCACGCTGACCAGAAGACCTCGGCTGTATTGAGCCTGCTGGAAGTTGAAGATTTCGACGCCCTGATCATGTTCGTGCGCACCAAGCAAGCGACCCTGGACCTGGCCAGTGCCCTGGAAGCCAAAGGCTACAAAGCCGCTGCGCTGAACGGTGACATTGCTCAGAACCAACGTGAGCGCGTGATCGAATCCCTCAAGGATGGCCGTCTGGACATCGTTGTTGCGACCGACGTTGCTGCTCGTGGCCTGGACGTTCCGCGCATCACTCACGTGTTCAACGTTGACATGCCGTACGATCCAGAGTCCTACGTTCACCGTATCGGCCGTACCGGCCGTGCCGGTCGCGAAGGTCGTGCACTGCTGCTGGTGACTCCGCGTGAGCGCCGTATGCTGCAAGTGATCGAGCGTGTAACCGGTCAGAAAGTTGCCGAAGTTCGCCTGCCGGACGCTCAGGCCGTTCTCGATGCTCGCATCAAGAAACTGACCAACAGCCTGTCGCCGCTGGTGGCTGATGCCGAATCGACTCACGGTGATCTGCTGGATCGCCTGACTGCCGACATCGGTTGCACCCCGCGTGCACTGGCCGCTGCTCTGCTGCGCAAGGCAACCAACGCTCAAGCGTTGACCCTGGCTGCCATCGAGAAAGAACGTCCACTGGTGCCGAACAACGCACCGCGTGGCGATCGTCCAGAGCGTACCGGTGATCGTCCGGACCGTGGTGATCGTGAGCGTCGTGCTCCGGTTCCATTGGCCGAAGGTCGTGCTCGTTGCCGTACCGCGCTGGGTGCGCGTGATGGTATCGCTGCCAAGAACCTGCTGGGCGCTATCCTCAATGAGGGTGGTCTGGCTCGCGAAGCAATCGGTCGCATCCAGGTGCGTGACAGCTTCAGCCTCGTTGAGCTACCGGAAGATGGTCTGGAGCGTCTGCTGACCAAGCTGAAGGACACTCGCGTTGCCGGTAAGCAGTTGAAGCTGCGTCGCTATCGCGAAGATTGATCCGCTCTCGGGCTGATTGATCGAACATAAAAAATCCCCGACTGGTTCGGGGATTTTTTTTGTCTGCCGTTTGTAGCAGCTGTCGAGCCTGCGAGGCTGCGTTCGGCGGCGTAGCAGTCGTAATCCCTGTATGCACGGTGTATCAGCAAGATTGCGGTGTCTGATTTCACGACTGCTTCGCAGCCGAACGCAGCCTCGCAGGCTCGGCAGCTGCTACAGATTTAGTCCGCCACTTGGCCGCCGCTTGCCGTCACTACATGCACGCTCATGCGTGGCGTCGCCAGGTCGAGTCCGGCTTCGTCCAGGTGCCGTTTGAGTGACAGGTTGAACGCTCGGGACACTTCCCATTGCTTGATGGGTGCGGTCTTGAACCGGGCACGAAGAATCGCGTTGCCTGACTCGAAGCTCTCGACACCCTGAATCTCCAGTGGCGACCAGATGTTGCGCCGTTGCAGTGGGTCGCTGCGCATCTTCTGACCGACGTCGCGCATCAGTTTGATCGCGTTATCGATGTCCATGTTGGAAGGTATCGCCACCCGGAAAATCGCGTAGCCGAATTCCCGGGAGTAGTTCTTGATGCTTTTGATTTCGCTGAACGGAATGGTATGGACGATGCCGTCGATGTCCCGCAGGCGCACGGTACGAATGGTCAGCCCTTCGACGGTGCCCAAGTGGCCGCCAACGTCCACGTAGTCGTCGATGGCCAGCGAGTCTTCGATGATGATGAACAGCCCGGTGATCAGGTCCGCCACCAGCGACTGTGCACCGAAACCGATGGCCAGACCGATCACGCCGGCACCGGCCAGCAATGGTGTGACGTTCATGCCCATGTTCGCCAGGGCGACGATCAGCGCAATGATGAAAATCGCTACGAACAACACGTTGCGGATCAGCGGCATCATTGTCTGCGCGCGGGCATTTGCCAGGCCTTTGCGCGAGCGGGTGAGGGCGTGGTGCACGGCGGTGTCGCTGAGAATCCAGATCAGCCAGGCAAAAATCAGCGTGCCGCCAAGGCTGAACAGTTTGACGCTGACTTCATGACCTTCGCCTTCGGTGAAGCGGATCAGCGACATGCCCCAGACCCGCAGGCCGAGTTCGATGAACGCGAGCCACACCACCAAATGAGCGAGTGTGTAGAAGAAGCTTTTCAGGCGCTCCGAATACAGCGCATGATGCTTCACGCCGCGCTGTGGTTTGAGTGAATGGCGGCGCACGAGGCCGTTGATGACCATGCACAACACCAGCAGCACCGTGCAGATCAGCGACTGACGCAACGCGGTGCTGGTATCGCCGGCCGAGACGAACGTGGCGAACAGCGAAATACCCACCAGCACCAGCGCCGGCATGTACCAAAAGGTGCCGAGAATCTCGATCGTGTCGCTGAGGGCGCGGCGGGTCAGGCGTCGGGACAGCGGTTGGTTGCGAATCAAGTGGGCGATCGGGCGCCGGAACCGCAGGATGAACAGCCCCGTAGACAACGCTGCCAGTACGTTGGCGACCGTCGCGGCGGTGTGCGCCAGATGAGTGCCAAGGCTTTCGACCAGTCGCGGATCGCTCAGGGCTTCACCGAAGGCTGCGAAACTGCCGATCAGCCACAGCGGCCGAAAGGCTTGATGCCGCAGGATGTACAGGGCGCGATGGCGGTGTGGGCCGTCGAGCAGCGAAAAGGCGATCACGCAGATCGCCGAAAAACAGGTGCCGACCACCAGCGCATAAGCCAGCACCATCGCCAGGCTTTTGCCCAGTGACGAGGGCAGGGCGTAGCTCATGTAGACCGTCATCACCAAAGCAATCAGCCACGGCCCGAGTTTGCGCAGGGCGAAGCGCAGCATGTCCAGGGCCTTGGGGTGCTGCGGCAGTTCTTCGGTCAGGCCGAAGCGCATCCGCACCCGGTGGCTGACCCAGATCAGCGCGGCGGCCAGCAAACTCCAGAGCATCAGGATCATGGCAAAGGCAAAGATGATCGGCAGCCATTCATTGGCTGGCAGCACCAGCGCTGTCAGTTCATCCTCAGCCAGTTTGAACTCTTCGGACCAGCGAGTGAGAGGGCTGTCGGCGCCTGAAAACTGTTTTTCGAAACTGGCCAGGGTGCCACCGATCAGTCCCAGGACGCCTACTTCGGTGGCCGGCTGGGCTTTTTTGGTGACATCGCGCAGCTTCTTCAAATCCGCCAGCAATTTGGTGCGTTGCTGATCGTTCTCCAGCGACTTGATGACTTCGTCCAGGGATTGCCCCAAGGGCTCTTGCGCCTCAGGCTGTTTTGCCGAGCTGTTGAGCAGGCCAGGCAAGCCGACCGCCTGGGCGGGCGCCATCGGCAGCAGCGTCATGAGGCAGACAAGGAATAAACACGGCAGGGCAAAAAGGCGAGCGAACACTAGGCGGTCAACCTCGGGATGAGCGGATCGGCCGAGTGTACGAGCCCGCCAAAATCAATGCGAGCCAGGGTGAGGATTTATTCGTTGAGTTTGGCGAGGATCTTGAACACCACGGTGGCGAGGATCATCAACATGCCGATCCACATCGCGAACACGCCGATGTTCTTGTCGCGAAAATTGAAGCCGATTGCCAGCATGATCATCCCGGCAAGAATCGGGATCAGCATGGCGTGAAATGAAGACATCGAGATCATGAGCGACTGCCTTGTCGAAAGGGGTATTGAAAGTGTAGGAGCTGTCGAGTGAAACGAGGCTGCGATCTTTTGACTTTGCTATTTAAAAACAAGATCAAAAGATCGCAGCCTCGTTTCTCTCGACAGCTCCTACCAGCTCCTGCACGGGTTATGGCAGCTCGCGGCAGGCGTAAAACGCGCTCAACACTTTGACCAGGTGCGCCAGGTCATGGCTGCCGCACAGTTCACGGATCGAGTGCATGGCGAAGGTTGGCAGGCCGATGTCCACGGTGCGCACGCCCAGGTGGCTGGCGGTGATCGGGCCGATGGTCGAGCCGCAACCCATGTCGCTGCGCACTACGAAGCTCTGCACCGGCACTTCTTCGGCCATGCACAGGTGGCGGAAGAACCCGGCGGTTTCGCTGTTGGTGGCGTAGCGCTGGTTGCTGTTGACCTTGATCACCGGGCCGGCGTTGAGTTTCGGGCCGTGATTGGCATCGTGCTTGTCAGCGTAGTTGGGGTGCACGCCGTGGGCGTTGTCAGCCGAGACCAGCAGGGATTTCTGAATGGTGCGGACGAATTCATCACCTTCGGGCAACAGACGACGCAGTGTTTGCTCAAGCATCGGGCCGTCGGCACCGCAGGCTGAACAGGAGCCGACTTCTTCGTGATCGTTGCAGACCAGCACGCAGGTTTCGTCGGTTTCGGTGGTCAGCAAGGCTTGCAGGCCGGCGTAGCACGACAGCAAATTGTCCAGGCGTGCGCCGGCGATAAAGTCGCCATGCAGGCCGATGACCGCAGCGCTTTGGGTGTCGTAGAAGCTCAGCTCATAGTCGAGCACCACGTCAGCGTTCAGGCCGTGTTCGCGGGCGAGTTGATCGGTGAGCACGGCACGGAAGTCCACGCGCTCGTCACCGGCAAATTGCGCAAGGATTGGCGGCAGTTCGGTCTGGGCGTTGATCGCCCAGCCCATGTTGGCTTCACGGTTCAGGTGAATGGCCAGGTTCGGGATGATGGCGATCGGCGCCTTGAAGTCGACCAGCTGGCTCTCGACCTTGCCGTCACGGCGGAAGGTCACGCGGCCGGCCAGGGACAGGTCGCGGTCGAACCATGGCGCCAGCAGTGCACCGCCATAGACTTCGACGCCCAGTTGCCAGAAGCCCTGGCGTTGCAGTTCCGGCTGGGGTTTGACCCGCAGGCACGGGCTGTCGGTGTGCGCGCCAACCAGGCGAATGCCGCCGTGCAGGGGCGAATGACGGCCCATCTTGAACGCAACGATCGACGAGTCGTTACGGGTGACGTAGTAACGACCGTTGGCTTCGGTGGTCCATGGCTCGCGCTCGTCAAGGCGTTGATAGCCCGCCGCTTCCAGGCGCTGAACAAGGCTGGCGGTGGCATGGAATGGGGTAGGGGAGGCCTTGAGGAAATCGATCAGGCCTTGGTTCAACTCTTCGCGCATAAGTAGCTCCAGACAGCAATGGCGCAAGTTTAACGTATTGGCTCACGGCATTGCAGAGACAATGCCGTTCGACGTACGCCAGCTGCCGATTGGCGAAGAGGATGAGTCAACCGGTGATCAGCTTGCCATTGAGGAACACTTCGCGACGTTGCTTGCGGCCTACATATTCATGTTTGCTCGCGAGGTACACTTCGTTGAATTTTTCCTTCGAGATGCCCGGGATCTGTCGAATGTATTCGTCCACCAGTCGGTCATAGGCGGCTTCGGTGATGAACTTATAGATGTCCCGGCGATAGAAAAAGCCCAGTTGAAAACCGAGGGTTTCGCTTTGATGGTTTGTCTGCCCGACAAAGCAGTTTTCAAAGTCGATGGCTTTGAGTGGGGTCCGCGACGTTTCCGGGGTCATGATGTTTCCAGCCCAGAAATCCATGTGCGTGATGTTCTTGCGTGACAAGGAGCTCAGCAATTCGAAGGCATCGAGAATGAATGTTTCGACGCTGTCCGGGTTGCGTTTAAGCCATTGCACACCGTCGATATGATCGTCGAGCAGGCGCGTGATAATGAAATACTCCTGGGTCAGCCCCAGTCGGTCCTTGGTGTAACCGAACCCTTGCAGCGGCGGCATTTGTACGCCACGGCGTTGTGCTTCGAGCGTATTGATCAACTCTTCCAGCGGCCAGTCGAATCGGCCATTGCGCTGTGGTTTGCCAAAGGTGACCCGCACTTTTGCCTTCAAGGTATCCAGCGTGTGGACCTTGGCAAACAGCGGCGAATCGCCGGAGACCAGCGGCGCGCTCGCACGGGGGAGCTTGCGGGCGCGTCGTTTGTGTATGAGCTGTTCAAGCGCCTGTTGTGCTTCGGCTGAAGGCTGCTCGCTAAGGTGCAGCGTGGTGTTGAACAGGCAGAAGGTGAACGGGAAGTCGTCTTGGAATGTCTTGTTGCTGAGCACAAGGGCTTCCTGCCTGAAAACAAAGTGCGGTTATTTTACGTTTCATTACAAATTCATGACAATATTTTCACGCCATGTTCACGTCGATTTGTAACAAGAAATAAAAAACGCCCTTCAATGGAAGGGCGTTTTTTGGTTCGCCGGTTGCTTAAAAAGGAGCAGGACACTCGAAGCGCAAGCGTTCGCCGCTTTGCGGGTGAGTGAAGCTCAGCATGCTCGCGTGCAAACATAGTCGTGGCCAGGCCGCCAATGCTTGCTCGTGGGCATACAGCCCGTCACCCAGCAGTGGGTGGCCGATGGAAAGCATGTGCACGCGCAACTGATGGGAGCGGCCGGTGATCGGCGTCAATTCGACACGACACCAATCGCCGCAACGCTCCAGTACGCGCCAGAAGGTCAGGGCGTGTTTGCCCAATTCATGGTCCACCACATGGCGTGGCTTGGTCGGTGGGTCGTAGCGCAAGGGCAGATCGATGCTGCCACTGTCCAGTTCCGGCTGACCCCAGCACAGGGCGGTGTAGGCCTTTTCGGTTTCGCGGTCATGAAATTGCCGAGACAGCTCGCGATGCGTGTCCGGATCACGGGCCAACAGAATAATGCCGGAAGTTTCCCAGTCCAGCCGATGGACGATTCGTGCTTCCGGGTAGCCGTTTTCCTGCAGGCGGGTAATCAGGCAGTCCTTGTTGTCATCGGCCCGCCCAGGGACGGAGAGCAGCAGGGTCGGTTTGTTCACCACCAGTACGGCGGCGTCCTGATGGATGATGCGGATGTTGGACAGCGGCATTAAAACAGCCTCGTAACAAACGCCAACGGCGACTCAGGCCCCTTCCATTAACAGAAGGGGCCTGAGCCGCCGTGGCTCCAGCCGGATCGACTCAGCGGTCTGGCAGGGTGATATTGAGTTCCAGAATCGAGCAACTGCCCTGGTTTTCCAGAGCGACGTGCACGTCATCGGACCCGATATTGACGTACTTGCGGATGACCTCGACCAATTCCTTCTGCAAGGCTGGCAGGTAGTCCGGTGTACTGCGTTGGCCGCGTTCGTGCGCCACGATGATCTGCAGACGCTCTTTCGCTACCGACGCGGTGCTGACCTTTTTGCTGGCACGAAAGAAGTCAAAAAGATTCATTATCTACCTCCAAACAGGCGCTCGAAGAATCCCTTCTTCGTTACATCGAGAAAACGATGCTCCACGTTTTTTCCCAGCAGACGATCGACCGCATCGCTGTATGCCTGACCGGCATCGCTCTGGTCATCGAGAATGACCGGCACGCCCGAGTTGGAAGCCTTGAGTACCGCTTGGGATTCCGGAATGACACCCAGCAGGGCGACCGCCAGAATCTCTTTGACGTCTTCGACGCCGAGCATCTCGCCGTCACTGACCCGTTGCGGGTTGTAGCGGGTCAGCAGCAGGTGTTCCTTGATCGGGTCTTCGCCCTTTTCAGCGCGGCGCGATTTGCTGGCCAGCAGGCCGAGCATGCGGTCCGAGTCACGAACCGAGGACACTTCCGGGTTGGTCACGATAATCGCTTCGTCTGCGAAGTACATGGCCAGGTGGGCGCCTTTTTCGATGCCGGCCGGAGAGTCGCAGACCACGTATTCGAAGTCTTCTTTCAGCGCCATCAACACTTTTTCCACGCCTTCCACGGTCAGCGCGTCTTTGTCGCGGGTCTGACTGGCGGCCAGTACGTAGAGGTTTTCCAGGCGTTTGTCTTTGATCAGGGCTTGTTGCAGGTTGGCTTCGCCGTTTACCACGTTGACGAAGTCATACACCACGCGGCGCTCGCAACCCATGATCAGGTCAAGGTTACGCAAGCCCACGTCGAAGTCGACGATCACTGTTTTGTGGCCGCGCAGAGCGAGGCCGGTACCGATAGCGGCGCTGGTGGTGGTCTTACCCACACCACCCTTGCCGGATGTAACCACGAGAATCTTGGCCAAGGTGTTTCACCCCTAAGGAAAAAGGACTTGTTAGCCCCTGAAAAACATCTCTTTTAAAAACTACTGCAGTCGGACAGCCTTGGCTGGAATTCGGTTTTGAGCGATGCCTACCCCCGGTAAACACTGCTTTTGGCCTTTTTCCTACTTCGTTTGAGCCGTTTTCGCTACGTTTTAGAGATGCTTGGAAAATGCGGCAGTATCCGTTAAAGACGAATGATGTTCAACACATCGCCCGACAGGCTGACCTGTACACCCGCGCCCCACAAAGGGTCGCGACGCAGATCCTCCGAAACCTTGTAGTGGCCTGCGATGGAGACCAGTTCAGCGCTCATTTGCTGACAGAAAATCCTGGCTTTCGTGTCGCCTTTGACGCCGGCCAACACTCGGCCACGCATCGGGCCGTATACATGGATGTTCCCGTCGGCGAGAAGTTCCGCCCCCGGGCTGACCGACGAGATCACCACCAGATCGCAGCCCTGGGCATAAATCTGCTGCCCACCGCGTACGGGCGAGGTGATGATCTTCGTTGGCTTGATCGTCGGCTCCGGCGGTTTTTCCGGTTTTTTCTTGATTTGGCCTTCGAGCGGGTCAAGCGGGCGCTCACGGGCGCCGGACGGTGGCAGCACCGGCAGGTCGACCGCGATGGCCGCGGCGATGTCTTCGATGCGGCTGGCACGGATCGCCAGGGTGCGCAGGCCATGTTGGCGGCAGACGCGCATCAGGCCCGGCAGATCGACCGCACCTTCGCTGGCCGGGAGTTTGTCCAGGGCCAGCACCAGTGGCGCGTTACTAAAGAAGTTAGGCGCCTGGGCGACCTTGGCGGCCAGTTGACGATCGAGGTTCTCGAGGTCGTTACGGGCCAGTTCCAGCACCGTAATGGCGAGCATGCTGCCCTTCAGCTGGAACACGGGATCTTGGTCTAGCGGTTCGGTTTGGCTCATGGTCGGCATACAACGACTTGTCACTAAAAGTGCCGAGACTTATAACGAGAACGCCCGCGAGCCGCAAGCCGGGTCGAACGATGTAGAATGCGCGGCCATTGTCTTTCCGGAACCTTTAATGGATCGCCCGCGTTTTCGAACAGCATTTCTATCTCCACGTTTCTGGCCGCTGTGGTGTGGCTTGGGGCTGTTGTGGCTGATTGTCCAGCTGCCGTATCCGGCGTTGCTGTCGATTGGTCGCGCCCTGGGTGCATTGATGTATCGAGCAGCGGGCGACAGACGGCGCATTGCCAAGCGCAATCTCGAACTGTGTTTCCCTGAAAAAACCGCTGCCGAGCGTAAGCGCCTGCTCAAGGAAAACTTCGCCTCAACAGGCATCGCGTTTTTCGAAATGGCGATGAGCTGGTGGTGGTCGCGCGAGCGTCTGGCGAAGCTGGCTCACGTCGAAGGCCTGGAGCATTTGAAAAAAGCCCAGCGCGACGGCAAAGGCGTGATCCTGATGGCCGTTCATTTCACCACGCTGGAAATCGGCGCGGCGTTGCTCGGCCAGCAGCACACCATTGATGGCATGTACCGCGAACACAAAAATCCGTTGTTCGACTACGTCCAGCGCCTGGGTCGCGAGCGGCACAACGTCGACTCGCTGGCAGTGGAGCGCGACGACGTGCGCGGCATGCTCAAATTGCTGCGGGCAGGCCGGGCAATCTGGTACGCACCGGATCAGGACTATGGCGCCAAGCAAAGTATCTTCGTGCCGCTGTTCGGGATTCAAGCCGCGACCGTCACCGCCACCAGCAAGTTTGCGCGGTTGGGCAAGGCGCTGGTGGTGCCGTTCACTCAGGAGCGTCTGGCGGACGGCAGCGGTTATCGACTGGTGATTCATGCACCGCTCGAGGGTTTCCCCGGCGAAACCGAAGAGGCCGATTGCCTGCGGATCAATCAATGGATCGAAGGCGTCTTGCGTGAATGTCCAGAGCAATACCTCTGGGCCCATCGTCGCTTCAAGAGCCGTCCGCCGGGTGAGCCGAAGCTGTACGCAAAACGCGGTTGAACCACCGTCCTTATAAGCACCATGGAGTGTTGCGATGAGTCCTGCTGAACCGGTTACAGGGTTGATTCTTTCCGGCGGCGGGGCTCGGGCGGCTTATCAGGTCGGTGTGCTGGCGGCGATTGCCGAGCTGTTGCCGGTCGGCGCGAGCAATCCGTTTCCGGTGATCGTCGGCACCTCGGCCGGCGCAATCAACGCGGTCAGCCTCGCCAGTGGAGCGATGGATTTTCGTGGTGCAATTCAACGTCTGACAGCCTTCTGGCAGGGCTTTCGCAGTCATCTGGTGCTGCGCAGCGACTGGCCGGGCGTGATCCACCAGGCCAGCCGTTTTGTCACCCACAGTTTGCTCGGGATTGGCGCTCAGGTGCCGGTGGCGTTGCTCAACAGTTCGCCGCTGCGCGGATTGCTCGACGACAAACTGCAGATGAGCGGGATTGCCGAGGCCATTGCACAGAAGCAGTTGCAGGCGGTTGCGGTGACTGCGTTTGGCTACGAGTCCGGTCAGGCGGTGACCTTTTATCAGGGCGGCGGCACCATCAATGCCTGGTTGCGCCATCGGCGAATCGGCGTCCCCACGCAATTGACCGTCGACCACTTGCTGGCCAGCTCCGCCATTCCGCTGTTGTTTGCGCCAGTGAAAATCGGTGAAGAGTATTTCGGCGACGGCGCGGTACGTCAGTCGGCACCGATCAGTCCGGCGCTGCACCTGGGCGCCAGCCGAGTGCTGGTGGTGGGCGTCAGCGGCAACCCCCGCGGCGTCGACCCGGAACAACCGCTGCTGCGCGCCTACACTGGCCAGCAGCCGAGCCTGGCGCAGATCGGTGGGCACATGCTCAACAGCACGTTCATTGACAGCCTGGAAAGCGATATCGAGTTGCTGCAGCGGCTCAATCAGTTCAGTCATCTGCTGCCCGATGGCACGCCGACTCGCGCGCTGGGTGTTGCGCCGGTGGACGTGCTGGTGATTTCGCCGAGTCAACCGATCGATGAGATTGCGGCGCGGCATCGGCAGGAATTACCGGCAGCGCTGCGCCTGTTTCTGCGCGGGCCGGGGGCGACCAAGACGAGCGGGGCGGGGGTGCTGAGTTATCTGCTGTTCGAGGCGGGGTATTGCAGCGAATTGATTGATTTGGGGCGGCGGGATGCGTTGGCCAAGCGGGATGAGTTGTCCCGGTTTCTGGGATTGTCATAAAGCAAAGATCGCAGGCTGCGCCAGCTCCTACATAGGAACGCATCTCCCTGTAGGAACTGCCGAAGGCCGCGATCTTTTGACTTTAAATCAGAAGTGGAACTTCACCAGGAAGCTCGTGGTGCTCTGATCGGTTTTGAAGCCCTGACTGTCTTCAATACCGTACTTGTTTTTCCAGTAGTCATACTCGACGCCAACGTACAACTGCTTTTCGCCAAGGTTCAGCGCCTTGCCCAAGTCGTATTTGACTTGTGGATTGAAGTGCAGGTTGGCGTGGTATTCGCCTTTTTTGTTGACGTCGTTGTCGACCACCCAGTCCATGAAACCGTCGATCAGGATGTTCGAATCGCCCACCGGGATGGTGTAGGACCAGACCGGGGTGATCTGCCAGATGTTGTCACCCGGACGGTCGCCTTCGGTGTGACGGTTGTAGAAGTTCAACTGGAAGTAATCGAAGCCCGGGATCGCCAGGTCAAAAGCAGGACCGACCAGGTAGGACTCGGTATCGTCTTCACCGAACTCGTAAGTCATGGCCAGCAGCACATCTTTGATCGGGCCGAACTCGAGTTTCTGATCGAAGATCTTGCCGAACGAAAGGCGCGGGCTGATTTCACCGTAGTAGCTGTTCTCACCGGCGTAGTAATCTTCCTTGCCGTTGTAGAAAATCTTGTCGATGAACATGAAGTTGTCACCGTATTTCCAGCCATCGACGTGTTCGAAGGTCACCGTCTGCTGAATGCGCGGATTGACCTGGAAGTCCTTGCCATACAAGTAGGACAGGCTGTTGTTCTGCCATTGCAGCAAGTCGCCGGCCATGGCCTGGCCCCCGGCCAGCAAAGATCCCGCCAGCATCAGGCTAGTGCACGTACGTTTCATTCGGTTGCTCCCAAAAAGTAGGTGGTTCCACGTTATTTTTCTAAGGTCGGCGCTCTGGTGTGGCGCCTTTTTCTGTCGCTGTAAAAATCATCCAATCGGTCAGCTTCAGTGCTGTTAGCAAGAGCTGAGCCAAGGCTTTTGAAAAGCCAAAAAACTCCCGTTCGGCGGCTCAAGAGCGGTCGATTGAGAGTGGTTTTGGAGTGCCTTGGTACCGTCCAGTGCCGGGATAAGTTGGCTTTCTGGTCAGGAATTAAATCCGGGCTTTTTTTTAGACCAGATTCGGGCGGCCGCGGAGAATACTGACTCCTTGGCCAGGTCTCAAGTGCCCCGCAACAGCGCACCGACGACAGGTTTGGAGCACGGTTGCGGGCCATCTAGAAATGCACCTTCAGCAGCAGGCTGGTGGTGTTCTCATTAGTGTCGAAGTTGGCGGTGTTCTCGATGCCGTATTTGTCTTTCCAGTAGCTGTACTCGACGCCGACGTACACCTGTTTCTCCCGCCAGCCCAGGGCTTTGCCCAGGTCGTACTTGATCTGCGGGTTGAAGTGCAGATTGGCGTGGTAGGTGCCATGTGAGTTCTGGTCGTTATCCACGACCCAGTCGATGTAGCCGTCGATCAACAGGTTCGAGTTGCCCAATGGCAGGGTGTAGGACCAGGCTGGCGTGATCTGCCAGACATCGTCGCCGGGACGCGAGCCTTCGGTCTGGCGATAGTAGAAGTTCAAGGTGAAAAAATTGAAGCCCGGTACCGCGAGGTCGAAACCGGGGCCGATCAGATAGGCCTCGGTGTCGTCTTCGCCATTCTCGTAGGTCATGGCCAGCAACACGTCCTTGATCGGACCGAATTCGAAACGGCGGTCGAGGATTTTGCCGAAAGACAGGCGCGGACTGAACTCGCCGTAATAGGCGTGAACGCCTTTGTTCCGGTCTTTCTCGCCGTTGTAGTAAGTGCTGTCGACGAACAGGAAGTTGTCGCCGTACTTCCAGCGGTCGGCGTGCTCAAAGGTTATCGTCTGCTGGATCGACGGGTTGACCGCAAAATCCTTGCCATACAGATAGCTCAGGCTGTTGGTCTGCCACAGCAGTAAATCGCCGGCCATGGCCTGACTGGCGGCCAATAGACCACCGCCCAACAGCATGTTTGTCTGTGTCCGAATCATCTGTTGCTCCCTCTTGTTTTTATTGTTTGAGGCACAGGCAGCCGCTGACCTGTGGGAGCAGGCCCGCTCCCACAGGTTTTGTGGCTTTAGTCAGTTAATGCGGGTGCGCGTGGCAGTCGTTGATGGCCGCGCGTTCGGCGCCGCCGAGGATGTTGAACAGCAGGTTCAGCGACAGCGCACTCAGCGTGGCCATGGCGATTCCGCTGTGGGTGATCGGGCTCATCCACAGCGGCAGGTGGGCGAAGAATTCCGGACGGACCACCGGAATCAGCCCCATGCCGATGCTCACCGCCACCAGCAACTGGTTGCGACGGTCACCGATGTCGGCTTCCTGAAGAATCTTGATGCCGGTGGCGGCGACCATGCCGAACATCGCAATGGCGGCGCCGCCCAGTACGGCGGGCGGAATCGAAGCCACCAGAAACGCGGCTTTCGGCAGCAAACTCAACACCACCAGCAAACCGCCGGCGACGATGGTCACCGAGCGGCAACGCACGCCGGTCATCTGCACCAGGCCGATATTCTGCGCGAAGGAGGAGTGGGTGAAGGTGTTGAAGAAACCGGCAAAGAACGAGGCGCCGGCATCACACAACAAACCGCGACGCAGCATCCGTGGGCAGACGTCCTGGCCGGTGATTTTACCCAGCGCCAGGAACATCCCGGTGGACTCGACGAAGATGATCACCACCACCAGGCACATGGAAAGGATCGGTGCGAGTTCGAACTTTGGCATGCCGAAATGCAGCGGGGTCACGAATTGCAGCCATGGCGCCTGGGCCATGCCGCTCAGGTCGACCATGCCGATCAGGCCGCAGAGCACGTAACCCAGGCACATGCCGATCAGCACCGAAATGTTGACCCAGAAACCGCGCATGAAGCGGTGGACCAACAGAATGGTGGCCAGCACCAGCGCGGCGATGGCCAGGTAAATCGGTGAGCCGAATTGAGCGGCGCCCGCACCGCCACCCGCCCAGTTGACAGCCACGGGGAACAGCGACAAACCGATCGAGGTGATGACTGTGCCGGTCACCAGAGGCGGGAAGAAGCGTACGACTTTGGACATGAATGGCGCGATGATCATGCCGAAGAATCCGGCGGCGATGGTTGCACCGAAGATCCCTTGCAGACCGATGCCCGGCATGCCGGCCATGGCGACCATGCTGCCGACGGCGGCGAAACTGGCGCCCATCATCACCGGCATACGAATGCCCATGGGGCCGATGCCCAGCGACTGCACGATGGTAGCGATCCCGGCCACCAGCAGGTCGGCGTTGATCAGGAAGGCGATTTCTTCACGACTCAGGCCAGCGGCCTGTCCGATGATCAGCGGCACCGCGATCGCTCCGCCGTACATCAGCAGAACGTGTTGCAGTCCGACCAGGATCAGTTGCAAAAGGGGCAAACGCTGAATGGCGGGTGCGTCGGGGATGCGTGCTTTGGATAGCTCGGACATGCAACACCTCGGATCTTTTTTATTCTTGTGATTTTGTGCATCAGGTTGACCGCGGTGCGGCCAATCGCGAGCAAGCTCGCTCCCACACAAGCAATGCAAAACCTGTGGGAGCGAGCCTGCTCGCGAAGCTTTTCAACGGTTAGTTGGTTGGAGCTCCCTGAACAATCCAGGCGCCGATCAGGTCACGTTCCTGCTGGGTCATCTGGGTGATGTTGCCCAGTGGCATGATCTGGCTGGTGACGGCTTGAGCCTGGATGCGCGCCGCGTTCTGACGGATCTGCTCGGGGGTATCGAACATCACGCCGGCCGGTGCAGCGCTGAACAGCGGGCTGGTCGGTTTGGCCGAGTGGCAGACCGCGCAACGTTCCTGAATCACGCTGTGCACCTTGTCGAAACCGGGGCCGGCGTTGGACGCCTGAGCCGGTGCTGCGGCAGGTGCAGCAGGTTTCGCCGCTTCAGGTTTCACACCACCACCAAGAGCGGTCTCCGGCAGCGGCTGGTACTCGATGGTGCCAGGCGCCTTGGCCACTTCAGGTGCGCTGGGCATCTGCGCCGGGCCAGTCACGTAAGCCAGGCAGATCATGCCGACTGCCGCAACGGGCAGGGTCCAGGCAAATTTGTGGCTGTCATGACGGGTGTTGAAGTAGTGACGCACCAACACCGCCAACACCGCGATCCCGGCCAGGATCAGCCAGTTGTATTGGCTGCCGTAGGTGCTCGGAAAGTGGTTGCTGATCATGATGAACAGCACCGGCAAGGTGAAGTAGTTGTTGTGACGCGAACGCAGCAAGCCTTTGGCCGGCAGCGCCGGATCCGGCGTGCGGTTTTCGGCAATCGCGGCAACCAGTGCGCGCTGCGCCGGCATGATGATGCGGAACACGTTGCCGACCATGATGGTGCCGATGATCGCGCCGACGTGCAGGTACGCACCACGACCGCTGAACACTTTGCTGAAGCCGTAAGCGGCGCCAATGATCAGCACGAACAGGATGAAGCCGAGCAGGGCAGGGCGTTTACCCAGGGCCGAGTCGCAAAGGAAGGAGTAGACGAACCAGCCGACGAACAACGAGGCAATGCCCAGCGCGACCCCTTCAGGGCCGGTCAGGCTGCTGCCCGGTGCCAGCAGGTACAGCGTCGGGTTGGAGTAGAACACCACGCACAGCAGCGCGATCCCCGACATCCAGGTGAAGTAGGCTTCCCATTTGAACCAGTGCAGGTTGTCCGGCATGGTCGGTGGAGCCAGTTTGTATTTTTCCAGGTGATAGATACCGCCGCCGTGGATCGCCCACAAATCGCCCGCCAGACCACTTTTCGGGTTGACCCGATTGAGGTTGTTTTCCAGCCAGACGAAATAGAACGACGCGCCGATCCAGGCCACGCCAGTAATCATGTGAACCCAGCGCACGCTCAGGTTCAGCCATTCCAACAGATGTGCTTCCACAGTCTTTACCTCTCGCCTGTCACTCTGTTGTCGAGTGATCAGACCTTCTCTTATTGGTGGGGGGCGAGGATCAAACGCTCATCCTCTTTGAAAAAATGCTCATCGCAGTTATTGCCTGTGCCACTGCGATCAACCACCAGGAAGTCATCCCGCTTTTCGATCGTCAGCACCGGATGGTGCCAAACGCCGCGATGGTAATTAATGCCCTGCCTGCCGTTGGTGACGAAGGCGCGGACCAAGCCTGATACAGGTTCATCGCCAAGTGGCGCGACCACGATCAGAAAAGGGTTGCCGAGCAGCGGAATGAAAGCCTGGCTGCCCAGCGGGTGACGCTCCAGCATGCAGACGGTCAGCGGCATGTCCTGCGCGTCGGCGCGGAAGATGCTGATGATCGCGTTGTCCGCCGGCGTAGCGGTTTCCACCGTCGCCAGTTTGTGGAAGCGCATGGTCGAACCGTTGTTGATCATGAAGTGATCGCTGCCGTCGGTTTCGATCACGTCACCGAAAGGGGCGAAGGCTTCTTTGGTCAGCGGTTCAATCGTCAATGTGCGCATGCTGGTCTTCTTTTCCGAGTTCTGTGTTGTTTGTACTGCTTTTGTGGCGAGGGAGCTTGCTCCCGCTGGAGTGCGCAGCGCTCCCAAGCTTTTTGGGCCGCTGCGCAGCCCAGCGGGAGCGAGCTCCCTCGCCACAGGGTTCAGCGCTTACTTCGCGACCTTGCCCAATACCCGCAGGCGGCTCACACCACCATCCGGGAACACGTTCAGGCGGATGTGAGTGATCGGGCCCAGCGCCTTGATCTGCTCGGCGAAGGTGTGTTCGGCGTGCATTTCCAGTTTCTGCGCCGGCAGCAATTCGCGCCAGAACAGCGATTGGGTTTCGATCTGGCTGTCGGTACCACCCTTCACGAACGCGCCCTGGATCGAGCACGTGTCCGGGTAGTTGCCCTTGAAGTGCAGGGTGTCGACGATGACTTTCTCGATTTCGCCGGCATGGCCCAGCGCGACGATGACCCAGTCATTGCCTGGCGTGCGACGACGTGCGGTTTCCCAGCCGTCGCCCATGTTGATGCCACGGCCCGGGTTGAGGATGTTGCTCATGCGACCGAAGTGTTCGTCGGAGCAGGCGAGGGCGCGACCACCGTTCAGGGCTGCGGCCAGGTCAACTTGCTCGTTGTCGCCCACAGCCGACCAGTCGCGGAACGGAATACCGTAAACACGCAGACGGGCTACGCCGCCATCCGGGTAGATGTTGAAGCGCAGGTGACTGAACGCCTGGTCGTTGTTGATTTCGTGGTAGTGGTGGCTGTTGCCTTGCAGCTCGACGGCGGACAGCACTTCAGTCCACTGGGTGTTTTCGTCTGGCTCGCCCGAGGCCAGGAAGCACGCTTCCAGGGAGGCCGACGGCGGGAAGTTGCCGGTGAAGAATGAAGTGTCGATGTCCACGCCTTTGATCGAACCCGGTACGCCCAGGCGGATCACGGCGCTGTCGTAGCCTTCGAAGCGCTTGCGGCGCGACTCCCAGCCGTCCATCCACTTGCCGTTGTCATCGAACACGCCCTCCTTCCACACAGCCGGGGTCGGCTGGAACAGGCGGTTGGCATCAGCGAACCAGTCATCGGTGACCGAGATGATTTTGGTGCCCAGGCGGGCGTCGGCCAGGTTGACGAACTTCTCGAAAGGTACGGCGTAAGCTTTCATTCTTCTTGTCTGCCTTTAATTAGTTGGCTTGGGATGCTCGCAGGAGCCCTGGGTGCTTTTTGCGTTTAAGAACACTCGGGGTTTTTCACAAGGGCTGCTCGCTAAAGGGTCAGTAATCGGAACAGGGCGATCTTGTTGATCTCCGCCAGCGCGCACTTGAACTCGGTGTCTTCCGGGTTGTGAATACGCGTTTCGAACGCCGCGAGGATCTGATGCCGGTTGCTGCCTTTTACCGCCATGATGAAGGGAAACTTGAACTTGGCTTTGTAGGCGTCGTTCAGCTCGGTGAAGCGCTGGAACTCTTCGGCCGTGCATTGGTGGATACCCGCGCCAGACTGTTCTTCAGTGCTGGCAGCGGTAAGCTGGCCCTGGACGGCGGCTTTGCCGGCCAGGTCCGGGTGAGCGTTGATCAGTGCCAATTGGCTTTCATGATCGGCGCTCAACAGGATGTCGCTCATGCGCTGGTGCAGGGTTTCGATCTCGTCGATCGAAGCGTCCTGGCCCAGGTCGAAGGCCTTTTCGGCCACCCATGGCGAATGTTCGTAGATGTCGGCGAAAGCGGCGACAAACGCGTCGCGGCTCAGGTTCGATGGTTTCAGGGTTTGGAACTGACTCATTTCGTGGCCCCTTGATACGGGTGGGTTTCGTGCCAGTGGCGAGCGATGTCGACGCGACGGCTGAACCACACCTGTTCATGACTTTTAGCGTATTCGATAAAGCGTTTGAGCGAGGCCAGACGCGCCGGACGGCCAATCAGACGGCAGTGCAGGCCGATCGACAACATCTTCGGTGCTTCGGCGCCTTCGGCATACAGCACGTCGAAGGCGTCTTTGAGGTATTCAAAGAAATCGTCGCCCTTGTTGAAACCCTGGACCTGGGTGAAGCGCATGTCGTTGGTGTCCAGCGTGTACGGAATCACCAGGTGCGGCTTGCCGGTCGGGTTGTTCGGTTCCCAGTAGGGCAGGTCGTCGTCGTAGGTATCGCAGTCGTAGAGGAAACCGCCTTCTTCCATCACCAGTCGGCGAGTGTTCGGACCGGTGCGGCCGGTGTACCAGCCGAGCGGACGTTCGCCGGTGATTTCGGTGAGGACGCGGATCGCTTCGAGCATGTGCTCGCGTTCCTGCGCTTCGTCCATGTACTGATAGTCGATCCAGCGGTAGCCGTGGCTGCAGATCTCGTGTCCGGCATCGACCATCGCGCGGATCACGTCCGGGTGGCGCTGGGCGGCCATGGCCACGGCGAAGATGGTCAGCGGAATGTCGAATTCCTTGAACAGTTTCAGAACCCGCCAGACGCCGGCACGGCTGCCATACTCGTAAAGGGATTCCATGCTCATGTTGCGCGCGCCTTGCAGCGGCTGCGCCGAGACCATTTCCGAAAGGAAGGCTTCGGATTCTTTATCGCCGTGCAGGATATTGCGCTCGCCGCCTTCTTCGTAATTGAGCACGAAGGACAAGGCGATGCGGGCATTGCCCGGCCAGTGTGGGTGAGGAGGGTTACTGCCGTAACCGATCAGGTCGCGTGGGTAGTCAGCGCTCACTGCAGTCTTCCTTCTTATTCGTTCGACTTGTTCAAGGTCAGGGTTGTGTGGCGGCCTGCAATGTGATGACAGGCTGGCGTCACAGCGATGGGCTGATTGTATACAACTTTATATCAACTTTGTAAGCCTGTTTTTTTGCATTTTTCAAAACTGTCATCTTCACATGTTATTGCAAGAAACCTGCCTGATTGGTCAGCTAATGGATGGAAGGTCCTCTGATTCTATGGCGCGGCGGTAGATTCGGCGGGAATCACTGAATGACGGGTATAGCGGTAAATATGTTGTTTTTATTGTGTACAATTTTTTTGAAAAGTGTCTTAATCAGTCGCTCGCCGCAGCGTTTCGTGCTCCGAATCGGTGCGGTCTCCTTTTCAACTGACTTCGGGAGGCGCGAGGTCTGACTGCTCCACGCAGGCAGGCGCGCAGAATCAATGGGACGTTTGACTACACACGTTTTGGACGCTGCACACGGTTGCCCGGGCAGCTCGATCAAGGTCGAGTTGTATCGCGTAGAAGGTTCGCAGCTGGAATTGGTCGCCACTGCGATAACCAACAGCGATGGCCGGGTCGATGCACCGCTGCTGCAAGGCGATGACTACCGTTCAGGGGTCTATCAGGTTCAGTTTCATGCGGGCGATTACTACCGCGCCCGTGGCGTTCAGCTGCCAGAACCCGCGTTCCTGGATGTGGTGGTGCTGCGGTTTGGCATCTCTGCGGAACAGGACCACTACCACGTGCCGTTGCTGATTTCGCCGTACAGCTATTCGACCTACAGAGGAAGCTAGGACTTTCCCCCCAGAATCCTGCGCATAAGCTTCTTTGGTCTTTCGCCCGCTCACACTGCGGGCTTTTTTTTGCCTTTGGGAAAGTCAAAAGATCGCAGCCTCGTTTCACTCGACAGCTCCTACAGGGGATCGCGGTTTCCTGTAGGAGCTGTCGAGTGAAACGAGGCTGCGATCTTTTGATCTTGCTTTACTAACGGCTCAACAGAGACGCAGCACCGGCACCACTGAACAACCCCGCACTCACCCGGTTAAACCAGCTCTGTCCCTTGCCGCTGCGCAGATACCGCGCCGCCCCGTGAGCACCCAGCCCATAAGCCAACTTGCACAGCAAATCCAGCACGGTCCAGGTCGCAATCATCATCAGCAACTGCGGCAGGAACGGCTGCTCGGCACTGAGGAATTGCGGGAGGAAAGCGGCGAAGAACAAAATGTCTTTCGGGTTGCTGGCGCCCAACATAAACGCGCGCCCGAACAGTGCACGAAAGCGCGGAACCGGCGCAGCCTGGGGCACTTCAGCGCCGTGGGAGGGCTGGCGTGATTGCTGCCAGCTCTGCCAGGCCAGGTAGAACAGGTACAGCGCCCCGACGATCTTCAGCGCGCTGAACAACTGTTCCGATGCCAGCAGCAAGGCGCCCAAACCCAGCGCCGACGCACTGAGCAAGCAGATCGACGCAATCACGCCACCCAGAAACGCCGGGTAAGAACGACGCAAACCGAAATTCAGACTGTTGCTGATCATCAGCAAAGACAGTGGCCCCGGGATCAGGATTACCACCAGCGCAGCGCCGCTGAACAGCAGCCAGGTTTCCAGACTCATCACTTTCCTCCATTTGCACAAAAGCCTCACCCGACGGGGTGAGGCTGTTTTGAAACACTGTTTTTGAAACGTAGACGGCTTACAAGAAAATGAACTTGGCGATGAAGATCGCGCAGAGCACCCACAGGCTGACGGAAATTTCCTTGTGCTTACCGGTACAGGCTTTCAGTACCACGTAAGTGATGAAGCCCAGCGCAATGCCGTCGGCGACCGAGAAGGTCAGCGGCATCATGATCGCGGTAACGATCGCCGGAATGCTGTCGGTCGCTTCGTCCCATTCGATGTGCGCCATGCCGCCCATCATCAGCATCGCTACATAAATCAGCGCACCGGCGGTTGCGTAAGCGGGGATCATGCCAGCCAGCGGTGCGAAAAACATTGCGGCAATAAATAGCACACCTACGGTCACGGCGGTAAGACCAGTCCGACCACCTGCCGCTACGCCAGCGGCACTTTCCACGTAGCTGGTGACTGGCGGAACACCGACCACCGCACCAAATACGCTGGAAGCACTGTCGGCTTTCATAGCGCGGGAGAGGTTTTCGATTTTGCCGTCAGCATTCACCAGACCGGCGCGCTGGGCGACGCCCATCAGGGTGCCGGCGGTGTCGAACATGTGCACGAAGAGGAAAGCGAGTACCACGCTGATCATGCTGACGTTGAATACGCCGGCGACATTCATCGCCATCCAGGTTGGTGCCAGGCTCGGCGGGGCAGACATGATGCCCTCGTAGTGCACCAGGCCCAGGCCCCAACCGGCCAGAGTCACGGTGATGATACTTATGAGAATTGCACCGAACACTTTGTGGTAGCTGAGCACGGCAATCATCAGGAAGCAGATGGCGGCCAGCAGCGGGCCAGGTTCGCGCAGGGAACCGAGCTTGATCAGGGTGGCCGGGCTGTCGACCACGATGCCCGCGGTTTTCAAGCCGATCAGCCCCAGAAACAGGCCTACACCGGCGCCCATGGCAAAACGCAAACTGACCGGGATGCTATTGAGCAGCCATTCGCGGATCCGCGAAAAGGTCAGGAACATGAACAACACACCGGACACGAACACCGCGCCAAGGGCGGTTTCCCAGTTGTAGCCCATGGTGCCGACCACGGTGTAAGTGAAGAAGGCGTTCAGGCCCATGCCCGGCGCAAGGCCGACCGGCCAGTTGGCGTACAGGCCCATCAACAGGCAACCCAGCGCGGCGGCGATGCAAGTAGCGACGAACGCGGCACCGTGATCGATCCCGGCGTCGGCCATGATGTTGGGGTTGACGAAGATGATGTAGGCCATGGTGATGAAGGTTGTCAGACCGGCAATCAACTCGGTCTTCACCGTGGTGCCATGCAAGCTGAGTTTGAAGATGCGCTCCAGCCAGCCATTGCGTAATGGCGGCGAGAGTTCCAGCGTCGGGGCTTCGGATTTGCGGCTTTCCACAGCGAATACTCCTCAAGAGTTTTATTGTTATTTCCAGGGCCGGACCCATGAGGGTGGCAGCGACCCTTTGAGGTACTTGCGAATTTGTTGATCTCTTGGTCAGGAACTCGCACGAAGTGGATTATGCTTTTGTATACAAATAAAGCAAATAATGTTTTTGATTTTGTAGACGAAAAGTTTGTTGATCGGGATATATCGGCTATAGACGATCGGTTACTCGGTTGGCGCTTGGGTTTTTCCTAAAGCCAGATTCACCGCCAGCCACCCATTCACCGCCGTCTCCCCGGCCTCGGCAAATACCCGCTCCAGCAATTTCACCTGCTCACGCCGCAACGACTGCTCAAACCGCGCACCATCGTCGGTCAGCTCCAGCAACCGCTTACGCTTGTCGGTTTCGGACGCGACACTGTTCACCAGATGCATCTCCACCAACTGGCGCAGCGGAATGTTCAGCGCCTGCTTCGTTACCCCGAGCAACGCCAGCAACTCCTTGACGCTCAAGTTCGGGTAGCGCGCGATAAAAAACACAATGCGCTGATGCACCCGGCTCAAACCGCGCCGCTCGAGCATTTCGTCGGCTTTCGCGGTGAATGCCTGATAACCGAAGAAAAACGCTTCCATCGCCTGTTGCTGAGTCGCAGGGTTTTTAAGGTCAAGCATGTTGACGTATCCGTCCGGTCTGTCGTAATTTCGGTCAATCAGTTTGACTCATTTTCCTCAGGCCTCGCTACCGGTGACCCCCCATGGCATTTTCCGAACGTGTCTCGCGCCTTAAAAGTTCTTTGATCCGTGAAATTCTCGCCGCCGCCCAGCGCCCGGAAGTAATGTCGTTCGCCGGCGGCTTGCCCGCCGAAGCCATGCTGCCAAAAGTCGAGTGGGCCGACATGCCGCTGTCCATGGGCCAATACGGCATGAGCGAAGGTGAGCCGGCGCTGCGTGAAGCGCTGGCAGCAGAGGCGCGGGCGCTGGGCGTACCCTGCGAGGCGAGTCAGGTGTTAGTGGTCAGCGGCTCCCAGCAAACCCTCGATCTGGCGGCCAAGCTGTACATCGACAACGGCACCGAGATTTTGCTCGAAGCGCCGACTTATCTGGCGGCGTTGCAGATTTTTCAGCTGTTCGGCGCCGACTGCATCACTGTCCCGCTGGAGGCTGATGGCCCGAACCTGGCGCAGTTGCGTACTCGTCTGGAGAAACACCGTCCGGCGTTCATCTACCTGATCCCGACTTTTCAGAATCCTTCGGCCGTGCGCTACAGCGAAGCCAAACGCGATGCCGTGGCAGCATTGCTCGATGAGTTCGGCGTGACCTTGATCGAAGACGAGCCTTACCGCGAGCTGACGTTTGATGGCGGCAGCGCCACGCCGATTGTCAGTCGCTTGAAAAAGGCCAGCTGGATCTACACCGGCACCGTATCGAAAACCCTGTTGCCCGGATTGCGAATCGGTTATCTGATCGCCAGTCCGGATCTCTTCCCGCACTTGCTGAAACTCAAGCAATCGGCCGACCTGCACACCAATCGCTTGGGCCAGTGGCAAGCGCTGCAGTGGATCGGCACCGACAAATTCCAGCATCACTTGAGCGAGCTGCGGGACTTCTACCGGGTTCGTCGGGACGCGTTCCAGTCAGCCCTGGAAACGCATTTTGCGGATTTGGCGGACTGGAATGTGCCGCAGGGTGGGCTGTTTTTCTGGCTGACGCTCAAGCAGCCGCTGGACACGCGTACGCTGCTCAAGGCTGCACTGGCAGCGGATGTGGCGTTCATGCCGGGCGAGCCGTTCTTCCCCGAACCGGCCAGCAATCCGGGGTATTTGCGCCTGAACTTCAGCCACATCGACCCGGCACGGCTGGACGAAGGGCTCAAGCGGCTGGCAGCGGTGGTGCGTAAGGCCCAGGCGGTAAAAGCAGCCTGAAGCAGCTGATGCGAGAGGGTGCAGAAACAAATAAACCGGCCAATGGGCCGGTTTATTTTTATCCGAAATCTGTACGGTTTCAGGCGGCGGCAAACCGCTTGTCCAGATAATCGATGATCACCTTGGACTCATACATCCAGGTCGTCTGGCCATTCTCTTCGATGCGCAGGCACGGCACCTTGATCTTGCCGCCCTGTTCCAGCAGGGCCTGGCGATCCTGTTCGTTGTTCTTCGCGTCGCGCAAGGCCACCGGCACGTTCAAGCGGCGCAGGGTGCGACGGGTTTTCACGCAGAACGGGCAGGCGTGGAACTGATACAGGGTCAGGTCCTTGGCGGCCGTCTCGACCTGAGCCTGAGCGGCGGCAGGGCGCTGCTTTTTGCCTGGGCGGGTAATGAAGTCGATGAAGATGATCAGTTGGCCAAGGCCGACACGAAGTGCTTTAACGAACACGGTATAAGCCTCACAGGGGCAAACAGAAGGCGCGCAGCTTACCTGATTTTCACGGACGAAAAAAAACCGGCGATGAATGCCGCTAAAAGAATGTTTTATCCGCTTTTACGTAGTAGCTGATCCGCGAGACGCATGAAGCAACCATCGCGGATTACCGTGGCGGTCCCGGTGAACAAGGCGGCACCGTCCAGCGCCCCGGCTCCGCTGACCGTGATCCTAGAACGGCCCAGCGTGACCGGATGTTGTCGCGCCGCCGGGAACTGCTGTAAGTCACCTGATGGAGTCCGCTATGTGTCGTGACCCGAAGTCCAAACCCAACCTGCGTGGCAACTACTGTGATGTGCAATCGTTCCCCTTCCAGCTCCAGCTGGAAATTGTTCCGTTGGAAACCTGAAAGGTTGTTTGGCATCCCATGTTATAAGTTTGTGCTGGGGTGCCTCCTAAACTTGTGGTGGTGGCACTGTTGGAGTAGGGGTTGTAATTTGTTGTGTATGTTGGAGCTGTGCCTGGGATGTAAACTTGACGCGAACTTGAGTAGGTTAAGTATTTTATACCGCCGTCCGTGTCATAGACTTGTTGAGGCGCCCCCCAGCTTAGTATGAGATCACCCTCAGGCGAGCCAACCCAAGAGGCTAGCTTGGCCTCATATTTTGCGGTAGTTGCGCATCCAGCTATAAAAACTGCACAGCAGACTAAGAGAAAATTAGGGGTGTTCATGATGCTCCTCTTATTAAGTGCATAACTCCTATTAGGCGGCATACCCTGTCGCGAGAGGATGTCGTCTTGTCTAGCTTAGACGTGGTTGCTGCAAACGCGACATCGCCCAGAGAGAAACGCGATTGGGGTGACGGCAAGCCCGACAGCGGTGAAGGTAGCAGGACACCGCCTATTTGCCATAGGCGGCACCAGAAACGTCAAGGGCCTGCATCGCTCCCTTGGCGACCGGGCGCACACGACCCCTAGCTGCCATCCACGAAAGCCAGGCGGCTTACCGAGTGCTGAACCTTGCCGGGGCTAACTATATTGCATCACCGCCATAAGCTTTCCATGCGACATCAAATCCTTCTGCTGGGATTTTAATATGGTAGCCTTGTATGTTAACTAGCACTGGCTCTCCTTTTTTAAATGCGTTGACCAAGTAAGAATTACCTTCTTTAGTGGACGCAAAATATCGAAGCACGCCCATAATACCCAATCTTTTACATCCGGCCTTCATTTTTACTCTCTGCCCATTAATTTGTATAATTACATCACTTAACTCATGGCTGGCCGGTGTAATACAGTTATCACGCGCTGAGTCGTAGAATCTGAACTCTACTATCTGCATCCCTGTTGGGCTATCACCAATTCCAGCCTGAATTGATTTAGTGCTCTCGTCTTGATGAGTTACATAGGCTTGAGCGAACCCATCGTTGAGCCAAGAGTTTATGCTTCTCCATTCTTCTTCAGCGAAGGCTGAAAACGATACTAAGCACAATGCACAAATGATTTTTTTCATTATGTCCTCCGGCCAAGCTGCTTGGCGTATATGGTGAACAGACCTCGGTTTCTTAAGCAAGACCATAGGTCTGCTTTTGGCCGGCCTGGGACAACCAGCACGGGCGGAATCTGCGCCCCGATAGATTCCGACCAGCGGCAGCGTATCCCCGCCGTACCCTGACCAGAAACGATAAGGGCCTGCATCGCTGCAAGCCCTTGTTTTTTATGTGATTCTGGTGAGAACCAGTCACATGCAAACCGGCGAAGAATGCCGGTTTTCTTCTGCCGCAAATTACTTGATCAGACTGAGAAACTCGCTGCGAGTAGCCGCGTTTTCGCGGAACTCACCCAGCATCACCGACGTGATCATCGACGAGTTCTGTTTCTCTACACCGCGCATCATCATGCACATGTGCTTGGCCTCGATCACCACCGCAACGCCCAGGGCGCCGGTGACTTGCTGGACCGCATCGGCGATCTGGCGGCTGAGGTTTTCCTGGATCTGCAGGCGGCGGGCGTACATATCGACGATCCGCGCGACTTTCGACAGGCCCAATACCTTGCCGCTCGGGATGTAGGCGACGTGAGCCTTGCCGATAAACGGCAGCAGGTGGTGTTCGCACAACGAGTAGAGCTCGATGTCCTTCACCAGCACCATTTCGCTGTTGTCGGAGCTGAACAAGGCACCGTTGGTGACCTCTTCCAGTGTTTGTTCATAACCGCGGCAGAGGTACTGCATGGCTTTGGCGGCACGTTTTGGCGTGTCGAGCAGGCCCTCGCGGGAGACGTCCTCGCCCAGTTGGCCGAGAATCGCGGTGTAGTTCTGTTCCAGTGTCACAGAGGCTGATTCCATACGGGTTTCAGAGGGGTACTGTTTCTGTCTGTACCAATTGTGTACCAATCAAGCTCTTTTCAATCTTCCCGGGCTCACCCCAGTCGGTGCTGGCGTTGATCCATCGGGTGCAGGTCGATAGCAATATCTGAACGCTATGACCGAGCTGAGTGGCAATAAACGCAGGGTTCATCCCCGACATGGGGCACATGGTAGCGTATGTGTGCCGGCAGTTGTATTGCCGGCGGGCGCGAATCCCCAAATCGGTCATTTCGGGTTTGCGCATCCCGCTACACCCTGTCGCCAAGGTGCAGCAGTGATGCTTCCCTTAAGCCTGTCTTGCTCATCAGGCCGAGCAGGTCGTCTCAGGCGTGAGTGATCGACAGATCGCTGATGATGCAGACAGAACCGTCTAGCGGGTCGGTGGTGTCGGAGTAATCGATCTGGTTGTACACACCACCGTGGAAGGCGAGTGTTTTCGTGTCCCAGGTGTTGTCGAGGCGCATGATCGCGGAAGTGGATTTAACGCCGTTACAGCTAGCCGATACAGAGACGGCGCCGCTCGAATTGGCGTGAATGTTGATTTTGAAAAGTGCACCGAGCGGCACGTTCTCCAAAATCGTCGAGTTGACCGGATCGTCCTGGAGGTAACTGGTTCGGAACCCCATGGTGATTTTTCCTTTGTTCCAGAACACCTTTACCGGAGGTCGCTCTGAATCCTTCACATGGATCTGGCCGATCACGACTTTCTGCAGCGAGTTGACCTTCGTCAGTCGCATTTCTTGTCGGTTCCAGTGGTCCGCTGCGCTGGAGAACAGCCAGTAACCTGGCTCTTTCCACTCACAGCGGGTTCGTAGTGTGCTCTTGCTCGAGGCTCCAAGTGTCGGCGCCGTCATCTGCAGCGAACCATCTTCAAGCATTGAGATGACGTCGGGGCATTCGAGAAGTGCCCGCCAGCCGATGAGCTCAAGCGCAATCGGGTTGGTGTCGGAGATTGGAAGCGGGGTAGCGATGGTGAAGTTGCTGATGTCTACAGTCATGGTTTTTGCCTCAGTCCATTGATGTCGCTTTTTGCTCTGGTGAGCCTTGCGTTTGATGCAGGCCTACATCCCACTGCCCACTCAGTGAATGGGCAGAAGTGATGCCTGGCAGCTTCCGATCGATTTCCCGTTGGCTTGAAAACAAATATGGGCGTTCCCATATTTTGTGTCAATGGGTATTCCCATATTTTATTCCGCGCCTATATTTCAGGTACAAAAAAGCCCGCGCTTGGCGGGCTTCTCTTGGATGAATTTACCGCGAGTACATCGCCCACCAAAAGACATGGCCCAGGATCGCAATCTGCTGCTCCTGAATCTCGGCGAACGTGTAGTCCTCGTCTGGATGCTCGTCACGGTTGAAACTGCGGAGGCGGATCCCACTTGGCAGTCGGTAGACCTGTTTCACACGGAGCTGGCCGTTGTGGTTGATCGCGTACATCTCGCCGTCGACGATGTCGCCCAGCGAGTTCTTTCCGACGTTCATGCCAACCGTAGCGCCGTCGCGCAGTACCGGGAGCATGCTGTTTCCGCTCACCACCACGCACTTGGCGTTGTTGAACTGCACGTTGTTGTGACGCAAGTCTTTCTTGAAGAAACGCAGCCTGGCGCTGTCGTTTTCTGCGATCACGAAACGGCCTGAACCGGCCGCCAGCTCAACTTCACGCAGGAAGGGGACATAAACCTCGTCGTCATCCAGGGGCGTGCTGTCGTCCCAAGGCTGGATGTCTGACATTGAAACGCCTGGAGGGATGCGATTCAACGGAACAGCATCGGACACGCCTTTAAGCATGTCACCGACACCTTCAGCCAGCCACATCGGTGAAACGCCACACACCGAAGCGATCTGGGCAGCAAAGGCTGTTGCCTTCGATTTCCCGCGCTCAAGGTCGGAGATAGAGGTTTGCGTCAGGCCGGCGCGCGCGGCAAGCTCGGTCTGATTGAGCTTGGCGTGTTGGCGGGCTGCTTTGAGTCGTTCTTTAAATTCCATCTGCGGAGTATTACGGGAGCTCCCATATCATTGCAAATCGTTATCCCGATAATTTGCCAGGCGACCGCTTTACTCGTCGCGACCTTCCATCATGGTCCGTTTGAGCATCACATAAACGGCCCCGGCGCCGCCGTGTTTCGCTTGGCACGAGGTGAAGCCGAGTACCTGCGAATGTTGGCGCAGCCAGGTGTTGACATGGCTTTTGATCATCGGCCGCTTGCCGTCCAGACGCACGGCCTTGCCGTGGGTGACGCGCACGCAACGGATTTCGAATTTGGTCGCTTCGGCCAGAAACGCCCAGAGAGTTTCCCGGGCTTTTTCCACGCTCATGCCATGGAGGTCGAGGCTGCCTTCGAACGGGATCTGCCCGATCTTGAGCTTGCGCATCTGGCTTTCCTGAACACCGTCACGCGCCCACATCAGCTCGTCTTCCGGGCCAACATCGATAACGAACTGATCGGACAGCCCGTCAACGGTGGTGGCATCGGTGCGAACGGTGGCGGCCTGACGCAACTTGGCAATTTGCGCACGGTCAGCTTTGGGTTTGCCGGTTTCGGCGCGATCGTGTTTGATCGGCTTGACGCCTTGGATCGCGCTTTTGAACAGGGAAAAATCGTCGTCTTGCATGTCAGCCTCCGCGAAGGGCGGCCAGTTTACCCAACTCGAGGCGAATGGGGCTCGAGAAAACGCGCAGCGCTCGGCTCAGTCGTGCTTTTTCATCAAGTGCGGGGAGATGTTCAGCTCTTGCGACTGCCGCGAGCGGCGACGGCAGCGACGCCACAGCCACACGCCGAGGTACAGCACGAACAGGCCAATCGCCAGAATCACTGCCGAACCGACCCGGTTGGTATTCAACTCGCCCAGGGCGGGCGCGTGGCCAAGCAGGCTGGCTATGCCTGCCATCGCCAGCAACACACCGCACATCGACAGCAAGGCAGCAAATGCCGCGCCGATTCGAAAACGCCAGTTGCGTTGGCCTTTGGGCCGCAAGCGGCGAGCGTCAAAACCATCGGATAACTTCATTCCGACCTTCCTCAATGGGTATCGGCCCTTCGACCGGGAGTTGACCGGGATGTTCCTGAGGCTAAGACAATTACAGCAAATGATAGGCTTTTGCGGATGAGCGGCGGCATGGACCGCTCATCGAGCATTGATCAGATCAGTCCGTGAGTCAGTGCGAGGGTGGCAAAGTTGTCCGCCATGATCGCCATTTCGGTCTGCTGAACGTGGTCTGCGCTCAATACGCCGCCCTTGTAAGGCAGGTCGCGAGTCGCGCAGGCGTCTTCCACCAGCGTGCAACGAAAGCCCAGGTTCTTCGCGGCGCGCACCGTGGTGCTGACGCTGGAGTGGCTCATGAAACCGCACACGATCAGGTCCAGCGAGCCGAGATTCTGCAGGCGTTCCAGCAGTTCGGTGCCGTGGAACGCACTCGGCAGCAATTTACCGATGATGGTTTCGTCGCCCTGTGGTTCCAGCCCCGGGATGAACTCACCGCGCTCACCTTGCGGATCGAACAGCCCACCGACGGTGCCGAGGTGGCGGACATGGACGATCGGCCGGCCGGCTGCACGGGCAGCGGCCACCAGTTGCTTGATGTTCGCGACGGCAGCATCCATGCCGCTCAAGGCCAACGGGCCGCTGAGGTATTCTTTCTGGGCATCGATGATGACAAGGGTCGCATGGCTCAGAACGGCTGCTGCATAACCGCGGCCGCTGAGTTGAAACATCGTTTTTGGAACGGACATTCTGGGGCTCCTTCGAGTGGGGCTTTTGCGACATTGTCCTCTGGCTGAGCGCTTCTGTGAATCGCTACCATCGTAGGCGCCGTCTTTTCTGGCTCGCAGCCTTGTCAATAGGTCCGTTTTGTTCAATAGCCGGCCGAAAAAATAGAATAGTCCTACATTTGCGCCGGTAGTTTTCCCGCGTCGTCGAGACGCGTTTTGGCTGTTAGAATCGCCAGTCGTTTTTTTTGGAGTTTGCCTCGTGATCACTTCCCGACTTCGTACCCTGCGTGACCATATCCGTTGGGCCGTCAGCCGCTTCCATGGGGAGGATCTGTTTTTCGGCCATGGGACCGACAACGCCTGGGACGAAGCGCGTCAGCTGGTGTTGGGTGCCTTGCACTTGCCGTGGGAAATCGCCGACAGCTACCTCGACTGCAATCTTGAAGAAGACGAGCTGGTCAAGCTGCAACGCATGCTCAAGCGCCGTATCGAAGAACGCATTCCTACCGCCTACCTGTTGGGTGAAGCGTGGTTTTGCAGCATGTCGTTCATTGTCGATGAGCGCGTATTGATCCCGCGTTCGCCGATTGGCGAACTGATCGAAAAACGTTTCGAGCCGTGGCTGGGCGCCGAACCTGCGCGGATTCTCGACCTGTGCACCGGTTCCGGCTGCATCGGTATCGCCTGTGCCTACGAGTTCCAGAACGCCGAAGTGGTGTTGGCCGATCTGTCGTTCGAAGCACTGGAAGTGGCCAACCAGAACATCGAGCGCCATGGCGTCGATGAGCGGGTGTACACGGTTCAGGGTGATGGTTTCGATGGTTTGCCGGGTCAGCGTTTCGACCTGATCGTGTCGAACCCGCCTTACGTCGATGCGGAAGATTTCGCCGACATGCCGGACGAATACCAGCACGAACCGGAGCTGGGCCTGGCCTGCGGTGATGATGGTTTGAACCTGGTGCGTCGCATGCTCGCCGAAGCGGCAGATCACCTGACCGAGAAGGGCTTGCTGATTGTCGAAGTGGGCAACAGCCAGGTTCACGTCTCGGCGCTGTACCCGGAAGTCGACTTCGCCTGGCTCGAATTCGAGCGCGGTGGGCATGGTGTATTCATGCTGACGGCGCAACAGTGCCGTGATCATCAGGCGCTGTTCGCTTCCCGCGTTTAACTGCGATCATTGTGGCGAGGGGATTTATCCCCGTTGGGCTGCGAAGCGGCCCCAAAAAAAGGGACTGCTGCGCAGTCCAACGGGGATAAATCCCCTCGCCACAAAAAGTTGTTACCGGTGCGTCGCAATCCAGATCAACAACCCCGCCTGAAACACCGCAAACGCCACCAGACAGGTAATGGTAAAGCGCAGCCCGGCGTCTTCGCGCTTGTACTTGCTGACCTTTTCTTCGTGTTTCTTGAGTTTGACTTCCTGCTCGGCAAGATTTTGCTCGGCTTGCTGGAGCATCTGCGCCGCCTCAAGAATTTCCACGACCTGCAGCTTTTCCGTACTCCAGTCACCCAACAGGTCACCGACCTGCACTTCTTTGACGCTGCCCTTCAAATGCTGGGCGTCGGCGTAGATCACATCGAAACCATGCATCCGCAAAAAGTGATCGCGGCGCAGGCGAGTGTCTTCGTTCAGCGCATCCTTGTTATTCAGGTCTGTGCCGTCGACGGTGTAGCCGGGCCATCTCTTTTTCGCCCAGGTAATGCCCTGAGCGGCCATGAAGCGACCGATGCCACGGTTCATCGGTTCGATCTGCAAACCGCTGTCAGGTCCAAAATGCACGCGCTTGGTGGCGTGATCGACCCACACGTCCAGATGATTCTGTTCCTTGCGCACGCGCTGGCCGGGCAGCGCAATGCTCATGCGCATCAGGCTGTGTTCCTTGTTGTTGCGCTCGGCGTAACCGAACTCAACAAAGCGCAGCGGCCGTCCACCGGTGTTGCGGTCGGTTTGCAACGGCGCCAGACGGAGCATCTTGTGGTGCTCGGCGTGGACGTCCGCCCACGGCAGCTCGACCACTGGTGGTGCGTCTTTTTCAGCGGTGGTGTCGGGTGAAGTCTGGGTATCAGTCATAACGGCGAGATCCTGTCCAAGCTCTGCTTGCCGCCAGTCATAGCGCTGGCGACAAAGGCTTATCGGCCGTTTTTTTCAGGACTGGAGGGTTAGGGGCGCTTAACTGCTGCGAAGTCCGTCAATAAACCCGATGATTCGCGCGCCGAGTTCGGCCGCCAGCGGCAATTGTGGATCCTTATAAGAGGCCAATTGCCGTTTTACATCGTTGGGCACGATGCGCATCACGTGGTTCATGCCTTCGATCAGCGCCAGCTCGGCGTCCGGTTTGGCGGCCTTCAACAACCTGGCGTCACCGACGCCGACCTGGATGTCATTGCTGCCCTGGATGATCAGCGCCGGCATCTTCAACTTGGCGAACGCCGCCGCCGGGTCCTGGCGGAACAATGAAATCAGATACGGCTGCACGCTCGGGCGGAAAATCACCTGCAACTGCGGCGGCACGTTGTCGTCAGTGTGGCCAGCCTTGAGGCTGTCGAGCAATTCATTGCTGCGCAGCATCAGCGGTGGCGGCAGGCGATTGCTCAATTGCTGGCGCAGCACCTGATCGATCGGCCGGGCGCTGCCGGACATGGAGATGACCGCGGCGGCGTCCAGGCTCGGCGCCGCGAGGCTGGCGATCAAGGCGCCTTCGCTGTGGCCTAGCAGGATCAGTTGGCCAAAGCGCGGGTCGGTTTTGAGCTTCTGGCCCCAGGCCTCGGCGTCGGCTACGTAGGCTTCAACCGACAGATTGCGTTCATCCGGGGTCGCCGCAAGGCTCGCCGCCACGCCGCGTTTGTCATAACGCACGCTGGCGATGTTGTGTTTGGCCAGTACCCAAGCGAGACGCTTGAGGCTGTCGTTGCGTCCGCCGTCGGGGTTGTTTCCGTCACGATCTGTAGGACCGGAGCCGGAAATGATCAGGACAACCGGTACCGGCGTGTCGGACTTTGGCAGCAATAACGAGCCGAAAAGCTCGCCGGTGCCGGTGTCCAACGTGATCGGGCGTTGTAGGACGGTGGCCTGTACAAAGCCGGTAAACAGGGTAAGGCTCAAGGCTATAACTCGCAGCATCATCACGCCATCATGAACAAGATGCCGGTTGGACTCGCAGGCACCCATAAGGTTCGAGGATGAACTAGTTGGGTAGCCTGCGTATACTGGCGCGCATTACGTATTTGGTTCGAATTCACGGAGCGTCCTGCATGTCCGGCAATACCTACGGCAAGCTGTTCACTGTCACCACCGCGGGCGAAAGCCATGGTCCGGCGTTGGTCGCCATTGTCGACGGCTGCCCGCCGGGCCTGGAGATCTCCCTTGAGGATCTGCAGCGTGACCTGGACCGCCGCAAACCCGGCACCAGCCGCCACACCACCCAGCGCCAGGAAGCCGACGAAGTCGAAATCCTCTCCGGCGTGTTCGAAGGGCGCACCACCGGTTGTCCCATCGGCCTGTTGATTCGCAACACCGATCAGAAGTCCAAGGATTACTCGGCGATCAAGGACCTGTTCCGCCCGGCCCACGCCGACTACACCTACCACCACAAATACGGCGAGCGCGATTACCGCGGCGGCGGTCGCAGCTCGGCCCGTGAAACGGCCATGCGCGTGGCCGCCGGTGCGATTGCGAAAAAATACCTGGCCACTCAGGGCATCGTCATTCGTGGCTACATGAGCCAGCTCGGCCCGATCGAAATCCCGTTCAAGACCTGGGATTCGGTGGAGGAGAACGCCTTCTTCAGCCCTGATCCGGACAAGGTCCCGGAGCTGGAGGCTTACATGGACCAGTTGCGTCGCGACCAGGATTCGGTCGGCGCGAAGATCACCGTAGTCGCTGAAGGCGTAATGCCGGGCCTCGGCGAGCCGATCTTCGACCGCCTTGATGCCGAACTCGCCCACGCGTTGATGAGCATCAACGCGGTCAAAGGCGTGGAAATCGGCGCCGGTTTTGCCAGCGTTGCCCAGCGCGGCACTGAACACCGCGATGAAATGACCCCGCAAGGTTTCCTCAGCAACAACGCGGGCGGCATTTTGGGTGGCATTTCATCGGGTCAGCCGATCGTCGCGCACCTGGCACTCAAGCCAACCTCGAGCATCACCACGCCGGGTCGTTCCATCGACATCCATGGCAACCCGGTGGAAGTTGTCACCAAGGGTCGCCACGACCCGTGTGTCGGCATCCGCGCCACACCGATCGCCGAAGCGATGATGGCCATCGTGCTGATGGATCACCTGTTGCGTCATCGCGGGCAGAACGCCGACGTGCGCGTGAGCACGCCGGTGCTGGGTCAGCTTTAATGGTTGACCTCAGAGCCGCTGCAGTCTGATGACGGCAGCGGCGCTCCCGTACTGGCGGCTCTCCAGTTTCTATCTGTTCTATTTCGCCTTGCTCGGTTCGACAGCGCCGTTTCTGGCGCTGTACTTCGATCACCTGGGCTTTTCCAGCGCGCGCATCGGCGAACTGGTGGCGATCCCGATGCTGATGCGCTGCGTGGCGCCGAACATCTGGGGCTGGCTCGGTGATTACACCGGCCGACGCCTGGCCATCGTGCGATTCGGTGCGGTCTGCACGCTGCTGACGTTCTCGCTGATTTTCGTCAGCAAAACCTACGCCTGGCTGGCAATGGTCATGGCCTTGCACGCGTTCTTCTGGCACGCGGTGTTGCCGCAGTTCGAAGTCATCACGCTGGCGCACTTGCAGGGCCAGACTCACCGTTACAGTCAGATCCGCCTGTGGGGTTCCATCGGTTTTATCATCACCGTGGTCGCGCTTGGCCGGTTGTTCGAATGGTTGAGCCTGGATATCTATCCGGTGGCGCTGGTGCTGATCATGGCCGGGATCGTGGTCAGCAGCCTGTGGGTGCCCAACGCTCAACCGGTTCAGGGTGAACGACCGGCGGGGGACGGTTTTCTCAAGCAATTGCGCAATCCCGGGGTGTTGGCGTTTTACGGTTGCGTGGCGCTGATGCAGATGAGCCACGGTCCTTATTACACCTTTCTGACCTTGCACCTGGAGCGACTCGGGTACAGCCGTGGGCTGATCGGCGTGCTGTGGGCGGTCGGCGTGGTCTCCGAAGTCTTGATGTTTCTGGCCATGAGCAAGATCCTCGCGCGTTTCTCCGTGCGACGGGTGTTGCTGGCGAGTTTTCTGCTGGCAGCGTTGCGTTGGTTGTTGCTCGGTTCGTTTGCTGAGTTCCTTTGGGTGCTGTTGTTTGCCCAAGTGCTGCACGCGGCGACATTCGGCAGCTTTCACGCGGCTGCCATCCAGTTCGTGCAACGTAGCTTCGGCGCGCGCCAACAAGGGCAGGGCCAGGCGTTGTACGCCGCACTGGCCGGCACCGGCGGCGCACTGGGCGCGTTGTATTCCGGCTACAGCTGGAATGCCCTCGGCCCCGCATTGACCTTTAGTATTGCCAGCCTCGCAGCCTTCGCGGCAGCCGTTATCATTGCCACACGTATGCAAGAGGACAGGCCATGAGCCTTACCCGTGAGCACCTCGCCCAGGAAATCATCGATGCCGGGCGTTTTCTCTATGGCCGCGGCTGGTCGCCGGCCACCAGTAGCAACTACTCGACGCGCCTGTCGCCGACTGAAGCGCTGCTGACGGTGTCCGGCAAGCACAAAGGCCAACTCGGCCCCGATGATGTACTGGCTACCGATCTGTCCGGCAACAGCCTGGAACCGGGCAAAAAACCGTCCGCCGAAACCCTGCTGCACACCCAGCTCTACAACTGGCGTCCGGAGATCGGCGCGGTGCTGCACACGCATTCGGTGAACGCCACGGTGCTGTCGCGCCTGACGCCGCAAGACTTCATCGAGTTCGAAGACTACGAACTGCAAAAAGCCTTCAGTGGTGTGTCGACCCACGAATCCCGGGTGCGTGTGCCGATTTTCGACAACGACCAGGACATTGCGCGCCTCGCCGCCAAGGTGCAGCCTTGGCTCCAGGCCCATCCCGATTGCGTCGGCTATTTGATTCGCGGCCACGGCCTCTACACCTGGGGCGCACGCATGAGCGATGCGCTGCGGCAGATCGAGGCCTTTGAATTTTTGTTCGAGTGCGAGTTGAAGATGCGCTCGGTCTCGAACCATAAAGCATGAACCGTTAAGGAGTTGCCCTGATGAGCAGCCTGTCCGTTTACCACGTCTCAAGCCCTGATTTGCCAAACAAGGTGCTGACACATTTCGAAGACATCGCCTCGACCCTGGCCGAGCAGGGCGTGCGTTTCGACCGCTGGCAAGCCGCGGCGAAAATCCAGCCTGGCGCCAGTCAGGAAGAAGTGATCGCCGCGTATCAGGAGCAAATCGACAAGCTGATGACTGAACGCGGTTACATCACCGTCGATGTCATCAGCCTGAACAGCGATCACCCGCAAAAAGCCGAATTGCGCGCCAAGTTTCTCGACGAACATCGCCATGGCGAAGACGAAGTACGATTTTTCGTCGCCGGCCGTGGCTTGTTCACCCTGCACATCGACGATTACGTCTACGCCGTGCTTTGTGAGAAAAACGACCTGATCTCGGTACCGGCCGGCACCCCGCACTGGTTCGACATGGGCGAGCATCCGCATTTCGTCGCGATCCGTCTGTTCAACAATCCTGAAGGCTGGGTCGCCAATTTCACCGGCGACAACATCGCCAGTCGCTTCCCGCGTCTTGAGGGCTGAGGCGATGCCGATCAACGCGATTCTCACCGACATCGAAGGCACAACGAGCGCGGTGAGTTTTGTGTTCGACGTGCTGTTTCCCTACGCGGCCAAACACTTGCCGGATTTTGTTCGCCAGCACGCCGCGCGCGCCGATGTGGCCGAGCAACTGGACGCCGTTCGCCGGGATACCAACGAGCCGAACGCCGACGTCGAGCGGGTGATCGACATTCTTCTGCACTGGATCGCCGAAGACCGCAAAGCCACGCCGCTGAAAGCGTTGCAAGGCATGGTCTGGGAGCAGGGCTATCAGGCCGGAGAGTTGAAAGGCCACATTTACCCGGACGCCGTTGAAGCGCTCAAACGCTGGCATCAGGACGGCTTCAAACTGTTTGTTTATTCGTCCGGTTCGATTCAGGCGCAAAAGCTGATCTTTGGCTGCTCGGAAGCGGGGGATCTGTCACCACTGTTCAGTGGCTATTTCGACACCACCTCGGGGCCCAAGCGTGAATCGAAGTCCTACGAGCGCATTATCCAGGCCATTGGCCTGGACGCTTCGCAGATCCTGTTTCTGTCCGACATCGTCGAGGAACTGGACGCGGCGCGCGCGGCGGGAATGGCTACGTGCGGGCTGGCCCGAGAGGGTGGGCAGCTGGCGGGGCATGTGACCGTCGACAGTTTTGCGTGGATCGATCCTGCTACTTTTTAAGATCAAGGCACATAACCTGTGGGAGCGGGCTTGCTCGCGAAAGCGGTGTGTCAGACAGCGTCAATGTTGAATGGCACACCGCTTTCGCGAGCAAGCCCGCTCCCACAGGGAACTGCGTGATTCCAGAAACAACTCAGGCCGTGAAGCGAAAGCTTTCACGGCCTGTTTGTTTACAGCTCTGGAACGGTTTACACCGAGTGATACGTCGGCAGGGCAAACCGCTGCTGGCTTTGCAGCATGGAAATCTGCGGCAGTTCGCTGGCCTGTTCGGCGATGTCACGGCGAATGGCACTGATCACCCAGGACAGCTGATCGCCAGCATGCAATTGCTGGTAGGAAATCGAGCGTTTGAAGACTTTGCCGTCGGTGCTGCTCAAGGTCAGCAGAATGCCGCCGTCCGGACGTGGCTGGGTGGTCACTTCGAAGTTGGAGAACAGGGACGAAAATTTTTCTTGGATCAGGTTCATGTCTATCAGCTCCGTTAGCTCTTGAATGGCAAGCATGCAGAGGTAGTTGCAGTGATTGTGCCAGCACCTGATTTTTTAAAAGTCCTTACATATCAATTAGTTAGTTTTTAAGTGCTTTTGCACTTTCGTGCAATCTGCATGAATGGCCATCGTGCATCCTGCATTTTGCGTGGTCGACGTCGATTCGATGGAACCATTTGCCCGGCGCAAGCTCACGATTTCGAATGCCGCAGACGTGGATACAAATCATTTCAAAAACCGCGTGTACAGCTCAGGAACCGCTGACGTATTTTCGGCCTCAATCAACGCCGCCCGAACAATAAAAAGATCGACCGGGAGCAACCATGAGCCGCACGCCGAACGACACGATTACCTGGGGCATGATGCTCCGCAAGCTGCCTTCCATTGCCAAAGCCATTCCCAGAGTGGTGAAAGGTATGAAAGCCGCCAACGTCAAGGACCCGACCCAACCGTGTGGCCTGGGCTGGAGCTTCGAGCAAGCGACGTTGCGCAATCCCGACGGCCAGGCATTGCTGCAGGGCGAGGTAGCGCTGACGTATTTTCAGGTCAACCAGTGGGCGAATCGCATTGCCCATCATCTGATTGCCCAAGGCATTCGCAAGGGCGATGTGGTGGCGGTCTTTATCGAGAATCGCCCGGAACTGCTGGTGACGATTCTGGCGGTGGCCAAGGTCGGCGCGATCAGTGCCTTGCTCAATACGTCGCAGACCCGCGATACACTGGCTCACAGCCTGAACCTGGTGGCACCCGCGGCAATCATTGTCGGAGAAGAGCTGATGCCGGCGTTTTCGGCGGTCCGCGAACGGGTGTCGATCGAGGCGGCGCGCACCTGGTTCGTCGCTGATCAAGACACCTTCAGCCATCCGGGCATTGCGCCCGACGGGTTCATCAACCTGATGACCACCAGTGCCGACAGCTCCAGCGCCAACCCCGCCAGCAGTCAGCAGGTTTTTTTCGACGACCCTTGTTTCTATATCTACACCTCGGGCACCACCGGCTTGCCCAAGGCGGGGGTGTTCAAACACGGCCGCTGGATGCGCAGCTCCGCAAGCTTCGGGCAGATCGCCTTGGATATGCGCCCGGAGGATGTCGTCTATTGCACTTTGCCGCTCTATCACGCCACCGGGCTGTGCGTGTGCTGGGGCTCGGCGATCAGTGGCGCCTCGGGCTTTGCCATTCGCCGCAAGTTCAGCGCCAGTCAATTCTGGAACGACGTGCGCAGGTACCGCGCGACCACCCTCGGTTATGTCGGCGAATTGTGCCGCTACCTCGTGGATCAACCGCCCAGCGCCGACGACAGCAAGCACCGTGTGACGAAGATGATCGGCAATGGCCTGCGCCCCGGCGCGTGGGGCGAGTTCAAGACGCGATTCGGGGTGAACCACATCTGTGAGCTGTACGCCGCCAGCGACGGCAACATCGGTTTCACCAACATCCTCAACTTTGATAACACCGTCGGTTTTTCCCTGATGTCATGGGAGTTGGCGGCGTACGACCACGACAGCGGCGCGCCGATTCGGGATGCCCAGGGCTTCATGCGCAAAGTCGCCAAAGGCGAGCAGGGTTTGTTGCTGGCGAAGATCGACGACAAGGCGCCGCTCGACGGCTACACCGATCCGCAGAAGACCGAAAAGGTTGTGCTGCACGACGTGTTCGAGAAGGGCGACCGTTATTTCAATACCGGTGACCTGCTGCGCAACATCGGTTTCGGTCACGCGCAGTTTGTTGACCGGCTGGGGGATACTTTCCGCTGGAAGGGTGAAAACGTCTCGACCACCGAGGTCGAGAACATCCTTTTGCAACACCCGAATATTTCCGAAGCCGTGGCCTACGGCGTGGAAATCCGCAACACCAACGGGCGTGCGGGGATGGCGGCGATTACGCCAGCCGAGTCCCTGGCGACCCTGGATTTCAGTGAGCTGCTGGCTTTTGCCCGAGAGCAAATGCCCGCCTATGCGGTGCCGTTATTCCTGCGGGTGAAGGTGAAAATGGAGACCACCGGCACCTTCAAGTACCAGAAGACTCGCCTCAAGGACGAAGCCTTCGACCCCGGCAAAACCGGCGATGATCCGATCTACGCCTGGCTGCCGGGGACCCAGACTTACGTGCAGGTCACTCCGCAGTTGCTGGCGGATATTCACGGCGGCGCTTTTCGTTATTGAATGCAGCGTTATTGAATGTGGCTATGGCCGTCCATGAGAAAAAAGAAGTGACAGCCTCGGGGCTGCTCGGGAAACTGTCGGCTTTGCGAATAACCGAACGTGGAGTGCCCAATGTCAGACCAAAGCCGCCAGATGTCCCCCGAAGAAGCCGCTGAATTTGCCGAACAGGTATTCAACAAGGCGCGCGAGGGCGATGCGGCCATGATGGCTGCGCTGTTGACCAAGGGCCTGCCGCCGAACCTGCGTAACCACAAGGGCGACACCTTGCTGATGCTGGCCGCTTACCACGGCCATGTGGATACCGTAAAAGTGCTGCTCGAGCACAAGGCCGATCCGGAAATCCGCAACGACAACGGCCAGAGCCCGATTGCCGGCGCGGCGTTCAAAGGTGACCTGGCGGTGGTCAAGGCACTGGTTGAAGGCGGCGCGCAAGTGGAGGGTTCGTCCTTCGACGGTCGCACTGCGCTGATGATGGCGGCGATGTTCAATCGCGTCGAAATCGTCGACTACCTGATCAGCAAAGGCGCCGACCCGAAAGCCAAGGATGCCAATGGCGTCTCTGCGCTGGATGCCGCCAAGACCATGGGCGCGGTGGACACCACGGCGCAGCTTGAGAAATTGCTGGGCTGATCTCCTCCGTGTAGCAGCTGTCGAGCCTGCGAGGCTGCGTTCGGCTGCGCAGCAGTCGTAAAACCTGTATGTGCGGTCTCCCTGAAACACCGCATCGCCTGATTTCACGACTGCTGCGCAGCCGAACGCAGCCTCGCAAGCTCGACAGCTGCTACACACACACCGTCAATACACCCAAACCTCAACCCGCCGATTCTTGATTCGCCCCTCATCCGCGCTATTGGCCGCCACTGGCATCTCGGCGCCAAAACCACGAATCTCGCGAAACACCACGCCGCTTTTCACCAGTTCGCGCCGCACCGCCATGGCGCGCAGTTTCGACAGCAGATCGGCGCGCGCCGGATCACTTTTGGCGTCGCCAAACCCCACCAGCGTCACCTGCCGATTGGTCTTGTCACGCTGCTTTATATAGTCGAGCACCCGCCAAAGGTCCTGCCGGGCCTTGTTGTCCAGCGTCGCACTGCCTTCTTCGAAACGGAAATTCACCGTTAGTCGCTGGGCGTGACGGCTGAGCGCCTGATAACCCTCCGGCATCAGTGCATTCGGTGTGACGGTCATGGCCTGGATGGTCTGAGCTATAAAGCCATTGGCCGCGACAATCGCCTGACCCTTGCTGCTTTGGGCGAACGCCACCAGAGCTTCGGCCCAGGGATTTTTCCCATTGGGCGGCAGGTAAAAGAACAGCCGGCGCGACAGCGGATAGTCTTCCGTGGCAATCAGACTGTTGAGCGGCAACATGGCTTGGGATTGGCCGTCAGCAATCGCCACGGCTTTGGCCTGACGCACGTAAGGCAGGCCGATGAAGCCGATACCTTGCGGGTCGAGGCTGACCGCGTCGGACAATTGCTCGCTGGATTCGAACCGTTTCGCCGCGCTGCTCAGCGTTTTCCCACGACGGCTGAGGACCAGTTCCTTGAACGTGTCATAGGTGCCCGATTGGTCATCCCGCGCATAGAGATGAATCGTCCCACCGGTGCCGCCGAGTTCTTCCCAGGTTTTTGCCTCGCCGCTGAAGATTCGCGCCAGTTGTTCGGTGTTCAGTTCACTCAACGGATTTTGCGGATGAAGAATGATCGCCAGGCCATCGATGGCAATGACCTGCTCGGCGCCGGGGCTTTTAAAGTCGCCCAGGCGTGCAAGGTCTGTCCGTTCGCTGTCCTTGATCGGGCGCGAAGAGGCGGCGAGGTCGGCGGTGGCGGTTTTCAGGGCGGTGAAACCGGTGCTGGAACCGTGGGCCGCAATGTCCACCGCGACTCGGCGGCCTTGAACGGTTTCGCCGATCACGCGCAGTTCGTTGGCTTTGTCCGGGGCTTCGCTGTGAATCTTCAGCAGGCCCTGTTCGCGCATCAACCCCTCAACCAGCGCCGGGCCCAATGCCGCGCCAATGGTGTTGGAGCCCTGGATGCGCAGCACCGGACCAGACTCGGGCGTCGGCAAAGCGCCAGCCGAAGCCGTCAGCGGCAGCCAGGCGCACAGCATCAACAGGAACAACACGCGCAGCGTCATGCCGGCACCTTATAAGCCAAAGGAAGTGCCGGGAGAATAAGTCAGTAAGGTTTCTGAAAGATGACAGTTACTCAATGTGGGAGCGGGCTTGCTCGCGAAGGCGGTTTATCATTCACCATTGATGTCGACTGATGCGACGCCTTCGCGAGCAAGCCCGCTCCCACATTGGATTTGTGTAGTTCTTGTGGGGATCAGCTCAGTTCAAGCCAGATCGGCGCGTGATCCGACGGCTTTTCCATCCCGCGCAGTTCGTAATCCACCCCCGCATCCTTCACACGTGGCAACAACCCGTGGGACGCCATGATCAAGTCAATCCGCAGCCCACGCTTGGGCTCATCCTCAAAACCGCGGCTACGGTAATCGAACCAGCTGAAACGGTCGGCCACCTCCGGGTTCAAGTGACGGAAGCTGTCCACCAGGCCCCAGTTCTTCAAGCGGGCCATCCACTCGCGTTCTTCCGGCAAAAAGCTGCATTTACCGGTTTTCAGCCAGCGTTTCATGTTGTCCGGGCCGATACCGATGTCGCAGTCTTCCGGGGAAATGTTCACGTCGCCCATCACCACCACCGGCTGATCGTTGCTGAACTGGCTTTCCAGTAATTGCTGCAGATCGCTGTAGAAGCGTTCCTTGGCCGGGAACTTGGTCGGGTGATCGCGGCTTTCGCCCTGTGGGAAATAGCCGTTCATGATGGTCACCGGCACGCCATTGGCATCGGCGAATGTGCCCCAGATGAAGCGACGCTGAGCGTCTTCTTCATCGGTGGCGAAACCTTTGTGCAGCGCGATAGGTTCCTGACGCGAGAGCAGGGCGACGCCGTAGTGACCTTTTTGACCGTGGAAATACACGTGATAACCCAGCGCCTGAACCTCGGCCAGCGGGAATTGGTCGTCGTGTACCTTGGTTTCCTGCAGTCCGATCACATCTGGCTGATGCTTTTCGATCAGCGCCGCCAGCTGATGGGGGCGAGCGCGCAGCCCGTTGATGTTGAAGGAGACGATCTTCATGGTCGGCAGTCCTGGCAAAAGGGCGATGCTAGCTGACATGTAGGATCGGGGCCAGCGTGGCAGTAGTCCAAATGCGCTGCTAATGTCTGGGGGCGTGGGAACGATCGCGACTGCGCAAGGCTCGTACCAATAAGAACGAGGCCTTTTTGAGCCTCGCCCAGGGGAGATCTACCGTCATGCCCGAAACCTCGACCGTCATCGCCGATATTCACATGCTCGACAACGGCTATTCCCGCGAAGCACGTTCGCTGTTGTACCAGGCTTACCGGCATGAGCCGACGTTCGGCTACCTGTTCGAAGCGGAGCGTCCCGGTTATGAACAGCGGGTTCGTGCCACCGTGCGCGAGCTGGTCAAACAACATTTTCTTCAGGACTTGCCGGCCATCGGCCTGCTGGTCAACGACCGGTTGATCGGCATCGCGCTGATCGCGCCGCCGCAACGTCGCCTTGGCATCACTGAGAGTTGGGCCTGGCGCCTGCGCATGGTGCTCAGCACCGGGTTTCGCTGCACCCGACGCTATCTCGAGTATCACGATGCCGTGATGGCTTGCGTGCCGTCCGATTCGGTGCACCTGCTGCCGTTGCTGGGGGTTCATCCGCAATTTCAGGGCCAACACTTTGGCGAACAATTGCTGCAAGCGGTGCACAACTGGTGCGCGGTGGATGAACACTCCGAGGGCGTAATCCTCGATACCGGGAATCCTCGTTATCTGGAGTTCTATAAACGCCAGGGTTATGAGGAAATCGGTGAGGTCGCCGTAGGACCAATTCGCGAACACGTGTTTTTCCACGCCAATCCGCAGGTGTTACAAACAGCAACGGCATAAAGGTAGAACTTTCACGCCACGCCAGGCTCTATCACGCTCCCAAGCTCGTGATAGCATCCGCGCCTATGAAGTTTCCAGGAAGAATGACCAGCGGCGTGCTGATGCTGATTTCCAGCTGCGCGGCGCTGGCGCAAAGTGAATTGGATGTGCGGATCAAACCGTCCAACGATGAACTGAAAGCCAATATAGAGGGCTATATCGGCAGCCTCGGCGATCGTGACGAAGAAGCCTTACTGCGCTTCAGTCGCGGCGCCGAAGAACAGGCACGCAAGGCCGCCCAGGCCTTGGGTTATTACCAGCCGCAGATCGACTCGGATGTGAAGGGCGGCAAGACGCCTCGCCTGGTGCTGAACATCGATCCCGGCGAGCCGGTGCATTTGCGCAACGTCACTATTCGCATCGACGGCCCGGCCGCCTCCCTCAAATCCTTCCGTGTACCCAAAAGCAATGCGCTGAAAACCGGCGCCGCGCTCAACCATGGCCATTACGAAGACGCCAAGCGCCTGATTCAGAATCAGGCCTCGCGCTATGGTTTTTTCAGCGGTTACTTCAGCAGCCAGAAATTGTCGGTCGACCCGCGAGCCGGCGTTGCCGACATCGAACTGATCTACAACAGCGGCCCGCGTTATTCACTGGGCAAGGTCAGTTTCGAAGGTGACACGCCGTTCGACGAAGACCTGCTGCGGCGCATGGTGCCCTTCAAGGCGGGCGCGCCTTATGACTCCGAACTGATCGCCGAACTCAATCAGGCTATGCAATCGAGCGGCTATTTCGAAAGCGTGCGAGTGGATGCGGCGCCCACGGCGTCCAAGAACAACGTGATTCCGGTGGACGTCAAACTCGAAACCCGTAAACCACGGACCATGGGTCTGGGGTTGGGTTATTCCACCGACGTCGGCCCACGGATCAAGGCCAACTGGACCCGCCACTGGGTCAACCCTCAGGGGCACAGCTATGGCTGGGAGACCGAAGTTTCGGCGCCCCGGCAAAACGTCGGTGTGTTCTACGACATTCCACTGGACCCGCCGCTGACCGACAAACTGCGGTTCGCTGGCGGCTATCAGAACGAAGAAATTGCCGACAAGGACTCCCTGAGCAAACTGCTGACCATCGGCCCCGAGTGGCACAGCAAGTTGCCCAGTGGTTGGCAGCGGGTGTTGTCACTCAAGTGGCAGCGCGAGGAATACAGGCTCGGCGACGACTCGGGGCTCAGCACATTGCTGATGCCTGGCGTCAGCTATTCCTACCTTAAAAGTGACAACCGCATCGACCCGCACAACGGCTATCGCCTGGGATTCGAGACCAAAGTGGCCAAGGAAGGTTTGGGCTCCGACACCAACCTGATTTACGGCACCGCGCTGGTGAAAGGCTTGACCACGGTCTTCGATAAACACCGCTTCCTCGGTCGGGTGCAGGTCGGCGGCAGCGCCACCAACGGCTACAAATCGGTACCGCCATCGCTGCGCTTCTTCGCCGGTGGCGATCAGAGCGTGCGCGGCTACGACTACCAGAGCCTGTCCCCGGAGAACTCCGAGGGCGACCGCATCGGTGGCCGCTACATGGTTGCCGGCAGCGTCGAGTATCAGTACTCCATCGCCGAAAAATGGCGGGTCGCGACCTTCATCGATCAGGGCAACTCCTTCAATACCCTCGAACTGCCGGACCTCAAGACCGGTGTCGGTATCGGCGTGCGCTGGGTTTCTCCGGTGGGGCCGATACGCCTCGACCTGGCCCATGCGATGGACGACGACGGCGGGATTCGATTGCACTTTTCCATGGGGCCTGAGCTGTGAAGCGTGGTTTGAAAATAACGCTGCTGGCGATTCTGGCGCTGCTGATGCTGGTCGTCCTGACCGTGGCCACGGTGCTGGGCACGGCAACGGGCAGTCGCTGGGCGCTGGGGTTTGCGCCAGGTTTGACCGTCGAGAATTTCCAGGGTCGTTTGGGCGGACAGTGGAGTGCCGACCATGTGCTGTGGCAGCAGGACAGCAGTCGGGTTGAGCTGAACAAGGTGATTTTCGCCTGGTCACCGTTGTGCCTGACGCGCATGACCCTGTGCATCGAGCAATTGAAAGCCGATCAAATCAGCCTGCAATTCCCACCAGGCACAGAAGAAGAAAGCAGCGGGCCGATCAGTCTCCCGGATCTGAAGTTGCCCTTGGCTATCGAGCTGGGCGATGTCCAGGTCGGCAGCCTGATGTTCAACGGCAGCGAAGAACTCAAGGGCCTGCAACTGGCGGCGCACTGGACAGCCAACGGTTTGCAGATCGATTCTGTTTATTTGCAAAGGGATGACCTGAGCCTGAATCTTTCAGGCCTGCTGCAACCCAGCGGTAACTGGCCGCTCCAGGCCGAAGGCAAACTGACCCTGCCAGCCCCCGGCACCGGGCCTTGGACGCTGGCGCTGAAGGTCGACGGCGATCTGCTGAAAACCCTCAACCTGAAAGCCGACAGCAGTGGTTACCTCAACGGGCAATTGACCGGTGAACTGCAGCCGCTGGCGGAAAACCTGCCGGCCAAGGTGCGAATCACCGCCGACGGCTTCAAGCCTGGCGCTGATCTGCCGGACACCTTGCAACTCAACCAACTGGAACTCACCGGCGACGGCGACCTGAAAAACGGTTACCGGTTGCTTGGCAAAGCCACGTTGCCTGGCGAAAAAGGACCCGTCGCGTTGTTGCTGCAAGGCAAGGTCGACGCCAACGGCGCTCAGATCGCCGGGTTGGACCTTACAACCAACGACAAGCAAAGCCTGAAACTGACTGGCAACCTCGACTGGAGCAAAGGCCTGAGCTTTGATGCCAAAATCGACTGGCTGGATTTCCCGTGGCACAGCCTTTATCCACTGATCGACGAGCCCGAAGTGGCGTTGCGCAGTTTCAACGGTGAAGTCTCCTACACCGACGGTAAATACCTCGGCAGCTTCAAAGCCGCACTCGACGGCCCGGCCGGTGCGTTCAGCCTGACCAGCCCGTTCAGCGGCGACCTGACGAAAATCTACCTGCAACAAATTCAACTCGAAGCCGGGCAGGGCAAGGCCGAAGGGCACCTGAACCTGCAATTCGCCGATGGCATTGCCTGGGACACCGCGCTGGACCTGTCGGCAATCAACCCGGCGTACTGGGTCGCGGAGTTGCCGGGCACCCTGGCCGGACCGTTACGCAGTAAAGGCGAGATGAAGAATGAAAAACTCAGCCTGACCGCCGACCTCGATCTGAAAGGCAAACTGCGCGGCCAACCGGCAGTGATCCAGGCCAAAGCAGATGGCGGCGGCGAGCAATGGAACCTCAGCGCGCTGCAAATTCGCCTGGGCGACAACAGCATCAACGGCAAGGGCAACCTGCAACCGAAGCTTGCCGGCCAAATCGACATCAAGCTGCCGCGCCTGGCTCAGTTGTGGCCGCAACTGCGCGGTCAGCTCAATGGTCGCGTCGATGTCGCCGGGACGCTCAAGGCCCCGCAAGGCAAGCTCGGGCTGCAAGGCACGCAACTGGCCTTCGAAGACAATCGCCTGCAAAGCCTGAATCTGGACGCCACCCTCGACAGCGCGCAGCGCGCGAAGATCGACCTCAAGGGCAGCGGCATCCAGGCCGGTGAGACGTCACTGGGCACGCTGACCGCCAGTGGCCAGGGCGATATCAAAAACCAGAAACTCACCCTCGACCTGCAAGGACCGAAGCTGAAGCTCGCGCTCGGCCTCGACGGCAATCTGGACCAAGGCAATTGGCGTGGGCGCCTGGCCAGCGGCGATATCCAGGCCGGAGGGCAGGACTGGAAACTGCAAGGTCCGGCGAAGTTGGAGCGGCTGGCGGACGGCAAAATCAATTTTGGCGCCCACTGCTGGGCGTCCGGCCCAGCCAGCCTGTGCGGTGAGGATCAGCGCCTGATGCCTGAGCCGAAGCTGCGTTACCACCTCAAACAGTTCCCGATCGACAGCCTGGCGCAGTGGTTGCCCAAGGATTTCGCCTGGAAGGGCCGGCTCAACGCCGACCTGCAACTGGACCTGCCGGCCAGCGGCCCGAACGGCCAGATCAGCGTCGATGCCAGCGGCGGCACGTTGCGCATCAAGGAGAAGGACCAGTGGCTGGACTTCCCGTACCAGACCCTGAAACTCAACAGCAAACTCACGCCCAAGCGCATCGACACTGACCTCAACTTCGTCGGCGGCAAGCTCGGTGAGCTTATGCTCCAGGCGCAGATCAATCCGTTGCCGAAGGACAAGCCACTGACCGGCTCCTTCCGTTTGAATGGACTGGACCTGTCGGTCGCGCGGCCGTTTGTGCCGATGGTCGAGAAACTGACCGGGCGCTTGAATGGCAGCGGCACGCTCGCAGGCACGCTGCTGGCGCCGCAGGTCAACGGCAATCTGTTGCTCAGCGACGGCGAGATTTCCGGGCCTGAACTGCCGATGGACCTTGAAGCGCTGCAACTTCAAGCCGTGATCGCTGGCGAAACCGTGCAATTGAACGGCGGCTGGAAAAGCGGCAAGACCGGGCAGGGCACCTTGAGCGGCAACATCGCCTGGGGTCAGGCGTTGGTGGTTGATCTGGCGCTCAAAGGCACGCAATTGCCCGTCACCGTCGAGCCGTACGCCAAGCTGGAAGTGGCGCCGGACCTGAAGATTTCGGTGAAGGACGACAAACTGGCGATCACCGGCAAAGTGCTGGTGCCGAAAGGCGAGATCACCGTGCGCGAGTTGCCGCCATCGACGATCAAGGTGTCCGATGACACGGTGATCGTCGGTCAGCAGACCGAAGAGGGCAAACCACCGATGGCCATGGCGATGGACATCGATGTGGTGGTCGGTCAGGACAAACTCAGCTTCGCCGGGTTTGGCCTGACCGCCAACCTGCAAGGTCATGTGCACATCGGCGACAACATGGACACCCGCGGCGAGCTCTGGCTCAACGATGGGCGATACCGTGCCTACGGTCAGCGATTGACCGTGCGCCGGGCACGTTTGCTGTTTGCCGGCCCGATCGACCAGCCGTATCTGGACATCGAAGCAATCCGCCAGACCGACGACGTGATCGCCGGCATTCGCCTGAGCGGCAGCGCCGAGCAGCCGACCACACAGATTTTCTCCGAGCCGGCGATGAGCCAGGAACAGGCGTTGTCCTATCTGGTGTTGGGACGTCCGTTGAGCAGCAGCGGTGAGGACAACAACATGCTCGCCCAAGCGGCCCTTGGGTTGGGCTTGATGGGCAGTTCGGGGGTGACCAGCGGCTTGGCCAAGAACCTGGGGATTCAGGACTTCCAGCTCGACACCCAGGGCAGCGGCAACGCCACCAGCGTGGTGGCCAGCGGCAATATCTCCGAGAAGCTCAGCCTGCGTTATGGCGTTGGCGTGTTCGAGCCGGCCAACACCATCGCCTTGCGTTACAAACTGAGCAAGAAGGTCTACCTCGAAGCGGCGGGCGGCGTGGCCAGTTCGCTGGACATCTTCTACAAGCGGGATTTCTAAACTCCCGCGCGGTCCCCTGTGGCGAGGGGGTTTACCCCCGTTCGGCTGCGCAGCAGTCGTCGCTTTTAGATTCGCAGGGTTTCAGAAGGAATGAAGTTGCAGGTTTTGGGGCCGCTGCGCGGCCCAACGGGGGTAAACCCCCTCGCCACAGGGGATTTGTGAAACGCCATTTATCGCTCAAATACAAAGCAACCTAACTATTACGTTGACATTCGCTGCCTAGGCAGTAACATCTCGACATACATTCTCTGCCTAGGCAGCTAATTGGTGGTCAGATGAAACATTTCACCCCAGACGAATTCCACACTTGCCATCTAGGCCTCCTGCTCGGGCGCGCCGCGCTGCTCAAGGACCGGATCATCGACACGCACATGGAACCCCACGGCATCACCGCCGCGCAGTTCAAAGTGCTGATCATCATGGCCCAGTTCGGCGTCGATACCCCGGCCGAGCTGTGCCGTCACCTGTCGCTGGATAGCGGATCGATGACCCGCATGCTCGACCGTCTGGAACAGAAAGGCTTCCTCGCCCGCCAACGCTCCGAAGCGGATCGCCGTCAGGTTCAGCTGGTGCTGACCGAGCAAGGCCAGCAGTTGACTGACCGCCTGCCAGAGATCGGCGCCGACGCCATGAATGAACTGGCCGGCGCGATCACCCCCGAGGAGTTGCAGACCCTCGAACAGATCCTGAAGAAAATTTTGGTGGCAGCCGGTGACTCGATCACCCTGCTGCGGGTAGGTGACAAATGAGCAGTAAAACCTTGCGTGCCGGCCTGAGCCTGGTGCTGGCGGCCATGACCCTGGCCGGTTGTGCCAGCTACAGCGGCCTGACCACCGAAGGCAAAAGCCTGGAGGCGAAAAACCTCAAGGCCGGGCAATCCCTCAGCGGCGTGACCCTGTCGCCCGCGGCCTGGCCGAAAAGCGACTGGTGGAAAAGCCTCGGCGACCCACAGCTCGATGGCCTGATCCGCGAAGCCCTGCACGACAGCCCCGACATGCAAATCGCCGACGCCCGCGCTCACCAGGCCAACGCCGCCGCTTATGCAGCGGATGCCGCACGCATGCCGACCCTCGATGCCAGCGCTGGCGTCAGCCGTTCGCGTCTGGCCCGGGATCAGGACCCGAGCGGGCAGGGCGGGACTTACTCCACCGTTCGTAACCTTGGCGCCAGTTTCAATTACAACTTCGACCTCTGGGGCGGTCAGCGTGATGCCTGGGAAGCCGCACTGGGCCAGGCCCGTGCTGCCGAAGTCGATCAACAGGCCGCTCAGTTGACCTTGTCCGCCGACGTCGCTCGCGCCTACAGCGATCTGGGTCAGGCACACATCGTCTATGACCTGGCCAGTGAAGACCTCAAGCGCACCAGGCAAATGCTCGACCAGAGCCAGCGTCGCCTGAGCTCGGGGATCGACAGTCAGTACCAGTTCCAGCAAACCGAAAGTCTGGAAGCTACCTCCGAAGCCAGCCTGATCGACGCCGAAAAACGCCTGCAAAGCGCGAAAATCGCCTTGGCCGTCTTGCTCGGTAAAGGCCCGGATCGCGGCAATGAAATCGCCCGGCCGAAGATCCTTCAGGCCAGCGCTGTAGCGTTGCCATCGGTGCTGCCGGCCGAGTTACTCGGTCGGCGTCCAGACCTGGTGGCCGCCCGTTGGCGGGTCGAGGCGGCGAGCAAGAACATCGACGCCGGCAAAACCCGGTTTTACCCCAACCTCAACCTGAGCGCCGCAGCCGGGGCCGAGTCGTTGCTGGGCGATGCGATGTTCGGTTCGGCCAGTCGTTTCTTCAACATTGCGCCGACGATTTCGGTGCCGATTTTCGACGGTGGCCGCCTGCGCGCCGACCTCGATTCCCGCGACGCCGATTACGACCTCGCGGTGGCGCAGTACAACAAAAGCCTGGTGAAAGCCCTGGGTGATGTCAGCGACACCCTCAACCAGTTGCGCGATATCGGCCGGCAGATCGGTGCACAGCAGCACGCCACCGACATTGCCCAGGATTCTTACAACACCGTGGTCCAGCGGTACGGTTCCGGCATCGGGAATTACCTGGACGTGCTCAGCATCGAGCAGCAATTGCTCCAGGCCCAGCGTCAGCTGGCCAACCTGAATGCCGAGCAGATCGACCTGTCGATCCAACTGATGCAGGCGCTGGGCGGCGGCTTCCAGGGCGAGACCCTGACCGCAGCCAACGCAACCCCAGCCACGCAGCACAACTAATTCAAGGTATTCGTCATGGCCACTGCCGATAAAACCCAATCCCCTGACAACACTCAAGACACCAGCAATTCGCGCAAACGCAAAGTCATGCTGGTAGTGCTCGCGATCGTGGTGATCCTCGCCGGTGTCGGCGTCTGGGGGTATCACGAATTCTACGGGCGCTGGAACGAAAGCACCGACGACGCCTATGTGAACGGCAACGTGGTGGAAATCACTCCGTTGGTCACTGGTACCGTGGTCAGCATTGGCGCCGACGATGGCGACCTGGTTCACGAAGGCCAAGTGCTGATCAACTTCGACCCGAACGACGCCGAAGTCGGTCTGCAAAGTGCCCAGGCCAATCTGGCCCGCACCGTGCGTCAGGTTCGCGGTTTGTACAGCAACGTCGACGGCATGAAAGCCCAGGTCAACGCCCAACAGGCTGAAGTGCAAAAGGCTCAGGACAACTTCAATCGCCGGAAAAACCTCGCCGCTGGCGGCGCGATTTCCCAGGAAGAACTGTCCCACGCTCGCGACGACCTGACCTCGGCGCAAAACGCCTTGGCCAACGCCAAACAGCAACTGAAAACCACCAGCGCGCTGGTCGATGACACCGTGGTGTCGTCGCACCCGGACGTGATGTCTGCTGCCGCGCAATTGCGTCAGGCTTACTTGAACAACTCCCGCAGCACCTTGATCGCACCGGTCACCGGTTATGTCGCCAAGCGTTCCGTGCAACTGGGCCAACGCGTCCAGCCGGGCACGGCGCTGATGGCGGTCATTCCGCTGGATCAGCTGTGGATTGACGCCAACTTCAAGGAAACCCAGCTGCGTGACATGCGCATCGGGCAGCCGGTAGACATTGAAGCCGACCTCTATGGCAGCGATGTGAAGTTCAGCGGCACCATCGACAGCCTCGGCGCCGGTACCGGCAGCGCGTTTGCCTTGTTGCCGGCGCAGAACGCTACCGGTAACTGGATCAAGATCGTCCAGCGGGTGCCGGTGCGGATTCACATCAACGCCGAAGAACTGGCCAAGCACCCGTTGCGGGTCGGCCTGTCGACCCAGGTCGATGTGAACCTGCGTGACCAAAGCGGCCCGGTGCTGGCACAACAACCGCCGCAAAAGGCCTCGTTCAGCACCAATGTGTATGACCGTCAGTTGGCCGAGGCCGACGCGATGATCACTCAGTTGATCCACGACAACAGCGCTGCGGTCAGCAAAACCGTTCAACGCTGATTCGCCAATCCCTCAGCGGCGCCCATTGAAAGGCGCCGCGCCAGCCGAGTTCCAAAGGATTCGCGATGAGCAATAACGCGTCTTTCACGCCGCCCAGCCTGCTGCTCAGCACCATCGGCTTGTCGCTGGCGACCTTCATGCAAGTGCTCGACACCACCATCGCCAACGTGGCGCTGCCGACGATTTCCGGCAACCTGGGCGTGAGTTCGGAGCAGGGCACTTGGGTGATTACCTCGTTCGCCGTGAGCAACGCCATCGCGCTGCCGCTGACCGGTTGGCTCAGCCGACGGTTTGGCGAGGTGAAGCTGTTTCTCTGGGCGACGATTCTGTTCGTGCTGGCTTCGTTTCTGTGCGGTATCTCGACCTCGATGCCGGAGCTGATTGGCTTTCGGGTGCTTCAAGGTCTGGTGGCAGGCCCGTTGTACCCGATGACTCAAACGTTGCTGATTGCCGTCTATCCGCCCGCCAGGCGCGGCATGGCCCTGGCGTTGCTGGCGATGGTCACAGTGGTGGCGCCGATTGCCGGCCCCATCCTCGGCGGCTGGATTACCGACAGCTATAGCTGGCCGTGGATCTTCTTTATCAACGTGCCGATCGGTGTTTTCGCGGTGATGGTGGTGCGCCAGCAACTCAAGGCGCGGCCAGTGGAAACCAGCTACCAGCCGATGGATTACGTCGGTTTGATCACCCTGATCATTGGCGTCGGCGCGTTGCAGGTGATCCTCGACAAAGGTAACGACCTGGATTGGTTCGAATCGAACTTCATCCTCATCGGCGCGGCCATTTCAGTGATAGCGCTGGCGGTGTTCGTGATCTGGGAAATGACCGACAAACACCCGGTGGTCAATCTGCGGCTGTTCGCTTACCGCAACTTCCGCATCGGCACGATTGTGCTGGTGTTGGGGTACGCCGGGTTCTTCGGGATCAACCTGATCCTGCCGCAATGGCTGCAAACCCAGATGGGTTACACGGCGACCTGGGCGGGGCTGGCGGTGGCGCCGATCGGGATTCTGCCAGTGCTGATGTCGCCGTTTGTCGGCAAATACGCACATAAATTCGACCTGCGGCTGCTGGCAGGTCTGGCGTTCCTGGCAATTGGCCTGAGCTGCTTCATGCGTGCCGGGTTTACCAACGAAGTGGACTTCCAGCACATCGCCCTGGTGCAGCTGTTCATGGGGATTGGCGTGGCGCTGTTTTTCATGCCGACCTTGAGCATTCTGATGTCGGACCTGCCACCGAGCCAGATCGCCGACGGCGCGGGCCTGGCGACGTTCCTGCGGACCTTGGGTGGTAGCTTTGCGGCCTCGCTGACGACCTGGATCTGGATTCGCCGGGCAGATCAACACCACGCCTATATGAGCGAAAGCATCAGCACCTATGAGCCGGCTACCCGCGAGGCGCTGAACAGCCTGGGCGGGGCGAGCAATCCGGCGTATGCGCAACTGGATCATGTGCTGACCAGTCAGGCGTACATGCTCTCCACCGTGGATTACTTCACGTTGCTGGGGTGGGCATTCATGGGCTTGATTGTGCTGGTATGGCTGGCGAAACCGCCGTTTGCCGCTAAAGCAGGCCCGGCCGCCAGCGGTCACTGATCAGAAATGCGATCAATGTGGGAGCGGGCTTGCTCGCGAATGCGGAGTGTCATTCAGCATTGATGTGTCTGATACACCGCTTTCGCGAGCAAGCCCGCTCCCACAGGGGTTTTGTGTTCTGCATTAGATGGCGGGTGCTGCAAGCTGTGGCGGCGGGGCGAAGTCGAACGGGGCAAGCGCAAACCCGCTTTCATCTACCTGCAACGCCCACCCTTGACGATCCCAATCCCCCAGCACAATGCGCTTGGCCGCTTGCTCGCCAATCTGCAACTTGTGAATGGCCGGACGATGGGTATGCCCATGGATCAGCGTTTTCACGCCAAAGGCCTGCATGATCCGCGGCACTTCTTCCGGCGTGACATCAACAATGTCATTGGCCTTCATCCGCGTTTGCGCGCGGCTTTCACTGCGCAGTTTGCGCGCCAGTTTATGGCGAGTCCGCAATGGCAAGTGCCGCAGGATGAACAGGGTGATTGGGTTTCGTAGATAGCGACGCAGCTTCATATAAGCCTCGTCGCGAGTGCAGAGGCTGTCGCCGTGCATCAATAGCACCGGCTCACCGTAAAACTGCACGACACTCGGGTCTTTCAACAACGTGCAGCCGGCCTGTTTGCAAAAAGCCTGGCCGAGCATGAAGTCGCGATTGCCGTGCATCAGAAAAATGGCCGTGCCGCTGTCGCTGAGTTCGCGCAGGGCCTGGCAGATGGAACGCTGGAACGGCGTCATGGCATCGTCGCCAATCCACGCCTCGAAAAAGTCGCCCAGGATGTACAACGCACTCGCCGAGCGGGCGCGTCCGGCGAGCAAATCCAGAAACGCCCGGCTGATGTCCGGGCGCTCCTCTTCCAGATGCAAGTCTGAAATCAGCAGTATCACTCAATGATCTCGGCTTTCTCGATGATCACGTCTTCTGCTGGTACGTCCTGGTGGCCGGACTTCATGGTGGTGGAAACACCTTTGATCTTGTCCACTACGTCGGTGCCTTCAACGACTTTGGCGAATACCGCGTAGCCCCAGCCCTGAGTGGTCTTGGCGCTGTGGTTCAGGAAGCTGTTGTCAGCCACGTTGATGAAGAACTGGGCGGAAGCCGAATGCGGCTCCATGGTGCGGGCCATGGCGACGGTGTACTTCTCGTTCGGCAGGCCGTTGTCGGCTTCGTTCTGGATGCTTGGGCGCTTGTCTTTCTTTTCTTTCATGCCTGGCTCGAAACCGCCGCCCTGGATCATGAAGTTACCGATGACGCGGTGGAAAACAGTGTTTTCGTAGTGACCGGCTTTGACGTACTCGATGAAGTTGGCCACGGTGATCGGGGCTTTTTCAGCGTTCAGTTCCAGGACGATGTCGCCATGGTTGGTGGTCAGTTTGACTTGGGTCATGATCGGTACTCTTTCAATGAATTCGTGGGTTTCGGGGCTTTGCAGCCCTCAACCGGTCCGGCCAATTTTGGCCAAGGTGCGCAGTTTAGCGTGCCGGGCGCGAATTTCGAGGCTGTTTTTCATTTGCATCCGATTAAATGCAGCCGTTTTCGGGCCTGCTCTGTCAGCGACTTGACGGCATCGGCTATGATAAGCCCCTTTGTTTTAACCGCCGCTTTGATTTGGCCAACTGGCCGCGCACTTGTACGTTCAAGGATCCTATGAGCAAGCCCACTGTCGACCCTACCTCGAATTCCAAGACCGGCCCTGCCGTGCCGGTCAATTTCCTGCGCCCGATCATCCAGGCGGACCTGGACTCGGGTAAGCACACGCAGATCGTCACCCGTTTCCCGCCTGAGCCCAACGGCTACCTGCACATCGGTCACGCCAAGTCGATTTGCGTGAACTTCGGCCTGGCCCAGGAATTTGGCGGCGTCACGCACCTGCGTTTCGACGACACCAACCCGGCCAAGGAAGACCAGGAATACATCGACGCGATCGAAAGCGACGTCAAATGGCTGGGCTTCGAATGGTCCGGTGAAGTGCGCTATGCCTCGCAGTATTTCGACCAGTTGCACGATTGGGCCGTTGAGCTGATCAAGGCCGGCAAAGCCTACGTCGATGACCTGAGCCCTGAACAGGCCAAGGAATACCGTGGCAGCCTGACCGAGCCGGGCAAGAACAGCCCGTTCCGCGATCGTTCCGTGGAAGAGAACCTGGACTGGTTCGCCCGCATGAAGGCCGGTGAATTCAAGGACGGCGCACGCGTGTTGCGGGCCAAGATCGACATGGCCTCGCCGAACATGAACCTGCGCGACCCGATCATGTATCGCATCCGTCACGCTCACCACCACCAGACCGGTGACAAGTGGTGCATCTACCCGAACTACGACTTCACCCACGGTCAGTCGGACGCCATCGAAGGCATCACCCACTCGATCTGCACCCTGGAGTTCGAAAGCCATCGTCCGCTGTACGAGTGGTTCCTCGAGAACCTGCCCGTGCCGGCGCAGCCGCGTCAGTACGAATTCAGCCGTCTGAACCTGAACTACACGATCACCAGCAAGCGCAAGCTCAAGCAACTGGTCGATGAAAAACACGTTCATGGCTGGGACGACCCGCGCATGTCCACGCTGTCCGGCTTCCGCCGTCGTGGTTACACGCCGAAATCGATCCGCAACTTCTGCGAAATGATCGGCACCAACCGCTCCGACGGCGTGGTCGACTTCGGCATGCTCGAATTCAGCATCCGTGACGACCTCGACCACAGCGCCCCGCGCGCCATGTGCGTGCTGCGTCCGCTGAAAGTCGTGATCACCAACTACCCGGAAGGTCAGGTCGAAAACCTCGAATTGGCGTGCCACCCGAAAGAAGACATGGGCGTGCGCGTTCTGCCGTTCGCCCGTGAGATCTACATCGACCGTGAAGACTTCATGGAAGAGCCGCCAAAAGGCTACAAACGCCTGGAACCTGCTGGCGAAGTGCGTCTGCGCGGCAGCTACGTGATTCGCGCCGACGAAGCGATCAAGGACGCCGATGGCAACATCGTCGAACTGCGTTGCTCGTACGACCCGGAAACCCTGGGCAAGAACCCTGAAGGCCGCAAGGTCAAAGGCGTGGTTCACTGGGTGCCGGCCGCGGCCAGCGTCGAGTGCGAAGTACGTCTGTACGATCGCCTGTTCCGCTCGGCCAACCCTGAGAAGGCCGAAGACAGCGCCAGTTTCCTGGACAACATCAACCCTGACTCGCTGCAAGTCCTCACCGGTTGTCGTGCCGAGCCTTCGCTTGGCAATGCACAGCCGGAAGACCGTTTCCAGTTCGAGCGCGAAGGATACTTCTGCGCGGATATCAAGGACTCGAAACCCGGTCATCCGGTGTTCAACCGTACCGTGACCTTGCGTGATTCGTGGGGCCAGTGATTCAAGGAAACTAAAGTGCTTACGATCTACAACACGCTCACCAAGAGCAAAGAAGTCTTCAAGCCGCTGGATGGCAACAATGTGCGCATGTACGTCTGCGGGATGACCGTGTACGACTACTGCCACATTGGCCATGGCCGCAGCATGGTCGCGTTCGACCTGGTGACCCGCTGGTTGCGGTTCAGCGGTTACAACCTGACTTATGTGCGCAATATCACCGACATTGAAGACAAGATCATCAATCGGGCCAAGGAGAACGGCGAGCCGTTCGACGTGCTGACCGAGCGCATGATCACCGCGATGCACGAGGACGAGGCGCGCCTCAATATCCTCAAGCCGGACATGGAACCGCGGGCCACCGATCACATCGATGGCATGCAGACCATGATCCAGACCTTGATCGACAAGGGCTACGCCTACGCCCCGGGCAATGGCGACGTGTACTACCGCGTCGCCAAGTTCATGGGCTACGGCAAGCTGTCGCGCAAGAAAATCGAAGACCTGCGCATCGGTGCGCGGATCGAAGTCGACGAGTCCAAGCAGGACCCGCTGGACTTCGTGCTGTGGAAAGGCGCCAAGCCGGGCGAACCGAGCTGGCCTTCGCCTTGGGGCGACGGTCGGCCGGGCTGGCACATCGAGTGCTCGGTGATGTCCACCTGCTGCCTCGGCGAGACCTTCGACATTCATGGCGGCGGCAGCGACCTCGAGTTCCCGCACCACGAAAACGAAATCGCCCAGAGTGAAGCGGCCACCGGCAAGACCTACGCCAACGCGTGGATGCATTGCGGCATGATTCGCATCAATGGCGAGAAGATGTCCAAGTCCTTGAACAACTTCTTCACCATTCGCGACGTGCTGGAAAAGTACCACCCGGAAGTCGTGCGTTACCTGCTGGTGTCGAGCCACTACCGCAGCGCAATCAACTATTCGGAAGACAACCTCAAGGACGCCAAAGGCGCACTCGAGCGTTTCTACCATGCGTTGAAAGGCCTGCCGAGCGTGGCACCTGCTGGCGGCGAAGCTTTTGTCGAGCGTTTCACTCAGGTGATGAACGACGACTTCGGCACGCCGGAAGCCTGCGCGGTGCTGTTCGAGATGGTTCGCGAGATCAACCGTCTGCGCGAGAGCGATCTCGATGCGGCGGCGGGTCTGGCGGCGCGCTTGAAGGAATTGGCCAGCGTGCTGGGTGTGTTGCAGCTCGAAGCTGATGACTTCCTGCAGGCCGGTGCCGAAGGGCGGGTTGATGCGGCTGAGGTTGATGCGCTGATTGCCGCGCGTCTGGCGGCTCGTGCCGGTAAAGACTGGGCCGAATCCGACCGTATCCGCGACCAGCTCACCGCCATGGGCGTGGTGCTGGAAGACGGGAAGGGTGGGACGACCTGGCGTCTGGCTGACTGATTGCTGAAATTGCTATAAAACAAATCCCGCCTTGTGCGGGTTTTTGTTTATGGTTTGTCCGCGAGTGCAGCGGCATCCTGAGATTCCCCCCTCACCCTAACCCTCTCCCCCAGGAGAGGGGACTGATTGGGGGATGTTCGGCATATTTTGCGACCTGAAAGTCTTGTAGTGAATCCATTATCGACTCGGTTTTTCAGGTCGATGTATGACGCCAGACACCTCGGTCGGCTCCCTCTCCCCCTGGGAGAGGGCTGGGGTGAGGGTAGTCTGGCTCACTCAATCTCCAAGTTGTCGCAACCGTTTATAAAGGGTATTTCGGCTAACCCCGAGCCTGCGGGCCAAATGGGAGATATTCCCCCCGGCCGCCTGCAACTGCCGATTCAAATCCTCGGCATCATTCAAATCCACCGCCAACGGCTCCGGTAAATCCACCGGCTCCATCTCCAGATCAACAAAAAAATCATCCGGCAAATGCTCCGGCCGCACCGGCTGCTCCTCGGCCATGGCCAGGGCTACCTGCATCACGCTGCTGACCTGTCTTAGATTCCCCGGCCACGGATGACGGCTGAACAACTCCAGCACCTCTCTGCTCAGTCCGGCCCACTGGCTCGGTTCGCGGTGCTGTTCCCACAGACGTTTGAACAAGGCCTCTTTATCACTGCGTTCTCTTAACGGCGGCAGTTCCAGGGTCAAACCACCAATCCGGTAATACAAATCCTCACGAAACCGCCCCAACTGCACCTGTTCGCGCAATGAGCGGTTGGTCGCGGAAATAATCCGTATATCCACAGGGAACAACTCGCTGCTGCCCACCGGTTGCACGCAACGCTCCTGCAACACTCGCAGCAGTCGAGCCTGAGTCGGCAACGGCATATCGCCGATTTCATCGAGGAACAGGGTGCCTTTGTCGGCCTTGCGGATCAGCCCGATGCTGCCTTTCTGGTTGGCACCGGTGAACGCGCCTTTCTCGTAGCCAAACAGCTCAGACTCCACCAGTTCGGCGGGGATCGCTGCACAGTTGACGGCAATGAAGGGCTTTTTGCTCCGGGAACTGGCTTGATGCAGGGCTTTGACGAAGACTTCCTTGCCGACCCCGGTTTCGCCGTGGATCAACAACGGAATGTCTTTTTCCAGCAACCGCTCTGCCTGGCGCACGGCTTTTTCCACGCGGCTGTCACCGAAATGCAGGGTATTGAGGCTGATCGCTTCGGACGCTGCCACCACCGGCTCGGCAAAGACGCGCGGCTGAATGGGCACTTGTTTCGGCCGTTTTAACAGGCATTGAAAACGGTTGCGCCCCGAGGTTTGCAAGGCGAAGGGCAGGCCATCCGGTTGGTTCAGCAACTCCAGCAGTGAGACTTTGAACAGGCTTTCGACGCTGCCCCGCGACAGGCTGATGCCCAGCAGATTGTCGGCCCGGCGGTTGGCGGACAGCACCTGACCGGTTTCATCAAAGATCAGCAGCCCGGCCCATTGGCTGTCGAGGTTGTTCAGCCCGGTGTTGAAAGTCAGCTGGAAATGCTGGCCATGGAACAGGTTGAGGATCAGCCGGTTTTCCACGGTCTGACTCATCATCTTGACCATGCCAAGCGTGTGGGACGGCGGCAGGTAACTGTCGCTGGACACATCCAGCACCGCGATGACCTTGCGTTCGGCATCGAAAATCGGTGCGGCAGAACCGGTCATGAATCGATTGGCCTTGAGGAAATGTTCATCGTGTTCGATGTGCACCGCCTGCTCGCAGGCCAGCGCGGTGCCGATCGCGTTGGTGCCGCTGCAGCGTTCCATCCAGCTGGCGCCGGCGCTGAAACCGCGGGTCAGGTTCGGCTCGATAAAACGCTGGGTACCCCAGGACGTCAGCACCTGGCCCTGATTGTCGGCGAGCATGATCAGGCAGTTGGAGTTGCTGAGGATGTTCTCGTAGTACGGCAGGACTTCCTGGTGAGTGGTTTGCACCAGTGAGTGCTGGCTCTCCAGCAATTGCGCAATGCCCTCGGCCGGCAACTGATCGAACGCCGGGGTGCTCTGATGATTGAGGCCGAACGCGCGGCAACGGGACCAGGAGTCCTGGATGATGGCGTCGTGGGAGAGCGGCAAGGCGGGTGCGGCCATGGCAGTCGATCTCTGAGCATTATTATTTTTGTTATGAGTAACGCGATCCTGTAGCAGCTGGCGAAGCCTGCGTTCGGCGACGCAGTCGTCGTAAAACCTGTATACGCGGTCTTCCTGATACACCGCGACACCTGATATCACGACGACTGCGTCGCCGAACGCAGGCTTCGCCAGCTGCTACAAGGGCGTGCGCGATTCAGAATTTCCCGCAGTAAAAACATCCGTAGAGTGTTGTTCACTATTGTTCATTGTCAACCACCGGATTGTTCAATTGTTCAGTCGCGGTTGTTCATTTCTGTTCAGCAACGAACGCTGTTTTTCTTTCACTTGAAGGATTCTCAAGCCGGATCAACGGCTTGCATTTTCTGGCACGAATGTCGCTCTGTAGCTCCGGTCGCTTGACTCCAATAATAAAAAGGCCGAGCCATGTCATTAACCCTGGAGCACGTCAGCCGCACCGTCGAGGGCCAGACCTGGATCGACGATGCGTGCCTTAGTTTCGAAGCCGGATCCTTCAACGTTTTGCTCGGGCGCACGCTGTCCGGCAAAACCAGTCTCATGCGCTTGATGGCCGGTCTGGACAAGCCCGACAGCGGCCGCATCCTGATGAACGGCGTCGACGTCACCCAACGTCCGGTGCGTTTGCGCAACGTGTCGATGGTCTATCAGCAATTCATCAATTACCCGACCATGACGGTGTTCGAGAACATCGCCTCGCCCTTGCGCCAGGGCGGTGTGTCCAATGAGCTGATCCAGAGCAAAGTGCTGGAAACCGCGAAGATGCTGCGCATCGAGAAATTCCTCCAGCGCCATCCGCTTGAACTCTCCGGCGGTCAGCAACAACGCACGGCGATGGCCCGGGCGCTGGTCAAGGATGCCGAGCTGATCTTGTTCGACGAGCCGCTGGTGAACCTCGACTACAAACTGCGCGAAGAACTGCGTCAGGAAATGCGCGAGCTGTTCAAGGCTCACCACACCATCGCCATCTACGCCACCACCGAACCCAACGAAGCCCTGGCGCTGGGCGGCACCACCACCATTCTTCACGAAGGCCGGGTGATCCAGAGCGGCAAGTCTTCCGAGGTGTATCACCAGCCGCAAACCGTGCTGGCGGCAGAGCTGTTCTCCGAGCCGCCGATCAACCTGATGCCGGGGCGTATCGCCGGCAACGAAGTCAGCTTCGCCAATTTCGTGCACTTCCCGCTCAACGTCGATCTGCGGCCGGTAGGCGAGGGCGAGTTTCGTTTCGGCGTGCGACCGAGCCACATCTCATTGGTGCCGAGCAACGACGATGATCTGGAACTGGCGGTAACCGTCGAGGTGGCCGAGATCAGCGGGTCGGAAACGTTTCTGCACGTGCGAAACGAACATTTCCTGCTGGTGCTGCACTTGCCCGGCGTCCACGAATACGACGTCGATGCGCCGATTCGTATCTATATCCCGACCCATAAACTGTTTGTCTTCGATACGCAGGGGCGGCTGGTCCAGGCGCCCGGTCGCCGTATCGCGAGGGTTGCCTGATGGCCGAAATCCGTTTGCAGCACCTCGCCCACAGCTACACCCGCACGCCGGCCGGCCCCGAGGATTATGCGATTCGCGAGATGGACCACGTCTGGGAGCAGGGCGGTGCCTATGCCTTGCTCGGGCCTTCGGGCTGCGGCAAGTCGACCTTGCTCAACATCATTTCCGGATTGCTCAGTCCGTCCCAGGGCCAGGTGCTGTTCGACAGCAACGTGGTCAACGACCTGACTCCGGAGAAGCGCAACATCGCTCAGGTTTTCCAGTTTCCGGTGGTCTACGACACCATGACAGTGTTCGACAACCTGGCCTTCCCGTTGCGTAATCAGGGCATGGCCGAGGCGAAAATTCACAGCAAGGTGCAGGAAATCGCCGAAGTCCTCGACCTTCAGGCGTTGTTGTACAAGAAGGCGCGCAACCTCACCGCCGATGAAAAGCAGAAAGTCTCCATGGGCCGTGGGCTGGTGCGCGATGACGTGTCGGCGATCCTGTTCGATGAGCCGCTGACCGTGATCGACCCGCACCTGAAGTGGAAGCTGCGACGCAAGCTCAAGCAGATCCACGAGCAGTTCAACATCACCATGGTCTACGTCACCCACGATCAGCTCGAAGCCTCGACCTTCGCCGACAAGATCGCGGTGATGTACGGCGGGCAGATTGTGCAATTCGGTACGCCGAGAGAGCTGTTCGAGCGGCCGAGCCACACCTTTGTCGGCTATTTCATCGGCAGTCCGGGGATGAACCTGATCGAGGTGCAGCCGCAACCGGGTGGCGTCGGGTTCGCCTCGACTCATCTGCCGCTTTCCGAGGCTCAACAGAAACGCATCGCCGAGTCCGAGTGGAAAACCCTGAAGGTAGGCATCCGTCCGGAGTTCGTGCATGTGTGGGACGAACCTTTTGATGAGGCGATGCAGGCACAGGTCGTACACGTCGAAGACCTTGGCACCTACAAGATCATGACCCTGAACCTCGACGGTGCCCCTTTGAAAGTGCGCCTGGCCGAAGACAAGCCAGTGCCCGAGGGAACCGCCTACATCAGCTTTCCGGCGCAATGGTTGATGGTGTATGCCGACGAATACCTCTTGGAGACGCAGCCATGAACAAGGTGCAGAACAACAAGGCCTGGTGGCTGGTGTTGCCGGTGTTTTTGCTGGTTGCGTTCAGTGCGGTGATCCCGATGATGACGGTGGTCAACTACTCGGTGCAGGACATCTTCGACCAGTCCAGCCGCTACTTCGTTGGCGCCGACTGGTACAAGCAAGTGCTGCTCGATCCGCGCCTGCATGACTCGTTGCTGCGCCAGTTCATCTACTCCGGCTGTGTGCTGCTGATCGAAATCCCGCTGGGCATCGCCATCGCCCTGACCATGCCGATCAAGGGCCGTTGGTCGTCGCTGGTGCTGATCATCCTGGCGATTCCATTGCTGATTCCGTGGAACGTGGTGGGGACGATCTGGCAGATCTTCGGTCGGGCAGACATTGGTCTGCTGGGCGCCAGCCTCAAGGCCATGGGCCTGAACTACAACTACGCGGCCAACACCATGGACGCCTGGGTCACGGTGTTGGTGATGGACGTCTGGCACTGGACGTCGTTGGTGGCGCTGTTGTGTTTCTCGGGGCTGCGGGCGATTCCGGACGTGTACTACCAGGCGGCGCGGATTGATCGGGCCTCGGCCTGGGCGGTTTTCCGACACATCCAGTTGCCCAAGCTCAAGAGCGTATTGCTGATCGCGGTGATGCTGCGGTTCATGGACAGTTTCATGATCTACACCGAGCCGTTTGTGCTGACCGGTGGCGGTCCGGGGAATGCCACGACCTTTCTGAGTCAGACCCTGACGCAAATGGCGATCGGGCAGTTCGACCTCGGCCCGGCGGCGGCTTTCTCGCTGGTGTACTTCCTGATCATCCTGTTGGTGTCCTGGCTGTTCTACACCGCCATGACTCACTCTGACGCCAACCGCTGAGGTCTGCCATGAGCAAGAGAAAGCTGATTCCGTTGCTGATTTATATCCTGTTCCTGCTGGTGCCGATCTACTGGTTGCTGAACATGTCCTTCAAGAGCAACACCGAAATCCTCAGCGGCCTGACGTTGTTTCCGCAGGATTTCACCTTCGCCAATTACAAGGTGATCTTCACCGATCCGGCCTGGTACACCGGTTACCTCAACTCGCTGTACTACGTGAGCCTGAACACGGTGATCTCGCTGAGCGTGGCATTGCCGGCGGCGTATGCGTTCTCGCGCTATCGGTTCCTCGGTGACAAGCACCTGTTCTTCTGGCTCCTGACCAACCGCATGGCACCACCGGCAGTGTTTTTGCTGCCGTTCTTCCAGCTGTATTCCTCGATCGGTTTGTTCGATACGCACATCGCCGTCGCGTTGGCTCATTGCCTGTTTAACGTGCCGCTGGCGGTGTGGATCCTTGAGGGCTTCATGTCCGGCGTTCCGAAGGAGATCGACGAAACGGCCTACATCGACGGCTACAGTTTCCCCAAGTTCTTCGTGAAGATTTTCGTTCCGCTGATTGGCTCCGGGATCGGTGTGACGGCGTTTTTCTGCTTCATGTTTTCCTGGGTCGAGCTGCTGCTGGCGCGAACGCTGACGTCGGTCAACGCCAAACCGATTGCGGCGGTGATGACGCGCACAGTCTCGGCGTCCGGTATCGACTGGGGCGTGCTGGCGGCGGCGGGGGTGTTGACTATCCTGCCAGGCATGCTGGTGATCTGGTTTGTTCGCAACCACGTGGCCAAGGGCTTTGCCCTGGGCCGGGTCTGAGGAGCTGATGATGGAATGGATGAGTTGGACCGGCCCTACGGCGGCATTCTTCAGTGTCATTGCCTTGATCCTGGTGGGCATGACGACCTGGGAACTGCGTTCGCCGAGCATTCTTCGGCGTGGTTTGTTGCCGATTGCCACCACCCGTGGCGATCGGTTGTTTATCGGTCTTCTCGGCAGCGCCTACCTGCATTTGCTGGTAATCGGCGTCACCGACTGGAGCATCTGGGTTGCGTTCGCGTTGTCCCTGGTGTGGCTGTTGGCTGTGATGCGTTGGGGCTAGTCGAATCGCTCGGCAAAGTTGCTCCGAAACCCTAAAAGGAGGTCTCTATGTTCGACAAAAACAATAAGCTGCGACATAGCGTTTCATTGGCAGCCATGCTGGCACTCAGCGGGCTGAGCGCTGCAGCCTGGGCCGATGCCTATGAAGACGCCGCCAAGAAATGGATTGGCAGCGAATTCAAACCGTCCACCCTGACCGAAGCCCAGCAGCTCGAAGAGTTGAAGTGGTTCATCAAGGCGTCCGAGCCGTTTCGCGGGATGAGCATCAAGGTGGTCTCGGAAACCATCGCGACCCACGAATATGAATCCAAAGTGCTGGCCAAAGCCTTTACCGAGATCACCGGGATCAAGCTGACCCACGACTTGCTGCAAGAAGGCGACGTGGTGGAAAAGCTGCAGACCCAGATGCAATCGGACAAGAACATCTATGACGGCTGGGTCAATGACTCGGACCTGATCGGCACGCACTTTCGCTACGGCAAAACCGAATCGATCACCGACCTGATGGCGAACGAAGGCAAGGCCTACACCTCGCCGACCCTGGACATCAAAGACTTCATCGGCATCTCGTTCACCACCGCGCCGGACGGCAAGATCTATCAACTGCCCGACCAGCAGTTCGCCAACCTCTACTGGTTCCGCGCTGACTGGTTCGAGCGGGCGGATCTGAAAGCAAAATTCAAAGAAAAATACGGTTATGAACTGGGCGTGCCGGTGAACTGGTCGGCCTATGAAGACATCGCCAAATTCTTCAGTGAAGACATCAAGGAAATCGACGGCAAGCGCGTCTACGGTCACATGGACTACGGCAAGAAAGATCCGTCCCTGGGCTGGCGGTTCACCGATGCCTGGTTCTCCATGGCGGGTGCTGGCGACAAAGGCATTCCCAACGGCTTGCCGGTGGACGAGTGGGGCATCCGCGTCGAGGACTGCCATCCGGTCGGCTCCAGCGTGACCCGCGGCGGCGACACCAACGGCCCGGCGGCGGTCTATGCAACGACCAAATACGTCGACTGGCTGAAGAAATATGCGCCACCGGAAGCGGCGGGCATGACCTTCTCCGAATCCGGTCCGGTGCCGTCCCAGGGCAACATTGCGCAGCAGATCTTCTGGTACACCGCGTTTACCGCCGACATGACCAAACCGGGCTTGCCGGTGATGAACGCCGACGGCACGCCGAAATGGCGCATGGCACCGTCGCCGAAAGGTCCGTATTGGGAAGAGGGCATGAAACTCGGTTATCAGGACGCCGGTTCCTGGACCTTCCTCAAATCCACGCCTGAGAAGCAAAAACTCGCGGCCTGGTTGTACGCGCAGTTCGTGACCTCGAAAACCATATCCCTGAAGAAAACCATCGTTGGCCTGACGCCGATCCGCGAGTCGGACATCAACTCGCAAGCCATGACCGACCTGGCACCGAAACTCGGTGGTCTGGTGGAGTTCTATCGCAGCCCGGCCCGCGTGCAATGGACCCCGACCGGGACCAACGTGCCGGACTATCCGCGTTTGGCACAACTGTGGTGGAGCCACATCGCCGAAGCGGCCAGCGGCGAGAAAACCCCGCAACAGGCGCTGGATGGTTTGGCCAAGGATCAGGACGCGATCATGACCCGTCTGGAACGCTCGAAGGCGCAAGCCACCTGCGCACCGAAAATGAACCCCGAGCGCGACGCTCAGTACTGGCTAGACCAACCGGGTGCACCGAAGCCAAAACTGGCGAACGAGAAGCCTAAAGGTGAAACCGTGAGCTATGCCGAACTACTGAAATCGTGGGAGGCGGCGCGTAAGTAAGTGTCTGTAATGTGAAACGCAAACGGCACCGAAAGGTGCCGTTTTTGTTTGTGCCTGTTCCGCCGCCATCGTCGGATCGCCGCCCGGAGCAGGCTCGCTCCCACATTGAACTGCATTCTTTCTGACAAAACGTGGTCCCCTGTGGGAGCGAGCCTGCTCGCGATGGCGTCATTGAAAACGCAGCGGGCACTTCAGGTCAGCGCCGCCAGTTGTTGAACCGTCTCCGGAAAGCGCTCAACCAGCCGGATCAATGTTGTCGCCTGAGCATTAGGTTTCGCCCGTCCTTGTTCCCAGTTCTCCAGCGTCCGGGTATTCGTACGTAAATACATCGCGAATACCGAACGGGAAAGGTTGAGCTGTTGGCGTATGGCTACCACTTCCTCGGCAGTGATTGGTAGCAGTTTTGGCAGTTTTACCTTGTGGCTCCGCAGCGTGACCTTACCTTGGCGCTCGTCGGCCAAGGCTTCGAGGCCCTCCATCAGTTCGGAAAAAATGTCACGTTTCATAGTGGGTTCTCGTATTGATTTCTCTATCCAGCGTTTGTCTGAAAAGTTTTTTCTGGGCAGGCGTCAGGTCGTCTTGCTCGTTTTTGCTGTACACCGTGAACAGCCAGAATTGATCGAAACCTGACCACCAGTAATAAATCACCCGTAATCCGCTGCGCTTGCCTTTGCCTCGTCGCTGGTCGGAGAAGCGGACTTTGCGCAAACCGCCCGTACCTTCCAGGAGATCGCCCGCTTCCGGGTTTTTCAGCAGCTCCAGTTGAAAGCTGCGAAACAGTTCGTCGTCCAGGTAGTCATTTCTGTGCTTTTGAAATGCGGGTAATTCGATAAAAAGAGCGTCCATGTTCTGTACGTTACCTGCGTATATTTCTATCACAAGAATCGAATAGGTCAAGGCTTCTGTTCCTGCCAAATTCGGTCAAGTCATTACGTTAAAGTCGAAGGCAGGATCGGGATGTAGGACGCGGCTGATTCACCCGCGAGGCGATTCTGGATATCGGGGAGGAGGAAGAAGCGGGCCAGCCTTAAGACCCGAAACTTGCGCTTGCTCGCCCTGGGCTTCATTCCGATGGCCCTGGCAACCGGCACAGGTGCGGAAGTGCAGCTTCCGCTGGCAACGGTGGTGATTGGCGGGATTCTGTCTTCGACCATTCTGACGCTGCTGATATTGCCTGCGTTGTATCAGTTGGCGCACCGACGCGACGAAGACGCAGCTTCAACTAAGTAGATGATCTCCCTGTGGGAGCGAGCTTGCTCGCGATAGCGATCTGTCAGTCGGCGATGATGCTGACTGATCCACCGCCATCGCGAGCAAGCTCGCTCCCACAGGTTTTGTGTCTTGTATCAGAGCTGCGGCCACATAACGGATATGTAATCTCCACGCCACCGTCACGAAAGGTTCGGATTGTTACCTTGATCCCGTCAGTTAATTAAACGAGGAATCAAACATGAAACTTGCACAACTGAGTGCGTTTGCGGTGGCGTTGGTGATGTCTTCCATGGCATTGGCCGAAGGCGGTGGCGACCGAGCTTTCGAAAGAATGATGACCGCCAATGACCGCTCCGTAGAGCTGTTCGTAGCCAAGGAACAGGCCCGCGACCCAGTCGTCGTCAATGAAAAGAAGGACGACAACACCAAAGACTTGTAAGCGTGTCGCACTTGAACAAGCCCGTCGTCGAGTCCCGATGCCGGGCTTTTTTATGAAGGTATTGAGCATGAAACTTATCAAGTTGATGACGTTCGCCGGTGTGATGGCGATGTCCCTGAATGTGCTGGCTGAAGGGGGTGGCGACCGGACGTTCGAGAGAGCGCTCAGTGCCAACACCAAAGCCATGGAGCAATACGCGGCCAGCCAGGGCAAACCGGCGCCGGTGGTCAAGGATTATGAATACGGGATGAAGCTGGACGTGGTGAAAGTGGTGAGTGTTGTGCGTCCGCAAGTTGCCTGCGCTGTAGTTCCCACCGCAATGACCTACGAAGACTCGAAGGGCCAACTCAACACCATCAAATACACCGTGGCAGGCGATTGCCTCAATCTCGGCGGCTGACATTGGATCCCCCTTCGGCAACGCCTACAGATTCTCAATCTACGGGCATAAAAAAGGCGCCCCGAAGGACGCCAAAAGATTCACCTCCTACCAAAGGAGCAAGGAGCTTCTAAAGGTGAATTTGCATCAACCGTAAAGTCAGAGAATCGCCAGTGGATACTCGATAATCACCCGTACCTCATCCAGATCCGACTCAAATGCCGTGGCTCGGGTTGTGGCCTGGCGCAGGCGCAACGACATGTCCTTCAGCGAGCCGCTCTGCACCACGTATTTGACTTCGATGTCGCGCTCCCAGCGCTTCTGATCGGTCAGCGGATTGCCGTCGGCATCGCGGCGCATGTACACGGCGTTGGCACTGGAATAGTCGGCGTCGGTGCCGCGGGCGTAACGGGTCATGAACGACAAGCCCGGCACGCCATAGCTGCTCATGTCGAGGTCGTAACGCACCATCCACGAACGTTCCTTGGGCGAGTTGAAGTCGCTGTACTGGATGGAGTTGTCGAGGAAGATCGAGTCGGACTGGCGCAGGTAGTCGAAGTCGTCGTTGCCGTTGTTGCGCTGGTGCGATAACGCAACGGAGTGGGCGCCGAGTTTCACCCCGACCCGGCCGCTCCAGATGTTGTTGTCGAACTTGCCGAGCAGTTGTTTGCCTTCGTCGACCGCCTTGTAATAGTTCAGGCCACCGAACAGCGACAGGTCATCCGACAGTGGGTAAGTCCACGCGGTGCCGGCGTAGTACTGATTCCAGGCATCCTTGAGGCGACTGGAATACAGGCTGAAACTGAGGTTTTTGTTCAGCGTGTAGTCGCCACCGAAATAGCCGACCCACGGCGAGTTGACCGGGCCTGCGTAGAAGGTCGCGAAGTTCTCGCGCATGTCGCTGGACACCGGTTGGCTCATCGCATGCAGGCGACCGCCCTGTACCGACAGACCTTCGATACTGGTGTTGGTGGCCGTGACACCCCGAAAGCTTTCCGGCAACAGTCGGGAGTCACCCGCCGCAACCACCGGGTTGGCAGGGAACACATCGCCGACCTTCACCACCGTATCGAAGGCGCGCACTTTGGCGGCGCCACCGACCTTGGTGTATTCGTCCCGTGCTTGGCCATTACTGTCGACTGGCAGCACATCAAACGAACTACGGCCACCGTTGCGCCCGTCACCGGTATCAAGCTTCAAACCGATCATCGCAAACGCATCGACACCGACCCCGACGGTGCCCTGTGTAAACCCTGATTCGAACTTGCTGATGACCGCATGGGCCCAGGCCTCGGAATAACCATTGCCGGTGGGGCTGGACTGGCCGTCACGGTTCTCACGATTGAAGTAGAAGTTGCGGTTGAGCACCGTCAGGCTGCTGCCCTCGATAAACCCCTCGGCTTTATCTTCCGCCGACACCATGGACGGCCCGGAGCCGACAACCACAGCTAAAGCGGCTATCGACATTTTTGTATTGTTAACCATCAATCACTCCTTGGGTTCGGCAGAACGGGAACGTGCTTCGGCGTGGGTTTTATTGTTCGGCGGGCAAGGGCCCGCCGGCATGGTCGCCGGGTGACATCGTTGCAAGCTGCGGATAACGCCAAGGTGATGGGGGAATTACAATTTCGTCATGTGGGGCGAGCCCAAGTACAGCGAATCCTTGTAGGAGTGAGCCTGCTCGCGATGGCGGAGTGTCAGGCAATGAAGATGTTGATTGTGCCGACGCCATCGCGAGCAGGCTCGCTCCCACAGTGGTCAGAGGTGCATTCCGATTTCGCGTACGACACAAACCCCCTGTGGGAGCAAGCTTCCTCGCCACAAAAAAAACGGCACCCGAAGGTGCCGTTTCTGTTTTCTACCGAGTGTCGCTTAAGCGATCAACCAGCCAACCCCGCCTGCTGAACCAGAATCAGCAACGGCTGCGGGTACAGACCAAGGAAGAACGCCAGTGCAGCGATCGCCAGCAGCATCACGCCGCCTGCACGTTGTTCCCAGTGCAGTTGCGCATCGTGGCGACGCAGGTTCGGTTCGATCAGGAACAGGGTGACCATCACACGCAGGTAGTAGAAGACGCCGATGGCGCTGCCCAGTACCAGGGAACCGACCAGCCACCATTGGTGCGACTCGACGCCGGTAGCGATGATGTAGAACTTGCCGATGAAGCCCGCGGTCAGCGGGATACCGGCCAGGGACAGCATCATCACGGTCAGCACGGCGGTCAGGTACGGACGGCGCCAGAACAGGCCACGGTATTCGTACAGGGCATCCGCATCACGGCCGTTGTACGGCGAGGACATCAGCGTGATCACGCCGAACGCGCCGAGGCTGGTGATCACGTAGGTGACCAGGTACACGCCGATGGCTTCCACGGCCAGACCCTTGCTCGCCACCAGGGCGATCAGCAGATAACCGAAGTGAGCGATGGACGAGTAACCCAGCAGACGCTTGAGGTTGCTCTGGGTCAGTGCCAGCAGGTTGCCGAACAGGATCGACGCGATGGCGATGATGGTCAGCACGTCGCTCAGTACACCGCTGCTCGCCGCGGGCGAGATCTGGAACAGACGCACCATCACTGCGAACACCGCGACTTTCGAAGCGGTGGCCAGGAACGCGGCCACCGGTGCCGGAGCACCTTCGTAAACGTCCGGAGTCCAAAGGTGGAACGGTACCAGCGACAGCTTGAACGCCAGACCGATCAGCATCATGCCCAGGCCCAGTTGCGCCAGCGAGCTTGGCAGACCAGTAGCCGCCAGGGCCTGGCCGATACCGACGAAGCTCAGGGAGCCGGAGTCGGCGTACAGCAGGGCCATACCGAACAACAGGAACGCGGAACCGGCGGCAGACAGCACCATGTACTTGATACCGGCTTCCAGCGAACGCTTGTTGAAGAAGGCATAAGCCACCAGACCGTAGACCGGTACCGAGAGCAGTTCCAGACCGACGAACAAGCCGGCCAGGTGCTGCGCGCTGACCAGTACCAGGCCACCGGCGGCGGCCATCAGGATCAGCAGGTAAAGTTCTTCACGGTTGCCCGGGTAACCCGAACCGCCATCGCCGAGGTAGGCGTGGGCGAGGGTCACACAAGCGAGGGTGGCGACCAGGATCAGCGCCATGTACAAGCAAGCGAAGCTATCGATTTGCAGCAGTGGGGTCACGGCCAATGGCGCGACTTTCAAGGCTGGCAGGATCGACAGCAACGCCAGGTTCAGACCCGCCACGGAAATCAGGAAGGTCTGCGAGTGGTTGCGGCGCCAGGCGATCGCCAGCATCACCACGATGATCGTGGCGCTGGTGATCAACAACGGCGCTAGCGCGATAAAGTGTTGAGTCGTGAATTCCATAGCGCTCTTACCGGGCCGAAGCGAGTTGAGTGAAGGCGGTGCCGAGCCACTGCTGCACGCCATGCATCGTCGCGGCAGAGGTGTCGAGGAACGGTTGCGGGTACACGCCGATGTAAATCAGCAGTGCCGCCAGACCGACCACCATGATCAGTTCGCGACCGTCCATGCCATGCATCACCGCGTCCGATTTGGACGCGCCGAAGTAGGCACGGTGGATCATGATCAGCGAGTAGACCGAACCGAACACCAGACCGGACGTCGCGATGATAGTGATCCATGGGGCGGTAGGGAACGTGCCGATCAGGATCAGGAATTCGCCGACGAAGTTACCGGTCGCCGGCAAGCCCAGGGAGGCCGCCGCGAAGAACAGGCTGACGCCTGGCAGGTAGGCGATCTTTGACCACAGGCCACCCATCTCACGCATGTCGCGAGTGTGAGTGCGCTCGTAGAGCTGGCCACACAGGATAAAGAGTGCCGCCGCCGACAGGCCGTGCGCGAGCATCTGCATCACCGCGCCCTGCAGCGCCAGTTGGCTGCCGGAGTAGATGCCGATCAGCACGAAGCCCATGTGCGAAACGCTGGAGTACGCGACCAGACGCTTGATGTCAGTTTGCGCGAACGCCAGGAACGCACCGTAGAAGATCCCGATCAGACCGAGGGTCATGGCGAACGGCGCAAACTCGGCCGACGCATTCGGGAACAGCGGCAGGGCGAAACGCAGCAGGCCGTAAGCAGCGGTTTTCAGCAAGATACCGGCCAGGTCGACCGAACCCGCTGTCGGCGCCTGGGCGTGAGCGTCAGGCAACCAGGAGTGGAACGGCACCACCGGCAGCTTCACCGCGAAAGCGATGAAGAAACCGAGCATCAGGATGTACTCGGTGGTCAGCGACATCTTGGTTTTCAACAGGTCGGCGTAGTTGAAGGTAATTACGCCGGTGTCGTTGAAGTTGACCAGGACCAGACCCAGGATCGCCACCAACATGATCAGGCCGGAAGCCTGAGTGAAGATGAAGAACTTGGTCGCCGCGTAGATCCGGGTTTTCTTGCCGTCCGAAGAACTGTGACCCCAGAGCGCGATGAGGAAGTACATCGGCACCAGCATCATTTCCCAGAAGAAGAAGAACATGAACAGGTCGAGGGCGAGGAACACGCCGACGACACCGCCCAGGATCCACATCAGGTTCAGGTGGAAGAAGCCAACATGACGCTGGATCTCCTTCCACGAACACAGTACCGAGAGAACACCCAGCAGACCGGTCAGCATGATCATCAGGAGCGACAGGCCGTCGAGGGCCAGGTGCACGCTGATGCCGAAACGCTGGATCCAGACATGCTTGAACTCAAGCACCCAGGTCGGGTCGGCGCCAGGCGCCGGGGCAAGTGAATAGTCACCGTTGGCCCACAGCCAGAGGCCGAGGGAGAGCAACAGGGACATGGTGATCAGCGCAATCCAGCGGGGGAGGGTAGCGCCGAAGCGCTCACCCATCCAGCACAGCAGGCCGCCGATGAAGGGGATCAGGATTAGCCAAGGCAGAATCATGACGGGCTCAATTCCTTTCGCAAGTTCGCAAGGTTCATATTCAGACCGCTACCAGCACGATGGCGCCGATGACCAGCACGGAGCCGGCTGCCATCGATGCCGCGTACCAACGCAGTTGACCGGTTTCGGTACGGCTCAGGGCGGTGTGACCGCCTTTGGCCATACGCGGGATCAGACCGATGGTCTGGTCGAGCGGGTCTCTGCGCAGTACGTGGCTGATCGCAAGGTATGGCTTGACGAACAGTTTGTCGTAGATCCAGTCGAAGCCCCAGGCAGCGAACCACCAGGCCGAAAGGAAGCGGCCGATGCCGCTGTTGGCGATTGCAGTGACGAAACGACGCTTGCCGAGGAACAGCAGCGCGGCCAGCAGGATACCGGACAGGGCGATGGCGCCCGACGCGATTTCCAGACTGTGCTTGGCTTCGCCGCCGGCATGGCCGACGCTTTCCGGCAGCACGCCGTGCAGCGGTGGAACGATCATCGCGCCAATGGCGGTAGACAATACGATCAGCACCGACAGTGGCAGCCAGTGAGCGATGCCGTGACCGGCGTGCGCTTCGGTTTTCACTTCACCGTGGAACGCGATGAAGATCAGGCGGAAGGTGTACAGCGAAGTCATGAACGCACCGACCAGACCTGCGTACAGCAGACCGTGGTTGCCGCTGGCGAACGCTTCCCAGAGGATTTCGTCCTTGGAGTAGAAGCCTGCGGTCACCAGTGGCAGGGCTGCCAGAGCGGCACCACCGACGATGAAGCTGGCGTAGGCCAGCGGCAGTTTCTTCCACAGGCCGCCCATCTTGAAGATGTTCTGCTCGTGGTGGCAGGCAACGATCACCGAACCGGACGCAAGGAACAGCAGCGCCTTGAAGAAGGCGTGGGTCATCAGGTGGAAGATCGCGCCATCCCACGCACCAACGCCCAGCGCCAGGAACATGTAGCCGATCTGGCTCATGGTCGAGTAGGCAAGGATACGTTTGATGTCGGTCTGAACCAGTGCGGCAAAACCGGCGAGTACCAGGGTCACACCGCCGACGACGCCCACCAGGTGCAGGATATCCGGCGCCAGGGAAAACAGGCCGTGGGTACGGGCGATCAGGTAGACACCGGCGGTCACCATGGTTGCGGCGTGGATCAGTGCCGAAACCGGAGTAGGACCGGCCATCGCGTCCGCCAGCCAGGTTTGCAGCGGCAGTTGCGCGGATTTACCGACCGCGCCGCCCAGCAGCATCAGGGTCGCCATGACCATCCAGAAGTCGCCGGCCTGGAATTTCTGCGGCGCCAGCACCAGCAGTTCCTGGATGTTCAGCGTGCCCAGTTGCGCGAACAGGATGAACAGGCCGATGGCCATGAACACGTCGCCGATACGGGTGACGATGAAGGCTTTCAGTGCCGCGTTACCGTTGTTGCGATTGCTGTAGTAGAAACCGATCAACAGGTACGAGCACAGGCCCACGCCTTCCCAACCGAAGTACAGGAACAACAGGTTATCGCCCAGGACCAGGAACAGCATGCTGGCGATAAACAGGTTGGTGTAGGCAAAGAAGCGCGAGTAACCGGCTTCACCGCGCATGTACCAGGACGCGAACAGGTGGATCAGGAAGCCGACGCCGACCACCACACCGAGCATGGTCAGGGACAGACCATCCAGGTACAGCGCGAAGTTAGGCGTAAAGCCTTCCACCGCCATCCACTGCCACAACACCATGGTGTAGTGACCACCTTCAGGTGGCGCGACGTTGAATTGCCAGATCACATAAGCCGTGACGATGGCAGACAAGCCGATGGAACCGACGCCAATCAGCGCCGACAGGTTTTCCGAGAGGCGGCCGCGTGAGAACGCCAGCAGCAGGAAACCTATGAGAGGGAATACGAAAGTCAGATAGAGAAGATTCATCCGCGCATCTCGCTGGCAGCGTCGATATCGAGAGTGTGGAAGCGGCGATACAGCTGCAACAGAATCGCCAGGCCAATACTGGCCTCGGCGGCTGCCAGGCTGATCACCAGGATGAACATGATCTGTCCATCCGGCTGCGCCCAGCGGCTACCGGCAACGATGAACGCCAGTGCGGAGGCATTCATCATGACCTCCAGGCTCATCAGCACGAAGAGAATGTTGCGGCGGACCATCAGGCCGACCAGACCGAGGCAGAACAGGATGCCGGCGACGGCAAGACCATGCTCCATAGGGATAGCAGGCATCGTCATTGCTCCTTGGCTTCGTTGCGGCCCAAGTGGAACGCCGTGACGGCTGCGGCGAGCAGCAACATCGAGGCGAGTTCGACCACCAGCAGATAAGGACCGAACAGGCTGATGCCCACGGCCTTGGCGTCTACGGTGGTGTGGCCGACGGCCTGACCGCTGGAGTGGCTGAACAGCACGTACAGCAGTTCAACCAGCAGCAGGGCGCCGAGCGCGACCGGGCCGAGCCAGATGCCGGGTTTGAGCCAGACGCGCTCCTGCTGAACCGAGGCGGGCCCCAGGTTCAGCATCATCACCACGAACACGAACAGCACCATGATGGCGCCAGCGTAGGCGATCACTTCCAGCACACCGGCAAACGGTGCGCCGAGGGCGAAAAACGTCATCGCCACGGCAATCAGCGAAATGATCAGGTAGAGCAGGGCGTGCACGGGGTTGGTGTTGGTGATCACGCGAAGCGTGGACACAACAGCGATACCCGATGCGAAATAGAAAGCGAATTCCATCTTTCTTCCTTAAGGCAGCAAGCTCTTCACGTTGATCGGCTGGGCTTCATTCTGCGCGGCGCCTTTCGGCTTACCGGCAATCGCCATACCTGCAACACGATAGAAGTTGTAATCAGGGTTTTTGCCGGGGCCGGAGATCAGCAGATCTTCTTTCTCGTACACCAGGTCCTGACGTTTGAACTCGGCCATCTCGAAATCCGGTGTCAGCTGGATTGCGGTGGTCGGGCAGGCTTCCTCGCAGAGGCCGCAGAAAATGCAGCGCGAGAAGTTGATACGGAAAAACTCCGGGTACCAGCGACCGTCATCGGTTTCAGCTTTCTGCAGCGAGATGCAACCGACCGGGCACGCTACAGCGCACAGGTTGCAGGCTACGCAACGCTCTTCGCCGTCGGGGTCGCGGGTCAGCACGATACGGCCACGGAAGCGCGGCGGCAGGTACACCGCCTCTTCCGGGTATTGCAGCGTGTCGCGCTTGCGGAAGGCGTGGCTGAAGATCATCACCAGGCTGCGAAGCTGGGTGAAGAAGCCATGCACGATGTCAAATATGTACTTCATGATTCTCTATCCTCACTGAGCCGCGACGGCGGGCGTGTTGAGCAACACGATCGCAGCGGTCACCAGCATGTTGATGAGGGTCAGCGGCAGGCAGAACTTCCAGCTGAAATCCATCACTTGGTCATACCGTGGGCGCGGAATCGAGGCGCGCAACAGGATGAAGAACATGATGAAGAACGCGGTTTTCAGTGCAAACCAGATGAACGGGATCTGCGGCAGAATGCCGAACGGACCGTGCCAGCCACCGAAGAACAAGGTTACCAGCAGCGCCGAAATCAACACGATGCCGATGTACTCGCCGACGAAGAACATGCCCCATTTCATGCCAGCGTATTCAATGTGGTAACCGTCGGCCAGTTCCTGCTCCGCTTCCGGCTGGTCGAACGGGTGACGGTGAGTCACGGCGACGCCGGCAATGAAGAAGGTCAGGAAACCGAAGATCTGCGGGATCACGAACCACAGGTTCTGCGCCTGGTATTCAACGATGTCGCGCATGTTGAACGAGCCAACCTGGATCACGATGCCCATCAGCGACAGGCCCATGAACACTTCGTACGACACGGTTTGTGCCGAGGCCCGCAAGCTGCCCAACAGGGCGAACTTGTTGTTACTCGACCAGCCAGCGAACAGCACCGCGTAGACCGACAGACCGGCCATGGCGAAGAAGAACAGGATGCCGATGTTGATGTCCGCCACACCCCAGGTCGGGGTGATCGGGATGATCGCGAAGGCAATCAGCAAGGCGCTCATGGCCACGACCGGCGCCAAGGTGAAGATCACTTTGTCGGCGAACGGCGGGGTCCAGTCTTCCTTGAAGAACATCTTGATCATGTCGGCCGCGATCTGGAACGCGCCGAACGGGCCGACGCGGTTCGGACCGTAACGGTCCTGCCAGAGGGCGAGCAAACGACGCTCTACCCAGCTCAGCAACGCGCCGCACACCACGACGGCGAGCAGAATCACGATGGCCTTGAGGACCGCGATGATCACGTCAATCACTTCAGGCGTGAACCAGGTCATTGAGCTGCCTCCTGCAGACCGTCAACGGATTTGCCAAAGATCGCGGGCGGAATGCCGGCGATACCAGCCGGCAATGCGACCAGACCGGCACCCAGCTCTTCGTTGATGCGCAGCGGCAGACGCAGGGTCTGGCCAGCAACGCTCAAGCTCAGCAGGGCGCCGTCATTGACACCCAGACGGTCGGCTTCGGATTTGGCCAGCGACACGTAAGCGGCCGGGATGCGTTCCTGAACCGGCGCGGCTTTGGAAGAGTTCTCTTCGCTGCCGAACAGGTGGAAGAACGGCACAACCTGCCAGGTGCCCGGAGCCGGGTTGAACGCACGAGGAACACTGGCGAACCAGTTCAGCGAGTCACCGGTGCTTTCGATCAGGCGGGTGCCCGGGTCGCCAGCGCGGATGTGACCACCGACTTCGTCCTGGAACTTGTTCCAGGCTTGTGGCGAGTTCCAGCCCGGAGACCAGGCGAATGGCACTTGCTGACGCGGTTCGACCGAGCCCGAGTAACCTTCCATGGAGAACGAGAACGCGGTGTCGTTGTCCTGGGAAGTACGCGGTTCGTGCACGCTGATGTCGGCGCGCATGGCGGTCCGGCCGCTGTAACGCAGCGGTTCGCGAGCCAGTTTCAGGCCTTTGATGCGGAACGCGGCAGACGGTGCGGCGCTGACGATGCCGGCCAGTTGCGGAGTGCTGGCGGCACAGGCAGCGGTGACGTGGTCCAGTTGGGTCCAGTCGATCGGCTGGTTCAACAGGGTAGCGCGCAGGGCATGCAGCCAGCGCCAGCCTTCGTGAACCATGATGCTGGCGTCGAGGTAAGTCGGGTCGAAGACCTGGAAGAAGCGCTGGGCGCGGCCTTCCTGACTGACCAGCGTACCGTCGCCTTCAGCGAAGCTGGCGGCTGGCAGAACCAGGTGCGCGCGATCGCTGGTGGCGGTCTTCTGATGGTCCGCCACGATCAGCACTTTCGCGGCGTTCAGGGCTGCATCGACACGGGCTTTGTCGGTACGGGTGTACAGATCGTTTTCCAGCACGACGATGGCGTCGGCCTTGCCGTCGATCACCGCTTGCAGGGCTGCGTCGACCGATTCACCACCGAGCATGGCCAGGCCGAGGCTGTTGGCCTCAGGCACGATCAGGCTGATGGAACCGTTCTTCTCGCGCAGCTTCAGGGCTTTGGCGATGTTTGCCGCGGCTTCGATCAGCGCCTTGGAACCCAACGAGGTACCGGCAATGATCAGCGGACGCTTGGCGGCGAGCAGGGCGTCGGCAATGCGCTTGGCCAGCTCAAGAGCTTCAGCGTCCAGACCTTCAACGGCAGGTGCGCTGGCGTCGAGGGCGTGAGCCACGGCGAAACCGATGCGGGCCAGGTCGTCTGGCGCAGCGTGAACGCATTCTTCAGCGATGTCGTCGAGCTTGGTTTCAGCCAGGCTGGCGATGAACAGCGGGTTCAGCGCGTTCTGACCGATGTTCTTCACGGCGGCGTCGAGCCAAGGCTGAACGCGCATGGCGTCGGCCATGTCTTCGGCTTTGCCTTTGACCGATTGACGCAGGGACAGGGCCATGCGCGCAGCGGTCTGGGTCAGGTCTTCACCGAGGACGAAGATCGCATCGTGGTCTTCGATGTCGCGCATGTTCGGGATCGGCAGCGGGCTGTCTTTCAGCACCTGCATCACCAGACGAATGCGTTCCAGCTCAGCGGCTTCGATACCGGAGTAGAAGTGCTCGGCGCCGACCAGTTCGCGCAACGCGTAGTTGCTTTCGAGGCTGGCACGAGGCGAACCGATACCGACGATGTTGCGACCGCGCAGCAGGTCGGCAGCTTTATCCAGCGCTTCGTCGAGGGTCAGCTTGGCGCCGTTGGCCAGCAATGCCTGACGCGGGCGGTCCTTGCGGTTGACGTAGCCATAGCCGAAACGGCCACGGTCGCACAGGAAGTACTGGTTTACCGAACCGTTGAAACGGTTTTCGATACGACGCAGTTCACCGTAACGCTCGCCCGGGGAGATGTTGCAACCGCTGGAGCAGCCATGGCAGATGCTCGGCGAGAACTGCATGTCCCACTTGCGGTTGTAGCGCTCGGAGTGAGTCTTGTCGGTGAACACACCGGTCGGGCAGACCTCGGTGAGGTTGCCGGAGAACTCGCTTTCCAGGGTGCCGTCTTCAACGCGACCGAAGTACACGTTGTCGTGGGCGCCGAACACACCGAGGTCGGTGCCGCCAGCGTAGTCCTTATAGAAGCGTACGCAGCGGTAGCAAGCGATGCAGCGGTTCATTTCGTGGGAAATGAACGGGCCCAGTTGCTGGTTCTGGTGAGTACGCTTGGTGAAGCGATAACGGCGCTCGTTGTGGCCGGTCATCACCGTCATGTCTTGCAGGTGGCAGTGACCGCCTTCCTCACAGACCGGGCAGTCGTGAGGGTGGTTGGTCATCAGCCATTCAACGACGCTGGCGCGAAACACTTTCGCTTCTTCGTCGTCGATGGAGATCCAGCTGCCGTCGGTAGCTGGCGTCATGCACGACATGACGATCCGACCACGCTTGTCGTTTTCGTCGGTGTATTGCTTGACCGCGCACTGGCGGCAAGCGCCAACGCTGCCTAGGGCTGGGTGCCAGCAGAAATAAGGGATATCGAGGCCTAGCGACAGACATGCCTGTAACAGGTTGTCTGCCCCATCGACTTCGAGCTCTTTGCCGTCTACGTGGATAGTGGCCATGGTTCAAAGTTCTTCGTTGGCCCGGTGTCAGCGGGCGTGGCTAATGGAATCTTGTTATTCGCGTGAATCAACACAGCCGCTTGCGGCGTCATCACACGAAAAGCTGCGGGCACGGACCCTTCGCTTTTTTAAGCGTTTACGCGCCGACTACGATCGGCCTTGCCAGAGGCGGGACGACGGCGCTGGTAGGCGCGATGCCGGCTTCGAACTCATGGCGGAAGTATTTGATTGCGCTGCCCAACGGCTCCACGGCACCCGGTGCGTGAGCACAGAAGGTCTTGCCTGGGCCGAGGAAGCCGACCAGACCCAGCAGGGTCTCGATATCGCCGGCTTGCCCTTCACCGTTCTCGATCGCGCGCAGAAGCTTGACGCTCCACGGCAGACCGTCACGGCACGGGGTGCAGAAGCCGCAGGATTCGCGGGAGAAGAACTCTTCCATGTTGCGCAGCAGGGAAACCATGTTGACGCTGTCGTCCACCGCCATGGCCAGGCCGGTACCCATACGGGTGCCCACTTTGGCGATGCCGCCGGCGTACATTTGTGCGTCCAGGTGTTCCGGCAACAGGAAACCGGTACCGGCGCCGCCTGGCTGCCAGCACTTGAGCTTGTAACCGTCGCGCATGCCGCCGGCGTAGTCTTCGAACAACTCGCGACCGGTGACGCCAAACGGCAGTTCCCACAGGCCCGGGTTCTTGACCTTGCCGGAGAAGCCCATGAGCTTGGTGCCCATGTCTTCACTGCCTTCGCGGGCCAACGATTTGTACCAGTCCACGCCGTCGGCAATGATCGCCGGCACGTTGCACAGGGTTTCAACGTTGTTCACGCAAGTCGGCTTGCCCCACACGCCAACGGCGGCAGGGAAGGGCGGCTTGGAGCGCGGGTTGGCGCGGCGGCCTTCGAGGGAGTTGATCAGTGCGGTTTCTTCACCGCAGATGTAACGCCCGGCGCCGGTGTGGACGAACAGCTCGAAATCGAAGCCGCTGCCCAGGATGTTTTTACCCAAAAGGCCCGCTGCCTTGGCTTCTTCCACGGCACGGTTCAGGTGCTTGGCGGCGGTGGTGTATTCGCCACGCAGGAAGATGTAGCCACGGTAGGTTTTCAGCGCGCGAGCACTGATCAGCATGCCTTCGATCAGCAGATGGGGCAGTTGCTCCATCAGCATGCGGTCTTTCCAGGTGTTCGGTTCCATTTCGTCCGCGTTGCACAGCAGGTAGCGGATGTTGATGGATTCGTCTTTGGGCATCAGGCCCCACTTAACACCCGTGGGGAAGCCTGCACCGCCGCGACCTTTAAGGCCCGAGTCTTTCACGGTCTGGACGATGTCGTCCTGAGCCATGTCGGCGAAAGCCTTGCGCGCAGCCGCGTAACCGTTCTTGGCCTGGTACTCGTCGAGCCATACGGCTTCGCCGTCGTCACGCAGACGCCAGGTCAGCGGGTGAGTCTCGGCCGAACGCTTGATGCGGTTGGCTGGACCGAAGGAAGTCAGGGTCATACGTAGCCCTCGAGCAATTTGGCAACGCCGGCAGGCTGCACATCACCGAAAGTGTCGTCGTCGATCATCAACGCCGGCGCCTTGTCGCAGTTGCCGAGGCAGCAGACCGGCAGCAGGGTGAAACGACCGTCGGCGGTGGTCTGACCCAGGCCGATGCCCAGATTGCTCTGGATTTCGCTGACGACCGATTCATGGCCGCCGATGTAGCAGACCATGCTGTCGCAGACGCGAATGATGTGACGGCCGACCGGCTGACGGAAGATCTGGCTATAGAACGTCGCCACCCCTTCAACGTCGCTGGCCGGGATGCCGAGGATTTCGCCGATGGCGTAGAGCGCGCCATCAGGCACCCAGCCACGTTCCTTCTGGACGATCTTCAGGGCTTCGATCGACGCCGCGCGCGGGTCTTCGTAGTGATGCAGCTCGTGCTCGATGGCCGAGCGCTCGGTTTCGCTCAGGGCGAAACGGTCTGTCTGGATAAGCGTGCTGTTCATGCTTAGCGGTCCACGTCGGCCATAACGAAATCGATACTACCCAGGTACGCGATCAAGTCCGCGACCATGCTGCCTTTGATCACCGAAGGGATCTGCTGCAGGTGCGGGAAGCTTGGAGTGCGAATCCGGGTGCGGTAGCTCATGGTGCCGCCGTCGCTCGTCAGGTAATAACTGTTGATGCCCTTGGTCGCTTCGATCATCTGGAAGGATTCGTTGGCCGGCATGACCGGGCCCCACGAAACTTGCAGGAAGTGCGTGATCAAGGTCTCGATGTGTTGCAGGGTGCGCTCTTTCGGCGGCGGCGTGGTCAGCGGGTGATCCGCCTTGTACGGGCCTTCCGGCATGTTGCGCATGCACTGCTCGATGATCTTCAGGCTCTGGCGCATTTCTTCGACACGCACGATGCAACGGTCGTAGGCATCGCCATTGGCCGCCAGCGGCACTTCGAATTCGAAGTTCTCGTAACCGGAGTACGGACGAGCTTTACGCAGGTCGAAATCGCAACCGGTCGAACGCAGGCCGGAACCGGTGACGCCCCATTCCAGGGCTTCTTTGGTGTTGTAGGCGGCGACGCCGATGGTCCGGCCACGCAGGATGCTGTTGTCCAGTGCAGCTTTCTGGTATTCGTCCAGACGCTTTGGCATCCACTCGACGAAATCCTTGACCAGTTTTTCCCAGCCGCGCGGCAAGTCGTGAGCGACGCCACCGATGCGGTACCAGGCCGGGTGCAGACGGAAACCGGTGATGGCTTCGATCACCGTGTACGCCTTCTGACGGTCGGTGAAGGTGAAGAACACCGGGGTCATGGCGCCCACGTCCTGGATGTAAGTCCCCAGGAACAACAGGTGGCTGGTGATCCGGAAGAACTCGGCCATCATGATGCGGATGACGTCGACCTTCTCAGGTACCTTGATACCGGCCAGCTTCTCGACCGAGAGCACGTACGGCAGGTTGTTCATCACGCCGCCGAGGTAGTCGATACGGTCGGTGTACGGAATGAAGCTGTGCCAGGACTGACGCTCGGCCATCTTCTCGGCACCACGGTGGTGGTAACCGACGTCCGGTACGCAGTCGACGATCTCTTCACCGTCCAGCTGCAGAATGATGCGGAACGCACCGTGCGCGGAAGGGTGGTTAGGACCGAGGTTGAGGAACATGTAGTCCTCGTTCGCACCGGAACGCTTCATGCCCCAGTCTTCAGGCTTGAAGCGCGCGGCTTCTTCCTCAAGCTGTTGCTTGGCCAGTGTCAGGCTGAACGGGTCGAACTCGGTGGCACGGGCCGGGAAGTCCTTGCGCAGCGGGTGACCTTCCCAGGTCGGCGGCATCATGATGCGGGTCAGGTGCGGGTGACCGGCAAAGTTGATGCCGTACATGTCCCACACTTCACGCTCGTACCAGTTGGCGTTCGGCCAGATGCCGGTCACGGTCGGCACGCTGAGGTCGCTCTCGGACAAGGCGACCTTGATCATTACGTCACTATTACGTTCGATCGACATCAAGTGATAGAACACAGTGAAGTCGGCGCCGTTAGGCAGCCCTTGACGCTTGGTGCGCAGACGCTCGTCCACGCCGTGCAGGTCATAGAGCATGACGTACGGCTTGGGCAGGTTGCGCAGGAAGGTCAGGACTTCGACGAGTTTGGCACGGGCAACCCAAAGCACCGGCATGCCGGTGCGGGTAGGCTGGGCGGTGAACGCCTCGGGGCCAAAACGGTTGTTCAGTTCGACGACCACATCCTGGTCGTCTGCCTTATAAGGCGGGATGTACAGAGCACTGCCTGTAGTCATGGTTATTTATCGCTTTCGGTCAACGTAAAGAATGAAGCCAGGTTCTCGTTCTATAAAAGAAGCAGGTCTGGATCAGACTTCGTCGGGGCTGCGCAGGTTGGTGACTGCGATTCGCTGTTCGCGGCGCTGTTCCTTTTGCGAAGGCATCTCGGCGCGGTACACGCCTTGATCGCCGACGACCCAGGAAAGTGGGCGACGCTCCTGTCCAATCGACTCTTGCAAAAGCATCAAGCCTTGCAGAAAAGCTTCAGGGCGGGGCGGGCAGCCAGGCACGTAGACGTCCACGGGCAGGAACTTGTCCACCCCTTGAACGACTGAGTAGATGTCGTACATGCCACCGGAGTTGGCGCACGAACCCATGGAGATAACCCATTTAGGTTCGAGCATTTGCTCGTAGAGACGCTGAATGATCGGCGCCATCTTGATGAAGCAGGTACCGGCGATAACCATGAAATCCGCCTGACGCGGCGATGCCCGGATAACCTCGGCGCCAAAGCGCGCGATGTCGTGGGGCGCCGTGAAGGCGGTGGTCATTTCCACGTAGCAGCACGAAAGACCGAAGTTATACGGCCACAGGGAGTTCTTGCGCCCCCAGTTGATCGTGCCGTTAAGCACGTCTTCGAGCTTGCCCATGAAAATGTTTTTGTGGACTTGATCTTCTAACGGATCGGAAACGGTTTCCCGTTCGCCAATCGGATACTGCTCGTTAGGAGCATCGGGGTCGATCCTGGTGAGATTGTATTGCATTGCCAAAGCCTCATTGTTTCAGCTTCGCTTGCCGCTTAAGACGAGCTGCCGGAGCCCAGTCAAGGGCGCCCACTCGAAATAGGTAGACAAGGCCTGCCAACAGAATTGCTATGAAAACGAGAGCTTCGACGAATCCGGTCCAGCCGCTTTCGCGGACGGACACAGACCAGGCAAAGAGAAAAAGGGCTTCGATATCGAAGATCACGAAGAGCATCGCGACCAGATAGAATTTTGCAGAGAGCCGCAGACGGGCGCCACCTGTAGGCAGCATGCCGGATTCGAACGGTTCGTTTTTGCTGCGGCCCCAGGCTTTTGACCCGAGGAGGCTGGAGACGCCGAGCATGAAGGCACAAAGGCCGACGACGCCCAGAAGGAAAATGGCAAAGCCCCAGTTGTGGGCCATGAGTCCTGTCGCTTCGGGCATGCTGGTAATCCTTAACAGAGAGCAAAGGTCTCTGAGCTTGAAAAGAAACAAAGCAGTGACGATATGTCGCAGCAATCAATCCCGCTGATTTTATGGCACAACACCGTGCAAGTAAAATTCCTATAGCGAAATTATTTATAGGATTAAGGACATAGCGCACCTCCAAAACCCCGCAGCCCATGCGGTTCGGGCATTAGCCGGGATTTCATCAATATTGTTTTGTTGGGAATGTAACGAACATAGTTATGGCTAAATGATAATCAATATTGTTTGTGGTGGTTTTTAAACTGTTTAATGGGATAAGAACCGGAAAGTTGTCTTATATGCGCGTTACTGCAAGAAATTGGCGGGGTCGTTTTACCTTCTTTTCCTGATCGAGAAACTGCTCTGGATCAATGATTTTGAGCGCGTTGTGTGAGAGCGATCGTGTGAAATCGCAGGCAAAAAAAAACGCCCCGAACCAGTCGGGGCGTCAGATGTGCGGCGTTGCGGTTAGCTTTCTATTCGGTCCGCAACGGCCGTTTGCTCAGGTGAAGCAGATCAGTGGAACTGTTCTTCTTCAGTCGAACCGGTCAGTGCGGTTACCGAAGACGAGCCACCTTGAATCACAGTGGTCATGTCGTCGAAGTAGCCGGTGCCCACTTCCTGCTGGTGAGCCACGAAGGTGTAGCCCTTCGAAGCGTCAGCGAACTCTTGCTCTTGCAGCTTCACGTAGGCAGTCATGTCGTTGCGGGCGTAGTCGTGCGCCAGGTTGAACATGCTGTGCCACATATTGTGAATGCCGGCCAGGGTGATGAACTGGTGCTTGTAACCCATGGCGGACAGTTCGCGCTGGAACTTGGCGATGGTCGCGTCGTCCAGGTTTTTCTTCCAGTTGAAGGAAGGCGAGCAGTTGTACGACAGCAGTTGGTCCGGGTATTCCTTTTTGATCGCTTCAGCGAAGCGACGAGCCTCGTCCAGATCCGGCTTGGCGGTTTCGCACCAGATCAGGTCGGCGTACGGAGCGTAAGCCAGGCCACGAGCGATCGCCTGGTCCAGGCCGGCGCGCACTTTGTAGAAGCCTTCCTGGGTACGTTCGCCAGTCACGAATGGCTGGTCGTACGGGTCGCAATCCGAAGTCAGCAGGTCAGCCGCGTTAGCGTCGGTACGCGCCAGGATGATGGTCGGCGTACCGGCAACGTCAGCTGCCAGACGAGCAGCGGTCAGCTTCTGTACAGCTTCCTGGGTAGGAACCAGTACCTTGCCGCCCATGTGGCCGCATTTTTTCACGGAAGCCAGTTGGTCTTCGAAGTGAACGCCGGCGGCGCCTGCTTCGATCATGCTTTTCATCAGCTCGTAAGCGTTCAGTACGCCGCCGAAACCGGCTTCAGCGTCAGCCACGATTGGCGCGAAGTAGTCGATGTAGCCTTCGTCGCCCGGGCCTTTGCCGGCTTTCCACTGGATCTGGTCAGCACGACGGAACGAGTTGTTGATGCGCTTGACCACGGTTGGAACCGAATCCACCGGGTACAGCGACTGGTCCGGGTACATCGATTCGGCGGAGTTGTTGTCCGCAGCGACTTGCCAGCCCGACAGGTAGATCGCCTGGATACCGGCTTTAACTTGTTGTACAGCCTGGCCGCCGGTCAGGGCGCCCATGCAGTTGACGAAATCTTTATCAGGACGGAAGGACGGCTTGGCGCCCTGGGTTACCAGGTTCCAAAGCTTCTCGGCGCCCAATTTTGCAAAGGTGTGCTCAGGTTGAACCGAGCCACGCAGGCGGACGACGTCAGCAGCGGAGTAAGCGCGTGTCACGCCTTTCCAGCGTGGGTTTTCAGCCCAATCTTTTTCGAGGGCTGCAATTTGCTGTTCGCGTGTCAGTGCCATGGAGATAAACCTCGTCGCATAGGTCTGGGGTGGAAAATTCCTTGCTCCTGCCAAATACGCATTTCCAAGAGGCGTACGAGGCTGCTCGCTGACCAGAAGCTTAGGTGGTCAAGTCGGATTCGGCGGGGATGGCGACGGGATGAACGATGGGCTCGAGGGGAAGTGAGCAGGTAAGGGCGAACTGGCGAGCGCATTCGGGCGTCGTGGGCCTTGGTGCGAACTTCAGTGTGGAGCCGGGTTACCTAATTACGCTTCCGTCCCTCGGGACAACTTCGTTCCAGTCGGCAACCTCGTCAAACACACCTTGTGGGCGGTACAGACACGAAGCGGCTCGCGGGGTAGGTGCGAACGGCGCCTCGAAGGCCCTTGCCAGGGCCCCTGATTAGCGGGAGCGAGGCCATCATGCCTTTGCTTTTTTCGATCGTCAAACGTTTTGTAGTGCTTTTTTTCAAGCACTACATCTTTGGTCTAATACGACTAATCAGTCAGTTTTCGGTGGTTTAGTCCAAAGTATCGACTTTCACCCGCAGGGTCATGTCATCGCGGCCCTGAGTCGAGTAGCTGCGGGTCTGGCCCTGTTTGTCGGCCTGAGTCTGGCGGTTCACGCCGGCCAGGGTGATCCATTCACCCAGTCGTCCCGTGACAGTTGTGTCGGTACTTTGCACATTCACTACATCGGGACGTTCCTGGCTCATGCGGTCACGATTGGTGCTGATCGCCAGGTGAACGATGTCGCCGGTGACGCTGGCGGTGACATAGAAACCCTGGGTGACGTTGCGGTATTCGGTCTGGCTGCGCAGGTCGCCGTAGGAATCGGTCTGAGAGCTGGTGAGCGGGACGCTCTGGCCGACCTGGATCAGTGCCGGCGCCCCTTCGCTGGCCTGGATCTGCTGAATCCCGCCGTCACGGCTGTCGGTGCTGCGATTGATGATGCGGGTCTGACTCGGTTTCGCGCCGTTTACCGAGTAGCCCTGATCGCCCTGGAAGTTGTTTTCGTTGGTGTCGACAGTGATCAGCAGGCGTTTGGCGGCCACATCGAGTTGCGTAATCAAGGCTTTAAGTTCGTCGATCTTGCGCTGATCGGCATTGACGATCAGTTGGTTGCCGTAGGCGCTGACCTGGCCGTCCTTGCCGATGAAATCCTGGGCCATCGGCAGCATGTCGGCACTGGTGCGGTAGTTCAGTGGCACGATCTCGGTGGCGGCCATGACCGAAAAACTGCAGGTCAGCAGCAGCGTGGTGAGCAGGGTGCGTAGGGACATATCCGTTATCTCCGACATCTTGAAGTGTTGATATTGCCAGTTTGTCGGCCCGGCGTGGGGCAAGTTGAATCGTAGACAGCAAAACGCCCCGGCATCCGAAGATGGCGGGGCGTTTTGTGGTGTTCTTTCGGGCCTCTTCGCGAGCAAGCCCGCTCCCACAGGGAAATGCATTCCAATTGTGGGAGCGGGCTTGCTCGCGAAGGGTGCGACTCGGTATTAAGCCGAATGCCGCACCATGTCCACATGCGGAATGCCTGCTTCCAGGAATTCCTCGCTGACCAGGCTGAAGCCCAGGCGCTCATAGAACGCCGTGGCCTGTACCTGTGCGCTCAACATCTGCTGCTTGAGCCCGCGCTTCTCGGCTTCACCGATCACCGCGTGCATCAGCGCATCGCCGACTTTCAATCCGCGCCAGTCTTTCAACACCGATACCCGGCCGACGTGGCCATCGGGCAGCAGGCGGGCGGTGCCAATCGGAAAGTCGCCTTCGAAGGCCAGAAAATGCACCGCCGTCGCGTCATCAGCATCCCATTCCAGCTCAGGCGGAACGGATTGCTCGGCGATGAACACCGTCTCACGAATGCGCCGGATCTCGGCGTTGTCCTTTTGCCAGTCTGCGACACGTACGTGAATTTTATTCATCAGCAAACCCCAGGCTTCCCTGTTTGACCAGCTCGCACAGCAAGCCGCGGCCGTCTTCGTCGCTCAGCCAGTCGCCGAGGTTATCGGTGTGCAGGGCGTCGGCAGCGCAGATCAATTTCAGCAGCTCGCGCAGTTTGCCCGGCAGGTAACGGCTCTGGCCGCTGGCGAACAGCAGCAGGTCGTCATCGACTTCGGACCAGGCCATGCGCGCGCTCGGGTTGCGGATCAGCACAGCGCCTTGTTCCAGGCTGGCGAGAAAGTCTTCTTCTTCGACTTCTTCCGGGCCGACGACCAGTTCCGGGTAGCGCGGCTCAGTCATGTACTGGCCGAACCAGGTCAGCAGCAGGCGTTCGTCGCTCATGTGCTCAGCCAGCAAAGCTTTCAGGCGATCAAGGGCGTCGTGCTGAATCTGGTGTGGATCGACCGCCGGCAGGGCGTCAGCATCGGTGTAGCGCTCTTCATCGGTCAGGAACTGGCTGAGGAAGTCGGTGAAGTGAGTCAGCACTTCAGAGGCGCTCGGGGCGCGGAAGCCGACCGAGTAGGTCATGCAGTCATCCACCGCAACGCCGCAATGGGCCAGGCGCGGCGGCAGGTAGAGCATGTCGCCCGGCTCCAGAACCCACTCATCGGTGGCTTCGAAGTCGGCGAGGATGCGCAGGTCCGCGTGTGGCAGCAGCTTGCTCTCGGAGTCGCACATCTGGCCGATCTTCCAGTTGCGCTTGCCGTGACCTTGCAGCAGGAACACATCGTAGTTATCGAAATGCGGACCGACGCTGCCACCCGGGGCGGCGAAGCTGATCATCACGTCGTCGACGCGCCAGCTCGGCAGGAAGCGAAAGTTTTCCAGCAACTCGCTGACTTCTGGCACGAATTGGTCGACCGCTTGCACCAGCAGGGTCCATTCGGTTTCCGGCAGCTTGCTGAATTCGTCTTCGGCAAACGGGCCGCGACGCATTTCCCAAGGACGCTCGCCGTGTTCGATCACCAGGCGCGATTCAACTTCTTCTTCCAGCGCCAGGCCGGCCAGTTCGTCTGGGTCGATCGGGCTTTCGAAATCAGGGATCGCCTGGCGGATCAGCAGCGGTTTTTTCTGCCAGTAGTCACGCAGGAATTCGCGCGCCGTGATGCCGCCCAGAAGTTGAAGAGGAATATCAGGATTCATGTGTAACCTATTGAAAAAAAGCACTTTTCAGACGGGAATAAAAACGCCCGGCGCTGCCGGGCGTCTCAAAAGGTAAAGCGGTCGATCAGATGCGTTTGGCTTGCTCTACAGCGTTGCCGATGTAGTTCGCCGGGGTGAGCAATTTCAGCTCGGCCTTGGCGGCGGCTGGCATGTCCAGGCCGTCGATGAAAGTTTGCAGTGCTTCAGGGCTGATGCCCTTGCCACGGGTCAACTCTTTCAGTTTTTCGTACGGGTTTTCGATGTTGTAGCGACGCATCACGGTCTGGATTGGCTCGGCCAATACTTCCCAGCACGCGTCCAGGTCAGCAGCGATTTTCTGAGCGTTGAGCTCCAGTTTGCTGATGCCTTTGAGGCTGGCTTCGTACGCGATCACGCTGTGGGCGAAGCCGACACCGAGGTTGCGCAGTACGGTGGAGTCGGTCAGGTCGCGCTGCCAGCGGGAAATCGGCAGCTTGCTCGCCAGGTGCTGGAACAGTGCGTTGGCGATGCCCAGGTTGCCTTCGGAGTTCTCGAAGTCGATCGGGTTGACCTTGTGCGGCATGGTCGACGAACCGATTTCGCCAGCGATGGTGCGCTGCTTGAAATAACCCAGGGAGATGTAGCCCCAGATGTCGCGGTCGAAGTCGATCAGGATGGTGTTGAAGCGCGCGATCGCGTCGAACAGCTCGGCGATGTAGTCGTGCGGTTCGATCTGCGTGGTGTACGGGTTGAAGCCCAGGCCCAGTTCGTCTTCGATGAAGGCGCGGGCGTTCTCTTCCCAATCGATCTCAGGGTAGGCCGACAGGTGAGCGTTGTAGTTGCCGACAGCGCCGTTGATCTTGCCCAGCAGCGGAACGGCAGCGACTTGAGCGATTTGACGCTCCAGACGGTAAACCACGTTCGCCAGTTCTTTGCCCAGGGTGGTCGGCGAGGCCGGTTGACCGTGGGTGCGCGACAGCATTGGCACGTCAGCGAAACGGATGGCCAGTTCGCGGATGGCTTCAGCGGTTTGGCGCATCAGCGGCAGCATCACGTCATCACGGCCTTCGCGCAGCATCAGGGCGTGGGACAGGTTGTTGATGTCCTCGCTGGTGCAGGCAAAGTGGATGAATTCGCTGACAGCAGCCAGTTCCGGCAGCTTGGCCGCTTGCTCTTTGAGCAGGTATTCGATGGCTTTGACGTCGTGGTTGGTGGTGCGCTCGATCTCTTTGACACGCTCGGCGTGCTCCAGAGCGAAGTTTTCCGCCAGGGTGTTCAGCACAGCGTTGGCTTCGGCGGAGAACGCCGGCACTTCGCTGATGCCTGGGTGAGCGGCCAGGCGCTGGAGCCAGCGCACTTCAACCAGAACGCGAGCACGGATCAGGCCGTATTCGCTGAAAATCGGGCGCAGGGCCTGGGTTTTGCCGGCGTAGCGGCCGTCAACAGGGGAAACCGCAGTGAGCGAAGAAAGCTGCATGGGGTGTTCTCGGACAGTCGGGCAACGAAATGGGGCGCGTATCATACATGAAAAAATCCGCCGGTCCGTTGCCAACTGACCAGCGTCTTACGCGTTACAAATTACACAAGGTCTTGCGGGTGCGGTTCAGCTGCTGCGCATCAGCGGGTAAAGCTCTTTTAGCAGCTTGCGACGGCTGATCACCAGCTGCCAGCGATGACCGCCCAACTGCCGCCACAGGCGTGCCGAACGAATTCCGGCCAGCAACAGGGCGCGGATCTTCGAAGCGTTGCTCGGTTGTTGCAGGTTACGCATGTCGCCATGCACCTGAATTCGCTGGCGCAGGGTGCTCAGGGTGTCCTGGTACAGCGCACCGCAGGCGGCAATCACGTTTTCGTGCGCCGGACCGAAGTGCTCGACCTGGGACTGAATCTGCGGCAGACGCTTGCCGATTACGTCCAGCATGTCGTTGCGCTTGGCCAGCTGGCGCTCCAGACCAAGCATCGCCAGCGCATAGCGCAGCGGTTCGCGCTGAAGGGTGCTTGGGTCGCGTTCCAGGGCGCCGATCAATGCGCGGTAACCTTCGCGCAGATTGATGTCGTCGCCGCCGTAGACTTCCAGGGTGTCCTTTGGGTCGCGAATCAGCAGGCTGCCGAGCATGCACGTCAGGCCGGCTTCGGCGGTCTGGCCGGTCTTGGCGATCTTGTCGACCAGCACGGCGGCGAGGAACACGCCGCCCAGTGCCGTCAGTTGCTCCTGAGTCGGGCTCATTGCTGCTCGCCTTGAGCCGTGCCTTTGCTGGTCCACGGCTCCGCGACTTCGATCACGCCGCCGCCGAGGCAGATTTCACCGTCGTAGAACACCACGGACTGGCCCGGGGTGACCGCGCGTTGCGGGTCATCGAAGGTCGCGCGGTAGCCAGTGGTGGTTTTTTCCAGCGTGCATGGCTGGTCGCCTTGGCGATAGCGGACTTTAGCGGTCAGCCGGCGTGGTTCGCTCAGGTCGACCGGGTTGACCCAATAGATGTCTGAAGCGAGCAGGGCGCGGGAGAACAGATACGGGTGGTCATTGCCCTGGCCAACGATCAATTCGTTGTGTTTCAGGTCTTTGATCAGCACGTACCACGGCTCGTCACTAGCGTCTTTCAAGCCGCCGATGCCCAGGCCCTGACGCTGGCCGATGGTGTGATACATCAAACCGTGGTGACGGCCGATGACTTCACCTTCGGTGGTCTTGATCTCGCCGGGTTGAGCCGGCAGGTATTGCTTGAGGAAGTCGCTGAAGCGGCGTTCGCCGATAAAGCAGATCCCGGTGGAATCCTTTTTCTTCGCGGTGGCGAGTTCGTGTTTCTCGGCAATCGCGCGGACTTCGGGTTTTTCCAGCTCGCCGACCGGGAACAGGGTCTTGGCGATCTGTTCGCCGCCGACGGCGTGCAGGAAGTAGCTCTGGTCCTTGTTCGGGTCCAGGCCCTTGAGCAGCTCGGTTCGACCATCGATGTCGCGGCGACGCACGTAGTGACCGGTGGCGATCAGGTCGGCGCCGAGCATCATGGCGTAGTCGAGGAACGCCTTGAACTTGATCTCGCGGTTGCACAGGATGTCCGGGTTCGGCGTGCGGCCGGCCTTGTATTCGGCCAGGAAGTGCTCGAACACGTTGTCCCAGTACTCGGCGGCGAAGTTGGCGGTGTGCAGTTTGATACCAATCTTGTCGCACACGGCCTGAGCGTCCGCCAGGTCATCCATGGCGGTGCAGTATTCCGTTCCATCGTCTTCTTCCCAGTTCTTCATGAACAGGCCTTCCACCTCATAACCCTGCTCGATCAGCAGGAGAGCGGAAACGGAAGAGTCCACGCCGCCGGACATGCCGACAATGACGCGCTTCTTTTGTGTGTCAGAAGGGGCTGGATCACGCATAGGGATTCAATGAGTGTCTTGAAAAAGGACGCGATTCTAACAGGCCGAAGCCCGCAAGGCTAAAGAGAAGGGCGGATCAGTTCGAGGCCGAAGAGTTTGCCGTCCAGATAATCATCGATACAGCGGATGATCAGCTCACTGCGCCAGTTTGCGCGCTGTGCCAGCAGTTCGTCACGCGTCAGCCATTTTGCGCCAACGATGCCGTCGTCCAGTTGATAGTCGGGGTGATGCTTGAGCGGTTTTGCGGTGAAGCAGACTCGCTGATAAGTCACGCCGTTGCTAGGGGCGGTGTAGAGGTAAATGCCCACCACGCCAGTCGGCTCGACATCCCAGCCGGTTTCCTCGAGGGTTTCACGCACGGCGGCTTCGATCAGGGTTTCGTTCGGGTCCAGATGACCGGCGGGTTGGTTGAGCACCGTTCGTCCGCCCTTGGATTCTTCGACCATCAGGAAACGGCCGTTGTCTTCGACGATGGTGGCGACGGTGATGTGGGGTTTCCAGTCCATAGGACTTCCTCGATTTCAGGTGTTGCGAAATTTTAATGTGGGAGCGGCGGTGCGACGATTCGACTTGCTCGCGAATGCGGTGGGTCAGTCAATAGAGATGTTGAATGATAAACCGCATTCGCGAGCAAGCCCGCTCCCACATTGGATCTGTGGTGAGTCCGGAAACAGAAACCCCGGCACGGGGCCGGGGCTTCTTTGCATCCTTACAACCTTAAACCAGCGCAGCGATCGCGGCGTTGAAGGTGTTGCTTGGGCGCATGGCCTTGCTGATCAGCTCGGCATTGGCGTGGTAGTAACCGCCGATGTCTACTGGCTTGCCCTGAACGGCGTTGAGCTCGGCAACGATGGTTGCTTCGTTCTCGGTCAGGGTCTTGGCCAGTTCGCCGAACTGCGCTTGCAGTGCAGTGTCTTCGGTCTGGGCAGCCAGGGCTTGAGCCCAGTAAAGCGCCAGGTAGAAGTGGCTGCCGCGGTTGTCGATGTTGCCGACTTTACGCGATGGCGATTTGTTGTTGTCCAGGAACTGGCCAGTTGCCTGATCCAGGGTCTTGGCCAGAACCAGCGCCTTAGGGTTGTTGTAGGTAACACCCAGGTGCTCAAGGGAAGCGGCCAGGGCCAGGAACTCGCCCAGGGAATCCCAGCGCAGGAAGTTCTCTTCCAGCAGCTGCTGAACGTGCTTCGGTGCCGAACCGCCAGCGCCGGTTTCGAACAGACCGCCGCCGTTCATCAGCGGAACGATCGACAGCATCTTGGCGCTGGTGCCCAGTTCCATGATCGGGAACAGGTCGGTCAGGTAGTCGCGCAGTACGTTGCCGGTCACCGAGATGGTGTCCTTGCCTTCGCGGGTACGGCCCAGAGTGAAGGCCATCGCGTCGACTGGCGACATGATGCGGATGTCCAGGCCGGAAGTATCGTGATCCTTCAGGTAAGCCTGAACTTTCTCGATCACTACACCGTCGTGGGCGCGCATTGGGTCCAGCCAGAAAATCGCTGGAGTGGCGCTTGCGCGAGCACGGTTGACGGCCAGTTTGACCCAGTCCTGGATCGGTGCGTCTTTGGTCTGGCACATGCGGAAGATGTCGCCGGCTTCAACCGACTGCTCCAGCAGAGTGCGACCGGCGCCATCGGAAACCCGAACCACGCCGTTGGCCTTGATCTGGAAAGTCTTGTCGTGCGAGCCGTACTCTTCGGCTTTCTTCGCCATCAGGCCAACGTTTGGCACGCTGCCCATGGTGGTTGGATCGAAAGCGCCGTGCAGCTTGCAGTCTTCGATCACCGCCTGGTAGATGGTGGCGTAGCAGCGATCCGGGATCACAGCCTTGGTGTCGTGCAGCTGACCGTCAGTGCCCCACATTTTGCCGGAGTCACGGATCATCGCCGGCATCGAGGCGTCGACGATAACGTCGCTCGGCACGTGCAGGTTGGTGATGCCTTTGTCGGAGTTGACCATGGCCAACGACGGACGAACGGCGTAGACCGCCTGGATGTCCGCTTCGATCTGCGCTTGCTGCTCAGCCGGCAAAGCCTTGATGCGAGCGTACAGGTCGCCGATGCCGTTGTTCAGGTTGAAGCCGATCTGCGCCAGCACGTCAGCGTGCTTGGCCAGTGCGTCTTTATAGAACTCGGCAACGATCTGGCCGAACATGATCGGGTCGGAGACCTTCATCATGGTGGCTTTCAAGTGAACCGACAGCAGCACGCCTTTGGCTTTAGCGTCTTCGATCTCGGCAGCAATGAAGCTGCGCAGAGCGTTTTTGCTCATGACCGCGCAATCGAGGATCTCACCGGCTTGTACGGTGGTTTTTTCTTTCAGGACGGTGGTGGTGCCGTCTTGAGCGATCAGTTCGATTTTGACGGCGTCAGCGGCGTCGATCAGGGCAGCTTTTTCGCTACCGTAGAAATCGCCGGTGCTCATGTGCGCTACGTGGGACTTGGAGTCCGCAGCCCAGGCGCCCATTTTGTGCGGGTGCTTGCGCGCGTAGTTCTTGACCGACAGCGGTGCACGACGATCGGAGTTGCCTTCGCGCAGAACCGGGTTCACGGCGCTGCCCTTGATCTTGTCGTAACGCGACTTGGCGAGCTTGTCGGCGTCGCTGGTCACGGTTTCCGGGTAGTCAGGCAGTGCGAAGCCCTGGGCTTGCAGTTCCTTGATCGCGGCTTGCAGTTGCGGAACCGAGGCGCTGATGTTCGGCAGCTTGATGATGTTGGCTTCAGGCGTAACGGCCAGGTCGCCCAGTTCGGCGAGGTGGTCGGCTACGGCTTTGTCACCCAGTTGCTCGGGGAAGCTGGCCAGGATGCGCCCTGCAAGAGAGATATCGCGGGTTTCCACGGCGATATCAGCGGAGGCGGTGAAGGCCTCTACGATAGGCAACAGTGAATAGGTGGCGAGGGCGGGAGCTTCGTCGGTGAAGGTATAGATGATCTTCGAGCGGGTGGGCATATTCGGATTAACTCTCTCTTCTTTGCTAAAGCGTGCGCAGAAAACCTCGAGGGGCGCCGGGTAAGCGCGTTCGTTCAAAGTCATCCATGAGCCGAATGTCGAGATTTCTTCGCGGTGATGTTGGGTGCATCAGTCGAGCGTCAAGCGGGTGGGCTGCGGTAACAACCCGGCTTTTTCAGGCCCCAAGCCTCGTAATAGAGAGGTCGGCCATCGTGACTCTGTGGTCAGCGGGCGGCATTATACATAGGTAGCTGGCAATCTGCCGATGGTTCATATGCAACGATTGTCGTCCATTGGTCTAAAGGTCGCAGGGGCGAGCGGGGCGTAGAGTCTTGCACCGTGCTTGAGTTTGGCGCTTTTCCCTTTGCTTTCAGGCTTGTACGTCGCGAACTGTGCAGCTTTGCGGCAGATGGATGGAACATAGGGTTTGCGTGCCGATTTAACTGGGGTACGCTCGAACGAAGCCAGATGTTCAATCCAAACAATGGAGTTCAGCATGGGATACAAGAAGATTCAGGTTCCAGCAGTCGGCGACAAAATCACCGTCAACGCGGACCATTCTCTCAATGTTCCTAACAACCCGATCATCCCCTTCATCGAAGGTGATGGTATTGGCGTTGATATCAGCCCGGTCATGATCAAGGTTGTCGATGCTGCTGTTAAGAAGGCTTACGGCGGCGAGCGCAAAATTTCCTGGATGGAAGTCTACGCCGGGGAGAAAGCGACTCAGGTTTACGATCAGGACACCTGGCTACCCCAGGAAACCCTGGACGCAGTTAAAGATTACGTGGTTTCCATCAAGGGCCCTCTGACCACCCCGGTCGGTGGCGGCATCCGTTCCCTGAACGTGGCCCTGCGTCAGCAACTCGACCTTTATGTCTGCCTGCGCCCTGTGCGTTGGTTCGAAGGTGTGCCTAGCCCGGTCAAGAAGCCAGGCGACGTCGACATGACGATCTTCCGTGAGAACTCGGAAGACATCTACGCCGGTATCGAGTGGAAAGCCGGTTCGCCGGAAGCGACCAAGGTCATCAAGTTCCTCAAAGATGAAATGGGCGTCACCAAGATCCGTTTCGACGAAAACTGCGGTATCGGCATCAAGCCGGTTTCGCTGCAAGGCACCAAGCGTCTGGCGCGAAAAGCGCTGCAGTATGTGGTCGACAACGACCGTGACTCGCTGACTATCGTGCACAAAGGCAACATCATGAAGTTCACCGAAGGTGCCTTCAAGGAATGGGCCTACGAAGTGGCGGCTGAAGAGTTCGGCGCGACCCTGCTCGATGGCGGTCCGTGGATGCAGTTCAAAAACCCGAAAACCGGCAAGAACGTTATCGTCAAAGACGCCATCGCCGACGCCATGCTCCAGCAGATCCTGCTGCGCCCGGCCGAATACGATGTGATCGCGACCCTGAACCTGAACGGCGACTACCTCTCCGACGCCCTGGCGGCAGAAGTGGGCGGTATCGGTATCGCACCGGGTGCCAACCTGTCTGACACCATTGCGATGTTCGAAGCGACCCACGGTACTGCGCCGAAGTACGCTGGCAAGGACCAGGTCAACCCCGGCTCCCTGATCCTGTCCGCAGAGATGATGCTGCGCCACATGGGCTGGACCGAAGCTGCCGATCTGATCATCAAGGGCACCAACGGCGCAATTTCCGCCAAGACCGTGACCTATGACTTCGAACGTCTGATGGAAGGCGCGAAACTGCTGTCTTCGTCCGCGTTTGGTGATGCGCTGATTTCGCACATGTAAGCGAATAGGCATTAAAAAAACCGCCTTCGGGCGGTTTTTTTATGACTGGATGACGGGTTGCGTCAGCTCGACACCGTTTCTTGCTGGGTGGCAGGTGCGGTCTGCTCGTTCTCGGTCGTGGCGGGCGTAATCTTCACTGCATGCAACCCTTTGGGTCCCTGGACGATTTCGAAATTTACAGCTTGCCCGGCCTTGAGAGTCTTGTACCCGCCCATATCAATGGCCGAATAGTGGGCAAAGAAATCGATTTCCTTGCCATCCTCGTCACGGCCTTCTCTGGCATCGGTGTTAATGAAACCGAACCCCTTGGCATTGTTGAACCATTTCACCTTACCGACTGACATACCCATATCCCTCTGCAACAGACTCCATCACTGGAGTATCATCCAGTTCATCCGCAGTCATTTCCTGGAAATAAGATTGACTCCGCGGACCTTTTTTACCCACTGTGGGCTCTATTGGTTGTAACACCGATTTCCCGATAGTCAAGGTGACCGGGCAGTCGGAGTTGAAATCGTCCATAGCCGCCCCCACCACTGTATTTGCACAACTGACGAACCTTTCTTTCCATGCATGCAATCAGCCAGATTCGACTAACATTCAATCAGGATCACCCTGATTCACACGACGACGATTCCGCAGGCATTGCTGTTCAGGAGGCAAAGCCTGCTTTACAGGCGCCGCCGATGTACAAGGTGGTTTTGTTCAATGATGACTACACACCGATGGATTTCGTCGTCGAAGTACTCGAGGTGTTTTTTAACCTGAATCGCGAGCTGGCGACCAAGGTCATGCTGGCCGTCCACACAGAAGGACGGGCAGTATGTGGAGTGTTTACCCGCGACATCGCCGAGACTAAGGCCATGCAGGTCAACCAGTACGCCAGGGAAAGCCAGCATCCGCTACTCTGTGAAATCGAGAAGGACGGTTAATCGCCGACCACTTGGGTATGAGGTGAAGCTATGTTAAACCGCGAGCTCGAAGTCACCCTCAATCTTGCCTTCAAGGAGGCACGTTCGAAGCGTCATGAGTTCATGACCGTCGAACACCTCCTGCTGGCCCTATTGGACAATGAGGCTGCCGCCACCGTTTTGCGTGCCTGCGGCGCAAACCTCGACAAACTCAAGCACGATCTGCAGGAGTTCATCGACTCCACCACGCCATTGATCCCCGTCCATGACGAGGATCGTGAGACCCAGCCAACCCTGGGCTTCCAGCGTGTTCTGCAACGTGCTGTCTTTCACGTACAGAGCTCGGGCAAACGCGAAGTGACTGGCGCCAACGTACTGGTCGCGATCTTCAGTGAGCAAGAGAGTCAGGCAGTGTTCCTGCTGAAACAGCAGAGCGTTGCGCGCATCGATGTCGTCAACTACATCGCACACGGCATTTCCAAAGTGCCGGGGCATGGCGATCACTCTGAAGGTGAGCAAGATATGCAGGACGACGAGGGCGGTGAGTCTTCTTCTTCAGGCAATCCTCTGGATGCTTATGCCAGCAACCTCAACGAACTCGCGCGCCAGGGTCGTATCGATCCATTGGTAGGCCGTGAGCTGGAAGTCGAGCGCGTTGCGCAGATCCTGGCGCGTCGGCGCAAAAACAATCCGTTGCTGGTGGGTGAGGCGGGCGTGGGTAAAACCGCGATTGCCGAAGGCCTGGCCAAACGCATTGTCGACAACCAGGTGCCGGACCTGCTGGCCAACAGCGTGGTGTATTCCCTCGATCTGGGGGCCTTGCTGGCAGGGACCAAGTACCGCGGCGATTTCGAGAAGCGCTTCAAAGCGTTGCTCAATGAGCTGAAAAAACGTCCGCAGGCGATCCTGTTCATCGACGAAATCCACACCATCATTGGTGCGGGTGCTGCGTCCGGTGGGGTCATGGACGCCTCGAACCTGCTCAAGCCGCTGCTGTCGTCGGGTGATATCCGTTGCATCGGTTCGACCACGTTCCAGGAATTCCGCGGGATCTTCGAGAAGGACCGTGCTTTGGCCCGGCGCTTCCAGAAGGTCGATGTGTCGGAACCTTCGGTGGAAGACACCATTGGCATCCTGCGCGGCCTGAAAGGTCGTTTCGAAGCGCATCACAACATCGAATACAGCGATGAAGCGTTGCGTGCGGCGGCCGAACTGGCCTCGCGCTACATCAATGATCGGCACATGCCGGACAAAGCCATCGACGTCATCGACGAGGCGGGCGCCTACCAGCGTCTGCAGCCAATCGAGAAACGCGTGAAACGCATCGAAGTGCCTCAGGTCGAGGACATCGTCGCGAAAATCGCGCGAATTCCGCCTAAGCACGTCACCAGCTCCGACAAAGAGCTGCTGCGTAACCTTGAGCGTGACCTGAAGCTGACCGTATTTGGCCAGGATGCCGCGATCGACTCACTGTCGACTGCGATCAAACTGTCCCGTGCCGGCCTCAAGTCGCCTGACAAGCCAGTCGGTTCGTTCCTGTTCGCAGGGCCTACCGGTGTCGGTAAAACCGAAGCGGCGCGTCAGCTGGCCAAAGCGTTGGGCATCGAACTGGTTCGCTTCGACATGTCCGAGTACATGGAGCGCCACACCGTATCGCGTTTGATCGGTGCACCTCCAGGCTATGTCGGGTTCGACCAGGGCGGTCTGCTGACCGAAGCCATCACCAAGCAGCCTCACTGCGTGCTGCTGCTCGATGAGATCGAGAAGGCGCATCCGGAAGTCTTCAACCTGCTGTTGCAGGTCATGGATCACGGTACGCTGACCGATAACAACGGGCGCAAGGCGGACTTCCGTAACGTGATCGTCATCATGACGACCAACGCCGGTGCCGAAACGGCAGCTCGCGCTTCGATCGGTTTCACCCATCAGGACCACTCGTCCGATGCGATGGAAGTGATCAAGAAGAGCTTCACGCCAGAGTTCCGCAACCGTCTGGACACCATTATCCAGTTTGGTCGCCTCAGCCATGAGGTCATCAAAAGCGTGGTGGACAAGTTCCTTACCGAGCTTCAGGCGCAGCTGGAAGACAAGCGGGTGCAGCTGGAAGTGACCGACGCGGCGCGCAGCTGGCTGGCAGCGGGTGGCTACGATACGGCAATGGGCGCTCGACCAATGGCGCGTTTGATTCAGGACAAGATCAAGCGTCCGCTGGCGGAAGAGATCCTGTTTGGCGAACTGGCCGACCATGGTGGTGTGGTTCACATCGATCTCAAGGACGGCGAGCTGACCTTCGACTTCGAGACCACGGCTGAAATGGCCTGACGGCTGTAAAGCGAAAAGGCGCCTTCGGGCGCCTTTTTGTTGTCTATTAGATTGGGTGTATATCCGTTGCTGCGGTAACGGCTGCTTAGGGTTTCGCCCTTACGGCCAGCCCTTTCAAGGTCTTTTGACTTTAGCGGCCTTGAGCACCCGATCCGTCGACACGTGGGCATTCGCGGCTTTGCCTTCAAGCCACTCCTTTGTTTTGGGCACCTTCGGACCTCGTTTGCTCTTGACGACCGCTTTGGGCTGGATGTTTCGAGCGAGTGCAAGCAGGTACTGAGCCAGCCCTCCTGCGGGGATCGGAATGGATGAGTGCTCTGCTGGCAGAGCTATTTGCATACCCTCGTAACCGCTGCGTACCTGTACCGTCAGGTGGAAAATCGATGCTTCCCAATCGTCGGGCAGGGTCTGGCGATGAGCCTGTTCAACGCTGCGCTTGAGCACGGCCAAGACGTTGTAAGCCAACACGGCCGACGCAAATCCCAGCAGGGCGGCCTTAGGGTTGCCCAAGGTTTCGATTTCGCTGTCCAGCACCGATTCCAGGCGCTGGAACATCCCTTCGATGCTCCAGCGACGGCGGTACAAATCGGCGATTTGCTCGGCACTGATGGAGTCGGGCAAGTTGCTCCAGAACAACAGCGTGGTGTCGCCAGATTCGGTGGGGGTTTGCAGATTCAGTTCGACACGCCGCCACTGGCGACCACCTTTAACTTCGATGATTTGCTCGCGCACGCTGCCTGCCCCGACCGCGACAGACTCCTGCCAGTCGCTTTCCTTAAGTAGGCGTGGATGTTTGCTCGGTTCGCGAATGATGAACGAGGCTCCGGACTCTTCGCAGGCGTCCATGACGGGGAGCGTGCAATAGAGTCGATCAGCCATCCACAGCTGCCCCGCACAGGCTTTTTCCAGCAACGGCAGAACGCTGACGCGCTCACTGGCATAGGCATCTTCACAGGGCTGAAGATCGACGACCTGATCCAGATCGGGGTCGTAAACCACTACTGAAAAACCAGGCCGGGCGGCCCCCCGTTCACGGCGCAAAGCGCCCAGGCGTTTTTCGCTGGAAGGCAGGTGGTTGCCGTCGACGACCCGCAGTTGCCAGCCCGGCAAAATGGCTGAGTGCCCCAGCTCTTTTATCGTCGGGGCCAAGCGCTCTGCGCTGCCGGTGACCAGGGCGCGCAGCAGCGCAGGTTCTGTGCGGCTGACCTTGTCATACAGCGCCGCCAAGCTGACGGGAAGATCCTCCATCTGCCGTGCAGCAGCATGTAGCGATGGTCGCAAGCCCAATGAAACAAGGGACATCAGTTCAACGATGGTTGAGAACAGAAGCTCACGCGGGTATTGCCGCTGACGATGTTCTTCGAACACCTGATCGACCCATTCGGCAGGAACAGCCTGCTCCAGTATCACTCTTGTCATGACACTGGCCGGTGTTTTTTTCTCAAACCGCGCTAGAACTTCTGCCCACATCGCTTTCGTCACCCTGACTGGAGTTTTGGGGGATTTTATCAAAGACCTTGAAAGGGCTGGCCCTTACGGCGACTCACTTTTTTTACAAGCGTCTAAAAAAAGTAAGCAAAAAAACGCTCGCCCCGAGCGTCCGGCCCCTCGCTTGGGCTCGGCGTTCCTTCGTTCCGGCATTCATCTGGGGGCATCGCCTCCGGTCGGCTTCGCTTCGACCTCCTCTCGATGTGTGCGGCTTCGCCGCACGGCGCTACGCGCCTATCCCCCAGATGAACACCTCCACTCAGCCTCCCGAAGGGGCGGGCAGATCAAAATCAGCCGAGGCGGCCTGATAGCCGGCCTGTTCTTGCGGGTGTGCCCGCGATCTTTTGATATTGCTTTGGCTTTTGACGTTGATCCAGCTTTTGACCTTTTGCCCCTTCGGCAGGCCGAGCGTAGGTGTTCATCAGGGGATTAGGCGCGTAGCGCCGTTCGGCGAAGCCGAACACATCGAGAGGAGGTCGTCGCGAAGCAGACCGTAGGCGATGTCCCCTGATGGATACCGTAGCGAGGGAACACTGAGCTTTAGCGAAGTGCCGTACGCCGGGGCAAAGCCTTTTGGTTTCTTTTTGGCGTTTGAAAAAGGGACTCGCTGTAAGAGCCAGCCCTTTCAAGGTCTTTTGACTTTAGCGGCCTTGAGCACCCGATCCGTCGACACGTGGGCATTCGCGGCTTTGCCTTCAAGCCACTCCTTTGTTTTGGGCACCTTCGGACCTCGCTTGCTCTTGACGACCGCTTTGGGCTGGATGTTTCGAGCGAGTGCAAGCAGGTACTGAGCCAGCCCTCCTGCGGGGATCGGAATGGATGAGTGCTCTGCTGGCAGAGCTATTTGCATACCCTCGTAACCGCTGCGTACCTGTACCGTCAGGTGGAAAATCGATGCTTCCCAATCGTCGGGCAGGGTCTGGCGATGAGCCTGTTCAACGCTGCGCTTGAGCACGGCCAAGACGTTGTAAGCCAACACGGCCGACGCAAATCCCAGCAGGGCGGCCTTAGGGTTGCCCAAGGTTTCGATTTCGCTGTCCAGCACCGATTCCAGGCGCTGGAACATCCCTTCGATGCTCCAGCGACGGCGGTACAAATCGGCGATTTGCTCGGCACTGATGGAGTCGGGCAAGTTGCTCCAGAACAACAGCGTGGTGTCGCCAGATTCGGTGGGGGTTTGCAGATTCAGTTCGACACGCCGCCACTGGCGACCACCTTTAACTTCGATGATTTGCTCGCGCACGCTGCCTGCCCCGACCGCGACAGACTCCTGCCAGTCGCTTTCCTTAAGTAGGCGTGGATGTTTGCTCGGTTCGCGAATGATGAACGAGGCTCCGGACTCTTCGCAGGCGTCCATGACGGGGAGCGTGCAATAGAGTCGATCAGCCATCCACAGCTGCCCCGCACAGGCTTTTTCCAGCAACGGCAGAACGCTGACGCGCTCACTGGCATAGGCATCTTCACAGGGCTGAAGATCGACGACCTGATCCAGATCGGGGTCGTAAACCACTACTGAAAAACCAGGCCGGGCGGCCCCCCGTTCACGGCGCAAAGCGCCCAGGCGTTTTTCGCTGGAAGGCAGGTGGTTGCCGTCGACGACCCGCAGTTGCCAGCCCGGCAAAATGGCTGAGTGCCCCAGCTCTTTTATCGTCGGGGCCAAGCGCTCTGCGCTGCCGGTGACCAGGGCGCGCAGCAGCGCAGGTTCTGTGCGGCTGACCTTGTCATACAGCGCCGCCAAGCTGACGGGAAGATCCTCCATCTGCCGTGCAGCAGCATGTAGCGATGGTCGCAAGCCCAATGAAACAAGGGACATCAGTTCAACGATGGTTGAGAACAGAAGCTCACGCGGGTATTGCCGCTGACGATGTTCTTCGAACACCTGATCGACCCATTCGGCAGGAACAGCCTGCTCCAGTATCACTCTTGTCATGACACTGGCCGGTGTTTTTTTCTCAAACCGCGCTAGAACTTCTGCCCACATCGCTTTCGTCACCCTGACTGGAGTTTTGGGGGATTTTATCAAAGACCTTGAAAGGGCTGGCTGTAAGAGCGAAACCATATTCAGCCGTTACCGCAGCAACGGATATACACCCAAAACCCAAGAACCCAAGAACCCACCAAATCGCAGACAAACAAAAACGCCCGGCATAAACCGGGCGTTTTGTATTGACTTGATTAGCGAGCGCGGTAAGTGATGCGCCCTTTGCTCAAGTCATAGGGCGTCAGCTCGACGCGCACTTTGTCACCGGTAAGAATACGAATGTAGTTCTTGCGCATCTTGCCGGAGATATGCGCGGTTACGACGTGCCCATTTTCCAACTCCACACGAAACATGGTGTTGGGCAGGGTGTCGACGACAGTGCCTTCCATTTCGAAGCTGTCTTCTTTCGACATGCAGTAAAGCCCTCGGTGTCCAATGAATGGCCCGGTGCAACTGCGCCAGGCAAAAGCGGCGTGCATTGTGCCCGAAAAATGGGGTTTAAGCCAAGGGGTTTACGGCTCGCTCTAGTTCAGGATGACCCAGCGCTGATTAATCAGCAGTTCGATTGGGCGATATTGAGTCTTGTAACTCATTTTTTTGCAGTTTTTGATCCAGTAGCCCAGATAGACGGCTTCCAGCCCCAGACGCTGAGCCTCGGCGATTTGCCAGAGAATCGCATAACGCCCCAGGCTGCGGCGTTCTTCAGCGGGCTCGTAGAAGGTGTAAACGGCCGACAGACCGTTCGGCAGCAAATCGGTGACGGCCACCGCTACCAGTCGTCCTTCGAGGCGGAATTCGTAGAATCGGGAAAACGGCAGGTCACGTACCAGGAACGTCGCAAACTGATCGCGACTCGGCGGGTACATATCGCCATCGGCGTGACGCTGTTCGATATACCGCTGATAAAGGTCGAAATACTCTTCGCTGAACTGCGGCCTGGCAGGGCGCACCTGTAGGTCGACGTTGCGTTTGAAAATGCGTTTCTGCTGGCGGTTGGGCGAAAATTGCGCCACAGGGATGCGCGCCGGTACGCACGCATTGCAATTCTGGCAATGAGGCCGGTAAAGATGATCGCCGCTACGACGGAAACCCATTTCAGACAGGTCTGCATAGACATGCACATCCATGGGCTGACTAGGGTCGAGAAACAGGGTTGTGGCCTGCTCCTCGGGCAGATAACTGCAAGAGTGGGGCTGAGTGGCATAAAACTTCAAACGCGCCAACTCGGTCATGATCAACCCTCGGGATAAGCTTTGAATTAAGTGTAAGCCACGCGCGCAAAAGTCGCTCAGCAAACCCAGGTCGCGCGACTGGGTTGATCCAGATGCTGCGCAAGGTAGTCGGCAAACTCGCGGCGAGGAATCGCTCGGGCGCCGAGGCTGTGCAGATGGTCGGTAGGCATCTGGCAGTCGATCAGCACAAAGCCTGAGTCTTTCAGATGTCGGACCAGTGTGGCAAAGCCATATTTTGAGGCGTTGTCGGCGCGGCTGAACATGGACTCGCCGAAAAACAGCTGGCCCATCGCCAGGCCATAGAGCCCGCCGACCAGCTCGCCCTGGTCCCAGACTTCCACCGAATGGGCGTAGCCACGCCTGTGCAACTCGAGGTAGGCGTTCTGCATGGCTTCTGTAATCCAAGTGCCGTCGGCGTAATCCCGGGGCGCGGCGCAAGCGCGGATGACCGCGGCAAAATCCTGATCAAAGGTCACTTGATAGCGTTGCTGGCGCAGCAGTTTGTTCAGGCTGCGCGAGACATGCAGTTCGTCGGGACGTAGTACGGTGCGTGGATCCGGCGACCACCAGAGAATCGGCTGGCCTTCCGAGAACCACGGAAAACAGCCGTGGCGATAGGCCTGAATCAGACGATCGGCGGACAGATCCCCGCCCGCGGCCAACAGCCCGTTGGGATCGCGCATGGCTTTTTCCAGGGGCGGGAAGGTCAGGGTGTTGCGTTGTAACCAAGTCAGCATGGCATCCGGGCTTGCAGAAGGGGAGGGCAGTGATGGGCGGGTGGGCCCACCGTGAAGTGTGCCGTCAAACGACTGGAATGTCGTCGAGATACTTCTCGGCGTCCAGCGCGGCCATGCAGCCGGCCCCGGCAGAGGTTACGGCCTGGCGGTAAACGTGATCGGCTACGTCACCGGCGGCAAACACGCCCGGGATTTCGGTGCTGGTAGCGTCGCCTTCGCTGCCGCCCTTGACCAGCAGATAGCCGGCACGCATTTTCAGCTGACCCTCGAACAGGTCAGTGTTGGGTTTGTGGCCGATGGCGATGAACACGCCGGTCAGCGGCAATTCACTGGTTTCGTCAGTGTGGCTGTCCCGCAAGCGGGCGCCGGTCACACCGCTGGCATCACCCAGTACTTCATCCAGATTCTGGTTCCAGTGCAGGCGGATATTACCTTTGGCGGCTTTTTCGAAGAGCTTGTCTTGCAGAATCTTCTCCGAGCGCAACTTGTCGCGCCGGTGAATCAGGTGAACTTCCTTGGCGATATTCGACAGGTACAGCGCTTCTTCAACTGCCGTGTTGCCGCCGCCAACGACGGCGACCACCTGATTGCGGTAGAAGAAACCGTCGCACGTCGCGCAGGCCGAAACCCCTTTGCCGGCAAATGTCTCTTCCGATGGCAGACCCAGGTACTGCGCCGAGGCGCCGGTGGCGATAATCAGCGCGTCACAGGTGTAAGTGCCGCTGTCGCCGATGAGTTCGAACGGGCGCTGTTGCAACTTGGCGGTGTGGATGTGGTCGTAGACGATCTCTGTGTGAAAGCGCTCGGCGTGTTTTTGCATGCGTTCCATCAGCACCGGGCCGGTGAGGCCTTCGACATCACCGGGCCAGTTGTCGACTTCGACGGTGGTGGTGAGCTGGCCACCTGCCTGTATGCCGGTAATGACAACGGGATTAAGGTTGGCGCGAGCGGCATAAACGGCTGCGCTGTAACCGGCAGGGCCGGAACCCAGAATGATCAGGCGGGAATGCTTCGCTTCGCTCATAAAAACACCTCATAAGCCTTTGTCACAAAAGAGAATGCATGCTCAAATTGAACCGCGCGTTATGTGCTGTTGGCTATGCTACACCTTGGGTTTCAAGCATGGCATCGGACGAACAAACCCGTACAATGCCTGCCTGTTACAGTGCTTGTAATAAAATAAGCGCTGCGCGCCGTGTTTATAAAAACCGGAGCGTAGTGTTAAAAGTAGTCCCAGTTACACCTGTTATCTTTTTTGCCTGCCTGGATTGGGCAGTTTTTTATAGTCAATCAACAGATGGACGCGCCACAGGCGCAGGAAAAGAAGCGTTTTGAAGAAATCCACCGCAGCACCAAAAACAGTCGTTCCGCTCTGGCGCCAGCAATTGCACTACCGGCTCAAGGAAGGTGCATTGATCGCCATCGGCGGCTTGTGCCTGTTCCTGATGATGGCCTTGTTGACCTACGGCAAGGACGATCCGGGCTGGAGTCATAACAGCAAGATCGACGATGTGCAGAACTTCGGCGGACCGGTCGGCTCCTACAGCGCCGATATCCTGTTCATGGTGTTGGGTTACTTCGCCTACATCTTCCCGCTGTTGCTGGCGATCAAGGCTTATCAAATCTTCCGTCAACGCCACGAACAGTGGGAGTGGAGCGGCTGGCTGTTCTCCTGGCGCCTGATCGGCCTGGTGTTTCTGGTGCTGTCGGGCGCGGCCCTGGCCCATATTCATTTTCACGCCGCGACCGGTCTGCCGGCCGGCGCTGGCGGCGCGCTAGGCGAAAGCCTTGGCGATCTGGCCAGGAACGCCCTGAATATCCAGGGCAGTACGCTGTTGTTCATCGCGTTGTTCCTGTTCGGCCTGACGGTGTTCACCGACCTGTCGTGGTTCAAAGTGATGGACCTCACCGGCAAGATCACCCTCGACCTGTTCGAATTGTTCCAGGGTGCGGCCAATCGCTGGTGGGCGGCCCGTGTCGAGCGCAAACAATTGGTTGCGCAGTTGCGTGAAGTCGATGATCGCGTGCATGACGTGGTCGCGCCGACCGTCACCGACAAACGCGAGCAGGCCAAGGTCAAGGAGCGCCTGATCGAACGCGAGCAAGCCTTGAGCAAGCACATGTCGGACCGCGAGAAGCAGGTGCCGCCGGTTATTGCGCCAGCTCCGCCCAAACCTGCGGCTCCCAGCAAGCGCGTGGAAAAAGAGAAACAGGCGCCATTGTTCGTCGACAGCGCCGTCGAAGGCACCTTGCCGCCGATCTCGATACTCGACCCGGCAGAGAAGAAACAACTCAATTACTCGCCTGAATCCCTGGCGGCCGTCGGCCACTTGCTGGAAATCAAGCTCAAGGAATTCGGTGTCGAAGTCTCGGTGGATTCGATTCACCCGGGCCCGGTGATTACCCGTTACGAAATCCAGCCAGCGGCCGGCGTCAAGGTCAGCCGCATCTCCAACCTGGCGAAAGACCTGGCACGTTCCCTGGCCGTGACCAGCGTGCGCGTGGTGGAAGTGATTCCCGGCAAGACCACCGTCGGTATCGAGATTCCTAACGAAGACCGGCAGATCGTGCGTTTCTCCGAAGTGCTGTCGACCCCCGAGTACGACAACTTCAAGTCGCCGGTTACCTTGGCACTGGGTCACGACATTGGTGGCAAGCCGGTCATCACCGACCTGGCGAAAATGCCTCACTTGCTGGTAGCCGGTACGACCGGTTCCGGTAAATCGGTGGGCGTGAACGCGATGATCCTGTCGATCCTGTTCAAGTCCGGCCCGGAAGACGCCAAGCTGATCATGATCGACCCGAAAATGCTTGAGCTGTCGATCTATGAAGGCATTCCGCACCTGTTGTGCCCGGTCGTGACCGACATGAAGGACGCCGCCAACGCCCTGCGCTGGAGCGTGGCGGAGATGGAGCGTCGCTACAAGCTGATGGCGAAAATGGGCGTGCGTAACCTGTCGGGCTTCAATGCCAAGGTCAAGGAAGCCGAGGACGCCGGTACGCCGTTGACCGATCCGTTGTACAAGCGCGAAAGCATTCACGACGAAGCGCCGCTGCTGACCAAGCTGCCGACGATTGTCGTGGTGGTGGACGAATTCGCCGACATGATGATGATCGTCGGCAAGAAGGTTGAAGAACTGATCGCCCGTATCGCCCAGAAGGCGCGTGCGGCCGGTATCCACTTGATTCTGGCGACCCAGCGGCCGTCGGTTGATGTGATCACCGGTCTGATCAAGGCCAACATTCCGACGCGTATGGCGTTCCAGGTGTCGAGCAAGATCGACTCCCGGACCATCATCGACCAGGGCGGCGCCGAACAACTGTTGGGCCACGGTGACATGCTTTACATGCCGCCGGGCACCAGTCTGCCGATCCGTGTCCACGGTGCCTTTGTGTCCGATGACGAGGTTCATCGGGTGGTCGAAGCCTGGAAACTGCGCGGCGCGCCGGAATACAACGACGAGATTCTCGCCGGTGTCGAAGAGCCGGGCAGTGGCTTTGAAGGCGGCAGCGGTGGCGACGAAGACAGTGAATCCGACGCGCTCTACGACGAAGCGGTGCAGTTCGTACTGGAAAGCCGTCGTGCGTCCATCTCTGCGGTTCAGCGCAAGCTGAAAATCGGCTACAACCGCGCCGCGCGCATGATCGAGGCCATGGAAATGGCCGGGGTCGTGACGTCCATGAACACCAACGGTTCGCGTGAAGTCCTGGCGCCGGGCCCGGTACGCGACTGAATTGATTGACACGCGGTGGCGTAATGACGCGCCATCGCACCCCCACGAATGTTATGAGGACTCCCATGCGTCTTATCCGCATGCTGTTGCTGCCGGTTTTGGCTTTGACCACGCTCTCGGCCCACGCCGATGACAAGGACGTGGCGCGTCTGACCCAATTGCTGGAAAAATCCCAGACCCTGACCGCACGTTTCTCCCAGCTGACCCTCGACGGCAGCGGCACCCAGTTGCAGGAAACCGCGGGTGAAATGTCCTTGCAGCGTCCTGGCTTGTTTTACTGGCACACCAATGCCCCGGCGGAACAAACGATGGTCTCCGACGGCAAGAAGGTAACGTTGTGGGACCCGGACCTGGAGCAGGCCACCATCAAGAACCTCGATCAGCGCCTGACCCAGACCCCGGCGCTGCTGCTGTCTGGTGACGTGTCCAAGATCAGCCAGAGCTTCGACATCAGCGCCAAGGAAGCCGGTGGCGTGATCGACTTCACCTTGAAGCCGAAAACCAAGGACACCCTGTTCGACAGCCTGCGCCTGTCGTTCCGCAATGGCCTGGTCAACGACATGCAGATGATCGACAGCGTCGGTCAGCGTACCAACATCCTGTTCACCGGCGTGAAAGCCAACGAGCCGATCCCGGCGTCCAAGTTCAAGTTCGACATCCCCAAGGGTGCGGACGTGATCCAGGAATAAAACGCAATACCTGTAGGAGTGAGCTTTTGTGGCGAGGGAGCTTGCTCCCGCTGGGGCGCGAAGCGCCCCCAAAAATGGGACTGCTGCGCAGTCCAGCGGGAGCAAGCTCCCTCGCCACAGGATTTTCGCCACGCATGAGTACTGCGCAATAAGTGAGGTTTTAACAATACGTGATGGACCTGTTTCGCAGTGCCCCGATTGCTCAGCCCTTGGCCGCCCGTTTGCGTGCGGCCAATCTGGACGAGTACGTCGGTCAGGAACACGTGCTCGCTCGCGGCAAGCCTTTGCGCGAAGCCCTGGAGCAGGGTGCCCTGCACTCGATGATTTTCTGGGGCCCGCCGGGTGTGGGAAAAACCACACTGGCGCGGCTGCTGGCGGAAGTCTCGGATGCGCACTTCGAAACGGTTTCGGCGGTACTGGCCGGCGTGAAGGAAATCCGTCAGGCGGTGGAAATCGCCAAGCAGCAGGCCGGACAGTACGGCAAACGGACCATCCTGTTCGTCGATGAAGTGCATCGCTTCAACAAGTCCCAGCAGGATGCGTTCCTGCCGTACGTCGAAGACGGCACGCTGATTTTCATCGGCGCAACCACTGAAAACCCTTCGTTTGAACTCAACAACGCGCTGCTCTCCCGGGCGCGCGTCTACGTGCTCAAAAGCCTCGACGAAGCGGCCCTGCGCAAGTTGGTGCATCGCGCACTCACCGAAGAACGCGGGCTGGGGACGCGGCAACTGACCCTTAGCGATGAAGGTTTCCAGATGCTGCTGTCGGCCGCCGATGGCGATGGCCGGCGTCTGCTCAACCTGCTGGAAAACGCCTCGGACCTGGCTGAAGACAACAGCGAGATCGGCGTCGACCTGCTGCAAAGCCTGCTCGGTGATACCCGCCGGCGTTTCGACAAGGGCGGTGAAGCGTTTTACGACCAGATTTCCGCGCTGCATAAATCCGTGCGCGGCTCCAACCCCGATGGTGCGCTGTATTGGTTTGCACGGATGATCGACGGCGGTTGCGATCCGTTGTACCTGGCCCGGCGCGTGGTGCGTATGGCCAGCGAAGACATCGGCAACGCCGACCCGCGCGCCTTGAGCCTGTGCCTGGCGGCGTGGGAAGTGCAGGAGCGCCTCGGCAGCCCGGAAGGCGAATTGGCGGTGGCTCAGGCCATCACCTATCTGGCCTGCGCGCCGAAAAGCAATGCGGTGTACATGGGCTTCAAAGCCGCGATGCGCAGCGCCACCGAACACGGTTCGCTGGAAGTGCCGCTGCACCTGCGCAACGCGCCGACCAAGCTGATGAAGCAACTGGGTTATGGCGACGAATACCGTTACGCCCACGATGAACCGGACGCTTACGCCGCTGGCGAAGACTATTTCCCGGAAGAACTCGAGCCACAACCGTTCTATCAGCCGGTGCCGCGTGGCCTGGAGCTGAAGATTGGCGAGAAGCTCAATCACCTTGCGCAACTTGACCGCCTCAGCCCTCGGCAGCGGAGAAAATAGTGATCCCTTTGATCGTTGCCGTTTCCGTGGGCGGTATCGCCGGAACGCTTCTACGCTTTGCCACGGGGAACTGGATCAACGCTAATTGGCCGCGGCACTTCTATACCGCGACGCTGGCCGTTAATATCGTCGGCTGTTTGCTGATCGGCGTTCTATACGGTCTGTTTTTAGTACGCCCGGAGGTGCCGATTGAGGTGCGCGCCGGGTTGATGGTCGGCTTCCTCGGGGGGCTGACGACTTTTTCATCCTTTTCACTGGATACGGTGCGCCTGCTGGAAACCGGGCAAATGCCGCTGGCTTTTGTCTATGCTGCCATCAGCGTATTCGGCGGGCTGCTCGCGACCTGGGCTGGCCTGTCCTTGACCAAACTTTGATAACGAGAGACCGACATGCTCGATTCCAAACTGTTACGTAGCAACCTTCAGGACGTAGCGGACCGCCTGGCATCCCGTGGCTACACGCTGGATGTCGCGCGCATCGAAGCGCTGGAAGAACAGCGCAAGACCGTCCAGACCCGCACCGAAGCACTGCAGGCTGACCGTAATGCGCGCTCCAAATCCATCGGCCAGGCCAAGCAGCGCGGCGAAGACATCGCGCCGCTGATGGCTGACGTCGAGCGCATGGCGAACGAATTGAGCGCCGGTAAAGTCGAGCTGGACGGGATCCAGACCGATCTGGATTCAATCCTGCTCGGCATCCCGAACCTGCCGCACGAGTCCGTGCCAATCGGTGATGACGAAGACGGCAACGTTGAAGTGCGCCGCTGGGGCACCCCGACCGCGTTCGATTTCCCGGTTCAGGATCACGTGGCCCTGGGCGAGAAATTCGGCTGGCTGGACTTCGAAACCGCCGCCAAGCTGTCCGGTGCCCGTTTCGCTCTGTTGCGCGGCCCGATCGCTCGTATGCACCGCGCCCTGGCGCAGTTCATGATCAACCTGCACACCAGCGAACACGGTTACGAAGAGGCTTACACGCCTTATCTGGTTCAAGCGCCGGCGCTGCAAGGCACGGGTCAGCTGCCGAAGTTCGAAGAAGACCTGTTCAAGATCACTCGCGAAGGCGAAGCCGATCTGTACTTGATCCCGACCGCTGAAGTGTCGCTGACCAACATCGTCGCTGGCGAAATCGTCGATTCGAAACTGCTGCCGATCAAGTTCGTCGCCCACACTCCGTGCTTCCGCAGTGAAGCCGGTGCGTCGGGTCGCGATACGCGCGGGATGATCCGTCAGCACCAGTTCGACAAGGTTGAAATGGTCCAGATCGTTGAGCCGTCGACCTCGATGGAAGCGCTGGAAGGCCTGACGGCCAACGCCGAAAAAGTCCTGCAATTGCTCGAGCTGCCTTATCGCACTATTGCGCTGTGCACTGGCGACATGGGCTTCAGCGCGGTCAAGACCTACGACCTGGAAGTGTGGATCCCGAGCCAGGACAAATACCGCGAGATTTCGTCGTGCTCCAACTGCGGCGATTTCCAGGCCCGTCGCATGCAAGCGCGTTTCCGCAACCCGGAAACCGGCAAGCCTGAACTGGTGCACACCCTGAACGGTTCCGGCCTGGCGGTCGGTCGTACCCTGGTGGCGGTGCTGGAAAACTACCAGCAAGCCGACGGTTCGATCCGTGTGCCGGACGTGCTGAAACCGTACATGGGTGGCCTTGAGGTCATCGGCTAAATGGACTATCTGCCGCTGTTCCATAACCTTCGCGGCAGTCGTGTCTTGGTCGTCGGCGGGGGGGAGATTGCCTTGCGCAAATCCCGCCTGCTGGCCGAAGCCGGTGCGCTGCTGCGGGTGGTCGCACCTGAAATCGAACCGCAACTGCGCGAACTGGTTGCCGGCAGTGGTGGAGAGTGTTTAGTCCGAGGTTACGTTGAATCGGACCTGGACGGTTGCGGGCTGATCATCGCCGCCACCGACGACGAACCGCTGAACGCACAAGTCTCCGCTGATGCCCATCGGCGTTGTGTGCCGGTCAATGTGGTGGACGCGCCAGCCCTGTGCAGCGTGATTTTCCCGGCGATCGTCGACCGTTCTCCTTTGATTATTGCGGTCTCCAGCGGCGGCGATGCGCCGGTGCTGGCGCGGTTGATTCGGGCCAAACTGGAAACCTGGATTCCTTCCACCTACGGTCAACTGGCCGGCCTGGCAGCGCGGTTCCGCAGTCAGGTCAAACGCCTGTTTCCGGATGTGCAGCAGCGTCGGGCGTTCTGGGAAGATGTGTTCCAGGGGCCGATTGCCGACCGGCAACTGGCCGGGCAGGGCGCCGAAGCCGAGCGTTTGATGCTGGCGAAAATTGCCGGTGAAGCACCGAATGCAACGGGCGAAGTCTATTTGGTGGGCGCCGGCCCGGGTGATCCCGACCTGTTGACGTTCCGTGCCTTGCGTCTGATGCAGCAAGCCGATGTGGTGCTGTATGACCGCTTGGTGGCGCCCGCAATTCTGGATTTGTGCCGTCGCGATGCCGAGCGGATTTACGTCGGCAAGCGTCGCGCCGATCACGCCGTGCCGCAGGATCAGATCAACCAGCAATTGGTGGATTTGGCCAAGCAAGGCAAGCGGGTCGTGCGGTTGAAGGGCGGTGATCCGTTCATCTTCGGTCGCGGCGGTGAAGAGATCGAAGAACTGGCGGCCCATGGCATCCCGTTCCAGGTGGTACCGGGTATCACCGCGGCCAGCGGTTGCGCGGCGTATGCCGGGATTCCGCTGACGCACCGCGACTACGCGCAGTCAGTGCGTTTTGTCACTGGGCACCTCAAGGACGGTTCCACCGATTTGCCGTGGGCCGACCTGGTCGCGCCGGCGCAAACCCTGGTGTTTTACATGGGGCTGGTGGGCTTGCCGATCATCTGCGAGCAGTTGATCAAACATGGTCGCGCAGCAGATACGCCCGCGGCGTTGATCCAGCAGGGCACCACCGTCAATCAGCGGGTGTTTACCGGCACCTTGGCGGATTTGCCAAGTCTGGTGGCGGAGCATGAAGTGCATGCGCCGACGCTGGTGATCGTTGGGGAAGTGGTGCAATTGCGCGAGAAACTGGCGTGGTTCGAGGGCGCTCAGGCGCAGGTCTAGAGACCGAGTCGCCTCCTTCGCGAGCAAGCCCGCTCCCACATTTGATTTGTGTCGTTCACAAATCCCCTGTGGGAGCGGGCTTGCTCGCGAAGGGGCCTTCAAAACCACCAAATGCTTAGGATCAAACCTGGTTCTTGCGCCAAACCCCTTTCCCGCTCAACCGCTCGCGATCATGCGGCGCTGTGAATTCCTGCGCCGGCCCTTTCGGCACAATCCCGGTCGGATTGATGGTCTTGTGGCTGCCATAGTAGTGATTCTTGATGTGCTCAAAATCCACCGTCTCGGCAATCCCCGGCCACTGATAAATCTCCCGCAGCCAATTCGACAGGTTCGGATAATCGGCAATCCGCCGCAGGTTGCACTTGAAGTGGCCGTGATACACGGCGTCAAAGCGAATCAACGTGGTGAACAGCCGAATATCAGCTTCAGTCAGGTATTCGCCGGTCAGGTAACGATTGGCGCCCAACAGCTGTTCCAGCCAATCAAGCTCCTCGAACAACCCGTCGAACGCTTCTTCATAAGCTTTCTGCGACGTGGCAAATCCTGCGCGATACACGCCATTGTTCACCGCCGGATAAATCCGTTCGTTCAGCGCGTCGATCTCGCCCCGCAGCGGCGCCGGGTAGAAGTCCAGGTCATTGCCCGTCAAATCATCGTAGGCGCTATTGAACATGCGGATGATCTCCGCCGATTCATTGTTGACGATGCGATTTTGCTGTTTGTCCCAGAGCACCGGCACGGTGACGCGGCCGGTGTAGTCGGCGGTATCGGCGGTGTAGCGCTGGTGCATGAAATTGAAGTGATCGAGCTTGTCCCCGGTCGATCCGAGGTTCTGATCGAAGGTCCAGCCGTTTTCCAGCATCAGCCAACTGACCACTGAGACGTCGATGAGGCTGTCGAGGCCTTTGAGTTTGCGCAGGATCAGCGTGCGGTGAGCCCATGGACAGGCGAGGGACACGTAGAGGTGATAACGATCGGCCTCGGCTGCAAAGCCACCGACACCGGTCGGGCCAGGCTTGCCGTCGGCGGTCAGCCAGTTACGACGCTGCGCTTGTTCACGCTGGAACGTACCGTCCTTGCCGCTTTCGTACCACTGGTCATGCCAGCGACCTTCAACTAACAAACCCATGTTCAAGACTCCTCAACCAATAAGCGTTGGAGAGGAGTCTATTCGCATAGGTTCGATAAAAAAGCGCAAAGGTTGGGCGCTTATGATCGGTTAAATCGATTTGTTCCGAGCGTCCCAGTACTGCTGGGCGGTTTCGAAGGCGTGTTCACGGGTTTGGCCGAGGCCGCGCAAGGCCAGGGCCATGGTCGAAATCAACGCCATTTGCGGATAGCTGTCGACCACATCGCCACGCCACACGGCTTTTAAATGCTCGGGATCGAGCGTGGCCGGTTTGACGTGCCGTTGAGCCGACAGCTGCGGCCATTCCTCGTCCCAGCTTTCGCCGCCAGTGGTGCCGTACAAGTGACTGTCGGCATCCGGGTTGATCTCGATCTCGCCGCCGTCGCCTTTCACCACGATCGCGGTATCGCCGAGCAAACCGCTGGCATCGCGATGCACCGCCTGGTAACCGGGATGGAAAATGCTTTGCAGGCCACAGCGAGCGCCCAACGGATTGAGAATCCGCGTCAGGGAATGGATTGGCGAACGCAGGCCCAATGTATTGCGCAGGTCGATCATGCGCTGAAGTTGGGGCGCCCAATCGACCAGCGGCATGAAGGCCAGGCCACCGTTATCGAGTGCCTCGCCGACCTGCTGCCAGTCGCGACACAACGGAATCTTCAACTCATCCAGCAATTGCTCGCTATAGAGCCGACCCGCCGTGTGCGCGCCGCCGCCATGCATGAAGACGCGCACGCCATTTTGCGCCAGGCACTTGGCCGCCAGCAGATACCACGGCAGATGACGCTTCTTGCCGGCGTAGGTTGGCCAGTCCAGATCGACATTTAATGCCGGTGTCTGCAAACGTTCGCGCAACGCTTCGGTAAAACCTGCCATCTCCTCAGCGCTTTCTTCCTTGTGCCGCAACAGCATCAGGAATGCGCCGAGCTGGGTGTCTTCGACCTTGTGGTCGAGCACCATGCCCATCGCTTCGCGGGCTTCCTCGCGGGTCAAGTCGCGGGCGCCGCGCTTGCCTTTGCCGAGGATGCGCACGAACTGGGCGAACGGGTGTTCGGCGGGTGTTTCGAGGGTCAGCGCTGGGTAGTCGGTCATAAGCAATTCGTCGGTTTGGGCAGGCCCGCCAGTTTCGCGGCGAGTTTGGCAGGGGTGCCTTTGAACAGTCGGTTCAGGTGCAGGCTGTTGCCCTTGTCCGGGCCCAGCTTCAGCGCGGTGTACTTGATCAGCGGACGAGTGGCCGGCGACAACTGGAATTCGGCATAGAAACTGCGCAGCAGTTCGAGGATTTCCCAGTGTTCGGGGCTCAACTCGATGTCTTCGGCGGCGGCCAGGGCGCTGGCCACCTCAAAGGACCAGTCGCTCAGTTCTACCAGGAAACCGTCCTTGTCCAACTCGATGGCGCGTGCGCCGACCGTCAGGGAGTTCATAGCCAACTGTTGACCTTGTCGTAGTGAATCGACAGCTCGACAAAGGCCGGGTAATCGATGGCCTTGGCCGTGTCAGGAATCTCCAGCGCGCGAGCCTGGGCGTCTTCGGCCAGTACCAACAGTTTCAGATTGCGGGCGTTCAGCGCATTGAACGGCGCAGTGCCTGGTTGCAACGCATAAACCGCGTCGCCGGTCAGCAGCAGCGCATCGTCAGCGCCCATCAAGCGCAGGCAACTGGTCAGGCGATCGTCGCCGAACGGGGAATGAGACAACACATGCAAAGTCGACATCAGAGGGTGATCACCTGGTCGTAACGGTCAATAAGTGCGGTGATTTCGTGAGCGGTCAGCACCTGGGCTTCTTCCAGCGATAAACCGGCCGGGTCCAGCCCCCGTTCTGCAGCGCTGTCGCCACAGACAAACAGCTCATCGACACCGAACATCGGCAAGGCTTGCAGGTTGGCGCTCAGGTCTTTCTGCTGGAGGGCCTTGGCATCCTGTTTCGCGGCGAGCTGGAACACCCCGTCATCGAGAAACAGCAGGCCGATCGGCAGATCAAAGGCGCCGCCGGCCAGCACGATATCCAGCGCTTCCCGCGCACTTGGCCCGGACCAGGGCGCCTGACGGCTGATAATCAGCAAGGATTTAGCCATCTCACGCGCCTCCGAAACAGATCAGGCGGTCAGCATCCTGCACCGCGTCATGCAACTGGCCCAGACCAGACAATTCCCACGGCGCGCCCACCGCAACGGCTTCACGCTGATAGCGCCCGGCTTCTTCTTCGTTCAACACGCCACGACGCAGGGCGGCCGCGATGCACACGACGCCGTCCAGTTGATGTTCGGTGACGAAGTTGCGCCATTGCTTGGGCAAGTCCTGTTCATCCTGCGGCGTGACCACGCTTGCGGAGGCGTTGTAGACGCCGTCCTGATAGAAAAACAGCCGGACAATCTCATGCCCGCCGGCCAGCGCGGCCTGGGCGAACAGCAAGGCGCGGCGCGAGGAGGGCGCATGGGCGGCGGAAAACAGCGCGATGGCGAACTTCATGACGGACTCGATCAGTAAAACTGCGGCCATGATAAAGCTTTATCGCCGGGGCGGCGAAGGGCGTTTTCCTCAAGACCGAGTCGCCGCCTTCGCGAGCAAGTCGAATCGTCGCACCGCCGCTCCCACATTTGACCGAGTTCTACCAAATGGAATGCGATTCAATGTGGGAGCGGGCTTGCTCGCGAAGGCGGCCTGACAGACACCACCCAATTCAGCGCGGCATATAACCCAACTGCCAGCGCCGTGGGATTTTTAGCGACAGCAGCCCGACCGCGCCGGCCAGCAGACCGCTGACAAACAACGCCCTGAGCCCAAAATGATGTTCCAGCACTGCGCCGAGTACCGCGCCGGCAAACATTCCGGTCCAGGGGATCAGTTGCACGCGCCAACCGTTGCGCCGTTCGCCGAGCATCCAGCGTCCCAGGCCACGGCCGAAGCGCGACAGGGCGCCGGTGACGTAGGTCAGGCCGACCGGCAGGCCGTTCACTTCTTCAACGGCGGCATTGAGCATGCCCATGGCGATGATCGCCGCCAGCAGCGCTGGCAATTGCGCGTCGTAGGGCCAGGCAGCGGCGCCGCAGAGCAGCGTGGCGATGCACAGCAGCAAGGGCAGCGCCCGACGGCCGCCGAGGCGACTGACGACAATCCCCAAGGCGTTGCCGACGATGAAGGTGCCGACGAGGATCACCAGGCGCAAGGTCAGGCCCAGGTCGCCGTCGCTGATGGCGACGGCGAGGCGGGTGGTGTTGCCGCTCATGAACGAGACGAAATCGCCGCTGGCCATGAAGCCAATGGCGTCGGTCATGCCCGCGAGCACCGAGAGGCTGGCCACCAGCGACATGCCGATGCGTCCGCGCCATTTGCGGGTATGCAGATGGCCTGGGCTCGCGCGGTCAGTGGAGAGGGATGGCAACATCAGCGAAGGTCGTCCTCAGGCAGCGACCGGCATGGTCACTTACTCAATCCATATAACTCGCAATACTCCAGCCAGTCCATGCCGGCCATCTCGGCCACTTCCTTGTGCACTTCCAGGCGCTGTGCCTGATAGTCCTCGGGCGTCGCGGCGGTCAGTTGCAGCGTCAGCTCCCAGGCAAACAATCCCAGGCGCTCGGCCTCGGCTTCGAAGGCTTCATGCAAGCGCTCCTCGCGGTACTGCGCCGCGGTCTCGCCCTTGGCCTGAGCCAACAGCGGGTTGAGGTTGTCGAGTTCGTGGCGCAGTTCAGGGCGCTCATCGAGAAACTTCTTCAGCGCTTGCTCGTGTTGCTGTTCGGTTGCCGCCATGGTCGCTCCTTGAGGCTGGGTTACGAAGACTGCTTCTTGCTGGCCTTGGCCGCTGCTGCCAGGCATTCGAGGGCAAACTGCTCGGGATACGTCATTTGAATCGGCGTGGTTTCACCTTTGACGGTTCTTTCGCCGTCGAGGATGTAACGAATCCGCTTGTCGGTGACGCCAATTCGCTTGGCAATCCAGGACGGCGTCTGACCGATCTGGCTGATCAGCTTGTCGGCATATTCAGCGGTCGGTTTGTAATATTCGGCGTTGGGTGTCATGGCCTTTCCAAAAAATGAGCCCGGAAAAACGGGCGATGCGGTGTTAATGGCGCGACAGGGTGCGCGAATCGTCACTCGGTGTCGCGGTATAAATGAAGTAAAGCAGAACGATACGCCGTGCCGCGGTGATACAGTCCGCTTTTTCTTGATGAGCGAACGCAATGCGAATTCTGATGGTGGCGCTGGCCGTAACGTTGCTGGCGGGATGCGCGGGCTCGGCGATGAACGACGCCCGCACGGGAACCCCGTACAAAACCCTGACGTCGGACAAACCGGAAAAAGTCGTCGCCCAGTGTGTGCAGTTTTCCTGGCAGGATGAGGCTGTGTTCGGTGTCGATGCTGGCGCGTATTTGCAGCCTGGCGAGAAGGGCGGCACCACCGTTTACACGCGCTCGGCGGAGTCCTTTGTGGACGTGAAGACTGACGCTTCCGCCACCGTGCTGAATTATTACGCGCAGCATGACGACTTTGTCGCCAAGCGCCGACTGGCGGCGTTGGCGACCTGTTTGTAAGTCGTTCAGCTATTGATCAGGCGCTTCTGGAAAAAGAAGCGCTTGTGGCCCGGCGGGTAGTCAGCAATCTGGCCTAACTCGCTGTAGCCGAGCTTCCTGTAGAACTCCGGCGCCTGGAAGTCGAAGGTGTCGAGCCAGATTCCGATGCATTCCTTTTCCCGTGCCAGGTCTTCAGCCATCTGCATCAGCTTCGTACCCATGCCCTGTCCCCGGGCTTGCTCCGGTACCGACAGCAGGTCGATGTACATCCATTGGTAAAACACTCGACCGTGAAGCCCACCGAGAATCTCGCCGCTTTCGTCACGTACCAGCAAGGCAATGGGCTCCTGAGTCGAGACGCCGGCTTTTGCGGCGTTATAGGCGCGCAACGGCAGCAGGATCGCCTGGCGCTCTTCATCCGTGGGGTTTTGCGACCGTTCTATTCGCAGGGTCATCAGCTATTTCCTTATGGCCGGGGTGGAAAACATTTCCAAGCCTATCGCGGCAACGGGTCGTTGTTCCAGCTCTCAGGTGGAACCGTCGTTCGCGCGCAGATGTCTAGCCTAAACAGCGTCATTCCAGAACGCGGCCTATGAGGACTATCCGTGAATATTTTCGAAGCCTTGCGCGAAAGCCACGACCGCCAACGCACCTACGCCGATGCACTGATCCAGACCAGCGGCGACACCCCCGAGCGGGTCGAGGCTTACAAGCAACTCAAGTCCGAACTTCAGGCCCACGAAACCGCTGAAGAGCGCCACTTCTACATCCCGCTAATGGAGTTTGATAATGGCGTCGACCTCAGCCGCCATGCCATTTCAGAACATCACGAGATGGACGAAATGATGGAGGAACTGGACGAGACCGAGATGTCCAGCCCGGCCTGGCTGGCGGTCGCGAAGAAGCTCGCCGAGAAGGTTAATCACCATCTGGAAGAGGAAGAGCAGAAGTTCTTCCAGATGGCCGGCAAGCTACTCGACGACAAACAGAAAGAGACGCTGGCGGGTCAGTATGAGAAGGAATACAAGGCTCAACTGTCTTAGCGCCAGGCTTTCGTTTTCGCCTAACATGTGCACCTTCTGATGAAAAAAGGGATGCGTTGTCATGTCGAACACAGCCGAACGGGTCAACCTCATCGAGTCTCAGGTGTTGTCCCACGACTGGTACTTGCTCAAGAAAATCACCTTCGATTACCAGCGCAACAACGGAGAATGGCAACGCCAGACCCGCGAGGTCTATGACCGTGGCAACGGTGCGGCGATCCTGCTGTTCAACCGTGAAAAGAAAACCGTCGTGCTGACCCGGCAATTCCGATTGCCGGTGTTCGTCAACGGCCACGATGGGTTGCTGATCGAAGTCGCGGCGGGGCTGCTCGAAGGTGCGGCGCCTGAAGAGCGCATCCGCGAAGAAGCGGAGGAAGAAACCGGTTATCGCGTGCACCACGTGCACAAGGTGTTCGAAGCCTATATGAGCCCCGGCTCAGTGACCGAAAAGCTGCACTTCTTCATCGCTGAGTACGATGCCGCTTCGAAGGTCAGCGAGGGCGGCGGACTGGAGGAGGAGACCGAGGAACTGGAAGTGCTGGAGTGGCCGTTCGATGACGCGCTTGAGGCGTTTTATCGCGGGGAGATCTGCGATGCGAAGACCATCATGTTGCTGCAGTATGCAGCGATGAAAAACATCTTCGTCGCGGGCTAATCAATGTAGCAGCTGTCGAGCTTGCGAGGCTGCGTCCGGCTGCGCAGCAGTCGTAAAACCATTCACTGCGCTGTTCCGGATAAACCGTGGCGCCTGAATTTGCGACTGCTGCGCAGTCGGACGCAGCCTCGCAGGCTCGACAGCTGCTACAGGTCGCGTTACGCCTGATCAGAACAAATCGCCCGTCCTGTTAACCCCTGACCATTCGCAACCTTCCAGCGTCAGCAGCTGCTCCTTCGCCTCAAGTCCACCGGCAAACCCCGTCAACTTCCCCGAAGCGCCAATCACCCGATGACATGGCGCAACAATCGATATCGGGTTCTTGCCATTCGCCGCGCCCACCGCCCTCACTGCACCGGGATTGCCGATCTGCCGGGCTATCTCGCTATAACTGCGGGTCTCGCCAAACGGAATGGTCAGCAGCGCTGCCCAGACCTTCTTCTGAAATTCCGTCCCGGCAAAATCCAGTTCCAGGTCGAAACGATTGCGCGAGCCCGCAAAGTATTCCCGCAGCTGCTGAGCGGTGCGCATCAGGATCGGATTATCCGGCGCCTCACGCATCGGCCCAAGCCGCACCCGCTCGGGTTTGTCGTTTTCCCAGAGGATGGCTGCCAGTCGTGAGCCGTTCGCGACCAGCTTCAACTCGCCCACCGGCGTGGCGAGGGTGATGAAGGTGTAACTCATGCCGGTGGACTCCGTAAAAGTGCTGAGCAGAGGCCAAGCATACTGCCTCGACGGGGAGGCACAATACGCAATCCCAGCCATACTTGCCTCTGCTCTTGAGGCCTTCCCTCTGTTTTTTTACAGAGCCTAAAAACAAAAAGAGACCGACTCATGAAGTTCGAACCTTTTGCCAAATCGCTGATTGCGACCTCATTGGCGCTCAGCTGCCTCAGTGCTTACGCGGCCTCCGTGGCGCCGGTTGCAGCCGAAAACGGCATGGTCGTCACCGCCCAGCATCTGGCCAGTCACGTGGGCGTCGATGTGCTCAAGAATGGCGGCAACGCCGTCGATGCCGCGGTAGCGGTCGGTTATGCGCTGGCGGTGGTTTATCCCGCGGCGGGCAACCTGGGTGGCGGCGGTTTCATGACCATTCAATTGGCCGACGGGCGCAAAACCTTCCTCGACTTCCGCGAAAAAGCTCCGCTGGCCGCCACCGCCAACATGTACCTCGACAAGGAGGGCAATGTCGTCCCTGACCTGAGCACCCGTGGCCATCTGGCCGTTGGCGTGCCGGGCACCGTGTCCGGCATGGAACTGGCGCTGAAGAAATACGGCACCAAACCGCGCAAGGAAGTGATCGCCCCGGCCATCAAGCTCGCCGAAGACGGCTTTGTGCTGGAGCAGGGCGATGTCGAGTTGCTGGAAATCGCCACTGACGTGTTCAAGAAGGACATCAAGGATTCCGGTGCGATCTTCCTGAGCAACGGCGAGCCGATGCAGGTCGGTCAGAAACTGGTGCAAAAAGACCTCGGCAAGACCCTGCGGGAAATCTCCCAGAACGGCGCCGACGGCTTCTATAAAGGCTGGGTGGCCGATGCCATCGTCACCGCCAGCCAGGCCAACAAAGGCATCATCACCCAGGCCGATCTCGACAAATACAAGACCCGCGAACTGGCCCCGATTGAATGCGATTACCGCGGCTACCACGTGGTTTCAGCGCCACCGCCAAGCTCTGGCGGCGTGGTGATTTGCGAGATCATGAACATTCTCGAAGGCTATCCGATGAAAGACCTGGGCTATCACTCGGCCCAGAGCATGCACTACCAGATCGAAGCGATGCGTCATGCTTACGTGGACCGCAACAGCTACCTGGGCGACCCGGATTTCGTGAAGAACCCGATTGCCCATCTGCTGGATAAAAACTACGCCACCAAAATCCGCACCGCCATCGACCCGCAGAAGGCCGGTGTGTCCCGCGAGCTCAAACCCGGCGTAGCGCCCCATGAAGGCAGCAACACTACTCATTACTCCATCGTCGACAAATGGGGCAACGCGGTGTCGGTGACCTACACCTTGAACGACTGGTTCGGCGCCGGCGTCATGGCCAGCAAAACCGGGGTCATCCTCAACGACGAAATGGATGACTTCACCTCGAAAATCGGCGTACCGAACTTGTACGGTCTGGTGCAAGGGGAGGCCAACGCCATCGCTCCCGGCAAGGCACCGCTGTCGTCCATGAGCCCGACCATCGTCACCAAGGACGGCAAAGTGGTGATGGTGGTCGGCACCCCCGGCGGCAGTCGCATCATCACCGCGACCTTACTGACCATACTCAACGTGATCGACTACGGCATGAACATCCAGGAAGCGGTCGATGCACCGCGTTTCCACCAGCAGTGGTTGCCGGAAGAGACCAACCTTGAGACCTTTACCACCAGTCCCGATACGGTGAAGATGCTCGAAAGTTGGGGGCACAAGTTTGCCGGGCCACAGGACGCCAACCATGTGGCGGCGATTCTGGTCGGCGCACCGTCGCTGGAAGGCAAACCGGTCGGCAAAAACCGTTTCTATGGGGCGAACGATCCGCGTCGTAATACTGGGTTATCGCTCGGTTATTGAGGGTTGTTTTTAAAAGGGGACGGATCTATTTTCGTCCCCTGATCCACTGACTTTTCAAGGACGGGACCATGGCTACCGCACTGCTGATCATCGATGTCCAGCAAGCCCTGTGCACTGGCGAGTACGCATGTTTTGAGATCAAACGCGTTATCGAGAACATCAACGACCTGAGCGCCAAGGCTCGCGCTGCCGGCATCCCGGTCATCCTCATCCAGCACGAAGAAAAGGGCGACCTGCTGCAACACGATTCCGAAGGCTGGCAACTGGCCAAAAGCCTGAAGACTTCGCCGCAAGACCTTCGCGTGCGAAAAACCAATCGAGACTCGTTCTACCGGACCCACTTGCAAGCCCAATTGCAGGATTTGGGCACCGACCGCCTGATCATCTGCGGGCTGCAAACCGACTATTGCGTCAACACCACTGTCCGCCAGGCCCTGAACCTGGGCTATGACGTAGTGCTCGCCGCCGATGCGCATTCCACCGTCGACAACGGCAACCTCGCCGCCGAAGACATCATCACCGAGCACAACGCAGACCTGGCGCACTTGACGGGGCCTGTGGCACGGATCGACGTTATCCCCACCAGCGAAATCCATATCTGAAACTACCCCGAACATGTAGCGGGGGCCCGCCCCCGTTTTGACGTGTTCACCTCGGGTCCCACCGAGCCACCGTTATAAAAATGCCCGCGCTCATGGACTTGGGCATACTGGCGCCGCCAAAAGAATGGAATCTGCCGATGCCCTCAAGGTCCTCTCGTTTCAATACCCCTTACGCTTTCCTGTTGATGCCTGTCCTCTTGTCCGCTGCTGCCCACGCCAGCAGCTTCAACTGCGACAGCGCCGTCAGTCCCAGTGAGAAGGCCATTTGCGCCGACCCCTACACGTCGGACCTTGACCGCAAACTGGGCGCACTCTGGAGTTCGACGCTGCCCAAGGTCGTCGACCCCAAGTCGCTGAAAGCGGATCAACGCCAGTGGCTGAAACAACGCAATCAATGTGCAGACAACCTCAGCTGTCTGCGCCAGCAGTACCAGATGCGCCTCGTTGAACTCGGCCACGCTGCCAAGCCGTTTACCTGGGATGCCTCCTGGCAACTGATTCCGTGGGGCGTTGCGACGGGGGCCGAGTTGAAAACCACACGCAAGGATTCAACTCACATTACGTTCGACGTTTCGGCCACGAACGGCGCCAACATGGGCGAGCTGAACGGTATCGCGACACTCGACGGCACTCAGGCGCATTACGCCGAGGGAGCCTGCACCCTGGATTTCAAAGCCATCAACGGCGTACTCGACGTTACACAGAGCGGCGACGCTGCCGATTGTGGCGCCGGCATGGGTGTGTATTACGCCGGACGTTATGTGGCGTCGGAGCAGTCTTTGGCACTGGACAACGATTTACTCAGCGTGGGGTTGGTGCGCACACGGCAGGAGGATGACGCACTGCGGCAATTACTCAAGGACGACTATCAGCGATTGCTGGCGAGTAGCAGTTCGAGGGTGACAGGCGACATGTCGGGCGACTTGCCGGAGGCGCAAGTCACGGAAATGTGGATACGCGGTTTAGGCTCGATCAACGCTGCGATCTTCGCGAGCGCACCGGATAGCCGATTTTGGTTGCTACTGGTGGTTGCCGATCAGCAAAGCCATTTGAGAGCCCGTTACTACACCAATGTGCCGGGCTGGAAAGGCCACTTGCCTGAATCTTTGAAGCATTGGTACGACGAGCGAGCGAAAGACGAGACGTTAGCGCTGGACCTGATGCCTTGAGCCGATAATGGTGGTGAGGGGCTTGCCCCCGTTGACGCTTACACGGTCCCGAAAAGAGGACGCTGTTGCGTGCCTGGGTTTTGCCGACCACGTTGTAGAAGTGCCGCGCAGGTGAACGTCAGTGGGTGACCAACAGTTCCGGGCCGAGGTAGTCGTTGATGTGGTCGATATCGTCGTCACCCAGACTGCCCACCGAAGAGGCCAGGCGCAGGCGCGACATCAAGTAGTGAAGCTTGGCCTCGAACAGATCGTGGCGCGCAACGAACAGCAGCTCTTCGGCATTGAGGACGTCCGAGTTGGTGCTGGTGCCTCCTTCTTTGAAGCCCTTGCGTGACGAAGCCAGTGAGCGTTCATTGGACTCCACTGCCTTCTCCAGCGCGTGAATACGTTGGGCGCCGCTCTGTACGCCGCGATACTCACGGGTGGTACCGGTGATGACTTCCTGGCGCGTGGCGTCGAGTTCGTCCAGGGCCTTATAGCTATTGGCACTCGCCTGGCGTGTCAACGCGCTGGTGCCGCCGCCGCTGTACAACGGGAAGTTTACTTCCAGACCGATTGAGCCGTAGCGGTTGCGTTGATTCAACTCGGAGATTGATTGGCTATCGCCCGCGGTGTAGCCGGCCACGAAATCCAGTGTTGGCCAGTGGCCGGCCTTGGCGCGCTTCACTTCTTCTTCGGCGAGGTCGCTGCTATGACGGCGCGCATGGATCAGCGGGCTGTCGGTCTGGGCTTTGACTAACCAGTCTTGCAGGTTGCTCGGTAGCAACGGTGGTGTATCGAAGCTCGGACGCAAGGTGGTCAGCGATTCGGGGGTTTCACCGATAAATTCCTCAAGCTTGCGGCGCGCGTTGACCAGGTTGTCCTGCGCTTCGATCAGCTCAACCGCGGCGAGGTCGCGACGAGCGGCCGACTCGTCGATGTCGGTAATGGTGCCGGCCCCCAACTCCATGCGCCGTTTCGCCGAGGCGAGTTGCTCGTCGAAGGCTTTCAGTTTGGACGTGGCAAGGGTGATGGTTTCGCTGGCCAGGAGCACGTCGAAATAGCTTTCAGCCAGGCGCACTGCGGTGTCCTGACTCTTGGCATCGAACACCGCGACACTGTAGTCGGCACGCTGCTTGCCCTGGCGGTACTCGGCCATCTTCTGTTTGTTGAACAGCGGTTGGCGCAGGCGCACGTTAGCGCCCTTGGAGGTGTAGTCGAGATCTCTTTCGACGCCGCTCTGGCGTTGGGTGCCATTGACCTTGTTGTCGTAGGCCGAGGCATTGATCTGCGGTAGCAGGCCGGCCATGCCGATGTCGCGGTTTTGCGCGCCGGCCTCTTTTTCATGCACGGCGGCGCGATAGACGGGGCCTTGGTACTGCAACAGATCCCAGGCTTGTTTGAGGTCCATGGCGCTGGTCGGGAGGGACAGCGACAGCAGGCAGAAGTACAGGCAATGACGGACCATTTCATTGTTCCTTGAAGGAGCTGTCAATACGCTCAAGCACTGGTTTGAGAAGATAGCTCATCATGTTGCGCTCGCCAGTCTTGATGGTGACGCTGGCGGGCAAGGCCGGAAAGGCGATGTCCAGGGCCACACAGCATTCTCTGTGCCAAAAAACTAAACAGCCTATAATTTCTGCCGGCGGGGCAGCCTGCCTGGGCTACCTGCTGATATCGACCTGATGCGGACACTGAAAAAGGAACGGCGGTTGAACGAACAGACATTGTCCCAGCGCCTGGAGCGTGTAGCGGCGCATGTGCCAGCAGATGCGCGCCTGGCCGATATCGGCTCGGATCACGGCTACCTGCCGGTGGCGTTGATGCGCCGTGGCGCGATCGTGGCGGCGGTGGCCGGCGAGGTGGCATTGACGCCGTTCCACTCGGCCAAACGCACCGTGCGCGAGAACGGCCTGGACCAGCGGATCACCGTGCGCCTGGCCAATGGCCTGGCGGCGATCGAGCCGGGAGACGGGATCACGGCGATCAGCATCTGCGGCATGGGCGGCGAGACGATCCGCGACATCCTCGACAGCGGCAAGGCGCGCCTGAGCGGCCAGGAGCGCCTGATTCTGCAGCCCAATGGCGGCGAGCAGCCACTGCGCCAATGGCTGATGGAAAATGGCTACCGCATCCTCTGCGAGGAACTGCTGCGGGAAAACCGTTTCGACTACGAGATCATCGTCGCCGAGCGCGCCGGGCCTGTGACGTACACCGCCGAGGAGCTGTACTTCGGCCCGCTGCAGATGCAGGCACGCAGCCCGGCGTTCCTGATCAAGTGGCAGCGCATACTGCGCGAGAAGCAGAAGACCCTGACCCACTTCGCCCGTGCACGGCAGGCCGTGCCGGAAGAAAAGGTGCAAGACATCACCCGGCAGGCCCGGTGGATCACCGAGCTGCTGGCGTGAGCACGGTGCAGGGTTTGTACGAAAAAATCGCCCCTGGTTTGGGTCTTCATACGCCGTAATAAGCGGCTACAACAATGAGCGCGAGAAAACAGACCAACTGCACGCAAAAGAAGGTAAACCGAACCGCCACGAACGTATCGGTTTGCACATGGGATACGTGAACCAGAGACTGGCACACGCGAGCGATCAGGATGATTATGGACAAGTAGTTCACTGCGGGGCCGTCGACACCAAGGGCTGAAATCACGAATACGATGGCGCCAAAGACAGGCAGATTTTCCACACAGTTCGCGTGCGCTCTTATCCCTCGCCGATACCAATCCTCGCCTTCGAGCTGATCGCTTCGGAAAGAAGCAATCGGAACATTCGAAAACAAGATTCTGACCCAGCGATACACCCCGACGGTTGCCATCAACAGCAGCAAAGTCCAGGTCGCAAATCCAAGCAGCATCCACATCGGAATCGTCATGGCTGCCATCCTCAATCAATCATTCTCAGCACGTCATCCCATAGCCGCGCGGCCGACGCGCAGTCGGCCGGCCCCTGTCGATCAATTGCTCATGATGGGTGCCAGTGCGGTCTGAACCCTGGACAACTGTGCTGGAGTTGTCATGCGCGTAAGCAGCCGGCCAAAGTGTGGATGCTGCACGCCCGAGATAATGTATTGCCAGCGGTAGGCGCTCAGCACGCAGGCTTTGATTTGCGCGGTCTCATCGACACTGAACGATCGTGAAATATTTCGAATGAAGTAGTCGGCATCGGATGCCGATTGTGCCTGCAGGATTCCATCGACGGCCGCCACCAGTGCAATCAGATCGTTCACTGCCTGGTCGCGCTCGGCCGGGGAGAGTTTCGCGTGCTCCGCCTCCCATTCAAGTTCATCGAGTACGACGTGCCGGCTTTCATCCTTCCAGTGAAATTTGAAGACATCCTTGAAGAGTGGGCACAACTCCTCGCGCGGGGCGATGCTTTGCACGTAATGCGTCTGAACAAACAGCTCGATATGACAGGTCAGCGCCAACACCGACCAGGTGCTGGCCGCCAGTACCGCGCGCGCCACATCGTTTGGATCGGCAACTTGACGATATCCCGCTGGCAATTGCGACCCCATCATCGTCTCAATGCGCCGGAACAGCTCCTGATGCTTGATCTCGTCGTTGGAAAAGCGCACGAGCGCTTCGAGTGCGAGCTGATCGTCAAAGACATGGGCCCGACCTTGATCGAGCATTTTGGCACTGATAAAGCGCTCGACCAGGCCAAAGATATACGCATAGGTTCGGCCCTGAATCTGGCTGAGCAGGCGCGCCTCGTCCGCGGCGAGAAAGGTCAGGCGGTCGATCCGCGATAGTCCGTCGGGCAAGAATTTGCGCGAGAAGTCGAAGCTGCGGTCCTGTAGCAAATCGCGATCGATCTGCCATTCCGCTTTCTTCGATGATCTGACGATTTGAGCATAACGGGCGGCGTTGCCTGAATCTGAGCTGGGTAGGGTCGCTGCGGTGTTCATATTGATCTCCGGCTTGCGTGGTCAAGTTGGAATGGGCCAATTACGGTTAACGCGGGAGTCAATGACCAGTGGTGAAGCATCTGGGGATCGCCTCGATCACTGTGTCCGCGTTGGTGCTAATCTGGGCCTCGCAGTTCAGGCGGTGAATGACCAGTGCGCCTGATTACATGCTCCGGACTCCGGAAAGGAGGGCTGGCAATTGTTGGATGCGCTATCTGATGTCTTGCGTGTGATTCGGCTGTCTGGAGGGGTCTTCCTCGAGGCGGAGTTCACTGCGCCCTGGTGCATCAGCGGAAGAATCTCTGCAGACGATTGCAAACCGTTCCTGGCGGCACCTCGGCATATCATTGCGTCGCATTTTGTCGCGGCGGGGCACATGCAATTGCGAATCGACGATGGCGCCACCCTCGACGTACGGGCAGGCGAACTCATTCTGCTTCCTCGCAACGACATTCATACTTTTGGCAGTGATCTAAGCATTGCGCCCATGTCGGCGCGCGACGTTATTCAGCCGCCGGAAGTCGGCGGCATTTCACGAATCAAGTACGGCGGGGGCGGCGAGGCCACACAGTTATTGTGCGGATTCCTCGGCTCTGAAACACCGTTCAGTCCGTTGCTTTCGTCGCTGCCAGCCTTATTGAAGTTAGACGTGCGCGCGACGGCTTCGGGGGCCTGGATTGAAAGCTCATTCCGTTTCGCGGTCAGTGAGATCGCGGCGGGGCGCGTCGGCTCGACAACGGTCATCGCCAAGCTATCCGAATTACTGTTCGTCGAAGCCGTCAGCCAGTATGTCGCGAACCTCCCCGCTGAACGGCGCGGGTGGCTGGCGGGTTTGCGGGATCCGCAGATCGGGCGCGCACTGGCGCTGCTCCATGCTCGTCCAACCGAGGGCTGGACGGCAGAAGCCCTGGCGCTTGAAGTGGGCATGTCGCGCTCAGTATTTGCGGAGCGATTCACGGCATTGGTCGGACAGCCACCGATGCAATACCTCACGCTCTGGCGTATGCACGTGGCGGCTCAACACCTGCGCGAAGGTCGCGGTAATGTGGCGCAAATCGGCTTTGCAGTTGGCTACGAATCCGAAGCTGCATTCAGTCGCGCATTCAAACGCCAGTTCGGCACATCACCCGGCACCTGGCGCAGACAATCAGCATGAGAAGGTCCGGTGCCGATGGAGATTCCGATCAAACCAGGCAGCAAGTGTCTCCTCATGGTCGATTTCTGCCTTTGGTCAACGGCAGCTTGGGTCGATTGCTACCTGTCGCAAAGAACTGCAATCGGCAAGCGAAGCTTTAGGGAGTGGGATAAGTGGAATGGATGCTCCGTTCAACCATTGTTTGGGGGATAACGAAGACAAATCAGCTGCTGAAAAGCTTCGCTATACGAGTTTCGTCTATCGCACTACTACCCTAAGACCTGACCTTAACTGGCTAAAGTATCAAACGATATCGTCGATGAGTATGTGATGCAGCCCGCGGCTGCACTGCTCGATGCGCGCCTCAACCTTGTATACGTTGCGCAGCATTTGTTTGGTAATGACCTCGTTGCTTGGGCCGCTACCTTGAGTGGTGCCGTCCGCGATAACTAACACCTGATCGGCAAAGCGCAGTGCCTGGTTCAGGTCGTGGATGGCGATGAACACAATGACCTCGCGTTTGCGGGCCAGTTTGCGCATGAAGTCCAGCACCTGCACCTGCCGATACATATCGAGGGCGCTGGTTGGTTCGTCCATCAGCAGGATTTCCGGCTCGCGCACCAGCGTTTGTGCGATCGAGACCAATTGTTGCTGACCTCCGCTCAATTCGCCGAGGTTGCGGAACGATAGTCCCGTGATGCCCAACGCCGCGAGAATCTCGTCGACCAGTTTCAATTCGTCGTCGTGTACGACCCAGCCCGGTGTCAGTTGTTTACGCGCCAGTAGCACTGATTCGTAGACCGTCAGCCGGGCACTGGCATTCAAACCCTGAGGCATATAGCTGATGCCCTGTGCACCTTTTTTTGAGTCTTGCAGAATGACCTGCCCGGGGCCATCGATCAGCCCGGCCATGCGTTTGAACAATGTCGACTTGCCTGCGGCATTGGGCCCGACCACCGCGACTACCTGACCGCCGAAAAAAGTCGCGGTCGTGACACCGCGAATGATCTCGCGCTGGCCGTAGCGGGCACCGAGATTCTCCAGTTGAAGCGTTACCATGAATTTTTCTTCCCGCCGAGAATCAAGGATATGAAGAACGGCACGCCGATCAGCGAGGTGACGACCCCGATGGGGAATATCGCGCCCGGTATCAGGGTTTTGCTGACCACAGAGCTCGCCGACAGAATCAATGAGCCGGTCAGCAACGAGGCCGGCAAAAAGAACCGTTGGTCTTCACCAATCAGCATGCGGGCGATGTGCGGGCCAACCAGCCCGATGAATCCGATGGTGCCGACAAAGGCCACCGGAAACGAGGCGAGCAGGCTGACCATGATCAGCGTCTGAAATCGCAGGCTGCGCACGTTGATGCCGAAACTGGCGGCCTTGTCATCGCCCAGTCGCAGGGCAGTCAGGGCCCAGGCGCGTTTGGCGAAGATCGGCAGGGTGATCAGAATGACCAGGCAGATCACCCCGAGCTTCGGCCAGGTGGCCTTGGTCAGGCTTCCCATCGTCCAGAACACCACGGCGGCCACGGCTTGCTCGGTGGCGAAGAACTGCACCAGCGCCAACAGCGCGTTGAACGTGAACACCAGCGCAATGCCGAGCAGCACGATGGTTTCGGCGGTGACGCCGCGACGCATGCTCAAAAAGTGGATCAACAGCGCCGACAACATGGCCATGATGAACGCGTTCAACGGCACCATGAACTGCGCTGCCAGCGGGAACAGCGCGACACCGAACGCCAGCCCCAACGCCGCACCAAAACTGGCGGCGGCGGAAATGCCCAACGTAAACGGACTGGCCAACGGGTTGTTGAGGATCGTCTGCATCTGGGCGCCAGCCAGCGACAACGCCGCGCCGACGGCGACGGCCATCAGGGCCACCGGCAGGCGGATGTCCCACATCACCACGCGCACTTGCGGTGAAGCGCTGTCTGGCGAGAACAGTGCGCCGAGCACTTCGCGCAAGCTGTAACTCGCCGGCCCCAGCGCCAGGTCGAGCAATACGCTGCACAACAGCAAGATCACCAGCCCGAGGAGAATCAGGCGTTTACGCAGCACCAGGCGACGATAGGTTTCGCGCTGGACGACCACGGCGTCGGTCAATGAGCTCATGGTTTTACCTCAGGCTGGCGCAAGCTGACAAAGTAACCGGACTCATACGGCACCGGCAGGAAGCGCTCATGCAATTCGCGAAATGACGCGTCCGGATCCAGATCGGCAAACAGTGTCGGATGGAACCATTTCGCCAATTGCTGGATGGCGACGAACTGGTAGGGGCTGTTGTAGAACTGATGCCAGATGGCGTGAAAGGCTTGATCGTCCTGAGCCTTGATACCGGCGTAGGCCGGGCGCTGGGTGTACCAGGCGAGTTTTTTCCTGGCTTGCGCCATGTCCGCGCCCGGGCCGACACCGACCCAATGGCCGCCGGGTGCAAAGGCTTCCCAGTTGGCGGTCGTGACGACGACATGCGCCGGGTTGGAGACGATGACTTGCTCGGGGTTCAACTGGCCGAACGTGGTGGGAATGATGCGGCGGGCGATGTTGTTGCCGCCGGCCATATCGACGAACAGTCCGAAGTTTTCGTTGCCGAAACTCAGGCAGCAATCATCGGTGTAGCCTCCGATGCGCTCAATGAACACGCTGGGGCGGGGCGGGTGTTGTTTCTCGATGACGTCGGTGACGCGGCGAATTTGCTGGTTGCGAAAATCGATGAAGGCTTCGGCGCGTTGCTCTTTGCCGAACAGTTGGCCGAACAGGCGCATGGTCGGCTCGGTGTTCTGGATCGGGTTGTTGCGAAAGTCGACGTAAACCACCGGGATGCCCAAGGCGTCGAGCTTCTCGATGTAGCGCGCATCTTCGGTGGCATGCTGCGCTTCAATATTGAGGATGATCACGTCCGGGCGCTGGGAGATGGCCTGCTCGATATCGAAGGTGCCGTCTTCAAACCCACCGAAGGTGGGGATTTTTGCGATGTCGGGGAATTTGCGCAGGTAGGCGCCGTAGGTGTCCGGGTCCGACTGGATCAGATCCTTGCGCCAGCCGACGATGCGCTCTATGGGGTTTTGTGTGTCCAGTGCGGCGACCAGGTACAACTGGCGGCCTTCACCCAGAATCACGCGTCTGACCGGCAAATGCACCTTGACCTTGCGCCCCAGTAGATCGGTCACCTCGGTGAGCGCCGGATCCGCTTCCGCGGCGAGCACGCTACGCGGTGCGAGGGAAAGCACTACCAGGCTCAGTAGTCCTGCCAGTAGCAGCGCAGCGAACGTGTGGCTGCGTCGATCAAAAGTCACCATGGTCAAAGCCTTTGCAAAAGCCAGAACGGTCAACGGCTTATACCGCTGCCGGGCTGAACGTTTCAGAAGTCGACAGTCGCCGACAGTAATAAGGTACGCGGTGAGCCTTGGGAGAACGCGCCGTAGGAGGCAACGCCCGACCAGTACTCGTGGTCGAGCACGTTTTGCACGGTGGCGCGAAACGTGGTCGGTCGTTCATCGATGCGGGTGGTGTAACGTGCGCCGACATCGAAGCGGGTCCAGTCATCCAGTTGCTGGGTGTTGGCCTGGTTCACGTACTGGCTCCCGGTATGAATCGCCCCACCAGTGAGCGTCAGGCCTTCGACCCACGAGGTATCCCATTCGGCCCAGAGGTTGGCCTGCACCTGCGGCACGCCGACCGGTTTATTGCCACGGTTGGCGGCAACCCCGGTTTTGGTCAGTTCAGCATTGAGCAGGGTCACGCCACCGAGCAGCCGTGTGCCTGGGGCGACTTCGCCGAACACATTCAGTTCCAGCCCGCGGTTGCGCTGTTCGCCCTGCACCGAAAAAACACCGGATACCAGTTCGCCACTGGGTTTCTTGATTTGGAACAGGGCAAGTGTCGAGGTGAAGGTGCCGTAGTCGACCTTGACCCCGAGTTCCTGCTGCCGGGAGACATAAGGGGCAAAGATCTCGCCGGCGTTCGACGCGGCGGAGGGCGCGATGTCACCTTTGCTAAGGCCTTCGACATAGTTGTAATAGAACGAAACGTGGTCCCAGGGTTTGACCACCACACCGAACAGCGGCGTGGTTTTGCCGTCGTCGTAAGAGGTGGTGACCGTGCCGGACGCGTTGTAGTTATCGGAGTTGATGTTCTGTTTGCGCAGGCCGAGCGTTACCTGAATGCGCTCATCCAGCACCGACAGCGTGTCGGCGAGGGCCACGCCGGTCAGTTCGCTCTCGGACACTTTGGGCGTGTCCGGCTTGGGGATGGCGGGTTCCGGGCGATCCACCGGGTGATAGATATTCGACAGGATGGGCGGTCCGGAAATGATCCCCCGGGACAGTACATCCCGATAACGGCTGACCTGCAGGGCTGCCCTGTGACTGATCGGCCCGGTGTCGAAGCGCAGGCGTGCACCGGCGTCGACGGTGTAACGCTCGACTTCGAATTTGTAATAGCCGGGAACCGATGAGGTGTCGCCGGCCGCGTTGATGATGGTCGGCGTTTGGTCGGACATTCGTGCGACGTCCGATTTTCCACCGCCAGCGTGGGCGAACACGGTCAATGCGTCGCTGAGGTCGTATTCGCCGCTGAGCAGGGCCGATTTGTCACGGGTTTCGGACCAGCCCCATGCCTGGCTCACGTTGGTATGGCCATTGGCGGCGGAGGGAATGTCCACGCCCGGGGCGATCAGGAACGGCCGTGAGGCGGCGTCGAAGCGTTCTTTCTGGTTGAGCCAGTCAAGGGTGGTTCGCAGGCGTTCACCCTGATAGTCGAGGGACATGGCACCGATGTCGACGTGACGGGATTGATCGTCGATCGCCGTGTCGCCCTGCTGAGTGCTGCCGTTGATGCGCACGCCGAACCGGCGTTCCTCACCAAAGCGTCGGCTGACATCGAGGTGGCCACCGATCTGCGAATCCATGGCATAACTGGCGGTGAAACGAGTCAGGTCTTCATCGAGGGAGCGCTTGGGCACCACGTTGATGACGCCGCCGACAGCGTTGTTGGGCGACATGCCGTAAAGCAGGGCGCCGGGACCTTTGACCAGCTCGATGCGCTCGGCGTATTCGGTGAACACCCGGTAGTTGGGCGCCACGCCGTACACGCCGTCGAACGCCAGTTCACCGAGGTTACCTTCTCCAACCGGAAAACCACGGATGAAAAACGAGTCGACGATGCCTCCCGTCTGACCCGTGGAGCGCACCGATGAATCGCGTTCCAGCACATCGCCGACGGTGACGGCCTGCTGATCCTTGATCAGCGTCGAGGTGTAGGTGCTGACGCTGAAGGGCGCGTCCATCACATCGGTGTTGCCCAGGATGCCCAGGCGCCCGCCGTTGGCGACCTGCCCACCGGAATACACGGGTGGCAGGGCGTCGGCACGTTTGTCGGTGCCGATGATGGCCGTTTCATCCAGCGTCACCCGGCGCTGCACCAGTGTGTAGCTGCCGTCGCGGCGCAACACCATGTCCAGGCCACTGCCCTCCAGCAAGCGGGAGACCGCCTCCTGGGTGGAGTAGTTGCCGGTCAGTGCGGGACTGATCAGGCCTTCGGTCAGCGATGGCTGGAACGACAGCGCTATGCCGGCATCCACGGCGACGCTCGACAGGGTCGCACCGAGTGGCCCGGAAGGAATGTCATAAGCACGGACCGCGACAGCGTCCAGTTGCGCGGGCACGACGGCCAAGGCAAACGGGCAAACGGCACCGATCAGGACAAGGCTTAGCAACGCACTGCGAAAAACTGGGGTGAACTGACGATCCGGGCGCAGGAGGCGTGCAGCGAACATGAATGGATGAGCCTATAAACAGGACGAAAAGATTCTTCTTCTCCGTAGCCAGTCGAGATCAAAAAAAGTATCACCTGTGTGCACTTTTTTTGGCTCAGGCCGCAGAGAGCATGATCCAGTAGCCATTCAAGTGGCCGCTGACGAGGATCGGATAGGTCTGTGCCAACATGTTCAACGTGCGCTGGGTGTCGCTGATCGGATAGGCACCGGAAATGCGCAGATCGGCGATCGCCGGGTCGAGGCGCACGAAGCCACGGCGATAGCGGGTCAGTTCGGTGACGAAGTCGGCCAGGCGCATCTTGTCGGCCATCAACATGCCTTGGGTCCAGGCGCCGATGTAGCGATCGGTGGCGGTGACCGGGCCAAAATAGTCGGCCGAAAAGTCGGTGCGCTGTCCGGCATTGATGATTAATGGTGATCCCTGGCGATTGTCGGCGAGTTCGACCTGCACCGCGCCTTCCAGCACAGCCAGGTGAGTGCGCGACTGCAGTTCTCGAACGGTGAACCGTGTGCCCAGTGCCTGCATCCGGCCCTGGCGGGTGCTGACCAGAAAAGGCCGCGTCAGCGGGGAAATATCCGGAGCGGTCTGCACCAGTATCTCGCCTTCGCGCAGGTGGATGAGCCGTTGGTGGGCATCGAACAGTACGTCGATGGCCGTATCGGTGTTCAGGGTGATGTACGAGCCGTCGGCCAGGGTCAATTCGCGTCGCTGACCGACAGCCGTGCGATAGTCGGCCGACCACTGCTGGGATTCTGCCAGCTTCCAACCGCCCCAACCGGCCGGCAGGATCGCCAGAATCATCGCCAGTTTGCCCATCGCTGCGCGACGTTGCGGGCTACTTGGGCGATCCAGTGCCGACATTGCCAGTGAGGGTGGCAGGCCGCCGAATTTACTCTGCAATAATTGAGCGCGCCCCCAGGCACGACCCCGTTCGGGCGTGCTGACTTTCCAGCATTCCCATTCGGCACGTTCAGCGTCACTGAGTTCGCCCTCACTCAAGCGCATCAGCCAGTCTGCAGCTTCTTCAAGGGCTTGGTGATCGGGATGCGGCTCTTGGCGGCGACTAAGCATTTACTCCACCAACAACAGACATTGCACGAAGGCTTGCTTCATGTAGCGTTTGACGGTGATCAGTGACACGCCCAGTTGCTCGGCGATGTCGTCGTATTTCAGGCCGCTGATCTGCGAGAGCAGGAACGCTCGTTTGACCAAGGGCGGCAGGGAATCGAGCATTGCATCGATTTCGTGCAGGGTCTCAAGCACCATGAAACGCAATTCGGGCGAAGGTACTTCGGGAGCGGGCACATGGGCGAGGGCATCCAGATAGGCACGTTCCAGTGCCTTGCGCTGGTACCAGTTGATCAGGATTCCCTTGGCCACGCAGCTCAGGTACGCGCGAGGTTGTTCGATGACAGTGACCCGGGAGGCGAGGATGCGGGTGAAGGTGTCCTGTGCCAGATCCGCCGCGTCCATGGCGTTCCCCAGTTTTTTTCTCAGCGTCGCATACAGCCAGCCGTGATGGCCGCTGTACAGGGCTTCGATCGCGCGCAGGTGATCGTCATTGTTCGCGGAAAGGGTTTCGCTCATGGCTGCAGACTTTCATGCAATTGAGAAGTATTCCCAATGCTAGATTACAAAGCGGCTATGACGCAAGCAGCGATTAGGTCTCCCTCAGCCGCGTGGCAGCCGGATCAGTGCTTCGATCATCGTGTCGATTTCGGCCTCGGTGTTGTAGGCATGGAGTGAGGCGCGGCTGACCTCCGCCAAGTCTCTGTGCTGCATATCAAGCAGGGTCGAGCGGAACGTCGAGGTGGTGACATTGATGCGTTTTTCCTGGCCTGCCAGCCATTGCTGGACCTGCGCGGCGCTGCTGTTCTGGTGGGTGAATGTCACGATGCCCGATTTGATAGCCCCCAAATCCCGCGGTGTCATGCCCGGAATGTCCGCCAGTCGATGACGCAAGTGACTGGCCAGTTGCTGAATCCGTTGCCACATCGGCTCGATGCCCTGAGCCAGCGCGTATTCCACCGCTGCACCGAGGCCCAGTTTGGCGGCGACGTTGCACTCCCAGTTCTCGAAACGTCGTGCGTCGGCGCGAATGTTGAACGTGTCGGATGTCAGCAAGGACGCCGCATGCAGGTCGAGAAAGGCCGGCTCCAGGTTCTGGCAAAGAGACCTTTCAACGTACAAAAATCCCATTCCCCTCGGCCCACGCAAATATTTTCGGCTGGTGGCAGCGAGCATGTGACAGCCGATTTTTTGCACGTCGATCGGCATTTGTCCGACACCTTGGCAGGCATCCAGCAAAAACAGCACGCCGGCGGCCCGAGCGAGGGCGCCGATTTGCTCGATGGGTTGTACCGGTCCGCCATTGGTGGCGATCACGGGCAGGGAGATCAATGCGACGCGATCATCGTCGAGCATGTCTTTCAGGCCCGGCAGCGACACCTGGCCTTGCTCATCATTGGGGATGATGCGGATTTCAATGCCGCGATGCTTTTTCAACTGCAGGTAGGGAATGTAGTTGCCGGCGTACTCGGTGGTTGAGGTGAGCACCACATCACCGGGTTGCAAGGGCAACGAATAGAACGCCATGTCCCAGGCGCGGGTCGCGTTTTCGATCACCGCGATTTCGTCAGACCGTGCGTTGATCAGGCGGCCGATGGCGCCATAGACATTGTCCAGTTCGGCCGACTGTTGCCCGGCCGCTTCATAACCGCCGAGGCTCGCCTCTAGCTGAATGTGGCGGGTCATGACCTCGATCACCGGCTCGGGCATCAGTGCCGCGCCGGCATTGTTGAAGTGGATCAGGTGTGCGACACCGGGCGTATCGGCGCGCAGTTGTTCAATGTTCAAAGCCAGACTCCTTGATCAATCCCCGGGCGGGGCATGACTCGGTTGCATCTGCGCAGGCCAGTAACGCAGCGCGACAATCGGGATCAGTGCCACCCCGTAGGCCAGGCAAACAAACAGGTAGGTGTATTGCAAGCCATAGACCTGGCTGAGCAAACCACCGGCCGAGATCCCCGCAATCGAAGCGAATTGTGCGGTGCCCTGGGCAATCCCCAGCACGTGACCCTGTTGTGAGCTATCGGCGGTTTTCGAGATCAGCGCCATGAGAACTGGCGTGGTGGCCCCCAGCAGCACACCCCAGATGAAGTAGGCGATGACAAACACCACGGGGTTGTGCGTGACACCTGCTACCGCGGTCAGGGCGATGCAGCCGATGACGACGTAGGTAATGAGGTGCAAGGTTTCCTGCTGAGTGCGGTGTTCGAAATAACGCGACCAGGCCGTTGCGGAAAGAATGAAACCCAGCGCCAACAAGCCGTAGCACAGGCCGACCACCGAGTTACTGACCTCGAACACCGAGCTGACGTAGAGCGAGAAGGAGGTCTGCGGCAGCATTCGCGCCAGCAGCAGAATGCCCATCACGCCCAGTAACGACAATAACGGTGAACCTTGCCAGAGGCTGCCCGAGTGACTGGCCGGTGTCGCTTTGTCCGCGACCGGTGTTTTCTTCACCGGCGGTACATCGGGCAAGGTAACGGCCGCCACCACGGTGCATACAGCGCACAGTGCCGAGGCAATGATGTTGATCCAGAAGAACGTCGCGTAGTCGAGGATCAGTCCGCCTACGACAGCGCCGAGCAACGAGCCGACGTTGGTGGAAATCTGCAGGATGGCAAACAGCCGTGCGCGCCGCGAAGGGGCTTCAATGCTGACGCCATAAGCTTGTGCCGGCGCGATGTAACCGGCGAAAGCGCCTTGCAGAAAACGCAGGATCAGAATGACCCAGATGTCGCTGAAGAGTGCCAGCCCAAGCTGCGTCAACGATAAACCGGCGAGGGCGCGGATCATCATCAACTTGTGGCCGTAGCGATCACCGATACGACCCCAGAATGCACTGGTCAGAATAATGCCCAGCATCGGCCCGACGTACACGGCGATGCTGGCGAAGCTGAAAACCGACTCCGAGGAGGTCAGCCCACGCAGGTGGACGGGCCAGAAGGGCCCACTCATTTCCATCGCGCCCATGGACACAAGCTGGATCGCAAATAGAAGATAAATCAGGATTCTTACTTTAGAACCCTGGATGGCACCTGCATGGGACATGAGTCAGCCTCAGTGGTTAAACGCTAGCGAGCGGGTTGGTCAGGGTGTGTTGCAAACGATAGTTGGAGTACTGCATCAAGTGCATGCGCAACAACGATCGGGTGGGCCATGGATCTTCCACAAACGCCTGACGTTCGACTTCCCACAGATCTGGCGAGACACGGTCGCGTACGGCCGCGAATGCAAGATCGGTTTCCTCGCGCAGTACCTCCCACAACCTCGTGTTGTTCAATCCGTATTCCTTGGTCAACCACAGGGCCATTTCATGCAGATGCGTCAGGAACGCAGCGTCCAGCACGAACATGCGCACCGGTTCGATATCGCCTGAGAATACCGTCGGCAAAATACCCGGCTGCACATGCGGCTGCAGGGTGTAGCCACGTGCTTCCAGTAGCGGAGCGTAAGTCCTGCCATCGCCGAAATCGCGGATCAGCAGACTACGTGCTTTGCCATCGGGTGAGAACAGCACCATGGTGTTTTGCTGATGCGCTTCGAGCCCGATGCCATACATCAGATAGATCGCTACCACTGGGTGGGTGACCACTTTGGCGTACTCGCGGAACCAGCTTTCCACCTGATCAGCATTGGCCCTTGCGCCATCACGCTCGATCAGATCGGTAAACAACGGCCGGCCACTGCCGGGCAACCGAGTGAACAGTGATGCCACGGTAATCGGCAGACAATTGTCGCTGCGTTCGAACGCTTGCTGACTGGCGCGATAGACCACTGAGAGATGGCGCCCGGGATTATCGTCCTGGGTGATCGCGTTTTTATAACGCACGCCGATTTCTTCCGGGAAGATTTCCAGGCGTTGTTCGAAGCCATTTTCGGCCTCCAGAATCCTGGTGATCACTGCGCTGATGCGAGGCCCCATGTGAATCGACTTGGCTTGCAGGCTGCGCAGTTCGCTGGTCATCCACACGGCGATCGGCAATTTGATCAGCGGTGCGCAATTGTCCAGCACCGGCATCATCGTGCGGTAGGACATGGTCGGCAGGGTTTGGATGTCCGGGCCGTCGGTGATCAGGATGCCTTCTTCGATTTCCGCAGCAAACGTCTTGAGTACATAGGCCTGCAAATGCCAGGTGTGAATCGGCAGTGGCAGCCACTGGGTTTCATCCAGCCCTTTGCTGTTGAGTGAGGCTTTCCATTGTTCCCATTGCGCCGGGAAGTTGCTGGCGAACCAGTCGTGGTAACCGGTCACGTGCGGCATGCTTTCGCTTTTCGAATGCTCGGTACGCAAGGATGCGATGCGCAGCGGTACCTGAGCGTTGAACTCGGGTGACAGTTGCTCGACTTCGGCATTGGTCAGGCCCGGACGGGACTTCCACGTCGGGTAATACGGATGGCCTTCCAGTGAACCCCACTGGTCCAGCAGGATGGCGGCGTCTTTGGTATTGGCATGCTGGCGCAGGTAGTCGGTGAAGCTGTTGAGACCCTGATCCCTGGCAGCCTGCTCCAGTCGCTCGTTCCATTGCTGGCGATGCTGACGGGCGTGGGCGTCGTTGGTCAGGCTGTTTTCCATGTCGGCCTTGAGCCCGGCCACGCCTTCGTCGGTCGGCTTGAAGTCGAAGCTGTCACGCAACACATCCAACATATCCTGATGGCTGGTGATCACCTGGCGTACGCCTTCGTCTGTCAACAGCACCACATCACCGTCATTGACCACGGTATCGGCCGGGCCCTTGGCGATGTCGGAGAAAAACAGGTGGGCGCGGGCATCCTTCAGCGGGTAGGTGGCCTGGTTCCCTTCAGCGGAAAAGCTCAGGGCCGAACGATCGAGGATGTTTTCCGCAAAAAGGCAACGAATCAAGCGTCGCATGGCGTTTTTGCGGGAGTAGGCGATCAGTGTCTTGAAGTCATCCATATCAGCTGTCTGCTCGTCGAAAATTAAAGAAAGAGATCAAGCCCACGGCTCATGCCGTGCGTGGCCAGTGGCTTGGGAAGTAGTCGAGCGCCGAATCGCGCAGGCCTTGCATGTAGGCAACGCTCCACTGCAAGACTTCCTCGATGTAGGGCACCTTCAGTTCAAAGCGTTTGGCTATTTCCACCAGCAGCACCAGGCCGTAGGCAACGTCTTCGTTGAAGGCACGACTCTCGCGTTCGATCACGTAGCCGGCGCGGTTGCCGTCGGCTGGCACCATGGGGGCAAGGATGTCGTTGTAGGCCTGATTGGTGCGCAGAATCGAAAGCATGCTGCTCTGGTCGCGGATCTGTTCGCCGTAGGCCTCGACAATTTCTTGTTTCAAGGATTTGACCGATGACAGGTCGATGCCCATGCGCTGGCTGATGACGGCGCACAGATCCTGGCTTTCCTGATCCATGCGTTCCAGGAAGTAGGCCCCCAGTTCCGGGCACTCGGTCCACCAGCACATGCGTTGCGGGAAGATTTTGCGATGCCATTGGCCAAAGGGACCGATCAGCCCGTAGATCACCGAGCTGTGCATGATCGGGTTGCCCGGCGTCAGGGTTATTTCCAGGTAATTGTCGAGCATCGTCACGCAAGGGCCGTACAACGCGGTGAGCATTTCCTGCAGCCGTTGACGGGACTCTTGCGACTCCCGAGCATGCGTCGCCACATACAACCGGCTTTTACCGCCGCCCATCTTGATCGAGCGCCCGGGGGTAAGCTCGAATGCGGTGTGCGGGACGTCCTTCATCCCCCAGATCACCAGGTTTGGGCGATCGGCCAGCGCGGCCTCGGCCAGCCAGTCAAAACCGCAAAAACCCGGAATCGCGCCGACGTACACCGGTTTGCTCGAACTCAAATGCGGTGCGATGGCCTGCAAGGTTTGCGGCCGGGCATGGGCGGGCACGGTGATGATGACGATGTCGGCATCCTCAACGGCAGTCCTGGCATCGGTGGTTACCCGATCCAGCCGGGCGTCCAGTGTCGAGCCATCCGGCAACAAGGCCTGCATCGGCGTGTGACGAGCGTGCTGTTCGATGATCTCCAGATTGCTGGTAAGCATCGAAACCTGAACATTGGGCAGCTGCTTGAACAGGATGGCGTTGAGATGGCCGGTCCTGCCGCCACCACAGATGGCGACTTTCAACAGATTCATCGAGAGGCGTTCCTGTGTGATGGGTGGGTCATGCGACGCTTAATTGCAGCGGCGTGGAAACGGAGTCCAGCCATTGGGTCTTGCCCAGCCAGGCATCCAGTTGCGGTGCGACGTTCGGATCCAGCAAATCACGTTCTTGCAGCCATTTATCGTCAAACACGGTGTGCAGGTATTTTTCGCCGCCATCGGCGATCGGCACGACCACGTTGCCGGTCAGCACGCCTTTGTGGATCAGCTCCAGTGCCTTGAAAATTGCACCGCCGGTCGAGCCACCCACCAACAGCGCCAGGTTTCGGGCGATGTAGCGGGCGGTTTCGAAGGCTTGGGAATCGGTGACCTGCACGCCCAGATCGATGCAGCTGTAGTCGAGCACCAGGCCGACCGTGTCACCGGCCGGGGTGCCAGTGCCCGACTGATAGTAGGGATAGCCGGGATGACCAAAGACAATGGACCCGGCCGGTTCCACCGCAACGGTCACGGTGTCGGGATTGTGCAGTTTCAAACCACGGGCGATACCGGTCATCGAACCACCGGTACCGACGCAACCGACGTAGGCACCGATAGAGCCTTGCACCTGAGCAATCGTTTCGCGGACGAAATCACTGTAACCACCCGCATTGGCGGCGTTGTCGGATTGATTCATGAACACGGCACCGGGAATGTCGGTCGCGAGTTCAGCCGCCAGCCGTTGGCGCTCGACCACCGCCACTTCGTCTTCGCGATAGGTGCCTTTAACGAATCGAATGTCGGCGCCCAGCGCCTTCATCACTGCGATCTTGTCCTGAGCCGCGTGATGATCGACCACGGCGATAAACTGCAGGCCGAATTCGACGGCGGCCATGGCCAGGCCAATGCCGGTGTTGCCGGACGACGACTCGACGATGACGCCGCCGGGTTTCAGGCGCCCGGACTTGAGTGCCGCCAGCACCATGTTCCGTGCCATGCGGTCTTTGATGCTGCCGCCGGGGTTGTTCTTTTCAATCTTGAGTAACAGCCTGGCGTCGGTATCCGGAACATCAATACCCAACATTGGCGTATTGCCAATAAGATCAGAAACTTTATTCAATATCATTTCAATTATTCCCTTTAGTAGTCAGGTGAAAATGCATAGTTACCTTCCGTACAACAGGTCGCCATCAAGCGCCGGGGCAGGGGATGGCGATGAAACTCGTTTTCCAGCAAGTCCATCTGATAACCGGCAGTATTAACGTAAATCAACAAATCGCCTGCGTGGGGGGTGGTGCCAAAGTTGATCAGGCGATGGGTAATGACGTCATCGTCCAGACAGCTATGTCCAGCGATATAAGCTTGCGTCGGTGTGTGCGGTAGTTCGTTTGTGCTGATGAGTATCGGATCAACGAGGTACTCCGATGAAAACCAGGTTTCACAGGCGCTGAAACTACTGCCTTCAACAAAAATGACGATTTTGTTGTCGGCCAGTTTTTTTGTACGTGTGACGCGAAACAATGAAATAGCCGCCTGATCCACCAGGCTTCGGCCGGGCTCCAGTGCCAGCGTTATTTTTTGCATGTTCAAATAGTTAGCAATAGACAGTCCGGGCGAATGGTCGGCCTGGAGGAATAATGTCAACCATTGAGGCGCTGTCAGCTCACTGCCATAGGGATAATAAGAGTCGGGCACTACATGGTTGTAATAATGCTCAGGTTTATTCTCGTTCTGTAAAAATCGACTATAGGCCTGAGGCTCGACGTAACGAATCGGTAGGCCTCCGCCGATGTCGATCATCTGCGGATTCAAGCCCATTTCACGGGCTGCCTCGACAAACCCGGTGACCTCACGGAAGGCTTGCGCACGGGATTCGAATCCGTAACCGCCCAAGTGGAAATGGAAACCCTCGAAGTGAAAATTATCAGGTTGCCTGGCCAGCCGTTGAAGGCATTCAAGCAAGTCCTCAAAGCCCATTCCAAATCTGCTCTTGGGGCAGCTTGCAGGCCTGTAGCGCAGTAAAGCCCGTGCTTTTGCGGGGTGTGGCAGGGATTCGATCACTGCTTTCAGGTGATCGAATTCCTCCAGCGAGTCCACACAAATCAGTGAACCTGCGCTGATCAGCGCTTGATGAAAAACGGCCGTTTTGGCCGGGCCGGTCGCGCAGATCTTTGCCGCTGGCGTACGGGCTCGCAGCGCTGCCTCCAGCTCATGAATGCTCGAAACATCGACACCGATACCCGAATTCGCCGCAGCGCTCAGCATGCACTGGGACTTGTTGGCCTTGGCGCCGTAGAAGATGGCGTGACGCACATTGTGCTGCTTCAACACCGTTTGCAGCGCCTTGGTATTCAACTCGAAAGCATGTGGCCAGACCAGATTTAACGGTGAGCCATATTGTTTGACCAGATCTGAAAGTTTGCCCGGAAAATGGTTGATTAATGTGGTAATAACAAGGTCGATAAGCGGTTTTAGCATCTCGGGATGATGAACTTCAATTCGCTGTTCAACAGGCTGCGTATTAATGGCAGGCATCGTTAACCCTTTGGCTCGAAATAGAACGTGGCCATTGATATTCGACAACAAGCAGTTATCGATGGAAACAGTATTTTTGCTCGTCAGTTACGAGTTTTTAAAGGCGTCGGAGGCGGATGTCGCGCGAAACCTGAAGATGGATTTATAGCGCGGATCGTAATAAATGGTTCACAAAACAATTGCATGAGAACCCCATTCCATAAGGTTTGTGCGGATGTTCTGATTGGCCACCAGTTGATAGCCAGCCTGTGTAAGTGACCAGTAAATGACACTCATGTGCCATTACCGGAAAGTAGTGCCCATTGCTACTGATGACGTGCTTTGAAGCGAGGATAGTTCCTCTTGGCGGCGTGAACAATATTGCGAACGGGAACGATTATCAAGTAAGGTTTTCAAATATTTTTGAATAACGACCTGCGCAGGGCGAATGAATGAACGTGTATTTACACGCTCAAGTACGCGCTCGTCTTATTTAAAAAAACCCCGTAATACCTTGATGGATAAGGCGTTACAGGGTGTTACGAGAAGCCACAGGCAGGCGCGGAATTTCGCCGCTGACAGGGCCTGATTTTTTTCCAGATTCACAACGATTCACGCCAAGGAGTAACGCCATGACATCCAATCGACTCAGCAGCAAAACTCCACCCGCGATCAGCTACCTGTTCGTGCCAGGCAACCGCCCCGAACGTTTTTCCAAAGCCGTCGAAGCGGGGCCTGACGCCATCATTCTCGACCTCGAGGATGCCGTTCATCCGGACAGCAAAGCCGCCGCCCGGGCAGCCATCTGGGCATGGCAGGAGAGCACGCCGAGGGTTTCCTGCGATCGTTACATCCGCCTGAATAGCGTCAGCAGCACGCTCTTTCGCCAAGACCTGACCTGGTTAAGCGACATGCGCTATCCCGAGCGTTGCAACGGAATTTTCCTGCCCAAGGCAGAATGCCCCGAGGCAATGGCCCAGGTCGTCGAACGTTTGCTGAAGTGGCAACCGGAACTGAAAATCATCGCGATCATCGAGACGGCCAAAGGTTTGCAGCAGGTGGAATCGATTGCCGCGATTCCAGGAATGGCACGCCTGGCTTTCGGCTCACTGGATTTCTCTCTGGATATCAACTGCAGCCAGATTCCCGAAGCGTTTCTCTTCGCCCGAAACCGCATCGTGCTGGCTTCGCGCACAGGGGATTTACCGTCGCCGATCGACGGCGTCACGCCGGCGATCAGCGATTTGGCGGTGGTCGCCAAGGACTCCCATTACGCGCGTTCGTTGGGGTTCGGCGCCAAGCTGTGCATCCATCCCTCGCAACTGGTCACGGTTCAGCGCGCCTTCCTGCCGGATTCGCGACAATTGGCGTGGGCCGATCGTGTGATGAGGGCCGTGGCCACGGGCAGTCATGCGGTGCAAGTGGACGGCGAGATGGTTGATCTGCCGCTGATCGAACACGCCCAGCGTCTGCTCGATGTGGCCCGCCAATACGCGCCGATTGCCAACGCAGACGCTTGCTGAAGCCCCGGCGAATCAGGAGATCAACCATGGAACACGGTTATCAGATTGCATTGCGGCCGCTGTGTGAAGTGCTGCAGTCCGAGCAGGTCGACCCTGCCAACGTGACGTTGCTGCGCGAGTCGATAGTACGAGCGGGGCATTGGCTGGAGCCGATTATCGTCGAGCGCTCGCAGGGCATCGTGATGGACGGCAATCACCGGTTCAACGCGGCATTGCAATTGGGATTGAAGAGGGTGCCTTGCATCCAGCTCGATTACACCGATCCGCGGGTGTGTGTGCGGCATTGGCAGACCGGGCAGGCGTTCGAAGTGGCGCGGATTTTCACCACAATTGCCCGGGGTGAGATCTTTCCGTACAAGACCACCCGGCACGCGTTTGACCCGGCGCTGCCGGTGATCGCGATACCGCTGGAACGCCTGTATGCCTAGCGTTGGCAGCACAGCAGCAAAAAAAATTTACTGAGAGTGATACTTTTTCGCATATCGACTGGCAATAGGAGTGATTACCATTTTCCCTGTTTGAAAAGGATCCTCACGTCATGCCTGTTGTCAGTCGTCCTTGCGGTGAGCGCGTGTTAACACTCGCCATTCGTACCGCCATGCTGAATTTTGTCTTGGTCGCAGGAAGCGCCAACGCCTGGGCTGCCGCCCCCGAGCAACAGGACGTTGCCGCTGACAAGACCTCGAACATTCCGGCCGCGACACCGGCCGAACACAGCACGGATACGCTGACCCTCGGTACCACTGACATCAACGCCCGCTACGGCGGTCCGACCGCATTGCCGGAAGCTTTCGCCGGTGGCCAGGTTGCGCGCGGTGCCCGACTGGGCATGCTGGGCAACAAAGACGTGATGGACACTCCGTTCAGCGTGACCAGTTACACCGCCAAGACATTGGCCGACCTGCAAACGGTGACCGTGGCCGATGCGCTGGAACGTGACCCTTCGGTACGCTCCACCGGGCAGACGGGTGGCATCGTAGACTCGTTTTTCATCCGTGGCTTTCCGGTCGGTGAAGGCAACCTGGGCGAACTGGCGTTCGATGGCGTGTATGGCGTGGCGCCCAACTACCGGGTATTCACCGACTATGCCGAGCGTGTCGAAGTGCTGAAGGGACCGGGCGCCCTGATGTACGGCATTTCGCCAAACAGCGGCGTCGGTGGTGTGATCAATATCGTGCCCAAACGTCCACTGGACGAAGACCTGACCCGTCTTACCACCAGTTACGCCTCGGACTCCCAAGTCGGTGGTCATCTGGATGTCAGCCGGCGCTTTGGTGAAGAAAACCAGTTTGGCGTGCGCTTCAACGGCAACCTGCAAGGCGGTGACACTGCCGTTGATGATCAGCACCGAGACCTGGGGATCGGTGCCATCGCGCTGGATTATCGAGGCGAACGTCTGCGCTTGAACCTTGATTACATCAGCCAGAAAGAAAGCTTCGATGCACCGTCGAGGCCATTCACTGTCGCGCCTGGCATTGATATTCCCTCCGCACCCAATGGCCGGACCAATGTGTCGCAGGACTGGGGTTGGTCAGATACGAAAGAGCAGTCGGCATTGCTGGGCGGCGAATATGACCTGAGTGATGCGGTCACCGTGTTTGCCCATGCGGGGGGCGGCAAGTCAGACGTCAAGCGGATGTCCGACCAGGTGCCGAGAATCATCAATGAGGCCGGCGATACCAGCAACATTCCCGGGTATTACAAATTCAACGTCGACCGCTCTACCGCCGACGTCGGGATCCGCGGAGTGTTCGCAACCGGTCCCGTCACCCACACGACGACGCTGATGGCGACCCAGTACCAGGATGAGCTGTCCCGAGGGATCAACAACGGCACTGAAGTGCGTTCGAACATCTACCATCCGGTGGAAGTGCCCAAGCAATTTATCAACTCGCCCAAGGTGCTGCGCATTTCCGAATCGGATTTGTCCGGTGTCGCGTTGACCGACACGCTGTCCATGCTTGATGACCGCTTTCAGTTGACCCTGGGTGTGCGTCGACAAGACATCGAGTCACGTAATTACAACGCGGCAGGCTCGGTCAGCTCGAAATATAACGACAGTGCCACGACCCCGCTGGTTGGCGTGGTGGTCAAGCCCTGGGAAGACGTTTCGCTCTACTACAACTACGTCGAAGGCCTGAGCAAAGGCGATATCGCACCGGGCTCGGCGGCCAACGCCGGCGAGACGTTCGCACCTTACGAATCGAAGCAGCATGAAATCGGCGTCAAGTATGAACACGGCACGTTCATGACCACGCTGGCGTTGTTTCAGATCGAAAAACCGAGTGGCGAAATCGGCGCCGGCAACGTGTTTTCGGTGCAAGCCGAACAGCGTAACCGCGGTATCGAGTTGAGCATGTTCGGCGAAGTGGCACCGGGCACGCGCTTGATGGGGGGCGTGACGCTGCTCGATGGCGAGTTGACCGATTCGGCCACTGCCGCAAATCGCGGCAACAAACCGGTAGGCGTGCCAGACGTGCAAGCCAACCTGTGGGCGGAATGGGACACGCCTTGGCTTGAGGGCTTTACCCTCACCAGCGGTGCAATTTACACCGACAGCCAATACGTCAATCAAGCAAACACCCAAGAGCTGGATTCCTGGACTCGCTTCGATGTCGGCGCGCGCTATGCCACCAAAATCGAAGGTCGACCGACGACGTTCCGCGCCACCGTACAGAACGTGTTCGATCGTGAGTACTGGTCGGGTGTCGCCTCCTACGGCGCGTTTTCGCCTGGTTATCCGCGCACCTTGCAGTTATCGGCCACGGTCGATTTTTGAGAAGGACGGGAAGGGGTAGCGACTATTGAGCGTTGCTGCCCTGACCTGCATTCCTGAACAGGAGTATTTGCAAGTTGTTAAACCACGACCTGTCCTCCGTAGTTAAACGTCGTCCGTTCCAGGCAACGACCCATCCACTGACCCTCGTGTCTGATCGCAGTGCGAACGGTCATATCCGTGAGCTGCTCCGTTTCCATGGACTGCGCACGAGTCTTTTCCGTATTAAAGTCATCAACGCACTGGTCTTGGCCACGCTGGAGGGACGCGCAATCGGTGTGTGTGGGGTGCGTGCCTATTTAGAGTCGTGTTCTGTTGATCTGACGATTGTCAGTGTGCGTGAAGTACTGAAGAGACTGGCTGAGGAAGGCGTGATTGTTTTTCAAGCAGACAAGAGCTACCGCTTTACTACCGAGGCGTGGGAAATCCTCAAACCAAATCTTGGTTAAAAGGTTTCTTGCCAAAGGCCCCTTATGCGCCCTTTCAGCTGACTCATATTAAGGCGGGACGTCGCGCATATGAAACTGCGAGCGATCCTGAACTTGAGATGCACCCTCGAGTAAGTCTGGACGAAGGGTCGCAGGATAATCACAAGAGTTTGCTATTGGCCACAAGGGTGCTTTTCGGGTGTCTCCTATTGGCCCAGAGTGTGTAAAACCGCGTAACTCTTTCATCTGAGCTTTGAGCTTGTCGATTTTCTCTCCAATCAAAATTCCCCAGTCGTTTTGGTCCTGGCTCAACAACGCGACTTGGACAATCTTGTAGCCATTCGAATTGAGGCTATGCGCGAAAGTCTGGAGCGTGTTGGGCGATTTGATCCAGTGCGCGCGCGCGAACGGTTTCTTAGCGGTTTTGAAGCCCACAACACACACTACATCGAGGTATCGTCAGAGCGTTCCGCCGGTTGGCCCAGCTTGCTAGCTGGATGTGATGCACCTCGACGTACGTTTTTACACACTCTGGACCCTACGCAACCTCTGACCATCGACTGCTATCGGTCGATTAAAAGTCATTGGCTAATCGGTTCCGCTTTGCACATCACCGCAAACCCGTAGCCGTTGGCAAAACACGCTCTTTAGCGCGAAGCGGTGATCCCTTTGTTCATCCGTGATTTAACGGTATGTTGAAGTCTTCAACTCAAGGACGACCCATGGCCATCCACGCACCCACTCCCACGCAAAAACACTTGGCAGTGTTAATCGACGCCGACAATGCTCCCGCAGCAATTGTCGAAGGTTTATTCGAAGAAATCGCCAAGTACGGCGTCGCCAACGTCAAGCGGATCTATGGCGACTGGACTGGCCCTCAGTTGGGTGGATGGAAAAAGGTGCTACTCGACCATTCGATTCAGCCTATCCAACAGTTCGCGTACACCAAAGGTAAGAACGCAACAGACAGTGCCTTGATCATCGACGCAATGGACCTGCTGTACACCCGACGCTTCGACGGTTTCTGCCTGGTTTCGAGCGACAGTGACTTCACCCGCCTCGCTTCGCGGATACGAGAAGAAGGTTTGACGGTCTACGGGTTTGGTGAAGAAAAAACCCCGAGACCGTTCGTGTCGGCCTGTGACAAGTTCATCTATACCGAATTGCTGCGCGGTGAAGTGCTTGTTGCTGCAAGCAATGGACATGGTCGACCCGAACCTGAGCCACCCGCCGAAATCGAGGTCGTCAAAGTCGCCAGTACGCCCGAAGTAAAAAAGCTACCCAAGGCACCAGTAAGTTTTATCGCAAAGATCTTGGATGACATTGCCGATGAGGACGGCTGGGCTCACTTGGGTGCGCTGGGCACCAACATCAGCAAATTGAGACCTGAGTTCGACCCTCGCACCCATGGTTATAAAAAGCTCAGTGAGTTGATCAAGGGGTATCCGGATACGTTTGAACTGCAAACTAGAGGAACGTCGGGACTGGGTGGTTCAATACTCTATGCCCGGCACCGACAGCCGAGCTCGTAGCCCCCGTCACCAACGATCGCTCTTGGCCGATAGTTGCTTGTCGCGAAGGACAACCATCGACCCCTTAGCCAGTCATCCATATCGACTGAATCTATGGTGTCTTCTTGCTCAAGCTTGAGCACGAAAGCCACCCCGGGCTTCAGCAGTGTTCAGAAGGTCTCCAGCTCGTGCTGTTACATCACGATGGGCATCGGTCAGATCGCTTGAGCACCGCACTGAGGACGCGCTGTCCATATAAACCGACGCCAAGACCCGACACGATGAAAACGACTGCAACGATTTTGTTAAGTGACAGGGTCTCATTGAAAATCATGACTGAACCGAGCAGACCGAATACCGGCACCAACAACGACAATGGCGCAACGGTAGACACGGGATATCGTTTCAGAAGTGAGTTCCACACCCAGTAGCCGAACAGTGTATTGGGGTATACCTGGAACAGGATCGACAGGACGGCGCGGTAGTCGAGTTGATTCACCAATGCGCTGTACCCAGTCGAGCCGTTAACAGCGTAATCAAGCGCGAAAAGTGGGATGGGTGAAAACGCGCTCGACCACACCAGGAAAGCGAAGACCTGCGTGGTCCTGGCTTTTTTGTTGATCACGTTGGCCGCACTCCAGGCGACCGCTCCCAGCAGCACCAGGATTAGCCCGGCCATCGTTACTGTCCCATCAACGATGGAGACGATGCTCAACAAACCACACAGAGCGAGACCCATGCCCGCGTACTGAAAGCGGGAAATGCTTTCCTTGAATATCCATGAGCCCAACAGAATGGTGAAAAACGCGCTGAACTGAAGCACCAGCGAAGCGATGCCTGCGGAAAGACCAGACTTGATGCCAAGGTTAACGACGCCCCAAAGTCCGATACCGAAGACCAGGCCGTAACCAATGATGTAGCGCCACTGCACATCAGGTTTCGGAATGAAAAAGATCGCCGGGAGCGCGCATAGCGTGAAGCGAATGCCGGCAAGAATGAATGGGTCAACGGTGGTGAGCCCCAGTTTGATAACCGAGAAATTCACGCCCCATATGGCAGTCATCGAGATGGCGAGTAGGAGGTGTTTGGCTTTCATGCTGATCTTCCTTGATGGGTCGTTGAAAAATGAAACGTGAGAAACCACAGAACCAAGGCAGTAGCGCTGATCAAGGCGCCCAGCAGGCTTACTGCTATCCAGCCCCAAAGCGCGTAAACCTGGGTCGCGGCTGCGGCTCCCACCGCGCTACCGACCGAGTAGAAGCACATGTATGCGCCGACCATGCGACTTTGGGCGTCGGGTCGTGCGGCAAAAATGAGGCTCTGGTTGGTGACGTGTACTGCTTGCACCGCAAAGTCGAGCAAGACCACTCCGCAGACCAGCGCGATCAAGGACGTCTCGGCAAACGTGATGGGCAACCAGGAAAGCGTCAGGAGCCCCAGCGAAATGCCGGTAACTCGTTGTCCCAGGCCTTGATCGGCCCAGCGACCGGCTCTTCTGGCAGCAAGGGCACCGGCGACGCCGGCCAGGCCAAACATGCCGATGGCCGTGTGTGAAAGCGACAGCGGCGGGGCGCTCAACGGCAGCACCATGGATGTCCACAGCACGGAAAAATCGGCAAAGATCAGTAAGGCCAGAAGGCCCCTGGCGCGTAAAGTGCGTTCGGTGATGAACAGTTTGAAGAGCGACTTTATGAGCGACAGGTAGGAGTCTTGGTGCCGTGGCGGCGCCGTGACAGGAACCACTTTCCACAGCACCGCCGCGATGGTCAGCATAAGTCCTGAGGACACGAAGTAAACGGCGCGCCAGCCCGCGATGTCCGCAATCAGGCCAGAGGTAAACCGCGCCAGAAGAATGCCCAGGACAATTCCGCTGGTTACGGTTCCCACTGCCTGCCCCCGTTGTGATGGCGTTGCCAACACGGCGGCGTATGCCACAAGTACTTGAACAACCACTGCCAGTAAGCCCATCACGATCATGGCACCCAACAGGGCCAGCCATTGCTGTGCTGCGCCGACCGCCGCGAGTGCAACCGCAGACAGCATCACTTGAGTCAAAATCAGCCGTTTACGGTTTACCAAATCGCCCAGTGGAACGATGAACAGCAACCCCAACGCGTAACCAACCTGAGTAGCAGTCACGACAACTCCGATCATTGATGAGGCCACACCCAAGCTCTGAGCCATTGAATCGAGTAACGGTTGCGCGAAGTAAACGTTGGCTACTGCAAGTGCGCAGGTGACAGAAAACAATAACGTGAGCGACGGGGAAAGCCCCGGAGACCGGTCGGTCCTGCTGTTTTCTCCGGTATCCGAATGCAGCAATCCTGAAGGCTGCCTGGAGAACCGTTTGGTGGCTGAGTCGGCATCTGCTGTCATGTACACCTCCCTGGCGTTAAACTGGTTTCAATTAAGGACTAGATTCAATTGTTGCTGTATCAGGTTTCAAATTGCAACCACATTGCACCGAGCTGGTGGACAGACTTGGCAAATCCACATTCCGGAAGGTCAAATAAGATGATCGAAGACGCTTCACCGCAACGCAGCGAATGCCCGGTAGCAAGGACACTGGAGGCAATTGGGGATCGCTGGTCGCTCATGATCATCCGCGACGCTTTTGATGACATTCGCCGGTTTAGTGAATTTCAAAAGAGCTTGGGCGTGGCCAAAAATATTCTGGCATCGCGACTGAAATCGTTGGTCGAAGTCGGGGTATTCGACGTTCGACCGGCGTCAGATGGAAGCGCCTACAAGGAGTACGTCCTTACGGACAAAGGACGGGAGATCTTTCCGGTTGTGGTCAGCATGCGGCAGTGGGGCGAACGTTTTCTGTTCAAGCCGCAGGAGACGCGTTCTGTGCTGATAGACAACAAGTCCGGTCAGCCCCTGATGCCGATTGATGTTCGCTCATCAAGCGGTCAAAAACTTGGACCGTCTGACTGCCACAGAGTGAGACTTGTTGACGGCGAGTCGTGAATCGACAGGGTGGGGTGGTCGTTGCAGCGGGAACTTCAGGGTACTGACCAGGTCAACAGGGGCCCTGTATCGGCGATGCCGAGCAGCGCTGGTGGCCTGTTTTACGGCAGTGCCGTCCGAGATCATCCGAGTTCGCCCCCTGATGCCAACCAAGAATTTTCTGCCGGGTCTCCTCCTGGCGTTCTGCGCCGTCGCGTCGCTTTGCTCGGTTGCTGCCGAGCGAAGAGCGCCCTCGCAAAGTAACAGCGCATCAACCACGCTAATCGAAACTGCCTCGCGGCAGTATGAAAATGGTCAGTTGGACCAAGCCGCTGCCACGCTGGAGCGTGCCCTGCATATCCAGCCGAACAATCCCGCGACGCTGCATTACCTTGGTGTGTTGCGTCTTCAGCAGGGGGAGTACCAGCAGGCTGAAACGTTGGCGGCGCGCTCGAACATGCGGGTTGGTCCTAACGTCGAGTTACGCAACCGCAACTTCCAATTGATCCAGGCGGCGCAGCAGGCCAAGGCTTCGAATACCTCACCCAACGCCAAAGAGGACCTGGTCGCCGTACAGAAGGGGCTCGAAGAAGAGGCCAAAAGGCGCCGCGAAGCAGAAATGGCCGCTGCTGAACAATCCAACGCTGGCAACTTCGTTAGCGCAAACGCAGAGACCGTATCGGATTCGCCGACGGCTGGCAGGCCACTGCCTGAAGGAGAATTGCCAGTGGCTTTCGTCGAGCCAGAGCCCGCGTACGATGAGGTTGAGATCCCCCGCGGCCATTGGCCGCCACCGGGTAAATGCCGAATCTGGTTTCCTGATCGCCCGCCCGGGCATCAGCCCGCACCCGGCAAGTGCAAGAAGCTGCGACATCGAGTTCCGTCAGGAGCCTACCTGGTACGCGGTTGAGTTTCTGAGTGTCCTTCTGGCCGGTTAAGTCGCAGGTGTTGCAGGCGGATAATCCCGTGGCTTCGCACTAGCGACGATAGTAGCGGCGATCGTCCTCGTAGCGGTGCCGCATGCCCCGATCGTGGTGGCGCTCCCAATCACGACGTTCAGCTTCTCGGCGGGCTTGCTCTCTACGCCACTGATCTCTACGCCAGTCGTCTCGGCGCCAATCGTCTCTACGATCGTGCCAACGGTCGTCATGCCAGTATCGGTCGTCATGGGCAAGCAACGGCCCTGGCTGCTTGCCGGCTATACTGGCCAAGGTCGGCCAAGGGTTGCCGGCGGCCTGGACAGGAGCCTGAACGGCTGTGACTTCAGTTGCGAAATCAGGGGTTGAGGTCTTCATCTGTGTTGCTGATGCCGAGCCCACTGCCGCGAACGCGAACAGGCCGATGAGCAGCATCCGTGGGTCATGGAATTTCATGAGCGAAGACAACCTCTGATTGACAATCGGACGTGTGGCCATCTGGCTGCGGGAAGCCTGCGGGTTCGCGCTTATCGACCGGATGTGCCTATCCACATAGACAGATAAATAGGGAAAAGTTCTAGGGGGCCGCTACTTAGTTAGCCAACGGTCTCAGTGTTCGGCCCCTTTGAAGTTTGCTATCTCGATGTCCGTTTCTGGGCCGATTGCCGATTGCCGTCTGTGGCGAAGGGCAGCAATCGACTGTGGATTCAACCGGTTGACGCAACAGATTGGCTAAATCGTTTGGGCCTGTCGCACCTAATGTGCACGTTAAGCGGTGACAGCGCTTGGCAAAGGAGTGGCACTTGGCCGCCCTCACCTGAGCCTCCACCACCCACACGCCTGGTCGACGAAGTACAAGCTGTCGGTTCCAACAATCGGATTGTCATAAGCGAAGGAGGGCGCACGATGAACGCGGCGCTGGCCAGGTAACCTTGCACCAGATACATCTCGCCAGCCCGCTTTGGCGGCGACAGCACGCGTCCTAAAGCATCTTGACTACGAAGTCGCTGGTACCTTGCGCGCGCTTCACCGCCGGGTTGTAGAGGTAATGCTCATTGCCCGAGGCGATCCGGCCAATTGCTGCACACAGTCGTTCGGCGTGATCTAAGCTCCACAAAAGATGGCTTCTCGTGCAGGAGCTTCAATGCGAAACGAACCTGAAAACAGTCTGAAAAATGCTTTGAAAGCCTGTAGAGACAGCCTTATTTCTGTTGGCTTTTTCAGCTTTTTCATCAACGCGCTAATGCTCGTTCCTACCTTCTATATGCTTCAGGTGTATGGGCGAGTGATCACTAGCGGAAGTATGACGACCCTGGCAATGCTGACGCTGATCATGACCGGGCTGGTGGTCACGCTCGGCTCCCTGGAATGGGTTCGTTCGCGCATCATGGTTCGGGTCAGTACCCGGCTGGATGTGTTGCTGAGTCGCCAGGTCTATAAGGCCAGTTTCAAACGGGCGCTGGACAGTGGCGGCATGGATGCCTCGGCCCAGTCGCTCAACGACTTGACGGGCTTGAGGCAGTTTCTCTCCGGTAATGGATTGTTCGCCTTTTTCGATGCGCCCTGGTTGCCTATCTATATCGCTGTGATGTTCATGTTTCACCCCTGGTTTGGCTGGGTGGCGACGGGCAGTGCGCTGTTGTTGTTATTGTTCGCGTTTATCAATGAAAGGCTGACGGGGCCGACACTTGCTCAGGCTAACAAGGAGCATATTGGCGCGACGCTCTACACCACGAAAAATCTGCGCAACGCTGAAGTCATCGAGTCCATGGGCATGCTTGAAACCCTGATGGACCGTTGGGGGCGTCGCCAAAGAAATGTCCTGTTGCTGCAGGCCCAGGCGAGCGATAGAGGTGCCATCATCAGCACGCTTTCCAGGACCTTCCGGATCCTGGTGCAATCACTGATCCTCGGTCTGGGGGCATACCTGGCCGTGGACCATCAGGTGGGGGCAGGCCTGGTGTTTGCCGGGTCGGTGCTGCTAGGGCGCGCATTGGCCCCCATCGATCTGATCATCGGCAGCTGGAGGGGCTTTATTGCGGCCCGCTCGCAGTACCGCCGTCTCAAGGACATCCTCGACAAACAACAGGCTCAGCCCGAACGTATGTCATTGCCTGCGCCTAAGGGGCATGTGCAGGTGGAGAATTTAGTATCTACGGCACCTGGCTCGAACACCCCGATCATCAAAAACATAAGTTTCAGCGTACCTGCCGGCTGCGTTGTCGGAATCATCGGTCCAAGTGCCGCGGGCAAGTCCACTCTGGCCAGGGCACTGATGGGGGTATGGGCACCGCAGCATGGCGTGGTCCGGCTCGATGGTGCGGACATCAGCGCGTGGGACAAACATGAGCTTGGGCCGTATATAGGTTACTTGCCCCAGGACATTGAATTGTTCGAAGGCAGCATCAGCGAGAACATTGCCCGCTTCGCCGAGGTCGACTCCGAGAAAGTCGTTCTGGCGGCCAGGATGGCTGGCGTTCACGAAATGATTCTGCTGTTACCCGATGGCTATGACACCGTCATTGGCAGCGATGGCGTCATGCTGTCGGGAGGGCAGCGCCAACGCATTGGCCTGGCCCGCGCCCTGTATGGCAACCCGCGGCTGATTATTCTCGACGAGCCCAATTCCAATCTCGATGAAGTCGGTGATCGCGCCCTGGCGATGGCCATTCAGCAGCTCAAGCTGACAGGTGCAACCCTTTTTGTAATTACCCATCGAACCAACATCGTGTCCCAACTTGATCGGCTCATGGTGGTGAACGGTGGGGTTATCAGCCTCTTTGGGCCACGCGAGCAAGTGCTGGCCGAACTCAACGCGCAGCAACAGCAGGTACAAAAGCACGCCATGCAAGCAGGCACCAGCATGGCTTCGGTCGCTACCAGCAAGGGCGATGTCGATGGACCATACGATTCTCAGTCGTCAAATAGATAGTTTCGCCGACCTGGCGGTATCCGATCGAAAAATACGTCGCCTGGGTTTTGGCATTGTATTGGCGACTTTCGGCGTGTTTGGTACCTGGGCGGCAATCGCGCCGCTCGATGGCGCGGCTTACGCGCCTGGCGTGGTCACCGTGCAGGCGTACCGAAAAACGGTACAACACCTCGAAGGTGGCATCGTCAAAGAGGTGTTGGCCCATGACGGTGACATCGTCAAGCGTGATGACCCGGTGATTATTCTCGATGATGCCCAGTTGCGATTCGAATACGAGATGACCCGAAGTCAGCTCGCTGCCGCTAGAGCCATGGAGGCAAGGCTTCGGGCTGAGCGGGACAATCTGTCGGTGATTGACTTTGGCAGGATGACCGGTCCCGATAGTCTGCGAGGTGCTGAAGCGCGCCAGGGCGAAACCCAGGTATTCAACGCGCGACGGGGATCACGGTTGGGCCAGATATCGGTGCTGCAAGAGCGCATGGGTCAGTTGAATCAACAGATCAAGGGGATGGGGGCGATGATCGGTGCCAAGGGCCATCTGGATAAATCCTACAGTGGGGAAATAGTTGAGTTGACCGACCTGCTGTCGCAAGGGTTCGTTGACAAACAACGTCTGCTTGACCAACAGCGCAAGCTGGAAATGCTCAGGACCGAAATGGTCGACCACCGTTCCACCATTACCAAGACTCGCCTGCAGATCAATGAAACACAGTTGCAGATGCTACAAATCGATAAAGACTTTAATGCCGACGTCGTCAAACAATTGGCCGAGGTTCAGACCAAAATTTATGACCTGCAAGAGAAAGCTTCCTCCTTGGAGGACCGGCTCAACCACATCGTCATCCGCGCACCCGATGCCGGTATGGTGATTGGTATGACGGTGCATACGATTGGGGGCGTCGTGCGCCCGGCGACACCGCTGCTGGACATTGTTCCCTCGGTTTCAGAACTGGTCATAGAGGCCCAGGTGGCGCCGGTCGATATCGATCGCATCGCCATCGGCAAGCGTGCCGATATCCGTTTTGGCGCGTTCAATAGTGCGACCACGCCGGTGATCGAAGGCGAAGTCAGCAGTGTCTCGGCGGACCGGCTGATCAACGAAAAGACCGGGACTGCCTATTACCTGGCCCGGGTCCGGGTCACCGAAGCCGGTGTGCGCACCTTGGGTGAACGCAAATTACTGCCGGGGATGCCCGCGGATGTGTTGATCATCACGGGGCAACGCACGCTGTTGCAATACCTGATGCAGCCGGCCCGCAATGCCATCGCTCAATCGATGATCGAGGAATGATCGTGCGAGTGCCTGCAGTGTTGCCCGGTGGTCTGCTCATGCTGGTACTGGGCACCGATATTGCTTGGGCGCAAACCTCTGCGCCGACGCCGACCGGGGTCAGTGCCTCGACATTTTCCACCGATCTGATGCAGCTGTATCGCGAGGCCCGGCTGGAAGACCCGCGCATATTGGCCTCGTATGCGCGAGCGAAGGCGGGCCAGGAGCATCAGCGCGAGGCCTTCGGAGCGCTGTTGCCGCAAGTCTCGCTCAATGCAGGGACGAATCGGATTCATCAGGAGAACGAGTTGGTGCAGCGCAGTTACGATAGCGAAAACTACAGCCTGGTGCTGCGTCAGTACCTCTACAACAAGGCCGCGTGGGAGAACTACCAAAAATTCAAAAGCCAGGCCAAGCAGAACGAATCGGAAGCGTTGGAAGCGCAGGCCGAGGCCACAGTGGACTTGGCGCAGCGTTACTTCGCCGCGTTGGCGGCCGAGGATGAATTGGAGTTGGTGAAAGCGGAGCGTCAAACCACGCAAAAGAGTCTGGACAGAGTCAATGCGTTGTACGCAAAGCAGTTGGCAATGGTTACTGATCAGCTCGACCTCAAGGCCCGGGTAGATTTGCTGGCGGCGCAGGAACTGGATGCCCGGAACCAGGCCAGTATCAGTCGCGAGGCACTGGCGGAGATCGTCGGCCGGCCGGTCAAGGAGAAGCTCAACCGGATTCGCGATGATGTGCAATTACGGGTGTCGGCGCAGAGTCTTGAAACCTGGGTGCGCGAGGGTGTAGCGCAAAACCCGGCACTCAAGGCCAACGAAAGCGGCGTCGAAGCGGCGGGCGCTGCGTTGCGCAGCGGCAAGGGCGGGCACTATCCGACCCTGAGCCTTACGCTGAGCGCGCAGCAGACTAACGAGGGCTACAACAATACCCAGGCGCCGCGCACCGACAGTTATGTCGCCGGTATTGGCGTGCAAGTGCCGCTGTACAGCGGCGGATCAACCTCGGCGCGGGTGCGTGGGCTCTACCAGGATCAGATTACCGCCGAGCAGCAACTGGAATCGGTCCAGCGCCGGGTGGTCAAGGAGATCACCAGCGCTTACCTGACCGCCAACTCGAGCGCAGAGAAGATCAGTGCGAGCCGCAATGCCCTGGCCTCGGCACAGCTGTCCAGAGTGGCGGCAGAGAAAGCACTCAGTTACGGAATGGTCAATGCCGTCGATGTACTGACCAGCGTACGCAACGAATTCCGGGCTCGTCGTGACCTGCTCAAGACGCAATACGACTTCGTCACCAATGTCTTCACGCTCAATCGCTGGGCGGGAAAGCCGCCTGCCGAGAGTGTCGAAAACGTTAATACCTGGTTAAGCCCCGACAGTTCCAGTCAAGGCGTTGTGTCCCCCTGATCCTTCAGGCAATACCGACTTTGTCCCCGTCCCGACTGGACGCTGCCGGTTGGTTTTTCGATGCATGTCCCTCTCACCATGTTCCAGCACACGAATCCATGACGTTGCCGGACGCATACGCGCTGGCGGGCGCCAGTTGCTATTGCTAACCCACAGGAAGGGAGCGGCCAGGTGATTTCGCCTAGGTCTGGCTCGTGGGGGACTCGGCGAGGCAGATTTAGCCGGCAAATTGACGTCAGTGTTACTGCTGTGCTTGTGCGTGCGCCATTCGTCGGTTAATTGACGATTTTGATCGGAAGCAGACTTTGGTCGCAGGACGCCCCTGCGAGCCTAAGACCCTGATTTTCTAGGGTTGAAGACCTCTTGGGAGTATCGGCCGGGCTACCCGCATGAGGCTTGAATCGACGACTGGCGGTTGGGCGGGCTGGCAACGCGCCGGGCTGGCCTAGACTCAGTTGAGCGGCTCGTGGGAGCACATCATCATGCGCAAGCTATTGATGGTTATTCCTATTTATGTTGTCTCGATGGCTTTACCCGGCTTTTGGAAGGGGCCGCAACCGCAACCCTGCCGGTGCAACTGGTGGACTCGTGTCCCCAGGGCCGAATACCCGGGCGGGCACCGTCAAGGCCAGTCGGCACTCGCATCGGTCCTTCAATCGCTTGGCCAGATGAGCAATCTGCTGATCCAGGAGGGTCAGTGGGTGGAGGCCATCGTTCATCTTCAAAGGGAGTCAGGAAAGTAATGACGACCCACATAAAACCAATACGCGTGATGCTGATCGATTGTCGTCCCCTCGTTCTCAGGGGCCTTCACGATTTGATCAATGCGAGGAAGCCTCGGATGGAGGTGAGTGGCCAGGCCACCACCTATACCAATGCGCTGGATCTTGCCGATCAGTTGCGTCCCGATGTCATTTTTTTCAGTTTCTTTCCAGATGCGCTGGACCCGCTGGCGGTCGTGGCGGGACTCGCCCGCAGCGCCGAAATGAAAGTGCTGGTACTCAAGGGCCTGTACGAAACCGTCCCCGTTGCCCAGGCGATAGAAGCGGGTGCACGCGGCATCGTGCTGGCGGAAGACCCCACGGAATCGATCATCCGCGCCATCGTCACGGTCCACCATCGCGACATCGGACTGAATAGATCCTGGGCCGTTGGGCTTTCCGGCTATGCCGCGACCGGGCATATACCCTTGAAACGCAATTTGGAGCAGGCTAAACAGGCGCGGCTGACGCTGCGTGAGAGGGAACTGATTCGCGCCATCGTGGGGGATCCGTCCGCCAAATACATGTGCATCGCCGGGCGCCTGGGCATTAGCGAGCACACCGTGCACAACCACCTCAGCAACATCTATCAAAAGCTTAATCTGATCAACCGCATCGACTTGCTGATGTACGCGCAGAAGCACGGGCTCACCAACAACGAAGAACCGCCCGAGTCCACTTGGGCGCAATCGGACTGATTGATGCGCGCCACGGCACGGCGCACGCCGTCATCGGGCAGGGGACAAACCCGTTCCTGTGCCCGGCAAGCCCGGCAATAGCATCTGCCCAACCCAAAACACCCTGAACCAATAGTTTTGATGTGCTGCAGCGCCAGATGCTGTTTTGCGGCGTGGGTGTGCCTGGCGTCAAAGGCTTCGCCCCTTGAGCCCGGGACGCTCGTCTGGCCTCGTTGGCTCAGGAATAAGCAGCCCAATGAAAACGGCCTGGCCCCCTTGCGGGAGCCAGGCCGTGTGCCTACAGCGGCATTCAGACAATGTCAGTGCTTGCGATGTCGGTCACACCGACCAACTGGATGATGGTGGTGATACCGTTGCCGTCGGCGTCAAATGCCAGGTAGCCGTCGCCTCCAACGACGCCAAAGTAGTAGTTCTTCGTGCCGTCCAGCGCGATATCGGCGGCGGCTGTGAATGCCGCCAGGTTGGTGACCGGTGCCAGCACTTCGGTGTAGTTCGCCACCGAGCCCGGCACCGTGAAGTTGAGCGAGTCACTGCCGGTGGCAAAGCCGCCATCGATGACAGTCAAGCCTATGGAGAGCAGCCCGTCGACGTCGGTGTCGGCGATCACGAATGTGTCCGCACCCGTTGAGGCCGTCACGTGGTGGTCGCCAACAATCGTCACGTCCAGGGTTTGCGTAACCGTCGCATCACCGTCGGCATCCGCTACCGCCACATCGAAGGTCAGGTGGGCGTCCGGTGTCGTCGTGGACACGAAGCCGATGTTGACGATCTTGATGGGTTCGTTATTCCCCTCAGTCGTGGCGCCGCCGAACGCTATCTGGGCATTGGGTGTTGCACCCTCAACCCCCGGAGTCGCGGGATTGTCGATGGCCCCATTGAGCTGATACCCGGTTCCGGTTGTGTTTTGGGTCGATGTCACCACTTGCGCGCCCTGGATCGAGTAGTGTTCTCCGGTGAAGTTGTAGTCATTGCTCTCGAAGACCACGATGCCGTTTTGTGCCTGAGCCACGAATCCGTAGGTGGGCACACTGTCATTGAGAACGTCGTCATTACCGGCTGAGTTTCCAACAATGAAGGTCCGATTGATTGTATGAGTGGGGTCATTGTCATCAACCAGCTTCAATACCACCAGCATGTCTTTGCCGGCGCCAATGCCCGCCTGTGTGAACTCGAGAAAGATCGCCTTGCTCGTGGCCCTGTCCGCGCTAGAAGCGGTGAACCCCTGGGGATTTGTTTTGTAGAAGTCCAGATCAATCACCTCGTCCGATTGGAGCGTGTCGCTGGCAGCGCCAATCGAATCCGATGAGACCGTGACATACCGTCGATCATTCGAGAACAAACCTGTGGTGGTGTCGTAAGCGAAGGTTTGGGGCGTCCCGTTATTCACGCCGAATCCCTCGAACTGCACAAAGAAGTTGCTGGCAAGCGTCATCACCGAGACCGGAGGGTTCGATCCCACGGTCGTGGCCGAGTTGAGCGCATAGCCCTGGAGCGGGTTACCAGGCGTCGAGGTGTTCAGGATGCTGAAGCTCTCAATCTCATGATCCAGCAGCAAGGTATAGGTGTCAGCCACCTTGTCAAAGGTCAGCGTGCCGGTGGCGTTGGTGGTCGCTCCCTGCGCCGGATTGTTGGACACGTAGGTGAAACCCACGTTGAACACCGCCTGGCTATCAGTCTCCGAGGCCCACGTCACCAATTTGTTGGTGATGGGGTTCGTACCCACCGTGACACCCGTGAGGGCCACGGACAGGAAGTCGGAGTTCGTCGCACTGTAAGGTGCCACATGCGTGTCTGCGCCAATCGAGTAAGCGTAGACGCCCGTTCCACCTTCATCCGTCAAGGACGTCCCGTTGCTGGAGTTCGCGTAGACCAGATTCGACTTGGCCGTTACGACCGGGGTGTCGTCATCGACGTTGATCCCCAGCGTGCCATCGGCCGTATCGCCATCACCATCGGTCACCCGGTAGTTGATGGTGAATGCCTGGTTGTTCTCGGTCAGGCCCGCCACATGGAGGATCGGGTTGTTTTGCACCACCGTGTAGGCGCCCGTTGCCGCGACCATCGTCAGCGTCAGCACCGTGGTCGTGCCCTGCTTGACCAGCAGACTGGTGCTATCGGCCACATAGGTGAAGCCTGCGGGTGCTCCGCTGGTCAGATAGGCCACTGTGCCGGCCCCGTCCTGACCAAAGTCGTGGCCCAGAGTGCCGCTTGTGTTAGCCGAGTCTGCATCGTCGCCCGTGCCGCCAGCATTGCCACCGGTGAGCGCATCGTCGTCGAGCAGCACCGTGTTGTTGGCTGACACCGCCGGTCCGTCGTCGTCGAAGTTGATGTCGTCGCCGATGCCCACGCTGTCGGTGCTGGTGTCGCCGTCGCCGTCGGTCACCGTCACCACCGCGTTGATCAGGCCGGTCAGATCGATCCGGTCGTCATAGGCCGCCGCCGTGCTGCCGGCGATGGGGTGCGTGAGCGAGACATACTGCGCGACCGCCACGTTGCCGTCCTGCTGCAGCGCAATCGCGAACGCCGCCGGATCGCCGACCGTGACCGGGCCGTTGGCCACGTCATAGCGGCCGACAATCAGATCGCCTTCCTTGAACAGAATGATGTTCTTGCCATCAGTGGTATCGAGCAGCGAGTCGGTGCCGTCGCCGCCCACAATCGCCAGCGACAGCACTTTCGTCGCACCTTCCTGGTCCTGGCCAAAGCTGCTGAGCGTCGTGGTGGCCAAAGGCGTGGTGCTGATCGCGAACTCCGCTGGATTCAAGTCCGTGCCCTTGTTCACCACTTCCGTGTCGAACAGCGCCAGAACCGCCGCCAAGTCGCTGTCGTTATCCTGGTTGCCGGCTGTCTCGTCGATTGTCACTGCGCCGCCGCCATCGGCCACGTCCGCGCTCGGCCCGTCGTCGTCGAAGTTGATGTCGTCGCCGATGCCCACGCTGTCGGTGCTGGTGTCGCCGTCGCCGTCGGTCACCGTCACCACCGCGTTGATCAGGCCGGTCAGATCGATCCGGTCGTCATAGGCCGCCGCCGTGCTGCCGGCGATGGGGTGCGTGAGCGAGACATACTGCGCGACCGCTACGTTGCCGTCCTGCTGCAGCGCAATCGCGAACGCCGCCGGATCGGCGACCGTGACCGGGCCGTTGGCGACGTCATAGCGGCCGACAATCAGATCGCCTTCCTTGAACAGAATGATGTTCTTGCCATCAGTGGTGTCGAGCAGCGAGTCGGTGCCGTCGCCGCCCACAATCGCCAGCGACAGCACTTTCGTCCCACCCGCCACATCCTGGCCAAAGCTGCTGAGCGTCGTGGTGGCCAAAGGCGTGGTGCTGATCGCGAACTCCGTTGGATTCAAGTCCGTGCCCTTGTTCACCACTTCCGTGTCGAACAGCGCCAGAACCGCCGCCAAGTCGCTGTCGTTATCCTGGTTGCCGGCCGTCTCGTCGATGGTCACTGCGCCGCCGCCATCGACCACGTCCGCGCTCGGGCCGTCATCGTCGAAGATCATCTTGGAGCCGATTTCGGCGGTCGAGACAGAGGCCTGGACCAGCGTGAAACCACCGATATCAAAGTCGGCGTGGTTATTACCCTTGGCGTCGAGGGCTGCCCCGTTCTCGATGAGTACGCGGTTGTGATCCGTCGTTGTGGTGTATTCAATCTGGTAGCCGGCTTTAACGCCGGTGATGGTTGCAACCCCACCAGAAAAGCTGATGGTAATGGCCGGATCATCCGCCGATCCGTTTGAATTCTCGATCACCTGCCCGGTGCTGATGTTGATGACGCGAACATTGGAGATGGCAACCGTCGAATCATTCGCATAGCCGTCGATGAAACTCGCACCAGATTCAACAGCGGTGTTGAATGCACTGATTTTTACGACAGCACTCTTGCCGCTTTGCAACTGCACGATGTCGAAATTGGCCGACTTCGCATTGAAAACGCCGGTAAAGTCGATGTTGGATTCAACATCTGCTTCGTTCTGATCCAGGTTGGGAATGGTCATATCCTGCCTGGCACCCGTGACGAACGAAAAGCGGATGCCTTCCTGTTCCGTAATCATCTGGCTGTTGGTGCCGAAGGTGGTCGGGCCACCGGCCTGGCTGGTATTGATCGTATCGCCAGTCGTTATATTGATGTCGTCTTTCGTGTCGATGGGGTCAAGCCCGGACTGATTCGCCGGCTCCTTGCCGGTGGCGATGATGGTGGGATTCGTGATCCGCAATACACCACCGTCGTCGACAACTGTCGGGTTCGCCGTCGTGAACATCAGAAAGAGGTTCTGACCGGAAGGCGCATTGGCCAGATTGAATTCCAGGTCCTGACTGACTCCGACGAAAACCTTGTCCTGCAGATTGAGCGAATCATCGGGATTCGTCGTAACTGGATGCTTGAGCGGTTGATACTCCACGGTCCAGATCTTGCCGCCCGAAACCGGCGATCCGGTTTCTTCGATATAGGCAGCGAACACGATCGCGCCGGTCGAGCCACCGGCTCGGCCCAGAACGATGTTGTCGTTGTTCGCATCCGTATAGAGAAAGATGCTGGTGCCATCGAGGGTGTCCAGTCCACTGTCCAGGCCATTGAGCGGTGCACCAGCGCTGTCGACGAAGCTGATATTGGTAATGCTGGCTCCGGGGGCAGCGGTGACGGTGAACGCATTGCTGCCCGTGTTGCCCACGGCACCGGTATAGCCACTCAACGCTGCACCCGTTGCGGTACCGGCACCCAGTGCAGTCAAACGGGTAGCGAAGGTCGAGGGCAGGGAGGTCACCAGAATGTCGTTGTCGTCAGCGTCTCCCGCAGGGCTTGGCGTGGCGGTGAGGTTCTGCAACCCGGCCGTTTCGTCCAGCGAAACGTCCTCGCCGGTCGCCACGACGCTCAGAGCGCTCGTCAGCAGCAAATCTTGTTCTTGAATAGTCATGACGTTTACCTGGGCAGTTGCGGTCACCTAGGTCTGACCGTTGACCTTTGATCGCTACTATGGATAAGCGCCAGTGATTGCGCATCGGCCGAAACTCCCAAGCGGGGTGGGAGTTTCGGACTACTTGGGAGGGGGAGACGGGATGAGGCGCGAGGGCGCGCGGCGCATATTCAGTTTGTGAATGAGGACATGGCGCCGGTGTTCAAGACCGGTTGAATCCACAGCCGAAAGCTGCCTCTGACTATCATGCTTGAGTGGGTCGCCTGTATCTCATAAATGCGGGGCATCTGTGTCTATCGAAAGTAGTGCTGGATGGTTACGGTCCACAGACACTCCTTCATTGATGAGGCAACGATGGATCTAACGGCGGTTCCCTTTGGTACGACCGATTGGTCGACTGTCGAACCTGTTCAGTACGCTGGACAGACGGGTACCGCCTATTGGCGAACCTGCCAGTTTGGTTCAACGCGTGTGCGGATGGTTGAATACAGTCCCGGATATCTGGCCGATCACTGGTGCTGGAGAGGTCATATCCTGTTGTGCCTGGAAGGCGAGTTGCACACGGAGCTGGAGGATGGTCGTCAGTTCACGCTCACCGCCGGGATGAGCTATCAGGTGGGCAGCAACGCTGAAGGGCATCGATCTTTCAGCACCACCGGTGCCAAGTTGTTCGTCGTGGATTAACGCTGGGGCGCTTGGTTCGGGACTACGCTAAAGCCATGCGGATTGCCGATCAATGGTGACCCACTGTTTGCGCTGCGTCCGTCCCTGGAGCGCCCAATGTCGCCCATCACCACGCGCCTGGTGGCGCTGTTGGTTCTTTGCCTGACTCTTGAAGTGCCTGCCCAGACCAACGCCTGCCCAGAGGGCGAGACACAAGTGTGTCTGGACGGCTGCATCTGCCTGCCAGTGCCTGATGGCATCTACCAGATCGCGGCACCTGCCTTGGCGATGTGGCTGACCCAAGCCCGCGCCCAAGCAGCCACCGCCGACATCCAACCCATTCCACCGCACATCCGGGAACAACTGCTGCGCTGGTATGACCCCGGCGTCCTCGATGCCGCGCGCTACAAAGTCAGCGACAACGGCCAATTCAGCGCCGCCACGGCCATGCTGCAAAACCCCGATGTCGGTGCCGTGACGCTGATCGACATCATCCTTTTCCGGGACGCTCAAGCCGCAGAACAGGACATCGCGCTCTGGGCTCACGAATTAAAGCATGTGCAGCAATATCAGGAATGGGGGGTAGAAGGATTTGCCCAGCGGTATACACAGGATTTCAATGCCGTGGAGGCGCCGGCTTATGCCATACAGGCTGAGGTCAGGCGGTGGGTGCGGGAAGGGAGTTACTGAAGAGTCGCGAACCCCGCTGCTCGGCTACCAACAGCAATGACTGCGGCACAGGACTTTGCGGGTGCTGCGGTTCCTGCAGGACGGCCAGCTGAAAACCGGCCATGTCCAGTGCATTGAACCAACTGGACAAGGAGCGGAAATACCACGGCATGGGTTGCCACTGTCCCTTGAATCCAGTGAAGGTCTCTTCCCGCCAACCATCCTGATAGTCGCCCGCTGCTGCGGTCCATGGATGCAGCGTCTGGATCACCAGCGCGCCGCCAGGGGCGAGCAAGGCGTTCATGGCGGCGAGCAGCGGGATGATGTCCTGGTGCAGCAGGGCGAAGTTGGCGCAGATCAGGTTGTAGTCGCGGCCGATGTCCACCTTCGCTTCCACCAACGCTTCATAGCTCGCCAGATGCACCGGCGAAGAGCCCGCCGCCCGCGCCGCCTCGACCAGCGTCGCATCGCCATCCACACCGACCGCCTTGATGCCCCGTTCAGCCAGCACGCGCAACAGCCAGCCCTCGCCGCAGCCCAGGTCGAGCACGCGCTCGGGCTGACGGCCCAGCACCGCCAGCAGGATTGCCTGGTCGGTGACCTTGAGGCGGCTTTCGATGGCGCCGGTGCGGATGGCGTCGATCCAGGATTGGGCGTTGTGGTGCCAGCTGTCGAGGAGAGTGGATTCAGGGGCGGGCATGTCGGTGACCGGCGTTGTTGGTTGGATAAAAGGATGGGATAAGTGCGGGCGGATCGAAAAATCCTTACCAGCCTTTCACTCCGCTCATATCGGGCAGCTTGTGAGCGATGCCCTTGTGGCAGTCGATACAGGTGGCCTCACCGTTGGCCAGAGAAGTTGAGTGCATGGCAGAAGCGCGCTTGCTCTGGCGGGTAAAATCCATGAACTCGAAGTTGTGGCAATTACGGCATTCGCGAGAGTCGTTGGCCTTGAGCCTTGCCCATTCATGTTCGGCCAGCTCGCGCCGTAGCATGAGAAATTTGTCGCGCGTATCGATGGTGCCGAAAATCTTGCCCCACACCTCTTTTGAAGCCTGCATCTTGCGCGCGATCTTGTGGGTCCATTCGTGGGGGACGTGGCAGTCCGGGCAACTGGCGCGCACGCCGGATCGGTTGGTGTAGTGGATCGTGTCCTTGAGTTCGACGAAAACGTTGTCACGCATCTCATGACAGGAGATGCAGAATTTTTCGGTATTGCTCAGCTCCAGCGCGGTGTTGAAGCCACCCCAGAAAATGATCCCGGCGATAAAGCCCCCCAGTGTCAGAAAGCCCAGGCTGTAGTAGAGGCTCGGACGACGCAGAATGCCCCAGTAATCCTTAAGCAGGGCGAACAGTGCTTTCATGTTGCCTCCTCAGGGTTTCTGCGCGGCGTTGGCGTCGTCTTGCAATATCTTGTCGATCGTTTCGAAGCTGTTGCCCACCAGGGGCAGCACTTCTGTTTGCGACACGTGGCATTGGTTACAGAAGTACCGGCGCGGTGACACCGCCGCCAGCGCCTGGCCGTCGCGGTCCATGTAGTGGGTGATGCTGATCATCGTCGCCTGGGTCCGTGCGCTGTTGGCACGGCTGTGACAGGACAGGCACTTGTTGCCGTTTTTGTCGATCTGATAACCGAGGATGGTATGAGGGATGGTGGGAGGCTGGTCCGGGTAATTGCGTTCGCGCTTCAGGTCCTTGTTTTCTTCATTGGCAATGGGCGGGGCCGGCATGCTCTGGGTCAAGGTGCCACCGGGCCGGCGCCCATCCGGCCCCGGTGCATCGAGGGGGTAATTGACTTCTGCAGCCATCACCACGCCAATCGCAGCGAGCAGGAGCAACGGCAGGATTCGCAAAGGCATGACGGTTCTCCTCAGGCCACGCTGATCAACTCGATTCGTATCGCGCATTTTTTGTAGTCGGTCTGCTTGGAGATCGGGTCGGTGGCATCGAGCGTGACTTTGTTGATCAGCTTGTTGGCATCGAAAAACGGCACGAACACCAGTCCTTGAGGCGGCTTGTTACGCCCGCGGGTCTCGATGCGCGCACGAATCTCACCGCGTCGGCTGATCAACTTCACTTCACTGCCACGCCGCGCCTTCAAGGCCTTGGCATCTTCGGGGTGCATGTAGACCAATGCGTCCGGCACCGCTTTGTACAGTTCCTCGACGCGTTGGGTCATGGTGCCGGTGTGCCAGTGTTCGAGGACGCGCCCGGTGCTCAGCCAGAACGGGTAATCGGCATCCGGGGCTTCGGCCGGCGGCTCGTAGGGGAGGGCGAAGATGATCGCCTTCTTGTCCGGGTAGCCGTAGAACTGCACCTCGCTGCCTTTCTCCACATAAGGGTCCAGCCCTTCGCGGTAACGCCAGCGGGTTTCCTTGCCGTCCACCACCGGCCAGCGCAGTCCCCGTTCGCTGTGGTAGCGGTCGAACGTGGCAAGGTCATGCCCGTGGCCGCGACCGAACTGGGCGTACTCCTCGAACAAACCTTTTTGCAGGTAGAAGCCAAACGCTTTGGCTTCATCATTTTTATATCCGGCTTCCATTTGCTCGACGGGGAACTGGTCAACCTGGCCATTCTTGTAAAGCACTTCAAACAGGGTTTTGCCCTTGTGCTCAGGAGATTTGGCCAGTAACTCGGCGGGCCAGGTTTCATCGGTGGTGAAGCGCTTGGAAAACTCCAGCAACTGCCACAGGTCCGACTTGGCGTCCCCCGGCGCGGTCACCAATTGATGCCAGAACTGCGTACGCCGCTCGGCGTTGCCGAAGGCACCTTCCTTTTCCACCCACATGGCGCTGGGCAGGATCAGGTCGGCGGCTTGCGCGGAAACGGTAGGGTAGACATCCGAGACAATCACGAAATTTTCCGGGTTGCGCCAGCCCGGCAGAACTTCCTGCATGATGTTCGGCCCGGCGTGCATGTTGTTGCTGGCCTGGGTCCAGTAAACGTTGAGCACGCCGTCCTTGAGCATGCGACTCTGTTCCACCGCGTGAAAACCAGGCTTCTCCTGAATGGTGCCGGCGGGCAGCTTCCAGATTTTTTCGGCGATGGCGCGGTGCTTGGGGTTGGTCACCACCAGATCGGCGGGCAAACGGTGGGAGAAGGTCCCGACTTCGCGCGCCGTACCACAGGCCGACGGCTGGCCGGTGAGTGAGAAAGGGCTGTTGCCCGGCTCGCTGATTTTGCCGGTAAGCAGATGGATGTTGTAGATCAGGTTGTTGGCCCAGACGCCGCGAGTGTGCTGGTTGAAACCCATGGTCCAGAACGACACGACCTTGCGCTTGGGGTCGGCATACAACTCGGCCAAAGCCTTGAGCCTTTCAGCCGGAACGCCCGTCTCCTTGGCAGTTCGTTCCAGCGTGTAGGGTTTGACGAACGCTGCGTATTGTTCGAAGGAAATGTCGGTCCAGGTGTTGGCCTTGCCGGCATTTTTTGCCTTCATTTCCCGAGGGTCGTCGGGGCGCAGGCCGTATCCGATGTCGTCGGCACCTTGGGCAAATCGGGTGTGTTTAGTAATGAAATCCTGGTTCACCGCGCCGCTTTCAATGATGTGGTTGGCGATGTAGTTAAGGATCATCAGGTCGGTTTGCGGCTTGAACACCATGGGGATGTCGGCCAGCTCGAAACTGCGATGTTCGAAGGTCGACAGCACGGCCACTTTCACGTGAGGCTGGCTCAGGCGGCGGTCGGTGACCCGGCCCCAGAGCACCGGGTGCATCTCGGCCATGTTCGAGCCCCAGAGCACGAAAGCGTCGGTGGCTTCGATGTCGTCGTAGCATCCCATCGGCTCATCCATGCCAAAGGTACGCATAAAACCCATCACCGCCGAGGCCATGCAATGGCGGGCGTTGGGGTCGATGTTGTTGCTGCGAAAGCCTGCCTTCATCAGCTTGTTGGCGGCATAGCCTTCCCACACGGTCCATTGCCCGGAGCCGAACATGCCGACCGAGCCGGGACCTTTGCTCTTCAAGGCCGCCTTGAATTTCAGTTCCATGATGTCGAAGGCTTTCTCCCAACTGATCGGCTGGAATTCGCCTTGCTTGTCGTACTGGCCATTCGTCATGCGCAAAAGCGGTTGGGTCAGGCGATCAACGCCGTACATGATCTTCGAAAGGAAATAGCCCTTCACGCAGTTCAGTCCGCGGTTGACCTCTGCCTTGACGTCGCCGTGGGTGGCGACCACCCGGTTGTCCTTGGTCGCGACCATCACGCTGCACCCGGTGCCGCAGAAACGGCAGGGCGCCTTGTTCCAGTCCAGGGTGACCATGTCCGCTTCGGTCACCAGATTGCTGGCATCGGTAATAATCGGCAGGCCAGCAGCGGCGGCTGCAATGGCGGCGGCCTGGGCTTTGACGAATTCGCGGCGCGACATGCTCATTCGATATCTCCTTCGGGTTCGAGGAGTTCGTGATAGATCAACGCCGCGTTAAGTACGCCGGGCAAGTTGTTGATCTGTTCGATGCGTTGAAGGATCTGACTTTCGTGTACAGCTTCAAGGACCACCACCAGTTTTCCCGCCGCACTTTCCTGATGCAGTTCCAGGCCGTCCAACAGACGCAGGTTGGCTTTAACGGCGTCGAACAATTCAGGTCGGGCAAGTACGACAAGACTGGCAATGTGCAGAGCTTCGTCCATGCGCTGGCTCCAATAGGCTTTCAGAAAAGGCTATTAGTTAGTTGGGTGGTCCCGGTGGGCCGTACAGCATCTGGAAAAACCAGACGATAAAACCGTAACCGCCGACGAAAGCGACCGACAGCAGCGGAAAGAGGCAGACGACAAGAAAGAGAAACAGCCGGGTTTCCTTGCGGCGCTGAGGTTTTCGTTCTTCAGCCAATGACATGAGAAATCTCCTGCCGAACGTGCAGTCAGACTAGATCACGAAGTTTTCGCAGGTTTTCTGGCGGGGGTTTTACAGACCGACGGTTGTTAACCCGTGCTCCGGTGTCGCAACGGGTTATAACGTTTTAAATCATTACTTCGTTTAGTTACCAAACTTTCAAATCGAGCGTTGATTAACACGCTGAGTCAGTTCTAGCGCTGACTCTTTGCGTTCGGAGTAGCGGTCAACCAGATCCGGGCGCTCGCGCAGCAGCAACGTGAACTTCACCAGTTCTTCCATGACGTCGACCACCCGGTCATACAGCGAGGACGGTTTCATGCGGTTGCCTTCGTCAAACTCCAGAAAAGCCTTCGGCACGGACGATTGATTAGGGATCGTGAACATCCGCATCCAGCGTCCCAGCACGCGAAGCTGATTCACCACGTTAAAGGATTGGGAACCGCCGCTGACCTGCATGACGGCGAGCGTTTTCCCTTGGGTCGGGCGAACGGCGCCCAGGGCTAACGGCACCCAGTCAATCTGCGCCTTGAATACGGCAGACATGGCGCCGTGGCGCTCGGGTGAGCACCAGACCTGTCCTTCAGACCATTGCATCAGCTCAAGCAGTTCCTGAACTTTCGGGTGATCGCCGGGTGCGTCATCCGGTAGCGGTAGTCCTGATGGATTGAAGATCCGCGTCTCTGCACCGAAGTGTTCGAGCAGACGGGCTGCTTCTTCGACCAGCAGCCGACTGAATGACCGTGCGCGGGTCGACCCGTACAGCAGCAGGATTCGTGGCTTGTGTTGGCCGTCGTCACTGGCAATGGGCTGAATCAATGACGCGTCGAGATTAGGCAGTGGGTTGGTCATGGGGGCTCCGGTTACAGCGTGCTGATGCGGTCGAGTTCGCGCTTCAGAGCATCGCGGTCAAGTTGGGCGAAGGGCAGGGCGAGGAACGCCCGGCAGCGTGTTTCGATGCGTGCAAGCGTCGAGTGGAATGCAGCGGCGACGACCGTCTCATCGCCCTTCACCTCGGATGGATCCTCCAATCCCCAATGGGCCTTGAGGGCCGGCCCGAAGTAGACCGGGCAGGCCTCACCGGCGGCCTTGTCGCAGACGGTGATGACAATGTCCGGCGGGTTGGCCTCGAAGGCGTCGTTGCCTTTGCTGCTTAACCCGTCGATCGCAATCCCGGCCTCTTGCAACGTGGTCAGGCTGCGCGGCAGAACCTGCCCTTTGGGGAAGCTGCCGGCGCTGATCGCCTGGAAACCTTGCGGTGCGAGATGATTGAACATCGCTTCGGACAGAATGCTGCGACAGCTATTGGCGGTACACATGAATAGAACGCGCATGGCGACTCCTCTTTCCAGACGGGCAGGTGCTAAACGCCCAGGCGCAAGGCCAGGGCAGATAAGGTGATGAACAGAATCGGCAGCGTCAGAACGACACCCACCTTGAAGTAGTAACCCCAGGTGATGCGGATGCCCTTGCGCTCCAGAACATGCAGCCAGAGCAGTGTTGCCAGGCTACCGATAGGGGTGATTTTCGGGCCCAGATCAGAGCCGATGACATTGGCGTAGATCATGGCCTCACGCACCACGCCGGTGGCGTCACTGGCCTGGATCGACAGCGCACCCACCAACACCGTCGGCATGTTGTTCATGCCGGATGACAGCAACGCCGTGAGAAAACCAGTCCCCAACGCGGCGCCCCAGATGCCTAATTCGGCAAAGTAGTTCAGGGCCACTGTCAGATAGGTTGTCAGGCCAGCGTTTTTCAGCCCATAAACCACCAGGTACATGCCCAGCGAAAAGGTCACGACCTGCCATGGCGCTTCGCGCAACACACGTCGGGTTGAAATCACATGCCCACGCGCCGCAACGGCGAACAGCATCGCGGCGCAGACCGCCGCAATGACACTGATCGGAATGCCCAGAGGCTCCAGCGCAAACAGCCCAATCAGCAACAAACCCAGGACAATCCAGCCGACGCGAAAGGTCAGTGGGTCTCGCACGGCACGTCGTGGGTCTTGTAGGTCATCCAGTGAATAGCGTTTGGGTATGTCACGACGGAAAAACCAATACAGCACTCCGAGAGTGGAGCCCACGGTAACGAAATTGACCGGGACCATGACCGAAGCGTACTCGCTGAAACCCAGGCCGAAGTAGTCGGCTGAAACGATATTGACGAGATTCGACACCACCAGAGGCAGGCTGGCCGTGTCGGCAATAAAGCCGGCTGCCATGACAAACGCCAGGGTGGACGCTGGGGAAAAGCGCAGGGCGAGCAAAATCGAAATGACGATGGGGGTCAGTATCAGTGCCGCACCGTCATTGGCAAACAGGGCGGAAACGGCTGCGCCCAGTAGCACCGTGAAAGCGAACAGGCGACGACCATCGCCCTTGGCCCAGCGTGCTACATGCAGGGCGGCCCACTGAAAGAAGCCTGCCTCATCAAGCAACAAGCTAATGATGATGACCGCGATAAACGTAGCGGTGGCGTTCCAGACAATGCCCCACACCAGTGGAATATCGTCCAGCGTCACGACGCCTGCAATCAGTGCAAGGGCAGCCCCCAAGGAGGCGCTCCAGCCGACACCCAATCCCTTGGGCTGCCAAATGACCAACACAATGGTGACAAGAAAAATGGCGAACGCAGTAAACATGAGCAGTCTCGACGGGTGATGGGTCAGCAGCAGGCGGCAGTGTTGATAGGGCGGTCGCCCATCGTTTTGAGTCGAGTGTTGTTTTCCTCAAGCCAGTCGGCGTTGGCTTCCAGGGTTGTCTCAAGAATGCTGCGAACCCACTTTGGCAGTTCGGGGTTGAGCCGGTAATACACCCACTGACCCTGGCGGCGGTCCAGCAGCAGGCCACATGCCCGGAGTTGCGCGAGGTGGCGGGAGATTTTCGGCTGGCTGTCGTTCAGGGCGCAGACCAGTTCGCAGACGCATAACTCTCCCTCACGGGTGATCAGTAAGGTGGCCCGTGTGCGAGTTTCGTCGGACAGGCATTTGAATACGGCGGCAGGGTTCAGCATGGAAGTGTCTTCACTACATGTGGTTATCCGAATATACGGTTATCCATATGTATCGAGCAAGCCGAATCAGACCGACATCACGGTCGGTGCCAGCCTATGAATTAATGCTCATCTTGAAAATGCAATTGCAAATTTGTATCATTCGTTTTCAATTCAGCGAAGCAGGGAACGCCGCGCCAAAACAATAATAAGGTCAAGGCAATGCTCAAAATGCTTCTCGTATACGGTCATCTGCTCGCTACGTGTATTGCCCTGGGGAGGGTGTTGCAGGCGGATCACAAACTTTGGAGTTGGCGCAAGGAAATACTGGACCAGGCGAGGCGTGAGTACCTTGATGAAACTCAGAGGATCGTCAGCCTCGCACTGCTGGCCCTTTGGGCAAGCGGACTGTTGCTGGTGCTTGAGGGGTATCTCAATGAAGGCGACGCGTATCTGCTCAATCAGAAACTCTGGGCCAAGGTAACTGTCGTCGCGCTGCTTAGCCTCAACGGCGCATTGTTGCATCGAGTCGGCTTCCCGTTGCTGCAAAAGGCTCCATTCGTCGCACTGCGCAGTGCAGGCCGCACGCGGCTCGCCTTGTTGGGTGCGCTTTCCATGAGCGGTTGGCTATTCGCCGCTTTCCTGGGGGTGGCTCGAGCCTGGAATCACGTGTTGCCTTATCTACATGTGATGGGCGCATTCGCCGCATTCTCGTTACTGGCGTGTTGCGTGGCACTTGCAGTCGCCGCCAGGGCGGGCAGTGTCGGTGCGCAAAAATCCTCGGTACCGGGGTAGCTATCAATAATGGGCAGCCGGTAGCCTGGAGTTTGTCGAGCCATTGTGGTTGACCGTGAACCGAACGGCCCGCTTCACTGCCGCCCTTTTAATTTTTGCACTCCGCCAACACCACTTTGCAGGTATCGGGCGTGCCACCGGATCGGCCGGCATAGCGTATGCAATTATTCAGGGATTTTTTGCGAGCCATGTTCAAGGTGGAGCCCCAAGCCAGGCCACCCTCGCCGGCAGTGGGTAGCGCTTTTGCATAGCAGCTGTCACCTATGGCCGAATAGCGAGCTGTCGCAGCTTTGCCTGCACATCCCGCTGCCAGCGCCAGGTTGATGGCGAGCAGGGAGAACAGGATCCATGACGAGCATTGGCGCGCTGCTTTTCCGGTCATCCCATCTCCCCTGTATCAAGAGGCTAGTGGCTTGTTTGTGGTTGTACTCTATTCAGATTAGATGGTGTTGTGCCGGCCCTTGGGTCGGTTTAGCGGAATTAGCGCATTTGAGTCATTCTTGCTGACAGCCGGAACAATAGCGCTCGCTGGACCCATAACCGCGCCTATGGCATCGTCGAAAAAATACGCCATGTAGTAAACAGGATAAAAACAATGGAGGAGGGTGATGAGGTCGGCGCCAAGGCGTCGATGGCCACGCTGACAGCGTTCAATCGTTGCGTGTTGCACCTGGGTCGGCTTGCTCGAGACCGCGGGGCATCTCAATTCATCGCCGACGGCTTGCAGGCCTTCCGCCAACTGGTGCCCTTCGCTTCGGCATGGTGGGGCGAGATGTCTGCGTCAGGCGTCAATGCTCCGCCCAAAAGCTGGATGCACGGACGGATCAATCTGTCTGAGTCGTTTGCCGTCGAATGGCACAAAGTAGCGGTCAGCGACAGATTTTCCCAGGAGACCTTAAGTCAACCCGGGGTAGTTGTGCGCGACAGTGGGTTCACCGATCCCTGTGAGGAGGTGAACGACTTCGCACGGCGTCACGACATCTACCACCTGATGTGCATCACGTTCGAGCTCCCTGAAAGCGGCTTGATGTTCTTCGTCTGTCTCTACCGTGGCCTTCATGCACCGGCTTTCAATGACAGCGAGGCCGGGTTGTTTTCGGCGTTCTGCGACCATCTGTTGCAGTTGTGGCGCTTTCAGGTGCAGGACATGATTCGCTGCGACACGGGCAACGGGGCGAGTGACTTCGGGGTCGCGCGGATGGATGGCAGTCTGCTGTATGTGGGCGCAAGTCTGTGCACCGCCATTCAGCGCGAGTTGCCCGGGTGGAGCGGTTCAATGCTTCCCGTTGATGTCATTGCACAGCTGCAAAAAGCGCCGTGTGTGATTCGCCTGGGTCGCACTGCCATGACACTTAGCCCCAACGCCGAGCACGTCATCCTGTCACTCGAATCACAGTCGCGCGGGGCGGTGCTGGCGCCACGCGAGCGCACGGCGGCGATGCTGTTCGCCGCCGGTCACTCCTATAAGGAAATTGCCAAAATCCTTGCACTGAGTCCGGCCACAGTGCGCACCTATTTGCGTAACTGCTACTTGCAGCTCGGCGTGAAGAGCAAAGTGGAGCTGGGTTCAGCCCTGCGTTCGCCGACTTCGCTTGCGGAAACTGCACGTCGTAATTAAGCGCAGCGCCTTAAGCCATAACGCAGTCCTTGTAGCAGCTGGCGAAGCCTGCGTTCGGTTCGGGCCGCGTTCGGACGCAGCAGTCGTAAACCCTGAGTGCGCGGTGAGTCTCGTGCACCGCATAGTCTGACTTCACGACTGCTACGCAGCCGAACGCAGCCTTCGGCAGCTGCTACAAAGTAAGCGTTGCTGCTCAACTGACCGGTATTTGCCTGACCCCTCCTCATTTGTGGAGGTCCGTACTTCTGCTGCGCTCTATATCGTGTGCCCTGCATATCAGGGGCTTGCACGGCAGTCTGTCCGGGCCACTTCCACAACTATAAAAATAGAGGTGAGGCAGTTGAAATTTTCCAGGCTATTTATCGCCGTTGCCGCGACAACGGCATTTTCCTGCGTGACGCTGGTGGGGTGTCAGACACACGCTTCGACAGGCGCCGACATGGTCATGCGCAACGGCTATGTCTATACCGTCGACGGCAAGAATTCCGTGCAGCAGGCGATCGCCGTCACGGGCGGGAAGATCGTTTATGTCGGCAGTGATGCAGGGGTTGCCTCGTACATCGGCACGCAGACACAGCTGATCGATCTGGCCGGCCGCATGCTGATGCCGGGTTTCGTTGATGCGCACATGCATCCGGGGGATGGCGGCCGCGCCATGACCTTGTGCGACCTGAAATACCAGACGATGACCCGCAAGGCTTTCCAGGAAACCATTCAAGCGTGCCTGGATGCCGACAAGGACAAAGGCCCCGATGTCTGGCTCGAAGTGGGCAGTTGGGACCGCATTGGCATGACCGGACTTGACGGTGACGCCGACAAGTCGACGCTGGACGCGCTCAAGACCAACCGCCCAATTCAAGTCCGCTCCACCGACTTCCATACGGTGTTGACCAACTCGCGCGGCCTGCAAGTTGCCGGCATCAACAAGCACACGGCCAATCCCGGTGATGGCAAGTACATGCGCGATAGCGCCGGCAACCCGAACGGCATCTGCGAAGACGGAGCCGCCGAAGCCATGGCCGCCGTGGTGCCGCCCGCCACGGACGCAGAGAAACTCAATCAGACCCGCGCGGCGCTCGACGCCATGCGCCAGCAAGGCATCACCAGTTTCTTCGATGCCTTGTCGGGGCCGGAAAACGGCAAAGCATTTACCACCCTGCAACAGTCGGGTGAACTGACGGCCCGGGCCTTGCTGGCGATCAAACTCGACCCTGCGGCCGCGGCTGCCGACCCGGACAAAACCATCGCCGAGGCCAAGGCAATGGCCACCACCTACGATCAGGGCGAAGCGAAACCGGCGCCGGGTGTGAGCATGCGCCACGTCAAATTGTTCATGGACGGCATCATCAACGCGCCGGCGGACACGGGTGCAATGTTGACGCCGTACCTGCGCAATGCCGGCACCGATACGTCGCCGAAGTGGGCACCTGGCAAGAACACCGGTGAGCTTTACTTCCCGCCGCAAGTACTCAACCCGCTGCTGCTGAAGGCCGTTCAGGCCGGCCTCGATCCGCATATTCACGCCACCGGAGACCGCGCGGTGCGTGACTCACTGAACGGCATCGAATACCTGCGCCAGCAGCTGCCTGGCAATGGCTTCCGCCCAACCATTACTCACAACGAGTCGGTGGACCCTGCCGACTATGCGCGCTTCAAAGCGCTCGACGTGACCGCCAACATGTCCTTCCAGTGGGCCCAGCAGGCACCGTCAACGGTTGACGGTACCAACGAACATCTGGGGGCGGCGCGATTTGCCCGCATGGAACCCTCCGGCAGCATCGCTCGTGCCGGCGGCCGTGTGGCGTATGGCAGCGACTGGCCGGTCGACCCGCTCGACGAGTTCCTGGCGTTGAAGATCGGTGTCACCCGCTCAGGTGATCCGCTGAACCCGCACAGCTACGGCCCCAAGTATGCGGGGAGGTTGAATGCCGACCCGGCGCTGTCGCGCACTGAAGTGCTGCGCACCATCACCATGAACGCCGCCGAGCAGCTGAAACTGGACGCTGTCGTCGGTTCGGTCGAGGTCGGCAAGTTCGCGGACCTGATCGTTCTGGACAAGAACTTCATGCAGGTGCCCGAGGAGGAGTTGGCTCGAAACAATGTGCTGCTGACGGTCGTGGGCGGCCAGGTCGTGTGGGCCAAGGCGCCGTTCGTTGGCCTTGATCCGAAGGCATTGTCCCAGGCATCGGCCTCCCGTTCTGCCCAATAAAAACAAGAGAGTGTTCCGATGCAGCGATTTATTCCAAACCTGTTGGCCGCAGCCCTGGCCTTTTCTTCGGTGCAAGCCATGGCCGCCGCTGACCTTGTGTTGTTCAACGGCAAGGTCTTTACCGCCGAACCCGGTCAGGGACTGGTCCAGGCAGTGGCCGTGCAAGACGGCAAGATTCTCAAAGTGGGCAGCAATGCCGAGATCAACGCCCTGGCCGACACCGGCACGCAACGGATCGATCTGGCGGGCAAGGTGCTGATGCCGGGAATGATTGATACCCACAGTCACCCGGTGGTTGCGGCCTTCAACAGCATGGGGGCCAATCTGCTGGATGAAGTCAAGCCGTTGCCGGAGCTTGAACAGTGGATTATCGAACAGGATCAGGCGGGCATTGCGCGGGCCGGTGACGTGATCAGCATCGCCGGGGTCAGTTCGGCCTATTGGGACAAGAGCCGTGAGCTGGGCCAGCGCTTCAACCAGGGACGTTGGGCGGATCAACCGGTGGTCCTCAGCGGGATTGACGGGCACACCGGATGGGCCAACAACGCCATGCTCAAGCGCCTGAAGATCGACGCGGCACTGGTAAAAGGTCTCTCGGAACAGGACCGCAGCTTTGTGGGTCACGACACGGACTTCACCCCCAATGGCTATTTTGCCGAGTCGCGCTGGGACCAGGTACGCAGCCAGATCCCCGCGCCCAGCGACGAGATCATGTTGAAAGCCGCCCGCGAGGCCGTGAAGGTCAACAATCAATACGGCGTCACTGCCTGGATGGACGCGGCGGCGAATGCCGGCAGTGGCGATTCGCTGTTCGATTTCAAGGCAACCGAGCAGAGTTACGGCGTGTTGCCGCTTTACCGCGAACTGGCAGAGAAGGGCGAGCTCAATGCCCACGTCGCCGCGCTGCTGTTGGCCAACCCGAAAAGTCGACCGGCCGATCTGGAAGTGCTGGCCAAGGTGATGAAGAAATTCGAGGGCGTACCCAACCTGAGTTTTCCTGGCATCAAGGTATTCGCTGACGGCGTTCTCGAGTTTCCGGGGCAGACCGCAGCGGTCATCGTTCCCTTCAAGAACAGCCATAAAAACGGTCAACTGCTGATCGACCCCGCGCACTTCGGTGAGTTGGTCGTGGCAGCGGAGAAGCGCGACTGGATCGTGCACATGCATGCGGTCGGCGACCGTGCGGTGCGTGAATCACTCAATGGTTTTGCCTACGCGCGCAAACTCAACCCGACACCGGTGGCTCATAGCATCAGCCACCTGCAACTGGTCAACCCCAAAGAGTTTCCGCGCTTCAAGCAGCTTGGCGTGATTGCCTCCATGCAGTTGCTGTGGGCCACCGGCGAGAGTTACACCGTCGAGCTCGTCAAACCCTATATCAGCGCGTTTGCTTACGGTTATCAGTATCCCGCCAAGTCCCTGCATAACGCCGGTGCGGTCATCGCCGGTGGCAGTGACTGGCCGGTGTCCAGCCCCAATCCATGGAACGCCATCGCTCAGGCCAGCACGCGCAAAGGGCCGCTGGGTGTGTTGAATGCCAAGGAAAGCATCGATCGCCAGACCATGTTCTACGCCTACACGCTCAATGCCGCCAAGGCCCTGCGCCTGGAGCAGCAGATTGGTTCGCTGACACCCGGCAAACAGGCCGATCTGATCATCCTCGACCGCGATGTCTTCAAGGTCAGCGACGACGAACTGTTCGACACCAAGGTCCTGAAGACCTTCTTCGCCGGCAAAGAGGTGTACGCGCCCGCGTCCTGACCCTCCGTTCACCCGCACCACGCAAAAGACTGCCTGGCTCCTCGTATGACGAGGGGCTCGGCATCGCCATGCCCGAAATAACCCGCACCTCCATAAAAATAAGAGACTTGTATGAACGCACGCTCAGTATTGACCCTTGCCACTCTTGTATTGGCACCCCTGACCACCCAGGCACTGCCACTCAACGATGACTTCAGCCTGGACATGACCCTGGGAGTCTTCAGCGACTACCGCACCCGTGGCATTTCGCAAACCCTGGGTGATCCGGCGGCTCAGGCCGGCGCCACGCTGGTGCACAGCAGCGGCTTGTACGTTGGCGCCTGGACCTCGAACGTCGATTTCGGCGGCGAGTTCAAGACGCGGCAGGAACTCGAGTATTACGCCGGCTACTACTGGCAGGCGACCGAGGCCATCAGCCTCGATCTGGGGTACATCAAGTACGACTATCCAAAGGAAGGCCAATTCAACCTGAGTGAGGTCTACGCCGTCCTTGACGTTTATGGCGTGAAGCTCGGCGCCTACTACTCAAACGATACGCCGAACTTCTTTGGCGAGGACCAGGACACCCTTTACACCTACCTCAGCTACAAAATCGAATTGCCGGCCGAGATCGGCCTGGACCTGCGTGTGGGTCGCAACGATGTCAAAGACCCGGCGTTCTGGTCCGCCAACGGTGAAAGCCGCGATGCCTACACCGAGTGGGAAGCCAAGTTGACCCGTGACTTCGTGGGCGTGACCTGGGGCCTTAGCTACATCGATACCGACCTGTCGAAAAGCGAATGCACGAGCTGGTACGGCTATGGTGATCTGTGCACGGCCACGGTGGTTGCCAGTGCCAGCAAGGCGTTCTAAGCGTTCGAGTCCACACTCTAAAAACAAGCGCCTCAAAGGAAAACAGCGTAATGACCAAGGTCAGCGATAGTCAGCAGCGAAGTCCCCTGATCGAGACACGTTCGATCGATTTCATCCCCGAGGCCGAGCGGCATGGCAGCCTCTACAGCCAGTTCACCCTGTGGCTCGGTGCCAACCTGCAAATCACGGCGATCGTCACCGGCGCCCTGGCCGTGGTGCTGGGCGGCGATGTGTTCTGGTCGCTCATCGGCTTGCTGATCGGCCAGGTGCTGGGCGGCGCAGTGGTTGCCCTGCACGCGGCGCAAGGGCCGAAGCTCGGGCTGCCGCAGATGATCTCCAGCCGTGTGCAGTTCGGGGTCTATGGGGCGGCCATCCCGATTGTGCTGGTGTGCCTGATGTACCTCGGTTTCAGCGCCACCGGCGCGGTGTTGTCGGGGCAGGCGATTGCCCAGTTGATTCATGTCAGCGACAGCGCCGGCATCCTGATTTTCGCCTCGTGCATCGCGTTTCTGACGATCTTCGGTTACCGGGTCATCCACCTGGTCGGCCGGGTGGCCAGCGTGCTGGGCATCATCGCCTTCGTCTATCTGTTTACCCGGTTGATGACCCTCAACGATATCGGCCTGTTGCTGGAAAACCGTCACTTCGGCTGGAGTACTTTCCTGCTGGCGGTGTCGTTGTCCGCCTCCTGGCAGATCGCCTTTGGCCCTTATGTGGCGGACTACTCACGCTACCTGCCGAGCAAGACCTCGTCCTGGAAAACGTTCGCTGCCGTCGGGCTTGGAACGGTGTTGGGCGCTCAGGCGTCCATGGTCCTGGGGGTGTTCGCCGCGGCGTTGGCCGGTGTGAACTTCCGCGGTCACGAGGTGGCGACCATCGTCGGGTTGGGCAGCACCGGTGTGATGGCGTCCCTGCTGTACCTGAGCGTGGTGTTCGGCAAGGTCACGGTGTCCACGCTCAACGCTTATGGCAGCTTCATGTGCGTGGCCACCATCATCAGCGGTTTCCGCAGTCGTCTGGAGATTTCCGCCCGCCAGCGGATGGTGTTTGTGTTGGTGATTGTCGCGGCATCGACCACGCTCGCGCTGCTGGGCCAGTACTCGTTTCTCAACACCTTCAAGTACTTCATCCTGTTTTTGTTGACCTTCTTCACACCGTGGAGCGCGATCAATCTGGTGGATTACTACTTCATCAACAAAGAGCGCTATGACATCCCGGCATTGTCCGACCCGGCGGGTCGTTATGGCCGCTGGAACATGCGTGGGATCAGCGTGTATGTCGTGGGTGTATTGATCCAGTTGCCCTTCGTCGATACTCACTTCTATTCCGGGCCGATGGTCGCGCAGCTCGGCGGTGTCGATATTTCCTGGATCGTTGGTCTGGTGGTGCCGGGGATTCTTTATTACGGGCTGGCCAGGACATCAATGCCGGCGGTGGCCCCTGCGCGGAACTGAAAGGCCTAAGGAGGAAAGTAAAAAGATCGCAGCCTGCGTACGCCGTCCCTTGTAGGAGCTGCCGCAGGCTGCGATCTTTTGATCTACATTTCCCTTTTCCCGCTCATCAAACCAATCCGCAAGGAAACGATCAACATGGACATCCAGGCCCTGCGCGCCGACGCATCCCACCTCGATAAAATCGCCAGCCTGTTCGACGCCTATCGAGGCTTCTACGGCCAGCCGTCGAACCTGCCGCAGTCTCGCGAGTTCATCGCCGAGCGCATTGCCCGGGACGAATCCGCGATCTTCTTCGCCCAGGCCCCCAGCGGCGAGGCGCTGGGTTTCGTGCAGTTGTTCCCGACGTTCTCCTCCATCGACGCGCATCGCACCTGGCTGCTCGGCGATCTCTTCACAACACCCGCCGCCCGAGGGCAAGGGGTCGGCACGTTGCTGATGAACACCGCGCGAGCCTTTGCATTGTTGACCGGCGCCAAAGGCATGCTGCTGGAAACGGCCACGGACAATGTCAGCGCGCAACGGTTGTATGAATCCTTGGGCTATGTGCGCGACACGGGTTACTACACCTATTGCCTCGATTTGAAACAAGGCTGAGCCAACCGCTGCCGGTTACCTCAACTCGTGCAGGAATGCAGCTTGGGCCTTGGGGCACGTGAGGATGCGGTAACGCGTGCGTTATCGGCAGGACGCTGCAGACCCTTACTCACAGAGTTGATTTTTTACCGCTGGGTTGGCTGCACGTACGCCGTGACCAGCGACATATCGCTACCCGCATCGCGTTTCAGCCATTCGGCCGGCGGCCAGCCCACCACGTTGAGAAAGGTTCTGGAGAAAGACGCTTGCGAGCTGTAGCCGACCGAGGCGGCGATCACTTTGATCTGCACCCCGTCACGGAGCATGTCCTGGGCCACTTTCATTCGCCAGGCGGTGACGTAGCCCATCGGTGAAATCTCCATGATCTGGGTGAAGCAGGCCGAGAATTTTGATCGGGACATGTTCGCCAGGCCTGCAAGCTTCTCCACTGTCCAGAGCGCCTCAGGTTCCTGGTGGATCCGGTTGAACACCGCGCTCAGGCGCCCGTCCTGAAGGGCATACAGCAGACCGCTGGAAATCTTTTGCTCGATGACTGCGTGCCGCACCAACACCACGAACATGTACTCGAGCAGCAGATTGAGCGCCTTAACTCTGCCGGGGGCCTGATCCTGGAATTCGGCGAGCAGCGCGCCGATCACAGGGGTGAGGTTCGCCAGTTCCTTGAACGGGAAAACCAGTGTTTCCTTGAGACCGAGGGGGAAGGGGTGCAGGGTGTTGCGCCCGAACTGGAACGAGGCACAGATCAGCTCCGCGCCCTGTGCCGAACTGGAGCGCAATTGGTAACGGCAACTGCTCGGACAAAACAGCACGCTGGGCTCGGTGATCGACAGCTTCGGTAGCCCTGGCTGAACCATGTCGATACCGCCCTGACTGATGACATGGATGAACGCCATGCCCGGCGGCTTATCAAGGACCAGCGTGCCATCCACCCGTCCGGAGAAGAACAGCCGGCCCTGAAGGTGGGTGCGCTCGAAGAATTCGGACAGGATATCCATGATAGAGACGACCGGGTAAAGACTCTGCACGTCCTGGCAAAAGGGGGGCAGGGCGGGGCAATAGGATGAAGTTCTCGCCGATGGTAGACCCCTTCCGGGCGCCATGGGCGCAGCGTGTTTTTCTTATCGTCGACCGGAGTCCACTGTCATGAGCAACCATCCAACGACCATCGCCCCTCAGTATGCAGACCCGGCAGAGCCTGCGCTGCCGGATCCCGGCATGCAGCTTGACCTTTCACGGGCCGCGTTGGTGGTCATTGATCCACAGATCGACTTCCTCAGTCCCGAGGGCGTGAGCTGGAGTGTATTTGGCAAGAGCATCGTCGAGCACGATACCGTCAAACACATTGGCGAGTTGTTCGCCGCCGCCAAGGCCGCCGGCATCACCGTCGCCGTTTCGCCGCACTACTACTATCCGTGTGACCACGACTGGCATTTCGGCGGACCGCTCGAGAAGGTCATGCACAGCATCTGCATGTTCGATCGCAAGGGGCCGTTGACCCTCGACGGTTTCGAGAACTCCGGTGCCGACTTCATGCCCGAGTACAAGCCCTACATCCTCGACGGCAAAACCATCATTGCTTCACCGCACAAGGTGTACGGCCCGGAAACCAATGACCTGGCGCTTCAGCTGCGCAAGCACGGTGTGTCGCAAATCATATTGGCGGGCATGGCGGCGAACCTGTGCGTCGAGTCGCATCTGCGCGAACTGCTGGAGCTTGGCTTTGAAGTGGCCGTGGTTCGGGACGCGACCGCCGGCCCGACGACCCCCGAAGGTGATGGCTACCTTGCCGCACTGATCAACTATCGCTACATCGCCAATGCCCTGTGGAACACGGCGCAAACGGTTGAGTTTCTAAAGGCCAAATAGGTCAAGCGCGACCAGGCTGTACCTCGCGATGCGGGGTACAGCCTTGCCAATACGAGATCACAATCGACGAATCGAGACGCTCTTGGACTCTATGCAAACCCGAGAAACGACAGGATAACCACGACAATCACAACGACCCCGACGATGTAGATGATGTTGTTCATGAAGTCCACCTCTCAACCTGAATGAATTGCGAAACGTGAGAGTTACAACCACAAGGTACTGCACCTTACTCGCAATTCCATTGCGCAACACACAGCGCTCCGTTGCTCATTCGCAACCGCGACACTCGACTTATAGCCAGTATTCCCAGAGTTGTCCCATCTGCTCCTTGGCTCTCAAAGCGAGCGAGCGGCGCTGCCACTTTTCCAGCTTGATTTCGTTCGACTTGGCCAGATCAGCCATGAATGCCGCCTGCATCTTTTTCCCAAATCCGGTGCCCAGCACAACGACGTTGACTTCATCGTTGTGCACGAAGCTGCGCCAGTCGAGGTTGGTGGAGCCGACACTCGACCACACGCCATCGATGACTGCAGTCTTGACGTGGAGTAGCGCGTCACGGCGTTCGTAAAGCTTGACGTTGGCCTCCAGCAGCTCGTTGTAGTAGGCGCGTCCGGCATGGAACACCAGCCACGAATCGGTGCTGCCGGGCAGCACCAGTTTGACGTCCACGCCACGTGCTGCCGCCTCCTTGAGTGCCGCCAGCAGCTGCGGGTCGGGCACAAAGTACGCATTAGCCAGCCATATCTCGGTCTGCGCGCTTTGCAGTGCCGAAATCAACGTCGCATAGATCTGGCTGAACGGCTCATCTGGCGAGCTGCCGATGGCGCGAATCACCTCGGTGCCTTTGCGCTCAGGTGGCGGAAAGTAGTGACGAGCCTCGAGTGGTTGACCTTTCTGGGCCGTCCAGGTTCCGATGAACAGCTTCTGCAGCTCCGCCACCACCGGCCCCTCGATGCGCAAGTCGGTATCGCGCCAGGGCAAATCACCACTGGGACGCGTCTTCGAGTGTGAGCTGAACGAGCTCCCCGAATAGACGCTGCTGATGTTGATCCCGCCGAGAAAGGCAATACGGCCGTCCACTATCAGCAGCTTTCGGTGATCGCGCTGGTTCACGTCCCAGCCGGCTTTGGCCGTCACCGGATTGATGGGGTTGTACTCCAGCACTTTGATGCCCGCTTCGGTCAATCGAGAGAAAAACGTTGAGGGTGTTCCAAGGGTTCCGACGCTGTCACGGATCAGATTGACCTGTACGCCTTTGTGTTGCTGAGCGATCAGTGCGGCGGCGAAACGCTGACCGACTTCATCATCGTCGAGGATGTAGGTTTCCATGTTGATGTGGTCGCGCGCAGCTTCAATGGCTTTGATCATCGACTGGTAGGTGCTGGGACCGTCCTGCAGCAAGTCGACTTTGTTTCCTTCCGTTAGCGGGCTACCGGAGATGGATTCTTCGATGGCGAGGTGCACATCGAAGATGTTGGTCTCTGCGCCGGTGGACTTGAGTCGGTCGAGAATGGCTTTGCTGCGCTCGGCTGACAGAGGTCCGTTTATCCCGTCGAGTTGCACTGGCGCAGAGGGCGCGCGAGCCATGTCCGGCACTATCCTCGGCAAAGCACTGGAGCCAATCACAAATGTCAGGAGCACAACCACGCCTAGCACCAGAGCAATACATGCACCCTTACATCGGGTTAGAAGGTTCATCAGGCCCCCTCTTGGCGAGACGGTGATAGCGCTCAACAATCCAGGAATTTCGCCGTGCATCCTGTCCAAAAGGGGCGTCTTGCCTGGTACACAAGACGCCTTGGTAGAGGGGACACGCGGCACGCTTCTAAAGACAGATCCCTTGAAGGACAGGCTTTCAGCGCTTGATCAGGGAAATCTTCGTTCCCTCGATGCTGACCCCGGCCATTAACCCTTGCTGGTCGAATATGAACGCGTAGGCATCGTGCTTCACTGTCGTGCTGGACAGATTCTTCGCCACCCCTTCATCAACCACTACAACGGTGGGTCCTACGCCGACTTCCCAACCCTTGGTTTTACGTAGAAAGTCCACGGCTTTGTCGGTCATCAGGAAAACCGCATAGCCATACGACTGGGCGCCTGCTTGTAGTCCCCAGGAGCCGGTTACGGAGTTGTAATAATTCTCTACTTGCGAGCCCTTCATCAGCACGCCCTCGCCATAGCTGCCACCAAACACAAGGCCGGCCTTGATGATTTTCGGGAAGACCAGCACCGCTTTGGCATTCTGCGAAATGGTTTTGGCAGATGGGGAGGTCTTGTAAAGCGTTTGCAACGCTTGCCGGGAGTCGGCATTCAGGTCCTCGGCGGTTGCCGCACCTGCATTGTTCAGAAGGCTCGCTGATGCCAACGATGCTGTGGCGAGGAAGATCGAAAGGAAGAAGCGCATTGACTGAGTCATTTTCGTACTCCGGTAAGGGAGCAGGGATGGGAGCAGCAGTCAGCGCCTGCACCAGACAGGATCCGAACCTACTGAACGTTATCCGGCGCACCCTGATGTGTGTGAATTGCAACGCGTCGCTTTTGAATGAAGCAGGCCCAAGGCCTTTGATCAGTCGCGACGCTGTCAAAAGTTTGGACCACTGTGCAACGGCCGGGTTCGTCCTCAGAAGCTGCTTTTGGCCGATAGTTGCCCGTGCTTCGGGAGCGAAGGTCGACCGTCCACTCTTGGGTCACGCACTACCCATTTCCACGTATGAAGCATCGACGACCGTGATGTGCTCATCCCAGGCAGTTTCAGCGACATCGCGGATAATTTCCGCTAGCGTCTCAACATCCACACCCTCGGCCCTGATGCAGGCCGAAGCGAGTACACCAGAGCCCAAGCGGCCGATTACGGCCCTTCGCGAGGGGCTGTTTTCGACCAAAAGCAGACACTCTTGGTAGTACTTGGCGATGGTGATTTTGGCGAATGGCTTTATGAAGCAAAGCAGTATGACGCTCTGATACATTCGCCCTTTTTCAGGAGGGAAAAATTATGCGTAGGATTATCGCAACGGGGGCGCTCTTGCTGGCCTTGGGCGGTTGCGCAACATCACCTATGCGGGTTTCTGAAGCGCGGCCAGTGCCGGCCAATGAGATGTACGCGTTCAAAAGCCAGGGTTCGAAAGATCCGGGACGCCTGACCATTCTCCGTGATGACGGGTTTGTCGGTGCGGGATGTGACGTCGTGTTCTACATTGATGGTCAGCGCGCAGCCAAGATTGGTCCCGGCCAGAAGGCATCTTTCGTTTTGCCTGCCGGTGAAGTGAACCTCGGCACCGGGCTCGCCGAGTCTGGATTATGTGCTGGTGTCGCGATCAAAACTGTCGCGGCCAACATCAAGCCAGGGAAAGAAGTGATTTATCGAATCAACTGGGATACGCAAGGTTTCTACTTGGACCCCTACGTTGAATATGGACATTGAGCCCAGACAGTTCTGGCCTGTTTCGCACGCCACACCACCTATAGTGAGTGATCGCAAACACCAAAGCGCCCCCTGAATACGGAACGGGTGACTCGCAACAACTCATCCCAAAACCGGGCAATCCCTCTGTCATTACGGTGGATGAAGTCACTATTTTGCCGGAGAAATAAAAAGTGCTAACAGACCAGCAGACTCGTTTATCACTCAAAGAACTAATCGAAAAATACCTCAGGGGAATAGATCCCGATTACGAACGTCTGATCGAAATCGTTCAGGATCCATCGCAGCAAGTTCCCATCAGAGGTGTGCTCGAAGACATTCGGCGATTTAACAACGTGCACTTCACGCAACAGGAACTGGAACTGATCGACGGCCTTTTATACATGTACGGGTAAGTCGGTTACACGTTAGCAACGGTGCTAGGCCTTTCGGCGCCAATTTTCTCCGGTTGCTACCTCGTCAGGCTTGGCGAAAGAGCGGGAGGCGCGATTTTGCTCACTCTCCTCTGCCGTTTGGGCGTCCGCTATCGGTCGAGGCTGTGTAAAAACGTTTTTCAGCGCGATTGGAGCCCAGTGTTGGACTGAAAATCGCGTTTCTACGCAAAATCCAGTTCGGCTGAGCAGCCGATAATTTTCAGATTTCGCATAGACGCGCAAACTTCAATTTTGACGAAGCGTTTTTACACACTCCATACTGCGCGGAAGTCATCATGGCTGAAGCCATTTTATGCAAACACTGCCAATCCGACCTCAGGCAGAAAATACAAATCCCGCCCAGGGGGCCACTACCATCAGAAAAGAGAATGGGCCCTGTCAGCAAGGTCCTCGTCGGAACCATTATCGCCATCACCTTGTACTTGGCTTTCGGTTTTTTTGTCAGTAACAGGTTGGAAGACAAGGAAATAATGCAGGCCCGAGAGGCCACCGAACTATGCCGCCAGGAAGTAAACAGCTATTCCGGCCCGGAAATCGGGAAAAGCGTAATTGAAGAAACTTGCCGAAAGCTTTGAAGACGAATTCCGCAAGAGTTTTGACCACGAGCCATAGGAAAAGCCGATTACGAAGCCCGCCATTGAGCGGGCTTTCTTGCCTTTGGCTTCAGGCAGCGACCGGCCAATATGATTGGCAGCTATTGGCAAAAAGGCAGCACTGGCCGACATCGACCTACAGCGAGTGTCAGCAGTGGGTCACACTACTTCGATACCACCAGCGCCGGTGGCTGCCAGCTGCCTTCGCCAGCGGGAAGAATCGAAGGTGGCGTGGCCTTCGGCCAATAGAGGCGCATCACCAGATAGGCCGTGTCGTCAGGCGCCGGCAACCAGTTGGACTCCTTGGTCTTGCCCGGCGAATCCTTCTGGATGTACAGCGTCAGTGAACCATCCGCGTTCTTTTTCATGGCCGACAGCATCGGCGAATTGATCAGGTAGCGGTTGAGCGGATTCTTGATCAGCAGTTGGCTCTTGCCGTCGTACATGGTCACCGACCAGAAAGCATTGACGGGCGGCAGTTTGCCGGCTGGGAAGGTGAGGGTGTAGTTGCGCTTGCTGGTATCGAGCGTCTGGCCGGTACCGTCGGTGCGCGTGTAGGGGTACGTCGCCTCGGCGGCGTCGTTGCCATACAGGCCACCCTTTGCGGCGCCGGCACGCATCAGCCAGTCGGACTGGTAGAACGCTTGGTCGCCGAAGAACGCGCCGACGTTCCAGCCGTTGATATTTTTCATTCCGCTCGAGAGAAACTTGTCGACCTTCTCGTCGCCGGCCTTCATCCCCAGCAGGACCACGGCTTTGTGCTCAAGCGAGAGGTCTTTGAATTCAAAGCTACGGCCGGGGCCTACGCCGATGCTGGCCAGCCTGGCCCGGATTTCCTTGTCGTCAGCCGAAGGCGGTACATACTGCAGCGCGGCCGACAGGTACTCGAAGAAGTTGGCCTTAATGCCATCCGTGGTGGCCGGCACGAAAGCAATCTTCGGCGCAGCGGGCGGCGCGGGTTGATGGAGGAAGGCGGACAGCGGCTGGATCTTGTAGCCCGCCTGCACCTTCTCGACATTTGGCATGTCGGCCGGATTGAACAGCTGGGTCCGGATCAGCGTCAGCGCGAAGGGGGTCGTGGCGTTGAACACCTTCTCGATGCCTGGAGGTGTCGCACCCTTCCAGTCGGGGCCTGCGATCAGATAGCTCCCGGGCGCGCTGGCAGTTGCCCGGCTCCCGATGTAGCCGTAGTTGTAGGTGTTGCCGTCGATTAGTTGCACCGAGTAGTAGCGCTTTTTGGAGACGGCTGGCACGGTGATCACAAGCGGCTCTGCGCGCAGGTCAGCCCAGAGTATCGAGTACGGGGTGTCGCTGTTGGGCGTAATAACGGCCGTATCGGCGGGCGTAGAAACCCGATGCTCGTTGTGCAATTGGTTAAATGGTGCCTTGAACTGGCTGGACTTGGAGTCCACCGCGAATTCGTTCATCACGGCGTAGTTCATGACCAGCGGCAAGCCATAGACAAAGCCTTCCTCGGCGATCGTCTTGGTTTGCTCCAGACTCGGCGCGGGCACACCCTTGGCCACATCCGCCTTGTCTGCCTGCGCGATCGGATCGTTCTTGCCCGCACACCCTGCGAAAAGCGTTGAACCCACGACGACGACCGCCGCAGCCATTGTCCAGCCCCGGTTAGACTTCCTGTTCATTTCCACCTCGTTAGTTTTGAGCAAGCTGGCACCGTGAGCCTTCATGGCCACGGTAAAATAATCTGAATGCCTGAAACCCTCCCGACTTTTTTCAGTAGCGACTAAGTAAATCCTGCGGCGAAGCGCAAACTCACACGCCCAGGGAGTGTAGATCACAATAAGCCAGCATCTCCTTGCGCAGCTAAGATCGTGCCCGTTATTTGTGCGTCTTATCGCCACGATGAATACGAGGTGCAGGTCAGATTCAGTTCCGTACCCGTATCCGTAACATTTACTCGGCGGTGTTGCGGGACATTTGGCTTCGAGAACAGTTGATCGTAATTAGCGGCCCATAGCGGCCACTTGAAACGTCTGCTCAATACGGCACTCATTTGGGAAACAACAGCGTAAACGCGACTCGAAATCCCCAGCCTTCGGCGCCATTTTCGGGACTATCAACCCAATAGCGCGGCCCCATTTGTAAGCTCATGGGCTGGTGACCCACCTTGAACAATTGGGTAACGAACAGATTGATCGGCACAGACCATTCCTTTGTCTGCCAGTCGTAAGTGGACTCGGTATTTATGCCAAACGTGGTGTAGGTATGAGTGGTAAAGCTGAAGAAGGGCTGCAGGAATGTCTGATTGACCTTGTCCTTGTCATCCGGCGGGCTGTTTTCCAGCGACCAGATGTGGTTGGCCAGAATGCCGCGGGTCCAGCCATTGCTTTGTTTGAGCGCCACCACCGTCGGCCCCAATCCCCATTGCTCGTTGCTCAGTAGGTCATCGCTGCCGGTGGGGGCCAATATGGCTGGGCCTGCTCCCCAGATCCAACCGCTGGCGGTGGGCTGTTTAGGCGAAAAAAAGAAGCTTTGAGTGGTGTCTCCCACACCTGATTTGTCGGCAATCCCGCCGGGGACTAGGCCATGCTGATCTATGACGGGCAGGATGGTGCGGGAAATCAGGTTCCACTCCTCGTTAAGACTGAAGGGCAGTACCGGCTGGATGTTGGTAACGCTCTGATACCCTTCACCGCTGGGGCCGAGCTTCTGGTTCCAGTTGTATTGAATCGGCAAACTGTATAGCGCAGCGACCGGGTTCAGGGATTGTTTGGCTAGTTCTGCCTGGCTATCAGCAGCGACGCCAGGTTCAAGCCAAACCATCGCCAAGACGATAAAAGGTGCGGACTGAAATCCTTTGCTCATTGTTAGCTCCTTTCTCGTCGGCACAGAGAATTTGGACTGCGGTGTCGCAATTGCAGGGCTGAGCCCTGGCGCAGCTGAGCTTAGATCAGTTCTTTGAACTTCGTTCAGATTGGCTATCTGCTGCGTCGACCGGTTGAATCCACAACCCTTTGCAGACATTCAGAAAACGCTAAGTCATGTTTTAAGTCCTGAGTTTCTAGAAAGTGCACTGGTCAGCCGTTACGTTGAAAAGCTAACCAGATGACGTCAGTTCGCAAAGTGGCGACCTCTGATAAGGCCGCCGCTCATTGCCTGGGTAACTAATTACCGGCTGGCATCGGCAGGTGAATTCCCTCCTTCTGCAATTCTTCTCGAACCGACTGGAATTTCTGGTATTTGGACAGTTCGATCGGCCCGTCATAGGTCATGCTTTGCATCTTGCGTGGAGGGTATTTGATATAGGTCTGCATGAGCTTGTTGATTGCCTGACTGATGGGCACCATCGTCCAGGTGCGCTCGGTGACGTTGCTCATGAAGATGTCGTAACGCTCCTGAGGATCTTGTAGCAAATCGAAGACCTGCGGCACCGTTGCCACGTATTTTGTGGCACCTTTCCAGCCCAAGTTGGTGTCCACGGCCAAGCCACCAGTTTGGGCACCATCGTCGCCGCGCAGGTTGAAGACGGCTTTGAAGTTGCCAACACGGGCAGCGCCTGGCGACAGCTCGTTCTCGGTAAAGTAAAACCACTCTTTACGCGGATCAGGGCCGGTTCCGAGTATTACGGGGGTCATGTCGTAACTGTCGAAATAAATGGGCTGACCCTCGCGATCTTTCTCAGGCAGCTTTATTCCGGCAACCGAGGCGAATGTGGCCATCAGATCGAGGCCGCCGAGGATGTCGTGGTTTTTCGCATTGGGTTTGATTTTGCCTGGCCAGGCCATGATCGCCGGAACCCGGTTACCACCTTCACGTACTGTGCCTTTGGTGCCACGGAATGGCGTGTAACCGGCATCCGGGTACACGTCCTGCCAGGCGCCGTTGTCCGTGGTGTAAACCACCAAGGTGTTTTTATCCATCCCCAGTGCCTTGAGCTTGGCCATGATGCGGCCAATGCGGGCATCGAGTTCAACCACCGAGTCGGCGTACTTGGACTTGGAGATCGACTTATGGACGAACTCCGGTGCCGGCATGTTCGGCTGGTGCACTTTCATGAAATTGATATTAATAAAGAATGGCTTGTCCGATTTGGAGGCCGTGTCGAGGAATTCGAGTGCAGCTTTCTCGACATAACCGTCAAAGAAAGGAATCCCGACCACACCTGGCTTGCCATCGACCACCGGCGTATCAACATACTGACCATTGATCTTGAACTCTTCGACAGGCTTTTCCCCGGCCTTACCCGAAAGCGCGCCTTTGGTTACCTGGGCGAACATTGCACGGGTGTCCGGATCCATGTCGGGGAACCACTCCGGATCGGCGTAGGTGTAGGCATTGAGGTGATAGAGGCCGACGTATTTCATGACGTCGTAACCTTGGGCATTGGGCATTGCATAGTCGGCCTCGCCCAAGTGCCACTTGCCGGTGAAATAGGTTTCATAACCACCGGTCTTGAGCACCGAGGCCAGCGTCCACTCCGCCGCTGGCAAACCGCCGCCTTGGCCCTGGAAAGCCACGGTTGTCATGCCGCTGCGGTTGGGGATGCGCCCGGTTTGCATGGCAGCCCGGCCCGGTGTGCAGCTGGGTTGGGCATAGAATGAGTAAAAGGTTGTACCTTCTGCGGCCAGTTCATCGATGCTGGGTGTCGGCATGCCTCGACCGACACCTCCACCGTAAGGCCCCAGATCACCGTAGCCAGTGTCATCGGAGACGATAAACAGGATGTTGGGCTTTTCTGTTTGTGCGGCTTGGGCAAGACTATTGAGCGCTATCAGTAATGAGCAAGCAATGTAAAACCTGGTGCGATGCGGGAGCCGTTTCATAGTGTCGTTCCTTATCGAGAGACGATCCTTGTTGCCGCTACTCAAACATCAAGTACGCAACGACCAGGATCCCGGTGAGTACCCCCCCCAAAAAAAACCATGCCAATGGACAGTTCAAGGGGGTCAACTAACCCAGCGATAGGACTGTTACTACTCAAGGCGCCCGCAAAAGCCTAGTACGGTTATTTTCATTGCGCGCGTTTCTGGTGAGGAATTTCAACATCGTTGGTTGATAACGTCGCTCACTGAGACGTTACTGTCTTGCTTGATAGGGATTTGAAGTGTCCAAGCAAAAAAATAGAAAGCCGCGAATGTCACCTATGACAGTGACTGCTTTTGGCCGATAGTTGTAGGTCGCGAAGGGCCGCTACTGACCAACGTGGTCGATGACCCCAAAGAAACGCCAGGCAACGCAAACTCAAACGCCCCATCCCTCCCGCACAGCCCTTCGAATGCCTTCCAGCAACATCGCAAACGCCGGGTTGTCATTGTTCTCGCGCCAGATCAAATGCAGCTCGCTCTGCACACCTTCGCCCAGATCGATTTCGCGAAATACTACGTTCTTGAACACCACGCTGGTGGCGCAGCGAGGCACCAGGGCCAGGCCCATGCCGGCGTTGACCAAGGCCAGGATGGTCAACGATGAACCGAGCCATTGCACGTATTCCGGGGCGACGCGGGCAGAGCGGAGCATGCCGGTCAGCAGTTCGTTGAACGGCGGGTAGGCGGCGTGGGAGTACATCAGGAACGGTTGCGCATCAAGGTCTTTGACCGACACGGTTTCTGCGCTCGCCAGCCGATGACTGCTCGGCGCCGCCAACACAAACGGCTCGCGCACCAGACATTCGGTGGCGTATCCCGGCTCCAGCAACGGTGCTCGAACGATGCCCAGATCGATACGCCGCGCACGCAGCGCTTCATGCTGCTGGTAGGTGTTCATCTCCGTCAGGTCGATTTTCACATGCGGCTGTTTGAGCCGTGCTTCGGCGATGACCTTGGGCAGGAATTCATACACCGCGCTGCCAACGAAGCTGATGTTGACTGAGCCGATGTCGCCCTCGGCAAAACGGCGGGCGGTGACGGCGGCTTGCTGGGCGCGCTCCAGCAGGTTCTGCGCTTCGATGAAGAAGGCGCGGCCGGCGGCGGTCAGGGCGACGCTGCGGGTGGTGCGGGTAAACAGCTCGACACCCAGGTGATGTTCCAGCAGTTGAATCTGTCGACTGAGGGGCGGTTGAGTCATGTTCAACCGTTCGGCGGCCCGACGGAAATTCAGTTCGGTCGCCACCGTGGTGAAACAGCGCAGTTGAGTCAGTTCGAACATTGATCTAATTCCGGTATCAATCGAATGCCAAGTTAGATTAGACGGGATCAATGTGCGCGTCCATGATCGGCTCGTCCCTAAAAAAACAATGATCGGGAGTCGCCCCTTGAATACCCTCCAGAGTCCGCCGGACCCGAATGTGCTCGCCCGCGCAGCGGCCAAGGTGAAGCGCCATGTGCTGCCGCTGTTTGTGGTGATGTTCATCGTCAACTACATCGACCGCGTCAACATCGGCTTCGTGCGCAGCCACATGGAAACCGACCTCGGCATTGGCGCAGCAGCCTACGGCCTGGGCGCCGGGTTGTTCTTCATCGGTTACGCGATCTTCGAAGTCCCCTCCAACATGCTGCTGCAACGCTACGGTGCTCGCGCCTGGCTGACGCGCATCATGTTCACCTGGGGGGCGGCGGCGATGGCCATGGCGTTTGTGCGCGGCGAAACCAGCTTCTATGTACTGCGTTTTGTCCTCGGTGCAGCCGAAGCGGGCTTCTTTCCCGGCATCATTTACTACTTCACCCAATGGCTGCCGTCGACTGAACGTGGCAAGGCCATGGCGATTTTCCTCAGCGGTTCGGCCATTGCCTCGGTGATCTCCGGTCCTGTCTCCGGCGCGCTGCTGAATGTCAGCGGTTTCAGCCTGCATGGCTGGCAGTGGATGTTCTTGATCGAAGGCTTTGCCTCGATCGTGCTCTGTGGGTTCGTGTGGTTCTGGCTGCAATCCCATCCGCGCGAGGCGAAATGGCTGAGCGCCGAAGAAAAGGACGCGCTGGTTGACGCCATCGCGCTGGAACAACAGGCCCGCGAAGCCACACAGACAGTCAAGCCGTCGATGTTCAAGCTGCTGGCCGACAAGCAGATCGCGCTGTTCTGCTTCATCTACTTTTCCATCGCCCTGACCATCTACGGCGCCACGTTCTGGCTGCCGAGCATGATCAAGAAAATGGGCAACCTCGGCGACTTCCAGGTGGGCCTGTTCAACTCGATTCCGTGGATCATTTCGATCATCGCGATGTATGGCTTCGCCGCCATGGCCAGCAAATGGAAACACCAGCAAGCCTGGGTGGCCTTGACCCTGGTGATCGCCGCGTTCGGCATGTTCATGTCCACCACCGGCGGGCCGATCTTTGCCTTCGTCGCCATCTGTTTTGCCGCCATTGGTTTCAAGGCCGCCTCGGCATTGTTCTGGCCGATTCCGCAAGGTTATCTGGACGCTCGCATCGCCGCTGCGGTGATCGCCTTGATCAATTCCATCGGCAACCTCGGCGGTTTCGTCGCCCCGACAGCGTTCGGTTTCCTGGAGCAAAAAACCGGCTCCATCGAAGGCGGCCTCTACGGTTTGGCGGCCACGTCACTGGTCGCGGCCGTGGTGATCTTTTTCGCTCGCACGGCACCGCGTGGCGACGTCGCAACACCTGAAAAATCCATCAGTCATCAAGCTTTGAGTTCAGGTTCAAAGGGAGCAGCCTCTTGAAAATCAAACGAGTCACCGTCACCCCAATCGCTTTCCGTGATCCGCCACTGCTGAATGCCAGTGGTATCCACGAACCTTTTGCGCTGCGCTCGATCATCGAGATTGAAAGCGACAACGGCTACATTGGCCTGGGTGAAAGCTACGGCGACGCTCCGGCGCTGCTGATCCAGCGGCAACTGCAAGACCAGTTGATCGGCCTTGATCCGTTCAACCTCAATCAGCTGCGCCGCATCGTGCAGGCCACGGTGGCGGCGAACAAACCGGCGAGCATTGCCGGAGCGGAATTGGCGCCCGGCTCCCATGCCAGCAAAGCGGTGAGCAATGCGTATTCGGCGTTCGAAGTGGCGTTCCTGGATTTGCAGGCGCACTCGTTGAACGTGCCGTTGGTGGACTTGCTGGGCGGTGCGATTCGCGACGAGATTCCGTTCAGCGCCTACCTGTTCTTCAAGTACGCCCAGCACGTCGACTCACCCTACACACCCGACAGTTGGGGCGAGGCGCTGAACGAAGAACAGATCGTCGCCCAGGCGCGGCGCATGATCGAGGCCAACGGTTTCAAGAGCATCAAGCTCAAGGCCGGCACGCTGCCGCCGGAGCACGAAGTGTCGTGCATCAAGGCGTTGAAAAAGGCTTTCCCCGGTTACCCGTTGCGCATCGACCCGAACGGCAACTGGTCGCTGGAAACCTCGATTCGCATGGCCGAACTGCTGGGCGATGACCTGCAGTACTACGAAGACCCGACGCCGGGCCTGGACGGCATGTCCGAACTGCACAAGCGTACCGGCCTGCCGCTGGCGACCAACATGGTGGTCACCGATTTCGATGAGTTCCGCCGCAGTGTTGCTTTGAACAGCGTGCAGATCGTCCTCGCCGACCACCACTATTGGGGCGGCCTGCGCGACACCCAGGCGCTGGCGAAAATGTGTGACACCTTTGGCCTTGGCGTGTCGATGCATTCCAACTCGCACTTGGGCATCAGCCTGATGGCGATGGCGCATGTCGCCGCCGCGGTGCCCAATCTGGATTACGCCTGCGACACGCATTACCCGTGGCAGGAACCGGATGAAGAGGTGATCAAGGGCGGCAAAATACCCATCGTCGATGGCTGCGTGAAGATCACCCGCGCGCCCGGGTTGGGTCTGGAGCTGGATCACGATCAACTGGGCAAGCTGCACGACCAGTACCTGACTTGCGGCATTCGTCAGCGCGATGACGTGAAACAGATGCAGCGTTACAAGCCGGAGTGGAAAGCGGTCAAACCGCGCTTTTGATCACCTGAGCTGTGCTCAGGCGCTCGATCTGCGCCAGCTCCCAGACGCTGAGCAAACTGACCGGATCGGTGCCGTAACGTTGCCAACTGTCGAGCACGCCCTCGCGACCGTCCGGGCTTTGGCAACGTTGGCAGTGGCGCAGGTGATTGCCGTCGAAGTCGAGGGTCAGACGCCAGCCCTCGATATCGACTTGCACCTGGCCCGGCTCGGGTTGTTCGTCGAGGCGCTTTAGAAGCCGAACTTCCAGCGCGGCGTCGCGCAATTGCTGGTAAACCTCGCGGGCGGTCAGGGGCGGCACTGATGTCTCCGGTGAAATTGTGGCAAGCGTAGATTCGGGGTGCACAGGATAGAGCGTGCGCTTGAGGCTGTCAGCGGATAGCGGGAGCGCCGAATTTATTCGACGGTCTGCGGGCGTCGAGCAGGCTGTCCTTCTTCCTCTCGCAGCTCACGGCTCATGTCGTTGCAGCTTTGCGACCAGTCTGTCAGCCACGCCGGCATCGGCGGTGACTGTTCAGCCAAGCCCAGTTCCCGGGCGTACTCGCCAGGTGGAACGGTGCCTTTGGCAGAGCGGAACAGACCCCGCATCACCACGACGCCGACCACGCGTCCCTTGCTCACGAAGCGGTGCTCCATAAAGCTCCACTTGTGGTCCCAGCCAAGCATCCTGGTGTGAATCTCGAACGCTTCGAACAGTTTCAGCTCACGACGAAACTTGCCCCAAGTATCGCCAACGATAGGCACGGCCTTGTTACGCAGCGCCACCCGGAATGCACCGCTGCGCAGCACGTAGTCCATGCGTCCGATATCGGCCAGGGTGAAATACCGGCCATTGGTAACGTGCCGGTTGAGGTCGAGATCAAGCGGCCAGACGCGCATGTGGACGATGGTGGTGGCCAGGGCGTCAACCGGCTTGCGCCATGGACGACGAAACAGCATGAGGAAAAGTCGGAACCAGAGATTCATAAGTACGCCGATGATGGAATGACCGGTGCACTTTAGGGAGGAAGGATCGGGTAAGGTAGGTGCGCAAATGACTTTTTTCATGCGAAAAGCGCAATCGGATCATATATGCACGTCACGCTTTTACTGGCGGATCAATGTTCTGCCGCCAGCGCCACGATGGCCCTGGAAGTGCTCAGCGCCGCCAACCTGTTCGCCGACACGGCCGGCGGGCCTTTTGAAGTGGTCATCGCCTCGCTTGAGGGGGGTGATGTCGCCGCGTGGGGAGGGCAGACGTTGCGCGTGGACCTGTCCACCGGCGAGATCCCGCGAACCGACCTGGTGCTGATCCCCGGATTCCTCTTCACCTTGAAGGATGCCTTGCCGGCCTTTTCAGCCTATGGGCCATGGCTGCGTCAACAGCATGCGCAGGGTGCCGTGGTGGCGTCGATGTGTACGGCGGCGTTCATGCTGGCCGAAACGGGCCTGCTGGATGGCGTTCGTGCTACCACGCACTGGGCCTTTGCAGACCTGTTTCGTCGTCGGTATGCCGAGGTCCGTCTGGAGGAGACGCAGATCCTCTGCGAGGACAATCGCGTGATCACGTGCGGGGGCGCGAGTGCCGCCATGGATCTTCTGCTGCACCTCGTGCGCCGGTTCGCTTCACTGGAACTGGCGCAAAAGTGCGGCAAGTACTTGCTGGTCGACGCTGTGCGCAGCGAGCAATCGGTGTACGTCATGTGGTCATTGCCGAAGAACCATGGGGATGGCGACATCTTGCGGGTTCAACACTGGCTGGAGGAACACTTCGAAGAGCCGCTGCTGATTGATGACGTCGCCCGGCAATTCGGGTTCGGCGTCAGGAACTTCAAAAGGCGTTTCAAGGAGGCCACCGGTTACACGCCCATTACCTACCTGCAAACCCTGCGTCTGGAGAAGGCAAAACAGCTTCTTGAATCCACCCGCATGACACTCGACAGCATTACTTACGCCGTGGGCTACGAAGACGGTAATTCGTTCCGTAGACTGTTCCGCCAGCGAGTGGGTCTGCTGCCAGCGGCGTACAGGAAGAAGTTTCAACCGGGTGCGAGTTGATTCACTTGCGCCAAGCCACAGTTGATTGGGAGCAGAACATGCAGAAAACCGCCGTACTCACCTTGGCCCTGGTGCTCAATGCTGGATTATGCGGCGCGCAAGCACACGCGGCCGGCGATGCTGAAGCGGGTGCGACACTGTTCAAGCGGATATGCGGTGGCTGCCATCAGGTCGGGGAGTCGGCGCGCGGTTCATTCGGGCCGCAGCTCAATGGCATTTTTGGACGCCCTTCGGGCAGCACCACGGATTACCAGTATTCCGATGCGATGAAATCCGCCGGCATTGTCTGGAACCGCGAAACGCTGACTGCGTATCTCGAAGCTCCCAAAAAAGTGGTGCCCGGCACCCGCATGATTTTCTGGGGGCTCAGCGATCCGGAAAAGATTGAAAACCTGTTGGCGTACCTTCAGACGTTTCAGCCGTAATAGGGCTTTGTGACGTTCGAAAGGCATTCGTTCAGCTCGGAACACCCGGTGGTTACGATCTGAATTACAATCCCCCCCTTTTGACGGAGGGGAGCCGTTAATGGATGTTTTCGCGCTTCTGTATGACTACCTGATGAAGTGGGTGATCGAGCCAGTCACGGATCAGTTCTTTGGCATTTTTGATCTGAACGGCCGCTTCAGCATCGTGTTTCTCTGCGTGTCCTACAGCATCGCCTACAGCCTGTACCGCTTCAGAAAATATCGCGGGCTGACCGACGCACGTTCTTTCTGGCAGTTCATCGGCGGGCACCGGGTTCATTTTCATCCCTCGGCGTTGCTGGATTACCGGTATTACTTCGTGCGGGCCATCCTGAAGGTCGCGCTGGTGCTGCCCATTGTTGGCCTGGTCGATCCGTACGTCCTGCGTTCCGGCGACTACATCTCGTTTTTCAACAATCTTTGGGGCGCGCGCGTGCAGGTGGGGGAGAATCTCTTACTTTCCTTACTCTACGGGCTGGGCGTGTTTCTGGTGCAAGACTTCATCCATTACTGGGGCCATCGCGCCTTTCATTCCCGGTATCTGTGGGCGTTCCACAAAGTCCATCATTCCGCGCCCGTCCTGGTGCCGGCGACGGCAAGCCGGATTCACTTTGTGGAAAAAATGGTCGAGAAACTGACTGACACCGTCTTCCTCGGCGCTTTTGCCGGTGTCTTCTGGTACGCCTGTGGCGGGGAGATCAGCCGGTACACCTTGTTCGGCGTGACGTATATGGTCCTGATCCTCAATGCCTTGGCGGCCAATTTGCGTCACAGCCATGTCTGGCTTTCATTCGGGCCCGTGGTCGAGCATGTGCTGAACAGCCCGGCGCAGCACCAGATTCACCACAGTGACGCGCCTCGACACTTCAACAAGAACTTCGGTATCAACCTGTCACTCTGGGACTGGATGTTCGGTACGCTCTACGTCACACACTCGACGCCCGAGCCCATTCAATTCGGCACTGGCAAACAGGATCACGACCGTTACCTGACGCTCTATAGCCTGATCGTCACGCCCTTTGTGGACATCGCCCGCAAGTTCCCCGCCAGGCGTGCCATGGAATGGCCGTCGCGTTTCGCCGAAAAACGCACGTTGAGACTCTTGCGCCGACGTTGGCGCTGAATTCCGGGGCGACAGTCAACCAGTGGACGGGATTGGAGCGTGTAAAGCCCCAATCCCGCCCTTTCTATTGTTGGCCAACCGGCAAGGGAGGGGTGCGAGGCGGGATCAATCGTTTTGTTCCGATCGACTCGAACGCCGAAGCCAGGCGCAGCAGCGTCGAATCGTCATAGGCACGACCGGCAAATGTGAGCCCGACCGGCATACCGATGTCCGGCATGACGCCCATCGGTACCGTGACCGTGGGGACGCCCAGGTGCCGGATGGCGAGGTTGCCATTGGCGACCCAAACGCCATTGCTCCACGCGATATCCGCAGACTTCGGATCGACATCGGCATTCGCCGGACCCACGTCGGCCACCGTCGGGAACAGCACCGCATCGAGCCCCAGCCGATCCATCCAGTCCTCAAGATCGATTCGACGTGTCTGCTCAAGTCCGCGCAGTCCGTCAGGCACGGTGGTGATCTGGTCCCACGGTGTGATGCCGCGCTCGGCCATTTTCACGTACTCGTCCATGCCTGCGGCAAGGTCGTCCTCCCGGTTGGGGAGCGTGCCCGGGTCGTGGGGGAAAATCAGCGGTCCGTCGACATCGACCAAGCGGTTCAACTTGGGATCACCATTGGCCCGCAGAAAATCATCGAACGCCCAGGCCGACAGGTCCCACAACTCATGATGCAGGAACTCTTTGGACACCAGGCCCCGCGTAAATACGGTCGGCGCACCCGGGCGATCACCCTCGCAATTGGACACCAGCGGGAAATCGACTTCTATCACTTCCGCACCGGCAGCTTCGAGTGCCTTGCGCGCCTCTTCCCAGAGCCCGATCACCGAAGGACGGGTGATGATTCGCTGCCCCGTCGGACCACCGATGCCTGGCGCATCGCTCGTGCCCGCATCGGGATCCGCGTTGATGTACATGCGCGGAACACCAAAGCGCTTTCCTGCCAGTGCATCGGACTTCACGGCCAACTCGGCATAGGAAGCGGGGCGCACCGAAGCGACACTCGGAATCGGCACCCAGGGTTGCATCCGCCACAGATCGCCACGGGTGTCGGGATCTTCCGCCACCACCACGTCGAGCACCTCGAGCAAGTCGGCCATGGTTCTGGCAAACGGCACGACAACGTCCATCGTCGGCGTCAACGGCCAGTTGCCGCGCACCGAAATCACCCCGCGCGAAGGCGTATAGGCGCACAGACCATTGTTCGATGCAGGGCCGCGTCCGCTCGACCAGGTTTCTTCCGCGAGGCCGAATGCCGCGAAGCTGGCGGCGGTTGCCGTACCGGCGCCGTTCGATGAGCCCGAGGCGAATGGGGCGGTGAGATAGTCAGCGTTGTATGGGCTTTCCGCACGGCCATAGACCCCGCGCTGCATGCCGCCGTTTGCCATGGGCGGCATGTTGGTTTTGCCCAGGCAGATCGCACCAGCAGCACGAAGCCGTTCAATCGTGAACGCATCGCGATAAGCAATCAGGTTCGCGAAGGCGGGACTGCCGGAGGCGGCAGTGAGCCCTTTCACCAGATAACTGTCCTTGGCCGTATAGGGAATACCATCGAGCGGACCCAGCGTCTCGCCCTTGGCCCGACGGGCATCGGACGCCTGCGCCTCGTTCAGCGCCTCGGGGTTTCGAACCACCACCGCGTTGAGGGCGGTGGGCGTGTCGGGACCGTCGTAGGCATCGATCCTGGCGAGATAGGCCTGAACCAGCTCAACCGCAGTAGTTCGGCCTGACTCGAGCGCAGCACGCAGTTCGGCAATGGAAACTTCGGTGACCTCGATCATGCTATTACCACCGACGGCTGATGGGCGACGCAATGAATGTTGCCATCGCGCTGAATGTTGGGCTCAGGGACATTACTAATCTCAAAATGGGTATTCATCGGTGTTCTCGTTGCGCTGCTTTACGCGCTCTATTTAACATCAAGCCGGGAGCAGAGGCATCGCCCAAGACGATGCAACGTCTTCAGGCTTTGCTGGCCGCCAGGTAAGCGCCAAGGCGTTGTCCCATTTGCTCGCCCAAGGCTTGCAGGCCACTCAAGGGACGGACCATCACTTCAAACTCGACGATTTTTCCTTGTTCATTGAACCGGATCATGTCGATGCCCTTTAACTGTTTCCCGCCGACGTTGGCGCTGAACTCCAGGACGACGCTCAACCCGTCTGCGGTCGACAGTTCCCGGTGGTAGACAAAGTCCTCAAATACCTCGATGACCGTGTTGAGAATCATCGATACCACGGTTGCACCCGGGTAAGGCGTGTGAGCCATCGGGGAGCGGAATATCGCCTGTGGGTCCAACAAACCGGGCAAGGCGCTCAAGTCACCCTTGCTGATCATGTCGTGCCACTGGTTCAGGGATTCTGCGGCTTTGGGATGCAGTTTCAGTTCAGACATTTTCAACTCCTGTATTTTTGTTGTTTGGTTACCTTGTCATCGATCAGAGACGCACAGTTCCCCGGTGGCGCGTATCAGTGCCTGACCATGCAGACCGTCCTTGATCAGGCTGGATCGTTCTTTGGCTAGCCAGTCCGCGCATTGCGGGTTGTTGCGATAAGGCGCGAAGGCGGCGTATTGCTGCAACAGGCGGTTTTGCAGCTCATCGAGCTGTGGCCGGATTTGATTGGCGAGGTCTGGCCGCGGCGTGTCAGGCGCCTTTCCGGCCGATCGCCATTGGGCCACCAGCCCGTACTGCACCAGCTTGTTGGCTTCGATCTGTGCGGCGATCAGTTCGGCTACTTCGTCCGGGTCCAGTTTGCGCTCAACGGCCAGCTTCCTGGCGTTGGCGATGACGTGTGCTTCCCGGGCACTGTCCTGGATCGGTTTGCCACTGTCCCACTTGGTCAGCGCCACAAGATCAGCAATGCTCAGGCGCTCGTTCAATGTTACCAGCAGCGGTTGCAAGCTATCGGGTGCCGGGGAGGGCGCACCGGCCTGCGCGCTGCAGGCGAGTAAACCGAGGACGGCGCAGGTGAGCAGTTGCGGTAAGCGTGGGGAGTGGAGCATGGGCAAACCTCATTGGGTACGGGACTCACAATCAGGTGTTATGTATCACAGGTGCGGCGGAGGCATTAAGCAGGGATCGATTTATTTTGTGCACGAAAAAGCCCGGCTTGTCAGGCCGGGCTTTTCGTTGAGTGCTTCGGTAAAGCCATTCATTTATGCAGCGCGGTTTTCGATCAGGCGATCCGAGCCACCTTCGGCAACGCGTTTCTCGATCAGACGGTCGGAACCACCTTCGGCGACGCGGTTCTCGATCAGACGATCCGAGCCACCTTCAGCGACGCGGTTTTCGATCAGACGATCCGAACCACCTTCGGCAACACGTTTCTCGATCAGACGATCCGAGCCACCTTCGGCAACACGATTTTCGATCAGACGATCCGAGCCACCTTCAGCGACGCGGTTTTCGATCAGACGGTCGGAACCACCCTCAGCCACACGACTTTCAATCAGACGATCCGAGCCGCCTTCAGCGACAACCGGGTGAGCAGATGTAGCGGCGAAAGCGTTAACTGCAAAAACCGAGAAAGCGATGCTGAGAAGGATTTGGCGTTTCATGATGGTGTGCTCCGGGGTGTAGTTGTTTGGTATGGGGCTGATGTTACGCCGCGGATTTTTTATGAGAACTTCATTGAGGTGATGGTGACTATCGACGCCGGCAATGATCCTCCTGTCGTCGGCTGTACCGCTCAGTCAGAACCGCGGGGGTATGCTGGACCTCTCTGGTCGAGAGGATAAATCGATGCACGACTATTACGATTTGGGCACCTACAGCCGCCCGGTGACGACCCACTCGTCCCAGGCCCAGCGCTGGTTCGATCGTGGCTTGTTATGGTGCTACGGCTACAACCACGACGAATCCATACGCTGTTTCCACAAGGCGATCGAACACGACCGCGATTGCGCAATGGCCTACTGGGGCATCGCTTACGCTTCGGGCCCCAACTACAACAAGCGTTGGGATGCCTTCATCGAACAGGAGTTGAAAGAGGCCGTGGCCCAGGCCCGGCTGGCGGCGCAAACCGCGCTGGCGCATATCGACGGCGCAACACCGGTGGAACAGGCGCTGATCCGCACGCTGGAGCAACGCTACCAGGCCGATCAGGCCACCAGCCTCGACCAACTCTTCGCCTGGAACGATGCCTATGCGGCGTCCATGCGCGATGTCTACAACGCCTTTCCCGAAGATCCCGATGTCGTTGCGCTGTTTGCCGAAGCGCTGATCGACCGCACACCCTGGCAATTGTGGGACCTGAAAACCGGTAAACCGGCGCCGGGCGCCGACACGCTTGAAACGGTAGACGTGCTGGAACGGGCGCTACGGCGGATGGAGCAGCACGGCGATGCGCCGCACCCCGGCGTGCTGCATATGTACGTCCACACCCTGGAAATGTCGCCCTACCCGGAACGGGCATTGCGCGCCGGCGATGTCCTGCGTGACCTGGTGCCGGACGCCGGACATTTGCGCCATATGCCGTCGCACATCGACGTGCTCTGCGGTGATTACCGTGGGGCCATGGTCACCAATAGCCAGGCGATTCTGGCCGACGGCAAATACCTGGAACAGGAAGGGCCGCTCAACTTCTACACTCTGTATCGATGCCACAACTACCACTTCAAACTCTATTCGGCGATGTTCCTCGGGCAGTACCAACCGGCCCTGGAAGCCGCCAATCAACTGATATCGACCATCAGGGAAGAACTGCTGCGCGTAGAGCAACCGCCCATGGCCGATTGGCTGGAAGGCTTCGTGTCGATGAAGGTGCACGTGCAGATTCGCTTCGGCAAATGGCAGGACATCCTCGCCACGCCGCTGCCGAACGACCAGACGCTGTACTGCGTGACCACGGCGATGCTGCATTACGCCAGAGGCGTGGCGCATGCGGCCACCGGGTATATCGCCGCCGCAGAAGCCGAACAGCGTCTATTCCTCGAAGCTTGGACCCGAGTGCCGGACACCCGCTACCTGTTCAATAATAAATGCACCGACATTCTGGCGGTTGCGGCAGGCATGCTGCGCGGGGAAATCGAGTACCGTAAGGGCAATTACGACGACGCCTTCGCCCACTTGCGCCAGGCACTTTCTCTGGATGACAACCTGCCTTACGACGAGCCATGGGGCTGGATGCAACCGGTCAGGCATGCGTTGGGCGCGTTGCTTCTGGAGCAGGGCAGGGTAGAAGAAGCGTTGCAGGCCTATCGTGCCGATCTGGGACTGGACAACACACTTAGTCGTGCGTCCTGGCATCTGGACAATGTGTGGAGCCTGCACGGTTATGTGGAATGCCTGAGACGACTGGGTCTGGATGCCGAAGCTGCTGCCGCCCAGACGCGCCTTGCTCTGGCCATGGCCCGGGCGGATGTGGAGATTAAGGCCTCGTGTTTTTGCCGTGTTGGGGCGGGGTGTTGTCAGTGATGCACAATAGCGCCGGAGATTGCCTATGGATCGCTTGTCTACGTTGTTGTCGCAGTTCGGCGTGCGCGCAAGCCTGTTTTACAACGGCAATCTTTGCGGCATGGCGTCATACGATGGTGCTGACCAGCGCCGTCATCATCGCTGCCACGTACGCTGACCCCGTCGTCGCGCCGGCCTTTTCAGGACTCGTGCCCATCGTGCTGGCCATCAGCGGAAATGTTCATGGTGGGATTTCCTCGCGCTCGCTTCAAGTGCCTTTAGCACTGGCCGTACTCGGCTTGCTCCTGGTCAACGGCCAAAGCATCGCCCGGTTCGAGGGGCAATCACCCACCGCGCTGGCGCTCGGGATCGGCGCGTCACTCTCGGCGGTCGCACTGTGGGTCTGGTTTGGGCTGGCCAATCAAAAAGCACTGATCAAAAGGCCCTGCATGGTTAGACGATCCTCCTGAATTTCGCATAGTCTGTACCGCAGGCAGACGGCTGTATGTTTGTCCCGAACCCTACCTGCGGGACGAATACATAAGGAGTGTTTCAGATGCTGCGAGTGGATTGGCTCGACAAACAAATGGACAAGTGCGGCGTTATGGCCGAATGGCTTTATCGGGAATTCAGTTATGAGTTTGCGCAGCAATCTCTTTCAAGTTGGCAACACGAGTTCTCTGATGGACAGCGTGATGGCCGTTGGAAGTGTCTGATCGCAACGGAACGAGGCCAGTTGCTAGGTGGCGCTGCGCTTGCCAGTAACGACCTATCTGACCGGCCAGATCTGGGCCCGTGGCTTGCATGTGTGTTCATCACACCTGAAGCTCGACGGAGAGGGCTCGCAGCGCAGTTAATCGAAGGCATCTGTGGCCATGCAAGAGACGCTGGATTCACAACCTTGTACTTGCACACCCACAGCCAGAGCAATTATTACACCAAGCTTGGCTGGGAAGTGCTGGAGCGCTTTGAGGCTTGGGGGAAAGAGCAATGCCTTATGTCACGGAGTTTATAGTCAAAGCCGACTTCAAATGCCCGCCGCTTGTTTTTTGTAAGCAGCAAAACTCTGATGTGACGTCTGCGTTTTCACACAGCCTGGACCCGAGCGGACCTTGAAGCCCTCGCGAGAGACGAGTGAGCGAAGCGAAGCGAACGATTTGAACCGTTTGTCAGGCGTACAACCCATACCCAGCCGCGATGATCAGCGGAGAAACCAGCAGCATTGTCCAGAACCCCGATTTTGGAACAGCAATGAAACGTCACCAGCACCCGCCCGTTGACCAATACGGCTTCAAGGGCAGGATATTCAACCTCAAACCTTATCCCGTCCCCGAAAATCCAGTTGCCGCTAACTTCGAGCATCCAGCCATGAAGGCGCTGCATGCGGCCAGCCAGGTTGTTGAGTGGAGCAACCTACCGACTATGAGCAACGGCGGCCAGTTGTTCGGTATCCACGCGAACAAAAACGGAGTCTCCAATAGCCGTGAGCACTTCCCCCGCGTAGACCTCGCAGATGACGCGAGTTTTGCGTCCGACTTCACCTTCGACTTTCGCGCGCAGGGTTAGCGGTACACCCATCGGTGTCGGTTTGATGAACTTGATGCCGAGGTTGCCAGTGACGCAATTGATGCGGGGGAGGCTCCCGACTTCGCGGTGTTCCGTACGGTAGTGATAAGCCATCGCCGTCCAGTTTGAATGGCAATCAACCAGCATCGCTGTCAGTCCGCCGTAAACCAGATCCGGCCAGCCGCAATACTTGGCATCGGGCAAGTGCTCGGCCATGACATGCACGCCGTCCTCATGCCAGAAGCTCTTGATGTGAAGCCCGTGCGGATTACTGCTGCCGCAGCCGTAACAAACGCCTTCAGGCGCGGCGGTGTCTTGCAGGGAGGTGTCGAGCCTGGACATACCGTGGTCATCCTCAAAAATTTGAACCGAACCTGTCGGATTTTAACGCTGCAATCGTGCTTCGGTCACTCGGGCAAGCCGGCCAGCCGCAGTCCATCCGCGAACCGCGCGAGATCCTCGGGCCGCTGGATGGGCAGCCAGTCTCTCAGGTTGGAGACGCGCAACGATGGTTCCAGCTCGTGCAGGCGTTGTATCGCCTGCTTCGCTTTGTCCATTTGTCCGGTGAGCGCATGACTGGCCGCCATCAGGGCAACCGAGGGCAGGAGGGTGGGCAGGTTCCCCAGCGCCTTCTCCGCCCAGGTCGAAGCGGCGTCGTAGCGCCCGGCGAAGAAATACGCGAGCGCCATTCCCACCTGCATCCGGAACATTTCCGGGTCCAGCGGGCTCAAGCGAACGGCATGGGTCAAATGCTCAATCGCTTCGTCTGTTTCACCGCGCAGTGCGCGCAGGATACCGCCCAGGAACCAGGCGGGGGCGAGGTTGGGATTGAGCAGGCGTGCCCTGTCGAGCAGGGCAATGCCGCCATCGACATCGCCAGCGAGATGAGCAAGCGCATGTCCGCCTCGCGTCAGCGCCACCGCATCATCCCGACCGAGTGCCACCGCCAGCCGCGCAAGCCGTACGCCTTCGGCGATCTCTCGAGTCCGATCGATCATCCAGCCATTCAACTTGCGCCAGAAATGGCACCAGGATGCCATGCCATAGGCCGATGCAAATTCCGGGTCAAGCTCAATGGCCTTGTAGAACAATGGCAGCGCCACCTCGATGGCTTCCCGGGTGCCGCTGTGCAGTTTCGCCATGCCGCGCAGGTAATAGTCGTAGGCGTCCAGGCTTTCCGTCGGTTTGCGCTTGGCGCGTTCGATTTCCGCCCGTTCCAGCTGCGGCGCGATGGCTCCGACGACGCTTTCGGCGATTTGATCCTGCAGTTCAAAGATGTCGTCGAGCAGGCCTTCGAAGCGATCCGCCCAGATATGCGTGCCGTTTGTTGCGTCGATGAGCTGCCCGGTGATGCGTACCTTGTTCCCCGATTTACGCACGCTACCTTCGAGCACGTAGCGCACGCCGAGCTCCTGGCCGACGCCCCTGACGTCCACCGCGCGGCCCTTGTAGGTGAAGCTCGAATTGCGTGCGATGACGAACAGCCAGCGGATTCGCGACAGGGCGGCGATGATGTCCTCGACCATGCCGTCGGCGAAATATTCCTGCTCCGGGTCGCCGCTCAGGTTGTGGAAGGGCAGGACGGTAATGGAGGGTTTGTCCGGGAGGACGAGCGAGGAGGGTGGCGTTTGCTTCGGATCCACGGGCGCAATTTCGTCGGTGCCAGGCCCGTCAGGCTGTCGTGCTCCGTCGATCTCGCCGACCTTGATCTCGCCGACGAAGCGGTAGCCCTTGCGGGCGACCGTGCGCACCAGTCGCTGTTCCTCGCCGGTATCGCCGATGGCCTTGCGCACCGCATTGATGTGGCTGGTGATCGTCGATTCCGAGACGATCCGGCCGTTCCACACCGCCTTGAGCAGGTCGTCCTTGCTGACGACGCGATCGCGGTTGTTGACGAGTTGCAGCAATAGATCGAAGGCCTGTGGCCCGACGGCCACGACTTGCCCGCGCAAGGTCAGTTCCCGGCGCTCCTGATCGAGTACGTAGTCTTCAAACACGAATGGCAAGGTGCGGATCCCCTGGTCGAGCGCCCTCGACTCCGTGTCCGAGCTGGCGATTGGTACGTGGTGCCGATAATACGGCAGCGCGTAATCCTCTGCACCGTCCAGCAAGCGGCTTCTTTGGACGAAAAACCAAGCTTGCCCGAAGACAAACCCAAGGCCGGCACAAGGACTTCCCTCGCGCGCGCAGGCACTCTCTTTCTACATCGACAGCAATGGTTGCTGTCGAGAAGCGTAGGAAGAGAACCCATGAAGATCGTCGTCATCGGAGGCACCGGCCTCATTGGATCGAAACTTGTGCAGAACCTCCGCGAGCGCGGCCATGACGTGCTCGCCGCCAGCCCCAGCACGGGCGTAAACAGCATCACCCGCGAGGGCTTGGCCCAGGCGATGGATGGTGCTGACATCGTTGTCGACGTGGCGAACGCGCCGTCGTGGGAGGACCAGGCCGTCCTCGAGTTTTTCGAAACATCGAGCCGTAACCTGCTCGCCGCCGAAGCGGCCGCCGGGGTTCGCCATCACGTTGCCCTGTCGATTGTCGGAAGCGAACGGCTTCCCGAGAACGGCTATTTCCGGGCCAAGGTCGCGCAGGAAAACCTCATCAAGGCGTCCGGCATTCCTTACACCATCCTGCGTGCGACGCAGTTTTTCGAGTTTGTCGGCGGCATTGCGCAGTCGTTTACCGTCGGCGAAGAGCTTTGCGTTTCACCGGCGCTGATCCAGCCGTTGGCGTCCGACGACGTAGTGGCGGCGCTCACCGACGTCGTACTGGCAGCGCCGGTCAATGGCACGGTCGAAGTCGCGGGGCCCGAAGCCATGCCGCTAGACGAGCTGATCAGGCGCTTTCTGCGGGTCACTCAGGATACTCGCCAGGTCATACCGGACGTACACGCGCGCTACTACGGCGCCGAGCTTGACGATCAATCGCTGACCCCCGGCAAGAACCCGCGCCTGGGCGCGATCCGCTTCGAAGACTGGCTCAGTCAGTCGACGGCCGGGTAACGGGCCGCGACGTCACAACTCACACCACGAAGGAGAATTGTCATGTTTACCCGATACCTCTTGGCCGCTGCCTTTGCAGTGCTGTCGATCAGCGCAGCGTCGGCCGCCGAGCCGCACGCCGGCAAGGTGACGGTCGTGTTTGACCGTCCCATTCCCAACATCCCCGGCAAGAGCATGAAGGGCGTAGTCGTCGAGTATGGGCCGGGCGCCGCGTCGCCGTCCCACACCCATCCGAAAACGGCCTTCATTTATGCAACGGTCCTGGAGGGCTCGTTTCGCATCAAAATCAAAGGCGAGCCGGAAAAGATCTACAAGGTCGGCGAAAACTTTGTAGAGGAGCCGGGCTCCGTGCACGAAGTCAGCGCCAACGCCAGCGACACCCAACCCGCACGCCTGTTGGCCGTATTCGTCCTCGACACCGATGAAACACCGCTCGTTACACCGATCAAAAAGTGAGCCGATGACTCGCTCATGAATGCTCGACAGCCCGGCGGCAGGCCACTGCCGCCATTGGCTGCTGTAGTCCCAGGCATTGAACAGGAAATGACAACATGAACTCGCTTCAGGACAAGGCCGCCATTGCCACCGGCGCAACTGCCGAGATCCCTGTCGTGGTGGTGCGGCAAAGCAAGAGAAAGAAGATCGGCATCCTGCTGTGCATCGGTGCCGTGGTGGTCCTGGCTGGCGGATGGGCCATGGCGCTTTCGAGCGGTGCGACTTCCACCGATAACGCTTATGTGCGCGGCGACGTCACGTCGCTCGCCGCAAAGGTTGCCGGCTATGTGACTGCGGTCGAGGTCGAGGACAACCAAACCGTCCGGGCCGGTGACGTCCTGTTCCGTATCGATGATCGGGACTACCGCGCACGGCTGGCGCAAGCCGTGGCCAATGTCAGCGCTGCCCAGGCTCGCCTGACCCATGTCGATGCAGAGACCCAGCTTCAGCGTGCCTTGATTCGACAGGCCGAAGCCCAGAGACGTTCGGGCGTGGCCGAGATGAATCTGGCGACCAAAACCCATGATCGCAGCCACAAACTGATTCTCAGCAACGCGGTCAGCCAAGCCCTCGTCGATGAAAGCGATGCGGCACGATCGAGAGCCGAGGCGACGGTATCGGCCGCTTCGGCATCGGTGGAGGCGCAACAGCAACACATCGCCGTCCTTGTGGCCGAGCGGGAAGCTGCCGTTGCTGCGGTGACGCAGGCGCAGGCCGCACGAGATCTCGCCCAGATCGATCTCGACAGCACCGTGGTACGCGCGCCGGTTGATGGCGTGGTCGGTAACCGACAGGTCCGCATCGGCCGTTTTGTTACGACGGGCGTTGCCTTGCTCGATATCGTGCCGGTCAATGACGTATGGGTTGTGGCGAATTTCAAGGAAACCCAGCTCGAACAAATCCGCCCCGGTCAGCGCGTGCGAGTCACGGTCGACGGCTACCCCAGCGGGGCACTTGAAGGCGTGGTCGACAGCTTTGCACCGGGTAGCGGGTCGGCGTTCAGCTTGCTCCCCACCGACAACGCGACCGGCAACTTTGTGCGTGTCGTGCAGCGCGTTCCGGTGAAGATCCGGCTTGTCCACAACCCGTTGCCGGGCCGCATCGTGCCGGGCTTGTCCGCCCGTGTCGAGGTTGCGCATGGGGAGGGATCATGAACGCGGATGCCAGCGCGACGCGGAGCAACACCAGCGCTACGACCGGTGTCTTGCTCATGGTGGGCATCGTGCTTGCCACGCTGACGGAAGCGATCGCCAGCACCGTTCTGTCGCTCGGACGCGGCGACATCATCGGCGATACCTATGCAACGCCTGATGAGTTCGCCTGGCTGGATATCGGCTACACCGCGCTCAAGCTGATCGGGTTCATGACCGCGCCTTGGCTGCTGACGCGTTTTAATCCGCGGCACGTGTTCATCGGCTCAACCCTGGCCATGGGCATGGCATGCGGCATTGCCGCCATCACCGCTCGGCTGGACCTGCTGATCGCGCTTCGAATTATTCAGGGCTTCGCTGGCGGCACCCTGCTGGTCGGGGGGCAGACGATCATATTTCGTGCCTTTGCGCGATCCCGCCAACCCATCCTTCAAGCCCTGTTTGCCATGGGCGCCGTTGTCGCGTCCGCAACGCTCGCCCCGGCCCTTCAAGGGTGGTTGATCGATAGCCAGTCCTGGACATGGATTTTCTTCAGCGTTGTTCCGGTGGCCCTGGCGGCGACCGGATTTCTGCTGATCGCAGACGGTCCGATGCCAGCCAAGGTCCGGCACCGTCCATTTGACTGGGTCGGCTTCGCGCTGATCGCTGCCACGCTGTTCTGCTTCACCTACGTTCTTAGCCAGGGCAGTCGATGGGACTGGTTCGAAGAGCCTCGCATCCTCTGGCTGAGCGTGATCGGCTCAGCCGCGCTGCTGGCATTTCTCGGCCAACAAGTGTTGGCCAAAGGCCAAGGTCTGTTCGACTTCACCCTGTTCGAATCGAGTGATTTTTGCTTCGCCTTTATCGTCAGTTTTGTCGCCGGCGCCGCCTTGTTTGGCAGCGCGTTTTTGATCCCGGCATTCGCCCTGTCGGTCCTCGCGTTCACGCCTACCGATGCCGGCCTGCTCCTGTTGCCCAGTGGCGGGTTTTTTATCGGCGGACTCCTCATATCGGCTTATCTCATGCAGGTCCGCCGCGTTCCGCCGGTCGCCACCGTGCCCTTTGGAATCCTGATGATCATGGTTGCGATGTGGATGCTGTCCGGTTCGACCAGCGAAAGCGGCACGGACGACATGATGGCGGCCATCCTGTTGCGCGGTCTGGGCCTTGGCTTCCTCTTTCTGTCGATCACGCTGATCGCGTTCAGCGACCTCAACAGCCGCAACCTCGCCTGCGGAATAGGCCTCTTCAATACGGGGCGCCAGTTGGGCGGTCTTATGGGTGTCGCAGGACTTCAGACACTGATCGACCATAACGTCGTCGCCAATGCCGTGGTCCTCGGCGCCAATGTCACTCCGGGAGGGGCCGCGGTCATCGAACGGCTGACGACCACGACAGCCATGCTGTCGGTGAAAGGGATGGATGCAGCGGCTGCTGGCCGGGCAGCGGTGAGTCTCCTGGGCCGGGTCGTGTCAGGTCAGGCCACTGTGATTGCCTTCGACACAGCGTTCATCGCTGTTGCCCTGCTTTTTGTAGTCGCCGCGCCCATGCTGGTTGGCATCAAGATCGGACTCTCGAAATACGCGAAAGTACGCGCTGCGCGAACCGTAGTGTGAGGCTTCACTCAGTCCAGGTTACCCAGCAGCCACTCACTGAAGCTTCGCGCCAGCACATTATTCTCACTGTCACGATGGGTCAGCATGGCCCAGTTCGGGCCGCGAATGGTTTGCTCCACCAAGGGTTGCAACAATCCTTGGGTGCGCGCCTGCCGACTCAATAACTGGCTGACCAGGGCGATACCGAGCCCCGCGCACGCGGCGTCCAGCAGCAGGCCGGGGTCGGAGAAATTCAGCCCCTGATCCTTCTGGCCGACATCGATGCCAGCTTCCACCGCCCAGTGACTCCAATCCATTTCCCGCTCGCCATGAAGGGTTGTGCGCTGTTCCCGTGGCAGTGCCAACAAGCTTGGGTGACACGCCGGGTAGAGGCGGTCGGCGTGCAGCACCTTGAAGCTGCACTCGGCTTGGGAACTGATGTCATCGCGCACTGCGAGGTCGATGGTCTGGGTGGTCATGTCCGGGACTTCATCGGTACTGAAAATCCACAGGTCAACGTCCGGATGCTCGCGGCGAAAATCCCCCAAGCGTGGCAGCAGCCAGTGACGGGCGAACGCCGGGGTGGTGTTGAGGACCAGTTGGTTGGGTTTCTGGTATTGCCCAAGACGGCGAATGCCGACGGCCAGTTGTTGCAGCAACGCCTGGGTGGTGCTGAGCAGGTCATGACCGGCATCGGTCAGGCTGACGCTGCGTCCACTGCGAAAGAACAAGGGTTGTTCGAGGTACGCCTCAAGGCTGCGGATCTGCTGACTGATCGCCGATTGGGTGAGGTGCAACTCGGCGGCCGCCTTGTGGAAACTGCCCAGCCGGGCGGCGGCTTCAAAGCCGCGAAGGGTGCTGAGTGGCGGCCAGTGTTTGAGCATATTGATAAGTTCCTCTAATCATTTGTCCGCTAAATCCATCGTTTGTTTGCCTGATTTTACGGCCGTAGCATGCATGCCAGGAACACCCAAGCAGTTTTGTTGAACACAATGGCTTAACTAAAAGGGCTTTTTATCATGCAGCATGTCATGCAGCAGAATGAAATTCGAAACAGCGGTTGGATGATGCCGGCCGAGTGGGTCAGGCACGCCGCCACCTGGATGGTCTGGCCGCACAACACAGCACTCTGGGAGTCCGGTTGGGGCGTGACATTGCCTCTGGTGCAAGAGGACTTCGCTCGCGTGGCCAACGCCATCGCTCGTTTCGAACCGGTGAAACTGGTCGTCGACCCTTCTGCTATCGCCAGTGCCAAAGCGTTATGTGGGCCGAACATCGAATTGATCGAGCTGGCGGTGAACGACAGCTGGTGCCGGGACTCCGGTCCGAGCTTCGTCTGCCATCCGCAACATGGCCTGGCCGGGGTGAGCTGGCGTTTCAACGCGTGGGGCGGCAAGTCGGCCCATGATCTGGACGAAAGCCTGGCTCGTCGTGCACTCAATCATTTGGGCGTGGAGTGCTTTGGTACCGCGCTGAGCAATGAAGGCGGAGCCATCCATGTGGACGGCGAGGGCACGCTGATCACCACCGAGTCGGTGTTGCTCAACCCCAATCGCAACCCGGGCATGAACAAGGCGGAGATGGAGGAAATCTTCACGCGTCTGCTGGGTGTGAAGAAGACGATCTGGCTGCCGGGTGATCCGGACTACGTGACCGGCGATATGACTGACGGCCATGTCGATGGCGTATGCGCGTTCGCTCGCCCCGGGGTTTTGCTGGTGGACGCCACCCGCGACCAGCACTCGGTGTATGCCGAAGTAGCCCGCGAAAACCGTCGTGCCCTGGAGCTGGCCACCGATGCCCAAGGCCGACAGTTCGAGCTGATCGAATTGTATGAAGCCAGCGATGCCGTGGACACCGAAGCTGAAGTGTTCTGTGCCTCCTACACCAACTTCTACATCGCCAACGACGCCATCATCATGCCGGCCTACGGCATTGATGCCGACAACGTCGCGGCCACCGTACTGCGGCAGGCATTCCCGGGACGCGAAGTGGTGCCGGTGCGGATCAATCACCTGGCCCACGGTGGTGGCGGTGTGCATTGCATCACCCAGCAACAGCCCGCCTGGCCGGTGGAGGGTTGATACCATGACGCTTCTGACCATCGCCACCACCCAGATGCCCTGCACCTGGGACCTGCAACACAACCTCGATCAGGCCGAGCTACTGGTGCGCGAAGCCGCGGCCAAAGGCGCCCAGGTCATCCTGTTGCAGGAGCTGTTTGCCACGCCGTATTTCTGCATCGAGCAAAGCCACAAGCACCTGGAGCTGGCCGCCGAATATCGATACAGCCCTGTACTCAAGCGCTTTGCCGCATTGGCCCAAGAGTTGGGTGTGGTGCTGCCGCTGAGTTGGTTCGAGAAGGCCGGCAATGCCTACTTCAATTCCTTGAGCGTGGCCGATGCCGATGGGCGATTGCTGGGTGTGTATCGCAAGACCCACATTCCCAACGCCATCGGCTATCAGGAGAAGGAATACTTCAGCCCCGGCGATACCGGTTTTCGTGTCTGGGACACGGCGTTCGGGCGCCTGGGTGTGGGGATCTGCTGGGATCAGTGGTTCCCCGAAACCGCGCGCTGCCTGGCGTTGATGGGCGCTGAAGTCCTGCTGTTTCCCACCGCCATCGGTTCTGAGCCTGGCTGCGCGGCGCTGGATTCCCGTGACCACTGGCAGATGACCATGCGCGGCCACGCCGCCGCCAACCTGCTGCCGGTGGTGGCGGCCAATCGCGTCGGCCGAGAGGCGGCGACCACCGATCCGACCTTGCAGATGAGCTTCTACGGCTCATCCTTTATCTGCAATCACAAGGGCAAGTTGCTCGCCGAGGCCGACCGTGACAGCACCGGCGTGCTGGTGCAAAGCCTGGACCTGGCCGCGATGCGCGAAGAGCGCTTGAGCTGGGGCATTTACCGCGATCGCCGTCCGGACATGTACGGCGCGCTGTTGACTCAGGACGGTCGTCACACCCATGCACGCTGGAAGACTCAAGAGGTTTGATATGCACTCGATCAAAAAGCTGTTGAGCGGTGCCTTGGGCCTGGCGCTGGGCTGTGCCTTGCCGGCGCTGCACGCGGAAGAGAAAACCCTCCGGCTGTACAACTGGGCCGACTATTTTGCCGAGGACACGCTGGCCAAATTCACCGCCGAAACCGGGATCAAAGTGATCTACGACGTCATGGACGGCAGTGAGACGCTGGAAGCCAAAATGCTCGCCGGCGGCAGCGGTTATGACCTGATCTTCCCGGGCGACACCGTCGCCGAACGCTTGATGCGCGCCGGCAGCCTGCAACCGCTGGACCGGTCAAAAATCACGGCCCTGGATGACATCGAACCTGGCTTGCAGAAGCTGCGAACGCATTACGAGTATTCGCGCCAGGCCACCGTCCCTTACACTTGGGGCACCATCGGCATGACCTACAATGCCGAGCAGATCAAACAGCGTTTGCCGGATGCTCCGGTCAACAGCCTCGACATGTTGTTCAAACCGGAGCTGGCTGCCAAATTTGCCGACTGCGGCATTTCGATGATCGACTCGCCGGACGAAGTGCTGGCAGTGGTGCTCAATTATCTGGGCCGCGAGCCACGCAGCGCCAAGCCTGAAGATCTGGCAGCGGCGAGTGAGCTGCTGCTGAAACTTCGGCCGTACATCCGCAAGTTCCAGTCGCAGCCGGTCACCGATCTGGTGAACGGCAACCTGTGCCTGTCCCTCGGTTACAGCGGGGACATGACGCAGGCACAACGGACGGCGGATTCCGCCGGCAAGAACGCCATGTTTCAATACCGTGTTCCCCGTGAAGGCACCACGGTGTGGATGGACGCCATGGCGATTCCGGTCGACGCCAAACATCCGGAATACGCCTATGCCTTCATCAACTTCGTCATGCGCCCGGACAACATGGCCGACATCAGTAACTTCACCGGCTACCCCACCTCCAATGCCAAGGCACGTCCGAGCGTCGATGCGACCATGCGCAACAACCCGGATATTTACCTCGATGAGGCCACTTACGCACGGCTGATCCCCGGCAAGGACATTCCCCAACCCGATATGCGGGCGCGCATGCGCACCTGGACCAAATTCAAGACGGCCACCGCGAAATGACTTCAGACAAACATTCCAGGGATCAACACATGCCGACGCGTCGTGAGTTCATCAAACAGGTATCGGTCGTCGCCGGTTTGGGCGCGGCAGCGTCTATCGGGCTTGGCCTGACGCCCCTGCGCGCGCAAGCGGCTCCCTCCGGTTGGCGAATGCCGGATGAGGGCGACAGGCATCAGCGGGCCTTCATCGCCTTTGGCGCACAGGAAGCGATCTGGGAAGATTTCACCCCCGACGTACAAGCCGCCGTTGGCCTGATCGCTCGCACCCTCGCGCGATATGAACCAGTGACCGTGTTCTGTCGTGAGCGTGAACGGGAACTGGCCGAAGAACACTGCGGCACGGCTAACATCAGCTACGTCACCAGCGAACTCGACGACATCTGGATGCGCGATATCGGCGCCAACTTCGTCATCGATGGGAAAGGCGAGCTCGGCGCCGTGGATTTCAACTTCAACGGCTGGGGCAACAAACAGCAGCACGGCGAGGATGCGCAGGTTGCCGCACTTGTGGCTGACATTGTGGAAGCCCGTCATTTGCGCAGCGAGTTGGTGGGCGAGGGCGGTGGTATCGAAGTGGATGGTCACGGCACGGGGATCATGACCGAAAGCAGCTGGATCAATGCCAACCGCAATCCCGATTGGAGCAAGGCCGAGATCGAGCAAGAGCTGAAAGCGCGCTTGGGCTTGCGCAAGATCATCTGGCTGCCAGGGATCAAAGGTAAGGACATCACGGATGCCCACGTCGATTTCTACGCCCGATTCGTCAAACCAGGCGTGGTGATCGCCAACCTCGACAACGATCCTCAGTCATACGATTACAGCGTCACGCGGGCCCATTTGGACATTCTCAAAAATGCCACGGATGCCGATGGCCGCAAGCTGCAAGTGCATACCGTGTCGCCACCGCTCAACCCACGAAAGAGCAAGTTCAGCCGCAACAATCCAGACTTTGCGGCAGGCTACATCAACTACTTCGTGATCAACGGGGCGGTCGTTGCGCCCGAGTTTGGTGACCGGGCGGCAGACTCCAAAGCCTTTGATTTGTTGTCCGAACTCTACCCGGACCGTGAGGTGGTGCAGCTCAACATCGACGCGATCTCTGCCGGTGGCGGCGGTATCCACTGTGTGACCAGTCACCAACCGTTGGCTTAGTCTGGAACAACTCTTTGCCATCGGGTGCTGCGAAGCCGTCAGGCCTTGACCCAGCGTTGACGGCTCCAGCTGCTTAATGTGTCGACGGCAAATACCAGCAGCAGCATGGCCAGAATGACCGTGCTGGCTTGAGCTTCCTGGAACAGGCTGAGGCTGACATAGAGCATTTGCCCCAAACCACCGGCACCGACGAAGCCGAGCACACTGGCCATGCGGATATTGTTTTCCCAGCGGTACAGGATGTAGGCCAGTAGCTGTGGCACCAGGTTGGGCAGTGATCCGTAGCAGAACGCGCATACGGCATTGCCGCCCTGCAAGCGGATGGCTTCGGCCGGTTCGGGTGGGGTGTTTTCCAGCGCTTCGGCGAACAGCCGGCCGAGCACGCCGGTGGTGTGCAAGGCCAAGGCCAGGGTGCCAGCATTGGGGCCGAGCCCGGCGGCGAGGACCATCAGCGCAGCCCACACCAGTTCCGGAACCGCGCGCAAGGCGTTGAGCACCAGGCGCGACGGGCTCTGCAATGGCCAGCCGAAGCGCCCGGCCGCGGGCAATGCCAATAGCAGACCGAATACCGCCGCGAGCAGGGTGCCAAGGGCGGACATGGCGATGGTTTCCAGGGCGCCGTGGCCGATGGCTTGCAGGTGGCCCGCGCTCAGGTCCGGGCTGAGAAAACGCTGCGCATAAGCGCCCATCTGCTTCAGGTTGCCGCTGCCACCGAGCTCGCCGAGGTCGATGCCCAAGTAGATGAACGAGGCGACCACCGCTGCGCCGATGCACAGGAGCAGCACCAGGTTGATCAGGCGATTCATGCCAGCCTCCAGCGCAGCAGGCGGCTGAGTTGATCGGCGAGCAGTACCAATACGAGAAACGTCAGTAACAAACTGGCCACTTCGCCTCCGGCGAACATGCGCAACGACAGGTCCATTTGCTGGCCCAGACCGCCGGCACCGACGAAGCCCATCACCACCGAGGCGCGAATGGCGCATTCCCAGCGGTACACCGTGTACGACAACAGTTCCGCAGCGACATTGGGCAGGATCCCGTAGAAAAAGGCTGCGAGCCGACCGCTGCCAGCCTGCAGCAGTGCGTGCGCCGGGCGCTGGTCGACCGACTCGAAAATTTCCGCGTAGACCTTGCCCAGCATGCCGCTGTAGGTAATGGCGATGGCCAGTACCCCGGCCGTCGGGCCCAGTCCGACGGCGCGCACGAACAAAAGCGCCCAGACGATTTCCGGCACGCTGCGCAGGAAGATCAATAAACCGCGTACCGGCCAACGCAGCAGCTGACCCCAATAGCTCGGGTGACCGGCACGGGAGGCAGCAGACAGCGACAGAGCCCGACTGGCCAGCAGGCTGGCGGGGACGGCCAACAACAACGCCAGGGCCATGCCGGCCGTGGCGATGGCCAGGGTCTGCAGAGTGGCTTGTACTAACAGCTCAACGAATTCCTCGCCATGGGCCGGTGGCCAGAAGGCTGAGACAAACCGGCCCATCTCGCTCTGACTGTCACTCGCCACCAGAACACTGAGGTCCAATTCGCTGAAGTGGATGCCCGGCCACAGCAAGGCAAGGGCCAGTAAGGTGAACAGCAGGCGGGGCCGGGTGGCCGGATCTCGGGTATCACGGGTCAGCATCGGGGAATCTGCACACTCAAGGGCGCCGGAGTAATCGGTGGGGATTGCAGTTGTTCGTTGGCGTAGAGCTTGTCGAGCAGCCCGCGGTCGACGTCGCTGGCAGCAAGGTCGAACATGACCTGCCCATCACGCAAGCCGATGATCCGCGAAAAGTGCGCCAGGGCCAGCTCCACCGCATGCAGGCTGGCGACCAGGGTGACGTTGTGCTGCCGGGCATGGCGACAGAGCACCGAAAGCGTGTGCTCGGCCAACACCGGGTCCATGGCCGAAACCGGCTCATCGGCCAGCAACACCTCGGGCGCTTGATACAACACGCGGGCAATGCCCACGCGCTGTAACTGTCCACCGGACAGTTGCTGACATTGCGCGAACAACTTGTCGCTGAGGTCGAGCCTGGCCAATGCCGCGCGTGCGCCCGGAATATCCACCGGATGCAGCAAGTTCAGCAGACTTTTGCCCAGGCCCCACTGGCCCAGCTTTCCAGCCAGAACCGCGGTGACCACGCGCTGGCGCGGTGGCAGCGGGGGCGCTTGATGGATCAGACCGATGCGCGCGCGCAGACGCTGACGCTGACGGGCAGAAAGCTGCCAGGCTCGCTCGCCGAGTACCTGCAGCTCACCGTCGTCCGGTCGCAGGGCGGTGGCCAGCAAGTTGAGCAGGCTCGACTTGCCCGCGCCGGACGGACCGATGATGGCGACCTGTTCGCTGGCACCGATGTGCAGGTCCACCCCACGCAACGCATGGACGCCGTTAACGTGGGTAAGGCTGACCTGGGTCAGATGCAACGTCATTTGAGCAGTTCGGCAGCGCGTGCGGCTTCCTCGATGCCCTTGTAGTTCTCGGGTTTGGTTTCGATGAATCGGCTGGCGGCCTGCAGATCCAGAATCTCCTTGTCTTTCGGGTTCGCTGGATCGAGCGCCAGGAAGGCGGCCTTTATCTTGGCCGCCAGCGCCGGGTCGAGGGTCCCGCGTACCGTCCAGTTGTAGTCGTAGTAGGCCGGGGTGGTCGCAAACACTCTGACCTTGGTGGTGTCGACCTTGCCGGCGGCGACCAGTTTTTCCCACACGCTGGCGTTAAGTACCCCGGCGTCCACCTTGCCGGCCTGGACCCAGGCGACAGTGGCGTCATGCGCGCCGGAATAGCCCACGCGGCTAAAGTAGGTTTCCGGCTTGATGCCGTCCTTGAGCATGAAATAGCGCGGCATGAGACTGCCAGACGTGGAGGACACCGAACCGAAGGCGAAGGTCTTGCCCTTGAGGTCGGCGAGGGATTTGACGGCCGGGTCGGCGGTGATGAATTTGCTGGTGAACTGGGCGTCCTGTTCGCGCTGTACCAGCGGAATGGCATTGCCGGTTTTCAGGCGTGCCTGCACGAACGTGAAGCCGCCCAGCCAGGCCATATCGATTCGGTCGGTGGCCAGCGCCTCGACCACGGCCGGATAGTCGCTCACGGGAACGAACTCGACCTTCATGCCCAATTGCTGCTCTAGGTAGGTGCCCAGCGGCTTGAACTTGCGCAGCAGTTCGGTGGGGGCTTCATCGGGAATCGCGCTGACTTTCAGGGTGTCGGCGGCCTGCGCCAACAGGGTGCAAAAAGACAGGGTCAAGCCGACAGCCAATGCCAGGGTACGGTTGAGCATGAAAATTCTCCGGTGCATTAAGGCAAAAATGTCGATACGCCAAGCGCAAGCTGGTTGCTGCATGGCGCTTTGTGAGGGTAGACGAAATGGAGCGAAATTGACCGCTTTTGGCCCGATTGTCAGTGCGAAAAGCCTGAAGCCGATCCGGCCAGGATGATCCTTGGGTTAACGCTTTTAGCAGCCCGAAATCGCCATGTTTCATGACCGCCCGTAACCCGGCCCGAGGGTTGGCTCACGCTTCGCTATTCTTCATGACACTACCGGGTTGCAAGTGGAACAGAGGATTGAATGATGAAGATGTTACTGATGGTCGAGTGCCCTAACGAACCCTTCAACTCCCTTGTCAAAGCGGGGACGGTGGGCGAGGTTATTGAGCGCATCCTGAACAGCATCAAACCGGAGGCGGTGTACTTTACTGAACAAGATGGCATGCGTGCTGGGATTTTTGTGGTCGACGTACAAGACCCCTCCGACATCCCCGCTTTTGCGGAACCTTTTTTTCTCAACTTCAATGCTACCTGCAAGTTCCGTGTTGTGATGAGCGCACAGGATTTGCAAAAGGCCGGTCTGGAGACACTCGGGAAAACGTGGGCGTGCTGAGAGGCCATTTGGGGTCGGTACTGACGACCCCGATCCGCCTGTTCGTCAGTTCCGTACAGTCCACAGCATGGTCTGAACCCTGATATGCGGATGACTGACCAAAGGTTCCCATTCATCGATGAAAGAGAAACCCTGCTTTAGATAGAAGTTCGAGGCTCGCTCTTTCCACTGCTCGTCACTGTATTGAACGGCCGTTTGGTAACTCACACCAAACGCTGTCGGCGTGTCCAAAAGCGCAGCGAGACGGACTTGCTTCAAAAGCATCCAGTCTTTGGCTTCCGTCAATCGAATGGCCATGATCTTCCTTGAAGATGGCGAAACTTTAGACTGGCTAAATCTTTCAGCGGGTGTTCCGTAGTCTAGTTTTTCTTCTTGATTAGTTTACCCATGTAGTACTTCAGGCTGAAACGATCTTTGGGCCTTGGCTTGTAGTGGGTTTTGTTTCTTTGCGCGGGATCGATCACCATGGTTCCTGCGGTGTAGTAATAAAGCGCTATAGACCTGCGCGTGATGTGCTCTGGCGTTGTTAAAGGCTCTGGATGCCCATGATTGCTGTCTTTGTCTGTGTTGAAAATGACACAGCGATTGTAAATGGGCAGGACTTTTTTAAGACAGGTCTTCATGTCGACATCCCAAAGTTCAAGGTTGCCGCCGTATTCCTCTCGCCAGTCTTCATTCAGATAAATGATGATATTCAGTCTGCGCTCAACATTAAGCTTTTTGTTGAGTCTGAAGTCCGAGTGCACCCCCAGGAAACCGCCGCTTTTCGTTTCATGCAGACCGCCACCGGCAAAGTAGGGGTCGGGTATCAGACCTTCGATGCCTGTGAGCTTTTCAAGAAACTGCAACATGGGGGCAGAGTTAAAGGCGTTGAAAACAGTCTTCAAATAGGGGGGGCATTCGTTGGGGCTGATTTGACGTTTTAGTTGACCTTTATAGCCGCGCTCATAGAGCATTTCGTTGTTGGTGGGTTCGGTTGGGAAGTGCGAGCAGATACTCGCAATCAGCTCTTCATCCAGGAAATTATCGATGACGATGTGCGGAAATGGCGTAGCCTGAATATAGCGACTTGCCAATGAGGAACCCAAGGCGCTGGCGGCGTTCTGGTCGAAATCAAGCGCCGGGGAGAGGGTCATAGGTAGTGCTTGAGTGATGGGTGCCATTACCGCTCCAATAACTTCATATAAAGACTTGTGGGTGACTTCAAGCAGCGTTCAGCGCACTGCTCGTTGCGTCTCTATCGTAGCTTAACTTTTTCTGTCGTCTTTCTTCAGGCGCTTAAGGATATTATTGTACATTTTGGTTCGTCTATGAGTCTTTCCATAGCTGCCAGCCGCTGCGACAGTGCCGGACTGCATGTGATCCAGATAACTGAAAATTTTACGCGGTGATAACATTTCAACGACATAGCCAAGCTCGGTCATGCGGTCTTGGAGGGTGTAGCCAGGCACGCGATCATCCATCGAAAAATGCATGTTGTGCTGTTTGATAAGTTTGCAGTTCCACAATGTGCAGAAACTTTTCAAGTAGACTTCTCTGTACGGTTTTGGATCTCTGGAACGCAAACCCATGGAGATTTTCAGGCGTCTGAAATGGTGTTGGAATAGGCGTGAGCTAAAGCGCCAAAGTGTTCTGGCAGTACCGCGATTTATTTGCTCGACACAACCGACAGCTACGGTTTTTTGATTTTTTAAACATTTATTTAGCATCATCGGGAAAACATTTTTATCAAAAACAAATGTATCGGTGTGCATTAGAAATAAATAATCAGTTTCAACTCGATCCAAAACCAGGTCAAGTGCTTTGCCATGCGCGATATGCCCGGCTTCTGGTTCAGAAACAGAGCGCTCGATTAAATTTATCCAGTCAAGCGTTCGTAAGTACTCAGTGCTTTCATCGGCGGAATAGTTGTCAACTACCCATATTGGGACATTGTGGTTGCCCACGTGCTGGTGCAATAAGTCTAAGCATATCTTGGTGATTTCTGGTGTTTTGTAATTGACTATAACGATGCTGAAAGTTTTAGAGTCGTCAGCCAGGAAACTAGTGTTATTCATCGTTCAGGCGCCCAATGATATTGCATGTTATTGTAGGAGTAATTGAATCTTTATACAGCTTTCGCTTATTTGTCTGCGCAAAATTTTGCGTGACTATAAAGCGTAATTTGTTAAGCCGCTTTGCGATACATAATAACCATAGCTTACTCGGGCCTGATGGATAGCAGTATGTGCGGGCTTCATCGTATAAGGATCTGCTCTGTAGGTAAACATCCGTGACTTAATTCGTTACACGTTCTCCCGCTAGCCGTCTCCCGTACACGCAGCTTGGTTAAGTCGCGGGCACGTAGGCTTTCTGCTCGAGCTGGCTCAGTGAACATCGTTGTGCCCTGACAGCCTTGCGAGCGGTCTCAACGTGATTCGACAAGGTCTGTCGACTGCCATTGCCTAACGATTGGATTTACGGATGAAACCAACGATGTCTCTCCAGTTCCACACAAAGATAGTCACTGCCATAACCGCCATGTCCCTGTCTCTCACTGGCTGTGTCGGGGTAGTGGTTTCCGTACCGGAACCGGAAAGTGAACGCATTCCCTTGACCTACCAGCAAACAGATAGCGACCTGACCACGCGGGCGTGGTGTGGTGTAACGCTTTGGGCCGTGATCGTACCGATCCCCTTGAAATTGCCCGTCTGCAAACTTCACCAGGGGCAATCTTTAACATCACCGTTTTATGCCTGCGGCCCTCTGATGACCCTGGGACCTATCTTTCATGGTTATGCGGGAAATGCACTGTGTGGAAAATTTACCGGGTTGTTTTGACCGAGGCGGCGCCATAAAAAAACAACCGTTGATGCAGATGCCGTGGCACTAACAGCTACTGCGCATTGAGCATTACTGATGAAACGTGCGGCCCATTGTTTCCTGTGTTCGACGTCGAACACGGGAGGCGTGATGGCAAACGGCTACGCTCTTCACGATTTCTCATGTATGCCTCGACATGCTGGAATGACCTGCCTTATTCAGAAATAGAGGCAAGTAATGCTGAAGTGACGCGCAGTTCGATAGGCTCCATTGCAAACCGGCCGTGGGGGCTTGGGTGTCGATGGGAGAACATGGAACCCACATCGTCGATAGCGTCTAAATTACAGAGAGATGTCCCGCCACGCTGAAGGAACGACTCATGCTCAGATCTCGCTCATTGATTGCAGCTATTACATGCCTTGCGCTGGTTTCCGGTTCAGTGACTGCATTGGCCGATCCTGGTAATGGAAAGGGCCAGGGAAACGGCAAGGGGCATCCGCAAAACAGTCAGGTTCATGGCAACCAGGGAGGCAAGGGCAAAAACGCCGGAGGCGGCGATTGGGATAATGGCCCAAGCATCAATCACGCAAGCGTTCTTGGAATTGTTGGTGGGTATCGGGACTACTGGAGCCCCGGACCTGCATTGCCACCCGGCATTCAAAAGAACCTCGCGCGAGGTAAGCCGCTTCCCCCCGGGATTGCCAAAAAACTGGACGGCCGGTTGATCGGCAGGCTTCCTCATTATGATGGGTATGAATGGCAGCAAGTTGGCACCGACTTGATATTGGTCGCGCTGGCAACCGGGCTCATCTACGAAGTGCTCAACGGTGCATTTGATTAATGGGCATGATCCATATGCCCATTTGAAGGTGGCAACCGGTGTAAACAGCGCTATTCGCCCACGCTGATGCCCGATCCCCCTAATTCGTTGGGGACATCCTTCAGCTTGGGCAATCCATCTTTGATGCGCAGCACGGTCTCCTGATAGTGGACGTGAACGCCTGGCGAATACGCAAGATCCGGGATGACCGCGGCATATACATCGATGAGCCCCATCCCCGGGTGCTCAGTGAAGATGTGCCCGCCGCACGTCTTGCACCACTTGCGATAACTCTGCGGTGTCTTGTTGTAGGTGCCGATATTGTCAGCACCCCGAGTCACTTGCACCGCCTCGGGTTTCCACAGCGTGAAGGCATTGACCGGCCCTGCTGACCAATGCCGACATGACTCGCAATGGCAGTAGCCCATCGCGGCCGGCTCGCCACTGACGGTGAACTCGACTGCGCCGCAAAAACAACTGCCCTTGTAAGACTGTTCAATGCTCATGGCATGACTCCTTGATCAATTGCCAGGCGATACCGCCGGACGTCATTCGTCAATGTAGTGCACCGCAGTCGCCGGCGTGCGCCGCACCTGCAGTTCGAAAATGTCAGGGCGCGCGTAATGCCCGGTGACGTCGAGCGCCCGCCGCGCTGGCGCCACGAGTGCGACGTCGATGTCCGCATACAGAATGCCGGCCTCTCGGTGTAATGGACCGGCCACGATCCGGCCTTGAGGACTGACCACCACCGAGTCGCCGTCGTTGATCCATTCGTCCGGATCGGGAAACAGTTGCGCACGAGACGGGAAGTCGTCGGGGATGTCACTGCCGCGCAGCACGGTGCCGCTGCCGAGCACCCAACAGCGGCCTTCGAGAGCAATGTGACGCATCGTGCTGATCCAGCCATCTCCCGTGTCGTACGTGGGGGCGATGTAGATTTCCACCCCTTGGGCATACAGAGAGTAGCGTGCCAGCGGCATGTAGTTTTCCCAGCAGATGAGCGTGCCCACGCGGCCGACGGGTGTATCCACCGTACGCAACCCGCAGGCATCACCGAAGCCATGCACCATGCGCTCGGGATTGGTTGGCATCAGCTTGCGGTGGCGGTTGAGCACTGCGCCGTTCGCGCCGATAACGACTACGCTGTTGTAGAGCGTGCCGCCACCATTGCGCTGGTCGCATTCACTGATGCCGCACACGATCGTCACCGCGTGGACCCGGGCGGCCTCGCACAATTCGCTCAGGTCACCGTTCGCGATATCGACGGCGTTGGCCAGCAGCCGCGTGTGCAACTGGCCCATTACAGCCCCGTCTCTTCCCGCCGCCAGCCGCCAGATCCACGACGGGTAACCTGGAATGAACGATTCGGGCAAAACGATCAGCGAGGCTCCCGCCGTCGCTGCCTCGGCGACCGATTGCACGGCCCGGGCGATTGTCGCGCTGCGCTCGAGCAGCACGGGCGGACGCTGAATGATGGCTACCTTGGTCATGGCGTGCTCCTTTGGTATTTGGCTTTCGAGGTTTCAGCGTGCGCGTGGCGAAGTGGCGGGGCTAGTTCAGAATCTGAAGCGTTGTAATTGCGGAGCCAAGGCAATGGACGAAAGCTACGGTCAGTTCTGCACGGTCGCGCGCGGTGCTGAAGCACTGTGCGAGCGCTGGACACCCTTGGTCGTGCGCGAATTGCTGTGCGGCAGCAAGCGCTTCAATGAACTGCACCGCGGCGTGCCCCGGATGTCCACCAACCTGCTGGCACAGCGGCTGCGCCATTTGGAAGAAATTGGCGTCGTGCACCGCACGGCCACCGGCAAAGTCTGGGAGTACAGCCTGACCGAGGCGGGCGAGGAATTGCGCCCCATCATCATGGCGCTAGGGCATTGGGGCGCGCGCTGGATCGGCAGTCGCCTTCGCGATGACGAACTCGACGCGGGCCTGCTCATGTGGGACGTGCGCCGGTTCGTGCGCGTCGAGACGTTCCCGTCCCGACCGGTGGTCATCCACTTCAGATTCCGTGACGCGCGACCCGGCGAGCAAGCGTGGTGGCTCGTGGTTGAACAGGGCGTGGCAGACCTCTGTCGCGACGACCCCGGCCGCGAACTGACGCTCGTCGTGGACTCCAGCGTGCGTGCGTTGACCGAGGTGTGGACGGGCGACCGCACACCGCGGGAGGTTCTGCAGTCGCGAGAGCTGCGTGTAGATGGCGCGGTGAAGGATGCGGAAAGTTTGTGGCGCTGGCTTGGCACAAGCGCGTTCGCGGGTACCCGGAGCGCTGCACACTAGCGCTGGCAGCATCCGTCGGTCGCAGGACTTGAACTGTCTGGGGCTTAATGCGTCATAAGACTCGTGATATCAACCAACCCTACGGAAGCAATCATGCTTTTAAAGAATAAGAGTCTCGTTGCTGTAATGTCCTGCGCCCTGATGCTTGCGGCCGCCCCATTACTCCCTGCTGACCTGTCCATCATGAACTCCGCCTATGCGAAAGACGGTGGTAATGGTGGTGGTGGTGGTGGTGGTGGTGGTGGTGGTGGTGGTGGTGGCGGTAACGGTGGTGGTAATGGGGGCGGAAACGGAGGTGGTGGTAATGGCGGTGGCCACGGCGGCGGTATAGGCGGCGGCCACAGTGGTTCGGATCACTCCGGCGGTGCCAACAGTAACGGCCGCGGCAATGGACTGAGCAGCGATCATGCCGGCAAGGCTGTTCGCGACCATGGTGAAAGCGGAAACCACTATGGCAGTGATCGCAATAGTGATCGCGGTCATGGCCCAACGACTTCAGGCATCGCCCATTCCAAAGATACTCGCGGCGTGGCCAAAGCCAGAGCAATCTCGACCACGACACCAGGCGATCACAACACGAAAGGGTTGAGCAAAGCCGGGACATCGGTATCGAAAAGAACGCACTGATCAGCCATAAGGGCTGGTAGGGAAGTACAACAGGCTCAACTGCAAAGTCTGCCGCACGCTTGAGCTCAATTGGACTTCTTCGGCGGGTAGTTACTGCGCAACCCCCCGGACTGGGTGCCTGTCTTACTGGGCAGGGCAGGCACTACCGGGCGAGATCTGGGTTGGGGGTTGGAGCGGCTCCGGGGTTGAGGTTGTTTGCTCATTGTTTGCCTCCAGACTTTTCAAGGTTTCGCGAAGGTCTTCTGATAAAGCTTAGCTGCTTGCTGCGATGGCCTACGTCGTTCGGCAGTGGGTGAATAGGCTGCAAGCGACCAAAACCCGCAGCACGTAACCCTAAACAAAACGGGCGCCCCGACAAGGCGCCCGTTTTCGTTTGTTCCGCTGCTTGAGTCCGTAAACGTCGACCGATCACATCCTCTCTAGCGCAGCAGATGCACCGCCAAGCCGACAAGCGCGCAAGCCATCAGCACCTGAATGACACCCCGTTTGAAGCGGAACAAGGCAATCGCCGCGGCAATGGCAATCAGTGCAGAGGGCCAGTCGAGGTTGCCGCTGAAGCCCTTCGGCCACAGCACGTGATAGCCGAAGAAACATGCCAGATTGAGGATCACTCCAACCACCGCCGCTGTGATTGCGGTGAGCGGTGCGGTGAACTTGAGTTCATTGTGGGTCGATTCCACCAGCGGGCCACCGGCGAGGATGAACAGAAACGAGGGCAGGAAGGTGAACCATGTCACCAGGGTGGCTGCGACAGCCCCGGCCAGAAATACATGATCGGCGCCGAACACTTGTGAGACGTACGCTCCAACAAAGCCGACGAAGGCCACCACCATGATCAGCGGCCCTGGTGTGGTTTCTCCCAGTGCCAAACCGTCGATCATCTGGGTCGGGGTAAGCCAGCCATAGTGACCGACCGCACCTTGATAGACATACGGGAGGACTGCATAGGCCCCGCCAAAAGTCAGCAACGCGGCCTTGGTAAAGAACCAGCCCATCTGGGTCAAGGTGCCTTCCCAACCAAAGAGGACGATCAAAATACCCATCGGCAAAGCCCACAACACGGTGCCAGTCAGGGCGAGCGACGCCAGCTTGAACCAGCTGAAACGGGCATGTTCCGGGGGCGGGGTGTCGTCATCGATCAAGGCTGGGCCGAAGGACTTTTTGGCAGCGCCATGGCCCCCGGTTCTGAACTTCTCAGGCGCCAGACGCCCTCCGACATAGCCGATTAACGCTGCCCCCAATACGATCAGCGGGAAAGGAACATTGAACGCGAAGATCGCGGTAAATGAAGCTGCTGCTATCGCCCACAGCCAATTATTCTTCAGCGCCCGAGTGCCGATCCTGTGTGCTGCCTGCACCACGATGGCCGTCACGGCAGGCTTGATCCCATAGAAGAGGCCGGCCACCACAGGCACTTCGCCGAACGCGATGTACATCCACGACAACGCGATGAGGATGAACAGTGAGGGCAGCACAAACAACACTCCGGCGATCACTCCGCCCCAGGTTCGATGCATCAGCCAGCCGATGTAGGTCGCCAATTGCTGAGCCTCTGGCCCAGGTAGCAACATGCAATAGTTGAGCGCATGGAGAAAGCGTCGTTCGGAGATCCAGCGCCGACGTTCTACCAGTTCCTGGTGCATGATCGAAATCTGTCCTGCTGGCCCGCCGAAACTGATGAAGCCGAGCTTCAACCAGAACCGGAATGCCTCACACAAGCTGATCGCCTCCGGCCTCGATAGATCCTCTTCAGCCGTTGATGCCAACACCTTACTCATTGGGTTGTTCCTCTTTCGCAAACTCGGCGAGCAGGCCGTCGAAGATGGCGCTGGCAGCAGCCAGCAAGTGGTCGTCATGGGTAATGGTTTCGCGCAACCCTGCCAGCACTCGTTCGATGCCGGCCGCCTCCAAAGGCTGAATGCCGCCGATATCGAGGTAGTGCACCATGGCCGCGATGCGGTTCAGGCCGGGCTCTTGAAGCTCAAAACTGGCTTGCAGGGTTTCGAAGGTCACGCGATTTCCGACATGACTGAAGGTCGCATTATCGAAGTCGAAGCCCAGCGCGTCTGCCGGACAGTCATGTGGAGTATTCAGCCAGAGGATCCGGGCTTGAGGATCAATGAAGCGCCGAATCAACCAGGCACATGCCAGACGGTCAACCCACGGACGCTTACGTGTTGCCCAGACACGACGTTGATAATCACCACGGTTGAGTGCCGTGATGGGCTCGTCGCGGCTATGGGGTTCATCGGCAGACAACGCTCTGCTGACAGCCGTCTCAAGCTCCTGCAAGGCTGAATCAATCTGCTCCTTGGGCTTGCCTGGGAAATAATCGATGCTGGTGAGCTGATCGTAGTTTTTGCGCAGCTTGCGAATTTGTTTGGTGGTGGCCACTGCGTTTTCAGGGTTGAGCTGCCCACGGCACTCTTCAATCTCTGCGCGTAGCTTGCTGTAGTCATCGCTACGGTCGAACAACTCGACAAAGCGCTCACCCTCCGGATCGACCACGGGCAGGATGTAAACAGTGCCATTGATAGAAAGGATGTCGCGCTCGACAGACGCCAGAGCATCGCGACAGACACCGGTATCAGGCAACAGATAGGCACCATCGCGCAAAACCGCCGCACCTGAGGCTTTCAGAGCACGCCAGGCTCGCATGCGCTCGGTGGCATTCGCGGTGGGTAAAGCGAGAATCAGTGTCAGCCAGTTGTTCATGTAGAGAGCGCTATTTATTTTGTAGTTCTTATTACGTTATCGGTGTTTTTGGCGTTTGGAAAGCCATCCTTAAAATCTGCATTAAATGGGGATTAATGTTGAAGTGAAGGCCGTTGATTAGTGGTCAGCAACGGGCTGCAATCGACCCAGGCTGCCGGTCAGCATCGGCAGAAGTTGGCCGGTAGCTGCCTGTTTTGAGGGGCTGCAATCGATCGGGTGCGTGAATTTTGGCCAACAAATCCCTGCATCCCCGCTAATGCCATCACTTCCCCAACACAACCGGGATGGATTTGATCAGGTACAGCGAAGAAAGCCAGGGTTAGCGCGCCCTGGCTTTCTCACTTCACACTCCTACTGGCCTGGAACCTTCTTGCTCATCGCCTTGACTTGCTCCAGGACCTGCGTGAGGTTGTAGGATTCCGGCGACTGCAGAGGTGGGAACGCTGCAAAGGACTCAAGTTCCTGCAGCCACAGTTGCTGGCCTACCGGTAACACGTTCCAGTTATAGAGATAGGCCGTACTTGCCCCAGCCAATGCTCCGCCGACCGACAGCACCGACTTCTGATCTTCCCCTACGGCCTGCTCGAACGGGTCCCTACGGATGTTTTGCACCTGCGCCCAGCCATATGTCTGTGGACCCATCAACGCTGAAACGCCAGAGGAGCCTTCCATGGTGAAGTAGATCTTCCAGTTCTTGTAGCGTACGGCCGACGGTGTAGCCCCGGTGTAATACAAGAACGTGTCACGCGCAGACTTGTTCGACTTGCCCGTCAGGTAGTCGAGTTGATTAACACCCTGCAACTTGGTCTTGAGGATGCCAGGGTACTTGCCCGCCATGATCTGCTCGTTGAGTGCATTGCCTTTCGGACCACCCGCGACTTCAACCAGTGTTGGCAACCAATCGTACGAGGCAAAGATGTCTTCATATACCGTGCCCGGCTTGATTTGACCTGGCCAGCGGATCAGCGCCGGAACACGCATACCGCCTTCCCAGGTCGTCAGTTTGTTAGCCTTGAAGGGCGTCATGCCGCCATCGGGGAATGTCTGGCTTTCCGCGCCGTTATCCGTGGTGAACACCACGATGGTGTTGTCCAGTTGCCCCATGCTTTCGAGCTTTTTCAATACCAGGCCGATATTGTCGTCCATCTGCTTCATGCCGACTTCCTGGATGCCCCAGTCGTTACCCCCTCGTTCACCCAGCATGGCCTCATACTTGGGCGAGAAAACGGTGGTTATGTGCATGCGCGCCGGGTTGTACCAGACAAAAAACGGCTTGTTGGTCGTCTTCGGATCGTTGCGGTCGAGGAAATCGATCACCTTGGCGGAAATTTCTTCATCCACGGTTTTCGAGCGTTCCAGCGTCAGCGGCCCCTCATCCTTGCACGTCTGGTTCTGCGCCGAACCATCCTTGGACGTACAGGCCAGGACCGGCCGCGGTGGCGTCAAACAAACGGTGGTCTTGGGATCGACTGCGCCTGGTACTGGCGGCACCCCTGGAATGAGTTCCGCCTGGCACGGTGGGGCAAAGCCCTGCTCGGTAGGGCTCTTGTTGATGTCTGGAAAGCTCACCTGCTGCATGGCATCCAGGTGATAGAGGTACCCCCAGAATTCCTGGAAGCCGTGTGCCGTGGGCAGTGCGTCCGGGTGATCACCTAGGTGATTCTTGCCAAACTCGCCAGTGTTGTAGCCTTGGTCGAGCAGGAACTTGGAGATCGCCGGTGTGCCAGGTCGAAGGTAGGAGGGGCTGCCGGGTAGTTGCGGCGGGATCATGCCGGTTCGCAAGGGAGTCATGCCTGTGAAGAAGGCATTACGACCCGCCGTGCAACTTTGCTCGGCGTAGTAAGTCATGAACTTGGCGCCTTCATTGGCAATCCGGTCCAGGCTGGGGGTTGTGTCAAAACCCAGCCCGTTCTGATAAGCCCCGACCTGCATCCAACCGATGTCATCTCCCATGATGAACAGAATGTTGGGTTTTTTGTCGGCCGCCTGGGTGAGCGTGGGCACAGATGCCCCCAGCATCATGCCACCGGTGGCCAGCCCCACCAGCACCATCTGTTTAAGTCTCATAGCGTGTTCCTCTATCGATAGATATAGGCGTACAGCTACATCTGACTACCGCTGCACTTCGTTCGAAATGCGAGAATTGGTAATGATGACCCTCCAGCCTTGCGGTGCTGCAAACGTCAGTTCGTGGATGGATAAGTCTAGACGATGGGGATGTCTGAAGAGATCAAGAGTACTTATTTGGCACAGGAAAATTCGGCGGTCATTGCAGTTCCTACTTTGTCACCCCATTGAGTAGCACTCCGTACGACTGTAGGAACTCCACCGTGCCGTGGAAAATGAGGCCCACGCCCATGGCCGAGACAAAAAAGCCGACGATGCGGGTCGCGGCGTCTATGCCTTGCGGGCCGATCTTCTTCAATATGCCCTTGGCGTAGACCAGTGACAGGTAGGTGGTGAACATCGTGGCGCAGATGGCCAGGGCCACTACGGCGAACGACAGCGCAGCGCGTTGGGAATCCTTGATGGTGCTGGTCAAGCCGATCACGGTGGCGATGGCGCCAGGGCCAAACATGATCGGCATGGCCATGGGGATGAAGGCAATATCCTGGTCGCCCTTGGCGCCGCTGGGAATCAGGCTACTATTGGGCGAGGGGGCGAAAAGCTCGAAGCCGATACGCATCAGGATCAGCCCGCCAACTACCCGAATCATGCTGAGGGGCACCTCGAACAGGCGCAGTAGCAGGTTGCCGAAGATCAGAAAGAAGAACATCAGCAGCAGCGCGTAGAGGCACGCTTTGCGTGCCACTCGGCGCAGTTCGGCGGCGTCCTTGTCTTGTAGCAGGCCCAAGAAAACAGGGATCGCCTCCAATGGATTGATGATTGCCAGTAGGGTGGTGAACATTCCGAAGAACAGCGTGAAGTACGAGTTCATGGGGGGCTACCGAAGATGGGTCTACCGATTCACCCTGGCTGATCGGGAAGCAACTCATCCCAAACCGTGCCGCAAAAAAATTCAGGGTTTCGGAAAGAAGGTTTACAGAGAGGCATGCCCCAGCCGTTTAACCGCCTTGCGGTACCACTCGGGCATCATTACCTGAGCCTTGGATATAAACGTTCATACCTTTACCCAGGGATGGATTGATCGGTTGTGTAACCGATACCAACACGCCACTTCTTACCCGCACGATGATCTGTTGCGCCTCGATCGGTTGGTCGTATTTTTTCTTCTCTGCGTAATTACCGCCAACAGCACCGGCGAGAGCACCCGCAACCATGGCGACATCGCGCCCGGTGCCATGACCGATCAGGCTGCCGATACCGAGTCCGCCAAGGCCTCCGAGTACGGCGCCGACGCCACTGTCGTGATTGGTCTGCATCTGCGTCAGCGATATCTGCTCGATCTTCCCTGAGCGAATCTCGATTTCACCGGCACCGCCATCGGTTGATCCCACGGCGGAGCAGGCACTGATCAACACAGTGGCCAACGTTAGCGACAGCCAGGACAGGACAGTTTTCATTGTTGTGCACCTCGTTATTGGTATTTGATGGCAATGCCTTTTAGCTTGCGTCCCTGGATCGTTTCTATGTCACGGCTCCACAACAGACCTGTCACGTAAGCGGCGACGGGCTGAATGTGGTCGTAAACGACGACTACCGCGTCTGCGCCAAGTTTGGCGGCTTCTTCACGCAACTTTTGTTCAACTTGGGTGATCGGCGGCGCAGGATCGACAGTGGCATCGATCAGGATTTCGCCCAACCGCACATTGGGGCGCGTCGGTTCTGCGCGTAATACCTGGACTTCGCTGGGCAGGGTCGGCGCGGGATGCTCGACCCCGACGTAAGCGGTCGTCTGCGCATCTACCGATGCGCAAGCGCTCAGCCCAAGCACACTGGTGATGAGGGCTGCGATGAGTAACGGTCTGTGCAATCTTGAGAGTCGAAGCGATGAAGGGGTCCACATGTCAGCTACCCTTTGCTTGAGGTTTATTCAACCGCCAACGTTTGTTGGCGGTTGAAACAGGAGTCAACTGCGGATGAAGGCCCAGAGATCGGCGTTCAATTTGTCGATCGCGGCCTTGAAGTCCTTGGTGGTGATTTTCTCGCTCTCGTTCGACAGCTGGCTGCCAAATACCTTGCGTACGACTTTGGCCACGGTCTGATTGGTTTTCGCGTCGATAAACTCGGCTTCGATGAACAGGTTAGTGTCCTGATCCCGGTGACCGGTAGCTGCCTGCGTCGCCCCGACCACGGCCGCGATCGGCACCACTTCATACCACTTCATGCCTTCGTTGGAGGCGCTCACCCCGGTGATCGCTGCGCGCAGGATCAGGGGTTTTGAGCCGCCCGGTGCAGCGGATGTTTTGGACACTACCCGGTATTTCTGGCCCAGCACGCCTTTGGCCTTGCTGGTCATGTAGTTCTGCAATTCGTCCAGCGTCTGCTGGTTGACCCGCTCGTTGGGTTTGGGCGCCGGATAGAGTTCCAGCTTGTTGAACACTACCGTGTCGTACGCATTCGGATTCCATGACGGGCTCACCCAGCGCATGGCTTTCTCGCCACTGGTGGTCGTCACTTCTTCCAGGTTGTTGTAGTTAGGCAGGAAGCCGGAGTATTGGTTTTGTTCGGTGACTTTTGAGGTACAACCACCAAGCAACAGACCGGCCAGTGTGGCGCCGACGAGCAATTTTCGGGGCAAGTTCATAGCGGTAGGTGCTCCTGGGTTAAAGTCGTCTTATTTCGTTGGCTGGAGATCAGAATCGCCAGGTCATGTTTCCGGTCAAGGCTTGAATCCAGGCACTGTCAAACTGACCGGAAGTTCGAGTGCCCGATACGGATTTGGTCTGGTCCACCGGCATGTCGCCAAGCCAGACCATGGCCCAGCTGACGTTGACATCAGTGTCCTTGTTCAGAGCATAGGTGGCTCCTGTCGCAATGCGCCAGGATTCGCCCATAGGCACGGTGAAGGTGCGGTTGCTGTCCGAGACGGCGCTGCTGTCATACGCCACGCCGACATTCCACAACAGTTGCTCGGTGGCCTGGTATTGCGCGCCAAGGGAGAGGTGCCAGGTATCCTTGAAGTCGGCGTCGACAGTTCTCGATTGCGATCCGAACGCCGTGGTGTCGACCTGCACGGCGATGTCACCGAACTCCGACCAATCCTGCCAGTTGACCGACGCCAGTAACGCCCATTGCCGGTCGAGTTGCTGGAACAGGCTCAAGGTGACGGTTTGCGGCACCGTCATATCCAGTTGGGTGTTAGTGCCATTGACTCGCTCCAGCAACCGGCCATCGCCCTTGACGTCCAGCCCGTCTTCGAACTCCAGGTCGACCTTGCTGGTGTAAGTCAGACCGATGCGCGTGCCCGGTTGCGGGGCGTAAATCACGCCCACGTTGGCACCAAAACCCCAATCCTTGTCCTTGTACTTGAACTGGCCATCGCCACGGTCGGTGAAGCCGAAAGGCGAGCGGTCGATGGCGGTTTGCGCTTGCAACATGCCGTACATGGCTCTTACGCCAACGCCCACCGACCACTGCTCGTTGAAGCGGTAAGCCACGCTGGGCACCAGGGACAAACCGAGGAGGCTGGCGTTCTGCGCGAAGTAGCGCCCGGACCAGTCATTGTCGTAATTGACCGCCAGCCCGAAGTCGCCGTACTGGCCGAAACCCACACTCCAGTGGTCATCCAGTTCATGGCTGATGAAGAAACTGCCACCGGGAATCGGGTCCAGCGCATTGCCACTGCCGCTGCCCGGGACATTGGTGCCGGCGTCGCGATCGAAGCTCAGGTCGCCGTAGAGCACCTGCAAGCCGCCGGTGATTTGTGTGCCCGGCAGGTAACTCATGCCCGCCGGGTTACTGGCGATGGTCGACGGGCCTTGAGCGCGGGCGGCGGCGCCGGCGTTGGCGAGGCCGGCGTTATCGGTGCCGATTTCGTAGAGCATGATGCCGCCCGCATACGCCTGCTGGCAGCACAAGGTAAACAGCGTAAAGGCAGGCAGGGCAGCTGTTTTGACTTGCATCTGATTAACCTCGGCAAATATCCACTTTCGACTAAGGGTAGCTGGAGGTCATAGGGCATGGGTCATTCACGGCGCACCACGCACCCTCTCAGGTCGAACTAACCATAGTCGAGAAAACCTGAACTAAGCTGACGGGGACCGATTCGGTCACACATAAGTGGTAGTCCATATTCTCAATATCGGGAAGGAGCTACTGATGAGTAAACGCCTTCAATTCCTGTCTGTGATTGCTTTGGCAATTATTTGACCCGAAGTCGGGCTAACCATCTTGCCGATCATCGATCAGCATGGCCTGGTACCTGGCGGGCAGGCAGACAAATCCGGTATCGGTGACGTGACCCAGAGTTTCTTCTTTTCACCCAAACACCCGACCGCAAGCGGCTGGATTTGGGGGGCTGGGCCGGCGATTCTGGTGCCGATTGGCAGCGACGAGCTGTTGAGCGGTGAACAATGGGGGGCGGGGCCCACCGTGGTTGCCCTCAAACAAAGTAATGGCTGGACCCGCGGTATTCTGGCCAACCACATCTGGTCGCTGGGCAACAGCCCGCCCGATGACAAAAACAAAATCAACCAAACCTTTCTGCAACCTTTCTTCAGCTACACCACCCATACCTATACAACCTACGGCATCAACACCGAATCCACCTACGACTGGCAAACCCGCGAATGGTCAGTGCCGATTAACCTGTTCGTCACCCAGTTGTTTAAAGTGGGCCACCAACCCATGAGCCTGCAAGCAGGGCCGCGCTACTGGGTTGACAGCCCGAAAGATGGCGCTGAGGGCTGGGGTTTTCGGGTGGCGTTTACGCTATTGTTTCCCAAGTAATTTCAACCCTGCTTATCTTCGTCCGACTCCACCGGGTAAATCGACCAGTTGCTCAACACGCTCGGCAGCAAGACCCAGGAAGTTTCGCAGAAGATGGAAAGTTGCCTGGACCTGTCGCGAGCCAGTGTGTCTTCGATCGAGAGCGCACGTGACAGCTTTGAAGGCATCCAGTTGTCCGTCAATGAAATCAGGGATCAGAACCTGCAGATATCGGCAGCAGCAGAAGAGCAGCACAGACTCAGGCCGGCGTTAGCACCTCTCGAATGAACTGAACGGGCTGGTGGGGCGCTTCAAGTCGTAGAGGCGGCCCGATGCGCTCGGCTATCGGTACAGCAGAGGTGCCAGCAGTGCACACATGCCGCGCCAGTGCGAACCCTCCCAGTAAACCCGTTGGCAGGCGTCGCAGCGCAGGAAGTGCGAATAGAGGGCGCCAACGCGTGGCGGCACCTGCGACCGGGCCAGTTCCGCGCTGATCTCGTGCAGCGGCAGGTTGCAATGAAGGCACAGGCTGAATGGCCGCGCGCTACGCGCCAGGTCGAGGCGCTCGTACAATTCGCGCAGCTGCAGCGACGGTTTCAGGGCATGCACGTAACAGCCGTGGCTGATGATCCGTCGCTTGAGCAGTTCGCGGTCACGGGTTAGCACGATGCGTCCTTGCTGCGCAGCGATCTCGGCGATTTCGCCATCCTCGAAGCCATTGTCGTAGAGGGTGTCGAAGCCGCTCATGCGCAGCAGGTTGGCCAGCCCGCCAAGGTGCGCATCAGCGACGAAGCGCAGCACCCGTAAAGGTTGCGCACGAACCTTGAGCAGCGGGCTGATGTCCAGCGCTTCGAACTTGGGATACACCGCCAGCCGGTCACCGTCGAAAATCACCCGCTCCAAGCCCACCGACTCGCCGTTGAGCAGCACCAGCTCGACCTCCGTGTGCGGTATCCCGAGCGCCTCGATCATGTGCTTGACCGTCGCCGCTCGCGCGCACTCGCAAGTGAAGGACTGCCGCCGCCGTTCGGCCGGCAGGAAATCGTTGAGCTCCTCGTAGAAGCGGAAGGTTGCTCTGGTCATGTTGAACAGTATGGCAGGGCTGCAAGGATGAGCGAGTCTAGTCCGGACATCTTCTCCGGCAGACCACAAACTACGAAACACCCGATGCAACAGATTGGCTAGCTACTTTCTTGGCAAATCTCTTACCAAAAGCAATCCACCATTTTTCATAATAGAAGGTCGAGATATGCGCGGTGAGAAAAATGGCGGCGAACAACAAAGGGCGCTTCAAATATTTTATGGCGGTGTCTCCGCTACCCAGCCAAGTATGTATTAGCAGCGGATGAACAACGTAGAGAGCGTACGAGATGGTGGCGATATAAAATAGAGCGCGATTATTCAGAAGCTGGGCAACTCGTGTCCGGCTATTGAGTAACGTGCTCCCCACCATTGCTGCGGCAAGATAGGGGCGGAAGTAGTTCATGAAGCCCGCATCGGGATGGCAGGACAAGACAAACAGGAGGAATAAAGATATTTGCGTAATCCCCGTTTGTGTCGGAAGTTTGTCAAGGATGTTACCCAGTCTGTTGTTGTAGATCAGTGCAAGTATGCATCCGGAAAGTATTTCATCAATGCGGTAATAAGTATTGATTGCAACATGGACATCATTCATGACTCGGTACATCGTGACGGCGATGCAGAGACAAGGGATTAGCACTACCCACTTGTTTCTCATCAGAACTACCAGCAAAGCGATGGCGAAATAAAACTGGACCTCCATGCACAAACTCCATAGGTGGCCGTTTACACTGCCAAGCCACATAGGCGGCCAGTTGGCAACGAACAGAAAGTTTGCGATGTAGAAATCCGAAGTGCTGTTCATGACAGGTAAAGCAATGAGCATGTACAACCAGGCGAGCGGTACAACCCGAAAGATTCTGCGGATTAAAAAATCAACGACGCTGCTGCTGTTGAGCAGAAAATTTGTTATCAGGAAACCCGATAACGTAAAGAATATAGCCATTCCCATAACGCCTGCGGCGGCATTAAATTGCCAAGCCTTTGGGCTAAGTGGTAGCAGGTGGCATGCCAAGACAAGCAAGATGCTTATGCCGCGCCATCCATCAAGTACGCTGAATCGAGAGCCCGCTACGGAACTACTGTTCATATTCGCATCCCGCTCTTGGGTCGATAGAGGGCATTCTATAAAGGCAGTGCTGCGTCTGAAGGCTGTCTGAATTCATATAAAAATCCAGTAGTTTCAGCGGTGAAAAAATCATGAAATCAGACCATTTAAGCCTGTAGTCTAGGACACCTTTTGCACTTTACACTTCACGCCATGAAAAAATTCCAGTCGCGAGGAGTTCGCTAAATGATTGGGTTTTTGACGTTGCTTGTTTGACGTTGCTTGATAGCATGGCGCTAAGTTAATTATGTCGGGCGCACAACATCAAAGGTGAATCGGAGCCGCGGTCCGGAAAAAAACCGCGGCGACCGATCAATCACGCGGCGGGGAGCAGGCCTTTCTGTTTGGCGACATGAGTCGCCAGTGCGTCCATCAAGTCCGGGGACAGGCAGTCATAGGGTTCCAGGCCGATCGAGCGCAGGCGCTCACGGATGGCCTTCATTTGCGCTGGCGGTGTGCCGGTTTCGATGATGGAGGACACGAACGCCGCGAATCCCGGCGCAGCCCATCCGCTCTGTGGCGAAAGCTCGGTGTGGACGAAGTCCAGGCCATAAAACGCATGGTCCTTGTTCTCGATACGCCCAAAGAGATGGGCGTGACACTGCTTGCAGGCGTGCCGCTGGATGGTGGCGGTTTCGTCGACAATCGCCAGTTTTTCGCTGTGGGCAATGACGCTGACCTTATCTCGAGGCACCACCGCGATGACGGCGAATGTCGCGCCTTGCGGTTTCCAGCATTTGCTGCAGCCGCACGCGTGGTTATGCAGAGTTTGTGCGTCGATCTTGACCTCGACCTTGTCGGTCGCACACTGGCATTGCAGGGTGCCACCTGTGAAATTCGCGGCGGCGGGTTGGATACCATTGTCCAGTGCAGGGTGAAGTTGCAAGGTGCTCATGCTGGCGTCTCCGTTTCAGGGGGTTAGACAAAAGTGCCTGGGGCCGTGCCCCAGACCGGTAGTTCATCGGAACTCGATGACGGCGCGGATCGATTTGCCTTCATGCATCAGATCGAACCGCGGCGGATTTCGAAAAGGACACAGTGCATAAACGAGTGACCTCCTTCGGTGCGACCGGTCGGTTACCCAGATCAAGAATAGTCTGCGATGACGCCTCGAGCGCGGCTCGGGCTGCCGAATTTCAGCCTGTCGCGACCGACTGAAAACGACCCTTTGTCGCCTCCCGACTGATCACACCTTTTAGCGTCTCTACTTCTAGTTAGGCCCTGTACGTACAGAGGGGAGCGCGCGATGAGCAACGAACAGGCTGCACCCGAGACGAAAGGCGTTACGGTGACGTTACTTGCAACGATTGACCTGGGGCCTGAGATCGAGGGTATGGCGGGGCGCCAACTTAGAATGCGCAAGGTGACCATCGAGCCTGGAGGCGTCTTCGGGCCGATTCACAACCATATAGACAGACCCGGCACCGTCTACATTCTGCAAGGAACGATCACCGACCATCGAAATGGAGTCGCCACGGATTACGGGCCGGGAGTGGGCTGGCCCGAGGACAGGAACACCACACACTGGCTTGAGAACAGAGGCACGATTGCGGCGGTGGAGATCTCGGTCGATATTGTCCGGCAAGAGTAAGTTCATTTACTTCACTTGAACCTGTCTGCCAGGTTCCTGGCCTGCTGAGTCGCGTCCTCACGCGCGCGCCGGTCAACGTCTTCCCCCAGGATGGTTTTCTCCACAATCACCGAATGCACATCCGTGACGCCGATAAATTTCAGCCAGGCTTCCACATAGGGCTTCTGGAAGTCGAAGTGCTCCGCCGGTGTGCTCGACTGCGCCGAAAAATCCAGGCCGCGGGCGTACATCACCACGGCGAGTTTGTTGTGCAGCATGCCTTCCAGACCGCGTTCCGGGTCAACGCTGAACAGAATGTCTTTCTGCGATACCAGGTCGATGAAATGCTTGAGTTTGTACGGGATGCTGAAATTCCACAGCGGTACGGACATCACGAGTACATCCGCGCGATGCAGGTGACTGGCCAACTCTTTTAACGTGTTCCAGGCGTCTTGTTGTGCGGCGGTCAACGGCGCGCCATTGAGCCCGGCGTATTTGGCCTCCATGGCCAGATCATCGAATTCCGGCAGCGCCATGTTCCAGAGGTCGAGGGTGATGATTTCGGTGTCCGGAGTGTTTGCTTGATAACGCGCAATGAAGCTGCGGGCGACTTCAAGGGAAGCCGAACGCTGCTTGCGTGGCGAACACTGAATATGGAGAAGAGTCGTCATGGCACACCTTGGATGATGGGGAAGCAGGGCAGGTGAGAGCATTGCAACATAGTTGTATTTGAAATATAAATCGTAAATTCCTGTTCAATTGATCACGTATAAAACTATGTTCGATGCTCTGCTGCTCAAGACATTTGTCACCGTCGTCGATGAAGACGGCTTCAGTCGTGCAGCCCAGAAGCTGCACCTCACTCAGTCTGCGGTCAGTGGCCATGTGCGGCGATTGGAAGAACAGATTGGTAAACCCCTGTTGACGCGCACCACCCGTTCCCAGCAACTGACGGCCGATGGCGAGCGCCTGGTCTCTTATGCGCGCACGATCCTCGCGCTGAACCGTGATGCCTGGACAGACCTGACACGCACGCCGTTTCACGGGCGACTGCGGATCGGCGTGTCCGAAGATTTTGTCGAGTCTCGATTACTGCGCACTATTCAGGATTTCGCAGCGCAGTACCCCGGGATGAAGATCGAGGTGCAGGTGAACATTCCGGGCACGTTACTGGCGCTGATGAAGCAAGGGCATCTGGAAGTGGTCATCGGTTCGCTGTGCGAAACCAGCGAAGCGGGGCTGTTGCTATGGCAAGAACCGCTGGTGTGGGCCTGGTCGGCGCAACCCGTCGCCCGGTTGCCCACGCCGTTGCCGCTGGCCCTGTTCCCCGAACCGTGCCCTTATCGCGAGGCCGCACTGACGAGGCTGGCGCAGGCGGGGATCGCCCAACGCACGGCAATGTTGTGCAGCAGCACTGCCGGGTTGCGGGCGGCGGCCCTGTCAGGCTTCGCGGTAGCGCCCATGCCACTCAGTCAGTTGGGGCAAGGATTGGCGGTTGTTGGAGTAGAACAAGGGTTGCCGGATTTGCCGGATGCGCAATGTCGGCTGTTCACCTCGCCTGAAGCGGATCAGGCGATTGTGGCGGCGGTTACTCAGCTGATTGTGGAGTATTGCTCGACGCGGAGGGCTTGATTGTGATTTCAAGGGGCTGCTTGAACGGCTTGGGTATGCGGTCTTTGCCTTCCTGAGGGAAGGTCAGCCGTCTGTTGGGTGCTGGTGAACCACTTTGATCATGGACACAAAAAACGGGCGCCTTGATGGCGCCCGTTTCCATTTAATCCAACGCCCTGGCCGACCGCACATAGCGGTTTCTACCGTATGAAAGTCTTCACATTTTATTTCACATACTGACTTGATGAGGAAGCGCTAATTTACTGGCCTCCAGAGGTTTTGTAGGCTCTTAAAACAAGAATCATCTTCACATTTTATTTCACATATTTTTTGTGAAATGACTTCGGTCAATGGGCTCACGAAAGGATCCGTCAGCCGCGTTTACGCACAGATCGCAATTGCAGAAAAACGGGCGCCCATTGAGGCGCCCGTTTTTACTTACTCCTGCACCTGCGCTCGTAAGCGTCGACCGATCACGTCCATCAAGTCACAGCCGTCGCGTAACGGAATGACTAACAGCTGAGAAAAGTCTTTCAACACCACCGTGTCGCAACCGAGTTCGGCGCGGTAGGCGATGTTTTCCAGCACCTGCGTGACCGTTCGAATGCGGTAATCGGCCATGGCTTGCAGGACGTCGAGTGGGGCTTGGGTGTCGATGAGCAGGGAAGCCGGGATCAGGTCGATTCCGGTGAGGGGCATGTATCTTTCCATAGGGGAGATCTCGTTCAGTTAGATGAGACCGCCAACAGATCGTCGCCAAACGAATAGGGTGGCAGTTGCGCGCAGGTTGGCGAACCGGGAACGAGTAACCGGCAGACCCGAAGGTCTCCCGCGCGCAACCGCCATAGTACAGCGGTTTTGCAGTTGCGACGACGCCTGCAAATGAGCAGGCGGCCCTCGCATTCGTATCTCGGGTCGCCAAACCCGAATCGCCATTTTGGGCGACGAGATGGACTATAGGCCTCATCAGAACGGCGGGAAAGGTGAGGGATTCCGAGGTTTGTGTAGGAATTTTTATGGTGGTCCTAGGATCGTTATGCCCCTTCCGTGAGTGACTGCTATCGGCCCAGAGTGTGTAAAAACGCTTCGCCAAAATTGCAGTGTGCGCGTCTACGTTAAATCTGAAATTTATCGGCACATCAGCAGATGTGGATTTTGCGTAGACGCGCGATTTCCAGCCCGGTTTTGAGTACCTGTCGCGCTGAAAATTGTTTTTACACAGCCTCGGCCAAATGGTGGAAAACTCGCATGCCTGAATGCCACACTGCTGCCCATCGATGATCAGAATGGGAATGATCGTGGCTTCCAGCAGAGCGGGCTCACTCGACCACAGTACCGAGAAGGTAGAGCACCTTTGGTCGTAGAACCAATCCCTCGCTGAATCTCGGGGCAGGTAATTGGCTTGATGGTGGCGATAGGCTATTCTCGATCCGGTGTCGCGATCATAAGCATCCGTTTTAAGACCTCTACTATTAGCTTTCTCCCGGCGATGAGGTCTGCCGTCCAAAGACTTTAAAAGGAATTTACCTTGAATATGCCCGAAGAGAATATGATTCCTGAGAGTTCTGCTCAATCATCTCAACATCAGATGATTGTATTGAATGCGATTACGGCGGATCTTTTTAAAACCCAAAACAAGGGGTTGACCTATTACGATGCCAAGACGGGCAAAAGCTGGGATCTGACCAAAGATACCGCCATTGAATTCGTTAATGTTATCGAAAGAAAGTTCGCGAAAAACAACAAATTTCACGGTTATTTCTCACCTCATAATATGCACATAGCTCCAAAAGTCTTGCTGGAGTTTTTAGGCGGGGAATTAAGCTTCGAACAGCTCGTTGAGGCATTTGTTAACAATGCCTGCAATGAGGCTAATTTGCCAGCTCGCGGCACTTTGACTTTGGGGCACCTGGTAATGGTGCATTATAAGACTCAAAACGATCCCGATGACGTTGGTAGGTTTCTAGCGGTGTTGGTAGGCAAGCAAGATGGTTTCGACTTCGATTCAGATCTTCAGCCAGTTGATCTCACGAGTATTAATACTAGTGAACTTCGTCATGCGGCAATGTTTGATTTAACACTTTTTAAAGAAACCTTCCCCCTAAACGATGGGGATGCATATCTGAAATTTATTACCGGAAAGTCGAAGAGTGCCTTTTTAAAGGATGCCTTCGGATGCGCCGATCACATACCCAATCGAGATAGCGTGGAGCAGGTTCGCGCTGCCGTGCTGGACTTCCTAGCTGATCCAGCTATACCCGAACTGCGCCGGTTGAAAATTGTGGAAGGTGTAACTGCGCATCTTGTGGTCGCCGCGAAGAAAAACCTTTCTGTATCAATTAAAGATATTCAAAAAGTTATAAATGACTCACTGCCTTTGGGGTCAAATAAAATTGATGGCTTCAGTGGTTTTGTAAATGAGGGTGACTACACAATTAGCGAAAGATTCCAACCTACTCGTGTTAGTGCTCAGCTTTTGCAAAATGTTGAGATCACTGACCCTCAAGGCGGCTTCAAGTGCAGTGTTAATCTAGAAGCAATAAGCTACGCTGACGCAAACAACAAGAAGCGTATTACAGTTGATGGAGACCTAACAAGTATAAATATTCCGCTTACTCCGCAGGCCAGAGAGGTGATCAAGAAAATCCTCGGAGAAAAGGGCGACCCTGGACAGCCGAATTTAGATCCGGGTGATATGGCTGACCTCTAATGGGGAAAGCGTATACGCGATGTAGGTCATAGCATGAAATTAATTCACATATACATTAAAGAACATAAGGCTGTCCGGAATCTGAACATTTCCGTGGGCGGCGAGATTGTGTGCAATGTTCAGGATCAGAATGTTGACGCAGAATATAGAGTAGACACTTGTGGTTATTACAAAGGATATCACTGCTCTGCAATAATCGGTGCCAATGGAGTTGGAAAAAGTTCGATCCTGGATTTTCTTGAGACTGTGTACTTCCCTACGGACTCTAGCGGTGTTCTTGTATTCTTGGATTGCGAATCAAGAATACATATTTGCCAGATAAACTATGACGTTTTATATTGCCCGCTCCCATTTAACAAGCACGATAACTACGAGGTATTCGCCAAATCTCACAAAGTTTCTCTGGTTAAAATAAACAATGTTTCTGCTGCCCAGTCAAAGTTAGGATATGCAAAAAAATTCAAGCATTCACTGATACAGGAAAGATCGCTGGAGCAATATACTGCGAGTAATCGCCTACGAAAGAAATATTTCGACAATCTGATTGACTATCTACGCTGGAATCAAGCGGATCAGAACGCCATTCACGATGTCGGGTTCGAATTTAAAATTCAGAGTTCATTCAGAAAGCTGGAGGCGTTGGTTCGACCTGATGTATATGATGAAAACTGTCGTCGCGACTTGATGACTGCCAATGGCGTTGTTCTTGAAAAGATGCAGTCTAGAATTCAATCTGGAAGGAATAGTATTTATGATTATTTGATTGAGGCGCTTTGTACATCAATTATCGTCGAGCTAGCCGCAATCTCTGGTGGCAAGCGGTCGTTAATGCTCGCCGTAATGCATGTATACTTTATGAAGGCACTCTCTACCGATGATCTAAATTTTTCTCGAAGTATTTCGCATGCTTTAGAAGCTTTGAGATACGAAGAGAACTGGCAGATATTTAGCGAAACTAGTAAAAATGGACGGCATCCTCGCTTTAGCTCAATTGATGTAGATGTGGATAAAATCCAAGCGACTTATTCCGAATATTTACAGATTCTTCGTGATATTGCAGAGTGCTTGTGTTTGGGCCGCATATCTATCGAGGAAAATGGAGCGCTAGTGGTTCTGATAGATGACTTCACTCCTGCAAGTAAAGTTGTTTATTTGGCTTCGAGGCTTCCGCGAAATATTCTATCGAATATAAACTGGGGGTGGAGAGGCATCAGCACGGGGGAAATGGCTTATGCACATCTCTTCTCAGAAACCTACAACTGTTCAAAAAAATCAGGGCGTGCAAGCCATATCATACTGATTGATGAAGCGGATCTTTATCTTCATCCGGAATGGCAGAGGAGCTTTCTAAATTCATACCTTGAATTGTTAGATCGTTTAGATTGGGGTAGATCAAGTCCGCAGATAGTGATCACTACGCACTCACCAATTATTGTAAGTGACTTTCTTCCTCAAGACATTACATCACTTGCAAAAAATAATAAAGGCAAGGTTGAGGTGAAAAAATCGCTTGGATTTGGAACCAATATAACCAGCTTATTTATTGATGGAATGCACTTAACTGCTACGGTTGGCGAGCACTCTCGAAAAGTCATCGTATCTCTTGTTAAAAAAGCTGAATCACAAAATTTGAGCAGCCTTGATAAGGAGCTAATCAAGAAGATGGGCAATAAGTTTGTACGGGAGTATTTGTTAAAAAATGATTAAGTTTGAGTTTTCACCCAGCGCTCCCTTGCTAGATAGTTACAATCTTAAAATTGTAACTCCTACGCAGCGGCAAATGATTGCATATACTCAAACACTGCCTGCTGCGCATCGCGATGAGTTCCAGCAGTTTTTCACTCCTGCAAAGGTCGCCGATCTTTTGACCTGCCGGCCAGAGGATCTCTTGGGTCATATAGATGATGTCTATGATAGATTTCCGTTGATTGCTGATAGATATTGGCCCGCCAGGCTTCTAAATGGCGTGCCTATCCCTGATGATATTCATGCTTACGAAATACGCTCCGCTGAGAGTAAAGCCGTTATAGATTTAATTTGCGCAGAGGCAATTGAATTTCTGCTGCCTATTGCGGCTCCTGAAATGACACATATGACAAGCTTACTGACTCAATTGCAAGGCGCCAATACGGCTGCTAAGAAGCGGGCGGCACTGAAAATTATAAAGAAAACCGAGCAAGGAAATACACTTGCAACGGAAAATCACAAAGAAATATTTCCGGACTGGGTTAATTCATTCGAAAGTGTATTTAACTATTCGGCGCTCTCGGCAAATATAGGCCATGACATTGTAGATGAATGGAAAATTTATGTCTGTTTGTATTGCAATGATGAACCCATACAGACAAAAGGGAAGCGGACTAAGATTCGGACGGATTTAGATCATTTTTATCCTCGCACAAAATTTCCGTTCCTGGCCGTAACGTTGTCGAATTTGATCCCGTCGGGAAAAACCTGCAATCAGTCATATAAAAAAAATAAAGACATGACTGAGCATGAGCATCCCTTTGTGAGGGGGGTGGGCCAGCATCGCGTTTTCCATCTGATGACCTCAATTGGCGAGGTGGTTACAGAGGATAATTTCTCTGTAAGTATCATGGAGCAAGGTGGAAAGTTGGACCTAAATTTGTCAGAGTTTGAGATTGCTCATAACTATGGGATCAGTGATGAGATAAAAAGCTGGGTTGTTGATGCATTTGGGGCGGTTGAGATGATAGTTGGGTATAACGATCCGGTTGTTAAAGCCAAGCTCCTGAGTGGTTTGATAAAGACTGATAAGCCTGCTCATCGAGAGCGTCATAAGAAGTTTAAGGCTGATTCGATAAATCAGTTTGCTGAAAAAGAAATTGTTTCGTTCCCCTGACTTATAGAGAGCCTACATGTGCAGGGTCAGGAGGCGATACCCCCAGGTACGAAAGGCGTCACCTCTATCCTCGCAGTGAATTGAACAACCGCGCTGGTGAGCTGCTTGGCTCAGCTGCATCCGGGCATTACGGTGCCTGCATCTGGCCGAATTCTGCCACTGCTGACCGGCAGCTATTGGCCGAGGCTGTGTAAAAACGGTTTAGAGCAGGTTTGACAGTCAGAACCAGAACGAAAATCGCGTTCCTACGCAAATTTCAGCTCCGCTGATACACCAATCATTGGCAGATTTTACGTAGCGACGCAGGCTTCAAAACAGTGTCTGCGTTTTTACACAGCCTGGGCCGAAAGTGGTCTATCGGGGAAATTTACATTGGTAATCGCTAGGCCTGCTAAGGCTTCTACTTGATCGAGTCGTAATGCTCTATGCATTGCACAATCCTATTCAGGAGCACTCTAAAGCCAGAAAAATCCACGCTGCCTTTTTTAGCTAAAATTACCTTTTTAGCAAAAATCTCTTTACCGTATTCTTTTGTGATATCAATTTTGTTTGTATGGTTGAATGTTTTTCCAGAAACCACTTCCTCCCGTACCTTCTGACTGAATAATTCTTCAATCGCTGTGTGTTTGTCTGGAACTCCCCGGGGGGTCAGTACAATGTACAAATTTTCGAGGACGTGAATAAATTCAGCGCCACGATACTCATTTTTACCTAGTGTGCTTGGGTAGCATGTCGCTCGAGTCTTGTCGCCACTCAGTAGCGCATTGATAGAATCAAATCCACCATCATTGTCCAATATTATGATCACAGGATTATTGGGCTTTGGTGCCTTATAGAATTTATAGTGCATTGCAAATGTTTCAATAAAATCTTTAAGGTAAGACGTCCCCCCATACAGCTGCAGTAAAAATCGCGTCCGCTCGTTATATTTAAACAGTGAGATTAGGAGTTGATATGGAGATGTGGCTGACTTCGATTTTGCTAGCTTTGGATAGTCAGTCGCAAGACTACTTATAGCTGATTTTATATATATATTATCAGTTTTTCCCTCGCATAGAATTGTAGGTTTGTCATTTGCGTAGAATGAGCGATAATACAGGAATCGACTAAACGTTCGTTCCCTGCCGCTAAGAAGTTGTCGCGTGTTCAACCCATGTTTAGAGAGGGCGTATTCTGGGTTCAAGTGCGGCTTTTGACGCAAGCGATTATAAAAATCAACTTGATCTATGAAATTCAGACGGCCTTCCAGCTCTAATATATTACCTTCGAGAATTTCTTCGCCTTTTTTTGTAGTGAATTGACCGCTTTTGAAAAGTAAGTGGCACTGAGATTTTACCGTACGCCAATATTCGCTTTTTACATTCGGTTTTTTGTTAACGACCAAGCCAGTGACATCTTGACGAGAACATTGATACTGAATTCTAGTCTTCTTCGCATTCAACTCAAAACCTGCTCGTTGAATCTCCCCCTTCAGCTCGTTGCCGGCAATGTATGCCCCGCCTTCTTGACTCATGAGCTGTGTAGGGAAAAGTTTTTCTCGGGTAGAGAAAGTGATATCGTCAGCGTAACGCGAGTACGTACAGGAGTTCGCCTGTGCTAATGCCGCTAACCTGATATCCAAAATGTGAGTTATTAAGTTTGTGATGACCGGTGAACACGGGCTTCCTTGTGGGAGCTTATTGTCATAACAGGCGATTTGCGCGATGACCGTTGCGATATTCGGGTCAAGACGAAAATGGCAGTTTGTTATGAAGAAACCTCTAACGCGACCGAAGTTGAAACTGTCGAAAAAGTCTTTTATATCCACGTTAAGGACATTTTTTCTGTTTAAGTGCATCATGGCGTTTGTGATGATCGAGCGCTTACGTACAAAGCCATGCGAAAGTGTAGACATAAAAGTGTATTCGATAAACTTAGATTTTTTGCTGTCAGAAACTTTATCTTTTTTTGTTGTTATAAATTTGGTTTTGTTTGCGCGCGCAGGTTTATCTTTGTTGATTTCTTCAATGCAGTCTTGCAGAAGAATAGATAGAGAAGACTGTAAGGATTTAAGTCGCTCAGACGGCGAATGAATCGTACGAGTACCACCGCTTTTTTTTGGGATTTCAAAACTAGAATATTGTGTCGACGGCTTTAATACATATAGTAGATGTGTAAGCGATGAAGCTTTAATGCCTAAAAGCAGCGCAAGTTCAGGCTTCGTTCGTACTGCTCGAAGAGCGTCGATCTTTTTCATATTAGGCACTGAGCTGAAGGGAAAAGATGGCTTATGGGCACTCCTACGCAAACGGAGGGACCGTCAAGTGTCGACAAGTCTCATAAGGCAATCCTTTCGGACGTTTTTCCCACTGATCGCGATCCGCGATCCATAAATCTGCCCATAAGCCGAGGCGAACGCTATCAAAATGATATCGCGACTGCAACGTGTGACTGCAAAATTTTCATCCTCACGCACCCCAAAACTGACCGCTTTTGGCTGTGGACTCAACCGGTCGATGCAACAGATTGGCTAAATCGAACGGGTGGTCCCCAGCCCCCTAGCGTAGAATTTCCAAAACACGAGCCCACACCCGAGACGGACCCTCAATGCAAACCCCCGCCACCCAACACCCCCTCTGGAAAACCTACCTCCTTTTCCTCGCCCCCATGGTCCTCTCCAATTTCCTCCAATCCATGTCGGGCACCATCAACAGCATCTACATCGGCCAAATGCTCGGCACCCAAGCGCTGGCTGCCGTCTCCGGCATGTTCCCCATCGTCTTCTTCTTCATCGCCCTGGTCATCGGCCTCGGCGCGGGTGCGGGCGTGCTCATCGGCCAAGCCTGGGGCGCGCGTGAGCCGCATCTGGTAAAAACCATCGCCGGCACAACCTTGCTGTTAGGCGCAATGATCGGCCTGACAGCGGCAGTACTCGGCAGCGTGTTCGCAAGGCCAGCCCTGGAAGGCTTGGGCACACCGGCCGACGTTATCGACGACGCCGTGTCTTACGCCCACGTGATGATGTGGATCATGCCGTCGCTCCTGGTCTACGTGCTGTTCACTCAACTGCTGCGCGGGGTGAGCGATACGGTGTCGCCGCTGATTGCGTTGGTGGTGTCGACGTGTATCGGGTTGGCGCTGACGCCGGCGTTGATTCGGGGGTGGTTCGGGTTGCCGATGATGGGGATTCAGAGTGCGGCGTATGCGGGGTTGGCGGGTAATTTGTCGGCGATGGGGTGGCTGGCGTGGCGGTTGATTCGCAAGGGGCATCCGTTGGCGCCGGATCGGGAGATGTTTGCGGCGATGCGGCTGGATCTGGTGATTCTCGGCAAGGTGTTGCGCATCGGGTTGCCGACCGGGTTGCAGATGGTGGTGTTGTCGGTGTCGGAGCTGGTGATTCTGGCGCTGGTGAATCAGCACGGTTCGCAGGCGACAGCGGCGTATGGGGCGGTGACGCAGATCGTCAATTACGTGCAGTTTCCGGCGCTGTCGATTGCGATCACGGCGTCGATCCTCGGTGCTCAGGCGATTGGGGCAGGGCGGCTTGAGCGCATGGGGCCGATTCTGCGCACGGGGCTGTTGATCAATGTGTGCCTGACCGGTGGCCTGGTGGTGTTGGGTTATCTGTTGTCGCACTGGTTGCTGGGGTTGTTCCTCACGGATGATTCCACCCGGGCGAAGGCGGAGCATCTGTTGCACATCATGTTGTGGAGTCTGTTGGTGTTCGGCTTCCAGGCGATTGTCGGCGGCATCATGCGCGCCAGCGGCTCGGTGCTGGTGCCGATGGCGATTTCGATTTTTTGCGTGGTCGGTGTGCAGTTGCCGGTGGCGTATGTGCTGGACGGGCACTTCGGGTTGCAGGGTGTGTGGATGGCGTTTCCGGTGGCGTATCTGGGGATGCTGGTGTTGCAGACGGCGTATTACAAAATGGTCTGGCAGCATCAGAAGATCGAGCGGTTGGTGTAGGCGGGCGGACTTGCTGTCAGCCACCTTCAGACTGACAATTCAGAGTGACCGTGTGATGCGAACCGACAGGCGTGATCGCCTGAGGAGGTTTTCAAATGAGTCCCTCATCGCCCACCATCCTGCAGGACCGGGCCGCTGCCGGGCGCCGTCTGGTGGAACCGTTGCTCAAATACGCGCATCGCCCCGATGTCATCATCCTCGCCTTGCCCCGTGGCGGTGTGCCGGTGGCCTATGAAGTGGCCGCTGCACTGGACGTTCGTCTGGACCTGATGCTGGTCCGCAAGCTGGGCGTTCCTTCTCATGAAGAGTTCGCCATGGGCGCCATCGCCAGCGGCGGCATCCAAATCCTCAATGAACACGCGCTGCGGGTTCACCCGATTGACCCGGCCACGTTTGATGACGTGGTCGCACGGGAAACCCGGGAGCTGTTACGCCGCGAGAAGGTTTACCGGGGAACGCGCGCGCCTGTGCAACTCAAGGATCAGGTGGTGATCCTGATCGACGACGGCCTGGCGACAGGCGCCTCGATGATGGCGGCGATCCACGCGGTGCGTGCGCAAGCGCCGTCTCTTATCGTCGTCGCCGTGCCGGTGGCGCCGATTGAGACGGCGGAGGCGCTGCGCAGCGAAGTGGATGAGCTGATATGCCCGATCATTCCCGACTGGCTGATGTCGATCAGTCGTTGGTACATGGACTTTACCCAGACCTCGGATGCAGAGGTCATCAAGCTGTTGCAGCGGGCGTGGCAGCGAGAGTCCAGCGCCGCGCAGCAGCGCTCCGGTCATCGTTGACAAAGATCAGAGCCCTCACTGGATAACGCGTTGCCCGGCGTGCTTCACTCAGCGTTCTCGAGACAAGGATTCTTAGAATGATGAGTGCTATCACCCCCGCAGTTCTTGAAGATCTCGCCCCGCAAGGCGTCCTTCGCGCCGCGATCAATTTCGGTAATCCGGTACTGGCTCAGCAGGGCCAGGATGGATCGCCACAAGGCGTCTCCGTCGCATTGGCCAAGGCACTGGCGCAAGAGCTTGGCGTGCGTCTGGAGATGGTGACGTTCGATGCCGCCGGTAAAGTGTTTGCTGCGCTGGAGGAGGGGGCCTGGAACCTTGCGTTCCTTGCCATCGAGCCCGTGCGCGAGCAACAGATCGCGTTCAGTGCGCCCTACGTGATCATTGAAGGCACTTACCTGGTAGCGGCCGATTCGCCCTTTGTGGCCGTCGAAGATCTCGATCAGCCAGGATTGCGGCTGGCGGTCGGCAAGGGCGCGGCCTATGACCTGTTCCTCGCGCGCACCTTGAAACACGCGCAACTGGCGCGGGCGGAAACCTCCGCCGCTGCGGTCGACTTGTTCTTCGACGAGGACCTGGATGCCGCGGCGGGCGTGCGCCAACCGTTGCAGAAAGTAGCCGATGCGGACCCACGCTATCGCGTGCTTGAAGGGGCGTTCACGGCCATTCGCCAGGCGATGGCTGTGCCTCGAAATCGAGAGGCAGGTGCTGCGTATGTGAGGGCCTTTGTGGAGCGCAAAAAAGCCGAAGGCTTCGTGCACGCGGCGCTGAAGGCCAGCGGTCAGGCGGATGTCACGGTGGCACCGCAGGCTGCGATCTTTTGATCCGCTGATATTGACTCTGTCCCAAGGGACAGAGACTAAGGTCGTCCTCGCCAAAACGGATGTTTGTTCAAGCGAGGGGGACAGTTGTATGAGTCAGTTATGTCTGGTCACAGGCGCCAATGGGCATTTGGGCAATACCTTGGTCAGAGCCTTGCTCGATCAGGGTTACCGAGTCCGCGCCGGGGTTCGTGATGTGAACGATTCGGCAGCGTTCGAGGGGCTGGACTGCGAAAGGGTGTATGCCGAACTGCTCGACGAAGCGGCCATGCTCGAGGCGTTGAACGGGGTGGACGTGTTGTTTCAGGTTGCGGCGGTGTTCAAGCACTGGGCGAGGCATCCGTACGCCGAGATTATCCAACCGAACGTGGAAGGAACACGTCGCGTTTTGCAGGCCGCGGCGAAGGCCGGGGTCAAGCGCGTGGTGTATGTCAGTTCCGTTGCGGCCATCGGTCAGAACGGGCAGAACGGGCAGAAGCTCGATGAAGAGCACTGGAATGACGAGGATGAGAATGCCTATTACGCGTCCAAGATCCTGTCGGAGCAAATGGCCTGGCACACGGCTCAGGCGCTGAATCTTTGGATGGTCGCGGTGTTGCCCTCGGCGATGATCGGCCCCAACGCGGCCAAGCTGACTGACACCATGAAGTTTGTCGATTCGGTCAGGCAGCGGCAAATGACTCTGGACCCGGGCTTTCATTTCAATTTTGTCGACGTGCGAGATGTCGCCCTGGGGATGATCCTCGCGGCAGAAAAAGGCCGTTCAGGGCAGCGCTACATACTGGCGAATGAGCGGTCCTCTTCACTGGCCGAAATCATTGATGCCGCGAACGGGGTTTCACCGGGCTATCGGCTACCACCGCCGGTACCCAAATGGTTGTTGGTCGCTGTGGCGTGGATGCAGGAGCGTTGGGCCGGGTTGAGCGGTCGGCCAGCCCAACTGTTGCTCAGTCAGGTGAGGATGTTCCACGGCGTCAAGCAGGAATACGCCATCACCAAGGCCAGGACCGAATTGGGCTTCCGTCCACGAGCACCGGAAGTCGCCCTGCAATCGACGTTTATCTATCTAGGCCAGCGCTCGACGCATCGCTATGAGGCGTTATCACTGCGCCCGGTTCAAAGAGTGAATTGATCTCGCTTTTGAGTTCGCTGAGGTGATCAGCCAAGGCCAGCAAGTCGGCTATTTTCCAGAAGATCTGTTGGCGCTTGAGGTCGATCGCCTCGTTGGCCAGTTCCACAGGAAAGGCGTTCAAAGTGTTCTTGGCAGCGATGAGCGGCACCATCTCGGCGAGCTTGAAACCGGCGACCTGTGCCCGGCGGATCAGGCGCACGAGCGTGAGGTGATGTGAGGTGTAGACGCGATATCGGCCCTGACGATCCGGTTCCGGGATCAACCCCATCTGTTCGTAAAGTCGAATGGCTTTCGGGGTGCAGCCGGTGAGCCCGGCGAGTCTTCCAATGAACATCAGCAATCCTTCTCGTCACGCGAGTCGCTATCGAAAATCCGGGCGTCATCCTATCGCAGCCGGCTAAGACAACAGTTTGATTTCAGCGATCAATTGATCGACACCCGCCAGCATGAACTCGATCGTTGTTTCGTCGACGAAGTGGCCGTTCTGGATTTTTTGATTGACCCCGGGAATCACTATTTGGGGGCCGGAGATGACCCTGGACAGCGTGGCCGACAGCGTTTCACGCAGTTGAGACTGGGCACGCACCCCGCCGAGCACGCCGGGTGAAGAGGTCATGATCAGCACGGGTTTGTTTTTCAGCGGTGAATTGAAGCCCGGGCGGGAGGCCCAATCCAGCGCATTTTTCAGCACGCCGGAGGTGCCGTAGTTGTATTCCGGCGAACAGATGATCAAACCGTCGGCTTGTGCGATGGCCTCTTTCAACGCTGCCACGGATGCTGGCAGCGCCTCCATTTCGAGATCTGCGTTGTACAGGGGGATGTCATTCAGCGCGAAGAGACTCATTTCTGCCTGATCGCCCAATCGAGCGCCAAGGGACTTGAGTACCGCAGTATTCGTTGACTGTGAACGCAGGCTGCCTGAAATGCCGAGTAGACGAGGGGTGGCCATAAAAATCCTTCAATCCGAGAGATGAATAATCAAACAACTACACAGCCTGTTTCTCTGCGGGTGACACCCCGATCATCACAAACAGTGCCCGGGCAATCCGCTCACTTTTGTTGCGCCACGCGTGTCGCGTGCCATTTTGAACAACGATGTCGCCGGCCTTTACCAGACGGCTCTGACCGTTATCCAGCTCCAGCCACATTTCACCTTCCAGAATGATTCCGTAATCAATGGTGGCGGTGGTGTGCATGCCGGGATGGTCCGGCTCGAAGCTTTCGATCAAGCCCGGCAGTGCAGCGCTCAGTTCGCCAAAAGCCTGGACGCCATCGACCGGGTTCTGCATGACGGTGTCGGGTGGGAAATCAAACATGGCGATGCTGGTGCCGCCCTGAGGAGGAATCAGCGAGGCGCGATCAAGCGTCGGGTCGCGTTCGTTTTCGAGGCGTGTTGGCTGGGCGGGCGTCGTCCACAACTGTGCCATCGCGTGCCCCGGGATCGAGGCAAAGGATTGTGCCCTTGGGGCAAAGTCATCTGAAACGAACACGGAATTGCCCTGTTCGTCGTGGCCGGTCACGATTCTTCTTATCTTCATAGGGATTACTCAACGAGCAGTCAAAGTGGCAGCGAGGGGCGGTTGAACCGCTCCGCTCGCTGCGTTTAATCAAGGGCAGATGACGTAGTTGCTGAAGCCGCCATGGCGGTTTTCGATACCGGTAATCGCGCTGTTGACGTCCTCCAGATTGAACGCCGTGTTTTCGAAGAACGAAAGATCAAGAACCCCGGATTCAACCATGTCCGCCATGGCTTGACCTTGCCCGGTGGTGAACCAGGCCGATCCGCTGATCTGGATGTCGTTGTCCATGATCCAGTGCAGGTCGATAGGGACTTCCCCGGCGATGGCGCCGACGTTGACCAGATGCCCACCGCGGTGGAGGGATTTAAGCGCCTGAGTCAGGCTCTCGTGCGGTGCCCCCGGACCCAGGGCATCAATGACCACATCGACCCCTTCGCCGTGGGTGACTTGATAGGCCCATTCGTGGGTGGGAATCGTGCCGAGGGTATGGATTTCGATCCGGCCTGGGGCGGCGAGGTCTTTCACCTTCTGGAACAGGTCCTGGTTTCGGGCTGTGCCGAGGATTTTACGAACACCCATGGCCAGCGCCAGGGCGACGGCGCCCAGGCCGAGCGTCCCGCTGATCCCGTTGATCAATACCGTGCTGCCAGGGCCGGCGTTGGCCTTGAGCAATGCTTTGTAGGCGGTGCCCAGATAACCCAGGCGCGCGGCGGTTTCGAAGCTGATGTTGTCTGGCAGTTTGACCAGGCTGTATTGCGGGGCAGGGATGTACTCGCAAAGACCACCGTAGGGGTAGTCTTCGAACATGCGCGGGCTTTTCGGTGTGAACCCGAAATAACCGTTGAACGTATAGGCGGTACACGCAATGGTGTTGCCCGCGCGGCAGGCCCGGCATGAACCGCAGTGCCTGCCCGGGTTGACGTAAACCCGGTCGCCGACCTTGAAGTCGTAGACCTGGGCGCCGACGGCTTCGACGACACCAGAAGGGTCCAGTCCGAAAATGGCAGGGAGCTTCGGTAGGGGGTTCTGCGGGAACCATTTGACCCAGTTGGTGAGGATGTTGTGCAGGTTCGGCACGATCCCGCAGGCCTTGATCTTGACCAGCACCTCGGTCGGACGAATCTCGGGGACGGGCACTTGCTCGATGACCATGGGTTTACCGCCTTCATACAGACGTGCGGCGCGCATAGTTTTTGCAGTCATGATGTTCTCCAACACACATATTGTTTTTGTAGTGGTATGTAACCCTGCAGCACGCTTCAAATCTTCGGTCCTAACGCAGCCCGTCTTCGCCCTTCACCTCGCTGGCAGCCAGCCCGCCGAGTCGCGCATGAATCCGCCCGCCGGTGGCCATGGCCAGGCCAAAAGCGATTTCGCCGCGACGTGGGCCGTCCCATACAGTCATTTCAGCCACGCCGAAGTGGCTGCGAACATAGGCCGCCTGGATGTGCCCGAGCGGGATCATCACCCGGCAACCGGGGCCACCGATGGTCTTCGCCGCTGGCACGATCGCCTTCGGATTGCCGAGGGCTTCGCGCATGGCCCAGCCACCGGCTTCGTGCCAGACCGCACCGTGTTCCAACTCGCCGTCTTCGCCGACGATTGCACCCTTGCCATAGGCTTGTACATGCCTGGCGCCGCCCAGTGCATGAATCAGTTGCTCGGAAAGCTGCGCCCCTAACCCTCTCAGTTCCTGCATGAACGGCAGAAGATCCTCTACATATAGACCTGCGTAGGGGTTGGCGACCACGGCGGTGGCGACCGCAATCCTGAGCGGGACCGACGAGCGAGGCCCGCCTTCGTGGAACACTTCTTCGATGTCCAGTTTTACCTTACGAACCATCACAAGCGACATGCCTAACCTCCAGAACCGAGAGCCTCAAGCGGCTCGTTATTTTTTTTAAAACCGGCCTTTTGCATTATGCATTTTATGATGTATGGTGCAAGAAATTAGTTTTTGTGCATAAAAAACAGGAGAAGAACATGAAGCTGATTTCGTACCGCAAAGAGGGGAAGGCCCATTTCGGCGCCGTGTCCGGTGACGGGGTTGTCGAGTTGACCCGGCGTTTTACCCAGGTTGCGGACCTTGCATCGTTTCTGGCCGACCCGGCCTTGATGCAGCAGGCTCGGCAGATCGTAGACGCCGCGCACCCCGACTACCTGTTTTCAAGCGTTGAACTGGAAGCCGTCATCCCTAACCCCGGAAAGGTGATTTGCGTCGGCATTAACTATGTGGCCCACGCCGAAGAAGCTGGCAGAAAGGTCGGGGAATTCCCGGTGATTTTCCAGCGCTTCGCCGAAACCCTTTTGCCCCACGGAGAACCGCTGGTAAGGCCTCAGGTATCAGAGCAATTTGATTTCGAAGCCGAGTTGGCCGTGGTAATCGGCAAAGGAGGGGCGCATATCGATCCGGCCGATGCGATGGATCACGTCGCGGGTTACACCTGCTTCAACGACGCCAGCGTTCGCGACTGGCAGTTCCATACGCACCAGTACGGCATGGGCAAGACCTTCAGAAAAACCGGTGCGCTGGGCCCATGGCTCATTCCAGCTTCGGAAATTTCCGATTACCGTAAGCTGGTGGTACGAGGAGTACTCAATGGCGAGCAGTTGCAGGAAGGCAGTCTTTCAGAGTTGGCCTTCGACATTCCGCATTTGATTTCGTACGTGTCGAAGGCACTGGCGTGGAACCCGGGCGACATTCTGGCCACCGGTACGCCGAGCGGGATCGGCTTCAAGAGGAATCCACCGATTTTCCTTAAACCCGGTGATGTTTTCGAAGTGGTCATCACGGAGATCGGGACGCTATCGAACGGCGTTATTGACGAAGCCTAAGCGTTGTCCTCTACACAATCATAAAAACTGGAGGTTCCAAATGCCCGCCTTACCGACTATCAATTTCACCCACTCCGGCGTGTTTTGCGCAGACCTCGATCGCATGGTCGATTTCTACTGCCGCACCTTAGGCTTTATCGTCAGCGACAAAGGTGTCGCCTCAACGGGTCATCGGCTGTTTTTCATGACGCAGAACCCTGAATTGCATCACCAGGTCGTGCTCTTCGACGGCAAACCCGTCGACCTGCCTTTCAACCCGATCAATCAGCTGTCGTTCCTGCTGAACTCGCTGGATGACTTGAAGACTTACTACCAATTCGCCAAGAGCAGCGGTGTTGAAGGGATCGCTCAGGTGGATCACGGCAACGCTTGGTCGATGTACTTCAAAGACCCTGAAGGCAACCCCATCGAAATGTATGTCGATGCACCGTTCTACACCGCACAACCGTGCAAGGAACCTCTCGATCTGGAGCTGCCGACCGAGGTTATCCTGGCCCAGACCGAAGCCATGTGTAAGCGTCGCCCTGGCTTCCAGACGCGAGAAGAGTGGAAGAACTCCATCCGCGCGAAGATCGAAGAACAGCGGGTTCGAATCGGCTGACAACGCGCCGATCTGTGGATGTTGAAGCCTGGTTGATGGGCACGCACACGCCTGTTCATCAACCAGACGTCGCACTGGATAAAAACAAAAAGCGGAGTAGACGATGGACTACGATGTCATCATTGTTGGAATGGGTCCGGTGGGTGCTCTGTGCGCAAATCTGGCTGGCATGTGGGGGCTGAAGGCCCTCGTCGTGGACAAGTCTGAAACGGTGTACACCAACCCCAGGGCCATGGGTTTTGACCACGAAGTGATGCGTGTTTTCGGCAACATTGGCCTGGCCAATGAGATCGCCGAACATGTCATGCCTTATCGCCCCTCGGAGTACCGAACCACCGGCTCTGCGCTGATCAAGCGCATTGATGCCGCCAAGCCTCCTTTTCCGCTGGGATGGGCACCGAACTATGTGTTCTCGCAGCCGCCCGTCGAGCGTGCGTTACGCGGCAAAATTGCCGATTTGAAGTCGGTCACCGTGGAACTCGGTTCGGAGGTTCTGTCGGTCGATTCCACGGGCTCGCAAGCGGAAGTGCGCATTCAGGCCAAAGACGGAACCGAACGCACGGTGACAGCGGACTATGTGTTGGCGTGTGATGGCGGCACCAGCCCGATCCGCACCCGACTGGGCCTGAAGATGGAGGATCTGGCTTTCGATGAGCCGTGGCTCGTGGTCGATGTGATTCTCAATGAAGGGGCGGGCGAGCATCTGCCGAAGACCAACGTGCAGTTTTGCGAACTGGCCAGGCCTTGCACCTTTGTCGTCGGACCGGGCCTGCATCGGCGCTGGGAGTTCATGATCAATCCTGACGAACAGCCGACGGAAATCTCACACCCCGAAGCTATCAAGAAGCTGATCTCCCGCTGGTTGCCGGAGGGCGACTATCAGCTATGGCGGGCGTCCGCTTATCGATTCCATGCACTGATTCTGGAGCAATGGCAGTCCGACCGGGTGTTCTTTCTCGGGGACGCGGCGCACATGACTCCGCCCTTCCTGGCGCAAGGGATGTGCCAGGGGATTCGCGATGCATTGAACCTGGTCTGGAAGCTCGCACTGGTGAAAGAGGGGTTGGCAGCTCCGGCGTTCCTGAATACCTACGAGACCGAACGCGTGCCTCATGTCCGACAAACGACGATGGCGGCCAAGGAGTTCGGTGGCGTGATTTGCGAACGCGACGGTGAGAAAGCCGCAATCCGCGATGCGCGGTTGATCCGGCAGATGACGGAGAACCCGGCAGGGACCATCAGGCAATCGCTGATTCCGGGGTTGTCTCAAGGATTTGTCGCGCAGGTCGCGCCTGCCGGTGAGCTGTTTCCGCAACCGATGGTCATCAACCACGCCGGCAAGACGGCGCTGCTGGATGAGTTCACCGGCCAGTCCTTCCGAGTGGTCATTGCCCCCGGTTTTGACGCCAGCGCTTTACTGCGATGTCTGCGCAGCAGTCAATCGCTCAAAGGCCTTCCCATTCATGTCGTGCGATTGGTCGACCCTCAACAGACAGGTCCACGCACCGCGGATGATTACCAGGAAGTCGATGGGGTGTTGGCGCAATGGCTGGAGAGCCGAGGCTGCAATGTCGTCATCGTGCGGCCGGATCACTACGTGTACGGCGGGGCGGTCACGGTTGCCTGGGCGATGGAGTTGCTGGAGGGAATGGAGCTTGCGCTGTGGTGCAAGAAGCCTGAACAGACTGCACAGAGTGATGGTGACGCCAGCGACCCGATGATCAGGTTTGCCCAAGGCCTAAGCCAGTAGAAAACAGAAAGCCCTTCGCTTTGCACTGCCCACGAAAGCAGTTGCATGGCGAAGGGCTTTTTTCTGCAGTACCGATTGATCTATTGAAGCGTGGCCTGTTGCCGCTCGATCGCTTCAATGGTTCGCTCCAGGGTGTCCTGAATGTGATTGCGCAGCAGCGTCACCGCTTTATCGGAGTCCCGTGCCAGCGCAGCATCCATCAGATCCTGATGCTCATTGCCCTTGTGACGCTGCCTGATTCGCTGCTTGGCAGAGAAGCGTCTGTAACGCTCGGCCCGGTCAAACAGGGAATCGATCATCTTCAGCATCAACGGGGATGGGCACGCCGCGAACAGCGCGAAGTGGAACGCCTTATGCCGGGTAGACCAATCATCGTCGAGTACCAGCACGCCAGTTCCGAGCTTTTTCTCAACCAGATTCAAGCGGTGAAACGCGCCCAGTACATCGGCTTCCCAGGCGTCATCGCCAAATTTGATGGCGTCGCCTAGCGCCTCGCATTCCAGCAAACAGCGCATCCGCGTGATGTCGCGAAAATCCGTGGTGGAAATCGGGGCAACCCTGAACCCTTTGTTATCGCTGGCTTCGACGACGCCGTCCTGCGTCAGGCGATTGAGTGCCTCACGAATGGGCGAACTGCTGAGCCCGTAGGTCTTGGACAGTTCGGCGACTTTGAGTTTTTCGCCGGGGGCCAGCTCGCAACAAACAATCGCTTTTTTCATCTTCGTCAATGCGACTTCGATCAGCGGACTGTTGGGGGAGGAGGGGATCATGATGGGTCATCCTGAAATTTGCACTAAACGGATTTTATGCGCAAAAAGTTGTTTGGTGCAAAGGATGAATGGCGCATTGCGCATAAATTTTCCTGCGTCGCAAGGGGAAAATTCAAGAGCAGTCTTTCGGACGCTCTAGACCGGCCCTTTGTCCCTAACCACCTTCCCGCCATCCATTTCAACGCTCATGCCTCTGCTGTCCTCATGAACGTCCCGCCTGCCGCAACTCCCCGCCCCAGCTACCCGAATGAGCGCCCGAATGTTCTTGACATTGAATTTGTGCAGGATTACGTTTTGTGCACAAAGTGATATTGAATGCAATAAAACACGTTTTACGCATAAGTGGTCAGGCTCGTAGATCTGACCAGAACGGACAGGGAAGGAACGCCGCAGCACCCGTGGTATTCGCAGCCAATGCTGCGAGTGGATGACCTTTTACAAAAACAAAAAAACAGGAACATCTTCATGAAAACAGCCAACCAGCGGCTCTGCCCGTTGCCGGTTTCCAGCATCGCCTGCGCGGTCAGCGCAACGGTGCTGCTGAGCCTCTCAACGCCCTCGCACGCCTTCCAGATCGACACCGGTAATCCCGATCTTTCGGCGACCTGGGACAACACGATCAAGTACAGCAACGCCTGGCGCGTGAACAAACTCGATCACAAGGTCGCGGTCGGCCCCGGTACGTCCAACAGCAATCCCAACCTGGATGACGGCGATCGAAACTTTGATCGCGGGCTCATTTCCAATCGCCTGGATGTCTTGTCCGAATTCGACATCAAGTACAAAGACGTCGGTGCTCGTCTCAGCGCGGCCTCCTGGTACGACGATGTCTACAGCCACGACAACGATAACGACTCTCCCGGCACCGCCAACTCGTTGAGTGTCGAGCACGATGAGTTCACCAGCGACACCCGCCGCATCCACGAACAGCACACCGAAATCCTCGATGCGTTTGTTTATGGCTCGAAGGAAATCGGCACTACGTCGCTGTCCGGGCGACTCGGCCAGTTCACGCAAATCTATGGTGAAAGCCTGTTCTTCGGGGCCAATGGCATCGCCAATGCTCAGTCCACCGTTGACCTGGTGAAGCTTCAGTCCGTCCCGAGCTCGCAGTTCAAGGAAATCCTGATGCCCACCAAACAGGTGTCAGGCAACTGGCAGCTGAACGACACGGTCAGCGTCGGCGCCTACTACCAATTCGAGTGGAACAAGACGCGCCTGCCCGCAGCGGGCAGCTACTTCAGCGGCGCGGATTTTGTCGGCGAAGGCGGGGAGCGGGTGTTCTTTCCTACCGGCGAGCTACGCCACGGCAAAGACATCGATGCCAAGGATTCCGGGCAGTTTGGTGCGCAACTGAAGTTCGCCGTCGAGGACTGGGAATTCGGTCTGTACGCCGCGAAATACCACGAAAAGACCCCGGTGTTTTACTTCCGTCCGGCCGCGCTGGTCCCCGGTGCTGATGACACGTTCGTCAACGTTTATCCCGAGGACGTCAAAGTGTTCGGGGCGAGTTTCAGCACCCTGGTCGGCGAAGCCAACATCGCCGGTGAAACCTCGATTCGGCTCGACACGCCGTTGGCAGGCGTCGGCGGAACGATCATCACCGGTCTGGATTCCGACAACGATTCCAACCCGGCGTACCCCATCGGCAAGTCGTGGCATGCCCAGGTGTCGATGGTCAATGTCTACGGCGGATCCGCGCTGTGGGACGGTGCTTCGCTCGTCGGTGAACTGGCATTCAACCGTCGTCTGAGCGTTAGCAAAAATGCCGATCAGCTGGACCCCAACACCACTCGCGATGCCTTCGCGCTGCGTTTCACCTTCGAACCTCAGTATTTCCAGGTCTTCCCCGGCATCGACGTTCAAGCCCCGATCACCATTGGTTACAACCCTTCCGGGCGCTCTTCCGTCACGCCTCAGGCATTTGGCCCGGAACATGGCGGGGACCTGACGTTGGGCCTCAAGGCTGATTACAAGAAACAGTGGTACGCCTCGCTGAGCTACACCAACTTTTTCGGTGAGGCCGGGCCAGTCATCAACTCCTCCAACTCGTTCACCTATCAGCAAAACATGAAAGACCGGGATTTTGTGGCGTTCTCGATCCAGCGAACCTTTTAAGCAAAGAACAGGCGGGCCCTGATAATGACAAAAATTAAACTGCTGTTGCTTTCCACCCTGTCGATCTCAATCTGCGCCAGCACTGCATTCGCGGCGGTGAGTCCTGACGAGGCGGCGAAGCTCAAAACCACCTTGACCCCCATGGGCGCCGAAAAGGCCGGCAATGCCGACGGCTCCATTCCGGCCTGGACAGGCGGACTGACCAAGGAAGTGGCCGGGGCAAAATCCGGCGATATGCCGGCCGATCCGTTCCCCGGTGAGAAGCCGCTGTTGCAGATCACCGCGAAGAACGCTGCGCAGTACGCGGATAAGTTGAACGAAGGGACGAAAGCCTTGCTGGCCAAGTATCCCGACACCTTCCATCTCGATGTGTACCCGACTCATCGAACCGCCGCGGCCCCCGACAGCGTTTATCAAAACACCTTTACCAACGCGACCCAGTGCAAGACCACCAGCAATGGGTTGTCGGTGGAGGGCTGTTACGGCGGCATTCCGTTCCCGATCCCGAAAACCGGCAACGAGGTCATCTGGAATTTCCTGCTGCGGGTCGAGGCGGAATCCATTCAGATGGGCTATGCCAACATCATCGGCAATGCTGACGGCACCCGAACACTGGCCAGCCGTGGCGTCGAGAACTGGCAGTACCCGTATTACTTCAAGGATGGCGGCGTGGATAAGTGGTCAGGGCAATATGCGCTGCTGCGTTTCTTGACTAACGAACCCCCGTTCAAGGCCGGCGAGTCGCTGGTGACGCACGACAGCATCAACGCCCAGGAACCGCGGGAAGCCTGGCAATACCTCGTCGGCCAACGCCGCGTGCGCCGCGCGCCGACCGTGGGGTATGACACGCCAGACTTCGTGGCCTCGGGCGCCAACTACTTCGATGAGGTGCATGGCTTCATCGGCCACCCGGATCGTTATGACTGGAAACTGGTCGGCAAAAAAGAGCTGTACATCCCGTACAACGACAACAAGTTCAACGCCGAAAAACGCGACGATGCCTTTGCGGCTAACCACCTCAACTCCGACAAGGTGCGCTGGGAACTGCATCGCGTTTGGGAGCTGGAGGCGACTGTCGCCCCGGGCAAACGCCACGCCGTGCCCAAGCGCAAATTCTACATCGATGAGGACAGCTGGACGGTCTCGCTGGTCGATGGCTACGACGCCGAAGGCAAGCTGTGGCGTGTGTCCCAAGTGCTTCCATTCGTTGTGCCTTCCATCCCGGCGGTGGTGGTGAAACCGGTGGTGATCTACAACCTGCAAGCCAAGACGTACAGCGTCGTGCAAAGCCTGAACGGCGAAACCTACAGCGTTATCCCTCGCAAACCCGAGAACTTCTTTACCGGTAACTCGGTAGCGTCCGGGTCGGTGCGCTGAGCCTCGCAACAGCGTGTTCACACTTGAGTTCCATGGACGCCGTGCCACTGACGCGGCGTCCACCGAACCGCATCATCGAGGCTCGAAAATGCGTATTCAAACTCCCAGGCTTTTACATCTGCAACCGTTCAAGGTGTTCATGCTGAGCGTGTCGATCATCACGGCGCTCACCGGCACGGTTGCGGCGGCACAAACCGATGGACTGCCGGTGCAGCCATCGATCACCAGCGCCATGGCGGCGCAGTCGGTCATGTTGAGTGTTGCGAGGGCAGGGCACCGCCTGGTGGCCGTTGGCGAACGAGGGTTCATCATTGTTTCTGATGACAACGGCGGCACCTGGAAGCAAGTCAGTTCCCCGGTCAGCATGACGCTGGTCAAGGTTCGTTTCATCGATGACCTCCAAGGCTGGGCGGTTGGGCACGCCGGGGTTGTCTTGCACAGCCAGGATGGCGGGTTGAGCTGGAACAAGCAGCTTGATGGCGTCCAGGCAGCCGAGATCGAGTTGCAAGAAGCGAAACGCTTCGACGATGCGGAAAAAATCGCTCAGGCACAGCAACTGGTGGACGATGGCCCCGACAAACCGATGCTGGATCTGCTGTTTCTGGACGCCAAAAACGGCTGGGTGGTGGGCGCGTACGGCCTCGCGTTTGTGACGCATGACGGCGGGCTCAGCTGGCAATCGATCCGCTCCCGTCTCGATAACCCGAACGGATTGCACCTCTACAGCATCGAGCGGGAGGGGGCGGACCTCTTCGTCGCTGGCGAACAGGGCACGTTGTTGCGCTCAGGTGACGAGGGCCAGACCTTCGAGTCGCTGGCATCCCCCTATGAAGGCACGACTTTCGGTCTCCAGGCGACCAGCAAGGGCTCGATTCTGGCGTTCGGGCTGCGAGGCAAAGCCTTCGAGTCCAAAGATCGCGGCGATACCTGGCAGCGCCTCGACACCTTGCAACCCGTCACCTTGACCAGCGGCCTGCGCCTTGACGATGGCTCGGTACTGCTCACCGATGAGTCCGGCCGAGTGCTGCGTTTCGCGGGCGGCGATACCAAAGCCTCTCTCCTTCAAGTGGCTCAACCCGGTTACTTCACAGGCATGGCGCAAGCCGCGAACGGTGACCTGATCATCAGCAGTGCACGCGGCATGCTGTCGTCCGTGGTCGCAGTGGAATCGTCGGAGCACGATCAATGAACAGCTTTACGCGTACTGCCGAGCCTCACACCGTCCCTGAAACGGACACCTTCGATCCTTCTTCCGGCACCCTGGTTGAACGGCTGTTGTTCAATCACCGCCGCATCATTTTGGGCATCTGTGTCTTGCTCAGCCTGGTGTTCGGCTACCAGGCGCTGAGTTTGAAGCTCAACGCGGCCTTCGAAAAAATGATCCCGACGGATCACCCCTATGTGCAGAACTACCTGAAGAATCGCGGCCAATTGGGGGAGGGCGGCAATACCTTGCGGATTGCGATCGAGGCCAGGCAGGGCAGCATTTTTGATGCCGCCTACCTTGAGACGGTCAAGAAAATCAACGACGAAGTCTTTTTGCTTCCCGGCGTCGACCGGTCATACATGAAGTCCCTGTGGACCCCGGCGACCCGCTGGATCGGCGTGACGGAAGAGGGTTTCGACGGCGGCCCGGTGATCCCTGACAACTACGATGGTTCTGCTGGCAGCCTGGAGCAGGTTCGACAAAACGTCGAACGGTCGGGCGAAGTCGGCCGACTCGTGGCTTCTAACTTCAAATCCAGCATCGTGCTTTTACCGCTTCAGGACATCACCTCAGACGACGGGAAACCGCTGGACTACAACGCGCTCTCAAGCCAGCTCGAACAGATTCGGGCCAAGTACGAAACCGACAACATCAAAATCCACATCACCGGTTTCGCCAAGGTGGTGGGCGATCTGATTGATGGCATGCGGCAGATGCAGCTGTTCTTCGCCGCGACGCTGGTGATTTGCGGCATCGTGTTGTTCTGGTACACCCGCTGCATTCGCAGCACGCTGTTGGTGCTGCTGTGTTCGATCATTGCTGTTGTCTGGTTGCTTGGGTTGCTGCCCACCCTGGGATTTGACCTTGATCCGTATTCGATCCTCGTGCCGTTCCTGGTGTTTGCCATCGGGTTGAGCCACGGCGCGCAGAAAATGAACGGCATCATGCAGGACATCGGCCGTGGAGCCGACAAGCTCGTGGCGGCACGCTTCACCTTTCGCCGATTGTTTTTGACCGGGCTGATGGCGTTGGTAGCCGACGCCGTGGGTTTCGCGGTGTTGATGATCATCAAGATTCCGGTGATTCAGGATCTGGCCGTCGCTGCGACAATCGGTGTGCTGACGTTGATTTTCACCAACCTGATTCTGTTGCCGATTCTGTTGTCGTACACCGGTGTCAGCAAAGCGGCGGCTCAGCGTGAAGCGGCGAACGACAAGTTCTCGCAGCTGGACGCGCTTCACGCCCGGCACCCGTTCTGGGCTTTTCTGGATCGATTCACCGAGCGCAAATGGGCGAGCGGTGCCATCCTCATCGCCGTGGTGCTGGGGGTGGCGGGCTTTGCCGTCAGCCTGCACGTGAAGATCGGAGACTTGAATCCCGGGGCGCCGGAACTGCGTCCGGAGTCGCGCTACAACAGCGACAACCGCTTTATGGTCAGCAACTTTTCCGCCAGCAGCGACAAGTACGTGGTGATGGTGAAAACGCCGCAGTACTTCTGCGCCAACTACCAGACATTGGTGTCGGTCGATGCGCTGGAAGCCCAGCTGCAACAACTGCCGGGCGTGGTGTCCACCACGTCGTTGGCGGCGCTGAGCAAGCAGGCCGCAGCGGGCATGAATGAAGGCAGCATGACCTGGTATGAGATACCCCGTAACCAAGGGCTATTGAATGCAATCATCACCCGCGCGCCGCGAGAATTGTTCAACCAGAACTGCGACCTGCTGACGGTGTATGTCTACCTTAAAGACCACAAGGCGGACACGCTCACCAGTGTGGTGCAGACCGTCGAGCAGTTCGCGGCGACCCATAACACCGACCAGCTCCAGTTCCTCAATGCGGCGGGCAATGCCGGGATCGAAGCGGCAACCAACATCGTGGTGAAGCGTTCGAACGTGCAGATGCTGTTCATGGTGTACGCGGCCGTCATCGCCCTGTGCTTTATCACCTTCAGATCCTGGCGGGCGGTGGTGTGTACGGTGCTGCCGCTGATGCTGACGTCGATTTTGTGCGAGGCCTTGATGGTCGGTCTGAACATCGGCGTCAAGGTGGCGACGCTCCCCGTCATCGCATTGGGGGTGGGCATCGGTGTGGATTACGCGCTGTATATCCTCAGCGTGACACTCACTAATCTGCGCAATGGCTCAAGCCTGTCGGATGCGTACTACCTGGCCCTGCTTTCCACGGGCAAGGTGGTGGTGATGACCGGGATTACGCTGGGCGTTGCCGTGCTCACCTGGGTGCTGTCGCCGATCAAGTTTCAAGCCGACATGGGCATTCTGCTGGGGTTCATGTTCATCTGGAACATGGTGGGCGCTTTGGTACTGGTGCCGGCACTGGCGCACTTTCTGCTCAAGCCCAAGAACCAGTCGTTGCCTGTGAATGGGTGATACCTGACGGTGAGAGCGGGTTCGGTTTCGCTGGACCCGCTGATTATCATTGCCACGAGCGACTCAGGAGGGATGCGCGATCTCTAGCCAATCTTCAAACCGGGTCGCTCCGACAATGGGGTTATCGCCGGGCGTGAGGGACTTGTCATTGATCGGGGCGCCGAAGTAAGGAACCGTGTCGTCCGAAACGGCTTCGCGCGGGTCCTTGGTGTGTTTCAGGTACTCACTTACGAATTCGACAATGGGTCGGCGATCCGGCCCGGCCACTTCCACGGTCTGATTGATCGGCGCTTTTTGAGCGATAGCCGTCAGTGCGGCCGCGACATCGACCGAGGCCACTGGTTGCAACGCGGCGGACGATAAATGGATGGTGTTGCCGTCCTCGCGACCTGAGTAAGCAATGGCACCAATGAATTCGAAGAACTGCGTGGCCCGCAGGATGGTGTAGGGAACGCCCGAGGCCTTGATGAGTTTTTCCTGGGCCATTTTGGCCCGGAAATAACCACTGTCGAGCATCCGTTCGGTGCCTACGACTGACAGGGCGACATGGTGTTTGGTGCCGGCTACTTTCTCGGCAGCGAACAGGTTATGCCCGGCGGTCTCAAAGAAATGCAACGCCGCGTGATCCTCGAATGAGGGGGAGTTGGCTACGTCGACCACCACGTCGGCGCCCTTGAGCGCGTCCGCCAGGCCCTCGCCGGTGATGACGTTGATGCCGGTACTCGGTGACGCTGATATGACTTCATGCCCCAGATCCTGGAGGTTCTTGCAGACTTTGCTGCCGATCAGCCCGCTTCCTCCGATGATGACGAATTTCATGGACGGTCTCCCGATGCGGTGAGTTGGGACAGTCATTAAACACCCGGACGGCGGCCCTATCGGGGCGGCCGTTGGCGTGGGCCGACAGGTGGTCGGAAGTCTGAGCGGCAGGTGGAATTAACGGCGTTTATTTGCTTTAGTCCACCTATCGCTGGCATACCTGTACGGCGCCTTAGCTCATGACGGGAGCCCCGACCGGAGAATTCCATGGAACACCGATTCCCGACCTGCGCGGTGCTGGTGGCCGCCCTTGCATTCGGCGCGTTGCCTTGTGTCCAGGCGGTCGAGTACACGCAGGTCAATGAAACCGCCAGCACGATCTCCTTCACGTATAAACAGTTCTCCTCGCGGGTATACGGCACGTTCGGCAAGTTCGAGGCCAGGCTTGATTTCGACACGGCAAAACCATCAGCAGGCCGGGCCGCGCTGACTATCCAGCTCGACAGCATCGATGCCGGAAGCAGCGACGCCAACAGCGAACTGAAAAAACCAGCCTGGTTCGACACGGCAACGTATCCAGTGGCGACGTTTGAATCGACCGGCGTGAAGGCACTGGGCAACAACCGTTACTCGATCACCGGCAAACTCACGCTCAGGGGGATCACGCACGTAGTGGAGGTACCGGTCCTCCTGAAGTCCGAGAACGCCATCGGGATTTTCGATGGCCAGCTGACGCTCAAGCGCAGCGACTTCAAAATCGGTGAAGGTGAATGGGCCAGTGGTGTTGTCTCTGACAAGATCAATATCCGGTTTCGGATGGTTGCGCCGCAGCAGTAACGTGCTGCGGCGCACGCTGCCCCGGCACGTTATGATAGGCACGCCCGCGAACACACTCTTCACGTCCGCCCCAGAGTCAGAGCCACGAATGCCCCAGATCACCCATTTCAAAACCCCGTGCCCCGAGCACATCAATAGCCAGATCCTGCAAATGGTGGTCGATTACCTGACCGACATCAGCATGGTCGCTATCGCGCCGAGCAACCTGTTGTACAACGTGTACCAGTACGCGATCGGCTACGAGGTTCACCTCTATCTGGAGGCGTTGAACGGGGCGAAAGGGATTGCGGTGGAGTTGCTCGTCGCGACCGACGAAGACGACCCCGAGAAGGTCGTCGGCTTCTTGCTGTACCTGCCGGTCAAGGACGATCCCGATGCATGCGGTGTTGCGTATATGGCGGTGAGTGCCAGCCATCGGCGCCAAGGTATTGCCCGGCGGATGCTGCAGGAAATGGTCGGCCGCTACCCGCATGCCGAGCTGACGTGCGCGGTGGCCAAGGTGCCATATTTTGAGGCAATGGGGTTTCAGGTGGTGGGCGTGCGCGCGACTCAAGTACTGATGAACACCCGCGATCACGGCAGTGATGGCTTGATGGCCCTGCTGGATGTGGCATCGATCTACAGCTCGCTCGAGGTGCGACAGATTCATACGTACCTGCTGCAAAAACACGGCAAGCGGGCCATGCTCGATGCGGAAAAACAGCGTGACCGGCATCTGGACCAGATGACGCGCAAGGCGAATGAGTTTGTGCGGGAGCGACTGGGTGAACTCGGTTAACTGTGGGAGCAAGCTCGCTCCCACAGGGGATTTTTGTTGTCCTGTAGATAGCGCAAAGCCCGGCCAGATTCCGGGCTTTTTCTTGTCTGGATTTCGTGAAGATAAAAAAGAGCCTCAAGGCTCTTTGATGGGGAGGAAGTAGAGCCCTCGAGGCTCAAGATGCGCATGAAACAAGTGGTGAGCCTGATAGGGGTTCATTTCACCCACCACTTACGCAACGGCTTGAGCAAACAAGCGGCTGCGTAGAATCATCGTAGAAAGTTGGGGGTTGGCGCTCAAGTACCGCTAGTCGAATCCATCGGTCCGGCGTCAGTTTCCGCGATGTTTTCAGCGTTGCCACGGGCACTTCTTTCGACCATGGCGATGATGGTTTCGTACAGTTCGTCCTGTGCCTGCACGGCGCCGATTTCTCCATTCGCGGCGGCGTGTGACAAGGCTTCCGCCGCACCGAGCATCGCCCGTAATCCCGCTGCCTTGATCTCACCCGCGCCAGCAAAAGGGGCGAGGGCGGTTCGGCACTTGTTCAGAAAAATCGCTTCGTACTCACGTTTGATCTTCTCCAGTTCCGGGGAGCTGGCGAGTGCCGCGATGACGCCGGGGATCTCGTTGCCCTGAAGCAGCACGCAGTCGACGTACGACGAAGCGATCACCCTGGCGGTGCCGGGTAAAGTCGGTTCGCTGTCCTGAAGCGCAGCATCCATCAGAGCCGTCTGTCGGGCATCGAAGTCTTGATAGAGCGCCGCTAACAGCCCGGGTCGCGTGGTGAAGTGATCGTACACCACCGGTTTGGTGATCCCGGCTAGCTCGGCAAGTCGCCCCAATGTCAGCGCGTCGGTGCCTTCTTCCCGAACGAGTTGCCAGGCGACGTCCAGCAACTGGCGTTGGCGGTCCTCCCGGGACATTCGTCGTCGTGGTTGCGGGATGGAATCTTGCGCGTCTGTTTCGGTGGTTGACATGGCTATGTACCAAAAGTAACTTACTGATCGTAACTTACCAAGAGTATATAAGGTCCGCCTTGTGCTCTCAATCAGGAGTTTCCAGCATGCACGCGCTTATCGTTGTGGCTCATCACGATCCTCGTTCGCTTACCCATAGCCTGGTGGCGCAAGTCGCTCAGGGCATCGTCCTGGACGATCCCGGTCATACCGTTGAAATCGCCGACCTCTCGGCCGAAGGGTTCGATCCGAGGTTCAGCGTCGCTGATCTGGCGGTGCATCACCGGGAAGCGCCGCCCCCTGCCGATGTGGTTGCCGAGCAAGCGCGGATAGACCGCGCCGATGCGGTGGTGCTGGTTTATCCCGTTTACTGGTGGTCGATGCCGGCGCTGCTCAAGGGCTGGATTGATCGGGTGTTCGCCAACGGCTGGGCGTTCGATTTCACGGCGGATGCCAAGCTGGAGAAGAAGCTTGGGCACCTGCGGGTTCACTTGATCGGTGTGGGCGGTGCCGACGCTGCAACCTACGCCCGGCACGGTTATGCCGAGGCCATGAAGACGCAGATTGACCATGGGATTTTTGATTATTGCGGTGCGCGGGTGGTGACGTCCGAGTTGCTGCTCGAATCGGAAATTCAGGATCCGGCGGTGCACCTGGACGCCGCGAAAAGCCTCGGTCGCGAGCTCTTTGCGGCCTCCAGACACCTCAATCCTGTTAGACCTGCTCTCCCGGCCAACCCGCTCGACGCAAGGCGTTGAGCAGCGTCCCGGCATCCAGTCCCGGCACGGCATGGCCATTGCCTTCGGCGGTGTCGGAGGCCAGCAAGGCATTAATGATCGCTTCCTCCACCGCCTCGGTTGCGGCGAGGAACAACTCGCTGATGTGGTCGTTGTTGACCATGCTCAGGTTGTCGGTGGTCGGCGCACGCTTACTCTCGTAAGCGGCGGGCGGCACGTGCTGATTACCGGTGGCGAAGGCGATGAAGATGTCTCCGCTGTGGTCTTCATTACCGCCGCCGGTACGGGCAAGGCCGAGGCTGGCGCGCTGCGCGAGGCGCGTGCACTGGTGCGGCAGCAACGGCGCATCGGTGGCCAGGCAGACGACGATCGAACCCATGCCAGGATGCGGCAAGGACGCTTTGAGGAACGGCGAGTCAGCCTTTTCCATGTAACGCCCGACCGGATAGCCATCGACGCGCAACTCGTCGCGGATGCCGTGGTTGGCCTGGACGATGGCGCCGACGGTCCAGCCGCCCTGAGCACTGCTCAGGCGTCGCGAAGCGGTGCCGATTCCGCCCTTGAATTCGTGGCAGATCATGCCGCTGCCGCCGCCGACGGCTCCTTCGGTCACTGGACCGCCCACCGCCGTGCGCAGGGCTTCGGCCACATGTTCGACCTTCACATGGAAACCGTTGATGTCGTTGAGCAGGCCGTCGAAGGTTTCCAGCACCACTGGCATGTTCCAGTAGAGTCGCCCGTCATCGGGTTGCTCCTGACGATCCAGCGTCACCAGCGCATCGCGCACCACACCCAAGCTGTGGGTGTTGGTGAAGGCGATCGGGCTGGTCAACAGGCCGGCCTCGCGAATCCACTCAAGACCCGTGGCGTCACCGTTGCCGTTGAGGACATGGACGCCGGCAAAGCACGGTTGCAGGCTGGTGGAACCGGCACGCGGCTCGATCACGGTGACGCCGGTCAGGATGTCGCGACCGGTCGCGGTGCGTCCTCGCACATTGCTGTGGCCGACCCGGACGCCGGGGACATCGGTGATGGCGTTGAGCGGGCCGGGTTGCAGTTGGCCGAACTGGATGTTCAGGTCGCGGGCACGTGGTTTCATCGTTTCTCTCATCTTCAATTTTTTCAAAAAAGTTATTGGTTAACGCAATCCCTGTAGCAGCTGTCGAGCTTGCGAGGCTGCGTTCGGCTGCGCAGCAGTCGTAAATCCTGAAATCTCGGTCCACCTGAAACATTGCACTGCCTGATTTCACGACTGCTGCGCAGCCGAACGCAGCCTCGCAGGCTCGACAGCTGCTACAGATTTCATCGGGTTTATTGACCGTTTTTGACTTTGCTCCAGATCCGCGTCCGCACGCGCTCGGTGGCTGGCGGCAGCGGCTGAAGGGTGAATAACGTGGCCATGGCTTCGGCCGACGGATACACGGCCGGGTTGTTGCGGGTCGCTTCGGCCACCAGTGGCGTCGCGCTGCGGTTGCCGTTGGGGTAGGAGAGGTGATCACTGACCGGCGCAATGACGTCGGGGCGCATCAGGTAGTCGATGAAGGCCAGACCCTGTTCCGGGTGCGGCGCGTCCTTGAGCAACACCAGGGTGTCGAACCACACTGGCGCGCCTTCCTTCGGCAAGCTGTAGGCGATCTTCACGCCGTTGTTCGCCTGCTCGGCATTGGTCTTGGCTTCCAGCATCGCGCCGGACCAACCCACCGCCACGCAAATGTTGCCGTTGGCCAGGTCGCTGATGAATTTGGACGAGTTGAAGTAGGCGATGTGCGGACGCAGCTTGAGCAGCAGTGCTTCGGCCTTCTTATAGTCCTCGGGGTTGGTGCTGTTGGGGGGCAGACCAAGGTAGTGCAGGGCGACCGGCAGCATCTCGGCCGGCGAGTCGAGCATGGCCACGCCGCACTGGCCGAGTTTGGCCAGGTTTTCTTCGTTGAACACCAGGTCCCACGAATCCACCGGCGCCTTGTCGCCCAGCGCCGCGCGAACTTTGTCGATGTTGTAGCCGATGCCGTTGGTGCCCCACAGATAAGGCACGGCGTACTGGTTGCCCGGGTCGTTTTTGGCCAGTTTCGCCAGCAGATCAGCGTCCATGTTTTTGAAATCGGGCATCTGAGCGTGGGGCAGAGGTGCAAGGGCGCCGGCCTTGATCAGGGTCGGCAAGCTGAAGTTGCTGGCCACCACCACGTCGTATCCGCTGCGGCTGGTGAGCAATTTGCCTTCCAGCACTTCGGCGCTGTCGAAGGTGTCGTAGACCGGCGCAATCCCGGTGTCACGCTTGAAATCCTGCAGGGTCGTGGGACCAATGTAGTCATACCAGTTGTAGACGTGAACCGTCGGGCCGTCGGCGGCAACCGCCGATAGCGAGACCGACAAACAGGCGCCCAGTCCAAGATTGATATACGAGCGGTGACGACTCATGATGCGGCACTCCTGGCCTGCTGCAGGCCGGTGATGATCAGGTGCTTGCAGCGTATCGACCGGGAGTGAACTCACCCATTCCCATCATGGGTTACTCAAAAGGGGTAGTGCGTGGACGCGTTGTTGAAAGAGTTACCCGTGCACCAAGGGCTGGCGCGGGTATTTGGTGCCGTGGGGCAGGACGGGTTCTGGCGTGCGCTGGTCGACACGCTGCGGCTGCTGGTGCCGATGGACAACGCGTTGGTCGCGGTGATGCGGGCCGGGCGGGTGCCGCGTCTGCTGATCGATTTCGACTCAAAGGGCGGTGCTGCCGAGCAAGAAGAACTGGCGGACTACAGCGCCGGGATGTACCTGCTCGATCCGTTTTATCAGGCCGCCTGTGCCGGTATAGCCGACGGTTTTCACAGCCTCGAATCGGTGGCCCCCGACCAGTTCCAGCAGAGCGAGTACTACCTGAGCTACTTCCGCACGGTGGTGGGCGGCGACGAGTTGCAGTTCATGATCAACGTCGATGGCGCCGTGCTCGGTTTGTCGTTGGGACGCTCGACGCGATTCACGCTTGAGGAACAGGGCCGCCTGCTTTGCGTGCGCGATTGGGTGTTGGCGGCGATGCGCCGTCACCTGCAATTGATGCCGCCGGAAGGACCGGCCGCCGAGGCGGTGGCCGGGGATCTGGCGACCCTGCTGGATCGTTTCGACGCGCGTCTGTCGGTGCGGGAAATCGAAACGGCGCGCCTGATTCTTCAAGGCTTCTCAAGCAAGGCCATCGCCCAGCAGATGGGCATTTCCCCGGAGACGGTGAAGGTGCACCGACGCAATCTCTATCACAAGCTCAATGTGAATGGGCATGGTGAGTTGTTTGCGCTGGTGTTGCAGCCGCGTTGACTGGGTACATCTGAGAGAGATTGATCGGCTTTCAGCCCCCCTTCGCGAGCAAGCCCGCTCCCACACTGGTTCTGTGAACGCACGAGATCAAATGTGGGAGCGGCGGTGCGGCGATCCGACTTGCTCGCGAAGGGGGCGACTCGGACTTACTGCCGAAACACTAACGCCTTCAACCCGCATTCAACATCGGCGTCCGGAAACTCCGGTGGATTGTCCAGCCGTTGCTCGAACCGTAGGCTCGGTGCTTCGCGGGTGACGCCGTCGATGAGGAAGTCCGCACCGAACGCCGGATCGTTCATGCACGCCAGCACCGTGCCCTGAGGGCTGAGCAATTCCGGCAGTCGGCGCAGCACGCGCTGGTAGTCCTTGGTCAGCAAAAAACTGCCTTTCTGAAAGGACGGTGGGTCGATGATTACCAGGTCGTAAGGGCCCTTGCCAATCACCTTGCCCCAGGACTTGAACAGGTCATGACCGAGGAACGTCACCTTGCTCAGGTCGTGGCCGTTGAGCCGGTGATTGTCGCGGCCACGGCTCAAGGCCGGGCTGGACATGTCCAGATTGACCACGTGCGTTGCCCCGCCTTCAATGGCCGCCACCGAGAATCCGCAGGTGTAGGCGAACAGATTCAGCACCCGCTTGCCCTGGGTATTGGCCCGCACCCAGTCGCGGCCATAACGCATGTCGAGGAACAGGCCGGTGTTCTGTTTGCGGCCCAGGTCGACACGGTAATGCAGGCCGCCCTCGGTGATCGTCATCTCGTCGATCGCGTCCCCCAACAGCCACTCGGTGGTGCTTTGCAGCAGGTAGCGATGTTGCAGCAAGAGCGTGTGCGCGCTGGATTGCGTCCACGCAGGCGAGTGCGTGAGGTCCATCAGCTTCTGTTTCAACGCTTCCAGCTGCGACGCTTCGGGTTCCTTGAACAGCGACACCAGCACCACGCCTTGCAGCCAGTCCACGGTCAATTGCTCCAGCCCCGGCCAGCACCGGCCACGGCCGTGGAACAGCCGGCGGGTTTCGGCGGGGGCAGCCGCCAGAGCCGTCATTAAATGGTCGTGGAGGGTGGAGAGAGCGTCAGCGTTCATCGGGCAGGGCCAGCAATTTGTGGGGGCGGCATTTTAACCACAATTGAGCCAAGGGCGGACCACAGGTTATTAGGGGGTAGTTATCACGTTTTATTTAACTTTACGTGAGGATTTGGCGATCTGTCGGCTCGCATAATCGGCTCCAACGATCAACCGCCGGGAGCCGAATATGTCGCAGTTACCTGCTTCACCCACAGTCAGCACTCATCCTCGCTGGCTACGGCTGACCCATTGGCTGAACGCCCTGGCGGTGTTGGTCATGGTCACCAGCGGTTGGCGAATCTATAACGCGTCTCCGCTGTATGACTTCAGTTTTCCCAAGGCAATCACGTTGGGCGGCTGGCTCGGCGGCGCATTGCAATGGCATTTCGCGGCGATGTGGTTTCTGGCCGTCAACGGTCTTGTCTACCTGATCATCAACCTCGTCAGTGGTCGTCTGAAACGGCGCTTTTTCCCGGTTTCGCCTAAAGGTGTCCTGCATGACCTGTGGGCCGCGTTGAGAGGGCGGTTGGGGCATGCCGACCTGAGTCATTACAACCAGGTGCAACGGGTGGCGTATCTGTTCGTGATGGTCGACATCACGCTGCTGGTGATTTCCGGGCTGGTGTTGTGGAAGTCCGTCCAGTTTCCGCTGTTGCGTGAACTGCTCGGCGGTTACGAAGGCGCACGGCACGTGCACTTCATCGCGATGTCGCTGTTGGTGGCCTTTGTCGCGGTTCATCTGGTGATGGTCGCGCTGGTTCCCAAAACGTTGTGGGCCATGATTGTCGGTCGCAAGGAGGTCCTATGAAAAAGCGCATTCAAGGCTCAGGGCTGGACGAGTCGTCCATCCTGACAGACGCCAGAAAGATCCTCGCACCACAGATCGAGGACCGCTCACGACGCTCGTTCCTGATGCGCGGCCTGACCCTTGGTGGCGTGGCCATGTTGTCCGGCTGCAACCTCACCGACAACGAAAGCGTCGAGACCGCGTTGTCCTCGATGTCCCGCTTCAACGACAGGGTGCAGGGCTGGCTGTTCAATCCCAACTCCCTGGCACCGACTTATCCCGAGTCGATGATCACCCGGCCGTTTCCTTTCAATGCCTTCTACGGCATCGACGAGGCGCCGACGGTGGAGGAAGAGAGTTATCGACTGGAAGTGACCGGCATGGTCGCGGACAAGCGCAGCTGGCGCCTGGAAGAACTGCGCGCCATGGCCCAGACCGATCAGATCACCCGGCATATCTGCGTCGAAGGCTGGAGCGCGATCGGCCGCTGGGGCGGCGTGCGGTTCAGCGACTTCCTGAAGCGGGTCGGTGCCGACACGGATGCCAAATTTGTCGGCTTCAAATGCGCGGACGACTACTACACCAGCATCGACATGGCCACTGCGCTGCACTCGCAGACCTTGTTGACGCTGACCTATGACGGCGCGGTGCTGCCTCGCCAGTACGGCTTCCCGATGAAACTGCGCATGCCCACCAAGCTGGGCTACAAGAATCCCAAACACATTCAGGCGATTTTCGTCACCAACACCTATCCGGGTGGCTACTGGGAAGACCAGGGCTACAACTGGTTCGGTGGTAGCTGATGGCGCCTGGCCACTTTACTGCGCAGTACCCGCTGCGCTCATTCGCAACCTGTGCTTCAAGGAGTTTCATCATGAAAAAATTAGCGACCACCGTACTGTCCATGTGCCTGGCGTTTGGCGCCGCAAGCGTGTTTGCCGCCGATGCAACAACCAATAACAGCATGAGCAACGACAGCATGAGCAAGGATTCAATGTCTAAAGACGCCATGCACAAAGACACGATGAAAAAGGACGCCATGTCCAAGGATTCCATGAGCAAGGACGCGATGAAGAAAGACACCATGTCCAAGGACGCCATGAGCAAGGACGGAATGAAGAAGGACTCGATGTCCAAGGACGCCATGAAAAAAGACGCTCCGTCGTACTGATCCCAACACCCTTCTTCGAGGCCAGACCCTGGTTTGCAGGCGCCCATACAGCGCTGTATGGCGCCTGATTCGTCGCCCAATTGCATCAAAAATGAATTTCCGCGAAGTCCGCTGCTCATACCTGAATAGGTAGCGGATTTAAGCGCGCGAAATCATTCAGGCAATCAGGGAGTGGCACAGTCATGGGACCAGTATCGACGGCGGGCGATCATCTCCTTGGCAAATTGATTCTTGTGGTTGAGGACGACCCGCTGATCCTGGAGTTTCTCTGCGAAATTCTTCAGGACGAAGGCTTTGTGGTTGAACCGCAGACCAGCGCGGATGCCGCGTCGAAGTATCTGGAGCAACACGCCGAAGCCGTCCGTCTATTGCTCACGGACATCACCATGCCGGGCAAACTCAATGGCGCGGACCTGGCCAATCTGTTTGGCGATCGCTGGCCGGACAAGCCGATCATGATCATGTCGGGTTTCGAAACACCGGAAAGCGCCGGGGTCAGGCATTCGGTGTCGTTCATCAAGAAACCGTGGGCGCTTGGGCAGTTGCTGGACTGTGTGGAAGGTGCCTTGAAGTCGAAAAATACTCTTTAGAACCTGCTGCACATCAGACCACTACAACCTGTCACGATGCGCCTTGTGGCGGGCCTATACTTCAAGAGTCGGCACACTCGGTGCGACCTGCAATCGTGTTTGATGTATGGGGTGACGCGTCGGGTGATCGTTCACGCAGGCCACGGCCTGCCTTCGTCGTAGGGAGGAGAAGATCATGGCGCGTAAATACATCGACTGCCGCGAGTTTCCAAGCGATGCCAAATGCTCGGTTGCTCTGTCCGCAGACTCTGAAAACGAACTGCTCGAGGCCGCCGCACAGCATGCGGTCAGTGTTCACAAGCACACCGACTCACCGGAACTGCGTGCTCAACTGAAGACGATGTTTCACGACGGCACCCCGCCTGTTGAAGCACCGCGTCCCGCTTAGCAAGGAAATCCTCTGCAGGAGTTGCCGAAGGCTCGGGCCGCGTTCGGCAGCTCCTCGCAAATGCTACATTGTTCGGCGAACCCGCCTGGCACTTGCGAGAGGAAGCTCCCCCTTGTCTGCTCAAGAATCTGTCTTCAACACCCCGTACCGCGCTTTTCTGTTTGATATGGACGGCACCGTCCTCAATTCCATCGCCGCTGCCGAGCGGATCTGGGCGGCCTGGGCCTTGCGCCACGGCGTCGATGTCGACTCATTCCTGCCCTCTATCCATGGCGTTCGCGCCATCGACACCATCAATCGTCTGTCGTTGCCAGGGGTGGATGCCGAGGCTGAAGCGGCGTTCATCACCGAGGCGGAAATCGAGGATGTCGAGGGGATCATCGAAGTGCCTGGCGCGGCGAACTTCCTGAAGTCGCTGCCCGCCAACCAGTGGGCCATCGTCACCTCGGCGCCAAAGGCATTGGCGCTACGGCGGATGGCCGCGGCGGGTATTCCGCAGCCCTTGGTGATGGTCACTGCCGAAGACGTCAGTGCCGGCAAACCCGATCCCGCAGGCTATCGACTGGCGGCCAAGCGTTTGGGCGTTGAACCGGCCGATTGCCTGATTTTCGAAGACGCCACCGTGGGCATTCTCGCGGCCGAGGCTGCGGGCGCGGGCCTTATCGTGGTGACCGCGACCCACGATCATCCGCTCCAGACTCCGCACGCCACGCTCCCCAGCTATGAGTCGGTCGTCGCCCATGTGGATCACGACGACCAAATCCGCCTGCACACCATCTAATGTGGGAGCGGGCTTGCTCGCGAATGCGGTGTGTCATTCGCCATCGATGTGCCTGACACACCGCATTCGCGAGCAAGCCCGCTCCCACATTAGAGTTGTGTTTGTTTCAGTAAACCCCGGGAATCAACCGCCAACTGCGGGCGCAATAAGCCTCATATTCGCTGCCGAACTGCGCCCGTAACAGCCCTTCTTCGGCGTGAATGCGGGCGATCAGCGGGATTAGCGTCACCGCGGCCAGCAACAGGCCAACGCCGGAGCGAAAGGCCAGGGCCCAGCCCACTGCAGTGATCATCAGCCCCAGATAACTGGGGTTGCGCAAGGTGCGATAAATCCCGTCGGTGACCAGCGTGTGCCCCGGCTGAATCGCCACCAGTCCACTGAAACGCTTGCCCAGCACAAACACCGGCCACAGCCGCAGCGTGCCGCCGATGATGAACAGCAACGCCCCGAGCCAGCGCACACCTTCGCCACCAAAGGTCCAGAAATCGATCCGGTCGGTGTAGGCCGGCAGGTACCCGCTCAATAAACCGATCACCCCGAACACCGGCAGCACCCAACGATTGGCCCGGTCTTCTCGTTCGCCGGAACTCAGGTTGACCTCAGTGAACAAGGACGCGATGGCCATCACCAAAGTGGCAAAAACAATGACCACCAGCGGTGCATGAGAGAAAAACGCCGAGAATCCGCCAAGCCCCCATACCGCGAGCCCAAGGTAGGCGAGGGTGGAGACAACGGCGAAAAACGCCAGTTTGGCCGAGATTTTCATCTACACCTCCACAAACGGACCTGACACCGTTCATTGTAGGAGCTGCCGCAGGCTGCGATCTACGCCGAACGGGCATTACGCCGAATCACCTGCGGCGGCTGCCCGAACGCCCGCAGGAAGGCTTCGCGCATGCGGCGGCAGTCGCTGAAGCCGGATTCTTCGGCGATCTGATCGAGGGTCAGGCGCCCGCGTTCCAGCATCTGCCGCGCCGTTTCCAGGCGCAGATTCTCGATGGCTTTGGCCGGTGATTGACCGGTTTCCGCCCGGAAAGCCCGGCTGAACTGTCGAGGGCTGAGGCGCGCGACGTCCGCCAGTTGCTCCACCGACAACGTCTCGGTGAGGTGTTCTCGCGCATAGCCAAGGACGGTTTGAATGCGGTCGGATTTCGCTTCCAGTTCCAGCAGCGCCGAGTGCTGCGACTGGCCGCCCGCGCGGCGGTGGTACATCACCAGTTTCTGCGCCACGGAACGGGCCAGCGCGGCGCCGTGATCCTTCTCCACCATGGCCAGCGCCAGGTCGATGCCGGCGGTCATCCCGGCGGAGGTCCAGATCGAGCCGTCGACGACGTAGATGCGATCTTCTTCAACCTTGATCGACGGAAACCGCGCTTGCAGCTCCCGTGCATAAGCCCAGTGGGTGGTGGCGCGCCGTCCGTCGAGCAAACCGGCCTGGGCCAGGACGAACGCCCCGGAGCAGATCGACGCCGTGCGCCGTGCGGTTTTAACGCTGTCGCGCAGGTAAGTCAGCACGCCCTCGGGTGCCTGCTCGAGGATGGCATCGCCACCCACCACAATCACCGTGTCAAACACCCGCTCACCAAAGGCCTCGGTGCCGACGCTCAGCCCACCGGAAGCGCGCAATGTACGGCCGTCTTCGGACAATACGCTGACGTCATAAAGCGCTTCGCCAGCGCTGAAGTTGGCGTACTCGAACACCGGCATGGCCGCCAGCGCCATGGACTGGAACCCTTCAAACACTACAAACGCCACGGAAGTCATCGAGATGTCCTCAAAAGGTCATGTCCGAAAAACGTACTTTAAACGTCATTTGAGACGGGCGTTAGACCCTTTATAACGGTTCACACCCGGCGACGTTATCGCCTCACTGTGAAGGAAATCGACATGGCCCTCTCATCCAAAGGTACCGCTCTGATCACTGGCGCTTCTTCGGGCATCGGCGCGGTGTATGCCGACCGTCTCGCCCGGCAGGGTTACGACCTGATTCTGGTCGCCCGCAGCCAGGCAAAACTGAACGCCCTGGCCAACCACCTGAGTAACGAAACCGGCCGCGCCGTGGAAGTGGTCGCCGCCGATCTGAAAGACAAGGCCGACGTGCGGCGGGTCGAAGAAATTCTACGTTCCGACGCCAGTATCACCCTGTTGGTCAACAATGCCGGGGTCGGCGCTGTCATGCCGCTGCTCGGTAGCCCGGTGGATGACATGGAAGACATGATCACCCTCAACGTGACCGCGTTAATGCGCCTGGCGTACGCGGTGGTGCCAGGCTTCGTTGCGCGTGGCGCCGGAACTGTGATCAATATTTCTTCGATCGTTGCCATCGCCCCGGAAATTCTCAACGGCGTGTACGGCGGGACCAAGGCGTTTGTCCTCGGCCTGAGCCAATCCATGCACCGCGAACTGGCCGACAAAGGCATTCGCATCCAGGCCGTATTACCAGGCGCCACTGCCACCGACTTCTGGAGCGAGGCCGGCAACCCGGTGGAAAACCTGCCGCAAGAGATCGTGATGTCTGCCCAGGACATGGTCGATGCCGCGCTGACGGGCCTGGCGCAAGGCGAAGTGGTGACCATTCCTGGCCTGCACCAAGGCGACCAATGGGACGCCTACGAAGCCCAGCGCCAGACGCTTTCAGGCTTGTTCGGCAATTCCACGGCAGCACCGCGTTATCGCTGAAGCGGTAGCCGCCGGGCAGGGTGAACTAAGCTTGGATTAGGACCGTTCACCCTTAAGGAGCACCACCATGCTTCACATCAGAACGCCCTTGATTCTGCATCCAGACCTGTCGACCCCAGCCCGACGAATCTGGCTCAAGCTGGAAAACCTGCAACCCAGCGGCTCGTTCAAACTTCGCGGCATAGGGCTTTTGTGCAGCCAGGCGGCGGCGCAAGGGAAACGCAAAGTGATCTGTCCTTCCGGCGGCAATGCCGGGTTTGCCACCGCCGTGGCTGCCGCCAGACTGGGATTGAAAGCCTGCATTGTGGTGCCGAACACCACGCCGGAAACCACTCGCGCACGGATCAGGAAAACCGGTGCCGAGGTGATCGTCCATGGCAAGGTCTGGGACGAAGCCAATCTACGGGCCAAGGAACTCGCGCAGGGCGCGGACACCGAATATGTGCCAGCCTTCGATCACCCGGTGCTGTGGGAAGGGCACAGCACGATGGTCGATGAAATCCTCGAGGATTGCCCTCAGGTCGATGCGCTCGTGATGTCGGTAGGGGGCGGAGGATTGCTGGCGGGGATTCTCACCGGATTGATCCGCCACAAACGCATGGACTGCCGGATCATCGCGTGTGAAACCCAGGGCTCTGCGTCTTTTGCAGCCGCTGTCAGTGCCGGACATCCGGTCATATTCCCCCTGATCGATACGGTCGCCAGGTCGCTCGGCGCTACGTTGGTGGCCGCCTGGCCGGTGCAGCACATCCTCGATTTCCCCCACGAGTGCGTGGTGCTCAGCGATAACGAGGCGATCATGGGCGTGGTCCGTTACGCCAATGATCTGCGTCAGTTGGTCGAACCGGCGTGCGGTGTTTCGTTAGCGATTGGGTACCTGGACCATCCGGCGATTGCCGGCGCCCATGATGTGGTGATTGTGGTGTGCGGTGGCGTGAGCATCAGCGCGCAACTGGTGGCGGGTTGGGCGCGATTATCCACCGGTGCTGAAACAAGGTAGGGCTGCAAACGCTATCCGGGTCCCGCAAGCCCCACCGTTACTTTTTCAGCCTTTATTGACCCGCAGCTACGCCTTCCTGGACGAGGATTGCTCTGGCCAGGTCTTCGTCGCTGGCGTTGAGGCCGGGATTTTCCTGACGAATCTGCTTTAAGTACGACTCCAGATAAACACCACGAATCGCGCCGCCACTGGCAACGAAGCTGGAGGCGTCATCCCGAGCCGGAATCACCCGTTTGTCATCCTTGAACGTCGAATACAGCGATGCGGATACCCCGGCTGACGTGGCGACATCTTTTGCATCTACATCGGCCATGGCTGAACCAACGGGCAAACAAAGCACTAGTGAAGAGATGATAATCAGACGGCGCATGACGGTGTCCTCTGAAAGCGTGAAGCAAAAAAGGAAGTATCTCATCTGTAGGATGCGTGGCGGTCGTCAGGAGTTCCCTGCCGATGCGTTATCAGTCCAAAGCCTGCGCCTGAAAAAGCCCAACCCCTCGCCGCTCCCACAGGGTTCCTCTTTTACTGACAGATCCTGGATTTAGCCCCAATCCGCTAGCGATAACGTTTGCAAACCCTTCCCCCGAGCCTGTGCGACCAGTTCTTCAGTGTCTTTACCGCCGGGCAGGGCGATGACCACGTCGGGGCGGCTGTCGTGCAGCATGAAGTGGTTGCGCAGGCGTTCGGCCAGTTTGCCGTGGCGTTGCCAGTTGGGCGGGTAGCGCACGATGTCGGCGCCGTGTTCACGGGCCCATTCCTCGATGTCGGCGCCCAGGTATTGATTGCCGCCATGGATCAGCACCTGCACCGGGTACAGGCGCTGGAAGGCGTCGAGCACGCCGCGGCATTGGCGGCTGTCGGCGTAATGGCGGCCGGCACAAATCAGGACGCGCATGGCGAGGCCTCCTTGGTCTGATCATCGCCCAACGGCTCACCCGCCCGTTCCAGCAGCGGATAGGCGAGGGCGGCGATGTGGTGGTGTACCCGACGATAGTCACGCAGCACGCGCTGAAAGATGTCGCCGGATTCAGCCCAGGTGTTTTTGTCCTCCTGCAGTTTGCGAAAGTGCTGACGGCTGGCGTCGGCTTCGAGTCGCCGGACGCTCTCCTTGCGGCTGATCAACTGGTGCGCGGTGGCAATGTCTTCGCGCAGGAACACGGTGATCGCCAGGCTCAGGCTTTCCAGCAGCGCCTCGTGCAACGGCGCAATGTTGCGCAATTCGAACACCGAAAAGTGTTCACCGCGGCGCAAGCGGCGCATGGCCACCTGCGTGAGGCTGCTGGAAAGAATGTCCGCGGCGTGTTCGAGGTTGATCACAAACGTGAGGATTTCCTGGGCGCGATCGGCATCGCTGTCGCTGATGCCTTCCTGGCCAATGTCCGCCAGATAGGCGCGAATCGCCGCGCTCAACAGGTCCGTGGATTGATCGATGCGCCGCACCTCATCGGCACAGGCCGGCGCCGAGGTATGGAACAGCTGCAGCGTGCGCTCAAGCATGGCCGAGAGCATGTCGGCGATGCGCAGGGCTTCGCGGGCGGCGTTGGACAGGCCGATGTTGGCGACCTCCAGCCCGGCTTCGTCGAGGTAGCGCGGCATGCCCGGATCGACATCCCGCGCCGGCTCCGGCAACAGGCGAGTCAGCAGTCTGGCCATGGGCTCAGTGAAACCGATGAACACCAGCGCCAGCAAAAGGTTGAAGCCGGTGTGCAAGTAAACCACCAGCGCCGCCGGATCGAGATTCAGCGATGCCAGCCACCCGGCCAAGGGCAACACCACCGCCGCGCCCAAGGCCCGCACCAGCAGATTGCCGAGGGGCAGGCGCCGGCCGACGTTTGAGCCGGCATTGATCACCGACGGTAACGCACCGCCAATGTTCACCCCGAGCACCAGCGCGACGATGGTCGTTGCCGAGAGCATTCCGGTGGCGGCCAGGGACACGATCAGCAGCACCACGGCCACGCTCGAATGGCAGAGCCAGGTAAGGATCAGCGCTACCAGCAGCGCAATCAGCAGGTCGCCGTCGAGGCTTTGCATGATCAGCTGGAACACGGGTGTGCCTTCCACGTCGGCCAGTGTCGAGCCGAGCATATGCAGGGCCATCAGCATCAGCCCCAGACCGATCAATGCACAGCCGACGCTCTCGAAACGCGAGTCATCCCGCAGTCGGAAGACGATCAGCCCGGTCAGCAAAACCATTGGTGTAAGGATCGAAATGTCAGCGCTGAGCAGCTGCACCACCAGGGTCGAACCGATGTTGGCGCCGAGCATCACCGCCAGCGCCGGGGCCAGGCCCAGGGTGCCGGCGGCGGTGAACGAGGTGGCCATCAGGCTGACGGCGGTGCTGCTTTGCAAGACGCCGGTAATGCCGATGCCCGCGAGCAGGGCCAGCCAGCGGTGGTTGAGGTGCCGGCCCATCCAGTGGCGCAGTGCCGTGCCGAAGCCGCGCAACAGCGCCGAAGAAATCATGTGCGTGCCCCACAGCAACAATGCAATGGCGCCCGCGAGGTTGATCAGTAGAGTCGTTCCCGACATGAGAACTCTCCTTTATTTCGTGTTGCATTGATCGAATTGCTGAACACAAAACCCTGTGGGAGCGGGCTTGCTCGCGAAAGCGGTGGGTCAGTCAACATCAGTGCCGAATGTCATACCGTATTCGCGAGCAAGCCCGCTCCCACATGGATGGCGGTGTTCAATCCATTTGGGCTTGTCTTACGCCATCAAAACCACTGCTTGAACCGGCGGATGTAGATCGTCTTCATGGTTTGCGCCACCACGCAGTAGCTGAGCAAAGTACCCACCAGCCAAGGGAAGTAGTCCCATGGCAACGGCACCAGGCCGACCAGCGCGCCCAGCGGCGAGAACGGGATGTAGATGCCCAGGCAGATCACTACGCCGGTGGCGAGAATCACCGGCAATGCAGCCGTGCTCTGGAAGAACGGAATCTTCTTGGTGCGCAGCATGTGCACTACCAACGTCTGCGACAGCAATCCTTCGATGAACCAGCCAGACTGAAACAGGCTCTGCATTTCCACGCTGTTGGCGGCGAACACGTACCACATCAGGGCAAACGTGGTGATGTCGAAGATCGACGAGGTCGGCCCGATCCACAGCATGAAACGGCCGATGTTCTTCGCATCCCACTTGCGCGGTTTGCTGAGGAATTCCTTGTCCATCTTGTCCCACGGCAGCGCCAGCTGAGAGATGTCGTACATGAGGTTTTGCAGCAGCAGGTGAATCGACAGCATCGGCAAAAACGGAATGAACGCACTGGCCACCAGCACCGAGAACACGTTGCCGAAGTTGGAGCTGGCGGTCATGTTCAGGTACTTCATGATATTGCCGAAGGTTTCGCGGCCCTTGAGCACGCCTTCTTCGAGCACCATCAGGCTCTTTTCCAGGAGGATGATGTCCGCCGATTCCTTGGCGATGTCCGTGCCGCTGTCCACCGAGATCCCGACGTCGGCATCGCGTAGCGCCGGGGCGTCGTTGATGCCGTCGCCGAGGAAACCCACGGTGTGACCATTGCCTTGTAGCGCCTTGAGCACCCGGGATTTTTGCAGCGGCGTCAGCTTGGCGAACACCGTGCGTTCTTCGACCCGCAGCTTGAGGGTGGTGTCGTCCATGTGCTCGATGTCTTGGCCGAGCAGCGGCGTGCCTGGATCGAGGCCGACTTCACGGCAGATCTTGCAGGTGACCACGGCGTTGTCGCCGGTCAGCACCTTGACCGTCACGCCCATGTCGCGCAGTGCGGCAATGGCCGGGCCGGCAGTTTCCTTTGGCGGATCGAGGAAGGTCAGGAAGCCGCGAATCACCAGGTCGCGCTCATCGGCGGTTTTGTACTGGTTTTTGCTTTGGGTTTTCGGGATTTCGCGGGTGGCAACCAGCAGTACCCTGAAACCGTCCTCGTTGTACTCGTTGGCCAGGGCCAGCAAGTCTTTGCGTCGCTGTGCATCCAGCGCGACCACCTGGCCGCTTTCATTGATGTGGCTGGCGATGCTGAGCATTTCCTCGACCGCGCCCTTGCACACCATCAGGTGATCGTCGCGGCTGTCCTTGACGATGATCGACAGGCGCCGACGGACGAAGTCGAACGGCAATTCGTCGACTTTGCTGTAGGCGAACGGCACACGGAACGTTGGATTAGCGTTGGCGAATTGCACCACGGCCTGGTCCATCAGATTTTTCAGACCACTCTGGTGATGGCTGTTGAGCCACGCCAGTTCGAGGATCGAATCGTCGCGCCGGCCGTGGCTGTCGACGTGGTGCTCGAGGATGATCTTGTCCTGGGTCAGGGTGCCAGTCTTGTCGGTGCACAGCACGTCCATCGAACCGAAGTTCTGGATCGCATTGAGGCGCTTGACCACCACTTTTCGCTTGGCCATAGCCATGGCGCCTTTGGCCAGGTTGGCGCTGACGATCATCGGCAGCATTTCCGGGGTCAGGCCAACGGCAACGGCCAGGGCAAACAGGAACGCATCGCCCCAGTCACCCTTGGAGAAGCCGTTGAGCAGGAACACAATCGGTACCATCACCAGCATGAAGCGGATCAGCAACCAACTGACGCTGTTCACCCCACGGTCGAACGCGGTTTGCACCCGCGAGCCGACGATGGCTTTGGCCAGTGAACCGAAGTAAGTCCGAGCCCCGGTAGCCACCACCACAGCCTTGGCCGTGCCGCTGACCACGTTGGTGCCCATGAAACAGATGTTCGGCAAGTCCAGCAGGTTCGACTGATCTGGCGCGGTGCTGGTGGCGGACTTTTGCGCCACATTGCCCAGGGTGTCGTACTTCTCGACCGGCAAGGCTTCACCGGTCAGCACAGCCTGGCTGATAAACAGGTCGCGGGATTCGATCAGGCGGATGTCGGCCGGGATCATGTCGCCAGCGCTCAACTGAACGATATCGCCGGCCACCAGATCGCGCATCGGCACTTCACGCAGCACCGATTTGCCGTCCTTGTGCTCGCGGCGCAGCACGGTAGCGGTGGTGCGCACCATTGCCTTGAGGGCTTCGGCGGACTTGGCCGAGCGGTATTCCTGCCAGAACCGCAGCAGGCTGCTGAGGCTGACCATGGTCATGATAATGATGACCTTGGTCAGGTCGGCGTCATCCGCTTCACCGTTGCTGATCGGCAGCCAGTAGTCAGTGAAGAAACTGATGCCGGCCAGGGTCAGCAGCACATAGATGAAGGGATTGTTCAGGGCTTTGAGCAGTTGGATGAGGGCGTGAGGCGGCTTGTCGTGGGCCACTTCGTTGTGACCGTTGCGTGCGAGGCGGCCCTGGGCTTCGAGTTCGGTCAGGCCGTCAGTGGTGGCGTTGAGGTTGGTCAGCGTGATGGCCAGGCCGTTCTGCGCTTCCCGTGCGGCGCGCATCGACAGCTTGGCGTTGTCGTTGCTGGCGCCTTGGGCGGTTTTCTTTGCGGTTTTTACAAGGGTCATTGCTGTGCTCCTGCCGCCGGCTCGCGGCACGACACACAGGCACCTCAGCTAATTAAAGACGAGCGCACGTATGTCGAGCCGCCAATAAGCGATCGATTCTGATCGTTGCGTTTTTAATAGTTGATGTTCGCTGTCCGTCGATTGGAACGTGACGGGCAGCGAACCGTCTACTGGCTTCGTCCATAACTAACTCACTATTTAACAGGCAATAAGAAGTTGCCGAATTCCTTGATAAGGAAACCGTTAAGGAAGGGCTTTTAAAGTGCCTTCAGCTCAATTGAAAGTGCGCGCCCCGAGGAACAGGCCGAACATCAGGCCGGCCTGCTGGAACAGGCGCGCGATGCGCCGACTCGGTGGTTCCTGGCTATCGTCGAGGCTCCAGCGTTGCTGAAGCTGACCCGTCATCGGGCAAACGCGCCAGTTGGCACGCAGTTGCGCCCTGGCAGGGGAGGAAGGGCTGGAAAACGGTGCGCTGGCCCGGGCTGTGGCAGGACGCTCACGGCAGAGCTTGACCCGCATGGTCGAGGCAAAGGCGCGTACGCCGGGCATTACAGTGGATTTTAAGTTCATAACATACCTCTGGACCGGACTGACGCCGGCGAGGCAAGTTACGGTGGAGCATCAAGCTCTAGCGCAGCTCACCCGACCGAAAAGTCGAGTCCCGTCATGTTCTGGGTTATGTGCCAGAGCCTGCGAATTCGCAGTGAACCGGCAGCGACTAGATACTGTGTCCATTGGATACTTTTGTGAGTTGAAAAAAGGCCTGTGAAACCGGCCCGCGCAATTTACTCAGGGAGGTGGGTGAAGTCAACCTTCAATACTTGATTAAAGTGCAATTGAATGGAAAAACTTCGGATCCGGTTATTGAAGTTAGAACTTGTTCAGGTAAATGACAGTTAATTGTCATTTTTATGATGCGCGCCGTAGGAACAAAGTTCGCTCCCACAGGGAGTTAAGTTGATCACATATTCTGCGGCCACCCGAGATTCAATGTGGGAGCGGGCTTGCTCGCGAAGGCGGTATGTCAGTCACATTGAAGTTGAATGTGCAGACGCTATCGCGAGCAAGCTTTGCTCCTACAGCAAAGGAATGCTGTAGCTCACGATCAAGCGATTCTGATCCTGATTGCGGGATGCCTCGCTGTTGGACTCGCCGTTACGCCATCCAAATCCAACCCCTTTAAGCGAACCGGACTGAATCACGTAGTCCAGAGCAATATCCCGCTCCCATTCCTTCTGGGTATCGCCAGAGGTCGTCTTGATATCGTCCCCGCTGAGGTACATGACGGACGCTTTCAGGCCTGGCACACCCATGGCAGCAAAATCATAGGCGTATTGACCGAAGGCCGTGCGTTCGCCCGCACGGGTGAAGGTTTGAATCAGGCGGTCGGTGTACAGATAAAGGCTGGAGCCGCCGGCACCCTTGTTGGCCAGGCTGCCCTGATTGAGCTGCGTGAAGTTGCTGCCGCTCGAAACGCTTTGGTAGCCCGCCGTGACTGCATGGCCACCCAAGGTGTAAATCAGCGCGGCGCTCCAGGTTCGGTTATCGATCTCGCCATCATTGCCTTGGGTGTAGCCACTGATTTTGTAGCCTGAAGTGCCCGAGCTGTTTGCACCGGACGAGTCCGTCTTGAAGTAGCGCAAGTCGGTTTTCAGCGATTGACCTTCCGCGATCGCCAGCGTGTGGATCAGGCCAAAAAATTGCTGGGTGTAGTAGTTGTCGAGGTTGGCGTAGTAATACTGGGCCGTCAGGTCCTTGGTGACTTTCCAGTCGCCCCCGGCAAAGTCGAACGCGTTGCTTTCGCGGGTGCCGCCGGTGGCGGCCAACCCCGTCTGATCGCTTGAGCCCCGTCCTGTTGCGTGTTCGATTCGGCCTGCGGTGAAGGTCAAGTCCTTGAACTCGCCCGAGGTGATCTGGCCACCTTCGAAGGTCTGCGGCAGCAGTCGGCCGTCGTTGGAGACGAGGATCGGAAGTTTGGGCATCAGTGTGCCCAGGCGAAGTTCGGTTTTCGAGACTTTGACCTTGCCGGTCAACCCCAACCGGCTCCATTCGTCGACGGCGCGGTTGTCGCTATCTGAAGGAATCATGCTGCTGCCGACGTGCCGTCCCTTGCCACTGTCCAGCGTAATCCCCATCAGGCCCAGTGCATCGACGCCAAAACCAACCGTGCCATCGGTGTAGCCCGATTTGTAGTCCAGCATGAAACCCTGCGCCCACTCTTCGGTTTTCGAAGGCGCTGCGGTGCCGTCACGGTTGTCGTTGTTGAAGTAGAAATTCCTCATCCCCAGTGTTGCTTTGCTGTCACTCAGGAAGTCGGCGTGCGCCTGGGTGCTGAGTGCAATGGCACCCAATGCAAACGTCACCACCGTTTTCTTGTTACTCATCTGAATCGCCCCTTTTTTTGTAGTTTGTATTTGGGAGGGAGGCTCCCGCAGTAGCGGGTGCCGGCAACGTTCGATGCCTGCGGGAGCGTTATTCGCCTGGCTTAAATACCCAACACGTTGGCGCCGATGCACGGATCAATCCCGCGCTCCAGACGACGCTGGTGGACGATCACGGTGATTTCCATCGAGCCGGTGGTCACTTCGAAGTCGAGGATGTGGCCGCCGTACGCTTGAAACGTGGCGTCACCGGCAACACCGTGCATATGGATCGAAGGCTGGTCGTTCTTCCACGCCACGGAGCCGGTGACGCTGGCCATCTCGACACTGTTCAAGGTCTTGGCGTCGAAGTCCTTTTTATCCTTGTTCCAGAAACCGAACTTCACGTTACCGAAGCCGATACCGCTGATGGAGGCGCTGGGGATTTTCTCGGCGATGGCCAGTTTGGTCAGCTCCTTGAAGGCGTTATCGCCCATGCGCAGCACCATGAGATAGCCGGTCGGGGTTTTGGTGTAGCGCGGTGTCGTTTCAGTTACACATTGCATGGGTGCTGCCGTCGCGGTGGGTGCGGTTTCTGCAACCGCGAGTGGGGAAAACGTCGAATTGATCAGAACGGCAGCGGTGACCGCCAACATCATCTTGGAGAGACGCAGTGTCGGGTGAAGTTGAACGTGCATGAGACTTCCTCTGTTTTTGTTGTTGTGGGCTACAGCGTTTTTTGAGGCGAGCGTGTCCGGCGCCTATTTTTCGATAGGCGACGGAGTTGCTATTAACGGTGAGTGTTAGTTCGGTGACTTACAGCGCATCACGGCTGCTGACACCGTCAACCAGTCGGGCAATGCTCAACGGGTTGGCGTTCTTCAGCGCGTCCGGCAACAAGCTGTCGGGGCAGTTCTGATAACAAACGGGACGCAGAAAACGATCAATCGCCAACGTTCCGACCGATGTACCGCGAGCATCCGAAGTGGCCGGGTACGGTCCGCCGTGAACCATGGCATCGCAGACTTCCACCCCGGTTGGATAACCATTGAACAGCACGCGCCCGACTTTCTGTTCCAGCAGAGCCAGCACTTCGTTCAGGGTATTGAGGTCTGAATCTTCGACGATCAGCGTGGCGGTCAACTGACCGCGCAAACCGTGCAGAGCCTGGAGCAACTCGGCCTGGTCGGCGACTTCCACCACGAGGGTGGTCGGGCCGAAGACTTCTTCCTGAAGCAACTCATCACCGTTGATCAACAGGCTGACGTCGGCCTTGAACACTTGCGGCTGCGCCTGATTGCCCTGTTGTCTAGCGCCGGCCAGGTGCGTCATGCCGGGGTGTGCGTGAAGATTCTCCAGACCGTGGCAATAGCTTTTCAGCGCGCCGACGTTGAGCATCGTTTGCGCGGATTGCTCCCCCATCAACCCGGTGAAGCGTTCGAGGAAGGCCGTGAACTCTGGCGAACGAATGCCCAAAACCAAGCCGGGATTGGTGCAAAACTGACCCGCGCCCAGCACCACGGAAGCGCTCAGCTCGGCGGCGATCTTGTCACCGCGCGCCTTCAGTGCTTCGGGCATCAGCAAGACCGGGTTGATGCTGCTCATCTCGGCGAACACCGGGATCGGTTGAGGACGCGCCGCTGCCATGTCACACAAGGCCCGACCGCCGCGCAATGACCCAGTGAAACCCACCGCCTGGATCGCCGGATGCTTGACCAGTACTTCACCGATGCTGCCGTAGAGCATGTTGAACACGCCATCAGGCATTCCGGTTTTTCTGGCCGCGCGAGTGATCGCATCGGCGACGTAATCGGCGGTTGCCATGTGACCGCTGTGGGCCTTGAACACCACCGGGCAGCCCGCTGCGAGGGCGGAGGCGGTGTCGCCGCCGGCAGTCGAGAAGGCCAGCGGGAAGTTGCTGGCACCGAACACGGCGACCGGACCGAGCCCGGTGCGGTACTGGCGCAGGTCGGGGCGGGGCAGCGGTTGACGGTCAGGCAGCGCACGATCGATGCGGGCGCCGTAGAAATCGCCGCGACGCAGCATCGTGGCGAACAGGCGCATCTGGCTGCTGGTGCGTGCCCGCTCACCTTGAATGCGGCCGGCGGGCAGGGCGGTTTCCCTGCACACGAGGGCGATGAACGAGTCGTCCAGCGCCTCAAGTTCCGTGGCAATAGCCTCCAAAAATTGAGCGCGTCGGGCAGCTGAAAGATTACGAAAGATCGGGTAAGCCGTGGCCGCCGCTTCTGCGGCCGCATTCACTTCATCCACAGTCGCCTGATGGAAGCGATACGGCAGTGCTTCGCCGGTACTGGCGTCGTGGCTTTGCAAGGTGCTCGAGCCTTTAGCCGAACGAGCGCCAGCGATGTAGTTGTGGCCTGAAACTTCAAACATGGGAACTCCTGAAGGGCTGTTCAATAAAGGTCAAGTGAGCCGGTAAATGCGTCGGGCGTTGTCATGAAACAGGGCGAGCCGATCCGTGAGGGAGCGGTCGCTGACAATCGTTTTGAAGCCGTCGAAGATCTCGCTCATGCCGTTCACGACGCCGTCGACCGGGTAATTGCTGGCAAACGCACAGCGACTGACATCGACAATCGAAATCGCGTCGTTCACCACCACGCGGTTCGACTCGACGGGCCACGCCTCGCCGGGGATGCAGATGCCGGAAATCTTCAGGGCGACGTTCGGCTCTCGTGCCAGCAACGCGAGGTTTTCACGCCAGCCGGCCAACCTTTCTTCCGAACGATCAGATGGCAGCGCCGTGTGATTGACCACGATGGTCACGTCAGGAAAGTCTCTGGCCAGCTCGGCCGCTTCCGCCAGATGCCACCATGGCGCCTGCAACTCGAAATGCAGGCCGTTTTCAGCCAGTTGTGCGTAGCCGTCGCGCCAGCGGGGATCGCGCATGGAGCCGGGCGCCACGAAATCTTCGCGCCATGCCTCAAGGGGGGTGACCGCGGGTTTGTGGCGCACGCCGCGCACCAACGGATGATCGCCGTATCGGCGCAAGAGGTCCGATGCGTCTTCACGGTCAAGCCAGGCCTGCGCCACCATCGCTGCCAGGGTCGGTTCGTTTTGTGCCAGTGATTCGACAAACCTCACCTCATCGGCGGGCGTCGCAGGGTCCCATTCACCCTCGATGACGACGGTCTGCACGATGCGATGGTTGCCCGTCAGCCGGCGATAGTCCTCAGGCAGAAAGTTGCGGCAGATCGACGAGTAATCGCCATAACGAAACGGCCGCAACGGTCGGTCGTTCAGCCACGGGTAGTAATGGGCCTCGATATCGAAATAGTGCTGGTGGGCGTCGACGATGGGTAAGTCCGCATCCTCGCCGCTGGCCAGAAAGCGCGCGCGCCAGTCGATCACGGATGGGTTATCCATGCTGTTCCTCCAGACGATAAAAGCGTTGTGCATTGCCGGCGAACACCGCTTCCTGCACGGCACGACCCAGGGGGGCGAGCATCGCGGCCACGCCATCGGCAATCGTGTCGTAGGACGCGCGCAATCCGGCGACCGGGAAGTTGCTGGCGAACATGCAGCGCTCGGGGCCGAAGATCTCCAATGCGGTCAGCACCACGATCCGGTTATCGTCGTAGTTCCAGGGCGAGTCTTTCAGCCCGAACTCCGACAGCTTGATGTGCACGTTGGGCTGCAAGGCCAGTGCTTCCAGGCCCTTGCGCCAGCGGGTCATGCCTTGCGGGCTGCGATCCCAGGCGAAACCGGTGTGATTGAGGGCGATCCGGATCTGCGGAAACATCGCCGCCACTTCGGCGGCCTCGACCAAATGCCACGGCGGCACGCGCAGGTCCCACGACAGATCGTGATCAGCCAGACGCGAAAAGCCTTCCAGCCATTTCGGGTCCTGCATGGTGCCGCGAGCCCCGGCAATCGACACCTCCGGTGACGCCGAAGTCACCGGTTTGGAGCGTATGCCTTTCACCAGCGGCCTGGCGGCCTGAGCCGCGAGAATGTCCGCGCTGTCCTCACGGTCGAACCAGGCGTGGGCAACGATGGCATTCGGGAAGCCGTAGCGGGCATTCACCTGTTCCAGCCAGCGTGTCTCGGCGACTTGCTCATCGCGAGCACGCTCGGCCTCGACATGCACCGTTCCCACCAACCGTTGTCTTTCGGTCAGGGCAAGATAGTTTTCCGGCAAGAAATCACGGCAAAGGCTGTGATAGTCGCCGAGGAAAAAATCCTCGTGATACTCATCCTGCAGCCAGGGATAACGACCGTTGCCCAGGTCCCACAAGTGGTGGTGAGCATCGACAATCGGTAACGCATCCTCGGCCGCAAGGTTGGGCAAGCCATTGCGTTCGTGCAGCGTGATCATGACGGGGTCCCTTGCTCAGCGCGACGCGGCGAATTGGGAAGGGCTGAGTACGCTGTCTTCGACGTCTCCTGCGGCGGCCGCCTCGGCCTTGGCCTGAACGCGGCTGCGCAGTTTGGCGACGTTCACCACCACCCGGGTATGCGCCGCCGTGGCCACCAGCTCGACGTCATCGCGCACTTCGACGTTGAAGGTGATGCTGCGACCCTCGATACGGGTGACCGTGGCGACGATGCTGACCGACATGCCCTGCAACGTGGCGCCGACGTGGCGGATGTCGACCGCTGCACCGACGGTGTTTTCGCCCTCATCCAGGAAGGTGAGCAGGTAATCAAGGCAGGTCTGTTCGATATCGTCGACCAACCGTGGCGTGGCGTAGATGCGCAAGTCTTCGCCGAGAAAAGAGATGGTGCGCTCCTTGTCGACGATCAGTTGGCGTTCGGTGGCGGTGCCGGCTTCGAGTGTGGAAAAATTCATGAGAAACCTCGTATTTGCGTGCTGACAGTCAAAAAGTGATTCAGGCGTTGGGCAGGAAACCGATGGAAATCCATGGCACGGCGATCAGCACGCCCAGGGCGACAACGAGTGCGCCGAGATACGGCCAGACCCGGCGCATGGCGCCGCTGGGGTCGACCTTGGCGATGGCGCAGGCAGCGTAGAAACCCACACCAAACGGCGGGGCGAACAAACCCAGGCCCATGGCGAAGATCGCGACCATGGCGTAATGCACGTCGTTGATGCCCATGGCCTTGGCAATCGGAAACAGCAGCGGCCCGAACAGCACGATGGCCGGGATGCCTTCCAGAAAACTGCCCAGAAGGATGAACGCCACGGCGGAGATGATCAGGAAACCCATCGCGCCACCCGGCACCGTCGACATCACCTGCGCCAACTGGTGCGAGAAGCCCGACTGGGTCAATGCCCAGGCCATGGCGGTGGCGCTGCCGATGATGATCAGGATCGCGCCGGACAGTGACGCGGTGCTGACCAGGATCGGATACAGCCGGCGCCAGTCAAAGCAGCGGTAGCACAGCAACCCGACGACGAAGGTGTAGGCCACGCCGATGGCGGCGACTTCGGTGGCGGTCGCGACCCCTTCAACCACCGCGGTGCGGATCACGAAGGGCAGGGCCAGTGCCGGTAATGCGACTAGCAGCGAGTGACCGATTTCCTTGCCTGAGGCACGTTTGCCGGTAGAGGCCTCGCCTTTGCGGTTTTTCCACCAGATCACTGCCGCCATGGCGATGGCACCCACCACTGCCGGCATGAAACCACCGGTGAACAGGGCGGAAATCGACACGCCGGTCACCGAGCCGATGGTGATCAGTACCAGGCTCGGCGGAATGGTTTCCGACATCGCCCCGGAGGCATTGAGCATCGCCACCAGTTCGTTTTCATCCTCACCGCGTTTCTTCATTTCCGGAAACAGCGCCGGCGCGATGGCGGCCATGTCGGCAGCCTTGGAACCGGAAATGCCGGAGATCAGGTAGATGGCCCCGATCAGCACGTAAGACAGGCCGCCACGTACATGGCCGATCAACGAGCAGAGGAAGCGGATCATCGCTCGGGCCATGCCCATGGCTTCGATCAACGCTCCCAAAAACACAAACAACGGGATGGCCAGCAAGATCAGGCTCGCCATGCCTTCGTCCATCCTACCCACCACCAGGGTCAAGGGCGTGCTGGTCATGGTCGACAGGTAAGCCACCGTCGCCAGGCCGAATGCGACCATGATCGGCACACCGATGACGATCATGGCCATCACACCGATCATGAAGAAGACGACCAGGTTCCAGTTGCCCATCAGCAGCAGGGAGCCTTCAGCCACCCACAACAACGCGGCCAGGGAGGCCAGCATCGCCACCGAAACGGAGAAGTCGATCAACCGGGCGCTGGTCAGCAGACGCGCGACACAGGTCATCAGCATCAGGCTCAGGCCGACCGCGATGGCGGACACACGAAAGGCGTTGGGGATTTCAAGGGCGGCGGTGGTGATGATCCACTCGTCGCTGACGTACTCCCAGGCCGGGGTGAATAGCAACCCGATGAACGTGATGACGATCACGGCGCCCAAGGTGTCGACAAAGGCGCGTTTTTCCAGCGGCAGGCGCCCGATGAACGAGGTCAGCCGCATGTGCTCGCCTCGACGCATCGCCACCACTGAGCCGAGCATCGCCAGCCAGAGAAACAGCAGGGAGGCCAGTTCGTCGCCCCAGACGATGGGTTGATTGAGCACGTAGCGCGAGAACACATTGCAAAACAGCAGCGTGACTTCGACAACCACTAGCAACGCCGCGCTGCCCTCGGTCAGCCAGCGCAGCCCGGTGTCCAATGCGCGACCGAGACGAAACGTGGTGGGGCGCGTGCTGAGTCCTTCAGCGGGAGAAACATCCGTCATTGGTATTTCGCTTTTCATGACCTTGTCTCCGGCTTAGGACAGTTGACCCGCGTACTGCTCCAGCAAGCTCCAGGCTTCATCGCCGTACTTTTCTTTCCATTGGGTGTAGAAGCCTTTGGACTGCAATTCAGTCCTGAACAATGAACGGTCGACTTTGTTGAAGGTGATGCCATGGGCGGTCAGGGACGGCTCCAGGCTGGAGTTGAGATCGATCACCTGTTGACGCTGAATTAGCGCGGCAGCGTTGATCTGCCGGGAAACGATTTCCTGCACGTCCGCCGGCAGTTTGGGGAAGGTCTTGCCCGAGGCGACGATCCAGAAACCGCCCCAGATGTGGTCGGTCATGGAGCAGTATTTCTGTACTTCATAGAAGCGTGCGGCTTCGACGACCACCAGCGGGTTTTCCTGGCCGTCGACCACTTTGGTCTGCAGCGCCGAGTAGGTTTCGTTGATGCTGATGCCGGTCGGGGAGGCACCGAGGGCGCTGAACATCGACGTCCACAGTGGGCTCACCAATACGCGCAATTTGAAACCGGCCAGGTCTTGCGGCGTGTAGATCGGTCGCGTCGAACTGGTGATCTGGCGAAAGCCGTTGTTCCAGACTTTCTCCATCGGGATCAGGCCGACCTTCTCGGTCTTGGCGCGTACGTACTCGCCCAGCTTGCCGTCCAGTGCGGCCCAGACACTGTCGTAGTCCTTGAATGCGAACGGCATGCTTTCGATCGACATGGCCGGCACCAGCGTGGAGAGAATCGCGCCTGGCAAGGGAATGAAGTCGATTGCCCCGGCGCGCACCTGGGACAGCATGTCGGTGTCGCCGCCCATGGCGCCGTTGGCGTACACCTGCAGGTCCACGGCGCCGTTGGTTTCGGCCTTGATGGCCAGCGAAGCCGCCTTCATTTGGATGTTCAACGGATGGGTGTCGGGCAGGCTGCTGGTGTAGCGCAACACAATGGGTTTGGTTGCGGCGAAGACGCTGGAGGGCAGCAGGTTGGCGGCGAATGCGCCGCCGACGGTGACGCCGGCAGACACTAGAAATGATCGGCGGCTGACGGCCTCGGTCAAGATACGGCTCATGATGTTCACCTTCTTGTTTTTGTTTTAATAATGGATTCAGGCTTTGGAAACAGGTCAGGACACGAGTGCCACCACCGCCTGGGTTCGAATCAGTTCGTCGATTTCATCTTCCGCGTAGCCGCTTTCTTTCAGCACTTCGCGGGTGTGTTCACCGAGCAGCGGGGCATGCCGACTGGTCGGTGGCGCGGCGTTGTCCATGTCGGAGAAGTGAATCGGCAGGCCCATGCCACGTACCCGGCCTTCGGTCGGGTGTTGGGTCTCGACGACCATGCCGCGTGCTTCGGTTTGCGGATGAGCCAGCGCCGCCGCGATATCGAGGACCGGCCCGGCAGGCAGGCCGAGACTGTCAAACAGCACCATCCATTCATCGGTGGTGCGCGCGACCAGGACTTCGTTGAGGATTTCCACCAGAGCCAGACGGTGCTCCATGCGCAGCGCGTTGCTGGCGAATCGTGGGTCGGCTTCGAGTTGTGGCACGGCGAGCGCCTCGACCAGCCGTTCGTAGTTGGCCTGGTTGGCGGCACCAATGTTGATCCAGCCGTCTGCGGTGCGGAACACCTGATACGGCGCGCTGGTGGAGTTGGCCGAACCCATCTTCGGCAGGATGGTGCCATCGGCGAAATACGCCGCCGCCGGCCAGTACATCTGTTGCAGACCGGCTTCGAACAACGAGGTGTCGACCATCTGCCCCAGGCCGGTTTTCTGTTTGGCGGCGTACGCTGCGCAGATGCCGAGGGCGGCGAGAATGCCGGAGTTGATGTCGGCCACTGGCGAACCGGCCTTGACCGGCTCACGCCCGGCTTCACCGGTCATGCTCATCATGCCGCTCATGCCTTGGGCGATCAGGTCGAAGCCGCCTTTTTCGCCAAACGGGCCACTGCGGCCGTAGCCGGAGATCGCGCAGTAGATCAGCCCTGGATTGAGGGTTTTCAGCGTTTCATAGCCCAGGCCGAATTTCTCCATGGTGCCGGCACGGAAGTTTTCCGTCACCACATCGGCGTCCATCAACAGGCGGCGCAACACGTCGCGCCCGCCCTCGGTTTTCAGGTTCAGGCCAATACCGCGCTTGTTGCGGTTCACCACCATGAACGAAGCCGATTCACCGCTGGCCATGATCGGCGAGAAGCGGCGCGAATCATCACCGCCCGGGACTTTCTCGACCTTCACCACGTCGGCACCCATGTCGGCCAGCATCATTCCGCACACCGGGCCGGACATGATGTGAGCCAGTTCTACCACGCGCATTCCTGTCAGCGGTCCCATGTTATTTCCCCTTGAATTGTGGTTTGGCTTTCTCGATGAAAGCGTTCAGACCGATCTGAAAATCTTCGGTGTCGTAGCAGAAGTAACTCGTGTCAATCTGCTCGACGGTGGGTGCAATGCCGGCCTCAAGCTGGCGTGCGGCCTGACGATGCCAGCGGGCGACGAGGGGCGCTCCGTTGGCGATGCGCTTGGCGGTGGCGAGGGTTTCGGACTCGACCTCGGCATCGGGCACGACGCGGGTCACGAGGTTTTTTACGTAGGCGTCATTGGCGTCGAGAATGCGGCCTTCGAGAAGAATCTCCAGGGTCGTCGAGCGTCCTGCCAGCGCCACCAGACCGGCCATTTCGTCATAGGACATGACCAGCCCCAGCTTGCCGACCGGCGCACCGAAACGACTGGAGGTGCCACAGATACGCAGGTCGCACAGCGCAGCGATTTCCAGGCCGCCGCCGACACACACGCCATGGATCATCGCGATCACCGGGTGTGGGCAGTCGGTGACAGCGCGCATGGCCCTCGAGGTGACTTCGGCATACTCACGGGCTTGTGCCAGGTTGGCGCGCACGGTCGGAAACTCGCTGACATCGGCGCCGGCGGCGAAGGCTTGTTCGCCGGCACCGCGCAACACGACGCAGCGCACGCTGGCGTCGGCAGACAACTCGGTCATGACATCACCCAGGTCCTGCCACATGGACAAGGTCAGGGCGTTCATTTTCCCCGGGTGGCTGAGGGTGACGGTGGCAAGGCTGTCTTGCCGGTCGATAAGGACGGTGGGCTTCATGATTGTTGCGCTGGCGTCGGTTCAACCGACGACGCGGCTGCCTCCTCATTTTTTATTGTTGGATAGCGACGGTTACAACGACTGCTCAAGCATCGACAGGTAGTCCGCGGACGATGCTTCGCGGGGGTTGGTCTTGTGGCTGTGATCGTGCAATGCGCCTTCGACGATGCCGGCAAACAGGCTTTCGTCGACGCCGATTTCGCTCAGGCGGGTCGGCAGGCCCAGGCGTCGGGTCATGTCTTCGATGGCCGTGCCGATATTGGCGCCTGCCTCAAGGCCCATGGCGTGCCGCAGGCGTTCAAGCTTGCGTTCGTCGCGAACGGTCGGGGCGTTGGCGTTGAAGTCCACGACCGCTGGCAGAAAGATGGCGTTCAAGGTGCCGTGGTGCAGCTTCGGATTGATGCCGCCCAAGGCGTGGGACAGGCTGTGCACGCAGCCCAATCCCTTCTGAAAGGCGAGTGCGCCCTGCATCGACGCGCTCATCATGTTCATCCGGGCTTCGCGATCACCGGGTTCGGCGGTGGCGCGCTCGATGTGTTCCCAGGCACGCCACAGGCCGTCGAGGGCGATGCCATCCGCCGCCGGATTGAAGGCCGGCGCCATGAACGTCTCGATGCAATGAGCGATCGCGTCCATGCCGGTGGCGGCGGTCAGCATCGGTGGCAGGCCCAGGGTCAGTTCCGGGTCGCAGATGGCCACGCGAGGCACCACATAAGGTGAGATTACGCCCACCTTGCGACCATCGTCGAGAATCAGGATGGCGCCTCGGCCGACTTCGCTGCCAGTGCCCGCCGTGGTGGGAATGGCGATCAGCGGCGCGGTGGCAGAAGTGATGCGATCCAGTCCGCCTTCGATCACCGCAAAGCTGTGCAGGGGACCGTCGTGCGTGGCGCAGACAGCGACGCCTTTGGCCAGATCGATGGAAGAACCACCGCCGACCGCGATGATGCCGTTGCACTCGTCGAGGTGGTATTGCGCGACGGCTTCACGTACGGCGTGTTCGTTAGGGTTGGGCGGGGTTGCGTCGAAAATCGAAGGGGGAAGGCTGGCGCCGAGGGCCGCGATGACCTTGTCGACGATGCCGGCATTGCGCACGCCGATGTCGGTGACAATCAGCGGCCGGGTGATGCCCGCGCGCTCGGCTTCGGCTGCGAGATGCTGCAGGCTGTCGTAGCCGAACTGGATCTTGGTGACGTAATTGATGAGGGACATGATTCACCACAAGTTATACAGGATTGTTATTGTTGCAATCGGTCTGCGGCAGGAAGGCTTTCGCTCTCTGGTCAAACCCATTGCATTGCCTGGTTGTGGGGTGGACTATAGGGCCGTCGTGGCGAGCCTCGATACTGACAACTTTCGATACCTCTATAACTTTTAGTTAACCCTGATGACGCCCTCACTCAATTCGATCATGTCCCGCCTGCACATCAAGCAGCTTCGCTTGTTGATAGCCCTTGATGAACACGGCTCCTTGCTGGGCGCGGCCAAACAGGTCGCGCTGACCCAGCCGGGCGCCAGTAAAGCCCTGCAAGAAATTGAAACCACCTTCGGCACCTCGCTGTTCACCCGCACTAACCGCGGGCTTGAACCGAACGATGCCGGACGCTCGGTTATTCGTTACGCACGCTTGATCCAGACCGACCTCGCCCATCTGCGCGAAGAGATCATCGGCATCATGAGCGGGGAGGGCGGACGTGTGTCCGTCGGCACCATCATGGGCGCCGTCCCGCTGCTGACCACCGCGATCAGCCGGGTGATTGCCGACCACCCGAAGCTGTCCATCGAGATCGTCGAAGACACCAGCGCCGCACTGCTCAGTCAGCTTGACGCCGGGCGTCTCGACCTTGCGATCTGTCGTACGACCATCAGCACCACGCCCTACTTGTATGAGAGCTCGACCTTCGTCGAAGAAACCCTGGCGGTGATCGCCAGCACTCAGCATCCGTTCGCCTATGCCCGGCAGCTGTCGCTGAAGGACCTGGTGGATTACCGCTGGGTGGTCTATCGCGCCAACATGCCGATGCGTTTGCTGCTGGAGCGCGAGTTTCACGAGGCTGACCTGCGTTTTCCGGTGCACCTGCTGGAAACCACGTCGGCGTTTGCCACCTTGTCGTTACTTCAGGAAAACCCGACCCTCGTCGCGTTGGTATCGACCGACGTGGCGAAGTTCTGCTCCGGCTACGGTTTCACCACCACGCTGCCGCTGCCCATTACTTCGCGCAGCGAACCTTATGAGCTGGTGTCGCGCAAAGGCGTGCCGGACTCGCCGGCAGCCAGGCTGCTACGAGAGGCGTTGTTGAACCCTGTTTGAGCCCGGGCCGGTTGAAACAGGCGCTTGCGATAGTGCCCGGCTTTGGAGGCGCGCATTCGTGCGTTTTAGGAAAATTTGATTTGCGACAGACGCGGTGTTTGAAACGGACCCACGCCGCGATACTTCGCCGGGATTTTGCCTGCCCAATAATTGGCCCACGGATGGCCGTTGCGAGGTTAGAACAATGAATGTGTCCAACCGACTTGCGCTCTTGATGACGACTGCCGCGCTGCTCACCGCGTGTGGTGAGTCTTCCAAATTGCCGTCTCAGGCCAGCGTCGGTCCGTCCCCGCAATTGCCTGAACCCACTACCTCGCTGATCCCCACGTTAAAAGTGTCCAAAGCGATCGGCTGGGCGGGTAATGACATGCCCAAGGCACCCGCAGGTTTCAAAGTGACCGCGCTGGCCGAAAACCTCGATCACCCGCGCTGGGTGTATACGTTGCCCAATGGCGATGTACTGGTTGCCGAGAGCAACCACCCGCCGATACCGGAAGGGGCTACTGACGGTGGCACCGGGCCGATTGCCTGGGCAAAACGCATAGTCATGGGTTTTGTGATGGGCCGTATTGGCGCTGATGCACCCAGCGCCAATCGCATTACCTTGCTGCGCGATGCCGACGGTGATGGCCACGCGGAAGTCCGGAAGGTATTCATGACGGGCCTCGCTTCGCCGTTTGGCATGGCATTGGTGGGTAATGAGTTGTTTATTGCCAATGCCGATGCACTGGTCAAGGTGCCGTACAACGCGGGTCAGACCGAGGTGAATGCGTCGCCGGTGAAAGTGACCGATCTGCCCGCAGGCATCAATCACCATTGGACCAAGAATGTCATCGCCAACCCTGAAGGGACCAAACTGTACGTCACGGTGGGTTCCAACAGTAACGTCGGCGAGAACGGCCTCGATGCGGAAGAAGGGCGCGCGGCGATTTGGGAAGTTGACGTCACAAGCGGCGACAAGCGCTTGTTCGCCAGCGGCCTGCGTAACCCCAACGGCTTGGCCTGGAAGCCGGGTTCGACGCAGTTGTGGACCGTGGTCAACGAGCGCGACGAAATCGGCAGCGACCTTGTGCCGGATTACCTGACGTCGGTGCAGGACGGTGGGTTCTACGGCTGGCCGTGGAGCTACTACGGCGCCCATGTCGACACCCGTGTCGAACCGCCGCGTCCGGACAAGGTGGCCAAGGCCATCGCGCCGGACTACGCGCTGGGCACCCACGTTGCACCGTTAGGCCTGACGTTCTCTGATTCCCGCGCGATGCCGGAAAACTTCGCCAATGGCGTTTTTGTCGGTGAACATGGCTCGTGGAACCGTAATCCGCAGGCGGGCTATAAGGTGGTGTTCATCCCGTTCAACGACGGAAAGCCTTCCGGCATGCCGGTTGATTTTTTGACAGGTTTCCTCAATGCCGATGGTGAGGCGCAAGGGCGTCCGGTGGGCGTCACGCTTGACCAGAGCGGAGCGTTGTTGGTGGCCGATGATGTCGGGAACAAGGTTTGGCGTATCGCGATCGCCAAACCCTAGATAAAGGCGCGACGGCTAACCCCGCAAGATTTTTGGTTGGCGCAGACCCCTGTGGGAGCGGGCTTGCTCGCGAAGGCGGTGGCACAGTCAAAAAATACTGTCGCCTGACACACCGCTTTCGCGAGCAAGCCCGCTCCCACATTTTGTTTGGTGCCGTTCGCAGGATTTGTGGCCGGGGCAGGTCCCCTGTGGGAGCGAGCTTGCTCGCGATGGCGTCAGCCGGCACACCGCATAAACCTGTTTAGCAACACGCGTTTAATGACACTCGGTGTTACGTCATAAGCGGCTACAACACCTGCGGTGTTTCAGAAAAACCGCGTACTCAGGTTTTACGACTGCTCCGTCCGAACGCGGCCCGAACCGAACGCAGGCTTCGCCAGCTGCTACAAAGTGGGCGTTGCCGCAGTCATTGGTTAACCTCTTGAATCGAGAACACACGGACATGGTTCCTTCCCTTTGCAGCATCGCTGCACGCTTGCGCCTCAAACAACTGCGGTTGCTGATCGCGCTGGATGATCGCGGTTCCTTGCACAAGGCCGCCGAGAAGATTTCAATTTCGCAGTCCGGCGCCACCAAAGCGCTGCATGAAGTCGAGTCATTGCTTGGCATGCCGCTGTTCGAACGCCAGCCCAAAGGTCTGGTGGCCAACGAAATGGGCCGGTGCATGATTCGTTACGCACGGCTGATCTACAGCGATGTCGAGCACTTGCGCGAAGAAATGCTCAGCATCATGCAGGGCCAGGGCGGGCGGCTCTCGGTGGGAGTGATCATGGGGGCGGTGCCGTTGCTGACCCGAGCCCTGACCGAGTTGCGCCTCAAGCAGCCGGAGCTGTCGGTGGAACTGGTGGAAAACACCAGCGCCGCGTTGCTTGGGTTGCTGGATCAGGGACGGCTGGACCTGGCGATTTGTCGCACCAGCGTCGGCCAGCGTTCGGACGCTTATGACTGCATCGAGCTGAGTGAAGAACCCTTGGCGGTCGTCGCCAGCAAGGACCATCCACTGGCCAGTGCCGAGTCTTTGCAGCTGTCGCAGTTGAGCGACTACCGCTGGGTGGTCTATCCCAAAGACATGCCGATGCGTCAGACCCTGGAACGTGAACTGAATGAGGCAGGGCTGGGGACTCCGCGTTATCCGCTGGAAACCTCGTCGATTTTCGCCACCATTTTGTTGGTGCAACAAGACCCGACCTTGTTGGCGGTGATCCCGGTGGAAGTGGCCAGGTTCTGCGAGCAATTCGACTTGCTGGTAAAGCTGCCGGTGTCGATGCGTGCGTTGATCGAGCCTTACGGCGTGATCAGCCGGGCCGGCGCCAATCTTTCCCCGGCGGCGACCCTGCTGATCAACGAACTGCAGCAGGGCCTGATTACTTGATCACGACCGGATTCACCGGTGCACCCGTGCCGCCAACGACCTTCAACGGCGCGGCGGTGTAGAGGAACTGCCACTGGCCGTCTTCGGCGCAATCACTGGCCAGGTCGTCGAGCATCGCCACTTCGGTGAAGGTCACGCCGAGGTTGCGCATCAAGGCATTGTGCAGCGGGATCAGCACGCCCGAGGTGGGGTCGACCGCTACTTCGTTGGCCATGGTGTCGGTCACCAGATTGGGGATTTCCATCTGGTGAAACCACTCCACCAGCTCGCGGCTGAAGGTCAGGCCCGGCTCGGCGAAGTCCTTGTAAAACTCTTCTGGCTCGCGCTCATAGAACGAGCCGATCCAGCCGGTGCGGATGATCAGGATGTCGCGCTTCTGGATCTCGATGCCTTGGGCTTTTGCTGCGGCCAACAGGTCCAGATGATTGAAGGTCTCGCCCTTGTCCAGCACCGCTTTGCCGCGATGGCGGGCCATGTCGATCAACACGGCGCGCCCGACAATCCCGCGTTCGGCAATCGGCAGGATGCTGGCCTTGTCCATGCTGCCAATGGTGCTCATGGCGTCGTAGCCATTCCACAGTTTGTTGTCGTGCCAGACGTGGCCCAACGCGTCGTATTGGGTCGAGCCTTGCAGGTGCATGAAGATCACGTCGTCGGCGTATTCCACATGGCCGTCGAAGTGGGTCTTGCCGGCCAGGAAATGGCCCTTGTCCAGCACGTTGACCCGCATCGATGGACGTCGGCCGGGCCACAGCGGTTCGCCTTTGGGGTGGCCGATCTGCACTTGCAGGGTGAAGGTTTTGCCTTGGCGGACCGAGGCGATACCCCGGAGGACTTCCGCGCTTTGCAGGTAATTCAGGGCGCCGACTTCATCGTCCGGACCCCATTTGCCCCAGTTGGTCGGCAGGCCTTCGAGCAAGGCCTTGATGTCGGGAGAACGGTCAGCGGCGGTGTTATTGGGATTGTGGTCGCACATGAGGTTGTCCTGGAATTGAGCGGATTTGGCAGGCCAGCACGGTCCAATGTGGGAGCGGGCTTGCTCGCGAAGGTGGTGTATCAGTCGCCATTGATGTGGCTGACACACCGCCTTCGCGAGCAAGCCCGCTCCCACAGGGGATTATTTGATGGGGGAGAAATCCGCGGCGATCAGCAGTTTCGATTCCATCTTTTCCAGCATCGGGAACGCCTTCGGTACAAAGCCTTCAAGCCAATCCGGATCCTGATACAGCGCCGCCCGTTTCTTGATCCGGTCATCAAGGCTCTCGTAGGCCCAAATGTGGATGACCTGATTCAGCTCGCCGATTTCGGTGTACCACCAGCCCACCAGCGTGGTGTAGCGGGAGATCACCGGCAGGCCGGTTTCTTCGAAGTGCTTGAGATAGGTCTGCATTTTTCCGATTTGAATCGTGTAGGTGCGCATTTCGTAAAACATGGGAGTCGTCTCTTTAGGAATGAATGCCGTGCCAGGCGTTGCTGATGATTCGTTCGATGTCGGCGGCGGTGGTCAGACGCGGATTGACCAGCACGTTGCCGCTGCGCATCGAGTCGCTGACCATTTGCGGCATGTAGTCCAGGTCCACGCCCAGGTCCTTGATGTTGTCGGGAATGCCGATGGCCTTGTTCAGTGCCACCACGTGCTCCACCACTTTGTGCCCGGCGCGGGCAACGCTCAGACCGTCAACGTTCTCACCCATGGCCATGGCGATTTCACGAAACAATTCCGGGCAGGCCGCCAGGTTGTATTCGATGACGTAGGGCAGCAGCGTCGCGTTGGCGATGCCATGGGGAATGTTGAACACGCCGCCGAAGGTGTGGGAGATGGCATGCACGTTGCCCAGTTTCGATTGAGCGAACGCGACGCCGGCGAGGAACGAACCGAGCAGCATCTGTTCCCGTGCGTGCAGGTCGGAGCCGCTGAAAAATGCTTTTGGCAGGTGGGTGCAAATCATCTTGATCGCTTGCAGCGCCAGGGCCTGGCTGACCGGGTTGGCCTGCTTCGATACGTAGGATTCGATGGCGTGGGTCAACGCGTCCATGCCCGTGGCAGCGGTGATCGACGGCGGCAGTTTGAGCGTCAGTTCGGCGTCGAGAATCGCCAGTTTCGGAAACAGCGCCGGGCTGATGATCACGGTCTTGAACAGGGTTTTGGTGTTGGTGAAGACCGTGGAGGCCGTGCATTCGCTGCCGGTGCCGGAGGTGGTCGGGATAGCAAAGATCGGCAGAGGCGGGTGCAGCAGCTTGTCGTAGCCCTCGTAGTCGAGGATGTTGCCAGGGTTGGTGGCCATCGCCGCGACACCCTTGGCGGTGTCGATGCTGCTGCCGCCCCCGACGCCGATCACCGAATCGCAGTCGTGGTTTTTCAGGAATGCCACGGCGCGTTCCAGCACGTCGGTGGTGGGGTTGGGTTCGACGCCGGAGAACACTTCGTAGTGAATGTCACTGTCGGCCAACGATGCGAAAAAACCTTCCATCACGCCCGAGGCCATCAAGCCTTCATCGGTGACCACCAGCAGTTTTTTTCGAACATGCGGCTTGAGCAGCGCACCGGCCTGACGCACCAGGCCGTTGCCGCTTTTCAGGGTCGTGGGGAAATAAAACTGGAACGGGTTCATGTGTGTCTCCGGTTCTTATTGGTCTGGAGACAGTAATAAGCGTGGGAGGCGGCTGATAATGAAAAGGTCTGATCTGGGGATCACTGTTTGTCATCACTTGTCGGAAGGGGTGTGCCGGCTACAAGATCCACCCCTCACCCCAGCCCTCTCCCCACAGGGGAGAGGGGAAAGGGAGCCGATTTTTGTTGTTTTCATAGCCTGAGTTCGACTCGATATTTCAGGTCGATGTAATTCGAAAGAACAACTCGGTCAGTCCCCTCTACCTCCGGGAGAGGGCTAGGGTGAGGGCTGGTTCCGAAGGCTGATGCAAAGTCCAGAAACACCACGACTTCACTCTAAACGCACACAGTCTTCCTCAACTCACAACCAACAGGAGCACCATCATGGATTTGGCTATTTCGGGCCGCTGGGCCATCGTCTGCGCCGCCAGCAAGGGGCTGGGTCTGGCCTGTGCGCGAGCCTTGGCGAAGGAGGGCGTCAACCTGGTGATCAACGCCCGTGGCAACGAAACCTTGCAGGCCGCTGCCGACGAGTTGCGCAAACTGGCACCGGGCATTGAAGTGCGCACGGTGGCTGGCGATATCAGCACGCCTGCGGTGCGCGAGCAGGTGTTGGCGGCGTGTCCGCAGGTGGACATCCTGGTCAATAACGCTGGCGGCCCGCCGCCGGGTGACTTCCGTGACTGGCAGCGCGAAGACTGGTTGAAGGCGCTGGACGCCAACATGCTCACACCCATCGAACTGATCAAGGCCTGCGTCGATGGCATGGCTGAGCGCGGTTTCGGGCGCATCGTCAACATTACGTCTGGCGCGGTGAAGGCGCCGATCGATGTGCTGGGCCTGTCCAACGGCGCCCGCAGCGGGCTGACCGGTTTCATCGCCGGGCTCGCGCGCCAGTCGCGGCTGGCCGGGCACAACGTGACGATCAACAATCTGCTGCCAGGCCCATTCGAGACTGAGCGCTTGCACAAAACCCTGAGTGCCGCCGCCGAAGCCAACAGCACCACGGTCGAGAGCATCAGCGAGCAGCGGCGCAAGCACGTGCCGGCCCAGCGTTTCGGCCAGCCCGACGAGTTCGGCGCCTACTGCGCATTCATCTGCAGCGCCCACGCCGGTTTCCTCACCGGGCAAAACCTGTTGCTGGACGGCGGCAGTTACCCCGGTACGTTCTGATCTTTTGGGGGGATGACGATCGGTGATCCCCCAATCAGATCCCCTCATTATTCAGCTGTCGGGTGCGTGATTAGAGTGGGGCGGCTTGCATCCACAACAATAAGAGCGCCCCTCATGAACAATCCGAGTGCCGAAACCCTGCGGCTGACCGCCGCGTCTGCAACCGAGCGCCCGACCAGCGTGCGCTGGCGGATCTTCCTCATCATGTTGCTGCTGACCGCGATCAACTACATTGACCGCGCCTCGCTGTCGGTGGCCTTGCCGCTGATTTCCAGTGAGTTCCAGATTCCGCCAGCGCTGGAAGGCTTGATGCTCAGCGCGTTTTTCTGGTCCTACGCGTTGATGCAGATACCCGGCGGCATGCTGCTGGATCGTTTTCAGACCCGCCGTGTGATCGTCATCGCGACCGTCGCCTGGGGCGCCTTTCAAGCCCTGGCCGCGGGCGCGCACAACTGGATCACGTTGTTGATCACCCGCATGGGCCTGGGCATTGCCGAGTCGCCGATCATGCCGGCCGGGGCCAAGCTCAATGGCGCATGGCTGACCCCTAACGAACGGGGGCGCGGCGCAGTGCTGGTCGATGGTGGCGCACCGCTGGGCAGTGCCTTCGGCGCGATCATCATTGCCGGCCTGATCGGCTGGTTCGACTCCTGGCGTATCGCTTTCGTGATCGCCGGCATCGGCACCATGCTCGCCGGCGTGCTGGCCTGGAAATACATCCGCAACCATCCCAGCGAACACCCTGGAGTGAATGCTGCGGAACTGGCGCACATCACCGAAGGCAATATCAAAGTCAGCCAACCCGGCGCGGTCACCAGCATCCCATTCAAAGAGCTGCTCAAGGATCGCTCGGTATTGGCAATGTTCGCCGGTTATTGCTGCATTCTCAGCGTGTTCTACGGACTGCTGACCTGGATGCCGAGCTACCTGCACCAGACCCATGGCCTGAACATTTCGAGCATGGGCGGGGCGACGTTCCTGATCTTCATGTGCGGTTTCGTCGGCGAACTGGTCGGCGGTTATCTGGGGGATAAATGGAAATCCAGCGGCGCCTCGCCGAATTTGGTGATGCGCAGCATGTTCAGCGGCTCGGCGCTGGTGGCGGCCCTGTGCATGCTGGCGGTGGCGTATGCGAGTGAGGCCAGCAAAGCGATCGGCTTGCTCTGCGTGGCGATGTTTTTCATTCGCTGGTGCGGCATGTACTGGTGCATTCCGTCGATTCTCGGCGGCACTTCGAAAACCGGCGTGCTGGCCGGCACCATGAACTTCTGCGGGAACATGGCCGGGGTGATCGTTCCGATCCTGATCGGGCTGATCGTGCAGTTCACCGGGTCGTATTTCCTGGTGCTGATCTTCTTCGTGGTCATGGCCATGCTGCTGGCGATATTCTCCAGCCTGATCGATTATCGGGAACGAGGGCTGGCGTGAAAGGAGCGGAGGGCAGGTGAGCGTCGATATCGAATGCGTGGTGGTCGGGGCCGGAGTGGTCGGGCTGGCGGTCGCCAGAGCCCTGGCCCGCAGCGGGCGGGAAGTGATCCTGGTCGAGGCGGGCGAGGGCATTGGCGTGGGCATCAGTTCGCGAAATTCGGAAGTGATCCACGCCGGCATTTACTACCCGAGCGGTAGCCTCAAGGCGCAATTGTGCGTGGAGGGCAAACAACGCCTTTACGCCTTTTGCGATGAGCGCGGCGTCGATTATCGGCGCCTGGGCAAGCTGATCGTCGCCACCGATGACGGTCAGTGCGCGGCCTTGCGGAAGTTGTTGGCGCAGGGCCACAGCAACGGCGTCGATGACCTGCAATGGCTGGACGCCGAACAGGCGCGGGAACTTGAACCGGCAGTGTCCTGCGTCGCTGCGCTCTGGTCGCCGTCTACCGGGATTGTCGATTCCCATGCCCTGATGCTGGCGCTTCAGGCGGATGCCGAGGCCAGCGGCACGTCGCTGGTTTTTCATACGCCGCTGGCGTCGGCCCGTTGCACCGAGCAAGGTTTCGAACTGCAGATGGGCGGCGCCCAACCGATGACCTTGAGCTGCTGCGAGTTGATCAATTGCGCCGGATTGTTTGCGCCTGAGGTGGCGAGCCGGATTGAAGGCTTGCCGTCGCAACACATTCCCGAGGCACGATTGTGCAAGGGCAGCTATTTCAGTTTCAGCGGCCGGGCGCCGTTCCGGCATTTGGTGTATCCGGCACCGGAGAGCGCGGGGCTGGGCGTGCACATGACGCTGGATCTGGGCGGTCAGGCGCGCTTCGGGCCGGACGTCGAATGGGTCGATCAGGTCGATTATCGTGTGGATCCACGCCGAGCCGATGGCTTCTACGAGGCGATTCGGCGCTACTGGCCGGCGTTGCCCGATAACAGCCTGCAACCGGCCTACAGCGGCATTCGCCCGAAAATCACCGGGCCGACCGAGCCGGCGGCCGACTTTGTCATCAATGGTCCGGCCGAGCATGGTGTGCCGGGGCTGGTGAACCTGTTCGGAATCGAATCACCGGGGTTGACCAGTTGCCTGGCTCTGGCCGATCGGGTGGTGGACCAACTGACTCCGCATTCTTTGTAGCAGCTGGCGAAGCCTGCGTTCGGCTGCGAAGCAGTCGTGAATTCAGGCGCTGCGGTCTATCAGGTAAACCGCGTGCGCAGGTTTTACGACGGCTTCGCCGCCGAACGCAGCCTCGCGTTGCTCGACAGCTGCTACACAGGTCGTGAAGTGACCGGTAATCAGCGTTTGCAATGCCGCTCGCCCTGAGGGCTATGCTTGGCAGTGCGCCCATCACAATGGGAGACCTCCGATGATTAACGTACGCACTGCCCGCATGCTTGCCGATTACAAACGCTGGGCCAATCAACGCCTCTTTGACAGCCTGGCCGCACTGCCGCCGGGTGAGGTCAATAAAGAGCGCGTGTCGGTGTTCAAGAACATGATCGGCACCCTGAACCACATCTACGTGGTGGACTGCATCTGGCGGGCCCACCTCGAAGGCCGAGGGCACGGCTTTAAAACTTCACATGATCTGCTGCATCCCGACCTCGCTGAGTTGCGCCTGGCGCAAAAGGACATCGATCACTGGTACTGCGACTGGAGCGAACGGCAGACCGATGCCTCGCTGGATAAACCCGTCGAGTTCAGCTTTGTCTCGGGGGAAAGCGGCATCATGAGCGCCGGCGCGATACTGATGCATGTGGTCAATCACGCCAGTTATCACCGCGGCTGGGTGATCCAGATGTATTTCGAGATCCCGGTCATGCCGCCGGTCACTGACTTGCCGGTGTACCTGCGTGAGACCGACCCCGCATCTTTCCAATCGATTAGTGCCCCGGCAGCGGCGCCGACATGTGTTGGGAAATTCGCGAGCGCAACCAACGTTCTGCCGGATCGTTATCGTTGACCCCGTTCCAGACCATGGACAGTTCGGACAGCACGATGTCAAACGGCGGGTCGTCGGCCCGCAGTTGGCTGCTGCCTTCGATCAGCGCGCACGCCGCGTAGTCCGGCACCGTGGCGAGCATGTCGGTGCCGGCCAGCAAGGCGCGCAGGCCGGCGAATTGCGGCACCGCCAGCACCACCCGACGCGAGCGGCCGATGCGCGCGAGGTCGTTGTCGATGGCCCCGGTCAAATCCCCGGAAAACGACACCAGCGCGTGCGGACGTTCGCAGTATTCATCCAGGGTCAGGGTGCCGGGACGATTGTCGCCGCGCAGGATCTTGACGCTTAGGTCACGCAACTTCTTGCGCTTGGCGTTGGCCGGCAGTTCCGTGGTGTAGCTGATCCCGACGGAAATCTCCCCGGTGGAGAGCATCGACGACATCAGCAGGAAATTCACCCGACGCACCACCACCACGACGTTCTGCGCCTCTTCGCGTATTTGCTTGAGCAGCGGCGGAAACAGGCCGAACTCGGCGTCGTCGGACAGGCCGATGCGAAACACGTCGCGGCTGGTGGACGGGTCGAAATCCTTGGCCCGGCTGACAGCGCCGGAGATGGTGTCCATCGCCGGTTGCAACTCCTTGAGGATCGCCAGGGCCCGTTGGGTCGGCTCGAGCACGCGACCGTTACGCACCAGCAACGGGTCGTCGAATAGGTCGCGCAACTTGGCCAGTGAGGCACTGACGGCGGGCTGGCCGAGAAACAGCTTCTCCCCGGCCCGGGTCAGGTTCTTTTCGAACATCAGGGTTTCGAAAATCACCAGCAGGTTCATATCGACACGGCGCAGGTCGTTGCGGTTCATGCGGGGTTCTCGCTGGGTTTCGGGATCTTTTCAGTAAAGCACCAAACCCCAGTGAGCAAATAAACGACGATGTTCGATCGTTCCCACGATCATGTGGTCGGGCCCGGTTCCGTCAGCACTTTCCTGAACGTTTCCACCAGCGGTCGCAAATTGATCCGGTGCCACGCGGCCCACAGCGGTGTGGTGAAGGAAATCCACGGGACTTCCCGCAGCACCACGCCGGGCGGTGCGTTGCGGCTCAGGCCTTTCTGAATCATTGCGATGCCGAGCCCCGATGCCACCAATCCCAACGCGGTAAACGGTTCAGTGGCTTCCATACGAATGTCCGGGGTGAAACCGGCGCGGATGCAGGCGCTGACGAAGTCGTCGCGGCTGGCGGCGTCCTGGCGGGGTTGCACGCCGATCCATTCCTGATCGGCCAGGTCTGCCGGGGTCAGGGTTGTGTTGTGCGCCAAAGGATGATGTTCGGGCAGGGCCAGCAGCATCGGATCGTCCAGCACCTGGAAACCCAGCAGGTCCGGGTCGTCGGCGACGGGCGGTTCGCTGACCAGCGCGATATCCAGACTACGCTGACGCAGGCCTTCGAGTTGTTCGGCGGAATTCAGGTTGTACAGCGCGACGTGCACGTTCGGCCGGTCGACCCGCAGCACCCGCAAGGCATTGGGCAGGACGCCGGCGTGCATGGCGTTTTCGATGTAGCCGATGCACAAGCCGCCTTCTTCGCCACGACCGAGGCGCTTGCCCAGGGATTCCAGGCGATTGGCGTGGGTCAGCAGGGCACGGGTTTCAGCCAGGAAAGTCTGGCCATCGCGGGTCAGGCGAATGCGCTGCTGGCTCCGTTCGAACAGGGTCAGGCCCAAGCGTTCTTCGAGCTGTGCAATCTGCCGGCTAAGCGGTGACTGGGAAATGTGCAGGCGTTCGGCGGCGCGACCGACGTGTTCTTCTTCGGCGACGGCGACGAAGTAGCGCAATTGGCGGATGTCGATCATGTCAGACCTATAGGGACTCAAGTGCTGCGCATTATGTCTTGGACGGTCCGATCATCGCAATCTAGGATCTGCTCAACGGTCACCTCTGATGACCCTGACACTCAAGAGGAAAAACCCATGAGCTTGAAAGACAAATTGCCTGGAACCCTCGGTTTCGGCACCGCCCCATTGGGCAACATGTTCCGCGCCATTCCTGAAGAAGAGGCGATGGCCACCGTCCACGCGGCCTGGGATGCCGGCGTGCGTTACTTCGACACCGCGCCGTTTTACGGTTCGGGCCTGTCGGAAATTCGTCTGGGCACTGCGCTGGCCCAGTACAACCGCGATGACTATGTGCTGAGCAGCAAAGTCGGCCGAGTGATTCTCGATGAAGTCGAAGATGCCGCGGCCCGTGACTTGGGCGAGAAGAGCGGTGTGTTCGAACACGGTCGCCCGAACAAGATCGTCAACGACTACAGCGCCGACGCCACGATGCGCTCCATCGAAGACAGCCTCAAGCGCCTGCAAACCGATCGTCTGGACATCGTCTGGGTGCATGACATCGCCCAGGACTTCTATGGCGATCAATGGCTGGAATACTTCAACCAGGCCCGCACCGGCGCCTTCAAAGTACTCACCCGCTTGCGCGAAGAAGGCGTGATCAAGGGCTGGGGCCTGGGCGTGAACAAGGTCGAACCGTGCGAACTGACCCTGGATCTGACCGAAGCTCAGCCGGACGGTTTTCTGCTGGCCGGTCGCTACACGCTGCTCGACCATGATCGTGCCTTGCAACGTTTGATGGATGCTGCGCTGGCGCAGAACGTCGAGATCGTGGTCGGCGGTCCTTACAGCTCGGGCATTTTGGCCGGTGGTGCACACTTCGAGTACCAGAAAGCCAGCCCGGCGATCATCAACAAAGTCGAGCAGATCAAACGCATCGCTGCCGCACATGGTGTCGATATCAAGGCAGCTGCGTTGCAGTTCTCGTTGGCTAACCCGGCCGTGGCGGCGGTGATCCCGGGGTCCAGCCGTCCGGACCGGATTGCTGAAGACGTTGCGGCGATGTCGGCCGTCATTCCCGCCGCTTTCTGGCAGGCGATGCGCGACGCGAAACTGGTGTCCGAACGTGCGCCATTGCCGATTATTGGAGGTTGAGCATGAAAATCGATCTGACTGGAAAACTCGCCATTGTCAGCGGTAGCACCGCCGGTATTGGCCTGGGCATCAGCAAGGCGCTGGCCGAATCCGGCGCCACGGTGGTGGTGATCGGCCGCGAGACGGCCAAGGTCGAACAGGCGCTGGCGAGCATTCGCCAGAGCGTGCCGGACGCGCAGTTGCGTGGCCTGACGGCAGACCTCGGCACGGCCGAAGGCGCCGAGTTGTTGTTCGCCGCCGAACCACGGGCGGACATCCTGGTGAACAACCTCGGGATCTTCAACGACGTGGATTTCTTCGACGCACCGGACAGCGAGTGGACGCGCTTCTATGAGGTCAACGTGATCTCCGGCGTGCGCCTGTCACGCCATTACGTGCCGGACATGGTCAAGCAGGGCTGGGGCCGGGTGATTTTCCTGTCCTCGGAATCCGGAGTCGCAACACCGGCCGACATGATCAACTATGGCGTGACCAAAAGCGCCAACCTGGCGGTGTCCCATGGTTTGGCCAAGCGGCTGGCGGGCACCGGGGTGACGGTCAACGCGATCCTGCCCGGCCCGACATTGACCGATGGTTTGGAACAAATGCTCAAGGACGCCACCGCCGAATCCGGCCGCAGTGTTCGGGAAGAAGCCGACGCCTTCGTGCGCAAGGCCCGGCCGAGTTCGATCATCCAGCGCGTGGCGGATGTCGAGGAAGTCGCGAATCTGGTGGCTTATATCGCTTCGCCGCTGTCTTCGGCCACTACTGGCGCGGCGTTGCGGGTCGACGGCGGCGTCGTCGACAGCATGGCAATCTGAACCTTATTGATTGAGAGAGAATATTTCATGGCTACAGCATCAGCATTCATCGACATCCCGGCGACCGCCGACCAGGTTTGGCAATTGATTGGCGGCTTTAACTCGCTGCCGGACTGGCTGCCGTTTATTCCCAAAAGCGAGCTGAGTGAAGGCGGTCGGGTGCGTAGCTTGCAAACGGCGGATGGGGCGGTGGTGGTTGAGCGGTTGGAGGCGTTTGATAACGCCGGGAAGACTTACAGTTATTCGATTTTGCAGGCGCCATTTCCGGCTACTGACTATCTGGCGACTATCAGTGTTGAAGCGCAGGGGCAGGGCACGCGAGTGACGTGGTCTGGGCGGTTTGCACCTGTCGGTGTGAGTGACGAGGAAGTGGTGGCGCTGTTTACCGGTATCTACCAGGGTGGCCTGGAGGCCTTGCGCGCCAACTACCCGGCTTGATCCTGTACTGATCGTTCCCACGCAGAGTGGGAGCGATCATGCTACTGAGCCGGTAATTTGAGCTCCGCGCACAACCCACCTCCCTCACGATTACTCAACGTCAACGATCCCCCGATCGCCAATGCCAACTGCTGTGCAATCGCCAACCCCAACCCTGTCCCGCCGGTACTGCGGTTACGCGAATTCTCCACGCGATAAAACGGTTCCATCACCTGAGCCAATTCCTCCTCGGCAATCCCCGGACCACGGTCCATCACTTTCACCGACAAACTGCCGTCAGCCTTCGCTTCCACCCACAATTCGGCGGCGCCAGCGAACTTCAGCGCGTTGTCCGTCAGGTTCACCAGCACCCGCCGCAAGGCGTGCGGCCGGGTGTTGATCACCGCGTCACTTTTACCGCCCAGCTGCACGTCTTTGCCCATGTCCTGATAGTCGAACACCAGGCTGTCGAGGAACGAATCCAGATTGGTGCGGCGACTTTCCTCGGTGGCGCCATGCACGCTGCGGGCATAGGCCACGCCTTCGCGCACCAGGTGTTCTATCTCGCCAAGGTCATTCCAGAGTTTGTCCTTCTCGGCGGAGTCGTCCATGAATTCGGCACGCAGTTTCATGCGGGTAATCGGGGTTTGCAGGTCGTGGGAAATCGCCGCCAGCAGTTGCATGCGCTCCTTGAGGTAAGCGGCGATGCGCGCCTGCATCGAATTGAAGGCCATGGCGGCATGGGCGACTTCGGTCGGGCCTTTTTCGTCGAGGTGCACCGCGTGGGTGTTGGGGTCCAGGGTCTCGACGGCTTGGGCGAGGCGGGTGAGAGGGCGGATGGCGATTCTCACGGCCAGCCAGGTGCAGATGAGCATCAGTGCCAGTTGCCCGAGCAACACGATGGGTAACCACGGCGACAACGGCACCATCGAGGGGCGCACGTCGATGGTCACCGGGCTGCCGTCCGCCAGTTTCAGGTGGACCTGAAAATGTTTTTCCGGCCCGGGGATGTCGGTCACCGTCATCGGGTAATCCTTGCCGATGGCCTCTTTGATCGACGTCATCGCTATGGGCGAATCGCTCATGGGCATGCCCGGCGAGCCTTCGTTCAACAAATAGCGGTAGTTGCGTCGATCCAGCTGTTGCAGCCAGCTCATGCGTTCTTCGGCCGGCAAGCGGTCGAGGATGGCGATGGAGGTCGAGACGTCGGTTTCCAGATTGCCCAGCATGGTGTTCTTCGTGCTTTCGTAGCGCTCGTAGTATTGCGCGCCGAAAGACAGCGCCTGCGCGAGAATCAAGCCGATCAGGAAGATCAGCGACAGCCGCGAGGCGAGGGTGCGAGGCCAGCGCATCGAGAGGTTCATGAGGGCGCCCCGAGGACTTCCACCGGCAGGGAAAACACATAGCCTTCGCTGCGCACGGTCTTGATGTAGGCCGGTTCGCGGGCATCGTCCAGCAAGCGCTGGCGCAAGCGGCTGACCAGCAAGTCGATGGAGCGGTCGAACAGGTCGGCATCGCGGCCTTGGGTCAGGTTCAGCAATTGATCGCGATTGAGCACCCGCTGCGGGTGATCGAGGAATACCCGCAGCAACCGATATTCCGCACCACTGAGCGCGACCATCGTGCCGTCTTCATCGAGCAAGTGCCGGGCCGAGGTGTCCAGGCGCCAGCGCCCGAAGGCCAGCAAACGACCGCTTTCGGTGACCACCAGGTTGGGTGGCAGCATCCGCGTGCGGCGCAGCACGGCGTTGATGCGGGCGAGCAGTTCACGGGCAGCGAACGGCTTGACCAGGTAGTCATCGGCGCCCATTTCCAGGCCGATGATGCGGTCGGTTTCATCGTTGCGCGCGGTGAGCATCAGCACCGGCGTGGCCTTGTGTTTGCCGGCGCGCAACTCACGGCACAGCATCAGGCCATCGTCGCCCGGCATCATGATGTCGAGCACGATCAGGTCCACCGGCGTGGACTCCAGGAACGTGCGCATTTGCCGTCCATCCGCCACGACGGTGGTGCGCAGACCGTTTTTCTTGAGGTAGTTGCCTACCAGTTCCCGGATCTCGCGGTCATCGTCCACGATGAGAATGTGATCGACGTGTTCCATTTGGCCAGGCCTCTGTAGGTGGGGGATGTAGCGCAGTCTATCGAGCCTTGGCCCGCTCGCCCGCAGTCCTTTGTATTGCAGTGTATCTGGCCTGTCGGCGGATACACGTGGACGCAAAAACACTCATTTTCAGGGCTTTTGTATCGCTCTGTATCCCGAGCCGGTTTTGATACGTACCGATTTACACGCGCCTGTTCCCGACACAGTCGGGATACCTCGCGGGCTTCTAATAGGTTCCATCGAGGCAAACCAAACCGCCTCGGCCCAATCAACGATTGCCCTATTGAAGCCTTGAGGAAACCACCATGAACACCAAAGCCGTCTACGCCGCTTGCCTGTTTGCCGCCCTGAACATCTGCACCTTGTCGGCCCGCGCCGAAGCCGATGTCTCCGCTAAAACCTACACCTACGGCTCGCACCTGGACATCAAGAAAGTGCTGTCGCTGAAACAGGACGCCTCGACTTCCTGTGGGGTTGTGGATGCCCAGCTGACGTACCTGGACTCCCATAACAAAACCCAGGTTCTGGACTATCGCAAATTTGCTGATGGCTGCAACTCAGACAACTGAGTGCTTCGCTGACCCGTTGCCCATCCCAATAGAAACAGGAAGAACATCATGAACAACGTCACCCGCTTTTTGACTGCCATTGCCTTCTCCGCGGCTGGCGCCGCTGTCCATGCCAACGCGGCTGTTGAACAGAAAAGCTGTGGCAGCGCGACTTGCTTCCAGCTGACGCCGGTGGGGGAGAAGGGTGGGAGCGCTTTTCTGGCAGAGGAGGGTTCGGGCCGTACGCCGCAGGGGCAGTTGCTGGATACCCAGACTGCTTGAGGGTGTCAGTGGAATCGACCCCTCTCCCCACGGGGGAGAGGGGGAAAGGGGGCAGATCTCCATGCTTTTCAAAATCTGAGTTCGACTCGTAAGCGCAGGTCGCAGAATTTCTACCAAACCACTCAATCAACCCCCTCGCCCCTTTGGGGCGGTCCGACGTTTCGGGAGGGTTAGGGTGAGGGGTGGATTTTGAATCCTAACCACCATTTTCAAGGTGACAACCATGTTTCTCATCGCTTTCCTGGGCGGCATATTGACCGTCCTCAGCCCCTGCATCCTCCCGGTCGTGCCGTTCCTGTTCGCCGGTGTTAAACGCACACGTTCCTCGATCCTGCTCACCCTCAGCGGCATGGTCCTGACCTTCGCCCTGATCTCAAGCCTGGCCGTGGTCAGCAGCGAGTGGGTGGTGCAAGCCAACAACACCGGTCGCCACGTAGCGCTGATCGTGATGGTGCTGTTCGCCCTGTCGCTGATTTCCGCCCGTGTCGGTGACTGGCTGGCCCGTCCTTTCGTGGCGCTGGGCAACCGCCTCGATCCGGACACCCGCAAAATGTCCGGTCCGCTGGGTTCGGTCATGATCGGCGTTGCCACCGGTCTGCTCTGGGCACCGTGTGCCGGGCCGATTCTCGGGGTCATCCTCACGGGCGCCATGCTTCAAGGCGCAAACGCTCAAACCAGCCTGTTACTGGTGGCGTACGGCCTGGGCAGCGCATTGTCCCTGGGCACCTTGATCTTCGCCGGTCGCGGCCTGGTCAATCGCTTGAAAACGTCGATCCCGGTCACCGGTTGGCTGCGTCGTGGCGCGGGTGTTGCGGTGTTGGGGGCGGCGGCGGTGATTTCCACCGGTGCCGATAAAACACTGCTGGCCGGCACCTCGTCCGAAGGCGTGACGACGGTTGAGCAACGCGTGCTGGAAACCGTACCGAAAGTCGTCGATTACTTCGTCAGCAAGGTCAAGGCGGACTCGTCCATGGACAACGCCCAAGGCCCCATGCCGTCGCTGTCCGGTGCGGTCGAATGGCTCAACTCGCCGGCGCTGAGCAACGACTCGCTGAAAGGCAAAGTGGTGCTGGTGGACTTCTGGACCTACGACTGCATCAACTGCCAGCACACCTTGCCCTACGTGAAGGATTGGGCGAAGAAATACGAGAAGGATGGCCTGGTGGTGATCGGTGTCCACACCCCTGAATACGGTTTTGAACGCATCATCGACAACGTCAAGGATCAGGTGAAGAAGCTCGGTATCACCTACCCGGTGGCCATCGACAACAACTACGCGATCTGGCGCAATTTCGACAACCAGTACTGGCCGGCTCACTACCTGATCGACGCCAAGGGCCAGGTGCGTTACACCCACTTTGGTGAAGGCAGCTACGAGACTCAGGAGAAAGTGATTCAGCAGTTGCTGGAAGAGGCCAAAGCACCCGCCGCGTAAACCTTCAAATCAATGGCTCACAGGCTGCGCGCCGTGGGCCATTGGTTTTTTCTCCTGACTGCGCCGCCACGCCGCGGGTGGCGCTCCATACTCTCGACGAAACGCCCGACTGAACGCCGTGTCAGTCTGGTAGCCCACCTCTTCGGCAATCCGCATCAATGAGCTGTTACTGCTGCGTAACAGGTTGGCTGCCAGCAACATGCGCCATTGCGTCAGGTACTGCATCGGCGAACTCCCCACCAATTGCTGAAAGCGCTCAGCCAACACCGACCTTGAAGTGCCGGCAGTGCGCGCCAGCTCATCCAGCGTCCAGGTGTGGCACGGTTTTTTGTGCAACGCGTTGAGGGCGGCGCCGACAATCCGGTCGCTCACACCCGCCAGCCAACCGGTGCGACCTTCGCCTTGTTCGTGCATGTACAGGCGCAGCACCTCGATGAACAACACCTCGGCCAGTTTCGCCAGCACACCTTCACCGCCGGGGCGGGGCGAGCGCGCTTCGGCCAGCGCATATCGGACCGACGATTCCAGCCAGATACCGGCATTCGAGCCGCGCACATTGACTCGCACCACCGCCGGTAACCCGGTCAGCAACATGCCGGCCAGACGGGTATCGCACGCCAGATAGCCGCACACCAACCGTGTTACCGCGCCGCCACCGCCATAGCTCAATTGCCGTGGGCGGCGCGCCAGCACCACGTCCAGCCGCGCACCTGTGGCCGGCGCGAGCCCCGGTTTAGAGCTCATGCGATGGGCATCTCCCTGAGGGAAAACCACCACATCGCCGGCCGTCAGCAGGAGTGGGGGATCATCACCCAGTTCGACATAACACTCGCCTTCGGTGATCAAGTGGAAGATCACCACGCGTTCGGCGCCGGGCTCCAGAAACGGCGCCGCCGTGTCGGCGCTCGGCGACTGGTAGCACCAGGGGGCCGTGAACCTGGCATTGATGAAAATCGCGCCGACCAGGCGTACGACGCGCAACGTCTGGGACAGGGCGTCCATGGTGGTTTTCCCGTGTGGGCGGGCAGCTTTGGGTGGTGAGCTTGATTGTGAGCCTGTCGCGCCAGAGCGTGAAATCTCCGGACGATCGGACAGGGTTGGCCGACGATCGGGCAGGACGCCAGCGTTGCCCGGCGCGATAGTTGGCACAGAGGGTCTGCCGACCCTGTCATCAATAACAAGAATGAGAGGTTGCCATGCCTAAGTTCGTTATAGAACGCGAGATTCCGGGTGCTGGAACACTGTCAGAAAGGGATTTGAAAGCGATCTCGCAAAAGTCCTGCAAGGTCCTGCGCGATCTGCCAGAGGTGCAGTGGCTTCAGAGTTACGTCACCGGTGACAAGCTCTACTGCGTGTACATCGCGCCGAACGCAGAGCTCATCCGGGAACACGCCAGGGTGGGTGGTTTCCCTGCCAACAGCGTTTCCCAGGTCATGAACATCATCGATCCCACGACGGCCGAATAAGCCGGGCCTGCATTCCAACCCGCAACGGAGCGGAATTCATGAGTACACCCATTGATCTTACTGCCTTGAAAAACCGTCAGATGGCCTCTTGGGCCAGTGGCGACTATGCCGTGATAGGCACCACCTTGCAGATTGTCGGCGAGCAACTCGCCGAAGCCTGCGACCTGCTTTGCGATGAACGCGTGCTCGACGTGGCCGCCGGCAACGGTAACGCGACGCTCGCTGCCGCGCGCCGTGGTTGCCAGGTCACCTCTACCGACTACGTGGCCGCGCTGCTGGAACGCGGCGAAGACCGGGCCAGGGCAGAACGCCTGGAAGTGACGTTTCAAGTGGCTGACGCTGAAGCCTTGCCGTTCGAGGATGCCAGCTTCGATGCCGTGCTTTCGACCTTCGGTGTGATGTTTACGCCGGACCAACCCAAGGCCGCCGCGGAGCTGGCGCGGGTCTGTCGCCCCGGAGGGCGGATCGGCCTGGCCAACTGGACGCCCGAAGGGTTTGTCGGCCAGATGTTCAAGACCCTCGGCCGCCACCTGCCGCCACCGCCGGGCGCTCAACCGCCTTCGCAGTGGGGCACCGAAGCCTGGCTGCACACGCAGTTCGACGAAAGTGACTTTCTGCTCCAGGTGACGCGCAAGACCTTCAACTTCCGTTACCGCTCGGCCGCGCATTTCATCGATACGTTCCGCACCTGGTACGGCCCGGTCCACAAGGCATTCGCAGCGCTGCCTCCTGAAGGCGCCCAAGCGCTGGAAAACGACCTGACCGAACTGATCAACCGCATGAACAGAGCGGGAGAGAAATCGCTGGTGGTGCCGAGTGAATACCTTGAGGTGGTGATCACCCGGCGTTGACCTGGACGAGTTGCATGACAATGCAAAACCCCTGTGGGAGCGGGCTTGCTCGCGAAGGCGGAGTGTCAGTCGACAATGATGTTGCCTGACACTCCGCCTTCGCGAGCAAGCCCGCTCCCACAGGGGGTTGTGGTGTCTGGTAGATCAATTATTCATCCAGCCGCTCGGTGTACACCACCCAAACGCTGCACGGCATTTTGTACAGCAGGTGCTCCACCGTACTGCCGATCAGCCGGCCCAGGCCGCGATGGCCGACCCGGCCCATGACAATCACGTCAACGTCATAGGCATCGGCATAGCGGGTGAGGACCCTGGCCGGGTTGCCCATGATCATGTGCCGCTGCTCCGGCGCGATGCCGTTGCGCTCGGCCAGGTCGTTGAAGGCATCCTCCTGGTAATCGAATACGGTCTTGGCCTTGCCTGACGAGAAGAATGCCGACCCGTTGTCGAAGCCGAATTCGTCGGCGCTGATGGATGAAAGGTCATAGGCGTAGACCACATCGAGCTCGGCATTACAGGCGCTCGCCAGTTTCACCGCCTCGTGAAGGATCCGGTCGTTGAAGGTTTTGTAATGGTCATCGCGATGAAAGGGGTCGACCGCCGCGACGATCTTTCGCGGCAAGGCGTGCACGGCGTGGCTGACGAAATGCAGCGGCACCGGGCATTCGCGCAGCAAATGCACATCGAGCGGGGTAAACATCAACCGCGACAGCCGCGATTCGTGCTCCAGCGCCTTGATCAGCACGTCCATCGGCTGCTCTTTGAGGTGAATCAGGATTTCCTCTAATGGACGTTCGACCCAAGCCACTTCGGTGGTGACGTGGACCCCGATTTTGCGCAAGGGGCGGGCCTGTTCCTCAAGCCATTGGCGGTGGCGCTCGACGTAGCCCACGCGCATCTGTTCCAGCGCCTTTTCGTTGACCAGACTGGCGGTGGCCAGGCCTTCAAGGTAATCGAAGGCGACGATGTGCAGCGCGGCGTCTTCGGCCTTGGCCAGCGCAGCGGCCCTGTCGAAAGCGGGGCTGTGCTCCATCAGCGGTGATGCAACCAGCATGAAGCGGGATTGACCAGACATGACGAACCTCCCGTGGATTAGCCGCCCGGCGTGCGGCTCGTGCGACGTACATCCAGTCTCTAAGTATTGACCATGATCAACCTCCCGTCCGTAAACCGGGGGGAGGCTCAGGTTCGTACTGGTGGCGGTTCGACCCGGTAAATCCTTACTGAGCTGATAAGCACCTGAATTGAAAAAACCGGATCCTGTTTAGATCGATTATTTCTTTCGGTTATTTATAAAGCTGCTGTTCGCATATCCATGACCTTTAAAACCGCGTCATGGCCTTGTCTGTGTTCGTGATAGCAGTGGCCTGCTCGTTATAGCAGCAATGATTGCCCTGAAGGCCACACTTGGGCGGTTCTAACATCCGTTTTCGCTGCTCGATCTCCCTCTTGTCGCCTAGCCGTCAGTCCTTAGAATTCGCTCCATCAGCTTCGTCCAACTATTCAATCCTTCAGGGAGCACCACCAAGATGAATGCCATGCCGATGCAAATGCCGATGAACACCACCATGCCAATGATGCCGATGATGGGCATGCCGATGATGATGGCGACCATGAGCTGCGAAATGATGGACGACGGCATGATGTGCAAGATGATGCCGGCGGCTGGCATGGACATGGCCATGTTCAAGAACAGCGCTGAAATGATGCAGATGATGATGAACTGCGGCATGCCGATGATGATGCATTGCGGCAACATGAGCATGATGTGCATGTCCCAGGCGAGCATGGCCATGCCGATGATGAGCACCATGATGCCAATGCCGATGATGGGCATGCCGATGCCATCGATGAAGTGCGTGATGGAGTGCACGCTGATGGCCGACTGCATGATGTGCAAAATCATGCCGATGGCCGGCATGAACATGGACATGATGAAAAACTGCTGCACCCTGATGATGAAAATGATGAACGACTGCAGCATGCCGATGATGATGAGCTGCAATGGCATGCCGCTGATGTGCTGCACCTGCTGATCCTCAGCAACAGACATTAAAAAAGCCCGGCAGGGGTTAAGCCTGCCGGGCTTTTTGTCGCCTGCTTTTCAGTCCAGGCGTTCCGGGTACGTCACCACCAGATAGGCCACTGCCTCGCTGTCGGCCGGGTTGCGGTAGCGATGGGGCTGGTCGGCATAGAACAGGATCGAGTCGCCGGTGGAGAGCAGGTAGCGTTCGTCGTTGACGCTGATTTCCAGCACACCCTGCGACACCACCAGGTTTTCCTGTACGCCGGGGCCATGGCCCTCGGAGACGTCTTCACCTAGCGGGCTCAGGCGTAGTTCGTAAAACTCCGATTGGCGCGCTACGTCGAACGGGAACAGCGCGCGGCTGACAAAGGCGCCGCTGGCACTGACCAGGCGTTTGCTCTGGCTGGCCGACAGCACCGCCACGCCTTCGAAGGCCCGATGCTCAAGAAACGCGGCCACCGACACCTTCAAGCCCTTGGCGATTTTGCACAGCACTTTGATGGATGGCACGCTGCGCCCGGATTCGATCTGCGCCAGCATGGCCCGGCTCACACCGCACTGTCGGGCGAGGGCGTCGAGGGACAGATGACGCTTGCCGCGCAGACGTTGCAGGTTCTGTGCGACGCGTTCGCAGATTGGGTCTTTTTCCAGTGGTTCCAGGTTATTCAAATCCAGCACGGGTTCGTCGGCGCTCGCCAGAAAGCGCGAGGGTTGCTGCGCGTTCATGCGTGACGCGTCTCGGTGGCTTTAGCGGCTTGGACCCACTGAAAAGCCTGTAAACCTGCATTGCGTGCATACATTTCCCACATGGCCCGCGCCCGTTGCTGAGCCTGTTTGCGTTTGCGGTAGCTGGCGAAGTCGATGAGGTTGTCAGTCGGATTCATGGGGCACTTCACTGTGGTGATGAATGACGGGATAAGCTGAGAGTACGCGGATATTTTTATAACTATAAATACTTATTTTGTATTTATTAATGCTTTTTGGTTCTTATTAAGCGCGCGAAGATAGACAGAATTATTACTTGGGGGCGTGGGGTAGGGCACTGTTGAAGACTAACTGCACCTGACGCTAACGGCCTTCGCGGCACGTTGCAGTTCTTGTTTGACGTCGACCGGTATCCGCTGTTTCACGAGTCGTTGTTCGAGGAATGTCTGATCGCCTCGGGTATCAACCTCTGCGTCAATAGCCGCATCCTCTGCTTCTATGGTGGCAGCGTGAGCCTCTATGACCGAGTCAACCTCAGCGTCGCTCTTGGCGGCGTCGAGCGCACCAATGAGTATCGCCACTTCGTCTTCTTCAGCCTTGCCATAGGCTTCTACGGACAATCCGGCAGCCAACGCCCGCGCCCGGATTTCCACGCCTTTCAGCGTCTGCTTGGCCTCTCCGCACAGAATGTCGTGCTTGTGGCTTTCGACGATTTTCCATTGGAAAAATCCATACGTCATCGTGCTGATAATCGCTACGGTGATTCCACCGATCAGGATCCGTTTCATAGGCTAACGTCGTGAAAGTCTGGGGATTGTGAGTTCGGTGAACATGGCTTCATTCTCTATTCGAGGAAATGAAAGCGTAGCACCGGAACCGGTCCAGCCCCGTCCAAAGTCAATGCAAATGCATTGCCTTTGGAGAGGAACGGCGTGTCTTCAAGATTATAGCCTCACGGCCCTCGGCGTCTTGCTAGTTACCGTCCGCTACTTTGCGTTCTATCTCCGCTATTTTCCGACTGAGCTCCTCAGCTTCCTGCTCCTGGGTTCGAGTTGGAGAGGGCTTAACGGTTTGATCCACACCTTTGGCGTCCGTGTCCCTGTCCTCAAGATCTCTTTCGGCGTTTGACGTTGCATTTGGTTTGACGTCATTAACACTGTCATCGCTGTTCATATCACTGACCTCCATTGACCTGAACATTGGATTCGATGCCATGGCTTGAGTTCGAGATTTTTTGTCGGCGTCGATCGGCTTGGACACTCCACGTCAATTAACAGGGGTGCTTCGCTTCTACGGGGGCTGGAAGAAAAATTGGCGTCATGAAATAGACGACTGGCGCCACCCGATGTTGCGTTGTGGTCGAAACGCCAGAGGGCGATGGCTTCAATATCGACATTCAAGAGGTTGAGCGCACACTGGATCTGCTCCCATCCTGATGGGTGATGGCGCCTCCCTGCGCTTCACCGTATCAGTGCTCTTTGACTTTCTTGATGCGGAAAATAATCAGCGCAAGGATGGCGATCGCGAGGGGCGTCATTGCCAGCATCGCCTCTCGCGGGGCCACCTCGGCGCCGAGCAGGTGCAACCCTGAGTAGCCAAGCTTGAGCAGGTTCAGCAGGTAGTAAGTAATGGCGATAATCGACAGACCTTCCACCGCGCGCTGGATTTTGATCTGGGCATCGGCGCGGGCGTTCAGGCTTTTGAGAATTTCCGAGTTCTGTTCTTCCATTTCCACCTGAACCCGGGCCTGCAACAGGTCACCCAGGTTGGCCACGCTTTTGGCCAGGTGCTCCAGGCGTTGTTCGGTGGCGGTGCAGTACCTGACGGTGGGTTTGAAGCGGCGTTCGATGAAGACCCCGAGGCGCTGGCAATCGCCGACGTGACTTTCCCGCAATTCGCCCAGGCGCTCGTACACGAGTTGGGCATAGGCTTGGGTGGCACTGAAGCGGTGGCGGGTTTTCGCGGTACTGCTGACCACTTGGGCTGACAGGTTGGAGATGTCCGCCAGCAGCGCTTTCGCGTTGCCGCTGTCAGCGTCGGCGTTACGCTCGGAGAGGGTGACCAAGGTTTTGTCAAAGACATCGAGTTGCGCACTCAAGGTCTTGGCCGTGGTCAACGACAGCGAGGCCATCATGCGGTAGGTTTCGATCTCCAGCAGACGGCGGATCATCCGCCCTTGGCGGTAAGCGTTGAGGCGCCGGTTGACGAACAGGATGTGGTTGTTGCCGTCCTCGCTGAGACGAAAATCGCTCCAGACCACCGCATCGCCACCGCCGACGCAGGAACCGCACGGATCCTTGAAGCCGTAGCCGGCGAGGTCCAGACCAGCTTCGCCACGCACGACGATCTGCACCGAGTTGATCAGCTGCGGCAAATGTGCTTCGACTTTCTGCGCCAGCACCTCGGGCAGCGATGTCCAGGACAGGTCATCGCTGGATGAAGTGACTACCAGGGTCAGGGTGAAGAACTCGGCGTGGCGTTCCCATTTCAGGGCGTGGCCATCGAGTTGGGTGATGCCCTGGGCGGCATGAGGATCGATCGGAATAGGGCAGCAGCGCTCCAGCAGCGCATTGCACTCCGGCTCCCCGCCAAGGAAGGCCAGATGAAACACATGGGCCGGCTCGTCGAAATACAGTGACGGGCGCGCGTGCAGTTCGTTGTGCAGGGTTTGTCTTTGCGGATGCATGCTGTTCAGGCCATTGATCGACTGCTGTTGTTGGTGGGACAGGTCGATGAACTCACGAGTCACAAGCAGCTTTGCGCTGAAGTGGTCATGTAACGCGGTCGACAATGGCGAGCGAGGACGAATCAGAAAAGGCGCCTTGTAAATCGTGAGTCAGGCGCCCAAAACTGAGTAAACGGGTTACTTGTTGCTTGATTGCTCTCTGATCTGAGTCAGGCTGAGTCGAGGGGTCAATGCTTCAGGGTCGACTCTGACCTCAATCAAGGATGGCCGGGACATTTCAAGGCAGCGTTCAAACGCTGGCGCAAAGTCGGACGTGGCTGTTACCACCTCGCCATGTAGTCCATAGGCTATGGCAAGTGCGGCGAAATCCGGGTTGCGCAATTCAGTGCCTGACACGCGTCCAGGGTAATTGCGTTCCTGGTGCATTCTGATGGTTCCGTACATTCCGTTGTTGATCACAACGAAAATCACATTGGCGCCATATTGCGCTGCAGTCGCTATCTCCTGACCGTTCATCAAGAAGCAGCCATCCCCGGAAAACGAAACCACCACTCGATCCGGGCACGTCAGTTTGGCGGCCACCGCCGCAGGAACGCCGTAGCCCATGGAGCCATTGGTAGGGCCTAACTGCGTGCGGTATTGGCGGAACTGATAGAAGCGTTGAAGCCAGACGGCATAGTTTCCAGCGCCATTGGTCAGGATCGCGTCGTCCGGAAGGCTGCGATTCAACCACTCAATGATTTCGGCCATTTGGACATCGCCAGGGGAGGGCGAGTGTTGCAGGTTTTCGCGGTAGTTTTTGTTCAGGGTGCGCGTCCATTCACTCTTTATCTGGCTGGTCACCGCTGGAAGCTTTGCGGCTGATTTGGCAAAGGTCGACATGCTGCTGTTTATCGCCAGCGCAGGTTGGTAAACCCGTCCCAACTCCTCGATGCCTTGATGAACATGGATCAAGGTTTGCTTCGGTACCGGGATGTCCAAGGCAGCATATCCGCCCGTTGAAACCTCTCCCATTCTGGAGCCCACGACCAGCAGCAGGTCGGCGTTTTTTACCGCGGAGGACAGCTGCGCTGACGCGGCGAAACCAAGATCACCGACATAGTTCGGGTGTCGATTGTCGAACAGGTCCTGGCAGCGAAAGGAGGCGGCAACCGGGATATTTTGCTGTTCAGCAAAAAGCCGGATGTCGTGCACTGACTCGGTATCCCAACCGCTGCCACCCAGCACCATCAATGGACGCTCTGATCGCTCAAGCAGTTGCTGCATGGCGGCCATTTGCTCGGCTGCCGGGGTCATCAATACGCGCTTGAAAGGCCCGGCATCAGTGACTTCCGTCAATTCGGTCAGCATGTCTTCCGGCAGTGCGACCACTACAGGCCCAGGCCTGCCATTGACCGCTCGGTGGAACGCCTGACTGATCAGTTCGGGAATTCTGCGGGTGTCGTCTATTTGCACGACCCATTTCGCCAAGGGGCCAAACATCTGGCGAAAATCAACTTCCTGAAAGGCTTCGCGATACTGCTGATCACGAGCGACCTGGCCAATGAACAGAATCATCGGCGATGAATCCTGGAGCGCTGTGTGAACGCCAACCGAAGCGTTTGTTGCACCCGGGCCTCGGGTCACGAAGCAGATGCCAGGCTCTCCAGTGAGCTTGCCGTAGGCTTCTGCCATATAGGCCGCCCCACCTTCCTGGCGGCACACCACCAGATCGATTTCTTCTGGCACGTCATGCAATGCATCGAGTACCGCGAGATAGCTTTCTCCCGGAACACAAAAAGCTCTTTTAACGCCATGGATGCGTAAGGCATCCACCAATATCTGACCTCCGCTACGACGAGAAATGGTTTTATTCACTGTTATCTCCTGAGTCGAATGGTGCGGTGTGAAAGGGTGAATGACGCTCTTTCTGACAGGTACTGACTCGATCAATTGGAAGAACAACGGCTAACGTCTGCGCCACGAATTCTGAGCATCATCGAGTAGGGGTACAAACGATGATTGCTCAGCACTTCATTCCCTCAGCTATTGAAGTCCCTAGGGTAGGCGCACAGCCACTTCAGTTGCCGGAACGCAAGGTTTCAGGCTCTGGCATAGATGGAACGTAATCGCTTTGTGCCAAGCCAGTCGCAAGCAGCAGACCAATCAACGATGCCAATCCTGACGCCAACCAGGTCCAATGCCATCCCCCCGCCCAACCGGCCAACTTGGCCAGCAGTGGTGGCATGACAAACATGCCCATTGATGAAATCTGCTGCACCCAACCCACAGCCGTCGACACGGTTCGTTCACTGGGCGCAACGCTCACGGCGATCATGAATAGCGTCCCCGGGATTACACCGCCGACGGCTGAAAAGACCAGTACGGCGCCATAACGCACGACAGGCATGCCTTGAGTGAACTGGCCGAATGCGAACAGCGTCGTGATGGCCATGCACATGTATCCGACCATTAATAGCCGCCTGGCACTGATACCCCGATGCAGCAAAAGCGCTGCCGAGGTACTTCCGCTGATATTGACGAACGCGGCAAGCGCCGTCAGCGCACCTGCCATCGGCACCGACAAACCGGTGTCGGCATAGATCGATGGCAGAAAGCCGATGACGGCAATCCACTGTCCCGCGTACATGGCAAAGGCGATGCCTACGCGCCAAGGGCCGCTCGCCTTCAGCGTTGTCCATAGTCGATGCGTCCAGGCTTCACTGGGCGCCGCTGTGCGCCGCGCAGAAGCAGTCTCTGGTGGAAGGCGCTGTCGATCGGATGGCACGGCTCGCACAAGCCAGATAATCATTGCGGCCGAACAGATGGCCGGAACGCCCCACCACCCTTGCCATCCCATCGTTTCTATCAATGTGGGGCCGGCGATAAAAGCAATGGAAGTACCGATCGCTACGTAGCATCCCCACAGCCCCAGATGTAAAGCCAGGCGCTCGCGAGAAACCAGTTGTCGGATCAATCCAGGTGTCGGCAATGTTGTGAGCAAGAAGCCCAAGCCTTCCAGGGCTCGAAGCATCAGCAGCTCATCGGGCTGCCGCGCCCCCATACCAATGACACTGGCGACGCACAGGATCATCTGACCGCTAATGATACTTCTGCGCAGTCCCATGCCATCGCTGAATACACCGATCATAACGCCGGCAAGCATACCCGCCAGTTGCGTCAGCGATAGCAGGAACCCTGCCTGCACCATCGTCAGGTTCAACGAGGCCTGGAGAGCGGGAATGGCCGGGGAAACCTTGCCCAGGTGCAGGGCTGCGACCACGCCCGACAGGATGACGATGCAGGCCGGGGAAAAACTGATTTTCCGCATGAGATCTCCACCGCCACAACGCGCACGAGCACAGGCAGGGAGCACTGTGCGGTTTGCGTCCCTACCGAGGCAGATCGCCTGGTTTGATGGGAAAAGAGTGACGGACAAACTGAATGGTTAGTTTGCCGACTGGAGCCGATATTGTTTGATCAGTATTCCGTGGCGGTGCACTACTATGAAATTCTGAATTCACAAGTAGGCCTAAAATGGAAAAAATCATTCAGCTCGATAATCTGGATCGACGTATCCTTCGTACCTTGCAGTCCGATGCCAGCCTCAATGGAATAGCGTTGGCTGAAGCGGTGTCCAGTTCGCCAGCCTCCTGCTGGAGAAGAGTCCGGGCATTGGAAGAAACAGGCGTCCTTGGGGCTACCGTTCGCTTGATTGATCGACGGGCAGTCAATCGCGATGTCGATGTGATCTGCTCGCTGCGGCTCAAGTCCCACGGCGAGCAGGATGCCGAAGTCTTCGAACGCTTTGTCGCAGACCAGGAGAACATTCTCGAGTGCTACACCGTATCGGGCGAATGGGATTACCTGCTTCGGATCGTCGCGGCTGATATTCGAGACTACGAGCAATTCTTGATGCACACCCTGTTGCGACATCCATCTGTCGCGAATGCCAGCTCACAGTTCGCGCTATCGCGGGTGAAGTACACCACTCGCGTGCCGGTCTGAACCCGATCACCATCGGCTGCACCTGACCCGCCTTCAATCCAGGCTGCCTCAGCGCGTTTTGTCCGTGAAATTGCAATTTCACACGACTACCGATTAATATACGATCCATATACATTTCATATTGGATTGATCAGTGGGTATCGTAAAAATTTCAGAAGCCATGCACGAGAATCTGCGCGTCGCCAGCGATGCGTTGAGTCGCTCGATCAACGCCCAAGCCGAGCACTGGATGCGCATCGGGATGCTTGCGGAGTTACATCCCAACCTGGACCACAGCGACATCTGCCGCTTGCTGATTCGTGCCGAACTGGCTGGCGGCCTCAATGTAAAACAGCTGTGCGCACTCGCCGATTTTTCGCAAAGCGCCCAGGTTGATGCAGCATCAGGAGCCAAGCAATGAAGGCCAATGTAAAGCTCAATACCCCGGCAGAAATAGCCATGTCTCGTGCTGCGGGCACGCTGGCCGCCGAGGTCCTGGCCATGATTGTTCCGCATGTCAAAGCGGGGGTCACCACCGACGAACTGGATCGGCTCTGTCACGACTACATTGTCAATGTGCAGAAAGCGATTCCGGGGAATGTCGGCTATCACGGCTTCCCGAAAACTGTGTGTACCTCGGTCAACCAGGTGGTCTGTCATGGTATTCCTTCGGCCACGCCACTAAAGGATGGCGACATCGTCAATATCGACATTGCCGTTATCAAGGAGGGTTGGTACGGCGACACCAGCCGCATGTACTTCGTGGGTGAGCCCGGCCCGGATGCCCGACGCCTGGCAGAGACGACCTATGAAGCGATGTGTGCCGGTATTCGCGTCGTCCGCCCCGGCGCTACCCTGGGTGACATTGGCCATGCCATTCAGAGGGTGGCCGAAAGAGACGGATTCAGCGTCGTGCGCGAATACTGCGGTCACGGTATCGGCAAGATTTATCACGATGAGCCGCAGGTGCTTCACTACGGCTTCCCAGGCCAGGGCCTGAAACTGAAAACCGGAATGATCTTCACCATTGAACCCATGTTGAACGCTGGCAAACGCCATGTGAAAACCCTGGCTGATGGCTGGACCGTGGTCACCAAGGATCACTCACTCTCGGCTCAGTGGGAGCATATGGTCGCGGTCACAGACGACGGCTTCGAGGTTCTGACCCGTTGGCCCGACAGTGTCGATGGGTATGTCGCTATCGTTTAGGCGCAGCTTGCGAGTGACATAAAGCTACGTCACGGCTTCCAGCTAGCCTGATCAATCGCAAAATGGCGCTAGTGGTGTTGAAACTTCTACAGTTAGCATTGAGGTTTATCAACGCACCCAACGACAGGTTGGGCTACGTAACCGAGCAGGCCGAACATTGATCGAACGACGCCAATTTAGCGGAGGCATGAAGGGGAAAAATCTCCGCTATCTGAATGAGAATCCCAACGAGAAGACTCAAATGGTCCGGGCGGGATTTCTGTTGCTTGAGCATTTCTCGCTGCCCGCATTCACGCAAGCACTGGATACGATTGTCACCGCGAATCTTTTGCGACCCGGGTTGTTCTCTTCCCGAACGTTCGGCTTGACCGATGAGGAAGTCGTCAGTGACCTGGGCCTGGTCATTCGGCCGGATGCCCGTTTCGATTGTCCAGCGATCCAGGACCTGGACCTTCTGGTCATTTGCGGCGGCTACAGGACAGAACTCAAAGCGACGGATGAACTCATCTCCCTGTTGAGGGCTGCATCAGACCAGGGTGTCAGTCTGGCCGGGTTGTGGAATGGCGCGTGGTTCCTGGGGAGGGCAGGCTTGCTTGACGGATATCGTTGCGCGATTCACCCCGAACATCGCCCCGCACTCGCGGAAATCTCCAAGGCGACGCATGTCACCAGTGAGCCCTACGTCATCGATCGAGACCGGCTCACGGCTTCCAGTCCCTCTGGCGCATTCCACATGGCGCTGGACTGGATCAAAGGCTTGCACGACAAAGCCCTCGTCGAGGGGATTGAGGACATCCTGGCTTTCGAGGAGTCGCGTTATCGGCGGATAAAACCAACTGAAAATGTCTGCGTGAGCGCGCCATTACGCGAGGTGGTGAAGCTGATGGATGCCAACCTCGAAGAGCCTCTGGAGTTGGAGCAGTTGGCCGTATACGCAGGCCGTTCGCGTCGACAACTCGAGCGCTTGTTCAAGGAGCAACTGGGCACAACGCCGCAACGGTATTACATGGAGCTGCGGATTACCGAGGCGCGTCGACTGCTCCAGCACACAGAGCTGTCCCAGGTAGACGTGTTGGTTGCGTGTGGCTTTGTATCGCCCAGCCACTTCAGCAAGTGCTATAGCTCGTACTTCGGATACAGACCTTCCAAGGAAACGCGACTCGTCAAATAGTCGGCGCAATAACGACCGAGTGGTTGTTCGGGGGAGGGGGCGTCAGCCCGGGAAATGATCTCCGAACATGGGATGGCCGCCCGCGGAGCTTTCGCGCGTGGCCTCGTCCTGGATGACGTCCCAATGCTCGACCATCACGCCGTTCTCGAGGCGGAGAATATCGACCACGACCCAGTTCGCCGGCTGGCCGAGGCCAGAGAATCGGCCGTGCAGCATGACGAAATCGCCTTGCGCCACCGCGAGCTGGCATTCGTAATGCAGTGTGGGCGATCCCGCTGCGACCAGATCGAACAGGCCCTCGCGGCCTGGGGGCACATGAGCACTGTGTTGAATATAAGAGGGAGACCAGAAGTGTTCGGCCGCAGCCAAATCCTTGCGGTTGAATAGGGTGTCGAAGCCTTCGAGAACGATGGCCTTGTTCTCGGCGGGTGTGCGTGCGGTCATGGTCTTGGTCCTGTTAGCAATGTGAGGGGCAGGCGACCGCTGGGGCCACCCGATGTTGCCAGTTTTGACATCGTCGCGGTCAGCCCAAAGCGGGCCCGGCTGCGATCATGTCGTTGAACTGATTGACCCACGCATGCTCATTCGGGCCAGGGTTGGCACGCATCGCCTCGGCGGGTGAGACGAGGATTTCGTCTACGCCGCTCTCGAACTGCTTCATCGCCTCCGTAATGAACAGGTCGAGAGGAATGGCGCGCTCTTCCTCGCTGCTATCGAGCAACTCGGTACGTACCCAGGGCGGCGCGATTTCGATCAGTTGGACGCCTTGTTCGCGCAGCAGATAACGCTGTGACAACGTGTAGGAGTGGAGGGCTGCCTTGGTCGCCGAATAGACTGCCGTCACTGCCATCGGCACGAAGCCGAGAACCGAAGAGACGTTGGCGATGACCGCATCAGGCTTCGTCTTCAGATGCTCGATCAGGACCGAGGTCATGCGAATCGGGCCGAGCAGGTTAGTGGTGACGGTCGACAGTGCGAGCGCATCGTCCACTGGTTTGTCTGCGTGATCCAGCATCATGACGCCGGCATTGTTGATCAGCACATTCACGTTCGGGTAATTGGAAATGAGCTTCTGCGCTGCCGCCTGGATGCTGTCCGGGTCGGTAATGTCGAGTTCAATGGCGGCCATACCCGGATTGGCACCGAGCGTCTCCTGTAGCCGCTCCATCCGCCGGCCAGAGATGATCACCTGATTGCCGAGTGTGTGGAAGGCTTCGGCCAAGCCTCGTCCAATACCGGAGCCGCCGCCGGTGATGAAGATAGTATTGCCGGTCATACGCATGACACTTCTCCTGGAAGGATGAAAATAAAGGCCGTCCAGCGCGCCGTCCGGATGAACAGATCGACCGGTGCGTCGTGCAGGGTGGTGACACTAAATTGGCAGCTTCGGCGGGATCTGATTAGCCACTCTTTTTCGCTATCTTCTATGTAAGGGATGCATAAACCTACACGCTCGACGTGTCACAACCCTCAGCCAGAAGACTGGTTACAAGATGCTCGATCAAGGCGCGGGCGGCACCCCGGGTGCGTGAACCATGGGGGAAGTAGGCATGAACAGGTACGGATTCGGTCTCCCAATCGGTGAGCAGTGTGACGAGTTCACCACTTTCCAGCTCACGCCGGCACGCCCAGGCCGTTGTCGACGTGATCCCCAACCCAGCGGCTGCGGCAGCGACAGCGCCCTCATTTTCGTCGGTCGAGAAGTGAGCCTCGAGCTGAATGGTCCTGGTCTCTCCATTGCGTGTGAACATCCAGCCGCTCGGGACAGTCGAGGCTGGGCCTGCAACTATTCGATGTGATTGCAAGTCGTCCGGTGTAGTCGGCTCTCCAGCGGCACGCAAGTAGGAGGGGGAGGCGAGAATGAATCGCTTGATTGTCATGATCTGACGGCTCGTTGCGCTGGAATCCAGGAGCCGCCCCAGCCTTATCGCAACATCGATGTTTTCGCGGACCAGATCCTGCCAGTGATCGGCGAGCAGGACCTGGATATGCAAGTTGGGATGTATTGCCGCGAACGGAGCGATACGCGGAATGATTTCCCTGATGCCGATGCTCGTTGGCATGCTGATCCGGACGACGCCACGCAGCTCTCCACCTCCGCGAACGCTCTGCTCAGCTTCTTCCACCGCTGCAAGGATGGGCTCCATGCGCGACAGAAAATCCGCCCCTGCCTCAGTGGGCACGACCGCGCGTGTCGATCTTGCCAAGAGCAGAGTGCCGAGATCGGCTTCGAGTTCGGCCACAATCCTGGAAACCTGGGATTGAGAAAGACCCACTTCGCGTGCTGCGGCCGAAAAACTGCCCAGTCGCGCCACCCTTGTGAAAAGCCTGTAGGTGAAAAGGTCCTTCATCTCTTCAGCACCTCCTATCAGCCAGAATGCACCGTGGGCCCGGCAGGTCCCGTTACTGAGGTGGATCAGGTTTTTTGGACAGCTGGGGTACTACGACCCCCAGTTGCCAGCGGTGCTGATTGTCATGCTGCTTCGGTATGGAAAGGATAGTCCGTGTAACCCACCTCAGTGCCACCGAAGAACGTCTCGCGGTCGTACGGGTTCAGCGGCCAGCCCTTGCGCAGGCGCTCTGGCAAGTCAGGGTTGGCGATGAAGTGGCGGCCAAAAGCGACCAGGTCGGCATCGCCTGCCTCAAGGATCGCCTTCGCCGATTCACCGGAAAAGCCGCCCGCCGCGATAAGGGTGCCCTTGTAGTGCTGGCGGATGAGTTGGGACGCCACGGGATTCTGGTCCCGGCGCTCGTCCTCGGCGACACCTAAAATGCGCGGCTCGATCAGATGCAGGTAGGCGAGGTCCAGCGTGTTCAGCTCGCACGCGACATAGGTGAACAGGCCAACGGGATCGCTGTCGGACATATCGCCGAAATTGCCGCTCGGCCCCAGACGCACCGCTACCCGATTGCTGCCCCAGACGGAGATCACCGCTTCTACTGCTTCCAGCAGGAACCGGCTGCGGTTCTCGAACGAGCCACCGTAGATATCCGTACGTTTGTTGCTACCGTCCTGGAGGAATTGATCGAACAGGTAGCCGTTGGCCGAGTGCAACTCCACGCCGTCGAATCCGGCTGCGATACCGCGTTCGGCCGCAGTGCGGAAGCTGTCTACCAGCCCGCGGATTTCAGCGATGGTCAGTTCGCGCGCCGGGGTGCCGGGGGTCCAGCCGGTCTCGGTGAAGGCGAGGCCGCCATGGTCCACAACGGAAGGGGCCACCGGCTGGCCGCCGTCCGGCTGCAGCAGGCTATTGGACTGGCGCCCTGCATGGTAGAGCTGCAGGAAGATTTTCCCGCCCTTGGCATGAACGGCGTCGGTCACAAGTTTCCAGCCAGCGATCTGGCTGTCGTCATACAGGCCAGGAGCACCGAGGTATCCATTGCCATTGGGTGCGGCGATAGTGGCTTCGCCAATCAGCAGCCCGCCAGCAGTTGTACGCTGGGCGTAGTACTCGGCCATCAACTGGCCAGGAATGGCGCCCGGCTCGGCACGCATACGGGTAAGTGGCGCCAGGACGACGCGATGGGCAATTTGGTAGGGGCCTATTTGGATGCTCGTATGCAGTTTGGACATAACATCGATACCTATCAGTGGTGAGATGGGCGCAATGTAGGCGTAAAGTTCGTGAAGAAAAATATCCCGCGATGCCGAACATTTCGGATGATTTTTCCGTAATCCCACCGTGTTGGTGGGGTTCTACCGGGGCAAGCAGGAACAGCGATGGAAAGTCTGAGTGGCATTTCAATGTTCGTGCAGGTTGCCGAAACGCGCAGCTTTACCGAGGCCGCCCGGCAGTTGGGGGTGTCGTCCTCAACCGTGGGCAAAACCATCGCCCGGATGGAAGAGCGCTTGAATGTACGGCTGTTTCATCGCAGTACACGCAGTATCACGTTGACGGCCGAGGGGACCCTGTTCCTTGAGCGATGCCGCCGCATCCTCAGCGAGGTCACCGCTGCCGAGTCCGAGCTGTCAGGCTTGGCTGGCAGTCCGCGTGGACGGCTTCGCGTGGGCACTCCTCTACTGGGCGACCTGATGATGCCGGCCTTTGACGGGTTCATGGAGCAGTATCCGGAAGTCGAACTGGATATCGATTTTTGCGACCGCATGGTCGATGTGATCGAGGAGGGGTTCGATGCGGTGATTCGGACCGGCGAGCAAACCGATTCTCGCTTGACCGCGCGCCGCCTCGGTTCCTGTGCGCATGTGCTGGTAGCGTCGCCGACCTATCTCAAGCGGCAGGGTGTACCCGCTAATCCGCGTGAACTGGAACGCCATTTATGCCTGCAACACAAATTCCCCGCAACGGGAAAGCTGGAGCGTTGGCCGCTGCGGCTCGAAGCCTCCGAGGCTGAATTGGTGCTGCCCGCCACGATGACGTCGAACACGATCGAGCCTCTTGCCTATGCCGCAATCCAGGGCAGGGGTATTGCCTTTCTGCCTACCTTCCTGGTGCGCGAAGCGCTGGAAAGCGGCCAACTGGTCACAGTGCTGGATGACTACATGGACCGCCAGGTCGTTTTCTGGATGCTGTGGCCAGCCAGCCGTTATGCCTCGCCCAAGTTGCGCGTTTTCATTGACTACATGAGTGCGCACTTGCGCATCTGATTTCTCGCGCCTCCAGCCTCAGGCGCACACCGTCGCGGTTGGAGATCTCGATGGCATCGATCAATTCGTGCATGGAGTCAGAGGTGCATGAATACCGGAATCTGAGCCAGTTCAGCGCTTACGATTCGACGCAAAAACTCGTCTGCGTTCTTGCAGACGAGGAAATCCCTGCTTAACTCTGAACATATGGTCAGTCAGTGACTCATCGGTCACGGCAGCCATCCGAGCACCCTCGCGCTGTTGTTGCTTGTCCGTGTTGCCAGATCAAGCCCGAGGAGGCCTATGCGTTGACGCTTGAAAATCACCCTGAGTTATTAATGTATTGGCCTGACACTTCGCTGTCAGGTCCACGTGTACTGCTATCTGCGATAGGGCCCTGTGGGCATCCCAAACGCTGTGCGCTTAGTCCAATGGGTTCAAGGAAGTAAATGTCATGATGCCGAAAACTGCCATCGTCGAGATCTGCGGGAAGTACAAGGTTTATACCGAGCACTATCTCAACACTGCCGCTGACAAGACCATCATTCTGGTCAACGGCTCACTGGCAACGACCGCATCTTTTGCCCAAACGGTGCGTTACCTGCAGCCGCGATTCAATGTGGTTCTCTACGACCAGCCCTACGCCGGTCAGTCGAAGGAACACAACCTCCACGGCCAACCGATCCGAAAGGAAGACGAGGCCGCGATACTGCTGGATTTAATCGAACACTTTGGTGCGCACCACGTGCTGTCCTTTTCCTGGGGCGGTGCGGCTACCTTGTTGGCGCTGGCCCAGCGGCCACGACGAATCGAGAAGGCGGTGATCAATTCATTCGCAGCGCGTATCAATACACCGATGCGCGATTACCTGGAGAGCGGCCTGAACCATCTCCAGGCTTGCGACCGCCTCAGTGTCGGTCGCTTGATCAACAGCACAATCGGCAAGCACCTGCCATCGCTGTTCAAACGCTTTAATGACCGCCATGTCAGAAGCCTGGCCGAGCACGAGTACAGGCAGATGCATTTCCACGTCAATGAGGTGCTGACCCAAGACACCCATTGCTATGTCGCCTGTGCCGCTGCCATCGAAATACCGCTGCTGTTTGTCAACGGCGAATGGGATGAGTACACCTCGGTCGAAGACGCCCGGCTATTCGCCGATCATGCGTCGCAGTCCCGGTTCCATACCATCAAGAACGCCGGGCACTTCCTCGATATGGAACATGCAGCGGCCTGGCAGGATACCCGGCAAGCCTTGCTCGGTTTTCTGGACCCGGCTTCCAGGAGGCAGGGCCGCGTAGCCTCAGATATCCAGGTCAATCACGTATGAGCGATTAAATTCCGGATTTTCATTAATGCCATTTTTTGCATAGCCCCGGGCGTTGCAAATGACGCGAGTTTTGCCCACCTGGTAGTCAAAGCTGCCATGGGTATGGCCATGCAGCCAAAGCGCCGGCTGCCAGACCTTGATTCGGTCTTCGAGGTCTGAAACAAAACTCGCGTTAATCGGCGAATTCTCAAACAGCGAGCCTATGCTCAACCGTGTCGGTGCAAAATGCGAAACCACCACCGTGGGAGTGGTTCTGTCGCGGGTGAAGCAGTCTTCCAGCCAGGCGACAGTCTGTAAAAAAATCAGTTGGGAAACCGCCGGGCTGAACAGGTCTGGAAAATCGGGCGAGATTTTTATGTGGGTGAAGTCCCGCATGAGCTTCGAAGCCAGATCAACACCCTGTGCCCGATGCTCTGCAGAATCGAAAAGTCGATAGTCAGACCACAGCGTGCAACCCAAAAACCGCACGCCGTTGTGGACATACTCCGAGCGTTCCAATACGTGGATCTGTGTGCCTTGCGACAACCTGTTCAAATGTTCGTAGGTAGAGATCAAGTCACTGCCATAAAACTCGTGATTCCCTGCCACGTACACGACTGGAAGAGGGCACGATTTGGCCCACTCAATGGCCGCAGCTGGACGAGAGATGTCTCCGGCGAGAACGACAATGTCGGCGTCCACATCGGGAAACGGTAGCGCGTTGACGGACAAGTGGATGTCTGACAGCAAGGCGATGCGCATCGATCAACTCCTACCTGCTTTGAATGTCAGCCCATTCTACTGACAAGTTGATAACCTCCTGCCACACCTTATTTTCGTTGCAGCCAGAGGTGCTGGCGTTTCAGCACCGATTGAGCCGTCTCTCCCACCAGTTCGCTGTAAACGGCAGGAGCGGTGGCGCCTTCGGTGCTGATGAGCAGAATACGTGAGGACTCATCAATGCCCACTTCAGCGGCCAGGTGGGGCGACTTGAGCAACTGGATCAGCCCCGCGAGCCCGGCCACCGCCGACTCACCGGCCACCAGCGGGACGTCCCGATCACTGCCCTGCGCGAGCATGCGCATGGCGTTGACGGCATCCTCATCTTCAATCGTCATGAAGTGGTCGATGCTGGTGTGCAGGAATTTCCAGGCCAGGGGCGAGGTTTCACCGCAGGCCAGCCCGGCCATTACCGAGTCCACCGAGCCTTGGGTTTTGCTTGCATGGCCGGCGAGGGCGCTTTGGAACAGGCAGTCGGCCTGTTGCGGTTCGACGACGATCATCGCCGGTCGTGCTGTGCCATAAAGCTCCCAGAAATAACTGGCGAGGCCAGCCGCCAGACCACCTACACCCCCCTGAAGGAATACGTGAGTGAAGGCTTGGTCGCTGGCCTGCTCAACGATTTCCGCGGCAATAGTGCCGTAGCCTTGCATCACATCCCGGGGAATGTCTTCGTAGCCCTCGTAGGAGGTGTCGGACACCACCTGCCAGTTGTGCTCGACAGCCAGCGCGGCGGCTTCTTCAACCGACTCATCGTAGTTGCCGGGGACTCGCACGATCTGCGCGCCATAGGCGGCGATGGCCTGTTCCCGTTCGATGCTGACGTTGGCGTGCAGCACGATGACGCAACGGCAACCGACGCTTTGTGCTGCGGCGGCGAGGGCACGACCGTGGTTGCCGTCGGTGGCGCTGATCACCGTAAAGTCCTTCAAGGCGTCGCCGTAGTCGCCCATCAGCAAGCCCCGGGGTTCGAAAGGGTGCTCGGGAAACAGCCGCAGGATTAACCGCACCAGGGCAATCGGTGCGCCCAGTGCTTTGAAACTGCCCAGCTGCGAACGGCTCGACTCATCCTTGATCATGAGTTCGGCGACACCGAGATGGGCGGCCAGGTCGGGCAGGCTGAACAAGGGTGTGCCGGCGCGGTTGAGGGTGTTCCAGTTCGCCAGCCAGGTGCGGCTTTCGGCGGCTGTCTGAATGTTCAGGATGGCCTTGAGGTCATCGGGATAGGTGTTACGGCTGGCGTTGGGGTTGGCGATCAGCATCGTCGGCTCCAGGTGGTGGGCAGCGGAGTGAAATAATATCTCGCTACTGCCACACTCATTTCTTGAAATCGGCACCGTCGACGTACTTCCATTACCCATTCATGCGGTTTACATCAATTTTATTGCGAGTCCCGTCACCATGAGTCTCGATGCCTTCGACCTGAAGCTGATTGCCGAAGTCCAGCAAGATGCCGGCCTGTCCCAAAGCGAACTGGGCGCGCGGGTTAATTTGTCTTCGGCCGCCGTTAACCGCCGCCTCAAACGCCTGACTCAGGATGGCTTCATCAAAGGCACTGTGGCGGTGGTGGATCAAGAGAAACTCGGCTACCCGCTGACCATCGTCGCCCAAGTCGAAGTGGAGAGTGAGCGTCTGGATTTGCTGGACGCCATGAAGCGCAGCTTCGCCAACTGCCCGCAGGTGCAGCAGTGTTACTACGTGGCCGGGGAGTGGGACTTCGTGCTGGTGCTAGCAGTGCGCAACATGGAGCAGTACACGGAACTGACGCGTGAGTTGTTTTTCGAGAACAACAATGTGAAGCGCTTCAAGACGCTGGTTTCCATGAGCAACGTGAAGGTGGGGTTGCAGGTGCCGGTGGATGACGAGAAGCAGGGCTGATTGAAGAGCGGCATTAATTTGAGTAGTCGACAACGTGCGTCAAACGCCGCTCCATGATGATCGTTCGCTCGGCCCCGTGAAACTCGTCGCGAACTTTTCGATAGCCCAGCTTGAAGTAAAAGGCCTCTGCGGTGATGGAGGAGGGAACGCGTAGTACCTCGATTTTTGCGTCCTGGGCGACAGATAGAAGGGTCGCCATCAACTGCCTGCCGAGTCCGCGCCCCTGATGGCCTGGCTCGACGAATACGCTACGCACAACGTCTTGATCAAGACTGGCCGTGGCGACTACACGCTTGTCGATGGTGGCGACAAAGACCTGGCGTTGGCTCAACAAGGCGCGGATGGCCTCGGTAGAAAAGCTTTTCTCTACCTGTGTGATGACTTCGGGCGGGTAATCCAGGGCATTGGACTGACGCAGCGATTGAATGATGACATGGCTGATGGCTGTCGCATCGTCAGGGGTGGCGAGTCGAATCTGGTTATTCATTTGAAGACCCCAATCCTTGTGTCCTTACCGAAATCCTTTACCTCGATCTTGAGCGACTATTTGAGTTGCGCACCTCGCGCTTTTAACAACTCCCGCAATACCGACCGATGGCAATGCGCTTCATCTTCGCAATAACAGCCAATCGCCAGTGACGTCTGATGGGACAACGCCGCCAACAAATCGAGCAACTGGCTGGGCGCCGGGTGGTTCATTTCGGTCTTGAACTTGCGCTTGAAGGCTTCCCACGCCTTGGCGTCTTCCGCCGCTTTGGCTTCTGCGACCAGTTCTGCACTGGGAGACAGCAGCGGCTGCCACACGTCATAAAAATCCCGACTGGCAAACTCGGCTTTCGGCACGCCACGCGGCGGGCGACGCACCGTGCCCAGGCGCAGGCCTTCATTGGCAGCGCGCGGTGAACCGAGGCGCACGATATGGATGGGCATGGTCGATGTGTTCCCCTTATCCCCGCGAGTTTTCGAACCACTCCAGCGCCGTGCGCCAGATGCAGATCCCCAGGAAGTAAGCCGACATCAGCAGCCAAAGCCCCATCACCAGCGGGTTGATCACTGGATGGTTGACCACCAGCGACAAGCTGCACAGCAGCCAGATGGCCGTTACTGCGATGTTGATCGGCATGAACTTGCGCACGCGGAACGGGTGGAGGAACTTCATCCGGGTCACAGTCAGCAGCGCCAGGCCGATGATGGTGAGAAAAGTGATCCACGGCGACGGGGCAATGATGTACAGGCACAGGGCGACCACGTTCCAGGCGGCGGGGAAGCCCTGGAAGTAGTTGTCCTTGCTCTTCATGTTGACGTTGCAGAAGCAAAACAGCGACGAGACCAGAATCAGCGACACGGACATCAGCAGCGTGTAGTCCGGCAAGGGGATGTAACGATAAATGAACAGTGCGGGGATAAACACATACGTCAGGTAGTCGATGACCAGATCGAGGATCGAGCCATCGAAACTTGGCAGTACCGACTGGACATTGACCTTGCGTGCCAACGCGCCATCCAGCCCATCGACGATCAAGGCGACGCCCAGCCACAGCAGGCAGTTTGTGGCCTGGTTTTCCAGCAGGGCGAGGGTCGCGAGGAAGGCAGTGACCACGCCGGTGGCGGTAAAACCATGGGCGCCCCATGCTTTGAGCCTGGCGATGTGTAGGGTCGATATCACGGTGGCGTTCTCCAGAAAGTGAAGCATGCCTGTTATCACCCCTTCAATTGGGGGTGTCGGCAAACCAAGTCAGGTTGCATGTATCGACCGGGTATCCGGGGATAAGGTTCACCCTCTGTAAATCTTAGCTGGGCCGCAAAAAAATACCCCGGATAAATCCGGGGGTATTAAATGAAACATCGGCGCAGGACGATACGTTTTACTCAAACACAGTGATCGGCGGATTGATCGGGTGCAGACAGGCTCATTCACAGCGCCTTGCTCATGAACACCCGACTCGTGCCTGGCGGGTCGCAAGGCACTTCCCCGAAGCGCTGCCAGCCGTGTTTTTCATAGAACTGCGGGGCCTGGAAACTGAGGGTATAGAGCACCGCCGAGCGGCAACCGCGACGACGGCCTTCGTCCTCGTACGCGTTGAGCAGTCGAGATCCGAGCCCGGAGCCGCGCAGTGACTCGGGCAAGTAGAACAAATCGAGAAACAGCAGACCGAGTGACGTACGCCCGGTAATACCACCCAGCACCTGATGGGTGTCCGGATCGCGGACCGTGACTGCCAGCGACCGGCGGTCGTTGATGCCGGTCATCTGATCATTGAAGGCACTCAGCCCGGCGCTGAGTACGTGCTCGACTTCAGGTTCGATGACGTCGCTGACGACAATCAGGTGGCGGTCCATGTGTTCGTTGATCCTGTGGGCATCGGGTTTGCGAGGGTAGAACTCTCGCAGCCGATGGTCATCAGGGTCAAGGGCGATAAGGGTTTCACGTCAGCCAAACGGTGGTGGCGTATTTGCCGGTGAGGACTATCGTTGCCTGACTGGATCACTCCACTCGATGAGGACATCGTCATGAACACCAGCGATCTGCTCGAACAGTTACTGAGGGCCGGCCAAGGCTCAATGTCGCAACAGGGTGGCGGTGGCGCGTCGGCACAAGGCGGCCTGGGCGGACTCGGAGGATTGCTCGGCGGCCTGCTGGGCGGTGGCGGCGGGTCAAGCGCCGGGGGCAGTGGCCTGGGTGGTTTGCTCGGTGGTCTGCTGGGCGGTGGCTCAACCATGAGCGGTTCGACCCAGACCCGTTCGGGTGGCGGCACCAACTACGCGGCACTGGCTTCGCTCGGAATGATGGCATTCCAGGCCTATCAAGCCTGGCAACGCAGCCAGGCCTCGGCGCCGCAACAGGCGCCGCGCACTGTCGACCTGTTGTCCGGCCCGGAAGTCGAGGACCACAGCCATGCGATTCTTCGTGCATTGATTGCGGCGGCGAAGGCCGATGGCCGGATTGATGATGCCGAGAAGCAGATGATCAGCACTGAAATCGGCCGCCACACCGACGACCCAGAGCTACAGCAATGGCTGGACGATGAAGTCGCGCGGCCGCTGGACGCCGCCGATGTGGCGCAGTCGGCCACGGATTCCGGCATGGCGGCGGAGATGTACCTGGCCAGTGTGATGCTGGTGGACGATCAGCAGGACGCCGAACGTAGCTATCTGGATGAACTGGCTGCGGCGCTGAACATCGATCCGGACCTGCAAGTGCATCTGGAACAACAGGCCAAAGGTGGGGTGGCCTGATGTTCGTTCCCACCCAGTGGGAAAGAACATGAAAAAACGGCCTGGCCTCTATCGGGCTTCAGGTGCTTTCGGCACCAGAAACGTAACGCCGAAACTCTCGGCGATTGCCAGGATCCGCGGCAAATCCTGCGGCACTTTGAGCTGATCCAGTGCGGCAAAGAACTGACCACCGAGCGGATCAGACACCACACCGATCATCTTCGCCGTCGCACTGATGTTCTTGTAAGCATGAACAGTCCCGGCGGGAATGTGCACATAACCGCCGGGGAAAATGGTGGTGGCATTGCCCGCAACCGTCACTTCCACTTGTCCGTCGATGACGTAGAACGCTTCGTCCCAAGGGTGAAAGTGCGGAGGCGGCCCGCCGCCTTGTACGCCTTCCTGGATATGCATTTCAAAAGGTTTGCTCAGATCCCCGCCCGCGAGAATGGTGATGGCCTCACCCACGACATTGACCGGGTCGGGGGTTTTTTCGGGCTCGATGACATGAACCGTTCGCATGATTGCTCTCCGAAGGATGAGTCCACACCCGCTGAGTATATTCACTTGTCTGGCGCCGGGTGCCGCGCCACAAGCCCGTCTGTCCGGGCGATTTCAACGCCGATGGAATTTTCTTCCAGAGGTGTCGCTCTGCTGATGTAGAAACGTGCTGATTGAGCCCCGCCAATGACCCGGATGTCCAATGCCTGCACGCTACACTTAAAGGGCTTGCCGCCGACGAGCAAATCCGGTTTTCGATAGGGTGCCCTTCATGAATCAGGAAGCACAGCTTAGCGCCGCGGACCTGGCCCTGCTGCAATTGGGGCGCCGCTTGCAGGCCGACGGTTACCGTTTCATCACGCCAACGCCGCTGACCCATCAGCGGGTCAATGATCGCGTCTTCGGGCAAAGCGCCCGGACCCTGCGCGAAGTATTCGGTTGGTCGCGGTGGTTTGATCCCGGTCTGTTGTCGGTGGATGAGCAGCGGCAGTTGCAACAGGCAGGCGTCCTAGAGGAATGCAATGGTCGACTGAAAAGTCATGTGCGCTGGTCAAGCCTCGATGACCTGTTGTTCGTGCATTCGGGTTACCCCACTGATGCCGCTGACGCGGTGTTCTTCGGCCCTGACACTTATCGTTTTGCACAACTGATTCACACCCATCTGCAACAGAGCTTCGCGCCGATCAGGCGCGCCGTGGACATCGGCTGCGGCGCTGGCGTCGGAGCGATTGTGATTGCCCGCGCACGCCGTGAGGCCGAAGTGCTGGCCGTTGACATCAACCCGTTGGCGTTGCGCATGACGGCGGTCAACGTCGCGCTCGCCGAGGTGGCCAACGTCAGCATCGAGGCCAGCGACGTGCTGCAGGACGTCGACGGCCACTTCGACTTGATCGTCGCCAATCCGCCCTACATGGCCGACCCGACCGAGCGTGCTTACCGGCATGGCGGCGGCGCGCTGGGTGCGCAATTGTCGTTGCGCATTGTCGAGCAAGCCCTGTATCGCTTGGCCCCCGGTGGCTCCCTGGTGCTGTACACCGGCGTGGCGATGATCGATGGTCTCGACCCGTTTCTGGATGCGGTGACGCCGTATCTGGAATCGCCGATGTTCGGCTGGACCTACCACGAACTCGACCCCGATGTGTTCGGTGAAGAACTGTTGACCCCTGGCTATCAGCGGGTGGAACGCATTGCCGTCGTCGCATTGATCGTCACGCGGATCGGCCCGGGCATCGGGGGCACCGTTACGTCAGCCGGTGCGCCATGAGCAGGAGCCTGGACGATTACAATCGCATGCGCGATTTCTCGGCGACCGCTGAACCGGCCGCCGGCAAACGTTCGGGCAAAAAAAACGCGAAAGACCATGCCTTGCAGTTCTGCATCCAGAAGCACGACGCCTCGCGCCTGCATTACGACTTTCGCCTGGAGCTCGATGGCGCGCTGAAAAGCTGGGCAGTGCCCAAAGGCCCGTCACTGGACCCCAAGGTCAAGCGCCTGGCGGTGCACGTCGAGGACCATCCGATGGATTACGCCACCTTCGAGGGCAGCATTCCCGAAGGGCATTACGGCGCCGGCGAGGTGATTGTCTGGGACCGGGGGGTATGGATTCCCCAGGACGATCCGGCCGAGGCTTACGCCAAGGGCAAGCTCAAATTCGAGCTAAAAGGCGAGAAGCTCGGCGGCCTGTGGAACCTGGTGCGCACGCACATGCCGGGCAAGCAGGAGCAATGGTTTCTGATCAAGCATCAGGACGGCGCGGCCAAACCCGAAAGCGATTACGACGTGGTCGCCGCCGAGCCCGACAGCGTGCTCAGTGACCGGACCATCGTGGCCAAAAAGCCGAAGACCGCTGCCAAATCCAAACCCGTTAAAAAACCAGCCGCCCCGACGCGTAAGGAAACGTCGGCGCCATTGACGGGCGCCCGCAAAGCCAAATTGCCGGAGTTGCTCAAACCGGAACTGGCGACGCTGGTCGAAAAGGCCCCAGGCGGCGAGTGGAGCTATGAGATCAAGTTCGACGGCTATCGGATCATGGCGCGCATCGACCACGACGAGGTCAAACTGTTCACCCGCAACGGTCACGACTGGACCCACAAACTGCCCAGGCAAGCCGAGGCGTTGGCGACGCTGGGCCTCGAGTCGGCCTGGTTCGACGGGGAAATGGTGGTCGCCGACGAGCAGGGCGTGCCGGACTTTCAGGCCTTGCAAAACGCTTTTGACTCTGGCAGCAGTGGCAACATCGTCTACTACCTGTTCGACATGCCTTACCTCAACGGCGTGGACCTGCGCGAGGTGCCTGTCGAGGAGCGAAGGGTTGCGCTGTCGACCGTGCTCAACCCCAACCAAGACCCGCTGCTGCGCTTCTCCGATGCCTTTAGTGAAGAACCGGAAGCCTTGCTCAACAGCGCCTGCCAAATGCAGATGGAAGGGTTGATCGGCAAGCGTCTGGGCTCGGCTTACGTGTCGCGGCGCAGCAGCGACTGGATCAAGCTCAAGTGCAAGCATCGGCAGGAATTTGTGGTTGTAGGCTTCACCGACCCGAAAGGCTCGCGCAATGCCTTCGGTGCGCTGCTGCTGGGATTGCACGACCGCGACAGTGGTGAGTTGCGATACGCGGGCAAGGTCGGCACCGGGTTCAACGAGACGACGCTCAAGCGCATTTACGAGCAACTGAAACCGTTGCAGACCAAAAAGATTTCAGTGGTCAACGCGCCGAGCGGTTTTGACGCCAAGGGTGTGCACTGGCTCAAGCCCACGCTGCTGGCTGAGGTCGCTTATGCCGAAATGACCAACGAAGGTTCAGTCCGTCACGCGGTGTTCCATGGCCTGCGTGACGACAAACCTGCCGACGACATTACCGAGGAGCGTCCGAAAGCCATGAAGACTTCAGCCGCGAAAAAAACCACTGCCGAAAAACCTTCCACCCCTGCCAAAAAGAAAGCCGCGCCCGTGCCCTCACAAATCGGCCTGGGCGAGGGCAAGGTCCGCATCACTCACCCGGACCGGGTGATCGACGCCAGCAGCGGCACCACCAAAGTGCAACTGGCGGAGTATTACGCCAGCGTCGCCGAATGGATTTTGCCCGAGCTCAAGGACCGGCCCGTGGCGCTGGTACGCGCCCCGGACGGCATCGCCGGCGAACTGTTTTTCCAGAAGAACGCCGAGCACCTGGCCATTCCGGGAATCACCACCCTGGACAAGGCACTCACCGGTCAACCGGTGATGATCATCAACAACGCCGAAGCGCTGGTCGGCGCCGTGCAGATGAGCACCGTCGAGTTGCACACCTGGAACGTCACCTCGGACAACCTCGACAAACCCGACCGCTTCGTCCTCGACCTCGACCCGGACCCGGCGCTGCCCTGGAAAAGCATGGTCGAGGCGACTCAACTGACCCTCTCGGTACTCGATGAATTGGGGCTCAGGGCGTTCCTCAAGACCAGTGGCGGCAAAGGGATTCACCTGGTGGTGCCACTGACCCGCAAGCTGGGTTGGGATGAGGTGAAGGACTTCAGCCACGCGATTGTCAGCCACATGGCCAAGTTGCTGCCGGAGCGTTTTTCCGCTGTGTCAGGACCGAAGAACCGGGTAGGGCGGATCTTCATCGATTACCTGCGCAACGGTCTGGGCGCCACGACCATCTGTGCCTACGCCGTACGCACCCGCGAAGGGCTGCCGGTGTCGGTGCCGATCTTTCGCGAAGAGGTGGCTGAACTCAAGGGTGGCAATCAGTGGACCGTGCACACTGTGCATGAACGTCTGGCCGAGGTCGGTGATGAGCCTTGGGCGGATCTGAAGAAAACCCGGCAGTCGATCACCGCCGAAATGCGGCGGCGGGTCGGAATGAAAAAATAGCGGTTGGGGTGAACATGATCGGTGTAGGAGCTGGCGTAGCCTGCGATCTTGGCGACGGTTGTTACACCGACAAAATCGAGATCAAAAGATCGCAGCCTGCGGCAGCTCCTACAAGGGGGGTTACTTGATGAATGCCTGTAGGTCACTGGTCAGCTTGTCGATCGCCACTTTGAAATCCTTGGTGGTGATCTTCTGGCTCTCGTTCGACAGTTGGCTGCCAAATACCTTGCGCATCACTTTGGCCACAGTTTGATTGGTTCTTGCGTCGATGAACTCAGCCTCGATGAACAGGTTGGTGTCCTGATCCCGGTGACCGGTGGCGGCCTGTGTCGCTCCGACTACAGCCGCGATCGGCACCACTTCGTACCATTTCATGCCTTCGTTGGAGGCACTCACTCCGGTGATCGCCGCGCGCAGGATCAGGGGTTTTGAACCGGTCGGCGCTGATTTCGCGCTCGACACCACCCGATATTTCTGGCCCAGCACGCCTTTGGCCTTGCTGGTCATGTAGCTCTGCAACTCGTCAAGGGTTTGCTGGTTCACCCGCTCAGTGGGCTTGGGCGCCGGGTACAGCTCCAGCTTGTTGAAGGCCACGGTGTCATACGCATTCGGGTTCCATGACGGGCTCACCCAGCGCATGGCTTTCTCGCCACTGGTGGTCGTCACTTCTTCCAGGTTGTTGTAGTTGGACAGGAAACCGGAATACTGCTCACGCTCGGTGACTTTCGAGGTGCAACCGCCGAGCAGCAGGCTGGCCAGCGCAGCGCCAATAAACAGTTTTCGGGACAAGTTCATAGTGGTGTTCGCTCCATGGATTAAGTCGTTTTTTTCAGTAGCAGGGCATCAGAAGCGCCAGGTCATGTTGCCGGTCAAAGCCTGAATCCAGGCATTGTCGAACTCGCCGGAAGTTCGAATACCCGACGTGGATTTGGTCTGGTCCACTGGCATATCGCCCAACCAGACCATGGCCCAGCTGACATTAATGTCGGTGACCTTGTTCAGAGCATAGGTGGCTCCGGCCGCAATGCGCCAGGATTCGCCCATGGGCACGGTAAAAGTTCGGTTTCCGTCCGAAACGGCGCTGCTGTCGTACGCCACACCGACGTTCCACAGCCATTGCGGTGTGGCCTGATACTGCGCACCGAGCGCCAGTTGCCAGGTGTCTTTGAAATGGGCGTCGACCGTCGTCGATTGAGCGCCAAACGCGGTGGTGTCGACTTGCACCGCGATATCGCCAAACTCTGACCAGTCCTGCCAGTTGACCGAGGCCAGCAAGGCCCATTGCGGGTCGAGTTGCTGGAACAGACTCAGTGTTGCCGTTTGCGGCACGGTCATGTCGAGTTGGGTGTTCAGGCCGTCCAGGCGCTCCAGCGCGGGCCCGTCGCCTTTGACGTCCAGCCCGTCCTCGAAGTCCAGATCGACCTTGCTGGTGTAGGCCAGGCCAATGCGGGTCCCGGGTTGTGGGGCATAGATCACTCCCACGTTCGCGCCAAAACCCCAATCGTTGTCTTTGTACTTGAACTGGCCGTCGCTGCGGTCGGTGAAGCCGAAAGGCGCGCGGTCGATCGCGGTTTGGGCTTGCAGCATGCCGTACATGGCTTTCACGCCGACGCCCACCGACCATTGCTCGTTAAAGCGATATGCCACGCTGGGCACGAAAGACAAACCGGCGAGGCTGGCGTCTTGCGCGAAGTAGCGCCCGGACCATTCGTTGTCGTAATTGACCGCCAGGCCAAAGTCAGCGTACTGGCCGAAGCCAATGCTCCAGTGGTCGTCGAATTGATGGCTGATGAAGAAACTGCCACCGGGAATCGGGTCGAGGGCGTTGCCACTACCCGTTCCGGTGCCGTTGGTGTTCGAGTCGCGATCGAAGCTCAGGTCGCCGTAGAGAACCTGCAAACCACCGGTGATCTGTGTGCCGGGCAGATAACTCATGCCGGCCGGGTTACTGGCGATGGTCGAGGGGCCTTGAGCACGGGCCGCGGCACCGGCGTTGGCCAGGCCGGCGTTATCGGTGCCGATTTCGTAGAGCATGATGCCGCCGGCGTAAACGTGCTGACTGCACAGGGCACACAGGGTAATGGCGGGCAGGGCGGATGTTTTTTTCTGCATGGGTTACCTCAGCAAATGTCCGTCATGGACGCGGGTGGCGAGCGCTGCCCCCCGCGAATTCAACTCCTTACTTGCCCATGGCCGCCCGGGCTGCTTCGATCTTGGCTTTGACGGCCTCGAGGTTGAAGCTCGCGCCTTTTTGCATGGGCGGGAACTCAACCGCTGTTTCAGCCAGTTTGACCACCTGCTGCTGCACAAACACGAAGCGCCAGAACTGGAATTTGAACCACTCGAAATACTCCAGCGAACCATTGGCCGCCATGTTTTCCGGCCATCCGGCGCGTTCGAACGGGTCGAGACGCAGGTTGGTCAGGGCCGGCACGTCCAGCGTGGTTTTTGCCCCTAGCCAGCCACCAGGCTGGTCAATGAAGCGGTACTTGAAGTCATCGATACGGATAGCGCCCAGCGTGCTTTCGCCGAAGTAGAAGATCTCATGACGATTCGATGGACCTTTGCCGGTAATCATCGGTGTCTGGTCATAGCCGTCCAGGTGCACTTTGTAATTGGTATCGCCCAGTTGTTTGCCCTTGAGCAATTCTGCGGTGATGTTCGGGTTGCCCGCCGCCGCGACCAGGGTCGGGAACCAGTCCATGCCTGACATGATGCCGTTGGCCACCTGGTTAGCAGGTACCTTGCCCGGCCAGCGAATGATCGCCGGAGCCCGGAAACCACCTTCCATCACCGTGCCTTTACCCATGGCAAACGGCGTGGTGCCGCCATCCGGCCAGGTAAAGTTTTCAGCGCCGTTGTCCGTGGTGAAAATCACGATGGTGTTGTCATCCATGCCGTCTTTTTTCAGCTTGGCCATCACGTCGCCAACGATGTCGTCGATCTGCGCCATGCCGGCTTCCTGTTCCGACCAGCCATTTTGCGCGTTGCGCATGGCTTGGTACTTGTCGGAGAGGTGAGTGACGATGTGCATGCGGGTCGGGTTGAGCCACAGGAAGAACGGTTTGTTGTCTTGCTTGGCCTTGTCGATGAAGGTGAAGGCTTTGTCGCGAATTTCGTCGTCGACGGTTTTCATCCGCTCCGGATAGAGGGTGCCCGCGTCTTCGATTTTCTGTTTGCCGACCTTGCCCCAGCGCGGCATCACGGTCGTATCGTCAGTCGTCGTGGCCCAGCTGTGAACCATGTTCCGTGGGCCAACGGTGGGCAGAAGATCTTGCGGGTAATTGGGGTGCGCCGGATCTTCCATGGCGTCGAGGTGATAGAGATAGCCGAAGAACTCGTCGAAACCATGCACGGTCGGCAGGAACTGATTCAAGTCGCCCAAGTGGTTCTTGCCGAACTGGCCGGTGGAGTAACCCATGGACTTGAGTGTGGTGGCGATGGTGACGGCTTCGGCGGGAATACCAATGGGAGAACCGGCCTGCCCGACAGTGGTCATTCCGGTACGGATCGGCAGTTCGCCGGTAATGAAGTTGGCGCGCCCGGCGGTACAACTGGCCTCGGCGTAATAGTCGGTAAAGCGCATGCCTTCAGCGGCGAGCTGGTCGAGGTTGGGTGTTCGACCGGCCATCATGCCCTGGTTGTAGACACCGATATTGGACCAGCCAATATCGTCACCCATGATGACGACAATGTTGGGGGCTGTTTTGTCGGCAGCTTGAGTGATGCCGGGGAGAACCATTGCAGCCAACAGTACTGATACAGCGAATGCCGTTGATAACGTTGTCCGGTTCATGTCGAGCTCCTGCGCAGTAGCGTGAGTACCTTGAGACGAGCCCCCGACCGCCCATGAAAAAATTGGATCCCCCGCAAAGAGCGTAGGTACGAATCGTGAAATATCCAGTCATTTGTTTTTCAGCCGCAGATCTTTGTTTCATGGGCTTTACAGCAGAGTTGTGGATTCAGACGATCGCTGATATTTCAACCAGACGAAGTCCTCAATCCGTGCCAGGATCGGCCATAGGGAATGTGTTGTTCGACGTGCGGGAGGGCATGAGGCGGCAAGCCCGGCTCGCCGCCTCAACAACTATTGCTTGCCGACAGCGGCCGCCAGCAGCGGCGCTATCTGTTCATCGGTCAGTGCCGCCTGGACCTCCATGGTCATGAGGTCGCTCCATTCCAGCACCCACTTCTGAATCGCTGCCGGATCACTGGCCTCTGCCACGCCAAAACCGGATGCACCACCGACGGCGTGCCAGCGTCCCAGCATTTTGACGCCAGCGGGTGGAGCCCCCCCGGTCTTGAGGAAACGCCCGATCGCGCTGTTACGATTTGCCGAACTGATAGACCAATTGACTATGAATAACATTTGCCACCTCCTGCTACGGATTGGCACCTGTTGCTCTTCGCGCACCTGGCGGGTGCCGGGACCACGGTCACGCTTGAGTGTCCAGCTTCATCCCTGACTGGCTTGAAACCACTGCTCCCATGAGAAGGCATAGCAGCAGGCCAGACTCTGCGTATGACCGCTGATCCTGTTTCGTTGCCTTTGTATCAGTCCGTGGATGACACCTGTATCACCAACGAAACATCGGCATTGGCCGTAGGGGAGTACGAAGGAATTGTCGTGCAGTCAGCCTGATCAGCATCCTGTGAAACCCATGATTGGGAAACGTCGACTTCACCGTTTTGATGAATTCCCGTGGCAGGCCGAATGTCACCGTGCCGAGGGTTACATCAATGACATCGGCTCGCCGGAAGGGCTCGACGCTGAGTGCATGGGCGGCACCATAGGGCCGTACTTTGTGGTGTTCCTGGATCAGTGCCGTGACTTCGCTGCTCAGCTGCGACAGTTGCCGGTCGGCGAGATAACCCTCAGCCAGGCGAACCGACGGTTCCAGATAGTCGAGGGTCCGGTCGGTCCAGATGCCCAGATCATGAAAGGCCGCCGCGATCTGCACGGTTTCGGACGGCAAACCGGTGATGCCGCTGATCGCGATATAGAAGTTCAGCACCCGATAAATGTGATTGCGATAGCCCTGCAGATCAGAGCCGATCACCAGCGCGAATGACGTCAGTATGTCGTCCGTGACGGGGAATTCGAGGACGACGTTCATGGGGTTGAGTTCACGCATCGCGTAACAGGTCGTTGGCGTTGAGCAGCTCGTAGGCAATCTCCGGGCGCTTCTCCAGTGCGCGACGAATCGCGGCCGGGATCGACTGACGGGTTTTGCGGCATAGCCCCGGTTGCTCGCTAAGGTTAATACCGATACCGCGCATGGTGCGTACTTCGTTGAAACTGGGGACGATGTCTACGCGGATGCCCAACTGCTCATACATCCGCTGTTGCAGACGCTCGAGGTCACTCAGGCTCTGGAGGTTTTCCAGGCGTTCGACCAGGCGCTTTTCTTCCGATCGGGTCAGAAACAGGATGCGCACGTCCGCACCCGGTGTTTCCAGCAGCGGGTCACGCCCGCAGTCGCAGGCGCCGGGCGGGCAGGGTTGACGGATCGGAGGCGTGGTGGTCATGGGGTTCAATCATAGAGTGGTCCAATCAGGTTTGCCCATAGGGTTTTGAGCCCTTCTGGCGAACGGGTCACGCCGGGTCTAGGCTTAAAAGTCGTGCACAGGCCAAGGAGCGGGATCAATGAAAGCCAACGCGAGTGTTGTCTGCCTGTTGTTGACCCTTGCGCTGGCCCCGGGCGCTCGTGCCGAGGATCCGCCAACACCGGACGTCACCCCGACGATCAACCCGCAAGTGGTCGATAAACTCATCGATATGGGCACCTACCTACGCAGTCTGCCGACGTTTCAGGTAGACGCCGAAGTGTCCCGGGATACCGTTCTGGAGTCTGGCCAGAAGATCAAGACCGAGGCCTCTACGGTCTTGAAAGTGGTGGGTCGCGATCGGATGTATGCCAAGACGGAGGGCGATGTGCGAACGCGAGAGTTCTTCTACAACGGCAAGAAACTGACCCAGTATTCACCGTTTCTCAAGTACTACACCACCGTGGATGCACCGCCTGAAGTCTCCGATACGCTGCACTTGATAGAACACCATTACGGGATTCAGGTGCCCATGGAGGATCTGTTTCTGTTTGGCAGCGATCAGACACAGATCGATGCGCTGAAAGAGGCGCTGTACGTCGGCCCGTCGACGATCAAGGGGCAATTGTGTGATCACCTGGCCTTTCGGCAGGAGGGCGTTGACTGGCAGTTGTGGATCACCCGATCCGACAAGCCGTTGCCGTGCAAACTGGTGATCACTACCACCGATGAGCCGGGTTTTCCGGAATACAGCGCGGTGTATCGCTGGAACCTGAAGCCGGGCATCAAGGACTCGATCTTCACCTTCGCACCGCGTAAGGGCGATGTGGCGATTCCTTTGAAGAAAGTCAGTGATCAGGGAGGGGAATGACATGAACAGGACGGTGTCGTGGAGCCTGTTGTTATCGCTCGTAACCACCTCGGTACTGACGCTGAGCCTGGTCACTTATGTGGACGCCCGACCCCAGCGCGCCCAAGGGCACGCCAGGGCATCGGTCAATCGTGCGCCACCGCCCTCGGCCCCAAGGGCTCAGCGCATCAACACCGGTAATACCGCGCAACGCGCTACCAACGTCAACGCGGGCAATCGGGCCAATACCGCAAACACGGTCGGCAACCGAACCAACGTCAACAACAGCAACCGTAACGTCAACATCGACAACAGCCGCGACGTGGACATCGACGTCGACGGGAATGGCCGCTATGGCTACGACGATCACTACCATCCGATTGCCACGGCGGCGGCCGTCACCGCAACGGTCGCGGTGACAGCGGCAGTGGTCGGGTCGATCTTCACGCCAGCGCAATTGCCCCCCAGTTGCGTGCAAGTCATCCAGTACAACACGGCTTACATGCAGTGCGGTTCAACCTGGTATCAACCGCAGTATCAGGGCAGCGATGTGACTTATGTCGTGGTTAATGCGCCTTGAGTCGGGGGATCACATTCCGACCGTTTGATTTTAGAGGAGACGCAGCATGGAGCGATTCACGGGGGGTTGCCTGTGCGGCAACGTCCGAATTGAGGCGTCGGGACTCCCTTATCGGGTCGGCCTTTGTCACTGTCTCGACTGCCGCAAGCATCATGGGGCGCTTTTTCAAGCTTGCGCGATATTCCCTCAGAGTGCGGTGACGATCGAAGGCGAAACACGCGACTACGCCGGGCGGTTTTTCTGTCCCCGCTGCGGCTCGTCCGTTTTTGCGCGCACCGACGACGAAATCGAAGTGAACCTGGGATCCCTGGATGCCCCTGACCAACTGATGCCAACCTACGAAAGCTGGATCGTGCGTCGCGAGTCCTGGTTGCCGCCGTTTCCGCTCACTAGACGATACGAGCGCGACCGTGACGCCACCGGTCGCTTTGAGGAGTAGGTGCCGATGCTTGAACCGGGTCTGGAGCGCTGCATGAAAGTCGGCGTGATTTCCGATACCCATGGCTTGCTCCGCGCTGAAGCCCTTGCTGCACTGCAGGGTTGTGAACGGATTATTCACGCGGGCGACATCGGCAACCCCGAAATCCTCGATCAACTGGCATCAATAGCCCCGCTGCACGTGGTCCGCGGGAACAATGATCTGGACGCCCCTTGGGCAGAAAATCTCGCCGACTGCTTATGTTTCGACCTGAACGGATGGCAGACCTTGCTGGTACATGACAGTGCCGATATCCCAGCCGTGCTTGATGCAGGCATAAGGCTGGTGATCACCGGCCACTCGCACAAGCCCCGCATAGAATGGCGCGGCGAACAGCTCTATCTCAATCCCGGCAGCGCGGGACGCCGGCGCTTCAAGCTGCCGGTGACGCTGGCTCTGCTTGAGGTGTTTGAGACCTCAATTGAGCCGCGCCTGGTCTCGCTGCTGGAATGACCTTTCCCTGGGTGCCGCTATATACTCGACAGCCCCTTCACCCCTCAAGCAAGAGACACCCATGGCAAACCACGACCTCACCTTTCTCCCCGATCCTGATCCAGAATCCATCTCCTCGGATGTCGCCGGTTTCGGCGGCCTGCTGGTCTCCACTCAGATCCCCACCCGCGCCGACGGCAGCCTGGAACTGGGCGACATCACCCTGCAAAGCGAATGCACCCTGCAGGCACTCAAGGTAGCGCTGGAGCACGCCGGCAGTTCCATGGACCGGGTTCTGCATCTGACCATCTACCTCACCGACATGTCCGACCGCGCCGCCTTCAACGAGGTCTACCAGCGCTTCTTCGCCAAGCCCTGGCCGGTTAGGGCCGCCGTTGGCGTGGCCTCCCTGGCAGTTGAAGGCATGCGCGTGGAAGTCACGGCGATGGCGGCCAAGGGCTGAGTCCGCGGACTTGTCCGGCGGTCCCGCTCAACGAGCGGGCGCCACCGGGCGGGTTGGCAAAGACTGCTTCAAGGATGGCGTTTATTGGTCGTCTACGAGGCGCGGCATGAGGCTTTCAAGGGGAATCGAATCCAGCAGTAAGGAGGGAATCCACAGTGTTCGTTGCCCGCTGAACTTGTTGGTCAGCATGGTAGGACGAGCGCACCAGGGGACCGGACGCAACGTTCTTGAAGCCCATCCGCGTACCTTCCTCGGCGAACCAGGCGAACACGTCCGGGTGCACGAAACGCTGGACCGGCAAGTGACTGCGAGACGGTTGCAGGTACTGGCCGAGGGTGAGCATGTCGACATCGTGCTCACGCATGCGCTGCATGACTTCGATGACTTCCTCGTCGGTCTCGCCAAGGCCCAGCATCAGGCCGGATTTGGTGGGTACATGCGGGACCATTAGCTTGAACTTCTGCAGCAGATCCAGTGACCACTCGAAATCCGAACCCGGCCGTGCGGCTTTGTACAGGCGCGGGACGGTTTCAAGATTATGGTTAAACACATCGGGTGGCTCAGTGGCGGTGATCGCCAAGGCGACGTCCATCCGGCCACGGTAATCCGGCACCAGGGTTTCCAGTTGCACGCCCGGCGACAGCTTGCGGATTTCGCGCAGGCAATCGACGAAATGCTGGGCGCCGCCATCGCGCAAGTCGTCGCGGTCCACCGAGGTGATCACCACGTATTTCAGGCGCAGGTCGGCGATGGCTACGGCGAGGTTCATCGGTTCGTCGGCATCCAGCGGTTTTGGACGGCCGTGGCCCACATCGCAGAACGGGCAACGGCGGGTGCAGATGTCACCCATGATCATGAAAGTCGCCGTGCCACCGGAAAAACATTCGCCGAGGTTCGGGCAGGAGGCTTCTTCACAGACGCTGTGCAGCTTGTGTTTGCGCAGCAGCTGTTTGATCCGGTCGACCTCGGGGGAGATCGGAATGCGTACGCGAATCCAGTCGGGTTTGCGTGGGAACTCATCGGTCGGGATGATCTTCACCGGAATTCGCGCAACCTTTTCTGCACCGCGCAGTTTGACCCCGACTTGCATTTTTACCGGTGCTTTGCCGGTCGATTCCACGAGAGTGCTCATGTACTTTTTCCTTTTGCGCGAGCGGGAGGGCAGGCCCACAACGCGACCTGTAGCAGCTGGCGAAGCCTGCGTTCGGCTGCGCAGCAGTCGTAAAACCTGAGTGCGAGGTTTTTCTGAAACACCGCATTGCCTGATTTCACGACTGCTGCGCAGCCGAACGCAGGCTGCGCCAGCTGCTACGGATCGCGCTGCAGGTTAGTCGCGGTAGACAGGGAAATCAGAGCACATCGCGGCAGCCTGCCGGGCGATGTGTGCCTCGACATCGGCATCGCCGAGGTGGTCGAGAATGTCGCAGATCCAGCCCGCCAGCTCGATACTCTGGGCTTCCTTGAAACCGCGGCTGGTGATCGCCGGCGTGCCGATGCGCAGGCCGGAGGTCACGAACGGCGATTGCGGATCGTTCGGTACGGCGTTCTTGTTCACGGTGATGCCGGCACGACCGAGGGCTGCGTCGGCGTCTTTACCGGTCAGGCCCTGACGAATCAGGCTGACCAGGAACAGGTGGTTGTCGGTACCGCCCGACACCACGTCGTAACCTCGATCAATGAAGACTTTGGCCATCGCCTGGGCGTTGCGGATCACTTGCGCCTGATAGGTTTTGAAGGCCGGCTCCAGCGCTTCTTTGAAGCACACAGCCTTGGCGGCGATCACGTGCATCAGCGGGCCGCCCTGGCCGCCGGGAAACACTGCGGCGTTGAGTTTTTTCTCCAGTTCCGGGTTGGCCTTGGCCAGGATCAGGCCGCCACGAGGACCGCGCAGCGTCTTGTGGGTTGTGGTGGTGACGACATCGGCAAAGGGAATCGGGTTCGGGTACAGACCGGTTGCTACCAGCCCGGCAACGTGGGCCATATCGACAAACAAATAAGCGCCGACCTTGTCGGCAATCGCCCGGAAGCGTGGGAAGTCCAGGGTCTTCGAATAGGCAGAGAAGCCGGCGATGATCATCTTCGGCTTGTGCTCGACGGCCAGGCGTTCGACTTCGTCGTAGTCGATCAGCCCGGTCGCGGTGTCGATGCCGTACTGAACGGCGTTATACAACTTGCCGGAAAAGCTGACTTTGGCGCCGTGGGTCAGGTGACCGCCGTGGGCCAGGCTCATGCCCAATACGGTGTCGCCGGCCTGCAGCAACGCAAGATAGACCGCAGCGTTGGCCTGGCTGCCGGAGTGCGGCTGGACGTTGGCGTAATCGGCGCCGAACAACTGTTTGGCGCGGTCGATGGCCAATTGTTCGACCACATCGACGTGTTCGCAGCCACCGTAGTAGCGCTTGCCCGGATAGCCTTCGGCGTACTTGTTGGTCAGGCCGCTGCCTTGCGCTTCCATCACCCGTTGGCTGGTGTAGTTTTCCGAAGCGATCAGCTCGATGTGGTGCTCTTGCCGTGCGTCTTCGGCGTTCATCGCCGCCAGCAGTTCGTCGTCGTAGCCTTTGATCTGGTCGTGCTTGCTGAACATGGTGGAGTCCTCTGTTGTTCTTGGATGGTATGAGTGGGCTGACGATCAGGCGTCCTGGTAGTCGGTGATCGACGGGCAGGCACAGATCAGATTGCGGTCGCCAAACACGTTGTCGACGCGACCGACCGGTGGCCAGTACTTGCCTTCGATCAGCGACGCAACCGGATACACCGCTTGCTCACGGCTGTACGGATGCGTCCACTCGCCGACGATTTCCGCCGCGGTGTGCGGGGCGTTTTTCAGCGGGTTGTCGTCCTTGTCCAGGGTGCCGTTTTCCACCGCGCGGATTTCTTCGCGGATGCGGATCATGGCGTCGCAGAAGCGGTCCAGTTCTTCTTTGGATTCGCTTTCGGTCGGCTCGATCATCAGCGTGCCGGCGACCGGGAACGACATGGTCGGGGCGTGGAAGCCGAAGTCGATCAGGCGCTTGGCGACGTCATCGACGCTGATGCCGCTGCTGTCTTTCAGCGGACGCAAATCGAGGATGCATTCGTGCGCCACCAGGCCGTTGCTGCCGGTGTACAGCACCGGGTAGTGCTCTTCGAGGCGACGGGAAATGTAGTTGGCATTGAGAATCGCCAGTTGCGACGCACGCTTGAGACCCGCGCCACCCATCATCCGAATGTACATCCAGGTGATCGGCAAAATGCTCGCGCTGCCGAACGGTGCCGCGCAGACCGCGCCTTCCTTGCGCTCCATGGTGCCGTGACCCGGCAGGAACGGGGTCAGGTGCGACTTCACGCCAATCGGGCCGACGCCCGGGCCGCCGCCGCCGTGCGGGATGCAGAAGGTTTTGTGCAGGTTCAGGTGCGACACGTCGCCGCCGAACTTGCCCGGCGCGCAGAGGCCGACCATCGCGTTCATGTTGGCGCCGTCGATGTACACCTGGCCGCCGTGGTCGTGAATGATGCCGCAGATTTCGCGGATGCCTTCTTCGAACACGCCGTGGGTCGACGGGTAGGTGATCATCAGCGCGGCGAGGTGTTCGCGGTGCTCGATGGCCTTGGCCCGCAGGTCTTCGATGTCGACGTTGCCGCGGGCATCGCAGGCGGTGACGACCACGCGCATGCCGGCCATGTTGGCGGTGGCCGGGTTGGTGCCGTGGGCGGACGAGGGGATCAGGCAGATGTCGCGACGGTCTTCGCCACGGCTCTGGTGGTAGGCGCGAATCGCCAGCAGGCCGGCGTATTCACCCTGGGAACCGGCGTTCGGTTGCAGAGAGATCGCGTCGTAACCGGTGGCGGCGCAGAGCATCGCTTCCAGCTCATCGGTCAGCTGCTGATAACCGGCGCTTTGCTCGGCCGGGGCGAACGGGTGCAGGGCGCCGAATTCGGCCCAGGTCACCGGGATCATTTCGCTGGCGGCGTTGAGTTTCATGGTGCAGGAACCCAGCGGGATCATGGTGCGATCCAGCGCCAGGTCCTTGTCGGCGAGCTTGCGCAGGTAGCGCATCAGCTCGGTTTCCGAGTGGTAGCGGTTGAACACCGGGTGGCTGAGGATCGGCGATTGACGCAGCAGCGCGGCCGGGATGGCGCTGACCACCGAGGCGGCGAGGGCGGCGAAGTCCGGCAGCGCTTTGCCGTCGGCCAGCAGCGCCCACAGGGTTTCCACATCCGCTTGCGAGGTGGTTTCGTCGAGGGACAGGCCCAGACGTTCGGCATCGACCACGCGCAGGTTGATCTGCTGGACACGGGCCTTCTCGTGCAACGCGGCAGTGTTAGCGCCGGTCTTGAGGGTCAGCGTGTCGAAGAAGTTTTCCTGCTCGACACTCAGGCCCAGCGCGCTCAAGCCTTTAGCCAGAATCGCGGTCAGGTGATGCACGCGCTGGGCGATCTGGGTCAGGCCTTTCGGGCCGTGGTACACGGCGTACATGCTGGCGATGTTGGCCAGCAGCACTTGTGCGGTGCAGATGTTGCTGGTGGCCTTCTCGCGACGGATATGTTGCTCGCGGGTCTGCATCGCCAGACGCAGCGCCGGCTTGCCGAAACGGTCGACGGAGACGCCGACCAGACGGCCCGGCATGTCACGCTTGAACGCGTCCTTGGTGGAGAAATACGCCGCGTGCGGGCCACCGAAGCCCAGCGGCACGCCGAAACGTTGTGCGCTGCCGATGGCCACGTCGGCGCCGAATTCGCCCGGCGGGGTGAGCACGGTCAGCGCCAGCAGGTCGGCGGCGACCGCCACCAAAGCATTGGCGGCGTGGAAGCGTTCGGTCAGTTCGCGGTAATCGAACACATCACCATTGCTCGCCGGGTATTGCAGCAAAGCGCCGAAGAATGGCGTCACGTCGCTCAGTTCACGCTCATCGCCGACCACCACGTCGATGCCCAACGGCTCGGCACGGGTGCGCAGCACGTCGAGGGTTTGCGGGTGGCAATGGCTGGAGGCGAAGAACGCGTGGCTGCCCTTGTTCTTGCTCAGGCGTTTGCAGAAGGTCATCGCTTCGGCGGCGGCGGTGGCTTCATCGAGCAAGGACGCGTTGGCGATCGGCAGGCCGGTGAGGTCACTGATCAGGGTCTGGAAATTCAGCAGCGCTTCGAGACGGCCCTGGGAAATCTCCGGTTGGTACGGGGTGTAGGCGGTGTACCAGGCCGGGTTTTCCAGCAGGTTGCGCAGGATCGGCGACGGCGTGTGGGTGCCGTAGTAGCCCTGGCCGATGTAGGTCTTGAACAGCTGGTTTTTGCCGGCGATGGACTTGATCAAGGCCAGGGCGTCGGCTTCGCTCAGGCCGTCTTCGAGGCCGAGGACGCTGGTGCCCTTGATGCTGTCCGGGATGACGCTGGCGCTCAGGGCTTCCAGCGAGTCGAAGCCGAGGCTATTGAGCATGGCTTGCTCATCAAAGGCGCGCGGGCCGATGTGGCGGGCGATGAATTCGTTGCGGGTGTCGAGGAGGGCGGTCATGGAGAAGTCCTCAAGCGTCGTCGTTGGTCAGACGCTCGTAAGCGGTCTGGTCGAGCAGGGCGTCCATTGCACTCGTGTCGCTGGGGCGCATACGAAAGAACCAGCCTTCACCCAGCGCGTCTTCGTTGATCAATTCGGGGGAGTTTTCCAGCGTCGAATTCACCTCGACCACTTCACCGTCCAGCGGCATGTACACGCTGCTGGCGGCTTTCACCGACTCCAGCACCGCCACCTCATCGCCAGCGCCGAAGGTGCGCAGTTCAGGCACTTGAACGAAGACAACGTCACCCAGCGCTTGCTGGGCATAAGCGGTGATCCCCACGGTAATCAGGCCATCGCTCTCAAGACGCAGCCATTCGTGATCGATGGTAAAACGCAATTCGCTCATATCAACTCCTCATTGTTCAGACTCATCCACTGCTGGTGGCGGATGGCGATTGGCAGGCTCGTGCCGGGCAACGAGCGTGGCTTGAGGGTTGATAGCAAGGGTGGTGCCAATGTTTATTTATCTATTTAAATCAATTGCTTGAATCATTTTTAGACAGATTGGCAGTGCGTCTCCGTATTGAAATCAATACAGGTACTCAAGAGAGAGGGTGCGAGGCCCGGGCCAGGCAGGTCGTGACGGTTATGTCTTGAATTCAATACGCTGTATCGATTTTCACACAGGCTGCAACGACACATGTCCATTGTGGGAGCGGGCTTGCTCGCGAAGGCGTCGGATCAGCAACTTTGCAGGCGCCTGACCCACCGCTTTCGCGAGCAAGTCGGATCGCCGCACCGCCGCTCCCACATTTGATCGAGTCGGATTTACGATTTATTGGGAATGCCGTATTTACGCAAGCGGATAGCGATTGCACTGTGCGACGTTTGCAGGCGTGCCGCCAGTAAACGGCTGGAGGGATAACTGCTGTAGAGCTGTTCCAGCAGGTTCTTTTCAAACCCTTCGACGGCATTCTCCAGGCTGCCAACCTCACCGTCGTTTTGCCGCTCCACGGCCGTTCTGGCGATGTCGAGGTCGTCGATGTCCACCAGCGGATTTTCGCAAATGGCGGCGGCGCGGAAGATCACGTTTTGCAGTTGCCGCACATTACCCGGCCAGCGGTTACCGAGCAGCGCCGGATAGGTCCCGGGCGCCAGGCGACAGACTGGACGCTGGATCTGCGCGCAGGCCTGCTGCATGAAATGGTTGGCCATCAACAGGATGTCGTGGCCGCGTTCGCGTAACGGTGGCACTTGCAGATTGAGCACATTGAGGCGGTAGAACAGGTCCTCGCGAAAGCTGCCTTCGCTGACCATTTTCTCCAGGTCACGGTGGGTTGCGCTGAGGACCCGCACGTTGACCCTGACCTCACGATCGCCACCCACTCGACGGAAGCAGCCATCGCTTAAAAAGCGCAGCAACTTGGCCTGCAAGTACGGCGACATTTCACCGACTTCGTCGAGGAACACCGTGCCCTGGTCGGCCAGTTCCAGCAGGCCGAGTTTGCCACCCCGTTGTGCGCCGGTGAAGGCGCCCGCGGCATAGCCGAACAGCTCGCTTTCGGCGAGGCTCTCCGGCAGTGCCGCGCAGTTCAGGGCCAGGAAGGGCGAGTCATGCCGGGCGCTGATCGCGTGGCAGGCACGTGCCACCAACTCTTTGCCGGTGCCGGTTTCACCCTGAATCAGCAGCGGTGCATCGAGCGTTGCAACACGCTGGGCGCGGGCCTTGAGGGTCCGAATCGCCGGGGACTCGCCGAGCAGCGCGTCGAAACCTTCGGCATGGTCATGATGCAGCGCCGAGAGCCGTTCACCGATGCGGTTCGGGTGATACAGGGTCAGCAGGGCACCGGCATCAGTGATCGGCATGGCGTCCAGCAGCAGCGTCTGGCCACCGAGACTGACCTCGTGCATGGGCAGGCGGTAACCGTGTTCGATCAACGTCTGTTGCAAGGAGGAATCATCGAAGAGTGCCGTCAGCGGTTCACCGGCGGGCTCCCGGCCGCACAGCGAAATCAACGCCGGGTTGGCCAGCAGCACATGACCGCGCTCATCCACCGCCAACACCGGGTCGGTGCTGGCCGCCAGCAAAGCATCGAGTTGCAAGCGTCGGCGCTGCCCCGGGAGAATGTCGACCATCGTCACCGCTTGCACGCCGCGCACCCCAAGAAAGGCTTCGCGCAGCTCTTCCAGTACATCGGCACCGAGGGTGGGCGCATCGATGTAAACGTTGGGCGGCACCATCTCGACGGCATCCAGATTGAAACGGCGCCCACCGAGCAGGGCCAGCACTTCCTGGGTGATACCGACGCGGTCGATGAAGGTGACGTGGATGCGCATAGGGTGGCCTGCAAGGGTTGCGAACAGAATGAGTATGACCGGCACGCGCCGTGTCTGTCAGGTGTTGCCGGTGGTGCGCGAACAGGCGGCCAGATCCTCAAGGAACGCCTGAAGGATCGGCGGCGGGGCAGTGCCGCGTCGGGTGATCACGTCGAACGGCGACATCAGTTGCAAGCTGGTGGGCGCCAGTTGGTGCATCTCGCCGGTCTTGATCCACTGGGCCGCGAAGTGCATCGGCAGAAAGCCCAGATAGGCGCCGGAGATCAGCAGAATCGCCAGCGCTTCGATGTTGTCCACCGTGGCCGCAGCCTTGCTGACGCCCAAGTGTTCCAGGTCGTATTGCTGCATGTAGCCCCTGACGACAATCCGGCTTGCGGCAATCTCTTCAAGCAGTTCGTCGCCCTCGGCCTTGCTGCCATACAGCGGATGCCGCCGCCCGCAATACAACCCCAAGGCTTCCTGATACAGCGGTGTGTGCAACAGGCCCGGAACGTGAATCGGGAAGTGCCCGATGGCCAGGTGCAGTCGGCCGTCGAGTACGCGTTCCTCCAGTTCCGCGGGGGTGCCCACGTACACGTTCAGGTGCACATCATGTCCCCTCGACACGAAGCGCTGGGTGGTGCGCGGCAGCGGTGAGTCCGGGTCGGTAATGGTGGTGTCGATGATCCCAAGATTGAGCTTGCCGCTGATGTGCTGCTTGAGCACGTCGGCGTCCATGCAGAAGTTTTCCACCGCCGAGAGCAGACGCTGAGTGGCTTCGTGGATCGCCACGCCTTGCTCGGTCAGACGAAAGCCGCTGCGCCCGCGTTGACAGAGCTTGACCCCCAGCCGGGTTTCCAGATGAGTCATCTGTTCGCTGATGGTTGATTGGCCGGCATTCAACGCCGCCTGCGCGGCAGAGAAACCGCCGCACCTGACAATCGTGGCAAACACCCTGAGCAGTTTCAGATCGACATCGTGCAGCTGAATCACCTTGAACCTCCCGCGTGTGGATGCATCGGTAATGCCGATATGAGTATCTGATGTTTAGCATTTTTTCCACGAAAACCTGCGCCCATAGTCATTCCAACGGCGGTCGCCATCCAAGTCCGCTAGCTGATAACAAGAATTGGAGATGCCTGAAATGTCGAACAACGGTTATGAATCCGGTCGCCTGAACCTGCCATTCGTGGGTCACTGCACCTTTGGCAAATCCCCGGTGTGCACCGATTGGGATGCACTGGATGCGGACGTGGCGGTCCTCGGCGTGCCCAACGACATGGGCACCCAGTGGCGTTCCGGCGCACGCTTCGGACCACGCGGCATTCGTGAGGCATCGACCCTGTTTTCCTTCGGCCATGCCGGTGCCTATGACCACGAAGATGACGTCATGTACCTGACTGCCGCCGACGTGCGCATGGTCGATGTGGGTGACGCCGATATCGTGCACACCGACATGGTCACCAGCAACGAGAACACCGAATACGCCGTGCGCAAGATTCTGGATGCCGGTGTCATGCCGGTTGTACTCGGTGGCGATCACTCGGTCCACGCCCCGGTGATCAAGGCATTCGAGGGCCGCGGCCCGATCCATATCATCCACTTCGATGCGCACCTGGACTTCGTCGATGAGCGTCATGGCGTTCGCTACGGCCATGGCAACCCGCTGCGCCGCGCGTCCGAAATGAACCACATTGTCGGCATGACCCAGATGGGAATCCGCAACGTGTCTTCGTCCAATCGCGACGACTATGAAGCCGCCCACGCGGCCGGCTCGAAGATCCTTTCGGTACGTGATGTACGCCGCCTCGGCGTCGAAGGTGTGCTGGCGTTGATCCCGCAGAACATCAACTACTACATCACCATCGACATCGACGGTTTCGACCCGTCCATCGCCCCAGGCACCGGCACCCCAAGTCACGGCGGCTTCCTCTATTACGAAGTGCTGGAAATCATCCAGGCCCTGGCCAAACGCAGCCAAGGCAACATCGTTGGCATGGATCTGGTCGAGGTTGCACCGGTCTATGACCCTTCCGGCATGACCTCGATTCTGGCGGCGCAACTGCTGCTCAACAGCATTGGTTTCATCTTCCATGAGCGGGCTCAAGCACGGAACGCCATGAGCGAAACCACCACGGCCACGGCGTGATCTGACCGCCGCACAGAGGGAATGAAAATGGACACGATCGTTAAGCAGTATTTGCAGAAATTCGGTGTATCCGAAGCCACCCAGACCTTCCTCAGCAAGGTTCAGAAAATGTTCATCGGCGGCGCCTTTGTCGAGGCCAGTGACGGGCAGACGTCCGACGTCATCGAGCCGTCGACCGAGGGCCTGATCACGCGTATTCCGATGGGCACCACCCAGGATCTTGACTGCGCCGTGCAAGCCGCCCGAGCACAGTTTGACGGTGGCACCTGGCGGCAAGCCAAACCGGCAGAACGCGAGCGGATGATGCAACGCCTGGCGGACCTGATTGAGAGTAACGCCGCCGAACTGGCAGAAATCGAATCGATCGACATGGGCAAGTCAGTCGCCTTCGCGCGGGATGTCGATATCCAGGGTACCGTCGATACGCTGCGTTACTTCGCCGGCTGGGCGACCAAGCTGCATGGCCGCACCGTTGAACCGTCGCTGCCGGGTAATTATCTGGCCTATACCCGCAAGGAAGCGGTAGGTGTGGTCGGCGCCATCGTGCCCTGGAACTTCCCGCTGCAAACCATGGCCTGGAAGCTCGGCGCCGCCCTGGCAACCGGTTGCACCGTGGTGGTCAAACCCGCCGAACTGACCTCGCTGTCAGCCTTGCGCTTTGCCGAACTGGTTCAGGAAGCCGGCATCCCGGACGGGGTAATCAACATCGTCACCGGACGCGGCAGCGTGGTCGGTGCGGCCATGGCCACGCACCCCGGTATCGACAAGCTCACCTTCACCGGCTCGACCCCGGTCGGCCGTACCGTCGGCCGCGCCGCGCTGGACGAAATGAAGCGACTAACCCTTGAACTCGGAGGAAAATCACCGGTAATCGTATTGGCCGATGCCGACGTGCCGGCCGCCGCCCAGGCCATTGCCAACGGCGTGTTTTTCAACTCCGGCCAGGTGTGTGATGCCGGTACTCGCGCCTACATTCATCGCAGCGTCTACAACGAATTTCTGCGCGAACTGATCGCCTACACCCGCACGCTGAAAATCGCACCGGGCCTGGATCCAGACTGCTTCATCAGCCCGTTGGTCTCGGCGTTGCAGAAGGAGCGAGTGACCGATTACATCGAAACCGGCAAGCAAGAAGGCGCCGAACTGGTCTATGGCGGCCAGCCTGTCGAAGGCCCCGGTTTCTTCGTCGAGCCAACCATTTTTGCCCATTGCCGCAACGACATGCGCATCGTCCAGGAAGAGATCTTTGGTCCGGTGCTGGTCACCGCACCGTTCGACGATGAAGAAGAGGCCTTGGCCCTGGCCAATGACTCGCCTTACGGCCTGGCGGCCGCACTGTATTCCAATGACCTTGGAAAGGTGCACAGCCTGATCCCTCGGTTGAAAGCGGGTTCGGTCTACGTCAACGCCCACGGCACCCTCGATCCGTCGATGCCGTTCGGTGGCTACAAACAGTCCGGATTCGGCAAGGACCTGGGCGCGGAGCAGCTCGATTATCTGCTCGAAACCAAGGCGGTCTGGATCACGCTCCCCTGAGTCATGGCTGACTCAAACCCTGTGGGAGGGGGCTATGTGGCGAGGGGGCTTGCCCCCGTTGGGTCGCGAAGCGGCCCCAAAAAAATGGGACTGCTACGCAGTCCAACGGGGGCAAGCCCCCTCGCCACATAGCTCGCTTCCACAAGGGAACCGTTCACCCGAAAGAATGCAGTTATCTCGTCATGATCTTCCAACAATAAGAGACCATCATGAACACTAACGCCAAGTCAGCCCTGAGCGTGTCGGTCCTGGACGACAAACCCGTCGTCGAAAGCCATTCGATTGATTTCATCCCGGAGAGCGAGCGCACCGATAAACTGTCGAGCCAGGGCCCGTTCTGGTTCCTCGGCAATTTCACCTTCTTTACCATGACCATCGGCTTTGTTGGCCCGAGCGTCGGCCTGACCGCGCTCTGGACCACACTTGCCGGCACGCTGGGCATCATGTTCGGCACATTGTTCATGGCCTTTCACGGCTCGCAAGGCCCGCACCTTGGCCTGCCGCAGATGATCCAGTCGCGTGCGCAGTTTGGCTATCGCGGTGTGATCCTGGTGCTGCTGGCGACGCTGTTTGTGTTCGCCGGTTTCAACATCGTCAACCTGGTGTTGATGATGCAGGGGCTGCACACGCTATTTGGCTTCAACCCCGCGGTGATCGCGGTGGCGGTGACGATACCGGCGGCCGTATTGGCGATCCTCGGGCATGACTGGATGCACCGCAGTTTCAAATGGGCGTTGTACCTGTCGCTTCCACTTTACGGCCTGGTGACGTTGGCGGTGCTGATGGGCTGGGTTCCCGATGCCGCGGTGCCGGTGCTTGCGGCCGGTGAAGTAGCCCCGGCGCCGCTGGGCTTCAACTGGACCGGTTTCATCGCCCAGTTCGCGGCAGCGGCGAGTTACAACATCGCTTACGCCCCGTATGTGTCCGACTATTCGCGTTACCTGCCGAAGAACACCTCCAGCGGCAAACTGATCGCGGTGGTTTTCCTGGGTGCCTCGTTGTCCGGCGCATGGATGATTTCCGTGGGTGGCTGGCTGGCCGATCACCTGCATTCCACGGACGTGCTGGTGGCCCTTGGGCAAGTCGGCAACACCGTGTCGCCACTGATGGGGACGGTGGTGGTGGTTGTCACGATCCTGGCGTTCCTGCCGGTCATCGCCATGAACATCTACAGCGCGAAGTTGACCACGCTGACCTGCGTCGACTCGATCAAGCACATCGAACCGACCCGCAAGGCGCGCATTCTGGCGATTGGTTTTGTGATCCTGCTGCAACTGGGCGTGGCCCTGAGCATCCAGAGTTCGGGCAAAGGCCTGTCGGTGTTGGGCATCTACCTGGTGGTGATGCTGTACTTCCTGGTGCCATGGACTTCGGTCAACCTGACCGACTACTTCTTCGTCCGCAAGGGCCGCTACGCCATCCCGCACTTCTTCATGCCCCACGGCAACATCTATGGCAGCTGGGGCCTGCGCGGCATCGCGGCGTATGCCATCGGCTTCATCTCGATGATCCCGTTCTTCTACATCTACGATGGCGTTGAACAGCGTGAGGTCTATGTCGGCCCGCTCGCCAAGGCACTCGGCAGCATCGATATCGCCTGGCTCGTCGGGCTGATCGTGTCGGGGCTGGTGTACTACTGGTTCAGCCGCTCGATCGACCTCAAGCGCGAAGAAATCGTCATCCAGCACATCGAAAAAACATCCCCGCAATACACCACCGGCGACACGTTGACCAAGCCGTCGTTGCCCGTTTTCAACGAATCGGCGGTCCGGAGATAATCATGGTTACGCAAAAATACGACTACATCATCATCGGCGCCGGCTCGGCAGGTTGTGTGTTGGCCAACCGCTTGAGCGAAGACCCGGCCACCTCAGTACTGGTGCTTGAGTTCGGCGGCAGCGATCGCAGTGTGGTGATCCAGATGCCGAGCGCGTTTTCGATCCCGATGAACACCAAGAAGTACAACTGGCGCTACGAAACCGAGCCAGAGCCGTTCCTCAACGGACGTCGCATTCACTGCCCAAGAGGCAAAGTGCTGGGTGGCTCGTCGTCGATCAATGGCCTGGTGTACATCCGTGGCCACGCCTATGACTTTGACGAATGGGAGTCCCTCGGTGCAGAGGGTTGGGGCTACCGCAATTGCCTGCCTTACTTCAAACGGGCCGAGCATTACGAGGAGGGCGGTGACGGCTATCGCGGCAGCACCGGCCCGTTGCACACCACCAACGGCAATCACATGAAAAACCCGTTATACGGGGCCTGGGTCGAGGCGGGCGCAGAAGCGGGCTACATCAAGACCGAGGACTGCAACGGCTACATGCAGGAAGGTTTCGGCGCGATGCACATGACGGTGAAAAACGGCGTGCGCTGCTCCACGGCCAACGCTTACCTGCGCCCGGCCATGGGGCGTCCGAACCTGACCGTGATCACCCATGCAATGACTCGCCAGATCATCCTTGAAGGCAAGCGAGCCGTCGGCGTCATGTATGACCACGAAGGGCAGACCCATCAGGTTTATTGCAACCGTGAGGTGCTGATTTCCTCGGGTCCCATCGGTTCGCCGCACCTGTTGCAACGCTCCGGTATCGGCCCGGCCGAGGTTCTGCGCAAAGCCGGGATCGGCGTGCGTCATGACCTGCCGGGAGTAGGGGAGAACCTGCAGGATCACGCCGAGGTTTACATCCAGTTCGGCTGCAAGGAGCCGGTGACGCTCAATAGCAAAATGGACCCGCTGAGCAAGTTGTTGATTGGCCTGCGCTGGCTGTTGTTCAAGGACGGACTCGGCGCTACCAACCATTTCGAGGCAGGTGGCTTCATCCGCTCAGACAAGGGCCTGCGCTGGCCGGACATTCAGTTCCACTTTCTGCCTGCGGCCATGCGTTATGACGGCAACAAACCGATCAAGGGCCACGGCTTCATGGTGCTCACCGGGCCGAACAAACCGAAAAGTCGCGGTTATGTTCGGGTGCGTTCCGCTGACCCTTACGAGCATCCAGAGATTCAATTCAACTACCTGCAACGCGAAGAGGACCGCGAAGGTTTCCGCCGCTGCATCCGACTGACCCGCGAGATCATCGGCCAACCGGCAATGGACCGCTTCCGCGACGGCGAGATCGCCCCCGGACCACAGGTGAATACCGACGAAGAAATCGACGCCTTCGTGCGTGCAAACCTGGAAAGCACCTACCATCCTTGTGGCTCATGCCGCATGGGCGAGGACGAGATGGCAGTGGTTGACTCCGAGCTGCGTGTGCGGGGCATCGCGGGTTTGCGGGTGATCGACTCGTCGGTGTTCCCGACCGAGCCAAACGGCAACCTCAATGCACCGACCATCATGCTGGCCGAACGGGCCTCCGATCTGGTTCGTGGGCGCACCATGCTGCCAGCGTCCGATGCGCCCGTCGGTCTGGTCCAGGATTGGGAAACCAGCCAGCGATCATCGTTGCCGGGGCGCAGTGTGAGGGTTTAAACCCGAGGGGTTAATCGCTTAGGAGAAGACATATAAAACGGGCGCCTTCAGGGCGCCCGTTTTTTTACTTTGCTGCACGTACAGGCGCTAGCTCATTTCAACACCAGCAGGCGATAAACCCCGCCCTCGCTTTCGATCCCGTGGGTGTCATGGGTGAAACCCGGGAAGGATTTGTCGAAGGCTTCCAGCGCCTTGAGATAGGCCAGCAACGGCCCATCCGCAGCCCCGGCGTTTTCACCCGGCATCAGCAGTGGAATGCCCGGTGGATACGGCACGATCCCGGTGGCGGCGATACGTCCGGCGGCTTCTTCGAGTGTCACCCGTTCGATTTCGTTTCTGACCAGTTTTTCGTAGGCCTCCACCGGGCTGAATTCGGCTTGCGGCAGTGTGCCGAACGCCTGGGCCATGTTGGCGGTGGTTTTGTGTTTCTTCATCGCAGCGAAGATTTCGTCGGCCAGGTCCTTGAGGCCCATGCCGGCGTAACGAGTCTGGTTGGCGGCCAGCAGATCCGGCAGGCACAGTTCCAGTTCGACGTTGTCGTCATAGTCGCGTTTGAAGTCGAGCAGGGCATTGAGCAAGGTGCCCCATTTGCCTTTGGTGATGCCGATGGAGAACAGGAACAGGATGGTGAAGTCGGTGGTTTTCTCGACCACGATGCCCTGACGTCCCAGGTACGCCGTCAGCACACAAGCCGGGATGCCCGAGTCGAGCAGGTTGCCGTCGTCGCCCATGCCGGGGCTGAGCACCGAGACCTTGATCGGGTCGAGCATGCAGTAGCCTTCTTCGATGTCACCGAAGCCGTGCCATACCGCGTTGGGGTGCAGTACCCAGCAGTTCGGCTCGGTTTTCAACAGCACCGGGTCGACTTCATGGAACGGCACGGTGGCCGCGCCAACCTGCACGGTCGGCGGCTGCCAGCAGGTAAAGAACCAGTCATCCTTGCTCAACATCTCGTTGTGCATGCGCGAGACGACCTGGCGGAAACTGATGGCTTCTTCGATCGATTCGGTGGTGAGGATTTGCCCGCTGGGCGCTTCCATCATCGCCGAGCTGACGTCGCACGAAGCCATGATTGCGTAGTTCGGCGAAGTCGAGGCGTGCATCATGTACGACTCGTTGAAGCGCCCGTGTTCGATCGGGTTGCGGCCGTTACGCACGTGAATCATCGAGGCCTGGGACAGGGCGGCCAGCAACTTGTGGGTCGACTGGGTGGCGAACACGGTCGGCTTCGAGTCGTCGTGATCGTCCGGGCTGCCGTGCATGGCGTGGCGCTCGCGGTACAGCGGGTTGAAACGCGCATAACCGTACCAGGCTTCATCGAAATGCAGACGATCGACACTTTGCCCCAGCAACTCTTCGACGCGGGTGACGTTATAGGTCAGGCCGTCGTAAGTGGAGTTGGTGATGATGGCGTGGACGGGTGTCGGATCGATGCCCTGCTTGACCAGCGGGTTGCTGGCGATAGCGGCTTTCACGCCGTCGCTGCTCAGGGTTTGCGGCAGGATCGGGCCGATGATGCCGTAGCGGTTGCGGGTCGGCACCAGATAGGTCGGAATCGCCCCGGACAGGGTCATCGCGTGCTCGGCGGACTTGTGGCAGTTGCGGTCACACAGGGCGATCTGATTGCGCGTGACGCTGGCCATGAGGATGACGCGGTTGGACATCGACGAGCCGTTGGTGACGTAGTAGGTGCGGTGGGCGCCGAACACCTTGGCGGCGTAGCGCTCGCCCTGGCCGATGGGGCCGCTGTGATCGAGCAGCGAACCGAGTTCGCCGACCGAAATCGACAGGTCCGAACGCAGCAGGTTCTCGCCAAAAAACTCGTAGAAGGCGCGCCCCGCGGTGCTCTTCAAAAACGCTGTGCCGCCGGCATGTCCAGGGGTGTGCCACGAGTATTCATAGGTTCGGGAAAACTTCACCAGCGCCCCGAACATGGGAGGCAATGCGGCTTGGCGATAACGCTCGATGGCCGCCAGGATGCGCCCGCTGAGGAAACGGCTGGTGTCCTCGGGCAACCAGATGAAGTCATCGGCGTGTTGCATGACCACCAGCGGAATGTTCGACGCGGTACTGCGGTCGCTAATCAGGAAAACCGGCACCCGGGTGTTGCGCTCACGCAGGCTGACCAGCAGCTGGATGCATTCCTCGTGGTCTTCGCTTTTGTCCATTTCCCAGCTGAGCAGCACGCATTGAATGGCCGGGTCCGAGCGCAGGATCGATGTGGCGTCGCTCAGGGTTTCCGACGCCAGCACCCGGACGGCGCGTTCCTCCACATCGTTGATCAACTGATGCAGGGCGCGACCAAAGACGGTGCGTTTGTCCGGCGGGCTGCTGACCAACAGCGTGAGCATTCCGAGCGAATTTTTATATTCCGTCATGATCAAGCCTCCACTTTTACTGCTTGCAAGTTATTGACCGGTACCGGCTCGCCCGTGATGTGCTGAGCGCTGACGGTCTGTGTCGGTACGCTGTTGTTGAGCGCTTCGAGGCGGATCAGGCGGTTGTTGACGAAGCCAAACAGCGTGTAACCAAAGATCGTTGCCACGCCGCCGAGCATCAGTGCCTGCGCGCCCGAACTGTACAGCGCCAGGTAGCTGTAAGCCGCTGCGACCCACGCAATGATGTTGGTTATCAGCGCCGCACCCGCCGGAACGTTGGATACCTTTTGAATGGTCATCAACGCGGCCATGGAGAGGATGTAGGGCACCAGGTTGGTGACCACCGCGAGGTTGACGAGGGTGTCGAACTGTTTGCTCAGGTCAGGGCTGATGGTGAGAAAAGCCAGTGCCGTCTGCACTGCCAGCAGCACCAGCATGCCGACAATCGGGGTGCCGGCCTTGTTGGACTTGGCGAAGATCGACAGGAAGTAACCGGTGTCTGCCGAGCTTTTGTAGACCTGAGCGATGGTGAATTGCCAACCCAGCAGCGAACCGATGCACGCCATTACCATCGCGGCCATCACAATGTCGCCGACCAGAGGGGTGAACATCTTGGCAAAGACCAGCCCGAACGGTGCGGTGGAGGAGGCCAGTTCAGGGTTATCGACGATACCGGCGATGACGTTGGTGGAGACGATGTAGATCACCGCCGCGCCGAGGGTGCCGCCGAGCACCGCAATCGGTACGTTCCTCTCCGGATTTTCCACGGCATCGGTGTTGGCGCACGCCGACTCCAGGCCGAGGAACGCCCACAAGGTGATCGCCACCGATGCACCTGCAGCTTCGAACGCGCCCATGTTGTGGGGGTTCCAGCCGGCGGCGTAGACACTGCTGTCGAACCAGAACCAGCCAATGGTGGACACCAGCACCACCGGCGCAATGACACCCCAAACCGTGATCGAACCGATCCGGCCGGTAATCCGCGCGCCGCCGAAGTTGGCGAAGGTGGTGATCCATAACAAAGCGATGGTCGCCAGACCCACTTGCAGTGAGCCCAGTTCAACATGGAACAGCTCCTGGATATAGCCGACCGCCGTAATACTGATCGCCACGTTGGCAATCAACAGCGAGAGGCCATAGGTGTAGTTCGTGATGTAGTTACCCGCCTTGCCGAAGGTGTATTCGGCATAGCCGCCCATACCCCCGGTCTTTCGGCTGAGCATCCCGCAGCGCGCAAAGGCATAGGCCAGCGCCAGGGAGCCAGTGGCCGTGATCAGCCAGGAAAGGATGGAAATACCGCCAACTTCGGCAAGTTTTGTGGGGAGCAGCACAATGCCGGAGCCCAACATGTTGACGGCTGTCAACATCGTCAGTTGCCCCACTGTCATTTTCTTTGCGACTGACATTCCGTTGCCTCATTCATTGGCGGGATAGAGTGTTAGCTATAGCTAAGGATTGGAATCTCGCAAGAAACGTCCGTAAGACGTGGAGAAAACAGGCGATAGCGCACTTAAGGCATTTTGCTGGCCCCGAAGACTGAAACTTTTGACCAGAATCAATTAATTTTCAGTTAGTTGGGATCGAATGCAAATGCGGAATGTGATGGTTGCGCTGATTTCGTTAGGCCTGGCGAGCGTTGCCGCCACTGTCCAGGCCAAAGAGCTGGCATCGAATGATCGTTACATTTGCAGCTGGGGCGCAGGTACTGCGGCGAGAGCCCAGGAGCTCAAGCTGTCCGGGGTTTCACTGTATGCAGCGCGGCAGAAGTTACATACCTACAAGTTCAGCAAGCCGTGGATGCACATGATGGCGATGGGCATTACCGAGCAGACCTATGACAGTAATTCGCGGATGAAGCCCGCAGCCCTGCGCGAGAGCTTTTACGAGGAGTGCGTCCGGTACAAGTTGGCGCGTAAATGAGGAGGGGGCGCCACAATCACCCGGACACGGCTCCTGCGCCGTGCCGGTTGGTTACGTCAGGCATTGGGTACTTCAGACCTTCTTTAAAGAGAGAAAACTATCGAGTTCTTCTCAGATTTTTTGCCTTTAACCTCCTGAGCATACCCATTACCGGCCGCAGGAGAGGCACCCTGTCAAAGATGGAAAGCTCATGCAGGTCCGTCCGCGAGGGCCTTTGATAGCCACAATTCCAGGTGAAATAGTAAGCCAGGATTTCTTTATTCTTATGAATAAGCGTATTGAGAGCAGCGTCATAATGCATCGGACCTCCGTCAGGATGTCCCGGTGGCCGCTCCAGAATCTGGAATAAAAAATCCCTCAATTTCCCAAAGCATTTCCCGTTAACTGCATAGAAATGGGCCAAATGTATTGGCCGGTCAACTGCTTTCCAAGCGGGCAAGTTTGAATTTTCTTCAAACGGATGCCCAAAATAGACGATGTCCCACTCCATACCTTCCAGAGACTCGATGGCCTCTCTTCCATATTGAGAAATATGTCTGGAAAACTGTATGTCGTCCTCCAGGATCAAGATGTTTTTCAAATTCAGGCGCATCGCCTCTTCCAGCACCCCCAGATGACTCAAAAAGCAGCCTCTGACCCCGACGCTCGGGAAGCCATTTCCCTCACTGGGCGTAACAGCCTCAAAAAAGCCTATTTTTTCATCATCAATGTGAAAGCCGTTGCGAGCGAATTCTTCTACTGTTTCTAAACGGCGATCCTTTCTTGACGAGATATTGATGATTCTTACTCGATCAAAATAATCGATCACATTCATCTGTCAGGTCCTTAGCGCAGACAATCAGGGCACTTGGATTGGCCGGATTGCAGTATAGGCAGCATTTGCGGATGAAGTTTTAGTCTCGTAAATCGGTGTGCAGCAGCCCTTCGACGGGTGCAGAGCGAAGTCTTCAAGGTCTCCTATACTGGATCGTTCCGAGAGTTTCCCTACCCTTCACAGCGAGGAGAACGCACATGACCATTCGTATTGGCGACGAAGCACCGGATTTCACCGCCGAAACCACCGAAGGCACGCTCCATTTCCACGAATGGATTGGCGACAAGTGGGCCATCCTGTTCTCACATCCTAAGGACTTCACCCCGGTCTGCACCACTGAACTCGGTTATATGGCCGGGCTCAAGCCGGAGTTCGACAAACGCAACACCAAGATTGTCGGCCTCAGCGTCGACCCGGTCGGTAACCATCAGACCTGGGCCAAAGACATCGAAGAAACCCAGGGCCATGCGGTCAACTACCCCATGATCGGCGACGAGAATCTGGTGGTGGCCAAGCTCTACGACATGATCCACCCGAACGCCAGTGGCGGCGCTCGTACTGCCGTGGACAACGCCACGGTGCGCTCAGTATTCATTGTCGGCCCGGATAAAAAGATCAAGGCGATGCTGATCTACCCGATGAGTGCCGGGCGCAATTTCGATGAAGTGTTACGGCTGCTCGATGCTATCCAGTTAAACGCCAAGCACACGGTTGCCACGCCGGTGAACTGGCGTCCGGGTGAGGATGTGATCATTCCTACGTCGGTATCCGACGACGACGCAAGGAAGAAGTACCCGGATGGCTTCAAGACGGTGAAACCTTATTTGCGTACGGTGGCGCAACCGAAGTAATGGTCAGTCATTCATCCTGTCTTCAATCGCGATGCCTTTTACGCGCATTGAATTGATCTGCTCGGCGCGGGTGCCAGGGAGGTTGAGCATGGTTCCCTGGTGCAGCGCCGAGACTTCTACAGTGTTCCAGGGCTGGGCCTGTCATGCCGTCTTCATGCGTCAAAAACTCTCCGCCGCCGGGTACTTTGGCCGGCTCCTGATGCGACCGATGCCCATGCGTGAAGCTATTTCACATGGATAGAATTCAGTGGACTGGCGTGCTTGTTGTGGCGTTATTTTGACGCCATCCTCCGTAAAATGAAATTTCGATTTATTATTGTGACGGACCATTGACGTAATAGCGATGTGCTTATAGGCTCAATTTAGCCGATAAAGATTCCTTCAACCGACAAAAGAATAACCCCCCTGCGCAAGGAGGCGGTGTTATGCGCTCAACACTTGTCATTAAATTTGTGTTGTTGTCTGTGATCCTGAATGGTGCAGCCGTTGCTAGTGCTCAGGCGACCAGTTTGGCCTATGAAATTAGTCGCATAAGCAGCGCTTGCGAGGAGTTAGGGCCTCAACTTTGTACGGCTCTCAAAGATAACGCGGGTGGCGCACTACTTACTTTTGGAAAGGGCCTTGGCTTGCCTTCATTGATCACTGATATTTACGTCGATGATGTCCATTCTGCGAAAGTTAACAGTGTCAATCATCACGCTGACTCAGGCGTGGATGTATCCGTCAATTCTTCTTCCCGTGACGGATTAATGGCGGCGGTTGACAATAAGAAATTCAAGATTGATTCATCTCTCCAGGATAAAAGTCTGGTGGGGGTATCTGATATCAACCAACCCAATGCAGTACCGCTTTCTGCGGCAGCATGGTTATTTTCTTCCGCGTTGTTTGGTTTTATTGTGGTCGCCAACCGACGGAAGATATAAGTGTTGTTAACGTTTTTGGCAATAAGGGTTATTTAGACGGTCACTCTGGTGGCTGGCTGGACACACGGCTTTATGTGATGCTTTTGTTGTGATTGTGGATATCAGTTAGTTGCGCTGGCAAACGTAGTCATCGTCAGGTTGACAGTGTCGCAGTTGAGCCAGCTCAAGCGGGTATGGTGTAGTTAATATTGGCGCGAAATACATCGGAGGTGGTTTGCCTGTTCCAACCTATTGTTAAATAACACTATTGTTCTGTTTTGCACTAACGTTCCGGTTTCGGGTGTGTTGCATTGGTAGAATTGACCACCCAGAAGCTCAAGGTGATTGCTGTTTAGTAGTTTCTTTGGCGTGAAATAGGCTAGAGTGATTTGACTAGGTTTTTTTGTTCTAGACTCCTTGCATGGCCACTTAGACGGAGGGATCCCGATGTTCCGTTCATTGATACCTGTGCTCTGCGCGCTGGTCGTTTGGCCCAGCCTTTCCAATGCCGTCGAAAACGACCCGACTTACCGGCTGAGTCCGGGAGATAACCTTTCTATTTCCGTTTGGGGCGAAGACAAGCTCAAACAGGATGTACGCGTACTCCCCAATGGCAGCATTACCTTCCCGCTGGTAGGGCGAGTCGATGTTGAGGGGCTTGATACCACCGCTGTCGAGCAGCAAATCGCTGCCAAACTTGAGAAATTCATACCTGATCCGCAGGTGAGCGTTGTCGTCACCGGCACCGAAGGTAATCTCGTCTACGTCCAGGGCAAAGTGCTGAAACCCGGCCCCGTGCATATGGCAGGTCGAACGTCAGTGCTGCAGGTAATAAGCATGGCGGGCGGGCTCGACAAATTCGCCGATAAAGACGACATTAAGGTCGTGCGGTCCAATGGGGCTAAACAAGAGATCCTGCGCGTCGACTATAGCGAGTTGATGTCAGGGAAAGACATGACCACCAATTTTCTACTTAAAGCCGGCGATACGCTGGTCGTGCCTTAGCCTTGCGCGAGGCACTAAGGATTATCTTGCTTGAATTTCGAACGACCGGGATTGCGACGGCAATCCTGGCTTTGTCGTGTTCGGACATGGCCTATGCTGCTACTTGGCAATCAGCTATAGCAGTGCCTTCGACGGTCGAGTACGACAGCAACCCACTGTTGCTCACGAGTGATGAGAAGGGGGTGACCCGTACCATCATCGCCCCCGATTACAGCCTCGTGGGTACTTCCGGACGGGATGAGTTCCAGTTCGGTCTCGGGGTAAATATCGTGCGCTCGTCGGATACGTCGATCGTTTCGGACCGTGAAGATCCCAGATTAAGGTTAGGGTGGCAGCGCGAGACCGAAACGGGGGCTTTTGGACTCACGGCGAGGTATGAAGAAAACTCTACGCTTTCCACGGTAGTTCAGGAAACCGGCGTAGTTGCCTCTGATGGCACGCAAAAGATGTATTTGCTGGGCGGCAACTGGAGCACTGCTCTCAGCGAGCGAAGTACCCTGGTTAACGAGACTGACTACACTCATGTCACTTACGATATTAATTCACTGACCAACTATGACGAGCTGGCGACCCGCTTCAGCTGGAACTATGCATGGAGTGAGCAGGTCGAGCTGTTCACCCGTTTGGGCGTGAGGCGCTATGAGCCGGACAAGGGGTCTGCGGTGGCTTCCTCGAACAGCTACACCCCTGCGATCGGCTTGAATGTCGAATTCTCCGAGCGGTTTAAGGGGACGGCCTACGTGGGTCTCAACCAAGTCTCCGGCACCGGTAGCGGCCCCAAAGGCCAGGGCGGTTTAATGTTGCAATATGCCGGTGAGCGTATTGATACCAGCATCGACGCCAGTCGTAGCACTCTCGCCAGCGGGGACGGTGGTTTCGTCGAGGTTGATGCCCTGAGGGGGACATGGAGCTATGCCGTCGACGAGACCCGACGCACCGGTTTCGATGCCTCCTGGCAAGACGCCAAAGGCCGGACGCCGAATACCCTGAAAAATTACAGTGCCTGGTTTAGCCAAGAACTCTCGCCTTTTTGGATTGCACGCCTATCCTACACATACAAACAACGCCAGCAAGATGGCTTGCCGGATGCCACTGCAAACGTCGTCGGGCTGACGTTGACCTATAGTTATCCCGGTCTCTGACATTCAGCTGTGTGAGAAATATGGCCTCTGAATACGAAATGTCGTTCAACGACTACCTAGCTATCATCAAGCACCACGCCCTGCTGTTGATCGTGAGTTTCGTGGTCATACTCGGCGTGTGCATAGCGGTAGCGATCTCTCTCCCGCCGACCTATGAGTCATCCGGCACGATTCTGGTGGAGTCTCAACAGATTTCGCCAGACCTGGTGGCGGCCAACAACAATACCTTTGCCGATGAGCGCATCGAAGTCATTCGCCAGCGCGTGATGACCCGTGAGCATCTGGAAGGGATCATCGACAAATACAATCTTTTTGCTTCGCAAAGTCGGCAACTGAGCGTTAGCGAGAAGATCGAAGAAATGCGCAATGCGATTGTGGTCTCCCTGGTCAGTGCTGCCGTCAAGGGGCGCGGAGAGGTGACGATTGCTTTCCGTCTTTCCTTTGAGCACCGGCAGCCAGAGATTGCGAACAAAGTTGCCAAGGAGCTGGTGACGCTGTTTCTGGATGAAAACATCAAGCAGCGCACCGAACGCGCCAGTGAAACGACAGAGTTCCTGACGCAGGAGGCGGACAAACTCAGGGTGGAACTGGAAGCCCTCGAGAACCGGTTGGCGGACTTCAAGCAGGCACACAGCAACGCGCTGCCCGAGCATCAGGAGCTGCGCATGAATATGTTGACGCGCGCCGAAACCGAGCTTAAAGAGGTTGACCGTGACTACAAAACTGCCCGTGAGGAGTTGCGCTTCAATGAGCTGGAGCTTTCCGCCGCGAATGCCGGGCTAGCGACCAAGCCTGGAACATCCGGTGCGGCAGTAGATAAACCACAGGATCTGGCTAGCCTCAAAGCGGAGTACACCCGGTTGCAGGCGCTGTATACGCAAGCCCACCCCGACGTGCGTGCCGTCAAACGCAAAATTGCTGCACTTGAGGCTGGCAAAGGTGCTGGTGCAGGGGCTTCGGTCAATCTGGACGTTGCCAAGGCCCAGGCGCGGATCTCCGCAGCAGAAGCACGTATCAAGTCACTGGCCGATCAAAAGCAGCAAATACTCGGAAAAATAGCCGAATACGAGGCACAAATTATTGAGACGCCGCAAATCGAGCGCGGCTTGGTTACGGTGATGCGTGACCACGATAATGCTCGTAAAAAATATGAAGAGATTCGCACGAAGGAAATGAGTGCGAAAATTTCCGAAAGCCTGGAGCAGGAAAACAAAGCCGAGCGTTTTGTTCTTCTGGAGTCGCCGCTGATGCCCGAGAAGCCGGTACGGCCGAACCGTAAAAAAGTGGTTGCCATGGGTTTCTTGCTTGCCCCGGTGGGTGCCGGCGCGCTGGTGATGCTCCTCGAGATGATGAGTCAGCGTGTGCGCGGTGCCCAGGTCTTGGCCAGCGTGCTGGGTAGACGCGTATTGGTTTCCATTCCCTACATTCACACCAAGGCTGAACTGGCACGCCGCAGGAAGTGGCGAATGCTATTGATCGTCTGTGGAGTCGTGACAATCGCGATCTTTCTGGTGCTCCTGCACTTCCTCTACATGCCTCTGGATCTTCTGATGTTTAAAGCTCTGGGCCGGTTTGCATAAGGAATATAGCCATGGAAATGTTCAATCCCGATACCGAAAAAGCCGAGCAACAGACCTCGTCAAAAGCCATGACACCGACCGCGCAGTCCACAGGTCTGAATGCACTCAGTTATGTGCAAACCAAGGTTGTACCTTTGCGACCAGATCACCTTGAGCGCAACCGCATTGTGGCTTACAACAAAAATTCGAATATGAGCGGGGCATTCGATCTACTGCGTACACAAGTTCTAAAAATCATGGAAGAAAATGGCTGGCGCACGCTCGCCATCACCTCGCCGACTCCGGAGGCAGGCAAGACGGTGTTGGCTATAAACCTGGCAATGAGTATCGCGCATCACACGACCAAGACGGCGTTACTGGTGGACTTCGACTTGCGTCGTCCGAAGGTGGGTGAGTATCTGGGTCTGCCGATGGATAAATCGCTTAATGAATTGTTGGCGGATGAAGCTGAACTGCAAGAAGTACTGGTCAATCCGACCTTGCCGCGCTTTGTGGTCCTGCCGACGCGTGAGCCGATTCCTCTTTCCACCGAAGTGCTGTCATCACCTGCAGTGAGCCATTTGATTGTTGATCTGCGCGAGCGCTACAACTCACGTGTCGTGATTTTCGACTTGCCGCCGTTGTTGAGTTCGGATGATGTGATTAACGTCCTGCCCAGGTTCGACTGTGTCCTGCTCGTTGTCGCTAATGGATTGAACAGCAAGAAAGAGATCGAGGAAAGCCTGCATCATCTTGGGACAGCCAATCTGATTGGCACGGTGTTGAACAAAGCCGAGCCCGAAAACCACTCTTACTACTAGAGCATCACCCGCAGGAGATCGGCGCTATTGGCTAGCGCCGACGGTCAGTGCCAAGGGTACTTCTGCTCCCAGTTCCAGGCGTGCGCCACTATCTGTTCAAGTGAGCCAAATTGCGCTTGCCAGCCAAGTAATGTGTTGGCCCTGCGGGGATCGGCCACAAGGCGTGGTGGATCGCCCGCGCGACGTGGCGCTTCGCTGACAGAGATATCCTGGCCGGTCACGTAGCGCGCGGTATCTATCACTTGCTGTACCGAGAAACCTTGACCGTTACCGAGATTGAACGCCGTGCTTGCACCCCCTGCCAGCAGATAATCCACTGCAAGTGCGTGAGCTGCAACGAGGTCGACAACGTGGACGTAGTCGCGAATGCAAGTGCCGTCAGGCGTGTCGTAATCACGGCCATAGACGGTGATGGTTGCGCGCCGTCCGGAGGCTGCTTGCAGGATCAGTGGCAGCAGATGGGTTTCCGGTTCATGGCGTTCACCTAACTGTCCTTCAGGGTCTGCTCCGGCGGCGTTGAAGTAGCGCAGGCAGACCGATTTCAGCCCGTAGGCGCGGTCGAAATCTTCAAGCATCTGCTCCACCATCCACTTGCTGCGACCATAAGGGTTGATCGCGACCTTGGGATGCTCCTCGTCGATGGGTACATACACCGGATCACCGTAGACGGCGGCGCTCGAGGAAAAAATGAAGTTTTTAACCCCGGCGCGAACCATCGCCTGGAGCAGCGTCAGGGTGGCGGCGAAATTGTTTTGATAGTACTTGGCAGGTTCAGCGACGGATTCGCCCACCTGTATAAAGGACGCGAAGTGGAACACGGCATCAAAGTGGTGTCCCGCAAACAGGGCGTCCAGCGCCTGTTCGTCGGCTATGTCCAGTTCGACCAATGTCCCGCCCCTCAACGCGCTGCGATAACCCGTTGAGAAATTGTCTGCCACCACAAGATCGTGACCTGCACTCAGTAGCTGCTTCACCATGTGCGAGCCGATATAACCCGCGCCACCCACCACCAAAAATTTCATCCTGATCTCCGATTTCCTGGGCACTATTGCTGTGCAGGCACAGATTATTTTGAACAAGATACAGCGAGCGCGCCAATTGAAGCTACCCTCTGAGGAGGCATAAGGGCATCCTGCGAGAATTATTATCAAATGAAAAATTCTGCCAAAATTATCGATTACTCATTAAAAATATTTAAAGCAGAATGGCCGAATTTAGTATTGTGGTTATTTCTGCTATCACCGTTGATTGTTAGAACGCTTGCAAACTATCAATACTCTAAAATTGATTTATTGGTCGTATACACCCTGGGCATGTCGGTGTTGTGGCTTTTGGCAATTAGATTTATTTCATCCAGTCAATTCAAGGTTCACATTCTTCTGCTGCCGTTCTATTTGATAGCAGCTATTGATCTGTTTTTGGTTTTGAATTTCAACTCGAGATTAACCGCTGCCTATATATTTATTGGCTTGACAAACTATCAGGAGGCGAGCGAATTTCTGCCGACCTATTGGCAGCCGATCAGTATCGTTTTGGTGATTTTCATATTTTGCTATGGGGCTGGATTAATAGGCCTGCATAAGCGCGAATTATATAAAAACAAAGGTATTTTTGTTTTGGTTGTTAGCGCCTTGCTAGTGGGGTATGGGGCGTATTTTTATAAAACTGTCAAACTTAATTCTTTCGGGAAATCTGCAGTCATGGATCTCCTTGCAAAAGATCAAAGCACGCCAGTAGGTTATTTGTCGCAAATTGCCCTGACTGCAAACTTGTATTTGGGGACGGAGAACCTTATCAAGCGCCGTCGGGAATCCGATGTAAAAATAACCAGTATGTCGGATCAATCCAATATAGAAACCATTGTTTTTGTGATCGGTGAGTCATCACGGCCGCAGAACTGGTCCCTCTACGGTTATAACAAGGAAACAACCCCGAATCTCGGTAAGCAGGCGGGGATTTTCAAGTTTAATAAGATCTGCACGACAGCCCCGTATACCTCGTACGCGGTTCCTTCAATGCTGAGCCTTGAGCCTATATCGGATTGGGACTCCATTGCGTCAACCAAATCATTGGTGAGTATATATCGCGCAGCCGGGTACATGACCTATTGGTTGTCTGTGCAGGAAGTTGATAGTTTTGGCGGGATAATTCCACAAATAGCCGCAGAGGCACAATATCGTCAATATTTCGAGAGAAGCTATGATGGAGCATTGATTTCAGAATATGAAAAAATATTAAATAAAGGCGATACACAAAAGAAAGCCATATTCATTCATGTCAAGGGTAGTCATTTCGAGTATTCACGCCGATACCCAGAACAATTCGATAAGTTCAAGCCGTCAACAGACAGCTTCAAAGACAAAATTACCGCAGAGTATGACAATAGTATTTTGTATACCGACTGGCTATTGAGCGCAATTATTGATCAGCTGAAGTCAAGCAAAAAACCATCTGTCTTGTTTTATTCATCGGATCATGGTGAAAACATGATGGATGACAGTCGAGGGCTACTGGGTCATGGGATTGGCAATAAATACGATCTCCCGGTTTCGGCATTTATCTGGGCATCCGATAATATTTCAAGCCAGCAATCGCTCAAGCTTCTAAAGTTGAAGGAAAGAGAAAGTCAGAAAATCAGCATATCCTCCTTGCCACATACTCTTTTAAATATCACAGGGGTTTTTACGAACAAGTATAAAAGTGCGGATGATTTATTAAGTGATGATTTTGTATCGTCGAAATGTCCACATCTGCTCGGCGCAGGCTATGTTCCATCGTTTGATTTTGACGCCCTTTAAATAGCCCTCGAGGAACAACACCGCAAGGTGTTGTTCCATAGGTTGAGGTTGGCTGCGCATCGCCTAAGGTTGTGCTGGCGTGACGTCTTTTTTCAAGAACAACCAGTTCGACGCCTGCAAGCCGTCGAACTTGATTGTATAGCGGCCATCAAGGTAGGTCGCGGGCAGCTTCTTCATTTGCCTCAGAATGCCGTGGGTGAACAGTGTCAAGCCTTGCGGCGCCTGGATGGTTAGCGTGCCCTCGAGGGGCTCAACGTAAAAAGGTACTTTGTCGACGTCTTGGGGGATGGCACGGGTGCCTAACGAAATCAGTAAATCCTGTGATCGTCCCAAAGGCGCGTCGTCCAGACTTTGCACCACCACACTGGCGTTGGCGGTCTTCACTTGAACCTTAATGTTGCCAAGGCTGATCGACTCGCCGCCAATCCAGCCGGTAGCGGCTTGGGTACGCGGTGTATTGATGGTGTAGATGCCTCGTTTCCAGTTGCGCTTTAGCTCTCCCGTGTCGGTCGTGGACTCGCTGGCATTGGCGTCCAGCAGCGACTGGTCAGGGTCATGAAATTCCTGTGCCTTGCTTGGGATAGCGCTCTGTTGCAACCAAGGCAATTCCGGCGTCTGTGGCATCGCGATTTCCAGCTTGCCTTTCTCCATGGCTGTGCGCAGGAGAGCAGAGCTGGCCGGTGTGATCATTTGGTTGAACAGGGTGCCTGGCGTCGGCGCGAAGACGTAGGTCGTTGTTGCTTCGTGAACGTCTGCACGGCGATAAAGCAAGGCGGCGGCGGGCAGGGTGGCCAGCATTGCAGGGTCGTTATAGGCGTGCCAGTTGTTGGCACTCATCCCTCCTTCGCCCCCCAGTGGCTCCTGGCTGTAGGCATATTGCATCAGTGCGTCCCAGCCTTGGTGGCTGGCGGTGCCGGCGATATAGAGCGGCAGCGAGTGACGGTCTGGTGTCGGGAAGGGCTCATTGTTCCACTCGGTGACGGTCAAGGGTTTGCCGATGACCTGGCCGGCGGCAATCCAATTCACTATGCCGTCGCTGTAGAGCGGGTTTTTCTCTATCTGTCCCGAGCCCCCGTAACTATGGACATCGATTACGTCGCCGGCAGTAAGGGCCGGCAGGGAGTTCAGACCATTGCGGCCCCAGCTACTGGTCGTGGCGATGGGGACCTTCACGCCTATTCCACGCAGGTGTTGAATCATGTCGACGTTGAAACGTCGCTCCAGATCGTTAAGGAACAGCTTGGAGGGACCTGGCTCCCAGGAGCGCCAGGTCTGGTTTGCAGACAGATTGTGTTGTTTGGCAAAGGCTTCGGCCTCCGCCATGTAGATGCGGTTGTGCTTCGGCACATTCTTGTCTGGCAACAGGGCGTTGCCAAAGTGGTTGGTGACGTCGTTTTCGTTGGTAATCAGTACGGCGGCGATCGCCGGGTCGTCTTTGTAGGCAAGACCGGTATAGCTGTTTACATGGGTCAGGTAGGCTTCGGTAAAGCGCTTCATGGCTTTCTGAATGGTGAGATTCACATAGGAATAGCCCTTGAGATAGGTAAAATTCTGCTCTTCTTTTGGCAACTCATCGAAGCCATAGATGTTGTCGTTTTCAGTAAAGACTCGCTGGACGTGCAGATCGAGCCACACATAAATGCCTTCGTCTTTCAGGCACTTGATCCACCAGTCGATTTTTTTCTGCGATTCCGGGCTCAGTTGCTGAGTGCTGCGCGTGACCCTGCCGTCACCAAAGATGTTCGGCAAGACCCATGGCGAGTCATGGTGGTGCAGTCGTACAAGATTGAAGCCCAGTGCCGACAGGCGTTTGGCCTGCTGCTTGATTGCATCGTCTGGCGTGAGGAACAGCGTGTAGGCCGAAAGGTTGGTGCCCCAGAAACGCGCCGTAGTGTTGTCGGCAAATAGCAATTGCTCGCCGGAGGCTTTGATGAAGCCGCGCTTGCCTGCAGGTTTTTCCTGAGCGTTGAGAAAGGACAGGTCGACCGGCGAGGTTTTCCTGTCGAGCTTGTCAGTCGGCCAGTTCTTTGGGTCCGACAGCCCGAAGCGCTCGGTAGTGGTCGGGCCGACCGCCACATCGCCAGAAACGCTCAAGGTGGCTGTGAAATCCTGGCGGCCAGGTTTGATCGTGTTCTTGTAGAAAAAAGCGCGCACCTCGGATTTACTGCCCGGTTCAAAGTACACACCCGCCAGTGCGGGCTCGAAGCGCATTTCGATGCGTCGACCTTGTGCATTGCCCCAGGTCCAGCCGCGGTTGTCGGGTAGCAAAGTGGGCTCGCCCATTTCTCCAGCGAAAAGAGCGGGGTCGAATTCGAAGACGATGCCACCCCCTGAAACGCCAGACTTCCCGCTGTGTGCATCCAGGGCAAAGTTCCAGGTCAGTTTTTGCTCGTTTTGCTTCTGAATCTGCGCAGTCAAGTCGAAATCCAGCGCTTGGTTTTTACCTGCAAGGGAGTATCGATAAGGGGTGATTACCTTGAATTCGGTCTGCAAATACGTCCAGTCCCAGTTGCGCCCAAAGAACGAGAATGTCGTAGCAACTACCGGGCTGCCGCCACGCATCAGCGTTGGCAGGCCGTTGCGCTCATCCACACTGACGACCCAGTCCGACGCCCAGGTACGAAACGGCCAAATGACAAAAAACAGCAGGAGCAGAATCTGGGGGCGGCGAAACAACTGGATCATGGGTTCTACCTGAGTTGGAGATGGGTACTCGCCGTGACGGCCGTCGAGGTCTGCTTGAACCTGCGTGCCATCTGAGCGTAGGCCACGCACAGTCCAGCCACCGACCAATACACCACGGGGATGACCGTGATACTGCTAACGGTAACGATGGTGATCAGGATCCCGGCCAGTGTCGCCAGAAGTGCACGTCCGAGTCGGCGTGCCTCATCGTCTTTGTTGGGGAACGAACGCATCCCCTTGCGGATGCCCAGCAGGACACTGGCGAAAAAAACCACGAAAAGCGTCAAGCCAATCAAACCGAACGACAGCGCTATGCCGATATAGGTGTTCACGATATCGATGATCCCCTGGCCCTGAATCATGGACTGCATTTCCGGTGTGCTGCGGAAGTCGAAAGAACCCAGCCAAGGGTTGCGCTGGATAACGATCATGGCGTTATCAATCAAGCGCTGCCGGTAGGTGATATTTTCGACCTCCACCGTGCCGATAAACGGTAGCAGATCAAGCACTTTTTGCCCGCCCGGCACGATGGCCAGCAAGGGCAGGGCGATCGCCCCGGCGGCCGCCAGCAGCATCAGGCGTTTGATCGCTTTACGGCCGGTGCCGATGAACACGACGATCATGACGGCTGCACCGATCCAGGGGCCACGCGACAGCGGTGCGAACAGACCACCGGCGAGCAACAGTGCGCCGAGGCTGCGCTGCATTTTGCTACGTACCTCCTCCTGCAAGTACAGGTAAAAGCCGATGGCCACGCTGATGACTAAGCCCAGCGCAATGGCCTGGCCGGTAGTGACGCTGGCGCGTAATGAGCCACCACGGCTCAAGTAGCCGGGATCCCATTGCAGGCCCATGGCGTAGACAACCGCGCTGTACAGCTGCCAGTGCTTGGCATATTCGAAGAGACCTATAAGCGATAGCACCATGGCGGCGAGTACAAAACCGAACAGAGCGTCCTTGAAGTCGCTGAGGTTCTTCAGCGCCCGGCTGGCAACGTAGTAAGGCAAAAAAACTTCGAGGAACAGGTAGAGCATTTGGCGCAAGGTGTCGGTGACGGTGGTTTCGCGCAGGAAAAGCAGACTCGTCAGCAGGAGGTAGGCGGCTAACAGTTTGTCAGGCCCGGTGCGCCCGAAAGGGACCGTGTCGGCGCGTTTGCGCAGAGCCAAAAAAGCCGGCAGCAACACACACAGTGCCAGCAGACGAATATGGTTAAGGGCAAAAAAATAGTTGACCAGGCCGAAGCCCGGAATCTCCGCCGTGGCTGGCGGGATGAGAAACAGCAGAAGGAAAAATAGCGCCACGGGATTGCGTTCGCGATTTCGTGCGAAGGTCAAAACGATCGCGGCAATGCCCGCGTACACCCAGAAGCTGTACGACACAAACGCCAGAAGCGTCAATACGAACCACAGATTGCGCCGACGAGTGAAATTACGGTCGGGAATCAGGTCTGCTGCTGGTCGACGTGCCATGGCAAATACGATGCCAGTAAGGACCAGAATGACGATTAACGCTCGGAAGTGTTCAGGCATGGATGATTGGACTTATTGATTGATGAGCGACGGCTAGTGGAATGGCCAAACGCGACTATAGTTCCTTTTGAGCCATTGAGTCCGGGGATGATGCTATGTCGTTAGTTGATTTGTCGCCAACGTTGGGTCTTCGTAAGCGCGCGATCTCTGCCGGGGCATGGAATCTCGGGGCGCTGGTTACGTCTCAAGCCTTTCGCTTGGGCGGCAACCTGATAATGGCCCGTCTGCTGATGCCGGAGATGTTCGGCATCATGATGATCGCCATCACCGTTTCTCTGGTTCTGCACATGCTTTCCGATGTCGGCTTGCGCCAGAACATCATCCAGAGCCCGCGTGGCGACGATCCGGTGTTTCTCAATACCATCTGGACCGTGCAGATCGTGCGCGGCTTTATCCTCTTTGCTTCGACACTTCTCCTCGCGGCCCTCGCTTGGTATGCACAGACCCTCAATCTGTGGTCGACCAATTCCACCTACGCCGCACCCGAGTTGCCGCTGGTGTTGGCCGTGACCGGTTTCTCGGCAATCATCGTTGGTTTTCAGTCGACCAAAATCGACCTGGCAGTGCGCACTTTCCAGCAAAAGAAAGTGGTACTCACCGAGTTTGCGTCTCAGGTCGTCGGGCTGTTGGTCATGCTGGGCATCGGTTACTTCACCAGGTCCATCTGGTCGCTGGTGATTGCAGGTCTGGTCCAATCGATGGTCAACACGCTGCTGGGGCATTTCTGGTTTGAAGGCCCTTCTAACCGTCTACAGTGGGAGCGTACTGCGCTCGATGAATTAGTCGGCTTCGGCCGTTGGATACTGTTGTCGTCGGCAGTGGGCGTATTGGCCATTTACGGTGATCGTGTCTGGTTCGGCGGCAGCATGACGGCCAGCGAACTGGGTGTTTACTCTATTGCCGTGCTGATTTTGGGAGCTGTTCAGCTTGCGTTGCAAAAGGTAGTCGGGGCCGTGGCCTTGCCGGCCTTCAGTGAGGCCTCAAGAACGAATGACACCGTACGGCTCCACGCTTTGTACTACCGCTTGAAATTGATGCTCGATCTTGCCTGTCTGTTTTTATGTGGACTGTTTTGGACTGGCAGTCCACTGCTCATCAGCATCTTGTACGATGAGCGTTACGCTCAGGCCGGCAACATGATGGCCATTCTTTCACTCTCTTTTTTCACAATGCGCTACATGCTGGCGAATCAGGTCTGGATAGCCTTGGGACTCACCAAGTACCAAGCCATGGATAACATTATTCGCGTGGTCTCGTTGTGGGTGCTGCTGCCTCTGCTGTTGGCGATTGGCGGGGTCAAATATGCGATTTGGGGCGCTGCCCTGTACACGTTCCCTACGCTTATCCTGGTTTTTTATGTCAATTGTCGTCTGGGGATGTTCAGTCTCAAGCGTGAACTGGTGGTGCTGCCAATGCTGGCGGTGGGGGCATTGTGTGGGGAGTTATTGACGGATTTTGTTAAATGGCTTTGATCTGATCTATTTCTCTTGATGTTTCCAAAGCTGTGGCACCGCGTCGCCATTGAGGTATTGATGGCTGTCGCCAAAAAAATGTGGCCTTGATCTGTAGTTGAAATCTCCAACGTATTCTCGGTGTCGTGGAGCTTTGAATCATGAGAGAAACTGATTTGAATACCTCTGTGATGGGGCGCAGAGGCTTCCTCCACGCTTCTGCTCTGTTGAGTATTGGAGGGCTCATGTTCGGATTTTCCAAAGCCGTTTCCCGGCCTTCTGCTGCTAAATCCGAGTTTGTTGTCATCAACGGATGGGTACTGCCTGCCCAGCATTTTCGGCAAGCACACGCATGATCAAAGACTACCAATCGCAGAAAGAGCTCCGCGATCGCTATGACGTCTGCATCATAGGTGGGGGGCCGGCCGGCATTACGCTGGCCTTGCGTTTAGCCGGTAATGGTCGGCGTGTGGTGCTTGTCGAGGGCGGCGGGCACGAGTATTCGCCGGCCTCGCAGAACCTCTACAAGGTCTCATCATCAGGCCTCGAGGTCTACGCTCATGAAACACGCCTGCGTTATCTTGGCGGGACCTCCAATCACTGGGCCGGGCGATGCCGTCCATTCGAAAAGTCGGACTTTACCGTAGGCCCTCCGGTGCCCGTGCCCGGTTGGCCCATCGCGTTTTCCGAGATCGAGCGCAATCTGTCGGCGGCCATGGATATTGTCGATCTTCCGCCGCACTCCGGATTCAAGGCTATCAATGCGACTTTGGACGGCACCGACTTTGACGCTGATCGTTTCCTGTTAAGCCCACCGACGCGATTTGCACGAAAATATGCCAGGGAACTGAATGAAACCGAGGGGCTGGATGTCTTCATCCATTGCAATTGCGTCGATCTTGAGTTCGACAACAAGACCGGCCGCATAGCAACGATAGTCGTCTCCGACTACGAGTTGCATCGCGAGCGAATCACGGCAAAACAATTCATTCTGGCGACAGGCGCAATCGAGAATGCCAGGCACCTGCTCAACAGCGAGTCGCTGGCAGCTGGCGGTATCGTAAGCAAGGATGGTTTCGTCGGTAGATGCTTCATGGAGCACCTGAACGTCGAAATGGGAACCTTTATCCTGAGCGACGGGCAGGATACAGATGCTCGGAAGGAGTACTTCACGACCGATGCATTCGTGATGGAGCACAAGTCAGGTAAAGGGAATGTGACGGCCACGCTTGTCGCTGAAGTGAAATCCTATGGGCGAATGTCTGCCATCAAGAGCTTTTTCGAGAACCTCGTTTGTGAAGTGGGTGCAGAGCGCAAGATTGAATTTATTGCCAAGTTCGATTGCCCTGGAGATGGGGTGCTCGGCACGCTGATCGAGCAGTTTCCCAACCCCAATAGCCGCATCTCATTGCTCGACGAGCGAGATGCGTTAGGGATGAGGAAGGTCAAGATTCATTGGGAGCTAACTCCTGCAGACAGGGAAACCGTCAAGTCCATAGGGCTCGAAGTGGCAAAGTGTTTTGCCGACACAGGGCTGGGCTTCGTCAAGTTGGAAGAATATGTGTATGACGTCGATTTGCCACTGAAGCTCAATCCCCATGCTCATCATATGGGGACCACGCGGATGGCGACGTCGCCTGAGTTTGGTGTGGTCGACGAGAACTGCAAAGTGTTTGGTGTTGAGAATCTTTACGTTGCGGGTAGCAGTGTTTTCGCTACAGGCGGTGCCTGTAACCCCACGATGCCTCTTTTGCAAATTGCTCTAAGGCTCGCAGATTATCTCAACCATCAGATGGGGCCCGCGGTGGGCAGGTATTCCTGAGTGGGAGCATGTGGGGATTATTTGAATGTTGGATTTTAGGGAAGCGTCTACTCTTAGAGTAGTGGTAATGAAGAATCAGGGTGTATCTAACCTTGGCACAGATGTCTATCGCTGAATTAATGAGGCTGACAGGATGATTGGTCTACTGAAACGTATTGTTGCTTATATTGCAAAAACAACGGGGCATGGGACCCCGCTCTATAAAAAATTCTGTAAACCGGACGGGTATGAATGGGCTAAGCATATGGTTCGGTGGGGAGGGCTGCACTCCATCGGTAAAGGCGTATGGATCAATCCTGCTGCCAACATAACTGACCCTTCGCTAGTACGACTCGGAAATAATGTAGGTTTATCTTGTTGCACGCTATTCGGCCACGATGGAATAGTCGGCATGCTCGAGGTGCGCTTTAATACAAAACTTGACTCTGTCGGCCCTATCGATATTCTTGATAATTGTTTTATCGGCTATGGCTCTATCATCATGCCGCGTGTGACTATTGGCCCTAATTCGATTGTCGCAGCCGGTGCTGTAGTCATAAAAGATGTTCCGCCTGGGGTAGTGGTTGGGGGTAATCCAGCCAAGGTAATCTGTACCTTGGAAGATGTATTGGCGAAAGTCGAAGAGCGTAGCGCCACTTATCCGTGGATTGACCTTATCAGGCAGCGCAATGGTGTATACGACCCGGCATTTGAACCGAAGCTCATAGCAATGAGAGCACAACACTTTTTTGGCGAGCAACCCAATGGTTAGTGCTCCCCTTGATGTGTTGGTGGTTAATTACAATACAGCGGAGTTGTTGCAACCGATGTTTAATGCGTTACGCCAGTCAACTAGTGTGGATCGCACGCGCTATTTGGTGGTGGATAATGCCTCTGTCGATAATTCGCTGGAATGTCTGGCAACTATTTGTCCAGAGGCATTGCAACTGGCCAATGAAAATAACGTGGGATTTGGGCGTGCCAATAATCAATTGGTTGAACACCTGCAGGGCAAGTATGCATTGCTCCTCAATACCGATGCCTTTGTTGCTGCGGATACGCTGAGCAAGACGCTCGACTACATGGAGACTCATCCTGATTGCGGTGTCCTCGGCGTTCGATTGGTTGGACGAGAGGGTGATTTACAGCCCTCCTGTCGCTATTTTCCAACGCCGTTAAATGTCTTCCTTTCGCATACAGGGCTTGAACGCTTTTTCCCTGTGGTGAAAAGAGTCGACGACATGGCCTGGGATCATGCTTCGGTGCGTGAGTGCGACTGGGTGCCCGGGTGCTATTACCTGATCCGCCGTGAAGTCATCGACCAGGTTGGCTTGTTCGATCCGCGCTACTTCCTTTATTTCGAGGAGATAGATCACTGCAAACGCGTTAAACAGGCAGGCTGGAAGGTCGTTTACTACCCGCATACCACGGTGGTGCATATCGGCGGTGAAAGTGCCAAGTCTGTTGATAAACTCAATGCGGTTAGTCGCCAGCTACCCACGATACAAATCGAAAGTGAGCTTTTGTACTTCCGCAAGCACCACGGTCTGCCTGGTTTGGCCTCACATATGCTATTGGTGAGTCTGGGTGATCTGATTGTGGCGCTCAAGGCGCTATTGAAAGGCCGTGGTCGGGCCGCTTTAGGGGCGTGTTGGCAGCATACTCGTGTGACTTGGGCGTTGCTGCGTGATACCAAATTCGCTAGCCAACCAACACGGTAGAGCCAGTTATGTTCGAAAACATACGTGCGGACTTGCGTGCATACGCCGGAGATTGGGGGGCTCAGGGGTTTTGGGTGATGGTGGTTTATCGCTTTGGGCGCTGGCGTTACGGTGTGCGACCGGCACTGTTACGTAAGTTGTTCTCCTTTATATACAAAGTTCTCTTCAAACTGGTGCAGATCGTCACGGGTATCGAGTTGCCGTGTGAGGTTGTGGTCGGGCGCAACTTCGTCATCGATCATTTCGGCGGAATCGTGATCAGTGGCTATGCGCAGTTCGGCGATGATTGCCGTATTCGCAATGGCGTTGTCGTGGGCCTCAAGAATGTGAGTGAGCCGATTGCTCCGGTGATGGGTAACAATGTTGATATCGGAGCAGGGGCCAAGGTGCTGGGCAATATCCGCATTGGCAATAATGTCGTGATTGGTGCCAATGCCGTGGTGCTGACCGATGTACCGGACGACTCGGTGGCAGTGGGCGTGCCTGCGACTATCAAGAAAAGGAAGTACGCAGAATCGAGGGAATTCTCATGAACCACCTGATGGATTACTTCAATTGCGTCGCTGAGTGAACGCCATGGCTATGGGTATGGGTGTCGTTGTTATCGGTCGCAACGAAGGCCTACGGCTTGAGCGTTGTCTGATTTCTCTCGTCGGTTCGGCGCAGAAGGTTGTTTATGTCGACTCTGGGTCAACGGACGGGTCAGTGCAGATGGCACTGAGGCTTGGGGTTGAGGTGGTCGAGTTGGACATGACGATTCCCTTTACGGCTGCGCGTGCGCGCAACGAAGGATTTGCCTGCATACAACGCTCATTGCCGGCGATGCGTTATGTGCAGTTCGTCGACGGTGATTGTGAGGTTGTCGGCGGTTGGTTGTTCCGGGCGCAGGCCTTTCTTGATACACATCCTGACGTCGCGGTGGTCTGTGGACGACGCCGTGAACGTTTTCCGCAGCACTCTGTTTACAACTTACTGTGTGATTTCGAATGGGATACGCCGGTAGGTGAGGCCAAGGCATGTGGTGGTGATGCGCTGATGCGGGCTGACGCCTTCGCCGAAGTGTCCGGGTTTCGACCGGGCCTTATTGCCGGGGAAGAGCCTGAATTGTGCGTACGTCTGCGTGGGAATGGTTGGAAGGTCTGGCGTCTGGGCGAGGAAATGACCTTGCACGATGCAACCATGACCCGGTTCGGCCAATGGTGGCAGCGTACCCTGCGCGGTGGTTATGCCTTTGCCGAGGGCGCATTTTTGCATGGTGCCGCACCGGAGCAACATTGGTTGCGTGAGTCGCGCCGTGCCTGGTTCTGGGGATTGGGTGTCCCGCTGGCGACTGTTATCGCGAGTTTGGTGTTTGGATGGTTTGGGCTACTTCTGCTGCTGGTCTATCCATTGCAGGTTGTGCGCCTCGCCCGCGGGGGCGACAGGTCCACGCGCGAAAACTGGCTGCGGGCTTTCTTTCTCGTGCTGGGGAAATTTCCCGAGATGCTCGGGCAAGTCAAGTTTCTACTGAACAGATTCGGCGCCGGCAAGACGGCGTTGATCGAATACAAGTGAGACTTATATGAATAATTGGGTGATAGTAAAGAGCGTGTTTTTTTTACATGCCGGGTATTCTTTAAGGGCATTGAATAATAAGTTTAAAATGTTGGTGCTGGTTGCAAAGAACTGGTCCGAGCTAAAGTTGTTTTGCGGGCGTATGTCGAACGCCTTGGGTAAGTCCGGTGTTGAGAAATTAGGCGGGGATTGTGTAGGCGTTGTTCATTGGCCATACATCAGCAAGAGCTGGAGCCCCAAGAATAAACTTAGTGTGTTGGCCTCGCATTACGAAGTGGTTGCCAAAAGCTGTCCGCAGCTATTGCTGTGGGGGCGAAGTGACAGTTTGATGCTGAGTGATTTGTCGGAGTTTGCTGCTGGTTGTTCCCTGGTGCTGGATCGTCCCTTCTGGTTTATGCGTGAAGGGGAGTTGGTGCTGAACTTGTTTCAGGGGGATCTGCGCATTGCATCAATAGCCTTCACTTTGTGTCGCACGGACACTGAGTTATGTATTTTTATCGGTGCCGTTCAAGGGATACATAAAGGCATCGAGAGTGAACGGTCGTTGAGTATCTACAGGGACCTGACAAAAGACTTTGAAGGCCTTCGGCCAAGAAGCTTTCTGATCGAAGTTATTAAATACATTGCCATCAATATCGGTGTTGAAAAAATTTATGCGGTAGGGGATGGGTATCGCCACCATCGTCATCCGTATTTTGGCGCTCACAAAGCTCTGGAACTGGCGGCAAATTATGATGTGATCTGGTTAGAGCATGGAGCGACTCCATCAGAGCGCGAAGATTTTTTTGAGATTCCCATGATGCTGTCCAGAAAACCGCTCGACAGTATTGCTTCAAAAAAACGTGCCATGTACCGCAGGCGTTATGAGCTGCTGGATGACACCTTTAAAAAGATAGACAGCGTATTGATAGGTAGTTATGGCAGCAGTCGTGTGGCTAGTTGACGTTCCTGATACCTGTACTACTGTGGGATTACTTGCAGTAATAATCCACCGCAACGACAACTAAGTCTGGTTCCTATGCGTATCGCTTATTTCATCAATCAATACCCCAAAGTCAGCCATAGCTTCATTCGTCGCGAGATTTTGGCGTTGGAACGTCAGGGGTTTGTGGTGCAGCGCATTGCCCTGCGTGGCTGGGATGCCGAATTGGTGGATGCCGAGGACGTGTCCGAACGCGATAAAACCCAGTATGTGCTGCAGGGCGGAGTCAAAGAGCTGTTGGTGCCTGTGCTGCAGGTGCTGCGCGCCCAGCCGCGACGCTTTTTTTCGGCGTTGTGGCTGGCGCTACGCATGGGCCAGCGTGCAGATCGTCCCTGGCCATACCATTTGGTTTATTTGTCCGAGGCGTGTCGCGTGCTGATGTGGTTGCAGGCGTTCGGTGCCGAGCATGTGCATGCGCATTTCGGCACCAACTCAACCGAGGTGGTGATGCTGGCCAATGTACTTGGTGGGCCGGCGTACAGTTTTACCGTGCACGGCCCGGAAGAGTTCGACAAACCGGAGTTTATTCATTTGGGTGAGAAAGTCCGGCGCGCAGCTTTTGTCGCTGCTATCAGTTCTTATGGGCGCAGCCAGCTGTTTCGCTGGGTGGCTCATGCGCACTGGCCAAGGGTAAAGGTGGTGCACTGTGGGCTGGAGCGGGCGTTTCACGATGTGCCGGCCGTTGCCGTGCCATCCGCGCCGCGGTTGGTTTGTGTCGGTCGTTTGTGTGAGCAGAAGGGTCAGCTTTTGCTGCTTGAGGCCGCCCGCATCCTGGCAGCGCAAAACGTGGAGTTCGAAATAGTACTGGCCGGCGATGGAGAAATGCGCGCGGAAATCGAAACCCTGATTGCACGGCATGGCTTGCAGGCGCGGGTGCGAATTACCGGCTGGATCAGCAGCGATCAGGTGCGGGCGGAGATTCTTGCGGCGCGGGCCTTGGTGTTGCCGAGCTTCGCCGAGGGATTGCCGGTGGTCATCATGGAAGCCATGGCCTTGCGCCGACCCGTATTGACGAGCTATGTGGCGGGCATTCCCGAGTTAGTGCGACAGGGTGAGAACGGTTGGTTGTTTCCCGCTGGAGCGGTGGATGAGTTGGCGGCGGCACTGGCGGACTGCCTCGCGCAACCTGTCGAGGTGTTGCAGCGGATGGGCGAGGCGGCTTATCAGCGAGTGCTGGAGCGACACGACATCGATACCGAAGCGGCCAAGTTGGCTAATTTGTTTAGGGCGCAAGCATGATCACATTACTTGGTTGGCTGTTCAGCTCCCTGCTGATACTCATCCTCCTGCCGGTGTTGGTGCTGTTTGTGCAGGTGCTGATGGCCTGCCTGCCTGCACGGTCGCGCTCGTCGGCGCAAGGATCTCGACCGCGGGTGGCGGTGTTGATACCGGCACACAATGAATCCTCGATCATCGTCGCGACGTTAAATAGCATTCGGCCGCAGTTGCTTTTGGGTGATCGCCTATTGGTGGTGGCGGATAACTGTTCTGACGACACAGCCGCGCAGGCCCGCACGGCGGGCGCCGAGGTGGTGGAGCGCAGAAATGATCAGCAGCGTGGCAAGGGTTATGCGCTGGACTGTGGGGTGCGTCATTTGGCGAGCGATGCACCGGACGTCATGATTGTTATCGATGCGGATTGCCAGGTGGCCGAGGGTTCTATTGAACGTTTGGCAATCTGTTGCATCGACTCAGGGCGGCCAGCGCAAGCCCTTAATTTAATGCTTGCTCCAGCAGGTTCCGGGCTAAAAGTGCGGCTTGCAGAGTTTGCCTGGTGTGTGAAAAATCGGGTACGGCCGCAGGGTTGGACCCGACTTGGTTTGCCTTGTCAGCTAATGGGCACGGGAATGGCTTTCGTCTGGCGGGATCTGACGTTGATCAATTTGGCCAGTGGCCACATCGTTGAAGATTTGAAGATGGGCCTGGATTTATGCCGAAGCGGCAAACCGCCTGTGTTCTGCCCCGATGCTCTGGTAACCAGTTACTTTCCGCGCAGCGATGAAGGCTTAACTACCCAGCGTACGCGCTGGGAACATGGTCACTTAGGGGTAATTCTCGGGGATACGCCAAAGTTGCTGGTGGAGTCGATTGGCCAGCGTAACGGGAGTCTGCTGGCGATGACGCTGGATTTGCTGGTCCCGCCGTTGGCCTTGTTGACGTTGGCCTTGGGGGCGGTATTTGGTCTGGCATGGTTGGTATTTATGCTGTCCGGAGCTTTGGCGCCAGCATTGATAGCTTCTTCCGGGGTGGCAATATTGGGGGGGGCTATCTTGCTGGCATGGAGCCAATTTGGTCGCGGGATTATTTCTTTTTCAGCCTTGTTGTATGCGCCGTTCTACGCCGTGAAGAAAATTCCTCTGTATCTCAAATTTTTGCTTAAGCGCCAGGTTGAATGGGTGCGTTCGAAACGAGATGACAACTAATGCGTGCTTTATCCTGGCAGCACAGCTGGCAAACGATTACCCGGAAACTCAGGGTGGTCAGCGATGCTGATGACGAGCAAGCATTGATTGATGCGTTATCCAGACCTGACGTGACGACAGTGCTCGGGTTCGCCAATGCCCATGCCATGAATCTGGTGGCGGCCAATACCGACTACTTTAACGCGCTGCTGGCTGCGGACGTGTTATTACGGGATGGCTCCGGCATGGCCATCCTGTTTCGTCGCCTCGGCCTGGAGCCGGGGCTGAATATGAATGGCACCGATTTCATTCCCAGGTTGCTGGCCGCGTTCAAGGGCCGGCGTGTGGCTTTCTGGGGTACTGAAGAGCCCTTTCTAGCCAACGCGGTGCAGCGTAGCGAAGCGATATTTGCGGTCAACATCGTCTCTGCTCACCATGGTTTCGCGCCGGTGGATACCTATATAAACCTTGCCCGGCAGTTTCAGCCGGAACTGGTTGTGCTGGGTATGGGCATGCCCAAGCAAGAAGCCGTTGCTGCCAGGTTAGCCGTCAGCGGCGTGCCCTGCCTGGTCGTATGCGGAGGGGCGATTCTGGATTTTCTTGGCGGCAAGGTCACTCGTGCTCCGCAATGGGTGCGTCGTCTCGGTTGTGAGTGGCTGTTCAGGCTAATAGGTGAGCCAAAGCGATTATTCAGTCGCTATGTGGTGGGTAATCCGATGTTCTTGTTACGCACGTTAATCTACAGGGATTCCTGACGTTACAAGAATTTGACGCTTGGCTGGCGCCATAAAAAACACGCCTGAAATATCTTGCAAAACCCCGACGTAGCACCTTTACTCAAGTTGGAATTATCGACTTGACGGGTATATTCGGGGTCGTTTTCATCATTAAGATTGGCGTCAATAAAATGTTGTCAGACACCGCATATTTTGAAAAAAAGTGCTCGGCTGTCGAGCGCTCATTTCGAGTAGTTCGGTTATTGATTTGTAAACTCAAATGGCCATTTCTTGAAGTGTGCTAATAACCAAATGAAAAAATACATAGCCGAATTAATACGTCAGTTAATCTCTCCTTCAATGCGATTTGAGCTAAGGAAAGCGCTCGCCTGGCTGCAGGATATAGGGGGGAGGGCATGTTTTTGGCGCTGGGAAATTGGCAGATTCAAACTGCGCGAAGACAGCACCTATGACATTCTCTATGTGGGCAGGAAAACACAGCGGGAATTTGTAAAGGTTCTACTGGGCGCTGAATCTCAAATGGTTAATAGCCAATTGAAGTTGGATAATTCAGAGCGGACAGTGTGGGTCAGTGAAATGCCGACCTTGGGTGCATTATATGTGCCTCAATATTTAAGTGCTGTCGTTCCGCTGAGCCGGTCAATTGAGGATATTACGGCCAGGTACAATACCGAGTTGCGTCGAAATCTGCGCAAGAACCGGTTGCGCTATCGTATGAAACAGGCCTTGAACGATGACGAAATTGAAATCGCAGATCGGGAAATGCTGAAGCCCTATGCCAGCGCAAGGCATGGAGCAGCGGCCTCTCAAATTGAATCCCGTGAAGTTCAACGGGTGGCAAAAAGCGCCGGGCGGCTCGATCTAGTACTGCTGGAGGATGAAATTGTTGCATGCCATCTTGGGTGCGTGATTACCCGGGCAGGAAAACGCTACTGGAGCACCGTCCGTTTCGGCTACCCCGATATTGTATTTTCAGATGCTAAGAAATTACGTGAAATTAACTCGATTACCACGTTCATGGCACTGGAGTGGGCGATAGAAAATGGTTTTGACTATTATGATATCGGAACGTGCCTGGCTCGCCCGGACGATGGACTTCTTGAGTGGAAAAGAAGGCGAGGCGGTGATGTTGATACGCTGGGCAATTACGGCTATTTGTTTGTTCGACTGCCCAAGGTGGGCGCAGCGCAATTTCTTTGGGAGACACCTCTATTTGCTGTCGAAGGCAAGCAGTTGACACTTCATCTTGGGTTGCCGGACGGTCCGAGTGACGGGGAAGTTGCTAATCGATACCGCGAAATGGGTTTTGGTGGCCTTTTCAAAATATACCTTCATTGTTCCAGGGCGCCGGGAGAAACGCTTCTCGACACCTTGCGCAGTCGCTACGCTCATCTGAAGTCACCCCCTGTCCTGGAAAGTATCGTATCCACCTGAACAGGTTGCTGATTTTAAAGAAGTGCAGTTTTGGCCATGCACGCTGTTTCTGTGTAACTAAATTTGGATGGGGTGCATATGTCGGAATTCAATGCATTGACGAGTGACAGCCAATCAAAGTGGAGCCTTGCTGCGTATAAACACATGTTTAACACACGGCTCACCCGCAAATCGTCCTTAACCCTGCAAAGCCAAGCCGTGAAAGCGTGGGAAATTTCTCCAGGCGACACCACGATTGCTCCGCCCGCTTTTTTCTTGCCAAATCAGCTCGAGCGTATTACGGGATGGGAAGAGAAGCTTTTTTATCCTCACGAGCATCCCCGCCGCACAATGGAAGGCGTCGGTCGTGTTGAACATGGTCCGACTAGAGGTTACCTGCTTAAAGATGTCTGGTTAATCGATGGCACGCTCTACAAAGGCAATGCCAAATCCTGGTTGTCACCGGGTTCCGGTTGGTTACCAAATATTCGAGTAGAAAACGAGATCAATCGCGGGGCGGTGTATTGCACCGCGGGGGGAATCAAGTGGTTTGGAACGTGGTTGATGGATGATTGTTTAACCTATCGATTGGCATGTGAAGAAGGCGTTCCGGTGACCGCGCTACCCTCGGCCGATAGTGTTTCTACAGCAAGGCACGGCATACTCCACACTCCCGGTTATGAGAACTGGCTTGATATGAGGCCCGTTTATTTACGTAACGCATTTTTTCGTGAGCTCGTGATCTTTGACGATCTATGCCAAAACAGACATAAGCACCGGCGTTTCCGTGAGATGGGGGAAAAGCTGTTATCACACGTAACAGTTTGCTCCCACCCCGGCGTGTTCATTCTGCGAGGTGGCAGGGGTGAACTGCGATTGTTACGCAATGAGATGGAGCTGGCTGAACGGCTACGTGACCGCAGAGGTTTTCGCATTCTCGACCCTGCGACGTCCGATGTTTCGACCATCGTGGCGACCTGCGCCGGGGCCAGAACCGTGATAGGGGTCGAGGGGAGTCACCTTGTCCATGGGGTTAATGTTCTCCCGCCAGGTGGTTCGCTGCTGGTATTGCAGCCGCCTAATCGCTTTCTCTGTTTCTTTAAATATCTAACGGATCGTGATCAGCAGAACTTTGGTTTTGTGGTCGGTACACCAGAGGAAAATGGTTTTAGAATCGACCCCGATGAAGTTGAGCGCACGCTGGATCTCTTTCCGTCCTGATACGTCGAGGCCGTATCCCTCGCTTTTATTGCGCATCAAATGGGCCTTGAGATTGCCCAGGTACTCAAGACTGGCTAGTAGGCATGCTTGCCGGAGAAGGCAAACACGGTTCGTACAAGAATGACGAAATCGAGCCATAGCGACCAGTTGTTGATGTACTCGATGTCCGAGTCAACACGCCGAATCATCTGATCTATATCCCTCGTTTCACCACGATAACCACGTACTTGAGCCAGGCCTGTGATGCCCGGTTTAATGTTGTGACGCGCAAAGTAGCCAGAGACGTCGGGCGAGTACTGCACATCGTGTTGAATAGCGTGCGGGCGAGGTCCCACCAGAGACATTTCTCCCATCAAAACGTTGAACAACTGCGGTAGTTCATCGAGGCTGGTTCGCCGAATAAAGGCTCCCACCCTGGTCATGCGCGGGTCATTCTTTTGCGCCTGTTTGACGATGCCGTCTTCCGACTGATGGACGACCATGCTTCTGAACTTCCAGATCCGAAAAGCTTCTCCACTCCACCCCATGCGCTGCTGACGAAAGAATATGGGGCCGGGGCTATCGAGCTTGATGGCAATGGCGACGGCTACCAGGAGTGGCGTTGCAAGAACCAAAATGAGAAAGGCCAGGACTTTGTCCTCAAGGTTCTTCAGAAACAGACGCATCCCCATCAGCGGAGTTTCAGACAAGGTCAGCACGGGAATGCCGGCAATTTCGCGAACACTGTGGTTGATCAGGCGCAACGAGAAAATGTCAGGCACCCAGTTAACAGAGATGTGTTTATCGAACAGCCTTAAATAAACATCCTGGATGACCTCTGAGCCACCCAGAGGGGTCACGAAATAGACGGTACGAATGGCATGTTTAACAACTAACTCATCAAGGTCGGAGATATCGCCCAGTATCGACAGACGTTGCGCGCCTTCCAGACTTTCCTTTCCCCGATCATCGTCCGCGCCAATCAACACACAGCCGACTATGCGCTCACCGAGCCAGGGATTATTGCTGATTTTCTTGTGAAGATAGCTGGCCAGTTCGCCCGAGCCAATGATGAGCGAGTTTTCCAATTGAGTCGAGTGGGCCAAAAACTTCTTCTGCATCTCGCGTGTCGCGAGGTGCAAAAGTAACTGAGCAAAATACCCAACAACAAATAACTGCCCAACCAATAAACGCGAGTACTGTTCGCTTTGCTTGGTCAGAAAGGCCATGGCAACGAGAAAGCCAAACGTGGCAGTCCACGCTTTCAAAAGCTTGAAGGCTTTGACGGTAAAGCCAACATTGCTGCGGTAAATAGCATAGTGGTCGTACACGACGGCCAACGCCCCCAGCAGCAGCAGGAGCAGGATGACATAGGACTGCGTTAAGAAGCCGATATGATAATTGATCAAAAACCACGCAACGCCGGTCACCGCAACACAATCGAGACCAGCCTGAATAACGATACTGGTGCTGCTTCTTCGCTGGAGAACAGAACGGGTACTGTTGGGCTCAAATATCATATTTAGACCTCATGTCTGCTGCCCCTCGCTCGATGATGACGGGATTCAGTTCATGCTGCCCTCGCTTGAGAGCGTTGTCGTCACCGTGATTAGCCACCCACCTTCGAAAATTACTGGCTTTGGGAGGATGTGGCGACGCGTGCTATCACTTTAGCAGTACTGTGAAATCATTCACTGACTCTGCGTAGTTCTGAGTAGTTTAGTAGAACCTCCGGGCCTGAAAAAATGAAGTCCGTCGAGATACCGACCGGCCTGCTGCGGGGCCGTTCGCGGTGTCTGCAGCAAGGTCGTGCCTGGTCAGCAATCGGGTAGGGGGCGCGAGTTCGGTCGCGCAGTGATCGAGGCTTACACCGAGCTGAAATCGATGTGCATTGCGCACTGATTCCATCGCGGTAAAACGAGACGGCGCCCACATTGGGGCGCCGTCTTCGTTTGGGCCGATCAGACGCGTTCGAACAACACGGCGATGCCTTGGCCGCCGCCGATGCACATGGTTGCCAGGGCATAGCGGCCCTGAACACGGTGCAGTTCGTGAATCGCCTTGGTGGCGATAATCGCACCGGTCGCGCCCACCGGGTGGCCCAGAGAAATCCCCGAACCGTTAGGGTTGACCTTCTCCGGGTCGAAGCCCAGTTCCTGCGCCACGGCACACGCTTGGGCCGCGAATGCTTCGTTGGACTCGATGACATCCAGGTCGGCAACGGTCAGACCGGCGCGTTTGAGGACCAGGCGGGTGGCGGGAATCGGTCCCAACCCCATCAGCTCTGGCTCCACTCCGGCATGGGCATAACCGACCAGTCGGGCCATCGGTTTGAGACCTTGATCGAGAACCATCTGACCTGTGGCCATGATCAGAGCTCCGGCACCATCATTGAGGCCCGACGCGTTGCCGGCGGTGACGCTGCCGTCTTTTTTGAAGGCCGGTTTCATTTTGCCCAATTGCTCGGCATTGACCTCGGCGCGGACATGCTCGTCCGTGGCAAACGTCACGGTACCTTTGCGGGACGCCACTTCGATCGGCACGATCTGGTCGGTAAACCGCCCTTCAGCAATCGCCCGGGCCGCCCGTTGCTGGCTGAGCAGCGCCAACTCATCCTGAGCCTGACGAGTGATGCCATAGCGCTCGGCGATGTTTTCCGCAGTAATGCCCATGTGGTAACCGCCAAACGGGTCTTGCAGAGCGCCGAGCACGTAGTCGATGGCTTGCATATCACCCATGCGTGCGCCCCAGCGCGCCTGCGGCAATATATAGGCCCCGCGGCTCATGGATTCGACGCCACCTGCCAGCGCAGCGCCTGCGTCTCCCAACATCAAACTTTGTGCTGCGCTGACAATGGCCTGCAAACCAGAACCGCAGAGGCGGTTGACGTTGAAGGCGGGCGTCTCTTTCGGCAGGCCGGCATTCATCGCCACGGCACGAGAGATGTAGGCGTCACGTGCTTCCGTCGGGATCACATGCCCCATCACCACGTGACCAATGTGTTCAGGTGCCAGCCCCGAACGTTCAATGGCGGCACGGCAAACGTCAGTGGCCAGTTGGATAGGTGGCACATCTTTGAGCGAACCGCCAAAGCTGCCGATGGCCGAGCGGACGGCGCTGATAACAAAAATGTCGGATGGGTTCATGCGGGTTCCCCTGGATTCGATTGCGTTTCAGTATTTTTATGGGGGCGAGTCTAGAGTCGGCAGCGTTATTGGCCTATGCCGAAACTGCTCAAGGGCGCTGGTGTTTTTTGCCATTTCAATTGAAGTAGATATTAGATCCACTTGAGCAGATCGAAAGCGCAGAAAAGAAAAGAAAAAAGCCCGGTACACGTCCGGGCTTTGTAATTCAGGTCTTTGTCAGGCGCACGTTTGGTCTTGCTTGTGCCATCCATCTTCAAACTGAAGATTGAGCTTATGAAGCTCATGATCCAGTTCGTTGATCGAGTTAATGGCGGCCATCAGATCCGCCTCGCCAGTCTTGGCTTCCAGGTAAAGCCCGCGCAGGTAGCGATCATTTACAGTTGGAATCTTGTCAGTCTTTTCCCAGATCGCCACCGCTTGGGAGGTCAGCCCGACAATGCTGGCCAGCCTTTCTTGAGACAAACCCAGTTCTTTACGCAGGAACCGAAACTCTGCACCGGTCAGAGCTGCCGGTTTTTGCGCAATCGTCTTGCCGATAAAGTCGTGAAGGCCCTCGACATCCGTGATAGCAACCGACTCGCCATAGGCCGTCTCTTTCACCCTGTAGCCGTTGCTAAGCCAGACGTTCGGTAGCCCGCTCTCAACGTAGTGGTACATCAAATTATCTCTCCCTTTGCATCGTGGTCACTATGACGAGATATCTCCCGTCTTCGTCGACATCGAGATCGAGATCGCACGATTCCTGTAGGAGCTGCCGAAGGCTGCGATCTTTTGATCTTGACCTGCTGCGGTCTGGAAAAGATCAAAAGATCGCAGCCTGCGGCAGCTCCTACGCCGATCGAGCCTTAGCCGTTGACTGTCCCACCCTTCGCTTCACTCATTGCGCCCAGTTACCTATAATTTTTATAGGTTGCGACAGGCTAAAGCTCAAGCGCCGATTGTCAAAGCAGGGAAATAAAATGAGACATGTAGCGAGCGGCGGGCTACAGAGGTCAGCCAGTGGCGCCAATGTAGCCCGATCCTCTATGAGTGCAGGCGTCTGATCAATTATCACCAATGCAACCCATGCCCTGGACCTGGTAATCCAGCACGTGCTTGCGACCCTGATGGTCGAGGTAAATCAGCTGCGCGGGGACGATGCCGCAATCTTGCGTGATGATATTGCTGGACAGGTCGTTGGCGATATCCACGTGGACGAAGAAACCGGTCTTGTCGTGGATGACAGGTTCGGTGGTCTGGGTGTCGGCAAACGCAAAACCCGTGGCAAGGAGAGCAGCAAAACCGAGGATTAACATTTTCATGATGATTCCCTCTATTCAGAGGCGGATTGAATGACAATTTTGAAACGAAACGGCGCCGAAGTGACGGTGGGTGACCGGCGGCTTGGAGGATCAGGTCAGCGATTTCTTTGGCGTGGGAGACCAAAGACAGGTGGCTCGACTGCAGCTCGATGGTGGCCGCGTTCCTGCCTGCCGTATGTCGGGAGCGAGGAACGCCACCCATGAAAAAACTTCAAAACGAAGACTGTCTTTGGGAGTTTGAGCATGAGTGATGATCAAAAGAGCGAAGCCCTGGCGGCCTGGTATCAGCTCCTGAAAGTGCCCGAAATCCGGATGGATGCCGAAGAGCAATATGACGCGTTGCTCAAGGCTGCCGATGAGATGGAGCGCACCGGACTCATCAACAGCGCTGAATGGCGCAGGCTGGTTCAAGAGGCGAGCGCTGCGTTTGCCAATGCCACAGAAGGGTTGGGGCGCGGAACGTAGTGGTCAATCCCAGGTGGTCAAACTTCGCCTGCTGGCTGTTCGGCCTGTTGGGTGAACCACTGCATGATCAGCGAACAGGCTGGATGAGCAGCGGCGGAAGGTTGCAGGTTCAAGGCGTAAATGCCGCGGGTCTTCAAGGGATGGCCGAACGGAACGACGAGTACGCCGCGTTCGAGTGATTCGCCTGCCAGGGTCAGGTCAGTCATGGCGACCCCCAGCCCTCGCGCCGCCGCATCGAGCGCCAACTCGTCGAGGTTGAAGGGGATGTGGCGGTAGTCCTCGAGTGACTGGCCGCCATTGGCGTGCAGCCACCGGAACCAGTCATGTTTGTCCGCCGAGCGATGCAACAGCGGGAAACGCACGAGATCGGCCACCGACTCCAACGGCTGGGAGGTGCTGCCCAGACCCGGGGCGCACACCGGCACCAGCGCCTCCTCGAACAACGTCAGGCAGTCAGGATCGCGGGACGGCTCTGGCAGATAGAGGATGTAGGCGTCGCTGTCGATGGCCGGTTCCACCACTTCCGTGGCCACGGTTTCGATCGACAGCGAAACCTGCGGATGACTTCGATAGAACTCGCTCAACTTTGGCAGCAACCATCGAACCGCCAGCGACACATGCATGCGTATGCGGAAGGGTCGTTTCTGCGGTGTCAGCCGATCTTCAAGGGTTTTCAGCTGCGCCAGGATACTTCGGGCGGTCGCAAGTACCTGTTCGCCTTCCGGTGTCAGTCGAACACTGCGGCTATTCCTTACGAACATCGGCAAGTCGAAATGGCTCTCCAACTGCTGGATTTTTCGGCTCACTGCGCTTTGGGTCAGGCACAGCTTTTGCGCCGCGTGCGTGAAGCTGCCCGAGCCTGCGACCTCGACCAGTGCCTGCAAAGCCTGGAGAGAAGGAACGTGGTGAATTTTATCCATGCGTTTTTTGAATGGCTCGATGATTTTATAACGTTGGTTGTATCACTACAGGCCTTATAGATTCTAGCTCTAGCCAGCGCCGGCCGGAAATACTCATGCGATGACGTCATGTGCGGTGCTTGCAGAACGACAGGCAGATGAGGTGATGCATGACCAATGTATGTGGCTGGATTGCGCAGGCGGGGAGTTCACCCGTTCGCGATGCTCTCAAAGGCACACAAAAAGCCGATTGGCTGATTGTCGGTGCCGGTATCACCGGGCTGTGCGCCGCTCACACCCTCGCTGAAATGCACCCTCAGGCGCGGATCGTGATTGTCGACAGACAGCGGGCAGCGCAGGGCGCGTCGGCGCGCAATTCGGGCTTCGTGGTAGGGCACGAGCATCCGGCCAAGGATGAGCTGATCGGTAACCCGGGGTTCGCGGGTTTTGAAGTCGATACCTCGATTTCCCGTGTCGCCAGTGACGAAGTGCGCCAGCGCATCGCTCGTCTGGGCATCGAATGTGAATTCAGGGACTCGGGCTACTTCTTCGCCGTCAACGATCCCGGCAAGTTGACCGATGTCGCCGCCAAACTGGCAACGCTACGCGCTGTTGGTGCCTCTGCGCATTTTCTGGAAGGTGAACCGCTGAGCAAAAAACTGGGCACCGCGCATTACCAGGCCGCGATCTGGTGCGGCAATGGCAACGCACTGCTGCAACCCGCGAAATACGTGAAGGGCCTGCTGGATACGCTGCCGGCCAACGTGACCCTGTTTGAGAACACCGATATCACCGGCCTGGAGCGTTTAGGCAAAGGGCGTATTCGCGCCAATGGCACCGATGGAAGCATCGAGGCCACGCAAGTCCTGGTGTGTCTGAACGCGTTCATTCCACGTTCAGGGATAGAGGACAGCGGGACGTTCCCGATGGAACTCAGCGCCAGCCTGACACGACCGCTCAGCGACGCCGAGTTCAAGTCCATCGGCGCGGTTGAGCCTTGGGGCGTGCTGTCCACCCGGCCCTTGGGCGCCACGGTGCGACTGACCCCGGACCGTCGCGTGATGATCCGCAACACGGCGGAATACCGTTCTCGGGATTTATCCGACAGTGAGCTGCTGCACCGTCGCAAACACCATGTGCTCGGCTTGCAACGACGCTTCCCGTTCTTGAACGAGCAGGACATTCAATACACCTGGACCGGACACTTGAGCGCTTCGCGCACCGGGCAACCGTATTTCGCCAAGGTCGACGAAGGTGTGTTTGCGGTGGCCGGCTGCAATGGTTCGGGCGTTGCACGCGGCACCCTTTGGGGGCGCTTGCTCGCCGAACTGGCATCGGGTGACAGCTCGCCCATCCTCGAATCGATGATGCGCAGGGCCCAACCGGGCTGGCTGCCGCCGCGCCCCTTGCTCGATATCGGTGCCATGCTTCGAATGCGCGTGGAGGCGGTCAGGGCCAAAACAGAAATCTAGAACACCCGGCGATCAAAAAATAAAAACTCATCAAACACTCGGTGATTGAACATGCGCGTCAATAACATTTCCCTGATGGTCGTGCTGGCGACGTTGTCGGCAGCCACTTACGCCGACGAAGTCGTCAATATTTCAAACTGGAACGGCTACATCGCCGACGACACCTTGACCACGTTCACCAAGGAAACGGGAATCAAGGCCACGTACGACATTCACGACAGCAACGAAGTGCTGGAATCCAAGCTGATGACCGGCAACACCGGCTATGACGTGGTGAGCCCTTCGAACCATTTTCTGTCCCGATTGATCAAAGCCGGGGCGGTTCAAAAGCTCGACAAAAGCCAGTTGCCCAACTGGAAAAACCTGGATCCGGCGTTGATGAAAAAACTCGAGGTCAATGATCCGGGCAACCAGTACGGCTATCCGTACATGTGGGGCACGGCGGGTATTGGCTACAACGTCGAGAAGATCAAGGCGATCTTCGGCAACACCGATGTCACCCATTCCTGGAATCTGTTTTTTGATGAAAACAACATCAAGAAGCTGAGCCAGTGCGGCGTGGCGATTATCGATAACCCTACGCAGATCCTGCCGATAACCCTCAATTACCTGGGGCTGCCGCCCCATAGTCACGAGCCGGCGGATTACAAGAAAGCCGAGCAGGCGCTGCTCAAAATCAGACCTTACGTCCAGTATTTCCACGCCTCCAAGTACATCAGCGACCTGGCGAACGGCAATGTCTGCGCGGTGATCGGTTTCAATGGCGACATCGTGCAGGCGGCCGCCAGCGCCAAGGAAGCCAACAACGGCATCGACATCGCTTATTCGATCCCTGACGAAGGTTCCACGCTGTGGTTCGACATGGTGGTCATGCCCAAGAGCGCGCCGCACGAGAAGAATGGCTACGCCTACATGAACTACCTGCTGACGCCTCAGGTCATTGCCAACATCAGTAACAGCATCCATTACGCCAACCCCAACCTTGCGGCGGATCAGTATGTTGTTCCGGCGGTGAAGCAGGATCTGGCGATTTACCCGCCGACACGTGTGTTGGACAAGTTGTTTACCGTAGAGGAGTTGCCTGCGGCCATCGCACGGTTGAGCACTCGTCTGTGGACCAAGCTAAAAACCAACACATAACAACATCGACACAATCCTTTGGGTGCGTCGCATCAGACACGCCCTCAGGAGTACAGGCCGGTCTTATTCCAAGAGATTCTTTGTTGTATGTCATGGCCCTAACCATGGCCTACGCTTATCCCGAGATGGATATTCATTGATCAGGGTTTGCTCCCTGATCGACGTTCAACGGGTGCCCATAAAAACAAAAGTCTCGGGAGACAACTTATGTCCGCTTTGTTCCGTCGATTCAGCCGCTGCGTCGCAACGGCCGTTACCGCTGCTGCACTCGCGACACCGGCCTTTGCGCTGGACACCGTCAAGTTCATGGCCCCGGGTTCTGTGGGTGGCGGTTATGACCAGACCGCCAGGGTCCTGGGCAAAGCCTTGATCGAGGCCAACACGGCCAAATCCACCACCTTCGAGAACAAGGGCGGAGCAGGGGGGACGTTGGGGCTGGCGCAGTTCGCCAACAGCACCAAGGGCGATCCGAATGCGTTGCTGGTTGTCGGTGCGATCATGGTCACTGCCATTGAACAGAACAAACCGCAAATCACCTTGAAGGACGTAACGCCGATTGCTCGGCTGTTTACCGAATACAACGTGATTGCCGTCCGCAAGGAGTCCGAGTTCAAAACCCTGGAGGACTTGCTGAAAGTCTTCAAAGACAAGCCGACCAGTATCTCCTGGGGCGGTGGCTCCAAGGGGTCGATCGATCACATCGGCATTGCCGAGTTAGCTGCAAAAATGGGTGTCCCGGTCAACAAGGTGAATTACGTCGCCTTCGCGGGCGGGGGTGAAGTCGTTGCTCAGGCATTGGGCGGGCAGATCAAGGTGATCACCGGTGGTTATGCCGAGCTTGGCCAATACATCAGAAACGGCCAGTTCCGTGTACTCGCCATCGGCGCACCAGAGCGCATTGAAGGCATCGATGCACCGACCCTCAAGGAGAAAGGCTACGACGTGACCATCGGCAATTGGCGGGGTGTCTACGGTGCCGCGAACCTAACGCCCGAGCAGCGCAAAGAAGTGATCGACGCTGTCGTGGCCGCCACCAACAGCAAAGTCTGGAAAGAAAATATCGACACCAACAAATGGTCACCCAACGTCCTGACCGGCGATGAGTTCGGCAAATTCGTCGACGAAGAGCATGTGCGTCTGCGTGCAATGCTGGTCGAGGTGGGGCTGGTTTCGAAATGACTCAGCCTCGCGCAATAGTGCCGGTGCAACTGGCGATTGGCGTCGGAGTGATTGCCATCAGCGCCGTGTTGGCGGTGGGCGCATTCCGGTTTCCTCCCGAGATGGGCTTCGTCATCCTGGGAGCCCACGTCTATCCGTACGCCGTTGCAGTGTTCCTGGGCGTCGTCGGTCTGTTGCTGTGTTATCAGGCCGTCACCGGTGGTTTTCGCGAGCTGGCAGACCACGATGACGAAGCCGCCCAAGCGCTGCCCGGCGGCAAATCCGGCGCAGCCTGGGTGACGGCGGGGCTTGTGGGGGTGGCCGTGCTGATTAACCTCATCGGCTTCGTATTGGCCGCCGGGCTGCTGTTCGCCTGTTCGGCAAGGGGTTTTGGCAGTCGTCGTCCGGTGAAAGACCTCGCCATCGGCATTGCCTTGACCCTGCCGATTTACTGGCTGTTCAACGCCGGGCTAGGGGTTTCCCTGCCGCCCCTCGTCAATGCCTGGATCTGACCCGGGCCGAAGGAGGTAAACAAGGTGGAAATTCTCGCGAACCTGGCCATTGGTTTTTCCGCTGCGCTGACACCGATCAATTTGATGTGGGGCTTTATCGGCTGTTTGCTCGGCACCGCCATTGGGGTCTTGCCGGGTATAGGGCCGGCGCTGACGGTGGCGCTGTTGCTGCCAATTACCGCCAAGGTCGATCCTACGGGCGCCTTGATCATGTTCGCCGGTATCTATTACGGCGCGCAGTTCGGCGGCTCGACCACTTCCATCCTGCTCAATACGCCCGGCGAATCGTCCTCCATGGTCACGGCCCTGGAAGGCAATCTCATGGCGCGCAACGGCCGCGCAGGACCGGCCCTGGCAACGGCCGCGATAGGCTCATTTGTTGCCGGCACCATCGCGACGGTGTTGCTGACGTTGTTTGCCCCGATTGTTGCCACGCTGGCGCTCAAGTTTGGTCCTGCCGAGTATTTCGCGATTCTGGTGTTGTCCTTCACGACGGTGTCTGCGGTACTCGGCGCTTCGATGCTGCGCGGTTTTGTCTCGCTCGGGATTGGACTGACCATCGGCTTGATTGGTCTGGACTCGACCTCGGGCATTGCCCGCTACACCTTGGCGGTGCCGGAGTTGGTGGATGGCATCGAAGTCGTGCTCGTCGCGGTCGGTTTGTTTGCCGTGGGTGAAGCCTTGTACAGCCTGCTGTATCAAAAAGAAGAAGCGTCCGGCCGGCACCGCTTGACCTCGTTGTGGATGACGCGCTCTGACTGGAAACGCTCGGTCCCCGCCTGGCTACGGGGCACGTTGATCGGCTTTCCATTCGGGTCGATTCCGGCCGGTGGCGCTGAAATTCCGACGTTCCTGTCCTATTCGGCGGAACGCAAACTGAGCAAGTACCCGAAAGAGTTTGCAGGCAGCAAGGGCGAGGGGGCGATCGAGGGGGTTGCCGGTCCCGAGGCGGCCAACAACGCGAGCGCGACGGGTTCTTTGGTGCCACTGCTGACGCTCGGCATACCGACGTCCGCCACTGCGGCGATTCTGTTGGCCGCGTTCCAGAACTACAACCTGCAACCGGGGCCGATGCTCTTTCAGACGTCGGGGGAATTGGTCTGGACCCTGGTGGCCTCGCTGTATGTCGGCAATGTGATTCTGCTGGTGTTGAATCTTCCGTTGGTGGGGCTGTGGGTCAAGCTTTTGCAGATTCCCCGGCCGTACCTGAACGCCGGCATTCTGGTGTTTGCCACCATCGGCGTGTACGGCATGCGTCACTCTTCCTTCGACCTGTTGCTGATGTTGGCGATCGGTTGGGGCGGGGTCTTGATGCGTCGTTTCGATTTCCCCGTCGCCCCCGTGATCGTCGGCATGCTGCTGGGGCCTATGGCTGAAAAGCAGCTGCGCAATGCCTTGTCCATCAGCGAGGGAGACTGGCTGGTGTTTGTGACGCAACCGATATCGGCCGCGTTCCTCGCGCTGACGCTGCTGGTCCTGGTGGTTCCGCACCTGCTTCACGCTCGCGGTATCAAGTTGCATGAGGACGATTGAGCGGTATGCATATCCGTTTCTGCGGTCATGGCGGCTATTGGTTTCGCTTTTACAGCGAGTCACTTTGGAAAAGAACCCCAAAGTAACCAAAGGGTTCTTGCCCCTTTCGTTCGGTGCCTCGCCCAGGCTCGGCATGCCCTCGCTCCGGTCCTGCTCCGTGGGCCCGCCGCCATCGGCCATCCATGGCCGGGGGCGGCTAACCCGGCATCCATGCCGGGTTGCCCACTGCGCAGAACCTCCACTCGGCCTCTCGATGGGGCGGTGCATCAAGATCAAAAGCTGCAGGCGAGCTAACGCTCGGCCTGTTGAGTGGTGAGGAGCGTGCGTGCACCCCCTCTCCCCGGTAGGAGCTGTCGAGTGAAACGAGGCTGCGATCTTTTGATCTTGCCGTTGCTTGATCTTGATCTGCTTGCCCCTTTCCCAGAGGCCGAACGCAGGCGTTGCGCAGGGGGCACCGCGGCAAGGATGCCGCGGTAGCCGCCCCCGGCCATGGATGGCCGATGGCGGCGGGCCCCCGGAGCAATGCCGGAGTGAGGGCATGCCGAGCCTAGGCGAGGCACCGAATGGCGGGGCAAGAGCCCTTGGTTACTTGGGGTTGGGCGGCATTCCGTATTTCCAAGTGACTCGCTGTAAAAGCGAAACCGTAATCAGCCATCACCACAGAAACGGATATGTACCCCGATCTTAAGTGAACAGCGCCGCACGGGGTGCTTTGATTAAACCAGATTGATCGTGACGTCGATGTTGCCACGGGTCGCCTTGGAGTACGGGCACCGCTGGTGGGCGCCATCCACCACCGCCCGTGCAACAGCAGGGTCCAGACCCGGAAGGCTGACATTAAGGCGCGCCTGGAGGAAAAAAGCATCCTCGGTCTTGCCCAGGTCCACTTCGGCATCGACAGCGACGTCGCTCGGCAGGGTCACCTTCAATGCGACAGCCGCCTTATCCATTGCACCGATGAAACAGGCCGACCAACCTGCAGCCAGCAACTGTTCGGGATTGGTGCCGCTCCCTGACGAGCCAGGCGCGGAAAGCTTGACGTCCAAACGTCCATCGTTGCTTCGCGACTCGCCGTTACGGCCTCCGGTCGTGTGGGTCTTGCCGGTATAAAGTACGGTATCGATTTCATTGATCATGAGGTGGCTCCTGGTGGGGTGTTGGGCTCTTTAGCCTGGGTTCATCGGAGAACGCCAGGTGTTCGACGCCGCCCACTTTTTCACCTTCATGTACTGCGTATGTGTCCTGATTCAGTGGTTGTGTAACGCTGTGTAAGATCGCCCGCGAAAATACACAGCGATACAAATCATCTTGTCTCCTGACTCTTCGCAGATGCGCGGGAAGCCGTCACTCGCCAAGGGCCGTTACACCGTTTGTGGGATCACCTTCGCACAGCATCTGCGTCAGGATTTCTCGCTCCTTCACGCCCGGCACGACGCCGCTGGTTTGTGCTTCCAGCACGACGATGTCGTCCTCGTTGGTCATCGTGATGGCCGCCGTGGCACGGTCCTTTTCGTCGATGCCCGTGATCACCCAATGGCAGGTGATGGTGTCGCCGGCATACACCGGCTTCTTGAACTGGAACATCATGCCTGACGCCAACCAGCCGATCTGCCCACCGATTTCGGTGACCAGGCTGGCCGTCAGAAGGCCATGGGAAACCGGTGCCCTGAAGCCGCGGGCCTCGGCGAAACGCGCATCGAAATGCACCGGGTTGTAGTCGCGGGAAATGGTGGCGAAGCGCTGAATGTCTTGCTCACTGAAGCGGCGGGATACCGTGAAACTGTCGCCCACTTGCAGTCCTTTGGCGGCGCGCTGTCTGAAGCTGATCACTGAATAATCCTTTTATTGATGAGGCGTTCTCAACCGGAAAAACCGATGAGCGTGTTCAATCAATAAGTGGGTTGTTGCCAGGCGTCAACCCGCTAATTCGCGACCCACAAACGTACAAGCCAAGCACCAGATTGCCTGCGTAGACTCCACGATTCGTACCGCGTTTCTGGGTTAATTACAGGCAAGTCATGGACATTTTTCTCTACGCCTTCAGCGTGATGTACAGCCCCGGCCCGGTCAATTTCATGGCGCTGAATGCCGGGCTGACAGGTAGATTTCGGCGTTCCCTGGGCTTCTTCGTCGGCGTGGGCTGCGCGTTGTTGGTGCTGTTCATCCTCTTCGGCTACACCGGTGAAGCGATTATTTCCCAAGGGGCGCTGCCTTACATTTCCCTGGTGGGCGGTCTCTATACGCTCTATCTCGCCTATCAGGTTTACACCGCAACGACGGTGGTGCCGGGGGAGGCCAGCGAGGCCCCGGTAGCGGCGCAAAAGACCCTGACGTTCTGGAACGGATTTTTGATTCAGGTGCTGAATCCCAAAGGCATCATGGTGGTATTGCCGATCACCAGCGTCATGTTGCCGGCGGCGCACATCACCGGTGCCTCCATCGCGATCGTCTCTGCGCTGCTGGCGATCGCCGGTGGCGGGGCGCCCGGTGTCTATTCGCTGCTGGGCGCCATCCTCGGTCGGCGAATTACCCGTGAGTCTTACTTCACGGTGTTCAATCGTCTGATGGGCCTGGCGCTGGTGGTCTGTGCTTTCTTCATGTTCCACGCGTTCTACCTGCACGTTCAGGCGACATGAACCGGGTTGAGCTACGTGTCGATCCGTCGTGTTATGGTTTCGAAGGTACATATCTGCAATCGCACCGGTGCGCCACCATGCAAGATCACCCTTCGCAAAGAGACTGGGTCAGACATGCTCCCCAGACTTCGAAGCTTGAGCGGTTCGAAGCGTTCTTCTGCGCGCACGCCTTCGACCCTCATCGGCACGACACGTACGCCATTGGCCGAACCGTCGCCGGCGTGCACCGTTTCAATTACCGGGGCGAGTCGAAACTGTGCCTGCCCGGTGAAACCATGATTGTGCATCCGGACGAATCACATGATGGGTGCGCAGGCTCCGAGGCAGGTTTCCGTTATCGCGGCGTGTACGTACCGCCATCCCTGGTTCAGCAGATTGTGAAGGGCAAGCCGCTGCCGTTTTTCAAGGCAGGCGTCACCCGGGATCCGCGTCTGGCCGCTGCGGCCGATGCGTTGCTCGATACGCTGGGTGACGATCTGGATTCGTTGGCGGAAGACGACGCCCTCTACACCTTCGTGATAACCCTGGCAGAACTCGCGGGCCAGTCTCCCGGCCGGACAGCCCACCACTTCGCCGCTGCGGCGCGAGCCCGCGAGTACATTGACGACAACCTTGATCGGCCGATCACCCTCGACGACCTGGCCGATTGCGCCGGGCGCGATCGCTGGAGCCTGTCGAATGACTTTCGTGTGTTCTTCGGCACCAGTCCGCACCGCTATCTCACCCTGCGGCGTCTGGACCGGGTGAAAGCGCTCACCCAAGCGGGGCTGGCGCTGTCGGATGCGGCGATTGATGCGGGTTTTTTCGATCAAAGCCACATGACGAGGCACTTCAAGAAGGCCTTCGGTATTTCGCCTTCGCGCTGGTGTAACCCCGCGTAAACGCTCGACCACTGACTCAATGCGTTGCACCGCCGAGATTCGTGCTCACCCGGATTTCGCAGCAGCGCCGTGTCCGATTGATCCTTCCAGCCACAGCACGAGAACATTAGTCATGCCCGATATCACCTTGACCACTCTGCAAGGACTCAAACAGCGCGGCGAGAAAATCGTCATGCTGACCTGCTATGACGCCACGTTCGCCCAAGCCGCCAGTAGTGCCGGCGTGGAGATGTTGCTGGTCGGCGATACCCTCGGAATGGTATTGCACGGTCACGACAGCACCTTGCCGGTGGAGGTCGAAGACGTGGCCTACCACACCGTCTGCGTCAAACGCGGTAATGCCGGTGCCTTCATCGTCGGCGACATGCCGTTCATGAGTTACGCCACCCTTGAGCAGGCATTGCAGAGTGCCGGCTGCCTGATGAAGGCGGGCGCGCACATGGTCAAGCTTGAAGGGGATATCTGGCTGGCTGACACCGTCCGCCGACTGACCGAGAACGGTGTTCCAGTGTGCGTACACCTGGGTTTGACCCCGCAATCCGTCAACGTTCTGGGCGGGTTCAAGGTTCAGGGACGCGATCCGGTTCGGGCCCGTCAGTTGGTCGAGGCCGCCCTGCGCCTGGAAGAGGCCGGTGCTGCGATGTTGCTGGTGGAATGCCTGCCCAGTCCGTTGGCCGAGCAGATCAGCCAGGCCGTGCGCATCCCGGTGATCGGCATTGGCGCCGGGGCGGGAACCGACGGCCAGGTGTTGGTCCTTCACGACATGCTCGGTCTGTCCCTGACCGGTCGCACGCCGAAATTCGTGCGCAATTTCATGGCCGGGCAAGACAGCATTCAGTCTGCGCTGGAGGCGTATGTGGCGGCGGTGAAGGGGGGCGCTTTTCCGGCGGGGGAGCATGGGTATTCGGCGTGAAGCGGTCTCGCCAATAGCTGCAGGCGGGACCGCTTCTGGCCGTACCATCACGCTCGTTTAGGCAGTTTCCAGTTTGGCCGAATGAAATGGCACGTGTAGCCGTTGGGATAGTGTTCGAGGTAGTCCTGATGTTCCGGCTCTGCCTCCCAGAACGGGCCAGCGGGCACGATTTCAGTGACGACCTTGTCGGGCCACAAGCCAGATGCATCAGCGTCGGCTACCGTGTCCTCGGCCACTTGCTTCTGTTCATCGTTGAGATAGAAGAGAGCCGAGCGGTAGCTCACACCCACATCGTTGCCCTGACGATTTGTCGTCGTCGGATCGTGGATCTGAAAGAAAAACTCGAGGATCTGGCGATAGCTGATTTGGTCCGGATCGAACACGATCTCGATCGCTTCCGCGTGCGTGCCATGGTTGCGGTAAGTGGCATTGGGCACATCGCCGCCCGAGTAGCCTACCCGCGTGGACAGCACGCCGGGGTAACGTCTCAGCAGATCCTGCATGCCCCAGAAGCAGCCACCGGCCAGGATGGCAGTTTCAGTTCGCGTCGTCATATACGGTCCCTCCCATCTGTGAATTTGGGATCAGGTCTCAATGTACCTCATGTGCTTTCGCTTTTTGGCCGAAAGCGCTCACTCAGTCCGCGGCCACCGATCCTCGATTGTGTACCACGGCGCTTTCGATGCAACACACAGGTGTTTCTGTTTTTCACTCAGAAACGGCGTATCCAGCGTGCCTATCGCCACTGACAGCCAATCCGAATACTCGCCTTTGGAATCAGACCAGAATAGCGAAGAGCCGCACTCGCCACAGAACTGTCGGGCGACGCCTTCAGACGAGTGAAAGGTTTTGAGCGTCTCGACTCCCGCAACGATCGTAATCGCCGACCTGGGCGCGCTTGCATACGTCGCGAACGCTGCCCCGTGGCTCTTGCGGCATTGGCTGCAATGGCAATGGGTAACCGCTTTCAGCTCGGCGGCTACTCGATATTTCACTGCGCCGCACAGGCAACTTCCTTGGTGAAGTGCATCCATGTTCATCGTTTCTCAGGTGTCGGTCGCGCCACTCTAGCGGTCTGCCGGGTTGAGTAAAACCCAAGTGTCCGGTCAACCGTCATCGTCTTGCAGTAAAAGGGGACACCGTAGCCTGGCTGACCGATGTCCCCTTCGTTACACAAAAATCAGAACTTGAACGCTTGTCGACCTACCAGCAACCAATGGCCTTTCTGTTTTTGCCAAATCTGGAAGTTCTCGATTTCGGTTGGCACCACTTCGGTGCCTTTAAGCGCTTGTGCCGAGAAGTGATGGCGGACCAACGCCACGTCACCGGATACGGTGATGGTCTGGTTCTGCATTTCCAGGGTTTTGAACGCGCTTTTGCCGGTTTCGATATCGTCGATGAATGCTTTCTTGTCCTGGATCTTCCCGCTGGAGTGCCCGTAGGTCAGGTTCTCGGCGGTCAGCGCTTTCAGTTCGGCAATGTTCTTGTGCAACATGGCCTGCGTCAGATGATCGACGGCTTGCGCAACATCCTTGTCCACGGAAGCAGGGGCGGCGGCTACGTAGCCACTGAAGAGGCACAAGAATCCAATCAGCACTTTCACTTTTTTCATGGGTGTTTCCTTGTTGTTGTGGGTCGTCAGAGCGAGAGTGAAATATCACTTATCGGTCATCGTACAACCTAGCATGCGGCCGAGAAAAAAACGAACGTGCGTTGAGGGTTTGTCTCGAGGTTTAAGGTCGGAACGACGTCCCGAAAAATGAAGGTGAAAACTTTTGTCTGGGAAGAGCAGGGTTCGTTAGCAAAGACTGCAATTGCTGGGTGTAGTCGGCGCAACTCGCCATTACAATGCAACACGTAGTAACTCATCATTTATAGGGATATTGGCTAGTGGATGACAACAGAAGGCCCATCAAGACGCGCTCTGCGGGCTGGGCAAGACGCATCACCGACATTCTGGTGAAAAGAGACATTTCCCCCAATCAGATTTCCGTTGCCAGTATCGCCTTCGCGTTTGCCGGCGCCGTGGCGCTCAATATTGATAGCGGTGTCATTGGATCGATCTGCTGCGCGATCGGCATTCAGTTGCGCCTGCTGTGCAACCTCTTCGATGGGATGGTGGCGATAGAGGGCGGCAAGAAGTCCGATATCGGCAGTCTCTACAACGAATTCCCGGACCGGATTGCCGACAGCCTGCTGATCGTCGGGTTGGGGTATGCCATTGGGCAATCCGACCTCGGATGGTTCGCTGCCCTGGCGGCGGCACTGACGGCTTATGTGAGGGTGTTCGGCGGCTCGATTGGCCTCAAGCAGACCTTCATCGGCCCTATGGCCAAGCAGCATCGAATGGCCGTAATGACCGCAGGACTGCTGCTGAATGCCATCGAAGCAAACGTTTATGGCACTCACTACGTACTGTTGATCGCGCTGGCTGTCATCGCCATTGGCTCAGTCGCAACCTGCGTCACACGAACGCTGGCGATCGCCAGGCAGCTGAAAGGGGCCGACCATGTGGATCAGTAATGCGCTGATTTCTGTTCTTCGATTGCTGATTGGCGTCACGGCCAGATGGGAGAGCCCACCGGATCTCACGCGTCAGCGAATCTATTTCGCCAATCACACCAGCCATATGGACACCTTGGCCATCATTGCGGCCCTGCCGCCCGAGGCGAGGTTGAATGTGAAGCCGATCGCCGCTGCCGATTACTGGGGAAAGAACCGGTTTCTGTCGTACATCTCCCAGAAAGGCCTGAATGCCGTGCTGATTGACCGTAAACCGGCGCCCGGTAAAAACGCGCTGGAGCCCATTTTCGATGTGGTGCAGGCGGGTCATTCGATCATCTTCTTTCCGGAAGGCACTCGGTCATCCGAGGCACTGCCCGGGGAATTCAAATCAGGTCTTTTCCGGCTGGCCGAGACCTTTCCCGATGTCGACCTGGTGCCTATCTACCTGGAAAACCTTCATCGCTCCATGCCCAAAGGCAAACACGTTCCTCTGCCGATCATCTGCACGATCCGTATCGGCAATCCGATGGAAAGGATTGCTGGCGAGGATAAACAGGTGTTTCTGGAACGCGCGCGTAACGCCATTGTGGGGCTGTCGAAATGAGTCTTGAAGCAAAGTTTTTGTGGTTCTTTTTTGGATTGGCATGCTTGCTGGCGATAGCTTCGCTGGCCGGTCGACTGCTGGCCCGGCGGGCCAACACAGAAGGCGCTGTCTCGACCATCGAAAACCTCAATCAGCGCGTGAATGCCTGGTGGGGGATGGTCATCATCTTCTTCGTTTCCTACCTGCTGGGCGGCAATGCAACGGTCGTCCTGTTCGGATTCATCTCACTGTTCGCGCTCAGAGAGTTCATCACCCTGACTCCGACCCGACGGGGTGACCATAACGCCTTGTTTTCGGCGTTTTTCATCCTGATCCCGCTGCAATACATTCTGATCGGTACGCACTGGTATTCGATGTTCACGCTGCTGATTCCGGTGTATTCATTCCTGCTGCTACCGGCGATTGCGGTGCTGAGTCAGGACACTGACGGCTTCCTGGAAAGGACGGCGAAGATCCAGTGGGGCGTGATGATCTGCATTTATTGCATCAGCCATGCGCCCGCGCTTTTGCTCCTGGATCTGCAAGGATTCACCGGCCAAAACGCGCTGCTGCTGTTCTATCTGGTGTTCGTCGTTCAGTTGAGTGACGTGTTGCAGTACGTGTTCGGCAAGCTCTTCGGCAAGCACAAGGTTGCGCCGCTGGTGAGTCCGTCAAAAACCGTCGAAGGACTGGTCGGTGGCGGCCTGTCTGCAACGCTGATTGGCGGCTGCATGTTCTGGATGACCCCTTTCAGCTTCTGGCAGTCACTGATGATGTCGTTCGTCATCGTGGTGATGGGCTTCCTCGGTGGTCTGGTCATGTCGGCGATCAAACGCAGTTTGAGCGCCAAGGACTGGGGAACCATGATCAAAGGTCACGGCGGCATGCTCGACCGGATGGACTCGATTTGCTTCGCCGCGCCGATCTTCTTTCACCTGACGCGATACTTCTTCTCTGCTGCCTGATTCGGGCGCCATCAAAACCGAAAAAACATACCGCATGTCGTAAAGACATGCGCGTATGGATATTCGCTTAATTAACCGCTCGTGCCAGTCGATAACCTTTTCAGCAAACCACCACGCAACTGGTCAATGACATCACCCGCACCATCGGCGAGCAGAGCCTGGCCAACAACGAAATCGCCCATCAGGTCGAAATGATTGCCGGCATGTCCGAAGGCAACAGCAAGATCATCGGCCGGACGGCCTCGACCACCGATGAGTTGTCTACCCTGGCGGGCAAGCTGTCGCAGTCAGTGGATCGGTTCAGACTTTAAGCCATAACGCGCCCCGTAGCAGCTGTCGAGCTCGCGAGGCTGCGTTCGGCTGCGCATCAGTCGTAAACCCTGAGTGCGCGGTGAATCTGACACACCGCATTGTCTGACCTTACGACTGCTTCGCAGCCGAACGCAGCCTCGCGAGCTCGACAGCTGCTACAGAGCCGGACGCAAGCTCGCGTATGAAACGCCTAGAGGTACTTATCCGTCACGGCGCCTTCCGAGGCGCTGGACACGGTCTTCGCGTACTTGGCCAACACCCCGCGTTTATACTTGGATTCCGGGCGCACCCAACGTGTCTTGCGCTCTGCCAGTTCGGCGTCGGAGACATCGACCGTAATCTGCCGAGTTTCGGCGTCGATGGTGATCTTGTCGCCGTCTTCAATCAGCGCGATCGGCCCGCCATCAAAGGCTTCGGGCGTGATATGACCCACCACAAACCCGTGCGAACCGCCGGAGAAGCGGCCATCGGTGATCAGCGCAACGTCCTTGCCCAGCCCCTTGCCCATGACCGCCGACGTGGGCGAGAGCATTTCGCGCATTCCCGGGCCACCTTTTGGGCCTTCGTAGCGAATCACGATCACATCGCCGGCTTTGACTTCGCCGTTGAGGATACCGGCCAGAGCTCCTTCCTCGCCGTGATACACACGCGCTGTGCCTTCAAAGCGCAAACCTTCCTTGCCGGTGATCTTGGCCACGGCACCGGTGGGTGAAAGGTTGCCGCGCAGCACCACCAGGTGCGAGTCCTTTTTGATCGGTTGGTCGAAGGGCAGGATCACGTCTTGACCTTCGGGGTAGTCGGGCACGTTTTCCAGGTTTTCGGCCAGGGTTTTGCCGGTGACCGTCAGCGCATCGCCATGCAACATGCCGGCGGCGAGCATGCGCTTCATCAGCGGCTGAATGCCGCCGATGGCCACCAGTTCACTCATCATGTATTGACCGCTGGGACGCAGGTCGGCCACTACCGGGGACACCTTGCCCAGCTCGACGAAATCATCCAGCGTCAGCTCGACATCCACGGCATGCGCCATGGCCAGAAGGTGCAGCACGGCATTGGTTGAGCCGGCGAGGGCGATCACCACCCGAATCGCATTTTCAAAGGCTTTGCGGGTCATGATGTCGCGCGGTTTGATGTCTTGCTTGAGCAGCTCCATGACCTGCTGACCGGCGCGGAAACTGTCCGACGCCTTGTCGCTGCCGACGGCCTCCTGAGAGCTGGAACCGGGCAGGCTCATGCCCAACGCCTCAATCGCGGAAGCCATGGTGTTGGCGGTGTACATGCCGCCGCAGGAACCAGGGCCTGGAATCGCCACTTCCTCGATTTGCTTGACCTGAATCTCGCTGATGTCGCCCCGTGCGTGCTGACCCACGGCCTCGAACACGGAGATGATATCGGTGTGGCCGGCACCCGGCCGGATGGTGCCGCCATAGACGAAAATGGACGGGCGGTTCAGCCGTGCCATGCCGATCAGGCAGCCCGGCATGTTCTTGTCACAACCGCCCACGGTCACCAGACCGTCAAAGCCTTCGCAACCGGCTACGACTTCAATGGAGTCGGCAATCACTTCCCGCGACACCAGCGAATACTTCATGCCTTCGGTGCCGTTGGCGATGCCGTCGGAAATGGTGATCGTGTTGAAAATGACGCCCTTGGCACCGGCGGCATTCGCGCCTTTTTCGGCTTCAATCGCCAGTTTGTCGATGTGCATGTTGCAGGGCGTGACCATCGCCCACGTGGAGGCGATGCCGATCTGCGGTTTCTTGAAATCCTCGTCCGTGAAACCCACGGCACGCAACATGGCGCGGCCGGGCGTGCGTTCCACGCCGTCGACCACTTGGGAGGAATATTTGCGCAAATCGTCTTTGTCGCTCATGACTGCTCCTCACAGGCTCGTCGAGAAAATCACGATGAGTATAGTGGGCTCAGCGCCCGTGCCCGGACTATCAAGTCGGGAACAGACGCGCGGGTTTGCCGTGTCGTGATATTCTTCGCCCTAACTTGCTTTGACCTATTCAGTTTGCGCGTCCTTGAGACGCGCCAACAGAATCACTGTCGCTCAAGTAGCTGAAGCCAATAACGATAAAAAGTCAGTTCAGTAGGGACATATAAACTGAGGTCGATGGAGACACGTCGGCCTTGTGTGCCCACCCTCCAATCCCTATGAGTGCGGAACCCACAGCCTGCTGCCTGCATGCCGTGAACCAGGGGCCTCAAGCGTGGGGATGGAAGGGCGGATGGCGTTTTATCATAGGTGCTACACATGTTTAAAAAAATGAACACGGCCCTGCTGGGGCTGGCTTTGTCGATGGGGATCGCGTCCGCGCAAGCGGAAGAGGCAAAGAAAGTCGATGTGCTGCTCATCGGCGGCGGCATCATGAGCGCGACCCTCGGTGTTTGGCTCAATGAGCTGGAACCGGGTATGTCGATGGAAATGGTCGAGCGCCTCGACGGCGTCGCCCTGGAAAGCTCCAACGGCTGGAACAACGCCGGTACCGGTCACTCCGCCCTGGCCGAGTTGAACTACACCCCGGAAGACGATAAAGGCAACGTTCAGATCCCGAAAGCCGTTGAAATCAACGAAGCCTTCCAGATCTCCCGTCAATTCTGGGCCTGGCAGGTTCAGCAAGGCGTGCTGAAGAACCCGCGTTCGTTCATCAACTCCACGCCACACATGAGCTTTGTGTGGGGCGATGACAACATCAAGTTCCTGAAAAAGCGCTACGAAGCCCTGCAAGCGAGCCCGCTGTTCGCCGGCATGCAGTACTCCGAAGACCCGGCTGTGATCAAGAAGTGGGTTCCGCTGATGATGGAAGGGCGTGACCCGAACCAGAAAGTCGCGGCCACCTGGTCTCCGATCGGTACCGACGTGAACTTCGGCGAGATCACCCGCCAGTTCGTTGCGCACCTGCAAACCACGCCAAAGTTCGACTTGAAACTGTCTAGCGAAGTGCAAGACATCACCAAGAACGAAGACGGCAGCTGGCGCGTCAGCTACAAAAACCTGAAAGACGGCACCAAAACCGAAACCGACGCCAAGTTCGTCTTCATCGGCGCGGGCGGCGGTGCACTGCACCTGCTGCAGAAGTCCGGCATTCCTGAAGCCAAGGAATACGCAGGCTTCCCGGTAGGCGGCTCGTTCCTCGTGACCGAAAACCCGACCATCGCCGAGCAACACCTGGCCAAGGCCTACGGCAAAGCCTCCGTTGGCGCACCGCCGATGTCGGTTCCGCACCTGGACACCCGTGTCCTGGACGGCAAGCGCGTCATCCTGTTTGGCCCATTCGCGACCTTCAGCACCAAGTTCCTGAAAGAAGGCTCATACCTGGACCTGCTGACCACCACCACCACGCACAACGTGTGGCCAATGACCAAAGTCGGCATCAAGGAATACCCGCTGGTCGAGTACCTTGCTGGCCAACTGATGCTGTCTGACGAAGACCGCCTCAACGCCCTGAAAGAATACTTCCCGAACGCCAAAGCCGAAGACTGGCGCCTGTGGCAAGCCGGCCAACGCGTGCAGATCATCAAGCGTGATGAAGCTGCCGGTGGCGTGCTGAAGTTGGGTACCGAGATTGTTGCTTCGCAAGACGGCAGCATTGCTGGTCTGCTGGGCGCATCGCCGGGCGCTTCGACTGCTGCACCGATCATGCTGACCGTGCTGCAGAAAGTGTTCAAGGACAAGGTTGCTTCGCCAGCCTGGCAGGAAAAGCTGCACCAGATCGTGCCGAGCTATGGCACTCAGTTGAATGGCAGTCCTGAGAAGGTTGCTGAAGAGTGGGCTTACACCGCCAAGGTGTTGCAGCTGACTCCGCCGCCGGCGATTGGTCAGGTAGCGGCTCCGGCTGCTGCTCCGGCTGCTCCGGCTAAGCCGCCGAAGGCTAATGCTGCGACTGATATGGCTCTGTAACCAGAGGCCTAATCAAAAGCCCACTGAGCCGGTGACGGTCAGTGGGCTTTTTTGTGCGTGGGTTTTGAGGACCCTACAGGCTGGCAATTTGCTCTGATCCGTATTTTCTTTAGATATCTGAACCGTATCGAAACCAAACTCCGACCCGCAATGATCCTGGGTATAGCCACGTGATTGGTCGATGGCTGCAATCGCCCCAAAACTGTCGGCCGTGGAGACTAGAAAATCTAGGGCGATTTGAGAGCGCGAATGCGCAGCGGGCGAGTACATTACTGTCGTTGTGGATGCTTGAAAGGACCGCAGTTGTGTGGGTCCGCCATTCATAGGCATAGTTAGTTTCTTTAACATGATAACTAAACAGAAAGGTGAAGCATGAAATGGAAGTCCGTGGCTTTGCTGGTCTTTTCAAGCTTTCTGCTTTCGGGGTGTGCAACTACACCTGCTTCAAGCCAATCAGCCGCCCCAATACCGCAGGAGCGCATTCTCGACCAAAGCTATCTTAAGCCTGATGCTCAGCGGAGCGTACTGGTGACAGTTATACGAGATAACGGGTTTATGGGCAGCGGCCTCCAAGTGATTTTTAAGGTCAATACCAGCCCGATTGCAGCTTTTAAGACCGGAGAGAAGGTTGAAATTTATCTTGCACCGGGGAAGTACGTTTTTGTGGCCGAGGGCAAGCCAAACCCATTCAGTGAGCCTCCGGGCGAATCGGAGGTGGAAATCATTTCTGGTCAAATGAATAAATTTAGATTGCGTTTGGTCCCCGGTGACGGGCCGAGGTATGAAAGGACGATCCAGCCCTAAGTGATCGATCGGCCATTTTTAGACAGGTTTGAACGGCTACTTCTAGCTGCTTCTAGGCCGAAAGCTGTCTTCCCTATTTAAATCGTTCGCCCATTCAATAATCGTTTTTGTAGACAGAGGTAAGGCGCATTGCCATTATCGTGCTTCTAGTAATCTGAAAGGGATTTCCTCCATGCGTAAGCTACTTTTTCTGGTCGTGCTGGCAGTTGTAGTATCAGGCTGCTCCAGCCGTAAAGACTTCTACGCAACCGGCGGGAGCCGGGCGGACGGCTCGATCGATATGGCTTACGACTTCAAAGCCTTTGAAACACCGGTTGTTGACTATAAGCAAGCTGAGTCAATTGCAAATAGTAAATGTGCGGTTTGGGGTTACGACCGTGCTGAACCTTTCGGTGGGCAAACCCAGAACTGCCAGGCCCGCGATGGCTGGGGTAACTGCAATGCCGGCCAGATGATCGTCAAATATCAATGCATCGGAAATATCACGCCAGCTAGCCAGGCTTCAGCTTCTACGCCCACGTCGGTTCCGGTTGGAATGCTGACCCCTGCTCAATACAAGGAGACGCGCGTGAAAGCATTGATGGATCAAAATCTCCCCTATACCGAGTATCAGAAGCAGTATCAGGCGATCATGGCTGAATAGTTCGGTTGATGATGCTTTACGGCGAGCCTCAATTTTTCCAAATCGCTGGCGCAAAAAATGCAATCCGGTATTGGCGGAGTTGACGGTGAATCGTGTGCTGGATCAAATAGATTCGCAGGAGTACGAGAGGGCGTTGTTCAAAATGATGAGAAGTAAAAAGCCCACTGAAACGGTGACGGTCAGTGGGCTTTTTTTGGGGGGCGGTATTTAGGTTCATCGCGAGCAAGGTTTGCATTTACCACTTATTGCGCTTCTTGAAACAGTTTTTTACTTTTTTGAATGGCTGAAGTCGCGGGGCGATGGGCTGGTAGTGTCAGGTGAGAAGCTGAAGCTGAGAAGAATGGTTAACAAAGCCTCTGCCTCTGCCTGTTCCTCTTGGGAGTAATCCTTCAGCAAGATACGAGCACCTTTCTCGTACATACGACGCGCCAAATAAGGTGCGATAGACGAGAGTAGTGGGCCGGTTTGTTCAAAGAGTGCAAATGATTCAAACGTGGCGATCTGGCCATCGCCGAGAGGATGAGGGTTCCTTGATGGATCGCGTCCCACCTAGGTCACCCGGCCATCTATACCATAGCTCCTAGGTTCTGAGCCAATACCACCCACGCCAATCACGGCGTCAAAGCTCCAATTGCGCACACGTCCCATGCAGTTGTTGATGCCAAATTGACCAGTAGGGTCAGGATCGCCGGTATGAGTTCTTTTATAAGTCAGTATTCGCATAGATCACTCATAACCTAAAGAAAAAGGGCGGATTTAATTGTAAAGACTCTAGGAGTCACTTAAAAATAAATCCGCCCCTTTGTCCTTTGTCCACTCCTTTGTCGGAGTAATTAACTCCACTGTTTATCACGATATAGCTGCTATAAAGCTTGCAATAAGCTATCCGTAATTGTTCCCGAAAAAGTTGCCTCTACCGTTCCGATAAGAAAGACAGGCCCCACGCCATCCCATTGAACCGTCACAGTTCCACCATCACATTCAACCTCAACGGAATCGTCTAACAAGCCACGACGAATTCCATTAACAACGGCGCCACAAGAGCAGGATCCTGAGCCGAGCGGAATACCACCCCAGCGCTCCCAAATGCGTAACCGAATGTGCTTTCGGTTAATGATCTGGACGAAATGCACGTTCGTCCTGAGGGGGAATAGGGGGTTGGTTTCAATTGTCGGTCCAACTGTCGCTATATCAATGGCCGTTAGATCATCCACAAAATAGGTGCAGTGCGGGTTTCCCATGCTGCAAGCTGTTGGGTCACCAGCAAGTGGCAAAACAGCAGTGTCCAGTTCCAGAGCCAGGGGAATATCCGACCAGTCGAAAAGCGGCTTTCCCATGTTGACGGAAATTGCGCCGGTCGAAGTTCGTTCGCAAGTGAGTAGGCCACGGTTGGTTCGGAGCGCTATCGAAGTGGTATTTGATTCGCGCATCAGCCTATCTGCGGCACCCCGCGTTGCGCTGCCACAAACATCCAGCGTGGAGCCATCTGCATTCCAAAACATCAAGCGCGCATCTGCATCATCGCAATCGAGCACCACCGCGAGTTGATTGAATCCGATTCCTCGGTGCCGATCACCCATTCGCCGAGCCAGGATACTTGTCATTGGATTGGCCGCGTTTCGCGAGTCGACAATAACGAAGTCATCGCCATTGGCGTGCATTTTATGAAAGCTCAATGGCATAAATAGATCCTGGTGGAATTGACGTTTAAAGGCGATCTAGCCCCGACTCGGTGTTCTGATCCGTATTTTCCTGCGCTATCTGCATCTGTAATGCACACAGCCGCCGGCTCACAATAACGGCACGCTCCGCAGTCGCGGCAACCGCTGCACCGCAAACTCATAATGTAGGAGGCCCAATGGGCAAGATGGCGATTTTCCTGGGTGGATTTCTGGTGTTGACCATTTTGATTGGTGCCTTGGCCACAATTTCTCCCACTTAGTTCTTTCTGCGATCAAACATCTTCCCGCCAGCGCCGCGCCTGAACGAGCAACGCCGGCGCAAAGTGCAGCACGACCATTCGCACCAGATGATGGGTCAGGATGAACACCACGTTCAGCCCGCCACTGAAGGCGACGAGGGCGATGGTTTCGATGGCGCCAGGCATGTACGCCAGCCACAACGACAAGGGATCGCTGCCCAGAACCCGGGCGGCCACTGCGGCAAACGCTGCTGCGATCAGCAGCATCAGGCCGACGGCCATCAGCCCGGCCCGTCCGTGGCGGACAAGTTCTGCGAGGCTGATGTCTTTGAATTTCGAGCCAATCAGCACGCCGAGGAGGACCACGGCGGTGTCGACACTCCATGACGGCAGGTGGAAGGCCTGGAGGTAGCCCAGCTTGAGGTAGACGCCGGTGACGACGATCGCGGTGAGCATGAACGGCGCCGGAACGCCAACGCGCAACAGCAAGCGGCCGAGCAAAAGGCACAAGGCGATCAGCGACAGCAGGGTCAGCGCGGTACTCAGCAGCAGCGGGCTGCTCTCTGCAAGCGCCACGTCGGTCTGTCCGGGAATGCAGAAGCTGACCAGCACGGTGATCGACAGCAGTCGCACCAGGTGCACGACGATCACTTTGCTGGACGCGCGCTCGGACTCGAGTAAATCGAACACGGCGGCGAGTGCGCCCGGATACACGGCTAACAGGGAGTCCTTCGGGTTCCATCCCGAGACCTTGAGCAGCCACACACCGGCCACGGCGCTCTGGACCGTCAGGCCCAGCAGCATGAAGCCCAGGCTCGGTAACATGGCGGCCGCCGTTTGGCTGTTCCACGAGGTGAACATCAGACCGGTCGCGATCCCCAACACGATTTGCACGTAGACAAGACTGAAGGGCAGCGCGGGAGAAAAACGCAAGTTGCTGGCGATCAACGCGGTGGCGAGTATCGAACCCAGCAACAGACCATGGGGGATACCAGCGTACTGCAGCGCGGTGCCGACGCCGGTGGCGATCAGCAAACACAGGAGGGTTTTCATGGTGTTGATGAGTCTTCCTTGATTCATGTTGAACCCAACGCTTGCATCCGGGCCACGCACGTTTTCCCATCTAACGGCGTGGAGCGTCAAGTGACAAAAAGCACAACGCCTCCACAGTGGGAGGCGTTGCAGTTTCAGCGATACCGCTCGTGTTACTTAACGTCGAAGCGATCCAGGTCCATCACTTTGGCCCAGGCGGCTACGAAGTCTTTGACGAACTTCTCCTGCGCATCAGCGGTTGCGTAGACTTCAGCCAACGCACGCAACTGCGCATTTGAGCCGAAGACGAGGTCGACGCGGGTGCCGGTCCACTTCACTTCGCCGGTTTTGCGATCGCGCCCTTCAAACTCCTCATTAGCCTCCGACACCGGTTTCCATTCCACGCCCATGTCCAGCAGGTTCTTGAAGAAGTCGTTGCTCAACGCTTCTGGCTGCTTGGTGAACACACCGTGCTTGGTTTGCCCGACGTTGGTGTTCAGCACGCGCATGCCGCCAATCAGCGCGGTCATTTCTGGCGCGGTGAGTGTCAGCAGTTGCGCCTTGTCGATCAACAGCTGCTCGGCCGCTACGCTGTATCTGCCTTTGAGGTAGTTGCGGAAACCATCGGCGATGGGTTCGAGGAAGCCGAAAGACTCCACGTCCGTCTGCTCTTGGGAGGCGTCCATCCGTCCTGGTGTGAACGGCACTGTCACGGTTTGACCGGCATTTTTCGCCGCCTGTTCGACGCCGGCGTTACCGGCCAGCACGATCAGGTCTGCCAACGAGATTTTGTTGCCGCTGTTATTGAACTCGCTTTGGATGCCTTCGAGCTTCGCCAGCACGTTCGCCAGTTGCTCAGGCTGGTTGGCCTGCCAGAACTTCTGCGGCGCCAGACGCAAACGCCCACCGTTGGCACCACCGCGTTTGTCGGAGCCACGGAAGGTCGAAGCCGCCGCCCAAGCCGTTGATACAAGCTGCGAGACGGTCAGGCCCGAGGCCAGGAGTTTGCTCTTGAGGGCGGTGACGTCACTGTCGTTGACCAGGGCATGGTCAACCGCAGGTATCGGGTCTTGCCACAGCAGCTCTTCGCTCGGCATTTCCGGGCCGAGGTAGCGGGAGAGGGGACCCATGTCGCGGTGGATCAGCTTGAACCAGGCGCGGGCGAACGCGTCGGCCAACTGGTCTGGGTTGGCCAGGAAGCGCCGCGAAATCGGTTCATAGATCGGGTCGAACCGCAGCGACAGGTCAGTGGTCAGCATGGTCGGATTACGACGTTTGGACGGGTCGTGCGCATCCGGAATGATGCCGGCGCCGGCGTTGTTCTTCGGTATCCACTGGTTCGCACCGGCCGGGCTTTTGCTCAGTTCCCACTCGAAGCCGAACAGGTTTTCCAGGTAGTTGTTGCTCCATTTCGTGGGTGTGGTGGTCCAGGTCACTTCCAGGCCGCTGGTGATGGTGTCCGCGCCTTTGCCGGTGCCGAAGCTGTTCTTCCAGCCAAAGCCCTGTGCTTCGAGGCCAGCGGCTTCGGGCTCGGCGCCGACATTGTCGGCCGGTCCGGCGCCGTGGGTCTTGCCGAAGGCGTGGCCGCCGGCGATCAGTGCCACGGTTTCTTCGTCATTCATCGCCATGCGCGCGAAGGTTTCGCGGATGTCTAACCCGGCCGCGACCGGGTCGGGGTTACCTTCCGGGCCTTCCGGGTTGACGTAGATCAGGCCCATTTGCACGGCGGCGAGCGGGTTCTCCAGGAAGCGCCCCTGGTCGGTACGGCTCTCCTCGTTTTCCCCTGGCTCAGCTACGAGTGGGCCTTCGCCAGGCTCTTGCATGGGCTCGTTTTTTTTGCCATAGCGGGTGTCGCCGCCCAGCCACTTGTTTTCCGAGCCCCAGTAGACGTCCTCATCCGGTTCCCAAACGTCCGGACGACCGCCGGAAAAGCCGAAGGTCTTGAAGCCCATGGACTCCAGCGCGACGTTGCCGGTGAGGACGATCAGATCGGCCCAGGAAATTTTACGACCGTACTTTTGCTTGATCGGCCAGAGCAGCCGGCGTGCCTTGTCGAGGCTGACGTTGTCCGGCCAACTGTTGAGCGGCGCGAAGCGTTGCTGGCCGGAACCGGCGCCACCACGACCGTCACCGGTGCGGTACGTACCGGCGGCGTGCCAGGCCATGCGAATGAAGAGTGGCCCGTAGTGACCGAAGTCCGCCGGCCACCAGTCCTGGGAATCGGTCATCAACGCAGTCAGGTCTCTTTTGACCGCTTCAAAGTCCAGGCTTTTGAATGCTTCGGCGTAGTTGAAGCCCTCGTCCATAGGGTCGGACAGGGACGAGTGCTGATGGAGGATCTTCAGATTCAGTTGGTTCGGCCACCAGTCGCGGTTTGTCGTGCCACCGCCAGCGGCGCTAATGAACGGGCATTTCGATTCGTTTGCCATGTGTGAGCTACCTTTGGTCGTATTCATCCGGCTATCCGGCCCAACGTGGGCGTTAAACAGCAACGGGCGAAACCAATGACACAGGCTGCAGGGCCAGCAGTTTGATCAACTGATTGTTTTGATCACACGGGAATTCTGAACAGCGGCAATCGAGTTGCCTGCACGGTGGCCTACGGCAGGTTTAGTCAGGCTTCTGACCCATTCCTATCTCCTTATCAGCTCTTGACCGGCCGGCTTATGGTGCCGGCGCTCGAATAAGGTTAGACCCCAGTTGGGAAGTCAGCTAATAGGGGGAGTATTGGCTCGTGATAGGCAGAGTCTTTTACGGGTATCACGGGCAGGCCCCGCGTCCATTTGAAGCATAGACGCGGGAACGCCGTTACTTGCGCACGTTCTGGTACAGCATCAACCTTGAAGTTTCATGCATGGCACGGGTCAGCTGCGACAGGCGTTTGAACTCTTCTGGGTTTTGCTCGGCGACGTTGTCCAGCGGCGTCGGTGAGGCCAGATCATGGAGACTTGGCGAGCTGCCGTCGTGCTCCATTTGCACCATGTAGTGTTGAGTCACGCCGGCAATCAGCGGGAATGTGCCTTCACGCAACACCAATGGCACTACGCGTTCGCCTTCGGGCGCGGGTTGCTGAATGTCACGGCCCATGCCGCTGTTGCGAAACTCAAGACCGGCCATGCCCGCCACGGTGGGCAGCAAGTCCACCAGACCGACCGCTTCCTTGACCTTACGCGTCCCCAGCAAACCCGGTGCGTGGATGATCATCGGCACCGCGTTGCTTTCCAGGCCCAGTTGCTCGTAGGCCGGTGCCAGGAACGGGATCTGCGCGATTCGGGTGTTGTGGTCGCCAAACAGCACGAAAATGGTGTTGTCGTACCAGCCGCCTGCTTTGGCGATTTCCATCAAGCGACCGATATTGAAGTCCAGCAAACGCACGGCGTTGTACTGCTCGACACTGCGCGACCCTGCGGCCTGAACTTCGGCCAGGGTAGGGTACTTGACCTCGAATCCATCATTGGTCTTGGGAATCGTGAAGGGACGATGGTTGCCGGCCGTCTGCACATAGGCAAAGAACGGTTTGTCCTTGGGCAGTGCCTGCAGGATCTGGTCGGTTTCCTTGAACAGGTCCAGATCGGAAATTCCCCAGACATCCACCACCGGGGACTTCCAGTCCCGCTCTTCGAACAAGCGAACGCCGTCGATGCTTTGCCGGATCAAGGCATTCATGTTGGCCCAGCCGGAGTTACCGCCGATGGTGTAGATCTTCTCGTAACCGGTGAAGGCGTTGATCAGTGTGTTTTGCTTGGTGATCAACGGATTACGCGTCGCGGTTTCCTGACGAGTTACGTCAGGCACACCACTGATGCTGGCCCAGACGGTTTTTGCGGTCCCTGTCACCGGCACATAGAAGTGCTCGAAGAACCAGCTCTGCGTGGCCAGGCGATCGATGTTCGGCGTCGGATTGATCGGGTTACCGTAGGCCCCGACGGCGCTGGTGCCCAGCGATTCGAGCATGACGAACATCACGTTCGGCGGCCGCGAGCCCGGTATTTTGTAGGGTTGTGGCGCCTGGTGACGGACGAAATCAAGGGTTTGCGGATCGGGCTTGTCTACGCCCAGGTAGTTGGCCATCACCGCGTAGTGTTCGCGCACCTGCGCTTCGTCATAGCGCGACTGGCCGACTTTGACCGTGTCGTAGAGGAACAACACCGGGTTCAGGCCCAACGCCGCGATCTGGTTATTGCCCGAGAAGAACGCATCGCTCCAGCGCAATGGGACCGGGTTTTCAAGGTTCATGTTTTCGACACGACCTAAAATGCCCAGCAGCACCGCTACGACCATCAACGCGCCACCCCATGTCGCGGAGAGCCGGCGAATGGCTTTGCGGGGGCGGTCCAGCGTTACGCGTTCCAGACGCACCAGAGCCAGTGTCACCAGCGCGACCGTTGCCAGCCAACCCAGTGAAATCCAGATCACCGGGTAAGTCTGCCAGACCATGTCACGGGATATTTGCGCATCCTCGATGAAGCGCAGCACGGTGGCGTTGATCCTCACGCCCAGGTAGGCGTAATGACCAAAATCGATGATGTAAATCAGCAGCAGGACGCTCAGGGCCGCGACCAGATACACACGTGCGATGCGGCGAAGCAGACGGCTGCCGATCAGGTTCCAGCGAGGAATCCAGGCCAGCAACGCCAACGGCAACATCGCCAGGATGGCCAGGCGCAGATCGAAACGAAAGCCGATCCCCAGGGTTTCCATGACGGTATTTTGGTCAATCAGCGCTCTGGCGTCGAAACCCGAATAGCCGAAAAAGAACATGACCCGAAGCACAGCAAACAGCGCGAACGTAATCGCTGTCGCGCCCAGCCAGTAATGTAAACGTCTCGAGTGCAGCCAACCCATCCCTGTTCCCCTGTTAATAAAGTCGTTAAATCTCAAACGGAACTGGACACATCGCCCACTGCACCACGGCGCTTGGTTGCCCGACGATACGTCCAGCGCACGGCAAGCATCAGCAGGGCCACGCAGCAATACAGACCCAGCAGCGGATCAACCAGGTAATCCCAATAGTTTTGCGAAGGTTTGATCCCGGCGATGAAGGCCAGGGTCGCGCTGGCCAGCATGACAACGGCCAGGCCGTTGCGCAGGTAAAACAGGCCCAGTGTCAGCACAGCGAGGAAAATCAACATGGGGCGCGGGCTGTAGCCAAGCCGATAGGGGTCCAGATCACTCATGCCCAAGGTTGCCGGGTACAGCACCAGGGCCATCGCGGCGAAGAGGATCAGTACGCCAGTCTTCCCCCGCGCAGGTGGCAGGAGGTCCAGCCGACGCAAGCAGCCCCACGCCATGAACACCATGGAGGTGATCGCCAGGTCATCAATGTAGCTACGCAAATAGGCGGCCAGCGATAACCCGTCCAGCGATATGAAGCTGACTGCCAGCAATGCGGCCAACAGTGCGATCCGCCAGGTCCTGGGCAAGCCGAAAGACGGCAGCACCAGGAAGATGATCATTGCGAAACTGACATGGGCTTGCCACAGGCTGATCATTTGCGACGCTCGTTGAGCCAGGCATCGTTGAAGGTGACGTGTTTGATGAAGGTGTTGTTCCAGGAATAAACCAAGTGATACATCCCGTCGGGGCTGCGGATGAAGTACGGGTATTCATATTCAAATTCACACCCTTGGCTTTTACAGACACGGTTGTCGAGGTTATCCAGGAACTGTGCCTCCAGCGGTTGGCGAAGCGCGCCGCTGGAACCGCGGAACTCCCTGCCGATGATTTCCTTGTAGGCCTCGGGAGAAAACGGAGCGCCTTCTGGATCAGGTGACTTGTCCAGGTCCCGCAACGAGCGCCAGTCGTCCATTTTTGCGTCGGTCCCATACAGACTCAGCTTGAAGCGCCCCTCCTGAAGGTCGTTGAGCGCCACCAGCAACCCATGTTCAGGCGTCGCGACGGCGGCCAACGATGAGTTCGGATTCGAGGGGTCGAGCGGATAAGGTTCGCTCCAGGTTTGACCGGCGTCATCGGTGCGGGTCGCCAGCACACGGTGGTGGGTGTCGCCGGCATAGCGCAGCAAGGCGATACCGCGCTGGCCGTCCAGCGGAACCACCGTGGGTTGCAATGAATTCATGCCGTGGCTGATGCGGAATTTGTCGATCACATTGCCGTCTGCGCTCAAGTAGAGGTATTCGGCAAACTTGCCCAGAAACTCGTGGTAGACCGGCAAACCGATGGAGCCGTCGGCATGAAACACCGGTGCCGACCGGACCAGGGTGCTGATGTTCAGAAAGGGTGAAGTGATCAGTTGGCGCGGAGCGGACCAATGTTCACCGAAGTCGTCTGAGACCATCACATTGACCGCGCTGCCGGCCCAGCCGCCCATGGACACCGACACGTAGAACAGCCACACGCGATTATCCGGCGCGAGGGCAACCACCGGATTGCCCAGCTTGCGAATGTATTTTCGCGTGCCCTGTTGGGTCGAATCCCGCGTCGCCAATACCTGTTCAGCACCCCACTCGCCGGTTTTCGGGTCGAAACGGGCGGAGCGCACCTGCACATCGGCCGCGCCTTCGCGGGAGCCGGCGAACCAGACCGTCATCAGGCTGCCGTCGGGCAAGGCGGTCACCGCCGAGGAATGCACGAAATCCACCAGCCCGGAGGAGGCGAAGCGGCTGGTATAAATGGGTTTGGCCACTTGGCCAGCCACTGCCATCACTGGACTGATCAGGGCAAAGGAAGAGTGCGTATTGGCAGGATTGAAGAACCATGCAGCAGCAAACAGGCAAGAGAGTGCAAGGTATGCACCGAGGGCAGGAACGCTGGGAAGTTTGATGCGCATAATTAAGACGTTGGCATCTCATGGCCCGATAAAGCGCTCAAGCTAACACTCGGTAGTTCATGATCGGGTTTTATGAATTTCTACTTTGTAAGCAATTGTTTGTAGCGTGCGGCCAAGTTGACGTGTAATGCTCGATTGAGAGTCGGAGACGACCGGATTAGACGGATTCTGTTGGATTGAGTGGGCGTCTCCGCCATTGGTCGCAAAAGCCGGACATGAGCAATGACTTGGCTGGTCCGGCTTGAAAAAAGAGGCTGTGTTCCTAATGCCGATCAGTTAAGCCGTAATGCAATCTGTAGCAGCTGCCGAAGGCTGCGTTCGGCTGCGCAGCAGTCGTGAATCCGGCTAACGCGGTCCATCTGACGTACCGCAGTTGCTGATTTTACGACTGCTACGCAGCCGAACGCAGCCTTCGGCAGCTGCTACAAGGACGTGCGTCGCAGCTGAATTGCTTATCTGATCAACATTAGGCTGTGTTCCCCGGGCGGCGGCGAGGAATCTGTTTTTGTGATCTTAGTGGGTCAGAAGTAGTACCCGATATTGACGTTGGTCCGGTAATACCACTGATTGCTGCCAACCGAACGGGTATTGGTAAAGCCCGTACCGTTTTCCGCACCGCCATAGGGGTTGGCGTTTTTTGCCCAGGTCAGGTCGACCCACGCCATGATCGGCATGGCCAGGAACTGCGCACCGACGGTGTACATCTGCGAGTCGTCCCAACCGCTCTTGTCTTTCATCATTCGACTGTAGTCGTTGTACAGCTTGATCTTCTTCAACTGACCCAGTTTTGGCGTGGGGATGTCATAGCCGACGTTCAGCGAGGCAATGGTGGCTTTAGAGGCGATCAGGTACGCGGGTGTCAGGCCGTTGCCGCCCATCAGCACCGAGTCGTTGCTGACACCGGCAGGGTTTTTGGGGTCGTACTCGTAGCGAATGCCTTGGGTGGAAACGGTCCACGCGCCGGCGTTGATGATGGCGTGGATACCGCCGGCCCAGTAATCGCCGTCGTCTTTGGTGGTGGCGTTGTACAGCTGGGCGGTGGCCACCGACGCGCCGATTTCGGTTTTCCAGCCGTCATTATTAAAGGTCCGCGCGACCCGGGCGTTGATCTGGTTGTGTTTCTCGTTGTCCTGGCGCGACTGGGTGAAGGGGATCGCATTGTCCTTGAGGTCGGCGTAACGCCCGACTTCCGGCGAGTAGCGAATGTCGGAAGGCAACATGCGCGGGAAGTACCCCAGTTGCAGATCCCAATCCTGATCCTTGTAGCTGTACTTCAAGCCTGTGCCGGCGCTGACGCCATAACCCATGAAGAAGGGCAGGTGATAGCTCCAGCCAAATTGCGGATAGGGTTCCAGGCCAAACGGTTTGAAAGGCGCGCCCAGTTGCAGGTTTGAGTTGCTGTTCAGGCGGTAACCGACGAAGCCGCGGTCGATGGAGTGCTTGCCGTCATCCTGAAACCAGTAGCCGACATCGCTATAGAGTTTTTTGTAAGTCGCCTGTACGTCGATGCGGAAGGTGTCGAAGAGAAAACGCCCGTTGTTTTCGGTGGTGTCCCAATGCTCGTCGCGGTAGTTGGTTCGCAGGGCACCACCGATGTCCAGGCTGCTTTCGCCATCGTCGCTGCGCCAGGCGATATGCGGAAACGGTTTTTTACCGGTAGTCGACGTCACGGGCGCAGCGGGACCGGGTTCACCGGCGAAGCTCACGCAACTGCTCATCATCAGTCCCATACATATAACGTAATGCTTCATGTTGACTCCGCTGCTCAATTGAACGCTACAAAGTGACCGGCAACACTGTTCCGTTCGCCTTGAAACTGGCGATGGGTGAATAACGTCGAGTGTTGCTTTGATTAAGTGCGTTTCTGTTTTTATTGTTTCATGGGTAATACGGCGTATGGCCTATGAACTCAGGGTTACCTGAGCAGAAACTATGCCAACTGTTAAGCGTCTTTAAGGTGCTTAAAAACTCAATAAAAACAATTGTTTATATGGGAAACATAGTTGTTTGTATTGCCCATGAAACAGGCGCGTCGAGGGGTAACGAAACTGCACGTTCACTGTGCGTTTTTTATTTCCCGCGCATAAAAAAGGCCGACATACCTGTCGGCCTGTTTAACCCTGGAAACTTGATACTCGCGTTATAGATCCAGTACCAATCGCCGACTCTTGCAACCCGACACACACACCATCATGGATTTGTTGGCCGCACGTTCGGCTTTGGTCAGCACGCCGTCCCGGTGGTCGACATCACCTTCCAGCACGCGTGTTTCGCACGAACCGCACACCCCTTCGCGACAGCTGTATTCGATGTCGCAACCCGCCTCGAGCAGCACGTCGAGCAAACTCAAGCCGGGCTCGATCGACAGCGTCTTGCCGGTTTTTTTCAACTCGACGCTGTAGCTGCTCTGTGCGTCTTCAGACGGCGGCAGTTCGGCCGCCGCGAAGCGCTCGATATGCGCATGAGGGTAACCGAGGCCTTCGCAGGTGCTTTCGAAAGCATCGAGCATCGGCGTCGGACCGCAGCAATAGAAGTGCGTATCGCTGGGCTGATCGGCCAGATAAGCGCTCAGGTCTGGCGGCATGCCCTTTTCATCGTTGAAGTGATAGACGACTTTGGCACTCAAGCCGCTGAGTTCCTCAACCAGCGCAGCTTCCTGTCGCGAGCGGGCGCAGTAGATCAGCTCGGCGGATTTTCCCAGTGCCAGCAGTTGGCGGAACATGCAGTAAATCGGTGTGATACCGATGCCGCCGGCCACCAGCACGCTGTGTTTCGCACTCAGGTCGAGCTGGAAATTATTGCGCGGCGACGAGATCGGCAGTTGCATGCCGACCCGCAGTTGCGCGTGCACAAATTCCGAGCCGCCGCGGCTGTTGCGATCACGCAGGATGCCGATCACGTAACGGCCTCGATCGCTCGGCGAGTTGAGCAATGAATAGCTGCGCACCAGTCCGTTGGGTAAATGCAGATCGATGTGCGAGCCGGCATCAAATGGGGCGAACACCGTGTCGCCAAACGGCCGCAACTCGACGCTGATGATGCCTTCGGCTTCATAGCGCAGCGTGTGCACGCGAGCGGTGAGGGGGGAGGAATGGGACATCGGTCACCTCTTTTCGACAGTACGCAAATCGAGATCGAGACGCGCACTGGCCTCGATCTCCACCCGCAATTCGGGAAACACCAGTGCGCTGACTTCGACCAGCGTGGAAGTCGGGAAAACCGCCTGACCTTCGAAGAAGTCACGCCGTGCGCGACCCACTTCGTCCTTGTCGGCGATGTCGGTGACATACACCGTCAGCCGGTAAATGTTGCCGACATGCCCACCCGCCGCCTCGACCAGCACCCGGACTTTGTTCAGCGCGACAAGTGTCTGGGCGTAGGCATCGAGCGGCGCGTCAGCCACTACGGCCAGGCGTGTAGCGGGATGTCCGGTCATGCCGGACATCACCACTTCATTGCCGATCAGCAAGGCATTCGACCAGGTGGCGCTGGCCGGCTCGATCAACGAGCCGGCCTGAACACGTTGCACGGCTGCGTTCATGGCAACTGCTTCGCGTCGATCAGCTCCAGTTGGGCCTTGGCTGCGTTTTTCAGGTAGCGACGCAGACGCACCACACCGAGGTCGTGCTGGTAGAGGTTTTCCCGCTGATTGGCGTCCGGTTCCATGAATTCGAGCAGCACCCGGTCCTGTTCCAGCACCGCCCAGTGGCGTGCTTCCAGGCGATTTTTGTAGAGGAAACGCCAGGTGTCGCGCTGCCAGCCGGTCAGTGGGCGGCAGCGCCAGTGGAACACCGCCGACAAGGAACGGCTGCTCGGTGTGTAGCTGCCGATGATGGTGAAGTTGCCGCCGGGGCCACCGGTTTTCGGGTAGGGGATTTCCAGGCGCAGCCAGTGGCAGCCGTTATCCATGAACTCGGTCCAGTCGAAATTCACCCCGCGCTGGCCTTCTTTCTCGAAGAAGAAACCGTTGTCGGTGTCGCGGGTGACGAACTTGGCGGTGGCTTCGCCTTCGCTCATGGAGTGCGACATTTTGTGCAGGTAGGTGCCGTGCATCGGGTCCATGACGTTGTCGATGACGTAGCGGTAATCGCCTTTCCACTCGGTGTAGCAGACGAAGCTGCTCCATTCGGGAGAGGTCAGTTGCTCTGGCAGGACCAGCTCCGGTGGAGTGTCCACGTGCGGTTCGGCGGCGTTGTACAGAAAGATCGCGCCAGCGGCTTCGCGGGTGTGGAACATGCGTGTCGGGCGGCTGCCTTCAAGCTTGCAACCAGGGCTGCCGGGGACTTTGGTGACCGTGCCGTCGCAGCGCACTTCGACGCCGTGATAAGGGCATTGCAGACGGTCACCCAGCACCGGCCCCTGGGACAGCGGCGCGCCGCGATGAGGGCAGTGATCTTCCAGGGCGTGGACGCTGCCGTCATTGTCGCGCCACAGGGCGATCTTGTAGCCCAGGCGGCGAATCGATACCGGTTTTTCGCCCAACTGATCGGAGGGCAGGACCGGGAACCAAAGGTTTTTCAACCCGTTGGCCAAGAGGTGTTCAGCTGGATCGACGGTTGTATTCAGGTTCATTTCTTATTGTCCTCCGGCGGGTCATTCGCCCAGCCGAGCCATCAGGGTTTTATAGGCGTCTGCTGTCCACTCTCCGGTGGTCAGAGGGCAGGGCGGCCCGGCCAGATTCAGGTGCGCGAGCAGGTCGGGCAACTCGGTCACCCCGTTGCCAAAGGCGCGCTCGATGGAGTCGCCGAGCAACTCTTCGAACTGGGTGTTGGGACGTTTGCGGGCCTGATGGGGCTCCAGGTAGGGTTCGGTATTGCTCATCTCATTGACCTCCGTTACGTACCCGTTCGCGGATCATTTCGCGCACGGGAATAAAGTCATACGTCGGGAAAACTTCGGTGCTGAACACACCCCAGGCCGAGCGTTCGAGCTCGACGTTGAGGGTCGGCAGCAGGCTCGGCGGCAAACGCAGAGTGACGATCTGGCCCAGGCCCATGGCCACGGTCCAGGACACCACCTCGACGCCTTGCGGGGGAAACCGTCCCCACCAGTCCTGCTGCTTCATGTGCCGCTGAATCTCTTCCAGGTTCTTTGATTGGTCGTGCTTGAGCAGCACGGTCACCAGCAAGGTCTCGCTCATGGCTACGGTCCTGCTCACGCCACGTTCGGCATCGGCACGGCCCAGGCGTCATAGCCATAAACCCAGTCGGCGTTGCCGCCGTCCTTGAGCCATTGGTTGCCGCGCGAGCCGATCTGGATCTGACTGGTGCGTTGCAGCCGCGCCTGCTGATAAGCCTGCAGGGCATCGGCGATCTGCGCGGTGCTGGTCAGGTCTTGCAAATGGCGAGCGAGCACAACCGCGTCTTCGATCGCCTGGCCGGCGCCTTGCGCCATGAACGGCATCATCGGATGGCAGGCATCGCCCAGCAGCGTCATCGCGCCCTTGGACCAGAACGGCAGCGGATCGCGTTCATACAGCGCGGTCTTGAGCACCTCGTTGCACGCATCCAGCAGAGCGCGAGCATCCGGGTGGAAGTCCTGATAATGGCTGCGCAACTCGTCGGCATCACCGGCGCTGGTCCAGGACTCTTCATGCCAGCTGTCCTGAGCGGTGGTGGCGAAGATGAAAATGTCCCGGCCCTGGTTCAGCGGAAACGTCACGATCTGGCTTTGTGGAGTAGGGCCCCACCATTTAGTGAACGCCTGAATGTTCGGCACATGGGCCACGCGTTCGGCAGGTACGACGGCGCGGTAAGCGACTACTCCGGTAAAGCGCGGTTGCTCATCACCGAACAGCGCATTACGCACCACCGAATGGATGCCATCGGCGCCGATCAACAGATCGGTGACGTGACGGCTGCCATCCTTGAAGCGCAACTCGATGCCGTCGGCGGTTTGCACGACGTGCTCGGCGCGTTTGCCAAACTTCACCTGCTCCTGCGGAAAGACGTCTGCCAGTGCAGCCAGCAGATCGGCGCGGTGAATGGTCAGTTGCGGTGCACCGTATTTCTGTTCGGCGGCATCGGACATTTCCAGGCGCGACGTTTCCTCACCGCTGTCCCACAGACGGCTGATCCGGTGGGTTGGACGAGCGGCCGGGATGCGCACGGCAGCGCCCACTCCGAGACCATCCAGAGCACGCACGGCATTCGGTGTCAGGTTGATATCGGCACCGACCCGCAAAAAGGCTTTCGACTGTTCAAATACGGTGACGTTATGGCCTGCGCGAAGCAGCGCAATGGCGGCGGTCAAGCCACCGATACCGGCACCGGCAATCGCGATATTCAGTGAGGACATGAGTAACTCCTGCTCAAGGTTTCGGTTTGTCGGTGAGGAACTTGCCTTGCGGCGCTTCGACGTTTTGCTGGCGTCGGGTATTGCCGTCGATGCCGCCGGCAATCGCCCATTCAGCGAACATCGTCGGGCCCGGCTCGAAGTCCCGCGGCTGCCATTCGCCAGTCAGTTGGTCTTCGTCGGCGTAGTACTCGACCAGCGCGCCAGCCGGGTTCTTGAAGTACCAGAAGAACGCCGAAGACACCGGGTGCCGACCCGGGCCGATTTCCGTTGCCCAGCCGCGGCGGGAAATGTGCATGCCGCCACCGAACACTTCGTGCACATCGCGCACGGTGAAGGCGACGTGGTTCAGGCCGGCGCGAGGGGCGGGCAGTTGCAGCATGAACAGGTCGTGGTGGCCGCCTTCTTCGGCAGTGCGCAGGAACGCCCCGCGATCCGGATAGCGGTCAGAGGCCTGGAAGCCGAAACGCTCGTGGTAGAAGGCTTCGCAGACGTTGACATCCTTGACGAAAAACACCACATGGCCGACTTCGATCGGCGTGGCGCGGTCGTAGATTGGCGCGGCCTTGTTGATTCGGCCTTTGGTCTGCCAGGTGTTATGGCCGCTGCACTCGATCTCCAGTTCACGCTTGCGGGTCACTTGCAGGCGGATCGCCAGGCCGTTGGGGTCGGTGCAACCGATGCGCCCATCCGCTTCAATGAAGCCCGGATCGTTGGCGATTCGTTCGCTATAAAGCTTCAAGTCAGCGTCGCTTTCGACGCCCCAGACCACTTCGCGCACGGTCGAACCGGCCTCGATGGCGGGTGGCAAACCGGCCTTGTTGATGTCGGCGAGCACCACGCGGCAACCGTTGAGGGTTTCGAAGATCACTTCGTCAGGCTGCTCGCTGACTTTCGTCAGGCCCCAGTCGCTGAAAAAACGCACGCTGGTGTCGAGGTCCTCGACGCCGTAGGTGACTTCATCAATGCCTAAAACGCTCATAACCCAACCTCTCGTTGCACACCGGCCCAGGCCAGTGGCTGTTCATTCATGCCCCAATAAAGGCTTTTCTGTTCCATGTACTGCAGGATGCCGAGGCGACCTTTTTCACGGCCCAGACCGCTGTCGCGCCAGCCGCCGAACGGTGTGGAAATCGAGAACTGTTTGTAGGTGTTGATCCACACCGTACCGGCCTGAATTTTTCGGCCCAGCGCCCAGGCGCGTTTGTAGTCGCGGGTCCAGATGCCGGCGGCGAGGGCGTACAGGCTGTCGTTGGCCTGCTCGAGCAATTGCGCTTCGTCATCGAAGGGCATCGCCACCAAAACGGGGCCGAAGATCTCTTCCTGACAAACCTGTTGGCTGTTGTTCAAGCCTTCGAGGATGGTCGGCGGGTAGTAATAACCCTGGTCGTACACGCCGCCGCTCGGACGCTTGCCGCCGAGCAGCAGGCGTCCACCTTCGGCCAGCCCTAGAGCAACATAACGCTCCACCGAGGCGCGGTGGCCGGCGCTGATCAACGGGCCCATTTGGGTACGTTCATCGGCCGGATCACCGACGCGCAGTTCAGCCGCAGCGGCCACCAGACGCGCCATGAACGGCTCATAAAGCGCGCGGGCGACGAACAGCCGCGAGCCGGCGATGCAGGCTTCACCCGAAGAGCTGAAGATGCCGTACAGCACACCCGCCACCGCGTGGTCGAGGTCCGCGTCGTCAAGAACGATGGTCGGTGATTTTCCGCCCAGTTCCAGCGACACCGGCATCATTTTGTCAGCGGCGATGTGGGCAATGTGTTTGCCGGTTTTGGTGCCGCCGGTGAACGACACGCGCTTGACCAGCGGATGACGGGTCAGCGCATCACCGAGCAGTGAACCTTTGCCCGGCAGCACACTGAGCAGACCTTTCGGCAGCCCGGCGTCCTCGCAGATGCGCGCCAGTTGCAGGGCCATCAACGGGGTGATTTCCGCCGGTTTGATCACCACCGCGTTGCCGGCGGCCAGTGCCGGAGCTACCTTCTGCGCTTCGCTGGCAATCGGCGAGTTCCACGGGGTGATCGCGGCGATCACGCCCATTGGCTCGTACACACTCATGCTGACGAAATCACCACGGGACGGCGTGATGGTTTCTTCGAGGGTTTCGCAGGCCGAGGCGAAAAACTGGAACGTGCCGGCGGCGCTGGCCACCAGGGCTCGGGTTTCGTTGATCGGTTTGCCGTTGTCCTGTCGCTGCAATTGCGCCAGTTCTTCGCTGCGCTCACGGATCAGTTCGGCAATGCGGTACAGCACGCCGGCCCGTTCGTGAGGTTTGCGCTGCGCCCAGCCGCTGTGCAAAAACGCCTGGTGGGCGCCTTGCACGGCGTCTTCAACGTCGTCGACACTGGCCGCGTTCAGCCAGGCGACGGCTTCGCCCGTGGCGGGGTAGCACGTGGCATAACGCTCGCCGCGACCGAGGTGCCAGTCGCCGGCAATGCAGATCGGTAAAGTCTGTTCGAGAGTCATCGACGGTCCCCTAAATCGAAATCGCGTGGGCGTGGTTGCCCAAGGCGCGGACAACGCTGTAAACGGTCAGCGCCGAGGTCTTCGGGTTGGCCAGCAGCGGTTTGCCACGCAAGCTCAGTTCGAAACCGCCAAAAGCGCCGCGGGCTTCGAAGTGATGGACGTTCTCCTCGCTCAGCGGATCGGCGATCAGCGTCACGTGAGTGCGGTCCAGGCCAAGGCCAGCCAGCGACAAGGTCGCCGCAACGTTGGCGTTTTTTGGATAGAGCCGTGCCGCTTCCCGGGCGCTGCCCTGAAAAATCACCGTGGCTTCGGTAATGCTGTCCAGGTCACAGGCCTGTTCAGCGGGGGTGTTTTTCCAGGCTTTAGCCGGTTTGCGGCCGGTGTAATTGACCGAATCCAGCCCGCCGACTTTGGCCGCCGACAAGGCGTCGATGCCGCCGATGGCGCCGGGCAGCAACTCGATGCGGGTCTGGCCGCGTTCGGCTGCCGCTTCCAGGCGCTCGACCAGGCCGACTTCGGACAGCGCGCCGACCGAGACGATCAGGCAGGCAATGCCACGCTCCAGCGCCGGCAACACATGTTCTTCGATGGCGCGGTGGCCGGCGCACTCGACCAACAGGTCCGGGCGGGCGTCGGCCGGCAAGGCGGTCAGCACCTGCGGTGGTTGCTTGAAACTGGCCAGCCGCTGGCGCACCAGTTCTTCAGACCCGGCCGAAGCGATGACGTAGTCAACGCACAACTGCGGGTCCTTCTCCAACAGTTCGAGCACGCCGACGCCAATGGCGCCGCAGCCGATCATGGTGATATGCAACATGACGAAGTCCTCAGGCCGTGGCTTTTTGCGCTTTGGTTTCGCTGTTGGGCGGCCCGGCGAACTGGGTGGCGAAGCTGCCGACAGCGAGCATGTCGACTTCCAGCAGGAACGGCCCGGGTTGAGCCAGTGCGCCGTCAACCACGCGACCGAAATCCTTCAGGTCAGTGACCAGTCCGTGGCGCAGGTTCAGCGATTCCGCCAGCTTGGAATAGTCCGGGGTGTGCAGGTCGACGTAGCAGTGACGGCTGCCGTAAACCGCGTCCTGAATGTTGCGGATCACGCCGTAGCGCTGGTCGTTCATCAGCAGAATCACCACGTTGGCTTTTTCTTGCACCAGCGTCGCCAGTTCGCCGAGGTTGAGGATAAAACCGCCGTCACCGGCCAAGGCGAAGACCTTGCGCTCAGGCGCCGTTTCAGCCGCGGCGACAGCAGCGCCGATGCCCATCGACAGGCCCTGGCCAATGCCGCCGCCCAATGCATGCACGCCGGAACGTGGGTGATACAGCGTCAGCAGGCGGTTGCCCCAGATGCTGTTGGACAGCGTGACGTCGCGCACCCAGGAGAAATTGCGCCCGGTGAGGGCTTGCAGCTGTTCGACCATGGCTGAGTACGGGCCGAGGTCGGCGATCAATTGGGTGCGGGATTTTTCGCGGACGTCCTTGAGTTCGGCGAGGAATGTCGGGTCGATCTGCAGGCGACCTTCCAGACGATCTGCCAGGCCTTCAAGGGCCAGCGCCGAATCACCACAAATGAATAATTCGCTGTTATAGCTGCGACCTTCGATGGCCGGGTTGGCGTCGATGCGCAAGGTGTTGCGTGGCAATTTCAACGCGTACTTGAAGGTTTCGTTGCTGCGCAGACGGGAGCCGGCGATCAGCAAGGCATCGCAGCTTTGCAGGAACTGCTCGACCCGTTTGTTTTGCGAGAACGCGCCCAGGCAACGCTCGTCATCTTCGTTGACCACGCCGCGACCCTGGGTCGAGGTGATCACGCCGACGCCCATGTCCAGCAGGCGTTTGACTTGCGGCCCAGCATGCCGCGCGCCACCGCCGAGCCACAGCAGTGGACGGGTGGCCGTGGCCAGACGCTCGGCCACCAGGTCCAGCGCTTCGGGCGCGGGGACGGCCACTGGAATCGGCAGCGGTGAAAGGTCGGTCGGCATCGTGATAAACGTCGACTGGATGTCGATCGGAATTTCCACGCTGACCGGCCCGGTGGGAGCGGTCAGGGCGGTTTGCACGGCCAGTTTCAGGGTGCTGATGGCGGTTTCGACGCTGCGCACACGGAACGCAGCCTTCGACACCGCCTTGAGCATGGTCAATTGGTCGCGGGCTTCGTGGATGTAGGCGAATTCCTGGTCCAGGTACGGTGTTTCGATCTGCCCGGTGATGTGCAACAGCGGTGTGCCGGCGGTCAACGCTTCGACCATGGCGCCTGCGGCGTTGCCGGCTGCGGTGCCGGTGGACGTCAGGCAGACACCGAGGCCACCGGTGGTGCGGGCATAGGCGTCGGCCATGTTGGTGGCGCCGGCTTCACCGCGAGCCATGACGAAGCGGATATTTCCGCGAACGGCGAAGGCATCGAGGATCGGCATGTTGTGGATCGAGATCACGCCGAACGCGGCCTTGACGTCGCATTGCTCGAGAAACGCGGTGATGGCAGCGCCAACGGTGACAGTATTTTCATTACGCATGGCGGGACAGGCCTCCAGAAACATCGATATGGCTGCCTGTGGTGTAAGCCGACAGAGGCGAGGCCAGAAACAGGATCGCGCGGGCCGCTTCAATCGGCAGGCCCAGACGCCCTAAGGGAATGTGTTTTTGTTGCGCGAGCCGGGCGGTCCATTGGGTCCAGTCCAGATCCCGCTCTTCGCGGGCCTCGAAACGTCGGCGCCATTGCCCGGATTCAACCAGGCCAATGAGGATGCCGTTGACCCGAATGCCCTGAGCGGCAAATTCGGTGGCCATCGAACGCACCAGGTTCATGACCCCGGCGCGAGCGGCCGAGGTGGCGACCATGTGCGGTTCCGGCTGGCTGGCCAGCAGCGAGTTGACGCAGACGATGGCCGCGTTTGGCTGGCGTTGCAGCTGTGCCATGAAAGCGTGGACCGGGTTGATCACCGAGAAGAACTTCAGGTTCAACTCTTCGGTCCAGGCGCTGTCGGTGGTGTCGGCGAAGGTCGACACCCGACCTTGCCCGGCGTTGTTGATCAGCACGCTGGCCGGGCCCAATGCAGCCAGGCTGGCAGCGGCAAACGCCTTGACCGAGTCCGCATCGAGCACGTTGCAAACATGGGCGAGCAGCCGTGCTTCGGGGAAGCGTTGACGCAACTCGGCTTCGGCGCTGCGCAGCCGGTTTTCGTCCCGACCACAAAAGGCCACGGCCGCGCCGGCTTCGAGCAACAACTCGACGCAGGCCAGGCCAATGCCCGAAGAGCCGCCGGTGACAATCGCAGTGCTGTCTTGCAGTTGATAAAGGCTCATTTCAATCCCTCATCAATGCAGTGACGCGGTGCTGACCGTCATGGGCAGCAGCGCTGTTGTAGTTGAGCAGCCGCGACAGTTCGTCGGCGCTACGGCGCACTTGCAGCAGCAACTCGTTGAAGTTGACGTGAGCGATCTGTGCGGTCGGGATCGTGACGCCCAGCGCCGCGACGATCCTGCTTGTCTCATCGCGCACCGGGGCGGCGACGGTCGAGATCGTTGACTCGAAGAAGCCTTCGCTGCTGACGAAACCGCGTTGGCGGTCGGCCTGAACCAGGTCGAACAGTTCCATCACGGTTTTCGGCGTGCATGGCGAGAACTGCTCCAGGTGTTCTTCCGGGTACAGCTCACGCAACTCGGCCAGCGACAGGTCCTCGAGCAGAATTCGCCCGAGGACAGTGGCGTGGGCGGGCAGGCGAGTGCCGACGTTGACCGCAGTGGAGAACACTGACGGCGGCGAGACCTTGGCCACGTAAACGATCGAACGACCATCGCGCACCACCAGGTTGCTCGGGTAGTTGAGGCGGTCGCACAAACGAGCCAGCAGCGGCTGACCCAGTTCGGTCAGCTCCAGCGAAGCCAGGTATTCAAAGCCCAGGCGCAGCACCGACATGCCCAAGCGGTATTCATTGCCGCTGCGGGTGACGAAGCCCATGGTTTCCAGGGTCGTCAGCAGACGGAATATGGTCGAGCGCGGCAGTGCCAGACGCCGGGCCAGTTCCGGCGCGGTCAGCGTGCGATTGCGCCGGCTGAATTCGCAGAGCAGCAGCAGGCCGCGCTCCAGGCCCGGCACGATGTATTTGTCCTGAGCGTCCTTCAGCAGATCTGAATCGTTCATAGAGATGCACCTGTCAGGGATTCTTTAATGGCAAAGGCCAGACGGCCCGCCACGACATAAGGTTGTTCAATAGGGCTGGCATGCCCGGCATCGGCAATCAGGTTGAACGTGGCGCCCAACGCCTTGGCCAGGGTCAGGCAGCTTTCGGGCGCCGTGATGCCGTCGGCTTCGCCGCAATGCACTTCGCAGGGCATCGACAGCGGTGGGTGCCGCAGCAGGTCATCGCTGCACAGCAGCTCAATAGCCTGGCGATAGCCATCGGGATTGAGCCGCGCCATGTTCCACCGCACCCACGCCAGCGCTTTCGGGCTGGCGGCGGGTGAAAGCATGTAGGGACTGCGTTGCTCGGCCATCTGCTGAATGCTCAGTTGTTCCAGGGCACGCAGACGTTTGTTGCGCACTTCCTGACGCTGCGACGCGCGTGATGGATGGCCATAGCCTTGGGCCGGGCTGATCAAGACCAGTCGGCTGATCCGTTGCTGCTGCACGCCGCTGGCGAACGCTGTGGCGGTAATCGCCCCGAGGGAATGACCCACCAGCACACAGCGCTGGATGCCCAGTGCGTCGAGCAGTTGCAGCAGTCGTTCGGCGTAGTCCGAAGCATCGGGGGCCAGCGATCTCAGCGGCGTGGAATCACCGTAGCCGGGAGCGTCCCAGGCAATCACCCGGGCACTCTGGCCAAGCTCCTGCGCCACCTCTAACCACGACGCCGAGCCCGAGCCGATCCCGTGCAACAACACAATGGCCGGCCCGGACCCGCATTCGCGAAAGGCCTGGCGACCGCCGGCGATCTCCAGCGTGCGCACCGCAAAGTTCAGGGCCAGTTGTGCCTGGAGGTCAGCCGTGAGCGGCGAAACGAGATTTTCGATGGCGTACGACATGGGTTTATCCGCGCTTGATCGAGGCCAGAGGGTGTTCTGGCGGGTAGGTCGGGGTCAGCGGTTTTTTCGCGCCGAGCATCACGCACATCAGCGCGTCTTCATCGCCGATGTTGATCTCTTCGCGGTACACGCCGGGCGGTACGGAAATCACGTCGCGGTCGGTGAGGATGGTTTCGAAACGCTCACCGTCCTTCTCGATCACAACCTTGAGTTTGCCGCGCAGCACAAAGAACACTTCTTCAACGTCGGTGTGCAGGTGCGGCGGGCCTTCGTGACCGGCCGGAATCACCATGGTGGAGAACGTGAAGTTCTCCGACGGGATGGTGTTCATGTCGGTGCTCACGCCGGTGCCGCCGGTGCCGATGTAGCGCATTTGCGCACGACGGAATTTCGGGTCGTAGTCGGCCTGGAACTTCAGTGCGTTCCAGTCGTACTTGCGCGTGTCGTAGCGGGCGATGCGGGTTTTCATCCAGCTTTCGAGATCGCTGCCGGTCGGCTGTTCCCAGCTTTTCGGGGTTGGTTGCTGTGAAGATGAGTGTGCAGATAGATCGGTCATGGCAGTCTCCAGATTCAGGGCATGACGAACCCGCCGTTGACCGGCAAGGTTTGTCCAGTGATGAAGCGGGCGAGGTCGGACAGCGCGAACAGCACTGCGCCGCTGACGTCTTCGGGAAGTTGCGGGCGTTGAATGGCCCGGTGGTCGTTGTACAAACGGTGACGTGCTTCGGGCACGTAGGCGGTGGCTTCGACCAACACCAGGCCCGGCGCAATGGCGTTGACCGTGATGTTGTCGCTGCCCAACTCGCGGGCCAGGCTGCGGGTCATTGCGATGATTGCGCCCTTGCTGGCGACATAGGCCAGCAGGTTGGGCGCACCCCACAGCGGCGTGTCCGACGCGAGGTTGACGATGGCGCCATGACCACTGGCGCGCAGGGCCGGCAGACACGCCTTGGTCATCAACCAGGTGCCGCGCACGTTGACTTGCATGACCTGATCCCAGGTATCGAGGCTCAGCTCTTCGCAGGTCTTGCCGCCGGAATTGGTGATTGAAGCGTTGTTCACCAGGCCATCGAGGCCGCCGAGCAAGCGGGTGGCTTCAGCCACGCAGGCATCGATCGAATCGGGTTGCGCCAGATCAACCGTCACGCCATGCACGGTCAGGCCTTCGGCGACGAGTTCAGTGGCCGATTGCTGGACGCGCTCGGCAAGAATGTCGGCGATCACCACGTGGGCACCGGCGCGGCCGATGGCCTGGGCAAAGGCATAACCCAATCCGCGGGCGCCTCCGGTGACCAGGATTCGGCGGCCTTCGAGCAAACGATTGAGGGCCGTCATCATTGCGTACTCAGCATGGCTTTGGGCATGTAATGCAGAACGCGTTTCTCGGCCCAGACCACCGCGCCGTAAGAGAGCACACCGATCAGCGTGAGCATCACAATGGCGACGAATACGCCCGCGGTGTTGCCCTGGCCTTCGGCATCAACCAGCAAGAAGCCCAGGCCCTGGTTGCCGCCGACCAGCTCACCGACGGTGACGCCGATCACCGCCAGTGTCGAGGCAATGCGCAAGCCCGAGAACAGCGCGGCCATGGCCGATGGGAACTCCACCAGGCGGAAGATCTGCCAGCGGCTCGCGTTCATGGTCCGGACCAGGTTGATCATGTCCGGGTCAACGGTGCGGATGGCCGACAGCACGTTGATCATCACCGGGAAGAACACAATCAGGATCGCGATCAGGATCTTCGGGTAGATGGTGTAGCCCAGCCACATCACGAACAGCGGGGCGAAGGCGACTTTGGGGGCGATTTGCAGGGCCAGAATGTAAGGCGACAGCATGGCTTCGGCAGCGGGCGAGAGCCCGAGCGAAACACCGATCGCCACACCGAGAAGGGCACCCAGGCCGAAGCCGACGATGATCTCGAATGCGGTGATCAAGGTGTGTTGCAGCAGGCCGCCGGTTTGCCACATCACCACACTTTCCTGGGCCACGCGGCTCAGGTGCGGCATGACGAATTCGGGCATGCCGAGCAGTCCCGGGCCCCATTGCCAGAGCACCAGGAACAGGATCAGCAGGGCAACGCTGCCGAGCATGGAGTTATTGAGGTTTTTCATCGTGTCGTTACCTTGTTGTCACTCGCCGTTATTGCGCAGCTGTTTGGGTGTCGATGAACTGGTTGGTGTACAGGTCGTCGAGCTTCGGTTCCTGGGTGACGATGCCTTCGCTGACATAGAACGTGCGCACCGCTTCCAGCCGCGCCGGATCGATGCGACCCAGTACGGTTTGGTTGGCGTAGACGTGTTCGACGTAAAGCTTGAAGACCTTCTCCAGCGAATCTTCCTTGCCGGCGTAAGCGGGCACAGCTTTGGCGAAGGTGACCGCAGCGGCGCGCGGGTCCTGGATGATGTCGCGCATGCCTTGCAGGGTGGCCTGGACCACGCCGCGAACAATCTCCGGGTGCGTCTTGATGGCGTCGTCCGACGCGAGGATCGCCTGGGCCATGCTTTCGAAAATTTGCGATTGCGGGATCAGTTTGATCTTCACACCGGCTTCTTCGGCGTTGACCACCCAGTCCGGTACGCCCGCCATCGCCTGGGCTTTGTCAGCCGAGAACAACTGCCAGACGCCCGACGGGCCGGCCGCCTGGATGTTCACGTCGGTTTTGCTCAGCCCTGCTTTGCGAAGGGAGGCGAGCAAGGCGTAGTAGGTGGTGTCCGAGTAGGACATCACCGTCATGGTCTTGCCCTTGAGGTCGGTGATCGAGTTGATATTTTCGGCGGCATTGGTGGCAATCATGGTCACACCGCCAGCGCCCAGCACAGCGACGGAGCGCACCGGAATACCGTTGGCCCGCACCACAATCGGGGTGTCACCGAGGGCACCGCCGAGCATGGCGTTACCGGCACCGATCTGCTTCGCCACGTCCACACCGCCCTTGGCTGCGATGAAGGTCATGTTCAGGTTCTGGGCAGCGTAGTAACCCTTTTGCTGGGCGATGATCCACGGGGCGAACGCCGGCGAGTTCGGCGGCGCCGGCAACAAATAAGTCACGTCGGTTGGCTGTGCCTGCGCGGCGAAGGCCATGCCCAGGCCGAGCGCAATGCCGCTGGCCTGGCTGAAGCGTTGAAACAGAGACTTGAACATGCGTACTCCTGAATCGGTTGATGGCCGCAAGGGCGTTGATCAATGCAGTTCGGTGTCTTCGCCGACTTTCAGCAATTCCATCAGGCGACCGGCCAGCGGACCGATCTCCGGCAGCTTGCGGCGCTCCAGCGGGTTGTCGCGAAACGGCAGGTCGACGGTGATTTCTTCGATGATGGTGCCCGGGCGGGCACTCATGACCAGTAGCCGATCGGACATGGCGATGGCTTCAATCAGGTCATGGGTAATGAACAGGGCGGTTTTCTTTTCATCGAACAGCATCCGCGCCATGTCCTGCTGCAGGATCATCTTGGTCTGCGCATCCAGGGCCGAAAACGGCTCGTCGAGGAACAGCACCTGCGGGTCGATGGCCAAGGTACGAGCCAGGGCCGCACGCTGACGCATGCCGCCCGACAGCTGGAACGGGTAGTGGTCGGCAAAGCCTTGCAGGTGGCAACGATCGAGCAGATCTTTGGCCACGGCCTGACGCTTGGCGGCCGGTACACCTTGAATTTCCAGGCCCAGTTCGACATTGCGACGAATGCTGCGCCATGGCATCAACAGGTCTTTTTGCAACATGAAAGCGACTTGGCGAACCGGACCTGTCACCGCTTCACCGCCGACGAACACTTCACCTTCGGAAGGTCGATAGAGGCCGGAGCCCATGTTGAGGATGGTGCTTTTGCCGCAACCGGAAGGGCCGATGATCGACACCACTTCACCGCGGCGAATCTTGAAATTGACTTCGCGAATGGCAAACGGCGCTTCGGATTTTCCTTTGGCCGGGAAACATTTGCCGACATTGCGAAATTCAATTTCGATGGGCTCCGGATCTTCCTTGGGAGCGGGTTTATTCCATTGAGGGGCGACGGCGTACATCTCGTTCACAGCCATTGGGAAGGGTCTCTGGTCTGTTTTATAGGTGATACGGTGGTTAGTGCATGAACAATGCCACCCCAATGCCAGGTTGAATTTTTGTTAGAAAATCCCTGTTTATTAATGAGTTGCGAAGGTTTTGCAGTTTTTGCCGTGTTTCATATACGAAACATGGTTTCTTGTATGGCACGAAATTTCACATCGAAGGTGCATGCCATGGGAAACGGCGAGGAAGGAGGGCTTGCTGAGGTAACGCGAAGCGGGGCAAAAACAGGGCTTTTGTTTTACATATGAAACGGGCCACCTTTTGTCGGTGTGCCTGAACCGGACTCGCAATCGGTTGATCCATGTAGAAGGACTCAGGAGCTCTCGTCATTCTCCGACTGAGGAATTCAAACCATGCAGCCGAAGGCACACCAGCGATACGACCTGACGCTGCTGATGCTGTTTGTGTTGATCGTCGTGGTGTCGGGTTATTCACCCCGCAGCCGAGTGGATTGGGCACTGGAAAACTTGCTGGTGCTGTTCCTGGTGGGCGCGCTGGTGGCTGTCTCCGGCCGGTTTCGCCTGTCGGCTATATCCATCAGCCTGGTATTCGTTTTCCTGTGCATTCACGAACTGGGTTCTCACTACACCTACGCCAAGGTGCCGTACGACCAATGGTGTTCAGCCTTGACCGGGGTCAGCCTCGATAAAGCGCTGGGGCTGCATCGCAATCATTTTGATCGGCTGGTCCATCTGAGTTACGGGTTGTTGATGGTTTATCCCATTCGAGAAGTGCTGGTGCGACTCACACCGTTGCGGGGTTTCTGGCTGGTGTTTATGGCGTTGAACATCATTCTGTCGACGTCGGCCATTTACGAAATGGTTGAATGGATTGGTGGCGCCTACCTGGGCGACGACACCTCGCGTGCCTTCGTCGGCGCGCAGAACGATCCCTGGGATTCACAGAAAGACATGGCGTTGGCGGTGGCTGGGGCCTTCGTCAGCGAGTGTGTGGTTTTGCTGTGCAAGCAAAAGCGCGCCGTTCCTCACGCCCAACATTCGAATGTCGGGCGGCCTCCTTCGTGATGGATCATCGTGAGATAGACTCAACAGCGAACATCCTACGGTGGGAGTGACAACGGTGGCGGGATTGCGATGGATTCGCTGATCACGGCCGCAGCGCAGGCGCTGGCAGCGGGGGATCCGCTCGGCGCGCTGAACCGGGTCGCGTTGCGCGACGATGCGCCGGCGCTGGCGTTGCGCGGGATTGCGATGGCGCAACTCGGTGATCTGGTGCGAGCCAAGGCGCTGGTGCAGAGGGCGGCGCGGGCCTTCGGGCCGAAGGAGGCCTTGGCTCGGGCGCGATGTGTGGTCGCCGAGGCCGAGATCGCGCTGGCCTCCCGGGAGTTGGGCTGGCCGGTGAAGGCACTCGAGTCGGCGCGGGTGTCGCTTGAGGCGCACGGCGATCGAGTGAACGCTGCTCATGCGCGGTATCTGCAGATTCGGCGTTTGCTGCTGATCGGGCATCTCGAAGAGGCCGACGTGCTGCTCGCCGAGCTTGATCCTGCGCCCTTGCCGCCGGCATTGCGCGCCGCCCACGAACTGGTCGTGGCGGGAATCGCGATGCGGCGACTCGAGACGAACAAGGCGCGGTCTGCACTCACAAGGGCCGAGCACGCCGCGCGCGACGCCGATATTCCTGCGCTGACGGCCGAGGTGGAAAACGCTGCCCTTGTCCTGGACACGCCCGTCGCGCGTTTGATTGCCTATGGCGAAGAACGGCCGCTGTTGCTGGATGAGGTTGAAGCGTTGCTCGCGTCCACGTCGCTGGTCGTGGACGCCTGTCGCTACGTCGTGCGTGGCGCCGGCATGTCGATCTCCCTCGCCACACGCCCGGTCTTGTTCGCCCTCGCTCGGGCACTGGCCGAAGCGTGGCCGGCCGACGTGTCGAGGGAAACGCTGATTGCCCGGGCCTTTCGTTTGAAGCACGCCGATGAGTCCCTTCGCGCGCGGTTGCGAGTCGAAATCGGGCGACTGCGTACGGCGCTTAAACCCTTGGCCGGCGTCACTGCAACCCAACGTGGTTTTGCTCTGGTGGCGCTGGTTGCCTCTGACGTTGTGGTGCTGGCGCCACACGTCGAAGAGAAGCACGGGTCGGTGTTCGCTTTCCTCGTCGACGGTGAGTCGTGGTCGAGCTCGGCCCTGGCCCTGGCCCTCGGCGCCAGCCAGCGCACGGTGCAACGGGCACTCGAGGAACTGGCCCGCGCGGGCAAGGTACAGTCGTTCGGTCGCGGCCGGACGCGTCGCTGGATGACCCCGCCGGTGCCGGGTTTCGCGACGACCTTGTTACTCCCGGTGCCACTGCCGGGTGACTAGGATGAACGTCACCCACCCGTAACGAGGAATGCCAACATGAAACAGTCAGCAGCCAAAATCCTTCGTGAATATGGACCCTTTGCCGGTGTCGACAAAGTGCATGGCGTCACCTGGGACGGCCAACGCGTGTGGTTTGCCACCGGTGACAAACTCAACGCCCTGGACCCTGAAAGTGGCAAGACACTGCGTTCAATCGATGTCGCCGCCCATGCCGGCACCGCCTTCGACGGCCAGCACCTGTTCCAGATCGCCGAGGACCGCATCCAGAAAATTGACCCGCAGACCGGCCGTGTACTCGCGACTATTCCGGCGCCTGGCGGCAGCGACTCAGGGCTGACGTGGGCGGAAGGGACACTGTGGGTCGGCGAGTATCGGGATCGCAAGATTCATCAGATCGATCCCGAGACTGGCGTGATTCTGCGCACCCTTGAATCCAACCGCTTTGTCACCGGGGTGACCTGGGTCGAGGGGCAGCTGTGGCATGGCACCTGGGAAGAAGACGAGAGTGAGTTACGCCATATCGATTCGACCACCGGCGAAGTGCTGGAAAGCGTGAAGCTGCCGGCCGGCGTCGGGGTATCGGGGCTTGAATCGGACGGCGGCGATCAGTTTTTCTGCGGCGGCGGTGGCAGTGGGAAGGTGAGGGCGGTGCAGCGCCCCAAGTAAGGCGCCGCTCAATCACTCAAGGCGCGCCAAACAACATCGTCCAATAAACGCCTCTATCACTGCGTGCGTCCGCCGCATAGGCTGCGCCCATCTGGGTAAACATCGGATTCATCAGGTTGGCGCAATGCCCCGGGCTGGCCAGCCAGCCCGACATGGCCTTGCTCGGTGAACCCTGGCCGGCAGCGATGTTCTCGCCGATCTGCCGGCCACGGAAACCAGCGGCTCTGGCCCGGTCTGCGGGCATGTCACCGTCGGGATCCTGGTGTGCGAAGTAGTTGCCGTAGGCCATCGTCTTGCTATGCCCTTGCGCCGCAGCGCCCAGGGCTGCGTTCCAGGCCAATGGCCGTGCGGCGGCGAAGCGCTGACGACCGCAGAGGCGCGGTTTTGAGCGTGCTGCATTGACCTGTGCCAGCAACGCTTTGCTGACGGCTCGCGTATCGCCCACACGACTGTCCAGCACGGGCTGCGCCAGCACCACCTGCCACTCACTCCGGGCGCGACTGACGCCAATGTCGGCATATTGGGTATCGAGCAAAGCCCCGCAGTAATCGCTCTGGAGCATGTCGAAGGCCTCATCGGCATCCTGCGCACCGACCACGCGAATCGTGCGCACTGTCACCGCTTGATAGCCGGACGCTTTCAATCGATCGCGCAAACCGCCGCCATAGCCGATCGGCAAGGCCAGGTTCGACTTCAATGCCAACGGCGATAACGCTCGACCCGCGCGCCCCAAGCAGCGATCGGGGTGAGCGCGGTAGTCGTTGATGGCTTCCACCAACTGCCTTTCGGCACCGGCGTGGGCGGGGTTGGCGAACAGGGAAAACAGAGGAATGAAACAGAGCGAGGCAACGCGAACGGACAGGAGGGTTTGGCGCATGGATGAATAGCTCTGAGCGGGCAAGTGGAATTCACGGCTCGGCTATGACTGGCGCTTCAACACAAGGTTCACGGGCGCAAGAGACATATTTGCGCTGGGCGCAGGACGTCCGCCAAAGAGGACATGGAGGTGTCGTATGATGGCTTCTTTTTACCCGTCACAAGGACCCAGCCATGCCGTTAAGCAAGCGCGATCAGGCGAACATCGAGCGACGCCTGGTGGCCACCCTGACTGAGGCGTGTGAGACGGCCAAAGCGGAAGTCGTCGGGTTCTGCTGGCTGACCCACGAGGTCGATTACGATCTGTTTCCTTCCAGTCTGCGGGTCATCTGGGTCTTCGATACACAGGCCAACAAGGATCAGGCGCTGGCCAGCGGGCAGGGCGAGCGCATGCTCGAGTTGACCGCCATTGCGTTAAGCGAAGCAGACGTTCTCGTCAGCCCGGTATCGGCCCATGTGCAGTTCGATTCTGAAGAAGAATGTCAGCGCGCCAATGCCGGTAATTGGCAGCAGCGCTTGTCGCGCCCACTCACTTCGAAAACTTTCGCGCCCCGGCCACGCAAAGGATCACCGCGACGGTAACCCCCAGCATGCCGATGCTGACGTGTTCGTGAAGTAACGTGGCCGCCAGCGCCAAACCAAAAAACGGCTGTAGCAGCTGAAGCTGGCCGACGGCGGCAATCCCCCCTTGGGCCAGCCCGCGGTACCAGAATACGAAACCGACCAGCATGCTGAAGATCGATACGTAAGCCAGGCTGAGCCACGCGGATGGGGTAATTCCCGAGAACGAAGCAGGGGCCAGAAACCAGGTCAGCGGGACCATAACGGGCAGCGACAGCAGCAAAGCCCAAGAGATCACCTGCCAGCCTCCCAGTGTTCTTGAAAGTTTTGCGCCTTCCGCATAACCCAGCCCGCAGGCGAGGATGGCCAGCAGCATGAGAATGTCGCCGGTCGGAGAGGCGGTCAGGCCTTGCGAGACGGCAAATCCCACGACCAACGCGCTGCCCAGCACCGAGAAGAACCAGAACACCGGCCGGGGACGCTCCCCGCCGCGCAACACGCCGAACACCGCAGTGGCGAGTGGCAACAAGCCAACGAAGACGATCGAATGAGCCGACGTCACGTACTGCAGCGCCAGCGCCGTCAGCAGCGGAAACCCTACTACAACGCCCATTGCCACGATCACCAAGGGCAAAAGCTGACGCTTGGCGGGACGTTTTTCTTTAAACAGCACCAGCATGCACAGCGCCAGAAGTCCGGCAATCATCGCTCGGGCAACGGTCAGGAAAACCGGGTCGAATTCCAGCACGGCCAACCGTGTGGCCGGCAGCGAGCCGCTGAAAATCAGCACACCGATAAACCCGTTGAGCCAGCCGCTCGCGGTCTTTTCCGTCGTTGGGTTTTGCAGGGTCCGTTCCATCTGAGGGCACTCTCAATTTGCAGAGATCCATCGTATGATCGACGATCACTACAATCAAAAAATTGTCATGGATACATCTCGACATGCCTCGCTCACGGTACAAGTCATTAGTGGATGCTTTTGCGGCTGACATCCGGTCAGGCCGATTGTTGCCAGGCACGCGCTTGCCGACGCATCGTCAACTCGCGGCGACAGAAGGGCTGGCGCTGGTCACCGCCAGTCGGGTCTATGCAGAGCTCGAAGCCATGGGCCTGGTCAGCGGCGAGACGGGGCGAGGCACGTTCGTGCGGGAGACGTCGTTGCCGCCGGGCTTGGGCATCGACCAGAAAAACGTTGCCGTGGGAATGACCGACCTCAACTTCAACTATCCCTCGCTGCCAGGGCAGGCAGAACTCTTGCGAAATGCGCTGCGCCAACTCGCCTCGGGCGGTGATCTGGAGTCCCTGTTGCGCTACCAGCCACACGCCGGGCGTCTGCATGAGCGCGCCTCGGTGGCGCGCCATTTGCTCGCCCGAGGGCTGACGGTGGATGCCGAGCAAGTGCTGATGGTCAGCGGTGCCCAGCATGGACTGGCCGTGACGATGATGGCGCTGCTGCAACCCGGTGACGTGATTGCAGCGGATGCGCTGACCTATTCAGGATTCATCGTGCTGGCCGAAGCCTTGCACCTTGAAATCGTGCCCCTTCCCGTGACCGAACAGGGCCCTGATCTGGAGGCGCTGGACCGTCTGTGCCGGAGTCGCCGCGTGCGGGCGGTGTACTCGATGCCGACGCTGCACAATCCGCTGGGGTGGGTGATGAGTGCCGATCAGCGCGAGTCGCTGGTGACGATCGCGCGCAGGCATGACTTGCTCATCATCGAGGATGCCGCCTATGCTTTCCTTGCCGAGGACCCGCCGGCACCGTTAGCGCAACTCGCACCCGAGCGGACCGTTTACGTTTCAGGGCTCTCCAAGAGTGTGGCCACCGGACTGCGTGTAGGTTTCGTCGCTGCCTCGGCCGAAAAAGTGCCCGCGCTGGAGCGAACGATCAGGGCGACCACCTGGAATACCCCGGGCGTGCTGACGGCGATCGCGAGCACGTGGCTCGACGATGGCACGGTCATGCAGCTGGAAGCTGAAAAACGTCAGGATGCTCAGGCCAGGCAAACCATGGCCGCAGAAGTGCTGGCGGGCCTTCCATGTATTCGCCACCCGTCGTCCTATTTTCTTTGGCTGCCTTTGTCTGAAGATGCGAGGGCAGACCAGATCGCGGCGGCGCTGCTGCGTGAAAAAGTCGCGGTTTCAACCGCTGAGCCTTTTGCCACTTCTGCTCATGTCCCGCATGCGATTCGCTTGGCGCTGGGGTCAGCAGAGATGGGCGCACTGCGTGAGGCGCTTGAAAAAGTTAAGTGGGTGATTGGTGCTTATTCGTAGCTCGAAGTCACTCACCCGCCATCATGTTTTATTGTCTTCTTGCGCGTCGCAGCCTTCCATCATCGCAAGGGTGGACTCAGCGTTTCACCCATGACAGCAAGGAATGCGGTAGCGATCATCGCCCCAATTCCTACCGTCCAGCGGGTTACCGCCTCTAGATCAAAATCATCTTAGATAAGCATCGGCCGTCGCTTGACAGCATCGTTTAAAGTCATATAACTTCAAATCGTATACTTTCTACCGAGTGGAGAAGCTGATGACACGTCTAAGAGTTCTTTTCGCATCTACCGCAGCAGCCCTGGGGCTTTCGTTGGCAATGTCTGCACCGGTACAGGCCGATACCTTGTCGAAAATTCGCGAGCGTGGAGTGCTTGTCTGTGGTGTGCACCCTGGCCTGGTCGGCTTTGGCGCGCCCAACAGCGCGGGTGATTGGCAGGGGTTTGATGCGGATTTCTGCAAAGCTTTTGCGGCAGCGATTTTCGAGAAGCCCAAGGTCAAGTTTGTCCCGCTGTCCGATCAGGCGCGTTTCACGGCACTGCAGAATGGCGAAGTGGATGTCCTCTCGCGGAACAGCACCTGGACCCTGACGCGCGACACCACGATGGGGCTGCAATTTCCGGTGGTGGATTTCTTCGACGGCCAAGGCTTTCTGATCAACAAGAAACTGGGCGTCACCAAGGCGGCAGAGCTTGATGGCGCGACGGTCTGCATTCAGCAGGGCACGACTAGCGAGTATGTGGTTCGCAACTTCTTCGACAAACTGAAGATCTCGTTCAAACCTGTGGTGATCGAAAGCGGGACTGAATTCTTCTCGGCCTTTTTCGCAAGCCGCTGTGATGTGATCACCAGCGATGTATCGCAGCTGGCGGTTATCCGGCTCAACTCGGGCAATCCTGAAAACTACGCCATCCTTCCTGATGTGATCTCGAAATCGCCAATGGGGCCCGTCGTCCGGGGTGATGACAAGCATTTTGCAGACCTCGTCAAGTGGACGGTCTTTGCAACCTTTACAGCAGAAGAACTCGGTATCACCAAAGACAACGTTAAACAAATGCTCACCAGCAACAACGAAGACATCCGGCGCCTTCTGGGTGTAACGCCAGGTGTGGGGGCAGGTCTGGGCCTCAAAGATGACTGGGTTATCAATGTCATCTCCGCGGTAGGCAATTACAAAGAAATCTTCGAGCGCAACGTGGGTGCAAACACGCCGTTGCAGATGAAGCGTGGCCAGAACTCGCTGTGGTCGGACGGTGGTCTGCTGTACGCCCCGCTTTTCTGATCCGTGATGTGAATGGCTCAAACGCCGCATAGACGGCGAATCAGAAACGAGAGGTGAAGGTCATGTCGGCAAGAGAGGGTGCAGTTAAACACCAGCACCGGGCGGTCACGGTGTTGGTCCAGCTTGCAGTACTCACGGTTGTGGTGATTGCGGTCTGGTATTTCGGGCACGTGATCAACGAGCGCCTTACACAAAAAGGGATCAATACCGGGTTCGGCTTTCTGTGGACTCGTGCCGGCTTCGACCTCAGCGAAAGCATGATCGCTTTCAGCGGTGACAAGTCATATGCGTACGCTTTGCTCGCGGGGTTTTCGAACACGCTGAAAGTGGCGCTTTGCTCCATTGTGTTCTCCGTGCTGCTCGGGGTATTGGCGGCGCTGGCCCAGTTGTCCAAATTCGGCCTGGCCAGACGAATGGCCAAAGTGTATGTCTCGACGATCCGCAATACGCCGCTGCTGTTGCAGTTGTTCTTCTGGTTCGCTGTTTTTACTTACGGTTTACCGGTGGTCCGGGAGGCTCTGGAGCCTGTACCAGGCGTGTTCATCAGTAATCGCGGGATCAATTTCCCGTGGCCAACCCCCTTCGCATTGACGGCGATCGTCGCGATCTTTTGCACCCTCGTGGCGTTTCTCTTGAGAAGCGTGAGGACCGGTGGCAGCGCGCTGAAAAACCCGGGAGCCTTGCTGATAGTCCTGAGCGTGATTGCTGTTGTGTCCACCGGTTATGCCCTGTGGTCCGGGCAAATGACATTTGAATGGCCCACTGCAAGCAAGTTCTCAATCGGTGGCGGCGGGCACTTTTCACCCGAGTTCATGAGTATGTTCATCGGGCTCTCTGTGTACACGGGCACTTATATAGCCGAAGCGATCCGTGGGGCCGTGCAGTCCATCGCCCAGGGACAGATTGCAGCGGGTTATGCGCTGGGCCTGACGCACTTTGGCGTGCTGCGTTACATCGTGATGCCACAAGCCTTCCGGATCGCGATGCCGGCGGTGGTCAGTGAACTACTGAACCTGATGAAAAACAGTTCGCTGGGTGTTGCCGTGGGATACCCGGAATTGGTCTCGGCGGGCAATACCGCCATGAATCAAACCGGACAGGCCATCGAGTTGATCAGCATTTTCATGCTGGTTTACGTCACGGTAAACATTATTACGACGCGGGTAATCGGTCTTTGGGAGAAACATTATGTCTGGTGATCTGAATAATGGTGCCCAAGTATCAATTGCCGCACCCTTGACCATCATCCAGCGCCTGAAAGGCCTGGGCTCAGGTTTGCCCAGCCGGATTGTGTTCGGCGCATTGTTTCTCTGGGGCGTGGTTCTGGTAGGCCCAAGTATCTTCAAATGGTTGGTGCTTGATGCAACCTTTAGCGGCGACGCCGCGTTATGCCACCAGAACGGCGGCGCCTGTTGGGCGTTCATCGGCACCAAGCTCAATCTCATCCTGTTCGGGGCCTATCCTCCAGAATCGCTTTGGCGTCCAATCACTTTCGTTGCATTGATCGCTGCAGTTGCGCTCTGGTGTTTGTTTCGGGTCCGTCATCACACCGTGGCCATCGCGCTGTGGGTACTGGCCGCGCTGATTGGTTATCTATTGATGAGTGGCGGGCTGTTCGGTCTTGAGTCCGTGGATCGGGCGCGTTGGGGTGGACTCCCGATCACCTTGCTGATCAGCATTGCTGGCCTTGTGTGTGCCTTCCCTCTGGGGGTGCTGCTGGCGTTGGGTTGTCGGTCGGAGATGCCGCTTATCTCTGTTCCGTGCCGACTTTATGTCGATCTCATTCGCAGTGTTCCGGCGATCACTATTGTCTTCATGACCTTTGCGATCATTCCCTTGATACTTCCGGACGAGCTTATTTTCGACAAGCTTTTTCGGGCAGGTATCGGTCTCTCGCTGTTTACCGCCGCTTACTTTTCCGAAGCCTTGCGCGGTGCCCTGCAAGCACTTTCAGTCGGTCAGCGCCAAGCGTCGGCAAGCCTGGGGTTTGGCTATTGGGGCAGTCATGCCTACGTCATTTTGCCGCAAGTCATCGCCCATTCGCTGCAACCGATTGCCAACATCGCCATCGCGTTCGTCAAGAACAGCTCGCTGTTGATGATCATCGGACTTTTCGATTTGCTTGGGTCGGCAAGATCAAGCCTTTATGACGAAAACTGGCAAGGGTTCTATAAGGAGCTCTATCTGTTTGTCGGCGTCATCTACTTCGTTATTTGCATGTATATCCAACACTACGTCGCGTCGATTGAACGTGAGCGTAGAACCCGCCTGTTTCAATAATGGACGCCTCCATGAAAGAAATCATCGAAGTACCGTTTTTATCTGACGCGCTCAGACGTTTGAATACACCGACCTCTTTGCTGATTCGCTCCGGTTCGATGCTCTATACCTGCGGGCTGCCGCCGCTCGATCCGCGGACCGGGAATATTGTTCGAGGCACGATTATTGAACAGACTCACGCTGTATTGCGGGTGATGAAAGTTGTTCTTGAGTCGGCAGGGTCGTGCCTCGATAACGTGGTGAAAACCACGATCTTTGTCACGGACCCTTCGATGATGGATGACGTGAATGCCGTGTATCGCAAGTATTTCCCTGAAAATCCACCCGTACGGTCTTTTGTTGCAGTCAAACCCTGGCCGTTTCCGTTTGATATTGAAATCGATGTAGTCGCCTGTCTTTAGAAGTTGGTTGTACTGGGTCGTACTTTGTACGAAATAACAGCTCTCCTGGTCGCTTAAGCTATTCACTTCGTTTTTTTAATGTTTATACCCATGAACTCGAATTGAGTCATCTCGACGTTTTAGATTTTCTGTCAGAGGCTCTATGAAGGAATGTATTCGATGAAAAATGACATTGCCGTATTGGATTCAATTCAAGTGGCCAAACTGATTGATCAGATTGATGTACTGTCTGCATTGCGTCGTATGTTCCTGGCGCTGGGACAGGAAAAGGCTGTGCAACCGCCACAACTGCGAAATCCGTTTCCCAACGGGCAAGGCAACTTTATCAGCTACCTCGGAACGCTTGCCGAGGAGCGGGTCTTTGGTGCAAAGCTCTCACCCTATATCCCGCGTCCGGAAGGGGCCTTGGTCACGGCCTGGACGTTGATGATGTCGATGGATGACGGTCAACCTCGCTTGCTCTGTGATTCGGGGCAACTGACGGTTGAGCGAACGGCGGGAACCACAGCGCTCGCCGTCGATTTACTCGCGCCCGCACATGTCAGCAAGCTGGCCGTGGTGGGAGTAGGGCGGTTGGGCCAGGCGCATGTCCGGCATGTTTCGGCACTGCGCGAGTGGGGGGATATCAGGTTGTTTTCACCCAATATTGACGCTCTACCCGCGTCCGAGCAGCAGGGACTACGGGATATCGATCCACGCGTCAGCATTCATACTGAACTCGCCAGTGCGGTTGATGATGCGGATGTCATCCTGCTGTGCACCTCGGCCGGTCGAACGGTGCTTGATCCTGCCGTGCTCAAAAAGCCAGCGCTGATCACGTCCATTTGCACCAATGCTCCACTGGCGCACGAAGTACCGCCTGAATCCCTGCTGAACATGAATGTTTATTGCGATTACCGGGTTACAACGCCCGACAGTGCAGGGGAAATGCGCATGGCAAAAGACCAGCTTGGCTGGTTGCCCGAGAGTATTTGCGGAGACTTGCCCGAACTTCTGACGGGAGTTGCCCGACTGCCCGATCCCGAGCGCCATACATTCTTTCGTTCAATCGGGTTGGGGTTGGAGGATATCGCCATTGCCAATGAGCTTTATCAGTTGCACATGAAGAACAACTGAGAAGAGGTACAGAAGTAGTGCTACGCATTTCAACGTAATAATAAGCCGGCTGATGGAAACATCCCCCGGCTTATTTTTTGGCCATGATCTGAGAGCACCACCTGGCTATAGTTGAGACATGATGATCGTTGTGATGGGGCCGCAGGTGAGCTAATCGGGGACTGTCCCCGGTTTGCGTCATTCGGGATATCCGGGAGGGTGCCATGGCAGCTGTTACCGATACGCTGAAGCTGTTTCTCTCCGGCGACGTGATGACCGCCCGCGGCATCGACTCAGTACTGCCGCATCCTGGCGATCCGCGGCTTTACGAATCTTATGTCAAGAATGCCGGCGACTACGTCCGGCTGGCAGAAAGACTCAGTGGCTCGATTCCATGCCCAGTCGATTTCACCTATGTCTGGGGCGTTGCGCTGGAAGAGTTCGAACTTCGCCGGCCACACGCACGCATCATCAATCTGGAAACTGCGGTGTCCCGCCGCGGACGACCGGAGCCAAAGGGCATCAATTACCGCATGAGCCCGGAGAACTTCCCAGCCATCAGCGCAGCCGGCATCGACTGCTGCGTGCTGGCCAACAACCATGTGCTGGACTGGGGGGCAGCCGGCCTGGCCGATACGTTAGATACCCTGGCGAGAAACGGTATGTGCAGCGCCGGCGCCGGGCACAATCGGCAATCTGCCGAAGCGCCCGCCGTGCTGCCGCAGCCTGGCGGGCGGCGCTTGCTGGTGTTTGGCCTCGGTGCACCCGACAGCGGTATTGCGCCGGACTGGGCCGCCACGGATAGGCGCGCGGGCGTCGCGCGACTGGAGGATTTGTCGATGCAAAGCCTGCGCCCTGTGGCCAAACGGATTCTCGCGGGTAAAAATCCGGGGGATCGGGTGGTCGCCTCCATTCACTGGGGCGGCAACTGGGGGTTCGATATCCCGCGCGAGCAGGTCCGGTTCGCCCATGCCTTGATCGACGAGGCCGGAGTTGACGTGGTGCACGGGCATTCCTCGCACCACGTCAAGGGCATCGAGGTGTACCACGAACGCCTGATTCTCTATGGCTGCGGTGATCTACTGAACGATTACGAAGGCATCGAGGGCCACACAGCCTTTCGCGGCGATCTGGGGCTTCTCTACTTTGCCTCGCTGGACCCGGGCGGGCACCTGCAGTCGCTGGACCTGATACCCACCCGCCTCCATCGATTTAGCATCTGTCGCGCCGAAGGGGATGACCGTCAATGGCTGCACGACACCCTTTCTCGCGAGTGCGCACGCTTGGGCAGCAGCATTCAGCCGGGCGCGAAAAATGCTTTCGAGTTGCGTTGGTAGGAGCGTCTGGACACGCCCCTGGCGACGCCTGGTGATCAATGTTGCAGGATTTTCGACAGGAAATCCTTGGCACGCGGGGAGCGTGCTTCGGGGGTGCCAAAGAACTCTTCTTTTTTACAATCTTCAATGATTTTCCCCGCGTCCATGAAAATCACACGGTCACTGACCTTCCTCGCGAAGCCCATTTCGTGGGTGACGCACATCATGGTCATGCCCTCGTTTGCCAGCTTGATCATGACGTCTAGAACCTCGCCGACCATTTCCGGGTCCAGGGCCGAGGTGGGTTCGTCAAACAGCATCACGATCGGGTCCATCGATAAAGCACGAGCAATTGCCACACGCTGCTGCTGGCCACCTGAGAGTTGTCCTGGAAATTTGTCTTTATGGGCGCTCAGGCCAACACGGTCGAGCATCTTCAGACCCCTTTTAAGTGCCTCGTCCTGGCCACGGCCCAGCACCTTCATCTGGGCGAGCGTCAGGTTTTGCGTCACAGAGAGGTGTGGAAACAATTCGAAGTGCTGAAACACCATGCCAACCCGGCTGCGTAGCTTGGGCAGGTTGGTTTTCGGGTCCGAGAGGCTGATGCCGTCGACGACAATTTCGCCTTTCTGAAAGGGCTCCAGTGCATTGACCGTTTTGATCAGCGTTGATTTGCCAGAGCCGGAAGGGCCGCACACCACGACGACTTCACTCTTTTGTATCGCGGTCGAGCAGTCGCTCAGTACCTGAAAGTTGCCGTACCACTTGGAAACATTTTTTATGTTGATCACGGTGGTTGTCCTGATGTGGTTGCAGATGGCGCAAGAGGGACGAGGACCTGATCGCAAACGGCTTACCAGGGTGTTACCAATCCCTTCCTACTGTAGAAAGTATACGATTACTGATTCGCCAACGACAACAACAAAGCGATGAATGAGGCTTGGATTTCAGATGAATGGGGAGAGGGCTGGAAGACTGCAGGTCGAACGGGGCGAAGCTGAAGATGCCGTCCTTGTTCGTTTTCGTATAATCGTATACGGTTGTGCATAATGCTGTTGTTGCTCGTATCTGCCAAACACAGACACGCCTTTAAATCGCTCCTGGCCACTTAGTGTCATATGTCTAACCCATCACCACTGAAATACATTGCAGGTCTGATCCCGCTGGCCCGTGTGTCCGCGCCTCAATTTGTTGCCGCGGTCATCAGGGAAGCCATCGTTACCGGCGCGCTGTCCGGCAGCGAGCCTCTGCGTCAGGACCTGATCGCAACCGAACTCAACACCAGCAAGGTGCCGGTACGCGAAGCGCTGCGCGAGCTTGAAGGTCAGGGGTTGGTCCAGTTCCTGCCAAACCGCGGCTTCATGGTGACGCAGCCCTCCCGGCATGAAATGAATGAGTGCTTTGAATTACGAGCGGTTTTAGAGCCGCTGGCCGTCCGCCATTCGGTACCGCTTTCGACACCCGAGCAGCTTGATGCAGTCGAACGCATCATCGATGAGTTCGAGAAAGTTCACGATCCGATCTTGAGCAGTCAATGGAACCTCACGCTTCATACGGCGCTGTATGCGCCTGCGCAAATGAAGCATCTGGAAAATATGATCATCCGTGCGCACACCGTCGCGCAGCGTTATACGCATATCTACATGCAGCTACGGTCAGCGGGGATTGATAGCCAGGACGAGCACCGGGCGATCCTCGCGGCGTACCGGGCAAAAGATGTGGAAGCGGCGGTTGCGTTGATGACAAAGCACGTCAAGCAAGCCTCGGATGAAGCGGCTGAATACTTGCGAGACCACTTTGAGCAAAGCTGATCGGGACTTTGACAACGGTTGAGTCAGGGCAAAAAAGAAGGTGCTTGCGCACCTTCTTTTGTTTCCCTTATTTGGTCTTCAATACTTTCGGATTGGAGTTGCCCCAGATCGTGTAAAGGTCCGCCAACAACGCGCCGTTGATGGTCTCAAGCTCAGTTTGGGTAATCTCTTCATCACCTTGCTTGCCGTACAGAACGACTTCATCTCCCGGCTGCACGCCCTTGATGCCACTGACGTCAATCATCAGTGTGTTCATGGTGACCTTGCCGATTACCGGTGCGCGTTGACCGTGAATCAACACTGAAGCCTTGTTGGAGAACGCTCTGCGATACCCGTCGGAGTAGCCGGCCGGGATGTTGGCGATCAGCGAGTCTTTGCTCAGGGTAAAGGTGCGGTCGTAGCTGATCGTACTGCCCGCCGGGTAGGCGTTGACCGCCGCGACCCGCGATTTGAACTGCATCACCCGTTGAAACTCGTTATGCCCACCCACCGGGTAGCCATAGAGCGCTGCCCCCGGGCGAACCATGTCCAGCCAACCTTCCGGCACCTCAAGGGTGGTGAAGGTATTGGCGCAGTGCAGGGTGATCCGGCTGCGGTCCAGTTTGGCGTGTTCGATCAGCCAGCCGGACTGCTCCTTGAATGTGGCCAGCCCCTTCAGAACATCCTCTCGTTCTTCGACCGGGAAGTGGGTCATGATTCCGACGATATTCAGATGATCCAGCCGGGTCAGATCCACCGCCTGTTGTTGCCCCTCAGCCGTGCTCATTTCCAGACCGTTGCGGCTCATGCCCGCGGAATTCAGCGCCAGGTGAACCGGCAGCTTCACGCCCTTGCGGGTGGCCAGTTCATTGAGCTGGCGTGCAACCTCCAGGTTGCCGACCAGTTCTTCGATGTTGTAGCGCAGTGCATGCTCGACTTCTTCAACGGTCGCGCTGCGCAAACGCATCAGACGTCCCTTGAAGCCTTTTGCCCGTGCAACACGCGCCTCCTCGTTGCTCGCCACGCCGATACAGGTGATACCCATCCGAATGGCGGAAGGGATCAGTAATCCAATGCCGTTTCCATAAGCGTCGGCTTTCATCACGGCGCACATCTGGCTTTTACCCGCCAGCCGTTGCTGGAGCTTGGCGATGTTTCCCTCAAAGGCAGCCTGATCAATCTCCAGCCAGGTGTTGGCCTGGCCTGGTTGATTGTCGGCGCGAGGATGTTCAGGTGTGGGATCGAGCAAAGGGGCGGCATTGACCACCGGCATCATTGCCGTCAAGGCCAGGGCGAGCGTCAGCGTACTGAGCATAAAACGTGGCATATCGAGTCTTCCATACTGGATGAGGAAAGGCCCCATGCTGGCGTGGATTTGGCATCAGCCAGGTCCATCAGGCATTGAGCGAACAGCCATGGAATTTTTATGCAAAGGCGTCGTTTGTTTATGTGGTGTTAGGCGGCCCGCGCAGCGGATGACGCTGTAAAAAGGGCTTAAACGACCGAGGGTTTATTTCATCTGCTCAGTGATTTTCGTTTGATGGGCATCGGTAATGAGCGTCCATTTCAGCAAGAGCGGAATCGGCTGCCGAGGTAAAACTTTCAACATTCTGAGTCGAGCGCCAATGGGATAACAGCCGAGTCGGCCGCAGGGGAGGACGGAGAATAACCGCACTCACTTCCTTTTCTTGAAAGGCTCCCATGCAAACGACTAATACCGTGTTGATGATTCGACCTTCGCGCTTCTCCTTTAACGTTGATACCGCCGCGAACAATCGATTTCAGAAGTGCTCATTGCCGCAGGATCAGGCGCAAGCTCAGGCCCTCGAAGAGTTTGATGGCTATGTAGCGGTATTGCGCGAGCAAGGGGTCGAAGTGCTGGTGGCCCAGGACAGTGCGTCCCCTCATACACCCGATTCGATCTTCCCCAACAACTGGTGGAGCAGTCATGCCGATGGCACGCTGGTGCTGTATCCGATGCAGGGACAGAACCGTCGGCTGGAGCGTGACAAGGGCGTTCTGGAAGCGTTGCTGCAGGACTATTCGATTGAACACGTGTTCGACTTTACCGAGCTGGAGCAGCAGGAACTTTTCCTGGAGGGCACCGGCAGCATGGTGCTCGATCGCGTTCAGCGTATCTGTTACGCAGGTTACTCGGCTCGCACTCATGTCGATGCTCTGCGCCAGTTTGTCGAGCATCTCGGGTACCGTTTATGCGCCTTCAGTGCCGTTGACCGCGAAGGCGTGGCGATCTATCACACCAACGTGATGATGAGCGTCGGTACTTGTCTCGCGGTGGTCTGCCTGGAAGCTGTCAGCAATCTTCAGGAGCGCGCCGAACTTGAAACTCAGCTGCGAGCCAGTGGCAAGGAAATCCTGGCACTGACCTGGGAACAGCTCGAGTCGTTTGCAGGCAACATGCTGGAAGTTCACAACCAAAAGGGCGAGCCGATCCTGGTGATGTCGCGCACGGCTTGGTGTTCTTTGAACACCGAGCAACGCCAACTCATTGAGCGACATGCCAAGCCCTTGCCGGTAAACATCGATACGATCGAACTGATTGGCGGCGGCAGCGCCCGCTGCATGTTGGCCGAAGTGCATTTGCCAAAGCACCAGAAGCAAGCGTCGGTCGATCGTGGCGATTTCGATCGTTTCATGGTGCCCAACTACGCACCGGCGCCGTTTATTCCGGTCCGTGGAGAAGGATCACGGGTCTGGGACCAGAGTGGCCGAGAGCTGATCGATTTCTCCGGTGGGATCGCCGTCAATGTGCTCGGCCATGCCCACCCGAAACTGGTCAGTGCGTTGACGGAGCAAGCGAACAAGCTCTGGCATGTCTCCAACGTATTCACCAACGAGCCTGCATTGCGCCTGGCGCGCAAGCTGGTGGAGGCGACCTTCGCCGACCGGGCGTTCTTCTGCAACTCGGGAGCCGAGGCCAATGAAGCGGCATTCAAGCTCGCACGACGGGGCGCCCATGACCGTTATGGCGCGGACAAGTTTGAAATCATCGCCGCGTTGAACAGCTTCCATGGCCGCACCCTGTTTACCGTGTGCGTGGGCGGCCAACCTAAATACTCCGATGGCTTCGGCCCGAGAATTGAAGGGATCAGCCATGTGCCTTTCAATGATCTGGAGGCACTGCAGAACGCGATCTCGGACAGAACCTGCGCGGTGGTCCTTGAGCCGATCCAGGGCGAGGGCGGTGTGCTCCCGGCTGAACGCGCTTACCTGGAAGGTGCCCGCAAGCTCTGCGATCAATTCAATGCGCTGTTGATCTTCGACGAAGTGCAGACCGGCGTGGGACGCACTGGAGAGTTGTTCGCTTATCAGCATTACGGTGTTGAACCGGACATCCTGACCAGTGCCAAGAGTCTGGGAGGCGGGTTCCCGATTGGCGCGATGCTGACCCGCGAAGGGCTGGCGAAACATCTGCTGCCGGGCACTCATGGCACCACCTATGGCGGTAACCCGCTGGGTTGTGCGGTGGCCGAGGCGGTGTTTGACCTGGTCAGCGACCCGGTCCTGCTCGATGGCGTCAAGCAACGCGCAGCACAGTTCAAGTCTCGCCTGGCCCAAATGGCCGAGCAATACGGTGTGTTCAACGAAATCCGCGGGCTGGGGTTGCTCATCGGTTGCGTGCTCACTGACGGCTGGCGCGGGCGAGCGAAGGAAGTGCTGAATGCGGCGGCCGGGCAGGGGTTGATCCTGTTGCAGGCCGGCCCCGATGTACTGCGCTTTGCCCCCAGTTTGATTGTGTCCGAGGCGGACATCGTGGAAGGGCTGGACCGATTCGAGCGCACCCTTGCGCTGCTGACCCGGGCTGCAGATTAACCATGAGTAATAGCCTGAAGTTCAGCCACAAGATCCTGCTGGCCGTTTCTCTGATTGTCATCGCCGCGTTCGGGTTATTCACGGTCTACAACGACTCTCTGCAGCGCAGCGCTATTCGTAAGGACCTGGACAGTTATCTGCACGAAATGGGGGGTGTCACCGCGAGCAATATTGCCAATTGGCTGTATGGCAGGGTGTTGCTGATGGAGAACCTTTCACAGTCGGTGGCGATCAACCCGGCGGCGGAAAACATAACGCTTCTGCTCAAGCAACAAGCCCTGGCATCGACCTTTATCGCCACCTATGTGGGAGATAAGGACGGTAAGTTCATCACTTATCCGGACGCCAAGATGCCGGCGGGCTACGACCCTCGTGCCCGCCCCTGGTACAAGGACGCGGTCAACAGCAGCGGCCCGACCGTCACCGAACCTTACATCGATGCCACCACCGGCAACCTGGTTATCACCGTCGTCAACGCGATCAGCAAGGCCGGGCAGATCCAGGGCGTGACGGGCGGTGATCTGGGCCTGCAGGCGATTGCCGACAGCATCAATGCCCTGGACTTTAACGGCATGGGTTATGCCTTTCTGGTCAGCACCGACGGCAAGATTCTGGTCCACCCGGACAAAGCGTTGGTGATGAAAACGCTCAAGGATGTTTATCCGCAAGAGACCCCGCGCATCAGCAGCGATATCAGTGAAGTCCGGGTCGATGGTAAAACCCGCATCGTCACGTTTGCGCCGATCAAAGGCTTGCCGTCACTGAACTGGTACATCGGATTGTCCGTGGACAAGGACAAGGCGTTTTCGATGCTCAGCGAATTTCGTGATTCAGCCCTGATCGCCACGGTGATCGCGGTGCTGATCATTATTGGCTTGCTCAGCCTGCTGATTCGCTTCCTGATGCAACCCATGCAAGTGATGACCCGGGCGATGCAGGACATCGCCGAAGGTGAGGGCGATCTGACCAAGCGCCTGAGCATCCAGACACAGGACGAATTCGGCATCCTTGGTACGGCGTTCAACCGCTTTGTCGAACGGGTTCATGGTTCGATCCGCGAGGTCTCCTCGGCCACGGAACAGGTCAACGAAGTGGCCCTGCGGGTGGTCAGCGCTTCCAATTCGTCGATGCTCAACTCCGACGAGCAGTCCAGTCGCAGCAACAGCGTGGCGGCCGCGATCAACCAGCTCGGTGCAGCCGCCCAGGAAATTGCCCGCAACGCCGCCCAGGCCTCGCATCAGGCCAGCGATGCCCGTGGCTTGGCGGCAGAGGGGCAGCAGGTCGTCGAAAGAACCATCCAGGCGATGAACACGTTGTCCGGGATGCTCGGCACTTCCAGCGGCAACATCGAGAACCTCAACAGCAAAACGGTGAACATCGGGCAGATCCTGGAAGTGATCACCAGCATCTCCCAGCAAACCAACCTGCTGGCGCTCAACGCCGCCATTGAAGCGGCGCGAGCCGGTGAAGCAGGGCGCGGTTTCGCGGTGGTCGCCGATGAAGTCCGTAACCTGGCCCATCGCACCCAGGAATCGGCGCAGCAGGTGCAGACGATGATCGAAGAACTGCAAATCGGCGCCCGCGAGTCGGTCAGCACCATGAGTCAGAGCCAGCGGCACAGCCTGGAAAGCGTGGAGATCGCCAACCTGGCTGGCGAGCGCTTGAACAGTGTGACCCTGCGAATCGGCGAGATCGATGGCATGAACCAATCGGTTGCCACGGCCACGGAAGAGCAAACCGCTGTGGTCGAGTCGATCAACAGGGACATTAGAGAAATCAACACCCTGAATCAGGACGGCGTGGAGAACCTCCATTCAACCCTGCGGGCCTGTTCCGATCTGGAGCAGCAGGCGGCTCGCTTGAAACAGTTGGTGGGCAGTTTCCGGATCTGATCCATCAACGCCGTTCGCCCTCCCTGCGTCTGCGGCCGGGGAGGGCGTTTTGCTGTCTGGAACGCGGCAAGCGTTCAGTGATCAAGCATGAATGACCAGTTTCAGGCTGTGTGAAAACGTCCGGGATTGTCTAACCTTTTTACGTCGAGATCGTAAAGGGCGCCTTGCACCGCCCGACCTCCGCCCACGCCATTCTCACCTCAGCTGAGGTATGAAGATGAAGCACACATTCGCGGTCGCTATAGCGACCCTCGCGCTTTGCGTCTCGGCCCTCGCCAGCGCCGCTCCCACCGCCGATCCCAAGGCCATTCAGCCCTTCCACGTCAATATTGCGGACAAGGAACTCGCCGATCTGCGCAACCGTATCGCGGCGACCCGCTGGCCGGACAAAGAGACGGTTTCCGATCGATCACAGGGTGCGCAACTGGCACAACTGCAGGAACTGGTTCGCTACTGGGGCACGGACTACGACTGGCGCAAGGCCGAGGCGCAGCTCAATAATCTGGCGCAGTACGTGACCACCCTCGACGGGGTCGAGATCCACTTTATCTGGGTGCGCTCCCCCCACCCGAACGCTCTGCCGATGATCATGACCCACGGTTGGCCAGGCTCGGTGTTCGAGTTCATCAAAGTCGTCGGTCCACTCACTGATCCGACCGCCTACGGGGCAATGCGGCAGATGCATTCGATGTGGTGATTCCGTCCATTCCAGGCTACGGCTTCTCCGGCAAACCGAGTGGTATCGGTTGGGATCCGGACCACATCGCGCGGGTCTGGGCGCAGCTGATGCAGCGCCTCGAATACACCCACTACGTCGCCCAGGGTGGCGACTGGGGCGCCCCCATTACCAGCGCGATGGCGCGCCAGGCGCCAGCCGGATTGCGCGGCATTCACCTTAACCTGCCCGCCACGATACCGGCGGAAGCGAGCGCGGCGCTTGCTGTCGGCGGACCGGCGCCGGCGGGATTTACCGAGAAGGAACGGGCGACCTATGACGCCGTCGCCACGCTCGTCAAACAGGGGAATCTGGCGTACAGCGCGATGATGGCCGCGCGGCCGCAGATGATCGGTTACGGCGCGACGGATTCACCGGCCTTCCTCGCCGCGCTCCTGCTCGTGCATCCAGGCTTTGCCCGGTGGACATACGGCGCCGACCCCCAACAGTCGCCAACGAAGGATGAGGTGCTGGACGACATCACCCTCTACTGGCTGACGAATAGCGCCGCTTCGGCAGCCAGGCTCTACTGGGAGAACATGGGGCGAAGCCCGCTTTCTTCGGCCGCACAGAAGACCACCGAGATTTCGCTGCCGGTGGCTGTCACCGTGTTTCCAGAGGATGTCTACTGCCCGCCAGAAACATGGGCCCGGCGCGCCTATAGCAACCTGATCTACTTCCACCAGGCTGATAAGGGCGGCCACTTCGCGGCCTGGGAACAGCCGCAGCTTTTTACCGAGGAACTTCGCACGGCGTTCCGATCGCTGCGCTAGTCGAACACCGCCACTTACAAACCATCGCCCAACACTTTGAGGTACTCGGGACTCTCGGATATCGAGTTGTGCCCCGTACCCGGTATGACCTTCAGCGACGCCACCCCCTTGGCGAAATGCGTGAAGAGCCGCTCTGTGCTGGAACGCGGTATCACTTCGTCGTGCTCAGCCGCGATCAACAGCGTGGGCACTGTGATATGGGCGGCGTACTTCCATGATTCAAAGGTGTCCTTGAGCAACCACTTCACCGGGAAGATGGGGAACTGCCGGGCGGCGAGTTCTTCAACACTGTTGTAGGGCGTGATCAGCACCAGACGCGCCGCCGGGCGTTGGCTGGCGAGGCGCACGGCAACGCCCGAGCCCAGGCTGCGACCGACCACCGTAATGTGTGGATGGGTGGCGTAGACCAGGTCAAACAAGGTCATGGCGTCGCGCGAAATCATCTCCTCGGAGGGCGATCCAGAGCTGCCACCGTAGCCTCTGTAGTGCAGCAAGTAGACGGCGTGATCGGCAAAGGCTTCGGAAAACGAAGGCAGGCTCCGGGAGACGTCCTCGGCATTCCCACCGAAATAGATCAACGCTTTGGGCCCCTCGTGCGGCCTGACGGATACCAGCACCTGCGCATCGTCGACGGACAACGTGAGCAACGTGGCCGAGGTGCCGACAGCGCGGGGTTGCGGGAAGTAGATGAGGGCGCGCTGGAACACGAACAGCGCAGCGCAAAGCGCCAGGTACACGACGGCGACGATGACGACGATTGACACCAGGATTCGTGGCATTCGGCTAACTTTAGTGGGCGGCATTGACGGCTCTGGCCTGAAGACGGCTATCGCTTGATTGCTGTCAGAGTGTAGTAGACCGAGAGCGCGACGCACCGGGAGGGCACCCATGCCCATCGCTGTTAAATGGCTCAACGTCCCGCCCTGCGAAAAAGCGGCGCTGAGGCTGTTAAGCCGTAACGCGATCTGTAGCAGCTGGCGAAGCCTGCGTCCGGCTGCGAAGCAGTCGTGAAATCAGACGATGCGGTGTTTCAGGAAGACCGCAAACTCAGGTTTTACGACTGCTTCGCAGCCGAACGCAGCCTCGCGGGCTCGGCAGCTGCTACAGATCGCGGTGCTTGTTGAGGGGCGAATGGTCGCCGGTAGCTATGCTGATGTGGCAAGGCTCGTGCGTGCGGCGCGAGACGTGCGGTGGACCGTGGCTGACAGCAAAAATGTGGAAGGGCAATTCCATGAGCCACACTGATGGCTACACGCGTCGAAAAATACTCACGCTGGCTGCCGGTGCTTCGGCGGTTTTCACCTTCGATCCGGCTTTTGCAGCATCCACGCCGTCGAGCGAAACAGGAGGCAAGAACATGCTGACCCGGGCCATTCCATCCAGCGCCGAACTACTACCGATCGTTGGGCTGGGCACGTATCGCGGCTTTGATGTCGAGCCTTCAAGCCCCGCCTACAAGCAGCTGCCTGCTGTGTTGCGCGCGTTGTTCGAGAGAGGCGGGAAGGTGATCGACAGTTCGCCGATGTACGGTCGCGCCGAACAGACGACCGGTGAATTGCTGTCGATTCATGAACCGCGCTCGCCGGCGTTTCTGGCCACCAAGGTGTGGACCCGTGGCCGCGAAGAAGGCATCGCGCAGATGGAACAGTCCTTCAAACTGCTGCAGACCGACCGGATCGACCTGATGCAGATTCACAACCTGCTGGACTGGAAAACCCATCTGCCGACCTTGCGCAAATGGAAGGAAGAAGGGCGCATTCGATACATCGGCATCACCCATTACACCGCGTCGGCGTATGACGAGGTGGAAGCGGTACTCAAGGCCGAGCCATTGGACTTCTTGCAGATCAACTATGCCCTGGACGATCGCGGCGTCGAGAAACGCATCCTGCCACTGTGTCGCGAACGCGGCGTGGCGGTGATCTGCAATCGGCCCTTCGGCGGCGGTGATTTGCTCGCGCGCTTGAAGGGCAAACCGCTACCGGGATGGGCCGCGCAAGTGGGGGTCAACAGCTGGGCGCAGCTGGCGCTCAAGTTCCTGCTGACGCATTCGGCGGTGACCTGCGTCATCCCTGGTACCGGCAACCCGCGTTACATGGCGGAAAATGCCGGTGCCGGTTTCGGTCCGATGCTGACGGGAGCGCAGCGCGAGCAGTTGATCGATATTGTCGGTTAGGCGCGCTAGCGAAACCGCTCCGGGATGGCTTCGGCAAACGGATACATCGAGAAGTAGGGTCTGGCTTCGTCGATGACCCGCTGGACGGACGGTCTGTTCATCAGCCTGTCGAAATAGGCTTTCAAGTGACCGTAGTTGTCGGGAAACGGCTCAAGCGTACTGGCATAAAACAGGGCCGGGGCGGCGGCGCAATCGGCCAGGCTGAAATCTGCACTGGCCAACCAGATTCTGGAGGCCAACTGGCGGTCGAGCATGCCGTACGCCGTCTGCAGTGTGGAACGTTCTCTGGTCAAATCGCCGTGAGCGCCGAGCAGGCGATCCAACACAATCTGTTGCAGCGGCGTCTGTAGATAGTGGTCGCACACACGGTCCCACAGACGGACCTCCAGCGCGGCGTCCCAATCGTTGGGAACGAGCGGATGTTCACCTGGATAAAATTGGTCCAGGTATTCGATGATGATCGTGGTCTCCGCCACGTTGCGCTGGCGAGCGTGGTCGCGGATGACCGGGAACTTGCCGAGCGGCCACAGCGCTTGCAGCTCTGCTCTGTCTGCATCGTTGGCGAGATCGATGATCCGCTTCTCGAATTCGACAACGTTTTCGTAGAGCGCGATGAGCACTTTGTGGCAGAACGACGACAGCGGATGGTAATAAAGAGTCAGCGACATCTCTCAGCTCCTCGAAAGGCAGGTGACCCCCCTCATCATAGTGGCCGTCCAGGACGGTTAAGCGCGCGGTGCTAGACTTTCAGGGTGGGATGGACGACCGATCAACCTGATCCGGCGGTGCGATGGTGAGAACGCTGGAGGTACGACATGACGACTCAACTGCTGGCTAAAGAACACATCAACGTGGTGGTCCGCAATTATGTAGAAGGCATGGTGTTCGCCGATGAAGCCTTGCTGCGACAGGCCTTTCATCCTTCTTGCCGCATCATTGGCCATTACGAAGAAAAGCTTGAATGGGCATCCCTGGAGGAATTTATCAGCGCGATCAAGGCCGAGGGGCCGGCAGCCAAAGAGGTCAAACCGTTTTGGGAAGTGCTCAGCATCGATGTCACGGGTGATGCCGCCGCGGTAAAAGTCACTGATGATTATCTCGGCATGCGATTTACCGATTATCTGTCGCTACTGAACATCAATTACCGCTGGATGATTGTGAACAAGCTGTATTACTTGAACGAATAGCGCGTGAGCCCGGGAGCCAAAAGCTCCCGGGCATCGTTATGCGATCAGTGCCGATCCAGCCACACCGTCTGGGCATTGCAGAATTCACGCACACCGAAATGCGAGAGTTCACGGCCAAACCCGCTTTTCTTCACGCCGCCGAAGGTGACGCGTGGGTCGGAGGCGCAATAGCCATTGATAAACACGCCACCGGTTTCCAGCTCACCGGCCATCTGCTCGGCAAGCTCGACGTTGCGTGTGTAAATGGTTGAGGCCAGGCCGAACTCACTGTCATTCGCCAGTGCCAGTGCATGGGCTGCATCGCGCGCCGTGATGATCGAGGCCACCGGGCCAAACAGTTCCTGTTTGAACGAGGTCATCTGGTCGGTGACATCACCGAAGACCGTGGGCTCGTAAAAATTGCCGGCGCCTTCAGCCTTCTTGCCGCCCATCAACAACGTCGCGCCTTCTTCCAGGGTGTCGCGCACCTGTTGATCCAGTTCATCACGCAGATCAAAGCGGGCCATGGGGCCGATGTAGGTGTTGGCGGCCAGTGGATCGCCGACCACCAGTTTTTGCGTGGCTTCGACGAACTTGCGCGTGAATTCCTCGACGATGCCTCGCTCGACGATCAAGCGTTTGGCGGCCGCGCAGACTTGCCCGGTGTTTTGGTAACGGCCAATCACGGCGGCTTTGACCGCTTCGTCGAGGTCGGCATCGTTGAGCACGATGAACGGATCGGAGCCGCCCAGTTCCAGTACACACTTCTTCAGCGCCGCGCCGGCTTGAGCGCCGATGGCGATGCCGGCTCGCACGCTGCCAGTGAGGGTCACCGCCGCGATGCGGGGATCGGCGATCGCGGTGGAGACGCCGTCGGGCGTGACGTTGATGACCTCGAACACGCCTTCAGGGAAGTCGGCTTGCTTGAAGGCTTCCCGCAACAGATAGGCGCTGCCCATCACGTTCGGAGCATGTTTGAGTACGTAGGTGTTGCCGGCGATCAATGCTGGAACGGCGCCGCGCAGGACCTGCCAGATCGGGAAGTTCCACGGCATCACCGCGAGAATCGGGCCGAGCGGGCGATACTCAATGCGCGCTTTTCCACCTTCAACCAGCGTCGGCTCAGCGCTCAGCATCGCCGGGCCGTGTTCGGCGTACCATTCGCAGAGCTGCGCGCACTTTTCGATTTCGCCGCGCGCCTGAGTGATTGGCTTGCCCATTTCCAGGGTGATCATGTTCGCCATCGCGGCGGCGTTGTTGCGCAATGCCTGCGCCAGGGCGATCAACAACTGCGAACGTTGATCAACCGGTTTGCTGCGCCAGGCGCGGAACCCGGCAGCGGCGCGGGACAAGGCGTCATCCAGTGCCGATGCGGATTCGAAAGGGTAGTGGCCGATCTGCTCGCCATTGGCGGGGTTGATCGAAATGGCATGGGTGAGGCTGGAAACTTGAGTCATGGCACCGTCCTGCGAGGTGGGGATGCGCTCAGGTTACGGTGGCGTTTGTTTTCTGGAAACTGAATAATACTGAGCATATCGTTCACGTTTGGAGAATGCCTTGGATCTGGTTCAGCTGGAAATTTTCAAAGCCGTCGCCGAACACGGCAGCATCAGCGCGGCGGCTCAGCACATCCACCGGGTGCCGTCGAACCTGACGACGCGGATCAAGCAGCTGGAGCTGGATCTGGGCGTGGACCTGTTTATCCGCGAGAAGAGCCGCTTGCGCTTGTCGCCGGCCGGCTGGAGTTTCCTTGACTATGCCCGGCGCATTCTCGACCTGGTCCAGGAGGCTCGCGCGACGGTGGCGGGCGAAGAACCGCAGGGATCGTTTCCCCTGGGGTCGCTGGAGAGCACCGCTGCAGTGCGCATCCCTGAGCTGCTGGCGGCGTATAACCAGAAGCACGCCAAGGTCGAACTGGATCTGTCCACCGGACCTTCGGGGACCATGATCGACGGGGTGTTGTCTGGCCGACTGGCGGCAGCGTTTGTCGATGGACCGGTGCTGCACCCGGCACTGGAAGGCGTGCCGGCGTTTGAGGAAGAAATGGTGGTGATCGCACCGCTCAACCATTCCCCCATCCATCGTGCGCGGGATGTTAATGGCGAAAACATCTATGCCTTCCGCTCCAATTGTTCCTACCGCCATCACTTCGAAAGCTGGTTCGCCAAGGACGCGGCGGTGCCCGGCAAGATTTTCGAAATGGAGTCCTATCACGGCATGCTGGCGTGCGTCAGCGCCGGTGCAGGCCTGGCGCTGATGCCCCGCAGCATGCTCAACAGCATGCCCGGATGCACCACGGTGAGCATCTGGCCGCTATCGGAATCGTTCCGCTATTTGCGCACCTGGCTGGTGTGGCGCCGGGGGACGGTGTCGCAAAGCCTGACCATGTTTGTGCGCTTGCTCGAGGAGCGCGGAGTGGTGCGGGATGAGGCTGTGCGCTAGTTCACGCTTGAGAATGTCCAGATCGGTGTGCCGGCTCATTCCCCGGCTTTCGTCGACTTGATCAGATTGCCACGCAACTTCACGATCGCCTTCTGCAGGATCGTGAACTCGTCGAGCGTCAGGCCCGTTGCGTCGGCGAGGCCCATTTCCGGTTGGCTTTCGCGCAGCTGTCGACCGTTCTTCGTCAGGCTGATCCGCACCTGGCGCTCGTCCTCTGGATCGCGCTGCCTTTGCAAAAAGCCCATCGCTTCCAGTTTCTTCAGGATCGGGGTCAGGGTGTTCGATTCCAGAAACAGCTTCTCGCCCAGGCTGCCGACGGTCTGATCGTCTTCCTCCCACAGCGCGACGATGGTGATGTATTGCGTATAGGTCAGCCCAAGCTGCTCGAGTATCGGCTTGTAAGCCTTGCCGAAGGCCAGGTTGGTGGAATAGACCGCAAAACACAGGAATTCGGAGAGCTTCAGGTTGTCGGGGACGGCGTTGTCGATGGGTTTCATGTGCATCCTCGTTGGCCAAAGACGGATGGCTCGCAAAAAGCGAAATATACCTCGTATGCGATTGTGTCGGAACGACTCTAACTGACGGTGGCGACCGGTTCGACGGCGAAAGTCGAACCGGTCGTACGGTGCATCACGCTGTCAGGGCGTTGATGACCACGTCGATATTGCCGCGCGTCGCCTTCGAGTACGGGCAGATTTGGTCTGCGGCGTGCGCCAGCTCCGTCGCGACGTCTTGCGTCAAGCCTGGCACGCGAAGAGTCAGCCGGGCCTGGAGGAAGTAGGCCGGACCGGTCTGGCCCAGATCGACCTCAATATCAACGGCCAGATTGGGCGGCAGCGTCACCTTCATATTTTTCGCCGCCAGTTCGACGGCAGCGGTGTAGCAGGCCGACCATGCGCCGGCGAAAAACTGCTCTGCCGTTGGGTGCGGCACAATGGCTGCGAACTCGTGTGCCAGTCTAGGGTTTCCAGGCGACGAGAGCTCGATGGCGAGGCCGCGGGAAGAGTTGTCACCGTCGCTGAACGTCGTGTGGGTTTTGCCTGTGGCTAGGACTTTTTCGATCTTGTTCATGGATGAGTCCTCATCATTTTGTTGGGGTTGTGATTCGTATGCGCTTAAAGCGCATACGATATATATGGTGTATCGACAATGCCGATCGACAGCAACGCCGCGCGGTGCGTCAAGCCGTGAGGACGTTCAGGGCCACGTCAATGTTACCCCGCGTCGCTTTCGAGTACGGGCAGATTTGATCGGCGGTGTGCGCCAGTGTGGTCGCAACATCGTTCGACAAACCCGGTACGCGCAGGGTCAATCGAGCCTGAAGGAAGTAGGCCGGACCGGTCTGACCCAGATCGACTTCGATGTCGACGGACAGATCCGACGGCAGCACCACGTTCATTTCTCCTGCCACCAAGCCGACGGCGGCGGTGTAGCAGGCCGACCATGCGCCGGCGAACAGTTGCTCGGCGGTCGGGTGCGGCTGGGTGGCGGCGAACACGTGGGCTGGCTTGGCGTTGCCAGGCGTCGACAGGGTGATGTCGAGGCTGCCGTCATGGCCGCGCGAGGTGTTGCTGACGGTGGTGTGGGTTTTGCCGGTGGCCAGTACTTTTTCGATCTTGCTCATGATGATTTCCTGAGTTGTTACTGTTTTCGTATGCGCTTATATCGTATGCGACATATTTGATGGATTAAAACGATCTTCACGCCGTCAAGACGTTCACCGCCACGTCGATGTTGCCCAGCGTCGCTTTCGAGTACGGGCAGAGTTCGTGTGCGGCGTGCGCCAGTGCCGTTGCGACGTCGTGTGCCACGCCCGGCAAGCGGACAAAGAATCGAGCCTGAAGGAAGTAAGCCTGACCGGTCTGGCCCAGATCGACCTCGATGTCGACGGACACATCGGCCGGCAGCATCACTTTTTTCGCCTTGGCTATGTGTTCGATGGCGGAGATGTAGCAGGCCGACCATGCGCCGGCGAACAGTTGCTCGGCCGTCGGGTGCGGTTGGGTAGCTGCGAACACGTGGGCCGGTTTCGCGTTACCTGGCGACGACAGCTCGATGTCGAGGTTGCCGTGGGCACGGGTCGCGTCGCTGAACGTGGTGTGGGTTTTGCCGGTGACCAGTACTTTTTCGATCTTGCTCATGGAATGAATCCTCAACGTTTCAATAGGTGGTGCTTGTCTGTCGTATACGTTTGTATCGTATGCGATTTAAATAATACTCGCGCAGAGCTCAATCGGTGTCAAGGGGTGGTGTGGCGTCCAGCCGACGAATGGCCGGGCTGCCGGGATATGCCGAATTCGTCGTCGACCGGGTCTAAAGCGATCAAGCCGTGGCGTCGGGAATGGGCCAGTCTGGGCGGTCTGTCCAAGGAGTTGATGATGAAACGACTGTCCCTGGCCGAAGCTCGCGAGCTGGCCGAATCGATCTTGCTGCACAACGGTTTCAACCTTGCCCACGCTCAGGCGGTGGCCGCCACGGTGATTGCCGGGGAGCGCGATGGCTGCGCCTCCCACGGTTTGTATCGGGTATTGGGGTGCGTAAATTCGCTTAGGGCCGGAAAGGTAATGGCCGATGCCGAGCCACGGGTGATCGACCAGGCCCCTTCGATCGTGCGGGTCGATGCGGCGGGTGGTTTTTCCCAGTTGGCGTTTCAGGCGGGTCTGCCATTGCTGGAGGAGAAAACCCGGGCAAACGGGATTGCGGCGCTGGCGATCAATCGCTGTGTGCATTTTTCCGCCCTGTGGGTCGAGATCGAGCAACTGACCGCTGCCGGCCTGGTGGCGCTGGCGTGTAATCCCAGCCATGCCTGGGTCGCGCCGGCGGGAGGCAGTCAACCGGTGTTTGGTACCAATCCCATTGCGTTTGGCTGGCCGCGTTCGGGCAAGGATCCGTTTGTGTTCGACTTCGCCACCAGTGCGATTGCCCGTGGCGAGATCGAGTTGCATCGACGCGCCGGCAAAGCGATTCCCGAAGGCTGGGGCGTCGATGCAGACGGGCAGCCGAGTACCGATGCGAACGTGGTGCTCGATGCCGGCGCGATGCTGACGTTCGGCGGGCACAAGGGCTCGGCGCTGGCCGCCATGGTGGAGTTGATCGCCGGGCCGTTGATTGGTGACCTGACCAGTGCGGAATCGCTGGCGTACGACGCGGGCAGCAAGTCATCGCCGTACCACGGCGAGCTGATCATCGCCCTCGATCCGCGGCGCTTTCTCGGCGAGGCCACCGAGCAGCACCTGGCCCGTGCCGAAGTCATGTTCCAGAGCATACAAGGGCAGGGCGCGCGCTTGCCGTCGCAACGGCGTTACGAGGCGCGAGCACGCAGTTTGGTGGAGGGTGTGCAGATTCCCGAAGCCTTGTACAACGACTTGAAGGCACTGCTGGATTGATGAGAAACGGGCGCCAGTGGCGCCCGTTTGGTTTTACAGTGGTTCGCGGTGGCTGTTGCCATCGACCAGACGGGCGATGCCTAGCGGATTGGCGTTTTTCAGCGCCTCGGGCAGGAGCGCATCCGGGCAGTTCTGGTAGCACACCGGGCGCAGGAAACGCTCGATGGCCAGGCTGCCGACCGAGGTGCCACGGGCATCGGAGGTGGCCGGGTAGGGCCCGCCATGCACCATCGCATCGCAGACTTCGACGCCGGTCGGGTAGCCGTTGAACAGTACCCGTCCGACTTTCTGCTCGAGCAGCGGCAGCAGTTCGCTATGGGTTTGCAGGTCACCGGCTTCGGCAATCAGCGTGGCCGTAAGTTGACCGTGCAAACTCTGCAACGCCCGTTGCAGTTCGGCCTTGTCGGCCACTTCCACCAGCACCGTGGCGGGGCCGAACACTTCTTCCTGCAGCAGCGGGTCGCCGTTGAGCAGCAGGCTGACGTCGGCCTTGAACAACTGCGGCTGGGCCTGCTTGCCCTGTTGTTCGCGACCAGCCAAGTGGTTGATGTGCGGATGCGCGTGCAGCGCCTGCACGCCCTTGGCGTAGCTGGTTAACGTGCCGGCGTTGAGCATGGTTTGCCCCGGCTGGTCGGCCATGATCGCGCTGAGCGATTCAACAAATGCGCTGAACTCGGGGGAGTGAATACCGATCACCAATCCGGGGTTGGTGCAGAACTGGCCGCAGCCGAGCACCACTGACGCGGCGAGTTCACCGGCGATTTTATCGCCCCGCAATTGCAGGGCTTCGGGCAGTACCAGCACCGGATTGATGCTGCTCATTTCGGCGAACACAGGAATTGGCTGCGGCCGTGCGGCGGCCATGTCGCAGAGGGCGCGACCGCCTTTGAGCGAACCGGTGAAGCCCACCGCCTGGATCGCGGGATGCTTGACCAGTGCTTCGCCGACACCCGCGCCGTAGATCATGTTGAACACGCCTTTGGGCATGCTGGTTTGCTCGGCGGCGCGGATGATCGCATCGGCCACGAGCTCGGCAGTCGCCATATGCCCGCTGTGGGCCTTGAACACCACCGGGCAACCGGCGGCCAGGGCGGCAGCGGTGTCGCCACCGGCAGTGGAGAACGCCAGCGGGAAATTGCTCGCACCGAACACCGCGACCGGGCCGACGCCGATCCGGTACTGACGCAGATCCACCCGTGGCAGTGGCTGACGCTCAGGCAAGGCGCGGTCGATGCGCGCGCCATAGAAATCGCCACGGCGCAGGACCTGAGCGAACAGGCGCATCTGGCCGCTGGTACGACCGCGCTCACCCTGAATACGCCCGATTGGCAGCGCCGTTTCGCGGGTTACCAGGGCAATGAACTCATCGTCCAGCGCATCCAGTTGCGCGGCGATGGCCTCGAGAAACTCCGCGCGCCGGTTCGCCGGCAAGTTGCGGAAGGCTGGGTAGGCGGCAGCCGCTGCCTGGGCGGCGGCGTCGACTTCCTCAACGGTGGCTTGCATGAACGAGTAGGGCAGCGCTTCACCAGTGCTGGCGTCATGGCTTTGCACGGTGATGTTGCCGGCGGCACTGCGCGCACCGCCGATGTAGTTGTGGCCGATGATGTGGGGCATGAAAAACTCCTGTCGAAAGAGGGCAAAGGGAAAGGCGCGTCGGACAAAAAACTGTGGCGAGGGGGCTTGCCCCCGTTCGACCGCGCAGCGGTCGCAAATTCAACGAATGCGGAGTGCCTGACGCAACCGATTGCTGGTTTTGGGGCCGCTTCGCGACCCAACGGGGGCAAGCCCCCTCGCCACATTTGATCGCCAGGCTCAAGCCAACGAATCGCCCCGGCGCGGGATGGCGGATTCGGCGGTATCCAGAGCAGCAATCCGTGCAGCAGATTCGCTATCCACCAGGTGCAGCGACTTGCCACGGGTTTCCCGGGTCAGGCCGACGGCGACGATGGAGATCAGCGCAGCGCCGACCAGGTACCAGGCGATCGGTGTCGAGCTGTGGTACTTGTTGAGCAGGGTGAGGGCAATCAACGGCGCCAACGAGCCGGCGAAGATCGGTGCCACTTGGTAGCACAAGGACAACGCGGTGTAGCGCACGTGGGTCGGGAACATTTCGGCCATCAGCGCCGAGTAGGGCGCGTAGGTCATCGACTCGATCGCCAGGCCCAGGGTGATAGCCCCGATGATCAGCCAGTTGTTGCCGGTGTCCATCATCGGGAAGCCGATGAAACCCCAGAACGCGGTGAGGATCGCACCCGTCAGGTACACCGGTTTGCGCCCGACCAGGTCGGACAGATAACCCATCAGCGGGATCATGAAGAAATGCAGCAGGTGCGCGCCGAACATCAGAAACAGAATCTCTGAAGTGTCCTTGTGCACCACCAGTTTCAGGTAGGTAATCGAGAAGGTCACGACGGTGTAGTAGAGAATGTTCTCGGCAAACCGCGCGCCGATACCGACCAGCACTGCACGCCAATGATGACGCAGCACTTCGACCACGCCCAGCTGTTGTTGCTTGTTTTGCGCCTGACGGGCCTGGGCTTCCTTGAAGATCGGCGCGTCATCGACGCTGGTGCGAATCCAGTAGCCGATCAGCACCACCACCGCCGAGAACCAGAACGCTACACGCCAGCCCCATGCGAGGAATTGCTCCTCCGACAGGTTCGACGACAACAGCAGCAACGCGACGGTCGCCACCAGGTTACCGGCCGGTACGCCGGCTTGCGGCCAACTGGCCCAGAAGCCTCGACGATTGTCCGGGCAGTGCTCGGACACCAGCAGAATCGCACCGCCCCATTCACCACCGAAGGCGAAGCCCTGGATCAGCCGCAGCAACACCAGTAACACGGGCGCGGCGTAGCCGATCTGGTCGAAACCGGGCAGGCAGCCCATCAGGAACGTGGTGATACCGACCACCACCAGGCTCAGTTGCAGCAGGCGTTTGCGGCCGAACTTGTCACCGTAGTGACCGAACACCAAGCCACCCAATGGGCGGGCGAGGAAGCCGACGGCATACAGGGCGAAGGCGGCGAGGATGCCATCGATCGGGCTGTCGGTCTGGCGAAAGAACAGCTGGCCGAAGACCAGTGCCGAGGCGGTGCCGTAGAGAAAGAATTCATACCATTCGGCGACGGTGCCGGCCATGGCGGCGGCCACGACACGCTTGAGTCCCGAAGGTGTGGTTGCGCGGGCGGTGTTGTGAGGATTGGGCATGCTGACGTTTCCTGTAGAGGCGCAAAAAACAGGCAGCCGGGCTGGGTCCGCAAGGGACCCGCCCGGCAATCACTCAGAGACCGACGTCTGGCAGTTCCGGACGATTGGCCAGGGCCTTGGCCATGATCTGCTCGACGAAAACCCGATCGGCTTCCGGCAGGGCCAGGCGTGGCGGACGGGTCAGGGCGCTGCCGCGACCGGCAATGGCTTCGCACAACTTGATGCACTGCACCAGGTCGGCACGGGCGTCGAGGTGCAGGATCGGCATCAGCCATTCGTAGATCGGCATGGCTTCGGCGAAGCGACCGGCCTTGGCCAGGCGGAAGATGGTTTCGCCTTCTTTCGGGAACACGTTGGACATGCCCGAGACCCAGCCTTCGGCACCCACCGCGATGCTTTCCAGTACCACGTCATCGAGGCCGGCGAACAGCACAAAACGGTCACCCACTTCGTTGCGAATGTCGATGAAGCGGCGGGTGTCGCCAGAGGAATCCTTGAAGCACACCACGTTGTCGCAGTCGGCCAGGGCAATCAGGATGTCCGGGGTGACGTCGTTTTTGTAGATCGGCGGGTTGTTGTAAACCATCAGTGGTACGTCGGCGTTTTTCGCCACGTAACGGTAGTGCTCGGCGGTCTCGAATGGCTTGGAACCGTAGACCAGCGCGGGCATCAGCATGACCCCGTCGACACCCACCCGGCGCACGGCATTGGCGACCTTGGCCGCTTGAACGCTGGTGAATTCGGCCACACCGCAAATGACCGGCACGCGGCCGCGGGAAGCGTCGACCGCGACTTCGGTCACTGCGATTTTTTCTTCGGCGGTCAGCGAGGTGTTTTCCCCCACCGAACCACACACCACCAGGCCCGACACGCCGTCACGGATTACGTTGGAAATCACCTGGTGGGTTTTTTCCAGGTTGATGGTGAAGTCGTCGTTGAATTGAGTGGTCACCGCGGGGAAGACGCCACTCCAGTTAATGCGCTTGCTCATTGTTGCCTCCGGTTCATTTTTTGTATTTCGTATACGATATTGCATGTGAAAAGACTCGGCCAGTGCTTTTTTCAGTTACGAAGGGTTTTTTACTAGCCGTTTGTCAGAGTTTTTGGGTGAGGGTTTGTAAGGCTGTGTTCAGGCCCCAGGCCAGGTGTCAGAGAGCCGATAGCCTTGTGGCCACGGATCGCTCGGATCGAGTAGCAACTGGTGGGTGCCGGTGATCCAGGCCCGGCCGGAAATGCACGGGTAAATCGCCGGGCGTCCCGCCACTTCCGTCAACGAATCGATGCGGCAGTGGAACTCGGAACCGATGATCGAGCGGCCGATAAATCGCTCACCGACCTGCATCAATCCCTTGGCCTGCAGCACCGCCATGCGCGCCGAGCAGCCGGTGCCGGTGGGTGAACGGTCGATCTTGCCGGGTTGAATCACCACCGCGTTGGCGCCGGTGGCGATGCCGTTTTCATAGACGAGGGGAGCCGCGATCTGGCAGAAGGAAATGTGCGACCACTCGGGGTTCAGCGGATGGACAAATCCCAGTTGCTCATTGGCCGCGCGGGTAATTTTCAGCCCGACCTCGACCAGCTCCGCCGCTTCATCAGGACGAATGGAAAAGCCCAGGCGCTTGGCGTCGGCGATCACAAAACTGTCGCCGCCGTACGCGGTGTCGACCTGCAATGAGCCGACGCCTTCGACTTCGATCCAGGCGTCGAGGCGGTCAGCGAAGGAGGGCACGTTCTTGATTTCCACTCGTTCGACCTTGCCGTCACGGCAGTCGGCCACCGCTTCGATCAGTCCGCCCGGTGCTTCGAGCACCAGCCGGGTTTGCGGTTCGGTCATCGGCAGGATGCCGCTGTCGAGCAACACGGTGGCCACGCACAGCGAGTTGGAGCCGGACATCGGCGGAGTGTCGGCCGGTTCCATGATGATCCAGGCCATCTGCGCCCGAGGATCCTTGGCCGGCACCAACAGGTTGACGTGGCGGAACACCCCGCCGCGCGGCTCGTTGAGGACGAAGTTGCGCAGGGTCTGATCCTTGGCAATCCAGCGCGACTGTTCCCACACGGTGGCCCCGGGCGGTGGCGCGACGCCGCCGACGATCACGTCGCCGACTTCGCCTTCGGCGTGACAGCTGACTACATGGATGACTTTTGATGAGCGCATGGTTTGCTCCTTGTTTCGTCTGTTAGGGCGCCTTCGCGAGCAAGCCCGCTCCCACATTTGACCGAGTTCTTCCAGAAGAAATGCGAACAGTGTGGGAGCGGGCTTGCTCGCGAAGGGGCCATCGGTTATTTCACTGATTTCAGAAAGGCCGCAGTTTCCGCATGCACCGGGTTGCCAATGACCTGATCAGGCGAGCCGATCTCATGCACCAAACCATTGCGAAAGAACGCCACGCGGTCGGACACATCGCGGGCAAAGCGGATTTCATGGGTCACCAGAACCATGGTCATGCCGTCTTCAGCGAGCATGCGCATGGTGTCCAGCACCTCGCCCACCAACTGCGGATCGAGGGCCGAAGTGGCTTCGTCGAACAGCATGTAATCCGGCGACATGGCGAGGGCGCGGGCGATCGCCATGCGCTGTTGCTGGCCGCCGGAGAGTTTGCCGGGAAACGCTTTGAGCTTGTCGCCCAGGCCGACGTGGGTCAGTTGCTTGACCGCCAGTTCCTCGGCTTCCGCCTTGCTCTTGCCCAGCACTTTGCGCGGCGCCAGCATCACGTTTTCCAGCACGGTCAGGTGCGGGAACGCGTTCCATTGCTGGAAGACGATGCCGATCTTCTGCCGCAGACGGTTGAGGTCGGTGGCGCTGTGATGGACCTCGACACCGTCGACCCGGATGTTGCCTTTCTGAATCGGCTCCAGGCCGTTGATGCACATCAGCAGGGTCGATTTGCCCGAGCCGGAGCCGCCGATGATCGACACCACCTCGCCCTTGTTCACCGTCAGGTTGACGCCCTTGACCACTTCGAGGTTGCCGAAGGATTTGTGTACGTTGTCGATCTCAATCATTTTCTTGCCACCTTCTTTCCAGACGAGCGCCGAGGCGAGCGACCACCAGGCTCATGACGTAGTAGATGAGGCCCGCGATGCACAGCACCAGCAGCGGTTCCTGAATGCGGGTCACGATGGTTTGCGAGGCGCGCAGCAGTTCGACGATGCCGATCCACATCACCAGCGCGGTGTCTTTCATCACGCTGAGGACCAGGTTCAGCCAGCCGGGAAAGGCCACCCGCGTGGCCATCGGCAGGACGATCCAGCGCAGGTCCTGCAGGAAGCTCAGGCCCAGCGAGCGACTGGCCCGGCGCACGGTGAACGGCACCGAAAGCACGCCGCTGCGCACGATCTCGGTGAAGTACGCGGCGGCGTAGACCCCCAGCACAATGCAGCCAACGCTGAAGGCGCTGATGTTCAAACCGACGATGCTTTTCAGCGAGTTGAACAACACAAACTGGATCAGCAACGGCACGCTGCGAAACACGTCCAGCACCCAGGCCAGTGGCAGGCTCGCACGCGGAAACAGCGCCCGCAGCAAGCCGAACAACAGCCCGGCGAAAGAGCCGAGGATGATCGACCAGAACGTGAGTTTCAGAGTGACCCAGGCGCCATCAAGCAAGAACAACAGGTCATTCCAGGAAAAACTGGTGGTCAACATGGTCTCCTCCTCAGTAGCGGAACAGTCGCCAGGCCATCAGCCGGGCGACGGCGACGATCGCCTTGGCAATCAGGTAATACAACGCCGCTGCGATGGCGAAGTATTCGAAGGTGCGGAACGTCTTGACGTTGTAGTCCTGGGTCACGCCGGTGAGGTCGTTGTTCAGCCCGACGATCACCCCCAGCGACGTCATCAGCACCGCCCAGACCATCTGGTTACTCAACGGGTAGAACACGATCCGCAGCAGCTGCGGGACGATGATCATCCGGTAAGCCTGGAAGGCACTCATGCCCAGCGAACGCGCGGCGCGAACTTGCGTGCCCGGCACAGCCTTGAGGCCGCCGCGAAAGTTTTCCGCCAGGTAACCAGCGTTGTTGAAGGTGATCCCGGCCAGCAACGCGAACCATGAGCTGACATGCAAATCGAGCGAGCCGAGGCCGAAGTAGAGGACGTAGATCTGGAACAGCGACGGGGTGTTGCGGGCGATCGACACCCAGCCATTGCCGATGCCGCGCAACAGCGGTTGTTTGGTTTCGCGCATCACCGTCAGGGCCAGGGCGATCAGCACGCCGAAGATCATCGACAGCGCGGCGGTCTCGAAGGTGACCCAGGCGCCGGCGAGCATGTCCGGCAGGGCGCGCAGGGTCGCACGCCATTGGAAGGTGTAATCAAACATGCGCGTGGCTCTCCAGTGAGGCGGCCGATTGCAGCCAGGCCGGCAAACGACCGCTGGCCGTGGCGCTGCAGGCGGTGTCGACACATTCGGCGAGGTTGGCGAAGTGCACCTTGCGGCCCACCAGGCCGGGTGCGTAATGGGCGTACTTGCCTGAGTTGGTCATCAAGGTTTTGGCGGCCAGCGGGATCACCGGCTCGCCGAGCATGCACCAGCAGGTGTCGGTGACCAGGGTCGCGCCGAAGGCTTCGATCACCGCGATATGTCCAGCCTCGCGGGCCTGCTCCAGCACCGCACGACCGCAGGTGATGGCGAGCACAACCTCGGGGTGTTTGTGCCGACCCCGACACAACCGCGCCAGATGCGCGAATTCGCTGAGGGAGAAATGCGGGTTGCCCAGCGAGACCACATCCACTCGACTGTCGCGGGCACTGTTGAGCTCGCGCCAGCTGAGCAGCAAATCCTTCAGGCGGATTTTTTCCACCGGCACATGGGCATTCGCCTCCAGCACCTGCGTCGGGTCGAGTGCTTCCGGGGTCACCCCGGCGATATGGAACAGCGGCGCGGCGGAGGTGGTGGCGAAAGCCGCACCGAAAGCTTTCAGGTCATCCAGGCTCGGCTTGCTGTGTTCCAGCCCCAGCACCAGCGGGATCCGGCTGCCGGCCAGGGCACCAATGTGGTAACCGAGCAGCGGGTAGAAGGCATCGTCTAGCTCGCGCAAAACCGGTAATTCGATTTGCAGTCTCGCTTTACGTTGCGCGTCCAGATGGCAGCCGATCAGGGGCGCGCGGCCGGTCAGGGCGATGCAGATATCCAGGTAGTCCGGGTATTTCAGGGTGCGCGCACCGAGCACGCTGTTGGCATAGACCACGGCGTTGGATTCGGCCCAGACGATTTGCTCGCCGGCCTTCGGCGCGCTGTCGAGCAGGTAGGGCGCGCAGGTGAAACTCAGCTGTGCACCCATCGCCATGTATGCATCGCCGAGGGCGCTGGCCGGTACGCCGAGTGCCGGATCAATGCCCAACTCGCGCCAACGGCGCTGGTCCACAGAAATGGAATTGAGGGTGGTCGGCACCCGTACTTTTGCTCCCCACTGCACCAGTTGTTCGGCGAAGCGCAGGCTCGCAGGCCCGGTATAAATGCAGCCGTCGATGTGTGCCTGGGTGACGTCCACCAGATGGCGGGCGCCTTGCAGTTCGGCCATGCGCAGGACGATCTGCATCGCCACTTCGGCTGCCTTGCCATGCGCGCCGTCGAGCAGCGCCTGATCGTGTTCGGTGAGTTCGATAGCGGTGTTTTTTTCTGCTGTCTGCAACGGACTGTCGAGTGCCTGCCAGGCATCGCCCGGCAGGTGTTCGAACACGGTCACCGTTGATGCTTCGACCCGAGCAAAGGCCTTGCCGCGCAAGGCGGCGAAGGCCTCCCGGCCGATGCAGAGCACCGGCAGGGAACGCTCGAAAATGGTCTGTGCCACAAGCACGCCCAGGGTCAGGATCTCATCGGGTTCGGCCAGCACCAGTGCGGCCGGCGCATGACCGTTGCTGATCAGTTCCATCAGCACACTGCTGCCGGTGCACGAACCGCGGCCGCTGGGAATCGCCAGTACCCGGCCGGCCAGATGTTCGCCGCTCAGCGGGTGGTGACGGTCGATGACCTCGCCGCTGTACGGGTCGACCCCGCCCCAGAAACTCAGCCCGACATCGGCGAACAACAGGGCGCCTTGTGCGGCGCCGGCGACCAGGCTGCGACCGGTCAGAGAGGTTGGCCTAGGCATGCCGGACACCTCAGTAATAGACCTTGGGCACGGTCAGGTCGGTGGGTGAAATCTCGGTGCCGACCCATTTGGTGAACAGCTCGTTGTAGCGGCCGCTACGCACCTGCTGATTGACGAACAGGTTGAGGTAGTTGAGCAGGCCATACTCGTTGCGCTTGGCGCCCAGGGACACGTAGTCGATGGTGTACGGCGCGTTACCGGCGATTTTCAGGTTCTTGTATTTGCCCGACTTGATCGTGGCGGCGGCCACGGTGTTGGTGACTACGGTGGCGTCGATGTGGCCCTGAGCAACCGCCAGCAACGTGTCGTTCTGCGACTGATAGGCGCGGAAGGTGCCGGTGCCCCAGTTTTTCACATCTTTTTCCAGGGCGATGGCTTCATAGGTGCCGCTGGTGTTACCCAGCGCTTTGCCTTTGATATCGGCGAAGCTGTTGATGCCGGTGTTGTCGCGGGTCAGCACCACCATCTGGAAGGCGAAGTACGGCACGGTGAGGCCGACAGTCTTGGCCCGTTCGAGGGTGTCGGACGTGGACGCGACGATCACGTCTGCGCGCCCGGAGACCAGCGCCGGAATTCGATCGGGGAAGGGCGTTTCAACCACTTCGGCGTCGACCCCGAGGATCTTCGCCAGGTCGCGGCAGTAGTCCACGTCGAAACCGGCCGGGTTGTTACCTTCATCGCGGAAACCCATGGGTGGGAAGTCCAGCGTCACGGCGCAGCGCAGCTTGCCCGAACCGATAATGTCGTCGAGCTTGTCGGCCTGGGCGGTGGCGATGAAGGAAGTACTGAGAACAGCGCTGAGGGCTACGGCAAATGCGGGGTTTTTCATAGAGGCCTCGTTGTCGGAAAGTGCTGTTGGATATCGTATTGTGAATTTCGTATACGATATGTGATTAGCAATGACCATGCCTGTTTCCGAACAGAGGCGAGAATTAATCGCCAAGCCTTGAGCTAAAGGTCTTACAAGATTGTGGGAACAGGGTGTAGGAGAAGAACGCCTCGGCGGGCCGTATCAGGCGGTGTTACAGAAGGGAGCAGTGGGAACGCCGGGCGCCCCTTAAAGGAACACTCGCCCGGGTTCAGCGACGGCTTTCGCGATACTGACTCGGCGCCAGACTGGTCAAGGCGCGGAACTGCCGGCTGAACGCGCTGTGATCGGTGTAACCGCAGCGCAGGGCGATCTCGGTGATGGGCAGGTCGGTGTGCAGCAACAGTCGGGAGCCTTCTTCCAGGCGCGCCTTGTGAATCATCTGCCGTGGAGTGAGCTGGAACACCCGTTTGCAATGGCGCTCCAGTTGCGCCACGGAAAACCCGGCGATCGCGGTCAGTTCGGCAAGGCTGATCGGCCGGGCGAAATGGTTGCGGATATGCGCGTCCACCGCCGCGAGTTTCTGGAACGCCGGATGGCTGGACTGTGGCGTTTGCAGGTCGCGGGAGATGCCGGCCAGGCCGACGATCTGACCTTGCAGGTCGCGCAGCGCGAGTTTGTGGGTCAGGCACCAGACCGGTTGGTTACCGTAATACAGGTGCAGTTCGAGTTGGTCGGCCAGTTCGCGGCCGGTGGACAGCACGCGACGATCCTGCTCGGTGTACAGCGGGCCGAAGCGCTCGGGAAAGACCATGTCGGCGGTGCGCCCGAGCAGTTCGTCACTGTGTTTGAAGCCGCAGCGCCGGGCCAGGGTCTGGTTGACGAAGGCGTAGCGGGCATCGCTGTCCTTGATGAAAAACACCACGTCCGACAGGGTGTCGAGCAGCGCCGCGATCGGCTGCAGACTGCTCAGCAGAGTGGGCAGGTCGCAGGGTTTGAAGGTAGTGAGCGAGGCATACATGGCGCTGGGCGTCTGGAGGCAATGCCCGGGATCATAAAGACTCGGCGACGGACCCGAAAGCCCCGAGCCGGCATTCAGGCCGGCGGGGTGTCGTCCAGGCACAACAAGGTCTCGATCCGCGCCGGACTGAAGGGCGGGCGTGGCGCCGAAGGTTGCCAACCGAACAGGTGCTGCAAAGCGCCGCCACACACCCGGCCTTGGCAGGCGCCCATGCCGCAGCGACTGGCCAGTTTGACCTCGCGCCAGTCAGTGTGCCCGGCAAGCAACCCGTAAGACACGTCTTCGCAACGGCACACGAGGGTGTCGGGTTGCGCCAGCGACTTGAGTTGCGGGTCGAGGGTGAATGCTTTGTTGAGGGCCTTGGCGAAACCCTGCCAGCGCGCACGACGCGGCCACAATGCTCGGGCCGATTCAAGGTCACCGACGGCGGCGTGGCCAGCGATGGCGCCTTCGACCAACGCCAGTTCACTGCCACCGAAACCGGTGCATTCACCCGCCGCGTAGTGATCGGCGCGGCGAGTGGCCTGCCAGGCATCGACGGCGATCGCTTGGCCATCGAGTTCGCAGCCCAGAGCCTGGCCGAGCTGGGTATTGGGAATCAGACCGAAGCCGCAAGCCAGGCGATCACATGCCAGTTCGACGATTTTTCCTTGCTGTTGCAGGCGCACACCTTCCAGCCGTTCATTGCCCAGGGCCGCCAGTACATAGGTCCCGGTACGGTAATGGCGGTCGAACAAGGTGACCGACTGCATCAGTTTGTTGGGCCAGCGTGGCAGTTGCGCGGCGAAACCGGCGACGGCGGCCGCGCGGGCTTGCTCGGCGATACGCAGCACTCGGGCGCCGTTGTGTTTTGCGGTGGCGGCGCTGGCCAGCAAAAGCGGTCCGCTGCCGGCAATCACAATGCGTTCGTCCTGCACCGGCAGCCCGCCCTTGATCAACGCCTGGAGACCACCCGCACCAGTCACGCCGGGCAGCGTCCAGCCGGGGAAGGGCAGCAGTAATTCGCGGGCGCCGGTACACAGAATCAGTTTGTCGTAACCGATCACCCAGCCTCTATCGGCGTCTTCGACCAGCAGTTGTTTCGCCCCGGCACAGGCGATCACCCGCGTGCCGGAGTGGTGGTGGATGTTGCTGCACGCCTCCAGTCGCTCGCGCATCTGACGCGCCGGGTTCGGCAGCTTGGCCTGAGGCCCGTCACGCCAGATTTGCCCGCCCGGCAGCGGGTTGTCATCGAGCAGGACGATGCGCGCACCGCTTGGCGCCGCAGCGAGCGCGGCGGCCATGCCGGCGGGACCGGCACCGATGATCAGCAGGTCGGCGTATTCGCTCATGCTTGCGTCTCCACGTGCATACCGTCACGGCACAGCGTCTGGCAGGCCAGGCGCAGGCGACCGTCGATGGTCACCCGGCATTCCTGGCAAATGCCCATGCCGCACAGCGGTGCGCGGCGTTGGCCACTGACCGAGGTGCGCGTGCAGCCATCGCCGCTCAGCGCCAGTGCCGCGGCGACGCTGGTGCCCTCGGCAACCCGCAGGGCACGTCCGTCCAGCATCAATTCAGGCATAAACGGGCTCTCCGAGAAAACGTTGCGGCAGATACGGTTGCGCGGCCAGCGGCGGCGTTTCGTCGAACAGCTGCGCGACCAGCAGGTCGGCGGTGCCGGGGGCGGTCGTCACGCCGAGGCCCTCGTGACCGACCGCCAGCCATAAGCCTTTGCGTTGCGGGTGCTGACCTACCAGCGGCAAGCCGTCGGGGCTGGCAGCGCGAAAACCGGTCCAGGCGCGGATGCCGTTGAGCTGAGCCAGGCCCGGCATGTAGTCGGTGGCACGCCGGAGCATTTTCGCCAGCATCCAGCCCTCGACTTGCGGGTCGGTGGTGCCGAATTGCCGCGAGGCACCGATGAACAATTGTCCGGTCGGCCGGGGCTGAATATTGCACGCCGTCGATGGGCCAGTGGCGTTGTGGGCGCTGGTGACATAACCGAGTTCCACCAGGGTGTGGGTGACTTTTCCGGGGTAGCGGTCGGTAATCAGCAAGTGGCCTTTCTTCGGCTCGATCGGTAACTCCGGGCAGAGTTCGTTGGCCTGGATGCCGTTGGCCAGAATCACCGCTTCGGCGCTCAGCCAGTGGCCGTCGTCGAGTCGCACGCGGTTGCCATCGACTTCGCTGACCCGCGCCCGGCGTTGACTGATGTTCGGTGTATCGAGCATCCAATTAGCCGTCGCCGGCGCATAAAGAATGCCGTCGCCATTGATCAGCAGTCCGCCTTCCAGGCCCTCGCGCAGTTCCGGCTCGCGCTGGAGCAAGGCACTGCTGGAGATCAACTCGCAAGCCACGCCTTGGGCCTGCAAATTCAGGTATTTGCTGTGGGCGACGGCCATTTCTTCGGCATTGGCCGCCAGCCAGAGCGTGCCATTGCAACGGTAGGCGCAGCCGTCGGGCAGGGCCGGTGCCAGTTCGCGCCAGCGTTGCAGGGAGTATTGACTGAGGGCCAGTTCGGCCGGGTTGTCGTCGAGGACCAGCAAGTGGCCCATGCCCGCCGCTGTAGCGCCGGGCAGGCCGGCGTCCAGCACCAGCACGCGCAAGCCACGCCCCGCCAGCGCCTGGGCACAAGCGGCGCCGATGATGCCGGCACCGATCACGATTACATCGGCCGCCAGGCCCTCGTTCACGGGCGAATACCCCAGGCGAACGGGTCGTCCTGTTCGATGATCAGGCTGGCTTCGGCGCTGATAAAGGCACGGCCGCGAATGGTCGGCACGATGCGTTCGCCCTGAAGTTCGTAGGAACCCTCGAATTCGCTGCCGATGACGCTGGCCTGACGCCAGATCTGTCCCGGCTGCAATTTGTCGTCGGCGGCCAGGCACGCCAGTTTGGCGCTGGTGCCGGTGCCGCAGGGCGAGCGGTCGTAAGCTTTGCCAGGGCAGAGGACGAAGTTGCGGCTGTCGGCCTGCTCGTCATCGGCGAACAGCTCGATATGGTCGATCAAGCCGCCGTCTTCGCCGCGAATGCCTTGAACCTCCAATGCTTGCTGCACGGCGTAGGTGTAGGCGGTCAACGTATCGAGGTTATCGCCGGCAATGCGCAAACCATGCTCGGCAATCAGGAAAAACCAGTTCCCACCCCAGGCAACATCGCCGGTCACTTGACCGATCCCCGGCACCTGCAGCGACAGCGCTTTGCGATAACGGTAGGCCGGCACGTTGCGCACGCTGACCGAATGGTCTTCGTGCAGTGTCGCTTGCACCGTGCCCACCGGGGTTTCGATGCTGTGCACCCCGGGGCCGATCTTGCCCAGATGCGCCAGCGAGGCCACCAGGCCGATGGTGCCGTGGCCGCACATGCCGAGGTAACCGCTGTTGTTGAAGAAAATCACGCCGGCGCAGGCGCTCGGGTCCACCGGCTCACAGAGCAGGGCGCCGACCAGCACATCGCTGCCCCGTGGTTCGAGCACGCAAGCGGCGCGCCATTGATCATGCTGTTCGGCCAGCCGCTGTCGACGTTCGGCCATGCTGCCGTTGCCTAGGTCAGGAAAACCGGCGGTCACCAGGCGGGTCGGTTCGCCGCCGGTGTGGGAGTCGATCACGGTGATGCGTTTCATGGGATGGCCACGTCCGTTCAGATGAGTGAACGAAAGAGTGGCCTGTGCGGGGGCTTGCCGGCTTGATGGTTTTATTCAGTGCCGATGACGAAATCGGCACAGTGCGGCGAAGGGTTAGTGGCTGTGAGGCAGGTGCTCGAACAGGGTCTTGCAGACCCCAGCAATGTGCTCGTCGAGCAACTTCACCGCCAGGTCCACGTCACCGGCGCGGCAGGCCGCGAGGATTTCACGGTGTTCGTGATCGGCGCGTTCCTTGCCGGCCGACAGGCTCATCTGCATACGCAGGTAGCGCTCCAGTTTGTCGTTGACCGAGCGGATCAGACCGACCAGAAACGGTCGTTGCGCCGGCTCGTAAAGGCAAGCGTGCAGTTCCCAGTTGAGCTCGGCCCAGCGCCCGACGTCATCTTCGCCGATGAACTCCTGGCAGATGCGTTCGGCGCGAGCGAAGGTTTCTTCGGTCATGTTGGGAATGGCCAGGCGCAGCACCTTGTCTTCGAGCAGCATGCGCACTTCGAACATCTGCGCCAGTTCTGCATCGGAAACCCGGGTGACCATCGCCCCGCGATTACGCTGGAACATCACCAGGCCTTCGGCCTCCAGGCGCTTGAGGGCTTCGCGCACCGGAATCTTGCTGACGTTGAACTGACGGGCGATGTCGTCCTGGCGAATCGGCTCGTCCTCGGCGAAATGCCCGGCAACGATGGCGTCACGCAGATGACGGGTGATGATTTCCGACGTCGAAGGCGAATTGCCAAGGTCGGGAGCGTTGAGTTTTGTCAGGGCCACGGTCGTGATCGTTAGGATGGAATTGCAGATATGGTATACGAATTTGCACTGAGTGTTCCTGCGTCGATGATCAGGACCCCCAGCCACTGCAATATCTTCCCGATCCGATTGCAACTGCTACGCTACGTTCTGGCAGCGCTCGAGTCGTTCATGGCCATCGAGGTGGCGGGCGACAGGCGGTTACCTGCAAGGAGGCAGGCTGTGGTGATCAAGCCCATCGGCAATGCAAGTGCAGACATCGTTCCCGAGCCTCTCGCTCGGGAAGAGGTGGAGCGGGTGCTCGCGCTATTATTGGCCAGCCCGTTGTTCGCCAAGTCCAGGCGGATGGGCAGCCTGCTGCGCTTTCTGGTCGAGCACGACCTTCAGTTCCCGGATATCCCCCTTACCGAGCACGCCATCGGCATCGCGGTGTTTCGCCGTGATCCGGCGGTCTACTGCACCGGCGATGATCCGGTGGTGCGGGTTCAGGTAGGCCGGTTGCGGCGCAAGCTCGCCAGTCATTACGCCACGTTTGGCCAACAGGATCCGGTGCGTCTGAGCCTACCGGCCGGTTGTTATCGGCTGGCGTACCAGCGACTCAGACTCAAAGGCATCGCTATTCGCCATCCTGTTCTGCAACTCCAGCCGTTTACCTGCATCACCCGCGATGGCGACGACTTTACCCGGGGCTTGTGCGAAGAGTTGAGCTGCAGGCTGTTTGAGTCGTTTGAACAGACGCAAACCCGCGTCAGTCATGTGCTGATGAAGGTGCCGCGAAGCAGCGTGAAAACACTGGCCCAAGGGCGGACGGGGCGGGGCAGCTATTCGCTGGAAGGCAGCGTGCGGGTGGAGCCGGCTCGTGTCCGGGCCTCGGTACGTCTGATTGATGTCGCTCAGGGTCGCATTCGCTGGTCAGAGCAGTTTGATCGCAATCGACCGTATGGCATCGCCACTCAGGAAGATCTGGCCGAGTCCATCTGTCAGTCGTTGACGGGGTATTTCGCCCGGGGTGACGGTGACGATTGATGAGCACAGGGGCAACGCGAGGTTGCCCCTGGATGCTGGCGTTACACGATAGTCCAGCTACCGCCAGAGTAGAGGCGGGTCGCACTGTTATCGAAGGTCAGGTCGATTTCGACGGATTGCGAGCGCGAGGTGCTGAACATGGTGCTGGTCTGCACGTTCTGTTCGAACCACACCAGAATGGTCTCGACGGGGGTTAGCACGGTCTGGCCGGTGACTACTTGTGCCGAGGCCACGTAGATGGGCGTGCTGATCTGCTTGCCATCGATGCCTGTGGACAATTGGCTGATGCCGGGGTGGATCGCACCGTAGTTGTTCACCAGGGTGATGGAGGTGTCGGGGCCACCGCTCGTCGCCGAACCCAGCAGGCCGGCATTGTCGAGTATCGACTGTTGGCCCAGCCCGATATTGACGAGGTTGGTCGATACATCGACCTGCACGTTGGCCTGGAAAGTGTTGGCGCCGAACAACTGATACTGGGGCGTCCAGCTGAAAGTGCTGTTGCTCAGGTACTGGACGTAAGACTGCCAGACCACGTTGTAGGCTTCATTGCCGACCTTCTTGGCAAAGCACAGCTTGTAGCCTGATTGTTTGAGCTGGGTCAGATCAGCGGAGGCGATCTGGATCTTGACCGACTTTTGGGTGGCGGCCAGGGTCGACGTCAGCACCTTGCTGTAGTCGGTGGTTTTCAGGGCCGTTGGGGCGACGCTCTGGAACGACTTGAAAGCCTCTTGCACGTCTTTGTGCAGTTGCTGGCTTTGTTTGCTGACTGCGTTTGACTGACTCATGGTTTCCCTCTTCCTTGGTTGAGTGTTGGACAATCAATGGGCAGCGGGCTTCGAATCCGGCGGACGGTGCCGATGATGTGTCACGACCCTGTAAGCACATTGACGGCTTTACGGTAGGCGGATCGTGCAGTGCGGCGAAGTGTCTTGGCGTTACAGTCAGAAGGGGCATTGGCGCCGGTGCAGATCAGGAAGTAACAGCCGGCGTAACGGTGTTGTATCAACGTTCGGGAAGGTTCCAGCTTTCGCGGATTTGCTCATATTCCGCCTCGGGCATTTGAACCAGCAGAGGGGACTGGCGAGGATCCAGCCAATTGAATAAACGAGAAATATCCGCTTGATCCATGGCGGTGCAACCCAGCGTCGGCGAGGTGGGACCGCGCCAGATGTGGAAGAAAATGCACGAGCCCGAGGTGGGGGACGCCGACGTATTGTGCTCGATGAAAATGCCTTTTCGATACGTGTCGTCATCGCGGCGCATACGTTCGGAGCTGTTCCAGTCTTTCGAAACAGTCGCTCCGTCGACCAGCTCGTTATAGCGCTCGGAGTGGCTGTCATCCACGCATTCGATGGTCGAGGTCAGCGCCAGGTAAGGCAGTTTTGTCTCGGCCGTGCGGTCGTAGCCAAAAGCCGTCCCCAGTTTGAATACCCCGGCAGGTGCTTTGCCATCACCTTCACGTTTGACCGGACCTTCGCGTTGCTCAACGCTGCTCAGGCCCTTGCCCCATGCGAGCCCGCTCTTGCCGACCACTACCGGAAACGACCCTTCGTATTTTCGAAAGGTGTTGCCCTGCCGTTCATAGCGCTGGGCCGTGCCCTGGATGTCAGTCCAGTTTTTTGTGGTGACCACAATCAGCTGATTGGCGGTGTCGAGAGCGTCGCGTGTACCCAGCGGCGTGATGGGGAAATCCATGACGTTCTTCGGCGAACCTTCCCCGCTGTAGGTGAAGTGCCACCATTCCTTCGAGTACCCGGTAAACCCTTCTTTCTCCATGGCCCTGCTGAGCTTCTGGCGATTGTCCCTGGCGGCAGCGCTGATCGTCGGATTGTCGGTATGCGCACGCTCATCGAAGCAATCGAAACCGGTGCCCATGTCGAGCGCACCGTCGCGCCAACGCTGGCCATAGGGGGCCGTGCAATCGACTTGCCCGGCTGAAGGCATCCAGGTATCGGCGGGCAGGGCATCCGGACCGGTCAGTGTCAGGTCCACAGTTGAGCCTTTGGAGTGGTTCGACACCCGGGCCACGTAACCCAGACGCCAGAAGTCCTGTTTGTCCACGCGCGGATAGAACTCGGCCTTGCGCGGGTCACTCGCCTCCGACGCAAAACGCCCCATATCGGCAACGGCACGGCTGGGCCGATAACAGTCAAACACCTTCAAACCGTAACCTTGCGCCCGCAATGCCGTTTGTACCCGAGCGAGGGCCTTGGCGGCGTCCAGCGATAACAGACACTGTGCCGCGGCGTAACCGTCGAGTGGGTGCCCGGTGAAGTTGTGAGCGCTGGCATAGCGAATGTCTTGCTCGATGCCCGGATCAATCGTACGCAGATAAACCATGTTCTCGGGTCGTGTCTCTGCACCGGCCATGCCGGGGGCGACAATGCTCAGGCACAGGATCCATCGCAGACAGGTTCGCGTGAGCCTGTTTTGCAGACGGACTGGAAATGGCATCGAGAAGGACGGAGGTTTGATTGGGCATAAAGAGCGCATGCGATGCCTCCAAAGATTCTGGTTTCTAAACAAGATCATGCAATGACACGAGTCGGTGACAGTATCAATGCTCGATCCGCTTTCCACTGCTATAAGGCTCAGTCTCGCTAAGAGGTGTGAGTAGGTCGTGGAAGCGGCTACGATGGACTGCAATCGACTCCGAGCGGACGTTGAAGCCCTCGCAAGAGACGAGTGAGCGAAGCGAACGACTTGAACCGTTTTTAGGCGTACAAGCCATACCCTGCCGCGATGATCAGCGGAGAAACCAGCAGCATTGCCCAGAACCCCGATTTTGGAACCGCAATGACGCAAATGATCGAGATCATAAGCACATAGATGCCAACCATTTTAAGTAGCGCGAGATCGCCAACGGCTACGGCGTGAATCGCTGTCTGCCCTGCGAGCATAAAAAGCGGCCCCAGCATGGTAAACCAGAGGGCAGTACGCCGATCTTCGTGCGCTTTGAATTGGTCAACGAAGCCAGAGTCTACAGCGGCGGCGAATGCTGTTTTGAACTTGATGATACCGAATGGAATATGGAGGACGCCCAGGGCGAACAGGGTCCATGCGACGATGTTTGACATGTCTTATATGCTCCGTACGGTAAGGTTGGATAAGTGCCTAACGTTTGTTTAAGGGCGCGCGGCACGGTCCCAGCTTTATCGCGCAGCGTCCAGCAACCGAAGAGAGCGACAGTGAGTGCATTGTCAGACCGGGTCCTCGCGGTACGTGCCATCGGAATGCCTGGCCCAAACAGACTTGTAAATTTCAGTGGTGTTTAAGATGCTTAGATCAGCTCTCAGGGGAAATGATCGAGTCTGGACTGGGTTCAGCCTCTAGTTTCAATCGGTCAGCTTTACTAATGTATTTAGACTTGCTTGGCGGTGCCAATTTGGCACTGGCCTTTTTTGCGTGAGCCTTTAATAACTGCTGTATTTTTTTACGACGATTCATGTTTTCTGCTCGGCTTATCAGTTCTTGAATGATGATACCAGCAGCACCCGCTACAGCCCAAAGCAGACATTCACCGCCGCATCTCTCAGGCAAACGCAGCCTCGACAAATGCCTCCAGCGCCTTTTCTTCCAGGATCTCGATAGAGAAGTGCCCGAAGCGCTTGGGCAACCAGATGATGCGTGTCCCGGACGGGGATTGCAGGTTTGCGCGGGCCAATGGCTCTCCGTTTTCATCTTCTGGCTGAACACCGGCGACCATCAATTCGTCATAGGCCTTCTCGATGTCCGGTGTCGAGTAGCAGTGGCGATAAATCATCCCTTCGCCCGAGGAATCCAATAGCTCCTTCAGGTTCCCCGCCAACGGCTGTACCAGCATGAATCGCTCTTGGCCGATCAGCGCAATCGCGTAGCGTACGTGCAGTCCACCTCGTTCCCAGACGAGCGTTTTGGAGATCCTGGCATTAAGTATCTGCGCATAGTAAGCACAGGCTTCCTCGAGGTTCTTGACCAGTACATCGACGTGACTGAATTTCAGTTCCATTGCATGCCTCCTGCCACATTTGCAGTGGCACGCGAACTCTATTTATTCAGTTACCCAATTTAGCTCATGACTTAGACCCGCCACGGTGGAAGAGCCCCTTCGAAAAGTGAAAAGGCTCGATGCAGGAAACTGTTGAAGCGAGCGGCATCACGCCGCAGCCCTGCCTGTTGACCACCAATCAGGCACAGATGGGCCACCTGACCAATTACTTCTGCTTCGCCTGGCATACGGACCAAGCGGCGGCACGTCCGTATCGCGAAGTCCAGTCGTCTTGTGTCAACACGCTGCTGAAACTCGCCTACCAACGGATCGTGCAGCGACCAGGCTCGGATGGAAACTTCCCGCCCAGGTTGTTTCTCAGCGGCAATACTCAAGTAGCGTTTCAAGGTTTCGCCCACGCTACGACCCTGCGCCGCATAAGCGAGCATGCGCTCCGTGTAGTCTTCTTCCCAAGCGGCCAGCAAGGTGCGGACAAAGTCTTCGCGATTACGGAAATGGTGATAGAACGATCCGCGGGTCACATTCAATCGGCGCGATAGACTCTCGGCCGAAACGCCAATATGCCCTATTTGGTCGAGGGCCTCAAAACCAGCCGCGATCCAATGGTTACGAGTTAGTTTTCTCACCAGTTATTTCGCTCCATATTTAGCGCCATACAGACTGTGTATGGTGCGCAACCGATTGATACGCTGCGAACACCAGCAAAGATGGCCGTTGCGTTTTGCACGCCAGCACTTTTCATGGAGCTCGCCTTGAAGAAAATCGTTCTGGTTGCTTTCGACCAATTCACTGATATCGACCTATTCCTGATGTGGGACATTTTAGGCCGCAACACTGAGGACTGGCACGTCCGAATATTGGGTTCTAGCTCTATCGTGCGATCGGCGCACGGCCTGCCTGTTTCGGTGCACGGTCCGCTTTCCGAGGCCAATAGTGCCGACGCGGTATTGTTCGTCAGCGGCAAGGAAGGGATACCCGCTGCACTTGCCGCCCCAGATTTCCTGCCGTCGTTTGAACTTGACTCCAGACGCCAGCGAATCGGCTCCATATGCGCCGGAACTTTCATTCTCGAACGGCTTGGACTGCTCAGCGGCCAAGCAACTACACACCCGGATGCACGATCGAGCTTGCACGCTCTGGGACTTGAGCCCGTGGACCAGCCTCTTGTATGCCAGGGGAACGTTGCAACCGCTGGCGGATGCCTTTCGGCGCTCTATCTGGTGGGATGGTTGGTTGAATCCTGGTTCGATGTCGACAAGCGCCGTGCGACGTTGCTCCCTGTTCTGCCAGCTGGGCAGCAAGAGCTCTATGATGCCTTGATCGGGTTCAGTATTCGACAAGGAGCGTTACACGACAAACCATCGCAACAAGAAACGCGACATGGCATGTCGTCTAATTGGTAGTTAGAACTCAGGAGAGATCCCCGATGCCCAGAGAATTTGAGCTCATTATGTCCGTGCCAGTCCCCTCGAAGTCCGGCATCACCCACCTTTACAAGTCGATGAACCTGGCGGACGCTTTTGCGATTCGGCTCCCTGCGGGCACATCTGGCAATCCGGATTTGCTAGCTCGATTCATCTTTTCCCACCAGCCATCCTGGATCGGATGGCTCACGAAAGTCCGAGACACTATTGTTGCCTGTTTTGGTCTCAAGACAGCCAAACACTTGGCAACACTTGCTAATCGGATTGGAATCTTCAAGGTCTACAGCACGAACCAGACTGAAATCGTGTTGGGAGAGGACGACAAGCACCTCGACTTCCGGATATCGATCCTATGTTCTGGAGAGGTAGAGCCAGAAGGCAGTCGCCAACTCGTTTTTTCAACCGTGGTCGAGTGCCACAACCGTCTAGGCCGGGCCTACATCTTCGTCATTGCCCCACTTCACCGTTTGGTTGTTAAGGCCAGTCTCCTGCGTGCAGCGCGCATCGGCTGGCCTCTGGCTACCTGCCCCTAAGGCTGAGAGCGCTGTGTGCCCCCTGAGGTGCCACTGCGAAGCGACCCGGCAAACAACCAGTTTGAGCGCCCAAGTGCCCATGGTCGGATTTGGTTCTCGACTTGATTATTGTCAATGGGCACGGCCCCGTCTTCCAAGTAGCGCGTCAACGCTACCCAGCGTTTAAGGCTGTAATCCAGAGCTTTGGCCGTTGCTGATCCATTGGGCACGAGATCGCGCTGGGCCAGCATCCAGTCATGCAGCGTTTTGATGATTGGGGCTGCCTTTTCCTGGCGTATTCGCAAACGATCCTCATCGCTCATGTCTCGAGCTTGGCGTTCACCCCTTCAAGTCTAAACATACAAGCGAGCTTGCTCGCTCCCACAGGTCCGTATTTTTTTGGCTATGACAATCAGCTTCCAGCCCGTTTATTCAACGCCTCTTCCGCCGCCGCAATTTCAGCCTGACGCTTGACGATCATGTCGCCTATCGGTGGACCCTGGAAGCGTCGGGCTTCAAAGCCGAACCAGACGATGGCCGTCAGCACCAGAAAGCCGATGGTGATGTACAGCGCCCAATCGTTCGGTGGCTGGATGCCGATGACGAAAATGATCACCATCGAGAGGATCGAGAGGATGGCAAACACGGAGTACCAGAAGCGCCCCATGTTCCACGGCCCCATGGTTGGCCACTTCGACGTCCCGAAGGTAAACAGGCCCAGGATGATGGGAATGACGAAGGAGAAGAACAGGAAGATCACCGTGCAAGACACCACGATGGTATAGACCGGCGTTTCACCGATCGAGATCACCGACGATCCCCAGACGAACAACACCGCGAGGGTGGCACCGGTCCAGATCGCCGCCACCGGGCTGCGAAGGGTAGGAGAGACCGAGGACAGAGCTTTGGAGAAGGGCAGGCCGCCGTCACGGGAGAACGCGAAGATCATTCGTGAGACCGAGGTCACGGTCGCCAACCCGCAAAGAAACTGCGAGATGAAAATCGCCACATAAAGCGCCAACTTCACAGTCGGATTGACCTGGGTGTCCATGGCCCAGAAAAACACGGTCCAGCCATGCTTCGCCGCCTCGTCCATGCTCGGCAGCATCAGCACAAACGAACTGAGCATGACCCAGCCGAACAGCAACGACCAGACCACCGACATGACCATGCCGCGTGGCACCGACATGGCCGCATTCCGGGTCTCCTCGGAGGTGTGTGCGGAAGCGTCATAGCCGGTGATGGTATAGATCGGCAACAGCAGGCCGAGCATGAAAATCCAGCCGTTCGACACCTGTGGCCAGACGCTGCCGCCAGCCTCGCCGGAATAGTTGCTGAAGGTCCATAACCGGGCGAACTCATAGCTGGGTGCAGAGATCAGGCAAACGATGGTCAGCGCGAGCGCCGTGGCGAAGATCAGATAACCCGAGAAGTCGGTGAGCTTCGCCGTCAGACCGATACCCAGGTGGTTACACAAGGCCTGGAGGCCGGTCAGGATCGCCAGGAAAATCACCCGGGTCGTGGTGGTGTCCTCCATTCCCAGCGCCGGTCCGAAGGCGCCGAAAAAGAAGTAATAGGTGCCGACGTTGATCGCGCCGAGCACGGTGACCAGTCCGAGCAAGTTGAACCACGCGGTCAGCCAGCCGGTGAAGCGGTTACCGAGAATCGAGCCCCAGTGATAGAGGCCGCCAGCGGTAGGGTAGGCCGAGGAAATCTGCGCCATGGCCATGGCGAAAACCCCGGAGATCAGGCAACCGATCGGCCAGCCGATGCCGATTGACGCACCGCCTGCACCCGAGGTGCCCTGGGCGAGTGAATTGATACCACCCGAGAGGATGCAGATGATCGAAAAGGAAATGGCAAAGTTGGAGAAAACGCCCATGCGTCGCGAGAGCTGCTGGGCATAGCCCATGTTGTGCAGCACCTTGACGTCATCGTCTTGCGGCGTGCTCGTGCCGGGCTGGCTTGCTGGATTCATGTTGTGTGCCCCTTAGGTTTTGATACGCATCCATCCGGGTTTTACGTAGCCGGATGGGCTGGCCTTCAACCCCTTGTCGTACTGCTCCTGTTTCTTGCGGATAAATCCCGCCCATGCTGCGCGTTCGCACCTTGGCCATGGACAGACAACTGCTCTACAGACGGCCGTGGTACGCCGCCTCGAAAATTTCTGCCGCGCCATTTCGGGTCAATGGCAGCGGATTGCCGCCGGCGCAAGGGTCGACAATCGCCATGTCCGCGATCAGGTCGGCCTGCCGGTCATCCACTCCCAGCTCAACCAGCGTATGGGGCACGCCGATGTCCTTGCGCAACTTGAGGACGAAGGCCAGAAAACTGTCGAAGCCGGGTGAGGGCAGACGCAAATAAGCCGCGAGGCGGGTGATGCGTTCCTCGATGGCCGGGCGATTGAACTTCAGGACATAGGGCATGAACGTGGCGTTGGTCATGCCGTGATGGGTGTCGTACAGGGCGCCCACCGGATGTGAGAGGGCGTGCATCCCGCCCAGACCTTTCTGGAAAGCGGTAGCGCCCATCGCGGCAGCCGCAAGCATTTCCGCGCGCGCCTCCAGGTCCGAGGGTGTGTGTACGGCTCGCACCAGGGCATTGGCGACCAGGCGCATGCCTTCCACCGCAATGCCTTCGGCCATGGGGTGAAAACCGGGGGCGCAATACGATTCCAGACAATGCGCAAACGCATCCATGCCGGTGCCCGCGGTGACCTTGGCCGGCATGCCGACGGTGAGCGCCGGGTCGCTGATGACCACGCGCGGCATCATCTTCGGGTGGAAGATGATGCGTTTGGTGTGCGTACGCTCATCGATGATCACCGCGGCACGGCCCACCTCGGAGCCGGTACCTGCCGTGGTCGGCACCGCAATGATCGGGGCGATGCTGCCTTCGTCGGCGCGGGTCCAGTAGTCGCCGATGTCTTCGAAATCCCACACCGGGCGGGTCTGGCCGCTCATGAAGGCGATGAGCTTGCCCATGTCCAGGCCACTGCCGCCGCCGAAGGCGACTACGCCATCGTGTTTACCGGCTCGCCAGGCGTCGAGCCCGCCCGCCAGATTGGCTTCGACCGGATTGGGTTTAAGGTCGCAGAACAGCGCGACGCCAAGGCCGGCGGCGCGCAAGGCGTCCAGCGCTGCAGCGGTGATCGGGGCTCGTGCCAGGCCACTGTCGGTGACCAGCAACGGTCGCTGGATCCCTTGGCTGCGGCAGATCTCGGCGAGCTCGGCGATGCGGCCGACACCGAAGCGGATGCTTGTGGGGTAGTTCCAGTTCGCGGTCAGGCTCATGGCTCAGATCTCGTGGCGCAAATGGAAGGATTTCGCTCGGGTCAGGTTGTCATAACCCAGGCGCGACAGCGTGACGCCGCGCCCGCTGTTCTTCACCCCGGTCCAGGCCAGGGCCGGGTCGAGGTAGTCGCAGCGGTTCATGAACACGGTGCCGGTGTCGATCTCATTGCCCAGGCGTTCGGCGGCGGCAAGGTCTTGCGTCCAGATGGACGCGCTGAGCCCGAACTCACTGTCGTTCATCAACGCGATGGCTTCGTCGTCGCTGGCCACCGGCATGATGCCGACCACCGGGCCAAAGCTTTCCTCGCGCATCACCGACATTTGATGGGTGACATCCACTAATACTTGCGGCGCGAGGTAGGCGCTCCCCGGCGCGTCGGCAGGAAAATCCTTTGGATCGATCAACGCCCGAGCGCCCTGGGTCAGTGCGTCGGCGATCTGACCACGAACGAAATCAGCGGCGTTCGGTGTGACCAGCGGGCCGAGCGTGGTGGCTTCGTCCAGTGGGTTGCCCAGCACGTATTGGCGGGTCAGTGCGACGAAGCGTTCGACAAACGCCGGGTAAATTTTTTCATCGACATAAATACGCTCGACGGCGCAACAGCTCTGCCCGGAGTTGAAGAAGCTGCCATCCACCAGGTTTTCCACGGCGTGTTCGAGGTTGGCATCTGCCCGGACGTAGGCCGGGTCTTTGCCGCCGAGCTCCAGGCCTACACCGAGGAAACTTCCGACGGCCGCGTGTTCCATGGATTTTCCGGCTTCGACCGAGCCGGTGAAGTTCACCTGCTGCACGCGTCCAGAGGCAATGATCGCTCCGGTATAAACATGACTGAGCAGCAGGTTCTGGAACAGCCCTTCGGGCAGGTTGGCACGGCGAAACGCCTCGGCGAACCGTTCACCCACCAGCAGCGTTTGTGAGGCGTGTTTGAGGATGACGCTGTTGCCGGCCATCAGTGCCGGAATGATCGTATTCACTGCCGTTAGATAGGGGTAATTCCAGGGCGCGACGACCAATACCGTACCCAGCGGCTCGCGTTTGATACAGCGTCGAAAACCGGCGACGGGCGTGGGCTCAAGCGCTGCCAACGCTTCAGGTGCAATGGCGATCATATGCCGGGCACGCTCTTCGAAACCGCGCAGTTCACCAGCGCCAAAGCGCACCGGGCGGCCCATTTGCCAGGCCAGTTCCGGCACGATGTCGGCCTTCATGGCCAGCATCGCGTCCACCGCGGCGCTGCAGAAGGCGGCGCGTTCGCTCAGTGGCCGGCGTTTCCATTGCATCTGGGCAGCTTCGGCCGCCGCCAGAGCCTGGTCAATCTGCGCAGCATCGGCGCAGCGGCGTTCGGCATAGACCCGGCCATCGACCGGTGAGATGAGTTGAATGGTTGAAGTCATGATGGCGGTCTCAATAGCGCTCAAACCCGCGCTGCAGTTCCCAGTCGGTGATCCGCCGGTCGTACTCTTTCTGCTCCCATTCGGCGGTGTGCACGTAGTGGTCGATCACTTCATCGCCGAACGCTTCGCGCAACATGGTCGAGCCCTGGAGTGCGGCGCAGGCTTCGCGCAGGGTCTTCGAGACTTCAGGCAAGTGTTCGTCGACGTAGGCATCGCCCTCGAAGGGCGGCGCGAGGCTGAGCTTCTCGTCGATACCGGCCAGTCCCGCAGCGATCAACGCGGCGAAGGCCAGATAAGGGTTGAGGTCGGCGCCGCCAATGCGACATTCGATGCGGATGGATTTGCTGCCTTCTGCGCACAAACGAAAGCCCGCAGTGCGATTATCCCGACTCCACACCGCCCGGGTCGGGGCAAAGGTGCCGGCCTGAAAGCGCTTGTACGAATTGATATAGGGCGCGAGAAAACAGGTGATGTCGTTGGCATATTTAAGCTGCCCGGCCACCCAGGAGCGCATCAGTTTCGACATGCCGAACTCAGCCTTGGCGTCGAAGAACAGCGGCTTTTTACCGTTCTTGTCCCACAGCGAATTGTGGATGTGGCTGCTGGAACCGGCGGCGTCATAGCGCCACTTGGCCATGAACGTGATCGCCTTGCCCTGCAGTTGCGCGATCTCTTTGCAGGCGTGCTTGATGATGACGTGGTGGTCGGCCATGGTCAGCGCATCGGCATAACGGATGTTGATCTCTTCCTGGCCTGGGCCCCATTCACCCTTGGAGTTTTCCACGGGAATGCCGCTGGCCTGCAGATGTTTGCGAATCGCCCGCAGCACCGGCTCTTCGCGGGTGGTCTGCAGGATGTTGTAGTCCTCGATGTAGTGACCGGCCGTTTTCGGCTTGTGGTAGTTGCGCTCGTGGATCGCCTCGTAGGTCTCGTCGAACAGATAAAACTCCAGTTCCGAGGCGAACATGCCGGTGTAGCCGCGCTCGCGCAGTCGCTCGACCTGCTTTTTCAGGATCGCCCGCGGGCTGTGCGGCAGATCGCGCCGATGGTGATGATCGAGTACATCGCAGAGCACCAGCGCCGTGCACTCAAGCCAGGGCACCCGCCGCAACGTGGTCATGTCGGGTTTGAGCACAAAGTCGCCATAGCCTTTGCTCCAGCTGGCCGCGGCGTAACCCGGCACCGGTTCCATGTCGATGTCGTCGGCCAGCAGGTAATTGCAGCAATGGGTTTCTTCATGGCCGCTGTCGATGAAAAACTCGACCTGGAATCGCTTGCCGACCAGTCGGCCTTGCATGTCGACCATGCAAACAAGAACGGTATCGATCTCGCCAGAGGCGGCGGCACGCTTGAGTTGATCAAAACTGAGGAAGGGCTCGGTCATCACGTAGTCCTGCGTGAATTGTTTGGGCCTGTCTGAAATAGCTGTTGCAGACGCTCTCCAGAACAAACCAAAACCTGCAGACGCGAGCATCGTGTGCAATAAGCTGCTGTAAGCGTAGCCTACTGTTGCAGTGTGCAAGTTTCGGAAATCGCAGCCTGATGACTAAGGCGCAAAGGCGCGAATTGATCGCCCTCCAACGCGAGGAAACAAACATGGCAAAGAAGAGAGAGCACAACACCTACCAACGTCTCGAACAGCAGTACCCGGATTACATGACCGCCGTGGAAGCCTTGGGTACGGCGGTGCGTCATACCGGTCCACTGGAAGAGATCGTTGTCCAGCTGATCCAGCTCAGTGCTGCGGCGGCCATCCGTTCTGAGGGCGCAGTGCACAGTCATACCCGACGGGCACTGGCGGCGGGCGCCACGCCAGAGCAGATCCGTCACACGCTGATCTCACTGACCAGCACCATCGGTTTCCCGACCGTCGTTGCGGCCATTAGTTGGGCGGATGATGTGATTGAGACGTGAATGAGTTCGCTGGAAGACAGGGCACCGGTCGCCTTGATCATAAGCGAGCCCCGCAAAGCGGTAGTCACGAATCATGTCGGTCGCTGACAGGCGCAAGTTGTGCCATCAGCTCAGCGACCCAATCGATGAACACGCGCAACTTGATGTTGATATGCCGGTTCGGGGGAAATGCCACGTAGATGGGCATCGGATCGAGGCTCCAGTTCTCGAACAGGGGCACTAACTCGCCGCGCGCTTCGAAGGTCTTGGACATGTACTTTGGCAGCCAAAGAACACCCAGTCCGGCAAGGCCGGCCGCGAGGTAGGCATTGCCATCGTCGACTGCCAGCGCGTAGCGACCTTTGATCTGGACACTCTCAACGGGGTTGCGCATGGCATAGGGCACGGCTTTGCCGGTGCGCGCCCACAAGAAGCCGACGATACGATGATGCGAATCTTCCAGCTCCCGCGGATGCGCGGGCATACCGACGCGTGCCAGGTAGCTCGGCGCTGCAAAAACGCCAAGCTGCAGTTCGCCTACCCGCCGGGCTATTAACGACTGATCCGTTAGCTCGCCGCCGCGCACCACGCAATCGACGTTCTCATCGATCATATCCACGATACGATCGCTTACGCCCATGTCGATCTGAATGTCTGGGTATCGCACGTAAAACGCAGGCAATGCGGGTACGAGAATCATGCTGGCCAGCGGGCTCGGAACATCCACTCGCAACCGGCCCCTGGGCAGCGCCGAGGCGCTGGACAAGCTAGTCTCGGCGTCGTCCATGTCAGCCAGCAGCCGTAGCACTCGCTCGTAATAGACGGCACCATCGGCAGTGACGTTGACTTTGCGAGTCGTGCGGTTAAGCAATTTAACGCGCAACCGAGCCTCCAGCTGCTGCACCAGTTGTGTCACGGTGGTCTTGCTCATATGCAGTGTTTCGGCCGCCTTGGTGAAGCTGCCCGCTTCCACCACTCGAGCAAATGCCTGCATCGCATCAAAACGATCCATTTCTGCCCCCGCTATCGATCAGATTGTTTGGATTTCACAAACAGTGATAGCCAAGGTTGCTTGTTTATCGCCCAGACACAAGTCCTTACAGTCTCTCCATCATTAGTTTCGGGTCGGCTTTGACCCATTGATGGAGGCACTTATGACGCAGCGTGATGTTGTTTTTCCGCCTGGACGCCAGGCGCTTTATGAGCGCAATCGCTATTCGCCGGCTATCAAGTCCAATGGTTTTTTATTCGTGTCGGGGCAAGTCGGCAGTCACGAAGACGGCTCGCCCGAACCCGAACTGGAGGCCCAGGTCCGACTCGCGTTCAACAATCTGAATGCAATCCTGGTCGCTGCCGGTTGCACCTTCGACGATGTGATTGACGTCACCGTTTTCATCGTCGATCCCGAATCAAAGTTCGAGACGATCTGGAAGGTTGTGCCAGAGTTCTGGGGTAACGCGCCGCACCCGACGCTGACCGGCGTGGGCGTCACGTGGCTCTATGGTTACCAGTTCGAGATCAAGGTGATCGCCAAGCTTCCAGAAACCACTTGGGGATGATCTGACCAGCGATTATGTAAACCGAGGCTATTTCCCCGGGTCTTTCTGCCTGATATCTCCGCAAAAAATATCGATGTTGCCACTGTCCGGTGCACTTCGAACGACGATGGAGTACTCACCGGAAAGCAGGACCGGCAGTGCGACCGGTGCGCTTCTTGAGAAAGCCCAGCCGCGTATAGCCTGGGGTTCGGTGGTGACACGATCATTCATGGCGTAAGCGACTGGCCCGGGTTGCTGGCAGCTGCCTTTATTGATGAAGGTGAAGAGGCGCAAAGGCAGAGACGCTCCGCTTGGAGCACCACTGATGAAGAAACTGAACCCGGTTTCTTTGCCCCAGTCGGCCAACGTTACATTGCCGATCTGACCGGTGTTCTGCCGGGTGGCAACCAAAGGAACGCTCACGCCATGGTTTGATGAAGTGGTGCAGCCGAAAAGGCTTGCGGTGACCATAAGAGCTGCAAGTGAGTTACTGCGTTTCATGCCAACCTCCTGTGCTGAAGAACTGCAATGAGAGATTAGCGGGTATAGCTCATTAATCGTCTGCCTGGCGTTGCCTGTTCGAAATTCTCCATTCATGCGGAATCCGGCAACAGTGTTTGTCCAGTGGGCTGCTGTTTGAGGGCGAGGTAAACACCTAGCATCGTCTCTACCGAGTGAGCCAATAGAGTCAATATCAACCCGCTCACGAGGTTAACTTTTGACGATAGGGTGAATACGATGAAAATCTCAAAACTGGCGATGTTTCTTGCGCTCGGCGTTTTAGGTTCACAGGCATTTGCGGGCGAAAGCCATTCAACTGCCGCGGACAGCAAGTTGCCTGTTGAAACGTACACTTACGACACGAAACTGGATATCCAGAAAGTCATTACGGTGACTGATATTCCTGACCAGTGCGGGCCAGTCCCGGCGCAAATGACGTATGAAGACTCTCACGGTCAACGGCATATCCTGCAGTATCAAGTCATGGGAACTGGCTGTTCAAATGGTTGAGTCGTGCGTGGAAGATGGAGGGTCGACACTCCATGCCTGCCGCACTCGTGATTTAAAAGCTTGTTATCGTTTCCTGGGTGAGCCTGTGATTTTTTCATCGGATGCCAACAAGCCTGGAATGTAACTTTTAAGAAACTCCACCCATGTCCTGATCTTTGCATCCACGAATTTTCGTGATGGGTAGATTGCAAATAAATTCAACGCTTCAAGATGATAGTCGGGTAATACCCGCACTAACGTGCCCGCCCTGAGTCCATCGACTGCCGAAGCAATCGGCTGAATGCCGATGCCCATCCCGTTTGTAATCGCGATGGTCATGCCATCGGCGGTGTTGATGTGCAGGGGAGACAGCGGGATGTTGACGGTTTCCATGCCTTCTGGTCCCTCAAATGCCCAGTTTTCAGCCGGCATGACGGTATTAACAATTCTCAAGCAATCATGTGAGCCAAGAGCACTCGGGGACTCCGGGTGTCCGCGTTTCTTCAGGTACGCAGGCGAGGCGCAGAGGATGCTGTAGGTCATGCCGAGCCGCTGAGCGACAAACCCTGAATCGGGTAAATCCCGCGCTAAGACAATCGACATGTCATAGCCTTCTTCCAGCAAGTCAGGGAGCCGGTTGGTCAGGGTCAAATCAAACATCACCGAGGGATGAGTCTCTCTATAGCGGGCGATGGCATCGATCACGTAATGATTGCCAATGGCTGACATCGCGTGAATTTTCAGTCGGCCAACGGGCAGGGTGTGAGCAGTGCCGGCTTCCTCATCTGCTTCTCGCAATTCTTCCAGAATTTTCTCGCAGCGTTGCAAATAGCGCAGACCGGCTTCGGTCAGCGCCAGGCGTCGGGTTGTCCGGTTAATCAGGCGAGTTTGAAGCCTGGCCTCCAGGCTGGAGACCGCTTTGGAAACGTTGGTTGTTGTGGTGTCCAACACCTCAGCCGCCGCGGTAAAGCTGCCGCTTTGAGCGACCGCCACAAAAAAACGCATGGTTTGGAAAACGTCCATCGTTTCCACCTCAAGGGGTATGGATGAAGAGGGCGGCCCTGCAAAAAGACCGCCCCCTCGTGGTGTATTACTTTTTCTGCGGAATAAATCCAGGTACACCCGTTTCCACGACTGAGTTGAATCGCACTCTAGTCGTAATATCGTCCTGAATTTCACGCATGGCCCTGTGCGGCAGGGTAGAAATATCAATGTTTTCCTGAATATGGCTCGGCGTCGCAGACGTGGTCAGGAAAGCGACTCCCCGCTGTACCGACCAGGCCAATGCCACTTGAGCCGGGGTCTTCTGTATGCGCTTGGCGATCCCTGTAATCACCGAGTCTTCGAGTACGTTCGGCTCCATGCCATGGCCGAGTGGCGCAAACGCAAGGACAATAATTCCGTGCTGCTGACAATACTCAAGCAGTTCCCATTCAGGCAGATAAGGGTGGGATTCAACCTGCACGACGGCGGGTTTTATCCGGGCCACTGCCACAATCTCTTGTAACCGCTCCAGCGTGATATCAGACAAGCCGATGGACTTGCAGCGTCCTTCATCCACCAGGCGCTCAAGTGCCCGCCAGGTCTCTATCAACGTCACGCCTGAATCGTAGATGACTCGACCGTGCTCGTCTCTCGGGTCCTGATCATCACCGGGTTGAAAGGCGAAGGGCGTATGGATCAGATAGCAATCGATGTAATCAACTTGTAGCCGTCGGCAACTCGCCTCAAAAGCAGGTTCGACTCGCTCGGGACGATGGTTGGTGTTCCACAGTTTCGTGGTAATGAACACGTCCTCGCGCCGAACCTTACCCGCCTCAATCACTTCCTGTAGGGCAACGCCGACCCGCTCTTCATTTCGATAACGTTCTGCGCAATCGAAATGGCGAAAGCCTGCTTCCAGTGCGGCCTTGACCGCTTGTGTTGTGACGTTGAGATCCCTGAATAGCGTGCCAAAGCCAACGGCCGGCATCTCACCCGACCCGTGTATCAGAGGGAATCGGGTATCGCGAAGTGCATCGTGAAATGATTCGTATGGCATATCTTTTACTCCAATGTCTGGCGCTACTGATAGGACGGTTTCTGGTCTTCGCGACTGGCCACTCGTTGCTCAAACACACCGGCGGAATTACCGCCGAGTGCCACGTACAGCCGCACGGTGTCGAGGTACTGCGCGGTCTTCACTCTGATTTGACCCAGCAACGCTTGCTGATAAGCACGTTCCGCCTCCAGCACCTGGAGAATGCTGTTTTCGCCTTGCGCGTAGGCTTGTTGGTTCAGCCGAAAACTCGTGTCAGCCGCTCGCAACGCGTCCTCCTGCGCCAGGTTTTCCTCGGCGTCATGATTGATCGCCTGCAGCGTGTCGGCGACCTGACCAAACGAATTAATGACGGTTTGCTGGTAGCCGGCGAGGGTAGCCTTGTAACCGTCGACGGCGGCCTGACGTTCAGCTTTGAACGTTCCGCCATTGAAGATGGGCGCCGTGAGCCCGGCAGCGAAGCCCCAGAGTGCGGCGCCGCCATTGCCTGAAGCCGCTTGTGCAAGTGATGCGGACAGTTCGACATGCGGATAGAGGTTGGCTGTCGCCACGCCAACCGCGGCGCTGGCCATGTGCAGTTCTGCCTCTGCTTGCCGTACGTCCGGCCGGTCGTGGGCCATTTCGGAAGGCAGACTGACCGGCACGTTTGCCGGCAAGGCAAACTCGGCGAGCGTGAAGTCAGGTGCGATCCAGTCAGCCGGGCCTTTGCCCGTCAAAATTGAAAGCGCATGACGTGCCGAATCGCGCTGCTGGGCGAGGGGCGGCAACAGCGTGCGGTCCTGAGCGAGCCGCGTTTCGGCCAGCGAAACATCGATCTGCGTGGTGCTGCCATTGGCGTGCGCCATGCGCACCAGTTCGAGGTTCTTTGCGTCATTGGCGAGCAACTTCTCGACGGCTGCCATCTGCGCGTTGGCCGAGGCCAGCAACAACGCCTGGCTCGCGACATCGCCCGTCAGGGTCAGGTACGCCGCTTCGTAGCGATGCTTCTGCAGATCGGTAAACGCTTGCTGTTGTTCGACCTGGCGCTTGTTACCACCGAAAACGTCAAGGTCGAAGCCAACCCGTGGCCCAATCGCATAGAAATTGGAGATGGAAGGTTCTTTCGCGTTGTGCACTCGTTGGCGGCCAGCCTGGGCGCCAAAGTCGACCTGCGGATACAGCGCTCCTTCCGCCGCAGCGACGAAGGAAGCCGCTTGCCGGATCGTCGCGTCTGCCGCTACGAGCTCAAGATTGCCGTCAATGGCGCGACGTACAAGCTTGTCGAGCTTCGGCGAGCGAAACGCAGACCACCAGTCACCGTTGACCTTCTTGCCCAGGTCAATGTGCTGTTCACCGGGTTTGTTGCCACCTTGGCCAAGACGCTGCTCGGCCTGTTGGTCGTAGTGCTGCGACAGGCTCGGTGGCGGCATTTGATAGTCAGGGCCGACGGTGCAGGCAGTCAGGAATGCAAGAGCCGACACCGCACCGAACGTGGTTTTTAACATCTGTCTGTTGATGAAGCGCGCATGGGATTTCATTTGGCAAACTCCACGAAAACTAGTTGGTCGGAACGGGCTTGCGAAGAAAGACAACCAGTGGGCTGACCACCAGCATCGCGAACATCAAAATCCTGAACTGGTCGATCACCGCGATAAATGCTGCCTGGCCGGTGATCATTTCGTTGAGCCCCGCCAGTGCTTGCAGGGACGTCGGCGCGGAATGCGCAGCGGCGCGATAGGGCGTCAGGTTGCTGACCAGCGCCAAGTGCATCGCCTGCGTGTTGTTGAAGAAAAACAACTGCACAATCGCAACGCCGAGGGTGCTGCCGTACACGCGTGACAGATTGAACAGACCGGTGCCTTCGGGGCGTAACGTCGGGTCGAGCGTGCTGAACGCGACCTTGGTCAGCGACGGCATCAAGACGCCGATGCCAACCCCCTGGATCGCACCCGCCACCGCCACGGGCGACCAGTCCATCAGCGGCGAATAGCCGAGCATCAGCCAGTTGGCATAAATCACCACGGCGACGCCTGCCGCCACGAACAATCGGCGGTCGAAACGCTCGGGCACACGGCCCATCAACAGGAACGCACCGACCAGCCCGATCCCGCGCGGAATCGTCAGGGAACCCGTGGTGTCAGGCGGGTAGCCGAGAATCTCGTCGAGCATCGGTGAGGTCAGCGCCATGGTCGACAACAGCACGAAACCCACGGCGAAAAAGATGACCGTCGACAGCACGAAGTTGCGGTCTTTGAACAAACGCTTGTTGAGGAAATGCACCTTCGCGGTCAGCACATGCACAGCGAACAGGTAGAGCCCCAGTGCACAGCCGATTGCTTCCAGCCAGATCTCGGTCGAGGAAAACCAGTCCAGGCGTTCACCACGGTCGAGCAACATCTGCAGGCTGATCAAACCCAGCGTGAAGCTGCCGAAGCCAAAGAAGTCGAACGACGGACGTTTCTCGGCCTTTTTCTCGGCAAGCAATAGCGCCATCACCAGGAAGATAAACGCCGACAGCGGAAGGCTGATGTAGAAGATCGGGCGCCATCCGAAATGTTCGCCGAGCCAACCGCCGATGCTCGGGCCGCTGACGATGCCGAACAGCACGATGGCCGTCCACGTCGCGCCAAATTTCGCACGCTTCTCGAGTGGCAATGTCTCCAGCGCAATCGCCATCGACAGTGGTGCCAACACGCCGCTCGCCAGGCCTTGAACAATGCGCGCGCCAACGAATTCCAGCGGCGTCGTTGCCTGCGTAGCGAGCAGCAAGCCCAGGACGAAGAAGGCCAGCGCGGCTTGATAAACCCGCTTCAAGCCATAGCGCCCGGCGAGCCACTGCGCAATCGGCATAGTGATGGCGCTGGCAGCCAGGTACGAGGTGAATATCCAGCCAGCCTGGTCGTCGGTCATCGACAGGCTGCCCTGAATCAACCTGAGTACCGCATTCGGAAGCGGCAGGTTCGCCGACTGCATATAGGTGGCGAGCAGCGCGGCGAACCTTAATGCCCCCGCACCTTGAGGTCCTGCAAGTTTGGCGTTCATCAGAAGTTACCCGCGGTCAAAAGCGCCTTGAGCGGATGCCACCAAGGCGTGCGATACCCGGTATCGACCTTGACCGTGGCGCTGGTGCCCGAGAAAAGGGGCAGGGCAGGGTCCATCTCATCGAGTTCGAGTCGGACCGGCACCCGCTGGACAACCTTGACCCAGTTGCCGGTCGCGTTTTCCGGCGGCAGCAATGCGAAGTCCGATCCAGCACCCGGACTCATGCTGGTCACGTGGGCTTTGAAGATGCGATCAGGATACGTATCGATACTGATGGTCGCTTCCTGGCCTCGACGCATGTGGGTCACGTCGGTTTCGCGGAAGTTGGCCTCTACCCAGATCTCGCGATCGGACAGCAGCGCAAAGGCTGGCGCACCGTTGTTGACGTAGTTGCCGACCTGTAAATCGTCGACCTTGGCCACGATGCCATCGTCCGGCGCATACACCGTCGCGTACGAGAGATACAGCTGCGCCTCGTCGAGCTGAGCCTTGGCCTCGCGAACCGATGGGTGACTATCGGCTTCGATGTTCGGATTACCGTTCAAGGCAACGACCGTACTGGCGATCTGTTGTTCGACCGACGCGATTCGTTGTCGGGCAACTTTAAGGTCGGTGTCGGCGCGCTCGTAAATGGCGCGCGAGACGAACTCGGTAGCGACCAGCGCCTTCTTGCGGGCAAACTCCCGCTGGTCGAAATCGGCCGACTCTTTGGCCGATTGCATTTCAGCCTGCTGCTGGCGGTAGCTGGCCTTGAGGCCATCAATACGAAGTCGCGCGACGCTCAGTTGTGCTTGTGCACGGTCAACGGCGATCTGGAGTGGTTTCGGGTCGATCCGAAACAGAATCTGGCCCTTGTGGACAGGCTGATTGTCCTCGACTGCGATCTCGACAACTTGCCCGGAAATGCGCGCATTGATCGATGCCTTCGCCACTCGGGCGTAAGCGTTATCGGTCGAAACAAAGGGCTCGCCCGCTACATAGTGGGCGTAACCAACCGCGGCGAAAAGGAGAGGAAAACCCACCATCAGCACTGGCCGTAATTTCTCTTTTAACGGCTTTTTGATGGGCAAGTCAGACGGGTTCGGCCCTGGATGCTCGAAGGTCTGTGTAGCTGGGATGTCGAACTGTTTGGTCATGATCGAATGCACCTATTAACCGGGAAGTCGGGCTAACACCCACAAAAACAGCCATACCGTGTGCGGTCAGGAGGATCGCTCCGCCGCCTCTGTTTCGTCGCCGCAATACCCAGTTCGAGCTCCGCTACAACAAACCTCAAAGCCAAGGAATTTCTGGTTCCTTAATTTTGTGCGATGGTGTAAGAATATCCCCCGAGCCCATCTTCATTCAAGGATTTTGTACGACATGGCACAAAAAAAGATTACAGAGGCGAAAGGCCGCGGCCGTCCACGCGCGTATGACCCGCAGACAGCGCTTTTGCAGGCACTTGATGTTTTTTGGAGCACCGGATATTCCGGCGCTTCTCTGGACAGCATCGCCACGGCCGCCGGCATGAATCGCCCAAGCCTCTATGCGGCATTCGGCGACAAGCACGCGCTCTATATCAAAGCGCTTGAGCAGTATTGGGAGTTTGCCGCTGCCGCCATGCAGGAGGCGCTGACGGACAACGAACTGACCTTGAGCCAGGCATTGATGCGGTTTTATGAGGGGCAGTTGTCGATCTACTTCTCGGGTGACGGCCAACCGCGCGGTTGTTTTGCAATCGGCACGGCGACGACCGAAGCCGTCGAAGATTCTGAAATACGAGACGTGCTTTCGGACCGGCTCAGCAGGCTCGATGCCGATCTCGAAACGCGTCTGCGAACGGCCATCAGTTCCGGCGAATTGAAAGGCGATGTTGACCCGGCAGCTCTTGCGGTACTCACGTCATCCCTGCTGCATAGCATTTCCATACGTGCACGGGCGGGCAAATCCCGCGCTGAATTGACCGAGCTTGCCCGCAGTGCGGTCAACGTGATCTGCGGTGTGTGAGGTTCACTGTGAGTGAAGGACTCGACGATATTCTTGCCGAACAGCTAGCCGTGATTTTTTGTGGCATCAACCCAGGCGTAACTGCCGCTGCCCAAGGCCATCATTTTGCGGGCCGGGGCAATCGCTTCTGGCGCACGCTGCATCTCGCCGGCTTTACGCCTGAGGAGGTGCGCCCGGAAAACGATCGGATAATCTTGCAGTATCAGTGTGGATTAACGGCCGTGGTGGAACGGCCTACGGCGCGAGCGGATCAGCTGGCTGCCCATGAATTCATCGCTGCCGCTGCAGACTTTGAACAAAAGATCGTGCGTCATGCGCCACGCTTTGTGGCGTTTCTCGGTAAAGCGGCGTATTGCGCGCTATCCGGCCAACGAGACATTGCATGGGGGCTTCAGCCAAAGACCTTCGGCAATGCCTCGGTATGGATCCTGCCCAATCCCAGTGGGAGAAATCGCGCGTTCACACTTGATCAACTGGTGGGCGCGTACCGCCAACTCTATTTAGCGACAGGCGAGCAACCTCACCATTAAGCCAGGTACCGCCGAAACCACCCCAGCGTCCGGTCCCAGGCCAGCTTGGCCGCGGCCTCATCGTATCGAGGCGTGGAGTCGTTATGGAAACCATGATTGGCCCCAGGGTAGATGTACGCTTCATAGGTCTTGCCCGCGGCTTTCAGTGCCTTCTCATAGGCGGGCCAGCCTTCGTTGATGCGCGTATCCAGTTCGCCGTAGTGCAGCATCACCGGCGCCTTGATGCGGGCGACATCCTTGGTCTCTGGCTGTCGGCCATAAAAAGACACGGCAGCCGCCAGTTCTGGATAAGCCACGGCCGCCGCATTGACGACGCCACCGCCGTAGCAGAACCCGGTGATCCCTACTTTTCCAGTGGTTGCGTCATGCTTCATCAACCACTCGATGGCGGCGAAAAAGTCGTTCATGAGCTTTTCAGGGTCGACGGTCGCCTGCAGCTCCCGGCCTTTTTCATCGTTGCCAGGATAGCCGCCCACCGACGTCAGGCCATCAGGGGCGAGGGCGATGAAGCTTGCCTTGGCCACACGCCGCGCGACGTCTTCGATGTACGGGTTGAGCCCGCGATTTTCATGCACAACCACCACCGCCGGCACCTTGCCGGTGGCTTTCGCCGGACGCACCAGATAGCCACGAACCTGCCCGTTGCCCTTGGGGGATGGATAGGTGATGTACTCGGCAACAATGTCCGGGTCGGTAAATTCAACCTGCTCGGCGAGCGCATAATTCGGACTCAGCGCGGCGAGGAGGGCGCTGGCGGCCAAACCGCCCAAGGTGAACAACGCCGCCCGATCCAGAAACTCACGTCGGTTGATCTTGCCGTGGGCGTAGTAGTCGTACAGTTCGAGCAGTTCCGGGGCAAAGTCTTTCGCAGTGAGACGGGTCATCTGTGCGCTTCCTCTTGGGCGGGCCGATTGCTCTGTCGGTTGGACAGGGTGGGCGATACCTGTCGAGCGTAGCTGTTCACAAAAAAGAGGCCTCGCAGACGGGGTGAAAACGCGAAGAGGGTGGCTCAAGCAAACGCCCGAGATTGTTTTGGGGGCTTGCTTTTGGGTTAGGACGCGGCTGCCCGGAACTTACTACTGTCGATCGCCACAAGCTCACTTACGGCCAAGCTCGAATCATCAGGCGGTAGCTAAGTTTTCACACAATCTGTGATGGTCGATTTTTAGAGTAATTGTTTTTACTAATTATGTAACTTTTAATAAGTTTTTATAGACTGATTTTTTAAGTTGACTGGGCAATCTGTGATCTAAGTGCGGAGTTTCAGCGCTTTAGCTCCACTGCAATGTGTGTAGAATTATTTCGAAGATACAATATGAAACAAATAGTCGGTTGAATCGTAATGTAACGAAATTATAGAAGTGTTCTGTTTTCCAACGAGAAAAGTTGATTTTTCTTACATTGCGGGTAATCGTCTGAGGTCAAAACATGGAGTTCGACGTCATTGTTGTAGGTGCAGGAGCAGTTGGTGGGTCAATCGCGTATGAGTTGTCCACGCGTGGTTTAAATGTCTGTCGAGTCGGTGAGACTGATCGTACAAATGCAGCGTCAAGGGCTGCCGGAGCGATGAATGGATGTTTCGGGGAGGTAACAAGCGGCCTGCTGGCAAGTGATTTTGGTCGATTGAAATTAGACATGGACCGACAAGCTCAACACCTGTGGTCAAGTTGGGCGGAGCGTTTGGCAATTTCTTCAGGTGATTCCAGCTCGTTGTTTACAGCGATTGGGACCCATGTGCTGCTCAACACCGCCGGCATGGATGAGGTGGACAGCGTTAACTACGACACCATCGAGAGAACCCTTCGTGAGTATGGTGAGCCGTTCGAAACTGTTGATCCACGCAAAATGGAGTGGCTGAAGCCCAACCATCTGGTTCGCCCTTTGCGTGGGCTGTACATACCAAACGAGCATTCCGTGAACTCTCATCTTTTGCTGGAGAAACTGGATGCTGCATTTGTCTCCGAGGGCGGCACTCTGAAAAATGAGAACGCCCAACGCGTGTTGGGTGAGGGTGGAGTAGTCACCGGCATTGAGTTATGCAATGGAGAGGTTCTTTGGGCTAAAAAGGTTGTGATTGCGGCAGGCGTTCAATCTTTAGACCTGCTTAGTGATTTCGACGAGCTCGTAAAGAAAATTCCACCGTTGTTCAGTGGATATGGCGTTTCAATTCTCGTGAAAATGCCAGAAGGGGTTGAGTTGCCTAGTTCTGTCATACGGACGCCAAATCGTGCTTTTGCGTGCGGCTTGCACTGTGTCCCTCGTGGGGACGGGGTCCTGTATTTGGGAGCTACTAATATAATTTCCGAGCAGCCTAAACAACAGGCTCTCATATCGGATGTTCAGTTTTTGCTTGACTGTGCTGTTGATCAGTTGAATCTGGACCTTCATGGTGCTGAAATCATTTCCATACAGGTTGGCAACAGACCAATTCCGGCAGATGGTTTCCCATTGATTGGCGAGTGCGGCATTGAAGGTCTTTGGCTTGCAACAGGCACCTACCGAGACGGCCTGCACCAATCACCATTGCTTGCGCGGTATATAGCTGATTGCCTTACCGATATAGAGACTCCCGATCTAGATCTCAGCCCTTTCAAACCTGTGCGTGCTCCGTTATCTGGGTTTGCCCGCGAGAATACGGTCAGGGAAACGGTACAGCAGATGTTTGCCACAGGATATGAGTATCGTTGGGATATAAAACCTTACTGGTTTCCTTTGCTGGATGAAGGACTTTCGCGCAACTACGAACAACTTATAAATGACTTGCACCCGTCATTTACGCCTCCGCCGGAGTTGGTCGCATTCTCCTATCTGTATGAGTCAATTTTGAAAAGACTTTCGCAGTATTACAAGGAGTGGTCATGAGTCTTACAGATCGTGAGTATCTTGCTATTAGTCAAGCGCGGGCCATGTTGCAAGCGTCTGGGGTCTGGGACTTGGAAGCCGACTTGAGTTGTCTTATAGATCGCTATATCGAACGGGTGGATAAAAGCCGTGCGCTCGATGAATTTATGTTAGCGGTTAAAGAACGCTGTAACCGAATTCCTCTCGGGCATATTGTTGGCATGGTGGAGTTTGACGAAATGCCGCTGGTGGTTGGTACCGGCGTGTTTATCCCCCGCCCTCACAGCCAAATCATTCACAAATGGCTGGAGACCAGTGCTGCGCTGCGACCGGGAGCTACTGTTCTCGATTTGTGTGCCGGAAGCGGCGCGATTGGCTTGGCGATCGCACGGCGCAGACCGGATCTGAAAGTGACATGTGTGGAGTTTGATGAGATAGCGATGCAGTATCTCAAACGCAACATCGATCGACTGGCCTGCAAGGGGGGGCAGGTCAATCACTTGCAGGCAGACATTCGCGACAAACAGGCATTTACGCGATTCACAGATCAGGTTGGTTTGATTGTCGCTAATCCTCCGTACGTCCCACAGTCCCAAGAGTTGTTACCTGAGTGGAGCAATCACCATCCACGGGAGTCGGTCTATTCCGGGGTCGATGGGCTTGAACTGATACGGCAAATCATCTCGCTCGCGAACCAGTTACTTAGTCGTGAAGGTTGGCTAGTCATTGAGCACGGCGAGGAACAGGCCAGAGCGGTGCGTGAACTGTTCAAGCAGAGTCAGCTGACAAATACACAAACTGTAATCGATAAGGAAGCGTCCGACGCCTCGGGCAGCTCAGTAATGACCATCGGATGCAAATCTCATTGATTTTCAGAAAGGAACTTTAGCTATGGATGTGCAAACTAGACAAGACTGGATGAGCATTCGTCGCGGCAACACCACTGGTGCACTGGCGAAGGCTTACGAGGAAGGGCTGACAGGTTTTACGGTTGCGAGTCGTGTGGGTAAGCACATTACCTTGCAGAACGGAGGCACATTCACAGAGTTTGTTTCCTGTTCGTACTTGGGCTTGGAAACCCACTCTGCATTGATCTATGCCGCACACCAGGCTATGGAAACTACCGGACTACACCTGTCGTCTTCTCGAAGTGCGATGCGCCCAAGTTACCTCCCTCAACTGGAAGAGTTGCTTGCTCAGATTTACGGAGGTAGCGGCGTTGCGGTGTTTACCTCTACCAGCAGTGTCCATTTAGGTGTTTTACCGTTGCTGGGGAGTGGTTCGTTGAGTGGGTATCCAGTCAAAAAACGAATCCACTGGCTGATGGATAAAACCGCCCATGCTTCGATGCAGGTACTTAGGGGGATTTTGGAGCAGTTCGGACCTGTTTCTAGAGTTGAGTCCACCAGCCAAGAATCAATGACCACAGCGCTGAAAGTCTGCACCGACAAAGGTGAAACTCCTGTGCTCTTGATCGATGGAATTGGCTCGATGAGTGGTCTTGTACCCATCGCCGAGCTCTCTCGGCAGCTAGAGTCGGCACAGGGATACCTATACGTAGACGATGCTCATGGTATTTCGATCGTCGGACGTCATGGTGCGGGATATGCCTTTTCAGCGGTTGATCACTCATTACCTGCAAATATTATTCTGGCAGGGTCTCTCTCCAAGGCATTTGGTGGCGCGGGTGGTTTTGTCGTGGTTTCAGATCCACGGGATGTTGAAGTTATCCGAACCCTGGCCAATCCGCTGATATTTGGTCATTCCATTATGGTGCCCATGCTGGCGGCTAACGTTGCCTCGGCGAAAATCCATCTCAGTGACGAGATCGATATGCTGCAACGGCGACTTTGGGAAAATGTCGCCCTTTTAGATTCCCTCACCGACAACCAGTTGCTCAACGCAGGTATCCAGTCACCCGTCAGAGGAGCCTTCTTTGACACAGAGGAGGCCGGCTTGCAGGCTGCGAGAACCCTGCGTGACCAAGGCATGCTGCTCTTTCCTGTGTTTTACCCAATCATTGCCAAAGGCAAAGCGATGCTGCGTTTTGCAATTTCAGCAGACCACAGTGGCAAAGACATCAAGTTATTGGGGGCTGCTCTAGGGGCTATGACGAACAAGGGGTTATGGGTGCCTGCTATCAATGAGCAGGATCACGCCTGACTGACGACTCTCTACCAGAAATTGGCAAACGGAGGTGCAAAAGATGAAACAACAGGGACAGTTATCACCGACAGGCACGTCTAACATTTTGCAGCCGCAGCGGGAGCGGCTTGACTCGATAAATTTGCAAGTTGTCGACCTGCTCTCTGAGCGAATGAAAGTGTGCATGGACATTGCCGAGCTCAAAGCCGTCCATGGCATTGCGATGATGCAACCCGGACGAATTTCCTACGTGCTCGATATGATTAAGACTAGATCGGAGGCGGTAGGATTGAGGGCAGAATACACCGAGTCGATATTCAAACTGATTATAGAAGAGACGTGTATTCAGGAAGATGTCCTGATTAATCGGTGTCTGGCTGAGGGGCGGCCTTCATGAAAATATTGCTGATTGATAACTTTGATTCCTTCACCCAGAACATTGCTCAGTATTTGTATGAGGTGACAGGTATTTGCGCGGATGTAGTCAAAAATACCTTTTCGTACAATGAATTGGGCATCGAAAAATATGATGCTGTAGTGCTGTCGCCCGGTCCAGGGCACCCCGGTCAGGAGGCTGATTTTGGTGTGTGCGGTGACGTCATTCTCCGTTCTCCTGTCCCGTTGCTTGGTATTTGTCTAGGACACCAAGGCATCGCTCAATTTCTTGGGGGGACTGTGGGGTACGCTCCCAGCCCTGTGCATGGCTACCGCAGTCGGATTACTCATTCCGGTAAAGGGCTCTTTCGAGATTTACCGGAGCAGTTCGAAGTGGTCAGATACCATTCGTTGATGTGTACCAGCCTCCCAGCAGAGCTCCAATGTACGGCTTGGACGTCTGAAGGTGTGGTCATGGCAATCGAACATATCACTAGACCGGTTTGGGGTGTCCAGTTCCACCCCGAATCCATCGATTCAGAGTATGGCCATGCGCTATTGAGCAACTTCATACGCATGGCGCTGGAACATAACGTCAGTGCTAGAGCTCACTTAGAATCAGACACGGAATGTACGTCATCAAAAGATGCATACGTCGCAGTAGGGGGGATGCTGAATATGCAGCTTGCCTATCGCGAGTTTTCCGAATGCACGGATCCACTAGCAGTATTTTCAACGCTCTATACAGATGATCGTTATGCTTTTTGGCTAGACAGCGAGAAGTCAGAAAGACCTAATGCTCGCTACTCGATCATGGGTAGTGGGGAGGCGCAAGGAGCGATAAGGCTTGAGTACGATGTCAACGATGAGTGCCTGAAGCTTGAGGGCCCCAAAGGTAAAAAAAGTATCAAAGGAGACTTTTTTACACTGATTGCACAGATCTTCGAAGCTGTGCAGGTGGCGACCCCTCAGTACTTGCCGTTTGTTTTCAAGGGCGGTTTTGTTGGCTTTCTCGGTTACGAATTGAAAGCTTTGGCGGGTGGATGCAAAATTTACCGTTCGGTTTATCCGGATGCTTCATTCATGTTTGCGCCGCATTTCTTTGTCTTTGATCATCATGAAGACAAGGTCTATGAATGCCTGATGACTGCGACTGACGATGCTGTGGATTGGCCTTCCTTACCTGATTTTCTCCATCGTAATGATGAGTCAGTTGGTGATTGCAATTCGTTTATTCCAGGTGCCGTAGATCAGCTGAAGCTCTCGCTTGAGGACGGGCCAGATGATTACATCAGTAAGATCAATCAATTTCTCAAGTACATCACCGATGGGGAGTCATACGAGATCTGCCTGACCAATAGGGCAAAAATGGCTTACAGCGGTGCGCCTTTGAGTGCTTATTGGCGAATGCGCGAGGCTAGCCCCGTACCCTACGGTGCCTACCTCTCGTTTGCAGGATTTTCAGTATTAAGCGCTTCGCCCGAAACCTTTCTCAGAATCGATGACAGCGGATTGATCGAGTCCAGACCGATCAAGGGAACCAGGCCGCGTAGTAAACAATTCGCAGAGGACCAAATACTACGGGATGAGCTACGTAGCTCGGCCAAGGACAGGGCCGAGAACCTAATGATTGTAGATTTGGTGCGCCATGATTTGAATCAAGTGTGCCGTCCAGGGAGCGTTCATGTTCCTGAGATTTTCTCAGTAGAAAGCTTTTCCTCGGTCCACCAACTTGTCTCAACAGTTCGTGGCCACCTTCGCTCGGATATTTCAACAATCGAAGCTATTCGAGCTTGTTTCCCGGGAGGCTCAATGACGGGAGCTCCGAAGAAACGCACGATGGAAATTATTGACGTATTGGAGTCCTCTGCCCGTGGTGTCTACTCAGGCGCATTAGGCTGGTTATCTTTCAGTGGTGGAGCGGAGCTGAGTATTGTCATCCGAACAGCAGTACTCCAAGGTAACGAGGCGAAATTTGGAATTGGTGGCGCGATAGTTGCGCACTCTGATCCACAGCAAGAGCTTGAAGAAACGTTGGTCAAGGCTAGCGTGCCTTATTACAGTTTTGTCGCAGGGAGCGAATCATTATGAGCGACACGGTTGTTGTGTTGGGAGGAGCGGGTTTGGTTGGCTCATTGATCAGCCGCATTCTTATGCAATATGGATACGATGTCCGGGTGGTGGATCGCAGGCCTTCCGAACAGGAAAGTGGCTTCTATGAAGTCGATGTCACAAGTCCGTTCAGCAACACCGGGCACATCTTCCAAGGGGCGGTGGCAGTGGTCTTTGCATTGCCCGAAAACGTGGCTATTCGGGCAATACCTTGGGTTGTTGGCTCCGTTTCGAACGATGTTGTATTCATACCGACTTGTTCTGTTCAGGAGCCTTTTTACAGAGCATTGAAGAATGCTTCGTCCCAGCAGCCTTTCGTCGGCGTCAATCCGATGTTTTCACCCAAGCTCTCCGTACAGGGACGCACCGTCGCAATTTGTCTGGAAGATGGCGACTCACCTTCGACTTTCATCGAACAGCACTTGATGGGGGCTGGGATGAAGATTAAGCGAATGACGCCGGTGGCCCATGATGAACTCATGGCGCTATGTCAGGCGCTGCCCCATGCCGCAATTCTCGGGTTCGGTTTAGCGTTGGCAAAGTCGTCACTTGATCTGGAAAGCGCTCTTGAAGTGATGCCACCACCGATGCGGACAATGATGGCGTTGCTGGCCCGGGTTCTGGTCAATCCGCCTGAAGTCTACTGGGACATACAGCTAGAAAATGACCAAGCCAACCGCCAGCGCGCCGCGCTGGCGGAAGGAATGGAACGCTTGATGAATAATGTCTCTAATCAGGATTTTGACGAGTTCAGATGCGACTTACGGGACGTTTCAAATGCTTTGGGTAGTCGTTTGAACTCAGGGGCCGTCGATTGTCAGCATGTTTTTTCATTACTGAACTGACCGAGTCCTCGCCATGGAAGTGCGCTGGGTTCGTTTCACGGGAGCATTGCGAAATCTCCCGTGAATACTTTGAGGGAGATAAGGAGCTTGGCTAATGCCGTTAATAAGTGAGATAGCGCAACACAGAGCAAAATCAAAACGATGGTCTGCCCTAACCGTGCTGATGCTGCCAGTACTACTGGTGACCGTAGACAATACGGTGCTTGGATTTGCGTTACCAAAGATTGCCGAGGCCCTGAGTCCGAGCGCTAGTCAGCAGTTATGGATGATCGATGCCTATTCACTGGTATTGGCGGGATTACTGGTGTCGATGGGTAGTCTGGGCGATCGAATCGGTCATCGAAAGTTGTTACTGGCCGGTTCTTTGGGTTTTGTCATTGTGTCGGTGCTGACCGCCTATTCCCAAACGGCCATGCAACTGATTGCCGGGCGAGCTTGCATGGGGGTTTTCGGTGCGATGTTGATGCCCTCTACTTTGGCATTGATACGTTCGGTGTTTCTGGATCGAGAGGAGCGCAGAGTCGCTGTCGCGATCTGGGCAACAACTCTGACGGTAGGATCAGCGCTCGGTCCTTTGGTCGGTGGGGTTTTGCTGGAGTTTTTCAGCTGGGGGGCGATTTTCCTATTGGCAATACCCGTATTGGTGCCGTTGTTGGTATTGGGACCAGTGTTGTTGCCCGAGTCCGAGAAAGACTGTTCAGGGCCATTGGATCCGCTGAGCATCCTGCAATCGATGGTTGCCCTCAGTGCCATCGTTTACGGCATTAAACACAGTGCCAGTAATGGTCTCGACTGGATGGCGCTGACAGCATTTGTAATCGGCATAGTTGCTGGGTGGATGTTTGTGCATCGGCAGTTACGTCTGCCTGTGCCGCTGATGGACCTGAGTCTGTTCCGAAGTGGCGCCTTTAGCGGCTCCGTACTAATCAATTTGATGAGCCTCGCGTTCCTCGTCGGCTTTGTGTTCTTCACCACTCAGTTCTTACAGATCGTCCTTCAGATGTCCCCGTTGAATGCCAGCTTTGCGTTAGTACCTGGTCAGATCATGGCGATCGTAGTGGGAATGGCAGTCGTGCCTGTAGCGCGGCGAGTACCGGTGCATGTGCTGGTACCGATTCTGATGGCGTTTGCTGGGGCGGCGTTTTTGTTGGTCGCCAGCATCGGCAGCAGCCTGACCGTTCTGGTGGTGGCTTTTGCCTTGCTGAACATCGGCGTGGGCGCGATTGCGACGGTATCCAACGATGTGATTTTATCGGCAGCACCGCCGGAAAGGGCGGGTGCGGCGTCCGCCATTAGTGAAACGGCCTATGAAGTGGGTGTTGTTTTGGGGACGACGGTGCTTGGTGGTCTTGTCACAGCCTACTATCGCGGTGCATTGCAGCTTCCGGGCTTTTTGAGCGAGGTTCAGACGATGCTGGCGAGTGAGACGCTATCGGGTGCTAATCATGTAGCGGTGCAGTTGTCAGGAGATCAGGCAAGAGAGCTGATGACGCAGGCGGGAAGTGCATTCGAGGGTGGAATTAATCTGGCTTCGTGGGTGACGTTCGGCTTGGCACTCATGGCGATATTGATTGCCTGGCGCGCTCTGCAGACACCGAAGACGAAGCTTGCTGAAGGGCAGTGATCGAAAACGAACGTCGGGCCGTTTGCCACACGGCCCGACTGTTTCAGTGCTCGAAGTTACCAAGCAGGTTCCAGGTTTTCACCCAGTCTGTTCAGTCTCTTTTGTTCCCTAGGTTTACGCCCTCGACTGCTTACACACGCGCCGGAATTTATGCAACAGCGGTTCGGTGTAGCCATTGGGTTGTGCGCATCCCTCGAACACCAGTGCGCAGGCCGCTTGAAACGCAACCGACTGCTCGAAGTCCGGTGCCATAGGCGTGTAGATCGGATCACCGGCGTTCTGCTCATCCACGACCCGCGCCATGCGCTGCAAAATTTCGACGACCTGATCCTGGGTGATCACCCCGTGTCGCAGCCAGTTGGCCATGTGCTGGCTGGATATGCGCAAGGTCGCGCGATCTTCCATCAAGCCCACGTTATGGATGTCGGGCACCTTCGAGCAGCCGATGCCTTGTTCGACCCAACGCACCACATACCCCAGCAAGCCTTGTGCATTGTTTTCGACTTCCTGACGAATCTCATCGGCCGACCAGGACGGGGCGGTGACGACCGGCACGCTGAGCAAACCGTCCAGAAGTGCCGGGCTGGCGCCACCGAAGTCTGTTGTTTCAAGGGACTCCTGCACTGAGCGCACGTTGACCTGATGGTAATGCAGCGCGTGCAAGGTGGCGGCGGTCGGCGAGGGCACCCATGCGGTATTCGCGCCCGCTTTCGGGTGGGCGACTTTCTGTTTGAGCATATCGGCCATCCGGTCCGGCATGGCCCACATGCCTTTGCCAATCTGCGCTCGCCCACGCAATCCACAGTCCAGACCGACGAGCACGTTGTTGCGCTCGTAGGCCTCGATCCACGAGGTGTTTTTCATGTCACCCTTGCGCAGCATCGCGCCCGCTTCCATGGCGGTGTGCATCTCGTCGCCGGTGCGATCCAGAAAACCGGTGTTGATGAACGCGACCCGTGAGGAAGCTGCCGCGATACAGGCCTTGAGGTTGACGCTGGTGCGTCGCTCCTCGTCCATGATGCCCATTTTCAGGGTATGACGTTCGAGCTGGAGCAGGTCTTCGATGCGGCTGAACAATTGCTCGGCGAAGGCCACTTCGGCGGGGCCGTGCATTTTCGGTTTGACGATGTAGACGCTGCCGGTGCGGGAGTTAACGCGGCGTCGCAGGTCATGCAAGGCAATCAGGCTGGTGATGACGCCGTCGAGAATGCCTTCCGGGATTTCCAGTCCGCCCTTGTCGAGAACCGCCGGGCTGGTCATCAGGTGTCCGACGTTACGGATGAACAGCAACGACCGCCCGTGCAGCGACAGTGAGCTGCCATCGGCCGCAGTGTACTTGCGGTCCGGGTTCAGCCGCCGAGTGATGGTTTTACCGTTTTTCTCCAGGTCCTCTTTCAGGTCGCCCTTCATCAAACCCAGCCAGTTGCGGTACACCTGCACCTTGTCATTGGCGTCGACCGCAGCGACCGAGTCTTCACAATCAATGATGGTCGAGAGTGCTGCTTCAATCAGCAGATCCTTGACCCCAGCGGCGTCAGCCTGGCCGATGACGCTCTGCCGATCGATCTGAATTTCGACGTGCAGATCGTTGTTTTTCAGCAGAATGGCCGTGGGATCAGCGAGTGAACCCTGATAGCCAATGTACTGCGCAGCGTTTGATAAACCGGTTTGGCTGCCGTCATTCAAAGTGGCTTCCAGTGTGCCGTTGTCGATCCGGTAACGCGCCACCTCGGCATGGGAACCGCTGCTCAAGGGGAATGCCTGATCCAGGAAACCACGGGCAAACGCGATGACTTTCGCCCCGCGCACGGGGTTGTAAGTCCGGCCCGGTTCGGCACCGCCGTCATTGGAAATCACATCGGTGCCGTAGAGCGCGTCGTACAGCGATCCCCAGCGCGCATTGGCGGCATTCAGCGCATAACGTGCGTTGACCGCCGGGACAACCAGTTGCGGTCCGGCCTGCACACTGATTTCCGTATCGACGTTGGTGGTGCTGACCTTGACGTCTGCGGGTTGCGGTTGCAGGTAACCAATACCGCTCAGGAAGTCGCGATAAGCCGGCATGTCCGTCACCGGTCCCGGGTGGGCGCGGTGCCAGGTGTCCAGTTCGGTTTGCAGGCGATCACGCTCAGCCAGCAGCGCGCGGTTGATAGGTGCCAGTTCATGCACCAATGCGGCGAAACCACTCCAGAACGCTTGAGGGTCCAGGCCGGTTCCCGGCAGCACGTCCAGATCAACGAAACGTTGCAAGACAGGCGCGACCGTGAGGCCTTGGCAGTTCACGAAATCGGTCACTTTTTGCATCTCCATCACACAGTGTTATCGAGCGCTAAATCGCGCCCGGCTCAATTCAGTTCAGGCATTGCGCGCCGGCCTTGGCCACTTGTGCGTCCTGCTCGGCTTTGACACCGGACACCCCAACCGCGCCGATCACCTGGCCGTCGACGATGATCGGCACGCCGCCCTCAAGGGACGTCAGTAATGGCGCGGACAAAAAGGCGTGGCGCCCGCCATTGACCATCTCTTCATAGCCTTTGGATTCGCGCCGGCCCAGGGCCGAAGTGCGGGCCTTTTCGGTGGCGATGTAGGCGCCAATCGGAGCGCAACCGTCGAGGCGTTCGAGAGCCAGGGGATGGCCGCCGTCATCGACAATCACGATGGTCACGGCCCATTGGTTGTTCTGCGCTTCGGTGCGTGCCGCCGCGAGGATTTGGCTGACTTCGGTCTGGCTCAGTACGGCTTTGCTTTTCATGGGGATTCTCCAGTACTCGGTTAGGGCAAGGCGGCTTCGACCAGTTCGATCCAGTGCCTGACAGGGGTTCGGCCCGCACCGTCGAGGTGGGACTGACAGCCGATATTGGCCGTGACAATGACTTCGGGATGTCCGCTTTCCAGCGCATTGAGCTTGTTGTCGCGCAATTGCCGGGACAGTTCCGGTTGGGTCAGCGAATAAGTGCCTGCCGAGCCGCAGCACAGGTGACTGTCGGCAACAGGCGTGAGATTGAAGCCCAGACTGGTCAGAATAGCTTCAACCGCACCGCCCAGTTTCTGCGCGTGCTGCAAGGTGCAGGGGCAATGGAAGGCCAGGCGTTTGGCGCTGTGGATACCGAGCTTTTCCAGCGGCTCGTCGCGCAGCACTTCGACCAGATCCTTGGCCAGCGCGCTGACCTTTTTCGCCTTCTCGGCATAGGCCGGGTCGCTGCTGAGCAGGTGGCCATAATCTTTGATGAATGCGCCGCAACCGCTGGCGGTTTGCACAATCGCCTCGGCACCGTTTTCAATGCTCGGCCACCACGCATCGATATTGCGGCGGGCGCGGTCCAGGCCGGCCGCCTGAGCGTCGAGGTGATAATCCACAGCGCCGCAACAGCCCGCCTCGCGGGTCGGTGTGACGCTGATCCCCAGTCGATCCAGCACTCGGGCGGCGGCCGCGTTGGTATTGGGTGACAGACTCGGTTGCACGCAGCCTTCAAGCATCAGCACCTGCCGGGTGTGGCGAGTGACTGGGCGCGGCTTGGCCGGATAGACGCGGCGAGGCAACTTTATCTGCAAGGTGTTGGGCAACAATGCCCGGAACATCTGTCCGCTGCTGACCAGCCCTTTGAACAGCGCAGGATTGGGCACGACGCTGCGCAGCCCTTCGCGCAACAAGCGCTGACCGAGTGGGCGCGGCACCGCCGCATCGACCACTGCTCGGCCGATGTCCAGCAAGTTGTGGTAGTCAACGCCGGAAGGGCAGGTGGTTTCGCAGTTACGGCACGACAGGCAGCGATCCAGGTGTTGTTGGGTCTTTTGCGTGACTTCGTTGCCTTCCAGAACCTGCTTGATCAGGTAGATGCGGCCCCGCGGTCCATCTAGCTCATCGCCCAGCAATTGATAGGTCGGGCAGGTGGCATTGCAGAAACCGCAGTGCACGCAGGTGCGCAAAATGCTTTCGGCTTCTTCGGCGCGGGGCAGCTGACGGGCTTGTTCGCTCAAGGTGGTCTGCATGGGTCAAAGCTCCGCGTACAGGCGCCCGGGGTTGAAGATGCCCCGGGGATCGAGTTGTTGCTTCAAGTTCCGGTGGTAGCGCATCAATGCGGCAGGCAACGGTTGAAACGGGCTGTCGATCAGGCCATGGGTATAGCAGGTCACATGCCCGCCAACTTCTTCGACGATCGAGCGAATGAACGCTGCCTCCGCGTCAGACTTGAGCCAGCGCTGTGCACCGCCCCAATCGAGCAGCTGACGGCCAGGCAGGGAAAGCCGAGGCGTGTTGTGAGGGACGGACAGGCGCCAAAGTGCCTGGTCCTCATCGAAGAAGCTCAATCGATGTTCGTTGAGATCCTCCCAATAGGAAGCGTCGAGCAACTCGCCGCCGAGTCGGTCATGAGCCGCTGCCACCGAGCCTTCGCCCCCCTCAAGCCGCAGGTGCAGGCGCTGCCCATCGTGGCACGCGGCGCTGATCGGCAGCGGTTGTTGCCCCCATTCGGCGAGGCGCAGCAAGGCGCGATCACTTTCCATTTCCAGGCTGATACTTAAAGCTTGACGCGGCTTGGGCAGGACCTTGAGCGAGACTTCGGTCACCACACCCAACGAGCCGTAGCTGCCGGCCATCAAGCGCGACAGGTCGTAACCGGCGACGTTTTTCATGACTTCGCCACCAAAGCGCAAATGCTTGCCATGACCGGTGATGACGCGGGTGCCAAGGACGAAGTCCCGAACGGAGCCCGACCAAGGACGCCGTGGCCCCGACAACCCGCTGGCGATCATGCCGCCGACGGTGGCGCCGTCGCCGAAGGAGGGCGGTTCGCAGGGCAACATCTGCTGCGCTGCGTCCAACACTTCAGCCAGTTCTGCCAACGGGGTGCCGCAGCGAGCGGTGATCACCAGTTCGGTCGGGTCGTAGCTGACGATGCCTCGGTGGCTGCGCGTGTCGAGTACTTCGCCCGCCACGATGCGCCCAAGAAACGCCTTGCTGTTGGAGCCTTGAATGCGCAACGGCGTAGCGTTTTGCAGCGCCTGGTTAACCTGTTCCAGCAGCGAGGCGCTGTCGTCGATATCGTGTTCGCTGCGCATCAGAAACGCTCCAGTTCAGGGAAGGGCAGCTGACCCATGTGAACGTGCATGGCGCCGAACTCGGCGCAGCGGTGCAGCGTCGGAATGTTCTTGCCGGGGTTGAGCAAGCCACTCGGATCGAAGGCGGCTTTGACGGCATGGAACACGGTCAATTCATCGCTATTGAACTGCGCGCACATCTGATTGATTTTCTCCCGGCCCACGCCGTGCTCACCGGTAATGCTGCCACCGACCTTCACGCACAATTCGAGGATCTTGCCGCCCAGGGTTTCGGCGCGATCGAGCTCTCCCGGTTGGTTGGCATCGAACAGAATCAGCGGGTGCATGTTGCCGTCACCGGCGTGAAAAACGTTGGCCACCCGCAGGCCGTACTCGGCCGACAACGCGGCAATCGCCTGCAGCACACCGGGCAACTCGCGGCGAGGAATCGTCCCGTCCATGCAGTAATAATCCGGTGAGAGACGGCCCACCGCCGGAAAGGCATTCTTGCGCCCGGCCCAGAAGCGCACGCGTTCTGCTTCATCTTTAGCCTGGCGCACTTCGGTGGCGCCGGCCTGTTCCAGCACCTGGCGCACGCGGTCGCAGTCATCATGAACGTCGGCTTCAACGCCATCGAGCTCGCACAGTAGAATGGCTTCGGCGTCGACCGGATAGCCGGCGTGGATAAAGTCTTCGGCGGCGCGAATGGCCAGGTTATCCATCATTTCCAGGCCACCGGGGATGATGCCGGCGGCAATAATGTCACCCACCGCACGGCCGGCTTTCTCGACGGAATCGAACGCCGCCAGCAGCACTTTGGCGGTCTGGGGTTTGGGCAGCAGTTTGACCGTGACCTCGGTGATGACACCGAGCATGCCTTCGGAACCGGTGAACAACGCCAGCAGATCGAAGCCCGGAGAATCGAGCGCCTGGGAACCCAGGGTCAGCTGTTCGCCGTCGACGGTGAGGATGTCGACCTTGAGCAGGTTGTGCACGGTCAGCCCGTACTTCAGGCAATGCACGCCACCGGCGTTTTCCGCCACATTACCGCCGATTGAACAAGCGATCTGCGAGGAAGGGTCCGGCGCGTAGTACAAGCCAAACGGCGCTGCAGCCTGGGAAATCGCCAGGTTGCGCACCCCCGGCTGAACCCGAGCCGTGCGGGCGGCGGGGTCGATGTGCAGAATATTGTTGAAACGCACCATCACCAGCAGCACGCCTTTTTCCAGCGGCAATGCACCGCCCGACAAACCGGTGCCGGCACCGCGGGCGACCACCGCGACCTGCCGCTCATGGCAGAGTCGGAGCACGCCTTGCACTTCGTCAATGTGGCGCGGCAGCACCACCAGCATGGGCGTGGTGCGGTAAGCAGAAAGTCCGTCGCATTCGTACGGCTTGAGCTCTTCCTGTTGATGCAGGACTTCCAGATCCGGCCACTGCGTTTGCAGGGCTTGCAGCAGGGCAGTTTTGTCGACGTCAGGCAGGACGCCGTCGACGCGTTCATCGTAAAGAATGTTCATAGTCGGTTGACGACCCTCAGTTGTTTTTATAGGAGGTCTGTGTCCGTTTACCACTGACTTGCATGATTGGCCTGAGGCGTTCTACTGTCTATGTGTTGTTTGGCTGGTCGAACCAGTTTTTTATTCGATGGTTTTTTATTGGTGCAAATAAACAGTTTTAAAACATAAGCTTATGTTTGTGTTTGAACATTGGTGGTTTTGGTAGTGAGACTGGTCATACCAGTTGGAGAGTCGATGGAAAGGGCAGAAACGAGCCGCAATCCACAAGTCGCAGACGTGGTCTGTGAACGCATAGAACGGCTGATCGTGGACGGGGTGCTCAAGACCGGGCAGCTGTTGCCGTCGGAGCGTCGTCTGACCGAAAAACTCGGCGTTTCCCGCACGGCACTTCGCGAGGGCCTGAAGCTGTTGCGCGCTCGCGGGATTATCAAGACAGAGCAGGGCAAAGGTTCATTTGTCGCCGACCTTTCGGGGCACGGTGCCGCGTCACCGCTGATGCACTTGTTCAGCTCACAGCCACGCACGCTCTACGATTTGTTCGAGGTCCGCAGCCTGCTCGAAGGTGAGTCCGCACGCCTCGCGGCGTTGCGTGGAACCGACGCCGACTTCGTCCTCATCACCCGCAGCTACGAGGCGTTGCTTGATGCCCATAGCCGCTCTCTGGAGGCGTCCGAACACGCCCGGCTTGATCATGCGTTTCACCTGGCGATTTGCGAAGCGTCGCACAACCCGGTGCTGGTGCAGACCTTGCGCTCGCTGACGGACTTGCTGCTGAACACGGTGTTTGCCTCGGTCAACAACCTTTATCACCGCGAACCGCAAAAGCGTCAGATCGACCGCCAACATGCACGGCTCTACAACGCCGTCACCGGCCGTATGCCGGAGCAGGCACGCAAGGCGGCCATCGCGCACATTCAGAGCATCTGCGAAAACCTCAAGGAAATCGAAAGCGAGGAACAACGGTTGGTTCGGGCTACGCTGCGACTTGAGGGGTGGGCGTAATGCCGCATCTGGATCACTTCTCCTTGCACCTGTTTATTCTGGTCTGCGACGAAGGCACCATCGCACGGGCCAGCGAGCGGGCATTCATCGCGCCATCGGCGGTCAGTAAACGGATCTCCGACATTGAGCTGCGTTTCGGCACGCCGTTGCTCAAACGCAGCAAGCGCGGGGTTGAACCGACGCCGGCAGGGCAGGCTTTGCTGCGGCATGCCCGGTCACTGACCCGAGCAATGGAAAGGCTCGACAGTGAGCTCAGCGAATATGCGGGGGGGGCTCGTGGGCATGTCCGGGTATTGGCGAACGTGTCCTCGATCATGGAGTTTTTACCGGAAGAATTGTCCGATTTCATGTTGGCCAACCCGAGAATCCAGGTCGACATCGAAGAGCGTTTCAGCCCCGATGTAGTCCGTGGGGTGGCCGAAGGAAATGCCGACCTGGGCATTTGCAGGCGGTCGATGGCCGTGGGCGACCTGGAGTTTCTGCCTTACCGCCAGGACCATCTGGCCGTCGTGGTAGGTGCGAATCATCCCTTGGCCGATCGCACCAGCCTTGCGTTCGAAGAGACGCTGGATTTTGATCACCTGGGATTGTCGGCCTTCGCCACGCTCAATACCTTCATGCGCGAAGATGCGGAAAAGCACGGTCGGGAGCTGCGTTTCCGCTCCTATGTATCGTCATTCGACGCAGCGTTCCGGTTGGTGCAGTTCGGGCTGGGACTGGCGGTGTTCCCGCTGGAAGCCGTCGCGCGCTACAGGCAACTGTTCGACCTGCGCATCATCCCCCTGACCGACGATTGGGCACTGGGCGAGTTTGTGATCTGCGTGCGGGATCGTGAGGCACTGTCGCTTTCAGCCCGTCAGCTGCTGGATCACCTGCTGTTACGGGCACCGCCACGACAAACCATGACCTGAATCCATCCATCGCGGTTGACGATGGATCAGACCGTGAATCACGTCTTTTCGGCGCCTTGGAGTCTCTCTAGTCTGAGCCTGTGCTTCAGCCTGTGAGAGAACTTCATGACAACAATAACGATCAACGAAGTCGGCATGCGCGATGGATTGCAGAGCCTACAAGCCATCATGCCCACTGCTGCCAAACGCCAATGGATCGATGCCGCCTATGCGGCTGGCGTACGGCATATGGAAGTCGCGTCCTTTGTGCCTGCCAAACTGCTGCCGCAAATGGCCGATGCCAAGGAAGTCGTTGCCCACGCCTTGAGTTACCCCGATCTGGTGGTCTCGGTCCTCGCGCCGAACCTGCGCGGCTGTCGGGACGCGCTTGAGTCCGGTGCTCACCGCATCATTGCGCCTGTTTCCGTCAGCGCGGCCCATAGCCTGGCCAATGTTCGGCGTACGCCGCTGGAAATGGTCGAAGAGCTGGCGCGGATGTGCCAGTTGCGCACCGAGCTGGGTCTGCACAGCGTTCAAGTGATTGCCGGAATGTCCGTGGCTTTCGGCTGCACCCGCCAGGGCGATGTACCGTTGAGCGACTTGTGCGAATTGACCCGGCACGTGCTTGAGGCCGGTTGCAATCTGGTCTCGCTCGGTGACACCACCGGCTATGCCAATCCCGGTCAGGTGGCGACCACGTTGCAGGCAGTTCGAGCCATCGCCGGTGAAAAACTCCGGGCTGCGCATTTTCATGACACCCGTGGTCTGGCGCTGGCCAACAGTCTGGTGGCCGTGCAGCAAGGCATCACCGAACTCGATTCGTCCCTCGCCGGGCTGGGCGGTTGCCCGTTCGCACCGGGCGCGTCCGGCAACACCGTGACGGAAGACCTGGTGTTCATGCTGCACAGCATGGGTTACGACTCCGGCATCGATCTGGCCGCACTGATCGAATCACGAGACGTGCTGCATGCCGCGTTGCCGGACGAAACCCTTTATGGCTGCATTGCCCGCGCCGGTCTGCCACTCAATTACACGCCACCCGTCAGCCGCGCTTGAGCCTGTTCGATCGAGGAAAACATTCATGTCCAGACTTCCATTGGACGGCATTCGTGTCGTCGAAATTTCTCACATGGTGATGGGGCCGACCTGCGGGATGATCCTCGGTGACCTCGGTGCCGAAGTCATCAAGATCGAGCCAACCCGCGGTGACGGTACGCGTCGTCTGCTGGGGGCCGGTGCCGGATTCTTTCGCACCTTCAACCGCAACAAACAGTGCATCGCCATCGACGTCAACACCCCGCAAGGGCGCGACGCCGTGCTGGAGCTGATCGACACCGCCGACGTGTTCATCGAGAACTTCAAACCCGGGCGCATGCAGGAACTCGGCTTCGGTTACGCCGCGATGCGTGAGCGTAATCCGCGCATCATTTATGCCTCGCACAAAGGCTTTCTCAACGGCCCGTATGACAATCGCCTGGCCCTGGATGAAGTGGTGCAGATGATGGCGGGCCTGGCCTACATGACCGGCCCCGTCGGCAGACCGTTGCGGGCCGGCAGCTCGGTGAACGACATCATGGGCGGGATGTTTGGCGCTATCGGCGTGCTTGCCGCGCTCAATGATCGCCACACCACTGGTGTCGGCCGTGAGGTGCAAAGCGCGCTTTACGAAAATTGCGTATTGCTAGCGGCCCAACACATGCAGCAGTACGCCGTGACCGGGCAGGCGGCCGCGCCAATGCCAAGCCGCATCAGCGCCTGGGCGATCTACGACGTGTTCGAGTTCGCCAACGGTGAGCAAATGTTCGTGGCGGCCACCGGCGAAGGGCAGTGGAATGCCTTGTGTCAGTTGCTCGGTCAGACCGCGTTGCTCGACGACCAGACCCTCACCACCAACAATGATCGCGTGTTGCAGCGACCCCGGTTGCTGGCTCACATGGCCGAAGTCTTTGCCACGATGGATGCTCAGGCACTGGCTCTGGAGTTGGAGGCTCACAGCATTCCCTTTGCGCCGATTCGTCGCCCTGAGGAGTTGTTCGACGATCCTCACCTGCTGCAAAGCGGTGGCCTGGCGAATCTCGAACTCGAAGACGGATCGTTCACCGCCATGCCATTGCTGCCGTTGTCCCTGGATGGCGAACGTCTGCAACCGCGTCAATCGATTCCGCGCATCGGCGAGCATACGCACAAAGTCATGCGTGGACTCGGTTACAGCGACGAGCACATCGCCGAGTTGTGCGCGGCCGGCGTGCTTAAAACCGACGCTCAGGCCTGAGGAGGCGCTGCCATGGCTATCTATCAATACGACACGCTGATCCCCGTCATCCACGCCGAAACTTTCGTCGCCGAAGACGCCACCGTCATTGGAAATGTCACGCTGGAGCAGGGCGTCAGTGTCTGGCCCCAGGCGGTTCTGCGTGGTGACAACGAGCCGATTCGAATCGGTCAGCACAGCAACGTACAGGAAGGCGCGGTCTTGCACGCCGACCCCGGATTTGCGCTGACGGTGGGCGAGGGCGTGACCATCGGCCACCAGGCCATGTTGCATGGCTGCACCATCGGTGATGGGGCGCTGATCGGGATTCAGGCGGTGGTACTCAATGGCGCGGTCATCGGCAAGAACTGCCTGGTCGGTGCCGGGGCGATTGTCACTGAAGGCAAGGTGTTCCCGGCCAACTCGCTGATTTTGGGAGCCCCCGCCAAAGTCGTGCGAGAGCTGACGCCTGAAGCCATCGCCGGCCTGCAGCGTAGCGCCCAGGATTATGTCGCCAAGGGCCAGGCTTACAAGGACAAACTGATTCGAATCAGCTAAACCCGTTGAGCAAGGTCCTGAAGGACGTTGCCTCTCTCCAATAATTACAACAATGGAGAAACACTATGGTTGCCATGACTGGCGAAATTGCACTGGCACGCAATGAAGAAACGATCAATGAGCTGCTGCTCTATCGGCGCGTGGCCTGGCGCATCATGCCGCTGGCCATTATCTGCTTTCTGTTCTCTTATTTTGACCGGATCAATATCAGCTTCGCCAAGACCCAGATGCAGCATGAACTGGGCTTGACCGATGCCGCGTATGGACTGGCCGCGAGCATGTTCTTCATCGGCTACGTGCTGTTCGAAGTGCCCAGCAGCCTGGGCCTCAAACGATACGGTGCCCCGGCCTGGATTTGTCGGATCATGGTCTCGTGGGGGCTGGCCACCGCCGCAATGATGTTTGCCTACACCCAATACACGCTCTACTTTTTGCGTTTTCTGATTGGGGTCATGGAAGCCGGTTTTGGTCCAGCGATTCTGTTCTACCTGGCGTGCTGGTTCCCGAAAAAGCACTTGGCAAAGATGAACGGCCTCTGGTTCCTGTCGGTCCCTCTGGCGGGGGCATTGGGCGGGCCGGCCGCCGGGATTTTGTTGGGCACGATGGATGGTGTGCTTGGCCTGGCGGGTTGGCACTGGCTGTTCCTGATGTCGGGTTTACCGTGTGTGGTGCTGGGTGTGCTGGTGTTGTGGAAACTCGATCGTGATATCGAGTCGGCCAAGTGGCTGACAAGGGGGGAGAAAGACCTGCTTGCCGCCAATCTGGCGCATGACAAAGCCAGGCAGAAGCCGATACTGGGGTCGCTGTGGCGAGTGTTACTGACGCGGGAAGTCGCGATCATGGCGTTCATCTACTTCGTGATCAAGACCGCTTCCTATGGCCTTAATTTCTGGATGCCGCACTTGATCAAGTCGTCCGGCGTGCAGAGCGTTTTTTGGGTCGGCATGCTGTCATCCCTGCCGTATATCGTTGCGTGCATCGGCATGATCTGGCTGACGCGACTTTCGGACCGCACCGGTGAGCGCAAGAAATACCTGGTGATGTGCCTGTTGCTGGCGGCTGTGGGTTACTTGCTGGCCTGCCTGTTTTCCGATTCGTCCTGGGCCATGATGGCGGCACTGGTCCTGGCCACGGCGGGGACGTTCATCGCCATTCCAATCTTCTGGACGATTCCTCAATCGACCTTCTCGGGGCTGGCGATTGCCAGTGGAACTGCAGCCATCAACTCCATCGGCCAGCTCAGCGGCATGGTCGCTCCGGTGATGGTGGGCAAAATCAACGATGTTTCGGGGACCAGTTACATGGGCATGCTGTCGATCGCGCCGATGATCCTGATCGCGTGCTTTGTGGTCATGCGTTGGGTCAAGAATCCCAAGCCTTGACCCCTGCGATGCACCAGGGGCCAAGACTTGAGAATGGCGGGCTAGTCGATCAATGCCCGCCGACAACCATATGGCTGAACGGCGCCACATACGCCTGCAACGTCACCAAACCACCGACCAGAATGGCCAGGATGATCGAGTGGAAAAACACATAACGCAGGATTTCCCCTTCATGCCCGTACCAGCGTGTCGCGGTGGAGGCCACCACGATCGACTGCGCGTCGACCATCTTGCCCATGACCCCGCCGGAACTGTTGGCGGCAGCCATCAACACCGGGCTGATCCCCAGTTGCTCGGCGGTCACCCGTTGCAAGCCGCCGAACAGCACGTTGGACGCCGTGTCCGAGCCGGTCAAGGCTACGCCGAGCCAGCCGAGCAGGGTGCCGAACATGGGGTAGAAGATGCCCGTCGCGGCGAAGGCCAGGCCCATGGTGGCGTCCAGGCCTGAATAGCGGGTGAGGAAGCCCAGGGCGAGCATCGCGACGATGGTGATCAGCGAGTAACGCACGACCCAGATCGTTCGCAGGTATTGGTGGATCAGTTGCGGGATGGAATAGCCCATCAGCAGTCCGCCGAGGATCGCCGCCAGCAGGATGCCGCTACCGGTGCTGGTGAGCCAGGTGAACTTGTAGACCGCATCCTCGGTTTTAGGTGCGGGCACTACGGGCGGGACCTTCTCGATCTGCTGGTGAATCGTGGTGAACGTCACGACCGGAGCGAAGATCGGGTTCGCTTCGCGCATCGGTTTGCCTTGCGGGTCGAGCTTGGCCGAGTGGGTGGCCGGATCAATCGCCGGGCGAGTATCGAACATGTTTTTGAAACCCTGGGTGCCCCAGGCGAACACGAACACGGTGAGGATGATCCACGGCATCCACGCGCGCATCACCGCAGGCTTGGCATCGCTGGCAAAGGTCGCGCTGGCGACGGGTTTTTCGTCATGCTCTTCGGCTATTTTGGAATTGTCGACGCGCCCGGACAGCGCGGCGGAGGTATGCACGGTGGCCGGTTTCCAGACTCTGAGGAAACCGGTCAGGCAGGCCATGGAAATCAGCGCGGCGATCACGTCCACCAGCATCGGCCCGTGGTAGTTGGACACCAGGAACTGCGGCACGGCAAAACTGACCCCGGCCACCAGAATCGCCGGCCAGATTTCCAGCATCTTGCGCCAGCCGGCGAATGCCCAGATCAACCAGAACGGCACGATCACCGAGAAGAACGGCAATTGCCGGCCGACCATCATCGACAGTTCCATTTCATCCAGCCCGGTCACCTTGGCCAGGGTGATGATCGGCGTGCCCAGCGCACCGAACGCCACGGGCGCGGTGTTGGCGATCAACGCCAGGCCAGACGCGGCCAGTGGCGAGAAGCCCAGCCCGATCAGAATCGCCCCGGTCACCGCCACCGGCGTACCGAAGCCTGCGGCCCCTTCGAAGAAAGCACCGAAGCAGAAGGCAATCAGCAGCAGTTGCAGGCGTCGATCATCAGTGATGCGCGCCAGGGAATCCTGCAGCACTTTGAACGAGCCGTTCTCGGTGGTCAGCCGATGAAGGAAGATGATGTTGAGCACAATCCAGCCAATCGGCAGCAAGCCGTTGGCGGCGCCGTACAGTGCGGCCGAGCCGGCCATGTTCGCGGGCATGCCGAAGGCGAAGATCGCGATCACCAGCGCCGACGCTAGGGCCATCAATGCGGCCAGATGCGCCTTCACATGGAAAAACGCAAGGGCTGCCAGCATCACCACGACCGGCACTGCTGCCATGAGGGTTGAAAGTATCGGGTTGCCGAACGGATCGTAGATTTGCTGCCAGACCATGTTCCACCTCTGCTTTTTATTGTTGGGAGTGCAGACCCCGAGGGGGCGGTGGCTTCTAGTATAGGTGGCATTACGCCGCTGTCCTGGCAGGCCTTTTAGTGGGCCGCACTGAGCTAACATGGCCAATGGGTAAATGCGCTACTCGGACTTTAACGACGGGAGAAATGCAGCCATGACTGAACGCCATATGCACCACAAGGAAACGCTGTCGAACGGATGCAAGATCGAGGTCAAAACCGAGATCTTGAAGGACGGCTCACTGGGGATGTTCATCGGTGTTTACCGGCCGGACGGCACCGCCATTTTTGAGGACCACGATCCAAAACCGCATCTGCTGGACATGGAGGCTGCCTTTGACTGGGGGATCGAAAAGGCCAAGACCCTCGGCAACAGTCAAAAAACGTTGTAAAGCCCGGTTTTGAATACCCTCATGAAGAAGGCGACAACCACCATGAAGAAAGAGCAGGTCGGTGCAAAAGAGGAAGAGGGCGCAGATTCGGCCTCTCAGCTGATAGACGCGAGAATCAAGGAACTGGGCGATTGGCGGGGCGAGACGCTCGCTCGGGTCCGCACGCTCATCCAGCAGGCCGACCCCGACGTGGTCGAGGAATGGAAGTGGCGGGGGGTTCCAGTGTGGTCGCACGCCGGAATCATCTGCACCGGCGAGACCTACAAGCAGGTCGTGAAGCTGACGTTTGCCAAGGGCGCGTCGCTGGACGACCCTTCAGGCCTCTTCAACGCCAGCCTCGAGGGCAACACCCGACGTGCCATTGATGTGCATGAGGGCGACACGCCTGATGAGAAAGCCTTGAAGGCGCTCATTCTCGCTGCCGTGGCGCTCAACACATCGACAGCGGCCGCTCGCACCAAACCGGCTGCGAAATCCTGATCCGTCTTCGCCGACCTGGCAGTCGAAAACCACTCTGACGAGATGACTGCTATCGATGTCTCTCGTCATGAGCTTTTTAAGTGCGTTGTCGTACAACAATGTTTAATCTTCAAAACCTTCATATCTCGCTGACAACACCCGATACATCCCAGCGCTAACTGGTCCACAGACTACGTCCTCTGGACCTGATCGAATTTCTATCGAGCAGCCTTTGTCGAGACGAACGGCTGTTTTTTCAGATTGACAGCCCGGTAGTGAACTGGATATAAAAGGTGCAGTTGTACGACGACAGACGATCACCGACTGTTGAACCCTAAAAATAAAAAAGAGTGTCGGCCTATCATGAACACAACTCGCCCGCGCATCGCCCTGAATGCCGCTTCCTATGGTTCGACCTTGACTGCTTGCCCATCTCCACAGTCAGGCCTGTCGCATACGACTGTCCCACCAAACGCCCGATAGCTCTTGCCAAATGTCCAACTCCAGCCGCTGAGCATGGGGTACCCATTTTCGAGCCCGCAATACAGTGGCGTGGACTCATCGCGTTTTGGCGATGCTTCACGACACAATTGATCTCGCTTGAAACCGAGAGATCATCACCATAATCCAACAATAAAGTGATGCCATGAATCTGAACGAGCCCATCAATCCGCAACGAATCGGCCAGGCCGTCGGCAAGTACCGCTGGACGATTTGCGCGCTGTTGTTTTTTGCCACTACGGTCAATTACCTGGACCGCCAGGTACTGAGTCTGTTGGCGCCGGACCTGTCGACGCAATTTGGCTGGAGTAACACCGATTACGCGAACATCGCCTCTGTCTTTCAGTTTGTGTACGCGATTTCCATGCTGTTCGCCGGCCGCTTCGTTGACAAGATCGGCACCAAGAAGGCCTATGTGGTAGCGATCTGCATCTGGTCGACCGGCGCGATCATGCACGCCTTTGCGGAGCCGATGGGCGAGGGGATTGCGGGTATCAGCAGCGCCTTGGGCCTTGCCGTGATCCCTGTTTCAATCGCCGGTTTCATGCTGTCGCGCGCCGTACTGGCGATCGGCGAAGCGGGTAACTTCCCGATTGCGATCAAGGCCACCGCCGAATACTTCCCGAAGAAGGAGCGTTCCTTCGCCACCGGTATCTTCAACTCCGGCGCCAATGTGGGCGCGATCCTGGCACCGATCAGCGTGCCGCTGATTGCCGGCCTTTGGGGCTGGGAAGCGGCGTTCATCGTGATCGGTGCGTTGGGCTTCGTTTGGGTGGCGGTATGGATTGCGCTGTACGAAAAACCGGAGCAGCAAAAGCGTCTGTCGGTGCAAGAGCTGGCCTACATCCGCAGCGATCAGGGCGCACAAGCGCTCACCGGCACTGACTCGGGTGCTGCGGCCAAAAAAGTATCGTGGTTCAAGTTGCTGACCTATCGCCAGACCTGGGCCTTTGCCTTCGGCAAGTTCATGACCGACGGCGTCTGGTGGTTTTTCCTGTTCTGGCTTCCGACCTACCTGTCGGCGCAATACGGCATGAAGGGCCAGGCCATCGTGTTGCCGCTGGCCGTGCTGTACAGCATGACCATGGTGGGCAGCATCGGCGGCGGCTGGTTCCCGAGCTATTTCATGTCACGCGGTGATGCGCCGTATGACGGCCGTATGAAAGCCATGCTGGTGATTGCTTTCTTCCCGTTGCTGGTACTGCTGGCGCAGCCATTCGGCTACATCAGTTTCTGGGTACCGGTGCTGCTGATCGGCGTGGGCGCATCGGCGCATCAGGCGTGGTCGTGCAACATCTTCACCACCGTGTCTGACATGTTCCCGCAAAAATCCATCGCGTCGGTGGTCGGCATTGGCGGTTTGGCCGGCGGCTTGGGCGGCGTTGTGATGACCAAGACCGGCGGTTGGGTGATCGACCATTACAAACTGATCGGCGATATCCATACCGGCTACATGATCATGTTTGCCATCTGCGCGCTGGCCTATCTGGTGGCGTGGAGCGTGATGAAGGCGCTGGTGCCACGTCATAAGGAAATCACCGACCTGTAAACGGCGACGCGCATGGCCTGCTGACTTCCTGTCGGCAGGCCATGCTCCCGTTTGATGTTATTTGTAGCGTTGCTCAAACACGGCCACTTGCTCCGGCATGATCAGCTGGAAGGGCACCCAGACATCCGCCTCGACCGGCTCCCCTTTGATCATTTTGATGGCCGCTTGCAGCGCGCTGGTCGCTTGCGCTTTGGGGTCTTGAAATACCGAGGCGACGAGCATCCCGCGCTTGATGGCCGCCAGGCCGTCGGGCAGCCCGTCGATACCGACAATCGCAATCTCGCCCTTGGCTTTGCCGGCTTGCTGCAATGCCATGGCGGCGCCGATGGCCATCTCGTCATTGTTGGCAACGATGGCATCAAAACGGGTACCTGCCAGCAGCCAGTTGCTGGTCAGGTCCATCCCTTTGTTGCGCTGCCACTCGGCACTTTGTTGTTCGACGATCTTGATCCCCGGATAGTCCTTGAGTACCTGTTTGACGCCTTCAGTACGGTCGTGCGTGGAGTTTTGCGCGAGGTCGCCCATGATGATCGCGATGTTGCCTTTGCCCCCCAGCTTGTCGGCCAGGTAGCGCATCTGCAGTTGACCGGCCTCAATGTCATTGGACGCCACCGTGACCACGCCTTTGGGCAAGACGCGTTCGTCCGGGTGGCGATTGACGTAGACCAGCGGTGTCTTCGCCTCGACGGCGGCGCGCGTCATGTTGGCGGTGGCAGCGGTGTCCACCGGCAAGACAATGACGGCATCCACTTTCTGGCTGAGGAAACCCTCGACCTGATTGAGCTGGCGAACCACATCACCCTGGGCGTCCTCGAACTGGATCTGGACGTTCTCCTTTTTGGCGGCCTCTTCCAGGCCGCTACGCACGTAGGTCATGAAGTTGTCGTCGACCCTGGCAATGCTGACGCCGATGCGATAGCTGGCGGCGGCCCATTGGCTGAAGAGTAATAACAGCGTGGCAAAAAGTAGTGTGCAACGACGCATGATGGTTTTCCTTTTTTGTTATGAGTCGACATTCATCAAGTTCAGTCAGTCAAGCCGCAATGCGATCTGTAGCAGCTGTCGAGCCTGCGAGGCTGCGTTCGGTTCGGGCCGCGTTCGGACGAAGCAGTCGTCAAACCAGAACTTGCGGTGTATCAGGTAAACCGCATCAGCCGGATTCACGACTGCTTCGTCCGAACGCGGCCCGAACCGAACGCAGCCTCGCAGGCTCGACAGCTGCTACAAAGAGTGCGTTGCAGCTGGCATAAGGTTTAATCCAGTGTGAAGGCCTGTCGAAAGCGTTCCAGTGCCGCTTCGCTGTCACCGCTGGCCCAGCCCTCGAGCCCGACGACTCCGGTGTATCCCATGCCGAACAAGGCTTTGGCAATGGCCGGATAATGGATTTCACCGGTGCCCGGTTCCATGCGGCCGGGGACATCGGCGACCTGGATTTCCCCGATGGCGCTGCCTGCGCGCTGGATCAGTTCGATCAGGTTTCCTTCGCCGATCTGGGCATGGTAAAGGTCCAGGTTCATCTTCAAATGCGGGCTGCCCACGGCCTCGATCAACGCCAGGGTATCGTCGGCGCGAGCGAAAGGGGTGCCGGGATGGTCCACTTCGGTATTGAGGTTTTCCAGCAAGAATACCCGGCCTGCCTCTTCGCCCAGACGGGCGATTTTTTCCAGGGTCTTGCAGGCGCTCAACCACATGCGTCCCGTGGTGAGGGCCACGGGTTTGACTGGCAAGCCTTTGTCGCCCAGGCCAGTGCCGTGCAGGTTCAGGCTCGGGCAATTCAGTTGGGCGGCGACGGCCAGCGATTCGCGTGCGCTGTCGAGCAGGTGCTGGATGTCGTCGGGATCGGTCAGATTGCCCGAGATGTAACCCGTCATCGAGGTGAAATCAGCGCCAGTGGCGACAAGGGCTGGAATGTCTTTCTGCGTCCAGCCCCAGAGTTCGGCGCTGAAGCCCTGCGAGTGAATTCGTTTGACGCGTTCGGTGAACGGCAGGTCGAGGAAGACCATCTCGGCACTGATCGCCAGTTTGAACGGTATGAAACTCATGAGCGGGCTCCTTGCACGCGCACCGCTTTGCCTTGCTGGAACGACTCGATGCACGCGCGGGCAATGGCCAGTGCCGCCCGGGCATCTTCGCCGCTGGCGAGGGGTTTTTCGCCGGTACGCAGGCAGTCGACAAAGTGGTTGAGCTCGGCCACATACGCATCACGCAGCAGGTCGGTGTCCAGGCGCTGGGTGTCGGCCTGGATGCCATTGGCCAAATAGCGAACCAGGTCAGACTCGTTGACGCTGCCCATGGTCAGCATGCCCGCGCTGCCGAACACTTCCCCCCGAACATCGTAGCCATAGACGGCCTGGAAATTGGCCTCGGCCGTCGCGATGGCGCCGTTGTCGAAACGGATCGTGACCACTGCAGTGTCGAGGAAGCCCTTGTCCTTGAAGTCCGGTGCGATCAGGGCATCGGCCATGACAAAAACCTCGACCGCTTCGGCTCCGGGATTCAGGTAGCGCAGGGTATCGAAGTCGTGAATCAGGGTTTCGAGGAAGATCACCCACTGCGGCGAGGCGGCCGGATTGTTCAGCGCCGGGTCGCGAGTCAGCGAGCGCAGCAGTTGCGGCGTACCGATACGACCGGAGACCACGTCCAGGTGAGCCGTTCGGAAGCTTTTGGCAAAGCGGCGGTTGAAACCGACTTGCAGCGTCACCCGTGCGTCGGCAGCAGCGGCGATGGCGCGGTCGGCTTCGTCGAGGGTGATGGCCATGGGTTTTTCACAAAACACCCCTTTGCCGGCGCGGGCTGCACTGATCACCAGTTCGGCGTGGCTGCGGGCAGGGGCGGCGATCAGGACGCCGTCTATTTCCGGGTCATCGAGTAATTGCTGTGGATCGGTATAGACCCGCTGCACACCTAATTCTGCCGCGAGGCGGGCGGCCTGACCGGGTGTCGGGTCGGCGATGGCGGCCAGGCAGGCACCGGGAATGTGCCGGGCGGCAGTCAGACCGTGAAAGCTGCCCATGCGGCCAGCACCGATGAGACCCAGGCGGATGATCTTGGACGTACTCATGAAATGACTCCCTTTTATTGTTGTTCAATGACTCGACAGCAGGAATGTCCTCGCTGGTACAAAGCAGGGAGCAAGGGCTGTGCCAATATTTAAGTCATTGATACTTAAGGGAGTATTTAAAGGTGTTTGAAATAAGTGTTCATTCAAATGACATGTCTATACTGACATGTCAAAAATATGAACATAGGAGCAAATGGTGATCCCACAGCCAATGGCCTTCAGCGTGCAAGACCTCGACTACATTACGGCGCTCGGTCCGGCGTCGTTAAACGAAGGACCGATCGCTGAGCTGGAGCAGGCCTGGCTGGCGTGCCTGAACGGTCGCACCGATCGACCTGTCGGGGTCAGGCAGATTATTTGGGACTCTTGGTTGCGCAGCGTCAGTGCCGGCCTCGATCCGGATGATGGCCAATACCGTTTTGTCGCCCCCGACGTGCTGGCCGCAACGTTGGCGGCCAATCGTGTGTTGATCACGGCGGCGGCGGAGGTCATGCGCGGGTTGCTGGCTTACAACCCCAGGGGCCATATCAATCTGACCGATGCCGAAGGGACGACGCTATATTTCTGCGGCCTGGATCTCACGCCGGTGGGCAGCCGGCTGCTGGAGTCCGTGCAGGGCACCAACTGCACGGGGCTGGCGCTTGCCGCAGACCGATTGGTGTATGTGCTGGCCGAGGAAAACTTCGGCGTCGGCCTGCGTCGGCGGCGCATGCATTGTGCCGCCGCGCCGATCAGGGATGCGCAGGGCCGGACACTGGCCATGCTGACCCTGACCGCAGAGCCGGGCTGGTTTCATTTTCATACCCTCGGCACTGTCCAGGCAGCGGCCGAAGCGGTCTCGCGGCAGATGGCGCTGCAAGCATTGCTGGAGGAACAACAAACCGTGCTTGAAGTGCTCAACGAAGGACTGGTGGTGCTGGATGAGCGGGGCTGCATCAAGGCGCTCAACCGTTACGCCCGCCAATTGTTCCGCGTGGGCCGGGACCTGCTGGGCAGTCCGTTCCAGCGCTTGGGCCAGAGTGAACTGACCGATGAGATTCTGCTGCGAGGCGGGGAAGGGCTGCGGGATCTGGACTGCACGTTTGAATTGCATGATCGCAGTCAACTGGCGTGCCTGGTGTCCGTGTGCTCGCTGGAGCAGGGTGGACGCATTGTCTCGTTGCGGGAGAACCGACGCATCCGGGAAATTACTCGCCGGATCATCGGCACCCAAGCCAGTTACACCTTCGAGACCATTCAGGGCAATTCGCGAGCGATACAGGACGCGTTGCACCTGGGGCGGATTGCCAGTCGCAGTGATTCGACCACGCTGATTCTGGGTGAAAGCGGCACAGGCAAGGAGCTATTCGCCCAGGCGATCCATAACGCCAGTGACCGTAGCAGCGGTCCTTTTGTGGCCGTCAATTGCGGGGCTATTCCGCGAGATCTGGTGCAGAGCGAATTGTTTGGTCATGTCGAAGGCGCCTTCACCGGATCGGCGCGCGGAGGCTCTGCCGGGAAGTTCGAACTGGCCGATGGCGGAACGATCTTTCTCGATGAAATCGGTGACATGTCGTTTGATGCCCAGGTCAGTCTGCTGCGCGTCTTGCAAGAAGGCGAGGTGACACGCGTGGGCGCGAAAAAATCGCAGCAGGTGAACGTGCGCATCATCGCTGCTACTCACCGCAACCTGAGTCAGGCGGTGGCCGAGGGTGCTTTCCGCGAGGATCTTTTTTACCGGCTCAATGTCCTGAACCTGACGGTTCCGCCGCTGCGGATGCGCCACGAAGATGTGCCGTTACTGGCGCGCCATTTTCTCAGCCGTTGCGCCCGCTCACTGCGCAAATCGGTGCAGGGCATCTCGCCAGAGGCGCTGGATATTCTGTCGGCCTACCACTGGCCGGGTAACGTTCGCGAGCTGGAAAACACCATTGAACGGGCGACCAACCTGGCCGTGACCGAACTGATCCAGCCGGGTGATCTACCGCTTGAAATCAAGCAAAGGCAGCGGCCATCGGCGCCGGGAAGTGTGCCCGAACCCCGGACCGCCCTGGACCTTGGCGCCCATGAAATGAATGCGATCATTGCGGCCCTGAAGGATACCCGCGGCAACATCCGCCTGGCCGCCAAACAGCTGAATGTTTCTCGGGGTGGGTTGTACAACAAGATGAATCGGTTCGGACTGAGTGCCGATGCTTTCCGTTCAGGGCCGGGCATTCTCTGACGTGACGATCTGCAATGGAATATGGATGCGATGCCGGGCCGGATCGAAGTCCGGCGCGGCCTGCAATTCCAGCAGCAAATCGACCAGCGCCGCCGCCAGCAATCGCGGCTGGGAATCGATGACCAAACTGATCAAACCCTGCGACAAGGCCTGGCGCGACAGTTCGGTCGACTCCTGCAAAATGCAGCACAGCGACGGCCGCTTTGGTAACTGCGACAGGGCACTGATGATCCCGTCGCCGCCACCGCCGACCACGCACAAGCCGCGCAAATCGTCATGCCGCGCCAACAGTTCCAGGGTCGCCTCTTCGGTGATGTCGCAATTATCCAGATTGATCACCGCTTCAAGCAGGCGCAATCCGGGTGCGTGTTCCGTCAGGTAACTGCGCAGCCCCTCCACCCGTGCCTGATGGCCGAGAAAACGGTGGCCGCCGAGCAACACCCCGACGCTGCCTTTGCGCGCACCACAGGTGTGAGCCATCAGCCAGCCCATGGTGCGCCCGACCTCAAGATTATCCTGGCCGACGTAAGGCTCATTCGCGGCCTCATCGATGTCGGACAGCAGCGCGATCACCGGCACGCCGGCCTCTCTGATCTGGGCGATGGCGGCATTGATCAGCGGGTGAGCGAAGCTGACCACTGCCAGACCATCGCACTGCACCGCCAGTTGTTCGATTTGAGCAACGATGGCGCTCGGTGTGCGATCGAAAACGTACTCAAACTGACAGCTCAGGTTGGCGCCGGTGTGACGCTGCGCCGCCTCGGTAATGGCGGCGGCAACATTGGAATAGAACGCCTGGGCGGTACCGAGCAAGAGGATGCCGAAACGATAACTGGGACGCCGTTCGCGGATCCGCTGACCGATCAGCCGGGCGGCGAAATAACCGACGGCTTCGGCGGCCTGGAATACCTGTTCGGCGGTGGCCGGGCTGACCGGCGCTCTGGCGTTGAGTACCCGGTCCACGGTGGCGACACTCAAGCGAGCGTGCTCGGCGACCGTGGCGATGGTGGGGCGTTTAGTGTTGGTCATGGCGGGTCCCGAAAACGCCTTGATAGAAAACTATCAAGCCTTGCTGGGCCTGGATGATAGCTTGATAGGGAATGTATTCAAGGGCTTGAGGGTAATCTTTGGGCTCTCTATCTTTTCTCCAACGATGTGATCCCGCGTCGAAAAGTGCCTGAAACCATCAAGCTTGCGGAGAACAATAAAATGCCTGAACAAAACGCAGCCTATGAACACCGCGGTAAACCCGTGCCTCGGGATTATCGATTGATCGGTCCCGAAGCCGCCAAAGCGGCGCAAAAAGGTTTGGTCTCGGCCAACTGGTACCAATCGCCCATTTCTCGTAAACGCATGAAGGAATTGATGCAGCGCCGCGACGGCCCGGCCTTGCGCGATACCGCGATCTGGTTGCTATCGATGGTCCTCACCGGTTTCGGCGGTTACTGGTTCTGGGGTTCCTGGGCCTGCGTTCCATTCTTCTTCGTCTATGGGCTGCTTTACGGTACGGCGTCCAATGCCCGCTGGCACGAAGCAGGTCACGGTACGGCGTTCAAAACCCGCTGGATGAATGATGCGGTCTACCAGCTGTCGAGCTTCATGTTCATGTTCGAACCCCAGGTCTGGCGCTGGAGCCACGCACGGCACCACACCGACACCATCATCGTCGGCCGCGATCCGGAGATCGTCGAGCCACGTCCGCCGAGCCTGATCAATATGGTGCTGAGCCTGTTCAGGATGCCTTACGCGTTGAAGACGATGGCGTCAGTCTGCCGGCATGCAGTCGGGCGGATGGATGAAGAAGAGCAGACGTTCATCCCGGAATCGGGGTGGCCCAAAGTGACGAGAGACGCGCGCGTCTGGCTGGTGATTTACGGGCTTGTCGTGGGCGCTGCACTGTATCTGCAGAGCTGGTTGCCGCTGATGTTTATCGGTCTGCCAACCCTTTACGGTGGCTGGCTGTCCTACCTGTTCGGGCTTACGCAGCATGTCGGCCTGGCTGAAGACGTACTCGATCACCGCAGCAACTGCCGAACCATTTACATGAACCCGGTGCTGCGCTTTATGTACCTCGACATGAACTATCACCTTGAGCACCACATGTATCCGATGGTGCCGTTTCATGCGCTGGCGCAGCTTCATGAGGAAATCCGCCACGACTGTCCGCCGCCGTACACCAGTCTGTTCGCGGCCTTCAAAGAAATCCTCCCGACCATTTGGAAGCAGCGCAAAGACCCGACTTATTTCATCCGTCGTCCTTTGCCACAATGCGCAGAGCCTGCCGCCAGCACCCAGGCAAAACCTGAAGTAACGCCGGCCTGACACCTTCCTGTCTGTACCCCTAACAAGAGAAAACGCCATGACCGATCAATGGATCGATGTATGTGCCGTGGGCGAGATTAATGAAGAAGACGTCATTCGTTTCGACCATGGCCAGCACACCTATGCCGTCTACCGCTCCGCCGACAGCGAGTTCTTCGCCACCGCGGGCCTGTGCACCCACGAATCCATTCACCTGGCCGATGGCCTGGTGATGGAGCATGTCATCGAGTGCCCCAAGCACAACGGGCGTTTCGACTACCGCTCCGGCAAAGCCCTTGGCGCCCCGGTGTGCGTCAACCTCAAGACCTATCAGGTGCGGGTCGAGGCGGGGCGTGTCCTGCTGGCCATTACGGTTTAATTGCAGGGAGTCAGTGCCATGAATTCTGCCAATGCTCCACTGGTCATCGTCGGCGCCGGGCATGCGGGTGGCCGCGCCGCGCTGACCCTGCGTGCTGAAGGTTATAGCGGTCGCCTGATTCTGATAGGCGATGAATCTCACCCTCCGTATGAACGTCCGCCGCTGTCCAAGGGACTGTTGCAGGGCACGGTAGATCTGGCGGGCTACAGCTTGTGCGACAGCACTCGACTCGCCGAACTGGACATTGAACACCTGGCCGGCAATCCGGTGAAAAGCCTCGACCCGCAGCAGCATCGTCTGCAGTTGGCCGACGGTAGCTGGCTGGCCTATGCGCGCCTGTTGCTCGCGACGGGAGGGCGCTCACGGCGACTGGCTTATGTGCCCGAGCATCTGGGCAACGTGCTTTATCTGCGAACACACGACGAAGCGCTGGCACTGCGCGCTTCGTTGCAGCCCGGTACTCGGTTGGTGATCATCGGCGGCGGCTTCATCGGACTCGAAGTCGCCGCGACCGCCCGTGCCTTGGGTTGCTCGGTGACTTTGCTTGAGGCCGGACCGCGTCTGGCGGGGCGGGTGTTGCCGGAGCGACTGTCCAGCGTCCTGCTGGAACTGCATCGCGGTCAGGGTGTGGATGTCCGCTTGAACGTGACCATTGAGGCGGTGCAGGGCAACGCTTGCGTCGAGGCGGTGCAACTGGTTGACGGCGAGTTTCTGCCCTGCGACCTAGTGGTAGTGGGCATCGGCATGCAACCCAACATTGAATTGGCCGAGGCAGCGGGGCTCGAAGTCGGGCAGGGCATCCGTGTCGATGCTCAGTTGCGCACCAGCGCGCCTGACATCTTTGCGGCGGGCGATGTCTGTGAGTTTCAGCTGCACCCGCAAGGGGTTTTCCAGCGTCAGGAAACCTGGCGCAACGCCGAGACCCAAGGCCATCACGCTGCCCTGAATCTGTTGGGCGGCGAGCAACCTTTCGCGGTCATTCCCGGTTTTTGGTCTGATCAATACGACTGGGGATTGCAGATTGTGGGCGTGATCTCGAACGCCGAACCCTCGGCGAGCCGGGCAACCCCGGAGGGCGGTTTTCTGTTGTTCTACCTCGATGCCGAGCAACGTCTGCAAGGTGCTTGCGGCTGGGGCCAGGGCAATAGCGTCGCCAAGGACATCAAGTTGTGCGAGCGGCTGATCGCCAACCATAACTACCTCTCGGTGGACGCACTGGCCGATGCCGCTGTGCCTCTCAAACAACTGCTCAGGAGCTGACATGCGTGAATTTCTGGTGTTTCAGTCCCTGTGGGCCATGCAAGATCAGCACGGCCAATGCGACCTTCCGCTGGAAGCGCAGCTGGAGAAAATCGCCGCCGCCGGCTTCGATGGGATCACCGACCATTTCTGGGTCGCGCCACATGCAGCACGCCTAAGTGCCGCCGCCAGAGCGCAGGGCCTGCAAATCGAAGGTCAGCTGTTCCCTCGCACGGTGGATGATCTGGCGGCAGCGATCGATGTCGCCTCCTGCTATGGCTGCCACCACCTCACGCTGCAAGCTGACGTCCGGCCGCGCACGTTGGCGCAAGCGATCAAGCTGATCGAAGGCTGGCAGCGTCTGGCGGAACAGGTGGACTTTCCGATCCTGCTGGAAACCCACCGCTATCGCCTCACCAGCGACCTGTTGTTCACCCTCGACATCCTCGCTGAAATGCCCGATCTCAAACTGTTGGCCGACTTGTCCCACTATGTCGTGGGCCGCGAATTGCCAGAGCCGGCCGCTGCCGAGGACGACGAGCAGATCCATACCCTCCTGCGTCACAGTTGGGGTTTCCATGGTCGTGTTGCCAACGGCGAACAGGTCCAGGTGCCTTTGAGCTTCGCCCAGAATCGACCCTGGCTCGAGCGTTTCCTGGGCTGGTGGCGCTATGGGATCGAGGATTGGCTGGCCCGACCGAACACACCCAAGAGTCTGTCCTTCACCTGTGAACTCGGTCCGCCGCCGTATGCCATTACGGGTGCTGACGGAGGCGAAATTACCGATCGCTGGGCCGAGGCGTTGATGCTGAAGGAGCTGATGCGCAAGGTCTGGAAGGAGTGCCAGGTACAGAAATGACCCGCGATCCGGGTGTCTGCTCATCCGTAAAGGGTCGCGGGTGTCATCTTAGCGTCATTGACCCCATGGCAAGATCCTCGCAAACCGCCTAGAGCGCTCAGCTTGCAAGGAATCCCCCCATGAAAGGAGACGCCTCTCTATTTGCAGCCATTGACCTTGGTTCTAATGCGTTTCGCATGATGATCGGCCAGTCCGTCAGACGGCGTCAGGGGTTCGTGATCCAAGAAGTGAAAACCTTGCGTGAACCTGTCCGTTTGGCGGAGGGGTTTCAAGGCGGCGCGCTGGACGAGTTGGCTCTGGATCGGGGATGGCAAGCGCTCGCGCGATTTGGCAAAAAGTTACGCGGCTTCGAGGCCGGTCGAGTGCGGGCGGTGGCGACCAGTGCCGTGCGCGAAGCCGACAATGCGCAACTGTTTTTAGCCAGCGCGGAGCGGCATCTGGGGTTTCGGATTGATGTCATCTCTGGGCATGAAGAGGCCCGACTGGTGTACGCCGGTGTTGCCCATACCATACCCGGTACCGAAAACAGGCGACTGGTCGTGGATATCGGTGGCGGCTCCACTGAATTGATTTTGGGGCAGGGCGCTCAGCCCTTGATGACCGAGAGTATTGCCATAGGCAGCGGCAACTTCGGCGCGCGCTACTTTCAGGGGGGGTGTATCACGGCTCAGGCGCTTCTGGAGGCTGAGCGTGTAGCCACTGTTCAGTTTGAAAAAGTAGCGCGTCGTTATCGCGCGCTGGGTTGGCAGCAGGTGATTGGCTCTTCAGGCACCGCACGGATGCTGGCCAAAGTCCTCAAGGCCAACGGGTTGAACGACGATGGCGAAAGCGGCATCACCTACAGCGGCCTGTTGCGTTTGTCGTTGCGCCTGCTTGACGTGGGGCATGTCAAACAGCTCGGCCTGGCGGGCTTGCAAACCCATCGCCAGAGCATCTTGCCTGGCGGTCTGGTGCTCATGCTGGCGGCATTCAAGGTATTTGGTGTCTCGCATATGACGCCTTCCGAGCCGGGTCTGAGGTTCGGCGTTCTGCATGGTCTGATGAGTAAACACTGATCAGCTCGTGTCACGGGTGTTAGTGTTTTTCCATCCTGCCGCGCTCCCCACAGGGCAAAATCGTTCTAAAAAGCCCGCCTTGCGCTTTGGAGTTTGTACTACTCTTGAAGGTGTAGGTGAAGACGCAGACTGATGCGCAAGCGGATGGCGAGGAAACGTGGGGCGCGTTCCGAAGGGTACACGGTTAGAAAGATCTCCGCGCTGAGATCCAGCCCTTATGCCGTGTGAAGCAGGACAGCACAAAACTGTTCTGTGGGAAGCCTGATAAACCTTGTAAGCCGGAGACCAGCGCCGGCCACCTACTCGATTTACGAAGCCCGCCTTGTGCGGGCTTTTTCGTGTCTGCGGGATCCGTTTGTATCGGAACGTATCCCGCGCACCTGCAGCTAACTCCGAATACAAATCCAAGGCATCTCGACACTTGCGCGATACACGGCGGCCTCCAAATAGAGCCACCGCATCCGCGGCAAGCTCCGCGCGCATTTCCGCGCACTGATTGGAGAAATGCCATGTCCCGTTTCAACCACCGTCTCTCTGCTGGCATGCTCGGCGTCGCCGTTGCCGCAGCACTTACGGCCTTCGCGAGCCTCTCTCAAGCACAAGAGACGCCTCCAGCAAAAAGCTGGCAGGCGGGTCTTCACCGCACCGATCTGCTGCGCCAGGACCTCGATGTCGCCGGGCGTGAAGTGATCCAGGTTCTCGTTGATTTTGAGCCGGGTGTGGTATCACCCAAGCATTCTCATCCTGGGGTGGAAGTGGCCCACGTGATTGAGGGCACGTTTGAATATCAACTCGAGGGTCAGCCTCCTATAACGCTCAAGGCTGGCGATTCCTTGTACATCCCCGCAGGCACTGCGCACGTCGCGAAGAACGTTGGCGCGAACAAAGCGTCTGAGCTGGCGACGTACATTGTGAAAAAAGACACGCCACTGGTAGTGCTGGAAAAGTAAAACGATCTGTCTACCGGCGCTCACGACGCACTGCCAACGCGCGGCTTCCCAACGCGATGGCCAGTGCGACAGCGATCAGCACCAGCGCCACGGCAAAGGTGATCCGCAGACCGCTGGCAACCGCTTCGGGTCGCGCGGTTGCAATGTCGACCGAGGCCGATGCGAGCGCGAACACCGCGCCCAAGGCGGACGCCCCCGTGATGAGCCCCAGATTGCGCGACAGGTTAAGCATGCCGGAGATGACGCCTCGCTGGTCCGGCTGAACATCCGCCATGACCGCCGTGTTGTTGGCTGTCTGGAACAGGGCATAACCGATGGTTATCACGACCATCGGCAAGAGGTAGCCGCCGATGCCAAACGCCTCCGGCAATACCGATAACGTGAGGCACCCGGTCGCCATGGCGATGAGCCCGGCGAGGGTCATGCGTTGGGCGCCAAAGCGGTCGGCAATACGGCCGGCGGGCACACCCGTCAGTGCCGCGACAAACGGCCCGACCGACAAGACCAGTCCAACCAGAACGGCATCGAGCCCCAGCCCATGCGCGAGATAGAAGGGCCCGACCACGAGCGTCGCCATCATCACGGTCGCGACGAGCAGGCTCATGGCGAGGCTGCCACTGAGCATGGGATCACGGAATATCGCCAATCGAATCAACGGTGAGGTGACTCGAGACTCGGTGAATACAAAGAGGCAAGCGCCGCCGCCCGCCGCCAACAGCAAGGCGATGTTGAACGGACCGAAACTGCCTCGTCCAAGGGTCATCGCCAGCGCATAAGCGGCGAGCGTCAACGCCAGCAGCAGCGTACCCAGCGGGTCGAAGCCGGCGCGATCGGTCTTGGGCTTCTGGCGATCGGCGGGCAAGTAGCGATACGCGAGCACTAACGTCAGCAAGCCCAGCGGTACGGTGATGAGGAAGATCGCCTGCCAGCCAAATCCGCCAATCAGCAGGCCACCGAGCGATGGCCCCATCGCGGTGCCAATCGCCGACATCGTCCCGAGCAAGCCCATGGCGCTGCCGGTTTTTGCCTTCGTCACCGTCTCGCCGACAAAGGCCATGGTCAGCGCCATCATGATTGCCGCACCGATTCCCTGCAGCGCCCGGGCGCCAATCAGCAGCCAGAGCGTGGGCGCCAAACCGCACAGGGCCGACGCCAGCGTGAACACGCCGATGCCGGTCAAGAGCAGCCGCCGACGCCCAGTGATATCACCGAGCCGCCCGACACTGACAATCAGGGTGGTAATTGCCAGAAGGTAGGCGAGGACGATCCACTGCACGTGCTGGAAGGAGGCATTGAACACCTGGGCCAAGGTCGGCAAACCCACATTGGCGATGCTGGTGCCGAGCGAGGACAGCAGCATCGACAGCGAAAGACTGGCCAGCGCCCACCGAACCGACGGTGTCTGTTGTGCACGCTCTGCGACTGCACTGATTGATTTCATGCTGTTCCTCTTTTCTGGCCACTCCCGAAGCGGAGCTATCAGAAAGTTACGCTCCGGCCTAACATGGCGGAAGGCGCACCGTTTGCACTTGATACGTGCGTTTAACGCCATATCACTCTGCCACGGGGCGCCGCATGTCCACTCCCGATTTCAATTTGCTGATCACCCTTGATGTGCTGCTCGCCGAAGGCAGCGTGGCGCGCGCCGCCAAACGCCTGCGCCTGAGCCCGTCGGCGATGAGCCGGGCACTGGCGCGATTGCGTGAAACCACCGGCGATCCGCTGTTGGTCAGGGCCGGACGCGGTCTGGTGCCCACCCCGCGAGCGCTCGAACTGCGTGAGCGGGTCAGTCAACTGGTGCAGGACGCCGAAGCGGTGCTTCGGCCTGCCGAGCAACCCGATCTCAGCCAGCTGAGCCGCACGTTCACGCTGCGCACCAGTGAAGGCTTTGTCGAGAATTTTGGCGCAGACCTGATTGCCCGCGTCGCCGAGCAGGCCCCTGGCGTGCGGCTGCGTTTCATGCACAAACCCGACAAAGACAGCACGTCACTGCGCGACGGGACGGTCGATCTGGAAACGGGTGTGGTGGGGAAGGCCGCTGGGCCGGAGTTGCGTACACAGGGCTTGTTTCGGGACCGTTTCATTGGCGTCGTGCGAATGGGGCATCCGCTGAGCGAAGGCGAGATGACCCCCGCGCGTTATGCGGCAGGCAACCACATCAGCGTCTCTCGGCGGGGGCTCGACAAGGGACCCATTGATGAAGCCCTTGAGCTCCTGCAACTGGAGCGGCACCTGGCAACAATCGTTGCAGGTTTCTCTACTGCGCTGGCACTCGCCCGAGCTACTGACTTCATCGCCAGCGTTCCCGAACGTCACACCGCCAGCCTGCGCGCCGGCATGCACAGCTTCGCACTGCCGTTGTCTCTGCCGGCGTTCACCGTCGCCATGCTCTGGCATCCGCGGCTGGATGCCGACCCTGTGCATCGCTGGTTGCGTGGTTGCCTTCGAGAGGTTTGTGCTGAGTAAAAAATTGTCAGATTTGATCTAATGTTCATTATTGAAACAATGATGTTTCACTCGTGTAACTATTGCATGACTGTTCTGGTTCTATAAGTAAGTAATTTTGGTATAAAAATACTTTGAACTTATTAGTGTTCAGGCGGTAGCTAAAGCCTTTGTCGCAAATGGGAATTAACTGCTGATGCCATTAAATGGCGCAACGCTATCAATGGTGGCTATTAACTAGTAGTGAGTATAGTTGTAATGATTGAGTTACTTGGTGTGTATAACGTTATGAAATATAAGTAATTATTTTTTCTGGTGATAAGGCGCTTCATCGCGTCGAAACTCGATGAGTAAGGCGAGATCCAATTAAAATTAATGACGATATATTGGCGGCCTATATATCAAAAAATAACTTCATAATAATGCTGACGTTTTTCTGATGCGGTGCTAGTGTTTCTAACTCCTTTTAACCGTACTTGTCTGTCTGCAGAGGCCGTGCGTCATGCCGACTCCAACTCCACGGATTGCGATACTGGGTAATAGAGTTCCAAGCTTGAATCTTCCGGAGCTTGAGCACTTCGCCGATCTGGGCAGCTTGTTGGCTGCACCCGCCTTTGATGTCCTGCTGCTGGACCTGCCAGCGGTTTATGCCGGGCGGGTGCTTCGAAAGTTGCGCGCCATTCCCCCTTATCGCTACAGCCTCATTTACTGCTGCCGTGATCAGAACGGCTGGTGTGAAGCCTTGGGTGATGGCGCGTGCCCTGTCGATTCCAGTGAAACAAGAAGCCTCTGGGGGGTGTGGCGAGAACGTTACAGGTTGTTCAAACAGGGTTCTGCCCCCGAGCGTTTTGAAAGTCGGGTGCTTTCATGGTTGTGGTTGCGCGACAAGGCCCACATCTATGCCCTTCGAGACCCGGAGGTGCCTCAGCATTATCGCTATCCGTTGCTGGACGCCCTGGCTGATAACGAGCAGGTCAACTCGTTTGTCTGGCTCAGTTTGATGGTGCAGCAGGACTGGCTGGAGGAGGGGGTTCTGGTCGATCGCGTTCGCTTGTGTTCGGAGTGTGGCTCGGGCCGGCTCAATTACATTGATGTGTGTGCCGAATGTCAGGCCCTGGACATTTCACGACAGCCTTCATTGCACTGTTTTACCTGTGGGCATGTGGGGCCACAGGAATCCTTTCTCAAGGACGGGGTGTTGTTGTGCCCCAACTGCTTGAACCGGTTGCGCCATATCGGCACTGATTACGACCGCCCGATGGAGAACTATCGCTGTCGGTCATGTCAGGCGTTTTTTGTCGACGCCGAAGTGCAGGCGCGCTGCCTGGATTGCGGCCTGTCACACAGGCCTGACAAGTTGCGAGTACGCGAAGTCAGAGATTTTCGCCTGGCCGAGGCCGGCCGTTTCCGCTGCCGTCAGGAGTTCAGCGATCAAACGGTCCATCACTTCGGTCGACTCAATCTGTTAGGCGGCAAGGATTTCTATGACCTGCTGACCTGGCAGATGCAGGTCGTACGCCGTTACCAGTCGCCTGCCTTCTCACTGCTCGGTCTGCGCTTCGTCAACCTGGCCGGTACGTTGACTCGCCTCGGTGAACACCACGGCCATGCCTTCATCGATAGCGTGGCTGATCGATTGAAGGAAACCGTCAGGGATACAGACCGCTGCTCTCGAAGTACCGAAGAGTATTTCTGGATCATGCTTCCCCATACCGATGGCAACGGCCTGGAAACCGTCAAACAACGCTTGACCCGGGTCGCCGAGTTGTTTTCAGCACCGGAAGTCAGTGACATTTCCTTGCGTGTCGTCAGCATCACGGCGCCCCAGGATCTGCTCGAACAGGAAGATGGCGAACTACTACTGGCCCGTCTGGCCAGTGAGTTGGCGTGACCGCCATGAGCCCTTTCCTGGAGCAACTCCTCAGCGCACTCAGCTCGCTGATGGGGCCGGATGGTTTGAGCCGGGTGTTTTTCATGCTTTTCCCTTTGTTTCTGATCTTTGAATTGCCCCTGATGATCATGGTGATGCTGGGTGTTTTGCGCTGGTTCGCACGTCGGCGCACCCGTATACCGAGGATCAGTCTCTATCGGCCCAAGGTCTCTTGCATCATTACCTGCTACAGCGAAGGGATGGACGTTCAGACCACGCTGTTAAGCCTGTGCGAGCAAACGTACCCCGGCCACATCGAGATGATTCCGGTGGTGGACGGGGCCACGGTGAACCAGCCGACGCTCAGCGCCGTTCGCAGTTTCAACGTGGATCCGCAGTTGTACCCCAGGCGTCATTTGCGCCCGATCGCCAAATGGCAGAGGGGCGGGCGGGTGTCGTCACTGAACGCCGGCCTGTCGCTTGCCAGCGGTGAAATCGTGATGGCGCTCGACGGTGATACGTCCTTCGACAACAACATGGTCAGCTCCATCGTGCGCCATTTCGAGGACCCGTCGGTGCCTGCGGTCGCCGGTAGCCTGCGAGTGCGCAATGTCTGGGCTTCCTGGGTGACCGCGATGCAGGCGCTCGAATACCTGTTGTCCATCCACATGTCGAAAATCGGTTTGGCCGAATGGAACCTGGTCAATAACGTCTCGGGGGCCTTCGGGGCATTCCGCCGCAGCTTTCTGGTGAAAATCGGTGGCTGGAACACGCACACTGCGGAGGATCTGGACCTGACGTTGCGCATCAAGAGTTACTTCAAGCGACACGACTTGAGGATTCCCTTCGAACCGGAAGCGATTGGACACACCGATGCACCGTCGACGCTCAGTCAGTTTCTGATGCAGCGCTTGCGCTGGGATGGCGACCTGTTTTTTCTGTACATCAGAAAGCACAACCAGAACATCAACCCCAACTTGTTGGGCTGGCCGACCTTTCTGATGATCCTGCTCAGCGGCTTCTTTTTTCAGCTGGTGCTGCCGTTCCTCATCTTCAGCTACACCTTGCTGGCGTTATTTGTTCTGCCGGGCAAGACGCTGTTGTTTCTGTTTGTACTGATTTATGCGCTGTACCTGACGATCACCGCCATGTTGTTCGGCGCCATGTTGTTGATGGTGTCCGACCGACCTGCAAAGGACGTGGTCCTGGGGTTGTTGGTGCCTTTCTTTCCGCTGTTCATGCTACTCCTGCGGTGCTGGAGCGCAGTGGCCATGCTCAACGAGATCTTTCGCCGGGGCCACGAAGAAAGCTCGATGGCGCCGTGGTGGGTGCTTAAACGAGCCACGAGGTTTTGATTATGCGATCGATACTTCTGCTGCTGACGCTGTCGTTGCCCCCCACGATACTGGCCGCACAACCACTGCCAGCTCCGGCGGCGGGGGCGCCGTCGAGCCAATGGTCCCAGGCCAGTTATGTCTGGGACAGCGAAGCGTTGCTCGATCCCGATCAACGTAAGGCGGAGCTCGAGCAACTGCGTAAAGCCGGGATGGACAAGATCTACCTTGGCCTCAAGTCCTCCCAGTTGAAAGACCTTGCAACGACACGCCAACGGCTGGAGCAATTGCTGCAGGACGCGGCCGGCAAGGGGGTGCAAGTCAGCCTGTTGCTCGGCGATCCGGCCTGGATCGAGCCGCAGGAACGCCATCAGCTCCCCGACTTGCTGGCGAAGCTCAAGGGGCTTTCATTCACCAGCCTGCACCTGGACCTGGAACTCGAACAACTGGGCGTACCGGTCCCGGATCAGCGTTTGAAGGACTTGCTCGACACCTTGCGCGCAGCCTCAGCCGCCAGCCCATGGCCGGTAGAAATCTCCAGCCATCATCGTTGGTTTGCTGAGGCAAAACCCGGGAAAACCTGTCTGCCGTGCGCGCTTCCCGAAGCGGGCGTGCGTCAGGTCAGCCTGATGATCTACACCCGTAACCCGAAAAACAGCGCACGAATGGCAGAGCAGATCGCCCAACGTTGGCCCGATCTGCAGTTCCGCCTGGCGCAAAGCACGGAGCCGCAACTGGATGCCACAGAATCCTGGGCCGGCGCGTCGACTGAGCAGTTGCAGCACCAGACCAGTGTCTGGCGCGAACAGCTGCAACCACGGGGAATTGCCGGCATTGACTGGCAAGCCTGGCGAGACTTTCCAAAACGGTGAGCCGTCATGAAGATTCGATTCGATAGTCGCAAAGAACTGAGCCCGACCCAGGAACAGGGTTTGAGTGTTCTCTATGCGCCGGGCAAACGCATGGCGTTTCGCATGCGTTGGTATTTGATCCTGTTCCTGGTCGCGAGTCCCTTGATCTGGCTGGGAGGGCGGCTGACTTACGGCATATTGATGATCGACGCACCGGCGCAATTGCGCCTGCCGATTCTTGAGGTGCGTGCACGGGATGCCGGTCGGGTCGATCAGCTGTTCGTCATGGCCGGGGAGCAGGTCCAGATCGATCAGCCATTGGTCAGTCTCGACAATCCCGAATGGCGTGCGCGGCTCTCGCAGCTCGCCGCGATGCCGAAGAAATCGGTGCCCGTCACCAACACCAAACTGGACACGAGGGAGCGTCAGTTGCTCAGGACCCGAGTGGGCAGAACGGAGGAGCGCGTGCAGGTGCTTGAAGACCTCGTTGAATCAGGCGCCGTGTCTCGTGGAGAAGTGCTGGCAGCCCAGTCCGAACTTGACGCTTTTAAAGCCGACCTGTTGGCGTTCGAGCGCCGCGAACAACTGGCTCGTCAGTCGCCGTTGAGCGTTGAACGCGAGATTATTCAACAGACCGCCGAGCAACAGTGGTTGAAAACGCGCCTCGCCGCGTTGTCGGTCAAGGCTACGCAGAGCGGTCGAGTGGCGGAGGTGTTGGTCACGCCCGGCGAAAACGTCGGTGCGGGTACGTTGTTGATGCGCCTTGAGCGGCTGGAAGAGCCTCTGCTGTGGATTTATCTGGAACCGCTGAACATCAGCTATGCCGCGATTGGCCAGCCGCTGCGCGTGCGCATGCCCGATGGCGAGTGGCTGGCGGCCCATGTCGTCCAGGCCGTCGACAGCGCCGGTCGCACGCCGACGGTGTTGCGTGGGCCATTCGCTGCCAGCGAAATGGGCTTGCAGGTCGCCGCCCGGTTTGATCGCCCCCTGTCGCCGCGCTGGAGAATCGATCAACTGCCGTTGAATGTGCGCTTTCCCACCGACTGGCAACAAATGCTCAGTAACAGCCGTGAATTCATCGAACAAATAAGCGACTTCATTGCAATGGATCGAACACCCACCACTGCACCGGGGAGTAAATAAATCATGACTGCTGATCGAATTCTTGTGACGGGCGGTGCCGGTTTCATCGGTTCGCACCTGGTCGAAGCACTGCTTGAAAGTGGTTATAGCGTTCGGGTTCTGGACGATCTTTCCAGTGGCAAATTGTCGAATTTGCCGATTGATCGCTGTCATTTGACCCTGGTGGTGGGGGATGTCGCCGACGCGCCGACGGTAGAGCGGGCGATGAAAGACTGCTGCGCGGTGGTGCATCTGGCGGCGGTGGCCTCGGTGCAGGCGTCGGTCGATGACCCGGTCGCGACTCACCAAAGCAATTTCGTCGGTACGCTGAATATCTGCGAAGCCATGCGCCAGGCAGGCGTAAGACGAGTGGTTTACGCGTCCAGTGCGGCGATCTATGGCAACAATGGCGAGGGCATGGCGATTACCGAGGACACGCCCAAGAATCCGCTGACGCCGTATGCCGCCGACAAACTGGCCAGCGAACACTTCCTCGATTTCTATCGCCGCCAGCATGGTCTTGAACCGGTCATTTTGCGGTTTTTCAATATTTACGGACCTCGTCAGGACCCTTCATCGCCTTACTCCGGAGTCATCAGCATTTTCAGCGAGAGGGCGCAAAAAAAACTCCCCATCACGGTTTACGGTGATGGGGAGCAAACAAGGGACTTTGTTTACGTCAATGACCTCGTAAAGGTCCTGGTACAGGCGGTCGGTGAGTCAGAGCCGATTATTGAACCGGTCAATGTCGGGTTTAACCGATCCACCAGCGTTAACGAACTCGTGGCGACATTAAGCGAACTCCTGGGACGGCCCGTGACGTTGAACCACGACGCACCGCGTTCCGGTGACATCAAACATTCGCGCGCCGACAACAGTCGCCTGCTTGAGCGTTTTTCCTTGAACTCACCGACGTGTTTTGCCGAGGGCCTGGGGCAGTTGCTCAGAAGTATTGATTCCGGCGGGCGGTAGCGGCGAGCTCAGTTGCCAGCAGGTGCTCCTCCAGCACATCGCTCAGGAACCGGAACTGATCATTGAGCCCGATTACTTCATTGTTGAAGTGATTGGCGGCGGACGGCATCAGCAACGCCTCGAAGTTTTTGTCGAACACCAGTTCGAGTGTTTTGCGCGAAACGAATGACTGGGAATAGTAGTTGTTGCCGAACACCGCAAAGCTTACGGCCAGGGTCACGGAGTGAATCATGACGTGTACTCCTCGGACAGGACGTACCAGGAAAAAACGCTCAGTGTGAGGGCCGTCAGGGCCAGGCAGGTGAGGAGATGGATAATCATGATTCGCCCCTCCGATGCGGGGTTTTGCGTTGGGTTAGGCTCGATCCTACGCTGACGGTTTTTGAGCGGAAGGCATTCGCGGCGATGGTGAATATCGACATAAGTGATGGTGGGATCATCGCTGACTGTTCCGGCCCCTGGGTGGGCAGCCACCTATACTCAGGCATATAGCCCTCGTTCTGATTTCAACCTGAGAGAACCGCGATCTTGAACGTGCGTTCGCTGATCATCGCCGTGTTGGTGGTACTGGCGGGATGCGTCACGACTGCGCCTGCGCCGGTGGAAGTGGTGCCGGTGATTATTTCCCAAAGTACCTGGCAGATGGTCGACCAGGAGATTGTCGCGGCGTCGCATTCGGCCACCGAGCAGACCAAAATCTACGCGCGCGGTGCCATGGATTACTGGCGAACGCGGGTCTATGAACTGACCGAAGAGAACTTCATTCCCTGGTTCAGCAGTTACTGGACCCAGGAATGGCTATCGATGAAGGTCAGCTGGTACACCATCAGCGCCAAAGGCGAGCAGGATGCCTCGGCCAAGCGCCTGGCGGCCTATCTGTTGGAGCAATACCAAGAGCGTGTGCTGGCGCCGGTCGCGGTGGAGATCGATCCCGACGCGATTCTTGGCCAGGCGACGGCGTTCTACGTGGACATTCTTCAGGAAGAACTGCAGAAAATCTCCCAGCGTCACGGCGTGCCGATGGCTCAGCTCAATGGCCGAATCCAGAAAATCCCCGCCATCGCCCTCGGGCCTCCACCAGCGCGGGACGCCTCGCTGTATCAAGTGGTGCATACGCAGCCGCTGAACACCTTGCCGGCCTACGCGGCCCTGATCGAGAAGATCCACAAGGCCGGCGGTGACAAGGGGGTGGGTTCGACAGACACCGCCATGGCACCGGTGGCCAAGCGCGCCAGCAAGCGGATGGAAGCCGAAATGGCCCCGCGAGGGGCGGCTAGTGCGGTGGCTGCGGCGGCAGGGAAACTGGCCGGAGGACTGATTACCGTGGGCGTGGCGGGGATTCGCGCGATTATCCAGGCCAATGACCGGCCTGACAGCGAGGCACTGATTCGCAGCAGTCTGGGCAACACGTTCGACAAGGCCTGGCTGAAGCTGGTGCAAAACCCGACCACCGGCGTGATGGCCGGTACGTTCTACATGGCGGCGCAGATCGAGGGCAATCTGGCGGGAAGCGCCGAAGTACCGTCGGTCAGTTCGGGCAGCGGATCTGTCGATTGGGGGCCGACGGATTCGACTAACCAGCAGATCACCCCATAACCCAAGGAGAACGACCATGTCCTACGTTGATGGCTTTATCGCTGCCGTACCCACTGCCAATCGCGAAAAATTCAAGAAGCACGCCGAAACCGCCGCTGTCATTTTCAAGGAAAGCGGCGCTCTCAGCGTCGCCGAATGTTGGGGCGACGATGTCCCTGACGGCAAAGTGACCTCGTTTCCAATGGCAGTAAAACTCAAGGAAGACGAAACCGTGGTGTTTTCCTGGATCATCTGGCCCGACAAGGCCACCCGCGATGCAGGCATGGAAAAACTCATGAACGATCCGCGCATGCAACCGGACGTCAACCCGATGCCATTCGATGGCCAGAGGCTGATCTTTGGCGGGTTCGAAATGATCGTAAAAGCCTGAAAAACCATCGGCAGGATCACTCCGGTGTCGGGGTGATCCTGCAACTCTTGCGATTACGGATTTCACTGTCCGTCGGCCGCTCTTTGATGAACTCGAAGCGCGGCTCACCTTCGTTGTAATGAACCAGCCAGCCCCATTCCAGCTCGGACTCATCCTGACCGGGTTTCGGTGGTACGGCCCACCATGGTTCCTTGCTGATGATCTCGCGCATGGCCCCCTCCAGTTGAATCGTTTGCATGAACTATAACTTGGATGTCAGGAGGTGCCAGATATGAGCGACGAATCCCATGAGCCGTTAAAACGACTGTTTTTTGCCCTGACCTGCGCACCCGAGCAACGTCGGGCCATTGCCCAATGGCGCAGCGCACTTGAGCTCAGGAGCGGACGCCCGGTGCCGGTGGAAAACTTTCATCTGACGTTGATGTTTTTGGGCGCTGTCGAGGTGGCAAAAATCGCCGATATCTGCACGGCCGCTGCCAATGTTCGAACCCCGGGTGTGCCTTTGAGGGTGGCGCTTGATCGGCTGGATGTCTGGCGCAGGGCAGGGGTGTTGGTGCTCGCTCCGGAGCAGGCATCACCGGAGTTGCTGCGGCTGGTGTATGCGCTTGAGCAGGCCATGCTGCCGTTCGGCTTTGAGGATTCGCCGAAGGAGTTTCGACCGCACCTGACGCTGATGCGCGATTACCGAGTGCCGGTGCCCGAGTCCGCGACGCCGCCCGAGTTCTATCTGCGGGCCGATCACTTCACCCTGTTCGAATCCCATAAGGGCCGCTACCGAGCGCTGGCCGAGTGGCCTCTCCTTCCATCATAAAAAAAGCGCCCGAGGAGGGCGCCAAAATTCACCTTAACCGAGGAAGCCAGGTGAGGCCGTTCTACAGATAGGAGTGCAGCGGTGGTAAGGCGCTGCGTGAACGGAAATCAGAATTCAGGGTGTCCACGCGGATTTTCGTGGTTACTTGCCCAGCTTCACCCGCGTCCACCCGCGAGTCATCACCCGCTGAACGCCAATCGGCATATCTGGAATCGCATACAACGTCGCCATCACAGCCTGCGACGGATACGACCCCGGATCATCCCGAATCGCTTCATCCACCAAAGGCGTGGCCGCCGCGTTGGCGTTGCTGTAGCCGATGTTGTTGGTGATCTCGGCGATGATGTCCGGGCGCATCAGGAAGTTCATGAACAGGTAGGCGTTCTCCACGTTCGCCGCATCCCGAGGGATCGCGACCATGTCGTAGAAGCTGCCGGCGCCTTCCTTGGGAATGCTGTAATCGACCTTCACCTTATCGCCCGCTTCCTGGGCGCGCGCCTTGGCTTGCAGCACGTCGCCGGAGTAACCGACCGCCACGCAGATGTTGCCGTTGGCCAGGTCAGAGATGTATTTCGACGAATGGAAGTACGCCACCGAAGGACGAATCTTCATGAACAGCGCTTCAGCCTCAGCGATCTGACCCTTGTCCTGGGAGTTCACCGGGTAACCCAGATAGTGCAGGGCGGCCGGGAGCATCTCGGTCGGTGAATCAAGGAAACTGATGCCGCAGGCTTTCAGCTTGGCGGCGTTTTCCGGTTTGAACAGCAGGTCCCAGGAGTTGGTCGGCGCATTGCTGCCGAGCACTTCCTTGACCTTCTCCGGGTTGAAGCCGATGCCGATGGAGCCCCACATGTACGGGAAGGCGTGACCGTTATCGGGGTCGCTGGCGGCAGCATTTTTCAGCAGGACCGGGTTGAGGTTTTTCCAGTTCGGCAGCTTCGACTTGTCCAGTTCCTGATAGACGCCAGCCTTGATTTGCTTGGCCAGAAAACTGTTGGACGGCACGACGATGTCGTAGCCGGATTTGCCGGCAAGCAGCCGGGCCTCAAGGGTTTCGTTGCTGTCGAACACATCGTAGGTCACGCGAATGCCGGTCTCGTCTTCGAACTTTTTGACGGTGTCCGGGGCGATGTAATCCGACCAGTTGTAGACGCGCAGTACCTTGTCATTGGCCTGGGCGCCGGTGGCCATCGCGCCCAATAAGGACAGTGTCAGCAGAGTCCTGCCAAACATTTTCATCGGTACAACTCCATTTCTCTTTTTATTCAAAATCACACAGCAAAAATGCAGTGAACACAAAACCTGTGCAGCGAACACAAAACCACTGCAGTGAACCCAAACCCTGTGGCGAGGGAGCTTGCTCCCGCTTGAGTGCGCAGCACTCACAAAATTGGCAGGGTTACCAGAATTCTTGGGGTCGCTTCGCAACCCAGCGCGAGCAAGCTCGCTCGCCACAGGATGAAGTTCACTTACTTCATCGGCGACGGCACTAGGCCGTCGCTTCTACCATTTGCTTTTTAGGTTGCTGCCAGGATTCGCTGGCGGTCTGGTCCATGGCTTCCTGGATCGCGCGTTTACGGGTCGCTTCGGCGCGACGGCTGAAGAACCAGACCATGAAGGTCACGATCGATACGGCGAGCAGAATCAGGCTGGCCACGGCGTTGATCTCAGGCTTCACACCCAGGCGCACCGCCGAGAACACTTCCATCGGCAGGGTCGTCGAACCCGGGCCGGACACGAAACTCGCCAGCACCAGGTCATCCAGCGACAGGGCAAACGACATCATGCCGCCGGCCGCCAGTGACGGCGCGATCATCGGAATGGTGATCAGGAAAAACACCTTGAACGGCTTCGCCCCGAGGTCCATGGCCGCTTCTTCGATGGACAGGTCCAGCTCACGCAAACGCGCCGAAACCACCACCGCCACATACGCCGCACAGAACGTGGTGTGGGCGATCCAGATGGTGATGATGCCGCGTTCCTGCGGCCAGCCAATCAACTGCGCCATGGCCACGAACAGCAGCAACAGCGACAGACCGGTGATCACTTCCGGCATCACCAACGGCGCCGTCACCAAGCCACCGAACAGCGTGCGGCCCTTGAAGCGCGTGACGCGAGTCAGCACAAACGCCGCCAACGTCCCCAGCGCCACCGCGGCAATCGCGGTGTAGCAGGCGATTTCCAGCGAGCGCACCACCGAACCCATCAGTTGCGAGTTATCGAGCAGGCCGGCGTACCACTTGAACGACCAGCCACCCCACACCGTCACCAGTTTCGAGGCGTTGAACGAGTAGATCACCAGAATCAACATCGGCAGGTAGATAAACGACAGGCCGAAAATCAGCATGAACTTTGAAAATCCGAAGCGTTTCATCCCCGTGCCTCCATCTCTTTGGCCTGACTGCGGTTGAACAGCAGAATCGGCACAATCAGGATCAACAGCATCACCACCGCCAAGGCAGACGCCACCGGCCAGTCGCGGTTATTGAAGAACTCTTGCCACAGCACGCGACCGATCATCAGGGTCTCCGGACCGCCCAGCAGTTCCGGGATCACGAACTCACCGACCACCGGAATGAACACCAGCATGCAGCCGGCGATAATTCCGTTCTTGGCCAGCGGCACGGTGATTTTCCAGAAGTTGTTGAAGTTGCTCGAACCCAGGTCCGAAGCGGCTTCCAGCAGGCTTTGATCGTGCTTGACCAGGTTGGCGTACAGCGGCAACACCATGAATGGCAGATACGCATACACCACGCCGATATAGACGGCGGTGTTGGTGTTGAGGATCTCGATCGGGTGATCGGTCAGCCCGGTCCACATCAGGAACGCATTGAGCAAGCCGTTGTTGCTGAGGATGCCCATCCACGCGTAAACGCGGATCAGGATCGCGGTCCAGGTCGGCATCATGATCAGCAACAGCAGAACGTTCTGCGTTTCCTTGCTCGCCTTGGTGATCGCGTAGGCCATCGGGAAACCGATCACCAGGCACATCAGCGTGCTTAAAAACGCGACCTTCAACGAGCCGAAGTAGGCCGAGATGTACAACTCATCCTGAGTCAGCAGCGAGTAGTTGCCGAGGTTCAGCAGCAGCTGAAATTTCTGCTCGGCGAAGGTGTAGATCTCTGAGTAAGGAGGAATGGCCAGGGCCGCTTCCGAGAAGCTGATCTTCATCACCAGGAAGAACGGCAGCATGAAGAACAGGAACAGCCACAGGAAAGGAATCCCGATGACGAGCTTTCGACCACTCGGCATCAGCCGCGTAAACCGCTGATTGAGTGTTTTCATGAGCGCAGTACCACGCCGCTGTCGTCTTCCCACCACACGTAGACCTTGTCGTCCCAGGTCGGACGCGCGCCACGGCGTTCGGCGTTGGCCATGAACGACTGCACAACCTTGCCGCCAGGCAGTTCCACGTAAAACACCGAGTGACCGCCGAGGTAGGCGATGTCATGCACCTTGCCGCTGGACCAGTTGTAACGGGTATCCGGTTGGGTGGTGCTGACCAGCAGTTTTTCCGGGCGGATGGCGTAGGTGATCGACTTGTCCTGCACCGAGGTGCTGACGCCGTGACCGACGTAAATCTTCTGCTCCAGGTCCGGGCTGTGAATGATCGCGTGACCTTCAAGGTCCTCGACCACGGTGCCGTCGAAGGCGTTCACGTTGCCGATGAATTCGCAGACCATGCGGCTGACCGGCGCTTCATAAATGTCCACCGGGCTGCCGATCTGCGCGATCCAGCCGAGGTGCATGATCGCGATGCGCTGGGCCATGGTCATGGCCTCTTCCTGATCGTGGGTCACCATCACACAGGTCACGCCGACCCGCTCGATGATCTCCACCAACTCCAGTTGCATCTGCGAACGCAGCTTCTTATCCAGTGCGCCCATTGGTTCGTCGAGCAGCAACAGCTTCGGACGTTTGGCCAGGGAGCGAGCCAGGGCCACACGCTGACGCTGACCGCCGGACAACTGATGGGGTTTGCGCTTGGCGTACTGGGTCATGTGCACCAGCCGCAGCATCTCTTCAACGCGGGCGTCGATTTCGCTGGCGGACAGACGATCCTGCTTCAGGCCGAAGGCGATGTTCTGCGCCACGGTCATGTGCGGGAACAGCGCGTAGGACTGGAACATCATGTTGATCGGCCGTTCGTACGGCGGCATGTCGGTGATGTCGACACCGTCGAGCAGAATCCGCCCTTCGGTCGGGCGCTCGAAACCTGCGAGCATGCGCAGCAGGGTCGATTTACCGGAACCGGAACCGCCGAGCAGGGCGAAGATTTCCCCTTGATGAATCTCAAGCGAGACATCGTCCACCGCGGTGGTTTCGTCGAATTTCTTGGTGACGCGGTCGACTTTCACCAGCACCTTTTTCGGTGACTGGTGACCTTCAAGAGCCTTCCTGTAGATGCTGGAGGCGTTTGCCATGTGAAACTCCCAACAGGTTTCAGTCGTCGGGCCAACGCGGCCTGACTTAATAGTTGATTGCAAGCCAGCACTGGGCGGGCTTATTCGGCGCCGCCGTCCTGGCTGCCTGGTGGTACTTGTTGTTATCGCGTTTGTTGTTGTCGTGAGGGACCGGCGCGCAAAGGCACGCCCGCCTGACTCACGGGGCAGTAAATTGATTAATCAAGTGTTAAGTCAGCGCTTGTTACGTAGCGCGGCCCGTCGCCGGCATGCATCGCCAAACGCCTGGAAAATATTCAAGTAGGGCTGATTCGAAAGCACCTGCCATTCCGGGTGCCACTGCACGCCAACGGCGAAGGTCGGGCTGTGTTCCACCGAGATCGCCTCGATCAAACCATCCGGCGCAATCGCTTCGGCACGCAGGCCGGGCGCCAGTCGGTCGATGCCCTGGCTGTGAATCGAATTGACCTGGAACACCTGCGGCAAATCCAGCGCCTCGAACACGCCGCCCGGTTGCACGTTCACCGCATGCGCCGGTGCGTATTGCACCGCCAAATCCGGATGATTCGCTTCCCGGTGATCAAGCATGCCCGGGAGTTCGTGGACCTTCTGATGCAGGCTGCCCCCGAACGCCACGTTCATTTCCTGAAAGCCCCGGCAGATGCCAAGCACCGGAACGCCCGCCGCAATGGCCGCACGCAATAAGGGAAGGGTCGTGGCGTCCCGTTGCGGATCGTGATCCGTGCCGGGAGCGCTGTCGGGGCCTTGATAGTGGAAGGGTTCCACATTCGAGGGCGAGCCGGTCAGCAGCAGACCGTCGAGCTGCGCGAGCAGGTCATCGATTTCGGTCAGATCGCCTAAAGAAGGAATGACGACCGGCAGCCCCAAAGCCGCGACGCTGACAGCACGCAAGTACTTGTCGCCGCTGACATGGTAGGGGTGCAGGCCAATCTGTTTGACGCACGCTGTAACGCCGATCAATGGCTTGAATGCCATTTTTATCACCTCGAAGTTTCACACTTGAACGAGCTTTTCCGGAGCTTAGCCTTGTTGATTTTAATTAACAACTCTCATGTAAAAAATTCTAAACGCCGTACGTCAGATCTTCAGGGTTTACACGGCGCGCAAGACCTATTTGGCACTCTCGTGCCCAAGAAAGGCCCGAAAATAAAGGTTGAGAGGCCAAGTGTTCGCTATTGACTTCACTTTGCCGTTCGGGTTGACTGGGCTCGCAACAAGGTAGTGAACATAATAATTAACAGCTAATAGGTGCATCATGTCGGTCCCTCTGCGTACCGTTCAACTCAACGAAGCAAACGCATTCCTTAAGAAATATCCTGAGGTTTTGTACGTCGACCTTCTGATTGCTGATATGAACGGTGTGGTGCGCGGCAAGCGCATCGAGCGCACCAGTCTTCATAAGGTTTACGAAAAAGGCATTAACCTCCCGGCGTCGCTGTTTGCTCTGGACATCAATGGTTCTACGGTGGAAAGCACCGGCCTGGGTCTGGACATCGGTGACTCAGACCGAATCTGCTTCCCCATCCCTGATACGCTCAGCATCGAGCCCTGGCAGAAGCGCCCGACCGCGCAACTGTTAATGACCATGCACGAACTCGAAGGCCAGCCGTTCTTCGCTGACCCTCGCGAAGTGCTGCGTCAGGTCGTGAGCAAGTTCGATGACATGGGCCTGACCATCTGCGCCGCGTTCGAACTCGAGTTCTATCTGATCGACCAGGACAACGTGAACGGTCGTCCGCAATCGCCACGTTCGCCGGTGTCGGGCAAACGTCCGATGTCGACCCAGGTGTATTTGATCGACGACCTGGACGAATACGTCGATTGCCTGCAAGACATCCTCGAAGGCGCGAAAGAGCAGGGCATCCCTGCCGACGCCATCGTCAAGGAAAGCGCCCCGGCGCAGTTCGAAGTGAACCTGCATCACGTCAATGACCCGATCAAGGCCTGCGACTACGCGGTGTTGCTCAAGCGTCTGGTGAAGAACATCGCCTACGACCACGAGATGGACACCACCTTCATGGCCAAGCCGTATCCGGGCCAGGCGGGCAATGGTTTGCACGTGCACATTTCGATTCTCGACAAAGAAGGCAACAACATCTTTGCCAGCGAGGATCCCGAGCAGAACGCCGCACTGCGTCACGCGATCGGCGGTGTGCTCGAGACCCTGCCGGCGCAGATGGCTTTCCTGTGCCCGAACGTCAACTCGTACCGTCGCTTCGGCGCGCAGTTCTATGTGCCGAACTCGCCGAGCTGGGGCATCGACAACCGTACCGTTGCGGTACGTGTGCCGACCGGTTCGCCGGACTCCGTGCGCATCGAACACCGCGTTGCGGGCGCAGATGCCAACCCGTACTTGTTGATGGCGTCGGTCCTGGCCGGTATTCACCACGGCCTGACCAACGAAATAGAGCCGGGCGCACCGGTTGAAGGCAACAGCTACGAGCAGAACGAGCAGAGCCTGCCGAACAACCTGCGTGATGCACTGCGCGAGCTGGACGACAGCGAAGTCATGTCGCGCTACATCGACCCGATGTACATCGACGTGTTCGTGGCGTGCAAGGAAAGCGAGCTGGCCGAGTTCGAGAACTCTATTTCGGACCTTGAGTACAACTGGTATCTGCATACGGTTTGAGTCTGCGAAGGCCCTCACCCTAACCCTCTCCCAAAGGGAGAGGGGACTGACCGAGTTGTTCCAAGGTATTCAGCGACCTGACCGATCCAGTCGATTATGGATTCGATACAAAAGTTTCAGGTCGCAGGAGTTCCCGGGCATCCCCCGATCAGTCCCCTCTCCCCCCGGGAGAGGGCTAGGGTGAGGGCTGGATCCCAAGGCGAACACATCAGCCAGACAACCACCCAATTTCCCCGCGTCGAGTCACAACCATGACAAACACCCGCAGCGACTGGGAGCAACGCTTCCAGTCCCTAACCATCGAAGGCCGCGCATTCATCGACGGCCAATACTGCCCGGCACTCAGCGGCGACACCTTTGAATGCATGAGCCCGGTTGACGGCCGCTTCCTGGTCAACGTCGCCAGCACCGACGAAGCCGACGCCAATGCGGCAGTCGCCGTCGCGCGCCGCACCTTCGAATCCGGCATCTGGGCCAAACTCGCCCCAGCAGAACGCAAGCGCATCCTGATCCGCTTCGCCGACCTGATCCTGGCCAACCAGGAAGAACTCGCCCTGCTCGAAACCCTCGACATGGGCAAGCCGATCAACGACTCGATGAACATCGACATCCCGGCGACCGCCAACGCGATCCGCTGGAGCGCCGAAGCCATCGACAAGATCTACGACGAAGTCGCCGCCACGCCGCACGACCAACTCGGCCTCATCACCCGCGAACCTGCCGGTGTGGTTGCCGCCATCGTGCCGTGGAACTTCCCGCTGATTATGGCCAGCTGGAAGTTTGCCCCAGCCCTCGCGGCCGGCAACTCGTTTATCCTCAAGCCTTCGGAAAAGTCACCACTGACCGCCATCCGCATCGCCCAACTGGCGCTGGATGCCGGCATCCCGAAAGGCGTGTTCAACGTCCTGCCGGGCTACGGTCACACCGTCGGCAAGGCGCTGGCGTTGCACATGGACGTCGACGTGCTGGCCTTCACCGGCTCGACCGCGATTGCCAAGCAACTGCTGATCTACGCCGGCCAAAGCAACATGAAACGCGTCTGGCTCGAAGCAGGGGGGAAGAGCCCGAACGTGGTGTTCGCCGACGCGCCGGATTTGCGCGCGGCAGCACAAGCGGCGGCCGGTGCGATTGCCTTCAACCAGGGCGAAGTCTGCACCGCCGGTTCGCGCTTGCTGGTGGAGCGCTCGATCCGCGAGCAGTTCATTCCGCTGCTGGTGGAAGCACTGCAAGCCTGGAAACCGGGACACGCTTTGGACCCGGAAACCACCGTCGGCGCGGTCGTCGATCAGCGTCAACTGGACAACGTGCTGCGCTACATCCAGATCGGTAAAGACCAGGGCGCGCAACTGATTGCTGGCGGCAGCCGCACCCTCGAAGCCACCGGTGGCCTGTACGTGGAACCGGCGATCTTCGACGGCGTGACCAACGCCATGACCATCGCCCGCGAAGAAATCTTCGGCCCGGTGCTGTCGCTGATCACCTTCGACACCTTCGATGAAGCGCTGGCCATCGCCAACGACAGCATCTTCGGCCTGGCCGCAGGCGTCTGGACCAGCAACCTCAGCAAGGCCCACACCTTCGCGCGCGGCTTGCGCGTCGGCAGCGTCTGGGTCAACCAGTACGATGGCGGCGACATGACCGCGCCGTTCGGCGGGTACAAGCAGTCGGGTAACGGTCGGGACAAATCGCTGCACGCGTTCGACAAATACACCGAACTCAAAGCGACCTGGATCAAGCTCTAATACCTCTACAACGGCGGTCGCCGGCAGGTGCCAGCGGCCATCGGAGAAACCTATGAAACAAGCACATGTAAACAGCTACTACGCCGCCACCCGCAACTTCACCGGCGACTTCCCGGTGCTCGAACAAGCGGTGGACTGCGACGTCTGCGTGATCGGCGCCGGCTACACCGGTCTGTCCTCGGCCCTGTTCCTCGCCGAAGCCGGCTACAGCGTGACCGTGCTCGAAGCCGCCAAAGTCGGTTTCGGCGCCAGCGGTCGCAACGGCGGCCAACTGGTCAACTCCTACAGCCGCGACGTCGATGTCATCGAAGAGCGCTACGGTGACAAAACCGCCGAAGTCCTCGGCAGCATGATTTTCGAAGGCGCCGACATCATCCGTCAGCGCATACAACACTACGACATCCAGTGCGACTACAAGCCCGGCGGAATCTTCGCCGCGCTGAACAAGAAGCAGCTCAAAGGCCTGGCCGAGCAGAAAAGCAGCTGGGAACGCTACGGCAACAAAAACCTGAAAATGCTCGACGCCGCAGACATCAAACGCGAAGTCGGTTGCGACAACTACGTCGGCGGCCTGCTCGACATGCAGGGCGGCCACATCCACCCGCTGAACCTGGCCCTCGGCGAAGCCTCGGCCATCATCGGCCTGGGCGGCAAAATCTACGAACAATCGGCCGCCGTGGAAATCACCTACGGCGAACCGATTACCGTGCGCACCGCCAAAGGCGTAGTGCGGGCCAAGTACCTACTGATCGCCGGCAACGCCTACCTGCCGCAAGACCTCGACAACCGCGTCACGCGCAAAAGCATGCCGTGCGGCTCGCAAATCGTCGTCACCGAACCGTTGTCCGAAAAGGTTGCGCGCAGCCTGATCAAAAACAACTACTGCGTCGAAGACTGCAACTACCTGCTCGACTACTACCGCCTCACCGCTGACAACCGCTTGCTGTACGGCGGCGGCGTGGTCTACGGCGCCCGCGAACCGGATGACATCGAGCAACTGATCAAGCCGAAAATTCTCAAAACCTTCCCGCAACTGAAGGACGTGAAAATCGACTACCGCTGGACCGGCAACTTCCTGCTGACCATGTCACGCATGCCGCAATTCGGCCGCATCGAGAAAAACGCCTACTACATGCAAGGCTACAGCGGCCACGGCGTCACCTGCTCGCACCTGGCCGGCAAACTGATCTCGGAAATGATCCGCGGCGACGCCGAACGCTTCGATGCTTTCGCCTCGCTCCCGCACATGCCCATGATCGGCGGCCGCACCTTCCAGGCCCCACTCACCGCCATGGGCGCCGCGTACTACGCGCTGCGCGACCGATTCGGCATCTAAGCCCCGACACAGGCTCTGCTCCCACCACCGATCAAAATGTGGGAGCGGGCTTGCTCGCGAAGAGGCCATATCAGCCAACATTGATGTCGCCTGACACACCGCCATCGCGAGCAGGCTCACTCCCACAGGAGATCGATGATGAGCACAAAACCTGTGATCGCCCACGCCAAAACCGTGGGAGCGAGCCTGCTCGCGATGAGGCCATCCCAACCACCACCATTCGGCGCCATACACAGATTTCAAAAACACCACCGGCCAAATGTGGGAGCGGGCTTGCCCGCGAAGACGGCGGCACTGTCAACATTGATCTTGCCTGACACACCACCACCCTGTAGGAGCCGAGCTCGCTCGCGAAGAGGCCATGCCAGTCACCATCAATCCCAACGGACACACAGTAATCGCACCTACACTTTTCACAACCAAACCACCCAACTTCAGGCCGAAACAACCTTTTTACCCAACCATTTATCGAACCTGCTGAGCAACACCACCAAACGTGATTTAATACCCGCCTTTCAAATTTCCGGGACAGGGAAGCGGTGTTTTCGCGGCCAAAAGTCGCCCGCCATCCACCCCCATAACCCTTAAGTATTCTTCGCATAAGGCTGTCATGGACACGGGCTCACGACTCAAATTAGTACGCGAAAGCTACAAACTGTCCCAGCGCGAGCTGGCCCGGCGTAGCGGCGTCACCAATGCCACCATCTCCCTGATCGAACAAAATCGCGTCAGTCCCTCCGTCAGCTCCCTCAAAAAACTGCTCGAAGGCATTCCTATGTCTTTGGCGGACTTCTTCACCTTCGACCAACCGCCGCGTGAGCATCAATACGTGTTCCGCGCCAATGAACAGCCGGACCTCGGCCGTCATGGGCTGCGGTTGCTGCTGATTGGGGCTTCCGTGCCGAGTCGGCAGATGCGTCTGTTGCGCGAGCAGTACGCGCCTGGGGCGAGTTCGGGGGAAGAGCCGATTGTGCATTCGGAAGGGGAGGAGTGTGGGTTGGTTACTCGGGGGACGGTTGAGTTGACGGTTGATGGGCAGATTAGTGTGCTGAATGCTGGGGATGGGTATTACTTTCCGACGACGCTGCCGCATCGGTTTCGGAATATTGGGGCGGATGAGGCGGAGATTATTAGTGCTAACACTCCGGCTAACTTCTGACGCTGAGAACATTGACTGGTTTACGGTTCAATGACTTGGGCCAGCCCTAACCAGTCTTATACTTAACTGTTTTTAGCAGAAAAAGATGACAGGTTTATTTAGATAAATAGACCTGTCACCTTTATCTTGTGTTTTGCATTTAATCGTCTTCTAATAACAACATAACAATCAAGCGAAATTGGTGGATGATTCAACTTCGTAGCGGTATTCGTCAGGTCAGGTGGCCATCTATTGAGCGCTATTCATAGTATCCAGCGATCCAATCGCCCACAGTGATTTCATCATCTTCCCATTTCGTTTCCCAATTGTTTCTTAGGTACTTAGATATGTCCGTGTGCTCCAAGTCAATCAAAGCAAGTCCTTCATACTCCATCGCTTTGCGTATCTGACGAGCTACCAATGATAATGTTCTGTTTTTTATTGCCTCCACCGCTATCGACTCGCACCAAGAGCGCACAAAGCTTTCCCAAGCTGCAGTATCCTGCCTGAACCGTGGAACGTCTGGGAATTCGTATCCGTTTACATATCTCTTTTTAAAATCTTCATCATTTGCGAGTTGCAAGTCTTGATCTAGCTTCTGAGTAAAACGTTTCTCATAAAATTCTGAATTTAAGTTGCCCTGTATGCTCTCAAGATACTTGCTAGGAGGGACGCCAGCAGCCTTCAAGTCGCCCCATACTTGATTCAACGCCTCCAGCAATGCATCAATTCTTTCGCGTCGCCAAATTTGATCGCTCGAATATTTTATGAGGTCTTTTATCTTCGTATCTCTAGAGTTAGCGGCTTTTGACTTCATGCTTTTGCTATGAGCTTTGTAGCACTCGGATGAAATCCAATCACCTAGGTGTGTCCATACCGCGTATCGAGACTTCCAGCGAGGTTTTTCGCACTCCTCTTCATTCACCGTGATTTCGTCGGTACCGTTCATGTACCCATATCGAACAATGTTTCGACCGCCTTTCTCTGTAAAACTGCGACTAGCGAAAATCTTTGCAATCAAATCTTGCGGTAAGGCCTGTTTGAGATGAATAGTTAATGTCGCAAATTGAGGGGCGTTGCGAAATTGTGCGGCTAACATGCCCCGTTGTAACCATGTGTCGAATCCAGAAGGCATTGTTCCTATGACAATGCTCTTGAATCTTGGAAGATACAGTGTCGGTTGTTTGCTCAACCATACCTCTCTAGCCTCAACGACAGCGCTGGTGTCGTTGTTGAAGGTTTCAAGGATGCTTGAAAAATAATCCGCAACATTGGCATCCTCTCTAATAGCCAAATCGACATCGGCGATCAACTCAGCATTCCTTCCTCCATGAAATGCGGAATTTGTTGCATTTGCCGACCCAAATAACAACCGGCGCTTTCTTCTTTTGGGTGCTTCCTCACGTACAAACTCAAAGTAAAATGCTTTCATGTGCATAAGGCCAGCAGCTCGAGCCAGCCGAATCTCTAGCTTGACACCTCGACCGCAGTCTTTACGGATTCTTTGCAAGTCCTCGGCTCTTATTCCATCATCGACTAACAAACAAAGCCGGTTAGGTTGCATCTGCTTGATCAAGTTAACCATGAATTTCGATTCGACATACGGTGCAATCACCAACGCTAAATCTGTTTTAAATCCTTCAGGAATCCACAATAATTCAAAACTCATTCCGTGTGCTTCCAATCCTGCTGTTGAACTGCTCATGATCAGGTTTTTATAGTCGTAGATACGTCAACATTTCTCGTTGGCTATGCCAAAGTAGTGGTTATCTCACTTGTGAAGAGCTGCGCTTCCCTTTGATTATCTTCTGTTAAAGTGTCATTGATGACTGGTTCTTCTGGAATGATTGCAATTAACTTTGATCTGTTGCGTCCAGGCTTATCCACCGCAAGTCCAAGTTCGGTTGGTTCGATAAGGGATAACTCGCTATAGTCAGCACCGTCTAGCTGGAGGCTTACTATTTTTCGTTCTAAGCAGTAGTCATCGCCCGAGAGGTAAATGGTGTCTCCGATAACAAAATTCCCCGCCATGTTTCCGATTAGAACGGTGTCAGACTTTAGGCACTCACTAACTTTGCCTCGGAGGGCCGCAGATCCACTTGTGATCAGGGACTCTAAACCTGTCTTTTGAACTCGTTCGGAGATTGCCTCGCAAACCGCGCTGATAAAATCGCAGAACTCATAAAGATAGTCCAAACCTAGCAATGTAGTCAGATCTATACTTCCGTGAGCGGCTTCATTTCGATACTTTATTAGTTCGCGAAGTTCATGTTCGCTAGAACTACCTATTCGCGTTTCCAACTCAAAAAATTCCTTGATGCAGCGATGCTTGTCAATCCAAGTATTGATGTTGGCGATCCCGCTCGCGGCGAATAGTCTTGTGAGTTCTGGCAGTCGGAGATTTTGTTCTTGTATGAGTAATGCTAACGGTTCGAGAGTGTAACTTTGCCCAGATAAAGCACTACCATATTGTTCAACTAGGTTAGATAGGTCGAGGTGTCCGTAGCGCGGTCCCTCTTTTTTATCTAGTATTGTTGCAAATCCTTTTCGATATGCTGACTTTAACTCCGTTGGAAGATCTTCAAATGCTACATTATTTTGCAGTAGAGCTAAATGCTCTCGAATCATCTCTTGTGCAAATTGTTCATATATAGCATAAAGGCGCGTAACTGCCGTGCAGTGATCTATCAGTTTCCATTCTAACCTGTCGGGCGCTGAGTTAATCGACAACGCTTGAGGGCTAAAGGGGGGGAGGGTGCCTTTTTCGTGAATTTCTGATCGTAATGCATCTGATGTTGCGAGATGCGATTTTAGCGCAGCAATACTCTTGTGAGTTTTTTCCAGGAAAGCTGCGTACATTATCGGCCCAGTACCCTTGTCAACATGGAACGATACAATTCGATGCGGTCAAGGATGTCCTGTTTTGTGTTGCCTCGGCCAGTGAACGCTCCTTCTCGAGTGTCGCGGAAGAGATCCTTCGTGGCCTCAAGAATTTCGTCTCTGCGTGCAATTAGTTCGACTTTATCGTCTAATCGCTCTGAAAGACCTACCATCACTGCATCCTGAAAGGCCTTATGCGGTTTGTTTTCCCACTCATTCTTGGTCTTGTCAAACGTCCTAAAAATAGATTCTTTGTATATTTCCCGAGCAAGTAAAAGCGAGTCTGTATACATATTGCTCAAAAACTCTAGATCTTGTTCGTTAAATGTAATGGCCTTTCGCATGTAGATATCTAAGAAACCTTGCATACCTCCCCGATATTGGAGCGCGTGACGAAGTGCAAAAAAGCGCAGGACAATTTCCGAGTCTCCCATTTTTGCAAATAATGGATTGTCCAAGAGCGCAGTATTAATCTCAACTTCGTTTTCAACCCAGCGTGACAGACCCCAAACGTCGCGGAACTCATCTGATTGAGTAAGTTTATGCAATAGTTCATTAAATTCGCTGCGATATAATGCATTGCGGATTTCCTGTCGCTCTAGCTTAATACCTCCCGTATTCAGTCTCTCAAAAACGGTTTCCCGAAGAAGTGATGCCTCTTCTTCGTTTTCAGTAGACTCTTTCATTACAACTATGGATGTAATCGATCTGCGGTCTATTCCTGCTTTTATTTTTTCAGGTAGGGTCTTGTAGCTTCGCCCATTCAACTCTGGCCACATTTGAAGGCCTTTGAGTTTGAAGCTGTTGGAATAAAAATCTCGAATGGCAGTTATTCGTTGTTGGCCATCCATTACCTCATATGAATTGAAATCCCTTTCATACAAAAATACAGGAGGGACGGGTATGTTCATAATGAACGACTCAACCAGGAGGCTCTGCTGGCGAATATCCCATCTAGGACGTCGCTGATAAAAAGGACGTAGATCCATGTAGCCTGGATTTGTAAGCTGGTCTACAAAGCCCGGCAGCTTTTCTCTATTGGTCTCTATTACAATGCGTCCTTCGCCGCGAATGTAGCGATCGTTAATTGCACGATCATCGAGCCTCTCTAACTTCTCCCCTTGCTCGTTATTCCACATCGTTTGTTCAGTTAAGGAAAATGTCATGATTTTGATGGCCTTAATGAATTGGCTTTAGAATAAAGTGACGGAACGCCTTGTCGTGACCGAGTTTTTGAGTTCTGAATGGGACACCTTCGGCCTAGGCACCGTACCCTGATGGCTAATCGATGAGATTAGGGAGGCATTTGTTTGCAATGTCAATTCTGAAAATGCTTACATAAATTATTACTTTTTACTGAACCCCATGGAGACCGACGGCTTTGGATTCCACAGGGGCAACCCAAATCTGAGAGGGCCACGGGGAATGAGAGAGACGGACCACGGTTTCCCCTTTGGGTTTTGAAATCGCGGCCTGCCTCTATATTTCTCGTTCTGCAATAAATAGGATTCTTTGGATTTTGCAATAAGCGGTGAATGCGTTGAAACGCTGGTTCGAAACTGAGTGCCCGATAGCTTCTATTGACGTCAATGCGGTTTCTTTGGGTGTGAACCTTGGTTACCGATCTTTTGGCGTATCAAATCCCCGCTGTTCAATCACCCGAAACACATCGCTCACATCCTGGACCATGATCCGGGCGATGTTGGTGACGGTGTTGATGTCGTTTTCGGCGTAGTCGGGGAGGCTGGTGCAGGCCATGAGGTTTAGGTACTTGAGGACGGCGCTGAGGCGTTCGCTGACGCAGTTGTGGAGTTCGCGGATTGGGGCGTCGCTGTCGATGAGGAGGACGGGGTAGTCGGTGGCGAATTGGGACATCGGGGTGAAGCGGCGGGGTGGGTTTTGGGTTGTCATGATTTTAGTCCTAGAAAGATGAATCACATCCGTCATAACCAATTCACAGTCGGAAATCGGCTGTGTTGTGGCTGACGGTACTTGGTGTCTTCTTTTTAGGGCTGCGAAACCCTGCCGCTAACTGCGTTTTGCTGTCAGCGACGGGGCGAACTATATGCGGTGGATTTGCCGTCTGCAAACGGGTGTGTAGGACGACAGGTCGGGTTTTGCGGTTGATGGTGGAGACTGTGATTGGCTGCTTAGCAGTTGTGGTGTTAGAAGGTGTTTAGTGTCAGATCGACCTTTCTTGCTGGATTTACGGCCGCTGCGCAGCCGAACGCAGGCTTCGCCAACTGCTACAGGATTGGGTTGATGTTTAAAAGTTGGGGAGGGTTTGGGGCTACTTCGCCGCCCAGCGAGAGCAAGCTCCCTCGCCACAGAGGGTGGATTCCTACGAGATTTTCGGAGCGGAAGATCAAAAGATCGCAGCCTTCGGCAGCTCCTACGCGGGACGGGCAGCCAGAAATGACAAAGCCCCGAATCAACGGAGCTTTGGCCTTAAAAAATGTCGTCGTTTACGGTCGCTAACCCGAGCTGTCCGGCGTTAGTTTTTTTGTTCGCGGAATGCGAACCAAGGGGATAACCCCATCTCCTGTCGATTCACGGTTTCTGAATCGAGGCATCAGAGTTTTTGTTGGCCGCTGTGAGGGCTGTCGTCATGTGAGGCACGGCATAGGCCTTGTACCAATGATTCATCCCTTCAATGGCTTTCTTGGCGGGGGCAGTGTCGTAGGCTCCGACCAACTCTGCGCTCGCCTGAGCCATGGCAACAAGAATGCGAGCTAGTTCGGGGACGTAGGGAAGGTCGCTTCCAGCGTCATGGCGCTCACGAATGATCTGGTAGCGAATGTTTTCCGGCAGTGTCCAGGCGCTGATTAGAAATTCCTGAACAGAATAATCAACGCCGTTTATTGCCACCGTTGCAGAGCGATGTTCCTCACTAAAACCTGCCGCTTCGATCTGCTCACAACTGTCGATGACCGTGTTCATCATTTCTCGAATTTGCTGCCAATCAGTTTTCATGCGAACTCCTTTTCAGTTGGGTCTTCAGGATCTATCGAGCGTGCGAAGCATACATCTGCGTCTCGATCTTTTCCTGCCAATTGCATGAAGGACAGTCCACGATTTCGCCGTAAAACGGTTTTTGAAATCGTGGTCCGCCCCGGTGTTTCTCGCTTACATGCTGTTAGCCAGTTTCCCTGTCGACAACCGGCGCTTGTAGGCGGTGTCGCGGTTGGCCAGCCAGTAGTAGAGCGGCGAGGTGATCAGCAGGCCGACCAGCCAGGACAGGTCCGCGCCATTGATGTGCTCCGAAATCGGCCCGACATACAGCGGCGTATTCATAAACGGAATCTGCACGACAATCCCGATCGCATACGCCAGCAACGCCTGTGGGTTGTACCGTCCATAAATCCCGCCATCGACCTTGAAGATCGAGCCGATGTCGTACTGACCTTTGTGAATGGCGTAGAAGTCGATCAGGTTGATCGCGGTCCACGGCACCAGCACGACGAGCAGGACCAGTACCATGTCGACGAAGTGGCCGATGAAGTTGGCGGAGGCGCCGACGGCGGCGAAGCAGCAGGCGGCGAGGACGATGACCGAGAGGACGGCGCGGCTTTTGGCGGTCGGGATCCAGCGGTAGGCGAAGGTTTGGACCAGGGTGATCAGCGACAGCACGGCGCCGTAGAGGTTGAGGGCGTTGTGGCTGATGACGCTGAGCAGGAACAGCACGAGCATCAGTGGGCCGAAGGAACCGGTGGCGAGTTTGACGGCGTCCATGGTGTCCATGCCGACAGGCGTGGCGAGGACGGCGACGGCGCCGAAGATGAACGAGAGGCTGGAGCCGAGCACGGTGCCCAGGTAAGTGGTCCAGAACGTTGCGGCCACGGGCACGTTGGCCGGCAGGTAGCGCGAGTAGTCGGAGACGTAGGGCGCGAAGGCGATTTGCCAGAGCGCGGCGAGGGAGACGGTGGCGAGCCAGCCGGAGATGTTGAAGCTGCCACGGGTGAGGAAGTCGGCGGTCTGCACGTGGGTGAAGATGTAGCCGAAGCCCAGCACGATGCCGGCGCCGAGCACCCAGGTGCCGATGCGGTTGAGCACGTGGATGAAGCGGTAGCCGATGATGCCGATGATGCCGGAACCGAGGGCGCCCATGACGATGCCGACTGGTACTGGCACGCTGTCGACCACGCCGTGTAGGGATTTGCCGGCGAGGACGATGTTGGAGGCGAAGAAGCCGATGTACATGATGCCGGCGATCAGCACCACCAGCAGTGCGCCGAGCGAGCCGAACTGGGCGCGGCTCTGGATCATTTGCGGAATGCCCATTTGCGGGCCTTGCGCGGAGTGCAGCGCCATCAGCACGCCACCGACCAGGTGGCCAACGAGGATGGCGACGATGCCCCACACCAGGTTCAGGTGAAACATTTGCACGCCGAGGGCGCCGGTGACGATGGGCAACGGCGCGATGTTGCCGCCGAACCAGAGGGTGAACAGGTCGCGGGTTTTACCGTGGCGATCTTCGGGGGGCACGTAGCCGATGGTGTGTTTTTCGATGAGCGGGGCGGAGGTTGTTGCTGCGGTAACCATGACGGACTCCAAGGCAATTTGAGTACGTGGACGTACTTCGGTGAGCGCTGCACGGGGGCGACGCTTTTCTTGTTGGAGTTGATGATGTGCGGTGGGGAGTGAGAGATAAATTAGTAAGTTTGTGGGTATAGACGCTAAAAAATGTATGTCAGTGGGGACGGTGAAAAACCTATGGGAGCGGGCTTGCTCGCGAAGGCGGAGTGTCAGTCGACAATGATGTTGTCTGACACTCCGCCTTCGCGAGCAAGCCCGCTCCCACAGGGGATTTTGGGGTGTTCAAAATCTTTGCTATTCGCTGATTGATTGCAACATTCGATGGAGCATTGCATCGCAGATGTTCAATTGCTCGAGGCTGACGAACTCGTCGGGTTTGTGGCCTTGATCCATGCTGCCGGGGCCGCAGACGACGGTGGGAATGCCTGCCGCGTCGAATAGTCCGCCCTCGGTTCCGAAGGCTACCGTGCCAAATTCTCGAGAGCCTGAGAACGCAGCAATCATCTCGGCCGCTTTGCTGTGCGCATCGGTCGCCAAACCGGGATACGCCGACAACTCGCTGAAGCGAATCTCGCTCTGTTCACTCACCGCACGCATGCGCGGCAAAACCTGCTGCTCGGCATAGGCCTTCAGCTCCTGTGCAACCTCACTCGGATCATGCGAGGGCAGGGCGCGGATTTCGAAGTCGAAGCGGCAATCGGCGGGGACGATGTTCAGGGCTTTGCCGCCGGAAATCACACCGGTTTGCACGGTACTGAACGGCGGATCGAAACGCGCGTCGTGATACTCGGGCGCTTTGAGCCGGTTGCCAATCCTCCCCAGTTCACCGATCAGTTCGGCGGCGTATTCAATCGCATTGACCCCGAGCGGCGCGTAGGCCGAATGGCACGCTTCACCGTGAATATCACAGCGCATCGCCAGTTTGCCTTTATGGCCAAGCACCGGTTTGAGCTCGGTCGGTTCGCCGATGATGCAGAGCATCGGTTTGACTGGACGCTTTTCCAATTCCGATAGCAACGAACGCACACCGAGGCAACCGACTTCCTCATCGTACGAAAGCGCGATATGCACCGGCAGCCTCAGCGAGGCGTTTACCAAGGATGGAACGAGGGCCAGTACGCAAGCAATGTAGCCTTTCATGTCCGCCGTGCCGCGACCGTACAGTTTGCCGTCGCGCTCGGTGAGTTCGAACGGTGCAACGGTCCACGGCTGGCCGTCGACGGGCACCACGTCGGTGTGCCCCGACAGCACGATGCCCGGCCGGTCCGCCGGGCCGATGGTCGCGAACAGGTTGGCCTTGCTGCGCGGCTCGTTGTAGACCAGTTCGCAAGGCACGTCGAAGCGTTCGAGGTAGTCGCGGACGAACTCGATGAGGTGCAGGTTTGATTCGCGACTCGTGGTGTCGAACGCCACCAGCGTTTTCAGCAAATCGAGGCTGTTGCTCATCGGTCGTCTCCGGCGACGCCGTAGCCAGGGGATTTGTCGGGGGCCAGGGCGCGGTCGATGTAATCCTGAACCTGTGGGCGATAGGCGTCCCAGAGTTTCTCTAATTGACCGATTGGATCGTGATCCGCCCAGTCCACCCGCAGGTTGATGATCGGCCAGGTCAGCTCGCCGACCACCACCACCGCCGCCGAATGCACCGGCCCGGCTTCGCCACCTGCCGCGATGGCTGCTTTCATGGCCGCGAGCAAGCGGTCGGTCAGTTGACCCTCGCCATGCTCGAATGCCTCGACCATAGCTTCGATCACTGATCGGTCCGCCAGCATGTTGCCGGCAGCGACGCATTGATCGCCGGACACGGCGTTGTGGTTGCCCAGGGTTTGTGCGCCGCTGAAGTGGGCGGTTTGGCCGAGGTGGTCAATCGCGGTGATTTGGCGATATTGGCTGTAGCCGTTGCGGGTCAGGACCTTGTCCAGTGCCTCGGCCGGTGCAAGGCCTTGTTCCATGAGGGCAAGGACTTCCGGGCCGAGCGACGGCAGGGTGATGTTTTGTGTGGAAACGGCGCCGACACCCGGCAGTAGCCAGGGGCAACGGGCGCCGACGGCGATGCTGGAGGAGCTGATCGCAATGCCGAACTGACCGGTTTCGGGGCAACGGGCGGCGATGGAGAAGGTCATGTTTTGGTTCCTTGTTTAGCCTTGGCAAAGTGGGTGTCTGTGCGGACGCCTTCGCGAGCAAGCCCGCTCCCACATTTGATCTGTGTCGCTCACACATTTTGTGTTCGCTGAAGATCCCCTGTGGGAGCGGGCTTGCTCGCGAAGGCCGCGCCTCGGTCTACTTCCTTACTCAGGAATCACCGCAATCACATCAATCTCCATCAACCACTGCGGTTGCCCCAACGCCGACACCACCAGCCCGGTCGAGATCGGAAACACCCCTTTGAGCCACTTGCCCACTTCCTGATACACCGGCTCGCGATACCGCGGATCGATCAGGTAGGTGGTGGTTTTCACAATGTGGCTGAGGTCGCTACCAGCCTCTTCCAGCAACTGCTTGACGTTGCGCATGGCTTGCTCGGTTTGCGCTCGCGGGTCGCCGAGGCCTACCAGTTTGCCTTCGAAATCGGTGCCGACCTGACCGCGAACGTAAACGGTGTTGCCGGCCCGAACCGCTTGGCACAGGTCATTGTCCAGACTCTGGTTCGGGTATGTTTCTTTGGTGTTGAACATGCGAATGCGGGTATGGGTTGGCGTGGACATTTGAAGCTCCTAAAGAAAAATGGCTCAAGCGCTGACAGTTGTTTTATGGGCGACCGGGGCGATTTCAGCCTCGCGTTGCGCCGCATCGTGGTAGTCGAGGTATGAACGCTGGATGGCGATGTGATCAGCCACGTACTTGGCGTCATGCCAAACGCCCCAGATGAACGAAGAGCCGCGACGGGACTGCCATGGCAGCCCGAGGAAATACACGCCAGCTTCGCTCGACACGCCGCGCTGATGCGCCGGCTTGCCGTTGTCGTTGAAGGCGTCAACCTTGAGCCAGCTGTAATCCGTGGCAAAACCGGTGGCCCAGATGATCGAGGTCACGCCGGCCTGGGCCAGGTCGAGCTGAAGAATCGGGTTGGTCACGCACTCCGGATCCGGGAAGGTAATGCGCGCTTCAGGCTCTTCCGGCAGGTCCAGGCCGTTGCGTTCGATGTAGGCATCGGCGGCATTGAGCAGCGCCAGATAGTTCTCATCGCCACGCGCCAGGTTGTCGGCAAGGTTCGGTTGAAAAGTCGCTACGTCGCCATTGAACGATTGGGTCAAACCCACCAGCGTCATGCCGCGATGGGCGAGACCACGGAAGTCCACCGTGCGGCCGCCATGCGCACCGCTGACCGCGATGGTGACGTGTTCCCGGCCGGGTTTCATCGCCGCCTGATCCCACTCGCCGAGCACACCCAACCACCAGCAGAAGTCACGGTTGCGATAGGCGCGAGGAGGGCGATCGTGGGCGCCGACAGAGAGGTAGACCTTCTTGCCGGCGCGCTGCAATTCATCGGCGATTTGCACGCCCGACGAGCCGGCACCGACCACCAGAACCGCGCCTTCGGGCAGCTGCGCCGGGTTGCGATAGTCGGCGGAGTGGATCTGCAGGAATGGCTGATCTTTCGGCGCGATTGGCGGGATGACAGGGCGCTGGAATGGCCCGGTGGCCGCCACCACGCGGTTGGCCTCGATCACGCCCTCGGAGGTTTCAATGGTGAAGCCCGGGCGACCGACATTGCGCTCAACCTTCAGCACGTCCACGCCGGTGCGGATCGGGGCGTTGAATTTCTTGGCGTAGGCTTCGAAGTAGTCGGCGACCCGCTCTTTCGGGGCAAAGTCGTCGGGGCTGAGGTCGTCGAAATCGAGACCGGGAAAACGGTCGTGCCAGGCCGGACCGTTGGCCACCAACGAATCCCAACGGCCGGTGCGCCAGCGCTCGGCGATACGGTTGCGCTCCAGCACCAGGTGCGGCACGCCGAGTTTGCTCAGGTGTTCACTCATGGCCACGCCAGCCTGACCGGCGCCAACAATCAGCGTATCTGTTTTTATTTTTTCAGTGGTCATCTCAATACCCTTCGAAGTTGGATTTAGGTCGGTAACGGCCTGCCATTTCTTGGGGTCAAGACTAGGGATCACCCTGGTATCGGTAAAATATTATTAAGCTGGCATTTGAGTATAAATAACTGATGCAGAGCGTTTGGTTCGGTGGCTCTCCCTTTAAACGCTAGGCGCTGGCATCGGCTTCATGCTCGTCGGCGAAGGCCATGAGCACCTCCAGATCGAGTACATCCAGCTTGATCCGGGAAATAAAAGCGGAGAAGGCCAGGTTGGCGGCGAGCAGACGCAGATCGGAGGCCCAGGCCGGGACATGGACCGGCCCCTGCAGCCAGCCGGACTCGAAGAGCGGGGCCAGGCGCACGGTATCCCCCAGACTGAGGCGCCCGGCGAACAAATGGCCCACCAGTTCCGGCCGGTTGTCGCGGATCGCGATGCGCAACAGGGTATGCACGCCGAGCAAACCGGTCAGGTAGGCGGCATCCTTGGTGAACGCCGAACCGCCGCGCAGGTCGGCGCCGCGGAACACCCGCTGGGTCGAGCGGAAGGATTCCTCTTGCGACTGTCCGGCCGCGAGAAAACCTTCAAATACCTGGATGAAATCGGCGCCATCCAGCGCCTGCTGGACCGCGAGTACGCGCAGGGCGAGGCGGCGCAGGCGGTTGATGTCCATGCTGCCGGTGAACAGCTCGGCCAGGGTGGCGATGCCCTCCTGAGTCTGGGTCGTGCGTGGCGCCCCCAGGCCCAGGCTTTTGAGGTTGGGTTGGAGTGCGCCGTTTTGTGCCGTGGCGACATGCACGAAGGCCTCATGCTGCAACAGCTGGTTCTTGTCCAGTTCCGAGAACAGGGCGCTGGCACGCAGGCGGATGCGACTCGCTCCAGCGATGGCCTTGGCGGCCAGGGTCGGATCGAGCACGACCGTGATCCGGCCCGGTCCGAAGAAACGGTCGAGTTCCGGCTGCATCCAGGCGGCGAAGACCTCGGCCGGAATTTCTGCCGGGCACGGTGGAATCCGGGCTCCGCCCAGAAGGGCGTCGGTGGTCTTGAGGAAGAATTGGGCCGCGTCCAGCATGCTCAGTTTCAGGCGCGAATAGTAGAAGTCCGGGCGTCGGTACAGCGCTGACGAATACTGAGTAAAGTCGGGTGTGCCGATGGCACCGAGCATGTGCCCGGCGGTGGCATAGCTGCGCGCCGTCATGGCGAGGTGGCGCCCGGCCGGATGGCCCTCATCGCAGCGGCCGATAAAGGCTTCGAGGGCGGCGATGTCGGCGCTGTGGTCGCGCGGGTGCAGTTCGACCCTGGGCAGTTCTGCCTGCCCGGCGCGCCAACGTGTCAGGAATGCTTCCTCAACCCCATCCGGCCAGGCCAGGGCGTCCAGCACGCGGATCTTGCGGACCAGACCGGGTAGAGCAGCATCGAGTTCGGACAGGGACGCGGTGCTCATGAAGATCTCCTTGGGGAACAAGGTTCAATCGCAAAAGTTTAGTCGTTGTCGATACGCCGCGTTGTGACAGGTCAAGTCTGAACTAAGCTGTTCGGTGTGCTTGCGGATGCCGGGTCTTGGCCATCCTGGCACGGCTGAAAACCAGGACCACGCTGACGCAGCCGTGGTGAGGATGAGCGCATGCAAAGCACTGGAGAGCAAAAGCGGGCCCGTGTACTTGATCCGGTCGATCGTGTCACGGAGGTCATCTTCGGCCTGCTGATGGCAATGACCTTCACCGGAACCATCAGCGTGGCCACGTCTGGTCAGGAGGCGGAACGGACGATGATGATCGCCGCGCTGGGTTGCAACCTCGCCTGGGGACTCGCGGACGCCGTGATGTATTTGCTGCGAACCCTGATCGAGCGCACACGCAACCGTACGCTTCGCACCAACCTGCGCGATGCGACGGACGCAGCCGCCGGGCAAGCGCTCATTGCCGAGGCGTTACCCCCGCGTCTCGCAGCAGCGGCCGGCCCTGAAGAGCTGGAATCGTTGCGGCGCCGCCTGGTCGAGTATTCATCGATGCCGGTACAGCCGCGCCTCGGTTGGGATGATTTCAGGGGCGCTGTGGGCGTTTTCCTGTTGGTGGTGTTCTCGACATTCCCGCTTGTCGTGCCGTTTCTGTTGCTCGACCAGACGGCGCTCGCCGTGCGCCTGTCTAACCTGGTCGGACTCGGGGTGCTGTTCATCGCCGGTTGGGTGCTCGCGAAATACGCTGGCGCAAAACCGTGGCAAGGCGCAATTGCGCTGGCAGTCACCGGCGCTGTTCTAATCACCGCGATCATCGCGCTCGGTGGATGAGCAGATTGCAACCCTACGCTGTTTATTGGTGAGGTCTCGATCATGGCAAAGGACAAGAAAAAAGCCCCTAAGCGTAAATCTGCTGAAAACCCGAAGCTGAAGAGCAAGGATTACCTTGAGCAACTGCGCACCCTGCACGTCGAACTGGTCAAGTTACAGGAGTGGGTAAAAGCCAAAGGCATCAAGCTCTGCATCGTCTTCGAGGGGCGCGATGGCGCTGGCAAGGGCGGAACGATCAAGGCGATTACCGAACGCGTCAGCCCGCGTGTCTTTCGGGTGGTGGCGCTAACGGCGCCGAGTGATCGAGAGAAAAGTCAGATGTATGTCCAGCGTTACCTGCCGTACTTGCCCGCGGCTGGCGAAGTGGTGATCTTCGATCGCAGTTGGTACAACCGGGCGGGTGTCGAGCGGGTGATGGGGTTCTGCACTAAACAGCAGGTTGCCAGTTTCCTGAAGACAACACCTCTGGTGGAGCGTGCAATCGTCGACTCGGGCGTGATCCTGCTCAAGTACTGGCTGGAAGTCAGCGAAGACGAGCAGACCCGCCGACTTCAGGAGCGCATCAAGGATGGGCGCAAAATCTGGAAACTGACCCCCATGGATCTCAAGTCATACAGTCGCTGGTATGACTATTCGCGCGCACGTGACGACATGTTCAAGGCAACCGACACCGATCATGCCCCATGGCTGGTGGCCAACTCGAACGACAAGCGGCGGGCGCGCCTTAACATCATCTCCGATTTGCTCAGCCGCATCCCGTACAAGGATGTCGCGCGCGAGGAGGTGATACTGCCCAAACGGCAGAAGCCAGGCGGCTATCGCGACCCGGATTACCCGCACCGGCGAGTGCCCGAAAAGTTCTGACAGGCACGTTTAAGCGAATCTGCGCTGTACACCTAAAGGCACAGTCCTATGAGCGATTCGGATTCTTCGCCTCCCGTCCCGGAACCGGGCCGGATTGCACATCGCAATACCGGCGTGCAATCCGGCTGGAGCCGCTGGCTTCCTGGACTTCGCACGCTGCGCGGGTATCAGGTTGCCTGGTTGCGTCACGACATCATGGCCGGGCTGGTGCTGACCACGATGTTGGTACCCGTCGGCATCGCTTACGCCGTGGCATCGGGCGTACCCGGCATTTATGGCCTCTACGCGACCATCGTTCCGCTACTCGCTTACGCATTGTTCGGGCCTAGCCGGATTCTGGTGCTGGGCCCGGACTCCTCACTGGCCGCCGTTATCCTGGCAGTTGTCCTGCCACTGTCGGGCGGTGACCCGCATCGCGCCATCGCCCTTGCGGGCATGATGGCGATCGTTTCAGGCACCGTGTGCATCCTGGCGGGCATCATGCGTTTGGGCTTCGTTACGGAGTTGCTTTCCAAACCGATCCGCTACGGGTACATGAACGGCATCGCGCTGACTGTATTGATCAGCCAACTGCCCAAGTTTTTCGGTTTTTCGATTGAGTCCGACGGCCCGCTGAGAAACATATGGGCAATCGTCACCGCGGTGATGGAAGGAAAGACCAACTGGACCGCGTTCATGATCGGCGCAGCCACTTTGGTCGTGATCCTGCTGCTCAAGGGCTTCAAGCGCGTGCCGGGCATCTTGATTGCCGTGGCAGGCGCGACCGTCGCCGTCGGCGTGCTGGACCTTGGCACGCGCGCGGGTGTGTCGGTCCTCGGTGCTCTTCCACAAGGTTTACCTGCGTTCGCCATCCCCTGGATCACCCAAGCCGATATTGTACCCGTACTCATCGGCGGTTTTGCCGTCGCCCTGGTGTCGTTCGCCGACACCAGCGTGCTCTCTCGTGTCTATGCGGCGCGGACCCGTTCCTATGTCGATCCGAACCAGGAGATGGCGGGGCTCGGTTTTGCCAATCTGGCGGCTGGATTTTTCCAGGGCTTTCCAATCAGCAGCAGTTCGTCACGTACCCCCGTGGCCGAAGCCGCAGGCGCCAAAACCCAGTTGACCGGAGTCGTCGGCGCGTTGGCCGTTGCCTTATTGCTGATGGTGGCGCCGAACCTGTTGCAGAGTTTGCCCAGCAGCGCGCTGGCAGCGGTCGTAATCTCCTCGGCCATCGGCCTGATTGAAGTGGCCGACCTGCGGCGCATTTATCGCATCCAGCGCTGGGAGTTCTGGTTGTCGATCGTCTGCACCGTCGGCGTGGCCGTGTTCGGCGCGATCGAGGGCATCGGCCTGGCCATCGTGATCGCCGTGATCGAATTTCTGTGGGATGGCTGGCGGCCGTATTCCGCGGTGCTGGGGCAAGCCGAGGGGGTCAAGGGCTACCACGACATCCAGCGCTATCCCGACGCGAGCCTTATCCCCGGCCTGGTGTTGTTTCGCTGGGATGCGCCGTTGTTTTTCGCCAACGCCGAACTGTTCAATGACCGGGTGCTTGCCGCAGTGGCGACATCGCCTACGCCCGTGCGCTGGTTGGTCGTTGCGGCCGAACCCGTCACCAGTGTGGACGTGACCTCTGCCGACGTGTTGGCTGAACTGGACGACACCTTGCACGCGGCGGGCATCAAGTTGTGCGTGGCCGAGATGAAGGACCCGGTCAAGGACAAGCTGAAGCGATTCGGGCTGTTCGCACGGCTTGGCGAATCGGCGTTCTTTCCAACCATCGACGATGCCGTCGACAGCTACCTCGTGATCCATCCGGTGGACGAGGCGCGCTGAGTGGCATTGGCGTCACTCAGCGACGGTCTTTCTCCGCGTTATCCAGATTGACTGGATCGCCCGGTTGGACGCCGAGTTTGTCGCGAATATCCTCGAACATCGCGTCGTATTCCTTGTGCCCGCGCATGATGAGACTGGCATTGGCGGGCACTCCATGCTTGGCCGCAGCCTTTGCCACGCGGCTGGCGAAGTTGAAGGCCGTGTCGCGGTGCATATCGAATTCTTCAGTGAAGCTTTTACCTGATACCGCTCCGTCCATCTTGAAGTGCATCAGCATGCCTTCCTTGGGGTCGCGGCGGACTTCATAGAAGACATCAATGTTGTATTCCGGGACTCCGGGAGTGCCAGGAGCATTAGTACGGTTCAGGTGACCGGGCTTGAACATGAGTGGCTCCTTTTGGGGTGGATGGCTACCTTCCTGGAATCGGCAGTCCATGAAAATCGCATTAATGGAGCGTGCTCCATAGCGTGGAGCTATCAATTTGTAGCAGCGCAAAATCTCCCCTTAGAGCTTAGGTGATCGCTTGGGGTTTTCTACCTTCAAGGTGCACGAAAGGCGTATCCGTACCAGAATGCACGTACCCGTTTCTTTTCTGGAGAACCGCGATGATCAGCAAAAACACGATTTGTCTGTGGTACGACGGCACCGCGCTGGACGCTGCGACGTTCTACGCCAAAACGTTTCCCGACAGCGCTGTGGGAGCGGTCCTTCGCGCGCCTGGCGACTATCCGGCGGGCAAGCAGGGCGATGTCTTGACGGTCGAGTTCACGGTGATGGGCATCCCTTGTCTCGGACTGAACGGGGGCTCGGCGATCAAGCACAACCAGGCTTTTTCGTTCCAGGTTGCAACCGACGACCAAGCCGAAACGGACCGCTTGTGGAACGCGATTGTCGGAAATGGTGGCCAGGAAAATGTATGCGGCTGGTGCCAGGACAAGTGGGGAGTGTCATGGCAGATCACACCACGCGTTCTGACCGCCGCGATAACCAATCCTGATCAAGCAGTGGCCAAGCGCGCGTTCGACGCCATGATGGAGATGGGAAAGATCGACGTCGCTGGGATTGAAGCGGCGGTTAAGGGTTAACTGAGCGGTTACTGCGCTTTCCAGTGACCACCACCCGACTCGCAATCAATTTTCGCCTGACTCAAGTGCTCAGCGCCGTAGTAATACGTAGTGACCTTCGCATTGTTCGGAATGTTCAGCGATGTGCTGCTCTTGTCCTTGCTGGTGGAGTGAGGATTGGCCAGCGATTCTTGCGTCAACGTCGCGATGCAAGTGGCCTGAGAATGATCGGCGCATTGTTCGACTTTTTTCTTGGTGCTGGTCAGCATGTCTTTGCTCTCGTTGCTGCATGACCAATCAATGGAACTCACCGGCATGCCTTCGTACTCATAGCAGCTATGCGTTTCGACTACCGGCACGGAAGGGCTTTGGGAGCGGGTCAGCACGTCACAGCCCTCAGCCATGACCAGGGTTGGGCTCAGGCTGGCAAGCAGAAACAGCAGTCTACTGTTCATCGGGGTTTCCTCTCCAATGGCGCCTTGTTTGATCAAAGATCAGCGCTGATAGGCTTTCGAAAACGCGATGAGGCGCGGGGTTCCATTGGTTTTTCAGATCCGCTGTGGGAGAGGGCGCAAAAAGCGCAGGCCCGATGGTATGCTCGCCGCGCCACGCGCTGGCAATCCAGGGAACACTCTTTAAGGAAGGGGATGACGGATGATCGATTTCAACAACAAAGGCTTTTTCAAACTCAAGCAAAACAACGAGTACGCGGAGCGAGTCACCGCGCTGCTGCTGGACGGCGAGCAGGTCATTGATGCCTATAAATCCATGCGCGACGGCGTGGTGTTTACCAACAAGCGAATCATCGCGGTGAACGTGCAAGGCATCACCGGCAGCAAAAAAGACTTCACTTCGTTGCCTTACAAAAACATCGTCGCCTACTCCGTGGAAACCTCGGGCACCTTCGACCTGGATTCTGAGCTGGAAATCTACTTCTCGGCGCTGGGCAGAGTGAAGTTTGAATTCACTGGGAGGACGTCGATGGTCGAGATCTCCAAACTCATCTCACAGCATCTGTTGGGCTGAGTTTTTAGGCTTCGTGACAGTTTTTCAGAGGTAACAATGGACGCATGGACACTGCATTGGCTGGAAGCCTCGGGGAGTCTTGCTGAACTTCGCTCCGATCTGATCGGCGAATTTGACGCCGCTTACAAGACAGTCTCCCGTCTGATGACGCCTCCGCGACTCGATGTGTTGATCCAGCGGCTCCCTGGCGAGACCATTCCTGAAATGGGCCTCGTGGGGCGAGCGTATCGAAGCACCATGTTCACGATGAGCATCGATCCGGACAATCCTAATTTGTTGCCAAGCCTGCGCACGGGCACGCTGCATCGACAAATCGTCCATGAAGTTCATCATTGTCTGCGCATGGCGGGGCCTGGCTACGGCTGGACGTTAGGCGAAGCCTTGGTCAGCGAGGGACTTGCCGGCCAGTTCGTCCGGCATTTGCTCGGCAGCGACCCAGAGCCTTGGGAGTGTGCCGTTACCGGCTCCGATCTGCTTCGCTCCCCGGTAGACCTGAAGACCCTTGAGTCCACGCACTACAACCACGGCGAGTGGTTCTTCGGGTTGGGTGCTCACCCGAAATGGCTTGGCTATACGCTCGGTTATCAGATGGTTGGGCGCTGGCTTGCGTCAGTGGGCGAAATCGATGCTGCAACCTGGATCAACGTGCCTGCTCAAGATATTGTCGCCTCAGCGCTTGAGGAAGGCATTGTGTTGCGCTAACCCAACGACCGTTAAGGCATTCAAGCCTGGGAACTGCGAGATGACTCAAACACTGGAACGCGCCATTGCCATTGCCGCCACCGCGCATGAAGGGCAGGTCGACAAGGGCGGAAACCCTTACATCCTGCATCCGCTGAAAGTCATGTTACGGGTCACAACGCTGGAAGAACGCATCGTCGCGGTGCTGCATGACGTGGTCGAAGACAGTGGCATCAGCCTTGATGACCTACGCAAGGAAGGCTTCAGCGAAGCCGTTCTGACAGCCATCGAGTCGGTGACCAAAGTGGCGGGTGAGTCCTATGAAGCCTTCGTCGAACGCGCGGCGCAGAACCCGATAGGCCGGGTGGTGAAACTGGCGGACCTTGAAGAGAACAGCGATCTGTCGCGGATCGCGCAGCCGTCGTGGGAAGACCTGGAGCGTATTGAAAAGTATCGGCGGGCGATCGGCGTGTTGCGCTCCTGACGAGCCGAACCAATAGATCAATTGCGCCCCGTTCTGTGTAGCAGCTGGCGAAGCCTGCGTTCGGCTGCGAAGCAGTCGTTAAACCTGAACACACGGTTTTCCTGAAGCATCGCATTGTCTGGACATCACGACTGCTTCGCAGCCGAACGCAGGCTCCGCCAGCTGCTACACAGTGCGTGTTGCGGCGCAAGTAACCGAGATTACTGCGCAATGAAGTCGCGAATCGCTCGAATGGTCTGCGTTGGCGCTTTGCCCTCTCCCACACGGGAGAGGGCAGGTGACAACCTTAGGTGTGATGAATTTCCCGATCCTTGGTTTCCGGCAGGAAGAACGTGCCAAGAATGGCCGTCATCACAGCGATGACAATCGGGTACCACAGCCCATAGTAGATATCACCCGTGGCCGCCACCATGGCGAACGCCACCGTGGGCAGAAAGCCGCCGAACCATCCGTTGCCGATGTGGTAGGGCAGTGACATCGAGGTGTAGCGGATGCGCGCCGGGAACAGTTCCACCAGCCAGGCGGCGATCGGGCCGTAGACCATGGTCACGTAGATCACCAGGATGGTCAGGAGCAGCAGCACCATTGGGTAGTTGGTCTTGGCCGGGTCGGCCTTCTCGGGGTAGCCGGCGTCCTTGAGCGCGGTGCCAAGCGTGGCGGCGAAGGCGTCGTTCTTGGCCTTGAAGTCGGCGCCCGGCATGCCGGTGCCCTCGAAGCTCTGGATCACCTTGTCGCCGATGCGCACCTGCGCGACGGTGCCCGGTTCGGCTTTCTCGTTCTTGTAGGGAATGGCCTTCTTCGCCAGCACGGTCTTGGCGAGGTCGCAGGAGCTGGTGAATTTGGCCTTGCCCACCGGGTCGAACTGGAATGAGCACTGGCCGGGATCGGCGACCACCGTGACCGGGTTCTTCTCCTGCGCGATGAACACGTCGGGGTTACCGTATTGGGTCAACGCATGGAAGATCGGGAAGTAGGTCACTGCCGCCAGGATGCAGCCGGCCATGATGATGCCCTTGCGGCCGATGCGATCGGACAGGCTGCCGAATATGACGAAGAACGGCGTGCCGATCAGCAGGGAGCCGGCAATCAGCAGGTTGGCGGTTTGCGGGTCGATCTTCAGCGTCTGCAGCAGGAAGAACAGCGCATAGAACTGCCCGGTGTACCAGACGACGGCCTGGCCGGCAGTGCCGCCGAGCAGGGCCATGATCACGATCTTGAGGTTGTCCCAGCGGGCGAAAGATTCGGTCAGCGGCGCCTTGGAGGACTTGCCTTCGGCTTTCATCTTCAAGAACACCGGCGACTCGCTGAGTTGCAAGCGGATGTACACCGAGACGATCAGCAGCAGGATCGACAGCAGGAACGGAATCCGCCAGCCCCAGGCTTCGAACGCTTCGGTGCCGAGTGCCGTGCGGCAAGCGAGGATCACCAGCAGCGAAAGGAACAGCCCAAGGGTCGCGGTGGTTTGAATCCACGAGGTGAAGTAGCCGCGTTTGCCTTTCGGCGCATGCTCGGCGACATAGGTCGCCGCGCCGCCGTACTCACCGCCCAGGGCCAGGCCTTGCAACAGGCGCAAGGAGATCAGGATGATCGGCGCCGCCACGCCGATGGTCGCGTAGCCGGGCAAAAAGCCCACCACGGCCGTGGAGATACCCATGATCACGATGGTGATGAGGAAGGTGTGTTTGCGCCCGATCATGTCGCCCAGTCGACCGAATACGATGGCGCCGAAGGGGCGTACCGCGAAGCCCGCGGCGAACGCGAGCAGCGCGAAGATGAAGGAGGTTGTCTCATTGACGCCGGCGAAGAAGTGCTTCGCAATAATTGCGGCGAGAGAGCCGTAAAGGTAGAAGTCGTACCACTCGAACACGGTGCCCAGGGACGAGGCGAAAATGACCTTGCGCTCCTCCTTGGTGATCCCGTGGTGGGGCGCGCTGCTCGTGGAAGTGTTGTCGATTGCGGCCATGAGTCTTCTCCGTCGTTCTTGTTATAGGCCGGAGTACCTCGTTACTTTTTTGCCGCACCCAGGCCCTGGGGCTGATGTCGTCGGATTACGGATTGCGCGAAGCATGCACACAGGCTGACGGCCTCGCATCGCTGCAAGGTTTCCTGAAGCATAATCGGCTTCGCGCAGATATCCACTCGCCATCACGCTCAACCCCGGGCTGACACACCGCTGGAGGTGTGAAGACTCACGTCTTGATCACGTACCCATAGGCTCGAATGCGATCACCTTCCTGTTTCAAGTACACGCCCTGCAGTTCCGGCGTGAAGCCGGGCAGTGAGTTGATACCTTCCTCCAGCGCCAGGAAGTACTTGAGCACCGCACCGCCCCATATTTCCCCGGGCACCACGCAGAGTACGCCGGGTGGATAGGGAAGGGCACCTTCGGCAGCGATGCGACCCTCCGCGTCTGCCAGCGCCACCAGTTCGACGTTGCCACGGATGAATTCGAACTGTGCTGCTTGCGGGTTCATCGCCTTTTTCGGGAAGTGTTCCTTGCGGAACATTGCCTTCTGCAATTGCTGGACGTTGTGGGTGCGGTAGAGGTCGTGCATCTCCTGGCAGAGTTGGCGAATGGTGTAGTTGCGATAGCGCTCCTGATGCTTCGCATAGATGGCCGGCAACACCCGGCTCATTGGCGCGTCATCACTGATAAAGCGTTCAAAGCGCGCGATCTGTGCGGCGAGGTGAGTCATCTTCGCCCAGTCTTCAGCCGGGGTGAGCAGGAACAGAATCGAGTTCAGGTCGCACTTTTCCGGAACGATGCCATTCTCGCGCAGGAAGTTGGCGAGGATGCCGGCATGGATACCGAAGTCGGTGTAACTGCCATCGATCGGGTCGATGCCGGGTGTTGTGAACAGCAACTTGCAGGGGTCGATGAAGTATTGCTTGTCGGCGTAACCGCCAAAGGCATGCCAGCGATCCTTCGGATGGAATTCGAAAAACCGGATGTCGTTGGCGATGTTTTCGGTCGGATGGTCCTGCCAGGGGCGCCCGTCAATGGTGTCCGGCACGAAGGGGCGAACCAGGGTGCACGCTTCCAGAATCAACTTGCGCGCCTCGATGCCGAACTTCACACAGTCTTCCCACAGGCGCAGGCCACTGCGGCCGGAATGGATGCGCGCGTTCACATCCAGTGAGGCGAACAGCGGGTAAAACGGGCTGGTAGAGGCTTGGGCCATGAAAGCGTTGTTTAGCTGCGCATGGTTGCAATAACGGGCCTGGCCCTTGATATGGCGATCTTTTTTGTGGATCTGCGACGCCTGGGAAAACCCCGCCTGCTGTTTGTGCACCGATTGAGTGACAAAGATGCCGGGATCGTTTTCATGCAGATCCAGCAGCAGCGGCGAGCAATCCTTCATCATCGGGATGAACTGTTCGTAGCCCACCCACGCCGAGTCAAACAGGATGTAGTCGCACAGTTTGCCGATGCGATCGACGACTTGCCTGGCGTTGTAGATGGTGCCGTCATAGGTGCCCAGCTGAATGATCGCCAGGCGAAACGGCCGTGGCAGCTCGGCCTTGTCCGGTGCAACTTCACGGATGAGTTCGCGCAGGTAATCTTCTTCGAAACAATGCGCGTCAATCCCGCCGATGAACCCATAAGGGTTGCGCGCGGTTTCCAGGTAAACCGGGGTCGCGCCTGCCTGGATCAATGCACCCTGGTGATTGGATTTGTGGTTGTTGCGGTCGAACAGCACCAGGTCGCCAGGCGTGAGCAGCGCATTGGTGACCACCTTGTTGGAGGCCGATGTGCCATTGAGCACGAAGTAGGTCTTGTCGGCGTTGAACACCTGCGCCGCGTGCTTTTGCGCCAGAAGTGCCGGGCCTTCATGGATCAGCAGATCGCCAAGTTTTACGTCGGCGTTGCACATATCGGCGCGAAACAGGGTCTCGCCGAAGAAGTCGAAAAACTGCCGGCCAGCCGGGTGTTTGCGGAAAAACTGGCCGCCCTGGTGACCCGGGCAGGCGAACGTCGCGTTGGCTGATTCGGTGTAGTGCTTTAGCGCGTCGAAGAAGGGCGGCAGGAGACTTTCTTCATAGGCTTTTGCCGCCGTCTCCAATTGGTTGCCATGGTATTCGGCGTTGTTGCGCGAGGGGTCAAAAATGCCATTCACCTGAAGCAGAACATCTTGCAGGTGCTTGTAAACCTCCCGGGCGCGGTTGCCGGAACCGGGGGAGGCGACGAGAAAAATGGGGATATCGAAACCGGTACGTTGCAGGACGCCCAAGGCGTCTCCCAGCACATCCTCCACAGAGAACACCGCAACCGCGACGTCGGTGTAGTCGGTTTGATTGAGCGGAATCACTTCCCGGGAGGTTTGGAAACAATCGAACGCGGAATCACTGGCGGCAATTTTCAGGGTTTTCATGCGAGGAATCTCCTAGCGGACAGTCACTTGTCGGCTTTTTTCAAGAGATCAATTTAGCGAGGGAGACTTCAAGGTTCCCTGATCCAAATCATGTAGACATTGGTTATAGACCATGTTTGGCAAGGCTTATGGCTTTTCTTCCGGCGTTCCCCAAGCACCGCGGCGCTCGACCCCTCTGATTCGCTAACCCCTTGGTTTCCGCTGATCAGGCGTGACCCAACGCAATCGCGAACGAGACCACGATCATGCAGGCAAAGGCAAAATTTAGATTCATGAAGTTTTCATCCAAAACATGTGTGATGGCGCCATCTTGAATAGGTCACAAACAAATAAAAAATTCGGCTTAATGATTTGAATCATCGAAACAATTGATAGCCGACTGGTTTGTGTTTATCCCGCGCTTTGGCTAGTCTCGCACAAACACGCAATTACGCGCAAAAACGGGCGAAAGCATGCACGACTCACACTCAGCCGCCGAGCTCCCTCATCTGCGCCGGCAAAAAATCCTGTTGATTCTCGAACGTGATGGCAAGGTCATGGCTAGTGAGCTTAGCCAGCATTTCGTGGTGTCCGAAGATACTATTCGCCGTGACTTGGCGGAGCTGGCCACCGCAGGGCTGGTGCAGCGGGTGCACGGCGGGGCACTGCCGCGGCCCAAGGATACCGGCAAGGATTATTTCACCCGCGTCAGCGAAACCGATGAGGTGAAAATACACTTGGCGCAACTGGCCGCACGCCAGGTACACAACGGCCAGATTGTGATTTTCGATTCGGGGAGCACGACGCTGCAGATCGCCCGTTCTCTACCGTCGGACATTGCCATTACGGCCGTCACCGCGTCCCCGATGATCGCGATCACCCTGGCCGAATACAAAGGCATCACGGTGATTCTGGCCGGTGGGCAACTCAACCCCGCGACCCTGTCGGCCAGCGGACATGAAACGTTGCGGCTGATCGAGGGCATCAAGGCTGATTTGCTGTTCACCGGTGTCTGCGCGATTCACCCGGAAGTCGGCATCAGCTCCCTGCATTTCGACGAGGTGCCGGTCAAACAGGCGATGCTCGCCAGCGCTTCCCATGTCGTTGCCGTTACCACCGCCGACAAACTGGGGGCGGTAGAGCCGTTTGTTGTTGCGCCGTGCCAGCGCATTCACACCCTGATCACCGAGCGCCACGTGGCGTCGGGCAATGTCGAGGACTATCAAAAACTCGGGATTGAGGTGGTGCAGGTGGAGGCGTGAAGCGCGTCATGCTTCAGCCCCCGGTCACCGGCGGAAAAAAGGCGATCTCGTCAAAGTCCTCGATTGCCTGATCCGGGTGGCACAGCTCCTGGTTCAGGGCGCACATCAGGTTGCTTTCACCCAGCACCTCTGCCCAGACACCGCCGCGCGCGATCAGCAGTTGGCGGACGTCGTCGATGCTTTTGAGGGTGGCGGCCAATGGCAGCTTTTCACCGTCAAGGTTCAGCTGCTCGCGATAACGAGCGAAGTAACTGATCAGAATCATTGTGCGTCCTCCCACTGGAATTTCCCCGAACGGCCACCGTGTTTGCTGAGCAGACGGATTTCGCCAATGACCATGCCGCGATCCACCGCTTTGCACATGTGGCCGCCATGATGCCGGCGATCCGGGCGACGGCAAACACATCGCCTTTCGGGTGGCCGTCGTTCTGAATCAGCTTCAAAGTCTCGGGGCGCATACGCACCCAGGCGTGTGCCTGGGCTTCACGCAGGGTCGAAGTTTTTTCACTCACATCGACCATGTTCGCGCGGCCCTGGCTGTCGAGGTGGGTCAAGCGGTTGGATGGGGTATTCGCGTTTTCTGTCATGTCTAACTCCTGCGCTCACAAGAGAGCGCTAATCCCGTTAAACCGGGCTGTAAATGCGTGGCGCGTTTCGATGGGGGACGTGGATCAGGTTCAGGCGATGTTTGAGGGCCCACTGCACGGTCAGCGCGGTGGGCGCCGACAAGCTGACCAGCGTGCCAAGCTTCGCCCTGACGGCTTTGTGAATGAGTTCCAGGCTGCAGCGGCTGGTCACCACCGTGAAGCCGCTGCGCGTATTGATGCCGGCGTGTTGCAGGGCGCCGATCAATTTATCCAGCGCGTTGTGGCGGCCGATGTCTTCGCGGCACACTAGCGCCGCGCCATGCGCATCGAAGTACAGCGCCGCATGCAGGGCACCGCTGCTGCGGGCCATTTGCTGAGCCTGTTCGATGCGATCGCGGATGCCGTGCAAGTGCTCCGCCGGTGGCAGCGCGGCAGGGTGCAGAATCTCCAGTTGAGGCAGCGCCTGCTCCAGCGCTTCCACGCCGCACAAGCCGCAACCGCTGGTGCCCGCCATTTGCCGGCGATGATTTTTCAGTGCCCAGAAAGCGCGACTGGAAATCTGCACATCTGCCTGACAGGCCTGGTCGAAATGCGAGAGACGGACATCGTAGATTTCGCTGAGGTCTTCGACGATGTCGTTGCTGACGCTGAACCCGCGAATGAAGTCCTCGAGGTTTCCGGGCGACACCATCATCACGGCCTGGCTCAAACCGTTGTAAGTGATCGCCAGGGCAATCTCGGAGGCCAGCGCCGCTTGAGCGACTGACGCGTTCGAATCGTATTCTTTATAAGTGACGTGCAAAGGCTTTGGCGCAGGTGCGTTTGCGTCGGTTAGTTCACGTGTTTGTTCAACTTGGCACGCCATGATAAATCCCCGCAGCACTGGACTAAGTTCAGGCTACGGATATTCAACGAGTGCGTCTAATCGCTTGTTCCGATTCGGTGATTGGTTGTGTCGATCATCAAGTCCGATATGAGTTATTAGTTGTGAATAATCAGTATTAACTTTTTGGACTGAAAAGCAGTTTGGCTTCAGCAAAACATTTCTCGGCAATGGCCGATCGAGGCTCGGTTTTGCGCATGACGAGGCCCAGGGGCGCAAGCACACTGGCATCCGGCAGGTTGATGAACCCCAGATGCTCGATGGGCTCTTCCAGACCGCTGTCCAACGGCATGATGGCGCAGCAGAAGCCTTCGTGAATCGCCTGGAGCAACTGGTAGGTCGAATCGCTTTCCAGTATCGGCTGCGGGTTGAGCCCACGGCTGCGGAAACTCAGATCGATGGATTTTCGATAGTGCATGCCGTTGCTGATCATCCCCAGGGGCAGTTCGGCGGCGTCTTCCCAGCTCATTTCAGTGCCTTCGAAATGGAAGTGACGCGTGTCGTACAGCAGGCCGACGCGGGTCTCGCCGATTTCGAAAGACTCGAAATAATTCGGATTGACGTGATCCAGGTAGCACACGCCCAGGTCCAGTTGATTGTTGCCAAGACCTTCGATGATCTCGTCTGAACTGAGGGAGCACAGGCTGAATTTCAGCTCGGGAAAGCTGCGGTTAAGGCCCTGAATGTAGCTGACGGGATTGAAGCTGCTCAGCGGCACCAGGCCCAGACGCAAGTTGCCGACCAACTGGCCACGGCACGCGGCGGCTTCAGCGAAGAGCCCGTCGTGGGCGGCCAGCAATGTCTTGGCCCATGCCAGCACACGCTCACCGGCCTGGGTAAAACCCTCGAAGCGTTGGCCCCGGGTGACCAGCACCAGGTCCAGTTCATCCTCCAGGTTGCGCAAGCGCATGGACAGGGTTGGCTGAGTGATGTGGCAGCGCGCGGCGGCCTGCCCGAAGTGTCGGGTCTGCTCCAGGGCAATCAGGAACTTGAGTTGTTTGATGTCCATGATGGCACCTGCTGACGGAGGAATGAGAGGTAAGTATTGACTCAGGTGCCGTAGACACAAGGCTGGGCTGATGGCGTTAGGCGCAGACGATCTCACTGTCCTTGTCATGCGTCCAATCAGCAGTATTTAAGGGGTTATCGATGGGCTCTATCAGCGGCGGGTTATTTACACTTGATACACACTATTTATCGATAGAGGCGCTCGATAGTCTGGTTGGTTAGAGTGATTAGACAGTCAGCGTTTAAGCGCTTTAGTCTCTGAAAGTTATTTAACTTATATCGGTCGGAGAATGACATGAGCGTGAAATCGGATGCATTGTTTATACCGTTGAATATTGCCGTGCTGACTGTCAGCGATACCCGTGAATATGCCAATGACACGTCCGGGCAATTACTGGTCAGCCGGTTGCTGGAAGCCGGTCATACCCTGAGTGAACGAAACCTGTTGAAGGACGACCTGTACAAAATCCGCGCGCAAGTCGCGCACTGGATTGCCCATGAAGGGATTCAGGTGGTGTTGATTACCGGGGGCACCGGGTTCACCGGCCGCGACAGCACACCTGAGGCGGTGGCCTGCTTGCTGGATAAACAGATTGATGGCTTTGGTGAGTTGTTCCGGGCGATTTCCATCCTCGACATCGGCACGTCCACGGTGCAGAGCCGGGCCTTGGCCGGGCTGGCCAATGGCACGCTGGTGTGCTGCCTGCCAGGGTCCACAGGCGCTTGTCGCACGGCGTGGGAAGGCATTCTTGCCGAGCAACTGGACGCCCGCCACCGTCCGTGTAATTTCGTGCCGCACCTCAAGCCTGTGCAAGCCTGCGGGTCACGGGGATGAATCGGTCAGCGCTGATGCCGGTGGAAGAGGCCATTGCGCGGTTGCTGGAGATGGCTGAGGCACAACGTCTTCAAGACAGCGAGCCCGTGCTTTTGAGCGAAGCTCGGCAACGGGTGCTGGCCAATGATTTGCTGGCGACGATGGACCTGCCGCCCTGGCCGAACAGCGCCATGGATGGTTATGCCCTGAATGTGAACGACTGGCATGGCGAACCACTGACCGTGTCGCAGCAGATTTTTGCCGGCCGCGCCCCCGAAGCGCTACGCCCGGGAACCTGCGTCCGCATCTTCACCGGAGCCCCCGTACCGTCAGGGGCCAACTGCGTGGAGATGCAGGAAAACACCCAGGTGCTGGACGACGGCCGCGTCAGCTTCAAGCAACCGCTGGCGATGGGTGACAATATCCGCCCGCAAGGCCAGGAGAACCGTGCCGGGCAAGTACTGCTGCTGGCCGGCAAGCGATTGGGGCCTTTCGAGTTGGCGGTCGCTGCGGCTCAGGGCTGCACCCATGTGCACGTCGTGCGGCGGCCACGGGTCGCCTTGCTCTCCACGGGTGATGAGCTGGTCGATCCAGGAACGCCGCTCAAACCCGGCAGTATCTACAACAGCAACCGCACCTTGTTGAGCCATTGGCTGAGTGCATTGGGTTGCGAGGTCATCGATGCCGGCATTCTTCCTGACGATGCCCGGCAGACGCGTCTCAAGCTCGAACAGTTGCAGCACGCGGCGGACTTGATTCTGACCACGGGCGGGGTGTCCGCCGGTGACGCCGATTGCCTCGGGCAGGTGCTGCGTGAGTGCGGTAAGCCGCTGCTCTGGAAGCTGTCGATCAAACCGGGCAAGCCGTTGACCGTGGGCCATTTTGGCACCGTGCCCGTCATCGGACTGCCCGGTAACCCGACGTCGACGCTGGTGACGTTTGGCCTGTTGGCGCGACCTTATGTGTTGCGGATTCAGGGTGTCGAAGACGTCACGCCATTGAGCTTCCCGATCAGCGTCGGCTTTGCCTGGCCCAAACCGGGCAGCCGCCGGGAGTACCTCAGAGCCCGTTTGGAGGCGGGTCGAGCGGTGCTTTATCCGAACCAGAGTTCCGGCGTGTTGCTGGGCGCCTCATGGGCGGATGGGCTGGTGGAAATTCCAGAGGGCTGCACGCTGGAAGTCGGCGACACGGCGCGGTTTATTCCCTTCAGCGAATTGTTCTAAAACACGTAACGCACTCTGTAGCAGCTGGCGAAGCCTGCGTTCGGCTGCGAAGCAGTCGTGAAATCAGGCAATGCGGTCCTTCAGGGCTACCTCATTCTCAGGTTTTACGACTGCTTCGCAGCCGAACGCAGGCTTCGCCAGCTGCTACAAGGTGTGTGTTGCCGGGGAAATTACTTCACTGGCGGGCATTAACGAAACCCATCAACTAAGCACATAGTCCACCGGCTCCAGCTGCGGTGGCAGTTGCGTCACGCCAAGCGCCGCCAGCACATCCCGTTCGACGCTGCGCACCAATGCATCGGTGGGCAGGTCGTTTTCATCGCGCCCGAACGGGTCTTCCAATTCATCGCCAATCGCATCCAGACCGAAAAAGGTATAGCTGACAATGGCGGTGAAAATCGGTGTCAGCCAGCCCAGCGGCTCGGCCATCGCGAAGGGCAGCAAAATGCAGAACAGGTAGATGGTCCGGTGCAGCAGCAAGGTGTAGGGAAAGGGCAGCGGTGTGTGTTTGATCCGTTCACAGACCGCTTGCACCTGGGTCAGGCGGGTCAAATGGTTGGCCATGAGCGTATAGCGCCATTCATTGACCGCGCCTGACTCGGCGAGCGCCGAACACTGTTGACCGACCTGCAGCAGAATCTGCCCGCTGAAGTCCGCAGCGTTGTCCTTGGGTATCGGGTTCAGCCATTCACCACTGGCCGCCAGTTCGTTTTCTTTGCGCAGTTTTGCATTGAGCGCATGGGCGAAGCCGCAGAGGTTGCTGAGGATATTGTGTCGCTCGTTCGCGTCCTTGATGACCTGGGTTTCGCGCACCATCGAGCGAATGTCCACCAGCATGTCGCCCCAGGCTTTGCGCGCTTCGTACCAGCGGTCGTAGCAAGCGTTGTTGCGAAAGCTCATGAAGATCGACAACGACAAACCGAGCAGGGTGAAAGGCGTTGCACTGACCTTGGAAAAATAGCTCGGGTGCAGTGTTTCGATGAGTACGATGGCCGAAGCGAGCAGCGTTACCAAAAGGCTGCGCCAGGCAATTCGTTTGGCGATCGAGCCCTTGAGTGAAGTCAGGACGCCGATCAGATTGGGTTTGGGTCTAACGATCATGGTGTTCAGCCGCCCGTCATGTTCATGAAGCGAACCACCTGGACATCGTCGTTCACTTCGAAATTGTGCCGATAGGGTTTGAGTTTCATCGCCTCGATGATGGCTTTTTCCAGGCGCTCGGGATGGCCGGGGTGGCTGCGCAATACGGCCTTGAGATCGACGGAGTGCTCATTGCCCAGACACAGCAACAGACGACCTTCCACCGTCAACCGAACCCGATTGCAGGTGCCGCAAAAGTTGTGGCTGTGGGGCGAAATGAACCCCAGACGAATCTGCGGTGCCTCGGTCAGGCGCCAGTAGCGCGAAGGGCCTTGAGTCGACTCGGCGGACTCGATCAACGTGTAGCGCTCGGCGATCCGTTCACGTACCTGGTGGCTTGCGTAAAACGACTCCGCGCGGCTGTGTTCATGGATGGTGCCCAGCGGCATTTCTTCGATGAAAGAAATGTCGAGATTTCGGTCGATGGCAAAGCTCACAAGGTCGTTGATCTCGTGGTCGTTACGGCCCTTCATCACCACGCAATTGAGTTTTGTGTGGCGAAATCCCGCGGCGTTGGCCGCGTCGATGCCTTTGATGACCTGCGCCAGATCACCGGTGCGCGTCAGTTCACGAAAGCGTTGCGGGTCCAGGCTGTCGAGGCTGATGTTGAGCCGTTTGACCCCGGCCTCGAACAAGGGCGCTGCAAGCTTGCCCAACTGCGAGCCATTGGTGGTCATGCACAGTTCACGCAGGCCTGGCAGGGCGGCGATCTTTTCGCACAGTTGCACCACGCCCGGACGAATCAGCGGTTCGCCACCCGTGAGGCGGATCTTGCGAGTGCCCAACGCCACGAAGCTCTCGGCCAGTTGGTAGATTTCTTCCAGGGTCAGTACCCGTTGGCGTGGCAGAAACTGCATGTCTTCAGCCATGCAATACACGCAACGGAAATCGCAGCGGTCGGTGACAGACATCCGCAGATAGTCCACACGCCTGGAGAACCCATCGATCAAGACTCGCTCTGACATGACATCCTCGCCTGCATCCGTGAAATGAGTATTCCGCTATTAACGGAGTTGTTGAGCGCAGGCTAAGAGCAACTAGAGGGGGCGTCCAATCACTATTAATGACCGGCTGATCGACGGAATCGATGATGGGTTTATTTAAGCGATGAAAGTTGTTTTATGTACGCTCAACATGCTGATTTGTATATAAAAAAACTCATGATAGATGTCCTCGATAATGCAGTCGTAAATAGCGATTAGACAATATTTAATCCCCGTTCATATTCTTTCTCCGTCAATCGAACAAAGACCTGAATCAGGTCGAAGCCTGTGTGCATTGTCACGGAGAATTACCATGTCTCAAGTCGACCGTTACAAACCCTACAAAGGCGCCGCCGCCGGTTGGGGCGCGTTGATCAGTGTCACCAAGAACTGGTTAAGCAGTGAAAATGCCCTGAAAAACATTCGCGCCATGCTCAAGACCAACCAGAACGGTGGCTTTGACTGCCCGGGTTGCGCGTGGGGCGAGTCGCCGGAAAGCGGCATGGTCAAGTTCTGTGAAAACGGCGCCAAGGCTGTTAACTGGGAAGCGACCGGTCGCTTGGTCAACCCGGCCTTTTTCGCCAAGTACAGCGTCTCGACGCTGTCCGAACAGAGCGACTATTGGCTCGAGTATCAGGGGCGACTGAGCCATCCGATGCGCTATGACGCCGCCACCGATCATTACGTGGAAACCACCTGGGACGAAGCGTTCGCCCTGATCGCCCGGCACCTCAATGCGCTGGAATCGCCGGACCAGGCCGAGTTCTACACCTCGGGCCGGGCCAGTAACGAGGCGGCATTTCTCTACCAATTGTTCGTACGGGCCTACGGCACCAACAACTTCCCGGACTGTTCCAACATGTGCCACGAAGCCAGTGCCGTCAGCATGGTTGAAAGCCTGGGCGTGGGCAAAGGCACCGTGGTGTTTGACGATCTGGAGCATGCCGACGCGATCTTTGTCATCGGCCAGAACCCCGGCACCAATCACCCGCGGATGCTTGAACCGCTGCGCGAGGCGGTCAAGCGCGGGGCACAGGTGATCTGCATCAACCCGCTCAAAGAGCGCGGGCTGGAGCGTTTCCAGCATCCACAGCACCCGATCGAGATGTTGCTGAACGGTTCCGAGCCGACCAACACCGCCTACTTCCGTCCGGCGCTGGGCGGGGACATGGCGGTCATGCGTGGCATGGTCAAGTTCCTCTTGCAGTGGGAGCGCGAAGCACAGGTCAGTGGTGGCGAGCCGGTATTCGACCATGCCTTCATCGCCGAACACACCTCGGGAATGGACGCCTACCTGGCCGAAGTCGACGCGACCACGTGGGCGCACATTGAGCAGCAATCCGGCATGACCCTGACCGACATCGAACTGGCCGCGCGCATGTATGCCAAAGCCAAGCGCGTGATCATGTGCTGGGCGATGGGCCTGACTCAACACACGCACTCGGTGCCGATGCTGCAGGAAGTCATCAACCTGATGTTGCTGCGCGGTAATGTCGGTCGTCCCGGCGCCGGCCTGTCGCCGGTTCGCGGTCACAGCAACGTGCAAGGCGACCGCACCATGGGCATCAACGAACTGGCACCGGTCGAATTGCTGGATGCGCTGGAAAAACGCTTTTCGTTCAAACCACCGCGCGAGCATGGCCACAACACCGTCATGGCGATCGGCGCGATGGAGCAGGGGCTTTCAAAAGTGTTCATCGCCCTGGGCGGCAACTTCGCTCAGGCCACCCCTGACACGCCGCGCACCCATGCGGCCTTGCGCAAATGCGACCTCACGGTGCACATCGCCACCAAACTCAACCGCAGCCATCTGGTCACCGGGCGTGAAGCGCTGATCTTGCCGTGCCTGGGCCGCACCGACATCGACGTGCAAGCCGAGGGGCCGCAAGGCGTCACCGTGGAAGACACCTTCAGCATGATCCACATCTCCCATGGTCAGTTGAAACCCAAATCGGTGCACCTGCGTTCGGAGCCAGCGATTGTTGCCGGGATCGCCGCCGCCACGCTGGGCAAGCATCCGATCGACTGGAACTGGGCCATCGGTGACTACGGCCGCATCCGCAACATGATTGCCGACACCATTCCCGGCTTCGAAGACTTCAATCAACGACTGCTGCACCCGGGCGGTTTCCATATGCCGAACGACGCGTCGAATCGCCTCTGGAAAACCGCGACCGGCAAAGCCCGATTCATCCCGAGCGTGTTGCCGGAACATCTGATCAGCGAAGGTGTGCGCAATCTGAAAGTGAAGCCGCATCTGATCTTGCAGACCATGCGCTCCCACGATCAGTACAACACCACGCTGTACGGTCTGGACGATCGCTATCGCGGGGTTTACGGCATGCGCGATGTGGTGTTTGCCAACGAGCAAGACATTCGCCGACTCGGTTTCGAACCGGGGCAGAAAGTCGATCTGGTGGCGCTCTGGGACGATGACCGCGAGCGTCGGGTCAGCGGTTTCACTCTGATCGCTTACGACATTCCGGCCGGTCAGGCGGCCGCGTACTACCCGGAGACCAATCCGCTGGTGCCGCTGGAAAGTTACGGTGACCGTACGTACACCCCGACTTCCAAGTTCGTCGCCATCCGGCTCGAGCAAGCGGGCGCGAGTAACGTGATTACGTCTTCCGTCGCGTAGTTCAAACGGGGCGGCGATCCACGCCGCTCCGGTTTCACTGAAAACCTTTCGACATGTGTTGGCTGCTGGCCTTACGGCCTGACGGTGGCCCGACCGTGTGACGCATTTTTTTCAGCATCGATGAGGATATTCATCATGTTTAACCTGGAGGCACTGGACCTGGCGCGAATTCAATTCGCGTTCACGGTTTCGTTCCACATCATCTTTCCCGCCATCACCATCGGCCTGGCCAGTTTTCTGGGCGTGCTTGAAGGGCTTTGGCTCAAGACTCACAACGACACCTACCGTGATCTCTACCATTTCTGGTCGAAGATTTTTGCGGTCAACTTCGGCATGGGCGTGGTCTCGGGGCTGGTCATGGCCTACGAGTTCGGCACCAACTGGAGCCGCTTCTCGGACTTTGCCGGGAGCATCACCGGTCCGTTGCTGACTTATGAAGTGCTCACGGCGTTCTTCCTTGAGGCCGGCTTCCTCGGCGTCATGTTGTTTGGCTGGAACCGGGTAGGGCGCGGCTTGCACTTCTTCTCGACGGTCATGGTGGCGATCGGTACATTGATTTCGACGTTCTGGATTCTCGCGTCCAACAGCTGGATGCAGACGCCTCAGGGTTTCGAGATTGTCGACGGTCGGATCATGCCGCTGGATTGGCTGGCGATTGTGTTTAACCCTTCGTTCCCGTTCCGCTTGGCGCACATGGCGATTGCAGCCTTCGTGGCGACGGCGTTCTATGTCGGCTCGTCGGCGGCGTGGCATCTTCTGCGCGGCAATGACACCAAACAAGTGCGCAAGATGCTGTCGATGGCGCTGTGGATGGCGTTGATCGTCTGCCCGATTCAGGCGGTGGTGGGTGACGCTCACGGGTTGAATACCCTGGAGCACCAACCGGCAAAAATCGCCGCCATCGAAGGGCATTGGGAAAACAACAATGACGAACCGACGCCGCTGGTGCTGTTCGGCATCCCCGACATGCAGGCCGAGAAAACCCGTTACGCCCTGGAGATTCCGTACCTAGGCAGCCTGATTCTGACCCACAGCCTGGACAAACAAATCCCTGCGCTCAAAAGCTTCCCGAAAGAGGATCGGCCCAACGCGACGATTATCTTCTGGAGTTTCCGCGTCATGGCCGGCCTGGGCATGTTGATGATTCTTGCCGGCGCGCTGGGCCTGCTGTTGCGCCGCAGCGGTGGCATTTATCGCAATCGCTGGTTCCTGCGCTTCGTGCTGTGGATGGGGCCAAGCGGTCTGATCGCCATGCTGGCCGGCTGGATCACCACGGAAGTGGGGCGCCAACCCTGGGTGGTGTATGGCCTGATGAGAACCGCCGATGCCGCGTCTCATCACACCGCCATGCAGCTGAGCATTTCGTTGGCGCTGTTTGTGTTGATCTACTTCTCGGTGTTCACGGTGGGGATCGGCTACATGATGAAACTGGTGCGCAAAGGGCCGCAACCGCATCACCAGCATGCGGTTGGGGACACTTCCGGTCAGGTGGTCACGCCGCGCAGGCCGCTGTCCGCCGACGCCGAAAACCTCGCAACCGACGCCCGCGTCAATTGAAGAAGGGGAGTTGAGTCATGGGTATTCAAGGTATCGATTTATCATTGATCTGGGGCGTGATCATCGCCTTCGGGGTGATGATGTACGTGATCATGGACGGGTTCGATCTGGGGTTGGGCATCCTGTTTCCATTGATCCCGGATGCACGGGAACGCGATGTCATGATGAACACCGTCGCACCGGTCTGGGACGGCAACGAGACCTGGCTGGTGCTGGGTGGCGCGGCGCTGTATGGCGCCTTCCCGCTGGCGTATTCGGTGATTCTGGAAGCGTTATACCTGCCGCTGATCCTGATGTTGTGCGGGTTGATTTTTCGCGGCGTGGCATTTGAGTTTCGCTTCAAGGCCAGCCCTGAAAAACGCCATATCTGGGACCTCGCGTTTATCGGCGGTTCGCTGTTGGCGACGTTCTCCCAAGGTGTGGTCATCGGCACTTACATTGCCGGCATCCCGGTGGTTGATCGGCAGTTCGCCGGCGGCACGCTGGACTGGCTGGCACCGTTTCCGTTGTTCTGCGGTTTTGGTCTGGTCGTCGCTTACGCACTGCTGGGCAGTACCTGGTTGCTGGTCAAGACCGAGGGCATGCTGGAATCGCGGATGCGCCTGTTCACCCGACCTCTGGCCTGGCTGTTGTTGGCTGTGATCGGAGTGATCTGCGTCTGGACGCCGGTGCTGCACCCGGAGATTGCAACGCGCTGGTTTGCCCATGCGCACCTGGCGGTGTTCGGTGCGTTGGCGGTATTGGCTTTGCTGGCGATGTTCGGGCTGCTCAGAACCTTGCGTCAACGCCACACCCATTGGCCGTTCGCCTTTACCCTGATGCTGGTGTTTTTGGGTTACATCGGCCTGGTGTTCAGCATCTGGCCGAACATCGTGCCGCCATCGATCAGCCTGTGGGCCGCAGCATCGCCACCCTCCAGCCAACTGTTCATTTTGATCGGGGCCTTGTTCATTCTCCCGATCATCCTGATGTACACCTGCTGGAGCTACTATGTGTTCCGCGGCAAAGTGAGGATCGGTGATGGCTACCATTAAATCGCGTCAACCTGAACCCGCGCGCTGGTACCGGCGCCTTGGGTGGCTTGTGTTGATCTGGCTGGGCAGTGTGCTGGCGTTGGGTGTCGTGGCGGGGGCATTGCGATTGTTGATGCATGCGGCCGGGATGAGTACCCACTGACGATCGCTGCAAAAAGAAACCCGGAGCCCCATGACAGGGCTCCGGGTTTTTTCTATCGGGCGTCCCGAACTTACGGCGCCCCGAACATCGCCGTCCAGTAAATCCCCGGATCACTCTTCGGATCAACCGCATAGGCCGCGCCCAACTCCCGGTACTGTGGGTTCATCAGGTTCGCGCAGTGGCCGGCGCTGGACACCCAGCCTTCGACCACTTTGCGCACGGTGTCTTGGCCGGCAGCGATGTTCTCGCCGACCTGCCCGCCGCTGTAGCCTGCCAGCTCAGCCCGATCACCCGGCATGCGGCCATCGCGGTCCTTGTGATCGAAGTAATTGTTGTTGGCCATTGACCGGGCGTGCTCCTCGGCCGCCGTCGCCAGCGGGGCGTTCCAGGCCAGTGGCGTGGTGGCGGCAAAGGATTGCGTGCCGCACTGGCGCGGCTGGCTGCGTACGATGTTGAGCTCGGCCAGCAGCTTCTGGCCTTCCGCCTGCCAGTCGCCCAGGCGACCGCTCAACAGTGGACGCGCCAGCACGATGCGCCACTCGCGGTCCTGGTGGCTGACGCCGACATCGACGAATTGCGGGTCCAGCACGATCTGGCAAAAACTTTCCTGAATGGCTTTCATCGCCGACGGCGCATCGCGGGGCCCGGACAGGCTGATCGCCTGTACATTCTTCATCGGATAACCCGCGCTGGCCATTGCCTGCTGCAGATTGCCGACACTGTTGGCGTTCAACGCCAGCCGTGGGTCGCCGGCCAGCGGTGGCAGTTCCTGCGACACCTGACCCGCGCAGCGCTGCACCTGACTGCGGTAGAGGTTGATCGAATCAATCAGTTGTTTCTCGTCGGCCGCCAATGTATTCACGGCGAACAACATCCCCAGTGACAACGTGGCAAGACGCATAGCAGATGATTTGACGCGCATGGAAATCCCCTTGAGCTGACTGCGCCCATGATGCGCGATTTCACCCCCGCGAGCGCAATGACTTTTCACGCCCCAAGACTGTTTTTTTGTCCGTCTGTTGGAATGAATTCTGACAACTACAATCAAGCAAAGTCGCCAGTGTGGCGTGCTTCCGGTTCCGTCCGAAGGGTCGATCATGCGAGTTGTCTGGATAGCCACCTGCTTGGCAATAACCCTTCTCGCCGGCCAGGCTATCGCGTCTGAACAGGAACAAAAAAAGGAAGTGGCTGAGGACAAGGCCGAGGTCCTTGAGCAGAAAGCCGCGGAGAAGGGCACCGACGTACCGGTGCCCAGGTCCGAAGCCATCACCACCTCCGAAGTTCAGGCAGTCGATCCCGCCGGAGCGTCGCCGCTGGACGATGCAATCACCTGCCTGGCCCGCTCCATCTATTGGGAATCCAAAGGCAAATCGTCCGCCGACATGGAAGCCGTCGCCAGCGTCGTCATGAACCGCCTGGGCCATGAGGGCTTTCCGGACACGGTATGCGCCGTGGTCAAGCAGGGTTCTGAAACCAAAAATTGTCAGTTTTCGTGGTGGTGTGACGGACGCTCGGATCGGGTCCAGGAAGAAACCCAATACGCGATTGCCAAGGAAATCGCGCGCAAGGCGCTTAATAAGCAACTGAAGGACCGAACCCACGGCGCGATGTACTTCCACGACCGGAAGGTGAAACCCGCTTGGGCGAGGAAATACATCAAGACCACCGAGACCTCGATGTTTCTTTTTTATAAGCCGCGTGGTGGGTCGGCGAAGTAGGGATGTTCGCATGAGCGAGGTCCACGCCATCCTCAAAGCCTATGGCTTCAAACTCGGGAATCCAGGCGTATATTGATAGTGTCGATCCAGATAGTTGAGGCGATAGTCAATCGTCGGTGGTGTGACAGGCGAGAGCGCTGGGGGAGCTAGATATCCCGGAACGTTTGGAGGTGTTACATGAGCCAATATCAACGACTCTTTCTGATAGCCGGTCCAGGCATGCGTCATACCCCGGCGTTGGAGCGAGCTGTCGCCATTGCCGAAGCCACTGGCGCAGCGCTGCACATCACGGTGTTTATCGAAGACTCCAACCTCTTGGGTTTGAAGAGCGCTGGTGCACGTTTTCGTGAGGCCTGTCAGCAGGAGAACGAAAAATGGTTGAAGGATGAGGCCGATCTAATACGCGCGCGCGGGGTCATGCTGAGTACCGAAGTGCTTGTTACGCGAACCGCGCTGCAAGAAATACTTCGGCATGTGGCAGAAATGCAGCCGGATCTGGTTATCAAGGACGTGCAACACGAGTCAGCGCTCAAACGCGTTTTCATTACGCCTCTGGATTGGCACCTGTTGCGCGAATGTCCGGTGGCGGTGCATCTGGTCAGCGAAGTCAGGTGTCCACTTCCGCGGGTGGTAGTGGCGGCAGTCGACCCGTCACAACCTGAGACTCAGATCACCGGCATCAACGACCGCATCATCCAGGCGGCGAACGGATTGTCCATGCAATGCAGCGCGGAACTGCATCTGCTGCATGCCTACGATCTATCACGGACACATATATCCGACGCAGGCGCTGGTGCAGTGACGATGCCAGGTTTCAACAGTGAAGTGCGCAAGTCACTGCAAAAGTCATTTATCGCCTTGGCTGACCACTATGGTGTGCCCATTGAGCGACAACACTTCGTTGAAGGGCCACCTGGCAAAGCGCTGGCCGACTTTGCAGCGCATCACCGGGCCGATGTGATCGTCATGGGAAATGCGCATCGCAAGGGACTGGGCAAATGGGTGGGCAGTACGACGGAGCATGTTCTGTATCAAGTGCCCTGCAACATTTTCGCCGTTACGGGGTCTGCGGATCAGTGAATGGAGTGGAACTGCCGGAAAATTTCGACACGCTGCGCTTAAACCGGGCTTTACTGAAATAAGGTGTGCAGATTGCCGTGGGCTGCATTTTCTCGGCATCGGGCAAGTACCGTAACTGTCTGCGAATGAACTTCGCTTCCAGGGCAACACAGGAAATCGATTGAGGACGAGCCCCTTGCCCATGTCCCGGTTCTTCCCCGCCATGTTGCTCGCACTGCTGCTCGCTGGCTGCGCCACCACGCGCTTGCCCCATGACTTCAGCGAGGCAATACCCGCCAGCGATTCGGCTTTCGGGCGCTCGATCCAGGCCCAGGCCGCCCAGCATGAGGGGCGCTCGGGTTTTCGTCTGCTGCCTAACAGCAGTGAAGCGTTCCGGGCGCGCGCCGAGTTGATCCGCAATGCGCAGAAAAGCGTCGATCTGCAGTACTACATCGTGCATAACGGTCTCAGCACCCGGGCACTGGTGCGTGAAATACTGCTGGCAGCCGATCGCGGTGTACGGATACGCATGTTGCTCGATGACACTGCCAGCGACGGCCAGGAAGAAGTAATCGCTACTTTGGCCGTGCACCCGAACATCTATATCCGTGTCTTCAACCCTTTGCATCTGGGGCGCAGCACCATGGTTACCCGAACCATGGGCCGTCTGCTTAATCTTTCCCAACAGCACCGGCGCATGCACAACAAACTGTGGCTGGCCGACAACAGCGCAGCCATCGTCGGCGGACGCAACCTGGGGGATGAGTATTTCGACGCCAAGCCCGATCTCAACTTCACCGACATGGACCTGCTGTGCATCGGCCCGGTCGCCGAGCAGTTGGGCCACAGCTTCGATCAGTACTGGAATAGCGCCCTGAGCCAGCCGATCAGTGACTTCCTGCTCAACAAGCCAACAGCCGAAGACTTGCTCAAGAGCCGCCAACGCCTGGAACAATCGCTCCAGACCACACGTATCGAGAACACAGTCTTGTACGACCACCTCATGACCTACCGGACACAACCGCAACTCGAGAATTGGCGCAAGCAGCTGATCTGGGCCCATAGCAAAGCGATGTGGGACGCCCCGAGCAAGGTACTGGCCGACGACGAACCGGCCCGCGCGCTATTGATGGCCACACAACTGCGGCCTGAGCTCGATAGCGTCAGTAAGGAGCTAATCATGATTTCGGCTTATTTCGTCCCCCAAAAGCCGGGCATGCTCTACCTCCTCGGTCGTGCCGATGCCGGTGTTGATGTGCGCCTGTTGACCAACTCACTGGAAGCCACCGATGTGCCAGCGGTGCATGGCGGCTATGCGCCTTACCGGAAAACCTTGCTCGAACATGGCGTGAAGCTTTATGAACTGCGGCGCCAGCCGGACGATCCCAGTGGCGGTTCTTCTTTTGGCTTCAGTGGTGGCTCGGACTCCAGCTTGCACACCAAGGCCATGATTTTGGACAAGCAGAAGGTGTTCATCGGCTCCTTCAATTTCGACCCGCGCTCAGTGTTTTGGAACACGGAAGTCGGGGTGCTGGTCGACAGCCCTGAATTGGCTGGTTACATGCGTAAGCTGGCGCATGAGGGCATGGCGCCAGCTGTGAGTTACCAGGCCCGCCTGGAAAACGGCGAAGTCGTCTGGATCACCGAAGACGACGGCCGCCTGCATACCTTGCATAAGGAGCCCGGCGGTAAATGGCGCAGCTTCAAGGCCTGGCTCAGCGACAAGATCGGCCTGGAGAAAATGCTCTAGATCGAAGCCGGTGCCGACGCTTTCACAGCGATTGGAGGCTGGTCTTGATGGTCGTGACCACACGGTTACGGCCTTCGTGTTTAGCGTGATACAGGCGTTGATCGGCTGTACGCAGAATGGCCTCGATGGTGTCGCCGTCGCGGCCGGATTGCGATACGCCGATGCTCACTGTGACCACGGTTAACCGCTGCAGGCCATGAAAAGAATTATTTGCAACGGTGCTTCGCAGACGCTCAGCGATTACGTGCGCGCCTTCAAGTGACGTCTGAGGTAGCAGAATCATGAATTCTTCCCCACCCACTCGGGCTACGCCGTCATACGGCCGGATCGAATCGAGGCATTTCTCCACGAAATCCTTCAGGATGTCGTCGCCAACCTGATGCCCGAAGCGATCGTTGATGGACTTGAAATTATCCAGATCGAGTGCCAACACGGAGAACGGCTCACCGCCGCGCTTGGTTCGGCCCATTTCGACTTCGACCCGCTCCATGAACCGACGCCGATTATCTGCACCCGTCAGTGGATCGGTGGCCGCAAGGTGCCCGAGTTCTTGATTGGTGCGCTGGAGTTCCTGCAGGGCGCTCTCGGTATACGCCATCGCTTCGGCAAGACGCACCATCAGCTCCTCTTGGCTGTAAATCTTCGAGAACGACCGCGTGGTGAGGAACGCTTGCACGACCCCATAGCTCAACATGAAGAATCCACCGGCGAAAATCGCATGAGCGAGCCACCACATGTGGTTCCACGGACGTGCAAGGATGAAGGCAAGCGATGACAACGCGAACGCGGTGACCGAGACGACAAAAATCATCATCAGCGGCGAACGGATACGGCGCAGCAGGAGTATTGCCACGGTCAATGTGGATAGAACGAGCGCACCACCTTCCATCGAGAGGCGCACCGCGAGATTGCCGGCGATCGGTGAATTCGCGACGTACGCCACTGCCACATCAACCAGCAGGAACAGTCCTATCCAGGTCAACCACGGGCGGGCCTTCATTCGTTGGTCCGCGGCATCAGGTGGGCGGTGGTACGACAGCATTCCGACTAACAGCAGAATCGACATGACCAGTCGAGAGGCCGGTCCATAAAGCAGGAAGAGCCAGATGTTGTGGTGTGCTTGCCCGGTGAACGCACCATGCAACGCGTAGATCAGTACAAAACCGAGAAAACCAAGCGTCATCCATCGCAGCAGCGGATCTCCCGATGACTGATAGCAGCGCCACGTGACGTAAGTCACAAACAGGCCCGCCAAGGTGGCTGCCGTGATCGCAATGATATGGAACAGATGGTTTTCGAAAATAAGAGTGGGGTCTTGAAAGACGTATAAGTAGCCAATCAGATAGGCCGGAACAAACGCAAACCCTGCGAGCAGCAAGTAAGCGTAAACCTTGACCATGAGGCGGACGGCTTCAGGTGGCTCGCCGCTGGCGATGAGATTGCTCATGGTTCCCTCCAGGTTGAAATCTATTTAGCCAACACCGGTCCGGTGTTGGTTCCAAAGCCGCCTGCATGCCAACAGTCCCACGCATCATTACGCAGATAGGGGATGGACCGACCTATGGCATTTCAATATTAGACTCCTTCCCGATTTCTGCTGCACAAGCAGGTAAAAATGTTCACGCGAACGCAAGGGGCGCGCTAATTGATCTGCACAATGACCGGACCTTCCGTGACGACTGGCGGGTTCGCATGGATGTGCGAAGCGTTTTTCTGAATCCAGTCGCGAGCGACTTTCATGCTCTCATCGGTGCCGGCCTTGTCCGTGCAAACAGTCACCGACATACCGCCATCACCGAGAGGTAGCAGTGTGTAGCTTGCCAGGCCAGCCACTTTTCGGAGGGCAGCTTCGACGTCGTCCTTTTGCTTTTCTAAAACATCGAAAAGCTGCTTTGCACCAGGACCTGAGTAGGTTCTTATGACCGCATACATAGTCGTCTCCTTTGTGATTTACCGTCTTGATACCCACCCAGATTCGTTGATGGCCGCATCACTTGGGTTTCAGTCCGTACTGATTTGTTCAGCTTAGTCAAACGCCGGTGACAAGCGAAATGCAACGACCACCGGCAGCAGCCATTCCTAATGTGGACGTAGAGTCCAGCAGGGCGAATGAACCAATCAGAAACTGGGGCGATCCCCGTCTGGATCTGCCGGCGCTCACTTAGCTCCGACCCCATCCTGCAATGTCGCTTTCACGTCACTACTCATTCGCGGTTAACCCTGGGGGGTAATTACGGGTCGCTCTTGCGCGCTCCATACTCTGGCCAACCCTGGCGGGTTGGGCCCTTACTTAACTGTGCAAGGAACAGAGATGAAGATTGAATTGGTGCAACTGGCTGGCCGTGACGGCGATGTCGTTCACAACCTCGGGCGTACCTTGGAGGCCATCGCTACCTGCGCGGCTGACACGGATCTGTTGATCTTCCCGGAAACCCACCTGACGGGATTTGTCGATGCCGAGCAATTGGCGAGTGTTGCCGAACCCTTGGATGGCCCCACCTTGCAGGCCGTCGAGCAGCTGGTGCGCAAGCGTAATGTCTCAGTCGTCGTCGGCATTGCGGAGAATGATGGCGGTATCTTTTACAACACCTCGGTGCTGGTGACGCCCGACGGTATCGCGTTGCGCTATCGCAAGACCCACCTGTGGCCATCGGAGCGTGGGCTTTTCCAGCCGGGTGACCGCTATGTCACGGCACTGTGGAAGGGCGTGCGTGTAGGCATCCTGATTTGCTACGACATCGAACTCCCGGAAAGCGCCCGCGCCCTTGGGCAGCTCGGCGCCGAGCTGATACTGGTCACTAACGGCAACATGGATCCTTACGGCCCGGTCCATCGCACGGCAATCATGGCTCGCGCCCAGGAAAACCAGGCGTTTGCTGTCATGGTGAATCGGGTGGGAGAAGGGGATGACGGCCTGGTGTTCGCGGGGGGCAGCGCAGTGGTCAATCCATTCGGGCAAATAATGTTTGAGGCCGGCCGCGAGGAGTGTCAGCAGGTGGTCACGCTTGACCTTGAGCAGCTCAAGGAGTCCCGTAAGGATTACGACTACCTCAACGACCGCCGCCTGCATCTGACAGGCGTACAACTTGAACATACGGACGGTCGTCGCGAGCTGCTGATTCCTTGAATCGCTCGAATTCTTTTCCCCAGTAATACGTCGTTGATCTTGCCGATGTCGGCCCTGCCATATAAATCTAACAATCAGCAGGCGTAGCGTTTTTTTAAACAGCGCTACCGCTCCGGAGTCTCCAGATGAACCCGAAAGTCGGTTTACAGCTAGTCCTTGCCTCACTGTTGAGTACAAGCATCCTCTGCACCGAGGCCGCTGAGCCCCAGATGAATATCTACAGCTGGTACGACTTCATCGCACCGGATGCGACGAAAAATTTTCACGAAGAAACCGGCATCAAAGCGACGTATGACTCGTTCGATAACGCCGATGTCATGCAAAGTAAAGTCATGGCCGGTCGTAGTGGCTATGACGTGGTGATCGCTACCGATGGGCTGTTGCCGAACCTGATAAAGGCCGGTGCCCTCAAGGAAATAGATCGGGCGCAATTGTCCAATTATCACCATCTCAACCCGGATATCCTTGCCAAGCTACAAGCTAACGATCCAGGTAATCGATACGCCATTCCGTATATGTGGGCTACCACCGGGATTGGTTATGATGCGGACAAGGTCAAGTCGATCCTTGGCCCGGATGCTCCGGTCAACTCATGGGACCTGATTTTAAAGGAGGAGAACCTCGCCAGGTTAAGCCAATGCGGCGTGGCCATGCTGGACGCACCGGGCGAGATTTTTCCGATAGTGCTGCATTACCTTGGGCTGCCCTATAACAGTCAGAATCCCGAGGACTTCCGCAAAGCTGAGGCGCTGTTGCTGAAGCTGCGCCCGTACATCCGTTACTTCGACTCATCTAAATTCAGCGCTGACCTGGCCAATGGCGACGTCTGTGTTGTGCTCGGCTGGGCTGGCGGAGTTTTCGGGGCACAAGAGAGCTCCAGACTTGCTGGTAACGGACGCAAGATCATCTATAGCATTCCTCGCGAAGGTGCTCCGGTTTGGGTAGAAAACCTTGTGCTGCTTAATGATTCCCCGAATCCAGTGGAAGGAATGACCTTCATCAATTACATGCTACGCCCTGAAGTTATCGCCAAGTCCTCCAACTACTTGGCCTATCCGAACGCCAACAAGGACGCCACCGCGCTGGTCGAGGAGAGTATTCGCAATAATCCTGACGTTTATCCGTCGAAGCAGGTTTTGGATACTCTGTTCCCGCTGGAGCCGATATCGCTGAAGATGGAACGCGTACGTACCCGTCTCTGGAGCAATATCAGGACTGGCAGTTGATCGTATCTGCGCAAGGATGATTAGGGGTCATTGATCAGTGCTAGGCAGGTCACTCAGACCAGCCGAGCGCCACCGTCGATGTTTGTTACTCGTATCTTCCAGTTCAGGACTAGGCCTATTAGATTGTGAGACCGGAGAAAAAATTGCCCGAGACGCTTCTGATCGAGCACTCACAAACCGCTTCCTCGAATGCAAGGGCATCGGCGTGCTTGAAAACAAGGTCGACGGGCTCACCGGCATTGCCCCACAAGCCCTCAAATCTGAAATGGCTCTTAGATTTCTGTGCCTACCTCTCAACTCAAAAATCATCGATTTTTTGAAATCACACCACTCATGTATTGATTTAAATCGCGCAGATCTTTAATCCTCCATGAGTACGGCGATAGCTTTACACCATTCTCTCGCAAAGTTTTTGGAATCAAGTCTCCATTTGGACGAAGTATTATCGATGATACAATTACGCCCGGATAATCATTTAATCGTTTTTTGAAAGCGGATGTTGTTAGATCAGGTGTAGGAGGATTGCTTTTATTGGCCAATGGTCCTGTTGCTTTGAGATCTATTCCGTGGCACATGGTGCATCGCTGTAAATAGAGATTTTTTCCATTAACATTATCCGCGAAGGATAGTGATGTTTGAACTAGCGATAAAATTCCTAGCGAAGCGATGAATAATATTTTCATTGTTTTTATCTTCCTTGATGGATCAGCGTCGATTGGACGCGATTTGGTGCGCGGGAAAGATATCAGCCATCGTATCGGCTTGCCAATCCTTACCAGTCGCTGTGGTTCTAGTGGCGCCAGTAATTGTCACAAGACCTGCTGGTCAAATCCGATGTACATAACTGGTCATGCAGAGGCAAGTGGTTGGTGATATCAAACAATTGTCCGTAGGAAAATGAACAAGTACTGGGCTAATAAAAAGCCCTCCGACATGCTAACGATGACGGAGGGCTGTCAGCCTGTAGTTAGTCTCCAGGCTTGTGCTTGTGGATAGGCAAAGTAGGGTGTTTTTTATCGTTGGGTGGATTCACATGCCGTCTGCGGTCCTCCTTGCCATCATCGCGCTTGGGCTTCGGGCCTGGCTTGATATCAGTAAACATGCGTACTCCTGTAAAGAACGGTAGATGAGAAGCTTTGAAAACGCAGCACATAGCCATTCACCTACCTCATTTCGCTTAAACAACCGGCACCGCTCAAGCCCGGCTTTACTGGACAGCGGCACAAGAGAGGCGCGTTTCTCTCCTCTGCTTAAAGCTCAGAGGAGTTCGTTATTACAGGAATGTCGTCCAGGTGATCGATGTGCTTGAAGCGCTCGACCAGGAAATCGATCAGGCTGCGTACCCGTGCCGACAGGTGCAACTGTTGCGGGTAAACCGCGTAGACATCGGCGCGGGTGGGGGTCTGATCCTCCAGCACCAGGCGCAAGCGGCCACTGCGCACGTAACGGGCGATGTCCCATTCGGCCCGCAGCAGAATGCCGTAACCTTCCAGCGCCCAGTTCAGGGCCACTTCACCGTCGTTGCAGCCTAACGCGCCGCGCACCTTGATGTTTTGCGTGCGCCCGCCATTGGTGAAACTCCACACGCCGTAGGGCGTTTCGTTTTGCCGCAGGAAGATGCAGTTGTGTTGCTGTAAATCCGCCAGGCGTTGGGGCACGCCATGTTGTTCCAGGTACAGCGGCGAGGCGCATAACAGACGGCGATTGGAGGCGATCTTTCGGGCATGGAAGGCGGCGTCCGGCAGCGTGCCGAAACGAATACCCAGGTCAAACCCGTGAGTCGTCAGGTCGAGCGGGTGGTCGCTGATTTCCAGCTGTATTTCCACCTCCGGGTATTGTGCGAAGAACGCGCCCAGGGCAGGGCCGATATACCGGCGACCGAATCCCAGCGAAGCGTTGACGCGAATCAGGCCTTTAGGCGTCGCCCGACTGCTGCTGATCAGCTGCTCGATCTCGTCGATCTGCGTCAGGATGCGCGCGGCATGGGAAAAATACAGTTCACCTTCCGAGGTCAGGCTCATCGAGCGCGTGGTGCGGTTGACCAGGCGTATGCCCAGTCGTGCTTCCAGCGCAGTCAGGCGTTTGCTCACCGCCGGCGGTGTGACGCCCAACTCTCGCGCCGTCGCCGCCAGGCTGCCTTTGTTGGCCAGCAGGTAGAAAAAAGACAAATCCAGGGTTTGGCTCATTGGTAACTCAAATTCATCTATGTAGTGATTTGGAGTAACTCACGCTCATTTGTTCACTACATATACTCCGCTCACACCCTGATTGAACACCCCCGTTCGACAGGCACAACAAGAACGTGACGAGAGTGGAGTGAATTGATGAGCGCATACAAAATTGCTGCGGTTCCAGGTGATGGTATCGGTGTTGAAGTGATCGCCGCAGGCGTCGAGGTGCTGCAAGCCTTATCGAAGAAATCCGGCTTCGAACTGGATTTCAAACACTTCGACTGGAACTCGGACAACTACCTTAAAAACGGCTACTACATCCCGGAAGGTGGTCTGGAAGAGCTGAAAACCTTCGACGCCATTTTCTTCGGCGCTGTCGGTGCGCTCAACGTGCCGGATCACATTTCGCTGTGGGGCCTGCGTCTGCCGATCTGCCAGGGCTTCGACCAATACGCCAACGTACGCCCGGCTCGTGTACTGCCAGGGGTCAAAAGCCCGCTGCTCAATGGTGATCAGATCGACTGGGTCGTGGTGCGTGAAAACTCCGAGGGCGAGTACTCCGGCAATGGCGGTCGCGTCCACCGTGGGCTGCCTGAAGAAGTCGCCACCGAAGTGTCGGTGTTTACCCGTGCCGGGGTCGAGCGTATTCACCGTTTCGCCTTCGAACTGGCGCAAAGCCGTCCACGCAAACACCTGACCATGGTCACCAAATCCAACGCCCAGCGTCACGGCATGGTGCTATGGGACGAGATCTTCTATGAAGTCGCCAAGGACTTTCCGGATGTGAAGATCGACAAGGAACTGGTCGACGCGGTGACCACGCGCATGGTGCTCAAACCGTCGACGCTGGACGTGATCGTCGCCACCAATCTGCACGCCGACATCCTGTCCGATCTGGCCGCCGCGTTGTCCGGGAGCCTGGGCATCGCGCCGACCGCCAACCTGAACCCCTCGCGCAAATTCCCCTCGATGTTCGAACCGATCCACGGCTCGGCCTTCGACATCACCGGCAAAGGCGTCGCCAACCCGATTGCGACGTTCTGGACGGCGGCAATGATGCTCGAACACTTGGGCGAAGCGGCCGCGGCGAAGCACCTGATGTCGGCCATCGAGGCGGTGACCGAGAGCGGTCTGCATACCCCGGATCTGGGCGGCACGGCCACCACCCGCCAGATCACGGATGCGGTCATCGAGTTGATCAAACGCTGATTCAAGCTGCGGCACAACGCCAAGGGGCTGATCACCGATCAGAGCCCTTGGCATTTCCTGACAACAATAAAAAATCAGGGCCCTGTCATGAAAAGAATATTCGGCAAACTTTACGTACAAGTGCTCATCGCCGTGATCCTCGGCGCCATCGTCGGGGTGTTCGTGCCCGAAACCGGAACAGCGCTCAAACCCTTGGGCGACGCGTTCATCAAACTGATCAAAATGCTCCTTGCCCCGGTGATCTTCCTGACGGTGGTCACGGGCATTGCGCGCATGGAGAACATGAAAGAGCTGGGGCGCGTCGGCTTTCGTGCGCTGATCTATTTCGAAGTGGTGTCCACCCTGGCACTGGTCGTCGGTCTGGTGGTGGTCGATGTGTTCAAACCCGGCGCCGGCATGAACATTGATGTCGCCACGCTGGATACATCCAGCCTGGCCACCTACACCAGCGCCGTGAAGCATGCCTCGTTCATGGACTTTGTGATGAACATCATTCCCGACACCATCGTGGATGCCTTCGCCAAGGGCAACGTGCTGCAAATATTGCTGTTCTCTATCCTGTTGGGCATTGCCCTGGCGCATGTCGGACCTCGCGCCAAGGTCTTCGTCGACACGCTGGACAGCCTGATGCAGGGCATGTTTCGCATCGTCAACATGGTCATGCGTCTGGCACCCATCGGCGCCTTCGGGGCGATTGCCTTCACCATCGGCAAATACGGCTTTGGCTCGCTGTTCTCACTCGGCAAGCTGATGGCCTGTGTCTACCTGACCTGTGCTGTGTTCGTGATTTTTGTACTGGGCCCGATCTGCCGCTACAGCGGATTCAGCCTGTGGAAGTTTCTGAAATTCATCAAGGAAGAACTGTTCACCGTCCTCGGCACCAGCTCTTCGGAATCGGTGCTGCCGCAGATGATTTCCAAGATGGAAAAGGCCGGTGTTTCCAAACCCGTCGCCGGCATGATCATTCCCTCGGGCCTGACCTTCAACCCGGACGGGCAGGCGATCTACTACACCATCGCCGCCATCTTCATCGCGCAGGCCACGAACACACCGCTGACCCTGACGGATCAGTTGATCGTCCTGGCCGTGCTGATGTTCACCTCCAAGGGCTCTGCCGGGGTCACCGGCTCGGGATTCATCATCCTGGCCGCGACGTTATCGTCCCTTGGCACCATTCCGGTGGCAGGCATGGTGCTGCTGTTGGGTGTCGACCGGTTCATGTCGGAAGCGCGTGCGATCACCAACACCATCGGCAATGGCGTCGGGACAATGGCCATTGCCAAATGGGTCGGGGCGCTGGACACCGTGAAAATGCACAAGGCGTTGAATGGTGAGGTCGAAGGGGAGACGCCCGCGACGACTCAGGCAGAGGTTATCTCTGCTCATTCAGCGCTGGACGCTCGCGTGCTGCAAGGCCGCCAAAAAGCCTCTCAGGCATAAGGTGTGAGGCGCTGAACGCTGTGATGTTCAGCGCCCGGTTATAACGCAAGGTACTCAAAGTTTGTAGCCGATCTGCCGCAACAGGTTCTTGCGCCACAGGATGTCTTCCTCGCCTTCAATGTCACGGGCACAGAAGCCATCCACCACGCCCAGAATCGCTCGCCCTTGGTCCGTCTCGGCGAGAATCACTTCAGTCGGATTGGCCGTTGCACAAAAAATACGGCACACCTCTGGAACCATTTTGACGGTGTTCAACACGTTCAGCGGATAGAAACCATCGCCGAGGAAAATGATGAAGCTATGCCCTGCGGCGATGGCTTGCGCATTCTTCTGGGCCAGTTCGATCATGGCGGTATCGGTGCCAGACCAGCGCACCAGGCATTTACCGGAGGCTTCGCAAAAGGCCACGCCAAAGCGGATACCTGGCACGGCATTGACCAACGCTTCGTGGATGTCCTCGACGGACTTGATGAAGTGGGTCTGACCCAAAATGAAGTTCGTCGCTTCCGGCTTGTCGATTTTCAACGTGATGAGTTGCATCTAAACGCCTCCTTTCACGATGTGGCTGCCAGGGGCTGGCAACACATCAAGCATAGCTACCCATGGGTTTTGTGATCGCCGCCGCTGTTGATACTTGAAAATACAAAAGGCCCCGGTGCTGACACAGGGCAGATACATCGGTGCGCTTTCATGGGGCCAGGCCCACACACATAGAGAGAATTGCCATGTACAGCAAACTGCAGCATGTCGCGAAGTTCCTCAGCCAGAGCGCGCGTTTAATGGTTGGCGTGCCCGATTACGATAACTACGTTGCGCAAATGGCGCTCAATCATCCCGGCGAGCCGGTCATGAGCTATTCGGCGTTTTTCCGTGAGCGTCAGGAGGCCCGTTTCGGCAGTGGAAAATGCAATACCCGTTGCTGCTAGAACTTCGCATAGTTCAGCGCATCGACAATGGCCGAGCCGCCGATACCGGTCAGCGACAGCAGCAGCGCCCTGATCAACGGGTCTTCAGCGTAGCGTGAGAACGACCCGGTATTGAACGTCGCGGCCCGCTCGCGGATCATCTTGAACTTGGTGTAGCAAGGCGTTGTTTCGGGTGTTTGCAGCAGATAGGCGTCGAGCCGTTGCAAGGCAACGGTGCGGGCCTTTTCCGCTGCGCGTCGCAGTGATAGCGCGGAAACCAGCAGTACCAACGCCGTCAGCAAGTAGGAAATGATCAGGCCGGGCGGTGTCGGCCAGTTATCGAACAGACTGCTGCGCGACGCCAACAGGATCAACAAGACCACGGTCGGCGCATAGATCAGACGGTTAACGGCCGAGGTGCGCTTGGCGATCAGCTGCAAATCCACCCACTCGTCGATACATGGGTGCCGGAGCATGCCAAAGGTTTTCTTGTGCTCCATCTGCAAGGAGCCAGGCCAGATCGCATGATGTTCGCTGAGATGGCGGATGAATCGCGTCAGCAGCAAGTTGGCATCCACCACCCAGAACACCAGCACCTGGAACGTCAGGGAGGGGATCAGCCAACTCATCATCCACCACATCGATGCGCCGCGAACGGGCATGCCCTCCATGGGCCAGATCACAAACAACACGCTGGTGACCACGACGTAAACCCACGTGGCGAGCATGGCCCGCAGCATTCGGGCGCCGAAGGAGCCGCAGACGCAGTGCTCACCCCAGAAGCGTGCAATGAAGATCATCTTGCGCCCGTCCGTGCAAGCGGCCTGTGCCGGTGCGCAGGACGTTGACCATTCTTCGCTGGCGGTCAGTAGCGGGAAGAAAATCTTCAGCAGGCATTGCCCCAGCTCGTTGCACCAACGACGCAATGCCCAGCCTTTGCCCCGGCGAATCAAGCGTCGAACCTGGCCCCACAAGGTCATCTCGTATTTGCGCATGTGCAGGCGCAAATGGAACGCGGCTTCGATCTCGGTCCGGTTGATGCGCAGGTTGCGCCAGCCCCATGCCAGCGCCGAGAGGGAGATCAGCACGGCCAGCAGCCGCAGTGCCACAGTGGGCCAGGCACTGATGCCTTCAAACAGGAACATCGGCTCACCCAGTCCGTTGTCCGTCAACGTGCTGCGCATCTGGTACGCGAGCATCAGCGCGAGGATGAACATGACGAGAGGGACCACGATGTACCACGCCCGGGAGTCGTATAAACCAGTGTCCATGCTGGCAGTCGAGTCCTTGGCCATCGCCAGTTGCCTGGCGGAGCGTCGGGTCAGGTTCGACGAGATGATACCGAGCAATATCAGCACGAACGTGAACCAGAGAAACTCTGCATGCCAGAACCGTGTAGCGATGAATGCGCAGGCCGCTGCCACCATAAACAGCGTCATCGGCACGCCGCGCACCCAGGCCAGCCGTGCGTCATGGTCATCTTTCGGGCCCTCGATGCGCCACCAGACGATGAACCCGGCGAGTATCAGCAGGGTGATCGTCAGTGGCCCGGCCCAGAAGAAGGATTGGGCTTGCTTGAAACGGTCGCGGATGGATTTGGAGGGTTCAGGGTAGGGCGGTGGCGAGGGGTCCTGGAGGCAGCGCAGCGCCATCAGGTCGTGCGGACGTACGCCTCGTTCCGACTGCGATTGTGTCGGTGCTTCGCAGCTCGCCGGGCGAGACGCGGTCAGCCGGCTCGCCAGGGGAATGAAGCCGCTGATCCCCACTTCATAGATGCCCGGCGAGAGCAGCTCCGATTTGGAGTAGTCGAACTTCGCGCGCTTGGCGTCGAAGGATTGCGGTGCCAGCGCCGCCAGCACCGAGATGAACACCGCACTTTGCAGGCTGTCGCGAAACGGTGGCACGTCCTGTTGCAGGGCGCGGGTCAGCGTGAGTCCGTAGGGGGCGGCGAGTATCAGGTTGCGGGTGGTTTGCGCCTGGCCCCGTTGCAACATGCGGGCATCAAGGTCGGTGGAAAAGTACAGTTTGTACGGCATCCGGCTCTTCAGCGCTTGCAGCACCAGGAGCTTGTCGTAGGCATCGACGCCCAGTACGCCAATCGCGCCGATGCCGCTTTCGCCGTTGCGTCGATAGGTCGCATCCTCGTTGGCGATATGGTCGGCGAGGCGCCGCAGGTAGTCGAGCTGGGAGTTGCCGTCGGATTTCTCCAGCGGACTGAGATCAAGCTGGGTGGGGTCTTTGTTTTTACCAGGATCGGTACCGGCGCTTTTGTCGTTGCTCGCCGACTCTTCCGGGAGGCGTCCGTCCAGGCCGCGTAGATAGCTGAAGCGCAAAATCCACTGATCGACCACATCCCTATGGTTTTTTTCGTCGCTGCCCAGGCGGGCATCCTTGGCCACCTGTGTCTTGAAGCTTTCGATCAGCGCGCGGCTGTAGAAACTGTCCCACTCGGAAATCAAGGCGATGCGATGACCGCTGCGGCGAAGGTCGCGGGTACACGGTGAGCCGATCCGTTGCAGTTTGCCTTCGCTGCAACGCACCCCGGCGGCCGGGTCCACGCGGCGCAGCTTCAGCTCTTCCAGCATCAGTTGCGTCATGGTGCCGTCGTCGCTGACGGTGCGCAGCAACTTCATGGGTTGCCTGATCGCCAGCGGCGGCGACAGCTTCTGGTACCCGCGATCCAGCGTCTCGTTATCGGCCGTGGCCAGCGGTGAGTAGATTTCGACCTTTGGCGTGGCCTGGCCGATGTCCTGGTCCTGGAACATGTCGCGCAGGACGGTTGAGGTAGAAGGGCCGATGACTTTCAGGACCGCCGTGTCAGGTGGCTCTGAACACGGTTTTGGAGCGCACGCCAAAGCAATTTTGTTTTTCAGGGTCTCGCGTAACGTTTCGAGCGATTGCAGCGGAGTCGAGCCGAGCGCGTCCTGTTTGAACCAGAACACGATCGTTCGGTCAGGCGGCGGTGGTGCGCCTTCAAGTGCTGTCGGCGGGTCGAAGGGGTTGGAAACGAACACTTCATAGGGCGCGTCGACGAAACCGGTTTTCTGCGGGGACTCCAGCGACAGGTTGGCGGCGAGTCTCAAGCAATGGATGTACTGTTCCTGATCCGGCACCCGGTGGGAGTTCTTGAACCCTGCGAGCAGTGCATAACGAATGCGCCGACGCCGTTCGACTTCGTCGGCGTAAGGGCCGCCTTCGACCAGCGCCACCATGATGTCGGGAGCCGGTTTGTTGCCAGACAGGGGAGAAATGTCCGGGCTGCAAACATGCTCGGCATCCGGGTTCTTGCTGTCCGTGAGCTTCTTGCGATAACGCTCGACCGCATCGAAAGGGTCTTGCCATAGCCGGGCTTCGATGGGCAGTTGTGCCTGGAACTGTGCACCGATCGGCCGCGGTTCAAGGAACGGTTCGCGGTTGAGCGCGAACATCGATACCACCAGACTCAGGATGACCGCACTGCCTGGCAACCAGAAGGCCAGGTTAGTGCCAGATCCCTTGTTGTCCATGGCCTGTGCCTCTTGTTCTCGGCCGACTGATTACAGTTATGTATAGACCCATTAAGGGCATTCAGTGCAAAGTCAAGTGGCGGTAAAATCACTCATGCCACCTTTAAGGTCAAAGAAGCAGCCACCATGCACACCATCGGACTCATCGTTTACCCCGGGTTTCAGGTGTTGGGCCTGGCCATGTGTGCCACGTTCGAGTTGGCCAACATGGCCACTGACGAACCGGCGTACAACATTGTCTTGCTGTCCGAGCGCGGCGGTACGGTGCAGACCTCCGCCGGGTTTGGCGTGGAAACCTCGGTGTTCGACCAGCGCTCGTTCGACACGCTGCTGGTAATGGGCGACAACCTGATCCGTCCGGTATCACCGGGGATGGTGGCGTTCTTGCGCAACGCCAGCCGAACCACCCGGCGTCTGGGTTCGATCTGCACTGGCGCGATTGCGCTGGCCGAGGCCGGTTTGCTCGATGGCCGGCGCGCGACCACGCACTGGTGCCATGCCCCGGCGCTGCAGAAGGCGTACCCGAAGGTGAAAGTCGAGGAAGACCGGATCTTCATCAACGACGGCAACATCTGGACGGCGGCAGGCATGAGCGCCTGCGTCGATCTGGCGCTGGCGCTCGTTGAAGGCGACCTGGGGGCGGAAGTGGCGCGGCGGGTGGCCCGGCAATTGGTGGTGTACCACCGGCGCGCGGGAGGGCAGTCGCAGTTTTCGGTGATGCTCGAACTGGAGCCCAAAACCGATCGCATCCAGGCCGCGTTGGCCTATGCCAAGCAGAACCTCAAGTCCGCGCTGTCGGTCGAGGAACTGGCCAGCGCCGCCAACCTCAGCCCTCGGCAGTTCAGCCGTGTGTTCCATGCCGAAACCGGGCAATCACCGGCCAAAGCCATCGAAAACCTGCGCGTGGAAGCGGCGCGTCTGATGATGGAAACCGGTCGGCACCCCATCGATGTGGTGGCGACCGATACCGGTTTTGGCGATCGGGAGCGGATGCGTCGGGCGTTTATCCGTGCGTTTGGCCAGCCACCGCAGGTCATTCAACGCGCCAATCGCGGCTGACGCCAGTCAGTCAAACGTGACACTGAACCTGTGGCGAGGGAGCTTGCTCCCGCTGGACTGCGCAGCAGTCCCGTTCTTTTTAGGGATTAGGGGCCGCTTCGCGGCCCAGCGGGAGCAAGCTCCCTCGCCACAGGTTACTCATCGATCGTTGTGGCAGATTTTTAGGATGTCCTAAAAGGTGGTGTATTCGACATTTCAGTCTAAATATTATTGGCGTAATTTTGATCTCGTTGAAGTCCACTCCCTCAATGAGATCACCGTCATGACCCTCGTCAAAGCCGCCGCCGTACAAATCAGCCCAGTGCTCTATAGCCGTGAAGGCACCGTCGACAAAGTGGTGCAGAAGATTCTCGAACTCGGTGAGCAGGGCGTGCAGTTCGCAGTGTTCCCGGAAACGATCGTGCCTTACTACCCGTACTTCTCTTTCGTTCAGTCGCCTTTCGAAATGGCGGCTGAACACCTCAAACTGCTGGATCAGGCCGTCACTGTCCCGTCGGCTGCCACCGAGGCCATCGGCGCCGCCGCCAGACAGGTCGGCATGGTGGTTTCCATCGGCGTCAATGAACGTGACGGCGGCACGCTGTACAACACGCAGTTGTTGTTCGATGCCGACGGCACCCTGATTCAGCATCGCCGCAAGATTTCCCCGACCTATCACGAGCGCATGATCTGGGGCATGGGCGACGGTTCAGGCCTGCGCGCCACTGACAGCGCGGTTGGGCGCATCGGCCAATTGGCCTGCTGGGAACATTACAACCCGCTGGCCCGTTACGCCTTGATGGCCGATGGCGAGCAGATCCATGCGGCGATGTATCCAGGATCGTTTGCGGGGCCGTTGTTTGCTTCACAAATGGAAGTCAGCATCCGCCAGCACGCATTGGAGGCGGCCTGCTTCGTGGTCAACTCCACGGCTTGGCTGAACCCTGAGCAACAGGCACAAATCATGGCCGACACCGGTTGCCCCATCGGCCCGATTTCCGGTGGTTGCTTCACTGCGATCATCAGCCCGGACGGCGTGGTGCAGGGCTCGCTGACTGAAGGCGAAGGCGAGGTGATCGTCGACCTCGACATGGGCCTGATCGACAAACGCAAACGCATGATGGATTCGCGCGGTCACTACAGCCGCCCGGAACTGCTGAGCCTGCTGATCGACCGTACACCGACAGCCCATGTGCATGAGCGCAGTGCACATCCGAAATTGGCGGTGACCGATACCGTGGAAGAAATCAGTCGTTAAATCGCAGACACAAAAAGGGGACTTTGGAAGTCCCCTTTTGCTCGTCTGGCCTTACAGTTCCTGACCCAAAAAGATCAACGTATTGCCATGGGCCTCAGCCGCTACGCGCTGGTTGTAGCTGTCGCGATGCGAACAGTTGAAGCCATGTTCGGCCTCCGGGTACACGACAATTTCGACGTTATCGTTGTTCTCGAAACGTTCGGCGATTTTCTCCACGGCTTCCAGTGGGATGTGGCTGTCCTGTTCGCCGAAGTGCATCAGCAGCGGCACTTCGATTTCATCGGCACGGTCCAGCTGATTCTGGATTCCGCCGCCGTAATAGGCGATGGCCACGTCCACCAGCCCATTGGCGGCGGTGTGGTACGAGAGCAAACCACCGAAGCAGTAACCAATCGAAGCGATCCCGCCGTCCAGGCCCGGCTGGGCTTTCAAGGCGTCGATGGCCAGTTCGATGTCACTCTGTGCCTTGCCGACGTCGGTGGCGTTCATCAACTCGACGGCGCGTTTCCAGCCGGTCTCGTCGTAACCCAGTTCGATCCGCGCGCCGCTGCGCCAGAACAGGTCCGGTGCGATGACCAGGTAGCCGTCGGCGGCGTATTGTTCGGCGACCGAGCGGATGTGTTCATTCACTCCGAAAATTTCCTGGATCAACACGATCCCCGGGCCTTTGCGGGTGTGCGGAATGGCCAGGTAAGCGCCGAATTTACCGTCGGCGCTGTCGATCTCGATCCATTGGGTGGTCACGCTCATGGTGGCTCCTGTCTTCGCATGTGAGTGGGGTGAAGCTTGTTGGGGCTGTAAGTCGTCGATGCCGGGTTTTTGACGTTATCCAGTCCCTGGCGCTTCAGCGGTTATCGCGACGCCAGAAGACTCGAGCCAGCAGCGCATCGAGGCTAAGCTTGCCGGCACCCGAGAGCAATAGCGGAATAAAGGCCGCGAGGTAGATCAGCGGCAGTTTGAAGTTGCCATGACCTTTGTTGCTGATGGCGTAACCCTGGGCAAGCTCACTCAATGTAGACCAATCGGCCGGCCAGTGAACGGCAGCGGTTGCGACGACGGTGACCACGATCAAAATGATTGCCGAGATCCGCGTTCCCAGGCCGATCAGTATGGCCAGGGCGCAGATCAGCTCGGCCCACATCGACAGTTCCCAGTTCAGCGTGGCCGGCACGTGGTTGAAGGGGAACGGGAAGCTGTCCTGAATATCGGCGAACCAGTTTTCGCCATTGAATTTTTCCAGGCCTGATTCGAAGAACTCCCAGGCGAGGAACACCCGCAGGGTCAGCGGCGCAATCCAGCTACCGGCACGGTCGAGGTTCAGGTGCAGGCCTTTCACAGCCGAAGAGAGTGAGGTGGTCATGGCTTGATCTCCGTTCAGTCAGGGAAGTGGGGCACCGCGGTGCCCCACACATTGGGTTACTCGCCAGCGCCGCACTTGCCTTCGCCGCATTTACCTTCCGCCGGTTTCTCCACCGAGTCGGCCTGGACCTGGCTGTAGCCGTGGGTCAGTTGTTTCATGCTGAACGCCTCGGACTCGGAGGCTGAAGCCGCGTTGGACAGGGCCAGGCCGCCAGCGATGATCAGGCCGAGGGTCAAAGAAGAAGTCGAGAGCTTGAACATGGTGATACTCCGTAGCATTGAGTGAGTTGAGCGCTTTGATCGGCGTGGCCAATCGACAGGCACAGTTCATCAAGCAGGTGTATCTGCGATGTGTCTTTGGTGTGGGGTTTTAGGGGCGGGGTGTGTCGGGAGAGGCGCTGTACACAATGTGATACGTAACCCTGAAAGAACGCAGACCTGTAGCAGCTGTCGAGCCTGCGAGGCTGCGCAGCAGTCGTAAACCCTGTGCACGCGATTCACCAGGACTACCGAGCCGCTTGGTTTCACGACTGCTGCGCAGCCGAACGCAGCCTCGCTGGGGCTCGACAGCTGCTACAGAGAGGCGGTGGCACAGTACAAAACTGTGATCCGGCCTCGACCGCAGGCGTCTAGCGTCTGTGTCCCCGCAATCCCATGGGGCGTGACTTCGGAACCCGGCATGCAAGCGCTGTTGAACGAGATCCTTGACGCAGTACGTCCTCTGATCGGCCAGGGCAAGGTGGCTGATTACATTCCCGCCCTCGGTACGGTGCCAGCCGATCAGCTGGGCATTGCGGTGTATGGCAATGACGGCGAGCTGTATTGCGCCGGCGATGCCCATACGCTGTTCTCGGTGCAGAGTATTTCCAAGGTGTTCAGCCTGGTGCAGGCCATCGGACACTCCGGCGAAGCCATTTGGGAACGCCTGGGTCACGAGCCTTCCGGCCAACCGTTCAACTCGCTGGTGCAACTGGAGTTCGAGCGCGGGCGCCCGCGCAATCCCTTCATCAATGCCGGTGCGCTGGTGATCTGCGACATCAACCAGTCACGCTTTGCCGCGCCGGCACTGTCCATGCGCGACTTTGTCCGTCGGCTGTCCGGCAACCCGCAAGTCATGGTGGACGGCAAGGTCGCCGAGTCCGAATACCAGCATCGTGCGCGCAACGCGGCGATGGCTTATCTGATGCAGTCTTTCGGCAATTTCCACAACGACGTCGAAGCAGTACTGCGCAGTTACTTCAGCCATTGCGCGCTGCGCATGAGCTGCGTGGACCTGGCGCGGGCGTTCTGTTTTCTGGCCAATGACGGTTTCTGCAAGCACAGCGGCGAACAGATCCTCACCGCCCGCCAGACCCAGCAAGTCAACTCGATCATGGCCACCAGCGGCCTCTACGATGAAGCCGGCAACTTTGCCTATCGCGTCGGTTTGCCCGGCAAGAGCGGCGTGGGCGGGGGGATTGTCGCGGTAGTGCCAGGGCAATTCACAGTGTGCGTCTGGTCGCCGGAGTTGAACACCGCCGGCAACTCCCTCGCGGGCATGGCCGCGCTGGAGTTGCTGAGTCAGCGGATTGGCTGGTCGGTGTTCTAGACACAATGGTGCCGGGTCAGAGCGGCAACGCTTCGACTCGGTTGCGCAAACACGCCAGCGTTTCATCGTCCAGCACCGTGGTGATGTCCAGGTGCTCTTTTGCCTGAAAGAGATTCATCGCATCCCGGGTCTGTTTGCCGACGATGCCGTCGACGAGGCCGGGATGCCAGCCCAGGTACGTCAAGTAGGTTTGCGCCATACGGATTCTCAGGTCCGGCGTCCCGCCATAGGAGAACTTCTGATACGCCGCGCTGAGCCGCACGTCGTAGTTGTTGATCGCGTAGTTGGGACCGTTGTAGCGGCGTGCAAAGTTGGCCCAGTCCTTGGCCCGTAATGCCGCGACTGACCCGCCTTCGATCAGCGTGCCAACGGTACACAGCAGTTGTTGGTTTTCGGACTCGATCATTCGCTTGATCATCGCCTCGACATCCGCCGAACGGGTCTGCGCAAAATTGAACCCCATGATCTGCCCCAGCCCCCACGATGTACTTTGCAAGGCTGCGTTCCTGTTCAGGCCGACGGCCAGGTTCAAACGGTCATATTGATGCGGCCCCGTTGCACCATAGTTGCCGGGGGTTTTGCTGCTGATATCCGGGTGTTGCGCGTCAAACTTCTGATGGGTCAGCCGACTGAATACGTGGCGCTCGTAAAGGATTTTCGGACGGCGATCGGGATAGAAACCGTTGCCGGAGGTTTCTACTGCCAAAACAGCCCAGAGTTGCGCGGCACTGACTTTGGCAAGGTCCAGCGCAGCCGCCAGACCTTCATCGTCAAGGGCCGCTCCATGGCTTGTGAATTCATCGCTCATGACGGCCTCCTTGGAAAACAGGAAACGCTGATGTACCTCTTTTAGCGTAGGAGGGCCGGGTGCAGGGCCGCCGGGTTTTCGATCACCGGTCAGGCGTGCGGTTAATGACGCTCCAGGGATTTTGCTATACATTTTCCGGCCGCCCACTGCATGGTGAAACCGCTTCATGTCTCTTGCGCTCGAACGTCTAGTCGCTGGCACGCCTATCCCTTTCGCCGGGAATCGTGTCTCTGTGGTCAGCCCCGAATTAGCCGCGCGCTTTCAGCCCGGGGACCATTTGCTGGTGGAGCAGGTCAGCGGCGAATTGTTGCTGATCCCGGTGGCCGACCAGCAAGCGGCGGCCATTGCAATCGAGCGTGCCGAAGCGGCTTTCAGCGCAATGTCCGCGGTTTCCGATCAAGCCATCAGCGAGTTCTTTGATCGCTTCGCCCAACGCCTGGAAAACCCTGACTGCTGGGCCTTGATCGAAGCCGCCAACCTGGCCGACATCGAGCGGGCCAAGGCCCGCGGACGCTCCACCACGCGGCTTCTGGCTGATGAACGCATGCGTCGCGACATGATCGCCGGGCTCAGGGCCTGGCGTGATGCGTCGGCCACACGCGGCAAAGTGGTCAGTTGCATCGAGCATGACGGCTGGAAAGTCGAGCAAGTGGTCTCGCCGCTGGGCATCGTTGCTTTCGTCTTCGAAGGTCGACCGAACGTCTTCGCCGACGCCGCCGGTGTGTTGCGCACGGGTAACACGGCGGTGTTGCGCATTGGCAGTGATGCGTTGGGCACGGCGCAAGCCATCGTCACCCACGCACTGAATCCGGCACTGAGCGACGCCGGGCTGCCGACCGGCGCGGTGTCGCTGGTGGAAAGCGTCAATCACGCCGCCGGTTGGGCGATGTTCGCCGACCGACGCCTGTCGCTGGCAGTGGCCCGTGGTTCGGGTCGTGCCGTCAGTCAATTGGGCAGCATCGCCCAACAGGCCGGCACCGCCGTCAGCCTGCACGGCACCGGTGGCGCCTGGCTGATCGCCGACAAGGACGCCGATGCCCAGCGTTTTGCGGCGGTGGTGCGCAACTCGCTGGATCGCAAAGTCTGCAACACGATGAACGTCTGCCTGATCCACCGTGACCGTGTCGCAGAACTGCTGCTGCTGTTCCTCGACGCGTTGCAACAGGCCGGCACCGCACGCGGGCAGGGCTGCAAATTGCACATCGTCGAAGGTAGCGAGCAGTACTTGCCAGCCGATTGGCAAACCGCCAGCGTTGAGGTGTACCGCGCCGAAGGCTATCAGACCGAAGCCATGGCCGAACCGCTGCCCGAGGATCAGTTGGGCCGCGAGTGGGAATGGGAAGAAACCCCGGAAGTCAGCCTGAAGATTGTCGATGACCTGGACAGCGCCATCGCGTTGTTCAATCGCTATAGCCCGCAGTTCACCGTGTCGTTGATCAGTGAAGATGCCGCGGCTCAGGAACGCTTCTACAGCGCCGTCAACGCACCTTTTGTCGGCAACGGGATTACCCGCTGGGTCGACGGCCAGTACGCGCTGAACAAGCCGGAACTGGGGCTTTCGAACTGGGAGAGCGGTCGCCTGTTTGCTCGCAGCGCGATTCTCTCGGGCGATGGGGTGTTCACGATCCGCAGTCGCATGACCCAGACGGATCTGTCGGTCAAACGCTGAGCCAGCGCCACGACCCCAGTCAACGGCCGCACTATACTTAATGTGCGTCCGTATGGGCGTGGCGAGCACTCCAAAACGAATCAGATGTCCATAACGCTCGCCTGAGCGTCAAGGCTGCACAGCCAATGGACGGGCAGTGCACCTGATGACGGAGAGAGGGTTACACCATGAAACTTCATTCCTTTCAGCAATACTCTCATGATCTGGAAAGGGGCGTTCACGACACGTGGATTACTGCCAGGGTGAAGTCAGCCTTGGCAATGGCTGAACCAAGCCTTGGCCTGCAAATCCATGTCAAAACCCACGGAGGCACGGTGGCATTGAGCGGCCGCGTCAACACCCATAAACAGTGTGAGCAGGCAGTAGCGCTGGCCCGTTCGGTTCAGGGCGTCGTCGACGTCGATGCCAGAGACTTGCTGACTCACGTGTTCACGCCAGGCAGTATTCCAGAACCCCCCAACGCTGAAGAGGCCCCTGAAATTCGGCCTCAATCGTCAACAAAGATGGACGATAAATAACCCGGTCGATCGTGTCAGTGCAGCGCTCCCGTGAGCCGGGAGCGCTGCGTCGATCGTCTATCTGCCAATGGATACACACTTCAGGCGGCTGCTTCTATGGATCGGGCTTGAAGGGCGCAGGTGTCCGGATACTCGGCGAGCGCCACAAAACGGTGGCTGTCGCCATCCAGGGCGTCAACCGAACCGGTCTCGATGTCGTAAACCCAACCATGCAAATTCAACAGGCCTTTCTCCTGAGCCAGGCGCACGCTCGGATGCGTCTGGATATTGGCCAGTTGCGCGATGACATTCTCCCGAACCATTGAACTCACCTTCGCCGCTTCATTGGCGTGAGGGCGGGATTCGTTGATGACTTTCGCTGACTCGGCGTGTTGCAACCAGCCGCTGACGGCGGGCAGGTGGTCCATGCATTTGCACTTGGCGACGGCGGTCATGGCGCCGCAGTCCGAGTGCCCGCAGATCACAATATCGGTGACGCCGAGCACTGCGACCGCATATTCGACCGTGGCCGACACACCGCCGGGGTGAGGGCTGTAGGAGGGCACGATGTTGCCGGCATTGCGGATCACAAACAGTTCACCGGGTTCTTGTTGGGTCAGCAGTTCCGGCACGACACGGCTGTCGGAACAGGTGATGAACAGCGTGCCCGGATGCTGGGTGGTCGCCAGGTGTTTGAACAGGTCGGTCCGTTGCGGAAAGGCGTCTTTCTGGAACTTCAAAAAACCTTCGATGAGCGCTTTCATAGTGACTTCCTAATTCTGTAGCAGCTGCCGAGCCTGCGAGGCTGCGTCCGAGGACGAAGTCCTCGCAGATCGATGCGACTGCTGCGCAGCCGGACGCAGCCTCGCAGGCTCGGCAGCTGCTACCGGATTTCGTGGGCTGAAAAATCGTTGCGGCTGGTATCTATTTAGAAAGGACGCAGCGGCAGGAACTTGCCATCGAGGGTAATCACCGCGCGGGAGCCGCCTTCCGGATCTTCGACTTTCTTGATGTCGAGCTTGAAGTTGATCGCACTGATAATGCCGTCGCCGAATTGCTCATGAACCAGGGCTTTCAAGGTGGTGCCGTAAATCTGGATCATTTCGTAGAAGCGGTAGATGGTCGGGTCGGTCGGGACACCCGAGAGGCTGCCGCGCAACGGGATGATCTGCAGGCGGGCCACGGAGTCGGCGTCCAGGTCCAGTTTCTCGCCAATCACTTTGGCGGCGCTTTCCGGCAGCGGGTGCTGACCGAGCAGGGCGGCAGTGACGTAGGCCAAACCGAGGCCGGTGCCGTCGGTCAGGTCCTGCCAGGACAGGTTTTTGCGCGCTTTTGCGTCGAGAATCGACGTGGTCAGGGTCAGGCTTGGGTCGTTGTAAGCGTGGGACTGTTGCATGGTGTTTCTCCTGTCGGGAGTGATGTTGCTTGGGTGTGGAGCCATCTTCTGCCGATTGATCCATAGCGTCCAAGATCGATATACAATGCAGTGCATAAGCACAGCCTATAGATGGTGATTCCCCATGCTGCTCCGACATTTGCGCTATTTGCTGGCGGTCGCCGACCACGGCGGTTTCACCCGCGCCGCCGAGGCGCTTCACGTTTCGCAGCCGACCCTGTCCCAACAGATCCGGCAACTGGAAGAAACCCTGGGCGTGAGCCTGTTCGACCGAACCTCGCGCACGGTGAAACCCACCGATGCGGGAGAGGCCTACATCGAATGTGCTCGTCGGGTGCTGGTGGAACTGGAGGCAGGCAAACGTGCGCTGCATGACGTAAAGGATTTGTCCCGCGGCACCTTGCGGCTGGCCATGACCCCAACGTTCATGGCGTACCTGGTGGGGCCGCTGGTGCGCGATTACGTGGCACGGTATCCGAACATCCATCTGCAGATTTTCGAGCTGTCGATGGATGACATCGAAGCCGGGCTAGTGGATGACTCACTGGACATCGCCATCGCGTTTACCCAGGTCAGAAATGCCGATATCGAGTCGATCCCGGCATTTACCGAGACGTTGGGCGTCATGGTGGGGCGCGATCACCCGTTATACGAAAGCCAGGTCGCGTTGTCCGCGCAAGAGGTCGCGCAGCTGGAATTTGCGCTGCTGGCCCCGGACTTCGTTACCCGCACCCGCATCGATGAGTACTTTGTCCAGGAGCAGATCACGCCGAAGGTGGTGATCGAGGTCAATTCGGTGAGTACCTTGCTGGAAGTGATCCGGCACACGGCTATCGCCACCATCCTTCCGGAGCCCATTGCCACCGAGGACCGGGCGTTGCGCAAGATCCCGTTGTTGGGGGAGGCGCCCAAACGAGGGGCCGCGCTGCTTCGACGCAAAAACAACTATCACAGCGCAGCGTCGGTGGCTTTTATGGAACTGGTGTTGGGTGCGGCTGCAGGTGAGTCGACGACGTCAGTCTTCTATTAATTGGCACACACCATTGGGCGCCTTGCCCGTGGAGGACACCGTGACCGAGTCGTCATCGGAGAGGAGGATGGAGATGACGACGCCCGAACCCTTGGCTTCGAAACGGCGATCGTCAATGGCTTTGGTCTCGGCTTCCTTGCTGTTGATCAACACCGGCCCGTCCTGATCCGCGTGGACGATGATTTTGCCGGGGCAGTCCGCATCGAACAACGGAACGCCGGTGATGCTGTTTGCATGGGCAGCACTGGCCATTACGAGCAACAGCAAGCCTGTCAGTTGTATGTTCATCACAAACCTCCAATGATCCAGTGCACACGGTTAACCATAGCGTTGTTTGGTGCGCACGAGACAAACAAAAAGGCCCCGCTCGATATGACGAGCGGGGCCTTTTTATGGATGGGGTGTGGAGGTATCAGTAGAACCGGTCAATCACCCGAACTTCGTTCTGGTTCTGCATCGAGGCCCACGCCTGTTTCAGCGTCTGCAGCACATTACCGATGAAGTCCTTGTCAGCCGCGGCTTTCTTGCCGACATAGCCTTGGCCGCGACGGTACATCTTCAGTCGGGCGAGCAGGTTCTGGTTGTTCTTGTCGAACTCCGCTTCATGGGCGTGAGGCGACAGGCGGTCGATATGCACCTGGCCAGACTTGCTGATCCACAGAATGTGGCTGTCATGGCTGTCTTTTTGCGCAGCGAACAGATGAGCCAGTTCATCGATAGTAGGTTGATTGTTCAGATTCATAGTAAGCCCCTTGACCATTTGGTGATCTTTCAAAGTTGATTCGCTAATACAGGTAGCCCATCGGTTAGTTGATCCCTGGCACCGAAACCAGGACGTCAGCGGTCGGCCGCCAAATTGACGGGGGCCCGCGTCTGTTGCATGTAGTCGTGTTGAATAACTGCTACGCAATAGCGTCACAACGAGGAGAAGCAGCGAAAACCTTCAGGCCACTGCCGACATTTTCAGGGTCGGCCACAAGCTTCATGAGGATTGATCGCCAGCGCTTCTCGTCCTTGTACTGGACGTTCAGGCCAGGTCAGCTTCTTCAATCTGCCTTGTGGGCAGCGTGTATCCGGGAAAAACAGCTCGGCGGTCAGACGAGCTTGCTCAAACGTGTTGCCTGTTCTCCCGATCGGGGAGACGTCTGCATCATGCAAGGGCAAATCGGAGGCGTCAACGGTTTTGTAGTGATTATTTTTGGTCACTACATATTGTCGGACAAAGTTGTTTGGAATTAAAAAGCGGAGGGGAAAGCGCCAGTCAGGACGCTGGCAGCGATGTCTGGAATCGGTAAACGGTGCAGGGATAACCGTCTACCGGCAGCTGATGCAGGGTGAACTCGCCATGGGTGAGATCGGCCAGGACCCGGGCCCAGAACCGCCGCGCAGGCTGATTCACGTTGAGGTGGAAAATTTGCCATTGACCGGGGAACCGGCTCAAGAGGGTGGAAACGACAAACTTCGCGACGCCTTGGCCACGAAAGCGTCGACTGACAAAGAAGTAACCGATGTTGTACTCGGCGCCGTGAAGATGGGTTTCATCATCCACAGTCACGAAACCGGCCAATTCACCGTCGACCTTGATCAGAAACGGCCTGGTTGCCGGTTTTCGCCAGTAACCCGGTTTGGGCTGGGCGTTAAAGAAGCCATGCTCACCGAACTTCAGCGGCAGCCACTCGCTGAAGTCATACATATAGAACTGCATCAGGTTTTCAATCGTTTCAAGTTCGTCGCGCTGGGCGGCGCGCAGTTCGATCAAGGGCATGCGGGTTGGCTCCTGAAGCGCAGGTCCGTCGTGGCGCTGGTGCGCTGCACGATAATTATGGTCGATACTTTTCCAGAAAGTCGCCCGCTCGAAGTGCCTTCAAGCCTTGCTCGCCGGTTTCGCCGCGCGTTTGGTGCCCGTCGAGGGCTTGCGTTTGGCGGGCTGGCGTTTGTTTTTCCACGGTGTGGCACCGCGCCCGGCGGGGCTTGCCGGTCCGCTGATGGTCAGGCTCAGGCCGGCGCAACGGGCGACCTGTTTGCTCATCCACGCGGCTTGCTTGGTGACGAATTCTTCAAGGCTCATTTCACCACTCTGCACCATGTCCAGCGCCTGTTCCCAAATCGCCGTGGTCCCGGGGTCGGCGATGGCACGCGGCACGGCATCGATCAGGCTGAACGCGGCCGGGGTGGCGGCCAGGGCCTTGCCGTTCTTGATCAGATAACCACGGTCGAGCAGGCCCTGGATAATCGAGGCGCGGGTCGCTTCAGTGCCGATGCCGGTGGTGTCCTTGAGCTTCTGCTTGAGCAGGGGATCTTCCACCAGTTTGGCGACGTTCTTCATCGCCTTGATCAGATCGCCTTCGGTGAACGGTTTGGGCGGTTGGGTCCAGAGGTCCTTGAGCTTGACGTCGACCACTGCGCAGTCACGCCCTTCGGCCAATGTCGGCAATGTTTGCGGCGCCGGTGCTTCGCGGCCTTTGGCCGGGGCGAGGGCCTCGGGCAGGGCGCGCTTCCAGCCGGGTTCGACGATCTGCTTGCCGACGGCACGCAAGGCTTCACCGGCGCAGTCGAAGTCGGCCTGGGTCCGGTCGTATTCATGGTTGGGCAGAAACTGCGCCAGGTAACGCGCGCGGATCAGGGTGTAGACCGCCCGCTGCTTGCCCGCCAGCCGCTCGAGGTTTTTCGCCGCAGCCGTGGGGATGATGCCGTGGTGAGCGCTGACCTTGGCGTCGTTCCAGGCCCGTGAGCGGCGCTGAGGCTCCAGGAAATCGTTCAAAGCGTTCAGCGCCGGATCAGCCTGCCTCAGCGCGGCAAGAATCCCCGGCGCTTCACTGTGCTGACTCACGGGCAGATAACCGCAGTCGCTACGTGGATAGGTGATGACCTTGTGGGTTTCGTACAGGGCCTGGGCGATGTCTAGGGTTTCCTGGGCGCCGAGCCCGAGCTTCTTCGAGCAGACTTCCTGCAAGGTGCCCAGATCGAAGGGCAGGGGGGCCACTTCGCGCATCCGCTCGGTGCGCAGTTTGATCACCCGGGCACTCGCCGCACTGCCAATCGCCGTCGCGGCTTTTTGCGCCAACGCCTGATTCAGGCAGCGATCCTGATCGTCGCAAACTTCGGAGGCTGCACGCCACTGGGCGGTGAACGCGGTGCCGTCGTGCAGCAGTTGCACGTCGATGGCCCAATAGGCGACCGGCACGAAATCGGCGATGCTGCGGTCACGATCCACCACCAGGCGCAGGGTCGGCGTTTGCACCCGACCGACCGGCAATACGCCCTGATAACCCGACTGACGCCCCAGCAGTGTGAACAACCGACTCATGTTCATCCCGATCAACCAGTCGGCCCGCGAGCGCCCGAGTGCCGAATGGTAAAGGCTAAAGGTCTCGGCCCCCGGCTTCAGGGCTGCCAGCGCCTTGCGGATCGACGCATCGTCCAGCGCCGACAGCCATAGCCGCTGGATCGGCCCGCGATAACGGCAATGCTCCACGAGTTCCCGGGCGATCATCTCGCCCTCACGGTCGGCGTCGGTGGCGATCACCAGTTCGCTGGCCTCGCCGAGCAGCCGCTTTACCGCTTTGTACTGGCTGGCCGTGCGCGGTTTGACGGTCATCTTCCACTTCTCTGGAATGATCGGCAGATCCGCCAGCACCCAGCGCTTGTAACGCGCGTCATACGCATCCGGCGGCGCGGTTTCCAGCAGATGGCCGATGCACCAGGTCACCGTGACGTCCGTTCCCAGCCAGCAGCCGTCGCCACGACGCCTGGCGCCGAGGACGGCCGCAATGTCTTTGGCCTGGGAAGGTTTTTCACAGAGGTACAGCCGCATAACCACCATCGCTCATCAACTGTCGAGAGGCGGACAGAATGGCGGCTGATGAGCGAGGGGGCAATCTTTATCTGTATGGATGTACAGTCGGTGCGTTGCGATTCATTGCACAGGCTCCTCAGTAGTTCAGGTTAACCACCGGCTGATCCAGCTTCGCGCCGGGCTCTCGCCTGAGAATGGTCAGCAACGCTGCGGTAATCACGTTCACATCATTATCGAAGCCTCCGTGGGAGGTGTCCTTTTTGGTGCCCGCGCCATAGTTCATTTTCGGATCGTTGAAGATATGCAGGGTTTGCGCGAACGCTTCGGGAAGCCCGCGTCCCGTTGCGGCAAACCCGGTCGGAATGGTTTTGCCAAAGTAAAACTGGCTCCACTGTTCGGTCATGTTTTTGGCGGCGATGTTCCACTCCGCCAGATCGGGATTGCTGAAGTCCTGGCACTGCTTGTCCAGGCTCTTGGCCATGCCCAGCAGCGGCATGCGTTGCAGTTCTTCATAGGCCCGGGAAACGAGGTACAGCAGGGATTTGTGGTACACGCCGATGACGTTGTCATCCTGTTCGCGGCTGTCGGACATGATGTAGATGTGGAAGTCCTTGCGCTTGAGGCCTCCCCCTTCGATGACTTTGCGGTAGGTCTGGTTGGCGAAATCGAGGGTGCAGGCCGGGGCCATCAGCGTCGACGTTTCCGTGGGCAAACCCCTGGCCCACAGCAATTGAATCAAGTGGCCATTGATCAGGGAGCCCGCGGAATGGCCGATCAAATGCAGCTCGACGTTCTTCTTGCCCATGTCGGCGACCAGGTTTTTCAGCGACTCCGCCATTTCCACCAGTCCACGCGGGGTAAAGCCGGCGACGGCGGCAGCTTCGGCGTTCTGTTTCATCTGGCTCCACTGGTCGCCGCCGGGTTTTTTGGTCGCCAGTTCCAGCGTGCGATCAAAGCCTTCCACGGCTTTGTCCTTGATCGCCTTCAATGCATCGCTGATGCTGCCGGCCTCGGGAAATAGCCCGGGCAGGGTGTCCTGGACGATATCCGCCAGCGTCTCGAGAGCCCCGGTGCGCCAGGTGACAAACAGCGGATAGATGCCGTTTTCAAGGAAGTAGGGTGCCATCGCACAAATGCGATTGATCGAATCCTGCTCGGAATTGAGCCCGCCGTGGGCAATGACGGCGATGCGCAGCACTGGGGGTTTGTTTGCGGCCGGCAGCTTGTCGTACCAGGCACGAGGCGCCTCGTAGACGATGCGCTTGACGCCCGCCCGGACGTTTTCCACGTCGGTAAGGCGAGGGCCGATGCTGCCATTGTTTTCCATCACGATGGTCAGGCCGTAAGCCTGATCCTTGGTCAACAGCGGCGGCCCTTTGCGATCGGGCTCGCAGGCGCTGGCCGTGAACAGGGAAAACCCTTCGCGCTTGGCGCTGGAACTGGACAGCGCGCTACGAAACGGTGATTGAGCGCCATTCCTGGAACCTGAAGGGCGTGCGTTTTGCGATAGCGCGCCGCGTTCGATCGGCACCCCGAGGGCCACTGTCCAGGCGTCGGTGCCATTGGCCAGCCAGTCTTCGAACGTCAGGATGGCGAAGCCGGAAAATCCCCAGTCGGTTGACCAGGAGTTCTGCACGATGAACCCCTGACTGGTGTAGCCGATCAAGGCAAAGGCGTGACCGCCCTCACTGGCTGCCGGCCATTTGATGACGGGCAGCGCAGACATGCTCTGGAATTGCACCGTCGGCTGCTTTTTGCCTTTGGGCCGCATCAGTGCCCAGCCCTGATGCACATTGGCAGAGACGAAAAGCGCGCCGGCCTCATACAGCGCCGCCATCATGGCGGTGACATCGTCCTTCTCGACACGGTAGTAAACCCCCAGCGGCCGCGTCATGGCATCCATCGCCCAATTCTCCGCCGGTGCTTCAAAGGCCGGAACCGATCCGTCCGGCTTGACGGTATAGGGCCACAGTTCCTGCGCGCAGACGCCGTGTTTGTGCCAACCCTTCAACGCGCCGCGACAACTGGAACCCACATAATCCTCGCCTGGCCATTCATCATAGAGTTTGGCCAGATGATAAAGCTGGCGCGGACTTGTTTTGGTGGAGGCCCTGTCTCGCCGCCACAACAGAAAATTGACCACCGCCGCCAGTCCGAACCCGGTGCACGCGCCTTCGCTGCCCTGGTTGAGCACCATGTTTTTGTCCAGGTAGCCCGAGAGTTCGGAGGCAATGTCCTTGTCGGCGGGCCAGGAGGGCGGCAGCGACTGGACCCGTGGGGTAAAAATACGATCGCGCAGGTCGAGGCGATCCGGACGGGCGTCGAGGGTGATGATTTTCTGGTCGAGGGAAAACTGTGTGGCGGGCATGGTGAGACCCTCAGGTTTCTGAGACTCAAATCCCCACGCCATGCCACGACTGCCTGTCTGGGCAGCAGGGACGTCAACGGTTCTATTGATCGTAGACGATGTTCACCGGCTCTGAGCGTTTGCCCGCTTATCTCGGCATTTCGTTTTTGGCCTCGTCGGAACGCCGCATCGTCCCGTTCGGCTGCGAAGCCGTCGTGAGTGCAAAATCTGGGTTATACCTGAAAGTCGTGGTCTCAGGTTTTGGGGCTGCTGCGCCACCCACCGCGGGCAAGCGTCGCTCTCACAGGTTCATCACCGTCATGAGGAACGTATTTCATGAAAAGCACCGGTCCTAGTCCTGTCATCACCATTGCAGAGCAGCCGGGCTGCCTGCTTGTAAAGTTTCACGGTATTCAGGTGGCCGCTTCCGCACGGGCGCTGGTGTTGCTCGAGGCCAACTATCCTCCGGTGTATTACGTACCGCGGGAGGACATCGATGAAAAATACTTTGCCCGCACCGATCACACGAGTTATTGCCCCTACAAGGGCGATGCCAGCTATTTCAGTCTGCAAGTTCCGGGACATGAGGGCGCTAACGCGGTGTGGAGCTATGAAGACCCGAAAGTGTCGGTCGATCAGATTCGCGGCTACATGGCGTTCTATCCCGACCAAGTCACGTTTGAGGTACTCAAAGACGTCGAGTGAGGGTCGCTTTCCAGGCATCAACGAAAACGCCGCGCACGGGCGCGGCGTTTTAAGGTCAGGTGTTCAGCTCATCGAACAGCATCCACCAGCGTGGATTCATCAATCTGGCTAATCGAGGTCACCCCGGTCAAGGTCATGGCAACGCGCATTTCCTTGGCGAATATATCCAGCATATTCTCCACCCCGCGTTGACCATCGGCCGCCAGTGCATAAGCCATGGAACGCCCCAGCAATACGCCTTTTGCGCCCAGCGCCAACATCCGTACGACATCAAGCCCCGAGCGGATTCCCGAGTCGACCAGCACCGTCAAATCATTACCGATGGCTTGCATAATGGGCGGCAACGCCTTGGTGGTGGAGAGCACGCCGTCCAGCTGTCGCCCACCGTGGTTCGACACGACAATGCCGTCAGCGCCAAAGCTGACCGCGTCTCTGGCATCCTGAGGATCGAGGATGCCTTTGATGATCATCGGGCCTTTCCAGAACTCACGAATCCACTCCAGGTCACTCCAGCTGATCGAAGGGTCGAAGTTGTTGGCCAACCAGCCCATGTAGTCTTCGAGCGTGACGGCTTTGCCAAGGTACTTCGAAATATTGCCCAGGTCGTGTGGACGCCCCATGACGCCGACGTTGAATGCCCAGTCGGGTTTGGTCATGGCCTGAAGCATTCGCCGCGATGCCGCAAAAGGGCCTGACATGCCCGAGTGTGCGTCCCTGTATCGGGCGCCGGGCGTGGGCATGTCCACGGTAAACACCAGGTTTTTCACACCGGCGGCCTTCGCCCGCTCCAGTGCATTTTTCATGAAACCTCTGTCCTTCAACACATACAGCTGAAACCAGATGGACTGTTGGCTTTGTGCCGAGACCTCTTCGATCGAGCACACCGAAACCGTTGATAGGCACAGTGGAATGCCTTTATTTTCCGCCGCTTTTACCGCCTGTACCTCACCACGACGGGCGAACATGCCCGTCAGGCCGACCGGGGCCAATATGATCGGCATTGAAAGTGGTTGATCGAAGAGGGTGGTTTCAAGGCTCAGGGTTTCGACGTTTTTCAGAATGCGCTGACGCAGGCTGATGCCGGTCAGATCCGCGCTATTGGCCCTCAGCGTATGCTCTGCATAAGCCCCGCCATCAATGTAATCAAACAAAAAACGCGGGAGTTTGCGTCGTGCTGCCTCGCGATAGTCAGATGCGGATGAAATGATCATGGTGCCTCGGTCTGTGGAATGGCGGGGCCGCCGATGTCGTCGAGCTTACCTGTGGCGAGGGGATTTATCCCCGTTGGGCTGCGAAGCGGCCCCGATCCAGCCGACTCGATCGTTCTGACACACCGAGGCGGCTGGTTTAGGCCTGCTTCGCAGCCCAACGGGGATAAATCCCCTCGCCACAGGGGATTGTGGTGAGCTCAGTTGGTATCCAGGTCTACGTTCTTGGTCTCACGCAAACAGATCATGCCAACCACCAGGCTCACCCCGGTAATCAGCACCGGGTACCACAGCCCGTAGAAGATGTCCCCGGTGTACACCACCAACGCAAACGACACCGTTGGCAGGAAACCGCCGAACCAGCCATTACCGATGTGGTACGGCAGGGACATTGAGGTGTAGCGGATGCGGGTCGGGAACAGTTCGACCATCAGCGCTGCCAGCGGGCCGTAGCACATGGCGGAGATGATGATCAGCGCGACGATCAGCGCCACGATCATCGGTTTGTTGACCAGCTGGGTGTCGGCTTTTGACGGATACCCCGCGAGGGTCACGGCGCCACGCAGGGCCGCTTCATCGTAGCCTTCGAGTTTCACTTCACCAACGCTGACCTGCACGGCGCTGCCGGCCGGTGCGGCTTCGCTGTTGTAGGGAAGGCCCTGTTTCACCAGGAAGGTTTTGACCTTGTCGCACGGGCTATCAAATTTCGCCTTGCCCACCGGGTCGAACTGGAAGGTGCAGGTGGCCGGGTCCGCCAGTACGGTGATCGGTGCCTGACGGCTGGCCTGGTCGATAGCCGGGTTGGCGTAGTGGGCGATGGACTTGAAGATCGGGAAGTACAGCGCGGTAGCCAGCAGCAGGCCGATCATCAGCACCGGTTTGCGCCCGACTTTATCCGACAGCCAGCCGAAGAAAATAAAGAACGGTGCGCCGATGATCACGCTGACGATCAACAGACTGTTGGCCAGCGCCGGGTCCATTTTCAGGAACTGGGTGAGGAAGAACAGCACGTAGAACTGCGCCGCGTAGAAGGTTACGGCTTGCCCGGCGTTGATGCTGAACAGGGCGATCAGGACGACTTTAAGGTTTTCCCATTTGCCGAAGGAATCGCGCAGCGGCGATTTGCAGAGCTTGCCTTCTTCTTTCATTTTCACGAATGCAGGCGACTCGTGCAGGCTCATGCGAATCCAGGTCGAGATGCCCAGCAGAATGATCGAAAACAGGAACGGAATCCGCCAGCCCCAGACTTCGAACTGGTCACCGGTGAAGTAGCGGCAACCGAGTACCACCAACAGCGACAGCAGCAAACCGAGGGTCGCGGTGGACTGAATCCAGCTGGTGTGGAAGCCGCGTTTACCCATCGGCGCGTGTTCCGCGACATAGGTCGCAGCGCCGCCGTATTCACCGCCCAGGGCCAGGCCCTGAAGCATGCGCAGCACCACGAGGATGATTGGCGCAGCAATGCCGATACTTGAGTAGGTCGGCAGCAGCCCGACGCAGAAGGTCGCCAGGCCCATGAGGATGATGGTCGCAAGGAACGTGTATTTACGCCCGATCATGTCCCCCAACCGGCCAAACACCAAGGCGCCGAACGGCCGCACGATGAAGCCGGCAGCGAAGGCCATCAGCGCAAAGATGAACGCCGTGGTGTCGTTGACCCCGGCGAAAAACTGTTTGCTGATCACCGCCGCGAGGGCGCCATAGAGGAAAAAGTCATACCACTCGAAGACCGTCCCGAGCGACGAGGCGAAGATGACTTTCTGGGTTTCCTGGCTGGTGCCCGCGCTACGCACGGCTTCCAGAGGCTGAACATGTTCTGACATATCGGTATCCCTCACAGTGATTGTTTTTTTTGTTCCACTGGTGTTGCGTGTTCCTTGCAGGGTTAAAGCTCAATGTCCGTGAATCAAATACAAATCCCCTGTGGGAGCGGGCTTGCTCCGGGCGGCGTTCCGACGAAAGCGGTGGGTCAGTCGACCTCTATGTTGAATGTAAAGCCGCCTTCGCGAGCAAGCCCGCTCCCACAGGGGATAGGTCTACTGTCGAAGGGTTAAGGATCAGTTGTGCTGCCTTTTCGGCAATCATCAGCGTAGGCGAGCAGGTGTTGCCCGAGGTGATGCGCGGCATGATCGAGGCGTCGGCGATGCGCAGGCCGGGGATGCCATGGACTTTGAGTTGCGCATCGACCACGGCGTCCGCGTCGTTGCCCATGCGGCAGGTGCCGACCGGATGGAAGATGGTGGTGCCGATGCGGGCGGCGGCTTCGTGCAATTGTTCTTCGCTCTGCAAGCTGTCGCCGGGCAAGTACTCCACTGGATTAAACGCTTGCAGAGCCGGTGCGGCGACGATGCGCCGGGTCAGGCGAATGGCATCCGCTGCCACCCGCAAGTCCTCCGGATGGCTCAAGTAGTTGGGTTGAATCAGCGGTGCTTCCTGCGGATCGGTGGAGCGAATCTCGACGCGACCACGGCTTTGCGGGCGCAGATCGCACACCGACGCCGTGAAGGCGGGGAACGCATGCAACGGCTCGCCGAAACGCTCCAGCGACAGTGGCTGAACGTGGTACTCGAGATTCGCCGACGTCTGCTCCGGTCCCGAGCGGGCGAAGGCCCCGAGTTGGCTCGGCGCCATGGACAGCGGGCCGCTGCGGTCATACAGGTAACGCAGGCCGATGCCCATCTTGCCCCACAGGCTGCCGGCGATCTGGTTAAGGGTGCGGGCGTTTTCCAGTTTGTAGATCAGCCGCAGCTGCAGGTGATCCTGCAGATTGCCACCCACGCCGGGCAGCTCATGGGCAACGCCGATTCCCAATCGTTGCAGCAGCGGGCGAGGGCCGATCCCGGAACGTTGCAGGATGCTCGGTGAGCCGACGGACCCGGCGCACAGCACAATCTCTTTGCGCGCCTTGAAGGTTTTCGCCTGACCCTGCCAACGCGTACTGACCGCTGATGCACGGCCGTTCTCCAGCAGCACGCGGTCGACTTCGACATCGGTCAGCACGGTGAGATTGGGCCGGTTGCGGATCGGTTTGAGAAACGCCTTGGCCGCGTTCCAGCGAATCCCGGCCTTCTGGTTGACCTGGAAGTAGCCACAGCCTTCGTTGTCGCCCTGGTTGAAGTCATCGATGCTGGCGATGCCGCTTTGCTCGGCGGCGCTGCGGAAGGCATCGAGAATCGGCCATGACAGCCGCTGACGTTCGATCCGCCATTCCCCGGCGGCACCGTGGAATTCCGAGTCGCCAGCAAAGTGGTTTTCGCTCTTTTTGAACAACGGCAGCACGTCGTTCCAGCTCCAGCCGGGATTGCCATCAGCGGCCCAGCCGTCATAGTCGCCGGCCTGGCCGCGCATGTAGATCATGCCGTTGATCGAGGAGCAGCCGCCGAGCACCTTGCCACGTGGATAACTCAGGGCGCGGCCTTGCAGGCCGGGTTGCGCTTCGGTCTTGAAGCACCAGTCGGTGCGCGGGTTGCCGATGCAGAACAGGTAACCCACGGGGATGTGAATCCACGCATAGTTGTCGCGGCCGCCGGCTTCGAGCAGCAACACGCGATTTTGCGGGTCGGCCGACAACCGATTGGCCAGCAAACAACCGGCCGGCCCGGCCCCGACCACGATGTAGTCGTATTCATCCAGGGAAGTCTGCATCCGTGACCTCAATTTGTTGTTCTTGTTGTCGGTCATCCTAGTTGTTAGCTTTCGTCAAAAGAATGTTAGTTTTTGCGCAGCCGCTGTGCGTTTTTAAACAGCCCCACCTCAAGGACGGTTCATGTTCGACTGGAATGACCTGCGGTTTTTTCTCGAGTTGCAGCGCAGCGGGCGTCTGCTCACCGCTGCCCGCCGTTTGAACACCACCCACGCCACCGTGGCCCGGCACATCGAGGCCATCGAAAAGAGCCTCGGTACTGCGCTGTTTGTTCAGCACGCCCAGGGTTATGAGTTGACCCCGGCGGGCGAAGCGTTGCTCAAACATGCCGAAGCCATGGAAAACGTCGCGTTGCTGGCGCAGGAAGAAATTACTCAGTCCACGGCGCCGCTGGGCAAGATCCGCGTCGGCGTGACCGAAGGGCTGGGCATCATGTTCCTCGCCAGCCGCATGAACGGGCTGTTCGAACGTTATCCGGGGCTGGAAGTGGAACTGGTGGCGGTGCCGCGTTTCGTCAGCATCCTCAACCGCGAAGCCGAGATCAGCATCCACCTGGAGCGTCCGGCCGCCGACATGCTGGTCACGCGCAAACTGACTGACTATCGATTGGCGCTGTACGCCAGCCAGGAGTATCTGGATCGTTCGCCACCGCTGCGCAGCCGCGAAGACCTCGGTCGCCACGCCTGGATCGGCTATGTCGATGACTTGCTGTTCAGCCAGGAACTGATGTTCCTCAACAGCTTCTGCCGCAATCCGCAGGTGGTGTTTCACAGCACCAGCGTCATCGCCCAACAACAGGCCGCTCGTTCCGGGCTGGGGATCGCCGTGCTGCCTTGTTACATGGCCAGCGCCGATCCCGGCCTGGTGCCGTTGTTGCCGGATGAAAGCATCCAGCGCAGCTACTGGATCAGCACGCGGCGTGAGCTGCACAAGTCGGTGCGGTTGCGGGTGTTGTGGGATTACGTGGTGGGGTTGTGTGAGGCGGAGCAGGGGTTGTTGCTGGGATAAGGTTTGTCGTCCAGTCTATTGGATGACGACAAGGAGCGTTATCCGACACTCCGTCGCGATAAAGGGAGCTTGCAGCATGACCGAAGATACAAAAGTGAAAGGCCCGGCGTCGTACTTCCCGTCAATCGAGAAAAAGTACGGGCAGCCAATCAGTCACTGGCTGGATCTGCTGGGAACAGTGAGCGGTAAGAAGCATATGGAAATGGTGGCGTGGCTGAAGACTGAACATGGTATGGGGCATGGCCATGCGAATGCTCTGGTTGCGCATTATTTAGCGAGCGCTAAAACGTGAGCCACCTGTAAGTGCTCCTACAGGGGAGCGTGTTTCAGGCGAGGATTTCGAATGAGGTGCTGGCCAGGCGCTCCCCATTCACCAGCACGTGCACGGCGTGTTTGCCCACGTAGTGTTTGCGGGTGGTGAGTTCCTTGATCTGCTGGCTACGGGCAATGGTCTCGGTAGCGTTACCGGAAAGCGTCAGCGCCTTGAGCTTGAACACCTTCGCCGACGTGCTGCCATTGGCTTTGACGTAATCGATGGCGTAGTCGATCACCAGTCGCTGACTGTCCTGGACCGTGGATTTCACGGCGAAGGACAGGGTGATTTTTTCACCCAGGCGAATCACCGCCGGTTCCACCTTCACATCGATGATCTCGACCTCAGGCTTGCCACCCGCGCCAATGATCGCCAATGCGCGTTGGTTGCCCTGTTTGATCAGGCTGCGCAGGGCGTGTTTGGCGATCCACGCGGTGTGTTTGTTGTCCAGCGACCAGCCTTCGATCAAGTCCAGCACCCATTCGGGATGATCCTTGGTGATGTCGTTGAGGTGGTTGGCCACGGACTTGCGCACGTAGAGGCTGTCGTCGGCCTTGAGGTTGTCGAGGATCGCGGCCGCCAATGTCGGGTCAGCCTGAATCTGTTCCAGCCGAAACGACCACGGCAGGCGCGGTCGGCTGCCTTCACTGGCCAGGCGGCGGACATGCTCGTTTTCGTCCAGGGACCACTCGTGCATGACCGCCAGTGAGCGTTCGATGTCGCTGCGCAGGTAATGGCGGATCGCGAACTCCGCGGAGCCGAAGGTGGTGAAGTATTTCAGCGCCTCCATGGACTGTTCGAAGGCATGTGCGCCGTAGGTCGCGACGTAATGCGGTAATGAGATGCTGACGAAGCCGCTGTTCAGCCGCGGAGCGAGGGCGCGCAGCACTTCAAGCGTCTCTTCATAGCTCAACGGCAGGACCGCGTGCAGGCATTCGCTGACCCGGGCCATGCGCTGCATGATTGATAATTCGGCTAGCCCGTCGTTGGCCAGTTTCAGGAAGGCCTTGGTGTTGAACGCTGGGTAGACGGCGGTCATCTCGGTGGCGATGTGCTTGAGGCGGTCGGCGTTGAAGATTTCTTTTAGGGCGGGGGCGGGTTGGTTGGTGGTGGTCATGGGATGGGTTTGCTCGAATGGTTGTGTGTCAGTTAGATCCACCCCCTCTCCCCACAGGGGAGAGGGGGAAAGGGAGCCGATCTCCATTGCTTTCAAATCCTGAGTTCGACTCGATATCTCAGGTCGATGTAGCTCTTAAGAACAACTCGGTCAGTCCCCTCGCCCCCCTGGGGAGAGGGTTAGGGTGAGGGGTGATTCTCAAGCCTTACCCGATTCCTGTTCCCCCAACTGATCCGACTCAAACAATCTCGCCAGTTCCACCCGGGCTTCCTGCGCCGTCTGCAATACCTTCGCCGCATCGTCATAAATCGCATGCTGGGCCTCCAGCACCTGCTCGTCGTGATGCTTGAAACGCTTGATTCGCGCATCGGCCTGGGCTTGGGTCAAACCCAGGCCAACCAGCGTGCGCCGGCTCATTTCCAGACTCGAATAATAGGTTTCCCGAATGGCCTCGGCGCCAAGGTCCACCAGCCTATGCACATGCTGACGGTTACGGGCCCGGGCGATGATTTTGATGTGCGGATAGAGTTTGTGCACCAGTTCGGCGGTCTTGATGTTGGTGTCCGGGTCGTCGGTGGCGATGACAAAGTATTCCGCCTGCTCGACCTTGGCCGCACTGAGGATCTCCGGGCGCATCGGGTCGCCGTAGAACACCGGCACACCGCCGAAGCTGCGCGACAGTTCGATGGTTTCCACCGAGGTGTCGAGGGCGACAAACTTGATGTTCTGCGCGCGCAAAATCCGCGCAACGATCTGCCCCATACGGCCCATGCCGGCGATCACCACGCGTGGCGTGTCGGTATCGATCGCGCGGAATTTCTCCGGCACCACCACCGGTTGAACCCTGGGGCTGACCAGTCGAGCGCACACCAGCAACAGCAGCGGCGTCACCGCCATGGACAAGGTGATGGTCAGCACCAGCAAGTCGTACAGGTGCGGTTCGAACAGCCCCTGGTCGCGGCCGATCTTGAACACCACAAACGCAAATTCACCACCGGCCGCGAGTACGATGCCGAGGCGAATCGCACTGACCTTGCCCAAGCCACCGGCCAACCGCCCGACGACAAACAGCAGCGGCAGTTTGATTGCGATCAGCAACAAGGTCAGGCCCAGCACCGTGATCGGCGCGCTCAGGAGCAGACTCAGATTGGCGCCCATGCCGACGCTGATGAAAAACAGCCCCAGCAGCAATCCCTTGAACGGCTCGATTTGCGCTTCCAGTTCATGCCGGTATTCGGAGTCCGCCAGCAGCAACCCGGCGAGGAACGCCCCCAGCGCCATGGACACGCCGACCAAGTCCATCAGCCACGCCGTGCCGATCACCACCAGCAACGCGGTGGCGGTCGAGACTTCCGGCAAACCGGTCTTGGCCACCACCCGGAACACTGGGCGCAGCAGATACCGCCCACCGATCACCACCACCGCGATGCTGCCCAGCACGCGCAAGCCGTGATTGACGCCTTCGCCAGTGCTGCTGGTGTGATCGCCGCCCGCCAGCAACGGCACCATTGCGATCAACGGGATAGCGGCGATGTCCTGGAACAATAGAATCGCGAACGCCAAGCGCCCGTGGGGGCTGGTCAGTTCCTTGCGCTCGGCCAGGCTTTGCAAACCAAACGCCGTGGACGACAGCGCCAGGCCCAAGCCCAGCACGATCGCGCTGTTCAACGGTTGGCCGAACACGAACAACGCCAGCACACCAATCACCGAGCCCGTCAGCAGCACTTGCGCCAGGCCGACGCCGAACACCGATTTGCGCATCACCCACAACCGTCGCGGCGACAGCTCAAGGCCAATGATGAACAGCAGCAACACCACCCCGAGTTCGGAAATGTGGCTGACGCTTTGCGGATTGCCAATCAAGCCCAGCACCGACGGGCCGATGATCACGCCGGCAAACAGATAACCCAGCACCGCCCCCAGTTGCAGGCGCTTGGCCAAGGGAACGGTGAGCACGGCCGCGAACAGAAACACGACAGCGGCTTGCAACAGGTTGCCTTCATGGGGCATGACAAAAACTCCATTAACTCGGTACGGCGGGGGGGACAAGGATAAAGGGTGATGCTTCATGCGTCAGCCATGACATACAACGATGTTGCCTGATCCACCGCCTTCGCGAGCAAGCCCGCTCCCACAGTGGATCTCCAGCGAGCATGGAACTCGTGGGCGACGCTGATCAAATGTGGGAGCGGGCTTGCTCGCGAAGGCGGTGCATCAGGAGAAATAGATTTCGTTACATGTTGCATCAATTGGTTACATTCATAGGATAAGCTGATCAATCTTTCCCGTTCCCGAGTGCGCACCATGGCCATCAATTTCGACCTGAACGACTTGCAAGCCTTTCGCGCCGTGGTGGAGCAGGGCAGCTTTCGCAAGGCGGCCGACGCGGTGCGGATCTCCCAACCGGCGCTGAGCCGGCGCATCGAAAAACTCGAAGACGCCCTCGGTGTGAGGTTGTTCGAACGCACCACACGCAAGGTCAGCCTGACCCAGGCCGGACGCGGTTTTATGCCGAGCGTCGAGCGTCTGCTGGACGACCTGGATGTGGCGTTATTGGGCATCAGCGAAGTCGCCTCGACCCGCCTCGGCCACGTCACCGTGGCCTGCGTGCCTTCGGCGGCTTACTACTTCATGCCGCGAGTGATCGCCCACTACCACCGGCAGTTTCCACGGATCAAGGTCAAGGTGCTCGACTCCAGCGCCCATGAGGTACTCAGTGCGGTGGTCAACGGCGAGGCGGATTTCGGCCTGAGCTTCATGGGCACACTGGAGGCGGAAGTGGAGTTCGAGCCGCTGGTACAGGAAGGTTATGTGGTGGCGTGCAGGCGCGATCATCCGTTGGCCGGGCGCAGCAGCGTGACGTGGGATGAGTTTTATCAGCAGGACTACATCTCGTTGGACAAGACGTCCGGCAATCGCTTTCTGCTGGACCAGGCGCTCACGGGCATCGTGCCGCAGCGGCCGAGCATCTGCGAAACCCGGCATGTGACGACGATGATTGGTTTGGTCGAAGCGGGGTTGGGCGTGGCAGCGGTGCCGTTGATGGCGATGCCGGCGGCGGAACACCCAATCCTGACACGGGTGCCGCTGACCTCACCGCAGGTGATGCGCAGTGTCGGTTTGATCAAGCGCCGGGGTCGTACCTTGACCCCGGCGGCACTGGAACTGGAACGTCTGGTGGTGGAAATGAAAATCCAGGTCAGCGACTGACAGAGTCCAGCCCGGTGGCTTTCACATCTGGCTGAGCGGCGGTGGAGGCCAGGTAATCCAGCAATGCCTTGGCTTGCGCCGGGTGTTGCGCACCGACTGGAATGCCGGCAGCGAAACGCGTCACCGACTGCACCGACTCTGGAATCTTCGCCACAAAACTCACGCCCGGCACCGGCAGCAACTCGCTGACCTGCTGAAAGCCCAGCTGATAGTCACCGGTGGCAACCACCGAGCCCACCGGGATTTTCGCAACCATCGTTGACTTGGGTTTGAGCTGGTCTTCGATGCCCAGCCGTTTGAACAATTGTTCCTCGATGTACACACCACTGGCGCTGTCGGAATAGGCCACGGACTTCGCGTCGAGCAAGGTCTTTTTCAGGCCGTCGACTGAGCTGATGTCCGGCTTCGGCGCGCCTTCGCGCACCACCAGGCCGATCCGCGAGTCAGCCAGCTCGACCCGTGAGGCGGGATCGACTTTGCCTTGCTTGATCAGGTCATCGAGGGCGTAGCCGACCATGATCACCACGTCGGCTTTTTCACCGTGAGCCAGGCGATTGGGGATCGCTTCCGGCGCCTTGCCCATCGAAGGGCCGAGGGCGGTGTCCAGTGTGTTTCCGGTGGAGGCAGCGAATTTCGGGCCGAGAATTTTGTAGGCCGCGGTGAAACCGCCGGAGGTCATCACGCGGATCTCTTCGGCCTGGGCGACGCTGCTCAGACCGAGGGCGGCCACCAGTGCAAGGGCTGCAAAACTGAATAGCTTTTTCATGGTCATTTTCTCGAAAGGGGGGCTCAAGACATCGCCGGTTGCAAGCGACCGGTCGAACGGCGATAGAGATACAGCGTCGCGCACAGGGCACACAGCGCGGCAAAACTCATCCAGTAACCGGGTGCAGCCTTGTCGCCGGTGTACTGGATCAGAAAGGTCGACATCGCCGGGGTGAAACCACCGAACACCGCCGTGGCCAGGCTATAAGCCAGGGAGAAACCGGCGACCCGCACTTCGACTGGCATGATTTCCGTCAGCGCGGCAATCATCGCGCCGTTGTACAACCCGTAAATGAACGACAACCACAGCAGCACCAACAGCATGTTGATGAAGCTCGGCGCCTGCACCAGATACGTCAGCGCCGGATAGGCCGTGGCCAAGGTCAGCAGGGCCATGGTAATCAGCACCGGACGACGGCCGATGCGGTCCGACAGTGCACCGCCAATCGGCAGCCAGAAGAAGTTCGAAACGCCTACCAGCAAGGTCACCAGCAGCGCATCAGACGTGCTCAGGTGCAGCACGGTTTTGCCGAAGGTCGGTGCGTACACGGTGATCAGGTAAAACGCAGTGGTGGTCAGGGCGACCATCATCATTCCGGCGAACACAATCACCCAGTTCTGCGCCAACGTGCGGAACACATCGCCCATGCTCGGGCGGTGTTTGCGGGCGGCGAACGCTTCGGTTTCCTCAAGGTTGCGGCGCAGGAAGAAAATGAACGGCACGATCATGCAGCCGACGAAAAACGGAATCCGCCAGCCCCAATCGGCAATCATCGCCGGCGCCATCCATTGGTTCAGGCCATAGCCCAACGCCGCCGCGACAATGATCGCCACTTGCTGGCTGGCCGACTGCCAACTGGTGAAAAAGCCTTTGTTGCCGGGCGTGGCGATCTCCGAGAGGTACACCGAGACGCCACCCATTTCTGCGCCGGCCGAGAAGCCTTGCAGCAAGCGGCCGATCAACACGATGGCCGGGGCGAACAGCCCGATGGTTTCATAGCCGGGCACCAGCACAATCAAAATCGTGCCGCTGGCCATGATCGACAGGGTGACGATCAACCCTTTGCGCCGGCCCACATCATCGATGTAAGCACCCAGCACTACGGCGCCCAACGGTCGCATCAGAAAGCCTGCGCCGAACACCGCGAAGGTCATCATCAGCGAGGCGAACTCGCTGCTGGCCGGGAAGAACACGGCAGCAATCTGCGTGGCGTAAAAGCCGAAAAGGAAGAAGTCGAATTGTTCGAGGAAGTTGCCCGAGGTAACCCGGAAAATCGCACTGGCCCGGGAGCGACCGGAAGTCGCGGGCCGTTGGGTTGATGCTGTCATAGACGTGTACTCCACCGCTTTTATGACGTGCACCGCCTGGACGCGGCGCACGGTTCTTATTGGGGCGGATAGTGGAGCAGGGTGATCGATATGTTAATTGCATTGTTGGCATGTATTAATGCGTGAAGCGGATCAATGCGAATGCGCAGCCCTGCGAATCAATTTGTAGTCGTTGGCGCGATATCGTGTTGCGCAAACAGCACAGGCGGCATGGGGCAGTCCAGCAGGTCTGCGATTGCCCGCATCAATTGCGCTTCCGCCACGGTGACCTTGCCGTCATGCTCCACACAGCGAACCAAGGCGTTCAACAGGGCGGGTTTTTCCTCAGGCATAAGGTGACGCAGGCGCTTGAGTGCCGCTTCGAGGTTTTCCAGTTCGCTCGGCAGTTCGTGCCCGCGTTCGAACGGCAGGCCTTCCCAGGCGTATTCAAGGGCTGCTAAAGCGTCTTTCGGGTCTGGCTGGCCCGCGATGGCCAGGGTGCTCAGCAGTACGGTGAGCTCGTCGGCGCACTGGAACAAACCGAACTTGAATTGAACGGCGGGCGCGCCTTCGACGTTGCGCTCGACGATGCGCAGAAGGGTCCACTCCAGCAAATCGACGTCGTTATCGGCTTCAATCAACAGGCTCAAGTTACGTTTAACCGCCGCAAAGGGTTTTTTACCGAGCTGCTTGAGGCTCGGTATCGCCAGATCCAGCAGCGGTAAACGCAACCCGGGGTTGAGGGTCGAGAGCGAATCGCGCAACAGGTCCAGGGTATTGAACACCGTGCTGTCGACCTGTGGCTGCAGCGTCTCGAGTTGCATCGCCAGCAGCGGCGCGGAAGGTGATAACACCAGACCATAGAGCAAGGCCTCGGCGCCGTCAGTACTGCGAGCCGCGAGTTTGAGCGCCTGCGGAATGTCTTCCAGCAACCGGCGAGCCTCGGTGATGTGCTCGGGCTGTGGGGAACCGATCATCGCGATCGACGCCTGCACTGCGCTGACGTCGTAGAGCACCGCTGTGGCGGCAGCGGGCAAACCACTGAAGGCGTCAGACACCGGCAATACCATTGCGACGTCCATCGCCGCCAGCGCCGGTGCTTCGATTATCGGGAAGCTGCCGTCCCAATGCGCGTCAATGCGCCGGATGCGCTCACTCAGTTCAGGGTGGGTCGAGAACATGCCATCTATCGCCGTCGACACGCCCGCGCCAAAGTACAAGTGACTGAATTCGGCGGCAACGGGCGATTTGAGGTTCGAACCCTGTTCATACCCGCCGATCTTTTTCAGCGCGCCGCTAATGCTTTGCGGGTTTCGGGTGAACTGCACCGCAGTCGCATCGGCCAGGAACTCTCGTTGTCGGCTGACGGATGCCTTGATCAGATTGCCAAAAAAGCTTCCGGCAAACCCGACCACACACAGCACCATGCCCACGACGAAAGGCAGCAGCACCAAGCGGCGGATTGCCACTTGGTCGACCTTTTCCAGTTTGCGCAAAATGAAACCGCCCGTCAGGCTAAGCACCAGAATCCCGTGGACGATGGCGATCAGTCGGGTATTGAGGCGCATGTCACCGTTGTAGATGTGGCTGAACTCGTGGGCGATCACGCCTTGCAACTCATCACGAGAGAGCAGCGAGATCGCCCCCTGCGTGACGCCGATGACGGCATCCTGAGGCGTGAAACCGGCGGCGAAGGCGTTGATGCCGGGTTCCGGCAGCAGGTACACCGACGGCACAACGGTGCCCGAGGCGAGGGCCATTTCTTCAACCACGTTAAGCAGCCGCTGTTCTTCCAGGGTGCGTGCACTGTGGTTGATCAAGCGGCCCCCGAGGCGCCGGGCGACCACTTTACCGCCTGTGGCGAGCTCGGAATATTTCGCCACACTGCCCAGCAGCACAATGCTCAATACGACCGCCGAAACCACCGTGACGAGCCGCAAGTCCAGGGTCAGGTATTGTCGCAGGACGTAGGGGATTTCTTCCATTGGCAGGGTCAATGCCAGGCAGGTGATGGCGATCAGGCTGAACACGGCCAGCGTCATCAACAACACGAGCAGCACTGTGCGGCGCTTGGCCTGGCGCTGTTGTTCAAAAAAATTCATGGGTCCGTCCGTGGATAAGGGGCGTCAAAAAGAGACTTTCGGAGCGTCCTGAATCACCGCGCTGTCGGCAAATTCCAGCAGGCTGGCGTCGGCGCCATGGCCGAAGATGGCAGCCAGCAGCACGGCCGGGAAGCTCTGCTTGAGCGTGTTGTAGGCCATGACCGCATCGTTGAACGCCTGACGGGCGAACGCCACCTTGTTTTCGGTGCTGCTCAACTCTTCACTGAGCTGCTGCATGTTCTGCGAGCCCTTGAGATCGGGATAAGCTTCCATCGTCACATTCAGGCGTCCCATGGCGCTATTGAGCGCACCGTCCGCAAGGCTCAATTGCGCGATGCTGCCCGCATCACCCGGTTGTGCCCGGGCGGCCTGGAGTCCGGCCAGTGCGGTGTTGCGCGCGGCGATGACAGCTTCAAGGGTGCCACGCTCGTGGGCCAGATAGCCCTTGGCGGTTTCCACCAGATTGGGGATCAGGTCGTAGCGACGCTTGAGCTGCACTTCAACCTGGGCGAAGGCATTCTTGAATTGGTTGCGGCGGGCGACCAAGGCGTTGAAGACGCCAATGGCATAGAGAATGAAGAGGGCCAGAATGACCAGAATAACGGCGCTGGAAGCTGCCATGTGATGTCCTTATCAGCGTGCGGGATGGGGCGCGGGATGTTATCTGAAATCAGCAGGTTTGGCTGCTGCCGGTCGCCCCGATTGAAATGATTGGGCGTCACTACGGTCCCGGATCGGGTACCACGAATTTACTGGGGGTTCATCGATGAACAACAAGACCCTTATCGCCAGCCTCGCCCTTGTCGCAGGCATTGCCGGTATCCAGCCCGATCGTTCAAGCGGATGACCCACCGCAAATAACCGTTCAGCCAGGGGTTAACAACTCCCAGGATTTAGTGGTCGCGCCCGCGCCCCGGACGTTTTTCAGCGCAGCGCAAAGGCCTTGAGTAACTGGAAACAGAAAGGTCTGAAAGCCCCGAAGGGGCAGGCGCAATGAGTGCAGAACAACGACAAGTACATGATGGTGATGATTACTAACGGGACGATTATTGCTATCACGCCAGTGGAGCGTTAAACCGCCAGCAACAATTGGCCATCGAGGGTTGATTGAAATTGCCAGCGGTTCCGGTAAAGCTCTGCGGCGATTTCATTGACTGGATGTCAGGAGCGACTCGTTGGAAAAGAAACCCCTTTACCGCAAGGTTAATACCCGCACTTGGGGTGTCCGGTGTAACGAAATCACGGGGCATTACCGGCATCAGCGCAATACCAAGACTGAAATCCAGAACGATGCGCTCCGGGGATCGATGCATGGGACTCGTCTGCACGGGTTCGATTACACGCCGTTGTTCCGGTTTTTGCTGTCCCGCGTCGGTGGGCGGTGGGATGAAGTGTTCAGCGAAGCGGTGGCTCGCCTCGATCGGCCTGAACCGGTGTTCTGGATGGTGGCTCTGCATGAAAACGAAAGGCAGGAGCAGGTGCGATTGGGGGAGTCGAGCTACTTCAGTGGCTTGTATGTCGATGATCAAGGGTGTCTGCGGATCGTCAATCCCGAGCTGACGGCCGAGCGCATGACACCTAATTGTTATTGCTGCACCCACACCTTCAACGGCATTCCATTCGGCCAGCGCAAGGATTGAACGGGTCAATCAACCCGGCTAGGGCTCATCGATTGTTCACCCAACCGATACTGATTATTCCCACTGCGCTTCGCCTCATACATCGCCAGATCCGCAATATGAATCAACCGGTCCATGCTCGGCGCATGGTCCGGGAACACCGCGACCCCCAGGCTGGTGCCGATGTGGCGTTGATCATTACCGATGGTCACCGGTGGCGACAGTTCGACGAAGATTTTCTGGCAGATGCTGCGGGCTTCGTCTTGCAGGCTGTTGCCCTGGGGCAGGCCTTGAAGGATGACCACAAATTCGTCGCCACCGATCCGGGCGACGGTGTCGGTTGAACGCAGGATTTTCTTCAGGCGGGTGGCGGTGGTGATCAGTACCCGGTCGCCGGCGGCATGGCCGTAATGGTCGTTGATTGCCTTGAAACCGTTGAGGTCGACAAACACCAGCGCAACCCTCGTGGCGCTGATGCGCGCCTGTTCCAGCGCTTCCGACAGACGCTCCTCGAGCACCAGACGATTGGGCAGGCCGGTCAGCGGGTCGAAGTGGGCCAGGTGTTGCAGGTAGCTGGCGGAGGCTTTTTCCTCAGTGATATCGCGTACCACGCCCATCATCTTGATCGTTGCATCGTGGTCGTTCTTGACCACATTGCCGGTTTCCCGAAGCCAGCGGATCGTGCCGTCGGGCCAGATCACCCGGTATTCCTCGTCATGGTTGTCGCCGGTTTCCAGGCAGCGCAATTCCCCGGCCCGGACCCTGGCCCGATCGTCGGGGTGAACACATGAGCAAAACAGGGCGTAGGAGGGCGTTACTTCGTCGATCCTGAAGCCAAACATGCCGTAGATCGCGTCCGACCAGTAGAGCTTGTCGGTGTCGACATCCCAGTCCCACGTGCCGATGCGGGCGAAGTACTGGCTACGCTTGAAGCGTTCGGCATCGCCGTCCTGACGGATGTTTTGCCCGTCAGTCAGGCTGGTGATCAGCACGCGATACTCGGCCAGCTGCTTTTGCAGCGAGCGCTCGCGACAGATCAACGCGATGATCAGGGCTAGCATCATTGAGCCGATGGCAGCGCTGGTCCAATCCACATTCATTCAGGTTTCGCCATCGTGGCGTATCAGCCGTATCGGGAGAGATGCGCCTATGTTAGTTCACACGGCCTTCGATCATCAGCCTCTATTGCGAGGGGCGCCAAACTTATAGCAGTTCACCTTTGTCCCACAGATGCACCAATTCCCCAGGCGCCTGATCTTCAGGCACCTTCATCACCATCCGGTCGTCCTGTTCGCCGCAGCGGTAGCGCACTTCGATTTGATAGAAGCGCTGATCGCCCCGACCGGCGGAAGAACTCGTCATAAGCAGGCAACCCTCGAGCAACGAACAAATGCGGGTGCGTTGGTCGGCATTGCATTGGGCGAATTCGATCTCTCGAGGGCGGGTCAAGGTGTGGATCGCCGCTATGCCGCCCTGGCGGGAGACACAGACCACCGCGTTATCGTCCAGTGTTGGCAAGGTTTTCATTGTTCCTCCGGCGTCAGGTCGACGCCCACTTCAGACCAGCCGTGCCGCACCGCCTCGACTGCCTTCGCCCCAAAACCTTGCCGGGCATGCTCGACGGTCAGTTGCGCGAAGGCACTGAATGTCGCTTCGCTACTCAGGCGTTTGTCGCACAGCGCGTCGTACCAGATGCGGCCGGTTCTTTCCCAGGCAAAGCCGCCCAGCGCCATTGCGGCCAGATAAAACGCCCGATTAGGGATGCCCGAATTGATGTGCACCCCTCCATTGTCTTCCTGGGTGATGACGAACTTGCGCATGTGATCCGGTTGCGGGTCCTTGCCAAGCAACGGGTCGTCATAGGCCGTGCCCGGATGGGCCATCGAGCGTAAACCGATACCTTTGATGCGTGGTGCCAGCAGGTCCGCACCGATCAGCCAGTCAGCCTGTTCGGCGGTCTGGCCCAGTACATGTTGTTTGATCAGTACCCCGAAAACGTCCGATATCGATTCGTTCAATGCGCCGGACTGGCTGGCATAGACCAGACCGGCTTCGCTTTCGATAACGCCATGCGTCAACTCGTGACCGATCACATCCAGAGAGCGGGTGAAGCGCTCGAAGATTTCACCATCGCCGTCGCCGAACACCATTTGCGCGCCGTTCCAGAATGCGTTCTGGTAATCCAGGCCGTAATGCACGCTGCCGATCAGGGCAAAACCCTTGTTGTCGATGGAGTCCCGACCCAGCACCTTCCAGAAGAAATCATAGCTGGCACCCATTGCGTCGTAGGCCTCGTCGACCGCCGGATCGCCGGTTGCCGCCTGGCCTTCAAGCCGCACAGGCATCCCCGGCAGAAGCATTTTCCCTTGCGCGTCATGAATGCTGCGTTGCGTCAGGCCGGGGCGGCCGGGCAGCGGCAAGATCGCTTTGGCGGGTGGTCGCGATGGCGGGCCGGGATTGTGCCGCAGACGACGGACATGGATCAGTGTGGTCTGGGCGCTGGAGCGCTGACGGTCGGAACCGTGGGCGATGATTCGGTTGAGGATGTAGGGCGGGATGAAACTGTACAGCGGTGATGAGTCGGTCATCAGAGCATCCTTTCCTGAATACGAAGTCGTTATTCATGTGAGCCGGATGACGGTCTTTCGGTTCCGTGGATTGCCTTGCGCGCCGGTTTCTGCGAAAACCTCCGTCCGCGCCCCAATCACTGGGCGACAGTGAACGAGTAGGAATCATGAACGACGAGTTGCAAATCATTGACCTTGAGCCGGGCGACGGCAAAGCCGCCGTCAAAGGCGCGCTGATTACCACCCAATACCGCGGCTGGCTGGAAGACGGGACTGAATTTGATTCTTCCTACAGCCGGGGCAAACCTTTCCAGTGCGTGATTGGCACCGGTCGGGTGATCAAGGGTTGGGATCAGGGGATTATGGGCATGCAGGTCGGCGGCAAGCGCAAGCTCCTGGTGCCTGCGCATTTGGCCTATGGCGAGCGGACGATGGGTGCGATCACACCGAATTCGAACCTGATTTTCGAGATTGAATTGCTGGAAGTGCTGACGCGCGATGATTGATTTGTTGGGTGTGGGCTGAAATGGCGAACCCCGCCATCTCTGTTAGAAGAAATGGTGGGGTTTTTATGTGTTGGGAGGGTGATTTCTGGTTTTGATTTAGTGAGTCAGGTGAACATTTCAATATCGTCGAGCGTGTCAGCAACTGTGGCTTCTAGTGCAGGGAATTTTCCTTTCACGTAATCAAGGGCGGGCATCACGGCTTGTATTTCAAGCTCACCGAATCTGCGGGCTACATGGCCGAGTGCGGTGATTGCTGCCGCAGCCACCGACTGAGTGCCACTCTCGAGATGTTTCAGGCAAATGGTCTGAGCCCAGGCACTGTCTTGCTCATTTAGTCCGATGGAAATCAGCGCGGTGACAATGTTCTTTTCTAAGCCGCTATCAAAGAGACTGATTGCTTCGTCATGGCTAATCGACGGATCGTGGTAGATAAGACTCACTGTTTAGCTCCCAGGATGTTTCCCTTGGTGTCGGCTTTTTTTGCCTTGATCAATACATTTTTCATATCTTGATGGAGTTTATTCCATGCTCTGACATGTCCGTGGTAGTCGTCCCCTCCCGTATGATCAAAGACGACAAACTCGTTGGTTTTGGGATCAATACCAATCCTGCGTTCCGATGTAGGTTTTATCTGTACCGAATTATCCAAAGCTTCCTGGCCATTCTCGGGACCCTTACTTTTAACTGGTGTATCCGTCTTTCCATGGTACCTGGCAGCATCGAATCGCAGGGAAAAGACAATGTAAAGAGGCTTGATGCCGGAATCAGCCGGGAAAACAAGGATGAAGTCCTTGTACTCAGGCGGATAGATTGGGTTAACAATGATGCTGTCAGCCGCTGGTGTAGGCGGATAAACCCAGATTTGCGGAGCTTGTGGAGCTCCTTCTAGCGGCGGGATTCCCGAAGTGCTCGACGGATCTACGGCTGGTGTCCATATCAGCGTTACCCCGTTACCAAAGTCAGCCACTTGCTGAGAGCCTTGAGCTACGAACTGCACGACAGGAATCATTTCCCAGTCGCTGCGCTTTTGAGTGTTGTATCCGTATGCCTTCAAGGTGCCATTGGCCTGGTGTTCAATATGCAGGCGAACTCGGGTGCGACCTTCTTTGAGTGATTTGAGCTGTACTTCCGAATACAGGGAACTGTCCCCGAGCGTCGATGGCCAGAGCAACGCAACGACTCCCGCCAAAGCGCCAGCAACAACACCAGCCGTCACTACCCCCGCACCGCTTGCAGCCGCCCCGGAGCCAGCAGCTCCTACGCCACCCAAAATCAGTGTTCCAAATGAGCGAGGTAATGCGCTACCACTGATTTTTTTTAGAGGTATGTTTCCTGCTTCATCCCTTTCACGGCCACCTAAAAGCGAGAACTTTCCGTAGTCGGCCAATTTCTCGACCGGGACAAACCCGGTTGGATTGTCGTGGTTGATTACGCCGTCGGGGAGGTTGCAGCTTTTGGCGAATACGCAACCCATGGAGCTGGGCTGGTCATGTTGCTGAGGTTGCCTTATGAAACGGTCTTCATATGCCTGTTGTCGGGCCAACATGTCGTCATATTTTTTTTGTCTGGCGTCCCGCTCTGCCAGTTCGGTGGCGTTCATGTAGCGGCTGGTGACGTGATGCCCGTCGCCTGACGGTGGGTTTTGAATCCTGGGTATGCCTGTTTTGCTAGCCATGAGCGTCCTTGTTTCATCATTTGAAAACGATGCGGACGCTATATCAACGGACATTTGATAGATGTAGGACGGGTCTGAAACTCTATGAGTTAGTGGAAGGACTGACGCGCGACGATTAACCGCTAAGACTGAAAGGTCTCCCGGTAGGCATAAAGGCCCGGTGTTCCACCCGTCATCACGAACAGCACATTGTCCCCAGAACGGTAACGTCCTTGCCTGAGATCGGCCAACAGCCCAGCAAACGCTTTGCCGGAGTAGACCGGGTCGATCAACAGGCCTTCGGCGCGAGCCATCAGGCGCACTGCTTCCTGCATGGCCGGCGTTGGCAGACCGTAACCGTCGCCCAACTGACTGCCGTCAATGGCGATCTCTTCAGCCTGAACGACGGCGCTGCTGCCCAACAGCGCCAATGCGTCCTGGGTCAATTGCCGGGTTCTGGCCGCTGACGTGTCTCGATCGGACAAAACTGAATAGGATTTTACGATCGAGGTGCCTCGGCCCAGCAACTGGAAGCCGGCCGCGAGCCCGGCGTGGGTGCCGGCGCTGCCGTTGGGCACCACGACTTGATTGAAGGTGAGGCCGAGTTCCGTCTCCTGCTGCGCGATCTCCGCCGCGCAGCGCGCATAACCGAGACTGCCCAGCGGCGTTGAGCCACCGGTGGGAATCACCAGCACGTTGCGCCCCGAATCCCGAAGTTGCGTGGCCCGTGTTTCGGCCACGGCGAGTGAGTCGCTGCCCCCGGCAAGCACCTGTAGCTGTGCGCCAAACAACTGGTCGAGCAGAACGTTGCCGTTGAGTTCGTAATCCACATCGGTTTTGGGTACCGCGCGGATCAGGATCAGTTCGCAGGCAAGGCCCAGGCGCGCGCACACCGCGGCGGTCAGGCGTGCATGGTTGGACTGAGTGCCGCCCACGGTGATCACCGTGTCGACTCCGGCCGCCAGCGCTGCGCCGATATGGAATTCGAGTTTGCGCAGTTTGTTACCGCCACTGCCAATCAGCATATGATCGTCGCGCTTGAGAAACAGGCCGATTCCCTGCGACTTCAAGCCCAGCAGGTGTTCGAGGCGTTCGGCGCGCTGGATGGGCGTGGGGCCTTGCAGAAGGTCTGCCCGCGCAAAAGAACTCAGTGACGTGTCCAGTAGGGTTTGCATCAATGGAGCCTCGTTGTTCACTTTAATCAAGTGACTCTAGGGAGAAAGCCCTTCGTGATAAACGCATTGCCGGTTATTACTCCTTTAACCTGATGTACTTAATCAAGCGTTCTGTTTCCTCCCTTCACAAGGCATGGTCATGAGCAAACTCAGGCAAATGGAAGTTTTCGTCGCCGTGGTCGAGGCGGGCAGTTTCGCCGATGCGGCCAGTGACGTCGGGATGTCGGCAGTCATGGTTGGACGGCATATCCAGAGCCTGGAGAAAACCCTCAACACCCAGCTCATTCAACGCACCACCCGACGGCAATCCATCACCGGGGAAGGGCGGTTGTTTTATGAAGAGGCCAAGCGGGCACTGGAGCAGGTGAAGTACGCATTCAGCCGGGTGGAGGCGTCGAACCCGGAGCCCAGCGGCCTGTTGCGAATCACCGCGCCGATGACCCTCGGCGTGGCATTGGTCGGTCCTCTGGTGTCGGAGTTCATGCAGTGTTATCCGCAGATTCAGGTCGAGCTGATTTTGAGCAACGAAGTGGTGGACCTGTACGAGACGTCATTCGATCTGGCGTTCAGGATCTCCGAATTGATCGGCGTGAATCTGCTGGCCAAGCCATTGCCACCGTATCGAATGGTGATCTGCGCATCGCCCCGGTATCTGGAAAAATGGCAGGAACCCCAATCCCCCGAAGACCTGCACCGACACAGAATCCTCACCCACACGTCCTGGAATAACCGGTTTGCCTGGCCTTTGCAAAACGGCGCCAGCGAGGTTCCCTGGCCTGAAGGGGCGGTGTTGAAAAGCAATGACGGCCAAGTGTTGCTGCAGGCGGCCGTGGCCGGAGAGGGGATTTTGATGCAGCCTGATTTCCTGGTGTCGGCCGCGTTGGCTAAAGGTGAACTCGTGCGGATCCTCGACGCCTATGCTCCGCCGCCCAAGCCGGTACAAATGGTTTATCCACGCTCGCGCAAATCACTGCCCAAGTTGAAAGCCTTTATCGAATTTGTTGCGCAGCGACTGGCGTGACCGTTGCGGATGCGGATTTTTCAGCAGGGTTTCGATAGGCTACGGCGCATCAAAAACCAACGCCTTTGCGTGGGAGGGCGCGTGTCGCCAATCAACGAATATGCAGCTGCTGTTCAACTGCTGGACGAAGCTTACCGGCGCTGGACCGGCCAAAGCCTGCCATCCCCTGAGTCGCTGACCGGACCTGAGCGCTTGCACTGGTTGCACGCGCACGCGCCTTACAGTCTGCTAGCGCATGGTACCGAAGCCGATCCTTGCTTCTTCTATGCCAATGAACAGACGCTGGCCTGTTTCAAATACGATCGCTCGCAGTTCCTCGGCATGCCATCACGGTTCAGCGCTTCGCCACTGGACCGAGCCATGCGCCAGACGTTGCTGGAGCAGGTCACGGCCAACGGGATTGCTCATGGATACAGCGGTTATCGGGTGGATCGGGATGGCAATGCCTTCATGATTCACGAAGGCAAAGTCTGGACGCTGATCGATCAGCACGGTGAGCATCGAGGGCAGGCGGCACTGTTCTGGCCGGATGCGGAGCGTGTTGGTCGGGTTGATTAGTAGGAACGATCGGGCTTACGGCAAATCGCTAAACAGCGGAATACGCCCGTTCAGCGAAGGTCGGTAATGCCAGGTCAGGCGATCCAAAGCAGGCTTTAACGTCAGAATCTCCCTCAACGTGGCGCTGGCAATACTCAACGCCAACAACTGTCCCGGACATTGATGCCGCCCCGCACCAAAGGTGAAGCTGCGCCGGTCTGGACGATCAAGAAGAAAGACGTCGGGATGGTCATTGAGCAGCGGATCACGATTAGCCGAGGCCAGCAGCACCAGAATCATGTCGCCTGAATTGAGGCCTACCCCGTCGATTTCACAAGTCGCAGCGACAAAGCGGCGGGTGTTCTGCACCGATGGATCGAAGCGCTGAACTTCAGCGATCAAGTCGCCCACGGGTGTCGATTCGCTGTGCAGCGACGGGGTTCGAATCAACGCCAACAGCGCATTGCCGATCAGCCCTGCGGTGGCTTCATAGGTCTGGGAGAACAGGCCGATCAGGTTGGCGATCAACGTTTCGGAGTCGTCAGAGGTTGCCGCGAAGCGCTGGCGGATCCCGGCGAGCAGGGTGCTCTGATTGCTCGGGTCATCCAGCAGCTCAACGAAATAGCCGCTCAAGTGTTCCGCCGCAACGTGCGCTGCATCCCGTTGCGCCTGATCGCCAAGGGCCGACAGGCACGCGACGAAGTCTCCGGTCAGTTCGCTGATAGCCCGGCCCTGAGCCGGAGAGAACCCCAGCAATGCAGCCACCACGCACACCGGCCCGCGGAACATCGCCTTGTACAGCCCATCGGCGCCGGGAGTGATCAGGCGAGCGCGGACCAACGCGTTGACTTCATCTGCATCAATCAACGCCAACCCCGGTTGAATCGCCGACCTCGGGCAACGCTGCCGTTCGCCCTCATTCATCCGCATCAACTGACCAAAGACCTTGCCGGCCATCCCGCCAACAATCGCCTTGGGCACCGGTTCGTGGGATGGCCGGACATGGCAGTCAGGGTGCGCCAGCACAGCCGCAACGACTCGGGCGTTACTCGCAATCCACATTTTTAGTCCTTGATGAAAAAACAGCCCGCCGTCCGCGCGCAGTTGCGCGTAATAGGGATAAGGATCGGCATGAGTCGCAGCGATGATCGGGTCCATGGGTCGCAGCCTTGTTCGTGGTTGGAAAAGTGTTGCTACTATCTCCAGTCCGAAAGGGCCTTGATTCGTCCGGGAGCGAAATATGAACGTAGAACAGCACGACATCGGCGTCTCTCAGGTGGCTGCGGCGATCGCGGAACCGGCCCGGACGAAAATCCTCTGTTCGCTGATGGACGGCCACGCCCGCACCAGCACTGAGTTGGCGGCGATTGCCGAGGTCAGCGCCTCCACCGCCAGCGCGCACCTGGCCAAACTCAAGGATTTGGCGCTGGTGCGGCTGCACGTGCAGGGCCGACATCGCTATTACAGCCTGACGGACAAGCGCGTCGCCCAAGCGCTGGAAGCGTTGATGGTGATCGGCCAGAACGCCGCGCCGACTTTCAATCCGCGCACCCCGGATCGCCTGCAATTCGCCCGCACTTGCTACGACCACATGGCCGGCACGTTGGCGGTGCTGCTGCATGACCGGATGATCGAAGCGGGGTGGCTGCAGGAAACCGATGAACAGGTCTATCAACTGAGCGACAGCGGTGAGGCGTTGTTCGAAGGGTTGGGTATCGAGGTCAAGGACTTGAGCACGCTGCGTCGCCGCTTCGCCTGCCCATGCCTGGACTGGAGCATGCGCCGTCCGCATCTGGGCGGTTCGTTGGGGGCGGCGTTGTTGCAAACGGCGATCAAGCGCAAATGGGTGACTCAAGACCTGGACAGCCGCGCGCTGGCGTTGACGGCGATGGGGCGAAAGGAACTCAGCAGCCGGTTTGCCGTTGAACTGCCGGTTCAGATATCGACAACAAAACCCGCTTCCACCGAGACCAGACGCCGAGCGAACGCCAGTTCTGCGCCTTAGCGACTGGCCGAGGCCATCAGCACGCCGAAACCGGCGAAGGTCACGCCTGAGACTTTCGCCGCCAGCCAGGACCCCTTCGGGCTGGATAACCAGCCTTTGGCGGCATTGGCGAGCAAGGCATAGCTGCCATGCACCAGGATCACCAGTACGCCGTAGGAGGCGACCAGCTTGAAAAACTGGCTGGAGAAGTGCGCCGAGGTGTCAATGAATTGCGGGAACACCGCCAGAAAGAAAAACACCGCCTTAGGGTTCAAAAACTGGATCGAAGCCGCTTCAAGGAAGCGGTAGCCCGGGCTTGAGGGGCGCGTTTCAAGCAGCGTGTTGAAACCAGCCGAGCGCCAGCTTTTGTAACCCAGGTACAACAAATAGGCGGCCCCTGCGTATTTCAACGCGGTAAAGGCGTTGGCGGAGGTGCTGAGGATCAGGCCGACACTGGTGGCGCTGATGGCGGCGACGATAAACGCTCCGGATGCGATCCCCAGAATGCCCGGCACTGCCCCGGTCCAGCCGTGGCGCACCGCGTTGGACAGGGTCAGGAGCACGCCAGGCCCTGGACTCAAAATGGTCAGGGTGGCAAACAGTAGAAAGAGTCCGTAGCTGTTCATGTCTTGCTCCGTCAGGTGGCTCTGGCTGCGTGCGAGCAGATTGGCGTGGCGACGTGGGCGTGACAAACGCTTTAATTGCGGTGCATATGTGACTAAATTAGACACATGATGAATCTACTACCGCCGCTTAATGCTGTTCGCGCCTTCGCTGTTGCTGCTCGCCATCAGAGTTTCAGCCTGGCGGCCGAAGAGCTGCATGTCAGTCACAGTGCCGTCAGCCGGCATATCAAATTGCTTGAAGAGCACCTGGGTGTGCTGCTGTTCGAGCGGCGTATCCGTCAATCGGTGCTGACACCGGCCGGTCAGCGCTTTTATGAGCAGGTCAGTGCCGGGCTGGCGCAGATCGCCAACGCCGCGGCTGAACTCAAGCAGCACGCCTCGCTGCCGACCGTGAAGATCAATGTCCGTCCATCCTTTGCCATGCTTTGGCTAGCGCCCAGGCTGGTGGACTTCATTGCGCAGCACCCGGACATCAAGCCGCAGGTGATCACCCAAACCCAGGCTCCCGATCATGCACGCGACGGGTTCGACATCGTCATTCGCCGTGGTCGTGACGACTGGGCGCCGGCGATTGAGGCGCGAGCGCTTTTCGAAGACGAACTGTTGCTGGTCGCGGCACCCTCGCTGATCGAACGCCTGGCCCTTGAGGACCTCGCGTCCCTGAGCCGGCACACGTTACTGACCGCCAAGGCGCGTCGCGAAGATTGGCACAACTGGGCCCTGCATTTTGCTCAAGGCCAGCCAGGTACTCAGGTCACGCGGCAGTTTGATCACATGCACCTGGTGCTTGAGGCCGCCGTGGATGGACAGGGCGTTGCCTTGTGCCCGACCTCTTTGCTGGGCACCCACCTCTCGAGCGGTCGCCTGATTTGCCCGTTACCCGACTTGCGGATGCCGCTGCCGCGTTATTACTACGGTGTCGCGCCGGACGTGACCGTGCAGACACGGGTGTTTGTGGAGTGGTTGTTTGCTCGCATTGCTGAGGATGAGCTGCGTTGGCAAACACCTCGTGCTGTGACCGCTACGCCCTGAAATTCCAGACAATCTCCACCACCCGCACCGCCAACACCAGGTAGACCAGAAACAGAATGATCTGAAACGCCGTGTGATACGGCAACCTGGACAGCCGACGCAGGCCGTCGCTGACATTAAGCAGCATCAGCACCGCTGACAGCAGGATCAATCCCCAGCCGGCGAGGCTTGAGGTGAGAAACCCCATAAACAAGTACTGATCGCTGTGTAGCGCGTTGGTGCCCGCCGCGAACAGCAGGGCACACACCAGCAGGTTCTTGATGTTGTCGAACACTTGCGTGGTGAAGTCGGTGTCCAGCAAGGCCAAATACTTTCGCCAGAGTTTGCTCATGGTTGAGGTGGCACCTGTTAACGGCTATTGAACGTGGCAGTCTAGAGACGTTTTCCGCGATATGCGGACGAAAAAAAGCCCGGCCTTCAACGTGATGGCCGGGCTTTTGTGTTCAAACGGACAGTTGCGTCAAATCAAACTTTGACGATCCAGCCCGCTGGCGCTTCGATGTCGCCGGTCTGTACGCCCGTCAGCTCTTTATAGAGCTTCTGGGTGACCGGGCCGACGTCGGTTTCGCTATGGAATACGTGCAGTTTGTCGTTGTAGCTGATGCCGCCGATCGGGGTGATCACCGCAGCAGTACCGCAAGCACCGGCTTCCTTGAAGTCGGACAGCTTGTCGATGAACACGTCGCCTTCGACCACTTCCAGGCCCAGACGCGTTTTTGCCAGCTCGATCAACGACAGACGGGTGATGCCCGGCAGCACCGACGGCGAGTTCGGGGTCACGAACTTGTTGTCGTGGGTGATCCCGAAGAAGTTGGCCGAGCCGACTTCTTCGATTTTGGTGTGGGTCATCGGGTCCAGGTAGATGCAGTCGGCGAAGTGGGCTTTCTTGGCCTGGGAACCCGGCATCAGGCTGGCCGCGTAGTTACCACCGACCTTGGCTGCACCGGTGCCTTGTGGGGCGGCGCGGTCGTAGCTGGAGATCAGGAAGTTGTGCGGGGTCAGGCCGCCCTTGAAGTAGGCACCGACCGGGATGGCGAAGATCGAGAAGATGAACTCGGGGGCGGTACGCACGCCGATGTTGTCACCCACGCCGATCACGAACGGACGCAGGTACAGCGCGCCGCCGGTGCCGTAAGGCGGGATGAAGCGCTCGTTGGCGCGGACCACTTCCTTGCACGCTTCGACGAACTGCTCGGTGGACACGTGTGGCATCAGCAGGCGCGCGCAGCTGCGTTGCATGCGTGCGGCGTTCTGATCCGGGCGGAACAGATTGATCGAACCGTCCTTGCAACGATAGGCCTTCAAGCCCTCGAAGCATTGCTGGCCATAGTGAAGGGCAGTAGAGCCTTCGCTGATGTGCAGCACATTGTCTTCGGTCAGGGTGCCTTTGTCCCACTCGCCATTACGCCAGTGCGACAGATAGCGCTTGTCTGTCTTGATGTAGTCAAAACCCAACTTGTCCCAATTGATGCTTTCGTTACCCATGACACCCTCTATCACTTAACAACCGTCGAAACGGTTCAAGGCTTCTGACGTTTTTCTGGATGGGGACAACAATACTTCATTCCGGGCCCATTTCGCAGCCGGAATTCAATCTCTGCGACCATCGATGCACCCGATGTAGCAGCTGTCGAGCAACGCGAGGCAGCGTTCGGCGACGAAGTCGTCGCAAAACCGGCCATCGCGTTCTTTCATGTAGACCGCGTGGGGCGAATTACGACGGCTTCGCCGCCGGACGCTGCCTCGCGTTGCTCGACAGCTGCTACAGGGTTTTGTGTGCGTCTTTACAGGTGCAACGCGTGGCCGAGGGCACGCAAAGCCGCTTCCTGCACAGCTTCGCCCAAGGTCGGATGCGCGTGGATGGTGCCGGCAATGTCTTCCAGCCGCGCGCCCATTTCCAGGCTCTGACCGAACGCCGTCGACAATTCCGACACGCCCGCACCGACCGCCTGCCAGCCGACAATCACATGATTGTCACGCCGCGCCACGACCCGCACGAAGCCGCTTTTCGATTCCAAAGTCATCGCCCGACCATTGGCCGCAAACGGGAAGCTGGAAACGATGCAGTCCAGACCCGCAGCCTTGACGTCGTCCGGTGTCTTGCCGACCACCACCAGTTCCGGGTCGGTAAAGCACACGGCGGCGATGGCAGTCGGGTTGAATTCACGGGATTTACCGCTGATCAGTTCGGCAACCATCTCGCCCTGAGCCATGGCCCGGTGGGCCAGCATCGGTTCGCCGCTCAGGTCGCCGATGGCGTACACGTTGCGCATGCTGGTCTGGCAGCGGTTGTCGATCTTGATTGCCGAGCCGTTCATGTCCAGGTTCAAACCTTCGAGGTTCCAGCCTTGAGTGTTCGGTTTGCGGCCAACGGCCACCAGCACCTGGTCGGTTTCCAAGTTCAAGGTGTCGCCATTCGGGTCAAGCACTTGCAGTGTATTGTTAGTAGAATCAAAGCCTTGAACGCTGTGCTTCAAGTAAATATTCATGCCGAGTTTTTTCAGTTCGTCATGTACAGGCTGCGTCAGTTCGGCGTCGTAGGCCGGCAGGATGCGATCCTGAGCCTCGACCACGCTGACCTCGGCGCCGAGCTTGCGATAGGCAATCCCCAGCTCCAGACCGATGTAACCGCCACCGACCACGATCAGCCGTTTCGGCACGGAGGTCGGCGCCAGGGCTTCGGTGGAGGAGATGATCGGGCCGCCAATCGGCAGCATCGGCAGGTTCACGCTTTTCGAGCCGGTGGCCAGCACCAGGTGCTCGCACTGAATGCGCGTGTCGCCGACTTCTACGGTTTTACCATCGATAACTTTCGCAAGACCTTGAATAACCTGAATTTTGTTCTTTTTCAGTAGCGCCGAAACGCCCGTGGTCAGGCGGTCAACGATGCCGTCCTTCCATTCAACACTCTTGCTGATATCGAGCGTCGGCGCCGAGACGCTGATACCCAGCGCCGAATACTGGCTGTGATGCTGCGTCTGGTGAAACTGTTCGGCAACGTGGATCAACGCCTTGGACGGAATGCAGCCGATATTCAGGCAGGTACCGCCCAGTGATTCGCCTTCGACCAGAATGGTCGAGATGCCCAGCTGACCGGCACGAATCGCCGTCACATAACCGCCGGGGCCGCCGCCGATGATCAGCAGCGTGGTGTTTAAAGTCTGCATGCCTTACTCCACAAACAGGGTGGCGGGTTGTTCGAGCAAACCACGGATGGCCTGGATGAATTGCGCCGCGTCCATGCCATCGACCACGCGGTGATCGAAGGAGCTGGAGAGGTTCATCATCTTGCGAATCACGATCTGGCCTTTGACGACCATCGGGCGTTCGACGATTTTGTTGACGCCGACGATCGCCACTTCCGGCAGGTTCAGCACCGGGGTGCTGACGATGCCGCCCAAGGCGCCGAGGCTGGTCAGGGTGATGCTCGAGCCGGACAGCTCATCGCGGCTGGCCTTGCCATTGCGTGCAGCGGTGGCCAAGCGGGAGATTTCGGCCGCGCTGTCCCACAGGCTGCGGGTTTCGGCGTGACGGACCACCGGCACCATCAAACCGATGTCGGCTTGCGTGGCGACGCCGACATGCACCGCGCCGAGGCGGGTGATGACCTGGGCTTCGTCGTCGTAACGGGCGTTGATCTGCGGGAAGTCGCGCAGGGCGACGACCAGGGCGCGGACCAGGAACGGCAGCAAGGTCAGCTTGCCGCGGGTCGCGCCGTGTTTTTCGTTCAGATGAGCGCGCAGTTCTTCCACGGCAGTGACGTCGATTTCTTCGACGTAACTGAAGTGAGCGGCGCGCTGAGTGGCGTCCTGCATGCGCTGGGCAATCTTGCGGCGCATGCCGATGACCGGGATTTGTTCTTCGTCGTTACGCTGGGCGTAAGCGGCGGCTGCGGTGGATTGCGGCTGCTGACTCTGGGCCAGATAGGTGTCGAGGTCTTCGTGCAACACCCGACCGGCAGGGCCGGTGCCACGCACCAGACGCAACTGGATACCGAGGTCCAGCGCATGTTTGCGCACGGCCGGGGAGGCCAGTGGACGCTCATCAGCTTCGCGAGCGACCATTGGGCCGTGGCATACGGCAGCTCGCGGCGCTGCAGCAGCAACCGGTTTGCTTTCAACCGCGGCGGCAACTTTCGGCGCCGCAACCGGTGCTTCTTTAACGGGTGCAGGCTGAGCGGACTCTTTAACGTTGCCCGCGCCTTCGACTTCAATGCTGATCAGGATGCTGCCAACCGCCATGACTTCGCCGGGCACACCGCCCAGCGCAATCACTTTGCCGTTCACCGGCGAAGGGATGTCGACCATCGCCTTGTCGGTCATGACATCGGCGAGTACCTGATCTTCGACGACCATGTCGCCGACCTTGACGTGCCAAACCGACAATTCAACTTCTGCAATGCCTTCACCAATGTCCGGCATTTTAATAACGTGCGTGCCCATTCAGACCTCCATAACCCGATGCAAAGCCGCGCCCACTCGGGACGGACCAGGGAAATACGCCCACTCTTGTGCGTGCGGGTAGGGAGTGTCCCAACCGGTGACGCGCTCGATAGGCGCTTCCAGGTAGTGGAAGCAGTGCTCTTGCACCAGGGCGACCAGTTCGGCGCCGAAACCGCAGGTGCGGGTCGCTTCGTGAACGATCACGCAACGGCCGGTTTTCTTCACCGACTTGACGATGGTGTCCAGGTCCAGCGGCCACAGGCTGCGCAGGTCGATGACTTCAGCGTCGATGCCGGTTTCTTCTGCCGCGACTTGCGACACGTAAACGGTGGTGCCGTACGTCAGGATGGTCACGTCCTTGCCCGGACGGGTAATGGCGGCGACGTCCAGCGGCACGGTGTAGTAACCGTCCGGCACTTGTGCGGCCGGGTGTTTCGACCACGGGGTTACCGGACGTTCGTGGTGACCGTCGAACGGGCCGTTGTACAGGCGTTTTGGCTCGAGGAAGATCACCGGGTCATCGTTTTCGATGGAGGCGATCAGCAAGCCTTTGGCGTCGTAAGGGTTGGACGGCATCACCGTGCGCAAGCCGCAGACCTGGGTGAACATCGCCTCGATGCTCTGGCTGTGGGTCTGGCCGCCGTAGATGCCGCCGCCGCAAGGCATGCGCAGGGTCATCGGTGCGGTGAACTCGCCGGCCGAGCGGTAACGCAGGCGGGCGGCTTCGGAAATGATCTGGTCTGACGCCGGGTAGACATAATCGGCGAACTGGATCTCGGCCACCGGACGCAGGCCGTAGGCGCCCATGCCCACGGCGACACCGACGATGCCGCTTTCGGAAATTGGTGCGTCGAACACCCGGGAAGTGCCGTACTTGTTCTGCAGGCCTTCGGTGCAACGGAACACGCCGCCGAAGTAGCCGACGTCCTGGCCAAACACCACGACGTTGTCGTCACGCTCAAGCATCACATCCATGGCCGAGCGCAGGGCCTGGATCATGGTCATGGTGGTCGTGGTCATGGCGGTTTCCAACTCGATTTTGTTGTTGTGATCGTTCATGTCAGATCCCCAACTCTTGACGCTGGCGCTTCAAGTGCTCCGGCATCTCTTTATAGACGTCTTCGAACATGGTCGCGGCGCTTGGAATCTGGCCGCCGGCGAGGGTGCCGTACTGTTCGGCTTCTTTTTGCGCGGCGATCACTTCTGCTTCGAGTTCGGCGCTGACGGCGACGTGTTCCTCTTCGGACCACTGACCGATTTTCACCAGGTGCTGCTTCAGGCGCGCAATCGGGTCGCCCAGCGGGAAGTAACTCCAGTCGTCGGCAGGACGGTATTTGGATGGATCATCGGACGTCGAGTGCGGGCCGGCGCGGTAGGTGACCCATTCGATCATGGTCGGGCCGAGGTTGCGGCGCGCACGTTCGGCGGCCCAGGCAGAGGCGGCGTAGACCGCGACGAAATCGTTGCCATCGACCCGCAGGGAGGCAATGCCGCAACCGACGCCACGACCGGCAAACGTGGTCGCTTCACCCCCGGCAATCGCCTGGAACGTGGAGATCGCCCACTGGTTGTTGACCACGTTGAGGATCACTGGCGCACGGTAAACGTGGGCGAAGGTGAGGGCGGTGTGGAAGTCGGATTCAGCGGTAGCGCCGTCGCCGATCCAGGCCGAGGCGATTTTGGTGTCGCCCTTGATCGCCGACGCCATGCCCCAGCCCACACCCTGTACGAACTGAGTGGCAAGGTTGCCGGAAATGGTGAAGAAACCGAAGTCTTTGACCGAATACATGATCGGCAGCTGACGTCCCTTGAGCGGATCACGCTCGTTGGACAGCAGCTGGCAGATCAGGTCCACCAGCGGCACGTCTCGCGCCATCAGAATGCTTTGCTGGCGGTACGTCGGGAAGCACATGTCATCGACGTTCAGTGCCAGGGCCTGGCCGCTGCCGATGGCTTCTTCGCCAAGGCTCTGCATGTAGAACGACATTTTTTTCTGACGCTGGGCGACCACCATGCGGTTGTCATAGATCCGCGTCTTGAGCATGGCACGCATGCCTTTACGCAGGATCTCGACCGGAACGCCTTCGGCCCATGGACCGAGGGCATTGCCCTCGTCATCGAGCACACGAATCAGGCCCTTGGCCAGATCAGCGGTGTCGGCCGGTTCAACGTCGATTGGGGGTTTGCGCACCGTGCCGGCGTCGGTCAGACGCAGGTAGGAGAAGTCGGTTTTGCAGCCAGGACGGCCCGATGGTTCGGGAACGTGCAGTTGCAGCGGTTCGTACGCTTGGTTCATGGCTTCTACGCTCGATCTTGTGAATTTCTTGTAGTGAGCTGACCGTCATTCTTCGATGAAAGAAATCTTGTCCTACAACAATCATAGGCCGGCCCAAGAAGAATATTTCTCTCTGTTTCGTTGCGCTGGAGATCATTTGAGGATAAAAAATCTGCATAAACATAAAAAACAGGTGGTTTTGTCTCATGCGCAAACTGGACCGTACCGATATCGGCATTTTGAACAGCCTTCAGGAGAACGCGCGCATCACCAACGCCGACCTCGCACGCTCGGTCAACCTGTCGCCGACGCCGTGCTTCAACCGGGTCAAGGCGATGGAAGAATTGGGCCTGATTCGCGAGCAGGTGACCCTGCTGGATGCCGAGTTGCTGGGGCTACACGTCAACGTGTTCATTCACGTCAGCCTGGAAAAACAGGTGGAGGAGGCGTTGCAGCATTTCGAGGAGGCGATCTCGGATCGCCCGGAAGTGATGGAGTGCTATTTGATGGCCGGCGACCCGGACTATTTGATTCGCGTACTGGTGCCGACTATTCAGTCGCTGGAGCGCTTCATGATGGACTTCCTCACCAAAGTCCCCGGCGTTGCCAACATCCGTTCGAGCTTTGCACTCAAGCAGGTGCGCTATAAAACCGCGCTGCCATTGCCGGCCAACGGATTGACCCTCAACAACTAAACGCAAAACCCCTGTAGCAGCTGTCGAGCACCGCGAGGCTGCGTCTGCAGTCTGTCAGAAAGAACGCGGTTACAGGTACTACGACTGCTTCGTCCGAATGCGGCCCAAACCGAACGCAGCCTCGCGGTGCTCGACAGCTGCTACGAGGTGGAAGTCAGAGTTTATTCAGAGGGATTTTGAGGTAGGTCACGCCATTGCCTTCGGCCGGCGGCAAATTCCCCGCCCGCACATTCACCTGAATCGCCGGCAGCAACAGCGTCGGCATGCCCAACCCCGCATCGCGCCGGGTGCGCATGTCGACGAACGCGGCTTCGACAATCCCGTCATGAATGTGAATATTGCTTTTGCGCTGCTCGCCCACCGTGCTCATGCACTGAGGTTCGCGGCCCGCAGGCGGGTAATCGTGGCAGACATAGAGTCGAACGCTTGCAGGGAAAGCCAGCAGTTTACGGATCGAGGCGAACATCTGGTTGGCATTGCCGCCGGGAAAGTCGCAGCGCGCGGTGCCCACGTCCGGCATGAACAGTGTATCGCCCACCAGAATCACATCGCTGTCGATCAGATAAGCCATGTCCGCTGGCGTGTGGCCGGGAACATGCAGGGCCGTAGCCTTGAGGTTGCCGATCCTGAATGATTCGTCCGGCGCGAACAAATGGTCGAACTGTGAACCGTCACTGCGAAATTCCGGCTCAAGGTTGAACAGGGTCTTGAACACCCCCTGAACCTTGCTGATGGATTCGCCGATAGCAATCTTCCCACCCAGTTCCCGACGCAAATACGGTGCGGCGGACAGGTGATCGGCATGGGCATGGGTTTCCAGCAGCCATTGCACTTGCAATTGATGTTGGCGAACGAAGGCGATGATCTTGTCGGCCTGAGCGGTGCCGGTTCGCCCGGCGGCGGGGTCGTAGTCGAGCACCGGGTCGACGATGGCGCAGTGCCCGCCATCGTGCTCGTAGATGACGTAGCTGTAGGTCGACGAGGCAGGGTCTAAAAAAGCTTCAATCAAGGCGGGCATGGTGGCCGTTTCTTTCTGGACAAGTCATGAGGGTAGTTTCATTTTCCCTGCGCTGACCAGCCCGCATCAATTCAATTAATGAAAAAAGCTGCGCGGGCTCTATCCTGTCAGTCATCGATACCGGGCGCTCCCGGCTTTTTTGCAGATCACGAGTGTTTTATGTTGCTGGCGAGTTTCTTTGGCGTGGTGATGGGGTTGGTACTGGGTTTGACCGGCGCCGGTGGCGGCATTCTTGCGGTGCCGGCCTTGGTGTTGGGGCTGGGTTTGACCATGACCCAGGCTGCACCGGTCGCACTCTTTGCTGTGGGCAGTGCGGCGGCTGTCGGCGCCATTGACGGGTTGCGCCATGGTCTGGTGCGTTATCGCGCAGCCTTGCTGATCGCCCTGCTGGGGGCGGTTTTTTCGCCGGTCGGCATCTACTTCGCCCATCAGTTGCCGGAAAAAATCCTGATGATCCTGTTCAGCCTGCTGATGGTCATGGTGGCCTGGCGGATGCTGCGTCGTGAGCGACAGGAAGAGGGACCAAGCGACCACGGCCACGCCAACTGGGGCCAGAAGAACTGCATGCTCGATCAGCAGACCGGGCGCTTTTCCTGGACCGCCAAGTGCACCGCGACCCTCGCAGCGCTGGGCGCGGTGACCGGTGTGGTCTCCGGGCTGCTCGGGGTAGGCGGCGGCTTCCTGATCGTCCCGGCGTTCAAGCAGCTGACCGATGTGCAGATGCGCGGAATCGTCGCCACTTCCTTGATGGTCATCAGCCTGATTTCCGCCATCGGCGTGATCGGCGCGTTTCAGGCCGGGGTGCGAATCGACAGTCTGGGCGTGGCGTTTATCGTCGCAAGCATCGTCGGCATGATCATTGGCCGAAGACTTTGCGCGCGAGTACCGGCCCGGGGATTGCAGATCGGCTTCGCCAGCATCTGTGTCGTGGTCGCCGCTTACATGCTGTTTAGAGCGGGCGTCTAGCAAGTACCGGTTCCTGTGGAGGCCAGTCCGTTCCACAGGCGTACACCTTAAGTTCCGGGCCTCGTCGACGGACGGTCTTACACCGAACTTGTCGCGCATCACCTGCCACTCCAAAGCACTTCAAAACCGCCTCCAAGGCAGCGTATGACGCCGCCGGTCAGCTTTCGATAATCGCCTCCGACATTCAGTCCCCCGCTGCGGAGCGCGTCATGCACAACAATAAGAACATCAAGCATCGTTTCTTGCCGGCCTTCATCGCCAGCCTGTCGACCCTCGGTTTGAGCTCGATGGCCGAAGCCGAGATCGTGCTGTACGACAAGGACCAGACCACGTTTTCCACCGATGGCTACATCAACGCCTTCTATGTGAACAGCGATGTGGACCGTGCCGGCGACCAGTTCGACCGGAAACAGGCGCGGGTCAAAATGGGCTTTCTGCCCAACTACCTGGGCTTCAACATGAGCAAGCAGGTCGATGACCTCAAGCTCGGCGCCCGGTCCTCCTTCTGGGTGACCATCAACGACAGCGAAACCAATGGCACCGACACCGCCATCGACGTGCGGCAGTTCTACGGCACGGTGGCGAACCCGGAGTGGGGCGAAGTGCTGATTGGCAAGGACTTCGGCCTGTTTGCCCGTTCCAACATCCTGCTGGATGAAATGCTCGCCGGTTACGGACAGGTCAGCGATACCCTAGGGCTGGTGGACGGTGGCGGGGTGTCGTTCGGCAACATCGGCACGGGTTATCCGTACCCGTTCCCGACGTCGCAGATTACCTACCGCACGCCGGTTATGGAGGGTTTGCGGGTGGCCGTGGGGATCATGGACCCGGTGGACACCAACGACAGCAGCCCGACAGGCAAGGCTTACCAAGAAAACCCGCGTACCGAAAGCGAGATCACCTATCAGTTCGACCTCGCCGGGGCGAAGATCTACAGCTGGGTCAACGGCAGCTACCAGACGTCTGACAATACCGATTCCACCGTCGAGTCCGTCACCTCCAAAGGCGTCGGCTATGGCGTGCAGGCGAAAATGGGCGGCTTGTCCCTCACCGGTTCCGGCTTCCAGGCCAAAGGCATCAACCCGTTCTTCACCAACAACGCCGGCGAACCGACCCTGCGCAACGTCGACAGTGACGGTTACCTGCTGCAGGGCTCCTACAAACTGGGCAAGAACCGGTTGGCTTTGTCTTACGGCAAGACCAACGACGACGGCAATGGCGTGGTTGGCAGCGGCGCGGACTACGAAACGCGGGGCATCGCGCTGTTCCATGACGTCAACGACAACCTCAAGCTGGTAGCCGAGTACAACCAGTTCGCAATCAACGGCCACGACACCAGCGACCAGAACGAAGACACCGACACCTTTGCGGTGGGGGCGGTGCTGACCTGGTAACCCTGTAGCGACGCAGATCCCTGTGGTGAGGGGACTTGTCCCCGTTGGGTCGCGAAGCGGCCCCCTTCGGTTGCGCATCAACCGCAGGGGCCTGCTGCGCAGTCCAACGGGGACAAGTCCCCTCGCCACAAAAGCTCCAGCCATGCAATCGTGCAAATCCCGTTCTCATCCCATCGAAGCGGCTACCCGCTACCCAAGTAGCATACGTAGCCGCTCACAGGCTTCGTACACTCGAACCTCATACATGCGCACCTGCGGGAGGCGACGATGCAGCAGGTCCAGAGTGAAGGTGTGGTCAGTGCAATGTCCCAGGCTACCGATGCACAACAGGTGGCCCAGGAGCTGGCGCGACAACTGTTGCACCCGCACTTGGGCTTCGTGCTGTTCTTCTGTTCCGCCGAGTACGACTTGCAGGCGCTGGGCCAGGCCTTGCAACAAAGCTTCGGCGGTATTCGCCTGGTGGGTTGCACCAGCGCCGGGGAAATCACGCCCCTTGGCTACGGCCGCAATTGCGTGACCGCGGTCGGATTCGACCACCGACATTTTTCCATCGACGCCGAACTGATCTCCGAGATGGAGCGCTTCAGCCTGATCGACGCCCAGCAAATGGTCGAACGACTGGTCAGTGGCTGTCGCAGCAACACCCTCGCGCCGATCAAGGGCAACAGTTTTGCGTTGACCCTGCTCGATGGTTTGTCCAGTCGTGAAGAAATGGTCCTCGCAGCTCTGAGTGCGGCGCTGGGCGACATCCCGCATTTCGGCGGTTCGGCCGGCGACGACAATTACCTGACCCACACCCACGTCTTTTTTAATGGCGAGTTCCACAGCGGTGCGGCGGTGGTGGTGCTGGTCAACACCTGGCTGGACTTCGAGGTGTTCACCACTCATCACATCCTGCCAAGGGCAGAAAAACTGGTGGTCACCGGGGCCGACAGCGCCTCGCGCCGGGTTTTCGAACTCAATGCCGAGCCGGCCGCCGAGGAGTACGCCCGACACATCGGCGTGCCGGTGGCTGAGCTCGATCATCGGATCTTCGCCGCGCACCCTTTGGCCGTGCGGATCAACGATCAGTATTACGTGCGGGCGATCCAGCAGGTTCACCCGGACCTGAGCCTGAGTTTCTACTGCGCGGTGGAAAACGGCATCGTCCTCACCGTCATGACGCCCGGCCCGATGCTGCCGAATCTGCAAACCCTGTTCGAAGGCTTGCAGGAGCGCCTCGGCGATCTGTTGCTGACCATCGGCTGCGACTGCTTTCTCAGGCGTCTTGAGCTGGAAGACGGCGGCAGTCTGGAGCAGATCGGAACGTTTTTGCGTGACCAGCGGGTGATGGGTTTCAACACCTACGGAGAACAGTTCAATGGCATGCACATCAACCAAACCTTCACCGGGGTTGCCATTGCCCGAGACCGGTCCCCTGGACACCGCTGAGCTTCAGGCACAGATCGCCAGCCTGCAGCGCGACAACCACAAACTGCAGCGCATCAATGGCGCCCTGATCGAGCGGATCGAGTCCGGCATCACCCGCGGCAATGACCCCTACGCGGCGTTCCAGCATTCGGTGGTGCTGGCCGAGCAGGTGCGTGAGCGCACCGACGCGTTGAATCAGGCCATGGCCGAACTCAAGTCGGGCAATCACTTGCTCAGCGAGGCACGCCTGCGCGCGGAAACCGCGCATCAGCATTTGATCGATGCGATCGAGAGCATTTCCGATGCGTTTGTGCTGTTCGATGCGGACCAACGAATCGTCTTGTTCAACAGCCGTTTCAAGGCGTTCTGGGGCAACAGCCGGGTGCGGATCAACGCCGGCATGCGCCTGGCCGAGGTCAAGCGGCTGATGTCCGCCACCGGGCTGTTCACTGAAGAACCGCGCGGGCATGCCGACGAAAACCTGCTCTATCGCCTGCAGGACGGTCGCTGGTTGCAAGTCAGCGAACGACCCACCCAGGAAGGCGGGCGGGTGATCCTGTTCACCGACATTACCGACGTCAAACTCAGCGAAACCGTGCGCCGCGAGCAGGCGGTGGCGCAGAAATCGCATTTGTTGCAACGGGCGGTCGACAACCTGTCTCAAGGCGTGGCCATGGTCAACGCCGAGGGCATTCTGGAGTTGTGGAACCGGCGTTTCCTCGAACTCAGTGGCTTGGCCCCAGTGGCGGCCCATCGTCCGTTTGCCGAAGTGATCGGCGACAGCGAGTTGAACCTGCTGACCCCGGCCAGTCGGGATCTAAACGGGCGGCACGTGCAGGAATGCGAGCAGCGTCTCTACGATGGCCGGGTGCTGGAAATCCGCACCCATCCGTTGCCCACCGGCGGTTTCGTCAACACCTTCACCGACATCACCGAACGTTACCAGCACGCCGAAGCGCTGAGCGAAAGCGAGCGCTGGATTCGCCTGATCACCGACCATGTGCCGGCGCTGATTGCCTACCTGAATGCCGATCTGGTCTACGAGTTCACCAACAAGGTGTATGAAGAATGGTACTGCTGGCCTCGGGGCGTGATGCTTGGGCAGAGCCTGCGCGAAGTCCACAGCGAACAGCATTACCAGCGCCTGGAAGCCTACGTGGCCCGGGCCCTGGCCGGTGATAGCGTGACGTTCGAGTTCGCCGAAACCAACATCAACAGCCAGGAGCGCTACATGCTGCGTTCCTACGTACCCAATCGCCTGGCCACCGGGGAAGTGGTGGGGATTTTCGTGTTGATCCGCGACATCACCGAACGCCGTCGCACCGCTGAAGCGCTGCACCAGGCCTATCAGAATCTTGAGTTGCGGGTGCGCGAACGGACGGCGGAACTGACTACGCTCAATGACCAGCTGCTGCGCGAGATCGATGAGCGTCGGCGGGCGGAATCGCGCCTGCGTGAAGCCAAACTCGAGGCCGAACAGGCCAACCTGTCAAAGACCAAGTTTCTCGCTGCCGTCAGTCATGACCTGCTGCAACCACTCAACGCCGCGCGGTTGTTTACCAGCGCGTTGCTCGAACGGCGGGAGCCGGTGGCCAATGCGATTTTGGTGCGTAATGTCAGCAACTCCCTGGAAGACGTGGAGAGCCTGCTGGGTACGCTGGTCGATATCTCAAAACTGGATGCCGGGGTGATCAAGGCCGACATTGCGCCGTTTGCCCTGAGCGAATTGCTGGAAAACCTTGCGGCCGAGTACACCCAGGTGGCTCGCAGTGAGGGCCTGGAGCTGCATTTCATCCCTTGTTCCGCACTGGTACGCAGTGACATTCAATTACTGGCGCGGATCCTTCGAAATCTGTTGAGCAACGCCATTCGCTACACCTACAGCGGTCGCGTGGTGCTCGGTTGCCGGCGTCATCACCAGCGCCTGTCGATTGAGGTCTGGGACAGTGGCATGGGGATCGCCGAAAACCGTCTGGAAGAGATTTTTCAGGAATTCAAACGCGGTGATGTGCAGCGTCCTGATCAGGATCGCGGTTTGGGCCTGGGGCTGGCGATCGTGGAAAAGATTGCCGGGATTCTCGGTCACCGCATTCACGTGCGTTCTTGGCCGGGCAAGGGCTCGATGTTCTCGGTCGAAGTGCCGCTCAGCGCCACGGCACCCAAGGCGCTGCCGAGTCTGCTGATGAGTGAACCGATGCTTGAACGTCTGCGTGGGGCGCGGGTGTGGGTGCTGGACAACGACGCGGCCATTTGCGCCGGCATGCGCACGTTGCTCGAAGGGTGGGGGTGTCTGGTGGTCACGGCACTGTCGGAGCAGGACCTGGCGCGGCAAGTGGACAACTATCACGAAGAAGCCGATTTGCTGATCGCTGACTATCACCTGAATGACGATCAGAACGGCGTCGATGCCGTCGCCCGGATCAACGCCCGACGCGGTTCAGCGATCCCAGCGATGATGATCACCGCTAATTACAGCAATGAACTCAAACAGCAGATCCGCGAACTGGGCCACACCCTGATGCACAAACCGGTGCGGCCGATGAAGCTCAAGACCGCGATGAGTCATTTGCTCGGCAGGCCTTGAGGCGTCTGGTGTGTTCACTGGCCCCTTCGCGAGCAAGCCCGCTCCCACAATTGACCGAGTTCACTCAGATCCAATGTGGGAGCGGGCTTGCTCGCGAAAGGGGCGACTCGGTCTCAACGCCGTAAATACGATCCGAAATCTATGTCGCCGGCACTCAAAATCGCCTGCACCCGGTTGTGCACATTGAGTTTGCGCAGGATTGCCGAGACATGCGCCTTGACCGTGGTTTCAGCGATTTCCAGGGTGTAGGCGATCTGTTTGTTCGACTCGCCCTTGGTCATGCGTTCGAGCACCAGCAACTGCTTGCGGGTCAAGGCCTGGAGCAGTTCCGGCGGAAAGCTCGGGGCATCGTTCATGCGCCTTGTGCCGCATCTTTGCGTGCGGATGATGTCCGGCGGCAAGTAGACATTGCCGTTGAGGATCTGCTGGATGGCGTCGGTCATCTGCACCCGTGGCGAGGATTTGGTGATGAAACCCACTGCACCATAAGTGATGGCTTGCAGCACGATTTGTTTGTCCTGTTCGGCCGAGACGATCACCACCGGTATGGTCGGCGCCTCGTTGCGCAGGTTGATCAGGCCATTGAGGCCGTGCATGCCGGGCATGTTCAGGTCGAGCAGGATCAGGTCCAGGTCGTCGTGTTCCTGCGTCAGCACCAGGGCGCTGTCCAGGTCGGCGGTTTCCATCACTTCGCTGCCGGGGAAACCGTCGCTGATGACGTTATGAATGGCTTCGCGAAACAGCGGGTGATCGTCGGCAATCAGAATTTTGTACATAGCCTTTCACCTCATTATTTTGATCAGGGTGTGGCAACAACTCGCACGCGTAAAGGTCAGGGGAAGGGCTCGGGCTGGGCGGGCGATACGGGCAGGTTGGCGGCCTGCCAGGCGTCCAGGCCGTCGCGATACCAATACAGAGTCTTATAGCCCATGGCGGCGGCGCGCTTCACGGCGTTCCAGCTCAGCCAGCAATCGGAGCGGCAGTAGAAGACCAGCGGTTGCGCGAGATCACCTGCGGTCAATGTGTTCAGCTTACGCGCAAAATAGTCCTGCCAGTCGGGCGTCAGGTCACCGTCGCCGGTATTGGCCAGCCAATGGCTGCCGGGGAGGTTTTCGTGGGGCTGGTCTTCGATGAAACGTCCTTGCAACCATTGGCGGCGGTAGACGTCGATCAGCACCGGACGCGGTGTCTGGGTCAGCAGGGTTTGCAGGGCGGCGGTATCAATGATGCCGGCGCCTTGTACTTGATTCGGGGTCGGGCTGCGGTACAGACCGATGCGATAGCCGTCGGCGGAAAACAGCGGTGTTTCGGCCTGCGCGACGCCCAGCAACAGGCTCAGCGATAGCGCGGCGAGAGAAGGGCGTAGCAGACGACGTCGGGCACGCGGCATGGGGTTCAATCCTTATAGTTATGAACCTATTACATGCCAGTCTCGGTGCGATTGGAATGCGACGATAGACAGGAAAACCAGTACTAAAGTAGTAATTTCACCCTGTTCAACACAAATCCCCTGTGGGAGCACTGTGTTGCTAGTTGGTTTTGCGCAGGGCAGCGTGTTGCGGGTTGAAGGTGAACACGGCGAGCAGCGCGAATACCAGTGTCAGCCCGATGCACACCGCCAGCGCCAACGGATTGAAGCGTTCATACAGGGCAAACCGCACCAGTTCCACCGCATGGGTGAACGGGTTCAACGCGCACAACCAGTACAGCCACTCACTGGATTCGCGCATCTTCCACAGCGGATACAGCGCCGATGACAGGAAAAACAGCGGGAAGATCACGAAATTCATCACCCCGGCAAAGTTCTCCAGCTGACGGATCGCGTTCGACAGCAACAGGCCCAACGCGCTGAGCATCAACGCCACCAGCAGCAACGCCGGCAAGGCGATCAACAGCCCCATGGCGGGTGGTTGCACGCCGTACACCCAGGCAATCGCCAGAAAGGCATACACCTGCAACAGCGAGATCAACGAGGTAGCCAACAGTTTGCTGCACAGCAGGAAAGTCCGGGGCAGGGGACTGGTCAGCAACACACGCATGCTGCCCATTTCGCGGTCGTAGACCATCGACAGCGAACCTTGCATGCCGTTGAACAGCAGAATCATGCAGGCCAGCCCGGGGATGATGTACACCTCATACGGAATGTAGGTGTCGTAGGGCTCGATGATCGCGATCCCGAGTGCGGCGCGAAAACCGGCGGCGAACACCAGCAGCCACAACAACGGCCGCACCAGCGCACTGAGAAACCGCGTGCGTTGCAACACAAAGCGCAGCCATTCACGCAGCACGATGCCGCTGAAACATTGCCAGTAGGCATTCATTGGGCGGCTCCTGAAGTCGTCAGTCGAGAGAAGGCCGAGCCGAGGTCGCCGCCGTGTTCCAGGCTCAGGGCGTCCGCCTGTCCGCTGGCGACCAGCCGACCCTGATGAAGGATTAACAAGTCGTCGCTGGGCTGTACTTCATCGAGTAAGTGAGTGGTCCAAAGCACGCTGATGCCTTGCTCGAGGCACAGGCTGCGGATGTGTTGATTGAGTGCCAGACGACTGGCCGGGTCGAGGCCGACGCTGGCCTCGTCGAGCAGCAGCAGGCGCGGTTCATGCAACAACGCTCGGGCGATTTCCACCCGGCGACGGTGGCCGCCATTGAGTTCGCGAACCCGCTCGCGACGGCGTTCGGTCAAGGCCAGACGAGCCAGTTCGGCGTCGACCCGCAGGCCGGTCTGGCGCCGGGACATCCCATGCAGCGCGGCGTGATAACGCAGGTTTTGCTCGACGCTGAGGTCCAGGTCCAGCGTGCTTTGCTGAAACACCACACCCAATTGCTTGAGCGCCGGACGCGCCGCGTTGCGCAACGAACAGCCTCCGACCCGGATGTCACCGCGCTGCACATCGTAGAGTCGAGTGAGCAGGGCGATCAGCGTCGATTTGCCCGCGCCGTTCGGCCCCAGCAGCGCCGCGAAACGGCCGGGTGCCAGGCTGAAACTCACCTGACGCAACGCCTCTTTCGCACCATAAGCGAAACTCAGCTCGCTGACTTCGAGTGCGTTCATGGCGTCACCACCACGCCCCACGGATAGCGCCCGACCTTGATCGATCGGGTGACCTTGAGGTTGTCGACATCGATCACCGATACATCGCCGCTGACGCCGTTGGTGGCCAGCAATTGTTTTTGATCCGGGGTAAACGACATCTGCCAGACCCGTCGTCCAACCAGCAGATAATCAAGAATCTCGAAGGTCTTGGCGTCGATCACCGCCACATGATTGGCCGGGCCGAGGGCGACGAAACCGTACTTGCCGTCGGCGCTGAGCTTGATCCCCACCGGTTGGACTTTGTCCGGGTGCACGCCCTTGATCTGGAAGGTCAGGGTCTTGAGGACCTTGCGGGTGGCGACGTCGAGAATGGTCACCGTGCCACCAATTTCCGCCGAGGCCCAGAGTTTCGAGCCATCGGGTGTGAACTCGACGAAGCGCGGCCGCTGATCCACCAGGGTGCTGTCGGCCAGGGTCTGGGTGCTGGTGTCGATCCAGTGCAGCATGTTGGTGGTTTCGCTGGTGTTCACCGCCCACTTGCCGTCGGGGCTGACGGCCATGCCTTCGGGTTCGACGCCGACGTTGATCTGGCTCAGCACCTTGGAGGTTTCGGTGTCGATCACTGTCACCAGCGCATCGTCTTCGTTGGAAACGTACAGCCAGCGATTATTCGGGTGCAGGGCGAATTGTTCAGGATCCTTGCCCGAGGGCAGTTCCTTGATGATCTTGCGCGTGGCGATGTCCATCACCTGGACCCGGTCCGAGTCGCTGGCGCAGATGTACAGCAGCCTATTGTCGTGGGACAGCAGCAGACCGCGCGGGCGCTGGCCGACGGGCAGGGTGTCGGTGACTTGCAGGGTCTGCAGGTCGATCAGGCTGAGGCTGTTGTCCTTTTCGTTGGAGACCCAGGCGGTGCTGGCCGCGGCGTGCCCGGCGGCGAGCAGCAGGGCGCAAGAGAGCAGGGTGCGGCGCATGGCGGATTCCTTTTTTGTAATTGTTGTGGAGGTGGGATCAGGGAAAGCGGCAGCTGACCTCGGGCTTGTCGTAACCGAGGCTGTCCATCTCGTTGAAGGGGTGCAGGAAGCCGTCTTGCGGCGACGTGCTGACTAGCGCCCGTGGCTGCACGATGGGAATGGGTTGGCGCAACTGGCCGTTCCACGGCCGATAACTGAGCTTGCGACCCTTGAAGCCGTCCAGCGGTAATTGATCGCTGATTTCAAGCGTACGGATCGCCATCGCATCGACCTGACGCAGTTTGCTCACGGCACTGGCAATGCTGCGCACCGCGATCCAGGCCGCGAAATCGCGGTCATTCATCCAGCGCCCGGTCAGGGCTTCGAAGCGTTTCTGCAACTGGGCGGCGCCGTAGGTTTCCACGGTTTTGTGCCAGCCCACCGGGGTCAGCCCCTGCGTGCCGGCGACCGGCCGTGGGTACCAGGTCTGGTAGGGCACGTATTCGCCGAAATCACCGCGCTCATCCGCCACCAGCACCACGTCGTACTCAGCGGTTTGGGTGAACAGCGGCATGTCGGCCTGGGCGCTGCGACGCTGATCGTTGTCGAAACTCCAGGCTTTTTCCGCGACCAGTTTCAGGCCGAAGCGTTTGGCCGCGCGGCGCAGGGCGGCGGCATAGGCTTGATCGTCCGGGGTCGGGCCGACGATCAGCAGCGCCCGTTGCCATTTGCGCACCACCAGAAATTGCGCCAAAGCATCGGCGAGCATCGCCCGACTCGGCAGGCTGTGCAGCACGTTCGGCAGGCAATCGGTGGTGCGCAGGCTGTCGTCGGGGCTGCCGGCGTTGAACAGCAAGCTGTCGGGCAGCACGGCGCTGAGCCGGCGCAGGCTGGCGGCCGGTGCGTTGACGACAAACAGACGCAGACCTTGTTCATGTTGAGCCTTGGCCGCTTCGACCAGGGCATCCGGATTGTCGACGTTGGCGCTCACCAGGCTGTAGCTCTGGTTGAGGAAACGCCCGGTGCTGTTGCTGTCAGTGATCGCCAGTTCGGCGCCACGCAACCCGGCATCGACCGGCTCGGGAATGACGTTCGACAGCAACGGGCCCGGATCAGGGCGATAGCCCAGGTAACCGATCTGCACCTGCAACGGCGCGTCCGCAGCCTGGCTCTGGGTCGCCAGCCCGGCGGCGCAGGCAATCGCCAACAGGTAGATCAGGGCGTAAGGGGCAAGCTGGCGCATAAGGCACTCCATTACAGGTAGCGCCAGCATAGGAACGCTGTGAGGCAGAAGGAAATATGCAGAAAGTACCAGTGAGCCAGTACCAAGGTAGTAAATCGCCCCGCGCCGTTGCTGGTTTTGCCCGCGACACCGGGGCGATGATCGTTCCCACGCACTTCCCTTACGGCACCTGATTCAGGTGTGCGCCACAAGCCCTACTACCAAGGAACTAGGCGGCGGCCACCAAAGCAGCATGGGGCTTGTGCGAAGCCCTTCCTAAGATGGGTGCCATAGCCTCTTCAAAGAGGTTTTGCGTGCAATCAAGAGGGCATAACAATGACAACAAAACGCAACGCCTTACTCGTTGCTGGTCTGCTGGCCGGCTTTATCAGCGCAGGTTCCGTCTGGGCTCACGGCAACGTGGTCCCCCAGGCTGTCGCCACCCCGGGCCTGACTCCGATCAAGGACGCTGGCGTACCGGTCGATGCCGATGGTTGGGCATCGGTGAACCCTTACCGCACTTCGCCGGAACATGATAAGGCCCTGGAAATCGGCTCCTCGGCGTACAACCAGAACTGTGCGGCCTGCCATGGCCTGGAAGCCAAATCCGGCGGTATCGCCCCCGATTTGCGCATGCTCGATGTCGCTGATGCCGGTGATGAGTGGTTCGTCGAACGCGTGCGCCACGGCGCCGTGCGTGACGGCCGGGTCTACATGCCGAAGATGGCCGACTACCTGAGCCAGGAAGCTTTGTGGGCGGTACGCACTTACCTGGACAGTGTTCACGTCGAGGAATAACCCATGCGCCTGCTCGCTGTGTTGATCAGTGCTGTGTTGCTGTGCTGCCAGGCAGTGCAGGCGCAGGTCCGTACCTATGACGAAATGATCGCCGCCAGGGAACTGAAAGTGGCGGTCTACAAGGACTTCGCCCCCTACAGTTTTGAAGACGCCGGCCAGGCCCGTGGCGTTGATGTCGAACTCGCCGAAGCGTTGGCCAAGGCTCTCGGCGTGCGCCTGACGTTGATTTGGGCACCCGCCGGCGAGAAGCTCGATGACGACCTGCGCGATTACATCTGGCGCGCCAGTCAGTTGCACGATCTGCAACTGGCCGACCTGATGATGCGCGTGCCGTACGACCGCGATTACGCGCAAAAACGCAATGAACTGGGTGAGCTGGAAAACGGCCATGTGGTGATGTTCGGGCCGTACCAGAACGAACAATGGCAGGTCGCCTATGATCGCCGTCGCCTGGACAAGGTCGGTAGCGTCGCGGTGTTCGAGCACCACCCGATCGGCGTCGAAGTCGACAGCGTGCCGTCGTTCTACCTGACCTCGGTGTTCAGCGGCATGCTCGCCGCCAAAACCCATCACTACCCCGGGGTGCCCCAGGCATTTGCCGCCATGAAGGCCGGTGAAGTCGACGCGGTCATGGCCATGCGCGGCGAGATCGATTGGCAAGTGCATGAAGCGGCGGACCCCCAAGTGGCGCTGGCGGAAAACGCCTACCCGAACATGGGCAAGCAGCTGTGGGAGATCGGCATGGCGGTGCATGAAAGCAACCGTCAACTGGCCTATGCCGTGGAAGAGGCGCTGGAAGCCTTGATCCGTGAGGGCGCTGTCAAAACCATTTATGGCCATTACGGCCTGCGCTATGACGTGCCCGAGATGTATCAATAGTGAACTGGCGAGCGAGTTGTCTGTTGGCCTGTTGGTTACCCATCGCCGCGCACGCCGTGGACATCGATCCGGGCAAAGACCCGGTGCCCTCGGTAATGTGGGCCTTCTATCACAAGCAGATGCTCGGCGATGCGCCGTTCGTGTTCGACGATCGGGTCAAGCTGCTGGCGCCGCCGTTCGCCGAAGACGCCCGGCAAGTGCCGCTGGAAATCGACGCGCGAGCGTTCAAGGGCGAGGTGGTGAAAATCCTCGCCTGGGCTGAACTCAACCCTTTGCCGAAAATTGTCGATTTCCAGCCGCTGGACCGCGTGCTGCCCTGGCTGTCGATCCGCATCCGTATCGAACAGGCCACGCCGTTGCGCGCGGCAGTGCTGACCCGTGATGGGCTGTGGCATGTCGGCTCGACGTTGATCGATGCAGCGGGCGGCGGTTGCACGGCGCCGAGTGTGGTGCGCACTCAGCCGGGCTGGGAAGACCACATCGGCGAAGTGCTGGGCGGTCGTTATCCCCGTGGCGAATTCAGTCGCGTGCGCTTGCAGGTGGCGCACCCGATGGACAACGGCATGGTCAGCGGCATTCCGGAATTCTTCATCAACCATGCCGAACTGCGGGATCAGAACGATCAGCTGTTGGCCCGTCTTGAGTTGTTTCCCGCCGTTAGCGAAAACCCCAACCTGGCCTTTGATATAGAAGGGGCAGGGCAGACGCGCCTGATGCTGCGCGACAACAGCGGCAATCAATTCGATGCGGCCATACCCTGACCCAAAGGAGCGCGTGATGCGCTGGATGCTGCTGTTGTTCATGAGTTTGAGCCTGCCAGTTCTGGCCGAGCTCGACTACTCACTCAAGCCCCGGCAGATCGCCGAAGACACCTGGCTGCTGGAAGGCAGCACCGACAATTTTGCCAAGACCAATGGCGGCAACATCGTCAACACCGCGTTCATCGTCACCGAACAGGGTGTGGTGGTGATCGACACCGGGCCGTCGAAACGCTACGGCGAAGCGATGCGCAAGGCGATTGCCTCGATCACCGATAAACCGGTGATCGAGGTGCTGCTGACTCATCATCATCCTGATCATGTACTCGGCAACCAGGCCTTCAGTGATGTGCCGATCGGTGCGCTGGCCGGCACTACTGAGCTGCTGCATCAGCAGGGCGATGCCATGGCCGAGAATATGTATCGCCTGGTGGGCGACTGGATGCGCGGCACCGAAGTGGTGTTGCCGACCCGCACGCTGACGCCTGGCGTGCAAAGTTTTGGGAATCACGATCTACGTCTGCTGGGCCTGGGTGGGCACACGGGTGCGGATCTGGTTATTCTCGACCAGAAAACCGGTGTGCTGTTTGCCGGGGATCTGGTGTTTTACCAACGGGCGCTGACCACGCCCAACAGTCCGGGGTTGGCGGTGTGGCTGGCGGACATCGCCACCCTTCAAGGCCTGCCGTGGACGCTGATCGTCCCCGGCCATGGACCGGTGGCCAGCGATCAGCAGCCGTTCGAGCAAATGCGCGACTACCTCGGCTGGCTCGACCAGTTGATGCGCGATGGCGCCGCCAACGGTAGTGATATGGCCGAAATGATCCGCAGCCCCATTCCCGAACGGTTTGCCGGGATCACTCTGAGCCGCTACGAGTTGATCCGCAGCGTCAGCCATTTGTACCCGCATTACGAGCGCGCACAAATGCCCCGTGTCGATTCCGCCGCGAGCAAATGATCAACACAAATCCCCTGTGGGAGCGGGCTTGCTCGCGAAGGCGGTGTATCAGCCGACATCATTGTTGAATGTGAAGGCCCCTTCGCGAGCAATCCCGCTCCCACATTAGATCACTGTCGATCACGAATTTCGGTGTCCATCTCCTCCGACCCGGTACTAAGGAACTAGCAATCTCAGCACTGCGGGCAATTGTTCCAAGGGCGGCGGCGCCCAAGAATCTGCACCAGACCGGGAAAATTTCCCGGGTATAACAAAAACTGCAGAGGTAGCCGTCATGACCCAACCCGCACGTCGCCAACCCTTCGTCTTGAGCGTGCTGCTCAGTGCCATGCTGTTGTCTGGCTCGGCATTGGCCGGCGTCACTGATAAAGACATCCTCCAGGACCCCAAGAACCCGGAGCAGATCGTCACCAACGGTCTGGGCGTCCAGGGTCAACGCTACAGTCCGCTGGATACGCTCAACGTCAACAACGTGAAGGACTTGCGGCCGGTCTGGGCGTTCTCCTTCGGCGGTGAAAAACAACGCGGTCAGCAAGCACAGCCGATGATCAAGGACGGCGTGATGTACATGACCGGTTCCTACTCGCGGGTGTTTGCGGTGGACGCACGCACCGGCAAGAAGCTCTGGCAATACGATGCGCGCCTGCCCGATGACATCCGCCCTTGCTGTGACGTGATCAACCGTGGTGTCGCGCTGTACGGCGACCTGGTGATCTTCGGCACCCTCGACGCCAAGCTCGTGGCCCTGAACAAAGACACCGGCAAAGTCGTCTGGAGCAAGAAAGTTGCCGACCACAAGGAAGGCTATTCGATCAGTGCCGCGCCGTTGGTAATCAACGGCAAACTGATCACCGGTGTCGCCGGCGGCGAGTTCGGGGTGGTTGGCAAAATCGAAGCCTACGACCCGAAAAACGGCGACCTGCTGTGGACCCGGCCAACCGTCGAAGGCCACATGGGCTACACCTACAAGGACGGCAAAGCGGTAGAGAACGGCATCTCCGGCGGCGAAGCCGGCAAGACCTGGCCCGGCGATCTCTGGAAAACCGGCGGCGCCGCCCCTTGGCTTGGCGGTTACTACGACCCGGAAACCAATCTGCTGCTGTTCGGCACCGGCAACCCGGCGCCGTGGAACTCGCATTTGCGTCCTGGCGATAACCTCTACTCGTCGTCGCGTCTGGCGCTCAACCCGGACGACGGCACTATCAAGTGGCACTTCCAGAGCACGCCTCATGACGGCTGGGACTATGACGGCGTAAACGAGCTGGTCTCGTTCAACTACACCGAAGGCGGCAAAGAGATCAAAGCCGCCGCGACCGCTGACCGTAACGGCTTCTTCTACGTGCTGGACCGCACCAATGGCAAATTCATTCGCGGCTTCCCGTTCGTGGACAAAATCACCTGGGCTACCGGCCTGGATAAAGAGGGCCGGCCGATCTACAACGAAGCCAGCCGCCCAGGCGCGCCCGGCACCGAAGCCAAAGGCAGTTCGGTATTCGTAGCACCGGCATTCCTCGGCGCGAAAAACTGGATGCCGATGGCCTACAACAAGGACACCGGGCTGTTCTACGTGCCGTCCAACGAATGGGGCATGGACATCTGGAACGAAGGCATCGCCTACAAGAAAGGCGCGGCGTTCCTCGGTGCCGGTTTCACCATCAAGCCATTGAATGAAGACTACATCGGCGTGCTGCGCGCCATTGACCCGAAAACCGGCAAGGAAGTCTGGCGCCACAAGAACTTCGCGCCGCTGTGGGGCGGAGTGCTGACCACCAAGGGCAATCTGGTGTTCACCGGCACGCCGGAAGGTTTCCTCCAAGCGTTCAATGCCAAGACTGGCGAGAAAGTCTGGGAATTCCAGACCGGCTCCGGCGTACTCGGCTCGCCTGTGACCTGGGAAATGGACGGCGAACAATACGTCTCGGTGCTGTCCGGTTGGGGCGGTGCTGTTCCTTTGTGGGGCGGCGAAGTGGCCAAGCGCATCAAGGACTTCAACCAGGGCGGCATGCTCTGGACGTTCAAGCTGCCGAAAGACCTGGTCGCCAAGCACTAACCCCAGTCCACCACATAACCCTGTGGGAGCGAGCCTTTGTGGCGAGGGGGCTTGCCCCCGTTGGACTGCGCAGCAGTCCCATTTTTTGGGGCCGCTCCGCGACCCGACGGGGGCAAGCCCCCTCGCCACACAAGCTCGCTCCTTCAAGGGGATTTGCCACATAGATGTGGGCAAATCTACTACCAAATAACGAGAGTCCTCCTGCCAACGGCGCATTCGTCTGACGCGCAGGGCTCTCTACTATCGGTTCATCGCCTGTTTGCCCGACAGGCATCGACCCAGACAGAGGCCCACCATGATCTACGCACAACCCGGCACACCTGGCGCCGTCGTTACCTTCAAACCGCGCTACGGCAATTTCATCGGCGGCGAGTTCGTCGCCCCGGTCAATGGTGAGTACTTCACCAATTCTTCGCCGGTCACCGGTGAAGTGATCGCCGAATTCCCTCGCTCCAGCGCCGCCGACATCGAAAAAGCCCTCGACGCAGCGCATGCCGCCGCCGATGCATGGGGCAAAACCTCGGCGCAGGACCGCTCCCTGGTGCTGCTGAAAATCGCCGACCGCATCGAACAGAATCTGGAAATCCTCGCCGTCACCGAAACCTGGGACAACGGCAAAGCCGTGCGCGAAACCCTCAACGCTGACGTGCCGCTGGCCGCCGATCACTTCCGTTACTTTGCCGGTTGCATCCGCGCTCAAGAGGGCGGTGCCGCCGAGATCAACGAGCTGACCACCGCCTATCACTTCCACGAGCCCTTGGGCGTGGTTGGGCAGATCATTCCGTGGAACTTCCCGCTGCTGATGGCTGCCTGGAAACTCGCCCCGGCCCTGGCCGCCGGTAACTGCGTGGTACTCAAACCCGCCGAGCAGACGCCGCTGTCGATCATGGTTTTCGCTGAGCTGATCGCCGACTTGCTGCCGGCCGGTGTGCTGAACATCGTTCAGGGTTTTGGTCGCGAAGCGGGTGAGGCGTTGGCCACCAGCAAGCGCATCGCCAAGATCGCCTTCACCGGTTCCACCCCGATTGGCGCGCACATCATGAAATGCGCGGCCGAGAACATCATTCCGAGCACTGTCGAATTGGGCGGCAAGTCGCCGAACATTTTCTTCGAAGACATCATGCAAGCCGAGCCGCAGTTCATCGAGAAGGCCGCCGAAGGTTTGGTGCTGGCGTTCTTCAACCAGGGCGAAGTCTGCACCTGTCCATCGCGAGCGCTGGTGCAGGAGTCGATCTACGACGACTTCATGAAAGTGGTGATGAAGAAGATCGTCAACATCAAGCGCGGCAACCCGCTGGACACCGACACCATGGTCGGCGCCCAGGCGTCCGAGCAGCAATACGACAAGATCCTTTCGTACCTGAAAATAGCCCAGGAAGAGGGCGCCGAGCTGCTCACCGGCGGCGCGGCCGAGCGTCTTGAGGGCGACTTGTCGACGGGTTATTACATCCAGCCGACCCTGCTCAAGGGCCACAACAAAATGCGCGTGTTCCAGGAAGAAATCTTCGGCCCGGTGGTGGGTATCACCACCTTCAAGGACGAAGCCGAAGCCCTGGCGATTGCCAACGACAGCGAGTTCGGCCTCGGCGCCGGTCTGTGGACCCGCGACATCAACCGTGCCTACCGCATGGGCCGGGCGATCAAGGCCGGGCGTGTCTGGACCAACTGCTACCACCTGTACCCGGCCCACGCCGCGTTTGGTGGCTACAAGAAGTCCGGCGTCGGCCGTGAAAACCACAAGATGATGCTCGACCATTATCAGCAGACCAAAAACCTGCTGGTGAGCTACGACATCAATCCGATGGGGTTCTTCTAACCTCGCAAGCACACTGAAGAACCTGTGGGAGCGAGCTTTTGTGGCGAGGGGGCTTGCCCCCGTTGGACTGCGCAGCAGTCCCATTTTTTGGGGCCGCTTCGCGACCCAACGGGGGCAAGCCCCCTCGCCACACAAGCCCGCTCCCACATTGGTTTTGTGTGTACCGGAAAACCCCGCGCACCCCCTACCAATGCACGCCGCCACCTCGTTCGAAAGTAGCATTCGGGTGCATGGCGCCCCGTGCATTAATGGCTTTACCGGAATCGTCCGGCATAAGAAGAGGATTGACCCATGTGGACTAAACCCGCGTTTACCGATCTGCGCATTGGCTTCGAAGTGACGATGTATTTCGCCAACCGCTGATTGTTCACCCGGCCAGCTGTTGCGTTGGCCGGGCCTGCCTTTTGGAGCATTGCCCATGCACATTCGCGTTCTCGGATCCGCCGCTGGCGGTGGTTTTCCGCAATGGAATTGCAACTGCCGCCAGTGCGCCGCGATGCGCAATGGCAGCCTGCGGGCCCAACGCCGGACCCAGTCCTCGATTGCCCTGAGCGACAACGGTGTGGATTGGGTGCTTTGCAATGCTTCACCGGACATTCGCGCGCAACTCGAGAGTTTCGCGCCGCTGCAACCGGCGCGCCGGGTTCGTGACACGGCGATTGCCGGCGTCGTCCTGCTGGACAGCCAGATCGACCATTGCACCGGCCTGTTGAGTCTGCGCGAAGGCTGCCCGCATTCGGTCTGGTGCACCGAACGCGTCCATGAAGACCTGAGCAGCGGCTTCCCGTTGTTCACCATGCTCAAGCATTGGAACGGCGGGTTGCAGTGGCAACCGGTCGGGCTCGACCGCGAGCCGTTCAGCATCACCGCTTGCGCACACCTGCGATTTCGCGCGATCCCCTTGGTCAGCAACGCACCGCCGTACTCCCCCAATCGCGGCAATCCGCAGCCGGGCGACACCATCGGCTTGTTTATCGAAGACCGACGCAGCGGTGCTTCGCTGTTCTATGCGCCGGGCCTGGGACAGGTCGACGACGAGGTGCTGAGCTGGATGCAACGCGCCGATTGTCTGTTGCTGGACGGCACCTTGTGGCGCGACGACGAGATGCGAGTCTGCGAAGTCGGCCAGAACCTGGGCAGTGAAATGGGTCACCTGTCGCAAAGCGGCCCTGGCGGCATGCTCGAAATCCTTGAAGGCTTCACCCGCCAGCGCAAGGTGCTGATCCACATCAACAACACCAACCCGATCCTTGATGAAGACTCGGCCGAGCGGGCGCTGCTGGAGCGGCGCGGGATCGAAGTGGCGTTTGACGGCATGAGTATTGAGCTGTAGCGGATGGCCCCTTCGCGAGCAAGCCCGCTCCCACAAGGGTGCCGCGTTCCACTGTGGGAGCGGGCTTGGTCCGGGCGGCGTTCCGACGAAGGCGCCAGAGCAAACACCGCAGAGCTACCAGGAGAACCGCAATGACTGACAAAGCAATGACCCCCACCGAATTCGAAGCGGCCCTGCGCGCCAAAGGCGCCTTCTACCACATCCATCATCCGTTCCACCAAGCCATGTACGCCGGGCGCTCCAGTCGCGAGCAGATTCAAGGCTGGGTTGCCAATCGCTTCTACTACCAGGTGAACATCCCCCTGAAGGACGCCGCGATTCTTGCCAACTGCCCGGACCGCGACGTACGCCGGGAATGGCTGCAACGAATCCTCGATCACGACGGCGTGCCCGGCAGCGAAGGCGGCATCGAAGCCTGGCTGCGGCTGGGCGAAGCGGTGGGGCTGGATCGCGAGCAAATCCTTTCACAGGAATTGGTGCTGCCCGGTGTCCGTTTCGCCGTGGATGCCTACGTCAATTTCGCCCGTCGCGCCTGTTGGCAGGAAGCCGCCAGCAGTTCGCTGACCGAGCTGTTTGCGCCACAGATCCACCAATCCCGGCTCGATGCCTGGCCGGCCCATTACCCGTGGATCGACGTCGGCGGGTACGACTATTTCCGTAATCGCCTGAGTCAGGCGCGACGGGATGTCGAGCATGGTTTGCGCATCACCCTGGCGCACTACGTCACAGTCGAAGGCCAGCAACGCATGCTGGAAATCCTGCAATTCAAGCTCGATGTGCTGTGGAGCATGCTCGACGCCATGAGCATGGCCTACGAGCTGGAGCGCCCGCCGTATCACACCGTCACCACGGACCAAGTCTGGCACCGGGGGATTGCCCTGTGAGCCTGATTAACCGCGAGCAATCACCGTCGCTGCGCCAGGGTTTTCGCCTGCAATGGGAACCTCGTCAGGACTGTCACGTGCTGCTGTACCCCGAAGGCATGATCAAACTCAACACCAGTGCCGGGCAGATCCTCGATCTGGTGGACGGCCAGCGCAGCGTTGCGGCGATCATTGATCGACTGTCTGAGAGTTTCCCCGGCGTACCGGGGATCGACGAAGATGTGCTGGCGTTTCTGGAGGTGGCCCATGCTCAATTCTGGATCGAGTGACTCGCGTCCGGGTCCGCCGCTGTGGCTGTTGGCGGAGTTGACCTATCGTTGCCCGCTGCAATGCCCGTATTGCTCCAACCCGCTGGACTTTGCCCAATCAGGCGAAGAGTTGAGCACCGAAGAATGGATCCGGGTGTTCCGCGAAGCCCGGGAGATGGGCGCCGCGCAACTGGGTTTTTCCGGCGGCGAGCCGTTGGTTCGTCAAGACCTGGCCGAACTGATCAAGGCTGCCCGGGACATGGGTTACTACACCAACCTGATCACCTCGGGCATCGGCCTGACCGAGCAGAAAGTGCGCGATTTCAAGGTCGCGGGGCTGGACCACATCCAGATCAGCTTCCAGGCCGCCGACGAAGCGGTGAACAACATGCTCGCCGGCTCGCGCAAGGCCTTCGCGCAGAAACTGGCGATGGCCCGGGCGGTAAAGGCCCAGGGCTACCCGATGGTGCTGAACTTCGTCACCCATCGGCACAACATCGACCAGATCGCACAGATCATCGATTTGTGCCTGGAACTGGAAGCGGATTTCGTCGAATTGGCGACCTGCCAGTTCTACGGCTGGGCCGAGCTCAACCGGGTTGGCCTGTTGCCCACGCGCGAACAATTGCAGCGTGCCGAGCGCATCACCCACTCATATCGCGAGCGTCTTGAGGCGCAGGGCCACCCGTGCAAGCTGATCTTCGTCACCCCGGATTACTACGAAGAACGCCCCAAGACCTGCATGAACGGCTGGGCCAATCTGTTTCTCGACATCACCCCCGACGGCACAGCGTTGCCTTGCCACAGCGCCCGACAGTTGCCGGTGCAGTTTCCCAACGTGCGCGAGTACAGCATCGAGCACATCTGGACTGATTCTTTCGGTTTCAATCGCTTTCGTGGCGACGACTGGATGAAGGAACCGTGCCGCTCCTGCGATGAAAAGCACAAGGATCTGGGTGGTTGCCGCTGCCAGGCATTCATGTTGACCGGTGACGCGGCCAATGCGGACCCGGTGTGCAGCAAGTCATCGCATCACGGTGTGATTCTCAAGGCCCGCGAGGAAGCCGACGCACCGGGGCTGGGCATGGAACACCTGACGTTGCGTAACGAGAAGGCTTCGCGACTGATCTACCGAGGATGAATCCAGACGTTGCGTCCAACGCGAATCCCTGTGGGAGCGGGCTTGCTCGCGAAGGCTGCATTACATGCAACATTGATGTCGACTGACCCACCGCTTTCGCGAGCAAGCCCGCTCCCACAGGGGATCTGCGGTGGGTACAAGATTTGAGTACACCCCAGCCTGCTACCCATTGGTCTGATTGCATTCACAGCCGGATGCTTTAGTGTGGACGTTACCTTCCAAAACAATAAAAACAGGCTTTCCAATGAGCCAGAGTCTTAGTCAGCTGCGTAAATTCGTTTCGCCTGAAATCATCTTTGGTGCCGGCTGCCGGCACAACGTCGGCAATTGCGCCAAAACCTTTGGTGCCCGCAAGGTCCTGCTGGTCAGCGACCCCGGTGTGATTGCCGCCGGTTGGGTCGCCGATGTCGAGGCCAGCCTGCAAGCCCAGGGCATCGAGTACGTCCTGTACAGCGCGGTTTCGCCCAACCCAAGGGTCGAAGAAGTGATGCTCGGCGCCGATCTGTACCGGGAAAACCATTGCGATGTGATCGTGGCCGTCGGTGGCGGCAGCCCGATGGATTGCGGCAAAGGCATCGGCATTGTCGTCGCCCATGGGCGCAGCATCCTTGAATTCGAAGGCGTGGACACCATCCGCGTCCCGAGCCCACCGCTGATCCTGATCCCGACCACCGCTGGCACCTCGGCCGATGTCTCGCAATTCGTGATCATCTCCAACCAGCAAGAACGCATGAAGTTCTCCATCGTCAGTAAGGCGGTGGTCCCGGACGTGTCGCTGATCGACCCGGAAACCACCCTGAGCATGGACCCGTTCCTGTCGGCCTGTACCGGCATCGATGCGTTGGTGCATGCCATCGAAGCGTTTGTTTCCACCGGTCACGGGCCATTGACCGACCCCCATGCGCTGGAGGCGATGCGCCTGATCAACGGCAACCTGGTGCAGATGATCGCCAACCCCAACGATATCGCCCTGCGCGAGAAAATCATGCTCGGCAGCATGCAGGCCGGGCTGGCGTTCTCCAACGCGATCCTCGGTGCGGTGCATGCCATGTCCCACAGCCTCGGTGGCTTTCTCGACTTGCCTCATGGCTTGTGCAACGCGGTGCTGGTGGAACACGTGGTGGCGTTCAACTACAGCTCCGCACCGGAGCGCTTCAAGGTGATCGCCGAGACCTTTGGCATCGATTGCCGTGGCCTCAATCACCGGCAGATTTGCGGGCGTCTGGTCGAACACCTGATCGCTCTGAAGCACGCCATCGGCTTCCACGAAACCCTCGGACTGCACGGGGTCAGCACCGCGGACATTCCGTTCCTGTCGCAACACGCCATGCACGATCCGTGCATCCTCACCAACCCGCGCGAGTCCAGTCAGCGTGATGTCGAGGTCGTCTATGGCGAAGCCCTCTGACGAACAGCAACGGGCGCTGGCGGGGTTACTGGGATTAGGCAGCCACTCGGCGCGCAAAAGTCATTACCCGGAATTGGCTGCGCGCCTCGACGAGCTGGAGGCCGAACGCAATCGCTACAAATGGCTGTTCGAGAACGCGGTCCACGGGATCTTTCAGGCCAGCCTCCTGGAAGGCATGCGTGCCGCCAACCCGGCCCTGGCGCGGATGCTCGGCTACGACAATCCCCAGGAAGTGCTGTTTTCCCTGGCGGATCTGGCAAGTAACCTGTTTGTCGGTGGTGCACAGGAACTGGAAAATATCGGCGAAATCCTCAGGCACCAGGGCAGCCTGCATGGCTATGAAACCCAATTGCGGCGCAAGGATGGCAGCAGCCTCGACGTGCTGATGAACCTGTTGCTCAAGCCCGATCAGGAAGGGCTGGTGGAAGGGTTTGTCGCCGACATCACCGAGCGCAAACTCGCCCAGCAGCGCCTGCAGCAACTCAACGACGAACTGGAGCAGCGCGTCACCGCGCGCACCGACGAGTTGCTGGAAGCCAACCGTAACCTGCAACAGCAGATCACCCAGCGTAAACAGATCGCCGAAGCCTTGCGCGATGCCCGGGACGCCGCCGAGGCCGCCAATCGCAGCAAGGACAAATACCTCGCCGCCGCCAGTCATGACCTGCTGCAACCGCTCAATGCCGCGCGTTTGCTGATCTCGACCCTGCGCGAACGCAAGCTACCCGATGTCGAGCAGGTGCTGGTGGAGCGTACGCATCAGGCGCTGGAAGGGGCGGAAGATTTGCTCACCGATTTGCTGGATATTTCCCGGCTCGATCAGGCGGCGGTCAAGCCGGACATTGCGCTGTACCGCCTCGATGAATTGCTCGCGCCGCTGGTGTCGGAGTTCCAGTCAGTGGCGCAAGCCGCAGGATTGAACCTGCGGGTGCACATGGGCGATTACGCCATCAGCACTGACTTGCGCCTGATGACGCGGATTCTGCGCAATTTCCTCAGCAACGCCTGCCGCTACACCGACGAGGGCAGCATCCTGCTGGGTGCCAGACGCCGCGGTGAAATGCTGCGCCTGGAAGTCTGGGACACCGGGCGCGGGATCGCGGCGGACCGACTGGATTCGATCTTCCTCGAGTTCAACCAACTGGACGTCGGCCGTGCCGCCGACCGCAAGGGAGTGGGCCTGGGGCTGGCCATCGTTGAACGCATCGCCAAGATCCTCGGCTATAAAGTCGGGGTTCATTCGTTGCCGGGGCGCGGTTCGATGTTCAGCATCGACGTGCCGATTTCCCATGAAATTCCGCTGCCGATCAGCCTGGTGGCACCACAGCCAGGAACGGGGAATCCGTTGCCGGGCCGGCGTTTGCTGGTGCTGGACAACGAAGTGAGCATCCTCGAAAGCATGAGCGCGCTGCTCGGGCAGTGGGGCTGCGAGGTGGTGACGGCCACCGATGAATTCTCTGCACTGGCCGCCTTGCAGGGGCGACCGCCGGAACTGATTCTGGCGGACTACCACCTCGATCACGGGGTGGTGGGCTGTGATGTGGTCAGGCATTTGCGTGAGCATTACCACCAGGCGATTCCAGCGGTCATCATCACTGCCGACCGCACGGATCAGTGTCGGCGCTCATTGCAGCGACTCGACGCACCGCTGCTGAACAAACCGGTGAAACCCGGCAAGTTGCGTGCGGTGCTGAGTCAGTTGCTGGGGTAGCGATAGTGCAGGCTGAAACCGAGCTCGGCTGACTCGCCTTGCTCCAGCAATCGCAACCCCGGTCGACCGGGCAGGTGATGCGCGTTGACCGGGTGGCTTACCGGTTCGATACAGAAAAAATCCAGGCCCACTGGGCAGTAGAGCAGGAAGTAATCGCTGCCGGTGGCGTGGCATTCCAGTTCATAACCCAACGCTGGCTGGCGAATCAGACAGCGGCCGTCCCATTCGCAGAAGCCGTTGTCGACCAATGTCTCGGGCAACCCCTTGAGTGACTGGAAATCCCATTCGGCTGGCAATGCACTGAGGTGTGTCGGCAGTTTGGTCCCGTCACACAACCAGACGTGCCGGGCTTGCGCCTGCAACTGGGTGCCCGTGGTACGCGGAAAGTAAGGATGCAAACCGAGCCCATGCCAGGCCGGGCTTTCGGCCAGATGGGTGACCTTAAGCTCAATGCTCAGCTTGCCATCGCTCAGATGGAATCGTTGCCGGGCGCGATAGGCGAAGGGCGTGGTGCTGTCGAGTTGCAGGACGACTTCATCGCGCGTCTGCGAAACCACCTGCCACGGCTGTTGCCAGGCGCTGCCGTGAATCGGCATGGGATCGGTGAGGCTGTTGGGTGTCAGTGCCAGCCAGCCCTCGGGGCATTCAAAGCCGCCTTCTGAAATTCGGTTCGACCACGGCGCCAAGGGAAAACAGCCGAGTTTGCCGGGCAGACCGGTGTTCAGCGCGTGGGCATCGCTGTGGCGCAACAGCGGCAGACCCGTGCCGCGCACGCTCCAGTTGACGATGCTGCCACCGAGTTCCGGGGCGAGGGTGAGGTGGGTGAATTCGTCTTTGAGTTCCAGAATTATTGGTGTCATGTTGATTTTTACTGGCTCATTGAAAGGCTTTTGTGGCGAGGGGGCTTGCCCCCGTTGGGTTGCGAAGCGACCCCCTACATTTTCAGTACTACCGAGTTGGCTGAATTACGACTGCTGCGCAGCCGAACGGGGGCAAGCCCCCTCGCCACAAGTGATCAGCAATCCTTGAACAACGGCTCCGGCAAGCCTTTTACCCCGGGATTGAGGGCGAACACACCGCCGGCCAGTGACTGTTCGTCATGGTCGTCGCCGGGACGGATCGAGGTCACGAACAATGTGTCCAGGCGACTGCCGCCGAAGGCGCACATGCTCGGTTTTTTCACCGGTACGGCGAGGGAACGGTCCAGTCGGCCATCGGGCGTGAAACGGTGAATCAGCCCGGCGTCATTGGCGCAAATCCAGTAGCCGCCTTCGGCATCGACCGCCGCCCCGTCGGGACGACCGGGGAATTGATGCATGTCGACAAACAGCCGGCGGTTGGACGGAGTGCCGCTGTCGATGTCGTAATCAAAGGCCCAGATTTGCTGGACCAAGGGATGAGAGTCAGACAGGTACATCGTTCGCCCGTCCGGGCTGAAACCCAGGCCGTTGGGCACGATAAACCCGCTGAGTTGCGCCTCGAGTGGCCCGCGTTGCCCGGCGCTGTAGCGATAAAGCGTGCCGTCGGCAGCGTTGGCGCCCATGTTCAGCACCATGCTGCCGGCCCAGAAGCGCCCCTGACGATCGCAGCGACCATCGTTCAGGCGCATATCTGTGCGGGCGTGTTCGACCGGAGCCAGGAGGTTGCTGTCGAGGCTGCCATCGTTATGCGGGTGCAGATGAAAGAACCCGCTTTCCATCCCGGCAACCCAGCCGCCGTCGCGGTGACGTGCAATGCAGGCGAGCATTTCTGGTGCTGTCCATGCGTGAACATGGCCGGTTTCGGCGCTCCAGCGTTGCAGGCCTCCGACGGGAATATCAACCCAATACAGGGCGTTTTCCTCGGGCACCCAGACCGGGCATTCACCGACCGCGTTGCGGGCATCGACAATCAATTCGGCTTGCATGACAGCTCATCCCCTCAGGTTTTTGTTGTCGGGATCAAGTGATGTGCGCGGGTTCAGTCGCCGAACGGGCCGGACGCGACAAACGCTCCACCCTGGTAAACCCGTGCCGGGTCATCAGCGGCCGGCATCGGTTGGGCTTCGACTTTTTCGCGGAACACTTCGGAGCTGTCCTGAGGTTCATAACCCAGGCAGGTGGCGAATCGGTTGTCCCACCAGACGTTCTTGTTATCGGACATGCCGTAGACCACGGTGTGACCGACATTGGGGGCGTACAGCGCGCATTCGAGCAATTGAGTCAGGTCGCCGAAGCTCAACCAGGTGCTCATCATTCTGCGGTTCTGCGGTTCCGCGAACGAGGAGCCAATGCGCACGCTGACAGTCTCGATGCCGTAGCGATCGAAGTAGAAACTGGCCATGTCTTCGCCGTAGGACTTGGACAAGCCGTAGTAGCTGTCCGGGCGGCGAGGGGAGTGGGCGTCGATGACTTCATCCTGCTTATAGAAGCCGATCACGTGGTTGGAACTGGCGAAAATCACCCGCTTCACACCATGGCGGCGAGCGGCTTCATAGATGTGGAACACGCCGCAGATGTTGGCGCCGAGGATCTCTTCGAACGAGTGCTCCGTTGATACGCCACCAAAGTGCAGGATCGCGTCCACGCCTTCAACCAGCTGATGGACTGCTTGCTTGTCTGCCAGGTCGCAGGGCACGACTTCTTCACGGTCATCGATGGCCGGGGCAATGTCGGCGATGTCCGACAGGCGAATCACATTGGCATAGGGCCGCAGGCGTTCGCGCAGGACTTTGCCGAGGCCACCGGCGGCACCGGTCAGGAGGAGACGATTGAAAGGAACGCGGGCGTTAGGTGTGATGGTCATGGAAGTCCCTGAACAAGCAGTCATTGTTGTTGAAATTGTTGTAGGTTGTCGTACGACTAGTTCGAAGTATCGTTAGCCTTTCTGGTGGTTGTCAACGACACATCAATTGAAATTGACGAAGGGTCTGGCCGCCCCGCGCTCGATGTAGCAGCTGGCGAAGCCTGCGTTCGGCTGCGCAGCAGTCGTAAACCCTACACAGGTGATTTTCCTGATGCACCGCGTCGGCTGATTTTACGACTGCTGCGCAGCCGAACGCAGGCTTCGCCAGCTGCTACAAAGATCCGGCTTACAGCAACGAGATCGGGTAGTTGATGATAATGCGGTTTTCGTCGAATTCGTTGGTGCTGAAGTCCTTGCGGATCGACGCGTTACGCCATTTGACGTTGAGGTTCTTCAGCGCGCCGCTCTGTACGGTGTAAGCCAGTTCTGACTCGCGGCCCCATTCCTTGCCGTCGGTGATGGTGCCTGTGTGCACGTTATCGCCGCTGATGTAGCGGTTCATCATCGTCAGGCCGGGAATGCCGAGCGCCACAAAATTGTAGTCGTGGCGCAGTTGCCAGGATCTTTCCTTGGCGTTGTCGTAGCTGGAGTTGTAGCTGTCGTTGGCCAGGGTGCCGCCGCTGGTGCCGTTGACCCGCATCCAGACATCGTCGCCGGTGAGTTTTTGCAGGCCGACGAAGAAGGTGTTGCCGCCGTATTTGGCCGAGAGCATGGCGAACGCGGTTTTGTTGTCGAGGTCGCCAGCCAGGGCGCTGCCGTCTTCCTTGCCGATGAAGTAGCCAAGGTTGGCGCCGAGGGTCCAGTCGCCGATGGGCTGGCTGTGGCTCAGGTTGAAATACTGCTGCTGATAAATGTCGCTGAGTTGCGCGTACCAGACACCGACCTGGGTGCGCTTCTCGTTGAACGCATATTCGCCGCCGCCAAAGTTGAAACGGTCCGAGGTGAAGGCCGCGGATTTGCCGTTCATGAACATGTCTTCCATGCTCGCATCGTTGCGCGGGCTGTTGGCGCGGAACTGGCCGCCGTAGAGCGTCAGGCCACTGATCTCGGTGGACGTCACTTGACCACCGCGGAAGGTTTGCGGCAGCGAGCGACCGTCGTCGGAGCGCAGGATCGGCAACACCGGCATCCATTCGCCGACCTTCAATTCGGTTTTCGAGATTTTCCCTTTCAGCGCCACACCCAGGCGCCCGAAGTTGTCGGCCGGGCGGCCGTCGTCATGAATCGGCAGCAACGAGGTGCCGCCCGTGCCTTTGCCGCCGTCGAGTTTTTCCGAGTACAGGCCCAGCACATCCATGCCGAAACCAACGGGGCCTTGGGTGAATCCGGATTTGGCGTCGAGGATGAAGCTTTGCGTCCACTCTTCAGCCTTGCCCTGCGGGTAGGCCGGGTTCGTGAAGTTGCGGTTGATGTAGAAGTTGCGCAGGTTCAGCGTGGCTTTGGCGTCATCGACGAAACCTTCGGCATGACTGGTCATGGGCAAGGCGAGGGCCAGGCTGCTGCAACCGATCAGGCTCAGGGTGTGACGGCGTGCGAAGGTTGGGCGAGGGGTGCAGACGGAGGAATTGCGGACGAGCTTGCTCACAGTGACGCTCCCGTGTTTCTTGTTGTTTTTATTTTTTGTTATACGTCGTCGTACAACATTGGGGCGGATTATTTGCAAGTGTTACGGGGAATGTCAATCAGAAGTTGTACGATGACTTGGCTCGGTTTTATGGTTTGTCGCAGAAACCCTGTGGGAGCGGGCTTGCTCGCGAAGGCGGTCTGCCAGTCAGCCAATGTGTTGAATGTGACGCCGCTTTCGCGAGCAAGCCCGCTCCCACAGGGATTGGCGTTTTAGCCAGTGATCATCGGCGGCATCGTGCCGAGTAAAGAAACGGCAGCCACCGCTCCCATTCCCAGCAACCATTCAAGAATTACACTACTTGTCAGAGCTGTCGGACGCTGCTCGCAGTCGTTGATCCGCAGCCGATTGAACAACGCCAGCCCCAGCATCGCGGCGACCAACACAACCTTGATCAACAGAATCAGCGCAAACCCGGACAGCAACGGCGTCGGCCAGAACTGCCCGGTGAGGACCCGAACATTGATCAGCCCGGTCATCACCAACCCCGCCACCAAGACGTAACCAACGCCGCTGAAGCGTTGCAAGGTCGCTTTGATTGAATGCTCTGTCGGCTGCCGCAGGATCATCACCAACAGCATCAAGCCGCCGAGCCAGGCGCCGACGCAGGTCAGGTGAATGATTTGATTGAGGATCAGCAATTGGCCGTTGAGGCCGTCGAGCATGGCTCCGTGGCCGACCGGGGCGAGGGTGGCCAGCAGCAGGCTGGCGAGGCCGATTCGCAGGGGCAGGTTTGAACGCAGGGGCGTCATCAGCAGCGCGACCAACAACGCATTGAGCAGCAGGTGCCAGCGCCAGACCTGGCCGAAAAATGTATTGCCCAGCACCAATCGCAGGGTCGATGGATCGAATGCCGCGTCCCACGAACCGGCCATGCTGGCGGTGATCAGCAGCAACCAGCTAACGCCAGTGACCAACGCCACCGCCGCCATCCAGCGGCTTGTCTTCGTCAGTCGCTGATCCAGATTTCCAGCGTCGCCATTAACCAGCAGAGGCCTGAACACCCAGACCCCGAACAGCATCAGCACGACGGTGAAATGCAGGAAGCGGCACAGCACCATCGCGCTCGTCATGAATTACTGGCCAACCTTGAAGTTATAGGCGCCTTCGCTTTTGTGGGTATCGACCGACACCGCGTGCCATTCGACTTTGTAAGCACCCGCTGCCAATGGTGCGGCCGGGGTGACGATCAGGGTTTTCTTGTCGCTGCCTTCGGTGGCGAGGCTTTTCACCGCCACGTCGGCACCGTCCTTGCTGATCGTGACTTTGGAAAAGGTCGCTTCAACGCCTTCGGAAAACACCAGGCGCAGTTCCGACGGCGCGGTCACCGTGCTGTCGGCGGCCGGGGTCTGGCTTTTCAGATGGGCGTGGGCAAACACCGACGAAGCGACGAACAGCGAGCCGAGCAGGGCGACGGTGGTCAGGGTTTTCTTGAGCAGCATCGTGGAATACCTCTGAGGCGGGTTCGAAAAGGCGGTCAGTTTACCTGCGCGAAGCTGTGTGTACGAAGTTTCGTTTTCCCTTGTCGCCGCGAGCTAGAGCGGATGCTAGTCTTGAGCAACGCTGTTGTCAGGGAGCCCTCATGGGCAATCACAAGATCGAGATTCGTCGCAGTAACGTCGAGAAAATTCTGTTGGGGGCCGAAAAGGTGTTCGCCGAAAAAGGTTTCGGCGGCACCGCCATGGCCGACATCGCCGCCGAAGTGCAACTGCCGCGCTCCAACCTGCATTACTACTTCAGCACCAAGAGTGAGCTGTACAGCGCGGTGCTGTTGGGTTTGCTGGAAGTGTGGAAACAGGACGCGCTGTGCTTCGAGATGTTCGACGACCCGCGCGTGGTGCTCAGCAGCTACATCCGCGCCAAGATGAACCACTCCCGCAGCCGGCCTTATGGCTCCAAAGTCTGGGCCAACGAAATCATCCATGGTGCACCGACTCTGGGTGAGAAGCTGGACGTGAGTCTGTACGACTGGGCCAAGATGAAAGAAGCGAAAATTCGCCAGTGGGTGGACGACAAACGCATCCTGCCGGTGGAGCCTTCGAGCCTGCTGTACATGATCTGGGCGTCGACCCAGCATTACGCCGACTTTGATCATCAGGTGAATATTCTGAATGATCATCAGCCGTTGTCGGACATGCAGTTCGAGCGGGCGGTGCAGACGGTGACGAGTGTGATCTTGCGCGGGATTGGGTTGGAACCTTGAGCTTTGCGGTGTTGCTGCTGGCCTCATCGCGAGCAGGCTCGCTCCCACATTTGAAATGCATTCCAATGTGGGAGCGAGCCTGCTCGCGATGGCGTCGGTTCAGGCGCCGCTGAGCTCAAGGGCTGACATGGTAGGGATTGCGCGGATCATGATTCCAATCCAGAAACGGCTTCCCGTTCTCCATCGGCACCATCTCGATACAGTCCTGCACCGGGCATGTGATCTGACACAGATTGCACCCCACGCACTCATCATCAATCACTTCATATTTATGCGTCCCGTCCGCCTGCTTCAGGCTCGCAATCGCCTGGTGCGAAGTGTCTTCGCAAGCAATGTGGCAACGACCGCAACCAATGCAGGCCTCCTGGTCGATCTTGGCAATCACTTGATAGTTGATGTCCAGGTACTTCCAGTCCGTGGTGTTGCCCACCGCACGCCCGGAAAACTCTGACACGCTGGCGTAGCCCTGACTGTCCATCCAGCGTGACAACCCGTCCTTCATCTCCTCGACAATCCGGAAGCCATGCAGCATCGCCGCCGTGCACACCTGCACCGAGCCGCTGCCTAGCGCAATAAACTCCGCCGCGTCGCGCCAGCTGCTAATGCCGCCAATGCCGGAGATCGGCAGGCCTTGCGTCTGTGGATCGCGGGCGATTTCGGCGACCATGTTCAGCGCAATCGGCTTCACCGCCGAACCGCAATAACCACCATGAGTGCTTTGGCTGCCCACGGCGGGATTGGCGACCATGCGCTCCAGGTTGACGCTGGTGATCGAGTTGATCGTGTTGATCAACGACACCGCATCGGCACCGCCGCGATGGGCCGCGCGGGCGGCGACGCGAATGTCGGTGATATTCGGCGTGAGCTTGACGATCACCGGCAGCGAGCAGAACGTCTTGCACCAACGGGTGACCTGCTCGACGTACTCCGGCACTTGGCCGACCGCCGCGCCCATGCCGCGCTCCGGCATCCCGTGCGGGCAGCCGAAGTTCAGTTCGATGCCGTCGGCGCCGGTGGCTTCCACCAGCGGCAAGATGAATTTCCAGGATTCTTCAACGCAGGGCACCATCAGCGACACAATCAGCGCGCGGTCCGGCCAGTCCTTTTTGACTTGGGTGATTTCCCGCAGGTTGATCTCCAGCGAGCGATCGGTGATCAGCTCGATGTTGTTGAAGCCCACCACTTCGCGGTTGGCACCGAAGTGCGCCGAGTAACGTGACGACACGTTGACCGCCGCCGGGTCTTCACCCAGGGTTTTCCAGACCACGCCACCCCAACCGGCCTCGAAGGCGCGGACCACGTTGTAGGCCTTGTCGGTCGGTGGTGCGGAGGCAAGCCAGAACGGATTGGGGGCTTTGATGCCGGCGAAGACAATCGAGAGATCGGCCATTTACGCAGCCTCCACGTTGAGCATGAGTTGGGCGTTGATGGCCTCGGCGGCCCGTTTGCCGTGCTGCACGGCCTGCACGGTGAGGTCCTGATCGAGACTGGTGCAGTCGCCGCCGGCATACACGCCGGGGATGCTGGTGCGCAGGTTTTCGTCCACTTGAATCCGCTCGCCCTGACGTTTGAGTTCACGGGCCAGCGGATCAGCGAGGGCGCTGCCATCAAAGGCCTGGCCGATGGCTTTGAAGATCGCATCGGCGGCCAGTTCGAAGGTTTCGCCAGTGGTTTGCAGGCGACCTTCGACTAACCAGGTCCGGGCGAAGCGCATGCCGCGTACTTGGCCTTGAGCATCGAGCAGGACTTCTTCGGGTTGTGCCCACGTCAGCAAACGCACTTGATTGGCTTTGGCGATGTCCTGTTCGTGGCCGGTGGCGCCCATTTCCTCGACACCGCGGCGATACACCAGGTTGACATCGCGTGCTCCGAGACGAGCCATTTGCACGGCCATGTCGATGGCGGTGTTGCCGGCGCCCAAAACGATGCAACGGTCAGCGAGGGGGAGTTGGGTCAGGTCATCGGCCTGACGCAGTTCGCGGATGTAATCGGTGGCGGCCAGCAGACCGGGTGCATCTTCATGAGCAAGCCCCAGCTGTTTGCTGGCGGCCAGACCGAGGCCAAGGAACACTGCGTCGAACTGCTGATGCAGGTCGCTAAGTGTCAGGTTTTCACCGAGTTTCTGCCCGTGTCGGATTTCGATCCCGCCGATTTCCAATAGGAATTCAAGCTCCTTCTGCGCGTAGTCATCCACCAGTTTGTACTTGGCGATCCCGTATTCGTTGAGGCCACCAGCCTTTTCCCGCGCCTCGAAAATCACCACGTCATGACCGTGCATGGCACTGCGGTGAGCGCAGGACAAACCGGCCGGACCGGCGCCGACCACGGCGATGCGCTTGCCGGTTGATGCCGCACGGGTGAAGGGGTGTTCGCTGAAGTGTGCGTTGTCGACGGCGTAACGTTGCAACAGGCCGATCAGCACCGGTGCGCATTCATGGTCGTTGTTGCGCACGCAGGCTTGCTGGCAAAGCACTTCCGTCGGACACACCCGAGCGCAACTGCCGCCGAGGATGTTCGCCGAGAGGATTTTCTGCGCGGCGCCCTGAACGTTTTCCTGATGGATATTGCGGATGAACGACGGAATGTCGATCTCGCTCGGACAGGCATTCACGCACGGCGCGTCGTAGCAGTACAGGCAACGCGAGGCTTCCAGATGGGCCTGACGGTCGTTGAGTGGCGGCGCCAGATCGGTGAAATGGCCGGCGAGGGCGGCCGCATTCTCGTGCGGATGCGGGAGGTGGTTCAGGGTCTTGATCACGGTGTTGGCCTCACGGTTATTGAGGTACTGCCTCTGGTGGGCAGTGGTTTTTTCGCATCATCCTGTGGCGAGGGAGCTTGCTCCCGCTGGGTGGCGAAGCCGCCCCATATCCTGTCAACCAGGCTGTCCTGACTCCCCTAGTCGACTGGCTTTGGGCCTGCTGCGCAGTCCAGCGGGAGCAAGCTCCCTCGCCACAGAGGGCAGGTCAGCGTTTCACAGCGACTGGCTTATGTTGCTCAGCCCGCTTGCTCAGCAAATCAAACACCGCCGGATACGCCGGCCGTTCGACATACCGCCCGGCACCACGCTCGGCCCGCAAATCACCATCGGCCCACACCACCCGGCCCTGGCTGACGGTGTGGCTCGGTACGCCGCGCACGGTCTTGCCTTCGAAGATGTTGAAGTCCACTTGCTGATGGTGAGTCTTCGCCGAAATCGTCCGCGTACCTTCCGGATCCCACAGCACCAGATCCGCGTCCGCACCGACGCGAATCGCGCCTTTGCGCGGGTAGAGGTTGAAGATTTTCGCGGTGTTGGTGGAGGTGAGCGCCACGAAGTGCTGCATCGACAAACGCCCGGTGTTCACCCCTTCATCCCAGAGCACCGCCATGCGGTCTTCGATACCGGCCGTGCCATTGGGGATCTTGCTGAAATCGTCACGGCCGGCGGCTTTTTGTTCGGCGCAGAAACAGCAGTGGTCGGTGGCGGTGGTGTGCAGGTTGCCCGATTGCAGGCCGTGCCAAAGTGCTTCTTGATGGCCGCGCGGACGGAAGGGCGGGCTCATCACGTAACCGGCGGCGGTCTGCCAGTCCGGGTGTTGATAGACGCTATCGTCCAGCAGCAAATGCCCGGCCAGCACCTCGCCGTAGACTTGTTGGCCCTTGCTGCGGGCGTAGGTGATTTCGTCGAGGGCTTCCTTGGTCGAAACATGCACCAGGTACAACGGCGTGCCCAGGGTTTCGGCGATGCGGATCGCCCGACTGGCCGCTTCACCTTCCACCTGCGAAGGGCGCGACAACGGATGCGCTTCCGGGCCGGTCATGCCCTGGGCCATCAACTTGCGTTGCAGGTGATAGACCAGCTCACCGTTTTCCGCATGCACGGTCGGCACCGCGCCCAATTCCAGGCAGCGCTCGAAACTCGCCACCAGCGTGTCATCGGCGGCCATGATCGCGTTCTTGTAGGCCATGAAATGCTTGAAGCTGTTGACCCCGTGCTGGCTGACCAGCTCGGCCATTTCCTCGCGGACCTGTTCGCTCCACCAGGTGATCGCGACATGGAAACCGTAATCCGACGCCGACTTCTCGGCCCAGCCGCGCCACTGATGAAAGGCTTCCATCAAGGATTGCTGCGGATTGGGAATCACAAAGTCGATGATCGACGTCGTGCCACCGGCAAGTCCCGCCGCAGTACCGCTGAAGAAGTCTTCACTGGCCACCGTGCCCATGAAGGGCAGTTGCATGTGCGTGTGTGGATCGATGCCGCCGGGCATCAGGTACTGGCCGCTGCCGTCGAGCACTTCGGCATCGGCGGGTACATCAAGGTTTTCACCGATGGCTTTGATCACGCCGTCGGCGCAATAGACGTCGGCGCGATAACTTTCATCATGGGTAATAACGGTGGCGCCACGGATCAACAGAGACATTCCGAGTTCCTCGCAGGCAATGACCGACTTGTGCCGGTTCTAAATGTTTTATATGAAGCCGACGCAAACAGGTGTATTCCTGTCAGCGCTGTCAGGAATAAACGCTAGTCTGAGTTTGAGGATTGAGCAAGAATATTTTTTATAAGCTTATATCTGTTTTAACGTATTGATAAATAACGATTAAATACGTAAATCACCAAAATGGTGAGGCCTCTCACCATTTTGACGCACTTGACAGGTTCTAAAAATAGACGAGATTTCTTATGTGAAATCAGCTGCTTGAGGATGGTCTATGGTTGATGCGCAACGTTGAAAAAAAGTGGTATGCACCAGATTGAGTCCTGACGGTTCGGACAACTTGCCTGGCATTTGGCCTGAGTGAACAAGCAAGTAACCGGTGACTCATCGGCTATATAAATAAAACTGATAAACATCAGTTGGTTACAAAGTTTTTATGGAACTGCCCGATGCGCAACCGGGGTAACCGGCACGTTAATTGATGCCGCCAGCCCCTGATGAGCAACAATAATCAAAAGAACAGTGGAGCGGCCATGCAACAGATCAGATCGCAAGTGACCGAGCGCGACGGCTTGTTTGAGCTCGAAGCCGGCAGTGACGTCCTCGACAGCCCCCGTTACAACCACGACATGGCACCGACCAAGGTGCGTGAACGAACCTGGAACAAATGGCACATCACCGCATTGTGGGTCGGCATGGCGATCTGCGTGCCGACCTACACCCTCGGCGGTGTGCTCACCGCGTATTTCGGCCTGAGCGTCGGCGAAGCGCTGCTGGCGATTCTGTTCGCCAACATCATCGTCCTGATCCCGTTGACCCTGAACGCCTTTCCCGGCACCAAGTACGGCATTCCGTTTCCCGTGTTGTTGCGTTCGTCCTTCGGCATCCTCGGCTCCAACATTCCGTGCCTGATCCGGGCACTGGTGGCGTGCGGCTGGTTCGGCATTCAGACGATGTTCGGCGGACTGGCCATTCACCTGTTTCTCGGCTCGGTGTTCGACGGTTGGAAATCCCTCGGCGGTACCGGTGAAGTGATCGGGTTCATGGTGTTCTGGGCCTTGAACCTGTGGGTGGTGATTCGCGGCGCGGACTCGATCAAATGGCTGGAAACCCTCTCGGCGCCATTGTTGGTGCTGGTGGGCGTGGGGCTGTTGGTATGGGCGATGCCGAACGTGTCGATGACCGAGTTGCTGGCGATCCCGGCCAAGCGTCCGGAAGGCGCGAGCGTTGTCAGTTACTTTGCCGCCGGGCTGACCGCCATGGTCGGGTTCTGGGCCACCTTGTCCCTGAACATTCCTGATTTCAGCCGCTATGCGAAAAGCCAGAAGGATCAGATCGTCGGGCAGATTATCGGCTTGCCCCTGACCATGTTCCTGTTCGCCTCCCTCGGTGTGGTGATGACCGCCGCCTCGGTCAAACTGGTGGGCGTCACCGTCTCCGATCCGGTCACCCTGATCGGCCATATCCAGAGCCCGGTCTGGGTCGCACTGGCCATGGCGCTGATCATCATCGCCACGCTGTCGACCAACACCGCGGCCAACATCGTTTCGCCGACCAACGATTTCCAGAACGTTGCCCCCAAGTTCATCAACCGCACCAAAGCGGTGATGCTCACCGGTCTGGTCGGCTTGGCGCTGATGGCCCATGAACTGTTGAAGAAGCTTGGGTTGATCGTCTCGGATTTGAGTCTGGAGACGGTGTATTCCAACTGGTTGCTGGGCTATTCGAGCCTGCTGGGCCCGATCGCCGGAATCATGGTGGTGGACTATTTCCTGATCAAGAAACAGCAATTGGACCTGGCCGGCCTCTATCGCGATGACGTTTACCCGGCGTGGAACTGGTTCGGGTTTATCGCGTTCGGCGTGCCGGTGGCGCTAACGCTGCTGTCGCTCGGCAGCGATGCATTCAGCTGGTTCTACGACTATGGCTGGTTCACCGGCTCGGCACTGGGCGGGCTGATTTATTACGGGTTGTGCTCGATGCGACCCAGCCCGTCAATCGCGAAATCCACGGTGTGAGGGACGGCCCCTTCGCGAGCAAGTCGAATCGTCGCACCGCCGCTCCCACAGGGGAATGCATTTCAACTGTGGGAGCGGGCTTGCTCGCGAAGGCGGCCTCAAGTGCACCAAAAAAATTTCCTGAAGAAATCCATAAGAACTGCCTGAGGAGATCATCATGAACGCTGCCGTAGACGTTCTGCAGTCCACCCATCAGCACATCAACCGCGACCGCTTGTGGCAGTCGCTCATGGACCTGGCCAAGCTCGGCGCCACGGTCAAGGGCGGCGTCTGTCGCCTGGCCCTGACCGACCTCGACCGCCAGGCCCGGGACATTTTCGTCAACTGGTGCGAGGAGGCCGGTTGCACCGTCAGCATCGACGCCGTCGGCAACATCTTCGCCCGTCGTCCGGGTCGCAACCCGAACCTGCCACCGGTGATGACCGGCAGCCACATCGATACCCAACCCACCGGCGGCAAGTTCGACGGCTGCTTCGGCGTACTGGCCGGCGTCGAAGTGCTGCGCACCCTCAATGACCTGGGCGTGGAAACCGAAGCGCCGCTGGAAGTGGTGGTCTGGACCAACGAAGAAGGTTCACGCTTCGCTCCGTGCATGATGGGCTCCGGTGTGTTTGCGGAAAAATTCACCCTCGAAGAAACCCTGGCCAAGGTCGATGCCGAGGGCGTCAGCGTCGGTGAAGCGTTGAACGCCATTGGCTATGCCGGCGAGCGCAAGGTCAGTGGTCATGCGGTCGGCGCCTATTTCGAGGCCCATATCGAACAAGGCCCGATCCTTGAAGACGAACACAAAACCATCGGCGTGGTGATGGGCGCCCTCGGGCAGAAATGGTTTGACCTGAAACTGCGCGGCGTCGAAGCCCACGCCGGCCCGACGCCGATGCACCTGCGCAAGGACGCGCTGGTCGGCGCCTCGGTGATCGTCGGTGCGGTCAACCGCGCCGCCCTCGGCCACCAACCTCACGCCTGCGGCACCGTTGGCTGCCTGCAAGCCTATCCCGGCTCACGCAACGTCATCCCCGGCGAAGTGCGCATGACCCTGGACTTCCGTCATCTGGAACCGGCACGGCTGGACTCAATGATTGCCGAAGTCCGTGAAGTCATCGAAACCACCTGCGAGGAACACGGCCTGACCTTCGAACTGACCCCCACTGCGGATTTTCCACCGCTGTACTTCGACAAAGGCTGTGTGGAAGCGGTACGCGGCGCTGCTCAAGGGCTGGGCCTGTCGCACATGGACATCGTCAGCGGAGCAGGGCACGACGCAATCTTTCTCGCCGAACTTGGCCCGGCCGGGATGATCTTCGTACCGTGCGAAGGCGGCATCAGCCACAACGAAATCGAAAACGCCGCGCCGGATGATCTGGCGGCCGGGTGTGCGGTGTTGTTGCGGGCGATGCTGGCGGCGTCGGCGGCGATTGCCAGTGGTGAATTGGTGGCTTGAAATGCATGACGTGCGCTGAAAAAAAACAGCGCACGTCACAAACCCGAATCCTCAATCGTCATCCTGTTGAATCCCTCAAACAGTGGAGCAACACGATGTCGTCCAACACCCAACCGGTCAACCTGCTGCAATCGATTCCTCAGGTGTTCGAGAGCCTGACCCAGGTCCACGTCACCCTCGACAGCCACGACCTGGCTCCGACCCTCAAACACCTGCTGCACCTGCGTGCGTCGCAGATCAACCAATGCGGCTTCTGCGTGAAGATGCACACCCGCGAGGCCCGTGAAGCCAATGAAACCAACGAGCGGCTGGATCGCCTGATCGTCTGGCGTCACGTCAGCGATTTCAGCGCCTCCGAACGCGCCGCACTGGCCTGGACCGAAGCCCTCACCATACTCGATGAAAAGACCGACTACGCCAGCCTGCGCGGTGACTTGCGCGAGCACTTCAACGACGCACAAATCGGTGCCTTGACGGCCGAGATCGGCATGATCAACCTGTGGAACCGTTTGCAGGTGTCGAGGCACTGATTGATGAACTCCGCTGAGAATGCCGCCGCTGAGTTCGAGCAGCGCCGGCCCTTTTTGCTTGGTCTGGCGTATCGCATCCTCGGCTCCCGCGCCGAAGCCGAGGATGTCGTGCAAGAGCTGTTCATCAAATGGCTGGAGGCCGACCGCGCCGCCATTGCCACGCCGGCCGCCTGGCTGACCACAGCGTGCACTCGGCACTGCATCGATCTGCTGCGCTCGGCTCACAAGTCGCGGGTTGATTACGTCGGCACCTGGTTGCCGGAACCGATTCACACCACCCACCAGGACTCACCCGAACACAGGCATGAACTGGCCTCGTCGCTGTCCACCGCGTTTCTGTTGTTGCTGGAACGGCTAACCCCCAAAGAGCGTGCGGCGTACCTGCTCTACGAAATATTCGACATGGATTACGCACAAGTGGCTGACGCGGTCGGGGTTCAAGAGGCTGCGTGCCGCAAACTGGTGTCCCGAGCCAAGGCTAGCCTGGGCAACGGACAAACGCGCTTTCAACCGGAAACGGCGCGTCAGGACCAATTGCTGAGTGCTTTCCATAGCGCCATCGCCAGTGGCTCGACCGCTTCCTTGACCGCGATGCTGAGCGAAGACGTCGAACTCTGCGCCGACAGCGGCGGCAAGGCCTCGGCCATCCGCGAAACGTTGTCCGGCATTACCCGCGTGCTGGATTTCATTGGCCAGTCGTTGCACGTCTATTGGCAGACTTGCGAATGGCTGCCCAGCGAAATCAATGGGGCACAAGGCGTGATCATCAAGGCAGACGGGGTCATCACTGCGTCGATGACGTTTGGTTTTGACGAAGCGGGGCGGGTGAGCCAGATTTTTATCATGCGTAACCCGGAGAAGTTGGCGGGGTTGCAGGGTTCGTTGGATGTGCAGTGACTCAGTGCAGAGCGTGGGAACGATCGAACGAGTGAAGACCTGTAGGAGCTGAGCTTGCTCGCGAAGGCGGCGGATCAGTCAATAGAGATGTTGAAGGTGATGGCCTCTTCGCGAGCAAGCTCAGCTCCTACAGGGATGGACGAGATGTCCGGGGATGTTTGCTGCACTATCCCAACCCCTCGCGGTCGTAATCTTCACAGGGCGGCGCATGTATGCGCCGCCGCACGCGTGGAGATCCAATGAGCCAGGACGTCCTGACCACCGAAACCAATCGCCGTCAGTTGCAGCAGATTATCGCCGGCCTGTCCGATGGGGTGATTCTGCTGGAGCTCGACCAGACCCTCCTTTGGGCCAATGACGCCGCGTTGGCCATGCACGGCGTCAGGCAACTCAGCGAACTGGGGGCGAATGCCAAGGAGTACGCCAAGCGCTTCGCCTTGCGTTATCGCAATAATCACCCGGTTCAGGCCGACAATTATCCGATCAGTCGCGTCGCCCGAGGCGAGTCCTTCAGCGATGTGTTGGTTGAAGTGACGCCTGCCGACGACGAAGAGCGCACCTGGGTCCACAGCGTGCGCAGCATGGTACTGGCCGACAGTACTGGCGCGCCGGAGTCGCTGGTGCTGATCATGAACGATGTCACGGAGTGGGCCAGCGCCGAACAGCGTTTCGAAAAAACCTTCAGCGCCAATCCGGCCCCGGCGGTGATCTGTCGCCTCAGTGATTTGCGCTACATCAAAGTCAACCCGGGCTTCCTGGAGATGACCGGCTATACCCGTGATCAGGTGATCGGCCGTTCGACCTATGAACTGGACGTGCTGGAGGGGGCCGAAAACAAAGACCTGGCCAAGCAACGGTTGCGCGAAGGGGCGACGATTCCGCAAATGCAGGCTCAGCTGCAGTTACCCGAAGGTGGCAGCAAACAGGTGATCGTCGCCGGCCAGCCCCTTGAACTGAACGACGAAGCCTGCATGCTGTTTTCCTTCGTCGACATCGAGCCTCGGCATAAGGCCGAAGTCGCCCTGCGCCAAAGCGAGGAACGTTTTGCCAAGGCTTTTCGGCTGACCCCGGTGCCGATCCTGGTGTGCAGCGCCGGCGATCAGGTGGTGATGGACGTCAATGAAGCCTTCCTCGATACGCTCGCGTATTCCAGTGACGAAGTGCTTGGAAAATCGGTGACGCAGATCGATTTTATCGATGACACAGGCGCGCGCTCGCGACTGTTTGCGGCGCTGGAGAAAACCGGAAGCGTGGATCGTGTCGATGTTCGGGTGCGCAAGAAAGGCGCCGGGCTGATTGATTGCGCGGTCTCGGCCGACACCGTGAACATTCAGGACAGTCCCTGCTACCTGCTGGTGTTTATGGACATCACCGAGCGTAAACGCACGGAGCTGGAGCTGGTGTCGGCGATCGAAGAGGTGATGAAAGACGCCTCCTGGTTCAGTCGCACGCTCATCGAGAAGCTCGCTAACGTGAAAAACGTCAACTCGCCGCAGTTGCCTAGTGTGTCTTTCACTGACCTGACTGCCCGCGAGCGCGATGTGCTCGGCCTGATCTGCGAAGGCCTGGCCGACAAGGAAATCGCCGCGCGGCTCAAGCTCGCACCCAATACGGTGCGCAACCATGTGTCGACGGTGTATTCCAAGCTCGACGTTCACAGTCGTAGCGAGGCGATTGTCTGGGCTCGCGAGCGCGGTTTGTTCTCCAACGAGTGGCGGCCCAAGGCCCTGCGTTAGGTGCAAATGCACTACTCGAGGGGGTGCAAATTCATGTTCTGACCGAGTGCGGCAGTTCTTAGGCTGTAAGGGTGCGATACAGGTCTTCGGGTATCGCGTCCCTTTTAAAACAGCGACAGGAACCGCGGGATGATTTATATGGCGCAATTGCGTATGCAACTGGAGCGGAGCTTTTCGCCGTTGGCCTGTGACTGCAGTGTTACGGGGGATCATTCACTGACGGTGAAGCTCTATCATCCGGTGTCGGGGGAGGTGGATCTGGTGGTCAGCGGGTTGAGCGTAACCAACCTCAGAACGCCGGAGGCGGTGGCAGCGTTGATCGAAGAGCTGCGTTATGAACTTGAGAGCAACACGTTGCATCGTCCCGAAACGTCCTAGGAACTGTCGGGTTTTGTCGGCGGTCGTATAAAGAATACGAGAGTATTTTTTCTGTGACCGGTCCGCGGGTACGCGGTGAGAGTGTTGGGTCGCGGAAATTTGTCGATCACTTACCGCGGGTCAACCTATGAAAAGTCTCTGGAAACGCATTTTTACAACACTGTCGTTCGCGCTCTGGATAGCGATTCTGGGTGGTTGTGCCAGTCCTCCACCGCCACCTCCCGCTGCACCGCCTCCAACCCCTGTGCGCACCTGCCAAACCACTGAAAGCACCGATGTGCAAGGCGATGTGAGGGCTGAGGGGCAGGTGACCCGGGAAACGACGGTCACGCGTTGCATCACTCAGTAAGCGTCCATCTGCTCACGTTGAACCGCCAGCGGCGCTGTGCTGCTGGCGGGTATCCGTGCGTTTCGCTCAGACTTCCTCGATCCTGACCCACCGCGATTCCTGCGCTGCCAGTCGAATGGCCGTCGCCAGCCGTTCGACTTCCCACGCCTGTTCGAAATCTGTTCCGTCCTGAGATAAGCCTGCCAGCGCCATCACCAAATCATGGACTTCCAGTGTCTTGAGTTCGTTGTAGCCGAGCTGATGCCCTGCCGCCGGACTGAACGCCGCATAGCCCGGCAGATTCGGCCCTGCCAGCAAGCGCTGGAAACCGTCCTGACCGGCACGAAATAGTCGCAGCTCATTCAGGCGTTCCTGATCGAAAACCAAAGTCCCTCGGGTGCCGCTGATTTCAAAACTCAGGTGATTCTTGTAGCCGTGCTTGAGCCAGCTGCTGCTGAACGTGCCCCGGGCGCCATTCGCAAACCGCAACAAGGCGTGGACCTGATCGTCGACCGCGATACTGCGTTGTTCCAGGCTGCCAGCCGTGGCGGGGCGTTGCCGGTGCACGGTCTGGGTGTCGGCGCTCACTGACTCGACATCGCCCACCAGATAACGGGCCATGGCCAACAAGTGGCTGCCCAGATCGGCCAGTGCGCCACCGGCATGATCGGCATCGCAACGCCACGACCAAGGTGACGCTGGATCGGCCATGAAGTCTTCGCTGAATTCACCCTGGAAACTGATGATCTGACCCAAGTTGCCGTTCTCAATCAGCTGCCGGGCGAGCCCGATCATCGGGTTGTGCTGATAGTTGTAACCCACCCGCGTCACCACGCCCGCCGCTTTGGCCGCCAGCCGCATGGCGTCGGCCTGTTGCAGATTCACCGCCAACGGCTTTTCGCAATACACCGGTTTGCCGGCGGCGAGGGCGGCCATGGCCATGGGGTAGTGCAGGTGATTGGGCGTGGTGATTGCGATCAGATTGACCTTGGGGTCATCGATCAGTTGCTGCCAGTCGCTATGAGCAGTGTCGAAACCCCAGGCATCGGCGCAGTGGCGGGCACGCTGCGGATCGGCGTCGGCCAGAGCGGCGAGTTTGAGCTTGAGGGGCAGTTCGAAAACCGCACTGACGTTACGAAACGCCAAGGCATGGGCGCGGCCCATGAAACCTGTGCCGATGAGTCCGATACCGAGTTCGCGCATAGCCGGGGTCCTTTTTGGATTTTGTTTTCAGGAGGGCTATTTATGGAATAAATATTCTCTTTGTGCAACGTGTTGGAATAATAATTCTTTTTGCTGTGCGGTTTCAGAAAGCACGGAGATCGGCTACACCGCCTTGCTCCATTGCCTACAATTACGCCGGAATCCGCCGGCTTGTGCGTCTCACTATCGACCTCTATCGTTTCCAAGTGCTCAGATCAACGACAAATCGCGGGCTTTGATGACGGGACTCAGACTATATTGGCCACTAATTAATCAAATTTGAGCGATGCAACGAAGCTCGAATAGAGGTGGCTATGTCGAAGGATCTCGAAAAAACAACCTGTGTTTTCGTTGACGGTGATCGTCACGAAGCTAAGGCTGTGCGTGATTCTGTCGGATTCCAGCACGGCGGCATCATCCGCCTGGCGAATGGAAAAATCGTTAGCGGTCGTGCCAGTACTGTCAAAACCAATTCCGAGAAGGCATACGGATTTATCGCAGCTGCGGTTGCAAAAAGTGGCTCAGGAGTGAGGATCGATATGGATAGCGAAGGATACAAAACAGCGGCTGAGAGTGGCTGGGTCATGGTCGGTTCTAACGGCACCAAGTTATCAGCCGCCACGTGCACTTCTGTGCGGATCGATGAATACGCTGCTGAAATGCTCAAGGACCCGAACAAGGTTCGAGCGTTTTTCGAACGTGTGAATGGGGATGCCAAGGCTCGCTGATGTATTGCATTTCTCCTTCTTTTGTTCTTGGTTTCCATGGGTGCGAACGAGAAATTGGCGAGCGCGTACTGGCTGGCGAAGCAACGCTACTTGATAGCACTAATGACTATGATTGGCTTGGTCGCGGCGCCTATTTTTGGGAAAACAACCCGCAGCGCGCACTGAGCTTTGCGACGAATGCGCAAAAGCGGAGCTCTATCAAAAATCCCTTTGTGATTGGCGCAGTGATTGACTTGGGTCGTTGCCTGGATTTCACAGCCGAGAGTGCGTTGCGTGAAATCCGTCAGACCTACCTCTGGCTTGAAGCCGCCTCTAAAGAAGAGGGCGGTCAACCACTTAAGAAAAATAATCCCTACCTACGTCGTTTGGATTGTCAGGTCATTGATGCCTTACATACCTTCCGGGAGGTTACGGAGGCACCTGCGTACGATTCTGTCCGTTCACCATTCTGGGAGGGTGAACGTCTTTACCCAGGCACAGATTTTATGCATGAAACGCATGTTCAGCTGGCGATCCGTAATGTAAAGAGCATCAAGGGCTATTTTAGAGTTCTGGATCTGACTGGTAAGCCGGTTGAGTTTGTTCGCGCTGAGTAGTGTCCTTGCTTTATCCAGCTGGCGATCACCATCAGAACAATAAAAAGGCAGCCCGAAGGCTGCCTTTTGGTCATCCGGTAAATCGGATCAGGACAAGAACCCACCATCCACATTCAACGAAACCCCAGTGGTGTAGCTCGAAGCATCACTGGCCAGATACAGGACCGCTCCCGCCATTTCACTAGGATCCGCCACACGCTTGAGCGGAATCTGTTGCAATGCGGTGTTCAAAATAGCCTCGTTCTTCACCAGCGCCGAAGCGAATTTGGTGTCGGTCAGACCTGGCAGCAGGGCGTTGCAGCGGATGCCGAACTGCGCGCATTCCTTGGCGAACACTTTGGTCATGTTGATGACCGCCGCTTTGGTTACCGAGTAGATGCCCTGGAAGATCCCCGGCGAGATGCCGTTGATCGAGGCGACGTTGATGATGCTGCCGCCGCCGTTTTCGCGCATCAGCTTGCCGGCTTCCACCGACATGAAGAAGTAGCCGCGGATGTTCACGTCGACGGTTTTCTGGAAAGCGCCGAGGTCGGTGTCCAGTACGTTGCAGAACTGCGGGTTGGTCGCCGCGTTGTTGACCAGGATGTCCAAGCGCCCGAACTGCTCGCGGATGCCGGCGAAGACCTGGCTGATCTGTTCCATTTCACCGATGTGGCATGCCACGGCAGTGGCTTTGCCGCCGGCGGCGATGATCGCGTCAGCCACGTGCTGGCAGCCGTCGAGTTTGCGGCTCGAGACGATCACGTGGGCGCCTTGCTGGGCCAGCAGTTTGGCGATGGCTTCACCAATGCCGCGGCTGGCGCCAGATACGAATGCGATTTTGCCGTCGAGGTCGAACAACTGAGTCTTGGACATGGTTTTTCCTTGTTGTTGGGGCCAGTGGCGTGATCAGAGGCTGGATTTCGAAATGACTTGCAGGCTCATCTGCTCCAGCAGTTTGTTCATGTGAATGAACTGCGCGAAGCGTTTGTCCTGGGTCTGACCATGGAAGAAGCGGTAGTAGATCTGTTGCACGATGCCGGCCAGGCGGAACAGGCCGTAGGTGTAGTAGAAGTCGAAGTTGTCGATCTGGATACCTGAACGCTCGGCGTAGTAATCGACGAACTCGCGGCGGGTCAGCATGCCCGGCGCGTGGCTCGGCTGGCGGCGCATCAATTGCACCGGTGCCGGGTCGTCGGCTTCGATCCAGTAGGCGAGGGTGTTGCCCAGGTCCATCAGTGGGTCGCCGAGGGTGGTCAGTTCCCAGTCGAGCACGCCGATGATGTCCATCGGGTTGTTCGGGTCGAGGATCACGTTGTCGAAGCGGTAGTCGTTGTGGACGATGCTGGAGGCCGGGTGATCGGCCGGCATCTTGTCGTTGAGCCAGGCTTTGACCGCTTCCCACTTCGGCGCGTCCGGGGTCAGTGCTTTCTCGTAGCGATCGCTCCAGCCTTTGATCTGCCGCGCGACATAACCTTCGGGTTTGCCGAGGTCGCCCAATCCATAGGCGTTGTAGTCGACCCGGTGCAGTTCAACGAACTTGTCGATGAAACTCTTGCACAGCGTTTCGGTTTTCGTCGAATCCAGACCCAGTTCCGGCGGCAGTTCGGAGCGCAGGATGATCCCCTTGACCCGTTCCATCACATAGAATTCGGCGCCGATCACCGATTCATCGGTGCAGTGAACGTAGGCTTTTGGGCAGTACGGAAACCCATCACGAAGCTGATTGAGGATGCGAAATTCGCGGCCCATGTCGTGGGCGGACTTGGCCTTGTGGCCAAAGGGCGGGCGACGCAGGACGAACTCCTGCTCGGGGTATTCCAGCAAGTAGGTGAGGTTCGACGCACCGCCCGGAAACTGGCTGATCTGTGGCAAACCACTCAGGCTCGGAATGTGGGCCTTGAGGTACGGATCGATCAGGCTGGCATCGAGTTCTTCGCCGGTGCGGATACGTGTGGACTGGTCAGTAAGCGCCATGCTTATCCCTTCTGCTTATTCTGGAGGCCTGAGACTATTGGCTAATCTAATGCGCACACCCGACACCCACAACCACGAAACGCCCTTATAGGTGAGCGTGTTGCCGGGCAATCATTGTTTTTGATACATCTGTTTGAATGGTGGTCAGATCATGCTCGTCGACGATGGCAGGGCAATCGGGGTCAATACCGGATTACCTGAGAAGAACGCCACCAGATTGCGACCTGCCAGCTCCACGGTGCCTTGAGTGGCTTCCGGGGACAAACCGGCGACATGCGGGGTGAGGATCACATTGGCCAACGTCTTGAAGGCATTGGGTACTTGGGGTTCTGTGTCGAAGACATCCAGCGCAGCGCCGGCAATCCTGCGCTGCTCAAGCGCGCTGATCAGGTCAGCAGTGACGATCACACTGGCTCGGGCGATGTTGACGATGAACCCCTGAGGGCCCAAGGCGTCGAGTACTTGTCGGCTGATCAGGTGTTTGGTGCCCAGCCCGCCGGGGGTGGCGACGACCAAAAAGTCTGATTCCCGTGCCAACTCGGTGGGCGTCGAGCGGAAGCTGTACGGCACATCGCTGCGATGCTGGCGGTTGTGGTAACTGACCGTCATGTCGAAGCCGTGGGCGGCGCGTTTGGCGATGGCCATCCCGACTGCGCCGAGCCCCAGGATGCCCAGGTGCTTGCCCGCCAGGGAAGGGCGCATGATTTTCGGCCACTCACCCCGGCGCACGGCGGCGTCGCAACGGGGAATGTCACGTACCAGCGACAGCAGCATCGCCATGGCATGGTCGGCGACTGAAGAGGCATTGACTCCGGCGCCATTGGTGACCGTAATGCCCCGGTTGGCGGCGGCTTGCAGGTCGACGTGTTCGTAGCCGGCGCCGATCACGCAGATGATCTTGAGATTGGGCAGGGCAGCGATTTCGTCGGCATACAGGCCTAATGGGCCGCGGGTCAGCACCGCATCGATCTGGGCTCCATGCCGTGTAATGGCATCGGCGCGCTCGGCCGGCGTGGGCGCCAGAATCAGGTGAAAACCCTGATGTTCGAGAATCGGCAGGTAATCATTGATGGTTTCAACAAGTACCAGAACGGTTGCGGGCATGCTGGGCTCCTGTGGGCATCGGAAAATCGGGACTCGAAAGTGGCTTCAAAACGTTGCTTCAAATTGCTGATCCGCAACGGTTTGGTATTTACCAAAGATAGCAGGCTTGTGGCCTGCGACCTCAGTGTAGGAGCGTTCCGTAGCGCTTACATATCCACGGTGTTAAACACCGTTGCGAAGGCACCGTTCAACGTCGCGTTATGGTGTTCGATGATCGACGGGGCCGGCAGCGCCGGTGTGTCCATGCAGGTATGCGCATCGGCCACGAGTATGGGCTTGAACCCCAGTTCGGCCGCCGCCCGGCAGGTGCTGTCGATGCAATATTGGGTTTTCATGCCGGCGATGAACACCTCATTGATGCCGCTAGCCTGCAGTTGCTCCGCCAGCGCGGTGGCGTAAAAGGCGTTGGGTCTGGTTTTGTCGAACAGGATGTCGGTGCTGGCATCCAGATCCAGTGCGGGCAATAGCTGCCAGAAGGGGCTACCGACTTCGATGGGCGAACCTTGAGGGCCGGTATGGCGCACCGCGAAGATCGGCATGTTGCGCTCCCTGGCCCGACGAATGAGTTGCTGGATGTTCGCCAATACCCGTTCACCGTCGTAGGGTTTTTCCGGGCCGTGGAACAGACCGACCTGCATATCGATGATCAACAACGCTGATGGCATGGGTGTTTCTCCTTGGGTGTCGTACGAAAGACGCCGAACGGACGGGAGAAACAACAAGGCCCCGTCCATTGCTGGCGGGGCCTTGGGTTCACTGCGCTGTGTTTATCTCAGCCAGCCACCGCACGACCCGCCGTTAGCGGTCGTGGTGGTGCGGGTGAGGTTCAGCGCAGGAATATTCATGAGGCTGATCATGCCGTCGGCGTCGCGGGTGTGTCAACGGCCGTGTCCGCGGTGAGAAACGTCCGGGCTGCGTCGAGAATTTCATCGGACAACGCATTGCCACGGGTTGCGCGGGCCAGGGTCAGGGCGCCGACCATCAGCGAATAGTCCACCAACGCTTTTTGCCGATTGGTGTCGGGCTGATCCGCGCCCATCAGTGGTGCCAGCATCTGCAACAATGCCTCCAGCCCTTGGGTGTAGGTCTGGTGCAATCCGCTTTCAGCGGTTTCATGACACATGTCGCCGGCAAACGCGGTCACCGGGCAGCTTTCGCCCGGATTATCGCGATTGGCCGCGGACAGGTAGGGCGCGATGATGCTCTCGCGAGCCGAGAGGTTGTCGTCGTTATCCTCTATTTTCTGCTTCCAGCGTTCCATTGATTGGGTGAACGCCCGGCTGCACGCCTCTTTTGCCAAGGCTTCCCTGGATTCGAAATGACCATAGAACCCGCCATGGGTGAGGCCGGCTGCGCCCATCACATCGACGACACTGATCCCGTGCAGGCCACGTTCGCGAAACAGACGCGTGGCGGCCTCGACGATGATCTCGCGGTTGAGTTCGGCTTGTTTGCGGGAGACTCGGGGCATTGGCGGCTCACAGGTATATAAAAGGCAGAAATCAGCTGGCGTACTGGGCTATGCCGTTGCCAAACGACCAGTTCTCTTTCTTTACCTCCACCAGATTGATGAATACATCTTCCAGGCGCACCGCCAGTTCCGCGTTAAGGCTCTCGGCGATGGTTTTGTAGAGGAGTTTTTTCTGCTCGATGGTGCGGCCTTCGCTCAGAGTGATCTGAATCACCACCAGATTGTCGGTGCGATTGATGCCCAGGTAGCCGGGATCAAAGATGAAATGCTGTTCATCGTGCTCGGCAAGAATCTGGAAGTTATCGTTCTCTGGCACACCAATGGCGCTGTGCATGGCGGCGTAGATCAATTGCCCGACACGTTTGGCGTGAGTAGGGTCTTGACGCTTTTTGATGTCGACGCGAACGAGTGGCATGAGAGGTCTCCGAAATGAGGGTTACCGACCAGCAGTCGGTATCGAAATTACATGACGGCAATCCTTTATTGAATAGATTTTTTAAAACATCTATTTAATAAAGGGTGCCAATGGATCTGATCCGCACAACCACTCCTCAGCTAAGTCTTTGCTTCTGCTCATTAATCCCGGACAATCGCGCCCCTGTTTCGGCCAGGGCGCTGCCTGTCGGATTTTTCCGACTCGTCCTGACCGGGTAGCAACTGACCGGAATGCGGAGATCCCACCGGATGAATGATCAGGCCAATAGCGTCGACGAACGCTATGTATCGGCGGCACCAGCGACGCTTGAGAGCTGGAATCGCCATGACACCACCTGGATGCTGGGCCTGTTTGGCACGGCCATCGGGGCTGGAACGCTGTTTTTGCCGATCAACGCGGGTCTGGGCGGCTTCTGGCCGTTGCTGGTCCTGGCGGTGTTGGCGTTCCCTATGACGTTTTACGCACACCGTGGCCTGACACGTTTTGTGTTGTCCGGACGCGAAGGCGCGGACATCACTGAAGTCGTGGAAGAGCACTTCGGGATCAAGGCTGGCGCGCTGATCACCTTGCTGTACTTCTTCGCGATCTTCCCGATCCTGTTGATCTATAGCGTGGCCCTGACCAACACCGTGGGCAGTTTCCTCGAGCATCAACTGCACATCATGCCGCCACCGCGCGCCGTGCTGTCGCTCGTGCTGATCCTCGGCCTGTTGGCGGTGGTACGTTGCGGCGAGCAGGCGATCGTCAAGGCCATGAGCCTGATGGTTTATCCGTTCATTGTTGCGCTGCTGTTCCTCGCGGTGTTCCTGATTCCTCACTGGAACGGTGGCATCCTCGCCACTGCGTCGACGCTGCCAGAACCGTCGGCACTGCTGCACACGCTGTGGCTGGCGATTCCGGTGATGGTGTTCTCGTTCAACCATTCGCCGATCATCTCGGCGTTCGCGGTGGACCAGAAGCGTCGTTATGGCGATCACGCCGAAGAGCGCAGCTCGCAGATCCTGTCCCGCGCCCACGCCTTGATGGTGGTGATGGTGCTGTTCTTCGTGTTCAGTTGCGTGCTGACCCTGTCGCCTGCACAACTGGCGGAAGCCAAGGCGCAGAACCTGTCGATCCTGTCGTACCTGGCCAACCACTTCAGCAACCCGACCATCGCTTTCGCGGCACCGTTGATTGCGTTCGTGGCCATTTCCAAGTCGTTCCTGGGCCACTACATCGGCGCCAGCGAAGGTCTTAAAGGTCTGATCGTGAAGAGTGGCAAGCGCCCGGCACCGAAGACCCTGGATCGCATGACTGCCGCCTTCATGTTGGTGGTCTGCTGGATCGTCGCCACGCTGAACCCGAGCATTCTCGGGATGATCGAAACCCTCGGTGGCCCGATCATCGCTGCAATCCTGTTCCTGATGCCGATGTACGCAATCCGCAAGGTTCCGGCGATGGCGCGCTTTCGTGGTCAAGCCTCTAACGTCTTCGTGACGGCGGTGGGGCTTGTGGCGATTACTGCTTTGATTTATTCGCTGACGGCCTGATAGCAAAGATCAAAAGATCGCAGCCTGCGGCAGCTCCTACAGGGATCGGGGGCAACCGCGGATGTACTCGGTCAGTGTAGGCGCTGCCGCAGGCTGCGATCTTTTGATTCAAAGGCATAAAAAAACGCCGCTCATCTCACGATGGGCGGCGTTTTTTATTGCGTTGCAGCGTTAGGCTTGAACGACCGGAATGTTGGCGTTCGCAGCAGCTTCACGGAACTCGGCGATCTGGTCGAAGGACAGGTAGCGGTAAACATCGGCCGCCATGCTGTCGATCTTGCCAGCGTATTCCATGTACTCCTCGACGGTCGGCAGGCGACCCAGGATGGAAGCAACAGACGCCAGCTCGGCCGAAGCCAGGTAGACGTTCGCGCCGTCACCCAGACGGTTCGGGAAGTTACGGGTCGACGTCGACACAACAGTCGAATTCGGCTCTACACGTGCCTGGTTACCCATGCACAGCGAGCAACCTGGCATTTCCATGCGAGCGCCGGCCTTGCCGTAGATGCCGTAGTAGCCTTCTTCGGTCAGCTGGTGAGCGTCCATTTTGGTCGGCGGCGACAGCCACAGACGGGTTGGAAGCTGACCTTTGACCTGTTCCAGCAACTTGCCGGCAGCGCGGAAGTGACCGATGTTGGTCATGCACGAACCGATGAACACTTCGTCGATCTTCTCGCCAGCAACGCTGGACAGCAGACGGGCGTCGTCCGGATCGTTTGGCGCGCAGAGCACAGGCTCTTTGATGTCGGCCAGGTCGATTTCGATGATTTCAGCGTATTCGGCGTCAGCATCGGCAACCATCAACTCAGGGTTGGCGATCCAGGCTTCCATCGCTTGAGCACGACGTTCCAGGGTACGCGCATCGCCGTAGCCTTCGCCGATCATCCAGCGCAGCAGGGTGACGTTGGAGCTCAGGTACTCGGTGATCGACTCTTTCGACAGCTTGATGGTGCAACCGGCAGCCGAACGTTCGGCCGAGGCGTCGGACAGCTCGAACGCTTGCTCGATGCTCAGGTTGTCGAGGCCTTCGATTTCCAGGATGCGGCCGGAGAAGGCGTTCTTCTTGCCTTTCTTCTCGACGGTCAGCAGGCCAGCCTGAATCGCGAAGTAAGGAATGGCATGAACCAGGTCACGCAGGGTGACGCCCGGTTGCATTTTGCCTTTGAAGCGCACCAGGATCGATTCCGGCATGTCCAGCGGCATAACGCCAGTGGCTGCGGCAAACGCTACCAGACCGGAACCGGCAGGGAACGAAATGCCCATCGGGAAACGGGTGTGCGAGTCACCACCGGTACCGACGGTGTCCGGCAGCAGCATACGGTTCAGCCAGCTGTGGATGATGCCGTCGCCCGGACGCAGGGAAACGCCGCCGCGGGTCATGATGAAGTCTGGCAGGGTGTGGTGGGTGGTCACGTCGATCGGCTTAGGGTAAGCCGCGGTGTGGCAGAAGGACTGCATTACCAGATCGGTCGAGAAGCCCAGGCACGCCAGGTCTTTCAGTTCGTCACGGGTCATAGGACCGGTGGTGTCCTGAGAACCGACGGTGGTCATTTTCGGTTCGCAGTAAGTACCTGGACGAACGCCTTTGCCTTCTGGCAGGCCGCAAGCCTTGCCGACCATTTTCTGTGCCAGGGTGAAGCCCTTGCCGGTGTCGACAGGAGCTTCAGGCAGTTTGAACAGGTCGGTAGGGCCCAGGCCCAATTCGGCACGGGCCTTGTCGGTCAGGCCGCGGCCGATGATCAGCGGGATACGGCCGCCAGCACGAACTTCGTCCAACAGCACCGGGGTCTTCATTTCGAAGGTGGTCAGGACTTCGTCAGTGCCGTGTTTGCAGACTTTGCCAGCATGCGGGTACAGGTCGATCACGTCGCCCATGTGCATGTTGGTGACGTCGAATTCGATTGGCAGTGCGCCAGCATCTTCCATGGTGTTGTAGAAGATCGGAGCGATTTTGCTACCAAAGCAGAAACCACCGGCACGCTTGTTCGGCACGTTAGGAACGTCGTCGCCGAAGAACCACAGCACCGAGTTGGTGGCGGATTTACGCGAAGAGCCGGTACCGACCACGTCACCGACGTAGGCGATCGGGAAGCCTTGACCGCGCATTTCTTCGATCTGCTTCATCGGACCGGTGACGCCCTGGGCGTCAGGCACGATGCCTTCACGGGCCATTTTCAGCATGGCGAGGGCGTGCAGCGGGATGTCCGGGCGGGACCAGGCGTCCGGAGCAGGGGACAGGTCGTCGGTGTTGGTTTCGCCGGTGACTTTGAACACGCGCAGGCTGATCTTGTCGGCCAGGACAGGGCGGTTTTTGAACCACTCGCCGTCAGCCCAGGATTGCAGCACGCCTTTAGCGTGAACGTTGCCGTTCTTGGCTTTTTCAGCGACGTCGTGGAAAGCGTCGAACATCAGCAGGGTGTGCTTGAGTTCTTCGGCAGCGACTGGCGCCAGTTCGGCGTCGTCCAGCAGATTGACCAGAGTCACGATGTTGTAGCCGCCCTGCATGGTGCCGAGCAGTTCAACAGCGCGTTTCTTGTCGATCAGAGGGGATTTTGCTTCGCCTTTGGCGAGGGCAGACAGGAAACCGGCCTTTACATAGGCTGCTTCGTCCACACCTGGCGGAATGCGATTGGTGATCAGGTCAACGAGGAAAGCTTCTTCGCCAGCCGGGGGATTCTTCAGCAGCTCGACCAGGCCTGCAGTTTGTTCGGCGTTTAGCGGCTGGGGAACGATACCCAGTGCTGCACGCTCTTCGATATGTTTGCGGTAGGCTTCAAGCACAGTTATTACCCTCATCAGTGGTCCCAAATGGGTGTCCGGGACGCTCATCCCGAAATTGCCGTACTCATGCGCTGCGTGGCGTTGTGGGCCACTTAGCCAGAATTACCGACAATTCCTTACAGAAGCTGCTTTCAAAGTTTTACGCCTGCAGAACGGGGAGCTGATGAGGGTTGGCGTCAGGTTTTTCACCGCTGAAAAACCCTTCGCCAACACCGCTCTGAAGGAACGACTGTGCTCGTGACGCTTTGAAAACAGCTTCTAACGGACATTGGCGCCTTAAAAGGCTGGCTGATTCTACGGCAAAAAAAAATTAAAGGTAAGTTGGGCCCTCAAGATTGAGGGGTGATGAATGTTAGACAAAGGGCTAACATGCCGACCTGTTCTGCTTTCCCGTGTTTTCCCTACCTATGCCCAATCAGACCATCAAGACCCCCTGCGTCGGCCTCTGCTCCACTGTTTACGGTGATTTGGTGTGCCGTGGCTGCAAGCGTTTCCACCATGAAGTGATCAACTGGAATGGTTACAACGAGGAGGAGAAACGCGCGGTGTGGCTGCGTCTTGAGCTGCTGCTGTCCCAGGTAATGGCCAGCAAGCTGGAGGTTTTCGATCCCCAGCGCCTGCGTCTGCAACTGGAGCAGCGCAAGATCCGTTTTGTGCCGCATCAATCGGAATATTGCTGGGCCTATCAGTTGATCGCCCGGGGGGCGCGAGTGATCAACAACCTGGAAGCCTACGGAATGGTGCTGATGCCGGAGTTTCGCGACTGGAACCTGCCGGAACTGCGGGATGCCATTGATCGGGAGTTCTTTTTGCTCTCCGAGGCGCATTACCAGCGCTACATTGCGCCTGGCTTTCTCCGGGATGCCTTCGGCGGCTAAATCTTAAAAGCTTCGCGAGCAAGCCCGCTCCCACATGGGATCTGTGTCGTTCACAGATTTCATGTCCAATGGAGATCCCATGTGGGAGCGGGCTTGCTCGCGAAGGCGATCTATCTGGCGCTGCAATTCTTAATGCTGCGTCACGATCTCCTCCAGATGATCCATGATCGTATCCGGCTTCAGCACCAGCACATCGCTCTCCACCGCATCCAGCACCACCTCCGCCGTATTCCCGATCAACGCCCCTGACAACCCGGACCGAGCCACGGTACCGATTACCGTCACCGCCGCCTGCAGCTTGTGGACCATGAACGGAATCAACACATCCGCCGGACCTTCCTCGATATGCAGGTGCTCGTCATCAATGTCGAACTCGGCCTGAAACGATTTGCACTGTTCGCGATAGCGCGCCTCAATGGTTTCACTGAGTTGAAATGTCGGGTCGGATGCTGACAGCATCGGCGACGGATGGGCACTGATCACATGCAAATGGGCCTTGGCCAGGCTGGAAATGTCATAGCCATGATCGATGATACTGGCGTGCAAGGTGCGGTGTTCGCCGTCGAGGTTGCCGACATCGATCGCTGCCAGAATGACCCCGCCGCTCCAGGGTTTGGCGGTTTTCACCAACAGCACCGGCGTCGGGCAGTAACGCAGCAGTTTCCAGTCCGCCGGGGTCAGCAGGGCTTTTTTCAGCGGACTGTCGGGGTAATGCTGCTTGACCACCAGTCCGCAGCCTTCAGCCTGCTGCACATCGACGATGGTTTCGTGCAGGCTTTCGTTCCAGGCCTGCTCGGTGGTGACGCTGTAGCCGTCCTCGATCAGTGAGGCCTTGAGCACGCCCAACATGCCGCTGTGGTCATGCTTGCGGTCGCAGACCAGCAGATGCAGATGAGCCTGGGTCACGCCAGCAATCAGCTTGGCGCGTTTGAGCGCCAGGCTTTCCGAGTGTTCAGGTTCGAGGACCACCAGAATGCTGCGAATGGCTTGCATGATCGGGATCTCCATGAAGTAAAAAATGCTGCGTTGGACAACTATAGTTGCTGGCTGGTGATTCGGGACTTGATGTATATCAACGGTCGCGACTGGTGGTCTGCCGGCAGGCCGGTATAATCGGCGCCCTTCGATTTTGAACCTCTTATCCGTGAGCCCCATGATCCTTCCCGAAATTCACGAGTTCCTCGGCTGCCGCACCCCCGATGGCTGGGTTCAAGCCGCGCTGGCCGATCAGGAAACCTTGCTGATCGATCACAAGAACTGCGAATTCAAGGCCGCCAGTACCGCGTTGAGCCTGATCGCCAAGTATCACTCCCACGTCGATCTGATCAACCTGATGTCGCGTCTGGCCCGGGAAGAGCTGGTGCACCACGAACAGGTCATGCGCCTGATGAAAAAGCGCAAGATCGCGCTGCGTCAGCTGTCCGCCGGACGCTACGCCTCGGGCCTGCGCAAAGTCGTGCGTAGTCACGAGCCGGTCAAACTGGTGGACACCCTGGTGGTCGGCGCCTTTATCGAAGCCCGCAGCTGCGAGCGTTTCGAGGCGCTGGTGCCGCATCTGGACGAAGAGCTGGGCAAGTTCTACTTCGGCCTGCTGAAAAGTGAGGCCCGACATTTCCAGGGTTACCTGAAACTGGCCTACCAGTACGGTGACGCCAAGGACATCGCCCAGGTGATCGACAAGGTCCGCGCCGCCGAGCAGGAACTGATCGAGTCGCCAGACGTGGAGTTCCGTTTCCACAGTGGTGTGCCAGCCGCGGCCTGACGTTTTCTACCGAAAATGTAAAAAACTCTTAAAAGAATGAAACATCTCCGAAAACCGGCCCCCGAGGCCGGTTTTTGCTGCCTGTGATAACCGTCCGGTCACCGATTGGCGCCATAATGCCGGCCACTTCACGCAAGGGCTGGCAGACGGTCGTTATGGATAACCTGGGTTTTGGCAAAGTACTGCTGGTGGAAGACGACGAAAAGCTCTCTGGGCTGATCGCGCATTTCCTGTCCCAACACGGTTTTGAGGTGTGGCAGGTGCACCGCGGCGACCTCGCATTGGCCGCGTTCCTCGAGTTCAAACCGAAAGTCGTCGTGCTCGACCTGATGCTGCCGGGCCAGAGTGGTCTGCACGTGTGCCGCGAGATTCGCAGCGTGTCCGACACGCCGATCGTCATTCTTACCGCCAAGGAAGACGACCTTGATCACATCCTCGGGCTGGAGTCCGGCGCCGATGACTACGTGATCAAACCGATCAAACCGCCAGTTCTGCTGGCCCGGTTGCGTGCCTTGCAACGTCGCCAGACGCCGGACAGCGGCGTGTGCACCGCTCTGGAATTCGGCCATCTGAGCATCGACCGCAGTTGCCGGGAAGTGTGGCTGGCGGGTGAGGGCATCGAACTCACCACCATGGAGTTCGAACTGCTGTGGTTGCTGGCCAGCGCCGCCGGCAAGACGCTGTCCCGTGACGATATTCTCAACCGCATGCGTGGCATCGCGTTCGACGGTCTTAACCGCAGCGTTGACGTCTACATCAGCAAACTACGGGGCAAGCTCAAGGACAACCCTCGAGAACCGGTGTGCATCAAGACCGTCTGGGGCAAGGGTTACCTGTTCAATCCGTTTGCGTGGGAGCTGTAGATGCTGCGGTTATTTTTAGGGTTGTACCTGGTGCTGGCGGTGGGGCTGGTGCTGGCATTGCAGACGGTTGAGCACACCTTCAACGCGCTTCTCGATGGGCAGATGCAGGCCTATAACCGGGAAGCGGTGCGAGGGCAGGCCTGGTCGCTGGTAGAGCAATTACGCGGGCTCGAAGGCCCCGCGCGTGCGCAACAACTGGAAGCGCTGCGCCCGCATTACGGCTTGGGGCTGAGCCTGCCAGAAGCCGATCAGTTGGCCCTCGATAATCGTGAAAAAGCCCTGTTGGCTGAAGGGAAACTGGTAATCAGGGATGAGTACACCCAGTTCATTTCGTCGATCGACGGCGGTTCTCAACTGCTGAGTATCAAGCTGCCGGCCGAGCCGAGCCTGATGTCGTTCTACATCTCCGCCGCGTACCTGATGCTGGCCGGGCTGATCGGCATCGTGCTGTTTTTCTGGGTACGGCCGCACTGGCGCGATCTGGAAAAGTTGCGCCTGGCGGCCGAGCGTTTTGGTGATAACGACCTGTCGTCGCGGATCCTGCTGTCCAAACGCTCGAACATCCGTGACCTGGCCGAACACTTCAACCTGATGGCCGCGCGCATCGAAGGCCTGATCGCCAATCAGCGCGAGCTGACCAACGCCGTGTCCCATGAGCTGCGCACGCCGATTGCCCGGCTGTCGTTCGAGCTCGATCAGCTCAAGCAACAGCCCAATCCGGCCCAGAACCGTGAACTGATTGCCGACATGTACGCTGACCTCGGCGAGCTGGAAGAGATGGTGTCCGAACTGCTCACCTATGCCAGCCTCGAGCGCGGCGCCACGGTGATCACTCGGGAAAACATTCAGGCCAGCAGTTGGCTCGACAGCGTGGTGGGCAGCGTCGCGCTGGAAGCCGAAGCCGCCGGCGTGCAATTGCTGATTGTCGAGTGTCAGGTCGATGAGGTCCGCATCGAACCTCGCTTCATGGCCCGGGCGGTGATCAACCTGCTGCGCAATGCCATTCGCTATGCCGATGATCGGGTGGAAGTGTCGTTGGTGCGCACCGGTGATCACTACGAAGTGCGGGTCAACGACGACGGGCCCGGCGTGCCGATGGACGGGCGGGAGAAAATCTTCGAACCGTTCTCGCGCCTGGACGCCAGCCGCGACCGCCGCACCGGCGGCTTCGGCTTGGGCCTGGCGCTGGTGCGGCGGGTGTCGCAATCCCATGGCGGGCAAGTGGAAGTTATGGACTCGCCGTGGGGCGGGGCGTCGTTTCGCATGACCTGGGCGCATCAGGATTAAGTTTGTATTGTTCTTACTCGCCCCTTCGTCGGAACGCCGCCCGGAGCCGGTTCGCTCCCACATTTTGGAATGCATTCCCCTGTGGGAGCGACGGTGCGACGATTCGACCTGCTCGCGAAGGGGCCATCAGCATCACCACCCGATCAAAAGGTGTAAACCACCTGCGAAGCCAACGACGTCTGCATCCGCCGCTCAACAATCGGGCTGTCCGCCGCATCATTCGCCAGATATTGCATCGCCAGCACCGTGCTGACACTCCATGCATCATTGATCGGCAACGACCAAGTCAAATCCGCCCCGCGACTCACCAGCCCGCCATGCGTGTCATAAGCCCTGAACCGACTGCGCGACGCTTGGGCATCGCTGACGCCGTACCAGGTGCGCACGTAATTGCTGTCACCAAACTGGCTATTGAGGCTGCCCACGACCTTGCCATGGTCACCTTCATAAAACGGTGCGCTGATGCTCAGTTTCAACCGGTTCCACGCCGAGCCGGTGTCATCATCGTCATCGTCCTTTTCCAAGGCATGCTCAAAACTCGCACCGAGAATAATCGGCCCCATGTGGTAAGTCCCATCGAGCCCCAGCGCCGGGCGCGACTTGATCGAGCCCATGCCGTTCAGCTCATCCGAACCTTTGAACCCGGTCTTGCGATCCTTGCGCACATCACTGGCGCCGATGTACACGCTGAGGCCGAAGTCGTCCTCGTCAAACGCCCAGCCCAGCCCCTTTTCTGTGTCCAGAAAGAATCCGTAAGGGCTGACGATTTCACCGCCCAGCAGCGGCGGCGCCGCGCGTTCGTCACTGCCGCTGTAACGGGGCACGCTGGCTGCACCGGCCCGCAAAGTGTAGCGCCAGTCTTCAGCACGCAAAGAGTCAGTGGGAATAAGCAGGCAAAGCGAAGTCAACGACAGAGATAGCGAGCGAAACATGGGAGCACCCGAGAGAATTTGGATGCGCCCATGCTAGGCGGCTGCCGGCCAGCAATCTTTGACAGCTTTGTCGGGAAACTGTCAAAGACTGTGAACCGGCTTAGCGGCTCAAACCCAAGCGCTTATGCCACTCGGCGATGGATTCTTCGGGATAGACGTCGAACTGCTGATCCCCAGGATGCGCCTCGACTTCCACCCACGGCGCCTTGGAACCGAGCATCAAATGCGTGTGCTCCGGTGGCACCGGCAGCGGGGTGTCGATGGCAGAGGCAAACGGGTGAATCAGCGCCGGCCATTCGGGGCTGAACAGCCACAATCCCGAGCCACAGACAGAACAGAAATGCCGCTCGGCGGTGCTGCTGTGGGCGCGTTTATCGCCTTCGTCCTTGAGTCGTGCGTGATAAATCGCGACGTGCTTGCGACCGCGCACCTTCAGGCTGTCGGCATCGCCGCCGAGGTTAATCGCATAACCGCCACCGCCCTGAGTCTTGCGGCAGATCGAGCAGTAGCAACGTTGATACGGGTAGGGGTGGGCGCTGGTCAAACTGAACGACACTGCGCCGCAATGGCAGGAACCTTCGAGCTGCATGGGAACCTCCGACAGGTCTGGAAACTACCCAAGACAGCCTAGACCTTCAGCGCCCCTCGACCGGTGCGACGATTCGACTTGCTCGCGAAGAACGATAACGCGGCCCCACTGGACGCCCACCCACAGCCGGGGCAGCATGGGCGCCTCTAAATCGGGGCCTTGATCATGCGACGACTGCCTTCTTTAGCAGCACTCAGAACCTTCGAATGCGCCGCCCGTCACGCCCATTTCGGTCGGGCGGCGGCGGAGTTGTGCGTCACTGACAGCGCGGTCAGCCATCAGATTCGCCAGCTCGAAGAGCAATTGGGCGTGACGTTGTTCATCCGTGAAGGCCGGCAGATTCGCCCGACGATGGCCGCCGGGCGCCTGATGCAAAGCTTGCAGCAGGCCTTCGAACTGATCGGTGATGCCTGCGATGAGCTGCGTGACCCGTCATCGCTGGCGGTGTTGCGCCTGGCGGTGACTGCCGAGCTGGCGCAAAAGTGGTTGATGAGTCGCCTGACGGATTTCTACGCGCGCTATCCGCACATCACCTTGCACCTCTACGAACAACCGATCGACGCCACGGCGCCAGGGGAAGACATCGACCTGGCGATCACTTACGGCACCGGCCCGGTGGATAGCAGCGCGTACTTTGTCCGGCCCTTGCCGGCGTTGCAGTTCTTCCCGGTGTGCAGCCCCGGCCTGTTCAACCAGGGCACGTTGAAAACCCCGAAGGATCTGGCGCGTCACTGCCTGCTGCACGACGATCAGGACGGCAAGACCTGGACCGCCTGGCTCACCAGCCATGCCGGCGATCAGCGCCCCGAACGGCAGCTGTATTTCGCCCACGCCGGTTTGGCGCTGGAAGCGGCGGCTCAAGGCCAGGGTGTGGCCATGGGCGACAACTTGACCGCGCAGGAGGATTTGCTCAGCGGTCGTCTGGTCCGGCCGTTCACTTCAAGCATGACTGCACTCGGCCAATATGCGCTGGTGTGCGAACGGGTGAGATTGGAGCGCCCGGCAGTGGCGCAGATGCTGGAATGGTTCAACGATCAGCTGATCGATTGATGAATTTAATTCAAGTATTCCGAAATATTCATCGTTGGCGAGGAGGGCGCTGGCGACCGTAGCCTGTGGTCATTCCAATCCCCGCTGATGAGGTTTGACCATGGCACGTTTGCTCGACTCCACCCCCAAACTCGATGGTTTCCGTTTACCCGGCGAGTTCGAAACCAAGTCCGGTTGCTGGCTCGGCTGGCCGGAGCGCACCGACGTCTGGCGCAATGGCGCCAAGCCTGCGCAGAAAGTCTGGGTGCAGATCGTCACCGCCATCTCCCGCAGCGAACCGGTCACCGTGTGCGCCTCCGCCGCGCAGTTCGCCACCGCTCGCCGCCAATTGCCGCCTCAAGTGCGGGTGGTGGAAATGACCTGCAACGACACCTGGTTCCGTGACAGTGGCCCGTGCTTTGTGGTCAACGACGACAGCGGCGAGGTGCGCGGCGTGGATTTTGAGTTCAACGCCTACGGCGGCCTTGATGGCGGCCTCTATTACCCGTGGGACAAGGACGATCAAATCGCCAGCAAAATCCTCGAAATCGAACGGTTCGACCGCTACCGCGCGCCGCTGATTGCCGAACTGGGCGGTATCCAGAGCGACGGCCAGGGCAGCATTCTCACCACCGAGCAATGCCTGCTCAACCGCAATCGCAACCAGCATTTGGGCAAGGAAGAAGTCACCCGCCGACTGACCGACTACCTCGGTGCCGAGCAAATCATCTGGCTGCCACGGGGCTGCAAATTCGACGAAACCGACGGTCATGTCGATGATCTCGCGTGCTTCGTGCGCCCCGGTGAAGTGGTGCTGCAATGGACCGACAATCGCGATGACCCGCAATGGGAAATCTACCAGGAGGCCTACGACATCCTGCGCAGCACCCGCGACAGCCGTGGTCGCGAGCTGAACGTGCACAAGCTGCCGCAACCGGACGTGCTGGAATGGACCGCGGAAGAAGCCGAAGGCCTGGATCAGCAAGACAGCACGCACACCCGTCAGGCCGGGACGAAAATCTGCGCGTCGTACATCAACTACTACGCCGGCAATTCCTCGATCGTGGTGCCTTTGTTTGGTGATCGTAATGATCAGGCGGCACAAGCCACCCTCGCCGAACTGTTCCCGCAACACAAAATTGTCGGTATCGAAAACTCCCGGGAAATCCTCCTCGGTGGCGGCAACGTCGCGTGCATCACCATGCCGCAGTACGCAGGCAGTGCCTGCAACAAAAAGGGAGTCTGAAAAATGGGCCTGCACAAACTGACTCAAGCATTACTGCTGGTGCTCGCACCCCTGTGTGTGCAGGCCGCCGACACCGCGAAACCGGTGGTCAATCTGTACATCTGGGGCGAGTACCTGGCCCCGGACACTCTGACCAATTTCGAGAAGAAAACCGGCATCCACGTGGTGGCCGACCATTTCGACTCCCTGGAAACCGTCGAGACCAAACTGCTCACCGGCCGTAGCGGCTATGACCTGGTGCTGACCGCGGGCCAGCATTTGTCCAGGGCGATCCAGAGCGGTGCGATTCAAACCCTGAACCCGCAACAGCTGCCGCATTTTGCCGGCGTGGGTGACGAGTTCCGCCAGCACATGGCGGTGTTCGATCCGGGCAATCGGTACGCCGGGATCTACGCCTGGGGCACCACTGGCGTCGGCTATCAGGAAGAGGCAATCAAGAAGCGCCTGCCCGACGCACCACGGGACAGTTGGGCGATGCTGTTCGACCCGGCGGTGGTGTCGAAATTTGCCGATTGCGGGGTGAGTTTGCTCAACGATCCCAACGAGGTTTTCGCCGCGGTCATGAAGTACATGGGCCTGGACATCAACCGTCAGAACCTCGATGACTTGAAGCGGGCCGAGCAGCAACTGGCGAAGATCCGGCCCTACATCCGCTACTTCGACAATGACCTGAACATCAGCGACCTCGCCAATGGCAACACCTGCGTCGCGATGTCGTGGAACGGCAACGTGGCCATTGCTGCCGGGCAGGCCGAGGCCGCGAACAAGCCGTTTACGCTGAGTTATCGGATACCGAAGGAGGGCACGTTGATCTGGTTCGACGCGATGGTCATTCCCAAGGATGCGCCTCATCCTCAGGCGGGACTGGCGTTGATGGATTATCTGATGACGCCGGAGGTGATCGCGCCGATCACTGACACCATCCACTACGCCAACGCGATTACAGCGGCGGACGGGATGATTGATCCGGCGATTCGCAATGACCCGGGGACGTATCCGTCGGCCGAGGTGAGGGCTTCGTTGTATAGCAAGAATGACAATGGCAAGGCGTTTAACCGGGCGTTGATTCGGGCGTTCAGTCGGTTGAAGTCGGGGTTGTGATCGGCTTTGAGTGATGGGGTGAATGTGAAGTCGCCTTCGCGAGCAAGCCCGCTCCCACATTAGACCGCATTCATCCGGTAGAGCTCGGTTAAATGTGGGAGCGGGCTTGCTCGCGAAGAACGATAACGCGGTCTACTTGCCTGTCATCCGCCACAAATACCAGGAAGCCACCGTCCGATACGGACTCCACGCCAATCCAATCTCCACCATCTGCTTGCGCGTCGGCTGAACCTCCAACCCCTTCATCCGCCGATACCCCTCACGCACCCCGAAATCATCGGCCGGCAAGATATCCGGCCGTTCCAGGCTGTAGATCAGCAACATCTCGACCGTCCAGCGCCCAACCCCGCGCAGCGTAATCAACCGCTCGATCAGCGCCTCATCCTCCATGGCCAGTGCCGTGGCGTAATCCGGCACCACACCGTCCAGCGTCGCTTGGGCAATGCCCTGAATGGTCGCGATCTTGGTTGCGGAAAACCCGCAACTGCGCAGTTGATCGAACTCAGTCGCGACAATCTGTTCAGGCCTCGGGAACGCACCCGTCCCAAACAACGCGATCAACCGACCGACAATCGCATCCCCGGCCTTCGCATGCAGTTGCTGGTAGGCAATCGCCCGCACCAGCGACTCATAAGGATCGCGAGCCGCATGGGGCTGATGCAGGCAAGGGCCGATTGCGGCGATATGACGACGCCAGTCCTCATCGATGGACGATAGAAACTCGGTGGCCGGCAGATAGGCGTCGGGCATGGGGTCAAGCTTTCCCGGACGGCGCCAGCAGGGCGTTCACTTCGCCATAGGTGAAGGCCTTCAGATCACGGCTGTCGAGTGTTCCTGTTTCCAGAAAGCTCTTGGCCAGTGCGCTCATGGCGCCATACAGAAACTCGGCGATGCGAGAACCCGCGCTCAAACGGCGTACGCCGAGCGCTTTCAGCTCTTCAGGCGATGGCAAACCGGGGAGCCCGAGGACGTTCAACGGCAACGGAGTGCCCTGGCACAGCGCAGCGATTTCGTACTCAGCCGTGACGCCAGCCGCGAACAGACCATCGGCACCGGCCGCCTGATACAACGCGGCGCGCATGAGCGTCTCTGCCACGCGATCTTCGGCGGGCACCAGGCTCTTGAGGTACACATCGGTGCGGGCGTTGATGAACAGCTTCACATTTCGGCGACTGGCAACCTGCCGAGCGATTTCGATCTTGCGCACCAGCAGCTCGGGCGGGGACGCACCGTCCTCGATGTTGATCCCGACGGCCCCGGCGGCAATCACCGCATCGATGAGCTCGGCCACCCGCGTCAGGTCATCGGAATAACCGGCCTCGATGTCCACGCTCAACGGCACCGAAATCACCCGGGCGATGGACTCGACCGTTGATATCAGACGCTCAAGGGGCAGGGCGTTGCCATCCGGATAACCGTGAGCCCAGGCGACTGCCGCGCTGCTGGTAGCGACGGCTTTACAGCCCAGCTGTTCCACGATGCGCGCCCCGGCGGCATCGGCGACGTTGGTGAGGATCAGCAAGCCGTCGTGGTGCAACTGGTGAAATAGGTTGTCCATCGAATGTCCTTCCTTATGACTGATTGAGAGAGCCGGAAAGTAATCAGAATGCGAGTTGTTGCGTGATCTGCACCGCGGCTTTTTCCAGCCTGAGCAAGAACGCCTTGCGCGGTTGTCCTCCACCATAGCCGGTCAGCGAGCCGTCGGCGCCGATCACCCGGTGACAGGGCACGACAATCGAGAGACGGTTATGCCCGTTGGCCAGGCCCACGGCGCGACTGGCGCCGGGTTTGCCCAACAACGCCGCGATGGCGCCGTAGGTGCTGGTCTGGCCGTACGGGATCTTCGCCAGTTCGGCCCAGACCTGTCGGGCGAAATCGCTGCCAGGCAAGTGTAGTGGAACGTTGAAGTCAGTGAGTTTGCCGGCGAAATACTGCGCCAGTTCGGCTTCAATCTGCTGCAAATGCGCGTTATGTCCTGGCGCGACCGCATAGTCGTATCGATTCTGCAATTCTTCGACTTCCTTGGTCAGCGCTGGTCGATCAAGAAACTCCAGCAGCACCAGGCCGCGTCGTTCGGCCATGGCGATCATCGGCCCCAACGGAGTGGTCAGGCGAGTGAACAGCAGCGGCTCGCTGTTGGCGGCGCGGCCGGGCGTGATGTTGAAGGACTTTTGAAACGCATCGCGAAACCCGCTCAGGGATTCGTAGCCCGAGTCGAATGCGGCGTTGTCGATGGAGTCGCCCTGTTTGATCCCGCCCAACGCCATGCCGAGGCGTCGGGTACGCAGCCAGGCGTGAAAGGTCATGCCGAAATGCTGCTTGAACCAGCGGCGCAGTTTCAGCGGCTCGATGCCTTCGGCCAGCAACTGGGCATCGGTCCAGCGCTGGTCGGGATCGGCGTCTACCGATTTGAGCAGCCGCTGCACCCAGTCCGGTGCGATGGCCGCCGCGTCCAGTGGTTTGCAGCGCAGGCAAGCGCGGTAGCCCGCGGACATGCATTCATCGGCATGGGCGAAGAACTCGACGTTCTCCGGCTTCGGCTTACGCGCCGTGCAACTGGGGCGACAGAAGATGCCGGTGGTTTTGACCGCGGTAAAGAACACCCCCTCGTAGGCGGTGTCTCGTTCGAGCATGGCGCGAACCATCTCGGCGTGGGGCGGAAGCAAAGCGTTTTGTAGGTTCATGGAATGAGCATAAGACGCGTCGCCCAACGCCTCCACCGAAAAATCGACAGAGAATTCCAGTCATTCGTCATGAGGACTGCCTAATGCCTATGTCGGTGATGGATGTCCGGAAAATGTGGATGGCTGTGGCGCAGCGGCGTGTGTTCATGTTCGTGGCTGTGGGGCTCGGTCCCGTCCCACTGGAACGAATGCTCATGTTGATGATGCTCGTCATGCACGTGGCGATGAGCATGCTTGAGCGCCTCATGTTGATGCTCATGGGCATGACGTTCCTTGAGGTGAATCCATACCCCAAGGCCCATCAACAGCGAAGCGGCCCAAAACGTCAGCGTGACGGGTTCATTCAGCAGCAAGATGGCGATTGCCGCGCCGAGGAAAGGTGCCGTGGAAAAGTAGGCGCCGGTACGCGCAGTGCCCAGGCCTCGAAGCGCCAGAACGAACAACACCAGGCTGATGCCATACCCCAGGAAACCAACGATCAACGTAGGCCCCAACACCGTCATGTGTGGCAGTGTTGCGCCGAGCAACAGCGCCAGAGAACAGTTCACCGCCCCGGCGACCAACCCCTTGATGCCGGCAATAAACAGCGCATCCGAGGCCGACACCTTGCGCGTCAGGTTGTTATCGATCGCCCAGCAGACGCAGGCCAGCGCTACCGCCAACGGTCCGATCCAGCCCTGTGATTGCGCCGGGTTCTGCGGCCAGGCCAGCAGCAAGCCACCGGCGACGATTGCCAGCATTCCGGCGACGATGCGCCGGTCAGCGTTCTCCTTGAATACCACCCAGGCCAGCACGGCGGTCAATACCGATTCGAGGTTGAGCATCAACGAGGCCGTGGCGCCAGAGGTCAGGGTCAAACCGAACATCAGCGCCACCGGCCCGAGCACGCCGCCAAAAGCGATGGCACCGATCAGCCATGGCCACTCCGACGATTTCAGACCGCTGGGCTGCCAGCCTCGGTCGCGCAACAGTCTGACGAGCGTCAGGCCCAGACCGCTGCCCAGGTACAACAACCCGGCCAAAAGGATCGGCGAAAGGTTCAGACCCAGCAATTTGGCCAATGGCGTACTCGCGCCAAAAAGAGCGGCAGCGCCAAGGGCGTAGACAACGTTCAGGTTCATTCAAGGCTCGTTGGGTATTGAGACGGGATCAAACGCAGTTTGAACCTGCGTTGCATCCAGTCAACCCATAACCTCAGGCACGGCGCGCCATCAGCAACACCGAAGCCGCTGCCGACAACAATCCCGCGCAGCAACGATTGAATATCCGCTTGCCTCGAGGTTCGGCGAACCAGCGGCGCATGTGCAGGCCCATGTAGGCGTAGGCGCCGATGGCGATCCATTCCAGCACCAGGAACAACGCACCCAACACGGCGAATTGCGGCGATACGGCTTGGGTCGAGTCGACGAACTGCGGCAGGAACGCGGTGAAGATCAGGATTGCTTTCGGATTGCCGGCCGCCACCAGGAATTCTTGCCGCGCCAACGCCAGCGTCCCCACCGGCGCGCCCGCCACCACGTTTTCCGCCCCGGGATCCGCGCGCCACAATTGCCAGGCGAGGTAGAGCAGATACGCCGCTCCCAGAATCTTGATCGCGTAGAACAACAACTCCGACGTTTGCAGCACCACCGCCAGCCCCGCCGACGCGAGGGCGATCATGCCGGCGAACGCGAGCAGCCGACCGATCCCGGCGACACAGGCGATGCGATAGCCGTAGCGGGTCGAGTTGCTGACCGACAACAGGTTGTTCGGCCCGGGCGCCATGTTCAAGGCAAAGCAGGCCGGTAGAAACAGGGTGAGGGTGGCGAGGTCCATGACGGGGCTCCAAAAGCAGGAGCGGTATTTTTATCACAGGCCTGGGGTGGCTTGACCCATACAGTGGTGGACGTCGGTCGCGGTACAGCTGAGGGGTGTTTTGTTCAATACAGCCATCAGGTCGCTCTTTACCTTGAGGCCTCGTTCAACTGAATTGAAGAAGGTCTGTGATGAGTCTGATTATCTCGATGGCGGCGTTTGCACTGGTGGCCTCGATAACCCCGGGGCCAGTGAACATCGTGGCGCTGAGTTCCGGCGCGCAGTTTGGTTTTCGCGCCAGTCAACGGCATGTAGCCGGGGCGACGCTGGGTTTCGTTGTGTTGTTGGTGTTGATGGGATTAGGGCTGCATGAGGTGTTGCAGCGATGGCCAGCACTGACGCAGGTGGTGCAATGGGCGGGTGTGGCGTTCCTGTTGTACATGGCCTTCAAGTTGGCCGCCGACAATGGGCATCTGGATGCGAAGGAGTCAGGCCGTGCGCCCTCGATGGTGTACGGCGCCGTCATGCAGTGGCTCAACCCGAAAGCCTGGCTGGCTTGTGTGGCGGGCATGGGCGCTTTTGTGGCGGATGGCGAGGCGCGGCTGGTCTGGCAGTTTGCGGCGGTGTATCTGGTGATTTGCTACCTGTCCGTCGGCTGCTGGGCCTATGCCGGGACGTTTTTGCGCGGCTATCTGAGTAACCCGGCGGGCATGCGCCTGTTCAATCGGAGCATGGCGTTGCTGCTGGCGGCGAGCGCGGTGTACCTGTTGATACCTTAAGCACAATCAATGCGGATCCCTGTGGTGAGGGAGCTTGCTCCCGCTCGGCTGCGCAGCAGTCGTAATTCCTTTGGATGCGGTGTAACTGAAAAGAATCAGGGCCGCTTCGCGACCCAACGGGGGCAAGCCCCCTCGCCACAGGGATCGCGTCGTTGGAGTTAGCCGCGATACTGCCCCGGTGTCGCCGCCAGATGTTGTTTGAACGCACGCTGAAAATGCGCCTGATCGGCAAACCCTGCTTCGAGCGCGACATCGGCGATCAGCTTGCCGCTGCGCAGTTGATCGCGAGCGAACTGGATGCGCCGGTTGACCAGAAAGGCGTGGGGCGTCATGCCGTAATGCTGCTTGAACGCACGAATCAGGTAGGACGGCGATAGCTGAGCCGCCTCGCAAATGTCTTCGAGCTTGAGCAGGTGCGTGCAGTTGTCGCGGATGTAATCGGCCGCCCGTTCCAGTTTGAAATTGGGTTCTCGCAGCGGCTGATCGATCGGATTGAGCCGCTGCTGCACGTCGGTGAAAAACTCCACGGCCGCGCTTTGCTTGCGCAACACATCTTGCTGCTCATCGACCAGCACGTCATACAAACCTTTCAGGCCGGCAAACAGCTCGCTGTTGTGAGTGTGGGTGATGGAAAACCGGCGAAACGCCAAGTCCTGGCTAAAGCCGAGCTGGTGCTGCAAATCGGTCAGCCAGGGGGTCTCGACGTACAGCATCAGGTACGACCAAGGTTGGTCATCGATGGGATTGCAGGCGTGGACATCACCAGGATTCATCAGCACCACGGTGCCGGCACTGACCTGAAATTGCGATTGCTCGTGGAGGTAGGTACTGCGCCCGGCCGTGATCGCACCGATGGAAAAGTGCTCGTGGGAATGCCGGGTGTAGCAGACCTCGCGGCCGTCGGCGATGGAACGGGCTTCGATGAAGGGCAGGGCGTCGTCGCGCCAGAAACGCGGGGCTTTGTCAGCGTCTTTGGCAACGGCGGGCTTCATGGTCAGCGTCCTCGGCAGGTCAGCGTCGCAGTGTATTAGCTCTCGCCGGCAAAGGCTCGTTGCAGCGCTGCGATGTCGAGTTTTTTCATCTGCAACATCGCCGTCATGGCGCGTTGGGATTTTGCCGTGTCGGGGTCTTTCATCATGTCCATCAGGGCCACTGGTACGATCTGCCAGGACACGCCGAATTTGTCCTTGAGCCAGCCGCATTGCTGGGCCTCAACGGGCCCGCCCGCGGACAGGCGCCCCCAGAAGTGGTCGACTTCTTCCTGAGTATGGCAATTGACCTGAAACGAAACCGCTTCATTGAACTTGAAAATGGGACCGCCGTTGAGGCCGGTAAAACTCTGCCCGTCCAGTTCGAAACTGACCGTCATCACCGAGCCATCGGGCCTGCCGTGAATCTCCTGACCGGCCTTGCCGTAGTGGGTGGTGGCGCTGATTTTCGAATGATCGAAGATCGCACAGTAGAACTTCGCGGCCTCCTCGGCCTGATTGTCGAACCACAGGCAGGGCGTGAGTTTTTGAACGCGGTGCATGGTGTAGCTCCTCTACGGATTACTCAGGCTGGACTTTCAGCGTAGTCAGCCTCGGGTCGTCTGGCCGTACCGTAGATCGACAAGTTGAAAGAGTTTCCTTTGTCGACGGAATCGACGGCTTCGTCGCCGGACGCAGCCTCGCGGGCTCGACAGCTGCTACACAGGGCGGGTTACTTCAGTCTTTATCGTGTGACCGGTGGTCGATGAACCTGTCTCGCCCGGTAATTTGCGCTTAGCTGAAGGGATAACCCGAGGCGCGCGTAGGTTCTGAATCGCCACAGCGACGCCCCTTCAGAACACCGTGAGTCTGAGGACATTCGCAATGCTGACCCTCAACATCAATGGCAAGGACCAGGCGCTGGATGTCCCCGCAGACATGCCGCTGCTGTGGGTCCTGCGCGATGTCGCGCACCTGACCGGCACCAAATTCGGTTGCGGCATCGCCCAGTGCGGCGCCTGTACCGTGCACGTCGATGGCGCGCCGCTGCGTTCCTGCATCACGCCCGCCACAGCGGTGGCCCACGGGCAAAAAATCCTCACCATCGAAGGCCTGTCTACCGACGGTTCGCACCCGGTGCAGCAAGCCTGGGCCGAACTCGATGTGGTGCAGTGCGGTTACTGCCAGTCCGGGCAGATCATGTCGGCCGCTGCGTTGCTGGCGAAAATTCCCAAGCCCACCGACAGCGACATCGACCAGGCGCTGTCCGGCAACATCTGCCGCTGCGGCACCTACCCACGGATCCGCGCAGCGGTCAAACGCGCCGCCGAGATCGGCTGATGCCACGTTGACGGGAGTCTGAACAATGAACAGCCTCAATCCTCTGTCACGCCGCGGTTTCCTCAAGGGCAGCGCGGTGCTGGGCGGTGGTCTGGTGGTGGCGTTTGTCATCCCCGGTGGTCATCGCTTTGCCATGGGTGCCGAGAATCAAGGCAATGTTTTCGCGCCCAATGCGTTTTTGCGGATCGGCAATGACAATAGCGTCACCATGCTGCTCGGCCATTCGGAGATGGGCCAGGGCATCTGGACCGGCCTGACCATGTTGATCGCCGAAGAACTGGACGCCGACTGGTCGAAGATCCGTGTCGAACATGCACCCGCTTCGGCCGCCGAGTATGGCCTGGCCGGGTTTGGCGGGATGCAAATTACCGGTGGTTCGACCTCGACCTGGATGGAATTCGACCGTTACCGGCAGGCCGGTGCAGCGGCGCGATTGATGTTGATCGACGCGGCGGCTAAACGCTTCAACGTCGCGCCCTCCGGGATTCGCACCGAATCGGGTGTAGTGATTGCCGGCGACCAACGCGCCACCTACGGCGAACTGGCCGATGACGCCGGCAAGCTGCCGGTACCGGATCCGGCGTCGATCAAGCTCAAGGAGTCCAAGGACTGGAAAATCATCGGCAAACCGACCAAGCGCCTGGACACACCGGAGAAAATCACCGGCCGCGCCAAGTTCGGCATGGACGTGCAGTTCGACGGCCTGATGACCGCCATGGTCGCGCGCTCGCCGGTGTTCGGTGGCAGCGTCAAATCCTTCGAAGGCGCCGAAGCGCTGGCGATTCCGGGCGTGCACAAAGTGGTGCAGGTGCCCACCGGGGTGGCGGTGATTGCCGACCATTACTGGGCGGCGAAGCTGGGGCGCGATGCACTGAAGGTCGATTGGGACCTGGGGCCGAACACCGGGCTCGACAGTCAGAAGCTGCTGGAAAGCTTCCGCAAACTCGCCGCCACCCCTGGCGCCTCGGCCAGTCAGTCCGGTGATGTCGCGGCGGGTCTGGGGAAAGCGGCGAAGACCATCGATGTCGAGTACAGCGTGCCGTACCTGGCTCACGCGCCGATGGAACCGCTCAACTGCACAGTGAAAATCACCCAGGACAAATGCGAAATCTGGACCGGCACCCAGTTCCAGACGCTGGATCAAATGGTCGCCGGTAAAATCACCGGGCTCAAACCTGAACAGGTGGAGATTCATACCGAGTTTCTCGGCGGTGGTTTCGGCCGCCGCGCCAATCCGACCTCGGACTTTGTCGCAGAAGCCGTGGAAGTCGCCAAGGCAGCGGGCGCACCGGTGAAAACCGTCTGGTCCCGGGAGGACGACATTCGCGGCGGGTACTACCGCTCGGCGTTCCTCCATCAGGCCCGCATTGGCCTCGATGCAGGCGGCCTGCCGATTGCCTGGAAGCATGTCATGGTCGGGCAGTCGATCATGGCGGGCACGTCATTCGAGGCGACCATGGTCAAGAATGGCATCGACAAGACGTCTGTCGAAGGGGTCGCCGACAGTCCTTACCTTGAGGGGTTGGCGAATCACCAGGTTGATCTGCATTCGCCGCAAACCGGCATCCGCGTGCTCTGGCTGCGTTCGGTGGGGCACACCCACACCGCGTTCGTGATGGAGTCGCTGATCGACGAACTGGCAGAGGCGGCCGGCAAGGATCCGGTCGAGTACCGACGAACCTTGCTCAAGGACCATCCACGGCATCTTGGCGTGCTGAACCTGGCCGTCGAGAAAGCCAACTGGAAGGCGCCACTGCCGGACGGCCATGCGTTGGGCGTTGCGGTGCATGAGTCTTTCGGCAGTTATGTTGCCCAGGTGGCCGAAGTGTCTCAGGACAACCTGGCAATCCGCGTGCATCGTGTGGTGTGCGCGGTGGATTGCGGCATTGCGGTCAACCCGATGAGCATCGCGGCGCAAATGGAATCGGCCATCACCTTCGGCCTCGGGTTTACCTTGCACAGCAAACTGACCTTCAAGAACGGGCAGGTGGTGCAGTCCAATTACCATGACTATCAAGTGCTGCGGCTCAACGAAATGCCGGTGGTGGAAGTGCATATCGTGCCCAGCAGCGACAAACCCGGCGGCATCGGCGAGGCCGGTGTGCCGCCCACGGCGCCGGCAGTGGCCAACGCGGTGTTCGCCCTGACCGGCCAGCGCTTGCGGGAACTGCCGCTGCAACTGTCGGGGGTGTGAGATGAAACGACATTTGATTCTTGGCGCGGTGGTGTTGATCGGCCTGATCGGCTACGCCGAGGACCTGTTCGCTGACGATAAGGAAGCGATCAAGGCGTTCGATACTGTGCAAAAGGTCTTCCAGAGCCCGCGCTGCCAGAACTGCCATATCCCCGGCGATTCGCCGTTGCAGTTCGACGCCGGAATTCCTCACGCAATGAATGTCGTGCGGGGCATGGACGGCAAGGGCGCGGCGGGTTTGCCTTGCGCTACCTGCCACGCCGAGCGTAATCCACCGGCCAGTTACGGCACTCACGCACCGCCGGGGGCGCCGCACTGGAGCCTGCCGCCCGCCGCGCACAAAATGGCCTGGATCGGTCTGCCGGCCGACCAGTTGTGCGCAATGATCAAGGATCGTTCCAGCAATGGCGACCGCGATTTCGCCGCGCTGATCAAGCATGTCAGCGACGACAAACTGGTGCTTTGGGGCTGGAACCCAGGTCAGGGAAGGGCGCCGGTCCCGGTGCCGCACGATATTTTCGTCACCCAGTTCAAACGCTGGGCAGACGCGGGAGGGCCATGTCCGGTCGTGGGCAGTTGACCGGCGGTCCGTTAACAGGGAGTCAAACCGGGTATGGACGACTCTAAGAAATATACCCGCCAATGGAGTGAGTAATGCTGATCCCAGGCAAACCGGTAAAACCAGGCGCATGCGCCGACCCGTTGCGCACGCCACTGCAGGAGCGCGAGCTGCTGCGTGACCTGGCCCGCAAGGCCGAGGAGGAGTTGATGGGCGTGCAGATGGCGAGCATGGACGAGTTGACGCTGCTCTCCAACACACACGGTTTTACAGCGCTGGCCCAACAAGGGCTGGATGTCTGCCACCAGCTGAAAAAGCCAGCGACGCTGCTGCTTTTCAATATTGATGACTTCAAACACATCAATTATCTCTATGGTCGTGCCGAGGGCGACAAAGCCCTGAAAACCTTTGCTGATGTGCTGCGAATAGCCTTTCGCGAGAGCGATGTGATCGGCCGGTTGGGCAGCGACAAATTCGTCGCGTTGCTGACTGGCTCAAGCGTTGTGGAGATTCCCGCGATCAGGGCGCGACTCGAAGAAATACTCGAAGAGCGCAATGCCATGGTGCATCGCGGTTATGACATCCACTTCAGCATCGGACAACTCGAGTGCAACCCTCAGCTTCCCGGCTCGATCGAGGAGCTGATGGCACAGGCCGATGCGTTCACTTGGCAAACAACTGAGCCACATCCTTGAATGCCTTGAACTCAAGCGCGTTACCGCAGGGATCGAAGAGAAACATCGTTGCTTGCTCACCGACCAAGCCCTGAAAGCGAATGCCCGGTTCGATCACGAATCGGGTGTCGAGGGCTTTCAACCGCTCGGCCAGAGCCTCCCATTCGTTCATCCCCAACACCACGCCAAAATGCGGCACCGGCACGTCATGACCGTCGACAGCATTGGTGTGCGCGGCTTCTTGAGAGGCGTTTTTTGGCGCCAGGTGAATGACCAGCTGATGGCCGAAAAAATTGAAATCGACCCAATGATCGCTTGAGCGACCTTCTTCCAGGCCGAACACTTGGCCATAAAAATTGCGCGCGGCAGTCAGGTCGTAGACCGGGATGGCCAAGTGAAAAGGAGAGAGTTGCATTGGATGTGCCTCGGCTGTCTGGATTCAGATTGAGTTTAGCCCTGTGCTTTTTGATTAAAAGACGATAATTTTTGCGTCGAGCTCAAATTATTTCGATCAATCGAGAACGCCATGCTGCGGGAACTGAAAACCTTCATTGCCGTGACGCGCTACGGTACTTTTGCCGCGGCCGGGATGCACATCGGCCTGACCCAGTCGGCCGTCAGCTCGCAGATTCGTAATCTGGAACAGGCCCTGGGCATTCGTTTGTTCGACCGCACCGGGCGTCAGGCGCTGCTCAATGCGGCAGGCCAGCGGGCGTTGCCGATGGCCAGGGAAATGCTGGAGACCTTCAGCCGCATGGCGGTCAGCGATGATGTCAGCGAATATCGCGGCGAGTTGAAAATAGGCGCGGTGGCCACGGCCCAGACCGGCCTGCTGCCCCAGGCATTGCTGCGACTGAGACAACAGGCGCCGTTGCTCGAGCCGAAGCTGGTGCCGGGCGTGTCGCTGAACCTGTTGAGCCAGGTGGACACCGGTGAGGTGGATCTGGCGATCCTGATCAAGCCGCCGTTCGAGTTGCCCAAAGAACTGTCAGCGCAGGTCATCCGCAAGGAACCGTTTGTATTGATCGTGCCAGCGGACCTTGAAGGCGATGAGCCGTTGCAGATCCTCGCGAGCCATCCGCACGTGCACTACGACCGCAATTCGTTTGGCGGAAGATTGGTGACGCGGTTTTTGCGTGAGCAGCAGATTGATGTGCAGGTGGCTTTGGAGCTGGATGAGCTGGAAGCCATCGTGAAGATGGTTGAATGCGGGTTGGGGGTGTCGCTGCTGCCCGAGGCGGGGCTCTGGCTTGAGCATGGGGCGAAGGTCCGGATCATCCCGTTGGGGGAGTTGACGTTCTACCGGGAGATCGTCCTGTTGCAGCGTTACAGTCAGCGCACACAGCCGATCCAGCAGCTGTTTTCCAGCTGCCTGACACAAGTCGATGGTTAATCACAAATCCCCTGTGGGAGCGGGCTTGCTCGCGAAGGCGTCGCGTCAGACAACATCAATGTTGAATGATCAATCGCATTCGCGAGCAAGCCCGCTCCCACAGGGGATTGCATCAGGCCTCAAATCGCAGGCATAAAAAAACCCGCCTCAAGAGGCGGGTTTTTAGTTGGCTAGCCGAAGATTACTCTTCGAGGCTGCCCATGGCCGTGGTGTTGAAGCCACCGTCCACGTACATGATTTCGCCACTGATGCCGGACGCCAGGTCCGAGCACAGGAAGGCGCCGGCGTTGCCGACTTCGTCGATGGTGACGTTACGACGCAGCGGGGTTTGCGCTTCGTTGGCGGCCAGCATCTTGCGGAAGTTCTTGATGCCGGAAGCGGCGAGGGTGCGGATCGGGCCAGCCGATACGCAGTTGACGCGGGTGCCGTCCGGGCCCAGGGAGCCGGCCAGGTAACGAACGCCAGCTTCCAGGGAAGCCTTGGCCATGCCCATCACGTTGTAGTTCGGCATGGTGCGCTCGGCGCCCAGGTACGACAGGGTCAGCAGGCTGCCATTGCGGCCTTTCATCATTTCGCGGCCGGCTTTGGCCAGGGCCACGAAGCTGTAGGCGCTGATGTCGTGAGCGATGCGGAAACCTTCACGGGTGGTGGCTTCGGTGAAGTCGCCATCCAGTTGGTCGCCCGGGGCGAAGCCGACGGAGTGCACGATGCAATCCAGGCCGTCCCACTTCTTGCCCAGCTCAACGAAAACCTTGGCGATTTCTTCATCGCTGGCCACGTCGCACGGGAAGCACAGGTCAGGGTTGGAACCCCAGCTTTGTGCGAACTCTTCGACACGACCCTTGAGTTTGTCGTTCTGATAAGTGAAGGCAAGCTCAGCGCCCTCGCGATGCATGGCGGCAGCGATGCCGGATGCGATGGACAGCTTGCTGGCGACACCGACGATCAGTACGCGCTTACCGGCGAGAAAACCCATGTGTTGCTCCTCTCTTTCAGGTTATTGCGCAGTGGCTGGGGCCAGGAAAGCGGCTTCCAGCAACTGCTGTGTATACGGATGTTTGGGGGCCGCAAAAATACTTTGCGCGTCTCCCTGTTCGACCACTTGGCCTTGCTTGACCACCATCAACTGGTGGCTCAGCGCTTTGACGACAGCCAGGTCATGGCTGATAAACAGATACGTCAAGTTGTACTTGGTTTGCAGTGAACGCAAAAGCTCCACCACTTGGCGTTGCACTGTCCGGTCGAGGGCCGATGTCGGCTCGTCCAGCAGAATCAACGCCGGTTTTAGCACTAATGCTCGGGCAATGGCGATTCTCTGCCGTTGCCCACCGGAAAATTCGTGGGGGTAGCGGTGCCGGGTTTCCGGATCCAGACCTACCTCCTTGAGTGCCGCAATAATCGCCAGCTCCTGTTCCGCCTCGGTGCCCATCTTGTGGATCCGCAGGCCTTCGCCGACGATCTGGCTCACGCACATCCGTGGGCTCAGGCTGCCGAACGGGTCCTGAAACACCACCTGCATCTGCCGCCGCAGCGGTCGAACCTGTTGCTGCGTCAGGCAGTCTAGCTGCTTGCCATCAAAACGGATCGCGCCTTTGCTGCCGATCAGCCGCAAAATCGCCAAACCCAGTGTCGACTTGCCCGAACCGCTTTCTCCCACAATCCCCAGGGTCTGGCCCTGAGGCAGGCTGAAATTGATTCCGTCCACCGCTTTGATGTGGTCGACGGTCTTTTTCAGAAAGCCTTTCTTGATCGGGAACCAGACTTTCAGGTCCTCGACCTGCAGCAACGGCGGGCCGATTACATTGGTCGCCGGCTTGCCGCTGGGCTCCGCTGCCAGCAGTTCCCGAGTGTACGGATGCTGCGGTGCGCGGAACAACTCTTCGCACGATGCCTGTTCGACGATGCAACCGCGCTGCATGACACATACGCGATGCGCAATTCTTCGCACAAGGTTCAAATCGTGACTGATCAGTAGCAGTGCCATGCCCAATCGGGCCTGTAATTCCTTGAGCAATTCGAGGATTTTCAGCTGAACGGTGACGTCCAGCGCGGTGGTCGGCTCGTCGGCGATCAGCAGTTCCGGCTCGTTGGCCAGGGCCATGGCAATCATCACCCGCTGCCGCTGGCCGCCGGACAATTCGTGGGGCAAGGCCTTGAGGCGCTTCTCGGGCTCCGGGATGCCGACCATTTCCAGCAGCTCCAGCGTGCGCTTGGTCGCCACTTTACCGATCAGGCCCTTGTGGGTACTCAACACCTCGTTGATCTGCTTCTCGATCGAGTGCAGCGGATTGAGCGAGGTCATCGGCTCCTGGAAGATCATCGCGATCCGGTTGCCGCGGATGTGGCGAATGGTTTTCTCTTTCAGGCTCAGCAGGTTTTGCCCGGAATACTCGATGGTCCCGGACGGATGCCGGGCGAGCGGGTAGGGCAGCAGCCGCAGAATCGAGTGGGCCGTCACCGATTTGCCGGAGCCACTTTCGCCCACCAGCGCCAGGGTTTCCCCGCGCTTGATATCGAAGCTCACGCCTTCGACCACCCGCTGAACGCGCTCGCCGACGACAAATTCGACGGCGAGGTCGCGCACTTCGATCAGATTGTCCTGATTCATTTCACTTCCTCGGGTCGAAGGCATCGCGAGCGGACTCGCCGATGAACACCAGCAAACTCAACATCAACGCCAGCACGGCAAACGCGCTCATACCGAGCCACGGCGCTTGCAGGTTGGATTTGCCCTGGGCCACCAGTTCACCCAGCGACGGCGCGCCCGGCGGCAGGCCGAAGCCGAGGAAATCCAGGGCGGTCAGGGTGCCGATGGCGCCGGTCAGGATGAACGGCATGAAGGTCATGGTCGAGACCATGGCGTTGGGCAGGATGTGGCGGAACATGATCGCTCCGTTTTGCATCCCCAACGCCCGCGCGGCGCGCACGTATTCCAGATTACGCCCTCGCAGGAATTCGGCGCGGACCACGTCCACCAGGCTCATCCATGAGAACAGCAACATGATCCCCAGCAGCCACCAGAAGTTCGGTTGCACGAAACTGGCGAGAATGATCAGTAGATACAGCACCGGCAGCCCGGACCAGATCTCCAGAAAGCGCTGTCCGGCCAAATCCACCCAGCCGCCGTAAAAACCCTGCAAGGCCCCGGCAATCACGCCGATGATCGAGCTGAGAATGGTCAGGGTCAGGGCAAACAGCACCGAAATCCGGAAGCCATAAATCACCCGGGCCAACACGTCGCGACCCTGATCGTCAGTGCCCAGCAGGTTGTCGATGGAGGGCGGCGCCGGGGCCGGGACTTTCAGGTCGTAGTTGATGCTCTGGTAACTGTAGGGGATTGGCGCCCAGAGCACCCAGGCGTCTTTGGCCTTGAGCAATTCGCGGATGTACGGGCTCTTGTAGTTGGCTTCCAGCGGGAATTCGCCGCCGAAGGTGGTTTCCGGGTAACGCTTGAGCGCCGGAAAGTACCAGCCGTTGTCGTAGTGCACCACCAGCGGCTTGTCGTTGGCGATCAGCTCGGCGCCGAGGCTCAGCCCAAACAGCAGCAGAAACAGCCACAGCGACCACCAGCCACGCTTGTTGGCCTTGAACAGTTCGAAACGTCGGCGATTGAGAGGGGACAGGTTCATCTCAATGCTCCCGGCTTTCGAAGTCGATACGCGGATCGACAAAGGTGTAGGTGAGGTCGCCGATGAGTTTCACCACCAATCCCAGCAGGGTGAAGATGAACAGCGTGCCAAAGACTACCGGGTAGTCGCGGTTGATCGCCGCCTCGAAACTCATCAGCCCGAGGCCGTCGAGGGAGAAGATCACCTCCACCAGCAACGAGCCAGTGAAGAAGATGCCGATAAACGCCGACGGGAACCCGGCGATCACCAGCAGCATGGCGTTGCGGAACACATGGCCGTAGAGCACGCGGTGATTGGTCAGGCCCTTGGCCTTGGCGGTGACCACGTACTGCTTGTTGATTTCGTCGAGGAAGCTGTTCTTGGTCAGCAACGTCATGGTCGCGAAGTTGCCGATCACCAGCGCCGTCACCGGCAGTGCCAGGTGCCAGAAGTAATCGAGAATTTTGCCGCCCATGCTCAACTCATCGAAGTTGTTGGAGGTCAGCCCTCTGAGCGGAAACCAGTCGAAATAGCTGCCGCCGGCGAACACCACAATTAGCAGGATGGCGAACAGGAACGCCGGGATCGCGTAGCCGACGATGATTGCCGAACTGGTCCAGACGTCGAAGTGGCTGCCGTGTCGCGTCGCCTTGGCGATCCCCAGCGGGATAGACACCAGATACATGATCAGCGTGCTCCACAGCCCGAGCGAGATCGACACCGGCATCTTTTCCTTGATCAGGTCGATGACCTTGGCGTCGCGGAAGAAGCTGTCGCCAAAATCAAGCGTGGCGTAGTTCTTGATCATGATCCACAAGCGTTCCGGCGCCGATTTATCGAAGCCGTACATGTGCTCGATTTCCTTGACCAGCGCCGGGTCCAGGCCCTGGGCGCCGCGATAGGCGGAGCCCGCCACCGAGACTTCGGCACCGCCGCCGGCGATGCGGCTGGTGGCACCTTCGAAACCTTCGAGCTTGGCGATCATCTGCTCCACCGGCCCGCCGGGGGCGGCCTGGATGATCAAAAAGTTGATCAGCAAAATGCCGAGCAAGGTCGGGATGATCAGCAGCAGTCGCCGAAAAATATACGCCAGCATCTGATTACTCCGTGCCCGCAGGGTCGGCTTGCAGTTTGGTTTCGACTTCTACCGCTGGTTTGGCATCGGGCTTGACCCACCAGGTGTTAATGCCGATGTCGTACTTGGGGGAGATTTTCGGATGACCGATGTGGTTCCAATACGCCACGCGCCAGGTCTTGATGTGCCAGTTGGGGATCACGTAATAGCCCCATTGCAGCACGCGGTCCAGCGCGCGTGCATGGGCCACCAGGCTTTTGCGCGAATCGGCGTTGATCAGTTGCTCGACCAACTGGTCCACCACCGGGTCTTTCAGGCCCATGGAATTGCGGCTGCCGGGTTTGTCGGCGGCGTCAGACATCCAGAATTCACGCTGTTCATTGCCCGGTGAATTGGACTGCGGGAAGCTGCCGACGATCATGTCGAAGTCCCGTGAGCGCACGCGGTTGATGTACTGCGAGACGTCGACCCGGCGGATCACCAGGTCAATCCCCAGATCGCTCAGGTTGCGCTTGAACGGCAGCAGCACCCGCTCGAATTCGGTCTGGGCCAACAGGAACTCGATGGTCACCGGTTTGCCATTGGCGTCGACCATCTTGTCATCGACGATCCGCCAGCCCGCCTCTTGCAGCAGTTGATAGGCTTTGCGCTGCTGGGTGCGGATCATGCCGCTGGCGTCGGTCAGCGGGTTCTGGAACGCCTCGCTGAACACCTGCTCGGGAATCTTGCCGCGGAACGGGTCGAGGATCGCCAATTGATCGGCGTCCGGCAGGCCGCTGGCCGCCATTTCCGAATTCTCGAAATAACTGCGGGTGCGCGCGTAGGCGCCGTTGAACAGTTGCTTGTTGGTCCATTCGAAGTCCAGCAACAGGGTCAGGGCCTGGCGCACGCGTACGTCGTGAAACACCGGGCGGCGCAGGTTGAATACAAAGCCTTGCATGCCGGTGGGGTTGCCGTTGGGGATCTGTTCCTTGATCAACCGGCCCTCGGTGACGGCCGGAATGTTGTAGGCGTTGGCCCAGTTCTTGGCTGCCATTTCGAGCCAGTAATCGAACTGCCCGGCCTTGAGCGCCTCCAGGGCCACGGTGTTGTCGCGGTAGTAGTCGGTGGTCATCACGTCGAAGTTGTAGAACCCGCGGTTCGCCGGCAGGTCCTTGGCCCAGTAATCCTTGACCCGCTCATAGCGCACCGAACGCCCGGCCTTGACTTCGCTGACCTTGTACGGGCCGCTGCCCAACGGTATTTCCAGGTTGCCCTTGGTGAAATCGCGCGTCGCCCACCAATGCTTGGGCAGCACCGGCAACTGGCCGAGGATCAGCGGCAGTTCACGGTTGTTGTTGTGTTTGAACTTGAACAGCACCGTCAGCGGATCTTCAGCGACCACTTCCTCGACATCGCTGTAGTAACCGCGGTACAGCGGCGCGCCGTCCTTGATCAGAGTCTGAAAGCTGAACACCACGTCCTCGGCGCGCATCGGATGCCCGTCATGGAAGCGCGCTTCGGGGCGCAGGTAGAAGCGCACCCAGCTGTTGTCCGGGGCTTTTTCGATCTTGCCGGCGACCAGACCGTACTCGGTGAACGGTTCATCCAGGCCCTGTTTGGCCAGGGTGTCGTAGATCATGCTGATATCGTCGGCCGCGACACCCTTGTTGATGAAGGGATTGAGGCTGTCAAAGCCGCCGAAACCGGCCTGACGGAAAATCCCGCCTTTGGGCGCGTCGGGGTTCACGTAATCGAAATGTTTGAAATCGGCCGGGTATTTCGGCGGCTCGTTGTACAGGGTCAGGGCATGTTGCGGGGCGGCACAGGCCAGCCCGGCGAACAACAGACCGCTGGCCTGCAGGAGCAGGGTGCGTACGGGTTTCATCGATCTTTCTCCGAAGATTTCAGCCACCAAGCGCTCAGGCCCAACGTGTAGGGCGGCGTGGTGACGAAGGCGAACCGGTTGCGGTAGGCCAGGCGGTGATAATTGAGGTACCAGTTGGGAATGATGTAGTGCTGCCACAGCAGCACCCGGTCCAGGGCCTTGCCGGCGGCGACCTGTTCATCGCGGGTCTGGGCGGCGAGCAATTGTTCGAGTAAATGGTCGACCACCGGATTGGCGATGCCGGCGTAGTTTTTGCTGCCCTTGACCCCGACCTGGCTGGAATGGAAGTACTGCCATTGTTCCAGGCCCGGACTGAGCGTCTGGTTGAGGGTCATCAGGATCATGTCGAAATCGAACTGATCGAGGCGCTGTTTGTACTGGGCGCGATCGACCGTGCGCAGCCGCGCATCGATGCCGATGCTGGCGAGGTTCTCGACGTAAGGCTGAAGGATGCGCTCCAGGTTCGGGTTGACCAGCAGGATCTCCAAACGCAACGGTTGGCCAGCGGCGTTCTGAACATGCTGGCCGCTGAGCTTCCAGCCGGCCTCGGCAAGCAGGCTCAGGGCTTTGCGCATGGTTTCCCGGGGGATTCCGCGCCCTTGGGTCTGCGGCAGGCTGAACGGCTCGGTGAACAGCTTGGCGGGCAACTGCTCGCGATACGGCGTGAGCATCAGCCATTCATGGCCGACCGGAAGGCCTGTCGCGGAGAACTCGCTGTTGGGGTAGTAACTCATGGCGCGCTTGTAAGCGCCGCTGAACAGGGTGCGGTTGGTCCACTCGAAGTCGAACATCAGGCCCAGCGCTTCACGGACTTTGGTTTCGGAGAAGGCCGGGCGCCGGGAATTCATGAACAGACCCTGGCTCTGGGTCGGGATCTGATGCGGGATTTGCGCCTTGATGACATCGCCGCGCCGTACCGCCGGGAAGCTGTAGCCGTTGTCCCAGTTCTTCGCCTGATGCTCGATGTAGATGTCGAATTCGTCGGCCTTGAAGGCTTCGAACGCGACGTCACTGTCGCGGTAGAACTCGACTTCCATGCGATCGAAGTTGTATTTGCCGCGATTGACCGGCAGGTCCTTGCCCCAGTAATCCTTGACCCGTTCGAAAATGATCTGACGCCCAGGCTCTACCGACGTAATGCGATACGGTCCGCTGCCCAGTGGCGGTTCGAAGGTGGTGGCCTTGAAGTCACGACCTTTCCAGTAATGCTGGGGCAGCACCGGCAATTCGCCCAGGCGCAGGATCAGCAACGGATTGCCGGCGCGCTTGAAGACGAAACGAATGCGCTGCGGGTTGAGGATGTCGACCCGCGACACTTCCTGAAGGTTGGTGCGGTATTGCGGATGGCCTTCCTTGAGCAGCAAGCGGTAGGAAAACGCCACGTCATAGGCGGTAATCGGCGTGCCATCATGGAAGCGCGCTTCGGGGCGCAGGTTGAACACCACCCAGCTGCGGTCTTCGCTGTATTCCACCGATTGGGCGATCAGACCATAGCTGGAGGTCGGCTCATCGCCGGACGGCGCGTACTGGCCGGTGCCGACCATCAACGGTTCATTGAGCTCGTTGATGCCGTATTGCAGGAAGTTCGGCGTGGAAACCGGACTTGAACCCTTGAAGGTGTAGGGATTGAGCGTATCGAAGGTGCCAAACGCCATCACCCGCAACGTACCGCCCTTGGGCGCTTGCGGGTTGACCCAGTCGAAGTGGGTAAATCTGGCCGGGTACTTGAGCGTGCCGAACTGCGCATAACCATGGCTTTCGCTGATCGTCGCGCTTGCGGGGGAGCTCAAGGCCAGGCTGATCAGGAGCAGGAGGAGGGGACGCTTCAAGTCAGGGATCCGATCCAGGCGGCTTGGGCTTTGTGGCCCGTACAGTAACAGCTTGTATCGACAGGAAAAAGACGGGACTTAATGCAGGGTTAATTGTTGATGGATTGGCCTGCACACGCGAACCTGTGGCGAGGGAGCTTGCTCCCGCTGGGTCGCGAAGTGGCCCCAAAACGGGTATGCGGTGATTGATGACACAGCGTGTTGCAGATTCAGCGGTTGCTGCGCAACCGAGCGGGAGCAAGCTCCCTCGCCACAAAAGCGTTCGTCATTACATCTCAAAAAAAAAGCCCCTGAAATCGGGGGCTCATTTTAGCGTGGGGAAGCCACCGTCAGCATCTGACCAGGCTTCAGCGCCTGGCCGACACGCGGGTTCCAGCGCTTGAGGTGTTGCATTTCAACGTTGAAACGCTTGGCAACCATGTACAGCGAGTCGCCTTGCTGGACCTTGTATTGGGTCTGCGGCTTCTGTTTGTCAGCGTTGCTGTTTGCTTTGCTGTTCGCGGCTACGACAGTGTTGACGCGTCCGGAAGAGCGCTTGGCCGTGTCCTGCATGACCAGTGTCTGGCCGACCTTGAGGTTCTTGCCGGTCAGCTTGTTCCAGCGCTGCAGGTCCTTGATGTCGACTTTGTTGGCCTTGGCAATGGTGCCGAGGTTGTCGCCGCGTTTAACGCGATAAGCGCGTTTGAGACTGGCAATTTCGGAGTCGTCCGAGCCTTCGAATACCGGCTTGAGCGGCTTCTTGCTGATCAACTCTTCAGGGCGCATGGTCGACAGACTGGCAGTCAGCAGCTGCGCCTTGGACGTTGGCACCAGCAAATGCTGTGGACCGTCGATGGTGGTGCGCTGCTTGAAGGCCGGGTTGAGCTGGAACAGTTCGTCTTCGTCGATGTTAGCCACCGCGGCGACCTTGGACAGGTCCATGCGCTGGTTGATTTCGACGACCTGGAAGTACGGTTCGTTAGCGATCGGGTTCAGGTTCACGCCGTAGGCTTCAGGTGCCAGCACCACTTGCGACAAGGCCAGCAGCTTCGGCACGTAGGCCTGGGTTTCGGCCGGTAGCGGCAGGTTCCAGTAATCGGTCGGCAAGCCGAGCTTTTCGTTACGCTCGATGGCCCGGCTTACAGTGCCTTCGCCGGCGTTGTAGGCCGCCAGGGCCAGCAGCCAGTCGCCGTTGAACATGTCGTGCAGGCGGGTCAGGTAATCCATGGCCGCGGTGGTCGAGGCGGTGATATCGCGACGGCCATCATAGAAACGGGTTTGACGCAGGTTGAAGTAACGCCCGGTGGAAGGGATGAATTGCCACAAGCCAACCGCGTCGGCCCGGGAATAGGCCATCGGGTTGTAGGCGCTTTCAATCACTGGCAGCAACGCCAGTTCCAGCGGCATGTTGCGTTCTTCAAGGCGTTCGACGATGTAGTGAATGTAGAGGCTGCCGCGTTCGCCGGCGTTTTCGAGGAAGGACGGGTTGCTGGCGAACCACAGGCGCTGTTGCTCGATGCGCGGGTTGACGCCCACGTTGTCCTGCAACTGGAAGCCCTGGCGCATGCGCTCCCAGACATCTTGTGGAATTTGCGGCGTCGGTTTTTCGCTGAGCCAGATAGGTTTCTGCTTGGCCCGGGCGGCGATGTTCGGAGTGTGTGCCGCGTCGGTCTGCGGCACATGGCTGGAACAGCCCGCCAGAGTGGCGGACACAGCCACCGCAATGGCTTGAGCCAAGCGGGTCAATGCGTCTGAATTGATGGCTTTACGAATAGATGACGACATTGGCTGGAAGTAAGTTCCGGGCAAAAATGTCGGGCGATTCTAGAAAGCGTACCCCCTGCGGTCAACCATTCAGAATTTTTGTACCAGCGTGATGGCCACTTAGAACTTATCTTTCCAGGCACGTAGGGCAGCAAAAACCGCACTCGGAGCCCGGTTTTGGGTTCCATTCCGTTCGTCCATTTTTTCTTTAACGGATGTTTCGTCGACACGCAAAAACGGGTTGGTAAGCTTTTCAAGCGCCAGAGTAGAGGGCAGCGTCATGATCCCTGCTTCACGTTGTACGGTGACTTTTTCCAGACGTGCGGCGGTGTCCGGATTGCCTGGTTCGACCGCTGCGGCAAACTTCAGGTTGCTCAGGGTGTACTCGTGAGTGCAGTAGATCAGCGTATCTTCAGGCAGCGCGGCGAGGCGGGTCAGTGAGGTATGCATTTGCTCCGGCGTGCCTTCGAACAAGCGTCCGCAACCGGCAGCGAACAGGGTGTCACCGCAGAACAGCAAACCGTGATGGTAATAGGCGATATGCCCCAGGGTGTGGCCGGGGACGGCAAAGACATCGAAGTCACAGCCCAGCACGCTGACGCGGTCGTTGTCCTTGAGCGCCACGTCCCGCAGCGGGATGGTTTCGCTGGCCGGACCGTAGACAGTCGCGTCTGTCGCTTTTTTCAGCTGCTCGACGCCGCCGACGTGGTCATGATGATGGTGAGTGATCAAAATATCACTCAACACCCAACCCGGATGCGCTGCGAGCCAGGCCTGCACTGGCGCGGCATCGCCCGGATCGACCACGGCGCAGCGCTGGGTGCGGTGGTCTTGTAATAACCAGATGTAGTTGTCGGTGAAGGCGGGCAGGGCACTGATCTGTATCATCGTCGGATTCGCCAAGCAGAAAACAATGGCGCATCTTAGAACTTCCTGGCGCGTTGGAGAATGCAATGACCGATAAAGCGTTCGCTCAGGCTGATCCTGAATGGCTGACATTGATCAGCGCGGCCCGTGAATGGCTGTCTGGCCCCATCGGGCAATTTCTGCTGGACGAAGAACGTCGCATGCTCGAAGACGAGTTGGGACGGTTCTTCGGTGGCTACCTGGTGCATTACGGCCCGTCGGCCCAGACGCCGCCGTCGGCGCCGCAAGTCCAGCGCAATGTGCGGCTCGGTGCGCCGTTGCCGGGTGTCGAGATCGTCTGCGAAGAGCAGGCGTGGCCTTTGAGCGAGCATGCCGCCGATGTGGTGGTGTTGCAGCATGGGCTGGATTTCTGCCTGTCGCCCCACGGTCTGCTGCGCGAAGCGGCGAGCAGCGTGCGGCCCGGCGGGCATCTGCTGATCGTCGGGATCAACCCCTGGAGTACCTGGGGCTTGCGTCACGTTTTTGCTCACGACGCCTTGCGCAAGGCTCGCTGCATCTCCCCGTCGCGGGTCGGTGACTGGCTGAACCTGCTGGGTTTCGCGCTGGAGAAACGCCGCTTCGGGTGCTATCGTCCGCCGCTTGCGTCACCCGCCTGGCAGGCTCGTCTGGCCGGTTGGGAGCGCATGGCCGGTGACTGGCAACTGTCGGGTGGCGGCTTCTATTTATTGGTGGCGCGCAAGATCGTGGTGGGCCTGCGGCCCGTCCGTCAGGAGCGGCGCGAACCGATGGGCAAGCTGATTCCATTGCCGATGGCCAAGGTCAATCGTCGCCGCATCGATCCGTAATACACTTTTTATTTTCCCGGCCGGGCTTGCCCTGGCCTCGGGCATCGTCGATCACCGATCATCGAGCCACCGCATTTTCTGGATAGATTGGCATGAGCGATAGCGTAGAACTCTTCACCGACGGCGCCTGCAAAGGCAATCCTGGTCCTGGCGGCTGGGGCGCTTTGCTGGTGTGCAAGGGCATTGAAAAAGAACTGTGGGGCGGCGAAGCCAACACCACCAACAACCGCATGGAGCTGATGGGCGCGATCCGCGGCCTGGAAGAACTCAAGCGTTCCTGCGACGTGCTGCTGGTCACCGACTCGCAGTATGTGATGAAAGGCATCAACGAGTGGATGGACAACTGGAAGAAGCGCGGCTGGAAAACCGCCGCGAAAGAACCGGTGAAAAACGCTGATCTGTGGAAGCTTCTGGATGAGCAGGTCAATCGCCACAACGTTACCTGGAAATGGGTGCGTGGCCACATCGGTCACCACGGCAACGAACGGGCTGACCAATTGGCCAACCGTGGCGTGGATGAAGTGCGCGGTTATAAACAGGCTTGATACCGGAACTACCGATGCACCGCGTCGCGCCATTCGCGAGCAGGCTCGCGAATGGGTACAACATGGTGTATCTGAAAGACCCCGGCGGGCGTGTTAACATCGCCGCTTTTGCACGAATGACCCGTTGAGAGCTGAGCACTGATGGCCACCAGATCCGTTGTACTCGATACCGAAACCACCGGCATGCCGGTGACCGACGGCCACCGGATTATCGAAATCGGTTGTGTCGAGTTGATCGGTCGGCGCCTGACGGGCCGGCATTTCCACGTTTACCTGCAACCGGACCGCGAGAGTGATGAAGGCGCCATTGGCGTCCACGGCATCACCAACGAATTTTTGGTCGGCAAGCCGCGCTTCACTGAAGTGGCCGATGAGTTCTTTGAATTCATCAAGGGTGCGCAGCTGATCATCCATAACGCGGCGTTCGACGTTGGCTTCATCAACAACGAATTCGCCCTGATGGGCCAGCATGATCGTGCGGACATCACGCAGCACTGCTCGATCCTCGACACCCTGATGATGGCCCGGGAACGTCACCCGGGGCAGCGCAACAGTCTCGACGCCTTGTGCAAGCGCTATGGCGTCGACAACTCCGGTCGTGAACTGCACGGCGCCTTGCTCGACTCCGAGATCCTCGCCGACGTTTACCTGACCATGACGGGCGGCCAGACCAGCCTGTCCCTGGCCGGTAATGCTTCCGACGGCAATGGTTCCGGGGAAGGTGCGGACAATTCCGCCACCGAGATCCGCCGTCTGCCGGTCGATCGTCAACCGACACGTATCATTCGTGCCAGCGAAGATGACCTGGCCCAACACGTGGCACGCCTGGAAACCATCGCCAAATCCGCCGGCGCCCCATCGCTCTGGCAGCAACTGGCCGAGGCCAAGGCTCAGGCGTAGGCGCTTCGGAAAAAGATCGCAGCCTCGTTTCACTCGACAGCTCCTACGGGTTACGCATTCCGTTGTAGGAGCTGTCGAGTGAAACGAGGCTGCGATCTTTTGATCTTGATAAGGCGTACCGCGCCCGATGACCCATTTTAGGGCATCACGCTCGCCACATGCGCTCGAACCCTCTACCCTGAGGTGATTGGCGGACCACGGTCTGCCGCCTCAGGACACTGAGCCCCATGTATAAAGATTTGAAATTCCCGGTCCTGATCGTCCATCGCGACATCAAGGCCGACACCGTCGCCGGTGATCGCGTGCGTGGCATCGCCCGGGAGCTGGAGCAGGAAGGCTTCAGCATTGTCTCGGCGGTGGATTACACCGAAGGGCGTCTGGTCGCCTCGACCCATCACGGTCTTTCCTGCATGTTGATTGCGGCCGAAGACGCAAGCACTCACTCTCATCTATTGCACAACATGGCCGAGCTGATTGGCCTGGCGCGGGTGCGCGCGCCCGACTTGCCAATCTTCGCACTGGGTGAGCAGGTGACCCTGGAGAACGCTCCGGCCGACGCCATGGCCGAACTCAATCAGCTGCGCGGGATTCTTTATCTGTTCGAAGACACCGTGCCTTTTCTGGCCAGACAGGTCGCTCGAGCGGCACGCAAATATCTGGATGGTCTACTGCCGCCGTTTTTCAAAGCGCTGGTGCAGCACACGGCTGACTCGAATTATTCCTGGCACACGCCCGGCCATGGCGGCGGTGTGGCGTACCACAAGAGCCCGGTAGGTCAGGCGTTTCACCAGTTCTTCGGGGAAAATACCCTGCGATCCGATTTGTCGGTGTCGGTGCCGGAACTCGGCTCTTTGCTCGATCACACTGGTCCGCTGGCAGAAGCGGAGGCCCGTGCTGCCCGCAATTTCGGCGCCGATCACACTTTCTTCGTGATCAATGGCACATCGACCGCCAACAAAATCGTCTGGCATTCAATGGTTGCTCGCGATGACTTGGTGTTGGTGGATCGCAACTGCCACAAGTCGATATTGCACTCGATCATCATGACTGGCGCCATCCCGCTGTACCTGTGCCCGGAGCGCAATGAGCTGGGGATCATCGGTCCGATTCCGTTGAGCGAATTCAGCCGCGAATCGATTCAGGCCAAGATCGACGCCAGCCCGCTGACCAAGGGCCGGGCGCCCAAGGTCAAGTTGGCGGTGGTGACCAATTCGACGTACGACGGCCTCTGCTACAACGCTGAGCTGATCAAACAGCAGTTAGGCAACAGCGTCGAGGTCTTGCACTTCGATGAGGCCTGGTACGCCTACGCGGCGTTTCACGAGTTCTTCGCCGGACGTTACGGCATGGGCACGTCCCGCAGTGACGACGGCCCGCTGGTGTTTACCACCCATTCCACCCACAAACTGCTGGCGGCGTTCAGCCAGGCGTCGATGATTCACGTCCAGGACGGCGGCGCGCGGCAGCTGGATCGGGATCGCTTCAATGAAGCGTTCATGATGCACATCTCCACCTCACCGCAGTACAGCATCATCGCTTCGCTGGATGTGGCGTCGGCCATGATGGAAGGCCCCGCCGGGCGTTCGCTGTTGCAGGAAATGTTCGACGAAGCGCTGAGTTTTCGCCGGGCGCTGGCCAATTTGCGCCAGCACATCGCCGCTGACGATTGGTGGTTTTCCATCTGGCAGCCACCGTCGGTGGAAGGCATCAATCGTGTGGTCACCGATGACTGGCTGCTGGAACCCGACGCCGACTGGCACGGCTTTGGCGACGTGACCGACGACTACGTGCTGCTTGATCCAATCAAGGTCACGTTGGTGATGCCGGGCCTGACGGCTGGCGGCGCCCTTAGCCCGCGCGGGATTCCGGCGGCGGTGGTCAGCAAATTCCTTTGGGAGCGTGGGCTGGTCGTTGAAAAGACCGGGCTGTATTCGTTCCTCGTGCTGTTCTCCATGGGCATCACCAAGGGTAAATGGAGCACACTGCTGACCGAGTTGCTGGAGTTCAAGCGCAGCTACGATGCCAATGTCAGCCTCGCGACTTGCCTGCCGTGCGTGGCGCAAGAGAATGTCGCTCGCTATCAGGGTATGGGTTTGCGCGATCTGTGCGATCAATTGCACGCCTGCTACCGCAGCAATGCCACGGCCAAACACCTCAAGCGCATGTACACCGTGCTGCCGGAAATCGCCATGAAGCCTTCTGACGCCTATGATCAATTGGTGCGTGGCGAAGTTGAAGCGGTGTCGATCGATGCTCTGAATGGGCGGATCGCCGCTGTCATGCTGGTGCCGTACCCGCCGGGGATTCCGTTGATCATGCCCGGCGAGCGCTTTACCGAGTCGACGCGCTCGATCATCGATTACCTGGCATTTGCGCGCACGTTCGATAGCAGCTTCCCGGGGTTTGTCGCTGATGTGCACGGATTGCAACACGAAGACGAGGGCAATGGACGGCATTACACCGTTGATTGCATCAAGGAATGAGGACCTTTCCCAGTATGCAACCGATCATGAATCCGAAATACCCAGGGCTGTCGGTGCGCGTTGCCGACGAAGGTTTTGCCGCCTATATCTGGGGCAGCGATTTCAGTTTTGAAGTCGCGGTCTACGGCGCCGCCGAAATCGGTAAACCGGTGGAGCAGTGGCCGGTAACGCCGATCACGCCTTATCGAAAGTGCTACGGCATCGATCCCGAAGAGTTCAGCAGTTTCCGCGATGCCGCTGACAGCGCGATTTTCATGGCTTATCTCGATGATGAGCCCGTGGGTCACCTGGTGGTCAGCACCAACTGGAACGGCTTTGCCCATATCGACGAGTTGGCGGTGCATGCGCCGGCGCGCCGTCATGGCGTGGCCAAGGCCCTGCTGGATGTGGCGCAGTTCTGGAGCCGCAAAAAGAAACTGCCGGGCATCATGCTTGAAACCCAGAACAACAACCTGGGGGCCTGCCGGCTCTATGAGCGCCGCGGTTACGTCTTGGGCGGGATCGATCATCTGCGTTATCGCGGGATCGATCCGAACACCGCCGAAGTGGCGCTGTTCTGGTATCGATTGTTCGATAATCCGCTGGAAACCCCGGTTAGTTCGCCAACATCGCCACGGCTTGTTCCGTGATGATGCTCAGCAATGCCTGAACCGCTGGCGATGGCTCGCCGTTCTTGAGGGTCAAGGCATAAAGGCTGATCGGCACGGCAGGCGCCAGCGGGCAGGCATCCAGCCCGGCCGATTTAGCCCCGAGGGCGGTGAAAGGGTCGACGATGGCCAGACCTTCACCGGCCTCGACCATGCTGCGCATCATCTGGTGAGTCTGTACCCGGGTTTGAATGACCGGGGCAGGGCGCAGGGCATGCAGTTTGTTTTCCAGCGCCGGGCTCAGCGGATCATGACCTTCCAGGCCCACCATCGATTGGCCGGCCAGGTCCTGCAGCGAGATGTACTTTTGTTTGGGTTGCAACCAGCCGTGGGGTGCCAGCAGCTGAAGTTTGCCTTGGGCGATCACCTGGCAATGAATGTCGGCGTGATCGGGGTCATGCAGGCTCAGGCCCAGATCGCTTTCGCGCAGCAGCAGGTTTCTGACGATCTCGCGGGTCGGTTGGCTCAGAAGGGTGCAAGGCGCGTCAGGGAGGCGTCGGCGCAGGGCGGCAATGCTCTGTGGCAATAGCTGCTGTGACAGGGGCGGCGTGCAGACGATCCGCAAGGGCGGAGCCTGATATTGCTTGAGGCTGTTGGCCAGCCGCTGGACCGGCTCGAGCGCTTCATAGACGTGGGCGATCTGGACCTGCAACTCCCGCGCCTCGCGCGTGGCCTGCAAGCGTCCACGCACGCTGGAAAACAGCATGAAACCCAACTGATCCTCGGCGTCGCGCAGAATCCCTTCGACTTCGGCCACAGGCAACTGCAGCCATTCGGCGGCGGTGCCCAGGTGACCGGTCTGCAGGAGCGCCTGGATCACTTCGATATGACGTAAACGCATGCGTGAAGTCCATGTTCAGCAGGTGAGGGAGTCAGTGGCTGAATCCTAACTCAAGTGCGCGCATATGACTTCTGCTCATAACACGGGGTTATGAAGCGACGTTGGTTTCCGGCCGGCTGCCGACATAGGTGTCGGGCTCGCGCACGATAGTGACGTCCGATTGCACCAGCACAAACTGGTTGTCATCGAGCTTCTTAACGCGATCGCCAATGGCCAGCTTATAAGTGGTGACAGGCACCGAGCCAGTGAGACCGTCTGCCGACGGGGTGGATTCCTGGAACTCATGCACGGAATAAACGCGGCCTTCCGCGTCTCTTGCATGGAACTGACCGACGAGTACTGCTGCCATCTGCTTAGAACCTCTGGGGATAAATCACTCAATTTGCGGCTCTGTAGACCGTGGTTGGGCGAGGTAAGTTTTCCTACAGGAAAAAAATAGTCAGGGGCGGCGTTTTTCAGTCGCCCACTGCTTGAATCGTCATCTATAACTACAAGCTCTTTCCATCGGACAGTCGAGAATCTTCCATGAGCAACGTCTATACGATCGCTGTACTGGTCGGCAGCTTGAGAAAGGAATCGATCAATCGCAAGGTGGCGCTGGCCCTGGCCGACCTGGCGCCTGCCAATCTCAAACTGGTTATCGTCGAAATCGGCGATCTGCCGCTCTACAACGAGGACATCGATGGTGCTTCACCGCCGGCAGCCTACAGCACTTTCCGGCAACAAGTGAGCTCATCCGACGCGGTGCTGTTCGTCACCCCCGAATACAACCGTTCGGTGCCTGCGCCGATGAAGAACGCGATCGATGTGGGTTCGCGTCCCTATGGCAAGAGTGCCTGGAGCGGAAAACCTGGAGCAGTGATCAGTGCTTCACCGGGCGCTATCGGCGGTTTTGGCGCCAACCACCACCTGCGCCAGTCCATGGTGTTTCTGGATGTGCCTTGCATGCAGCAACCGGAAGCCTACTTGAGCCATGCCGGTTCAGCGTTCGACGAGGCGGGTAACCTGTCCGAGTCGCTAAAACCGTTTTTGCAAAAATTCATCAATGCTTATGGTCTTTGGGTCGAACAACATAAGAAAGCGTGACAAATCCCCTGGGTTACAGGGGGCTGGCCAGTCGGCTACAGATCATCGCTTCCATTTCCGACAGCCACGCGGCGGTTTGTTCCGCCGCCGGTTGTGCAGTGATGCAATAACGACGGCCACCCCAGGCCATGATGACCCAGGCATCAATGGCTGATGCTGGCGGCTGAGTGGGCAAGTCCTCGCAGGAGACGAAGGCTTCACGCCATTTTTGCGACAACTCCTGGAATAGCCGTCGGTGATGTTTGGGTTCGGCGATCCGGTGTTCGATCGCCAACACATCATCGTTGAACAATGGTTGAAACGTATCGTTCGGATCGCAGGTCAGGCGTATCAAGCGTTTGACCCGGACGGGCCAGTTCAGCTCTTTCGCGTGCACGACGTACTCATCAAGGCGCAGTAACAAGGCGTCCAGGCAATGCCGAATGTAGCCTGACAACAAGGCTTCCTTGCTCGGGAAGTAATCGTACAACGTGCCAATGGCAACGCCTGCTTCCAGGGCCACCGCGCGCGTGGTCAACCCCGACCAGCCGTCGCGTTGCCAAATCCGAACAAACGCTTCGTAAATTGCCTCTACGGTGAAAATCGCCCGGGCCTGGCTCGGCCGTTTCAGCGGCTTTGCGCGGGGATTGAGGGTGGGCGCGATGCCCTTGTTGTTTCCGAACCCGCTCTTCATCGGCTGCCACTACTCTGGTGCTACCCGCCATTCACTCGCAGCAGGAGTCTGAAAGATGCAAAGTTCGAGCACGGTAACACGGCTGATCACCCGCAAAAACGCCCTTGACCAAAGCCGAATCGAGCAGGAGCAACGTAGCCTGATTCCGGCGGCCGGCGAGGTGATTTTTAAAATCGACCGGTGCGCGTTGACCACCAACAACATTACCTACGCGGCCTATGGTAATTCGATGAACTACTGGGAGTTCTTTCCTACAGAGTTGGCGGAATGGGGACACGTCCCGGCGTGGGGCTTTGCTGATGTCATTGCGTCTGATGTGGCAGGTATCAAAGTCGGGGAGCGCTTCTACGGGTACTTTCCAATTGCCAGCCATCTGTGGATGCGCCCGGAACGGGTCTCCGAGCGTGGTTTTTATGACGCCGCCGAGCATCGGCAGGCACTGACGTCGGCCTACAATCAATACACCCGTTGCAGTTGGGATTCGTACTACAGCCCAGAAACCGAAAACCTGCAGATTTTGCTCAAACCGCTGTTCCTGACCTCGTCGATGCTGGCGGATTTCCTTCAGGACAAGCAGTTCTTTGGCGCGACCCGGCTGGTGTTCTCCAGCGCTTCGAGTAAAACCGCCTATGGCACGGCGGTCTGCCTGGAAAATCAGCCTGACCTGGAGCGGGTGGCCCTGACCTCGACCGGCAACAAGGCGTTTGTCGAGAAACTCGGTTGTTACGAGCGAACGGTGGCCTACGCAGAACTGGCGAACCTGGCCAATGACCGCCCTACGTTGTATGTGGATTTTTCCGGCGACCTGGATTTGCGAGATCAGGTGCACCAGCATTTTGCCGGGCAGTTGGTTTACAGCTGCTTCGCCGGTTCTGCGCAAAGCACCGATGAGGCTCGATTGACGGCCATTGAAGGGCCGCAACCGGTGTTCTTTTTTGCGCCGATCCAGATCCGCAAGCGCAATACCGAGTGGGGCCCAGAAGGGGTCAGTCAGCATATTGGTGAGGGTTTGCAGCGTTTCTACCGGCAGTTGACCGCGGCTGATAAACCATTGCTGGAAGTGGTCGAGGACAAAGGCTATGAAGCCGCGCAGAGCGTGATTGCCCGGCTGTTCCACGGCCAGATCGCACCGATCGAGGGGCATGTGATTCGGCTATAGCACATTGATCTGTGGTAGCAGCTGCCGAGCCCGCGAGGCTGCGTTCGGCGACGCAGTCGTCGTAAACCCTGCGAACGCGGTATTCCTGGGACACCGCGGTGCCTGATTCACGACGACTGCGTCGCCGAACGCAGCCTCGCAGGCTCGGCAGCTGCTACATCGACCCCGGTGCGTTTAGGGGGAGGCAGCAAGTTTGGGCTTTACTCCGCTCGTGTGTTGCGGCTGAATCGCGGTTTGTTTTTCCGACAAGGCTGCACTGCATGTTGACCGCATCGTTGATTTTCCTGCTGACCATCACTTTGGTGATCTGGCAGCCAAAAGGCCTTGGTGTTGGCTGGAGTGCGGTATTCGGCGCGGTGCTTGCGCTGATTTTCGGGGTCGTACACCTGAGCGACATCCCGCTGGTGTGGCAGATTATCTGGAACGCCACCGGGACTTTTGTCGCGCTGATTGTCATCAGTCTGCTGTTGGACGAGGCGGGGTTCTTTGCCTGGGCGGCGCTGCACGTCGCCCGTTGGGGGCGGGGCAGCGGACGCAAGCTGTTTGCTTATATGGTGCTGCTCGGCGCGTTGGTGTCGGCGTTGTTCGCCAACGACGGGGCGGCGCTGATTCTCACGCCCATCGTGATTTCCATGCTGCTGGCGTTGCGCTTTTCTCCGGCGGCGACCCTGGCGTTCGTCATGGGCGCCGGTTTCATCGCTGACACGGCGAGTCTTCCGTTGGTTGTGTCGAACCTGGTGAACATCGTTTCCGCTGACTTCTTCCACATCAGTTTCAACCGTTACGCGGCGGTGATGATCCCGGTCAACCTGGTGAGTGTCGCGGCGACCCTGGCGATGCTGATGTGGTTTTTTCGTCGTGACATTCCCAAGGATTACGACCCCGAACAACTGGCGCATCCGGCTTCAGCGATCCACGACCAAGCCACGTTTTATGCCGGTTGGGCCGTGTTGGTGATTCTGCTGCTCGGCTGCTTCGCTCTGGAACCGCTGGGGATTCCGATCAGTGCCATTTCTGCGGTGTGCGCGGCGTTGCTGCTGGCCATTGCCGCCCGTGGTCACAAGATTTCTACCCGCAAAGTCATCAAGGAAGCACCGTGGCATATCGTGATTTTCTCGCTGGGCATGTACCTGGTGGTGTATGGCCTGCGCAACGCGGGGCTCACGGGGTATCTGGCCGGATGGCTGGATGGTTTTGCCGGTTACGGCGTGTGGGGCGCCGCCATGGGCACGGGCGTGCTGACGGCGCTGCTGTCCTCGATGATGAACAATCTGCCGACGGTGCTGATCGGTTTGCTGTCAATCGATGCCAGCCAGGCGACCGGGGTGGTGAAGGAGGCGATGATCTACGCCAACGTCATCGGCAGTGATCTGGGGCCGAAGATTACGCCGATCGGTAGCCTGGCGACGTTACTGTGGTTGCATGTGCTGGAGCGCAAGAGCATTCGGATCGGCTGGGGGTATTACTTCAAGGTCGGGATTGTGCTGACGGTGCCTGTTTTGTTGGTGACGTTGGCGGCGTTGGCTGTGCGGTTGTCCATCTAGACCGAGTTGGCCCATTCGCGAGCAAGCCCGCTCCCACATTGGATCTTCGTCATAAGGAGATCCAGTGTGGGAGCGGGCTTGCTCGCGAAGAGGCCTATCCAGACGCTACAAAACTCAGCCACTGCCAGGAACGTTAGGCCAAAGATCCGCCACCAGAAACAGCCGCTCGGCTTCTTCCCAATCGCCCTGGGCGTTTTCTGTGAGTCGCACCAGCAACTGCGCCGGGGCCAGTGGCTCCAGATCGCTGAGCCAGGCATTCAGTTGTTCAGTACTCCAGGTCTGCTCCACCGGATAGTGCGCCGGTGCCAGCCAGGCATGGCGGGGCAGGGGTTGCCAGCGACCGAACGGGCGTTGCACGACAAAGTGTGCCCAGTCCTTCTGGTGCAGCCAGCTACCGCGTAAATGCTGGGGATGTGCGCCATTCGGTGGCTCGGCCGGTCCCGGCCACGGATACAGCAGATAGCCGCCCAGCCACAAATGTGCACTGAACTGCTGGATATCCAGCGCCGCCAATACTTCACGGCTCTCCGGGCGCGCCGAAATCGGCAATTGATGCTGCGTCAGATGGGCCAGTTTGCGGTCCAGCCGATCGTGGCAGCCGGGGCCGAGCCACTGCGCGGTGTCGTGTCCGTCGCCATTTTGCGGGCCAAGGTAAAGTTTGATCGCCAGTTCCAGATGATGCACGCCGTCACGATCGCGCAGTAGCATGTCCAACTCGCCCAGCGTGTGGCCTTCACGGCGGATCGGCATGTTGGCGGCAATCAGGTCGATGCCCGGCGCGTGCCGCACGGCGTATTGCCAGAGGCGTTCGTAGTACAAGCCCAATCGCCGGGTTCGGGCCTGCGCCAGCCAGTGCAGCAAGTCATAACTGTCGTGATCGAGTTGCTGCAGCCACCGTTCCAGCTGATCAGGCGCTTGTACCCAGTCACTGCCGGTCAGCGGGTGACGCTGCGGCCACGTCGTGACGCCAAGCATCGGCGGCGCGAGGATGACCCAGGCCAGGTCGCGCACTTCGGGGTGGCGCAACTGGTGGGGTAACTGCAGCAAATCGGGAAATAGGATCATCTTGCGAGCATAGCCTCAATCGTGAGTACACCGTTGTGGCTGAAAGGATTTTGTCTATCCCGCGCTTTCGCCCATAATCGTGTTTTTCGCCGCCGCGCAGGAACCTCATGGAGCAATTTCGTAATATCGGCATCATCGGTCGCCTGGGCAGTTCTCAGGTGCTGGATACCGTCCGCCGACTGAAACGGTTTCTGCTCGATCGTCACCTGCACGTGATCCTCGAAGACACCATCGCCGAAGTCTTGCCGGGTCATGGCTTGCAAACCTCGTCGCGCAAGATGCTCGGCGAAGTATGTGACATGGTGATTGTGGTCGGTGGTGACGGCAGCCTGCTCGGCGCCGCCCGCGCACTGGCCCGACACAATATTCCGGTGCTCGGCATCAACCGTGGCAGCCTGGGCTTCCTGACCGATATTCGCCCCGATGAGCTGGAAGTCAAAGTCGCCGAAGTGCTCGACGGCCACTATCTGGTCGAGAACCGCTTCCTGCTGCAAGCCGAAGTCCGTCGTCACGCCGAGGCCATCGGTCAGGGCGACGCGCTGAACGACGTGGTGCTGCACCCCGGCAAATCGACGCGGATGATCGAGTTCGAGTTGTACATCGACGGCCAGTTCGTCTGCAGCCAGAAGGCCGATGGCCTGATCGTCGCCACGCCGACCGGTTCGACTGCCTACGCGCTGTCGGCGGGCGGGCCGATCATGCATCCCAAGCTCGACGCTATTGTGATTGTGCCGATGTACCCCCATACCTTGTCGGGCAGGCCGATTGTGGTCGATGGCAACAGTGAGCTGAAAATCGTCGTGTCCAAAGATATGCAGATTTACCCGCAAGTCTCCTGTGACGGGCAGAATCATTTCACCTGCGCGCCGGGTGACACCATCACGATCAGCAAGAAGGCCCAGAAACTGCGGCTGATTCACCCGCTCGACCACAACTACTATGAAGTCTGCCGGACCAAACTCGGCTGGGGCAGCAAGTTGGGTGGTGGAGGCGACTGATGCTCGATCCCGCGCGTAGCTACGACCTGATCGGTGACGTGCACGGTTGCGCTCTGACCCTTGAGCACTTGCTCGACCGGCTCGGTTATCAAAAAAACGCTGGTGTCTGGCGGCATCCGTCGCGTATGGCGGTGTTCGTCGGCGACATCATCGACCGCGGCCCGCGGATTCGCGAAGCGCTGCACATCGTTCACGATATGGTCGAAGCCGGCCAGGCGCTGTGCATCATGGGTAACCATGAATTCAACGCCCTCGGCTGGAGCACGCCGGCGCCTCCGGGCAGCGGCAAGCAGTTCGTGCGTGAACACACCCCGCGCCATGCCCGTTTGCTGAACGAAACCCTGACTCAATTCGAAGACCATCCGGCTGACTGGCATGACTTCCTGCAATGGTTCTATGAGATGCCATTGTTCGTCGATGCCGGGCGTTTCCGGGTGGTGCATGCCTGCTGGGACGCGGGCCTGATCGAACCGCTGCGAGCCCTGTTCCCCAACGGCTGTGTCGACGAGCACTTCCTCCAGGCCTCGGCCGTACCGGGCAGTTTCGCCTGCACCGTGTTCGACCGCCTGCTGCGCGGCACTGACATGCGCTTGCCTCATGGTCTGACCATGACCAGCGGCGATGGCCTGACGCGTTCGTTCTTCCGCACCAAATTCTGGGAAGACGACCCGCAAACCTACGGAGACATCGTGTTCCAGCCCGACGCCTTGCCCGAACCCGTGGCCCGGACGCCGCTGTCGTCCACTGAAAAAAACACCTTGCTGCGCTATGGCGTCGATGAGCCATTGTTGTTCGTGGGCCATTACTGGCGCAGCGGCAAACCGGTGCCGATCCGGCCGAACCTGGCCTGCCTGGATTACAGCGCCGTGCTCTACGGCAAACTGGTCGCCTACCGTCTGGACCAGGAAACCCGCCTCGACCCGCATAAATTTGTCTGGGTCGATGTCGAGCGCCCGGAGGTACTGCGATGAGTGCCGTTGCTGTTTTACGGCTGCCGCTGGCGGTGGACTTGAGCGGGTTCGTCAAACTGTTGCAGCGCATGCAGGTGCCGCATCGGGTCAGCGAAGAGGCGGGTGAGCAGGTGCTGTGGGTGCCGGCCAACATCAGCGAAGACGTGCGCACGTTGTACGAACGCTTCCCGGCCGGTGATCCCGATCAACAGCTGGACATTCCGGTGGCGCAAACCATACAGCGCCCAAGTTTCGTCGAGCAACTGCGCCACGCCAAGGCGACGGCGTTCGTGTTGCTGCTGAGCCTGCTTGTCGGTGCGGTGACGCTGCTGGGCGAAAACCTCGACACGATGCGCTGGCTGACCTTCCTCGATTTCCGGGTTGTCGGCGAGTACATCCACTTCGTGCCATTGGCTGACAGCCTGGCGGCGGGGCAGTGGTGGCGTCTGGTGACACCGATGCTGATCCACTTCGGCATCCTGCACCTGGCCATGAACGGCATGTGGTACTGGGAACTGGGGCGACGCATCGAGTCGCGCCAGGGCAGCATCAACCTGATCGGCCTGACGTTGCTGTTCGGCCTGGTCTCGAACTACGCCCAGTTTGTTTTCAGTGGTCCGACGCTGTTTGGCGGCTTGTCCGGCGTGCTGTACGGCCTGCTCGGGCATTGCTGGATCTTTCAGTTGTTGTCGCCAAACCCGGCTTATCGCCTGCCACGCGGCGTGCTGGTGATGATGCTGGTGTGGCTGCTGCTGTGTATGTCGGGACTGATCTCGATGATCGGCTTCGGTGAAATTGCCAATGCGGCCCACGTCGGCGGGTTGCTCGTCGGATGCTTGACCGGCTTGTTGGGTGGTTTGTACAACCGCCGTAAACTGGCCGCCTAAATAGTTATGTCAATAAAGAGCGCGGAGCCCTTGATGTCCTCTTTTAACGAAATGATCAACAACATCACCCCCGATATCTACCAGAGCCTGAAACTGGCGGTGGAAATCGGTAAATGGTCCGACGGTGGCAAACTCACCGCCGAACAACGCGAGCTGTCGCTGCAAGCGATGATCGCCTGGGAAATCCAGAACCTGCCCGAAGACCAGCGCACCGGTTACATGGGCGTGCAGGAGTGCGGCTCCAAGTCGATCGAAGTGCCGAATATCCTGTTCAAATCGGATGCCGTCCATTGATCGAGATTGGCCGCGGTGCAATCAGCAAAATGTCGGCGCGCCTTGACGGGCCGAACGTGCAGTACGCGTTTCGTCTGGACGACGTCGAGGTGCCGGTCAATCCCTTGATCGGGACCACGGTGCGTCTGGAATACCTGGGAGCGATTCACTGCACTCATTGTGGACGCAAGACCAAAACCAGTTTCAGCCAGGGTTACTGCTACCCGTGCATGACCAAACTGGCCCAGTGCGACATCTGCATCATGAGCCCGGAGCGTTGCCACTACGACGCTGGCACCTGCCGTGAGCCGGAGTGGGGCGAGAAGTTCTGCATGACGGATCACATTGTGTATCTGTCCAATTCTTCTGGGGTGAAGGTCGGGATTACCCGCGCCACCCAGCTGCCGACCCGTTGGATCGATCAGGGCGCCCGTCAGGCGCTGCCGATCATGCGGGTTTCGACCCGTCAGCAGTCGGGCTTCGTCGAAGATCTGTTCCGCAGTCAGGTAGCGGACAAGACCAACTGGCGTGCCTTACTCAAGGGCGACGCGGTGTCGGTCGACCTGGCGCAGGTTCGTGATCAGCTGTTCGACAGTTGCGCCGAAGGATTGCAAGGTTTGCAGGAACGATTCGGCCTACAGGCGATCCAGACCATTACCGATGTAGAAACGCTCGAAATCCACTATCCGGTCGAGCAATACCCGGCCAAAATTGTCAGCTTCAACCTGGACAAGAATCCGATCGCCGAAGGCACGCTGTTGGGAATCAAGGGCCAGTACCTGATTTTCGACACCGGTGTAATCAATATTCGTAAATACACGGCCTACCAGCTCGCCGTGCATCAGTAAGGACTCCAGCATGCGCACCGAACAACCGAAGATGATCTACCTGAAGGACTATCAGGCGCCCGAGTACCTGATCGACGAGACGCACCTGACCTTCGAGTTGTACGAGGACCACAGCCTGGTCCATGCGCAACTGGTAATGCGCCGCAATCCTGAGCGTGGCCCGGGCTTGCCGCCGCTGGTGCTGGATGGTCAGCAGCTTGAATTGCTGTCGGTCACCTTGGCCGACAACGAATTGACCGCCGCCGACTATCAGTTGACGGAAAACCATCTGACCCTGCACCCGACCAGCACCACCTTCACGGTCGACACCAGCGTCAAGATCCACCCGGAAACCAACACCGCGCTGGAAGGCCTGTACAAATCCGGCACGATGTTCTGCACCCAGTGCGAGGCCGAAGGCTTCCGCAAGATCACCTATTACCTCGACCGTCCGGACGTGATGAGCACGTTCACCACCACGGTCGTCGCTGAACAGCACAGCTATCCGGTGTTGCTGTCCAACGGCAACCCGATTGCCAGTGGTCCGGGCGAAGACGGCCGGCACTGGGCGACCTGGGAAGATCCGTTCAAGAAACCGGCCTACCTGTTCGCGCTGGTGGCCGGTGATTTGTGGTGCGTCGAAGACACCTTCACCACCATGACCGATCGCTCCGTGGCACTGCGCATTTATGTCGAGCCGGAAAACATCGACAAGTGCCAGCACGCCATGAACAGCCTGAAGAAATCCATGCGCTGGGACGAAGAGGTGTACGGTCGCGAGTACGACCTGGACATCTTCATGATCGTCGCGGTCAACGACTTCAACATGGGCGCCATGGAGAACAAGGGCCTCAACATCTTCAACTCCAGCGCCGTGCTGGCCCGCGCCGAAACCGCCACCGACGCCGCGCACCAGCGGGTCGAAGCGATCGTTGCCCACGAGTACTTCCACAACTGGTCGGGCAACCGCGTGACCTGCCGCGACTGGTTCCAGTTGTCGCTCAAGGAAGGCTTCACCGTGTTCCGCGATTCGGGCTTCTCCGCCGACATGAACTCGGCCACGGTCAAGCGTATCCAGGACGTGGCGTACCTGCGCACCCACCAGTTCGCCGAAGATGCTGGTCCCATGGCTCACGCCGTGCGCCCGGACAGCTTCATCGAGATTTCCAACTTCTACACCCTGACCGTGTACGAAAAAGGTTCGGAAGTGGTCGGCATGATCCACACCTTGCTCGGCGCCGAAGGCTTCCGCAAAGGCAGCGACCTGTACTTCGATCGCCATGACGGCCAGGCCGTGACCTGCGACGACTTCATTAAAGCAATGGAAGACGCCAACGGTGTCGACCTGACCCAGTTCAAACGCTGGTACAGCCAGGCTGGCACACCGCGTTTGGCGGTCAGCGAGTCCTACGACTCGGCGGCGAAAACCTACAGCCTGACGTTCCGTCAAAGCTGCCCGGCAACCCCGGACAAGGTTGAGAAGTTACCGTTCGTGATCCCGGTCGAGTTGGGCCTGCTGGACGCCAAAGGTGCGGCCATTGCGTTGCGTCTTTCCGGTGAAGCCAGCGCTCAGGGCACCTCACGGGTCATTTCGGTGACAGACGCCGAGCAGACATTCACCTTCATCGACATCGCGGAACAGCCATTGCCTTCGTTGCTGCGCGGCTTCTCGGCGCCGGTGAAACTGAGCTTCCCGTACAACCGCGATCAGTTGATGTTCCTGATGCAGCACGACAGCGACGGCTTCAACCGCTGGGATGCGGGTCAGCAATTGTCGGTTCAGGTGCTGCAAGAGTTGATTGCTCAGCAGCAAAAGGGCGAGAAACTGGTGCTGGATCAGCGCCTGATTTCTGCCTTGCGCACTGTGTTGTCCGACGAGACGCTGGATCAGGCGATGGTCGCCGAAATGCTTTCGCTGCCGGGCGAGGCGTATCTGACCGAGATCAGCGAAGTGGCTGACGTTGACGCCATTCACATCGCTCGCGAGTTCGCTCGTAAACAATTGGCAGAAGGTTTGTTCGAAGCGTTGTGGCTGCGTTATCAGGCCAATCGCGATCTGTCGAAGAAAACCCCGTATGTAGCCGAGGCCGAGCACTTCGCCCGTCGCGCATTGCAGAACATTGCGCTGTCGTACTTGATGCTCATCGGTAAACCGGAAGTGGTGGCGGCGACGCTTGAGCAGTTCGAGAGCAGCGACAACATGACTGAGCGTCTGACGGCGTTGGCGGTGCTGGTGAATTCGTCGTTCGAAGAGCAGAAAGCCACGGCGTTGGCGACCTTCGCCGAACACTTCAAGGATAATCCGCTGGTTATGGATCAGTGGTTCAGCGTTCAGGCGGGCAGTGTGTTGCCCGGTGGGCTGGAGCGGGTCAAGGCGTTGATGCAGCATCCGGCGTTCAACATCAAGAACCCGAACAAGGTGCGGGCGCTGGTGGGGGCGTTTGCCGGGCAGAACCTGATCAATTTCCATGCGGCTGACGGGTCCGGGTATCGGTTCCTCGCGGATCTGGTGATTGAGTTGAACGGTTTTAATCCTCAGATCGCTTCTCGGCAGTTGGCGCCGCTGACTCGCTGGCGCAAGTATGACGATGCGCGTCAGGCGTTGATGAAAGGTGAGCTGGAGCGGATTCGCGCTTCGGGTCAGTTGTCGAGCGACGTGTTTGAAGTGGTCAGCAAAAGCCTGGCCTGAGTTGGGGGCTTGTTTTCGCGGGGGTGTATATCCATTCCTGCGGTAACGGCCACTTAGGGTTTCGCCCTTACGGCGACTCACTTTTTTGACAAACGCCTCAAAAAAGTAAGCAAAAAAAGGCTCGCCCCGAGCGTCCGGCCCCTCGCTAAGGCTCGGCGTTCCTTCGTTCCGGTATCCATCCGGGGACACTGCCCTCCGGTCTGCTTCGCTACGACCTACATGCAGCGTGTTCGACTGCGTCGAACGGCGCTACGCGCCACTCCCCGGATGAACACCTCCACTCAGCCTCCCGAAGGGGCGGGTGGATCAAGATCAAAAGCTTGCAGGCGAGCTAACGCTCGGCCTGTTGAGTGGTGAGAAGCGGGTGTACACCCATCCCCTGTAGGAGCTGTCGAGTGAAACGAGGCTGCGATCTTTTGATCTTGCTGTGGCTGTGGCTTTAGATCTTGATTCTGCTTTTGATCTCTCGCCCCTTCGGCAGGCCGAGCGTAGGTGTTCATCAGGGGGTTAGGCGCGTAGCGCCGTGCGGCGCAGCCGCACACATCGAGAGGAGGTCGTCGCGAAGCAGACCGTAGGCGATGCCCCCTGATGGATACCGGAGCGAGGGAACGCGGAGCTTTAGCGAGGCGCCGTACGCCGGGGCGAAGCCTTTTGCTTACTTTTCGGCGTCTGGAAAAGTGAGTCGCTGTAAGAGCGAAACCGCCAGCAGCCTTAGCCGCAGTAACGGATATACACACCGACCAACAAAACCCAATCACCCCACCTGATATCAAATCATTCAGCAAATGCGCAAACCGCCCAGGTTAACAAAACATAACGTGGCGTCGATTGTCAGACCTTTCCAAACCCCGATAGGATAAGCCAGCTTCCGAAGGGGCTCTAGATTGCGTATTTCAGGACTATGCTCCAGAAAAGGCAATCGCAAAGAACACCCTTATGGCGCCCAGAAAGGTTGAATGACCTAACAATAATAATGGGGGAAGGTCTATGAGTGAGCCTGTCATGGGTGTGGGTATCTGCCGCCCGCCGGCATTACGCAAATTCGCGTTGCTGGCTACAGCGCTCTCGCTGTTGGGCTGTGCCGTGCTGTCGGCACCTGTGCTGGCCTCTGCTGCGCCAGCATCCGACATTGTCTATTCCGTTGAATCTGCCAAAGCCAGCAAGAGCCTGATGCTCGACGTCGTGCATGCCGGCAAGCGCCTGGTGGCGGTCGGGGATCGCGGGCACATTTTGTATTCCGATGACCAGGGCGCGACCTGGACCCAAGCCAAGGTGCCGACGCGGCAACTGCTGACGTCGGTGTATTTCGTCGACGACAAACACGGTTGGGCCGTCGGCCATGACGCGCAGATCCTTGCAAGCGAGGACGGCGGCGTCACCTGGACCAAGCAATTCGAAGATCTGAAACGCGAATCGCCGCTGCTCGACGTCTGGTTCCAGGACGTCAACAGCGGCTTTGCCGTGGGTGCTTACGGCGCGTTGATGGCCACCACCGACGGTGGCAAGAACTGGGAAGATGTCAGCGATCGCCTCGACAACGAAGACCAGTACCACCTCAACGCCATTGCAGCGGTGAAGGATTCCGGGCTGTTCATCGTCGGCGAGCAGGGCAGCATGTTCCGCTCCGCCGATTGGGGCCAGACATGGGAGAAGCTTGAAGGCCCATACGAAGGCTCACTGTTTGGCGTGATCGGCACCGCTCAGGCCAACACGCTGCTGGCCTACGGGCTGCGGGGCAATCTGTTTCGCTCCACCGATTTCGGCACGACCTGGGAGCCGGTTGAACTCAAGGCCGCTCGCGGTGCGCTGGAGTTCGGTCTGTCCGGCGCGACGCTGCTCGACGACGGTTCCATCGTGATCGTCGGCAACGGTGGCTCGGTGATCCGCAGCGACGACAACGGCGAAACCTTCAGCGTGTTCAACCGTCCGGATCGCATTTCCGTTTCGGCAGTCACCGCAGCGGGCAACGGCAATCTGATTCTGGCAGGACAGGGCGGCGTTCGCGTCACCTCGCCAACCGGCGCCGGTGCAGAAAATGGAAAAAACGGGTCGTCCAAATGAGCCGGGCAAATAATAAGAAGGCGGGTCTATGACATCCTTGAGCACTCATCATCATGACAAGGCGACGTTTCTCGAACGCCTGATTTTCAACAACCGCCCGGCAGTGATCGTCATCTGTCTGCTGGTCAGTATTTTCCTGTTCTGGCAGGCGACGCTGATCCGGCCGTCCACCAGCTTCGAAAAAATGATCCCGCTCGAGCATCCGTTCATTCAAAAGATGATGGAGCATCGCAACGATCTGGCGAACCTGGGCAACACGGTGCGCATCTCGGTGGAAGCCACTGATGGCGACATCTTCTCCAAGGAGTACATGGAGACGCTGCGTCAGATCAACGACGAGGTGTTCTACATCTCCGGCGTCGACCGTTCCGGCCTCAAGTCGCTGTGGAGCCCGAGCGTGCGCTGGACCGAAGTGACAGAGGAGGGCTTTGCCGGTGGTGAAGTGATTCCCCAGAGCTACAACGGCTCCCAGCAAAGCCTCGACCTGTTGCGCAACAACGTGCTCAAGTCCGGTCAAGTCGGGCGTCTGGTGGCCAACGATTTCAAGTCGAGCATTGTTGATATCCCGCTGCTGGAGTCCTACCCGGACCCGCAGGACCAGGGCAAGTTGCTGGCGCTGGACTATCGCAAGTTCTCTCACGAACTCGAAGACAAGATTCGCAACAAGTTCGAAGCCCAGAACCCCAACGTGCAGATCCACATCGTCGGTTTCGCCAAGAAAGTCGGCGACCTGATCGATGGCCTGGTCATGGTGGTGATGTTCTTCGGTGTCGCCTTCATCATCACGTTGATCCTGCTCTACTGGTTCACCAACTGCATGCGCAGCACCGTGGCGGTGTTGAGTACGACGCTGGTGGCGGTGGTCTGGCAGCTCGGTTTGATGCACTTCTTTGGTTTCGGGCTCGATCCCTACTCGATGCTGGTGCCGTTCCTGATCTTCGCCATTGGTATTTCCCACGGTGTGCAGAAGATCAACGGGATTGCCTTGCAGTCCAGCGAGGCGGACAACGCACTGACTGCAGCGCGACGCACGTTCCGTCAGCTGTTCCTGCCGGGGATGATTGCGATCCTCGCGGATGCGGTGGGTTTCATTACGCTGCTGATCATTGATATCGGCGTGATTCGTGAACTGGCCATCGGCGCGTCCATCGGCGTGGCGGTGATCGTGTTCACCAACCTGATCCTGCTGCCGGTGGCGATTTCCTACGTCGGCATCAGCAAACGCGCCGTCGAACGCAGCAAGAAAGACGCGCACCGCGAACACCCGTTCTGGCGTCTGCTGTCGAATTTTGCCAGCCCGAAAGTGGCGCCGGTGTCGATTGTTTTGGCCTTGTTGGCCTTCAGCGGCGGCCTCTGGTATAGCCAGAACCTGAAAATCGGTGACCTGGATCAGGGCGCTCCGGAACTGCGTCCGGACTCGCGCTACAACAAGGACAACAACTTCATCATCAGCAATTACTCCACCAGTTCCGACGTGTTGGTGGTGATGGTCAAGACCAAGTCCGAAGGCTGCTCGCGCTACGAAGCCATGGCGCCGATCGACGAGCTGATGTGGAAGATGCAGAACACCGAAGGCGTGCAGTCGGCGATCTCCCTGGTGACCGTGTCCAAGCAGATGATCAAGGGCATGAACGAGGGCAACCTGAAATGGGAAACCCTGTCGCGTAACCCGGACGTGCTGAACAACTCGATCGCTCGGGCTGATGGCCTGTACAACAACAGTTGCTCCCTGGCGCCGGTGCTGGTGTTCCTCAACGACCACAAGGCCGCCACGCTGGATCGCGCCGTGCACGCGGTGCAGGACTTCGCCAAGGAGAACAACAAGGAAGGCCTGGAATTCATCCTCGCCGCCGGTAACGCCGGGATCGAGGCCGCCACCAACGAGGTGATCAAGGAATCCGAGCTGACCATCCTGATCCTGGTGTACATCTGCGTCGCGACCATGTGCATGATCACCTTCCGTTCCTGGGCAGCGACGTTGTGCATCGTGCTGCCGCTGGTCCTGACTTCGGTACTCGGCAACGCCCTGATGGCCTTCATGGGCATCGGCGTGAAAGTCGCGACCCTGCCGGTCGTGGCGCTCGGGGTGGGGATTGGCGTGGACTACGGGATCTACATCTACAGCCGTCTGGAAAGCTTTCTGCGTGCCGGTCTTCCGTTGCAGGAAGCCTATTACCAGACGCTGAAATCCACCGGTAAAGCTGTGTTGTTCACCGGACTGTGCCTAGCGATTGGCGTGTGCACCTGGATCTTCTCAGCCATCAAGTTCCAGGCCGACATGGGCCTGATGCTGACCTTCATGCTGCTCTGGAACATGTTCGGCGCACTGTGGCTATTGCCAGCACTGGCGCGGTTCTTGATCAAGCCGGAGAAACTGGCGGGGCAGAAGGGCAACTCGTTGTTCGCTCACTGATCCCAGGCTGAAATAGAAAAGCCGCAACCATGGTTGCGGCTTTTTTACATCTCAAATTCGACACAAACCCAATGTGGGAGCGGGCTTGCTCGCGAATGCGGTTGTACATTCAGCATTGATGTTGCCTGACACTCCGCCTTCGCGAGCAAGCCCGCTCCCACATTGGATTTGTGATGATTATGAGGGATCGGTACCCAGCACCGCATTCAACGCACTACGCGCATCATCCAACTGCACCAACGTGGCATGCCGCGCGCCCAACGCATCACGATTCTCGATAGCCGTCAGAATCGCCTTATGCCGTGGCAAGGCCAGTTCATGCAGATTCGGTCGCTGGTTGGAATGCTTCAAGGCTTCGGCAATTGCCACCGACAGCATGTTGCACAGGTTGGCCAGCAAGTCGTTATGAGTCGCATCGGCAATCCGGCTATGGAAATCCAGGTCCGGTTGCAGCAGCGCTTCCGGCGTCGGCGCCGCTTCCATACGTTGGTAGGCTTCACCGATGGAGGCGATGTCATCGTCGGTGGCGAACTGCGCCGCGAGGGCGGCCGCTGCGGGTTCAATGATGCTGCGTACGCTGGTCAGCAAATCGAAAAATTCATTTTGCGGGCTGCTTTGCATCAGCCAGTGCAGCACATCCGGATCGAGCATGTGCCATTCCTTGCGCTGCTTGACCACCGTGCCCACTCGCGGACGGGAATACACCAGACCCTTGGCGACCAATACCCGGGTGGCTTCGCGCAGAACTGGACGGCTGACCGCGTACTCCTCGCACAACAGGGCTTCGGCGGGCAGCTTGTCACACGGCTTGAAGCGCCCGGAAACGATCTGCATGCCCAGTTCCTGGACGATGCGCGAGTGCATACTTTTGCGGTCGGAGGGTTTGCGGTAATCCATGGGGAGCGGCGCGATCCTGTGGGGTTGGGGTGCCGCGCATGATAACAGGCGCGGCGGGCAATCATCAGATGTGAAGTCGTCGAGTGCTCTGTGGCGAGGGAGCTTGCTCCCGCTGGGCTGCGAAGCGGCCCCAATACCGGTTATCGCGATGTGTCAGAAATATCGCGGTGACTGATTTACGACTGTTACACAGCCGAGCGGGAGCAAGCTCCCTCGCCACAGGTTTTTGCTGTGAATGCAGAGTTGTCGGTGTTAGTGAGAGTGGCGCGGTACTTCAGAACCACGGCAACCGACCAGGAAGTCGAAATCGCAACCCTGATCCGCCTGCAGCACATGATCAATGTACAACTGACGATAACCACCCACGATCAATTGCTGCGGTGGCTGCAGATCAGCCATGCGCGCCGCCAGTTCGGCGTCGGGAATGTCCAGGTGCAGACGACCGTTGGCGCAGTCGAGTTCGATCCAGTCACCTTCCTTCACCGTCGCCAAAGGTCCGCCAGCGGCCGCTTCCGGGGCTACGTGCAGAACGACAGTGCCGTACGCCGTGCCACTCATGCGCGCATCGGAAATGCGCACCATGTCCGTCACGCCCTGAGCGAGCAACTTGGCCGGCAAGCCCATGTTGCCGACTTCGGCCATACCCGGATAACCCTTCGGACCGCAGTTCTTCATCACCAGAATCGAGTTGGCATCTACCTCCAGCTCCGGATCGTTGATCCGTGCCTTGTACATGTCGAAGTTCTCGAACACCACCGCACGGCCGCGATGTTGCATCAGTTCGGCGCTGGCGGCTGAAGGCTTGAGCACCGCACCGAGTGGCGCCAGGTTGCCGCGCAACACACAGATGCCGCCGTCGGCGCGGATCGGGTTGTCGAGGGTGCGGATCACTTCGTCCTGGCCGTAGATCGGCGCGTCTTTAGTGTTCTCGCCGAGGGTCTTGCCGTTGACGGTCAGGGCATTCGGATTCGGAATCAGGTTGGCTTCACCCAGACGACGCAGCACCGCTGGCAGGCCGCCGGCGTAGTAGAACTCTTCCATCAGGAAACGTCCGGACGGTTGCAGGTCGACGATGGTCGGCATGCCGCGACCGATGCGGGTCCAGTCATCCAGGTCCAGCTCCACGCCGATGCGCCCGGCAATGGCTTTCAAATGGATCACGGCGTTGGTTGAACCACCGATCGCAGCGTTCACCCGAATGGCGTTTTCGAAGGCCTCTTTGGTGAGGATTTTCGACAGCTTCAAATCTTCGCGAACCATCTCCACCGCGCGCATGCCGGACATGTGCGCCAGCACATAACGACGCGCATCGACGGCAGGAATCGCCGCGTTGTGGGGCAGGGAAGTGCCGAGGGCTTCGGCCATGCAGGCCATGGTCGACGCGGTGCCCATGGTGTTGCACGTACCGGCCGAGCGGGACATGCCACCCTCGGCCGCAAGGAAATCGTCGATGGTGATGGTGCCGGCTTTCACTTGTTCGCTGAGCTGCCAGACCACGGTGCCCGAACCAATGTCCTGACCTTTGTGCTTGCCGTTGAGCATCGGCCCGCCGGTGACGACGATCGCCGGCACGTCGCAACTGGCCGCGCCCATCAACAACGCCGGGGTGGTTTTGTCGCAACCGGTCAGCAGCACAACACCGTCAATCGGGTTGCCGCGAATCGCTTCTTCGACGTCCATGCTCGCCAGGTTGCGGGTGAGCATGGCGGTTGGACGCAGGTTCGACTCGCCGTTGGAGAACACCGGGAATTCCACGGGAAAGCCCCCAGCCTCGATCACCCCACGTTTGACGTGCTCCGCAATCTGGCGGAAATGCGCGTTGCACGGGGTCAGTTCCGACCAGGTGTTGCAGATGCCGATGATCGGCTTGCCGTGGAACTGGTGGTCGGCGATGCCCTGATTCTTCATCCAGCTGCGGTACATGAAGCCGTTCTTGTCGGCAGTGCCAAACCATTGGGCGGAGCGCAGGGTGGGTTTCTTATCAGACATGATCGGTTCTCTTATTGTATGACTATATTGTTCGGACTGAGGCGTAACATAGGCGCAAATTCGGCTGTTTGGAAGTGTTGTTGCATAAATAGTATTACTATATAGTCCGTTTCAACGGAGGGATTGCCCTGGCGGTTTTCCGCGAGAGGCGTCCCCCGAGGTTCTATAACAACAACAATCGGAGACCGATCTCATGAGCCAGGAACTGCGGCTTATTCGTCGCATCACGCTGAAACTGATTCCCTTCCTGATCCTGCTGTACCTGATCGCCTATGTGGATCGCTCCGCCGTAGGCTTCGCCAAATTGCACATGGGCGCCGACCTCGGCATTGGTGACGCGGCTTACGGCTTGGGTGCCGGGCTGTTTTTCATTGGCTATTTCCTTCTGGAAATCCCCAGCAACCTGATGCTCGAACGCTTTGGCGCGCGGCGCTGGTTCGCGCGGATCATGGTCACCTGGGGCGCCATCACCATCGGCATGGCCTTCGTCCAGGGGCCGCACAGTTTCTATGTGATGCGCTTTCTGCTCGGCGCGGCGGAAGCCGGGTTCTTTCCGGGCGTTCTCTACTACATCACCCAGTGGTTCCCGGTGCGCCATCGCGGCAAGATCCTCGGGTTGTTCATCCTTTCCCAACCCATCGCCATGTTGATCACTGGCCCGGTGTCCGGCGGTCTGCTTGGCATGGACGGCGTTCTCGGCCTGCATGGCTGGCAGTGGCTGTTCATCGTCATCGGCGCCCCGGCGATCCTGTTGACCTGGCCGGTGCTGCGCTGGCTGCCGGATGGTCCGAAACAGGTGAAGTGGATGGACCAGGCCGAAAAGGACTGGCTGACCGGCGAACTGAAAAAGGATCTTGAGGAATACGGCCAGACCCGCCACGGCAATCCGTTGCACGCCCTCAAGGACAAACGTGTCTTGCTGCTGGCGCTGTTCTATCTGCCGGTGACCCTGAGCATCTACGGCCTGGGCTTGTGGTTGCCGACCCTGATCAAGCAGTTCGGTGGCACGGATCTGGTGACTGGCTTCGTGTCGTCGGTGCCGTACATCTTCGGGATCATCGGGTTGCTGATTATTCCGCGCAGTTCCGATCGCTTGAATGATCGCTACGGCCACTTGGCGGTGCTTTACGTGTTGGGTGCCATCGGTCTGTTCCTCAGCGCCTGGCTGACGGTGCCGGTGCTGCAACTGGCGGCGTTGTGCCTGGTGGCTTTTGCCCTGTTTTCCTGCACCGCGGTGTTCTGGACCTTGCCGGGCCGTTTCTTTGCCGGCGCCAGTGCGGCGGCCGGAATTGCCTTGATCAACTCGGTGGGCAACCTCGGCGGCTACATCGGTCCGTTCGTGATCGGCGCGCTCAAGGAATACACCGGCAACCTGGCTTCGGGTCTGTACTTTTTGTCCGGTGTGATGGTGTTCGGGCTGGTGTTGACCGGTGTGGTTTATCGCCTGCTGGAACGCAAGCACGTACTGCCGGCCGACCAGTTCGCTGCCAGCGCCCGTGGCGCTACCCGCACCTGAGCCATCACAAAAATCCCCTGTGGGAGCGGGCTTGCTCGCGAATGCGGTCTTCCATTCAACATTGCTGTTGGCTGACACAGCGCTTTCGCGAGCAAGCCCGCTCCCACACTTGATCGACGGTGTTTTCGAATTTTGTTTACAGGAGAAAATCATGCGTTTAGTTCAGTTCGAATTGAGTAACGGCGAGCGCCGGGTGGGCGTGGTCGAAGACGGTCTGGTGCGCGAAGTGCAGGACGCGCGCACCGTTCGCGACCTGGCGTTGGCCGCGATCGAGGCCGGCGTCAATCTTGAGCAGCAGGTGAAAATCCTGGGCCTGGGCATCAGCCATGACTATGCAGAACTGTTGGCGACGTTGCGCATCCTGCCACCGCTGGATCACCCGGACCCGGCGCACATGCTGGTCAGCGGCACGGGCCTGACCCATTTAGGCAGTGCGTCGGCCCGGGACAAGATGCATCAGCAAGTCGGCGACGAGGCCGCGATGACCGACACCATGCGCATCTTCAAATGGGGCGTGGAAGGCGGCAAACCGGTGGCTGGGCAGGCCGGTGTACAACCGGAATGGTTCTACAAGGGCGACGGCAGCATCGTCGTGCGTCCGGGCCAACCGTTCCCGTTGCCACCGTTCGCCGAAGATGCGGGGGAGGAACCGGAGCTCAGCGGTCTCTACGTCATCGGCCACGACGGCAAACCGTATCGACTCGGTTTTGCCGTGGGCAACGAGTTCTCCGATCACGTGATGGAACGCAAGAATTACCTTTACCTGGCCCACTCCAAATTGCGCAGTTGCAGTTATGGCCCGGAACTTCGGGTTGGTGAACTACCGGAGCATCTGGCGGGCACCAGCCGCATCCTGCGTGACGGTGAAGTGCTGTGGCAGAACGAGTTTCTCAGTGGCGAGGCCAACATGTGCCACAGCCTGGAAAACCTCGAGTACCACCATTTCAAGTACAGCCAGTTCCTGCGCCCGGGCGATGTGCACATTCACTTCTTCGGCACTGCGACCCTGTCCTTTGCCGACGGCATTCGCACCCGGCCGGGTGACGTGTTCGAAATCAGTCAGGCCGAGTTCGGTGCACCGTTGATCAACGGGATTGCACCGGTTGAAGCGGCGTTCGAGCCCGGCACCGTTGGCACCCTTTAAGGAGATAGGCATGACCCCGATTCTTGGTCACAACTACATCGGCGGCCAGCGCAGTGCGGCCGGCCAGCTCAAACTACAGAGCGTCGACGCCGGCACGGGCGAGGCTTTGCCGTTCGATTTCTCCCAGGCAACTCCGGAAGAAGTCGATGCCGCCGCCAAGGCTGCCGCCACGGCTTATCCGACCTATCGCAGTCTGAGCGCCGAACGTCGGGCGCAATTTCTCGATGCGATTGCCGATGAACTGGACACGCTGGGCGATGACTTTGTTGCGCTGGTCTGCCGCGAAACCGCGCTGCCCGCCGCACGCATTCAAGGCGAGCGCGGTCGCACCAGCGGCCAGATGCGTCTGTTCGCCAAAGTGCTGCGTCGCGGTGATTTCTACGGTGCGCGGATCGATCGGGCATTGCCCGAGCGCCAACCGTTGCCGCGTCCTGATTTGCGTCAGTACCGCATCGGCCTCGGGCCGGTCGCCGTGTTTGGTGCGAGTAACTTTCCGTTGGCGTTCTCCACGGCCGGCGGCGACACCGCATCGGCGTTGGCCGCCGGTTGCCCGGTGGTGTTCAAGGCTCACAGCGGTCACATGGCCACAGCCGAACGGGTGGCCGACGCGATCATCTGCGCGGCAGAAAAAACCGGGATGCCGGCCGGTGTATTCAACATGATCTACGGCGGCGGAGTCGGCGAAGCGTTGGTCAAGCATCCGGCGATTCAGGCGGTAGGCTTTACCGGTTCGTTGAAAGGCGGTCGTGCGTTGTGCGACATGGCTGCCGCGCGTCTACAACCGATCCCGGTGTTCGCCGAGATGTCGAGCATCAACCCGGTGATCGTGTTGCCGCAGGCGCTGCAAGTTCGCGCCGAATCGGTCGCCCGCGACCTGACCGCTTCGGTGGTTCAGGGCTGCGGTCAGTTCTGCACCAATCCCGGGCTGGTGATTGGTATTCGTTCGCCGCAGTTCGGCGCATTCGTGCAACAGGTGGCGGGCCTGATCGGCGATCAGCCGGCGCAAACGATGCTCAATGCCGGGACCTTGAGCAGCTATGGCCAAGGCCTGCAAAAACTCCTCGCCCATCCGGGCATCGAGCACCTGGCCGGTCAGCCACAGCAGGGCAATCAGGCTCAGCCGCAGCTGTTCAAGGCGGATGTAAGCCTGTTGATCGATGGCGACGAAGTGCTACAGGAAGAGGTGTTCGGCCCGACCACGGTGTTCGTCGAAGTCGCCGATCAGACGCAGCTCAGCGCCGCATTGAACGGTCTTCACGGACAGCTGACGGCGACGATCATTGGCGAACCCTCAGACTTGGAGCAGTTCGCTGAGTTGACGCCGTTGCTGGAACAGAAGGTCGGACGGATCCTGCTCAACGGCTATCCGACCGGCGTGGAAGTCTGCGATTCGATGGTCCACGGTGGGCCGTATCCGGCGACATCCGATGCGCGCGGCACGTCAGTGGGCACCTTGGCCATCGACCGTTTCCTGCGCCCGGTATGCTTCCAGAACTATCCGGACAGCCTGCTGCCGGATGCCTTGAAGAATGGCAATCCGCTGCGTATTCAGCGGTTGGTGGATGGGCAGCCGTCCCGCGAAGCCCTCTAACGGCGAGCACAATCCCCTGCGGGCGCAAGCTCACTCCCTCATTGGACTGAGGCGCAATGAGCTATCATTGCGTCTTTCCCATTCAAAGATTGACTGCCATGACTTCCGCAACCGACACCTTGCTCGCCACCCTCGAACACTGCGATATGGTGGAAATCGACGGGCTGCACGCCTTCGAATTCTCTCTCGATGAAGACGATAACCTGCACATTGAATGCCTGGACGGTCGTGTGTCCAAGCACTGGGAGTTCACCCCGGCCGAAGTCCAGGCCGCGACCTTCGACCCAACCCTGCAAAGCTGGCTGATCACCGGCAGTTCCGGCGAGCACCGGTTGGTGTGCATGACCGCGTTCCGCGGTGATGACGACGAGGAAGACACGAATGAGGATGCGTAAGCTCTGGCCACTGTTGATGGCCGGCAGCGTCTGCGCGATGGGTTTTCAGGTTGCATTGGCCGACGACTATCAGTTGCTGGTCGGCTCCTACACGGCCGGTCAGAGCCAAGGGATTTATCGCCTGAACTTCGACAGCGCCACCGGGCAGATCGATGCCAAGCCGTTACAAGTGGTCAAGAGTGAAAACCCGTCCTGGCTGACCCTGTCCAAGGATCAGCGTCACCTGTTCGTGGTCAACGAAAACGGCCCGGGCCAGACCGATCCGGTAGGGCGCGTCAGCAGTTATGCGATCGATCCCAAAACCCATGAACTGAGCCTGATCAATCAGGTGCAGAGCCTGGGCAACGAGCCGACGCATTCGGGCCTCAGCGTTGACGCCGGTCACCTGTTTGTCAGCAACTATTCGGTGGCTGAAGATCCGGGTGGCACCCTGGCGGTGTTGCCGGTGGGCGTCGATGGCACGCTCAAACCGGTGGTGCAGATGAGCAGCCATCCATCGAGCCGGGTCAATCCCGAGCGGCAGATGTCGGCGCACGTGCATTCAACGGTTTCGTCGCCGGACGGCCAGTATGTGTTCTCCAATGACCTGGGCGCCGACAAGATCTTTGCCTACCGCTTCGACCCCAAGGCCAACCCGGAACTGCCCTTGACCGCCGCTACACCGGCGTCCGTCCAGTTGCCACCCGGCAGCGGTCCGCGTCATCTGCTGTTCAGCGCCGATGGCAAGCACGCGTGGCTGACCATGGAAATGAGTGCGCAGGTTGCGGTGTTCGATTACAAGGACGGCCAACTCAAGCAAACGCAAATGGTCGAGTTGGCGACGGGGCAACCCGTTTCGGACAAGGCAGCTGCTGCGCTTCACGCGTCAGGCGATGGCAAGTTCCTCTACGTCAGCAACCGTGGCACCGCCAATCAGCTGCTGGTGTTCGCCATCGATCCTGCGACCGGCCACCTCAAGGAGCTGCAACGCCGTTCTGTTGAAGGTGATCACCCGCGCGAGTTCAGCCTCGATCCGAGTGGCAAGTTCTTGTTGATCGCCAATCAGAAAAGCAACCAGATTGTCGTCGTCGAGCGCGATTCAAAGACAGGCCTGCTGGGTAAAACCGTGCAAAAACTGCCGATGGATGCCCCGAGCGACCTCAAGTTCATGGTGCGTCAATAGGCCGCAGGCCCCGGTTGATGGGGCCTGCATCCTTCTATTAATGACGCTGATATCTGCTAATGCTACAAAAGATTTCAAGGCGCCAACCTCGAAGGTTAAGTTTGCTTCACGGCCCCAACGGGCAAGCAAGCCAACTGAATCCGAGGAACACCGCCATGAACTTCAATCTCTTCTCCGTCATCGCTGCTTCTGCAATCTCCGCCACCGTTGCTCTGCCAGCCAGCGCCAACGTTGAAATCAGCGACAAAAAATCCCACGCCCAAAGCTACACCCAGAAATACCTGCAACAGAGCGCCAACTTTTACGCGGCTCTGGATCACAAGACCCAAGCCTGAAATTTGAACCCTGCACCCTTTATGCAGGAGCGAAGTCACTTGCGCCGATCAAGCTGAAAAGCTTTGAGAGACCTGAGTGATGTCGCTCCTGCATAACGCGTTTACGACAGCATCATATTGCCATCAATGTATTGCTTGATATCACATAGCCATAGGTTTAAATTTGACGCTGATTTTTTGACTCCTTCCCATGATAAGGATCGACAGCATGGCAATGCGTCTGGCCGTGGTTCTTCTGTTTCTCTATTCCACCCCCATTCTTTCGGCTGCCCAGCCCGTTCCAGAGGAGCCGGATGCGGCCCGCGAACGCATGATGAGTTTTATTGAAGACTGAAATAGTCTGGCTTAATGATCAACGAAGCTGATGGTCACTATGGATAACCCTGAGTGGTTATCACCGCTTTATTGATCGATTCTGTGGGCATCGAAACATGCCTGCGGAGAACATCATGGCCAGCTCAATCATCACTTCTGCCAAACACGGCGCCTACCTGGCTATCGCTCTTTACGTAGCCATGGTGCTGGTTTTCAGCCTCTCGCCACAATCGCGTCAACCTCTTGAAGCGCCGATTCAAGTCGCTCATCCCGGCATCCAGTTTGAACACCGTTCGCAAAACGCGATGGTCGATCAGGCTGAACTCGCGGGAGTCGCCGGAGCATGAAAGGGCACAGACTTTGGGTCATCGCCTTCCTGGCGTTCATGACCAATGGATCCTCGTTGTTGGGGATCGGACAGGCCTCGGCGGGGTCGGTGGCGCGGACTATAGAAGCCAATCACAACCTTGCTCGTAACATTGAAACTGCGAAGGCCCTGGGGCTGTTGGCCGGCAATCCGCCAATCGAACGCCAGAACGATTTCTTCGGGCCGTTCCACGTGGATTGCTCGGCGTTGCAGATGTGTTCAGTGTTGGCGTGAGTCGGTGTTATTTCTGCATCACGCCAGTAAATAGCTCCGACTCCAGAAACCGCTGCAACCAGCCCTGCAAACGGCGATAGGGCGTCTGCCCGAACCACTCGCGATCGACATGGGCGAATTGCCGTACGAACGGCATCAGTGCCACATCCGCCAGACTCGGATGCTCGGCCAGCAAGTAGTCGCGTCCCTCCAGCAACTCATCGAGCTTGTGCAAAAACACCTCGCCCTCGGCGCGATAAAACGTCATCGGCTGCTCGGGATATCGTTCGGCGTACTTGTAGCGATTCAGGTGCACCTTGAACACCTGATCGTTTTCTTCGATCAGCCCGGCGATGAGTTGCTGACCGACAGGGTCATCCTTGAGCAACCAATCCTGCGGATCGCTCTGCGCCAGGGCCCAGTGCATGATCGCCAGGCTTTCATCGATCACCTGACCGTCGACGCTCAGCACCGGCACCGTGCCTTTGCTCGACAGCGCCAGCATTTCGGCAGGTTTGGCCTTCAGGCTGACCTCGACAATGTTCACCGCCACGCCGGAGTAGCGCAGGGCCATGCGCGCCCGCATCGCGTAGGGGCAGCGGCGGAAGGAATACAGCGTATTCATTTCACCTCCAGCGTACTCAGGCCGTTGCCCTGACGGCGGACCTGAATCTGCACCGGAATCCGTTCATGCATTTCCTGCACGTGTGAAATCACCGCGACTTTTCGCCCCTGCGCTTGCAAGCCGTCGAGAGCGTCCATGGCCAGTTGCAGGGATTCCGGATCAAGGCTGCCGAAGCCTTCATCGATGAACAGCGATTCGATTTTCAGCGTGCTCGATGCCATGGACGCCAAACCGAGCGCCAGAGCCAGCGACACCAGGAACGTCTCGCCGCCGGACAACGAATGCACCGAACGCAGTTCATCACCCATCTCGGTGTCCATCACCAACAAACCGAGCATGCTGCCGCCACGTTTGAGGCGATAGCGCCGCACCAGTTGGCGCAACTGAACGTTGGCGTGATGCACCAGCAGGTCGAGGTTGTAGGCCTGGGCGATCTTGCGGAAGGTGTCGCCCGTGGCCGAACCGATCAGTGCATTCAAACGTGCCCAGCGCTGGTACTCGGTGTAGGCATCGGCAATCTGCTGCGCGAGGGCCTGATTGGCGTTTTGCCGGCGCTGATCCTCAGCCTGTTCGGCGCGCAGTTCGGCGCAACGGTGTTCGCTGGCGGTGAACAGGTTTTGCAGCTCGGCAAGCGCTGTCGCCAGTTGTTCGGCGTCGAGATTGCCGTTGTGCTGTGCTTGATGATTGAGCAGACGCTGATCGCGTTCCTGCAACAGAACCTTGGTCTGTTCGATGGCTTTTTCGCTTTGCTGCAATTGCTGACGCAGTTCGCTGACCCGCTGGTCGTCGACACTCAGCAGATCTTCCAGACCACCGTCATCCAGTTCCGGATGCAATGCGCGCCAGTCGGCAATCTTGCCGCTCAGCTCGCGATCTTCGGTTTCCAGTGCCTGCGAGCGTTCCTGCTGGGCCTTGAGTTCGGCGTCCAGCTGTACCAGCCGCGTACGCACGGTTTGCAGTTCCTGATTGGCCGTCGCCTCAGCATTGCGCGCCTGTTCGACGGCTTGATCCAGTTGCTGCTGCCACTGCTCGGCGCTGGTGTGTTCGCCGAGCAATTGCGTGAGTTTTTGCTGGCAGGCCTGTTGCTGGTCGGCGAGGGCGGTGAACTGCTGGCGGGCCGTTTCCAACTGTTGGAGGCGAGTGAGTTGGCGGTCCTGTTCTTTCTCCAGCGTCTGCTGCCGTTGTTGCTGTTCGCCGAGTTCATCGCGCTGCTGATCGAGTTGTTCCAGCCGCTGGGTGATCTGCCGGTCCAGTTGCATGAAGGTCGCGGCCGGTTCGTTGCGCAACGCTTGCAGCGTATCGGCCGGGAGCAGGGTGCTGAACGCCGTCAACTCCTCGTCCAGACGCTGGCGATCACGGCTCAACTCACGTTGCTGGTTGGCCAGGTGCTGGGCAGCTTGCTGGTTCGCCGCTTCAGCGCTACGCAGTTGCTGTTGAAGGCGCGCGGCGTCCTGTTGCAGGGTGAGCAGCGCGGTTTGCCGTTGTTCGTCCTGAGTGATGCTTTGGTTCAACTGGTTGTTTTGCTGCACCAGCCAGGCATCGCGTTTGAGCGCATCCTGCGTGAGCAGCTGCGTAGACAACGGATGTGCTTCAAGGCTCGGCGCCAGGCCCTGTTGCTGGGTCGCGAGGTGTTCTTGCTGTTGCAGCAACTCCTTTTGCTGCGCAATCACGCCGCCCACTTCAGCGCGCAGGTCAGTGAGCTTTTCTTTCAGCAGGTCGACGGCTTTTTGGGCGTTGGCCTGTTCGCTTTCATCATGCCGGCCAAGGCTCTGCAGCAGGGCTTCGGGCTGATGATAGGGATGGTCGGGGCTGCCACAGACCGGGCACGGCTGATCGTCCTGCAACTGCTCGCGCAGTTCTTCGACGCTGGCGCTGCGGGCCAGACGCTGACGTTCCAGCAGTTCGCGGGTCACGGTCAGGGTCTGTTCGGCGACGACCAATTCGTTCTTGGCTTTCACACCGTCCTGGGTCAGACGTTCTCGTTCCTGCTGAGCGGTCAGCTGGCGCTGCTGGAGTTCGGACGCGCGCTTGTCCAGTTCCTGCTGACTGGCCCACAGTCGCGTCAGCTCTTCAAAGGCCCGCTGCTGCTTGCGGTTGTCTTGCAACAGACTGCCGAGAATCCGGATCTGCTCGGCCACTGCTTCCGGTTCGGCGCCGGCCTCCTTGTACAGCACTTCAAGGCTCTGGCGCTGAGTGGACAGGTCCTCGGCAGCGCGAGCGGCGCTCTGTTCCAGGGCGGCCAGTTCGGCCTGGCCCTTGTTCAGGCGATTGCCGATCAGCATCAGCTGTTGCAGGCGATCACGGTAGGCGCTCCAGGCATCGCTCAACGGCGCCAGAGGGGTGCTTTGCTCAAGCTCCCCGGCAATCCGCTGCAAACGTTCGGCGACCTGTTTCTGTTGGTCGAGCAAACCTTGGATCGTGTTTTGGCCCTGAGTGCACGCCAGTTCCGCCTGCTGCTTGAGGTCGGCACTGAGACTGGCATCCTTGACCAGACGGGCGAGGGTGCTTTGCTCTTCGAAGGCCTGACGCAGCAGTGGAGCGCTTGAGGTGTGTTGGCTTTGGGCCTCGACCAGCGCGGTCTGCGCAGCACTCAGGCTGTGTTCGAGTAGCGCTTGGCGCTCATTCAGTTCGGTTTGATGTTGGGTGTGCTGCTGAATCTGCGCGGCCAGCGGTGTGAGCTGGGCAGTGAGTTCTGTCTTGCGGGCGAACTGGTGCCGTTGCGGGGCCAGTTGTTCCAGGCGAGTCAGCTTTAAACGTTCGCCGGCCAGACCTTCCCAGTGCTGCCGGGCCGATTGCAGCTGTTCGGTGGCGCTCTGCTGCTCGTCCTGCAACTGGCGCAAATCTTTGAGCCAGGTGTGTTGCAGTTCCAATTGCTTGAGTTGCGCTTGCTGGGTCTTGAGTTGCTGCTGAGCCTCGTTGAAGCGTTCATCGAGCTCGGCCCGGGCTTCTGGCGACAATGGCGTCACGCCGGTGGCCTGGTCCTGCAACAGCTTGTGGGTTTCGCGAGCCTCTTTGGTTTTGTCGAACGCCCGGCGACCGAGGCGCGTATAGAGCGCGGTGTCGGTGAGTTTTTCCAGCAGTTCGCTACGTTCGTTGTCGTTAGCCTTGAGGAAAGCACTGAATTCACTCTGAGCCAGCAACACCGCGCGAGTGAATTGCTCAAAGTTCAAGCCCAGTACGGATTCGAGATGGGTTTTGAATTCAACTTTCTGACTGGCCAGCAGTTGATCCAGATCGATGTCGCGCAAACTCTGACGACTGGCTTGCAGCTTGCCGCCGGCCTTCTCCCGGGCGCGATTAGCCTCCCAGCGAGCGCGGTAGCGACGGCCATCGATGCCAACGAAATCTACTTCGGCATAACCTTCACCGGTGCCGCGACGCAGTAGCGTGCGGGGGTCGCCAGTGCTGATCTCGCCATCGGCGTCTGGCGCTTTGGCAGACACCTGAGCATTGCTCAGCCGAGGCACGGCGCCGAACAGCGCCAGGCACAAGGCGTCGAGCAAGGTGCTTTTACCGGCGCCGGTCGGCCCGGTGATCGCGAACAGACCGGCGCTGGCCAACGGCTCAGCGGTAAAGTCGATTTCAAAAGGCCCGGCCAGTGAGGCGAGGTTTTTCAGGCGGATCGCGAGGATCTTCATGGTTGTTCGCTCTCCATCTGCACGTCTTGCAACAGCTCGGCAAAGTCCTTGAGGGTTTGCTCATCGACCTCGCTGCCGTAGTTGTCCTGCCAGGCGCGGCTGAACAGTTCCTGAGGTGAGAGCTGGTCGAGCTCGATCAAGGTCGTGCCGTCATCGACGCCATCGCGGCTGCCATTGCCGGCATATTCAGCTGCGATTCGCACCAGGCGCACGGCTTTGCCTTGCAGGGCGGTTTCCACTTGATAGCGCAAGTCGGGTTGCGGCTCATCGAGACGGACCCGAACTTCCAGCCACGGCTGGCGCTGGATATCGGCCAGCAGGTCAATGTTCGGCAAGTCGGCCAGTTGCAGCAGGATTTCCGCCAATGGCGCCGGACCGATGCGTTGCAGATTCACAGCCCGGGGGATCAGTTTGGGTTCGACGCTGACCAGGGTTTCGCCTTTCAATTGGATGTCGAGAATCTGGTGCTGATAGCCAATCTCGGAGAACGACAACGGAATCGGCGAGCCGCTGTAGCGGATACGCTCTTCACCATTGACCTTCTGCGGCTTGTGCAAGTGACCGAGGGCGACGTAACTGATGCTCGGCCCGAACAGGCTGGCGGGCAGCGCTTCGGCGTTGCCGATGATCAGGCTGCGCTCGGAGTCTTCCGACACCGAGCCGCCGGCCATGTGCGCGTGGCTGATAGCGATCAGCGCCTGACCTGGTTTGCGCTTGGCATTGGCCGCTTCGATCAGCCATTCGTGAACCTGACCGATACCGCGAAGGTAGTTGTCACCCAAATGCGCACCGGTCACTTCGGCGGGTCGCAGGAACGGCAGCGCCAGGCACCAGGCGACGGTTTTGCCTTTGGCATCCGGTAATGGCAGCAACAAGCGCTCGGCGTCGAGTTGACCATCATCCAGCCACAGCACACGGCCCAGCGCATGCGTGCGCAAACGCCGCATCAACGGCGCGGGCAATTCGATCCGCGAGCCGGAATCATGGTTGCCGGCGATCATCACGATGGTCAGCTTCGGTTGTTGTTCATGGGCGCTGACGATGAAGTCGTAGAGACGTTCCTGGGCTTTGACCGGCGGATTGACCGTGTCGAAGATATCGCCGGCGATCAGCAGCACGTCTGGCTGGTCCAGCTTCAGCTGGCGCAGCAGCCATTCGAGAAAGCAGGCGTGTTCGAAGTCGCGTTCCTGGCCGTGCAGGTTCTGCCCGAGGTGCCAGTCGGAGGTATGAAACAGACGCAAGGTGAACTCCGTAGGAAATAAGGTGATGGCCGCGAGGTAAATGATGGCGGCTAAAGGGGAGGGAGTTTACTGGCAAACACGATAGATGTGGCCACGGACTCCTTGTAGCAGCTGGCGAAGCCTGCGTCCGGCTGCGCAGCAGTCGTAAAATCAGCACACGCGGTGTATCAGACAAACCGTGCAAGCAGGATTTACGACTGCTGCGCAGCCGAACGCAGGCTTCGCCAGCTGCTACATGGAATGCGGTGGCAGTGGTTATTTGGGGTAAAGCGGCGGCAACCCGCTGTCACCCACCGGGTCCTGAACCCGCTCGGCATTCGGAATCGCCTTGATCGCCCGCCACAGATCGTCACCTTGCCAATGCTGGCCGGTTTCGCTGTAGAGCGCGCCGTTCAAGCCATCGAGGGCGTCGGACAGCGGCACAAAACGCGCCGCCATATCGGCCAGGGTTTCCGGTTGTTGGCGGGCCCAGGCGTCGAGGGCCTGGCGGGTGGCGTGGGAGTCGTTGGCCTGACAGGCGCGCTTGAGATCGTCGAGCACGGTGCGCGGGCTCGGGCCGGTCTGCGCCGCGCGCAGGATCGCCGGTTGCCAGCGGGCGCGCCACCAGAGACCGAAGCCCAGCAGGGTGGTGCAGGCCAGGATCAGGCTGCTGAGTTTCCACCACCAGAGGGCTTCGTTGTCGGCAGCGGAAAAGACTTGTGGCATGCCGGCCGGGGTGTCGACCATCAGGCTTGGATTGTTCGCCACTGGCAGGGTTCGGGCCGGCAGGCTGCTGTGATCCAGGTGGTCCTCGAAGGTGTTCCACCAGATCACTTCAACCGCTGGCAACTCGATTGCGCCGCTGCGCGTTGGCACCAGGGCCTCACGATCTTCGCGACTGCCGATCAGCCCGCGCTCGCTGTTCTGGTTGCCCAGCACCGGTTGATCCGGGTAGCGCCGCAAGCCGTTGACGTCGGTGGCGGGCAGTGGTGGCAATTGCGAACTGTCCAGCCCCTCAGCCTTTACCGTCAGGCTGCGGGTCAACGAATCACCCACCTGCGCATGATCCGGTTCCGGGTTCCAGCTTTCGCTCAGGCTGAGGCTGCGGGCCGGCAGCCATGGCATGTCGGCCGGGTAGGTGACGGGTTTGGCTTTGACCGTCAGCAGAATCTCGGCGGAGCTGACCCGCATTAATTTGCCGGATTTCGGTGCCTGGGCGGCGGCGTCCTGAGCGGGGTGTGCATCGACCAGTGCGGCATTGAATATCTGCGGCGGAATGACCAACTCACCGCTGTGTTGCGGGTAGATCGCGTAGCGCATCTCGATCACGCCGTGGCGCAGGCCATTGATGTCTTTCTCGTAGGTGCGCGCCTCGCCCAGTTGCTCGATGCGCACATCGGGGATTTGCAAAGGGGGCAGGCTGCTGTCGTCGTACAGCGACACCGAATGGTAGATACGCAAGGTCAGGATCGCCTGGGCTTGTACGTACACGCTGTTTTGATCAAGGCTGGCGTCGATGAACACCGGGTCCCGTTGGGTCGGGCTGTCCTGGGTTTCGGTCTCGACCACTTGTACGGTGATCGGCTGGCTCTGCACGTCACCCAGTCGCAGTGATGGAATCACCACGCTGCCATTCTGCCGAGGCAACAGAGTGATGATCCAGCGGGTGGTCGCACGGTTGTCGCCGTTCAGGGTGGTCAATTGGTTGACCTGACGGGTGCCACGCACGTCGAACAGCGGCTCCAGCGGTGTCAGATCAGGCTTGCCGAACTGCGTCACGTCGTTGGTTTCCAGGGTCAGATCAATCGTTTCGCCGCTGTTCAGGCGACTGCGATCGACACTGGCGACCAGCCCCGCTGCCTGGGCTTGAACAGTCCAGAGCAGCAGTGCGAGCAAGAAAGCGGTGAAGCGGGTCATCGAGTTTTTCCCTGATCCTGATGTTGTTGCTGTTCGTACCAGAATTTGCGTCTGAGCAATTCACCCGGATCATCCGGGATCTTGCGCAGCCATTGCTCCAGCGCCTGGCGTTGTTCACCATCGATGCTGTCGCTGGCCGGACGCATCGGTGGTCGGGTGCTGTCTTCATTCCCCAGCTCGCTGCCAGGGACTTCATTGGTGCCGGGTTTCGACGGCGTTTTGCTCTGTGGGTCGGAGTCCGTCGTGGTTTGTTGGCCGTCGGTTTTCGGTTCGCCATTATCCGACGGTTGCGTGGCCGCGCCCGGCGGCGGTTCTTGTGTGTGGGGCTCGGTCTGGTTTTCGGAATTTTTGTCTGGAACAACGGGCGGTGGAGTGTTTTTCTGCTTGAGCAGACTTTCCACCAGCGCCTTGTTGGTCAGGGCCGGGCGCAAATCCGGTTGACGCTCCAGCGCCTGTTCGTAGGCATCCAGCGCGGCTTCCAGCTCACCGCTTTTGGCCAGGGCGTTGCCACGATTGTAGTGGGCGTGGGCGTCGCTGCCTTCGGCGAACCGCTGGGCGGCGCCGCTGTAGTCGCCTGCCTCGTAAAGCGCCACACCTTGCCATTGTCGATCTTCGAAATGCTGCGCAGCCTCGGCCGCGCGCTTCTGCTTGAGCAAGATCAGACCCTGTTGGTCGGGGCGCAGCCACAAATCGTTGAAGTCGAAGGCATAACTCGGTTGTGGCAGCAAAAACAGCAGAGGCAAGCAGAACAGCCAGCCGCGGCGACCGGCGCACGCCGCCAGCAGCAGCAACGGCAACAACAGCCAGTAACCCTGATCGGCCCACGTATCGAGGCGCAGGGTCTGGCCGTCGTTGCGCAGCGCGCGTGGTCCCTCGAGCAAGCCGAGTGCGCGCAGGTCGGCATCGTCCAGGCGCGCGTGGCGATAGCGTCCGTCCAGGCCGTTGGCAAAGGCTTTCAGGCCTGGTTCGTCCAGATGTGGCACCAGAATCGCGCCCTGGTCGTCCTTCAGAAAACTGCCGTCCTCCTGGGTGATCGGCGCGCCTTCGGCAGTGCCGATACCGAGCATCTGAAATTGTGTCGACTTGCCGTCCAGCGCCTGTTGAATCCCTTGGCGTTCCTGTTCGGTCAAGGTTGAACCGATCAGCAGGATCCGCCCGTCACCGAGGGCGCCCTGTTCCAGCAGGGCAAGGGCCTTGGTCACCGCGAGATCGGCGCGATGTCCTGCCTGGGGCATCAGCGAAGGCTTGAGGGCATCCAATAGATTGCGGCTGGTCGACAGGTCATCCGACAGCGGCACCAGCGTGTGAGCGCTGCCGGCGTAGACGACGATCGCGGTCTGGGCATCGCTGCGGTTCTCCAGCAGGTCGAACAGCTTGCGCCGGGCCTGTTCCAGCCGGTTGGGTGGTACGTCGGTGGCGAGCATTTCCGGGGTCAGCTCAAGGACCACGACCAGCGGGTCGGCGGGCTTCTGACTGGCTTGCTCGACACGTTCCCAGCTCGGGCCGAGCAGCGCCAGAACGGTCAGCACCCAGGCACATCCAAGGATGACCCATGGCAATTTGCTGTCGCGACCGTTGCCACCACTGAGCAACGCCGCATGGAAGGCCGGTGGCAGAATCATCTGCCAGCGCCCGGCGCGTTTCTGCCGATGCCAGAGCTGCCAGAGCAACCAGCCGAGCAATGGCAACAACAGCAACCACCAGGGGCGGAACAAGTACGGCCAGAGTGCACTCATCGGCGCCTCCGCAGACGCAGGCGTTTAAGCCGCTGGCGCCAGTCGGGCAGTTGCGATTGCAAAAACAGATCCTTGGTAAACAGTCGCCGAAACGGGTTGTCCGGCCAGCGCTCGCGAACCACCAACAGCATGCTCAACAGCAACGCTATTGCCAACGGCCAGTGGTACAACGCCTGCGCCGGGCGGGCCTGAGTCGGTTGCTGGGTCACCGGTTCCAGTTTGTCGAGGGTGTCCTTGATCGCTTGCAGTTCCTTGTCATCGTGGGCGCGAAAATACTGGCCGCCGGTGGCTTCGGCGATCGCCATCAAGGAGGGTTCATCGAGGTCGAGGCTCGGGTTGACCCCAAGGAAACCCAAAGTGCCGCTTTGCTCCGGATCGGCGCCGATACCGATCGGGTAGATTTTCACGCCTTCGCTAGCCGCCAGCCGCGCAGCCGTGAGCGGATCGATTTGGCCACCGTTGTTGGCGCCGTCAGTGACCAGAATCAGTACGCGACTTTGTGCCGGACGTTGGCGCAGGCGTTTGAGGGCCAGGCCGATGGCATCGCCGATGGCGGTGTTCTTGCCGGCGATGCCGATCCGCGCTTCGTCGAGCCACACGCGCACCGTGTGTCGGTCGAACGTCAGCGGTGCTTGCAGATACGCTTGGCTGCCGAACAGGATCAGGCCGACGCGATCGCCATCGCGACTTTCAAGGAAGTCACCGAGCAAATGCTGAACCAGTGTGAGTCGACTGACGTCTTCGTCCTGCCACTGCATGTCGGGGTAATCCATCGAGCCAGACACGTCGACCGCTACCAGCAGATCGCGACCGCTGGCGGCGATGGGCAGCGGTTCGCCAAGCCATTGCGGGCGCGCCGCGGCGATCAGTAACAACAGCCACAGCAGAATGAACGGTGCCTGTTGGCGCCAGGCCGGCAGGTTGGCCCGGGCGCGGCGGCGGACCAGACCTTCGAGGTCGCCGAGGAAGCTGACTTTGAGCGCCGGTTCGCCACTGTCGGCGACAGGCAGCACGATGCGCATCAGCCAGGGCAGTGGCAGCAGGGCAAAGATCCACGGCCAGGCGAACTCAAACATGTTTACGAATCCAGGTGTCGACAGCCTGAGTCAGGCCGGCGATGGCCTTGTCGTCGAGTTTGCATTCGGGTTTGTAGGCGCCTTCGACCAGCACCATCCAGCGGGTCAGGCCGGCGGCGGGGCAGCGATTATCGAGGAATGCCAGCCATTTGCGCCCATTGAGGGTATGGCTCTGGCTGTAGGGGTAGTGGTTGCGGCACAGGCGTTTGAGCAAACCGTTGAGTTGCTGCAACCAGGCACCGGCCGGAGCCCCGTCGTAGGGTTTGGGCATCCGCGCCAGTTCGGCCAGCGCGGCGAGGCGCACTGGGTCCAGCGGTTGTTCGGCGCGCACGATCGGACGCTTGCTCGGAAGGAAGTGCCTTGCCTTCCACAGACCGAAACCGATGAGCGGTATTAACAGCAGCAACAGCCACCAGCCCGGTGCCGGTGGCCAGAATTCGATCGGTGGCGGGGAGATCAGCGGTTGCAGTTGATCGAGGCTGCTCATCGGCCTTTCCCCGGCTTCTGTGGGTTCAGGTACTCGCGCAGTTGCTCGACCATCTCACTCTGGGTGCTCAAGGGCATCAGCAATATCCGCAGCTTCTGCGCCAGCAATTCCCAGCGAGCGATGCGTGCTTCGGCCTGGGCGCGATAGGTCTGGCGCAGCTCGAAATTGAGGGTGTCGAGTTCCAGTTGCGCACCGCGTTCGGCGAAGCGCAAAAGTCCGGCGGCGGGCAGGGCGTGATCGAGAGGATCAGACACCGGCAGCAGCAATAGATCGCAATGCCGCGACAACAGGCTCAGCTGTTGTTCGGCGCCTTCGGTCAGGGTGCGTTCGTCGCAGATTATGATCACCAGGCTGCCGGGGCGCAGGACTTCCCGGGCACGGCGCAGGGCAATGTTGAAGGCGTCCCGGTCCGGCTCGTTTTCCGTGTGCAGCGACTGATTGACCCGCACCAGACGGTTGAGTAATTGCAGCAGGCTCTGTTTGCTGCGTCGTGGCTTGATTTCATAGTGTTCGTTGTTGCCGAACACCAATCCGCCGACCCGATCGTTATGACCCAGTGCGGCCCAGCCGATCAGGCTCGCGGCCTGGGCGGCGAGCACCGATTTGAACATCAGCCCCGAGCCGAAAAACAGCCGGCGACTTTGCTCGACCATGATGAAAATCGGCCGCTCGCGCTCTTCATGGAACAGCTTGGTATGGGGTTCCTGGGTCCGCGCGGTGACGCGCCAGTCGATGCTGCGCACGTCATCGCCGGCCTGATAGACCCGCACCTGATCGAAGTCCACCCCGCGCCCGCGCAGTTTGGAGTGGTGCAGGCCGATCAGCGGGCTGCGCTGGCTCGGTGTGGAAAACAGTTGCACTTCACGCACACGATGGCGCATCTCGATCAGCTCGGCGAGGCTGACACGGATGCCCGGCTCGGGCGGCAGGATGACGTTCATCGGGGTCAAGCGACGGCTACGACGTCGAGAATCCGCTGGACCACCCGGTCCTGGTCGATGCCCGCGGCTTCGGCTTCAAAGGAAAGAATGATGCGGTGACGCAGCACATCGAACAGCACCGCTTGAATGTCTTCCGGGCTGACGAAGTCGCGACCGGCCAGCCAGGCGTGGGCCCGGGCGCAACGGTCGAGGGCAATCGAACCGCGCGGACTGGCGCCATAGGCGATCCACTCGGCCATCTCCGGGTCGAACTTGGCCGGGGTACGTGTGGCCATGACCAGTTGCACCAGGTATTCCTCCACGGCGTCAGCCATGTACAAGCCGAGGATTTCCTTGCGCGCGGCAAAAATCGCCTGCTGGCTGACCCGGCGCTCGGGCTTGGTTTCGCCATTCAACGCTTCGCCACGGGCCTGTTGCAGAATCCGTCGTTCGACGGTGGCGTCCGGAAAACCGATTTTTACATGCATCAGGAAGCGGTCGAGCTGCGCTTCGGGCAGTGGATAGGTGCCTTCCTGTTCGATCGGGTTTTGCGTGGCCATCACCAAAAACAGCGGCGACAGCTCGTACGTGCTGCGCCCGACGCTGACCTGGCGCTCGCCCATGGCTTCGAGCAGGGCGGACTGAACCTTGGCCGGGGCGCGGTTGATTTCGTCCGCCAGCACCAGGTTGTGGAAGATCGGGCCTTGCTGGAACACGAAACTGCCGGTTTCCGGGCGATAGATTTCCGTACCGGTGATGTCGGCGGGCAGCAGGTCGGGGGTGAACTGGATGCGATGGAACTGTGCTTCGATGCCTTCGGCGAGTTCTTTGATGGCCTTGGTCTTGGCCAGGCCTGGAGCGCCCTCGACCAGCATGTGGCCGTCGGCAAGCAAGGCGATGAGCAAGCGCTCGATGAGTTTTTCCTGGCCGAGAATCTGCGTTGAAAGAAAGGTTCGCAGCGCTAGCAGCGCTTCACGATGTTCCATCGATGACTGTTCCTGGAAAGGGTGACCGAAGACGTTCGAATAACGCCAGGGCTGGGGGCGTTACTTTAATCTATCGGGGGGGGCGGCGACTAACGGCATTTTGTGCAAAGTGAGGGAATTGATTAGCGATTTTGCAGGGCTTGGAGGGTTGTGGTGTTCTTTCGGTCCTCTTCGCGAGCAAGCCCGCTCCCACATTTAACCGCGTTCCTCCAAGGGAAATGTAATCAAATGTGGGAGCGGGCTTGCTCGCGAAGAGGACCGCCCAGACACCATTAAAGCTCGCTGATGTAGGTGCCAGTACCCTTGAGAATGTTCTGTAACGTTTCTTCCACTTCAGCCAAATCCGCCGCATCAGTGCTGTGAATGATTTCCAGCGAATCATCACCATTCAGCGCATCGGCGTCAGCGGCAGCGATTTCGATCAGCAGGCGGGTAGGGCTGAGGGTGACTTTCACGCCGTCCAGGGTCGAAGGCTCGTCGCCGAGGCTGATGTCCAGCGCGTCCTCGTCCGGGTAACGGGTCATCAGGAACATATCGCCCTGATCGCTGTGGCAGCAGAGCATGGCCATGTTGTCTTCTTCGTCATCGCACGGGTTAACGATCAAGAGGGCGGTGGTCATTTGCATGGGGAATTCCTGGGTCGACGAGCGTTGTAAAGACGAACAAAGGGCGATTCTGCCAGCAGACGGGAATTTCTGCTCGTCTGGTTGTCAGAGGATGTGTCGTGAGCATCTGGGGTGTTGCTGGTCATTTCTGGTACGGATGTGCCGCAAAACCGGGCTTAAACCCCCCGTTTTGCCGCGCGGCTGCTAGTGTTGTTCGATGCACAAGGCACAAGCTGCGTACCGATGACCGAATATGTCGCAGCGCTGCAAGCACGGGCCTTGCCGCACTGGTTAAGCTGCGCAACGGATGAGCACCTGTAAAGGCATTGCGCTGTACCTTGCCCAGTCGTTTTTGCAGATGCCCATTCATGGAAGGTGAATGTGACCTGAGTGTCTCGTCCAGCTTCACCCACCTGTCATCCTGTTTCCTCTGCCCGAGAATCAGGAACAGGGTGACGGATTGCCCCGAAAGGGGTTTGCACGCGACGCTTCCATCAATAACAAGCCCAAGCGGAGTACCACAGATGGCGTTCTTCACCGCAGCCAGCAAAGCCGACTTCCAGCACCAACTGCAAGCGGCACTGGCCCAGCACATCAGTGAACAGGCACTGCCACAAGTGGCGCTGTTCGCGGAACAATTTTTCGGCATCATTTCCCTGGACGAGCTGACCCAGCGTCGGTTGTCCGACCTCGCCGGCTGCACCCTTTCTGCGTGGCGCCTGCTTGAGCGCTTCGATCACGCGCAACCGCAAGTGCGCGTCTACAACCCCGACTACGAGCGCCACGGCTGGCAGTCGACCCACACCGCGGTCGAAGTGCTGCACCACGACCTGCCATTTCTGGTGGACTCGGTACGCACCGAGCTGAACCGTCGCGGCTACAGCATCCACACCCTGCAAACCACTGTGCTGAGCGTGCGTCGCGGCAGCAAGGGCGAGCTGCTGGAAATCCTGCCGAAAGGCACCCAGGGCGACGACATACTGCAAGAGTCGTTGATGTACCTGGAAATCGACCGTTGCGCCAATTCGGCGGAACTGAATGTCCTGAGCAAGGAACTGGAACAGGTTCTCGGTGAAGTCCGCGTCGCGGTCGCCGATTTCGAACCGATGAAAGCCAAGGTCCAGGAGATCCTCACCGGCCTGGACAACAGCCAGTTCGCTGTCGATTCTGAAGAAAAAGCCGAAATCAAAAGCTTCCTGGAATGGCTGGTGGGCAACCACTTCACCTTCCTCGGCTATGAAGAGTTCGTGGTTCGCGACGAAGCCGATGGCGGCCACATCGTCTACGACCAGGACTCCTTCCTCGGCCTGACCAAATTGCTGCGCACCGGCCTGACCTACGATGACCTGCGCATCGAAGACTACGCCGTGAACTACCTGCGCGAACCGACCCTGCTGTCGTTCGCCAAGGCTGCGCACCCAAGCCGTGTACACCGTCCGGCTTACCCGGATTACGTGTCGATCCGTGAAATCGACGCCGACGGCAACGTCATCAAGGAATGCCGTTTCATGGGCCTGTACACCTCCTCGGTGTATGGCGAGAGCGTGCGGGTCATCCCGTACATCCGCCGCAAGGTCGAAGAAATCGAACGCCGTTCGGGCTTCCAGGCCAAGGCTCACTTGGGCAAGGAACTGGCCCAGGTAGTTGAAGTGCTGCCGCGCGACGATCTGTTCCAGACCCCGGTGGATGAGCTGTTCAGCACCGTGATGTCGATCGTGCAGATCCAGGAACGCAACAAGATTCGCGTATTCCTGCGTAAAGACCCGTACGGCCGTTTCTGCTACTGCCTGGCCTACGTGCCGCGCGACATCTACTCCACCGAAGTGCGCCAGAAGATCCAGCAAGTGCTGATGGATCGCCTGAAAGCCTCGGACTGCGAGTTCTGGACCTTCTTCTCCGAGTCCGTGCTGGCCCGCGTGCAGCTGATTCTGCGCGTCGATCCGAAGAACCGTCTGGACATTGACCCGGTTCTGCTGGAAAAAGAAGTGGTGCAAGCCTGCCGCAGCTGGCAGGACGACTACGCGAGCCTGGTCGTCGAAAGCTTCGGCGAAGCTCACGGCACCAACGTGCTGGCCGACTTCCCGAAAGGCTTCCCGGCCGGTTACCGCGAGCGTTTTGCCGCGCATTCGGCCGTGGTCGACATGCAGCACCTGCTGAGCCTGAAAGAATCCAATCCGCTGGTGATGAGCTTCTATCAGCCACTGGGTCAGGTCTCTGGTCAGCGCGAGCTGCACTGCAAGCTGTATCACGCCGATACCCCGCTGGCACTGTCCGACGTGTTGCCGATCCTGGAAAACCTCGGTCTGCGCGTGCTGGGTGAATTCCCGTATCGCCTGCGTCACAACAGTGGCCGCGAGTTCTGGATTCACGACTTCGCGTTCACCGCTGCTGAAGGCCTGGAACTCGACATCCAGCAACTCAACGACACCTTGCAGGACGCTTTCGTCCACATCGTGCGCGGCGATGCCGAGAACGATGCGTTCAACCGTCTAGTACTGACTGCCGGCCTGCCATGGCGCGATGTCGCGCTGCTGCGTGCCTACGCTCGTTACATGAAGCAGATTCGCCTGGGCTTCGACCTGGGTTACATCGCCAGCACCCTGAACAACCACACCGACATCGCTCGCGAGTTGACCCGGTTGTTCAAAACCCGTTTCTACCTGGCCCGCAAGCTCGGTACTGACGATCTGGAAGACAAGCAGCAACGTCTGGAACACGCGATTCTGAGCGCACTGGACGACGTCCAGGTGTTGAACGAAGACCGTATCCTGCGTCGCTACCTGGACCTGATCAAGGCCACCCTGCGGACCAACTTCTACCAGACCGACGCGCACGGTCAGAACAAGTCCTACTTCAGCTTCAAGTTCAACCCGCACCAGATTCCAGAGCTGCCGAAGCCAGTACCGAAGTTCGAAATCTTCGTTTACTCGCCACGCGTCGAAGGCGTGCACCTGCGCTTCGGCAACGTTGCTCGTGGTGGTCTGCGCTGGTCCGACCGTGAAGAAGACTACCGCACCGAAGTCCTGGGCCTGGTAAAAGCCCAGCAAGTGAAGAACTCGGTCATCGTGCCGGTGGGCGCCAAGGGCGGCTTCCTGCCGCGTCGCTTGCCACTGGGCGGCAGCCGTGACGAGATCGCGGCCGAGGGCATCGCCTGCTACCGCATCTTCATCTCGGGCCTGTTGGACATCACCGACAACCTGAAAGACGGCGCGCTGGTACCGCCGGCCAACGTCGTGCGTCATGACGACGATGACCCGTACCTGGTAGTGGCAGCGGACAAGGGCACTGCAACCTTCTCCGACATCGCCAACGGCATCGCCATCGACTACGGCTTCTGGCTCGGCGATGCGTTCGCATCGGGCGGCTCGGCCGGTTACGACCACAAGAAAATGGGCATCACCGCCAAGGGCGCGTGGGTTGGCGTTCAACGTCACTTCCGTGAACGCGGCATCAATGTTCAGGAAGACAACATCACGGTGGTCGGCGTCGGCGACATGGCCGGTGACGTGTTCGGTAACGGCTTGTTGATGTCCGACAAGCTGCAACTGGTCGCAGCGTTCAACCACCTGCACATCTTCATCGACCCGAACCCGGAGCCGGCCAACAGCTTCGCCGAGCGTCAGCGCCTGTTCGACCTGCCGCGTTCGGCCTGGTCGGATTACGACACCAGCATCATGTCCGAAGGCGGCGGGATCTTCTCCCGTAGCGCGAAAAGCATCGCGATTTCCCCGCAGATGAAAGAGCGCTTCGACATTCAGGCTGACAAGCTGACCCCGACCGAACTGCTGAACGCCTTGCTCAAGGCACCGGTGGATCTGTTGTGGAACGGCGGTATCGGTACTTACGTCAAAGCCAGCAGCGAAAGCCACGCCGATGTCGGCGACAAGGCCAACGATGCACTGCGCGTGAACGGCAACGAACTGCGCTGCAAAGTCGTAGGCGAGGGCGGTAACCTCGGTATGACCCAGCTGGGTCGTGTCGAATTCGGCCTCAATGGCGGCGGTTCCAACACCGACTTCATCGACAACGCCGGTGGTGTGGACTGCTCCGACCATGAAGTGAACATCAAGATCCTGCTGAACGAAGTGGTTCATGCCGGTGACATGACCGACAAGCAACGTAATCAGTTGCTGGCGAGCATGACCGACGAAGTCGGCAACCTGGTGCTGGGCAACAACTACAAGCAGACTCAGGCACTGTCTCTGGCAGCACGCCGTGCTTTCGTGCGGATTGCCGAATACAAACGTCTGATGAACGATCTGGAAGGCCGCGGCAAGCTGGATCGCGCCATCGAGTTCCTGCCGGCTGAAGAGGCGATCAACGAGCGCCTCGCGGAAGGCCATGGCCTGACCCGTGCCGAGCTGTCGGTGCTGATCTCCTACAGCAAGATCGACCTCAAGGAAGCGCTGCTCAACTCCCAGGTACCGGACGACGACTACCTGACGCGCGACATGGAAACCGCTTTCCCGCCGACCCTGGTGAGCAAGTTCTCCGACGCCATGCGCCGTCACCGTCTGAAGCGCGAAATCGTCAGCACCCAGATCGCCAACGATCTGGTCAACCACATGGGCATCACCTTCGTTCAACGACTGAAAGAGTCGACCGGCATGAGCCCGGCGAATGTTGCGGGTGCGTATGTGATAGTTCGGGATATCTTCCACCTCCCGCACTGGTTCCGGCAGATAGAGGCCCTGGATTACCAGGTTTCCGCTGACGTGCAACTGGAGCTGATGGACGAGCTGATGCGTCTGGGCCGTCGCGCTACGCGCTGGTTCCTGCGCAGCCGTCGCAACGAGCAGAACGCTGCCCGTGACGTCGCGCACTTCGGTCCACATCTGGCAGCGCTGGGCCTCAAGCTCGACGAACTGCTGGAAGGCCCGACCCGCGAAGGCTGGCAGACCCGTTATCAGGCGTACGTCGCGGCTGGCGTTCCTGAGTTGCTGGCGCGCATGGTTGCAGGCACCACTCACCTGTACACCTTGCTGCCGATCATCGAGGCGTCCGACGTGACCGGTCAGAACGCAGCTGACGTGGCGAAGGCTTACTTCGCTGTCGGCAGCGCGCTGGACATCACCTGGTACCTGCAACAGATCAGCGCTCTGCCGGTTGAAAACAACTGGCAGGCCCTGGCCCGTGAAGCGTTCCGCGATGACGTCGACTGGCAACAACGTGCGATCACCATCTCGGTCCTGCAACAGGGCGACGGCACCCAGGACGTGGAAACCCGTCTTGAGCTGTGGATGGAAGAGCACGAAGGCATGATCGAACGCTGGCGCGCCATGCTGGTAGAAATCCGTGCCGCCAGCGGCACTGATTACGCCATGTATGCGGTGGCCAACCGTGAGTTGCTGGATCTGGCGTTGAGCGGTCAAGCGGTAGTGCCAGTCACTGCAGCTGCCACTACCAGCGCTGAGCTGGAACCGGCGGCCTGATCAGGCGCTGAATGAAGAAGCCCCGTCTTGAGAGAGGCGGGGCTTTTTTTTTGTCTGATATTTTTGTGGTGTTTGGTCGGGCCCTTTCGCGAGCAAGTCGGATCGCCGCACCGCCGCTCCCACATTAGTTTTGCGTCGTACACATAATCAATGTGGGAGCGGCGGTGCGGCGATCCGACTTGCTCGCGAAGGGGGCATCACATTCAATACAACTGTATGCCTGCTGCATTATTGTTCATCGACACTTTATCTGTCGGTCTGGTCAATAAATTACTGAGCGACTGGTCAAACTTCTGCAAGGCCCGAACTTGCACATTCTGTTGTTCGTTAATGTCGGCAACTATCTCTTCGCTGCGTTTATAGTCCGCCCATACCGGGCTCAGTTCTTTAGCGTCATGCCCTTGTGCTGTGCCGATGTAGTTGAAGTTGGAATCGTAGAACGCCGCGCTGACATTCGCGCTGATGTCCGAACTGCGCGACGTCATCAATTGACTGCGCGTGTCGACGACGGCGACCACGTCTGGTTTAGCGGCCCTGAGACTTTGCATGTCCGGGTATACCGTCACCGAGCCAAACTGACGCTGCAAGGATGCTTTGACCCAGTCCACCGCCAGGTCCGGTTTGGAGGTGGCGACGTAGGCGTCGTGAATCGATTGCACCAGCAGGCTCTGGCCGAAACCGGTGCCGGCGTTGGCCTGGTAATCCTGAAGGTAGGCGCGGTTGGTCTGAGTGTTGCGGCTGTAGACGATGCCCAGGGAAACGTTGCTGCCATTGGTGACATGTGTGGTACTGCTGCGGCCGACCGGCTCGGTAAAGACGCCGTCGAGCGAAGAAACAGCCTTCGGTGCAGTGGGTATTGAACAGCCCGTTAAAAGAATCGTCATCGTCAAGGTGCTGACAAGTGCAAGTTTCATGGTGTTTCTCCCGTGAAACAACTTGAGTCGGAAAGTTAATAGGCCGGACACAGTCGGCGGAGATTCCAGACTAAACCTGTCGTCACTGAATGAAATGGCTAAATACTGCACTTGTCCGGTGATTACTAGTTTTGTTTGGTTTAAAAGGCCCCGGTTAATTGCGCCGGGAAATAAACAGGCCCGAATTGTTAATTCGGGCCTGTTTATTTATGGCTGGCGCAACAGCTATCAGTTTTCCAAAGGGATCAATACTTTTTCTTCTGGCGCTAACACCATAAACACCAACAGTTTGGCGGATTTGGTGGTACTGGCATTTTTCGAGACCAAATGCTCCGAACCGGCCGGCTCGTACCAATATTCACCGGCCTTGTAAGTGATCGCCTTTTCGCCTTTGACCTGGGAAATGATTTCTCCCGAAATCACGTAAGCCATGGCCGTGCCCTCGTGCTTGTGGGCGATGGACGATTGGCCGGGCAGATAGTCGACCTCGATCATCAGCGCCTTTTTATTGGGCACGTTTTTCAACATCTGGTCCTGCAACACGGTGACCTTCTCCGAAGGCGCGGCTTCATGAGCGTATGTCGCGGCGGAAAAGATCAGGGCGAGGGCGGCGAGGGGCGCAGCACAGTAGCGTAAGGCGTTCATGGGTTATCACCTGCTGTGGTTAGTTGTCAGGGACCACAGTAAGTCTCGGCCAAGGCCAATCAAACAGCCAATTTTCGTGAAGGCGAGGGGACCAATCATGCGCTTTTTAAAAAACAAGATCGCCGCCTCCAGCCACTCCTGCAGGGGTACCCATAACCCTGTAGGAGTGGCCGAAGGTGGCGACCTAATTTTTAAACGATAGGAAAACTGTTGAAGTCGACGCTGTTGGCCAGGCGGCTGTCGATCAGGCTGATAAAGCCTTGTACTTCAGGGCAGTTGAAATGCATCTGCATGGCCGCTTCCGATTGCCAGCGGGCGCTGACAGTCCAGCGGTTGTCGTCCTCGGGGCAGCGGTCGACCATATAGGAATCACAGCCCGGTAGTTCGCGCAGGGTGTCGACAATCTTTTGCAGTTGCTTGCCCAGTTCGTCCGAGCGGCCGGCGGCGGCCTGCACCTTAACGGTATTGATCACTTCGTTGGACATTGCTCACACTCCTGAATCAGGCCGGACGAATCCTGCTCATTGAGGGATAACGCTTATGCAGGATAGGCCTGCATCCCCGGACCACCAATAGCCAATCGCGGGATAAAAACGCAGACCAATCCGTCAGGCGACCTGCTGCAGAATGTCCCGCAGGCGGTCCAGGGCGATGTCGATGTCGAGGGTTTCGATGGCGCCAAAACCGAGGAAAAGCCCGGACTGCGGCGCTTGCTGATAGAAAAAACTGTCGATGGGATACACCCCCACTTCGACCTTTTTCGCCAGTTCGATCACCAATGGAATATCGATAGACACTTTGCACATAACCACCATGTGGAACCCGGCGGTGGTCGGGACAGCCTCGAGCCACGGTGAAAGATCGCCGGCCATGCGCTCGAGGATCCGCTCACGGCGTCCGGCATAGATCGTATGACAGCGCCGGATGTGCTTGAGCAGACAGCCTTCGGCGATGAACTTGGCCAGCGCCCATTGGGGCAGGGTGGACGTGTGCAAGTCGGTGAGCTGCTTGGCGCGAATGACCGCTTCGAGAATCGCCGGTGGCAGGATCGCATAACCCAGGCGCAGCTCCGGCAGCAGGGTTTTCGAAAAGGTCCCGACGTAGGCGACGATGCCGCGTTCGTCCATGCTTTGCAGCGAGTCGGTAGGCCGGCCTTCGTAGCGGAATTCGCTGTCGTAATCGTCCTCGATGATGATCGCGCCCAACTCATGGGCCCGCTCCAGCAGCGCCTCCCGGCGCGCCTGGCTCATCGGCATGCCGAGCGGAAACTGGTGCGACGGGGTGACGTAAATCAGGCGGGTGCCAAGGGGGATCTTGTCCACCTGAATGCCTTCGGCATCCACCGGGACGCCGATCACCGTGGCACCGTGGGTACCGAACAACAGGCGTGCGGGCGGATAGCCGGGGTCTTCCATGGCGACAAGGCTGCCGGGACGCGTGAGCACCCGAGAGATAAGGTCCAGTGCCTGTTGCGCGCCGTTGCACACCACCACGTCTTCGTCCTGGCAATTGACCCCGCGCGAAAACGCGATGTGCCGGGCGATCGCATTACGCAGCGCCGGCAAGCCTTCAGGCAGGCTGTAGAAACCCTTGGAAGCGGCGATCTGGCGCAAGGCGTGAGCGGTGCAGCGCCGCCAGTCATCCTGGGGAAACTGGCCCTTGCTGGTGGCGCCGCCGATGAAGTCATAGCGCAACGAGCCTTCCAGCGTTGGATGGCGCAGGAACACCGGGAGGTTGCGCCAGGACTCGATGACCTCGGCACTGGCCAATTCCGAATGGCTCTGTTTACGGGTGATTTTCGCCGGTCGGGCGTTGACGTAGGTGCCTTTGCCGATGACCCCGGTGAGGAAGTTTTCGTAGGTCAGTTGCGTGTAGGTGTCGGAAATGGTCTTGCGCGAAATGCCCAATTGTTCTGCCAGCAAACGACTGGGCGGCAGTTGCGTCCCGGCTGCCAGGCGACCGGATTCGATGGCGCTGCGCAGTTGGTTGTACAACTGGCCTGCCAGGTCCTTGCGGCCGTTGATGACAACGTGAAGTTCCATACCGGCGAGGCTCCTGGGGCGATTGAGGCGCGTGTGCGTCGGGCCAGATTACCCGCATGAGCGCCTGCGCAAAAGTTGCGTGGGCGAAAAACCTCCGATTGGTCTGGTGCCTGGGTGGTCCACGGGTATTTCGTAGAATTGGATCTGTAACGCCTGCGTATCAACGCCTACCTTGAGGGGTACACATTCGATCCACGAGGACACTCCATGAACGCCCGCCTGGATTACTACAGCGCATCGCCCAAAGCGATGAAAGCGATGATTGCCATGGAGGCCTTGACCAGCAGCCTCAGCATCGAGCCGGCCTTGCTGCACTTGATCAAGATCCGTGCCTCGCAACTCAATGGCTGCGCTTTCTGCACCGACATGCACTCGGTGGATGCCCGGCGACTCGGCGAGACTGACCGTCGTTTGTATTCGATCGTGGTCTGGCGCGACAGCGGCTTTTTCAACCCGCGAGAACGCGCGGCGCTGGCCTGGACCGAAGCCGTCACCTTACTCTCTGAAAGCCATGTGCCGGACGAGGTCTACGCGCAGGCCCGGGAGCAGTTCAACGAAGGCGAGATGGTCGACCTGACCATCGCCGTCACCACCATCAACAGCTGGAATCGCCTGGCGGTGAGTTTTCGGCAAACCCCTGGAGGCTGAATCGATTTTCTGCCCTGAGCGTCACATCAGCTTCATAAACCCTGCGCAGGATGAGGCTTTCAAGGACAGATCGACAGGGAGTCAGCGATGCCATTCATGGAAACCACAGGTCGTCAGCAAGTTGCCAAGTACCGCTCGCCCGTAGAAAAAACCTCATCCTGGCGCACATTGGCGGCGGGCATCGATCCGGTGCTGGCGCAGTCTTTTCGGGTCAGTGCCCGTTGCGGCTGTTTCATGCAAGCGGCCCGCAGTCTCAACATCAAGACCACCCAGCTGCGCAAACAATTGACGCAGCTTGAAGCGCACCTGCAGTGTTCGCTATTCAGCCACTCAGAGAATGGCGTTGCCCTCAGTCGTGACGGATTGCAGCTGCAATCACAGTTGATTGAAATGGCCCATGAGCGCGACTTGCCGGTGATCGAACAGCCGTTGATTCGCTTGGCCGTTGCCGAATCGATCCTGCATGACATTCTCGGTCGCGATCTGGTTGCCTTGTTGCGGCGCAACGCCAGCGTGCGCCTGGACATCATCACCCTGGACAGCGAACTCTCCCTGCAAGCGGTCAGTGCCGATGTGGTGCTATGGCTGGCCGGCACCGATTCACCGCTGCCGGGCCCGAGTTTTGCGGTCAGCGAGCCCCGGCGTCTGGCACGGCTCGACTACCTGCCCCACATCGCCAAACGTTATTCACGGGTCGCGTCGCGGCCAGACAGCCTCGACGACCTGACGGATTTTCTGCTGGTGCAATGGCAACATGACCGTCAGGTCGCCAGCTTTCGGCCGTGGAATACCCTCGTGGACCAGCGCCTGGCCGGGGTGGTGCAGTTGCATTCCTATGAGCTGATGCTGGAGATGATCCGTTGCAGCGCCTGCATTGGCCTGCTGCCCGGATACATCAGCCGCTTCGATCGCGGCCTGATTGAATTGCCGGGGCTGTTCAGTCAACCGATGCAGCGTCAGGTATGGATGGCGGTGAATGCTGAGTCTGAGGGGCAAGCGCAGGTGCAGATGATCGTCGAGCTGATCCAGAACACCTTCAACGAGCGTAGAGAATGGTTCGAAGGCTGAACACGGTCAAAAATGTGGGAGCGGGCTTGCTCGCGAAGGGGGACTGACATTCAACATCATCGTTGAATGTGAAATCGCCTTCGCGAGCAAGCCCGCTCCCACATGGGTTCTCTTCACAATCGGGTTCTCGCCATGCCGTGAGAATGCGGTATAGAGTGGGCGGCCATGTCTGTCTCAAGGATGAATCACCCATGCCCGCCATTGACGCTGTCATCACCCTCGAACGTTTCAACGAATCCCACATTGACGGCATTACCGCGCTCTACAACGACCCCGCCATTACCCGTCAGGTGCTGCAAATGCCGTTTCAGTCCACCGAAGTCTGGCGCAAGCGCCTGGCGCCGGACAACGAGCGGGTGGTGCAGCTGGTGGCGCTGCATCAAGGGACGGTCATCGGCAATATTGGCCTGGAGCAGTTTTCGCGGATCCGCCGCAGCCATGCAGGCAATCTCGGCATGGGTGTCGCGGTGGGCTGGCAGGGCAAGGGCGTCGGCTCGAAACTGTTGGCGGCAGCGCTGGACATCGCCGACAACTGGATGAACCTGCAACGGGTCGAGCTTTCGGTCTACGCCGACAACGAAGCCGCTATCGGGCTCTACCGCAAGTTCGGCTTCGACACCGAAGGGCTGTTTCGCGACTACGCCGTGCGTGACGGCGTGCTGGTGGATGCCTTGAGCATGGCGCGTCTGCGTCGCACACCCAAGGCCGGTTGAGTCACTCGCCCAAGGCGAACGCCACCGCCGCCTGCGCATGCAGTTCGGTGGTGTCGAGCAAGGGCAGGGCGCTGTGCTCGGGTTTGATCAGCAGGCCGATTTCCGTGCAGCCGAGGATGATGGCCTGGGCGCCACGTCGGGTCAGTGATTCGATGACCTGCTGATAGACCTTGCGTGACGCCTCGCTGACCACCCCGACGCACAACTCGTCATAGATGATCCGGTGGACGGCCTGACGTTCATCAGCCTCCGGCACCAGTACGGTCAGCCCCATTGAAGTCAGGCGCTCCTTGAGGAAGTCCTGCTCCATGGTGAACGCTGTGCCGAGCAATCCAATCTTCAGCGCGCCAGCCTCGACGGCAGCCTGACCCGCCGGGTCGGCGATGTGCAGAAACGGAATACTGATCGCTGCCTGAATCTGCCCGGCCACTTTGTGCATGGTGTTGGTGCACAGCACCACGCAATCGGCACCACCCGCCTGCAGCCGCTGCGCCGCATCCACCAGAATCGCCGCCGCATCGTCCCAGCGCCCGGCATGCTGGGCCTGTTCGACAGGCCCGAAGTCGACGCTGTACATTAGCAATTTCGCCGAACGCAATGGCCCGAGCCGGTCGCGCACCTGCTGGTTGATGAGACGGTAATACTCGGCGCTGGACTCCCAGCTCATGCCGCCGATTAGGCCGATGGTGCGCATGTCGTGCTCCTGTTGATGGCAACCCTTTGTTCGAGCATGCCCTTAGTTGAGAGTACCCGTGGCTCTTCATAACGATCTATCAGGAAATTTCACATGCCAGCGGTGCTGAGCCAAGAGCTGCTGGACGGCAGACTCTGCCTGCAGCTTTTGCCCCGTGCGGCTTACAGCGCGCGTGACCCTGTGCAGTGGCAAACCCTTGGGGTGACACTGGAACGTCAACACGGCGTGCACGCCATCGATTCGGATCATCGGGTGGATTTCGACACCTTGCCAGGCGTACTGGCTTACACCCCGGTCGGCGTGGAAGTGTTTTCCGAATCGGCCAGCGGTGGCGAATACCTGCTGATGCGACTGGACGAGTCGTTGGCCCATCAGCATTTACCCTCGGTTGACCACCGTGTGCAGTCTTCAGGTAATCGCCGTGCGCTGATGCTGGGCCGGGAACTGCGTTGTCTGTTGCTCGCTCCGCAACCGGACAGTCTGGCGCTTGAGCAAAGTGCGGTGGAATTCGTTGGTTTGGTGAGTTCAAAGGCAGATATCGCACAACGTGCCACGCCCAGGGTTTTCACCCGAGTGCTGGATCAGATCGCCGAGCAGTTCCATGAACCCCTGACCCTGGAACAATTGGCGGCCACCTACGGGCAAAACGAGCTGCGCTTTCTGCGCGACTTCACCCGGACCATCGGCCTGACACCCCACGCTTACCTCGTTGAAGTGCGGCTCCAGGCGGCACGCCGGATGATCGAACACTCTGACCTGTCCCTGGCCGACATCGCCCTGGACGCCGGCTTCGCCCATCAGTCCCACATGGGCAGTGCCTTTCGCAAATACCTGGCGATGACGCCCAGCCAATACCGTTCACGCTTTTAGTCGTACGCCGGCAGCGCGCATCTGCCATGCTCAAAGTCCGCAGCACCGTTTCAACAAAGGAACACCGCAATGGACGATGTACAGCAACTGGGTGAGATGCTTCGCCATTACGCAGAAAGCGAAGCGCACAAGAAGCAACTGTTCGAGTCGCAGTCGGCCGTGTGGGCGACGCGCATTGGTGAACTGTTCGATCAGATCCAGCAATGGCTGGAACCGGTCCAGGCGCCGAATCTGCTGGAGGTGAGCTGCGAGGCCTATGTCGCCTCGGGGCCGAGCGTTCCGGTCGAAACGTCGACCTTCAAGACCGAGAAGCTGTCCATTGTGATCGCCGGTAAACCGGTTGAATTCGTGCCGGATGTGATGGGTGCCGGTGGTCAGATTTCACTGGCCGTGATGGGCCTGACGGCCGCGCGCTACGGCAGCATTTCGCTGGTGTGCCTGCCGCCGTCCACTAGCTGGCAATGGCGCAAGACCAATGGGTTGAAAGACCCGGATACCTTTGCGTTCGATGCGAACTTTCTGGCGCAGCAGTTGCAGAGCCTGATTCCCCGCGAGCGCAGCTAAGGTCAAGAACCACCCCTCACCCCAGCGGGGAGAGGGGGAAAGGGAGCAGATATCCATCGTTTTCAGAACCTGAGTTCAACTCGATGTTTCAGGTCGATGTATCTCGAAAGATACCTCGGTCAGTCCCCTCTACCCCCTGGGGAGAGGGTTAGGGTGAGGGGTGGTTCCAACTGACACCCCTCAAACCTCCAAATTGCCCCAGCCAGGTTTCGCCTCTTCCGGCGCCACCGCCTTCACGGTCTTGCCCGTCGCCAACTCCACCCGCCGCGCCACCTCCGGGTCATCGGCAAACGGAATCAGACTGGCTTCATCCAGACTCTCTGCAGTCTGGTGTTTCAGGCAGTATTCAACCGCCAGCCAAAGCCCCACCACGCCCAACACATTCAACACGACCTCAATCATCTCAAGCCCCTTGCCTCAGGCAATCTGCGCTTCGCGGTGGGCCATTTCGACGTCCGAAACCCGCACCGTGCGCCAGACGTTGTAAGCCATCAGCAACATGCCGCTGAGGAAGAACACCCCGCCAGCGAAGCGCACCACGAACCCAGGATGGCTGGCCTGCAACGCTTCGACGAACGAGTAGGTCAGCGTGCCGTCGTCGTTGATCGCGCGCCACATCAGGCCCTGGGTGATGCCGTTGACCCACATTGAGGCGATGTACAGCACCGTGCCGATGGTCGCCAGCCAGAAGTGCAGGTTGATCAGTGGTGTGCTGTACATCTGCTCGCGACCGAAGACTTTCGGGATCATGTGGTACAGCGAGCCGAAGGTGATCATCGCCACCCAGCCCAGAGCCCCGGCGTGAACGTGGCCGATGGTCCAGTCGGTGTAGTGGGAGAGGGCGTTCACCGTCTTGATCGCCATCATCGGCCCTTCGAAGGTCGACATCCCGTAGAAGGCCAGGGACAACACCAAAAAGCGCAGGATCGGGTCGGTACGCAATTTATGCCAGGCTCCCGACAGGGTCATCATGCCGTTGATCATCCCACCCCAGCTCGGCGCCAGCAGGATCAACGACATCGCCATGCCCAGTGACTGCGCCCAGTCCGGCAGCGCGGTGTAATGCAAATGGTGCGGGCCGGCCCAGATGTACAGGGTGATCAGCGCCCAGAAGTGCACGATCGACAGCCGATAGGAATACACCGGTCGTCCGACCTGTTTCGGCACGAAGTAATACATCATCCCGAGGAACCCGGTGGTCAGGAAGAACCCCACTGCGTTGTGCCCGTACCACCACTGCACCATGGCGTCGGTCGCCCCGGAATACACCGGATAGGACTTGAACCAGTCCACCGGGATCGCCAAGTGATTGACCACGTGCAGCATCGCAATCACCACGATGAACGCGCCGAAAAACCAGTTGCCGACATAGATGTGCTTGGTCTTGCGCTGCACCACGGTGGTGAAAAACACGATGGCATAGGCGACCCAGACCACCGTCATCCACACCGCGCCGGAGAATTCGATCTCGGCGTATTCCTTGGTGGTGGTGTAGCCCAGCGGCAGGGTGATCAGCATCACCACGATCACTGACTGCCAGCCCCAAAAGGTGAATGCGGCGAGCTTGTCCGAAAACAGCCGCACCTGGCAGGTGCGCTGCACCGCGTAGTAACTGGCGGCGAATTGTGCGCTGCCGGCAAAGCCGAAAATCACCAGGCTGGTGTGCAGCGGGCGCAAGCGGCCGAAGGTGGTCCACGGCAGGTCGAGGTTCATCTGCGGCCACACCAGTTGCGAGGCGATCCACACCCCCATCGCCATCCCCACGACACCCCAAACCACGGTTGCCACGACGAATTGGCGGACGACCTTGTAGTTATAGGCCTGTCCGATTGTTGCTGTGCTCATGGTCAATGCTTCCACGGTTGCAAAGTCTTGCCAGGCCACCCGGACTGGCATGTCGCCCACTGTAGAAACCCCACCGGAAACAAAACAGACTCAGAAAAACAGAGTTTATGCGGATCAGATTTGAGGTAACCCTGCGGCCATCTGCCACAACCTGATACGGTTTTTTAGCGTTCAGGTGAATCTGTAACGCGCTGCGCCGCAGGTCCATAGTCGTTACCTCGTGAACGAGCCGCAGAGCCCGATCAATCCTGATGAGGTAGCCACATGTATCAGTACGATGACTATGACCGGGCCCTGGTCTTTGAGCGGGTCGCGCAGTTTCGCGATCAGGTCGAACGCTTTATGGCGGATGAGTTGAGCGAAGAAGAATTCCTGCCGCTGCGTTTGCAAAACGGCCTGTACATGCAAAAACACGCCTACATGCTGCGCGTGGCGATTCCTTACGGCACGTTAAGCGCGCCACAAATGCGCACGCTGGCGAGCATCGCCCGGGATTACGATCGCGGCTACGGCCACTTCACCACCCGGCAGAACATGCAGTTCAACTGGATCGAACTGGCCCAGGTGCCGGACATCCTCGAACGCCTGGCACACGTGGAAATGCACGCGATCCAGACTTCCGGCAACTGCGTACGCAACATCACCACCGAAGCCTTTGCCGGAGTTGCAGCGGATGAAATGATCGACCCGCGACCACTGGCAGAAATCCTCCGGCAATGGTCGACCATCAACCCGGAATTCCTGTTCCTGCCGCGCAAGTTCAAGATCGCCATCTGCTCGGCGGAACAGGACCGGGCGGCGATCATGATGCATGACATCGGCCTCTATCTTTACCCGGGCACCGACGGGCAAATGCTGCTGCGGATCATCGTCGGCGGCGGATTGGGGCGCACGCCGATCCTCGGCTTGCAGATCCGCGAAGGGTTACCGTGGCAGCATTTGCTGTCCTACGTCGAGGCGGTGCTGCGCGTCTATAACCGCCACGGTCGGCGCGACAACAAGTACAAGGCGCGGATCAAGATTCTGGTCAAGGCGCTGGGCATCGAAGCCTTTGCCCGGGAAGTGGAGGAGGAGTGGCAGTACCTCAAGGACGGGCCGGCGCAGTTGACCAACGTCGAGTATGAGCGTGTGGCCAGTGCCTTTGTGCCACCGGATTACCGCGCTCTGGCGGACACCGACCTCGATTTCGGCACACGCCTGTCCGAAAACCCGGCCTTCGCCCGTTGGGTGTCGCGCAACGTTCAGCCGCACAAAGTGCCGGGCTACGCCAGCGTGGTGTTGTCGACCAAACCGGGCATTGCCTCACCGCCGGGTGATGTCACGGCCGAGCAGATGGAGGCGGTGGCCAGTTGGTCCGAGCAATTCGGTTTTGGCGAAATTCGCATCGCCCATGAACAGAACATTGTGTTGCCCGACGTGCCCAAGGCTGATCTCTACACGCTCTGGAGTCGCGCCTGCGAACAGGGCCTGGGCTGCGCCAACATCGGTTTGCTGACCGACATCATCGCCTGTCCCGGCGGCGACTTCTGCGCGCTGGCCAACGCCAAGTCGATCCCCATCGCGCAAGCCATTCAGGCACGCTTCGAAGACCTCGACTATCTGCATGATCTGGGCGACATCAGCCTGAATATTTCCGGCTGCATGAACGCCTGCGGCCACCACCACATCGGCAATATCGGCATTCTGGGGGTCGATAAGAACGGCAGCGAGTGGTACCAGATCACCCTCGGCGGAGCCCAGGGCAAGAACAGCGCATTGGGCAAAGTCATCGGCCCGTCCTTCAGCGCCGCCGAAGTGCCCGAGGTGATCGAGCAGATCATCGCCACATTCGTCAATTACCGCGAGAGCGAGGAAGTGTTCGTCGACACCTTGCAGCGCATCGGCCTGGAACCGTTCAAAGAGCGGGTCTATCCGAAGCTGCTGGAGGTGTCGGCATGAACAATTTGCTGCGGCTGGAGGAGGGTGTGGCGCGGATTGTCGCTGATGATCCCTGGACCCTGGTCAGGGATGTCAACGATGAATGGCCGGCGGGTGCAATGATTCTGCCGTTGGCCCGTTGGCTTGAAGGCCCACCGCAAAAGGGCGTGTGGTTGGGGCCGGACGATGAGGTGGAAAGTCTCAAACCGTGGTTTTCACACCTACTGCTGATTGCCCTCGACTTTCCGAGTTTTCGTGATGGGCGCGGTTACAGCCAGGCGTACTTGTTGCGCACTCGATTGGGCTGGACGGGCGAGTTACGCGCGGTCGGCGATGTACTGCGCGATCAACTCAGCCACATGCGTCAATGCGGGTTCGACAGCTTCGCGGTGCGTGAGGACAAGTCCGCCGAAGATGCGCTCAAGGGACTGGCCGGGATGAGTGTGTTGTATGGGCGCTCGGTGATTGAGCCGCGACCGTTGTTCAGGCGACGTTGAGGGTTTCGCTTGGGTCGATGATGGCACTTTTGGTAGAGTCCGCACCTCATAAGGAAGTTGTATCGAAAGGAGTCTGGTTTGAGCGTGGGCAAAAAGATTTTAGGGTTAATCGCGTTGCTGCTGATGTTGACCCTGTGGGGCGGTTACTTTTATGTGTTCCAGGAAAACCGCGGCGGGCAGTTGGGTGGTGCGTTCGACAGTTACGCCTGGTGCGGCACGCCACCGGCCGCCGATGCGCTGTCGCTGGGCAAGGATCAGCTGACCCTGCGCATCACCAACAACCTGCGTGGCGAGTTCATGCTCAGCGGCGCGGTGATTGTTTCCGAGCGCACTTTCAACCGCTACGACCTGGGCCGAAACGAGCTGCGCCTGCGCCTCGAGCCGCTGCAATGGTCCTACGGCGCCACGCCGATTTTCCTCGAACAGGTGAGGATCAAATCCCTGAGCCGAAACCTCGCTTCTGACAACAAAAGTGCCTACGCGGAGCTCGAGCCGCGACCGATTGGCGTGCAGGGGCGCGCCACCGAGTTTCCCTTCGACACCTACCGCTACGGTTACAAACCGGTGCTGTATTACCTCAAGGGCAATGAGCGCATCGACTTGCGCTTTCGCCACATCACCACGGTGATGGAGATGTCGAACGCCTTTACGCCCATTCAGAAGTACAACCGGGCCGAGTACATCAACGAGAAACATTCGTTGGTTCGCGAGGAAGATTATAAACCCTACGCCACCCATGAATGCGCGTTCAGCGTCGAGCGCAAAGGCTCGTTCAAGGTGATCGTCCTGCTGTTGCTGCTGGTGATTTGCCTGCCGCTGATGCACGTGTTTTATCGCGACGAGCCGGGCATCGATTTTCTCGCCACGCTGGTGAGTATCGGTGCAGTCCGGATATTGCTGGTGGGGCCGTTGCAAGACTTTCAGCTGTACAACATCGACTTCCTGTTCGGCGCGGCGATTTTGCTGGTGGGGACGGTGTCGTTGATCAAGGCGATGCGGGCGAACAGTCGGCGGGAGTTGGCGTTGAAGAGCGGGTCGTCATGGTGATATCACCGTCCATGTAGCAGCTGCCGAGCAGCGCGAGGCTGCGTTCGGCGACGAAGTCGCCGTGAAATCAGGCGATACGGTTTACAGGAAAACCGCGTTTGCAGGGTTTACGACGACTTCGTCGCCGAACGCAGCCTCGCGCTGCTCGGCAGCTGCTACAGGTTACAGACCGAACGCGTTCAAGATCACTTCAACGCCGGATCCCCCATGTTCATTTTCTTCCAGCCCTGCAACAGCACCTGTGCCTTCGGTTCCTGTCCGTTATCCAGGTAGTACTGGATCAACGACAACCGAGCATTGCGATTGGCCGGCTGCACTTTCAACAATCGCTCCAGCTCTTCGCAGGCCTCATCGACCTTGCCGCTGTCGTGCAACGCCACCGCCAACACGTAACCGTACTGGGCGTTCTGCGGCTCCAGTTGCGCGGCTTTGCGCAGGGCCGGCATGGCCTGGGCGGATTTGCCCGCGCGTACCAGCGACAGGCCTTGAGTGTGTTGCAGCAGGGCGGCATCCGGGTGTTCTTTCAGGCTCTGCTCCAGCAGCGTCTGAGCTTCCTGACTGCGCCCGTTCGCCTCCAGCCATTGCACCAGCGTCACCAGCGCCGGGTAGAAATCCGGATCGCGCTTGAGGGCGGTACGCAGCAGCGCTTCGACTTCGCCGCTACGACCGCTGGCTTGATAGAGCATGGCGAGGTTGAGGTTGGCTTCGGCGCGTTCCAGCAGGCTCTTTTGCACCGCTTCGTATTCGGCGATGGCCGCGTTCCAGTTGTCCTGGGCGCTGCCCAATCCATTACGGGCCACGCTCAGTAGATCCCGAGCCGCGGCAATCCGCACAGCCTTCACCGGGTCGGCCAGCAACGGCGTCAGCAGCGACGCACGCTCCGGTGGCGGCAGGAACGCGCTGATCGCCCGAACGGCGCTTTCACGCACTTGCGGGGCCGGGTTGTTCAAGTCCTTGGTGGCCAGTTTCAACGCCTGTTCGCTTGGGTACAGCGGCAACTCGGCCAGCAGGGTCGCGCGTTGGATCGCTGGCAAATTGCTGCGTTGAAGCTGCTCGTACAAGGCTTGCGCCGCGCCGGGCTGACCATTGCGAATCAGCCACAGGCTTTCGTCGTAACGCGGTGCCTGCGCGGTGGTGGTGTTCCAGAGCTTGAATTGCTCGGTGACCTTGTCGCCAGCCTTGCCCTGGTGACAGGTCAGGCAAGCGTCCGGTGTGCCGAGTTTTTTCGCCCGCTCAGGGTTGGGGATGCTGAAACTGTGGTCATGCCTGAAGTCATTGCCCATGTAGAACTTGCCGGGCATGTGGCAATCCACGCACTGCGAACCCGGTTGGCCCATGGTGTGGCGGGTGTGTTCGATGGAATCGTAATTCTTCGCTTGCAGGCCTTGGCCATCAACGCCTTCCACCGAGGTCTTGCCGGCAGTGTTGTGGCATTGCAGGCAAACACCGTTGCCCGGCGCCTTGAGCTCGGTGCTGTGCGGGTTGTGGCAGTTGCTGCAGCGCACGCCCTTGTCGAACATTTTGCTCTGGGCGAAGGAGCCGTGCTCGAACACTTCGTCCTTGATCTTGCCGTCCAGCGCGTACAACTCGCGGGTCAGGGGGCTCGGCAAGTAGTCATCCATCAGGCGCTTGCCGGCGGTGAAGCCGTCGCCCAATGGCGCGCGGCGCGAGTGGCAGCGCGCACAGGTTTCGATTTCGACAGTGGCGTTCTTGTCCTTCAGGTCGACGGTAAAACCGGCATGGATCAGGTCAGCTTTTTTTGCCGTCCATTCCAGGTGATTGGAGGCCGGACCATGGCAAGCCTGGCAGCCGACACCGAGACTGTTCCAGTGACTGTCGAAGGTGTTTTTCGCAGCATCGAAATTGCGTTTGTAACCGGTGGTGTGGCACTCGACGCACATGAAGTTGGCGTTCTGGCTCGGCTTGCTCCAGTGCAACGGGTCTTTGAAGTTCACGCCCTGGCCCGGATAGAGGTGAAACCAGCGGTGCTTTTCGGTATCCCAGGCCACGCCGAGGGCTTGCAACCGACCTTCGCTGACCTCGATCAGGTATTGCTGCAGCGGCGCGATGCCGAAGGTGTAGACGACCTTGAAGTCGGCATTCTTGCCGTCAATCCCGGGGGTGTTGACCCAGAAACCGTCGTCCTTGCGCGAGAAACGGGTGGTTTCGTTTTCCGCTTTGAAGGTGACGTTACTGAAGTCGCCCAGCATTGTTTCGGCATTGGCCTCCTGCATTGCCAATTGGTGATGGGAGCCTTGCCAGTCCTTGACCTGCTCGCTGTGGCAGCCTTGGCATTGTTGCTCATCGACCATCGTTGCCGGCGCCACGGCGGCCGGTTGCGGTTTGGCCGGCTGAGCGACCGGCGTACTGACAGGCGCATAAGTCACGGGGGCCGGTTTGCTGCTGAACAGAAACCAGCCGATGCCCGCTATGGCCAACAGCAAAACGCCGAGGGTGACGGGAAACAGGTAACGGTTAATCAAGGTCGGTGGCGAATCAGGGTTTGGCTGTACCGCTTTATTTTTATGTTTCGGCATTGCGACTTCCATAGTCCGGGTGCGTTTGCCGTCAGGCGCGGGTTCAAGCTCGATGCAGCTTTGCCGGATGGCCGGCGTCTGTCAAATGACGGTTGCGGAGGCGCTGCATCACTCCCCGACAAACCACCGGAAATACGGATTCCCCCCATCCCCGCGCATCACCTCGCGAATATCCCTGGCCCACGCGTCCCGGTCACCGTCATAAGCATGCAGGCTCGCCCGATAAAACTGCATCAGGCGTTGCTGGTGCGCGTTCATCCGCTCGTTGAAGCCCGCGTCGGCATTCACCAGTGGTGGCGCTGTACGCAGGTCCAGCAGGGCCGGCAGTACGCGGCTGATCTCCTTGGCACGCACCCACGGCGCATATTCGATACGCGGCTGATCGTCGGTCACCGGTTGGGCGTCGGCAGCGAAACGCTCCAGGCCTGCACGATCGGTGACCCAGGTCGAGAGCAACGCGGCAGCGGAGCCAATGCCCACGTCCTGCAAGGTGCTGCGCACCGTTTCCTGTTGGAAGCGTTGGCTGATTTTCGTCGCGTCCAGTTCGATCGGTTCCATCGAGCCCACCAGCAGCATTTCGTGGAACTCACTGGTCCACAGGGTGGCGTAAGGGAACACGTCGAGAAAGCTGCGCACCAGTGAGCGCGAATCGTCGATGTTCTGGGTGGGCAGCGGCAACCACTGAGCGACCAGGCCTTGTTTCTCCAGGCGGCTGGCGGCCAATTGATAGAAGTCCCGTGAATACAGATTCACCACGCCAGCAGCGGAGGGCGGTGGCGGTTCGAGGGTGATCAAGTCGTAGCGCTGTGGGTTGCGCAGCAATTCCTGTCGGCCATCGTGCAGGCGTACGTCAACGCCGGGGTCGGCGGCCGCATTGAAGTTGCCTTTGAACAACGGTGCGGCTTTGACCACCGATGGCAGCAGTTCGGCCACGACACGATGCTCCAGCCCCGGATAGCGCGTCAGGGCGCCAGCGGTGATGCCGGTGCCAAAACCGATCACCAGCGCCGAGCGCGGTTCGCCATTGTGGATCAGCAGTGGCAGCAACGCCTGGATACGCATGTAGCGCAGGGACGGCATGGCGTCGCCTGTGTTGGACACGCCCTGAATGTACAAGCGCTGGAACGCTTTCTGTCCCTTGCCCTGAGTGACCACGGCGACGGTCCCACCGCGTCCTTCTTCGTAAAAAGCCAGAGTGGCGTTGCGTGCACCGGGGAGCAGGCTGGCGAGTTTGTTCACTGGCGTAAAAACGGCCAGCGCAATCGACAACAGGCCGATAGTGACCACAGCCTGGCGCCGGCCTTTCTTGACCCCATGACCCTTGCGCACCGCGAAGTACCCAATCCCGGCAGCGACAATCGCCAGCAGGCCCAGGGTTCGGACCAGCCCCAGCAACGGGATCAGCACAAACCCGCAGAGCATCACTCCGATAATCCCGCCCAGCGTATTGAACGCCACCACCGCGCCGACAGCCTGACCGACCCGCTCGCGGCCGACGCTCAAGCGCAGGGCCAGCGGAAAGGCGGCGCCGAGCAGCAGGGTCGGTACAAACACGATGCTCACTGCCGCCACCGCAAACCGCGCGGTCATGCCCAGCAGGTCACTCGCACCCAACAACAACACCCAGGTTTCGGCCAGGCTTTGGGCGACCACCAGCCAGCGTCCGAGCAAGGCGATTTCCAGCAACGCGACGAGCCCGGCACAGGCGATCAGCAAACCGAACACACCCCAGGGATCGCGAATGCGATCAACCCGACGGGCCAGCAGGATGCTGCCGAGAAACAGCCCGGTGAGGTACGTCGCCAACACCACCGCAAAGGCGTAAGTACGGGTGCTCATGAACTGCACGATGGACTGCGACCAGACCACTTCGTAACCGAGGGCTACGCCGCCGGCAATTGAGTAAAGCCACAAGGCAACGCGATCGGGTGCTTTGTCGGCGTGGTGCTTGACCGGCGCAGTATCGCTCGGTAGCGAGCGGTGGCGTTGGAGCCACAAGGCACCGACGGCGGCCAGCAGGTTCAGCATGGCCGCGGCCAAGGCACTACCGCGTACACCGAGGGTCGCAATCAACACAAACGCGGCGAGCAGGGTGCCGGCGATGGCCCCGGCGGTGTTCGCCGCGTAAAGCTGACCGCCGGCCTTGCCCAGCTGTTGCGGGTTTGCTGCCAACGAGCGAACAAGCACCGGCAGGGTGCCGCCCATCAGCAGCGCCGGAATGCCCACCAGCGCAAACGGCAACACCCAGGCCAGCAGGCCGACTTGCTGTTCCAGCCAGGCAAACGGGCTGGCTGCGAGGCTCATGGCGAAGGTGGCACCGACACCGAGCACCGCCACCAGCACTTCCAACCCTGCGTAGAGCAGAACCGGCCGCTGCAAGCGATCGGCCCACCGGCCAAACAGCAAACCGCCTAACGCCAATCCGGCAAAAAAGGCGCTGATCCCGGTGGTGATGGCGTACACCTCGACGCCGACCACCAACGATAACTGCTTGATCCACAGCACCTGATACACCAGCGCCGCGGCACCGGAGACGAACAGCAACAGGGCGGGAATCAGCAGCACCGGGGCTTTGCTCTGAGTGGCAGGGATGGCCGACGACTTGCTGGCGACACGTGAGGTCATTGCGGATTGCCTTGTTCCAATTCGAAAAAGTCTGCGACCCTGCCGGCCCCATCGCGAGCAGGCTCGCTCCCACAGTGGACCGCATTTCAAATGTGGGAGCGAGCCTGCTCGCGATGGGGCCGACGCGGTCTCAAGTCAAAATAGGGCCGCTCGCCGGTGAAGGCGAGCGGCAGTCAAGCGGTCTTACTGTGCAGTTTTCATTTTTTCTTCGATTTTTTTGTCTACGGCAGCACGGATCTGGTCAACGCTGAAGCTGGCCGGTTTCTGGCTCGGCGGATACTCGATGAAGGTCTGCAGGAACTGCGCAGACTTGGTAACCGCTTGCGCAACCAGGTAGACGTTTTTGGTAGTCCAGTCGTAATACTGATCGGAAACGGTATCCGCGCGTTCAAACGGGTCCATCCGCAGGTTGAAGATTTTCGGCACCCGCAGGCATACGAACGGTTCGCTCCAGACCTTGAAGCCGCCCGGTGCGCGTTGCTCGCAGAACACGGCTTTCCAGTTGTCGAAACGCATCGACACCAGCACACCGTCATCGTTGAAGTAGTAGAACTCCTTGCGCTCGCCTTTTGGCTGTTGACCGGTCAGGTACGGCAGTTGGTTGTAACCGTCCAGGTGCACTTTGAAGTTGGTGCCGCCCGAGGTCGATGCCCAGCCTTTAAGGAGTTTGTCTTTCACACCGGTGTCGCCGGCAGCCGCCAGCAGCGTCGGGAACCAGTCAAGACCGGAGAACATCTCGTTGGAGACTTCACCCGGTTTGACCTTGCCCGGCCAGCGAATCATCGCCGGTACGCGATAGGCGCCTTCCCAGTTGGAGTTCTTCTCGTTGCGGAACGGCGTGGTCGCCGCGTCCGGCCAGGAGAACTGGTTCGGGCCGTTGTCGGTGGTGTAGACGACAATGGTGTTGTCGGTGATTTTCAGGTCGTCGAGGGTTTTCAGCAGTTTGCCGACGTCGCCATCGTGTTCCAGCATGCCATCGGCGTACTCGTTGCCGGGCATGCCGCTCTGGCCCTTCATCGACTCGCGCACGTGGGTGAACAGGTGCATGCGCGTGGTGTTCATCCAGACGAAGAACGGTTTGTCCGCCTTGGCCTGTTTCTCGATAAACGCCTGCGCGGCGGCGGTGGTTTCGTCGTCGATGGTTTCCATGCGCTTGGTGGTCAGTGCGCCGGTGTCTTCGATTTTGCCGTCAGCGAAGCTGTGAATCACGCCACGCGGGGAGTTGGCCTTGACGAACTCAGGGTCGTCCTTGGGCCAGTACGGACGCTCGGGTTCTTCTTCGGCGTTGAGGTGGTACAGGTTGCCGAAGAACTCGTCGAAACCGTGGTTGGTCGGCAGGTATTCATCCTTGTCGCCCAAGTGGTTCTTGCCGAACTGGCCGGTGGCGTAGCCTTGGGATTTGAGTGCCTGGGCGATGGTGATGTCACGTTTTTGCAGGCCTACCGAGGCACCGGGCGCGCCCACTTTCGACAGGCCAGTACGCAGCGGTGTCTGTCCGGTGATGAAGGATGAGCGTCCAGCCGTGCAGCTGTTCTCCGCGTAATAGTCGGTGAACATCATGCCTTCTTTGGCGATGCGGTCGATGTTCGGCGTCTTGTACCCGACCACGCCCATCGAATAGGCGCTGATGTTGGTCTGGCCGATGTCATCGCCGAAGATCACCAGAATGTTGGGTTTTTCAGCGGCTCCGGCTGTTGCCGAAATCGCCATCACCGAGGCTGCCACCAGGGCGAATTTCGGTAGCCACTTGTGTATGCGAGTCATCTGACTTGCTCCTTTGCTCACTTGCGTCGCTCAAGCGCGACAAACGTTTTTTGCAGTCCTGCGTAACGCTTTTTTATTGCACGTGCTCGGGGGCGGCGGCCTCGAAGGGATAGATCCGGCGCCATTCGGCGGCCATGTCCACGATAGTCCAGCCACGTGATTTTGCTTCGTCCAGGGCCTTGTCCAGACGACCGATCTGCGATTGACGGTCGTAGGCCCATTCGCGTTTGGCGTCGGTGTGATGCACCAGCCCCATGAAACGTTTACCCGGCCCGGCGGCGGTCCACTGCAACATTTGCAGGTCGCCGTCGGAGTTGCCGAGCGCGAGGATCGGGCGCCGGCCGATGACCGCGTCGATGCTTTCCGGTTTGCCCGGGCCATCGTCGTTGTGGGCCAGTTTGGCGGTGCGCAGGATCGACGGTTGGCCGTCCTTGAGCTGGTAGGCGGTGACAAACGTGGTGCCAATGACTTGTTCCGGCGGGATGCCATAGACCTTCTCGGCGAAGGCGCGCATGAACGCGGTGTCGCCGCCGGAGACGATGTAGGTCTTGAAGTCCTGGCGGCGCAGGTAATCGAGCATTTCCAGCATCGGCTGGAAGATCATTTCGGTGTACGGCTTGCCGGTTTTCGGATGGCGCGCCTGGGTCAGCCAGGTTTTGGCGTAGTCGTCGAAGGCTTCGGTGGTCATGCCGGTGTGAGTGGCACCGAAGATTTTCAGCATGCCGTCCATGCCCGACTCGCCCAGGGCCTTGTGATCATTTTCGAGCACGGCCTTGAAGGGCTGGGTGGTTTTCCATTCCGGATGCTGCGGTGCGGTGCGCTTGACCTCTTCCAGGGCAAACAGCAATTCGAAGTACATCGGCTGCTCGCTCCACAGCGTGCCGTCGTTGTCGAACACGGCGATACGATCGGCGGGTTTGACGAAGTCCTTGCTGCTTTGATCGGTCACTGCCTGGACGAACTCGATAATGTTGGTTTTCGCCGGGCCGTCGTTCCACGAGGGCAGGGGCTCGCGGGTCTGGGCCAGCGCCGGGAGGCTCAGCGCAAGGGTTAACAGCAACGTCAGCCCGTAGCGGTGGCGTAGCGATATCGGGTTCGTCATGGGAAATCCTTCTCGTGAGCGGGATTGAGTGGACGCAGTGCAGGCGCGGCTGATTCGGTATTGCGTTTGGCCTGACTATGCAGCGTAGCCAAGGATTGCATGAGGTGATGCAGCGCCTGTTTTTCGGTGGGTTGACGGCTGTAACAGGCGCGTAACAGGTCTTGCAGGCGCGGGCCAAGGTTCGTCAGTTTCAGGCCCATGCGGCTGCGTCTGACCCATAGGTACAGGGCGCTCAACTGTGCGGGTTTGCCGTCGATTTGCGCCGGAATCTGCCGCCAGGCGTAGTCGGCGGATTCGAGCCACGTGGCGCGTCGGGCGCGGCGTCGGGCCTGCCATTGAAGGTACGCACGATGGACGAGCGGACGGGCAAACCAGCCGAGCAGCGTCACGGCCACCAGCAGCGCTAAAAGCACCAGCCAATGCCCGGAGAGATGCACGCGACCTTGCTGACCCAGGTTTTTCAGGTCTTCGGTGATCGAAAATACCGGCCGATAAGCGCTGTTGGCTGCGGCAGCGAAGGTTACGGCCGGGACTTGGGCCGTTCGGGTCTGTCCGGTGCTGGCGTCCCACCATTTCAGCTCGATCGCCGGCAGGTTATGGCGGCCTTCGGTGTCGATCCGATAGGTCACGGTATCGACGCGCTGGCCACCGTTGAAATGGCCGCGACCGTCATCGAGGTTGCTGATTTGTGCGGCTTTCGGATAACGGCTGAGGCCGGCGACATCCTCCAGCGACGGCACTGGCAGCGACATTGCCAAGGCATCGTCAGCCTGCAAAGTCAGTTGCCGGGTGATGCTGTCACCGACCTTCAGGGGTGTCGCCGAGTTGAGGACTGTTTGCGTGAAGCGCAGTCCTTGGGCCACCAGCACCGGTTCGCCGGGTTGGAACCCTGGCGGTTGTGTGGCAATGAAGTGCAGTGGCTGGCTTTGGGCGGTCAACGGCGCACTGGCCTGACCGGGCGTGGCGCGCACCGTCAACGCCGGGATGTCGAAACCCTGCGCCAGATTCGGGGTGATCCGGTAGCTGTAGCGCATGCCGTTGAACGGCTTGCCGTCGAGCGTCTGGTTCAGGTGTTCGGCGTGGCCGTCGGGCGGCATGACCAGTGCGCCGGGTAGCTTTAGATCGGGCAGGGTGGGCGCGTCGGTGAACCAGCTGTCGGTGAGGACATCGAGTTGCAGTTGCAGAATGCCGCCGACCATGACTGAGTCGGCGGGTTGCAGGCGGGTCTGGATTCGCAGCTCGGGTTCGACAGCAACGGCTTTGATGCTGATCAGGGAGAAGATCAACAAAGTGCCGAATTTAGTGGCGAATGACCTGGCGCTTTCGCGAGCAAGCCCGCTCCCACATTTGATCTGTATGCAACGCAAATCCCCTGTGGGAGCGGGCTTGCTCGCGAAGGGTGCGACTCGGTCTATCAGACGGGTCATAGTTTGCCTCCCGCCTTATCCTGCAAACTGAATTTCTGCTTCAGGAATTTCGCCGGCGACGTACTGAGGTTCTGCAACCACAGCGCATCCGACGCCGCTTGCTCGGTCTGAACCGGTTTGCTCTGGCCCTTGTCCGGTGCCTTGTCCATTTTGATGTCGTCGGGTTTGACCTCCGGCGCGTTCTGTTCGGCGCTGTCGGTGTCTTTCTGCAAGGCGATGGCCAAGGCCAGGTTGGCGGTGGCTTCAGGGAATTGTGGTTGCACCTTCAACGCCTGGGTATACGCGGCGATCGCCTGATCAAACTTGAAGCGGCGCACGTAAATATTGCCCAGGTAGAAATACGCCTGCGGGGTGTCCAGTCTCGCGAAACTGGCCAGTGCCAGGTCGTAATCGGCGGCGTTGTAGGCGGCGATGCCTTTCCAATAGGGATCGACGAAATGCGCAGCGGCCTGCGGGAAGTGTTCGTGCTCGAAAGCCCAGCGGCCTTGCTGGTCCGGGGTGAAAAAGGCATCGGTCAACGCGTTGGCTTCGGCCGGTGCCGGTTGCAAGCCAATGCCCAGCGCCAGCAACCACCCCGCCATCCAGTTCAGGCTCCAGCCCTTGCGCACGCTGAAGAAGGCGATCAGCAGCAACGGCCAGCACAGCCAGTAACCAGCGTCCTTCCAGTGCAGTTCGCGCTGTTCATCGCTGGCAGCCTGGAAATGCTGCTGAGCGTGCAGCTCGATCCAGTCCAGGTCGTCGTCATTGAGCGTCAGGCTGCCCAACGGCGCATCCAACGTTGATCCAAGCTGTTTGAGTGCAGCCTGATCAAAACTGCCGAGTGCCGGACGCCCGGTGCTGTCGGTACGTAGCTGGCCGTTGGCGTCGTGGATGATCCCGCCGTCCTCGCTGCCGACGGCCAGAATCAGCACTTGCAGCGCGCTGTCGTCCAGTTGCTTGTCCAGACCGCTGAGTTGTGAGGTGTCGGCGCCGTCGGTGATCAGCAGCAGGGTTCCCGGCATCTTCTCGGCGATCAGCAGGCGTTTGGCTTGCTCGATCACCGCGCCGACATTTTTCCCCGGTTTGCTGATCAGGTCGGTGCTCAGGGCCTGAATGAAGGTGTCGAGCAGGGCCGGATCGTCGGTCGGCGGCAATACCAGATGCGCGCTCCCCGCGTAGGCGATCAACCCGCTGCGCGCACCGGCGCGACGCTGGATCAGGTCATGCAGCTTGTGTTTGGCCGCTTCCAGACGACTTGGCTGGACGTCGGTGGCGTCCATGGACGGCGACAGGTCGATGGCGATGATCAGTGGCGCGCGGTTTTCCAGAAAGTCCGGACGGTCCTGTTCCCAGGTGGGCCCGGCAGCGGCGATGGCACCCAGCATCAACAACGCGCACGCCAGATGCTCGGGCCGAAAGCGCTGTTGATCCTGCGGCGTAATCAGCAAATGCGGCAACAAGTGCTCGGCAATGTTGCTGCGCAAGCGCCGTTGCACGTCGCGGCTGCGGCGCCAGAGCCAGGGCAACAGGGCGCCGAACGGCACCAGCAACAGCCACAGTGGACGCAGGAAATGGAAGTCACTGAGATTGATCTCCATCTCAAGCCTCCTGCCGCTGACGCGCGAATGTCAGGTGCGGACGGAGCAGGGCGCCCAAGTGATAGAGCGCGAGCAAACCGATCGCGGCCCCCAGCGGCCACCAGAACAGGTCCTTTTTCGGCTGATGACTGAGGGTTTTCACTTGATGCGGCGTGAGCTTGTCGAGGGTGCCGTACACCTGATCCAGCGCATTGCGATCTTCTGCACGGAAGAACTTGCCGCCCGTGGCCTCGGCGATTTGTTGCAAACCCTGAAGGTTGACCTTGGCTTCACCCGAGGCATCAGGGTCACCAATGCCGATGGTATGAATGACCACGCCTTTGGCGGCCGCCATGGACGCCGCGTGATCCGGGGTAATGGCGCTGCTGGTGTCGTTGCCGTCGGTGAGCAGGATCAGGACTTTTTCCTGTTCGTGGGCCTGATCGAGCAGTTTCAGGCTTAGACCGATGGCGTCACCGATGGCCGTGTTGGGCCCGGCCATGCCGATGCCGGTGTCGTCCAGTAACAGCGACAGACTGGCGTGATCGAGGGTCAGCGGCGCCTGCGGGTAAGCACCACTGCCGAACACGATCAGGCCCAACCGATCATCTTTGCGCTTGTCGATAAAGCCATGAACCACGTCCTTGACCGCCGCCAGACGGTTGATCTTCTGGCCGTTGGCGTCGGTGAAATCAGTGGTTTCCATAGACTGGGAAATGTCGATGGCCAGCATCAAGTCACGCACCGGTTGCTGGCGCTCGATCGGTTTTTCGACGAACACCGGGCGCGCGGCCGCCAGTAGCAACAGTGCCCAGACCAGCAGGTTCAGCAGCAACTGCCAGCGATTGCTGCGGGTGCCGGCCTGGCTGGGTGCCTGGCCGACGGCTCGGCTCATGGCAGTAAAAAACGGTACGCGCACGGCGCTGCGGGCTTCGCGGTAATCGGGCAGGTAGCGGTAGCCGAACCACGGCAGCGGCAAAAGGATTAGCAGCCAAGGGTAATCAAGCTGCCACATGGTGATGCTCCACCCAGTGTTTGCAGGTGGCAAACAGGTGTTGGCGCTGTTCGGTCTTAAGCGCCAACAATGCGGCATCAGGCGCATAGGCCAATTGCGCCAGTTGCTCGCTGAAATCGGCGGGCAAGGGCTGCGAACTGTGTCGCAGCAAAAACGCCTGCCAATCCTCACCCCCAAGCGCACCAACAGTCCCCTGTGGGAGCGGGCTTGCTCGCGAAGACGGACTTCCATTCAACATTGATGTCGCCTGACCAGACGCCTTCGCGAGCAAGCCCGCTCCCACATTGTCTGCATTCCAATTCGGGGAGGGTATCGACAGGGCCACGCGTTTGAGTAGTTCCGGGAGTTCGCGCAAGGCGTTCAACTGATCATCACTGCTTTGCAGTTCAGCCAGCCGCACCAACGCCTCCCGCCGATAGCGATCCCGCCGCCACTGCCAATACCTCCGTGCGCTGACCAGCAAAACGGCAATCAGCAACAGGCAGAGCAACACCCACCAACCCCACGTCTGCGGCGCATAACTGACCGGCGCGGGAAGGGCCATCTCCTTGAGTTGCTCGATGCTCGGGATGCTCGGGGTCATCGCCGGCCTCCGCCGAGCTTGCCCAGTTCGGCGCGCAATTGTTCCTGCGCCTCGGTGGCGGTGCTGAACATCATCAGCGGCACCTGACTGCGGCGCAGCAACGTGGCGACGTCCTTGAGCCGACCACTGAGAAAGTCCCCCAGCGGCTGATGAACGCTGCGTTGCTCGACGGCCAGTTCCACCTGCAACTGGCCTTGAGTGATCAGCAAACGGCCATTTTTCGGCAGGTTCAGCGCCAATGGGTCGTAGACCTGCATGGCAATCACATCGTTGTGAGCGGCCAATTGGCGCATCAACTGCAAGGTGCGCTCACCGGCGCCGGCAAAGTCGCTGACGATGCAAATCAGGTGATCGTGACCAGCCACCGCCAGGCAATGCTGTAAAACCTTGTCAAGCTGGTCCTCGCCTTCGGCGTCCGGATTGGCCGCGTTGAGTTGCTGATTCTGCTCAGCGATGCGACTGCACAGCGCTTCGACACGCTTACGGCTGCGCAGCGGGGCAATGGCGTCGATGCGTAGATCATTGAACACCAGGCCGCCGACCCGATCTCCCGAGTGGAACACCATCCACGCGGCCAACGCGCCAAGTTCGGCGGCAATGGCGGATTTGAAACTGCGTTGGGAGCCGAAGAACATCGACATGCGCTGGTCGACCAGAATCAACGCCGGGCGGTCGCGTTCTTCGGTGAAGGTGCGAACCACCGGTTTTCCGGTGCGCAGCGACGCCCGCCAATCCAGATGACGCAAGTCGTCTCCCGGCTGATAGCGGCGCAGCTCATCGAAGTTCAAACCACGGCCCCGCAGGCGCGAGGCATGGTTGCCGGCGAGGATGCTGCCTTGCGGCTGACGCGCGAGGAAACTCAGGTCACGCGCCTTGAACTCCAGGGCCATCAACTGCGCCAGAGAGACGTAGACCAGACCGTCCGCACTGTTCATTTTCGATCTCAGGCCGGAATCGCGACTTTGTCGAGCAGGCGATCAAGCACCTGATCGGCAGTGACGCCGTCAGCAACCGCGTCATAGCTCAGTTGCAGGCGATGACGCAGCACCGGATGCACCACGGCGCGAACGTTGTCCGGCGAGACAAAATCCTGCCCCTGCAACCAGGCATCGGCCCGGGCGCAACGATCCAGGCCGATACCGCCGCGAGGGCTGGCGCCGATGGCGATCCAGCGACCGAGGTCGGCATCGTAATCGGCCGGGTGGCGGGTGGCATTGATCAGGTCGATCAGGTAACGGTCGATGGCCGGGGACACGTGAACGGCGCTGACTTCTCGACGCGCCGCGAAGATCACCTCCTGGGACAGCGCGAAGCCCTGCACCGCAGCCGTTTTCGCGCCCAACGCAAATTCTTCTTCACGTAACAGGCGCAGCACCTGGCTTTCGTTCTCCGCGCTCGGGTAATCCAGCAGAACCTTCATCAGGAACCGGTCCATCTGCGCTTCCGGCAGCGGGTAAGTCCCTTCCTGTTCGATCGGGTTCTGGGTCGCCACTACGATGAACAACTCCGGCAGCACATGGCTGTTGCCGGCCACGGTGATTTGCCGTTCTTCCATGGCTTCCAGCAACGCGGCCTGAACCTTGGCCGGGGCGCGGTTGATTTCGTCGGCCAGGATCAGGTTGCCGAACAGCGGGCCGGGCTGGAACTGGATCTCGTTCTTGCCATCGATCTGGTGCAGCACCTCGGCGCCGGTGATGTCCGACGGCAGCAGGTCTGGGGTGAACTGGATGCGACTCATCTTCGCGTCAAGGTGTTTGGCCAGCGCTTTGACCGTGCGGGTCTTGGCCAGGCCGGGCAGGCTTTCGAGCAACAAGTGCCCGTTGGCCAGCAGGCCAAGGATAATCTGGCGGATCACCTGATCCTGGCCGAGCACGGCTTCGGCGATGCTGGCTTGCAGGGCGTTGAGGTCTTGGAGCGCAGTCATGGAATGTTCCTCTCCTAGAAAAACGCCAGCGTCAGGTTGACGCTGAAGCCATTGCCTTCAGGGCGATTCTTGGTATCGAACTCCGGTACCCAACGCGCGCTGACGCTGGCCTGGGCATCGGCAAATTTACCGGCCCAGCCCACCACCGGGCCGGCGCCCACGGAGCGGCCGCGAAAGCCGTTGAGTGAATCGGCGGTCTGGCCTTTGTCATCGGTGATCTGCTGTATGTAACCGCCGACAACGCCGGCGCTCCAGCCATTGCCGAAACCGTGGGTCCACAGCGCGTCGAGGGTGAAAATGTTGCCGTTGCGATAATCCGTGGCGTCGTTCTCGGTGTAGAACTCCAGGCCGCTCGACAGGGTGAACTCGCCGCCCTTGCCGTCCAGATGGGTGAAGGCCACGGTGGGCATGAAGGTGTAAGTGTTCTGCCCGGGGTTGGCCAGGCGATCGTCGTTATAGGCACCGGTCGGCACGTAGATCGGCAGGGAAAGCGAGAGGTGGTTGACTTCATCGAAGTGATAGCCGGCGGCGATTGGCGTGATCAGCATGTCGGCGAACTGTGTGCCGGTGTCTTCGTCGCCCAGTGTCCGGCCGCGCGGACCGGTAATGCTGATGCTGACGTCGGTGTACTGCACCGGCACGCCGATGGCCGAGGCGTAGTTCCAGCGCCCCTTGCCGGTGTCCCAGATGTGGGTGAAGTTGGCCATGGTGTAGGAGACTTTCATGTCCAGGTCTGCACCGATCTCACCGGAAATCGGCACACCCTTGCTGCCCTTGAGGTCACCGTCGTACCAGATGCTGGTCAGCGACATGACCCAGCCAGGTTCTGGCGGCACGATCCCGGCATTGGAAAATACCTGTTGTCCGGTGATCGGCCGGCCGACACCGCCCTCGGCCGCGAGGGCTAACGGGCTTGCACCGAGCACGCACAGGGCCAGTAAAGGACGCACAACATAAGGCCTGACCATGACGGACTCCATTTATTGTTTTGGTTGATTGACGGGGGTCAGCAACGGCATTTTCCATTCGCCACTGGTGACTTCCGGTTTCGGCAGGTACAAGCGCAACACGCCATAAAACGGACCGTTCGGCGCTGGCAGCCAATTGCTTTGCCGGTCCTTGGCCGGTGCCTCGTGCTGCACATAAAGAGTCAGCCCGCCGTCGGTGTCGAGCTTGAGATCCAGTAACATCCGCGAGTTGATCAGGTAACGATTCAACGGGTTGGCCACCAGCAATTTGTTCTTGCCGTCGTACATCGTCAGCGACCAGAACGCATCGGCCGGGGGCAGGGCGCCCTTGTCGAAGTGCAGGGTGTAATCGTGTTTCGAGGCGTCGACCGGTTGGCCATCCTTGTCGACGAAATAACCGATGTAATTCGCCTCTTCGGCGGAGTTGCCGAAAATCCCCATGTTGGCGCCGGCGTAGCGGTACAGGTAGTTACCGTTCAGGTGATCGCGGGTACCGAAGAAGTCACCGCTGGTGACCTGATGGCTATCGACCTTGTCTTTTTTGAACTGGGCAAACTCGGCTTTTGCATCGCTGATACCGTCCTCAAGCGCCTTGCGCTGCTCAGGCGTGAGCGCGTCCGGTTTGAAAGGCTTGCCGGCTTCAATACCGATTTTTGCAAAGCGTGCGAGCAGGTCCTTTTCCACGTCCTGCGCCGGGGCAAACGACAGCATGAAGTTCAGGTAGCGGAACAGGTCGGGCGTATCGCTCATGGTCGGGGTGGGTTTCGGCCAGTCGATCTTCGGCGCAGCGGGCGGGGCTTTTTGTTTGACGTAGTGGCTGAGTGTCTCGACCTTGTAACCCTTCTGGATCTCCTTGACCTTGCCCAAGTCCTTTTCATCGAACAACTGCGTGCGATACAGCGCGTAGGCGATGTTGGTTTCACTGCGCAGCAGCCGATCGATCTCCACCGGTTGCTGGCCTTGCCAGTTCGGCCCGGCAATCATGAAATGCCCGCCGTTGTTGCCCGTGCTACGTGTGCCCAGGTACGCAAAGTTCTGCGTGTAGGCGTCGATCAGTTGCACCGAGTAGTAACGGTGCTCGTCGATGGCCGGCAAGGTCAGCACCACCGGTTCGGCGCGCAGGTCCATCCAGATAAACGAATAAGGCGTGTCAGCATTCGGGGTGACGAAGGCGGTGTCTTTGGCAGTGAACGCCTTGGCGGTGTTGCCGATCTGGTTGAACGGTGCCTTGAAGTTTGGGCTCTTCTTGTCCACGGCCTGGGTGTAGAGGGTCTTGTACATTTCTACCACCGGGAAGCCGTACAAGTAGGCTTCCTTGGCGATGCCCCGGGCTTCTTCCGGGGTGGCGGTGAAGTCGGCCCAGGCGCTGGTACTCAGGGTGAGCGAGAGTGCGGTGAGCAGCATGCGGTTATTCATAAAACTTCCTTATAAAAAGCTTGGGCGTCATTCCACGGCCGTAATGTCGTCGAGTTTCCAGCTTTTATCGAAGTAGGCTTCGGTGGGCGCGTACAGGCGGAAATAGCTGAACCAGTGTTTGCCCGGCACGGTTTGCACCCAGTTGCTCTCGAAATCTTTGGGCGCGGTCGGGCCGAAGTACAAGTCCACCGAGCCGTCGGCGTTCTTTTTCAGATCCTGGCGGGACGACAGATCGGCCTTGCGCTGCGGGTTGTCGATCAGGCAGCGGCTGTCGATGTCATAGACGGTCATCGACCAGAACTGCTTGGCCGGCGGGTTGGCGCCGACGTGCAGGCGATAGCTTTTGCCGCCGTCGAGCCAGTTGCCCTTGGCGTCGGTGTAGGCGCCGAGGTAGGTCTGGCCCAGGCCCGGTGTCTTGGAAACCATGCCCTTGGTGTTGGTTACCGCTTCGTAGAACCAGGCACTGCGCTCCCACAACTGGTCGTAATAGGCGACGCGCTGCGACGGCTCGGCGATGTTCAGCACGGTGTCCCATTGCCGGTCTTTCCAGTACTGGGCGTCTGGAAAACGCTTGGCGAAGGTGTTGGCCTTGGCGATCAGTTCGCCGACTTGCGCACCTTGTTCCAGCGCCTTGCGTTGGTTGTCGTTGGGGTTGAAGGGTTTGTCTTTTTCGATGCCCAGGCTGGCCAGCATGGCCATGTAGAAACGGTCACGTTCGTTGACTGGCTCTTTCTGGATAATCTGGTGCAAGCGCTGCCAATACGCCAGGCCACGCGGCTGAGTGCCGGACCAGGCCTTGCCGCCGGGGGAGAGCAGTTGGGTCTTGCCCGGTTCGGCGCGTTTGGCGTAAGGGTACATCTTGAATTGTTCGACCAACGCCTTGCCCTTGGTCGGGTCCGGATCGAGGACGCGAAAGCCCACCAGCATGTTCATCGTTTCCGACTTTGCCAAATAGTATTTGCCAGCGTCGGCCGGTGGCTCGGCACCCGGTGGCAGCACCAGATACTTGCCACCCTTGCCTTTGTCCGGGCCGGTCTGGCCCATGTCGATGATTGCGCGTTGCCAGAAATCACCCACACCGCCCGCGGTCGGGCCGGGCGGCAGTTCGATCACCAGAGGACCGGTTTCATTCAGGTCAACAAAGCCGAGAATGTACGGCGTAGTGGCGTTGGCGGTGATCACGCCCAGTTTGTCTTCGTAACTGTTGAGCACCATCAAGTCGCCGCTGTGGGCGCCGAGTTTGTCGCGAAATTCTTCCTGCCACTGGGCATAGGACACCAGCGGCAAGGCCCACAGGTAACTCTGGGTCGCTTGTTGGAAATCCAGCTCGGCGTAGAGTTTGGCAATCGATTCATGGGCCGGCAGTTCGCCTTCCATCGCGATCTTGCCGATCCGCGTATCCAGCTCCTGGGCGCCGACACCGCAACTGACGAACATTGTCATCAGGCTGAAACCGGCTGCGCGAATTGCACCGTGCATATCAAAGTCCTTATTTGCCGAACGTGACGCTGATGCCGGTATCGTCACCGTTGTGGGGGCGGGGCGGGTGCCGATCGGCAGGGTAGCGCGCAGCAATTGGAGCGCACGCATGAAGGCGGCGGGGGCGATGGGCAACGTGAAAGGCGTGTGCTCGCGCATTGTTCGACATGAATCCCCCGTTCCTTCGTGGCTCATTGGACAACTCGGCACTTGGCGGTCGTTACTGCGAAATCTCTTTCCTATCAAGCCTGTAGGACACGTCTGTTGAAGCTAGCAGCTAACTCGGGGTTCGCCAGTCGAAGGGGGGATCTTTGGTTTTTTGTACACGTTTGTGGGGATTTATGTGTACTAAAAAGTTAATTCGAAACAGGGGGGCAAGGAGGCGGGAGGCAAAAAAGCAATCAAGGGTAAGCCTCGCTCCTTTGGGAGACCGACATTTTGGTCATTCCCACGCAGGCGCGTGGGAATGATCCGCTATTAGCGCTTTTTCACCTGCGCACGCACCCGTTCTTCCTGCTCCCGCAATTCCGGTGTGAACTCGTCCCCGAAATCTTCGGCCTCGTACACCTGGCGAATCTCGATCTCGGCGTCGGTGCCTGGCATCGGGTTGGGACAGCGCTTGACCCACTCGATCGCCTCCTGTTTCGACTTCACCTGCCATATCCAGTAGCCGGCGATCAGCTCCTTGGTTTCGGCGAACGGGCCGTCGATCACCGTGCGCTGGTCACCCGAGAAACGCACGCGGGCGCCTTTACTGCTGGGTTGCAGGCCATCGCACTCGATGAGGATGCCGGCTTTGACCAGCTCCTCGTTGTAGTTGCCCATCGCGGTCATCAGTTCTTTGCTGGGCAGTACACCGGCCTCGGAATCCTGGCTGGCTTTCACAATGATCATGAATCGCATGGTCTTATCTCCGCTGGATGTGAGTGACTCACAGGCTAGTCGAATGGCCGTCGCCTGAATCGACAATGCTGACTGCCTTTCGTCATGAAACACCAGGTTGCGGCCGGCGAGGGCGGTACGCTGTACACCGACCCTGTGGGAGCGAGCTTGCTCCGGGCGGCGATCCGACGATAGCGGTGTACCAGTCGACATCCATTTTGAATGTTATTCCGCTATCGCGAGCAAGCTCGCTCCCACAGGTTTTGTGTTGATTGTCAGAGTTGTATCCAATTTAGGGGGCGACACATCACAATTTGTATCTGGGCATAGGTCGTCGGGCCATTTCGTGGTTAACTTCGGCCTCTTCAAAATTCTCTACAACAACGTTCAGAAGGACTCCGTTCATGGCTCAAGTCACTCTTAAAGGCTCCCCGGTTCAAGTCAACGGCCAACTGCCACAAGCCGGTTCCAAGGCGCCAGCCTTTTCCCTGGTCGCCGGCAATCTGTCCGACGTGACCCTGGCGAGCTTCGCCGGCAAGCGCAAAGTGCTGAACATCTTCCCAAGCGTCGATACCCCGACCTGCGCCACTTCGGTTCGCAAGTTCAACGCCCAGGCCAGTGATGTCGCCAACACGGTCGTGCTGTGCATCTCCGCTGACCTGCCGTTCGCTCAAGCGCGCTTCTGCGGCGCCGAAGGCCTGGAAAACGTACAGAACCTGTCGACCCTGCGCGGTGCCGAGTTCATCGAGAACTACGGCGTTGCCATCGCTGACGGCCCGCTCAAAGGCCTGACAGCCCGTGCCGTCGTGGTTCTGGACGAAAACGACAACGTTCTGCACAGCGAACTGGTCAAGGAAATCGCTGACGAACCGAACTACGAAGCGGCACTTGCTGTTCTGAAGTAAACGCGCTTTTACAATTGTTAACGGCCTGGCCCTGTCCAGGCCGTTTTCATTTGTGCTTCAGTGCCTTAGATACATCTCCTGTAACGTAAGCCGAAGGTAAATTGCCGGTAAAGCCGCTTTGCTTAATGCCCGCCAGTGCTTATCGTTCAGCCTCCTGTAGAAGAAGCCCACGCGCCCAATGGTTGATCATTCCATGCAATCCTCCGTTTCCCGTAGTCCCCGTCGCTGGCTGTTTGGCCTGCTTGTCCTGTTGGTCATCGCTGGCGTGTGCTGGAAGTTCTGGCCCGCCGGCACTGCCCAAAAAGAGGGCGCAGGGCAAAAAGCCGTTGCCGGGCACACCGGCAGGTCGGGGGGGATGCGTCCCGGTTTCGGCGGGGCGACCGGGCCGGTTCCAGTGCGTGTCGCGCCAGCGGTCAAGGGTGACTTCCCGCTGTACTACAAGGCGCTGGGCACCGTGACGGCGCTGAACACCATTAATGTGCGCAGCCGCGTCGGCGGTGAGCTGATGAAGATCTCCTTCGAGGAAGGGCAGATGGTCAAGGCGGGCGATCTGCTGGCTGAAATCGACCCGCGTCCTTACCAGAACGCCTTGCTTCAGGCCGAAGGCACGTTGCTGCAGAACCAGGCACAACTGAAAAACGCGCAGGTCGATGTGGAACGCTATCGCGGCCTGTATCGCGAAGACAGTATCGCCAAGCAGACCCTGGACACCGCCGAAGCACTGGTGGGCCAGTATCAGGGCACGGTCAAAACCAATCAGGCGGCGGTTAACGACGCCAGGCTCAATCTGGAATTCACCAAGATCCGCGCCCCGATTGCCGGGCGTGTGGGCTTGCGTCAGCTGGATGTCGGCAACCTGGTGGCGGCCAACGACACCACCGCGCTGGTGATCATCACCCAGACCCAACCGATCAGCGTTGCCTTCACTTTGCCGGAAAACAGCCTGGAGACCGTGCTGGCCCGTTATCGCACCGGCGCCAAACTGCCCGCCGAAGCCTGGGACCGTGGCGACACCAAGTTGCAGGCCACCGGCGTTTTGCAGAGCCTGGACAACCAGATCGACGTCACCACCGGGACCCTGAAATTCAAGGCTCGTTATGAGAACCGCGATCAGGCGCTGTTCCCGAATCAGTTCGTCAACGTCCACCTGCTGGCCGACACCCTCAAAGACGTGGTGCTCGCACCTTCGGCAGCGATTCAGTTCGGCACCAACGGCACGTTTGTCTACGCCCTGGATGGCGACAAGAAAGTCGCGATTCGTCAGTTGAAAGTCGGCGCCAGTGACGGTGAAAACACCGTGATTACCGAAGGCCTGGCCCCAGGGGATCGCGTGGTCCTTGAAGGCACCGACCGCTTGAAGGAAGGCAGCGAAGTAGAAGTGGTCAACGACACCAAGGATGTACCGACCACCCCGACCGGGCACCTGCAAGGCAAATCGGCCGCCACGGCGCCTGACGCGACGACCACCGACAAGGCGAAAAAGGGCGGCGCATGAACATCTCGCGGCTGTTCATCCTTCGCCCGGTCGCCACGACCCTGAGTATGCTGGCCATTATCCTGGCCGGCGTGATCGCCTATCGGCTGCTGCCGGTGTCGGCATTGCCTCAGGTCGATTACCCGACCATCCGCGTCATGACGCTGTACCCCGGTGCGAGCCCGGATGTCATGACCAGCGCCGTGACCGCGCCCCTTGAGCGTCAATTCGGGCAGATGCCCGGCCTGACCCAGATGGCGTCGACCAGTTCCGGCGGCGCTTCGGTGCTGACCCTGCGTTTCAGCCTCGACATCAACATGGACGTCGCCGAGCAGCAGGTGCAGGCCGCGATCAACGCCGCGACCAATTTGCTGCCCAAGGACCTGCCGGCGCCGCCGGTGTACAACAAGGTCAACCCGGCGGACACCCCGGTGCTGACGCTGGCCATCACCTCCAAGACCATGCTGCTGCCCAAGCTCAATGATTTGGTCGACACGCGCATGGCGCAGAAAATTGCCCAGATCAGCGGCGTCGGCATGGTCAGTATTGCCGGCGGCCAGCGTCAGGCCGTGCGGATCAAGGTCAACCCCGAGGCGCTGGCGGCCAATGGCTTGAACCTGTCGGACGTACGCACCTTGATCGGTGCGTCCAACGTCAACCAGCCCAAGGGCAACTTCGACGGCCCGACCCGGGTGTCGATGCTCGATGCAAACGATCAACTGACCTCGCCCAAGGACTACGCCAACCTGATTCTCGCCTACGCCAACGGCGCGCCGTTGCGGTTGAAGGACGTGGCAGAGATCGTCGATGGCGCGGAAAACGAACGTCTGGCGGCGTGGGCCAATGAAAACCAGGCGGTGTTGTTGAACATCCAGCGTCAGCCAGGCGCCAACGTCATCGAAGTGGTCGACCGGATCAAAGCCCTGCTGCCGAGCATCACCGACAACTTGCCGGCCGGTCTCGAAGTCACCGTGCTGACCGACCGCACCCAGACCATCCGCGCCTCGGTCACCGACGTGCAGCACGAATTGTTGATCGCCATTGCACTGGTCGTGATGGTGACCTTCCTGTTCCTGCGTCGGGCCAGCGCCACGATCATTCCGTCGGTCGCGGTCCCACTGTCGCTGATCGGCACCTTCGGCGTGATGTACCTCGCGGGTTTCTCGGTGAACAACCTGACCCTGATGGCACTGACTATCGCCACCGGTTTCGTGGTGGACGATGCGATTGTCATGCTGGAGAACATTTCCCGATTTATCGAAGAGGGCGACAGCCCCCTGAATGCGGCGCTCAAGGGCGCCAAGCAGATTGGCTTCACCCTGATCTCCCTGACCCTGTCGTTGATTGCAGTACTGATTCCGTTGTTGTTCATGGCCGACGTGGTGGGGCGGTTGTTCCGCGAATTTGCCATCACCCTGGCGGTGGCGATCCTGATCTCCCTGGTGGTGTCCCTGACACTGACGCCCATGATGTGCGCGCGGCTGCTCAAACGTGAGCCGAAGGAAGCAGAACAGGGCGGTTTCTACCGCTCCAGTGGCGCCGCAATTGATTGGATGATCGCGGCTTACGGGCGCAAGTTAAAGTGGGTTCTCAAGCATCAACCGCTGACCCTGATGGTGGCCATCGGCACGCTGGCGTTGACCGTGTTCCTTTACATGGTGGTGCCCAAGGGCTTCTTCCCGGTGCAGGACACCGGCGTGATCCAGGGTATTTCCGAGGCGCCGCAGTCGATTTCCTTTGCAGCGATGAGCGAGCGTCAGCAGGAATTGTCCAAAGTGATCCTGGCGGATCCGGCGGTGGAGAGCTTGTCGTCTTACATCGGTGTGGACGGTGACAACTCGACGCTGAACAGCGGTCGTCTGCTGATCAACCTCAAATCCCATAGCGATCGCGACCTCAGCGCCACCGAGGTGATTGCACGCCTGCAACCGGAACTGGACAAACTCGTCGGCATCCGCCTGTTCATGCAGCCGGTGCAGGACCTGACCATCGAAGACCGCGTCAGCCGGACTCAATACCAGTTCAGCATGTCGTCGCCGGATTCCGAGCTGCTGAGTCTGTGGAGCGGTCGTCTGGTGGACGCACTGGCCCAACGGCCGGAGCTGACCGACGTTGCCAGCGATTTGCAGGACAAGGGCCTGCAGGTCTATCTGGTGATTGACCGCGATGCGGCGTCGCGGGTCGGTGTGTCGGTGTCGAACATCACCGATGCGCTGTACGACGCCTTCGGTCAGCGACAGATTTCCACCATCTATACCCAGGCCAGCCAATACCGCGTGGTGCTGCAATCGCAGTCCGGCGAGAAGATCGGCCCGGAGGCGCTGAACCAGATTCACGTGAAAACCACCGACGGCGGGCAAGTGCGCCTGTCCAGTCTGGCGCACATCGAGGAGCGTCAGGCACAACTGGCGATCACCCACATCGGTCAGTTCCCGGCAGTGATGATGTCCTTCAACCTCGCGCCCGGCGTAGCGTTGGGGCAGGCGGTGGAGATCATCGACCAGGTGCAGAAGGACATCGGTATGCCGATTGGCGTGCAGACCCAGTTCCAGGGCGCGGCCGAGGCTTTCCAGGCGTCGCTGTCTAGCACCTTGCTGCTGATTCTGGCGGCGGTGGTGACCATGTACATCGTGCTCGGTGTGCTTTACGAGAGCTACATCCATCCGATCACCATTCTCTCGACCTTGCCCTCGGCGGCGGTTGGCGCCTTGCTGGCGTTGCTGTTGAGCGGCAATGACCTGGGCATGATCGCGATCATCGGCATCATTTTGTTGATCGGCATCGTGAAAAAGAACGCGATCATGATGATCGACTTCGCCCTCGACGCTGAACGCAATCAGGGCATGGACCCGGAAACGGCGATCTATCAGGCGGCGCTGTTGCGTTTTCGGCCGATTCTGATGACCACACTGGCGGCGTTGTTCGGCGCGGTGCCGCTGATGCTGGCGACCGGCTCCGGCGCGGAACTGCGTCAACCGTTGGGTCTGGTGATGGTGGGTGGCTTGTTGGTGAGTCAGGTGCTGACGCTGTTCACCACTCCGGTCATCTACCTGTATTTCGACCGCCTCGGTCGGCGCTGGGGTCGCAAGCCTGAAGCCGTGGAAGCGGCAGAACAGCCATGAACCTGTCCGGACCTTTCATCAAGCGCCCGGTTGCGACGATGTTGCTGAGCCTGGCGATCCTGCTGCTGGGCGGCGTGAGCTTCGGCCTGTTGCCGGTGGCGCCGCTGCCGCAGATGGACTTTCCGGTGATCGTGGTCCAGGCGAGTCTGCCCGGTGCCAGCCCGGAGGTCATGGCCTCGACGGTGGCCACGCCGCTGGAACGCTCCTTCGGCGCCATCGCCGGGGTCAACACCATGAGCAGCCGCTCCAGCCAGGGCTCGACCCGGGTGATTTTGCAGTTCGACCTGGACCGCGACATCAACGGCGCGGCACGAGAAGTGCAGGCGGCAATCAACGCCTCGCGCAATTTGCTGCCGAGCGGGATGCGCAGCATGCCGACCTACAAGAAGGTCAACCCGTCCCAGGCGCCGGTCATGGTGCTGTCGCTGACCTCCGACGTACTGGAAAAAGGCCAGCTCTACGATTTGGCCTCGACGATTCTGTCCCAGAGCGTGTCTCAGGTGCAGGGTGTCGGCGAAGTGCAGATCGGCGGCAGTTCCTTGCCGGCGGTGCGCATCGAACTCGAACCGCAGGCGCTCAACCAGTACGGCGTGGCGCTGGACGATGTGCGCAACACCATCGCCAACGCCAACGTACGCAGGCCAAAAGGCTCCGTCGAAGACGGCCAGCGGCTGTGGCAGGTTCAGGCCAACGATCAACTGGAAAAAGCCAAGGATTACGAGTCGCTGATCATTCACTACGCGGACGGCGCGGCTCTGCGCCTGAAGGACGTGGCCAAGGTCAGCGACGGCGTCGAAGACCGCTACAACAGCGGTTTCTTCAACAACGACGCGGCGGTACTGCTGGTGATCAACCGCCAGGCCGGCGCCAACATCATCGAGACGGTCAACGAAATCAAGGCTCAACTGCCGGCGTTGCAGGCCGTGTTGCCGGCCAGCGTCAAACTGAACGTGGCGATGGACCGGTCGCCGGTGATCAAGGCGACCTTGCACGAAGCGGAAATGACCCTGCTGATTGCCGTGGCGCTGGTGATTCTGGTGGTGTTCCTGTTCCTCGGTAACTTCCGCGCCTCGTTGATTCCGACGTTGGCGGTGCCTGTGTCCCTGGTCGGCACCTTTGCGGTGATGTACCTCTACGGATTCTCCCTGAACAACCTGTCGCTGATGGCGCTGATTCTGGCCACCGGGCTGGTGGTGGACGATGCCATTGTGGTGCTGGAGAACATTTCCCGGCACATCGACAAAGGCGTACCGCCGATGAAGGCCGCGTACCTCGGGGCGCAGGAAGTCGGCTTCACCTTGCTGTCGATGAACGTCTCGCTGGTGGCGGTGTTCCTGTCGATCCTGTTCATGGGCGGGATCGTCGAAAGCCTGTTTCGCGAGTTTTCCATCACGTTGGCGGCGTCCATCGTGGTGTCACTGGTGGTCTCGCTGACGCTGACGCCGATGCTCTGCGCCCGCTGGCTCAAGCCGCATACGCCGGGTCAGGAAAACCGTTTGCAGCGCTGGAGTCAGCGCGCCAACGAGTGGATGGTCGGTAAATACGCCACAAGCCTCGACTGGGTGCTGCGTCATCGCCGGTTGACCTTGCTTAGCTTGATCGTGACAGTCGGCGTTAACATTGCATTGTATGTCGTTGTTCCTAAAACATTTATGCCTCAGCAAGACACCGGTCAGCTGATCGGTTTCGTGCGCGGCGACGACGGACTGTCATTCAGTGTGATGCAGCCGAAAATGGAAACCTTTCGCCGTGCCGTGCTCAAGGATGACGCGGTGCAAAGCGTTGCCGGCTTTATCGGCGGCACCAACGGCACCAATAATGCCTTCATGCTGGTGCGGCTGAAACCGATCAAGGAACGCAACCTGTCTGCGCAAAAGGTCATTGAACGCCTGCGCAAGGAAATGCCCAAGGTCGCCGGTGCGCAGCTGATGCTGATGGCCGATCAGGACCTGCAGTTTGGTGGCGGTCGTGAACAGTCCACGTCCCAGTATTCCTACATCCTGCAAAGCGCCGACCTTGGCGAGTTGCGCGAGTGGTATCCGAAAGTCGTTACCGCACTCAAGGCTTTGCCGGAGCTGACCGCGATTGACGCCCGTGAAGGGCGCGGCGCCCAACAGGTGACGCTGATCGTCGACCGTGATCAGGCCAAACGCCTGGGCGTCGACATGGACATGGTCACCGCGGTGTTGAACAACGCCTACAGCCAGCGGCAGATTTCGACGATTTACGACAGCCTTAACCAGTATCAGGTGGTCATGGAGGTCAATCCGAAATATGCCCAGGACCCGATCACCCTCAAACAGGTACAGGTGATCACCGCTGACGGTGCGCGGATTCCGCTCTCGACCATCGCTCATTACGAAAACAGCCTGGAAGACGACCGCGTCAGCCACGAAGGCCAGTTCGCCTCCGAAAGCATTTCCTTCGACATGGCCGAAGGCGTGACGGTGGAGCAGGGCTCGGCGGCCATCGAGCGGGCCATCGCCCGACTCGGCATGCCGGAAGACGTGATCGTGAAAATGGCCGGCACCGCCGACGCCTTCGCCGCCACCCAGAAGAGCCAGCCGTGGATGATTCTCGGCGCACTGGTGGCGGTGTATCTGGTACTCGGTGTGCTGTATGAAAGCTATATCCATCCGCTGACCATTCTCTCGACCTTGCCGTCGGCCGGGGTCGGCGCGTTGCTGTCGATTTACGCGCTGGGCGGTGAATTCAGCCTGATTTCGTTGCTCGGGCTGTTCCTGCTGATCGGCGTGGTGAAGAAAAACGCCATTCTGATGATCGATCTGGCCTTGCAGCTGGAACGGCATCAGGGCATGGCGCCGCTGGATTCGATTCGTAGCGCTTGCTTGCAACGTCTGCGGCCGATTCTGATGACCACCCTGGCGGCGATCCTCGGCGCGTTGCCGTTGTTGCTGAGCCGCGCCGAAGGTGCGGAAATGCGTCAGCCGCTGGGCCTGACCATCATTGGCGGGCTGATCTTCAGCCAGGTGCTGACCCTTTACACCACCCCGGTGGTTTACCTCTATCTCGACAAACTGCGCCATCGCTTCAACCACTGGCGTGGGGTGCGTACCGATGTTGCTCTGGAAACTCCGCTATGACTGACCGTTCGCTTATCACTCTGGCTGCACCGCTGGTAACGGCCCGAGGCTCGCGTTTATTGAGCCTTGCGCTGTGCATGGCGATGCTCAGCGCCTGCGCCATCGGCCCGGATTACCAGCGCCCGCAAGCGGCTGCGCCGGCGCAATACAAGGAAGCGGCAGGCTGGCGTCAGGCCAATCCCGGCGATTCCCTGGCCCGTGGCGCCTGGTGGGAGTTGTATGGAGATCAGCAGCTCAATGGCCTGATCGAAAAACTCAACAGTGCCAACCAGACAGTCGCGCAGTCCGAAGCCCAGTACCGTCAGGCCCAGGCGTTGGTGCGCAGTGCTCGTGGCGCGTTTTTCCCCACCGTGGACCTGACCGTCGGGAAAAACCGCTCCAGCCAGGGCACCGGCAGCAGCAGTTCGAGCCTGACCAGTTCTTCCAGCGGGATTCGTGACACTTACACCGCACAGGCCGGAGTCAGTTGGGAGGCCGACGTTTGGGGCAAGCTGCGCCGAGGACTGGAAGCCGACACCGCCAACGCCGAGGCGAGTTATGCCGATCTGGCGGCGATGCGCTTGAGCCAACAGTCGGAACTGGTGCAGAACTATCTGCAATTGCGGGTGATCGACCAGCAGAAACGCCTGCTGGAAGCGACGGTCGAGGCCTATCAGCGCTCGCTGACAATGACCGAAAACCAGTACCGCGCCGGCGTCTCCGGCAAGGACGCGGTGGCGCAGGCTCAGACTCAGCTCAAAAGCACCGAGGCTGACATGGTTGATCTGATCTGGCAGCGCGCCCAGTTCGAGAACGCCATTGCCGTGCTGATCGGGCTACCGCCGGCCGAGTTCAGCCTGGCTGAAACCGAAGACATTCCTGCGTTGCCCGAGATACCGCTGGGTCTGCCTTCGCAATTGCTCGAGCGCCGCCCGGACATCGCCTCCGCTGAACGCTCGGTGATGGCGGCCAATGCCAACATCGGTGTGGCCAAAGCGGCCTTTTACCCGGACTTCACCCTGAGTCTGAACGGTGGCTATAGCAGCAGCACCTATGCCAACTGGATCAGCGTGCCGAACCGCTTCTGGTCGGTCGGACCGCAATTGGCCATGACTTTGTTCGACGGCGGCCAGCGCTCCGCGGAAGTTGACCGCAGCGAAGCAGCCTACGACGAAACCGTGGCCAAGTACCGCCAGACCGTGCTCGATGGCTTCCGTGAAGTGGAAAACTACCTGGTGCAGCTCAAGGTCCTGGAAGACGAAGCGGGCGTGCGCCAGGAAGCCCTGGACGCGGCGCGAGAGTCCTTGCGCCTGACCCAGAACCAGTACAAGGCCGGAGTAATCGCTTATCTGGGCGTAGTGGTCGTTCAGGCCACAGCGTTGAACAATGAACGCAGCGTGCTGAGCCTGTTGCAGAGCCGGTTGATTGCCAGTGTGCAGTTGATCGCGGCGCTGGGCGGTGGCTGGGATGGGGCGTTGCAAGTGAGCGAAAAAGAGTAGGCGCCCATTCTCTGACGGCAACTCGATACTCCGTAGCAGCTGTCGAGCCTGCGAGGCTGCGTTCGGCTGCGTAGCAGTCGTAAAACCTGTACGCATGGTCTTCTTGAAACACCGCACTGTCTGATTTCGCGACTGCTGCGCAGCCGAACGCAGCCTCGCAGGCTCGGCAGCGCTGCTACGGGTGGTAGCGGCCGTTGCGAGGTGTCAAACAAGCGTTTCATCGACTTGATGGCCCTTTGCTTATTTTGTCAGTGCGTTCTTTTGCGCAATCAGTACAATCGCCCGATTTGCCCCCCGAGCACGGAGGGCTGTCACGAGTAGTCTCATGCTTATCGGTAGCTATTCCCCCACGCTGGTTGTCATCTCGCTTTTTGTGGCGATTCTCGCCTCCTATACCGCGCTCGACCTGACCGAACGCATCGCCACGGCCAAGGGCCGGGCCGTGCATTTATGGACGGCGGGCGGCGCCTTTGCCATGGGGGTTGGCGTGTGGTCGATGCATTTTATCGGCATGCTCGCGTTCAATTTGCCCATCGACCTCGGTTACGACGTCGGTATCACATTGCTGTCACTGTTGATTGGCATCCTGTCCTGCGGCTTTGCCCTGTGGCTGGTCAGCCAGCCAAAATTGCCAGCCTGGCAATTGGCATTCGGCGCACTGGTCATGGGTTCCGGGATCAGCGCGATGCACTACACCGGCATGGCCGCCATGCGCATGCAGCCGGGTATCGATTACGATCCGACGCTGTTCGGCGCATCGCTGCTGATCGCCGTAGTCGCCTCGGGCGCCGCGTTATGGATCGCGTTCCGCCTGCGCCAGCACACACCTTATGTTGGGCTGATCCGTGGCGGTGCGGCGGTGATCATGGGCTTCGCGATCGTCGGCATGCACTACACCGGCATGGCGGCGGCGCGTTTCCCGGATGGCAGCTTCTGTGGCGCGGCCGTCAGCGGCCTGAACGGCAAGGGCCTGGACAATCTGGTGCTGATCACCACCCTGGCGGTGTTGAGCCTTGCCTTGTTGACCTCGATCCTCGATGCGCGCCTTGAGGCCCGCACCGCAGCGCTTGCCCACTCATTGACCGAGGCCAACCGCGAACTGACTCAACTGGCCCTGCATGACACCCTGACCGGCCTGCCGAATCGCGTGTTGCTGGCTGACCGCATCGATCAGGCAATGTCCATGGTGCAGGAACAGGGCGGTTGTTTCGCGCTGATGTTCATCGATCTGGACGGTTTCAAACCAGTCAACGATGCCTTCGGTCACCATATGGGCGATCTGTTGTTGCGTGAGGTCGGCTTGCGCTTGCGTGAGGATTTGCGCAGCCACGACACCCTGGCACGAATCGGCGGTGATGAGTTCGTATTGCTGGTGCAACTCGGCGAGCAGAATGACGCATTGAACCTGGCGGCCCGTCAGGTCGGGCTGATCGGGCGTTCGTTCCGGGTCGGCGAACATGAGTTGCAGATTTCCGCCAGCGTCGGCATCGCGATATATCCGGGCAACGGTGAAACCGCCGAGGAATTGCTGATGAACGCTGACGCGGCGATGTACCACGCCAAGGGCGCCGGTAAAAACGGCTACAGCTTCTTCGATGCCTCGATGAACAGCAACGCGCGCAAACAGCTGCAGTTATTGCAGGACTTGCGCATCGCCATTGATCAGCAGCAATTCAGTCTTTATTACCAACCCAAGTTCGATGCCAACAATGGCCGGCCGGTCGGTGCCGAGGCGTTGTTGCGCTGGGTGCATCCGACCCAGGGCATGTTGCTGCCGGACAAATTCATCGAACTGGCGGAAAAGACCGGGCTGATCATTCCGATTGGCGAATGGGTGCTCAATGAAGCCTGCCGTCAGATGCGCGAGTGGTACGTGCTCGGGTACACCGACTGGCGCATCGCGGTGAACCTTTCAGCCCTGCAGTTCTGCCACGCGGGACTGGTCCAGAGCGTCGCCACAGCCTTGGCCACTCACCATTTGCCGGCCAACAGCCTGACCCTCGAGATCACGGAAACCACCGCCATGAGCGATGCCGATGCGAGCATGACGGTGCTTCAGGAGCTTTCGACAATGGGTGTCGACCTGTCGATCGACGACTTTGGCACCGGCTATTCGAGCTTGATGTACCTCAAGCGCCTGCCGGCCAACGAACTGAAGATCGACCGGGGTTTTGTCCGCGATCTGGAGCGTGACAGCGATGACGCCGCCATCGTTTCCGCCATCGTCGCCCTCGGCCAGGCACTGGGGTTGCGGATCGTCGCCGAAGGGGTGGAGACCGACTCGCAGCAAGACTTCCTGACGCAACTCGGTTGTGATTCGCTGCAGGGCTATCTGCTCGGGCACCCGCTGCCGGCCGAACGCTTCATGGTGGATATTCTGCGTGCAGAGCAATTGGCGGTGAGTTGAGAACAATGTGATTGATGTGAGCCCATGCAAAAGCCAGCGATGACGGTTATTCTTGGCCCCGACTGCTAACGCTTGGAATGGGGGAAATTTCGCATGGACAAAGTCATTGTCATCACTGGCGGCAGCCGCGGTATCGGCGCCGCCACAGCCGTGTTGGCCGCCGAACAAGGCTATCGGATCTGCATCAACTACCTGGCCGACGAATCGGCTGCGCAACGTGTCCTGGAGCAAGTCCGCGCCCTCGGCGCCCAAGCCATCGCGGTGCGCGCTGACGTCAGCATCGAAGATGAAGTGATCGCGCTGTTCCACCGCGTGGACACTGAGTTGGGCCGGGTCACGGCACTGGTGAATAATGCCGGCACCGTCGGGCACAAGTCGCGGATCGATGAAATGTCTGAATTCCGTATTCTCAAAATCCTCAGAACCAACGTCCTGGCGCCGATCCTCTGCGCCAAACACGCGATCCTGCGCATGTCGCCCAAGCATGGCGGGCAGGGTGGCAGCATCGTTAACGTGTCCTCGGTGGCCTCACGCTTGGGCGCGCCCGGCGAGTACGTCGACTACGCCGCCTCCAAAGGTGCGCTGGATACGTTCACCATCGGCCTGTCCAAGGAAGTGGCCGGCGAAGGCATCCGCGTCAACGCCGTGCGCCCCGGTTACATTTATACCGATTTCCACGCATTGAGCGGCGACCCGGATCGGGTCAGTAAGCTAGAGTCGGCGATTCCGATGGCTCGGGGCGGGCGGCCGGATGAAGTAGCTGAGGCGATTGTGTGGTTGCTGTCGGACAAGGCTTCTTATGCGACCGGGACATTCGTTGACCTCGGCGGCGGGCGTTAACACTGATCGTTCCCACGCGAGCGTGGGAACGATCATTCAGAACGACCGCACAATCCGGCCCAACGTCTCCATCGCCTTCTCGGTAGTCTCATCCCAGGGGCTGCCGTAATTCAGTCGAATGCAATTCCTGAAGCGCTGGGTCGGTGAAAAGATCGGTCCAGGCGCAATGCTGATCCCTTGCGCCAACGCCATCTGAAACAACTTCAGTGAATCCATCTGCGGTGGCAGTTCCAGCCACAGGAAGTAACCGCCGGCCGGTTGGCTGACGCGAGTCTGCGCCGGGAAGTAGCGCGCGATAGCGGCGAGCATGGCGCTTTGCTGTTCTTCCAGGGCGTACCGCAGTTTTCGCAAGTGCCGGTCATAGCCGCCGTGTTGCAGGTAATCGGCAATGGCCGCCTGAGCCGGCATCGACGCGCACAGCGACGTCATGAGTTTCAGCCGTTCGATCTTCTGCGCATAGCGCCCGGCGGCGACCCAACCGATGCGGTAGCCGGGAGCCAGGCTTTTGGCGAACGAGCCGCAATGCATCACCAGCCCTTCGGTATCAAAAGCCTTGGCCGGTTTCGGCGCCTGTTGGCCGTAATACAGCTCTGCGTAGACATCGTCCTCGATCAACGGCACCTGATGGCTGCGCAATAGCTCAACCAGTTCCTGTTTCTTCGCCTCGGGCATCGTCGCGCCCATCGGGTTCTGGAAACTGGTCATGCACCAGACAGCCTTGATCGGGTGCCGTGCCAGGGTTTGCGCGAGTACGCCAAGGTCGATGCCATCGCGCGGATGCACAGGGATTTCCACGGCTTTGAGCTTCAGCCGCTCCAGGATTTGCAGGCAGGCGTAGAACGCCGGGGCTTCGATGGCCACCAGATCGCCGGGCTCGGTGACCGCTTGCAGGCACAGGTTCAACGCTTCCAGCGCGCCGTTGGTGATCAGCAGTTCTTCCATGGGCAGCATCAGCCCGCCGACCATGTAGCGCAGGGCGATTTGTCGACGCAGTTGCGGGTTGCCCGGCGACATGTCGGTGACGACCATGCGCGGGTCCATCTCGCGGGCGGCGCTGGCCAGAGAGCGGGACAGGCGCTGCAGCGGGAACAAGGTCGGGCTGGGGAAGGCCGAGCCGAAGGGCACGGTGTTCGGGTCCTTGATCGAATCGAGAACCGAGAACACCAATTCGCTGACATCGACTTCGGTGGACTCGTTGACCTGACTGCTGATCACCGGCTCCGAGAACGGGCTCGGCGCGTGTGCGTTGACGAAGTAGCCAGAACGCGGGCGAGCGCGGATCAGGCCGCGGCGTTCGAGCAGGTAGTAGGCCTGGAACACCGTGGACGGACTGACCCCGTAGGTCTGACTGGCATAGCGCACGGAAGGGACGCGCTGGCCGGGGCCGAGGACACCGGAGCGGATCAGTTCAGCGATGTCGTCGGCGAATTTTTCGTAGCGTTTCATCGGGTGCCCGGTTTGAAGTTATTCAGTGGGTGCGCTGTTGTGGCGAGGGAGCTTGTCGGATCGCCGCACCGTCCCGCTCGGCTGCGTAGCAGTCGTAAATTTTTAGGGGCGCTTCGCACCCCAGCGGGAGCAAGCTCCCTCGCCACAGAGGACCGCATCTGACAAAGGACTGCATCTTAAAGGCTCAACGGTTCATCGGCGCAACAAACCGGCTCTTCGCCACGCTATAAATCTGCGGCTCATCGCTGTCGACAATCTTGAAGCTGATCGTCTGCGAACTGCTGCTTGGCCGTTCCGTGGTCATCGCCACCGACACCGGCACATCCACAATCTCACCGGGTGCCAGACTCAGTTCGGTCTTGCCTTGCAACTGGAAGCCTTCGCCATCGACCAGGGTCAGACGATAGTCCTGACGTTGCTGGGTCTTGTTGATGACTTTCAGGCTGTAGATGTTTTCGATCTGCCCCTGACTGTTCTCGCGGAACAGGCCACGGTCCTTGCTCACGTCCAGCGACACCATTGGCCGCTCAACCAGCGCCAGGGCAAGCGCACTGATCATCACCAGCAACACCGCGGTGTAGCCGATCAAACGCGGCCGCAGCAAATGAGTCTTGCCACCCTGCAATTGATGCTCCGAGGTGTAGCTGATCAGCCCGCGGGCGTAGCCCATTTTGTCCATGATCGAATCACAGGCGTCGATACACGCGGCGCAACCGATGCATTCCATCTGCAAGCCGTCGCGGATGTCGATGCCGGTCGGGCAGACCTGCACGCACACCTGGCAGTCGATGCAATCACCGAGGCCGACGTCAGCCGGTGCCACGTCACGTTTGCGCGGGCCACGGTTTTCGCCACGGGCCACGTCGTAGGAGATGGTCAGGGTGTCTTTGTCGAACATGACGCTCTGGAACCTTGCATACGGACACATGTGCATGCACACCGCTTCACGCAGCCAACCGGCGTTGATGTAAGTCGCGCCGGTAAAGAACAGTACCCAGAACAGGCTGACGCCGCCCATCTGCAAGGTCAGCAGTTCTTCGGCCAGCGGCCGGATCGGGGTGAAATAGCCGACAAAGGTCAGGCCGGTCAACAAACTGATGGCCAGCCACAAGGTGTGCTTGGCCGAGCGGCGGATCAGTTTGTTCAGGCCCCAGGGTGCGGCTTGCAGCTTGATCCGCTGGTTGCGTTCGCCTTCGGTGAGCTTCTCGCACCACATGAAGATCCAGGTCCAGGAACTCTGTGGGCAGGTGTAACCGCACCAGACTCGCCCGGCGAACACGGTGATCGCGAACAGGCCGAACGCAGCAATGATCAGCAGCGCCGACAGCAGGATGAAATCCTGCGGCCAGAAGGTTGCGCCGAAGATGTGGAATTTGCTTTCGGAAAGGTCCCAGAGCACCGCCTGGCGGCCGCCCCAGTTCAACCACACCGTGCCGAAGAACAGCAAAAACAGAAACCCCGCGCCGCTCATGCGCAGGGTGCGGAATAAACCGGTGAAGCTGCGGGTGTGGATCAGGTTGTCGCTGGACTTGGCCTTCATCTTTGGACGCGAAGGCTCATAGCTCTGCACTGAAGGGTTCTGTACTAAAGGGGCGGTTTCTACGGTTCGGACGGGGATTCTATCGCTCATGGTCTTTCGCTCATCAGCCTCCATCAGGCCTGAGCACTATGAGCGGCGATCTGTTTGCATAACAGACTCACCTAATGCAATAAAAAGCGGATCAGATTGGCCTTGATCTGCTGCCTGCGACAAGTTGATGCACCCGCAGCAGCGGGACGCAGACGCCTATATCAAGCGTCTGCGGGTGTTGTTGATACGGGTCAGTCAAATCACCGAATCACTGTCGGTGGCCTTCAAATGCTTACGCCCGTCGACTGCGCCTGCTACGGTCAATGCGTCGGCTTCTGCTTCGGTAATGTAGAAGCGCTGGCCATCGAGCTCCACCGCCGACATGGCTTTTTCCGAGTCGGTAATGATGGTGACGTCGGGACACAAACGAATTTCTTCGCCGTTCTCGGTAATGAAGAAGCAGGTCTGGTTTTCGATGCGCACAGTCATGGAGGTGTCCTTTTTTCTGCGGGTTCTAAAGTGTTAGGGCGCAGCCGAGGATCATCGTTCTGTGCAACCGATTAATGGTCGGCGCTGTCCACCCTGAAACGACCCTTAACAAGGACAACACCATGAACGCCTGGTGGCATGAGGTTTGGGTGACCCTGCAAGCGGAGTTCGCCGACATTGGCGACGCTTCACAACTGACGCGCATTACCGTGCGTTTGCTGATGGCAGCAGTGTTGGGCGGGATTCTCGGCTTCGAACGCGAGCACAAGGGCAAGGCCGCCGGGGTGCGCACCCACATGCTGGTAGCCCTCGGCGCCGCGCTGTTCGTGCTGGTGCCGCAAATGTCCGGCTCACAGGCCGATGCCATGAGCCGGGTGGTGCAGGGTGTGATCGCGGGGATCGGCTTTCTTGGCGCGGGGACTATTCTGAAAAACAACGAGGGCGACGAGGGGCACGTCAAAGGCCTGACCACCGCTGCCGGGTTGTGGATGACCGCCGCCATTGGCGTCTCGGCCGGGTTGGGGCGAGAAGCGACGGCGGTACTCAGTACGTTGCTGGCGTTGGCGATTCTCAGTGTGATGCCCAAGATCGTGAAAATGCTTGAACGCGATCCGCCGTAGGTGTGACAACCACCGGCGGCATGGTACTCGGCGGGTCTTCGCGCGGTGGCGGGGTAGTTCCGGGCGGGTCTTGCTCAGGCACAGGTTCAGGCTCGGTCGGCGGAATGGTCGGGCTGTCGATGTTTGGATCAGGTGTTTCGGCAGGGATCGGAATGCTCATAACTTCAGCCTCCAGTGGCACATGGCGTAAGTCGTGCTTAAGTGTGTTGACCACTGTGTAAAGGAATTGACTCCGCCGAAGGCCCAGGCAATTTCTCGTGAACTTTTACCGGCGCCTGTCGCTCGGAACCTAAGTGAGTTCATTCCGGGGCGGACGATCCTGCGGGATGGCTATCCTGTTACAAGCCACAGACACAAGAGCGTCCATGGGGCGTAAAGGAGAGATGCTCGATGACTGCTGAAAAACCCACAGAGCTGAACTACAACCCTCATATGCCGCTGTCGCAGGCTTTACTGCTACCGCGCATCGCCATCGAAAACACCATGCCGACCCTCGATGGCGGGCAGTTCGCCGTCAAAGCCGTGGTGAGTCAGGACGTGGTGGTGACCAGCAAAGTGTTTGCCGACGGTCACGACAAATTGGCCGTGCGAGTGCGCTGGCACGCCGAGGGTGAGGAAACCTGGCAAAGCGAAGTCATGGCCGACCTGGGCAATAACGGTTGGCAGGGTCAGTTCCGGGTCGCGCGCCAGGGCCGTTATGTGTTTTGCATCGAAGCCTGGATCGATCAGTTCGCCAGCTTCTGTTATGACCTGGAGAAAAAACACGCAGCCAGAGTGCCGATCAGCCTGGAACTGCAGGAAGGGCGGACTCAAGTCCAGCAAGCCGCCGAACGCACGGAAGGACAGCTAAGCGAGCAACTGGCGGCGCTGCACCATGAATTGTCGGGTCTGCTCGAAATCGAGCAGGTCGAGCTGTTTCTGCACCAGCGTAGCGCCGAGCTGATGACGCAAGCCGATCATCGTGCCTATTTGAGCATCAGCCCCGAATACCCACTCGACGTCGAACGGGACCTGGCGCAGTTCGCCAGTTGGTATGAATTGTTTCCGCGTTCGATCACTGACGATCCGGCCCGTCATGGCACCTTCAAGGATGTGCATTCGCGACTGCCGATGATCCAGGACATGGGCTTCGATGTGCTGTACTTCCCACCGATCCACCCGATCGGCCGCAGTTACCGCAAGGGCCCGAACAACTCCCTGACCGCCGGGCCGGACGATCCGGGCAGTCCGTATGCCATCGGCAGCGAAGAGGGCGGGCATGAAGCCATTCATGCGGAGCTGGGCACGCGCGAAGACTTCCGTCGACTTGTCGCGGCCGCCGCTGACCATGGACTGGAAATCGCCCTCGACTTCGCGATTCAGTGTTCCCAGGACCACCCGTGGCTGCAGCAGCATCCGGGCTGGTTCAACTGGCGGCCGGACGGCACGATCAAATACGCCGAGAACCCGCCGAAGAAATACCAGGACATCGTCAACGTCGATTTCTATGCCACCGATGCGATTCCGAGTCTGTGGGTCGAGTTGCGCGACGTCGTGGTGGGTTGGGTCGAGGAGGGCGTGAAGCTGTTTCGCGTCGACAACCCTCACACCAAACCGCTGCCGTTCTGGCAGTGGCTGATCGCTGATGTGCGGGCGCTGTACCCCGAGGTGATCTTCCTGGCCGAAGCGTTCACCACCCCGGCGATGATGGCGCGGTTGGGCAAGGTCGGTTACTCCCAGAGCTACACCTACTTCACCTGGCGCAACAACAAGTCCGAGCTGGCCACTTACTTCACCGAACTCAACGAATCGCCGTGGAGCGAATGCTTCCGGCCGAACTTCTTCGTTAACACGCCCGACATCAACCCGGCGTTTTTGCATGAGTCGGGGCGTGCCGGATTTCTGATCCGCGCCGCGCTGGCGACCATGGGCTCCGGTCTGTGGGGCATGTATTCAGGCTTCGAACTGTGCGAAGCGGCACCGGTGCCGGGCAAGGAGGAATACCTCAATTCCGAGAAATACGAAATCCGCCCACGGGACTTCAACGCGCCGGGCAACATCATTGCCGAGATCGCCCAGCTCAACCGCATCCGCCGGCAGAACCCGGCGCTGCAGACGCATCTGGGTCTGAAGGTCTACAACGCCTGGAACGACAACATTCTGTATTTCGGCAAACGCAGCGCCGATGGCAGCAATTTCATTCTGGTGGCGGTGAGCCTTGATCCGCATAACGTCCAGGAAGCGAATTTCGAACTGCCGCTGTGGGAAATGGGCTTGCCCGACGACGCCAGCACCCAGGGCGAAGACTTGATGAGCGGTCATCGCTGGACCTGGCACGGCAAATACCAATTCATGCGGATCGACCCGGCGCATCAACCGTTCGGGATCTGGCGGATCACAACCTCTTGAAGACACCGCGCTTCCCTGTGGCGAGGGAGCTTGCTCCCGCTGAGGCGCGTAGCGGCCCTGTTTCTTCAGGTACACCTGATTCACAGGTTTTGCGACTGCTTCGCAGCCGAGCGGGAGCAAGCTCCCTCGCCACAGGTAGGCGTTCGGCTCAAGGGCTTCACTGAATTCAACAGGAGTTTCAAATGGCGAAGAAACCCAAGGCAGCCACCTTTATCAAGGACCCGCTCTGGTACAAGGATGCAGTGATCTACCAGGTTCACGTTAAGTCTTTTTTCGACTCCAACAATGACGGGATCGGCGACTTTCCCGGTCTTATCGCCAAACTCGATTACATTGCCGATCTGGGCGTCAACACCATCTGGCTATTGCCGTTCTATCCCTCGCCACGGCGCGATGACGGCTACGACATTGCCGAATACCGTGGCGTGCATTCCGACTACGGCACCATGGCCGACGCCAAGCGGTTCATCTCTGAAGCCCACAAACGTGGCCTGCGGGTGATTACTGAACTGGTCATCAACCACACCTCTGACCAGCACGCCTGGTTCCAGCGTGCGCGCAAGGCCAAGCCCGGTTCGGCGGCGCGGGACTTTTACGTCTGGTCTGATGACGATCAAAAATACGACGGCACCCGCATCATCTTTCTCGACACCGAAAAATCCAACTGGACCTGGGACCCGGTGGCCGGCCAATACTTCTGGCATCGCTTCTATTCCCATCAGCCAGACCTGAATTTCGATACCCCGCAAGTCATGAAAGCCGTGCTGTCGGTGATGCGCTACTGGCTGGACATGGGTATCGACGGTCTGCGTCTGGACGCGATTCCGTACCTGATCGAACGCGACGGCACCAACAACGAAAACCTGCCCGAGACCCACGACGTCCTCAAGCAGATCCGTGCCGAAATCGACGCCAATTATCCGGACCGCATGCTGCTGGCCGAGGCCAACCAATGGCCGGAAGACACCCAGCTGTACTTCGGTGACACCGATGCCAAAGGCCTGAACGGCGACGAATGCCACATGGCGTTCCACTTCCCGCTGATGCCGCGCATGTACATGGCGCTGGCCCAGGAAGACCGTTTCCCGATCACCGACATTCTGCGTCAGACCCCGGAGATCCCGGCCAACTGTCAGTGGGCGATTTTCCTGCGCAACCACGATGAGCTGACCCTGGAAATGGTCACCGACAAGGAACGCGATTACCTGTGGAATTACTACGCGGCCGACCGTCGGGCGCGGATAAACCTGGGGATTCGCCGCCGCTTGGCGCCGTTAATGGAGCGCGATCGTCGTCGCGTGGAACTGCTCAACAGTTTGCTGCTGTCGATGCCCGGCACGCCGACCCTGTATTACGGCGATGAAATCGGCATGGGCGACAACATCTACCTCGGAGACCGTGACGGTGTGCGCACGCCGATGCAGTGGTCGATTGACCGTAACGGCGGTTTCTCCCGCGCCGACCCTGCCAGCCTGGTGCTGCCGCCGATCATGGACCCGCAATACGGTTACCTGTCGGTCAACGTTGAAACCCAGGCCGGCGACCCACATTCGCTGCTGAACTGGACCCGGCGCATGCTCGCCGTGCGTAAGCAATCCAAGGCCTTCGGTCGCGGCACGCTGAAAATGCTCTCGCCGACTAACCGGCGGATTCTGGCCTACACCCGGGAATTCACCGGGCCGGACGGCAAGCACGAAATCATCTTGTGCGTGGCCAACGTGTCCCGTAGCGCGCAAGCAGCGGAACTGGACCTGTCGGCCTACGTCGGCATGGTGCCGGTGGAGATGCTCGGCGGTAACGCCTTCCCGCCTATTGGTCAGTTGAATTTCCTGCTGACCCTGGCGCCTTACGGCTTCTATTGGTTCGTCCTGGCGGCGGAAAACCAGATGCCGAGCTGGCACGTGGAACCGGCGCAAAGCCTGCCGGACTTCACCACGCTGGTGCTGAAAAAACGCATGGAAGAACTGCTCGAAGCGCCCTCCCGCGGCACGCTGGAGCAGGGGATCTTGCCGAGCTGGCTACAGAATCGCCGCTGGTTCGCCGGCAAGGACGGGGCCATCGAACAGGTCAACATCGCTTACGGCGTGCGCTTTGGCGATCCGCTGCACCCCGTGCTGTTGAGTGAAATCGACGTCACCAGTGGCGGCCAGACCAGTCGCTATCAGTTGCCGTTCGGTTTTATCTCTGAAGATCAGGTCGGTGCCGCGTTGCCTCAGCAACTGGCCTTGTCTCGGGTCCGGCGCGTGCGTCAGGTCGGCTTGATCACCGATGCCTTCAGCCTCGACACCTTTGTGCATGCGGTATTGCAGGGCATGCAAAGTAATACCGTATTGCCATCCAGTGCGGGCGATATCTGCTTTGAGCCGACATGGGAACTGGCGAAACTCGGGCTGACCGGGGAATCGGAAGTGCGTTACCTGTCCGCCGAACAGTCCAACAGTTCGGTGGTGATCGGCAACAGCCTGGTGCTCAAACTGATCCGCAAGGTCGCGTCTGGCGTGCACCCGGAACTGGAAATGAGCGCGTTCCTGACTCACGCCGGTTTCCGCAATATCTCGCCGCTGCTGGGTTCGGTGGTTCGCCGTGATCCGGCGGGTGAGGAAAGTCTGTTGATGATTGCCCAAGGCTATTTGAGCAATCAGGGCGACGCCTGGGAATGGACCCAGAACAACCTCGAACGGGCACTGCGCGACGAGCTGGCCGATGCCATGTCCGAGCAGGAGCAACACTACAACGCCTTGGGCGAACTGAGAGACTTCGCCGGCATGCTCGGTCAGCGTCTGGGCGAAATGCATCAGGTGCTGGCGGCGCCCAGCGACAACCCGGACTTCACCCCGAAGATCACCACCCAGAAAGATGCCCTGGCCTGCGCCAAGGACGTGGCGGCGCAATTGGAATACGCGCTGAAGTTGCTCAAACAGCATCAAAGCGAATTGAACCCGGCAGACAAAGCCTTGGTCACTCGTTTACTGGACAACAAAAAAGCCATCCTCAGTCATGTTCAGGAGCTGGGTAAAAAAGCCGTTGGTGGTCTGCGCATTCGCGTCCACGGCGACTTGCACCTGGGCCAGGTGCTGGTGATCAAGGGCGACGCCTACTTGATCGACTTCGAAGGCGAGCCGGCGCGGCCTCTGCACGAACGACGGGGCAAACACAGCCCGTACAAAGATGTCAGTGGCGTATTGCGTTCTTTTGACTACGCTGCGGCGATGGCGATTTACGTACACAACGTCGATAACACGGCCGATGCCCGAGCCGCTCGTCAACGTGTCGCTGATCGCTATTTAAATGAAGCAAGACAAGCATTTGTCGACGCTTATCGGCTGGCGGCAGCTAGTCTTGCTCATGCATGGCAAGATCCGGAAGGCGAGGACGCCGCATTGGCGTTGTTCGGCCTGGAGAAGGCAGCGTATGAAGTAGCCTATGAGGCAGAAAATCGCCCCACATGGTTGCCCGTGCCGTTGCACGGTTTGTATGGGTTATTGAGTGGGCTTAAACCCTTTTCCGATCTTGGTGGAGAGTAGTCATGAGTTTCTCGAACAAGGAACAGGGTCACGCTAAAGAAGCGTTGCTGCCCAGATCGCGGGACATGGACGCATTGGTACGCGCCGAACATCACGACCCCTTTGCAATTCTTGGCCCCCACGGCGATGGTCATGGTGGGCAATTCATTCGGGCCTATTTGCCGGACGCCTTGAGCGTGCAGGTACTGGCCAAGGACTCCGGGGAGGAACTCGGCAACCTTGAGGCCACCCAGACACCGGGCCTGTTCGTCGGGCACTTCGATCGGGCGCAGCCTTATCTGCTGCGGACCCGGTGGGCCGGCGGCGAACAGGTTTCCGAAGACCCTTACAGCTTTGGTCCGTTGCTCGGCGAGATGGACTTGTACCTGTTCGCCGAAGGCAATCACCGCGATCTCAGCGCTTGCCTGGGCGCGCAGCTGAAAACGGTCGACGGTGTCGATGGCGTGCGTTTCGCCGTGTGGGCACCGAACGCCAAAAGGGTGTCGGTGGTGGGTGACTTCAACAACTGGGACGGTCGCCGGCACCCGATGCGCCTGCGTCATCCGACCGGTGTATGGGAAATCTTCGTCCCGCGCATGCAAGCGGGGGAAACGTACAAGTACGAAATCCTCGGCACCCACGGCATTCTGCCGCTCAAGGCCGACCCGATGGCGCTGGCCACCTCGCTGCCGCCGGATACCGCGTCAAAAGTCGCTTCGCCGCTGAACATCGATTGGCAGGATCAGGAGTGGATGCAATCGCGGGGCGACCGTCATCGGGTGAGTGCGCCGCTGTCGATCTACGAATTGCATGCCGGGTCCTGGCAATGTGAGTTGGACGATTTGGGAGAAGTTGCGCGCCTGTACACCTGGCATGAGTTGGCCGAGCGGCTGATTCCTTACGTGAAGGATCTGGGTTTTACCCACATCGAGCTGATGCCGATCATGGAACACCCGTTCGGTGGCTCCTGGGGCTATCAGCTGCTGTCGCAATTCGCCCCGAGCGCCCGCTACGGGTCGCCGGATGACTTCGCCGCGTTCGTCAATGCCTGCCACCAGGCTGATATCGGCGTGATCCTCGATTGGGTGCCGGCACATTTCCCGACCGATATTCACGGCCTGGCGCAATTCGATGGCACCGCGCTGTACGAATACGGCAACCCGCAGGAAGGCTTCCATCAGGACTGGGACACGCTGATCTACAACCTGGGTCGCACCGAAGTGCATGGCTACATGCTGGCCTCGGCGCTGCACTGGCTCAAACATTTCCACGTCGACGGCCTGCGGGTCGATGCCGTGGCTTCGATGCTGTATCGCGATTACTCGCGCAAGGCCGGCGAATGGGTGCCAAACCGTCACGGTGGTCGGGAAAACCTCGAAGCCATCGACTTCCTGCGCCATCTCAACGACGTGATCGATCTCGAAGCCCCCGGCGCGCTGGTGATTGCCGAAGAGTCCACCGCATGGCCGGGTGTCAGTCAGGGCACGCAACAGGGCGGGCTGGGCTTCGACTACAAGTGGAACATGGGCTGGATGCACGATTCGCTGCATTACATCCAGCAGGACCCGGTGTACCGCGCTCATCATCACAACGAACTGAGTTTCGGCCTGGTGTATGCCTGGTCCGAGCGCTTTATCCTGCCGATCTCCCACGATGAAGTGGTACACGGCAAGCACTCGCTGATCGACAAGATGCCCGGCGATCGCTGGCAGAAATTCGCCAACCTGCGCGCCTATCTCAGTTTCATGTGGGCACATCCGGGCAAGAAGCTGTTGTTCATGGGCTGCGAGTTTGGTCAGTGGCGTGAGTGGAACCACGATCAGCAACTCGACTGGTACTTGCTGCAGTACTCGGAACACAAAGGTGTGCAGAAACTCGTCGGCGATCTCAATCGGCTGTATCGCGAAGAGCCGGCGCTGCATGATCAGGACGACGCGCCGCAAGGCTTCCAGTGGTTGATTGGTGATGATGCAATCAACAGCGTCTACGCCTTCATGCGCTGGAGCAGGGAGGGTCGGCCGGTGTTGGTGGTGGCTAACTTCACGCCGGTGCCGCGTGAGGGTTATCGCATCGGCGTACCGTTTGAAGGGCGCTGGACCGAGGTGATCAACAGCGATGCGGCCACTTACGCCGGTTCGAACTATGGCAACAGCGGCGGGGCATTTTCCGAGGAAGAGCCGAGCCATGGCCAGGCACTCTCGTTGGTATTGAACCTGCCGCCGCTGGCGGTGTTGATGCTGCGTCCGGAGGGTTGATCTAACACCGAGTCGCTCCTTTCGCGAGCAAGTCGAATCGTCGCACCGCCGCTCCCACATTTGGATTGATGTCGTACACAAAACCAATGTGGGAGCGGGCTTGCTCGCGAAGGGGCCAGCCCGAACAATCAATTTCTTGAACTGAAACACTCACCACCGCATCCGCACACCCAAACTCCCAATCAACCCGTTCAAATCATTTTCATCCACACTGCTGCTGTAGTCGGCGCTGACGTAAAAACTCACGGCGGGTGTCACTCTGGCAACCAAGCCCAAACCCACTTCGACGGTCGATGAATAGCGGCTGCTGCTGATCTTCTCGACCTGATCGAGGTTCACGGTATCGCTGGTGTACACCGTGTGCCACACGTTGGTTCGCACATAGGGTTCGACCCCCATGCCGTTGATGTCGTAACTACCTTTCAACCGTGCACCGACCCGGCCGCTCCAGGACGTCAGATCGCTGGACGAGGCATTGCCTGAGCCTGCATACGGGGTGTCCAGGGTAATGCGTTGATTGATTAATTGCGCCTGGGGTTCAACTACCCAGTTATCGCTCAGACCAATGGGAAAACCACCTTCTACCGACAGCGTCACCGCGCTGCCCTCGGTCACTTGTCGGGCGCCCTGGTCATTGCGGCTAAAGCCGTTGACCCGGCCGCCGCTGGCCGTCAAGTCCACGTGCCAGCCCTGGGGCCCGGTCAGGCTCCAGTAAGCGCCGAGGCTCTGGCCTTCGAGGTTGAGGGTGTCGTGGCTGGGGTCAGCAAGGGCGCGACCGGTCAGCAGCCCGTTGCTGTCGCCTTGTAACTGAGTCATTCCGCCGACCAGTCCGACCCGCTGGGTATGACCGCTACCGCTTTGCAGAGTCAGGATCGCCGGACCTTTGAATTCGCTACTGCCAGGGATAGCAAACCCCTGAGCCAGAACATCGGTTTGCGCCTGCCGCGAAGCCTGTCCATACATCTGATCCCAAGCCGAAGGCGCAGCGTCCTCGATGGTCAGGTGTGAACTTCGTGTATCCGAGGCAGTGCTGAAGTGGCCGGGGGTGGTGAAAGTGACGGCGGGTAAGGTCATGAGCGGAACATCCTGACGGTACCAAGGCGTGGTTGCATCCTCTGCCGGCCCTGCCTGTACCTCCATGGACGAGCACAGAAGGAGTGAACTCGAGACAGCACAAAAAGTGACTTTGATCTCTTGTGGGGTGAATGAAGTTTTCATGGAGGTCTACCTTGCAATCGCATGCCGAATCTCGCTCTGGCGTCTCTCCTACCCCGAATGAGGGGCGACCGAATGTAGTGGGGCAAGCCGCTGGCCGCCCGATTTTGCGGGTGTCTTGGGGTTTGCCCCTGGTGTATTTCCGGGGGTAGTAATGTGTAGCTAAGAAGACCGATGCCACTGCGTCAAGAAAATGAACGATGAGCGGTATGGCTAATTTGGTCGATGCAACTAATTGTTTTTTGGCGTTTATCTAAGTTCTTGTTTGTACGAAAAATCATCGCGAAACCCGCGAATCAGAGGCGTTAGTCAGCCGACAGTCGGTCTTCTGGCCGCCTCTGTTCAAGCAGTGGCTGACTGATTCTCGCTGTTTGTTACTGTCAATAATGAGGCTGAAACCGAACATTCGTTTCGGCTCGTGGTTGAACCGCTACAGGTGCACTTCCACCGCCAACGGCAAGTGGTCCGACAAATGCGTCCAGGGCTTGTGCCCCAGTATTCGCGGCTCATGACTGCTGGCATTGCGCAGATAAATACGGTCCAGGCGCAGCAGCGGGAAGCGCGCCGGATAGGTTTTCGCCGGGCGACCGTGGTGGCGTTCGAAGGCTTCATGCAGGTAGTCACGACGGGCGAGGGCGGTGTTGCCTTGCAGCTGCCAGTCGTTGAAGTCGCCGGCGATGATTACCGGCGCATCGTCGGGTAACGATTCGAGCAGTTGGCAGAGTAGCTGGAGCTGCAACTGGCGATGGCTTTCCAGCAGACTCAAGTGCACGCAGATCGCGTGAACTTCAGTGTGGCCCGGTACATCCAGAACGCAATGCAGCAGGCCGCGGCGTTCGGGGCCGGTGATCGAGACGTCGAGGTTGCGATGTTCGCGGATCGGGTATTTCGATAACAGGGCGTTGCCGTGGTGACCGTTGGGGTAGACCGCGTTACGGCCGTAGGCGAAGTCGCTCCACATGCTGTCGGCCAGGAACTCGTACTGTGAGGTCAGCGGCCAATCGTTGTAGCGAGTGGAATGGCGGTCGTGTTCACCGACGACTTCCTGCAGGAACACCAGGTCCGCCGACGTACTGCGTACCGCTTCACGCAGTTCCGGGAGAATGAAACGTCGGTTGAGTGCGGTAAAACCCTTGTGGGTGTTGACCGTCAGCACTCTCAGTCGATGAATCGCCGGGGGCGTGTTCAATGGAGATGATTCGACGGCCTGCCACTTGGAATCACTGGTCACGTTCACTCCTCTGAATCTGGACTGGTTATGTATGCGACTGATGCAGTGGCGGGCAGTTCAGAGTGATTCGTCGCAAGCAGCCCTCACACCAAAATGTAGCAGCCTGTAGCAGCTGTCGAGCCTGCGAGGCTGCGTTCGGCTGCGAAGCAGTCGTAAAACCCGGCAACGCGGTGTGTCAGGCAAACTCCATGCTCTGGATAGACGGCTGCTTCGCAGCCGAACGCAGCCTCGCAGGCTCGACAGCTGCTACGGGCTGCTACGGGCTGCTACCAGCGCTACGTCAGACGAATACAATTTCGTAGGGCAACCGTATCCGCTCCAGAAGCACCGGGGGCAGCAGCGGGGCGAGGCCGATGGCCGGTTCGCCGTCGAGCTGGCTGGCATAGGCGTGGGTGGCGTGGCTTTTGCGCGCGACGGTCCAGGTGTCCAGGCGCACCTTGCGCGCGCGATGCCAAGGGATGAGCCCTCGATCACGCGTTGGCCAGTGCCAGGCCCAGACCGGTATTTCGTTGAACGCCGCCCCGACCATTGCTGCAGCCTTGGCGCTGGCCCGACCAACGGCGTCATGGTCGACAATGCCATCCTCGCGCCAGGTGCTGAACACCACATCCCCGGGACGTAAATAACGGGCAATGAATTGAGTCATCTGAAATTCCCGTTCGGCCAGGGCGTTGTCGGTGAAGCCGCCACGAATCCATTTGAGGCTGTGCATCGGCAATCCGAGCCGGCGCAAGGCTTCTAGGCTTTCCTGGGGGCGGAACACGCTCAAGCGTTTCTCCGACCATTGTTGCGAGCCCGGATGGCTGGCGCTGCCGTCGGTAATCGAGATCAATTGCAGGGGATGACCCAGGGCGCTGAGCAGCTGCAGCAGGCCGCCGCAGGTCACGACTTCATCGCCGGGATGGGGGGCAATCAACACAGCGCGTGCGCCGGCAGGAACCAGGGTCTGAGTGCTGATGACAGGAATGTTGTCCAGTTGCGGGGCGCTGTTCCAGATTTGTACGGGCGGGCTGCTTTCACTGATGGAGACTGATTTCATGGCTACGTCCTTGTTCACGTTGATAGCAATGTGCGGCGCTCCAAACCCTGGATTGCCGCGAGCAGAGTATTGCTCATGTCACGCTATTCGTCGCCTCGATGTTCCATTCGTTACGTTTTAGGGCTGGAATCCCTCAAGGTTCATTTCACTCTTCTTCCTCACGCTGCAATTCGAACAGCAGCAGCGAACGGCCCGTGACCGAATATTCGTGACCGAACTCGAAGCGTTCCTGACCCCGAATCGACGGTTGATTGGTATCGATCATGCAGGTCCAGAAACCGCCGTCAGGCACTTCTGGAAGCAGGAAATTGACGATGTCGTGATGCGCGTTGACCACCAGCAGCAGGGTGGCGTCCGCGCCCTTGCGGCGAATACCGGTTTCCTGGGCGCGGCCATCCATCAGCATGCCGAGGCAGCGGCCATGGCCTTCCTCCCATTGTTCGTTGGACATTTCGCTGCCATCCGGCGCCAGCCAGGTGACGTCCTTGACGCCAATGTCCTCGTTGTAATTGCCCACCAGGAACCGACCGCGACGCAGGATCGGGTAGGCCAGGCGTAACTTGATCAGGCGTTTAACGAACTTGAGCAGGGCTTTGCCGTCTTCGCTCAGGTCCCAATTGACCCAGCCGATCTCGCTGTCCTGGCAATAGGCGTTGTTGTTGCCTTCCTGGGTGCGGGCGAATTCGTCGCCAGCCACCAGCATCGGCGTGCCTTGGGACAGCAGCAGCGTGGCGAAGAAATTGCGCATCTGCCGCTGACGCAGCGCATTGATCTCGGGATCGTCGGTCGGGCCTTCGACGCCGTGGTTCCAGGACAGGTTGTTGTTGCTGCCGTCCTGATTGTTCTCGTCGTTGGCTTCGTTGTGTTTGTCGTTGTACGACACCAGGTCGTTAAGGGTGAAACCGTCGTGGGCGGTGACGAAATTCACCGAGGCATACGGCCGCCGGCCACGCTGATTGAACATCTCGCCGGAGGCGGTCATGCGACTGGCGAAGTCCGCCAGTTGGCCGTCGTCGCCTTTCCAGAACGCACGCACGGTGTCGCGGAACTTGTCATTCCACTCGACCCAGCCGGGCGGAAAGTTACCGACCTGATAACCACCGGGGCCGCAATCCCAGGCTTCTGCAATCATCTTCACCTGACGCAGCACCGGGTCCTGACGGCAGGCCACCAGGAAGCTGTGACGTTCGTCGAAGCCATCGTGGTAACGCCCGAGAATGGTCGCCAGGTCGAAGCGGAAACCGTCGACGTGCATTTCCGAGGCCCAGTATCGCAGGGAGTCGGTGACCATTTGCAGCACGCACGGGTGACTCAGGTCCAGGGTGTTGCCGGTGCCGGAATCGTTGATGTAGAAGCGCTTGTCGTCGGGCATCAAACGGTAGTAGGAGGCGTTGTCGATGCCGCGCATGGACAGGGTCGGGCCTTGTTCATTGCCCTCGGCGGTGTGGTTGTAGACCACGTCGAGGATCACTTCAAGATTGGCTTCGTGCAGGTGCGCAACCATCTCCTTGAACTCGGCGATCTTGCCGCTGGCCAGGTAACGCGGGTCGGGGGCGAAGAACGCGAGGCTGTTGTAGCCCCAGTAATTGGTCATGCCTTTGTGCAACAGATGCTGGTCGTTGACGAAGGCATGAATCGGCAGCAATTCCACCGTCGACACCCCAAGCTTGCGGATGTGTTCAAGCACGTCATCGACCATCAACCCGGCGAAGGTGCCGCGCACGTTATCGGGGACGGAGGGGTGACGCATGCTGAAACCACGCACGTGAGTCTCATAAATGATGGTCTTGTCCCACGGCACGCTGACCCGATGGTCGTGTCCCCAGGTGTGGGCCGGGTCGATCACCTTGCACTTGGGCACGAACGGCGCGCTGTCGCGTTTATCGAAACTGAGGTCGGCCTCGGGGTGGCCGATGGTGTAGCCGAACAGGGCTTCTGACCATTTCAACTGGCCGACCAGTTGTTTGGCGTAGGGGTCGATCAGCAGTTTGTTGTGGTTGAAGCGATGACCGTTCGCCGGGTCGTACGGGCCATAGACACGGTAGCCGTAGATCATCCCAGGATGCGCGTCGGGCAGGTAGCCGTGGTAGATCTCGTCGGTGTATTCCGGCAGTTCGATGCGTTCCAGTTCGACCTCGCCGGCATCATCGAAAATGCACAGCTCGACCTTCGTGGCGTTGGCGGAAAACAAGGCGAAGTTGACCCCCAGGCCATCCCAGGTCGCGCCCAGCGGGAAGGGCAAGCCTTCACGGATTCGCGAGGCCTCGACCTGAGGTTCTGGCGCGGCTTTCTTCGGACTGGTCATAGGTGCTCCTGCAAAGGGGGGACAGTTCTTGGCTCTGGTTTTTTTTGAGGGCGAGCGAGCCCTCGGTGGCGAGAAAACTCGCCACGAGGTCAATCAGGACACAGGTGAGAGGCGTCAGACAGCGGGCGGTTTACGCGCTGCTCGAGGCTTTTTCTCGTTGGCTTTTTCGCCCGGCGGGATGACCTTGGAGGCAGCGGCGGGCTTGGCTTTGGTTTTTGGCTCCGCTGCCTTGCCATTGGCTTTGCTGGCCGGGGCCTTGGCGGCGGCTTTGCTGCCAGCGGCTTTGGGCGATTTACTCGGTGCCAGGGCTTCGGCTTCAGCCAGTTTGCGAGCCATCTCCCAGTGGCGGGCTTCCTGACCCTCGGGTTTTCCTTCCGATTCCCAGATCTGATAGGCGAATTCGCGGATGCGTTTATCGTTTGTGCTCATCGCAATGCTCCTGAACTGAACTCAAGTGTGGGTAGTTTGGATAAAAAGATTGATCGGGAAATCCACTAGCGCGTCGCTGATGTTCAGCTCCCTTTGGTGTGTGACTGTTGTGCTTGAAAAAAGTCCCTTCAAATTTTCATCAGGGGCGGTGAACGGTAATTTGACCCGTGTATCGCCCCACAGCGGCGCGTCAATCCGGGGGTCGGCACTGTTTTTCAGCAGTTCGGCGCAGCGTATCGGTACGATCACGATGGCGCGTTTTCCTTCCAGCGAGCGAGCAAATGCGAGCACCCGGTGAGCCTGGCTGCCGACGACTTCAAGGGCTTGATACGTCCCTCGCCGAAACAGCTCGGTGTGCTCGAGCCGTAGGTTCAATACTTGTGCGATCAGCGCTTGTTTAATGCGCCCGTCCCGCCAATTAGCCAACAATTTGGGCAGTTCCAATGGCGTCTGCATCGACTGCTGTCGGCTGGTGTAATCCACCGGCCGGCGGTTGTCAGGATCGACCAGCGAGAAGTCCCAGTACTCGTTGCCCTGATACAGGTCCGGCACCCCCGGCACGGTCATTCGCAGCAAGGTTTGCGCCAACCCATTGAGGGCGCCGGGGACGGCGATGCTCTTGGCTGCTTTGCCGAGGGCCGCCCGTAACAATTCACCTTCGGGGCTCAGAAGCAGACGTCGCAAGAATTGCTGAACCGCTTGTTCGTAAGCTTCGTTTGGCGCGCTCCAGCTGCTTTGCAACTTGGCTTCGCGCAAGGCTTTCTGTTGCCACTGCCACAGGCGTTGAGTGTAGTTCTCCAAGGCTGCTTGATCGTCACTGCGCATATCGAGCGGCCAGCTGCCGAGGATCGCTTGATAGAGGATCAACTCATCGCCCGCAGTCGGCACCTGGTCGTCGTCGCGCAGGGGGCGGGCGAGGGTTCGCCAGAACGGGACTTCCTCGGCGTACCAGGCACTGCGCTCGCTTAGCACCGCCAGGCGCGCGCGAGTGTCTTCGCCGCGTTTGTGGTCGTGGGTCGCGGTGGCCAGCAAATTGTCGGGGAAGGCTTCGAGACGGTTGATGCAAGCCGCATGGAAATCGGCCACCGGCGCGCTGAACTGCTCGGTGCTGAAGCCCACGTCATTGCGCGACAGCAACGTCGCTGAACGATAGAACGCGGTGTCTTCCACAGCCTTCGCCGCCGCCGGTGACGTCAGTTGCTGAAAACGTACACAGGCATGCTTGAGCACCTTGCGCGGCCGGCCCAACGGGCGTTTGCGCCATGATTCACCGCCCAGCCAGCGGGCCAGGCAATCGAGCACCGGCCAGTCGGCCTCGCCGAGGGTTTGCCTGGCACCGTCCATGGCTTGCTGGAAAAACACATCGTCTTCAGTCGAACGTCCACGCGGGCTGACATAGGTGCGGTACACCGGGAAATGCACGATCAGTTCCTGCAACGCCCGACGAATCGCACCGAGGGTCAGGTCGCGGGTCATCAGGTCATCCCGGGCCACTTGCAACAGCGCCTGGGCGACGCTTTCAAAGTCGCCGGCGAGGGAGCCGTTGAGGATCTGCTGGCGGGCCAGTTGCGCTTCCTGACGGAAATCGGCGGGCCGTTCGCTGTAGCGATTCCACAGTTCGGCCAAAGTGTTGGCGCCTTCGGGCGCGTGTTGCAGCAACGACAACTGATTCATGAACTCGTAACCGGTGGTGCCATCCACCGACCAGTCACGGTGCAGGGTTTCACCTTCGCCGAGGATCTTCTCGACGTAGATCGGCAGGTGCCGATCCGGCGACAGGCTGTCGACCCGCCGCCGCAATTTACGGCAGTAACCCCGAGGGTCGGCGAGGCCGTCGATATGGTCGATGCGCAGACCGTCAACCAGGCCTTCGCCCACCAGTTCGAAGATTTTCGCGTGGGTGGCTTCGAACACGGCCGGACGCTCGACCCGCAGGCCGCCCAGTTCGTTGATATCGAAAAAACGCCGCCAGTTGATGTCATCCGCCGCCGTGCGCCAACTGGCCAGGCGATAGCTTTGCTGTTCAAGCAACAGGTGCAGGCGCTGGAAACCTTCAGGCGTGAGCGAGTCGTAAGCGCTGAGGTTGTGCTGGATGGCCTGGAGAATCGCCGGATCACTGGCCAGTTCACGCAGCTCTGCTTTCAGCGGTATCGCCAGGCTGTGGGCGTCGGTCTGGTAGCTCAAGGTGCTGAAACGGTCTGCCAGCGCCTTGAGCGATTCGGCACTCAGTGGGTCATCGGTCCTGAGCAGTTCGCCGTAATTCGTCGGGCAGATCGGGAAGTGATGCTCATAGTGCTCAACATAAAACGCACCCTTTTGCGCATCGAAGCGCAGGGGCAGGGTGCCGTCCTGCAAGGCGATGCCGTAGTCGCTGCCGAGGAAGGGCAGCAGCAACTGGCCTTCCATCAACGGGTCGGGTGAATGCCACTGGATATCGAAGAATTCGCCGTAAGGACTCAGGCGTCCCCATTCCAGCAAATCCTGCCACCAGGGATTATCGCCACCGCCGACGGCCATGTGGTTGGAGACGATGTCGAGGATCAGCCCCATGTTCAGCTCGCGCAATGCGCTGACCAAACGCCGCAGCGCCGCTTCGCCGCCCAACTCCGGGTTGACCGTGGTCGGGTCCACGACGTCGTAGCCATGCATGGACCCGGCGCGGGAACTCAGTAGCGGTGACGCATAGACATGGCTGATGCCGAGGCTGGCGAAGTACGGCACCAGCGGCACCGCATCGTCCAGCGTGAAGTCTTTATGGAACTGCAGCCGCAGGGTTGCCCGCAGCGGTTGGATAAGCGTTTGCTTCATTGGTCACGCTCGGCCGCCTGAAGCCGCGCACAGGCGAGCAGTTCCAGGCGTCGGGCGGCGTCCGCGTCATCGAGCAAGGCTTCACTGTCGCCGGGCAAGCGTCGGGACCAGTTGGGGTGCGTGTCGGTGGTGCCGGGCAAGTTGGCCTGCTGTTCGATGCCCAGGGCATCTTCCAGCGGCAGCAACACCAGCGGCGCTCGGGTATGGCCGAGGAAACGTATCGCAGCGTCGAGCACCTGATCGGTTTCATGGGACTCTTCGCGAAAGTTCTGCGGGTCCTCGCTCAACACCCGGCGCAGGCCTTCACGCTCGCGTTCGCGGTGGTGGCGCCATTCGATTTCACCCGGGGCGTCGACCAGCCCCAGTCGGGCGTTCCAGTCGATATCACGGCCATGCCACCAGCCATTGAGCGTTGGCAGGTCATGGGTGCTGGTGGTCGCGAGGGCGTTGTCCGGCCAGTCGAGAATCGGTTTGAAGTGCGCGTTGTCCTGTTCGAACAGCAGCACGCGCATGCCGAGGATCGAGCGGGCGATGAGCTTTTCTCGCAGACCGTCAGCCACAGTGCCAAGGTCTTCACCGAGGACGATGGCCTGATGGCGATGGGACTCGAGGGTCAGCAAACGCAGCAGGTCGTCCACCGGGTAATAGAGGTAGGCACCGTCGGCGGGTGATGCGCCATTGGGGATTACCCACAGCCGTTGCAGGCCCATGACGTGATCGATGCGCAGACCACCGGCGTGGGCAAAATTGGCGCGGAGCATTTCGATGAAGGCACGAAAGCCGTTGCGTACCAGACCTTCGGGCGAGAACGCGGAAATCCCCCAGCCCTGACCGGTGCGATTGAGAATGTCCGGTGGTGCACCCACGGTCAGCGAGGCGAGCAATTCGTCCTGACGACTCCAGGCCTGACTGCCACCGCCATCGGCACCCACCGCCAGATCGGCGATCAGGCCAATGCTCATGCCAGCGCTGCGGGCGGCGGTTTGTGCGCGTTCCAGGCAGCGGGTGATCAGCCATTGGCAGAAGGCAAAGAAGCCGATGCGCCCGGCGTTCTCTTCGGCGAATTCGGCCAGGGCCGCGCTGCGCGGGTTTTGCCATTGCTCGGGCCACTGCCGCCAGTCGAGACTTTCACCCTTGGCAGCGCGGGTTTCTTGAATGGCTTCAAAGCGGCAGTGGTTTTCCAGGGCTTCGCCAGCGGCGTGGCGGAAGCTGCTGAAGTCGGCATGCAACGGGTGTTCGCCCTGCACAAACCCTTCGTACAACGCCTGCAACAGGCGATGTTTGGCTTCGGCTGCCACGGGCCAATCAATCAACGGCAAGGCTTCAAGGTGCTTGAGTTCCGCCGCCAGGCCGGTTGCATCAATCGCGGTCCGCATCGCTCGATCACCGAGGATGGCACCTGGTGCGGCGTACAGGCTGTTGAGAAACAAGCGGCTGGACGGCGAATACGGACTGTAACGTTGGGTGTCGCTGCCGAACATCGCATGCAGTGGACTGATTGCCAGCGCTTCAGCGCCGCGTTCGCCGGCCACTCGGGCCAGGTCTTCCAGCGCCTGGGTATCGCCAAAACCGCCGTCGCCCGGACGACGCAGCGAGTACAGCTGCACGCTCAGGCCCCAGACGCGCGGGATCGGGCTGTCGACGGCATCGCCGACGCTGTAGCAGCGTGTCGGTGCCACGGCCAAGGTGAATTGCTGTCCGTCGATGCTGACGTGCTGATAACCGACCGGGATCAGGCCAGGCAGTATCGCCTCGGCATCCAGTTTCAGGTTGAGTCGCGAGCCATCTTCAAGATGGATTTCGCACGGTGTTTCGGGCTCAAAGTAATGCCCCAGGCTGAGGCCGACACCGAAGTCTGCAGTCAGCAGCGGCGGCAGGTGTCGGGTCTGTTGCACCTGCTGCAGTTCCTGCAGGCTGGCGTCGATTTCCTGGGCGCTGCCGGCCGGGTGGCCGAGTCCGGTGAGGACGTTACGCAACACCGATGGAGCGACTTTCTGTGGGCGGCCGTTGGCGTCTATCCAGTCGACAGCCAGGCCAGCTCGGCTGGCCAGTATTTCCAATTGCGCATCGCTCATGGGCGCTCTCCATCCGGGGGTAGCAAAGGGGCTGCGGCCGTGAGACTGACTAGCGCGCAATACGGGGCGAGGGTGCCCTGATCCAACAGACCGGCTGACTGTGGCGGGTATTCGAACAACAACAACGAAGCGTCGGCCTGTGGGGTGTGGACCACAGGCGTGTCGCTGAGGTTCAGGTCAATGCGCAGCTGACTGCCATCGCCCAGTCGCCAGCGCGCCGTTACCGCACCAGCGGCCAGCACCTCGGCGCCCAGTGCTTGAGCGCCGGGCAGGCGAGGAATGATCTGCTGATGGCGGATCTGCAGCAGTTGGCGATACAGATCGTGCATGGCGGATTGTCGGGTTGATGTCAGCTCGGGCCGTGAAGCCTCAAAGGTCTGGCGCGCGTTGGGGTCGGGAATCTGCTCGCGTTTGTGCGGATCAGCAAACGCGCTGAACGCTGCAAACTCGTTACGTCGTCCCTCGCGGACCCGCTCCGCCAGCTCACCGTGATGGCTGGTGAAGAACAGGAACGGTTGCTCGGCGGCGAACTCGTCGCCCATGAACATCAGCGGGATCATCGGTGACAACAGCAGTAATGCCGTGGCTGCCTTGAGCGCATCGGGGTTGGCCAGTTGATGCAGCCGTTCGCCCAAGGCTCGGTTGCCGATCTGGTCGTGGTTTTGCAGAAACAGCACGAAAGCACTGGGCGGCAAGTGACCGCTGGGCTCGCCACGGGTTGTACCGTGACGGGTCACGTGGCCTTGAAACACGAAGCCCTGGCTCAGGCAGCGGGCCAGTTGTTCAGTGGGGTTTTGCGCATAGTCGGCGTAATAGGCGTCGGTTTCGCCGGTTAGCAGCACGTGCAAGGCGTTGTGGCCGTCGTCGTTCCACTGCGCGTCGAAACCTTCTTCGAGCAGGCTGGCCTGGTTGTGTTCGTTTTCCAACGTCAGCCAGACATGTCGCGCCGGATCGGTTTGCTGGCGAACCTTTTGCGCCAGTTCCTGAAGAAAATCAGGGTCTTCGATGGCGTGTACCGCGTCCAGGCGTAAGCCATCGAAGCGGTACTCCAGCAACCACATCAACGCATTGTCGATGAAGAAGTCCCGCACCTCGCGCCGCCGGAAGTCGATCGCCGCACCCCACGGTGTGTGCTTGTCTTCGCGGAAGAAGCCCTTGGCGTAGCGATGCAGATAATTGCCGTCCGGGCCGAAGTGGTTGTAGACCACGTCGAGAATCACCGCCAGGCCATGTCCGTGGGCGGTGTCGATCAGGTGTTTGAGTTGTTCGGGAGTGCCGTAGGAGGCTTGGGGCGCGTAGGGCAGAACCCCGTCGTAACCCCAATTGCGATCACCGGGGAACTGCGCCAGCGGCATCAGTTCGATCGCGCTGATGCCCAGCTCCACGAGGCGCGCCAGGTGCTGCTCGACTTCGCTGAAGCCGCCGAGCGCACCAACGTGCAATTCGTAGATCACCGCCTCATTCCACGGCCGTCCGAGCCAGGCGCTGTGTTGCCATTGATACGCAAGTGGATCGACCACCACGCTGTGACGGTCGATATCACCGGCCTGCGCGCGGGAGGCCGGGTCGGGCACCTCCAGCTCGCCGTCGATGTTGTAGCGGTAACGCGTGCCGGCGGGGCAACGGGTGTTGATCACGAACCAGCCATCTGCCTGGGGCAGGAGTGGCAAGGACTGTCCATCTTCCAGTTCGACACTGACGTAAAACGCATCTGGCGCCCACAAGGCAAAACGCGTGTGTTCTGCGTCCAGCATGATTGCGCCGTGGGGCCAGGTCTCAAGGGTCCGTAACGGCATCTATGAAAACCTCTTAATGTTTGCCCGATTTACCCAGCGCTTTGGTCACCAGTTTTTCGTAGAGTTCGGCGTACGGTTCGACCGCCTTGCACCAGTTGAAAGGCGCGGCCATGGCCCGGCAGCGCATGGCATGGAGCAGGTCGGGGAAGGCAAAAACCTTGAAGGCCCGGCTCAGGGCTTCCTCGTAACTCTCTACCGTGGATTCGTCGAACAGGAAACCGGTCACGCCGTTTTCAATGGTGTCGGCCAAACCACCGGTGTTGCGTGCCACCGGCAACGAACCGAAGCGCTGTGCGTACATCTGGCTCAGGCCGCAAGGCTCGTAACGCGAAGGCATCAGCAGGAAATCACTGCCGGCGAACATGCGACGGGCGTCGGTCTCGTTGAAACCGATGCGCACGCCGATCTGACCTGGAAAACGCACAGCCAACTCGCGCATGGCTTGTTCTTCTTCCGGTTCGCCACGACCGATGATCGCGATTTGCCCGCCAGATTTGACGATGTACTCGGAGACGGCCTCAGTCAGGTCCAGGCCTTTCTGATAGACCAGTCGCGAAACCACGGCGAACAGCGGACCTTCGCTATCGTCCAGGCCAAACAGCTTGCGCACGTGGTCGGCGTTGACCGCTTTGCCTTCCCAGTCGCCAATTTTGAAGGGGCGGAACAGGTGCGGGTCGGTGGCGGCGTCCCAGCTTTCATCGATGCCATTGGGAATACCACTGAGCAGACCTTGCTGGGTCTTGGCGGCAAGAAAACCGTCGAGACCGCAGCCGAAGGCCGGGGTGGTGATTTCCTGGGCATAGGTGGCGCTGACGGTGGTGATGTGGCTCGAATAAGCCATGCCGGCCTTGAGGAACGACATCTTGCCGTAGAACTCCATGCCTTCCTGTTGCAAGGCATGCATGGGAATACCCAGTTCCGGGCACGAGCCAAGGCTGGTCACGCCCTGATAGGCGAGGTTATGAATGGTGAACAGCGTCGGGGTGCGCTGTCCACGCCAGTGCATGTAAGCGGGCGCCAGACCGGCAGGCCAGTCATGGGCGTGCACCAGGTCCGGGCACCAGTGGATTTGTGCGAGGTTGGCGGCGATATCGGCAGCGGCCAGGCCCAGACGGGCGAAACGAATGTGGTTGTCCGGCCAGTCGCGACCGTTGTTGGCACCGTAAGGCGAACCCTCGCGCTCGTAGAGCTCGGGGCAGATCAACACGTAAATGACCAGACCGTCGGGCATGTCCATGCGCCCGATCTTGCAGGGGGGCAACGCGGCGTGACCACCGAGCTCACCAATGATATGAATCGGGTTTTCGCTGTGCAGCACTTGCGGGTAACCGGGGATCAACACGCGCACATCGTGCAAGTGAGCCATGGCTCGCGGCAGCGCTGCGGAAACGTCGCCCAGACCACCGGTTTTCACCAGATCGGCGATCTCCGAGGTGACGAACAGGACTTTCTTCTTGTTGGGATTCTGACTGGCCACCGGTGCCAGCGTCTTGGTGCCGGGGACGCTGATCGATTGGTGACTGGCGGCGCTCACGGCGCTCGTTTCGCCGACCTGCTGATGAGCACGTTCTCCCTGAATATCTAAAGCCGCACTGATCATATGAATCTCCCGTGTTGTTGATCTAATTCTTAGGTCTGGCACAAACGGTGTTTCGTGGCCAATTCCTGTGGCCGGGCGCAAACGCGCTACGCATCGGTGAGCAAGCGCTGCCAATACGATGAAGCAGAATGGCTGTAGAGATCGTTGCAAGGATTGCACCAGTCGCAACGCACCTCCTTTTCAGCTGACCCGTCACGACCGGCAAAAGTTTCGACTTTCTTTCCGCTTTGTGACCGACCGGTTTCGCCCCGCGGAACTGAGTCTAGGCCAGAACTTAGAGCGGGCGAGGCCAGATGGCAAAATTGTTCGACAATCGGTTCAAAGAGGTACGGACGTACCGCCTTTAGGGAGAAACGCACCGACGAAGGGCATGTTTTTTTACCTTTTTGCCTCAAAAAAAAGTCGAGATGTCACATGAATGTGCGAAGCGCGGCAAGGCTCACGCACCGTTGTGGTGCGCTGGCTAAGTCCCGTCTTTGGCCGAACCGCTGCCTTACGGTCCGCCTTGATGCCTTGTTATAGTCCGGGCCTCATTTTCTGCCCGGTAAAAGGATCACTGCCATGTCTCAGTACACTGCATTCACCGTCGAACTGGCCGATAAAATCGCCCATGTGCAGATCAACCGGCCAGAAAAGATCAATTCGATGAATGCCGCGTTCTGGAGCGAGATCATCGAGATTTTCCAGTGGGTCGACGACACCGACGAAGTCCGGGTGGTGGTGCTCAGTGGTGCGGGCAAGCATTTTTCTTCTGGCATCGACCTGATGATGCTGGCTGGCGTGGCCAATGAGCTGGGCAAGGACGTGGGGCGCAACGCGCGCCTGCTGCGCCGCAAGATCCTCGCCCTGCAAGCGTCTTTCAATGCTGTCGACAATTGCCGCAAACCGGTACTGGCGGCGGTTCAGGGTTATTGCCTGGGCGGCGCCATTGATTTGATTGCGGCTTGCGACATGCGTTACGCCGCCGAAGACGCGCAATTCTCGATCAAGGAAATCGACATCGGCATGGCGGCCGACGTTGGCACTTTGCAACGCTTGCCGCGGATCATTGGTGACGGCATGCTGCGTGAACTGGCTTACACTGGTCGCACGTTCGGTGCCGAAGAAGCGCGTGGCATGGGCCTGGTCAATCGCGTTTACAGCGACACCGCCAGCCTGCTCGACGGTGTCATGGGCATTGCCCGTGAGATCGCCAGCAAGTCGCCGATTGCGATTACCGGCACCAAAGAAATGATCAGCTACATGCGCGACCATCGCATCGACGACGGCCTCGAATACGTCGCCACCTGGAACGCCGCCATGCTGCAATCCAACGATTTGCGCGTGGCCATGGCCGCCCATATGAGCAAACAGAAACCCGAATTTCTGGACTGATTAAAAATGACTTCACGCTGGACCACTGCAGTACTGGACACCGATCAGCCCGGCGGCTGGGCGGTGGCGCGCAGCCCCGAAGGCTTTCTGTTCGATGACAATGGCGCGCTGTTCCCCCGCGAATGGCTCAAGCGCCAGGACCTGTCGATCCTTGCTGAACATGGCATCGGTCACCTGGACGGCGAACCGGTCTATTTACTGGAGCTGCGCAGTCACAGCGACGTGCCGGGCTGCAACTGGAAAGGCCTGCGGGCGTTCATGCTCGAAGGCGACCATACGGTTTACAAGGTGCTCGGTTATGCCGCACAAATCGGCACCTGGGCCCGCGAACACCGCTTTTGCGGTAACTGCGGACAGGCGATGACCCAAGTGACCCGGGAACGGGCGATGTATTGCGAACCGTGTGATATACGCAGCTACCCGCGCATTTCGCCGAGCATGATCGTGCTGGTGACCCGGGGCGATGAGGTCCTGCTGGCGCGTTCGCCGCGCTTTGTCACCGGGGTCTACAGCACGTTGGCGGGGTTTGCCGAACCGGGTGAATCGGCCGAAGATTGCCTGATTCGCGAAGTCCGTGAAGAAGTGCAGATCGAGGTCAAGAACATCCAGTACATGGGCAGCCAGTGCTGGCCGTTCCCGCATTCGATGATGCTGGGTTTCCATGCCGAATACGCCGGCGGCGAAATCGTGTGTCAGGAAGACGAGATCGAAGACGCCCAGTGGTTCAACGTTCATGAGCTGCCGCCGTTGCCGGCGTCACGCTCGATTGCCCGTTACTTGATCGACGTCTATGTGGCGCGGCGCTTAGGCCACGCTGAACCAGTGTTGCCAGGCTAGCCGCACGGTCAAGCCCAACACCACGGTGATGAACACAGGGCGAATGAACTTCGCACCGCCGCTGATGGCGGTGCGAGCCCCGAAGAACGCCCCGACCATCACCGACAGGCCCATGCTCAGGCCGATGATCCAGTCCACCTGCCCGGAAAACACGAACACCGACAGTGCCGCAATGTTGCTGACGAAGTTCATGCTGCGCGCCACGCCGCTGGCCTTCACCAGGTCGATGGGGTACATCAGCATCGTGCTGACGGTCCAGAACGCGCCGGTTCCGGGACCGGCCACGCCGTCGTAAAAGCCCAGCCCGAATCCTTGGGTCGATTGCCACTTTTTCTTGATCGGTGCGTCGCTGTCCAGCGGTGCTTTCGGCGTGCCGCCAAACAACAGATAGACGCCGCAGCCGAAAACGATCACCGGGAGCATCTTGTTCAACCATTCCGCCGGCAGGTAGTGAGCGACCACGGCACCGGTCAACGCGCCCACCAGCGTGCCGACAATGGCGTGCATCCACTGCTTGGGATGGAACAGCTTGCGTCGGTAGAAGGTGAAGCTGGCGGTGGCTGAGCCGAACGTCGAACTGAGTTTGTTGGTGCCCAGCACCAGATGCGGCGGCAGGCCTGCGGTCAGCAGCGCCGGGGTGGTCAACAAACCACCGCCGCCGGCAATGGCGTCGATGAAACCGGCAATGAAAGCGACAAGGGCCAGAATGGCCAGGGTGGTGACGTCAACACTGAGTTCGAAAGGCATGGAATCGGCTTATTCGGCGGGATGCAGGACAGGGCTGCGGGGAAGGGCCGATATCTTACGCATATCCACCCTTTGCGGCGACCCGTCCGGCCCCTTCGCGAGCAAGCCCGCTCCCACATTTGGTTTTGTGTACGACATCAATCCAATGTGGGAGCGGGCTTGCTCGCGAAGGTGTCCTCCCAGGCGCTACATCAGTCTGACTTTGGCCCATTGCCGATCTGCCACACAAACGGCGGCTCGGTCCCGTTGATCGCCCAATCCCCGACTATCCGTGCCTTGTAGATCACCGGATTGTGCGACGACACCGTCCGCGCATTGCGCCAGTGCCGGTCCAGCGATTTACCCACCCGAGTATCCGAAGCCCCCAGTGCATTGAACAGCTCTGTGGTCGCTCGCTGTATCAGCTCCGACACCACCACCTGAGCCTTGGCCGATTCGATTTCCGCCGCGACATTTGCCTCTTGTTCCAAGGCGTCATCACCCGAGAATCGCGCCAGATAAGCCCGCTGCGCCGGTTGTGCAGCCTTCAAGGCGCTTGCCTCGGCCGCATACACCAGTGCCGCAATTTCACCGACCACTTGCTGCACCTGCGAATCCTGGCTGACATGCTGCGCATTGCCATGGCTGTAGATGCGTTTGCGTTCACGCACCTGATGAGCCACATCGCGCAACGCCGCACGACCAATCCCCGCCAGGGTCGCCAGCAGCACCAGTTGATAAAAAGCGGTCTGGTATTTGAAGCGGGTGGCGAAGTCGATGATGTTCTCGGCGTCCACGTCAGCATCGATAAACCGTGAAGTACCGCTGCCTGTGGTGCGCTGGCCGAAACCGTCCCAGTCGTCGCTCTGCACGATGCCGGGTTGGCGGGTTCGGACGGCGGCAATCACGTCGCCGCCGGTGTCGCTGCGTTGCGCGTACACATCGATCCAGTCGGAAAACAGGCTGCCGGTGCTGTAGAACTTCTCACCGTTGAGCCGCCACTGATCACCGTGAGGTGAAACTTTGGTGATGACATCGCCAATGGCCACGCTGCCGATTTCGGTCCAGGCATTGCCGGCGATATCACCGTCGACGAAGCGTTTGAACCACAGGTCCCGCGCCGGCCCGGGCGCCGAGTTCAAGCGATCCTCGGCAAAGGCGAAGTGCCCGCGCAAGGCCTGAGGCACGTTGGAATCGGCTTCGGCCAATTCGATCAGCAGCTCAAACAGTTGTGGCACAGAGGCGCCGCCACCGCCGTATTCAACCGGAATCCGTACGGCGCCGAAACCGGCGTCCTTGAGCCACTGAATCGGTTCGTGCGGCAGGCTGCGCGACTGTTCACGCTCAACGGCACCGGCGGCGATGCGTTGGAAAATTGGCCGGAACCTGGCGGCCAGCGCTTCGTAGTCGGTGCCAGTGGACAGCGGATTGATTACCTGGTGTTCGGTCATGGGAAGGCTCCTTGGATCGGCAGTAGAAAGTGTTGCGTCTGCCAGGGGCAATTGCATGGTCCATGCCGAATCTCGCGGGGCAGGATTTACGGGAGGAATGGGATGTCGGCACGCAGTGAATTGTTGCTGTACCAACAGTGCATCAGCAATCTGTCTCAGGCACACCACACTTTGTGGCGAGGGGGTTTACCCCCGTTGGACTGCGCAGCAGTCCCATTTTTTGGGGCCGCTTCGCGACCCAACGGGGGTAAACCCCCTCGCCACAGTGTTCGCCCACTCCAAGATTTCAGCGCTGGCACGGTTGCTGCTCTTGCCTCAGGACTTCCCTAAAGTCCCGAGGACATGCCAATGAGTCAGCAAGCCGTCAAATTTGCCTACTGGGTGCCGAACGTCAGCGGCGGGCTGGTGGTCAGCAAGATCGAGCAACGCACCCACTGGGGCATCGACTACAACCGCAAACTGGCGCAACTGGCTGAAAAGGCGGGGTTTGAATACGCCCTGACGCAGATCCGCTTCACGGCCGGTTACGGCGCTGAGTATCAACACGAATCCGTCGCCTTCAGCCACGCGTTGCTGGCCGCCACCACCCAACTGAAAGTGATCGCCGCGATCCTGCCCGGCCCTTGGCAACCCGCGCTGGCGGCCAAGCAATTGGCAACCATCGACCAACTGACTAACGGCCGGGTGGCGGTGAACATTGTCAGTGGCTGGTTCAAGGGTGAATTCCAGGCGATTGGCGAACACTGGCTGGAACACGACGAGCGTTATCGCCGCTCCGAAGAATTCATCCGCTCGCTGAAGGGTATCTGGAGCCAGGACAACTTTACTTTTCGCGGTGACTTCTACCGCTTCGACAACTACAGCCTCAAACCCAAACCGCTGGGTCAGCCGGAAATCTTCCAGGGTGGCAGTTCCCGCGCGGCTCGGGACATGGCGGCGCGGGTTTCGGACTGGTACTTCACCAACGGCAACACCCCGGAAGGCATCAAGGCCCAGGTCGATGACATCCGCGCCAAGGCGGCGGCCAACAATCATTCGGTGAAAGTGGGCGTGAACGCGTTTGTCATTGCTCGCGACACTGAAGAAGAAGCGCGAGCCGTGCTGGCGCAGATTATCGATCAGGCGGATCCGGAGGCGGTGAATGCGTTTGGCGATGCGGCGAAGCAGGCGGGCAGGGCGTCACCTGAGGGCGAGGGCAACTGGGCCAAGTCGACGTTCGAGGATCTGGTGCAGTACAACGACGGTTTCAAGACCAACCTGATCGGTACGCCGCAGCAGATTGCCGAGCGGATCGTTGCGCTGAAAGCGGTGGGCGTGGATCTGGTGTTGGCGGGGTTTCTGCACTTTCAGGAAGAAGTGGAATATTTCGGCAAGCGGGTATTGCCGTTGGTGCGTGAGCTGGAAGCCAAGACAGCGGTCAAGCCACAGACCGCAGTCGCCTGACCACCACAACCCCCTGTAGGAGTGAGCCTGCTCGCGATGGCGCCAACAAATTCAACATCAATGTTGACTGATAGTCCGCTATCGCGAGCAGGCTCGCTCCCACATTGGATCTCGGTGAAGTTACAGGCCCAGGTCGGACAGACTTGGATGGTCGTCAGGACGACGGCCCAGCGGCCAGTGGAACTTGCGGTCGCTTTCCTTGATCGGCATGTCGTTGATGCAGGCAAACCGATTGGCCATCAAACCGTTCTCGTCGAACTCCCAGTTTTCGTTGCCGTACGAGCGAAACCAGTTGCCCGAGTCGTCGTGCCATTCGTAGGCATAACGCACGGCGATGCGGTTGCCGGTAAAGGCCCAAAGTTCTTTGATCAGGCGGTAATCCAGTTCCTTGGCCCATTTGCGCGTCAGGAAACCTTTGGCTTCTTCGCGGTTGTAGGCAAACTCGGCGCGGTTACGCCATTTGGTGTCCAGGGTGTAGGCCAGCGACACGCGTTCCGGGTCGCGGGAGTTCCAGCCGTCTTCGGCCAGGCGTACTTTTTCAATGGCCGATTCACGGGTGAATGGCGGCAATGGCGGACGAACTTCGGCATTAGACATTAATAGTCTCCCTATCAAAGTAAAGTTCTAGCAAGTTGTCTGGCTTGGTTAAAGTGCTACAGGTCCAATAACTTTCGCGCCATGCATTGCGCATTATCGGCGGCACTGTGATCACCCATGACAAGCGCCACGGTAATGGCACCGTCGATCAGGATCAGCAGCTGTTTGGCCAGCGTCTCCGGGTCTGTGGCGCCATGTTCGGTGCAGAGCTCGCGCACGTAGTCGAGCAGCTTCTGTTTGTGGTCTTTGGCAACCAGCCGAACCGGGTCTTGCGGGTCGCCGGTTTCGCCGCTGGTATTGATGAATGCGCAGCCACGGAAGCCTTCGGAGGCGAACCAGGCCTTGAGTACGGTAAACAGGTTAAGCAGGCGGTCGGCCGGCGTTTCGGCCTGGTCGACTTCGCTTCTGTACCAATGCATCCAGCGCACATCACGGCGTTGCAGGGCCGCGACGGTGAGCTCCTCCTTGTTGGCGAAGTAGCGGTAAATACTCTTTCTGGAGACGCCGGCGGTTTTCACCAGAAGATCCATCCCGGTGGCAGCGATGCCACTTTTGTAGATCAACTTTTCGGTGACATCCAGAATGATGTCGCGTGTGTCGTTGCTGGTTATTTCGTTCATGCGGCAAACAGTAGAACGATCGTTCTCCTTGGTCAAGCGGATATTTTTGTCGTCTGAAAAATCGCCTTCGCGAGCAAGCCCGCTCCCACAGGGGAATGCATTTCAAATGTGGGAGTGGGCTTGCTCGCGATAGGGCTATTACAGTCAGTAACAAGACCCGAACCGATCCATGGTGTAAGCTCTCGGGTTCTTCGGATTCGACCTTTTTGCGAGCCCTATGCCGTCGCTTTTCAAACGCTCTCTGCTGCCCAAACTGCGCAGTTTTCCGCTGACCGCCGATGCCGTCACCATTCTTTCCGGCGCTGCCGAGTTCCGCCGTTGCCTGCTGGAAAAGATCGCCAGCGCCACCCAGCGCATTTATATCGTCGCGCTCTATCTGCAACAGGATGAAGCCGGCCAGGAAATTCTCGATGCCTTGCACGCGGCCAAACTGGCGCGTCCGGAACTGGACGTGGTGGTGGTCGTTGACTGGCTGCGCGCTCAGCGCGGCTTGATCGGCGCCGGCAAGCAGCCGGGCAACTCGGCCTGGTATCAGGAAACAACCCGCACTCATGCCAGTGAAGTGCCGGTGTATGGCGTTCCCGTGCAGACCCGTGAGCTGTTCGGTGTGCTGCATTTGAAAGGCTTCGTGATCGATGATTGTGTGATCTACAGCGGCGCGAGTCTGAACAACGTCTATTTGCACAAGTTCGACAAATACCGCTACGACCGCTATCACGTGCTGCAGAACAGCGCCCTGGCCGATTCGATGCAACACCTGGTCCAGCACGGCCTGATCGCCTCCAAAGCGGTGCATCGTCTCGATTTGCCGAACCTGCCGACCACCCGCAGCCTGCGCAACGACATCGGCGACCTGCGCAGCCGCCTCAAGCACGCGGCGTACGACACCACGACAGGCACCACGCAAAAGGGTGGTTTGTCGGTCAGCCCATTGCTCGGTGTCGGCAAGAACAACCCGTTGAGCCGGGTGATTTGCGAGTTGATCGCCAGCGCTCAGCATCAACTGACCATCTGCACGCCGTACTTCAACCTGCCGCTGCCTGTGACCCGGGAAATCAACCGGGCACTGGCGCGAGGCGTGAAGATCGACATCATCGTCGGCGACAAGACGGCCAACGACTTCTACATCCCGCCGAGCGAACCGTTCAAGGTGATTTCGGCGCTGCCTTATCTTTACGAGATCAGCCTGCGGCGTTTCGCCAAGCGTCATCATCGCAGCGTCGACAGCGGCCAGTTGAACCTGCATCTGTGGCGTGACGGCGACAACACCTATCACCTCAAGGGGATGTGGATCGATCAGCGCTACACCTTGCTGACCGGCAACAACCTCAACCCGCGGGCATTCCGACTCGACCTGGAAAACGCCTTGCTGATTGATGATCCGAAAGGCGAACTGCTGGAGCCGCGTCGTAAAGAGCTGGCAGAGATTTTCGAGAATACCCGACGGATCGAGCGTTATCAGGAACTGGAAACGCTGCTGGAATACCCGGCGGGGGTGGCCAAGTTTCTCAAGCGCGTGAGTCGTGTGCGGATCGAGCGGTTGTTGTACCGGATTCTGTAGCACGCCAGGGCAAATGTGTTGCCTTTCAAAACGCCTTCGCGAGCAAGCCCGCTCCCACATTAAACCGCATTCGTCTGAACAACGCGGTCAACTGTGGGAGCGGGCTTGCTCGCGAAAGGGCCCGCTCAAACACTACAAATCTCAGTTCAACCCCAACTTCCCACGCAACGTCGACAAATCCTCTGCCAGTGTATTCACCGGCCCGACCAGTGCCTTGCGGTCGTTCTCCTTCACCTTGTCATACGTCTCGAAACCACCGTCCTTGGTTTTGTACTTGGCCAGCGTCTTGTTCACCGTAGCGAAGTTCTTGTCGACTTTGGCAATGAAGGCCGCGTCCTGCTTTTCGATCTGCGGACGGAACAAATCGACGATTTTCTTCGCGCCGTCGATGTTGCCCTGGAAGTCATAAAGGTCGGTGTGGCTGTAGCGATCTTCTTCACCGGAGATCTTGGTCGCAGCAACTTCTTCAAGCAGCGCCGCAGCGCCGCCCACCACTTTTTCTGGCGGGAAGGTCAGGCCGGCGACGCGGGTTTGCAGGTCTTTCACGTCTTTGTTCAAGCCATCGGCCAGTTCGCCAAGGCCCTGGGTGCTGTTTTCCGAAAACAGTGAGTATTCGATACGGTGGAAACCGGTGAAGTCGGAGGCGCCCACGCCTTTTTCGTGGTCATCGACGCGAGAGTCGATGGACGCATCCAGGTCACTGAACAACTCGGCAATCGGCTCGATCGACTCGTAATAGACGCGGGTCGGGGCGTAGAGCTTTCTGGCGGTCGCCAGGTCGCCTTTTTTCACGGCGTCGGTGAACTGTTGGGTGTGGCTGGCCAGCTCATCGAGCTGTTCCGTCACATAAATCTTGTAGTCCGAGATCGGCCCCACCAACTCCAGCGGCGCCGTCGCCGCGAAAGCCGAAAGCGGGGTGTTGAGCAAACCAAGGGTCAGCAGTAACGCGAGGGGCGACTTTTTCATAGGGCGGTTCCGTGGTGGGGATGGGTTATGCGGTTGCTTTTGGCGGAAGAGTTGGTTGCGTGGCGTCAAGCAGGGAACGGCCGATAAAATCCTTGTCGCCCGTCACCCCGGGCAGGGTGAAGAAATACCCGCCGCCAACCGGTTTGAGGTATTCCTCGAGCGGCTCGCCGTTGAGTCGGGTTTGCACGGTGATGAAGCCTTTTTGCAGATCCGCCTGATAGCAGATGAACAGCAGACCCATGTCCAGCTGACCGTTCTTGTTCACGCCGTTGGAGTAGTTGAACGGCCGGCGCAGGATCAGGTTGGCCTGGGTCGCGGCGGTGCGCGGGTTGGCCAGGCGGATATGCGCGTCAAGCTTGGTCAGCTTGCCTTCAGGGTCTTTGGCATAGTCCGGGACCTGGGTTTCGTGCTCGCCGCCCATCGGCGCGCCGGTGCTCTTGACCCGGCCGAGAATGCTTTCCTGTTCCTGCAGCGGCGTGCGGTCCCAACGTTCGACGAAGTTGCGGATGATCCGCACCGCTTGATAGCTGCCATTGGCCGCCCAGGCCGGTTCGTCAGTGCCGGACTGGACCCAGACGATGCTGTCCATGGCCTTGGCATCGTTGGAATTCGGGTTGGCTGAGCCGTCACGAAAACCGAGAAAGTTGCGTGCACTTTGCGCTGGCACACCGGGTTTGGCCGGGGCTTGCGGCGGCACGCTGCCTTCCTGTTTCCAGCGCACCAGGAGCAAGTCCGGCAGGTTTTTCACGATGTCGCGCAGGGCGTGGATGTTGGTGTCGGTGGTGTTGGAGCAGAACTGCAAACTGAGGTCGCCGTGGCAGCAATCGGCTTCCAGGGCATCGTTGGGGAAACCGACCATGCGGATCAGCCGCTTGGGTTTGGCGGCGGCCAGGCCGAAGCGCTCATCGAACAACGACTCGCCCACCGACACGGTGATGGTCAAGTTGTCCGGTGTGACTACCGGGCCAAGAATTCCCGAATCCACCGGCGGCAGTTTCGGATTGACCTGCGTGACCGGGCCGCCCTTCATCAGGAAGGCGATGCGCTCGTTGAGGGTGCGAAACAACCGCTCCAGGTCTTCGCGGTCGCTGGCCAATACATCAAACGACACCAACATGCCGCAGGCCGGGCGCAAGGTGACGATGCCGGTCTGGTGCTTGCCGTGGAACGCGTGGCGGTCTTCGGTCTTGTCGCTGCTCGGCGCTTCGGTCACTTGTGCCGGGCTGGCGGCCATGGCCGGGCAACTGAGTGCGGTGCCGGCCAATGCCACGCCAGCGGCGCCCATGCCCATCAATACCCGGCGACGCTGAAGGTTGAATTGCTCTGAATCGTTCATCGGTTTGTTCTTCTGCTTACAGGCCGGAAAGGCCAAGGGCGGGATCGATTCCATCGAGTGCATCGGCCAGAGCCTTGGCCTTGTCGGCGATCTGTTGGCGCTGCTCGGCACTGACGCTGTCGTAGCTCGCATAGCCTTCCTTGACCTTGAAACCATTGAGCTCGGCGTCGAGGGCAGTGACGGCGCTGTCGATCTTCGGCAGCAGTTCGGCGGCGGATTTGTTCAGCAATGGACGCAACAGGTCGACGACTTTGCGGGTGGCGTCGAGGTTGGCGGCAAACCCGTTCAGGTCGGTGTGGCTGTAGCGTTCTTCTTCACCACTGCTGGCGCGTACGTCGGCCATGCTGTTGAGATTGCGCACCAGAATGCTCACCAGTTGTTCAGGCGGCAGCGACTGGGCCAGCAATTGTTGTTTGAGCGTGGTGACGTCGGTGATCAGACGCTGGGCAACGGGCGTCAGACCGTCGAGATTGCGTTGCTGGAACAGTGCGTATTCGATCCGGTGGAAACCGGTGAAGCCCGGATCCTGCTCGCGTTTCTCGAAGTAATCGGCACGGGCATTGATCGTGTTGTCCAGCTCCGCCAGACGCTGGGCGGCCGGGGCGATCCGTTGATACGCGGCGCGGGCTGGCACATACAAGGCTTGCGCCTGAGTGAGGTCGCCGGCTTCGATAGCGTGTTCAAGGGCGGTGACGGCTTTGATCAGCGCGCTGCTCTGAGTGCTCAGGTAAACGCGGAATTCCGACAGTGGGCCAACAAAGGCCACCATCGACGGTTTGGCTTTGGCCGCAGCGTCTGAAGCGGCCGTCGGGCTGACGTGCAAGGTGCCGCGTGGATTGCTCAGCAGGCCGCACGTGATCGCATAGTCACCGGGCAACAGGTTGGCATTGATCACCTGGCTCAGGCCGGGGGCGATGTTTTCCCGCTCTTCGACCACCAGCACACCGTCGAGAATTTCCCATTCAACGGCCCGGTCCGAGCGATTGACGATGCGGAAACTGGCGCGACCGGCCGGGACGCTCAGTGCATTCGGCTCGCAGCTGTGCGGGTGGATAGTCACCAGCACTTCGTCATGGTTGGCCTGACGCTTGGCGGCGGCCACTTTCGAGGCGTAGTAGAACAGGCCACCGGCGGCGATCATCACGATCACCGAACCGGCCACCGCCCAGCGCAAGGCACGGGGAGGGGAGGCCTGAGGAGAGGCTTGATTTGGCATGGGTGCCCTTACTGACTGGATACGGAAGAAGGTTGTTTAGCTGGTGCCGGTGCCGGGAGAAAAAACACAACCAGCGCCACCACCAGATAAATCAGATACGCCCCGAGGGTGCTGACGGTCGGCGCGTCCTGGTAACCGAACATGCCGGCCAGCACTGCGCCCAGCGGGCCATCCATCGGCAGCGTTGCGCTGAAGTCGAAGAGCACCGTTTGCAGGTGATTCCAGACCCCGGCTTCATGCAGCGCTTGCACCGAGTTGGCGAGGATCCCGGCGGCCACCACCAGAATGAACAACCCGGTCCAGCGGAAGAACGCGCCGAGGTTCAGGCGCATGCTGCCGGTGTAGATCAGGAAACCGACGATGATCGCCAGGATCAGGCCGAGCAGAGCACCAATCGGCGCCGCCGGGCCTTCGCTCTGCTGGAACACCGCGAGCAGAAAGAACACCGTTTCCAGACCTTCTCGGGCGACCGCGAAAAACACCATGGCGATCAGCGCCGTGACCTGGTGTCTGGAGCCAGTCAGCGCCTGATCGAGTGAAGCGTGCAGTGAATGTTTGATTGAACGCGCGACTTTGCGCATCCAGAACACCATGGAACTGAGAATGCCCACGGCGACCAGGCCGACTACCCCTTCAAACAGTTCCTGTTGCTTTTGCGGGAACTCGGCACTGACCAGTTCCAGGCCACCGCCCACCAGCAGGGCCAGGGCCGCGGCGAGGAAAACGCCAATCCACACTGCCGGCATCCACTGGCCGCGGCCGGTCTGCTTGAGGTAGCTGGCGATGATGCCAACGATCAGCGCGGCTTCAATGCCTTCGCGCAACATGATCAGAAAAGGAACGAGCATTCAGCACCGGGGCGTCATTAGATAGGGTGCTAATTTGTAACATAATGACACTTATTCCCAAATGGCAATCATTGGCATTTACCTGAACCTAACCTGAACAACTTTGCACATCACACCATCCCCTGTGGGAGCGGGCTTGCTCGCGAAGGGGCCGTGTCAGTCAGCATTGATGTTGAATGACACACAGCATTCGCGAGCAAGCCCGCTCCCACAGGGTTCTGCGCTAAGATGCCGGCACTCAAACAAGAACAAGGCTTGCCTCGGTCAATGTCGGAAAAAGACACCATCTCCATTCAACTGGTGCGTGAAGCGCTGTTGCAAAGTTGCGCCCCCGGAGCGACCACCGACGAGGTGTTGAACAAGGTCGGCATCGATCCGGCGCTGCTGGAAACCACCACCGCCCGCGTACCGGCCACTGCTTACGCAAGGCTGTGGCGCTTGTTGGCCCGGCGCCGGGACGATGAGTTTTTTGGCATGGACCCGCGCAAACTCAAATCAGGCAGCCTGGAGTTTCTCTGTCGCTGCTCCATGGTCCAGCCGAGTTTGGCTGCCGGCCTGACCTCGGGTTTGAGCTTTCTGTCGTTGATGCTCGAACACCTGCCTGCACAGTTGGTTCGTCAGCAAAGCCTGGCGGAAATCGTCCTGCTCGAAGACGACCAGGACCCGCGCCGCGCCTTCACGTATTTCACTTACTGGATGATCGTTCACGGCGTCGCCTGCTGGCTGGCGGGGCGGCGTATTCCAATCCTGGCCATCGAGTTGCGCTGCCCGACACCGGACTTCTGCGATGACTATCAGGTGATGTTCTCCGAGAACCTGCGTTTCGACCGGCCGCGTACGCGGATGATTTTCTCGGCCGAGTGCCTGGATTTGCCGATCAAGCGCAGCCCGGAAGAACTCAAGCGTTTCCTCGCCCATGCGCCGGCCAATATTCTGGTCAAGTACCGTGACCCGGAGAGTCTGGCCAGCCGGATCAAGCACGATTTGCGGCAACTGCCCGCCGAACACTGGCCGGAAACCGAACCCCTGGCACAACAGCTGTGCATGTCGGCTTCCACCCTGCGTCGGCGCCTGGCCGAAGAGGGCCAGACTTACCAGGGGCTCAAGGACAGCGTGCGCAAGGAATTGGCGATTGTTTGGCTGGCAGAACCCTCTATCAGCTTTGCCGAGATCGCCACGCGTTTGGGTTTTGCCGACGCCAGTTCGTTCTACAAGGCGTTTCGCAAGTGGTCGGGGTCAAATCCCGGGCATTACCGCAGTTTGATTCTCAACGAAGCTGACTGATCCGAAGCCCGTGGTGTCCGGGCTGACGCTATCGCGAGCAGGCTCGCTCCCACATTTGGAATGCGTTCCACTGTGGGAGTGAGCCTGCTCGCGATGGGGCCCTTACAGACGCCATATCTCTCAAACTTGGCCAAACCAGTCACGCAACTTGATAGCTTTGACCATTGTCCCGCGCCCCGCGCAGAGCGAGTATTTCCCTGTTATTCAAGGTTCCCCCAGCCTAATAAAAATACAAAGGGATTCTGGCAATGCGCGATTATTTGTCTGCTACATCACAGTTCAATTATCAGCACACCGTCGACGCCGCACTCGCGGGCGATTTGACTGCCCTCAACGCCTGTGTCGAGTGTTGCGACCGGCATGCCTTGCCGGGGCGCATCGCGCTGTTCTGGGAAGGCCGCGATGGCGCCAGCGCGACCTACACCTTCAGCGACTTGCAGGACAAAGCGGCGCGTTTCGCCAATTTCCTCCTGGCCCAAGGCGTGAAAAAAGGCGACAAGGTTGCCGGTCTCCTGCCACGTAACATCGAATTGCTGATTACCGTCTTCGCCACCTGGCGCATCGGCGCGGTCTACCAGCCGCTGTTCACGGCATTCGGCCCGAAAGCCATCGAACACCGCCTCAGCTCCTCTGGCGCCAAAGTGGTGGTCACCGACGCCGGCAATCGCTCTAAACTCTCTGAAGTCGCCGACTGCCCGACCATCGTCACCGTCGCCGGCCCCAAAGGCCAAGGCATCGTCCGCGGCGATTACAGCTTCTGGGCCGAACTGGCCAATTATTCTCCTGTGTGCGAACCGGTCCTGCTGACCGGTGAAGACCCGTTCCTGCTGATGTTCACCTCGGGCACCACCGGTCCGTCGAAAGCGCTGTCCGTACCGCTCAAGGCCATCGTCGCCTTCCAGAGTTACACCCGTGACGCCGTGGACTTGCGCCCCGAAGACGCCTTCTGGAACGTCGCCGATCCGGGTTGGGCCTATGGCATCTATTTCGGTGTCACAGGTCCCATGGCCATGGGGCATCCGATCACCTTTTACGATGGCCCGTTCACCCTCGAAAGCACCTGCCGGGTGATCAACAAATACGGGATCACCAACCTCACCGGTTCGCCGACGGCCTATCGTCTGTTGATCGCGGGTGGCGACGAATTCGCCAAGTCGATCAAGGGCAAACTGCGCATCGTCAGCAGCGCCGGCGAGCCGCTGAATCCGGAAGTGATTCGCTGGTTCGCCGACAACCTCGGCGTTGTCATTCACGACCATTACGGCCAGACCGAACTGGGCATGGTCCTGTGCAATCACCATGGCCTCGAGCATCCGATCCACATGGGCGCCGCCGGTTTCGCCTCGCCGGGCCACCGCATCGTGGTGCTGGATGACGAGTACAAAGAACTCGGCGTCGGCCAGCCGGGCATTCTGGCCATCGATCGTACCCAGTCGCCGATGTGCTGGTTCGCCGGTTACGAAGGCGCACCGACCAAGGCCTTCGTCGGCAACTATTACCTGAGCGGCGACACCGTCGAGTGGAACCCGGACGGCAGCATCAGCTTCGTCGGCCGCAGCGACGACGTGATCACCACCTCCGGTTATCGCGTCGGTCCGTTCGACGTGGAAAGCGCGTTGATCGAACACCCGGCCGTGGTCGAAGCGGCCGTGGTCGGCAAGCCCGATCCGGAACGCACTGAACTGGTCAAAGCCTTTGTCGTGCTCAGCGCGCAATACCGCGCTGCACCGGAACTGGCCGAAGAATTGCGCCAACACGTGCGCAAACGACTGGCCGCGCACTCGTACCCCCGCGAAATCGAATTTGTCAGCGAATTGCCGAAAACCCCTAGCGGCAAATTGCAGCGCTTTATCTTGCGCAATCAGGAAATCGCCAAGGCTCAAGAGGCCGCCGCGAAGAACGTTTCAGCTTGAATCCAAGGAAACAATGATGCAGATCGAAAACAAGGTTTTTCTCGTCACCGGCGGTGCGTCGGGCCTCGGTGCGGCCACGGCTGAAATGCTGGTCGCGGCGGGCGCCAAAGTTATGTTGGTGGATATGAACGCCGAAGCCGTTGCGGCCCAGGCTGAACGTCTCGGCGCGCAAAGCGTGGTGGCGGACATCAGCAACGAAGCCGCGGCGCAAGCCGCTGTGCAGGCGACGGTCAAAGCCTTCGGTGGCCTGAATGGTCTGGTCAACTGCGCCGGTATCGTGCGCGGTGAGAAGATCCTCGGCAAGAACGGCCCACACGTGTTGGCCAATTTCAGCCAGGTGATCAACGTCAACCTGATCGGCAGTTTCAACATGCTGCGCCTGGCCGCTGCGGCGATTGCCGAAACCGAAGCAGATGCTGACGGCGAGCGCGGTGTGATCATCAACACCGCCTCGGCTGCAGCTTACGACGGCCAGATCGGCCAGGCCGCGTATGCCGCCTCCAAAGGCGCGATCGTCAGCCTGACCTTACCCGCCGCTCGTGAACTGGCGCGCTTCGGCATCCGCGTGATGACCATCGCCCCGGGCATTTTCGAAACACCGATGATGGCCGGCATGACCCCGGAAGTCCGCGCGTCCCTGGCGGCTGGCGTGCCGTTTCCGCCGCGCCTGGGCAAACCAGGCGAGTATGCCGGGCTGGTCAGGCATATCATTGAAAACAGCATGCTCAATGGCGAGGTGATCCGTCTCGACGGTGCCTTGCGCATGGCCGCCAAGTAAGGAGGATTTGTCATGACTATTTCCAACGATCCCATTGTTATCGTCAGCGCCGTCCGCACCCCGATGGGCGGTTTCCAGGGCGAACTGAAAAGCCTGACCGCGCCGCAACTCGGTGCTGCGGCGATTCGCGCTGCTGTCGAGCGTGCCGGTGTGGCGTCAGACTCGGTTGAAGAAGTGCTGTTCGGTTGCGTCCTTTCCGCCGGCCTCGGCCAGGCCCCGGCGCGCCAGGCCGCATTGGGCGCCGGGCTGGATAAATCAACCCGCTGCACCACCCTGAACAAGATGTGCGGTTCGGGCATGGAAGCGGCCATTCTGGCCCACGACATGCTGGTGGCCGGCAGCGCCGATGTGGTTGTCGCCGGCGGCATGGAAAGCATGTCCAACGCGCCGTATCTGCAGGACCGCGCCCGTAGCGGCTACCGCATGGGCCACGGTCGGGTACTTGACCATATGTTCCTCGACGGCCTGGAAGACGCCTACGACAAGGGCCGCTTGATGGGCACCTACGCCGAGGATTGCGCTGAAACCAACGGTTTCACCCGTGAAGCCCAGGACGCGTTTGCCATTGCCTCGACCACCCGCGCGCAGCAGGCGATCAAGGACGGCAGCTTCAAAGACGAGATCGTGCCGCTCACCGTGACCGTCGGTAAAGAGCAGGTGCTGATCAGCAACGACGAACAGCCACCGAAAGCCAAACTGGACAAGATCGCGTCCTTGAAACCGGCGTTCCGCGACGGCGGCACGGTGACCGCGGCGAACTCCAGCTCCATTTCCGATGGTGCTGCGGCACTGGTGTTGATGCGCCGTTCCGAAGCTGAAAAGCGCGGCCTGAAACCGCTGGCAGTGATTCACGGCCACGCCGCGTTTGCCGACACCCCGGGCCTGTTCCCGGTGGCACCGGTGGGCGCGATCGAGAAGCTGATGAAGAAAACCGGCTGGTCGCTGGACGAAGTCGATCTGGTCGAAGTCAACGAAGCCTTCGCCGTGGTCAGTCTGGTGACCATGACCAAACTGGAAATCCCCCACGAGAAGATCAACGTTCACGGCGGCGCTTGCGCCCTCGGTCACCCGATCGGTGCGTCTGGCGCGCGGATCCTCGTGACCTTGCTCTCGGCCCTGCGCCAGAAAGGCCTGAAACGCGGCGTTGCAGCGATCTGCATCGGCGGCGGCGAAGCCACGGCCATGGCCGTTGAATGCCTCTACTAAGGCTGCCACCAATCCCTGTGGGAGCGGGTTTTGTGGCGAGGGGGCTTGCCCCCGTTCGAGTGCGCAGCGCTCGCAGATTCTTGGGGCCGCTGCGCGGCCCAACGGGGGCAAGCCCCCTCGCCACAAAGCTCCCACAGGTTTTGCGTTCAACCCAATTAAGGACTAGTCATGATTCCCAATGACGAACAACTTCAGATCAGCGAAGCGGCCCGGCAGTTTGCCCAGGAACGGCTGAAACCGTTCGCCGCCGAGTGGGACCGCGAGCATCGCTTCCCCAAGGAAGCCATCGGCGAGATGGCGGAACTGGGCTTCTTCGGCATGTTGGTGCCGGAAGAGTGGGGCGGTTGCGACACCGGTTACCTGGCCTACGCCATGGCCCTGGAAGAAATCGCGGCCGGCGACGGCGCCTGCTCGACCATCATGAGCGTGCACAACTCGGTGGGTTGCGTGCCGATTCTCAAGTACGGCAACGACGACCAGAAAGAGCGATTCCTCAAACCTTTGGCCAGCGGCTCGATGCTCGGGGCTTTTGCCCTGACCGAACCGCAGGCCGGCTCCGACGCCAGCGGCTTGAAAACCCGTGCGCGTCTGGAAGGCGATCATTACGTGTTGAATGGCTGCAAGCAGTTCATCACGTCCGGGCAGAATGCCGGAGTGGTGATCGTGTTTGCCGTGACCGACCCAAGTGCCGGCAAGCGTGGCATCACGGCGCTGATCGTGCCCACCGATTCGCCGGGCTACAAAGTCGCGCGGGTCGAAGACAAGCTCGGTCAGCACGCGTCCGACACCTGCCAAATTCTGTTTGAGGACGTGAAGGTGCCAGTCGCCAACCGATTGGGCGAGGAGGGCGAAGGCTACCGAATCGCCCTGGCTAACCTCGAGGGCGGCCGTGTCGGCATCGCTTCGCAATCGGTGGGCATGGCCCGCGCCGCGTTCGAAGCGGCCCGCGACTACGCCCGCGAGCGTGAAAGCTTCGGCAAACCGATCATCGAGCATCAAGCGGTCGCGTTCCGCCTGGCAGACATGGCGACCCAAATCGCCGTCGCCCGGCAAATGGTGCATTACGCGGCGGCGCTGCGTGACAGCGGCAAACCGGCCTTGGTCGAAGCGTCCATGGCCAAACTGTTCGCCTCGGAAATGGCCGAGAAAGTCTGTTCCTCGGCGTTGCAAACCCTCGGCGGTTACGGTTACTTGAACGATTTCCCGCTGGAGCGGATCTACCGCGACGTGCGGGTTTGCCAGATCTACGAAGGCACCAGCGATATTCAGCGCATGGTCATTTCGCGCAATCTTTGAGAAGGAAAACACTTGTGAGCTACGAAACGATTTTGTTGGAAACCCACGGTCGCGTTGGCCTGATTACTCTCAACCGTCCGCAAGCGCTGAACGCGTTGAACGCGCAAATTGTCAGCGAGCTGAACAGCGCACTCGATGGCCTGGAAGCCGATTCGAACATCGGCTGCATCGTGCTGACTGGCTCGAAAAAAGCGTTCGCGGCCGGCGCCGACATCAAGGAAATGGCCGAGCTGACCTATCCGCAGATCTACCTTGACGACCTGTTCAGCGACAGCGATCGCGTGGCTAACCGCCGCAAGCCGATCATTGCCGCCGTCAACGGTTTCGCCTTGGGCGGTGGTTGTGAACTGGCGCTGATGTGCGACTTCATCCTGGCCGGCGATAACGCCAAATTCGGTCAGCCGGAAATCAACCTCGGCGTACTGCCAGGCATGGGCGGCACCCAGCGCCTGACCCGCGCGGTGGGCAAGGCCAAGGCCATGGAAATGTGCCTCAGCGGTCGCTTGATCGATGCGGTGGAAGCGGAGCGTTGCGGGATTGTGGCGCGGATTGTTCCGGCAGATGAGTTGCTGGAAGAAGCGTTGAAAGTCGCGGCGCTGATTGCCAGGAAGTCGCTGCCGATTGCAATGATGATCAAGGAAAGCGTCAACCGCGCGTTTGAAGTGAGCCTGTCGGAAGGTGTGCGCTTTGAACGTCGGGTGTTCCATGCGGCGTTTGCGACGCAGGATCAGAAGGAGGGGATGGCGGCGTTTATTGCCAAGCGTGAGGCGGAGTTCAAGGGGAAGTGATATTGCGGGGTGGCCTTTAGATCCACCCCTCACCCCAGCCCTCTCCCCATAGGGGAGAGGGGGGAAAGGGAGCACATCTCCATGCTTTTCAAATCCTGAGTTCGACTCGGTATTTGAGGTCGCAGAATTTCTACAAAACAACTCGGTCAGTCCCCTCGCCCCTCTGGGGAGAGGGTTAGGGTGAGGGGTGGATCTAAAGGCCACCCCATTCCCAAACATCACACCAAATAGTTCTTAAGCTCCCGAGCAATCACCATCCGCTGTATCTCGCTCGACCCTTCATATATCTGCGTAATCCGCGCATCCCGGTAGTAACGCTCCACCGGGTAATCCTCCAGATACCCATACCCGCCATGAATCTGCATCGCCGACGAACACACTTTCTCGGCCATCTCCGACGCAAACAACTTCGCCTGTGAAGCCTCCGACAGACACGGCTTACCAGCGCTGCGCAACCGCGCGGCATGCAGGATCAGTAGTCGTGCCGCGTTCAACCGGGTGTGCATGTCGGCCAGCATATTGGCGATGCTCTGGTGCTCGATGATCGGCTTGTTGAACTGCACCCGATCCCGCGAGTAGGCCAGCGCCGCTTCAAACGCCGCACGGGCAATGCCCAACGCCTGCGCCGCGATGCCGATGCGGCCGCCTTCAAGGTTCGACAGGGCAATCGCCAGTCCTTTGCCGCGCTCACCCAACAGGTTGGCTTCGGGAATCGTGCAGTTGCTCAGGGTCACCGCGCAGGTATCGGAAGCACGGATGCCCATTTTGTGTTCACTGCGGTCGACGATGAACCCCGCTGTTTCGGTCGGCACAAGGAACGCCGAGATGCCGCGCTTGCCCAGGTCCGGATCGGTCACCGCGAACACGATGGCCAGTTTCGCCCGTTTGCCATTGCTGACGAATTGCTTGGCGCCGTTGATCACCCATTGGCCGTCGCGCAGTTCAGCGCGGGTGCGCAGGTTGTGGGCTTCGGACCCGGCCTGGGGTTCGGTCAGGCAGAAGCAGCCGATGGCCTGACCGCTGGCGAGATCCGGTAGCCACGTCTGTTTCTGTTCTTCAGTGCCGTAGTTGAGGACCGGACCGCAGCCCACGGAGTTGTGAATGCTCATCAGCGCGCCAGTGGCGCCGTCGCCAGCCGAAATCTCTTCCACGGCCAATGCGTAAGCGACGTAGTCGACATAGGTGCCGCCCCATTCCTCGGGCACCACCATGCCCAGCAGACCCAGTTCGCCCATCTTCGCCACCAGACCGTCGTCGATCCAGCCGGCCTTTTCCCAGGCCTGGGCGTGGGGCGCGATTTCGCCGCGGGCAAAGTCCCGGGCCATGTCGCGGATCATGACTTGCTCTTCGCTCAATTCGATATCGTGCATGGCTCAGCTCCCGCTTTGGTCAAAACCCGTGAAGAAACTCGCGACGTACTCGGCGTCCAGCGCCTGCAAGGTCGGCGGGTTCCAGCGCGGTTTCTTGTCTTTGTCGATCAGCAAGGCGCGCACGCCTTCGATCAGGTCGCCGCGCTCGAACCATTGACGGTCCAGGTGCAGCTCAAGGGCGAAGCAGTCTTCCAGACTCAAGTGCCGACCACGACGAAGCATTTCCAGGGTCACGCCCATGGCCAGCGGTGAACGGCTTTCCAGCAGGTCGGCGGTGGTCGTGGCCCACTCGTGGCTGTCGGCGACCGTTACTTCACGCAGTTGCTCAACAATACTCGGCACATCGGGCAGGGCGAAGAAGTGATCGATGGCCGGACGCAACGCGCTCAATGGCGCGTCGGGTAGCTTTTGCACCGCGAGTTTCGCCAACAGACCTTGAAGATCCTTCAACGGTGTTTCGTGCCATTCGAGTTGATCGAGTTGATCGTCCAGGGTGCCCAGCTTGTCGCTTTCCAGGTACCAGTCGGCCAGGCCGCAATAGAGCGCATCGGCCGCACGGATCTGCACGCCGCTGACGCCGAGGTAGATCCCCAGTTCACCGGGAACGCGTGGCAGGAAATGGCTGCCACCGACATCCGGGAAATAACCGATCGCCACTTCCGGCATCGCCAGACGGCTTTTCTCGGTCACCACCCGCAGGTCGGCACCTTGTACCAGGCCCATGCCGCCGCCCAGGACAAAACCGTCCATCAAGGCGAGCACCGGTTTGCGGTAATGGTGAATCGCGAGGTCGAGGGCGTATTCCTCGACGAAGAAATCTTCGTGCAGCGTGTCGCCGTTTTTGAAGCTGTCGTACAGCGAACGGATGTCGCCGCCGGCACAGAACGCCTTCTCGCCAGCACCGCGCAATACCACCGCGTGTACATGCGGATCCAGTGCCCAGGCGTCGAGCTGACGCTGCAGATTGCGCACCATGTCCAGGGTAATGGCGTTGAGTCCGGCGGGGCGATTGAGGGTCAGGTGACCGATGTGGTTGCGAACCTCGGCCAGCACTTCGTTTTGCATGGCATCCATGGAAGAAGTCCGCGGAGAAGAAACCTGAGCAGTCATCACTAACTCCCTGCTTTTATTGTTCTTTATAGAGAAGCTCGCGCGCGAGCGATGCTGGATCGTACCAGTGCAAATTTGTGATGTACAACCGGCATATGTGCAGGGTTAGTTTGCGTTTTTGCCTTAAAGCAAGATCAAAAGATCGCAGCCTTCGGCAGCTCCTACGCAATCAATGTTCATCCGCAATATCACAGTGAGACACGGCTCTGTAGGAGCTGCCGAAGGCTGCGATCTCTTGATCTAGGGCGACCAACGACAGAATCGGCTGTGCAAGCCACTCGTTCAGCGCAGTTGAGCTGTCTGGACGGGGACTTTCGACACCTGCACCGGCCTGGCAATTGGCATTCTGGCGGTCCATTTCAAGCGCTTGCGACGATGCGCCTGGAACGGACTGCACTCCGACGACTGGCTCGGGCCGGTCGAAAACAACAACAAATACGGCTGCGGTGAATACCGCATCGACTCTCTGCCCCTGTCAAAAAGTGTGGTCAGGCGCAGGCGCCAGACCGCGATAAATCCAAATAATCCGGGACTCAAGAAGATGATCAACATCAAATGGCTGACTTTGCCGGCAATCGCGTTGCTGTGCTGCACCACCGGCGCCAGTGCCAAGGAATGGAAAGAGCTGCGATTCGGCGTCAACCCGAGTTACCCGCCTTTTGAGTCCACCACCGCCGATGGCGGCGTGCAGGGCTTTGGCGTGGATTTGGGCAACGCGATCTGCGCCGAATTGAAGGTGAAATGCGTGTGGGTCAGCAATGACTTCGACGGGCTGATCCCGGCGCTCAAGGCAGGTAAGTTCGATGCCATCGAATCGTCGATGACGGTGACCGATGCACGTAAAAAACAGATCGACTTCACCGATCGCCTGTATGCAGGGCCGACCGCCATCGTCACTCGCAAGGATTCCGGGCTGTTGCCCACCGCCGAGTCGCTGCAGGGCAAGACCATCGGTTACATGCAGGGCACGATTCAGGAAACCTACGCCAAGGCCAAACTGGCACCCGGCGGCGTGAAACTGCGGGCTTATCAGAATCAGGATCAGGTCTACGCTGACCTGGTATTTGGACGTCTCGACGCCTCCATCCAGGACAAGATGCAGGCGCAAATGAGCTTTTTGACTTCCCCCCAAGGCGCAGACTTCAAGAACAGTGAAGGCATCAGTGACCCGTTGGTCCCATCCGACATCGCCATCGGCGTGCGCAAGGACAACGAAGAACTCAAAGGCATGCTCAATGCCGCCATCAAAGCCCTGCATGACAAGGGTATCTACGCGCAGATCCAGCAGAAACACTTCGGCGATCTGGACCTCTACAACTACTGATCCTCGCGCCCCGAAGGCTGCGTCCTGGTAACAGGCGCAGCGCTTGAGCGCGGGCGCCTCAAGACAGGTGACTGACGTGAACTCCTTCCTGAATCTGATCGGGGTCGATCTCTCGGCCCTGCAAGGCTATGGCCCTTTGTTGCTGCACGGCACCTGGGTCACGCTGAAATTGTCAGCGCTCTCGCTGCTGGTGAGCATGGCGCTGGGCCTGCTCGGCGCGGCGGCGAAACTGTCGCCGCTGAAGCTGTTGAATCTGCCGGCGACCTTCTACACGACGCTGATTCGCGGTGTGCCGGACCTGGTGCTGATGCTGTTGATTTTCTACAGCCTGCAAGGCTGGCTGAGCAGCCTGACCGAGGCAATGGACTGGCCCTACATGGAAATCGACCCGTTCGTGGCCGGCGTCATCACCCTCGGGTTTATCTACGGCGCGTATTTCACCGAGACCTTTCGCGGGGCGATTCTGAGTGTGCCGCGCGGCCAGCAGGAAGCCGCTGCGTGCTTTGGTCTGAACCGCTGGCAGCGGTTTCGCTTTGTGGTGTTTCCGCAGATGATGCGTTTCGCCTTGCCGAGCCTTGGCAATAACTGGCTGGTACTGCTCAAGGCCACGGCGCTGGTGTCGATCATCGGTTTGTCGGACTTGGTCAAGGTTGCGCAGGAAGCCGGCAAAAGCACCTTCAACATGCTCGATTTCCTGCTGCTGGCAGCGGCGCTGTATTTGCTGATCACCAGCGCTTCGAACTACGTTTTGCGCGTGCTGGAACGGCGCTATAACCAGGGTGTGCGGGGGATGGCACGATGATCGAGTTGATTGCCGAATACTGGAAACCCTTTCTGTTCAGCGACGGCTACAGCCTCACCGGGTTGGCCATGACGTTGTGGCTGCTGGTGGCGAGCATTGTGATGGGGTTCTTCCTGTCGTTGCCATTGGCGATCATGCGCACCTCGCGCTGGGGCCTGTTGCGCTGGCCGGTTCAGCTGTTCACCTATGTATTTCGCGGTACGCCGCTGTATATCCAGTTGCTGATTTGCTACAGCGGGATCTACGGCATCGCGGTGGTGCGCTCGCAACCGCTGCTCGAAGCATTTTTTCGCGATGCGATGAATTGCACCTTGCTCGCGTTCACGCTCAACACTTGCGCGTACACCGTGGAAATCTTTGCCGGGGCGATTCGCAGCATTCCCTACGGTGAAATCGAGGCCGCCCATGCGTATGGCTTGAGTGGCTGGCGCCTGTACCTGCGGCTGATTCTGCCTTCGGCGTTGCGCCGGGCACTGCCGTATTACAGCAACGAAGTGATCCTGATGTTGCACGCGACTTCAGTGGCGTTCACCGCCACCATTCCGGACATCCTCAAAATCGCCCGGGACGCCAACGCCGCGACCTTCATGACTTTCCAGGCCTTCGGCATTGCCGGCCTGCTGTACCTCGCGCTGTCGTTCGGCCTGGTCGCAGCCTTCCGGTTGGCAGAGAAGCGCTGGCTGAGTTTTCTCGGTCCGACTCACTGAATCCCATTTTCTATCCAGAGCGGTGCCGCCAGGCGCGCCGCTCCAGGAGTGCTGACATGTACAAACTCACGGTTGAAAATCTGTATAAACGTTTTGGTGACAACGAAGTGCTCAAGGGCGTCTCGTTGAATGCACGGGCAGGCGATGTGGTGAGCATGATCGGCGCCAGCGGTTCGGGTAAAAGCACGATGCTGCGCTGCATCAATTTTCTGGAGCGCGCGGACGAAGGCGCCATTGAACTGGACGGCGAGCGCGTCATTACGCGCCCGGGTGCCGGTGGCATGCGCGTCGCTCATCCGGCGCAATTGCAGCGTTTGCGCACGCGCCTGGCGATGGTGTTCCAGCATTTCAATTTGTGGAGCCATCTGACGGTGCTGGAGAACATCGTGCTGGCGCCGTGTCGGGTGCTGGGAATCAGCCGCAAGGCCGCCGAAGAAAGTGCGCGGGCCTATCTGGACAAGGTCGGTCTGCCGCAACGAGTGGCCGATCAATACCCGGCGTTTCTGTCCGGCGGACAGCAACAGCGGGTGGCAATCGCGCGTGCCCTGGCAGTGGAACCGGAGATTCTGTTGTTCGACGAGCCGACCTCGGCACTCGATCCGGAACTGGTGGGTGAGGTGCTGAAGGTAATTCAGGCACTGGCCGAAGAAGGCCGTACCATGTTGATGGTGACCCACGAAATGGGGTTTGCCCGGCAGGTTTCCAGCCAGGTGTTGTTCTTGCATCAGGGCAAGGTCGAGGAGCAGGGTGACGCTACGATCCTCGACCAGCCAAAAAGTGAACGTTTGCAGCAATTTCTATCGGGTCGTTTGAAGTGAGGCAAGACGTACATGGCGGATATCCGCGATCTGTCGATCGTGCTTGATCGTATCGATCAGGCAATCATCGAAGTGCTGCGCCACGAAGGGCGCATCACTTATCAAAAGCTTTCCGAGCGCGTACACCTCACGCCCAGGCCGTGCCTGGAACGGGTGCGCAAGCTCGAACAGCTCGGGGTCATTCGTGGGTATGGCGCGATTCTCGATGAAAAGAAACTGACACCAGGCTTGTCGTTACTGGTGTTGGTTGCGTTGTCCAACCAGAGTGGGCGGGCGGCGCAAAAGGCGTTCGAAGCCAAGGTCCGCGCCTGTCCGCAGGTGCTGGAATGTCGGTTGATCAGCGGTGCGTTCGACTACAGCTTGCGCATGCGTTGCCGGGACATGGAGCATTATCGGGTGCTGACCGAAGTATGGTTCGATGATCCGGATTTGCACATCGACAAGTTGGTCAGCCATCCGGAACTGGCGATGGTCAAGACCACGATGGAATAGGTTTGGCAGAGCAAAAAAATCGCAGCTTCGGGCTGCGATTTTTTTGTCTGGTCGCCGCCGAATCGGCTGGGCCACACACGTTTTTCAGCCGTTTTCATCACGCCGCAGCCACTTATCAACCGGGTTTTTTAGCCTGCGACACAGACAATGAGTACCTCTTAACCCTCATTGAATCTGTGCCCATGCAAACCACCAATACTGTTTTGATGATTCGCCCGACACGTTTCTCCTTCAATCAGGACACGGCGGCGAACAACCGATTCCAGCAGCCGGCCGACGTCAGTGAAGACGTTCAGCAAAAGGCCCTGCAAGAGTTCGATGGCTACGTTGCTGCGCTACGCAGCCACGGTGTCGAGGTCATTGTGCACAACGACCGCGAAGCACCGCACACCCCGGATTCGATCTTCCCTAACAATTGGTGGAGCAGCCACCCCGACGGCACCTTGGTGCTGTACCCGATGCAGGGCCACAACCGGCGTCTGGAGCGGGACAAAGGCGTGCTTGACTGGTTGCGGGACGAGTACCGGGTGGAACAGTTGCTGGACCTTTCCAGCCTCGAACAGCAGGAAGTGTTCCTCGAAGGCACCGGCAGCATGGTGCTGGATCGTCAGCAGCGGATTTGCTACGCCGGTTACTCCACCCGCACCCATGCCCGTGCCCTGGATCAGGTGGTCAGTCATTTGGGTTACGAGCTGTGCGCCTTCAATGCAGTGGACCGCCAGGGCGTCGCGATTTACCACACTAACGTAATGATGAGTGTCGGCACGCGCCTGGCCGTGGCTTGCCTGGCGTCGGTCACTCAGCCGGCCGAACGCCTGGCCCTGCGTTCGCGACTGGAAGACAGCGGTAAAAAGGTCATCGCCCTGAGCTGGGAGCAGCTGGAATCCTTCGCCGGCAACATGCTGGAGGTCCACAACGCTGCGGGCGAACCTTTGCTGGTGATGTCGCGCACGGCCTGGCAATCGCTGGATGCCGCGCAACGTCGTTTGATCGAAGCCCACACCACGCCACTCCCCGTCAATATCGACACCATCGAGCGCATCGGCGGCGGCAGTGCGCGCTGCATGTTGGCCGAGGTCTTTCTGTCCAAACATCGGGTTACCCGGGAGCAACTGCAATGATCGTTCGTCCAGCCACACCGGCAGACCTGCCGGCACTGTTAGCCCTGGCCCATAGCGCCGGAACCGGTTTGACCACCTTGCCCGCCGACGCGGGGCGTCTGCGTCAGCGTCTGGAATGGGCGGCGAAAACCTTCGCCGGCGAGGCCGAACGCGCCGATGCCGATTACCTGTTTGTGCTCGAGAATGACCAGCACGAAGCCATCGGCATTTGCGCACTGGCCGGTGCCGTCGGCCTGCGCGAGCCCTGGTACAACTATCGACTGGGCCTGTTTGTCGCGGCCTCGAAAAACCTCGGGATCAATCAACAGCTGCCGACATTGTTCCTCGGTAACGACATGACCGGCCATTCGGAATTGTGTTCGCTGTTTCTGCATGCCGATCACCGCAGCGGTCTGAACGGGCGTTTGCTGTCCAAGGCACGGTTCCTGTTTCTGGCGGAATTTCGTCAGCATTTCGGGGAGAAGGTCATCGCCGAGATGCGCGGATACTCGGACGCAGAGGGCGTTTCACCGTTCTGGGAAGGTCTGGGGCGGCACTTCTTTAAAATGGATTTTGCCGATGCCGACTACCTGACCGGGCTGGGTAACAAGACGTTCATCGCCGAGCTGATGCCCAAGTTTCCGCTGCCGACCTGCCTGTTGCCGGAAGCGGCGCGAACGGTCATCGGTCGCGTCCACCCCAACACCGAACCAGCGCTGGGGATGCTCAAGGCTGAAGGGTTCGAGCACCGCGATTACATCGACATCTTCGACGGCGGCCCGCTGATCGAATGCGCCACCGGCGACATCCGCGCAGTGCGTGACAGTCAGGTGCTGCAACTGAGCATTGGCACACCGGGGGAGCAGGCGGCGACTTACCTGATTCATAACCGCCAGTTTGCCGAATGCCGGATTACCGCGGCTCCGGCGCGGGTGGCTGCTGGGACGTTGATTGTCGATGCGCAGACTGCCAAAACGCTGGGCTTGAGTGCAGGGGCATCGGTGCGCGCGGTGAGCCTGGCAGTGCCGGTACGGCAATTGTCAGCAGCCTGATCAATTCTTTGCCATAACGCGATCCGTAGCAGCTGCCGAGCCTGCGAGGCTGCGTTCGGCGGCGGAGCCGTCGTGAAACCAGCCAACTCGGTATGTCAGACAAACCGTGTGCACCGGGTTTGCGAGGACTTCGTCCTCGAACGCAGCCTCGCAGGCTCGGCAGCTGCTACAAGGACCGTGGGCGCTGTCAGGTTCTGCCTCGAAGGACTTCACCAATGCTGCGCCGCTTGGCATGCAACTCACTGGCATGGATCAGCTGTTCGAGGTCCTCGGGGGTGACGTCGAAGAAGGCTTCCATGTCCGCCAGGGCCAGTTTCAGGTCCTGGGCGGTGATCGCCTGGCTGTCGGTGGGCGGGCGATCGGCCGGCACCCTGGACACCGGTTCGCTGGCGCGTTTTGGGTAACGAATGCGCGTCAGGTTGTTGTAGGCCAGGGCGCTGAGCAGCATGGTCGATCCGCTGAGCATCACCGGGCCGAGGGCTTTCCAGTCCAGGGCAATGGTCGCCGGGTCTGCCAACACCAACAGCAGTGCCAACGCCCCGGCCGGTGGGTGCAGGCAACGCAGCCAGCACATCAGAATCAATGCCATGCCGGCCGCCAGGCATGCGCTGCCGAGGGTTCGTCCGAGCACGTGAGCGACCAGCAGCGAAACCACCCCGGCGCTGAGGTAGCCGCCAAGAATCGACCAAGGCTGGGCGAGGGCGCCGGAGGACACTGCAAACAACAACACGGCCGATGCACCCAGCGGACCGATCAAGTGCTGCGCCACTTGCATGCCGAATACCTGGCTGCACAGCCAGACGCTGAACATCGTGCCCAAGGACATGCCGATGGCGGCCCGGCTCCATTCGGAGGGGCGGGTGTTGATGGCGGCGGGAAACCAGCGAGCGAACATGAGGCAGACGATCCGTTGAAAAAAACCGAGGCAAAAAAAAGGCTTAGCTGGGATACCCAGAAAGCCCTTGAAGTTGTTCCAACTATTGGGGGAGGAACGGGCACAGTGTGCCGTTCATTCCTGATGCTGACAAATTCATATTAATGCAGTTTTAGTGCATTAATTTTGCTGTAAGGCCACCCGACGACCGCTCATGAAACACAGGAAACCGCCCATGGCGGTCAGCGCGCTCAGGGCATAAAACATCGTTGGCGGCGGAGTGTGCATCAGCAGGTAACCGCAAATCACCGGGCTCAGGGCACCGCCGAGGGCCGCGAGGTTTTGCGCGCCGTAATAGCTGCCGCGCAGCTCTTCCGGGGCCAGGGTGTCGACGAAGAGGAATTCGGCGGGGTAAATGATCATTTCACCGAGGGTGAAGATGAACATGGCCACGCACCAGCTCACAAGGCTGTCGGCCAGGCTGAAACCGATCAGCCCGACGATGAACAGGCTGGTACCGCCCGCGATCCAGTAACGCAATTGCTCGCGTTTGAGGAAACGGCCGATCTGGTATTGCAGCAGGATCACGCTGATCGCGTTGCAGGCGAGCAGGGCGGCCATGGTTTCCAGTGCCCGTTTGGAGTCGTGGGTCACCAGCAGGTATTGCGACAGGTACAGGGTGAAACGGCCGTGGACCACGGTACTGAGCAGGCAACCGCAGGTGAACATGATCAGCGTGCGGTCGTTTTTCAGGGTGACCAGCGTCTTGAGAAAACTCTGGGGCTGGCCGATTGCAGGTGTCTGGGCCGAGTCCTTCGGTATCCCGATCATCAGGAAAATACTGAAGAACGCGATACCGCCAGCGATCAGGAACGGTGCAATCGGATACACCCCGGCAATCACCACGCCCAGCATCGGGCCGGTGGCGTAGCCGATGTTGGTCAAGGTGTAGCGCAGGGAAAACGCCTTGGCGCGCTGGCCCATGGGCAGGTTTTCGCTGAGGATCGCCTTCGAACCGATCAGGAACAGCGCCGAGGCGGTTTCGGTGATCACCAGGGTGGCGGTGGTCAGGTAGAGGTTTTCGGCGAAGGTCAGCAGTACAAAGCCGATGGCGCTGGAGAGCATCGCGAGGATCAGCAGCCGGCGCTTTTCGAGGCGGTCGATGATGTAACCGCCGTAGAGCGCGAGCAGGGTGGCGATGAACACCGCGATGCCCAGCAGCAAGCCAACATCCTGTTGGTTGAGGCCGAGTTTGTTGCTCAGGAACAACGTCAGCAGCGGGCTGGTGATGGCGCGGCTGACGACGATGGTCAGCGAAACGATCATCAACCGGCGGATAACGAGTGAGTAAGTGGCCACGGTGGTGCAAATATCCTTATTCAGATTTTGTGGTGTTCGCCGATGTACCGCGTCGCGGCCATTCGCGAGCAAGCCCGCTCCCACATTTGGAACGCATTCCCCTGTGGGAGCGGGCTTGCTCGCGAAGAGGCCCGCACAGACAACGACATAGTCAAGTGAGCCACCGATCCAGCGAACGAACCGATTCAAGCGTTTCCAGTCGCTGCAACTGCCCGAGTAGTTCCACAGCCTGCTGTCGCGACATCACCCGCCCTGCCAGACTGAAAAACTTCTGCTCCAACGCCGCATCACTCAACGGATTGCCCGGCGCACCCAACGGCGGGTCGACACACAAGCTCGCCTGCCGACCGTCCACGGTCCGCACGCTGACGATGGGCTCGCCATCCTCTGACAGTTGCGAGTCCACTTCAAGACGGATGCGCGACATCCAGTGAGCAATCCGCGGATCGCCCCGTTGTTCATCGTCATAAGCATCCAATCGGCAATGACCCTGCACCAGCCGCACCGCGAGGGCATACGGCAGGCTCATCTGCGCCGCTGCCAACGTGCCGACGTCGCGCCCGCCGCACATGTCCTGCAGAAACCCGCACAACGACACCTGAACATCCTCGACCTGGTCCGCGCCGACCTGCAGCTGATCCAGCAGCAGTCCCAACGCATCGATTGCCGAATGGGTTCCTCGGCACGCCGCGTATGGCTTGATTGAACAACGAGAAAGTTTCCATACGACGCCCAGATCGGCATCCAGCGCTTCAGGTTGTGCAGTCTCACTGGCCAGGGTCTTGAGAAACCCGCCCCAGACATCGTCGAACAACTTCGTCGGCCCGGTGATGCCGCGTTGGGCAAATCGTGCTGCCAGCAATCCACCCTCGGCGGCACGACCGCTGTGAAGTTTCTTGCTTTGCGAACCGTCGTGGATGAATGCCCACAACCCCCCACTGAAACTGCCGGCAATGCCCAGCGCCGAGACGGTTTGCGCGGTATCCAGCCCGAGAATTCGCGCACTGGCCGCCGCCGCGCCGAACACGCCGCAGGTGGCGGTGGAGTGCCAGCCGGCGCCGTTGTGGGCCGAATAACTGCCGCAGGCTTCGAGCACCCGGCGGCCGATTTCGTAGCCGATCACCACGGCCGTGATCAACTCCCGGCCATTCACCGGTTTTCCAGACATCGACACCGCCGCCATGACCGCCGGCAGCACCACCGCACCGGAATGGTCGCAGCCGCCGGTGTCGTCCAGTTCCAGGGCATGGGCGGCGACACCATTGAGCATGGCGGCCTGAGCCGCGCCAGTGCGCTGATCGGTGCCCCAGATCAGCGCGCTCCCGACTTCACCGTCGAACACCTGACGTGCCTGTTTCGCGACATCGCTGCCAGCCCCGGCCAGGGTCGCGCCGAAGGTGTCGAGTATGTGCCGCTTGGCTTGTGCCACCAGTGCGGGCGGCAAGTCTTCGAATCGGGTGTCGACGCAGAACTGCGCCAATCGCTGCATCCGCTCACTCATGAAAGGTAATCCCGATAATGTCGCTCATACACGGCCGCCGGATGGTCCTCGGTCACCGGCCGAGCCGATTCAGCCCACCATTGCGCGACGTCGGCGCCCGTGGCAATCCACGCGTCATCGTGCTGTTGAATCCCCTCCAGCAACTCGCGCAGTACGCCAATCCGCCCGGGCGTAGCAATGATCTCCGGATGGAGCCGCAGCACATAACACAAGCCAAACCGGTGAAACCCGGCGAAGTCCATTTGCAGGTTGCCCAGGGTGTGGCTGTAAGAAGCGATGCGCGATTGCGCCGGCGGCACGGCCGGGCTGAGGTTGAAGGCGAAGTAGGGTTCGTCTTCCAGTTCGTAGTGCAACGGCAACTCAATGACGTCGGGCGCGGTCGGGTGAGCAAACGGCAAATCATCACCGCGCCACGACGATGACCAGCAAATGCCGTGATCCTTCAACGCCTCGATGAAACCCGGCGCACCGTTACCGGCCGGAATGCGAAACCCCGTCGGGCGCTGCCCCGTCAGCGCGGTCAGCGCCTCGCAGCCTTTGGCAATCTCGGCGCTTTGCTCGGCGAGACTCAAGTTGTCGTAGTTCTGATGGCGATATCCGGCGCAGGCAATTTCATGCCCGCCTGCCTGGATTGCCCGAATGTGCCCGGGGTTTTCCTCGGCGACGATACCGGGCACAAACCAACTGCTGGAAACCCCCAGTGCTTCGAATAAACCGAGCAACCGGTCGACGCCGCGTTGGGTGCCATAGCGCCAGACCGACAGCGTCTTGTCGCGCCCGGCGACTTCCGGGGCCTGGGTGAGGATGCCGTGGATGTCGTTGTAATCGACGGTCAGCACCACGGCGCAGCGGTAGCCTTTGGGCCAGACAGTGGACTCAGCCATGGTGATGCTCCTTCAGCCACCACTGGGCGACATCGCGGCAGGTGGCGAACCACACGTCATCGCGCTGGCGCATGTGTTCGAAGAGTTTTTCCAGCAGCAGGATGCGTCCTGGTTTGCCGGTTATCTTGGGGTGGAACAGGGTGGTCAGGCACAACCCTTCGTTCATGGCGCCGTCGTACTCGCGGCACCAGTTATCGAGGGTCAGCGCGTAGCTGGCGGTGCGGTCCAGTCCCGAAGGAAAGTCCGGCGCGCGGGTGTAAGCGAGGGAGGCGTAGTCGTCCATTTCCCAGCGGCCGGGGATTTCCACCAACGGCGTGTCGTGGCCCGGCACTTTCACCAGGTACGGCCGGTCATCACCGCGCATGCTACTGGAATAGGTCACGCCGGCGTCCACCAGCATCGCCGGGGTTTCGGCGCGCCAGTCGCCGGACGGGGTGCGGAAACCTTCGGCGCGGATGTTCAAGTGCTTCCAGAACACCTCGCGGGATTTCTTCATCACGTCCTTTTGCTGTTCCAGCGTCAGGGCGTAAAAGGATTCGTGTTTGTAACCGTGGTAGGCCACTTCATGCCCGCGCTCGACAATCGCCTGGCACTGTTTCGGCCAGTTCTCCACGACCCAGGCCGGGACGAAAAACGTCGTCGGGATCCGGAACTCATCGAGTACATCGAGGATTCGTGGCAGGGCGCGGTAAGGGCCGTAACCGCCGAAACCGAAGTACTCGGGCTTGCGCCAGATTGAGCCGTTGAGCATGGCATCGCCGGTCGGGCCGTCGAGGTCGAAGGCCAGGGCGAGGCAGGCTTTGTGCTGGTCGGGCCAGGTGAGTTGTGGCGAGGAGGACATCAGTAGCGCTCCATTTACTTATTGGTAAAACGCGAAACCTGTGGGAGCGGGCTTGCTCGCGAATGCGGTGTGTCAGTCGACATTGATGTTGAATGACACACCGCATTCGCGAACAAGCCCGCTCCCACATTTAATCCGGGTCGTCTGCCATGTTTGTGATCAGCACTTGACCCGGTGGGAGCAAACTTATTTGCCGGCGTTAATGGTCACAGTCTTGATCGCACCCAACTCCAGATCCCACTTCTTCAGGATCGCCTGGTAGCTGCCGTCATCCACCATGCTCTGCAACGCGACCTTCACCGCCTCACTCAGCTCAGGCTTTTTCTTGCTCACGCCCAGCCCGGTGAACTGCTTGGAGATCGGCAGACCCACGGTTTTGTACATGTCCTTTTCCTGAGTCTTCAGGTAGGACAAGGTCTCGCTGCCCTGCATGGCGGCGTCGATACGGCTTTGACGCAGTTGCGCACGGGCGTCCGCCGAGCCTTCGGTGCCGATCACGTTGATCGCAGGCTTGCCGGCGGCTTCGCAGTTGGCCTTGCTCCACTCGGCGATTTCCGCCGGGAAGGTGGTGCGGCGACTGGTGCCGACTTTCTTGCCGCACAGGTCGATGATCTCGTTGAAATCCTTGTTCTTCTGCAAGGTGTAGAACTGCGGGCCGCTGGTGAAGTAGTCGACGAAGGTCACGCTGGCCTGGCGTTCAGCGGTGTCGGTCATGCCCGACATCACCATGTCCACGCGGTCGGTGGTCAGCGCATTGATCATTTGCTCGAAGCCGGTTTCCTGCCATTTGATCTTCACGCCAAGACGTTCGGCCAGGGCATTGCCCAGGTCATAGTCGAGCCCCGTGAGAGTGTTGGTGGCCGGGTCCTTGAAGTCCATCGGCGGGTAGTTCGGCATGATCGCTACCACGACCTCGCCCTTTGATTTGATGCTGGCCGGTAGTTCGGCGGCCCAGGTGAAGCCGGAAGCCATAACGCCTGCGAGTACTGCTGGGATAACTATGTTCTTCATGGTCGTTCTCTTATGAGTGTTATTACGCAGCTCTTGGTTTCTGAGACTGGCGCTTAGGTTCGAACGGCAGAAATGAAGCTTTGGGTGCGTGGGTTTTGCGGACTTATTAGTATTTCTTCGGGGCTTCCAGCCTCCACGATCTGCCCGCCGTCCATGAACACCATGCGGTTGGAAACCTCGCGAGCGAAGCCCAGTTCATGGGTGACGACGATCATGGTCATGCCGGTTTGCGCGAGGTCGCGCATCACCGACAGCACCTCACCGACCAGTTCCGGGTCGAGTGCCGAAGTGGGTTCATCGAACAGCATCAGCTTGGGCCGCATGGCCAATGCACGGGCAATGGCGACGCGTTGTTGCTGACCACCCGAGAGTTCGATCGGGTAGCTGTTGCGCTTGTCGGCGAGGCCGACGCGAGCGAGCAATTCCACGGCTTCTTCGTGCGCCTCTTTGGGCGAACGCTTGAGCACCTGGCACGGCCCTTCGATGATGTTTTGCAGCACGGTCATGTGCGGGAACAGGTTGAAGCGCTGGAACACCATGCCGGTGGACAGGCGTTGACGGGCGATCTGCGATTCGTTGAGTTCGTGCAGTTTGTTGCCGACGATCCGGTAACCCACCAGTTCGCCGTCGACCCACAGGCCACCCTTGTCGATTTTTTCCAGCTGGTTGATGCAACGCAGCAAGGTGCTTTTGCCGGAGCCGGACGGACCGATGATGCACAGCACTTCGCCTTGCTCGACTTCGATGTTGATGTCCTTAAGGGCGTGGAAATGGTCGTAGTACTTGTTCAGGCTCACGGCCTTGACGATGCTTCTCATGTTGAACTCCTCAAGAACGCTTGCCGGCGCCGCGAGCGAAACGACGCTCCAGACGACTTTGACCGAAGGACAGGACGGTGACGGTGGCCAGGTACCAGATACCGGCGACGATCAGCAGCTCCATGACCCGGGCGTTGGCGTAGTAGATGTTCTGGGCGTTGTAGAGCAGTTCCGAGTACTGGATGACGCTCGCCAGCGAGGTCATTTTCACCATGCCGATGAACTCGTTACCGACCGGCGGAATGATGACCCGCATGGCTTGCGGCAGGATGATCCGGCGCAGCGCTTGCAGGCGCGGCATACCGATCGACTTGGCGGCTTCGTACTGGCCGGTGTCCACCGACAACAGGCCGGCACGCACCACTTCGGCGGTGTAGGCGCCCTGGTTGATGCTCAAGCCGAGCAGGGCGGCCACGAACGGCGTCATCAGGCTCACGGTGTCCATTTCGAACAGGCCGGGGATGCCGATGGTGGGGAAGATCAGCGCCAGGTTGAACCACAACAGCAGTTGCAGAATCAGTGGCGTGCCGCGAAACAGCCAGGTGTAGGTCACTGCCACGTAGCGCAGGATCGGGTTGGCCGACATGCGCATGATCGCGGTGATCACCCCGAAAACAATGCCCAGCGCCATGGCCAGCACCGCCATGACGATGGTGTTGAGCAAGCCCCACATGATCGCTTGGGAAGTGAGGAACTGGCCGATGTAAGACCACTCGATCTTGCCTTCGGCGAAGGCCCGCACCAGCCCGAGAATTGCAATGACGATGACGGTGGCGAAGAAGATCCGCCCGTAGTAGCGCCGTGGCACATGGTGGTATTGGGTAATATCGAACTGGTTTTCCGCCAGTTTGCGCTCCGACTGGAGTCGTTCTGCCTGAGTCTGGCTCATGTTGTTTCTCCGTACACTTGGTAATTCAGGCCAACCACAATCCCTGTGGGAGCGGCGGTGCGACGATTCGACTTGCTCGCGAATGCGGTGTGTCATTCAACATAAATGGTGACTGACACGGCCCCTTCGCGAGCAAGTCGAATCGTCGCACCGCCGCTCCCACAGGTTTTGTGTTCTGCTTCAGAGGCGGAAGCCCTGATAGTTCTCGGTCCACTCTTGCTGCGCGGCGAGGGCGGTTTTCAAGCGGCCGATCTGCTCGCGCACCTGTTGCGGCGCGGTGCCGCCCCAGCCACTGCGGGCGGCGATGGCAGCTTCGAGGGTCAGGCTCTCGCGCACTTCCGCGGTCAGGCGCGGATCAATCTCGGCGAACAACGCTGGCGAGGCTTCCCACAATTCGATGTCGTGTTTCTCACAGGCCTGGACCAGCGCACCGGTGATTTCGTGAGCTTCCTTGAACGGCACGCCGCGCATGGCCAGCCAGTCGGCGACTTCGGTGGCGAGGGTGAAACCCAGTGGTGCCTGACGACGCAACTCTTCGACGTTGACCTTCATGGTCGCGACCATCCCGGCCATGGCTGGCAGCACCAGCAGCAGGGTGTCGACACTGTCGAGTACGCCGTTTTTGTCTTCGCTCAAGTCGCGGTTGTACGACAGCGGCAGGGATTTCAGTGTGGAAAGCAGGCCGGTCAGGTTGCCGATCAGGCGACCCGCCTTGCCGCGTGCCAGTTCAGCGATGTCCGGGTTTTTCTTCTGCGGCATGATCGAGCTGCCGGTGGCGTAGGCATCGTCCAGTGCGACCCAGCGAAACTGCCGCGACGACCACAGGCAGAACTCTTCGGCGAGGCGGGAAATGTTGATCCCGAGCATGCTGGCAATGAACAGGAACTCGGCAACGTGATCGCGGCTGGCCACGGCGTCGATGGAGTTTTCACACACGCCGCTGTAACCCATTTCCTTGGCCGACTGCTGAGGCAGGCGAGCGATGGCGGAACCGGCCATGGCCGCAGCACCCAGTGGCGACAACGAAGTGCGTACGTCCCAATCCACCAGACGTTGCACATCACGCAACATCGATTGGGCGTGGGCCAGCAAGTGGTGAGCGAAAACGATGGGTTGAGCTTGCTGCAGGTGAGTGAACCCCGGGCAGATGCTTTCGATGTGTTGCTCGGCCTGATCCACCAGCGCTTGCTGCAGGGCCAGCACTTCAACGGCCAGGGTGCGGACATGATCACGCAGGAACAGGCGCAAGTCGTTGGCGGTCTGGTCGTTGCGTGAACGGCCAGCGCGAAGCTTGCCGCCCAGCGCGCCGAGGCGTTCGGTCAGCAGGCGTTCGATGAAGGTGTGGACGTCTTCATCGTCCAGCGTCGGTGCGATGCTGCCGGCGCGAAAGTCATCACCGATGCGCTCAAGAGCGTCGAGCATGGTTTGGGTTTCTTGTTCGCTCAGCAGCCCGGCGCGCTGCAATTCACGGGCATGTGCCTTGGAACCGGCGAGGTCATACGGGGTGAGGCGAAAGTAGCGCTCGGGGCAACGGGACAAGGCCGCCAGGGCTTCGGACGGGCCGCTTTTGAAGCGAGCACCCCAGAGACGGTCGGTGGTTTGAGACATTGTTGTTTTCCTCGTCGGTAAAGCGAACTGAAATCGGTGTGCCGGGCATGAAACACTCGCCACAAATCAATTGGGCGTGGTTTGGCCTAAGCAGTTTTCAAGAGGGCAGTTGCATCGTTGCGAGAGCTGATCGAAGTGTCAGCTTTTAATAGTTCGAAATCAGTGAGTTGGCACTGATGTGCGGGATTTATTAGCGGTTGCCAAGCCTGGTTTTCTGTGGTCATTATTATTTACCAGCACTATTTTTGTTGTTGGACACAGGTTGTTGAATAGGGCGCCAGAGGTAAATAGGCATTATGGAAACCCCACTTTCCAATTCCGGAAACCCGCCGTTGAAAACGAGCCATCGGGCACCGCTGACCCTCAGCGGTCTGGACTTCAAACTGCTCAAAGTGTTTAAGGCTGTGGTTGAGGCCGGCGGCTTCAGTGCCGCCCAGAACGAGCTGAATGTGGGACTGGCAGCCATCAGCAAACAGATCTCCGACCTGGAGATTCGTATCGGCATGCGCCTGTGTACCCGAGGTCGCGAGGGTTTTCACCTGACCGAAGAGGGACGTCTGGTGTATCAGGCGTCGATTGATTTATTTGCCTCGGTCGACAACTTTCGTGATCGGCTTAGTTCAGCGCAAAACGAACTGATCGGTGACCTTGGTGTGGGGGTTATTGATAATACGATTTCCGATGTTAATTCGCCGTTAGTTGCTGCACTTAGAATAATTAATGAGACATCGCCTAAAGTCAGGTTCCAACTTCAATCCTCTCAGTTGGATGAGGTGGAAAGAGGCGTGGTAGAGGGGCGATTAGTGGCGGGGATCGTGCCGGTTTATCAGAAGCGCGAAGAGTTTGACTACTACGCGCTTTATGAAGAACGCTCCGAAGTTTATTGCGCGGTCGGTCATCCGTTATTCTCGGTGCCGGACGCAGAAATCGGCAGTCATGTGCTCAAGGATTACGAGTGCATCAACCACCGTTACGCGATCCATCGCGACAAACTGAATTTTGCCCACTACGACAGCTTTTCCGCCTCGGCCACCCAGGTCGAAGCGGTGGCATTACTGATCAAGACCGGGCGTTTCGTGGGTTTTCTGCCCCAGCATTACGCCGCATCAATGGTGGCTCAGGGGCAGTTCCGGGCGGTGCGCCCGGACCTGATCAACATCGTCACGCCGTTCAATCTGATCCTTCGCCACAACACCGTGCGCAGTCCTCTGGTGAAGGCGTTTGCCCAGGCGTTGGGGGTTGATTTGAAGGCGCCGCTCTAAGGCTCAAACGCATCGCACAACGTCGCTCACCGGGTAAGCCGTGGGCGACTTCGTCGTTTAATACAGTCGCTAATCGCGGACCCAATTGTGCAGGGCTCAATGTTTCAAAGCCCATGCCCTGATAAAACGGTTCATTCCACGGCAAGTCGCGGAACGTGGTCAGCGTCAGACCGTAGAGTTCTCGATCCCGGGCATGCTCAACCGCGGTTAACAGTAACTTCCCGCTCAATGGCGGGGAGGGCAGCAGCGTCGGTAAGTTGGGCACGGCGAATAGTGAAATTCATGCGGGCGACTGTAGCAGCTGTCGAGCTTGCGAGGCTGCGTTCGGCGACGCAGTCGTCGCAAGACATGCGCATGAGGTCTTCCTGAAACACCGCGTTGCCTGGGTTCACGACGACTGCGTCGCCGAACGCAGCCTCGCAGGCTCGGCAGCTGCTACAAGGGATTGAGGTGCAGCAGGACGAAATCGTTTTTGTCGAAACGGCCGCTCAAAACGGGCGGCAATGCACCCAACGGCGTGCCCTGCAGGGCGCGGTAGTCGCTTTCATCCATCATCAGCCAATGCGGCCCCTGAAGGTTTTCCAGTTCTTGGGTCGATTCGGTGAAAACCGGCTGTAAGTCCTGCTCGATGTTGACCATGAACTTGATCGCCTTGGCGTCTTTACCCATGGCGTGCAGGACCAGAGGCGCCGGGTCTTTCTGGACAAGTGCGAATGCCGCGCGGCTGAAGGTCCGGGTGTCGTAGAGTCGGCGTTCGACCGGTTCGAATACCAGAATATAGACCAACCACAACGCCAGGACCGCGCACAAGGCCAGTGTCTGAACCCGCCAGCGGGGCCGAAAGAGCACCGCCAGGGCAATGACTTGCAGCACGCCAAGAATGATCAAAATTGCAGTCAGCGTCGGCATTTGCTCGGAAAAACGTCGGTGAGCGACCATCAATCCAACGACCAATAGAGCCGGGATCAACAACCACAGCCCTTGCATCAACCCCCGCAACCACTCAAATACCCGACCTTGCACCACCTGAAACGGATACGCCGCAATGATCGCCGCCATGGGCAACATCGGCAGCAGGTAGCGGGCCTTTTTTGCCTGGGGGATCGAGAGCCCGACCATCACGATCAGCCCGGCTGCCGTGCAGTATTGCAACAGGCGCAAAGCAGGACCGGCCTGCCGCGGATTTGTCAGCCAGACCGCGGCCAGTACCAGCAACGCCAACGGATACGCGAGCGCATAGTTGCCCACCGAGCTGGTGAAGTAATACAGCGAACCGCTGACGCCTTCGCTACCGTCCAGGCGCCCCAGGATCTGCATGCGCACCACGTCGTGCATGAACTCCGGGCCGCCGATGGTTTCCGCCAGCCACAACAGCACGCCAACGCACACGGCCAGCAGCACCGAAGCCATCAGGCCAAAACCAAAAAAATGCTGCCATTGTCGATTGAGCAAGAAATAGCTGCACAGCATGCCCGTGGGAATCACCAGCCCGATCGGCCCGCGAATCCCGAAACCTATTAGCAACAAGGCAAAGATCAGCCACCACCGGCGCTTTGCGGCGAAATAATCGGCGGCATAGCCCAGGTAGAACACCGCAAATGCCACCGCCGCGAGCATCAGATCCTGGGACACGGCACGGGTTTCGGTGACAAAGGTATTGGTCAACATCATCAGGGCGATGCTCAGCAACGCCCAGCGTTGGGAGTAGGGCGCCAGCAACCGGTACATCAACGTGACGATCACCGCCCCGGCAATGGCGCTCGGCAACCAGGCAGTCAAACTGTTGACCTGCCCGAACGGCAGCGACAGCAACCAGATGAACAGCGTCGTCAGCGCAGAATAATCCGCATACGGCTGGCCATAGGTGGTCGGAAAAAATGTCGGCCCATGGCGCAGCATTTCCTGAGCGAACAGCACAAAACGCGAATCGAAGCCGATCACTGCCTGTTGATACAACCCGGCGCTGAACAGCAGCAGCGCCAACAGCCCTAGCCCCAGAGACTGTCGGCGGATACCGGGTGATGTCGCAATCAAGCGGTGACCGAAGCAGCGAGCCACTGCTGATGCGGAATCGGCAGATTGCGCGATTCACCGCGCCCCATCGGGAAGTACATGAAACCGGCGCGGGCCAGGCGATCGGCGTCGTACAGGTTGCGTCCGTCGAAGATCACCGGTGCGTTGAGCCGCTGTTGGATCAGGCTGAAATCCGGGGCCTTGAACTGCTGCCATTCGGTGCAAATGATCAAGGCGTCAGCGCCGGACAATACCGACTCCGGTGTGCCCATGAGCATCAACTTGGATTCATCGGGATACAGCTGCTGGGTTTCCTGCATGGCTTCCGGGTCGAACGCGCGGACGTTGGCCCCGGCGGCAAACAGCGATTCCAGCAGCACCCGGCTCGGTGCATCACGCATGTCGTCGGTGTTCGGTTTGAACGCCAGCCCCCACACGGCAAAGGTCCTGCCGCGCAAATCGCCCTTGTAGAACGCATTGATGCGCTCGAACAGCTTGTGCTTCTGACGTTGGTTGATCGCTTCTACCGCTTGCAGCAGATCGCTGGAGCAATGCGCCTCTTCAGCGCTGTGGATCAGCGCGCGCATGTCCTTGGGAAAGCACGAGCCGCCATAACCGCAACCGGGGTAGATGAAGTGATAGCCAATGCGCGAATCGGCGCCGATGCCCAGGCGCACCGATTCGATGTCGGCGCCCAGGTGTTCGGCCAGTTCGGCGATCTGGTTGATGAAGCTGATCTTGGTCGCCAGCATGCAGTTGGCGGCGTACTTGGTGAGCTCGGCGCTGCGCAGGTCCATGAACATGACCCGGTCATGGTTGCGGTTGAAGGGCGCGTAGAGGTCACGCATTACGTCACGCACCTCATCGCGTTCGCAGCCGATGACGATCCGGTCCGGGCGCCGGCAATCGGCCACGGCAGAGCCTTCTTTCAAAAATTCCGGGTTGGAGACGATATCGAACTGCAACAGCCGACCGACTTTGATCAGGCACTTGTCGATATGCGCGCGCAAGGTGTCCCCCGTGCCCACCGGCACCGTGGATTTCTCCACCAGAATCACCGGTTGTTCACGATGACGCGCCACGGCTTCTCCCACCGACAGCACATAACGCAGATCCGCCGAACCATCGTCCCGGGACGGTGTGCCGACCGCGATAAACAACACCTGGCCATGCTGCACCGCGAGTTTTTCGTCGGTGGTGAACTGTAGACGTTTGCCTTCCAGGCCTTCGCGCACCAGGCTGGCCAGCCCCGGCTCGAAAATGCTCACGTGGCCTTGTTGCAGCAGTTCAACTTTCTTCTCGTCAATGTCCATGCAGACCACGTCGTGGCCAACTTCTGCCAGGACGGCGGCTTGCACCAGACCAACGTAACCGCTACCAAATACACTGATTTTCATGGGGCACTCCTGAGTTCGGGCGCGCGAGCAGGGCGAGAATTAATGGTAATGACACCGAGGATGACCAGGGCCACCCCGATGGTTTTTGAAAGGCTGAACGCTTCGTTGAACAGCGGCAGGCTGGCGGCCAGCAGGTACACCAGCGCGTAGCTGATGCTCAGCAGCGAATAGGCCCGGCCCAGCGGTAAATCCCGCAGGGCGGCGAGCCAGCAGAGCATCGACAGGGCGTAAGCGAGAATGGCGACCAGCACCACGGCGACAGCGGACAGATCGATGCTGGTGGTGAGCCAGTGTTCGGGCGATGGCAGGCGACTCATGCTCCAGCGCATGCCCAGTTGTGCGGCACTGACCAGCAGCACGCTGCTCAACGCGAAGGTGATTCCGCGACGCAGGTTCATGTCTGTTGCCCCAGCAGCACCACGCCACCGATCACCAGCGCCACGCCCAACCAGTGGCGACGGTCGATGGTTTCGTGGAAAACGAAGCGGGCGACCAGGGTGATCAGTACGAAATTGAGGCTCAGCATCGGGTAGGCAATGCCGACTTCGAGGCGTTGCAACACCAGCAGCCACACCAGCAAGCCCAATCCCAGAGAGGCAAGCGCCAGCCACAACCACGGCGAACGCAGTTTCTCGCTCCAGAGCGACGCCCTGTCGCGCCAGCTTTCAACGGCGTATTTCTGGGCGATCTGGCCCAGGCAGGTCAGCAGGCAGGCGGTCAAGAGCAATAACAGGCTCATGACGCCTCCTGAGGAAAAATCAGAATCACAATGTTGCCTTGTTCATAACGCTTGCCATCCTTGGGTAGCAGTTCGATTTCGCGCAGTTCGTCGTCACCCTTGATGCGCATGACCACACCGACCGAACCACTCTGGCGGGCGTCGCGCATCCACGTTTGAACCTGGTTCGGGTCGACTTGCTGCTGTGCGCCGTCAGGATAGGCGAGGCCATATTTCAATTCGCCTATCGTGTTGTACAACGCCACGTCCGGGCGTTTCAGGCGCCAGGCCAACGCTCCGGCGGCGCCGAGGTCGTTGCTCAGCAACTGATCGGTCTGGCTGAGTTCCTGGGCATGCTCGAGGATGAATTGGTCGGGCATTTTGTTGGCGACCACCGACTCGGGCAGCCCGACCGGCAACAAGGCAATCAGCAGCAGACTGCCGAAGGCTGGCGCCGCCCAGCATTGCAAAGGTCTGAAGGCTTGCAGCAGGTTGGCCATGATCCAGCCGGTCAGACCGATGAACACCAGCACCAGGTTGTGCAGTTCATGGTTGTAGAGCGGTTTTTTCAGTTGCAGGTAGACCAGGGCCACCAGAATCGTCAGGCCCAGCAGCAGGTTCAGCAGACCATTGATGCCCAGTACCCGGCCTTGCTCAATCTTCAAGCGGTCCACCAGTGCGTGCCCCAGCAGCAACGCCAATGGCAACAGGCACGGCAGGATGTAGCTCGGCAGCTTACCTTTGCTCAGGCTGAAAAAAATCAGCGGCATCAGCAACCACAGCAACAGGAACGCGATATTCGCCTGGCGACGTGTTTGCCACGCTTGCTTGAGCGCCGGTGGCAACAGCGCCACCCACGGCAGGCTGAACGCAACCAATAACGGCAAGTAGTACCACCACGGCGCGTCGTGCTGCGCATCGTCCCCGGCAAAACGGCGGATGTGTTCGTGCCAGAAGAAGAATCGCCAGTAATCCGGTTCCTGCGCATGCACCGCCAAGACCCAGGGCAGGCTGACAGCGATGGCCACGACGATCGCCAGCGGGCCGTAGATCAGCAGTTCACGCCAACGTTTTTGCCAGAGCATCCAGGGCAGGGCGATCAGCACTGGCAACAGCCAGGCGAGGAAACCCTTGGTCATGAAACCCATGCCGCAGGCCAGTCCCAGCACGGCCCAGCCCACAAGGCGTTGGCCACGGCCGGCGCTGTCCAGGGCAAACCACAAGGCCACCAGACTCAGGTTGACCCAAAAGGTGAATTGCGGATCGAGGTTGGCGTAGCCCGCAGCACCGGCGATGACGGTGAGGCTCATGTACAGCAGTGCGCAGGCAAAACTCTTGCGTGGTTCGTTCCACAGACGGCGGGCGATGAGGTAACACAGCAACACGCTGAGCCCGGTGCTCAGGGCCGAGGCGAAGCGCACGCCGAACAGGTTCTGACCGAACAGTGCCTGACTGGCGGCAATCATCCAGTAACCGGCCACCGGTTTTTCGAAATAGCGCAGGCTCATGAAATGCGGCGACACCCAGTTGCCGCTCAGGAGCATGTCCTGGCTGATCTGGGCGTAGCGGGTTTCGTCGGGAATCCATAAGCCATGGCTGCCCAGCGGCAGCAGATACGCCAGAGCGAAGATGGCCAGCAACAACGGCAATGCCCAGTGCTTGCTCATACGCCTTGCACTCCCAACCAACCTTCGCGCCCTTCGAGCGCGCCACGCAGCACTCGGCCAACCGGCAAGGTGTCGGGTACCTCGGGCAGCAGATCGCCCAAGGGTTGAAAACGGATGTTTCGCTGGCGCGCATCGGCCAGCAGTTGACGAAAATCGTTGGCCATCAGAATCCCTTCTACTTCGGCATGGATCGTGTAGACGTTGAGTTTTTCGGGGCTGAAGCGATCAAGAATGAAAGCGTTGAAGTCCTTGGCCGCCACGGTGGGGCCCACCACCTCATCGAACGTTGGTAAGTCCACCGGAATTTGCGGAGCTCCCAAGCCACCATCGGCCAATCGCGGCCGGAACAGGCTCTGGCCCCGGCAATCGCTGTTGTAGCGAAAACTGAATGCCTGCTTGGCCTCTATCACGCGCTCGTCTGCCCGCCACCCGGCGGACGCTGAGCATTCGACGTTTTGCCCGATGATGTCGGCGAGGGTGTCGACGCCCCGACGAAGGTGCTCGACCAGCTGCTTGTCACTCCAGCGTCCGGCATTGGCCTGCCAGCCGTGGTGATCCCAGGCGTGCAGGCCGACTTCATGCCCGGCTGCCACGGTTTGACGCATCAAATGCCCTAGATCACGGCCGATCGGTTTACCGGGCCACGCGGTACCGGCCAGCAAGATGTCCCAGCCGTACAGGCCTGCCGCGTTGGAACGGAGCATTTTCCAGAGAAATTGCGGCCGGATCAGGCGCCACAAGTGACGCCCCATGTTGTCCGGCCCGACACTGAAGAAAAACGTCGCCTTGACCTGTGCTTCTTCAAGCATTTCCAGCAGCCGCGGCACCCCCTCGCGGGTGCCTCGGTAAGTGTCGACATCAATCCGCAGGCCCGCCTGCATTAGCGCTTGTCCGCGATTTCGAGCATGGCTTCACGCAAGAAGAAGTCCAGCGTATTGCCGATGGTTTCACTCATTTCCACGGTCGGCGTCCAGTCCAGCAGGCGCTTGGCATTGGCGATGCTTGGTTTGCGGTGCGACACGTCCTGATAACCGGTGCCGTAGAACGCTTTGCTTTCGACATCGCGGAACCCGGCGAACGGCGGGAAGTTGTCGCGCAACGGGTGCGCTTCGAACTGACGCAACAGCTCTTCGCCCAACTGGCGGATGCTGGCTTCGTTGTCCGGGTTGCCGATGTTGATGATCTGGCCGTTGCAGGCGTCGTTCTCGTTGTCGATGATCCGCGCCAGGGCTTCTACGCCGTCGGCAATGTCAGTGAAGCAGCGTTTTTGCTCACCGCCATCGAACAGGCGAATCGGCGTGCCTTCCACCAGGTTGAGGATCAGCTGGGTGATCGCGCGGGAACTGCCGATACGTGCCGAGTCCAGGCGGTCGAGGCGTGGGCCCATCCAGTTGAAGGGACGGAACAACGTGAAGTTCAGGCCTTTCTGGCCGTAGGCCCAGATCACCCGGTCAAGCAGTTGCTTGGAGATCGAGTAGATCCAGCGCTGTTTGTTGATCGGACCGACGATGAGGTTGGAGGTGTCTTCATCGAAGTTCTGGTCCTGGCACATGCCATACACTTCGGAGGTCGATGGGAAGATCACGCGTTTGTTGTATTTGACGCAGTAACGAACCAGTTTCAGGTTCTCTTCAAAGTCCAGCTCGAACACCCGCAGCGGGTTGCGGGTGTACTCGATCGGTGTGGCAATCGCGACCAGTGGCAGGATCACGTCGCACTTCTTGATGTGGTATTCGATCCACTCGGAGTGGATGCTGATGTCGCCTTCGACGAAGTGGAAATTCGGATGGCTGCGCAGGCGCTCGATGGCATCCGAGCCGATGTCCAGGCCATACACCTCGTATCGGTCGTCGCGCAGCAGGCGCTCGGACAGGTGATTGCCGATGAAGCCATTGACGCCGAGGATCAGCACACGGGTGCGACGCGGGGCGCGACCGGACTCGGCGCCACGCAGTACGGAACCGTCCACCAGACCCAGTTCATTGGCCAGTTGCGGGCCGCTCAGGTACAGGCCGTTGTCGTTGCGCTGGCCGGCGGTGATCACCAGGGAGTCTTCGCCGCAGGCGATACGCAGTGGGTCGACACTGATGACGCGACCAGGCGCTTGACCTTCATTGCCTTGGGCAACTTCTGCGTTCCAGACAATCAGCTTGTGTTCGCCCACGGCGCAGAATGCGCCCGGGTAAGGCTGGGTGACGGCGCGAACCAGATTGAACAATTCTTCAGCCGGTTTGCTCCAGAGAAGTTTGCCGTCGGCCGGCGTGCGGCGGCCAAACACTGTGGCTTGGGATTCGTCCTGCGGGGTTTCGTTGACTTTGCCCTGAAGCAATGCCGGTAGCGTGTCACGCAGCAAGTCGCTAGCGGCCACGCGCAGTTTGCCGTGCAGGCTCAGCGCCGTGTCGCTGCGCTCAATCGCCACCGTTTTCTGGGCGAGGATTGCGCCCGCATCGGCCCGCTTGACCATGCGGTGCAGAGTCACGCCGGTTTCGCTTTCACCGTTGACCAGCACCCAGTTGGCCGGCGCACGACCACGGTAGCGCGGCAACAACGAACCGTGCAGGTTGAAGGCGCCTTTGCTGGCAGTGGCCAACAGCGGCTCGCTCAACAGGTTGCGGTAGTAGAACGAGAACAGGTAATCCGGGTTGAGCTTGCTGATGCGCTCGATCCACAACGGGTGGTTGGCATCGTCCGGGGCGTGCACCGGGATGCCCTTGCGTGCGCACAGTTGCGCAACGGAGCCGTAGAACGCGTTTTCCTTGGGATCATCAGGATGAGTAAACACCGCGGCAATATCAAAGCCCGAGTTGAGCAGGGATTCGATGCCGGCACAGCCAATATCGTGATAGGCGAAGACAACAGCTTTTGCACTCATGAGTGAACCTGATCTGAAGAAATGGAGGTGAGACCGTCAACGGTGACAACGGGAGCGGGGGCAGCGGGTTGGTTACGCAGGACTTTTTCAATAAAGAACCGGGGGCGGGCGCGAACGTCGCCGTACATGCGTCCCAGGTACTCGCCCAACAGGCCCATGCCGATGAACTGGCCACCGGTGAAGATGAACAGCACGGCGAACAGCACGAATGTCCCGTCGCCGGCCCAATGGGCGCCGAAGGCCAGGCGCAGCACAATCAGCGTAATGGCGAACAGCACGCCAAGGGCCGCCATGCCAAAGCCGACGATGCTCAGCAAACGCAAGGGCGTGGTGGTCATGCAGGTGATCAGGTCGAACATCAGATTGACCAGGCGCATGGGGCTGTACTTCGATTCCCCGTGTTCGCGCTCGGCGTGGGGCACGAGGATTTCTGTGGTGTGCCGGGCGAAGCTGTTGGCGAGGATCGGGATGAAGGTGCTGCGTTCACGGCAGGCGAGCATGGCGTCGACGATGGTTCGCCGGTAAGCGCGGAGCATGCAGCCGTAGTCGGTCATGGCGACGCCGGTTGAGCGCTGTACGGCCAGATTGATCAGCTTTGACGGCCAACGGCGCAGTGCCGAGTCTTGACGGTTGTTGCGCACGGTGGCGACGACGTCATAACCCAGCTCGGCCTGAGCCACTAACCGCGGAATCTCCTCGGGAGGGTTTTGCAGGTCGGCGTCGAGGGTAATAATCACATCACCTTTGCACTGCTCGAAACCGGCCATGATTGCCGCGTGCTGGCCGTAGTTGCGGTTGAGAATGACCGCCACCACCGGGCTGCACTCGCGATGGGCGGCCTCTTCGAGGATTTGCGCCGAGTTGTCGCGGCTGCCGTCGTCCACCAACACAATCTCGTAGTCATGGTGCAATTGCTGACATGCCGCTTCAGTTCGCCGGAGCAACTCGGGCAGGCTGTCTTGCTCGTTGTAGACCGGGATGACGATTGACACGCAACGGATCGGGTAAGGTTTCACAGGCTTGAGTCCAAAACGTTTTCAATAGCGTCGACCACACGATCGACGTCATCGGTGGTCATGTCGGGGAATAACGGAATCGAGCACAGCCGTGCCGAGTTCCATTCAGTGTTGGGCAGATAGATGTTGGGGAAGCGCTGGCGGTAGTAGGTGTGGAGGTGAGTGGCGATGAAGTGAATGCCGGTGCCGATGTTCTGCGCTTGCAGGGCCTTCATGAACGTTTCACGGTCCATTGCGCAGCGCTCGCTGTCGATACGCAGGATGAACAGGTGCCAGGCGTGCTGCTGCGCATAGGCTGGAAGGGCCAGGGGTTGCACCGGCAAACCTTCCAGTCGCTGCAAATAAGTGCCGGCCAGCTCCGTGCGTTTGGCGTTGATTTCGTCCAGTCGCTTCAGCTGCACCAAGGCGATGGCGGCATTGATGTCGGCCAGGTTGTACTTGAAGCCGGGCTCCATGACCTGAGCCTGAGGTTTGCGGCCGTGGGTCAGGCGGTCATAGGCATCGACACCGAGGCCATGGAACTTGAGCATGCGCACACGACTGGCCAGGGCTTCATCGTCACTGACAAACATGGCGCCCTCGGCGCAGGTCATGTTCTTGATCGCGTGGAACGAGAAGATCGCCGTGCCTTTCGCGCCGACATGACGACCTTTGTAGAAGGTGCCTGCGGCGTGAGCGGCGTCTTCGATGACGGGGATGCCGTGTTTGTCGGCCAGCGCATAAAGCGGATCGAGATCGAACGCGGCACCGGCGTAATGCACCGGAATGATGGCTTTGGTGCGCGGCGTGATCGCTGCTTCGATGCTGGCCAGGTCACTCATCAGCGTGTCGCGATCAACGTCGACGAACACGGGTGTCGCGCCCAACAGGCAGATCATGTTGGCAGTGGACACCCAGGTCTGCGACGGCGTGATGACTTCATCGCCCGGACCAATTCCCAGTGCCAGTAAAGTAATGTGCATCCCGCCGGTGGCCGAGGACAGTGCCACGGCATGACGGCATCCCACGTAGTTGGCGAATTGCTCTTCCAGTTCCTGGTTTTTCGGCCCGGTAGTGATCCAGCCAGAGCGCAATACTTGCTCTACGGCGGCAATTTCTTCATCGCCGATACTGGGGCGGGAGAAGGGGAGAAAAGCCTGACTCATGGACACCTCGGGGCTGAAGAGTGAATAGCCTGTGAGGCTAAAAAAATTTTGGATCCATTGCAAGCGTAGACGCTAAAACAAAAGCTGCATCAATTACTTACTCGAAATACCTGACGATTTAGATAGGTTGACATTTTCTGCGATGGTCGGCAGGTTGGTCCCTCGCAAAGAGACAGGCCGGATCCATTGAGGTTATTCCCGATTTTGTGAAAGGAACATGAAAAACCGGTCGGCGAATCGTTTATCTGGAGGTCATACAGCCACTGTTCAGACTTCTGCCGTTCATCGAGTTTTCTAGTAGAAAGTCCTACAGAAGTGTCCTGCTTTACATGAAGGATGTTTCAATCCTTAGTTGTTTAATGAACTGTTTCCATTGAAGGCCGTTTCGTTTGATCGACTTACCCGCTACCGACTCAACTCCCTTAAAGACCAATCCGTTGACCCTGTATCTGGCGCGTCTGGCGCCCTCCAGCCAGCTGACCATGCGTTATGTTTTGCAGGACGCCGCTGACCGGTTGGGCTTCGAAGACATGAACGTCGAGGAGATTCCCTGGCACAACCTGCAACCTGAAGATGTCATCGCACTGGTGGCCACCTTGCGCACGGATGGCTACGCGCCGAACACTTCTTCGCTGTACGTCAACGCGGTGCGCGGGGTGATGAACGAAGCGTGGCGCATGAGCCTGATCAGTCAGGAACACCTGCTGAAGATGCGCTCGGTCAAGGGGATTGCCGGCACACGATTGTCCCAGGGGCGAAACCTCAGGCGCACGCTGATCCAGGAATTGATGGCGGTCTGTGCTGCCGATCCACGGCCGCAAGGGTTGAGGGATGCGGCGATCATCGGGATTTTGTATGGCTCGGGCATGCGCAAATCGGAATCGGTGAACCTGGACCTGAACCAGGTCGATTTCACCGAGCGCAGCCTTCGTGTGACCGCCAAGGGCAACAAGCAATTGATCAAGTACGCACCGGCTTGGGCGTTCGCCAAACTCAATGACTGGCTGGAACTGCGGCGCTCGCTACTGAAGGAGGGTGAAGTGGATGATTCGTTCCTGTTCAACCGCATTCGCCGCGGCAGTCACATCACCCGCGAGCGCATCACCAAGCATGCAATTTATTACATCGCCCGACAGCGTGGCGCGCAGGTCGGGGTGAAAATCATGCCGCATGATTTTCGACGTTCGTTCATTACCCGAGTGATCGAGGAATATGACTTGTCGATCGCCCAGAAACTCGCCCATCACAGCAACATCCAGACCACGGCCAACTACGATGTGCGCGATGACAACGAACGGCGTCGGGCCGTGGACCGGTTCGATCTTTGATGGACGGGGTTCAGGATTCGCTCAGTACGTGGGCATGGCCGATTGTCGAGACGTGAACCGCGCTGCCGGCGGGTGGCGCATACAGGCCCGAACTGCGCACCATTAATGATCGACCAGGCTGTTGACCGGAAGCCAAAGTTTCCAGTTCCACCGTCAACGTGCAGGTATTGCCGCTGAAATCCCGCTCGGTCACGACGGCGCGGCACCCGGAAGCCTCGGTTGGGCTGGGCTGGATACTGACGAGTTGCAGTTGTTCGGGACGCAGCATGATCTGCGCCGATTTGTTGTTCCGGTGGTTGTTCACCGGTATGCGACCGAGATCGCAATGGGCCCAGCCGGCTTCGATTCTGGCGGGCAAGACCACGGCATCCCCCAGAAACAGCGCGGTCTGTTCGTCCTCGGGGTAGCGGTAAAGATCCAGCGGATGGCCCGACTGCACCAGCCGACCATCGCGCATCACCGCCAGCTGATCGGCAAACGACAAGGCTTCACTCTGGTCATGGGTGACCAGAATGGTGGTCACGCCGGCGTCGGACAGCAGCCGTGCGACCATTTTGCGCATGGCGCCTCGAAGTCCGGTGTCGAGGGCCGAAAACGGCTCGTCCAGCAACATCAAGCGCGGCTGTTGCGCCAACGCCCGCGCCAGCGCCACGCGTTGTTGCTGGCCGCCGGACAGTTCATGAGGCCAACGATTGGCCATGTTCGTATCCAGCGCCACGCTGTCCATCAACTCTGCGACTCGCTCCTGTTTTGCACCGCCCTTGATCGAAAGCCCGAAACCGATGTTCGCGGCCACGGTCATGTGCGGGAACAGGGCGCCGTCCTGCGGGACATAGCCAATCAAGCGCTGATGCGCCGGGACTTCATGAGTGTCGTCGACGAGCGTTTGGCCATTGAGTGATAGTCGGCCTGCGTCCGGGAATTCGAAGCCCGCAATCATCCGCAACAGCGTGGTTTTTCCTGAACCGGACGGGCCGACGATGACCGTTCGGCTGCCCGTTGGCACCGACAGGTTGATGCTCTCCAGCACTTGAAGGGAGCCGTAGGACTTGGAAATGGAATGGAGTTCAAGAGCGTTCATCGGCCAGCCGTTCGTTTGGATTGGTGATAAAGAAGTCCGGTCAAGGGAAGCGACAGCAAAATCATCAGCAGGGCATAGGGCGCAGCCGCGGCGTAGTCGATTTCGCTGGTCATGGCCCAGAATCCGGTGGCCAGGGTGCGTGTGCCGTTGGGGGCGAGTAGCAGGGTGGCGGTCAACTCATTGGTGATCGCCAGAAACACCAGCGCGGCGCCAGCGGCAGCGCCCGGCGCGGCCAGGCGCAAGGTGATCAGCCACAAGGCCCGGGCGGGCGAGCGGCCGAGGCTGCGGGCCATGTTTTCCAGCTCGACCGGCGCCTGCGCGATCCCGGCGCGCAAACTCACCAGGGCGCGGGGCAAAAACATCAGCAGATACGCCAGCAGCACCGTGATCGTGGTCTGGTAAATCGGTCGGGCGAAATGGATGGTGACGGTCACCAATGCCAAGGCTACGACGATCCCCGGCAACGAACTGGTGATGTAGTTGCAGCTTTCCAGCACACGTTGCAACCGGCCCGGAGAGCGAATCGACAACCAGGCAATCGGGATGGCGGCGCAGGTGGTGAGGGCGGCACCCGCAACACCGAGCAGCAGCGTCTGTTCCAGCGCCGGCAGAAGTTCGTCCATCTGCCAGACTTGCGTACCGCCGGCGATCAGCCAGTTACCCAAAGTCACGAGTGGCACGCCCAGCGCCAGTGCGCAGGTCGCAATCTGTACGGTCAGGGCGAGGAAGGTGGTTGCAGGTTTCAGGCGCACCACCCGCTGCTCACGAGCGCTTCCCGACCCGACCCGGGCGTAACGCGCCGTGCCGCGAGCGGCCGATTCTGCGGTCAGCATCACCAGGCAACACAGGGCGAGCACGCTGGCCAGCATGTTGGCGGCGGGGCCGTTGAAGGTGGATTTGAACTGATCGAAGATGGCCGTGGTGAAGGTGTCGAAGCGGATCATTGCGTATAGGCCATATTCGGCCAGCAGGTGCAGGCCCACCAGCAAAGCGCCGCCGCAGATAGGCAGGCGCAATTGCGGCAGCACCACCCGGAAAAATATCGCCCAGGGTTTGAGACCGAGCGATTCGGCAACGTCTTCGATGGCCGGATCGAGCCTGCGCAGGGTCGCAGCAATCGGTAGGTACAGGAACGGGAAGTAGGCGATGACCGAAACCAGAACCCCGGCAAACAGCCCGTGAATCGGCGGGACCAGACTGACCCACGCATAGCTGTGAACGAACGCCGGCACCGCCAGCGGCGCGGTCGCCAACAACGACCACCAGCGCCGCCCCGGCAGGTTGGTGCGTTCTGTCAGCCAGGCCAGAGACAGGCCTAACGTGACGCACAACGGAATCGTGATCACCACCAGTAAAACGGTGTTGATCAACAATTCAGCGACCCGCGGCCGGAATACCAGCGGCACAAGGGTCGCCCAGCCTGTCTGAAACGATACGCCGATGACGAAGGCAATCGGCAGCAGCGACAGCAGCGAAACCAGCACCGACAAACTGATCACCCACGCGCCGCCACGCCCCGCGAAGAGGCCGCGGGATCGTCGTCGCAAGTTCGCGGGTATCGCCTCGGCGACACCCGCTGGCAAGGTTTCAGGCATCAATTAGAGCAGTCCCGCCTGAGTCATCAACTCCACGGCTTTTTTACTGTCGAGTTTTGAAGCATCGACTGTCGGCGCGTCGAGTTGCTGCAAAGGCACCAGTTTTGGATTGGATTCAGCGTTCTTGCCCACCGCGTATTCGAACGATTTACCGGTTTTGAGGATGGCCTGGCCATCTTTGCCGGTAACCCATTTGAGGAACGCCTGGGCTTGTTCCTTGTGTTTGCTGGACGCCAGCACGCCGCCACCGGAGACGCTGACAAACGCGCCCGGATCCTTGTGCTTGAAGTAGTGCAGGGCGGTGTTCTTGCTGTTTTCGCCGGTCTTGGCCTGGTCGCCGAAGCTGTAATAGTGGTAGATCACGCCGCTGTCGACCTGCCCGGCGTTGACCGCTTTCAGTACCGCACTGTTACCGCGATAGATCGTGGCATTGGCCTTCAACCCTTTGAGCCATTCCAGGGTGGCGGCTTCACCCTTGAGTTCCAGCACGGCGGCGACGATGGCCTGGAAGTCGGCACCGGCCGGTGAAGCGCCCCAGCGACCTTTCCAGTTCGGGCCGGCGAGGTCCATCAGCGACTTGGGCAGTTCGGCTTCGGGCAGTTTGCTCGGGTTATAGACAAACACCGTGGAGCGCGCGGCGATCCCCACCCATTTGCCATGGGCCGGGCGGTATGCATTGCCGACCTGTTCCAGGGTAGTCGGCGCAACCGGCGCAAACAGCCCCGCGTTGTCGACCAGCACCATGGCCGGGGAGTTTTCGGTCAGGAACACGTCGGCCGGGGAGGCAGCGCCTTCCTGTACGATCTGATTGCCCATCTCGGTGTCGTCACCATTGCGCACGGTGACCTTGATGCCGGTTTCCTTGGTAAAACCCTCGATCCAGGATTTGGTCAGGCTTTCGTGCTGGGCGTTGTAGACCACGATACCATCGGCATCCGCCGCATACACGTGACCGGCACTCAGCAAAGCGGTGGCCAGCAGTGCTGTTTTCAGGAAAGAAGGGATGTTGGGACTCATGCGTTGTGCAGCTCCTGTTTCTTTTAATAATCGTGCGCGCAGACTCGGCAGAAACGACGGGAAGGGTCGTCGATCAGTGTAGATCAATACGAATCATTTGCATGTTTGAGGCGAGGCAAATGTAAAGTGCCAAATGAGAAAAAAACGTCAAAATTTCAGTAGCAACGCATCACTTGTAGCAGCAGGCTTCGCCAGCTGCTACGGATCGCGTAATGGCTTAATCAAGCCGATGGACACCCTTTTTGTGTTCCACCCGCGGCCTGGCTGATAAGCGCGGCCAGGCGTTTGACGTTGTTTTGTTGAGCCGCCACCAGTTCATCGATGGACGGCCCTGAAGGCGTCTGCAAAGTGCTGCGGCAGGTGAGCAGCGGCGCATCACCTTCGCTCAGATTGCGCAGGCGCCACTTGACGTCGATCAACGCATATTGACCGGGAATCGAATCAAATCGCTGCACGTCTAACCGCACCGATACGTTGCGTCGAGGATTGTTGTTGACCATTTGATCGACCAGCGCGCTACGCAATTCATCCACCAGGCTCGCGCCCCACCACTCGGTTTCGAGGATCGCCATGCCACTGTTGCCCTGGCGAATGACGATCTGCGGACGATCGACCTGGGGCGGTACGCTGATGCCCTCAATCTGGATTTCCGCAGCACTGGTCCTTGAGTTACCGCTCGGTTGGACCGGGGTCAGGGTGTGAAATTGAATCGGATCACCGCGGCAAGCGGCGAGTAGCAACAATGCAGTGACCAAGCTGATTTTCAGCGGATAAACCATGAGTGATGCTCCTGTGGTCATTTGCGTGGCGGCCCCTGCAGGTCCATCGGCGCAGCATTGTCGGGACGACCGCGAATCAGCGATTCCGGATGGCGTCCCAGGTAATCCGAGAGTTCACGCAAGGAGCGCGACATGCGCCCGAGTTCGTCGAGGGTCTGACCTAATTGTTCGCGTTGCGGCGAGTCTTCGGCCAAGGTCGAACTGGCCGATTGCAGCGTCTTGCTGACATCCGCCAGGGTGGTCTGCACGCCGGGCAGGGTCTTGGCGTTGAACTGTGCGAGGCCTTTTCGCAGTTCGACGAGGTTGCTGTCCAGGTTGCCGGCAATGCGCTCGATCGGCAGTTGGTTGATCTTGTTGACCATGCCCTCCAGTTTTTCCTGCAATTGTTCGAGACTGCCAGGAACGGTTGGGATAGAGACTGGACGGGCGGTCGGATCGAACACGACTTTCTCCGCTTTGGGGTAGAAGTCGAGCGCAATGTAGAGCTGACCGGTCAACAGATTGCCGCTCCGGGCCTGGGCCCGCAGACCGCTTTCGATGAAGCTGCCAATCAGGCGTACACCAGCGGCTTCGTCGTTGGGGTCATGCTTCAAGGCCTCGAGCATTTTGATGTGTGCCTGGCCGAGGAGCTGCGGGTAGATCACGATGCCGACATTGACCGGGAAACTGCGCTTTTTCGCGTCGAAATCCAGAACGACCGACACGACTTTGCCGAACTCGATGCCAAGGAATTCCACCGGTGCGCCGACCCTGAGCCCGCGCAAGGCCTGATCGAAACGCAAACTCAAGAATTGCCCCTTGCCGCTGGGCGGGGCGAGGGCGGTTAGCTGGTCTTCGAACAGGTCGAAGGCTTTGTCCTCGGCGGCCGGTTGATCGTTGGGGCTGTATTCCGGAGCGCGGAAGGCGATGCCGCCCACCAGGATCGATGACAGCGATTCGGTTTTCACCGAGAAGCCGTTGGCGCCGACATTCAGGTCGATCCCGCTGGCGTTCCAGAACCGGGTGTTTTCAGTGACGTAGGCATCATTGGGCGCGTGGACGAACACTTCGATGTTGACCCCTTTACCGTCGGCGTCCAGGGCATAGGCCACCACTTGACCCACCGGAATCTTGCGGTAGTAAACCGGAGAGCCAACATCCAGCGAACCGAGATCCTGGGTGCGCAGGGTGAAGCGCTTGCCCGGCTCGCCATAGGTAATCGGAGGCGGGTTTTCCAGGCCGATAAAGTTTTTTGCACGCGCGTTGGCCTGGCCGATGTCGGCGCCAATGTAATCCCCGGACAGCAGGGTATCGATACCCGACACCCCGCCGGCGCCAATACGCGGACGCACGACCCAGAATTGCGAGTCTTCGCGGGTGAAGCTTTCCGCCTGCTTGGACAGTTTGATGGTGGCGTTGACGCTCTTCTGATCGTTGCTCAGTTCCACGTCCGAGACATGGCCGATCACCACGTTGCGGTATTTGACTTCGGTCTTGTTGGCGGTCAGGCCGCTACCGGTTTTGAACGTAACGGTAATGGTCGGACCTTCCTGCATCATGGTGTGCACGACCAGGGAAATCCCCACCAGCACCGCGACGATCGGCACGATCCATACCAGCGAAACGCTGAAGCGGTGGGTGGTCTTGACAGGGGCCTGCCCAGGGGCTTGCGGCCCGTCAGTGGCTTGCGACTTCATCCATGACCTCCTCGTTTTGCGGATTTTTCCGCTCTTTATCCCAGATCAGGCGTGGGTCGAAACTCATCGCCGACAGCATGGTGAAGACCACCACCAGGCCAAAAAACAGAATGCCCGGACGCGGTTCGATATCGGCCAGGGCTTGAAACTTCACCAGTGAGGCCACCAGGGCGACCACGATCACATCAAGCATCGACCAGTAACCGATGAGCTCGACGAAACGGTACAGCGTTGACCGTTGCTTATTCGCCCATTGGCTGTCGCGCTGAACGGTCACCAGTAACAGCGTCAGGGCGACGAACTTGATGCCCGGCACCGCGATGCTGGCGATGAAAATAATCAGGGCAATGTCCCAAGCGCCGTGCTGCCAGAACTCCAGTACACCGCTCATGATCGTGCTGTCGGCGCCGTTGCCGACCATCCTGGTGTTCATCACTGGCAGCAGATTCGCCGGGACGTAAAACGCCAGGGCAGTGAACATGTAGGCCCAGGTCCGGGCCAGTGAGTTGGCTTTGCGCCGATGCAGCGGTGCGCCGCAGCGAGTGCATTCGTGAGGCTCATCGGTCATGTCACAGGCCAGGCCGCAGCTATGACACAGGCACAGGTTGAGTTCAGTCGCCACCGGGGGCCTGTTCATAAGATGTCCCATAGGTCACGGATGTCGCGCCCGGCGATGCGGATCATCATCAGACTGAGGATGGCCAGGGCAAACAGGCCGATGCCGGGCAGTACATCCAGCAATCCGGCGAGTTTGATGACCGCGACCATCGCCCCCAGCAGACAGACCTCCAGCATGCTCCAGGGCCTGAGGGTTTCCAGCCAGCGCATGCAGAACCTGAAACCGGGTGAGCGGCGGGAGGCGAGGGCGAAGCTCAGCACCCAGACAAGCAGCACCAGCTGGAAAATCGGCGCGATGATCATCGCGATCGCCGCCACCATGGCGATGAAAGTGATCGGCCCCAGACTCAGGGCAAGCACCGAATCCCAGAGTGTTGCGCTGTTTTTCAGGCCTTTGAGGCTGATGTTCATGACGGGATAGAAGTTGGCGAAAATCCACAGCATCAACGCGGTGAAGGTCAACGCCAGACGTTGTTCCACCGTCAGGCCGTTATAGCGCTGAAGCACGCCGCCGCAGCGCGTACAGAGGGTTTTTTGATGTTTGGCGAGCGTGACTTTTTCATACACGCAGTCGCAGTGCTCGCAGATGATCAGTGGATCAGTCGTAGCCATAGGCTGCACTCGCCAGGACGCAGGGAAGTCAGAGCACTCCCTCAATATAGAAGGACCTCGCAATTGAGCAAATTAAAAGGTTATTCAATAGGATGCGGACGTACGGTGATCTCCTACAGGGGAATGGCGTTTTATCGAAGGTGGGAGGGCGTTCAGCCGAGCAGTTCGCGCAGGCGATACCAGAACATGCCGAGCGCCAGTAGCGGAGAGCGCAGCATAGACCCGCCCGGAAAGGTCATGTGCGGCACGGCGCTGAACACGTCAAAGCCCTGACTGTGTCCGACGTGGATCGCTTCGCCCAACAGCTTTGCGCACCAGTGGGTCACGTTCAGGCCATGACCGGAGTAACCCTGGGCGTAAAACACGTTCGGATGCTGGCTCAAGCGCCCGACCTGAGGGAAGCGGTTGGCGGAGATGCCAATCTTGCCGCCCCATTGATAATCGATGCGCACGTTGGCCAGTTGCGGGAAGACCTTGAGCATGTGCGGGCGCATGTACGCTTCGATGTTCGCCGGATCGCGCCCGGAATAATGACAGGCGCCGCCGAACAGCAAGCGTCGATCTGCCGAGAGCCGGTAGTAATCCAGACCGACTTTCTGGTCGCAGAGCGCCAGGTTATGCGGGATCAATTGCGCTGCAACATCGGGCGCCAACGGCTCGGTGGCGATGATGTAGCTGCCCGCCGGGAGGACCTTGCCGCTCAGTTTCGGTTCGAGCTCTTCCAGGTGAGCGTTACACGCCAGCACCAGACTGCCGGCGCGCACCGTGCCGCCGGCACAGCGAACCTGCACGGTGCTGCCATGGATCAACTCCAGCACCGGGCTCTGCTCGAAGATCTTCACGCCGAGGGATTGCGCCAATAGTGCTTCGCCAAGGACCAGATTGAGCGGGTGCAAGTGACCCGAGCCCATATCGATGAGACCACCGGCATACACGCCTGAGTTCACCACCTGCTGACGAATCTGCTCCGGCCCGACGAGTCGGGTTTCGTGGGCGTAACCCGATTCGGCAAGGCCCTGCTGCTCAGCCTTGAACGCCGCGAACTGCGCTTTAGTATTGGCCAGTTCACAGAACCCCCAGCGCAGGTCGCAATCAATCCCGTGTTCACGAATGCGGTTGCCCACAAGCGCTACCGATTCGACGCCCGCACGCTCAAGGTAACGCACGCCTTCTTCACCGACATGACGGGCAAAACCGCTGACGTCATGGCCGATACCGCGGATCAACTGCCCGCCGTTACGCCCGCTGGCGCCCCAGCCAATACGCCGGCCCTCCAGCAGGATCACCGAGAGTCCGCGCTGCGCCAGTTCGATCGCTGTGTTAACGCCGGTAAAGCCGCCGCCGATCACACAGACATCGGCCTCAAGATCCTCGGCAAGTGTGGGGTAGGGCGCCATTCCATTGGCTGACGCCGCGTAATAGGAGCGGGCATGTTCGTTGCTGTACTGGTTCATTGGTTGGACTTCACTTTGCTCCAGGAACGGGTCATCAAACGCATGATCGCCTGGGGCGGGGTGGTGGAAATGTAGAGCTTGTCGAGGACTGCCTGGGGTGGGTAAACCTCAGGGTTGTTGACCAGTTCCGGGTCCATGTCTTGCTTGGACGCCGGGTTAGGGTTGGCGTAACCGACCGACGCGCTGACCTTGGCAATCACTTGCGGGTCCAGCAAGTAGTTGATGAAGGCGTGCGCTTCTTTCTGGTTGCTGGCGTCTGCGGGAACCGCCAACAGGTCGAACCACAAGTTACTGCCTTCCTTGGGAATCGCGTAGGCGATGTTCACGCCGTTCTTGGCTTCCTTGGCCCGGTTCGCGGCCTGGAACACATCACCCGAGTAACCGAATGCCACGCAGATGTCGCCGTTGGCCAAATCTGAAACGTACTTCGAGGAGTGGAAGTAAGTGATGTAAGGGCGGATGGCCAACAGCTTGGCTTCAGCTTTCTTGAAGTCTTCAGGGTTTTCGCTGCGCGGGTCCATGCCCATGTAATTGAGCACGGCCGGGAACACTTCATCGGCCGAATCCATCATCGACACGCCGCACTGGCTGAGTTTCTTCAGGTTCTGCGGTTCAAAAAACACGGCCCAGGAATCGATGCGGTCAATGCCCAGCACTTGCTTGACCTTGTCGACGTTGTAGCCGATGCCGTTGGTGCCCCACAGGTACGGGACCGAGTGTTCGTTGCCCGGATCGTTTTTCTCCAGCAGCGCCAGCAGTTTCGGGTCAAGGTTCTTGAAGTTGGGCAGCTGCGAACGATCGAGCTTCAGGAACGCGCCGGCTTTCACCTGGCGAGCGAGGAAGTGGTTGGACGGCACCACCACGTCATACCCGGTGCGGCCAGCGAGCAATTTTCCCTCCAGGGTTTCGTTGGAATCGAACACGTCGTAGATCACCTTGATCCCGCTTTTCGCCTGGAAGTCGACGAGGGTGGTCTCGCCGATGTAATCGGTCCAGTTGTAGACGCTGACGGTTGGCTGAGCCTGCGCAACGGCGCTGAACAATAACGCCAGTGCGACCGGCACCATGGATTTCAATAGACGCATTCGACACCTCTTCGATTTTTTGGATTTATCAGGCGTTTCTTCGGTGCTTGGTAGGCCGTCTTCGCGAGCAAGCCCGCTCCCACAGGGGTACGCATTTCAAATGTGGGAGCGGGCTTGCTCGCGAAGAGGCAGTCAAAGACACTACAAATCTCAGACGCTGAGCAGCAGGAACTCTCGCTCCCACGAGCTGATCACGCGCTTGAAGTTCTCATGTTCGGCGCGCTTGACCGCCACATAACCGCGGACGAATTTGCTACCCAGATAACGCCCGACGGTTTCGCACTCTTCCATCTGCGTCAGAGCGTCTTCGATGGTGATCGGCAGGCGCAGATTGCGGCGCTCATAGGCACGCCCCTGGACTGCAGCGCTCGGTTCGACGCGCTCGACCATTCCCAGATACCCGCACAACAGGCTCGCTGCAATCGCCAGATAAGGGTTGGCGTCGGCCCCCGGCAACCGGTTTTCCACGCGCATCGCGTCCGGCGTGGAGGTCGGCACACGCAGGCCCACGGTGCGGTTTTCTTCGCCCCACTCGACGTTCACCGGTGCCGAAGTGTCCGGCAGGAAGCGGCGGAACGAATTGACGTTCGGCGCGAACATCGGCAGCACTTTGGGGATGTACTTTTGCAGGCCGCCGATGTGGTGCAGGAACAGTTCGGTCATCTGCCCGTCGGCATTGGCAAAGATCGGCTGGCCGGTGGCGATGTCCACCACGCTCTGGTGGATATGCATGGCGCTGCCGGGTTCATCGCCAATCGGTTTGGCCATGAAGGTCGCGGTGACGTTGTGCTTGAGCGCCGCTTCGCGCAGGGTGCGCTTGAACACGGTGATCTGGTCGGCCAGATCCAGCGCGTCGCCGTGACGGAAGTTGATTTCCATCTGCGCCGGGCCGTCTTCGTGGATCAAGGTATCGAGGTCCAGGCCCTGAAGTTCACACCAGTCGTACACGTCTTCAAACAGCGGATCGAATTCGTTGGCGGCGTCGATGGAAAACGACTGACGACCACTTTCCGCACGGCCCGAACGCCCTAGCGGTGCCTTGAGCGGCAAGTCCGGGTCTTCGCAGCGCTGGGTCAGGTAGAACTCCATTTCCGGCGCGACAATCGGCCGCCAGCCTTTGTCGGTGTACAGCTGCAGGACTTTTTTCAGCACGTTGCGCGGCGACAGCTCGATCGGGTTGCCGAACTTGTCGAAGGTGTCGTGAATCACGATAGCGGTCGGCTCGATGGCCCATGGAATCACATACACCGCGTCGGAGACGGGCTTGCACACCATGTCGATGTCGGCCGGGTCGAGCAGGTCGTAGTAGATGTCGTCGTCGACAAAGTCCCCGGTTACCGTTTGCAAAAGCACACTTTCCGGCAGGCGCATGCCTCGCTCATGCAGGAACTTGTTGGTGGGTGCAATTTTGCCGCGTGCGATGCCGGTCAAGTCGCTGACCACACACTCGACTTCGGTAATCTTGTGATCTTTCAGCCACGTGAGCAGCTGATCGAAAGGGACATTCATAAAGACCTCGTTATTGGTTTTATTAACGCCGGGGAGGCTGGTTTCATCCACCACACACTTCCCCTGTGGCGCGTTGACGACTATCTTGGGCGAGCCTTGACGTTCCATCTATCCACTTTCAGCAGCACCAAAACGCACCAAACGAGTGCGTAAGGTCACCCATGACAACGTGCAACCCCCTGCAAGTCCAAGCGTTCAACACCGCCGATGTAGCCGAGCAAATCCGCGCCACACCGGGTTGGGTGCAGCATTACCAGCAAATGTCACCGGGGCATTTCGCCGGGCGCGTGCGCTACCTGGACCTGCAAGGCGTGGAGATTTACGAGGAACAGATGAACACTCGCGTCGAGCAGAATTTCAGCGCGCCCGAAGGTGCGCTGGCGTTCTGTTTCGATCGCAGCGACAACGCGTTGTACGTGTTGAATGGCGAAAGCCGCAACATCTGGATCACCCCGGAGAACTACCAGGAAATCGCCGTGGTGTTCGGTCCGGAGTTCGTGCAGCGTCACGGTTTGAACGTGGCCAGGCTCGAAGGCCTGTTCATGGCGCCACTGAATTCGGGGCAGAACGCGTTGTTCAGTCGCTGGCTCAGCGGGACGTTGACCCGACTGGCGCAGACGCTCGACCCACCGAGCAAGGAGGCGTTGACCCAGCAGTTGCTGGAAGACTGCCTGTACATCCTCGACAACGCGTGTGTTTGCCTTGATCGTGGAGGGTTACAGCGCCGCGCCGAAGAGCGTGCAGTGATGAAACGCATCGGTGAATGGGCGGCTGATGCCCCGGAAGACACCCTGAATCTGCTGGAGCTTTCGCAGGTCGCCGGGGTTTCACTGCGGCAGTTGCAGCATGCGTTCAAGGCCTATACCGGGATGACCCCGACCCATTGGCTGCGATTGCGCCGACTCAACAGCGCACGCCGCGAATTGCTCAGTCGCACAGCGATGGACACCACTGTTGCCGAAGTGGCGATGCAGTGGTCGTTCTGGCATTTAGGGCGATTTTCCAACAGCTATCGGGTGTTGTTCAACGAACTTCCCAGTCAGACGCTCGCCCGCAAATCCTGTGGCGTAACAGGTCGCGGGTAAGCCTGGGACACGTCAACGCGGCTTTGTGGCTTTCGCCGATTTGCTGTTGCCCGGCATGTGCAGGTAAGCCATCACGCTTTCGGTCAACTCGGTCGCCAGCTTGACGGCTTCCTTGTTGCGCGCCATCACGCCCGCCACCAACCCTTCGATCAAGGCAAGCACCGCGATGTTGGAACTGGTCAAAACCGGATGGTCGGCGGGAGCAAACAGCACGTGTTCGGCAATGCTGGTGAGCGGCGAGGCGGGGGAATCGGTGATTGCCAGCACTGTGGCGCCACGTTCATTGGCGAAACGGGCGAGTTGCAGGGTGTCGAGGGAATAGCGCGGCAGGGAGATCGCCAGCAACACATCCTGATCGGTAATCGCGGCCAGACGGTAAGCAGCGTTTTCGTTGCCGCCCTCCATGCTGATGGCGGTGGCGTCCGCGCAGAAAGGCATCAGGGTCGAGGCGGCGAGGCCGGCGAAGTACACGCTGTTGCCAAAGCCCAGGATGTAGATTTTGCGAGCCTGGGTCAGGCGGGTCACGAACGCTTCAAAGGTGTCTGCATGGTTGTTGGTCGCCGCCGTTGCGAGGTTGCTGCTGGCGCTCTGGATTTGCTCATGCAGGCCAAACTCGCCGCCAGGACGATGAGCCAGTTCGTTGCGCAGTTTGTCGACCGGCGACACCATCTGCTGCAACGTCGCGACCAGCTCGGCTTTCATGCCGGTATAGCCACCCAGGTTCAAGGCCTTGGCCAAACGGTTGACCGCAGCTGGCGAGGTGGACGTTTCGTGAGCCATCTCCTCGATGGTCAGCGTCGCGGCCCTCAGCGGGTGACGCAGGATAAAGTCCGCTACCTTGCGCAGTGACGGCTGCAAATCGCCAACGATCTCCGCCAGTTTGCGCATAACCGGTGCGGCATAGACCGTGGTGTTTTTCGATGGGGTCGGCATATCCGGCTCAACATTTCCTGAGGGTTGGAGAAGGGGTGGCACAAGGTTGGCTGGAGTGTATCCGAAGCCAACCGTTGGTGTGCAACGCGGTCGGGCAATGCCCGCCAGTTAAGCAATTTCAGCTGCAGCGCATACTTTGTAGCAGCTGGCGAAGCCTGCGTTCGACTGCGCAGCAGTCGTGAAATCAGGCAATGCGGTTCTTCAGGGCTACCTCGCGGTCAGGTTTACGACTGCTGCGCAGCCGAACGCAGCCTCGCAGGCTCGACAGCTGCTACAGATCGCGTTACGGCTTAACTGACTGGCATTAGGCCGGTCGGATTACTTCAAGCTCCCGGCAAGGAACTGCTGGAGGCGTTCGGACTGCGGGTTGACCAGCACTTCGCGCGGGTCGCCACGCTCTTCGACCTGACCCTTGTGCAGGAACACCAGTTGATTGGAAACCTCACGGGCAAAGCCCATTTCGTGGGTCACGACCACCATGGTGCGGCCTTCGAGGGCGAGGTCCTGCATGACTTTGAGCACTTCGCCGACCAGTTCGGGGTCGAGTGCCGAGGTCGGCTCATCGAACAGCATCACTTCCGGCTCCATGGCCAGCGCCCGGGCAATCGCCACACGCTGCTGCTCGCCGCCCGACATATGGGCTGGCCAGGCATCCATGCGGTGCGCCACGCCGACTTTGTTCAAGTAGTACTCGGCCTTTTCCCGGGCTTCTTTCTTGCCCATGCCAAGTACATGCACCGGGGCTTCCATGACGTTTTCAAGGGCGCTCATGTGCGACCACAGGTTGAAGTGCTGAAACACCATCGACAGCCGCGAACGCATGCGTTGTAACTGCTTGGGTTCGGCGGCCTTGAGCCCGCCGAGTTTGTTGGTCACCAGTTTCAATTGTTCGCCGTTGAGCACGATGCTGCCGGCGTTGGGCTGCTCCAGCAGGTTGATGCAACGCAGGAAAGTGCTTTTGCCCGAGCCGCTGGAGCCGATGAGGCTGATCACATCGCCGGCCTTCGCCTCCAGGGACACGCCCTTGAGCACGTGGTGGCTGCCGTAGCTTTTGTGCAAATCCTGAACTTCAAGTTTGTACATGGTTTTTATTCTCTGGAATCAGTCGCTGAGCAAGCGACCCTGGCGAATGAGGCGGGTGCCGGCGACTTTGACCAGCCACAAACCGGGCTGGGCAAAGCGCAGGCGTTCTCGGGCATAGAGGATGCCGTCGGTGCTGGCGCGCACGATACTGTGGCGATCGGTCAACGGATCCAGCACTTCGAACAGCGGATCGCCCACCCTGACCCGGGCACCCAGCGGTTGCAGAAAGCTCACCACCCCCGGATGCGGCGCATAGGCGTACTGCGCACCGGCGAATGGCGTCGCTTCACAACAGGTCGGTGGCGCTGCTGGCCAGTCACCGCTGATCAGGCCTTGTTCGGCGAGATAGCCAAGAATGGCCTCGGCGCTATCGACACATGGCTCGCGTTCGGTGTCGGCCATGCCGCGCAACTCGATGGTGGTGGCCACACAGGCCAGCGGAATATCGGCTTCAGGAAAGAGCTCGGCCAACTGCAACCAAGGGATCGCACAGGCTTCATCGAAGGCACTGCCGCCCGCACCCTCGGCCAGCAACGCGGCGCCGGCACCGAGTCGAGCGGCCAATGAACGCAAGCGCGGCCAGTTTTGCGGCATGGCGTAAAGCAGCATGATCGACTCGAAATCGCAGTGCAGGTCCAGCACCACGTCAGCGTCACAGGCATGTTGCAGCAACAGGCGGCGCAAGCCATCGAGTTCCGATGCCGGTGCGGGCATGTCGGTGAGGACATCGCTCATGGCGCGGCGGATCAGCGCAACGTTGGTATCGGCATCGTCTCCCAGTTTCCCTTCCAGCAGCGGCGCCACGGCTTCGGCCAGTTCCGGGAAGTCCCGATTGAAATTCTTCCCGCTGGAGAACTCGAAGCGCCCCTGATGGGTGGCCTGGAACATCTGGGCGATGCCAATCGGATTGGCCATCGGCACCAGCTCGATCACTCCGTTCAGGCGACCTTGTTGTTCCAGCACCCGCAGACGTCGTTTGAGTTCAACTGCCACGCGCATCCCCGGCAACTCGTCTGCGTGCAGGGACGCCTGAATGTAGGCCTTGCGCGACCCGCTGCCAAAACGAAACAGCGACAGTTTCCGTTCAGTGCCCGAAGCACTCCACGGCAACAGGTATTCAATGTGCTCCATAAAAGCTCCTTAGTGCTTGCGCGGTGCCAGATACGCCAGCCAGCGACGCTCGGCCAGCTTGAACAGACGAACCAGGATGAAGGTCAGGGCCAGGTAGATGAGGCCGGCAGTGATGAACGCCTCGAACGGCAGATAGAACCGCGCACTGACCGTACGCGCGGCTCCGGTGATATCCACCAGGGTGACAATCGATGCCAGGCTGGTGGTTTGCAGCATCATCAGCACTTCGTTGCTGTACTGCGGCAGCGCCCGGCGCAAGGCCGATGGCAGCAGAATGCGGCGGTACAGGGTAAAGCGCGACATGCCCATGGCTTTGGCGGCTTCGATCTCGCCGTGGGCCGTGGCCTTCAAACTGCCGGCCAGCAGTTCCGCGCTATAGGCACTGGTATTGATCGCAAACGCCAGGCAGGCACAAAAGGTTGCACTGGACAGGTACGGCCAGAGCGCGCTTTCACGGACCACTGCGAACTGCGCCAGGCCGTAATAGATCAGGAACAATTGCACCAGCATCGGCGTGCCGCGAATCACGTAGGTGTAGAGCCACGCAGGGAAGTTGATCAGGGGCGATCGGGACACCCGCATCAATGCCAATGGAATCGCCAGTACCAGGCCGAAGGCCAGGGAAATCAGCAGGACTTTGAGGGTCAACAAGGCGCCATTGAAATACAGCGGCAGGTTTTCCCAGATCAGGTTGTAGTCGAGAATCATGGGGTAGCTCCCAATCACAATTCGGCGGCTTTGATGCCGACCGAGTAGTGTTTTTCCAGGTAGCGCAGCACCAGCAATGACACGCTGGTCAGCATCAGATACAGCGCCGCCACCGCGAGGAAAAACGTAAACGGCTCATGGGTGGCGTCCGCTGCGTTCTTGGCTTTGAACATCATGTCCTGCAAGCCGATCACCGAGATCAGCGCGGTGGATTTGGTCAGCACCAACCAGTTGTTGGTGAACCCCGGGATGGCGAAACGAATCATCTGCGGCACCAGAATCCGCCAGAACACTTGGCCGCCACTCATGCCATACGCCACGCCGGCCTCGGCCTGACCTTTAGGGATGGCCATAAAGGCGCCGCGAAAAGTTTCCGAGAGATAGGCGCCAAAAATGAAGCCCATGGTGCAGACACCGGCGATAAAGGGATTGATGTCGATGTAGCGGGTGTAACCGAGCGCCAGGGCGATGCGGTTCACCAGATCCTGGCCGCCGTAGAAGATCAGCAGGATCAACACCAAGTCAGGAATACCGCGAATCAGGGTTGTGTACCCTTCGCCCAGCATCGCCAGCCATTTGAGCGGCGATAGCCGAAAGGCCGCGCCGATCAGACCCAAAGCAATCGCCATGCTCATGGAGGTCAGGGCCAGGTTAATGGTCAGCCAGGCGCCATCGAGAATGCTCGATCCGTAGCCGTGAAGCATGATGAAGTTCCTCAAACGAGCGCCAAAAGGCGCGCGAGACGAGCCCAAAGCGCCCGCAAGAGGCCGGCGCCACAGGGTTTCAGGTAAGGTTTATTCGCCGTAGATATCGAACGCGAAGTACTTGGCCATCACTTGCTGGTACTTGCCGTTGGCGCGGATGGCGTCGATCGCTGTACTCAGACGTGCAACGTTCACGCTGTCGCCTTTACGCACTGCGATCCCGGCGCCTCGGCCGAAATATTTCGGGTCGCTGATGTCCGGTCCAACCAGCGCGAAGCCTTTGCCTGCCGGCGTTTTGATGAAGCTCTCGTCGGTGTTGACGATGTCGGCGAGCGTCGCGTCCAGTCGACCCGACGCCAGATCGAGGAAAGCTTCATTTTGTGAGCCGTAGCGCACCACTTCGACCCCGGCTTTTTCAAGCTGCTCGGTAGCAAAACGGTCGTAGGTCGATGAGCGTTGCACCCCGACCTTCTTGCCCTTGAGATCAACCAGCGGGTCGTTGATCACATTGCCGGCCTTCATCGCGAACTTGCCGGGCGTGTGGTAGTACTTTTTGCTGAAGTCGACCGACTTCATACGGTCTTCAGTGATCGACATCGACGACAGCACGGCGTCGATCTTGCGCACTTTCAGCGACGGGATCATGCCGTCGAATTCCTGGATGACCCACTCGCATTTGACCTTCATTTCTTCGCACAGGGCGTTGCCGATGTCGTAATCGAAACCGCTGACATTGCCCTCCGGCGTCTTGAAAGAGAAGGGTGGGTAGGCGGCTTCGATACCGATACGCAGGCTGTCTTCGTCGGCGTGAGCCAGCAAGCTTGCGGCGCACAGTGCCAGAGCACCTAGAAGTTCTGTCTTGTTCATATTGTTGACTCCTTGGAGGGGCGTTGGGGTGGTACAGGCCATCCGATCTGGCACGGTGGATCAGTCCTGATGATTTTGTGTGGCTATAAATGACATGTTTTATTTCATAATGCAACGTAATGAAAATAAACATATCATTCGATGGCGCAAAAAATCACGGCGATCCCGTGTGATCACGAGCATGCTCAGTCGCCAGGCAGGCTATTGATGGGTATTACGCAGGAGGGACCGGCTTGGCCAATTCGATGCCGGCCGCACTCAATCGCTTCAGGATCTCAAAGAGCAGATCGCTCTTGGTCGTACTGACAATCCTTGGGCTGCTGACATAGCCGGTGATGGTCAATGTGATGCCTTCAGGGCTCAGATTGCTGAATCGAACAACGGGGGAGGGTTTGTCGAGGATGGTTTCATGTTCGCAATAGGTGGTGTACAGCAGGTTTTTGACTTGTTCGGGGTCGATATCCAGAGGGAACACCAACTCGAGTGTGGCCACCCCTTGGGCGCTGCCGCCCATGGTCACATTGCGCAGGTTCTGGGAAATAAGCTGCGAGTTGGGCACGATCACGATCGAGCGGTCACTGAGCTGTATCTCGGTGGCCCTGACATTGATTCGCCGGATATCACCTTCGACCCCGCTGATGCTGATCAGGTCGCCGACCTTGACCGGACGCTCGGTGAGCAGGATTAACCCGGACACGAAGTTCTTGACGATCTCCTGCAAGCCGAAGCCGATCCCCACCGACAATGCACTGACGATCCAGGCCAGATTCGTCCATTGGACGCCCAATGAAGACAACGCCAGCAGAATGACCAGTACGTACCCGATATTACTGAACAGAGTGCTCAGCGATGCACCCATGCCGGGGTCCATAACGGTTTTTGGCAGGAACTCGTTATCCAGCCATCTGCGCAGCGATCGAATCAGGTAAATACCGATCAACAGCGCGAGGACCGCATTCAACAGATTGCCCGGAATGATGTTCAGCTTGCGCAAGCCATCGCCGCCGAGGATCGCTGAAACCCTGTCAGTCAGTTGGCCAAAGGTCGCTCCAACCCCCCCCACAAACGTTGTAATCGCGGCAATCAACAGTAAAGCCGCTCTGCCAATACCCGACACAACAACCTCGATTTGTTCGAGCCGTACGTCGCCGATACCGAGCAGCTGTTTGATCGTTTTGCCGCTGGGGTGTTTTGGCGAAAACAGGTAATCGCACGAGTCCCTGAACAACTGCGTCAGCAAATAGAAGCTGGCAAAAACGATATAGAGCCAGACAATTTCGTAAGTGATGAAGCGGGCCAGGGAGATGTAACCGATCAGCAGGCCAAAAATCGAGATCAACATGGCGATACTGACGCCGGTATAAATCAGCCCCGCCAGCGTAGTCCCTGACTCAGGGTGTTCCCCGGCAATGACCATCGCTCGGCGGGTTCTACTGACGCGTAGCAATAGCGCACCGATAATCATGATGACGACTAATGACACGACGCCCCGGCTGAAGAGAACCACTTGCGTACTCATACCCGTCGCATTGGTGACTTGTACCAGCGAGATGAGTATCAGCATTGATCCGGCCAGCAGCGCCGGAAAAGGGCTTATTGCAAGTGCCACTTCATCGGCGATGCCAGGCAACCGCCATGAGGGATTGCGTTTAGACAGCAGGGCCCGACTCAAACCGATAATCAGGGCGCAGGCGTAAGCGACTTTCTCGACATCGTCGAAGTAACCTTGCAGTGGCTGCGGCAATGGTTGAAGCCGGGTAGCCGCCGCGGAGATGAGCTGTATTGCGCAACCTGCGCTCAGCATCGTGGCAACTACGGTCGCTATCGCCAATGAACTTCTGCGCAGGCGACCTTCCGGTACTCGATGGATGCAGATCCATGTCAAACCACGTTCAGCCAGTCTTCGCCCCAGTGTCCAGAAGGCCAGGGCCAATAATAACAACGTGGCGGTCGCGGCACGCCGGCCAGGTTGCCAGACGGACTGAATGACACTGTTGGACTGATCGATCAAAAACCTCAGACGGTTTTTATCCTCCTCCAGTGGAGAAAACAGCGGTAACCAAAAGCGGGGATTGAGGAAGCTGGCGGTGCGCTGGGCCAGTTCGGTTTCCAGTAGGGTACGTCGAATACTGGCAATCTGAGCGATGAGGTTAGCAGCACCTTCTTTGATGGCCTGCAGTATCTTGAGATCGCCATCCACCTTGTCTTTTTGTGCGGTGAGATAGGACCTCTGTTTAACGATATCGGACGTTTCCATGGCAAGGCTGGTGGCGGATGCCGTCCCGAGCACACTGAGTTGTGCTTGCAATTGCGCCTGCTCGGGAAGTAACACCGCCGCCAACTTGTCCACATCACTGAAGAGCAACTGAACGTTGTCCTGAAAGCCTATCAACTGGGTGTAGTTACTGGTCAGTGACACCTGCTGTTTAAGGTTGTCCAGCCTTAATTGCAGTGCTTCCAGATCACTTTTTGACACCGTAGCGGTAGCGCTGGCCTCACCGTTGCTTGACGTGTTGGGGAGTTCGTCCGCCGACAGCTCGCCGATGTTCGCCCCCATCAGCGCGAACACAACGAATATGAGTAATTTCAATGCAGGACGCATAGGCATGCCTCCAGCGGCTTTAGCCATTCAGGTTAGGTCATGGCGTGTGCAGGCGCGAAAAATAGTTCCGCACTGCGCGCGATTGTTCTGAATACGCAAACACTGAAGTCGCCGAGAATGGAATTGTTGGGGTAGTGACGGGCTTGTAGCCTGCAATACGCCGAACACTACGATCTGCCAAGGATCGAGTGGAGCCCCTGCCAGGGCTTTTCAAGACAGACACCTTCACGTCATACCTTGCTGTCGGCCTGATGCCCTTTCGGGGGTTTGGCGCCTAATAAAAATAAGGAACACAGGTATGAGTATTCGTGCATGGGCATGTGCAGCAACCCTGTTCGCCCCCGTTCTGGGAGCCGGCATCTTATGTCCCTCGATGGCTTCGGCCGCGGAAGACCCGATGGGCTCGCTGGTTCGTGGGGTGTTCGGCGACAGCCTTGAGCGTGAGCATGGCATCAAGGTCTACGGCTGGGGCCAGGTGGGTGTGAGCTACAACAACAACGGCACGGATGACGTCAGCAAACAGAGCTTCTTCACTTCCGACGAAGGCGTGAACCTCAACCAGTTCGCGCTGGCCGTGGAAAAGAAACCCAAGAGCAATGTGATCGGTCGTGTCGGACCGTTTCCCGGGCCCATGCCGCAAGAGGCTGATTGGGGTTTCAATGTCACGGCGCTGTATGGCAAGGATGCACGCTTCTTCAAGACCTACGGCTGGGACGAAGACCTGAGTGTCAATCGCGACAACAAGGCTGAAGACGAAGCCTTCACTGTCGCTCAGGCCTACGTCGATTTTTACTTTCCTGTGCTGGGTGGTTCCGACTTGATGATCGGGATTTTCCACACGCCACTGGAAAATGAAATCGGCTTTGCCTTGCCATCCCCGGCACCGAGCGACTTCTACTCGCACACCTATTCCTTCATGCACGGCCCGGCCAAGCATGCCGGGGCGCTGTACTCGTTCAAACTGCCCTCGGCGCCCGGGGAAAGCATGCTGGGCTTCGAACTGGGCGTGGTGCAGGGCTGGAACAACTTGCAGGATCCCAACCATGATCCCGATGTGATCGCCAACGTACGCTGGCGCTCGGCGGACTTCAGCACCTGGATAGACTGGGAAAACATCTACGGCAACGGCGCCGGCGACAGCTTCGCCGACTGCAGTTGTGGCTCGCCATTGCCGGCCGGCACCAAGGACGACGACTACAAGCGCCTGGCCTCGTACTTGACCCTGTCGCAAGTGCTCGATCCGAATAACCGTATGGCGCTGGAGTTGAATTACGGCAAACAGGAGCAGGGCGCTTTCGCCGGGTTTGCCAACAAAAACGATGCCACCTGGTACGGCACCGACATCAACTGGTACCACCGGGTCAGCGAAACCCTGATGTGGAACAGCCGCGCCGAGTGGTTCTACACCGATGCACCGGTGCACGTGATGATGGCCAACATCGACCCGCACACCGGAATTCCCGACCCGACCTGGGGCAGTTTCTACGGCGTGACCACCAACCTGGCCTGGACGCCGACCCCCAACGTGCGCCTGCGACCGGAATTGCGCTACGACATTCATTCCGGCCCCGGCCGCGATGCCTACGCCGACGGGCAAAAGGACTCGCAACTGGTCGCGTCCTTCGACGTCAGCTTCTTTTTCTAAACCGCCCACTTTCGCAAAGCACCTGACCCTGCGTGCTGGCTCAGCCCACACGCTGCGACTTTGTTCGTCCGGACTTTGCCAATACGCAGCCGCTTTGGAGTACTACATGACAGACAACAACGATAAAAACCTGTTTGGCCGCGACGTCTCGCGCCGTGATTTCCTGCGCACCACAGGCGTTGCTGCCGGCGGTATGGCGCTGGCGAGTTTGCCGTTCAACTTTGCGCTGGGTAGCGAGCGGGTGATCAAACTCGGTTATGTCAGCCCGCAAACCGGACCATTGGCCCCCTTTGCGGCCGCCGACAACTACATCATTGAATCGCTCAAGCAGGTGTTGAAGAGCTCCATCAACGTGGCCGGCAAGGCGTATCGCCTGGAAGTCATCGTCAAGGACAGCCAGTCCAACCCTAATCGCGCAGCAGAAGTGGCGAGCGAGCTGATTCTCTCTGATCAGGTCGACCTGATGCTGGTGTCGTCGACACCGGAAACCACCAACCCGGTCTCCGACCAATGCGAAATCAACGAGATTCCGTGTATTTCCACGGTGGCGCCGTGGCAGCCGTGGTTCTTTACCCGCGGTGGCAAGCCGGATCAGGGGTTCGAATGGACCTATCACTTTTTCTGGGGCCTGGAGGATGTGATCGGCACTTACAGCGCCATGTGGGGCGCGATGCCGTCCAACAAGGTGGTCGGCGGTCTGTTCCCCAACGATGGCGACGGCAATGCCTGGGGCGATCCGAAACTCGGCTTTCCACCGGTGTTGGCGCAGAAGGGTTTCCAAGTGGTCGACCCCGGCCGCTTTCAAAGCTTGACCGACGATTTCTCGGCTCAGATCGCCGCGTTCAAAAAGGCCGACGTCGAGATCGTCACTGGCGTGGTTATTCCACCTGACTTGACCACCTTCTGGACCCAGGCGCGCCAGCAGGGCTTCAAGCCCAAAGCGGTGTCGGTCGGCAAGGCGCTGCTGTTTCCCACGGCGGTCGAAGCGCTGGGCAAGGCCGGCAACAACCTGTCGACCGAAATCTGGTGGAGCCCGACGCACCCGTTCAGCTCTTCCTTGACCGGCGCCAGTGCCGGGCAGTTGGCCCAGGGCTTCACTCAGGCGACCGGCAAGCAGTGGACTCAACCGCTGGGTTTCGTGCATGCCCTGTTCGAACTGGCGGTGGACATCCTCAAGCGCACTGAAGAAATCGGTAACCCGCATGCGGTACGCGATGCCTTGCTCAAGACCGAGCTCAACACCGTTGTCGGGCCGATCAGCTGGAAAAACGGACCGGTGAAGAACGTCGCCAAAACACCTTTGGTCAGCGGCCAATGGCGATTGGGCACTGACAACAAATACGACCTGGTCGTGACTAGCAATGCCACCGCACCAGCGATTCCGCTGGGCGGCGACATGCAGGCCATTACGTACTGATTGCTCGAAAAGAAACGGGTGCACCATGCAACAGCCACTTCTGCAAATGAACGATGTGCACAAAAGCTACGGCTCGGTGAAGGTCACGGATGCGATGAGCCTGACCCTGCAACCGGGTGAAGCCCTTGGCATCATCGGTCCCAACGGCGCGGGTAAAAGCACGCTGTTCAACCTGATCGCCGGGGGCGTGGCAGCCGACAGCGGCACGATCCATTTCGAAGGTCGCAACGTCACCCGCGAGCCGGTGTTCAAGCGCTGCCAGCAAGGCATTGGCCGCTCCCATCAGATCCCGCATCCATTCGTGAAAATGACGGTGTTCGAGAACTTGCTGGTCGGCGCGACCTTCGGGGCGCGATTGCGCGACAAGGAGGCCAGCCAATGGTGCGCGCAGACCCTGGAACTGACGGGGCTGATGCGCAAGGCCAACGTCCTCGCCGGCTCGCTGACATTGCTCGACCGCAAGCGTCTGGAAATGGCCCGAGCGTTATCGACCCAACCGCGGCTGTTGTTGCTGGATGAAATCGCCGGTGGCCTGACCGAACCGGAGTGCCTGGCGCTGGTGGAAACCATTCAGGGCATTCACAAGGCTGGCGTCGCCATCATCTGGATCGAGCACATCGTGCATGCCTTGCTGGCGGTCGTCAGCCGCCTGACAGTGATCAACTTCGGCGCCAAACTGGCTGAGGGTGAACCGCGCAGCGTGATGGCCGACCCTAGGGTGCAAGACATTTATATGGGCATCGGGAGCTGAAACATGTCGACCCCTTCAAACCTGCTGTCCATCGAAAAACTCTGTGCCGGTTACGGCGACTTTCAAGCGCTGTTCGATATCAGCCTGACCCTTGAGGCGGGCGAAACCGTGGCGATCATCGGCTCCAACGGCGCGGGCAAATCGACGTTCCTGCGCTCGCTGGCCGGGCTGATCAAAAACCAGCCCGACGCCATCACCTTCAAGGGCCAGGCGATCGGTGATCTGGCGGCCAATCAGGTGCTGGAACGTGGCATCGCCTTGGTACCGGAAGGCAGAAAGCTGTTTTCTTCGCTGAGCGTCGAGGAAAACCTGTTGATCGGCGCCTACAGCAAACGCCCCGGTCCGTGGACGCTGACGCGGATCTATCAGCTGTTTCCAGTGCTGGAAAAACTGCGCAAGCGCCCCGGTACCGCGCTGTCCGGCGGTCAGCAGCAAATGGTTGCGATTGGCCGGGGCTTGATGGCCAACCCGCATTTGCTGTTGTGCGACGAGATCAGCCTGGGCCTGGCGCCGACCACGATCAAGGACATCTACGCCGCGCTGCCCTCGATCAAGGCTGACGGCACGACGGTGATTCTCGTCGAGCAGGACATCAATCAGGCGCTGAGTGTCTGCGACCGTTTCTATTGCTTCCAGGAAGGGCGCGTGTCCCTGACCGGCCGCCCTGGGGACGCGGACAAAGCGCAAATCAAAGCCGCGTATTTCGGGATCTAGTTATGGAATGGCTCAATACTTTGCTTCAGGGCATGTTGCTGGGTGGCCTCTACGCGATGTTCGCGGTGGGGCTGTCGCTGATGTTCGGCATCATGCGCCTGGTCAATATCGCCCATGGCGACTTCATCGTACTGGCGTCGTACCTGGCGCTGCTGGTGGTCAATCATCTGGGGTTCAGCCCGTTGGCGAGCTTGCTGGTGGTGGTGCCGCTGATGTTCTGTTTCGGCTACCTGCTGCAACGGTTGTTGCTCAACCGAACGCTTGGCCAGGACATCCTGCCGCCGCTGCTGGTGACCTTTGGTTTGTCGATCATCGTGCAGAACGTGCTGTTGGAGTTTTTCAGCGCAGACAGTCAAAAGCTGTCTCAGGGTGATCTTGAAGTCGCCAGTGTCGGCTTCGGCAGTTTGAGCGTGGGCGTCATGCCGCTGATTGTGTTTTGCAGTGCGTTGCTGATCATCGGTGGTTTGCAATTACTGTTCTACAAAACCGCTCTGGGCCGGGCATTTCGCGCCACCTCCGATGATCAGCACACCGCGCGGCTGATGGGCGTCAACAACGCGCATATCTTTGGTCTGGCCATGGCGCTGGCGATGGCTGTGGTGTCGATTGCCGGGGTGTTTCTGGCGATTCGCACCAGCTTCGATCCCACGGTGGGGCCGGCGCGCCTGTTGTACGGTTTCGAAGCGGTGATCATCGGCGGGTTGGGCAGCCTGTGGGGCACCCTGGCCGGCGGGGTGATTCTCGGCGTCGCCCAGGCGCTGGGCGCAAAAATCGATCCTGGCTGGCAAATCCTCGCCGGTCATCTTGTGTTTCTGCTGATTCTGGTCGTGCGCCCGCGTGGCCTGTTCCCCCGGAGTGTCGACTGATGAATGCCTTGAACAATCCCGCGCTCAGCTATCGCGTACAACGCACGACCACCAGCAGCATGGTTGGGCTGTCATTGCTGGGTGTCTGTGTGTTGGTGTTGATCAGTGCGCCATTCTGGGCCGATCGCTCAAGTTTGCGGCTTGTGGTGGAGTTCGCCTATTACCTGGCGCTGGCGCAAATGTGGAACCTGCTGGCGGGTTACGCGGGCATGGTTTCGGTCGGGCAGCAGGCGTTCGTCGGTCTGGGTGGGTATCTGCTGTTCATGTTGGCCACCCGGTTCGGTATTCCGCCGTTGTTCGCGGTCCTGCTCTCGGGCGTTTTGGTCGCGCTGTTGGCGATTCCCACAGCCTTGATTGTGTTTCGGCTGCGCGGTGCCTACTTCGCCATTGGCACCTGGGTGGTGGCAGAAGTCTTTCGCTTGGGCCTGGCGCAGATGAGTAGCCTCGGCGGCGGTTCCGGGCAAAGCCTGCCGGCGGCGATTGTGCGGCAGATCGGCAATGACCGGGACGAGCGCGAGATGCTGATCTACTTCACCGCGCTGGCCATCGCCATTGCCGCCGTGGCGGTGGTGTTTTTTGTGCTGCGTTCCCGACAGGGCCTGGCGCTGGCGTCGATTCGTGATTCCGAGCCGGCGTCCGGCAGCCTGGGGGTCAACACCTTCCGTACCAAGTTGATGGTGTACGTGCTGGCCGCCGGTTGCACGGGCGTGGTCGGGGCGTTGATCTTCCTGCAAAAACTGCGAATTTCACCGGACGCAGCGTTCAACCTGCAGGACTGGACGGCGGTGGTGATCTTCATCGTCATCATCGGCGGCATCGGCACACTGGAGGGGCCATTGATCGGCACGCTGATTTACTTTGTGTTGCGGGGTTGTCTGGCGCAATACGGCGCCGTGTACATGATCATCCTCGGCGTGGTCGCGGTGGTGATGATGCTCAAGGCACCGCAAGGGGTGTGGGGGCTGATCAGTGAACGCCTGGGCTGGCAGGTTTTCCCCATGCAGCGACGTTTGTCTGTTCAGAACCACAAATAGCGCGTTGCCAGGGATGTGGAGTGCGGGGTGCCGACAGGCTAACCTCGCTGTTCCTATAAGAACAAAAACATCCAGAGAGCCTGCCCCATGGATCGTTTACTCAGTGTCGAAGCCTTTGTGCGTGTTGCCGAAACCGGCAACTTCGCCAAGGCGGCCCAGCAATTGGGCGTGACCCGGTCGGTGATCACTCACCGTATTCAACAGCTGGAACAGTTCATCAATGCGCCGTTGTTCCACCGCAGTACGCGGCATGTCCGGCTCTCCGAAGTGGGCGAGACCTACTACAAGGAATGCGCGGACATGGTCGCGAGTTTCAACTCGCTGACCGAACACATGCGCGAGTTGCGCGCCAAACCCACCGGCAAATTGCGCGTGCAAATGCTGCCGGGCTTTGCCATCGGCCACTTCGGCAGAATGCTCGCCGAGTTCACGCGGTTGTACCCGGACATTGAGGTCGACGTCATCGTCAATGACCGGGTGGTGGACCCGATCGAAGAGGGTTTCGATGTGGCGTTCCAGATGTTCCCACCGATGGCGGAAACCCTGATCGAACGCAAGTTGTTCAGCGTTCGCCGGTTGTTCTGCATGTCACCCGATTATGCCGCCGAGTTCGGTGTGCCCAAGCATCCGCAGGAACTGCTGCAACACAAAATTGCTTTGTACGAAGGCTATCCGTCACGCAACCGCTGGATCTTCACCGGCGAGCACGAGCAGGTGGAGCTGAGCCTGCCGGGGCAGGTACGTTCGAATTCGGTTCATTTGCTGCGCGACTACGCGTCGACCGGGGTCTGCATTGTTTGTTTGCCAACGTTGGTGGCCAGCGATGACCTGCTCAGCGGTCGACTGATTCCGGTGCTGCCGGAGTACGCATTGTCATCCTTCAATTTCTCCGCGGTGTACCCCGCAACCCAGCGCCGGGCCTTGAAAGTGCGCACGCTGATCGATTTCCTGGTGGAAAACTTCGGTGACGAACCGTGCTGGGACAAACCCTTGCTGGAGCGTGGCTGGGTACGCTGAACGGAACGGTTGCGCTATCAGTGTTTGCGTTTCGCGAACACTGTTGTCGCCCGCTCACTAATTGTCCCCAGAGGAGGGGGGACGTACTGTTGGATCACTGTTACTACAACAACAAAACGGTGAAAACCATGAGTAGCGCGGCAATCGAAACGGTCTTTGGCTCGCTGGATAACTACAGCAAAGGGGCGGTTGAAATCATCAGCGGCCAGGCCAGTCATTACGCTTTTTCGAATATTTTCGAAGTGGCGGACAACTCCCTTCCTTATGAAAAAGTCGTCGTCGGTCTCAATCTTGGCTACGTCATTGAAACCCTGCGCGCCGAAGGACAGTCGCCTTGGTACACAGCGGCGCACGACGAGTTCGCCATCGTCATGGACGGTGAAGTCCGCGTGGACTTCCTCAAGCTCGATGCACCTTTGAAAGACGGCGAGGGCACTCAGCTGGCCGGTGAAGTCCCGGCGGGCAAACCGATGGGTTACGTGCTGCTCAAACGCGGTCACCAGTGCCTGTTGCCGACCGGCACCGCGTATCGCTTCGAAGCCAGCCGTCCCGGCGTGATCCTGCAGCAGACCATCAAGGGGCCGTTATCGGTCGAGAAGTGGGCCGACATCTGCTTCAAGTGATCACCGCCTTCCCATCTAATAAAAGCAACAAGAGGAACCCCGTCATGGCCATGCTTGAAAACGCTGCCGATAACACACCCTTTGCCGACGACGAAGTCCAGGCCAGCGCTCCCCATGCCGTCACCGGCTATCGCGCCTTCAACCTCGGCGCCTTCGAACTGTCGCGCGACGAGTATTTTGCCCGCATCACCTGGCCCGCCAAAGGTCAGACCCGTTCGCACCTGATTCCGGTCGATGCCTTTCTGCGCGCCATGATGCGCGACGTGGCCTGGGGTTTTTTCTACGGCTGGGTCAACTTCGACCACGTCATCGGCACCCGCAATTACTACGGCAAAGTCGACCTGTACGCCGGCACCTTCAATGGCACGCTCAAGGCCGCAGGCGTCAACTACACCGAAAACTTTGAAACACCGCTGATCATGGCGACCTTCAAGGCCATCCTGCGGGACTGGACCAATGCCACCTTCGACCCCTTCGCAGCACCGGAAGAAACCGGTTCGGCGTTCGGTCGCAAGAACGGCAACAACATCGAGGCCATCGAACGCTTCCGCATCGCCACCAAGCGCATGCCGGGCCTGAAAGATGACTCGCCGCTGCGTAACGATTTGCCGGTCAATCGCCAGTTCATCGACGTTCCTCAGGATGAACCGGAAGTACACGCCGCCGAAGGCTTCGAAGCTGAGTTACATGCCTTCAGCCTGTTCAAGTACCTGTCGCGCTCCGACGTGACCTGGAACCCATCGGTGACTTCGGTGTGCAAGGCCAGCCTGTTCTGCCCGACCACTGAAGAATTCATCTTGCCGGTGTTCCATGGCAATGACCGGGTCGAGTGGTTCTTGCAGTTGTCCGATGAAATCCTCTGGGACGTCGGTGACAAGGACGACGGCAATCCGCGAGCGCGCATCACCATGCGTGCCGGCGACATCTGCGCCATGCCGGCGGACATTCGTCATCAGGGCTACTCGACCAAGCGCTCGATGCTGCTGGTGTGGGAAAACGCCACGCCGAACCTGCCGCAGCGTTACGAAAGCGGTGAACTCAAGCCGTATCCGATCGAGTTCTAAGACCTTTGTCTTGCTCGGCATCACGCCGGGCTAATCAGCAAGGCATGCTCTCAAGAATCAAGTCGTCAGACACTGCGCCATCGGCGCGGTGCGAGGAAAATATTATGCAAAATCAGCTCTATATCGATGGCCGTTTCGTGAATGCGGTCGCTGGCGGCACCATTGATGTCGTCTCGCCCCATGACGGCTCGTTGATCACCCGCGTCGCCGCGGCAGAAGCCGCTGACATCGACCTCGCTGTCGCCGCAGCCAAACGGGCGTTTCCAGTCTGGTCTGCCCTGGGTGCCGCCGAACGTGGGCGCTTGTTGCTCAAACTGGCGGACAAGATCGAAGAAAGCGGCGAAGAACTGGCGCAGCTCGAATCCCTCAACACTGGGCACCCGATTCGTGACTCCCGCGGCCTCGATGTTCCACGCACGGCGGCCTGTTTCCGCTATTTCGGCGGCATGGCCGACAAAATCGAAGGTGCGGTGATTCCGGTCGAAGCCGGGTTTCTCAATTACGTGCAGCGCAAGCCAATCGGTGTGGTTGGGCAGATCGTGCCCTGGAACTTCCCGCTGATGTTCACCAGTTGGAAAATGGGCCCGGCACTGGCCGCCGGAAATACGATCGTTATCAAACCCTCGGAAATTACGCCGCTGACGACCTTGCGGATTGTCGAACTGATGACCGAAGTCGGCTTCCCGAAGGGCGTGGTCAACGTCGTGCCGGGTTATGGGCATACCGCCGGTCAACGCCTGGCCGAACACCCGGACGTGGGCAAGATTGCCTTTACCGGTTCGACGGCCACCGGTCGCCGGATCGTTGAAGCGTCGAAAGGCAACCTCAAGCGTATTCAACTGGAGCTAGGCGGGAAGGGCGCCAACATCGTGTTCGAAGACGCCAACCTGGACGCGGCCGTCAACGGCGCTGCCTGGGCGATCTTTCACAACCAGGGCCAGGCCTGCATCGCCGGTTCGCGTTTGATTCTGCATAAAGACATAGCTGACCAGTTCCTTGAGCGTTTCATCGCGCTGGCCAAATCCATCCGCCTTGGCGACCCGATGAACCCGGAGACCGAAATGGGCCCGCTGACGTCGGCGCTGCACCGCGACCGCGTGCTGGCCTATATCGATATCGCGATAGAGCAGGGTGGCAAAATCCTCTGTGGCGGCAAGGCCCCGGATGACCAGGCATTGGCCCAAGGCTTTTATGTCGAGCCGACCATTGTCGAGGCTTCGCCAGAAGATCGCGTTTGCCAGGAAGAGGTCTTCGGTCCATTCGTCACCGTGGTGCGTTTCAGCACCGATGAAGAAGCCCTGGCCATTGCCAACAGCACTGAATACGGACTGGGCAGCGGCCTGTGGACACAGAACCTGAGCCGCGCGCACAAAATGGCCGATGCCATTCATGCCGGTATGTGCTGGGTCAACTGCTACAAACGCGTGAGCCCTGGCAGCCCGTTTGGTGGCGTTGGACAGTCGGGCTACGGCCGTGAAATGGGCTTTGAAGCGATCCATGATTACACCGAGGCACGCTCGGTCTGGGTCAACGTCGACGCCAACATCGCTGCGCACTTCAAACGTTGAGGCCTGCCATGAATCCTTTTGTGTACCAAAGCCTGCCGACCCGTGTGGTGTTCGGCTGGGGCAAGCTCTCGGCGCTGGCTGAAGAGATCGAGCGCCTGGGCGCCAGGCGCGCGCTGATCCTCACCACGCCTGAACAGCATGGGCTCGGCGAACAGGTCGCGGCGTTGCTCGGTGATCGCGCTGCGGGCGTCTATCCCAAGGCAGTGATGCATGTGCCGTTGGAAGTAGCGCAAGCGGCGCGTGTCGAAGCGGCGCGTCTGGATGCCGATTGCTGCGTCGCCATTGGCGGTGGTTCCACCATTGGCCTGGGCAAGGCGATTGCCATGGATTCGGGGCTGCCGATCGTGGCGATTCCGACGACGTACGCCGGCTCAGAGATGACGCCGATCTACGGGCTGACCGAAAACCGCCTGAAGAAAACCGGACGTGATCCAAGGGTTTTGCCCAAGACTGTGATCTACGATCCGCAATTGACCCTGACCTTGCCGGCGCAGATTTCCGCCTGTTCGGGGATGAACGCCATGGCCCATGCGGTTGAAGCGTTGTACGCCCAGGACGCCAATCCGATCATCGGTTTCATGGCTGAAGAGTCGATTCGCTCGCTGGCACTGGCCCTGCCGGGCGTGGTCAATGACCCCAACGACCCGCAAGCACGCAGCCAGGCTTTGTATGGCGCGTGGCTGGCAGGCATTTGCCTGGGTTCGGTCGGCATGGCCTTACACCACAAGCTCTGCCACACCTTGGGCGGGACGTTCAATTTGCCTCACGCCCAGGCACACGCGATAGTTTTGCCACACGCGGCGCATTACAACCGTGAAGCGGCCGCAGGACCTTTACAGCGTGCCGCCCGCGCCTTGGGCGGCAGCGAAGCGGGGGAGGTGGGCGCCTTGTTGTACGCGCTCAACCAGAAGCTGGGTATTCCATTGGCGCTGGCTGACATTGGCCTGCCTGAAAACGGGCCGGCCGACGCCGCGCAAATCGCCTGCGCAAGTCCTTATTACAACCCACGGCCGTTTGAACAAGGTCCGATCGAAGCGCTGTTGACCCGTGCCATGAATGGTCTGGCGCCAGCCTGATTGACCCGTGCAGACAACCCACGTCGGAATAAAAACAATGACCGATCAAGACAAAGCCATAGAAACCCTGATCTCCGAGCAGGCGGTCAGCAGTTTTGGCGATGCGCCCAATGCGCGTTACAAACAGATCATGCAGAGCCTGGTTCGCCACCTGCACGCATTCGTCAGCGACGTCGAACTGACCGAGCAAGAGTGGTTTGAAGGCATCCGCTTTCTGACCGAGACCGGCCACAAGTGCGATGGTCAGTTGCGCCAGGAATTCATCCTGCTGTCAGACACCCTGGGTGTGTCGATGCTGGTCGATGCGATTAACCATCGGCACAGTGCAAACGCCACCGAGACCACCGTGTTCGGACCGTTCTACATCGAAGGCATGCCAGAGCGGGACTTCGGTGAAAACATGTCCTTCACCGCAGGCGAGACGGCGCTGGTGCGCGGTCGTGTGGTCGATACTCGGGGCAATCCCCTGGCCGGCGCAGTGCTCGACGTCTGGCAGACTGCCGAAAATGGCATGTATTCAGGTCAAGATACCGAACAGCCTTTCGGCAACTTGCGCGGTCGCTATCGCACCGATGCCGATGGCTATTTTGCGATTCGCACGATTGTCCCGGTGTGCTATCCGATCCCCACCGATGGCCCGGTCGGGCGCATGCTCAACGCCGCCAACCGTCACCCGTGGCGGCCTGCGCACCTGCATTTCATGATCGATGTGCCTGGCTATCGCAAACTGGTCACCCACCTGTTCAATCACGATGATCCGTACCTGACATCCGATGCGGTGTTCGGCGTCAAACAGTCATTGCAGGTGATCTATGAAGACCGGATCACCCACGATGATCTGTCCGCCGACCTGGGTATCGACTTGCCGTTCAAGCGCGCCTGTTACGAATTCGTCATGGAAACCGAGTGAACCATGGGACAGTTTTTTGCAGTATTCGCTACAGACCACCCGGATTCCCTGGCCTTGCGTCAGCGCTTGCGGCCGAGTCATCAGGCGCACTTGCGAGCGACTGAAACTCATCGAGTGGTCGTCCGGTTCGGCGGCCCGACCCTCGATGAGACGGGTACGGCCATGAATGGCACGTTGCTGGTCATCGAGGCGGGCAGTCTGCCGGAGGTGGAAGCGTTCATCCAGGACGATCCGTATGTTCAGGCAGGACTGTTCGCCAGTGTTCAGATTCGCCCCTGGTACTGGAGCCTTGGCAACCCGGAATTGCGCGGCTGATCATGACCATCATTACGTTATGCCAACTGGATGACATCATTGATGGCGGCGCCCTGGGTCTGCCCGAACACCAGCAATTGCATCCCGGCGGGCTGGTGGCGGTGCGGCAAGGCGAGCAGGTGTGGGTTTACATCAACCGTTGCCCGCATTTCTCGGTGCCTCTGGACTATCGCCCGCAAGAATTCTGCACCTATCGCGGCAAAATCCTGATGTGCGCTCATCACAGCGCGATGTTTCGTTTCGAAGACGGGCATTGCATCGACGGTCCCTGCAAGGGCGCGCAGTTGGAGCCCGTGCCGGTGCGATGGGTCGAAGACCGGTTGGTCATGGAGGTCTAGCGCCACGCGGTTCACGAATGGAGAAGGGGGGCGGGTGAGAAGGGGTGATCTACAATCTTTTATGCTGAACCACGCTCAGGATCACGAGGTGTGACGTATTGAGCGGTCTGTCTACCGACCCAGTGTGCTTGCAGAGTGCCGGGCCCTGTCGGAGGTCATCATGAAAAGGTTGTCATCCATTAGCCTGTGCATCGCACTGTCGGTTTCCTGGACCCTGGGGTGGGCGGAAACGGTCGTGCCGATGAAAGGGCAGAGTTCGCAACAAACCCAAACGGACATCACCGAATGCCACAACATCGCGGCCGGTCAGAGCGCCTCGGCGGCACCGCCTCCTAGCGGCGGAAGGCTGAAGGGCGCCGCGGCGGGCGCTGCCGCAGGGGCTGCGGGGGCGCAGGTGCGGGGACGTCAGCATGACGAGTTTTATGATCAGGTCGATGATGACCGCAAGCAGGACTATCGCCAGGATCGCGCCAAAGAAACCGCCGTGGCAGGAGCTGTCGTCGGAGGCTCGCGTCAGCGTCAGGAACGCCGGGCGCAAGATAAAACCAGTGCTGCGACCAGTTCTACCGCCTATACCAGTTGCCTCCAGGGTAAGGGGTATCAGGTTAATCCTTGAGCACTTTCCTGCCGTTGATCGAGCAGATGGACCATCAGGCAGGCATACAGCGTCACGAGGATGAACAAGCCCATACGGATGGCGAACGCTGTGTAAACGTCCTTGCCTGCTGCGCTGTCCTGTACCGACTGCCCCAACAGGATGATCAGCGTGATCAGGGTATTGAGCCAGAACCCCGGGGTAAACCGCGTCGGGCTCAGGGCATACAACTTGCGCGCCATCACCAGGCCGAACAGCAGCATCCACAGAAAGAACATCCACAGATGCACGAACAGGCTGAGGGCGCTCCAGAACAGGATCGCCAACAGACCTGCGAGTAACGTCGAGCCGAGCAGCTCGCGACCGGCGATACGGGCGTTCGTCGTGGAGCTTTGCTGACCCAGGCCGACGGCCTTCAGGATGATCGGCAGATAACCGGCCGGGTCGATCAGCGCCAGCAGGAATGCCGGCAGCACAATCAGGGTGGCGCGCAGCGCAATCCGACTGACTTCTTCTGCCGGCAGGGGTGGTGCAGCTGGCGGGGAAGGGGCATTGGGTGGGTCCGGGAATAAGCCATGACTGAGCGCCACGACGACAACGGCCAGCAGTAAACCCTTGACCAGTGCGCCGATGACCATCGCCGCCAGATCGTATTCGGCGATACCGGCCGAGGAAATCATGGTCAGGCCAATCACCAGGAAGGTCATGATCAAGGCGTTGCCGCCGCGCAGGCCAAAGCGGAACGCCAGGAACAGACCGACACTGATCAATAGCACGCCGCTGACGGGGTAATAACGCAGGACCGGGATCAATAGCAGGCCGATGCCGGTGGTCAACATGGCGGCCAGTGCGAGAACCAGTCCGGCCTTGAACGGCAGCGGGCGATTGACCGAGGCCAGCAACAGAAGGCAAAGCACCGGTGCCATAAAGGGAATCGGCAAGCCCAGGCCGAAGCTGGCGGTGAGGCTCAACGCCGTGCCGGTGGCCAGGCGCAGTGCGCGCTGATCCCGCGGCGTGCGCCGAGTCGACATACCCTTAATAGGCATAGCTCAGCCAGCTCATGAACCCCACAAACACGTGGCCGAGTGGGTTCAGCGGATTGCCCTCGGTGGGGAAGGCCATGACTTCGGCCTGCCCTCCGGCACGGATGGCGCGACCGTCACGCAGTATGTCCATTGAGTCTTTGGAAAACTCGATAATCACCGGGAAGCGCTGGGCCGGACGCAACCAATCGCGGCTGTTCTGCACGCTGGGCAAGGTTCCCGGCGGGGCTGTTTGCCCCACGCTGACGCCGTAACCGACACTGCGCACGCGCCCCTCGAAGACCTCGCCCGGCAGAGCATCCAGAACAATCGAAACCGGCGTATCGAGCTTCACCAGGCCGAGGTTGTTCTCGGTCATGTCCGCACTGATCCACACATCATGAATGGCGATCAGGGTCATGACCGGGCTGCCGGCCGCGGCGAATTGCCCAGCGTCAGTGCGCAGATCCGTAATCAGTCCGGCCGAGCGAGCGCGAATCTGCGTGTTGGACAGATCCAGTTCGGCTTTGGACAACGCCGTGGCGGCACTGCGCAGCAAGGCGTTGTCTTCCTCGCTGCCACCTTCCTGCTCACGCGCGCGCTGCACTTCGGCGCGGGCAGCGGCGACCTGGCTGACCGCTTGTTCGCGGTTGGCGCGCGACACTTCGAGCAGGCGTACGGAAATGGTGCCTGGGTCTTCGCGATACAAACCCTCAAGACGCTGATTGTCCTGGCGCGCCTTGAGTTCATTGGCCTGGGCGGCGCGCAGGTTGGCTTGCGCCGAGGCGATACCGGCGGTACTCGCACCGATCTGTCGGCGGGTCGATTCAAGGTCAGCACGCGCACGGTCGACGGCAATCTGGTACGGCTGAGGGTCCACCTCGAACAGAACTTCGCCGGCTTTCACGTCCTGGTTGTTGCGCACGTTCACCCGGATCACGCGGCCCGCCACTTCCGAGGCAACCGGAATCACAAAGGCCCCCACCCGGGCCTGTTGTGTATAGGGTGTGAAACGATCGGCCAACAGGTACCAGGTCAGACTCAGGAGGATCAGCAGTAGCACCCACTTGATGCCTTTTTTCGCCGGGTCGGCAGCCGGCGCTGGCGCCTGGGTGACAGGTGTCTCGGGCGTGGGCTTGGCGGCTTCACTCATTGGTCTTTTACCTTGTAAGACATTGGAATGGCGGGCTGTGCAGTGGCGGGCTCTTCCAGCAGATCGCCCCAGTCGGTACGTTTTTCCATTTGCTGGCGGGTGGCTGGATCAACTTTCGGCTGGGCGCTGTACCAGCCACCGCCCACGGCTTTGTACAAGGCAATGACATTACTCACGGCATTGCTGCGCGCGACCAGATAATTGTCCTGCTGCTCGAGCAAGGCACGCTGCGCATCCAGCACCCGCTGGAAGTCCGAATAACCTTCGCGATACTGCGCGCTGGCCAACACCAGCGAACGCTTGGCGGCTACTTCGGCCTCACCCAGAATGCGTTCGCGCTCCAGGGATTTGATCAGGCCATAGGCTGCATCGTCCGCCTCGCGCGCCGCCTGGCGAACCTTGTCGCGGTAAGCCTCGATCAGTTGCTGCAACCGCGCATCCTGCACGCGCACGTTGTTGCTGATCTGGCCGTGATCGAACAGATTCCAACGCAGACTGGGGCCGCCGATCAAATCCAGATTCCGAGGCGTGCCACTGAGCGTGTCGGTGGACCAGACGATGCTGCCCAGCAAGGTCAGCGACGGATAGAAATCGCTCTCGGCCACACCGATCAGCGCTGACTGGGCGGCGACATTAAGCTCGGCGGCGCGCACGTCGGGCCGACGCAGGAGCAGGTTGGCCGGTACATCTTGCAACACGGCACGGTCGACCAGCGGGATCAATCCCACATTCTCGACCAGTTGCGGCAGCACGCCGGGCGGCTGACCAATCAATACCGCCAACGCATTGCGCGTGCGCTGGCGCTGATCTTCGAAGTTGGGGATGGTGCTCAACGTACCCAGGTACTGGGTCCTGGCTTGTTGCAGGTCGAGCTCGGCGGTTTGGCCGCTATTAAAGAGTTTCTCGGTGATCTCGAAGTTGCGCTTTTGCTGTTTGGCGTTTTCCCGGGCGACGCGTAAACGGGCCTCGGTGGTACGCAGCGAGAAATAGGTATCGGCCACTTGCGCGCGCAGCAGGACGAGCACGTCTTCATAGTTGGCCTGGGCGGCGAAGTAGCTGGCATCGGATGACTCGATGGCGCGACTGAAGCGGCCCCAGAAGTCCAACTCCCAACCCACATCGAACCCCACGCTGTGTTGCCAGAAGTGGCTGTCTTGCGGGTTGGTCCCGCCGGATTGCCTGCGGTTGAAGTAAAGACTGTCGGCACTGGCTTGCTGCACTTGAGGGTAAAGACCGCTCTGAGCAATGCCAAGCTGGGCGCGGGCTTCCATGACGCGCAGGCCGGCGATTTTGAGGCTGGAGTTGCGTGCATCCGACTCGGCAATCAAATGATTGAGGACCGGATCGGCGAAGATTTTCCACCATTGACGCAGATCCGGGTTCAGTCCGCGCTGGCTGGATTGCTCAAGGGCAGGGGTGCTCCAGTGTTTGACCCATTCTTCGCCGGGCGGCTGGAAGTCCGGCCCAAGCCGTACGCAGCCACTGAGGCCGAATACGCCAAGCAGCACGAACCGGCCAGGCCAATTCAGCAGGGTTGTACCTGGATGCATTACGCATTTCCCGACCAACAAAGATCACTGGAGCATAGCCGTCCAAATGGGCACACGGCTGCTACGCTTTTTAAGCGCCATCAAATCTACTGTGATCTGTTAGAAAGGTACGACGATTATGAATAACACCCCAGGTGTTGTTGAACCCCATTCAGCCGGTTGGCGCTTTAAGTTGGGCATTGTCATTATCTGCTTGATGCTGGGTTCCTGGCTGTTGGTGCCACTCGCAGCGGCAGCCGATGTGCCGGGTTCAAAGATCGCTGCACTGACCGGCGTGCTGTTCATCAGCAACAAAATCCTGTTGATCATCGTTATTGCGGTGATGGGCAAAGCCGGATTCCAGCAGTTAAAGCGCAGCCTGTTCGGTTATGTGTCCTCACTTGCTCCTAGCACAGAAGTCGAAGTGGGCCCATGGCGTCACAGAGTTGGCATCGTTATGTTCTTTGTGCCACTGATTTCTTCCTTTCTTGAACCCTACGTCGACAGCATTTGGCCGGGGCTCAGACCCAACCTCTGGCAAGTTCAAGCACTGGGTGACGTCATGCTAATCGGCAGCTTTTTCGTATTGGGGGGGAATTTCTGGGAGAAAGTGCGCGCCTTGTTTATTCGCACCGCTCGTGTCGCAAACACAAGTGCGGCGTGAATAACAAAAGTGGGCGAGGGTGAGGTAGTGAGTACTCGTGTGCTCAAGCTCTAATGGCTAGCTCTACTAAAGAGCTATTTAGCATAGTTATTATTAATCATTCGCATATCTATAATAGACTAAGCGCATTAATTGCACGCTATTTCAAAGGCTGGAGGGCTCAATCAACATGACTACCAACACCTTTGATAGACACATTCCCAGCGCAGAGGCTGTGATCGCAGCACTGAACCTGGAACCCCACATGGAAGGCGGTTTCTACCGCAGAACCTTTCAAACCGATCACCACGCGATGGTTGAGACCGCTGGGGGCCGGCGCTACCTGATGACATCCATTTACTACTTGCTGACCAAGGATTCGCCGATAGGTCATTTTCATCGGAACCAATCGGACATCGTGCATTACTACCATGTCGGAGATGCGATTCAGTACAGCCTGATTTTTCCAGACGGCACATTAAAAACGGTTGTGATGGGCACCGATATAATCGCCGGACAATGTCTGCAGTTGCATGTGCCTGGCGGCGTCTGGAAAGCTTCGCAGCTTACAAATGGACTGGCAGGATACGGCCTGATCAGCGAAGCGGTTACACCTGGGTTTGATTTTGCAGATATGGAGCTGGGCAGTCAGCAAAAGCTTACCGAGCAATTTCCTGAACACGCGGAGCTGTTTGAGAAGCTGATGGGAGAATGAGGGCTGGGGTGAATTGATCGCCTCAAAATCTGCGTGCAACCGGGCTAATCTCGAAACACATTGTTACGTGTAATGTATATTATGTTAAATGATGTGTCAGGGCGGAACTTTTACAATATTCGAGACCAGCAGCACAGTACCCCGAAGTAATTCTCCGAAATCCGAGGTACTAATTATGCGAAACGGGGAATTTATTCCCCATTTCGGAAAATTACTTCGCTTCGGTCCTGAGCCAATCCGCAGCAGTGCACCGAACTAACTCTCGAAATTTTCAGCATGTAAAATTCAAAACTGGGATCGACGTTACCGTTTCTGAATTTCAGTTCCCACGTTTTCACCGTGCGATCCAGACAGCACGGCGAAGAGTTTACCGTCATAGAAATTTAGTTCTTGGGCTTCCGGCGACTGGATACCGCTGGACTACGTGACTTCCTATTGCGAGGCCCTCGCGGACCTAGCCATGCATGACACCGCTAGCTTCTTCGTGTGCAGCTGAAATCACGCGGCTTGGCTCGGTGGAAAGGAGGTCCTGTGGGCGCTTGCCTCCAAGCCATCCGTTGGGAGAGATAAACCAGAATGAAACTCCCCAACCATCTTTCATGGGACAGAGAACAGATAATACGTCTCTAAGGCCGGGAATCGGGCTGGCGCCGCCTTGCGATGGGAACGCGTAAACTGGAAAAAACCTGCAGCCATCGTGATCGATCGAGAAAATCCGGTGGTCCGCTTCCCACTCCTTGAGTGCGGGACTCATGAGCTCAACGTGAATACCCAGATGGTTAGCCAAGTCCTGAACTAGAAAGAAATCGCCGCACGTCAGAATATGAGCTCTGGCAAGGGCAACCATCTTCTCTTCTCTTTCTTCGATAGTCCGACGCTGCTCATCGCTTCCTGCAGGCGCCGCCCTTGGACGAGGACACACGTCTATTCCATGGTCCTTTTGTGGTTTACCTGCAGGAAGTGAGCTCTCGACCCGACTGAATGCCTCGATCGCGGTAGCTTTGACATCTTTATCGGGATCAATCGTCATGGGTTTGCCTTCTACGTACCTTCCAATTCTCCTGCTGCACGAAGCGCGCTGCTGGTGAGCTGCGGGCGAAGTGCCTGACACCTCAGACGTCAACATTGCTATGGCTTGATTATAAACGTCAAAGTGAATGATTGCGTTTAAGCCTGGCTCTCCTCCGCTGTGAAAATACGATTCCAATCTCGAGCCACCAATGTCCGACACGCGATCTCTGATCCCCCGAAGCAGCGTCTTGAGACCGTCTGCATGTTTGCTTCTGTTACATAGCAAATTGACTCACCATTTTCATTGAGCAAAATGCCACCCGCACCTCGCAACAACGCGTGTCCTGCAACGACGTCATGTGCAGAAACCGCGTACAGAGAAACTCCGCAGACGCCATCTCCTGCGGCGACTTTTGCAAGCCTATAGGCAATTGAGGGCATCGCAACAAAACTGCTGGGGGTGCAGAGCTCACGATTGATATCTGGCTTGATGATCGCGGCGGCACTCACCATCACGTAGGAGCTGCTCGACAACGCCAGTCCAGTAAGCTTTCTTGCTACTGGCTGTCCATTGCGTAACAAATCGGGTAGTCCCTCAGACCAGGCGATGCAATCAGGCGAGCCCTCAGCAGTGACTGGTGCGTAGACCACGCCCAATACCGGAATTTGCTTATGCAGAAGGCCTACAGAAATGGCAGACCCTTTGAGACCTTTGAGAAAATCACTCGTACCGTCGTTAGGATCGACGACCCAACACCAGGAATGTCCCGTGAGGCTATGTCCGGTTTCCTCGCCCCAGAAGTCACAAGAAAAAAGTCCTAGAAGTTGCTGGCGTAGAACACGTTCGATTTCTATGTCTACTATGGCCTTATCGCCCTTCCCTCGTGGTCCATTTACCCTCGCCCATTCCGCAATAAGTAGCTGCCCCGCGCGGATAACTACCTCGATAGTCTGAGTGAGTAGCATTGGAAGATCTGATTTGTGCATGGGGCTCTCAATATCGGAAGAAATACTGGGACGCTTGATGAGGGTTAGGCTGTCAGCTAGGCAATTCAGATTTGTCTATGCATCCAGGGGGCATTCTCTGACCACATGTAATGGGTCGAAAATAGGCGTTTGCAGCCACGGTCACCTTGAGGATTAGGGTTATGCTAGCCGCCCGCAAGGCGCCCAGCAGGTTCATGTTCTATTCCGAATTGCGAGGCCGCATCAAGAAATCTATGTGCTACTTCATTAGATCTATTTGCCATCATGCGCTGAGCTTCGGCCTCAAATTGAGCTTTTAAAAACCACTTAGACGTTTTGACTTTACGTCTTCCTTTCATGGCCGCCTCTCGTGAACACTGTTGGGTAAGCGTGCTTCTTCGTCGCGCTCGTAGTGGCCTATCGCCGGCAGCGATGATTAGCGTGGAGGTCGATAAGTTTGAAAGCCTGAAGTATCCGTACCCTCCTCCCCGGTTTGATCTGCAAAAAGGTCTCCTTTGGGATTGAGCTACGGTACCAATGGAGAGTCGACAACTACTCAGGGGCATCCTCCTCATCAGGTAGATTTACTGCGTTGACCATTCGAGTGATGACGATAGACAACCAGGTTTGATGGGCGACAAGCTCTGGATCAACGTCACCATCCGCATTGGACGTTTCATAGAGTGATCTCCAGCCCAGGATATCTGCTGGGTCGACCATAGCGTTGTCTCTGAATACAGCTTTTGAAGCAAGCCGGTAGGCGTATGTATCCAAGCAAGCGTCATCCGCTAACCTTAGCTCCACTCGGCCAAAATCAAACACATTCTCAGCGATCCATCGCGGAGAGCCGTTAAGTTTTGGAGGAATTGCCAGCAGGACACCAACGATGGCCTTATCTGAATCAGGCCGATCCATTTCGTTGAACAGGTCGATCAGATGTTGGCCGGAGAAGCGTTTGACTATCTCTATCCCCTGCTCCGGCTGAGCAACGTTCGCCACCGCGACCATCAGCATGGTTGAAGGACTGTGCTCATTACTCGTCGCAGATAACTGACGGGCGCTTATCTGAAGTGCGGACATAAATCTCTCTCAAAATGAACACTATAGATTGTAGCTCTATAGAGTTCAAAAAGGCTTCATCGTTCCTTTTGTGGATTAAGCAAAATGGAACTGAAGGAAGCGTTCGCCATTGCGTTACGTAACACACGGCTTCGCCGGGGCTTGACCCAAGAAGATTTTGGAATCGTCAGTAGCAGGACATATCTCAGTACGCTTGAGCGCGGCCTTAAGAACGTGACATTGGAAAAGGCATCGGAGCTTGCCGACAGAATGGGTGTGCATCCACTCACCCTCCTCCTTGAGAGCTTTTTGCTCCTCGATCCGGATACAGATTTAGACTCGCTGCTTGAACGAATTCGGCGTGAGATCAATACGGACCAAAACTCTTAGCTAAGCGCCGGTGATGTCGAACTATTGCAGAGCGTTGTCTGGCGTCTCGTGCAGAGTCAAGTAATCTCGACCTTGAGCAACTTGAGGGTTCCGGGGAAGTCCCCCTAGTCAATCTCAAGGTATACGAGAATCTCCAGCATGGCCCCTATGGCGTGCTGGCCAGGTAGGCGACTGGTTTTCCGGCGATATGTCACCTGCCGTTGACCAACCTCTCAGCGGCCACTGAACGATGTTTGCAACGCAGACTACAAAAGGTGCTTCAGCGAAGACAACACCTGCCTTCTTCGCCACAGCGTGGATGGCCCTGCCGGCCGACATCTGCTGCTGGCTGTCATAGAGGCACTTATTGCAGAGCAGACATACCAGATAAAATTGCGCCAAGTGTTCGGCGCTCTCGTGGATTCAGCGGCCATGGCCCAAGTGCGGTCCATCTGACAGCGAGCGTAAAAGCTCAGTGTGAGCCGCTATGTATTGACGCTCTTTAGAGTGACGAGGACGGAGCGATCCTCGGGGATCCTGCAAGCGGCTCACTGCACGGCGGGCCTGGAGGACTGATCTTTACCCAGTATGTGGCTAATGTCCTAGAGGCAACGCTGGAGCACGCTACGGTTCGTAACCTTTCGGATGAGCTAGATCGAGGTACCCTTTCATCCCTAGTAATGCCTGGCGACTTTATATTTGTGCAGGGTCGTTACCAATTCACTGACCTGACGCCTGCATCTCCCGGCAGTCAGCCAGTGACGGGCACTCGCTCAGTAAATAGCGTCGAGATCAAGTTCGTATTTAATCGGAATGAAGGCACGTCGACGTCAGCACGGGAGCTTTGGTTGACTGGGACTCAATCCTTGGGCTGTCTGATAAAAGTGGTATGCCTCGAACGATCCGGAAGCAAGATACATTTGGCCGGTACGGTCCTTGGCATTCGAAACGCCCTACCTGAGCTCAAGACGAGAACCTATGAGTATCGCCTTCACGACTATGGGCTTGGGCTTGATTTTATGGTGGATGAGGGAGCGGAGGATCTTTCAGCTTTTGATGACTTGTGCAGTTAGTTCAGCTCCTTGCTTCGCACCCGGGCAAGGCAGCAGGACTTGGAACGGCGATAACGTTCCGCTATCGTCATAGAGTGTAAGCACAGATTCATCTCCAGGATTTGGCTAGGCGTCCCCGCCTTGCCCCCCCCCCGCCCCTGCAGCACCAGCGACCAATAAGGACATCTCCCAACCCGTATGGAAACAGCGAAACTCAGCACGTATGCAAAGGGCGATGTCTTTGAGGAGAAGGTATTCGATTTCTTGTCCCGCGAAATCGAGGAGGGTCGGTACCTGTTTTTGCCCAAGTACTGCACGATTCACAGAAAAAAGCGTTACTACTCCCGCGACCGGGAGGATTACATCGTCTTCGATATCGCGATCGAGGTCACCATGACTGGCCAAGACAGAGCATCTCTGATCACCCTGGTCGAGTGTAAAAACTACGAGGGAACGGTACCCGTCGGTGATATTGAGGAGTTCGGATCGAAGATCAGCCAGGTTACCGGTTTCAACGTGAAAGGCATTTTTGCTTCAATGAGCGCATTTCAATCGGGCACGCTCAACATAGCCAAGAACAAGGGGTTCGGTGTTGTACGGTATTTCGAGCGAGAAGGTTTTCAATGGGAGCTTGCTCGCACATTGCTGACCGGTGTTAGAAATGCAGGCGCGCGCACGCGAGCCCAGATCGAACATGGGCTGACCCACCCTGGGTTTCAGTCAACCATCTATGACGTCTATGCAAGGACGCCCCAAGGTTATACCAACGTTTGGGACGGGATTTGGCAGGGTCTTGATTTAGAGGGCGCGTTCGACGATCAGAGCCTAAACGCAATCCGCCAGCCTCGCCAGTCGGTGAAGCAACGCGTTGCCTTTCTTTCCAGAGATAAGATTGAAGAGCGCGCTAACCAAATATTGGGTGAGCTTTCGTATATCAGAGGAAGTGTCGACCTAGAAAAGCTGGTCTCTCGTGAGCAGCAAGCCGGCGAGTTCACCGTCAGCTACCTCCCGGAATCTGATTCCGCGTTGGGCAGCATTTCTTTCAGTCCGCCAGAGATTAAGATTTTTACCGATGATCCTCATGCTCATCTGGCAAGGTTCACCCTGGCGCACGAGCTTGGGCATTTTTACTTAGGCCACCAGCGGTATTTGACGCGGGAAAGAATCCGAGCACAGGACATTTCGCAGAGCCAGAGCATCACCATTCCGAAGGGTGATATTGAGCGCCTGGAGTGGCAGGCGAATACGTTCGCGTCTTACCTGCTAATGCCCCGAGAAGATTTTTCCACTGCATTTAAGCTCTTGATTGAGCACCACGAAATTCGGAATCGAGGACATGGAGCGCTGTTCCTCGACACCCAGCGCGCGAACGTGAACAACTTCCATCTTGTCGCCGGCGCGCTCAGCAAATACTTCAGCGTATCCAAGGCAGCGATCAGATTCCGCCTCATTGCGTTGGGGCTACTAGTCGAGGTTTGAAAGTCTTACAGATCAGGACGTTTGCCAGCTCACGCCTCCGCTGACATGCGCTTGATGTGCAGGGCCGTCGTCTAAACAAGAGGCCATAGAAATTTCCATGGGACGCTTCGCTCCGACGAGTTTCGCGAACGCCTCTGGCAGTTCCTGGGCGATTCATGGGACGCGTGGTGGCAACTAGTAGACGCCATGATGGGCCAGGAGTAATTTCGCTTTCTTCTGGATGCTTGGGCTAACAAGCACATCATCAGTATCGGCTGCTTCAAATCACAGCCACGCTTGGGTCTGTGGTTTTCTCACAAGGGACGAGAGAAATGATCGATTCACTGCGCCTGGCAAATATTGCCACCTACGGAAAAGCCCCGGTCGATGTCGACGACCTCAAGGAGATCAATTTCTTTTACGGCGCCAATGGCGCCGGTAAAACCAGTATCAGCCGCCTGATTGACTCACCCTCTTCCTGGTCTGATTGCGAAGTCAGGTGGCGAAAAAGCGCGCCCCTCGAAGCCATGGTGTACAACAATGAGTTCATCGAAAAGAATTTCACCAAAGCGACTGATCTGAAGGGCGTGTTTACACTTGGCGAGGCACAGCAAGCCCAGCTGGATCAGATAGCCGATACCAAGGCAGAAATTGGCAGGCTGGAAGCCCTCAGGGACTCACTCCGTGAGACGTTGAGTGGAGCTGACGGCACTGGCGGGAAAACCTCTGAGCTCAAGAACCTTGAAAGCGCTTTCAAGGACAAGTGTTGGGATCAAAAGCGAAAGCATGACGCTATATTCCAAGAAGCCTTCACAGGATTCCGAAACAGTGCGGACAGCTTTCGAACTAAAGTCCAATCGGAGCAGAAGTCTAACTCCTCAGCTCTGACTACTCTGGAGTCCTTAGCCGAACGCGCAGGGCTACTGTATGGCGACACTCCAGCTCTGGCTTCTAGCATCCCAGGGATTACGCTGGATTCACTGACGGCACTCCACAGCGACCCCATCCTGAAAAAGCGAGTCTTGGGTAGGAGCGACGTTGATATCGCGGCCATGATAGCCAAACTCAACAACAGCGACTGGGTCAGACAAGGCCTCAAATATTTCGAGCAGAACAACGATGCCTGCCCGTTTTGCCAGCAAGCCACCACGAAAGAGTTCGAAAACAGCCTCGCTGAATATTTTGACGAAACCTTCGAGACCGACACATTAGCGATCGAATCATTGCAAAGCGCCTACCAGATCAAGGTCGCGGCAGCGAATGAGCAGACTAACCTTCTCCTCGCGGTCGAATCATCGTTCCTCGACGCTGACAGACTCGCCCCACACATAGGTCAGCTGAATTCACTCCTGGCTATCAATCAGCAGCGAATTCATTCGAAAAAAGCTGAGCCGAGCGCACAAGTTACCCTGGAGTCATTGGACGATGTCGCTGGGGAAATTTCGGCAATCATCAATGCCGCCAACACGAAAATCGTAGACCAGAACAAAATCGTTGCGAGCTTTGCGGCCGAGAAGAAAAAACTCACCGGGGAGGTATGGAAGTACATCCTTGATACAGAATTGAAGGATGCTCTAGGCGATTTTGATGCCAAAAGGGATGCGCTGGACAAGGCAATTTGGGGGCTCAACACAAGGCTGCAAAAAGTTGTGACGGACATCTCACAGAAAACCCGGGTACTGGGGGAGCTTGAGAAAAATATTACCAGTATTCAGCCCACCGTAACCGCTATTAACCATCTACTGAAGAGCTTTGGTTTCCGAGGCTTTTACTTGGACATCGCATCGACGGGCAGCGCTTACAAGCTTGTGCGCGCAGACGGAAGCGATGCGAAACACACGCTCAGTGAAGGGGAAAAAACATTCGTCACCTTTTTGTATTTTTATCACCTGCTTAAGGGCAGCTCCACCACCACAGGCATGACTGCAGACCGAGTTGTTGTCATTGACGATCCAGTATCGAGCTTGGATAGCGACATTCTTTTCATTGTCGGCAGCCTCATCAAAAGGCTGTTCAGCGAGATCCGGAGTAAAACTGGGTACATCAAACAGATCTTCATACTTACCCATAACGTCTATTTTCACAAAGAAATCACCTTCAATCAGGATCGACGTGAACTGGCCCTGAAGGATGAGAGCTTCTGGATTGTGAGAAAGCCTGGGCTGCAGTCGACGCTTGAACGCTACCCCACGAACCCAATCAAGACTTCATACGAGTTGCTTTGGGCGGAGCTCAGGAAACCTCAAATTCAGAGCCTAACCATCCAGAATACGCTACGGCGTATCTTGGAGAATTATTTCAAGATATTGGGTGGTGTCGACCTGAACAACCTCTATCAGCATTTTGAGGGCGAGGAAGTCATCCATTGCAGGTCGCTGATTTCATGGGTGAACGACGGCTCCCATTACACGCATGACGATTTGTATGTGGCGATCGAACAGCCCATGGTTGCCAGTTATACGAAGATTTTCTTCAAAATCTTCAAAGTGACAGAACAAATGCCTCACTACAAAATGATGATGGGCGACAGTTTCGTAGACTTGGATGCTCCGAGTGCTCCAGCCGAGACTCAAGCGCCTGATGCCATGCAGCCACAAGGTGAGACCACAATCGAGGCACTCGACAACACGCAACCCATAATCGTAGACCAGCAAGCACTGCAAGGTGGAGTTGTTAGTAGCTCTAACGTTACGCTGCCGCCAGCTCCAAGCCCACCTGACTCACATGAAGACTCGGATATCCCCTTCTGAGGAAGTTGACCTGAACCAGTACAAAGTTGGCTTGCGACCCTTCGAGATACTTGTCGACAATCATATATAGCGAAAACAGCTCCCTGAGGGGGATTTCTCCTTGGGAGTCATGGGGTTTTTACCTATGAACCGGGTTGTCCGGGATGGTGTAAGAATTTTTGGTGCTGGTCATTTTGAGCCGATTACAGGGTTGATTTTCAGGACAGAGGCCCCATTTATGTTGCTCGATCAAGGGCATTCACCTTGATGCGAGCAATCGCAGCATTGGTTGCCATAGACAATAACTTTCTAAAAAGTTGATGTTATGAAGAAGCAGCAATTCAGCATGCAGATTTTCGGGCTGCCCCGTAGCCCTGATCCGCCGCCATTATCCTGTGCCACACCATGGCCGCCTTGGTAAACCGTGGCCATTGGGAAAGCCAACTTCCAGCCTTAGTCGTCGACTTCTTTCGCGATGGAGTTTTGAACCGCATTTAATTCTTTTGCCAGCTCCGTCGCCTCTCGTGACCTATTTTCTAGAGCCTCAGAGAGCTCGTTGACGTCGCGCTGCAAGCTGCTTACCTGATCCAGCAACACCTGCTTGCCGCCCTCGCCTTGCGCAATCAGCGTTTTCAACGAACTAATTTCGCCCGCTTGGCGCTCTCGGACTGTTTCCAAATCCAAATACCCCTTCTGCTGCTGTCGAGCCTCGGTCAGCAGACGTTCATTGTCGCGATTCAGCTGAGTCAGCTCATCCTGCTTGATGATCAGCGTTTGCTGCAGGTGGCGCAGCTCCATCTGGATCTGTTGCAGCTGTCCTTCGTGCCGAAGCTGTTCTTGCTCGCGCTGCTCCTTAATCGCGCTGCGATAGTGCTCCAGTGCATCGCGCGTATGCAGGTGCTTCTCATCCAAGGAGCGAATCTGCTCGTCTTTCTCCTTCAATCGCACTTCAAGATCCTGGTTGGACTGGCTGAGCCGCGCATTCCGGGTTTGTTCGGCCTGTAATGTCGTACGGCAAGTCTGTAATTCGCTCGACTCGGTGTCCAGCGCGCTACGCTGGATATCGAACTGCTGCTGGAGCTGGCCCAAGGCGTGCTGACTGGCTTTCAGCTGTTCGCTTAATTCACTTTTGTCGGCGTCCGCAGCGGCGAGCGCCCGTTCAATTTGCTCCTCGCCCTCCTCTTTCAGGCGCTGTGCCAGGCGCGCCACCAGCTCACCCAACTCGTCACTGAGCGCCTGCTGGGGAGCACCACGGCGCTGGTCAACTTCGTCCAACTCCTTCAAATAGCGATGAATCGTCGTCTTTGAGCCGGTATTTCCGAGCTCAACGCGCACCGCATCAATGCTCGGGTTCTCCCCGCGCGCCAGCAGCGCCTCACGCGCCTTCTGCACTATTGCCTTGTTGACGCCGCCACGGGCCATTTTCTGCTCCTACGATTTCGTACTGTTTTACATACCATGTATTTACGTTCTATTTTGCCATGATGTAAAGCGCTATAAAACCGCATTTATCTGATAAAATAATCGAGCGTTATCGCATCATAGAGCTGATTTTCATCTTTTCCACGCAGGAAAAGGTACGTTTCGCGCTGAAGGGTCGAGATGAACAAAGTTGATCGTTATCTGCAGGCCGGCACCCGGGAAAACACCCGGCTCAGCTACCGTGCCGCGGTGGAGCACTTCGAAGTGACATGGGGCGGGTTCCTGCCGGCAACAGGGGATGGAATCGTGCGTTACCTTGCCGAGTATGCGGACAAGCACGCTATCAACACGCTGAAGCAGCGCTTGGCCGCATTGGCTCAGTGGCACATCACGCAGGGATTTCCGGATCCGACGAAAACGCCCACCGTTAAACAGATGATCAAGGGCATTCGGACATTGCATCCGTCCCAAGAGAAACAAGCGACCCCTCTCCTACTACTCCACCTGGAACAAGCAGTGAGTTGGCTTGAGCGAGAGGCGGCCCTGGCCGCTGAGCGCGACGACTACAAAAGCGTGATGAGGCATCGACGAGACATTGCCTTGGTGCTGATTGGATTCTGGCGAGGTTTCCGTGGTGACGAACTAGCACGCCTGCAGGTTGAACACACCCAAGCCGAATCAGGGATAGGGATCACTTTCTACCTGCCGCATACGAAAGGCGATCGACAACACCTAGGGACAACATTCCACACCCCCGCGCTCAAGAAGCTCTGCCCCGTTCAGGCTTACATCAACTGGATCACCGTCGCCGGCATTGCGCAGGGCCCAGTCTTCAGAAAGCTCGATCGTTGGGGGCATCTGGCTGAAGACGGCTTGAATGCCAACAGCCTGATTCCACTGCTGCGGCGAATTTTTAATCGCGCGGGGGTGTCTGGCGATCTGTACACCAGTCACTCACTGCGTCGCGGCTTCGCCACCTGGGCCGCGGCAAATGGCTGGGATATCAAAGCACTGATGACGTACGTCGGTTGGAAGGACATGAAGTCAGCAATGCGCTACATCGACACGGCAGATTCCTTTGGGGAGTTGGCGACAGGTCGGCCGCTCACTTCCTTAGCTATTCCCCAAGCGCAAGCGTTGACAGTGGCTGAAAATCTCTAAGGACCGGGTGAGGTGCCGCGAGTCAATTTGTTTCACCGTTGATGGAACGGTTGGACTCGGTTCGCGGGGTTGTGCGCCATCTACTAAGATTTCCGGCCATGGCATCTCGCCATGAGGCCGAGCCCCGCAAAGCGGGCGGCCAATTCGCATGAGAGAGGAAATCACGTGCGCCTATCCAAGCTGAGCATTCGTAATTTCCGCAATTTCACGACCATTGATATCCCGCTAGCAGGCAATGTCGTGTTGCTGGGCGAGAATCGCGTAGGCGAGAGCAACCTGCTGTTTGCCATTCGCTTGGTGCTGGATCCGACGCTCCCTGACTCCGCACGGCAGCTGAAGCTTTCCGATTTCTGGGATGGCGTAGTTGGCAGATAAAGACGGCAAGATTGGTAGCGGATCCTGGAGCGGTGTAGCAGTGAACTTCATGGCGCAATCACGACTCAGTGGAATAGACGTTGTGGCGCCAGTAATGAGCCCGACAGTACGTTGCGTGTACTGGTCTTTATGATCTACATAAATGACAAGGTAATGGGATAGGCCATGCGTTTTTATGTATTGTTTAGGCAACCTGGCTGCACGTCTCATGCTGGCAGCGCGCGCCGGTGCCCTATACTTTCGATTACGTTAATCAATACGCTGGTGGTGGTAATTGCGGTGATCATTCATTACGAATGTTTAATGCGCCTCAATGAATGGCTACCCAAGGCTGAAAGCCTGGAGCTGATTCAGAATGGTTGTGGGGGTATTCGGGGCACTGATGGCCCATGCAGTCGAAGTCTGGTGTTTCGCGCGGGCCAACTGGCCAGTGGGGCAGTTTGCAGGGCAGCTTCGATGGCTCGTTCATGGACTGCGTGTACTTTTCCTTTACCACCTATACGACCATCGGTTTCGGTGATATCTCACCTCTTGGCGATCTCAAGTACCTGTCCGGACTGCAAGCGCTGACAGGTCTGGTGCTGATCTCCTGGATCGCGTCATTTCTATTTGTCGAAATGCAGAAGACGCTCAGGCGCGCTTTCTCGGTTTTGAATGTCATCGCGATCTCGACAATGCAACCCAGGTTATTTACCACCTCCAGCTTTGAGTGTCGGACGGTTAAAGCACGCGTTTCAAAGGGTCTGACTCACGCCCTTTGAAATTGGGCTGATGAGCAGTTCAGGGGAATGGCAGCACCCGACCTGACAACTGATCACGCTTAACTTGACATGGATCAAACGTGGCACCTTGATGTGCTATAGGTTGAAAAAACCAAATCCCGTAATTGAGTTGCCGGGGAAAGCTCCATGCTCTGGTTTCGCCATCATCAAGCTGCGTTCATGCGCCTCGCCATCGTGCTGTGGGTGCTAGCGTTCGGCATGGCGGCGAGCCAAGGATGCCTGGCGCAATCCAGCCATAATCCAGCCACACCCCACGTGTCACTCAGCACCTCACAACACGACGATGGTCACGACGCCCATGCCATCGGCTGTCTTCAATACTGTGCCGATACGGCAATTGCCATTAGTCCATCGCTGCATCTTCCTGTGCTTGATTTCACCAGCTGGGCGTTTCTATTGCTGGCCCCCGCATTGCTGTTGTATCCGACCAAACCCTCTGCTTTCGCCTTTCTTGCATTACAGCGCCCGGCTCCCGCCAGGCCGCCCGCACGCCTGACTTTCGTCCGCTTCAACGATTAAACCGACCCTCAGCGCGCCGAGTTCCGGCCGCACTGCCTGGCTGCGCCAATCTGGCGCGGCTGGGTATTACCTGTGTTGTCCTGACCTTTTGGAGATTGCCATGCATGCCTCATTGAAATTGATCCTCGCCACCCTGCTTGTAAGCAGCCCGCTCATGGCCTCGGCCGCTGATGAGCACCACCCTGAACAGACACCGACCACGCCAACTCAAACGAGCGAAGCGGCCACACCGACGCAAAACAAAGCTATGACCGAGCAAGTGCAAAAAATGCAGGCTGCACATGACAAAGCAGCAGCAGCCAAGACCCCTGCCGAACGACAGGCCGCAATGCAGGAGAGCATGAAGACGATGAAGGACAGCATGGCCATGATGCATAAAAACTGTAATGGCATGGGCATGTCCGGCGGCAAAGACGGTATGGAGATGGGGATGATGAACATGATGATGAACATGATGGATCAGCAGTCGAGCATGATGAAGATTCCCATGAGCAAGTGATGCAGACAAGCCTGTAGCCAATGCCACGGCGGTTTCCCCTTAGCCAGCATGGCAAGGGTAAAACGCCGAGCGTTGATCCTGCCCGACGCCCTACTAGAAATCACTCTTCGGGAGTGCCAAACCATGATGAGTTCACAGCACTCGACCAACGATTCTCCAACATTCTGGAGAAGCAAAACCGGCATAGCGCTGGGCATGCTGCTGGTCATCGCACTGTTCTACCTGGCCAGGGAGCACTACGGCCATATCCTGGGCCTGCTGCCTTACATGATTTTGCTGTTGTGCCCGCTGATGCATCTGTACGGACACCACCACGGTGGTCACCGCCATCACGGTGAAACTGCGAGCTCCGTCAAGGACGACAACAGGAGTTGACTCATGCACGGCACTGAGCTTCATGTCCATCAGACACCTGCGCAATCGTCAGCGGCTACCGCTGAATACACCTGCCCCATGCATCCGGAAGTCCACCAGATCGGCCCCGGCACGTGCCCCAAGTGTGGCATGACCCTGGAGCCGGTGATCCCCGAACTGGAGGAAGAAGAGAACCCCGAACTCAAAAACTTCACCCAGCGCTTCTGGTGGACATTGCCACCGACAGTGATCGTCACCGTGCTGGCCATGGGCGGCCATACCCTGGAGCTGTTCCACGGTCCCACACAAAACTGGATCGAGCTGGGACTGGCCACACCCGTGGTTCTTTGGGCTGGCTGGCCATTTTATGTACGCGGCGTGTATTCGGTGATTCAGCGCAGTCCGAACATGTGGACGCTGATAAGTCTTGGCACGGCAGCAGCCTTCCTTTACAGCGTCGTCGCCACCCTGGCCCCCGACGTCTTCCCCAGCACGTTCATGATGGACGGTCGCATCGGTGTGTACTTCGAGGCGGCGGCGGTGATCATCTCACTGACCCTGCTCGGCCAGATACTCGAGCTCAAGGCTCGCTCGCAAACCTCGGCAGCCATCAAGTCGCTGCTCGGACTGGCACCCAAAACCGCCCGACGGATCAATGCCAACGGCACAGAAGAAGACATCCCATTGACCCACGTACACAGCGGCGACACCTTACGCGTGCGACCGGGCGAAAAAGTGCCTGTCGACGGTCAGGTGCTGCAAGGCGAAAGCGCTGTAGACGAATCGATGCTCACCGGCGAACCGATGCCGATCATGAAAGGGGCTGGCGATGCACTGATCGGCGCCACCCTCAACCTCCACGGCAGTCTGGTGATGCAGGCACAGAAAGTCGGGTCGGCCACCCTGCTCGCGCAGATTGTCCAGATGGTGGTGCAGGCACAACGCTCGAAGGCGCCGATGCAACGTCTGGCCGACGTGATTGCCGGCTACTTCGTGATCGTGGTGATCACCATCGCCGCGCTGACGCTGGTCGGCTGGGGGCTGTGGGGGCCCGAGCCAAGCTGGGTATTTGGCCTGATCAACGCCGTAGCGGTAATGATCATCGCCTGTCCCTGTGCCCTCGGATTGGCGACCCCAATGTCGGTAATGGTCGCCACCGGCAAAGCTGCCGGCAGTGGCGTCTTGTTTCGCGATGCCGCCGCCATCGAGAACCTGCGCAAGATAGACACCTTGATTGTCGACAAGACCGGCACACTTACTGAAGGTCGGCCAGCGTTCCATAGCGTCGAGGCTGCACCGGGATTTACTCAGGATGAAGTGCTGCGCCTGGCGGCGTGCCTCGATCAGGGCAGCGAGCACCCGTTGGCTCAGGCCATCGTCGAGCAAGCCCGCGCCGCGGGCCTGACGCTGAGCACACCTGAAACCTTCGAGTCCGCCTCTGGTATTGGCGTAAGCGGTCAGGTCGAGGGGCGCCGCCTGACGTTGGGCAATACCGTGCTGATGCATGAGGCTGGCGTCTCCACCGAGAGCTTGCAAGTACAGGCCGAGACGCTACGCAGTGACGGCACGAGCATCATGTTCCTGGCGGTCAATGGCGTCCAGGCGGGATTACTGGCTGTAGCCGACCCCATCAAACCTACCTCGAAGCTGGCAGTCGAGCGTCTACAGGCAGACGGAGTCAAGGTCATCATGGCCACTGGCGACGGCCTTACGACGGCCCGTTCGGTGGCTCGTCAATTGGGTATCGAGGAAGTGCATGGCGAGGTTAAACCGCAAGACAAAGAGCGCCTGGTCGCGGCTCTGCAACAGACCGGGCACCGTGTAGCGATGGCTGGCGACGGCATCAATGACGCCCCTGCACTGGCGCGCGCCGATGTGGGTATCGCCATGGGCACTGGCACTGACGTGGCGATGAACAGCGCTCAGGTCACCTTGGTCAAGGGCGATCTGCTCGGCATCCTGCGTGCTCGCAGCCTGTCAGTAGCAACGGTGAGAAACATGCACCAGAACCTGGCCTTCGCCTTCCTTTACAACGCCATGGGTATCCCGTTGGCCGCCGGTTTGCTCTACCCGCTTACCGGCCACCTGCTGTCGCCACTGATTGCCGCACTGGCTATGAGCGTGAGTTCGGCGTCGGTGGTACTTAACGCGTTGCGCCTGCGCCAGGTTTTAATTTAATGAGCGATAAAGGCTGCTTGACCTTACCGTCGTGGCAAGGTTGAGAATAAAACCAGGGTCGCGAAAAAGCCGCATACATTGGCCCTTTTACGATCAATTCCTTATGAGGAGTCATTGATGAACAGCGTTGAACTGCAAGTCCAGGGCATGAGCTGTGGCTCCTGCGTCAAACAGGTAACCCAAGCGTTGCGCGCGCTCAACGGAGTCAGCGAAGTGTCTGTCGACTTGCAATCCGGACGAGTGAGGGTCAACGGTGATCCGGACAGCAATGCATTGCTTGCAGCCCTGCAGGAAGCCGGCTATCCAGCACAGACTTCGGAAGGCGCCCAGAGCGAGAAGAAAACCGCAGGTTGTGGCGCTAAAGGCAGTGGTTGCTGCTGCCGGTAAACTTCTTTTGAACGAAGGTTGTTGGCTAAATTCCCTTGCCGATGTCCATGATCGGCACCCACTATCCTGCGCAAGAGCACTCAATGGTAATTGACTGGATCAATTTCACCCCTTGGAAGTCGTTGGCCGGAGGGGCTCTGATTGGCTTGGCCGCCGGGCTTTTTCTCATACTCAATGGGAGAGTGGCCGGGATCAGCGGTTTACTGGGTAGCTTACTCAGTCGAGATCATGAAGGCCGTTTGGAAAAAGCTGCATTTCTACTCGGGTTGTTCATTGCCCCTCTGATCTGGCTGCTTTTCACTCCCCTCCCCGTCATCGAGTTTCAGAATGGCTGGCTCAGCCTGCTGCCGGCAGGGTTACTGGTAGGACTCGGTGCTCGTTATGGATCAGGGTGTACCAGCGGACATGGCGTGTGCGGCATCTCCAGACTGTCGTTACGCTCCACGGTGGCGACACTGAGCTTCATGACGGCGGGATTCGTCACCGTTTTCGTCGTTCGCCATGTATTGGAGGGCTGACTATGCGTGCGCTGATTGCGTTGCTCGCAGGATTGATTTTCGGACTGGGCTTATTGCTCGCAGGTATGGCAAATCCTGCCAAAGTATTGGGATTTCTCGATCTGACCGGGACCTGGGATCCATCACTGGCTCTGGTGATGGTCAGCGCCATTGCCGCAGCGATCTTGCCTTTCAGTTGGGCAAAACGGCAGAAGCGTTCTCTGCTGGGCGAAGCAATGCAGCTGCCTCAAAACCGAGTACTTGATCGACGTTTGATCGGAGGAAGCCTGACGTTCGGCGCCGGCTGGGGCATCGCCGGCATCTGCCCGGGACCTGCAATCGTTGGACTGGGTGCCGGATTCTGGCAAGCCGGTGTGTTTTTTGGTGCCATGTTGACGGGTATGATCCTCTTCGAAGTGGTTGAGCGCTTTACCGAGAAGGTAGGCATGGGTAATGCCACCCCATAAGGGGCCCCCTCCTCAATGTGACTGCATACGGCGTCGGCTTGCCTGTAATAGAAATCAACGCAGCTGTTGCTAGGCAGCTATAGATTCGAGAGAAGCCATAGTTAGCTGCCCCTTCACTACCCGTCTATTTATCCGTTCTATTACCCATTCCTGGTGGGGATGTCATCACCACTCGTTGAGCTAGCGCTAACGAACCTAATCGGTGACAAACAAAGCCCCTACCATTACAATTTGATTATCATCGAACGACTTAGGGTACCGGTAAAATCATGGAAAATAAGACTGCACGACTGACTGTGCTCATTGATCCCGTCAAGAAAAAAGCCCTTGAGGAGCTCTGTGCATCCCAGGACCTAACCCCTTCACAGGTCGTCCGTCAGCTTATTCGAGACTACTTGGATACGCATGGCGTGACCTACTCGACTTCGACCAAAAGCAGAATTGCGGCCAATGGTAAGTGATGCAATCGCGAATGGGCTGGCACGGCGGGAGTCAGCTCACCGCGCTACCTGAATGCTCCAGTTCAGCTGCGGCCAGGTAACGTGTCGGTCTCTACATAACTGCCCAGTGCAGAACTGAAGTCAGCATGATAATGCTCTGAACCGAGGGCTTGCAGAATCCCTGCCCTGTCGAGCTTGCCAAGGACTTTCTCGTTGGCTTCACACAACTTCACGACGATGCTGCGCTTGCGCAGCTGCTCAATAACCTCGAGCAGCGTCTGTAAGCCCGTGATGTCCATGAACGGCACCCGCTTCAAGCGAATAATCAACGTCCCGGGATCGGTGTGCGTTTGAGCCAGAACGCGCTCAAAGGTTTCTGCTGCGCCAAAGAAGAGCGGCCCCTCAATGGTGTAAACCAAAATACCGGGGGGAAGATGTACATACCCATTCATACGCAACTCTACCTCCAGCTCTTTTTCAACCATTAGCTGAATCTCCACAGAAGACGCCATCCGACGCATAAATTGCAGCATGGCGAGAATGACCCCAATGTTCACGGCGATCGTCAGATCACTGAAAACGGTCAGGCTGAAGGTGATTAAAAGGATGGCAACGTCCGCTTTGGGGGCTCGTTTGACCATGCGCTTGAAGTGCTTCAGTTCGCTCATGTTGTAAGCGACCACGAACAAGATTGCAGCTAACGCGCAAAGCGGGATATCCGAAGCCAAAGGAGCCAAGAAGAAGATCAGCAAAATCAAAGTGAGGGCGTGCGTAAAACCCGCGATTGGACTATTGCCGCCATTGCGGATGTTGGTTGCTGTTCGAGCGATCGCACCTGTCGCAGCAAAGCCACCAAACAGAGGAGTAACCAGGTTAGCAATGCCTTGTCCGATTAACTCCTGATTGGAGTCATGTTTGGTACCGGCCATCCCGTCGGCGACAACAGCCGAGAGCAGCGACTCGATCGCCCCCAGCATCGCGATCGCAAACGCAGGGCCAATCAACTCAATGACCTGCGGCAGCGTTATTTCAGGAAGGCCTATCTTGGGAAGCCCTTGAGGAATGCCCCCAAATGCACTCCCGATCGTGGCCACGCCGTCGAATTGAAAATAGGAATTCAACGCCGTCACAACGACCATAGCAATCAAGGGGCCGGGAACACGCCTTATGCCTGCCGTTTTAGGTGCGAGGATCACCAACGCCAGGCTCAAAAGCGCTAACAGTGTTGTGGGTACATGAAGGCTGGGCAGCGCCTGGATGAGGTGCCACAGCCGCTCGTGGAAATGGTCACCACTGATTTTCGGCAAGCCCAAAAAGTCTTTCCATTGCCCGACCCAAATGATCACCCCGATGCCGGCGGTGAATCCCACAATCACGGGGTCAGGGATGAACTTGATGAGTGCGCCAAGCTTGGTGACACCGAGCAGTAATAAAATTGCCCCGGCCATCATTGTTGCTATCTGCAAGCCATCCACACCGTACTTGGCCGTCACACTGGCCAAAATGACGATAAACGCCCCAGTTGGGCCGGCAATCTGAAGCCGGCTTCCGCCGAACAGCGAAACCAACAAGCCCCCCACAATGGCCGTGTAGATCCCTTGTTCCGGTTTGACGCCTGAGGCGATGGCAAATGCCATCGCCAACGGCAGCGCCACGACGCCGACGATGACGCCTGAGACGATATTTCGAAGCCAATGCTCGCGCCCTAACAAGCCCGCTTTCCAAGCTTCTTGTATCGCAATCATGACTAGCCTCGCTCTGGTGGCATGTGCATACTATTTACACGTAGTGATAATAGAAAAGCAATTGGCCTAGCCTCGGCAGGACACCTGCAACGCTGTCGATTCGATCCTCAGAGAGCTTAACCCTATGCCCGGAGACCCTGCATGAAACGCGAAGACGTCAAAACCAAACACGGTGAAGGCATGCACTTCGACACGCATGTGATCGCCAACCCGGCCAACACGCACGAGTGGATCATTCTTTTCAAAAAGGATGCAGGAAGAAGCTATTTTCTGGTCAATGACAACGAGGAGATTGAGTCATTTGGACGCCTCGATGATCTGATCCATGAGCTTCGCGAGCTTGGTATCAAGTCTGCCGAAGTTCATTTCTGATAGTTACACTCGGGGGGGGATCATGTCAGTAAAGATTGAGCATCTGTCCGGTCAAAGTGAAGAGCTTTGGTCTGTTTGTTTCGGTAGCCGCCGCATCCAATTTCGTACTGAGCAAGGAGCGAAGGACTATGCGGCCACACTCAAAGAAAGAATCGACGCACCGCATACCTTTCCGCGAACTCACCAAGCAGCCCCCAATCCAGACCACTGATCATCGCTGATCTGGACTTTTCCCTCCGTTGGACAGGCTCGACGTCTGGCCAATAGGAACAGAACACCAAGCCCCTTGATGAAAGGCATCGAAGACAGCTCAGAACAACACTGAGCTGTTGCCTATTAATTGACGCTGGCTGACCAGGTTTTTATCACGCTCGATGCTGGAGTCCCAGTGTGGCAAAATCAAAAGACGTGTCAGGTGCCACCATCCCTCCCGGGCTCTCGAACGAAGCAGCCGGAGGTGTAGCATTGCTGGGTACCTCTCTCATCGCCTTTGTCTTGGCCAACTCCCCATTCGCTCCCAGCTATTTTGACCTGCTACACCGCGTCCACTTGGGCCTGTCGCTAACCCACTGGGTCAATGACGGCCTGATGACGTTGTTCTTCTTGGTCATCGGACTGTAAATCAAGCGTGAATGGTTCGGCGGACATCTGGCCACCTGAGAGCAGCTCGCATTGCCTGGCTTTGCGGCGTTGGGTGGCATGATCCTGCCGGCACTTATTCTCTGGACGTTTGATTACCCCCAAGACGAAATCCCAATATTGATGGTTATACCCACGGTCACTGACATTGCATTTGCGCTGGCCGTCCTATCGTTACTCGGCGACAGGGTTCCAGCTTCGCTGAAAGTATTCCTAACCGCCGTCGCGATTCTGGATGATCTTGGCGGGGTCATGATCGTTGCCTTTTTTCACACTCAGCACTTTTTTGTTCCGATGCTGCTCGCCTTATTGCTGCTGTTAAGCCTGCTTGTAGCGCTGAACAGCAAAGGGATAACTCTCCTGCGCCCGTACATACTGACAGGGGTGTTTTTGTGGATTGCTATCGGGTTATCCGGCTTGAGCCCGACACTCGCCGGACTCGTATTGGCGTTGTTCTTACCGCTAGGTAACCCCGATAAAAGATCCAGTTCTCTGTTGCGAACCGTTGAAGAAAAGCTCAGCCCTTATGTGACATTTCTGATATTGCCGATTTTCGGTTTTGCCAACGCCGGCATGTCCCTCAGTGGCATGTCACTGCAAGATTTCACAGCCCCGGTCACGCTGAGTATCGCGACGGGGCTGCTGATCGGGAAGCAACTGGGTCTCCTCGCTGTAGCTGGTCTTGTAGTTGCGCTTGGGCTCGCCAAGCTCCCCGAGAGAAGCAACTGGTTGCAGCTTTACGGGGTTGCGGTAATTGGCGGCATTGGTCTTACAGCGAGCCTATTGATCGGCACCCAGACCGATTCAACGACTTCTCTACCGATGACTGACGTAAAAATCGGAGTGCTGATGGCTTCAGTTTTGTCTGTGCTATTCAGCGTCTTGATTTTGCGTTCTCGAGCCACCCGTTCAGGCCCATCCAGAACTCTACATTCCACCTGCGTCCATCACGCAGAGATCAATCATTCACCACGAAGCAGCACTGATCGGCCTTACCAAGGAGAAACCTAAATATCACGAACACTCATCATAGGTCACAGTCTCTAAGTTATGTAATTGCATCGATTTGACTACCTGTTTGTATTCGACTTGACCAGTTATTTGCATTCGAATTGACCGTGACACCGTTCATGATGTATCGCGCGGTTGAGATGGCATGCAGTGTAAAATAAATAAAGTCAGCATAGACAAAGCGGAGGTTTCGAGTGATGGCGACAGAATTGACGGTGCGAGTAGCACAACAGGACGATCACGAGTGGATTATTGCTGCGAATGGTGACGTCTATGCCACAGAGTTCGGTTTTGACAGGCGCTTTCAGGATGGCATCGCCGAAAAGATGCGCACCTTTCTTGAATTACCAAGTCCATTCAATCGCATTTGGGTTGGATTGGTAGGGGACAAACGCGTAGCGTCGATAGCGATATCGGACAGAGCTGACAGCGTGGCATTTCTTAACTTCGTGCTAGTCCTGCCGCAGTATAGGGGTAAAGGTGCTGGTTCTACGATGATGAAACTCGCTCTTGATCATGCTCGCCAGCACTCATTTAAGCAGGTGCAGCTAGAAACCTATAGCTGCCTTGTCGACGCAAAGGCGCTTTATGGGCGCCTCAACTTCCGAGTGACTGAGGTGTTGCCTGGGCAAAAGGCTTATGGGAAGAAATTCGATCTGGAATTCTGGTCGCTGAAACTCTAGGGATTCTACGAGCCACATCCTCGAAGGTGCTGAAATATAACCTCACCACCTGATCCGAGCCGCCCTTGAGCCAGATGAGCTTTCCGACTTTGAATACGCCGACAAGCGCAAGCAGACACGCCGCGAACGGTTCCTCGCCGAGATGGATCAGATAGTGTCCTGTTGCGGTTTACTGGCATTGATTGAGCCGTATTACCCAAAGGCCAGCGGTGGTCGAAAACCCGCTCAAGCCACCGGCTGACCAACCCTCATTTGTTGAGTTTCAATCGTGCTTGATCGCAGTGTACCAGCGACCCTGCGCCCAAACTTCCCAAGTCACTACGTTGATTATTTGGCAATGCTTGCACTGAACCTCGAACCGATGCCTCGCGTTATCGGGAACGAAATCCATCGTTAGGTCACAGTACGCACAGTCAGACATCCTCTGTTCTTCCTTTTCGCCGTCGCTCATAAAGCAAGCCCCAAGTGAAGCGATAAGCATACCCGTCCTCCCCTTGCATCAGCGTGTTCGACTGGAACAATCGGGGGCAGACCACGGTATTGATGTTGAGGGGCCAGCTCCTGGCCGGTTTCTGCCTGCTTATCTGTCGAGTCGTACGGGAATTGCCATTCAAACAGTGCAGGACCTTATTGATTTCAACAGGTACGTTCCAGGATCTACTGAGGAACGCGAATAATGGCTGTAAATGCTGCGCTGGTATTGATTCACGGGCGAATGACCTACGCAGAAGCCCTATGCAACTGGGTCATGAGCTCACGCAATTGTCGAAATACGCGGATCAGATCCAAGAGGCCATGAGAAAACTCTGAATCCTAATGTGCCGCGCTTAGGGCGTGACACCGCTTGGGACATTCGAGCGCGCAAAAAAATGGCCACACGAGGTGGCCTAAGACGGGTTCAAGCATAGGAGGATCTCTATTGACCAACAGATACAGGCCCACCCTGAAGTCTTAAGGCCAATAGAGTTGGTCCGCTGGCTGACAAACCCCTTCATCAGCAGCGTTCAAGCCGGCAATTTGACCCTGGTCTGTGGGTCAGGATCTCGCTGACTTGTATTATAATAGTGTTAACATCACATTGTAATCAACGTCTAATTAGGGGATCGCATGACTACCGACTTCAAGAAGGCTGCACTGGATTACCACGAATTCCCAACCCCAGGGAAAATCAGCATTGAGCTGACCAAGCCCGCCGACACAGCCGCCCAACTCGCACTGGCGTACAGCCCAGGCGTAGCCGAGCCCGTTCGCGAAATCGCGAAGGATCCGGAGAACGCCTATCGCTTTACTGGAAAAGGGAATCTGGTGGCCGTGATCACCAACGGCACTGCCATTCTGGGCCTCGGCAATCTAGGCCCCTTGGCCAGTAAGCCGGTCATGGAAGGCAAAGCGTTGCTGTTCAAACGTTTTGCCGGCATCGACTCGATCGATATCGAAGTCAATGCTGAGAGTTCCCAGGCCTTTATCGATACAGTCGTGCGCATTGCCGACACCTTTGGTGGCATCAACCTGGAAGACATCAAAGCCCCTGAGTGCTTTGAAATCGAAGAAGCACTGATCGAACAGTGCAGCATCCCGGTCTTCCATGACGACCAACACGGTACTGCCATCGTCACTGCCGCCGGTATGCTCAATGCGCTGGAGATTCAGGGCAAAACCCTGGAGAGCGCGAGAATTGTTTGCCTTGGCGCGGGTGCCGCAGCCACTGCCTGCATGCGCCTGCTCCTCAGTCTCGGCGCTCAAAAAAGCAATCTGTACATGGTCGATCGCACCGGTGTCATCCACTCCGCACGAGAAGATCTCAACCAATACAAAGTACAATTCGTAAACGACGGTGGCCCGCGTACGTTAATGGAAGCCATGAGCGGTGCTGATGTGTTTGTTGGTCTGTCCGGAGCCAACCTTCTTCCGGCTGAAGCGTTGGCAGCGATGGCTCCCAATCCGATCGTGTTTGCCTGCTCAAACCCCGATCCTGAAATCAGCTACGAGCTGGCCATGGCCACACGTGATGACCTGATCATGGCGACCGGTCGTTCTGACTACCCGAACCAGGTTAATAACGTTCTGGGCTTTCCGTTCATCTTCCGCGGGACCTTGGATGTTCGGGCAACCCGAATCAACGAAGCGATGAAAATTGCGGCGGTGGAAGCACTGCGCCAATTGGCCAAAGAGCCAACCCCTGTGGAAGTGCTGCAAGCGTTCAACGTCGATAAGCTTGAGTTTGGGCGCGATTACATTCTTCCCAAAGCGCTCGATGCTCGCCTGCTCGGAGCAATAGCCGGCGCAGTGGCCAAGGCCGCTATCGACACCGGCGTTGCGAAGCTGCATTACCCGACGCACTACCCGCTCTAAGCTGACGTCAATCATGCTGATGTGCCGCAGCTGCACGACCTTTTACAAGGTTGGTAGCTGTCGCACTCGGGGATCATCCAGCCGCAGCACGTCCTGAATATCGACAGCCCGCCACTTACAAGATCATCCGCTCTTGGCTGATCGCGGGGTGAAGCTTTCGGGATCCCCGTCTGCTCCCCCAGCAGGTAATCAGCACACAGAGTTGCCATCCCAGGCAATCCTGATCACCGATCAGAAAAAACGACAGTCAGCGGCTTTAACACTCAACGAGCAGACCAGCCTAAATCGCGAGGATCTGGTGATATCAGATGCGCATAATCGGTTGGCTTTCTTGCTCCTCATACACTTGGGACAGGGGTGAATGAATGCCGATCAAATATGTTAGGAGCCTCACTGGGCGACGGCGTACCACAGACGCAAACCGACATCTTGGATTTGCCTTGGCCTTCGTAGCGGGGGCAATCAACGCCGGTGGTTTCCTGGCGGTGCATCAGTACACCTCACACATGACGGGCATCGTCTCCTCGATGGCAGACAACAGTGTGCTGGGAGCCTACGACCTGGTGCTCAGTGGCACCGGCGCTCTGTTGTCCTTTCTGATTGGGGCAGCGTGCTCGGCGGTCATGGTCAATTATTCCCGCCGCAGACGCATGCACAGCGAGTTTGCAGTGCCACTCTTGTTCGAAGCCTTTTTGCTCATCTGCTTTGGCTTTCTAGGAGCTCGGCTATCCACCGTGGATGGTCTATTCGTGTCCGTCACCGTGATGCTGCTGTGCTTCATCATGGGGCTACAAAACGCGGTGATCACCAAAATTTCCAAAGCCGAAATCCGAACGACGCACATCACCGGAATCATCACGGATATCGGTATTGAGTTTGGAAAACTCTTTTATTGGAATGCCGTCAACACATCGAAGCATCCAAAAGTTCTCGCCAATCGGACCCGACTCAAAATACTGATACTGCTTGCGCTGAATTTCTTTTTTGGCGGCATGGTGGGTGCCTTTGGGTTCAAGCACATTGGTTACATCTCAACGGTACCGCTCGCGATGGTTCTGGTGGCGCTGGGGATCGTGCCTGCCGTTGATGACGCCAGGCTTTTTGTCCGCCGCGTCATGCGAAAGTGAGCAGCTTGCCTGCAAGCAGCTTTCCAGGCGTTGCTATACTGGAGTTTCACTACGTTGATCGTGTCGATATATGACGTGCCCGGTGTCCAGCGACGGATCCCACTCGTTCGAACGCTAAAAGCGGTGCCTTCGCCGAGCGGCTTTTTTCGTTTATACCCCGCGTGGTGACCGGCTCTTCAAGATCATCGAGATGAGGGTTGTGATGAGCCACATATTGGCCTGTATCGACAGTTCAACTACATCTCCGGCCGTCTGCGACTACGCCGCTTGGGCCAGTCTCAACTTTGTATTGCCGTTAACCCTCCTGAATGTTGTAGACCGCCCCGCTAGCGTAGAGATACGGCCCGGCAGCCTGGCGCACGTGCTAGAAGCTATGTCGATGGACGAAAAGCGCCATGAGCAGGCGTTGAAGCAAGGCTTGATAATGCTGCAAAACGCTCGAGAAAGAGCGATTTCTGATGGCGTGATGCAGCCAGAGCTTCGTCAAAGCGACGGAGAACTGCTGGGTCGGTTACTCGAGATGGAAACTGACATGCGCTGGCTGGTCATGGGAAAACAAAGCTCGTTCTGTCCCCGACTCAACCAGCTCGAAACCATCATCCATGCTTTGCACAAGCCGATCCTGGTCACACCTTGTTCCTTCAACCCACCACGTAGCCTGATGTTTGCTTATGACGGAAGCGAGGACACGCACATGGGGGTGGAAATGCTGGCAGCGAGTCCAGTTCTCAGAAAGCTGCCCGTGCACCTGGTCATGGTCGCCGCCAAGACGTCGAAGAATCTGGAACGACTCGATGCGGCAGGAGCCATTCTGCAATCCGCCGGGTGTGACGTGCGGACAGCCATCTGTGGCGGGAGAATAGAGCTCGCCTTACAGTCCTATCAGACCGAACACGATATCGATCTGATGGTCATGGGCGCTTTTGGTCATTCGCGAGTCCGTCGATTATGGCTTGGCAGTACGACTTCAAGAATGATCCGAGCCACAACTCGTCCTCTTCTATTCCTGCCCAAAAGCTACCTCAACATGTAACGCACAGACATTCAAACACCTTACCGTCTCAGGATGAAAACACTCCTTGTCAGCACATGCGATTAACATTACATGTTAATGTTGTGCGCATCTTCGATGGAGTAAATGACAGCATCCTTGATCCGGTAGCTCGCCCGTTATAGCCGCATCCTTGAGTGGTTTTGTGCGGCGCGAGAACTGACACCCACTCAGGTCGCCCGTCTATTGATCCGCGATGACCTGCGCAGTCACGGCGCGGAGGATGAAACACAGCACACTGGCGCGGTGAAAGCCGCCAGACAGTCAATGCCAATCAGCAGACTCGTGACACCAGTCTCAATGACCCAATCAATACAGCGGCTGACAAAGCGCTGTTAAGGAAGAGACCATGAGCAAAACTATCGCAATCATCAAGGGTGACGGCATCGGCCCTGAGATCATGCAAGCGACGCTACGCGTACTCGATGCCCTTGACTGCAATCTTCAGTACGACTTCGTTGAGGCCGGTTTGGAGGCCTTGCAGCAGCATGGGCAACTGATGCCGCCCGCGTCCATAGAGACGATCGCCAAACATGGTGTCGCACTCAAAGGCCCTCTGACAACGCCGATTGGCCGCGGCTTCTCATCGATCAACGTCCACCTTCGCCGCCACTTCGATCTCTATGCCAATGTCCGACCAGCGATCAGTTTCCCAGGGACCCGTTCGCGCTTCGAAGATATCGATATCATCACGGTGCGCGAAAATACCGAAGGGGCGTACCTCCCAGAAGGACAAAGTATTTCGGAGGACGGCGAAGTCGCTCTGGCGAGCATTCGGGTCACACGCACAGCCTCCGAACGCATCGTGCGGTACGCGTTCGAGCTGGCTCGTAGCAAAGGCCGTAAGAAAGTGACCGCGGTGCACAAGGCCAATATCATCAAGTCTTGCTCCGGTTTGTTCCTTGAGGTGGCGCGTGAGGTCGCCGCGGGTTTTCCGGAAATCGAATTCCACGAGATGATCGTCGATAACGCCTGTATGCAGCTGGTGATGAATCCCCATCAATTCGATGTCATTGTCACCACTAACCTGTTTGGCGACATCCTTTCAGACTTGTGCGCAGGCCTGGTGGGTGGATTGGGCTTGGCGCCCGGGTCCAACATCGGCGCCGATGCGGCCATCTTCGAAGCGGTCCACGGCTCGGCACCGGACATCGCCGGCAAGAACATCGCGAACCCCTGTGCATTGTTGCTGGCTGCCGCGGACATGCTTGATTATCTGGGTATGGTGGACAAGGGGACACACGTTCGTACTGCTATCCGCGCTGTTCTAGGAAGTTCGCGTAACCAGGTGACACCGGATATGGGAGGGACTGGTACAACTGAGTCCTTCGCTGACGCCTTGGTGGCCTACTTGCGTGACTAGATAGAGAGTCAAGAAACACGCGCTCCGTCCGCGTCGCCAGCTCAGTACGAGCTGGCGATTCTCTACGTGTGCTCCACCCTGACCTACCAGTTGGACAGTCTGCTGGATTAAATCTTCTTATACTCCACGGGCGGATCCGGCCACGCAGTCAACACCTCAAAGCCATCGCGGGCGACCAAGACCATATGTTCCCACTGGGCAGAGAGCGAAAGATCCTTGGTGATCACAGTCCAGCCCTCCCCCAGCGTTATTACACCATGCTTTCCAGCATTGAGCATTGGCTCGATTGTGAAGGTCATGCCCGGTTTCAGTCTCATACCTTCACCAGGGTTACCATGATGACGGACCTGTGGCTCATCGTGGTAAACCATGCCAATGCCATGTCCACAGTAGTCACGCACTACGCTATACCCTCCACGGTGCGCCACGGTTTGAATGGCGTGACCGACATCACCGAGCGTGGCACCGGGGGCCTACTGCATGAATGCCGGCACACATCGCCGCATAGGTCGTGTCCACCAGCCAACGAGCCTCTGCGCTTGGCTCGCCGACAAAATACATGCGGCTTGTATCACTGAACCAACCATCTTTGAGCACCGCGACATCAATATTGAAGATATCGCCATCCGAGAGCTCTTTATCTGACGGGATTTCGTGGCATACGACATGATTGATGGAGGTGCACAAGGTTTTGGGGAACCCGTGATAACCGATATTGGCTGGAGTGGCCTTCTGCACGTTGACAATATTGTCATGGCAGAGCTTATCAAGCTCATTGGTCGAAACCCCGGGTCTGACGTGAGGCGCAATCATGCTTAGAACCTCCGCAACCAACTTGCCCGCAGCGCGTGACATAGCAATTATGTGCAGGCTTCATAGTGGAACCTTTATCCTCATTATGAACATTAGGGACTGGTTGGGCGGGCGCTCATTTGCCGAGTGCTGTTAAATTACAGAAACGCAGCATGAAAATTAATTCAACTTTGCTAAGCTCCGCAGCGCTCTAAGAAAGAAACAATATTTTGTTTCCGTAACTTTAGCGTTAATAGAAAGTCATTAACCATTATTACTTACTGCAACCGCGCTTGTAGGCGAGCGGCAACGCACGAGGGTATGAGTGCGGAGCTTCAATACGCTCTTTTAGCTTTGCCGCGTAATCTTTTGCACCCTGCTCATTGCGGAATTGAATGCGCCTGGTACCGACACACACGGACCATAGATCTTCACTCTGGCTAGACAGATGCTCGATTTTGACAGACATGGCGACACTCCAAGGAAAAGAATTCAAAAATGAATTTCAGCAACCTTGATACCGATTTCTCGCAGCTCATGAATCAAATCATCAAGGTAGCGAAAGGGTTCGATTTCTTCGTTGTCATTGACCAGGAAGAAGCTTCTTCCTGCATCCTTTTTAAAGAAGGCGATCCACTCCTGGGTGTTGGCCGGGTTGGCAATCAAATGGGTGTCGAACTGAATGCCTTCAGCGTGTTTGGTTTTTACGTCCTCACGTTTCATGCGGGTCTCCAAGCGCTCACATATTGCTGTTCTCATGCATGATTTTGCCTCTCGGCAATCGATCAAAAGACCTCGCCCCTACCTGAAGCAAGGGTGAGTAGATTGCCTTTTCATTATCACTGGATGATAATATTATGCACATATAACCCCTTGGAGGCTAGTCATGAGCAGGACTGTCGAAGCACCTCAGCCATGTGGGTCCGAGTCGCTCCGCCCAATGCCGTGGCTTTGAAGGCGCACGGCCATGCGGCCAGTTTCCCGCGATAACAGGATTTGCCGGCCAGATCGAGAACAAGTAGAACCAAAGGATTCTCACAATAAGTAGCGAGCTATCAATTCCAGACCTTGAAGGTGATTGTCTGCACAGGCTCCGAAATGGCTTACTTTACCGTGATGATTACCACCTTGAAGAGCACATATGGCGTCATGCGCAAAGGCCCCAGATGCGTGCCTCGCAGCAGCGGATTTCCCTTGCTTTTGATTCAACGCGTACGGTTTCTGAATTTTAAGGACGACAGTCATCATGCGAAAAACAGAAATTGAGAAGCGCCTCCCGCTCAATGCTCCGACCCTGGAGCCAGGGCTACAACTGTTGGTTTGCCTTGAGCAATGCGTCGTCGTCCAGCAGCGGGAAACTAGAATCTATCAAGTTGTATTCGACTGCAAATCACCCAAAACAATTCGAATTTTTTGGGCAGAAGATGAATGGATTTTCATCGGCAGGCATAAGCAAAATGCTGAGAAAGATCCTTCATTGGCGACCTTTGTATCAACGCTAAGAACTGGGCTAAAGGCCGTCTAGCGATAAATACGGCTCTGATCTATAGCGGTAATTCAAGACGCATGCGGTTGACTGCTCACTACTGATTTTCTTCGCCTGCCCAAGTGGCACAACGTTGGGGCTCGAATGCGCCCGTTCCAATTCGTCAACATGATTCCGGCAGTAGGGCTGGCAAGGTATCGCGTTTCTGCACATTCGTTCCCATTCGTTCCCGGAGGCTGCGGTTCTTTTTACGAGCTGTAACTCTGACCTGATGAGCGGATTCGGTCGAACATAAGATGGGCTTCTACATACTTCTGAGTTTCAGCGATGAGAGCGGGGAAACGAAATTTTTAACACTGATGGATCGCCCACCACCTCCTTGCTCTGTCTGACTTGGGTGCCCTTCGGCAAGCGCTCAGGCTCAACATTTTTCAGGCACACAATGCGGTACGGTAGAGATCGCCATGCTTTTTTGGTTTAGGTGATACGTCATATATCGCTGGTCAGCTCGAATGCAAACAAATGGTCAGTGGGAATGCAAACGACTGCTCAAGTCGAATGCAAATGGGTGGGTAAGTCTGTGCAATTACCCAGGACTTGAGCAGGACCGTTATCATGTTGCTTCTATGCCGTTGGGTGAATCGGCGCTGCGCATGAATACGTTGGTCGACAACCTGCTGGACATGGCACGCCTCGAATCCGGCAAAGTGGTGTTGAATCGGCAGTGGCAACCCATCGAAGACGTCGTGGGCAGCGCCCTGCGAGCCATCCAACCAATTCTGGGCGGGCGTTCGGTGCAGGTCGCTTTGGACGATGATTTACCTCCCGTACAAATCGACGCGGTACTGATCGAACGCGTCCTTATCAACCTGATCGAGAACGCCGTCAAGTACACACCGCAAGGCACTACCATCGGCCTGGGCGCCAGAGCCACGCCGGACAACATCGAATTGTGGGTCGCAGACGAAGGACCAGGGTTACCGCACGGTCACGAAGAGGCAATCTTCAGCAAATTCATGCGCGGCAAGAAGGAAAGCTCAATACCCGGCGTTGGGCTGGGCCTGGCCATCTGTCGAGCCATCGCACAGGCTCATGGAGGAACCATTTTGGGTGTTACACACCCAGAGGGCGGTGCGCGCTTCACGTTGCGTCTACCCCGTGAGGAGCCGCCAGTCATTGAACCCTTTGCTGAGCAAACAGGCGAGGAGCAACCATGACGGAATCGGTGCTGCACGTCCTGATCATTGAAGACGAAAAAGAAATACGACGTTTCGTGCGAATGGCCCTGCAAGCTGAAGGCCTGGAGGTGCATGAAGCCGATACCTTTCACCGAGGCCTTATCGATGCAGGGACACGCCATCCGGACCTGATCGTGCTCGACCTCGGACTGCCCGACGGCGACGGTGTTGACCTAATTCGGGATGTTCGGAGTTGGTCAGAGGTGCCGATCATTGTGTTGTCTGCCCGTGGTGCGGAATCGGACAAAATCCTGGCCCTGGACACGGGCGCCGATGACTATCTGGTGAAGCCGTTTGGCACCGGGGAACTGCTGGCGCGCGTTCGCGCACTGCTACGTCGACATGTGAAGGGTACCGAGAACCATGCGGTCCTGGCCTTTGGCGAGGTCCGGATTGATATGGAACGGCGTGTCGTGGAACGCTCCGGCGCCCCACTGCATTTGACAGCGCTGGAGTACCGTCTGCTGGTCCATCTTTGCTCACACCCGAATCGGGTCCTGACGCATCAGCAACTGCTCAAGGCTGTGTGGGGCCCATCGCACACCACCGATACGCCTTACCTTCGAGTATTCATGGGAGGCCTGCGTAAAAAAGTCGAAGCAGACCCTTCCCAGCCGCGACACCTCATCACCGAAACCGGTGTTGGGTATCGTTTTATTCCTTGAGCGTAGGATTACCGGAGTAAGCGGCCTGTTACCGCTACATCTCGACCTGTGTGCCCAGCTCAATCACCCGATTCAGCGGCAACTTGAAGTATTTCAAGTTGCTATTGGCGTTCTTCAGCAAAAACGCGAACAGGCTTTCTCGCCAACGGGCCATACCTATGCGTTTGGTCGGGATCACGGTCTCCCGGCTGAGGAAATAGGTCGTGCGCATCGGGCTGAAATCCAGCTCATTCAAATGACACAGACTTAAGGCCATGGGTACGTCAGGCTCCTCCATAAAACCAAAGTGCAGACTGACCCGGAAGAACCCTTCGCCATAGGCTTCTACCTCAAACCTTCGGTCAGCGGTCACCCGAGGGTTGTCTTCGGACACTACGGTGAGCAATACCACCTGCTCGTGCAGCACCTGGTTATGCAGCAGGTTGTGCAAGAGTGCATGGGGAACCGCATCGGCCCTGGCCGTCAGAAAAACCGCGGTGCCTTGCACCCGATGCGGCGGCTGCGAACGAATGCTGCTGATAAACAACGGCAGAGGCAATGCGGTCTCGTCCAGCCGCTCGACGATGATCTTTCGCCCCCGTTTCCAAGTGGTCATCAAGATAAACAGGCCGATACCGGCAATCACCGGGAACGCACCGCCCTGGAAAATCTTCGGCGCATTAGCGGCGAAATACAGACCGTCTACCAGCAAAAATCCAAGCAGCATCGGGATGGCCAACCAGCGCGGCGTTTTCCATAGGAGCAGGACGACAGCCGAAGACAGTATTGTGGTGATCAACATGGTCCCCGTCACAGCGACTCCATAGGCGGCGGCCAACGCACTGGAGGACTCGAAACCAATCACCAGCAGCACGACACCAACCATCAACGCCCAGTTAACCGTACCGATGTAGATCTGTCCCTGCTCCTGGCTGGAGGTGTGCTGGATAAACATGCGAGGGACGTAACCCAGCTGGATGGCCTGGCGCGTCAGGGAGAAAGCACCGGAGATCACGGCTTGAGAAGCGATGATGGTCGCCAATGTGGACAGCGCGACCATCGGCAGCAGTGCCCAGCTCGGCGCGAGCAGATAGAACGGATTGCGCACAGCCTCCGGATTCTCCAGGATCAGTGCACCCTGACCAAAATAATTGAGCACCAGCCCAGGCAACACCAGAATGAACCAGGCACGGGAAATCGGTTTGCGACCAAAGTGGCCCATGTCGGCATACAGCGCTTCAGCACCGGTCAATGCCAACACGACGGCGCCCAAAATCGCCACACCCATTCCCGGATGAACCAGGAAGAACTGCACCGCCCAAGCAGGGTTAAGCGCTTGCAACACTTCGGGCCGCTGTAAAATTCCGTAGATTCCGAGCGCGCCCAACACCACAAACCACAGCACCATCACTGGGCCGAACAGGGTACCGATGCGAGCCGTGCCGTGCTTTTGGATCAAGAACAGCGCCACCAGCACGATCACTGACAAGGGCACAACCCAGTGCTCTATTCCGTCAAACGCCAGCTGTAGTCCTTCAACCGCAGAGAGCACCGAAATAGCCGGGGTGATCATGCTGTCCCCGTAAAAAAGTGCCGCACCGAACAGGCCGAGCAGCACCAGTACCTTGCTCATGTGCGGATAAGGGGTGGCCGCGCGACGGGCTAACGCCGTCAACGCCATGATGCCGCCTTCGCCCTGGTTGTTGGCGCGCAGGATGAACAGCACGTATTTGATCGAGACCACCCAGATCAGCGACCAAAAGATCAACGACAGAATGCCCAGCACGCCGTCGTGATTTACCTGAACGCCGTAGTGACCGGAAAATACTTCTTTCAGCGTGTAGAGGGGGCTGGTGCCTATGTCCCCGTATACCACGCCGACAGCGGCGACGAGCAAGCCGACTCCTGACGTTTTGGATTGGGAATCTGCATGTGCACTGGTCACTGTTTCACTCAAGGGTCGCTTCTCTCAAATTGCGGGGGAGAACTGCATGCCATCCTTGGGCAATACGATTTAGGCGCATGGACGATCTAAAAAATCGCGGCCAGTATCGTTGCGTGCAAAAACAGCTACCGTAAAGAAAACGTAAAAATTTTACGGTAGATACGACCCTCACCCATTCGAACAGTTAGGCACAAGACTAGCTCTGGCACAGAGGATCTCGTCGCTCATGTCGAGGGAAATCAACGTCACCCCCATTTTGTCCGGCTGCATTCTCTTGTACCGGTGTGCGGAGCCATTCCTTCGATTTAGATCAGTGGCTGGGTAACGCTTGTCTTCATCTTATAGTCTGAGATTGCTCGCCATTTACAACCACCTGTAAATGCTAGGTATTTACTCTGTTAAGTAGCTCCCCAAGGCAGGAGAACTTCCGGCTCGTTTCTCCTATCTCGACTGGCAGAAAAGCCTCCTGACCCACTCGATCAGCTATGTATCGGATGAAGGTCGGCATGCCTTGGCAACCCGATAGAAATCAATGCTGCGAGCAGCACGAAGGCGCTCGATATCCATAAGCACGCCCCCAGCCCATACACCTGATAAACCCAGCCGGAGAGCACCGTGCCGATCAGTCGCCCCATGGCGTTCGACATGTAATAAAAACCTACATCCAGCGACACGCCGTCTTCCTTGGCGTAAGAGACAATCAGGTAGCTGTGCAGCGACGAATTCACCGCGAACAGCGCGCCAAAGACCATGAGTCCGCCGAGCAGCACCATCTGCTGCGACAGCCCGGTGTTCAGCCCGAGAGCGATTGCCGCAGGCAGGCCTGCCAGAGCCAGTGCCCACAGAAATGCCGCACGACCATCCGGTACGTGCCCACGTTTCTTGCCGGTGATGTTGGGCGCGAAGGATTGCATAATGCCGTAGCCAATCACCCAGGCAGCAAGGAAGCCGCCAACCTCCCAGAAGTCCCAGCCGAACACGCTGCTCAGGTACACCGGCAAGGCCACCACAAACCAGACATCGCGGGCACCGAACAGGAACATTCGGGCTGCTGAGAGGATATTGATCGCCCGGCTCTTGGACAGGATGTCGCGAAATTTGGGCTTGGCTTTGGCCTTGCCCAAGTCCTTCTTCAACAGGGTCAAGCTGCTGATCCAGATCAGTGCCAGGACACCCGCCATGGCCAGCAAGGCGCCATTGAAGCCGATGAGTGCCAGCAAGGCTCCACCAAGAAAGAAGCCGACACCCTTGAGTGCGTTCTTCGAGCCGGTGAGGATCGCCACCCACTTGTAGAGCTTGCCCTGCTGCCCATCAGGAACCAGAAGCTTGATGGAGCTTTTGGCACTCATCTTGTTCAGGTCTTTGGCTATTCCCGACAGAGCCTGGGCCCCCATCACCCAAGGGATGGTTAGCCAGGTTACCGGAACCGTCAGCATCAACAGCGCCGCAACCTGAATGCCCAGTCCGATGTTCATGGTTCGGTTCAGACCCAGCCGGGCGCCGAGATAACCGCCCACCAGGTTGGTGATCACACCAAAGAGTTCGTAGAACAGAAACAACGCCGCGATTTGCAGTGGGCTGTAACCCAACGCGTGAAAGTGCAGCACCACCAACATGCGCAAAGCGCCGTCGGTGAGGGTGAAGGCCCAGTAGTTGCCCGTCACGAGCAGGTACTGCCGCACTTCCGGAGCGAGGGCTGACAACGCTTTCATTACCGCTCCTTAGACTGCCAGACCGACCATTTTGGCCAGTTCGACGGTGCGATTGGCATAGCCCCATTCGTTGTCGTACCAGGCATAGAGTTTGACCTGGGTGCCATTGATGACCATGGTCGACAGCGCGTCGATAATCGATGAGCGAGGGTCGGTACGGTAGTCGATGGACACCAATGGACGCGTCTCGAAACCAAGAATGTCTTTCAGCTCGTTCTCGGAAGCGTCCTTGAGGAACTGATTTACCTCTTCGACAGTAGTGGCCCGTTCGACTTCAAAGACACAGTCAGTCAGCGAAGCGTTGGCCAGCGGCACACGTACGGCGTGACCATTCAGGCGCCCACGCAGCTCCGGAAAGATTTCGGCAATCGCGGTGGCCGAACCCGTACTGGTTGGGATCAGGCTCATGCCGGAGGCACGCGCACGGCGCAGATCCTTGTGTGGCTGATCGAGGATGCTTTGGGTGTTGGTCAGGTCATGGATGGTGGTGATCGAGCCGTGGCGAATGCCCAGCTTTTCGTGGATGACTTTCACCACTGGCGCCAGACAGTTGGTGGTGCACGAAGCAGCCGTGACGATGCGATGTTCCGCCGCATTGAACAGCTGATGATTGACGCCCATGACGACGTTCAGCGCGCCTTTTTCCTTCACTGGAGCGCAGACCACCACACGCTTAACGCCCTGATCCAGGTAGGCCTGCAACACCGCCACGGTTTTCATCTTGCCGCTGGCCTCGATCACCAGATCGCAACCCGACCAGTCGGTGTCCGCAATCGCTTTGTTCGCGGTCACCTTGATGCGCTTGCCGCCAATCACTACATGATCGCCTTCTGCACTGGCTTCGTTGTGCCAACGACCATGCACCGAGTCGAAGTTGATCAGGTGCGCATGGGTTACTGCATCGCCTGCCGGATCGTTGATCTGCACGAATTCGAATTCTGGCCAGTTCCAGGCGGCTCGCAGCGCGAGGCGACCGATCCGACCAAAACCATTGATGCCAACTTTGATAGTCATGTTGTTGTGCTCTGTATCTGTTGTCAGTGGGAGTTCGACTGAGTGTCAAACTGGCCGATGTATTCAATGTGGGCAGGATGCTGAATGGCACGCGGACGCAACGACTGAACATCGCGGATGGCATCGCTGAAGGGCACACCGCTCTCGATCAACAGTTGAGCGGCGACCAAACCGGTACGGCCCGAGCCGCCCTTGCAATGGATGGCGATGGTTTTCCCTTCGGTCAGCAATTGCTTGAGTCGCGGATGGTGCTGCTCCCATGCGGCTTTAAATGCTTCGCCAGGAGCCTGATCATCTTCTACTGGCAGGTGAAACCACTCGATGCCAAGCATCTGGCACTCTTCGGGCAGCAGGTCGATCTCGTTTTGAAGCAACTCCTCGGACGGCATCAGCGTCAGCAACGCCGAGGCCCCCGCATCTTTCAGGGTTTGCAATGCCTCGAAAGGCCTGGTGCCCTTCGTGCCTGGGCAAGGGGTGAAGATCAATTGGCCATTGAACTGTGCCAGGGGCAGTACGGAATAAGGGTGTTGTTGCACGGTGAAAAATCCTCAGATGGAGCGCTGATTGACACGTTTCATGAGTTCTTCCGCCGACTCCTTGCGCTCGGAGTAACGATCGACCAGATAGTCCTGACGGTCGCGAAGCAGCAGCGTGAATTTCACCAACTCTTCCATCACATCAACGACGCGGTCGTAGAGCGGAGAAGGTTTCATCCGGCCGTTGTCGTCGAATTCCATATAGGCCTTCGGCACGGAGGATTGGTTGGGGATGGTGAACATGCGCATCCAACGTCCCAGCACTCGCAGCTGATTGACCACGTTGAACGACTGCGAGCCACCGCACACCTGCATGACCGCGAGGGTTTTGCCCTGGGTCGGGCGTACCGCGCCCATGGCCAGCGGCACCCAGTCGATCTGAGCCTTGAAGACCGCGCTCATGGAACCGTGACGTTCCGGAGAGCACCAGACCTGCCCCTCGGACCACAGCATCAGCTCGCGCAGTTCCTTCACACGTGGATGATCGTCAGGGGCGTCATCCGGCAGCGGCAGGCCTGACGGATTGAAAATCCGCGCCTCGGCGCCGAAGTGTTCCAGCAGTCGAGCGGCCTCTTCGACCATCAGGCGACTGAAGGAGCGCTCACGGGTTGATCCGTACAGCAGCAAAATGCGCGGCTTGTGGATGGAGGTCTTCTCAATGCCTAGCTTGTCAGCCGATGGGAGATCAACCAGTTCGGTATCGAGTTGAGGGATATGGTCATCAAACATAGTCTTTGTCCTGCGCAACGGCGCTCTTGGATTCATCGAACCAGCGGCGTTTCAACCAAAGGGCCACACCGACCAGAGAAATCAGTACCGGTACTTCCACCAGCGGACCAATCACCGTGGCAAAGGCGACCGGGGAAGCCAGGCCAAAGGTGGCAATGGCCACGGCAATCGCCAGTTCGAAGTTGTTGCTTGCGGCTGTGAAAGCCAATGCGGTGGTGCGCGGATAGTCAGCCTTGAGCAGCTTGCCCATCCAGAAGCTGATGAAGAACATCACCACGAAGTAGATCGTCAGAGGGATCGCGATGCGCAATACGTCCAATGGCAATTGCAGCACCACGTCGCCCTTAAGGCTGAACATGGCCACGATGGTCAACAGCAGTGCCACCAGCGTCAGCGGGCTGATCTTCGGAATGCAGCGCTCGTGGAACCAAGCTTCACCTTTTTGGGCGATGAGGATCTTGCGGGTCAGGAAGCCTGCTAGGAATGGCACACCCAGGTAGATCAGAACCGACTCGGCAATGCTGACAAAGCTGGTCTCAATCACACTGCCTTCCAGCCCGAACAGCGGCGGCAATAGCCCCAGAAAGATCCAGGCATACACGCTGAAAAACAGGATCTGGAAGATGCTGTTGAACGCCACCAGCCCAGCGACGTACTGATTGTTGCCACCCGCGATCTGATTCCAGACCAGCACCATCGCGATGCAACGAGCTAAGCCGATCAGGATCAGGCCGGTCATGTATTCCGGCTGGTCCCGCAAGAAGATGATCGCCAGTGCGAACATCAACACCGGGCCGATGACCCAGTTCTGGACCAAAGACAAAACGAGGATGCGCTTGTCCTTGAAGACTTCCGGCAGTTCCTCATAACGAACCTTGGCCAGAGGCGGATACATCATCACGATCAAGCCGATAGCGATGGGTATGTTGGTGGTGCCCACGGAAAGGCTGTTGAGCCACTGCGGCCAGCCTTCGAACAGACTCCCCAAACCGATGCCCAAGGCCATGGCGAGAAAAATCCACAGGGTCAGGTATCGGTCCAGGAAGGAAAGGCGGCTTTTACTCATGATCATTGCTCCTGTGGTTACAGCGTGCCAATCAGGGCCAGCTCTGCCTTGAGCTGTTCGGCACTCAGTTGCGAAAGCGGTAATGCCAGGAAGGCTTCAATACGGGTTCTGATCTGCTCCAACGTGGCTTCAAAAGCCGCCTCGATCTCTTCTTGAGTTCCGTGGTATTCCGAAGGGTCAGCCAGCCCCCAGTGGGCCTTGGTGGCCGGTCCGAAAAATACCGGGCAGGCTTCACCGGCTGCCTTGTCGCACACCGTGATGACGAAATCAGGAACCAAGTTCACATGGACATCGCTGGACTTACTGAACAGCCCGAGACTCGACATACCAGCGTTTTCCAAAGTCTTGAGACTCAGCGGATGCACTTCACCTTTGGGCTGACTGCCCGCGCTGTAGGCTTTCATGCCTTTCGGTGCCAAGTGATTGAAGACCGCTTCACAGAGGATGCTGCGACAGCTATTGGCAGTGCAGAGGAACAGGATTTTCATCGAGCGATCTCGTGGTCGAAGGCGGAATCAGGCGATTTTGCTTTCACAGCACACGGCTGCCCTTTCAGGACGGTCACCCATTTCATCAAGGCGTTTGGCGTCTGGGCTCAACCAATGCTTGTTGCTTTCCAGCACGGTGGTCAGTACTTGATGAACCCAGTCAGGGAGGTTCGGGTGCAGTCGGTAATACACCCATTGGCCTTGCCGACGGTCCGACAACAGGCCGCAAGTACGCAGTTGCGCCAGGTGCCTGGAGATTTTTGGCTGACTCTCGTTCAACGCGCAGGTCAGCTCGCAAACACAAAGCTCTCCTTCACGGGTGATGAGCATCATCGTGCGGACCCGAGTGTCGTCAGCCAGGCATTTGAAAACAGTGGTCGGTGTCAGATGGTCAGCCATATCGTTTCTCGGTGTTTGTTTTTGACCAAGACGAACATCTTGATGCGCTCATGAATTTCGTGAAGGGTGTGACGGAAGGCATCGGGTTTGGTGCTGGTGACCGGGTCCTCAAAACTCCAGGCCAATGCCTCACCGGCTCCAGGTAAAGACAGGCATTCCGCTGCGGCTTTATCACACAAGGTGATGACGTAATCGAAACGCTCACCACGGAACTCGTCTATCGACTTGCTATGTAACCCTTCAGTACTCACACCGCTGTGTGAAAGCGCCTCAAAGGTGCGCGGATCTACCTGAGTCGGAGTTGTGCCGGCGCTGAACGCCTCGAAATGCTCTGAGTCGGTATGCCTCAGCAACGCTTGGGCCAACTGAGAGCGGGCAGCGTTGGCTGTACAGACGAACAGGGCACGGGCTTTGCTGGTCATTGTGAAACCTCAGCTCATATGCGGTTTAACGAATATATGATTTTCCGCATGCAAGGTAAAGAGTCAACGCCAGATTAATCCATTAAAGCGATTGGACTCGCCGACGACCTTCAATGAAAGCCCTATATTATGGCGTCAACCAGGTAAATCGCCTTCCGGGCCTCTTCAAATATCTGCGGCGGTGTATATATGGTTTCTGTAATGAATCTGTCACTCACACAGAAATAGGTCGCTCCTTGGTTCAAGGACTACCTGGACATGCAAAAGAAAATAAGAAAGTCGCCCCTAACCCGCCCCGGCCATCGAGGGCGGGGTCGGTGGCTGTGCACTAGGCTTTGCAACAACCCGGCGAGGTACGAGGCGCGGCCTCCAACCGAATTACGCTCCTGGCCGTCCGCAACTCTTGGAGAATTGACCCGCCTCGTAGCCAAGCCCGAACGCCGACCAGTTCAATGAGCTGCGCTCCTGTCGCCCCATGAGGAGTGATCGTTACGGGACCATTTCTGCCTGTCGCCACCGTCAGCTATGGGGCTTGGGGCTGGCGACCAGTTAAACATTGAGATGTTGGATGGAGTGATGGTGTTAAAGCCATTCCGCGATACGACTACCGTACCCTAATGTTTGAGGCTTCAATCGACACAAACCGGTCGGGTGACCCGCGGTAACCGAATGCAGTTCATGCCAGGCAAGCGAGCCAAGTGAGAGTGCCCACTTACATCGACTTGACCGACACCACTTCCACAAACCTGAATTTTTTTCTGGCCGTCTTGGTAGCTTCTTGCTCTGCAACTAGAGAACTCAGCGTATCGGCCACATGTACCATCTCGTGCATCTTGCCTTCAAATTCATTTCCCACCCGCAGCGTGACTCTCAGCCTGGGCGTGAAGCCTTTTGAGACTTTCTTTTTCTTCGCTGCCTTTAACGGTTGCACGATTACGACATCCGAGACGGAGCCTTGCACGTCTGAGTGAATTGCCGGCGCAGGGGACTCAGAATCACCGAATAGCGCCCGGCGCATCTCTTCTTCCGTCAATTCTGTATTCATACCATTTCTCAGAAGGGCGCTATCTATGACCTGACCGATTCTATCAGCATGGCCGGACTCTGTAGTAAAGCGTCGCAGGGTCAGACCTGAAGCGGTAGAGGGCCAGCAGATACCGGCGAGCGTCAGCGTCTGGCCATTTGCTGCCTATCGTGGCGGGCAGTTGTCGGGCCATAAATGGACAGTCACTACTTGTCCGAACCAATACCGATAAGAGGCAATCCGCTAAACGCTCTTGTAAATCCTGCGCCATGCGTGCTGGTTAGTATGTATCAATCACCGTGTTGACGGTTTACGGGACTGCATCAGGCGTTTGACGTGTGTCAGGGTCTATACTGGATCGCCCTTTTAGCCAGATCCACCCTTGATCACCGCACAGCCCACTAGGCAGAACACGTGAAACATTCGATACCTACTGCCGCACTGTTCTGTCTATTACTCGGCACTCCCGTCAGGGCCGAGCAGTATCAGGTCGTTACTGAAGAGTGGGCGCCGTACAACTTCCAGGAGAACAATCAGCTCACCGGCATGGCCACGGAGATCGTTCGGGGCATAATGGTGCTGACCGGGGATGACTTTGAGGTGGTGCTGCTGCCCAGTATGCGAAGCACCCGCGCATTGAAGGCCCGGCCCAAGACCATAATGTATTCCTTATTCCGCACGGCGGAGCGCGAACCGTTATACAAGTGGGTCGGACCGATCGTGGAAGAGTCCATTCACCCCTATCAGTTAGCCAATGCGCAGCAGCCGGTGAATTCCTTAGAGCAGCTACTGCACGCCCCACAGATCACGACGAGACATGCCGGACTAATACCCGAGATTCTGCAGTCGCGGGGCTTCAACAACCTCAAAAAAAGTGCCACCGAGAGCCTGCAGCTCTATCGCATGCTACTAGCCGGGCGCACCGACATCATCATAGGCGACACCGCTGCGGGGGTGGCTTACTACAGCCGCCAGTTGAACATCGCCCCCGGCACGCTGCGACAGATCCCCATCGAGCTCTATCGTTCATCGCTGTACATCGCCTTCAGCCGCGACTGTGAAGACGAACTGGTAGCGTCCTGGGCCAACGCCCTGGAGCAACTGCGCCACTCGGGCGAGCTGGAGCGCATCCAGGATCGATACAATCAACCCATCGGGCAATGAAAGCGCGGAACCAGCGCAAGCCCGCTTCGCACTTACCCACCCTTGCTCTCACTCAACGTGGAAGACAAGCCTTGAACACCATTGCGACCTATAACTATCAACCTTGGAACAAGGGAAAGCTAGTCGGGCAGAAAGCCCCGCTCCGAGTCAGAGATATCTGGGCCGCCCTGGCAGTGACGCCAAATAACCCAATCCATCTAGATAAATAATCGATATAGGCTATTTTTCAGTTCACTCGATTGCGCCCGATGCGCTTGGCTTGGTAAAGCGCATCATCGGCGCGAGTCAGAAGGCTCGTGGGCGTCGTCGTGCGGGCGCTGCAGAAGTTCTGACCATGCCAAAGAAGCGCGCGGCAGACACCACTACAGCAACCGCTGCAGACATTGAAAGATCTATCCAGGCCCGGAACAAAATGGCTGAGCGCCTTTGGGGAGATGGTCGAGAGGCCGAGACGAAAGCCCTCCTCGATGCCTGGATGCGTTAAACCGGGCCCTGGATCGGATCAGGATTGGCGAAAGTCGCAGGGTTGTGACTTTCCATTAAGTAGGCACGATTCAACTGGTGCGACGTAAATTTGCAAGGGGGCTAGATGGCACTTACCAAACCCAATCAGCAACTCAGGCGTGACCTTCAAGGTATCGCCTCCGATCTTAAATGGTCCGCGGTGGAGCTAAAGCGTATCGCTGAGCGGCTGACTCTCGCCGGCAATGAGATCGATGCCCAGGCTATCCATCACCTGATCACTATTTTTAAAGCTGACGAAGCAAGACTTAACATCCGGTCGGCCGAGATCTCTGTCCTAAATCCCGAGTCAATAGACTGAGGTCAACATGGCCCTCACCAAACCGAATCAAGAACTGTGCCGCGACCTGAAATCCGCTTCGCGCGCTCTAGAGGAGGCCGCTCATGAGTTACTCGGGGCAGCAAAGCAGTGCAGCGAGATCGAGTTGAAGGTAGCGATGCAAAAGATCGAAATGCTGCACCGGCTGGCAGACCGGCTGATTGCACATGCAGATAAGGTGAAGGCAGGAAGAATTGCTCATGATCCAGAGATGGGTAGTTGGCCTGACGGGGATATTTAGGGGACATGCCCCTAGCCGATCTGGAACGAGGCTTGATGGCATGGCGCACTCACTTCAATACCAAATAACCGAATCCGTTCGCGTCGTTGAGATCGAGGTAGGGAAACTGCTCGATTTGGCAACAATGCTGAAGGACGCTGGAAATGATGTCTTGGCGACGGAGGTCTCGAACCAGGCGAATAAGCTGCTTGAGGCTGCGGTAGCGCTGAGAATTGCGATGGCAGGCTGACTGCTTGTTGATAAGAAAAAGCTTGCCTCTTTAAGTCTACAGACGAGTTTTTTCAATCAAAATCAAGGCCATATCCACACGAGCAATTCGGATCCAAAATAGTTCAAAAATTTAAATGCAACTCATTGTTATAAAAGAGCTTTTTAGAAAAAAGACGCTAACTTTTTTCAAGTACTAGCCGATGGCCTCTTAAAGGAACCAAGGAGCAATCGGAATGAGAAATAATCAGCCAGTTACGCAGCGTGAGATTTCACTCGCACCTCAGCAGAAACTCATCTCGACAACAAATGATCGAGGAGTTATTACGTACTGCAATGACGCCTTCGTAGAGATCAGTGGTTTTGATAGAGCCGATCTGATTGGCGCCCCCCAAAATATCGTTCGCCATCCTGACGTACCCCCTGCCGTATTTGCCCATATGTGGGGTGCTCTCAAGCAAGGCCGCCCGTGGATGGGTATCGTCAAGAACCGTTCTAGAAATGGCGATCACTACTGGGTCAACGCGTACGTCACACCGATATTTGAAGGCAGCCAGGTGGTGGGCTTTGAATCGGTCAGAGTCAAACCGACGACTGATCAGATTCGCCGTGCCGAATCCCTGTATAAGCGCATCAGCCAGGGAAAGCCGGCCATCCCCCGCCAAGACGCTTGGCAACCTGCCCTGCTAGATTGCTTGCCGTACTTAGCCATGGGACTGGCGGGTACCATGAGCGGCTTGTTCTTCAGCGCGCCCGTGGCGATTGCCGTGGCCGTAGGCATAGCCGTGCCGATCGGCTTGCTCTCTTCACGCTGGCAGATGCGAGGAACTTTGCGCCTGCTGTACATGGCTGAGCCCTCTACCTCCGACTCACTAATCGCTCAGATGTACAGCGATGCGCGCGGACCACAAGCCCGCCTGGAAACCGCCTTCGTCAGCCAGACATCGCGCCTGAAGACTTGCCTGACGCGCCTGCAAGACACCGCCGAGCAACTCAGCGAGCTGGCGGGACAATCCGACGTACTTGCCACTGACAGCTCAAAAGGCCTTGATCGCCAGCGCGTCGAAACCGAACAGGTGTCTGCCGCGGTCAACCAGATGGCTGCGACCACCCAGGAAGTCGCCAGCCACGTCCAGCGCACGGCTGATGCCACCCAACAAGCTAACCTGCTGACCAGTCGCGGCCGAGATGTGGCCCGAGACACCCGAGAGGCTATCGAGCGCCTCTCCGCCGTTGTCGGCGAGACAAGTCTGACAGTTGCACAGCTGGCCAGGGACAGCAACGAAATAGGGACAGTCGTTGACGTGATCAAAGGAATCGCCGATCAGACCAATCTGCTGGCACTGAATGCCGCCATCGAAGCAGCGCGCGCCGGCGACATGGGCAGGGGTTTCGCTGTCGTGGCCGATGAGGTTCGCCAACTGGCCCAACGCACCTCGCAATCCACCACCCAGATCCATGACCTGATCACCAAGCTCCAGACGTCGTCCAACAATGCCGTGCAGACCATGGAGAGCGGTCATCGTCAGGCCCAAGAAGGTGTGACCTGGGTACTTGAGGCAGACAAGGCATTGGTGGGCATCAGCGAAGCGGTCTCCCACATCACCGACATGACCACCCAGATTGCCGCGGCCACTGAAGAGCAAACTGCCGTCGCCGAGGAAATCAGCCGAAACATCACCACGATCGCCCACTTGGCCGATCAAACCTCGGAACAGGCGCACCAATCGGCAGATCTGAATAAGGAACTGACCAAGACCGCGTCCACGCAGTACTCATTGGTTGAGCGGTTTAACCGATAACCGATCAATCCTCATCATGCCCTGAGCCTCTCCGTCAACCCGAAGCTTCCTCCACCGGTGCCTCTATCAATGTTGATCCCCGGCGTATTAAGACCTGCAGGTAAGCCTTTTCGTCATAGACGCTGCTGGTTTTCCAGCACCGATAGACGATTCTGATCCACTTGAAAGCGAGTGCCCTCAGGGCCGCTTGGTATGAGCAGCCTTTAGCCCGCTGCTGCCGATAATAAGCCCCGGCCCACCTTGATTGAGTGATGCTGTGAGCGGCCCATTCGACAACGGTCTGACGCAAAAAGGTTGAGCATTGGTAGCGCCAATACACGACTGTCTTCTTGCCGCTACGCTGGGTAACCGGTGCGATTCCGGCATATCGCTGCACCGCACTGGCGTCGCTAAATCGGTCACGCTGCTCACCAAAAGCCACCATCAGGCGCGGTGCTAGATGTTGCCCGGCACCAGGCAGTGCCTTGAAGATCGGGTAATCGGCCAAGCTGTTGGCCGTTTCTCCGATCTCGCGATCAAAATCCTTGATGGTTGCAATAAGCCCTTTGAGTTGCGACGCCAAGGCTGTCGCGTACAACTGCGAAGGACGTATTACCCCCGGATCCTGCGTCAAAGGCATCGCTTGGGTGATGATTTCCCAGCGCGCTTGATTGAGTTGAGGGTGACGAGCGTTGTGTTCGTTAAAGAACTTGAGAAAGGCACTCTGGCGAGAACGCTTGATGTGTTCAAACGTGGGCCAGCGCATCAGAAAATCACAGAACACCACCGTGTCATGATCGTTAAACAGTTCCAAGGCCAATGGATAGTACTGTTTGAGCGTGCAGATCAAGCGGTTGCCCACCTTCACTCGCTCGTCGACCAGTGCGCGCCGATGTTCCGTCAGGCTGGCCAACATACGCATGGCAGGGCTTTGCGGCCTCAACTGGGGAAACCGTTGGGGATAAGTGAGCAACAACTCAAGCGCCCATTGAGCATCGGTCGGATCATCCTTGGCTCCGCTACGGACAAAGGTTTGGCGGTGCTTGGCCAAGGTGCTCGGATTAATCGGAAACAGGCAAAAAAACTCGTATTTTTGCAGGGCCGCCACCAACGGGCCCTTGTTGAGTTCAAGCGCAATCGCAATCGGAGCACCGTAACGCTCAAACAACGATCTCGCCCAACGATCAATCGAGTGGGGCGTGTGGTCGATGACAGAGAAGTGCCGCCGGGCTTCCCCCGCGACCTGCAAACACACGTCGTGCTTGGTATCTGCCCAATCTATTCCGACATAAGCAGTGAATTTCTGAGACAGGAGCGTTTGCATCAACCACCTCCACAGGCGCTAAAGTACATGCAGGGACATGCATGCTTGCGTCCAGCGAAAGCGATATAGAGAGCCGTGTCGGGCTTTCCCTGAGTATTCGTTAAAGGGCGCAAGCGCACCTGGAGGCTCGAAGATGATGGGGTAATCATCGAGTGCTTGAGAGGCATATTCGTAGCCCCCAGGTGCATGTTCCTTCTCTGATCAAAACTGACTTCGAGACATCGAAGTATGGAAGAAGGAACGGACAACTTATATCGAGAGGCCCGCCTTACGCGGGCTTTTGCCCGCGCTTTCGTATCCGCCGTGTCATGCCTTTGTCACACCCACCAAGCACATTGCGGTCAGCCAAAAGGATTTGGCCCATCGACAGAGAGCCCGGATAAGTGCCAGGTTTTTTCGTTCCAGCGACATGCTTTTCACGAAGTGCTCACAGAACGGAGCGCAGATTGAACGGACAAAAGGATTTGACCCCATACAGAGAGCCCGCAATACGCGGGCTTTTTGTTGTCAGCCATTCCCGCGGCTAAGCTCCCCACTCTCTCGAATGGAGTCGAAGCTATGCCCTCCCCCGAATACTCTCTCCCCGATGTTCTTGAACGCCTGGATCACAACCAACTCGCCCTGGAGGCTGCGCTGATGGCGCTGACCGTATTGGTTGAGAGCCAAGGCCATGCCGAGACTGGCGACAACGTCCGCGGCGCGCTTCACACGATCGGTGAGAACGCCGGACACATCAAGCAGGGCTTGGCCAAGCTGAGGGCCCAAGGCCCACACTAATCAAGCTGTCCCCGACGTCCCGCCTGCAACACCTTTTTTGGACTCTGTGCACATGCAGTCCGGAGCAGCACACGCTGTTCGGCGCGGCGGATGAACCCGTACGACCCAGTTCGTCAGATACAGCTCTCAAGCTATGTGCTCCTGGGCAAAATGGCATAAATTGCCAATGGTCGAAAAAACCTGTTTGCCCAGAACTGGAGCTAATTATGGCGACGCGAAACGTTGTGCTCACCCCTCACCAGGAACAGGTTATCCATGACCTGGTGCAGTCCGGCCGTTATCAGAATGCCAACGAAGTGATGCGAGAAGGTTTGCGGCTATTGGAACAGCGCGCCGCCGAAGACACCGCCAAAATTGAGGCCCTGCGTTAGGCGACCGCAATCGGCATCATGGATCTTGAGCACGGGCGCTTTACTCAGTTGAACGGAGGGGATCTGGAGCCTCGAGGGCTTGAGCCTGAAGGCAACCATCCTCGCGAGAGAGAAACATTGAGCATGCCGCAGTATCGGGTTCCGGCGCGGCGCGCACCGACATTGTCGACATCCTCAGGCTCTCCAAGACGCAGTTCGGCGATCAAGCACGCCAGCAGGCCAAACACCCCAGTGGAAAGGTCAAAAAACCACGCCAAATGGTGTTCTATCGTGTGGCAAACGACGACGTGATCGAGGTCGTCAGACTCCTTCATGAGGCCATGGAAGTACCTAATGACTGATCACCGACCTAGCCCAAAGGCTTAACTGGCCATGAACAGCGAAGGTAAGACGCCCCCTCTACATCGCAACCTGAGCGCCCTCGCTGTCAGCCGACTCGGCGGCCAATTGAAGCGGGAGGTTCTGGGCCCGACCGGACTATCGAGACCCACGACCAGAAACACGATGTTCAACTTTGCGTACCACTTTCAATGCTGACCCAGTTACTCACGACGTCCAGTCAGACCTCTTCGACACACAGCCCGGCCAAGTGCCGAGCATTCTAATTCTTGTACCGGCGAGAATCCCAGCCCCTAGAAAGTGGCGCTTGAAGTGTACGTATTCGAAGCATGCCCTCAGCCTTTGACAGTCGACGCGAGCGGAAACCAGACGCAGACTTCGAATCCTTCCGCTCGACCTGATGCCGGCGATACCAGCCGTATTCTCGCGTTGACTCCCTGCACAATGGTTTTGGCAATCGCCAACCCCAACCCTGAACCGCTGGTTTCACTGTTGCCCCGCACAAAGCGCTCGGTGAGCCGCAGCAACACCGGCTCGGGCACCGGCGGGCCACCATTGACCACCCGCAGCAGCGCCTGGTCGGTGAGGCTGACTTCGACCGGTTGATCCGCGGCGCCATACTTGAGCGCATTCTCGATCAGGTTGCGCAACAGGATTGCAAAGGCGTCCGGATCAATCGCCGAGTACACACTCGTCTGGGTTGGCAGGTGCAACTCGATCCGGTGCCCACTGCTGTGGTTCCACTCATCGACCACATGGGCCAGCAACGGAATGAGGTCCTGGGGCGTTTCGGACAACAACCCACCCCCCTCGGCCTTGGCCAGCTGCATGAGTTTTTCCGAGAGCCGCGTCAGCTCGCGCAATGAATTTTCGATTTTAGCCGCCCGTAACCGCAACGGGCCTTCAGGCGCTTCGTGACGCAAACGCTGGATCTGCGCCAGCGTCGCGGCCAGTGGCGTGCGCAGTTCATGGGCGCTGTTGGCAGTAAAGCTGCGCTCGGTCTCCAAGGCCTTGCGCAAGCGCTCCAGCAGATGATTGACCGCCTCGGCCAGTGGGGCGACTTCCGCCGGCAATCGCGCCACGTTGATCGGCGACAGATCACCCACGCCGCGAGCCTCCACGGCACGACGATAGGCCAATACACTGCGCAGGCTGATGCGCACAAACATCCAGGTGCCAAACAGGCTGATGGGAATCAACGCCAATAACGGCAACAACAAGGCAAGCAAAGCTTCCCGCGCGGCTTCACGGCGATGCTCAAGAGGTTCGGCGATTTCGATGAACACCGTCTCACGCAGCGCACTGGCGCCGTACAGACGGTATTTTTTAGTGGTTGAAAAGCCTTCGGCCGGTTGTTGATTGAAGATCTTCGGATTGGCGTCGTGGGACTGCATCAGGATCTCGCCCTTGGCATCACGCACCAGATAGGTCAGGTATTCCTTGTGCATTTTGAGGGTGGCGACATGTTGTGCCTCACGAGGTTTTTCCCGGTTGCTGATTTCCAGCACGGCCAGGGGCAGGATGCGCTGCGCGGTCTCTTCCAGCGCACTGTCGAACGCCTCGTTCAATTCATGTTGCACCACCAGCCAGGCGCCGACGGTCGCCGCCAGCCAAAGTAAGGTCGTGCCTAACGTTAATCCCAGGCCGAGACGTTTTTGCAGGCTTGATGACGGCTTCATGCGGACATCAACCGGTAGCCCATGCCGCGCACGGTTTCAATCAGGTCGCGCCCGAGTTTTTTACGCAGACGGCTGATATAGACCTCGATGGTATTGCTCTCGATTTCGGCGCCGAAGGCATACAGCCGCTCTTCAAGCTGCGACTTGGACAGCAGCGCGCTGGGGCGCTGCACAAACGCCTCGAACAGCGCCCACTCCCGCGCCGTGAGGTCCACCGTCGCACCGGCTCGCTGCACCGTACGGGCACTCATGTCGACCTGCAAATCACCGAGCCTGATCTGCGGATTGGGGTTGCCGCTATAGCGCCGAGCCACCGCCGCCACACGGGCCGAAAGCTCAAACAGGTCGAACGGTTTGACCAGGTAGTCGTCGGCGCCCGCGTTGAGGCCAGCGATGCGTTCGGAAATCTGATCCTGGGCAGTCAGGATAATCACCGGGGTCACGTCCCCTGCCGAGCGTTGCTGACGCAAAAAATCCAGCCCGCGACCGTCCGGGAGCATCAGGTCCAGCAGGATCAGGTCGTAAGGCGTGGTGCGCACGCTGTTGCGCGCATGGTCCAGGCGCTGCACCCAATCGACTGCGTGACCATCATCGGCGATCTGTTCGCGCACCGCCTCCCCCAAGCCTGGTGCGTCCTCGACCAATAAAACCCGCATCTGGCACCTCCTGTGATGGTTGTCATGCAGCACCTTAATCGCCTTACCTGACGTGAATCTGAAGATTCAGCTGATTGTCAGGAATGCACTTTAGGGTATGCCACAGACGCCGACCTCGGCAGGAGACAGATCATGAAATCAGGTTTTATTGCCAATGCCGCGCTGTTGAGCCTGCTGCTCAGCGGTTACGCCCCGGCCGATGACGACTGCCGCGACCCGGTGAGCGACTGGCAACCGCGCGAAACCTTGCGTCAGCAGGTAGAGCGGCAATACGGCTGGAGCGTACAGCGCATCAAGGTCGACGACGGTTGTTACGAGCTCAAGGGCTTGGACCGCAAAGGCAATGCCATCGAAGCCAGCTATTCACCGGCATCGCTGCGCCTGCACACACTCGAGATCCATTTCCGGGACGACGGCGATGCCAGGGATTACCTCGGCAGCCCGCTCACCGAATGACGCCCTATCTGTCGACGCGTTTTTCCTGCCTTCAGGTTGCTGTCAGCAAGCAGGTCCAGGCTCTCGACCTAACGATCAAAAGGACACTCCCATGAAAAAGATCATCGCAGCAACCTGCCTCGCCGGCGCCATTGCCCTGCCGGGGTTGGCCCAGGCCCGTGAAGTGACCTTGACCACACAGCTCAAGGACTACAGCGGCAATGATGCCTACCTGGCGATCTACGTCACCGACGCCAATGGCCAATACCAGAAAACCCTCTGGGTGGCCGGCAAGAAGGCCAAGTACTACAAGCACCTGGGCGACTGGGCCCGTGGCAGCGCAATGAGCCAGAGCGAGTTTGACGGGGTCAGCGGCGCCAGTGTCGGCAGTGGGCGCACGCTCAAAGTCAGCGTCGAACTGGCAGACACTCTGATTGATGCCGGGTATCAGATCCGCATCGACAGCGCCGTCGAGGACAAACGTGACGCCCGCGCCGATGTCAGCGTGCCCCTGACGTCCAAGGGCGCAGGCAAGCCGGCGACCGGCAGCACCTACGTCGACTCCTTTACTTACGATCTGTAGCACCTGCCATTTCTGGAGGCTGAACATGCTTCGCCAGTTCCATTCTCTACCTGGCCTGATCGCCGCCCTGTTGGTCATGTTGTTGGCCCTCAGCGGCGCGATGCTGTCTGTCGACCCGGCCCTGGAACGCTTGCACAGCACCGCCACCATGGCCGGGCAACTCAACGCCGGCCAATTGGCCGGGCGTGTGGCCAATCACTTCCCGGGCGTGGAGCAGATCCAGCGCACAGCGTCCGGGACGATCATCGTCTACTACAACCAGAACGGTCAGGCCGGCGCCGAAAAGGTCGACCCGCTGACCGGCCAAGGCCTCACGCCCTACGAGCCATCCGCGTTCTCACGTTGGGTGAAAGACCTGCACCGCTCGCTGTTCCTTGGCACGCCCGGCCATGGGGTATCGGGTGTCGGCGCGCTGTTCATGCTGATGCTGTCAGTGTCCGGCGCGCTATTGCTGGCCCGGCGCCTGGGTGGCTGGCGCAACCTGCTGCGGCCACTGCGGGGCACCTTCAGTCAGCGCTGGCATGCTGAAGTCGGGCGACTGGCATTGCTCGGGCTGCTGCTGTCGGCATTGAGCGGGCTCTACATGTCCGCCACCACCTTTGGTTTTATCGCCGACGGCAGTCAACGTGAACCCGCCTTCCCCGCCCACGTCAGCGCCGGCCCGGCCTTGCCGGTGGCGAACCTGCAAGCCTTGCAGGCCACCGACTTGAATGACCTGCGCGAGCTGGTCTTCCCGAGCCCCGGCAACCCGCACGATGTGTTTTCCCTGCGCACGGCCCAGGGTGACGGCTACGTGGATCAGGCCAGCGGCACCTTGTTGTCCTATCAAGCTCACGACTCGATGCACAACCTCTACGAATGGATCTATCAGCTGCACACCGGCGAAGGCCTCTGGTGGCTGGGCCTGCCGCTGGGGCTCTGCGCCCTCTGCGTGCCGTTGATGAGCGTGACCGGCATCCTGTTGTGGTGGCGCCGCCGCAAGGCTGGCCCGAACATCCGCCACAACAGCCCTGCCCACTCCGCCGACAGCGTGATTCTGGTGGGCAGTGAAAACAACAGCACCTGGGGCTTTGCCAAAACCTTGCACGACGCCTTGCACCAGAGTGGCCATCAGGTGCATAGCGCGGCGATGAATGAATGGGTGGGCGATTACCGCAATGCCCAACGGGTGTTCATCCTCACCGCGACCCACGGTGACGGCGATGCACCGGCCTCGGCTTCGCAGTTCCTGGCGCGGCTGGCCAAAACCGGCCTCAAACCCGGCCTGCCCTTTGCTGTGCTGGGCTTGGGCGACCGCCAGTTTGCGCAGTTCTGTCAGTACGCCCATCAGGTGCAGGATGCGATGTTGCAGGCCGGTGGCTCGCCGTTACTGGGGCTGGAAACCGTCAACCGCCAATCCTCTCAGGAGTTTGCGCGCTGGGGCCTCGCGTTGGGCGAAGTACTGGGGCAGGACCTGACGTTGGTTCATACCCCGCAGCAGCCGTGTACGCATCAATTGGAGCTGACAGAGCGCATTGCCTATGGCGAACAGGTGAATGCGCCGACCCACGTACTGCGCTTCAAAGCACCCGGCGAGCTGCCGGGCTTTCTGGCCGGTGACCTGGTCGGGATTGTGCCACCGGGCAGCCCGATTCCACGTTTCTACTCGCTGGCCAGCGGTTCGCAGGACGGCGTGCTGGAGATCTGTGTGCGTAAACACAACGGTGGCATGTGCTCGCAATTCCTTCATGGCCTGAACATCGGCGCGCAGATCGAAGCTTTTATCCAGCCCAACCCGCAATTTCGTCCGGCATCGGGCACGCACCCAGTGATCCTGATCGGCGCCGGTACCGGCATCGGTCCTCTGGCCGGTTTTATTCGCAACAACAAGGCCCGACACCCGATGCACTTGTATTGGGGCGGGCGCAACCCGGCCTCGGACTTTCTCTATGAACCGGAGCTCAACCAATACTTGTCGGACCGACGCCTCACGGCATTGCGCGCCGCCTTCTCTCAGGTTCAGGACCGCAGCTACGTGCAAGACCGGCTGATCGGCGATGCCCTGGCCTTGCGCCGGCTGATTGAAAAAGGTGCTCAGGTGCTGGTGTGTGGCAGCCGCGAAATGGCCAAAGGCGTGATGCAGGCCCTCGATGAAGTGTTGGCGCCTCTCAACCTGAGTGTGCTGACCCTCAAAGCACAAGGACGCTACCGTGAAGACGTCTACTGAGTTGCAGCGCTACAGCCTGAACGGCGAAACCATGGGCACCCGCTACACCGCCCTGTTTTATGCCGGGGCCGGGATCGATACCGACGAAGTTGGCCATCGCCTGGCGCGCGCCGTGGCCCGGGTGGACCAGCAAATGTCCACCTGGAAACCCGACTCGGACCTCAACCACCTCAACGCCGCCCCAGAGCAGGAATGGGTGTCAGTGCCCAAGGAACTGGCCGTGGTGCTGTCTGCTGCACTGCGTGTCAGTCAGCAATCCGGCGGCGCCTTCGACATCGCTGTCGGTGACCTGGTTAACGCCTGGGGGTTCGGCCCTGGCGAGCAGACGGTCACAGAGCAGTCGATCAGTACGATTTTGCCGCGCGCCCGACTGTTAGCCAGCGCCGCGTTGGTGGTTGACCCGCAACGCAATCAGGTGCGCAAGTGCGTGCCGTTGAACCTTGATTTGAGTGGCATCGCCAAAGGTTTTGGCGTGGATGAACTGGCGCGTTGCCTGGAGGGTTTGGGCATCACCCGCTACCTGGTTGGCATCGATGGCGAGATGCGCGCCCGGGGCGTCAAACCTGACGGCCAGTGCTGGGCCGTGGCCTTGGAAAAGCCCAACCGGGGCGTGCGTGAAGTCATGGGCGTGATGGAACTTAGCGATGCCGCCATTGCGACCTCCGGGGACTATCGACATTGGGTCGACGTGGCCGGTCAGTCCTATGCTCATACCATGAACCCGGCCACCGGCGCACCGCTGTGCAACCCGCTCGCCGCCGTCACTGTGGTGGCGGCCTCGTGCATGCTCGCCGATGCCTGGACCACGGCGCTGATGGTCTTGGGCGAAACCGAGGGCCCACGTCTGGCTCAGGAGCGCGGGATGGACGCGTTGTTCGTGCTGCGCGAGGGTGAGCAGTTCAAAGAAATATCCATTGTCGGCGGCCAGTTGCAGGCGCAGATTGAAACCCGTCCGATGTGAACCGGCTAATGACAGTGAGTCCCGTTAAACAATGAAGTTCATGCACAGGCACACCGAGGCACACCGAAGCGATCGTATCGGCTGGCTGCGCGCCGCCGTCCTGGGCGCCAACGACGGGATTGTCTCTACCGCCAGTCTGCTGATCGGTGTCGCGGCAGCCAACGCCAGCCACGCCACGTTGCTGGTTACCGGTATGGCGGGGCTGATGGCCGGCGCCATGTCCATGGCCGCAGGCGAGTACATTTCCGTACACTCCCAGGCCGATACCGAGCGGGCCGATCTGTCCCGCGAACGGGCAGAACTGGCGAGCGACCCGAAAGCCGAACACATCGAACTCGCCAACATCTACATGCATCGCGGCGTATCACCCGAACTGGCGCATCAAGTGGCCGATCAATTGATGGCCCATGACGCATTGGGCTCTCACGCCCGGGACGAGCTGGGCATCAGCGCCACCCTCACCGCCAAACCCTTGCAGGCCGCCCTAGCCTCCGCCGCCAGCTTCGTGGTGGGTGCCGCGTTGCCTCTGGCCGTGACTTTTTTCGCGCCGCAGCACAGCGTCGGGCCCTGGATATCGGTCATGTCATTGGTGTTTCTTGGAACACTGGGCGCCACTGCCGCCAAGGCAGGCGGGGCCAAGGTCCTGACCGGCGCCTGGCGGGTGACATTCTGGGGCGCACTGGCAATGGGTATTACAGCGCTGGTGGGATCGCTGTTCGGCGCGGTGGTTTAGTTCGCCGCACGCTCTCGATCGAGTAGGAGGCGGCTTCACAGCCGCCGTCCTCTCACACCACCGTACGTACGGATCCGTATACGGCGGTTCAAGTTATGCGATTAAGCCGAGTTATCGTATCCAGTATTGAGACCAGTCCAAGCCGATCCCACAGCTTCTTCGGTAGCGCGTGATTCAAATGTGCAGCTCCTGAGCTCCACCATGGACCACGACCGTTGAACGCGGATATGCAGGCGCGGTGCCTGCTGAGCCCCAGACGTATCAAGTTCCGAGCCCTTGTTGAGGGCCGTTTCCATTGACGCAATACGGCACAGCGCAGCTTACGACGCACCCAGCCATCCAACTCCTCAAGTGGCCGCTTGCTCTGACTTAGCTTGAAATAGCCTGCCCAACCCCGCAGCACGGGGTTTAATCGCACGATGACGGTTGCCATCTTGCAACCCCGCGCTCCGCGCAGCAGGTCTCTGACTCGGTCGCGCAAGCGCCCCAGGCTCATCGCCGCCACTCTTAGCCTCGGCTGTTGATGCCAGCTCATCCCATAACCCAGATAATCACAGACCCAAGGCCGTACCACACGGCTCTTTTCCCGGTTGAGCGTCAGTTTCAGACGCTGGGTCAGGAAACGCTCAACACTGACCATCACTCGTTCACCCGCGCGACGACTGCGCACATAAATATTCGCGTCGTCGGCATAGCGCACGAAGCGATGACCCCGCCGCTCCAGTTCGCGGTCGAGTTCGTTGAGCAGGATATTCGACAGCAACGACGAGAGCGGGCCGCCTTGCGGCGTCCCTTCTTGCCGTCGGCTGACGAGTCCGCCTGACATCGTTCCCGCTTCGAGATAGCGACGGATCAGTCTGAGCACCCGCTTGTCTTCGATTTGACGCGCCACGCAAGCCATCAGGACATCGTGATTGACCCGATCAAAGAACTTCTCGAGGTCGAGTTGCCTAGTGCGTCTGCACCTTAGGAGTAGTGGGCATGGACGAAATGATTATGCGTTGGCTTGAGCGAATATGTCGTGAGTGCCTCCTAACTCCACCTGTTTTGGGCCTCCCGATAGCACGACGCTGACGTGAAGAGCCGAGGTCGAGTTCAAAAATGAAACTGCCTCCGGATAGTCAGTAATCCGCTTTTGCTGTATCAAAAGCCGCTTTTAACACTGACCGTTAGAAGATCCTCCGCTTCTGGTGCAGGACGGCTTTTCCCTGATGCAAACGCATACCCAGCTTGCGCAACTCGCTAAACCAGAAGACTGCGCTAGCCATTGCCAAACACAGTCCCCACTGGCTCAGCGTCAATGCACTCGTGTCGAAAGCCTTGTTGAGTGGTGACCAGTGCACCACTGCAATCTGCAATCTGCAATCCGCAAGACCAATGCCAGCGCGATTGCGCCCCACAGCCATCGGTTAGCGAACAACCCGATGAACGCACTGGCCGACTCCGAGCGGGCACTCAGTGCATTGAATAGTTGCGCCAATACAAGGACCGTAAAACCGGCAGTGCGTGCCTGAAGCGATACAACGCTTGCCACGCTCATCGGTCTTACTCATTTCATCCCCTTTTGCCGGACTTAATTTTCTAGCGCCAATCCAGATAACGAAACAGTTCCTCCTCCTGATCAAAGTGCAGTCGCACGAGGGTATCCAGACGAATCAGCTGATGCTGAATCTCATCAGCAGGTGCCGTTGCGGGGTCGGAACTGAAGTCGCTACTCATGCGCGTCAGTAAATGGATAAGGCGAAAAATCTCCCGGTGAGCGTGGCTCATAGCCGACATCGGGTCCTCGCCCGGCATGCTTCGCGTCAGCAGCGGGTACAGTGTGTTTTCATCTTCCCGCTCATGCTGCGCCAGTGATGTTTGCAGCTTGTTGACCAGTTGCACCAAGTCGGTCTGTGCTTGCGCAAGTGGGCGCTGGGCAAAGTCATTGGCCAGTTGGTGCAGATCGCTCAGTACGGTGGAGAGTTGCTGGTGCTCATCTTGCAGGCGATCGATATGCTCTGCGGCAAGCTTTCGTTTCCTCAGCTCCCACGATGACCCCAGTGCCCGCAAGGCGTTAAGGATGATCACCACGTCGATGCCCTCCTGCACCACGGCGCCAATCAGCGGCGGCAGGTAACCGAGGGCCGCCACCGCCATGGCCAGCAACGACATCCCCATGCCGACCAGCACACCCTGGCGGGCGATGTAGCGGGTGCGTCGGGCAATGTCCAGCGCCTCGACCAGACGATCCAGACGATCCACCAGCAGCACAACACCAGCGGCTTGTGCAGAAGCAGTGGCACCGCTGGCCCCCATGGCCACGCCGACATTCGCCGCTGCCAGCGCGGGGGCGTCGTTGATGCCATCGCCAACCATCAATGTGCTAGTGCGCAGGCAACCTTGCTGTACCGCACGCACTTTATCCTCAGGGGTCAACCCGGCATGCAGCTCGTCAATCCCGGCAGACAGCGCAATCATCTCGGCGGTTTCCAGGCGGTCCCCGGTTAGCATGACGATCTTTTCGATACCTCTATTGCGCAGTCGACGCAGAGTCTGCGGAGTTTCGCGCCGAACGTTGTCCGAGAAAATCAGCAGGCCCGCGAGTTTCCCATCCACGTCGATGAAGCTTCCACTGCACGCCAGGTAATCCATGTGCCGTAGCATGGCGGCGACCCAGTCAGTTCCAGGGGCGACTTTGTGAGCAAAAGACAACGTGCCGAAACGCACCTGCACGCCATCGACATGCCCACAAAGTCCAGAGCCTGGGCTTTCTTCTACTTCCTGCGGGACGCTGAGAGGCAATTGACGCTGATGCGCCGCTTCAACAATTGCCTGGGAGATAGGATGCGTCGAGGCCTGCGCCAGTGAAGCGGCCAGGCCAAGCAGGCGCTGCGGATCGGCCAGTCCGTTGACCTCTATCGACTGCAGACGCGCATGGCCGCTGGTCAGCGTGCCGGTCTTGTCGAGGAACACCTGCTTGATTCCGGCCAACGCTTCCAGGGTCACGCCGTCCTTGATCAGGATCCCGCGCCGCGCTGCCCTGGAAATCCCCGACATGATGGCAATCGGTACAGCCAGAATCAAAGGGCAAGGTGTGGCCACCACCAGAACCGCCAGCGCTCGCAAAGGATCACCACTCAAATGCCAGGCCAATCCGGCAATCAGCAACGTCAGTGGGATGAAGAACAATGCATAGCGGTCGGCCAGGCGCACGAAAGGTGCGCGCGAACGACGTGCTTCCTCAGCCAGCCGCACTATGCCGGCATAGGTACTCTGCGCAGCCGTTCGCGTGGCGAATAGCAGGATGGGCGCACCGACATTGGATACGCCACTGGGCAGTTGCTCGCCCTCTCGACGGGTTACGGGCAACGACTCACCACTGAGCGCCGATTCGTCGAGAATGGCCGCATGACTCAGCAGGCGACCATCGACCGGTATCACCTCTCCCAACCGCACCAGCAATGTTTGATTTAGCTGGACCTGCTCAACGGGGATCTGGCGCAAGCCACCCTCCTCCTGCAACCAGGCAAAACGTGGCGCCCGGTCGATGAGCGCACGAAGCTCGCGGTCGGCGCGTTGCTTGGTGAAAAACTCCAGGGTTCGTCCGGTCGCCAGCATCAAGGCAATCACCGCCGCCACGAGTGTCTGCTCAAAGACCAGGGCGGCAGTGATCGACAGCAGCGCGATCAGGTCCACACCGGCCTCGCGTCGGGCCAGGCGCCTGACGATCTCAATGAGCAGGACCGCGGACATCACCAGACTGCCTGCGGCCCAGCACATCGATGCCCAATCAGGTTCTTGCGCAACATACGCAACGCCGCCGGCCAGCAGCGCCAGAGCGGTGAGCAGTAATAGAACGGGGTCCAGCCATTTGCTGAGCATCGAAGTGAGTTCCTCAAAAGCGATTTGCATGCCTCGCTGTAAAAACATCTGTCGCTCATCGAGGTAGAGCTTAGGACTCGAATGTCTTTCGTGTCCGGTGAGGCGCCACAATTGAGGCGTTGGACACAACGGAGGTCATGGCTGTGCCCGGACAAACCGGGTGTTTGCCCTCTTTCTGATCTAAATCAACCAGGCCTTGGACGTTCACGTAGAAATTAGAGTCAGCAGTCGCACCATCACATTCAATGGATGCAGAAACTCTCGTTTCGTGGAGGCTCCCATGGCTACGCACCTGCAAGGCACCCAACCGGTCGTCCCGCCGACTGCCCACCCACTTGCAGGCAGTTTGCGAAAGGTGGAACCCAAGCGCCTGTCCTTGAGCCTGCTGATTGCCCTGGTGGTCGGTTCGATGATCGGCAGCGGCATTTTCAGCCTGCCGCAAAACATGGCAGTCAGTGCGGGTGCCGGGGCGATCCTGATTGGTTGGCTGATCACCGGCGTCGGCATGCTGTCGCTGGCGCTGGTCTATCAGACCTTGTCCAACCGCCAACCGGCGCTGGACAACGGCGTGTTCGCCTACGCCCGCGCCTTGGGTGGCGAATACCTCAGCTTCAACTCAGCCTGGGGCTACTGGATCAGCGCCTGGATCGGCAACGTCAGCTACCTGGTGATTTTGTTCGCTGCGCTGAGTTATTTCTTCCCCCTGTTCGGTGAAGGCAATAACAAAGCTGCGATTGCCGGGGCGTCCGTGGTGCTGTGGTCGTTGCACTGGATGATTCTCAGGGGCATGCACACGGCAGCGCGCGCCAACGCGTTGACGACGGTGGCCAAGATCGTGCCGTTGCTGCTGTTTATTGGTGTGGTGATAGCGGCTTTCCAGCGTGAAACCTTCAGTGTCGACTTCTGGGGGGCGCCCGCGCTGGGCAGCACCCTCGATCAAGTCAAAAGCACCATGTTGGTGACTGTCTGGGTGTTTATCGGGATCGAGGGCGCCAATGTGTTCTCTGCCCGCGCAGCGGAGCGGGCCAATGTCGGCCGCGCCACGGTCATCGGCTTTGTCATCACCCTGTTGCTGTTGATTGCAGTGTCGTTACTCTCGCTGGGCATTCTCAGACAACCTGAACTGGCCGCACTGAAAAATCCTTCGATGGCCGGCGTGCTTCAGGCCGCAGCCGGGCCATGGGGCGCGGTGTTGATCAGCATTGGCTTGATCATTTCGGTGGGGGGCGCCCTACTCGCCTGGACGCTGCTGGCGGCGGAATCGGTGTTCACACCGGCCAAGGAAAAGGTCATGCCGGGCGCGCTGGCCGTGGAAAACACCCAGGGTGTGCCGGCCAATGCGCTGTGGATCACCAACAGCTGCATTCAACTGTTCCTGCTACTGACGCTGTACTCGAGCGCCAGTTACCTCGCGCTGATTTCCCTGGCCACCTCGATGATTCTGCTGCCGTACCTGTTCAGCGGGCTGTATGCGCTGAAACTGACCTGGCAGGGCCAGACCTATGCCGGCCACCGCGCCCTGCAACTACGCGACATGGCCATCGCCTCGATCGCCACACTGTATTGCCTGTGGCTGCTGTATGCCGCCGGGCCTAAATACATGTTGCTCAGCGCTTTGCTCTACGCCCCCGGTTCGTTGATTTACCTGGCCACCATGAAGGCTCGTCAGGGGCAACCGCTCAGCGGCCCCGAGACGGGACTGTTGATCATTATCTGGACGGCGGCAGCCTTCGCCGGCTGGATGCTGTGGTCCGGGACACTGGCGTTGTAGGGGCAGTGTCATGTGTTTGTTCTGTCGTGGTGGACCGCCAAACGGGGTGTTTGCGATCCATCTCTATCACCCAAGAGGAGAAATCAAAATGAGCAACAGCGAAAAAAAAGTGCCGGTTCATAGCGACAACAAAGCCAGTCAGCATCCGGTGGCAACAGACCTTTGGCGCCCCCTGGAAAAACTCCGCCAGCAGGTTGATCACTTGTTCGAAGACTTCAATCGCGGCTCTGGGCTGTCGCCATTCGGTCGCGGGCTGTTCGATGTCGAGCCGCTCTGGCGTCGGGAGTTGATTGGTCACAGCCTGCCTGCCGTGGACATCACCGAGAAAGACAAAAGCTTCGAAATCACTGCCGAACTGCCCGGCATGGATCAGAAAAACATTGAGATCAAACTGTCCAACGGCAGCCTGATCATCAAAGGCGAAAAGAAAGAGGACAAGGAAGAAAAAAGGAAGGGCTATCACCTCAGCGAGCGTCACTACGGTTCCTTCGAACGGGTGTTCAACCTGCCCAAAGGAGTCGATGCCGAGAAGATCGACGCGAGTTTCAGCAAGGGCGTGCTGAGCATCTCGCTTCCGAAAAAGCCCGAAGCCATGAAAGCTGACAAGGTCGTGCCAATCAAAGGTGACTGATTCTCAGGCTGTCCTGCCCCTGCCAGGAAACTGGCGGGACAGAATTGAGAGCGTCTCGCAACCGACCATACAGGGTCGGGGTCGGCACACTCATCGTGGCGTCGCCCACCACCGACCAGTGACGTATGTGCAAAGCAGCACCACAGGAAGCCGCCAGCGTCGAGGCCAAGTCGAGATTCGCTCAGTTCCGCCAGCTCATCTTTGATTTTCTCGAACCTGGGTCCGAAGCAGGCGCCCCCCTACTTCCGTTGGCGAGAAACTACGGGGGGGCGGGTTAATAAGCGCACGCCATGTTGCTGTTCAAGGCGGCCATGGTTTGGCTAAGGATATCCGCACAACCCGCCGCGCGCATGCCGTTTAAGTTTCCTGACCCTGTAAGCCCCTCGTTGTGTAGAGGGAATGAGTTGTCATCTGGAGGATCACTGCAATGACCACGGAAAAAGTTAAGTACGGCGTACATTCCGAAGCCGGCAAACTGCGCAAAGTCATGGTTTGCTCTCCAGGCCTGGCCCATCAGCGGCTGACCCCGAACAACTGCGACGAGCTTCTTTTCGATGATGTGCTGTGGGTCGCCCAAGCCAAGCGCGACCATTTCGACTTCGTCACCAAAATGCGCGAGCGCAATGTCGACGTACTGGAAATGCACAACCTGCTGACCGACATCGTCGCCATCCCTGAAGCCCTGAACTGGATCCTGGAGCGCAAGATCACCGCCAATTCAGTGGGCTTGGGCCTGGTCAACGAAGTCAGCTCGTGGCTGCGCAGCCTGGAGTCGCGCAAGATTGCCGAGTTCCTGATTGGCGGCGTGTCGGCGGATGATCTGCCGGACAGCTTCGGCGGCAAGACCATTCAGATGTTCCGCGATTTCCTCGGCCACTCGAGCTTCATTCTGCCGCCGTTGCCCAACACCCAGTTCACCCGCGACACCACCTGCTGGATTTTCGGTGGCGTGACTCTGAATCCGATGCACTGGCCGGCGCGCCGTCAGGAAACGTTGCTGGCCAGCGCCATCTACAAATTCCACCCGGAGTTCACCAACGCTGACTTCCAGATCTGGTATGGCGATCCGGATCTGGAACACGGCAACGCCACACTCGAAGGCGGCGACGTGATGCCAATCGGCAACGGCGTGGTCTTGATCGGCATGGGCGAACGGTCGTCGCGCCAGGCCATCGGCCAACTGGCGGTGAACCTGTTCAAGCACAACGTCGTAGAGCGCGTGATCGTCGCAGGCCTGCCGAAATCCCGCGCAGCGATGCACCTGGACACCGTGTTCAGCTTCTGCGACCGCGACCTGGTGACGATTTTTCCGGAAGTGGTCAGCCAGATCGTCGCCTTCACCCTGCGCCCTGACGACAGCAAACCGGGCGGTATCGACATTCGTCGCGAAGAAACCAACTTCCTCGACACCGTGGCCAAAGCTCTCAACCTGAAAACGTTGCGCGTGGTGGAAACCGGCGGCAACAGCTTCGCCGCCGAGCGCGAGCAGTGGGACGACGGCAACAACGTGGTGGCCGTGGAACCGGGCGTGGTGATCGGCTACGACCGCAACACCTACACCAATACGCTGCTGCGCAAGGCCGGTGTGGAAGTCATCACCATCAGCGCCGGCGAACTCGGTCGCGGGCGTGGTGGTGGCCATTGCATGACCTGCCCGATCATCCGCGATCCTATCGACTATTAATTCCTGTGCCCTGCTTCGCGCTCATAAAGCGGGAGGCCGGTGGATAACCCAAACTCAAGGAGATCCCATCATGGCTTTCAATATGCGCAACCGCAGCCTGCTCTCGCTGATGCACCACACGACTCGCGAGCTGCACTACCTGCTGGACTTGTCCCGTGACCTCAAACGCGCCAAGTACACCGGTACCGAGCGTGCGCACCTGCAAGGCAAAAACATCGCACTGATCTTCGAAAAAACCTCGACCCGCACCCGTTGCGCCTTCGAAGTCGCGGCCCACGACCAAGGCGCTCACGTCACCTACATCGACCCGGTGTCGTCGCAGATCGGCCACAAGGAAAGCATGAAGGACACCGCCCGCGTGCTGGGGCGGATGTTCGACGCCATTGAGTACCGCGGCTTCGAACAGGAAATCGTCGAAGAGCTGGCCAAGTTCGCCGGCGTGCCGGTGTTCAACGGTCTGACCGCTGAATTCCATCCGACGCAAATGATCGCCGACACCCTGACCATGCGTGAACACAGCGACAAGCCGCTGCACGACATCAGCTACGCCTACCTCGGCGACGCCCGCTACAACATGGGTAATTCGCTGCTGATGATCGGCGCCAAACTGGGCATGGACGTGCGCATCGCCGCACCGAAAGCCTTGTGGCCGCACGCTGATTTCATTGCTCAATGCAAAGCCTTCGCCGAAGACAGTGGCGCACGCATCACCATCACCGAAGACCCGAAAGAAGCGGTCAAAGGCGTGGACTTCATCCACACCGACATCTGGGTGTCGATGGGTGAGCCCGTGGAAGCGTGGGACGAGCGCATCGAGCAACTGCTGCCGTATCAGGTGAACGCCGCCATGATGAAAGCCTCCGGCAATCCGCGCGTGAAATTCATGCACTGCCTGCCGGCGTTCCACAACAGCGAAACCAAGGTCGGCCAAGACATCGCCGCGCGCTATCCGTACCTGGCCAACGGTATTGAGGTGACTGAAGAGGTCTTCGAATCGCCGGCCAACATCGCCTTCGAGCAAGCGGAAAACCGCATGCACACCATCAAGGCGATTCTGGTGTCGGCGTTGGCAGATATCTAACCGTATCGATCGTCTCCACGTATCGCGCGGAGCGATATTACTAAAAGGAATGCATTATGCGTATCGTCGTTGCTTTGGGCGGTAACGCCCTGCTCCGCCGGGGTGAACCCATGACCGCGGACAACCAACGCGCCAACATCCGGATCGCCGCTGAGCAGATCGCAAAGATCCACCCTGGCAACCAACTGATAATCGCCCACGGCAATGGTCCACAAGTCGGCCTGCTGTCGTTGCAAGCGGCGGCCTACACCTCGGTGTCCCTTTACCCGTTGGACGTGCTTGGCGCCGAAACCGACGGCATGATCGGCTACATCATCGAGCAGGAACTGGGCAACCTGCTGGACTTCGAAGTGCCGTTTGCCACGCTGCTGACTCAGGTCGAAGTCGACGCCAACGACCCGGCGTTCCAGCACCCGAGCAAACCCATCGGCCCGGTCTACACCAAGGCCGAAGCGGAAAAACTCGCCGCGGAAAAAGGCTGGGCCATTGCCCCGGACGGCGACAAATACCGCCGTGTGGTCGCCAGTCCAAGACCGAAACGAATCTTCGAAATCCGCCCGATCAAATGGTTGCTGGAAAAAGGCAGCATCGTGATTTGTGCCGGCGGTGGCGGCATTCCGACGGTGTACGGCGCCGATGGCAAACTCCAGGGTGTGGAAGCGGTGATCGACAAGGACCTGTGCTCGGCGCTGCTGGCCGAACAGCTGAACAGTGATCTGTTGGTGATCGCCACCGACGTCAACGCCGCCTTCATCGACTTCGGCAAACCCACCCAGAAAACTATCGCCCATGCTCATCCTGATGAACTGGAAAAACTTGCCTTCGCGGCCGGCTCCATGGGGCCAAAGGTGCAGGCAGCCTGCCAGTTCGCTCGCAACACCGGCAAAGTGGCAGCCATCGGGTCACTGGCCGACATTGAAGACATCGTCAACGGCGCAGCAGGCACTCAAATCAGTACAACCGAGGAAGGTATCCGCTTCCGTTGACATTGCTTGTGGGTACTGAAGGGCACCCGCTGATGAGCGGTACTCTCGTCAGCGTAATGAACTTCAAGGCTGATCAATTTGGATTAGTTCGACGCTGTCGCGATACTCCGGCACCGAAACCGACCACCCCAATTCCAGGCTGATACGTCGACGCAGTACATCCGAAGCATTGGGCTCGCCGTGCACCACGTAGGTGTGTTTCGGCGGCCGCTTGAATCCGCGCAGCCATTGCATGATTTCATCGGCGTCGGCGTGCGCGGACAGGGTTTCCATCGGCACCACCTCAGCCCTTATCGGTACATCCTTGCCGTGAATGCGCACCGAAGGAGCGCCCGCAATAATTTGCGCGCCACGGGTACCGCCGGCCTGGAAACCAGGTACGAGTAACGTATTGATTGGGTTGGGGGCCAGCGCCTTGAGGTGGTGGATCACACGCCCCCCTGTGGCCATGCCGCTAGCAGCGATAATCACCGCCGGGGTGCGCTGCTGATCCAGTTTGATCGAATCCGCGGTGGTGCGCACGAACTGTGCGACGTGACACATGCCTTCGCATTCTTCGGGGGACAAACGGTGCTCGCTGCGAAAACGCTGGTACAAACTCGTGACGTCGGTGGCCATCGGGCTGTTGAGATAGATCGGCACATCGGGAATCGCGTGTCGTTGTTTCAGCCGATATAGGTGGTACATCAACAGTTGGGCGCGCCCTACTGCGAACGACGGAACCAAGGTGATGCCATGACGCAGCGTGGTGCGGGTGATGACTTCGGCCAATTGCGCCTCCGGCGACTCGACCGGATGTTTGCGATCACCATAGGTCGATTCCACCAGCAGGTAATCAGCCTGCTCGACGGTTTCTGGAGCGAACATCAATGGATCATCTGGCCGCCCCAGATCCCCTGAACAGACAAGCGTGATGCCATCGGCGATCACCTCCACCGTAGCCGCGCCCAATATATGCCCCGCGCAACGAAGCTGGATGGTCATGCCCGGGACAATTTCGACCCTGTGATGCAACTCCACTGGTCGTAACAGTTTCAGTGCCCGCTCGGCATCTTGCTCGGTATAAAGTGGCAACGCCGGTTTGTGCCGGGAGAAACCATGCCGATTGGCGAACTCGGCGGCCTCTTCCTGTAAGCGGCCGCTGTCCAATAGAAGGATCCTTACCAGCTCACAGGTGGCGGGTGTGGCATAAACCGGACCGCGATAACCGCTACGCACCAATACGGGCAGGTAGCCGCTGTGATCCAAGTGGGCATGGGTAAGGACGATGGCGCCGAGGTTGCCAACCGGGAGCTGGAACGGGTCCCAGTTATGCAACCGCAGTTGTTTATAGCCCTGGAACAGGCCGCAATCGATCAGTACGTGTTGGTCGCGATGTTCCAGCAGGTATTTGCTGCCGGTGACCGTGCCTGCTGCACCGAGAAATGTCATTCGCATGACCGTCTCCTTGAACATTCATGGGAGCGCTATTGATCGCTCCTTTTGGCGCAAGAGCAGTTGATTTTTATCAACAGCGGGTGCGACCGGGTCGTCGTTTCAGTCAAACCAAGGCAATGACTTGACGATCGTCAAGCTGCACGGGGCCCTGTTCAGTACGCTCTCGGCGGTACTGCCGATTAACCTGTCGATCCCGTGGTGATAGACCGTGCCCAGCACCACCATGTCGAATGCATTCTGTTGCGCGAAAAGTCCGATCACCTTGTGGGGAATGCCGGTCAGTAGATGTTGACATTTTTTTTCGATGCCATAGCGTTCGACAAGTACCTCAAAGGCCTCCTCCTGGGCATCGTTGACTGCGTCTCTCAAATTGTCATCCAGACTCAGTGTCGGCACACTCCTCGTAGCGTCGCCCATCACCGACCAGTTATTGACATTCAACACGTGCAAGGCGGCGCCACAGGAGGCCGCCAACGTTGAGGCCAGGTCGAGAATCCGGTCATTGAGCCCTTGGGTCAGCTCCTCCAGATGGGACAGATCGATGGTCGCTAGAATTTTCAACGGTTTGGGATTCTTAGCTTCAGTAACCAGATGCAAGGGGGCCGGACAGTTGCGCAGCAACAGCCAGTCCAGGGGCCGATGGAACGCGCGATCGAGTGCCGGTACATGCTGGGTGTCCTTGATCACCAGATCCGCATGGAAGTCATTGACGTACTCAAGCATATGCGCCGGGGTGGATTTGGCCCAGACCACCTCGGTGGTTACCTGCAACCCGATGCATCGCTGAAACCGGGCTTGCTGCTCCAGCCAGTGTCGATGCACCTGCAAGTAGCCCTCCCGTGCCTGGGCCATCGCATCGTGATCAAACAGCCCGGCCACCGCCAGCGCTTGCACATAGTCGAATGCGACGATGTGCAACAAGGCTCCGGTGGCACAGGCCAGTGCATGCGCCCGGTCAAACGCCGGGGTGCGGGTCATTTCGCTGGGGGCAATCAATAGGATACGTTTAAGTTTCAGCATCATAGACCTCGTCCTTGGAACGCGTTACCTGCCTGACTGCAAACCCGACTTCCTGTCAGGGACTCGTGCAATCGCTCATTACTTGCCAGACGCTTTATTGGTCATCCGACTGGCGCGTACCTTCTCCTCATCAGCAGTGCGTAGCGCCTGACTGGCCGTTGCCTGCGCCTGTTCCGCCTTGATGTAGGCCTCATCGGCCCTGAGTCTCGCCGTTGCGGCATTATTTCCGGCGGCCTCCAATCGGGGCGTCGAATTCCTGAGTGTGCTTATGACTGCAACCGGCAGTCGATGCCAACAAGACGCTCAGCAATACAAAGGACAAGCGCTTATTCATGACTTTTTCCCCTCGGTTTAAAGCAACTGGAAAAGCTATAGATAGTTGACCCAAGTATCTGACGTTATCGCCTGCACACTCTGATTTTTGTCAACTAATGGCCCGCTGGCGATTAGTGAGGAACTCACTGAAGCCTTGTTGATTTAACTCAATGTCTTTGCGCTGCTCAGGCGTAAAAAAAGAACCGGGCGCTGCGTCCCGTCAATACCGCATCAAAAAGAGGACACCGTCATGAGCGACTTGAGCCTGCGTAAAACTATTTTGGAAGAGCTGGAATTCGTGCCGGAAATCGATGCTGCCAACATCGGCGTTGCGGTGGACAATGGTGTCGTCACGCTCTCCGGTCACGTCAGCAGCTACACCCAGAAAATCAGTGCGGAACGCGCGGTGAAAGGCATCAAAGGCGTTCGTGCGCTAGCCGATGAAATTCAAGTCAGGCTGGCCAAAAACACTGGTACTTCGGACGACTCGATCGCCACCCGCGCCTTGAAAATCATCAATTGGAGTTCCGACGTTCCCGAAGGCGACGTCAAAGTCATCGTGCAGAGCGGACGGATCACCCTGGAAGGCCAAGTGGACTGGCAATACCAGAAAGAAACCGTGGAGCGGTCGGTGCGCAAGTTATCCGGCGTGGTTGGCGTGAGTAATCGCCTCACCTTGCGCCCTCGGTTGGATGTCTTCGATATCCAGCAACGTATCGAGGCAGCGCTAAAGCGTAGCGCCGAAGTGGATGCCCAGGAGATTCACGTCACTGTCGAGGGTGATGTGGTGAGACTCGAAGGCCGGGTTCACTTGTGGCGCGAACGCCAGATCGCGGAACGGGCTGCATGGTCGGTGCCGGGCGTAAGCAAAGTGGAAGACCATTTACTGCTTGCGTGAGCTAATACCCCTGGGGAGCCGGTGGTTTTCCAGGCGGATTACGGGCTGCCCGGCCCGTGTTTTTTGTCGAGTCATCGCCATGAAAAAGAACCACCAATGGAACCTGTCCTACTTCGCGATCGCGTTTGTCGTGCTCACCCTCGTTCAATTTCTGTTTATTGATCGTCGTGTCGTGCAGAGCATTCCATACAGTCAGTTTTTGCAACTGCTGAACGAGCAAAAGGTCAGCGATTTACGGGTCGAGAAGGATCAGATCAGCGGCAAACTGCAGGAGCCCATTGACGGGCACAACCTGTTCTCCACCGTGCGGGTCGATCCGGCGCTGGCGACGGAACTCGCGCAATCGGGTGTCGGCTTTACCGGGGTAAACGAAAACACCTTTTTGAATGGACTGCTGGGCTGGCTGCTGCCGTTTTTCCTGATCATGGTGATCTGGCATTTTCTGTTTCGCGCCATGGCGGAAAAACAAGGCATGGGCGGGTTGATGAACATCGGCAAGTCCCGGGCCAAGGTGTTCGTCCAGCGCGATACCGGGGTGACCTTCGCCGATGTCGCGGGTATCGATGAAGCCAAGGCCGAATTGGTAGAAATCGTCTCTTTTCTCAAGGACAAGGCCAAATACGCACGCTTGGGGGCGCACATTCCCAAGGGCACGTTGTTGGTCGGTCCGCCGGGAACCGGCAAAACCCTGGTGGCCAAAGCCATTGCGGGTGAAGCCGGTGTGCCGTTTTTCTCGATCTCGGGGTCGGAATTTGTCGAAATGTTCGTTGGAGTGGGTGCCGCCCGTGTGCACGACTTATTCGAGCAAGCGCGGCAGGCGGCGCCCTGCATCATCTTCATCGACGAACTGGATGCGCTGGGCAAAATGCGAGGCGTTGGCGCATTTGGCGGCAATGACGAAAAGGAGCAAACCCTCAACCAGCTACTGGCAGAACTGGACGGATTCGATCCTCGTGAGGGCGTTGTATTACTGGCTGCGACTAATCGGCCAGAGATCCTGGACCCGGCGCTGCTGCGAGCCGGCCGGATCGACCGCCAGGTACTGATTGATCGCCCGGACCGTAAAGGCCGGCAAGCGATTCTCAAGGTCCATCTGCAAAAAATCACTGTGGAGCCGGGCCTGGATGGCGAGCGTATTGCCGACATCACCACGGGCTTCACGGGCGCTGATCTGGCCAATCTGGTCAACGAAGCGGCGATCGTGGCCACTCGTCGTGGCGCCGAAGCAGTCAGCCTGGATGACTTCACGGCGGCAGTAGAACGTATCGTCGCGGGGGTTGAACGCAAGAGCAGCGTGCTACACCCCGACGAGCGCCAGGTGGTGGCGTATCACGAAATGGGGCATGCCCTGGCTGCCAGTAGCCTGCCGGCCATGGACCCCGTTCACAAAGTCTCAATTGTGCCCCGCGCCATCGGCTCGCTGGGCTATACGCTGCAGCGACCGACCGAGGATCACTTCCTCATCAGTTGCCAAATGCTCAAGGACCGGATTGTTGTTCTGATGGCCGGACGCGCCGCCGAATACCTTGCTTATGGCCAGATTTCTACCGGGGCTGCCGATGATTTGGCTCGCGCCACTGATATCGCCCGACAATTGATCACCCGGTTTGGCATGAGCACCGAACTCGGACAGTCGGTGCTGGAGCGGCAAAGCGCGACCTATCTGGGCGAACGTATGCAGGGTGTTGGTGAGAAAGACTATTCGGAACAAACGGCCAGGGAAGTTGACCTGGGTATTCGTGCCCTGCTCGATGAAGCCTATGGGCGGGCAAAAGCCCTGCTTGACAGTCGTCGGGGTGATCTGGACGCCGGTGCACACTTGTTGCTGGAAAAAGAAACCCTGACGCCCGAAGAGTTTCCACCGCTCATGCCGATCAAACCCGCCCCGCCATCCACCCAGCGGACCGTGACGCCACCCTGAGGAACGTGTCTTGATGACACCCCTTAGTGCGGACCGCTACGCATCCGCTACCGTTGGAGGTTCGCCATGCTGGCAGTCACGTTGATCAATACTCTGGTGGTCATCATCGTCGTGGTGATCCACTACGAGTGCCTGTTACGTCTGAACGATTGGCTGCCCCGGCTCAAGCTTTGGAGCCGTTTCAGAATTGTCGTCGGGGTGTTCGGCGCCCTGCTGGCCCACGCGTCAGAAGTCTGGTGCTTCGCGCTGGTCTATTACCTAATGGTGCGTTCCGGCGAATGGGGCGGCCTGACGGGCAACTTCGATGGTTCGCTGCTGGACTGTGTCTATTTTTCCTTCACTACCTATACGACGATCGGTTTCGGCGATATTTCACCCGTCGGCAATCTCAAGTACCTGACCGGCCTGCAGGCGTTGACCGGTCTGGTACTCATTTCCTGGACGGCCTCGTTTCTATTTCTCGAAATGCAGAAATACTGGAAGAGCAAATAACAAGCGCAGGCATACGCTCTGCCAGACCCGTCTGTCGGTCTGGCATAAACGGCCTGTGTCTCTTCAGGCTCAGACCGCCAGGACGCTGCAAGGCACTTGATACAAAATATGCTCGGTCGTACTGCCCAACAGCTTGTCCACCCCATGGGATTGGACTCTACCCATCACGATCACATCCACTTGATGCTCGTTAGCGAACTCGCTCAGCGCTGTGACGGGGTGTCCTAGAATGAAGTGTCGACGATCAGAGGGCACACCATACCGACCGGCCAACTTGAGGAAAGATTTTTCCAGGTCTCTGCGCAGCGCTTTGGTGAGGTCAGCCAGCGTCAGACCGCCCATGTCCGCCAGAAAGGCGGCGGAAATATTGCAGGCGTACAGCAAATGCAACTCGGCATCACACTGCATGGCGAGGCCTCTTGCTTGCTGGATGATCCGGTCATTGAGTTCGTCGTCGGGAGACTCGGCATCCGACACCTCGACCGCCGCCACAACCTTGCGTGGCAAGACGAAGCCGCTCCCGCCCACCAGGTAAACCGGTATCGAACAGTGACGCAGCAAATGCCAATCCAGAGGCGTGAAAAAGGCACGCTTGAGCGCTGATTCATGCTGAACTTCCTTGATCAACAGGTCGGGCTGCATTTCCGAGACGTGATCCAGGATGTCTTGCTTCATGTCATCGGCCCAGGCCACCTCGGTGGTCACATCGATCCCCCTGCCCCGCAGATTTTTTGCCTGGTCCTTTAGCCAGTCATGATGGTCTTGCAGGTAACGCTCCCGAGCCTTTTCCCGGTCGCCTTCTTCGAGCAGCGACAACATTTTCAACGAAGGAATCAAGGCGGCAATATGCAAACTAGCGCTGCTGGCCTTGGCCAGCGCTGCAGCATGATTGATTGCCTGGGAATAGCGCAGGGCCGGGTTGATGATCACTAACAACCGTTGATACTCGCTCATGATCTGCCTCCAGTCAGGTGGGTATTCGACGCCGGTTGCTGCCTGTTGCCGAGGCCAGCGGTGGCGCCCTCGCTGGATCAAGCACCAGCATGGCTCCAGAGTCCTCCTCCGGCGCCTGCGTGCCCTTGATTTAAATCAGATCCCCCGCACACACAGGACCTCAGCCATCGGCCACAGGCGTCCACTGCCAGTTCAGCACCTCGGGCATGTCTTGCCCGTGCTCGATGAGGTAGAGCTTGTGTTTTTCCATCGTCGACCAGTATCGCGACCGCGCGTTTTGCAGTTGATCATGCAGGCGGGGCACCCGCTCGATGACGTCCAGTGCCAGTTGATAACGGTCCAGGTTATTGATCACGGCCATATCGAACGGCGTCGTGGTCGCGCCCTCCTCCTTGAAGCCACGGACGTGGAAATTGTCATGATTGGTGCGTTTGTACAACAGGCGGTGGATCAGCGCGGGGTACCCGTGGAAGGCGAAAATCACCGGTTTATCGACCGTGAACAGTTCATCAAACGCTGTGTCCGGCAAACCATGGGGATGCTGGAAGGATGGCTGCAGCACCATCAGGTCGACTACATTGATAACCCTGACACGCAAATCAGGAACGTACTCGCGCAACAAGGTCACGGCAGCCAGGGTTTCCAGGGTCGGCACGTCACCGGCGCAGGCCATCACCACGTCTGGGTCCTGATCATCCCGGCATGCCCAGTCCCAACGGCCGATTCCTGTCTGGCAATGTCGGATGGCGGCATCCATATCCAGCCACTGCCACTCCGGTTGTTTGCCGGCGACGATGACGTTGATGTAATCGCGGCTTCTCAGGCAGTGGTCAGACACCGACAACAAGCAATTGGCATCGGGCGGCAGGTAGATCCGCACGACGTCCGACTTTTTATTCGCCACCAGATCGATGAACCCCGGGTCCTGGTGGGAAAAACCGTTATGGTCCTGGCGCCAAACATGGGACGTCAGCAAATAATTGAGCGAAGCAACGGGTTTACGCCATGGCACCTCAGCGGCGGTTTTCAGCCATTTGGCATGCTGATTGACCATCGAATCGACGATATGGATGAATGCCTCGTAACAGGACAGCAAACCATGGCGGCCCGTCAGCAAATAGCCTTCGAGCCAACCCTCGCACACCTGCTCGCTGAGGATCTCCATGACCCGGCCATCGACCGACAGGTTCACATCGTCCGGCTCCAGCGGCTCCATCCATGCTTTGGCGCTGACCTCGTAGACCGCATCCAGTCGATTCGACGCAGTTTCATCCGGGCCGAACAGACGAAAGTTTTTCGATAGCAGATTGTTTTTCATCACATCGCGTAAAAAAGTGCCCAGTACCCGCGTGGCCTCTGCGCGCAGGCTGCCAGGCACCTCGAGCTTCACCGCATAGTCGGTGAACCGCGGCAGGTCCAGAGCCCTCAACAACAAGCCACCGTTGGCGTGGAGATTGGCACTCATGCGCCGGTGGCCGGTCGGTGCCAGTGCAGCGATTTCGGGCAGCAAGGTGCCATTGGCATCAAACAGTTCACCGGGACGGTAACTGTTAAGCCACTCCTCCAGTTGTCGCAGATGAATCGGCTGCTGGAAATCGGCCAGGGGTACCTGATGCGCGCGCCAGGTGCCTTCGACGCGATGGCCATCGACGAATTTCGGGCCGGTCCAGCCTTTGGGTGTGCGCAACACCAACATGGGCCAAAGCGGCCGTTCTGGTGCTCCGGACTGCCGAGGCTGGCGCGCTTCGCGCTGAATCTCGCGGATTTTCAGCACCATCGTATCCAGCGTCCGGGCCAGGGCCTGATGCACCTGCGTCGGATCATCGCTTTCAACGAAATACGGATCGTAGCCATAGCCATACATCAGGGCTGACAGTTCATCCTCACTGATTCTGGACAGCACCGTGGGGTTGGCGATTTTGTAGCCATTGAGGTGCAGGATCGGCAGCACAGCCCCATCACGCGCCGGGTTGAGGAACTTGTTGGAGTGCCAACTCGCCGCCAGCGTACCGGTTTCGGCCTCACCGTCACCGATCACGCAGGCGACAATCAGGTCTGGGTTATCAAAGGCGGCACCGTAGGCATGGGCCAGGCAATAGCCCAGTTCGCCGCCTTCATGGATCGACCCCGGAATCTGCGCCGACACATGGCTGGAAATCCCGTACGGCCAGGAAAACTGCCGAAACAGGCGAAGCAGACCGTTGGTATTGCGCTCCACCGATGGACAAAATTCGGTATAGGTGCCTTCCAGGTAGGTCTGCGCGACAACCGCTGGCCCGCCATGGCCGGGACCGGCGACGAAGAGCATGTTCAAGTCGTACTGGTTGATCAGCCGATTGAGGTGCGTGTAGATCAGGTTAAGGCCTGGCGTCGTGCCCCAATGGCCCAGCAACCGCGGTTTGAGGTGGGCCAGGGTCAGGGGCACCTTCAGTAAAGGGTTATCTTTGAGGTAGATCTGCCCGACAGCCAGATAATTGGAGGCCCGCCAATAGGCATCCAGCCCCTCCAGTTGCTCATCACTCAGAAAATCGCTCATGAAGTTCTCCGCCAACGGCTCGACCTACCGATAGTCATTCGTGGATTCTGGGAGCCTGAAACGCCCAGGACTTGATTTACATCAAGTCTCACCGCCGGCAATCAAGTTGAATGGCGTGGGAGTGCTCTGAACATCGGCCCGCAAGACGCGGGTTTTCCCCGTTCGTCAATTACCCCGGCGAACGCCCGAATGAGCTGCGCGCCCGAAGACTCACCATCTATGCTTAGAAAACCCCAGATGGCGTCCCTCCCATGCCTGAAACTCGTCCCCTTCAAGTTCATTACCTCAAGGCCGCGTGTTCCAACTGCAGCGTGTTGGAGTTGTGCCTGCCAATTGGCCTGAGCGGCGCGGAAGTCGAGCGACTGGATACGCTGATCGTGCAACGCTTCAAGGTTAAAAAGGGTGCCGCGTTATACCGCACGGGTGATCCGTTGCGTTCGCTTTACGCGGTCCGTATCGGCTCATTCAAGACCAGCGTGTTGTCAGTCGATGGTCGTGAACAGGTCACGGGTTTTCACATACCCGGCGAGATGCTCGGTCTGGACGCCATCAGCGCCGATGAGCACGCCTGCAATGCTTTTGCCCTCGAGGACAGCGAAGTCTGTCCCATCCACTTCGCGCAACTGGAGAAACTCGCCCAAAACCTGCCGTCGCTGCAGCACAACCTTAACAGGCTCCTGAGCCGTGAAATCGTGCGTGATCACAGCATGTTGATGCTGATGGGCAATATGAACTCGGATGAGCGACTGGCGGCTTTTCTGCTGAACCTGTCGCAACGTTTTAGTATCCGCGGCTATTCATCCAGGGACTTCGTGCTGAAAATGCGTCGCGAAGAAATCGGCTCCTACCTGGGGCTGCGGCTGGAAACCATCTGCCGGGGCATTGCGCACCTGCGGGATCAGGGACTGGTAGAAATAACGGGCCGAGACGTCAAAATCCAGAACATGGAAGGGCTCAAGCAGCTGGTCGCGGGCTGTCATCGCTCCCCACGCTGACACCCGCACGTCTGGAGGATTGTCATGCGTGCCATGGTTCTTCATATTCCCGGCCAGCCGCTGCAACGGGAAGAGCGCCCCATCCCGACACCCGGGCCACACCAACTGTTAATCAAAGTCCTGGCATGCGGCGTGTGCCGCACCGATCTGCATCTGGTGGACGGTGAGTTACCACAAGCGGTATTGCCGCGGGTACCGGGACATGAAATCGTCGGTGAAGTCACAGCGGTAGGTGCCGACGTTGCGCCCAGCTGGATAGGCCAGCGGGTGGGTGTTCCATGGCTTGGCTGGACCTGCGGTCACTGCGTGTTCTGCCGCTCGGGCCGGGAGAATCTGTGTGATCAGGCGCAGTTCACCGGTTGTCATCTGGACGGTGGTTACGCCGAGTACACCGTAGCCGACAGGCGTTTCTGTTTCCCTATTCCTGAGGTGCTCTCGGACATCGAGGCCGCACCGCTGCTGTGCGCCGGGCTGATCGGCTTTCGTGCGCTGCAAATGGCCAAAGACGCACGCCATCTGGGCCTCTATGGTTTCGGTGCAGCAGCGCATCTGGCGATTCAGGTGGCGCGGGGGCGGGGGCAGAAGGTGTATGCCTTCACCCGACCGGATGACAGCGAAGGCCAGGCCTATGCCCGATCCTTGGGGGCCGAATGGGCCGGCCCTTCGGATCAGCCTCTGCCACACTTGCTCGATGCCAGTCTGATTTTCGCCCCCGTCGGTGCGCTAGTACCGGCGGCGCTGGCGGTAACGGTCAAAGGCGGCTGCGTGGTGTGCGCCGGCATTCACATGAGCGACATCCCTTCGTTCCCTTATCGGCTGCTGTGGGGCGAGCGCAGCGTTCGTTCGGTGGCCAACCTGACCCGAGAAGACGGCACGGCGTTCTTTGCGGAGCTGCAACACACGCCCGTGCACTGCGACGTCACCCGTTTTGCCCTGGACGATGCCAATCAGGCGCTGGCGTGCGTGCGGGCCGGTCAGTTCAACGGCGCGATCGTACTCACCCCGTGACGCTCGGCCTGACCGCCAGAATACTGCCCGGCACCGAGTACAGCGCCCGTTCGGTGTTGCTGCCGATCAACCGGTCAATCCCCACCCGGTGCACCGTACCCATCACTACCACATCAGCCAGGTACTCCTCGACAAACTCACTGATCACCGGCATCGGAAGGCCCATGACGAAATGCCGCCGTTCGGGCGGGATATTGTAGCGCTCTGCCAGGGTGACAAACGCCAGATGCAAGGATTCACGCAGTTCCTCGATAACGCCCACGCCCCAGCCACCACCCGCCAGCGGTGCATCGCTGTTGAAAACGGGCGACAAGTCATAGGCGTAAAGCAGGTGCAGCGGGGCATCGCATTGCAGGGCCAACGCATTGGCGGTTTGAATAATCGTGTCATTCAGGCCACTGATTTGCGTCGACGGATCAAACGGGTCTACCGCTGCGACGACCCGGTGCGGCAACTCGTAACGGGCCTGATTGACCAGGTGTACCGAAATCGGGCATTCGCGCAGCAAGTGACAATCGAGCGGCGTGATGAACACCCGCTTGAGCGTTGGCTCGAGGGTGACATCCTTGATCAACAGGTCGGGCTTGAGCGCTTCGACCGTCTTCAAAATGTCCATCAATGGATGAGTGGTGAAGACCACCTCCACCGTGACATCCAGTCCTTGGCCGGTGAGCCGTTCGACCTCATCGGACTCCCAGCGGCGATAGCGGCGCAAATACCGCTGATACTCTGCCTCGTCAACTTTCTCTTCCCACAAATGCACGATCGGTGCGGGTTCGACGAAGACCCGCACATCCAGCACAGCCCCGCTCGCCTTGGCCAGAGCTACAGCACGCAGCATGGCGGGGGACTGATGCAAGGTTCGGTCGGCGATCAGTAACAAGCGTTGATAATGACCCATCACACACCTCGGCTCGACGCCGGTCCTGAAGCGCCGGCAGGTTTCAAGACTGCGCTCATTACCCACTCCCCCAGGTTGACTTATATCAAACACGTGCGAATGAATACTGCTTTCACGAGTCTCTGATCCAGATCAGATTCAAGCGCCGCCAACGGCGTAGAAAGAAATGAACCGCGGGGCTCATCACCCCGCGCCAACTTTTCAAACCGGATGGAGGATCACCCCATGCTCACTGTCAAAGACCACAATGATCGTGCCGCTGCCGCCTACGCTGCGGTCACCGGACAATACTGGATTGAAGCACTCAAGGACGGCCGCCATGTGCTGATCCGGCCGCTGGCGGAAAAAGATCGCGAGCGTGAATACGCCTTTATCAAACGGCTGTCTCCCGAGTCCCGGCACATGCGTTTTCTTGCGCAGATCAACGAACCTGGCGCCGCCATGCTTAACCAGTTGATGGACACCGATAACAAACAGCGCACAGCCTACATCGCGCTGGTCCACGAAAACGGCCAATTGATTGAGATCGGCGTCAGCCGCTACGCCGCCACGGGCGAGCATGAATGTGAATGCGCCGTGACAGTCGCCGATGAATGGACACATCTGGGCCTGGGTACGTTACTGATGGAGCATTTGATCAAAACCGCTCGCAAAAACAACTTTCGCCAGATGTATTCGGTGGATGCCTCCAGTAATGCACCGATGCGTGACCTGGCCAAGGCTCTAGGTTTCGAGACACGCAATGATCCCGATGACAGCCGTCAGGTCATCCATCGTCTTTTCCTGTAAAAAATCGCCCCGCGATGTTCCGGCCAACGGTTCATCACGGGGCTATCCAAGTTCTCAGAATTGCAGCATCTCGCTCGGTTTGATCGCAAGTACACTGCAAGGCGCCCGGTGCAAGAGTTGTTCGGCCGTGGTCCCCAGTAGCTTGTTCAACCCCTTGTGCTGCACCGTTCCCATTACGATGACATCGGTGCGGTGGTCAGCGGCAAATTCACAAATACTAGATACTGGTGCGCCCTCGATGAAGTGCCGACATTCCGGTGGCACGCCGTGACGCTCTGCCAGGGCCGCAAATGCCTCGTGCTGAGCCACGCCCAACGCTTCATAAATCCCGACGGCCAGCGGCAGCGCACCAAATCCCATGTCCTGCGCATACACGGCCGTCCAGTCAAAGACATGCAGCAGCTCAAGCCGGGCGTCACATTGTTCAGCCAGCTTGGTCGCAGCGTCGATAATCTGGTCGTTGAACACATGATCCTGCTCTTCGCTGCGCATCACATCGACGATGGCCAGCACGCTGCGGGGTCGTGGATTGAGGGCATTGGTCACCAGATGCACCGGCACCGGACAATCGCGCAGCAACTGCCAGTCCAGCGGCGTGAAAAACACCCGTTTCAATGCCGATTCTTCTTGGGCTTCCTTGATGATCAGCGCCAGCGGCATTTCGTTGACGAAGTGCAGAATCTCCTCATAAGGATGCTGTACCCACACCACCTCGCTGGTGACCTCGACCCCGTGTTTGCTCATCAACCCGGCTTGCTCCGCGAGCCACTGCCGATGGGTTTGCAAATACCCGTCCTGGGCCAGGCTGATTTGTTCAGGGGCGAACAGGCCGGCTACCGCCAGGGCCTGCAAATAATCGAACGCCACGATGTGCAACGGCAATTGCATGACTAACGCCAACGCGGCGGCGCGATCGAACGCCGGTGTGCGGGTCATGGCTGGGGGGGCTATTAACAGTAAACGCTGTGTCTGCGACATGGGGTACCTCGGCACGCGGCCATCTGGCTGGAGTGAATAGAAATCCAGATTGAGCGTTCCTGCCTGAGGCGACTTGATCTTTATCAGAAACGACGTCCTGTATGACGTTGATTACGGCAGATAAGATTGATCTTGATCAACGGATTCCCTCCTCCATCGCCCTAGCCTGAATCAAGGCTTAACGTGTCAATGGCAATGTCGGAGGGGCAATGATCGAATATGACCAGCAGTTGTTGGTAAGAGCATTGGATGCTGCGACAAATCCGGTATTGATCACAGAGCGGACGGGGTGCATCGTCTGGATCAATAAAGCGTTCTGCCTCTTGAGTGGCTATTCCAAACCGGAGCTGGTGGGAAAAACCCCGCATCTGCTCTCGTCGGGACGACAAAGTACTACCTTCTATCGGGACCTATGGCTGACGCTCCTGGCGGGCCTGACCTGGCAGGGAGAAATGGTCGAGCGACGCAGGATGGCGCTAGCTGTACCGTCAATCAGGTCATCCCCCCTGTGCTCGATCATCAAGGTGTGGTGACGCACTTCATCGCCATCTTGCACAATTTCAAGTTGATGGATGACGAGCGCGCCAACATGCAGCAGTTGGCGTTTCACGACACCCTGACCGGGTTGCCTAACCGCAGGTTATTTCTGACTCTGCTCGATCAGGCGATTGACCACGCCACGAAACATCAACAGTCGTTGGCGTTGATGTTTATCGATCTGGATCGCTTCAAGTCGGTCAACGACACGTTAGGACACGCCTGTGGGGACAAGCTGCTGGTAGCGGTGGCCGAACGCTTGGGCCAGTCCGTGCGCAGATCCGACGTTGTCTCTCGTTTAAGCGGGGACGAGTTCGCGATTCTGATCACGTGCATGGATCAAGTCGACCAGCTTGAGGCCTTGGCCAATAAGCTTATCGCCGCGATCAATCAGCCCTTCATGATCGAGGGACAAAGTATCGAAATGCGCATAAGCGTCGGTATCAGCCTGTTCCCCGCGGATGGAGTCATCGCCGAAGACTTGCTCGGGCAAGCTGACGGCGCGATGTACCAGGCAAAAAAGGCCGGTGGCAATACCTGCCGGTTCAGCCTCCTGACGCCACCCTCTGATTGAGAACTCAATACACGGGCCTCAGTGCAACAAGGTGCCCACCCACATCGCCAGTGTCAGCAACACCTGGCCGGGGATCACATAAGCGGCGAACCGTCGTCCGCCGCTGACCCAGGCCACCAGGCATTTGCTCAGCGAGTTACTGCTGACAGCAATCAGCGCGGGGTCGGCAATGGCATCGAAAGGCAACAGCCCGGCCTTGGCCAGGGAGGCAATGGACGCCGTCGAGGAATGCGCATCGGCAAAACCGGTAAGGGTCGCGGTCAACATCACCCCTACCTCGCCAAAGTGGCTGAGCATCACTGACGACAGAAAAGTGATACCGGTCATGGTCAACGTGACGACCAGGGCCAGCTTGAGATTGAACGCACCACCCACCTTGATCGGCTGGTTGGCGTCGGTCGTAGGCGTGGGAAACATTAAGCCCAGGCCATAACGCCGTGGCAGCAGCACCGCATAACAGCGGACCCCACATGTGACGCAACAGGCCGGTATCGACCGCCCCCAGGATCAGGCCGACCTGGGTGACGGTAGCCAGATTGGACAGTATCGCTGCCGCGCTCAGAATTTTGATGTGCTCTGGCTCTTTGGTAACGAGATGCCCCATGGCGGCGATGGTCATGGTACTGGAAGCAAACCCGGAAGCTATGGCGCTGATCGCATAGCCATAACGGCTGCCCAAGGTACGCACAGCGATATGCCCCATCGCACCCACCGCCATCAGCAATACGGTCAGGGTGCAAATGGTGCGCAGGTTGATGGCGGCGTAGGGGCCGATGAAACGGTCCGGTGCCAATGGCAGCACCACCAGTGCAGCAATCAGTAACACCAACCCGTCGCGCATTTCCGCTTCGGTCAGTTGGCTGCGGGCAAAGTGGTGCACCTTCTGCCGGTACATCAGCAGCCCGGCAATCACCACACCAATGACAATGGCCAGCTCAGGCGCGGTGCTACATAACGCACCCAATACCAACACCGTGAGCAACGCCACTTCGCTGGTCACACCCGGGTCGTTACTCAAGCTTCGCCAATACGCCACGCAGACCAGCATTGCCAGTCCGAAAGCCATGATCCCCACCAGCAGACCACCACCGACCAACATTGCCCCGTAACCCAACAACGCGGTAATCGCAAACGTACGCAAGCCAGCACAGGCACGGCTGTCCCCTCGCCCCTTGTGCCGTTCGCGTTCAAGACCGATGAGCATGCCGATCCCCAGCGCAGCGGCCACTCCCGCCAAGCCCAAGGTTTCGATCATGGATGCCCCGCTCTCATGCTCGCCATGGCGATCCCTCCAATCCTATTCTTGCGCTTGAGTTCAGCACGCCCTGAAGACTGCGCCGCAATGACGGACGGGAGGTTGATAATGGTCAACCATTTCATGATGGACTCGGTGCGACTAACCGCACGTCGGACGGAATTTTTCGTCCCTCGCCAGTTTGACAAAAATCAATCTCCCCTCCCCGGCAAGCGGCAGGATGAGCCTAAGGCTTCACTGCCCAGACGCACCGTTGCCATTGAGCACAGGCGTTTCTGGATTACCTACGGGAGATTTGTCATGTCTGAGCAATCACGTTTCATGCTGGTCGTCTCGCCCCTGATGGAAAACAGCCCCGCTTTCGACCGGGCCGCAGCGTTGGCCAAGGCTTCGGGTGCGGCATTGCATATTGTGGCGTTCGATTACCTGGAAGGGCTGGCGACGGCCGGGATGGTCAACGAACAAGCGCTGGAGCAGATGCGACTCGGGTATGTCGAGCGTCATCGCCAATGGCTGGAAGAGCAGGCCCGTCCCTTACGCAAAATCGGAGTGCACGTCACCACTGAAGTGGTCTGGGTGGAAAGACCCTTGCAGGAAATCCTCATTCACCTCAAAGAACAGCCGATGGCCGCACTGATCAAGGCTCTTGAGTACGAATCGCTGCTGTCACGCCTGATGTTCACGCCCCTTGATATTCATTTACTGCGTGAATGCCCCGTGCCTTTGCATTTTGTCAGTCACGTGGAGCACGCCCTGCCACGCAAGATTGTCGCCGCAGTTGATCCTTTCCATCGCGATGGCCAATACGAAGGTTTCAACGACCGGATTCTGCGCGAGGCCTCAAAACTGGCGAGCACCTGTAATGCGACGCTCGATGTGATCTATGCCCATGACCTGTCCTCCATCAGCGCCGACGAATTCGGCTTCGACAACGCCTCTGCATTCTTTTCCTCAGGTACTGCCAAGACTCTGTTCGATGCACAGGCCGATGCCTTCCGCGAGCTGGCCGAGCGCAACGGGATCCCGCCGGAGCGCCAGCACATGATCATGGGCAATCCGGCCAAGGTTCTTTCCAGCTACGCTGATGCCTATGACATCGACGTAATCGTCATGGGCCGTATAGGCCATCGTGGCATGGGCCGATTGGTCGGCAGTACGGTGGAACATCTGCTGTACAAAATGCCGTGCAGCGTGTGGGTTGTTTCACCAGAAGAACTGGCTGACTGAAAGAAGCACACGAATCAGAAAGTGGGAGAACGGGGTATGAACGCACCACTGAACAATGCCGCCAACCTGATGCTTGCCTGCGTCATCACGCTGATACCGGTAATAGCAAATGCCAGTACCCTTGAGCGCGTGCAGACCGGGCAATCGCTCACCCTGGGCTTTTTTCCTGACTTCGCTCCGTTCAGCACCCAGGAAGGTGACAAGGCCAGCGGCTATGGGATCGACCTGTGCCTGAAGGTGGTCGACAAGGTCAAGAACGAACTTGGGCTACCCTCTTTGCAAGTACGCTATCAGCCTCTCAAGATTAACGAAGAAGTCGATGCCATCAGCACCGGAAAAGTTGACATCGTTTGCACGCCGACACTGGCAACACTGGAGCGACGCAAAACAGTCAACTTCTCGATTCCTATCTACACCGCCGGTCTTTCGGTCGTGGTACGCAAGAATGCGCCTGCCGGGTTGCTCAAAGTGCTGAATGGCCAGGTGGACAAGACCGGCCCGGCCTGGCGCGCGTCTGTCAATCGCGGTCTGGCCAACATGACTTATGCGACAGTCGCTGGCAGCGTCATTGACCAGTGGGTCCGCGACCAACTGCGCGCGCTGGGCGTAACGGTGACGCGGGTCACAGTCGAAGACGCGAATGCAGGGCTCAAACTGGTTGCCAATGGCAAAGCTGATGCTTTCTTCGCTGAGCGCATGGTGCTGACACACATCCTCGACAACACATATCCTGACAAGAATCTTGTATTGCTGGACCGCATCTTTGACTACTCACCGACCGCAATGATGGTCGAGCGGGACGATGAACGCTTCCGCTTGCTGGTGGATACCGCGCTGAGTGAAATGTACCGTTCGGGTGAGATCGAGCTGGCATACGACAGGCACTTGGGAGGCGTCAGCGACACAACCAGGAAGCTGTTCAAGCTCTATGCGCTGCCTTAAGCGATAGCGTCGGCGGTGTGCCGTTCATCCTCGATCAAGGCGATCCAAAAATCGACTTTGGGTGACTTAAAAGACCGGAACCCGATCAATGTGGGAGCAAACTTGCTCGCGAAGGCGGCTCACCATTCGATATTGATGCTCGGTGCCACACCGCTCTCGCGAGCAAGCCCGCATTCACACCCGCACGGTTCAGCCAGATGCTGCGATTGGGAACGGCGCAGGAAAGTGCCGCAGCAGTGATATTCCTCGCCTCGGAGAAAGCCAGTTTCATAACCGGGCAGATACAGGGTGTCAATGGCGGTGGCGTAATGAACGGCTGATTCCTACGTTCAAGGTGGCCAGGCTATGAACATTTCCGCAAACGATATCAACATTGCTGACACTCTAAAGGCGCTGGCCGCCTGCACAGTCTGTGCACCCAGACTATCAAGAGGCATGGCGTCTGATAACTAAATGTTTTCATATAACACGTAAACGTAAGGATCCATCGTCAGCCCTCTTGATTGGTCCCACCGGAGTGGGGAAAACCAGATTGAGCCATGGTCCAGGGCGAAATCCCTGAGCACCTGCTGGCTGCGGTTTAAGTGCCGATGATCAACCTGATCCTGCAAGGCAGCAAATCAATGACCATCGGAGACCGCACGCGTCTCTATGACCCGGCGACTTATTTCGTCATGTCCATCGAGTTGCCTGCGGTCGGTCAAGTACACCCTGCTGCTTCCGGTGAGCCTTATCTGGCGGTCAGCCTGACACTTGATCCGACGGTCCTGGCAACGCTGCTGGCGGACCTGCGAAAGCCCATCGGGCATTACGACAAGGAAGCAGGTTTTTCGGTAGCCGCTGTCACGCCCGACCTGATGGACGCCTGGGTTCGCTTGCTGCGATTGATGGGCCGACCTGAGGAAATTGCGGCCTGGCACCTGCCTACGAACGGGAGATTCTGTACCGTGTTTTGCAAGGTCCCAAGGCTGGATGCTGCGCGATATTGCGGCACCCGATAGCGCCATGGCTCGGGTCAGCCTGGCCATCCAGTACATTCGTCGCGACTTCACCAAGCCCATCCGTGTGGAGACACTGGCGCAACAAGCGGCGATGAGCGTGTCGGCCTTTCACCGGCACTTCAAAGCCGTCACCGCGCTGAGCCCGTTGCAGTATCAAAAAAGGGTTCGTTTGCTTCAGGCGCGGACGCTGCTGGTGGCCAACGCCAAAAGTGTCACGAGTGCAGTGTTCGAGGTCGGTTATGAAAGCGCGACACAATTCAGCCGCGATTACGCACGGGTATTCGGCATGCCGCCCTCACGAGATGCCGCGCGGATTGTTGGGGAAACCCGAGGCGAGAAAAGACAGGAAATAATGTCTTTTAACCAGTCCAGATAATGAGTGTCCCTTGATGAGATACAGCAATCAGCTGTGGATTCAAACGGTCAATCAAAACATGAATGGCCGGGTCATAAACGACAAATCTCTAACGTTACGCACAACCCTACAGGCATCCGATTCTCTAACCTGACTTGACCACCCAAACGAACAGCAATGGCCTGAACGATGGTCAGCCCCAATCCTGCGCCCTGGTCGTTTCCGCGACTGTAAAAAAGCTCGAAAAGCCGCTCGCGATCCTCCTCGTTGATTCCCGGCCCCTCGTCTTCGACGGATAGTTCGTAGCGATTGTCTTTTTTGCTCAACCTTACAGTGATCACTCCATGCAGCGGGGAGAAATTCGCCGCATTGGTTACCAGGTTGTTCAAGGCAATATCAATGGCAGCGGGGTCTACTCTCACAGGGCTGATGTCGGCGGTGACATCGAAGACCAGTTCGAGATCCTTGCTCAACAACCAGGGAGTTAACTGACCCAGGCTGTCGCGAACGGTGGCTGCCAGATCAATCGGTGCAGGCGTTTGAGTTCCTGCTTGAGGTTCGATGCGGGCCATCGTGAGCAATTGGTTAACCAGCCGACTGGTACGGTCCACGCCGGCGATGAGGTGTTCAAGTGAGGCGCGACGATCATCTTCACTCCCCGCCTCCATAAGATTTTGGGCGTGCACCCTGAGCACGGCGAGTGGTGTGCGCATCTCGTGGGCGGCGTCAGCGATAAATCGTCGCTCACGCCCCATCACCTCCTGAATCTGTGCGAGCATTCGGTTGAGGGCTGCCTGCATGGGCTCAAGCTCAATGGGTAGCGGTGTCAACTGCAAGGGATCGAGTGAGCCAGGATGCCTCGCCCGTAATGTCGCAGCCATATTGACCAGAGGCTTCAACCCCCAGCCGATAGCTAACCAGATCATTGCGGCCAGCATCAAACTTCCCAGAATATTGGGCCACAATGTATGGCGCACAATCCGGTCCACCAGGTCCGAGCGGACGTCGTCTCGTTCCCCCACCCAGATGCGCAAACCGTTTTGCTTGTCTTCTAGCAGAAAGGCACGCCAGTGGCGATTGCTCAGGTCGACGACATCACTGAAGCCTGGCGTTCTTGGCGGTGTATTGAAGGACGGCGCGCTAGCCGTGTGTACCAGCACTTCGTTCTTGGGGTTCCAGACTTGAAAGGCAATCTTCGTCTCGTAGGGATGGCCGTCGACCCTTGGCTCCGCTTCACTCAGGGCCTGATTGAAGGCCCGATACAGATCAGCATGTTCTTTGCCGGACATGGGCATGCGCATGACGCCTTGTAGCAGGCGGGCGTTCTGGGCCAGTTGTGCGTCATAGACTTCGGCGATTTCGTGGTTGCTGTCGTGCAGATTGAGTAGGCTGATCACGGCCAGACCGGCCAGCATCAGGCCGATGATAAGCGTCAGGGTGCGCCGCCTGATCGAGGTCATCCACGTTCCTCCACCAGATAACCGACACCACGGATGGTGCGGATCAGGTCAGTGGAGAATTTCTTGCGCAAATGATGGATGTGTACTTCCAGAGTGTTGCTTTCGGCTTCCTCGCTCCAGCCGTACAGCAGTTGCATCAAATGATCGCGGGTCATCACCCGCCCGGGTGGCGAAAGCAGTTCGTGGAGCAGTTGGTATTCCTTGGGCGTCAGGGCCACGGGCTGGCCCTTATAGCTGACTTGCTGAGTGCCGGGATTCAAGCTGATACCCGCGTGCTCGATCAACGATTGTGCGCGCCCGGCACTTCTACGCAGGAGCGCACGTATGCGGGCTTTCAATTCCGCCAGGTCAAAAGGTTTGATCAGGTAATCATCGGCCCCGGCATCCAGCCCGGCAATGCGGTCTTCGGTGGCATCCCGCGCTGTAAGGATCAGCACCGGCAGATTGGAGCCACTGTCACGCAAACGCCGCAGTACTTCGAGACCGTCCATGCGTGGAAGGCCAAGGTCGAGCACCGCCAGATCAAAGGTTTCACTGAGCAGTGAATGCAAAGCGCTGCTGCCGTCCTGCAACCAGTCGACGGTGTAACCTTCGCGACCCAGGGCCTGATGTATGCCTTCGCCGAGGGCCACGTCATCCTCTATCAGTAATAAGCGCACACGGACTCCTGTCAACTGAGTTTCTTGTTCACGTCCACCAACAGTGCTTCGATCTCCTTACGACGACCGGCATCGGCGGTTTCGCGTCCGGGTCTAGGCGCCGCAAGCAGTGCTTTTTGTAGCGCAGCCTTGGCTTCAACGTAACGCTTTTGACGGTAGAGGTGATCGCCCCAGAAGTACAGGCTATCGATGCCACTGGGGTTCATACGCAGGGCGAGTTCGAGTAACTGCTCGGCCTTGTCCGAGTCGCCAAAACCGATGGGCCAACCCGGTACACGGTCATACAGCGCGCCGAGGCTAGTGTAGGCCGAGCCTTGCAGCGCCTTGGGGTCAATAGCCAGAGCTTTTTCCAGATCGGCCTTGGCCTCCTTGACCTTGCTCAGCGCCCCCAGTCCTCCCTGGGCACCGGCCCAACTGCTGGTGACGATGCCGGACCAAATCCACGCTTCAGCAACCGTTTGACGCTCTTGGGTGAAGCTTGAAGCTTGTGCAGCCAGCTTTTCAAATGCGGCGGTTCGCTGCCCCTCCGGCAATTCGTACTGAATATGCGCCCAGCTTTGCTGGATACCGTTCAGGCGCTGCTGATCGGCAGCGTCCAGCGCCCAGACACTCTGGCTCAAGGCTCCAAATAGCAGGCAAGCGATGATATTTTTCATGGTTTGAGATTCTCCTGGTCTGTTTTCTGGCTCAGGCGGCGGATCAGCGGCAATTGCTTGCGCAGGCCTCGGTCCACCAGATGCGGCAGCAGGCTATTGAGGCGTACGAAAAAGCGTTCCGGCCATCCCAGGTACAAGTCGCGACGATCACCGGCAATGGCGTGAATCACAGCGGTCGCCACGGTTTGCGGATCGTCGACGTTGGCCTTGAGCGCATCGTTCAGCGCCTGGGCTGCCGGGCTATTCATGCTGGTGTGGGTGGCTCGCGGGGCGACGTAGAGCACGCTGACTCGCGTGTCTGCCAGCTCCCGGCGCAGGGCTTCGGAAAATCCGCGCAGGGCAAATTTGGTGGCGCAATAACTGGCGTACCCGGCGTAGCCAATGGAGCCATATGTCGAACCGACGTTTACCACCATGGCGCTGTCGGCCTGCTTGAGCAGCGGCAGCAGGATTTTGGTCAGGCAGATCGGCGCGCTGATGTTCACCGCCAGCATCGCGTTGATCTCGTTGTCATCCAGTTGTTCGAGCATGGCGAAATGATTAACGCCGGCGGCATTGATTAGCAGGTTAATGCGCCCCATGCTTTCGGCCTCTGCCAGCACCTCCCGGCGCTCGGCGAGGACGGTCAGATCGGCGCCCACCCAGCACACGTTTTTTGGGTAGCGCTTGAGCAAAGGCTCCAACGGTACCCTATGTCGAGCCACTGCCAACACATGTGCACCACTGGCGCACAGGGCCGTGGCGATGGCCAGACCGATGCCACCGCTGGCACCGGTCAACACGACACGAGCTTCAGACAGGCGCATGCAGGTTCTCCCCGTCGCGCGGCAAGCCACGGAACATGTCGGCGTACAGCGCGTAAACCACTTTTGAAGCATGAATGACGGCGGCTTGGTCATCCGGATCGTCCAGCGTGTTCATCAATCGCCGGTAGGTCTGCATGTGCTCAATATCCAAAGAGCCGTGGGAACTGAGGTAGCTGAAGGCGCTTTCCGGCAGGTCCAGGCGTTCGCGAATGCTGCTGGCGGCGTGGGTGGCCAGGGCGATGCTGGTGCCTTCGAGCACATTGACCATGCCGAACAGCCCCACCGGGTTGTCTCGGGCAATCAGGTCGTAAAGGAAACTGACCATCAATTCGATAGGCAAGGACGGGCGCCCGTCGCACACGGCGTCCCTATTGCCACCGCAAGCCTCGATGTCATTGAGTACCCATTTTTCATGACCGTATTCATCCTCGATGTATTCGCACACCGCTTCACGCAGCCATTCCAGGCGCAATGGCAGGCGCGCACCGCAGGCCATCATCAACGGCACGGTATGGCGCACGTGGTAATAGGCCTGCGTCAGAAATGCCCGGTAGCTTTCCAGACTGACGTTGCCCTCCAACGCATCCCGGATAATCGGCAGGTTGAACAACGTCATGCGTTCTTGTTGAGTGGCTTCTTGCAGCGTTTCGAAAAAACTCATGGTGCGGATTCCTCGGAAAATGCCGATTCGGTCAGTTGCGCCCGGTAGCGCTCGACGATGGCATCTCGGCGTGGTCGACCATTGGCTGTCAGCAAGCCATTGGTGGAGGTGAAGGGTTGGCTAAGACGAGTCCAGTGATGGACTTGGGCGTAATCGGGCAAAGCCTCGTTGGCCTGGGCCACGGCGGCGGCCAGTTGCTCATGAGTGCAGTCAGGGTGATGGGGCCAGAGCAGCGCATGGTTGCGTGGCATGGCTTCGCCGTAGACGAAGGCCTGGGCGATATGGCGGCGCTGGGTCAGTTCTGCCTCGACCCATTCGGGGTTCACGTTGCGCCCGAAACTGGTGACGAATTGATGCTTCTTGCGGCCCTTGATGTAAAGAAAACCTTCAGCGTCGAATTCACCGAGATCACCGCTGGGCCACCACTCAGTGGTGTTCGGCGCGTCCCCCAGATAGCCCAGCAGGGTCGAACCCTTGATCAGCACTTCGCCGTCGTCGGCCAGGCAAATCTCCACATGGGACAGTGGCCGTCCAACACTGCCGAGGCGCCGTGCTTGCGGACGATTGAGGCACACCACCGACGCACACTCCGACAAACCGTAACCTTCGTAGACCGGAATGCCCACACGCTCAGCACGCCGCAGTAAATCTTCGGAAACCCGGGCACCACCCACGGCGGCAAAACGCAGGTGCCGAGGATCAAAGGCTTTCTGCTCGGCAGCGCTGACCAGCATTAGCAGCAACTGTGGCACTAGGATCAGACTTTGGGGACATCGGCTGGCCAGGCATCCCAGCAGTTGCGGCGCACTCACACCACTGGCGCCTTGAATGCCCAGTGTTTTCTGGCTTGGCAGACTCAATGTGGCGCCAGCGTGCAACGCCGCATAACAACCAATGTTTTCCAGCAAAATGGCCAGCGGCAGCAGGGCCAGATGGTGTTGCGGATCGGTGGTTTTGCTGGCTAGGTCCAGTTCGCGGGTGACCCGCAGAATACTGTCGGCATTCAAGCACACACCTTTTGGGGTACCTGTAGTGCCCGAGGTGAACGTCAGTTTGGCGGTGCGTTCAGGCAAGCGGCTCGGGTCGCTGAAAGCGCGGCACCAGAACTCGCCGCTCTTCTGGTAACCGGCCGCTTGCAGTTCCTCTTGCAATGAAGGCTCGGCGATCACCCGTTCGGCTTGGCTTTGTTCCAGGCAATGTTTACGTTGCGCCGGGCTGAAAAAAGGCGGCAAGGCCACACAGGTCAGGCCTTCGCACAATATCGCAAGGTCCCAGAGCATAGCTTCGACGCCATTGCCCAGCGCCAATGCGATCACTTTGACGTGTTCATCACGCAAGCGCTGCTGGCGATAAACAACTTCGGCATACAGCGTGGCGTAGTCCAGCTTTTGCTGATCGTCCCATAACGCAGTGGTATTGGTTTTACGCTCGGCATGGTTGCGCAGGGTCTGTTTGAAACGTTCCATTTCAGGCGACATGGCAGGCCCCCTCCATGGACGTTGGCAAGCCCAAACGGCTAAACAGGCCAATGTTGCTTAGATGAATGAACCCGGCGCGTATGTTGCCAACGTGGACCCAAGGCTTGCTTTCGTAGTAACTGCCCCAGGCGTGGCGGTCCTCGCCCAGCCGCGCAGGGTCGGCGGCACACAGCGTCACAGGTTTCAAACCCAAGCGATGAAAACTGTTTACCAGCCCCAGGTTTCCGGTAAAGGCCACCCACTCTAGACCGCCCATGGCCAGCAGGTAAGTCATCGCGATAATGCTCAGTCGTGCACTTCCTGTGCTGCTTGCCGCCAGATTACCCACCTCGACGATAACCGAACGGTCTATGGCCAGGTCCGCGGCGGCACTGATCAGCGGATCAATCGCTTCGTCCAGATAACCCTCAAGAAACAGCGGTCCGGCGCTTGCCAGACGTACACCCACCACCGCATACAGCACGCCGAGCGCATCGCTCATGCCAAACAACTCCGGCATGAAGTGGCGAATGTCGGCACCGTGGGCCTTGCGAAAACGTTGCTGGATAAAGGTTTCGAAGGCGCACCGTTGAGGGTCATCCGGCAGTGCTCTGACGAGATGCATCTGCCGTGTTTCGGCTTGGCCGAAATGCAGCGGCAACTGAACATTCCAGTTGAAATCGGACATTGAAAAACACCTCCCCGGAGCAATTGGGGAGAAGTATCAAACGCATTTCTTAACGAAGTCTGAAGGTGAGAAAAGTTTGGACGAAGTGGTCTTCAGATTGCCTTAAGGCTTGGCGGGCAGTGTAACGGCCGTCGGCTCGATGACTGGGCCCAGGCTGTTCGAATAAGTCGGCAGCCTATTACCTGCATGAGGCCCACAATGACTCGCGATAAAACAACTCAGCGCTACGGAAAGCTGTCGATCACTTTGCACTGGCTAATGCTGGCGCTGTTCGTCGGCGTATACGTTTGCATCGAAATCAAGGAACTGTCGCCACGCGGCGATACTTTGAGAGGCTTGTTTCTCGGTTTACACGGGCTGTTCGGTCTTAGCATCTTTGCCCTGGTCTGGGTCCGTCTGCTTGGACGACTGACACCACGCCCGCACATCACGCCAACGTTGCCCGCCTGGCAGATCGGCACCTCTCACTTGATGCATCTGGCGCTGTATGTACTGATGATCGCCACGCCATTACTGGCCTGGCTGATGCTGGCAGCAGGAGGTAAACCGATGCCTTATTTCGGTTTTTTCCTGCCAGCGCCGGTGGCGGTCGATCCTGACTTGGCCAAGCAATTCAAGTATTGGCACGAACTGCTCGGCAGCGCCGGTTATTGGCTGATCGGTCTACATGCGGCGGCGGGGTTGTTCCATCATTACTACGTGGGCGACAACACCTTAACCCGTATGCTGCCAAGGCGTTGATAGCCCTTGCGTTGAGATACTGGCTGCGTGTGTCCGAGGGTGTTTCAGTGGGGATTGGTGGTCACTTAAGAATAAACGGTACGTCGTCAAAGCTTCAGAAAAAAGAGCTGCTCTCTCAGTGGTCCTCTAGACACTCTCGACCCAGACCAGGGGAAGCCTACTTCCACTCAAAGTAAGGCGTTATCGCACAGAGGCGGATGACCGCTATGGGTCCAGGCTGTGTGAAAACGCACTGAATACGTCGAAAGCTGAGAGCTACGGGCGTTGCTTGTGAAACCAGCAGACGGAAGCGCGAATTGCCCTAGTCAGCGACATAGGCGTTCGTAAATGTTGTTTGGGCCGCGTCAGCGGCCCAAACAACCACTCACGGGCGAGCAAGCGGCTGGATTCACGCCCTGATCACTTCAAGCAATCCTGCGATGCCGAAGATGCTCATCATTCGTTTGAGGTTGTAGGCGAGCACGTGAAGGCTCATCTCGGTGCTTACCCTCGGCAGGGTTTTGGTCAGGAAGTGGGTACTTCCCATCCAGTATTTGAGCGTTCCAAAAGGATGTTTAACGGTCTGTCGGCGACGCCTCATCATCGTTGGATCATTTTCCAGCCGTACCTGCATCGCGTCGATTACCGCCTCATGTTCCCAGCGCTTTACCCAGCGCTCCTCACCCGTCGTACATTGCTTGTGCATTGCGCAGGACTGGCAGCCCGAGAACCAATAACAGTGCAGTAGCATGCCGTCTTCCACCGAAGAATGCCGCCGGGTCAGTAACTGTCCCGCAGGGCATCGATACTCGTCCGATGCAGCAACGTAGATGAAGTCCTGCTTGCCAAATCGGCCTTCGGCTTTGCTGCCCGATGTCAGGGGTTTCGGTACGAAGGTGGTTATGCCCGCCTGCTCGCACGCAAGGATTTCCAGACCCTTGTAATAACCTCGGTCGGCCACCACCGTCCCAGCGACTCAGCGCCGATCTCTTCACGCGCCTGGTTCGCCATATTACTGAGTTGCCCACGGTCATTACCAACGTTGGTCACCTCGTGGGCAATGATCAGGTGGTGTTTGTCGTCGACGGCTGTTTGGACGTTGTAGCCAACCGTTCCGGTGCCTCGGCCGCTCGTGGCCATTGAGCGTGCATCTGGGTCTGTGAGGGAGATTTGTTGGTCTGGACTGTCGTGGAGTTGCGTCTCAATGTCCTTGAGTTTTTGCATCTGCTGTTTCAGCGTTTCGATCTTTTCTTTCAGCCGCTCGGCCTTGGCCTCGGCCACTTCGGGCATTGCCCGATCCGCCGAATCCATCGCCGCTAGATATCGATCAATGCTCTGCTCGATCTGCTGCATGCGCGCCTTCACTTTGCCCTGGGTGAAGTTGCGGTCGCGGTTGTTGACGGCTTTGAATTTGCTGCCGTCGATGGCGATGATCGATTGAGAGAAGAGATTGAGGTTACGGCAAAGCACTACGAACTGGCGGCAGACGCTGCGAATGGCTTTGCCGTTGTCCTTGCGAAAATCGGCGATGGTTTTGAAGTCAGGAGTCAAACGCCCGGTCAGCCACATCAACTCGACGTTGCGCTCGGCCTCGCGCTCAAGCCGGCGGCTGGACTGAATCCGATTGAGGTAGCCGTAAATATAGATCTTCAGCAAGATCGCGGGATGGTAGGCCGGACGCCCCGTTGCAGCAGGATCGACACCCTCAAACCCAAGTGCGCCCAAGTCGAGTTCATCGACGAAAACGTCGACCACGCGCACTGGGTTTTCTTCGGCTACGTAATCGTCCAGGCACTCCGGCAGCAACGTGACTTGCGTCCGAGCCTCACCTTCAATGAATCGTTTCATGATCGTCCCCGCCACGATCTAGACGATCAGAAGATTAGACAATCGCAGGCGTTTTCACACAGCCTAGGTCCATTACAACCCTTCGTGACAGACTGCAATCGGCCGATTGTGACGTAAAAGTCGGCCGGGCCTGGCTAGCAATGCATTGAACGATGAAAGCTTCTTTTTTTGCACGCGGCCACATCAAATCTGGTCCTGAATCTTCTTCGCAAGTCTCGGACTTTAATCTCAAACGCGTACTTTTCAGCCATGACAACCGAAGTCGAGTTTTTCAACAGAATTGGCTCAATGTGAAGTCTCCCTGGTCATTGCTCGAATCAAAAGTACCGTCATGACTCCGTGCAGGATGACCACGGGCCACAAGAGAACCCCACTCGAATTGCCCGAGATGCCAACGTAGGTGAGATACACCGTCACGGCTGCGTTATAGATCAACATGCCGAACAAGGGTGAGCCGGGCCAGCAGGCGACGGCCAATGCGATGAGGGCGATGCCGGCCACGGGGACGATGACGCCCGTCAGTTCGATGCCAAGCAGAAGTTGCCCTACCAGCGACGGGACAAGTATCAGCGCCACGCCAGTGGCTGCCTCGATGATCGCGGCGAAAACAAGCAGTCCTTTCGTCATATGGGCGCTCCATCCCGGGCTGCATGGGTGCAAGACTGTACAGTCCTGAGGAATTGGTTAATCCGATTGCGACTAAGTCTTAGTGCTTATCGTGATTAGCCTTGGTGGAAAGTTCCAATCCAACAGCAATACTCCACTGTGTTCGAAAACCATTCGAGTATAGCGTGGGGCAATAAGTCATGAACTTAAGCGTCTGCGAAGCGAAAGAATCTCGACTTTCGTTAATCAAGCGATGCATTCGCCAGCCGCTTTTTCATTTTCTAATTGCCGGTTTTTCACTCTTTGTGCTGTACGGAGGTTTACACCGCTCAACCCTTGATCAAGATCCGCAACGCATCGAAATCACCCCTGAAGTTGTTCAGCGGATCGCGATTTCCTGGCTGGCGCGATGGCAACGACCCGCATCGGAGCAACAGTTGCAGGGCCTGATTGATGAATATGTTAAAGAGGAAATCCTCTATCGCGAAGCACTGAAACTTGGCCTGGATAAAGACGACACTATTATTCGCCGTCGACTGGCGCAAAAAATGGATTTCCTCGCCGAGGATGTAGCGTCACTTCGCGAGCCGACACCCGGTGTACTGGAGGCCTGGTACAACCAGCATCAGGACCAATATGCCCCGCCGCCACTTTTGACCTTCCATCATTTGTTTTTCGCTTTGGACAAACGTGGTGCGGATGCGCAAGTGCAGGCTCAGGCTGCCTTGAGTGGCCTGACAGACAAAAACAGTGGTGAAGGCGATGCCTTCATGTTTAAAAACGCCTACTCAGAACAATCCCAGGATCAGGTGGCGCGGGTCTTTGGTTCATCGTTCGCCATTTCATTGTTCAAGCAAACGTCGGGTAGCTGGGTGGGGCCTGTGGAGTCGGGTTTTGGCTGGCACCTGGTGTGGATTGACGCGTTGGCCAAATCACCTCCTCCGCCCTTAGAAGCCGTGGCCCAGCAGGTCAAGTCCGATTGGTTGTCCGAACAACGCAGCGCATCGAAACGCGCGAATTTCGATGCATTGAAAGCACGCTATGAGGTCGTGGTGATGATACCGGCTTCCGCCGGTGCGATTGCCGCCACACACAAGGAGCGGCCGTGATGCGGTGCACGGTATGGCTGCCGTTGGTGCTCTGGTTCGTGGGGCTAACGGCCATCGCCCATGAGTCGCGCCCTGCTTACCTGGCACTCAACGAAACGGCCGCCGGGCGCTATGACGTACTGTGGCGCACGCCGGTGCTTTCAGGCATGCGGCTACCGATTACGCTCCGGTTTGCCGAAGGTGTGCGTACTGTCGTTGAGCCCGTGGAAAGCGAACTGAACGATTCACTGATCGAGCGTCGCGTCATTGATGCCGGTCCCGCAGGACTGGTCGGGCAACGTATTGAATTCATCGGCCTGCAAGCGAGCATCACCGATGTGCTGGTGCGTGTCTCACGCCTGGATGGCAGCCTGACGACCACCCTGGTCCACCCTGCGCAACCCTGGATAGAGATCACTGCCACGCCGGGAGCGTTTTCGATGGCCGGTGCATTTCTGGTCCATGGCATCCAACACATCCTGGGGGGCCTCGATCACCTGCTGTTCGTCTTCGGTCTCCTGCTGCTGGTGGGTAATGGCTGGATGCTGGTGAAGACCATCACCGCATTCACCCTCGCCCATTCCATCACTCTGGCACTCGCGACACTGGGTGCGGTGCGGCTGCCCGGCCCTCCTGTGGAAGCGACGATAGCGCTGAGCATTCTGTTGCTGGCAGTGGAAATCGCCCGCAAGAACCGTGACGAAACCAGTTTCACTCTCCAGTGGCCATGGGTGGTGGCGTTCTGTTTTGGCTTGTTGCATGGCTTCGGTTTTGCCGGTGCGCTGGCAGAAATCGGTTTGCCGCAGCGTGATCTGCCGCTGGCGCTGCTCACCTTCAATGTCGGCGTCGAGATCGGCCAGCTGATGTTCGTCGCCGTCGCGTTGAGCCTGCGCGCACTGTTGCTGCGTTGTCGGCTGCCACGGCCCGCAGTCCTGTATGCCCGACCGATTGCTTCTTACGGGTTGGGTACGCTGGCTGCCTTCTGGTTTTTCCAAAGAGTCTTGAGTTTCTTGTCCTGAGTTGCACCCTGTCATTGCCGTATTCCGGAGACGTGGAATATGAAAAACCCTACACACTTCACCGCGCCAACACTGCTCGGTTGCGCCGTGTTAACTGTCAGCGCGCTGGCATTGGCAGAGAGCAACCCGGATCGCCAGGTTTACTTTGGCCAGACGCACTCGCACAGCTCCTGGTCGATTGATGCCTACCTGATCGGCAACCACCAGGTCGATCCCGAGCAGACGTACCAATACTCACTTGGGATGCCGATCAAGCATCCAATGGGGTTTGAAGTGCAACTCAAGGGTCGCCCGCTGGATTTCCATGGCGTGACCGACCACTCGGAATACGTGGGCGTGATCGCCCTGGCCAACGATCCGAAGTCAGACTTCAGCAAGCTGCCCATCGCGCAAAAGCTGATTGTCAAAACCCCGGAAGATTTCAACCGGGTGTTCAAATGGATCGCCGGCAGTTTGAGCCACCCGATCAAGGAGCTGATTGATCCGAAGGTTGCCGGCAGTATCTGGCAGCAGAACATCGCCATCGCCGACAAGTACTACAAACCCGGCAAGTTCACCACGTTTGTCGCCTATGAATGGACCTCAGCCCCCAACAATCAAAACATGCACCGCAATGTGTTTTTCCGCGACTCGAAGAAGGTGCCGGACCTGCCCTTCACGGCCCTCGATTCGGGCAAACCGGAGGATTTGTGGGGCTGGATGGACGATCAACGCAAAAAAGGCAACGAGGTGCTGGCGATCTCCCACAATGCCAACCTCAGCAACGGCCTGATGTTTCCGGTGGACGTAGATGAGCGTGGCCGCCCCATCGATGCCGCCTGGGCCGAGACGCGGATGCGCAATGAATCCCTCACCGAAATTCACCAGGTAAAGGGCACCTCGGAAACCCACCCCGAACTGTCGCCGACAGACGAATTTGCCAACTATGAAATCATGAATTTCCTACTCGGCATCGACAACAGCACGTCGAAACTCAATGGCAGTTACATCAGGCAAGCCTGGCAAAACGGCATGGCTTTGCAGCAAACTCGTGGATACAACCCTTACAAAATGGGCGTGGTCGGCGCCAGCGACTCGCACAACGGGGTGATTCCTTATTCACAGAGCTACAACTTCGGCTCCCACGGTTTTACCGACAGCACCCCGGCGGCGCGTCTTTCCGGCAAACAGAACTCGGGGATGATTGCCTTGCAAACCAGCACCTCCGGTTTGGCCGGTGTCTGGGCCGAAGAGAACACCCGTGAGTCGATCTTCGATGCCATGAAGCGCAAAGAGGTCTATGGCACCAGCGGCGTGCGCATCCCCGTGCGCATGTTTGGTGGCTGGGGTTTCGACAGCAGTGTGTGGAATGAAAAGGACTGGGTGCATGCTGCCTACGCCAAGGGCGTTCCCATGGGCGGCGACTTGCCGGCAAAACAGGGTAAACAGGGTAAACAGGCGCCGTCCTTCGTGGTGTGGGCGGTCAAGGATGCCGACGATGGCAACCTCGACCGAATCCAGATCATCAAGGGCTGGACCAAAAACGGCCAGACCTTCGAGAAGATCTACGACGTCGCCTGGTCCGGTGATCGCCAACCGGACCAGGCCACCGGCAAAATCCCATCGGTGGGCTCCACGGTCGATGTTTCCAAGGCGACTTACACCAATACCATTGGTGCCACCGAGCTGAAAAAAGTCTGGGTCGATCCGGATTTCGATCCGGCCCAGCACGCGTTCTACTACGCTCGCGTGCTACAGATTCCGACCCCGCGCTGGAGCACCTATGACGCGTCCAAGTTGCAAGTGCCACCACCGGCCGATGTCTCGGCCACCGTCCAGGAACGTGCGTGGACTTCGCCGATCTGGTACACGCCGACAGTTGAGGACAGCAAGCTTGTCGCTGCTGGAAAAACCATCGACCAGCTGAAAACCGAAGGCGCCAAAGCGCTCACTGACGAGCAGTTGCAAGCCTACGTGGTGGGTAAAACCATCAAGGTACGCAATACCGTCACCGGCCAGACGTTCGAGATCGTCTATGGCACCGAAGGCCAACGCCTGGTCACCAGCGTCGATGGCAAGCCGTCTATGCAAGGGGAATACCTGAACATGCTGCATGACGGCCAGTTTGGCGTGCCGGCCAAATATGAAATCAAGGACGGACATCTAGTGACAACACTCGGCGGCACCCCCTTCGAGGCCACAGTCTTCGAGCAAAACGGCAAATACATGGCCGCTCGCAGCAACGAGTTCGGCTATGTGAATTATGAGGTTGAGGAGGTCAAGTAGCGCCGAAGCCAGTACCGATGTTCTGCATACATCGGTACTGGCAGATTGAAGCGGACCGATATTGCCGTAGCTCAGAAGGAAAGCCGTTCGCGAATCGGCCCCAATGGACTTATCCAGACATTGATACTTGAATGGGCACTGTTCCGAAGGCAATCTTCGATGGAAGACCGCTTTGGGCAGATGACGCCTGTCGCCACCGGCATATTGGGTCGTTTGCCGTCCTTCCCGACAGGCAAAAAACGGCCAAAAGCAGTCGGTCAATTGAACTGCTACGACTCAGCGCTTGTCATCCGTACAGAGGCTAAGAAACTCGACAAACTCGTGTTGTTCCCAGAGAGCGTTACTCCAATGACACCGGCCGAAAAACTTCTGGAATGGAATGCAAACTGGACGATTTCCCACGGCGTCGTCAGCTGCAAGACTTGCCATGCGGAGCAGTCTGAACTCGATAGGGACAAAGCATTTCTTCATGGGACAGGCTGCGTGAGGGCACCTTTAGGAATCCTCCCATGGCAGGCCTTAGACGACGTCCAACAGACTCTCTCAATTGGTAAAAAGCACGACTGATCCTAACGGCTAGGCCAGCCAACGAGTCTGTCGTCGTTTTCAGGGTATTTCCAGGTAAAGCGTGCGTTGTGGAAGTTCACGACAGGCACCTGTCCCAGAGTGCGCCAGCGTTCAAGCTCCTCTCTCATTTTCTGGACGTCGAAACTCTTGCCCAGATTCTCCTTCAAAAAACTCCTGCTGATTCTGTACCGGCCACACCCCAGGCATACCAGTTCGTCCGAGTCACCGTAAATGCCTTTACGCCAAGCATCACCCCAGCAAATCCAGCACGCGCATTTCATGATTCCCCCTTCTACTCGGGTAGATACAGCGCTAGCGGGTCGCTATAGGTTGATCCGACGGCACTCAGCTTCAGCTTCGTCTCGACTGGGATGGCTTTTGTTCAGCCTTCGCTTTTTCTCATTGTCATAAATGTCGAAACCTATCGGATCGGTTTGGCAGTAGAAGCGAGCCCCATGGCGTATTGCGCCCGCCTCCTTCGGTACTGCGGGAACAACAACAAATCTTGGGGGCATCCTGGCATCCTCATCGGGTTACGTTTAAGTACTAGCGGCTATGGGCTACCACAGCAAGCTCCCTCCGAAGACTCCGATGAAAAGATCGATACAACTTGTGGCCCCGAGCCTTCGAATGAAAGGCATGCAAAAGAGGGATCGCCCTTTAAAACCTTTCCAATATCTTCTATTGGCCAAACTCTGCCGTTGCTCACCGGCAGCTATGGGTCGACAGTAGCCTGTCCTTGGAAGCTTCGTTTGAGGTGACAGGCCCGACATATGCTTTGGCGAAGCTGTGCGTTGCCAGGACGGTTCAAAGTCTTGGCGCGAGCTAAGTGAGATCGCTGTTACATCGACTTGACCGAAATCACTTCCACATACGTGAACTTTTTCCTCGCAGCCTTGGTAGCTTCTTGCTCTGCCAAGAGGGTGCTCAGCGTATCGGCCTCATGGATTATCTCGTACGTTTCACCTTCGAATTCATTTCCTACCCGGAGGGTGACCCTTAGCCTCGGCGTGAAGGCTTTCGAACCCCCATTTTTTGTCGCTGCCTTTGCTGGCGTCACGGTCACGCCGGCCTGATTGGCTTCTTGCACACTGGGCGCGTTAACCGGCGTAGGTACCTCTGCGTAACCGAACAGCGCTCGGCGCATCTCTTCTTCCGTCAATTCTTTAATCATGCTCTGCCTCAGAGGGGCGCTTTGTGAAACCTGCCCAATTCTATCAGCATGGCTGGTGCTTGCAGTATCCAGGCGAGGGACGGGCTCGGAGCAATGTTGGCTCGTAAGGCCCAGCACTGGTCGATTAGCATCGATGACCGCCACCAACATGTCGGTATGCGTTCACCCGACGATCCTTGACCTCCCACAAGAAGGAGGTCCCTCCATGAAAACTGTCACACCTGTGAGTCGCTTACCTTGAAACAAGGGAAAGCTGGTTGGCCAAAAATCACCGCTGCGTTTGCGAGATATCTGGGGAATCCGGATCAGGCTTGAGCTTGCTTCAAAAGTGAGAGATCTGGCGCTTTTCGATTTGGCAATCGATAGCAAACTTCGGGCTTGCGATCTGACGAAGCTGCGTCCGAGACGTTGCGGGGGAATCACGTGTCTTCACGTGCCATCGTGATGCAGCAAAAGACGCATCGGCCCGTTCAATTTGAAATCACTACGCCGACTCGAACTGCCCTTGAAGCGGGGTTGACGGTGTGCGCACTCGAGTTCGAAGCCTGCACACCACCGATACGCCTTACCTTCGAGTTTTTATGGGCGGTTTACGTAAAAAAGTCGAAGCGGACCCTTCCCTGCCGCGACACCTCATTACCGAAACGGGTGTTGGCTATCGTTTTATTCCTTAAGCATATGAGGTCAGGAATAAGCGCCCTTGTTATTGCTACATCTCGATTTGTGTGCCACCTACCCGCTGTTCGCGCATCGAACTCTCTGCAAGCGAGTCCTTCTTCCCAGCAGTAAAATGTGTGCCTTGCTCCTTTAGCATTGTGCAATATGACTCAATACAGTCATTTGCCAAGAACATCTCTTTATCAGGCAAAAGTTTTTTAACTCCGCATATACACGTTCTAGAAAGGCGTCGATATCATTTAAATATGCCTTTCGCACAATCGCTTTGAAAGTTCAAATACTAAATCGCGGCCAAATCCAACTGAAGGAGGGCGATAAGAATTCCGATTAATGCCATTGACGCTCTGTTTCCTCCCACTGGAGGTCTGATAGCCACTTATCAGCCATCGGAAAGAAAATACTCTCCTCAGCTTCCATATGATCGTAGTACTTCCTGATGAAGTCATCGATGGTGTCAGCGATTACTCTCGCCTCCTGAGTTGAGTCCTCCAAAATCTTGAGCTGTCCAGCAATACGCTCAAATGCCAGATGATCTCGCTCGATATCCTTGACCCGTTGGTGGATCGGTGCGTCAGTCGCTAGCAAGGCCTGCCGAATAAGCTCTTCATTTTCATGATGGCGTCGCTCTGCACCACCATGCAAGGCTTCCAGCATCTTAAACAACTGCTTGAAGTCATCGGCACCAGCAGATTCATGCCTCACCCTACCCAGCAATCTTTTGATCTGGGTAATTTTGGTAGCAACTTCATGATGATAAGCGTGCAGTTCATTCAGCAAGACGTTCATATCAAATCCTCACTAACACACCAATTATTATAGGAAGACCATTATCAATCACCAACCTCCAAGAGAAGCTACAGACATCTGGTCCCACCAGACGTCGACCGGTCGCTGACCGGTCCTGTAATGTGGTTTGCAATGAGGGGTTTTGTGTCATGGAAAACCTCCTCAGGCGATCACACCTGTCGTGTTGTTACACATGGCCTTGTCCGTTCTAGACTGCCAGAACGCTGCAAGGCACCTGGTACAGAATATGTTCAGTCGTGCTGCCCAGAAGCTTGACCAGGTCGTGGTCTTGGACTCGGCCCATCACGATCACATCCACGTGATGCTTGTTGGCGAACTCGCTTAGCGCCGTAACAGGATGTCCCAGTACGAAATGCCTACGGTCAGCGGGAACACCGTACCGGCCGGCGAGCTTCAGGAACGATTTCTCCAACTCTTTGCGCCGCCATTTGGTCAGCTCCGACAGTTTCAAGCCACCGCCCAATTCCTCCAGATAGTCTTCAGAAATGTCATAGGCATAAAGCAAGTGCAATTCGGCATCACACTGTACCGCGAGACTGGAAGCCTGTTGGACGATATGGTCGTTCAGTTCGTTGTTTTCAGGGGCGCCCGCCGACGCATCAACCGCCGCCACAACCTTGCGCGGCAAGGCATGACGAACCCCGCCCACCAGATATACCGGTATCGGACAGTGGCGCAGCAAGTGCCAGTCCAGAGGAGTGAAGAACGCGCGTTTGAGTGATGAGTCGTGTTGGATTTCCTTAATCAACAAGTTGGGCTGCAATTTCCTGACGTGATCAAGGATGTCTTGCTCCATGTCATCAGCCCAAGCCAACTCGGTGGTCACCTCGATCCCTCTGCCATGGAGTTTTCTGGCCTGGTCCTTCAACCAGTCGCGATGGTCCTGCAGGTAACGCTCCCGAGCTGTTTCCCGATCGCCTTCTTCGAGCAGCGACAACAGTTTTAACGAAGGAATCAACGCCGTGATATGCAACTTTGCACCACTGGCCCTGGCCAGCGCAGCTGCATGGTCGATCGCCGGAGAATGGCGCAGGGCCAGGTGGGTGATGAGTAACAACCGTTGATACTGGATCATGATCTGACTCCAGGCAGAGGGACTTCAACGCCTACCGCTGCTCATCGCAGGGATCAGCCGTTGCGTCCACGCCGGATCAAGCACCAGCGTTAACTTAGGTTGCTCCGCTGGAATGTGACTGGCGTTGATAAATATCAAATACCGGCGTGAGGCCTGTAAAACGCGCAGCCTTTCATTTCACCCTGCTTGATCAATATCAACGGGCGGTACTTCCCTTCTTCACACGGCCGAATCGTCCGCAGACGGCGTGGAGGCGAGAATGAACAACCTGCAAGATTAGGTGATTGCCTTTATTTCCAGGCCGTCCAGTTACGACACATCCAACCATCCGGTGGAACGTGTCGAGACCCATGGTTCGGTGGTGTTTCTGCATGCCGATCATGCCTACAAACTCAAACGCGCAGTGGCTTTTGCCTAGCTGGATTTCTTTAGCCTGGAATGCCGCAAAACGCCTGTCAGGCAGAGTTACTACTCAATCGACGGACAGCGCCACGCATGACATCTATTGGTTGCAGCGGTGAGGGTTCAGCCATCCGCCTGCAGTGTGACGCCGGTCTATCAAGCCGGTAACTGGACCTGGAAACATCCTGAAAACACGGTCATTCATGAGGCGCAAACAGTGACGTGCCCAGCCTGCCGATGCATCGATGACAACATGCCGCGGATTGTTGCCGCGCCAGTGCGGCGTCCTGACGCGCCAGATCTTCCACCGCCGCCACCCGCTCGCGCTCGGTGGCCAGCACATGGCGTTGTTCGGCCAGCGCTTGCTCGGCGACGCCCTGCGCCAGATTAATCGCCTGTTGCCAGACCATGACAAACGCCTGCGACACTTCGCCCGGCAGTGCCGGCAGCCGGGTCTCGCCGTTCAGCCGCTCGGCCAGCCGTGCCCACCATTGGTCGAGCAGGCCGCCGACCCGCGCGGGGCTGCCGCGGCCCAGTTGCAGGCGTACGCGCTCCACGGTCGGCCGTTCGCCACGGGCCAACACCGCGTCCGCCGCGGCAAATACGTCGTTTTCCGGCACCCCTACTGCCATGGTTCATCTCCGGCTATATTAGGTCTGATAATTTAATGTTATCCGACTCTATTATTTTTTAATTGGAATTAAAAAACGTTGAACGTAATAGAATTTACGAATGAGCACATCTTGGTTGACGAAACCCCGCTGGACTCGCATTTCCTCGCGCTCAAGGCCCAGAAGGCCGCGGCGGCGTTCATCGCTGTGGGAACGTCTGCCAATACGGTACGCCGTTACCGCAGCGCCCTAACCTACTGGTCAGCCTGGCTGCAACTGCGTCATGACCATGTGCTGAAGGATGCCCCGCTGCCGCCGGCGGTCGCGATTCGGTTTGTCCTCGATCACCTGTCGCTGCCGCAAGAGCAAGTTGGGTGTGCCACCTGTTACCGCCCGGCATAGACGTCGCCTTGGTGGCGGAGCGAATCAAAGCCAAGCCTGGAGCACTGGCCTTCTATACCGTCAGTCACCGCCTGGCCGTTGCTGGGGAAATTGCACCGGATCAATAAGTGGGATAGCCCGATCGAGGCGTCGGCGCTGAAAACTCTACTGCGCGAAGCGCGCAAAGCGCAGTCTCTTTAGGGAGTGACGGTGCGCAAAAGAAGCGCGATTATGCTCGAACCGTTGCAGGAGCTGCTCGCCACCTCGGACGACGCGTGCGCGGCGTGCGTGACCGCGCGCTGCTCCTGCTGGCCTAGAGTGGCGGCGGTCGCTACCGTTCGGAAGTGGTGGGTTTGCAGGTCGGGCGGTGTGCGTCAACTCGATGCCGACACCTGGCTGTACGCCCTCTACGTAACCAAGCCTGACACCGGCGGTGTGCGGTGTGCGGCGTGAGACGCCGCTGCGTGGACCTGCAGCACAAGCGCTTTTCGCCTGGCTGGCTGTCTCTCCCGCCGACAGTGGCCCGCTGTTCGCCAAATGTATAAAGACAACAAAGTTGGAAGCACGCCCTATCGGCAGATAAAGTAGCGCGCATCGCGCAAGCGTCGGCCGAAGCTGGCAGGCTTGGAGGGAGATTGGGCTGCGCACAATTTAAGGTCGGGATTTGTCACCGAGGCTGGACGCCAAGGAGCGCCGCTAGGTGAAATCATGACCATGACCGAACACCGCAGTGTTAGTAGCTAATGGGTTACTTCCAGACCGGAAATCTATTGAATAGCCGTGCAACTGAATTGTTATCCAATTCTGGGCCGCGTGTTAGGCTTGGATCAATCAAAGCGGCGGATATAATAAAAGCCTGCTAAGGCAGGAACACCGCCCTGTACTCCGACGAGAATCATACAGCCTTACGACCTCCTAGAAAGTTAAAACATTATGAACGGAAACTTCATTGTCATCGTAGATTATGCATAGTCCGCTCGTCTTGGAGCTCCGAGTCACTTTAAATAACTGCTGATAATCCAAATCCTGGGTGCAAGAGTTGCGAAAGCGATAGCTACTTCGCCTTATAAAAAAACTCTGATGCTTTCCCGCTCTATACCAAGGAAACTCTGCATTCAACACTATAGTGAAGCTAATACCCTTTTCAATCCAATATTGAATCTCTCCTAGAAAGCTTAAATAGCACGCGGTAATAATTTTAGATATAGCAGCACTGCTATAGGGGCATGGCGCCCGCTGGATAAAGCAGTCGAATCCAGACTTTTTACCTGAAACACTGGTGATTGTAGGCCACCTGATGCAAGCCAACCTCAACCGCATTAGGACGTACGCCAAAGCACATGAGCAAAAGCCACAGACAACTCCAGTCGTTGCACCATACTCCGTCAACGAGTTGATACGTGCCAAACAATCCTGATGACCACGAAGATATTTTTCCTCTAGCGCCTCGCAGCAAGTATAAAGCGTTTCCCGGATCGGTTGATAATCATCAAGCTCAAGATAGTCATATTGCTCATTATTCGGAGAGTCAGGAGTTACCCAATGCACTGGTTGATGACTAAATATCTGACCGACCAATCGGTCCGGACTTGAAATACCCAATAGCCGCTCGATAGGCACCACCAAAGCCTCTCTAGCCATATCATTACTATAGTAATCTGCACAATGATACGAGCCACTGAAAACACCCCGCATTAACGCTCGAAACCATTTTGCTTCGAGGTTGCCAATTTCCAGCGTTCTAGCCATAAATGCGCTATCCACATTGAAATTAGAGCGATGGCCTAAATCAGGCCAGCTAAGGTTGCAAACACTACAAATTTTTTGTGTTGCACCACGTATTTTCCGTTCGTAAAAATAGGAATCAATGGGAGTATTACCGTTGAAACGATCCAAGCATTCAGGGCACATTTCGACAAGTTCAACGTCATGGATCGAACAATAACGATAAAATTTAATACACGAAAATACCGAGTGAAACCCTACTTCCATACATAGTGGACAAAATCGTATGCTCGCTTTTGGATTTAAAATTTGCTGAGATGGAGCAAACTGAGTAGGGATGTGTGAGTCGCTCTCCTCTGATGCTGACGAAACCAACCAGTTCGGAACTACGAATGGCATTCGATGCTGACTATACGTGGTTCCACTATCTTTGAGGAGATCCTCGCCCCTTAAGTAGCTGTATCTCATGACTTTGTAAAAAATAGAAATGTAGGATTCGTAGGGGTATATCTTTTTTGGAATATATATATTCATCGCTTAACACCCATCGAAGCAGTTCGACAAAAAGTCTCTAACCCGCTAACATTTACAGCCTCCCGAATATCATCATTTTTTATCGGAAGACTAGCGTCGTCACGCCCATCAACCATACTTCTCATTAAAAAAAAATATTGTACGACTCTAGTCACATGTTCCATTGGTAGGTTGCCAACGTAACGGCCTGACGCTTTGTTATTCATTTCCGCCCAAAATTGAGGAGCAATCGAACTGATTCTCCAGCCGCGCGCGAAAGCCTCTGGAAAAAAGCTTTGAGTGTACGTAATTCCGCTGGCCAACGGATAAACCATATCATTGTCGTAGAGCTTCAGAATTTGAAATAGATTTTTTTCGCTGCTCACCCCAGACATATCTCGCACATCACTCATGAATCGCGCGATGATTTGTAACTGTTCGACATTTTTAAGATCATTTACCAGATCAACGATCTCCGGCATGGCAAAGGATATCACGGTCATTTTTATTTCTATGCTATCGAGAACGTTCATCAAATCAGCCAGCTGATAGAAATCTGCGCTTGCAAAACGTTGCAACTCATCGATAATTAGTAAAAAATGAGTCTTACCACTCTCTTCCATCTTGTTTTTTATACGATCAACCAATAAGTTAAACCTCACAATACTACTGTCTCGCGACTTGATTGGTATCCTTTCCTGCTCAATCAATTGATGTATTATGGTAGACCTATGCTTCGCGTTTTCGCGAGCAACAGCGATGAGCCTAATTACCAACACATCCTTGAATTTGGCTCCCACCTCTTCACTAAGCGCCTTCGAACACCGTGTTTTACCAATGCGTGCAGGCCCCTGATAGATTACCCCCGTTTTTTGCATCGCAATTTCAAAAAAAACTTGCTTTATGACCTCCTTCAATACAGGTGTATTCAGCCGAAAATAGGTTTTTAATGCGGGATGACTGAGATTAGGCATTTATTCGTCCTCAAAATTGAAGATAGGAAGAGAGCGCCATTTCGGAGTTTCAATAATATCCTCGTTCTGATTACTGCATTCAGCATTACGAGCAATGCTCTGTTCCACGTGACCAGCAGTCCCACTGAGCTCCGGGCATTCAGCTAACAATCTTTGCAACTCTAAATTTTTCCGTGCAGTTGACGATTTCAATAAATGGTTTTGATATACAACAACAGGGCGCTGACCGCGACAAATCTCGAATACTTTTTTACTCACTGCTCTATTAATGAGCTTTCTTGTTTGAACGCTATGTTTATATTCTCGCCAAGCGAGCTCTACAGTTAACACATCGAGAGGTAGACCGCTGAGCAAGTACGCAGTGACGGTTCTATAATCATCCGGATCGATTCTAACAATTATTTCCTGCCCTATTAAGCTCGGCATTTCCGCCAAAATTGGGCTGGTATATAACGCTTTATCCAGCTTGATGCGTGGACGTATACCGTTTTTAATGCTGCCCCTGACAAATACCTTGCGACACAAAGAATTGACGTCCTTTGAGTTTATTAGGACTGCATTTACAATGGGTTTAAATAAATTCTCGCAATCCTTGTAGGCTTTTATTGCCTCAAGAGGACTATTTCCTTTGTTGGCGCCACCGCAAGGAGTGGCATTATAATTAGCAATATAAACATCTAATACTTCCAACGCTTCATCCACATTAATATCATAATAAATCGCCGCCTTCTCGGGCACGTCTGATCGCCCATCGTGAGGGTGTCGGCCTGTTGTTGAAGAAAGCGGGTGAAGCACATGACTGGCCAGGGTATTAAACAATCCCTCGATGTTTGTTCTACGCCCGGGATTACCTAGCGGCCCGTAGTCAATTGCAATGCCCAATTTATCTAAGCACAGGCTTTGAACATCCTTGGCAAAGTGCTGCATCGCGTTATCGAAATATATTGCCGCAATGCTGTGATATCTAAGTTCGGGGAAAACATAGTATGGCATGCCCGCACCTTCAACGTACGTCAGATCAGCGATGCTAAATTTTACTCTTGGCTTCCAGTTTCCAAGATATGCATCACAAATCACTTGGAATATATCCAGCGCGCTGACTTGACTTGAAAAAACATACCGGGCGGCGCAAATCGCTTTACTTCTCCTGCATCGTGCGCATATCAACCAGAATCTGTCGACAATATCATCTGTTGTAAGCCGACGATCCCCTTTAATATTAAGCACAAATTTTCCATCCAGAAAATGGGAGTCAATTTCTAATACATCCAAAACATCACATTGACCAAACAATGACTCAATCCCATTGCAAACAGCAGTATGAATGAGACTCAAGCGACCTCCAACCGCTAGCGCCCCAGCTTGGAAGTTTTGCTCCAGTACTTTATCTATCAGACCTGATATAGTTTTATTTGCGCCTCTGAGCTGGCAAAAAGGCCAGTCATTTTCTCCTACGCCTTCATGCCTGCATATTTCATAAAAATTTTGGAATAGAAGTGTCTTTTGATATTTCATTCCCTTCCCAACAGGTGCATCCTGCCGAAGTACTTTTTTGACAAAACGAGGCAGAATATTTGGAAAATTTTTTAATAGATTAGACATTGCTCCTGCCATCCCGCCTTTCTGCTCAGTTTTTTTTGGCTGGATAGGTTTTTTTCGATCATATTGTTTTACTCTAAAGCCAGGGATGCACGCCGCATCCCCAAAACAAACACCATTTTCGTCCTTTGCTTTGAATCGCTTGATTAAGCGACTCACCTCAGATGCAATGATCTCTGTCTGCACAAAAATTTCGCTCAATGACTCCCCATCTAAACGCATTCTCACTGCTAAGCGACGGCGCAGAAACACTGCCCTTTTATCTTCAGGCACCTGCGCAGCATCGACTGACGCATAGATAGGATTAATTGGCTCCCTCCCTCTTTCATTCATTATTAAGGCTCCATTCTGAGTCTAATAAAAATGGGGTTTCCTCGAAAGCTATCAAAATCTTGCCAGAATTGTACAAGCGATATATTTGTAACATCACAGTGGTTTTGCTGTATTCATTTAAAGCAGCGAGACAATGCAATAACGTCCCCTTTCTGAACCTCGAAAAATACAAATTCGCAGAATCTATTAGATTTGGTGGAATGTATTGTCCTCGACTGGCAGTCAAAAAAGCTGAAAGTTTCAGCAACGGAAATATCTTTTGCCTTTGGCAATTAAGATCCTCATCCGTAATATGTCTAAATCTAATATGCTTCTCGCGCCATAAGAAATTATCCAGAAAGCCTGCATCCCGTTTGCTTTGCTCGCCCTTACTTACCGAGATTTTGTGATACTCAACACCTTTATTAGACTCTACTCGCAGGCGATATTTCGCGAATATTTTTTCGCCATTTATCTCTATTTCTACCTCATAATCACCGAATTCAAATGACTTTATATTTGAGCAGAACTCTAAGTTCAACACCCAATGTGCGACCTCTCGGTCACTGAGCAACGAAAGTACGCACTGTGCTTTATTGCTGAATATGAGCCAGTGATTGCCAAAGGCTCTTTTTCTGGATGTGAAGTTATAAGTTACACTTTTCGCGGACATAACTATCCCCATGATAAGCATGAGGATATGCCGACCTTTGATTCAATTCCTTTTGTCAGGGGCATTCCGGTTAGATTCTTTCATAACCTTAGCAGAGCGGAGCCACCTTGCAAGTTTTAGGTTCATTCCCCATTTCGAATAATTACTTCTACTCCGAAACGGGGACTAAAATCTGTTTAAGGTTAAGCGGTAGTAATTCTGCACTAGAAATTCGAGCAGGAGCTTTACAAAGTGCACTAAGCCGTTATTCTGTATCAGATTTTCAATTCTTCATGAAATTGTAAGTTTTACTTCGGGGTGCTAGCACGTGGGTCTGCTGAGTCAATTCATGCTCAATTCCAAGCATCCCTGCCAATACCTCAATCAGGTAGGTTTCTATGCCTCCACCCAATATCCGATGCGGAAGGATACGGCGTTCCTGGCGCACCCGGACCTATGAAAATCATGATCGAAGAATGGGATGGGGACGGTGCAATTCGAATCCCAGACGAAGCGATGCAGGAGCTGGAGCTTGATGTTGGCGACTCGCTGTATTTGATAGAGGAATTTGTCGGCAACACGCGTTGCCTAGTCCTATCAAAAACACCTCAGATTGCGGATCGAATAGACAAGCTGACTGAGGCCTGGGATAGCGGACAGCGTGGCAACGCCGAGGTGAAATAAGGCATCCGTAATACGCTTCTTGAATCAATCATGACGGGCCAACTGTGGAGTGACTCGCCCAGGGCATGTGAAGACTTGGGGTCGAGCCGGGCTCAAGCCCGAAAGAGCGATAACAAAAATAGCTTTAGCTTCCTTGCCCATCAAATCTTTGATGAGTCTCACGCAAGCACTCCCCTCTCCAGTCTACCGATAGGATCGAGTACAGCGCTCGTTTCCAGCCTTGTCCTCACCATATTCAGTAGAGTCGATGCGATGCGCAGATTCGCAATATGACTCTCCGTGAGGCGCTGCACTGCACCGGTTCTACTAATCTATACCAGTGGCTCACCTACTTTGCGGCGCAGCTGAGGTTGATGATGAGAGGCCTGATTAGCGGACTTGATATTTTCCAGCAAGAAATTCTCCGTGGCGACCATATGCACGCCATCACTTGCATGACCGAGCTGCTAACGGAGTACCGCCAAAGTTTGCCCGACACGCTCTGGCAGGACGACATAGTCGATCAATGTCGTGAACATCCGATTTTTCAACTACTCCAGGAAGACCCCTACACCTTACGAGCTTTCAAAAAACCCAGAGGCTACCCAGGGGACGCTGTAATGCTGGATTACGCCTACTTTCAGAATCCTCCTCCCGACTCCAGCGCGATCGGAAAATTAATGTTCGAGGTTGTCACCTCAAGCCCAAACGCGCTGAGCGTACGCTAGCGTCGTGAGCACATTGCAGGCTTGATTGAGCGGCTGGCGTCCCATCGGGAAGCGCTTTCCATCATGAGCGTCGCTTGTGGCCACTGCCGAGAACTGGAGCTTCTCAAACCAGAGACCCGACAGCGGATCCAGCGCTTCGTCGCATTTGATAATGACGCAGAGACGCTGGCGGCTGCCACTCTAGCTTGCTCGAAAATCATCAAGTGGCAGTGCAATGTCAAGAAGCTGCCTGAAAGTGATGATTACGATGGATTCGACTTCATCTACAGCATTGGCATCTATGACTACCTAAATCGCGCCCAGGCAATGGCGCTTACAGCTTGGCTGATGGGTAAACTGAATCCAGGAGGGAAACTCCTGATCGCAAACTTTACACCGGACAACTGGGGGCGGGGCTACATGGAAGCTTTCATGGACTGGAAGCTCGTGCTCAGGACGCGCGAACAGATGAGGGCGTTCATACCTGCGGACTCATCACCACATTCCTGCTTGTATTTCGACCCCTATCGCAATGTGATCTACCTACTACTCACCCGGAGCTGTTGACGCCGAGGCCAAGTTGACCCGCGTGCCGACGGTCTCGCTAGCATGTGCGTACTCGCACCTGAAACCGCTGCATGCCTAAGCAAACTGCATGTGGCATCTGACGCCTATCATTCAGGATCATCTACGGGTAGCCGCCCTCCTCTTATGCAGCCTGTCGACGCAGGGTCAGGATGGCTGCTCCGAAGCAGATGAACATCGCCCCAACTACCCGGCTGACCATCGGGATAGCTCGGAATAGGTCAACACGCCCTTGGCCCAAGAGACCAGTGCGGCATACCGACTAAGAAACGTCTCCGAGCCCAATCATGCGAGCTTTATCGCTCCGCCCTGGATATCGTCACGCGCCATTCGTAAGTCATTAGCGTCCTGGTTGAGCCGGTGAATCATGTTGAGCAACCGTTGGCGTAGCACTTCGTCTTGGAGCTGCTCAGCAGCACGCATCACATCAAGCGCCGCTGCCTCATTGTTGGTGGCAACGGCGTCGAGCAGTTTGCGCATGCTTCTTGATGGTCGATTCATCTCCAACTCCTTGGATTTCAGTGACACGAATCATATGGCCAGAATGTTTCGTCAATATTTCAGCTGCACGAACTGGCTTGAATTACCGACTCCGGCTCATTTGATGCTAGCCGGAGGGAGAACCTGAGGGGGCAATTACGCTAGTAGCAACCCGTCATTGATGAAGCTAAGCGGCTCGCTCCAGAGCATCCAGCAAACCAAAAAACTCCCGAGAAAGCTTATGCCGAGGGGCCAAATGGATGATGGGTACTGAAGCTTCGTGAGATTCGCGCATCTTGACGGAGCTGCTTAGGTACACCGGTAGCACAGGTAAACCTTCGGCCAATAACTCATCAACGAGATTTTGATGAAGCCTAGTGTGCCCCGTGAACTGGTTGACCACTACCCCCTCTACTTTCAGTGTTTCATTGTGATCAAGACGTAGCTCCTCTACCTGCGCGATGACGCGATACAGCGCCTGGCGAGAAAAGCTGTCGCAATTGAATGGGATTAGCAAACTGTCCGCAGCCACCAGCGCGCTGAATGTGTAGAAGTTGAGAAACGGGGGTGTATCGATATAGATGCGCTCATAGTCCTCGGACAGTTCAACCAGGAGCTTGCGCAGCTTATTGATCTTGTATTTGGACTCGAGTTTTGACTGGAGGTCTGACAGTTCAGGACTGGCAGTCACCAAGTGAAGGTTGTCGTAAGAGGTCTCGGTTATGACCACGCGATTCCTTCGACCTTCGAAGCCGCCGGATAGTGTTTGTTTGAAAAAATCGGCGATGCCCGAAGGGATGCTCTCGTTGATCAGGCCCGTGAGATAGTGTGTCGAATTTGCCTGAGGATCGAGATCAACCAAAAGCGTTCGGTAGCCTTCGGCAGCACTCGCTGCGGCAAGATTGCAGGCAATGCTGGATTTTCCAACGCCCCCTTTCTGATTGAATACAACACGACGCATGGGGCTTGCTCATCCATGAAAAAGGCCGAAGGCCGACTGAAAGAAGGTGTAAGAAGTCATGTCAATTCTATGACCGTAACATTACAGTTTTACGACGGCGATAGCGGAAGCTGAATACTAGAGCGATTGACTGCCAGCACAGAACGGCAGCAAATCACACCGATATCAGCCCCTTAACCGGGCTGGGAAATGTCATGACTCGAACAACGACTTTGAACACAACCTCCCCCTCTCACCGCCCGCAATGTCTACCAGGTACTGAAGGACGTCGCGCTGGGCACACGCATCACGACAAGAACCAGTAGCCAGTCTTTGAGCGAAATCTACAACGGCCTGTGGTATTTGTTGCGAACTTATCGATGCCTGGTGAGGCAAAGGGCAGCTGTTATCGCATATACGGAGGAGGACTGCTGTAGAGGCATATCAAGTAAGGGGTAGCCAATCACAGCGATGTAAACGAGAGCTTAGCGCACGCCAGTAGCAATAATCCTACGTGGCGAAAGAACATGATGGTATGAAAACTCAAACTAATAGCCGCAGGCAACTCTCACTTTTTTCAGGGCGAGTTCAAGCGTTTCAACAGGCACCGATCCCAGCGCCACGCGCAGCGCATTAGGCGCATGGGATGCAGCAGAAAACGGCTCTGCTGTCGTGACCAAAATGTTGTCGCGCCGCAATGCAGCAGCAATGCTCTCGGCCCGCATGTCTTCGGGTAATGGTAGCCACAGGAAGTAGGCGTTTGGATGCGCGACCAGGTTGATGCCGCCGAAAATGCGGCGGGCAAGTCGTTGTCTATTCGCGGCGTCTTTGCGCTTCAACTCTTCCAGGTCATCCACCACGCCTTCTTCGATCCAGCGACACCCCAGTTCGACGGTGATCGATGGCGAACTCCATGTGGAGGCTCGCACCGCTTGCTCGAGCGCAGGGATGAGCGATACAGGCGCTGCGATGAATCCGATTCGCAAGCCCGAGGCGACGCTTTTGGAAAGGCCGGAAACGTAGATCGTGCGATTCGGTGCGAGCATGAACAACGGCTTCGGCGCCGGCTCGGCTAGAAACGCATAGGCGCCGTCCTCGATCAGCGCAAAATCGTGTTCCTCGGCCAGCGCAACCAAACGCTTACGGTCGGCAGCCGGCATGATCGATCCCAGCGGATTGTGTAGGGTTGGCATCGCATAAAACGCGCGTACCGGACGCCGCTTGCAACTTGCCGCGAGCGCGTCGAGATTGGTCTTGCCATCAGCCAACGGTATAGGCAGAAGCTCAATGCGATGGGCGACGGCCAGCGCTTTGATGCCCGGGTAGGTGAGCGCGTCGACAGCGAGCACGTCGCCCGGCTTGAGTATCGCCATCATCGCGAGCGCCAGCCCTTGCTGCGCGCCATTGACGATCAACACCTGCGATCCGGGGACTCGAATCCCTCGATTGCGAAGATGTATCGCAGCGATTTCTCGTTCATGCGCACGCCCGCCATGGGGGGCGTTGCGCAACAAGGCGTCCAGATCGCCCGACGATGCGAGGCTGCGCAGTGCCTGCCTCAGCAACTCTGCTTGCCCGGGAACCGCTGGATTATTGAAGGTCAGGTCAATTATTCCCGCTTCGGATGCCGTTTGCAGACCGAGGTCGCGTGGAAGAGATGTGTCGCGCACGAAGGTGCCACGCCCCATTTCACCCACCACCAGGCCCATCGATTCCAACGTGCGGTAAACGCGAGCTGCTGTCGCAAGCGCAATGCCATGTTCGCTCATCAATGTGCGTACCGTCGGGAGTTGGGTTCCAGGGCGCAAACGTCCGCTGCGAATGTTTTCCGCTACCTGGTCAGCAATGGTTTTGTACCGTGGCATCGTCATTGAATGTACCTAGAACAATTCTTTGTGTGTATCAAGTGGCGAGCGTAGGCTCCACTACCTCACAAAACAAGGAGGCGAGCTCGGCGCGCAGGACGCAACCGTTCCAGTGGCGTCGAATCGATTGAGACATGTTCAGTCACGTTACTGTGGGATGCACCGACCTCGAAAGAGCATCGGCTTTTTATGACGCCGTGCTTGCGCCACTCGGGCTGATCCGCCGTGTGGTGACCCCGGATGGAGGCCCCGCCTCGGCTTGCTGGGTGCATCCAACCCACACACTGCCCAGGTTCTATGTCTACTTGCCGCGTGATGGCCTTGCGGCCACGCCGGGCAATGGCAGCATGCTCGCGTTTCATGCCGAAACGCCCGACAGCGTACGCACGGCCTACACCGGGGGGATTCTGCTGGGGGGTACTGATGAAGGCACTCCGGGTGAGCGGCCCTGGTATGGCGAGGGCTACTACGGCGCCTACCTTCGAGACCCTGATGGCAACAAGCTTCACATCGTCTATCGCGGCGATCTGGAGCACACATGGTAGAGCCATCGACGCTACTGCTGTTTGCGGGGGCGGTGTTGCTGTTGCTGATGTCTCCCGGCCCCAACATGGCCTTCGTGATTGCGCACGGCGCGAGCTACGGCTGGCGTGGCGGCGTCGTTGCTGCATTGGGAATTGGCGCAGCTGACCTCGTGTTGACCGCGCTCACCGCAGCCGGTCTCACGGCCGCAATAGCGCAGTGGCCACCGTCGTTCGACCTGATCCGCTGGGCCGGTGCGTTCTATCTGCTCTGGATGGCCTGGAAGGCCATACGGGTTCGTGCCGGACTTCCACTCCACTCCACCATCCAGGCCTCGCTGATGTCGGTGTTCATTCGTGCGATGCTGAACTCTTTGCTCAACCCGAAAGCGCTGCTGTTCTTCATGGTGTTTTTGCCGCAGTTCGTTGTTCGGGGCAGTTCTCCGGTCGCACAGCAAATCCTGATGCTGGGGCTGGTGTTGACACTGATCGCGACCTTTTTCCACGTCGCGCTAGGCCTGGTGGGGGGAATCATCCGGGGTTACGCGTCCCACAAAGGCGAGTCCGCGAAGTGGCAGTCGCGGGGCCTGGCATTCGTATTGGTGTTGCTTGCGGTTCGCCTGGCGTTCACCTCGCGGCCGGCATGAATTCTGAGTCGGACAGGGATGAGCCCATGCAAAGTCGCAGTGCTGCGGGCAGCCGCAGCATCTTGTCGATGATGCGTGAAGACGGTGAGCAACTGGGCTGGTTCAAAGTACGTAGCTTAATGCGCGAACTTGAGCTTGTGAGCAAACAACCTGGTTCTCACGCCTATAAACGAGCGACGGTTGAACGACTGGATATCCCGAATACGTTGAATAGGGAGTTCGATGTCCCCGCGCCCAATCAGGTCTGGTGCGGCGACATTACTTACATCTGGGCCCAGGGCAAATGGCACTACCTGGCTGTTGTGCTGGATCTTTGTGCGCGTCGGATAGTGGGCTGGGCATTGTCGGAAAAGCCGGACGCCGAGCTGGTTATCAAGGCGCTGGACATGGCCTACCAGCAATGTGGAAGGCCTCAGGGGTTGCTGTTTCACTCGGATCAAGGGTCGCAGTATGCGAGCCGTTTATTCCGCCAGCGGCTCTGGCGTTATCGAATGCGCCAGAGCATGCCTGCATTCACCACTACAAGCCGGCGCAGAGAACTTCGCCTACAGGGCAGCGAAGGACTTTATAGATCTCAGAAATCACCTGCATCGTTGCGTCTTCGATCGTTCCTTCATTACGGCATAAAACCCAGCCGTGATCTGCAATCGCTCGCTCGAACGCCTTGGTACAAGCGACATGTTCTTCCAGCTTATGGATGACAGTGCTGCTCAGCCCACGCCGTCGTGCCGCTGCCCTCGCCCATGAAATTTCAGGGGCGGTGACAACCCCGACATGCAGATCTGGCACTCGCACGTTTCGATCAATGTTCAACTGCAGAATCTCTGCAAACGGGACTATCCGGCGAAACGCGGCATCAGACGGGTACCAGCGATCGATCAAGATGATGCTGCCTGGTGGCTGTTTAGCCAGCACGTGCCGGGAAATCCAGGTACGGCTATCAGCAAAGCGCTCACAAACCTCCAACTCCAAATCCCGGGTGGGATTTCTGACGAGTTTGTTTACGAGGGTCATTGTTTCCCCCCTATAGGGATCGCTTTTTTTCTCGCACAGTCGGATCACCTTTTTGTTGTCTGCCCTCAGTGCTTTCGTAACGGCCTCCAACAGTGTGGTTTTGCCGGCTCCCTTGGGCCCATCTAGAGAAACAAACAGCGGACGATTCATTTTTCACATAACGATTGATATACGGTTTTTTTTGCCCTGTTCGTTCGCTGAAACCGCTTGGCGCGACGATGCGAAGCGAGTGGAGGGTCCTTACGAACAGACATTGATGAACACTCTAACCTCTCGCGCATTGCTGCCTAAAACTTTCTCAGAAAAAGCCCCGTCTGAACGACCGCGACGAATGCGCTGCCTTTCAGAGCCACCAGAGAAAAACGGTCTAATCCCTCGGGGGGTTCAGGAATACACTGAATAAGAGGCTCTTGGCCAAATGTGTTTAGGGAGCCTACCAAGCATCTACTTTCCAGGAGCTTTCCCACCCACGTCTGACAAAAGTCATTTGGCTGACTCCCGTCAAGGTATGTCGCCATGTTATCTACTCTGGAACTACGCCACCTCGTAGAGCAAAGCTTCCTCCCGACTCGCTGCGACTGTACGGTCGATCCACCTGCGGCGCTGACCGTTCGTTTTTATCACGACACCTCCAATCAAGAAATCCTCACTGTCACCGGGATCCCGATTGCCCCGCTCAACAACGGTTTTGCCATCGAGACCCTTATCGCAGATCTGCGAAGCGACCTTGAACGTGTCAGCGCTGCCGTTCCTTGCTACTTGGCGAATCCTTCTGCCAAAAGGTAGCTGCGAAAACGAAGGTAATAAAAAGCACGGCCGCTAATACCTATATTCCGCCGCTCACGCCTTCCACTGCGGCATCGCTCGCTAACTGAGCGAGCGTCAACAGAGCGTTACTTTTACGAAACACCTCACAACCGCTAATCAGTTAGTTCGGTTTTTTGACGCTTCCCCGATATGCGGTCACAACTTTTGCGCTCCGTTGGGTCATAACACGGTAGCTGTCGATGGAATATTGGCATCTACCGAGGTTTTCGCCTGATACGGAGATAAGCTCATGATTTTCAATGTACAAAATTTTGGCGCCAAAGGAGATGGCATTACAGACGACACGGCGGCGATACAAAGTGCGATTAATGCAGCGGCCGCCGCAGGTGGTGGGCAGGTGTATATGCCGACCGGAACTTATATCGTTTCGGGAGGTGAGGAACCCTCCGACGGTTGCCTGATGCTCAAGAGCAACGTCTACCTGTACGGCGACGGTATGGGCGAAACCACCGTCAAGGTGGCTGACGGCTCCGACACCAAGATCACGGGTATCATCCGCTCAGCCTATGGCGAGGAAACCCACGACTTTGGCGTCAGCAACCTCACCATCGACGGCAACCGTAACAACACCACGGGCAAGATCGACGGTTGGTTCAACGGCTACATTCCCGGCGAAGCAGGCTACGACTCCAACGTCACCCTCGACAGCGTCGAGATAAAAGATTGCTCCGGGTACGGTTTCGACCCCCACGAGCAGACCGTCAACATGGTCATCAAGAACAGCGTGTCCCACGGCAATGGCCTGGACGGCTTCGTTGCTGACTTCCTCAGCGACAGCACCTTCGAAAACAACGTCGCCTACGACAATGACCGACACGGTTTCAACGTCGTCACCAGCACCCACGATTTCACCATGACCAATAACGTCGCCTACGACAACGGCGGCAATGGCATCGTGGTGCAGCGCGGCAGCGAGGACATCCCCTCCCCCAGCAACATCACCATCACCGGTGGCGAGGTGTACGGCAACGGCGCCGAAGGGGTGCTGATCAAACTGTCCAGCGAGGTGACCGTCAGTGGCGTCGAGATTCACGACAACGCCAGCGCCGGGATCCGCATCTACGGCAGCAACCACGTCGAGATCATCGACAACACGCTCAACAACAATTCCCTGGGCAACCCCGTACCGGAAATCATCATCCAGTCCTACGACGACACCGCGGGCGTGTCCGGCAAGTACTTCAACGGCAGCGACAACACGATCCAGGGCAACATCATCAGCGGCAGCAACCTGTCGACCTACGGCGTTGCAGAGCGCAATGAAGACGGCACCGATCGCAACGCCATCATCGGCAACACCATCAGTCACACCAGCAACGGTGCCACGCTGGTCTATGGTGACGGCAGCTACGTCAGCGCCACGGTGCCGATGACCACCGTGCAAGGCACGGCTGGCAACGACACCCTGCTGGGCAGCGCCGCCAGCGAAATTTTCTTCGGCGGTGCCGGCAATGACACCATCAATGGCGGGGCCGGTGGCGACATTCTGGTGGGGGGTGCAGGCATCGACAAACTCACCGGCGGTACCGGCGCCGATACGTTCCGTTTTGTCATTCAGTCCGACAGTTACCGCAACGCAACCGCAAGCTTCGATGACACCATCACCGACTTCGACGTCACCCAGGACAAGATCGACCTCGCCGGCCTCGGCTTCACGGGCCTGGGCAATGGCCGTGGCGGCACCTTGCAGGTCAGCTACAGCGCCAGCAACGACCGCACCTACATCAAGGATTACGATGCCGACGCCAGCGGCAATCGCTTTGAGTTGATTCTCTCTGGCAACCTCGCCAGCACCCTGACCGCCAGCAATTTCATCTTCAATCGGGTGGTCACTGGTACCAGCGGCAGCGACTCGCTGCTGGGTAGCGATTCGGCCGACACCCTGCTCGGCCTCGCGGGTAACGACAGCCTCAATGGCGGCGCGGGCGACGACAGGCTCGACGGTGGCGCCGGTATGGACACCCTCACCGGTGGCGCCGGGGCGGACACCTTCGTGTTCTCCAACCGTCTGGACAGTTATCGCAACTACAACACCGGCGGCGCCAACCTTGGCGACCTGATCACCGATTTCGATATCACCGCCGACAAGATCGACCTCTCGGCCATGGGCTTCACCGGCCTGGGTGATGGCAAGAACAACACCGTGTACCTGGTGCTCAACAGTGCCGGCACCAAGACGTACATCAAGTCCCTGACCGCCGACGCCAATGGCAACCGCTTCGAAGTGGCACTGGACGGCAACTACCTTGGTAAGTTGACCAGCGCCAATTTCGTTTTTGCCACTTCGCCAACGGTCAACCATGCGCCGGTGGTGGCGACGGCGTTGCTGGATCAGAACGCGACCGAGAACACCCCGTTCAGCTACACGGTGCCGGCCACCAGTTTTACCGATCCGGATAACGATAGCCTCAGCTACACCGCGACCCTGGCCGATGGCAGCGCCCTACCCGCTTGGCTGAGTTTCAACGCCACCAGCCTGACCTTCACCGGCACGCCGACCAGCACCGCGTCCGGCAATTACAACGTACTGGTCAAGGCCACCGATCCTTCAGGTGCGTCGGTCAGCGACAGCTACGCCCTGGTAGTGGCCGATGCGCCCACCAACACCATCACCGGCACCAACAATGCCGAAACCCTCAACGGCACGGCGGGCGCAGACCTGATCCTCGGCCTCGGTGGCAACGACACAATCAAGGCCGGCACCGGCGCGGACACCGTCGACGGCGGTGCCGGACGCGACTCGCTGTATGGCGGCGACGGTGCCGACACCTTCCGCTACACCAACGTACTCGACAGCTACCGCGACTATGACACCGGCGGTGTCACGGCCACCGACACGATTTATGACTTCACCGCGGGCGTCGACAAAATCGATGTTTCGGGCCTAGGCTTTATCGGCCTCGGCGATGGCAGCAATGGAACGCTGTACATCACCCTCAACGCGGCCGGCGACAAGACCTACATCAAATCCGCCGAGGCCGACGCCGATGGCAATCGCTTCGAAATCGCCCTCAACGGCAACTACCTCAACACCCTGACCGCCAGCGACTTCGTCTTCGGCGAGCGCGCCCAGCAGAACATCCTCTACGTGCCCACCCTCGGCCAATCCAATGCGCGCCTGCTGCGCATGACGGAGGACGACAATCAGTCCGGCACCTCGACGCTGGTCAACGATCTGGACCGCTACACCACCTATGATGTGCGCAGCCAGTTCACCGACGCCGATGGCAACGGCATCGATATCGCGGTGGGCGGCAGCACGGTCACCGGCCTGTCGACTCTCAGCGCCGAGGAACTCAAGTTGTGCTGGTGGCTGACCGACACCAACCAACCCGGGGCTGCGCTGTTGCGCGCCGTGACGCTGCTGCGGGACCAGCTTACCGAACTGCAATCCATCAATAACGTCACCATGGGCATCATTTGGGGCCAGGGCGAGGAAGCCGCCCAGGAGATCGCCCGCGCCACGGACAAACCAGCGGCAGCAGCGGCCTACAAGGCCGCGACCTTGAAGGTGTTTGATTACCTGCATGCCCAGCTCGGCAACTTCAGCGTATACATGATGGAAACCGGTCACTACGAGCAAGACGCGGCGCGTACCCGTGGTTATTCGGAAGACAAGATTGCCTCCATCGTCGAGGGGGTTGGCTATGTCCGCGCCGCCCAGGAAGCCATCGCCGCCGAGCGCGCCGACGTCAAGCTGGCGGTGGACTACACCGACCTGCCCTTGCGCCACGAAGTCGATCCGCTGGCGTATCCCGACGACGTCTGGCACCTGCACGAGGAGTCGGCGGAGATCGTCGGCCAGCGCCTGGCCGACTACATTGCCAATGACCTTGGCTTCCAGGGCAACCCCAACGACAACAACAGCGTGCAGGACATTTTCGACAACGCTCAGAACATGATTTCCGGTACTAGCCAGGCGGATACCCTGGTGGGCAGTTCGGGCAACGACAAACTGGATGGTGGCCTGGGTGCCGACACCATGACCGGTGGTGATGGCAACGACATCTACGTGGTCGATAACACGTCCGACCGCGTCGTGGAAACCAACACCTCGACCTCGCAGATCGATACGGTGCTGGCCTCGGTCAGCTGGACCCTGGGCGCCAATCTCGAGAACCTGGTGCTCACCGGCGTGTCGGCCATCAACGGCACCGGCAATGAGCGGCACAACTTCATCACCGGCAATGCCGCCAATAACGTACTCGATGGTGCCGCAGGGGACGACAGCATGAGCGGCGGCGATGGCAACGACACCTACTATGTCGACAACGCCGACGACGCAGTGATCGAAACCAACAGCAACGCGGCGCTTGGAGGGATCGACAGCGTGCACAGCAGACTGGCGGCCTATACCCTCGGCACCAACGTCGAGCGTCTTTACATTGATAGTACTGGCGCCGCCAATGGCACGGGCAACGCGTTGGACAACACGCTGTTCGCCGGAGCCGGCAACAATGTGCTGGACGGGCGCGATGGCATTGACACGGTGTCCTTTGAGCGCGCCCTGTCCGGCGTTACCGTAAACCTCTCGACGTCAGCGCAACAAAACACCGTGGGGTCTGGGCTCGATACCCTGAAATTCTTAGAAAACGTGACGGGAAGCGCCTACGCCGACAGTCTGTCGGGCAACAGCGCCGCGAACGTTCTGAACGGTGGTGCGGGCAACGATTCGCTGGTGGGAGGTTCGGGCGATGACCGGCTGATCGGCGGTGCAGGCACCGACAACCTCACCGGTGGCACCGGCGCGGATACCTACGCGTTTGGTGTGCTGTCGGACATGGGCGTCGGGGCTTTGCGCGATGTGATCAGCGGCTTCAAGACCACCGAGGGTGATCATCTGGATCTTACCGGCCTGGACGCCAACCCGCTGACCGCCACTGTCGACGCCTTCACGTTCATCGGCAGCAACGCCTTCGACCCCACCAACGCCACCGGCCAACTGCGCTTTGCCGATGGTGTTCTCTACGGCAGTGTCAACGCCGACGCCACCCCCGAGTTCGAGTTCGAATTGGTGGGCGTCCAGGAGCTGCACGCCAGCGACTTTACAGCCTGACCTCTTGTGGGAGCGAGCAGGCTCGCTCCCACAAGGGAATTGCAGTGCCCGAAAAATTGAAGACCACCGCAGACCCAATGTGGCCCGTTGCGCTGCGTAGCGGCGCCAAAGAAGCTAATTGAAGTCAGCCTGACATACCGCGACTGCAGATGTCAGGGCTGCTTCGCAGCCCAACGGGGGATAAATCCCCTCGCCACAACATGCTCATTCCTCTTTGAAGGCAGCAAGCAAGCGTTCGCGCAAAGGTTTCATCAAGTAATTCATCAAGGTGCGCTCCCCCGTCACCACCGTGACATCGGCGAGCATGCCGGGGCGCACCAGCAGGCCGGCGGCCTGCAGAGAGGCGACGGTGTCGGCGGGAATTTCGACCTTGGCGGAAAAGTACGGCTGGTGCGTCTGTTCATTGATCAACTGGTCCGCCGACACCGTAGTCACCGTGCCGGTGATCGTCGGCGTATCCACCCGTTGCAGCGCGGTGAAATGCACATGCACCGGCAGACCCGGGCGCAACTTATTGGCCATCAGCGGCTCGAAACGCGCGGTGATCGCCATCGGCGCATCCAGCGGCACCACCTGCATCAGGGTTTGGCCGGCCTGCGCAACGCCCCCGACCGTATGAATGTTCACGTCCATGACCTGCCCGGACACCGGCGCACGGATCGCACCGTTGTCGACTTCAAACTGCAAGGCACGAATCTGATCGGCAAAACCTGCCGCCTCGGCAGAGACCTCGCTGAGCTGGGTTTCGGCATCGCGGCGAAATTCCTGCTGCGCCTGCAAGGCCTTTAGCCGGCTTTCATTGATCGCCTGGCGGGTCCTGCCGACATCGCCCACTCCGGAGGAAATCTGCCCGGCCAACTGGGCCGCGTTGCGCTCGGCCTCGAAGAGTTTATTGCGCGGAATGTAACCTTCACGGGCCAAACCACGCAGGCCTTCCAGCTCTTGCTGCTGGAAGCGCATCTGCGTGTCGTAGTTGCGCTTGACGCCTTCGTAGCCGAGCAATTGCTGCTGCAATGCCGCGACTTCGTGTTCGATGATTTGCAAGCGGCTGCCCAGCTCTGCGCGGCGAGTCAGAAACAACTGGCTCTGCAAGGCCATGGCCGCCTTGACCCGCGGCTCGTGCGCATGTTCCAGCAGTTCAGCGGGCCATTGAATCTCGGCAGAACCCAGGCGCTCGGCAATCAACCGGGCCTCGACGCTGCGATCGTTGAGCAACTTGCCCAGGGTCACGTCCAGTTGTGACTGCGCCTGCACCGTATTGAGCTGCACCAGCAACTGCCCCTGGGTGACGCGGTCGCCATCGCTGACCAGCAGCTTTTCCACCACCCCACCGACCAACGACTGCACAGCCTTGCGTTCGCCCGCCACCACCACGGTGCCGCTGCCCACGACACCTTGGTCGAGCGGCGCCAGGCAGGCCCAGAGCAGGAAGCCGCCCAGCGTCAGGACCAGAAAACCCACACCATAGCGCGCCGCACCGCCGGCGTCGGTACTGGCGCTGGGCAGCGCCGTGGTGTTGCGCACGCTCAGACCTTGCTCGATTTGTGCCTCAGGGGTCAGATCAAGCATCTTCGCCAGCCCCCCTGACCGCGGCCGTCCTAGGCACCGGCATCAATGCCTTGAGCACCCGATCCCGTGGGCCGAATGCTTGTTGAGTGCCGTCCTTGAGTACCAGAATGTGATCGACCACCGCCAGCACATTAGGCCGGTGGGTAATCAGCACTACGGTGCTGCCAGCAGCCTTGAGCGCACTGATGGCCTGCACCAGTGCCAGTTCTCCGGCTTCATCGAGGTTGGAGTTGGGTTCATCGAGCACGATCAGTGACGGGTGCCCATAGAGTGCTCGAGCCAGGCCGAGGCGTTGCTTTTGTCCACCGGACAAGCCAAGCCCGCCGGGGCCCAGCGGCGTGTCGTAACCCTTGGGGAACCTCAGGATTATCTCGTGAATGCCGGCGTGACGCCCGGCGGCGATGATCTTGTCGGCGTCCTGCTCGCCGAAGCGGGCAATGTTGTCGGCCACACTGCCGTCGAACAGCTCGATGTCCTGCGGCAGGTATCCAAGGTGCGGGCCCAGAGCGTCGTGGGACCATTGACTGATCTCGGCGTCGTCCAGGCGCACCGAACCGCCCATGGCCGGCCATACGCCGACCATCGCCCTGGCCAGTGTTGATTTACCACTGGCGCTGGGGCCGACGACGGCGAGTACATCACCTTTGGCCAGGCTGAAATTGATGCCCCGCAGGATCGGTTGCGAGGCGCCGGGCGGGCCGACATACAATTGCTCCAGGCGCACTGCCCCGGTGGGCGGTGGCAAAGGCATGCGCAGGCGCTCGCGCGGATGCTGGGCAAGCAGTTGACTCAGGCGCTGGTAGCTCTGGCGGCCGGAGTTGAATTGCTTCCACGAGCCAATGGCGATTTCCACGGGTGCCAGGGCACGCCCCAGCAGCAGCGACATCGCAATCATCATGCCCGCCGACAATTGGCCTTCAAGCACCAGCAACGCCCCCAGGCCCAGGGCTAGAGACTGTCCGGAAATGCGCACGAAACGGGTCATCGAAGTGATGCGCGCGCCGCGGTCGCTGGCATGGGCCTGGGCGGCAATGATGCGTTGCTGCAGCAGACTCCAACGCTGGCGCAACGGCCCGAGCATGCCCAGGGCCTGGATGACTTCGGCATTTTGTAACGTGCTGTTTACATAGATCGACGACTGCACGCCCAGGCGATTGGCTTCGCCCAAACGTGTGCGAGTCGCCAACTCGCCCCACAGCGCCAGGCTGATCAGCACCAGCGCCAGAACCAGCGTCAGCACGCCGAACCAGGGATGAAAGATGAACGCCACCAGCAGGAAGATTGGCAACCACGGCGCATCGAGCAAGGCGATCAGGCCCTGGCCGGTGATCAACTGCCGCAGCGTCGCCAGATCGGTGAGCACCTGCGCCGGGTTAGCGTTGTGCTCGCGCAGGCTGCGGGTGAAGGCAGCGTCGAAAATCCGCTCGCCCAAGGCATCGTCCAGCCCCGCGCTCATGCGAATCATCACCTCGCCACGTGCCCACTCGATCAGGGCGCTGAACATGAACAATCCCAGGGCGATCAAGGTGAGCATGAACAAGGTGGTTTCGTTGCGGCTGGTGAGGACCCGGTCGTACACCTGCATCATGTAGAGCGACGGCACCAGCACCAGCAGGTTGATCACCCCACTGAACAGCGCCAGCGACCAGAACACTCGGCGATAGCTTAATAAAGCGGCATCAATGTCATGACGCGGATCGAGAAGCAAACCCATAGAGTGTCGCCCGCAAAAGGAAAAGTCGGTCCAGGACGCAATCCATCGCGAGTTTTTTTGCCCCAAGGCATTGGAGAAAACACTAAACGTAGCCGGATGCGCCGCTATCAGAGACGATCCTCGTCGCTTCAGGCGCCAGTTACTGACCACGCAACCACGGGTTAGTGCCGGTTCGACGGGCCGGGTTTCCATGTGGGTGACGGGCGGGAATGTTGCATTCCCCACAACGCACAAACCAAAACGCCGCTCAATGAGCGGCGTTTTTGCGTATGGAGCGGGAAACGAGGTTCACCTGTATGTGGCGAGCCTCAAGCGTTTCAGCTCCACGGACGATCTCCATTCTCGTCCTTGATGCGGGTCGGCAGGCCCATCACATCCAGGGCCTTGAGGAACGGCTCAGCCGGAAGCTCCTCGACGTTGGCCATGCGCTGCACGTCCCACTCGCCGCGGGCGACCAGCAGGGCTGCTGCCACGGGCGGCACGCCTGCGGTATAGGAAATGCCCTGGCTGTCAGTTTCCGCGTAAGCGTCTTCATGATCAGCCACGTTGTAGATGAACACCTCGCGCGGCTGGCCATCCTTGGTGCCCTTGACCAGGTCGCCGATGCAGGTCTTGCCGGTGTAGCCAGGCGCCAGCGAGCTCGGGTCAGGCAGCACGGCCTTGACCACTTTCAGCGGCACGACTTCCAGGCCTTCGGCGGTCTTGACCGGTTGCTCGGAGAGCAGGCCGAGGTTCCTGAGCACGGTGAACACATTGATGTAGTGCTCGCCGAAGCTCATCCAGAAACGCACGTTGGGCACGTCGAGGTTCTTCGACAGCGAGTGCACTTCATCGTGGCCGGTCAGGTACAGGTTCTGCGCGCCTACGACCGGCAGGTAGTCGGTGCGTTTGACTTCGAACATCGTGTTGCTGGTCCACTGGCTGTTCTGCCAGCTCCACACTTGTCCGGTGAATTCGCGGAAGTTGATTTCCGGGTCGAAATTGGTGGCGAAATACTTGCCATGGGAACCGGCATTGACGTCGAGAATGTCGATCGAATCAATGCGGTCGAAATACTGTTGTTGCGCCAGTGCTGCATAGGCGTTGACCACACCCGGGTCGAAGCCCACGCCGAGAATGGCGGTAATGTTCTTCTCTTTGCACTCTTCGAGGTGGTTCCACTCGTAGTTGCCATACCAGGGCGGCGTCTCGCAGATTTTGCCCGGTTCTTCGTGAATGGCGGTGTCCAGATAGGCCACGCCGGTATCGATGCAGGCGCGCAGCACCGACATGTTGAGGAAGGCGGAACCGACGTTGATGACGATCTGCGATCCGGTTTCGCGGATCAGCGCCTTGGTCGCTTCGACATCCATAGCGTTCAGCGCGAAGGCCTGGATATCGGCGGGCACTTTGAGGCTGCCCTTGGCCTTGACGCTGTCGATGATGGCCTGGCACTTGGAGATGTTGCGCGACGCGATAGCAATACGACCGAGTTCATCGTTGTGCTGCGCGCACTTGTGGGCCACCACCTTGGCGACACCTCCTGCACCAATGATAAGCACGTTCTTCTTCAATTTTTCTCTCTCTCCTTCTCAGCCAGCTTACGAAAGGCTGGACATGTAGTCGTTGTAACCAAATTCACGAACCACCTCGACAGTACCGTCGAGTTGTTTCACTACGATGGACGGCATTTTCAGGCCGTTGAACCAGTTCTTCTTGACCATGGTGTAACCCGCTGCGTCGATGAACGACAGCCGATCCCCGATCGCCAGCGGACGATCAAATTGATACTCACCGAAAATGTCTCCGGCCAGGCAGGATTTGCCGCACACCATGTACGTGTGCTCGCCATCGCTAGGCGCCAGCTTGGCATTCAGGCGATAGATCAGCAGGTCGAGCATATGCGCTTCGATGGAGCTGTCCACAACCGCCAGGTGCTTGCCGTTGTAGAGGGTGTCGAGAACGGTGACTTCCAGCGACGCGCTCTGCGTGATGGCCGCTTCGCCCGGTTCCAGGTAAACCTGCACGCCGTATTTTTGCGAAAAGGCCTTGAGACGCGCGCAGAACTCGTCGATCGCGTAGCCTTCACCCGTGAAATGGATACCGCCACCGAGGCTGACCCACTCGACCTTGTGCAGCAAGTCGCCGAAGCGTTCTTCGATGGTGCACAGCATCTGGTCGAACAGGCCGAAATCACCGTTCTCGCAGTTGTTGTGGAACATGAAGCCAGAGATCTGCTCGATGACCTGCTCGATCTTCACCGGGTCCCACTCGCCCAGACGGCTGAACGGCCGCGCAGGGTCGGCCAGCAGATAATCCGAGCTGCTCACCTGTGGATTGACCCGCAGGCCACGCACCTTGCCTGCTGAAGCTTCAGTGTAGCGTTGCAACTGACCGATGGAGTTGAAGATGATCTTGTCGCAGTTGTCGAGCATCTCCTCGATCTCGTCGTCGGCCCAGGCCACGCTGTAGGCATGGGTCTCGCCAGCGAACTTCTGTCGACCGAGCTTGAGCTCGTAGAGCGACGACGACGTGGTGCCGTCCATGTATTGCTGCATCAGGTCGAACACCGACCAGGTGGCGAAGCACTTGAGTGCCAGGAGCGCCTTGGCCCCGGACTGTTCGCGCACATAGGCGATCTTCTGCATGTTCGCCAGCAGCTTTTGTTTATCGATGAGGTAGTACGGCGTTTTGATCATTTCGAGGCGCCTCCGGCAAGGCCAGCCAAAAAAGGATGCGCATTGTGCCTTCACTCGCTACTTATCGAAAGAGCAGGAAGCCCTCTCCACGCGAAACGTGACTCAATTTTAGTCCCAGGCACCCATCAAGTCAGAGTGACAGTCATTGTCGCCCGGCCCCGTCCCATCGCCGCGCTACTGATCCCGCCACAGATTCGCTACTATGTTTGACCGTCAGCTTTCCTTAATCTGGAGCCCGAATGCCTAATCAAAAGGACATCGCCGCCGAAAGCGGCGCACCGATGATTCCTGAACAGCGTCGTGAATTGATGCTGCGACAGTTGCGCAAGCATCAGGTGCTGAGCGTGCATCAGTTGATGGAAATGTTCGACTGTTCGCACATGACCATACGTCGCGATATCGCGCTGTTGGAGCAGGAAGGTCGGGCCTATTCGGTAACGGGTGGGGTGCGGATCGCCAGCCAGCTCCATAGTGAGCCCAGCCATCAGTTCAAGGCGGTGGTCGAGTTGCCACAGAAGCAGTCCATGGCCAAGCTCGCCGCCCGGCTACTGCATGCCGATATGACGATCTACCTGGATGCGGGAACCAGCACGCTGGAAATCGTCCCCTACATCAAGGCGCTGTCCGGCATGACTGTGGTGACTAACGACTTCGGCATTGTCCAGGCGCTGATCGAAGCCCCCCATGTCACGGTGATTCATACCGGCGGGCAGCTGGATCACTCCAATCAATCGTGCGTGGGCGGCCTGGCGGTGGCCACCTTGCGCCAGGTCGTCACGGACATCGCGTTCATATCGACCAGCTCTTGGGATTTGCGTCGCGGCCTCACCACGCCTTCGGCGCTGAAGGTGGAGGTGAAACAAGCTGCGATGCAATCGGCCTCGCAAGTGGTGCTGGTGGCCAGCAGCTCGAAATACGGCACATTCAGCATGTACAAGATTGCCGGGTTAGAGCAGTTCGACATTATCCTCAGCGACGATGCATTGGCCCCGGCCGCGGCCGATGGCATTCGCAAACAGGGAGTCGAACTGTTGTTGCCTTCTGATAGCAACGCGTAGGGCGTTAGCGCGCCTTCCAGTCACGCAGCCACTGCAAGCCGGCCGATGTGTTACCACGCGGCCGGTATTCGCACCCTACCCAGCCGTCATAACCCAACTGGTCGATCAGCTCGAACAGATACGGGTAATTGACTTCTCCCAGGTCCGGCTCATGTCGATCCGGCACGCCGGCGATCTGGATGTGGCCAATGCCGTCGAAGTCCCGACGCAGTTTGGTGGCCAGGTCGCCCTCGACGATTTGGCAGTGATAGCAGTCGAACTGAACCTTCAGGTTACTGGCGCCTACTTCCTTGCAGATAGCCTGGGCCTGGTCCTGCCGATTGAGGAAAAAGCCCGGCATGTCTCGTGTATTGATTGGCTCCAGCAGCACCGTGATGCCAGCCTTGGCAGCCTGCGCGGTAGCGTAAGCCAGATTCTCCAGGTACACGCCGTGATGCCGTGGGCGATCGCTTTCCGACGGCAGCAGGCCGGCCATCACATGGATGCGTGAATTACCCAGCACCGAGGCGTATTCCAGCGCGCGATCAAAACCGCTACGAAATTCACTCTCACGGCCCGGCAACGACACCGTGCCCCGCTCGCCCGCCGCCCAATCACCGGGCGGCGCGTTGAACAGTGCCTGCACCAGGCCGTTGTCGCTCAAGCGTTGCTTGAGTTCTTCAGCGCTGTAGTCGTAGGGAAACAGATACTCCACCGCTTCGAAACCATCGGCGGCCGCGGCGGCGAAGCGATCCAGAAACGCATGTTCCGGGTAGAGCATGCTGAGGTTGGCAGCAAAACGAGGCATGGTAGCTCCTACAGGTCGACAGTTCGTTAGACAAATGGCCAGATCAGCAGGGTAATACAGAAACCCAAAGTGCCGAGCAAGGTGGTCAACACCGTCCAGGTGCGCAAGCCGTCGGCCACGCTCAGTCCGGACAGCTTGGTGAAGATCCAGTAACCGGCATCGTTGATATGGGACATGGCCAACCCGCCACCGCCCATGGCCAGGCACAGCAGCGCCATGTGGTTCGCAGTGAGATCGAGGGTCGCAATCAGCGGGCTGATGATGCCGGCGGTGGTCACCAGCGCCACCGTGGTCGAGCCCTGCACCGCGCGCAACAGCATGGTCAGCAGAAAGCCCAGCGCCAGCACCGGCAGACCGGTGGTGCGCAGCATATCGGAGACTACGGCGCCGATTCCGGTATCCACCAGCACCTTGCCAAACACCCCGCCGGCACCGGCAATCAGGATCACCATGGCCACACCGGGCAAGGCCGAACCGATCACGTCGGACACCTGAGTACGGCTCCAGCCCCGACGCGAACCCAGCAACCAGGCACACAGCAAGGTGTCGATCAGCAGCGCCACCAGCGGCGCGCCGAGCACGGTCATGATGCCGCGCAGGGTCGATTCGGCAGGCAGCAACGAGGTGGACAGCGTTCCCAGCAGGATCAGAATAATCGGCAACACAATCAGGCTGACGATCAAACCAAACCCTGGAGGGGGTGCCGGCGGCAACTTGGAAACGATGCTGCTGGTGGACTCTTCCAGACCCATGTGCGACACGGCCACAGCCGCGCGCTCAGCACTCTTGTCATTACCGTTGGACCAGGCGGCCAAATCTTCGTTGGTGACATGCGGGCCATAGACCTCGGCACGAATATCGTCGGTCATCGGGAACACCCGACGGGTCATGCGCCCGGCCACGCGGTAGCCGACATAACAAAGGAACGCAGTCAGCGGCAGGCCGAACATCAGCACGCGACCCAGGTCCGCGCCCAACTGACTGGCAGCGGCCACTGCGCCCGGGTGTGGCGGCAGAAAGGCGTGTACGGTCAACAAGGCCGCGCACATCGGCAGCGCGAACACCAACAGTGGCTTACGCGCACTGCGCGCAATGCCATAGGCCAGCGGCATCAGGATGATCACGCCGACCTCGAAGAACACCGGCACCCCGACCATGAACCCGGCAATCGTCAGCGCCAGCGGTGTACGCCGGTTGCCGAATCGAGTGATCAGGGTCTTGGCCAGCGCCTCGGCACCGCCGGAGAGCTCGATGATCCGCCCGATCATCGCGCCCAAGGCAATGATGATCGCGATATGGCCCAGGGTCTTGCCCATGCCGCCTTCGATGGTCGCCACCAGATCGGCCGGTTTCACCCCGGCCACCAGCGCCACCAGAATGCTCACCAGCATCAAGGCCACGAAGGGTTGGAACTTGTACTTGAGCACCAGGAACAACAACAGCGCGATGCCCACCGCTGCGGTAATCATCAGGACTAAAGGGCTCATTTCAGAACCCCTCCACGCCGGGTAAACGAAACGGTTCTGCCACTGAATCTGAAGTGAGTCATGCTTGGATTTCCTGTTGTTATTGTTTTTTAGGCAAGCCGGGTCCATCGAGAGTCGCTGCGCGCCTCATGTACAGGGCCTGCTGTATCGATTTGTCGTGTTAAGCCAGCGCTTTACCAGGTCGCGCCGAAGGTCTCTCGCAACTCGTCCAGAGCCGACTGGTCGAGAGGTTCCGGTTTGGGATCGCTCATCAGCCAGAGCCGCGCGGTTTCCTCGAGCTCCTCCAGGGCGTAACTGGCCCTGGAGACCGAACTTTCCCAGACCACCGGGCCAAGCCGTTCGAGCATCACGCCGCGAACACTATTGGCCAGTTGCGCGACTTGCTCGGCAACCTTCGGCGAACCGGGTCGCTGGTAGCCAATCAACGGGATATGCCCGACTTTCATCACCTGATATGGCGTCAGCGGCGGCAGGATGTCGTCCGCCTGCCAGACACCGGCCAGCGTCAACGCCACCAGATGAGTGGAATGGGTATGCACCACGCCGCCGACACTCGGGTTGCGGTCGTAGACCTGGCGGTGCAGCGCCAGGGTCTTTGAAGGCTTGTCACCGGACACCCATTCGCCGGCCAGATTGACCTTGGCGATGGTCGCCGGATCGAGGCGCCCGAGGCAGACATCGGTCGGTGTGATCAACCAGCCGTCGTCCAGGCGTGCGCTGATATTGCCGGCGCTGCCGACGGTGTAACCGCGCTGGTAAAGGCTACGGCCAACCTCGCAGATTTCCTCACGCAGGGCGCTTTCGTTACTCATTGCGCACCTTCCGCAAGTTGGTTCAAGGCTTTGCTGAAGAAGTCGCGGCCACCGAAGTTGCCCGATTTGAGTGCCAACGCCAAAGGTTCGTCAGTACTGCTGACGGTCGCCGGCACACCCGGATCGATCTGCGCGCCGATCTGCAGCAGCTGTACGCCCAGCGCCTGAACCACAGCACCCGAGGTTTCTCCTCCGGCGATCACGAAGCGACGCACGCCGCTCTGGCGCAGACCTTGGGCAATTTCGCCAAAAGCGTTTTCCACCAGACTGCCAGCCTGCTCGACACCCAGTTGCTGTTGCACCGACTTGACCTCATCCGGTGAGCTGGTGGCGTAGATCAAAACGGTTTGATCGTTATCACGGGCGAAGGTCAAGGCTTGCGCCACCACCGGTTCACCCGCAGCCAAGGCCAACGGATCAATGCGCAAGGCCGGCCGCCCGGCTTCGAGCCAGGCCGCCACTTGTCCATTGGTGGCGATCGAAGCACTGCCGGCCAACACCACTTCCCCGCCGAATACCGCCGGGAGCTTCGAGGCATCGAGGTCGCGCAGCTTGCCGGCGCGACGGAAATTTTCCGGCAAACCCAGGGCCAACCCCGAACCACCCGTCAACAACGGCAGATCGGCACAGGCGGTACCGAGGGTGTACAGATCGCTGTCCGACAAGGCATCAGCGATTGCCATGCCGACACCTTGAGCCCTCAGCTCTGCGATTCGCGCACGCACCTGCTCAGTGCCGCGGGCAATGGTGTCGTAGCGCAACAGGCCGACATTCAGACCGGTCTGCGATTGCAGGACCCTAACCAGGTTGGCATCGGTCATCGGCGTCAGCGGGTGATGCTGCATGCCCGACTCGCTGAGCAGTTGATCCTGCACAAACAAGTGGCCGCGAAAGATCGTCCGGCCATTTTCCGGGAACGCCGGACAGGCCAGGGTGAAGTCACTGTCCAGCGCGGCCAGTAGCGCCTCGCTGACCTGGCCGATATTACCGGCCGCGGTGGAGTCGAACGTCGAGCAGTATTTGAAGAAGATCTGCTCGCAGCCTTGTTCGCGCAGCCAGGCCAGCGCGGCGAGGGACTGTTCGACCGCGTCGGCGACAGGAATGGTGCGCGACTTCAGCGCAATGACGATCGCATCGGCGTCAAGCCCGGCGGCAATGTCTGCGCTCGGAATACCGATGCTTTGCACGGTACGCATTCCGCCGCGCACCAGCATGTTGGCAAGGTCCGTGGCACCGGTAAAATCGTCGGCGATGCAGCCCAGCAGCGGGCGTGCGGTGGAGGTAGTCATGGGGTGTTCCTCAAACGGGCTCGGGCTTGGCTGTCGGCAATTCGATGCCCGGGAAAATCTTGATCACCGCCGAATCGTCCTCACGGCCGAAGCCGGCACTGGATGCCTGCATGAACATCTGGTGAGCGGTGGCCGACAGCGGTAGCGGGAATTTGCTGGCCCGGGCGGTATCCAGTACCAGGCCCAGGTCCTTGACGAAAATATCCACCGCGGACAACGGTGTGTAGTCAGCCTTGAGAATGTGCGGTACGCGGTTTTCGAACATCCAGGAATTACCGGCGCTATGGGTGATCACCTCATACAACGCATCGGCATCGACCCCTTCACGCAGGCCCAGCGCCATGGCTTCGGCAGAGGCGGCAATATGCACCCCGGCGAGCAGCTGATTGATGATTTTGACCTTCGACCCCAGGCCATGGACATCACCCAGGCGATAAACCTTGCCGGCCATGCCCGCCAGGATCGACTCAGCCTTGCTATAGGCGTCGGCTGGACCCGAGGTCATCATGGTCATCTCGCCAGCGGCCGCCTTGGCGGCGCCACCGGAAATCGGTGCATCCAGATACAGCAGGCCCAACGCGGCCAGGCGCTGGCCCAGATCCACCGCGTAAGTCGGGGCTACGGTGGCGCAGCCGATCACCAGACTGCCCGGCCGCAGTGCGGCCACGGCACCACCCTCACCAAACAATACGGTTTCGGTCTGCTCGGCGTTGACCACCACGGTCACTATCACGTCGCACTCAGCGGCCATGTGCGATGGAGAAGAGCAAGCCACACCGCCCTCCCCGGCAAACTGTTCAGTCACCGCAGCCCGCACATCACAGGCATGCACATTGAAACCGCTGCGCAACAACGAGCGAGCAATGCCCAGGCCCATCGCGCCCAGACCGACAACACCGACATTCTTGTTATTCATGGGGTACTCCAGTGGAAAGCAGCGACTGCTTGCGCGCCTGCAAGGCGCAGACATTGGCCGCGTTGTAGAGAGGGCTGCGGTAGACAGGATCAGCGCCGAGCGGATAAACCCGCTGAGGGGCGCTGTCATTCAGCACATGAGTCGGGATCTCATCGAACATCAAGGCAATCCTGTTTTTGTCGAGTTATCAGGTTGTCATACCGGCTGATGGAGATCATCTACCAATGATCAGATTATGTGAAGTATTTTTTCAATCTAACATTTTTTAACATCACCTGCGGATCCTCGGTAATTCCATACTTGATCTGTAGCAGCTGTCGAGCTTGCGAGGCTGCGTCCGATTGCGCAGCAGTCGCAAACCCTGAGCACGCGGTTTTCCTGATACACCGCATTGCCTGATTTCACGACTGCTGCGCAGCCGGACGCAGCCTCGCAAGCTCGACAGCTGCTACAGAGCCGAACGCAGGCTTCGTCAGCGGCTACAAGGCATGCGTTTCTGCGCCCGGCGGTGTGGCAAGTTTTGAACACTGACTTACACTGCGATACACCCAATGCGAACGAATGAATGTCCAACAGATCGATAGGTTCCATGGCAATCCGGGGATCACGTCATGATCTGGGTGAAGCCAAGATGAAAACGGTCACGACCCTTTTCACCTGTCTGCTCGCTGCCAGCGTTTGCGCGGCGACGAGCACCTGCGCGAATGCTGCGTCGTTCAAGACCAGCTTCGACTGCGCCACGGCAAGGGCATCCGTCGAAAAGCTTATCTGTCGCGATTCGCAACTGGCACAGATGGATATCGAACTGACGCGTCTTTATCGCCTGGCGCTCACAGATGAACGTTCAGTACCGCGGCCAGACAAAGTCTTGATCGACCAGCAGTTCTGGATCGACTCCCGTAATCAGTGTGCCTCGGACCGTGAGCCCAAGGCGTGCACGATCCGAAGTTATGCCGAGCGCGCGCACCAGCTACGCCAAGGCTCGGCCATTGTGAGAACCAAGGATCCAGACAGGCTCACCGAAGGCCCCCTGGCTTTTCGTTGCACAGGGTTTAACGCGCTGATTTCCGCCACTTTCTTCAACACGCAGCCAAGTGTCGTGTACCTGAAATGGGCGAACACCTCGATCACCCTGAACCAGGTACCGAGTGATTCGGGAACCCAATACACCGGCAAGGATTCCCAAGGGAACTACCGCTTCTGGCAAGAAGGCAACGGGGTCATTTTCCAGAAGCCAGGTTCAGGGGCGATGAGTTGTACGGCCGAGCCGGTCAGCTGATTATCAAGCGTCGCTATACCAATATTTCAGCCGCGACACTTTTGCGTTACGGCTTAACTGACTGGCTCTCACGTACTCGGCGATTTATGCCACGGATAGCCTTCCGCGCTGAGTTGAAAGGCGTAATCGAACAAGCGCTTCATGTACTCGCCATCGAATTTATGAGCGCGAGAAGTATCAAAATCGGAGCCGATGTACGCCAGATTGAAGTCCGCCCCATCCTGCTGTGCAATTCGGTAAATGCGATCCAGATCGCTGATCCCCTGAGTCTGGATCAATGCGCTGATGGCGCGACCGCCGATGCTCAAGGTGCGGCGCTTCGTCCCGGACCACTGCAACTCCAGTTTGCCGTTGCGAATGACATAGAAATGCCGTTCATCACGCAAGCGCGCCCCGGTCACGCGGTTCAGCGCCATCACAGTGCCGGGTGGGTAAAGGAACACCTGAGTCAGGACGCCTCCGTCCACGTGCATTTCCTGAAACTGTTGGCCGTCAACCTCCACGTCGATCATGACGGGTGAGACGGCGCCGGGAATACTCATCGACGCGACCATGATGTTGCGAAACAGGTCGAGCGCGCCCGGTGCCTGGCTGGAGGCAATAGCGCCCATGTTCCAGGTGACCGGGCGTCCTGAATCAAGGTCGGTGGTGCCGATCATCAGCAGTCGTCCTTTGGCGTATTCCGACGCGATCGCCGCAAGAACCTCAGCAGTGATGTGCTGTGCAATCAGCCGCGACAGAGGCTTGCTGTGCGCGATACCGTCGCTGGCAAGACGGGTCAGCACATTACGCGCATGGAAAATGTCTTTTGGACCGACTGCATTGCAGATACCCAGAATGACACCGTCGTACTGGGGCCCCAGGTAGGCGAACGGGGCGACCAGGGCGCCAGCGCTAATGCCGGTGACGACTTTGAACACGGGACGAGACCCATGCAGGGTCCATCCCGCAATGATGCCCCCCGCGAATGTGCCTGCATCGCCGCCCCCCGAAACGGCCAACATGCTTGCCAGCGGCAGGGTGTCATTGGGCATCCCTGCGCTGGCGAGCGCCGCGGCTTCTCGAACGTTGGCCTGACTCACATCCCGAATGAACGGCGTCAGATCCTGGTCCAGCCAGTAGCGAGCATCCGGAATGCCAGGGATGAGCGCTTTTTCGGTTAACGTTGGCGGCACCGCATCTCGGCGTTGCAGGCACGCTTGACGCAACATGTTCAGCGTTGAGGCGCTAGGTCTGAGCAGGAATGTTTTCACCACGCCGCCTCCGGCCCCTGCAATCGACAAAGAACGCGCTCAATGTAACGGCAAGACGCCTTGCCGATCACGCACGCTCCACACACCCATGACTGGTTTCTCAATCAGGCGCCGGTCTTCTGAAGACCAGCAGTTTGCCGGTGGCTCGCTGCACGACCTTGTCGTTTTGATTGAGTGTTTCCATGAACAGGGTCACCACACCCCGGTCTGGTTTGGTGCTGGATGGATCGATGGCCTGCACGGTGCATTGCAGACGCAACAGATCGTCCGGGTAGGTCGGCGTCGGCCAGCTCAACTCAATGCTCAGGCCGATGATCCCGCCTGCCAATGGCACGCTTTCCACCAGCAGCTTCATGGTCAGGGCGGCGGTGTTCCAGCCACTGGCTGCCAGACCTCGGAACAGGCTCAGCTCGGCGGCTTCAGGATCGAGGTGAAACGGTTGCGGGTCGAATTCCTGAGCAAAGGCCAGCATCGACGCTCGATGGACACGCAGGCTGTCGCTTTCGAACTGCTGACCCATGCTCAGGTCATCGAGGTAGAGTTTTTCCCAGGAATGGACGGACATGATTCAACCCTTCCACGTTGTGGCCTGAACACCTTTCATGCTAGCGCAAGCCCGGGCAGTCATAGCGTCGGCGGGACGTCCGGTCTGTTCTGCGGTTGATCTTCCACCCATTGCCAGAACAACTGATAGCCGACCGCAAGCACCACCGGGCCAATGAACAGACCGAGGATGCCGCTGGTGACCATGCCACCCAAGGCACCGATCAGCACCACCGGCATCGGCACATCGACACCGCGCCCCAGCAGCAAGGGCTTGAGTACGTTATCCACCAGGCCGGCAACGAACACATAGATGGCGAAGATGATGGTCCACGTGCTGGCCCCCTCGGTGGTGAACACAAAGGCAATCACGGGCAGCGTAATCAGTGTCGCCGGCAATTGCATGATGCCGAGCAGCAGCACCGCCAAGGCAAGCAGCCCGGCACCGGGGACGCCCATGAGCACGAATCCGATGCCCACCAGCAGCATCTGGATGAAGGCGATGCCGACCACCCCCAGCGCAACCGCACGGATCGTTGCGGTACACAGCTCGGCGATTTTCGGCCCCTTGCCCGGATCGCTGATGCGGGTCGCGATCTGTACCGCGCTGCGGCTGCCGGCCTCGCCGTAGGCCATGAAAATGCCGGCGATGATCAATGCAAAGATAAAGGTGAGGAAGCCCATGCCGACGCCGGCCAGTTTGCCCAGGAAACTCACGCTGAAATGTTTTATCTGCGGCAGGTACTTCGCTGCCAGGTCGGGAAGATCGGTTGAGGCCTGCAGCCATAAAGCAGAGACCGGCTTGCCCACTAAGGGCCAGTCAGCGACTGAGTCAGCGGGTGGCGGAATATGGAAATTGCCGTCCTTGACGGTGGTCATGGCATGCGCGACCGAATCGGCAATCGAGGTGACCAACAGATAGATCGGCACCATGAGCACAACGATGGCGATCAGCACAATCAGCGTCGCAATGTGGCCGTCTTTCTGACCCAGCGACCCCTTGAGCCGCTCTTGCAATGGATAAAGGGTGATCGCCAGGATCAGCGACCACAGCATGAGGTCGCGGAACGGGCTGAAGATCTCAAAGCAGAACATCACCATTACGGCAATCAGCCCGGCACGGATCAAAACATCGAGCAGACTGCGCGTGAACGCCTTTTCAGAACTGGATGTGGGCACCATTGCTGCCTCCTTGCAGATCGCTGCAAAGGTAAGAGATCGGTTAGCCCAGCATAGACGTTCATTAGAAAACGCGAGCAATCACCGCAGCTTCAGCGGATCGACCAGTTCAGCGGCGATGGCCATGCCCACCAGGTCCGGCAAGGTATTGGCCTGCATGCGTTTCATCACCCGCGAACGATACAGGTCGACGGTTTTTGCGCTCACGCCCAGTTGTTCAGCGATTTCACGGGTGGTGTAACCCTGGACCAGCGGCAGCAAGACATCGCGCTCCCGTGGGGTCAGTGTCAGCAAACGTGCCTGCAAGGCTTCATGGCCCTGATTGCCTGAACGGTTTGCCGCGCAGTTGCTGAGCGCCTGTTGCACGCTGTCCAGCAGCAATTGCTCGTTATAGGGCTTCTCGATGAAGTCATGGGCGCCCGCCTTGAAGGCGCGAACCACGATCGGCACGTCCGCGTGCCCGCTGACGAAGATGATCGGCAGGTTCAGCTCACGTGTGCGCATTTCTTCCTGCACGTTCAAACCGCCCATGCCGGGCATGCGAACATCGAGCAGCACACAGGCATCGAGCGTGGCATCACAAGCATTGAGAAACTCCACGCCACTGGTAAACGGCAAGGCCTTGAGCCCTACCGATTCCAATAACCAGACCGTTGAGTCGAGCATGCCTTGATCGTCGTCGACCACATACACCACGTGCTCCGTCACACCTGCCATTACGTTATTCCTGTTGTTGTTTTGTTGGGCCGGCCAGCGGCAAACGGCAGCACATCAGCAGTCCGATCGGTTGGCGTAGGGCCTGCAATTCGCCACCGAAACCTTCGATGATGCTGCGGCTCATGGACAAGCCAAGTCCCAGGCCATCGGCCTTACTGGTATAGAACGGGGTAAATATCTGCTCCAGTTCGGGCTCGCTGACGCCCGGTCCCTGGTCTTGCACACTGATTTCCACGGTTGCACCACCGCCCTGCCCCGCAGCCATCACGATCAGCGAAGGTTGCCCCGGATGTTGTTCGCGGTTGGCGTCGATGGCATTGCGCAACAGATTGAGCAGCACCTGTTCCAGCAGCACCCGGTCGGCATAAATCGGCGGCAGATTATCCGGCAGGCGATCCTCGATTGTCACTTGGCAATTGCTCGCTTCCCAGGCACACAAACGCACGGCCTCGCGGGCGACGTCGGTGAAATTCAGGGCCTGCATCCGGCGTTGTCCCTTGCGCAGAAACGCGCGCAAACGTCTGATCACTTCCGAGGCGTGCGTGGCGTGATGGGTAATGCGCTCCAGCCCTTGCGCCACTCGGGCAGCGGCTTGGGGATTGGAATCCAGCGTCTGTAAATAGCGCTGGCTGGCATTGGCGTAATTGACCACCGCTGCCAACGGCTGGTTGATTTCGTGAGCGATGCCCGAGGCCAACTCACCCAGGGTGACCAACCGCGCGGTGTGCGCCAGTTCGTCCTGATGGCGGCGCTGTTGCACCTCTCGCAGTTCACGTTCGGTCATGTCCCGCGCCACCAAGGAGTAATAACGCTCGCCGCCGGCCGAACGGTGCGCCAGCAACACCAGCGATACCGGCACTGAAGTGCCGCCCCCCGGTGGCTGCAATCGCGCATCGGTGCTCCAGACACCGTCGCGTTCGGCGCTGCTCCAGCCATCACGCTGCAGACGTGCCAGGTCGCCGCTGGCAAACAACTCCGCCAGAGCCGGCATCGGTTGTTGCTCGTCGATCCCGAGAATGCGCCGCGCCGCTGGATTGAGGTAAGTGACTTGCCCCTCGGGGTCGATGAACAACACCGGATCGATGTTGGCTTCGACGACCTCCGCCAGGCGCCGCTTGTTCTCCTCGGCTTGCACACGGGCGGTAATGTCCCGGGACACGCTGACCACTTCGACCACTGTCCCGGTGTAGGTCTCACGAATCGCCCGGCTCGCGGTTTCGAACCACAAGTAATGCCCGTCGCGATGACGAATGCGATAGGTCATCGTGTGATAACCGTCCTGCTCCAGGGCATCCCGTGCGCGCTGCACCAGACTGGCCAGGTCCTGACCATGGAACAAACCCTGGGCCATTTGCCCGCGCAACTCTTCCGGCCAATAACCGAGCAATGTCCAGGACGCGGGCGAGGCATCCAGAAAGCGCCCGTCCGGAGTGTGTCGGGAAATCAGGTCTGTGGTGTTCTCGATGATCAGCCGGTACAGCCGCCGTGCCGTGGCGGCTTCGCGCTCGGCCAACACTTGCGCTGTGGCATCGCGGCAACGGGCGAGCACGCGGTTGTCCTGGGGATCGGGGATAAACGTCCAGATCAGGATCTGCGCTTCGAACTGGGCTTCGACCCCATCGATGGCGCGTTGCTGGTCGAGGCAGGCACGAACCAGCACCCGGTGATTGACCGGTAGAAAACCCAGCACATCAGTCAGCGGTTTTTCGGCGAGCAGTGCCAATAGCGCGGCATTGAATTCCAGCGGCCGGCCTTGGGCATCGAGCAACAGACTCGGCTGTGGATCGTGACCCAAGAGCGGCGAGCCGCGCAGCATACCGTTGACGCTGTTCAGCAAGGTCGTCAGCAAGTCCTGCACCCAACCCAGCCAATCAAGACTCACGCCCTCGCACACTTCCACCAGCAACAACCCCGGCTGCCCCGGTTGCAAAGCCAGATCAAACACCTGGCCATGACTGATGGCGGCCCGACGCAATCGACCGGACAACCAGCAATCGAGTTGCCGCACTTGCGCCAGATCCAGGCGCCCCGCCTCGACTAGCCGATCAAACAGCAACTGGTCGCTGGCCAGCGACGGGTCACCCAGGCCCGGTGGAAAATGTTGGGCGGCGCCCTCGTGGCTGTAAATCCGCGCATTAGGTTGCCAACTCAGATAAACCGCCCGGCGCACCTCGGGACATTCCTGCAACGCACGACACAACGCATCGGCCCGGGCGGCCAGAGACACACCCTCGCGCTGCAGGCGCAACCAGCTGTGCAATCGAACGGGAGTCAGGGTCATCACAGGTCCGCTTCGTTGGGGGAGCCAAGGATATACCGGCCTTGGCGGTGTGACTGTATTGATTTAGATCGGCCAGAATCAAATATAGTACATATCCTATATGACGTAGGTTGTACTTCCATATCGGTAGCTGAATGTTATATAAAGCAAACCGGACATAAAAGGTGCCCTCAGCGGCGACGCTGCAAGGGTCACCTATAGAGCTAACAATCAGCCACCGAGTACCCGTACATGTCGATCTATGAACAAGGGCTAGGCCCTGCGGCTGTCAATCATATTGCCTTGTCTCCGCTCAGCTTCATCGAGCGCACCGCCAGCGTTTATCCGGACTACCCCGCCGTCATTCATGGTTCTATTCGCCGCACCTGGGCGCAGACCTACACCCGCTGCCGCCGTCTGGCTTCGGCGCTGGCCGGTCGCGGCATCGGCAAGAACGACACGGTAGCGGTGATGCTGCCGAACATTCCCGAGATGCTTGAAGTGCATTTCGGCGTGCCAATGATTGGCGCGGTGCTCAACCCGCTCAACGTGCGTCTGGACGCCGAAGCCATCGCCTTCATGCTGCAGCATGGCGAAGCCAAGGTGCTGATTACCGACCGCGAGTTCCATGATGTGATTCACGCGGCGATCGGCATGCTCGATCACCCGCCACTGGTGATCGACGTCAATGATCCGGAATACGGCGAAGGCCAGGCGGTCAGCGATCTGGACTATGAAGCGCTGTTGGCCGAAGGCGACCCGGCTTTTGCCTGGCAGTGGCCGGCGAACGAATGGCAAGCCATCTCGCTGAATTACACCTCAGGCACCACCGGCAACCCCAAAGGCGTGGTTTACCACCATCGCGGTGCATACCTGAACTCGTTGGGCAACCAGATGACCTGGGCCATGGGCAACCACCCGGTCTACCTCTGGACCCTGCCGATGTTCCATTGCAACGGTTGGTGCTACCCGTGGATCATCACCGCCATGGCTGGGGTGCATGTGTTTCTGCGCCGCGTCGATCCACAGAAAATCCTCACGCTGATCCGCGAGCATCAGGTCACCCATCTGTGCGCTGCGCCGATCGTGCTCAACGCCTTGGTCAACATGCCAGAGTCGGCTAAAGCGGCGATTGATCACCCGGTCAACGCGATGGTCGCCGGTGCCGCACCGCCGGCCAAAGTGATCGGTGCCGTGGAAGAAATGGGCATCAAGGTCACCCACGTGTATGGCCTGACCGAAACCTATGGCCCGGTGACGCTCTGCGCCTGGCACGCCGAATGGGATGAGTTGCCGCTGGACGAACGAGCGCAAATCAAATCCCGTCAAGGCGTGCGCTACCCGACGCTCGAAGGCGTGATGGTCGGCGACTCGAAGACGCTGGAGCCGACCCCACGAGACGGTCAGACCATCGGTGAAATCTTCATGCGCGGCAACACCGTGATGAAGGGCTACCTGAAGAACCCGACCGCCACGGCCGAAGCGTTCGAAGGCGGCTGGTTCCACACCGGTGACCTGGCGGTTTGTCATCCCAACGGTTACGTCGAGATCAAGGACCGACTCAAGGACATCATCATTTCCGGCGGCGAGAACATTTCCACCATCGAACTGGAAGGTGTGCTCTATCGCCATCCAGCCGTCATGGAAGCGGCCGTCGTCGCCCGTCCCGATGAGAAGTGGGGCGAAACGCCCTGCGCCTTTATCACGTTGAAGGCTGATCACCAGGACGTTCGCGAGGCTGACATCATCAGTTTCTGCCGCGAACACCTGGCCGGCTTCAAAGTCCCGCGCACCGTGATTTTCACCCTGCTGCCGAAGACTTCCACCGGCAAGATCCAGAAGTACGTTCTGCGCGACAGGGCCAAAGCGCTCTAACCGAATCGACGTTGTACCCGTCAAGCGGCCGGTGTTTTTACCGGCCGCTTCGGGCTCGTGCAGGCCGGATTCGGCGCTGCCCTGCCCTTGAATACCAAAAGCACCGATAACAACAACAAGGTGGAGCCACCCATGATCGACATCCATTCAACCGATACCCAACGCTGTGAACGCATTCGGTCCAACCCGAAATTCCTTCAATTGGTGAGCAGCCGTTCGCGTCTGGCCTGGTCACTCAGCGCTGCGGTGTTGGGCACTTACTACGCGTTCATGCTGGTAGTGGCGTTTGCCCCGCAGTGGCTGCATGCGCCGCTCGCCGAGCATCGGATGTTGACCCTGGGCATGCCGGTTGGCGCGGCGATCATCATTTTTTCCTGGCTACTGACCGGTTGGTACGTCTACAGCGCCAACACACGTTTCGATGCACTGGGCGCCGCCATTCTCGAGGAGAGCAAGTAATGAACCTGCTCCGTAAACTTCTCCTCGCCGCTGCCGGGCTCTTGCCGGCCTCCTTTGTGCTGGCTGCACCCGCGCTGGGTGCGGTGGAAAAACAACCGCTCAACCTGCACGCGATCGGCATGTTCTTCCTCTTCGTGCTAGGCACGCTGGCCATCACCTGGTGGGCGGCGCGGCAAACCAAATCCACGTCTGACTTCTATACCGCGGGCGGTGGCATCACCGGGTTCCAGAACGGCTTGGCGATTGCCGGCGACTACATGTCCGCCGCCACGCTGCTGGGGCTGTCCAGCCTGGTGTTTGCCAAGGGCTACGACGGCTTCATCTATACCATCGGCTTCTTCGTCGGCTGGCCGATCATCACCTTCCTGATGGCCGAGCGTCTGCGCAACCTGGGGCGCTACACCTTTGCCGACATCGTGTCCTATCGACTGGACCAGAACAAAGTGCGGATCTTCGCCGCGTTTGGTTCGTTGACGGTGGTGTGCTGCTACCTGATCGTGCAGATGGTCGGTGCCGGTCAGTTGATCAAGTTGCTGTTCGGCCTCGACTACCCGGTTGCGGTGGTGATCGTCGGCGCGCTGATGCTGGTGTACGTGATCTTCGGCGGCATGATCGCCACCACCTGGGTGCAAATCATCAAGGCTGTGTTGTTGCTTGCCGGCGGTACGACCCTGGCGTTCATGGCCATGTCGCAATTCGGTTTCAGCTACGAAACCCTGGCCACCAAAGCCGTCGAAGCCCATGCCAGCGGCTGGAACATCATGGGCCCCGGCTCAATGCTCGCCGACCCGATCAACACCGCTTCGATGTCGTTGGGCCTGGTGTTCGGGATTGCCGGCCTGCCGCACATTCTGATGCGCTTCTTCACCGTGCCTAACGCCAAGGAAGCGCGCAAGTCGGTGTTCTACGCCACCGGTTTCATCGGCTTCTTCTTCCTTGTTGTCTGCACCCTGGGCTTTGCCGCGATGGTGATCATCGGCACCGACCCGCAGTACTACGTTAATGGCGAAGTCGGCGGCGCCTTGATTGGCGGCGGTAACATGGTTGCCATGCACCTGGCCAAAGCAGTCGGTGGCAACCTGTTCTTCGGTTTCCTCTCGGCCGTGGCCTTCGCCACCATTCTTGCGGTGGTCTCCGGGCTGGCCCTGGCCGGTGCCTCGGCGATATCCCACGACCTCTACGCCACAGTATTCAAGAAAGGCAAAGCCACCCAGAAGCAGGAAATGCGCGTGACCCGTATGGCCACTGTCGGCCTGGGCATCATCGCGATTCTGCTGGGTATTCTGTTCGAGAAGATGAACGTCGCGTTCCTGGTGGGCCTGACCTTCGGCATCGCCGCATCGACCAACTTCCCGGTGCTGATCATGGCCATGTACTGGAAAGGCTTGACCACCAAAGGCGCGATCATCGGTGGTTTCGCCGGCCTGATCTGCGCACTGGTGTTGGTGATCCTCTCGCCAGCCGTCTGGGTCACCGTGCTCGGCCATGCTCACGCGATCTTCCCGTACGACCACCCGGCACTGTTCTCCATGCCGCTGGCGTTCGTCGTGATCGTCGCGGTGTCGAAACTCGACCGCAGCGTGCGGGCCGACAAGGAGCGTGACGCTTACGCCGACCAGTTCGTTCGCGCCCAGACCGGCCTCGGTGCCGCCAGCGCTTCCGCTCATTGATTGAAAGGGCACGGCCTGCTCAAGCGGCGCCGTGCCCATCGCACAACCTTTTGAGGTTCACGTTATGCCCGAATTCAACGCCCCTCTGCGCGACATGCGCTTTGTCTTGCATGAAGTGTTCGATGCCCCGGCCCTGTGGGCACGCCTGCCAGCCCTGGCCGACAGTGTCGACGCCGCCACCGCTGACGCCATTCTTGAGGAGGCGGCCAAAATCACCTCTCACCTGATTGCGCCATTGAATCGCAGCGGCGACGAGGAAGGCGCCCAGTGGGTCGATGGCCAGGTCAGCACGCCGATCGGTTTCAAACAGGCTTATGCCACCTACATCGAAGGCGGCTGGGTGGGCCTTTCCGGTAACGCCGATTTCGGCGGCATGGGCATGCCGAAAATGCTCGCCGTGCAGTTTGAAGAAATGCTCTACGGCGCCAACTCAAGCTTCGCCCTGTATTCGGCGTTGAGTTCCGGTGCCTGCCTTGCGCTGGATGCCCACGCCAGCGACACCCTGAAAAACCTCTACCTGCCGCCAATGTACGAAGGCCGCTGGGCCGGTTCCATGTGCCTGACCGAAGCCCACGCCGGCACCGATCTGGGGATTATCCGCACCCGCGCCGAACCACAGGCCGATGGCAGTTTCAACATCACCGGCAGCAAGATCTTCATCACCGGTGGCGATCAGGACCTGACCGAAAACATTGTCCATCTGGTGCTGGCCAAACTGCCGGACGCACCGGCGGGACCAAAAGGCATCTCACTGTTCGTCGTGCCCAAAATACGGGTCAATGCCGACGGTTCCCTCGGCGATGCCAACGCCGTGAGTTGCGGTTCGATCGAACACAAGATGGGCATCAAGGCCTCGGCCACCTGCGTGATGAACTTCGACGGCGCCAGCGGCTGGCTGGTCGGCGAAGCCAACAAAGGCCTAGCGGCGATGTTCACCATGATGAATTACGAACGCCTGTCCATCGGCATTCAGGGCATTGGCTGCGCCGAAGCGTCCTATCAGAGCGCTGTCGCCTATGCACGTGAACGTGTGCAGAGCCGCGCGCCGACCGGTGCCATTGCCCCGGACAAAGTGGCCGACCCGATCATCGTTCACCCCGACGTGCGCCGCATGCTGCTGAGCATAAAAGCCATGACCGAGGGCGGCCGTGCGTTCGCCAGTTATGTCGGCCAACAACTCGATCTGGCGAAGTTTTCCGATGACGCCAAGGAGCGGGACAGCGCGCAAACCCTGGTCGCGCTGCTGACGCCGGTGGCCAAGGCTTTCTTCACCGACACCGGCCTGGAAAGCTGTATCAACGGCCAGCAAGTGTTCGGCGGCCATGGCTACATCCGCGAATGGGGCCAGGAACAATTGGTCCGTGACGTGCGCATCGCGCAGATCTACGAAGGTACCAACGGTATTCAGGCCCTGGACCTGCTCGGGCGCAAAGTGCTCGCCGATAAGGGCTGCGCGCTGCGCCAGTTCACCGCTGAGATCCGTCATTTCGCCCATCAGCCTGACGCGCCCTACTCCGCTCAACTGTTCGATGCCGTGCAGCGTCTGGAAGACCTGAGCGACTGGTTGCAGGATCAGGCCGCGACCAACCGCAACGAAGTCGGCGCCGCTTCGGTGGAGTATTTGCACCTGTTTGGTTACGTCGCCTATGCCTGGCTTTGGGCACGCATGGCGCAGGTTGCCAAGCAAAAGCTGCACGAAGACGAAGGGTTTTATAGCGCGAAAATCGCCACCGCCGACTTCTATATCCACCGCTTGCTGCCGCGCATTTTGAGCCTGGAGCAATCCATCCGTGCGGGCAGTGCCTCGTTGTTTGGCCTGAGCGCCGAACAGTTCTAACGATTGAACCGCACGCGGCGCCACGCTCCTATCTTTTTGGCGTTCGCGTTTTTTATCGATAAGCCCTCGCCCACCTGGCGAGGGCCGCGGGACCTGTCTTTCCATAATAAAAACAAAGGGGCTTCACCATGGACCGCAACACCCGCAATCTCGCTGCCCGACTGTTGCTGGCCGGCGGCGTCATCAGCCTCTCGGCCCCCGCCGCTGCGGACTTTGTCAAAGACAGCAAGGCCAGCCTTGAGCTGCGCAACTTCTATTTCAACCGTGACTATCGCCAGGACAACGCTCCCCAATCCAAACAAGAGGAATGGGCCCAGGGTTTCCTGCTGCGCTATGAGTCGGGATTCACCGACGGTTTGATCGGTGTCGGTTTCGATGCCATCGGACTGCTGGGCGTCAAGCTCGATTCCAGCCCTGATCGCGCAGGCTCCGGCCTGCTCAAACGTCACCGCGACACGAGCAAAGGTGCTCAGGACGAGTACGGCGAACTGGGCCTGACCGCCAAAGTGCGTGCCTCGAAAAGCACACTGAAACTCGGCACCCTGCTACCGAAACTGCCGACGGTCTTGGCCAACGATTCACGGCTGTTGCCACAAACCTTCAAGGGCGGTCAGTTGACCTCGCTGGAAATCGAAGGCCTGACCGTGGATGCCGGGCGACTGACGCAGGTCAATCAGCGCGACTCCTCGGACTACGAGGACATGGGCATCACCCGAACCGGCGCCAAGGGCATCACCACACGTCATCTCGATAGCGACAGCTTCGATTTCGCCAGCCTGAACTACAAATGGACCAGCAACCTCGCCACCGGCTACAGCTACGGTCACCTCGACAATTTCTACAGCCAGCACCTGGTGAACCTGACCTACGTGTTGCCGGTCACAACCGGACAGTCGCTGAAGACGGATCTGCGCTTCGCCCGCTCCACGGACGATGGTGGCAGCAATGTCGATAACAATGCCATCGGCGCGATGTTTACCTACAGCCTCGGCGGGCATGCGTTGGGCCTGGGTTACCAAGGCATGAGCGGCGACACTGGCTACGCGTACGTCAACGGCACCGACGCCTTCCTGGTGAACTTCGTGCAAATCGGCGACTTCGCCAGCAAGGACGAAAAGTCCTGGCAGGCACGCTACGACTACAATTTTGCGGCCATCGGCGTTCCGGGGCTGACCTTCATGACTCGCTACCTCACCGGCGACAATATCGACCTGGGCGGCAACCGACCGGAAGGCAAGGAATGGGAACGTGATACCGACATCGGCTATGTCGTGCAGAGCGGGCCGCTGAAGAATGTTGGGGTGAAATGGCGTAACGCGACGGTTCGCTCGACCAACTTCGGCAGCGATCTGGATGAAAACCGCCTGATCGTCAGTTACACCCTGCCGATCTGGTAAGTCAGTTCTGGCAGCACAAGGGGGGACTCGCTTGACGGCGCAGTCTCCTTTTTGCTGCTGGATTTGTGTGGTGATGGCGGGCCTCTTCGCGAGCAAGCCCGCTCCCACATTTAACCGCATTCTCATGGGAGACTCGGTCAAGAGTGGGAGCGGGCTTGCTCGCGAAGGCGGCCTCAAAAACACCAATGGTGATTGTAGGTTAAGATGCCTGCAAACCAGGCCCGCCGCGAGACGCCCCGCATGACTGATACCACCCCCCGCCTGATCAAGAAGTACCCCAATCGCCGACTGTATGACACCCACACCAGCAGTCATTTGACGCTGGCGGACATACGCCAGTTGGTGGTCGACAAAATTGACTTTCAGGTGGTCGATGCGAAGAGCGGCGAGGACCTGACGCGCAGCATCCTGCTGCAAGTGATTCTGGAAGCTGAAAGCGGCGGTGAGCCGATCTTCACCAGCGAGATGCTGATGGGGATTATCCAGTTCTACGGCCCTTATCAGGGGGTTCTCGGCAGCTACCTGGATAAAAGCATCCAGACAGTCATCGACATCCAGTCCCAGACCGGCGCGCAGTCGTCCGAAGCCTGGAGCACCTTCATGCACCAGCAGGCGCCGGTGATGCAGGACCTGATGCGCCAATATGTCGACCAGTCGAAGGCGCTTTATCTGAACACCCAGAACCTGTTTGGCATGTTCGGCGGCAAGCCAGATGCTGATGGCGGAAAGAAAAAAGACGGTGAATGAAGGACTCCCGATTCATTGACAGCCGCGCGACGTCTACTAGGCTCACAGTCATCCTGCCTCTCCCACTGAACCACGGTACTTGAACGCAAGGCCTGGTGAAGTCGTCAATCTTTAGCACCTGTTCGCAGCTGTTCGAATGCAGACCTCAAGCAATCGTCAGTACAACGGGCTAACGCTCTTTCGCGCGCATCAATACTTGATGCGTAACGCGAATGACCCTGCACTTTCCACCTGCACTTTCACATTGGGAGGCAGTCGTGCAAACAGTCTTGAAGCTCGTCAGCTATGCAGTGCTCGTGCTGATGGCCAGCGCGGTCGTCTATGCCGGAGTGATCGGCATCACCTATTGGACCGGTATCGGCGTATAGGGAGTTCGCAATGAACAAACGCCAGACACGCTCATTCGCACTGATATCGACAGCGATTGCCGCTGTGGTGTTTCTGGGCATGACTGTTGACAGTCACCGGCAGTTCCCCACATTGACCAATGCCCAGCAAATCACGCCGCAGGTGACTCGCGGGAAGGATGTCTGGCATCAATACAATTGCATCAATTGCCACACACTGTTCGGCGAGGGTGCTTATTACGCCCCGGACCTGACGAAAATCACCCAGCAGCGCGGCGCCCCTTACCTCACTGCGTTCCTCAAAGACCCCTCAAAGTTCTATGACGAGAAACGCCATCGTCGTCTGATGCCGAACCTGAAACTCGGCGATGAGGAAATCGCCGATTTGATCACCTTCCTCGACTGGGTGAGCAAGGTCGACAATCAAGGCTGGCCACCGCGCCCGATTCTGGTGACCGGTGCGTCGATCCCCGGCATGGACCTCACCGTGGCACAGCAGAATGCCACCGGCGGCGACCAACCACCTCCCGCCGCCCGCCCGGTGTCCGGCAAGGAAGACCCGATCGCCCTGGGCGAGGCACTATTTCGAACGACCGCAACGCCGGTGTGCAGCGCTTGCCACTCGATTGCGCCGGGCGTCAACCTCGCCGGGCCATCACTGGCCGGGTTGGCCAGTCGGGCCAAACAGGTCATCGCCTCGCCTGACTACAAGGGCAAGGCCAAGGACGCCGAAGGTTTCATCCGCGAATCCATTGTCACGCCGAGTGTTTACCTGCATCCGGGCGACATGTTTTCCGCCAACGGCATGTCCTTCATGCCGGACACCTTCGCCAAATCGCTAACGCCCGAACAGATCGATCAACTGGTCGCCTATCTGGCGTCGTTCCAGTAACCGCAGGGGATGACCATGCGCTACAGATCTCAATCCGTCGCCTACTGGTATTTCGCCGTTGCCATGGTGCTGTTCGGCCTGCAACTGGTCTTCGGCCTGCTCTCGGCGGCCAAATACCTCGGGCCGGATCCGCTGCTGAACCTCTTGCCATTCGATGTCACCAAGTCCATTCACACCAACCTGTTGATCGTCTGGGTGCTCACCGGGTTCATGGGCGCGACCTACTGGATGGTGCCGGACGAATCCCGTGGCGAGCTGCACAGCACCAAACTGGCCTACATCCAGCTCGGCTTGTGGACGGCCATGGGCGTCACCGCCGTTCTTGGCTACCTGTTCGGTTATGGCACCGGGAACAAGCTGCTTGAACAGCCGCTGCCCCACAAGATCGTGATCGTGATTTGCATGCTGATGTTCCTCTACAACATCGGCATGACGATCAAGAAGGCCGGGCGCTTCACCGCCACCGAGGGCGTCCTGCTGCTGGGTCTGGCCAGCGCCGCCGTACTCTTTCTGCCGGCGCTGCTGCATTATGAAAATTACGTGGTGTCGATCTATTACCGCTGGTGGACGATCCACCTGTGGGTCGAAGGTGTTTGGGAGATGATCCAGGGCGGCTTCCTTGCCTATCTGCTGATCCGGCTGTCCGGTGCTGACCGCGAGGTGATGGAGAAGTGGCTGTACGTCATCGTCGGCCTGGTATTCATTGCGGGCATTCTGGGCACCGCACACCATTATTACTGGATCGGCGTTCCTCATTACTGGCTGCCACTGGGCGGTTTTTTCAGTGCACTTGAGCCGATGGCGCTGATCGGCATGGCGATCTATGCCTACAACGCGATGCGCCGCTCCGGTCTGTCTCACCCCAACAAACTGGCCTTGCACTGGACCTTGGGCAGTGCGGTGTTCACCATGTTCGGCGCCGGTCTGCTGGGGTTGGCTCACACCTTCCCCGACGTCAACAAGTGGACCCACGGCACCCTGATTACCGCCATGCATGGCCACGCGGCCTTCTATGGCGCCTACGCCATGATTGTCCTGGCGATGATCACCTATGCGCTGCCCGGCATGACCCGTCGTCCGGTGGAGGAAAGCAGTATCGGTTACTGGGCGTTCTGGCTGCAGTTGGGGGGAATGTTCGGCATGACCCTGTCATTTGCCACGGCGGGCATTGGTCAGGTGTACCTGGAGCGCATTCTCGGCCTGGGCTACCTGGACGTGCAGCTGAAGATTCAGGTGCACTTCCTGATGCTGGTGGCGACGGCGTCGATGTTCAGCCTGGGTGCCGGGCTGTTCATCTTCGAATTTTTCCGCCATGCGCCGGACTTCAATGTCGATGAAGCCGATCCGGTCCTGGCCACACCTCATGCCTCAGGCGCGGCGTTGTGATGGAACGTTCGCTGATGCACGCCGAACCCGCAGCGCTGCAAGCTGAACCCTATTACCAGCCCAGCGGCGACGAGGTGGCGATTTTCGAGCAATGCCATGCGCAGCAACTGGCCGTCATGCTCAAAGGACCCACCGGTTGTGGCAAGACCCGTTTTGTCGAACACATGGCCTGGCGTCTAAAACGCCCGCTGATCACCATTTCCTGCCATGACGATCTGAGTAGCAGCGACCTGGTCGGGCGTTTCCTGATCGGTCACCAGGGCACCCATTGGACGGAAGGCCCGCTGACCCGAGCCGTGCGCGAAGGCGCTATCTGTTACCTGGACGAGGTGGTCGAAGCGCGGCAAGACACGATTGTCGTCCTGCACCCGCTGACCGACCACCGACGGATTCTGCCGCTGGACAAAATCGGCGAAGTACTCGAAGCCTCGCCACACTTTCAACTGGTGGTGTCCTATAACCCCGGCTACCAACGCATTCTCAAGGATTTGAAACCGAGTACCCGCCAGCGCTTTGTGGCGCTGGATTTTGACTTCCCGCCGGCCGAGCGCGAAATCGCCATCGTCATCCATGAGGGTGGCACCGACTACGCCACCGCGCACGCCCTGGTCACCCTCGCCCAACGGCTACGCGCCTTGCAGGACCGGGGCTTGGCGGAAGTCCCCAGTACCCGTCTGCTGATTGCCACGGCACGGCTGATTTCCCGCGGCATTGCGGCGCCCATCGCTTGTCGGGTCGCGTTGATCTCGCCACTGTCCGATGACGCGGTGTTGGTCGCCGCTATGCGCGACCTCGTCGACCTGACGTTTATCTAAATGGCCGAAGCCGAGGACCTCATCACCGACGTCGCACGCCACGCTACGGTGTATGCGCAGACGTTGTGGCGTCGTCACCGGGCACCCTCGGACAACGCAAAAGTCGTCACCCTCGGGGATGTCGCACAACACCTCGATTTAATGATCAAAGCGCTGTTCAACACCCACTATTCGCTGCGCGTTGCGCAACCACCCTCGCCCCCCACGTTCCTGAAAACGCTTTTGCTGCGTCACGAAAAGCCGTGTCGGCAAAGTGCCGTCCCGGCGACCGATGGCGTGACTATATGGCTACCGGAGGACTTGGGCAGCGATGATGGCTCGCTCATGCTGCAACGTTATAGAACCCTGGTCTTGCAACAGGCGATGCGCGCCCAACGAGGCAGTGCCAGCACCCTGTCAACCCTCGACAACCCGATGCAGCGCAGTGTCTATCTGCTTCTGGAAGCCTGGGCTGCCGATACGGATTTGGTGCGACTGTTGCCGGGGTTGGCGCCCTCGATCCATGGTTTGCGCCGACATGCCCTGGCCACTCGCCCGCCGCTTCACGCCTTTCCCCATCATCGACACCCCCTGGAAAACTTCCTTCGTTTACTGCTGAGCAGCGAATGCGGCACACCTCTGGAAGGGTTGGAGATACCCGCCAAAACGGCCGACTCGGTGCACCAGTCAAAAATCCTTGCGCAACGTTTCCTGTCCATCGACGAACCGCACAGGCTGGGCGCTCATCTGTTGCTGCTTGATGCCTGGACCGGCGATCTGCGCGAACCGTCGGTGGACCAGAACGTGTCGTCCCTGCCCGGCGAAATCGACACCGCCGATACCCTGCCCCGCAGCGCCCGCCTCGTACGTCAGCCCGCTGTGCGCGAAGCCTGTGCCGACGAGGACGATGATCAGGAACAAGGCCTGTGGATGGTGCAGCCCGCCGAACCGCTGGAAAAGGCCGAAGATCCCATGGGGATGCAGCGCCCTGCCGACCGGGATACCGACACACCGGCAGCAGATTTCGCCGAGTCATTGTCCGAGCTCAACGAAGCCCGACTGGTGATCACGGCAGGTCGCCCGAAAGAAGTGCTGCTGTCCGACGACCCGCCACAGACCCGCGCTCAGCGCGGTGTACAGGATCTCGCCAACAACGCAGTGAGCTACCCCGAATGGGATTACCGCCGCCAGGCCTACCGTGATCCGGGTGCGACCCTGCAACTGTGTTGCGCCCTGGAAGGCCCGCAGCAGTGGGTCGAGCGAACCCTCGACGCTCACCGTCTGGTGCTCGATGCCATTCGCCGGCAATTCGAAAGTCTGCGGGCCCAACGCGTCAGGCTGCGCAAACAATGGGAGGGCGACGATATCGATCTGGAGGCGTATATCGACGGTTGCGCCGAGGCCCGCGCCGGCCTGAGCATGCCGCAGGCGCTGTATCAGACCCAGCGCCGTGGCCGGCGCGACATGGCGATCATGTTGCTGATCGACGTCAGCGGCTCCACTGACAGCTGGCTGTCCTGCCACCGCAGGGTCATTGATGTCGAGCGCGAGGCGTTGCTGCTGGTCTGTCTGGCGCTGGAGAGCCTGGGCGAGCCTTATAGCGTGCTGGCGTTTTCCGGCGAAGGGCCACAGCGGGTCATGATCCGCACCCTGAAAGCATTCGATGAGCGCTACAGCGATGAAGTCGGTCGGCGCATTGCCGCCCTCGAACCGGAACGCTATACCCGGGCCGGTGCCGCCCTGCGCCACGCCAGCACATTGCTGATGCGCGAAGCCGCCACGCACCGTCTCTTGTTACTGCTCTCCGACGGCAAGCCGAACGATGTTGATCAGTACGAAGGCCGCTATGGTGTGGAAGACATGCGTCAGGCCGTGACTGAAGCCAAGCTCCAAGGCATCTATCCCTTCTGTTTGACCATCGACCGCCAGGCGGCGAATTACCTGCCAGCGGTATTCGGCTCGCGGCAATACGCCTTGCTGCACAGACCAGAACTGTTACCCAATGTGCTACTGGACTGGATTAGACGACTGGTATCAGCGTGAACCAGAGCCGCGCCGCCAAGGTTTTTCGCGGCACAAAAAAATGGCGACGGGGAATGAACCCATCGCCATTGGTGCCGCTGACTTGAAGTGACTTACTTGTTACCGCTGGTAGCCTTGGCGCTTGCTTCCGGGGCCGCTTTGGTGGCCGCGGCAGTCGCTGCGTCAAAACTGCTCTGAGCCACATCGGCAGCCTGTTTTACGGCTTTCTGTGCGCTTTCGAACACAGTACCGGCATTCGCAAGGCTCGATTTGAACGCTGCCACAACAGGCTCGGAACCGGCCGGTGCATTCTTGCTGATGGCTTCAACGAACTCTTGCACCTGTTGGGTGCCAGCCTCGACCTGACTCGACGTCAGTTTGGCGATATCAGACTGAGTACCGACGATCAGCGCTTGAACCTGACGATTGAACTCGGCGAGACGTTCGGTCTGCGCGCTCGGCTGGGTGAAAGAAGCCTGCAGCTCGGCGAAACCTTGTGGATCACGGACGGCCAGCAGCTTGCGAACACCTTCGAAGTGCTCTTCGGTGGAGTCGCGCAGGGCCTTGAACTGCAACTGGCTGAGCTGTTCAACGCTGGCGAAGACTTTGCCGCTGATTTGCTGCAAAAGATCGAGATTGGCTTTCTGAGCGGTTTGCAGTTTTTCCGAATTGAAAAAAGACATGCTTGAATCTCCTGGTACTGGAAGGCCCTGATGGACCTGAGGACGCGATAGCGATCCGGCCAGACATCGCGTTAGCCTTGATATTGCAGTGCACAAAACCATTTGGCAACGTCTATTTTTGTGCAGTGCAAAATATACTTTGCTCATGCCCTCCCTATTCGCTATAAACTCCAGTCTGTCGAACGGCCAGCCTAGCCTTCTTTAACTAAAGGGTTCAGATGCGCAGGTTCCCATGCACAGCGTCAGGAGATCACGATGGGTCAGGAAGTTAATATTGCGCCGCAAGATGAAAAGCTCTCCGAACCCGCCGGCTTGTTCGAGCACCTCAATCATCTGCAACGCCTCAATACCCGTAACGTCCTCGACGCCGTGCAGAAGCGCCAGGCAAAAACCTTCGCGCCTTTAAGCCTTGGGCAACTCCGACAGCCAACGCCCGCGGACTGGCAGGAATACTTCACGGACCTTGGCCAACGCAGCGTGTTGTTCTGGGACACCTTGCGTCAGCGCGGCGACAACACCCTGGCCCACGAACGCGCCGGGTATCCGCTGCTGCTCAAGTTCAATCATGAAACGCTGGTCGCCGGTGAAGACCTGCCCCGCCCGGTCAATTACTCGCTGTTGCAAGTCCTTGGCGGTCCCGGACAACAGATCGATAGCAAAAAACAGCCGGTGATCATCATCGACCCCCGCGGCGGTCACGGCTCGGGCATCGGCGGTTTCAAACAGGATTCGGTCATCGGCGAAAGCCTGAGAGCTGGCCACCCCACCTACTTCGTCTCCTTCAGTCACTCGCCACGCCCTGGGCAAACCCTTGCCGATATCACAGAAGCCCAAGCGAAGTTCATCGAGGTCGTCAGCGCCCGACACCCCGACAGCACCAAACCCGTGGTGATCGGCAACTGCCAGGCGGGCTGGGCGTTAATGGGGCTCGCGGCCACCCGTCCGGAGCTGCCGGGGCTGATCATCGTCAATGGTGCGCCGTTGTCGTACTGGGCCGGCGTCAATGGCCGCAATCCGATGCGCTACACCGGCGGTTTGCTGGGCGGTGGCTGGATGGCGCGCTTCGGTAGCGACCTCGGTAATGATCGTTTCGACGGCACCTGGCTGGTGAGCAATTTCGAAAACCTGGACCCGGCCAACACCTGGTGGGGCAAGTACTATCACCTGTTCAGCAAAGTCGACAGCGAGGCCGCACGCTTTCTGGATTTCGAACGCTGGTGGGGCAGCCCGACCCTGCTCAATGGCGAAGAGATCGAGATGATTGTCGACGACCTGTTCATCGGCAATCGGCTGTCCGGTGGCCTCGGTCGCAAGAGCAGCGGGCTTGACCTCAAGCTGATCGAAGTGCCGGTGGTGGTGTTCTGCTCGTATGGCGACAACATCACCTCCCCGCAGCAGGCACTGGACTGGATCACCGACGTCTATCCCAGCGATCTCGCGTTGCAAAATGCCGGACGCACCATCGTTTACCTGCGACACGCGAGCATCGGGCATCTGGGCATCTTCGTGTCCGGTGAAGTGGCGCGGCGTGAGCACCGTGAATTGCTCGGTGCGGTCGATGCGATCAACGCGCTGTCAGCCGGGCTGTATGAAATGCTGATCGAAGACCTGCCGGAGCATTCGGCGACGCCGTATGCCGTGCGTTTCGAACGCCGGCGTATCGCCGACATCCATGGCCAGGTGCAGCCGCCCCGTGATGACGATCGCGAATTTGCGCTGGTCCAGCGCGCGTCCGCCATCAACAACAGTGTGTATGACGAATTCATACGCCCGTGGTTGCGCCAGCTGATCAACGAACCGAGCGCCGAAATGCTGCGCCGGGCGCATCCTTTCCATCAGCAACAAGTGGCCTGGAGCAGTTTGAACCCGGCGCTCTGGTGGCTGGCTGGCAGTGCCGCTCAAGTGAGCAAGGATCGTCACCCCGCCAGCCAGGCCAACCCGTTGCTGGTCTGGCAGGAACTGTTTTCCAACCAGGTGCAGGACGCCTTGAACGGCTATCGGGATCTGCGCGATGCGGCTCAGGAAATGTGTTTCTACGGCGTGTATGGCGTACTCAACAGCCTCACCGGCAATGCACCCGGGCGAAATCTTCAGGAACATGCCGAGCAGCACGACAAGCTCCTGATCGAGCGCTTGCAGGATGCCCTGCCCCTTGGCGGCCTGATGGAAGCCTTGATACGGATCCTGTTCCTGCTGGGCCGCGACAGCGACGAGCCGGGCAAGGAAAGCGTCGAAAAATTGATCCTGCAAATGCAGGTACTGCTCCAGGACTACAGTGCCGAGCCGCTTGATTTGCGCGAAACCCTGCGCCTGCAAAAACTGCTGGTCGCCACCCACCCGCAAGAAAGCCTGCACAGCCTGCCCTTGATGCTTGCCGAGGTCGAAGAACGCCAACAAGTGCTGGCGGCCGTCGCCAATTTGCTGCCGGAACTGCTGGCCAGCGGCGCAGACAACCTCTTCTGGCGTGAGCTGCACACGCTGCTTGACGTGCCGCTACCAGGTTTTAGCCTGACCCAACCACCCGGTGCAGCCGATGCCATCGAAGAGAAAGTCCCGGCGATAACCCCTGAGCAGATCAAGCAAATCACCCCGGTGGAAATTCCCGAGCCAATCAAACAGAAAACCCCCGCAGTAACCCCAGACCCCGTCGCCAAGGTTGCGAGCCCAGTGCGCAAACCTGCCAAGGGCAAGAAAGGCGTGAAAAAACCTCCGGTGAAATAACGTTTAACGCTGGGGAACACCGCGTCACACCGGCGCGGCGTCCTCGATTTCAATCGGCCCGATACTTTCCGGGTGTCATGCCAAACCAGCGGCTACAGGCTTTGTTGAAACTGCTGTGGTCATGAAAACCAAGGAGATACGCCACATGCTTCATGTTGAAGCGAGAATTGCGCAGGTAGAAATCGGCCAATTGCCGGCGCACGGAATTCTGCACGTCCTTGAATTGTGTCCCGTCTTTTTCCAGGGTGCGTTGCAGCGTTCGCTTGCTGATGTTCAATGCGGCCGCAATCGACTCCATATCGCACGGCCCCTGGCCCTGACTCAAGCGCTTGGTAATCAGTGCCCGAATTCTGCCGACGATGGTGTAGCCAAACAGCGAAACCAATTGAGCTTCGGCAAAACTGTCATGCAGTACCGCCAGTTCTTCGTTAGCCATACTCAGCGGACGCAGAAGCTCCTGCCCGTCAAACAGGATGCTGTCATAGGCAGTCCCAAAACGCAGGTCGCAGCCAAACAGCCTTTGATGCTCGGACGTGTCTTCAGGTTCGGGATAGGCGAACTCCACACTCAACGGTTGCGGTAAGTTGCCTCCCGCCAGCCAACGGCAAAAACCCAGCAATGAAGCCATGCCTGCATCCGAGTACTGCCGGGGTTTGACCGATCCCTTTTGCTGATGATCAAGCGCCGCCAATCGAAAATGCTGTTGCTCCGGCACAAAGAAGAGGCTGAATCCGGTGCTGATCAAAGGGCTGAAACGCACCAGGCGTTCAAGTGCTTTTTTCAGATTCAAACTGGACATCATGGTGTAGCCGACGATCTGAAGGTTTCCGGGATGGAAGTTTCCATAGGCCTTCAAACCGATGTCTGGATCGCCAGCGGCCTGGGCTCCCAGCTCCCATAGCCGATAAATAGCCCCTCGTTCGCAGTACGCTCCCGGGTTGTTAACGGTCTCCATGTCCATCCCTGCCTCCCGACACAGACTGGCAACATCCAGCCCTTGTGCCGAGAGCGTATTCACCAGCACGCTGGCATAACCTGAACTGATTCTATACATGACGTCCTCAATGACCTGTGGAGCCGAACATCCTGTCCGGAGCCATGACTACTCTGCGTTGAATCGAATACTAACTGACCAATAAGTCTGGAATATTGATCCCAGTATAGGCACTCGTCATTTTTTGCCAGTGGTCCGAAAAAATCTGCATGGCACCGTTGGACACCAGACCGTCACCTCTCAACACTTCCGCACACCTCGTCTATGCCGAACAATCCTCCCCATCTTGCAGCGCAAAATACAAAAGGAAGAAAGTGTATGAAGTCACTTGGTCGTATTGCGTTGGTAACGGGTGGTATGGGTGGGATTGGCACTGCGATAAGCCAACGCCTGTACAAGGAAGGATTCAAGGTCATCGTGGGCTGCAGCTCAGATTCCTCCCGCAAGAAAGAATGGATGGCGAGCCAACTGGAGGCGGGTTATCAATTCGAATGCATCTATGGCGACATCACCGATTGGGAATCAACGCGCAAAGCGTTCGAGATGGCACGCGAGCAATTCGGCCCGATCGATGTCTTGGTCAACAACGCCGGCATCACACGTGATGCGTCCTTTCGCAAACTGACGCCCGAAGACTGGAATGCGGTCATCGGCACCAACCTGAGCGGTTTGTTCAACACCACCAAACAGGTGATTGAAGGGATGTTGGCCAAGGGTTGGGGACGAGTCATCAACATCTCCTCGATCAACGGTCAGCGCGGCCAGTTCGGCCAGACCAACTACAGCGCGGCCAAGGCCGGCATCCATGGCTTCACCATGGCCCTGGCCCGGGAAGTGTCCGGCAAGGGCGTGACCGTCAACACCGTTTCCCCAGGCTACATCCAGACCAGTATGACCGCGGCCATCCGCCCGGACATTCTCGACACCATGATCGCGGCCACACCAGTCGGGCGTCTCGGACAACCTGAAGAAATCGCCTCCATCGTGGCCTGGCTGGCTTCCGATGAATCGGCCTATAGCACCGGAGCCGACTTCTCGGTCAACGGCGGCATGAACATGCAGTAGACCTGTCAGGGCATGGATGCCCTGCTTGCACTCGACAAAATCTTAATGAGGTCACGCATGAACGAAGTCGTAATCGTTGCCGCTACTCGTACCGCCATTGGCAGTTTTCAAGGTGCCTTGTCCGCGATTCCAGCCACCGAGCTGGGTGCGGCGGTCATTCGCCGTTTGCTGGAAGAGACCGGTCTGGACGGCTCGCAGATCGATGAAGTGATCCTCGGCCAGGTACTCACCGCGGGCTCGGGACAAAACCCGGCACGCCAGGCGGCAATCAAGGCCGGCCTGCCCCATACCACCCCTGCCCTGACCCTGAACAAGGTCTGCGGCTCGGGCCTCAAGGCTGTCCAGCTGGCGGTCCAGGCCATCCGTTGCGGCGACGCCGAACTTATCATTGCCGGCGGCCAGGAAAACATGAGCCTGGCGCCGTATGTGTTGCCCAAGGCCCGCACCGGTCTGCGTCTGGGCCATGCGCAACTGCAAGACAGCGTGATTCAGGACGGTTTGTGGGACGCCTTCAACGACTACCACATGGGCATCACCGCCGAGAACCTGGCAGAGAAGTACAGCCTCAGTCGCGAAGACCAGGACGCTTTCGCTGCGGCCTCGCAACAGAAAGCCGCTGCTGCCATCGAAGCGGGCTACTTCAAGCGTGAAATCACCCCGATCCTGATCCCTCAGCGCAAGGGTGAGCCGCTGGTCTTCGACACCGATGAACAGCCGCGTCCGGACAGCACGCTGCAGGCATTGGGCAACCTCAAACCCGCATTCCAGAAAAACGGCAGCGTGACCGCCGGTAACTCGTCGACCCTCAACGACGGCGCCGCCGTACTGTTGCTGGCCAGCGCCGCCAAGGCCCAGGCCCTCGGCTTGCCGGTTCTGGCACGCATCAAGGCTTACGCCAGCGCTGGCGTCGACCCGTCGATCATGGGCATCGGCCCGGTGCCAGCCACCCGTTTGGCCTTGACCAAAGCCGGCTGGAGCCTGGACGACCTCGACCTGATCGAAGCCAATGAAGCGTTCGCCGCGCAATCACTGGCCGTCGGCAAGGAACTGGGTTGGGACACCAGCAAGGTCAACGTCAATGGCGGCGCGATTGCCCTGGGTCATCCGATCGGCGCGTCGGGCGCGCGGATTCTGGTGTCGCTGTTGCACGAGTTGATTCGTCGCGACGGCAAAAAAGGCCTGGCCACGCTGTGCATCGGTGGCGGCCAGGGCGTCAGCCTGGTCATCGAGCGCTAGAAACACAGGAGTGTTTGCTTAAGTTGCTGACGCGGCGCCGAAGTCCGGCGCCGCGGTTTTTTCGGCCCGGTTTACTGATGTGGGCAAGGAGCTCCATGGACAATAACTCGCATACCTTCAACACCTTCTGGTCAGGCCAGGTTCCGTTCATTGCCTCCTTTGCAGTGCAACAATTACGTCTCTGGGTCAGCACCAATCCGTGGTTTACCGGCCAGGCATACAACGAGTGGTTTGACCTGCCGCGCGGCACCCTGGACAGCCTTCAATCGGACTACCAGCAGCAATGGGGCGAACTCGGCCAGCAATTGCTGACCGGTCAGCCATTCAGCTTCGACGATCGGCGTTTTGCCAGCGGCAACTGGAGCCAGCCACTGTTCGGCTCCCTCGCAGCGTTTTACCTGCTCAACGCAGAGTTTCTGCTGAAGCTGCTGAACAAATTAGCGATCCCGGACAAAAAGCCGCGCCAACGCCTGCTCTATCTGGTGGAACAAGCCATTGCCGCCGGGGCGCCGAGTAACTTTCTGGCCAGTAACCCCGATGCGCTGCAACGTGTCGTCGAGACCCAGGGCAGCAGCCTCCTCACAGGCATGTTGCACCTGGCCAGCGACCTGCAAGAAGGCAAGATGCGCCAGTGCGACGCTGGTGCATTCAAAGTCGGTGTCGATCTGGCCAACACCCCCGGCGAAGTGGTGTTCGAGAACGAACTCTTCCAGCTCATCCAGTATTACCCGCAAAGCGAAACCCAGTACCGGCGCCCGGTGTTTGTCGTGCCGCCGTCGATCAACAAGTACTACATTCTCGACCTGCGCCCGGACAACTCGATGGTTGCCCATCTGTTGAAACAAGGGCACCCGGTGTTCCTGATGTCGTGGCGCAACTTCGACCAGGAACATGCCGGCACCACCTGGGATGACCTGATCGAAACCGGCATCATCAAAGGCCTGCAAGTGACCCGCGAAATCAGCGGCGAGCAGCGGCCCAATTGCGTCGGCTTCTGCATCGGCGGCACCTTGCTGAGTTCGGCGCTGGCCGTACTGGCGGCGCGCGGCGACCGCGAGATTGGCAGCGTGAGCCTGTTGACCACCTTCCTCGACTACCTAGATACCGGCCCCATCGACATCTTCGTCGACGAACAATTGGTGGCCTACCGCGAGCGCACCATCGGAGGCCTGAACGGCCCCATCGGCCTGTTCAAGGGCGAGGACATGGGCAATACCTTCTCGCTGTTGCGCCCCAACGACTTGTGGTGGAACTACAACGTCGACAAATATCTCAAGGGCCAGAAACCGATTCCCCTCGACCTGCTGTTCTGGAACAACGACAGCACCAACCTCCCGGGCCCGATGTACTGCTGGTATTTGCGCCACACCTATCTGCAGAACGACCTGAAATCCGGTGAGCTGGACTGTTGCGGGGTCAAGCTGGACCTGCGCGCCATCGATGCTCCGGCGTACATCCTCGCCACCCATGACGATCACATCGTGCCGTGGAGAAGCGCTTACGCCAGCACCGAGTTGCTCTCCGGGACCAAGCGTTTTGTGCTGGGCGCATCAGGGCATATCGCCGGAGTGATCAACCCGCCGGCCAAGGAAAAACGCCATTACTGGACCAACAACCGGGTCACCAAAAACCCGGAAACCTGGTTCAAGAACGCCCAGCAACATTCCGGTAGCTGGTGGAATGACTGGTTCATCTGGCTGGCTGAACAGTCTGGCGAACGCCAGCCCTCGGTACTGCATACCGGTAACGCGCAATACCCGGCGATCGAGTCGGCGCCGGGGCGTTACGTAATGCAGTGATCGACAACCCCGCGCGGCGGCTGGCTCTGTAGCAGCTGTCGAGCCTGCGAGGCTGCGTCCGGCTGCGCAGCAGCCGTAAGGTCAGTCAATGCGGTGCGTCAGACTCATCGCGTACTCAGGGTTTACGACTGCTTCGCAGCCGAACGCAGCCTCGCAGGCTCGACAGCTGCTACAGCGTCGAACGGGGCGGTCCCCTCCCCACATAGGATCGTGACTACTCAGATGGGGCGAGTCGATCCAGTGCTCGGTTCACCACCAACTCGACCAGCATGATTGAAAATGGCGGAAGGCAGCCGGAGTCGAACCTGCCCGGGAACGGATGCCGTCCCCAACCGGGTTTGAAGCCCGGCCGCGCCACCGGGCGCGATTGCCTTCCTTGAAGTCAGTGGTCGGTGCGTTGGGCCAAGGCATTGTCGAGGCGGATATGGCGCTTGTCGCCAAACCGTCGCGTCAGGCCGATCCGGTCGAAATATTCGAGAATCTGGATGCTGCGCTTGCGACCCAGGCCCACTGCATCACGAAACACCGTGACCTGAATCACCGGGTTTTGCGCGGCCAGTTGCACAAGCATAGCCGCCAATCGGCGGATCATCGTGTCGGTGTAGAACAGGTCACGGACGACTTGATGCACCAATCCCAACCTCGCCATTTTGCACAGCAGCAAGCGCACGGCCGCCTCGTCATGGTCAAGGTCGCGCACCCACGGCGGATCAAAACCAGCCTGTTCGAACAACGGTTGCAAGTGTTGCCACAGGGCTTCGTCGTCTTCGCTTAAACGCACCTGATGATCGGGCAAATGCAGCCATGGCCCGCTGGCGGCAATGGCACCGCTGGCGAGTAATTCGTCGAGCAGACTGATGAACGTCGGACGGTCCAGCGCTGTACCGGTGAACCGTCGGAGGCGATCCCGGTCCGGGCCCATTTGATCCGGTTCCAGTTGATGAAAGCGTGCGAGGTGTTCCAGCAATGGCACTTTCAGCGCTTCCCAACGGGCTGCACTGAACAGCAACGGACCTTGGCGGGTGTCGATCAGGCGCACGTGATCGGGCAAAACCCAGGTGTTGCGGGGACGGTTGAACTGACGTTCCAGACGCTGGGGATCGAGCCCGGTGTCGCTGTTGGCCAACAACGCCGGCAGGCTGTCTTCCAACTCTTTGCGTGTGGCGAGGGCGTGTAGCTGCGCCAACCGTTCGGGGCTTCGGCGTTGTCGGGTCGGTGCAAACGGGTCGAGCACCCGCGCGCCGCCGAGGGTGCGTTGGGCGCTTTGGTCACGCAGGATCAACGGATCGCCCTTGACGGCCTGCACCGGCGTATTCAGCAGCAGTTGCGCGAACATCCGTTCACCCGGCGCCAGGCGGGTGCCTTCCAGCAACGCCACCCGCCCGGTCACGTCCTGAGTCCCCACGTGAACGTGTACTGGCTGAAAGTGCTCGAAGGCCTTGGGCTCGCTGACTAACAATTGCAGGTCGACATCCACTCGCTGGGTCGGCGCGTACAGCCACTCGGCCAGCAACCAGTGACCGCGGTGAATCTGTTCCAGGGCTAAGCGTTCGGCACTCAGGTTCAACGCCACTCGCTGTCCGGCCATTGCGACTTCGGCGGCCCGATTCTGTGCATGCAGGCCGCGCACACGCACGGGTTTGCCCTGCGGGCCGAGCATCAGCGTATCGCCCACCGCCACCACGCCGGACAACGCAGTACCTGTCACCACGATACCGACGCCGGCCACGCTGAAGGCACGATCGATCGCCAGGCGAAAACCGCCGGTGGTGCTGCGTTGAACGACTTCACGCTGCGCCTTGAGCAAGGCTTGTCGCAAGGTCTCGATGCCCTCCCCGGTCACACTCGACAGCGCAATCTGCGGCGCGGTTGCATAAGGCCCAGGGGCCAGCAATGCCTGGATCTGTTCGCGAACGGCTTGCACTCTGGACGGTTCGACGCGGTCGCATTTGCTGATTGCCACCAGCGCCCGAGGGATTCCCAGCAGTTCAACGATGGCCAGGTGTTCGCGGGTCTGCGGCATGACGCCGTCGTCGGCCGCGACCACCAGCAACACCAGATCAATGCCCTGAGCCCCCGCCAGCATGTTGTGGGTGAAGCGCTCATGACCGGGCACATCGATAAAACCGGTCAGGGGCGCTTGCGGTTCCAGCGCCGCATAAAGGTAGCCGAGGTCGATGGTCATGCCGCGCTGACGCTCTTCCCTACGACGATCGCCGACCTGGCCGGTCAGGACCTGGAGCAAGGCGGTCTTGCCGTGGTCGATGTGCCCTGCGGTGCCGACGATCACTCTATGGCTCCTGCAATTTGATCGAGCTGCGCCAGCCACGCCGGTTCATCGTCCAGTTGCCGCAGATCCAGCCACAACGCATCGTCATCAATGCGCCCGAGCACCGGAATCGGCAATGCACGCAGGGCCGCCTCCAGATCGTGCAGCCGCCGTCCGCAAAGACGTTTGGACGCGTGCGGTCGCAGGCATAAAGCCGCACTCGGCAAGCGCGCCACCGGTTGGCTGCCGCTGCCGATCATGCCCAGCGCCGGTACTGCGCTGACGCTCCAGTTGTCGCCCAAGATTCTGGCCAGTGAGGGTTGCAAGCGCTCAGCCTGGGCGAGGATGTCCGCCTGGGGTCGGGTCAGCAGGCGCAAACTCGGCAGCCGCTCGGCCAATCGATCAGGATCGCGGTACAGGCCCAACACCGCTTCGAGGGCGGCCAGGGTCAGTTTGTCGACCCGCAAGGCGCGCTTGAGTGGATTTTTCTTGATCTTCGCGATCAGGTCTTTGCGGCCGACAATCAACCCGGCCTGGGGGCCACCCAGTAGTTTGTCGCCGCTGAAGGTGACGATGTCCGCACCATCGATCAGCGCCTGGCGCACGGTCGGCTCGGCGGGCAAACCCCAGCGCGTCAGGTCCAGCAGGCTGCCGCTGCCGAGGTCTTCAAGCAACGGCAAGCCGTGTTGATGCGCGAGTTGCGCCAACTCGGCGGTCGGCACCCGCGCGGTGAAGCCTTCGATGCTGTAGTTGCTCGCATGGACGCGCATCACCAAACCGCTGCGTGGGCCGATGGCTGCTTCGTAATCTCGGGCATGGGTGCGATTGGTGGTGCCGACTTCGTGGAGCCTGACCCCGGCTCTGGCCATGATGTCGGGAATGCGGAAGGCGCCACCGATTTCGATCAGTTCGCCCCGGGAAATGATGCCTTCCTTGCGCGCGCCCAGGCTGTTGAGCGTCAGCAATACGGCGGCGGCGTTGTTGTTGACCACCGTCACCGCCTCGGCGCCGGTCAGCTCGCGGATCAGGCCTTCGATCAGGTCATCACGGTCGCCGCGCTTGCCGCTGTGCAGGTTGAATTCCAGATTGAGCGGGTAGCGTGCCGCGAGTTGCACGGCGTCGATGGCTTCCTCCGGCAACAACGCTCGCCCCAGATTGGTGTGCAGCACCGTGCCGGTGAGATTGAACACCCGGCGCACATTGCTGCGATGCTGAGTGGCCAAGCGTTCACCCGCCCTGCCCGCCAACGCTTCAGGCGCGATTTCAATGGCGTCGAGTTGCCCTGAAAGCACCGGTTCACGCAAGTCATCCAGCAATTGGCGCAAATTGGCCAGCAACGCGTCACGCCCATAACGCTTGGCCAGCGGCTGGCAGGCGGGATGGCGCAACAGACTGTCGATGGAAGGCAGCCGCAGAGCCTGGCTGGCGGATCTGGAAGACATCAGGCGCTCCCGCAAACGTTGACCGTAGCGCCTGAGTGTAGCCGCTGAGTTTAAAGGGAGAGCTCAAAGGGGTAGCTTAAAGGGGTAGCTCAGCCACCTCCGGGTGCCAGCAGAAGGTTAGGCGCCGGACGCTGGTAGCCTTCCTGTTCCAGACGCATGTCCAGCAGCAGGCTGGTCAGGTCGGTCGAGAGCGCTTCGGCCTCGGCGTCGTTTTCCAGGTAAAGCAGTTTCAAGTAGCTGTGGCAGCTGGGGCAGACCTCCGCGCGTGTCGGTGCCTGATTGGCGGCGTGGCGGTCGTCATCGAGGCTGACGTATTCAAGGCCTTTGCTTTGTTCGCAATACACGCATTTGACCCGCACCACATGCCATTCGCAGGCACACAGCGAGCACACCAGATACCGCAAGCCGTTGTACTTGCCGCGATGGCGAATCACGCCGGCCATGGCCGGCGAACCGCAGGCCGGGCATTGGCTGAGACTGTCGCCGGGCTTCAGCGCAAGGTCCGGCGTGCTCAGCAACCAATGACTCCAGGCCACCTGCAACGCTGCGCCGAGGAACGGCACCAGCTCCGCCGGCAGCATTGAATACTGGCCGCTGACCAAGGCAATCGCCCAGGCTTTGAGCAGCCCGGGGTTAGCACTGCGCAAACTCGCCACGGCGTTTTCTACCGCCGTTTGTGGCGGTGGCTGATAGCGTTGCAACAAGGCTTCGAGATACGGCAACCAAACGTTTTCGCGCACCAGACTGTCGGCGGCGAACGGTGGCAAGCCATGTTCCACGCATACCCGAAGACGTTCGGGATCGGGCATGGCGGCCACAGGCGGATCGTCCATCAATTTCTGCTGAGCGTGGCACAGCCCCGCGATCAAGCGCAGATAGTCCGCCATGGGATTCCCATCTACCAGACGCTCCAGCCGCAGCGCGCGCAAAGTGAACAGGTTGTTCGGTGGCAGGTACAGAAACGGCGGTGAACTCGCCGCCGCTTCTATCTGCCCAGGCTCGAGGATCGTGGCCAAGGGGTCATCCTTTTTTGCTGATCGGTGGCTCAGGCGTATCATCACGGGTCACTTCCCGGTACCAGAGCTCATGGTGTTTTCTCGCCCAGGCGCGGCTGACCCTGCCACGCACCATGGCGTGGACCGAGCCGCGAATCCAGATACCCGCATAGACGTGGACGATAATGCTCAACACCAGGATGAAACCCGCCAACGCATGCAGCAGCATCGCCCAGCGAATGCTGGTGATGCCAAAGTACGCGCTGAACCAGGCGCGCCAGATCACCAGCCCGCTGAACAGCAACACCAGCATGCAGATCAGTAACACCCAGAACAGCAGCTTCTGCGCCGGGTTGTACTTGCCGATCGGCGGCACGCCCTCCTCTTCGTTGCGCATGACAGTCCCGACGCGCCTGAGCCACAACCGGTCGTTGGCGCTGAAGTAATTCGCCCGCCAGAAACTGAACACCAGGCCGAGGAACAGCACAAACATCGCCACGCCCATGTACGGATGCAGAATGCGCGCCCACGGGCCGCCGCCAAACAGGTTGCTGAGCCAGAACAGCGCCGGATGAAACAGCGCCAATCCCGACAGTGCCGCCATCAGAAACACAATCGCCACCAGCCAGTGATTGGTGCGCTGGTTGGAGGTGTAGCGCAGGATTGGTTTGTCGCTCATGGCCTGTCCTCCCCGCCGGGTTTGGTCGGATCAAAGGTGTGCACCGATGGATCGAATTCATGCACCGCTGGGTCGACGATGACTGGATGTTCGTCTTCCTCGACCAACTGCGGCCCAACGCGCACGTAATGGAAGAACCCGGCCAGCACTGCGGCGCCCATGGCGAGCAACGCCAGGGGTTTGCTCAGGCCTTTCCACAGGTCCACCAGCGGACTGATCGCCGGGTGATCCGGCAACCCGGCATACAACCTGGGCGTGTCGGCATGGTGCAGCACATACATGACGTGAGTGCCGCCGACGCCTGCGGGGTCATACAAACCGGCATTTTCGAAACCGCGACTCTTGAGGTCGACGATCCGTTCGGCAGCGTGTTCTTTCATGTCTTCCTTGCTGCCGAAAACGATGGCGCCGGTCGGGCAGGTTTTCACGCAGGCCGGCTCCAGCCCCACCGCCACCCGGTCCGAGCACAGCGTGCATTTATAAGCCTTGTGGTCCTTTTGCGAGATGCGCGGGATATTGAACGGGCAACCGGTGATGCAATACCCACAGCCGATGCAATGGTCCTGGTCGAAATCGACAATGCCATTGGCGTGTTTGATGATCGCCCCCGGACTCGGACACGCCGCCAGGCAACCGGGTTCTGCGCAGTGCATGCAGCCGTCCTTGCGAATCAGCCACTCCAGATTGCCGGCGTCGGTTTCATGCTCGGTGAAGCGCATCAAGGTCCAGGTATCTGCGCTCAGGTCTTGAGGGTTGTCGTAGGTGCCGAGGTTGTGGCCGACCTCGTCGCGCAGCTCGTTCCATTCCGAGCAGGCGACCTGACAAGCCTTGCAGCCAATGCACTTGGTGGTGTCGATCAGCTTGGCCACTTCCTCTTGCGTGCGCACCGAGGGCGGCATGGTGGTGGTGGCCGAACGGGCGATAATGTCTTGGCTGGCCATTTAGACTTTCTCCACGTTGACCAGGAATGACTTGGATTCCGGGGTCTGTGTGTTGCCATCGCCGAGGAATGGCACCAGGGTGTTGGTCAGGTAACCGTGACGGGTGGCGCCGGTGAAGCCCCAGTGCAACGGGATACCGATCTGATGCACCACTTGGTTATTGACCTGCAGCGGACGAATCCGCTTGGTCACCACCGCCACCGCTTCGATATGCCCGCGCTTGGAACTGACACGGACCCGGTCGCCGGCAGCAATGCCCTTCTCCTTGGCCAGCACCTCGCCGATCTCGACAAATTGCTCAGGCTGGGTCACGGCGTTGATCGGGCAATGTTTGGTCCAGAAGTGGAAGTGTTCGGTCAGCCGGTAGCTGGTCGCCGCATAAGGGAAGTCCTTGGCCTGCCCGAGGGTGTCCCAGACTGAATCGAAGATCCGCCCGGCCGGGTTGCTGGTCGCCTGCTTGTTGTTGGGGTGCATCGGGTTGATGCCGATGGGCGTCTCGAACGGCTCATAGTGTTCCGGGAACGGCCCTTCGTTCATCTTGTCGAGGGCGAAGAAACGCGCCACGCCTTCGGGGTTCATGATGAACGGGTTCATCCCGGCTTCCGGCGGCACATCGGCCTTGTAGTCAGGCACGTCGGTGCCGGTCCAGACCTTGCCGTTCCACCACACCAACCGCTTGTTCGGGTCCCACGGTTTGCCTTGAGGGTCGCAAGAGGCGCGGTTGTAGAGAATCCGCCGGTTCATCGGCCAAGCCCAGGCCCAGCCGAGGTTCTGCTTCATACCGAAAGGATCGCTGTTGTCACGCCGGGCCATGTTGTTGCCCTGCTCGGTCCAGCTGCCGCAGAAGATCCAGCACCCGGACGCCGTGCTGCCATCGTCCTTGAGTTGGCCGAAGCCGGACAGCTGCTGACCGGCCTTGACCACCGCGCCCGAGGCGTCAGTGACATCGGCGACGGCGTAGCCGTTGAATTCCCGGGCCAGCTCTTCCGGCGTCGGGTCATCCGGTATTTTGTAGGGCCAGTCGAGCTTGAGGATCGGCTCGGCCCAGGCACCGCCGTTGGCCTGGTAACGCTTGCGCAGGCGCAAGAACAGCTCGGCCATGATCTTCACGTCCGTGCGCGCCTGCCCCGGGCCATCGGCACCCTTCCAGTGCCATTGCAGCCAGCGACCGCTGTTGACCAGCGAACCGTTTTCTTCGGCGAAACAGGTGGTGGGCAGACGGATGACTTCGGTCTGGATCTCGGCCGTTTGCACATCGTTGTAAGGCCCGGCGTTGCGCCAGAACTCCGAAGTTTCGGTAGCCAGTGGGTCCATCACCACCAGCCACTTGAGTTTGGCCAGCGCCTTCATCACACGGTTCTTGTCCGGCAAGGCGGCGATCGGGTTGAAGCCCTGGCACATGTAGCCATTGACCTCGCCCTTGCCCATCATGTCGAACATTTTCAGGATGTCGTAGCCGGGAATGTCCAGCTTGGGCAGCCAGTCGTAGCCCCAGTTATTCTCGGCGGTGGCATTGGCGCCGTACCAGGCTTTCATCAGGCTGACGTGGAACTTGCCATAGTTCTGCCAGTAGGACATCTGCCCGGGACGCAGCGGCTTGAGTGCACGTTTGGCGATGTAGGTGTTGTAATCCTGTTCGGCTTCAGCCGGCAGGGTCAGGTAACCGGGCAACAGGTTGGACAGCAAGCCCAGGTCGGTCAGGCCCTGGATGTTGGAGTGCCCGCGCAGGGCATTGACTCCCCCACCCGGCATGCCGACGTTGCCCAGCAGCAGTTGCACCATGGCCGCGCTGCGGATCATCTGCGAGCCGGTCGAATGCTGGGTCCAGCCCAGCGCATAGAGAATCGTCATGGTTTTGCCCGGTTGCGAGCAGGTGGCGATCTCCTCCCAGATTTTCTGCATCGCGTCCACGGGCATGCCGCAGACCTGACTGGCCAGCTCCAGGGTGTAGCGGCTGTAATGCTGCTTCATTAATTGATAGACGCAGCGTGGGTCTTGCAAGGTCGGGTCGACTTTGGCGAAACCGTCCTCGCCGATTTCGTAGCCCCAGCCGGACTTGTCGGTGTAGGTGCGCTTGCTCGCGTCGTAACCGCTGAACAACCCGTCCTCGAAGCCGTAGTTGGCTTTGACGATGAACGACACGTCCGTATAGGCCCGCACGTATTCGTGCTGGATCTTGTCTTCGGTCAGCAGGTAATTGATCAGCCCGCCCATGAAGGCAATGTCGGTGCCGGTGCGGATCGGTGCGTAATAGTCGGCCACCGAGGCGGTACGGGTGAAACGCGGGTCGACCACAATCAGCCGCGCCTTGTTGTGGGCTTTGGCTTCGGTCACCCATTTGAAACCGCAAGGGTGCGCTTCCGCGGCGTTGCCACCCATCACCAGAACCAGATTCGCGTTGGCGATATCGGTCCAGTGGTTGGTCATGGCACCACGGCCATACGTCGGGGCAAGACTTGCCACCGTCGGGCCATGTCAGACACGTGCCTGGTTATCAAACCCCAGCATGCCGAGACTGCGAATCACCTTGTGGGTGATGTACCCCGCTTCGTTGGACGATGCCGACGCCGCGAGGAAACCGGTGGTCAGCCAGCGGTTCACCGTTTGCCCCTGGGCGTTCTTCTCGATGAAGTGGGCGTCGCGGTCGGCCTTCATCAGGTCGGCGATGCGATCCAGTGCTTCATCCCAGGAGATTCGCGTCCACTCCGTGGTGCCGGGCTTGCGCACCTGCGGGTACTGGAGACGGCTGGGGCTGTGAATGAAGTCCAGCAGGCCGGCGCCTTTGGGGCACAGGGTGCCGCGATTGACCGGATGATCGGCATCGCCTTCGATGTGGATGATGTTTTGCGCGACATTCTTGGCGGCATCGCCCTGGCTGTACATGATCAAGCCGCAGCCTACCGAGCAGTACGGGCAGGTGTTGCGGGTTTCATGGGTGTGGGCAAGCTTGAAGTGGCGCACCTGCTCGGCGAAGGCAGTCGCTGGGGCCATGCCCAGCGCGCCGAGGCTCGAGCCCGCAAGGCCGATACCAGCGACCTTGAAGAACTGACGACGGTTGAGGTCCATCGTGCACTCCTGTCAGGTGGAGACCCGGTAGTTTTGCCGGGTTTTTCTGGACAATCACGGTTGCGGCAGTCTGACTGCCGACACTTAAAACTGTAGACAATGTTAGAACTGACTGTGTGAAAACCGACCATCGGGCAATGCCGGGAGTCAGCCACCACACACAAGCTCGCTCCCACAGGTCCTTGGCGTTTATCATTGCCCCACGTTCAACCACGCTTTTTATGAGACTGAGCATGACTTTCGATTTTGATCAGGTGTTCGACCGCCACAACACCGGCAGTACCAAATGGAGCCGTTATCCGGCCGACGTGTTGCCGATGTGGGTGGCCGACATGGACTTCTCCGCACCGCCGGTGATCATCCAGGCCCTGCAAAAACGTCTGGAACACCCGATGCTCGGCTACAGCGTGGCCCAGGATGACTTGCGCAACGCCATCGTCGCCGACCTGTGGAACAAGTACGCCTGGCGCGTATTGCCTGAGGAACTGATTTTCCTGCCGGGCGTGGAGTCGGGGTTCAACATGGCGCTGAATGCGCTGGTCCAGCCGCAGCAGAACGTCGTGGTTCAGGTCCCGAACTACCCGCCGCTGCGTCATGCGCCGGGGCACTGGGGTCTGAACAAGGTCGAACTCGAATTCGACGCATTGGCGGACGGCACGTACGCCACGCCACTCGATGCCCTGAATCAGGCGCTGACCGGTGGCGGTGCGCTGCTGCTGAGCAACCCGCACAACCCGGTGGGCAAAGTCTTCCCGCGAGAAGAACTGCAAGCGGTCGCCGACATCTGTCTGGAGCAGGACGCCTGGATCATCTCTGACGAGATTCATGCCGAGCTGTGTTTCGACGGGCGCGTGCACATTCCGACGGCCTCCCTGAGCCCGGAAATCGCCAAGCGCACCATCACGCTGATGTCGGCGAGCAAGGCTTACAACATCGCGGGGCTGAAAACATCGTTCATGATTATTCAGGACTCGGCGTTGCGTGCAAAGGTCAACCATGCCCGCTGCGGCATGGTTGACAGCGTCAACCCGTTGGGCATGGAAGCGACTCGCGTCGCCTACAGCGAAGGCGGCCCTTGGCTGGCTGGGTTGAAGGCGTATCTGCAAAGCAATCGGGATTATCTGGTGGAAGCGGTCAACACGCGACTGCCAGGGGTGACCATGAATATCCCGCAAGGCACGTATCTGGCGTGGCTCGATTGCTCGGCGCTGGGACTGGATAACCCTCAGCAGTTTTTCCTTGAACAAGCCAAGGTCGGGCTGAGCCCAGGTCTGGATTTCGGCGATGACAGCAAACAGTTCGTGCGCCTGAATTTCGGCTGCCCACGGGCATTGCTGGAAGAAGGCATCGCGCGGATGGAGCGCAGTTTGCTCAATCGCAAAATTTGAATCCAGATCAAAAGATCGTCCGAAGTCTCTGGCCGCGTTCGGACGATCTTTTGATTTTTCGCGACATGAAATCCAACCGAACTCAAGGCAAAACACCAGGGTCAACCCTTTGACTCCTCTGCCTTGCGAACGGAGATTTCCCAATGACTGCCTATCCAAAACCACCCTTCCCGAAACAGGCCCAGCCTGTCCCCGGTTCCCAAAAGAAAATGGACCCGTATCCCGATTGTGGCGAACAAAGCTACAAGGGATCAGGCCGACTGGACGGCAAGATCGCCCTGATCACCGGCGCCGACAGTGGCATCGGTCGCGCCGTAGCGATCGCCTTCGCCCGTGAAGGCGCGGATGTGGCCGTCGCCTACCTCAATGAACATGAAGACGCGCAGGAAACCGCACGCTGGGTCGAACAGGCCGGCCGGCAGTGCCTGCTGTTGCCCGGTGACCTGGCGCAGAAAGCCCAATGCCAGGCCCTTGTGGACAAGACGGTCGAACGCTTCGGCCGGATCGACGTGCTGGTCAACAACGCCGCGTTCCAGATGACCCACGAACACTTCGAGGACATCCCGGACGAAGAATGGGTGATGACCTTCGACGTCAACATCACCGCCATTTTCAGGCTCTGTCAGGCCGCGTTGAAGCACATGAAACCCGGCAGTTCGATCATCAACACCAGCTCAGTCAATTCGGACATGCCCAAACCGACCCTCCTGCCTTACGCCACGACCAAAGGCGCGATTGCCAACTTCACCGCGGGCCTGGCGCAGATGCTGGCGACGAAGAACATTCGGGTGAACTGCGTGGCACCGGGGCCGATCTGGACGCCGCTGATTGTCTCGACCATGCCCGATGAAGAAGTGCAGAACTTTGGTGGGCAAACGCCACTCGGACGGCCGGGTCAACCGGTGGAAGTGGCGCCGATTTATGTGTTGCTGGCGTCGGATGAGGCCAGTTACATCACGGGCCAGCGATACGGGATCACCGGTGGCAAACCGATGCTCTGAACACAGCTCTTCAATCAGCGAGAAACCTGTGGCGAGGGAGCTTGCTCCCGCTTGAGCGCGCAGCGCTCACAGATCTTTGGGGCCGCTACGCAGCCAGCGGGAGCAAGCTCCCTCGCCACAAAAGCAGGTATGGCTCTATTGCAACGGTTTGCTCAGGACTGCTCTTGAGCAATCACCGATATCTTGCCGTTTCGCTCAAGGATCGCGAACTTGATTTGCTCAAGGGTCTCGATGCCCTGACTCGAGCGTGCCGCCTCCATGATGTCGGCCTCGATCAATCGCGCGTGGCGCAGGCGTTTGTGCAGGACCTTGCCGTTCTCGACGATGATCGTCGGTCCGCCATCGATCAACTGCGATACCCATCGCGAGCGCTGTTTGAGCAGCGACAGGCCGACGTCGATGGCAATCAGCGTGACGATCACCAGCATCGAATTGGTCAGGGAAAAGTCATCGCCCAGCAATGCCTGTTGCGTCGCCTCACCAATGATCATCAACAGCACAAAATCAAATGTCGTCAATTCGGCGAGAGAGCGTCGGCCGGCAATTTTGAATAGCACCATCAGCGCCAGATACATCGCGACCGCGCGCAATACCGAGTCCATAGGTCACCTAAGGGAAAATGAATTGATCGAGGTTCACGGGCATGGCGCCGGGCGATGCAACGCGGTTGCGAAACAGTCCCAGCCCATCGCCGCGCAACGTCAGATAAAGGTTTGCCTGGCCCTGAGCGTCGGTTTGCACCCACAGCTTCATGCCCTGCCCGGCACTGATGGCGCGCTGGGGTTGCGGTTGCAGGGTTTCAATGTTGAAACCGTCCAGCAGCGCCCCGCTCAGTTCCAGCTCAACCGTGGCATTGGGCGCACCGCTCACGCTGATCTGCATAGGGTTGGACGATCCGTGGCGGTGGAACATCTCGTATTGCACCCTGACCTTGCCATCGTCGCCATAAATGTCCCGGGTACTCAGCGGCCCGCGTGAAAACAGGCCGAGCAGCGCCAGCAACACCAACAGCATCAAGGTGAACCAGCCCCAACGCTCGAATCGCCAGACCTTGACCTGATGCGCCATGTCTTCGCGCACGGGATAGTCGCGGCTGTGATAATCGGTATGGCCGGGTTCATCGTTCATCGAGTGCGCCCTGCCCTTGTTCACCGGCCAATGCTCGTTGATGGAAATGCGGCAGCAACTTCAACGCGTGCTCTGATGCTAATAACTGAACCTCACTGCGTGAGCCGGAAAATCGCAGTTGTCGGCTGAAGACACATGGCCCCTGCCCGGTCTGATAGGCCCAGGCGAAACAAATGGCCGTACAAGACTCTGCGGTGGTCAGCAGCAAGTCGTTTTGACGCAAATACTCGACCACGGATTGGCTGACGCTCATGGCACATCATCCAGAAAGGAGAGCTGCTCGGTTGACCTTCAGCGTCTCCAAACATTCCCTCTATCGGACGACGCCCGGCTCAGGGATAAAAAAGTGAACCCCTGTCAAAACTCGCCCCTCAATACGTTTAGGGCCCCCCTGCTACGGCCGCTCCAGATCCGGAGGCCATCATGTCCGCACCTATCGTCAAGCTGTTTACTCAACCGAACTTTGCGTGGACGGATATCCGCAAGGAAGAGGAAGCGCATCCACACCACTACCTCGCTCATTTGCTGTTGCTCGCCATGATTCCTGCGGTGTGTCTGTTTATCGGGACCACCTACGTCGGCTGGAGCCTGGCCGACAACGAAATCGTCAAGCTAAGCACTGCCAGCGCGCTACAGCTCTGCGTGCTGCTGTACGTGACCATCGTCGCCGGCGTGGCGCTGATGGGGCTGTTCATCCGCTGGATGTCGCGCACCTTCGACGCGAGGCCGACCGTCAATCAATGCATCGGTTTTGCCGCTTACACTGTGACACCGTTTTTCCTCGCAGGCTTCGCCGCTCTATACCCCAGCCGCTGGCTGGCGATTGTGGTGCTGGGCGCGGCGTCGATCTATTCGACGTTTCTGCTGTTCGTCGGCTTGCCGACCTTTATGCATGAGCGCAAGGAACAAGGCCTGCTGAACGCCGTTTGCGTCTGGGGCGTCGGATTGCTGGTGCTGGTCACCCTCCTGGTCTCAATGATCCTGCTATGGTTCAACGTACTGACACCTGAATACCTGCGCGCGACCGTCAATTGATTGCCAAAGGCTCTACATCGCGGCACGCACCCGACGAGTACCGAGCATGAGTTTCATTTTGTGGGTGGCGGTGCTGGGTGCCGTGCTGCTGACGCTGGCGCTGACGTCGTCGTACCTGCGATGGATGCCGGTGACAACGTCGGCGGTGTGCCTGGTGCTGGGTATAGCCATCGGGCCCGCGGCGTTCGGGCTGTTGAAACTGGACACCGAAGATGCGTCCACCTGGATGGAGCATCTGACGGAAGTCGCGGTGCTGTTTTCGTTGTTTGTCTGTGGTTTGAAGTTGCGCTTGCCGCTCAGGGACAAAAACTGGCGGATTGCCTACGGCCTGGCCGGCCCGGTCATGGTGCTGACCATCGCCGGCGTCAGTCTGTTGCTGCATTACGGTTTCGAATTGTCCTGGGGCGCGTCTGTGTTGATCGGTTCGATTCTGGCGCCCACCGACCCGGTACTCGCCGCCCTGGTGCAAGTCAACGACGCCCGGGATGACGACAGCGTGCGCTTCGGACTGTCGGGTGAAGCCGGGCTCAATGACGGGGTCGCCTTCCCGTTTGTCATCCTCGGCCTGCTGCTGGTGCAACACAACGGCAACCCCGGCTGGCTGAGCGACTGGTTGCTGCGCAGTCTGTTGTGGGCAGTCCCGGCCGGTTTGCTCACCGGCTACTGGATGGGACGTGGCATTGGCCGCCTGACCTTGTTAATGCGCATCAAAAATGACGACAGCACCCTTTCGCCGAATGATTACCTCGCCCTCGCCTTGATTGCCCTGGCGTATGTCGGGGCCGAGTCGATTCACGGTTACGGCTTTCTGTCGGTGTTCGCCGCCGGCCTGGGTTTACGCCACGAAGAAGTCAAATCCACGGGTAGCCACGAGCTTCCCGCCGAGCATCTGGTTCAGCCTGTCGTGGGACATCAAAATGTCGAGCCGCAACATGCGGTTCATGGTGATACCGCAAGCCTTGAAGATGCTCAGGTCGCCGCGGGCATCATGATGGGCGACATGCTCGCCTTCGGCAGCCTGGTGGAGCGGGCCATGGAAGTCTTTCTGGTGACGCTGCTCGGCGTGGTGCTGATGGCGCACTGGGACTGGCGCGCATTGCCGATCGCCGGCGTTTTGTTTTGTCTGATAAGACCACTGAGCGTCGTCGCCATGCCTTGGGGCAGCTTGCTCAACGGTCAGCAGCGAATGTTGATTGGCTGGTTTGGCATACGCGGCATCGGAAGTCTGTATTACCTGTTTTATGCCGTGAACCATGGGTTGGGCGATTCGATAGCAACGTTATGTATCGACCTGACGTTGTCTGTGGTCGCGCTCAGCATTCTCCTCCACGGGATCAGCACTCAACCGATTCTGGCTCGATATGAACGGCAAAAAAAACAGGGTTTTTGATTTGGTCGTGGGTGTTTACGGCATGAATTATCGATATTTTTCGCTAATAAATTTGAAATCCTTTAGCGAGCCCGCAGGTCACAACCTTGATCCCTCGCGACTTTTGCACGGCGGGACTTGCCAGGTTCGGTACCCCTACGGCATCGATACCTATCAAAAGGAACCTCGGAAAATCAGGTGCTGGTCATGATTCACTATTCCACCTCCGAAGAAATCAAAGCCTGCCGGGCCTTCGCCCTGGAACGTAATCATCAGATGTTTGAAGAGGCCCAGGCTCTGAGCCGTAACGCCTTTGCGTTACTCGAGGATAGCGACATGGATGTGGAACGGTTTGATCGCTATCAGGCGATGCGCAGGAAGGCCGACTTGAAGTTCGAGGAAGCAATCGAGCACTTGCGGCTGCTCAACCAAGCTTTCCCGCCTGTCTCGATTTCCACGCAAAACGCTCATCGTTCGCTCCAGCAACCCGAACCCATATCCTGAACTTGAAAAGCCCGGCGCAATCGCCGGGCTTTTTACTGCCCAAGGCATCAATACTCCACCGCGAACTGCATGAGTCAATTTCCGGACTCATGCAGGCTGCATGACTTCAGTTTGCCATCAGCCACTCCAACTCATTGTTTTATAAGAACGTTATCGCACCGAAAAACCGGCACGACAAATGCTCAAGGACTATGAGCGACCTTCGGCCTTGAGACCGTTTGCGCTCACCCCTGACTTGTTGGAGAGACTCGACCATGAACGCCATAGACTTGTTGAAAGCCGACCATGAACGCGTAAAAGGCATCCTGGCCCAGCTAAGCGAATCCACCGAGCGTGGTGTTAAAAAGCGCGGTGAGTTGCTGGCCAAGCTGGAAATGGAGATCGCCATCCATACCCGTCTCGAAGAGGAGGTCTTGTACCCGGCGTACAAAAAAGCCGGGGGCAAGGAACAGGACGTCATGTATTACGAAGCCAAGGAAGAACATCGCACCGTAGATTCCCTGGTACTGCCGGACCTGAAAGTCACCGACCCGTCCACCCCGGAATTTGCCGGTCGCGTGAAAGTGGTCAAGGAACTGCTGGAACATCACATTGAAGAAGAGGAAACGGAAATGTTCCCTCAGGCTAAAAAGCTGTTGGGCAAAGCCACACTTGAAGAGCTGGGCTTGCAAATGGAAAGTTTGAAAGCCCAGTACAAGAAAGAAATGAGCGCAGCCAATCTGGCGGCTTGATGCAGGTGATGGACAACAGAAGGCCCGGCATATCCGTTTCTGTGGTGATGGCTGCTGGCGGTTTCGCTTTTACAGCGAGTCACTTGGAAAAGCCCCAAGTAACCAAAGGCTCCTGCCCCGCCATTCGGTGCCTCGCCCAGGCTCGGCATGCCCTCACTCCGGCATTGCTCCGGGGGCCCGCCGCCATCGGCCATCCATGGCCGGGGGCGGCTACCGCGGCATCCTTGCCGCGGTGCCCCCTGCGCAATGCCTGCGTTCGGCCTCTGGGAAAGGGGCAGGCAGATCAAGATCAAAAGCCAGAGCCACAGCCACGGCAAGATCAAAAGATCGCAGCCTCGTTTCACTCGACAGCTCCTACAGGGGGAAGGGTGTACGCACGCTCCTCACCACTCAACAGGCCGAGCGTTAGCTCGCCTGCAGCTTTTGATCTTGATGCACCGCCCCCTCGAGAGGCCGAGTGGAGGTTCTGCGCAGTGGGCAACCCGGCATGGATGCCGGGTTAGCCGCCCCCGGCCATGGATGGCCGATGGCGGCGGGCCCACGGAGCAGGACCGGAGCGAGGGCATGCCGAGCCTGGGCGAGGCACCGAACGAAAGGGGCAAGAACCCTTTGGTTACTTTGGGGTTCTTTTCCAAAGTGACTCGCTGTAAAAGCGAAACCGCCAGTCGCCATGACCGAAGAAACGGATATGTTCCCCAACCTTAAGTGAACAGCATTACGGCATATACCGCACCTTTTAGGTTGATTGTCATTTCATGGTCGTGGCAATGATTTCCACCAGATTGAGTTGGGTAAAGGGTTTGGACAGGCGCGGAAGTCTGGTGGCGAAACCTTCCAGGCGCTCGGCGTAACCGGTGGCAAGGATGATCGGCAGGCTCGGCTTGATGATACGGATAGCCTGCGCCAGTTGCGCGCCATTCATCTGAGGCATGGCCATGTCAGTGATGACCAGATCAATCGCCTGTTCGCTGTCGAACATGGCCAACGCCTGTGCGCCGGACGCGGCACTAATCACTCGATGCCCCAGGTCCTCGAGCAACAGACAGGTACTGGTCAATACCAGGCTGTCGTCGTCCACCACCAACACACAAAGTCGGGGCACCGGCGGTCCGGCTTGCTCCTCGGCAACAGGTTTGGCGACTGAACCAGCGGTGGCGACGGGTATCCACAGTTCGGCGGTTGTGCCTTTGTCCTTCAGGCTCTTGAGAACGAATCGACCGCCCAATTGCTCGATAAAGCCATGAACCATCGACAGCCCCAGACCAGTACCTTTGCCAACTCCCTTTGTGGTGAAAAAAGGGTCCGTTGCCGATGCCAGCGTCGCGTCATCCATACCCTCACCGGTATCGGTGACACTCAGGCAGACATAACGACCGGGCGCCAGGGAAAGCTGTGCCTTGTCCGCAACAGCGTCTGTCTGGGCACTGATCACGATTTTTCCGCCATGGGGCATTGCATCTCGAGCGTTGGTCACCAGGTTCAGTACCGCCAGTTCGAGCTGATTGACGTCGGCCAGGACCGGTTCAAGTTCTGGCGAAAAGCGCGTTTCGAGCACCACGGAAGGCCCGAGGGAGCTGCGCAACAGTCCGGTAATCCCTTGCACCAGCTTCGGAATCTCGACAGGTTCGGACTTGAGCTCCTGGCGTCTGGCAAACGCCAGCATGCGCTGAGTCAGGGTTACGCCACGCAAGGCACCTTGAGTGGCGTTGTCCACCAATCGGGTAATACTCGAATCATCCCCGACGCGTTTGCGGATGATCTCCAGATTGCCAAGGATGACGGTCAGCAAGTTGTTGAAGTCGTGGGCAATGCCACCACTGAGTTGACCGATGACCTGCATCTTCTGCGCCTGAAACAGCGCTTCGCGGGTTTGCTCCAGGGCCTGCTGGGCTTGGGTGACTTCGGTGATATCACGGGTGATCTTGGCGAAGCCGAGTAACGTTCCGGTGTCGCCCCAAATCGGGTCGACCACGACATGTGCCAGGAACCGCGTACCGTCCTTGCGCACACGCCAGCCTTTGTTTTCGAATCGCCCCTCACGGATTGCAATGTCCAGGGTCCGTTGTGGTTCGCCGGCCTCGCGGTCTTCCGGGGTATAAAACATCGAAAAATGCTGGCCGATGACTTCTTCGGGCAAGAAGCCCTTGATTCGCTGAGCCCCAAGGTTCCAGTTGGTTATGCGGCCATCCGGGGTGAGCATGTAGATGGCGTAATCAGTGACACTTTGAACCAGCAGACGGAATTGCTGCTCGCTTTGCTTGAGGACTTCTTCGGCCATTTTGCGGTCGGTCAGGTCCCGAGTGATCTTGGCAAACCCTAGCAACTTACCCGACGGGTCGAGAATCGGATCAATGACCACGTGGCACCAGAAATGCGTGCCGTCCTTGCGAACCCGCCAGCCTTCCCCCTCGAAACGCCCCTCCCTGATCGCCGTGTTCAGCGCTCGCAGGGGCAAACCAGCACGGCGATCCTCTTCGGTATAGAACCGCGAAAAGTGCTGGCCGAGGATTTCGGCCTCTTCATACCCCTTGAAACGCCTGGCGCCGGCATTCCAGCTGGTGATGATGCCATCGGGATCAATCATGTAGATCGCGTAGTCAATCACAGCATCGATCAACAGGCGGAAACGACTGTCGTCGATGGCGTTGGCTTTGGTCCGATCCTCGCTCATTGATCCCTCACGTCACTATCGTTTTTCTGGAGTATGCGACAAACCGAAAATTTGGAAAGTTCGAAAACAACGCTGGGTGGCGGCTCTGGAACATATGCCTCAGATGACCGGGTGGTCATACGTTCGCTGAGTTGCAAAAGAGGCTGGCGCAATCGACCACCAGCGCGGCAGTAGCTGCTTGACCTTGCTATCGCCAAACCGGTCATCGATCAACATCACCACCCCTTGGTCCTGCTGGGTGCGGATCACCCTCCCCGCCGCCTGCACCACTTTCTGCACACCGGGAAACAGGTAAGTGTAGTCATAACCGGCGCCGAAAATCGCTGCCATGCGCTGTTTCAACTGCTCGTTGATCGGGTTGAGTTGCGCCAGTCCGAGGGTGGCGATAAACGCTCCAATCAGTCGCGCGCCCGGCAAGTCGATGCCTTCGCCAAAAGCCCCGCCCAACACCGCAAACCCGACGCCCTGACTTTCGGCGGTGAACTGATCGAGGAAGTCCTGACGCTGCCCTTCCCCCATGCCTCGAGACTGCGACCACAGATTGATGTGTGGATGTTTCTCGGCCAGCAACTGCGCCACTTGCTGCAAATAATCGAAGCTGCTGAAAAACGCCAGATAGTTGCCGGGACGTTGGCTGAACTGCCGGGCGATCAACTCGACGATTGGAGCAAGGGATGACTGGCGATGGGCGAACCGCGTAGAGATCTGGCTGACGATGTGCACTTGCAGCTGATCGGCGTGAAATGGCGATTCAACGTCTATCCACACCGTGTTCTCCGGCGTGCCGAGCAGATCGGCATAGTAATGGCGAGGGCTCAGGGTCGCGGAAAACAGCACGGTGCTGCGTGCAGCCGTCAAGCGTGGGCGGATGAAGCCGGCGGGCACCACGTTGCGCAGGCACAGCTGCGACAGGTTGCGTTGGCGTTCGAGGTCGCGTTTGCTGATGTCGAACAGGAACTGTTCATCAAAGAGCTCGGCCACCCGGCAAAATTGCAGCATGTCGAAATAGAAGTTCTGTAACGCTCCGTCCAGGCCTTGCGGGTGATCGTTCAGGTAATCGCCGATGCTCGCGCAGCACGATGACAACGCCTGGAGCAGTTTTTCCGGCGCCTTATCATAGGCCTGATAGGCACCGAGTTGCAGGTTATGCAGGGTATTCCACTCACGGTTGACCCGTTGCAAGGATTTTTTCAACGCCTCGGGCGCGGTTTTTCGTACGCCGTTGAGGGTCGATTGGTCGAGGCTGGCGCTGTACATCTGCCGGCCGCGCTCCACCAGGTTGTGTGCTTCGTCCACCAGCACCGCGACGTTCCAGTTATTGGCCTGGGTCAGCCCGAACAGCAGCGCGCTGATATCGAAATAGTAGTTGTAATCGGCGACCACCACGTCTGCCCAGCGGGCCATTTCCTGGCTCAGGTAGTAGGGACAGACGTCGTGTTGCAGGGCGACTTCGCGCAAAGCGTTCTGGTTCAGCAGGGACAATTTGCTGGCCGCCTGGCGAGCGGCGGGCAAGCGATCATAAAACCCCTGGGCCAGGGGGCAGGATTCGCCGTGACAGGCTTTGTCCGGGTGTTCGCAGGCCTTGTCCCGGGCGATCATTTCGAGCACCCGCAAGGGTGGCGCGTCAGCGCTGTCGAGGATCACTTGCGCGGCGTCCAGCGCCAGTTTGCGCCCCGGGGTTTTCGCCGTGAGGAAGAACACCTTGTCCAGTTGCTGCGGCGCCAGGGCCTTGAGCATCGGGAACAGCGTGCCGACCGTCTTGCCGATCCCCGTGGGCGCCTGCGCCATCAAGCAACGACCGGTGCTGACGGCCTTGAACACCGATTCCGCCAGATGGCGTTGCCCGGGTCGAAAGTCGGCATGGGGAAACGCCAGTTGTTGCGCCGCCCGATTACGCCCTTCGCGATGAGCCATTTCCTGTTCGGCCCAATGCAGGAACAAGGCGCAATGTTGTTCGAAGAACAGCCCCAGTTGCGCGGCGCTGAAAGCCTCGACCAGGCAGGTTTCCTTTTCGCTGACGATGTCGAAGTACACCAGGGCCAGATTGATCTGCGCCAGCTCCAGTTTCTGGCACATCAACCAGCCGTAAATCTTCGCCTGCGCCCAGTGCAGCTGACGGTGGTTGGCCGGTTGTTTGCTCAAGTCGCCGCGATAGGTTTTGACTTCTTCCAGGCAGTTTTGCGCGGGGTCGTAGCCGTCGGCCCGGCCCTTTACCTTCAACGTCTGATACAAACCTTCAAGCGCGACTTCACTCTGGTAGCCCTCGCTGCGCCGGGACGCCACCGTACGGTGCCCGACAATCCCTTCCAGCGCTGTCGGCGAAGGCGTAAAACGCAGGTCGAGGTCACCGACCTTGGCGGTGAATTCACACAGCGCCCGCACCGCGATGCTGTAACTCAAGCGCCCTGCTCCGCCCATTGCACGTAGCAGACGGCAATCGGCATCTGGTGCTCATGGCAGAACTCGAGCCAGCGCAATTGATTGTCTTGCAGGCGATCACCGGGGCCTTTGACTTCGATCATCCGGTAGGTTTTGTCCTGCGGCCAAAACTGGATCAGGTCCGGCATGCCGGCGCGATTGGCCTTGATGTCCGACAGCAGTCGATTGAACCAGTGCTTGAGGTGTTCGGCCGGCAGGCAATCGAGTGCCTGATCGAGCAATTCTTCGCTCAGCACACCCCAGAACACGAAGGGCGACTGCACGCCCCACTTGCTGGCATAGCGTTCACGAATCGTCTGGCGGTAATGCCCGTCATCGAGTTCAGCCAGGCAACCCTGGAACAGCTCCGCGCGGCGTGCGTGAAAGTCCTCATTGAGCAGATCCACCGGCCCACGCTGGAACGGGTGGAAAAACGCCCCCGGCAACGGCGCGAAAATCGCCGGCCAGCACAGCAGACCGAACAGCGAGTTGATCAGGCTGTTTTCGACGAAATGCACCGGTGCCGATTCTTCCGCCAAATGCGCCTGAACGTAATATTCCACCGACAACGCCGGATCGGTTCTGGGCAGTTGCAGGTCCAGGCGCAGCATTTCCCGTGGGGACGAGCGCTTTATCACCGGCCCGCCCAACTTGCGCCGCAGCCTGGGCAGCACACGCAACAATTGTTGCTGTTCGGCGGCACTTTCCGGCGATTGCTCCACCGCGACGGCCAGGTCCATGGCCAGCTGATATTCACCGCAGCGCTCCAATACGCGAATCAACCGCAGCCGCGCGCCGGGATACGCACACTCGCGGTAGATCGCCAGTGCGGTAGAAAAATCCGCCAGGCGCTCGCAGTGCTGACCGATCTGGAACAACAGTTTGCCGCGACGTCGTTGCAGCCAGGGATTGCTCAGCGCCAGCCCTTTGATCTGCTCGACAATGCCGTCCACGGCTTCGCCGGCCTCGAAATGCTGCTGACACTCATAAAGGAAGAGGCAGGCGTCCACATCATCACGGCTGCGCAGGCCTCGGGAGTCGGCGCAGAACTCGACTTTTTCATAGGCAAAGATGCCCAGGTCAGCCAGCACGAACTCGGACCAGTCCTGGTAAAGATTGCCGAAAAACATCAAGCGCAGCCGGTCACACAGGCCCATGATGGTCAGGCTGAACAATCGGTCATCCAGCGACGGGCACCACTGGCCGAAGCTGTGAGCCTGAGGAAACTGTTCGCTCAGGGCGGGCAGCCAATCGGTCTTTTTTCCCTTGGGTCGATCGATGGTGGCGCCAAAACACTGGAGAATTTCCGCCTTGAGCAGCACCTCGAACAGCGCCTCGATCGACAGCGACGATTGCTCATCGACCCAGCCCAGCGCCAGCAGTGGGCCAGCGGCGATGGCGATGTCGCCGATTTCGAGGTAATGCAGCTTGCTCGCCCGGAAGTGATTCCCCCTGCGCATCACCATCCTGACCAGCAGCGCCCTGGACTCACGGGGCAACCGCTTGAACTCGCGGATGAAGTGTTGCTCTTCGACACTCAATACATCGGCATAGCGAAGCTCAAGCCAATCAAGCACTTGCATGAAGTTGTTCAAGTAATAGAACGGGTCGTCGAGAGGGTTTGCAGTCACAGGAAAAAAGGCCATGGTGAGCGAGTACTGGTTATGCGTACAGATACCAGCTGCGCCCTGCCCGGGCAAATGGAAAAGGATAAGCGGCGGCGTTAATCGGTAATTTTTCGACTGGCTATGAACTTTCTGCCGATCCATCGCACCAACCGCGATAGAGGTACAGTGACGATTGATTTCGTTCGTGGCAGTCGCACTGTTTTTTTGAAGGATGAGAGGTGGTTATGAATATCAAGACTCTGGGCTTGCCCCTGGCGGTAGCGGCCTTTCTGGCCCTGGCCGGTTGCTCGACACCAACGGTTGTGACACTGCAGAACGGCACCCAGTATTTGACCAAGGACATGCCGAAAACCAAAACCAAGGACGGCTTCTTCGAGTTCGAAGATATTTCCGGGGCGAAAGTGAAGGTCAAGGCCGATGAAGTGAGCACGATTCGGCAGGAAGACTGAATACCGCGTCATCGTTCTTCGCGAGCAAGCCCGCTCCCACATTGGAACTCGGTCTAATGTGGGAGCGGGCTTGCTCGCGAAGAGTCCCTCACAGACGGCGCATCACCCTCAGGCGATAACAATTCCTGAGCTGGACAAGCTATCCAGCCCAACCCCGACCAACGTCACCGAATCCCCCCCAAACGTCAGCACCGTGTCGTGCCCCACCGCCGTGGCATGCGCCCGATAGTCATCGTTCGGCGTCACCCCCTGAACCCCGAGAAACACCAGTTTGTCGCTGGCCTGGTAGCCAACCACCCGGTCCTGACCAAACGCGCCGCTAAACAGGAACGTATCGACCCCGCCTCCCGACTCCATCAAGTCATTCCCGGCCCCGCCGACAAACACATCGTTGCCCTTGCCGCCGAGCAAATGGTCGTTGCCGTCCAGCCCCAACAACCAATCGCCACCGGCGTGAGCCGTGAGCGTATCGGCACCGGCGCCGCCCTTTACCGTTGACGCGTACTGGGTCAGGTTGTTGCCCGCCTTAAGGCCATCGGCCGTGACGCTGTGGATCACGTCATCCTTGAACAGCCCCCACAGAAACCCCGGCTCCTTGGTCACAATGCTACCGATGTCGCGGGTCATGCTGATGCCGCCATTGGCGTCGCGGATGTACAGGTTGCCGGCGCCGTCATTGGCGAAGTCGAAGTTTTTCACCGACTGCTGCACATCCAGCACGTTGTTGCCCTTGCCGCCCAACAGGATGTTGTAACCACCACCGTCGCGGAAGGTGTCGTTACCATCGCGGCCTTCCAGATAGTCGTTGCCCTGGCCACCCTGGATCAGGTCATTGCCGTCGCTGCCGATGATGAAGGTGCTGCCCTTGTGGGTTTCAGCGTTGCGATTCAGATCCTGAACCCAAGTGTTGGCGCGCGCCGGGTCCGACAGATTGGCAACGATGATCGTCGAGTCTTTGCTGGTGAGGTCATAGAACTTCGACTCGATCACCCGGTTCATGCCGTCGCCATAGGCGGTAGGCAAGTGCGAGATCCAGGTCGGGATGTTGAGGATGGAAAACGGCAGCACATTCCACGCGGTCGAGGCGTAGTGGTCGTTGAAGCTGACGATGTTATCGGTCGCCGAGACCTTGGCGGCATCGTGCACGCCCACCGACGACAGGTTAAAGGATGAACCGTCGAGGGCGCGGTACACCGGGTCGTTTTCGTAACCGACGTTCAGCACTTTGTCGGTGCTGCTTTGGGTCGGCGAGGCGTAGGCAATGTAGTTGGAATCCTGGTAGAACCCGGCCCACTTGTCGTTGCTCAAATCCGCCAGGCTATTGACCGCCAACCCGCCCAGGCTGTGACCGCTGACCAGCACGTCCTTGCCCGACAGGCCATTGGCCCGGGCAAAGGCCGCCACGTCGCCAAGCAGGTCGCCGAACGCTTCGCCGACGTAGTTACTGGCGTAATCCTTAGGCCCTAGCGCTGCCAGCAGATCATTGATCACATCGCCGATGGAGTCGCTGATCTGGCTTTCTCGTGGGCCGCTGGTGCCGCGAAAGGCGATACCGATTTCGCTGAGATGACCCTGAGCGTCGTACTTGCCGAGGATTTCCACCTGAGCGCTGGTGTAACCGGCCTTCTCGCCGAAGAACGTTCCCCGTGCGTCGACCTTGCCGTCATAGCCCAGTTGCGTGGCGGTGATCGGCGTCCAGCCGGCTTTCTGCACCGCGTCCAGTGCGGCTTTTTCCGAATCGGGGTTCCATGGGATTCCGGGAATGACGCCCTGGGAGTCGGTGCCGCCGATCAGCGCGGTCACCAGTGTCGCCGGCAAGCCAAGGCCGAAGCCGTTGTGCTGATAGCCGGTGGCAAAGCCGTTGTCGAGGTTGTGATAGGAATACAGCGTGATCGCCATCGCGTCGGTAAATAACGCTTTGGAATCGGCTGTACCGAAGTTTTTGTAGTCGTACACACCCATTGGTATTGCCTCTCTTTTTGTTGGAATTGTCAGAGATAGCTCACAACCAGGACGCCTCGATCACGAGGCGCCCCGGAGCATTTAGTGCATGCAGCCTTTAGGCAAACGTAATGCCTGTAGCCGACAGGTTATCCAGTCCCACCCCCACCAGGGTCACGGCAAAATCGCCAATCTTCAGCACCGTGTCGTGACCCGACTGCGAAGCGTGTTGTGTGTAGTCATAGCCCTGCCCCGCGCCCTGAACGCCCAGGAACAGCAGTTTGTCGCCGCCCTGGTAGCCATTGATCACGTCGAAACCGAAGGCGCCGCTGAACAGGAATGTGTTGTTGCCACCCGAGGCCTGCATCACGTCATTGCCCGTGCCACCGACGAAGGTCACGTGGCTTTTGTCGCTGCGCAGCAGGTCGTCGCCGGCATTGCCGAACAACCAGTCGCCGTCGACAGTGGCCGCCAGTGTGTTGCCGTAGGCGTCACCGTTGAGCGAGTGGTTGTAGTGGGTCAGTTCGCTGCCGTTGAGCAAACCGTTGGCGGTGACGCTGTAAGCCACCTCCTTGCTCCCCCACCATGAGCCCGACTCCTGACTGACCAGCGCGCCGATGTCGCGGGTCATGCTGATGCCGCCATAGGCATCACGCACGTACAGCGTGCCGTCGCCGTCGTTGGCAAAGCTGAAGTTCTGCAACGGCTTCTGCAATTCAAAGGTGTTGTTGCCCTTGCCGCCCAGAAGGAGGTTGTAGCCACCGTCATCGCGGAACCGGTCATTGCCGTCGCGGCCTTCGATGAAGTCAATGCCGGCACCGCCCTTGAGCAGGTCGTTGCTGTCGGTGCCGATGATGAATGTGCTGCCGGTGTGAGGTTCGCCGCTGCGACCGAGGTCCTCGACCCAGGTCTTGCCCCGGGACGCTTCCGCCAGGTTGGACACGATCAGCGTCGAGTCCTTGTCGGTGAGGTCGTAGAAGCGCGAGTCGATCACCCGGTTCAACCCGTCGGCGTAACCCAGCGAGCCGTGGGCCGACCAGTTCAGCGGGTTGAGGATGCTGAACGGCACCAGGTTCTGCGCGGTGGACGCGTACTGGTCATTGAAGTTGACGATGTTGTTGGTCGCCGAATCCTGATGTCCATCGTGTTTGCCCAGGGAGCCGCTGCTGAACGTGGTGCCGTCGAGTGCCCGAAACACTGGATCGTTTTCGTAGCCGATGTTCAGCACGTTGTTGCCGGTGGCGCTCTGGGTCGGCGAGGCGAAGGCAACGTAGTTGGCCTCCTTGAAGAAACCGCCCCAGTTGTCGCCGCTCAGTTCGGCGAGGCTGTTGACCCCCAGCCCGCCCAGGCTATGGCCGCTGACCAGCACATCCCTGGCGCTCAGGCCATGGCCGAGCGCAAACGCGGCGACGTCCTTGAGCAAACTGTCGAAGGCGTTTTTCGCGTAGTTCGTCGCGTAATCCACCGGGCCGATGGCGGCCAGCAGGTTGTTTTTCATGTCGCCGAAGGTGTCGCTGTAACCCAGGCCACCAGTGCCTCGGAAGGCAATGCCGATACCGATCAGCTTGCCCGCCGCGTCGTATTTGCCGAGTACTTCGGCTTCGGCGCTGGTGAAGCCGTCCTTCTCGCCATAGAAGGTGCCTTGTGCGCCGACCTTGCCTTGATAACCCAGCTGCGTGGCGCCAATCGGCGCCCAACCAGTCGCCGGCAGTGGCTGACCCGTCGGCGTGTACGCATACAGCGTCAGGGCAATGGCGTCGCTATACAACGCCTTGCCATCAGCACTTTTGTAATCAAACAGTCCCATAGGTTTGCTTCCTTTGCGTTAAATCAGAACTGCCCCAGGCGACTTGATCTGTACGTCCATGTTCACTTCTCGTTTTTTTGTTTTTGTGGGGGGCATCTATTGGGTTTTTGGGCCTTGGCCGAACGCCTCGTCAACCTTGGCGAGATCCTGTTCGCTTAAGGTCCCGGCGTAGTAATGCAACTTGGTCCAGGCCATCAAGTAGTCGTAGCGCGCCTGAGCCAGGTCGCGGCGGGTGGTGTAGAGCTGTTGTTCGGCGTTCAGCGCATCGAGGTTGACCCGTTCACCGCCCAAAATGCTTTGCTTGGTCGAAACCACCAGCGCTTCGGCAGACGTCAGGGCCTTCTGATAAGCCCGCAACTTGTTCACGCCCGACAGGCAGGCGCTGAACTGACGACGCAACTGGATCAGGGTTTCCCGGGTCTTGCCGTCCAGTTCGTACTCGGCCTGCTCCATGGTGCGGCTGGCCTGACGGGTCGATGCGGAAACCCCGCCGCCGGCATACAGCGGCACATTGACTTCAATCCCGATGGTGTTGGTGTCGTAACGCTGGTTGTAGGTGTTGCCGCTTTCCGACTCGTTCTGGCGCACCGAGGCGTAGGCGCTGACTTTGGGCAGGTGCCCGGCGCGGTTGCGTTCGACTTCATAACGCGCGACTTCCACGGCATGGCGCTGCGAAGCCAGGTTCGGGTTATTGGCCACGGCCATCTCGTGCCAGGTGTCGTAATTGGCCGGCAGCAGAGTGAACGTCTGGAAACTCTGATCCAGCGGCGCGAGGTCGTTGATGTCGATCGCCGGCACGCCAATCAGCGCCCCCAGCTCTCGCAACGACGCGTCCTGCTCATCACGGGCTTCGATTTCCTCGGCGGTGGCCAGTTCATAGCGGGACTCGGCCTCAAGGATGTCGGTGCGCGTGCCCTCGCCCTGTCGGAACATGTGCTCGTTCTGCTGGAACTGTTGCTCGAAAGCCTTTTTCTTCGCTTGCGCGATGTCGATCTGATCCTGAGCGAACAGCGCCTTGGTGTAATTCTCCAGCACCCGAACCAGCAACTCCTGGCTCTTGCCGCGAAAGGCTTCGTCGGCAAACAGCGATTGCGCCACGCCTTTGCGGTACGACGCGTAAGCCTCGTAGTCGAGCAGCGGTTGTTGCAGGGTCAGGGTCGAGCCGTAACTGCTGTAGTTGCGGTCATCGCTCTGGCTACGACCGCGATCGTTCAGGTAGGTCACTTTTGAGGTGTTGCGCCCCTTGTTGTAGTTGTAACCGATCTTGGGCAACAGCCCGGCGCGGCCGATGGCGCGGTTCTCAAGGCCGGCATCGCGTTCCTTGATGGCGCCGAGAAACACCGGATCATTGCGTAATGCTTGTTCGTAGACCTCGAACGGCCCCATGGCCAACACACTGTTGCAGGTCAGCAATGCCAGGGTCGCGGCGAGTATGGAAAGCTTATTCATACAGCGGAACATCCTTATTCCTCAGTCAACGCGGAGCCTGCCCGGTCGAGCAGCGGCTTGAACAAATAGTTGAGGAGTGAACGTTCACCGGTGCGCACGAACATTTCCGCCGGCATGCCGGGCTTGATCACCAGACCGTTGAGTTTTTCCATGGCCTGATCGCTGACGCTGCTGCGCAGTACGTAATACGGCGCACCGGTTTTCTCGTCGATCATCTGATCGGCGGAGATCAGGCTGACTTCGCCGGGCACGCGCGGCGTGCGGCTCTGGTTGAACGCCGTGAACAGAATGTCCACCGGCAAGTGCGTGCCGACCTTGTCGACCAGGTTGACCGGCAGGTGCCCTTCCACTTCCAGACTCGTCCCCTGAGGCACGATCTCCAGCAAGGTTTCGCCCTGACGCACCACCGCGCCCACGGTGTGAACCCCAAGGTTGACCGCAATGCCATCGGCCGTGGCAATGATCTCGCTGTGTTGCAGATCGAACCCGGCGGAAGTCAGCTGCTCTTCCAGCGTCACGCTTTTCAATTGCGCATCGGCCAGTTGGGTGCGGACTTCTTTCTGGTATTCCTCGATGTGCTGTTGCAGTTTCAGCCGCGATTCGAGGATGCCCTGCTCCACACGGCCGCTGTCGCCGCTGTTTTCTGCCAATTGTTGCTGCACTTGCGACAGCTGACGCTGGTACTCCATCAAACGATTGCGCGGGATGTAGCCGTTATCCGCCAGGGGCTGAAGGTTGCTCAGTTGTTGTTGCAGAGAACTGGCCTGAGCAGTCAGGTCCGTGCGGGCGCGGCGCATGCCCGCCAGTTGCGCGCTGGCGCCTTCGATGCTGGCGCGCAAGGCAGCCTGTTCGCGGGAAAACGCTTCACGGCGGCTACTGAACAACTGCCGTTGACCTTCCAGCACCAAGGCCAGACGCGGGTCAGGATTGTTGCTCAGTTCAGCGGGGAAACTCACCTGCTTGAGGTTGTCCCGTTCACTCTGCCACCGCGCCAGACTGGCCCAGGCCATGCGGTATTGCGCTTGCAGCGATTGCACGTCGGCGGCGACTTGCGTCTGGTCGAGCTGGAACAATGGCTGGCCCTGCTTCACCACTTGGCCCTCGCGCACCAGAATCTGGCTGACCACGCCATTGCTCATCGATTGCACGGCCTTGCGCTTGCCCGACACCACGACCGTGCCTTGCACGGGAATGCCTTGGTCAAGAGGCGCGAGACTGGCCCAGGTGAAGAAACTGCCGGCGCCGACGATCGCCAGAATCCAGCCCATGCGGACGAAGAAACGCGCGTCGCGCTCAGGGCGTTCTGCGATGTAGTCGTGTTCCATGGTGGCTTCGCTGATGTTGCTCATACACCCGAATTCCTTGTCGAGGGCTGATACTGACGGCTCATGCTGAGTCCATCCGGTGCTTGCGCGGCTTTTTCCCGTTGCTGTTCCTGATTGCCTGCGAGTGCCTTAAGCACGTCCTGGCTTGCACCGAAGGCTTGCAAGCGTCCTTCGTTGAGCACCAGCAGCTTGTCAGCATGGGCCAGCGCCGAGGAACGGTGGGTGACCAGAATCACGCTGGTGCCTTGGGCTTTCATTTGCGCAATCGCGCTGGCCAATGCGGCTTCGCCCACGGTGTCGAGGTTGGAATTGGGTTCATCCAGCACCACCAGGCGCGGGTTGCCATACAGCGCGCGCGCCAGGGCAACGCGCTGCTTCTGGCCCCCGGACAAACCGCTACCGTCCTCGCCGAGCACGGTGTCGTAGCCTTGCGGCATGCGCAGAATCAGTTCATGAACACCGGCCTGTTGCGCGGCTTCAACGACTTTTTGCGGGTCCGCCTCGCTGAACCGGGCGATGTTTTCAGCGATGCTGCCGCTGAACAATTCGATGTCCTGTGGCAGATAACCGATGTAGGGACCGAGATCGTCGCGGTTCCAGCGATGAATGTCCGCACCGTCGAGCCGCACCGTACCGCCCAGCGTCGGCCAGACGCCAACGAGCACCCGAACCAATGTCGATTTGCCGGAACCGGATGCTCCGAGCACGCCCAGTACTTCCCCGGCACCGAGGCTGAAACTGACCAAATGCAGCGTGGCGGCCCGTTGCCCCGGCGGCGCGGCGCTGACCTGTTCGAAGGTGATCTGACCCTTCGGCGCCGGCAGCGCCATGGCCTCGTCACTCGGTGGAAAGGCTTGCAGCAACGAATCAAGACGACGGTAAGCGAGCTTGGCGCCGCTCCACTGCTTCCACACGGCGATCAACTGATCGATGGGGCTCAGGACGCGGCCCATCAGAATGGAACCGGCGATCATCATCCCGGCCGTCATATCACCCTTGATCACCAGCAAGGCGCCAAGGCCCAGCACCAGCGATTGCAGGCACAGGCGCAGGGTTTTGCTCAGGGAACTGATGACGGCACCGGTGTCGCTGGCCTGATTCTGCAGACCGAGAAAACGCGAGTGCACCTGGAACCAGCGTTTACGTAACACCCCGAGCATGCCCATGGCCTGAATCGTTTCGGCGTTGTGCAGGTGACTGGTCGCCAGTTGGCTGGATTTCTGGGAAAACCCTGCGGCTTCGCCCAAGGGCTTTTTGGTCATTGTCTCGTTGAGGCAAGCAAGGCCAATCAGCACCACCGCACCCACGGTCGCAAACACGCCGAGCCAGACATTGAACAGGTAGATCACAAACAGATAAACCGGAAACCACGGCGCATCGAAGAAGGCAAACAGCGCAGGACCGGTAACGAATTGGCGAATTTGCGTCAGGTCCCCCAAGGCTTGCCCGGCGTTACCCTCGCCCTTGAACAGGTTGCGCTCGAACGCCGCCTGATAGACCCGTAAATTGAAGCGCCGCTCCAGTTGGCTGCCGATGCGGATGACAACGAAGCTGCGGACAATCTCCAGCAAGCCAATGAAGGCAAAGAACCCGACCACCATCAACGACAACATGGCCAAGGTGGTTTCGTTTTGCGATGACAGCACCCGGTCGTAGACCTGGAGCATATAAATAGAGGGTACCAACATCAGTATGTTGATCAATGCGGTAAAACAACCGACGCTGATCAGAATGCTTTTATAGTCGCCCAATGCCTTGATTAACGGTGCGGTGGCTGGGGCCTTCGCCATCTTCATTGGTTTTTCCTGAGATGATATCTCTCGCATTTCTGGCGAGGTTCCAATTAACTGTCCGCACACGGGTCGAGACATTCTTTACCCGTTATCGCTTACACATTAATAACAACTATCCAGGCTCGGCAAAGAGTCCGGTTACTCATGTTCTGCTTATAACTACCATTACGGGCTTTATATTCGGCATCTGATTGAGGCCTGGTATTTTTCGCTACGGCACAGTGCGCTGGAGCGTAATGATCAGACCTGACTTCAAAGTGCTTTTGTAAACCCCCTCATGCTGTCGGCTGAAGAACACAATTCTTGAACCTTCTTTGCCGGTAATCGAAATGCCGTCGGGTTCCGGGAACCAGCCAACGGCCGGCTCGTCCAGCCAGGCGCTGAGACACTCGGCGCCATCACCCAAGGTTTGCTTTTGTTGAAAGTCGATAATGCAAACGTTCGACGGCTTGTCCTGCAACGCTTGGGACTCAGGGGCATCTTGCTCGGTGTTCAAGGTGGCTTGCCATTTGCCGGCCAGTTCCGAGGGGTCTGCTAATTTCAGGCTGCTTGCCATGGCCAAATCTCCAAAAAACATCATGAGCGTCGCCAACAGCCACGCGGTTGTTCTGTAGGTAAAGCCGTTATCGATCATAAGGCGCTTTACTCCGATCAAGGTGCAGAGAGCGGCGCGTCTGCGCCGCCCCCCTTTTCACCTCACATTACGCAGCGATGTCGGAGTAAGCCGCCTGGCCCACGGTGCTGACCAGGAAATCAGCCACGCCATGCCCGGAGAAGTCCACCGACAACAGGCTGTTGCCACCCGATGTGGTTAGCACCGCATCGCCTGCCGCACCGGTGAACGAGTTCACGAAATGCAGGCCCGCGCCGTTGGTGATGCCGGTCAGATCGATCTTGTCCAGGCCACTGACAAAATCGAGGATCTGGTCGATTGCACCGGGTTTGGAATCGCTGCTGGCGGCGAACACGAAAGTGTCCGAACCTGAGCCGCCCCACAATTTGTCCGCACCGCCCGCGCCGTAGAGAATGTCGTTGCCGGCACCGCCCTTCAGTTCGTTGGACACGCTGTTGCCAATCAGCAGGTCGCTGCCCGAACCGCCGATAGCGTTCTCGACGGTGACGCCCTTGGCGATGGAAACGTTACCCACCAGGCCGCCAACGTCGGAGAACGAGGCTTCATTGAGGTTGATCTTCTGGTTCTGGGTAAAACCGGAGAAGTCCAGGGTGTCCTTGCCGCCCGCATCCCATACCGAAAACACAACCTTGTCCGACGACGAAGTCGCGCTCAGGAAGTCGCGCCCGGCGTTGGAGTTGAAGCCATAAGTGGTGTCACCGGTACGGGTGGTGGTGTTGGCGCCGTAGAGCTTTTGGATGGCCGCGATATCGTCCATCAGCGGACCGGACGAATAGGCTTCGACGCCGCCCTTGCTGAAGTCCTGGCTGGTATTGCTTTCACTCCAGTAGCTCATGACGCTGTAACCGCGGGTGTCTTGCCCGTAGGAAGCGTCGTTGTAGGTCGGCGCGCCCTCGCCAGCGTTGTAGTCACCAGGGTGGGCCAGGCCCAGGCTGTGGCCGATTTCGTGGGTCAGGGTTTGCCGGCCGTAATTGTTCAGGTCCGGTGTCTTGTTTACGTTATAGCCACTGCCCGTCAGATACCACGAAGTACCGTCATAACCAGCGCCGGTGCCCGGCAGATAGGCGAAGGCCGCCGCGCCATCCTGGCCGCCGCTGTAGTTGCCAAAGGTCATGTGACCGTCGCCGCCCGTGGTCTTCTCGGTGAAAGTGACATTGGCCACATCGGCCCAGGATTGCATGGCAAGTACGGCCTGGCCTTTCTGCTGAGTGCTGAACTGGCTGAACCCGGTGATCCCGTGCTTGTTCATGGTGTTCGACGACGCCGAGGTCAGGAACGTGTAGGTGAGTTCGATTTTGCCGCTGCCATCCTTGTCCTGGTAGGCAGCGCCATTGCGCAGCAACTGAGTAGCTGCCTGGTCGACGGAGAAGGAGGGTTTGCCATTGACCGTGAGGTTACCGCCCCGATCGTATTGATGGCTGAAGCTATTGATCTGGTTGAACGCAGAACTGGATGCAGCCAATGCTTGCAGTGGCTGGAACGCCTGTTCGGCGGTATCAATAGCGTTGCCTTTTACTTTCGACATAAACACACTTCCTTGTTTAGCTATGGAACAGTTTTTTGTCAGACAGCGACAATCTCTGGCGAGATCGTCCTATCACTCGCCCAATGAAGGCGAAAGAAAACTGACACAATTTGAAATCAAACGTCTACTACTTTTTTGACGTCAAATTGAGTTGTTCCTGCAAGTACCCGGAAACAATGCCTGCGCTGTCGAAATATTGTTTGTTAGATGGCGGTTTGCGCAAATTGTCTGACAATTGGTTATTTAATTATTAAATAGAGGTAAGTTTCTTTTTTGTCGATGGTGTCTCACTTTTAGTGAGTTATTAATATGAGTTCCAGCGCATTGATATCAGTTGGAGATTTGTTGTGTTTTGGATTTTTACGACTGCTTCGCAGCCGAACGCAGGCTACGCCAGCTGCTACAAAGATCGCGGCGTACGCGAAACCTGTAGCAGCTGCCGAAGGCTGCGTTCGACTGCGCAGCAGTCGCCAAATCATCACAACCAACACGCATCCCAAAGTGGGTAATCATGAACCCGCGTCACCAGTCCCGCTCGGATCGGATTAGCCACGACATACCGGGCAAGCGCCTTCACATCCTCCTCCCGCCGAGCCGCACGATCGTGGTAACCCTTCTGCCACAGCCGCCCTCGCCGCCCTAACGCCTGATTGACCGCCAAGCTACTCCGGGATTTGATTCGGCACATCAGCTCCGCCAACGTTCTCTCGTGCAGTTGCACCAAACAGTGCATGTGATCCGGCATCACAACCCACGTCAGAAAGTCGCCCCAGCCCTCCTCCTGCGCTTGACGCAACTCTCGTACGACCAACCTACCCAATTGCCAGTCAGCAAAAAACGGCTGTCGCTGATCAACGACAACCGTTAGCAAATAAATGCGCCCTGACTCAGAAAAGCGACCAACGCGTAGCTGACCCGCATTTGTACAAACAGGCATTCCATTGCCTCCTGATTCATCGAAAGGAGGCCTGGAATCTACAGTGTGTCAGTCAACCCGATGAGCACACAATGACTACAAGATATGAACCCTTAACTCCCGGTACGAATCTTGTTCCACACCCGCGTACGGACCCGGTCGATGTTCAGCGGCATCGCCTCCAGCGCAAACAATTTCCCCATCATTTCCGGGCTTGGGTAGACCTTGGTGTCATTCTTGATCGCCGGGTCGATCAGGCTGTCGGCCTGTTCGTTACCGTTGGCGTAGTGCACGTAATTGCTGATGCTGGCCATGACGTCCGGGCGCAGCAGGTAGTTCATGAAGGCGTAGCCGGCCTTTTCGTCCGGGGCGTCTACCGGCATGGCAACCATGTCGAACCAGATCGCGGCACCTTCCTTGGGAATCGAATAACCGATGTCGACGCCGTTCTTGGCATCTTTCGCGCGATTTTCGGCTTGCAGAATGTCACCGGAGAAGCCGACGGCCACGCAGATGTCGCCGTTAGCCAAGTCGCTGGTGTACTTGGACGAGTGGAAATAGCTGACATACGGGCGGACTTTCATCAGCAGCGCTTCAGCCTTTTTGTAGTCTTCCGGGTTCTTGCTGTGATGCGGCAGGCCCAGGTAGTTCAGGGCCGCCGGCAACAGTTCGGGGCCGTTGTCGAGGATGGCCACGCCGCACTTCTGCAGCTTTTGCATGTTTTCGGGTTTGAAAATCAGGTCCCAGGAGTCCACTGGCGCGTTATCGCCCAACACGGCCTTGACCTTGGCGATGTTGTAACCGATGCCGGTGCTGCCCCAGAGGTACGGGAAACCGTGTTCGTTGCCCGGATCGTTGGTTTGCAAGGCCTTGAGCAACGCCGGGTTGAGGTTTTTCCAGTTCGGCAGTTGGCTCTTGTCGAGTTTCTTCAGTGCCACGCCTTGAATTTGTCGCGCCATGAAGTGGTTGGACGGAAACACCACGTCGTAACCGGATTTGCCGGTCATCAATTTGCCGTCGAGGGTTTCATTGCTGTCGAAGACGTCGTAACTGAACGCGATGCCGGTTTCTTTCTGGAAGTTTTTGGTGGTGTCCGGGGCGATGTATTCCGACCAGTTGTAGATCTTGACGGTCTCGGCCGCGTGGCCAAGGGTCGCGAAGAGCGCAAGTGGAGCCAGAGTCAGTGTCTTTCGGATCATGAGTCGATTCCTGATGGGTTTATTGTTGTTGGCAGGCAATCAGAGGATCAAAAAATCAAAACATAGGTCTTGCGCACGGTTTCCTGGATATCCCAGATGCCGAGGCTGTTGGCTGGCAACATCAGTGCATCGCCGGCTTCTATGTGCAGGGTTTCACCGTCATCCGGGGTAAACGTGCAGCGCCCCTGGATGAAGTGACAGAACTCCTGGGCGACGATCTGTCGCCGCCAGCGGCCGGGCGTGCATTCCCAGACACCGGTTTCGACGCCATCGTCGCGCTCGACACTGGTGATCGAGGCCACTGCCACGGGCATGCCCAGCGGTACGGCGACCGGATTCGACTCTTCCAGCTTCAGGGTTGCGGTGTTCTTGAATTGCGTGATGCTCATGGGAGTACCTGTCGATTGAGCCTATAGATGACGAGCGCGCCGTTTACTGCATGAAACCTTCCATGAAGCCGGCAATGCCGCTGGCCAGTTTGCGACGCCAGGGTGCGGTGGCCGGGTTGGCCAGGGTCTGGTCTTCGTGGACGAAGCTGCGGATGATTGCGTTGTAGCCGAGCCAACGGCAGGGCTCCGGCTCCCAGGCCCTGAGCGCGTCGAGCCCGCCACGGATGACCCACGGCTGGCGAACCAGCTCGGTGTCGCGCTGCAGAATCAGGTCGGCCAGGGTCCGGCCACCCAGGTTGCTGGCACCGACGCCCTCCCCGCCATAGCCACCCGACAAGGCGATGCCGCTGGCCTGATCGCACAGCATGTGTGGCTTGAAACGCCGGGACATCCCCAGGTTGCCGCCCCAGGCATGGGTAATCCGCACGTTCTTGAGCTGCGGGAAGAGTTCGCCAAACAGATAACGTCGTAGCTCCACTTCGCTGGTGGTCAGGTCGAAGTCATGGCGTAACTTGGCCGCGAACTGATAACCGCCCCGCGCGCCGAACACCAACCGGTTGTCAGCCGTGCGCTGACCGTAAGTGACCTGTCGGCTGTTTTCGCTGAAGGCCTGGCCGCGACTCAGGCCGATTTCATCCCACGTGGCAGCGGATAGCGGCTCGGTGGCCACGATCAAGCTTTGCACCGGCAACTGATAACGCCCCAACGGTGGCAAGGTGACCGAATAACCTTCGACCGCCGGCACGATCCAACGGCTGCGAACCGAAGCTTTCGCCGTGCGCAGACCACCCGATTGCCATTGGGTGACCGGGCTGTTCTCGTAAATCCTGACGCCCATTTTCTCCACCGTCCGAGCCAGACCTCGCACCAACTTTGCCGGGTGAATGGTCGCGACGTGCGGTGCATAGATACCGCCATAAGGCTTGGCGACTCTGATCTGTTGCGCCAACTGCTCGGGGCTGAGCCAGCGGTAATCGCTTTCGGTCAATCCCTGGCGGTAGAGCGTGTCGAGATAGTGCCGAAGGCTGGCTTCCTGTTCCGGGTAGCGAGCAGCGCAATACAGCGCCCCGCCTTTGCGGTAATCGCAATTGATGTCTTCACGTTCGAGGACCCTACCGACTTCATCCGGAATGCCGTGCAGTAAATCGAACGAAGCCCTGCGCTGTTCGGGCGGCAAGTCGGCGAGCAAACGGTCTTCGCCCAGCACATTGCCCATCAGCCAGCCGCCGTTACGCCCCGAGGCGCCAAAACCGGCGGTTTGCGCTTCAACGATGGCGATGCTCAGGTCGGGCGCCAGACGCTTGAGGTAGTACGCGGTCCAGAGCCCGGTGTATCCCGCGCCAATGATGGCGACGTCGACGTCCAGATCCTGTTCCAGCGCCGGACGCGCCAACAATGGCTCGTCGAGTTGATCCATCCACAAACTGATAGTGCGCCACGCCGACATGCAAGACTCCGCCACTCAAACTTCGATGGCGTCGATCCTAGTGCGTGGGCTTAGAGGCTGTCTTGCGCGCGTGCACGCAAAGAAATTTGTTTTACGTAGGCCTTGGGCGACTGGCCGGTGTGCTGACGGAAGCAGCTATAGAACGCCGACAGCGAATTGAACCCGGCGGCGAACGCCAGTTCGTCGATACGCAGTGGCGGCGTGGCGTTATCCAGTGCCGCGAGCAAGTGCTGCAGGCGCGCCTGGTTGACGTATCGATAGAAGCTCTGGCCAAGCACCTGATTCAGCAGGTAGGAAATCTGATTGCGGCTGTACCCGCACTCCTTCGCCACCCGTTGCAGGTCGAGTTCGGGATCAAGATAAGGTTGTTGGCGCTGAAAATATTGCTGCAAGTCTTCAGCCATGAAACTCAGCTGGCGCGCAGACAACCCGAGTCGACTGACCGCCGGGCGTTGGCTGCTGGCGGCTTTGCTGACGGGCTGTTCATGCACCAGCGAGGCATACTCGTTGACCCGCCAGATCAGTCCGTCACGTACGGTAATCGCCTCGCTGGCCCGGAACGACACCAGGCCTTCACCGCCACGAAGGGTGATGCGGTACTGAATGAACGCCGTGTTGCCGTCCAGGCGAATACGGTCCGAGTGCTCCAGAGCCTCATCGGGATCGCGGGGCATGCTGCTGCGCACGTATTCACGTAATTCGGACAGCCCCATCACACGGTTCTGGAAAAAATCGCTGTACTGAATCTCTGGGTGATAGAGCGCCATCACCCCGTCCAGGTCCCGGTGTTTCCACCGCAAGTGATAACGCATCACCGTGTCGCCCGTGGCTTGGGTTTGCAGCGGACCATCATCATCGGCGTGCATAAAGGACTCGGCGAGAAAACGCCGAGCTTGCCGAAATTCCGTCTCGGCTTCAATGACCAACCAGTGCTGGCCAACTGCCGAACACCGACCGTTCCCATGACCTGCATCAAAAAAACTGAACCAATCGCTAAACGGCCTGAAAAATCCACATTGTTTTCACATTTGGCTGCTACTTTTAAAGGCAGTCACCGGTTGAGCCATTGAAGGCTCTTCCCTCCTAACATGAGCTAAAGGAAGCGCTCGATGAATGAGGCGGGCTGCATATGAATAAAGGGTTCAGTAAAGTCACCTTTCCAAACGCCTGCCAGCTGATGCGCTGGCATTTTCATCCCATGGGTTTCGAGGCGAGCATGGATGCGCCGGGCAGCATGATTGCCCGTCTATTTGACCGTGCCAGTGGCGAGACCATGATCGCCATCGCCGGCATTCCTTGCGCGACGGTAATGAATGCTGCGGATGTAGAACGAATAATCGAAGCGGTGGAAGACGAGCTTGAAGCTTTCATTCCACCAGCCGCCCTCAGGAGCTATGCCTGAAGGCTGAACACTCAACAACAAGCCCACGTTAAGTGGGCTTTTTTGTGGGGCATGGATCAAAGGTTCACGCCGATGTCTTGCCCAGTCGGTGATCGGCAAAGAACGCCTTGCCCTTGCCAATCCGATCGGAAGCTTTGGGCAGGTTGGCTGCCTGGGTGTCTTGCCCATCGACATACCAATAGCAATGACTCACCGCCCGAGTGATGCCGACGTAAGCCAGTCGCAGGATCTCGTCTTTCTGTGCGCTGTCGTACGCTTCGCTGTCGCCAGCCTTGCCCAGACCCGCCATGCGGTAGACCTGGTTCTTGTACGGCGAACTGGTCAGGTGCTGACAATCACCCAGCAGGAACACCGCGTCAGCCTGAAGTCCCTTGGCACTGTGGTAAGTCAGTTGCTTGAGCCGTCGCGCTTCGTACGGCAAGCTAGAATCCACATTAACTACAGACTGAATATGCTCTTCTATCAATGATTTATCGCTGATTTTTCGATAAAGCATCAAGATTGAATCGCCTTTTCTGTAGTGCTCCATCAGGCGCTTGGCCATGCCTTGATCGTCGCGATCGAGAACGTTAACCGGCAACAACGCCTTCGGCTCACCACTGGCCTTGGCCTTCTTGCCTGCGATCGCCGGCGCCGCACGAACGATATGTTCGGCGGCATCGATGATGTGCTGATGACTGCGATAGTTGTCGCTGAGCATCACCTTGGTCGTGCTCGGCGAAGGGAACTCCTTGTTGAATTCCATGAAATACGTCGGCGAACTGCCCCGCCAGCCATAGATGGACTGCCAGTCATCGCCGACACAGAGCAACGACGAACGTTGTGCGCCGCGCGCCACGTGCATAGCCGGGCCGCGACTGCGGATTTCCGTGAGGCTCGCGCGAATCCAGGAAACGATCTGTGGCGATACGTCCTGAAATTCGTCGATCATCAAGTGCGACATCGGCCTGAGCAGCTCATCGCTCAGCAGCTTCAGGTTTTCCGGTGAATGTTCGCTGAATAAGGCGAACATCCGGTTGTAGGTCATCACCGGTGGCTTCTGATCGAGCAGATGATCTTCCAGCGCTCGCCAGTACAGGCTCAAGGCCTCGAAGAAAAACCGGTCCGGGTCGTCCTTGGCAAAACTCATCTGGCCCACAGCATTGGGTACATCCAGGCCAAGATTCTCGATAAATCCGGCGGCAGCGACAAAACAGTCCAGTAACGGTGCAGAGCTGAGCTCGCCCTTGACCTTGTAATCGAAGCCCGGCCCGGCACTGGCATCGCCTCCAAGGGACGCCAATACCCGCTTTGATGACTCATAACTATCCAGCCATATCAATGGTTTACGACAGAAAGCTTGAAACAGGGTGCGCTTGACCGCCCATTCCGCGCGCACGCTCAATTTGGCATTAGGGCGGCTGACCTGCGGGTTTTCCCGGGGATCGAAGCCCAGCACCACCCAAGCGTCCAGGCTAGGAATATAGCCATGACAATGAAACGTCGAGCCATTGATATCGAACGTCTGGCGCCTCGGCTCGATGCCTTTGATTGGCCAGGCACCCGCGCGAAACCACAAATCTTCGATAGCGTCGCAGAGCTCTTCATCACGCTTGGCGGCCAGTTCGGTCACGGCGATGCGCTTCTGCACGTCCGGGTGGTCGCGCTCCAGCTCCTTGAGTTGCAGCGCGTGACGGGACAATGGCTTGATCAATTCGCGAAAGCGCTCATTGCGCATGTGCAGGCTGTGATAGCAAGCGTTGAGTTGCTGGCGCTGAGCGTCGTTGATGCGCAGGTCGAAAGGATTGCTGTCCACCTCCTCATCGCCGCTTTGCGCACGGTGACTGAGGTTTTCGAAGGCTTGCAGCCGCTCGAAGCCCGGCAGACTGCGAACCATCGGCAGGATTCGCGAATGGAAGGTGCGCACCAGATCACGCGCCTCTTTGAAACTGAGCGACCGGCCCCAGAGTGCAAACAGCTCGATCAGTTTATTGATGAAATCTTTGCGCGACTCACGGGTAAAGGTCACCACCGTCATCGAACTCAGCTCGAACCCCAGATAATGGGTCAGCAGCAAAATACGCAACACCAACGTGGTCGACTTGCCCGCACCCGCGCCGGCAATCACCGAGGTCGAGGGCGTGTCACTGAAAATCATTTTCCACTGCGCGGCGCTAGGCTGGGCGTGCGGTGGCAGCAGTCGAGCGACATCCGTCTTCATGCGCTTCTTCAACTCAGCGCTCAACGGCAGACGCCAATCGTCGAACAGATTGTCGTCAACGTTGGGCGGCCGGTGTTCGGTGGAGCGCGAGTCGCGGATCAACAATACCTGCCGGCCTTCCTCCAACCCTTCAAGTTTGCCTTCCTTATAGCCGTAATCCACCCCGGCGCTGTGCCCGCTGCGAAAGCCGTCGGCCTGGCCGTGCAGCCAGGATGCCCGGTGTTGTGCGCGCAGACGCGTCAGGCCGTGACCAAAGAACCGGGCGGCCAGACGCTTGAGCAGCGGCATCTCGGCCAGGGGACGAAGTTCAGGAGGAAGATCGGGGGTGTGTTGCGGCACGCGGGCTGACTCCAGGGTGTGAGGCTGTTGAGGGCTATGGTGTCTGCATTTGCCATTCAGTTCTAGTGAAATGCTTACAGGTCATTGGCTTATGCGATGAAGTGAAGGTTGGGTGAGAATCTTTCGAGGCGAATTGATATCAGTTTATTCGATTGTATTGAGGCATTTTTTACGCTTTTTATCGATTGATGCTTGATAGATGATGCTCGCCATCAACCACCGGTTCTCAGGCGCTCTGCCCCATGACGAACCTTTTCAGGAGACGATCATGCTTGAACTCAGACCCTTCAACTCCCTGGGCGGCGCCAACCATGGCTGGTTGGATGCTCATCACCACTTTTCGTTCGCCGAGTACCATGACCCAAAACGCATGAACTGGGGCAACCTGCGGGTGTGGAACGACGACGTGATTGCCTCTGGCACCGGGTTCCCGAAACACCCGCACCGGGACATGGAAATCATCACTTATGTCCGTGAAGGCGCAATCACTCACGAAGACAACCTGGGCAACAAGGGCCGTACCGAAGCGGGCGACGTTCAGGTCATGAGCGCCGGCACCGGGATCGCCCACAGTGAATACAACCTGGAATCGACCGAGACCAGGATCTTCCAGATCTGGATCATCCCGAATGAATCCGGTTTGGCACCGTCCTGGGGCGCCAAACCCTTTCCGAAAGGTCAGCGCGAAGGTTTCGTGACACTGGCAAGCGGCAAGGCCGGCGACGATCAAAGCCTGCGGATTCGAGCCGATGCGCGACTGGTGGCCGCGAATCTGAAGGCTGGTGAGTCCGCCGAGTATCGCCTGGACAATGGCCGTCGCGCCTATCTGGTTCCCGCTACTGGCGTCATTGAAGTCAATGGCTTGCGTGCACAAGCTCGAGACGGTATTGCGGTTGCCGATGAGCAAGTGTTGCGAGTGACCGCCATCGAAGACAGTGAAATCGTCCTGGTGGACCTGGCTTGATCTTGTAAAAGCGGGACAAAAAAAGGGGCGACCGTCATGGCCGCCCCTTTTTACATTCTGGATTACTTCGCAGAGATCGCGCCGTCCACCAGTGTTTGCGCTTCTGCCACCAATTGCTTGAGGTGTTCGTCACTGACGAAGCTTTCAGCGTAGATCTTGTAGATGTCTTCGGTGCCCGACGGACGCGCCGCGAACCAGCCGTTCTCGGTCATGACTTTCAGACCACCGATCGCCTGATCGTTACCCGGCGCATGGCTGAGGATGCTCTGGATCGCTTCGCCCGCCAATTGGGTCGAGGTGACCTGATCCGGCGACAATTTGCTCAGCAGTGCCTTCTGCTCAGGGTTGGCCTTGGCATCGACGCGCACCGAGAACGGTTCGCCCAGTTCATCGGTCAAGGCGCGATAGGCCTGACTTGGGTCGCGACCAGTGCGGGCGGTCATTTCTGCCGCCAGCAGTGCCGGGATCAAGCCGTCCTTGTCGGTGCACCAGACGCTGCCATCCTTGCGCAGGAACGAAGCACCGGCACTTTCTTCGCCGCCAAAGCCCAGAGAGCCGTCGAACAGGCCGTCAGCAAACCACTTGAAGCCGACCGGCACTTCGTACAGGCGACGACCCAGACGTTTTGCCACGCGATCGATCAAGCCGCTGCTGACCACGGTTTTACCCACGGCGGCATCGGCACGCCACTGCGGACGGTTCTGGAACAGGTAGTCGATCGATACCGCGAGGTAGTTGTTCGGCGCGAGCAAACCACCGGACGGGGTCACGATGCCATGGCGATCGTGGTCCGGGTCGCACGCGAATGCTACGTCGAAACGCTCTTTCAGACCGATAAGGCCCTGCATGGCGTGAGTGGACGATGGGTCCATGCGGATCTGACCATCCCAGTCGACGGTCATGAAACGGAAGGTCGGATCGACCTGTTTGTTGACCACTTCCAGGTCCAGACAGTAATGCTCGGCAATCGCCGACCAGTAGCGCACCCCGGCTCCGCCCAGCGGATCGACACCCAGACGCAGCTTGGCATCACGGATGGCGTCGAAGTCGATCACGTTGATCAGGTCGGCGACGTAAGTATTGAGGTAATCGTGGCGATGGGTCGTGCTGGCCTTCAGCGCCTGCTCGTAGCTGATGCGTTTGACGCCAGCGAGCTTGTTGCTCAGCAGTTCGTTGGCCTTGGCTTCGATCCACTTGGTGATGTGGGTATCGGCCGGGCCACCGTTGGTGGGGTTGTATTTATAACCACCGCTTTGCGGCGGATTGTGCGACGGCGTGATGACGATGCCGTCCGCCAGGCCCGACGTACGCCCGCGGTTGTAGCAAAGAATGGCGTGGGAAATGGCCGGTGTCGGGGTGTATTCGTCACCTTCGGCGATCATCACCGTGACACCGTTGGCGGCCAGCACTTCAAGGGCACTGGCGCCGGCCGGGGTGGACAGCGCGTGGGTGTCGATGCCGACGAACAGCGGACCGTCAATGCCCTGGGCTTCGCGGTACAGGCAGATCGCCTGGCTGATCGCCAGGACGTGCCATTCGTTGAAACTCAAGTCGAACGAGCTGCCTCGGTGTCCGGACGTGCCAAAAGCTACGCGCTGGGTCGAGATGGCGGCATCGGGCTGGCCGGTGTAATAGGCCGTTACCAGTCGCGGGATGTCGACCAACAGTTCTACCGGTGCCGGTTTGCCCGCAAAAGGACTGAGTGTCATGCAAAACCTCTGAAGTCGAGTGGTTCAGGAATAGGAACGCAGTTTACTGGCAGTTCGACCACAACGCGATGGGATCGATCCACGAGTAACAAGGAGCCCGGTTCAATCGATCGATTCCAGACGCAAGGCATCGCCTAACAGGCCCAACGCCGCGGCAAGGTCGTGGTCACCGCCGAAGGTGTGACTCAGGCGCAAGTGTTGCGCGTGCAAGCCCTGCAGACTGAACAGCTCTCCCGGTGCGATCACCACTTGATGCTTGAGCAGGCGCTGGAACACCCGACGTACATCGACCTGGCGCAGCGAACGGACCCAGATGGTTGCACCGCCCTGGGGTTCAACGAAGTGCAAGGCATCGCTCAGACGTTCCTGCAACAGCTGCGTCATCTGCACCTTGCGGTCCTTGAGCATCCGCCGTAATACCTGAAGATGCTGATCGACACGTCCGTTGCCGTACAAGCGCGCGATGGCTTTCTGGCGAATCGGTGACAAGCGGAACGACCGCAGTAGAAAGTGCCGTTGCAGCTCGGCACTGAAATGCCGCGACAGCAAATAGCCATAGGGCGCTTCGGGCCCGATGATTTTCTCGAAGGTCGAAAACACGATCAGCCGATCGGGGTCCAGCAAGTCGCGAAACCGCTGACCGTCCGGTTCGAATCCGAGTTCGCCGTAGCAGTCGTTTTCCAATACCCAACTGCCATGTCGCTCCAGCAACTGCGCGACGACTTGTCGGTTGTCGTGGGGTGCCAGGCTGCCCCGCGGCATGTTCAGCCCAGATGAAACCATCACCAGCCGCACCGGCTCGGTCTCCAGCAGCTCCTTGAGCCATTCGACGTCCAGGCCACCGCTGGATTGCACCGCCAGCTCGATCACTCGCACCTGCGCAGCCTGGAGCAACCGCAGAATCGCCCAGTCGCACGGCGACTCGACCAACACCGTGGCGTCCTTGAGATTCAACACAGCGATCAGTATTTCCAGCACGCCACGCAGGTCAGCGCCTATGTAGATATCGTCTGCGTGCCAGCAACGCAGCGGCGAGGTGGTGTAGCGCGCTGCCAGGGCAATGCGCAATTCCAGCTCACCGCAAGGTTGCGATGTCGGTTGCGGCTGACGCGGATACTGGCGCAGCAGTTCTCGCTCCAGCAGTAACAACGGACTGTCGAGGGGTTGCAACAACGCCGGTTCATCGGCGCTCAAGACAAGCATTCCGGGACGTCTGGCGTTGACATAAACGGTTTCAAGCAGGTCGTTGCCACTGCTGAGCGTGCTGATGGAGGACACCGGTAACGCGTAATAGCCGGACTTGGCCACCGAATAAACGCGCCCTTCCTTCTCCAGAAGCGAATAAGCGTACTGAATGGTCGAGATCGACACGCTCAGACGCTCCGCCAACTGTCGCAACGAAGGCAGGCGGACTCGCGTGTCACTGACCGGTTCGTTGATCAGGTTAGTCAGATATCGGTACACCGCCTGATACGCGAAATCAGTTTCTCGTGGCCCTTTCATGGGCGAGGGCCGAATGCCGTGTGAACGTCATCATGCATCGTCAGGAAATCTGTCAAGCCACGCACTTTCAGCGCTCCGCTGACCATTCATCCGCCACCGCCGTGTCGTCGTCATAGTCGGCTGCTTCGGCTTGCAAACCCGCGCCGCCGAGTTCCGGGGTGCCTGCCCTACCCTCATTCGCAGACACCGGGCCCATGCGGTAAAGCGTGCCGATCAAGCTGACAGGCAACCCGCTGACGTCGGTCATCCATTGCAGAACCTGCTCCGGCACCGGATTGCCCTGCATTGCCCGGTGCAAATCAGGCATCGCCACGAGCATGCCGGGGTGGCACTGGCGCAGAAAACGTTCAAGCGCCGCGCCATTCTCGACGAAAGGTGAAAAGAGCAGGCACACCAGTTGAGCCTCGCTCAGGCCAAGGTTTTTTTGAGCCTCGGCCGCTGCCAGCACGCGCTGCTCGGCCAACGTCGCCGGATTACCGAACGCCTCTACCGCTTGCTCGCACAACCGTTCCGCCAGTTGTTTGCGCCGCATCATCACCAAGGCCCGTTGCAGGTATTCCGCGACACCCGTCTCGTAGCCGCGGTCGTGCATGAAGCACGACTGCAAACCCCGCATGTGTGCAGAGATAGAAAGGCTGACGTACTCGTTGTCGCTGAGCTGAGCCGCCAGTTCGTCAGGTTGAAAACCGAGAAACTCTGTGAGCAGCGGCCAACGCTCTTCCAGGTTGCTGACCAGCATGTCGTGAATGTCGATGTACGTGGTGCGACGACAGGCCTCAAATCGTTCGCCCGGACGCCACGCAACCTGGTCATGCTCAGCATAAAAAGCGCGGTAGCAGTCGCTGCCCAGTTCGTCGAGCAACGCGAAAAGCCCCTCGTAGCCGGTTTCGTGGTGGTTCGAGGTCTTGAGCCCGGCCTTGGCGGCAGCACGCTTCAACCCGCCTAGAAACTGCTTCTGCTGACGAGGTGAGTCACTGCTGATCAATGCATCGACACCGTTGTCCCATCGAGCTATTTGCCCATGGAACTCGCCGGTGGCCAGATACCCGTCGTCCCACAGATCAAGCGGCCCGCTCCAGGCGCGACGATGGCCAACCATCAAAAGATTGAGCCGATTCGACTCACGGCCGCCTTCGGAAATCGGTGTCAGGTGGTTGAACGGCAGGACTTCCCGGTTATCAACCATCAACACTTCGACCCGAGGATCGTCGTAGAGGAACAAGGCGCTGTAGCTGCGATGGATGTTTTCCAGGGCCGCAGGGCTTGCGTCGTTCAAGCGCAAGGATGCCACTCGCAACTGGAATGTCGCTGGCGCCCGGCCGGCGATACTCAGTTGTGCCGCGCGCAGCATCGCCAGGGTGTAACAACTGTCACGGGACCCGGACTGAATCGCCAGTACCTTGTAATCGCCAATACGCTCCATGCCCCCGGCGGCCACCACCAGCCGCTGAATCATCAGCTGCAATGCCGTGCGTTCGGCGCGCGAGAAGAAACTCAGCAATCGCTGCAGCACTTGCTGATAGACATAGTTCATCGCTTGGTCATGGATATTGGTCATCTTAATTTACCTGATGCTTGTAAGTTCGATATCGCGCCAACAACGACACGCATTGCGCAAAGTGTTGCTTGCCACGATTGAAGTACTGGACGCTATTGCCAAATGCTAGCACTTAAGCTTTTAGTAATTATTTGAAATAACTAGAAGTCTCCCCTGCTCCCGCCAGAAACAGGTGGTCGCCAACCCCTGTAGAGCCGGCCTCTTGCGACTGCGAGCGACATCCTAGGAAATGTCCGACAGCGTCCCACAGACAATTAGCACAAGAAATAGAGAAAGAAGTCACCCATGTTTTTTTGGCAACTGCGCAGCGACGAACTATTGGTCGGATATGTATTAACGGTGTGTATTGAAAAGTATCAACCTGATACCCAGCCATGACTCATTCCTTGAGATGAAAGTAATCATTCAATTATCAAGGCTTATATGATGATTAGAAGATACAGATTGAGAGCAAAAACCAGTTCAGTTGCTGAACTGACCCATTGATGGGGCAATGGGACGTCTCATTTTGGCAGGTGTTGAAAACAGAAGAGTCCGTGGGCACGGACTCTTGCAGAGGGGGCTTATTTGAAGGGCTTATGCAGGTTCGACCTGGAGGGCGACCCGTTCGCGGCATGGGCATTCGTCCATGTAGCGGTGTGCTTCTACAAACTCGGCAAACGGGAAGACCCGAGTCTTGAGCGGCAGCAGCACGCGGTCGGCGGTCATCTGGTTGATGTCGCGCAAGGCGCGTTGCAGTGCGACCTGGTCCTGGATGATGCCCAGTTCAGGTTTGCCGGTGAAGTTGCCGATGCAGTGCACAAAGAACTGGATGTTCTTCTGGAACGCTGCGCAGGCCGGGAACGGCGTCTGGTTGCCACCTTGCAGGCCATACAGCACCAGGCTGCCGCGAGGTGCAAGCACATCGCCAAGCAACGACATCTGTGGACCGCCGAGACCGTCGAACACAACGTCCACGCCACGGTTGTCGGTGATCTTGTTGATCTGCATCAGCAGATCCTGTTCTTCGGTGACGATGACTTTCTCGGCACCCAGGGACAGCAGATTCTCACGCTCTTCCGCCGTCTTGGTCGCGGCAATGACCCGGATACCCAGAGCCTTGCCCAGTTGTACAAAGGACGGACCGGCACAGTGACTGGCGTCAGTCACCAGGGCGAATTGCCCGGGTTTGACCCGTGCCAGATCGACATAAGCGAAGTAAGCGATCAGCAGCGGCGTGTAATGCACACTGGCTTCGATCGGGCTGAGCACGTCCGGGTAACGGGTAAGTGCCGAGCGCGGAAGAACGATCTGTTCGCCGTAAACCGGATAATCGTTGGGACTTTCAGCCGGGAAGCTGGCGACCTTGTCGCCGACTGCCAGATCATCGACGCCCTCGCCGACCGCCGTCACGATACCGGACATTTCATGGCCAAGGCCTGAAGGCAGACGTGCGTGGGACGAGGCCAGGTTCTGGCGCCAGAGAATGTCGTACCAGCTGATGCCAATCGCCTCGACGCGCACCTGCACTTCGCCCGGCGCAGGGAGAGCGGCCGCATGCTCTTCGCATTTGAGCACCTCGGCTGGACCAAACTTGTGAAAACGGATCGTGCGGGACATCGCAAACCTCGTCAAAGAAACCTCTAATGCCCTGAACTCTATCTGGGCTTTCTACCCAAGACTATCAGTGGCTATTAATAGTCGACATGCCTGTCATTGATTCCGCAGCGCCGGTGACATCATCAAATGCCGTGAAAACCGAAGCATCCTTTTCAGGAAAACTGAATTACTCGGTGCAGAGTAGCAGTCTTTCCCCTTAATATTCATGCCGGCCATTGTTCTCATATGGCCGCTCTCGTCAAGCTTGATGACTCTGCCAGGACTCCAGATGAATCGTAATGACCTGCGTCGTGTCGACCTGAACCTGTTGATCGTTTTCGAAACATTGATGCACGAACGCAGTGTGACCCGCGCTGCGGAGAAACTGTTCCTCGGCCAGCCGGCCATCAGTGCGGCACTCTCGCGCCTGCGCGGGCTGTTCGATGATCCGTTGTTCGTGCGTACCGGCCGCAGCATGGAACCGTCTGCCCGGGCGGTAGAAATCTTCGCCCTGCTCTCGCCTGCACTGGATTCGATTTCCACCGCAGTCAGTCGTGCGGCGGAATTCGACCCGGCCACCAGCACTGCGGTGTTTCGCATCGGCCTGTCGGACGATGTCGAATTCGCCCTGCTGCCGATGCTGCTCAAGCGCCTGCGTGCCGAGTCGCCGGGGATCGTGTTGGTGGTGCGTCGGGCCAACTACATTCTGATGCCGAACCTGCTGGCCTCGGGCGAAATTTCCATCGGCGTCAGCTACACCGCCGACCTGCCGGCCAACGCCAAGCGCAAAGTACTGCGTCGCAGCATGCCGAAGCTGTTGCGGGCCGACACGGTGCCGGGGCCGTTGAGCCTGGATGATTTCTGTGCACGGCCTCATGCGCTGGTGTCGTTCGCCGGTGACCTGAGCGGCTTTATAGATGAAGAACTGGAAAAGCTCGGACGCAAACGACATGTGGTGCTCGCAGTGCCGCAGTTCAACGGGCTCAGCACGCTCATCAGCGGGACTGATATTGTCGCGACCGTGCCGGATTACACGGCTGAAGCGTTGACGGCGGCCGGCGGTGTGCGGGCTGAAGAACCGCCGTTGCCTGTGCGCAGTTTTGAATTGCACATGGCCTGGCGTGGGTCGCAGGATAATGATCCCGGCGAGCGTTGGTTAAGGTCGCGGATTCAGATGTTTTTTGGGGATCCGGACAGTTTGGCCTGATCCTGATTATGTGTGAGGGCTTCAGGCCCTTTCGCGAGCAAGTCGGATCGCCGCACCGCCGCTCCCACATTTCGAATGCGTTCCCCTGTGGGAGCGGGCTTGCTCGCAAATAGCCGCGACACGGTTTCGAACCTTATCTTTGCACTCCCCGCAACACTGAATTGTCATCAATCTAATTGATAGCCGCCTAACGAAAGGCGCAGGCTAGAGAGCTTGGCAGCGGCTTATATCATTCCGAATGATAGTTACCTTTGCCTCATTCGATTCGTGCGATACATCCTCGCCGAGCATCATCCGTCCATTCTCAATACATTGGCGGATGCATCCATGGAACAATCACTCAAACATTTGCGCTTCCCGTTGGCCCTGTTGGCCGTGCTGGTGATGAGCGCCTGCGGCAAGACTCCGGACACGGCCGCCACTATGCCCGCAGCCAAGGTCAGCGTGGCCAAGGTGCTGGAACAACCGGTCAACGAATGGGACGAATTCACCGGCCGCCTCGAAGCACCGGAAACCGTAGAAATTCGTCCACGGGTCTCTGGTCAGATCGATGAAGTGGCCTTCACTGAAGGCGCGTTGGTCAAGAAAGGCGACCTGTTGTTCCAGATCGACCCGCGTCCATTCCAGGCCGAGGTCCGCCGCCTTGAAGCCCTGGTTGCCCAGTCCCGCGCCAACGCCACCCGCAGCGAAAACGAGTCCCAGCGCGGCGAACGTCTGCGCACCAGCAACGCGATCTCCGCCGAGCTGGCCGATTCGCGCACCAGCGCTGCTCAAGAAGCCCGCGCCGCCGTCGGTGCCCTCCAGGCGCAACTGGACCTGGCCAAACTGAACCTGAGTTTCACCCGTGTTACCGCGCCGATCAGTGGTCGCGTCAGCCGTGCGGAAATCACCGCCGGCAACTTGGTGACCGCCGATACCACCGCGCTGACCAGTGTGGTGTCCACCGACAAGGTCTACGCCTATTTCGACGCTGACGAGCGTGTGTTCCTCAAATACACCCAGCTCGCTCGCCAGGGCAAACGCGGTGCTACCACGCCGGTGTACCTCGGCCTCTCCAACGAAGACGGCAACCCACACCAGGGCGTGATGAACTTCGTCGACAACCAGGTCAACCCGAAAACCGGCACCATCCGCGGTCGTGCCGTGTTCGACAACAGCGACGGCGCCTACACCCCGGGCCTGTATGCCCGCCTGAAACTGGTCGGTAGCGGCACCTATTCCGCCGTGCTGATCAACGACGAAGCGGTCGGTACCGATCTGGGTAAAAAGTTCGTGCTGGTGATGGATGCCGACAACAAGACGGTTTACCGCTCGGTCGAGCTGGGTCCGAAGATCGAAGGTTTGCGCATCGTGCGCAACGGCCTGAACAAGGACGACACCGTCATCGTCAAGGGGCTGCAACGGGTTCGCCCTGGTTCGCCGGTCACCCCTGAAGTGATCCCGATGGCCAGTGAACAAACCCTCGCGGCTCTCGCACAACAACGACAAGCGCTGGAAGCCAGCAACCTGCCCCAAGTCGCACCTGCCAAGGTCGCGCCGGGTTCGGTTGTGAAACTGGCTGCTGCGACTCCACGCGGTTAAGGGATCTCTACGATGAATTTTTCCCAATTCTTCATTTCACGGCCGATCTTTGCAGCGGTGCTGTCGCTGCTGATCCTGATCGCCGGCGCCATCTCGCTGTTCCAGTTGCCGATCAGCGAATACCCGGAAGTGGTTCCGCCGACCGTTGTGGTCCGCGCCAACTTCCCGGGTGCCAACCCAAAAGTCATCGGTGAAACCGTGGCCGCTCCACTGGAGCAAGCCATCACCGGCGTCGAGAACATGCTGTACATGTCCTCGCAGTCCACCGCTGACGGCAAGATCACCCTGACCATCACCTTTGCGCTGGGCACTGACCTGGACAACGCACAGGTACAGGTGCAGAACCGTGTGACCCGGACCGAGCCAAAACTTCCCGAGGAAGTGACGCGCATCGGTATCACCGTGGACAAGGCTTCGCCCGACCTGACCATGGTTGTGCACTTGACCTCGCCGGACAAACGCTACGACATGCTCTACCTGTCCAACTACGCCTTGCTCAACATCAAGGATGAGCTGGCGCGTCTGGGCGGTGTCGGTGACGTGCAGCTATTCGGCATGGGCGATTACTCGCTGCGTGTCTGGCTCGATCCGAACAAGACCGCTTCGCGTAACCTGACCGCCACCGACGTCGTGACCGCAATCCGCGAACAGAACCGTCAGGTGGCTGCCGGTGCACTGGGTGCGCCGCCTGCGCCGAATGCCACCGCGTTCCAGCTGTCGGTCAACACGCAAGGTCGTCTGGTTTCTGAAGAAGAGTTCGAGAACATCATCATTCGCTCCGGCGAAAACGGTGAAATCACTCGCCTGAAAGACATCGCTCGCATTGAGTTGGGTTCCAGCCAATACGCTTTGCGTTCGCTGCTGAACAACCAACCGGCGGTGGCGATCCCGATCTTCCAGCGCCCTGGTTCCAACGCGATCGAAATCTCCAACGAAGTGCGCGACAAGATGGCGGAGCTGAAAAAGAGCTTCCCGGAAGGCATGGACTTCAGCATCGTCTATGATCCGACGATCTTCGTGCGCGGCTCCATCGAGGCGGTGGTTCATACCCTTTTCGAAGCACTGATCCTCGTTGTTCTGGTGGTAATCCTGTTCCTGCAAACCTGGCGCGCCTCGATCATTCCGTTGGTGGCGGTGCCGGTTTCGCTGATCGGTACATTTGCGGTGATGCACCTGTTCGGCTTCTCGCTGAACGCCCTCTCACTGTTCGGCCTGGTGTTGGCCATCGGTATCGTGGTGGACGACGCCATCGTTGTGGTGGAGAACGTCGAGCGAAACATTGGACTGGGACTAACGCCGGTCGAAGCAACCAAACGGGCCATGCGTGAAGTGACCGGCCCGATCATCGCAACGGCGCTGGTGCTGTGTGCGGTGTTTATCCCGGCCGCGTTCATCTCCGGCTTGACCGGGCAGTTCTACAAACAGTTCGCCCTGACCATTGCGATCTCGACTGTGATCTCGGCGTTCAACTCGTTGACGCTGTCGCCCGCCCTGGCTGCGGTGTTGCTCAAAAGCCACGACGCGCCGAAGGACGGTTTCTCCAGGGTCCTCGACAAGATCTTCGGTGGCTGGCTGTTCCGTCCGTTCAACCGCTTCTTCGACAAGGCCAGCCATGGCTATGTCGGCACGGTGGGCCGGGTTATCCGCAGCAGCGGCATCGCCCTGCTGTTGTACGCAGGCCTGATGGTACTGACGTTCTTCGGTTTCTCCAGCACTCCGACCGGTTTCGTACCCGGCCAAGACAAGCAATACCTGGTGGCCTTCGCGCAACTGCCGGACGCCTCGAGCCTGGACCGTACCGAAGACGTGATCAAACGCATGTCCGACCTCGCTCTGAAACAGCCGGGCGTGGAAAGTGCGGTGGCCTTCCCGGGCCTGTCGATCAACGGTTTCACCAACAGCCCTAACGCCGGCATCGTGTTCGTCACCCTTAAACCGTTCGACGAGCGTAAAGATCCGAGCATGTCCGCCGGTGCAATTGCCGGTGCGTTGAACGGCCAGTACGCCGGGATTCAGGAAGCCTACATGGCGATCTTCCCGCCGCCGCCGGTACAAGGCCTGGGCACCATCGGTGGTTTCCGCCTGCAGATCGAAGACCGGGGCAACCTGGGCTATGACGAGCTGTACAAAGAAACCATGAACATCATCACCAAGAGCCACAGCGTGCCGGAACTGGCCGCCCTGTTCACCAGCTACACCGTGAACGTGCCGCAAGTCGATGCAGCTATCGACCGCGAAAAAGCCAAGACCCACGGCGTGGCCGTCAGCGACATCTTCGACACCTTGCAGATCTACCTGGGTTCGCTGTATGCCAACGACTTCAACCGCTTCGGCCGTACCTACCAGGTCAACGTTCAGGCTGAACAGCAGTTCCGTCTCGAACCGGACCAGATCGGTCAGCTGAAAGTGCGTAACAACAAAGGCGAGATGATCCCGCTGGCGACCTTCATCAAGGTCAGCGACACCTCGGGCCCGGATCGTGTGATGCATTACAACGGCTTCATCACCGCTGAAATCAACGGTGCAGCAGCTCCCGGCTACAGCTCCGGCCAAGCGGAAAAAGCCATCGAGAAACTGCTCAAGGAAGAACTTCCGAACGGCATGACCTACGAATGGACCGACCTGACTTACCAGCAGATTCTGTCCGGTAACACCGCACTGTTTGTGTTCCCGCTCTGCGTACTGCTGGCGTTCCTGGTACTCGCGGCTCAATACGAAAGCTGGAGCCTGCCACTGGCGGTGATCCTGATCGTACCGATGACCTTGCTGTCGGCCATCACCGGTGTGATTGCTTCGGGAGGCGACAACAACATCTTCACCCAGATCGGTCTGATCGTACTGGTGGGGCTTGCCTGTAAGAACGCGATCCTGATCGTCGAGTTCGCCAAGGACAAACAGCAGGATGAAGGCCTCAGCCCGCTCGCCGCGGTGCTGGAAGCCTGCCGTCTGCGTCTGCGTCCGATCCTGATGACTTCCTTCGCGTTCATCATGGGTGTTGTGCCTCTGGTCTTCTCCAGCGGTGCCGGTGCCGAAATGCGTCATGCCATGGGTGTAGCAGTGTTCTCCGGGATGCTCGGGGTGACCTTCTTCGGTCTGTTGCTGACGCCGGTGTTCTACGTATTGATTCGTAACTTTGTGGAGCGCGGTGAAAAGCGCAAAGCGGCCAAGGCCCTGAAACTGGAGGCGCAACAATGAGCCTGAAAGCCTTCCTGCCGAGCCTTCTGGTTCTGGCCCTGAGTGCCTGTGCCGTCGGCCCGGACTACAAGACCCCAGCCACTGAGCCGGCCAACATCACGACCGCCACCGATGGCAGCGCCGGTCAGAAGAACTTCGACCGCTCGCGTTTCGAAGGCATCTGGTGGCAGCAGTTCGAAGATCCGACCCTCAACCAGTTGGTGACTCAATCGCTGAAAGGTAACCGTGATTTGCGCGTAGCCTTCGCTCGCTGGAAAGCGGCCCGGGCAATTCGCGATGACGTCAGCAATGACGCCATGCCAACCATCACCAGCCGGGTCAGCAGTGACCTGGCCAAAGGTCAGATTCCGGGCCAGACCACCAAGCGGGTCAATAGCGAACGCTACGACCTGGGCCTGGACATGGCGTGGGAGATTGATCTGTTTGGACGTATCCAGCGCAACCTGGAGTCGGCCAATGCCGAACAGCAAGCCATCGAGGCTGATCTGTACCAACTGCAAGTCTCGATGATTGCCGAACTGGTGGATTCCTACGGTCAACTGCGCGGTGCGCAGCTGCGGGAAAAGATCGCCCTGGCCAACCTGAACAATCAGCAGGAGTCGCGCAAGATCACTATCAGCCTGCGTGATGCCGGTGTCGGCGATCAGCTCGATGTGGAGCGCGCCGATGCACGCCTGGCGTCCGTCGAAGCCAGCGTGCCGCAATTGCAGGCTGAACAGGTTCGACAGAAAAACCGCATCGCCACCCTGCTGGGTGAACGTCCGGACAAACTGACCGTCGACTTGAGTCCAAAAGACTTGCCTGCGATCGCCAAGGCCCTCCCGATCGGTGATCCGGGTGAACTGCTGCAACGTCGCCCGGACATTCTCAGCGCCGAGCGCAAACTGGCCTCCGCCACCGCCCGTATCGGCGTGGCCAAGGCTGATTTGTTCCCACGGGTCAGCCTCAGCGGCTTCCTTGGCTTCACCGCCGGGCGCGGTTCGCAAATCGGTTCCTCGGCGGCCAACGCCTGGGCACTGGGCCCGAGCATTACCTGGGCTGCGTTCGACCTTGGCAGCGTGCGCGCCCGTTTACGAGGCGCCGATGCGGATGCCGAAGGCGCCCTGGCGACCTACGAGCAGCAAGTACTGCTGGCGTTGGAAGAATCGGAAAACGCCTTTAGCGACTACGGCAAACGCCAGCAACGCCTGATCTCGCTGATTCGTCAGAGCGAATCCAGCCGCGCCGCGGCCGACCTCGCCGAAATTCGCTACCGCGAAGGCACTTCGGACTTCCTCGTCCTGCTCGACGCCCAGCGTGAGCGCCTGGCGGCTGAAGACACTCAGGCCCAGGCCGAAGTCGAACAGTATCGCGGCATTGTCGCGATTTACAAAGCCTTGGGCGGCGGCTGGCAACCAGAGACGGTCGCCAGCAAGTAAAGTTTTAACGAGCTCCTTTGGTTGGCCGTAACCAACCAATTCCTTTGCCCTGCGCCTCATTCGGTCGCGGGGCTTTTTTTTGCCGATCCCGAATTCAACGCATATTCCTTTGTGGGAGCGGCGATGCGGCGATCCGACTTGCCCGCTCCCACAGGGGTTAGCGGTGTTCTTGAGTTTCGCGGTTTTCCATGATGGTTACGGTGGCCGTGGTCCCGGCGCGCAGTCGGTTTTTGGCCGCGTAATTGGCATCGACCTGTATCCGCACCGGCACCCGTTGCGCCAGTTTGACCCAGGTGTAACTGGGGTTGATGTTGGCCAGCAAGCGACCGCCGGGCAGGTTCTCCCGGTCGGAAATGGCGAAGGCAATGCTTTGCACAGTGCCGCCGAAAGTCTCGCCGCTCATCAATTCGATCCTGACCCGGTCGCCCTCCTCGATTCGCGGCAGCTTGGTTTCTTCAAAATAACCGCTGACATAAAACGAGTCGCTGTCCACCAGCGCCAACAGCGCGCCACCGGCCGCGGCATAGTCACCCTGACGGGTCAGCAGGTTGGTGACATAACCCGTCACGGGCGCTTCGACCCGCGTGCGCTGCAAGTCCAGTTCGGCCTGGGTCAATGCGGCGATGGCCAATTGCACGTTGGCCTGGGCCAAACCGAGGTTGGCCTGGTTGCGCAGCAACTCGGCCTGCGCCACCGCCACTTCCGTGCTGGATTTCTCCCATTCTTCACCAGAAATCGCCAACCGCTGCTTGAGCGTGCGCCGTCGGCGTTCTTCACTCTGACGTTGGCGTAGCAACGCTTCACTGGCGACAATCGTTGCCTCTGACTGACCAAGGGTGGCTTTCGACACTTCTACCGAGCGCTTGGCATGCTCCACCGCGAGGACATAGCGCGCCGGATCGATCTCCAGCAGCAACTGGCCTTTCTCCACATGCTGGTTGTCCTGGACGCCCAGGCTGACGATGCGCCCCGAGACATCGGCGGACAAGGTCACCACATCGGCACGCACCCGTGCATCCCGGGTCCAGGGGGCGCGAGTGTAATGTTCCCAGGCAAACCAGCCGAGAACAAAAGCCAGCAACACCACCGCCACCGTCGCAAGTCGGGCAAGGATCTTCTTCAAAGCATCAAGCTCCCATCACCAGAATCAGCGTTGCGCAAACGCAGGTGTACAACGCGCCTTCGAACAAGGCTTCATGCCAGACGAACCGCAGCACGCCAATGCGGCGCAAGATCCAGTCCAGCACCAGGTAAATCGGCAGGGCCAGCAGTAACGCCTGGGCAATCGGCGGCAAGTAGACGCCACCCAATTCAAAATCAATGGGCAAGGGCCGGCACTCCTTCCGTTTCTGCGGGTTGAAAGTATTTGCGATGTCGCTCCAGAAACGACACCACGATCAACAACGCCACGCGCATCCGGAATACCGACCACAGGTGTTCATGAACGTCTAAATGCAAGTCGTCCATTTCATCGCCCAAGACACGCAGGTTTCCGAGCAGTTGCTCAAGGTCAATCCCGGGCCGCCCGGCAATCACTCGTCCTGTCTCACGGACAGCATCGAGCAAACGGTTTTGTTGCTCAGTACTGAGCAAGGTGTTGCTTCGCCCCTGTTGCCTGAGCTGGTTCAACGCCACACCCAGCGCCATGCACCCGAGGCTGACTTCGAACAGCTCGCTGGATTGCTTGTCGTTGGTAGCCGGCAACAATCCCAACATCATGGTCAGGCGATCGACCATGCGGCTTTCAAACGCAAATTGCTGCTCATCGGTGGCCGGCGTCTTCAGCAAAGCGTAGACCTGCTCACAGTTTTCATTGAACAGCCGGCGTATTCGCAAAACGGGCCTGAACGGGAAGATCAAGGCGTAGACACTGAGCGCCAGTGCGGCTGCGCAGATATAGGAACCGGCAAACTCGAACCACTGAATGGCACTGTTTTGACCGATTTCCGTGTTTTGCGGGCCCAACAACAGCATTGTCGTTAGTCCAAGACCAATGCCTGTGCCCGTGGTTGGCGGACTGGACAGCCCCACCGCAACGGCATACAGCAAGGGGGCGAGCAACAAGGCGAGTAACTCGAAGTCACTGATCATTGGTATCAGCAGGAACAGATACAGCGCCGATACCACCAAGGCCAGCCCCAGCCCCCTGGCAAAGCTTTGGGCGGCCAGCAACGGCCGCGGAAACGTCGCCATCAGCGAACAGAGAATCCCCGCCACGATCATCCCGCCACGCGCTCCGTCCCAACCGGTCTCGATCCAGATCAGGCCGGCCACCAGCAACGCGGTAAATGCGCGGATCGCGTTCATTGCCGCCAACGTGAAGTCCAGATGCAAAGGGTTGTCCTGGCCGCGAAACATGCTACTGGCCGCACGCCCGTCCTGGATTGCGTCGCTCAGTTCAAGAATCTGGCCGAGCTGCTCCAGCATCCGCGCCTGTTCCCAGCGCAGTGCCCAGGCCAGTGAACGCAGGGTGGCTGGCATCGTCTCGGTGAGTTGTTCGGCCTTGTAGGCCTGAGCATCAAAACGCTGTTGCAGTGCCGAGAAACGCTGCCGGGCTTTGGTCGACAACGAGCGCCCTTGCAGGGCCAATTCATCGAGAAAGAGCAGTTCTTCGGCGCGCAATCGCTGTATATCCTCCGGCAAGGCACCTTTCCAGCGCTCGGCAAGCAGCTCCCGCTGGTGACGCAAAGCCGTAAGCCGCGACGTCAACAACACCAGCTGATTACCCAGCAACTGCACCAACTCATTGGAGCTGCGCAACCGGGGTGCATCGAAATACAAATGTCGCCTTACACCTTCCAGGGCGCTGATCGCGCCGAGCAGTTGCATCTGCCGCCGATGGAAATCGGCCTCGCTTTCCTCGGTTCGAATGACGGCAGCAGCGTGGGTCGCGAGCAGCTTGATGACCTGATCGATCTTGGCGAAGTAATCCCGGGCCACAGCTTCCGGTCGCGCGGTGAGCAGGCTGACCACGCACACGCAAGCCACCGCCAATAGCGTCTCGGTCACGCGAGTGACGGCCAGCAGGAAGGTGCCGCCCTGATCGGGCACCGCCAGCAGTGCCACGACCACCGCCGTGTACCCGCTCAAAACAAACGCTTGGGAACTGGTGTAGCGCAACAAGGTGCCGCCGGCGGTACACAGCGCCAGCCACAAGGCCAGAGTGAGGATGAAAGGCAGGGGCGCCTGGGGAAAGATCGCCATGATCAACACCGCCACGACCGCCCCGAGCGTGGTGCCGATGACCTGGCCGAAACTTCGGGCCAGGGCCATGCCGCCCAATGGCTGGCTGACGATGACCACCGCCATGATCGACCACTTGGGCTGCTCAAGGTCGAACAGGAACGCCAGATACAACGTCAGCAGCCCGGCCACGATGGTTCGCAGGGCGAACAACGCCACTCCGGGCCCGGGGTTGAGTATCGCTTTGAAGTACTGAAGCAGCGGTTGCATGGGAGCGCTCATCGAGTCATCTCCAGCAAGCGTAGTCACTGCCAAGGCGCCTCGACGGGTTTCAATGTCGACGCAACCTGTAGGCAAAATCATTGAAAAGCCGGACTGCCTTGAATCGACTGACTAACGTAACGAACCAAGTCTGGGTTTGACTCACAGCCCTGCCTGACCGAAGCTGGCACCTTTGCAACAGCTTGCCAGCTCCCGGATTCTTGCATGCCCCAGTCTCGCCGCTACCTGCTCATCAGCCTCTGCGTCCTGTTTGCCATCGGCATTGCCTGGTTTTTCTTGCGCAGTACAACCCCCGCCGTGCCGGAGGCGATCAAGCGCGGCTACAGCGAGGCGCTGAATCAGGCGCGCGCAGGCCAACCAGGAGCAGCGCGAGTCCTCTACCAGCAATTGGGTCGCCCCGACATATCGCCCAAACGCCGCGTCTGGTTGCATGCCGAACTGCCCAACTACCCCAGTTCCGTGGCCCTGAAACTGGCGGACGCGGACTTGCAGCATGAATCGCCAGATGTGCGCATTGCGGCGATCAAAAGCATCAGCGGCCTTGTTCCCAGCGGTCAGCGCAGTCTGCTGCTGGGCCCGTTACTCGATGACGGCGAGCAGCGCGTCCGCTATGCCGCCGTGAACGCCCTGCTGGGGCTGTCGCCGGACGATCTCGGCTTGTACTTCGGGCCGCTGGAGCAAACCATTGATGCCTGGGAGCAGGATCTGAAGAGTCAGCCGGAAAGCGCCGACAACCAATATCAACTGGCTCGGCTGCATCTGCACAATGCCGAATTGAAAGAGGCTCAGCAGGCACTGCAGAACACCTTGCGTCTTGCGCCCGGCAACCTGCCCGCGCTGGTGATGCAAATCGACGTGCTGGATCGCCTGGGCCAAAACGATGCTGCCCGACAACTGTTGGCCAAGCAGCTGAAGGCTCAGCCCGACTCGGCCTACCTGCAACATGCCTTGGGGCTCTGGCTGTTGCATCACGGGCAAAGTGAGTTCGCCCTGCTCGGCCTTTCCAAAGCCGTGGAGCTGGAGCCGGACAACAAGGATTACCGCTACGACCTGGCCACCACGCTTCACGATGAACAGGAGCTGGAAGCGGCGCAGAAACAGTTGCAGGAGATCGTCCAGCGGCACCCGGCCGACCGGAGAGCCCGGGTATTGTTGATCAATTACTGGAAAGAAAGCGGCCAGCTACAGAACGTGCAGATTCTGCTGGCGCAACTTGAACAACTCAATCCCGACGACCCTGCCTTGCAGCAAGGGCTTTAACAACAGCAAAAATTTCGTTGAACTCGTCGTCTCGGCCAAGGGTCAAGAGAACAGGCAGTCCATTCAGGCACTTACGGCCTGCTGCCTCGCTTCCCCTAGTCATGAGAGGGCATTTTTTGTCTACATCAAACGAGTTGATCAGTGCAAAAGCCGCCACCGGCATCGAAGGCCTGGATGACATCCTGGCCGGTGGTCTGTCCCGCGGGCATGTGTTTTTACTGGAGGGTGAACCCGGAACCGGCAAAACCACCGTCGCTTTGCATTTCCTGTTGGCCGGCGCCCGAGCCGGCGAACGCTCGTTGTACATCACGCTGTCGGAAACCGAGCGAGAGCTGCGACAGGGAGCGTTGTCCCACGGCTGGGAACTGGATGAGAATATCCACATCTTCGAGCTGACGCCCCCGGAAAGCCTGCTCAATGCCGAGCATCAGCAGAGCTTGTTGTATTCCTCGGACCTTGAACTGGGCGAAGCCACCAAGCAGATTTTCGAAGTGGTCGAGCGGGTCAAGCCGACCCGCGTGGTGCTCGACAGTCTTTCCGAGATCCGCCTGCTGGCCCAAAGTTCACTGCGCTACCGTCGCCAGATCCTCGCGATCAAACATTACTTCGTGCGCTATGACGCCACGGTGGTGTTGCTGGACGACCTGACCACCGAGTCCCTCGACAAAACCGTGCACAGTGTGGCCCACGGCGTCATTCGCCTTGAGGAACTGACCCCCAACTATGGCGCCGAGCGGCGGCGGATCCGTGTGGTGAAATACCGTGGCCAGAAGTACCGAGGCGGATTTCACGACTTCACCATCATGGGTGACGGAGTGCATGTATTTCCGCGTCTGGTGGCCGCCGAGCATCGTGGTCGCTATATCCGTCAGCAATTGTCCAGCGGCATCAAGGCCATGGACGCCCTGCTCGGCGGCGGGATCGAGACCGGCTCCAGCACGTTGATCCTCGGTCCGGCCGGTACCGGCAAATCGCTGATCTCGATGATCTTCGCCGCTGCCGCCGTGGCCCGTGGCGAAAAAGCCGCACTGTTTATTTTCGATGAAGAGCTCGGTTTGCTGTTCGAGCGCATGAAGAACATCGGTATTGACCTCAAGACGCTGCAAGACACCGGCAACCTGCTGATCGAGCAAGTGGACGCGGCCGAGTTGTCCCCCGGAGAGTTTTCCCACCGGGTTCGTCGCTGTGTCGATGAGGGCGATATCAAGACCGTGGTGATCGACAGCATCAATGGCTATCAGGCGGCGATGCCCGAAGAAAACGCCTTGGTACTGCACATGCACGAGTTGCTGCTGTACCTCAATCGCCAGGGTGCCGCGACCTTCATGACCGTCGCCCAGCATGGACTGGTCGGTGACATGCAAGCCCCCGTGGACATCACCTATCTGGCCGACACGGTCATTCTGCTACGTTACTTCGAGGCACTGGGCAAGGTTCGTCGGGCGATCTCGATCATCAAGAAACGCACCGGCAGCCATGAATCGACCATTCGTGAATACCGCATCAGCGCTCAGGGCATGACCATTGGTGAACCGCTGGATGCATTTCAGGGGGTGTTGCGCGGTGTCCCGACCTATCTGGGTGCCAGCAACCCCTTGCTTGAGGAACAAAGCCCGTGATTGCCCAGGAAGCGATGTCCGAGCGCGCGATCATTCTCGCGCCGCTGGGTCGCGACAGCCAGATTGCGCTGATGATGCTCAATGAAGCGGGTTACGACGGGGTGATTACTCGGGACCTGGTGGCGTTGTGCCGCGAGCTGGAGCAAGGGGCAGGCTTGCTGCTGATCTCCTCCGAGGCCTTGTTGGACGGTGATCTTGAACCGCTGCTCGGCCTGATCGAGCAACAACCGGCCTGGTCGGACCTCCCGATCGTATTGATGACCTACCATGGCGGCCCGGAGCAAAACCCGGCGTCGCGCTACGGCCCACAACTGGGGAATGTGACCTTTCTTGAGCGTCCCTTTCACCCGGTCACGTTGATCAGCCTGGTGACCACCGCGTTGCGCGGCCGTCGACGACAGTACGAAGCCAGGGACCGGCTGATCGATCTGAGTCAAAGCGAACTGCGACTGCAAAATACCCTCGAAACCCTCGAGCAGCAGGTCGAGGAACGCACCGCGCAGCTACGACACAATGAAGAAGCCCTGCGCCAATCGCAGAAGATGGAAGCGGTCGGCCAGCTCACCGGCGGTATTGCCCACGACTTCAACAATATGCTGACCGGCATCATCGGCAGCCTGGAGCTGCTGCGCCGACGTCTGGCCCGTGGGCGCACCGACGATCTGGACAGTCTGATCGACCTGGGCGTGACCTCAGCCAACCGCGCGGCGGCCCTGACCCACCGTCTGCTGGCGTTCTCCCGGCGTCAGTCGCTGGACTCCAAACCCGTTGAGATGAATACCCTGGTGGTCTCCATGGGCGAATTGCTTCAGCGCAGCATCAACGAAAGCATTCAGCTGGACATGCAGCTGGATGAGCAACTCTGGGTGGCCGAGGCCGATCCCAATCAACTGGAAAGCGCCCTGCTCAATCTGGTGCTCAATGCTCGGGATGCGATGCCCGATGGCGGCAAACTGGTGGTGAAAACCAGCAATCAGCATCTGGACATTGGTTTCACCGAGGCCCAGAGCAACCTTCAACCGGGTGATTACGTGGTGCTGAGCGTCACGGACACCGGGTGTGGCATGCCGAAAAGCACCATCAACCGGGCCTTTGACCCGTTCTTTACCACCAAACCCATCGGCCAGGGCACAGGCCTTGGATTGTCGATGATTTATGGTTTCAGCAAACAATCGCACGGCCACGTCGCCATTCGCAGTGAAGTGGGCGAAGGCACCACGGTGAGTCTGTTTCTCCCCCGATTCGGCGGTGACATGCCTCAGGACAGCCCGGTGGACGTCCAGCACGCTCCGTTCGCACGGAATGGCGAAACGGTGCTGATCGTCGAGGACGATCCGGCGGTACGGGTGTTGGTCAGTACGGTGTTGAGCGATCTGGGCTATGCCTTCGTTGAGGCTGGCAATGCCGACAGCGCGGTGCCGATTCTCGATTCCGGGCAGCGTATCGATCTGTTGATCAGCGACGTAGGGTTGCCCGGCATGAATGGCCGGCAACTGGCGGAAATCGGCCGGCAATACCGGCCTGATCTGAAGGTGTTGTTCATCACCGGCTATGCCGAACACGCGGCGGTGCGCGGCGGTTTTCTGGATCCTGGCATGCAGATGATCACCAAGCCGTTCACCTTCGACCTGCTGACAGCGAAGGTGCGGGAGATGATCCGCGTCTGAGTGCTTACGAGAGCATTTCCTGCATTAGTTCTTGCAGTACATCCAGATCGAACGGCTTGGCCAGGATCGGCGCTTTACGGGTGATCGGGCTGTCCGTCTCGCGGATTTCCTGCGGATAACCGCTGATAAAGATCACCTTGAGCTCCGGTCGCAACTTCACGGCAGGTTCAGCGATCTGGACGCCGGAGATTCCGCCCGGCAGGCGAAAGTCGGTGATCATCATGTCCAGGTGCGGTTTGCTCGACAGAATCTCGAAGGCCTGCTCGCCGTTTTCGGCCTGCAATACCCGGTAGCCCTCACCCGACAGATAGGCCGACAGCACCATCAGAATCGAGGGGTCATCTTCGACGATCAATACGACGTCTTGTGCATCTTCACTCATGGGAAGCCTTTGTTCGGTCAATAGCTGCTGATACGACCGTGGGGTCGATCAGAGGTTGCGTTTATCTGGCTGTTTTCCTACAGCGGCAGACAAACGCGAAACAAGGCGCCTTCGCCAATCCGGCTTTCGACGGTAATGGAACCGCCATGGGCGGCCACAATCTGCTCGGAAATAAACAATCCCAGACCCAACCCCGCGACAGCGTGTTTGGCCGTGACGCGTTCGAACTGCTGAAAAATACGCTTCTGGTTCTCTTCGCCGATACCGATCCCGAGATCACGCACTTCCACCCGAGCCTGACCGCTCTCACTGTACACCTTAACGGTGATCGGACTCTTGGCGCCGTAGCGCAAAGCATTGGTCAGCAGGTTGGAAATCACCTGTTCAACACGAAATTCGTCCCAGCTGCCCACCACCGGTTGCTCGGCCTCCAGGGTGACCGAGGACTCGGCAGCATCGATCTGCGGTGCAAAATTCTGCAACAAGCCGCGAACCAGCGCCGACAAATCGAAGCGCGTCGGTCGGATCGACAACTTGCCGGTACGAATGCGCGACACATCGAGCATGTCTTCGATCAAACGGATCAGGCTTTTGATCTGCCGCTCGTCGCGATCGACCATCGCGTGCATCTTGTCCAGGGTGAACGCCGCGGCGTTATCCCGGGCCAGGTGCATCTTGCGCAACTGGGTTTCGAGGATCAGCCCATTGAGCGGCGTGCGGACTTCGTGGGCGACGATGGACATGAAGTCATCGCGCATGCGCACCGCTTGCTCCAGTTCCAGCTGGGTACTCTGTAACTGCTTGAGCAGCGCTTCCTGCTCGCGGCGGCTTTGCTCCAACTCTTCGACCTGCTGTTTCATCGCCTTACTTTGGCGATACAGTTCGACGAACACGTTGACCTTGCTCTTGACCGCGTGGATATCCAGCGGCTTGTAGAGGAAATCCACAGCGCCGCTTTCATAGCCCTTGAACGCGTAGTTCAGCTCACGACCGGCCGCACTGACGAAGACAATCGGGATGTTCTTGGTCTTTTCCGTGCCGCGCATCAGCTCGGCCAGTTCGAAGCCGTTCATGCCAGGCATCTGCACGTCGAGAATGGCCATGGCGAACTCGTGTTGCAGCAACAGCGACAAGGCTTCGTCGGCGGACAAGGCTTTGTAGACGATACGGTCTTCGCGCTTGATCAGCGCTTCAAGCGCCAACAAGTTCTCCGGCAGATCGTCGACGATCAGCAATTTGGCCTGGACAGTACTTAGCATGCGATTCGTTCCAGCTCGACAAGCAGACGGCCGATGCCGCGTATAGGGAGAATGTGGTCCGGCTGGTGTATATCAAGCGCCGCCTGGGGCATGGTCGCGACCTGGGCTTCGTCCGGGTCCTGGACGATGGTCATGCCGCCACGGCGCTTGACCTGGGCCAGGCCGCGGGCGCCATCGCGGTTGGCGCCGGTCAACAACACCGCCGCCAGGGCTGAACCGTAGGCATCAGCGGCCGACTCGAACAGGTAATCGATGGCCGGTCGCGAATAATGCACGCGGGCTTCCAGGCTCAAGGAAAAACTGCGGTCCTGCTCCACCGACAAGTGATAACCCGGTGCCGCGAAATACAACGTTCCGGCTTCGACCAGCGTCTTGTCGCGGGCTTCCAGTACAGGCATGGCTACTCGCCGTGCGAACACCTCGGTCAGATAGCTTCGACGTTCGTCCGGCAGGTGCAATACCACGATGATCGGCAACTTGAAGCCTTTTCGCAGTGGACTGAGGATGCTCAGCAACGCCTCCACACCGCCGGCCGAAGCGCCGATCACGATAGCCTCTATGGAAGGCAAAACCGCTGCACTGTTCATGATTTGCGGTAAATCCGTTCTTGTTTCACCAACGGCTCGAACTGATTGCCGTAGGCCGAAAAATCCAGGGTTTCCTTGCTGCCCAGCACCAAAAATCCTCGATGACAAAGCGATTCATGGAACAAACCGAAAGCGCGATTCTGAAGATTTTTATTGAAGTAAATCAAAACATTACGACACGAAATCAACTGAGTTTCTGAAAAGACACTGTCAGTTGCCAGGCTGTGATCGGCGAAGGTCACGTTCTCACACAGCGTCTTGTCGAAAATGGCGTAGCCGTAGGCCGCCGTGTAGTAGTCGGCGAACGAACGCTGGCCACCTGCCTGCTGGTAGTTATGAGTGTAGGCGCGGACATTCTCCATGGAGAAAATCCCTTGCTTGGCTTTGTCCAGCGAGTGCGGGTTGATGTCGGTGGCGTAGATGATGGTGCGATCGAGCAAGCCTTCTTCGCGCAGCAGAATGGCCATCGAATAGACCTCTTCACCCGTGCTGCAACCGGCGATCCAGATCTTGATCGAGGGGTAAGTCTTGAGCAGCGGCACCACTTCCTTGCGGATCGCGAGGAAATGCGAAGGGTCGCGGAACATTTCGCTGACCGGGATCGTCAGCAGTTGCAGCAACTGCATGAACGCCGTCGGGTCGTGCAGGACCTTTTCCTGCAATGCTGAAATGGTCGTGCACTCGAACTGGCTCAACGCGTGATTGACCCGGCGCTTGATCGAAGCGCCGGAGTAGTCGCGAAAGTCATAGCTGTATTTGAGGTAGATCGCCTCGATCAACAAGCGAATTTCGATTTCGCTATTTCGCTCCACTGAAAAATTGCGTTCCACTAAATGCGTTCCATTTTTGGTAACCACACGCGAATCAGCGAGAACAGGCGATCCAGGTCAATGGGCTTGGCCAGGTAATCATTGGAGCCCGCTTGCAAGCAGCGCTCCTGATCGTCCTTCATGGCTTTGGCCGTCACCGCAATGATTGGCAGCTTGCGCCAGCGCGGGTCCTTGCGGATCTCGATGGTGGCTTCGAAACCATCCATCTCCGGCATCATCACGTCCATCAATACCAGATCGATATCCTCGACTTCATTCAGTCTTTCAATCGCTTCACGGCCGTTCCGGCCGATGACCACGACTGCACCCTTTTGCTCCAGGGCACTGGTGAGGGCGAAGATGTTGCGTACATCGTCGTCCACCAGCAGCACCTTGCGACCCTCGAAAACCTTGTCGCGACTGCGCGCGGTCTTGAGCATCCTCTGGCGTTCATGGGACAACCCGGATTCGACTTTGTGCAGAAAGAGTGTCACCTCATCCAGCAAACGCTCGGGCGAGCGCGCGCCCTTGATGATGATCGAGCGCGAATACTTGCGCAGGTCGGCCTCTTCGTCCCGAGTCAGGTTGCGCCCGGTGTAGACGATCACCGGCGGGAACGAGCAGATATCTTCCATGGACATGCGCTTGAGCAGGTCGTTGCCGAGCATGTCCGGCAGCTTCAGGTCGATGATCATGCAATCGAAAATCGTCGTGCGCAGCAGGTCCAGGGCATCTTGTGCCAGGCCAACGGCAGTGATCTCGATGTCATCGTCGCCGATCAGCCGGGCAATGCTGTCGCGCTGCAGATCATCGTCTTCGACCAGCAGGACGCGTTTGACTTTCTGGGTCAGCTTGGCCTCAAGGCGGGCAAACACGTCCTTGAGTTCTTCGCGGGTAGTCGGCTTTACCGCATAACCGATGGCGCCCATGTGCATCGCGGCTTCGACACGGTCTTCCACCGAAATCACATGCACCGGAATGTGCCGGGTTTCAGCGTGTTCCTTCAGGCGTTGCAATACGGTCAGCCCGGAATGATCCGGTAAGCGCATGTCCAGCAGAATGGCGTCCGGGATGAACTCCCTGGCCAAGTCGTAACCCTCGTCCGCCCCGTGCGCCACCAGGCACTGATAACCCAGCTCATGCGCCAGGTCGTAAAGGATATTGGCGAAGTTCGGCTCGTCTTCCACCACCAGAATGCAGCGGGTGGCGAATGGCGCCTTGGTGCGATCGTCGTCGAAACGCGGAATTTCAACTTCGGCGATCAACGGCACCAGCGCGGCGGGCGTCACTCTAGGTGTAATGGCAACCGGCGTGGCTCTCATCGGCTCGACAGGTTCCTCGCCCGGTTCGACGTATTGCTGCGGCAAAACCAGCGTAAACACACTGCCCTGCCCCGGCTCGCTGGTGACACTGATTGAACCGCCGAGCAAGGTCGCCAGGTCACGGGAAATCGACAAGCCCAGGCCGGTGCCGCCGTAACGGCGATTGGTGGTGCCATCGGCCTGGCGGAAGGCTTCGAAAATGCTGTCCTGCTGATCCGCGGCAATGCCAATCCCTGAATCGCGAATGATAAAGGCGATACCGTCGCTGGGCTGACTGGCGACCGTCAGGCTGACCGTGCCTTTTTCGGTGAATTTCACCGCGTTGGACAGCAGGTTCTTGATGACCTGCTCCAGACGTTGGCGATCGGTGAAGATCATCATCGGCGCACCGGCCTGCACCTCGACCTGGAAATCCAGTTTCTTGTCTGCAGCCAATGGCTGGAACATCCCGCGCAAGCCATCCACCAGACGCGCAACGCTGGTGTTCTCCGGTCGCATTTCAAGCTTACCGGCCTCGACCTTGGAAATGTCGAGAATATCGTTGATCAAGTTGAGCAAATCATTGCCGGCGGAGTAAATCGACTCGGCAAACTTGACCTGCTCGGCGCTGAGGTTTTCCTGGGGGTTTTCCGCCAGCAAACTGGCCAGGATCAATGAGCTGTTCAGCGGCGTGCGCAACTCGTGGGACATGTTGGCGAGGAATTCAGACTTGTACTTGCTCGAGCGCTGCAACTCTTCGGCGCGTTCTTCGAGTTGAGTCTGGGCCTGATTGAGCTCGGTGTTCTTCAGGTCCATGGCGTCGCGCTGCTCCGCCAGGATCTGCGCCTGTTCGGCGAGCTGCTCATTGGTTTGTTCAAGCTCGACCTGCTGGGTCTCCAGATGCGCCTGAGACTCCTTGAGAATCCGCGACTGCTCTTCCAGTTCTTCGTTGGCGCTCTTGAGTTCTTCTTGCTGAACCTGCAGCTCTTCATTGAGCTGCTGGGTTTCGGCCAGTACTTCCTGCAGGCGCTGACGATAGCGAGCGGCCTCGATGGACGTGCCGATGTTGCCGGCAATCAGCTCAAGCAATTCGACATCGCGGTCCGTCAGCGGGCGCAGGAAGCCCAGTTCGATCACACCGTTGACGCGATCGTCGTCACTGGTCGGCACCACCAGCACGCTATGCGGCAGACCTTCGCCCAGGCCGGAGCTGACCTTGAAGTAATCGCTCGGTACGTCATCGAGACGAATCAAGCGAGCCTGGTTCGCTACCTGGCCGACAATGCCTTCATCGCTGTAAATCTGCTGTTCGCGCGCTTCCTGCTCGCGGGAGAAACCGTAAGAGGCAATGCGCTTGAGACCGCCGTGTTCTTCACGGACATAAATGGCTGCTACGGCGGTGCCCAGGTACTGCGCGCAGAACTGCAGAATGTTGCGCCCCAGCAGATTAAGCGACAGTTGCCCCAGCACTTGTTCGGCCAGTTCGGTCTGGCCATTGCGCAGCCAGGCCTGCTGTTCCAGGCGACGAGCGCTGGCCTGTTGTCCGGCGAGGTTGGCGCTGTAACTTTGCGAAAGGTTGAGCAAATCCCGACGGCCAATGTAGGCCAGCAATGCGCTGATCCCGGCGATGAACAACAGGTAAAGGCTGATGCTCCAGATCGTGGTGCGGCGCACTTCCTCGTTACGCGTGGCGCGTAACTGCTGCTCCATGTCGATCACATCTTCGAATTGCTTGCGGATCTCATCGGTCAGCCGCTTGCCGCGCCCGGCCTTGACCACGCTGCGGTAATCGCCGCTGGATCGCTGCAATTCAATGATTGTCTGCGCGTAAGTGGCCCACTCATTCTGCAAGGCCTGGAGCCGGTGCAGGCGGTCGGTTTGCACCGGGTTGTCCGCGGTCAGTTCGATCAAGGTATTTAGGGCGACTGCGATTCGCGGCTTGGCCGTTTCGTAGGGTTCAAGGAAGTGCTCGTCGCCAGTGAGCAGGAAGCCGCGCATACCGGTTTCCAGATCGACAGTCAGCTTGATCGATTCATTGGCGTTACTGATCACCCGGTCGGTGTGCTCGACCCACTGAATCACCGACAGCAGGTAAGTGATCAGCGAAACAAAGAACACTGCACTGAGCACGCCGACACCCAACGGCAGGCTGACGTTGCGGCTCAGGAGTTTACGGAATCGTTGCTCATCAACCGAAGACGCGGATGTCATGGGGGAGCCCTTGTCGAACTGTTGAAAACCAAGGAGTTTGCCCCAAAAGCGCCGGATTGATCCAATTTTCTGACACCTTTTCCAGCAAAATCCTACATTCCACTGCTCCAGCGCAAGGGAGCGGTTATCCTTGCCAACACGTGTACGGCTATTCTTTTTTCTACCGCGTGGGAACTTGTCGGGTTCCGTCACTTACTCAAGCAAGAGCCCGGCGATTTCGATCGACCGACAACCGCGAATTCAACCTCCGAGAACCCCACTATGTCCGCCACCGCGTCCATCATCCTTGTAGTCGAAGACGACGCCATCGTGCGCATGCTGATTGTAGATGTGCTGGAGGAACTCGAATTCAAGGTGCTCGAGGCCGATGGCAGCGAACAGGCGCTGGAGTTTCTCAATGATGAAGATCAGTACATCGATTTGATGATGACAGACGTTGGTTTGCCGGTGATGGACGGCCGTGAATTGGCCACCCAGGCGCGGATGCTGCGCCCCGAGCTGCCGATCCTGTTTGCCAGCGGCTATGCCGAAAGCATTGATGTGCCAGCAGGCATGCACGTGATCGGTAAACCGTTTTCCATTGATCAGTTGCGCGACAAGGTTAAAGGCATGCTGAGCTGAGACAGTTGAACCGGGGCTCTTGGCCCTCTCCACTTTTCTGCATAAACCGACGTAAGGTCGCATTTTTCGGCGTTTTTGGGCTCCGACCTGTCAACTCTGACAGTAGAAATGGCCTCCCGCCTGGCGTTTGATTGGACCGGTAATTCCCACTCATAAGGAACCGAGTCCATGCCGAGTCGAACCGAACGCTACGCACGTTATTTGAAAATTAGCGGATTATTGCTGATGCTCAGCGCCGGATATGGCTGCCAGTCAGCCTCTTCCGACAATCCCCAGCACTGCTTTGAACAGAGCGGACAGGCGTTCAGCGAAGTGTTGAGCTGCTATCGCAAAGCCCAAGCGACGCAACCGCTGCGCTACATCAGTAAGGGACAAGAGCAACAGCCCGGCGTCAACATCCGCCGCTTCGAGCTGACGTCACAGTCCTGGGACCAGGGCGGTCAAATCGCCCCGGCAAACTGGACCCATGGAGTCGATCTGTACATTCCCGACAACGTCAAGGGTACGCGTGCCGTGTTGGTCGCCAACGACGGCGTCAACAACCCTTTGCCCGGTGAGTCTCCGGGAGCACCCAACAACTTTTCGCAGCAAACACTGCTCAACATTGCCCGGCAAACCGGTTTGATCGTAGTGGCTGTCAGCAATGTCCCCAACCAGTACTTGACCTACAGCGATGACGGCGTGCCGCGCACAGAAGATGGCAGCGTTGCTCACAGCTGGAAACTATTCATGCAGGCCCCGGAACAACAGCCCTTTATGTCGCTGCATGTGCCAATGATGGAATCGCTGGTCAAGGCCATGGACCTGGCCCAAAAGGAAACGCAGCCAGGTCAGGTGGTGAGTTTTCTTGCCACCGGCGCGTCGAAACGCGGTTGGGCGGTATGGCTGTCCGCCCTTGCGGACTCACGCGTCGATAGCATCGTGCCGTTTGTCATCGACGTCTTGAACACGGACAAAGTGTTCGACCAGACGTATCTGGCCTACGGCGGTAACTGGCCACTGGCGTACGTCGACTACTACTTGCAAGGCGTGATAGCCCAACGCAAGAGCGAGCCGTTCAAGAAGCTGATGCAGGTCGAAGATCCGATGACCTATCGGAATCTGTCCGGCTACATCGACCGCCTGAAGATCCCGAAATACATTGTCAACGCCAGTGGCGATGACTTCTTCATCCCGGATGCTTCACGCCAGTATTTTCCAGACCTGCCGGGTGACAACACACTTCGGGTCATTCCCAATTCCGCCCACGATGTGCGGGCGTTTGTTGAAGCGAACCTGATTCCTTATATCAAGCGGCGGCAGACCGGCAACACCGCACCGAGGTTAAAGGCACAGGAACAGCGCCTGGACGCCACATCGACCCAGTTGCACCTGACCTTGTCCGAAATGCCGATCAGGATGACCCAGTGGACAGCCCACAACCCGAAGGCCCGGGACTTCAGGTACAACTGCGGCGTGCGCTATACCGCAGCACAGTTGCCGGCCTCAATGGACGTCCAGACGACTCTCCGCGCTCCCAAGGTGGGTTGGAGCGCAGAGTTCTTCGAAGCTGAGTACGCGGACGGCGTTGTCGAAACGACGATGGTCAAGGTGCTTCCGGATACGTATCCGAATCAGGCGCCACCCGCCGATGAGGCGTTTTGCAGAACGCTACCCGGCACCCAGGGTCAGTAAATCAAGACGCGACAATCTCACTCTTTTGCTCTGTGGGGTTGTCGTGTTTTCTTGACTGTTAAAGTCAAAAGCATAATTTAAAAATGTAACAAACCACCTGTCCTCTTGCCAGTTATAGCGAAGAGATCTTTACACCAGAACAACATAACAGCCAACTAAAGCCGTCATTATTTTCACACAAATGCAACACACACTTACATACGCCAACTTGCTATCACTCAAACATTAAAAGAGGATACCTCAAACATACAACCCAGAAATAGATGAATTTACCATGAGCACTATAAATACAGTTAACACCTTTCAAAGACACTTATCCAGACCTTCTGTTTATATCCCGCCCCAAGATCACAACAGCCAAAAAGACAATATAGAACGCCTGGAATTTCTCGACAAATTAAAGCGTCGAGCGCAAGACCACAGTCATTCCAAGGAAGTCACCCTGGAAGGTGCCTTCATCTCCCTGGAGTCTGGCTCATCGCTAGAAGAAGCTCTCCAGCCCGCAAGAGTCATGTTGCGAAACATGGTCGAAAAAGCCTCTTTCAAAAACCTTTTGATGAAACTCCGGCTGTCCGAAGATTCACGGTTTGAAGTAACCGCTAATGGTCAGATCAAGGCACACCACGCAGGCAGAACCCAGAGTTTCGAGGATGCATTCAAGCTGGTTCCGGATCTGAACGATGATCTTGTTGTATTGGTTGAAATGGCGCAATTGACCGGTGACGTCGTCACCCTTGATGACCAAGTCAGCATGACTCAATGGTTGAGATTCCATCGTTACCTCCTCCCTCGGACGGTCATCGATGCCCAGAACCTGATTGCCTTCCTGGAACAGCGACATCCCGTCAGTCCGCCATTCGGCAATTATTGGGAAATGGTAAAGGTCGGGGAAAACAATCCGCTCACCATGTCATCAGCACAGTGCAGCCGGCTTCAAGCACTTATCAAGGAACACACCAAGGGCGCGTCATTATTGGAACATCTGTCAGACACTATTCTGGGTGGACGATCCACGCCCTTCAAACGATCTGATGCGGAGTATTATCTGAAAACACTTGTTTCCAGCTCCATTGCTCTAATCTGGGCAAACAGTTTTGTACGGGACCTGGATTGGTATGGTGCGCAAGATAATCAGCCCTTATCGGATGAGTCTCTCCAGCAAATACTTTTGACCGCGCTACTGCTGGATCTCCATCCGATGGTCGGGGAGCAAGAGCCGCGTAATCAAGTGGCCGGTTTTGACCTCTATGCGGCCCAACACATAGAGAAGTCTTTCGCCAGTGTTCAAACGGAATTCGAAAGACATCTGATCAATAACCACCGAATCACTGAACACAACGCGGCACTGGCCTCGCATTTATTGTTGGCCGGCACCGCGCCGGAGTTCCTGGTCAAGGACTTGCCGCCTACTCTGCTATTAGGCACCCCGCAATGGGTTGATTACTGCCGGACCATCGCGGTACAGGAAATCATTTCACCGGGATCGTCGCGCGCAATGACCCATGCGCAAATACAACACCTGATGAAGTCCAACTCAGTCACCGAGTCGCAACAGGCACTCAATGCCTTGGCTGCTGTGGATCCAGTGATCGACTGGGCGTTGCTCAACGGTATCGTCACCCATAATGAAGTGAACCGGTCGGCCAAGGATTCGCTTGAAGTGGCAGTAGCCGCTTACGCCCGCCATGCGAAAACCTTTGCTGAAACGGCTGAAACGTTGTCTCGCCCCTTGCCGACCCGCAAGAGCGTCGCCCTGGACATCCTCAAGCAAGTCGCCAAGGGATGCACCTATCTTGAAGATGACGTCCTTCACCAAACGAACAATCGATTACTGGCAGACGCCTATGCCAAACTGTTTCTTATATCCCCTGTAGAACTGCACATGTCCAACGACCTGCAGACAGGTGATTGGGACTTGAAGCATGGAGAGAGTATTTATAAAGCGTTCCCCAAGATGCTCCCCAATCTGATTTCTCCGGATGGAGAGTTTTACCGTCAATTCAATCGAAACTATGTGTCACATGTGCAGGCCATGAGTACGCATCTGAAACTGGCCCTTTCATCCTTGCCGCTTCCTGATCGGGCGCGACTGCTGCGCGGACAGGTGACGATATTCTCTGTACGGCCTTCAGTCGCCACGCTTCATCCGATCACCCGCCCCCCCATGAATCCAATATCGTCAACCCTTGACGCCATACTGAAAGTGACGAATCGGGTTCCCATGGAGAGTCAGAAAGACAAAGAGCAGGCGACCGGTCGTTACGGCGTGGTGATGTGTACCTACTTCGAAGGACGACTGAGTTGTTATGAGCTGTTCACCTTGCACGGAGTCTGCCGCGAAAACACCGAACTGGCCGAGCTGATCGAAAGGGAGAAGCTGTTACATACAAGCCCCCCCAGTAGTGGAAAAAACCACTCCCACCCGGCACCGGTGCATCAACTGCCCACGGACATCGAGTGCTACACCCATGGAGTCACACCTGGCCTCGTCAATACCAGTCGTGGTGTCATTGAAAAAATCGGCGAACTATCAGCGACACGCCTGCCTTCGAACATTGAAAGCAAAGGCTATTACCAAAGTTTCTATTCAAGTGAATTCGACCCGCTCGTGAACTTCGTGCTCAAACACCGGCCAATCGCAACCTACGATGAGTTGGTAAACGAATGTTGGGGGCAAACCCCGCTGGAGGCATTGCGTGCAGAACGTGAAGAAGCGTTGAATACGTTTCTCAATATTGTCGTACCGTTCAAATCATGCATCGAAGACATCAGTTCAGACGATCTGGATCGACAGTTCCAAGGAGTAGCTGCCTGCACCCTGGAAGCTGCGATGACACTTCTGTTGGTGGTCGGGGCCATCGCTAAGGTAGCCAGTCTCGCCGCCAGAAGCATGACCCTTGCAACGAAAGCCAGCGCCATGGCCAAGACTGGCCTGGGCCTGGTGAGCAGCTTGCTAAATCCGCTGGATGGCGTTACAGATTTGCTTATAGGTGGCGCGAAACTGTTGCGCAAAGGTTTTAACGGGAGTGTTGCGGCCCTGGAAAACGCGACTTCCGATCTTCGCCGGTTGACAGGTCAGACTCAATTCGAGCAATTGGCCAGAGCCGGCGATCCAGACATCATTCGTATCGGAACCTGGCGCCCCGTGGAATCTTCGAAAGACCTTTTCCGGGTCTGGGGTATACGCCAGAACGACCATTGGTACGCACTCAACCGGCACGGACAGCCATGGGGAGCGAAGCTCAACAACTTCGAACCAGCAAAAATCTGGCATATGCTCAAGCTGGATAAGCTGATGCCGGCATCCTACACCCGTAAACTGCTCAAGGACGCGTTACCCGCCTCTAGAGCAAAGGTCGACGATGCTATCAGAGTTTTGACGGACGCATCACTTGATACCGACTCTGGGAAGATTGTGAAACTGCTGATGGGTGACAACTCCAGTCAAGGTCGACGCAAAGTTCTGAATCACCTGAACGAAGTAAAAAAAGATATTGCCAACGTCACACCCGACAACTTTATCCTGGACACCGCCGAGTCGCAAAGTTATGCAGCTCTGAACCCGGACTTATATGCAGAATGGGCACGCGCAACCCCGAAGGAAGCAGCCCAAAAGAAGTTCATGCGCATCTATAGCCATAATTTCAATCGCCAGTTCCGTACCGAAGGCTATAGCCATGATGTACTCGCCGATGACATTGTTCATGAGTTGTTTCATGGAGCCCCCAACACACTGGATCACTCCTATGCCCACCATCCAATCTCTGGACGCCAAGGTAACTACCAACGACTGGATGTTGCTCCGCTGATTAACCTGGCATCCGGCCACCTGCGTGATCCGGGTACGCTGAAATTGATCGACAAGGCCAACGCTTTCAATAATGCGGATTCGTTCGCACTGACCACATCACTGCTTAGCCAGTTATCGAAAGATTCAGCTGCGTACCGGCGAAACATTGAGACGATGTCGAAGGCGCTCGAAAGAAGCCAGAACGGTTACATCGGATGGGAGGTTGTTGTGAAGTTGAATCCGGTTTAAGCCACACGATCTGCCGCAGGACAGGCCTGCGGCAGATTGGCTGAATGGAAACAACTGACTGTGGTTTAATTGCGCGCTTTTCCGACGCCCAGTGCCCGCATCAAGGAATGCCCCATGAGTCAGCCCTCCTCCACCAAAGTCCTGGTCATTGGTTACGTCTGGCCCGAGCCCCGCTCTTCGGCGGCCGGCGGGCACATGATGCAAATTCTCGAGACCTTCTTGCAGCAAGGCTGGGACATTACTTTCAGTAGCCCCGCCGGCACCGGTGAACACCGGGCAGACCTGACGGTCTTGGGTATTCGCGAAGTCCCGATCGAATTGAACAACAGCAGTTTCGACACGTTCATCAGCGAACTGGCCCCGGATATCGTTCTGTTCGATCGGTTCATGATGGAAGAACAGTTCGGCTGGCGCGTCGAGAAACACTGCCCCGACGCCTTGCGCGTGCTTGAAACCTCCGACCTGCAAAGCCTGCGAGATGCCCGCCATCAACGCCTCAAGGAGCGCTTGAAGGTTAGTGACGACGCCAATGACTTCAATGAACTGTTCGCGCCGGCGTTACGTGAGGAGTTCGAATTCATGGCCGAGACCGATCTGGCTAAACGGGAAATCGCAGCGATTTATCGTTGCGACTTGAATCTGATGGTTTCCGAAGTGGAGATCGAGTTGCTGGTCGAGCAATTCAAGCTGCCGCACCACTTGCTGCATTGGTGCCCGCTGATGGTCGATCTACTGAGCGAGCCACCGGTTTCTTTTGAAAACCGCGCGCACTTTCTCAGCATCGGCAACTTCCGTCATGCGCCCAACTGGGATGCGGTGCTCTGGATGAAAACCACTATCTGGCCGCTGATCCGCCAACAACTGCCAACGGTTCAATTGCACGTTTACGGTGCTTACACACCGCCCAAAGCGACTGCGTTGCACAACCCCGGCCAGGGTTTTCATGTAATGAACTGGGCGGAAGATGCATTAAAAGTCATGTCTGGCGCACGGATTTGCCTGGCCCCCCTACGCTTCGGTGCCGGCATCAAAGGCAAAATTGTCGACGCCATGTTGTGTGGCACGCCCACGATCACAACGCCAATCGGCGCAGAAGCGATGCATGGCGAACATCTCTGGCCGGGGGCTGTGACCCGCACAGCACAGGCGTTCGCCGATTGCGCGGTTCAGCTGTACAAGGACGAGGCTCTGTGGACGGACGCCCAATCCCAAGGGAAGACATTGCTGGCCGATCGTTATCGACAATCGGAACATGGTCCGGCGCTGATCGAAAAGTTGTTGTATTGCCAACAACACCTGGCTCAACTTAGAAGCGATAACTTTACGGGAAGCATGTTGCGCCATCACCACCATAAAAGTACGCAATACATGGCGCAATGGATTGAAGCGAAGAATCGAAATCCGTTATAACACTTACGCCAATAACAAACATTTTGCATTATCACTGTTATTGACCAAGCCTAATACCACCTCTATAAATACCCAACCGAACTTAACTTGATCAGTTAAGTTCGGCCCAACTACCCACTCCTCAATAAATCAATGCAAGGACGCATTAAATGGACAACTTTGTTCAGAATAATTACACACTTAACAACTGGATGGGCGCTACTCCGGCAATTGATACATTGTCGCTCTGCGAATTGACGCTGCCAGGCACTCATAACGCGGGCAGCGATTGGAAAGCATCCTGGCCGCTGATTCCAGGCGCGCACTGGCTGGCCTGTCAGCACGAATCGTTTTATGCCCAACTGAATCACGGTTCTCGTGCGCTCGATATCCGTTTAATGTACGACGCCAACGCGCTGGGACCCGGAAAATACTGCATTCATCACAACGGTTACCGTAATGGTCGTACCGTGGGGAACCTTCTATTCGACGTAGAAATATTCCTTGATGAGAACCCCAACGAATTCATTATCTTGGACTTTCATGAACTGAAGGGGGATCAGTTTGATTTCGCTTACTTCAACACCTTGATGGAGCTCCTCGTCGGCGATCGCATTATCCCCACCAAAAACCGGTCTCTGAGTCTTCGTCAACTCAAACAAATCAGCTCCAGGCAAAGAATTTTGGTCGCGGCCCCTTGGAACAGAGCGCTTGATCAAAATGTATTTCACGAGCAGATCGGGCACAAATGGTCTGGCAGCGGCATCACCAATACCGCGGAGTTGGAAAAGCACATTATTAATGTGCTGAAATACCCGCCGGGCACATGGGAACCGTGGTCGCTTTCCGCCACCAGTTACAGCGCTCTCGGTGGCCCCGTGGATATCCATGACGAGCTTAATTCCTGGTTCGATCCGAAGAAAAGCGACTGGGCGTCAAAGTGCAACATCATCAATGTCGATTTCATTGAAGAGTCCAACATTGTCTCTTATTGCCGAACTGTAAACCTGGCGAAAGCGAGCAAGCGAAATTAACAATTTCCGCGCCATCAAATAGCTATTCTTGTGTAAGTGTTTCCGACGCTGGCAATACTGCCACGTACTTCTATGCTGGGTCATGACATCCGACACATGAACTTCTTCTCCCCACGGATGGGGCGAATCAACGACAAGGAACTGTCATGACCCGCAATACAGCAACCGCACTCGACAAACAGAAATGGATGAGCAACGCACTGGAAATCGGCCGATTGAGGCTGACCGACATCGTCTGGCCCGGCACGCACAACGCCGGCATGGACAAAAAAGCGCCAAACTATGAGGTGGTGCTCGGCAACTGGACGACGTGCCAGAACGACTCATTTGCCTGGCAACTGGCCAACGGTGCACGGGCGTTCGATATCCGGCTTGGCTGTACCGCCGGCCCGGTAGTACCGGTGTTCTACTTCCATCACAACGGCTATCAGTCTCACCGCATTTTTGATGAACTGATCGACGCGGTGACGACATTCCTCGACCGAAACCCGGACGAATTCATCGTCCTCGACTTCCACCAGTTAGGGGATGCAGCGAAGCCTTTCGACTACCAACAATTCAATGATTTTCTGATGCGCAGCCTGGGTTCGCGCTTGATCCGTCCTTCGGATGCGCTCAGTACCGTGGAACAGCTCAAGCGCGCCAGCTCGCAGCGCCGCATTGTCATGGCAGCGCAGACGAAGCCCGGGCTGGACCGTGAGTATTTCTGGCCGTATATACCTCACAAATGGAACGGCAAGGTATTCACCGACACCAGCGATCTGCAATCGCATATCCAGACCACCCTTGTGGGGGCGCCTTACGATACATTTCTCTGGTCTTTGCCGGCGACGTGCTATTCGCTGTTGGGTGGCCCGCAGCACATCAAAAACCAAATCAACGACTGGTTCCACACCACCCGCGACTGGGTCACCCGTTGCAGTATTATCAGCACAGATTTTTTTGACGAGGCGGATATTGTCCGCTACTGCTGGAGCGCCACCAGCATGAAAGCGATTTACGGAGACAGGTTGCACCAGCGGGCCTAAGCGAAAGTCGTGGCAGGCTGGCACAGCAGGCGCCAAAAGAGGCATGATCCGACAGCGATAACAAGAAAAGCGCCCTGACATGACCCGAACAGCCCGCGTGACAGACCCCTCCTACGAACTGATGGACGACCACAACGGGTTGTCCATCATCTACCGCCAGCACGGTTTTCCTTGCCCGTTGGTGCGTTGGCATTTTCACAAGGAATACGAACTGCACCTGATCGTCGCCAGCTCCGGCAAAGTGTTCATCGGCGACTACATCGGTAACTTCTATCCAGAATCGCTATTCCTCACCGGCCCCAACCTGCCCCACAACTGGATCAGCCAGGTGGCCGAAGACGAAGTGGTGCCCAAGCGCGACATGCTGGTCAACTTCACGGATGAGTTATTCGACAGCGGCCACTTGGTGTTTGCCGAGCTCAAAACGCTGGCGCCGCTGTTGGAGCGCGCCCAGTACGGCATCGAGTTTCGCTGCAAGCGCACCATCCGCCAGGCCATGACCTTGATGCAGCGCATCGCCGATACCCAAGGCGTGACGCGCCTCGGACACTTTTTCATTCTGTTGGAGTTGCTGGCGGCTTCTGACGACTATCAGTTGCTGTCCGGGGCCACGACGCCGCAATTGGCCGACGAGCACAATATCGATCGCACCAACCGGGCGGTGGATTACATCTTTGCGCATTACGCTCGGGAACTGCCGCTGGAAGAAGTCGCCGAGCACTTGGGCATGAAGTCGACTTATTTCAGCCGAGTGTTCAAGCAAGCCACTGGCCGCTGCTTCATCGAGTTCGTCAATCGCCTGCGCATCAGCAAATCCTGCGAGCTGCTGGCCGATGGCAACAAACCGGTAACCGACGTGTGTTTCGAGTCGGGCTTCAACAATATTTCCAACTTCAATCGGCGGTTTCAGCAACTCAAGGGCATGACGCCGTCGCACTACCGGCGGTTGGCGGTGCAACGGCTGACCGAGCAAAATCTCGGGTAAAGAAAGATCAAAAGATCGCAGGCTTCGCCAGCTCCTACAGGGGATCGCATTCGAATGTAGGAGCTGGCGAAGCCTGCGATCTTTTGATCTTGGAGCCCGAAAACCTGTACGGAATCCATAGGGTCTAACCGCTAAAAAGCCGTTCCCTGCACCTCTCCCTCCAAACCTCAGTGCAAAATAGTATCGATCCAAGTGCGATGGATGATTTGTCACGTCATCAATTGAAGGCTGTAATCAGTGCACATTCTTCCTGCCGTCGGAAGACACAAAAACAATAACTGTCCTTCTGTAACCCGTCGGGTGCAGAAAAGGAGTGCACGATGCAACCTTCTGTAAAAGCTCTGCTTGCCCTCACCTGCATGACCCTCAGCAGCGTCAGCCTCGGCGCCCAGACCCTGACCATCGCCACCGTCAACAACAGCGACATGATCCGCATGCAAAAACTCTCGAAAACCTTCGAGGCCGAGCATCCGGACATCAAGCTCAATTGGGTGGTGCTGGAAGAAAATGTCCTGCGCCAACGCCTGACCACCGACATCGCCACTCAGGGCGGACAGTTCGATGTACTGACCATTGGCATGTACGAAGCCGCACTCTGGGGCGCCAAAGGTTGGCTGGAGCCGATGAAGGACTTGCCGGCCAGTTACGCCCTCGACGACGTGTTCCCATCGGTGCGTGAAGGCCTGTCGGTCAAGGGTTCGCTGTATGCCTTGCCCTTCTACGCCGAAAGCTCCATCACCTATTACCGCACCGATCTGTTCAAGGAGGCCGGGTTGACCATGCCCGAGCACCCGACCTGGACCCAGATCAGCGACTTCGCCAGCAAACTCACCAATAAGGATAAAGAACAGTACGGCATTTGCCTGCGCGGCAAGGCCGGCTGGGGCGAGAACATGGCGCTGATCACCACCGTCGCCAATGCCTATGGTGCGCGCTGGTTCGATGAGCAGTGGAAACCGGAATTCATCGGCCCCGAGTGGAAAAACGCGCTGAACTTCTACGTCGACACCATGAAAAGATCCGGCCCGCCGGGTGCGTCGAGCAACGGCTTCAACGAAAACCTGGCGCTGTTCAACAGCGGCAAGTGCGCGATCTGGGTCGATGCCAGCGTCGCCGGTTCCTTCGTCACCGACAAAACCCAAAGCAAGGTCAGCGACCACGTCGGCTTCACCTACGCTCCGCACGAAACCACGGACAAAGGCTCGGCCTGGTTGTATTCCTGGGCGCTGGCAATTCCGACCAGTTCCAAGGCCAAGGACGCCGCGAAAACCTTCAGCGCCTGGGCCACTTCCAAGGAATATGGCGCTTTGGTTGCCGAGAAAGACGGCATTGCCAACGTACCGCCAGGTACTCGCGCTTCGACGTACAGCGATGAGTACATGAAGGCTGCGCCGTTCGCCAAAGTGACCCTTGAATCCCTGAAAGCCGCGGACCCGAGCAAGCCGACTCTCAAGCCCGTGCCGTACATCGGCATCCAGTTGGTGACCATTCCTGAATTCCAGGCCGTGGGAACCCAGGTCGGCAAATTGTTCTCGGCAGCGCTGATCGGCCAGACCACGGTCGACCAGGCCCTGACCGCTGCCCAGTCAACCACCGAACGTGAAATGAAGCGCGCCGGTTACCCCAAGTAACCCGCGCAACCCATGTGGGAGCGGGCTCCCTCGCCACACAAGCCCGCTCCCACACTGGATCTTCATTTGTCTGTTCATTATCGGTTCTATCGCCATGAATATTTCAACTGCCAAAGCTCACATGGACATTCCCCAACCGGTGCGTAAAAGCCGGTTGGCCAACCCCGGCTGGTTTCTGGTCAGCCCCTCGGTGGCATTGTTGCTGCTGTGGATGATCGTGCCGCTGGGCATGACCGTTTACTTCTCGCTGATCCGCTACAACCTGCTCTATCCCGGTGAAAACGAGTTCGTCGGGCTGGAGAACTTCAGCTACTTCCTCAGCGACTCGGGTTTCCTGCCCGGCGCTACCAACACCTTGTTGCTGGTCGGCAGCGTGCTGCTGATCAGCGTGGTGTTCGGCGTGTTGATCAGTGCGCTGCTGGAGGCCAGTGAGTTTCTCGGTCGCGGCATCGTGCGGGTGATGTTGATTTCGCCGTTCTTCATCATGCCCACCGTCGGTGCGCTGATCTGGAAGAACCTGATTTTCCATCCGGTGTCGGGGATTCTCGCCTACGTCTGGAAGTTGTTCGGCGCGCAGCCGGTGGACTGGCTGGCGCACTACCCGCTGCTGTCGATCATCATCATTGTGTCCTGGCAATGGCTGCCCTTCGCGATCCTGATCCTGATGACCGCCATGCAGTCCCTCGACCAGGAACAGAAAGAAGCCGCGCGCCTCGACGGTGCCGGGCCGATTGCGATTTTCTGGCACCTGACCCTGCCGCACCTGGCACGACCGATTGCCGTAGTGGTGATGATCGAAACTATCTTCCTGCTCTCGGTGTTCGCCGAAATCTTCACCACCACCAACGGCGGCCCCGGCTACGCCTCGACCAACCTCGCCTACCTGATCTACAACCAGGCGCTGGTGCAGTTCGACGTCGGCATGGCGTCCGCCGGTGGCTTGATCGCGGTGGTGATCGCCAACATCGCAGCCATCGTGCTGGTGCGCATGATCGGCAAAAACCTGACAGACAAAGCCTGAGGCCTGCGCCATGACCCTTCAACAATCCCGCCGTCTGCAAAGCCTGCTGCTCGGCACCTTGGCCTGGGCCATCGCGATCCTGATCTTCTTCCCGATCTTCTGGATGGTGATGACCAGTTTCAAAACCGAAATCGATGCGTTCGCCACGCCGCCGCAGTTCATCTTCACGCCCACGCTGGAGAACTACCTGCACATCAACGAGCGCAGCGACTACTTCAGCTTCGCCTGGAACTCGGTGGTGATTTCCTTCAGCGCTACGGCTCTGTGCCTGCTGATCGCGGTGCCGGCGGCGTACTCGATGGCGTTCTACGAAACCCAGCGCACCAAAGGCACGCTGCTGTGGATGCTCTCCACCAAGATGCTGCCTCCGGTGGGCGTGCTGATGCCGATCTACCTGCTGGCCAAGAGCTTCGGCCTGCTGGACACGCGGATCGCACTGATCGTGATCTACACGCTGATCAACCTGCCGATCGTGGTCTGGATGATTTACACCTACTTCAAAGACATCCCCAAAGACATCCTCGAAGCCGCGCGCCTCGACGGTGCCACGCTGTGGCAGGAAATGGTCCGGGTGCTGCTGCCGATTGCCAAGGGCGGGCTGGCGTCCACGGTGTTGCTGTCGCTGATCCTGTGCTGGAACGAGGCGTTCTGGTCCTTGAACCTGACCTCGTCGAAAGCCGCACCGTTGACCGCATTGATTGCCTCCTACTCAAGTCCCGAAGGTCTGTTCTGGGCCAAGTTGTCGGCGGTGTCGACCCTGGCCTGCGCGCCGATCCTGATCTTCGGCTGGATCAGCCAGAAACAATTGGTCCGCGGCCTGTCGTTCGGCGCCGTGAAATAGCCCTCAAAGAATAAGCACAAAAGGAGCGCCACCATGGCCAACCTGAAAATCAAGAATCTGCAAAAAGGCTTCGAAGGCTTTTCCATCATCAAAGGCATCGACCTGGAAGTGAACGACCGCGAGTTCGTGGTGTTCGTCGGTCCGTCGGGCTGCGGCAAATCCACCCTGCTGCGCCTGATTGCCGGCCTGGAAGAAGTCAGCGGCGGCACCATCGAACTCGATGGCCGCGACATCACCGAAGTCAGTCCCGCCAAGCGCGACCTGGCGATGGTGTTCCAGACCTACGCCCTGTACCCGCACATGAGCGTGCGCAAAAACATGTCGTTTGCCCTCGACCTGGCCGGCGTACCGAAAGCCGAAGTCGAGAAGAAAGTCGGTGAAGCGGCACGCATCCTCGAACTCGGGCCGATGCTCGAACGTAAACCGAAACAGTTGTCCGGCGGACAGCGTCAGCGCGTGGCCATCGGCCGCGCCATAGTGCGCAATCCGAAGATCTTCCTGTTCGACGAGCCACTGTCCAACCTCGACGCCGCCCTGCGCGTTCAGATGCGCCTGGAACTGTTGCGACTGCACAAAGAACTGCAAGCCACGATGATCTACGTGACCCACGATCAGGTCGAAGCCATGACCATGGCCGACAAGGTTGTCGTACTCAATGGCGGCAAAGTCGAACAAGTCGGCTCGCCACTTGATCTGTATCACCAGCCGGCCAACCTGTTTGTCGCCGGGTTCCTGGGCACCCCAAAAATGGGCTTCCTCAAGGGCAAAGTCACCCGCGTCGAAAGCCAGAGCTGCGAAGTGCTGCTGAACGCCGGCACCCGCATCACGTTGCCGCTGAGCGGCGCCAACCTGAGCGTCGGTGGTGCGGTGACCCTGGGCATTCGCCCGGAACACCTGAATCTCGCGCAAACCGGCGACTGCACCTTGCAGGTCACCGCCGACGTCAGCGAACGCCTGGGCAGCGACACCTTCTGCCACGTGGTGACCTCGTCCGGCGAAGCCTTGACCATGCGTGTTCGCGGCGATCTGGCCAGCCGTTATGGCGAGTCGCTGAGCCTGCACCTGGACGCCGAACACTGCCATTTATTCGATGCCGACGGCGTGGCGCTGACCCGCCCGTTGCGCGCTGCGGCCTGATTTTAGAGTGCATGTGATGAAACTGAACAAACAGAACCTCAATCGCCTCGCTCCCGAGGTGGTCCTGCCCGCCTACGCCCTGAGCGACACGCGTCAAGGCATCGCGCACATTGGCGTCGGCGGTTTCCACCGCGCCCATCAGGCGTATTACACCGACGCGTTGATGAATACCGGCGAAGGTCTGGACTGGGCGATTTGCGGCGTCGGCCTGCGCGCCGAAGACCGCCGCGCCCGGGACGATCTCAAAGAACAGGATTTCCTCTTCACCCTGTTCGAACTCGGTGATACCGACGACACCGAAGTTCGGGTGATTGGCGCGATTCGCGACATGCTGCTGGCCGAAGACGGCGCGCAAGCGCTGATCGACAAACTCGCCAGCCCCGAGATCCGTATCGTTTCGCTGACCATTACTGAAGGCGGCTACTGCATCGACGACAGCAACGGCGAGTTCATGGCCCAGCTGCCGCAAATCCAGCACGACCTGGCACACCCGAGCGCACCGAAAACCGTGTTCGGTTATCTCTGCGCCGCGTTGGCCAAACGGCGTGCAACCGGCACGCCCGCATTCACCTTGATGTCCTGCGATAACCTGCCGCACAACGGCGCGGTCACTCGAAAAGCGTTACTGGCTTTCGCCGCCCTGCGCGATGCCGATCTGCGGGACTGGATCGCCAGCAATGTCAGTTTTCCGAACGCGATGGTCGACCGCATCACGCCGATGACCAGCACCGAACACAAGCTGCAATTGCACGATAAACACGCTATCGACGATGCCTGGCCGGTGGTCTGCGAACCCTTCGTGCAATGGGTGCTGGAGGACAAGTTCGTCAACGGTCGTCCGGCCTGGGAAAAGGTCGGCGTGCAGTTCACCGACGACGTCACGCCTTATGAAGAGATGAAGATCAAACTGCTCAACGGCAGTCACCTGGCGCTCACTTATCTGGGTTTTTTGAAGGGTTACCGCTTCGTTCACGAAACCATGAACGATCCGCTGTTCGTGCGCTACATGCGTGCCTACATGGACCTGGACGTGACCCCGCAACTGTCGCCCGTGCCGGGGATTGACCTGACCGAGTACAAGAACACGCTGGAGGCGCGCTTCTCCAACCAGGCGATTGCCGATCAGCTGGAGCGCGTGTGTTCGGACGGTTCGTCGAAGTTTCCCAAGTTCACGGTGCCGACGATCAATCGCTTGATTGCTGATGGGCAGGAGACCAAGCGGACGGCATTAGTAGTAGCGGCTTGGGCGTTGTATTTGAAGGGCGTGGATGAGAATGGCGATACCTACAGCATTCCTGATCCGCGGGCGGCGTTTTGTCAGGCATTGGTGGCGGATGATGCGTTGATCACGCAGCGCTTGTTGGAGGTTGAGGAGATTTTTGGTACGGCGATTCCGCATTCGCCCGAGTTTGTGGCGGCGTTTGAATGGTGCTGTAACAGCTTGCGGGATGTTGGGGTGACAAAAACCCTTGAGCGGGTATTGGCCTAGATTGGTTGAGTGTCAGAGGGAACCACCCCTCACCCTAGCCCTCTCCCCAGGGGGTAGAGGGGACTGACCGAGGTGTTTGCGAGAAATATTGCGACCTGAAAATACCGAGCCGAATTCAGATTTTGAACAGCATAAAGATCGGCCCCCTTTCCCCCTCTCCCCTCTGGGGAGAGGGCTGGGGTGAGGGGTGGTTTTCAGATTAACGTTACAAACCAGCAGGACCGCCCATGGCAAACCAACAACTATTCCTCGGCATCGACTGCGGCACCCAAGGCACCAAAGCCATCATCCTCGACGCCGTCAGCGGTCAGGTGCTGGGCCAGGGTGCCGCCGCGCACAGCCTGATCAGTGGCGCCAACGGCCGCCGCGAGCAAGACACCTCGCAATGGCTGGAGGCCTTCGCGCTGGCCACCCGCCGTGCTTTGCTCGCGGCCAAGGTCGACGGCCAGGACATCCTCGGCATCGGCGTTTCCGGCCAGCAACACGGGTTGGTGCTGCTCGACGATCAGGGCCAGGTGCTGCGTCCGGCCAAACTCTGGTGTGACACCGAATCCACCCCGGAAAACGACCGTCTGCTTGCCCATCTGGGTGGTGAAAAAGGCTCCCTGGAACGCCTCGGCGTTGTGATCGCGCCGGGCTACACCGTCTCAAAACTGCTCTGGACCAAAGAACAACATCCACAGATTTTCGCTCGCATCGCGCGCATCCTGCTGCCCCACGACTACCTCAACTATTGGCTCACCGGGCGCAGTTGCAGCGAGTACGGCGACGCCTCGGGCACCGGTTACTTCAATGTGCGCAGCCGCCAGTGGGATTTGCAGTTGCTGCGTGACATCGATGCCACCGGGCGACTGCAAGCCGCACTGCCCGAGCTGATCGACGCCCACCGAGCCGTCGGCACGATCCTGCCGAGCATCGCCGAACACCTGGGCATCAACCCGCAGGCGCTGGTGTCCAGCGGCGGGGGCGACAACATGATGGGCGCCATCGGCACCGGCAACATCAAGCCCGGCGCTATCACCATGAGTCTCGGTTCATCGGGGACGGTGTACGCCTATGCGGATCAACCGAAGGTCAGTCCGGACGCTTGCGTCGCAACGTTCTGCTCCTCCAGCGGTGGCTGGCTGCCGTTGATCTGCACCATGAACCTGACCAACGCGACCGGGGTGATTCGCGAGTTGTTCGAGCTGGATATCGAACAGTTCAACGGCCTCGTCGCGCAAGCACCCATCGGTGCCGAAGGTGTGTGCATGCTGCCGTTCCTCAACGGCGAGCGCGTCCCCCCCCTGCCCCATGCGACCGGCAGTCTGTTGGGGCTGACGATGAGCAACCTGACTCAGGCCAACCTGTGCCGCGCGGTGGTCGAAGGCACGACCTTCGGTTTGCGTTATGGACTGGACCTGCTGCGCCAGAATGGCTTACAAAGCCGCAGCATCTGCCTGATCGGCGGCGGCTCGAAAAGCCCGGTGTGGCGGCAGATCGTCGCTGACATCATGAACACGCCGGTGATCTGCACCGAACAAAGCGAAGCCGCGGCCCTCGGCGCCGCGATTCAGGCGGCGTGGTGCAAGTCCTGGGCAAACGGGCATGAAGACAGCCTCGCGGACCTTTGCGAGCGTTGCGTGAAACTCGATCCAGCCAGCGAAACCTTGCCGATCGCAGACAATGTGGTGGCCTGTCAGCAGGCCTACGAACGCTATCAACAGCATGTCGCAACCCTTTGAAGAGTGAATAACTATGTACCTGGTGTGTGGCGAAGCGCTGTTCGATTTCTTCAGTGAAGACGACGCCAGCGGCCTGGCTTCAAAAGTGAATTTCAAGGCGATTGCCGGCGGCTCGCCGTTCAACGTGGCGGTGGGTTTGCGCCGTTTGGGCGTGGACGCGGCGCTGTTTGCCGGCCTGTCCACCGACTACCTCGGCCGGCGCTTGCAGCAGGTGTTGCAGGATGAAGGCGTGCGCCCGGATTACCTGGTGGATTTCGCCGCACCTACGACCCTGGCAATGGTTGCCGTCGGTGCCAATGGTTCACCTCATTACAGTTTCCGGGGTGAAGGCTGCGCGGATCGTCAGCTGAAAACCGAGCATCTGCCGGAACTGGGACCTGAGGTGCGCGGCTTGCACATCGGCTCTTTTTCGCTGGTGGTGCAACCGATTGCCGACACGCTGTTGGCATTGGTACAGCGGGAAAGCGGTAAACGCTTGATTAGCCTTGACCCCAACGTGCGGCTCAATCCTGAGCCGAATATCGACCTGTGGCGCTCGCGAATTGCCACCTTGGTTGAGCTGGCCGACCTGATCAAAGTCAGCGATGAGGATTTGAGCCTGTTGTACCCCGAACAGGATCCGCAACGGGTAATTGAAGGCTGGCTGCAGCATCGCTGTCAGTTGGTGTTTCTGACCCGTGGTGGCGAGGGGGCGGCGGTATTCAGCCGTCTGCATGGCTCCTGGTCGGTACCGGCGAGTTCAGTGAAAATCGCCGACACCGTGGGCGCTGGCGATACGTTCCAGGCAGCGCTGATTACCTGGCTGACGGAGCAGCAGCTGGATTCGGTTGAGGGCGTGCAATCGCTCGGCCGCGAGCAGATCGACGCCATGCTCAAATTTGCAGTACAAGCCGCGGCGCTGACCTGCAGCAAGACCGGGCCGGATTTGCCGTATCGCCATCAGTTGGATCTTCGCTGAGGCTGATGGCCTCTTCGCGAGCAAGCCCGCTCCCACATTGGATCGCGGTCGAATGTGGGAGCGGGCTTGCTCGCGAAGGCGGTGTCACTTACACCGCTAATCTTCCGACGCTGGAGTCGATTGACTGGAGAACGAGGATAAGAACACGGGGGTGAGCGGCAATAAGAGCAGAAGGCTGTTACTGGCTACAGACGACTTTAGTCGGTAAATGACGGCTCGTTTCCTTGAACGAGGCGCTTTAATCCTGCACCATCCGCCCCAGCTTATTCAAAGGACGGAATTAAAGGCATGCTGGACGCGAACGCAACCCATATTTCCCTGACGCTGGAAGGCGTTTCCGTTGACCTTCAGGTACTCAGCTTCGTCGGTCGCGAAACCCTCAATCAGCCGTTCTGCTTCGACATCGAACTGGTCAGCGCGCGCCCCGACCTGAATCTCGAAGAGTTGCTGCACAAGCCCGGCTGCCTGACCTTCGGCGCCACCGGCAAAGGCATCATCCACGGCTTGGTGTATCGCATCGAGCAAGGCGACTCCGGCAAAAGCCTGACCCGTTACAGCATCAGCCTGGTGCCGCAACTCGCCTGCCTGCGCCACAACCATGACCAGCAGATTTTCCAGCATTTAAGTGTGCCGAAGATCATCGCGCAGGTCCTCGAAGCGCGCGGCATTCTGGCCGACGCCTACAGCTTCCAGCTCGGCGCGATCTACCCGGAACGCGATTACTGCGTGCAGTACGACGAATCCGACCTGCATTTCATCCAGCGCCTGTGCGAAGAAGAAGGCATTCACTTCCACTTTCAGCACAGTGCCAGCGGCCACAAACTGGTGTTCGGCGATGACCAGACGGTGTTCCGCAAACTCGCGCCCGTGGCCTACCAGCAAGACTCCGGCATGGCCGCCGAGAAACCGGTGATCAAGCGCTTCAACCTGCGCCTGGAAACCCGCACCACCCGCGTCAGCCGCCGCGACTACGACTTCGAGAAACCACGCATCCTTCCCGAAGGCGCCGCCAAAAGCGAATTCGCCCCGGACCTGGAAGACTACGACTACCCCGGCCGCTTCACCGACCGCGAACGCGGCAAGCAACTGGCAACCCGCGCCCTGGAACGCCATCGCAGCGACTACAAACTTGCCGAAGGCAAAGGCGACGAGCCAACCCTGGTCAGCGGCCACTTCCTGGCCCTGAGCGAACACCCGCGCGCCGAGTGGAACGACCTCTGGCTGCTGCTGGAAGTGGTGCACGAAGGCAAACAGCCGCAAGTGCTCGGTGCAAACGTCACCAGCGACGTCACCCAGAACAAAGACGATTTCCATCAGGGCTACCGCAACCGCTTCCTCGCCACCCCGTGGGACGCGCACTTCCGCCCTGCCCTCGAACACCCGAAACCCAAAGTCCTGGGCAGTCAGACCGCCATTGTCACCGGCCCCAAGGGCGAAGAAATCCACACCGACCAATACGGTCGCGTCAAAGTCCAGTTCCACTGGGATCGCGAAGGCCAGGCCGACGACAACACCAGTTGCTGGCTACGCGTCGCCACCGGCTGGGCCGGCAACGCCTACGGCGGCATCGCCATCCCGCGCATCGGCATGGAAGTACTGGTGTCGTTTATGGAAGGCGACCCCGACCAACCGCTGATCACCGGCTGCCTGTACCACAAGGAAAACATCGTCCCGTACGACCTGCCGGCGAACAAGACCCGCAGCACCTTCAAGACCCTGAGCTCTCCGGGCGGCAATGGTTACAACGAGTTTCGGATTGAAGACAAGAAAGGCGCGGAACAGATCTACCTGCATGCCCAGCGCGATTGGGATGAAAACATTGAGCATGACCAGAAGATCCGCATCGGCAATGAGCGCCACGACACCGTTGAGGCCAATGTTTTCAGTGAGTTCAAGGTTGAAGAACATCGGATTACCCATCTGGATCGCAAGACGGAGACCCGGGCTAATGATCACCTGACGGTTGCCGTGACTCAGCATGTGAAGGTGGGGACGGCGCAGTTTGTTGAGGCGGGTCAGGAGATTCACTACAACGCTGGGGAAAAGGTTGTGGTTGAGGGTGGCATGGAGCTGACGGCCAAGGCTGGCGGGAGCTTTGTGAAGATTGACGCGGGGGGTGTCACGATCAGTGGTGCGCAAGTCAAGGTTAACTCGGGGGGTGGGCCGGGGTCGGGGACGCCTGCTGCGCCATTGTTGCCGGGGCCGATGAAGGTCGCGGATGCGGATGTCGCGGGCAAAGCGCCTCTCCCCAGTCGTCTCAATGAGTCGGGCATTACGCCGTTGTGCGGCAAACAGAGCAACGGCGCCTGCAGCCGTAAGGATTGCACATGCATGTAACCGCCATGAACACCCTGCTGGCCGCACCTCGTTATGGATTCGAGTCGCTGCCCAGGGAACAGTCCAGTCAGGTCCTGTGTTTCATCATCGATCGCGCACGCCAACCCGAGGCGATGTCGCGTCTGTATCGCATCGGCGAACCGATGAATGCACAAGCCTTGTTCAGCAGCACTGACTTTGCGGAAATCGCCAATGAAGGTCCACTCTGGCTCACAGCACCTTGGGGCAGCCGGTTGGCAGTCGAAGCCACGCGATTGTGCGAAGAAAACCACTCGGGCATTGCCCTGGTCGCAGAAGACGCCACTCAGGCCCTCGCACACGCGCGCTGGTTGCTACGAGCCAACGACGGTTCCGGCGGCCAAAGCCTGCTGAGCTATCACAAACCGAGCCTCTGGGCTGCGTTGGCCTACACCGCAGGTGACGCGTCCATTCAATTGTTCGGTCCTTGGCAAGCGGTGTACAGCCCTGCCCCGAGCCACTTCGGCAAAGAGCGTGGCGCGTGGCTGTCGTGGACGGCGAAATCGGAACTGAAGTGGCGTGGCGATGGCCCGGCGTTCAACCTTCCCGACAACGCAGCAAAGATTCAAGCGCGACTGGGGTGGTTGTATTGGGTCGATGAGCAATATGCCGCGTTCGGTGAGCCCGCTGATGATCGGATCAATGAAATTGCCGAGAACCTGGACCTTTTGCTCAAAAACAACATCTACGAAGGTGACCATTTGCTCAAGCTCGCCTCTGTCGTCGACGGACCGCTGCTTGAAACACGGCCAGAAGCAATGGCCATCCTGCAATCCAGGGAAGAGTCGTTCATCAAGGTTGAGCAGCTGATGCAAACAGCATCCGCCAATCCCCAATGAACCCGACGCAACAACAGAACGGAAGCATCATGGAAATTACCAATCATTCAGTCAATCCTGGTGAAACACTCAACCAGATTGCTACTCGCTACAACACCAATGTTGCGCAACTGCGCCAGATGAATCCCTTCATTACCAACCCGAATGCGATTAAGCCGGGTTGGAATCTTAGTGTTCCCAAGAGTGCTCAGGTGGGTTCTGCCGCGCAATCGACAGCGGCTCCAGCGGCGTCTGCGACACCAACCGCAAAGGCGGACGCTCCAACTTCAACAAAAGAAGTCACCACACTGAACCCGCCCAAGGACTTTTCGGAGTCCTGCACAACGACTTTCAAGCCACATCCAAAGCCTTGTTCCGATACCTACGCCACTGCTATCTATGCAACAGATGAACAACAGTTTTGGTTGTTGCCCGAGCGCGCGGCTGCGTCAATGAAAGAGGCCATGCATGCGCTGGAAAAGCAAATTGCACCGACCAAGTCCCGTGAAGAGCGGATCAAGGGACTTCAGGACACAGGACTGCTTGAGTACTTCCTCGAACCAAAGCTGAGTAATTTCCTCAAGGGCGAGCAGCGCCAACGGATGGAGGAAATAGAGGCTCAGAACATCGAGATGGATCCTGGGATGGCTCGGCGCAGCAAGATCGAGGCCAATGCCAAATCACAAAAAGCTGCACCTAAAGCGATTCCCCAGGATGAAACGGCGAACTCGCGCATGGAAAGACTTATCGCTGATGTCGACGCCCAAGATCACATCAACGATGAAGTGAACGCCTTTCATAAGTTGCGTGCCGAATGGTCTGCACTCAAGCGAGTTGCTATTACCGAAGCGGAGCTTCAAGGCTACACCTACGAAAGTGGCACCTTGTTTTCGGAAAATGCCATAGAGGCACGCTCTCGCGTCCAGAGCTACCTGAAAGCTCGCAAGGCGTTATTCAGCAATAAGGATTTCACACAGTTCCCGGTGGATGAAGTCGAAAAAGCGCTTACCGCACATAAGCAACAAATTGAAAACCTGCGCAGTTGCATGGTCACCTGCTCGGCGGATCTCGTCGGCTACGTCGTCGAGTACTATCAGAACGCCGATAAGCTTGATTACCACGAATACACTAATGCCATTATCAAAGCTTTCGAATACGGTATCGCCCTCCCAGAGTTCGCGTTAATTTCGGATGATCTTCCGTCAGGCATTTCGCAATTCAAGTTGTACGTAGAGACAGAAAAGAAACAAACGGAAGTCACCTCCCGACTGCAGGAAAAATATAAAAACTGGATCGAAGCAACAGGCCAGAACGCACAGGCACCAGCAGGTCTGGTGGACACAGAGCGCGCAGAATGGGACCGCTTGCAAACAGTTAAGGATAAGTTGCGGGAGCAAGCCCAAAATAACGTCGCAGCTGCGCCTATTCGACGCCATCTGCTTTGGGATCCGGAGCAATTTCAACCGCAACCGGTAGACCGTTTGGTCAACGCCGGCTTTCCCCTGCGCGAGGTCAGTCGCTCTGACACTAAAGGTACCCCTTTAGGTTGGTTCAGTTTGATGAACCTCAAAGATGCACCAACAATCATGAAAGAGGATCTGGATAAGGCTAAGGGACAACCGAAAAAAGTTCTCGAAAGCCTTCCCAAAAACGGCGCCGACGGTGCCGACAAAAATTCCGCCCGCGGAGTGTTTCGCCAGTGGCTGATCGCTCAAGGCGCTCGTTGTGTCGATGACCAAGGTGACTGGTTTGATGCCAAAGGCTGGTTCGAAGTAAAACGATTCCACGACTCTCTGAAAAAACAGGGCTGGACGGTTACCGAACTTGAAGACAGTGCAACGCTTAACGATTGGGGCGACCACCTCAAGCAGTTGGTATTCAAGAAAAGCATTCGTGGTGAAGTGAGGTTGTTCGACAAAAGTCCTCAAGCGCAATTTGTTCGTTGCTTGACGCCACCACAGTCCAAGCTTCATGGTGAGGTAAAACTGGAAGGCCCCAAATTTACTGCCGCAGAAGGTTTTCAAGTGTCTGCAAGCGTCGCCTTGAGCCTTGATCTGGCGCGTGGCGAGGTAGAGTTGATGAAAATCGACATGCCATCGCGAGAAAAAGCCAAAGACACCACCCTTGAATACTACCTGGAAGGCAATTCTCAAGTTCAAAGCATGAATTTCGGACGCTTCTCTTTCCATTTCGGCGTAAGAGCCTGGGGGTATGCGGGAGCGTCATTGATGCTGGCCGGTAGCGTTGAGCTAAACCCTATCCTGGGCAATATGAAATATGGCGCAACACTCAGCCCGGTAAAACCAGCACAACGTGAAGATGCTTCAGCCAAAGCTGAGCGCAAAGATCACGAGGAGATGAAAAAAGCCAAAGCCGAAAGTGGGGATACCAGCCCTACCCCCGATCTCGAGTACAAATCCAAGTCTGGCACCTACACAGAGACAAAAACCTCAGGGCAAATGGTCAGTGGACGTGCTGCCAACGTACAAATTGAAAATGGCGCCAAGGCCAGTTTCAACATCTTCGGCGGCATACAAGCCGCAATCGAGCTCACCGGCGCCCTGAACTGGGCCCCCCCGAAAGAGCTCGCAGCGCTGCGCACCGCGCCTACGACCGGAATCAACAGCAGCAAAGATGCCAAGAGTGCCAGCCAATGGTTAACACTAGCCAAACTGAATGGATCCGTAGGCGCTGCACTCGGTGCAGGCTTTCAAGGGAATGCCCAAATTTCCTTGGATAAAGGACGGTTTATCCTCAATCTCAAGGCCGCGGTCGTGCTTGGGCCTGGGGCCAGTGGCAGTTTTAAGCTCGAAATTGGCTATGAGGCCGTCGTGGATATCCTCAACTTGTATCGTCGCGAACTGCATAAGACGCGAGGCAAACGGATTCTATGGATGGCACCGGATGCAGCAGATTATGCGTCCACACTAAACCTGCTGGGCGTTGCCGGACTAGACGTACAAATGGTCTACCTGATGGGCTGGGATATCGTAATGAATCTCTACGAGGCGATGACTCGCGGTGGCAAGGGCGGACCGATTGCTGATGCAATTGTCGAGTACGATAACCCATCAGAAATGGAAAGCTGGTGCATCAATGCAATTCCTGAGGCTCTAGGGCCGTTGCTAATGACCCTGACTAGCCGTGCGAGCTCATTCACGGTCACTACCAATAATTCTTCTTCCGACGGATCGACGCAAGGCACGCGCACATACAACCGGGATCAAGCGCATTTGCTTCAGCAAAAAGCAATTGAACTCATACTTGGCTGGATAGTTAAGAATGCCACGCAACAAAATACAATCGATCAAGCGCAAAGTCAGTTTGAAAAAATATGCATGCGAATGAACGGCTTTGGTGTGAAAGCTCCGAAAAGCGGACAGGATTACTGCGTCAACCGCCTTAACTTGGATAACTTCATGGCGGAGGCTGTATTGAGCTTAGCCAAACCTGAAAACAACAGAATGCGCGAACGCTATACAAAACATGTTTCCATCCTAGGTGCAAATCTTGATAATTTTTGTCAACGCACTAAATTTCATGGACGTAATTATATCCCAACAGGATTGGCAACATACACCGGGCCTTCCCAATAGAAAAAAGGATGTCTTCACCGTGACAAAACTCAAAGTTTTTTTTATTTTTTTCTTATCATTTATGTCGCTTCAAGCTTTTGCAGCTATGACATCAGAGCAGATTACGGCAAAAGAAAAAGGGATCATCCTTTATAATCAATATAAAACCACCCTAGCAATTCCTTATTTACTTGCCGCCTCTGAAGCCGATGACTCAGAGTCTCAATATTATTTAGGTGAAGCGCTGAGAAAAAAAAACCGCTACATGACTTCTGAGGCTCAGAGATGGTACGAAGCGGCCGCTGACAAAGGTAATCTCTATGCAATGATCCAACTAGGGCGGATCGGAAATGATATTTGCAAAACTATGGAGAACTGCCCTGCAGCAAAGAAAAATCCCGCAGCGTGGCTGACTGAAGCAACTAATCTCGCGAAACCCAAGGCAGAGCAAGGTGATGCGGAAGCGATGTACATTATGTACGAACTATCTTTGGACCGAGCTTGGCTTGAAAAATCTGCTAATGCCGGGGATGCCACAGCCCAATTCTGGATGGCCATTGGCGATAAACAAGGGGAAGGATTTTTGCTTCCCTGGAAGCGCAAAGAGGCTGTTGGCAACTGGTTTAAAGCATCTGCTGAGGGCGGAAACCCACGCGCGATGATGGAGTATGCAGTCTATCTTCATGAAAACCAGGGTGATCTTACGGTCGCTCGCCATTGGATCAAAGCAGCCGCCGAACATGGATATGAAAGCGGCGTGAGCAGTTACGGCGCTTATTTGGCTCACGCTCCTTCTCTATTTGATTTCGAACTTGACCTGATCAAAGGTTACGCAATCACTTCCCTGCTCAAAGAGCTAGACGGAGGCGGAAATATTCAAACCTATGTTGAAGAAGTTCTTCCAGAAATCGCAGAAAAAATGACTCCCGAGCAACTCAAGGAAGCAAATAAATTTGCTGTTGAATGGAAGAATTCACACCCTCCGCTCTCGTTTTTTCCTGACAAGTTGAGTCGTTAGCATTGGGAAAAGTATTTCTTGTATTTGGACTATTAGCCCTGACACTTGCAGCTAACGCCCAAACTGAACTTACACAGCCCCAAGGATTGGCCAAGAAGCAAGGCTTGATACTTTACAATCAATATAAAGCTATTTCTGCTACTCCTTTTCTAGCCGTTGCTGCTGAGGCGGGAGATCACGAAGCGCAATATTATTTGGCTGAGTCACTCAGAAAGAAAAGCCGCTACATGGATGCTGAAGCACTGAAGTGGTATGAGGCTTCGGGAGCGCATGGTGATATTTACGCAATGATTCGGTTAGGTCGCAGTAACAGCGACCTTTGCCAACAATTAAAAAACTGCCCAGCAGGACAAAAGACACCCGCCGAATGGTTGGTACAAGCCAACAAAACAGCTTTGCTCGGCGTGGAAAAAGGCGACCCTGAGTCCATGTATCTGATGTATGAAATCTCTCTGGATCGGGCTTGGTTATCGACCTCATAAAAGGCTATGCACTGGTATCGTTACTGAAAGAGCTAGACGGAGGTGGAAACGTCAAAGTTTATGTCGAAGGAAAACTTCCTCTTATCTCGGAAAAGATGACACCCGAATTGTTAGAAAAATCTGCTAATGCTGGAAGCCCCGTCGCGCAATATCGGATGGCTATCGGCGACCGTCAAGGAGAAGGTTTTTTGCTACCTTGGAAGCGCCAGCAATCGGTTGAGACTTGGTTTTTGGCCTCCGCAAAAGGCGGAAACCCTAAAGCAATGATGCAGCTCTTTGGAATATACCGAGAAAAAGGAGATCTAGAGCAGGCCCGATATTGGGTAGAGCAAGCGGCTTCTTCTGGATATGAAGCCGGTGTTTATAACTATGGCTAGGCAAGGAGACGGTTTCTTCTTGCCGTGGAAGCGGCATGAGGCAATTGAAAATTGGCTGAAACTATCTGCAGAAGGAGGTTACCCCCCTGCAATGATGGAATACGCTGCGTTTATTTATGAAGACCAAGGTGATTTAACAGTCGCTCGCCATTGGATTGTCGAAGCAGCTAAAAAAGGGTACAAGTCAGGCGTCAGCAGTTACGGCGCATATTCAGCCCATTCACCATCGCTTTTTGACTTCCCATTAGATAGGGTTAAAGGTTATGCACTGACCTCGCTACTATCTGAACTTGACGGTGGCGGAGATGTACAGGTCTACGTAAAAGAAACCCTGCCGGAAATTGCGGAAAAAATGACACCGGAACAAATTTCAGAAGCTAACGAATTTGCAAAAAACTGGAAAGCGACTCATCCACCCCTGTCGTTTTTCCCAGAAAAATTGAGCCGTTAACATTGATGAAGAAAAGTCTATTTACCGCACTGTTGATTATTGCGTTTGCGAATCCAGCAGCCGCCGAACTTTCCTCGATACAGCAAGCAGCAAAAACACAGGGGATAACTTTCTACAATCAGCACAAAGCTGTTACTGCTATCCCCTTCCTGGTAATTGCCTCGGAAGCTGGCGATCGTGAGGCTCAGTACTACTTGGGCGAAGCTTTACGCAAAAACAACAAATATATGACGCCAGAAGCCCAGAGCGCATATGAAGCCTCTGCTCGCCAAGGTGATATATATGCAATGATAAGATTGTCTCAACGCAATAACGATCTCTGCGTTAAGATGAACAATTGCTCAGGTGAAAAAAAATCGCCAAGCGAGTGGTCCAAAAGTGCTTTTGAGGCTGCTACGAAAGAAGCTGAAAAAGGCGACGCTGAGGCTATGTATTTGATGTACCGGATAACCGGAGACGACAAATGGTTTGAAAAATCCGCAGACGGAGGTTTTGCGCTAGCGCAGTACTATCTAGCGGCGGAATACCGTGAAGGTAAAGGTTTCTTCCTGACACCGTCAAAACGCGCGGATATGGTCGAACGTTGGATGAAGGCATCTGCGGAAGGTGGCAACCCTCAAGGTATGTTGGCGTATGCCGCGATTCAGGGTCGAAAAAAGGACTGGGAGCAATTAAGGTCGTGGAACGAAAAAGCTGCAATGACTGGATATGTCAGCGCTGTATATGGTTATGGGTCTTACTTAGCAGGTCAATCGCCGGAATATGGCTTTAAGGAGGACCTAGTAACTGCCTATGCATCCATTTCCTGGGTACTTGAACTAGACGGTGGGGGCGGCATGCGAGAATTTGCACAAGACGAACTTCCCGAAATCGCGGCAAAAATGACTGTTGAACAGATCGAAAAATCAAAAAAAACCCTGACGGAATGGAAAGCAACCCGCCCACCACTATCCTTCTTCCCTGACAAGCTATGAACTATTAACACTATGAGAGCTTATTTTTTCATAGCCCTCTTCGCGATCGTAATATCTTTCGAAGTTAACGCGCAGCCTACTTCGGACCTGAAGTCCGCCAAGATGCAGGGCATTACGCTTTACAATCAGTTCAAAGCGACCTCGGCAGTGCCATTCCTTGAATTAGCGGCCCAAGCAGGTGATCACGAAGCCCAATATTATTTGGGTGAGGCCATTCGTAAAAGCAAACGATACATGACTCCTGAAGCTAAGAACGCCTATGAGGCGTCAGCCCTTCAAGGCGATATCTACTCAATGATAAGGCTCGCGGGAGATACAAATGATCTCTGCGTCGCTATGGGTAACTGCCCAAAAGATAGAAAGGAGCCTGGTGAGTGGCGAAAAATGGCTTTAGATACCGCTAGTGTAGAAGCTGCGAAAGGAAACGCAGAATCGATGTATTTGATGTTTAGAGTTACCGGCGATGATAAATGGCTTGAAAAATCAGCAAAAAACGGATTTTCTCTCGCACAATTTAGCCTAGCAACGAAATATCAAGAAGGAGGCGGATTTTTTCTACTCCCTGCAAGTCGGTTAGCGGCTGTGGAGCGCTGGATGAAAGCTTCAGCGGAAGGTGGCTATCCACCAGGGATGATGGGGCTAGCAGCAGTTTCAGTTGAAAAAAATGATCTGGAAAGTTTCAGACTCTGGAACGAAAAAGCTGCTGCCTCAGGATATGTCGAGGGAGTGTTTGGATATGGCTCTTATTTGGGAGAGGATCCGTCTAATTATGGATTCAAGTTAGACCTTGTTAAATCATACGCTCTGCTTTCTCTCCTTTATGAACTTGACGGCGGAGGACATGTTCGACGAGATATTGAGGACGTGCTACCCGACATCGCGAAAAAAATGTCACCTGAGCAAATAAAAGAAGCTAAAGTTTTTTTGGAGAACTGGAAATCCAGCCACCCTCCGCTGTCGTTTTTCCCTGACAAGCTATGAACTATTAACACTATGAGAGCTTATTTTTTCATAGCCATCTTCGTGATCGGAATATCTATTTATCCTGACAAACTTGGATACTGATTTTTCTATTAATTTTTGGCCAATGATAAAGTCTCTTGATAACTCAATCCTCCCAGACAAGCCAGCTCCTAAGGAGCTTGGCTTGTTCGTTGAGGTATAGCGTCAGACCGGCGCCTTCCACCCCATCATCTGCTGCTGCGCAACCAGCAGCAAATCGCACCCATCTTGCGTCAGCAGATAAAGCGCGTGGGTAATGTGCGGAATATCTTGAACATCACCGTTCTTGAAGCATTGGCAATGTAGCGTTTCGAGTAACTGGCTGGCGGCTCGGACACGCTGTAAAGCGGCTTCGAGAATGTCTTGGGGATTGGCCTCGGTATCGATGACCATTGGGTTTGTGTCGGTAACGCTGCTTTTGATTGAGTGATAGCGATCAGGGAATGCATTTAGCGTTGGCATAGTAATTACTCGAGCATTAATTAGTAATCGCCAGCACCGTGACCAAACGATGGAGGCGGCTGTGTACAGGCTTGGTCAACCGCTAACACTCAAAACGGCTCGCCCGAAAGCGTCCTGCACACAGCCACCATTGCAACGTACTACGAGACGTAGAAGTCCGCAGCGCGAATGATGGCACATATGTGCAGTGTTAATCAGGTGACCAAACCTGCTCGCTGATTTTGCAGCGAGGCCAAACAGTAAACGCTGGCAGCTTGCCGGCGAAAGACGACAAAGAGTCCGACCGTGTAGGAACGGGCCGAACCTCCCTCAGTTTTTTTACCCACATGAAACCTCTGTCAGAAACCTCCTCACGACAGGCGGCATTGAGTCGGGTTAACCATCGCTTAACCCCGCGGTCCAAAACTTTACTGGACCGCACGCCCTCAGAGTTCTCTGACGCCCAGTGCGGCAGGTTCGACGACTAAACGTCGAGCTGACTTTAAGCCTGCATCGGAGAACGTTCATGAACATGCGCACCTTGCTGATCACCACCGCCCTCGCCTGCACCGCGTTTGCCGGCCTGGCCCAGGCCAATGACACTTCGAGCTCCCAGGCGGTGCCGTACCACTACGGTATGCCGCTGCACGTGGGCAAGGTCATTACCTTGACCGAACCGTCGACGCTGGACTGCAAAGTGGTCACAGCCGACATGAAGTACATCGATAGCACCTCGGGCAAGCCCGCGGAAATCTCCTACCGTAAACTTTCCGACGCCTGCAGTTATCAGAACTGACTGAAAGGTCTGATTCAACACTTTGCGGTATTCCTGTGAGGGGTTCTGGCGCTATGCTCTGCGCCTCCCCCCACTGCCGCAAGGATTCGCCATGCAGTTATCGTTTCGTACCTTATCGACTTTTACCGCCGCGCTGTGTTTTCTGTTGGCCTTGGTCTGGGGTTTGATGCCGGACAGGTTGCTGTCAATCTGGAGCATCGAATACTCGTTGGCGGTCGGCGTTGTCGCGCGGCGCAGTGCAATGCTGTTCGCGGCGCTGGGTGTGATGTTTTATCTGGTTCGAAACGAATCGCCTTCGATCACCCGCCATGCGCTGAGCAATGGTTTCATGGTCGGCTGCTGGGGGCTGGCAGCACTGGGCTTCGGCGAATGGCTCAATGGCCATGCCGGTCCAGGCATTTTGCTGGCGGTGGTGGTCGAACTGGCACTGGGTCTGGCGTTTCTCCAGACCAAGCGCGTGTCGATGGAACTCGAAACCGTGGGTTAAAGCGATTTTCTGTCTGGATGCAGCGTCTGGGCAATGGTCTGGTGCTGCATGTCAGAGCGCAGTCCAGCGATCAGGTTATTGATTTCTCGGCAACCATTTAGCTGTTTGGCATTTATTCCAGTCACCATGAGATCGAGGTGATCGGTTTGACGATCGGAATACACCTTGACGGTCATCGACAGGTCCGGCGACAGCGTGCATTGACAACGTTTCGGCAAAAAACTGCTTTCAATGATATTGCGAAGCTCCAAGGCAGAAAGAAACATGGCGACCCTCTCCTTAATATGAGACTGCCAATCAACTATCGATACTGACTCAATGAAATCTCCGGTCAGCTCAAGACCAGCTACAGCATAAAACATGCCCAGAATTTCGCCCTGCAGCTCATCGGTAAATCAAGGATTTAGCCAAACGACTGCTAAATGGCCTCATGCACTCTGCAAGAAAGGCGCTGTGGTGCCCCTGCAATGTGCATACATCCAGCGACACGTTTGCATTGGCCGACGACGCCAGTAAGAATGCGGCCAATCAAATCAGTTTCCGCTGACCCCACTCGCACGCAAGGAGGCATCATGGGTTCTTTGACCTGTATCACTACCGTCGGGCTGATTTTTGCCGGGCTGTCGACCATCGCTCACGCCGCGAAACTCGAAGAGGTTGCGCCGTTTCCGAAGCCCGAAAGCGGTTTCACCCGTCAGGTCATTCACCTTGCCCCACAGACTCAGGAAGACGGCTACCAGGTCGAAATCCTCGCCGGCAAAACCCTGACCGTTGACTGTAATCGCCAACGCCTGGGCGGCATTCTCGAGGAGAAAAACCTCGAAGGCTGGGGTTACCCGTTCTACCGACTGGAAAAAGTCATCGGTCCGATGAGTACGATGATGGCCTGCCCGGACGGCAAGAGTAAAAAGGACTTTGTGCCGGTGGTCGGTGACGGTTTCATGCTGCGCTACAACAGCAAACTGCCGATCGTGCTCTATGTACCGAAAGACGTCGAAGTTCGCTACCGGATCTGGTCGGCGTCGGGCAAGGTCGAGAAAGCCGCCCAGGAATAACCGTTCTGTCCCTCTACAGGAGCGCCACTTTGATTACCTGCCACGTCAAATATGTGATCGATCCGTATCAACTCAGCGAATTCGAAGCCTACGCCAAAGCCTGGCTCGGCATCGTCGAGCGTTTGGGCGGCACGCACCACGGGTATTTCCTGCCTTCCGAGGGTGCGAGCAATATCGCCTACTGCCTGTTCAGCTTTCCTTCGCTGGCGGACTACGAAAGCTACCGGCATGTCGCGATGACTGACGCCGAAAGCGCCGCGCTCGTAGCTTCGCTGGTCGAGAAGAAGTTTATCGTCAGTTACGAGCGGACCTTCCTGCGCCCGCTGCTGGCCTGATACCGCTCACGCCGGGGCGCCGCTCAATGCGGCGCGCTCGGCCACATGGCGCAAACTATCGAAATTGATGTTGGCGCCCGAGTCGATCGCTACCAGTGTCTGACCACGGGCATCGGTTTGCGCCACGTATTTTTTGATTCCGGCCACGGCCAAGGCGCCGGAAGGTTCTGTGATCGAGCGGGTATCGTCGTAGATATTCTTGATGGCGGCGCAGAGCTCGTCGTTGCTGACCGTCAACACCTCATCGACACAAAACTGGCAGACCTCGAAACCATAAGCACCGATCTGGGCGACGGCGACACCGTCGGCGAAAGTGCCTACGTTCGGCAGGACAACTCGCTCGTCGGCCTGTAATGCCGCATACAAACAGGCGGAATGCTCCGACTCGACGCCGATGATGCGGACTTCAGGTCGCAGGTATTTGACGTACGCCGCGATGCCGGCGATCAGGCCGCCACCTCCCACCGGGACGAAGATCGCGTCCAGCGGACCTTGATGCTGACGCAGGATTTCCATGGCGACGGTGCCCTGCCCCGCGATCACGTCCGGGTCGTCGAAGGGCGAGACAAAGGTGCGACCGGTTTGCCGCGCCAGGTTCAGCGCATAGTCCAGGGCAAACGGAAAGCTCTCACCATGCAGCACAGCGTCGGCGCCCCGACTGCGTACGCCATGCACCTTCAGTTCTGGCGTCGTACGCGGCATGACGATGGTCGCCGCAATGCCCAGTTCACGCGCCGCCAGCGCCACGCCCTGAGCATGATTGCCCGCCGAAGCGGTGATCACCCCGCGAGCCTTTTGCTCATCGCTCAGTTGCACCAGTTTGTTGTAGGCACCGCGGATCTTGAAGGAAAAGGTCGGTTGCAGGTCTTCGCGTTTGAGCAGGATCTGATTGCCGAGCGCCTCGGACAATGCTGGCGCCGGTTGCAACGGCGTACGCACCGCGAGCTCATACACCGGCGCGGCGAGGATCTTTTTCACGTAGTGCTCAAGCAAGGTCTGCTGGGCGGTGGTCGTGCTCATGGTCGTCTCCTGACGTTGATCGGAGCCCAGGAGGCAGAAAGTAAAAACCCGCCTCTAGGGCGGGTTGGGTGCTGCAGTCGTGAGCTAGCCCGCCAAATAAGGAATGGCGGTAATAATGCTTGGCTGGCAGCGCAATACAGTGGAAGTCATGTCCGGAAATTAGCCGGACGCTGATGGCAAGTCAATGGCCAATTTTCCTCGACCTCTGTAGGCTGACGACTACGCTCATCGTCCCAAGGAAGGAAACCATGAAGTCTGTCGCCCTGCCCCTCATTACCCTGATTGCGTTCGCCGGCTACACCGTTTCGGTGATGCTTCAGGCCGAACAGTCATTGATCGACTTCGGCATCAGCCTGATGTCGCGCCCCGACACGGCGCAGGTGGTGATTGATTTGTACCTGCTGGCGACGCTCGCGGGCATCTGGATGTACACCGATGCGCGCAAGCGGGGGCAGTCGGGGTGGTCGGTGGTTCCCTACCTTTTGATCACCGCAGTTTTCGTCTCCATCGGGCCACTGTTGTACTTGGTGGTGCGTGGGTTGCAGGATCGGAGAAAGGCAGTCAATTTGCCAACCGCCTGAGCCCGAGCCCGAGCCCCCATAGATGTAGCAGCTGCCGAAGGCTGCGTCCGGCTGCGTAGCAGTCGTAAAATCATCCAATGCGGCAGCTCAGTCAGACCGAGGTGTCTGGATTTACGACTGCTACGCAGCCGGACGCAGCCTTCGGCAGCTGCTACAGGTGTCGGTTACTTCAGTCCAATCTTGTACAGGGCTCCATCGTCCTCATCGGTCAGCACATACAAGTACCCGTCCGGGCCTTGCCGCACATCGCGAATGCGCTTGTTGAGTTCGCCCAGCAATCGCTCTTCGTGAACGACCTTGTCGCCATCGAACTGCAAGCGGATCAACTCCTGGCTCACTAACGCGCCGATAAACACGTTGTGCTGCCAGGCCTTGAAGCGGTCAGCGTCGTAGAACGCCATGCCGCTGAGGCCGGGGGACTTTTCCCAGACGTGGCGCGGGGCGACGGTGCCTTCGGCGGTCTTGCCCTTGGCTTCCGGAATCGGCTGGCCGGAATAGTTGATGCCATGGGTTGCCATCGGCCAGCCGTAGTTCTTGCCACGTTCGATGATGTTGATTTCATCGCCACCCAGGGGACCGTGTTCGTTTTCCCAAAGGGTGCCGGTCCAGGGATTGAGCGCCGCGCCTTGTGGATTGCGCTGGCCGTAGGACCAGATTTCCGGGCGTACGCCGGCCTGACCGACAAAGGGGTTGTCGTCCGGCACCTTGCCGTCCGGGTAGATCCGCACCACCTTGCCTTGCAGCTTGTCGAGGTCTTGGGCAGTCGGCCGGTCGTTGTTCTCGCCAAGGGTGATGAACAGGTAGCCGTCACGGTCGAACACCAGGCGCGAACCAAAGTGGTTACCGACCGAAAGCTTGGGCTCCTGGCGAAAGATCACTTTGAAATCCTTTATGCCCGTCAGGTCGTCAGACAGACGTCCGCGACCAACCGCCGTCCCGGCCTTGCCGCCCTCACCACCGCCTTCGGCATACGACAGATAGACCGTGCGGTCTTGCCTGAAGTCGGGCGACAACACCACATCCAGCAAGCCGCCCTGCCCCTTGGCCCAGACCTTCGGCACGCCACTGAGCGGTGCGGAAAGTTTACCGTCGGCGCTGACAACCCGCAGGTTGCCGGGCCGTTCGGTCACCAGCATCCCTTGGCGATCGGGAAGAAACGCCAAGGCCCAGGGATGTTCGAGCCCCTTGGTCATTGTCGTCACCTCAAGGGTGCCCTGTTCGCTTTTCAGGTTCTGGGTCGGCGCCGCGAAAACGGGCGCCGCGGCGGTGATCAGTGCGCTGGCACACAGTGTGGCCAGAAGGGTTTTACGCGACATGCACGATTCCTTTTGTCGTTCGAATGGCTGGCAAGAACGCTGCCGTGCCGTTCAACGGTAGTTGGTGTCTGCGTCTCGATGAGGTGGATTGGGAATGAATTTCGGTGGAGTGGCGGGAGGCTCCCGACCTTGGGGATAGCGGTTGCCGATGCCACCATTATCAAGCGTCGGTGGCCGCGGCACGGGCACTGTGTTCGGCCCACGGATGACCGGCGCGCTGGGTTGCGTGCCTTGCATGCTGTTGGGATTGGCCCGGCGAATCGGGCTGTTGTAAGGATTGCTGGCGTTGCCTGTCGGGCTCTGGGCCAACAGCAGTGAAGAAGGTGGCGGCGCGGTGTCGGCCTGGGCCAGATTGCTCAGCCAGCCACTCAACGCCAACGCGGTGCAGCCGAGCACAAATCTGTTCATGACGAGCCTCTCGACATCAGCGTGGATAGGAACTTCGATATCACGCTACGCCCGGGGTTCGAATTTGTTAACTAAAACCTCCCCGGCAAGATGTAACACGAAGTTGAGTACGCCCCTGATCCCCCACAAGACCGGGCTGCAAGCCACTGAAACTTTTGCGCCAGGCCACAGGTCACCTGAACATCACACGCGAGAAGACGACCATGGCACGGGCAATCTGGAAAGGCGCGATCAGTTTCGGTCTGGTGCATATCCCTGTGGCGCTGGTCTCGGCGACATCCTCGCACGGGGTGGATTTCGACTGGCTCGACAGTCGCAGCATGGACCCGGTGGGCTACAAGCGCGTCAATAAGGTCACCGGCAAGGAAGTGACCAAGGAACACATCGTTAAAGGTGTGCAGTATGAAAAGGGTCGGTATGTGATCCTCAGCGAAGAGGAAATCAAGTCGGCGCACCCGTTGTCCACTCAAACCATCGACATCTTTTCCTTTGTCGACAGCGAGCAGATTCCCCTGCAAAACATCGATACGCCCTACTACCTCGCGCCGGATAAACGCGGTGGCAAGGTCTATGCGCTGTTGCGCGAAACACTAAGCAAAACCAACAAAGTCGCCCTCGCCCATGTTGTGCTGCACACGCGCCAGCACCTCGCCGCGCTGATGCCGCTGGAATCGGCGATGGTATTGGTGATGCTACGCTGGCCCGCCGAAGTGCGAAGTCTGGACACCCTCGAGCTGGGCAGCGAAGTCACCAAGCCCGAACTGGCCAAGGGTGAACTCGACATGGCCAAACGACTGGTTCAGGACATGAGCGCAGACTGGAAACCCGAGGATTATCGCGACAGTTTTGAAGACAAGATCATGGCGTTGGTGGAGAAAAAGGCCAACGAAGGAAAAATCGAAGATGTCGAAACGGCGACTGGCGAAGAGGAACGCAAAACCGCAGACGTTATCGATCTGACCGAGCTGCTTAAACGTAGTCTTGGGGGCAAGAGCACGGGCAAAACGAAGCCGGCCGCAAAACCCGCCGCGCAGAAAAAAGCCACGAAGACTTCTCGTGGCTGATTGAAGGTTTGCGGTGAATGTTATGACCTCTTCGCGAGCAAGCCCGCTCCCACATTAGATCGCGGTCAACTGTGGGAGCGGGCTTGCTCGCGAAGAGGCCATACGCCGTGAAACAATCTTCAGATCAGAACGAAAATCGCCAGCAAACCACCAAAAATCGCCCACTTTTCGAGGTAATAGAGCTTGCGGTTGCGCTTCTTGAGCGCTTTGCCGCGAAGGCGAATCTTGTAGATTTTGGCGAACAAGCGGTTGATACCGCCGGTCTTGTCACCCGCATCGTTCGGTGCGCCCGCCGCCGACATCACATTACGGCTGAACCAGCCATTGAACGCCGCCGCCCAGCGATACTTCATCGGCCGCTCTACGTCGCAGAACAGAATGATGCGGTTCTGCTCGGTGGTGTTTTCGGCGTAATGAATGAAGGTCTCATCGAACATGACCGCTTCACCGTCGCGCCAGTGGTAGTTCTCGCCATCGACGTTGATGTAGCAACCGGCATCGTTCGGTGTTTCCAGACCCAGGTGATAGCGATAGGAACCGGCATACGGATCGCGGTGACGGACCAGTTTCGAACCCGGTGGCAGCTCGGCGAACATCGCAGCCTTGATCGAGCCGATGCTTTGCACCAGTTCAGTAGTGCGCGGGCATAGTTTCATCGCCGAAGGATGGCTGTCGCCGTACCACTTCAGGTAGAAACGTTTCCAGCCCGTCTTGAAGAACGAGTTGAAGCCGACGTCGTCGTATTGATTCGAGCGCTTGATCTCCCCGGCCCTGAGCAGGTTCTGGCCCTCGGCGCGAATTTCTTCCCAATGTTCCTGCAAGGGACTCAGATCGGGAAAGTCGGCCGGGTTCAGATAAGGCTTGTTGGGGATTTTCGAGAACATATAAAGGAAGCAGTTGATCGGCGCCAGAAACGTCGAGTGGTCGCTCAGTTGGCGGCCCAGCTTGTGGCGCACGCGTCCGCGCAAGTGGACGTACGCAATGGATGCAACGTAAACAGCGGCAATGATCAATTTCACAAAAATCGTCACACGTCAGAAGTGAACAAACTGCGTCCCTTGCCGGCCCATCGGCACGAGGGACTTGTGCAGCGTCTGAATACGAGATAGCGGACCCGACTGGCGCGTCCTTGAGCCTGTGCCGCCTGTCGGCATCAGGTGATAGATGGCATTTTAGCCACAGTTTGTAACCAATAGTTAACCTTCAGATGTGAAAATCTGTCCACTGATGCTGCCAAAGTGGCCGTGCGGCCTTAACGCCCTATCGTTTAAAGAGCCAGACCAGTACAATCGCCGCCAAACATTACGCGCCCCCCTTGGTTGATGACGGGAATGAACCCCGTCTCAGCGCACTTCGACTCGGGCCAAGCGCTCCATATGCTGCTGTCCACTTATTGCCAGATGGACCTTCCGCTTCTGACCGGGATGCATTTCCTGTGGTTCGAAAACCGGAAACGGGTACTGAATCGGTACTGCCGCAACCCTAGCTACTCTGAATGCTTCGCAGGAAAAACCTTTGATCTCTACAGCTAACATCACGATGCAGTTCGGCGCCAAGCCGCTATTCGAAAACGTTTCGGTCAAATTCGCCGCGGGCAACCGCTACGGCTTGATCGGCGCCAACGGTTGCGGCAAGTCGACTTTCATGAAAATCCTCGGCGACGACCTCGAGCCGTCCGGCGGCCAGGTCATGCTCGAGCCGAACGTGCGTCTGGGTAAATTACGCCAGGACCAGTTCGCCTACGAAGAATTCACCGTGATCGATACCGTGATCATGGGTCACGAAGAGCTGTGGAAGGTCAAGGCCGAGCGCGACCGCATCTACTCGCTGCCGGAAATGACCGAAGAAGACGGCATGGCCGTTGCTGAACTGGAAACCGAGTTCGCTGAGATGGACGGCTACACCGCCGAATCCCGTGCTGGCGAATTGCTGCTGGGCCTGGGTATCGGCATCGAGCAGCACTTCGGCCCGATGAGTGAAGTGTCCCCAGGCTGGAAACTGCGCGTATTGCTGGCTCAGGCGCTGTTCTCCGATCCTGAAGTGTTGTTGCTCGACGAACCGACCAACCACCTGGACATCAACACCATCCGCTGGCTGGAAAACATCCTGACCCAGCGCTCCAGCCTGATGATCATCATCTCTCACGACCGTCACTTCCTGAACAGCGTGTGCACCCACATGGCTGACCTGGACTACGGCGAGCTGCGCCTGTTCCCGGGCAACTACGACGAATACATGACCGTGGCGACCCAGTCCCGCGAGCAACTGCTGTCGGACAACGCCAAGAAGAAAGCGCAGATATCGGAACTGCAATCGTTCGTCAGCCGCTTCTCGGCCAACGCCTCGAAAGCCAAGCAAGCAACCTCCCGCGCCAAGGCGATCGACAAGATCCAGCTGGCCGAGGTCAAGCCTTCGAGCCGTGTGAGCCCGTTCATCCGTTTCGAACAAACCAAGAAGCTGCACCGTCAGGCGGTCATCGTCGAGCGCATGGCCAAAGGCTTCGATGGCAAGACACTGTTCAAGGACTTCAGCTTCCAGGTTGAAGCTGGCGAGCGCGTCGCGATCATCGGCCCGAACGGTATCGGTAAAACCACCCTGCTGCGCACCCTGGTCAACGAACTGACCCCGGATGCCGGTACTGTGAAGTGGACCGACGCCGCGGAACTGGGCTACTACGCCCAGGACCACGCGCACGACTTCGAAGACGACTGCAACCTGTTCGACTGGATGGGCCAATGGACCCAGGGCGGCGAGCAAATCGTTCGCGGTACCCTCGGCCGTATGCTGTTCTCCAACGACGAGATCCTCAAGTCGGTCAAGGTCATCTCCGGTGGTGAGCAAGGTCGCATGCTGTTCGGCAAGCTGATCCTGCAAAAGCCGAACGTGCTGATCATGGACGAACCGACCAACCACTTGGACATGGAATCCATCGAGGCGCTGAACCTGGCGCTGGAGAACTACCCGGGCACGCTGATCTTCGTCAGCCACGACCGTGAGTTCGTATCGTCGTTGGCCACCCGCATTATCGAACTCAGCCCTAGCGGCGTGATCGACTTCAGTGGCACCTATGACGACTACCTGCGTAGCCAGGGCGTTGTGTTCTAAGCGTTCGCTATAAATAAAAAGCCCTGTCCTTGTGACGGGGCTTTTTGCATTTCAGGGACATGGGATGTTTTGGTGCCGAGACCTTCGCGAGCAAGCCCGCTCCCACATGTGAAAGGCGTTCCCCTGTGGGAGCGGGCTTGCTCGCGAAGAGGCCCTCAAAGCCTACGAACATAGTTAGCCTGCTTCCTTTTATTTGCAGCCCGCGCCATGATGCAGGTCTCCTACCGCCGCCCGCGAACGAGCCCTCATGTCTGTGCAGCAACTACCCCCGCAAAGCTCCATGGCGATCACCCTGCAGATCGTCTCCATTGTCTTTTATACCTTTATTGCCTTCCTCTGCATCGGCCTGCCGATTGCGGTGTTGCCGGGGTATGTCCATGAGCAGCTGGGTTTCAGCGCGATCATCGCGGGGCTGACCATCGGCTCGCAGTACCTGGCCACCCTGCTCAGCCGCCCGATGGCCGGGCGCCTGTCGGACAGCATCGGCACGAAACGGGCGATTGTTTACGGGTTATCGGGGATTGTGTTGAGCGGCGTGCTGACGTTGATTTCAACGCTGCTGCAAAGTCTTCCGTTGCTGAGTCTGTTGATTCTGATCGCTGGCCGTTTGTTGCTGGGGATCGCCCAAGGCTTGATCGGGGTCGGGACCATCAGTTGGTGCATGGGTCAGGTGGGCGCTGAACATACCGCGCGATCGATCTCCTGGAACGGCATCGCCTCCTACGGTGCCATCGCCATTGGCGCGCCGCTGGGGGTAGTGATGGTCGGCGAACTGGGGTTCGCCAGTCTTGGGATCGCGCTGTCGGTGCTGGCGCTGGCGGCGTTGTTGCTGATCCGCAACAAACCCTCGGTGCCGGTGATTCGCGGCGAACGCCTGCCGTTCTGGGCGGTGTTCGGGCGCATTGCGCCGTTCGGTGCGAGCCTGAGCCTCGCCTCCATCGGTTATGGCACGCTGACCACTTTTATTACCCTTTATTACGTCAGCCGTGGCTGGGCCGGCGCGGCTTATTGCCTGACGGTGTTCGGCGTTTGTTTCATTCTGGCGCGACTGTTGTTCATCTCCAGCATTAGCCGTTTCGGTGGATTCACCTCGGCCATTGCCTGTATGAGCATTGAAACGGTGGGCCTGGTGTTGCTGTGGTTCGCGCCTTCGACCGGTTATGCGCTGATCGGCGCAGGCCTGACCGGGTTCGGTCTGTCGCTGGTATATCCGGCGCTGGGGGTCGAAGCGATCAAGCAAGTGCCCAACTCCAGTCGCGGGGCGGGACTGAGTGCTTACGCGGTGTTTTTCGATCTGGCGCTGGCGATTGCCGGGCCGTTGATGGGCGCCGTGGCGTTGAACCTCGGGTACACATGGATTTTCTTCAGCGCGGCGTTGTTGTCGGTGGCAGGACTCGGTTTGACCCTGTTACTGAAACGCCGCGCCATGGCCTGATCGGCCGCGAATGGTGTGAATTTCACTGATCCGCCGTCTGCATTCCGGCCCGGGTCGGTTTGCCAAGCGCGTGAGAGAAGAAACGCCCCGCTTCGGACACCATGGTGCGATGGATGTCTTTGCGGTCTACGCCATCGGCATCGGTACACAGCGCCGGCATGGCGATGATCTGCTCTTCATTGCACGGCGCCAGGAACACAAAGTGCCCTGCCCCGGCCAGCAACTTGAAGTCCGGTGCGATCGGCAGTTTGCGCGCAAGCGCCGCGGCATTCTTGTCGAACGCCACCAGTTTGTCGCCGTCGCCGCTGTAGAGCAGGACAGGCACATGCACGTCGGCCAGGGTATGGCGACCAAACTTCAGGCTCAGCGGCGCCATGAGCAACAAGGCGCGAACCCGAGGGTCGGCCACCGGTTGCAAGTCATCACGGTCAGCAATCAATTCGCCTTGGGTGTTGCAGGCATCGCGGTCGTCCGGGCGCTCCTGACAATAGCGGCGCAGACGGTCCAGGTCTGGTGTAGCGCCGGACAGAATCAGCGCCGTCTCCCCGCCCGCCGAATAACCGATCACACCCACCTGATCGGCATTGACGAAGGGCGCGAGCATTCGATCGCCCAGCGTCGCGGTAATGGCTTCGGAAATCTGGATGGGCCGACCGTAAAGGTTACTCAACGTACCGAGGCGGCTGTGGTCTTTGGAGTTGTCACCGGGATGGATCACCGCCACCACCACAAACCCTTTGCGTGCCAGCGATGTGGCGAGGTCGTTTAAGGCCAGCGGGGTTCCGGTGTTGCCGTGGGACAGCATCAGCATCGGGAAACGGCCGATGGCGACTCGGGTATCTTCGCCCGCTTCGACCGTGTAGCCCTCGAGGATGCTGGAGTGTTCCTTGTCGCTGGAGGGGTAGAAAGCGATGGCGCGCATCGGCTGCAAGTCCAGAGGGTCGAGAAAGCTCATCTCATGGAAACCGACGCTCCAGTGAGGATGCGGCGCAGGCGCGGCGTGCACTGAGTTCAGGCTGCTGAGCAGGCAAATCAGCAAGGTTGCACAAAGACGCACCATGGGAGGCTCCACCTGGCTACTGACCGGGGACGTTAATCCTCGACTGCATAACTCGGGCCACTATTTAATGAAATTCCGAAACAGCCAGAAACAAAAAACTCCGCATCTGGCACTTGCGTGGTCAGAATACAGAGTTTTTTGGGTATTGCTCGAGCTGTTTGATTTTCTTTACAGAAGCCTTACGCAGCGGCGAACAACTGCTCGCTGATTTGCGTGTGAGCGTCGCTCATGGCTTTGGTGCGGACTTCGTCACCGTAGGCCAGGCCATGGGCACGGACGAACTCGAGGTCAGTGATACCGATGAAGCCGAACAGCACCTTCAAGTACTCTTCGTGAGCAACACCAGTCGCCTGGCCCGCATGCAGACCGCCGGAAGTCGATACGATCACGACTTTCTTGCCACCGCACAGGCCTTCAGGGCCGGCTTCGGTGTAACGGAAGGTCTGACCGGCAACGGCGATGCGGTCGATCCAGGCCTTGAGTTGGGTCGGGATGGTGAAGTTGTACATCGGAGCTGCAATCACCACGGCATCGGCGGCGAGGAATTCGGCCAGGGTGGTGGCGCTCAGCTCGGCTTCGTGCTGTTGGGCGGCGTTGCGCAGTTCAGCGGTGGTACCGGCGGCAACCAGGGTCGTGGCGGAGAAATGGCTGATGGCATCGGCGGCCAGGTCGCGATAGGTCACCACGGCAGTCGGCTCGGCGATTTGCCAGGCTTTAACGACTTCGCTGCTCAGCTGACGGGAAGCCGAGTTGTCACCAAGAATGCTCGAATCGATATGCAGCAGTTTCATGTGGGATCTCCAGGTGAGGATCGCTACGAGGCGATCTGATGGGGAGAATCCTACAGACGAAACCAATAGCTGATTAGACTGCGACAATGCGATAGTTCGTCCCACTGATAGAACAATAGAGCTCCCACCATGCAAGACCTCAATGATCTCTACTACTTCGCCAAGGTGGTTGAAGCCGGTGGCTTCGCGGCAGCCGGGCGTTTGCTCGGAATTCCCAAGTCGCGATTGTCGCGGCGCATCGCCGAGCTGGAAGAGCGCCTTGGCGCGCGCCTGCTGCAACGCACCACCCGACAACTCAAGCTGACCGCCGTGGGCGAACGTTACCTGCGGCACTGTCAGGCGATGCTGCTGGAAGCTGAAATGGCCGATGAAGCCGTCGCCAGCATGTCCAGCGAACCTCGCGGGCGTTTACGAGTGTCCTGCCCCGTCGGATTGGCCCACGAAATTCTGCCGCCAGTAATCAGCGATTTCCTTGAGAAGTATCCTCAGGTTCAACTGGAGGTCATGTTGCTCAACCGCCGCGTCGACCTAGTGACCGAGGGCGTCGACGTGGCGCTGCGAGTACGTGAGTTGGGCGATGAGGATCCGCTGCTGGTCACCCGACGTTTGCGTCAGGCGCAGATGGCGATGGTCGCCAGCCCCGGTTTTTTGCACGGGCGTGAAATCAACCACCCCGAAGACCTGAAAAACCTGCCCGTGCTCGGCGCCCTGGAGGCCGACCGCATGGTGCATATCCGCCTGCTCGACCAACAGGGCAAAAGCTGCGATTTCACTCTCGAAGCGCGATTGGGCATCGATGACTTTATCGTGCGCAAGGCCTGCACCCTCGCCGGCCAGGGTTTTACCATGCTGCCGATGATGTATTGCGAGCAGGAACTGGAAAACGGCTCGCTGGTGCAGTTGCTGCCTGATTGGTCGCTGCCTGGCGGCTGGCTGCAAGCGGTCTACCCTCATCGGCGCGGGGTGATGCCGGCCGTACGCGCCTGGCTCGACCATTTGATCGAATCATTCAATGCCTGTGGGGACCGACTGATATGAAGGCTGGACGTATGAGCGAAGAGGATGTCGCGCAATTCTGTCTCGCGCTGCCGGGTGCGCGGGAAGACTACAAGTGGGGTGGCGTACGGGTGTTTTCGATTGCGGGGAACAAGATGTTTGCCTTGCAGAATCTGCGGGGCGAATCCTTGGCCTTCAAGGTCGACAAGGACTTGTTTCTCGGTCATTGCGACCGCCCGGGAATCCGCCCGGCGCCGTATCTGGCGCGGGCTCAGTGGATCATCATGGAAACGCCCTACCCGTTGGGCCCTGAAGAGCTGCAAGGCTTGTTGCAGCGTTCCCATCAATTGGTGGTGAGCAAGTTGCCCAAGCGCACCCAGGTCGGACTGCTGCTTTAAAGCAGCGCGAACAGATGGGCGCCGAGAAACAGCTGATCGATCCAGAACACCTGATGCATCAGCACGATGATCCAGAACACCAGCTGAAACGAGAGCTTGCGCGTCTTGTGCCGAAACAGCTGCTGCGCCAGCAAGGCGCCCGGCCAGCCACCGGCGAGCTCCACCGCATGCAACACGTTCTCAGGTGTGCGCCAATGGTCGGCGCGCGCCTTGCGCTTGTCGCTCCAGTACAGCAAGAACGCCAGCAGGCTGACCACTCCGTACGCCGCCAAGGGAATCACGGAAACCCCACGCAACCACAACGACATCGAGCCGTACAGCGGCAGCGCGCACAGGACCGCAAACACCAACAGTTTCAGCTGGAGATTGCGAAGCTCTCCTGCGGGCTTGCGTCCGGGTTTGTTGCGCGCGCTGGCGTCATTCATGGCTTGACCGCGGTCCAGTCGACCCAGCCAAACTGCCAGGTGGCCAGGATGACCAGGCCGAATGCGATGCGATACCAGGCGAACGCTGCGTAGCTGTGGCTGGCGATGAACTTGAGCAAGGCTCTGACGGCAATCATCGCGAAGATGAACGCCGTGACGAAACCGATCGCGAACACCGGAAAATCAGACGGCACGAACAGGTCGCGATACTTGTAGCCCGAGTACACCGCCGCGCCGACCATGGTCGGCATCGCCAGAAAGAAAGAAAACTCGGTGGCGGTCTTGCGCGACAAGCCGAACAGCAAACCGCCAATGATCGTCGAGCCGGAGCGCGAGGTCCCGGGAATCATTGCCAGGCACTGGGCAAAGCCAACTTTCAGCGCGTCTTTCCAGGTGATTTCGTCAACGGTTTGGGCATGCACTTCATGCTGACGCTGCTCAGCCCACAGCATGACGATACCGCCCACGACCAACGCCGTGGCCACGGTGATCGGGTTGAACAGATACTCGTGGATCAGATCAGCGAAAATCACCCCCAATACCACAGCCGGCAGAAAGGCGATCAGCAGGTTCGCGGTAAAGCGTCGAGCGTTCGGCTGCGTCGGCAAACCGATAACCACATCGAATATCTTGCGGCGAAACTCCCACACCACCGCCAGAATCGCCCCCAACTGAATAATGATGTTGAAGGCCATGGCCCGCTCGCCACCGAAGTCGAGCAGGTCAGCCACAATGATCTGGTGCCCGGTACTGGAAATCGGCAAAAACTCCGTCAGCCCTTCTACAACCCCAAGAATCAATGCCGAAAAGGCAGTCCAAAGATCCATCAATCCCCCAAGAAGCGATGCGCTACGGCATGCCCCGTAAATATTTTTTTCAGAACGTTGACTGCGGTCAGCGTCGCTGCTGCACCGCGCGCATAGAATCCAGCCGAAACCATAAAAATTCCGTGAAAAATCAACTTGGATTCAGGTTTTTCCGTGCGGGGCCGAAATCCTATCAGACAAGTCTGATTAACGCTGCCGCGTTATTGGACTTGGGTCGGATATGACCGATTGGCAAAGTGTGGTTGGATGCTGGCGATCATTTATTACAAGAAAAAGAAACCGGAGTGACAGCGTTATGAACAGCTTGCGCAGTATGTCGATCAGCCGACGTTTGTGGCTCATCTTGATCGTGGCCGTCCTGATGCTAATGACGTTGGGCGTCTTGATGCTCAAGCAGATTCACGATGACCTGTACCACGCCAAGGCTCAGAAAACCCAGCATGTGGTGCAAACCGCCAGTGGCATTCTGACCTATTACCACGACCTCGAAACCGCCGGCACACTCACCCGCGATGCTGCACAGAAGCAAGCTCTGAGCGCCGTTCGCGGTCTGCGCTATGACCAGAACGACTACTTCTGGATCAATGATCTGACGCCGGTGATGATCATGCACCCGGCCAACCCGAAACTCGATGGCCAGAACCTCTCGGCGATCCGCGACCCGGACGGTTTTGCCCTGTTTAACGAAATGGTCGCCGTCGCCAAGACCAAGGGTGCCGGCACCGTCGACTATCGCTGGCCGAAACCGGGCGCCAGCGCTCCGGTAGAAAAAACTTCCTACATCAAACTCTTCGAACCCTGGGGTTGGGTGATCGGTTCGGGCGTGTATATCGATGACATGCAGGCCGAGTTCTATGGCCAGGTCTGGAAGGCTTCGTTCGTGGGGCTGGTGATTGCCCTGATCATGGCGCTGCTGGTCATCCTGATTGCCCGCAGCATCGTGCGTCCACTGCAGGAAACCGTGAACGCCATGGCCAACATCGCCAGCGGCGAGAGCGACCTGACCCACAGCCTCGACACCCATGGCCAGGATGAAGTCACGCAATTGGCACGTCACTTCAACGCCTTCACCGCCAAGCTGCGACTGGTGATCAGGGAACTGCAAGTGTCTGCCAGTGCCCTGGGCCAGTCTTCCAGCGAACTGGGCAACGACGCCGCCCAGGCCCAGCAACGCAGTCAGCAACAGTCCCAGCAAATGGAACTGGTGGCCACAGCAATCAATGAAGTGACGTATGGCGTACACGACGTCGCGAAAAACGCCGAGCACGCCGCCAGCGAAATGCGCGATGCCGAGTCTCAGGCGCAGCAAGGTCAGGTCAATATCGATGGCAGCCTGCAACAGATCGACAAGCTGTCGTCCACCATCGACCAGGCGGTGGAGGTGATTCGTACCCTGGCCGCCGAAAGCACGCAGATCGGCAGCGTCCTCGAAGTGATCCGCTCCATCGCCGAGCAAACCAACCTGCTGGCCCTCAATGCGGCCATCGAAGCCGCCCGGGCCGGCGAGCAAGGTCGCGGTTTTGCGGTGGTGGCCGATGAAGTGCGACTGCTGGCCCAGCGTACCCAGAAGTCCACGGCCGAGATCCAGTCGATGATCGAACGCCTGCAAAGCCACTCCGAAGCGGCGGTCAAAGTGATCGGCGACAGCAGCCGCGCATCGCAGTTGACCATCGAGCAGGCCGGCCTGGCCGGTGCAAGCCTGAATGCCATTGCCCAGGCGCTGCGCAACCTCAACGGGTTGAACGCTTCCATCGCCAGCGCAACCTTGCAACAGGCGCATGTGGTCGAGGACATCAACCAGAACGTTACCCAGGCGGCCGGTTTGTCTCACAGCACGGCGCTGGCGGCTGAACAGTCGAGCGTGGCCAGCGTTCATCTGAAGGAATTGAGTGAGCAGTTGAACGGGCTGCTCAAGCAGTTCCGGGTGTAACGACAGCCCTGTAGCAGCTGCCGGGCTTGCGAGGCTGCCTTCGGCTGCGGAGCAGTCGTCAATCCTGCCTGCAAGTTTTTTCTGACACACTGCGGTGTCTGATTTCACGACTGCTACGCAGCCGAACGCAGCCTCGCGAGCTCGACAGCTGCTACACAGGGCGGCGCACGCCGGTTCTACTTGGCAGCGCCTGCCGTTACAATCCGCTCCTCTTCGACTTCCCCCAAGGAACCTCCATGTCCGGGCTTGAACTGTTTGCCGCTGCCCTCGGTGTCATTGCCGTCTGGTTGACGGTCAAACAGAACCCCTGGTGCTGGCCGATCGGCCTGGTCATGGTGCTGCTTTATAGCTGGATCTTTTTTGAGGTGAAGCTCTACTCGGACATGCTCCTGCAGGTGATCTACGCCGCATTGCAGCTCTATGGCTGGTGGCAGTGGACGCATGCGAGGGGCGCGCACCATGGTCGGCAGGTCAGCCTGCTCGACGGTAAATCGGTCGCTTTGAGTCTGCTCATTGGCGCGATCGGCAGTCTGTTGCTGGGCGCTGCAATGGCGAACTGGACCGATGCCGCACAACCCTGGCTCGATGCGGCACTGACTGGCTTCAGCCTGGTGGCGCAGTTATGGATGGCGCAAAAACGCATTCAATGCTGGCCGCTGTGGTTCACCTTGGATGTGATCTTCGTCGGGCTGTTTATCTACAAAGACCTGTACCTGACCGCCGGGCTCTACGCGCTGTTCGCCCTGATTGCCGTGCAAGGCTGGCGGGAATGGCGGGCCGATCCGGCGTTGCGCACATGAAAGTTCTGGTACTCACAGGCCCCGAGTCCAGTGGCAAAAGCTGGCTTTCGAGTGAGATTCACGCCAATTTTGGCGGCATATTGGTCGGCGAGTACGTTCGGCGCTTCATCGAAAGCGAAGCCCGGGAAACCTGCTACGATGACATTGCACGCATAGCACATGGCCAGCTGAGATGGGAAGATGAAGCACGCGCCAGACAACCATCCCTGTTGATTCTCGATACACACCTATTAAGCAATATCCTTTGGAGCCAGACTTTGTTTGGCGCTTGCCCGACGTGGATCGAACAAGCATTGCTGGCACGGCACTACGACCTGCATTTGCTGCTGAGCCCTGAAACCGTGACCTGGCATGACGACGGGCAGCGTTGCCAACCGCAACTGGCAGAACGCCAGGCGTTTTTCCAGGCCAGCCGCCAATGGCTTGACCTGCACCGCCAGCCTTGCCAGGTACTGCAAGGTGATTGGCAACAGCGCAAGGACGCAGCATTCGAGGCTGTGACGCGCTTGCTCAAGGCCTGACCAGCGGACTCCCCGCCCTGCCGCCAATGTCCATTCCTGAAACACCCATCCTTGCTAAAACCAGCGAGCTAGAGCGACTCGAGCACTCCAGCAAGAAAATGTTAAACCACTGATACAACCCGCCTTCAGCGCCCTTAGCGAGCAAAACCGCCAGCTTGGACGGCGTTTTTGCGTGGCTCTGTCTCAATGGCGTTACTAAATTTTTTGACCACCTCGACAATTAAAGCCAACCAACTGTTTTTAAAAGATAAAAAAAAACCGGCACACCTTCTGCTCTCTACCTCGCAACGCTGATAAGGGCCAGCGTTCCACTTACAGAAGGAATTGCCGCCGTGGGGAAACTTGAAAACAACATCTATAGCCTCCTGCTGATCGGATGCGCACTGGGCTCAAGTGTCTGCCTGCCTGTACACGCTGACAACGGCATCATCATTATCAAACGCGATGTCCAACCGCGCATGGCAACGCGTGCGCCGGTGATGCCCGACCCCAGCCCCACGACCGCCAATGCCAACCCGTCCAAAACTATCCACAGTCAAACGAACGAGTTGAGCGACGGAGACTTTGCCGGTGTCGCCAGTGGTGCAGGCATCACACGCCTGGTCGCTCAAGGTTCCAGCAACCTGGGCGGCAATATCAGCAACCAGAGCCAGCTTTCCAACCTCCCCGCTGGACGTTCGGGAAATGCCGGCAACGGTATTGCCAACATGGTCAATTCAAGCGTCCAGCAAGGCCTGGGTGCTATGAAAGTCATGACGGGAGACCGTTAAGATGAATCGTACGCTGCTGATTATCGCCATGTTTTGCAGTGCATCGACCTTTGCCCAACCTCCCGTCATCAATAACGCCGAAATCGACGGTTCGGGCATGCAGTACCAGGGCAACCTCGCCGTCAACCAGGCTGCCGGCGATCTACAGCAACAGGCTAACGCCCGGGCCATCGCCGTTGGCCATGGAGCCAGCGCGACCACACAGATTCGCCAACGGCTGCGGACGGTGGTCGACCCCAGTATCGATGCTCGATCCAGCATTCAAGGCGATTCTTTCAGCCACGGCAACGGCGTACTGGGCGTCAACCAGAGCGCGGGCGCCAGCAACCAGCAAGCTAATGCCCTGCGGATAAGCATCAGCACACAGCCGCAAAGTATCGACGACAGCGTCCTCAGGCAACAGAACGTGGCGCTGATCACCAACTCCGATCCAACTGACTCTGCACCAGGCTATCGCCAGGTCGCTACCAGCGATCAGGCCTTCACCGGTAGCCGTGGGGTGATCCAGTTGAATCAGAGCGCCGGGGTGGGAAACCGAACGGCCAACACCCTGAGCGTACGGGTCACGGATTGACCCAAACAGGTAGGTACAACACTTAACCTAAAATAAGTACGGAGAACCACCATGAAACCTTCGATGGCAATAAAACCTCTGGTTTTTGCAATCGCTGCGGTCTTGGCTGTTGCTGCACAAGCTGGACAGAACGATCGGCGTGGTCACCATAATGGTCATCACAACAATCACCACACTCCTCCTCCAACATGGATCCATACCGACGCGACCGCCAATGCGAACGACAGGCAGTCCAGTACCGGCAACCGCATCCTCAACGAAGGGACTGAGAACTCCGCCGAGATGAGCAGCTCTGGCTCAGGCGCGAGCGGCAACGTCGGCATCAACGTGGCAGCAGGCGCCGGCAACCAACAAGACAACGCGGCCGCCATCGCAAACGCTGGTTCCACCTCCAGCCTCGATAACAGCTTCGTGTTCGGCAATTCCGAAGCCACCGCTCGAGTCACGCAATACAGCAACAACAACAAGGTCTACAACTACGGCACCCAAAACTCTGCCGTGATGAGCGGATCTGGCGATGGCAGCAGCGGCAATATGGGGATCAACATTGCTGGCGGCGACCTCAACCAACAGAAAAACACTATGGCAATTGCCAACTCCAATGCCCCGCTGGGTAACGCATCAGCCAGCGCCTCTGCCAATCAAAGCGGTCCTGGCCTGACAGTGAATAACAACGCTGATCGGACGTACACCATAGATACGCTGACGTTTACCAAAACGGCCAGCGGTAGTTTCTCTAAAGAGAAGTCATTCGAGGCTAGCGGCAGTCAAAGCGCTTCTTCGAGCTGGGCCGCGGCCGGATCCAGGAGCTCTGAGGCCAGCGGTTCCAAAAGCGTAGATGTGAGCGGCTCCAGGAGTACGGATAGGAGCTCTAGCAGCAGTTTTGACTTGAACGTTGATGTGAACGCTGATGTGAACGCTGATTTTGATGCGTCCAAGACTGTTACTTGGGATAACGGTCGTCGCGAGCAAAGCCGCAGTGTGAGTGTCGAAGCATCGCTTGACGCATCGCTTGACGCATCGCTCGATGTATCGATCGATAAATCGAAATCACATTCCACCGACTCCTCGTTCGAAAAATCCTTCGATAAATCGTGGGAAAAATCGTCCGCCTCCTCGTACGAAAAATCGGGCAGCAAGTCGTCCGAATCTGAGTACGCAAAAGCGAAAAGCTACAGTGAAAGCAGCTCATATGATTTGAGTAACACCTACTCCTATCAAGTGCTGACTCCAACTGGCTGGGCCAACCCTGTGACCAACACTGCAACCCTGAGTGGTTCGGTGAATGGCGGCAGTGGCAACCTGGGCGTCAACGTGGCTGCCGGTGTGGGTAACCAACAAAGCAACTCGCTGGCTATCTCCAACCAGTCGTTCTAATTGTTGTCTCTGGAGGCCCCCTTATGGGGGCCTTTTTCAACACAACCAGAAGGCGTCCCACTATGCGCATTATCGCCTTGGCATTTTTGCTTTGCGTAGCCAGTGTGATCGAGGCTGCGCAACTACCACTTTCCGTCCTGCCGGGCGGCGCGGTGGTGTTCAAGCCGATCCAAAGCATACGCGAGCGCAAGTTTGCCGACCTGGTCCAACAGAAAACCGACTTCAGTTGTGGCGCAGCTGCGCTGGCGACGATATTGCGCCAGGCCTATTGGCTGGACGTGAATGAAGAACAAATCATCGAAGGCATGCTGGCACACTCCGATCAGGATCTTGTCCGCGTCCAGGGCTTTTCCATGCTCGACATGAAGCGCTACGTGGAAAGTCTCGGCATGCGGGCCCGTGGTTACCGGGTAGCGACGGAAACGTTGAGCGAGATCAGAATTCCGGTTGTGGTACTCATGGATATCCGTGGCTACAAACATTTTGTGGTCATGCAAAGAGTCCATCAGGGCTGGGTCTATATCGGCGATCCGGTACTCGGTCATAAACGTTACAAAGTAGAAGACTTTGTAAAAGGCTGGAACGGCATCATCTTTGCCGTCATCGGCCAGGGCTACGACAAAGCCAATGCGTTGCTCGACCCACCCCTGCCACTGACCGCCAAGAACCGCATCAACACCTTCAGCCCGGTGCAAGACACAGAGTTGATGGATTTCGGATTCATCCAAAGCGACTTCTTCTAATAACAAGGGAGCACGACGCTCCGGGAGCATTCCAATGAAGACTCCAATCTGGCTGGCGATGGTTTGCCTGGCCGCCAGCCTGCCGACCCAGGCGCAGGTATTCAAACCCATTGAACTGAACGATCAGGAATTGGCGAGCCTGCGAGGCCGCTATGTCATGCCGGGACGGATCATCAGTTTCGGCATTGTCATGACCACCACCTGGCAAAATGCCAACGGTGAAGTGATCGGGGCAACTTCCTCGATGCAAATTCAACAATCGACCATCACGCCACAGTTCTATGTGTCGATAATCAACGAAAAAGGTAATGGCTCAGCGAGTTCGCAAGGCACCGGCATCGTCACTGGCGGCAGCGGCCTCAACAGCACCGAAGGCGTCACTCAGGTCGTGCGTGCTGCCGGCGACCATAACACTGCCTACAACAACGTTGATATCACCGTCACGAAGGCTAACCAAGCGCCAACAACACAACAGCAGGGCCAGGCACTGGCCGCAGGCTCGACGTTGGTCGGCGCCAATGGCGCGGGCTCACTGAGCATTTCCTCGGCCGGTACGGGTGTGCAACTCAACATCGTGGCCAACAACAATCAGGGCAGTACCGTACAACGCCTGGGCCAGGGTGGACTGATGCAGAACACGACGTTGCTCGGCGGTGGTAACCAGGTCAGCAACCTCACGTCCCTCCATGTCGTGCTGCGTGACAACGTGGCGACAGGCGGGTCGCTGAACGGCAACCTAGACCAGCTCAAAGGTCTTCGCACTCAAGGATTCTGATCTACGCTCAGTCTCATCAGATGAAGTCAGTAGGGACGGCTAACCCATGCACCGATCGTTGACGTTCAGAGCCATCGTTTGTTTGAGTAGCCTGGCCCCGGCGACACTGCTATACGCAGCACCGGACCCCCAGGTCGAGATGCTAAAACAAGAACTCATGGAGTTGAAACAACGTTACGAAGCACAACAGAACGCGCTGATGGTACTCGAGCAACGCGTTCGCCAAGTCGAAGAAGCACCTGCGACACCGGCTCCCAAACGCCTGACCAAATCCCCTGCCGAAACGACCAGGGGTGGCCAGACGGTGGCCGCCGGTGCGCCGGGAACCACAGGCAGCTCATACGGCCAATCGCTCAAGGATGATTCGGAGCCTGCGCAAAGCGTTTCCAACCTGTATGACGAAGCCAGCGGCTTCTTCGGTGGTGGCAAGTTCAGTTTCGAAACTGGCGTGACCTACACGCACTACGATACCCGTGCGCTGACGCTCAATGGCTTTCTGGCACTGGACTCGATTTTTCTCGGCAACATCGACATTGACCGCATCAAGTCGGATAACTGGACCCTGGACCTGACCGCCCGCTACAACACGGGACAACGCTGGCAGTTCGACATTAACGTCCCCGTGGTTTATCGCGAATCAACGTACTCCTCCGGTGGCGCCGGTGGCGCAGGCCCGGTGACGTCGGACGCCACCGTTACCCGCGACCCGACCATCGGCGATGTGAACGTTGGCGTTGCTTACAAGTTTCTGGATGAGTCGGTCAACCTGCCCGATGCGGTCGTTACACTGCGCGTCAAGGCGCCTACCGGTAAGGATCCATACGGCATCAAGCTGGTCCAAGAGCCGAACAACGATAACCTCGCGGTACCCGAAGACTTGCCTACCGGCAATGGTGTCTGGTCGATCACCCCGGGTATCTCGCTGGTCAAGACCTTCGATCCGGCCGTGCTATTCGGCAGCCTGGCCTACACCTACAACATGGAAGACTCTTTCAGCGACATCAGCCCTCAGGTCAACTCCAAGGTGCCCGGGGACGTGAAACTGGGCAACTCCTGGCAGGTCGGCGCCGGCATTGCATTCGCCTTGAACGAGAAGATGAGTATGTCGTTCTCGTTCACCGATCAGTTCGCCCGCAAGAGCAAGATCAAGCCGGACGGTGGCGATTGGCAATCGATTACGAACAGCGATTACAACTCGGCTAACTTCAACATCGGCATGACCCTGGCAGCAACCGATAACCTGACGATCGTTCCCAACCTGGCCATCGGCCTGACCGACGACTCGCCAGACTTTTCCTTCAGCCTGAAATTCCCGTACTACTTCTAATCCACAACAACAAAGCCCCGCTGCGACTTCAATCCCAGCGGGGCTTTTTTTGTAGTAGATCTTGCGTCTAACGTATCTGATGCTTGTGCAACAAACGGTAGAAGGTAGGCCTGGATATCCCCAGCACCTTGGCGGCGGTGCTCAAATTATCGCTGTGGCGGTTAAGTACATCGTACAAGGCCTGGCGCTCTGCCCGGTGCTTGTAGTCTTCCAGTGTGCCTATCGGCGCGGCAACGGCCTGCGGTCTGATCAGCCCCAGGTCTCGCGCTTCGATCTGCCGGCCTTCGGCCAGTACCAACCCGCGACGTACCCGGTTGGCCAGCTCGCGCACATTGCCCGGCCAGTCATGCTTACCCATGGCAACCAAGGCGTCTTCACTGAAGCTGCGCGGACGGCGGCCGGTTTCATGGCTGTAGAAATGGGAAAAGTGGTTGGCCAGCATCGACAGATCACCATTGCGCTCACGCAGGGGCGCGGTCGCGACCTGCAACACGTTCAGGCGGTAATACAGATCTTCACGAAAGCGTTTCTTCTCGATCGCGGCCTCAAGGTCGACATGGGTCGCGGCCAACACCCGCACATCCACGGGAATCGGCTGGCTGCCGCCCACCCGCTCGATGTGCTTTTCCTGGAGGAAACGCAACAGGTTCGCCTGCAGCTCCAGGGGCAGATCACCGATTTCGTCGAGAAACAACGTGCCACCGTTAGCCGCTTCGATCCGCCCGATCTTACGTTGATGGGCGCCAGTAAAAGCCCCCTTCTCGTGGCCAAACAGTTCGGACTGGATCAAGTGTTCGGGAATTGCGCCGCAATTGATCGCGACAAAGGGTTTGCTGTGACGTTGGGATTGTCGATGGAGCGTGCGGGCGACCAGTTCTTTACCGGTACCGCTTTCACCACGGATCAATACCGGAGACTCGGTGGGCGCCAGCTTGCTCAGCAACTTGCGCAGTTCGCGAATGGGTTTGCTGTCGCCAAGCAGTTCGTGTTCAGGCTGATCAATGTGAACCGTGCCCTGCCCACGCAGGCGCGCCATCCCGAACGCTCGGCCCAGCGTCACCTGAACCCGGGACACATCGAATGGCAAGGTATGGAAATCGAAGAACCATTCGCAGACAAAGTCCCCGACATTTTGCAATCGCAGGACTTCCTGGTTGAGTACGGCGATCCACTCGGTACCGCTACGGCTGATGAGCTCTTTGACGGCTTCCGGGCGTTCGAGTTGAAAAGGCTGCAAACGCAACAGGCCGACATCGCAGGTTTTGTCGGCAACGTTTTCCAGGGTGCAGCTGTCAACGTCCCAACCGACAGAGCGCAAACCCGGCAACAGACGATAACAGTCGTCGCACGGGTCCACTACTAACAGACGTCGTAAGGCAGGCACTTCGATCATGACTGTTCCTTGGCGCCAAATTTATGAAACATTATCAAAAACAGTCGTTTGGCGGACCTGGCTGTAACAATAGCAATAATTTGACGCGACCTTGTACCGTTTGACTATAGAGCGGTTGCGTTATTAGTTATAAGAAGCAATTTAGTCAGTTACCTAACGAGTCCTTCCTTTCATTCAGCTTTCAAATCCTGTCCACACCTTGAGCCAATGAAAGAAAGTTGATATTTCTTTTACTTGTATGTGACCCGCCCCCCGGTTGCGGGCATCAGTACAAGTAACCAGCCGAACGGTAAGCCCAACCGACGGCACATCACTTGATTGGGCATACAGAGAGAAAAACCCATGAACGCCCCGCTCCGCATCAACGAAGCTCTTTTGATTGCCGACCGCGCATTCCAACCGTTCCAATGCGTGGCCTGGGCCCCACAAGACGGCAATGGCGAACTCAGCCTTACCGTTATCGATCGCACCAACACCCGCAGCATCGGCCGCAAGCAGATCCCAAGCAGTGCCTATACCGATCCAGCGCAACTTGAATGCCTGCTTGAAGCGGCACGTGCGGAATTGAGCGAAGGGGGTTACAAACTCCAATCGTGGTCGATGCCACACTAAGCGTTTTGCGGGTTACCCAACGGTAACCCGCGCCCTCCCCCGATTATTATTCGAACTTGCACGCGCCTAACTACTTGGCAGGCTTGTCAGTGGTTCGAAAAGACACTGTTCTGGCACACAGTGACCCTCCGCCTGTTAGTTATGACAGTTGTGCATCCAGCCGTTCAGGGATTGAATGTTTCCTTACAGTCGCCACCCAAACTCCCGGTTCAGGACGACTTGCAAGGAGCTGCGTGCATGTCAATCCAGACCGCGTTTGCATTACCGGCAACCCTGAACAACGCCGGCAAACTTGATACAACCTTTGCCTCGTCTGGCAAAACCCAGGTGTATTTCGCTGGCAGCCTCTCAAGCATGGCCAACGGGGTCGCGATTGATTCACGTGGCAGGTTGCTGGTGGCGGCGAAGGTCGGAACGCCAGGCGGTAGCCGCTTCGGCCTGGCTCGCTTGCTCGAGGACGGCTCGGCAGATCTGGCGTTCGGCAATCAAGGCAGCGTCATCGGGCAATTTCAACACGGCTTCGAGGCCATGGCCGGCAAAGTCCACGTACTGCCCGATGGGCACATTCTGGTGGCCGGCCTGCACTACGAAAATGCTCACTGGACACTACCCGCCCTCGCCCTGTTTGATCAGCATGGTCGGCCGGTTCAATGTTTTGGCGACAATGGCCGCTGCGTCGTGCGTCTGCCGGGCGGTCTTTCCCAAGGCGTGCGTGACACCTGGCTCCCCCCCGGCGTATCGGGCGCAGAAGGTTGTGATATCTGCGTGCAGGAGGATGGTCGAATCCTGCTGCAGGCCAATCATCACTTCGAACTGTCCGATCATGTCGGCATGCTGATACGCCTCAACACCGACGGCTCACTGGACGACACCTTCAACGGTCGTGGCTTCGTGATTGTCAGGCACTTGTTGATGAACACCTGGCTCAGCAGCCTGATGGTGCAACGAGACGGCCGGATCCTGGTGGGCGGGTCGATCAATTTCCCTGAAGAAGGTCTGCTGGCCCGCTATCACACCGACGGCAGGCTCGACGATTGTTTCGCCGTGGATGGTTTCATGACCTTCAAGGCACGGAGGTATAGCGCTCAGGTCAGCCAGGTCGTCCAACAGGAAAATGGCGATGTGCAGTGTTTTGGCAGCAGCCGCGACCCGATGCATTGCCTGGCACTGAAAGTACACAGCAACGGTCGCCCGGACATTCATTGCAATGGAGGCCAGGCCCGATTGCTGGAGATCGGTCACCGCGGCTGCCAGTGGACCGACGCACAGGCACTGCCGGACGGCTGCGTGGTGACGGTCGGGGCCACGATTGGTGGTGTCGAGGCGGATTTCATTCTGGCGCGGTATCTGCCCAACGGGCAGCTCGATCGCAGCTTCGGTAAAGGCGCCGGCTGGGTTCGTACACGCCTTGGCCGCAGTCTGGATACCGCGACTTCAGTGGTCATGCAGGCCGATGGAAACATTGTCGTCGGAGGCTATTCACTGGATGGCAACTATCGGGCGATCGTCGCACGCTATCTGGGATAGGCCTGCACAGTTTTCCTACACTTGATCTTCCCTCCTGCTTACGGCAAGTTGCGCGCTTCTTAATACAAGGAGTAGCCAATGCCCGGTTCAATGGCTCAGGCGTTCGCACACAATTTTCTCGGGCATTCACCCCGCTGGTACAAGGCAAGCATTGTCGGTTTCCTGATTCTCAACGCACTGGTGTTGTGGACCGTCGGCCCGGTGGCGGCTGGCTGGCTGCTGGTGCTGGAGTTCATCTTCACCCTGGCCATGGCGCTCAAGTGTTATCCGTTAATGCCCGGTGGCTTGCTGTTGATCGAAGCACTGTTGCTGAAGATGACCACGCCCCAGGCACTCTACGACGAGCTGGTGCACAACTTCCCGGTGATCCTGCTGCTGATGTTCATGGTGGCCGGCATCTACTTCATGAAAGACCTGCTGCTGTTCCTGTTCTCACGACTGCTGCTCGGGGTTCGCTCCAAGCCACTGCTGGCGTTGATGTTCTGCTTCCTGTCGGCGTTTCTGTCGGCGTTTCTCGATGCCTTGACCGTGACCGCCGTAATCATCAGTGCAGCCGTCGGGTTTTACTCGGTGTATCACCGCGTCGCCTCCGGCAACGATCCGCGTCAGGACAGCGAGTTTGGCGATGACCAGCACCTGCCCACCCTTCATCACGCCGACCTCGAACAATTCCGCGCCTTTCTGCGCAGCCTGCTGATGCACGGTGCCGTGGGTACCGCACTGGGCGGTGTTTGCACATTGGTCGGTGAGCCGCAGAACCTTCTGATCGGCCACGAGATGGGCTGGCACTTCTCTGAGTTCTTTCTGAAAGTCGCCCCGGTTTCATTGCCGGTCCTGGTGGCAGGCCTGGTGACCTGCGTCCTGCTGGAGAAACTTCGCTGGTTCGGTTACGGCACGCTGTTACCGGACAACGTGCGTGCAGTTCTGGCCAATTACGCCGCCGAAGACAATGCCGAACGCACCTCACGCCAACGTGCAGCGCTTATCGTGCAGGGATTGGCAGCGCTGATTCTGATTGCGGGGTTGGCGTTCCACATTGCTGAGGTCGGCCTGATCGGCTTGATGGTGATCGTGCTGATCACCGCATTCACTGGCATCACTGACGAGCACCGCATCGGCAACGCGTTCAAGGACGCCATGCCATTCACAGCGCTGCTGGTGGTGTTTTTCGCAGTGGTGGCGGTGATTCACGATCAGCAGCTGTTCACGCCTTTGATCCAGTGGGTGCTGGCGCTGCCAGCGGATCAACAGCCGGGCATGCTGTTTATTGCCAACGGCTTGCTGTCGGCCATCAGCGATAACGTGTTCGTCGCGACCATTTACATCACCGAGGTCAAACAGGCCTTCATCTCCGGCCACATGAGCCGTGAGCATTTCGAGACGCTGGCGATTGCGATCAACACCGGCACCAACCTGCCGAGCGTGGCGACGCCCAATGGTCAGGCTGCGTTTCTGTTCCTGCTGACCTCGGCGATTGCACCGCTGATTCGCCTGTCGTACGGACGGATGGTGTGGATGGCGTTGCCGTACACCGTGGTGATGGGTGTTCTTGGCTGGTATGCAGTGAGTTTCTGGCTGTAACACCAATCAACCTGTAGGAGCTGTCGAGTACAAAGGTTTCAGCGTTTCAGGATGTAGCGTTCGATTGCCTGAGCCGCACCGTCTTCGGTGTTGGTTCCAGTGACAACATCGGCCTGGCGCTTCACCGCCTCTTCCGACTGCCCCATGGCAATCGACAAGCCTGCGCGGTGAAACATCGCCGGGTCGTTGCCGCCATCGCCCAGCGCCGCGGTCTGCTCCAGCGGCACACCGAGAAATTCGGCCAGTGTCGCCAGCGCTGCACCCTTGTTGGCTTGCATCGCGGTCACGTCCAGATAAATCGGCTGTGAACGGGAGACTTGTGCCTGGCCTTCCACTTTGGGCAGCAGGAGCGCTTCCAGCTCAATCAACAACTGCGTGTTGCTGCTGGTGGCGACGATCTTGTCGATGCGTTCCAGGTACGGCTCAAAACTCTCGACCGCCACTGGCGGATAACCCAGGGCGTGCTGTTCACGAGGCACCATTGGGCCGTTCGGATCTTTCAGCAACCAGTCGCCACCACTGAACACCCAGATTTCGATGTCCGGCCGGTCGGCAAACAGCGTCAATGCCGTCAGCGCCGCCGTTGCCGGCACGTAATGCGCGACCAGCAAACTGCCGTCCGGGTTGACGATGGTGCCGCCATTGAACGCTGCCGTTGGCAGGTCGACGCCCAAGGCTTCAATCTGCTGCAACATGGCTTTGGGCGGACGGCCGGTGGCCAGGCTGAACAGCACGCCTGCTTCGCGCAAGGAGCGGACGGCTGAGAGGGTGCGCTGGCTGAGGCTGTGATCGGGCAGCAACAAGGTGCCGTCCATATCACTGAGCAGAAAATGGATGGGAGGCTGCGGTGCGTCGATCATCCGAGACCGTGCCAGACGCGACCGTCGCGGGTCAGGAGATCTTCTGCAGCCTGCGGGCCGTCTTCGCCAGCGGCATAGCTCTGCACGCTCGCGTCCTGCTGCCAGGCATCGAGGAAAGGCTGCACGGCGCGCCAGCCATTCTCGATGTTGTCGGCGCGCTGGAACAGCGTCTGATCGCCGGTCAGGCAATCGTAGATCAGCGTTTCATAGCCGGTGGACGGCTGCATTTCAAAGAAATCCTTGTAGGCAAAGCCCAGTTCGATATTGGCCATCTTCAAGGCCGGGCCGGGCCGTTTGGCCAGCAGGTCGAACCACATGCCTTCGTTGGGTTGAATCTGGATTCGCAGATAGGTCGGCTGCAGCTCATCGACCTCGGTATCGCGGAACTGCGCATACGGCGCCGGTTTGAAGCAGATGACAATCTCGGTGTCGCGCACGCTCATGCGCTTGCCGGTGCGCAGGTAAAACGGCACGCCGACCCAGCGCCAGTTGTCGATCATGACTTTCAGCGCGACGTAGGTTTCGGTGTTGCTGTCGGGCGCCACGTTGTTTTCCTGGCGATACCCCGGCAACTCCTTGCCGTCGATTTCGCCGGGCGCGTATTGGCCGCGCACCGAGTTGGCCAACGCTTCCTCGACCGACCAGGGACGAATCGCACCGACCACCTTGGCTTTCTCGCCGCGTACTGCATCGGCGCCAAAGGCGGCCGGCGGTTCCATTGCGACCATCGCCAGCAATTGGAACAGGTGATTGGGCACCATGTCCCGCAAGGCGCCGGTGTGTTCATAAAAACTGCCACGGGTTTCCACGCCAACGGTTTCGGCGGCGGTGATTTGTACGTGATCGATGTAGTGGTTGTTCCAGAACGCTTCGAACAGGCTGTTGGAGAATCGGCTGATCAAAATGTTCTGCACGGTTTCCTTGCCCAGATAGTGATCGATCCGGTAGATCTGGTTTTCCGTCATCACCTTGAGCAAGCAAGCGTTCAAGGCTTCGGCAGTATGCAGATCGGAACCGAAGGGTTTTTCGATCACCACCCTTCTGAACGCTTCTGGCGACTCTTGCAGCAAGCCGGCGGCGCCGAGACGACGCACCACCTCGCTGAAGAAACGTGGCGCGGTGGCCAGGTAAAAGACGGCGTTGCCGGTGCCGCTGGCGGCGATTTTCGCCGCCAGGGCTTGATAGGTGCTGTCGTCCAGGAAGTCGCCCTGGACGTAGCTGATGCCTTTGGCCAGCTTGGCCCACAAGTCCGGGTCAAGGGCTTGATCGCCCTTGCCGACCTTGGCGGCCACTTCGGCCCGAATGAAGTCTTCGAGTTTTTTTGCAAAGGCTTCATCGGTGATGGCGTTGTGATCAACGCCGATGATCCGCAATCCATCCCCAAGCAGTCCGTCACGACTCAGGTTGTACAGCGCCGGCATCAGCAGACGCTTGACCAGATCACCATGGGCACCGAACAGAAACAGCGTGGTCGGTGGTGCGGGTTCTGCCTTGGATTTATTGCGAATCAGACGGGTCATTTTTTCGAAGTCTCCACGTGGCCGCCGAAGCCGAAGCGCTGGGCCGAGAGAATCTTGTCGCCAAAGGTGCCTTGCCCGCGCGAACGGTAGCGGGAGAACAGTGAGTTCGACAACACCGGTACAGGCACCGATTGCTCCATGGCGGCTTCGATGGTCCAGCGACCTTCACCGCTGTCAGCCACCGAGCCTGAGTAACCGTCGAGTTTCGGATCGCTGGCCAGCGCGTCGGCGGTCAGGTCGAGCAACCAGGACGACACGACGCTGCCACGACGCCAGACTTCGGCGATGTCGCCTACGTTCAGGTCAAAACGCTGATCTTCCGGCAGATTGGTGCTGGCCTTGGTCTTGAGGATGTCGAAGCCTTCGGCGAAGGCCTGCATCATTCCGTATTCGATGCCGTTGTGGATCATTTTCACGAAATGGCCCGAACCGGCCGGGCCTGCGTGGATGTAACCGCGCTCGGCACGATCGTCTTCGGACTTGCGGTCCTTGGTGCGAGGAATGTCGCCCAGGCCCGGTGCAAGGCTCTCGAACAGCGGATCAAGGCGTTTAACCACCTCGGCTTCGCCACCGATCATCATGCAATAACCACGCTCCAGGCCCCAGACGCCGCCGGAGGTGCCGACGTCGACGTAGTGCAGGCCTTTCTCTGACAGGGTTTTCGCCCGGCGGATGTCGTCCTTATAGAAGGTGTTGCCGCCGTCGATGATGGTATCGCCAGGTTCGAGCAAGGTGCTCAGGGTGTCGATGGTGTCTTCGGTCGGTGCGCCGGCCGGCAGCATGACCCACACCGCACGTGGCTTGGCCAGGCCAGCGACCAGCGCCGGCAGGTCGATGACACCAGAGGCGCCTTCTGCGGTCAAGGCGTCGACAAAGGCGGTATTGCGGTCGTAAACAACGGTGGTATGACCGTTGAGCATCAGGCGCCGCGCAATATTGCCGCCCATGCGGCCCAGTCCAATAATCCCGAGTTGCATGTGCTGATGCTCCCTACTACAAATAAATGTGTGTCAAAGGTTATAGCCCAACGCGACTATTGAGGGTTAGTCCAGAGCGCTGGCACATAGTTTCCGGGCATTGTGCCCGATCCATATTGATAACGTCGTTAATCGCGCCGAAGACACAACGACCATGAAAAATAAAAAAGTTCCATTCCGGGGCAAAAGAAATCAAAATCAGCGCCGATAGTAAGTCAGCACCCGATTGCGGGGCAGGTTTACAGTTGAGGCAGCCATTTGCGAGGTGAGCAATGGGCACAGTACACGCAGCACGGCCAGCACAAACCCTTTACGTCACGATCCGTCGCGATGAATTACGCCAGTTGAAAGACGAGCGCGACCAGTTGAAACAGGAGCTCGCGCAATTGCGCTTGTTGACACAAAGCAATCAGGCCCAGCCTTTGCCCGTCACTCACCGTGTGCCTCACGCCTGATCCCCTCGCTTGATTCGGAAGCAGCCCACTGCTGTTTCCGACCTGCCGTCCCCCTTTTTACACCCCCCGGCAACTCACGAAGTTTTCACGCCCGCTTGTTGATACTCCGGCTCATTATGGCCGTTCGGTATCCGTGCGGTGCCCGTTCGTCGGTGACATTGATGTCCTGACGATGGAAGTGATTACTGGCTGGAGCGCTGAATGGCTTTGTTTAAACGCAGCAGTATGTCTGCGAAAGGTTTCGACTGGACAGGATTTCTCTGGCTGTTCCTGTTCTTCTGGTATTTTTCCGGCATTACCCAACTACTGATCCAACTGACAGGCACCTCCGGTTTTACCGGGTTCCGCCAGGCCTTTGTGATGAGCGCCATCTGGCTTGCGCCGATGCTGCTGTTCCCCAAACAAACACGTGTCATGGCTGCACTGATCGGTGTGGTGCTGTGGGCCTGCTCAATGGCCAGCCTGGGTTACTTCTTCATCTATCAGCAGGAGTTTTCCCAAAGCGTCATCTTCATTATGTTCGAGTCGAACATCTCTGAAGCCGGCGAGTACATGACTCAATACTTTGCCTGGTGGATGGTGGCGGCGTTCCTCGCTCACACCGCTTTCGCTTACTTCCTCTGGACTCGCTTGCGCCCGGTGTACATGCCTCGCGGTCGGGCGCTGGTGGCTGCAACGGCAATTGTGGTCGCTGTCGTCGGCTACCCGCTGATCAAGCAAACCGCGCGTACCGGCAGCCTTGCCGGTGGCTTCGATAAATTCGAAACCCGCATCGAGCCCGCGGTGCCTTGGCAGATGGCCGTTGCCTATCACCGCTACCTCGAGACCCTGGCCGGCATGCAAGACATGCTCAACAGCGCCAGCAAGATCCCACCGCTGCACAATCTCAAGGATTCGGCGGCCAATCAGCCGGCGACCCTGGTGCTGGTGATCGGTGAGTCCACCAACCGTCAGCGCATGAGCCTCTACGGCTACCCTCGGGAAACCACCCCGGAACTGGACAAGCTCAAGGATCAACTGGCGGTCTTCGATAACGTCATCACCCCGCGCCCTTACACCATCGAGGCGTTGCAGCAGGTTCTGACCTTCGCCGACGAAGAAAGCCCGGACCTGTACCTGTCGACCCCATCGCTGGTCAGCATGATGAAACAGGCAGGCTACAAGACCTTCTGGATCACCAACCAGCAGACCATGACCAAGCGCAACACCATGCTGACGACCTTCTCCCAGCAGGCCGACGAGCAGGTGTACCTGAACAACAACCGCAACCAGAATGCCGCCCAGTACGATGGCGACGTGATCGAGCCGTTCAACAAGGCCTTGGCCGACGCTGCGCCGCGCAAGCTGATCGTCGTGCATTTGCTCGGCACGCACATGAGCTATCAATACCGTTATCCGTCGTCCTTCGATAAGTTCAAGGACCGCAAAGGCGTTCCGGACGGTGTGCGCGACGATCAGTTGCCGACGTACAACAGCTATGACAACGCGGTGCTGTACAACGACTTCGTGGTCTCGAGCCTGATCAAGGACTACGCCAAATCTGATCCGAACGGGTTCCTGCTGTACCTCTCCGACCATGGTGAAGATGTTTTCGATTCTCCTGGCCACAGCACCCTTGGCCGCAACGAAAGCAAACCGACGGCGCCGATGTACACCATTCCGTTCATGGCCTGGGCCTCGCCGAAATGGCGCGAAAACCATGACTGGAGCTTTGCCGGTGATCTGGGGCGGCCTTACAGCAGCTCGCACCTGATCCACACCTGGGCTGATCTGGCGGGTCTGAGCTTCGATGAACTGGATCGCAGCAAGAGCCTGGTCAGCGACAGTTTCAAGCCAAGGCCATTGATGATCGGCAATCCTTATGAGCGCGAGCAAAAGGCATTGATCGACTTCAGCCTGATGAAACCCAAGGCGGTGGCAGTCATTCAGCAGTAATCCTTTCAGGGGCCGGTTCCGGCCCCTTTTTCACTGCGCCAATGGCGCGATTGCGTTGTCCGAAACATTTACAAATAACAATAATTCTCGTTAATCGCTAAATCCCTCCTTCCCTCTTCGTCTTTGAACAAACGGAATTTTTCCATCGACGACAAGGAGTTGGCTGCGATGTTCGCGCCTATCACCCGTTCCATGACCTTTACCCTGGGCCTGTGCAGTGCCGCCCTGTGCTCCGATTTACTGGCTGAAACCGGCCCTGAGAAAGAGCCCGGCCGCACCCTCGAACTGGGCGCCACCCATGTCACCGCCCAGGGTTTGGGCAGCACCACCGAAAACACCGAGTCGTACACCACCGGCGCCATGAGTACCGCCACGCGCTTGAACCTGTCGATCAAGGAAACGCCGCAATCGGTGTCCGTGGTCACGCGCCAGCAAATGGACGATTTCAAACTCGGCACGCTGTCCGAAGCCATGAGCCAGACCACCGGCGTGGTCGTTCAGCACAACGATTCGGACCGGGTCAGCTATTCGTCCCGGGGTTACTCGATCACCAATTTCCAGATCGACGGCATGCTGAACACCTTCAGCTACATGAAGTCCGATTCCGACACCATCATCTACGACCGCATCGAAGTGGTTCGCGGTGCCACCGGCCTGACCACCGGCGCGGGCGACCCGTCGGCCACCATCAACATGGTGCGTAAACGGCCGACGGCGCAGTGGCAGGTCCAGACCGGTGTCAGCGGCGGCAGTTATGACGACTACTACAGTTATCTGGATGTCAGTGGCCCGCTGGCTTTCGACGGCCGCTTGCGCGGACGCAGCGTGCTGGCCTATCGCGACAGCGATTCGTTCCGCGACAAGTACCAGCAACAACGGGAGGTCGGTTACGGCATTCTCGAAGCCGATTTGACCGATGACACCGTGTTGGCCGTGGGTTACGACTATCAGAACAAACACGTCCAGGGCACATCCTGGGGCACGGTGCCGTACTGGAACGCCGACGGTGGCAAGGCCAACCTCGGACGCTCCACCAACATGGCCACGTCGTGGAGTTCCTGGCCGCTCAAGGACAAAACCGCGTTCGCCACACTGGAACACCAGTTGGGTGCCGGCTGGCACGCCAAGGCCGCCTACACCCATCGCGAGAGCGACACCGACGGCAAGATCTACTACGGCGGCGGGGGGGTCCCCGAGGCTGATCGCAGTGGCATGAGCGCCAACGTCAGCCACATGCTCAGTACGCAAAAAATGAAGGCCTATGACTTCAACGTGGCTGGCCCTTACTCGCTGTTCGGACGGGAACACGAAATGATGATCGGCTATGGCGAGGCCGAACGCCGGGAAGATTCCCCCTACATGGTGGACGGCCCCAGAGCCGCGGATTACGAAAGCATCCGCGACTGGAAATACATGGGTGACATCGCCAAGTTTCCCGACACCGTCACCAGCCTTTCAGGTTCAAAAGACAGCACCCGCCAGAAGGCCGGTTACCTGGCCACTCGCCTGAGTCTGACGGATGACCTGCACGCCGTACTCGGCAGTCGTTATGGCAGCTGGAAAGTGTCGACCAAGACCAACAAGTACGACGACAACCTGCAACTGAGCAGCGTTGATGCCAGCAGCCAGGAACACAACGACATGTGGACGCCCTACGCCGGGCTCCTCTACGACCTCACCCCCGAATACACGGCCTACGTCAGCTACACCGACATCTTCAAGCCGCAAGACAACCGCGACAGCCATCGCAAATACCTCGAGCCGGTAGTGGGCAGCAACTATGAACTGGGGCTCAAGGGCAGCCTGCTGGAAGAACGCCTCAACGTGGCTACCGCGCTGTTCTGGAGCAAACAGGACAACGTTGCCGAACTCGACGACTCGGTGCCACCGGACCCAGTGACCGGCGACGAGTTCTTCAAGTCAGGCGGTAAAGGCAACAAGGTTCAGGGCTTCGAAGCCGAGCTCTCGGGCGAGGTCATGGCCGGCTGGAACATGACGGCCGGCTACACCTACACCCACTCGGCCAATGGCGAAAAGAAACGCGCCAATACCAACCAGCCGCTGAACATGTTCCGGCTATCCACGGCCTATCGCCTGCCCGGCGACTGGCAGGCACTGACCGTGGGTGGCGCGGTGAACTGGCAGAGCGATGTGTTCCGCGCCGCCAGCCGCCCGGTGGGACGTAGTGCCGACGGTGCGCTGATCACCGAAAGCACCAACATCCGGCAGGAGGCCTACACCGTGGTCAAACTGATGTCGCGGTATGAGTTCGACAAACACCTGTCGGCCTCGCTGAACGTCGATAACCTGTTCGACAAGAAGTACTACGACAACGTCGGGTTCTATAACGGTGTGTTCTGGGGTGACCCGCGCACGGTGACCCTGAGCCTGGACTGGAAGCTCTAGGCGCAGGCAATTCCCATTTAACGGAATCGGCGGATAATGTCCTTTCGACATTGCTTCATGGACGAAAGGACCCGACAACTCGTAGGGGCACACCATGAAACGTACAACCATGATCCTCGCCGGCCTGATGATGTTCAGTTCAACAGCTGCATTTGCCGAAGGTGGTGCTGAACGCATGCGGTACTACTTTGAGAGCCTGCGGCTGAGCCAGGAGGCGAATCAAAGTATCGCCAGCAACACCAATGAAATCAGGGTTCCGAATGATCAAACCGCGCAAGTGACAGAGCACTACAAACCGTAACGACAAAGGGCGTCCTGATGGACGCCCTTTTTCTTTGCTCGTAATACCTTAAAGCGCTTTGGTCCAGAACAGCATCCGACCGTGCGCCGGGTCGAACATGCCTGCGGCAAAACCGAACTTGCCATAGGAAGCCTGGGCGACTGCATTACCTTCCAGCACCTCCAGCGTGATTTTGCAGCATCCGCGTTGGCGAGCGATGTCCTCGACCTTTTGCAGCAACTTCTGGCTCAACCCCAAGCCACGGAATTTCGACACCACACACACATCGTGCACGTTGACCAACGGCCGACAGGCGAAGGTCGAGAAACCTTCAAAGCAATTGACCAGCCCGGCCGGCTCGCCACCGACAAAGGCCAGAACGCTAAACGCGTGGGGACGTTTGGCCAGTTCCGCCGGCAGTTGCTTCAACAAGTCGGCGGGCAACGAGTGGCCTCCACCCATCGGGTCTTCGGCGTAAGCATTTAGCACCAGTCCAATAGCCTCGGCATGCACCGGATTGGTATAGCTGGCCTGAAGTACAAGAATTTCTGCGGATTCCATTTCCACCCTCGTTCGCACATTAAGTTGCCCCAGCGCATCTCGCACTGAAAGGCCGACCGACAATATCGCGGGCACAGCCGTGTCGACAACCGGATCCTGCTGTAATTTTTCGCTCAAGCGCCCCAGATCAGCGCCTCGGTCCACCCCAGTTCGGCAAAATCCTCGGCCCTCAGGCCTGACTCACCGGCACAGAAAAACTCGTCCAGTTGCGGTGGTTTGACCGGGGTGCCGCTGAGCATGGCGTGAACCTGCCCGCGATGATGGATCTGGTGCTCGAACAGATGGGACAGCAGGCGCAAGCGGCTGTCATGTTGCGGCGTGTCCCGGGCGATGGTCACGGTCTTCCCGAGGTCTGCATCGCGCATTTGCTCGCAATAGGCGATCAGTCGGAGGTCCACCAGTGCTTGTTCGCGCTTGAGGTCTACTGCGTGCGTAAACGGCTCGTCCTGATTGAAAAACACGTAGCAATCGGGATGCGGATCGTCGCTGCGCAACTCTCGCTCCAGTGCATCCAGGTAAAACCAGTCGCAGGTCAGGATGTGATTGAGGGTAGCGCGCAGACTGGGAAAGAAGCTGACCCGCGGCGCCGCCAGATCGACCGGGCTCAACTGGCTCCAGGCTTTGGCGAGGCGATGATTGGCCCAGGCGTTCTGATAGGCCATGGTCAGCAAATGGTGCGACAGAGGCTGATTCATGTTCGCGGCTCCTTGTTCAAGCTTCGGCGAAACGTTGCAGCTGCATTTCCTGTAAACGGCTGAGGGTGCGGCGGAACGGAAACTCCAGATAACCCTCGGTGTACAACGATTCCATGGGCACCTGCGCTTCGAGGCACAGCGGCACCTTGCGGTCGTAGCACTCGTCCACCAAGGCGATGAAACGCCGTACGCCGTCGTCATGCACCGACAATTGCGGCAACTCGCGATCGCCCGCCACCACCCGTTCGACGCCGTCTTCAGTGCCTCGTGCGATGCGCCCTTCGCGCTTTTGCGCGCTGAGGTTGGGCACGTCACTCAACAGAATAGCGCTGAAGGTGTCGCACAGGACGATGAAATCCATGGCGGCAAAAGGCTGTTCGCAGAGGTCGGCGTAACGAGTCCAGAGTACGGTTTGACTGGCCTGCACGACATCGAGTGAGCGGTAGCCCACCTTGATCGGGTCACTGGACACCGACTGGCCGACGGTCAATGCCTTGAACACTTCACCCAGAGCGCTGGGCTGCCCGGGCGCGGCCACCCAGTAACGTTGCAAACCTTTGCCTGGGTGCAGGCGATGATCTTCGCCGCCATCCACCGCAATCACCTGCATATGTTTCTTGATGGCTTCGATGGCGGGCACGAACCGGTCGCGGTTGAAGCCATCGGCGTACAGCTGATCCGGTGGTTGATTAGAGGTGCAAACCACCACCACGCCCTGCTCAAACATCACCTGAAACAAACGCCCGAGAATGATGGCGTCGCCAATGTCGTTGACGAACAGTTCGTCGAAGCACAGGACCCGCACTTCCTCGCTCAATTCGCGAGCCAGCGCCTTCAACGGGTCGGCGGTGCCGGTCAGCTGAAACGAACGCTGATGGACCCAGCCCATAAAGTGGTGGAAATGTTGGCGACGGGCCGGGACCTTCAGGCTTTGGTAAAACTGGTCCATCAACCAGGTTTTGCCGCGCCCGACCGGCCCCCAGAGGTACACGCCAGTGATCGGCGTGCGCCCTTCATGCAGCGCTTCGTAGCATTTCTGCAGCGCCCACACGGCATGTTCCTGGGCTTCGTCCTGGACGAAGCCCTTCTGTTCGATGGCGTGTTGCCAGGCGCTTAAGGGGGAGTCGACATTCATGCGCGGCAGTATGCCATGCGTCATGGTTAGAGCGAGATGTCTAGCCGGGCAATCTTGCCCTGTTCATTCAGGCGAAACATGTAGCGCAATTCCAGCGGGCTGCCGGGAAACGTTCCGGAGATCAGGTTATGCACCAACACTTTGCCGGTGCGCAGTTGCACGTCGAGCACTTCAACCCGTGGCTGGTAACGCTGGGCAGTGTCTTGCATCCATTGCGCGATGGCGTGAGTACCGACCTGGTGCTGGCCTTCATCGAACACATTGGCATCCTCAGCGAAAAAACTGGCGACCCGCGAGGTGTCGCGGGCATTGGCGGCAGCAATGTAGGCGGCGATAGCGGGTGCCAGTGAAGAGGCGGGATTGGACATGGTTACGGCTCCTTGTTTGTTGATTCTGGAGCCATGCTAAAACAAGCCTGTGTCAGTTCTTGTCAGGAGTGAAGCGCCCTGCTTCATCCAGTTGCATCTGTTTGCGCCAGGTGCGCAACAGGTCGCTGCGCCGCCCCGGATAACGCTCGCCCTGCTCGCTGGCAGCCGAGATCCGGTCAGTGCGAAAGGTGCGATAGGCGCTGCGCAATTCACACCAGGCGACGATGATTCGCACCTCGTTCAGAAACCCCAGGGCCAGCGGCCAGATCAGCCGCTGACTCGGCACCTGGTTGGCGTCCGCGTAATCGATGTGCAGCTTGACCTGATCGCGGATGGCCTGGCGAAACACATTCAGTGGCACGGCGTTGGGCGCGAAGCCATAACCGGGCGGCCCCGGCAACACCGTCGGGTTGCGTAACGCGTCCAGTGCTTCAGGCGCCAACACCGCCGCAATCTTGGCCAGCGCATCCGCCGCCGCCTTGCTCAACACCTCATCCCCGCGCTGATCCACATAGCGCAACCCGAGCACGATGGCTTCGGTTTCATCGGCGTTGAGCATCAACGGCGGCAGAAACAAACCGCTGCGCAGTACATAGCCGACCCCCGCTTCGCCGTAGATTGGCGCGCCAAGGGCGGTGAGTTCGGCGATGTCGCGGTACAGCGTGCGTTCGGAAATCTCCAATTCGCCGGCAAGCGTCGCCGCGGTCACCGGACGACTTTTGCCGCGCAGCACTTGCAACAAGGTCAGTAAACGAGTGGTACGCGACACGATCGGCAGGCTCTGTCCGTAAAAGTTGTCGGAGCTTAGCAGAGGACCCTGTCAGAAAGTGGCAGTAGCGTTATGGCCGGTGGTCGGCCCTTTTCTTGCGAATGGAAAAGTACCTTGACGCTCAATATTACCGACATCATATTAAATACATGTCGCTAGACATTTATATTCGCCCCCAACGTCTTTTCCTTCAGGAGTCATCCCATGCATTACAAAGTCTTCGGCCGCAAAACCGGCTTGCGGGTCTCGGAACTGGCGCTGGGCGCCGGTAACTTCGGCACCGGTTGGGGCCATGGTGCCGAACGCGACGAAGCCAAACGCATCTTTGATGGCTACCTGGAGGCCGGCGGCAATTTCATCGACACCGCCAACGGCTACCAGGCGGGCCAGTCGGAAACCATGCTCGGCGAGTTCATCGCAGCGGAACGGGATCGCCTGGTCATCGCCACCAAATACACCCTGGGGACCACGCCGGCTGCGGGCATTTCCCACACGGGCAACAACCGCAAGAACATGGTTCGCGCCGTGGAAGAAAGCCTGAAACGACTCAACACCGACCACATCGACCTGTTCTGGGCCCACATGAGCGATGGCGTGACGCCGATGGAAGAAATCCTGCGTGGTTTTGACGATTTGGTGCGCGCCGGCAAGATTCATTACGCCGGGCTTTCGAACTTCCCGGCGTGGCGCATCGCTCGGGCCGATTTGCTGGCCGAGATTCGCGGGTTCTCTCCGATTGCTGCGATTCAGGTGGAATACAGCCTCGCCGAACGCACGGCCGAACGTGAACAGCTGCCGATGGCCGAAGCCTTGGGCCTGGCCGCTACGTTATGGTCACCGTTGGGTGGCGGGTTCCTCACCGGCAAGTACCGCACCAACGATGGCGACAACCGCGCCGCCAAACTTGGCATGCTGATTCACGCCGAGAAAAGCGCCCGTGAAACCGCCCTGCTCGACACCTTGCTGGCCGTCGCCGCAGAACTGGGCGCCAGCCCGACGCACGTGGCCATTGCCTGGCTGCGGGAAAAAGCCAAGCGTTCGACCACGGCGCTGATTCCGATTCTCGGCTCGCGCACCCGTGAACAACTGGATGCGAGCTTGGGTGCTTTGGATGTGCAATTGAGTGGGGATCAACTGTCGCGGCTTGATGGGGTCAGTGGTGTGGAGATGGGCGTGCCCCATGAATCCATTGCCGGGTCGATGGCGCGATTCACCGGGGCTGAAACCCTGGATCTGCCGATCATCCCCGTCGCCTGACACAGATCGAGTGTGGGAGCGGGCTTGCTCGCGAAAGCGGTGTATCATTTGACATTGATGTTGGCTGACACGGCGCCTTCGCGAGCAAGCCCGCTCCCACAGTTTTGACCGTGTGTTACCGGTCGACTTTGTGTTTAGCCGCATAGAGGCACAGCATTTCCATCGCCAACGTCGCCGCTGCCAGCGAGGTAATGTCCGCACTGTCGTAGGCCGGCGCCACTTCCACGACGTCCATCCCCACCAGATTAATCCCGCGCAAGCCGCCGAGAATTTCCAGCGCCTGCACCGTGCTCAAGCCACCGCACACCGGTGTTCCGGTGCCTGGAGCGAAGGCCGGATCGAGGCAGTCGATGTCGAAAGTCAGGTACACCGAGTGATCACCGACCCGTGCCCGAATGGCCTCGACAATCTCATCAACACCACGTCGATGCACTTGTCGCGCATCCAGCACCTGGAAACCCTGGTGATCGTCATTGGTGGTGCGCAAGCCGATCTGCACCGAACGCGACGGATCCACCAAACCTTCCTTGGCCGCGTGCCAGAACATCGTGCCGTGATCGACGCGCTTGCCGTCTTCGTCCGGCCAGGTGTCGCTGTGGGCGTCGAAGTGGATCAACGACAGCGGACCATGTTTACGCGCATGAGCCTTGAGCAGCGGATACGTGATGAAGTGATCCCCGCCGAAGGTCAGCATCGCGCTACCGGCATTGAGTATGTGTTCGGCATGGGCTTCGATGCTTTCCGGCACCGACTGCGGTGTGCCGTAATCGAAGTCGCAATCGCCGAAGTCGATGACCGCCAGATGGTCGAACGGGTCGAAGGCCCATGGCCAATGGCGTTCCCAGGCAATCCCGGTGGATGCGGCACGAATGCCCCGTGGTCCGAAACGCGCACCGGGGCGGTTGCTGGTGGCGGTGTCGAACGGGACACCGCTGACCGCTACGTCGACGCCGCGCAAGTCGCGACTGTAGCGTCGACGCATGAAACTGGTGATACCGGCGTAGGTACTTTCGGCGGCAGTGCCGTAGAGGCTGTCGCGGGTCATGGCCTGATCGTTTTGCATCGGGACGTCCATCTCGGGTTCCTTATTATTGGCGGCTACGGAAAGTGGTCCACAAGCGCGTGCGTTGACGCAGGTCCTTGAGGCTCATGCTGCGGTCGGCGTACAACCGGCTACGCACATCAGCCAGCGGGTAGATGTCCGGGTCGGTACGCACCGCCTCATCCACCAGCGGTGTTGCGGCCTGGTTGGCCGTCGCGAAGAACAGTTCGTTAGTCAGTGCCGCGACGGATTCCGGGCGCAACATGAACTCGATAAAGGCGCGAGCCGCTTCGGGGTGAGGCGCGTCCTTGGGGATCGCCAAATTGTCCTGCCAGACCAGCGTGCCCTCTTTCGGAATCCGGTACGCCACGTCAAACGGCTTGTTGGCCTTGCGCGCCTGATCGGCGGCCATGCTGGCATCGCCGTTGTAGGTCAACGCCAGGCATACGCTGCCGTTGGCCAGATCGCTGATCTGCCGACCGGTCGCGACGTACAGCACATGGGGTTGCAGCTGATGCAACAGCGCCTCGGCGGCTGACAGATCAGCCTTGTCAGTGCTGTAGGGATTTTTGCCCAGGTAATGCAGCGCCAGGCCGATCACTTCCTGAGGCGAATCAAGAATGGCGATGCCGCAATCTTTCAGTTTGCTGGCGTACTCAGGCTTGAACAGCAGGTCCAGGCTGTTGAGCGGCACGTCTGGCAAGCGCTGTTTTACCGCTTCCACATTCATCCCCAATCCCAGGGTGCCCCACGTGTAGGGCACGCCATAACGGTTACCGGGGTCGACGGCGGCGAGTTTTTCCAGCAAATCAGGATCGAGGTTGGCGTAACCCTTGAGGCCTTCGTGGGGAATCTCTTTCAACGCACCGGCTGCCAGTCCGCGGGCCAGCACGCTGGAAGACGGCACGACCACGTCATAACCGCTGCCACCAGTGAGCAATTTGGTTTCGAGCACTTCCGAAGAATCGAAGGTGTCGTAGCGCACGTGGATACCGGTTTCCTGCTCGAAACGCTGCAAGGTTTCAGGCGCTACGTAATCGGACCAACTGTAGAGATTCAGGACTTTTTCCTCGGCCTGGGCCGATACGGCCATGGCGAGGAACAGTGCGGGTAAACACAGCTTGAACATGGGAGCCATGACGAAACACCTGACCAGATGAAGTGGATGCAGAATGCGTCGTCGGATACATTGGAAAAATACCAAGTTAGTTATCCTGACTTTATCCCGGAGTAATGTTTGATGCTCGGCCAACTCCACGATCTCGATCTGCAACTGCTGCGCCTGTTCGTCAACGTGGTGGAGTGCGGCGGCTTCAGCGCGGCTCAGGGCGAGCTGGGCCTGAGCCAGTCGAGCATCAGCCAGCAAATGGCCAAACTGGAAACCCGACTCGGCTATCGCCTGTGCAGTCGTGGCAAGGGTGGTTTCAAGATCACGCCCAAGGGCGAGCAACTGCTGAGTGCGACTCGCAGCCTGTTCGAGTCCATCGAAGCCTTCCGCCACCAATCCAATGGTGTGGCCGGGCGTTTGATCGGCGAGGTTCGTCTGGGGCTGTCCGAAGCACTCGATCAATCCGTGCTGCAACGGGTGGCCGATGCGATCCGGCGCTTTCGTGAACGGGACGAATCGGTCCGCATCGAATTGATCAGCGCCATGCCCGGCGAAATGGAACGCTTGCTGCTGCAACAACGACTGGACCTGGCGATCGGCTATTTCTCACAAGTGCAAAGCGCTTTTGACTACCGCGAACTGTTTACCGAAACCCAGCACCTGTATTGCGCCGCCGGCCATCCGTTGTTCACCAATGATGCGCCTGACGATCAAGCGCTACAGGCTTGCGATCGGGTCGATCACCCTTACCGCTTCCTGCGCAGCGACGAACCCTTCCAGGGGAAGATGTGTTCGGCGCGCTCGGAGCAGGTTGAAGGCACCCTCGCCTTCATTCTTTCCGGTAAGCATGTCGGTTATTTGCCCAGCCACTTTGCCCGCAGCTGGGAAGACAAAGGATTGCTGCGCGCCGTGCGTCGAGAGGACATGAGTTTCGACGTGGCATTCCACCTGGCCCGGCATCGCGCGCAAGTGCCGGGGGATGCGCAGAAAGCCTTTGAAGAGGATTTGCTCGCCGCATTCGCCTGAAAATCAAAAGATCGTCCGAACGCGGCCCGAACCTTCGGTGTAGTGGTTCAGTTTTTTTGAACCGCTCTGTAGGAGCATTAAGCCGCTTGCTGCTCAAACAGCGCAGGCGGCAGGTGGTTCGAAGCGGAATGGCAACGGCGATGGTTGTAATGTGAGATGAAGCCCATCACATCCTTCTCCGCTTCGAAATGATTTTGGTAGCCGTTTTCTGGCATCCAATCGTGCTTCAACGTCCTGAAATAGCGCTCGACCACCGCGTTATCCCAGCAGTTTCCTCGACGACTCATGCTCTGAACGATCCGGTTTTCTGCCAGACATGCAACAAATCGATCAGCGGTATATTGGCAGCCCTGGTCTGAGTGAAATAGCAACTCAGGCATCGGACGGCGTAACGCCACTGCCAGCTTAAGTGCCTTCATAGACAGCTCAGTATCAGCGGTTCGCGAGCAAGCCCACCCCACGATCCTGCGTGAAAACAGGTCCATCACCACGGCCAGATACAACCAGCCGTTCCCCACTCTGATGTAAGTGATATCGCCTGCCCAAAGCGTGTCAGGCCGGGCCGGATTGAAACGACGATCAAGTATGTTCGGTGCAGCGACTGCCGGCTTCGTCGCACGGCGATAATGGGCGTAACGAGGCCTACGCCGGTGCAAACCGAAGGTCTTGATCAAGGTGCGCATTCGATAGCGGCCAATGAAAATGCCTTCTTTTCTTAATTCTTTGGATAGCCCGCGAGTACCTAATGCTTCGCGATGCTCCCTATGCAACGCGCGGAGTTTGCGCCCCAGCCATCGCTGCGCAGGTAGCAGCAGCTCGGGTTTGCGCTTCACGTAATAGCTGCTGCGGGCCAGACCGAACACGGAGCACATACGCCTAATCGACATCGCGCCTCTAACGCCATCAATCACTTGGTTCGACCAAACAGAACCTTTAGATGAGAGGGCAATTGCTTTTTTAGCACTTGGTTCTCAGCTTCGAGTAGCGCCAATTTCGCCTGAAGCGACTCGATCAGTTCCTGATCCTGCAGTCGAGGAGGTTGCACCATCCCTTCCTGCTCTCGCCGCCAACGCAAAACCCAGCGGCGCAAGGCTGTAGGGCCAACACCGGTAGCTTCACAGGCTTTAGGTATGGAGTAATCCATCTCCACAACCAAACGGATCGCCTCCGCTTTTTCCTCAGATGTAACAACCCGATATCCCATGATGATTCCTAAAGTCGACGCTCCTACATCATGGTCCAAAAATATTCGACCACTACACGGCAGCTCCTACAGGGGATCGCGTTCCAAATGTAGGAGCTGTCGAGTGAAACGAGGCTGCGATCTTTTGATCTTTTGCCGGTTTCTGGCATCCTGCGCCTCCATTTTTTGACCTGGCCCTGGCGCATTCCTCGTGACCTCATCCGAACACGCAAAACCCCGGCCCCGCTCCGACCTGATTTACGGCCTCGACGACCGTCCGCATCTGACCGCCACCGTCTTCGCCGCCCTGCAACACGTACTCGCGAGTTTCGTCGGCATCATCACCCCGACGCTGATCATGGGTGGCGCCCTCGGCCTGCAAAGCGAAGTGCCGTACCTGATCAGCATGGCGCTGTTCGTCTCGGGGCTGGGCACGTTTGTTCAGGCACGACGTTTCGGCCCGATCGGTTCCGGCCTGCTGTGTTTGCAAGGCACCAGCTTCTCATTCATCAGCGTGATTCTCAGTGCCGGTTTCATGGTCAAGGCCCGGGGTGGCGGCACCGATGAGATTCTGTCGACGATCTTTGGTGTGTGCTTTTTCGCCGCCTTCATCGAAGTGGTATTGAGCCAGTTCATCGGCAAATTGCGGATGCTGATCACCCCGGTGGTGACCGGCACGATCATCACGCTGATGGGCCTGTCACTGATCAAAGTCGCCATGACCGACATCGCCGGCGGTTTCGGTGCGGCGGACCTCGGCGCGGCCAGTCACCTGGCCCTGGCGGCCTTGGTGCTCGGAACGATTGTGGTGCTGAACCGGGCCGATGTGCCGTTCCTGCGCCTCGGCGCAATCGTCATCGGCCTGACCCTCGGCTATGTCGTGGCCTGGTTGATGGGTGACGTCAACTTCGCCAGCCTGCCCGACGTACCGCTGATGAGCGTACCGGTGCCGTTCAAGTACGGTTTTAACTTCGATTGGGTGGCGTTTGTACCAGTGGCGGTGATTTTCCTGGTGTCGCCGCTGGAAGCCGCCGGTGACTTGACCGCCAACTCGATGATTTCCCGGCAGCCCGTCAAAGGCCCGATCTACCTCCGCCGGATCAAGTCAGGCCTGCTCGCCGACGGCCTGAACTCGGCCATGGCCGCCGTGTTCAACAGCATGCCGATGGTGACCTTCGCCCAGAACAACGGCGTGATTCAGCTCACCGGCGTGGCCAGCCGCTACGTGGCGTTCTTCATTGCCGGTCTGTTGGTGGTGCTGGGGTTGTTCCCGATGATCGGCGCGGTGCTGCAACTGATGCCCAAACCGGTACTCGGTGGTGCTGAACTGGTGATGTTCGGCACCGTCGCTGTCGCCGGGATCAAGATCCTAGCCGAAGCCGGCCTGCATCGACGCAACATGCTGATCGTTTCGATTTCGCTCGGCATGGGTCTGGGTGTCGCGGCGGTTCCGGAAGTGCTGCGCGAGTTGCCGAAGGCGCTGCACAACATCTTCGAATCGCCGATCACCGTCGGCGCATTGTGCGCAATCGTGCTGAATATCTTCCTGCCTGAAGAATTCATTGAGCTGGAAGAGGACGACTTCGATCCGGAAGCCTCGATCCTGCAAGTCATGGAAAATCCGCCGGCCACTGAAACCGCCGCCAGCCTGAACCGCTGATGGGACCGTGCTACATTCGTTGCGACTCCGCTTGGTAGAAGGTTGACCGCACGTTGAACAAGAAAACCGGCATCCGGGCCGCCCAGGCCCATCAAACCCGAACCCGGATTCTCGAAGCGGCCGTGAAGGTGTTCACCCGCGACGGCTACTCCGGGGGGCGGGTGGAAAGCATTTCCCGCGAAGCCGATTCCAACGACCGCATGCTCTATTACTACTTCGGCAGCAAAGAGCAGTTGTTCATCTGCGTGCTGGAACACACCTATGAGCAATTCAATAAAGCCGAAAGCCAGCTCAAGCTGGACCTGAGCACACCGCTGTTGGCCCTGCAGGATCTGGTGGCGTTCGTCTGGAACTACTACGTCGAACACCCGGAATTCGTCGCCATCCTCAGTAACGAAAACCTGCATAACGGCAAGCACGCCCAACAATCCAGCGAGTTGCGCCGGTTGTCGGGAGAAGCGGTCGGCGTATTGCGACCAATCATTGAGGCGGGTCAGGTTCAGGGTTTGTTTCGTCAGGACCTGGACATCAAGCATGTGTATCTGATGATCGCCTCGCTTTGTTATTTCTATAACTCCAATCGGCATACGCTCAGTTCCTTCCTTGGGGAGGATCTGGCGGACAAGGGGCAGCGGGAGGATTGGTTGGGGTTTATCAAGGATCTGGTGCTTCGGGGGGTGATGAAGTTGCCCGACGAGCATCTGGGGTGACTGGGCCGGCCTCATCGCGAGCAAGCTCGCTCCCACAAAGGTTGCGCTGAACCTGGAGCGAGGTTTGCCCGCGATACTTTTAATGGCTCCCTGGATTAGCCCGCAGATGTGCAACCTTCTGTTCCAACCCTTCCCAACCCGGCGCATTTGAAGCAAACCGATTACGCAAAAACGCCGCCAGTTCCGCCACCTGCGTATTGGACAGGCTGTCCTTGAAACCTGGCATGTAGCCCAGGTCCTTGGTGGCCGGTGCATCGATGCCTTGCAGGATGACCTTGATCAGGTTGTCCGGTTGATCGCTGTGCACATTGGTATTGCTCGCCAGAGACGGACTCACACCAAACAGTTTCGGCCCCAGGCCATCAGCGTGACAGGCCTTGCACGAACCTTCGAACACCCGCTGACCGTTGCTCAATGACAGGCTGGCCACCGGGCGCGTGACCCTCTCCACCACTTGCGCTTCAGCCGGCGCGTCGTTGAGTGACGCCAGGTACACCGCCATCGCCCGGATATCCGTCTTGGGCAATTTCGCCAGTTCACTGACCACCGGCCCCATGGGCCCGGTCGCCACGCCATGGGCGTCGGAATAGCCGGTGCTGAGATAGTCGAACAGCTGATTCTCCGTCCACGGCGTTGGCGCTTTCGACAAACCGTTCAGCGCCGGCGCTTCCCAGCCATCGACCGTGCCGCCAGCCAGGAACGATGCACCGCCCTTCTCCGCGCCCATCAGGTTACGTGGCGAATGACAGGCGGCGCAGTGGCCCAGACCGTTGACCAGGTAGGCGCCGCGATTCCATTGCTCGCTACGTTCTGGCTGCACGCTGATCTCGCCCCGGCGCAAAAACAGCGAATTCCACCCGGCCATCAACGGCCGCAGATTGAATGGAAAACGCATATTGTTGGCTGTCGCGGGTTGGCTGACCGGCGCTTGTGACATCAGGTACGCATACAGCGCCTGCATGTCGGCATCGTTGATATTGCGAAACGCGGTGTAGGGAAACGCCGGGTACAGATTGCGCCCGTCGCGGCCGATGCCGTCGCGCATCGCACGCTCGAACGCCGGGTACGACCAGTTGCCGATGCCGGTCTTCACATCCGGCGTGATGTTGCTGCTGTAGAGCGTGCCAAACGGCGTCTGCATCGCCAGGCCTCCGGCATTGGTCGCGCCACCCGGCGCGGTATGGCAAACCGCGCAATCGCCGACCGCCGCCAGCAACCGGCCGCGCTCAAGGGTTGCTGCCGACCAGGTGCCGGCACTTGGCGGGGCAATCGGCGCGATTTCACCGTGATACGGCCACGCGGTGGCGGCCATACCGAGTACCGCGCCGAACGCCGCAAACAGCGAACCGAACAGCCACTTCGAGCGTTTGGCCGGCGACTTCGGTGGCTCGTCACAAGTGCCGGCATTCAACGCCGCCAGCACCCGTTCCGGGGTAATCGGCAGTTCGCGAAAACGAATCCCGGTGGCGTCATAAATGGCGTTGGCAATCGCCGCCGCACTCGGCACCGAGGCGGACTCACCGGCGCCCATCGGCGGCTGGTCCTGACGCGGCATCATCAAGACGTCGATCTGCGGCACTTCAGGGAAGGTCAGGATTGGATAACCGCCCCACTCCTTGCTGGCGACGGTGGACTCCTCGAAAGTCACCCGCTCCTTGAGCACCCGACTGGTGGATTGAATGACGTTGCCGTGGATCTGATGCTGTACGCCCGCCGGGTTGATCATCATCCCCGAGTCATGACCGATCACCACCCGCGTGACGGACACATCACCGGTCTGGCGATCCACCGCCACGTCCGCTACCCATGCGGCCCACGCCGCACCGAATCCGGGGAATTTGCTGTGGATGTAGCGCGCGTAGGCAAAGCCGCGACCGCGCAGGAACTGATCGTCGTTCGGGGTTTGCATCGGCGCGGTGCGCGGGGTCCAGGCGGCGCGCTCGGCGGTGGATTTCACCAGGTCGATGGCGCGCTCATCGCGCAGATAACGCAGTCGGTACTCCACCGGATCGACGCCCGCCGCGAACGCCAGTTCATCGATGTACGACTCGTGGGCGAAGGTATTGGGCAGCGCCGACACCCCGCGCATCCATGAAGCCCGGACAATCGGCGCCATGTCATTGATGGTCACGCGCAGGTGTTCGAAGTCATAAGGAGGGATCGACGTGCGATCGCCCATCTCGAACATCGCCGCCACCGGCTCTACCCGTCCGGTCAACAGCAAAGCCAGAGTCGGCGCGCCGTTGGACGGGTAGCTGGTCTGGAAATCGTAAGCAGCCACACTGCCATCGGCGTTCAAACCGCCGTCGACGTCCATCAGTTGTGCGGTGCCCTTGGGTTCCCACAGATGCTCCTGCTCGCGGGTCAATTGCACCCGCACCGGTTTGCCCACGGCGCGGGACAACAGCAAGGCATCGGCGCAGACATCGTCGGCACAGTTACGCCCATAACAGCCCGACGCTTCCATGCGAACAATCTCGATCGATTCTTCTGCGCACTCCAGCAACCAGGCGAGATCCGCTCGCAGCAAATGCGGATTCTGGCTTCCGGACCACACACGACTGCCCGACGACTGATAGTCCGCCAACCCGCAAGACGGGCCGATAGAGCCATGCATCTGATACGGCCACAGATACGTGCGCGGCATACGCTGATGGGCCCCGGCCAAGGCGTCATCGACGTTGCCCTGATCGAGAACGACGCGCTGTACTCGCGGGTTATCGCGGATGGCCTGCTCGACATTACTCATGTCCGGCAATTTATGGTTCCAGGCTTTCCATGTGATTTTCAACGCCTGGGCGGCCTTGATCGCCTGTTCTTCGCGCAGCGCCACCACCCCGACGAAATCACGAATCACCACCACCGCCACGATCCCGGAAATATGCGCGATGGAGGACTCATCGACCTCCAGCAGGCTGTTGCCGACGAATTCGCCGCAATCGAGCCCGGCATAGGGCGGGCGAATCACCCGGCCGTGGAGCATGTCCGGCAGCCGCATGTCGTGCACGTAAGTCAGTTCGCCAGTGGCCTTGGCCGGAATATCCACCCGCGCGGCGCCCTTGCCGACCAGCCGATAATCTTCGGCAGGTTTGTGTGGCGCGGTGCCTGAGAGGCGCAGTTCAACATGATCACCGCGCACCAGATCGGCGTAGGACGTGGTGCGTCCGTCCGCTGCGACTATCACCCCGGCCTCGACCTTCAGACTGCCCGCCTCCACCGACCAGCGTTCTGCCGCCCGCTCCAGCAGAAAACGCCGGGCCTCCGCAGCCGCATTGCGCAATGGGATCGCGGAAATCTGCAGAGTGGCGCTGGCGATGGTCGCGCCCTGATTGGGCACACGTTCGGTGTCGCCCAGCACCATGCACACCTGATCGAGTTGCAGGTCCAGTTCTTCGGCGACGATCTGCGCCAGCGAAGTGCGGATACCGGTGCCGAGGTCAACATGCCCGTTGAAGGCATACACCCGTGCGTCATCGCTGATGGCGATGAACAGCCCCAGTTCCTTGGGTTTGATCAGCGGCGTACCGCCTTTGGCCACCGGGCCTGATGGCGGCAGGATGTCGTCGACGATCAGCAGAACGCCGGTCTTGGCCAGCCATTGGTCGCGGGTGGGGATTGCGTCAGTCATGGTCATCGATCCACGTTCAAGGCGTTTGACGGGCGGCTCGCAGCACCGCGCGGAGGATTTCGATATGGGTGCCGCATCGGCAAAGATTGGCCGAGAGTTCGTTGCGGATCTGGGTTTCGCTGGGGTGCGGGATGCGGTCGAGCAAGGCCTTGGCGGTCATGATCATGCCGTTGAGGCAGTAGCCGCATTGCGCCGCCTGCTCATCGATAAAGGCTTGTTGCACCGGGTGCGGATCGGCGCGGTTGCCGAGCCCTTCGAGGGTGACGATCTGCCGGTCGACCGCGCCAGCCAGCGGAAACACGCAAGAGCGCGCCGCCACGCCGTCGATGATCACCGTGCACGCGCCGCACTCGCCCAGGCCGCAACCGTACTTGGGGCCGTTGAGTTGCAGGTCATTGCGCAGGATCAGCAATAACGGCGTATCCGCCATCGCGGTGACGGTGCTGGTGTGGCCGTTGACCTCAAGCGCTACCGTGATTTCCTGGCTTGTCATTCGCTTCGCCCGCTTCAGTTGATGAAGTATCCGCTACACCAAAAGATCGAAGAAAAGGTCGCGGGCCAGAATCAGTTTGTGGCGTCGCGACACACTCGAGTGGTGAAGTGGTTACTACATGAAAAGAGAGCAAAAACGATGCCAAAGACCGAATGCGCTGATCAGTCCTGTGGGTCGTCGATCATCTTGCGCAGCAAAAACAGCACGGCGACCTGCTCTGCCGGGTTGAGGTTGCTCATGGTCAGCTCGGTGATTTTCCCGGCACAGGGCACGGTTTGCTGCACCAGACGGTCGCCGGCTTCGGACAGGCCGACAATCACTTTGCGCCGGTCCTGCGGGTCGGGTTCGAGGGTGATCAGCTCCCGGGCCTTGAGCCGCTCGACAATGCCGCGAATGGTCGCTTGATCCACGGCTGTGGCTTTGACCAGTTCAGTCAACGAACTGGGGCCGTGATCACGCACGGCGCACAGGGTGACGAACTGCACCGCGGTGAGCTGGGAGTCGCCGACGTTCTGCTGAAAAATCGCCATGTGCCGTTGATAGGCCTTGCGGAGCAAATGCCCGACTTGTTCGGAGAAAACGTAGGAGGAATCAGGAGTTTCTGACACGACAGACTCGAAAAGCGAAAAGTGGTGGGAAGGCATGATGGACAGGTTGGCGGGTGGACTCAAGCGTGATATTGGCCTTAAGGGACAGCACCAAACCCTTGTGGGAGCGGGCTTGCTCGCGAATGCGGTGTGTCAGTTGACATAGATGTCGGCTGACACGGCCCCTTCGCGAGCAAGCCCGCTCCCACATTTGATCAGCGCTGACCACAACATGTGTGTCTGGCAACTAATCCTTGTAAACCCGCGAAGCCTCGGGTGCGATCACATCCCCACCAATCACCACCGCCTGGTCATCCAGGTACACATCGCAATGGCGCAATGGAATATCCAGGTGACACGGGGTTTTGCGGGTGCCACCAACTTCGGTATTCGGTCCGGTTGAGAACAGGAAGTTGCCGTAGAACGCCCGGGCATCCATGCACATGCCATCGTTTTTGTCGTGCAGCCCCATGGCAGTCCACTGCGCCCGTGGCTGCAAGCCCCAGCCGATATGGGAAATACCGTAGACCTCTGGATCGTTGAAGTACTTCATGTAGTCACGCAGGTATTCGGCCTCGAAACCGCCATGGATCGAGGTGATGAAGCCCTTCTCGATTTCCAGGGTGATTTTCTCCCGGGTGTAGTTCTTGAACGGCAGCACAATGTCGCCGACATCCAGCACCAGCACGCCTTCGGCGGTTTCTTCGTTGGGCCAGGAGAACAGAAAGCCGCTGGGCCAGTGATCCCAGCGCCCCGGTTCATCAGCGAAACCGTACTCGGTGACTGAAGGATATTGCCCCAGCGCCGCGCGGAAATCGCTGCCGGCGCGGGAGGTGACGTGGATTGATCTGGCCTGTTTGAGCAGTTGCTCCGCCGCCATCACCCGCACCTTGTCGGCCTCGGTCGGCAGCATTCGCGCCAGGACTTCCGGGGGTTCGACGGCCAACAGAATCCGAGTGCCGGTCTTGAGGATCTGCTCCTGCTCCGGTGAGTGCAGCAGCATCATCGTGTCGACGATCAAGTCCGCCGCTTCCAGCGCCCGCTGCGCCGCGATATTGCCGGTCAGCGCGGTATCGCCGCAGTAGGCCGTCATGTCATTGCCCATGGCGGTTGGGTGGTTGAACGAAGGCAACTCCACCGCGTAGACCTTGGCTCCCAACCGCTGGGCCGCCTCCATCGCCGCACGCACGGTACGCGGGTTCGAATAGTGGCTCTTGAGTACGGCGACGCTCTGGGTCGGGTCGACCTTCGACAGCTTCAACACGTGTTCGAACATCTGGGTCAATTCGCAATCGCTTACCGGCATTTTCCTGTCTCCTCGATCGTTTGTTGCGCACCAAGTCGAGGCGCCCCGCCTCACTCCAGTGCATTTTTATAGCGTATACACCATTTGCTAACGATAAGACCCTAAAAGCAGGCTGACTGCAAGCACCAAGCCATAACGTTACCAACCCACACAAACCCAATATTTACGGGTTACATTTGGTGACTACAGACAAACAAGTCTGAAAATTATTTTTTCCAAACGGCTCTTTCTTTTTAAAAAATATAGCGTATACACTTTAAAAACCTTGCGACGACATCGCCAGTGACCATTCGAAAAAGAGGAACAATCCCTATGGCAAGAACACAGAAAATCGCCATCGTCGGTGCGGGTCTTGGCGGTGCTGCCGCTGCGACGCTGCTACAACAAGCCGGGTTCGAGGTGGACATCTACGAACAGGCCCCCGAGTTCTCCCGCCTCGGTGCCGGGATACACATGGGCCCCAACATCATGAAAATCTTCCGGCGCATGGGCATCGAGCAACAGCTCGACCTGATGGGTTCGCACCCGGATCACTGGTTCAGTCGTGACGGTTTGAGTGGCGATTACCTGTCACGCATCCCATTGGGAGATTTCGCTCGCAAGGAATACGGCGCGTCCTACATCACCGTGCACCGCGGCGACCTGCACGCCCTGCAGATGTCGACGATCAAACCCGGCACTGTGCACTTCAACAAACGCCTGGAAACCCTCGAAGAAACCGACAGCCAGGTGCGCCTGACCTTCAGCGATGGCGAAGTGACCTACGCCGACATCGTCATCGGCGCCGACGGCATCAATTCGAAGATTCGTGAAGAGTTGCTCGGCGCGGAAAAACCGCTGTACAGCGGCTGGGTAGCGCACCGCGCGCTGATCCGTGGCGATCAACTGGCCAAATACGACTTGAAGTTCGAAGACTGCATCAAGTGGTGGACCGAGGATCGGCACATGATGGTCTACTACACCACCGGCAAGCGCGACGAGTACTACTACGTGACCGGCGTGCCACACCCGGAGTGGGATTTCCAGGGCGCGTTCGTCGACAGCAGCCGCGAAGAAATGTTTGAGGCGTTCCAGGGGTATCACCCGACGGTCCAGGCGCTGATCGAATCCACCGAAAGCGTCACCAAATGGCCGTTGCGCAACCGCAGCCCGTTGCCGCTGTGGAGCCGTGGGCGACTGGTGCTGCTGGGTGACGCTTGCCACCCGATGAAGCCGCACATGGCCCAGGGCGCCGGCATGGCCATCGAAGACGCCGCGATGCTCACCCGCTGCCTGCAGGAAACCGGGCTCGGCGATTACCGCACTGCGTTCGAACTCTATGAAGCCAACCGCAAGGAACGCGCCTCCCGCGTGCAATCTGTGTCCAACGCCAACACTTGGCTGCGCACCCAGGAAGATCCGGCCTGGGTTTACGGCTATGACCTGTACGCCCAGCCGCTGAAATCGGGGGTAGCCGCGTGAGTACGTTCATCCATGGCGGTAACGTCCAGGCCAACGGTATTCGCCAGCACTACCTGCGCTATGGCGGTAAAGGCCCGGCGCTGATTCTGATTCCCGGCATCACCAGCCCGGCGATCACCTGGGGCTTTGTCGCGGAGCGCTTAGGCGAGCATTTCGACACTTATGTGCTGGACGTCCGTGGTCGTGGCCTCTCCTCCACCGGGCCCGAGCTGGACTACAGCGTTGACGCCTGCGCCGACGACATCGGCGCTTTCGCACAGGCCATGAGTCTCGACAACTACCACTTGGTCGGCCATTCCATGGGCGCCCGCTTTGCCGTGCGCAGCGCGGTGCGGCATCCGGTCGGGGTGAACCGTCTGGTATTGATCGATCCACCGGTGTCCGGCCCTGGTCGGCGCGAATACCCGAGCAAACTGCCGTGGTACGTCGATTCGATCCGCCAGTCCTTGGTAGGAATGGACTTTGATGCGATGCGCGCCTTCTGCGCCACCTGGACCGACGAGCAACTGCAGCTGCGCGCCGAGTGGCTGCACACCTGCTACGAGCCGGCAATCGTGCAGGCCTTCAACGATTTCCATGAGGTGGATTTCCATCAGGACCTGCCGAAACTCCAGGCCCCGGCGTTACTGATGATCGCCGGCCGTGGTGGTGTTATTCAGCCCGAGGACGAAGCGGAAATACTCGACCTGCAACCGAACATTCGCAGTGTCCACGTCGAAAACGCCGGGCACATGATTCCTTGGGATGACCTCGAAGGCTTCTTCGCCGCCTTCGGTGACTTCCTCGGTCCACGTCTGAATCCAACCCTTAATTAAAAGCCATCGGGAGACTTTTATGCTCACGCCTTACCGCATTGGCCAGATCGTGCCGAGCTCCAACACCACCATGGAAACCGAGATCCCGGCGATGCTCACCGCGCGTCAGTTGATCCGCCCCGAGCGCTTCACCTTTCACTCCAGCCGCATGCGCATGAAGCAAGTGCGCAAGGAAGAGCTGGCGGCGATGGACGGCGAATCCGACCGCTGCGCCGTGGAATTGTCCGACGCCAAGGTCGACGTATTGGGTTACGCGTGCCTGGTGGCGATCATGGCCATGGGTCTGGGTTATCACCGCAAATCCGAGCAACGGCTGCGCAAGGCCACCGCCGATAACGACGGCAACGCGCCAGTCATTACCAGCGCCGGCGCCTTGATCGAAGGCTTGAAAGTGCTGGGCGCCAAACGCATCGCTATCGTCGCGCCGTACATGAAACCCCTCACCGAACTGGTGGTGGATTACATCCGCGCAGAAGGCTTCGAAGTCGTGGACTGGCGCGCCCTGGAAATTCCCGACAACCTCGCCGTGGCCCGTCACGATCCGGCGAATCTGCCGGGCATCGTGGCCGGTATGAACCTGGAAGGCGTCGACGTGATCGTGCTCTCGGCCTGCGTGCAGATGCAGTCACTGCCCGTGGTGGCGCAAGTCGAAGCGCAAACCGGCAAACCGGTGCTCACCGCCGCCATTGCCACCACCTACGCCATGCTCACGGCCCTGGACCTGGAACCGATTGTTCCCGGTGCGGGCGCCCTGCTCTCCGGCGCCTATTAAAAGGTGAGCAACATGAACGAACAAACCGCCAGCGACAACTATCAGGGCGTGTGGGGCCTGCGCATCGGTTTCGGCCAGAAAGCCGCGTTGCTGATGATCGATTTCATGCGCGGCTACACCACCGAAGGGGCGCCGCTGTTCGCACCCGGCGTGGTCAGTGCCGTGGCCGAAAGTGTTGAACTGTTGGCCAGCGCCCGCCGTCAGGGCATCCCGGTGGTGCACACCAATATCCGCTACCATCCCGGCCATTTCGCCGACGGTGGCATCTGGGTTAAAAAAGCCCCGGTGATGAAAGATATGGTCGAGGGCAACCCCTTGGCGGCGTTTTGCGAAGAGGTACTGCCCCAGGAGGATGAAGTGGTGATCAGCAAGCAATACGCCAGTGCCTTTTTCGGCAGCAGCCTGGCCTCGATGCTGCACGCTCAAGGCATCGACACCGTGGTGCTGGCCGGTTGCTCCACCAGCGGCTGCATTCGGGCGACAGCGGTGGACGCCGTACAACACGGCTTTCGCACCATCGTCGTGCGCGAGTGCGTCGGCGACCGGCATTCGGCGCCCCATGAAGCCAACCTGTTCGATATCGACAGCAAATACGGCGATGTCGTCAGCAAACAGGAGGCCATCGCCCACTTCGAGAAAAGCTGATGCGCACCACAAGAACCGCGCCATAGAGCGCAGGTCTTCGATAAAACTGAGGGTACGCCCTCAGTCTTCTGATACTGCCTTTGGACGCCGCTTTCAGCGCGCCAGAGCGCTGGAAAAAAGCGGCTGTATAAAAACCATAAGTCACCGCCAGGAGACACCCGATGCCCATTGCGAATGCAGCACCTGCGACCACGGTCGCCGACCCGATTCAAGCGCTTTACCACAAGATCACCTGGAAGCTGATCCCTTTCCTGTGCTTCTGCTACCTGGCCGCGTACCTCGACCGGATCAATATCGGCTTCGCCAAACTGCAGATGCTCGATCAACTGCACTTCAGCGAAACCGCCTTCGGCCTCGGAGCCGGCCTGTTTTTTGTCGGCTACATCCTGTTCGAGGTGCCGAGCAACCTGGTGCTGGAGAAAGTCGGCGCCAAGATCTGGATCGCCCGCATCATGATCACCTGGGGCCTGCTGTCGGCCTGCACCATGCTCGTGACGTCCACCACTCAGTTCTACATCCTGCGTTTCTTGCTCGGTGCCGCCGAAGCAGGCTTTCTGCCCGGCGTTCTGTATTACCTGACGACCTGGTTTCCGACCTATCGACGGGGCCGCATCATCGCCTTGTTCATGATCGGCCTGCCGCTGTCCAGCGTCATTGGTGGCCCGCTGTCCGGCTGGGTCATGGGTTATTTCGATAACTTTGGCGGCCTGCATGGCTGGCAATGGCTGTTCCTCATCGAAGCGGTGCCGAGTGTCATGCTGGGCGTGCTGACCTTCTGGGCCCTGCCCAACAACTATCGCCAGGCCAAATGGCTCAACGACGATGAAAAAAACCTGCTGGAGCAAGAACTGCGCGCCGATGAAGCCAGTGGCGGGGACAGCAAACACAGTTTTCGCGATGGCTTCTTCAACCTGAAAGTCTGGATGCTCGGCGGGATCGACTTCTCGATCCTGCTCAGTGCCTATGCCATGGGTTTCTGGATGCCGACCTTCATCCGCAATGCAGGCATCATCGACACGTTCCACATCGGTGTACTCACGGCGCTGCCGAGCATCGCCGCGTTGTTGGGCATGCTGTTGATCGGCGCCAGCTCCGACAAACACCGCGAACGTCGCTGGCACATCATCGTGCCGTTTCTGGTGGGCGCCGCCGCCATGGCCAGTGCGCCGTTCTTCGTCCACAACGTGGTGGCGACCGTGGCCCTGTTCGCCATCGCGTCGGCGGCGATCATCGGCGCAGTGCCGGTGTTCTTCAGTCTGCCGGCGACCTTTCTCAAAGGCACCGCGGCGGCCACCGGCTTCGCCCTCGCCTGCTCGTTGGCGAACATCGCCGGGCTGGTCAGCAACTCGCTGATGGGGGTCGCCATCGACGTGACCGGCAGCAGTGCCGGCGCGCTGTGGTTCTTTGCCGGCTGCCTGATTCTCAGCAGCTTTCTGGTGATCGCCTTGCCGGCCAAACTGGTCAACCGCTGACACCACACTGCCCCTGTGGGAGCGGGCTTGCTCGCGAAAGCGGTGTGTCAGTTGACGGGGATGCTGACTGACCGGACGCCTTCGCGAGCAAGCCCGCTCCCACAGTGGATGGGTGTCAATCCTTCGGCAGTCATTCCAATTATCAGGTGAGAATTCATGCGAGGTTTCATCAAACGCTGTGCCCTGCTTGTCGCTGCCGGCCTCTGCGCCGGTTCCCTGCAAGCGGCGGAAAAAGTCATCTTCGACACCGACTTCAACGTGCTCAACGATGATGGCCAGACCTTCATCATGCTCGCCCAACTCCACGCCCAGAAACGCATCGACCTGCTCGGCATGACCCTGGTCAGCGGCAACGCCTGGGTCGACCAGGAACAGGTGGATGCCCTCAAGGCAGTAGAGCGCATGGGGGTAGAAAAGGACGTCGGCGTCTATTCCGGCGCGGCCTACCCGTTGCTTCATGACTTCGCCACCTACCCACAGGAAAAAGCCCTGTTCGGGGCCGGGTGGCCGGGTGCTTTCAAGGCGCCGCGTCCGACTTCCGCCGCGCAACTGATCACCCCGCCGGATGGCCTGGCGACCCACACCTCATTGCGCAAGGAAACCGCCGCCCAGTTCATCGTCGACAGCGTGCGCGCCAATCCTCATGAAGTGACGTTGCTGGCGGTCGGCCCGCTGACCAACATCGCCCTGGCCATTCGCTCCGCCCCCGACATCGTGCCGTTGATCAAACGCATCGTGTACATGGGCGGGGCCATTGAGATTCCGGGCAACACCACACCGGCCGCCGAATTCAACTGGTGGTTCGACCCCGAGGCGGCGAAGATCGTCCTGCGCTCACCCATCGAACACGTCATTTTTCCCAACGATGTGTGCGAAAAGGTCACCTTCGATGCCTCGATCTACCAGCGCGTCATCGCCCGGCCGGGACCGATTGCCGATCTGTACAAACACGAATTCGCGCCGTTGTTCAGCAAAGACCCCGGCTATCACAGTTTTACCTGGGACAGCCTGCCGGCCCTGTTTCTGGTCGAGCCGGGCATCGTCACCGAATCCCGCGAGCTGTGGGTCGATGTCAATGCCCAATTCGGTGCCGACTACGGTCGCGCCCTGGGTTACAAGAAAAGTCCACCCGTGGGCACGCAAAAAGCCAAGGTGGTGTTTGCCATCGACCAGAAGCAGTTCTGGGATGATTATGTGAATCTTGTGACCTTGCCGACGCCGGTCAAAGGCAGCTGATGCCGCGCCGCTCATGAAGAAGTGACAGTTTGCGGCGACCCCCTCACAGTGAGCGTGGTCGCACAGCTGAACCGCCGAACGTTGCTCAAGGGTCGTTTCGGCGTTTTCCGTGCTGCGCCAGACACTGGGCCTGAGCGCACCTGGTAAATCACGACTCAAGGAGCGACAACAAACATGGAAGCCACACCCACGCTGTACACCGAACGCCTGATCCTGCGCCCGCTGGAATTGGCCGATGCCGACGCCATCCAGCAACAGTTCCCGCACTGGGAAGTGGTGCGTTATCTGAACGCCTTGGTGCCTTGGCCGTACCCTGCCGATGGCGCACTGACCTATCTGCGTGACATCGCGTTGCCAGCGATTGCCGCCGGCAAAGAGTGGCACTGGTCGATTCGTTTGAAGTCGGCACCTGAGCAACTGATTGGCAATGTCAGCCTGATGGATGAACAAGACAACAACCGTGGCTTCTGGCTCGGGCCAAAATGGCAAGGCCAGGGTTTGATGACCGAAGCCAGTGCGGCGGTCACCGAGTACTGGTTCCAAACCCTCGGCCGATCCGTGATGCGGGTACCGAAAGCAGCGCCCAACATTGGCTCGCGCAAACTCTCGGAACGCACCGGCATGCGCTTGATCCGCAGTGATGAAGGCGACTTCGTCGGCGGGCGATTCCCCAAAGACCTCTGGGAAATCACTCGTGAAGAGTGGCGTGTTCTCAAATAAATCGAACACCCGGTTTGGCCCGCTCATCCACCGTCAACTCAAACACGTCCGGGCGCGCGTAGTGCCCGACCACGTCGTAGTCGTAACGGGCGCGGATCAGGTCATCGGTGTCGATTTCTGCGGTGAGCAAACCGGCGGTGTCACGCAGCGGCCCCGCCAGAATGTCGCCCATCGGCCCGACGATCACGCTGCCACCGGCAATCAATGGCCGATCCGCCGGCCAGTTGGCGATCTCCACGCCCAAGGCCTGCGGTGAATCCTGAACCTGACAGGCGCTGACCACAAAGCAGCGTCCTTCATGGGCGATATGGCGCATGCTGACCTGCCACATTTCACGCTCGTCCACCGTTGGCGCGCACCAGACCTCCACGCCTTTGGCGTACATCGCGGTGCGCAGCAGCGGCATCATGTTTTCCCAACACACCACCGCGCCGATCCGCCCGACCTGACTGTCGATCACCGGCAACGTCGAGCCATCGCCTTTTCCCCAAATCAACCGCTCTGTGCCGGTGGGCATCAGTTTGCGGTGCTTGGCGACCAGCCCGGACTGCGGATCGAAATACAACGCGGTGCAATACAAGGTGCTGCCGGTGCGTTCAATGACACCGATCACCAGGTTGGCGCCGGTGCGCGCTGACAACCCGGCCAACGCTTCGGTTTCCGCGCCGGGCACGGCGATCGCATTGGCGAAGTACCGGGCATAGGCTTCACGCCCTTCCGGCAGGCGATAACCTAGCTGAGTGCCAAAGCCCTCGCCTTTGGGGTAACCGCCGAGCAACGCTTCGGGCATGACCACCAGCGCCGCGCCGGATTCGATAATCGCGTTTTCCCAAGAAAGGATCTGTTCCAGGGTCTCGGCCTTGCCACCGGGCAAGGCGCCGATTTGCAGTGCAGCAACGATTGACTTGGGCATCGCAGTAACTCCGAAAGCAATGAGGTGTTGCTCATTCTCAGGCGCCACGGGATCATGAATAAAGCCCCATTCACTGCTGAATGATATGAATCAAATGAATATCGCCTCCATCGACCTCAACCTGCTGAAAGTCTTCGAAGCGCTGCATGAAGAGTCCAGCGCCAGCCGGGCCGCGTTGCGTCTGGGCGTGACGCAATCAGCCGTCAGCGCCGCACTGCGAAGGCTGCGCGAGGTGTATGGCGATCAGTTGTTCGTGCGCACCGGCCGCGGACTCGCGCCCACGCTCAAGGCCAACCAGTTGAAACCGGTGGTCTGCGATGCCCTGAACAAATGCCGGCAGAGCCTGGCGATGGTCGATCCGGCCGCCCACCATTACGACGGACGCTCGGTGACCGTGGGTATGTCCGATGATTTCGAAATCGCGTATGGGCGCCGGCTGATCGAGGAAATCGCCCGCGTCGCGCCGAAGCTGCGGCTGATCTTTCGTCAGACTCACAGCCAGATCGTCGCCCAGGCGTTGATGGAACGCAGCATTGATCTGGCGATCACCGCCGGTGGGTTTGCTGAGCGCTTGCTGAGCCGTCAGGTGCTGGGAGAAGGCGGTTATCTGTGCCTGGTGGACCCGCTCAGCCTGGCCGAGGGGCAGCAGACCCTCAGCCTTGATGAGTTCGTCGCCCGCGAGCACATTCTGGTCTCGTCGGGCGGCTTTATCGGGATCACCGATGAGGGGCTGGCGGCGCTGGGGTTGAGTCGGCGGGTATGCGCTTCGACCACACACTTTGCCGCGTTACCGCACTTGCTCAAGGGCAGTCAGGCCGTGGCGACCATTCCGGCCCATGCGGCGCAAAGCATTGCAGCGCTCAGCGGACTGGCGCTGCTGTCCTGCCCTCTGGCGTTGCCGCGATACCCGATCGAACTGGGCTGGCGCACCAGTACGCAGCTCGATCCGGTGGTGCTGAAAGTCCGGGAAGCGATTGTCGCGAGCTTCGCGAGTGTCAGGTAGAAATTTATTTAGCAGCCATCAGGCGATTGACTTCACTGCGCACCATGTTCGCGAATTCCGGGGGCGACATGCCGTCAAGTTCGGCACGGACCCATTCGGCCCATTTGCCTTTGCGCTTGGCGCGTTCACCGAACAATCGTGCGGCCTCGCCCTTGGACTTGCCCAGGTTGCTTTGCCAGAGATCGAACAGACGGGATTTCTCATCTTCCAGCGCAGCGCGCTCGGCAAGGGGTTTGTCGGCCAGATTGAAGCTCATGGGAGTTACCTGCTGCGTAAAATAGGCGACATCTTACACTGTAGGAAGAAATGTCCGACTCAGGATTTTTCGTCAGGGTTGGGTCAACGCGAAAATCCACTGCAACTTTTTCGCTGACGACAGACTCCACTGTTCACTGTCCATTTATCTGCAAGGAGTACCTCAATGGCCCGGAAAACCGCCGCACAAGTCGCCGAAGACCAGATCAAGGATCAAGCCTTCAGCGAACTTCAGGCTCTGATCGAAGAGTCGGAAAAGCTGCTCAAAAGCAGTGCCTCGCTCGTTGGAGAGGAAGCGGACACCCTTCGTGGGCAGATCGCCCAGAAACTTCAGCAGGCGCGGGACTCCGTCACCAGCGTTCGTGACCGGACCAAACCTGCGGTCGAAGCCACTGAAACCTACATCGGTGGTCATCCGTGGCAAACCGTAGCGATCTCTGCCGGTTTCGGCCTGGTAGTCGGGTTGCTGCTGGGTCGGCGTTAAGCGTTTTCGATAAAAAAGGCGAGCCTTTCGCTCGCCTTTTTCATGCCCGGCTTTTATGCAGACTGAGAGTATGCAGACATCAGAGCCCGGCCAATGTCCGCAAACTCGCCAACGTCTGCGCGTCGAGCGGGATGCCGTCGGTGCTGGCCTTGGCCCGCTGGTAGTGACGTCGATCACCCGGCAAACGCTTGAGCCCTACCCCGTGCATCTGCCGGACCAGTTCCTGACTGCGCTCGGCAAAATTCTGCCCGGCAGCCTTGCTCGGGTCGATCACGATCAACAGTTGGCCAGTCCACGGCGTCTTGGCCCCCGGATGGTTCGACCAATCGAACTCGAAGGAAAAATTGCCGCCGGTCAACGCCGCCGCCAACAGCTCCACCATCATCGACAGCGCCGAACCTTTATGGCCGCCAAACGGCAACAACGCGCCGCCCTCAAGAATCGCTTTCGGGTCCTGGGTCGGCTGGCCAAGTCCGTCCACCCCCATGCCTGGCGGCAAACGCTCACCCTTGCGTGCGGCGATCTGCACATCGCCATGGGCAATGGCGCTGGTCGCCAGGTCGAAGACAATCGGCTCACCGTCAGCCCGAGGCGCGGCGAACGCAATCGGGTTGGTCCCGAACAGCGGACGATCGGCGCCGTGCGGTACCACGCAGGTCATGCTGTTGACCACGCTCAGCGCCACCAGCCCTTCATAGGCGAAGGGCTCGACATCCGGCCACAAGGCGGCGAAGTGGTGGGAATTACGAATCGCCAACACCGCAATGCCGGCACTGCGGGCCTTTTCCACCAGCAGTGCGCGTGCTGCCGCGAGGGCCGGTTGGGCGAAACCATTACCGGCGTCGACCCGGACAAACCCCGAAGCCACATCCTCGACCACCGGCACGGCCTGGCCATTGACCCAGCCGCTCTGGAGCGTCGATACGTAACCGGGAATGCGGAATACGCCATGACTATGGGCGCCATCGCGTTCGGCGCCGGCGCAGTTGAGGGCCAGTGTTCTGGCGACATCGGCGGAGGTGCCATGGCGCTGAAAAATCTGCTCAAGCAAAAGAACGAGCGCGTCGAAATCGAGCGTTTGAGTGTTCGAACTGACGGCCACTTCGGGCGTTGCGGTCATCTGAAGCTCCAGTTTTATTATTGAGTACGGGCAACAGGGTGAAGCGAGGTTGCAGGGCAACCCAACACAGTTGTCGATTAAGCGCTGTTCTACCGGCTTCCTGTCAAGTCTCGACAGTCTGTTCGGATCAAGCAATATGTACCGCACCAGAGCCTTCCACTGACCGTACTGTTTTTCCTCAATCCAACGACCGGCGATTACCCGCCGGTCTTAGCGCATCAAGGAAAAACCATGACTGCTCCCCCACTGCCGTATTTTTTCGACGAGGCAGAACTTGCATCCAAAGTCAGACAACCCGGTGAACGCGAAAAGGCACTGTCCTTCACGCTGGATGACCTGAAGTGGTTGCAGGTTGTTTATCTGGCGACGCATGACATCCGTATCGCCAATAGCAAGCCCATGCACGTCGCCCAGTTGCTTTTAAGCGTGCCTGATGCTCCCGATATCCCCCTGGCCGGCACTTTTGCCATGAGCCGGCCGAGCGATGGAGAAGTCACGCTCTACACACCGTGGAAAGGCCTGATCAAATTCGCGGACATGGACGACCTCAAAATCAAGCTCAAGGAGTGGTTGGCGCAGGCCACCGGCAAGCGAGAGCTACTGCGCTTTCTCTCCATCGAACAACGCAGCGCTTTATCCGCTGCCACTGCGCCAGACATTGCCACGCAAATAATCGAAGGTGCGGTGTTCCAGGACCAGGAACTCACCCTCGAGCGCAATCAGGCTCAGAACATCAAGACGATGATGGGTGAGCTGGTCAAGCTGCCAACGCTGCAATCGATGCTGGACGAGACCCTCAAGAACGCGTTGCACAAACCGTTCCCCAAACTGGACCAGCGCCTGACTCGACTCAAGAACATCGTCAGTACAATTTCAGCCTTCGACAACAGCGACTACCAGCACACGCTTTCCTCGCAGTCACTGAGCGATGCCCTGCTGCATTACTACCTGACCAACCAGTGGCCGACTGGCGATTCCAGAGTCTTTTCCAATCCCCAACACAGAGTGAGCAGCGACGCCGACAACCAGGCCTGGGAAAGCGCCATAAAAGAGATCGCGCAAAGTTTTACCCCTCACTTGCAAAGCCTGCTCAAGACGTTCTGGAACACAACGATGAGCAACGGACAGTCACGCTCGGCGTTTTTTGCCGAGGGTTTGCGCGATACCTTTCACGTGAAGCTTTTGCTTCAGCGTCAGCAAGGTGTTCTAACGACGCAGGAATACCTGCGACTGATGAATGTCAGTCTCGAACCTGAAACCGTCGATCCTCTTCGCATCGAAAAAGTGCGTATCACCGCGCCTTTCAAGCATTACGCGCAGCTGGCCTCGACCTTGATGATTGGCAGCCGCGAAACCCTGGGCTTTCTGTACACCCAGTCCAGAGGCATCGAGGCGACGAGCGACCTGCCCGCTGTCAGGAAAATCGTCCTGGAAATGATGAAAAGCGAAGGCCACGAAGACACGCTGCTCAACTACATGTCTTTGGACGAACGCAGCACGTTTCTTTCATTGGAGCCGGAAGAGCGCGTCATTGTCGGTGAACCGATCATCAGCCCGGTGTTTGAACAATTGATGGATGACATCCTTGGCAAACAACGGGAGAACCTGTCCCACGCGCTGAGCCGTTACCGTGAAAGCGAAGGTACACAGGATCCCCATGCCTTGCTCGACAAGGCACTGGATGTCCGGGGACTGATCGATAATCGACTGCTGGCGGCCGATGCCGCAGGACGCTGGAGTACACACGCGGACCAGCGCTGGAGCGCACAACCGACCACGGTTCGCGCCGAGTCGGCCAAAGAGCAGCTGGCGCGACTCTCCTCCGTTGAGCAGGCGCTCGACCAACTCCTCGACAACCATCCGGTCATTCCAACAACAACCCGCACGATTACCGAGGCGCAGCGCATCGTCAATTCGTCTCTCGGGAGCTTGCAATCGAATTTCACTCACACCCTGTCAACGGCATTGCGCAGTGAATTGAAGCTGCACACCGTCATGCGCACCTTGGGTGCGACGGAACAGGCGATCATCAAAACCGTGCTTGATACCCCGGTACGCTTGCAGCGAGCTGCATTGAACGGTTTTTTGCCGGACGTATTTTCCTTGGCATTGAAGGCAAGCGAAGCCACGGCCCCGTTGAAACTGGCCAGTTGTTTTGTGCTGACTGAACGAGGAGGCCTGGACCCGAAGCATTCGGGCAAGGCGATTTTGTGGACACCGGCGTCGGGATTTGAAGCTTTCAGGGCATTGACTCCGTTGCTGACCGAGCTGGATCGACGCCTCAAGGACGCCGATGCTCGCACCACCCTTCTGGAGAACCTTGGACGTAGCGAGAGAGTGGCTGGGCAGACTTACACCCTGGCGCCGCTGCAGCGAATAGATGAGCATTTTCTCGATCACGTGCAAAAGCCCTATGTCCAGCTGGACCAGGCGTGCGTCACCCGTGCGCTGGCCACGAAGCTTCCCGCGACGACCCTGGCCAGTCTTCTGAAGCTGGTGGCGCTGCGTCAACCGATGACCGGGTTAGACCGCGCGACGGACATTGCCCAATCCCTGACCACTCAGCAAAAACTACCCGCATGGCTGGCCAAGGCGTCCATTCAAGACCAGATACTGCATGGGGAGTTGCTTCAGCAATACCTCAACAACGTCACCGACGACCAGGACTACCTCACCGGCATACGCTCCCTGGCGCGCACGGCGCACCATGCACTTGAAAAACAACTCAAGGCAGATACGTTCGACATCGATCCGGACAAGGTCCAGATCCTGATCAGCGCACGGCCGAGGTCTGCGGCCAGCACCCAAACCTTGACCGACTTTGCATTGACCCACTTCAAGAATCTGGACATAACCCATTTCAGACTGGCGTCGCTGGATAGCACCGTGATTCCCGAGGAGATGGACCAAAGCTACATCAGAGACCTGATACGAAACTTGAAGCTGGGCGAACATCAGCAGAAAACATTGAACGAAGCCTTTGCAGACACCCAGGCAAACGCAGCGGACCGCAGGAAGCGGTTTTACACGCAATTACCCTGGCAGCTGATGCATTACGCCCACACGGAAAAACTGCAGGAGCGCCTGAGCGAGACGGGGTTTGATCTGATACGCCAAGTCATGGACATGCCTGACGCTATCGCCCGCGCGGCGGTCGATGGTGCCCACGCGATCATCCGCCCATTTGAACTCCTGGGCATCAAGAGTGAACAGGCGATCAAAGTGCCAGGCGTCTATCTGATTGGCTCATCGGCCGATAGCACCGCACCACAAGTCCTTGTCGCGCCGCACAGCCCTCGGCACGGAGTGAAAGAATATAAGAATGAAGCACAACTGCTGGCAGAACTGAAGACTCGCGGCGGTCTGCTCGACTGGGTACTCATGAACCTCCCGCAGCCTGATCGGATACTGCTTGAGTACAGGATGGCGACCTCCAATAACCGCCTCCCCGAAGTGACGCTGGCGTCCAATCCGATCAAGGGGAATCTGTTCAAACACTTGTTCAACGACAACGTCGGGTTATTAGTCCGATTGCTCGGTTGTCAGACCGATGACAACAAGCAGGGTGAATGGGCAACCATCAAGCAGGTGCTGGGTGAAGATTTGCATGAGGCATTTACGTTCTTGACGGGCAAGCTTGCCTACCCGATCACGGTGTGGCGCAGTTACCAAGACATCAAGCAGTCCGCCGAGGACCTTCAAACGCACAAATGGGCGGCGGCGACAAAGGAATTTATCAGCGGCATCGCACAACTGGCCTCGTTGCGGCAATCGCTGGAAGCGCAAGCGGAGCCATCTTCTACGCCAAGTGCACCTGCGCCAGAAACGCCCGATACCCGGTTCAAATGGCAGAACGTTGCCATTACAGCCCCCGAACGTACGCAGTTGAAGCGTCATGAAAGCATCGACGTCGATCTGAATTCGCTCACATTAAACTCAAGTCTTGGGCTCTATACCCATCCGACGACAAAAAAAACCTACGCACCGGTTGAAGGAAAGGTATATCCGGTCGCAAAGCTCGGCACACGCTGGCGCATCGCCGACACACACATTCGCGGTCCTCGGCTGAATCAGAACGTGTCGAAACAATGGGTTCTGGATAGGCAAACGCCAGCGCCCCGTTTCAGCATCGGCAATCGGTTGCGCACCGCATTTTCGGTTTGGGACGGCATAAACGTCGATGCCAATGGAATGCCCGAAATCCGTCGACTGTTTCCGCAAAAGGCTCGTCAGATTGACGAAGCGCTGGACCTGGCAACCACCTATGCCTGGAACTGCTTTCAAAACCTGCAATTGCTGAAGTCTTCCGACCACACGGTTACCCCCGTGCATCAACTCATCATGGATTTTATTGACGTACCGCAAGTACAGTCCGCGCATGTGGAGCAGCTTGAAAAAGTCTTGGGCGACATTTTTGCGGCCTTGTTGGACCCCTCACTCAGAAAGCCGAAGACCAATCGTTTTGCAATCGGCAGGCTGGTCAGTGGCGCGGCAACTACATTCGGCTTCACCGTTCCAACGGATGCAAAGCGGAAAATTTATCTGGCAGAAAAATTCTTCGACACCCATTTCGACTTCTACCGCGAACATCTTTCCGACTCTGCCTTCCCTATCAACACGCATGCCCGAGCAGTAACCCTTATTCATGAGCTTTCCCATATCGTCTGCAAAACCGAAGACATTACTTACCTCGATTCCAGCAGACCATTTTCCCATCTGATTGAAACGACCAGCGCAACCGCCAGTAACCTCAAGAACGCATTGACCACGCTTCAGGACACCGCACTCTCGATCAAGACCCCCCTTACTCAATTGTTCATGACCGAAGATCCTGATACCGGTGTGTGGGAGGATCTGGGCAGCACTTCATATGAAAATACTGATCGGGTAAAAGCGCATATATTGACCCTGACCGGCGGAGAAAACCTGAGCGGCGCCCGCAAAATCTTCAAGAGAGATCCACTGGTCAGACTCAAGGTGCAACTCGGTAACGCCGACAGCGTTGCATGGCTAATCAGCCATATGGGGCGTCAACTGCACGCCAGCACCCCGTGAATCAGAAAAATAAACACCCATTAGATGGGTAATTGCCATGACGGTTGTTCTCGCAGACTTCCTCACAAGGTTAGAATGCAGGAAATCAGGATGAGTCAATGACCGACAACCCTCTCTCGCAAGCCGAATATGACGCTGTCACCGATGCCGCTGCGCATTGGTGCATGCGTCTGCACGCCATCGATTGCACTGCTGAAGAGCGGCTGGCGTTCGAGCAATGGCATGACGCTCATCCGCTTCACGCGTTCGAGTACGAGGCCATGCTGGAGATCTGGGATGTCGCGGGGGACCTCCCGCGTCCAGAAACCGTGGTGGTCCCGATGGTCCGCGCCAAACCTGCTACGCCTTGGCGCACCTTCGGTATCGCCGCTGCGGTTTGCGCCATGGCGTTGCCACTGGCGGCCTATAGCGGCTGGAACCTGGGCTGGCTGCCCAATTCCTACCAACATTTCGAGGCGAACGACAATGTCCGCCAGGTCACCCTGAGCGATGGCAGTCAGGTAGAACTGAACCTGGGCAGTGAGCTGACGTTCAGCAACTACAAGGATCAACGTCGGATAACGCTGAAAAAAGGCGAAGCCTTCTTCAGCGTCAGCCACGACACTCGGCACCCCTTCATTGTCAAAGCGGCCGAAGGCAGGATTCGGGTCACCGGAACCAAATTCAACGTCTGGATGTATGAAGATCAGGTACGCGTGAACCTGTTTGAAGGTTCGGTGCTGGTCAGCAGCAATGATGCCCTGACGGGAGACGGCTTGCGCCTTGAGCCAGCGATGCAGGCGAGCTTCAGACGCGGCGACTTCACTCCCCGGATCAGTCAGACCTACGACAATGACAACTCACTGGCGTGGCGCAGTGGAAAACTGGTGCTCGACGATCTGGCGCTGACCGACGCACTGCCATTGATCAATCGTTACTTGAGCAAACCGGTGATGGTGGCCGACAACAGCACTGGCTCGATTCGTATCGGCGGCATCTACAACATCAAAGAGCTCAACAACCTGGTGGCGTCCCTGCCCAAGGTGTTACCGGTCTACCTGACCCGCAACAAAGATGGCAATCCGGTCCTCAATTCCATTCCGCAACAAGCCCCAAAAAGCTGAAGGCCGCGACCCTTTGCGGGTGCGGCCTTCATTCTTCGTCCAAACACCATCAGCGTTACTGTACAGCCACCTTCCCGGCTTTTTCATCCTGCTCGCGGATTGTCTGAACCTGGTACTGCGGATCGGACGTGATCTGCTGTTCGGTAAACGGCAACACACTCAACTGCTTCCTGGAGAATGCCAGGGTCTGATCTCTGGAGTACTGGGAGGCCGGGTCACTGGATAGCGAGAATGCCAGCAGCCCCTGAGCCTGCGGTCCCTTGTCATCGAAGGTCACCACCTGCAAATAGCTGGTACCACTGACGACTTCGAGTTTTCCATCGGTTCTCGGCACACTTTGAATGGCGTTATAGACACCCAGCGTTCCCGGGCCACCGTGGATCGGCGTCTGTTGGCCGCCACTGCTGACGACCTGAATATCACCCCAGCGGCTGCCAGCGTTCAGCCCTTGTTTTTTCACCTGCTCAACCGAAGCCAGCATCGCCTCGCGAATGGCCGCGGCCACACCCGGCCGTTCGATGGCCAGGCCGCGCGGCGTGTGCTGCGGGTCTTTGGGATTAAACGCCACACGCCAGATGTCGGGGACTTGCTGCAACGGTTCCATGACATTCTGGAAATGCACGAATCCAAGTCCAGTGTCCAGATTTGCGCTGCGGTCCCAATCCTTCAGGCTGGCACACAACGGCGTGAGCGTCGGTGCATTGGAACCCAGGTCCCCGGCACAGAACTGCAACAGGTCCGGCATCACTTGCGCGGCCTGGTACACCTGATCATCCATCACCATGCGTTGCAGATCCGCCGCAGCTATTGGGCTGGTCTTGTTCAACGTATTCAGGCGATCCAGGGCAAAGCGCGAACGCAATCCCAATGGCTGGCCGTCCTGGCTGATCAGTGGCGAAAAACCGGTGAGCGGTTGCGCCGGATTGGCCATCCAGGCCGAATCGTTGGAGTGCTGCACAAAATCCTTGCGCCACAGCTGCGGCAACTTGTCTGCCGCATAAATTCCTTTTTGTGCAGCCGCCGGGTCGATGTCCCAGGCACACGCGCTGTTGGAACCGTCGAGGACGATCATCTGCAACCCGGCCCGCGGATCACTGCATTTGGCCAGTTTGTCGGCACTGACGTTCGGCACGACCGAGAGATTCATGTACAGCGTTTGCCCCTGATCATCCGTCGCCAGGGTGTTGACCCACGGGATCCCCTGGATCTTGTGCACCGAGGCCTGCAACTCCTTGAGGCTGGCCGCGCGGTTCATTGCATACCACTGCTGCAAGACCCGGTCGTTATCCAGATTGGCGTCGCGCAGGCTGTAGGCGAACTGGTTGTCCCAGTCGAGTTTTCCGGGCCATTGCACGATCGGGCCGAACTGCGAACTGTAGACCCCATGAGAAACCGGTCTGGTCTGACCATCCGGTTGTTTCACGTTCACGGTCAGGGTCTGTTTCTTCATGGGCAATGACTTGCCGTCGAGCAGATAACGGGTCGAATCCTTGGGATCGAGTTGCAGGCGATACAAGGTGAAATGCTTGGACGAGTCCACGGTGTGGGTCCACGCGAGGTGTTGGTTGAAACCGATGTTGATCATCGGCAGCCCCGGCAGCGCAACGCCCATGACGTCCAGTTTGCCGGGAATGGTCAGGTGCATTTGATAGAAACGCATCCCGCCTACCCAAGGGAAATGCGGATTGGCCAGCAACATGCCGCGGCCGTTGAAAGAACGTTCACTGCCGACCGCCACGGCGTTGCTGCCGCGATCCAGGGCAAAACGCTGCATGCGCGAGGCAGCCACCTGGAACGACACGGGTTCGCCTGCCACATGAATAACGGCCTTGGGTGGCATCGCGCCGGCCAAGGCTTCGGCAAACTGCCCTACTCCGCCTTCGACCAACAGACGTCGCGTTAACTTGACCAAGTCCTGGGCGGTAATCTCGCGCACCCAGTCGCCCTGACACTGCTGCGGCAAACCCTGCACCCGACGTTCTGCAAGCGAACGGTTATAGCCCGCTACATAACCTTCTATGAGATCGCGCACTTGCGGGGTTTGCGCCTGCCAGAAACCGGAGACAGCCTCTGGGGTGTTCAGCCAATTGAAAAACAGATCGCTGACCAGGTTTTCGCGTTCTTCGACCGTGAACTGATCCGGGCCGAAATAGCGTGAACGTTCGCCGTTCACGGTAGTGATCTCATTGGCCAGCAGGCACAGGTTGTCCTGAGCGTAGGCGTAACCAATGCCATAACCGAGCCCGCGCTCGTTGTCGGCACGGATATGCGGCACACCGAAACTGGTCCGGCGAATGTCGGCGCTCGCCGGCTCCGGCTGACTACGTGCGTTTGCCGCAAGGCTCAAGCCCACCAACACGCCTGCAAGGCTCAACCGGGTTAACTGCCTGGAAATAATCACGCTCGCTCCTGATCGAAAAGACAAACACCCTGCGTCATACACGCACTGCGCCTTCCCCTAGAAACGAAACAAATGACAAAAATTTAGGCCGTGAAAGGCGCTTCTCACGGGCATCTCACAGGCCGCTGACGTGATGGCGACAAAATTTCTACATTCGGGGCTTCATTATTTGCCCTGCTCGTACGTCTTATTGAATGAGAGCACCCATCACATTTCCTGGCCGGCTCGGAAAAGGAGTTTTTGCATGTACAACTCGCAACTGCCAACGGACGGTAGCAATGCGCCAAAGGGCTCTGCCATGGGCTCCGGTGTTTTCAGTCAACGAAGTGAGCGCAATGGCAACGAGCGGATCAGGCTGCTGCTCAAGAGCTTTGGTCTGCGAACCAGTCTGATCCGCCTCAAAGTCATCGACGCCTTGCTGACCGCCGCCGAAAGCGACCGTAGCCTTGGCGTGCGCGGCCTGCACAGCCACTTGCTGGACCTGGATATCCCTCTGTCCTTCCTCAGTGTGCGGGAAGTGTTGAAACGCTTGTGCAGCGAGGGCGTTATCACACTCAATCCGGACAAAAGCTACAGCCTGCATCCGCACGCTGCAGCCATGCTCCAACGCGAGTGATCCGCTCAAAGTGCGTCGTTCAGGGTTTGACCTTGCGACGCATCACGCCATTGATCACCACCACGATCACCGCCACGCCGATGGCGATGTACTGAAACAGCTTCTCGCTGATGACGCCTGCGTTTTGCAGATACGAAAGGCCGAACATGATCCCCAACACCACGAGGGAGATCAGAATCGAGTATTTCAAACGTTGCGACTGAGTCATTGCGAGTTCCTGAACCTGAAAAATGTATCCGATTTGTATCAGAACGCATGCCAAGCCCCTACCTTTCTCCGGGGATGGGACGCTACAAACGGGGTCTCATGTTACAGCCGATGAAGAGATTTGGCTTCATAGTGGCGATAACCATGAGGATTTAGAAATGTTCCGTCGAATCACACTGCTGATTCCCCTGCTCGCTCTCCTGACCCTGAGCGGCTGCATCGTATTCCCCCACGGCGGCTGGCACGGCGGCCACCATTACGACCGTGGCGGGCCGGGTTATTACCAACATCGATAACGCGAATAATTGAACCTTCATTCGTAAGCTAAATACTCCATCCGATAATTGCTAAATAAATGCCCGCCCTGTCGCGGGCATTTTTCGTACGTGCATATTCACCTCTTCATACCCATCGTTTAGCGAAATATAGCGAAAACTATTGAAACTTCGAGTCTCAATAGTTCATTGGAGCTATTCATATTCAATGATTAGTCTCGGTGCATCGCAACAACCCCGTTATTAAACTTGGAGCAAGAACAGGGATGCCATGCACAAGCCTTTAATCAACATCAGACCCCACCATCTATTGGGCTTTTGCCTTGCAATCACTTTATTCGAACTTCTGACTTATATGGCCAGCGACATGATCATGCCAGCCATGTTGACCGTCACTGAACAACTGGATGCCAGCCCCGATCATGTCCCCTACGCCTTCAATCTTTATCTGGCCGGCGGCATGCTTCTGCAATGGTTGATTGGCCCGCTGTCCGATCACTTCGGCCGCCGCCGGATGTTGCTCATCGGTTGTGCGGTGTTCGCCCTGGCCTGTGCCGCCGCGTTCAACGTGCAAAGCATTTATGCGTTCAACGGCTTACGACTGATGCAGGGCATGGGGTTGGGGTTTGTCATCGCGGTCAGCTACCCGGCCCTGCAAGAAGTTTTCTGCGAAGCCGACGCGGTCAAAATCATGGCGTTGCTGGGGAACGTTGCGCTGCTCTCCCCGCTTCTGGGGCCGTTGCTCGGCAGTCTGCTGCTGGAATGGTTGTCCTGGCGGGAACTGTTTTTACTGCTGGGTCTCGGCGGCGTGATGGTCTGGCTCGGGCTTTACCTGTTCATGCCGGAAACCGTGGGCACCTTGCGCCACGACGGTCAGCGACTGGAAGCAGTACGCTTTGAATGGCACGGCACCGTGCGCCGCTATGCCGCGTTGCTGACTAACCCGCGATTCCTGTGCGCCGCTGTCGCGCTGGGCGTGATGAGCCTGCCGTTGATTGCCTGGATCGGGTTGGCGCCGCTCTTGCTGATCCACAACCAGGGGATTTCGACTCTGCACTATGGCCTGTGGCAAATCCCGGTGTTTGCGGCCGTCATTCTCGGCAATCTGATCCTCAACCGACTGATTGCCAACATTGAACTGCCATCACTGATTCGATACGCGCTTTGGCCGTTTTGCGGCGGGCTCATCGCGCTAGTCGCCGTCAGCTTCTACGGTGCTTCGACAGTCGTGCTGATCAGCTGCCTGGCGCTCTACGCCGTTGGGCTTGGCATGAGCAATGCCGCGCTGTACCGGCTTGCGCTGTTCGCCAGCGACGACAGCAAAGGTCTGGTCTCGGCCATGATCGGCATGATCTCGATCGCCGTCATGGGCGGTGGCGGCTCGATTATCGCTGCAGCCGGCGCCGGTAATAGCCACGAATCCTTTGCCCTGATGGCTGGTATTGCAGGGCTTCTTTGCCTGCTTCCTCTGCGGCTGTTTCTGCGGCGTTCTCACATCGCGCTTGCCGTCTGACACCACAACGTAGGTCTTTTGATGATCCATTTACCCCACACCGATGCGCTCTGTGCGTTAACGCAACCCTATTGCCTGGATTCAGTGCCTGACGGCCTGTTCGACCAGGCGATGGGGGAAATCAGTCTGTTTCATTGTCACCACACGCCTGGCTACGAACGCTGGCTAAACGCCAACGGGCTCGATGCCCAGGACCTGGAGACACTGGATGACTGGTCAAGACTGCCGCCAATCTTCGCCAACTATTTCAAACGTCACTTGTTGTACGGTCCTACCGGCGAAGGTGCGCTGGAGCTGACCTCATCCGGCACCAGCGGCCAGAAGAGTCGCATGCGCTATGACCCTCGCAGCATGGCGGCGGCCCAAGGCATGGTGAGCCACATTTTCCGGCATTACGGCTGGGATACTCCGGACAGCCCCTGCAATTATCTGCTCCTGAGCTACGAGCCCGAGGCGGCCATCACCTTGGGCACCGCTTACACCGACCAGTTTCTTTGCGGCTATGCACCCGTCAATCGAGTCGTCTACGGATTGCGCCTGACGGGTAACGGTCACGAGTTCGACCTGTTTGGTGTTGTTCGCGCCTTGCAAGAGTTTGCCGACGAGGGCTTACCCGTGAGGATTCTCGGATTTCCTGCGTTCCTTTCCCATGCGCTACAGCACATGGAAAACACCAGCGCACCGAATCTCAAGCTGCCCGTCCAGTCATTGGTGTTTCTGGGTGGTGGCTGGAAAACCCAGGCAGCACAAGAGATTCCCCTGCTTGAGTTGTATGCCCGAATCAATCGGCAATTGGGTATTGACCTGTCCCGATGCCGGGATGGTTACGGTGCCGTCGAGCATGCCGTGCCCTATATCCAATGTGCCCGCCATCATTTTCATGCCCCCATTTACTCGAAGGTTTTCGTGCGCAACCCATCCGATTTCACTGTCCAGCCATACGGCCAGCGCGGCTTGCTGGAGTTCGTCTCCCCGTACATTTCGTCAAGCCCTGCTCACGCTGTGGTCATGGGCGATCTGGCGACATTACACCCTGGTGCCAGTTGCGGATGTGGCCTGACGACCGATTGGTTCGAGCTGCACGGACGCGCTGGCACCACCGCCAGTCGCAGCTGCGCCATGGCGGCTTCCGAATTGCTTGGAGGGGCTTGATATGTACCTCATCAATGGCCAACTGCGTGACGACGTTACCCCGGAAGGCGCCCTCGACCGTCTTCAAAAACAATTACCCAGGTTGCTTTCTGCACCGATCGACAGCGAGACCGTCATCGAGGCCGCGGCGTGTTTCGCCAGCCAGCTACAGACTCGCAGCCTGAACCTGCCCCTCGACGACGATCAATGTCAGGGGCTGATCGAGTTCTGCCAGCGCAGCAACCTGAGCAGGAAGCTTGAGCGAGAACTGGGTGCGCAACCCCGTTCGCTGAGGCGTATCGACTACCAACAGCCGCACTTTGAAAGCTGGCACCCCTTGGGGCTGGTGGTGCATGTGACGCCGGGCAATGCGCCGATGCTCGCATTCTGCGCGGTTCTCGAAAGCCTGCTGGCCGGTAACATTAACTGGCTACGCCCCAGCGCCAGCGATGAGGGTTTGACTGCGCAATTGCTGGCTGCTTTTGTGAAGTGCGACACCAGTGGCAGGCTTGCCGAATTCGTCGCGGTGCTGCCCGTGGGCACTTCCCGGATAGCCGAACTCTGCGCTCAGGCCGATGGTGTGTCAGCCTGGGGCGGTGAAAAGGCGCTCAAGGCGATTCGTCAGCAAATCCCCGCTGGATGTCGTTGGATCGATTGGGGGCACAGGATCAGTTTCGCTTATCTGTCGCCTGACGCGGCCAGCCCTTCGACGCTGGATGCGTTGGTGGATGAGGTGTGCAGTCTGGATCAACAAGCGTGTTCCAGCCCGCAATGGGTGCTGGTGGACAGCAACGACCCGGCCATCCTGCAGGACCTGGGCGAGCGTTTGAGCGAAGCCTTCACGCTTCGTGCATCGCACTGGCCGGCGCTGGTGCCCACGGATCAGGAAGCGTGCGAGATCACCACCCGCACGGCCATGGCGCAACTGGATTACTGTTTTGCGAACCAGACCGGCCAGGTCTGGGCCGGCCACGGATGGCGGATCATCTGGGAACACCATCAGACGCTCGCACCGTCGCCGCTGTTTCGTACGGTGCTGCTCAAACCCGTGCCGCAACACTTGATCGCTGAGACGCTGTTGCCCTGGCGCACTGCGCTGCAAAGCTGCGCACTGATTTGCTCTCCGACAGAATCGCCAGGACTTGTGCGAACACTGGTCAACGCTGGGGTCACCCGTATTGCAGCGTGTGGCGGGATTCATGACGGCTACGCCGGTGAGCCGCATGATGGTGTCTACGCGTTGACGCGTCTGAGTCGCCGCCTTTCGGTGAGTCTGGCACCTGATGTGCTGACGGGCCATGCAACGTTCGACCCGGTCCCGCCCGCCCCCGACACCGCCCATGAGCCGATCATGGACAAAAACACCTTCACGACCCAGCCGATGGGCACCGCGGCGCAATTGTATTTTCGCTCTGGAGGAAGCAGCGGCACTCCGGCCCTCGCCGGTTTCAGCTATCGCGACTTTCAACGGCAGATGCGCGCAGCGGCCGACGGCCTGTTCGCCGCCGGGCTTGATCCTTCACAGGACCGAGTCATGAACCTGTTTTACGGCGGCAGCCTGTACGGAGGGTTCCTCAGTTTTACCAAAATACTGGAACTGATGAGCGTCACCCACTTCCCCATGGGCGCGCCTCAGGACGATGATTTCAGCGAAATCGCCCAATTGATCGTCGACCAGCGTGTGACCGTGCTGATTGGCATGCCGAGCACCTTGCATCGACTGTTCTTCAACGAACAGACCCGGCTCCGCACGTACGCAGGTATCCGCAAAGTGTTCCTCGGCGGCGAGCATCCGGGCCAAACCAGCCTGAGCCTCATGGAAAGCTGCGGGGTCTCGATGATCCGCTCGGCGATCTATGGTTCCGTCGACGCAGGTCCCTTGGGGCATGCGTGCGCAGCCACCGCGAACGGGATCTTTCACTTGATGTGCGATACCCAGCATCTGGAAATTGTGCAGATCGAACAGGATGAACCGGTTCTGGCCAATGAGATCGGTCGCCTGCTGTTTACTTCACGAGCACGGCAAGGCCAAACCGTGCGCCGATATGACGTGGGCGACACCGGTCGCTGGATACCCGGAGTCTGTCCGTGCGGGCTGGACTCACCCCGATTCGAACTGCTCCAGCGTCACGGCAAGGTGATACGAATGGGCACGGAGTTCATTTCGCCGTCGGCGCTGCAGGATAGCGTCGGCGCGCCCATTCAGATTGTTCTGGACCACACCCCTGATGGCGTCGAGCGGCTGACAGTTCTATCGGATGCAGACGCTGATCAGGTTCGCAACGCCTTGCTGAACCATGAAGCGCTGGCAAATGCCGTAAACGCCAACCTGTTAACTGTCGAAGTTCAAGTGTGCATGGAGCAAGCGTTCACTCGAAACAAACACAGCGGCAAAACACCCTTGGTTATTGATAAAAGAAAATAAAAACACCACCAGCCATACTTGTTTTTTAACCGTCTAGACGCCCGATATAAAAAAGAGAATCCAGTGAAATCAACTTATTCGCTCGAACACCTGCTGCCTTATATACGGCAACATTCAAACTTCTACCGCCAGCAACTGGAACACTTACCGCCGCAGGGCATTACGTTACAAGATCTACCGCTGACCAATGCGGCGGACTATTGGGCTGACAGCCATGACTTGAGTCATTGGCCAGTCCTGACCGGAAAGGTCGACGATGCGCTGGTGTTTAAAACCGGTGGATCGACCAGCCAGGGCAAACTGACGGTGTACACCTATAACGAATGGCAAGAACTGGTCAGTACGTTCGGAGAAAGTTTCTCCTCTCAGTTGAACGACGGCGACCGTGTCGCCAATCTGTTTTTCTCCGGTGATCTTTACGCCAGTTTTCTGTTCATCCACGACTCACTGGCGCACGTCAGGCGATCGATCTGCGAGTTTCCATTTACCGGGCACGTCGAGCTGGACGTACTGGCCGATGCGATTGATCAGCATCGGATCAACGTGCTGGTCGGCGTACCGGCACAGCTGCTGCGATTCGCGGCCTACCTGAACCAGCATCGGCGAGTACTGTGCGGGGTTGATACGTTGCTGTATGGCGGCGAAAGCCTGTTTGCCCCGCAGTTGGTAATCCTCACCGACGTGTTTCCCAACGTGCGCATTGCTTCCATTGGCTACGCCAGTGTAGACGCCGGCCTTATCGGGGCCAGCGGTCGCGACTGCGCCTTGGGCGAGCATCGGGTGTTTGAACCACACACCTTGCTGGAGATCGTCGATGAACTCACCGGTGAAGTCATCGAAGAATGCGATCGCACCGGATTGTTGGTGGTGACCAATCTGACTCGCCGGCTCATGCCTCTGCTGCGTTATCCAGTGGGCGACCGTGCGTGCTGGCGCGAACCCGGCTCAACCCCAAGGCGTAAATTCGCCCTCAAAGGACGTAGCGCGCACAGCCACCGAGTGCGGGTGGGTGTGCTGTCGCTGCTGATCGATGACATCCAGCACATCGTCCAGCGCATTGCCCACAACGACCAATGGCAACTGCTGATCGAGCATGACGGATACAAAGACATTTTGAGTGTGAAGTGGGTTCCCTCAGCGCTATCAATGGCCACCGTACCGGTGTGCCGAGCGTTGTACGAGGCGCTGGTTGAACTCTATCCCGCCATCGAGGAACTGAGCCGCGAGGGTCTGTTGGAGTTGCGAGTATTGTCCTGTGCGGTCACCGCATTGAAGCTTCACCCACGCTCCGGCAAACAACTGCGGGTCCTGGACTTGCGCGTGTATGACGCACCATCGCCGGAGCCCGCATGATGCCGCATTTGATTTTTCGACCCTATCGGCCATCCGACGCACGTGCCGTGAGCCAGTTGTTTCGCGAGGTCTATGGCGATCATTACGTTCAGCCGGATGTTTACCTGCCGAATATGATCAATCAGCACAATGCCGAGGGGCGCTGGAAGTCGATGCTGGCGGTGGACGACGTACGCGTTCTAGGGCATGCAGCGTTGTGCCATGACACGCCTGCGGACACCACCGAGTTGGCCCTCAGTGTGGTGCATCCCGCCGCGCAGGGGCAGAGTATCGCGACCCGTCTGGGACGGGAGTTGCTGTCGCGGTCAGGTTCCATGGGGTTCAAGAGCGTCTCGATCAAACAAGTGACCCACCATCCCTACACGCAACGCATGGCAGCAAACATCGGCTTCCACAGCACGGGTTTGCTACCTGACTACGTCCCTTCGCCCTTCGCTGAGCCGCTGCCGGAAACCATCGTGACGGGTTGTTACGTCGTCGAAGGACATACGCGTCCACTCCCCGACATCCCATGGCCTGACAGCTGCCGGGGGTTTATGCAGCACGTGTGTTCCGTGTTCGGGACTCATCCGGACACGACGCCGTTGTCCTCTCTGCCCTTGCAACTCAAGCAACACCATCAAAGATTCGACATGGTCATTCAGCGTTTGACCAAACGTCTGCTTGAGCAGATCCGGCAATTGCCCAGGCACTGGCTCATTTCGGCCAAACTTCAGTTGTCACGGCACTTTTCCGGGGACTTGCGCAATTTGGCAACCCTTGGCTTCACCTTTACCGGGCTGATGCCTACATCAAACACCAATGGGTGGTTCGCACTGTTTCATCGAGGGGCGCAGTCTCGACACCTCAACCTGCACTGCCTGCACATGCAACGCTTGCATGACGATTTACAGCAAGACGCCAACACGCAGAGTAGCGCCAAAGCGCGGAACAGAGCCCGTTCAGCCGCGCGAGCCTTTTCGATAAAAGTCATTGCCCGGCTGCGCGCAAAGCTCCACCAGCCAGTCGACAAACACCCTCACCCGCCGGGACAACTGGCGGTGTGGCGGGTAGAGCGCCGTCAGCGGCATCCCCGGTGTCTGCACCGTCCTGAGGACTTCACTCAAACGGCCTTCGCTCAGTTGGCGGGCGACGTGGTAATACGGGGTCTGGACCAGACCATACCCCGCCTCACAAGCGGCCAGGTAACCATCGGCGCTGTTGACTGAAACCTGCTTGGGCAGATTGATGGCCTGAACCTGATCATTGACCATGAATTCCAGCCCATAACGCTTGCCATTGCTGCTGGAGAAGTACTCCACCATCTGATGGCCTTCAAGGTCAGCCAGACACTGGGGCGTTCCGAATCGCTTCAAGTAGTCGGCGCTGGCACACGTGACCTGGTCCAGCATGGCCAACGGCCGCGCCACCAGGGAATCGTCCAGTGAGTCGCCGCCCCGCAGCACGCAATCGACCCCTTCGCGAATCAGGTCGACAGGCCGGTCATTCAAGCCGATTTCCAGCTCGATCAAGGGATACCGGGCAGAAAATTGCGGCAACGCCGGGATCACCATCAAGCGTCCCACGCCCGCAGGCATGTCCACGCGCAACAGCCCCTTGGGGTTGTTACGTGCAGCGCTGAACACCGCTTCGGTTTCCTCCAGGTCCGCCAGCAACTGCACGCAACGAGGGTAATAGGCCGCACCGTCGAGCGTCAGGCTGGTCTGCCGCGTCGTGCGTTGCAGCAGCTGCACACCGAGATGCGCCTCCAGTTGCTTGATCAGAATGGTCACTGAGGCCCGGGGCAATTGCAGGCTATCCGCCGCCTTGGCAAAGCCGCCCAGTTCGACGATTCGAGTGAACACGCGCATGGCGTTAAAACGGTCCATTGTTTTTGCTTACCGACTGATTATTTAGAAATTACGAACAGTGATAGCAGTTTTAGCCGGTTTATCTTGTTTCTGTCGAGGTCAACAATAGTTTCCACATTCACAGGGAGCTGATTTCATGCAAACACGTCAACTGGGCAAAAACGGTCCACAAGTGAGCGCGATAGGTCTGGGCTGCATGGGCATGACCGATTTCTACACGACTGGCGTGGACATCCGCGAAGCCACGGCCACTCTGCACCGCGCGCTGGAGTTGGGGATCAACCTGCTCGACACCGCCGACATGTACGGCCCGCACACCAACGAAGAACTGATCGGCAAAGCCATCGTCGGCAAGCGCGACCAGGTGTTTCTGGCCAGCAAATTCGGGATCGTCCGCGACCCGGGCGATCCGGTTGCGCGGGGCGTCAACGGTCGACCGGACTATATTCGCGCCTCTATCGACGGCACCCTACAGCGCCTCGGTGTCGAGACCCTGGATTTGTACTACCAGCACCGCATCGATCCGCAGGTGGCCATCGAGGAAACCGTCGGCGCCATGGCCGACCTGGTGAAAGCCGGCAAGGTTCGGTACCTGGGTTTGAGCGAGGCCTCGGTCGCAACGCTTGAACGGGCACACAAGGTTCATCCGATCAGTGCACTGCAAAGTGAGTATTCGTTGTGGAGCCGTGATCAGGAGGAAAACGGTTGTCTGGCCGCGTGTCAGCGTCTGGGGGTCGCTTTCGTCCCCTACAGCCCTTTGGGTCGTGGCTTTCTCACCGGTGCGCTGAAAAGTCCTGATGATTTCGCGGCAGACGACTACCGGCGCTTCAGCCCGCGATTTCAAGGCGAGAATTTCGCCAAAAATCTGTTGCTGGTGCAGCAAGTGCAGGACCTGGCCGCAGAAAAAGGCGTGACCGCCGGCCAACTGGCGCTGGCATGGGTACTGGCTCAGGGTGATTACGTGATCCCGATTCCGGGAACCAAACAGCGTAAATACCTGGAAGAAAATGTGGCCGCACTGGAGGTGAAGCTCAGCGGCGACGACTTGCAAGCGCTGGAAGCGATATTCCCGGCCAATGCCACGGCCGGTTTACGTTACCCGGAGGAAGTCATGAAGCTGCTTGACCGGTAACCGACGCCTGGCCCATTCGGCGATTTGAGTGGGTCAGGCCAACCCGTCACGCCTTCGAGCTAACACCCTTGTCGGTCGGCACCGTCGTGCCGTTACCCTTGCCGTAAGTTTGTAAATTCTGCAGCACGTAGATTGCTGTTTTGTATTCCGGGATCAGGCCCACGGCGTACTTGTCACCCCTGATACTGTTGTTCTGAATGGTGTCCAGTTGCGTGGCGAAATACTCCAGTGCATTGAATTTCGCATCCGGGTCTTTCTGAACTCCAAATCGGTCAAACTTGTCACCGGCATTCATGAGCGTCATCGACGTAATATCGGAAATCAGGCCTTTACCTCTCAGGAAGGCGCTGAGATTACCCAGTTGTTTGGCGGTGACATTTTCCGGGTCGAAGCCTTTGATGTTCCTGTGAAGTTTCTGCTCATCCATTTTCGCGGTGTTCAGCAAGGTTGGATTGGTACCCACCAATGCCAGCATCTGCTTGACTCTCGCGTTGTGCGTCACAGGCTTGCCGGCACCCGTGTCCTTGACCAGCAAACCTGCCTTGGATATCCAGGCCCCGGTATAGCCGATAGTCATGACCGAACTCCCGACTGCGCTACCTGATGCAGACGTCCGTGTGAGGCGACCATAAAAGTTCCTTGTTTAATCTGGTTTAGAGCGCGCGAGTATCAGTCTGGCCACTAGCCACACCAACTATTATTTCCAACTTTTTACAATTTTCGTACATTTACGATACAACCGGGCAAGTGCCCTGTTTCATGGGTCTATACATTAATTTGGAAAATGGTACAGACACTAAATATGTACTACTAACCTGTTGGTTAGTTAGTTTGTATCCATTACGACACCTTTTACTGCGCACCGTCCGTCACCTCGCGGCGATCTTGTACGATCGTACCTAAAGCTCGATCTCTCCATGCCGATAGCCCTTCGAAGCGCCGATTTTCATATCGATAACCACAACAAGAACGCTGCACAAGGACCGGTCCCATGCCCGCATTCCGTACCATTCAGGCTCGTTACACGCTGTTTCTGGTCCTGTTCATCCTGCTGTTGTCCGTGCTGACAGTCGTCGGCATCAGCCAATTGGTCGCACCGAAGCTGCGTCACACCGAAGAACAAGTGGCCCTTAACCGCATCGCCGAAGTCGCCGAGCAAATCCAGGGCGAATTGAACAAGGTTCAGTCCCAACAGCGCAGCATCACCCAGACCATTCCCCTGCTCGACAGCGCCGCCATCGACACCGTCCTGCCGGGCCTGGTCGACCAGTACGGCGAGCTGAAAGTATTCGGCGGCGGGATCTGGCCGCTGCCCGGTCAGCGCGAAGCCGGGCGCAACAAGTTCAGCACGTTCTGGCACCGGGATGCCTCGGGCAAACTGGCGGTCAACACCTTCTGGAACAGCGACGCAGCACCCAACTATTACGACCAGACCTGGTACAAGGGCGGCATGCAGACCCCGCGCGGCCAATGCGCGTGGGCGGCAGCCTATAAAGATGACGCCAGCGCCGAGCCACGCACCAACTGCGCCATGGCCATCCAGAAAAATGGCGCGGCCTACGGCGTGTCGACCATCGACGTGACCCTGGGCTTTTTCAATGACCTGGTGGCACACAAGGAGAAAGACCTCGGCGCCGAAATGCTGATCGTCGAAGCCGACGGCAAAATCATCAGCAACAGCTCGCGCATCAGCGGGCCGATCGTGCTGAAGAACATCAGTGAGCTGGCCGGCAACTCGCCGTTCGCCACCCAGGTGAAAGCCGGCTTGCAAAACCGTGACCAGTCGCAGCGGGGCGAGTTCGACAACAACGGCCAAGCCAGCACCTTCTTCATGCGCCCGATCGAAGGCACGCCTTGGTTCCTCGCCACCGCCCTGCCGACCAAGCTGATCACCGCCCAGCGCGACGACGTGCTCAGCACGCTGAGCCTGCTGCAAATCCCGATGGTGATCCTGCTGGTGTTGCTACAGATCTATGCGATTCGCCAACTGGTCCAGCGCATGAAAGCCCTGAAGGCCAACATCGATGCGCTGTCGGCCGGCGATGCCGACCTGACCAAACGCATTACCATTCGCGCCGAAGACGAGCTGGGCGCCATCGGCCACTCGGTCAACGCCTTCATCGCCTACTTGCAGAACATGATCGGCGAAGTCACCCTGGCCACCGGCGCCATGGCTTCCAGCCTGGATAACCTGCAACGCACCTCGGCGCACACCAGCCAGATTCTGGTGCGTCACGCCTCGGAAACCGATCAGACCGTCACCGCCATCACCGAGATGAGTTCTACCGCCGAAAGCGTCGCGCAAAACGCCGCCGAAACCGCTGCCTTCACCCAACGCGCCAACGAAAACGCCGACCGTTCGCGGGTCGTGGTAGGCGAAGCGTCGAACAGCGTGATTGCGCTGATCGACGAAGTGGCCAGCGCCACCCATAAAGTCGAAAGCATGCAACAGGACGCTCAACGCATCACCGAGATTCTCGGGGTCATCGGCGCCATTGCCGGGCAAACCAACCTGTTGGCCCTCAACGCAGCCATCGAAGCTGCCCGCGCCGGCGAGCAGGGCCGCGGTTTTGCGGTAGTCGCCGATGAAGTCCGCGCCCTCGCCGCCCGCACTCAGGCCAGTACGTCGCAAATCAATGAGATGCTCACTCGCCTGACGCAGGGTGTGAGTTCGTCGGTAACCGCCATGGAAAACACCCAGACCAGCTGCCAGTCGGCCGCTGATGCGACGGCACGGGTCAACACCGGCCTGGATGAAATGGCCGGCAACGTCAGCCACATCAACAGCCTTAGCACCCAGATCGCTACGGCCGCCGAGCAGCAAAGCGCGGTGACCGAAGAGATCAACCGCAGCATGGTGCAAATCCGCCACATGGTCGACGAACTGGTGAAAAGCGGTCAGGCCAGCGAGCTCAACACCCAACAACTGCTGGAGGCCAACAGTCGCGTGAGCGCGATCATGGGGCGGTTCAAGGTTCGTTAATTCTGTTCTACCCTGAGTGCCGTCCCCGGCACTCAGCGGCCAACCTGACAATCTTGTAATGCGCGCCTCATCTGACTGACAGCTTTGATCTACGATGATCAAGCTGCCCAGTTTTGTATTACTTCGAAACACACCTTGAATGTCTGTCCGCTAAAAATGGTCAGAATGCATTTTTTTGGCCGCAATTCGAAACGAGATTCCCCATGCGAACCCACCTGCGTCTGGTCGCCCTGAGCGCCCTGTTCATTTCCTCCCTGGCCCAGGCCGCCGACCTGATCCCCATCGAGGTTCACCGCGATGCCAATTGCGGTTGCTGCAAAAAATGGATCAGCCATCTGGAAGCCAACGGCTTCAAAGTCGACGATCACGTCGAAGCCAATATGAGCGAATTCAAGCAACAGCACGGCGTACCTCCGCGTCTGGCGTCGTGCCATACAGGCTTGATCAACGGCAAATTTGTCGAAGGCCATGTCCCCGCCGATCAGGTGCTGGCCTTGAGCAAGCGCGACGATCTGTTGGGCGTTGCCGCCCCCGGCATGCCCATGGGTTCACCCGGCATGGAAATGGACGGCATGAGCGATGCGTATCAAGTGATCGGCCTGAAAAAAGACGGCACTGACGTAGTTGTGGCGGACTACCCCGCCCATTGATGTTCGGTGCGTACATCGGGCTGTTCTTCGCCGCATTCGGTGCGGCAACCTTGCTGCCCTTGCAGTCCGAAGCGGTGCTGCTGGGGTTGTTGCTCAGCGGCAAGTACTGGCTCTGGTCGCTACTCACCGTGGCGACATTGGGCAATGTTCTGGGGTCGCTGGTGAGCTGGTGGCTGGGGCGCGGTATCGAGCGGTTTCGTGATCGGCGCTGGTTTCCGGTCAGCCCGCGCCATCTGGAAAAAGCCAGAGTCCATTATCAGCGCTACGGTCATTGGTCGTTGCTGCTGAGCTGGGTGCCTGTGATCGGTGATCCGCTGACCTTGGTGGCCGGCGTGATGCGCGAGCCCCTGGGGCGATTCCTGCTGATCGTGACCCTTGCCAAGGGCGCCCGTTATGGTGTGTTGGCCATGGCCACATTGGGCTGGATGGGTTGAACGATCATCCACGGCGATTGCCTGTGTTTAATGTCGCCCTAATCATGCCGATCCAGCATCGGCCGATTTCCAATGGAGTTCACCCATGTCCCTCACCCGCTCCCGCTGGCTGCCCGGCCTGCTGCTGACCGCTGCATTGCCTGTCATCGCCCACGCCGAAGGCCCGGAATACGGGCCGGAGCTGCAAGGCTTCGAGTACCCCTACACGGTCAAGCATTTCGCCTTTGAGTCCCAGGGCAAATCCCTGCAAATGGGTTACATGGATGTCGCCGCCCACGGCAAGGCCAACGGACGCAGCGTGGTGCTGATGCACGGCAAGAATTTCTGCGGTGCCACCTGGGACACTTCGATCAAGGCCCTGAGTGAGGCCGGTTACCGGGTCATCGCCCCGGACCAGATCGGTTTCTGTACCTCCAGTAAACCCGACCATTATCAGTACAGCTTCCAGCAACTGGCGACCAATACTCAGCAACTGCTCAAGACCCTGGGCATTCAGAAGGCCAGTATTCTCGGGCATTCCACCGGCGGCATGCTCGCCACTCGCTATGCGCTGCAATACCCCGATCAAGTCGAACAACTGGCACTGGTCAACCCCATCGGCCTGGAAGACTGGAAAGCCCTCGGCGTTCCCTATCGCACGGTTGATCAATGGTACGAACGCGAGCTGAAACTCACGGCCGACGGCGTCCGCACCTATGAACGCAACACCTATTATGGCGGGCGCTGGAAACCGGAATTCGATCGTTGGGTAGACATGCTCGCCGGGCTGAACAAAGGACCGGGGCATACACAGGTGGCGTGGAATTCGGCGCTGATCTACGACATGATCTTCACCCAACCGGTGTACTACGAGTTCAAGGACCTGAAGGTGCCGACCCTGCTGCTGATCGGTACGTCCGACACCACGGCCATCGGCAGCGACATCGCACCGCCCGAGGTCAAGGCGAAACTCGGTCACTACGACGTCCTTGGCAAGCAGGTGGCTAAACTGATTCCCCGGTCGACGCTGGTTGAATTCCCCGGCATGGGCCACGCGCCGCAAATGGAAGAGCCGGAGCAATTTCACCAGGCGCTGCTCGCCTGGCTGAACAATACCAACCCCGTTCATTGATGAGGTAAGGCTGATGGCAGTGCAGATTGCGGTGATTGATGACTGGCAGGACGTGGCCCGTGACGTGGTGGACTGGTCGGTGCTGGACCACATCGGCCAGGTAAGCTTCATCCATGACTACCCTGCCGACAACGAAACCCTGGCGGCACGGTTGGGCGAGTTCGAGGTGATCTGCGTGATGCGCGAGCGCACCCGGTTCGATGAGGACCTGCTGCGGCGCTTGCCGAAACTCAAGCTGCTGGCCACCGGCAGCATGCGCAACGCCGCCCTGGACCTGAAAGCCGCCGCCGCGCTGGGTATCCAGGTCTGTGGCACCGACAGTTACAAGCACGCCGCGCCGGAACTGACCTGGGCGCTGATCATGGCGGCGACCCGCAACCTGGTGGTCGAAGCCAACGCCCTGCGAGCAGGTTTATGGCAGCAAAGCCTGGGTGGCGACCTGCACGGCAAGACCTTGGCGATCCTGGGTCTGGGCAGCATTGGCACTCGCGTTGCCCAGTTCGGTCAGGTGTTCGGCATGCGGGTGATTGCCTGGAGCGAGAACCTGACCGCCGAACGCGCAGCCGAAGTCGGCGTGACCTGCGTCAGCAAACAGGAACTGTTCGAACAGGCCGATGTGCTGTCGGTCCATCTGGTGCTCAGCGATCGTAGCCGAGGCTTGGTGGACGCCCAGGCGCTGGACTGGATGAAGCCCACGGCGCTGCTGGTTAACACAGCGCGCGGGCCGATTGTCGATGAGGCCGCGTTGATCAAGGCGTTGCAGAAACGGCGACTGGCAGGTGCTGCGCTGGACGTCTTCGAGCAGGAACCCTTGCCTCCATATCATCCGTTCAGAACTCTGGACAATGTGCTGGCCACGCCCCACGTCGGGTATGTCAGCCAGCAGAACTATCACCAGTTTTTTTCGCAGATGATTGAGGTCATTCAGGCCTGGTCAGCGGGAGAACCGATTCGGTTGTTGGGCTAACCGCCCCGCTGACGGCCAGTCATTTCACAGACCGCCGGAAAGAAATGAATAAATGTTCACCCTGTGGTGTTCACCTTTCATCGCCCCTGCGAACTAACCTGTGGAGCATCGCCCATGACTATCCGTTTTGCTGTTTTTACCGCCCCCCTGTTGCTCGCTGTCGCGTTTTCCAGTTCGCTTGCATTCGCCAACGGCGATGACGACGAACCGGCCAAACCCAACTGCCCAAAAGGCCAGGTCTGGGACAGCAAGCAGCAAAAATGCCTCAAGCAAACCAGCAGCCTGGTACCGGACGCTGACCGCACCGATTACGCTTATCGCCTGGCCAAGGACGGTCGCTACGAAGAAGCCTTGGCCCTGCTCGACACCCTCAAACAGCCAAACACCGCCAAGGCTTTGAACTATCGCGGCTACGCCACGCGTAAACTGGGGCGCACTGACGAAGGGATCGGTTATTACCTGCAATCGGTCAAGCTTGACCCGCACTACGCGCAAGTTCGCGAATACCTCGGCGAAGCGTATGTGGTCAAAGGTCGGCTGGACCTCGCTCAGGAACAGTTGCAGCAGATCAAATCCATCTGCGGCAGCACCACCTGCGAGGAGTACCAGGACCTGGCCGAAGCCATCAACGACTCATCGAAAACCTGACACACCGAGCAGACGGAGGTCGCCATCGCCAGCGATCAGGCAATACGGGCAGAACTGGGCCAGCATCTGGCGCGTTTATGGCGCTACGGCCTGCTGTTGTCCCGGCAACGACATGTCGCCGAAGACCTGGTGCAGGCGACCTGCGTGCGGGCGCTCGAGCGTGCCGGGCAGTTTGTCCCGGGTACCCGCATGGACCGCTGGTTGCTGAGTATTCTGCACTCGATCTGGCTCAACGAAGTTCGCTCCCGAAGGGTGCGTCATGGACAGGGGCTGGTGGATGCCGACAACGCTTTGTCGTTCGACGGTGAATACGCGGCGCAAACCCATGTCCTCGCGGCTCAGGTGATCAGGCGTGTGGACGCCCTGCCCGAAACCCAGCGCGAAACGGTGTTTCTCGCCTATGTCGAAGGTTTGTCCTACCGCGAAGTCGCCGAGGTGCTGGACGTGCCCATCGGCACCGTCATGAGTCGCCTGGCCGCTGCACGCGCGAAACTGGCCGAGTACCCGCCATTGCACGCCGTGCCGAATCCTTCCACTGGAGAACGTCGATGAACGATCACGCACGCCCGACGATACCCTCGGATGAGCAACTGGTGGCCTACCTCGACGATCAGCTCGACAGCGAACAACGCACCCGCATCGACGCTGCCATTGCCGAGGACCCGACGCTCAATCTGCGTCTGCAATGGCTGGCCCGCAGCAGCCTGCCGTTCAAGGAGGCCTATGATGAATTGGGCCGACAGGCGCCCGTGGATCGCTTGCAATCGATGCTCGATACCTTGCCTACGCCTGAACGCCCGGCCATGAATCGGCGCTGGTTTCTCGCAGCGGCCGCCGGATTGGTGGTGAGTGGCGTGGTAGCGGATCGACTGTTCCTCGGTTGGCAGTCGAGTCAGCAAAAGGAAAACTGGCGCGGGCTGGTGGCCGAGTACATGTCGCTCTACGTGCCGCAAACCCTGGACCACTTGCCCACTGACGAAGCCGCTCAACGCGTGCAACTGCGGACCATCGATGCGCGTCTGGGCCTGAATCTTGTGCCGGCACAACTGGCCCTGCCACGCTCCGAGCTCAAGCGCGCGCAAATCCTCGAGTACGACGGCGTCGCCATTGCCCAAATCACCTACCTGGACCCGGCGCACGGCCCCATGGCGCTGTGCGTCACCCGCTCCAACAGCGGCAGCCGGCATTTCGCCCAGGAGCGCCGGTACGGGATGAACATTGTCTATTGGGCTGACAGGGAACATGCCTGGATGCTGATCGGGCATAACCCGGTGGCGGATCTGGAGGATATGGCGAAGTTGTTGAGGGATCGGCTTAGCGCGTGATCCGTTTTGTCACTATGCTGGGTGTCTCATTTCCAAGGAGGAAAACCCACCCATGCCTATTTCTTCACGCACAGCCTTGCTGGTCATCGACGTACAGAACGACTTCATCCCCGGCGGCCAGTTGCCGGTGCCGGAGGGCGACCGGATCGTCCCGCTGATCAACCGCCTCGGCGCCCGGTTCACCCAAGTCATCATCGCCCAGGATTGGCACCCGGCCGGACATGCGTCCTTCGCTTCCAGCCACTCGGGTCGCGCACCTTACGACGTCATTCAACTGCCTTATGGCGAACAGACGCTCTGGCCGGAGCATTGCGTGCGAGCCACGCCCGGTGCCGAGTTGCACAAGGACTTGGACCTGCCCCACGCCCAACTGATCATCCGCAAGGGCTGCAACCCGGACATCGACAGTTATTCGGCGTTTCTGGAGGCGGACCGAACGACCACCACAGGCTTGGCCGGGTACTTGAAGGAACGCGGTGTCGACACGGTTTATCTGGTTGGGCTGGCGCTCGATTTCTGCGTGATGTTTTCCGCGCTGGATGCGCGGGCGGCGGGGTTTAACGCGTTTGTGGTGTTGGATGCGTGTCGGGCGATTGATCTGGAAGGTTCATTGGCCGCAGCGATCGAGCGGATGCAGGTGGCTGGGGTTGGGTTGATTTCAGCGGAGGAAGTGCCGGGTTAAGTCTCTGTAGCAGCTGCCGAGCCTGCGAGGCTGCGTTCGGCTGCGGAGCAGCCGTAAAATCAGGCACCCCGTTCTTTCAGGAAAACCGCATCCGCCGGGTTTGCGAGGACTACATCCTCGAACGCAGCCTCGCAGGCTCGGCAGCTGCTACAAAGAATGCGTCAGGCCGCGGTGGGCAACCACAAACGGAATCGCGCCCCACCCAGCGGCGATGCTTCGACGGTGAGCGTGCCACCCTGAGCTTCCAACGCCCGACGACTGATTGCCAACCCCAGACCGAAGCCTCCCGTGGCCCGGTCCCGACTGCGATCCAGTCGATAGAACGGTTCGAAAATCCGCTCCCGCTCCTCATCCGGAATACCGATCCCATCGTCGTCCACCCAGATTTCAGCCCCCTTGGCACACACCCGCACACCGATCTGAATGCGTTTTTCGCAGTAGCGCATCGCATTGCGCAGCAGGTTCTGAATAGCGCGAGCCGTCAGCCTTGGGTCGAGGGCGAAGCGTTCGAGTTGTCCGTGCAAGAGCACATCGATAACGATGTCCGGAGACTCCAGTTCTTCGTCGACGCTGCCAAGGATGCTGTCGATAAACTCATCCAGCGACACCTCGACCCGCTCCGGCAGCCGCGCCGGGTTTTGCAGGCGGCTGTAGGACAACAGTTCCAGCACCAGCTCATCGAGTTCGCGAATGTGCGCGACCAGACCTTGCAGACGTTCGCGGCTGGCGGCGGGCAAATCGTCGGATAACGCCAGCGCCAGACCGAAATCCAGTCGTGTCAGGGGCGTGCGCAATTCGTGAGAGACGGCATTGAGCAGGTCGCGCTGCTGGTTGAGCAGGTTCTCGATGTCGCCTGCCATAGTGTCGAAGACATTGGCCAGGCTGCCGATGTTGGAGCTTTTGGAAATCTGTGTGCGCTCGCTCAAGTGGCCCTTGCCGAAACGTTCAGCCGTACCTTTGAGGCGTTCCAGGTCGTGCCAGTGCGGGCGCAGCCACAGCAACAGGCAAGCGAGCATGGTCGCGCCGATCAGCACGTTGATGCTCCAGTACAACAGGCTGACGTCCATCGGGTCCGGCGGCACGACCATCTCCACCACCGTCCGCTCGTTCAGCGGCGCCACCGCCAGGGTGCGCCAGCCCCAGTCGCCAATGCGCACGACGTTCTCGCCACGCTGCAAACGCTTGCGCTCATCAGGGGTGAAATCGGCATCGTCGTTACCGGTCAGGACGATGTGCAGCGGCTGGAATTCCTTGTCCATCTCCGCGGCCAATGCTGGCCATTGTTCCGGGGGCACGGCGTGAAACTGTTTGACGATGAGGGTTTGCAGCCCGCGCGAATAATCGAGGTTGTAGGTGACAAAGCGCTCCTGGAAGACCTTGATCACCACGTCAGGCACCAGGTAGATCGCCGCGCTGTACGAAACGATGGTCACCAGGTACAGGCGAAACAGGATTCTGAACATCGACTCAGCATTCCCACTCGGAACGGCTGAACAGGTAACCCTTGCCCCACACGGTCTTGATCTTGCGCGCCTCGCCGGCATGGTCGTCGAACTTGCGCCGCAGCTTGGAGATCGCCACGTCCACCGAGCGGTCGGTGCCATTGAACTCGATGCCGCGCAGACGTTGCAGAATCTGGTCGCGGCTGAGTACTTCACCGGCATGCCGGGCGAGCACCACCAGCAGGTTGTATTCACCGCTGGACAGCTCGACCAATTGCTCGCGCCAGGTCACGGTGCGCTCGGACAGGTCGATGCACAGATTGCCCATCAGAATGCGGTCGTTGGCCGTCTGCGGTTCAGTCAGGCTGCTGCGCCGCAGCAACGTCCGCACCCGGGCCAGCAACACCCGCGGTTCACAGGGTTTGGTGACGTAGTCGTCGGCGCCCATTTCCAGGCCCAGCACCTGATCGTGGCTGTCATCGCGGGCGGTGAGCATCAGGATCGGCAACGTGGCCGAATCGGCGCGCAGCAAGCGGCAGACTTGCAGGCCATCGAGCCCCGGCAGCATCAGGTCGAGGATCACCAGGTCCGGCGGATTGACCCGCGCACGTTCGCGCACATGGTCACCGCGGCTGATCACACTGACGCTATAGCCGTTGCGTTCCAGGTAACTGGCAATCAGTTCCGAGAGCGCGGTGTCGTCTTCGACCAGGAGGATGTTGGGCATGGGTGTTTCCAGAAAGTGCTGTGGTGCCTGATCCGGCCTCTTCGCGAGCAAGCCCGCTCCCACAGGGGATTTGTGAACGCCACAGATCCAATGTGGGAGCGGGCTTGCTCGCGAAGGCGGCCTGGCAGGCGCAAACGTAATCAAGTTGCGAAGGATATACGCCCTCACCCGTGCCTGAGTAAAACCCTTACACAATTTCACACAGCGCCTACAAAGCTTCACCCCTACCCTCGTCGCCTCCCCGTAGGATGCCGGGGTCATTATTGGGGTATTACATGTCAAAGAATCTGCTTGCCAGGCTCAGCCTGATTGCACTGGCGGTGACGCTGAGCGCTTGTGACAAGGCCTCGACGGCCGAAGAACAGGCGCCTCTGGCCACGGTTCGGATCGAAACCATCCAAGCCAGCCCCCTGTCGATCACCAGTGAACTGAGCGGGCGGATTGCCGCGCCACGGATTGCCGAAGTCCGCGCCCGGGTTGCCGGGGTGGTGTTGCAACGGGCGTTCCGCGAAGGCAGCGATGTGAAAAAAGGCGAAGTGTTGTTCTGTATAGACCCGGCGCCGTTCAAGGCAGACCTGGACAGCGCCGAAGCGGCGCTGCGCAAGGCCGAGGCCAATGCGTTTCAGGCGCGCCTGCAAGAGCAGCGCTACGCCCAATTGATCGAAGGCAACGCCATCAGCGGTCAGGATTATGACAACGCCCGGGCCAGTGCCCGGCAAACCGCTGCCGACGTCGCCGCGAACAAGGCCGCCGTGGAACGGGCGAAACTCAACCTGGGTTACGCCACGGTCACGGCGCCGATCTCCGGGCGCATCGGCCGCGCATTGGTGACCGAAGGCGCACTGGTCGGGCAGAACGAAACCACACCGCTGGCATTGATTCAGCAACTGAACCCGATCCACGCCGACCTCACCCAATCGACCCGCGAACTCAACGACCTGCGCAGGGCGTTCCGTTCCGGCCAGTTGCAGCAGGTCGGTCAGGACCAGGCCAAAGCCACGCTGATTCAGGACGACGGCAGTCTCTATCCGTTGCCGGGCAAGTTGCTGTTCGCCGACATCACCGTCGACCCGGGCACCGGTCAGATCATTCTGCGCAGCGAATTCCCCAACCCGGACCTCGACTTGCTGCCGGGCAGCTTCGTGCGCGTGCGTCTGGAGCAAGCGGTCATTCAGCAAGGCATCAGCGTGCCGCAACGGGCCATCCAGCGTGACAGCGCCGGCATCGCCCAAGTGCTGGTGCTCGACGCCGAACAACGGGTCGGCCAGCAACCGGTCGAACTGGGCGCCGTGCAGAACGATCGCTGGATCGTCACCAGCGGCCTCAAGCCCGGTGACCGCATCGTCACCGAAGGTCTGCAACACGCCCGTCCCGGCGGAAAAGTGCAGATCGACGACACCCCTCTTCCACTTGCCCAGGCTTCTGGTCAGTAAGCAGGACGCTTTTTTATGCCGCAGTTCTTTATCGATCGCCCGGTGTTCGCCTGGGTGGTTGCCCTGTTCATCCTGTTGGCCGGCGCCCTGGCCATTCCACAGTTGCCGGTGGCGCAATACCCCAACGTCGCGCCGCCGAAAGTCGAAATCTACGCCGTGTACCCCGGTGCTTCGGCACAGACCGTGGACGAAAGCGTGGTCAGCCTGATCGAGGAAGAACTCAACGGCGCAGACCACCTGCTGTATTTCGAATCCCAGAGCAGCCTCGGCAGCGCCACCATCACCGCGACGTTCCAGCCGGGCACTGACCCGGAAATGGCTCAGGTCGATGTGCAAAACCGCCTGAAAGTGGTCGAGTCGCGTCTGCCTCAAGCGGTGACACAACAGGGTTTGCAGGTGGAGAAAGTCTCCGCCGGTTTCCTGCTACTGATCACCCTAACCTCCAGTGACGGCAAGCTCGACGACGTGGCGCTCAGCGATTACCTGGCGCGCAACGTGATGAACGAGATCAAGCGTCTGGACGGCGTCGGCAAGGCGCAGCTGTACGGTGCCGAACGGGCGATGCGGATCTGGATCGACCCGCAAAAGCTGATCGGTTTCAACCTGACCCCGGCCGACGTCAACGCCGCCATCGTCGCGCAGAACGCGCAAGTGTCGGCGGGCAGCATCGGCGACTTGCCGACCCGCACCACTCAGGAAATCACCGCGACCATTCTGGTCAAAGGCCAGTTGTCGACGCCGGAAGAATTCGCCGACATCGTCCTGAAAGCCAATCCAGACGGCTCAACTGTGCGCATCAAAGACGTGGCGCGCGTCGAGATCGGCAGTCAGGAATACCAGTTCTCCACCCGCCTAAACGGCAAACCGTCGACCGCCGTCAGTGTGCAGTTGGCACCGGGCGCCAATGCCCTGAGCACTGCCACGTTGGTGCGGGCGAAGATGGATGAACTGGCGCGCTACTTCCCGGCTGGCGTGGAATACAAGATCCCGTACGACACCTCGCCCTTCGTCAAAGTCTCGATCACCAAGGTGGTTTACACCCTTGGCGAGGCGATGTTGCTGGTGTTCGCGGTGATGTTCCTGTTCCTGCAAAACATCCGCTACACGCTGATTCCAACCCTCGTCGTGCCGGTGGCACTGATGGGCACCTTTGCGACCATGTTGGCGCTCGGGTTTTCGATCAACGTGCTGACCATGTTCGGCATGGTGCTGGCCATCGGCATCCTGGTGGATGACGCGATTGTGGTGGTGGAGAACGTCGAGCGAATCATGGCCACCGAAGGCCTGTCGCCCAAAGAGGCAACGCGCAAGGCAATGAAGCAGATCACTGGCGCAATCATCGGCATCACGCTGGTGCTGGTCGCGGTGTTCATTCCGATGGCGTTCATGCAGGGATCGGTCGGGGTGATTTACCGGCAGTTCTCGCTGTCCATGGCCACCTCGATTCTGTTCTCGGCGTTCCTCGCCCTGACCTTGACCCCGGCGTTGTGCGCGACGCTGCTCAAGCCGATTGCCAAGGGCGAACATCACGAGAAGCGCGGGTTCTTCGGCTGGTTCAACCGGCGTTTCGAGCAATTGACCGAGCGTTATCAGGGCTGGGTCGCCTATGCACTGAAACGCACGGGCCGTTACCTGCTGATCTACGGCGTGCTGCTGATCGGATTGGGCGTGTGCTTCAGTCGGCTGCCCTCCTCGTTCCTGCCTGTGGAAGATCAGGGTTACACCATCACCGACATTCAACTGCCACCGGGTGCAAGCAAGAACCGCACGGTGCAGGTGGTCGAGCAGATCGAAGCCCATAACGCCACTGAACCCGGCGTCGGCGACAGCACGGTTATTCTCGGTTTCAGCTTCTCCGGTAGCGGGCAGAACGCCGCGTTGGCGTTTACCACGCTCAAAGACTGGTCTGACCGGGGTAGCGACGACTCGGCCAGTTCGATTGCCGACCGCGCCAACATCGCGTTGAGCCAGATCAAGGACGCCGTAGCGTTTGCGGTACTGCCGCCGCCGGTGGATGGCCTCGGCACTTCCAGCGGTTTCGAGTTCCGCTTGCAGGACCGTGGCGGTCTCGGCCATGCCACGTTGATGCAGGCGCGCACTGAGTTGCTGGCGGCTGCCGAGAAAAGTCCGATCCTGATGAACGTGCGCGAAAGCGCGCTGGCCGAAGCGCCGCAGGTGCAACTGGAAGTCGACCGCAAACAGGCCAACGCGCTGGGTGTTTCCTTTGCCGACATTGGCAACGTGCTGTCCACCGCCGTCGGTTCGGCCTACATCAACGACTTCCCCAATCAGGGGCGGATGCAGCGGGTGGTGGTTCAGGCTGAAGGCGATCAGCGCAGCCAGGTCGCCGATCTGCTGAAGATTCACGTGCGCAACAGCGCCGGGAAAATGGTGCCGTTGTCGGCCTTCGTCCAGGCCAAATGGACTCAGGGCCCGGCGCAATTGACTCGCTACAACGGCTACCCGGCGATCAGCATTTCCGGCGAACCGTCGCCCGGTTACAGCACCGGCGAAGCCATGGCGGAAATCGAGCGTCTGGTGGCGCAAGGGCCGGCGGGGTTGGGGCAAGAATGGACCGGGTTGTCGTTGCAGGAACGCTTGTCCGGCAGTCAGGCGCCGATCCTGCTCGGTTTGTCGTTGTTGATCGTGTTCCTGTGTCTGGCGGCGCTGTATGAGAGCTGGTCGATTCCGACCTCGGTGCTGCTGGTGGTGCCGCTCGGCGTACTCGGCGCGGTACTGGCCGTGACTTTTCGCGGGATGCCCAACGACGTGTTCTTCAAGGTCGGATTGATCACCATCATCGGTCTGTCGGCGAAGAACGCGATCCTGATCATCGAGTTCGCCAAGAGTCTGTACGACGAAGGCCACGACCTGATCGACGCCACCCTGCAAGCCGCGCGCCTGCGACTGCGGCCGATTGTGATGACGTCGATGGCGTTCATCCTTGGCGTGGTGCCGCTGGCGATTGCCACCGGGGCCAGTTCGGCGAGCCAGCAAGCCATCGGCACCGGGGTGATTGGCGGGATGATCACGGCGACGCTGGCGGTGGTGTTTGTGCCAGTGTTTTTTGTGGTGGTGATGAAACTGGTGCGCAAACGCCATAAAGACCTCCAACCCACAACACCGGCCTAATGTGGGAGCAAGCTTGCTCGCGATGGCGGCCCTACAGCCAACATAGATATTGACTGATATGGCCTCATCGCGAGCAAGCTCGCTCCCACAGGGTCAGCGTTTGCCTGATCGTTGGTGGTCACAACTGGATGCGCTGGGCTAAGGTGTTTGCAAAGCCCTGACGCATCGAGTTCACATGCCCTTCCTCGCCCGCACCCACCCTCGCCTGTCCGCCGCTGCCACCCTCGGCGTCGCGGTGGGCATTCTGGCGCCGGCCGACTCGATCATCAGCAAAATCCTCTTCGGCTGGAACGCCGGGGTCTGGACTTACCTGGTCCTGATGCTCTGGCTCACCGCGCGCGCCAAAGCGCCGGATGTGAAACGCATCGCAGAGGTCGAAGACGAAAATGCCGGGTTGGTGCTGTTTGTTGTATGCATCGCTGCGATAGCGAGCCTGGCGACCATCGCCTTTGAACTGGCTGGCAGCAGGGACCTGGAAACGACCCGCAAGCTGTTGCACTACGGCTTTACTGCATTGACCGTGATCGGTTCATGGCTGCTGATCGGGGTGATTTTCAGCGTGCACTACGCCCGTCTGTTCTACACCTGGGGCGGCAAAGACCCGGCACTGCGTTTTGCTGAAGGTCTGACAACACCAAACTACTGGGACTTCCTGTATTTCTCGTTCACCATCAGTGCGGCGGTCCAGACGTCCGATGTTGGCGTGGCGACTCGGGATTTGCGCAAGATTGTCCTGGCGCAGTCGCTGATCGGCTTTCTGTTCAACACGGCCATTCTCGGGTTCTCGATCAACATCGCGGCGGGACTGTTCAACTGATCCCTGCACAAACGTTCTAGTCATCACCCTCGGCGCGGGCGTTAAATAAGTCGGCTATCCGTCTCACAGGTGCAGCATGACGACTCACAACTGGATCGACCTGGCCCAGGACGCCGACACCGGCATTGAGACCCTGCGCGCGCATTTCGAAGGACATGCCTACGACCCGCACTGGCATGACAGCTATCTGGTGGGCGTCACCGAACAAGGGGTTCAACAGTTTCACTGTCGGCGAGCAAAGCACCAAAGCACGCCGGGCAAGGTGTTTCTGCTCGAACCGGGTGACATCCACGACGGCGACGCGCCAACCGAGGACGGTTTCACCTACCGCATGCTGTACCTCGACCCGCAATGGCTGAAACGTGAACTCAGTGCAGTCTTCGAAAATGCCCCCGACAACAGTCAATTGAGTTTCGCCAACACCCTGACCAGCGACTCGCGACTGGCCCACGCCACCAGCTTGGCGTTTCAAACCCTGCATCACGGCGAACTGAAGATCGTCCGCCAGACCGCCCTCGACGGTTTGCTCGAACGCCTGACCAGTCACCTGCACTGGCGCGCCCGCTATGGCGAGGATCCGCGCCTGCCGCTGGTGGCGCAGAAGGCGCGGGAATACCTGCACGCCAACGCTCAATACGATATCGGCCTCGACCAACTGGCCGTCGTCACCGGAGTTGATCGCTTCCGTCTGACCCGCGCCTTCAAGGCCGCTTATGGCATGGCACCCCACGCCTACCTCGTGCAATTGCGCCTGGCCACCGCCCGGCGAATGCTGGCTCGTGGCGAGCAACCGGCGACGGTGGCGATGGAACTGGGGTTTGCCGATCAGAGTCACCTGGGCCGCTGGTTTGTCCGGGCATATGGCTTGACTCCGGCGTTGTATCGCAAGCGCTGCTCAAATCTTCCAGACGCATGACCCGGACTTTGTGAGGATCGGCTCCTGAAATCATTCACGGAGTCCGCTGCCATGTTGTCCACCTTTCCCACGCTGCTGCCATTTTTGCTGTTCGCTTTCGTCGCCTCCATTACGCCGGGGCCGACAAACATTTTGGTGCTGAGCAACAGCGCGAGGTACGGTTTCAAAGCCGCAATGCCGATCATATTCGGAGCCTGCGCGAGTGCGGCATTGATTGTGTTGTTAGTAGGCAGCGGTGTTGGTCAGTCGCTTGCCGGACTACCAAGGGTGCAATCGCTGATGCAATGGAGCGGAATCGTCTGGCTTAGCTATTTGGCCTGGCAAATTTTCCATACCCCGGTCACGACCTTCGATGTTGATGAAAGACACAAGCAACGGTTTGGATTATGGGCGGCCGCTGGCTTGCAATTGGTCAATCCCAAGACCTGGATGATGGCATTTGCCGTGGTCGGTGTATTTGCCGGATCTGGCGATAATCGACAGTTTCAAATTGTCTGCCTGTCGCTGGCATTTTTCCTGGTCTCGCTGCCGTGTCTGGGTGTTTGGGCATTGCTGGGAAAGGGAGCAACCAGATGGTTTGGCTCGGCAAAAGCCATCCAGCGTTTTAATCAAGCAATGGCACTGCTGCTACTGGGTTCTGCCTGGCTCACGTTGACTTGATGCACGGTGTCAGTACGACAGGTACAAAAATGCCCCGAAACATTCGGGGCATTTTTGTGTTGAATGACCGCAGGACACTCCCTCTATCAGAAGAAGTAACTCAGCCGCAAGCTACCGCTCCAATCCTGACTGACCGTTGTACCTTTGCTGCCACCCACCTGGCCGGAAACCTGCCAGTTGCGTTGCGCCGGTGTCCACTTCAAGCCGGCGCCATATTCGATTGAGCTGCTGGCGCGATCATCATCGAAGCTCTCGTCGTTGATCTTGACCTCGTTGGTTTTCACAAACTCATGATTGACCGCTGTGGACAGGCTCGGCTCTAGAAGGCTGCCGTTGTCGAGGGTGATGACACGCCCACCACGGACACCCACCTTGCCTTGAAGGGAACGCATGGTATCGGCTTTGACTTCGAGACCATTGTCGAGCCTGTAGCTCTCGCTTTGGATGACCCCCGTCGAGACCTGAACTTGTGGCTCGACAAAATAATCATCCTTGAGACGGATATGCTTGCCTACGGCCACCGATCCACTGGCGCCCAAGGCCTTGTAATCACCCTTGGCCCGAGTGTCATCACTCATGGTGACCTTGGCCTTGTTATCGAACTGATTGATCTTGGCCATGACATTGACGAACACACCGCTTTCAACATCGAACGTGCTGCCGTAAACACCGGCATTCAGGCTGTCGACGGTGGCGCTGGAGCCGTATTTGAGGTCCATTTTGGTATGGCTTGTTCCGACGAATCCGCCCAGCACCCAGGCGCGCCCCCCGAGATCGACGACCGTATCGGCACCACCGGTGATACCGGTCTGGTTCTGGGTGTAACCATCGCCATAAGCGTTATCAACGTTGTACTGGTTGCCATAAGTGCGAACCCAGACACCGTTGCTGAGATTTTTCACCGAGCTGTCGTTCATCGAGCGTACCGATGCTTCCGGTCGGACACTCAGGCTCCGGTCCCCCAATTGGTCGCTGAGCATGGCCCCTTCAGCATTCAGCACACTGCGCGCACTCCCGGCCAGGGCCAACGCAGCATTACTTGAGGTACTGACCGTTTCCTTGTCTGGAGTCAGGTACAAACCCTGACCTTCCTTGGCCAATCGGTACACAAACGCACCGGCGTCCACGGTTTCACGACCGCCCAGCGAGAAGCTCGCGTCGCCAGCGGCGATATTACCGACCTTCACCGCGTCAGCCGTGACAGGTGTCGTACCGGTAGCGCTGATCTGCAGTTGATGTTGCCCGCTCGCGTTGCCGGTGACGTTCAGGAAATCGGTGTCACCGTTGCCCAGATCGCTGCCCATCACAAACGTACCCTTACCGGAAAGATCACCCACGTTCAGTTGCTGGAACTGCTCGTTGGTACCCATGCGAACCACGCCGTCATTCAGGGCAAGACGTTGCACGTTACTGTCGCCGGTCATCACCCACTGCGCTGCGTTGTTGATATTGAGGTTGCCGGAATTGTTGACCTGGCCGGTCAGTATCGAACCGTTGTCCAGCAGTACGCTGCCATTGGTATCCGTGTTGACGTTCCCGGTCATGCTGCTCGCATTGTTCAGCGACAGGCTGGCGACATTTTCGACATTGCCGTTGATCGCAGAGCCGTTGTTCAGGACGACCGTGGCACCAGTGCCTGCAACTGCCAGCACATTGCCGTTCAATACGCTGCGGGAGTCGAGATTGACCCGCGTAACGTTTTGCAGATTACCGTTCAGCGAAGCACCATTTTGAAACAGGGCCTGAGTACTGCTGCCAGCGGCAACTACTACATTACCGGTCAGTGCACTTCGATCAACTGTGAGGTCGACATGCGCTCCATCATTGACCTCCAGAACGGTGCCATTGCCGCCTATCAATTGCGAACCATTGAGTACGTTGATAGTTGCCGTGATGTCCGGCCGACCTTGAAAACCGACAATAATCGCGGCCCCGGACTGACCTTCGACGCGAGTCTGGTTGAGTGTCACTGCGGAGGCTCTGGCAAGCGCCAACTCCCTGCCAATCTGCAGGCCATTGAGTCCACCGATGACAGTACTGCCTGTTGCGTTCAACTCAGCATTGGTCAAACGAACGCCATAGCTGGCGGCGTCTGTGGCTTGTACGGAGGAATTGGTCAGATTCAACTGACTGTAGCCGGTGACAAACGCACCACCGTTTAATGCAACCACGGTCGTGCCCCCGGTCAGACTGGCCCGGGAGCCTGTCTGAGTGGAGTTGGAACGACTAATCTGCAGACCGATATCGTTGCTGGTCACCTGACTGTCAGCGATGTCAGCAGTGCTGTTACTGATCAGTACGGCGGCACCGGCGCCTGTCGAGTTGTCCACGGCAACCCCTGTCAGATTCAACGCGGAATTTATCTGAGCACTGATCTGCCCGGTGCTGCCCCCGGTTACATTCAGGGTGGCATTGTTTGCTGAGATATTCAGTGTGTCTGCGCCGATGGCGTTCAATGTGGAACCTGGATTAAGCACCCAGTTTTCTATTGGATCTGCGTTGGTAATGGTTTGAGTGCCACCGGGCGGAATAATGGCAGCCTGAGCGGATGGCCCTATCAACATCACCAATGCAAGGGAAGTGACTCGCCAGCCAGCGAGCGCAGGTGTTGGCAACAAGAACACTGTTGTCATGAGAGGGATCCTTTGATTTGATTAGCGCGGCGAAAAATCTATGTCGCTCTTAGGAAGTTAGAGTACGAACAGAGCGCCGGAAGACTACAGATGAAAGGTCTCAGGAGATGTAGGAATAATCCCGTATGTTGTCGGAATACTCCTACGGATTCCGTAATCAAAATCGCCAATATCGGCCGGCCAACATGAGATACATTCTGCATGCTGACCGGAACCACCACGATTACTTTAAAACCTAAGCCGTTCCATCGCAGAACAAACTACTGGTATTACGTACGTTGACACGATGAAGAACCTTTGGCGATTCGAACGACGCTCCGGAAATTGTTATCGCGTACCACACCTCCATATAGTTGAAATCAGGAGCCCCCGGGAACGGCACGATCGGCCCTTGAAGACCTCGGAGAAAAGCAAATGTAACTGCAAAGTCCACCGCTGCGCCGTTAGTTGCCACCGGTACGGTTTGAGTAAAGGGCGCTCCGATTGGCGTAGTTTTTCCTATATCTTCATACCCTTGCGCAGTGAGGATAACGTTCAGCCCGCTTGTAAATATTGTTTGAGCAGGCGCAGTCACCTTCCATATGCGGGCACCCGCTACCATGTCTAATGACGCGCAGCTGACTGCTCTGTCCGTATTGTAGGTTCTCGCTACATGCTCTCTGAGGTTCACCTGCACGGATTCAAACGTAACTTCCGTGGGGTCTTTTTGCTTCACAATGTTCGGATTACCCGGATACTCCAGCGTGCAATATGCGTCTTTTTTCCCCAGACCTTCGGCCGCGATGGTTTGGAAGTCCGCCTCGAATTCGCAGAAGTCCTCACCCGGATCGATTGTTTGATCACCGATGAGCTTACCGTTGTACCAGAAACTGACGATGGCTTGACTGATCAGATCATCGCCGAGATCCAGGCCCCATTTAACGAACTTGAAAATAATGCGCTGGTTGAAGTCTGCCGGAACGATGTGATTCAGTGCGTTGGTAATACCGCGCACTTCGACCGGAGGTAAATTCACGCTTTCCAGATCCGGCTCGGGAATCAGAGCCGGACCCGGATAGATGAGGTTGAGAAACACATTGGTTTGGGGACTCGGGATTGGTGTGTCCGTCCCACGTGTCAGCGTATAGCTGAGCACCGCCAGGATTTCTTCCGTTGCAGTATCAAACACCGCATCGCAGATGTCGTACGTCAGTTCTATGCGCAGAGGTGTGGTAGTGGTGTCCACAATCGACACTGTGCCTAACTGGTTGGTCCCCAAAGAAACGGTGAGAATATCCCCCACAGCACCATTGGTGGGCCGGACAATTTCCACAAACACCCGGGTACCAAACGGATTGTAATTGGCCAGCGTGATCGGAAGGTTGCCGTCAACACCCGTGACTGGCAGGGTTGGTGCGAACAATGCAGGCGCTGGTGGAAGTCGGATTTCCAGATTCCTGACCGGCAAGGAATCAATGCTTCGGTTGCCCACGCGATCTGTTACGGCATTGATCGAGAACAAGGTTGTGTTACCCAATGGCGTGAGCATAGCCAGGGGCACCGTGAACTCACCAGAGGCCGAGACCGTTCCTGCATACACAGGTGTCAACGTGGAAGTGGCGACGCTGCGAGGGGACAGATAAAAGCTGAAAGTGTCCAAAAGATCACGGAACGCATAAGATACATCGGCGACGCATTGCAACCCACCGGGATTGGCAGTGAACCATGCGCGATCGAGTATGCCGCTGGCGGGTGCGTTGACGAAACTCACGACAGGCGGACGAACTCGCGCGAACGGTGACTTGGTCTGCCAGGGCGGAGTCGAGTCATTGAGCAGTCGGGTGGGCACAGTGGAATGGTCGTCGTTACCATCGCCATCGAATACTTCAAAATCAATGGTGTATGCCGTTGGGTTTGCGGGAGTCGCCAATTCCGGGATTCTTGACGTGGGCAGTTCGAATGAGAGAGGTTGATTGATTCCATCCAGCGGTTTTGTCTGGATGGATTCCCGACGCCCATCCGGGTGATTCAAAAATAATGTAGCGCTGCCACCCGCCGCCGAATTGGACAAGCCATCGAGTTTGACTTCCAGATTGGGCAACAGGAGCGCGGAGCGCAACACCCGGTCATCGTCGATCTTGTTTTCGACAACCGGAGGGTTAGATAACACCCCACCAACCGGTGCACCATCATCAATATTTTCTTTAGCGGTCATTTTATCAACTCCAATAAGAGAAAACGATTTAGACACTTAATAGCCATTGCCGTACATCAAACTCACAGACACCATCGCCACACGCTGCAACTTGCCCGTGAGCACACACCTCTTAACGTTTAAACAATTCAACTACTGCTCTACAACACCTACTTATACGGAGGCGAAACTTACGAATCATCCACCTCAGTCATTTGAATAACAGGGCAACCGCTCCCCCGAGATTGTTCGATCGATCTTGACCAACTCGGGTGCAGATTGCGCAATAAGCCTGCCCCCCCGGTAAAATCTGATAACCACCAACGCCGAGTCATTATCAATCAATGGTTTTACACACGGCCGAAAAGGCACAACTATATTGAAGCCCTTTAGTAGATTGTCTTCACTTAAAATATGCGGAATTTCTAAATAGGCTTCGGCAACAACCCCTACTCCGTTCAAACTCCGGTAGCCCTGCCATTGCAATTTACAAATATCGCCTGCTATACCCACAGTTTGTGGCGGAACGTTGACTGTCACGCCCTGATTAAGCGCTGGCCGAGTTTGACAATTGAGGTAGCCCCAGAGCGTTGCATGGGGGAACTCGACGGGTTTCAGACTGGGCACCGGTATCTGACTGTGATCAATCGTCAGTTTTATCGGAGCCAAAGCCGGATCGGGGTTCGCGTCCGCGTCCAATACCACGTAATAAAGCAAAGCCACCCCATCGGTACCCAGGCGCTGCGGAGTAAGCGGTATCTCGAACTCCAACTGTGTAATCGGGCCTGGATAACTTCGATCGAAGATGACGGTTTTAAGTCCGTCCTGCTCCCAAGTGACAATCAGTCGATCGCTGCGCGAACTCACGGTAGAAAAATTTTCCCAACGTGGCACCCGAGCGATGGTGCCGTTGAGCAGGAGAAGATAAGGAATCCGGCCTTCCGGATCGTTCCTGTCGACGCCATCGACGGTCAGCGGCACAGCAAGTACGCCATTGTTAATCAGGGATAGTCCCTCTGACGTCGGCATCGCGTGTTTCCCCTAGGTCTGTGATTAGGTGCACTCAGTACATTCGGATTCGCGTTGACTGAGCTTGCAATCAATTAAATACGCAGACTCATACGCCGCCTACTGTCAAATGTGACAGGTTTTTCTACCGTCCGTCGGATATAGACCCATAGTCGCTCGAGACTGCGCTTGACGGTCGAAATCATTCTGATACGTTATGAAACCGGTTTCAGGACTTCACAGCCAGATTCCCGACAACACCAATAATAAGGCCCACCACCGTGAACGATTTCTCCGCCGCCCAGCGCAGCCGCGTGACCATGCTCGACGTCGCCGAACACGCCAAGGTCTCCAAGGCCAGCGTCTCGCGCTTTATCGGCGATGACCGCTCCCTGCTCTCCGATGCCACTGCCTTGCGCATCGAGCAGGCAATCGCCGAACTCGGCTATCGCCCGAACCAGATGGCTCGCGGCCTGAAACGCGGTCGAACCCGCCTGATCGGCATGCTGGTGGCCGATATCCGTAACCCTTATTCGATTGCCGTGATGCACGGGGTGGAAACCGCCTGCCGTCAGCACGGCTACAGCCTGGTGGTGTGCAACACCGACCGCGATGACGAGCAGGAACGCCAGCACCTGGCCCTGCTGCGCTCCTACAACATCGAAGGCTTGATCGTGAACACCCTCGGTCATCACCGCGACGAATTACGTGAACTGCATCGGGAAATGCCGCTGGTGCTGGTGGATCGCAAGGTCGAGCAGCTCGAGAGTGATCTGGTCGGGCTGGACAATCCTGCCGCCGTTGAAATGGCCCTCACCCATTTGCAGGAGCGCGGCTATCGCGACGTGCTGCTGGTCACTGAACCCTATGACGGCACCAGTTCGCGGATTGAGCGGGTCAGCAGCTTCAAGGCGCAGATCGAACAACGCCCGACCCTGCGCGGCTCCCTGATCGAAACCGGCAGTGAACTCACCGCGCAGCTGAAAACCTTCCTTGAAACGCCCGGCCCCGGCCCGAAAGCGCTGTTCTGCGCCAACGGTATCGCCGCGCTGGCCAGCACCCATTCGTTGCGAGAACTGAAGTGCAATCTGTTCGAGGACATCGGCCTGATCGCCCTTGATGATCTGGATTGGTACCCGCTGGTGGGCAGCGGCATCACCGCCCTCGCCCAACCGACGGCCGAAATTGGCGCCAGCGCGTTCGAGTGTTTGCTCAAGCGTTTGCGCGGTGATGACGGGCCGGTGCGGACCCTGGATTTTTCGGCAAAGTTGATTGTGCGTGGGTCGACGAAAATCGGCACATAAGTCAGCAGCCCTATTTTTTTGAACAAAAATGAAACCGGTTTCAGAGGTATACAACAATGAATAAACCACCCGTTTCCATCAGCCTGTCGAGCTACGGCGCCGACCTTGTTCGCCATCGCGGCCAGGGATCGTTTATCGACGTGTTGGCCGCCGCCGGCGCGACGCGCATCGAATGGCGCGAAGAACTACTGACCGTCGAAGATCCCACGCAACTGGCCGACGCCACGCAGGCCCAAGGCCTCGAAAGCGTGTATTCCTCGCCGATGGAATTGTGGCTGGCCGGCCAGTCCAAACCCAATCCCGAACTGATCAGCGCACTGCAGCGAGCCCAGGCATTCGGTGCCAGATGGCTGAAAGTGTCCCTGGGTTATTTCACCGACAACAGCGACCTCCAGACCTTGTCCCGCGTGCTGGGCAAAAGTGCTGTGCAGTTGCTGGTGGAAAACGATCAAACCCTGCACGGCGGCCGCATCGAACCTTTCCAGCGGTTTTTCACTGAAGTCGAGCAACACAACCTGCCGGTCAAAATGACCTTCGATATCGGCAACTGGCATTGGCAAGACCAGTCCGCCGCCAGCGCCGCACGGTTGCTCGGTCGCCACGTCGGCTATGTGCACTGCAAAGCCGTGACGCGCCGGGCCGACGGCAAACTGGTCGCCATACCGCCGGCCGCCAGTGACCTGCATCTGTGGGAACAACTGCTGCGGCACATGGCCCAAGGCGTGATGCGAGCGGCGGAATATCCGCTGCAAGGCGACGACCTTGTGCAGTTGACTACCGAGCATGTCGCCACCCTCGCCCGCCTCGGTCAAACCCGGTTGGAGAGTGCTCATGTCTGAGATCGATATTCTGTCGTTCGGCGAAACCATGGCGATGTTCGTCGCCGAGCAGAACGGTGATCTGGCTGACGTTGGCCACTTCCACAAACGCATTGCCGGGGCTGACAGCAATGTCGCCATTGGCTTGTCGCGATTGGGTTTTAACGTGGCCTGGTTGAGCCGGGTGGGCGCTGATTCTCTGGGCCGGTTCGTCATCGACACTCTGGAAAAAGAAGGCCTGGATTGCAGCAACGTTGCCATCGACACCGCGCACCCGACTGGTTTTCAACTCAAGTCACGCACCGACGATGGCAGCGATCCGGTGGTCGAGTACTTCCGCCGTGGGTCGGCGGCGAGTCATCTGTCACGGCAGTCGATCGCGCCTGAATTACTGAACGCCCGGCACTTGCACGCCACCGGCATTCCGCCGGCGCTGTCCGAAACGGCTCGGGAAATGTCTTTCGAGTTGATGACCCGCATGTGCAATGCCGGGCGCAGCGTGTCCTTCGACCCGAACCTGCGTCCGAGCCTTTGGGCCAGCGAACAACAGATGATTACCGAGATCAACCGCCTCGCCGCCCTCGCCCATTGGGTGCTGCCGGGTTTGAGCGAAGGCCGCTTGCTGACCGGTTTCGAAGACCCGGCCGACATCGCGGCGTTCTACCTCGATCAAGGCGCCGAAGCCGTGGCGATCAAACTGGGCCCGCACGGTGCGTATTACCGCACCCATCTGGATCAGGGTTTCGTGGCGGGCGTGCCGGTGGAAACGGTGGTCGACACCGTCGGTGCCGGCGATGGTTTTGCCGTTGGCATGATCAGCGCACTGCTTGAAAACCACAGCTTTGCCGACGCCGTGAAGCGTGCCAACTGGATTGGCAGCCGCGCGGTGCAGAGCCGGGGGGATATGGAGGGGTTGCCCAATCGATCCGAAATGATCGCCGAATTTGAGGCCGCCTTCGCGAGCAAGCCCGCTCCCACATTGGATCGCATTACAACGTGATTCCCCTGTGGGAGCGGGCTTGCTCGCGAAGAGGCCCGCACAGTCACTGAAGATTTAACCCGTTACCTGCTGCGACAAAAACAACAAGCTCAGGAGCACCACTATGAAAACCGCAACACTCGCCGCCCGCCGCTGGTGGTACATCATGCCGATCGTGTTCATCACCTACAGCCTGGCGTACCTGGACCGCGCCAACTATGGGTTCGCCGCCGCCTCCGGGATGGCCGCCGACTTGATGATCACGCCGGGCCTGTCGTCGATGCTTGGCGCGCTGTTCTTCCTCGGCTACTTTTTCTTCCAGGTGCCGGGCGCGATCTACGCCCAGAAGCACAGCGTCAAGAAGCTGATTTTCGTCAGCCTGATTCTCTGGGGTGGTTTGGCCACGCTGACCGGGATCGTCTCCAACGCCTACTGGCTGATCGTGATTCGCTTCATGCTCGGGGTGGTCGAAGCGGCGGTGATGCCGGCGATGCTGATCTATCTGTGCCACTGGTTCACCCGTGCCGAACGCTCGCGCGCCAACACCTTCCTGATCCTCGGCAACCCGGTGACCATGCTCTGGATGTCGGTGGTCTCAGGGTATCTGGTGCAGCATTACAGCTGGCGCTGGATGTTCATCATCGAAGGTTTGCCGGCGGTGCTCTGGGCGTTTATCTGGTGGCGTCTGGCCGATGACCGTCCCGCCCAGGCCAAGTGGCTGAGCGACCAGGAAAAGCACGATCTGCAAAGCGCTCTGGCCGCCGAACAGGTGGGTATCAAAGCGGTGAAAAACTACGCCGAAGCCTTCCGTTCGCCGAAGGTGATCATCCTGGCCTTGCAGTTTTTCTGCTGGAGCATCGGCGTCTATGGCTTCGTGTTGTGGCTGCCGTCGATCCTCAAGGCTGGCGCACAGATGGACATGATCGAAGCCGGCTGGCTCTCGGCGCTGCCGTATCTGGCCGCAGTGATTGGCATGCTGCTGGTGTCCTGGGGCTCGGACAAACTGCAGAAGCGCAAACGCTTCGTCTGGCCGCCGCTGCTGATCGCCTCGATTGCTTTCTATGGCTCCTACGCCTTGGGCGCTGAACACTTCTGGTGGTCCTACACCCTGCTGGTGATCGCTGGCGCCTGCATGTACGCGCCTTACGGTCCGTTCTTCGCGATCATTCCGGAAATCCTTCCGGCCAACGTGGCCGGGGGCGCCATGGCGCTGATCAACAGCATGGGTGCGCTCGGTTCGTTTGGCGGTTCGTATCTGGTGGGCTACTTGAACAGCTCCACCGGCTCGCCGGGTGCTTCCTATCTGTTGATGAGCGGCGCGTTGATGCTCTCGGTGGTGCTGACGATTTTCCTCAAGCCCGGCGCCAGCGACCGGGTCGTGGCCAAGGCCGTTGTGCAACGGTCGACGGCTGCTCATTCCTGAATTGAAGTTGAGATGATGACGATGAAAAAGCAGGTTGTGCTGTACAAGAAACTCTCGCCGCTGCTGATGGCTCGCCTGCACGAGCAGACCGAGGTGACGCTGATCGACAACCTCAATGCCGACGGGCTGGCCACGCTGCGCGAGGCCCTGCCCCGCGCCCACGGATTGCTCGGTGCGAGTCTGAAACTGGATGCCGGATTATTGGATCTGGCGCCGGACCTGGAAGCTATCGCCAGCGTCTCCGTGGGGGTCGATAACTACGACATCGACTACCTGACCGAACGACGGATCCTGCTCAGTAACACCCCGGACGTGCTCACCGAAACCACCGCCGACACCGGTTTCGCGCTGATTCTGGCGACCGCCCGGCGCGTGGTGGAACTGGCGAACATGGTTCGCGCCGGTCAGTGGAAGCGCAATGTCGGTCCCGCGCAATTCGGTACCGATGTGCACGGTAAAACCCTGGGCATCATTGGCATGGGGCGGATCGGTGAGGCCCTGGCCCAGCGTGGGCATTTCGGTTTTGGCATGCCGGTTATCTATCACAGCCACTCACCGAAACCGGCGGTGGAACAACGATTCAACGCGCAGTACCGCAGCCTGTCGGCGCTGTTGCAGCAGGCGGATTTCGTTTGCCTGACCTTGCCGCTGACCGCTGAAACCGAGGGGCTGATCGGCGCAGAGCAATTCGCCCTGATGCGCCCCGAAACCATCTTCATCAACATTTCACGGGGCAAGGTGGTGGACGAGGCGGCGCTGATCCAGGCCTTGCGTGACGGGCAGATTCGCGCTGCGGGGCTGGATGTGTTCGAACGTGAACCACTGAACCCTGACTCGCCGCTATTGCAACTGAACAACGTGGTGGCGACGCCGCACATTGGCTCGGCGACGCATGAAACGCGGGAGGCGATGGCCACGTGTGCGGTGGACAATCTGCTGGCGGCGCTGGCGGGTGAGCGGCCGAAAAATTTGGTGAATGCCGGGGCGTGGCAGGCTTAAGAAATTTGGAGCCTGTCAGTCAGTCTTCGCGAGCAAGCCCGCTCCCACATTTGATCGCGGTCGAATGTGGGAGCGGGCTTGCTCGCGAAGGGGCCATTAAAGCCAGCACAAATCCTTCAGGCCCGACGAGCTTCCAGAAGGTCCGCCGCGCACAACGCAATCCGCCGGCACGCATCCGCCAGTTTCAGCTGATCCACCACCAACCCCAATCGAATATGCCCCGCCGCACTCGGGCCGAACGCTTCACCCGCCAGCACCGACACGCCATAACCCTCCAGCAGCCGCTCGGCAAAACCCTGGGCACCAAGCCCGGTCTGGCGCACATCGATCATCACGAACATCCCGCCATCAGGCCGGATCGGCCGGATGCCCGGGCAATCACTCAGGCTCGCGCACACCAGGTCGCGACGCTGGCGATACTCCTCGCGCATCAGCGCCACTTCCGGCAGATCCTCATCCAGCGCCAATTGCGCGGCGTTCTGAATGAAATCCGGAATGCCAAACAGCATGCACAACGACAGGTGCACCAAGTGTTCTGCCAAAGGTTTCGGCCCGATCACCCAGCCCACTCGCCAACCGCTCATGGCGTGGGATTTGGACAGGCTATTGATGGTCGCGGTGCGCTCGGCCATGCCCGGCAGACTGGCCGGGCTGATGTGCTCGCCTTCATACAACAGATCGCTGTAGACCTCGTCGCTGATCAGCCACAGGTCGTGACGAACACACAGCGATGCCAGCTCCTGCCAGACCATCAGCGGCAAACTGGCGCCGGAAGGATTGTTCGGACTGTTGAGCAAAATGGCGCGGGTCTTGGGTGTGATCAGCGCCGCGACATCCGCCGGATCGACCCGAAAGCCGTTCTCGGGGCGCACCGCCACCGGCACCACTTTGGCTGCACAGGCACCGAACACGCCTTCATAGGTCACGTACATCGGCTCAGCGACGATCACTTCATCGCCCGGATCGAGCAGGCATTGCGCGACCGAATACACCGCACATTGCGCACCCGGCAGCACGATCACATGATCGGCATCCACCGCTTGACCACTGCGACGTCGATGACGGTTGGCAATGCTGTCGCGCAAACCCCGACTGCCACGTACCGACGGGTAGTGGGTATCACCGGCCAACAAGCTATCGATGCACGCCTGAACGATGGGCTGCGGCGTATCGAAGTCGGGATCGCCGATCGATAGCAGCAGCACATCAACGCCCTGCTCAAGTAATTCCAGTGCTCGGTCATGAATCTGCCAGGCCGCAGCGCCGTCACCGGCGATTCGTTTGGTCAAGGCTGAATAGCGCATGTAATTCTCCAGTCGCGCGGGTTCCAAGCCACAACCCTATCTCAAATCACGAAACGCGCCACCATGGCATTTAAATCCACAGCCAGGCGCGACAGTTCGTGAGTCGCGGCGCTGGTCTGGTTGGCACCGGCGGCAGACTGCGTGGCCAGATCGCGAATGTTCACCAGGTTACGGTCGACCTCGCGGGACACCTGGGCCTGTTCTTCGGACGCGCTGGCGATCACCAGGTTGCGCTCGTTGATCAATTGGATCGACTGAGTGATCTGCTCCAGCGCAACGCCGGCAGCACGGGCCATTTCCAGAGTGCTTTGAGTGCGTTGATTGCTTTGCTGCATCGACGCGACCGCTTGGCCGGTGCCGTTCTGGATGCCGGCGACCATTTTTTCGATTTCCTGGGTCGATTGCGCCGTGCGATGGGCCAACGCCCGAACCTCGTCCGCCACCACCGCAAAACCGCGCCCGGCTTCACCGGCACGGGCGGCTTCGATCGCGGCGTTCAGCGCCAGCAGGTTGGTTTGCTCGGCGATGGCGCGGATCACGTCCAGCACCTTGCCGATGTCGCGCCCCTGAGCGGCCAGGCCTTCGATCATCACCGAGGTGTTTTGCACATCGTGGGTCATGGTCTGGATCGCGCCGACAGTTTCCACCACACGGTCGCGACCTTCGCGGGCCGCCTGGGTCGACTGGTTCGAGGCTTCGGACGTCGACACCGCGTTGCGCGCCACTTCTTCCACGGCAGCAGTCATTTCGTTGACCGCGGTGGCGGCCTGTTCGATTTCGTTGGTCTGCTGTTGCAGACCGCGCGACGCTTCTTGGGTGACCGTGCTGAGTTCTTCAGCGGCGGCACCCAGTTGGGTGGCGGAACCGGCGATCTGTTCGATGGTTTTGCGCAGGCTGGCCTGCATCGCGGACAAGGCACCGAGCAAGCGGGCCGGTTCGTCTTTGCCATCGACCTCGATGACGTTGGTCAGGTTGCCGCCCGCAATAGTTTGCGCCGCCAGCAACGCACGGTTCAGCGGCGTGACGATGCTGCGGGTCAGCAGCCAGGCCAGCAGCACGGTCATCAGCGACGCAATCACCGCCACCACGATGATGCCGGTAATCGCGCTGCGGTACTGCTCGCCCGCTGCGGCCGACGCGGTTTTCGCATCGGCATTATTCATCGCCACCAGTTTGTTCAGCTGCTCGCCCATCTGGTCCGTACCGTCCTTGATCCGGGTGTTGATCAGCGTGCGCATCTCATCGAGCTTGTTCTGCCGCGACAGCTCCAGCATCTGGGTTTGGGCTTGCAGGTAACTGTCCAGGGTTGCCGTGAACGTCTTGTACAGCGCGGCCTCTTCCGGGGTGGCCGACAACGCTGCATAGCTGGATTGTGCGCTGCGAACCTTGTCGACCAGCACGCCGATACGCGTCTGGGCTTCCTGCAACGCGTTCGGATCACGGTTGACCAACACCCGGAAAGAAAGAATGCGCAGACGCAGGACGTTTTCCGTCAGATTGCCGAGAAACCCGACGCTGGGCAGCTGCGTGGTTTCCATGTCGAGGGAGGCTTGGTGGATGCTCGTCATGCGGTTCACGGCAAACACACCCAGCACGATGACGAGCAAGGCAATGAAAGCAAAACCCAGGAAAGCTCGAGGCGCGATATTCAGATTACGCAGTGACATAGGATGATTCTCGGGTGATGGAGCTACGAGCATCCTTGCGTGATCGCTGAAGGGCGGGCGGCGGCGCACGCGCTTTCAGTTTGGCGCCACTGTTGGAATAGGTTTGTGTGGGCCTGTTATCTGTATCGGCTGGGGATGAGGATTTTTGCGGGGCGTTGAGAAATATATTTCAAGTTTGGAACCGCCCCTCACCCTAACCCTCCCGAAACGTCGGACCGCCCGTAGGGAGAGGGGACTGGCGGAGGTGTTTGTTCTAAATACTGCGACCTGCAATTGCGAGTCGAACTCAAGCTTTGAAAAGCTTGAAGATCTGCCCCCTTTCCCCCTCTCCCCGCTGGGGAGAGGGTTGGGGTGAGGGGTGGATCTAAAATCCAACGCAACATTCAAGCCTTAAACAAAGCCACCCGCCAAACCCGCGCAACATCACTCGCCCGCTCCCGCAACAACCGCGGTGCCTCGGCACACGCCTGCTCCAGCGTCATCGGTCCACTGGCCAAGGCAAACGCGGCATCGATGCCATGTTCGTACAGTGCTTGATAACCCTCACCCAGCGTCCCGGCGAGGACGATCACCGGCACGCCGTGCTGCCGTGCAATACGCGCCACACCAAACGGCGTCTTGCCACGCAGGGTCTGAGCATCGAAACGACCTTCTCCGGTGATCACCAGGTCCGCGCCCTTGACTGCATCATCGAGGCCAACCAGTTCGGCGACCACTTCAACGCCAGCCTTGAACTGCGCCCCCAGAAACGCCTTGGCAGCAAACCCCAGGCCGCCTGCCGCACCGCTGCCCGGTTCGTCACGTACGTCTTTGTTCAGGACTTGCGCGCACCGCTCGGCAAAGTGCCCGAGCGCGCGATCCAGTTGCTGGACTTGCTCGGGTGATGCACCTTTTTGCGGGCCGAAAATCGCTGAGGCACCGTGAGGGCCGCACAGTGGATTGTCGACGTCGGCGGCGATGTCGAATCTCACCTCGGCCAGACGCGGATCGAATTCACTCAGATCAATGCGGGCCAGCTGTCCAAGCGCCAGACCACCCGGGGCCAGTGTTCGGCCGTGTGCGTCCAGCAGTTTGACGCCCAAGGCTTGCATCGCACCCGCCCCGCCGTCGTTGGTGGCGCTGCCGCCAATCGCCAGAATGACCCGTTGCGCCCCGGCATCGAGCGCCGCGCGGATCAATTCGCCGGTGCCGAACGTGCTGCTGAAGCACGCATCACGCTTGCCCGGCGGAACCAGTTGCAAGCCACTGGCCTCGGCCATTTCGATGATCGCGGTGTGGCTCTGAGGCAACCAGCCCCAAGCGGCCTCAACCGTCGCGCCGAGCGGCCCACGAACCGGGGTGCGACGCAGTTCGCCCTCGCACGCCGCCAGAATCGACTCGACGGTCCCCTCCCCGCCGTCAGCCATCGGGCATTTGACCAGTTGCGCATCGGGCCAAACCTGCGCCAACCCCAGAGCAATGGCATCAGCCACACCCTGGGCACTCAGGCTGTCCTTGAACGAATCGGGGGCGATGACGATTTTCATGCGAATTCTCCAGTTCCAATGCGTTCCATGCTGCCAGCAGGCAAGAACAATAACGCCGGTCCGCTGCACAAGCGGCCATGACGATTATTGTTCATTTCCACAAAACCTCCCTCCACACCGTTCGTTGTAGCAGCTGTCGAGCAGCGCGAGGCTGCGTTCGGCGGCGAAGCCGTCGTAAATTCTGCAAGTACGGTCTGCCTGATGCTCCGCGGCGCATGATTTCACGACGGCTGCGCCGCCGAACGCAGCCTCGCGCTGCTCGGCAGCTGCTACAGGGTGGTGTTCGGCGCGTCAATCTGGGGGAGGAGCTGCACGCCGAGGTAAAGCGCGAGCATCCCGTCCAGTCTTAGCGGATCAACACCACTGAGCTCGGCAATCCGCTCCATTCGATAGCGCAAACTGTTGCGATGAATACCCAGCGCATCGGCACAGGCCTGGCTCTGCCCATCGTGATCGCACCAACAGCGCAAAGTCGCCAGCAGTTGTCCGTTGCCATCCTTGGCAATGACTTTGCGCAACGGTTTGAGCAGCTCGTCCAGCGCGTCGTCGTTGCGGTGTCGCCAGAGCATCACCGGCAACCGGTAACGGTTGAGCGTCAGCAAACGGGAGTGCGGCAACACTTCTCGCCCATAAGCCAGCAAGTCGCCGACGCGGCGGTAGCAGCGGCGCAATCCCGACAGCCCATCCGCCTGCCCGCCTACGGCGATGCGCAGAATGTTCCAGCCGAGGCCGTCGAGTTTTTCCAGCAGCCGGTCATTCTCGATCGCCTGCGCCGCCGGTCGGCACCAGAGCAACGAGGACTTGGCCGAACTCACGCACCAACTGTCTGGGTAGCGCGAGGTCAGCCAGGCGCTGAGCGCCTCGACGGTTTGCCCCGGACCGTGTTCCATCCCTAACTCGAACAGGTACGGCACCCGCGTCATCTGCGGCTTGAGCCCCAGCTGTTGCGCTTCATCGATCAACCGCGGCGAATCCCCGGCCTCGCTGAGCAGCAATGCCAGCAGATCGTCGCAACGCTGGCGCCGCCATTGCTGTTCGGCCTGCTGATTGCGCTGGCCGACCAGCATCTCGGCGGTCATCCGCACCAGTTCGGCATAGGTGCGCAATTGCTCGGGTTCACCGGTGATGCCCAGCACGCCAATCAAGCGTTGATCGAGTAACAGCGGCAAGTTGATGCCCGGCTGTACGCCTTTCAAATGAATCGCCGTTTGGGCGTCGATCTCCACCACTCGCCCGTTGGCCAGCACCAGTTGCGCGCCTTCATGCCGGGTGTTGACCCGCTCCGGCTCGCCGCTGCCGAGAATCAGGCCCTGGCTGTCCATGACGTTGACGTTATACGGCAGGATGGCCATCGCCCGGTCGACGATGTCCTGGGCCAGGTCGTGATCGAGTTCGAACATAGCGGGGATCCTTGAAAGCGTGATGGAGCGGATTGTTCACCCGCACAGGCCTTGGTGGCAAACCCTGTGCTCAGGCACAAAGACAATGACCCAAGCGGTGGCCGAGACTCACCGGGCGGTCAACGTTACCCTTGCATCGCAAAAAATCATAATAAAGAGAGAGCCCGCCATGTCACAGAGCGCCGCCGCTACCCAGGCCATCGTTGACGAAAAAAACGCCGTCTACAAACGCATTACCCTGCGTTTGATTCCCTTCATCTTCATCTGCTACCTGTTCAACTACCTCGACCGGGTGAACGTTGGATTTGCCAAGCTGCAGATGCTCGACGCGCTGAAATTCAGCGAAACCGTCTACGGCCTCGGGGCCGGGATCTTCTTTGTCGGCTACGTGCTGTGCGGCGTACCCAGCAACCTGGCCCTGACCAAATTCGGCCCGCGCCGCTGGATCGCGCTGATGATGATCGTCTGGGGCTCGCTCTCGACCTGCCTGCTGTTCGTCACCACCCCGACCGAGTTCTAAACCCTGCGCCTGTTCACCGGCGCGGCCGAAGCCGGGTTCTTCCCGGGCGTGGTGCTCTACCTTTCGCAGTGGTTCCCGACCTTCCGCCGTGGCCGCATCATGGCGCTGTTCATGTCGGCGATCCCGGTATCCGGCCTGCTCGGCAGCCCGTTTTCCGGTTGGATCCTCAATCACTTCGCCGCAGGCCAGGGCGGTTTGGCCGGCTGGCAGTGGATGTTCCTGCTGCAAGGCATTCCGACCGTGATCCTCGGCGCCCTCGCCTACTTCCTGTTGAGCGACAGTTACGCCAACGCCAAATGGCTCACGCCGTTCGAGCGCTCGGTGCTGGAAGCCGACCACGCTATCGATCTGGCCAACAAACCGAAAACCACCACCGACTCGCTGCTGGCCGTGTTCAAGAACCCGGCGATCTGGGCCTTCGGCCTGATCTATTTCTGCATCCAGAGCGGCGTCTACGCGATCAACTTCTGGCTGCCGTCGATCATCAAAAACCTGGGCTTCAGCGATAACCTGGTGATCGGCTGGTTGAGTGCGATTCCGTACCTGCTGGCGGCGCTGTTCATGTTGATGGTCGGCCGCTCGGCGGACCTGCGCAAAGAACGCCGCTGGCATTTGGTGGTGCCAATGCTGATGGGCGCGGTCGGTTTGCTGATCGCTGTGAACTTTGCGACAACGCCGGCCATCGCCATCCTCGGCCTGACCATCGCCACTATGGGCGCCCTCACCGGCCTGCCGATGTTCTGGCCGGTGCCGACGGCGCTGCTCAGCGCGGGCGCTGCGGCGGGTGGTTTGGCGTTGATCAACTCCATGGGGCAGATGGCCGGGTTCCTGAGTCCGTATCTGGTGGGCTGGGTCAAGGACAGCACCGGATCGACCGATGCCGCGCTTTACCTGCTGGCGGGCGTGATTGTTTGCGGGAGTTTGTTGGCACTGCGCATGACGCGGACGTTGCGGGTGTAAGGTTTGACGACAACAAAAAACGGCCCTTTCGGGCCGTTTCTCATTTCTCGCATGCACAGATGTTTTTGTGGCGAGGGAGCTTGCTCCCGCTCGACTGCGAAGCAGTCGTAAAACCGGTGAACGCGGTGTACCGGAGTTTGGGGCCGCTGCGCAGCCCAGCGGGAGCAAGCTCCCTCGCCACAGGCAAGCCCCCACCACAGATCGTCGCTACCCTTGCGGGTCGATGTTATCCAGCGCCCGATTCACCGCCAGTTCGCCCAGCATGATGATCTGCGCAATACCCAACAGGGAATTGCGACTCGACCCCTCCATATGATCCGCCAGATCCATGGTCATGACATTGGCTGATGCCAACGACTCGCAAGCATGGCCCAGCAGGGTTTCGGTATCGAGCTCCGGGTTGACGATGAACATGGTGCCGGGTGTGCGCGGGGTGGCTTTGATATGGGCAACCAGCTTGAGGTAGTGATCGAGGGCGCGGTCGGCGGCTTCGTGGAGTTTTTTTGAATCGAGTGATTCGCACGGGGATGCCGGATCGGTGTCCGGTGGATTGGGCGTTACTTTGAACATGGATGAATCTCCTTGTACTAAAAAAAGGAGCCATCACTCTCGCTACCAAACGAATGGGTGGTGGCCATACGCAGGTTGGTAGACCGGGTACAAGGGAACCGGCGCGCCCGAAGGCGCCCTGTGCATGACCACCATAAAGCCGAGACAAAAACGCCCCAAATGGCGATACATTGCACCTTGTATAACCGGGCTACCAAACCCCATCGCTGTTGTTCAGCGACGGGTGAAACGATAGAGCCCAGGCCCAAGGCGCACAAGCCGGCGGATTCTGGCGTAGTCGTAGGCAGTGGCGCAAGGATGTGTAGCCCGAATCAGTATCTGGAGATGTCGATTAAACAACTCAGTCATTGCTCACTTTTCAATCGACAGGAGAGACGGATAAATATGTATGTCCCTCTTTTCGTGGTCACTGCCGACGCCGCGCCAAAACCGGATAAATAGATCTGTCCCCTTAATTTCCATGGCGAGGGAAACACCCTGCAGTTCAGAACTGCAGGGTAAGCGGACATTTAGCCTTGACTCGAGACCAGCTAATGGATGCCCCAGATTACCCCTCAATCACTGAGACCGTGTGGCTAGCCATATTGCAGACATAAACGCGGGCACCGGCCGGGCTGACGGCGATCCCGGCCGGAGAGTTCCCGACCGGAATGGTCCTCAGGACTTGATTCGTCGCCGTATCAATCACCGAGACCATGCCGCTACGCTCGTTGCCGACATAAACGCGGGCACCGTCCGGGCTGAAGGCAACCTCCCTCGGATACGAGATCATGATGTTCGTCAGGACTCGATTCGTCGCCGTATCAATCACCGAGACCCTGTGGCTACTCCAGTTGCAGACATAAGCGCGGGTACCGTCCGGGCTGACGGCAATCCCGGACGGAAGGATCTCGACCGGGATGTTCGTCAGGACTCGATCCGTCGCCGTATCAATCACCGAGACGGTGTAGCTAGTATAGTTGGTGACATAAGCGCGGGTGCCGTCCGGGCTGACGGCAATCCCGAGCGGATGGCTCTCGACCGGTATGTTCGTCAGGACTTGATCCGTCGCCGTATCAATCACCGAGACCGTGTTGCTTTGCGAGTTGCAGACATAAGCGCGGCTACCGTCCGGGCTGACTGCGATCCCGTACGGGCTGTTCCCGACCGGGATGGTCGTCAGGACTTGATTCGTCGCCGTATCAATCACCGAGACCGTGTGGCTACCAAAGTTGCAGACATAAGCGCGAGCATCGTCCGGGCTGACGGTAACCCCCCACGGACGGTTCCCGACTGGGATGTGCGTCAGGACTCGATGCGTCGCCGTATCAATCACCGAGACCGTGTGGCTACTCCAGTTGCTGACATAAGCGCGGGTACCGTCCGGGCTGACAGCGATCCCGAACGGCTCCTTCCCGACCGGGATGCTACCGACCGGCCCCAGCCCCGTAACGGTTACGGTTGCGTTGGCGACCTGAACACCACTGGTGGCGCTCAGACTGTAAGAGCCGGGGATGAGAGTGCCTTTGATGCGGCTGACGCTGAGCCTGCCGACAGCGTCGGTGATGAAGTCGCGCTGGCCGCTGCCGCCATCGGCGTACATGAAGTTGGCCGGGAGAGTCAGACTGAGCTTGCCCCCGGGGATGGGGGTGTTATTGCTGGTACTGAGAAGCAACTCAACGTTCTTCAGCCGGCCAGCCGGGGCGATGGTGTAGGGCTTGTTGGTGAAGGTCGGCACACCATGCTGTCCTGCGGCCTCACCCGTCACCTGCGCCGTAGCCGTTCTGGACGTGGCAATGACCGCGCCATTTCTGACCTGTTCATAGATCACCCTCACCACGCTGTCGGCAATGACCTTGCTGTTGGGTATGTCCCAAGAGAATTGCCCCGGCACCTGTGTAATTGGCAGAGTTTGTTCATGGGTGGCAACCGGACTGCCATTCACCAGAGCGGTGAACGTCAGGTGGATCTCATCCCCCACGTCCCAGATCGCATCGATCAGATGAATCAAGGCCCACAATGGCCCGCCGTTCAGTTTGGCGAGATCAACGATGGCCGGGTCGTCATTGTTCTCGGTCGGGATTTCTCGAAGGATCACCTGCTCGAGTTCGACACGGGCAAGGTGTATATCCAGGTGCTTCTCCGGGGATTTGACCCTGTTGCCCAACTGGTCGACGACATAGAACTCGGCCACCGCCTTCGGGTTGTCGCCAGCCTCCTGGAACGTGTCGGTGAACAGTGTGTGGGTGATTGGCGCCGTGCCGTCGGGGACGTCGAACCTGACCTGGGTGTCGCCCAACAGAAACTCGATGCGGTCGTGGTTGCGCCGGTTGGCATAGGTGAACCCGAACTCCACCCCTTGCGCCGCCCGTGCGGCGCTGACGCCGTCCTTGAGCACGTCGGACGGGATCACCAGATCCAGGTTGTCCACAGGCCGTAGGTGATACAGCACCAGCAGATCCCGAGAGGGTTCGGAGTTCCCCCCGACACGGGTGACCACGTAATGCAGACGGTTGACGCCATGCATCAAATTCCCGTGTGGCAGGTACAGACGCTGGCGCAGCGTTTCCTCCCCCGGCTTGACGGTCTGGCCTGCTCCTGGGACGAGATCGCCGTTGCAATACAAATCCACGCGATCATCGGCCGCCATGATCCAGGAGCGCAGTCGCAGCTCGGTCCAGGGATCGACCAGGCATTCAAGGCCCTGGGCCTGGCCATCGTAAAGGGCTTTTGGAATGCCGCCGTGGGCGATGTCGGCAGGTTTCACCGGAGACACCCAGCCCGGGATGATTACGGGAAAAAGCACAAACAATTCGTTCAACGCGGCGGACTGGGTATCCATCATGCTCTCCTGGAAGGCAACGAGTCCTGAGCCTTCTCGGGACGCGGGGGTTATCACACTCCAGGCCGGGAAGACTGGCTACTGTCAAATCTGACAGTAGCGACGAGTGGTTACCCCGACCTTCATTCGAGGTCTTGAAGCGCCCGACCGTTTCTGGGCAAAAGTGCTGCCAGGCGCTTCGTCGATAAATCAGATTGCCCCGCCCCACCGTTCTGGTATTTGATTGAGCCTTTCTCCCACCGGTAAAAGGATTTCGTCATGAGCTACCGCACGCTGGGTCATTCGGGTTTACAGGTTTCCACCCTGACCCTGGGCACCATGATGTTCGGCGAACAGACCAGCACCGAAGACTCCCTGCGGATCATCGACAAGGCCTGGGACCAGGGCATCAATTTCATCGACACCGCAGACGTTTACACCAACGGCCGCTCCGAAGAGATCGTCGGCGAAGCGATTGCCGGTAACCGCCACGAATGGGTGCTGGCGACCAAGGTCGGCTTCGGTCCGGTGGACGGTGTGCCCAACCGCAGCGGTCTGAGCCGCAAGCACCTGTTCAATGGCATTGACGCGAGCCTGACGCGCCTGGGCACTGATTATCTCGACATCTATTACCTGCACCGCGAAGACCACAACACGCCGCTTGAAGTGACGGTGTCGGCCATCGGTGATTTGATCCGCCAGGGCAAGATTCGCTATTGGGGTTTGTCGAACTACCGTGGCTGGCGCATCGCCGAGGTGATTCGTGTGGCCGATCAACTGGGCGTCGACCGGCCGGTGATCAGTCAGCCGCTGTACAACATCGTCAACCGTCAGGCGGAAACCGAGCAGATCACCGCCGCGCAAAACTATGGCCTGGGCGTGGTGCCTTACAGTCCGCTGGCGCGTGGCGTGCTCAGCGGTAAATACGCACCGGACGTGAAGCCGGACGCCAACAGTCGCGCCGGCCGCGCCGACAAACGCATTCTGGAAACCGAATGGCGCGTCGAATCCCTGCGCATTGCTCAGCAGATCCAGCAGTACACCCAGGGTCGCGGCGTGGGCATCGTCGAATTCGCCATCGCCTGGGTGCTGAACAACAGCGCCGTCACCTCGGCCATCGTCGGGCCGCGCACCGAAGAACAATGGGATGCCTACACCAAGGCGCAGGCGGTGAAGATTACGGCTGAGGATGAGGCGTTTATTGATTCGCTGGTTGTGCCTGGGCATGCGTCGACGCCGGGGTTTAATGATGTGAGCCATTTTGTGTCGGGGCGCAAACCGCGCTAACAGCAAAAGATCGCAGGCTTCGCCAGCTCCTACCTGGATCGGTGTCCCGCCGTAGGAGCTGCCGAAGGCTGCGATCTTTTATCTGGCGACACATTCTGCGGCCGAACCACGTATCCTCCGCACCCGTTTCACGTTCAACTTCGCGAGGACAGTTTGTCTAAAGGTATCGCTCTATCGGTTTCAGCCTCGGTGCTGTTTGCCGTCATGTATTACTACACTTCGTTGCTCACACCTTTGAGCGGCGTGGAAATCTTCGGTTGGCGAATGCTGCTGACCCTGCCATGCATGACCGTGTTCATGGTGGTCTCCGGTGAATGGAAACGCGTGGTCGCCCTTTTCCGGCGGCTGGTGGGCCAACCAAAATTGCTCGCAGCCCTGATCCTTTCCGCGACGCTGCTTGGCCTGCAACTCTGGTTATTCATGTGGGCACCGCTCAACGGCTATAGCCTCGACGTGTCCCTGGGCTACTTCCTGTTGCCGCTGTCCATGGTGCTGACCGGGCGGTTCGCCTATGGCGAGCGGCTGTCTTACCTGCAAAAGGTTGCCGTGTTTTTTGCTTCCCTCGGCGTGCTCAACGAGCTGTATCAGGTCGGCGGTTTTTCCTGGGCGACCTTGCTGGTCGTCATCGGTTATCCGCTCTACTTCATCCTGCGCAAACGACTGGCGACCGACAACCTCGGCGGTTTGTGGATGGACATGGCCTTGATGTTGCCCGTGGCGTTCTGGTTCGTTCAGGGCGGTGATCAGGGTTTCGCCGTGTTCGATCAACACCCGTGGCTGTCGCTGCTGATCCCGTTGCTCGGGGTGATCAGTGCTTCGGCGCTGGTGGTTTACATCATCGCCAGCCGACTGCTGCCGTTCAGCCTGTTCGGGTTGTTGAGTTACGTCGAGCCGGTGTTGTTGCTCGGCGTCGCGTTGCTGCTGGGGGAAAGCATCAAGCCAGGCGAGTGGCTGACCTACATCCCGATTTGGTTGGCGGTGGTGGTGCTGGTGTTTGAAGGGTTCAAACACCTGGTCCGGCATCAACGAAAATCGATGTAGGACCGGAACGAAAAAGCCCGGCCAGCATTGCTGCTGACCGGGCTTTTTTACATCTGAAACGGCTTAGTCGGTGGAGAGCACACCACGACGAACCTGGTCGCGCTCGATGGATTCGAACAACGCCTTGAAGTTACCTTCGCCGAAACCATCGTCGCCTTTACGCTGGATGAACTCGAAGAACACCGGGCCCATCAGGGTTTCCGAGAAGATCTGCAACAGCAGACGCTTGTCGCCTGACTCGGACGAACCGTCCAGCAGAATGCCGCGCGATTGCAGTTGATCAACCGGCTCACCGTGGTTCGGCAAACGACCTTCGAGCATTTCGTAATAGGTTTCCGGCGGCGCGGTCATGAAGCGCATGCCGATGCTTTTCAGGTGATCCCAGGTCTTGATCAGGTCATCGGTCAGGAAGGCAACGTGCTGGATGCCCTCGCCGTTGAACTGCATCAGGAACTCTTCGATCTGCCCGGCGCCCTTGGACGATTCTTCGTTCAGCGGGATTTTGATCATGCCGTCCGGTGCAGTCATGGCCTTGGAGGTCAGGCCGGTGTACTCGCCCTTGATGTCGAAGTAACGGATCTCGCGGAAGTTGAACAGCTTCTCGTAGAAGTTGGCCCAGTAGGCCATGCGACCGCGATACACGTTGTGGGTCAGGTGGTCGATGATCTTCAGGCCGGCCCCGACCGGATTGCGGTCAACGCCTTCGATGAACACGAAGTCGATGTCGTAGATCGAACTGCCTTCGCCGAAACGGTCGATCAGGTACAGCGGCGCGCCGCCGATGCCTTTGATCGCTGGCAGGTTCAGTTCCATCGGGCCGGTTTCGATGTGAATCGGCTGGGCGCCCAGTTCCAAAGCACGGGCAAACGCCTGCTGGGCATTCTTGACGCGGAACGCCATGCCGCACACCGACGGACCGTGCTCGGCCGCGAAGTACGAAGCGACGCTGTGCGGTTCGTTGTTGAGGATCAGGTTGATCTGGCCCTGACGATACAGGTGCACGTCTTTGGAACGGTGGGTCGCGACCTTGGTGAAGCCCATGATCTCGAAGATCGGCTCCAGGGTGTTCGGGGTTGGCGATGCGAATTCGATGAATTCAAAGCCCATCAGGCCCATTGGGTTTTCGTATAAATCTGCCATGGTTGGCGCCTCATCATTTTCTTGTCAATTAACGGATCGTTAGTTGCTAGCAATGCTGAGACCGGCGGGTGGCGCGCAGGAGATGCCCCGCACGCTGCGGGCGAGGAAGTCACCGTAGATCAATTGAAACCCAAAACTCTTCATTGTCGACCCAAGGCTCTTGCGGGCGAGGCTTCTGCTGCCAGAAGACGATTATTCTTATATGCGTAACCCGATTCTACACAGCGTAAATCGGTTTGTCCGCCTTCTGTATCAAATCCCCTTTTTCCCTGCTCGCGCAAGGGGTTTGTTGCACAGGAAAATCCCCGTGAGGATCAGCCCTCCTCCCAGGCACATCGCCAGGGTCAACTGCTCGCCCAACAGCAGCGCACCAAGGATCACCGCGGTCAGCGGGTTCAGGGCGATAAACACGCCCGAACGCGTCGCGCCGATTTTGCGAATGCCGTCGTAATAGCCGATATAGGCCAGCGCCGAACCCAACACGCCCAGGTACATCAGGCTCAACCATTGCGTTGGTCCGAGGCTGGCGAGTGCAGCAACACTCAACTCACCGCGAACAGCACTGGTCACCCACAGCATCAGCGTGCCCAACAGAATCGAGTACGTCACCGTTTGCACCGGCCCCAGGGTTTGATTCAGGTCTTTGGAGAACAGCGAATAAACGCCCCAGCCAAGCACGCAGCCGAAGATCAACAGATCGCCGATCCACGCGTCGGCGTTGCCGGCCAACAACTGCGGATTTCGACTGACGATCACCAGGCTCGCCCCGGCAATGCAGATCGCGATTCCGACGACTTTCGCTCGACTCAAGCGCTCCTTGAACAACAGCCATGACGCCAGCCCGATCACGGCCGGGTTCAACGCCACGATCAATGAAGCCCGTGATGCATTGATGTAGTGCAGCCCATAAAAGAAGCACAGGTTGTAGAAAAAGATCCCGAAAAAACCCAGTAGCGCCAATTGCAGCCATTGCCGGGGGCTGGGCCTTGCGAGAGGCACGCGGGCCAACAGCAGAAACACCAGCAACGCAACGCTGGCCAGCAAGAACCGCAGGCTGGCGGCAAACAAGGGGTTGAGGCTATCGGCCAGAAACCGTCCGGCGACAAAGGTGCCGCCCCAGATCATGGTGACGGCCGCCAATTTCAAATAAACCGGGACATCCGATGGGTTGGACAGGCTCTGCTCATAGGTCGTCATAGGTTTCCAGAACGAGAAATCGGGGAAGATGACGTATCATTCGACTAATACATTCTCATCGTAAAATGAGTAAACACTCATGACCCTTACCCAACTCGAGATATTTTCTCTGGTCGCCGAGCTTCACGGTTTTACCGTGGCAGCCAATCGCTTGGGAATTTCCCAATCCGCGGTCTCTCACGCCCTCAAGTCACTGGAACAGGAATTGGGCGTCGAGCTGCTGCGCCGGCATCAGTCCCGGGTCGAACTCAGCGACATCGGCCAACAGCTTTTGCTGCGCGCCCGGGCGATGCTGGGCCTGGCCAACACGTTGCGCCAGGAAGCGGCCGATGCTCGCGGAATGAAACGCGGCACGTTGCGCATCGGCTCGTTCGGCCCGACCTCATCGATCAAACTGCTGCCGTTGATCTTGCAGCACTACCGAGCGGCTCACCCGGGCATTGAGGTCCATATAGATGAAGGCCCGGACCGACAGGTGATCCAGTGGCTGGAGGAGCGGCGTATCGATATCGGCTTCGTGGTGTTGCCGGAGGAGCGGTTCGACACCTTTGCGCTGATCGAAGACCAGATGGTCGCGCTGCTGCCCGTCGATCATCCGCTGGCCCGTCGCGACAGCCTGACCCTGAGCGATTTGTGTAACGACCCCTTTGTATTGACCGAGGCCGGTTCGTCGGAACTGGTGTCGCGGCTGTTCAGTGCCGCCCGGCTGACACCGAACATCCGTTATCGCTGCTCGCAACTACTGAGTACGCTGGACACCGTTGGCCGAGGCGATGCGCTGACGGTCGTCGCCGAAAGCTCATTGCCCGATGATCGCGACAGTCGCTACGTGAAAAAACCGCTATCGCCAAGTGTCACACGCCAAGTTGGCCTGGCGGTGCTCGATCAGCGCCAGTCATCACCCGCGACGCTGGCTTTTATCAAACTGGCCGAGCGTCTGAATTACCGTTGAGCGGCACACGTGCCAAGAGCCAACTATGATTACCTGACCGCCCACGGCATGAACTTCTTGCAAGGTTATCTGTTCGGCCGGCCAATGCCCGGCGCGGTCTTCATTAACGCATTAAGTCACCATTAACTAGCGGCGCTCAGCGACGAGACAAGGAGATCGCGCCCCAATTTGAATCAAAAGACTACTGTTGTTACATGAAGAAAAAGACAGGATTTACTCTTGGCCAATTAACTACTACAATTTTTCATGCCTGCGCTAGATCGGCAGGTGAGCCATTATCACCGAGTCGCTTCAAGGCTCTTGGCTTATAGCTTTGTTTGCGGTTGGTATCAGCCAAACACACTATTGGAGTAAAGATATTGTCCAGACTCGCTGAATTTCGTGCAGCTGAAAAGGCCCTTCAAGAGCAGCTCAAGCAGCTGGAAACCCTGAAGAATGATGCCGGGCTCAAGAAAGAAATCGAATTCGAAGAAAAGCTCCAGGGGCTGATGAAAACCTACGGCAAGAGCCTGCGCGACATCATCGCCATTCTCGATCCGAACCCGGCAAAATCCGGTCTGCAACAGGCAACGCCTAAAACCCGCCGCGCTCGCGTGGTCAAGGTTTATCAGAATCCGCACACCGGTGAACTGATTGAAACCAAGGGTGGCAACCACCGCGGCCTGAAAGCCTGGAAGGAACAATACGGTGCAGCAACCGTTGATTCCTGGCTGCGCGGCTAAACACTCGCGGCGACCAAAAAAAGCCCTGCCAATGCAGGGCTTTTTCATGGACGCCTTCTAAATGCAACGATTGGCGTCGATCAACTCGCTACTTGTCGAATAACTTTGTGCTTAATCCGTTTGGGTATCTAAAAATTTCAGAATGCGCTGAAATCGGCAGCCATTGAAATCTTTAACTAAAGTTTCAAGCTGTTACGGGCCGCGTCTATTTCATCCTGACTTGCCTTATAAACCTCAGCCTGCCCCGCGTAGGAAAGAACATAGGCCTTATCGCCATCCACGGCGGCAACCAATGTTTGAGAGAGCACATGCCTTCCGTTCTGCGTGATCGTGCAGGTAGTTTCCAGCGCTGATAAGCGGCTCAACGTCGTCGGGTGAATCTTGTTGCAGACACTTTGATAACCGCCTTGAAAGAAGTCCTTCTGCACCGACTTGCGCATCTCCAGCAACACGCCTTGCAGATTCACCTGATGACCACTTTCCACCTGAGTCATGGTCAACTCCATCACCATAACCGGCGTGCCGCCCTGATCGTTTTTCACCGCGCGCTGGCGGGATACCTGGGCGTTGGCGTCATCTTGCGGGACGGCTTCGACCTCCCAGCCGTTGGGCCAGATCATGACTGGCTCGTCTGCGTGAGCGCTGTTAATACCTGAAAGCACGCAGATCAGGACGACCATCGATTTACAGAAACGAATCATTGCAATGAACACTCACGGATTGAACCGTAAAGTCTGAGCCTCACCCGTCTGTCAGGCAATAGCCGACTGTTTGGGTTTGGTGATGTCAGAGCCCTTGCGTATCATTGTCGCCATTCGTTAGCCCCACTATTTTCCGGAGGGCCCATGAGCCTGCACGAATTGAACACCTTCCCAGGCGTCACCGCCCAACCTGACACCGCCACCCAGAAGTTCGTCTTCAACCACACCATGCTGCGGGTCAAGGACATTACCAAGTCCCTGGATTTCTACACGCGCATTTTGGGTTTCTCGCTGGTTGAAAAGCGCGACTTCCCGGAAGCCGAGTTCAGCCTGTACTTCCTGGCGCTGGTCGATAAAAACCAGATCCCGGCCGACGCTGCTGCGCGCACCGAGTGGATGAAGTCGATCCCCGGCATTCTCGAGCTGACCCACAACCACGGCACCGAGAACGACGCGGATTTCGCTTACCACAACGGCAACACCGACCCGCGCGGTTTTGGCCACATCTGCATCTCGGTGCCGGATATCGTCGCGGCGTGCGAGCGCTTCGAAGCGCTGGGCTGCGATTTCCAGAAGCGCCTGAATGACGGCCGCATGAAGAGCCTGGCGTTCATCAAAGACCCGGATGCTTACTGGGTTGAAATCATCCAGCCGGCACCGATGTAAATCAAAAATCCCACAAAAAACCCCATGATCACTCATGGGGTTTTTGTGTGTTCAGCGTCGGGTTTTATGCCGGGGCCGAAGTCCGGATCAGGTGATCGAATGCGCTCAGGGAGGCTTTGGCGCCCTCGCCCACCGCGATCACGATCTGCTTGTACGGCACGGTGGTCACGTCACCGGCAGCGAACACGCCCGGCATCGACGTTTCACCACGGGCATCGACGATGATCTCACCGCGAGGCGACAACTCGATGGTGCCTTTGAGCCAGTCGGTGTTGGGCAGCAAGCCGATCTGCACGAAAATCCCTTCCAGCTCGACGGTACGCAACTCGTCCGACTGACGATCCTTGTAACGCAAGCCGTTGACCTTCTGGCCGTCGCCCAACACTTCCGTGGTTTGCGCACTGGTGATCACGGTGACGTTCGGCAGGCTGTGCAACTTGCGCTGCAAGACCGCATCGGCACGCAGCTGCACGTCGAACTCCAGCAGTGTTACGTGGGACACGATGCCCGCCAGATCGATGGCCGCTTCGACGCCGGAGTTACCGCCGCCAATCACCGCCACGCGCTTGCCTTTGAACAGCGGACCGTCGCAGTGCGGGCAATACGCCACGCCTTTGTTGCGGTATTGCTGCTCGCCCGGGACGTTCATTTCACGCCACCGTGCACCGGTCGCCAGGATCACGGTTTTGGCTTTCAAGGTCGCGCCGCTGGCGAAGTGGACTTCGTGCAACTCGCCGCTCTTGCCCGGCACCAACTTGTCGGCGCGTTGCAGGTTCATGATGTCGACGTCGTATTGCTTGACGTGTTCTTCCAGCGCCACGGCCAGTTTCGGCCCTTCGGTTTCCTGCACGGAGATGAAGTTTTCGATGGCCATGGTGTCGAGCACCTGCCCACCAAAACGTTCAGCCGCCACGCCAGTGCGAATGCCTTTACGGGCAGCGTAGATCGCGGCCGATGCACCCGCCGGGCCACCGCCGACGACCAGCACGTCAAAGGCTTCTTTTGCGCTGATCTTCTCGGCTTGACGCTCGATACCGCTGGTGTCGATCTTGGCGAGGATTTCTTCCAGGCCCATACGACCCTGGCCAAAGTTCACGCCGTTCAGGTAAACGCTTGGCACGGCCATGATCTGGCGGTCATCGACTTCAGCCTGGAACAGCGCGCCGTCGATGGCGACGTGGCGGATGTTCGGGTTAAGCACAGCCATCAGGTTCAACGCCTGGACTACGTCCGGGCAGTTCTGGCAGGACAGCGAGAAGTAAGTCTCGAAGCTGAACTCGCCTTTGAGCGAACGAATCTGTTCGATCACTTCAACACTGGCCTTCGAAGGGTGGCCGCCGACTTGCAGCAAGGCCAGCACCAAGGATGTGAATTCGTGGCCCATCGGGATGCCGGCGAAACGCAGGCTGATATCGGCACCCGGGCGGTTGATCGAGAACGATGGTTTACGTGCATCGTCACCGTTGTCGAGCAAGGTAATTTGGGTAGAAAGACTGGCAACGTCTTTCAGAAGAGCGAGCATTTCCTGGGATTTCGCACCGTCGTCGAGGGAGGCAACGATCTCGATCGGCTGGGTGACCCGTTCCAGGTACGATTTCAACTGGGCTTTAAGATTGGCGTCCAGCATACGGGCGATTTCCTTTTTTTACAGTGACATAAAGAGCCGACATAAAAAAACGCCCGAGCGAATTTCGCCCGGGCGTTTTTGAGGGCGGTTGCAGCTTACTTAGGTGCGGAAACCCGCCCTGATGATGCGATCCACAGACTTAGATCTTGCCGACCAGGTCCAGGGACGGAGCCAGAGTGGCCTCGCCTTCTTTCCACTTGGCTGGGCAAACCTGGCCTGGGTGAGCAGCGACGTACTGTGCAGCCTTGATTTTGCGCAGCAGCTCGGAAGCGTCACGACCCACACCGCCGTCGTTCAGTTCAACGATTTTGATCTGGCCTTCTGGGTTGATCACGAAGGTGCCACGGTCAGCCAGACCGGCTTCTTCGATCAGTACGTCGAAGTTGCGGGAGATGGCGTGAGTCGGGTCGCCGATCATGGTGTACTGGATTTTGCCGATGGCTGGCGAAGTGTTGTGCCAGGCAGCGTGAGCAAAGTGGGTATCGGTGGAAACGCTGTAGATCTCGACGCCCAGCTTCTGGAACGCGTCGTAGTTGTCAGCCAGGTCTTCCAGTTCGGTCGGGCAAACGAAGGTGAAGTCGGCAGGGTAGAAGAACACGACAGACCACTTGCCTTTCAGGTCAGCGTCCGACACTTTTACGAAGTCGCCATTTTTGAAGGCGTCAGCTTTGAACGGTTTAACTTGGCTGTTGATGATAGGCATCGATGACTCTCCGTCAGGGTTGAAAAGTTTGGTTGAGAAGTTGATGGAGTGAATCCTACCCACTCGATTGCCGGATGGCTCATTGGCAAAGCTCATGCTGCTCATTGGTTTTCGCTATTAGCCGAACGTATTAATAGAAGAAAACCTACTTAGCAGCGCCAATGGTTTTTTCCGCGAGCGGTGTCATCCCGAGAAACGGGCTGGCTTCAACATAGCGCATGGCGGACTTCATATCCTTCCAGCCCACGTAACTCATCAACGACTTCAAATCCCAACCGCTCTGATGCGCCCAAGTGGCAAAGCCGCGCCGCAAGGAGTGACTGGTGTAGTGCTCGGCCGGAATGCCGGCACGCTCCAGCGCCTGGCGCAGTAACGGGATCACGCTGTTGGCGTGCAGCCCCTCCTCGCTCAGGTGGCCCCAACGGTCGATGCCTCGGAATACCGGCCCGCGAACCAACGCAGCTTCGGTGATCCAGTCGATGTAGGCCTGCACCGGGCACAGGCGCTGCAACGCCGGCGTCTGGTAAGTCTTGCCGAGGTTTTCGCGGTCGCTCTTGGTTCGCGGTAAATAGAGCGTGATGCCTGAGCCGGCAGCCACTTGCACGTGCTCGATCTGTAGCCGGCACAACTCATCGCTACGAAAACCGCGCCAGAAGCCCAACAGAATCAGCGCCCTATCGCGTCTGGCCCGCAACAGAGCCGGTTGATCGTGTTCAGATTTCGCGGTTTGCGCTTCTTGTTCCAACCAGGCAACCACTTGCTCCAGATGCAGAAGCTGTAACGGCTCGGCCTGTTTTTCTTGAGCCGGGTGTAGCGCGCGAATGCCCTTGAAGACCTTGCGCACCACTGGCGCCTTGGTGGGGTCGGGAAAACCCTGACTGTTGTGCCATTGCGCCAGCGCTGACAAACGCAACTTCAAGGTATTGATTGACAGCACGCCTGCGTGAGCGACCAGGTAACGCGCGACGCTGTCGCTGGTCGCCGGCAGGAAGCCGCCCCAACTGACTTCGAAATGCTCGATAGCCGCCCGGTAGCTGCGACGGGTGTTGTCGCGGGTGGCGGCTTGCAGGTAACGATCCAGCTCAGTCATCGGCTCAACTCTTTAAAACGTACCGCTTTGGCGGGTGAAAACACGCCGTTGCGCTCATCACACGTGGTAATACCAGTATATCCCGCATGAATACCCATCGTATTTTAACTTTTCCGTTAGCGTGGTACATTGTGTACTTAAGTGGCATGTACCACAGTACGAAATCGTAGGAGAACTCATGGCTCGTGGCGGTGTAAACAAAGCAGTGGTCCAGGCAGCACGCTTGGCAATTTTGGCTCGCGGCGAAAACCCAAGCATTGATGCGGTACGGATCGAGATGGGCAACACGGGCTCGAAAACCACGATTCATCGCTATTTGAAGGAGCTGGATGACGGCGCCGAGCGCGCCGAAGCGCTGCCGGAACCCATCGATGATGAGTTGGCGGGACTGGTCTCGCGGCTGGCACAAAGACTCAAGGAGCAGGCTCAGGAGCCCATCGATCAGGCACGCGCGCAGTTCGATCAGCAGCGAAAAGAGCTGGAAATACAGCTGAAAGAAGCTCAACAAGCCAATGGCGAATTGCATCAGCAGTACGAGATTCAAAGCCTGGCACTGACCCAAGAGTCCGAGGCCCTGCTAGAAACCCGCGCCATGCTGCAGACCGAACAAAACCGCAACGCCGGACTGAACCAGGCATTGGCCGATTTCGAATTACGCTTGCAAGACAAGGATGAGCAGATCCGCTCCCTTGAAGAGAAACACCTGCATGCTCGCGACGCCCTGGAACACTATCGCAACGCCGTCAAAGAACAGCGTGAGCAGGAACAGCGTCGCCACGAAGGCCAGGTGCAGCAGATTCAGATGGAATTGCGCCAGGCCCAGCAGAGCGCATTGGTGCGCCAGGATGAGATCACGCAACTGCACCGCGACAACGAGCGGTTGTTAACGGAGAACCGTGGCACCCTGAGAGAGTTGAGCCTGCTGCAGGATCAACTCAAGCAAACCAACGCTCGACAGGATCAGTTGCTGGAACAGGTGAACCGTATCGACAGCGAACGCACCCTCCTCCAGGAACGCTTGCGCGCTGCCCTGCTGGAAAGTCAGTCGTTGAAACAGAGCATCGACGAACAGTCGCAGATAAACAAAGCGCTGGAAATCGAGTTGCTCAAGACTCAGGCGAGCCTCGATGAGAGCGTGCGCCTGGCGGCCGTCATTGCGACAGCGCCAGACGCATCAAAGCCCGAAAAGGACGATTAACCCGCGACCGGCGTGCGCATGGTGACGAACTCTTCGGCGGCAGTTGGGTGCACGCCGATGGTTTCATCGAAATCGCGCTTGGTGGCACCCGCCTTCAAGGCGATCGCCAAGCCCTGCACAATTTCCCCAGCCTCCGGACCGACCATGTGGCAGCCCAGAACCTTGTCGGTCTTGGCGTCCACCACCAGTTTCATCAGGGTGCGCTCCTGGCATTCGGTCAGGGTCAGCTTCATGGGCCGGAAGCGGCTTTCGAAGATCACCACCTCGTGACCAGCCTCCCGGGCCTCTTCCTCGGTGAAACCGACTGTGCCGATGTTCGGCAAACTGAACACTGCGGTCGGGATCATCTTGTAATCCACCAGGCGGTATTGCTCAGGCTTGAACAAGCGACGCGCAACAGCCATACCTTCCGCCAACGCCACCGGCGTCAGCTGAACCCGACCGATCACATCGCCAAGCGCCAGGATCGACGGTTCAGCCGTCTGATACTGCTCGTCGACCTCGACGAAACCTTTCTTGTCGAGTTTGACCCCGGTGTTTTCCAGCCCGAGATTGTCGAGCATCGGACGTCGACCGGTGGCGTAGAACACACAATCCGCCTCCAGCTCTCGACCATCCTTTAGGGTCACCTTCAGGCTGCCATCGGCCTGCTTGTCGATGCGCTCGATGTCGGCGTTGAATTGCAGGTTCATGCCGCGCTTGGTCAGCTCTTCTTGCAGGTGTTTGCGCACCGCACCGTCGAAGCCGCGCAGGAACAGTTCACCGCGATACAGCAACGTGGTGTCGGCGCCCAGGCCGTGGAAGATCCCGGCGAATTCAACGGCGATGTAACCACCGCCTACCACCAGAACGCGCTTGGGCAGTTCTTTGAGGAAGAACGCCTGGTTGGAACTGATCGCGTGCTCATGCCCCGGAATTTCCGGAATCTGCGGCCATCCACCGGTAGCAATCAGGATGTTTTTGGCGGTGTAGCGCTCGCCATTGATCTCGACCTGGTGCGGATCAACGATTTTGGCGTGGCCTTCATGCAAGGTCACGCCACTGTTAACCAGTAGATTGCGATAGATGCCGTTCAGGCGATTGATCTCGCGATCCTTGTTGGCGATCAGCGTCGCCCAATCGAACTTCGCTTCGCCCGGCGCCCAGCCAAAACCCGAAGACTGCTCGAAGTCTTCGGCGAAGTGTGCGCCGTAGACCAGCAACTTCTTCGGCACACAGCCGACGTTCACACAAGTGCCACCCAGGTAGCGGCTCTCGGCAACCGCTACTTTCGCGCCAAAACCGGCAGCAAAACGCGCAGCCCGCACACCGCCGGAACCGGCGCCAATCACATAAAGGTCAAAATCGTAGGCCATTTTCAATCTCCTCGGCAGTCCACAAGCATACCCGCAGACGTCCGCTGGGCAAGCGCTGCAAACGATATGGGGACGGAAAATGAAAAAGCCACCCGAAGGTGGCTTTTCAATACAAGTGGGTCAAAGGCTATCAGTAAGCCTTGCCAGTCTTGTAGAAGTTCTCGAAGCAGAAGTTGGTGGCCTCGATGTAGCCTTCAGCGCCACCGCAGTCAAAACGCTTGCCCTTGAACTTGTAGGCAATCACGCAACCGTTTTTCGCCTGCTTCATCAGGGCGTCGGTGATTTGAATCTCGCCGCCTTTGCCTGGCTCGGTTTGTTTGATCAGCTCGAAAATATCCGGCGTCAGGATGTAACGACCGATGATCGCCAGGTTCGACGGTGCGTCTTCCGGGGCTGGTTTTTCGACCATGTTGCGAACGCGGTACAAATCATCAGCGATCAGCTCGCCGGCGATCACGCCGTACTTGTTGGTTTCCTGCGGATCCACTTCCTGGATCGCAACGATGGTGCAGCGATACTGCTCGTACAGCTTGACCATCTGGGTCAGGACGCCGTCACCTTCGAGGTTGACGCACAAGTCGTCCGCCAGCACTACCGCGAACGGTTCGTCACCGATCAGTGGGCGGCCAGTCAGGATCGCGTGGCCCAAGCCTTTCATTTCGGTCTGACGGGTGTAGGAGAACGAGCACTCGTCCAACAGTTTACGGATGCCGACCAGGTATTTTTCCTTGTCGGTGCCTTTGATCTGGTTTTCCAGCTCGTAGCTGATGTCGAAGTGGTCTTCCAGAGCGCGTTTGCCGCGACCGGTAACGATGGAGATTTCGGTCAACCCAGCGTCCAGTGCTTCTTCGACGCCGTACTGGATCAGTGGCTTGTTTACCACCGGCAGCATTTCTTTGGGCATGGCTTTAGTCGCTGGCAGGAAGCGAGTACCGTAACCGGCTGCTGGGAACAAGCATTTCTTGATCATAAAAGTCCTTGATAGGGCTGTGTGTACGAGTTTCGGCGCAGTCTAATCAGGCGGCACGCACCTTACAATGCCCCGCACTGGCTAACCGATGCCATCATAGAGAAATATTCTCGCGGATAGTTCCCGAGATAGCTCCGCAGCCTTTATAGATAGCACAGACAACCAGATCTGCACGGCCTCGAATCCTACACCATCAGCACCCATTGAGCGCATTTGGCGCTATCATTGCGCGATTGAACCAGTCAACGAGGCAGATAGATGTCGGAAGCAAAAAGTGTCAACGGGTTCCTGATCAATCAGGCGAAAGACGGCCAGTGGTGGATATTCAACTTCGGCGGCGGCGAGGAGATCGCCGGTCCTTTCCCGACCGAAGCGAAGGCGATTGAAGTGGCATCCGTATTGGAGCTCGAACACCCAGCCCCGAAGCGTCGCGGCAAGGACAAGTCCTGAGAAGCACCCGACTCGACCCAAGCCCTGCTCGCGCAGGGCTTTTTTGTGATTGCCTGCAACCAAGTGGCCATTCGCTATAACCTTTTGATGCCAGCGCTGTCACAGGCTCAGCCCCTTCATCCTGACGACGACAACGACATGAATAAATTTTTGCCCCTGATCGCGGCACTGGCCCTGAGCGGCTGCGCCACTTCCGAAACGACCTACCTGAACAGCGGCGAGCAAGGCTTGGCGATCGACTGCTCCGGGGAAGCTAATTCCTGGGCCACCTGCTACGAAAAAGCCGATGCCTCTTGCGCCGGCACCGGCTATCGGATCGTCGGTACCGACGGAACACCTTCGACCAAGGAAAGCGACAAGACCCTGGGTGTCGACGTCGGCAACTACAAGAACCGCAACGTCGTGGTGGTCTGCAAGTAAGGCGCCCTGCCCTACATGTGAATTTCGGCGAACTTGATCCCGAGGCCGCGCACCGTCTCGATCAATTCATCGAGGCTACTGAAGGATTCGACTTCATCGTTTTCATCCACCAGAAAGTAACTGCGCCCGGCGCTTTTCTTGAAAAACACGATCCATTCTCCCGGATTCGCCGGATTCTGAATCACGTGAGTGGCAGAGATGTGACCCTCTGCATGGCGCTCCCGTACCTGCTCTCGCTTCATGCTCGACTCCAGAAATGACAATGCCGCCAAAGCGCTGCTTTGGCGGCATCGGTGCTGACGGGCGACAGTCTATCAGCCGGAAATGCATGCAGTAGCGGCATCGCGTACATCCATGGGGCGCAACGGCACATTGGAGATACGCTCATGCAACTTGATGCTGCTGCCAGTGGAGCGGTCTTCGATATCAAATACCGCGGCCGGCCCCGAGGAGAACTTCTGCGGCACGATGACTCGCATACCGTCCTTGTGCGGCTCGACTTGCAGGGCTCCCCGGCTGCTGGCCAGTTTTTCGGTCAGGCATTGCGCGTACTCATGAGGCTTCTTGCCTGAAATCACGCTCATGGTCGGCAGCGACTCATTGATCTCCGAGACACTCGCACAACCACTCATCGCTATCGCCATAGGCAGGACCAGTACACCCCACTTCATACAACACCTCCGATAAAGACACTCCGACAGTACAAATGCTGTTTTTCTCCGAGGCTTGCTGCGTTTATCGCTCATAGAATTCCGTATAACTGTTTTTAATTGTCAAAGCAGACCTCGACGACCGGATAATAACCCGTTCGGGCTGATAAACTGCGCCAATCGCACATGCTATCGTTTTGATTTTGTAGAAAAAGCCCTTCTGGAGGCGCCTCATGAAATTTATCCACCAGCGCGAGCACCTCAACGAAGACGACATCGTCGTCATTCAATGCTCCCAAACATGCAATATCCGCTTGATGAACGACGCCAATTTCCGCAGCTTCAAGAATGGCGGCCGCCACACTTACCATGGTGGAGCATTCGACACTTTCCCGGCCCGAATTACTGCACCGAGCACCGGCTTCTGGAACATCACCATCGACACGGTCAACCGCCGGCCGATCAGCGTGACTCGCAAACCGACCCTGACTCACACCATCAAGATCATCCGCCGCTCCAGCACGAAACTGAGCTGAGTGACACCCAAACACCAAGACAAGCAGGTATGACCGTGGCCCAAACGACCAAGTACGTCATCAAATACAAACTCAATGGTGAGCGTCGCTTCGAATTTGCCCAGCTTGAAAACGGCACCGAAGAAGAAGCCAAGGCCGCGCTGGACGCTCTTCATGGTTCGAGCGACGACGTCATCAGCGAAATAAGCGTCAGCAAAGCGCTGTAACGGGATCTGGAGCGACAACATGGATGTCTGCTCCTGCCTCTGGAATTCAACCGCAAGTGCCGGAGTGTTAACGAAGTCCCCTCTCCCTAGACTGGCCACCTCAACCTTTGGTTAAGGAGTCAGAACATGTCTACTTCCTCGATTCGCTTCATCAGTGGCACTTCCAGCCTTGGCGTCTTGCTGCTCGCATTCAGCGCCGAGGGTTTGTGTGCGCTGCTGATCGGTGATGACCTGGCAACGCTGGAGCGCGATCTTTCGCAACGCTTCCCCGGCCAACAAGCACCGCAGCGCGATGAGGGCTTGATTCCTGCGCTGGAGCAAACCCTGCGCCACCTCGAAGACCCGCGCACCACCCTGGATTTGCCGCTGGATCTGACGGGCAGCGTGTTTCAACGGCGAGTCTGGGATGCCCTGCGGCAAATACCGGTGGGTGAAACGGCCAGCTATCTGGATATCGCGCGACAACTGGGGCAACCCACGGCTTTTCGGGCGGTGGCCAATGCCTGCGGAGCGAACCCGCTGGCTGTGATCGTGCCGTGCCATCGGGTGCTGCGTCAGGATGGCAGCCTCGGCGGCTACCGTTGGGGGCTGGAGCGCAAACGGCAGCTGCTGGAGCGTGAGGCACAGCGATGAGCGAGCGTTCTCTCGATGGACTGGACTGGGTCATGCTGGAACAGCAACTCGATCAGGATGGCTGCGCGATCATCAGGTCGCTTTTAAGCCACGAGGCGTGCAATGAAATCAGCGCTCTGTATGCCAGTCCCGAACCGTTTCGCTCGCAAGTGATCATGGCTCGTCACGGCTTTGGTCGTGGCGAGTACAAATACTTCAGGTACCCGCTGCCGGATATCGTCGCCCGTTTGCGCAGTGCGCTTTACCCCAGACTGGTGCCGATAGCCAATCGCTGGTACGAGCACATGGACCTGTCGACACGTTTCCCGGAAACCCATGAGGCGTTCCTCGAACGCTGTCATGCCGCCGGTCAGGAACGCCCGACGCCGTTGTTGCTGCAATATGGACCGCAGGACTACAACTGCTTGCATCAGGACCTGTACGGCGAACACGTCTTCCCGCTGCAAGTGGCGATTCTGCTGTCAGAGCCGGACGACGATTTCACCGGTGGCGAGTTCGTGCTGACGGAACAGCGCCCACGGATGCAGTCGCGCCCTCAGGTCATCGGCCTGAAGAAAGGTGACGGGCTGATCTTTGCCGTCAACCAACGACCGGTCAAAGGCGTTCGTGGCTATTACCGAGTCACCCTGCGCCACGGCGTGAGTCGCCTGCACAGTGGAAAACGGCATACCCTTGGAATCATCTTTCACGATGCGTTATGACCCCATGAACCCGATCACCTTCGACTTGTTTGCCGACGCGGAACCCGAGCAGCAACCCAGGCTCGATCGTATCGGCGAACAGTCCTGCGTCCTCAGAGGTTTTGCCCTGCCCTGGCTGGATCAGTTGCTGCCCGCCCTGGACGCGGTTTTGGCGGCGGCACCGTTTCGGCAGATGATCACGCCCGGGGGCTTTACCATGTCGGTCGCCTTGAGCAGTTGCGGCGTGCTGGGCTGGACCACCGACCGCAGCGGTTATCGCTATACCCGCCATGATCCGCAGACCGGTCAACCCTGGCCGAAAATGCCCGAGGTGTTTTTCGAACTGGCACAAGCGGCGGCGCGGGAAGCGGGGTTTGCGGATTTCGTGCCTGATTCCTGCCTGATCAACCGTTATGTTCCCGGAGCCAAGATGTCGTTGCACCAGGACAAAGACGAAGTTTCCTACGCAGCGCCCATTGTTTCAGTGTCCCTGGGATTGCCGGCGATGTTCCTGTTCGGCGGCTTCGAGCGTAGCGATAAAAGCCAACGAGTGCCGCTGTTGCATGGCGACATTGTGGTCTGGGGCGGCGTGGATCGCTTGCGCTATCACGGGGTCTTGCCGATCAAGGACGGCCAACACCCGCGACTGGGCGAGCAACGGATCAATTTCACCTTTCGTACCGCCGGATGAAGCCTTCGAATTCGACCGCAAGACCCGGGGTGCAGCGACCCCGTCGGCTGGTTAATCTGCATGAAACGGATCAACGGACATGAAGCCATGACAAGCCATTCGACAAAGATCGCCACCGAGAACGATCCTCGCTGGGCCGCCGTCGTCGCGCGTGATCCCCGGGCAGACGGACAGTTTGTGTATGCGGTGAAAACCACCGGCATTTACTGCCGCCCCAGCAGCTTGGCGCGCTTGCCGAAACCGCAGAACGTCGAATTCTTCGACACGGCCGAGCAGGCCCAGGCGGCGGGTTATCGCCCCAGCAAGCGGGCCGCGAAGGATCAAAGCGACATCGCCGCGCAACATGCTGCGACGGTGGCGGCCGCTTGCCGCCAGATCGAAACCGCGGAGAGTCTGCCTGTCCTGAGCGAGCTGGCCTCTGCTGCGGGCCTGAGTAGCTTTCACTTCCATCGGGTGTTCAAAGCGGTTACCGGTCTGACGCCCAAGGGTTACGCCACAGCTCATCGTTCACGCAGGGTCCGTGAGCGTCTCACGGACGGAGACTCGGTGACCGACGCGCTGTATGACGCCGGCTTCAACTCCAACAGCCGTTTCTATGAAGCCGCCGATCAACTATTGGGCATGAAACCCGGTGATTACCGCGCCGCCGGTCAGAACAACGACATTCGTTTTGCCGTCGGCCAGTGCTCCCTTGGGGCGATTCTGGTGGCGCAGAGTGAGCGCGGTGTTTGCGCGATCCTGTTGGGCGATGACCCGCACCAACTGGTCTGCGATCTGCAGGACAAGTTTCGACGTGCGAATCTGATTGGCGCCGATCACACGTTCGAGCAACTGATCGCCAAGGTTGTAGGTTTTATCGAAGCGCCAGCCCTGGGCCTGGACTTGCCGCTTGATGTTCGTGGCACCGCTTTTCAAGAACGGGTCTGGCAAGCCCTGCGGGAGATTCCCGTCGGTTGCACCGCCAGCTACGCCGATATCGCTCAGCGAATCGGCGCGCCAAAAGCGATGCGCGCCGTGGCTCAAGCCTGCGGCGCGAACAACCTGGCGGTGGCGATTCCGTGCCACCGCGTGGTGCGCAGCGACGGCAACCTCTCGGGCTATCGCTGGGGTGTGGAACGCAAGCGTCAGTTGCTTGAACGCGAAAACCCGTCTGAGTCCTGAATGCCGATATAGACCGACACTGAATCCGGGCTGGTATAGACCTCGAAGTCGGTGGCGAACGTGCGGCAAACCTGCGGGTTGTCCTTAAAGTAGGCCCAGATCAGGCCCCAAGTCTGAATGACGCTGTCCGGCATCGCCCCTTTGGCGCTGAACACCAGGTAATCGCCTCCCTCCACCTGAATCTGCGGAAAGTCCTCGGAGGGCGCGGTGACCGCCACCCCCGCGGTCACATCGAAGTGGCCCGAAGCGTCGGACTCGTAGTTGGAGTAGACGCCGTACATGAAGGAATCCGGCTGTTTGTGGGGGATCTTGTCGAAGATGTCCTCAACGAAAAATTGTTCCCACATCGGGCCGATGCGCGCAGTGTCTGGTTGCTGCTCTGCGGCATTACAGGTGCGCACTTGCAGGCCCGAGACGATAAAGGGCCGCACTTCACGCTGCTTTACATCCATGGTCGATAGTCCTTGTCTCTGTCGTTTGTCTGTTTGATTGGCGGTGAGACAGTCAACGATTGACGTCGACCACCACCCGCCCACGCAATTGACCGGCGAGCAATCGCGGTGCAGCCTCGATCACTTCGCTCAAGCCGATTTCGTGGCTGATCAGCGGCAGCAAGGTGAAGTCCAGATCCTTGGCCAGACGATTCCAGGCCAGTATCCGCTTGGCTTTGGGCTGAGTCACGCTGTTGATCCCGGCCAGGGTCACACCGCGCAAAATGAACGGTGCGACTGAAGCCGGGAAGTCCATGCCTTGCGCCAGGCCACACGCGGCGACAGTGCCGTTGGCCTTCGTGCTGGCACAGGCGTTGGCCAGGGTGTGGCTGCCGACCGAGTCGATGACCGCCGCCCAACGCTCCTTGGCCAAGGGTTTGCCCGGCTCGGACAACGTGGCGCGGTCGATGATTTCGCTGGCGCCGAGTTGCTTGAGGTAATCGTGTTCGGAGGTTCGGCCAGTGGACGCGACCACCCGATAGCCCAGCTTGTTCAACAGTGCGATGGCGAAACTGCCTACACCGCCATTGGCGCCGGTGACCAATACGTCGCCCTGCTCGGGCGTCACGCCGTTATGTTCCAACGCCAGGATGCTCAGCATCGCCGTGTAACCCGCCGTGCCGATGGCCATCGCTTGCGCCGTGGTGAATGCCTTGGGCAGCGGAATCAGCCAGTCGCCATTCAAGCGAGCCTTCTGCGCGAGTCCACCCCAATGCCCTTCGCCAACACCCCAGCCATTGAGTACGACCTGATCACCGACCTTGTAGTCCGGATGCCCACTGACTTCGACAGTACCTGCCAGATCGATCCCCGGCACCATCGGGAATTTTCGCACCACCGGGCTGCTGCCGGTAATCGCCAGGCCATCCTTGAAGTTCAGCGTGCTGTACGCCACACGCACCGTCACATCGCCCTCGGGCAGTTGATCGTCATTGATCTCTTGCAGTGTGGCCCGGTAACCGCTGTCGTCTTTGTCGATCAAAATGCCTTGGAACATTGCTGCCTCCAGATGGAATCACTCAGTTGTCGTGCAGTTGAAATAACACATAGCAACATTTCACCGTACTCGACTTTAAGCCAAGAATGGCACACGAACTGAAAACTCGACTGGCCTTGTATCAGTCATTGCTGATACAAAAACGGTCCTACCGTCCCTGCCCTGTTATGACGTCGGAGAACCCTTCAAATGAGCAAATGGCCAGACACCCGCATTCTTGATCTGCTTGGCATTGAGCTGCCGATCATCCAGGCGCCCATGGCCGGCGCGACCGGTTCGGCCATGGTTATCGCAGCCAGCAACGCCGGCGGCCTGGGCTCGATGCCGGCCGCCATGTTGAGCATCGATCAGTTGCGTGAGGAGCTGAAAACGATTCGGCAACACACTCAGCGCCCGATTAACGTCAACTACTTCTGCCATCAGACTCCCGCCGCCGATGAGCAGCGCGCTCAAGACTGGAAGAATCTGCTGGAGCCCTACTACCGGGAACTTGGCGTGGACTTCGACGCGCCGACGCCGGTGTCCAATCGAGTACCGTTCGATAGCGCGGCCTGCGAAGTGATTGAAGAGTTTCGCCCCGAAGTCGTGAGTTTTCACTTCGGCCTGCCGGAAAAGTCCCTGCTGGATCGCGTGAAAGCCACTGGGGCGAAAGTGCTCTCCTCGGCCACCACCGTCGAAGAGGCGATCTGGCTCGAACAACAGGGTTGTGACGCGATCATCGCCATGGGGTACGAAGCCGGTGGCCATCGGGGCATGTTTCTCAGTGATGATCTGAGCAGCCAGGTGGGCCTCTTTGCGCTGGTGCCGCAGATCGTCGATGCGGTGAAAGTACCGGTGATTGCTGCCGGCGGGATTGCCGATGCACGAGGCGTCGCGGCGGCTTTCCTGTTGGGGGCTTCGGCGGTGCAAGTGGGCACGGCGTACTTGTTCACGCCAGAGGCCAAGGTCAGCGCTTCTCATCACAAGGCGTTGCGCACGGCCAAGGAAAGTGAGACAGCCGTCACTAACATTTTCACCGGACGCCCGGCGCGCGGCATTCTCAATCGGGTGATGCGCGAACTCGGGCCGATGAGCGCCAAAGCACCGGCCTTCCCGCTGGCGGGTGGTGCGCTGATGCCATTGCGGGCCAAGGGGGAAGCGGATTTCAGCAATCTCTGGGCGGGGCAGGCATTCACGCTCGGCGTTGAAATGACCACGAGTGAACTGACCCGGCGTTTGGCTGAGGAAGGATTGGCCAAGTTGGTTCGTCGGTAACGCACGTCCGTGTAGCAGCTGCCGAAGGCTGCGTTCGGCCGCGAAGCGGTCGTGAAACCAGACACCGCGGTCTTTCAGGCTAACCGTGGCAGCTGGATTTACGACTGCTGCGCAGCCGAACGCAGCCTTCGGCAGCTGCTACAGGGTCATGCGTGGTCTCAACAACGCGCATTCAGCACATTCCGTTTGCAGGCATTTCGCTATATATTCCGCTATATAGCGTTTACCAATTGCCTCAACGGAGCCGTTTCATGACCATTCGTGCCTCACGTTTTGCCCCCACCTGCCTGGCAACCCTGCTGGCAGTGTTCGCTTTCGGGTCCGCCCAGGCGGATGAAGTCCAGGTTGCCGTCGCCGCCAACTTCACTGCACCGATTCAGGCGATCGCCGCCGATTTCGAAAAAGACACCGGGCATAAACTGGTCACTTCCTTTGGTGCAACCGGCCAGTTCTATACCCAGATCAAGAACGGCGCACCGTTCGAAGTGTTCCTCTCTGCGGACGACACCACCCCGCAAAAACTCGAAACCGAAGGCGACACGATCAAGGGCTCGCGCTTCACCTACGCCGTCGGCACCCTGGCGCTGTGGTCGGCGAAAGAAGGTTACGTCGATGCCAAAGGCAAAGTGTTGAGCGACAACCAGTATCAGCACCTGTCCATCGCCAACCCGAAAGCGGCGCCTTACGGCCTGGCCGCTACTCAGGTACTGGCCAAGTTGGGCCTGACCGACAAGGTCAAAGCCAAGATCGTTGAAGGCCAGAACATCACCCAGGCCTATCAATTCGTCTCCACCGGCAACGCCGAACTGGGTTTTGTAGCCTTGTCGCAGATCTACAAAGACGGCAAAGTCACCGGCGGCTCGGCCTGGATCGTTCCAGCCGACATGCACGACCCGATCAAACAAGATGCGGTAATTCTCAACAAGGGCAAGGACAACCCGGCTGCCAAGGCGCTGGTTGAGTACCTCAAAGGCCCGAAAGCAGCCGCAATTATCAAATCCTACGGTTACCAACTCTAAATGACGCTATCGAGTGCCGACTTTTCCGCCATCTGGCTGACCCTGAAACTGGCGTCGCTGACGACGGTTATCCTGCTGGTCATCGGCACTCCGATTGCGTTATGGCTGTCGCGCACCCGCTCGTGGTTGCGCGGCCCGGTCGGGGCGGTCGTCGCCCTGCCCCTGGTGCTGCCGCCGACGGTGATTGGCTTTTATCTGTTGCTGGCGCTCGGCCCTAACGGGTTTATCGGCCAGTTCACCCAATCACTGGGACTTGGCACCCTCACGTTCAGTTTTGCGGGGTTAGTGATCGGCTCGGTGCTCTACTCGATGCCGTTCGTGGTCCAGCCACTGCAAAATGCTTTTTCTGCCATCGGCACTCGCCCATTGGAAGTGGCCGCGACCTTACGCGCCAATCCCTGGGACACTTTTTTCAGCGTGATCCTGCCGCTGGCCCGCCCCGGTTTCATCACCGCTGCCATTCTCGGTTTCGCCCACACCGTGGGTGAATTCGGCGTGGTGCTGATGATCGGCGGCAATATTCCCGACAAGACCCGCGTGGTCTCGGTGCAGATCTACGATCACGTCGAAGCCATGGAATACGCCCAGGCCCATTGGCTGGCCGGGGCAATGCTGGTGTTCTCCTTTATTGTGTTGCTGGCGCTTTACTCCAGCCGTAAAACCAAAGCGGGCTGGAGCTGATCGATGATTCATACGCGTCTGAAACTGAAGTATTCAGGGTTCGCCCTGGAAGTGGATCTGCAATTGCCCGGCCGCGGAGTCACTGCGCTTTACGGTCATTCCGGTTCGGGCAAGACCACCTGCCTGCGCTGCATTGCTGGCCTGGAGAAGGCCGAACAGGGCTTCATCCAGGTCAACGACGAAGTCTGGCAGGACAGCGACAAGAAAATTTTCGTGCCGCCACACAAACGTGCGCTGGGTTACGTCTTCCAGGAAGCCAGCCTGTTTCCCCATCTGTCGGTGCTGGCCAATCTGCAGTTCGGCCTCAAGCGCATCCCTCGCCCCCAGCGACGGGTCGACATGGCTCACGCGACCGAACTGCTCGGGATCGGCCATTTGCTGGATCGCCATCCGCAGCACCTTTCCGGCGGTGAACGGCAGCGGGTCGGCATCGCCCGCGCCCTGCTCACCAGCCCGAAACTGTTGCTGATGGACGAGCCGCTGGCGGCATTGGATAGCCAACGCAAAAACGAAATCCTGCCTTACCTGCAACGACTGCACGATGAACTGGATATCCCGGTGCTGTACGTCAGCCACTCACAGGATGAAGTCGCGCGGTTGGCCGATCACCTCGTTCTGCTCAGCAATGGCAAGGCGCTGGCCAGTGGCGCTATTGGCGAAACGCTGGCCCGTCTCGACCTGCCCCTGGCACTGGGCGACGACGCCGGCGTGGTGATCGAGGGGCACGTCAGTGCCTATGACGCCGACTATCAGTTGCTGACCCTGCAACTGCCGAACACGACCCTGAACATTCGCGTGGCTCACTCACCGATGACCCCGGGTCAGGCGCTGCGCTGTAAGGTTCAGGCGCGAGATGTCAGCCTGAGCCTGCAAAGCGTCGAGCAAAGCAGCATCCTCAATCGCCTGCCGGTCACCGTGATCAGTGAATTGGGCGCCGACAACGCCGCCCACGTGCTGATTCGTCTGGACGCTGGCGGCACACCGCTGCTGGCGCGGATCACCCGCTACTCCCGGGACCAATTGGGCGTGCACCCCGGCCAGCAGCTCTGGGCACAGATCAAGGCGGTGGCGGTGCTGGCATAAATCCGCTGGCACGACTGCAACGGCGTGCGGTCAATGGCTGTAACGGCCCCTGCTCCCTCGCCAAGGACTACCGTCATGCCCGATATCGCGCTGCCCGATGTGCTGCCATCCGACCTGCATTACGTCGATGACACCCAGCCCGGTATCACCCGCAAGAAACTGCGCGGCAAGTTCTGCTATTACGACCCCGCAGGTCAACGCATCACCGATCAAGACGAAATCAAACGCATCAATGCCCTCGCCGTGCCCCCGGCCTACACCGATGTGTGGATCTGCGCAGACCCGCGCGGCCATCTGCAAGCGACCGGTCGTGATGCCCGAGGTCGAAAGCAGTACCGTTATCACCCACGCTGGCGAGAATTGCGCGATGCTGACAAGTACTCACGTTTGCGGGACTTTGGGTTGGCGCTGCCAAAACTGCGCAAACAGCTTGAAGCACTGCTGGCGGCTCCCGGCTTCAGTCGCGACAAAGTCATGGCCACGGTCATCACCTTGCTTGATGCGACGCTGATCCGGGTCGGCAACCCCCAGTACGCTCGGGACAACCGATCCTACGGCCTGACCACCCTGCGCAACCGTCACGTCGAGGTCAACGGCAATGCGATCCTGTTCCAGTTCCGTGGCAAGAGCGGCGTCGAGCACCAGATCACCGTGAAAGACCGACGCCTGGCGCGGATCATCAAACGTTGCCTGGATATTCCCGGGCAAAACCTGTTTCAGTACCTGGATGAAAACGGTGAGCGACACACCGTCAGCTCCTCCGACGTAAACGCCTACCTGCAAACCCTCACCGGTGCCGACTTCACTGCCAAGGATTACCGCACCTGGGCCGGCAGCGCATTGGCGTTGGCAGTTTTGCGGGAACTGCAGTGGGAGCCCGAGTCGGATGCCAAACGGCATGTGGTGGAGATGGTCAAGAACGTTGCCAAACAACTGGGCAATACTCCGGCCGTCTGTCGCAAGTGCTACATCCACCCGGCGGTGCTCGATGGTTTTCTTTTGGGGACGTTGGCTGAGCTGCCCAGGCCACGAGCGCGTAAAGGGCTCCGGGCAGAGGAAGTCGGGCTGGCAGTGTTTTTGGAGAAGATGATCGCAACCGTTGAAGCGACGAACTGACCTGTCTATTTTTTGCACGATCGCAAATGGCTTCTATAGTTGTTGTGAACCTGAATTAGCTGTGGTGACGCCATGGAAGACATTTTCGTTGTGAAGCGTTGCAACAAGATCATCATCTATGGCCGCCGAGCCGGAGATACCAACCATCCACCACCCGATGCCGCCGTCTGGTATCGCATCGCCGATACTCGAACCCGTGGCTTCATCGGTGACGGTTTCGACCATGAAGAAGACGCCCGGCGTGAATGCCGGCAGCTCAATGCCAGGTCGCAAGTGACGGTCCGAGAAGGCTGATGCCACCTGCCTTTCACGGGTCTATACTGAAAAAAGCTGAAGGATTAGCGACCCCATCGGCAGACAGCTCGCTCCCCCGCGGGCTTTTTGCTGCCAGTTAAAGGTTTCTTGAACGGAGGTGTTTGCCATGTCCGAAAAAGAGTCCATCACCACCCTGCTCACCCTGCTCGACTCCCGTCAGGCTCGCCTGGCAGCGGCATGCAAGGAAATCGCCGACTGGGTCGATCATCAAGGCGGGCACCCGACGGCCCTCCGAATCCGTGATCGGCTGAACGACATCGAGAAAGACGCGCCACTGATTCGCAATACGCTGTCGTCGCTCAAACCTGTCGACCCGCCCCTGCCGCGGTTCAGATGATTCTGATCTGGACACCCTCAAGGAGACGGCCTGATTCAGGACGCATAAACGGCGACCTTATCGTCACCGGGTGCGTCCTTGCCTGAGCGCTTCCTGCTACATCCCCAACCCAGCCTGGCGCTGGGCTTTTTTATGGCTGCGCCGTCTGTTTCACACTGCGTTCACATCCCAGGCTCTAGATTTACCGGACTCCTTTGATGAATCCCCCCTGGCCCGCCCGCATGCAGGCCTTTTTTTTGCCCATTACGCAGGCAACGAACGTCACCGTACGCTGGAGGTCAAACGATCACACGTCACGAAGGAGGCGTCTGATGGTTACTCACTTCAAAGTCGGCGGGCATCTGGCCTGCGGTCACAAAGGCAGCAAACTCGTATCAACCAGTGAACTTACCCGGGTGAAATGCAGAAGCTGCCGAAACACCGACGCGTTCAAGGATGCGCGCAAAGAACAGCGCAACGCTGCACGCCGCGCCGCACGCAAAGCCAAAGTTACGCATACAGCCAATGACTGGCGCGCGGCCTGGATCGAACGGCTCACCGCCATGGAAGGACTGCAACGATTGCCTCGTGGTTTTACCGGTCAGCCTTTCGTTTAGCTGACAGCGTCGGCGGCTGAATCGAATTCACTCGATCCGGCCGCTGGCGCCATGATTTCCAGCAACGACATGCGTTTGAAGGCCTCGACCAGACCACGCCTCTCCTCGGGTGGCAATACACCGGTTGCCGATGGCGTACAGCTTGCGCTGGGGCGGCCGGCGCGGGACTTTTCCGACTATGTGCGGCGCACGGCTGCTATGGGCGTCTGGGCAAATGAGGGATGAAATCGAGTATTGCATTCCATCACAAACCCAATAATGGCACCAGTGAAGTGCCCCCAGCATCCTGCCATTTTTTGGCGGCAAACAGATTTCTCGACTAGGGTTCTATCGAATCGAAATGGCGCCGGCTGCGCTGGCGGGCCTTGATCAAGGAGGAGACAGATGACACCTATTCGTATTGCTGAGAAAACTTATCGCACTTGGTCCAGCCCTATCTTGCTTGAACTCAAGGAAAGAGAGCATCAGCTCGATCCGGCAGCCCGCCAGGCCCTTCAAAATGTCTTGGTAGAGAGAAGGCTCGTCGATACCGGCAACCCTTCTGGCGAAGATCGACGCGGCGCTAATTCAGGGGCTAGCGGTCGGGATCAATAGCCGTGGTCAACTAAAAATAACGGACCAGAAACAAACAAGGGTTTGCATCAGCTTTCGCTCGCAAACCCTTGATTTAAGATGGTGCCGAAGCCGGAATCGAACCTTTCTCTTTGTTATTGAAAATAAAGGGATATTTTTTGTTCGAAAAATTTTCTACCTCTATGTGTACCCTCAGTCTGCGAGCAGACTCGGTATTTACCCGTTTCCACCTAGAAATCGCCATGGAAAATTTGGGTGTGGTCATCCACACGGAAGGGTCGTTCGGTGAGTGGACTTTTCCAATGATACGACTGGAACGCAGTAGAGCTCCGCATGAACGACAGCGAACCTAACTCCAGTTGGACCAGAAACGGGTCGCAGTCTACCGATTTCATTGGATTTGATCAGCAGGGAACGACCCAATACTGTCGATGGCGACAATCAACATCAGTCGGTAAATGCAGTCGACCGATTTTCCGATAACCTTCAAACCACCCAATTTAGTAACCCAAGAGCGTTCGTGGACTGAGTGGTCTTGGGGTTGTCTTACGACAACTCTTTCAGGACTGTGTCTCTAGCTCACGGGCACATCCTTTGTGCAATTCGGCCGCTAGTTTCTCTTCGTCCAGCGCCCTTCCCACTTGGCGCTCGTCGTACGGCATCTAGGGTATCCCAGCGAGCTGGCATCGTGCAAAGGCGGGATGGTCACAAGCTCACCCTGATCGAAGCCGACCAGCGCTGCATCCACCAACTCCCTCACATCCATTAGCTCGGGTAGCGTATTGACGTCGATATCTGCACGCTCCCGAATCTCCGTACGAGTTCCGGCAGGGAGCACGGCCTGGACATAGACGCCTTTGGGCGAGAGCTCCAGACTCAGCCCTTGGGAGAGGAACAACACAAAGGCCTTGGTTGCACCATAGACTCTCCTTGCTGTGCGCCCCCAATGCCTCAAAGTGACTATCCCCGAACAACCGGCTTGAATGTTTGTGCAAATTCAGCCGTTGCCCTCGTCGCCGCAAATTTGGGGGCGACTTTTAGAATGTCCGGCCCCGTGGCAGTGAACTCCACCGTGGTCGAGTGCAGCTTCAAGATCACTTCGTTGCTGTAGTACGGCAGCGAGCAACGCAAGGCTGACGGCATGATCACAAACGTTTAGAGCTTCCATCCCGAGAGGCCATACGCTTTTGCAGCCTCAACCTCGCCATGGACGTTGTTGCGAATGGCCCCGGCAAATATCTCCGCGGTGTAGGCGCACATGTTCAGAGCGAAGGCAAGAATGGTGCAGTTCATTGCATCGAGAAAAAATGCATCCAACAAAGGCTGAGCACGTATTGCTGCCAGGTCACCCCCCCACTCATCGTACATCTGGTATAAATCGCGCCACTAAATGTAAGTATGGATCGCTATTATCGACAGCACTTCGCACAGGGTGACCTCACTGCGTAGGCAGGCCTCCCCTGATACTGCAAACTGTAATAACCCGTTACCAGCCCAGTTGCTTGTTAAAACCGAGGGCGTCGTAGTAGTCATGCTGCGTGAGAATTTTGCCGTTCTTGAGATGTATGAAACTAACACCCTTGAAGCTGAGGGGGCGCTGAGTAGCTGGGGTCTCGGCACTCCAGGGACCGGTATTGGTGCCATTGAACTCCCATTCAAAGGCAATGCTCTCGCCATTGACAATCGGCTCGCCGAACATTTTCCATTGCAGATCCGGCACCGCCTGCATGAACACCTGAATTACTTGGGACTTAGCGTTTTCGCGGCCAACTTGAGGTGTGCCCACCGAGGCGTCGAGAAACTCAACGTTATCAGAAAAATACTCGGCCGCCGCATCCGCATTGTGGGCATTCCAAGCCTTCATATAGTCATGGATCACGCCGAGGGTATCGTTTTGGCCTGCCGCAAAACTTGCATGACTGGCCAGAACCAGAAACAGCCCGAACAGTAGTGAGTGGATTCGAGACGTCATAGCCTTCAACCTTATTGTTAGAAGATCGGTTTGCCTGCCGCGCTTAGCGACAGGCATTGATGTCAATTAACGGTTTTTCCAGGCATCCGAAGCTGGGGCCTTGCCCTTTTCATAGGGACGAAACAGGGTCATGTATAGGACACCGACAAGGATGACGATGGCACCGACAAGTGCGATGCCGTAGTTCACATACCAAGGTGCATCCGGGGTACGCGGCCAGGACATATTGATGATTGCGAACATGCCGTAGCAAAGGGCAGCGATGTTCACTATCCAACCCCAACGCCCCATGGTGAACTGGCCCTTGGGTTTCCACCCACGGATACGGGCGTACAGCGCCCCGCCAACAATCATCTGGAACGCCAGGTAGATACCGATGGCGGCAAAGCTCACCACCAGCGCAATAGCGTTCTGAAGGTAGAAGCCTACGCACACAATGATCGCGGGCAGCACGCCACACACCACCAGGGCTGCAGTCGGGACGTGTGTCGTAGGCGAGAGTTTTTTCAGCACATTACTGCCCATGAGCATTTCGTCTCGAGCATAGGCATAGAGCAAACGACTGGCGGATGCCTGCAAACTCAGCACGCAGGAAACGAACGAAACCGTAATGACCGCCATGACTACCCGAGAGCCCACAGGACCGAACGCGCTGCCGAATATGGTCGACATCGGGTCTTTGTCTTGCCCGGAAATGACCGCAGCCATATCTGGAACTGCAAGGATCAACGCCAGGGCCGCAAAGATCGAGGCGGCGCCGCCGATCCAGATAGTCATCCGCATCGCCTTTGGAACTTGGCGGCTCGGATTTGGGGTTTCCTCGGCAACATCGCCGCAAGCTTCAAAGCCGTAGTAGAGAAACATCCCCGCCAATGAGGCCGTGAGAAACGCAGGCCAATAGGCCCCATCAATGGAAATATCAAAAGTATTGAACAATACGCTCAAAGGCTGGTGGCGCTCGAAGATCAGCAGGTATCCACCGATCAACAAAGCCCCGACTAGTTCGCAGAGAAAACCGAACATCGCCACCCGCGCCAATAGCTTGGTACCACTGAGATTCAAGACCGTCGCCGTCGCCGTCAAAAATAGCGCGACCAACGTGTTAGTTACCGGCGACGACTCGAAACCTAGAAGGTTTGCGATGTAGGGGCCAGCCCCCAGCGCGACGGCGGCAATGGTGACACACAGAGAGATGGCATAAATCCACCCAACCATCCATGCCCACTTCTTGCCAACCAGACGACGGGCCCAAGGATAGACGCCGCCGGAAATCGGGTATTGAGATACCACTTCGCAAAAAATCAGACACACCAGCATCTGGCCGAACCCCACCAGCAGGTAGGACCAGAACATTGGTGGCCCGCCGGCGGCCAAGCACAGGCCGAACAAGGTGTAGACCCCTACTACCGGGGACAGATAGGTGAATCCAAGGGCAAAGTTCTGCCACAGACTCATACTACGTTCGAAATTTGAGGTGTACCCAAGGGCACGGAGTTGCTCCGCGTCTTGATCTACAGCTACCTTGGCGCTAATTGAGCTGTTCATTGCAACATCCTTCAAAAAGGAATTTGTTTTAATAGGCGTTGATCGGACGGTGCCATCCCATCCGTTGCGCGATTAACCAGAGTTGACTCAGAGTTGTATCCAGGTGGCCTTGATCTCCGTGTACTTATCAAAGGCATGCAGGGATTTGTCACGGCCATTGCCGGACTGTTTAAAGCCGCCGAATGGCGCCATCATGTCACCGCCGTCATAGAGGTTGACCCAAACACTGCCGGCACGAAGTGCGCGGGCCATGTTGTGGGCTCGAGACAGGTCAGACGTCCAGACAGCTGCGGCCAGACCGTAAGGGGTGTCATTGGCGATGCGTACCGCATCCTCTGCTTCGTCGAATTCGATGACTGACAGTACGGGACCGAATATCTCTTCCTGAGCGATTTTCATCGAATTGCTGACGTTGTCGAACAGGGTTGGCTCTACGTAACTGCCACCGGTTTCTACCCGTGCCACGCGTCCCCCGAGTAAGAGCCGCGCGCCTTGCGCTTGACCCTCTTCGATGTACTGCATCACCCCATCCAGATGACGGCCATCCACCAGTGCGCCGACGTTGGTGTCAGGGTCGAGAGGATGCCCCGGCTTCCAGCCCTTCATGGCCTCGACAACCATCGGTACAAAACGCTCTTTGATAGATGCCTGCACCAGCAAACGTGAACCGGCAGTGCAAACCTCACCTTGGTTGAAGGCGATGGCTGCCGCTGCTGCTTCGGCCGCCACCTGCAGATCGGGGGCATCCGCAAATACGATGTTGGGACTTTTGCCGCCGGCCTCGAGCCAGACTCGCTTCATGTTCGACTCACCCGCATAAACCAGTAATTGCTTGGCCACTTGGGTCGACCCGGTAAACGCCAAGGTATCAACTTCACCGTGCAGGGCCAACGCCTTGCCCACGGTGTGGCCATAGCCCGGCAGAACATTGAGCACACCCGCTGGAAGACCCGCCTCCAGAGCTAGCTGTGCGATGCGGATAGCCGTCAGCGGAGAACGCTCCGAGGGTTTGAGGATCACGGAGTTACCGGCAGCCAGCGCCGGCCCCAACTTCCAAGACGCCATCATCAGTGGAAAATTCCACGGCACGATAGTCGCAACCACCCCAACCGGCTCCCGGGTAACCAGCCCAAGCTGATCAACCGAGGTCGCTGCCACCTCATCGTAGATTTTGTCGATTGCCTCACCGCACCAGCGGATACTGTCAATACTCCCCGGGAGGTCGACCGACAGCGAATCGGAAATCGGCTTGCCCATGTCCAATGTTTCCAGCAGAGCCAGCTCTTCGGCATGGGCCTGCAACAATTCGGAAAAACGCACCATCACTGCCTTGCGCATTGCAGGTGCTTGGCGTGACCAGACACCGGACTCGAACGCCGACCGGGCACTGGCGACCGCCAAATTCGCATCCGCCGCATCACAACTCGCGACCAAGGCAAGCACACGCCCGTCGATAGGACTTATGCACTCGAAGGTTGCACCTGAACTGGCCGACACATATTTGCCATTGATGAAGGCTCGCCCTTCAATGCTCAGCGCCTTGGCTCTGGCTTCCCACTCTGATCGGGTCAACTGACTCATGGTTAAAACTGCTCCTGGGTTCGGATGGATGCGATCTCAAATCGCCTTAAACATATGGAACCATATCTTTTAACCCATGAGAACCCCAAAAAAGCGAACATCAGGTGATTTTTTTGACTTTTCATGCGCCAAAATTCTAGAATCCCCCCACGAACACGTACAAAAATAATATTAAATATGAAATAGAATTTTAAAAGAAACGCACATCCGGACGCGCTTGACGCTACATCGGACTATTGCCACAGGCGTAAAACGGCGCCGCCCATGAATGAATCAACCATGAGCCCTACTTCAAGCCTCATACGCCTTAACCAGGAAGGTAAAACGGAGTCTGTTACCCGTCGCCTGATAGAAATGATCGATCTGGGGTTGTTCACAGAAGGCGAACAGCTCCCCAATGAAAGTGCCCTGGCCACCCAACTCGGCGTCGCCACGGTTACGCTGCGGGACGCGCTGGCAGGCTTGCGCGAGCGCGGGGTTATCGAAACCCGGCGCGGACGCAGCGGCGGGAGCTTCGTCTGCGCCGCGCCGCAAACCTCAGATCAGTCCCTGTTCGATCAACTACGTGAATTCAGCACGCTTGAACTGCGTGACCTCGCCGATGAACACGCTGCCATTTCAGGCGCCGCCGCCCGACTGGCGGCTCAGCGCACCGGGCCTGAGCAACATGCAAGACTGAGCAGCCTTGTCGACGCCCTGGCCAACGCTCAAGAGCGGCGAGAGCGCCGCCGAGCCGACGCTAGATTCCATATCGAAATAGCCGTGGCAGCGCAGTCTGTGCGCCTGACTCACAGCGAAGCGCGTCTGCAGGCGGAGCTTGGGGAACTGTTATGGCTGCCGTTTGCCGGCCAACCGGATCCACAGGCCATCGAGCGGGAGCATAGAGCTATCCTGGAAGCCATCGTAGCGAACGACGCCAATCTGGCCGGCGCACTGGCAGAAGCACATGTAACACGAGGCGTTCGCCGCCTAAGCACCCTACGACTACAACAAATGGCAGAAGGCGACTAATGAATGGAACGAAACTTGCTGAATTATTCGCTCGCTATGCAGCTCGGTGTCGCATACCCCGTCGACTGCAGGCACCGCATTGTCTTCTCTGAGTCATGAGGTAGAGCCATGGCTAACGAAATGTCAGCAAACGAGTTGTCCCAATGTGCCACGTTGATCAACGCTTCCATTAGTAACGTATTCAAGGGGCTCAACGATATGAGCGCCCAAGTATTGAGCATTTGGGAACATCTGTGTTGCAACACGAAGCACCCCAGCCAAGGCGACCTCAAGCCATTGCTGCCGATAATCCGACAGATCCTGAACTCGGAGAGCCTCAAGTTTCATGGCGCCGGAGTTGTCTTCGCTCCTGGTGAGCTGGAAGATCGCGAGATGCATCTGGAGTGGTGGTGCCGAACCCAAAAAGAAGAGATCCAGCCTCTGACACTGAATTTTAATAGCCGTAGCGACCGCTTTTACGATTACCTGCACATGCCTTGGTACACTCGCCCCCAGCAAACCCGGCAGCCCTCCATAGACGGCCCGTTTGTGGATTTGTACGGCACGGAGCAGTACATTGTTGCCTTCTCGGTTCCTATCTTTTTCGCAGATCGCTTCATTGGTGTGGCCGCTGCCGATATTTCTCTGCACTCCTTGGAACCCTTGCTCGTACGCAGCCTCATGCGAGTCAGTAACGAGGCGTTGTTGCTCAATGCCGAAGGTAGAGTGCTGGCGGCTAACACACCGAGTTGGCTGGCCGGTGATTTGATCCGAGGCACCCTGAGCCTGGACAAAGAACAGGGTCGCGTCCTGAGCCTTATCGACACATCGTCATATTGGAGCGTCGTAGAGCGGCCTGTCCCAAGGTTTTGATCAAGACTCCATCTTGGTTTGAAGAACCAAATCTCAACCCAGACGCATCAGGAAAAGCCCCATCGAATGAAAGCTCCTGCCATGGATGGCTGGAGGTCGCCATGCACTCTGCTACCGAAAGTGGCCCCCATTCTAGCCGCCTATTCCATCAGGCAATTGCACAAAAATCATCTCAACCGAGTTGACGAAGCTGTGCACTCTCGCCGCGACACTGGAAGATCACAACCTTTAGAAGGAGCCGCAGTGGGTCGCGCAGCCACTGGGTTCTTCACGAAGTCCGTGAACGACTAAAACAAGTACTTTGACGCCTCACTCCACACGTTTCCTGCCTGTCGGGCCTGACTAAAACCCGCGTTGCGGTCAGATCATTTTTCGAAGTTTGGAGCCAGAGGGGACGCACTCAAATCGAGGCGGCTGTAGTGGAAATGAATACAGCTTTTGACCTGGAGGTTAGCCAGCACCCGGAACAACAGGCTGACCTAGAGACGTTGTGAGCCGGATTCGTTGGTCAACTCACACCGATTAATTAAAAAGATATAAATCATGGTTATCAAACAGAGGGTGTACGGCTACCGGGACAGCGAGCTCTTTTTCATGAAGATCAAGAGCATCTTTCCCGGTAATCCGTGAAGAATCATTTTTTACTCACGAAACGAAGATGGTGGCGCGACCAGTACTCGGGCCGCGCCGATAATCGATGCACCTTCATGACACCGAGACGCGCTATCAGGAGTTGTGCGTGTAGCCCTCCCACTGATGCCACATGCTTTGGTTGACACCCAGACCAAACCAACGGTCAGTGTCGTCGAGTGCACGGCTGAACGTATCAACCACAAACTGTATTTCTTCTGTCGTGGATATCAGTGGTGGACAGAATGCGATCGAGTCTCCCATCGCCCTTGTGATCATGCCGTACTCCTGCGCACGTCCCGCCAGGTAGCGCCCCAGCTTCCCAACCGTATCCAGCGGTTCCTTTGTCCGACGATCCGCAACGAGCTCTACAGCGGCGATCAGTCCACAGCCCCTGACCTCCCCTACCAGCGGATGATCAGCAAATTGAGCCAGTCCGGCCTGAAGTTGTTCGCCCAACTCGCAGGCGCGCTCGACAAGCCGATCTTCCTGGATGATTTTTATGTTTTCCAGCGCAACTGCAGTCGCAACCGGGTGGCCGCTGCCGGTGAAGCCATGGCCCAGAGTACCGAAGGTGTGGCTCTGATCAGCGATCCCCTCGAAGACCTTATCGTTGATCAGGACTGCCGCGATCGGTTGATACGAAGAAGATAGTTGCTTGGAAACCACCATGACATCCGGCTTGATACCGAAGGTTTCGCAGCCAAACATTTTACCGGTACGACCAAAGCCGCAAATCACTTCATCCGCAACGACCAGCACGTCATATTTGCGGCACACCGCTTGAACCTTGTCCCAATATGTGCGCGGAGGCACGATCACGCCGCCCGCCCCCATCAGCGGTTCGCCGTAAAAAGCGGCTACGGTTTCCGGGCCCTCCCGGAGGATGACATTTTCCAGTTCGGTTGCCAGGCGATCAGCAAATTGTTCATCGGTCTCGCCAGGTTTGGCATTGCGATAGTGGTGCGGACAAGCAACGTGAAAGAAGCCGGGCAACGGCACGTCAAAACCACGTTGGTTCACCTGCAGCCCGGTTAAACTGGCGCTGACAGCAGTAATGCCGTGATACGCATTGTGACGGCTGATGAACTTCTTTTTGCCAGGCTTGCCGATGGCATTGTTGCGATACCAGATCATCTTGACGACGGTGTCGTTGGCTTCAGAGCCTGAGTTAGTGAAGAAGACTTTGCTCATCGGCACCGGGGCGAGTTCGATCAGCTTCTCGGCCAATTCGATACTGGGCGTGTGAGCCTTGTGGCTGAAGAGGTGATAAAAGGGCAGTTTGCGTAGCTGTTGCTCTGCCGCCTTGATCAGGCGCTCATTACTGAAACCCAGCGCCACACTCCAAAGACCCGACATCGCTTCAAGATAACGCTTGCCCTGATTGTCATAGACGTAAACGCCTTCGCCACGCTCGATGATCAGCGGGCCTACTTCCTGGTGCAGTCGCGCATCCGTGTAGGGGTGCAGTTGATACTGAACATCCTTTTCGGCGAGCGAAAGATACGAGCGATTCATATTAAGGAACTCCGGGGAATGACAGCCATATGACATTGTTACAGGTTTCGGTGGGTGTTCATTTCCACCCCCACTTGACGCTTGATGAATGTCCGTCGTAATTACACGCCGATACAGAGGTATTTGATTTCCAAGTAGTCCTCAATGCCGTACTTGGAGCCTTCACGACCCAGACCCGAGGCCTTGATGCCACCGAACGGCGCGACTTCGTTGGAGATGATCCCGGTGTTGACGCCGACAATGCCGTATTCCAGCGCTTCGCCCACACGGAACACCCGGCTCAAGTCGCGAGCATAGAAGTAGGACGCCAGACCGAATTCGGTATCGTTGGCCATGGCGATCACATCGGCTTCATCCTTGAAGCGGAACAGCGGTGCCAGCGGACCGAAAGTTTCTTCCTTGGCAACGGCGGCGTTGCGCGGAACATCAACCAGCACGGTCGGCTCAAAGAAGGTCCCGCCCAGGGCATGCGGCTTGCCGCCGGCAACCACGCGAGCGCCTTTGCTCACAGCGTCTTCAATGTGCTCCTGAACCTTGGCCATGGCTTTGGCGTCGATCAGGGGGCCGGTGGTGATGCCGTTTTCCAGGCCATTACCAATGTTCAACTTGGCCACGGCCGCGGTGAGTTTTTCGACGAAGGCGTCGTAGATACCGTCCTGGATATACAGACGGTTGGCGCAGACGCAGGTCTGGCCGTTGTTGCGGTACTTCGAGATCAACGCCCCCTCGATAGCGGCGTCCAGGTCGGCGTCATCGAAGACGATGAAGGGTGCATTGCCGCCCAGTTCCAGCGACACCTTCTTGATGTCCTTGGCGCACTCGATCATCAGCCGGCGGCCGATTTCGGTGGAGCCGGTGAAGGTCAGCTTGCGCACGAGCGGGTTACCGGTCAGCTCGCTGCCGACTTCGCCGGCACTGCCGGTGACCACGCTGAACACGCCTTTCGGAATGCCGGCGCGCTCGGCCAGCTCGGCCAAGGCCAGGGCTGAGTAAGGCGTTTGCGAGGCCGGCTTGAGGACCATGGTGCAGCCGGCGGCCAGGGCCGGACCGGCCTTGCGGGTGATCATCGCCGAAGGGAAGTTCCACGGAGTGATGGCGGCGGTGACACCGATCGGCTGCTTGAGCACCATCAGGCGCTTGTCGACCTGGTGACCGGGGATCATGTCGCCATACACACGCTTGGCCTCTTCGCCGAACCACTCCAGAAAGGAAGCGGCATAAGCGATTTCGCCACGGGACTCGGTCAGTGGCTTGCCTTGCTCCAGGGTCATCAGGCGGGCCAGGTCTTCCTGGTTGGCCATCATCAAGTCGAACCACTTGCGAAGCTTGTTGGCGCGCTCCTTGGCGGTCAGGGCGCGCCAGGCCGGTAGCGCCTTGTCAGCGGCTTCAATGGCACGACGGGTTTCGGTCGCCCCCATCTTCGGCACGCTGCCAATGATTTCACCGGTGGCCGGGTTGTTGACCATGAGGGTCTGGCCACTGTCAGCATCTGCCCAGACACCGTCGATATAGGCTTGCTGGCGAAACAGTTTCTGATCGTTGAGTTGCACGCGAAATTCCTCGTTAGCGGGTTGCGCCGGAAGCCGCCATCGGGGCGGTCCGAGTGGAGTTGGCGGGTTTGACAAAACTGACACCGGCACTTGCTAGCTGCTCACGGACCTTGTCGACGATGTATGCGCCGATCGGGATGGCGGAGGTCGCTGCAGGCGACGGGGCGTTGCAGACGCTGACGCTACGGGCGGTGTTGACGAACAGGAAATCGTCGATCAACTTGCCGTCAAGCGAGACCGCCTGGGCGCGCACACCGGCCGGGTAGGCGGTGAGGTCGCTCTTGTTGATGCTCGGGCAGTACTTCTGCACTTCCTTCAGGTAGCCGCCCTTGAACAGTGAGTTTTTCATCTCGATCAGACCGGGGCGCAGGTTCTTCATCAGCACCTTGAGAATGCCCGGGGTGGTCATGGTTTCGAACATGTCCGACAGCGAAAAATCGGTCTTGCGATAGCCTTCGCGCTTCATCGCCAGCACTGCGTTGGGGCCGACAGTGACGGTGCCGTCGATCATGCGGGTCAGGTGCACGCCGAGAAATGGCATGGACGGATCCGGGATCGGATAGATCAGGTGGTTGACGATCTGATTATGCTGTTTGGGCAGCAGGTAATACTCGCCGCGGAACGGGCAGATGATGAAGTTGGGCTTGATCCCGAGCATGCGCACCACGCGGTCAGCCATCAGGCCCGAGCAGGTGATCAGGAAGCGCCCGTGGTGTTCCAGGGTGTCGGTGCGGACCACCACTTCATCGGGACGCTCGTCGATGGCGACGACTTCGCTGTTGTAGCGGATTTCACCACCGGCGGCTTCGAATTCGCGGCCCATGGCTGCGGTAACCTCGGCATAGTTCACGATGCCGCTCGACGGCACGAAGATACCGCCCAGGCCGACGATGTTCGGCTCGCGCTCGCGCAACTCGGCGGCCGACAGCCATCCACGCCTCAGACCGTTGGCTTCGGTGCGGTCCCACAGCGCGCTCATGCGCTGCATTTCCAGCTCGTTGGTGGCCACCAGCAGCTTGCCGCACTCGTCGTAACGGATGCCGTGCTTGTCGCAGAAGGCCTTGGTGGCCTTGTTGCCTTCCAGGCAGAAGCGCGCCTTCAAACTGCCCGGGGTGTAGTAGACGCCGGCATGGATTACGCCACTGTTGTGGCCGGTCTGGTGCTTGGCCGGGCCGGACTCTTTCTCCAGCAGGAGGATTTTTGCGTCCGGGTAAACCTGAGCCAGTTGCATGGCCGTGGACATGCCCACAATGCCGCCACCGATGATGATGAAGTCGTACGCAGCCATTAGCTTGCACCCACCTGAATTACGTTCTTGTTGGAAGCACGACAAGGGCCACATGAGGTGGCCCTCGTCACTCCGGCGTTTGGCAAACCTTACTGGCCGCGCTGGTACATGGTTTTTTGGTAGCTGATATAACCGCGCTGACGCATCAGCTCACGACGCAGGCCCGGGTGGGCGGTGAAGCGGTCACGACCGTGCAGCCAGAACATGTTGTTGACGAGCACAAAGCTGCCGACCGGCACCGGTATCGAAACCTTCTTCTGGCTGCCTTCCAGGGACTCGCTCATGGCGGTCAGCCAGATGCCTTCCTCGAAGTCCTTGGGCTGCACGAACTGGTCGATATAGCGCATGGTCGGGCGGCCTTCGGCGTCGTTGTCGAACACCGCGTGGAACACGTCTTCACGCACGTTCTTGCTCGGTGGCGCGGTGAAGCGCATTTCACGGCGGGCCAGCGGGTGCGTGTAGTAGTGGTGCAGGTCTTCCCAATCGTCCAGGTGCAGCAGCAGGGTGTTGCCGCCTTCCATGTTCTGCTCGTCGATCTTCATCATCAGCACGTAGTCGGTACGCTCCTGAACGAAGGTGCCGTCGTTGTGCAGTTCCATGACCCGGTGTGGCTGGCGCAGGTAACTGTCGGAATTGTCGGTGTTGACCACTGCAAAGCGCGCGTAGAACTGTCCGCTCATGGCATCGAAGTTGGAGCGACCGATCAGGTGTGCGACGGCCGAGGAGAACTTGACCATGTCATCGGCGTGGGTCACGTCATTCAAACCTTCAGGCGTGATCAGCATGCCGCCGGTGGCGCGGTCCAGAATGGTGTTGACCAACACCGGGCGCAGGGTGCCCTCGCACAGCTCGTCAAGGATCTGACCGACCCGGAAACGCAGGAACGACTTGTACTCCAGGGCCTGGACCGGCCATTGCGCCACCGCCGTGACGAATGCGTCGACGGTTTCCTTGGCGAATTTCAGCTCAAGCAGACGCGGCGACTGACTGGAAGGGGTAAGGATGAAGCCCTTAGTCTCCGATGGGAGTGGCATCACAAGGTCCTGAATCTGAGTAAAGGCGTTCATGGCAGTTCCTGGGCAGAAGGTAGGGATTAGCCCTTCCAGCATTGATCTGGATCAGGCGCAGGTCAAAAATATCGCCACAAAATAATAATGTCTACATTTTTATTGTTAATCGACAAAACATCATTCCGTCTTATATTTTTCGTATGACAGATGTTTAGGTATGATTGGACCTTGTCGATATCAGGAGCAGCACCTTTGGATAGCCTCGCCCCCAAGCAGAACTCTGCATTCAGCGGGTATGAGCGGCTCAAACAGGACATCATTCGTGGGGTCTTCAAGCCCGGAGAGAAGCTCCTCATGAGCGGGCTCAAGGAGCGTTATGACTTGGGGGTTGGCCCACTGCGAGAGGCGCTTTCGCAATTGGTGGCCGAACATCTGGTAGTGGTGATCAGCCAGAAGGGCTACCGGGTCGCGCCCATGTCGTTGAAGGAAATGCAGGACATCTACGATGCCCGCGCCAACCTCGAGGCGATGATCGTAGGCTTGGCCATTGAGCGCGGTGACGACGCCTGGGAGGCGCAGATCCTTGCCCAGTCCCATACCCTCTCGAAAGTCATGGATGTCAAAACCCGAGAGCAGGTCTTGGATGTCTGGGACGAACGGCACAAGGCCTTCCACACTGCTATCGCCACCGGTTGCGGCTCAAAACACCTGTTACAGGCGCGTGGCTATCTATTTGACCAGGCCGAACGCTACCGCCACCTTTGGCTGACCCAGACGGTTTTCTCCGAAGAAGCCCTGGCGTTGAAGCGCAAGGAACATGCCGCGCTGGTTGAAGCTATTCTGGCCCGCGATGCGCCACGGGCCAGCACCATGATGCGCACTCACCTGATGACGCCGGTACCGATCATCGCCGAGATCATGCTAGTGCAGGGAATGGGTAGCGCCGCATGAATTTGAGATTGAACGGGTCGGCTGAAGCGAGCATACCCGTCCACTCTAGCTGAAGTATCGCCGACGCATGCTCCCCTCCCGCTGTGCACACCCTCGAAACAAAGTAACAGTCGCTCATGTAACCGGGGAGCGCTGCCCGTCGGATGAACGGAGAAGACATAAAGCGCGAACCGACGCGTTGTATTTGAAGCTGCGGCCAGGCGTTGCAATTTCGCGCGCGCCGCAGAGGAACAGCTAATTTCACAACCGGCGATCAGCAGTCAGATCAAGGAGTTTGAACACACCCTTGGGGTTTCACTGTTTGTCCGGTTTGGCACACGCCTGGAACTCACTGACGCGAGGAGGAAACTGCTCATTTCAGTGACGGCTGCTTTCAACAACATCGAGAACACAGCCTTGGCATTGCGCCCTGCGGTGGAAGAAAGTGGCGTGGTCAGGCTGCGCACCAGTGTCGCAGCGTCAAACTGGCTGTTACCCGTACTCAGCGACTTCTACGCAGCCAATCCAGATGTCTTGCTGAAGCTGGAAGAGGTCATCCTGCCTGTCGCGAGCCCAGAATTCTTGCGTCAGCATTCGATCAAGAAGATTGAAGACCTTTGCTCTGTTCCGATTCTGCAGCTACCCAAGGTGACCTCATAAATGTCTGCCTGAACCTTGGCTAGCAATGCGGGAACGCTTTCAGGGCTAAGCCCCTCAATGAAAGTGCCCCCCCTTCTCTTCAGCCCCGCTACAGGTCTTTCATCACTAGTCTACTGAGGGTGAGTCCCCCTATCCTCTCGGTACATGTCGAAGATTAGGTTATCACGTCCCCTAAAATGACCGGGTTCAGGTACTTATTGTCTTTCTGGCAGCGCCCGGGCTCATTAGAGACGGAGAACCAGGAATCAACTGACTGATTTCTTCAGCAGATGCCATCAAAAGAGGAGCGAGTTCGTGTAATCGGTCTTCAGCCAGCCGAGAAAGGGGGCCCGCCACGCTCACCACACCTATTGGTCTCCCACTTAGGGGGTGAATCAATACGGTCGCGATCGCAGCCATCCAATCCGAATAGGTCTGCATCCCAATCGCATAACCTCGCTTACGAGCCTCGTGTATGTGCTCCAATACCTTGGCGGCCGTCTGTGGCGCTCGCGGACCAAAGTCCCCCGGTGTTCCGTAACCCTGCTCTTCAATAGCAGCGATGGCATCCTTATCCTCCATTTTCGACAGCCAGGCGAACCCGGTCGCCGAACATGAAAGCTTTGAAATCATGCCCATGTCAGGGTCATACCGAAGTCCGAATCGAGCGCCCTGGGCTTTAGCAACCCAAATCAACTGCCCATTGTCTTCGACCGCAAGGCGAACCAGCTCTCCAGTTTTTTCGGCAAGGCGATCAAGGACCTGCTGAGCGGCGTCGATGTATCCACTTGATGCCAGATGCCTGAATGCCAGTACCTGTAGCTTTGTTGTCAGAACATATATGCCGCGATCCTGCTCCTGACGTATATAGCCATGTTCCGATAACGAAGTCATAAGCCGGTGTGTCGCACTGCGAGGGATGCGTAAAACCTCCGAAATCGACGTCAACGACATACCCTCCGCCCGCCCAGACAGCAGCTCAATTACTGCCAATCCGCGATCTAGCACCCCGGAATAGCTTGGTCCTTGTAAAGCCGACACGCTTACCATTAACAACCTCCGTGCATGCAGTCATTGTAATCCGCCAATCATACTGGAATTTTTTTCCACCTCCTATGGACGGGTTTACCACAAAAGCAAGGAAACGCGGTCTGGTAGTGCTCACCAGCATGCTTACTAGCTCCACCCTCAGAAAGACATTAGTAGCACTCCCTTGGCCAGCCCCGGACCGAGCGTCAAGACCGCTTGAAATAACGGCTGACAGAACCAGTCACGCCGAGGATAAAATATTTCTTCGCGATGAAAGGAATTATTTTCCAGTGACACTGGAATACTTTTCCATTATCTTCCCTTCAGAGTATTTATTTGGAGGCGAAAATGGCAGAGCGCGCGTTGTGCTGCGACTTGTTGGTGATTGGGTCTGGAGCCGCTGGATTGGCCACTGCAGTTACCGCTGCGTGGCACGGCCTCAGTGTGATTGTCGTGGAGAAGGACGAAGTGTTCGGCGGGGCTAGTGCCTGGTCTGGGGGATGGATGTGGGTTCCCGGCAACCCACTCGCAAAGCGAGCTGGGATACATGAAGATCCTCAGCAACCGCGGATGTACCTCAGGAACGAACTCGGCTCTCATTACGACGAGGCACGTATCGACGCCTTCCTCAATAATTGTTCGAACATGGTTTCATTTTTCGAAACCCACACAGAGCTGCGCTTTGTCGACGGAAACGAAATCCCGGATATGCATGGCAATACTCCCGGTGCTGCCGTAAGGGGCCACCAGATCATTGCGGCCCCGTATGATGGTCGAGCAGTCGGCCCCCTAATGAACCGTCTGCGAAGAACAATGCGAGAGACATCGGTGATGGGTATGCCAATCATGGCGGGCTCAGATCTTGCTGCATTTCTCAGCCTGACGCGCTCACTAAAGTCGGTGGTTCATGTTGCGAGACGGGTCGGTCGACACTTATTGGATCTCGCATTTCATGGTCGCGCGATGCAACTCGTAAATGGCGTCGCACTGGTTGCGCGCCTGGCAAAGTCCGCCGAGAAATTAGGAGTCACTTTGATTGAGTCGGCTCCGGCCAAGCGCCTGGTTATCGAAGATGGAGCTGTTCGTGGCGCAGTCATTGGTAGCCAAACCGGCGAAATGGAAATTCATGCTACAAGAGGCGTCGTTTTGGCTACTGGCGGCTTCCCAAACGATATTGATCGCCGTAAGTTGTATTTTCCACGGACTCCGTCGGGTACTGAGCATCTTGCTCTACCACCCGAAAGCTGCAGTGGTGACGGTGTCACGCTTGGCGAATCTGCAGGCGGGGAACTTGCGACAGACCTCGCCTCTCCAGCTGCGTGGGCGCCAGTGTCACGACTGGTCTATAGGGATGGAAGTACAGGTCATTTCCCACACATTATCGACCGTGCGAAGCCTGGTAGTATCGGGGTACTTGCCAATGGCAAACGCTTCGTAAATGAAGCGAACGGGTACTACGACTACACAACAGCAATGATTGCTGCTGTCCCAGCAGACCAAGAAGTCGCTTCTTGGCTCATCTGCGATCATCGTTTTCAAAGACGTTATGGACTAGGTCACGCACGCCCCTTCCCCTTTCCTGTCGGCTCCTATATTCGAAGCGGCTATCTAAAGCGCGGGGACTCAATTCCCGCACTTGCACAGCAATGTGGCATTGACCCAACAGGTCTTGCAGAGACCATTCGTTCTTTTAACGAGCACGCGCGGCTCGGCGAAGACCCTCTTTTTGAGCGTGGTGCTACTCCTTTCAATCGTAAAAGTGGTGACCCTCTGCATAGTGGCCCTAATCCTTGTTTGGCACCGATCGAGCATGGTCCTTTCTATGCAGTCAAAGTACTACCTGGCAGTTTCGGAACATTCGCAGGTTTGAGAACTAACGCCTCGGCCCAAGTGCTTAGAGACAACAATGAGCCGATCATAGGCCTCTATGCTGCTGGAGCAGACATGGCAAGTATCATGGGTGGCCTCTATCCCTCTGGCGGGATTAACCTGGGACCAGCAGTGACCTTTGGATATATTGCAGGGCGACACGCCGCCGGAGTTCAGGATTATGAATCACCGATGGAACAGCATATAAATAGCGCTCTCGCGACAAAGTAACGTGATGCGTAATCTCTACGTGCCTTGCGAACAATTCCCCAGCAGATTTTCATCATAGCGGAGGCGATGTTCTGCGGCTCTATATTCGCAAGAGCGGGGCAACTGCTCTTGAGCAGCAATGGCAAGGTTTGGTGAGCTTTCTGTGCCATAACTTACTAACGCAGCAGCAAGCTGAAGTGATGGTATTCGCCCCAATCACTGCCTGCATTATTCCGCATTCTAAGTACTAAGGATGTGTTGGTAGGCGCAGTTCCTGATAACCCCCTCACAGACGCTGGCCCCCATTAAGGCCGAGGGCAAAGCGACAGAGTGCCACGAGTAATCGCGACAAGCTTCATTAGCTGATGTTACGGGTGGGTGCACCATCCTTTAAAAGAGCTCCTACGTGCCACCACGCAGCCCCAAAGGCAGGCGTGACGGACTCTCCTCATCCGTCGATAGGGGCTCCACATGGGAAGATGACAAAATGAACAATAAGAACTCTACTCGGACCAAATATACTTATAGGGCGATTACTTACTTATCTGCGTCTATTGCGGCAGGATTTCTGGGGGAGGCCGCGTCAGGTGCTGAAGGGGGATTCATCGAAGACTCCGCAGCGAGTCTGACGCTGCGCAACTTCTACATGAACCGCAACTTCGTCAATGACAGCGCTCAGGCCAAGGCCGAGGAATGGACACAAAACTTCATCTTCGATGTTAAGTCCGGCTTCACTCCGGGAACCATCGGCCTTGGCCTGGACGTGCTTGGCCTATACAGCATCAAGCTCGACGGCGGCAAGGGTACCGCCGGCACCCAACTGTTACCAGTGCACAACGATGGCCGCCCAGCCGATGACTTCGGTCGCCTGGCGGTAGCCGGCAAAGCGCGCACCTCGAAGACCGAACTGAAGGTTGGCGAATGGGCCCCGGCGCTGCCGATCCTGCGTTCCGACGACGGTCGCTCGCTAACCCAGACCTTCCAGGGTACCCAGATTACCTCAAAGGAAATTGCCGGCCTCACCCTCTACGGCGGCCAGTTCCGCCAGAACAGCCCACGTAACGACGCAAGCATGGAGGACATGAGCCTCAATACTCGCCCCAACTTCAAGTCCGACCGTTTCAACTTCGCTGGAGGAGAATACCGCTTCAATGACAACCGCACCTTGGTTGGACTGTGGAACGCAGAGCTGAATGACATCTATCAGCAGAAGTACCTGCAGGCACAGCACTTCCAGCCGCTTGGCGACTGGCTGCTGGGCGCCAACCTTGGCTTCTTCTGGGGTAAGGAAGACGGCAGCGCCAGGGCCGGCGACCTGGACAACCGCACTTTCTCCGGGATGTTCTCCGCCAAGCACGGCGCCAGCACCTTTTACGTCGGCCTGCAGAAGGTTATGGGCAACGACGAATGGTTCCGCGTCAATGGTGCCAGCAGCAGTACGCTGGCTAACGACAGTTACAGCTCCAGCTATGACAACCCCAAGGAAGACTCCTGGCAACTGCGTCATGACTATGACTTCGCCGCCCTCGGCGTGCCCGGCCTAACAATGATGAACCGATACATCAGTGGTAATAATGTACATAACGGCAGTACCGACGATGGTAGCGAGTGGGGGCGCGAGAGCGAGCTGGCCTACACTGTCCAGTCAGGCCCACTGAAAACACTGAACTTCAAGTGGCGCAACTCTACCATGCGCCGCGATTGGGGTCGCACTAACAGTTTCGATGAAAACCGGCTGATCATCAACTACCCACTTTCACTACTATAGGCATTTGGAGCTGGCCACGTTTTTTTCTTAACAATAAAGCCCCGCTCAGCGCGGGGCCCATATATTTAAAAACCAAAAATCAAGACCAGGAACAAGATTTTGATATATCCATATCCTTTAGAAACTAGAGTTTCTTACCGGACTTGAAGAAATCAGCGCTCCGCTGTGCTGCTGAGATGGCTCGTTTAGACGGAGAAAGAGACAGCTCGGCAGAAACTGGCGTTTCAATAACTAACTGGAGATCCTTCGGGAGTTCCATGATTATCTCCCTCAAAGGAATTATGCCATCGCCTAAATGAAGCCTTGACGTACGCGCCTCCAAAGCAAGCATCTCTACTGATGGAGAAATATTCGAGCAGTCACTCAGCTGCGCATATGCGATTCGGTCGACAGGTATCTTTTTGATGTCCGAGGGTGTTCCACTTCCACGAAAGAAATGTAGTACATCTAAAATCAATCCAGCATTTGAGGGATTGACCGCCTCAATCATATACAACGCTTCCTGCCATGTTTTTATATCACGATAAAGCATGAACTCCACACCCACTGTCAATCCAAATTGGGCAGCTTCATTACATAAGCGCCCAAAAAGGTCAACTCGCTGCTCGTCTGAAAGAAACTTAGCAGTAGCGCTAAGCTCTGTTCCAATCGACGAAATATGGGTGGCACCAAGTTCAGCCCCCAATTCCAGCGCAGGCTTGAATTTCTCGAGATTAGTTTCCGGCGAAAGAACGAACGCCTCAATGTCAAACACACCAATTCCTGTATCACGAAGAGCTTGTTTGATATCGCTAATTACTTGCGGCCTGCCCAGGACTTCGTATTGAAGAGGCTGGGTGGTGGCGGTCATCAGAAGCAAACCAACTTTGCCGAATCCGGCGTCAGCAGCTGCATGAATTAGTTCAGGCTGGGGAGTTCGGCCTATTGTCAGGTTGGCCAATGACGTACTGCGAATATCAGAATTACCACTCATAAAGGACTACCTCTTGATTCAAAATAACGCGTTATTTCTCTGTGATATATATTTTTTAGCTGCAGGAGGGAGATAGCGCGTTAGAAAATGATGACGCGTGGCACTTCGCCCATTAACGCTAGGCAAGTCTCTACCGTCTATCGTCAGCTGCAGCTGCAGCTGCCGACCGCCAGTTTTTTGCTTACCACGCAAAAGGCTGGGCGATAATCGAACGGTACATGGAATAACCTTCCTGTGTCACTGGAATACTATTCCACTTTCTCCCTGGCTGTGCCACTATAAGCTCAACGGGTGACCGAAACAAATCAAAAACATCGATACCCTCTGTCACCCGCCTACATCTGGCTGTGTCATATCAACCGGAACTAATAACAATTAAATTGGAGCAGAGGATGACAACCAACCTTGACGTGCAGAGTTCGTCCCGATCGCCGCATACTGCCGCTCTTCCACCGTCTAAATCACCTGTGGATGCGCGCCGCGCTTCGCTCGCCGGCACTGTGGGAGCTATTGTCGACTGGTACGACTTCTTCCTCTATGGGACCGCTGCCGCTACTGTGTTCGCCCCCTTGTTCTTCCCTTCTGATGAGCCCACGACTGGCCTTCTAGTTTCGCTCAGCACCTTTGCCGTTGGTTTCCTTTTTCGTCCACTGGGGGGGGCCGTATTCGGGCACTTCGGTGACAAGATGGGGCGGCGGACAATGCTCATGCTCACGGTGCTGATCATGGGGCTGGCCAGCGCGCTAATCGGCGCACTACCGACTTACGAGACGGCGGGTATATGGGCGCCGATCATGCTGGTGGCACTGCGTGCAATTCAAGGCTTCGCTGTGGGAGGAGAATGGGGAGGAGCAGCCTTGATGGCCGTTGAAAGCGCGCCCAAGGAACGCCGAAATTTTCTATCTGCCGGTGTACAGACTGGATCCTTCATCGGTCTGTTAATTGGTACCGCCGTCTTTTTCCTTTGTAAGAAGCTGACGACACCCGAGCAATTCCTGGAGTGGGGCTGGCGGATACCTTTCCTGCTCAGTATTTCTCTTGCATTGTTCGCACTCTGGATACGTCGCTCCGTTCCAGAGTCTGAAAAATTCCAAGAAGTTAAAGAGCATCAGACTGAAGTAGCTGCCCCACTAAGCATCGTGCTCAAAACGAGACCCCTGCAAGTTCTTGCGGTCATCGGTATGCGATTACTCGATCAAAGCACCTATTATCTGGCCTTCACTTTTTCCTTGGCCTACGTCACTAATTACACGACAGCTTCACCTGACAGCGTGATGGTGGCATCAATGATCTCGATGACGCTCGCGATGATTACCCTACCAACGTTTGCGAAACTAGCGGACCACTTTGGAATTCGATGGTTCTACATAATAGCCTCCATAGTCGGCGCGATTACGGCTATCCCATTTTTTCACGCCTTACAAACTGGTTCGATACCGCTAATAGCACTTGGATTTTTTTTCTTAATCAATATTTGCCATAATATGGCAACAGCGGTCCAGCCTGTATGGTTTTCGGGCTTATTTGATACAAAAGTTCGCTATAGCGGAGCGGGCTTTGGATATGCCCTCGCCGGTGCAACCGGTGGATTTATGCCATTGATAGCAACATTGTTAATCAATCATGCGAATGGTTCGTATCTTCCTGTTGCGCTGTTACTCGGTGGTCTTTGCCTAGCCGGCGGGTTGACCAGCCTCTGGTCATACCGCTGGGTCAACTTGCACGACTGAGACCTTTACGGATGATTCAAGGCGCAGACGCTCGGCAGTTGAAATTACATTATCAGCCACCTTGTCTACCGCAACGTTGCGCAGCGTCTACGACGACGAAATACCGGCGTAGCCACCATTGAAGCAAGACGGTGGCTATACCGTCCTTAAAATACGATCAATACACCCGACGCGGATATCGAGGGAGAAGAAAATGAGTACGACAGATGTAGTCCAGACAGCACTGATTACAGGCGGCGCTCGAGGGCTTGGCCTAGGTATCGCACGGCGGTTAGCCGCAGACGGCAAGAAGATCATCCTTTGGGATATCAACTTCAACGATTTTGATGTTGCTCAAGCAGGTTTTACTCCGATTTTAAATCAATGCGTCGACGTTTCAGATCCAAATGCAGTTCAAACAGCATTTGGTGAAGCACTTGCAGTCACTGGAAAAATCGAAATTTTAGTGAACAATGCGGGGATCAACGGAGTTATTAGCCCGACTTGGGAATACCCTATTGACGAATGGCAGAGAGTGCTAAACATCAATCTCACAGGAATTTTTAACACCTGCCGCGCAGCGATTCCGCAAATGCGGGCGAATGGATATGGTCGCATTGTCAACGTCGCCTCTATCGCCGGCAAAGAAGGCAATCCTGGTAGTAGTGCGTACGCAGCAGCAAAAGGGGGGGTCATTGCCTACACGAAGTCCATCGCAAAGGAGTTAGCCGACTCAGGAGTTTTGGCGAACTGTATCGCTCCGACAATGGCCGAAACCGACCTCCTAAAACAAGTTACACCTGAGTTTATCGCAACCATCAAGGCCAAGATTCCGATGGGCCGCTTTGTAAAGATCGAAGAAGTCGCCGCGATGGTTGCGTGGATTGCAAGTTCCGAGTGTAGTTTTACGACTGGCTTTACATTCGACCTCTCGGGTGGACGTGCAACTTATTGACTCAGCGAGTGCCCTTCACTCAGTTCTGTACTTTTGCACATAGCACCTTCGCATTTGCTGACTGATGCTATTCAGTCAGTAATGCCGTTTTTCGCTCCCCCCTAGTCTTATCCAACTTACGTACACGCTGCTGGCAAGGTCTCTGACTCAAATGAACAAGTGAGGCAAGTTTTTGTAAGTGACGCACGTTGTGACGCAGCTCATCAATAATTGCCTCGTCGATACGCCCCAACGGTTCGAAAGCCCTGAGGGTATGTCTTCCGTTACTCATATAGAAGGTTTTTCACTTCAATCCATTGGACAGAAATTGCTGCAGACGCTCGCTTCGGGGGTTGTCCAGAATTTCTGCCTCCCCCCCTGCTCCGCGACCAGCCCCTGATGAAGAAACAGCAGTTGGTTCGAGACCTTGCGGGCAAAACCCATTTCATGGGTCACCATGATCATGGTCCGACCTTCTTCTGCAAGCCCTTGGATGACTTTCTGCACTTCTCCCACACCTCAGGGTCCAGCGCCGATGTAGGCGAATCTGGGTGTCGGAATTACCCTCATCCCCCGCATATTCTGCGACACACTTGACGCTAACAGCTTCACGATCGCAGGAATCCGATCACCATCGCTGACCTGGAAAGTATCACTCGCATGGTGAGGGCAAGGCGAACTTTCTTTCGCGGCTAAGGCGTGGCTGGAGTTAGGCCGCAACATACTTGCATCGCCAGGTAAATTGCTCGAGGGTTCGAGCAATCACTCGGCCTAGCTGGTCGCAGCAAACGTTGTTAGATGAAAGTCGCGTGGCCTGGCTCGACTCTTGCCAAACTCACAAAGGAGCCATAGAGATCGCCCAGCCACGGATGGACTCTTCTATCACCGAGCCAGCGAATGTACTAGGTTGAGACAGAAGTCGGCGGCTTTCACATATGCTGAGGCAGGAGTAAACCTGCCCCAGCATAAACGACTACTTGATCACTACCGGATTGACCGGTGATCCGGCAGCGCGATGTACTTTCAGCGGGGCTGCCACATAAAGGAAAGTATACTGCCTGTCTTTCGCGCAACTTTCAGCTAGCTTTTCCAGGTCGCAGATCTCCGTAAAGGCGATACCAAGATTACGCATCAAAGCGCAGTGTAGTGGCAGAGCCACACCTGATACTGGGTCTGTCGTGACTTCATTGGCGATGGTATCGGTGACAAGGTTTGGAATTTCCTTGTCATGGAACCATCGAACAAGCTCCTCCGAATATGTAAGGCCTGGCTCGCAGAATCCGTCGTAAAACGCCTCGCCCTGCTCATAGAAAGCTTGAAGGAAGTTAGTCCTGATAATCAGGATATCGTGGGGCTCGATCGTATGGCCCTGAGCCTCTGCGCACGCCATAAGATCCATGTGAGTGAATGTCTCACCTTTATCCAGCATGCGCTTGCCACGATGCCGTGCCATATCCAGTAATACGCCGCGCCCGACCACTCCTCGCTCGCCGATAGGTGCGACACTGGCCTTGTCGAGGCCACCCACAGTTGTTCGCGCGTCGTAGCCGTTCCATATTTTCCCGCCGTACCAGAGGTGGCCAAGCGCATCATATTGCGTGGAGCCTTGCAGGAACGCGTCGATCTTGTCATCAGCGTAGTGCAACCCGCCGGGATAACATGGGCCATGATCATTATCCCAGCTTGACTCATCGAGAACCATAGTACGTTCCGCCGGGGTGCGGCCTGGCCAAACCGGATCGCCTGCGGGATCACCGATCATACGCTGTAAAGTAAATACGCTTCCCGTCTTAATATGCGCAACCCCGCGCATGACTTCTTGCGCGGTCAAGTAATTCAGAGAGCCAACTTCGTCTTCCGCTCCCCACTTGCCCCAGTTAGAAGGAGCGTCCTTCAAAAAATCATCCATCTTAGGAACTGCAGTAGTCATGATGTTTTCCTTTTCAGTCACGGTGGTTATTGAAGCGCACGACTAATGCGCCTTGCGTCCTTACCGCTCAGGACATACAAAACATTGAAATGAAAGTGCTCACTTAATGACAAACGAGCGGCGGCTACAAACGTCTGTAGCCGCTGGCGTAGCGTGCGATCTGTTTAGCGGTATTAAAGCGCCGAGAAGGGGTAGTTGATAATCAGACGGTTCTCGTCGAACTCCAGGCTGCTGTAATCGCGACGCAGGGTGCTGTTGCGCCATTTCAGCGACAGGTTTTTCAGGCTGCCACTCTGGATCACATAGGCCAACTCACTCTCCCGGCCCCACTCCTTGCCGTCACTCACAGTCGCGGTGTGTACGTCTTCACCGCTGATGTAGCGGTTCATCAGGGTCAACCCGGGAATGCCCACACCAACGAAGTTGAAGTCGTGACGCAACTGCCAGGACCGCTCCTTGGCATTGTCGTAACTGGAGTTGTAGCTGTCGTTGGCCAGGGTGCCGCCGCTGGTGCCATTGACCCGCATCCAGGCGTTGTCGCCGCTGACTTTCTGCAAGCCCAGGTAAAAGGTGCTGCTGCCATACTTGGCCGAGAACATGGCGGAGGCGGTTTTGTTGTCCAGCTCCCCTGCCCGCTCGCTGCCGCTTTCCTTGCCGATGAAGTAGCCAAGATTGGCGCCCAATACCCAGCTACCCACTGTTTGGCTGTGCACCAGGTTGATGAACTGCTGGTTGTAGATGTCCTTGAGTTCGGCATTCCACAGGCCAATCATGGTTTGCTTGCTGTTGAAGCTGTACTCGCCCCCGGCAAAGTTGAAACGATCGGAGGTAACCCCGCCCCTCCCGGTCATCGACATATCGTCCATGCTCGCGTCGTTGCGTGGACTGTTGCCGCGGAACTGCCCGCCGTACAGGGTCAAACCGTCGATATCCTGGGAAGTCACCTGGCCACCGCGGAAGGTTTGTGGCAGGGAGCGGCCGTCATCGGAACGCAGGATCGGCAGTACCGGCATCCATTCGCCGACCTTCAGTTCAGTTTTTGACAGCCGAGCCTTCAACGCCACGCCCAATCGCCCAAAATCATCGGCAGGACGGCCATCGTCATGCACCGGTAACAATTGGGTGTTGGTGGTGCCACGACCACCATCGAGCTTGAGCGCATACAGCCCCAGCACGTCGACACCGAAACCCACCGTCCCCTGGGTAAAGCCGGACTTGGCGTCGAGGATAAAGCTCTGGGTCCACTCCTCGGCCTTGCTCTGCGGATAAGCCGGATTGGTGAAGTTGCGGTTGATGTAGAAGTTGCGCGCCGTCAGGCTCGCCTTGGCGTCCTCGAAGAAACCCTCGGCCAGGGCAGGAAAGGCAGACACGGCCAGCGCCAGTCCGAGAGCATGGGTGCTAACGACAGGTGTAAGCATGCGGATAGTTTTACTGCTGCAGTTCATTATTTTTATTCTCATGGTTAAAAAGCGCACAAAACCCTCCCCTCTGCGTTGACAGACGAGGTGAAAAAAGGGAGGGCAAGCTGATACGGCCCCTCAAATTTGGGTGCGTACCCCTTCAGCACACCGCCTGTTAGCAGGCGATGCGCGTCAGTCGGTTAGAAGATGCTGCGGTAGAGGGTTTCTACGTCCTGCACGGTCATGTCCCTGGGATTGCTGTCGATCAGGCGACGCAGGTTCATCACCACCGAGTTGGCCATTTCGGTGAGGGCGGGTTCGTCCACCCCCAGTTTCGACAGCCGGGTTTCCAGCCCGCTGTCGGCCACCAGCGCTTCAATTGCCTGGACAAAGGCTTCGGCTGCCTCGGCTTCGTGCTCGAAATGGCGGCCCGGCAACAGGTATGTCGCGAGCTCCGCATATTGGCTTTGCGCCGCGCTCAAGTTGAAACGCAGTACCGGCGCCATCACCAGGGCATTGGCGTGGCCGTGGGGAATGTGAAAGCGTGCCCCTAGCGGATAGGCCAACCCATGAATCGCCGCCACCGAGGCGTTGACGAAGGCCATGCCCGCCATCAGCGAGCCTTGCAGCATCGCCGTACGCGCCGCCACGTCCTGACCGTTGGCCAATACTTTGCGCAGGTTGGCGCCCAGCAATCCCAGGGCAGCGGAGGCCAAGCCATCGGCAATCGGGTTCTTGCGTGTGCGACTGGTGTAGGCCTCGATTGCATGCACCATGGCGTCCAAACCGGTGGCGGCGGTGACCCTGGGCGGCAGTCCGAGTGTCAGTTTCGGATCGAGCACCGCCACGTCCGGCATCAGCTGCAACGAATACACCGCTTGCTTGCGCTGTTGCTCGTCAGTGATGACGGAGACCCAGGTCACTTCAGAGCCGGTGCCTGCCGTGGTCGGCACCAACACCAGCGGCACCCGCTCCCCCAGGGCTTTGTCGGTTCCATACAAATCCTCCAAGGGCTGTTCGCTGTTGATCAGCAACGCCACCAGTTTGGCAGCGTCCAAGGAACTGCCGCCGCCGAGCCCCAGCACGCCATCGGCCTTGAATTGTCGGGCCTGCTCGGCGACCTCTTTGACCACGACGGACGAAGGGTCGGGAACCACTTGGTCGAACAGTGTGACTGCGCAGCCAGCCACCTCAAGCGAGGCCTGGGCCTTGACTGCAAAACCCAGGCTGACAATGCCAGGATCGCACACCAGCATCACCCGTTGCGCACCGAGATCCCTGAGCACCTTGCCCACGCTGTGCAACGCGCCCTCTTCGCAGACTATGCGCGGCACGCTTCTGAATTCATAACTCATCGGTCAGTCCTTTTTGTTTACAGCACCGAGGCATAGATGGCGCGGGCATCTTGGCGGGTTACCGGGCGCGGATTATTGATAAGCAGGCGTTCGACCTTCATCGCGTCATCGGTCAGGCGATCCAGGTCGTCGGCAGTCACGCCCACGTCCCGTAGCCGCTGGGCAAACGGCATGCGTTCCACCAACCGGGTCATGAACTCAATAAAGGCATCGCAGGCCAACGCCTCGCTGGCAAAGCGCTGCCCTGGCAGCACCGTCGCCGCCAGTTGCGCGTAAAGCGCCTCGGCTGCAGGACGATTGAAGTTCAGCACCGGCACTAGCACCAAGGCGTTGCTCAAGCCGTGGGGCACATGGAAGTGGCCGCCCAACGGGTACGCCAGGGCATGCACCGCCGCCACCGGCGAGTTGGCAAAGGCCATGCCCGCAAGCATCGAGCCGAGAAGCATGTCGGAACGGGCCGGTAAATCCCCAGGCGTCGCCAAGACCCGATCCAGATTGCCCGCCAGCAGACGCAACGCCTGCATTGCCAGGCCATCGGACAGTACATTCTTCTTGTGCACGCTGGTGTAGGCCTCGATGGCATGGACCATGGCATCGATACCGGTCATGGCGCTGACGGCTGCAGGCAAGCCGACGGTCAGGCGGGCATCCAGCAGCGCGATATCCGGATACAGCAATGGGCTGACAACGCCCTTTTTCTCATGGCTGGGAGTGGTGACAATTGCTACCGCCGTCACTTCCGAGCCTGTCCCTGCCGTGGTCGGCACCTGGATCAATGGCAAACGCGGGCCTTGGGCCAGGTTGATACCGTAGATCGACTCCAGCGCCTGCTCGCGGCCACAGAGCAAGGCTACCAACTTCGCGGTGTCCAGGGAGCTACCGCCGCCCAGCCCGATCACTGCTTGGGCGCGGCAGTTGCGGGCGGCATCCACCGCGTGCTGCACCGATTCCGACGGCGGATCGGCCTGCACATCGCTGTACAGTGTCGCGTCGACCCCGGCTTCGTGCAGGGCTCGCAAGGGTGCATCGAGCAAACCGGCGCGCAACAACCCCGGATCGCTGACCAACAATACCCGCTCGGCCTTTAGCTCGCGGCATAAGGTGCCCAGGCGCAATGCGCCATCGATCTCACAGATCACACGTGGCGTGGTTTCAAAGTTAAACGTCGACATACATCTGCCCTACCCTGCTGTCACGCTGCCGCGCTCGATGCGAAACAACGCATCGACCAGGTCGGCAGAATGTGTGTCATCGGATTCAGAGATCAACACGCACAGGCCTTCCTGGCCCAGCTTGGCAATCACCTCGCTTAAACGCCGGGACAGGACCGGCGCTACGCCCTCGAAAGGTTCGTCCAGAATCAACAGTTGGTTGCCCGGCATCAGCGCCCGGGCCATGGCCACCAGCTTCTGCTGGCCACCGGACAACTGCATCGCCTTGCGGTCACGGAACTGGGCGATCTCTGGAATCAGGCTGTAGACCCAGTCCAAACGCTGTGTGCTGTCGGCCAGTTTGTTGGCCCACACTGGCAGCATGATGTTCTCTTCGACGGTCAGCGACGGAATCAGGCGCCGGTCTTCGGGCAAGTAGCTGATACCCGCTGCGGCGCGGGTAAAAGCCGGCTGCACGCGCAGATCCTGTCCGCCAAAAAACATCTCGCCGCGGTCCGTGGGCAACAAACCCATGATGGCGCGGATCAAGGTGGTCTTACCGGCGCCGTTGTGGCCGATCAGACCGACCATTTGCCCGGGGCCGATGGACAGCGACACGTCATTGAGGATCGGTATACCTTCAATCGATACATTGAGATTGCGAATTTCCAGGCTCATTTCACGGCACTCCTTTGCGCCTTGTCGTGGGCTTTGGCGCCGCCAGTGACAAACTCCTGCACCTGTGCATTGGCCAAGACGTCTTTCGGGGCGCCGTCGGCCAGGACTTCACCGCTGTAGAACGCGAGAATGCGTGACACATAGCGGCGTACCACGTCCATGTCATGCTCGACGAACAGCACGGTTACTTGATGCTCGGCAACGACGCGCATCACGGTGTCCATCAGCGCGGTTTTCTCTTCGGCGCTAACGCCGCTGGTGGGTTCGTCGAGCAGCAACATCTGCGGATCACCAATCAACGCCATGGCAATATCGATGAGTTTGCGCACCCCTTGCGGCACCGCGGTGACCAGAGTGTCACGCCATTGCGGTATGCCGAACTCGGCAAGAATGGCATCGGCACGGGCAATCCGTGAGGCGCTGCGCATGGGCACCAGCAGCGCTGGAAACGGGCTTTCGGCCGCTGCCACCGCAATCAGCAGGTTGTCTAGCACGCTCAATTGCGCAAACAGTTGGGCGACCTGGAACGAGCGGGCCATGCCCGAGCGGGTAATCGCTCGAGGCGTGCGACCAATGATCGACTGGTTATTGAACAGGATCTCGCCCCGACTCGGCTTCAAGTAACCTGTGACCATATTGATGAAAGTGGTCTTGCCGGCGCCATTGGAGCCGATCACACCGACCACTTCCCCTTTGTTGATCCGCACATTGACGTCCTTGGCTGCAGTGACGGCGCCGAACTCCTTGCACAGACCTTGGGTTTCGAGAATGCAGGTCATGCTTTAGCCCTCCTAGCGTTACCGGTAAACAGGCTCCACAAGCCCTTGGGCAGGAAAACGATGATCGCCAGTAAGGTGAAGCCCAGAATCATCTGCCAGCTATGGGGCACCAGTTCGATGGCGTAAGTGCGCACCACGGCAAACACGATGGCGGCGATAAAGGGTGCCGCCACGTGCGCGGTGCCGCCGAGTAAGGCGATGAACACGAACTCACCGGAGGTGATCCAGTAGGCCATTTCCGGATCGATATGCCCGGCGGACAAGGCCATGAAACCACCGCCCAATGCCGAAACGGCTGCGGCGGCGACGTAGTTCATGTACAGCACCCAGCGTGGGGACTGCCCGAGGTATTCGACACGCACTTCGTTTTCACGAATTGCTTCACACATCATCCCGGCATTGCTGCGGCTATAGCGATGCAGCAACACAGCCAGCACCGTCGAACTGGCAACAATGATCATGAACAAAACCAGCGGTCCTTGCCCTGCGGCTGGCGACCAGCCAAACAAGGTCCAGGCCTTGACGTTGAAGCCGTCAGTACTGCCCAGGGCCGAGCTTTTCACCAGCACGCCATAGAGGATCATCGAGAACGCCAACGACAGCATTGCGAAGAAAATCTCCCGATAGCGGGTCATCAGCAGGCCTAGAATCATCGCCAATAAAACCGCGACGCCAACGCCGATCACTAGCAACACGACTAGGTCGGTGATATTTAGGAAATGCCCACTCATGCCCACGGCATAGCCGCCAACGCAGAAGAACAAGCCCTGGCCAAAGGTCACCAGACCGGCGCGCATCTGCATCACCACGCCTTGCACTACCATGGCCTTGGCCAACGCCATGGTCAGCAAAAACACCAGCCATTGCGGAGCAATCCAGCCACCGGCGGCCAGCAGCGCTGCAACCGCCAGCAGAATCAGTTCTGTTTTATCCATGCGCATCAGATTTTCCTCGCTAACACGCGGCCGAACAGGCCTTGCGGACGTACCGCCAGAACCAGCGCCATGACGCCGTAAATCACAAAGAGTTCGAATTCCGGCGCATAGTGCACCGCCGCCGCACGGCTCAGCCCTACTAGCAAGGCGCCTACCGCCGCGCCTTCGATACTGCCCATGCCACCGATCACCACCACGGCGAAGGCCAGGACGATGATTTCCACGCCGATGCCCGGCGCTACGGAAATCGCCGGAGCGGTCAAGGCACCGGCCAAGGTGCCGAGCATGGTGCCCAACACAAAGACCAGGGTGAACATACGCTTGACGTTGACACCCATGGCCATAGCCACTTCACGGTCGTGGATCACAGCCCGCAGGACCTTGCCCTGGTTGGTGCGTTCCAGCCACAGGTACAAGCCCAGTCCAAGCACCAGCGACACGCCTACCAGCATCAGGTCGTAATTGGAAACCTTCAGCCCGGCCAAGGCGCTACGGCCCATTTCGGCATAGGGTTGATAGGCAAAATAGGGGTTCACGCCCCAGATCATTTTCATGGTGTCTTCCAACACCAGCAGCAGCGCGTAGGTGATGATCACCATCAGCACTTCGTCTCGGCCGTACATAAACTTGAGCAGCCCGCGCTCGATGATCAGGCCAACGATCAGCCCGGCCATCAGGGCACAGCCAAGCATCAGTAGGTAACCGGCCCAGACCGGGCCGATACCGTTATTGAAATACCAGCCCACCAGCGAAGCTGCGGTGTAGGCGCCAATGGCATAAAAACTGCCATGGGCCATGTTCAGGATCCGCATGACCCCGTAGATCACCGTCAACCCTGCCGCGACCAAAAACAGCCACGAGGCATAGATGGTGCCGTCAATCAGCACCGCGAAAAGACTCATCATAGAGGTCCTACCTTGGCATAAAGGTGGCGACGCCGAACGGGCCGCCACTTCGGAACAATCAAGCGAGGTTGATCAGTTGCACTGGGCACCAGGGAAGCCAGCCTTGATCCATTCCAGGGCGGCAGTGCCGTCTGGTGGAGTCACGCATTCACCGGAGAAGGCGATGACGTTTTGCACGCTGCCTTTCTTGCTCGCCTTGTCGAATTGGTACTCGCCATAGGAAATGCCCTGCATCGCCTGATGCCCCCCGGCGCGAGCCATTTGCACAGTGCCGGACACCGACTCAAAGGTCGCGCCCTTGAACGCCTTGGCGATCTCCTGCGGCGCGGGGATCTTGCCCTGTTCAACCTTGGCGTTTTCCGCTGCGTGCTTGAGGCCGAGAATGGCTTGGGCCATTTTGCTCGCCGGGTAAGTTGGCGCGGTGTTGTACGCGGTTTGGTACTTGTCCTTGAACCAGCGATTGAGTTCGTTATCTGGCGCGAACGCACCAAACGGGCCACGGCCACCTATGACCATGCCGTTGGGAGCCTGGTCCTTGTAGCGGTCCAGGGCGGACTCGCCGCAGGTCAAAACCGCGGTGGCGTCTTCCAACAATCCACGGGCATTGGCTTGCAACACAAGCGCTTCCATGTCGCCGCCCCAGAAGCTGGAGTGGATGATGTCCGGGCGTTTGACCGACAGAGCGGAAATCTCGGCGCCGTATTGACCCTGGAAGACCTTGGGCATCTGCGACTCGACCACCTTGGCCTTGGGCATCAACTGCTCCATGGAGTGGGTGAAGTCTTTCCAGCTGTCTTGTCCAAAGGCGTAGTTCTGCTGGATGCCGGCAACTTTCTGCGCGTCGGGGCGGGTCTTGCTCAGGTAACGGGCGGCGCCGATATTGTCCACGGCCGCATCAAGGCCGGTGCGGAACACAAACTGCGGTGTCTTGTCTTCATTGAACAGCTGAGAAGTGCCGCAATCGTAAAACACGGTCATGGCCCCCAGCTCTTCGGCCACAGGCGCAATGGCCAGGCAGTCGCCGGAGGAAATGTAGCCCACCACTGCATCGACCTTCTGGCGCTGCACCAGGTTACGGAACTCTTCGACCTGTTTAGCCGCGCCGCCCGCTTCGTCGATGATCACCACCTCGATTTCGGCACCGTTGATACCAATGGTGTTGTAAGGCGCCGGGAGCTTGCCTTGGTTTAGCCCTTCCACCAGCACTTTGGCGGCGTTCGCGGACGGCTCACCGAACGGCCCGGCTGCTGGGCCCGATAGGAAAGTCACCACGCCGATACGAAACTTACCGTTCTCGGCAGCCATGGCCGAGGAGCCCATGGACAGGGCAACGCCAGCGGTAATAGCGAGGGTCAAACGGTGCTTCAGTATGTTTTTCTTATAATTGTTCATCTGTGCTTCCACTTTCGATTGATGAATTGACTAGGGACTCTCGGGACGACTCTTTTTCGAGTTAGGGCTTTCAGCGTTCATTCGACGCTTGATGGTTGCGCTGTTCTGCTGCAGTTCCTGGGCGGAATACACCACCCAATTACCCAGCATCACCTTGGCGGGCGGGTAATCGTTGTTGAGCACCGGAGTGCCAATTGCCTGGGTCTGCTGGATTTGATGGGTTAGCGGATCGATCCTTGAGACGAACCCGGGCGGATCTTCTGGCAAGGCAATTTCCAAGCCTTCCAAGACATGTATCAACTCCTGGGAGTCGACACTGCCCAGCGCTTTTTCATAGGCTTTGGCTAACACCATGACACCGGTGTAGGCACCTTCGGCGGCGTAGGTCGGGTAGCGACCGTTGATGGCCTGGAAGCGCTCGACAAAGGAACGATTGCGCGGCGTATCCGGCCAGTTGTTATGGTGCCGTGCCGAGAGGATCAGCCCCGGAAGCGCCTGGTCGCCCAGGGACACCAAGAAATCGTAGTTACCACCGGTGTCGAAGTTGGCGAGGCGCGAGGTGGAGAACAACCGGGTGCTTGCTGCCTGCTTGACGAAGGCCTGGAAGTCACCGCCCCACAGGGCCGAGACAATGATGTCGGGTTTAGCTTGTTCCAGAGCAGCGATATAGGCGGAGTAGTCAGGCTCATACAGGCGTGGCCAGAGTTCGGTGACGTCCTCGAACTTGACACCCAGTTGGGCAAAGGCCTCGTGCAAGTCATCGCGGGACACGTGGCCGTATTCGTAATCCGGGCCTATGAACGCCAGGCGTTTCCATCCGGTTTGTTGTTGCAGGGCTTGCAGGTAGCGGGCACCGGCGGCCATCGAGGTCCAAGTGTCATTGGTGACGCGGAAATAGTACGGGTGGCCGTTTTCCAGGGTCATGCGCGAGGACGCATGGTCGGTGCCGATCATCAGTACTTTCTCGCGCTTGGCCAACTGACTGACCGCCAGCCCCACGCCGGACGAGACCATACCGCACAGCACTTGCACACCGTCCTGATGGATGAAGTTTTTCGCCAGGCCTACGCCATAGGAAGCCTTGGACTGATCGTCATCGATGATCACGCGCAGACGTGGCACTTGCTGGCCAGCCTCGCGCTGCGCCTGCAACTCACCTAGGGCAATCTGGATCCCGGCGATGCTGTCCTGGCCGTAGATCGCTGCGCGCTCGGTCATCGGGTAAAGGCAGCCCATCGTCAGGTCCGCCTGAGAGGCGGCAGCGCCCAACTCCACGCGGCCGACCTGAGCTGAAGCAACAACGCTCAGCAAAAGACTGCACACTGTGAGCGAGCAATAAAACCATGGACGTGGCAGTGACATAAGTATCCTTTAGGGCGTTGGCAACGCCTCTTGTTAGTTCGCCAGAGGGATAGAGCAAAGGGTGTGCCAGAAAGGCTGAAAAGCTTGTAGGAGTTGCCTAGGCAAGTGGCTGCGATCGGACGCATAGCGGCCGCCAGCTTGGAAATGCAGTCTGCCAGGCATACCTGGGCGCCCGGGGTGAGCGCACTTGAAATTGATCGCAGCCACGTGCCTCGGCAGCGGCTACTGAGATTTGCGACGATTGCCTTGAGCGCTTAGCGCTCAACCTGCGCGCATTGTTGAGCGGTTACCGCTCGGTCGAGCGATCCAGTCCCAGGCGATGCAGACGGCGCTTGAGAGCGTGCCGGGAAATCCCCAACAGGCTTGCTGCCAGGCCCTTATGGCCCGATGCGCGGCTCAGAGCATCGGTGACCAGATCACGCTCGGCGAGCTCGAGCTGCTCGCCCAGTACCAGTGGCTCGATCTGCAGGCCTTGCAACGCTGAAGGCAACATCGCCACGCTAATCGCCTGCCCTGGTGACAGTATGGTCAAGCGCTCTACCAGGTTTTTAAGCTCGCGTACATTCCCCGGCCAGCGGTGACGGGCCAATGCCTGGGCACTGTCCGGCAGGAAGCGGATCGGTTCGACCCCTTCCTCCACAGCCTGGCGCCGGGCGAAATGCTCGGCCAGCAACAGCACGTCTTCACCGCGCTCGCGCAGTGAAGGAATATCCAGTGTGATCACGTTCAGGCGATAGAACAGGTCCTCACGAAACCGTCCCGATTGCACGTCATCGGCCAGATCCCGATTGGTCGCCGCCACCACCCGCACATCCGCGCTACTCGCGGCATTGGCGCCCACGGCTCGGTAGCTGCCGTTCTCAAGAAAATGCAGGAGCTTGGCTTGAAGTGCCAGCGGCAATTCGCCGATCTCATCGAGAAACAGCGTGCCGCCATTTGCCTGACTGACCAGCCCGGCACGCTTTTGGTGAGCGCCGGTATACGCGCCTTTTTCCGAACCAAACAACTCTGCCTCGATCAACTGCTCCGGCAATGCCGCACAGTTGACCTCGATAAACGGTTGCCCGCCCCGCCCGCTATGGTTGTGCAGGGCTTGGGCGACCAAAGTCTTCCCTGTGCCGGATTCTCCAAGCAACAAAATCCGCGTCGCGGAACTACGGGCAATGCGCCCCACCGCTGCGTGCAAGGTGCTCATCGCCGGGCTATGGCCGAGCAGGCCAGCGGCCAGTTCATCACTCACCGCCACTGCGGGTTCTTCGCATCTGGCCAATGACAAGGTGCTGGTGATGGTCGCCAGCAGGTCGTCGAGTTCAAAAGGTTTTGTAAGGTAGTCAGTGGCGCCGCTTTTCACTGCCTGTACGGCGGCGCGGGTATCACCGTGAGCGGAAATCATGATCACCGGCAGTCGTGCGTGAAGCTGGCGTATACCGTCCAACGTGGCTAGGCCATCGATGCCCGGTAAACCGAGGTCGAGCAGCACGATATCGATGCCGGTGGTCTCCTCCGCCAACAGCTCCAGTGCTGCCTCACCACTGCCGGCCGTGCTGATGCGCATTCCTTCACCGCGCAGGGCATAGCTGAGGGAGCGCACCAGCGCCTCTTCGTCATCTACTATCAAAACGTGAATGTCAGACATCGGTGGTTTACTTCGCCTCGTTCCCTGGGGGCGCGGGAAAGTCCAGGATCACCTGAGTCCCTACGCCAAGCGTACTGATAATGTCCATGCGCGCACCGTTGGCATCCAGCAGTTGCTGACTGATGCTCAGCCCCAGCCCGGTACCCCGCGCCTTGGAGGTAAAAAACGGTTGGCAGATGCGCTGCAAGTCCGCCTCGGAGATACCGCATCCCTGGTCAATGACCATGACTCGCACCTGCCCGCCCCATACTTGGGCGCACAGGCGCACGGGGTTCTGGTTGTCGCAGGCCTGGAAGGCATTCAAACAAAGGTTGACCAGGATCTGCCGGATCTGGTCCGGGTCGACGTAAAGCTGCAAGCCTGGTTCTGTTTCGCACAGCAATTGCGGGTCGTCCGGCCCTGCCAGCCGGACGATCTGCTCGAACAACGACGCGACGGCAACCACCTCGGGTTGAGCCGGGTGAGGCCTCCCATATTCCAACAGATCGCTGGTGACATGGGATAAGCGGTCGATTTCCTTGGCCAGGTCGGTCAGCAAGTGGCGTCGCTCGGGTTCTTCTTCTCGGCGCAGCAAGGCTTGCACTGTAGTTTTCATGGTTGTTAGGGGATTGCGCACCTCATGGGCCACGCCCGTGGCAAAGGCCCCCAGTACCGCGAGATTTTCTGTCCGCACAGTGTTTTCCAACATGTCCGCCAAGCGCGCGGCCATTACATTGAACGCCCGCGCTACATGGTTGATTTCGTCGTCACGGGGCTGTTCAGCCAGGCGATAACTGAGGTCGCCCATGGACAACTGATGAGCGCCCTGTAACAAGGTGCTGACCCGCGAGCGCAACTGTCGCGACAGAGTAAAAAACACTATGAGGATAAACACGATAAAACCAGCAGCTATCCAGTACAACCACCAGCGTGCATCGTTCAACGGCTTAAGGATGGCCCCAGGCTGCACTCTGAACACCAGTTGCCAACCGGGAATTATCTGGGGGCCGTCACGCCACTGATTCGGCGCCTCGACCGCGCGCCCGGTGGGGTCGATAAAGGCACCGCCTGGCACCCGCAGCAACGGCGCAACCACCCCGCTCATCCCGGCACTGACGAGCAACTCGGTGAGTGATGCAAGGCGCAGGTGCAAGGCGATGCGCACACGGTGATCGGTGCGACCATTGCGGATGGTCTTGCGGATCAAGAAGCCACCCGAGCGCCCGGGTTCAGCCAGCAATGGCCCGATCACTTCGATATCACCTACCCACTGGATCGGCAGTCCCGCGATAGACCAATGTGTGTTGGTCCAATAGGGCTCACCAGAGGCGGCTTGCCCCGGCAGCACGTTGACCAAATGATCCTGTTCATCGAAAAACAGCACGCCATACAGGAACGGAAAATCCGCTTCGATCTTGAGCAAAGACTCCACGTCACTGCCGGGCGCGGACTGATCGGCAATAAACCCCGGCATGTTCGGGTGATTAGACAATGCCGAGACCTGGTAAAAGCGATCATCGAGAAATGAAGACAAGCGGTTCGCCGTGGACAAGGCCTGGGCGTCCAGACGTTCACCAGTCAAGCGATTGAGCAAATCTTTGGCCAATTGCTCATAGAGCACTGCCAGCATAATGAGGGCGATGCTCATCACAAAGACGGACAGTAAGGTATAGCGTGCCACCAGGCTGCCGTGCGGCCGGGCGAGCCACTTGCGCAGCAAGCAGAAGTAAGCAGTACGGTTCATGGCTTTTTTTGATTGTTTTTATAAAGTCGCTGCCAGCATAGAGACGACAGCTTGTATCTGTCTATTCGTCTCGGTGGAAGTACGACTGCGAATTGTCGGAGATACCCTCCTCCCCGCATATTCTGCGACACACTTGACGCTAACAGCTTCACGATCGAAGAAACCCGACCACCATCGCTAACCTGGAAGGTATCGCTCGCATGGCGAAGGCAAGGCGAACTTTCTTTCGTGGGGCGTGGCTGGAGTTAGCCCGTGGTTCCTCCCACAAATAGATGAGTGTTGATCACAGATGACGTGATCAATACAAAACCTGTGGGAGGAAGCTCACCGCAATAGTGTCAGATTGAGCGACTCAGGCCTGTCAGTCAGCCATAGCCTCTTCTGCTACCTTCTTAGTAGTCTTGGGCGACTCAGCACCTTTGGCCGGCTTGGTATCCGCCGCCTTCAGATCCTTGACAAATGTCCCATCCACCTCGCCTTTGAAGAAGTTTTTGCCGTAGATCAGCAAACACAACACAACGCCAATCCCGAATGCCCAGCTCGCACCCTTGATCGCCAGTACCGCGCCGATCACGCCCGCGATACCCAAGTCGCGCTGGCTACGAGCTTCAAGGATGCCCAGACGCACACTCACATAACCCTGGATCAGCAACGTCAGCGACAGGGCAACACCGAGAATCGGCTGTACCAGAGTCACTACCGGCAACAACAGCAGACCGGTGTTGGTCCCCCAACGGAACGACCCGACACCGCCGATGATCGATTTCATCGCCTTCGGCCCACCTTTAAAACGCTCGATCACCACCACCAGCATCGCCGCCCATTTTGGGCCGCACATGGCGACATCCGGGCCAAAGATACTCATGAACGCATTACGCGCGCCGAAGATCAGGTGAGAGCGATCGGCGTTGTAGTCGACGACTTCATCAGTGCGGACAGTTTCTGCCTCATCGAGGAGCGATTTCGCACTAAGCACATCGCCGAAGACAATGATGTACACCGCCAGCATGGTCGGCAGCGCGGAGATGAACATAGACAGTGGCGGCATGCCCAGACCGAACACGGTGTAGTTGCTCCACAGCCCGGCGAAATCCGGTTTGCTGATGCCCCACTGAATGGTTGGCCAAGGCGCCTCACCGAACAGCGGCGCAATCACCACCGCCAACAGAATGATCGGCAAGATCCCCAGTTTGGCGAAGTTCCACCAGAAGCGGTTACGCTGCTTCAGTTCGTTGAAGTGCTGGGAGAAGATCAGATAGAAGGCGATGCCGACCGCAATGGAAATCGTCCAGGGCAGCACATTGAATTTACCGCCAACCTGGAACACCGCGATCACCGCACTCAAGCCGGCACCGACAATAATCCCGGATTTGATCGCCGAGGGCACATACTCCACAACCTTCTTCGCCATCCCGGTCGCCCCTAGGGCAATTGAAAAAATCCCCAACATCAACTGGAAGGCAATCAAGGCGTGGACACGCTCCGGGCCCACTGGAAATTGAGCACAGTAAGCCATCAACAGTGGTACCGCCGGGGTGATCCAGCCAGGTACGGTCGGATCACCGAGCAAATGGTGCACGAGGTAAAGCAAGCCGTTGAGCATCACGACGGCCAGCGCGACCTCAAATGGCATGCCGAGCAGTTCGGTCATCAGCGGAATGGCGGCCAGATCCACGGCACACATCAGCAAGCCTTGGAGGTAGTCCGGAAGCTCGATTTTGTAGTGAATAAACGGCAACCGAACCTTGAAAGGACCCAGCGGGATGTACGGGCTTTCGCTCCGCTGCGCAGTAGTGTTGGACATTGAGTGCACCTGTTTTATTGGTCTTGTAATGGCAGACGCCCGAACCGGCAGACTGGGGCGTCGCGTTTTTTCGGGATCAGTAGGCTGCGCGGTAGATTTTCTCAATATCGGTAGCGGTCAACTTTCGCGGGTTGTTTCGCATCAAGCGGTCGATCTTACTGGCCTCTTCGGCCATCGCCGGGATGGCATCCTCAGGCACGTTGAAACTGCGCATACCGGTTGGGATATCCACAGCGGCGCATAGATCCGCCATGGCTTTGACAGCCTGATCCGCCGCATCCTTGTCGTTCAGGTCGGCGACACGCACGCCCATGGCTTCGGCGATGTCACGGAAGCGCTCGACGCAGGCCATCTTGTTCCACTCCATCACGTACGGCAGCAGCAAGGCATTGCTGACACCATGGGCGATGTTGAACCGGCCGCCCAACGGGTACGCCAGCGCATGCACTGCGCCTACCCCTGCGTTACCGAAGGCCATGCCGGCCATCAGGCTGGCGGTGGCCATGTCTTCCCGGGCTTGGAGGTTGGACGGATTGGCATAAGTCTTGGGCAGCGCCTTGGCGATCAGCTTGATCGCGCCCAGCGCGATGGCATCAGTGATGGGCGAAGCATTCACCGAAAGATAGGACTCGACCGCATGCACCAGCGCGTCGACACCGCTGGCCGCCGTCACACTGCGTGGACAAGTCAGGGTCATGATCGGGCTGACCAGTGCTACGTCAGGCAGCAGGTAGTCGCTGACAATGCCTTTCTTCAGCTTCGCTTGCTTGTCAGAAAAGATGGCCACGTTGGTCACTTCCGAACCGGTGCCAGCGGTAGTCGGAATGGCAATCAGCACGGGGCCTTTGCGTTTCACCAGATCGACACCGAACAGTTCGGCCAGCGGACCTTCATGTCCGGCAAACGCCGCGACGCCCTTGGCGATGTCGATTGCACTGCCGCCACCCACAGCAATCAACCCGTCGTGGCTGCCCTTGCGATAGGTGCGGGTACAGTCCTCAACGATGGCAATTTCAGGCTCCGGTTTGACCTGATCGAAAATGCCGTAACGGCGCCCACCCAGCTGCGCCAGCGCCAGATCAACAGTGCCGGATTCCAATAGAATGGCGTCGGTGACAATCAGCGGGTTTTTGACATTGAGGCGAGTCAGTTCAGCCGAAAGCTGCTCGATAGCGCCTTGTCCAGTGATCAATTTGTTGGCGATTTTGAAAGCAGAGATGTTCATTGTGCTCGTCCAGTGGATGTTGTTTTATTGGAAGACGTGCCAAATGCGTTAGCGAAAGACGTGCCAATACCCGCAAAGCCCCGTGGCGTGGGCCTTTGCGCGATTCACACGAAAATAAGAGGGGTTTTACCGGTCAGTCCCGATTAGTTTTCTGATCGATTTATTCGGGGCTGATTAAAATCCTAATCAGAATGTTCCCAGCGTTTCATTTTCTGCACCACGGTCGCCTGACTCACGCCTAACGCCTTGGCCGCCAGGCGCGTGGTCTTGTGCACACGCAGCGCGGCACGAATCGCACTGCGCTCGGCGTTTTCCAATACCTTGCGCAGCGGTAAGCGGCTGTCATCGGTATTCAGCGGGTTGAGGTTGAGGATCTCCTCAGGCATGTCCAGCGCCTCGATGGTTCCGGTCTGGTTGGTCACCACCAGGCGCTCGACGATGTTGATCAACTCGCGGATGTTGCCGGGCCAGGCGTACTCGCACATCAGATCGAGGGCTTCGAGGCTCCATTGCACCTGACGCTCGTAGCGAGTGTTGAAACTGTCGAGGTAGTAATGCAGCAGCGGCGGAATTTCCTCACTGCGCTCGCGCAGTGCTGGAATGTTGATCGGCACCACGTTGAGCCGGTAATACAGATCAGCCCGAAAACGACCTTCTGCCACCAGACGCTTGAGGTCATGGTGGGTGGCGCTAATGATGCGCACATCGACCTCCTTCAACTCCAGGCCACCGACAGGAATAAAGCGATTTTCTTCGATCACCTTGAGTAACTTGACCTGCACCGGCAGTGGCAAATCACCAATTTCATCGAGAAACAATGTTCCGTGATGCGCCAGCTCCAGCAGGCCGCGCTTGCCTTTGGGGCCTGCGCCTGTGAACGCTCCAGGCGCATAGCCAAACAACTCGGCTTCAATCAGATTCTCGGGCAGTGCACCGCAGTTGAGCGCGAGAAATGGTTCACTGGCACGTGGACTGGCGTTGTGGATGAATTGCGCTACAAGGGTCTTTCCGACGCCGGTTTCTCCCTGAAGCAGAACCTTCACCGAGCTACTGGCAACCTGCCGGGCCAGCGAGAAGACGCGGCCTGAAACCTCCTGATCGGCCATAAGCGGAGAACGCAGGAGGTTGTCTCGTTGACCAGCATGAAGTTTGGCGGTGCTGTTGCGCAGTTGTTTAAGCTGTTGCAACTCATCGCGCTCGTGTTTCATGCGCAGCAGTTCAGTCATGTCGCGTACGGTACTGACAACATATGAAATCCGGTTTTCAGCGTCGAGAATCGGCGTGGCGCTGACTAACAATTTCTTACCCTGACTCAGGCTCTGCATCACGGACACCGGCCGACCTTCATGCAATACACGCAATGTGGCCGATTGCGAGAGGACGCCCTCCTTCACCAGCTCCTGCATGGATCGGCCGATGAGATCAGCACCACTGAGCCCGGTCTGGCGCTCATAGGCTTGATTGACCTTCAGCGTCTTGCCGTCGCCATCAGTGATGTAGACGCCGTCATGCAAAGCGTTGAGCAGTTCTTCGAAACTGGCGTCGTTGACGTTCACCGGGGAGATTCCTTCGAGGGTGCGGAGCAGTTAAGTGTAAACGTTGTGCTGAGGGATTAAGAGTGACGGGAAGACAAGATACGACCAGATCTGCCGCTACGCTGCCCGGCCACATCCACGATGACGCCGTGCTTGGTATCGATCAGATAGTTCGCGGAGCAGACGAAAAACGCTGGGTTTCCTGGAGCAGCGGTCCAGCGGGCTTGAGGATCAGTCAGCGATAGGCGCTTCGGTAGCGTTTCGGCCAGAGCCTCTTGATCGAGTGCCTCAAGGTACTCACGCACGGCGCGGGTGTTCAGGGACACGTCGAGCGCCGCCTTAGGCTCATCGAGGATCAGCAGTTTTGACTTCAGTGCCAGGGCCCGGGCGATAGCGAGGCGTGCGAATGAACAGGGCTCACCGAGGTAGTCTTCGAGCTGCTTGATCTGACGACTGACCGCGCCTTGGGTAACGTTCAGACCCAGCGCATTCCGAACTATCGCAATCTGATGAACAGCTACTCGGCATTAGCAGCGCGCCAAGCTTAATTCAGCCCTGCAATTGCGAAAGCGCATGCAACAAAGGGCCTTTTTTCACTCAAACCAAAATCACTTGGTAAGCCAGGATTCGATCTCTCTGGCCTGCGGCTGGCACGCTCCGCTTGTATGATCGGTCTCATGTCCGATGACCGCAGTGAGTTTTTTGCCACAGCACCTGCACCATAAGCCTCGGTCTCACCACTAGCATGTTAGGGGTGTCCCGGGCGTCACATATCTGCGATACGGATTATGGATCATGGTGTTTTTTTGAGAGACGCAAACTACGCATTTTTCCAGCTATAAATACATGATTCATGCATTGGCTGTTTGTTTCGATGTGCTTTCGCCTCCCTCATGCATGGCTCAACCATTAGCATATGAGCCGTCAGATCCTACCTGCTTAGACGGACTACCACCGTGTCCACTATTGACCTTTCGTTTAATCGTAGCCAGTTCCCGGCGTTCGCCGAGCCGTCGCTCGAAGGCCAAGCTTTCTTTGATAACGCTGGCGGCTCCTATGCCTGTCAAGACGTCATCGACAACCTGAACCGCTTCTACCGCCAGAACAAAATGCAGCCGTACGGAGCTCATCCTGCATCACGCCGAGGCGGTGAAGAGATGGATCACTCGCATGCGGAATTAGCGGCATACCTGGGTGTTTCAGCTGAAGAAATCCATCTCGACCCTTCCTCCTCCCAGAACATTTATGTTCTCGCCGAAGCATTCGAAAATCGTCTTGAGGTTGGTGACGAAGTCATCGTCACCAACCAGGATCATGAAGCCAACAATGGGGTTTGGCGGCGTCTAGTGAGTGGCGTTAACTACTGTGCAGTGTGTTTGAGGTACCAGTGCTGTGTCGCATCCAAAGACGCCGAAAAAACTCCAAGGATTTCATTGATATCCTTCTCCGTTGAGATCAACGGAGGACAGAATGCCAATGCATCTCCCATGGCTCGGTTGATCATTCCACGCTCCTGGGTCTGAGAGGACAGATACCGCCCGAGTCTGCCAATAGCCTCAAAAGGCTCTTTAGTGTGCCGGTCGGCTACCAACTCAACGGCAGCAATCAACCCCACACCACGAACCTCTCCAACCATAGGATGATCAGCAAACTGCTGAAGCCCCTTGCGAAGGATAATTCCCATTTCAGCAGCATGCTGAACCAGGCCCTCCTCTTCGATAATTTTAAGATTCTCCAGCGCGACTGCAGTAGCTACCGGGTGCCCGCTACCAGTGAAACCATGCCCTAACGTGCCGATCGACTGGCTCTGGTCGGCAATGTCTTGATAAACAGCGTCGTTAATCAATATGGCTGCAATGGGCTGATAGGAGGACGACAGCTGTTTGGATACCACCATGACGTCTGGTTTGATATCAAAGGTCTCGCAACCGAACATATTGCCGGTTCGACCGAAACCACAGATGACCTCGTCCGCGACAATCAAGACGTCATGCTTGCGGCACACCTTCTGGATCTTTTCCCAGTAGGTCTTCGGCGGAATGATCACACCCCCCGCTCCCATCAGCGGTTCGCCATAAAACGCTGCGACCGTCTCAGGGCCTTCCTTGATGATCAGATCATCCAGTTCTCGGGCGAGGCGATCGGCGAACTGCTCTTCTGTTTCACCCGCTCGACCATATCGGTAAAAGTGCGGGCAGCTGACATGCAGGAAGCCCGGCAGGGGAACGTCAAAACCGCGCTGATTTGCCGGCAGCCCAGTGAGGCTCGCACTTACGGTAGTGGTACCGTGATAGGCATTCTGCCGACTGATGAACTTTTTCTTGGCGGGCTTCCCCAGAGCATTGTTCCGGTACCATAAAAGCTTAACTACTGTGTCGTTTGCCTCAGAGCCGGAATTGGTGAAAAACACTTTGCTCATCGGCACCGGAGCCATCTCCACCAATTTTTCGGCGAGCTCGATGCTGGGACGGTGTGCCTTACTGGAAAACACATGATAGAACGGCAGTGTACGTAGCTGCTTTTCGGCAGCCTCGATCAGCCGCTGGTTGCTGAAACCAAGCGCTACACTCCATAGCCCTGACATCGCCTCGATGTATCGCTTATTTTGATTGTCATAAACATGAACTCCTTCTCCTCGCTCGATAATGAGTGGGCCATCCGCCTCATGAAGTCGAGCATCCGTACAAGGATGGAGGTGATTTTTAACATCTTTTTGTGCAAGCAAATTCGTCATGATTTATGCCTCGAAGTGAGAGAGGACTCGTTAAACCAAGGGCCGTGTAGAAACCCAAATTAAATACCCAGGCAACCGCACCAGGCTCCACAGCTACAACAACTACCTGTCGCCAATGGCCATGGAGCAAAAAGCGGCATAAACACCGTAATCGGTGTCCGGACTTATTTGACCAGTTCAGGCTCGCCCACAGGTTATGCGCTAAACCTGTGGGCGAGCCCGTTCGCGAAGAGGACTTTAGGGCTGTTGCCAAAAAATCCGGATCAGAAGTAATAACCGATGTTCATGTACAACTGGTTTTCCCACTGGTTACTACCACCAGCCCCCAGACTCTGGGTGAGGCTGCCGCCACCGATGACCGGATCATTCTTGCCATACAACCATTCCGTGGCGATCCACAGCTTGCTGAGGGAGAACGAGGTGCCGAATATCATCCGTTGCGAGGTCTTGAAATCGTCCGCGGATTTATCGAAGGCGCTGTAGTTGGCGTATAGCTTCACACCGCTGATCTGATCGAACAGATACTTACCGCTGACGTCGTAGCTCACCTCCGCCACGTACAAGTTGCCGCGACTGGCGACGTTGAAGGTGCCGTCGTAACCGCCGAAAGTCACCAATTCATCGGTGCCAGGGTTGCGCGGGGACATCTGCTGTCGCGCGGCTTGCAGTTGCACGCCCCACGGGCCGTTTTTGCCGACGTAGTGCACCGCCATGGCATTGCGCCGGCCATCGTTGTTGGTGTCGCGGTTCTCCAGGGACGAGGTCAGGCCAGAGATCCCGACTTCGGAATTCCACGGCCCCAGGTCCAGCGCCTTGGCCACCCGCAGGACCACTGTGTTGCGTTCCTGGTTGTTGCTGCCGTCGATGACATAACTGTCCGCTTCGGAAACCACGGTGGAGTAGGTTTCACCGTTGCTGGTGCCTTTGCCCTGCCAGGCCGGACGCAGGTAGTAACCGGCCTGAATATTCCAGTCGCCGCTTTGCTGGATGTACTTGGCGCCGACTTCTTCCACGTCTTCGAGTCCCATGACGGCCCCCAGAGTTTGGTAGAACGTGCTGCCGAAGTACGGCTGCAAACCGAACGGCAGCTGGTTCAGGCCGACCTGGACCTGCTGATCGGGGTTGAACTTGTAGCCGACCCACGCCAATTCGGCGAACTGGATGTCACCGACATGCTTTGTGTAGTTGTAAGGGTAGGCTCGACCGTAGAAACGGTACTTGGCCTCACCGATCCAGGTGTCGGAGTTGTACTTGGCGCTGAGGATCGCGGTGTCGAAGTTGAACTTCTGGATGTCGCGATCCGGGTCATAGTCCCAACGCGCCCGGACGGCACCGCCGAGATCGAGGTTGTCGGTGACCTGGATCGCCATCGCAGGGGTGGAAAGGGCCCCCAACAGCGCCAGCGGGGTCAATGAGCACAAGGCCCGGGTGGTATTCACTTTCATGGTCGCTCCTTCTCTTCTCTAGGTCTTATTTTTGGCAACAGCTATCCCGGCCACGGCAAAAGCGCGGTCTGGATGAAAGGGGTAAGGCCCGCCAGGACGAACGCTGCGAACAGCGTCCAGGTGAGGGTCGGGAGAGTCAGCCGCCGGCAGCCAGCCGGGTCTGGGTGTCGCTATGCCGAGCCTGCACACGGCACCTCTTCACCAAGGCTGGGAGGTGCCTGACAAGCCGCGGTCATTCACACTCCCGCGTCAGCTGCGTTGCAGCTCTTCAACCACAGCGGCACAAGCACGGAAGGTATTCAACGTCCACTCTGCATTGATAAAGTCCGGCCAACTGGAAAGTTTAACGATTGCCACTTCAGAAGCCGGATCCCAATAGATACTCTGCCCAAATACTCCGCGCGCCGAATAGGTACCCTGCTCACTGTCCAGCACCCAGCACTGATTGCTATAGGCGGCGCTTGGAAAGTGTTTGAGAAAGGGGCCATACAGGACCTCGAAAGCCGGTGTGGAACCACGACCACAAGCACGAACAAAATCCTCTGGAACAATCTGCTCCCCGTTAAAACGTCCACCTTGCAGATACATCTGGGCAAACCGCCCCAAATCGCGCAGCGTGACACTCATCCCGCCATCGGCCAATGCAGTTCCAACACAATCGAGGGTGATATTCGCGTCTTGTTCCGTCCCCAGCTTTGACCAGATCTCCCGGCTCAGTAAAACGGGGAGCCGCTCGCCGCAGGCCCGCTCACAGACCCAGGCCAACATGTCGGAATCCACTGAGCGATACTCAAAGAACTGGCCATGTTCACGGTCTTTACTCAGCGACTTCAACAACCCATAAATGCTGTCAGGTGACTCTCGCTCTCCCCGCTCACGCCAACCCGAGGCGATATCCAACTGGATGAATTCAGCATCCGGATCGGTGTAGTCCTCCCTGAATCTCACTCCCGTGCGCATATCCAGTAGATCCTGTACCCGGGCGTCGCCATAACCGCTTGCCGAAAGCTCGGGAACATAGTCGCTGACACGCGCTTGGGGATCGATTTTGCCCTGGCCGATCAACCTGCCGACCAGGCTACCGACGACGGTCTTGGATACCGATTGCAACAGATGCAACGTGTGCGGCTGCATACCGTTGAAATACTGCTCCGAAACCACCTTGCCTTGATGAAGCACCAAAAAACCATCGGTGTAGCTATCGGTCAAGAAGGTCGCCAGATCGGTTTGCCCGCCGTCGACCTGCTGGAAACGTACATCATCCAGTGAGCGTTCGTTGCGCTCGAGTTCGGTGACCGGCCCGGGACTGCGATGAATAGCGGCCACCGGAAACAGCTGGCTCATGTGCTGGAACGACCAGCGGTTATAGGGCGGACTGTCCCAATTATGCAGGCCAACTTGCTTTTCCCGAGGCGGCGGATAGCCCTGCATCAGCCTTAAGTCCTGATAACCAATGCCGGGGGCGGTCATGTCTTTTTTATTGTACATAGGGGTTCAGCTCTCATCGTTCAGAGGGTGGTGGCAAGAAAAGCGGTGGCCGTGATCCTGGGTCTCGGCTGGCACCTCGCGGCGACAACGCTCACTGGCCCGCGGGCAACGGGGTGCGAAGTGGCACCCGGCAGGCCGGTTCAAGGGGCTGGGGATCTCGCCACTCAGGGTTTGCAACTGGTCACGGCGTTCCGGGTCGATGGAGGGCACTGAATTGAGCAGCGCACGCGTGTAGGGATGACGCGGTCGGCCGAACACCTGCTCCACCGGCCCGGCCTCGACGATGCGCCCCAAGTACATCACCAGCACCTGCTGTGCCAGGTACTCGACCGTTGCAAGATCGTGGCTGATGAACAGGTAGCTCAGGCCATTGTCGGTCTGCAGCGTCTTGAGCAGTTGCAGCACCTGGGCCTGGACCGACACATCGAGCGCCGCCGTAGGCTCATCGAGGATCAGCAGTTTTGACTCCAGCGCCAGGGCCCGGGCGATAGCGATACGCTGCAACTGGCCACCGGAGAATTCATGGGGATAGCGCTCCATGTGCTCCTCGCCCATCCCTACATTTCCCAGCAGCGTGAGAATGCGCGCGTGCAAGGCGCTACCGCGCAAACCAAAGGCAACCTTCAGCGGCTCGGCAACAATCGCCTTGATCGTCATTTTCGGGTTCAGCGAGGCGTAGGGATTCTGGAACACCATACTCAAGCTCCTGCCCCGCTCCCTGGCATCAGTGGGCAGCGGCCGACCTTCGACCAGAATTTGCCCACTGTCGGCTGGCAGCAGGCCGAGCAAGGTCGCGGCCACCGTACTTTTGCCACAACCGGATTCCCCCACCAGCGCGACCGTCTCACCGACCTGCACCTCCAGGCTGATGTGGTCAATGGCCGTCACCAGGCCATCGCGGCTGGCGTAGGTCTTGTGCAACTGATTGACGCTCAACAGTGCGGGCTGTTTGTTGTTGTTCATAGCCGTTTACCTTTCAAAGAAGCCTCACACCTTGACCAATATGTTGTGGCAAGCTGCCCAGTGCTCCTTGCCGATGACAACCCTCGGCGCAGCGTGATTGCAGCGTCCGGTGGCGCGTTCACAACGTGGGTTGAAGGCACAGCCAGCCGGGGGAGCCGCCATGTTCGGCACCTGCCCCGGGATGAAGCCCAAGGCTTGGGGTCCCTGCCCCAACTTGGGCACGGTGCCCATCAACTTCAGGGTGTAGGGGTGTGCAGGTCGCTTGAACACCTCGCCCACCGGACCGCTCTCCACCACTTCGCCGGCATACATCACCGCCACCCGGTCACAGAGCGAAGCCACTACCCCCAGGTTGTGGGTGATAAACAGAATCGCCAGGTCCTGCTCTCGTGCCAGCTTGCGCAGCAGAGCGATGATCTGCGCCTGCACGGTGACGTCCAGCGCCGTGGTCGGCTCATCGGCGATCAGCAGTTTTGGCCGACAGGCCAGCGCCATGGCAATCACCACTCGCTGCAACTGACCGCCAGACATCTGGTGCGGGTACTTGGCTAACGCCAGAGGGGGATCTGGCATGCTTACCGCCTCCAGCGAGCTCAGCGCCTCGGCGCGGATTTGCGCCTTACTCAGTTGCCGATGGCAGCCGATGACATCGATCATCTGCCGCCCGACGGTGAAGAACGGGTTGAGCGCCTTCATCGGATTCTGGAAGATCATCGCCGCGCCACCGCCACGCAAAACCGCCAGCTGCGACGCCGACGCGCCGTTGACCTGCTGTCCGGCGACCCTGACACTGCCTCCCAGCCGAGCGGCCTCAGGCATCAATCCAAGGCAGGACATGGCCGTCATTGACTTGCCCGAGCCCGACTCCCCCACCAACCCGAGGATCTCGCCGCGCCTTACCTTAAGGTCGATGCCGCGTACGGCCTTTACGGTCTTGAACAAACCAGGGAAGGACACCGTCAGCCCTTCCACTTCCAGCACCAGGTCTTGAGCTGCGTCGTTATTCGAAGCGGCGAGACTCTCGATAGCAGAATATTGCAAGGATTCGTCGATCATCAGCGCGTCCCCTTCTTTGGATCAAGCACATCGCGCAGCCCGTCACCTACTAGGTTGACGGCCAGCACCAGGACAAAAATCGCCACTCCGGGAAACAGCACCGTCCAAGGATTCTCGAGTAACTGCGAGCGCGACGCTGCGGCCATCAGCCCCCATTCGATCATGGGCGGCTTGGCCCCCAGCCCGATAAAGCTCAGCGAGGCAGCGGCGAGAATGGTGTAACCAAAGTCCATGGAGCCCTGCACGATCACAGGCGTGGTGGCATTGGGCAGTACATGGCGAAGCAAGATACGGCCGTGACTGACGCCCATGGAACGGGCGGCATGGATATAGGTTTCTGAACGAACCCGTACTACCGCACCGCGCATGATCCTCGCGTACCAGGGAAACCAAGAGACAGCGAGCGCTAACATGGCGTTGGCCAATCCCGATCCCAGCGCAGCGGTGATAGCGATCGGCAACAACAGCGGCGGAAAGGCCAGAAACACATCTGAGAAACGCATCAGCAGCGTATCAACTCGACCACCGAAGTAACCGGAAACAAGCCCAATCGGAATCCCGATCAGCATCGCAATCAGAGTCACGCTCACTCCGATGATCAGCGAGGTGCGTGCGCCATAAAGCACCCGTGAAAGAATGTCGCGACCAAACTCGTCGGTGCCCATCCAGTGTGCCCAGTTGGGTGCCAGCAATTTCTGGGAAAAGACAATCTTGTTCGGCTCATAAGGTGCAAGCCAGGGGGCGAAGACTGCCGCCAGGATGATCAGCAGCAATAACAGCGCGCCGAATACAAACAACTTGTTATCGCTGGCAAACGCCAGGGCCTTGATACGCCATGATGGGGCTCGCGGGGGCATGGACAGGGATACGTCTTGGATACTCATTGGACTCGCAACCTCGGATCAACAAGGTGATACAAGAGATCAACGATCAGGTTGATCGACAGATACGTCGTGGCCAGCACCAGGGTGGCTCCCATCACAGCGGGGAAATCATTCTGGGCAATCGAAAACACCACAAAGCCGCCCAGGCCAGGCCAATCGAAAATGAACTCAACGACTACCGCACCACCGAGCAGGTAACCGAAGGTCAAGCCCACCACTGTCAGGAGCGGAATCATTGTCGCCTTCAGGGCATAGGCGTAATGGATACGCCACTTGGGTACACCGTAAGAAACGGCCGTACGGATGTACTCCTCGGATAGCACCTCCACCATCATGTTTCGGGTGATCCGGGTGACAGTGGCCAAGGTCACGATGACCAGGGTGAGCACGGGTAGCGTCAGGTGTTTGATGGCGCTCCACAGTGCTACGAAATTACCGGCCAGCAGAGTGTCGATCAGGTAAAAGCCTGTCACACGCTCAAAAGGGCTATCGAGAAGAATGGAAGCATCGATACGTCCTTGCAGGGGCAGCCAGTTGAGCTTGCCGTAGAACACCAACTGCAAGCCCATGGCCAGGATGAAAACTGGAAACGCCGTCCCGGCGATAGACCCCGCTCGTGCCACATTGTCGACCACAGAGTTCTGCCGCGCCGCTGAGATGACACCGATCGGCACCCCCAGCACCACCACCCAGAACATCGCCAGGAATGTCAGTTCAAAAGTCGCGCCAACCCGCCTGACCACTTCCTCCACCACCGGCCGCCCGGTGCGCAGACTAGTGCCAAAATCACCTCGGAGAAGATCGCCGATGTAATTGAAGTATTGGATCGGCAGAGGCTTATCCAACCCCAGATTTTCCCGTGCGACGGCAATCTGCTCCACCGTGGGGTGATTCCCCAGCATCATTTCTACCGGGGAACCCGGAAGAGCTCGGCTCAGAACGAAGGTGATGGTCAACACTCCCAAAAGAATGAAGAACATCACTATCAATCGCTGAGCTATATACTTCGCCATTTGGAATACCCCTTGTGGCTAAAAAACTTGACCCTGACTTCTTACGCCCAACATAAAAATCCCAAAAGCGGGTTAACCCTTGAGGGAATAACCAGGCAAATTAACTAACTGCCTGGTTATCGATTTACATGGCAAATCAGGCGTTACAGGTACAACTTCATCAAGGACGACTCAGCATTCAGCGATTCAAGTTGTAATAGAGAATCGCCTCATAAGCAGGATTCAGGCTCTTTTCCATACCCTTAATGTCTTTGCGGGAGACGCGTATCTGCTGCACGTCGGCGTACCAGATCGCAGGAGCGTCCTTGGCCAGTAGCTGCTGGGCCTGCACGTACTTTTCAGTGGATTTGGCCCGATCACTGCCTTCTAGCGCCGCCGCCTCTTCGATCAACTGATCAAAGCTTGGGTTGCTGTAGTGAGACAGATTGAATAGCGTGGTTTTCTCTGTATGGAACTCACTGAAAAGCCAATCGCTGGGTGTCGGATACGTCGGCCACCAAGCCATAGATTGCATGTTGGGAGCGGTATCCAGCTTCTTTGCCTTATCCCAGATCACACCCCACTCGCCGGGGAGTAACTCCACCTCAACGCCAACCTGAGACGCCGTCGCCTGGAATAGTTCTGCAGCGTTTGCATAGATGCCACTGATGTACTGCATCGAGACCTTCCAGTCCTGCTTAGGTACACCGGAGGCTTCCAACAATTGCCGGGCTTTATCCAGATCGTAAGAGGCCATAGGCACGCTGGCATGCCCCCAGATACTGGTGGGCAAAGGCCCCTTGGGAACACTGCCGTAGCCATGCAAAATATCTTTGGTGACACTTTCATAGTCCCAGAGGTATTGCAGCGCCTGACGAAATGCCAGGTTGTTCGTAGGGTACTTCTGGGTATTGATCAAAAATTGGAAGTTCTTCCACGAAGGCGCGGTGCTCACCTTGATGGAGGGGTCCTCTCCCAACACCTTGAGCTGATCAAGAGGGATATCCCAGGCGACACCGGCCTCGCCATTTTTGATCATCTGGGTACGGGTGGAGGCTTCGGACACGACCTTCACGATGACCCGATCAAATTGCCCTTCTTTCCAACCTCCCCAGTAGCCATCGAATCGCTCAAGCACCACTTGCTGGCCCTGTTCGACCTGCCCAAGCTTATAGGGACCGGTACCGATGGCGTTGGGAGCCATCATCCAGTCATGCCCTTTCTCCACCGCCGCCGGGGCAATGATGTAAGCGGCATACTGGCCTGCCGCGATCAGATTGGCTGGAGTGGGACTCTTAAACTTGAGCACTACCGTATCGTCAGCGAGGGCCTCGACGGTATCCAGACCGTTCCATACAAATGCAGCGCCCTGTTTCAGCTGCTTGACGTAATCAATGGACTTTTTGACCGCTGCAGCATTAAAGGCCGAACCGTCATGAAATTTAACGCCGTGCCGCAGCTTGAAGGTCCAGGTCTTGCCGTTGTCGCTGCTTTCCCAGGACGTGGCGAGCCTGGGGGAAAACTCCTCAGCACTGCCTGGCGCGTTGTATACCACTAGTGTCTCGTAGATATTGCCCAGTACCCGCACTTCCTCCGAAAAAGCCGAGGCAGGATCCCAATCCTTGAAAGAGGCTCGATCAGCGACAACCAAGGTATTGTTTGCCGCATACACCAAACCACTGGTCAACGGCGCGGTAACGGACAGCGCCATCAACCCCGCCATTAATGTTCTTTTTAACTTCATCGGTGTTCCTCTTATTTTTATGGTGGGCGCAGCGGATCACTTGTAGAAACAGGCACTCATTCAACCGGAACGAATGATGTGATTGGCCGTTAACGAAACTGACTTTTAAGTGGTGTATGGCATTATTGATCTGACGCACAGCCAGCTCAATTTCGCGAGCACGAATAAAAAAACGCCAGGTGACGCCCTGAAGCGTCACCTAGCGTCTATTTTAAAAAAAGACTAAAACAGCGGAGGGACAAGGTTGAACTCACCTTCTGGTGGATGTACCAGCAGCCGCGCCCTCACTTCGACGGGAATCTCAGGGGCATCAATCGGAAAACAGCTGCAACTGGTGAGAGCGTTACGCAGGTCGATCGACTCGCCTAGGTGCTCAAATACAATATGGGCACCAAAAGGACGGCGGAAATTGTCACCCGAAACGCCGAGTACCAAGCCGTTGAGAAAACGGAAACGACTGCGGTAGGAGGGATAAATCGCCGACCAGATATAGCCCCGGGACGAGAGGTACTCTCGCTCGACGATGTAAATCAGATCCGATGAGGCAAAGCAGAACCCACGATATTTATTGATGCCGAAACTCTTCAACTGATCATCGCCCAACCTCATCCGCTCGTAGGTTTTACTCAGGATCTTTTCGCCGGAGCGGGTCAAGCGGGTAATCGACTTGATCACCTCCCCCGGCGCAGAAGGCGACATCAAATAGACAAAGTAGTAACCCTGGTACTTCGACAACTCCTGCGCGGAGCTCGGAAAAAAATCGGCCGGTACTGCACTGTCCGACTCTCGCGCCGTGCGTTGCCTGTTGAGCAGAGCGCGGAAGGATTCATGCTCGGAGAATATTTCTTCCTCATCCACCCCAAAAAAAGTGCAGATCTTGCGCAGGGTAAAGGACGAGGGAGTCGCTTGCGCCCCCAAGTATTTGTTGAACTGCTGGCGGTTGATATCAAGGGAGCGGCACACCTTCGCCACCGACTTATAATATCCGCAGAGAAGGCGCAAGTTTTGACTGAAGTCTTGCATCGACTGGGATGAACTGGAACTGACCATAAAGAGTATTCCTAACGCCAGAATTGACAACATGCTGAACTAATCGTCGCTTGGGGTCACGGCTTCAAAAGCTCAGTGCAAGACAGTGCCTGAAAGTGGCGCAGAAGCTCGGCATTGCCAACCCGTGATCGACGCGAGCATTGAGCCCGACCATAGCGACTATGGTGAGGAAATATTCAACAAATACACAAGCTTATCCAGCGATTCCTGACGCCTCGGTAGAATTACCATCGGCTGCATATTTGTAATTCGCGCCTATTGCTACCCAAGATGTCACCGCTGTGGTCTTCATTAGCACCACCGGTGTGGGCGAGGCCGGGGTTGGCACGTTGCGCCAGACACCTGGATTGGTGCGGCAGCAGCCGCGCATCATTGGCTAGGCATACGACGCGATCGAGCCCATGCCAGGATGCGGCAGAGAAGCCTAGAGGAGCGGTGAGCCAGCCTGTACCACGTAACGTCCGACCGGGTAGTCGTCGATGCGCAGTTCGTTACGGATTCCGTGTGTGGACGATGGCTCCGACGGTCCAGCCGCCCTATTAGCCATTTAAAAGCCGGGCAGCCTTTATCGACAGAAAGCCAACTTAGAGGTTTGGGTTGCTTGCTGCTCATGCGGCTCTGTTTACATCCGATGGCGATCGCAGGGGCGGCTCATTGAAGTGGGAGACTAGGATCTGTACCAAATCCCGTGAAACCCCAACCAACGCGTCTCGGGATCCGTGATTTTGTAGAGTCTTCAGCCAGCTACAGAAAGGAATTCCGTGATGGCAAAACGCCATTGAGTCTCAGATGAGTCATAGGATGTGGTCACTGATCTTTACCCACAGCAGAGGTAGGCCCCGACTCGTGATCGACTGATGCTCGATAGCGTGCTGCGGGCTTCTCTGCTCTGGTGCGGCGTGGCGGGACATGCCCGAGCGCTTCAGTCCTTGGTCAACGGTTTCGAGATTGGCGAAACCGGGGAACCTTCGATCAGATGCCTAAGCAGTTGCACCTCAAATTCAAAGATCAAGGGTGAGCGAACACTTCGCTACGAAATCGTTCAAAGCTTGTCAAGCATGCTATTGCGCGATACCTCGTAGCGGAAATACTGATTAGTTCGCAGGCCAGTTCTAATTATATATTTTATTGCTGAATAAAGTAACTCCACAAATATAGTGCGCAAAAAAACGCGCTATATGCTCAGGAAAAATAAGTCTACTTAATTAACCTAAAAACGCGAGAGCTCTTATGATTAAAATGCTAGCAGCCGTACGCCGAAAACCCGGAATGACTCATGCTGAGTTTTTGGAATATATAGAGCACCAGCACGGAAAAATCGCTCAAGCCAAACCTTTGGGTGTCAAACGATACGTACAGAACCATGTCATCGACTGTGCTTTCGGAGTTGACTCCGATGTTACCTATACAAAAACCTTTCACCGAGACTCCATCACGGAGTTATTTTTTGACGATATGTCAGGTTTGATTCACACCTTCAGCGATCCCTATACCCAACAAACCGTCGGACCTGACGCAAAAAACTTCGCCGACCTGTCTAATCAGGCCGCTCAAATGATGAATGACGTAGAAACCTCCAACGTAGGTACGGCGCGCCTCAAATGCAAGGTGATGATCTTCCTGAAAAAGAATCCAACGGTGCATTTGGATTCTTTTTTCACCGCATGGGATTTAGCGCACGATGCAATCATCAGCCGACACCCAAATTTTCAAAATGCACTACGCCGGCATGTTCGTTCCAGGTACCTGCCCGAAGGTGACAGGGTGACCGCCTATTTCGGACCAGACATAACGGTATACGAAGGTGCTTGCAGCATGTGGTTTGAAAATGAAACCGATCTTTCTAGTTTTCGTCAGTATCAGCGGTCACTGTTCCAACAGCTTTCTGACGAAGGGATTACGCTGTCATCAGAGTCTTTTTTCGTGTATGTCAAAGAGGTGGTCATTATGGACCTAAGCCAGTAAACGCTTAATCAATGGGACTGCGCTCAACAGCACGTCAACGCGGATTCACCCAGTTGAGTTCGCGTTCGGTGCCCGGCACCTATAGACATGGGTGCCGGGCACCAGAACAGCGACTCATTTAATTCAGATGGGCTCGGCCAATGTCGCAGTAGACTCGCGCATGATCTGTGCATGCTCTTCCTTGTCACCCCCACTTTTTTCTATCTCGCACAGACGCGCGGAGTTCTCGACCACCAGTTGGCAGCGCTCCCAACGCCGCGCTTCGAACCGGTTCAGGGCAGTCTGTAGATCGCTATCGGCGAGCAACTCTTCGGCGAGCACGATGGCGCTCTCAATACCAATTCCAGCCCCGGAAGCCAGATGTGGCGTGGTGGCATGCACTGTGTCCCCGATCAGCACTATACGACCTTTATGCCATGGCAATGGCACCAACAGATTGGCCAGCGGCCGATAGTCGATATTGGCACCCGGCTCGTACAGTTGCGGCACCAGCGCTTGCAGGATCGGGGCTGGGAACTCCCCCAGCAGACGCGCCATCTCACCAGGCCAACTGGCCGGATCAATCCACTCGGAAAACTCGCGATTTTCCATGAGGAACATATACATATGTGCTTCGGAAATCGGATTGACGCCCACCTTGGTCCGTCCCAGCCAATGACTGGGACGTAGGATTTCCGGCGGGCGTTTCAGCACCGCGCGCCAGACACTCTGGTGAATGGGTTTTGGCGAGGGTGCATCTGGGAAGAAATCCTTTCGCATCCGCGAATGCACGCCATCGGCGGCAATGACCAGGTCATAGCGCCCAGAGGTGCCGTCGGTGAAAGACACTTCAACGCCACCCTCATGCTCGATGATGCTGTCGAACGTAATGCCGAGGCGCACGTGGGTGCCCACTTCCCGCGTCTTGTCGGCAAAAATTCGAGCCAGCACCGGGCGCAGGATACCGCCACCACAAGGAATCGGTTGATCGCTGACCGGAGGACGAAGTGCCAACTGCACAATCAGGTCGCCTGCCGGTGAAAACACATCGAAATTGGTCGACAGGTACCCTTCCCCGGCCACCCTTTCAAGAATCCCAACTGTATCAAGCGCTCGTAACGTGGGCCCACTAAGGGTAATTCCCGCCCCAAGAGGGCACCACAAAGGATCTATTTCGACCAGGTCAACTTCGACGCCCTGACGGGCGAGTTGGATGGCCGCGGTCATACCGGAGAACCCTCCTCCGATTACCAGGACCTTATTGACTGCTGCAATCATCACGCTCTCCTAATTATTCTTATTCGCGCGGGCAGACATTGCATGGCGCACCGACGAGCTCGGCGGCGTCGTAAAGTCAACGCCGCAGAATCATGAAGTTCCGACACAAATGCCGAATCAAGGACGAGACTATCGAATCGGATATCAGCGCTGAAATCGCTTTGCACAATCTGAGGTATCGCTGCAGGCGATGGGTCTCGGAGGTAAGCCTGGCCCGTTGCTCGGGGCGCCTGCCTGTTCGCGCGTAAATAAAAAGGCCGACAAAATGCAGCTCATGTGAACCGCAATCCATCGGCCTTTACCTGCAATGATTCAAACGCTTTCCAAGCCATCCCAGCAGAGGTATTTCACCTCAAGGAACTCGTCGATACCAAGGTGAGATCCCTCCCGCCCAAGGCCGCTCTGCTTCACACCGCCGAAGGGTGCGACTTCATTTGAAATCAAGCCACAGTTGATGCCCACCATGCCCGATTCGATGCGAGCAGCGTTGCGCCAGATGCGTGCCGCATCACGACTGAACAGATACGCCGCCAGGCCGAACTCGCTGTCGTTGGCCATCGCAATGGCTTGGTCATCACTGTCGAAACGCACCAGTGGCATGACCGGGCCGAATATCTCTTCGCGCGCCACCCGCATCCCATGGGTCACATCGGCCAGCAATGTGGGTTGGAAGAAACATCCGCCGAGCGCATGAGGCTTGCCGCCGGACAGCAGTCGAGCGCCTTGCGCCAGCGCATCCTCAACAAGGGCCTGGGACTTTCGCACCGCCGCGTCATCGATCAACGGCCCGACCTGTACGCCCGGCTCCAGGCCATTGCCCACCTTCAGGCGTGCCATGCGCTCGACGATGCGTTCGGCCAGTGCGTCATAAATCCCTGACTGCACCAGCACCCGGTTCGCGCCGATGCATGACTGCCCACCATTGCGAAACTTGGCCAACATCACACCATCAGCGGCCGCATCAAGATCAGCATCGTCGAAGACAATGAACGGGGCGTTGCCGCCCAACTCCATAGAGCATTTCTTGACCGTCTGCGCCGCTTGCGCCAGCAGCAGCCGGCCTACTTCAGTAGAACCGGTAAACGTGAGTTTACGTACCAAAGGATTGGCCGTAAGTTCGCCCGCGATATCTCGGGTGTCATTCCCCGTGACCACACTGAAAACACCAGCCGGCACACCCGCTCGCTGGGCAAGTTCGGCGAGCGCCAGCGCGGTCAAGGGCGTCTGGCTAGCCGGTTTCACGACCATTGTGCAACCGGCCGCGAGGGCCGGAGCGGCCTTGCGCGTGATCATGGCAGCCGGGAAATTCCAGGGCGTTATCGCGGCGCAAACTCCGATGGGTTCACGCAGTACAACGATGCGCTGAGTGTCCTTTACACCCGGAATCAGATCACCACGCACCCGCGTGGCTTCTTCGGAGAACCATCGCACAAAAGACGCAGCGTAATCGACTTCACCCCGCGCCTCCTCCAGTGGCTTGCCCTCCTCCAGGGTAATCAGTGTGGCAATATCCTCACGATGTTCAACCATCAACTCATACCAACGGCGCAACACCTCGCCACGGCGTTTGGCCGTCAGGCGACGCCACGGCCCAAAGGCCTCATGCGCCGCGTCGATGGCGCGCCGAACTTCAGTTTCACGGCAGCGCGGCAACTCGGCCAGCACCGTTTGATCCACCGGATTACGCAGCGTGTAGTGACCGTGCGGCGTCTCGGTCAGCCACTCGCCAGCGATGTAGGCACCGGTACGCCACAGCGTGGGATCCTTAAGTAAATGCTTCACTGTGCAATCCTCATCATCAGCAAGGGTGACGCCCGATCATGAAGGCGCTGTCAGGATCCGAAGTCACTGGCAGCCCCGACGCGACCAACCCTTGACGCAGAGACTTCATGAAGCGATCCGGCACGCGCATCGCCGGGGCGCGCAATGGGCCGCCGTTGAAACCGGCGAGCCAGTCCTGGTATTTCCACATCGTGCGGTTGAGCACACCGGTGCCGCCGGCATAGCTTTGCGCGGCGGCGCCGTTGGCGCTGCGCGCCGGATTGACCTTCCAGTACAGTTCCATCGCCTCTTCGAAGCGGCCCGTGCGTGCCAGTTCGAAAGCCTTCGGGTAGTAGTCGCTCATCCAGGCAGTGTTGCTGGTGCCGGAAAACTGCAGCTTCATCAGACTCATCAAGGGGATTGCATCACCTTCGATCGGGCAACTGATCACCACCTGATCGCGGAAGTGGTAGTACATCTCGCAAATGCCTGCCGGCAGCGGAAACCCTTGCTCCGACTTGATGGCCGCGATGTTCGGACAGTCGGCCAACAGCCGACGGACCAACTCCAGTGACATCCCTGCCGGATGCACGCGTTCAAAGCCCCAGAGCGGAATCGGGAACAGCATGACGGCAAGGTCCGTCGCGTCGCAGAACGACTTGGTGTAGTCATAGATTTCCTGCTCGCTGGTCGGCCAGAACTGCGGTGGATAGGAGAGCAGGACGATGTCTACGCCGGATTTCTCGGCGAGTTTCACCGCTTCGATATTCTCTGCAAGCGTGCCAAACGCCGCGTGGAAAAACAGGATCAGGTTTTTCCCCGACTCACGGGCCCAGGCAGTGAACTGAGCGTTTTCCTGGGCAGTGATCGCCAGCTCGCTGCACAGCAGCGTGGCGCTGTAGCCCAGTCCAACCGTATGTTCGATGTCGTGGCGTATGCCACGCTCATTGAGACGCTTCAGGTCGGCGCTGAAGCTTGGGATGGTGACAGCCGAGCAGCCCACCAGGTTGTCACGCGCCCAGGCACGGGCATCCGCTTTCTTGTATGTGGCCATGATGATTTTCCTTTGAACAGTGAGGGGTTATTTCGAGACAGGAACAATGCTGGCAGGCAGCTCGATGCCGAGGCCTCGTTGCCGGGCGCGCTCGTACAGCGCTTGTGCGATGACGACATCCTGCAGCGCCGAGCCCACCGATTTGTAGAGGACGATGTCGCTCGCGTTTTGGCGCGGGTTGACACGACCCGCCACCAGGTCCGACAGCGCGACCAATTTGTCGGCGACATAAACGCCGGCACTGATCGCAGCAATGGCGTCTCCCGTATCGTGGAGCACCTCTTGCGGCATATCGGCAACGATGCAGACGGCTCGCTCCATCGTGACCGGGTCAACCTCCCTTTGCTCAGGCAGGGTGGAACCCAACGACACGACCGTAGCGCCCGCGCAAAGCCACGCGCCTTGCAGCACCGGAGACTCGTCACGGCTGCGTGCGGCACAAATCACCACATCACAGTCCCGCACGGCCTCTTGCGCGCTATTCACCGCTTGGATATCCAGCCCAGGCCTGAAGCTTTCGGCAAACCGCTCGCGGCTCGCGGGTGTTGGACTGAACACCCGGACATGGGCCACATCGCGCACGGACTTGAGGCAGTCCAACGCACCACGGGCCTCAAACCCCGCGCCAATCACACCCACCCGCAGCGCGCGCTTGGGCGCCAGCAAATCGACCGCCAGCGCAGCGGTTGCCGCAGTGCGCAAACCCGTCACCCGATTGCCGTCGATCAAGGCACTGAGCGCCATGGTTTGCTGATTGAACAACGCGATCAGATAGCTGGCGCAACGCGCCCGCGTGGATGCAGCAATCAGCTTGCAGCCCATATGGCCGCCAGTAGGTGGTACAGCGGTCAAACTGCGCAGCCAGATCCCATCGCCCCGCGCCATCGAACGGGGCGGCACCATGGCATCCGAGGTGGGGCTGGCATACGCCTGGGCGAGCGCGGCGACGGCGACGCTCCAGTCGGCGAGCGAGGCCACATCGGCATCGCTGAGAAAAAGCGTCGGGGCAATGACTTGGGGCTCTTGGGTGTGATGCATAGCGCTAACCTCGCAATCGGGTATCAATCGGTGATTGACTGACACCCTACGAGGCACGTACCCCACCGAATACTGCTGGGGATCGAAAGCAGCTATCGCTCAAATCGATGGCATGGCCAGACTGCAAATCAACCGTCGCACCTCACGGGAAGCGCGAGTCAAGGGGCGACGGGGCGACTCGACCAGCACCACAAAGCGCTCGAGAACTGGCTCGACGATACGTGACGAACTCAGTCGCTGATCCAGAGAGCCCGGTAGCACAGAGGCAATTGCATAGCCACCACCCGCCGCGACGACTTCGTATTGGAGCTGGACGGAGTCGGCTTCGACGGCAACGCACAATTCCACGCCTTGTTCGGTGGCCAGATGGTCGAGCCTGGCCCTCAACAGATGCGGTCGCCCAGGCACGACCAATGGCAACCCCGATAGATTTTTTAACGCAATATCTCGATTGACGAACAGAGGATCAACGGCGGGACCCACCAGATGCAGCGGTAGCCTGGCCAGCAGGTGGGCTTGTCCGATGCTTGCCTCGCTCTCGCGCAGCACCAGCGCCATATCCAGACGACCATCGTGCAACTGCTCTTCGAGTTGAGCGCTCGCGCCCTCGATCAGGTGCAACCTCACGCCTGGCATCTGCGCGCGCACCGCAGCAAAAAGCGTCCCCGCAAACCGACGCACCGCAGAAGGCAACATACCTACGACCACCTCGCCCACCGGTTTTCCACGCAGGTTGCGAATGTCATCGGCAAGGCCTTCAGCGTCCGCAAGAAGATCCGATATGCACGGCAGCAGGTGCTCTCCAAATTCGGTCAGGACCACTCCACGCCCAGTGCGATGAAACAGGCGCTCGCCACACTGCGACTCGAGCAAGGCAATATTGCGGCTCACCATGGACTGCGGCATATCCAGCAGTACGGCGGCTTTGCTGAGACTTCCAGCCGCCACGACACGTACGAACAAGGTCCAGCGAGGATCGATGATCGTCAGTGCTGTTGCCGGATAGTGCGAGCCATTGCCAGGTACATCGGCACCCTGAAGGTCCTTCATGGCATCAACTCTTGGCGAGCCTGATGCAGATACTCGCGACTGTCCTGAAGATGCAGGCGCATGGCAGCGCGCGCGCATTCAGTGTCCTGGTTGAGGATCGCCTGATATATCTGTTCATGCTCGTTTTGCATGCGCTGTTCATAGTGCAAAGGCTCATCATGAAACAGACGCGCAGAATCCAATCGACTGCGCGGAATGATGATCACGCCCAGGTTGACCAGTGTGTTGGCGATGTAGTGATTACCTGTCGCCTGGGCAATGCTCAGATGGAACTGAAAATCCAACGCTGCCCTGTCATTGACACTGACGGCTGGCAGCCCGAGCTGATCGAGAAGCCCCCGCAACCCGGCCAACTGATCCGGACTACGTCGCTGGGCGCACAGCCCGGCGGCTTCTACCTCAAGACCGATTCGAAACTCCATGATCGCCAGCGAATCATTGAGGATGCCGAGGGTAGCCGGGTCGATGAATGCCCCCAGCGACAGGGCGCTGCCCCGCACAAATGTCCCGATCCCGTGACGTGTCTCAACCATTCCAGCGGCCTGTAGACGCGACATGGCCTCGCGCACAACGGTTCTGCTGACCCCATGCTCAAGCATGAGGGCCGACTCGGTGGGCAACTGTTCACCGCCACGCAGTCGCCCCTCAAGAATGTGCCCTGACAGCAGCGCCTCAAGCCCCTGGGACAGGCTGCTGCGCTTTTTTCCAGCCGCCGCCGGCACGTTCACGCCTCGAAAATCGCTACGGCGCGGACGAAACCGGCCGAAGCGTGCCTAATCTTGTAGGGGAAGCAGGACACCTGGAAACCATGGGCCGGCAGGCATTCCAGGTTGGCCAGTTTCTCCATCTGGCCGTAGCCGATGTCACGTCCGGCCTTGTGCCCTTCCCAGATGATCGAGGCATCGCCCGTGGCGGCGAAGCGTTCGCGTGTGTACTTGAACGGCGCATCCCAGCTCCAGGCATCGGTGCCGACCACGCGCACGCCGCGCTCGAGCAAATACAACGTAGCCTCGCGGCCGATGCCGACCCCGGCATCCAGATACTCTGGCTGACCGAACAGCGCACCTGCACGGGTGTTGACCAGGACAATGTCCAACGGCTGGAGCACGTAGTCGATGCGCGCAAGCTCAGCTTGCACTTCGACGGCGCTGACCACATGGCCATCAGGCAAATGACGAAAATCCAGCTTCACGCCGGGTTGAAGGCACCAGTCCAACGGCAACTCGTCGATGCCGAAAGCCGGCTTGCCACCGTCGGTGGTCGAGGCATAGTGCCAGGGGGCGTCCATATGCGTACCGCTGTGCGTCGTGATCTGCAGGCGCTCAGCCGCCCAGGATTCGTCGCCAGGCAGTTGCGCCTTGGACAGGCCGGGAAACATCGCGGCCATCTCCGGCCAGCCTTGCTGATGGTCCATGTAGTCGATTTTCGGCAGCAACGGCGGTGGATCGGTGTAGGGGTTGTTGTCCAGGGTAACGGACAGGTCCACCAGGCGACGTTTAGTTGATTGCATTTTCGCTCACTCCAAGCGCTACCCGCCCACGCGCACGACGCGCCGGGGCAGCAGCGTTCAAACTGTTTCGTATCAAGGCGGCAGCCGAGCCGTCATGGCGAAAGCCAAGGGCACGGGCCAGAGGGGTTTTCATTGCAGGGAAGGTGCCGAACAACGCTTGCAGCCCGGCATCCGGTGCGAAGCTGATCAGCGCGCGGCGTTCCTGACCGTAGACAGCGGCCAGGGCATCGATGACCTGGGCAATGGACAGGTGCAACAACGGTAATTGCCAGACACGTGACTCGCCAAGCTCGGCGACCGGCAGTTCGGCGGCCCGTAACAGGTTATCCACGCAACACCGCACGGACATCCACCATGCCTGCGCCTGCGGTGAAACCGGGCAGCAATACGGCTGGCCTTCGGCGAAGGCATGCAGCAGGTCGCTCATGAACGCCGAGCGCAGCCCATTGGGTTCCCGTGGACGGGCAACGATGCCGGGCAGGCGTACGGCACGACTGTCCACCTCGCCTCGTCGGGCAAGGTCGTTGAGTGCCATTTCCACCATCGCCTTGTGCGCACCGTAGCTCAACTGCGGGCGCGGCACGGCACGCTCATCGAGGCGTGCCGGCAGATCGCCGCCGTACACCGCCACGCTGCTGGCATACACCAGCACCGGCGCGCCAGGCTGCTCGCGCAACTGGTCAAGCAACTCCAGGCTTGCCAGCAGGTTGACCTGATAGCCCAGTGAATAATGCTGCTCGGCCGCTCCACCCGGGATGCTGACCAAGTGAAAAACCACATCAATGCCATCGGCCAGCGCGCGACGCAATAACGCGGCATCGGTCACACTGCCGCAATGCCGGCGCAGGCGCTTATCGTCAGCAAACCCCACCAACTCTTTATCCAGCAGGATCAATGCACTGATCGACTGGCCTCGCAATCGATTCGTGTCGAGCAAGCGCTGCACCAGCGCCCGGCCGACAAAACCATTGGCCCCGGTAATCATCACGCGCATGGGAGGCCTCCGCACATGACACGCTGGTCTATCGCCCCGAAGACCGACTGCCCTTGCAGATCGAAGACTTCCATGCGCACGCGATCACCGAAGCGCATGAAGGACGTCTGTGGCGCGCCTTGCTCGATCATCTCAACGGCGCGACGTTCGGCGATGCAGGCAGCGCCAACCGTGGGGTCGGCATTGGAAACAGTGCCGGAACCGATCACGCAGCCCGCCCTGAGGCGCCGGGTCAGCGCCGCATGGGCAATCAACTGATGAAAGCCGAAATGCATGGCACCACCATGGGCATGGCCAAACCACTGGCCATTCCATTCAACCCTCAGCGGCAAATGCACACGCCCGTCGCGCCAGGCCTCGCCCAGCTCGTCGGGGGTAATCGCCACCGGGGCAAAGCTTGACGAGGATTTGGCCTGGATAAAGCCGAAGCCGGTTTTCATTTCACGGGGTGCGAGCGCCCGCAGGCTGACATCGTTGACTTGCACAATGAGCCGAATATGGTCGGCGGCGTCTTGCGCCGAGCAGCCCATGGGAACCTCATCGACCAGCACCGCGAACTCACCTTCGAAATCGATACCGTGGCTTTCACTGGGCAACACGATGTCGTCGTGGGCGCCCAGGAAATCATCGCCACAGCCCTGATACATCAGCGGTGTGTGCTCAACACCTTCGATCGGATCCAGCGCAAACGCTTTCTGCATTCGCTCGCCATGACTGAGAAACGACGAGGCGTCCAGCCACTGCCACGCACGTGGCAAGGGCGCGGCCGCTTGCTGCGGATCGAAGGCAAAAGCACCGGCCTGCGTGCCTTCGTTCAAAGCGTCATACCGCGCGCGCAAATGGGTTTCGACGCTCGCCCAACGCTCAATGGCATCCTGCAGCGTCGCCGCAATATCGCTGGCATCCACCGCCCAGGCCAGGTTGCGCGACACCACCAGCAGGCGTCCGTCGCGGCTGTGATTCTTGAGGGTGCTCAGCTTCATGCGTGCTCTCCTTGCAGTTCGGGGGCGAAGCGGCCATCGAGCAGCACGAAGAGCATGCGCGCCATCTGCTCGGTGCGATTGCTCCAGGCGTGGTTGGTGCCTCGCTGCACGACGATGTCACCGCGCTTGAGCTGCACCTCCTCGCCATCGAGCACCAGCCAGACTTCGCCCTCCGTGACCACGCCGTAATCGAGCGTTTCGGTGCGATGCATCAGCTTGTGTTTGGAATCCGCCTGCCCCGTGCCGGCATGAGCTTGACCGATTTCGGCAAAGGCCGCCGCGGCATCCTCGGCACTGACCTGGTTCTGCACGCTGTCGGGCGGGATATCCACCACGCGGATGACACTGCCCAGCGGTGCCGGGCTCAATTGAAGCGGCTTGCGGGTGGGGTCGTCGCCGTTACCCAGTACAGCCGGGCTGGCGTCGCTGTTCCAGATCTCGTGGAAGACTGTGCCGGGTACGGCCTTGAGTGGGAAGCTGTTGGGCGTCGGTCCGCTGAGCGCGACCACCGCCCGGCCCTGGGCATCATGCCCGGTGACCACGCGTTTGAAACCAGAAAGTTGTTGCATGTTCGAGTCCTCAATCAGTTGGCGAAACGCGCCAGCGGGTAACAATGGATTCACAAGGAAACTTCAAAGGTCGAGCACCAGTCGCGCGCTCCTGGCACGGGAGCAGCACGGCGTGAACTGGTCGTTGCGGGCTCGCTCGGCATCGGTCAGGAACATGTCGCGATGGTCCGGCTCGCCTTCCAGTACGCGGGTCAAACAGGTGCCACAGATGCCCTGCTCGCAAGACAAAGGGATATCGATGCCGGCCTCCAACAGCACCTGAGCAACGCTGAGCGCGGCCGGTACCTGGAAACATTGTCCAGTGCGGGCCAGTTGCACCTCGAACCCGCCCGCCTCACTCGCCGGGACAGCGGCGGCGGTAAAGTACTCACGGTGCAGTTGCGCCTCGCCCCAGCCTTGTGCGCGTGCAGTGCCGAGCACGTGCTCCATGAAGCCGTTTGGGCCACAGACGTACAGGTGACGATCACTGGCCGGCGTGGACAAAACCCGAGCGCTGTCGAGGCGCTGGGAATCTTCTCCATCGTCCACATGAACGTGCACGCAATCAGCAAACGTCGAACGACGGATGTACTCGATAAAAGCCATGCGCCCGGCCGAGCGCCCGCAGTAGTGCAGCTCGAAAGGCGCACCGATCCGCGCCAGGCGTTCGGCCATGCACAGGATCGGTGTAATACCGATACCGCCCGCGAACATCACGCTGTACCCCGCCCCATGCTCCAGCGAGAACAGGTTGCGTGGTTCGCTGATGCGCAACCGGCTGCCTTCGTGCACGTGCTCGTGCATGGCCTGCGAACCGCCGCGAGACGCCGGGTCGAGCAACACGCCCAGCAGGTATCGGTGGCGCTCTTCGGGGTGGTTGCACAGCGAGTACTGGCGCACCAGGCCGTTGGGCAAATGCACGTCGATATGCGAGCCGGCACTGAAAGCAGGCAGGATGGAATGTTCGGCCGGGGCCAGTTCAAAGCTGTAGATGCCTTCAGCTTCGCGACGCTTGCGGGTCACAACGACATCGATCATCACTGGGCACCCATTGGCTGTTCAGCGGCGATCAGTCGACGCAATACACGTCGGCAACGCACGGCCCCTGCATCGACTGCCAGCAACACAGGGTTAAGGCCAAGCAGTTCAACCTCACCAATCTGGCGCTGTTGCGCCTCGACCATGGGTTTGTCTTCACCGGCAAAAATGCCGATCAACATGTCCTGAACGAAGGCATTCAACTGCGCATTGTCCTGTTCAAAACTGCGCGTGTTGGCAAAGAAGTAATGGGTATTCGTCGCGTCCTGCGGTGTCATCAAATGCAGGTTCCATGTCACGGCCCCCTCTTCCCTGGGCCGCCCTGGAGGCATGGCGCCACTACCCAGCAGCATCAGACCGGGTGCGTGCCAGATGACTTCGGCCCAGACGTCTGCCCGGGTTGGATCTTCAAGATGAGCGCCGAACGCCGGCGGTGGGACATCATCGGGTGCCCACCAACTGATGCGCACACGATCGTTGGGCAGCTCCTCGATAGTGGCGCGGGTGCGAGACAACGCTCCGCCACCGAGCGTGTCGGGGTGCAGAAAATCAACGTGGCTCAGGTCCATGATGTTGTCGGACAGCAGCTCGTAGTGCGCCCGCGTGGGTAAATACCCATGCCCCTTGGCATGGGTTGGGGCTTGTTCGAGGAAGGAAAAATCAGGGATCAGCGCATCGTTGACCAGGCTCGAATCGCCTGGCCAGACCCAGATCGCCCCATGGCGCTCAACGACCGCGAATGCGCGTACACAGGCGGCCTTGGGGATAGTCCCATCGCCATGGGGATTGTGCGTACATTGGCCACTGCCATCGAAACGCAAGCCGTGGTACGGGCACTGAACGCTATCGCCGACAATCTTGCCCATGTGCAACGGGGCAAAACGGTGCGGGCAACGATCAGCGAGCGCCTGAATCACACCCTGGCTATCGCGAAAGAACACGATGGGTTGCTCGACAATGGTCCTGCCAAGCATTGCGCCTTGCGCCAGCTCGTCTGCCCATCCAGCGATGTACCAGGTGTTGAGCAAATAACTCATGATGTTCTCCTCGGTTTTCTTATTCTGATGAGTCGAATAGGCTGATCAGCGATCAGGATCGGCGGCAACGGCAGCCCGAAAAGCAGACCCGCTGCCCCGCAAGCGAATGCAGGCCAGGGCCACCACCAGTTGAACGCCTGCGACGATTCCCAATGCGGCTGGCAAAGCACTGGTCACCCCACCGGTGATCGCCAGTACCACCAGCGGGCTGGCGAACTCACCGGCGAAGAACATCGACGTAAAGCCACCGGCAGCGCGGCCGCGCTGCTGGAAGTCGACCTGGGACATGATCCAGGTAAGCAGGGTCGGCATCATCAGACCGATACCCAGGCCGTTGATGAGCACGGCGATTACCACCAGCCCATGACTGTCGGCCACCGCCAGCAACCCGCCCCCGATGCCGGCCGCAACGAGGGCCAGGAGCATTTGCCGGTACGCTGGTACGCCACTGAACAGACGGAAACTCAGGGCACCGACCAGCACGCCGAGCTGACTGGCGCCCATGGTCAAACCGATCTGCTGCGACCCTTCGACATGCAGCAGGTTAAGCAGATAACCCACTTGTACCGGCACGATGAACAGGCTCAAGCCAGCCAGGAATGCCAGGGCATACAACGGTGCCAGGGGGCGCCAGGGGAATGCCCTGCTCACCGTTGTCGCGGTGACGACCTGTGCACGCGGCTCCCACAGAAACCAGACCATCAGCGGCAGGAACACCAGCCCCAACCCATACAGGGCAAATGGGGTGCGCCAGCCGTGCTCGCCGAGCACGCCACCGACGGCAATGAAAATCGCCGCCGACAACGAGGTCGCGACCATTTGCAGGGCGAACATGCGTTCACGTCGCGCGCCGCTGTAGTAGTCGCCCATCATCGTGGTGCAACAGGTCATGATCGCCGCCTCGGCCACACCGATGCCGGCGCGGCTGATCACGATGACCTGCAGCGACTCCAGCCATAGCGGCAGCACGCCACAGACGGTGTAGAGCACCATCGCACCGATCAGCAACGGCTTGCGCCCCAGTCGGTCGGCGATGATCCCGGCCACGGGTGCCAACAGCGCAATCATCAACGCCGGTAGAGTCAGGGCAATGGGCACCAGTACCGCCACACCTGGCGTGTCGGCAAAGTGCTCCTGCATACGCGGCAGGATGGGGGCCAGCAGCACCGCGCCAAGTACCGGCAGGCAACTGCCGAGCAATAGCAACAAGGATTGCGGCAGCCGCGCCTGGCGTTCAACGTTCATCACGCACCTCCGGTGGTTGGGCCGCGCAGAACGCCATGCCGAAGGCGCTCAGGCCGGCGATAAGGTCAAGCCATAGAGACTGCTGGAACAGAGACACACGAGGCATGGGAAAGTCCTTTCTTGTTGTTATGACGCGACGGAATTAGCGGCCGCTGTTGTCGTTTGATCGTGTCCCGACGTCAGGCGCAGTGAGTGCTTCACGCAGGCCCCCTCCTCGGCTACGGCAGGCATCAGCGGCATGCTCGTCGAACGGCTGGGTTTAGCCTCAGCCTGCCCCGTGCTCACCCGTTTGCTCGGCAACAGGAAGTGAGCCAAGGCCGGCAACAGAACCAGGGCCCCCACCATGTTCCAGACGAACATGAAGGCCAGCAGCACGCCCATGTCAGCCTGGAACTTGATCGGCGAAAGCATCCAGGTGGCCACGCCGATCGCCAGGGTCACACCGGTCAGCATCACCACCTTGCCGGTGGACAGCAGTGCCCGGTAATACGACTCCGACAGGCTTGTGCCCTGGCGCATATGACCGAGCAGGATGCTCATCACGTACAGCGCGTAGTCGACGCCGATGCCGACACCGAGGGCGATCACCGGCAGGGTCGCGACCTTGACGCCGATGTTCAGCCAGACCATCAGCGCTTCACAGAGGATCGACGTGAGCATCAGCGGAATCACCGCGCAAATCGTGGCGCGCCAGGAACGGAAGGTGATCAGACACAGCAGGATCACCGCGCCGTAAACCCAGAACAGCATTTCGCGGTTGGCCTGCTTGACGACGATGTTGGTCGCGGCCTCGATCCCGGCATTGCCAGCGGCCAGGAGGAACTGGACGTCGTCGGTATTGTTCGCCGCGGCGAATTGCTCGACGTGATCCACCAGACGGCTCAGGGTTTGCGCCTTGTGGTCGGAGAGGTAGACGTACAGCGTCAGCAGACTGCAGTCTTCGTTGTACAGCCCGCGCGGCGCCCCGGCGGTGACCATGTTGAGCATCGCCTGGTTGTTCTGCAGCTCGTACCACTTCGGGCTGCCTTCGCTCAGGCCCACCAGCATCCGGCGGTTGAGCAGCGCCAGGGAATTGGTCGAATCAACACCCGGCAAGGTGCGCAACTGCCAGTCGAGGGCATCGACCTTGTTCAGGATGTCATAGCGCGAACAGGCGCTGGCGGGGGTCTTGATCATGACCGCGAACAGATCGCTACTGGCGCCGTAATGCCGGGTCAGGAACGCGTCATCCTGGTTGTAACGCGAGTCCGCCCGCAGCTCGGGCGCGCCGGCATCCAGATCACCGACTTTCAATTGCAGGCTGACCACGAAACCAAGCGTCGCCAGCGCCAGGCTCAGGGCAATGCACAACGCTGCCCAGCGGCGCTGGGTGAACAGGTCGAGGAAACGCCAGAACCCGTGGCGATGTTGGCCCGCTTGTTCGGCGTGCTCGCTTTTGAGGCTCAGTCGTGCCGCGCGGCCGCTGACCCCGACATAGGAAAGCAATATGGGTAGCAGGATCAAATTGGTGAAAATCAGCACGGCCACGCCGATACTGGCGATCATTGCCAGGTCCTGGATCACCTGGATCTTGATGATCATCAGCACCGCAAATCCAACCGCGTCGCAGAGCAGCGCGGTGAGGCCGGCGAGGAACAGACGGCGAAACGTAAAGCGCGCCGCGACAACACGGTGCATGCCGCGCCCGATGTCCTGCATGATGCCGTTCATCTTCTGTGCCCCATGGCTCATGCCAATGGCAAACACCAGGAACGGCACCAGCACCGAATAGGGGTCCAGTTGATAATTCAGTAGCGGCAGCAAGCCGAGCTGCCAGACCACCGCCACCAATGAGCAGAACACCACCAGCAAGGTGCTGCGTATGCAGCGGGTGTACCAATAAAGCACGACCGTGGTGATCAGGATCGCCACAGCGAAGAAGATCAGGATCTGCCGCAGGCCGGCAATCAGGTCACCGACTTTCTTGGCGAAACCGGTGATGCGGATGTCGATGCTGTCGCTCTGGTATTGGCTGCGCAGCGACTCCAGTTGTTGCGACAGCTGGGTGTAGTCCAATGGCCGGCCATCGGGGGTCCGCTGCAGCAGCGGTACCTGGATGATGCTCGAGGCCTGGTCGAGCGCCACCAACTGGCCAATTTCGTTGGAGAGCTGCACATTACGCCGTAGTGCCGCGAGGCTGGCGGCGCCACCATCGTAATTGTCCGGAATGACTGGCCCACCCTCCAGGCCCGCCTCGGTCACCGCCACCCAGCGCGTGGCCGGTGTCCAGAGCGATTTCATGTACGCACGGTCGACACCGGGCAGCAGATAGATCTTGTCGCTCAACGCCTGCAGGGTCTTGAGGTAGGCGCTGTCATAGATGTCGCCCCGCTTGTTGACCACCGCGATGCGCACCGCATTACCCAGCCCGCTCAGCTCCTTCTGGTGCTCAAGGTAGTTGGCGATATAGGGCTGATGGGTGGGGATCATTTTTTCGAAACTGGCATTGAGTTCGACACGACTGGACTGCCAACCCAGCACCAGCGTAGTCGCCAGGCACAGCAGCAACACCCACAGACGATGGTTGAACAATGCCCGTTCGAGCACCGAGCCGGAGCGCGGATCAAAGTCATCGAACGCATTTGCACGAGGCTGGGAAAAATTACCAGGGGACGTCATAACCTCACTCCGAAGCGGCAGTGGCTGGCTGCGCAAGACGCTGCAGCCCGGTGAAACCGGCAACGATCAGGCTGCCATCAGCGGCCTCGATCACACTTGAAACAGGCTTGCCCAAGGGTTTGCCCAGTGGCAGAAGCGTCGCCCCGGTCTGCTCGCTGTTGCGAAACAACGTGCCGCCCTGGTTGACCAGCAGCAGTTGGCCGTCGGCCAGGCGGGTGGCGTCGTTGAAGGAGATGGGTACGGGCACCGACAGACGCTGGAAAATTGCGCCAGCGTCGTGGGAGATAAAGGCATTGCCCTTCAGACCGGCGACCACCAGCGCGCCATCCGCGCGATTCTGCAAGGTGAAGAAACTGCCTTCGTAGGGGCTATCCAACTGACTGAATGACACCGCGTCGTCGTCCGAGCGCGCCAGGTAACCCTGCTCGCCAGCCAGGAACCAATGTGTGCCCTGGCGACTGATGGCGTACAAGTGCAAGCCGTTCGGGTTGGCGACATGCCCCATCAGCGACTGCCAGGTGGCGCCACCATCGGTGGTCAGCAGCGCCAAACCGTAGGCACCGACGATCAACCCGCGGCGTGCATCGACGAATTCCAGCGCCAGGAAAGGTTTGTCTGGACCATCGGCGACAAGACGCTCGGCATTTTGTACCCGTATCAGGGCGGCATCCGGGTCGGCAGCCGTGGCCTGGTCCGCCTTGGCTGCGTCCAGTTCGAGCTGTGCCGCACGCGCGCCGTCGAGTTGCAGCGTCCAGTGCTCGCCACCATCACGCGTGGCCAATACCACGCCAGCGTGACCGACGGCCCAACCCTTTTGTGCATCAACGAACTGCACCGCCGTCAGGCTGACCGAAACCGGTACCGAGGCCTGGCGCCAGCTTTGTCCATTGTCGTCGGAGAGCAGCACCAGGCCGCGCTCGCCCACCGCCACCAGACATGTGCCGGCCCGCGCCAGATCGATCAATACGCTCTTCTGCGCCGCCGGCACCGGCATGGCCGGGGTGCTCAACGGCGCGCCCACGGCAGTCGGCCCTGCCAGGCACTCGCTCGTGGCGAAGGGCAAATACAGGGCCAAGAGCAACGCGCCCACCTGATTGATTCTGTTCATAACCTAACCTCGGAAAAACACTCGCACCCCAAGGGCAGACCGACAGGCCTGCCCTTCACTCTCGGCTCAGGCCTAACGCACGCCGCGCCCGGCCATCGCCGCTGGCGAGAACTCCGAGGCCTTGTAGCGATCAACCGCGTGATACTGTTCCGGCAATCCGGCGTAGAGGTTCTGGATAAACCACGCACCGGAGGTCAGGTCATAAAAACCGGCAGACAGTTGCACCAGGCCTGGCAGGTCGGGCAATACCGAAGGCAGCGACCAGAGGGTCTTGGCCAGTTGGCCGCTGGCATCCCAACGGTCACCGAGCAGGGCTTGCCAAGTGTCCTCGTCGAGGTAGTAACGGCCCTTGGGCAACTGGTGGCGCTTGCCGGCGGCCAACGTCGACTCGAGCACCCAGACACGGTGCAACTCCCAGCGCACGTAATCCGGATTCAGATGGTGCTTGCCTATCAGGTCCTGCGGCTGGGCAGCGTTCTGCAGCTTGTTGGTGTTGTAGGGGACGTACATTTCCTGCTTGCCCACCAGTTTCCAGTCGAACCGGTCCGTGCGACCTCCCCACACGAACAGCTCGTCGAAGGACATGACCCCGGCGGTGGACGGCGTAGGGGTATCGCAGCAGGCGTTGGGCAGCGTGCGCACCCGGCGCTGACCGGCCAGATAGACATGAGCCTGGGATTTGTCGCCGTTGATGTTCTCACGCCCCAGGATCTGTTCGCCGGCACGAATCGCCGGGCCGGAATTGACGAAGTGCACCTGCCAGTAGTCGCCCGAGTAGTTTTCAGGGCCGCCCTCCTCGAAGTAGTAGGGCATCTCCTGGGTCAACAGGCCGTCGCTGGTCATCACCTGGTTACCGTCGGCCGTCATCAGATAGTGGCGAAAATGCGCCGCCACCGAGGTGCCGCGCCAGTTCAGCAGGTGGTTCCAAATGGCTTCGGTACCGTTTTGTGGAATCGGAAACGGGATCCCGCCATAGGCACCGTCGGGGATCAGGCCGGCGCTGCTGTTGACCAGTTTGGCGCGGGTCGCATTCTTTAACGTGTTGTCATAGACCCACTGCGGCGCGGCCGCCGTGCGCCGGGTCGGGTAGACATCGATGCGGTAGGTCTCCGGGAAACGCTTGAACAGCTCCTTGGTGCCGTCGCTGAGCTTGTCGGCGTACTTGGCCAGGTTCTGGGCGGTGATGCTGTACAAGGGTTTGTCCGCGGCAAACGGATCGCCACGCTTGCCACCCGGCGTATAGGCCGGATCGACCTTGGTGTAGCCACCATCCCAGGCCGGGATACTGCCGTCGGCATTGCCGGCTTTCTCGGCACCGAAGGGCGTCAGGGTCTTGCCCAGCGCGGCCGCTTGTTCGGCGCTGGCGGCCAGGGTCATCGGCGCGGCAGCAGCCAACAGGGTCAAGCACAAGGCCTTTAGAGTGAACTGAATGGTCATGCGCGAATCCTCTTAGAACGTGGTCTTGACGGAGAAAGCCAGGTAATCCCGGTCCTTCAGCGACTGCTTGTAGTTGAACTGGTTGGCGGCGTTGAGACTGGTGTCCTCGGGACCGTAGAAGTGGGTGTAGGTCAGTCCCACGGTCACTTGGTCCAGGTAGGTGGCGGAGACGCCGATGTTCATGTCCCCTCCTCTATCGGGGCCAAACCCGCTGATCACAGCCGACTTGCCCATGGGGAAATAGCTGAGGCCCACCGGCAAGCTGATATCCACGCCAGGGAAGAACTGGCGATAGGTGGGCGTGTACACCAACTTCAAGCCCAGACCGTCATCGGTGGCGTTAGGGTCGAGGGCTGCGCGGTTCTTGGTCACGGCCAGCAGGCGGTTCCAGGCCACTTCCCCTACCAGGCTGGCTTCATTGGCGACAAAGGAAGGGCCCAGCGATGCCAGGACGTTGAGGTTGACGTGGGCCGTCCGGCCAACGGCGTACAAGGCGTCATCGTTGTTGTCCGCCTCGACGCCCGGCAGGACGGTCTGGGCGTTGGACACCAACGGCATGTTCCAGCGCATCGATGCCTCGCCGGCAAAGCTGTACTCGTCTACCGAGGTAGCGAAACTGGCCCCCAGGACACGGATATCTTCCGGGTAAACCCAGGAGTATTCGCCAACTTGCCCGGTACTGAAGTTCGGCCCGGTGGCATTCGGCTTCAAGTACAGCGTTGGAGTTTTCTCGTGATATTGGAGCGCGTACAGACCGTAATCCGTCGTCCCGGTGTTGTACTTGAGCTGCAGGCCGCCCTGGCCGGAGCTCCTGGCTTTCTTGTCCTTACCATGGAAAAACGCGGCCGGGCTGTTGGCATTACCGCCAAGAAAATCCGGAAACGGCCCGCCAGTGATCAGCCGTTCATTGCCGTCGCCGATGGTATCGCTGGTGGAGAAGTAACTGCCGGCGCCCGGCAAGCGGGTGGCCTCCCACTCCAACTGGTAGAAGGCGCCCAATGACACATCGTCGCTCAGTTGGTAGGCGGTCGAGAGCTGGTTGACCGGCCGGGTGATTTCCTTGAACTGAGTATTGGGCACCGATTGCGCCTTGACCACGTCCACCGGCGCCATGGCACCGGCAATGCCGTTGCCGCCGAAGAACAGGCTCTCGCCCCAGATCAGGCCATGGCGCCCCGCGCGAACCGATAAGGTACGGTCGGCCAGCTCACCGTTCCAGTAGACAAAGGCATCCAGCAGTTCACCATCACCACCGTGCAGTTGACGGGTGTCGCTGGTGAATTCGTCGAAACCCACCGAACGTTGGTTGGCACTGGCCGCGTCGTTATTGTCGTTGCGGTCCTGGTAAACGGTGTCGTACCAGGCCGCACCGCTCAGACGGGCGCCGAAGTTGTGAAAGCCGATGTCAAGTTCGGAAAGAATATCCAGGCGATTGGAGATCAGCCCCTTGCCGAAGTTGTGATCGCCGTCATTCTGGTTCAGCGCTGTCTGGCCCTCGCTGAGTTTGCTGCTGGGGTCCTTCAGGCGCCAGGCCGCGCTGTACTTCAGCGTGTTGTCCCAGCGCAAGCTGAGATCGGGATTGCCGGTATCGATCTGAAAGGCCTGGGCAGCCGAAGCGCCAAGCCCCAGGCTGGCCGCAAGGGTCAGGGTGAAGGGGACGCGCCGCGACGCAGCGATCTTGCGAATAGCCATCGAAGTAACCCTCTTTATTGTTGTTGTATGTCAGCTCTTCTGGTGAAACGGCGCCCGCAGTCGAACCGGGCCAAGCCTGCACAGGCATGAAGCATCCATGGGAGAGCGAATTCAGTTTTGCCGGCGCCTCAGATGGGCTCTGCCGTGACTTCGAGCATCCGCCTGACCAGGCCGATCCGGTCGAAGCTGCTGTCGTGGGCCATTTCCTTGTCACCGGCCAGCACCGAGCTGTCGCTGATGAATTTGCAGCGCTCATAACGACGCGCCATAAAGCGTTTGAGCTGCTGTTCGACGCTGCCGCCGGCGACCAACTCTTCGCCAAGCACGACGGCATCTTCGATGGCCATGCCGGCACCCTGGCCCAGGTGCGGCGTCGTGGCGTGCACCGCGTCGCCAATCAGCACAACACGGCCGCGGTACCAGGGCTCGCTGACGAACACCACCTCCAGCGGCTTGTAGACCACCCGGTCGCTGTCGATTATTTGCTCGCGTAGCTCGCCGATCAGCCCGGTGAAACCACTCAGGCGCTGACGCATCTGGGTCGCCAGCGTGGCGGCCTCCATCCTTGGGTTGGCGGGCTCATGGGAGGTCACGAAGAGGTACATCTGGTCGCGGCCCAGCGGCACCAGCCCGGCATTGCCGACGGGTCCCTGGAAGGTGGCCAGATGATCGATTCCAGCGGCACGTGGAAAGTTGTAGCGCCACACCGATTGGCCGGTGAAGCGCGGCAGGTACTGCTCGCCGAACAGCAAACCGCGCATGTGGGAGTACAGGCCATCGGCGCCCACGATCAGGTCGTAACGACCGCGACTGGCATCGGTGAACAGCACATCAACGCCCTCGCCCACCTGCCCCAGCGACTTGACGCTCAGGCCCAGACGGACAGAGACGCCAAGGGCAGCAACGGTTTCGCTGAGGACTTGATGCAGAGCCAGGCGCGAGATGCCGACGTTGGCTGGATACTCGGGGCCGGCCAAGCGCTGACCGGGGATTCGCGCCAGCTGTTCACCGCCCGTGGTATTGATGGTCACATCCTCGAACGCGTAGGCGGCACCGAGGTAGCCGTCCAACACACCCAACTTGGCCATCTCGCGCACGACATTACTCTGCTGGATGATGCCAACGCCGTAGACCGTCCACTGCGTCTTGAGCTCGACAAGATCGACTTCGATGTCCTTGCGACGCAAAGCGATTGCGGCGCACAAACCACCGATACCACCACCGACGATAAGCACTTTTTTCACTGAGTTCATGCTTGCCTCACTCTTATTCTTGTTATTCACGCTAGCGTTCTGCCGGAACGATTTCAGGCCTCGTTACCGGATACTTCTGCACGCATTCGCTACCGCGTTGTGCTCACTTTCTCGGCAAAGCAGGTGTTTGACTAATCGCATGTAGGGATACGATGTATCAGCAAACGCGATACTTTACTTAGAGTGCACACACCTCCAATTGACCCGCTTCGAGCACCAGCCAGTCGGCCTCCGCCTGCCATTGCAGAGCACTCAGGCGCTCCCCCAGACACGGCCCGTAGACGCACAGACCACTGTCTGGAAGGAACCGGGCACCGTGGGCGTAACAGACGATCTGGCTACCATCGGCGCTGAGAAAACGGTCTTTGCGATACTCCAGGGGCACAGCCAGATGCGGGCAACTGTTGCGATAGACCCGCACCTCGCCGCAGTGACGCAGGGCAAACACGCTGTCCTTGCCCGAACCCAAAGGATCGAACCCGCGGGCCTGCCCTTCGGCCAATTCATCCAGGCGACAGAGAACAATCGCGTCGTGGCTCATGGACGAATTCCGCACTCAGGCCTGCTTGGGCGGCGGGCCGCTCGGGAACCACTTTTCCCGGGAAGTGAACAGGAACAATTGCGAGTTATCCGCCGACAACGGCGCCTGGCGCGCTTGCCAGGCATCATCGTGCTTGTCCATGTCGGCGTCGTATTCGATGTGGCAGCCCAATGGGCTGTTGAAATACCAGAACCAGTTGGAGCCGAAGAGATGACGGCCTGGGCCCCAGAAGCTGGTCCAGCCTTGCTGTTCGAAACGTCGACCGGCCAACAGCACTTCCGTGCCGCTGCCCATGTGAAAGGTGAAGTGCTCGCAGCCCTTCATATGCGGTGGCGTCTGGATCATGAATAGACAGTGATGGTCATCGGAACCGGCTGGACGCATGAACGGACCGGCGCCAACAAAGGTGTCGGTGGTCATGAAGCCCAGGCGTTTGTAAAAGGCCTCAGCCTTCGCCGCATCCGGCACGAAATACACCACGTGGGACAGGGTCCGCGGCAAGGCCTGCATATCGGGGCTGATGCCCGGTTGGTTGACCGGGCGCTGGGGGGCATGACCCGGTGCATTGGTCAGGTCGGCCGGCGCGTTGTACGGACGCCGCACACTGATCTGGAAACCAATGGCAAACCCCATATCGTCCACACTGTGCACGGAACCACCAGCACCGCGGGTCACCAGGCGATCACGTCCTAACTCATCGGCGATGGCCTCAAGATCAGCTGCGCCGGCCACTCCGTAAACGGTTTCACGAATCGACGGGGCAGGCCCGATAGCCGCCGGCAGAAGGGCATCGTCAGCACGGCGGATAATCACAGCAGTGCCGTCGAGGGCTTCAAAGCGACCGCCCTGGCTGTCGACATCGACGGGTTGCAGGCCGTAGTCACGCAGGCAATGAGTACAGGCTTGAATGTCGTCGACGCCAAAAATCAAGGCATCAAGGCCAATGATGTTCATTGAGTTACCACTCCATTGTAATTATTCAGCGCAGGCCAGCACCCCGCTTACGGGAGCCGTGCCAGGCGGAGCGCTGCCGAGGCTGGTCTTGGAGTCGATAAAGCGTCACGGCCAACCGACTGTGGGCCGATACTGAAGGGGTACAAACTCACTGACTAATCGCTTGTCGGGATGCGACCTATCGGCAAACGCGATACCTGTCTGCACCGAGCCAACGACGGGGGAGTTCGAATACTCGTCGGTCAATTCGCCCCCTCGAGGGACTTGACGCCGCGATAGGAACGCCGGAAGGTATTTACAAAACAAATACAAAAATCGAGACCGCCATGCGTTTTAACCACTTGGATCTCAACCTCCTGGTGGCGCTGGATGTGTTACTGGAAGAGCAGAACATCACCCGCGCCGCCGAACGCCTGCACATGACCCAATCCGCCACCAGCGGTGTACTGGGCAGGCTGCGCCTCTACTTCGAAGATGAACTGCTGGCGCAGGTCGGACGCAAGATGCAACCCACGCCCTATGCCCGCGAACTGGCGGCGCCCGTGCGCCAGGTGCTGCTGACGATCCAGTCCTCGATCACCGCCAAACCGGTGTTCGATCCGGCCACCAGCAAGCGCCATTTTCGCTTGATCACCTCTGACTATCTGATCAGCGTGCTGTTTGCCCGGGTGATCCAGAAGATCTCCCTGGAAGCCCCGCACATCACGTTCGAACTGCTGGGCCCCGGCGACACGTCCACCGAGATGCTGATGCGCGGTGAGGCCGACATGATGATCGTGCCTGAGCACTACCTCATCGAAGGCCACCCATCGCAGCTACTGTTTGAAGAAGAGCACGTTTGCGTTGTGTGGGACGGCAACACCCTAGTGGGCGACAGCATCAGCCTCGATCAGTACATCGAGATGGGCCATGTCTCTGTGATCTTTGGCCGCAACCGACAACTGAGCGTCGAAGAATGGCTGATGAGCCAGTACGGTTTCACGCGTCGCATGGAAGTGGTGACCCATGACTTCAACACCTTGCCGCAGCTGATCGTCGGCACTCAACGCGTCGCCACCATGCTCCAGCGCATGGCCAGGCTCTACGCCAATTACCTGCCACTGCGCATCCTGCAACCACCGGTGAAAATCCCCGTCATGCGTGAGTTCATGCTCTGGCACCGGACCATGGAGGGGGATCCGATGCACCGTTGGCTGCGGGCGAAAATCAGTCAGATCATCAACGAGCTGGAGCAGCAGTTGCTGCCGCAGCCTGGAGGCGAGTCAGGTACGGAAGTGCCCGACGGCCGCTTTGAGCTCGCCGCCAATCTGCTGCAAGTCGGCCGTTGAGACCTGCAGCTGCAGGCTTTCCCTTGCACTGTCCTCAGCCACTTCGCGCACCCGCGTCATACTCTGGCTGACTTGCTCGGCCACCACGCTCTGCTGTTCGGCAGCCGCAGAGATCTGGTGGTTCATCTGCTCGATGCTGGACACCGCCCGGGTGATCCGTGCCAGCGCCTGGGAGGCTTGCGCGGCAAGCACCACGGCTTCATCGCTCAGCATATGGCTACCTTGCAAGCGCTCGGCGGCGTGTTGGGCCACACCGCTCAGACGAACGATCAACCCTTCTATTTCCGTGGTCGAACGCTGGGTGCGCCGTGCCAGGCCGCGCACCTCATCGGCGACCACGGCGAAACCACGACCATGTTCACCCGCCCGCGCGGCCTCGATGGCGGCGTTGAGCGCCAGCAGGTTGGTCTGCTCGGCCATCGCCTTGATGACATCGAGCACGCCACCAATCGCCGCGCTCTCTACAAGCAACGACCGCATGGCTTCAGCGCAACCACTCATCTCCACGGCCAGATGGTCGATCTTGCCAGCCGCCTGACGCACCAACTCATCGCCCTCGCGCGCTTGTTGGTCGGCATGCGCCACCGCTTCGCTGGCCTCACCCGCGTTACGGGCGACCTCCTGCGCCGTGGCGGCCATCTGTTGCATGGCGGTGGCGGCCAGCTCGGTTTCCTGGCGTTGGTGTTCGACACCACGGCTGTTGCTCAGGGTCACTTCAGCCAGGCTGCCGGCCATGCCGTTAAGCGAGCCGACACCACGGTCGATGCGCCCGACCAATCCGCGCAGGCTGCCCAGCATGTTGCCCACGGTGCCCAACAGTTGGCCCAACTCATCACGACGACCACTGTCTGACGGCGGATCACTCAAGTCCCCCGCTGCCACACGCTGGACCAGCTGCACGGCCTGGCGCAGCGGCTGCACAATCAATTGGCGGATCAGCAGACTGGCACCCATGCCCAAGGCCAGCGCCAAAACAGTGATCAAGCCCAATTGGCGATCGGCATCGCGGTTATCGTCCAGCACCGCCTGCCTTTGCTGTTCATCGGCCTCGGCCAGCAGCTTGCTCACCTGCTCGGTTTGCCCGTTCATTGCCGCACTGCTTTGCGCGCTTTGCTTACGGCTGTCGACGAACTCGAGGAAGGCCTTGCGGTAGTCGCCCAGCGCAGTGCTCGCCTCCTGCAGCGACTCGCCTTGCTGCTCGCCAAGATCGAGCGCCTGCATGGCGGCCAGCAGGTCACTCATGCTCATTTCCCAGTCGCTGCGGTAACGCTCCTCGCCATCGAGCGAGTAGTACAGTTCGCTGTCACGCAGCTTGGCGAGTTTGTCCCGCAGCGCGGCCGTCTGCTCAAGCAACACCATTTGGTCGCTGCTCGGCGGTGTCCCCTGCCCCAACCGAGTGTTAAGCGCATCCAGTTGATCGAGAAACAGCAGGGTAAAACTGTCGCCAGCCGTCTGCGCCAGTGCCTGCATGCGCAGGCGCGCTTCGCGAGCCCGACGCAACGAATCGGCATAGCCGAGAAACTGCTCCAGATAAGTGCTGACGGCCGTGCGTACGGTGGCGCGCGCTGCGCTATTGGCCCGATCATCATCGAGTTGCTGACTCAGCTTGCTGATCGTCTCGCGGACCTGGTCCAGACGCTGCGGGGCGAGATCCAGGGCGAATGCCTTTTCGGCGATACGCGCACGCAGGATCAGTGCCTGGATCGATGACTCCTGACGCGATTGCTCACCGCGCTGCTGCAACACACCCAGGGAACGAAAAGCCGTGAGCGCTACCCCCAAGGTAACCAGCAGCACCAAGCCAAAACCCAGCGACAGCTTGACCCCCACCGACAGATTCGCGAGCACGCGATTCAGTACGAGCATGTCCAACTCCTCGCACGGTCGTGGAAAAACAGCCTGCCCTTGGCGCCCAGGCTGATCGCTGTGCCGAAGTTGAACTCACTCATCTGCCGATACCTTGTTCTTGTTGTTGTGCGCGCCCGGAACTCCAGCCAACGGCGCGGTGCAGTGCCAACTCTAGTGAGTCCTACCTCAACGACACCAATCGCATCCTGCGTTATGAGCAATCGCAAAGTACGATGATAGGTATCCGGATTTGCTGCTTGAACGGTGAGTAGAAAACCCTTAGGTCAACGGCGCACATACGCTCTATCTCCGTTCGCAATACCTCCCATCCCGACTCGCGATTGGCCAAACAATGGGCCTCCCCTTAGCCTGCTTCGAACCGCCAGGTCTGCTATCCCCGCTCCAGCCCTGGCTGCCTGCCTTTGCTTGCACAAGGACAATCACCATCATGTTTCGCTACTTCCCGACCAACTACGTGTGGAATCTCTCCGTTGACTTGGCCATTGAAATGGGCGCCCGCATCGGCGAAATCGAGGAGATGTGCGCGCCACTGCAAGAAGCCGCCAAGCAGCCGGATGCCGCCGGCAGCAAGGCCTTCCGTGAAACCTGGGCGAACATGGCCGACAAGCTGTGCGGCCTGGCTGAAGAAGACGAAGGCAAGGGTCGAATGTTGTCTGCCGGTGAAAAATACAACCGCGCCGCGACCTATTACCTGAGCTGCGAACGCCTGCAGGCCCATGGTGCCCCTGGCCGTACGGAGCTGTACCAGCGTTTTCTACACACCTTCCAACGCGGTATCGAACTGGCGCGAGAAAACTGCGAACGCGTTGAGATCCCTTACGAAGGCAAACACATTTCCGGTCTGCTGGTTCGTGCCGAAGGCGTAAGCGGCCCAGCGCCGATTCTGGTGCAGGTCAATGGACTGGATTCCACCAAAGAAATGAAATACCGCGTCGGCCTGCCCGCCTGGCTGGCCAAACGTGGCGTGTCGTCGTTGATCATCGACCAACCCGGCACCGGCGAAGCACTGCGCCTGCATAACCTGACTGCGCGTTTTGACAGCGAACATTGGGCCAGCCGCGTGGTGGATTGGCTGGAAACCCGCGACGATGTCGACGCCAAACGCATTGGCCTGGAAGGCGTATCACTCGGCGGCTATTACTGCCCGCGAGCAGTAGCCTTCGAGCCGCGCTTCGCTTGCGGGGTGGTATGGGGTGCCAACCATGATTGGCGCGATGTGCAGAAGCGTCGCCTGGAAAAGGAAGGCAGCTTCCCGGTTCCGCATTACTGGTCGCATGTGGCCTGGGTATGGGGCGCCAAAGACACCGATGAGTTCATGACCATCGCCGAGAACGTCCACCTGGACGGCATACTCGATCGCATCAAGGTGCCGTTCCTCGTCACCCACGGTGAAAAGGATTCGCAGATTCCACTGAAGTGGGCACACCGCACCTACGAGCAGTTGGTAAACAGCCCCAGACGCGAGCTGAAAGTCTTCACCGAACGTGAGGGTGGCGTGCAGCATTCGAGTTTTGATAACAGCATCAATGCCGGTCAGTACATTGCCGACTGGGTCGCTGAAGTGCTCGGCGGTCGCGCCGAATGATGGGTGTGAAATCTACCAGACTCTCGGCATGTGTTGGCCTTGCCTTAAGCTGCAACTGCGCGACCCTGCGATGTTATAGCCCAAACGGTCCGACTCCTGTATTCAGCAGGGCTCAGATCGCTGGGATTCCTTTCAATCTGTTTTCCAACAGGGTGTTAATCTATAAAAAAAGTAAACTGACTCAAGGAACAGTCACCGCACGGAAGCTCTCATCAGTACAAGCCTCAAACGTAACTAGCGGATCTGTTCCCTCAGAGATGAGGCCGCTCCTATGTACATGCCCCACAGCTGCAATCCGCTGGAAAAAGTATTTTATCGTCCCATAGATGCCGCCATACGTTGGTGTAATCTAATGGCTTTTGAATCTCAAATTCTTGAGTCTGCCAAGGATTGCCCCGCAATTCTGCCTACGACTTTCCCCCAGTGGTCATGCCTGCACGCCAACACTGAAAAAATCTTCGATGCAGTGCGCAACCATGAACTTCCTTTTGGCGTTTTCGGCGTGACGGTAGCACCTGGAACCCCCATCGACTGCAGACTTCTAACCATCAGGCATACAGACCTTAAATGGTGGATGTTTCATCATTATCCCGATCAACGTCCGGCGTTCCTATTTGGGAAACTACCCGCTGAGAATGAGCAAATCAGCTTTGGGACTTACCTGACGTTGCAAGCTGACCGAGATGCGCTTGAGGTAGCGCTCAAACACAGTGACGCCGCCCTTCGTGAGATCCTTGAAGAACTCACGGCCATCGGTTTGGAACGGGAAAGTTTACGCGCACTCGTTAAGACACAAGGCAAGCTCAATGAGCGCAGCGAGACCGGATATCAGCATGTAATCGGCGCCTTACTCGAAACGGTGGTATCCGAGATGCCATAGCGAGCTACTGATCAGAGTCAGGGCCAGATGCTCATCTCGCTATCCAAGCTGCTCCAGCAACAAACCGATTCAGTGAACGTCCGAATTCAAGACTCTCATTCTGGACTCAATTCAGGACTTAAAAGCACTGGATGGTGCTGGATTTCAGTGGTTCCCGCCGGAACGAAAAAAGGACCCGAAGGTCCTGATTTCAATCGCTTGCAGAATTCAGTGGAACTCTGCAGCGCAATATTTGGAGCGGGAAACAAGATTCGCATCCGGTATCCGACTCATTGAAATATAAGGGGTTTGTTTTCTTGCCTAGGCCGGATAAGACTTAATCCTGGACTTGTTTTTTGGTTGCATCAAGAGGAAGAAAGGGAATTAATCCAAGACACACTACTAGGTTCTACCTCAAGCCAGGTTCAACTCGCCGATGACTGAAGCATTGTCCGCGTTGAGGGTTATTGCCCCCATCATGGCACGCTCAGTCAACTATGGCCGTTGCGCTCAAGCATCATCCACCACAGAGATTTAAAGTCGAAGTGCCAAGGGACATTCCCCCGCTCACAATTCCAAGAATAGAGCCACTTCAATGAGCCTGACCAAATCCCTGCCAGCGTGCCTGGCACTCAGCTTCGCGTTATTTGCCGCCCACGCAGCCGACGGCCCTCCTCCACCTTCCGTAAGCCAACCCAGCGGTATCAACCTGGGCGGCACCAGCTTCTACGACGGGTTTGCAGGGCCACCCGGGCTGACTCACCAGACCTACCTGAAGTTCAGCACCGCCAGCAGCATCAGGACCAACGGCGGCAAGAAAAACGGCGCCTTCGATGACCCGAAGATCAACGTCATCACGATGATCAATCAGTTGAGCTACTACTCGCCCGACACCTTCGCGGGAGGGGCACACCTGGGTTGGAGCCTGCTGGTACCCGTCGTGTCACTGGACGGCGACTTCGGTGACAACGGTGCCAAGCTCAAGGACAACGCCACTGGCCTGGGCGATGTTACGGTGGGGCCACAGGTCCAGTTCGATCCGATTGTCGACGCCAGCGGCCGGCCGGTTTTCGTGCAGCGCATGGCCTTCGACACCATCCTGCCAACGGGCAAGTACGACAAAGACAAAGACATGAACCCTGGCACCAACCACTTCTCCCTGAACCCCTACTGGGCAGCGACCTGGATGCCGGCACCCCGTTGGGAAGTGAGTTGGAGACTGAACTATCTGTACAACTTCAAGAACGACGATCCGGCGAGCAGTTCGCAGCAGTTCTTTGAAGGGCAAGCGGTACGCGACACCCAGTCAGGACAGTCGGCATGGGCCAACTTCACCGCCTCGTACGAAGTGTTTCCGAAGGTCTCGGTCGGCATCAACGGCTACTACTTCCGGCAGATTTCGGATGACAAGGTCAACGGCAACACCCTGACTGATTCCCGGGAAAAGGTGCTGGGCTTTGGCCCGGGCCTGTTCTGGAAAATCACCGAAGACAAAGCCTTCTGGCTCAACACCTATAAAGAAACCGGCGTCGAGAATCGCTCCCGAGCGGATTACCAGGTGCAGGTTCGCTACGTTCACAAGTTCTGATTGACGTGTAGGCCGGCTTACGCATGAGCAGGCTCTTTACCTGAGGTGATGCTTCATGAACGCACTCGACTCCATCGACAGCAAAAAATCACTGGGCGCCATCTGCCTGATGATGGTCATTTCCCTGGGGACGCTACAGATCCAGCCGATCCTGGGCGGTGCCTTGATCGACCAGCTCGGCCTGCCACTCAATGCAATCGGCGCTATCTTCTCCGCGGAACTCATGGCGATGGCCATCGCTTGCGGGGTCTGCGCCCTGTTCATGGCGAGAGTCGACCGGCGCCGCTTCGCCCTGGTGGCCTTGTTGATCCTGGCATTGGGTAACCTGGTCAGCACACAACTGCACAGCCAGGCTGGACTGGTCATTTCCAGGATGATCTGCGGCGCCAGCGGCGGCGCGGTCATGGCGGTTGTCTATGCCACCGCAGCGCTGCGCACGTCCAAGGATGCGACCTTCGCCGTCATCAACATCGGCAACCTGCTGTGGGGCATGCTGCTGGTGACCTCCATGCCGCTGGTCCTTCAAGCATTTGGCGTGAATGGCGCGTTTTCCCTGTTGGCGATCACTAGCGTGCTCGCGGCGCTGGGTTGCTGGAGAGTGCCCAAGCGCTACCCGGAGGCCCATCGCGCGGCCAGTGGCTCGATCCAACCATTCGGTCTCACCGCCATGCTGTTGATCCTGCTGTTTGCCCTGCTGTTCTTCGGCCACTCGGCATTGTGGGTGTACCAGGAACGCATCGGCAAGAGCATCGGCCTGGAACCCCAGCAGATTGGCGGCATCCTCGGCGGCAGCATCCTTGCCGGTGCCCTTGGCGCCGGTCTGGCCGGGCTGATCGGACGGCGCCTGGGCCTGTTGTTTCCGCAACTGTTGAGCTTCGGCACGGCATTGCTGGCGACCTTGATCATGGTCTACGGGACCAGCCCCATGGCCTTTATCACCACGGCCTGCCTGATCCATATGGTCTGGTTTTTCAGCCTGCCCTATCTGCTTTCCATGGCGGCGGAACTGGACCCTTCCGGTCGACTGGCAGGCCTGGGTAACGCTGCGATTTTCATCGGCCAGGGACTCGGCCCGTTTGGCGCCGCACTGGTCGTGGGCGAGGGACACTTCCGCGCGGTCGGTTGGCTGGCCGCCTCAGCCTATCTGCTAGCCTTGGTGATCTCGTGCCTGGTAGTTGCACGCTTTCGCCGCGGCGTGAAGCCTTCCGGGCCGGCGATGTCCCCGCAATCGGCCTGAACATGAACGAACCCGCACATTGACGAGATTGCCTGATGAGTATTCCATTCCCTCAAACCCCTGAATTTTCCCGCGCTCTCTACACGCCCAGCCGCGTGGAAGCAGAGGTGTTCGATCTTGAGATCGAAGGCATCCTGCCCGCTTCGATCTGTGGGACTTTTTATCAGGTGGCGCCAGACCCGCAGTACCCCCCCATGCTGGGTAACGACATTTTTTTCAACGGCGACGGCGTGGTTAGCCGCTTCAACTTTGCCAATGGCAAAGTCTCGATGCGACGCCGCTACGTGAAGACCGATCGCCTGCTGGCCCAGCGTCGTGAAGGTCGTTCGCTCAACGGCGTCTATCGAAACGTCTACACCAATGACCCTCTCGCGGCGAAAAACAACACCACCGCCAACACCACCGTTATCCCTCACAACGGCGTCCTGTTGGCGCTCAAGGAAGATGCCCTGCCTTGGGCGATGGATCTCGAAACCCTGGAGACCCTCGGCGAATGGACCTTTGATGGGCAGATCAAAGCCGCGACGTTCACCGCCCACCCCAAGCTCGATCCGGTGACAGGCAACCTGCTGGCCTGTAGTTATGAGGCCAAAGGCGACGGCACGCCTGACCTGGCCTACTTCGAACTCTCGCCGGACGGAAAACTGCTGCACGAGATCTGGTTCCAGGCGCCTTATGCGGCGATGGTGCATGATTTCGCGGTGACCGAACGGTACGTGGTGTTCCCGTTGATTCCGTTGACGGTGGACGTCGAGCGCATGAAAAACGGCGGGCCGCATTTCCAGTGGCAACCCGATCTGCCTCAGCTGTTCGCGGTCGTGCCGCGTAACGGGTGTGCGCAAGATGTACGTTGGTTCAAGGGGCCCAAGGACGGCTTCCAGGGGCACACACTCAATGCGTTCGATGAGGACGGCAAGGTGTATGTCGACATGCCGGTCACCGGCGGCAACATCTTTTACTTCTTCCCCCAGGCCGACGGCTACGTACCACCGCCTGAAACCCTGGCCGCCAGCCTGATGCGCTGGACCTTCAACCTGAATGGCGCGCAGGAGGACGTTCAACCGCAGCCACTGACGGAATATCCCTGCGAGTTTCCACGGTGTGATGATCGCTACATCGGTCGAAAGTACCAGCATGGTTTTCTGCTCGCCTTTGATCCTGAGCGTCCTTACAACCCGGCGAATGGGCCGATACCCTTCCAGTTTTTCAACCTGCTGGCGCACCTGGACCTGCAGACAGGCCGCACCGACGCCTGGTTTCCCGGCGACAGCGGATGCTTCCAGGAGCCTATCTTCATACCGCGCTCGGCGGATGCAGAGGAAGCCGATGGCTACGTGGTTGCCCTGCTCAACCTCATTGCCGAAGGGCGCAGTGAACTGGTCGTGCTGGACACCCGTGACATGGCCAGCGGTCCCATTGCCCGGATCAGGATTCCCTTCCGGATGCGCATGTCGCTGCATGGCTGCTGGGCACCGAGCGATTGATTGGCATCGGGCTCTGATGCCCGTCAATTAAGCACAATCCCTGTGGGAGCAAGCTTGCTCGCGATGGCGGCGGTTCAGTTACATGAGTATTGAACTGGCTGGCCTCATCGCGAGCAAGCTCGCTCCCACAGGTTTAGAGCCTTTTGCGCCCCCCCCTCGCAGCCTCTGCCATCTGCGGTGGCGGCCTGCCTCCCCTCCCCTTGCTCCCCAGGTCCGCAAAAGGTACAGCAACGCCAAAAAATACATAAATTCCATATTTTAGGATTTTTGTATAAATCCTACTTTACAGGATTTTATAGCAAGACTAGATTAACCCTCATTGCACCCTCCCTTTCTCCAGGAGCCTCCATGAAACTCGCAAGCTTTATTGTCCAAGGCCGTAGCAGCTACGGTGTGGTCGAAGGTGATCAAATCATCGACCTGGAATCGCTCAAGCCAACCCTTGGCAGCGATCTCAAACAGGCCATCGGCCACAACCGTCTGAACGAACTGAGCGCTGCGCGCCTGGCAAGCCTGCCGCGTATCCCCTTGGCTGAAGTGACGTTCCTGCCGGTGATCCCGAACCCGGGCAAAGTGCTGTGCATCGGCATCAACTACGCCACTCACGTGCGCGAAACCGGTCGGGAAATGCCGACCTATCCGATGATCTTTACCCGCTTCGCCGACAGCCAGGCTGCCCACCTGCAACCCATCGTTCGCCCGACCGCGTCCCACAAGCTTGATTTCGAGGGCGAGTTGGCAGTGGTGATCGGTAAAGCGGCCCGCCACGTCAAACATGCCGACGCGCTGGACTACGTCGCCGGTTATGCCTGCTACAACGACGGTAGTGTCCGCGACTGGCAGAAGCACACCATTCAGTTCGTCCCCGGCAAGAACTTCCCGAATACCGGCGGTTTCGGCCCCTGGCTGGTGACCGGCGATGAGATCGGCGACCCGCAGGATTTGGAATTGACCACCCGCCTCAATGGCCAAGTGATGCAGCACACCCGCACCAGCGACATGATTTTCGATGTGCGCCAGCTGATCGAGTACTGCTCCACCTTCACCGAACTGGCCCCGGGTGACGTGATTGTCACCGGCACCACTGGCGGTGTCGGAGCGTTCCGCGAGCCGCCGGTATGGATGAAGCCAGGCGATCAGGTGGAAGTCGAGATTGCTCGAATCGGCACCCTGCGCAACAGCATCGTGGACGAGCAGTGAGCATGGAAAACCTACACACCCCTGAACACCTGCCCGAGCAGGATGGCGACAACAAAGGCTCGAGCCTGGAGCGCATGTTGCGGGTACTCGACCTGTTCACCGAACAGAGCCCGATCTGGGCGGTGGATGACATGGGCGGCGCCTTGGGTTTTACCCGTTCGACGATCTACCGCTACGTGCGCGAATTGGCCGAGGCCAACCTGTTGTTCCAGGTCGAAGCCGGGCGTTATGCTCTGGGCGCACGGATCATTACCTGGGACCGCCAGTTGCGCCTGAGCGACCCCCTTGTGCGCGCCGCACAAGCGCTTGAGCCCAACTTCCCACAGTGGAGCGAACAACAGGTCTGGCTGATCTGCCGGCTGTTCAAGGACCAGGTCGTGTGCATTCACCAGCACGGGGACTTGTTCAGCGAGGTCAGCTACTCCCGTGGTTCGCCCAGGCCGTTGTTCCTGGGTGCGACGTCCAAGGCGATCCTCGCCAACATGACCCCGCGTCAACACAGCCAGCTGTTTCTCGACCACTCCGAAGAGGCGCGCGCCAGTCAACTGGGCCAGACCTGGGAACAGTTCCGTCGTTCGTTGCAGCAACTGCGTCGCCAAGGCTATGTGGCCAGCGCAGGTGAAGTCGACGCGGGCGTCTATGGCCTGGCCGCGCCGATCTTCGACGGCGATGGCAAGGTCGTTGGCAGCATCAGTTGCGTGCGCCCGGTGCGAGAACGCGACAGTGCCCAGGAAGAGACACAAGGACAGCAGATCCTTGCCCTGGCGCAGGAACTGTCGCAACGCATGGCTGCGCTCGCCAACCGCGCCAAGCCACTGGGCTGAGCCATCCGGAAGGGAATAACAATGACAACCCTCAAACGCATCAACACCCAGGTCCTGATCATCGGTGCCGGTCCTACCGGACTGACCCTGGCCAACCTGCTCGGCCAAGCCGATGTGGACACCCTGATCATCGACCGCAAGCCGGGCACCGTGACCGAGCCACGGGCGGTTTCAATCGATGATGAGTCCTTGCGCACCATGCAGGCCATCGGGCTGGATGCTGCCGTGCTGCGTGATGTCGTGCCCGGCTACGGCGTGCATTACTTCACCCGGCCCGGCGGTCGCTGCTTCGGCAAGGTCGAGCCGACCGGCAAGCTGTATGGCTTCCCCAAGCGCAACGCGTTTCGCCAACCGCTGTTTGAAAACACCCTCAGGCTAGGCCTCGAACGTTTTGCCAGCCTGACGGCTCGGTTCAGCCACGAGCTGGTGGAATTCACCCAGGACCAACACGGCGTGTGCACGCTGGTGCGTGACGCCGAAGGGCAACTGATGGAAGTCCACGCGGCTTACCTGGTGGCCTGCGACGGCGGGCGTAGCCCGGTGCGCAAGCAACTCGGGATCGAGATGGTAGGTTCGAGCTTCTCCTCGCGCTGGCTGGTGGTCGATACCGACCAGGACGACGACCCCTTCTGGCAGACCCGCGTGTATTGCGACGCCAGGCGTCCGGTGGTGGAAGTGCCCGGCCCTCACCGTACGCGCCGATTCGAGTTCCTGCTCAAGCCCGATGAAACGGACGAACAGGTGCTCGACGAAACCTGCCTACAAGCAATGCTACACCCGTTCAAGGGCGACGCTCCGGTTTCCATCGTGCGCAAGACGGTCTACACCTTCCATGCCCGGGTCGCCGAGCAGTGGCAGGTGCAACGGGTGTTTCTCGCCGGCGACGCCGCACACCTGACCCCGCCCTATGCTGGGCAAGGCATGAACAGCGGCGTTCGCGATGCCCACAACCTGGGCTGGAAGCTGGTCGGCGTGCTGAAGGGAAAAATGGCGGAAAGCGCACTGCTGTCCTACGAAAGCGAGCGTCGTGATCATGCGTGGGCATTGATCAAGTTGGCCTTGAACCTCGGCGTGGTCATGGCACCAGCCACCGTCCTGCGCGCTCGCCTGATCAGTAGCGCATTCGCCTTGATCGGCCTGTTGCCGCCGTTGCGCGATTACTTCCTGCAAATGCGCTTCAAGCCCAAACCCCGCTTCACCCGGGGCCTGGTGCTGACCGAGGGGCAAGCAGGCACGTTGTCCTGCGGACAGATGTTCCCGCAACCGATGCTCACCGACGCCCACGGCCAGGAACGCCTGCTCGATGACGCCATCGGCGCCGGCTTCGCCTTGATTCAATACGGCGACCCGACCCGCCAGCGTATCGATGAACTCCAGCATGGCCTCTGGAGCCACCTTGAAGCCAGACGCATCCTGATCCTGCCCGCGTCCGTCCATGCCATGCCGTCGATCCCGGGCTGCACGGTGCTCCAGGACCGTGAAGGCCAGCTCAAAACCCTGCTGGGCGATTCACACCCGTTCCTGCTGCTACGCCCGGATCGCTATATCGCCGCGATTTTCGACAAGGCTACCGAAACCCAGACCGCCGAATCGTTGCAGTCGCTGTTCGGCATCGCCGTGGCCCACAGCAGCGCAATTGAGCCGAGCATCGCGCCCGTCTTTCATTGAACCTTCAAGCACAGAGGTGGTTATGCAAACACTCCAAACTTCCACACCTGCACGCCTGTGCTACCTGCACCTGGCGAGCAAGGACGCGCAACGGCAAATCGATTTCTATCGGCGGATGCTGGACATGGACAGCCAGCCGCAAGCCGATGGCAGCTGGATGCTCAGCGGCCCGCAACGCGCCATGCTCGTGTCTCCCGCCGACCACAGCGGCCTGCTCGCGGCAGCGTTCGACTTGGGCAGCCAACCTCGACTGCAAGAACTGCGGGGTCGCCTGCTCGGCAATGGCTGCGTCATCGAAGAGACCGACTCGCCGCTGCTTGAGCCGGGGGCCTTCCTGATCCGCGACCCCCAGGGCCGGCAAACGATATTTGGCGTCGCTCCCCCTGCCCTCCGCGCCCCTCACCCAGGCATGCCGGGTCGCTTGCAGCACGTGGTGTTCCAGACCACGGAGCTGGAAGCCATGATTGATTTCTACGTCAACACGGTGGGTTTTACCGTTTCGGACAATGTCGTGGACGAGCAGACCGGCCAACTCACGACGTGCTTCCTGCGCTCGGACGACGAACACCACACCTTGGCGTTTTTCCGCGGTTCGAAAAACGAGTGGGACCACCACTGTTACGAAACCAACGAATGGAATGACATCCGCGACTGGGGTGATCGCTTCGCCAAGGAGCGCATCACCATTTTCTTCGGCCCCGGCCGACATGGGCCGGGCAACAATCTGTTCTTCATGGTGGTCGATGCCGATCGCAACCGCCTGGAGTTCTCGGCCGAGCTCGAAGTCACCGATGCCTCCCGCCAACCCGGTGTCTGGGCACAGGAGGAATACACACTCAATTCCTGGGGCCGCGCCTGGATCAGGAGCTGAGCAGTTTTCCCCATCGGCGTTTGCACCCTTAATTTCTAAACGAGGCGACCACCTGCCTCCAAAGGTAAAAGACCATGACGACTCAACCGCTCGCGCCCTACGTCATCAACGGCGACCAATACATTAACGGCACCTGGCGTGCAGGGCGCTCCGCACGCCGCCTGGACGACCGCAATCCCTTCAATGGCGAACAATTGCTGGAGATGCCCCTGGCCTCGATTGCCGATCTCGACGACGCCTATCAGGCCGCGCACCAGGCGCAGGCAGCGTGGGCACAACTGCACCCCACCCAGCGCGGCGCACAATTTGAAAAGCTCGCCCAGGTCATCCAGAACCGCCGTGAGGAGATCATCGACTGGCTGATCCACGAGTCCGGCAGCACCCGGATCAAGGCGAGCATGGAATGGCAATTCACGCTGAACCTGGTGCGCGAATGCACGACGATGCCGATGCAGGTAGAAGGTCGGATCCTGACCAGCTACAAGCCTGGCGAACAGAGTTTTGTCTTCCGTGAACCCCTGGGTGTGGTGGGCGTGATCAGCCCATGGAATTTCCCGCTGTACCTGAGCATGCGCTCGGTGGTGCCGGCACTCGCCCTGGGCAACACGATCGTGCTCAAGCCCGCCAGCGACACAGCGGTGACCGGCGGCCTGCTGATTGCCCACCTGTTCGAAGAAGCCGGCTTCCCCGAGGGTTCGCTCAACGTCGTGGTTGGGGCAGGCTCGGAAATCGGCGATGCCTTCGTCGAGCACCCGGTGCCGAGCCTGATTTCCTTCACCGGTTCGACGGATGTGGGACGCAATGTCGGCCGTATTGCCACCGGTGGCAAACACATCAAGCGCGTGGCCCTGGAACTGGGCGGCAACGCGCCGCTGGTGGTGCTGGATGACGCTGACATCGAAATTGCGGCACACGCCGCGGTGGTCGGGCGTTTCCTGCACCAGGGCCAGATCTGCATGAGCGTCAACCGGGTGATCGTCGACCGCTCGCTGTATGCCGATTTCGCGGCGCTGGTGGTGGAGCGCGTGCGCAACCTCAAGACGGGCGATCCGGCCAAGGCCGACACGGTGATCGGGCCCGTCGTCAATAAGAGCCAGCTCGATGGCCTGCTGCGTAAGCTCGATGGCGCCCGGAGTGCCGACCTCAAGCAGCTTTGCGGCGGCCCGGCATCCGGGCTGGTGCTGCCTGCCCATGTGTTCGGTGAAGTGGGAGCCGATCAGGAACTGGCCCGCGATGAAACGTTCGGGCCCCTGCTGCCGCTGCTGGTCGCAGAAAACGAAACCCATGCATTGGCGTTGGCGAACGCCAGCGAGTATGGCTTGTCCAGCGCCGTGTTCACCCGGGACATGGCCCGTGGCTTGAACTTCGCCCGTGGCATTGTGGCGGGCATGACCCATATCAACGACATCACCGTCGATGACCAACCCAATGCCCCATTCGGTGGTGAAAAGAATTCCGGCCTCGGTCGCTTCAACGGTCACTATGCCTTGGATGAGTTTACCCGTGCCCATTGGGTGACCTGGCAGCCCGGAGGCCATCACTACCCGTTCTGAGCCTGTGGCACCCTTGATCAGACCCGGATCGGGCAAATCGACCCCTTTGCCCGATCCGTCAGAGAACAATAATAAATAAAGGCGAAAAATGAACCATTTAGCCTGCGTGTCCACCGATCAGGTTGTTCGCTCCGACCGCCTGATGAAATGGAAAGAGTTCATGAGCGATCACCTGGGGCGTACGCCGGACTATATAAAACGGCTGGAATCGACGTTCATCGACCCGTTGCATGACAGCAACTTCCAGGGTCGGCTGGAGTACGGGGACCTGGGCCAGTTGCGTTTCTGTCGAATGACCGCCAGCGCCCATCGATATTCGCGCCACCTGAGCAAAGCGATCGACGCCCTCGATACGCCGCGCATGTTGATCATGCAGGTAGCTGGCGTCAGTCATTTCGAGCAGGGCCAGCAAAGCAGCGTGCTGGCCCCTGACGAAATGCTCCTGGTGGACTGCGGCAAACCGTTCAACGTGACCAGCACGCAAGGTTGCGAACACTTCATCCTGCTGTTCCAGGGAGCATCCGAGCCGCTCGCGCAAACCGCCGACATGCACCTTAACGGTCGCAATGGACTGGGGCGGATGCTCATGCACCTGATCAGCGATGCCTACAACCAATACCCCTTGCTGAACAACCATTCGGCCGGGCTGATCGGTGACAGCATCACCGGGCTGCTGGATAACGCGCTGAAGAACAAACAGGAAGAAAAGCAACTCGAACACGACTTCCGCTTCTTCAAGCAAAACCGCCTCAAGGCGTACATCGAGCGCCACCTGGCCGACCGCGACCTGACCATCGAACGCATCGCCAACGCCGAACGGTGCTCGGTGCGCAGCCTGCACCGCGCCTTCCAGGATGAACTGGGGTGCAGTGTCAGCGAATACATCTGGCAGCGGCGCCTGTCACGTTGTGCCGAAGACCTGCGCAACCGGGAACATGCCCACCGCTCGCTCACCGAGATCGCCTACGCCTGGGGCTATAGCAGCAGTTCCCACTTCAGCCGGCATTTCAAATCGACGTTCGGCATGTCGCCTCGGCTGTTCCGTGACACCGCGACACCGCGACACCGCGAGCGGCAGTCGGGAGAAATCAAAGGCGGCTTGAGCCATTTTATTACTGAATAAAGTAACTCCCGAATATCGCGCATAATAAATACGCATTAAATATTCAGGAGAATAAAATCATTTAATTAGTCCGACAAACGCGAGAGCTCTCATGATTAAAATGCTAGCCGCCGTACGCCGAAAACCTCATCCGTGTCTGCGTACGACGGTCGCAGAGCTGTGAAGGGGAGCCTGCATCAAATGGATAGCGCTCAGTCCTGATCATGTGCGCAGCTCCAGGTACTTGGGGTTGCTCTCCATCAATCTGTAGCGCGCTACCTCGCGCAAGTGGTTGAAAATCAGCGCGGAGCGCGGGCTGGAAGGATCAGCCAGGCCTGCCACTTGCCTACAGAATCGACCATTAGATCACCTTATGTTGAGGCCGATTCCGAATTGACCCACGTGCCGACGCAAAACTGCCCCACCTCTAAATCGGCACAAACTCTACACAGGCAATGTTTTTCGAGGAATCAGCCTAGGTCAGTGACATCTCGGCAACTGGGTCAATTCGGCGTCAGCGCCAACATGCTCATCGCACGGTACTGGAAAATGTGATGATGGCCCCTCTCTACCATCGCCATAACACCCGGGAGGCAACGAAACAGCTTAGCCTCGCAATGCTTGCGAAGGTCGGTCTCGCCGAACACGCGAACAAATATCCTCACCAACTCTCAGGCGGCCAGCAACAGCGCGTTGCTATTGCTCGAGCCCTGGCTATGCAACCTGCGGTGATGCTGTTTGATGAACCAACATCAGCTCTAGATCCCGAACTGGTGAATGAGGTATTGAAAGTCATCACCCAGTTGGCAGAGGAAGGGATGACAATGGTGATTGTCACCCACGAAATGAACTTCGCGTTCAACGTGTCTGACCGCGTCGTCTACATGGAAAGCGGTGAGATTATTTATGATGCTCCACCGCAAGTCTTGCTCAAAGGAACAGACTCAACACGCCTTCAAAAATTCATGGAAGCAGTGAAAATTGCCGCATGAGACCACCGATTTTTTAACGCCATCAGTGATCAACCACTGATGGAAATGCCGGACACTTAGGTTGATGGCCTTGAAAAAAGAACCCGCCACGGCTAATGCCGATCAGTTAAGCCTCATTGCTTGAACTTTGCCCGCAAGAAATCAAAATCCGATGCCTGAATAGGCATCGGATTTTTTTATGCGTCTGGCTCGGGCACTGGAACTGACCCACAACTTCGTCTCGACTCCCGATTCCCTCAAGGGATTGGACTCGTTGCTTGATCCATCGCTGGTCGAACAGGCCTTGGAACAGGCCGGTGTCGCCACCTTGCGCAAGCGGCGCTTACCCTTGGAAATGATGCTTTGGTGCGTCATCTCCATAGCGTTTTTCCGACGCATGTCGGCGTGGGATGTGGTCAGTCGCATGAACATCATGCTGCCCGGGCAACGTCCGCTGGTCGTGCCCAGCGCCGTAGTCCAGGCCCGTCAGCGATTGGGCAGCGAGGCCGTACGACAAGTCTTCGATCTGACGCAGAAAAGCTGGCATGAAGCAGCCAGCCAGCTGCAACAAACAACCCACAGTAGGTGCTTCATCAGTTACCTCCCCTCTCACGAACTGCCCCTACACCGCCCCGCCCACCTGGAGAAACAGCAAAAACACTAACTTCAGAATAACCCGCACGAGCAGTTAGCTTGCTACAACAAGCAAAACGCTCAATGCAGCAAGCCATTTGCCAACTGGCACCTATGCATTGAAGGTGTAGCATTGAGTGAATAACACGGAACCAACTTCCCCTGCAAAAAAGCATTCAAAGGATGAAATAATGAAAACAACATTTTCTCACTTTGCCGCAGTAGGTTTCATTGCACTTGGCACTCAGGCTGTCGCTGCACCGTTGTTGCAGGAATACAACTTCAAACAGGATGTAAATGCAACAATATCCCAAACAAACGCCTGGTTAGAGATCAGTAAATCTGCTTTCAAGCAAAATATCGAATTCGTAAAAAGCAGATTATCGAAAGGCAGTAGCTTGTGCGCTGTGATGAAAGCAGATGCTTATGGCCACGGTATCGCATTATTGATTCCGACGATCATGGAAGCGGGCATTAATTGCCTCGGCATTGCGAGTAATGAAGAAGCGCGAATTGCCAGAAAAGAGGGCTACACAGGAAAAATAATTCGCGTTCGGCAAGCCACGGAGGGAGAAATCGTCAGCGCATTGCCTTATGACATTGAAGAGCTTATCGGCAATGCACAGGTAGCCCGAGCCATCAGCACGCTGGCAGAACACAATGGCAAGCCCATCAAAATTCATCTCGTTACCAATGCGGGCGCCATGAGTAGGAATGGCTTGGAGCTTGCCACCGAGCAGGGCAAAAAAGACGTGCTGGAAATCACCTCAATGAAGGGACTGAAGGTCACCGGGATCATGACGCACTTCGCTGTCGAGGATAAGGCCTTCGTCATGGAGGCCTATGACAAGTTCATGTCGGAGCAGGACTGGATCATCAAGACAGCCCACTTGAACCGTGACGAAATTACCGTTCATTGTGCCAACTCGTTCGCAACGCTTGACGTCCCGGCAACCCACTTGGACATGGTGCGCGTGGGCGGAGCACTTTACGGCGATTTGATCGGCCGCGCCGAGCTGAAACGCGTCATGTCACTTAAAAGCAAGGTTGCTGCGGTCAACACCTATCCTGCCGGAAACACAGTGGGTTATGACCGCACCCTCACACTGACTCGAGACTCCAGGCTCGCCAACATCCCAGTAGGTTACTCAGATGGCTACCGCCGAGTGTTTACCAACAAGTCTTTTGTCGTTATCAATGGCGTGAAAGTGCCCACGGTCGGAAAAATCTCGATGAACACAGTTATGGTAGATGTGACCGACATAAAAAACGTCAAGCCCGGCGATACCGTAACGCTTTATGGCAAACAAGGCGATGCCGAGATTACACAAGCTGAATTGGAAGACATCAATAACGGTGCACTGCTCGCCGATGTTTACACCATGTGGGGCACCTCAAACATTCGAATACTGGTCGACTAAAGCAAGAGGCCCGTAGCATGTGATGAAAAGCCACCTCATCAGGGTGGCTTTTCATTGCGCAGTTGCACTGATCCGCCAGTTGGCCAAAAACCGCACCAGAGTTCAGGTGGCAACGGAGCTTCGGCCTGGGCAGCGGTCATGGTTTTTTCAGGACGTCTGTTCCGTCTTTCAGCTGGCGGCATTTTTATCCGATGCACGCTGCCTCGTTAGGGCATAAGCACCATCGCCACACAGCGCGATAGCAATCAGCACCGCCGTCCAGAATGCCGGGTACTCCCAGCCCCCGCCGGTACTGCTGAACAGCCAGCCATTACCCGAGTGCGCCCAGGTGGCACCCAATAAAACAGGAATGGCCGCCAAGGCCGCATAGCGAGTTTTAAAGCCCAGCACCAGCATTGCACCCGTGGTGACCTCAACTCCGAGAACCAGCCACGCCAACACACCCGGCAAGCCAATCGACTCAAAAAAACTTGAAGTACCTGACATTGTAAAAACGAAAACCTTTAAATATAGAGAGTGCGCCAGCAACGCAATACCAGCTGTCAGCCGAAGCAATAAAACACCATAGGAGATACCTTTAAAATCGTCCATACAACTTCCAAAATAACACTGACAGCGCACGTTGCGCTGCCTTCCGAATATATTGTTGCGAGTAATCAGCAACCCTACAATCTGCAAATTAGCTATTACGGACTGCATATATGCACACTTGGGACTGGGACGATCTACGCCTGATACTTGCCGTTGCCGAACAAAAGTCTTTTGCCGCTGCCGGACGCGCACTTCATCTTAATCACACCACCGTGCTGCGGCGTATCAATGCGTTCGAAAAACTTCATGCATTTCGACTATTTGATCGCCTCTCGACCGGCTACACAATGACTGACGCCGGAGAAGAATTACTGCAGACAGCACAAATCATGAATATCGCCGTCAGCGAACTGTCCCGCAAACTCGAAGGCAAGGATCTGCGATTAGAGGGCATACTCCGCATTACCACCTGCGATACTTTAATGGCATCCATTTTACCGAAGGCACTTGGAGGGTTCAGTGAACTCCATCCCGAGATATCACTTGAAGTCACCACCGGCAATTTCATCAGCGATCTGGCCCAACGGCATGCAGATGTAGCAATACGAACCAGTGACAGTCCTCCCGACGCATTGATCGGTAGGCGTATCGCCGATGTCGGGTTTGCCGTTTACGCTGCCAGGGGATTTTCTGAGCGTCATGGGAGCGTTGATCCGGCGCACTTCAATCGATGGCTTGCCCCGGATCTCGCACTTGGTCAAATGGATATTGCAAAATGGCTGCGTGCCAGCGTTCCTGCAACGTCCATCGTTTTCAAGGCCGACTCTTTAGTCACCCTTAGGCAAGCAGCGCTGGGGGGCTTGGGAATAGCCGCACTTCCCTGCTATTTGGGAGATTCAACCCCCGGGCTAGAGCGGGTCCCGTTCGTAGGACTCAACGCCCTCAAAACGGGACTTTGGGTCCTCACCCATCAGGACCTGAGACATACCGCTCGGGTGCAAGCCTTCACCCGCTTTTTGAATGAAGCACTTCAACGTTCCTGGCCTGGACCGACAACCACATGACCGTTGAGCGGAGTGACGTACTTCAGATGGAACGTAACCTTGCGTACCGTTCAATTGCGATTTTTTCCGGACAGTTACTTTCTTTATTCATGGGGGGCTTGCCGGGGAGGCAATCCCTGGTTTTCACCAGTGCCGCAATCATTGCGCTGGTGACTATGCTGCTCCTGTCTCTCACTCACAAATGCTACTGGATCGGGTAAGTACTGCACCTGATCTCAACCAGCTCAAACCAGAAACTGTTCAACTAACCGAACCCAGTAACTAGCCCCCGTCCCCAGGCAGTCATCGTTGAAGTCGTACCCAGGGTTATGCACCATGCACCCCCCCTCCCCATCACCATTACCGATAAAGAGATAGCTGCCAGGACAATGCTCAAGCATCACTGCAAAATCTTCACTGGCAGCAATAGGTGCCATGTCTTGAATCACCCCCTCTTCACCCAACCAATCAACAGCGACCTGTCTGGCAAACGCAGTAAGCTGAGGATCATTGATCAAGGGTGGCAATGATTCTTCCCTATCAACCTCCACACTGACACTGGCGCCGAAGCTAAGCGCCTGAGCTTGGGCAACCTGGACAATCCGCTTGAGAAGGTCGGCACGAACGTTAGGCTTCAAGGCGCGAACACATAATTGGAGTACTGCATGCCCCGGAATGACATTGGGCGCCTCACCAGAATGAAAGGAGCCCACAGTGATCACCGCCGTCTCCAGAGGATCCGTATTGCGCGACACAATACTCTGCAGCGCCATGACAATTGCCCCTCCAGTAAGTATGGGGTCAATGGCTTTATGTGGCATTCCGCCATGCCCGCCCGTACCATCAATTCGAATTTCAACAGTATCGGTGGAGGCCATGAACGGCCCGGCCCGAAAACCCAACTTCCCTACTGGCAACCCAGGCATGTTGTGCATACCGAACAACGCATTACAGGGAAATCGCTCCAGGAGACCATCATCCAGCATTTTCTGCGCGCCCCCATCGCTTTCTTCGGCGGGCTGAAAGATGACCACCAGCGTACCGTCGAACTGCCGGCTGCTGGCTAGGTGCTGCGCGGCAGCCAGCAGCATTGCAGTATGGCCGTCATGACCACAGGCATGCATGGCGCCTGGATGCTGGCTCGCATACGGCAATCCGGTCTGCTCCTGAATCGGCAGCGCATCCATATCTGCCCGAATACCAATGACCTTACTTCCACAACCTTGCTGCAAACGCCCTACAACACCAGTCCCCCCAAAGCCACGATGCACCTCAAACCCCCACGACTCGAGCTTGGCAGCAACCAGATCTGAGGTTTTGAACTCCTTAAGGCTGAGCTCCGGATAAGCATGAAGCTGACGGCGCAACTCAATCATTTCAGCTTCAATGGCACGGATACCCGGCAGCATGGGTCGAACGGTCATGGACTTCACCTGTTTCATGTAAGGGAGGCTCGCCTGCAAAGTGCGAGGATATAAAGCTCATCAACGTTAAGTGCTGCAAACTCTGCTCAATCACAGGCAGGCAGCTGTATTGTCTAGCGAGTCGTGAAACGCATCATGACGCGCCCACCTCGAGCGAGTTTGTAGCGCGCAATGGCAAATACCCACGCCGTCGCTGGTTGATCTGGGAGGTACGTTTCGCGCCTGCTATACACGGCCAAGAATGTTTCTTGCAGCAAGTCCTCGATTTCACTTGGTTGATGCAGAAGTCTATTACACAGAAATCCACGCGCATGAACACTTAGCTCCGACAAAAACGTGAGATAGGCTTTTCGTTTCCGCCCAAGCCTGCGAGGAACGATGCTTGTAGGTGAATCACCCGATTGAGAAAGGCGGCATCATGTGTAGTTCGTTCCATCGTTAACACGGGTCACGCAGAGGTCGGATATTGTTGATCGAGTGATTGAATTTTAATGCCTCGAAGTAGCTCGATTTGCTCATAGCTTTTTGAGTTGGCCTCGTTTAAGGCAAGGAGATACATCCGAAACGCGATGCGATTCAGTTTGCTCAATGGGCCCTCAGTATCAAGAACTCAGGGTTCCCACTGAGCAGGAAAAACTATTAATAATCAGCAGCGTTCGATGTATTCAACTTAAGTACGGAAGCTATCCACCAGATGTTTGAGTCGGCTGGCTTGTTGCTCAAGGTCATCACAGGCGAGCAAGGTGGCCTGGAGATTCTCCACGCCTTCTTGGTTGAGGGATTTGATCTCGGTGATGTCCATATTCAACGAGTCGATTACAGCGGTCTGCTCTTCAGTAGCAGTGGCTACAGACTGATTTATGCAATCAATTTCGCCAATACGCTGAGTAACGCTCCCTAGTCGCTCGCCAGCCTGGTTGGCGATAACCACACCTTCATGGCTATAGCGCTCGCTTTCGCTCATAGTGCAAACCGCCTCACGAGCGCCGACCTGAAGCTCCTCAATCATCGTATGAATTTCTTGTGCCGATGTCTGAGTGCGGTAGGCAAGACTGCGTACTTCATCCGCCACCACAGCGAAACCGCGACCTGCCTCGCCCGCCCGTGCAGCCTCGATAGCGGCATTGAGCGCTAGTAGGTTGGTCTGTTCGGAAATGCCCTTGATCACTTCAAGGATCCGACCAATGCTCACCGTCTTACCATTCAGCGTCTCTATGTTGCTGCAAGATGCACGAATTTTTCCTGACAACTCGTTCATGGCGTTGATCGTCTGAGCTACCACTTGCCGGCCACCCTCAGCCTGAAGGCGTGCATCTGACGCCTGAAGTGAGGCATCACCGGCATTACACGCGATTTCCTGAGCGGCTGCTCCCAGCTCGTTGATCGCTGCTGCAATGCAGTTGGTGCGATTGGCCTGTTCGTCGGAGTTTGCTATGGATGAGCTGGAGGCAAGCATGACTCGCTTTGCCACTTCGTTGACTTGTTCGGTCGCTGATGAGACTTCGCGTATTGAATGTTGGATTCGCTCCACGAAAAGGTTGAAGTCGCAGGCCAATTCTCCAAACTCATCTTGAGAATGCACGGCCAAACGCCGGGTCAGGTCCCCCTCCCCCTGGGCTATATCGCGCATGGCTTTACCCATTAACCTCAGAGGTTGCATCAATACGCGGATTAGCATGCCCAGTAGAAGCAACGTGATTAGCACGGCAATCAGAGTGGCGAAAATAGCTGAAGCGCGGAAATCGCCTAACGCCTGGTAGGCTTTTTTCTTGTCGATGGACAAACCGATATACCAGTTGACCGAGGGCAGCCCCTTGACCGGCGAGAACATCAAAATATAAGGAACACCCGCCTGCTCGGTCTCACTGAAATGGGTGCTGATAGTGGGCGTGTCTTGCGGATAGATATCGACAAGGTTTTTCATCACCAGGTCTTTATCCGGGTGGGCAAGTATCTTGCCGTCGGCACTGACCAAGAAGGCATAACCGATGCCGCCCAGATCGAGCGAACTGACAATTTTCGCCAGGGTATCCAAGGTCAGGTCACCACCGACCACACCGAGAGGTTGGTTTCCATGGTTAACCGGAGTAGCGATGGTCATCATCAACTGGCCAGTGGATACATCCAGGTACGGCTCAGTCAAAGTCGTACCCCCAGCGGCCATCGCATCCTTGTACCAAGGCCGTGTACGCGGGTCATAATCGGCGGGCAATTCGTCTTTTGGTCGCATCGCAAAGCTGCCGTCGATACCCCCAAGATAGGTGAAGTTAAATGTTGAAAGCAGCGTCTTCTGTTCCAGTAGGCGCACCACACTGTCCGGCGTATTGTCGCTGGCAACAGTCTGAGCGATGGTGTCTATCAGCAGAACACGTCCAGACAGCCAAGCCTGGACATTGCTTGCAGCAATTTTGCTCATCCCCTCAAGGTGGCTTTCGAGGTTTGTACGTATAGCGTCGCGCTGAAAATAATCGTTGTACAGTGTGAATAATGAGAATGCTGCAATGACTACGAGCGATGCGGCGAGCAGAACTTTGTGGCTGAACCTTAAGTGGACAGTCATTGGAAATTTACCCGAGATTAAAAATTTCTGTTTTTATTATTTAACTCCCACGGCAGTCTTTAAGACCTGCGCCACCTCATCTCATGCGTAGCCCGTATCTTTTACACTGCACCGCTAGTCGTGGTGTGTGGACGAATGCTTAACAATAGACAATTCAGGATAGGCAACCAGTTTGTCGATACACAGGTCCTCATTCTCCAACCAAACTTCCGTAAGCGCACGATAGTGCTTCATATCTTTACAGCGCATACGCAGGCTGTAGTCGAACGGACCACTGATAAGATGGCATTCCAAGACCTGAGGACAGTTATCTACACATGCTTCGAAGGCTTTTTGTGCAGTGCGCCGATTCTGGCTCGATATAGCGACTAATACCTGTAGTGACAATCCTGGTGAGACCTTTTGCACATCGATGAACGCACCGTAACCGCGAATCACCCCTAGCCTCTCCAACTTGCGTACGCGTTGCTGGCAAGGGCTTGCGGTCAGGTGCACAAGCGTTGCTAATTTCTGGTAAGTAATGCGCCCGTCACGGCGTAATACGTCAATGATAGCCTCATCAATACGCCCCAATGTTCGTGAAAAATCGGGATTTTTTCCTTCCTTTTCATTGTTAACTCTATTCACTTCAGTCCATTAGAAAGAAATTGTTGAAGGCGCTCGCTGCGTGGATTATCCAGAATCTCTGCCCCACCCTGCTCCTCGACTCGGCCTTGATGCAGAAACAGTAACTGGCTCGACACCTTGCGGGCAAAGCTCATTTCGTGGGTCACCATGATCATGGTCCGGCCTTCTTCGGCCAGGCCCTGAATCACCTTTAGTACTTCGCCCACCAGTTCCGGATCCAGCGCCGACGTCGGTTCGTCGAACAGCAGAACCTCCGGTTCCATCGCTAATGCTCGTGCAATCGCCACGCGCTGTTGCTGACCGCCAGAGAGAAATGCTGGAAACTGCTCCGCAACACGCGCTGGCAGCCCCACCTTGTCCAGATAACGTCGGGCACGATCTTCGGCATCTTTTTTGCTGACACCCAGCACCCGGCGCGGGGCCATCGTGATGTTTTCCAGAACGGTCATGTGGCCCCACAGATTGAAGTGCTGGAAGACCATGGCTAGACGGGTGCGCAGCCTTTGCAACTCAGCGGCATCGGCCACCTGCATGCCATGATGGTTTTTGACCATGCGAATCTGCTTGCCGTCCAGGCTCATGGCTCCGTCATTGGGTGTTTCGAGAAAGTTGATGCAGCGCAGAAAGGTACTTTTGCCTGACCCACTGGCGCCGATCAAACTGATCACATCACCAGTTTTGGCTTTCAGAGATACGCCCTTGAGTACTTCGTGGTTACCGTAACTCTTGTGCAGTTCTTCAACAGTCAATTTGTACATGTGCGCAATCATCCTCTAAGGGAAAATGTGGCGTCGCTGTGCAGCTGTGACAGCCGGCGACAAAGCCCGAGGCCTAATGAGCGGCCATATGGAGTACCAAGCCCTAATGAGCCGGACCAAGGAAAGCCAACCAACGGCGCTCGGCGATGCGGAATAATCCGACAAGAGCGAAGGTAACCATCAGGTAAATCAGCGCAGTAATACCGAACGAATGAAAGGTCAGAAAGGTCGCCGAGTTGGCGTCACGAGCAACTTTCAGAATGTCCGGGACGGTTGCAGTGAAGGCCACGGTGGTCGAATGCAGCATCAGAATTACTTCGTTGCTGTAGTACGGCAACGAGCGACGTAGCGCCGATGGCATGATCACGTAGGCATAGAGCCTCCAACCCGTCAGGCCATAGGCCTTCGCAGCTTCGACTTCGCCATGGGCCATGTTGCGAATTGCTCCGGCGAAAATCTCCGTGGTGTAAGCGCAGGTGTTCAGCGCAAACGCAAGGATGGTGCAGTTCATCGCGTCGCGAAAGAATGCATCGAGCACCGGTTGTGCACGAACTGCAGCCAGGCTGTAGATCCCGGTGTAGCAGATCAACAACTGGATATAGAGCGGCGTTCCCCGAAACAGGTAGGTGTAGAACTGTACGGGCCAGCGCAGGTAACACTTGGATGAAACCCGGGCAATGGACAACGGGACCGACACCAAAAAGCCGATGAAGATTGAGGCACTGAGCAACCACAAGGTCATGGCCAACCCCGTGATCTGGTGGCCGTCGCTATAGAGAAAAGGCTTCCAGTAATCTTGCAAGAGTTCGATCATCGTACAGCCTCCCGGGAACCTGCCGCATAACGCCGCTCCAACCAACGCAGGACATAGTTTGAAGTACTGGTAATCACCAAATAAATAAGCGCTGCCAAGACCAGAAAATAGAACAATTGATAGGTGCTTTTACCAGCGTCCTGGGCTGCCTTTACCAAGTCAGCAAGGCCTATGATCGACACCAGTGCGGTGGCTTTGAGGATGACCATCCAGTTATTGCCAATACCCGGTAAAGCAAAACGCATCATTTGCGGGAAGACCACAAAGCGAAAGCGCTGAGTGCGACTTAAGCCATAGGCGGTGGCCGCTTCCACCTGTCCACGGGGCACAGCTAACATCGCCCCGCGAAAGGTCTCAGTGAAATAGGCCCCGTAGATAAACCCCAGCGTGATGATCCCGGCAACAAACGGATTGATCTCTATGTATTCCCAATCCAGTGCCTGTGTGATCCCGGTCAACCAGGTTTGCAGGCTATAAAAGATCAGTAGCATCAGCACTAGGTCCGGCACCCCGCGAATCAGGGTAGTGTAGAGCTGTGCTGGGATTCGCAGGAGTTTGACACTGGAAAGTTTGGCACTGGCTCCGATAAGACCAAGCAGCACGCTCAACAGCAGCGAGAGTATTGACAACTTGACGGTCATCCAGGCGCCCTCCAGCAACAGAGGACCGAACCCTTTCATGCTGTATGTGGAGAGCCCGAGGGCCTGCAACAGTATTTCGAACATAATTCAGGAACCTATCGCGATAATAAAGCGCCCGCCCCAAGGACGGGCACCGGGGCCTTACTTGCCGCTATAGAGATTCAGATCACCGAAGTGTTTTTTCTGGATTAAGTCATAGGTACCGTCATCGTGTAACGCTTGGATGCCCTTATCCAAAAAGGCCTTGAGGTCTTTGTTACCTTTAGAGATACCAATAGCTGTTTTAGCTGGCAGTAACTCGCTGTCAACGGGCTTGCTGACTTCATAACCAGTGCCTTGGGGGGAATTCAAAAAACCCAACTGAGCTTGCAGCATGTCCTGAATCGCCGCATCGAGGCGACCGGAAATCAGGTCGTAATAAACCTGATCCTGGTTCTGATAGGCCTGAGTTTTGACACCCGCCTTATCCAGAACAGCTTTGGCATAGGCTTCCTGGATACTTCCTTGCAAATAGCCTACGGTCTTGCCCTTAAGGGAAGTAACCTCTTCGTTCAGACCAGAATTTTTCTTGAACACGTAAGAGGTGGCGCCAGAGAACAGCTCATTTGAGAAGTCGATGACTTTCTCGCGGGCGGGGGTCACCGTCATGGAAGAGAGAATGCCATCGAACTTGTTGGCCTTCAGACCAGGAATCGTGCCGTCGAAATCGCTCTCGACCCATATACACTTGACCTTCAATTTGGCACAGATTGCATTACCCAGATCGATATCAAACCCCGTAAGACTACCATCTGAGGCTTTAGACTCGAATGGTGCGTAAGAAGCATCAACGCCAAAACGCAGTTCTTTGTATTCCTTGGCCAGCGCGATATTCGCGCAAAGTGGGAAAAGTGCTAACACGAAGAGCTTTCGAAGCGAAATCATATGAGAATCCCTAGATGTTGTAGTTTGATTAAGGGCAGTTAACGATTTGACGACTTTAACGATTCTTCTTTTGGCAACTACATTTCGGATATAAGCCACCCGTAATAGTTGCATTGCTGCACGCCCATTTAAGAGCTGTGACAAGCGTTACTCAATCAACGGCAATAGAAGTTCAGCTATACACCTCCGAAGAAATTTTATACTCAGTCATAATCAAGACCTCATGTCCTTGTACTGAACACTGATAGTACGCCGATGGCTCGCTCATCCAAATATGGCAAACAGATCAATATTATGAGCAAACCGCTCGTAACAGAGAGCAATCTGCTTGACTGAAAACCTGTTCTGCAAAGACAAACAAAAAATCAGCGCATGAAATCCCTCAGGAAATGCTGAGGTGTCACTCCAACCCTTATAATTTATTTTCTAACCGAAACAGAAAAAGTCAAGCTGAAGCCAGCTTCATCATTACGAGACCGCTGACAATTAAGACAGCTGCGACAACTCGCATGAGGCTGGCAGGTTCGCCTAAAAAGATGATACCCACTGCAAACGCGCCAACAGCACCAATGCCAGTCCAAATTGTATAGGCTGTACCAAGTGGTAGACTTTTCATGGAAAAGGATAGGAGAGCAAAACTTGCCATTAGCATTACCAAGGTAACAACAGTCGGCCCAAGCTTGGTCATACCTTCAGATTGTTTCATAGAGAAAGCCCAAACAACTTCAAGTATCCCTGCAAAAACCAAACATATCCAAGCCATGATTCGCTTCCATTAAAAGATCCGTCACAACTCTGACGGACAAAACCTTATATGATCAGGAGATTTGGTCCTTGTAAAACTGGAACCTTTGAGAACCCAGTAAAAAAGCCCCCGCTGGTACGAGGGCAAAGGAGGGTTACCAACCAGACCATATTTTTAGTAAAATCGTACATCCAAAGCTAAAGTTGGCACGAGCCTTTAAGTTCTCAACTCACTTGAATGTCTCGTCCAACGCAGAGGAAATATCTTTGATCAAATCGTCGGGATCTTCGAGTCCAACCGAAAGACGGAGATGACCGTATGTACGGAACTCTTCAGGATACTTGTCAAAACCACCTCGGCCTTCTGCACCCACGTGAACAATAAGGGTCTCATCGTGACCTAGGGAAACTGCAGAAGTGATGATACGCAGATTTGAAACAAACCGATTTTGAGTGTCCGGATTCCCTTTTACTGCAAAAGCCATCATCGCCCCATAGCCGCGCCCTGCGAACTGCCGACGAGCGAGTTCATGTTGTGGGTGGGATGGAAGCCCTGGGTAGTAGACGAAAGCTACACGATCATCTGCATCGAGAAATGCAGCCAATTTTTCAGCAGATCTGAGATGCTGTTGCAGACGCAGAGGCAACGTTACAGAACCACGCATTATCAACCAAGCATTGAACGGAGAGATGGTCGCGCCGAGATCAACAAGAGCATCGTGCTTGATTGTAGTGATCATCTGAGTGGAACCCAGAACCACCCCACCCATGGAATCGCCATGGCCATTGATGTACTTGGTCAGGGAGTGGACAACAAGATCTACCCCATGTTGGCTGGCATGGAAGAACGGAGGTGGGGTGAAGGTTGCATCAACAGAAATCAGTGCACCGTGCGCATGAGCAATCTCGGCCAACGCAGCAATATCCGCAACTTTGGTAGTTGGGTTGGCAATTGTCTCAGTATGAAAAAGTTTGGTATTGGGGCGGATTGCTCTCCGAACAGCCTCCAAATCGCCCATATCCACAAACGAGGCTTCAATGCCATAGCGCTCCGGCAGAAGCTCCGCGAACAGTCGCCATACGGCCTCGTAGGTGACGTCACTGACAATAACGTGGTCGCCACTTTTCAAAAAGGCAAAAAATATCGAATGCAAAGCAGCTACACCGGTAGCAAATACAGCTGCTGCCTCACAACCTTCAAGCGCAGCAAGTTTCTTCTCCAGGCATATCTGGTTATGACCTTGGTTTCGTGTGTACACGAGGCCATCAGGGCTGGACCAGTCCATCGTCGACGGATCATCTGGCAGCAGATAAGAGTTGGCCATCACCAGCGGCGTGCGAATAGCACCAGTAGTGGTGTCGACGACATTCCCACCATGAACTGCCAGCGTTGCCGCCGAAAGTGTGGACAGATTCTTTTTGTCAGGACGCATGTCTATTTCCTCCAAAGTTACTTTTTTGTTTGGTGTCATTGATTCTGAAGGTCAGTGAAAGAAGGATGATTGGTCTGATCTGCTCGGACCAACTCTTGATTTTCGTCAAAGACTAATTCACCACTCTCAATTGCACGAACACGCCCACGAACCATGTACCAACCAACAACAAGAGCGGCGGCATAAAACGGAAGCGAAGCAATCGAGTACGTACCTACGGGATAATCGAATGCGATCAGAACCAGAACCAAACCGAAGAACCCCAAAGTCGCGTAACCACTGTAAGGCGCAAACGGCATTCGAAACCCCGGACGCTCCAGATCACCTTGCTGGGAGTATTTGAAGAGCTTGATCTGACACAGGACGATTGTTGACCACGAACCGATCAACATAACGGCAGTGAGTGTCAGCGCGATTTCAAAGGCTTCCCCCGGAACAATCGCGTTAAGTACGACACCAATTAGTGAAGCAACGGTCGTCAGCATGATGCCAGCGAACGGAACACCTTGACGGTTCATCTTGGCCAGGAAGCTAGGGGCTGATCCGTTGATTGCCAGCGAGCGAAGCACCCGGCCAGTGGAGTAAATGCCAGCGTTCAGAGAAGACACCGCCGCGGTAATCAAGACCATGTTCATAATCGCGTCCGCACCCTTGACCCCCAGCGAGCCAAAGAACGTCACAAACGGGCTTACCCCCGCCGAGTACGCGGTGTGGGGGAGCAGCATTGCCAACAGCAATACAGAACCAACGTAAAAAACAATAATGCGGAAAACAACTGCCCGAATTGCTTTCGGCATGACTGTAGCGACGTCTTGGGCTTCGCCAGCTGCAGTACCAACCAACTCCACACTGCCATACGCAAATATCACCCCCTGGATCATGATTACGGCGGGCAAAAGGCCTGATGGGAACCAACCGCCATTGTCAGAAATCAGTTTGAACCCGACCTCATGGCCTGGCAGCGGAGTGCCGAACAACACCATGTAAATGCCAATCCCAAGGAAAGTCGTTAATGCAGCCACCTTGATCAGGGCAAACCAAAATTCAAGTTCACCAAAAATTTTTACCGAGACAAGGTTAATCGCAGTAACAAAACCCAATGCTCCCAGTGCCAAGGACCATTGAGGGATGTCGCCCATGAAAGGGACATAGGCTTTGAAGAAATTCAGGTAGAGCGCTGTCGCTGTGAGATCTGCAATGGCAACCATTACCCAGTCAGTCCAGTACATCCATCCCACGGCAAAAGCCCATTTCTCACCGTAGAACTCTCGAGCATAGGAGACGAACGAGCCCGAGGATGGGCGATACATCACCAGTTCGCCCATAGCCCGAATGATGAACCACGCAAAAAAGCCACAGATTGCATAGACAAACACAAGCGAGGGTCCGGCTTCAGCGAGTCGTGCGCCTGCGCCCATGAATAGACCGCTTCCGATTGCCCCCCCTATGGCAATCATCTGAACCTGGCGAGGCTTGAGCACCTTTTGATAGCCAGCATCTTCTGCGCTGAAGTCTCTCTTTCGAGTTGCACCAGACGATGGCACGCGTGTGGGATTAAGATCATTCACACTCATTTTGTTACCTTTTATTGTTGTATTGGGCAAGGCTCTACCGACCTGAAGAGCCTTGCCGAGGACCCGATTTAATCCTAGGGATTCACATCGATCCTTTAATCAACTTCCGCCAACACCGTTTAAGCAAATCACTTTTGGTTGTGTCATATCTTCATATGCAAAACGCACACCTTCACGCCCCATGCTGCCGTATTTGGAACCACCAAATGGCATTGCATCAAAACGATAGTCAGATGAGTCATTAATCATGACGCCGCCGGCTTCGAGTCGTTTAGCTGCTTTCATGGCGACATTCAAATTGCTGGTAAAAATACCCGCATGCAAACTGTACTCTGGCTCATTAGCCAGCGTCAGCGCCTCATCAAGCGAGGCCACGCTTTGAAGGATGACAACCGGACTGAATACTTCCTCACACCAAACTTTACAGCTTTGGCTAACATTCTCCAGGACCGTCGGTGAGTAAAGCGAGCCTTGGCGTACATTACCAAATAACAGGTTAGCCCCTTTATCGATTGCCTCGACGACTACTTCTTCAGTGCGTTTTGCAGCAGCTTCAGAAATCATTGGCCCAACATCCGTGCTTTCGTCAGCAGGATTTCCCACGACTAAAGCACTTGTCTTCACAACAAATTTATTTTTGAACTCTTCATATATTGTCTCTTCAACAAGAATTCGTTGGGTACCGATACAATTTTGACCGGCGGCCCAAAAAGCGCCTGATACACAGGACTCAACGGCTTCATTCAGATCACAATCGCCCATGACGATAACCGGGGCATTACCCCCCAAATCCATCGCCAGTTTTTTAAGGCCTGCATTGCGAGAGATCTGCTCACCGGTAACAAAACCGCCCGTGAAGGAAACCATACGTACCGCTCGATGAGCGACCAGTGCCTTGCCCAGCGCGGCCCCTCCAGTTGCAATGGACACGACCGCAGGAGGGAGACCCGCAGCGTTCAGGCAGGCCACCAGCTTAATGGCAGATAACGGAGAGAGCTCAGAGGGTTTGAGTACAACAGCATTACCGCCAGCGATCGCAGGCCCCAATTTGTGAGCGACCAGGTTAAGTGGGTCGTTGTATGGGGTAATTGCAACAATTACACCCAAAGGCTCCCGAGTAAACCATCCCTGACGGGACTCGGATCCTACATAGGAGTCAAACGGAATCACTTCGCCTGCATTACGTTTGGCCTCCTCAGCGGACAGTTTCAGCGTATTGACGCAGCGTAAAACCTCCTTTCTCGCCTGCTTGATCGTTTTTCCCGACTCGGCAACAATCAGACTGGCAAACGCCTCCTTGTCGCTCTCGACCAAAGAAGCGGTTTTTTCCAGTATGCGAGCACGTTCGTGCCTTGGAAGTTCTTTGGCGATCAGCGCACCAAGCTTCGCCGTATCAATGATCGCAGTGGCAAATGAAGCAGGCATGTCCGTCACCTCTCCAACTGCAGCGCCATCATACGGGCTCAAAACTGTTATGGTTTTATAATCAACAGCGAGCGAAAGACTCAAGCTATTCATGATCATTTACCTATCTTAGTTTTGTTCTTGTGAATGCTGACGATATCCGAGAGTAAGGCGAATGCTGTTTCAAACCGACCTGCACCCGCTCCGACAACCGTTACCGGACCCAGAAGATTTGTAGTAAAGGTAATTGCATTCGTTGCACCACTCACACCGGCCAGTGCGTCCCCTTGAGGCAACAATTGAGGACTAACAGATGCAGTGATGGAGCCATTGCTCATTTTTTCCGCGCTGCCAATTAGTTTCCACCGGGCATTGGCCTTCGTTGCTTCGGCGATATCTGTTGACGTGATCCCCGAGATGCCTTTGCAAAGGACATCGCTCGGCGTCAACTTCGCCCCCAGAAGCTCATTCGCCAAAATGACTACTTTAAGACGAACATCATGCCCTTCCACGTCTGCGGTGGGGTCAGCTTCTGCGTAACCGAGTTCCTGAGCCTTGGCGACTGCCTCAGAGAAGTCGAGACCTTCTTCCATGCTAGAAAGTACGAAATTGGACGTACCATTCAAGATGCCCTTAAACCCGCTAATTTCCGAGCCGGCCAGCGACTCTTTAGCCAGACGAATGACGGGAGTGCCGCTCATTACCGAGCCTTCAAACTCGAATTGGGCACCGGTGCTTCTGGCCAATGCTTTCAGGCTTTCAGCGTGTAACGCCACCGGCCCTTTGTTGGTGGTGACCACACTGATACCTTTTTCCAGAGCCCAGCGACAGAAAGTCGTAGCTGGCTCTCCGTCTACAGGGTTGGTGAACGTCGCCTCGGCGATAAGATCGGCCCCCGAGAAACGGATAACCGTCTCATTGGCAGGCTCAGCACAGCCCGCTGGCAATGTTCTAAACCCCCCTTTTGCAGCAGGAACTGCGGCCAATTCGTGGGCATCCAACCCGTTCTTGTTGATAATGGAGCCAAAGTAAAGGTCACTGACACCAACAATTTTTAGCTTAAAACCAAATTCATTAGCCCAGTGCTCGTTCTTATCTGCAATGAGCTGCGTCAACGCACGGTTTACACCACCAAAACCAAGCAAAGCAATTTTATATTCAGTCACGACATGGGCCTCATTGTTATGTTTTCGGTACTGAAATACTAAACTGCAGCAGTGCTCATACGAATATGGCAAACCGATCATTGTTGCGAGCAAAATGCTCGCAGGAGAGAGCATTTTGATTTCCTACCAACCTACTTCGTGCAAGACAATACAAATGACGTAACCGTATTCAGAACTCCTGGCAACGTGGATATGTCGCTCCAGACCCGATGAATACAATCCGAACTTGCCGCTTCAACTGTCACTACAATATCCAGGTCACCACTCATCACATTGCAGGACACGATCTCAGGCATTGAGACAATTGAACGCACTACCTCAGCACCGCGCATTCGGTCTTTTCGATACACAAAAATAAGGGCATTAATTGGCGCAACCTCGGAAGGTGGCGCACCTTTGATTATGGTATAACCCCTGATATATCCGTCCCGCTCCAACCGTTCAATCCTGAGCCTGACAGCATTCCTAGACAAATTAACTTTCATGGCAATGTCGTTATGCGCAAGTCGAGCATTACGAGTAAGCTCTTCCAGTATTTTTTCATCCGTCTTATCTAAAGCGCGTTTCATCTCTAACTCCAGGATTATAGCGAGCGAGACTTCGTGTCTTGGGATATCGCCTTGATGAGTTCCGTAAGGATGCCAACATCATTGGAAATTGAAATGCATTCGTCGTTAGAGAAGGGGTGAGCACTCACCACACTCATTGGAGATTGAACATCGGCTTCAGCCAGAACTGAGGCAGAGCTTGAAGGATGCGTCGTGGCCAAGCAGATCATTGGTGTCAGTAAGCTACGCCTGTTAATTCGCGCAGCTCGTAATCCAATCGCGGTATTAGGACTGATCAAGTAACCACTTTTAACAAAGACTTCATGAATACAGGAAAATGCCTCTGCATCCTCTACCGCCAAAGAATCAAATAGCTTTCGCGCCTCTAACCACTCATCCTGTTCCAGTTGAATTTGGCCATCCGTCTCTAGTAGTTCCATATTTCTAGCCACTTTATCACTGCACCGATTGAGAATACTCCATTGCAGCCGCTCGAAATTAGAGGCTAACGACACATTCATGCAAGGCGTGTTGGTAGTACGAATCTCATTACGCCTATACAGGTTAGACTGAAGAAAGTTATGCAAACCCGCGTTGGTATTCGTTGCTACAATTAGCTGCCTGATGGGCAACCCCATTTCCCTTGCAATATAGCCTGCATAGAGAGCACCAAAATTTCCGGTAGGCACACTGAACGCCACCTCTCTTTTAGGCGCACCTAATTGAAGCGACGAGTAGAAGTAGAAGGACAGATGCGCCAGCACCCTCACCCAATTCACCGAATTGAAAGATATTAATTGTTGACCTGTTTCGTTAATGCCTCTGTGAAATTTTTCGCACAGCTGATGACAATCGGCGTAATCACCCTCAACCAAAATATTTACAACATTTTCTTCGGCAGTGCCTAATAAGCGACGCCGATGCTCATCTGTTATTCCTCTGGAAGGATGCAGAACAATCACAGTCACACCTTCCATGCCATTGAAGGCTTTGATGGCCGCGACACCGGTGTCTCCACCAGTGCAACCAACGACAAGCGCTTTCTTTCCGGACTTTAGTAAAGAGTATTCAACCAGACGAGACATCAATTGGAGACCGAAGTCTTGATAGACCCCTGCCGGACCATGGAATAGTTCTAATACCCACTCATTGGTAGCCGTCTGATAGAGCGGCGCAACAGCGTTACTTTTAAAACGGTCAAATGTCTCCTCAAGAATTCGAGACAGTTCATTTTGAGGGATATATTCACCTAGGAACGGCTCGATTACATGACGTGCCAGTTCGTGAAATGGTAGCCATTCAAGCTTCAGGAGATCATCGCTTTTGAAGCGAGGAACCTTGCTAGGAACGAAAAGCCCACCATCCGGTGCGTACGCCCCCATGAGGACCTCGCTGAACTCGAATTCTTTACCAGGCGTCCGTGTGCTGACGTACTTCATGATTTGAGACACCCTCTCGCCTTTTCTGAGCCTTCCACCCGTAAGGCGGCGCCCTGCTGAAATTCAGTGCTGCAGTGAGCCTTTCCTGTGCAATGTGAGGCCTTCTTCTGAAGCGTTGAGCGAGATCATCGTCATCTGCAAACACAGATGGTGAGGGGTCGCACATCGCCCGCGCCAGGCCAATCACCCATCACTCAGCTACCACATAGCCACTTTCGTCGCTTGCCGTTCAAGCTACCAACTATTGACTAAAAAAGTCAATATAGTGACTATCCCATCTATCCGACCGTGCACGGCTATCCCCCTGCGGAAAGGAGCCCTATCCGCATTCCCATCAGAAGGTCCAGGGCAGCCAGAAAATTAGAAATCCAGGAGAACGCCATGAGTGCCAAGAACCTTCTTCATTCGCTTTACAAATACAAGGCATGGTCTGAGGAGGAACTGTTCAAGTGCTTGAAGGCCCCCGCGGCAAAAAAATTTCCAACGGAAATAGAGGAAGCACTCTACTGGCTAGCCCATATCAATATTGTTGACCAGCTGTTCATTGCCAGACTGCAGGGAAAACCGGATGAATTTGACTCCATCCTGACCGAACAGAAACAAGACCTGGGACGACTGGAAGAGTGCTTTTCTTCAGCGAATCAATGGTTTGTGAACTACACCCAGTCGATCACTGCAATCGAACTGTCTGATCCGGTTGCGTTTATTTTCAAGGATGGAAAACCAGGCAACATGACGAAAGAGCAGGTTCTTGCACACGTGCTATCACACGGATTGCAGCATCGAGGAAGTGTGGCGACTATCTTGCCTCGTGAGCTCCTGCTGGATCACAAGGACCATTTCACAACGTTTTTGAAGCTCTAGGCACTGATTGACCGGCCCATGTATGGCGATGATACGTAATAGGAAACCTTTCGATGATCTGCATACCCGATCAAGCAGCTGTTACCCCCAATATGACGAGCGCTGGATGCATAAAAGGAACCTGAGACAATTCCACTCAAATGTCGAACGAGGCTTCGGTGTGATTCAAACTGAGTAAGCCGGCCCGCCGGCCCGAAGCAGCGATCTCAAAAAAATGCCTCAGCAAGCCACCTTCTTCTGACGCGTCCTCACTGCAAAGACAATTCATAAGTGCCGACGATTTTTATGAGGAGCGTCACGAATAGAAGTGCTCCTTTATTTCAGGAGGCGCCTTTTTGTAAGTGGGAAGGAAGATGCTAAATGTCTTTATTATCAGCGCACTCAAGCATGGCCAATCCAATTCCTCGCTCATTACGCGAGACCAAAGCATCGCCAGCACCTCGGATATCACGGGCTTCCTCATCCTGACCGAGCTTGAATTTCCCCGCTAGCCTCGTGATTTCGATCTCGACCCCTACAATTTTTTTCAGCATGGCATCTATGTACTCCTTGGGACTATCGGTCATTTTCCAAGGTGTGGGCTGAGTCGCTTCATGAGACTTGGTCAGCTTTGCTACGACCCGACGCACGTACTGAGCATCATCGTGAAACGTCACACGACCAAATGCGTGCACGACCCGGTAGTTCCAAGTGGGGACTTGCTGATGGAAATCCTGTTTGCTCGGATACCATTGCGGCGATATATACGCATCTTGAGCTCGAAATATCACCAACACCTCGCTGCCCTGGGCGACTTCATGCCATAGGGGATTATTCCGCGCCACATGCGCCTGCAGCACCCCAAGCGCTCCGCTGCGGAGTACAAGTTCAAAAGGTAGGTGATTGGCGTCAATCCCATCACCCGAACAAGTGACAAGTGACCCAAGCGGATTTCGCATAATGACTTCTTGCAAAACGCCAACACGAGACTCTTCGAACTGAGGGGGGATGTACATTCACTTTGCTCCTATAACTGATCTGCTCGCCCAATATTAGGGTCACTGCGCCGGTCAAAGCCGACTCAACATCGGCCCTACCGCACCTGCTGAGCTGTATCATTGTAAAGATGCAGCTCGGCGTATCGGATGCGTTCGCAGCACTTACTGCTCAGCTCAGTTCGAGCTCGTCGATCACCGCAGCAATTTGCTGACGCCCTGCTCCACTTATGGTTCTGAGTGGCAATGGCAAGCTTGGAGAGTGGGTGAATCCACGAAGCTCGGCCGCCGTTGCAACAACGCGCAAGCTTCCCCCAAATTGTGTGAAGAGAGCCCATAGGGGCTTCAAAGATTCGGAAAGGCGAGTCGCTTCTTCGGCGTTACCCGACAACGCAGCACGCGTGATTGCCAGGGCTGTTTTCGGGAACAAGCCCCCAATGACGGAGTACCAGACCTCACAGCCTGCGTTCAATCCAGTAGCAGCAAATACATCCCCGCTTACCCCAATCGTTACGTGCTCCGGAATCAATGCCCGAAGGCGATCGACTCGTGCCTTGGCCTGATCTGGTGCTTCAGGAACGCCAGGGATCTTGATCGAGTGCACATTCGGCAGGCGGGCAATGCGTCCGTGAAGCTCATCAGTAAATTCGAAATGGGTGGTGCCGGGGTTGTCATAGACGCATAGCGGGACGGAGATATTGGCGGTGACCGTTTCGTACAGCGAAAAAACATCTTCAGCTGATAGCTTCTGATAGGAAACGGGCGGCAGCAACAATGCTTTGACTCCCGCCTTTTGCGCATCTTCTGCCAACAACAGCACATCACGTGTACGCAGCGATCCTATGCTTACCATGACGGGAACATTCCCGGCTGCCTCTACTGCCAACTGCGTAACTCGTGAGCGTTCAGTCCGAGAAAGGTACGCATAGCTTCCTGTAGACCCGAGCGCACCGATAGAATCTACTTTCGCAGCCACCAGTTGCTCCACAAGGCGAGTAAATGCTCCTTCATCCACACCCTGCTCATTCATTGGCGTCAAAGGAAATGCGCTAAGACCGGTAAACATAGTTCAGGACTCCATTGTGTGATTCTGCAATTAGATCACCACAGGACGGACTGACTCCGAAGCATACATCGCTCAATAATCGACACCATGCGCTATGGAGATTTCTTCGATTCAGCTGCAGGCTTTTCCAACGTGATGTGGTTGGGCATGATTGCCACCGATCAAAAAGGCTGCGTGCGAGGCAAGATTGGACATAACCCCGTATGCATCCCCACAAGCAGCCCGTGCCGTCTCGCTTATTTACTAATTGGCACCTGGACCGATAAGTACACTCTCAATCTGAGCGCCTGGCATCATCAGTTGCAGGCCTTCTATCAGCTTGTCACCCGCTTCAGTCAATGCCTCGAGCGGCATTGTCGGCAGACTTTCCAGAATGAACCACATGTGCTTCGCATCTGCACTGAGCCGTGTTCTGACGCCCTGGCGCCAATTCCAACGACGGCAAGTCACCCCCTTATCGTCCCGCCAAACAACCTCGCCAGAATCAGGATATTCGTGGGCTGGAGCACCTTCTTTCATGGTGTCGAAAGGTTCCGACCCATCAGCTACAGCGAGTCGCGGCGAGCCCACATAGGCTTCGACGTTCTCACCGCCGACAGGAACTGCGTACTCAATGCTGATGGCGTTATAGAGATCAACCACTGGATCGATACTCGGCAGACTACCGTCACGCAGGACCCGTTTGCGAAGAGCTTCAGCTGAGCAAGGGGTGCGCTGCGGCTTGGCACCGAATTTTCGGAAGAGATCCGCCCAAGCGGTCAGGTGAGCGTCCGCCCATAGTGCACCACCCGCCGTGACTGATTGACAGGCTCGAGACAAAGCGTCCTTGCCAATATCTGGATTGGCGATTGGTGCAGCTTCGACCACAATGCTGAGCGCTCTGAACTCAGGTGCCAAATTGATTACGTCTTGGTCGATTGACGGCAGTACGGACAGCATCAGAGAATCCCTTTAATCCTAAATTTCACTTCATACTAGCGACCAATGACCAAAATAGTCAATATACCGACCAACACCGGGGCCGACGTTCAAACCGTTAGCGAGGCAGTTTCCCGTAGGCTCAAACAGGAACGGAAGAAGCGGAAAATCACTCTCGACGAGCTTTCCCGTCGCTCCGGTGTCAGCAAGGGCATGGTGGTCGAGATAGAGAAATGCACGGCTAACCCAAGCATCGCGATCCTGTGCAAAATCGCTGCTGCTTTGGGCCTTTCAGTTGCTGATGTCGTGAACGTGTCCGACGCCCCAACAGCCCACCTCATCGAAAGCAAGGATATTCCCACACTCTGGACAGGAAACATGGGAGGGACGGCTCGACTCCTGGCTGGAAGCAGTGGTCCGAACATGATTGAGCTTTGGCGCTGGGAAATGTTTCCCGGCGAAACCTTTGCCTCCTCAGGGCATCCTCACGGCACAACTGAGCTATTTCATGTGGAGAAAGGGACACTCCACTTCACAGTAGGTGATACCGAACTGAGCATTTCTGCGGGTTGCTCAGCCGTAGCAAAAACAGACGTACCTCATGCCTACTCGAATAACGGCAAATCAAAACTGATATTCACCATGTCTGTAACGGAGATCCACCAATCCGGGCGTGAAATATAGCGTTCAGACAGTATCGCACTGAGGCTTACAGAGGAGTCCGCGCGGGTCGGCTCTTGTGGTCGTCCATCATCGCCCCGTCATAGGGCTGCTAGCAACAGAGCCGTGACTGGCATAGAACTTCGTTAAGGTGCTTTTAATGTCATTTGATTACCACCATCTCCTCCTCGTATTCACGGCCTATATTGTTGGAGCGGCGAGCCCTGGACCGAGCAACATGCGGATAATGGGCGTCGCGATGAACCAAGGCAGGCAACCTGCGCTCCTGCTAGCAGCGGGTGTCATCAGTGGTTCGATTTTCTGGGGATCGATGGCAGCCACGGGCGTCTCAGCGGTCCTGGCACAATATGCGCAAGCGCTGGGCGTCTTAAAAACGGTTGGCGGTGCTTACCTGCTCTTCCTTGCCATCAAAGCAGGCCGCTCTGCTCTAACGTCCAATGAGCGGCTCGAGAAAGAGATAGCGGCCGCGTCAAAAGTCTCGGGGTACAGCCTGTATCAGCGCGGCTTGCTCATGCATCTCACAAACCCCAAGGCACTACTCGGTTGGATCGCTACCATGACCCTTGGCTTGGGGCCGCAAGCTTCGCCAAAAACAGTCGCGATTATTCTGGCCGGTTGCGCCGTGCTTAGCGTCACTATCTTCTGTAGCTATGCGATCGTCTTCTCCACCGCGCCTATGATTCGGGGATACCGCCGAGCGCGCCGATGGATCGAAGGCACCCTTGCGCTAGTTTTCGGAGCGGCTGGAGTAAAGCTGATGTTCTCCCACTCGTAGCCTTGGTCTAGGCTAGCTGTTGACGCTCGTCAGTAAATAACGGAAGCACGTCGGAAGATTGCACCTTCTGCTGATTTTTCCCAATGAGTCACGCGAATGACTTCTTGTTTAACTGGACCGCCTTCGCCCCTCCACACAACGCTCCCAAGACCTCACAGATCAACGCCATCAGCTCACGTGCTGATTTACTCCAAACTCACCTGATTATTGGTCCTTTGCTGTGGTCAGACTGAACAAAAGATCAAGGACGCAACGGCTCCCGACACCACGCAGACCTGCCGCCTGAGGATTGAAAGTCATGCTGTCAACGACAATTTTGGACATTCTGGGCTCAGCATCGCTTGCGGGATCGGCTTTACACGCATGACCGCAAAAGTCGCGCCCGGTCGCATCGGCATTGTTCTTAGGCTCGATATCTCTCGCCTGGCGTGTAACAACGCTAACGGCGGCCAACTGTTCGACCATGACCGATACGCTCATCGGTGATGTCGGCAGCGTAGACAATCCGAAAACCCGGAGGAACTCACAATTATTTTTTTGCTAGCCATTAACGACCAAAAAAGTCAACATAACGACCATGCTTAGCGTTTTTATTCTGAACGGCAGTTCATATACGAAGCATTGAATCATTGGTAGGTGGAACAACCTCACCGAGCGAGGAATCCAGAAGAGCAGCGGCTACCATCAGCTTGCTGACATAGCGATGCTTCGCGGGAGGCCTTATCCACGGGAAATGGAGGTCCGCCCCTATATGTCTGTGCAAATTTTTAATCCGCAAACTAAAACCTTCTATAGACCGATTGACGCAGCATTACGTTGGTGCAATCTCATTCGTCATGAAGCAGAAATAATAAGAGCTGATGAGATCTGCCCAGAGAGGCTTGGAAAAATTTTCCCACAATGGCCGTGCCTGCGCGCGACTACTGAAGCAATTTATGACGCTGTACGTAACGATGAGTTGCCTTATGGGTGTCTCGGCATTTCGGTTCGCATGGGGACTTACGTAGAACCTTTTCAGCTGACGATACGCCACTCTGATTTGCGCCACTGGATGCAGGTTCACTATCCCGATCAAAAGCCTAGCTTTCTGTTTGAGCCCAGCAAGGATGCTGATGAAAAAGTCAGCATAGGAACCTACCTAGCACTTAAAGCTGATCGGGACGTCATCCTGCAAGAGCTGGAAACGCTACAGCGCCACCATCAAGATTTTTTAAAAGACCTTCAATCAATCGGGTTAGAGCGGGATGAGCTCAAAGCATTGGTCAAAACGCATGGCCACATCAGTGAACGTAGCGAAATCACGTATCAGAATATCATTGGTGTTTTAGTCAACCTGCTGCTGGGCCATTCACCCGCTGGAAAGCCTCTCTCCGTGTTCAAGAATCAAGCCGCAATCGTCGATGCTGTTCTCGCGCGCTACAGAGATGTGCCCGGTCTCAGCAAACGAACGCTGGACGAAAAATTTGCCTCAGCCAACCGTAGTCTCAAGAAACACAAGTAATCGATGCATTGCACTGCAATTCCTTTGATTGCAGTGCAATGACTACCTCTGTTTTCTGCTATTCAATTCAAGTCACTTCCCACCACGCGCCAATCAGCGCCAGGAGTGACTAGCATGTCCAGCCAAGCCTCCCCCATCACTGAAGCTCCTCAACCGCAGGTCGAACGTCACATCATGCGCCGTGACGAGGTGGAGCGAAAAACCGGCTTCAAGCGTGCGCACATCTACAACCTGATGAAAGAAGGTAAATTCCCTCAAGCCAAACGCATTGGACTGCGCGCGGTCGGCTGGGATTCGCTGGAGATCGAGCGGTGGATCGTTGAACGCTTAGGTCAGCAGGTCTGATGTCATGCGTGTGGTATCGGTGGTTTCCACCAAAGGCGGGGTGGGCAAAACCACAGTAGCCGCCAACCTTGGCGGCCTGCTGGCAGATGCTGGTCTGCGCGTCCTGCTGCTCGATCTGGATAGCCAGCCCACTCTCTCCAGCTATTACGCCTTGAGCCAGAAAACCGTTGCTGGTGCGTACGAGTTCATCGCACTCAACCTGACAACTCCTGCACAGATTATTTCCAGGACGGTGATTGCAGGGCTCGACCTGATCCTCTCCAACGATGATCTAGGCCGACTGCCCCCCTTGCTGCTGCATGCCCCCGATGGGCGATTACGGCTGCGCAATTTGCTGGCCAATTTCCGCCCCCATTATGACCTGCTTTTGATCGACACTCAGGGCGCACGTAGCGTGCTGCTAGAGATAGCCATCCTCGCCTCCGATCTCGCCCTCTCGCCCATCACCCCGGAAATGCTTGCCGCCCGCGAACTGCACCGCGGCACCTTGAAGCTACTCAGCGACCTCGAACCATTCCGCCACCTGGGCGTTCCACCGCCCCCCTTGCGACTGCTACTGAACCAGGTAAACGCGATTCGGGTGGACACTCGGATGATCATCCGTGGCCTGCGCGCAACCTTCGCTGGGACGATCAATATCTCGGTTCTAGACACCGTAGTTCCAGACCGAGTGGCTTATCTCAATGCCGCCTCCCTCGGCTTACCGGTCCATCGAATCGAGACGCGTCGCTCACGTGAACGACGCTCGCCATCCGCACTGGAAACCATGCAAGCGCTGGCCATCGAACTGTTCCCGGAGTGGCGCGAAGCGATCTCTACGGTGAGCAGGTGCGCGGAAGTTAAATGAGACGAATCACCAAGCCGGCACTTCTCGCCCAGTCATTTTTTTCGACCTTAATGCCAACAGCGTTTGGCCAGGAGTCTTTTGATGCTGGATCAACTTCCCATCATCGTTCAGCCATCCATTCGATCACACCACCCACCTTGCGAGGAGTACTGCACCGTGGTCTTTCGTCTGCAGGGTGGGCGCTCGGCCATGGGGTGGTTCCTCGCAGAACTTTCCCAACATTTCGAAGGTTCGGGTACTGCCGATATCGTGAAATTCGAGGTCGGTGACCATTTGCGTAACCGGCGTTAACTGAGGCTGCTCAAATGAAGAAGCTCAGTCAGGAGCAGATCACTGACAAGCTGCACCAGGACCACTTCCCTCGGGGTCCAGAACTGGAGCGGCTGTCCGATCCAGTCATCGACACACCTATGCTGGTCACTCTGGAGCAGTTGCGGCCCTATGAACACAACCCGCGTTTCATCCGTAATCCGCTGTATGACGATATCAAGGCCTCGATCCGTGAACGCGGGCTGGATCAACCACCGCCGATTACCCGTCGCCCAGGAGAAACCTATTTCATCATCCGCAACGGCGGTAATACGCGCTTGGCGATTCTCGGCGAGCTGTGGCAGGAAACCCGCGACGAACGTTTTTTTCGCATTCACTGCCTGTTCCGACCCTGGGCCAATGAAATCACCGCCCTACTCGGCCATCTGGCCGAAAGCGATCTGCACGGCCAACTCACCTTCATCGAGCGTGCTCTGGCGGTAGCCAAACTCAAAACCATGCTCGAACCAGATGGCGCTGTGCTCTCGCAACGTGAGCTGGCACGACGCCTTGCCGCTGGAGGCTATCCCATTTCGCAGTCGCACATTAGCCGGATGCTCGACACCCTTGAACACTTACTACCCGCCATTCCACAAACCCTGTATGCCGGATTGGGTAAGCCGCAGATCGAACGCCTGATCGGCCTACGTAGCCAGGCTGAACGAACCTGGAACCGTTATCCAACCGCCACCATTGCGTTCGCCGAATTTTGGCTCGATACCCTGGGTTACTTCGATGCCGAACCCGAGTCCTTCGATCTTGAGCAGATCCAGGATGAACTGCTCGAACGCATGAGCCGCTTGCTCGGACAGTCCTACCGTATGTTGGCGCTGGAACTGAGCGACACCCAACAGGTCATCTCGACTCCTGGCGTTGTCGTCACCACACCCTCAGAGAACAGCCATCCGCCGAGCGTTGGTGAAGCCGCGCCAGGACCTCCCTCCTCCGAGTCCCGTCCCAAATCAACTGAGACCAGAACCCAGACCGAAACAGCGCGAGAGGAAGTGCTCACACCACCTGAAACGAATGTTGTATCAGCGATCAGCCCTCCGTCACGCGTTCAACAGATTCGCGAACAGATCGATCGCGAGACCGCCACCGAAACAGCACCGACCGACGAGAGCTGCACGATCGACGACATCTGGCCCATTGCACCAGCACTGGATAGCCCCGAACAACTGCGTTTAGCCATCGCCGGACTGGCGCGGGAAATGGCCGCCTATGCCGGACATCCCGAGAGCATCATCGATCAGAAGCATGGCTTGGGCTTCGCCCTCGACATCGAGCGACTTGATCTTGCAGCGCCTTGCGCGACCGGCATTCACCTACTGCTCCTGGCCCTGTTGCGCGCTCAAGACGACGTGAACTGGGAGGATCGCAAGCAACTGCCCTCAGCCCTGTTTGGCCAGCTGTTGCTGGGGATCTATCAACTCCCGCTGACAGGTCGTCCCGCCGTGGACGTAGGACTGGAGCGACTGCCCGACAGTTTGTTAATCAAGCTGTATCGGCTGATTCGTTTGGCTCGCCGTCTGATCGACTTAACGCTCCCCCCTGATGACAACTCACCGAAGGAGCTGCCATGAGCCCGTCCTTCAATGTGCTCAACCAGGCCATGCTGACCCAGGTACTGCATGAGCTACGCCTGGGTAATCTGCAACGCTGTAAGGCACTCGGATTGAGTGAGGACGACATCTACCTGCTGCAATCTTTACCCCCCACCACGCTGTCGCGCCTGGCCCATGCCACCGTGTCTTGGGTCGAGGTCAAGATCGACTCGCCAGTGCTGCACCGGCTGATCGAGCAAGCCGACCGCGACGAGCAGAACGAGCGCTTGATCAACCGAGCGCTCAAGCTAGGCGCCAGCAGCACCATCATGTATCAGCGCTTCGGCTTGGCGCATTCGGAAACCGCCCTGCGCCGACGTCTGCTCAAGATAGAAACCCGTAAGGGTCGCCCTCAGCATTTGAGCGAAGCGCAGGAACATGCGCTCTGGCAGCGATGGTGCCAGCTACGCGCGCAGGACGGAACTGAGGATCAGCTCGACGCCATGATGATGCTGGCCGAAGAACAACAGATCAGTTTGACCATCGTTTGGCAGCAGATCGACCAGTACAGCAACGGAACATGAACACTGCCCCTTCCAGTCGCTGGCAGCGTGTCCTGCAGCAATGCACCCAGCAGCTGAGTGAACGCTGGCCCGCACGCCCTACCACTGAACAGCCCTCCTACCAGGCTCTGCAGGCTGGCTTTCTGTTCAGCGGCCAATCACACGAAGTCGTGCCACGTCGGTTGCTGTTGGATAATCGTCTGACGCCATTGGAACGTAATGCCTGGCAGGTGTTTCGACTCATGCTACAAGGCCAGGGTGTGGTCACACCCCGCTATGAGGATTTGCAACCTTACCTGTCGAGCGTGCCCTATGGCGCGTCAGCCTCCCGTGAAACCATCGCACGCGTCTTGACGATGCTCAGGCTGACGCGCTGGCTCAGCTTGGTGAGTCGTGGCCGCGATCAGCTCAGCGGACGCCTACAAGGTTCTCTGTACGTCCTGCACGATGAACCGTTAACCCCCGCCGAAGCCATGGAACTGGATCAGGATTACCTGGAGCTGGTCGGACATTGCCTCACCCATAAAGCCAAGGCGGTGCGAATTGTCGCTCAGCACGTTGTGACAGAGGTCCGCCAAGACACGGATATCGATCAGAGTCGCCTCCCCACCCGGCTCGACAGCTGGGGCGAACACTGGACGCAGCAAGGATTGGATTTGGCAACCGATGACGCGTTACACGATTCCGAACTGGGTGGCGATCACTGCGTTCGGAATCGTGCAGGCCCTCGTTCGGATTCCGAACCGGGCTTGAACGCCAATGATTCCGGCACCGTTCGGAATCCGAACGCCGCCTGTACTGTATTAAAAGAAAGTATTTGTACTGTACCGCGCGCGACCCCAGCGGTGGATAACCTGCACTGGCCCGATCCGCTACACCTGAGGCCAAGCGAGCGTCAGGTCATCGCTGTGGCGTTGAACAAGCTCAAACCAGTGGATCGTCAGGCGGTGCTCAACGAAGCGGGGGCACGCTGTAAGGCCGGAGGTATCCGCAAGCCAGTGGCGTATCTGATGGGCCTGATCCAGCGCGCACTGAAAGGCGACTTTCGTCCTTGGGCAGGTCAGACAGAGCACTCACCCGTCGCGGAGCCACTTACTCCATCACCCTCACGCCAACCCAGAAAACAGGGCGAACCTGCCTCTGCGCTCGCCCAAGCGTGCCTGAATGAGTTACGCCAACTACGCGGCAAACGCTCTGGACGTCAGTAGATTTGATGCCAGTGGCATCAAATCTACTGAGTTCTACTGCGAGATCGCGAGGGGGTGAACCTATGTAAACCGAACAGCACGGCTATAGCCATCCATGGAAATAATGCAACTGGCATCACTCACGAATCTCTCGAAGTTAACCCTCTCATACCAAACCGAACAGACCGCATTCAGCTTTTTGGCTGCCCTGGTTCCTCATCTGTCGCAACGTTCCCGTCCAAGCTTATGCGAGGACAACACCGTGGCCGACCACTATCAACTCAACCTGGGTTCATTGCGCAGCAGCATCACCCTGACCCTGCACACGCACCACGCCGCCCGTATCTGGCAAGGTCGGACCGCACGCGAAGGCGTCCACTCGATCATGGGCATGGCCGGCTACATCAGTGTCACCAATCTGATCAAACAAACCGCCGCCCAGGACGATCCCTATGCCGACTGGGCCATCGTGCAACTCGAAGAAAAACTGATGCAGGCCAAAGCTGGAATGCTAGAACTGACCGATCAACTGGATCGGATCAGGCAGGACCTGCCGACACAGATCGACATGGGCGACAACCTCAACATCCACCCCGTCACCTTGCCGTTATACATCGGCAGCCAGCTGGGTTTTCTGGCGGTCTACCTGCTGACCGACTACGACACCCTGGTACGTCGGACTCTATTGGCCCATCACACCGCCCTGATCGGCCGTATCGACATGGAAGCCTGGATCGACGACGGCGCCCATCTTTTGCGCAGCCTATTCGGCCAGGCCCAGCGCTATCGGCATTCTGGCGTCACCCGTGATGACATGGCGGCGAACAATGCTCGTGCTTTGGCGGCCATCGAGAAATTGGGTTTGCCCCCGATGGACATCCTTGAGGGGCATCGCCGCTCCCAGTTCGCGCCGCCAATCGTTCGTCGTGGTGCTGTGGCAGTGGATGACGCCGACGCGTTGGCAGAGGAAACGGGAGAGCCATCTGCAACAGTGGATGAGCCGGAGGACGAAGCATGAATCCCATGAATCCGGCTCACCCAATGTTTTTCGACGCGTTGACACCGGATGCCTATCGACAGCTCGAACACGCAGCCTCCCTAAAAGGCCTTTTAAAACCTTTTAAGGGTAAGGGGGAGTTGGAGCATCTTGCGCAGGTAGCGAGGGAAATCGAGGCGCAGTTATGTCACCTGATGGAGGCTGTAGTGCAGCAGGCCGGACAGCCTCCGTACTCACTGCTCGATATTCGCCTGGTGCTGCAGAATACCAGCGCTGGCAGCACTTTCCTACGTTGGCGCACGCGCGATTTCTCTCGCATGGGCGTTGCGGTCTGGGAACGGCAGCTCTGTAACAAACCCCTGCCGCAGGTCGTACGCGAGGGATTGCATCGTTTCGAATGCGATCGCATTGCACTGAACCTACAGATGAGCGTGGTGCATTCGCTCTACCGCCAGGCCTCGACCTGTTCGATCAAAATGGCCAGTGCCGAACGGTTACTGCGCCAGTTCACACCCGCAGTGGAGATATCACGATGAGTACTTTTTTCGTCGGCGAAGGCAACATCGGCAGTGCGCCAGAGTTCCAGGAGTTCGCCTCAGGCAATGACGAACCACGGCGCTTGCTACGGCTAAATGTGTATTTCGACAATCCTGTGCCACGCGAGGGCAGCTATGAAGATCGAGGTGGCTATTGGGCGCCGGTTGAGCTCTGGCACCGCGAGGCTGAACACTGGAGCACGCTATACCAGAAAGGCATGCGCGTGCTGGTCGAAGGTCGTACGGTGCGCGACGAGTGGGAGGACAGCGAAGACAATGCACGAGTGACCTTCAAGATCGAGGCCCGTCGCGTCGGCATTCTGCCCCACCGGGTGCACAGCGTGGTCATGCGGGAACGCTCCAATGAACCGACGGCATCTGCGACACACGCCGGGCAACATACAGAGCAGGCCGGTTCACCTGCGTCGAAACCCAAAAAACGCAGAGGGCAACCACCGTCGGACTGACAGAGTTCAGGCATAAAAATTGCGCCTCTGCGCGAAGTGGCTGGTCTGTCGGTACTCGCTGCTCGTGAAGACCCACCTGTCGTCCACACTACAAATGGGTAGCCATCTCGGCCCATTCAAGTCTGCCCTCACCATCTAATGTGAGGAACCTGCCATTCAGGTTTCTCATATCTCGCCACTGCTGTTTCCAACCACGCTGCTCCGAACTCAATCCGGAGCAGTTCTATGCGCCTCTTCCTCTGCGAGAAACCTTCCCAGGGTCGGGACATCGCCAAGGTGCTCGGGGCCACTCGCCGTGGTGAGGGTTGCCTGATCGGCACACAGACAACCGTCACTTGGTGCATCGGTCACCTGCTGGAGACTGCCCCGCCCGAAGCCTATGGCATGCAGTACAAAAACTGGTCGTTGGACCATCTACCGATCATTCCCGCGCAGTGGCAGGTCGAGGTCAAACCCAAGACCGCGGCACAGTTCAACGTCATCAAGCGCCTTCTCAGCGAAGCCACCACCGTCGTTATCGCGACCGACGCCGATCGCGAAGGTGAAATGATTGCCCGCGAGTTACTGGAGCGCTGCCAGTATCGAGGCCCCGTCCAACGCCTCTGGTTGTCCGCACTCAACGAGGCGTCGATTCGCAAGGCACTGTCCTCGATGAAGTCTGGGCAGGAGACCTTCTCGCTCTACCACTCAGCCGTCGCCCGAAGCCGCGCCGACTGGCTAATCGGCATGAACCTCAGTCGTTTATTTACCCTGCTCGGTCGGCGGGTGGGTTACGACGGCGTACTATCGGTTGGACGTGTCCAGACACCCACTTTGCGTCTGGTAGTCGATCGGGATCGTGCGATTGCCAGCTTCGTCTCGGTGCCCTACTGGGAAGTGGAGGTGCACCTGTCCTCAATGGGGCAACCATTCATCGCGTCGTGGTTACCACCCAGCTCAGGGCAGGACGAGGCAGGTCGTTGCCTGCAACAAGCGCTGGCCATTCAGGCGGTCCAAGAGATTTCTAGCGGTAAGACCGCCACAGTACTCTCGCTGCAGACTGAGCATTTCCGAGAACCGCCGCCCCTGCCCTTCGACCTGAGCACACTGCAAGAAGTCTGCTCGCGCAAGCTGGGACTCGGCGCTCAGGAAACCCTAAACACTGCCCAATCCCTGTATGAAACCTACAAAGCCACCACCTATCCACGCAGCGATTGCCGCTATTTGCCGGATAGTATGTTCAACGAGGTTCCCGCGGTATTCAATGCCCTGCTCAAAACGGCCCCCCCACTACGGCCCGCATTCGGAAGCCTCGATCGATCATTGCGCTCACGGGCATGGAACGATGCCAAGGTCACCGCGCACCACGGCATCATCCCCACCACCGAACCCGCGAACCTTGCGCGGATGTCTGAACAAGAGCGCAATGTCTACGAGCTGATTCGTTGCCACTACCTCGCGCAATTTCTTCCGCATCATGAGTTTGATCGAACCCAGGTCGAACTGGAGTGTGGCGAAGAACGATTGACCGCTGTTGGCAAACAGATTCTGGTTCAGGGCTGGAAAGGCTTGTTCTACGAAAACACCGAGGAGGATGAGCCCAGTCAAAAGCATCAAGTATTGCCCGTCTTGCAACAGGGTACTCAGTGCGCAGTGAACGACGTCGAACTCAGGCCCATGCACACCGCCGCTCCCAAACCGCTGACCGAGGGCGATCTGATCAAGGCGATGAAAAACGTGGCCAAACTGGTCAACGACCCCCGCCTGAAACAGAAACTTCGGGACACCACCGGTATCGGTACCGAAGCTACGCGAGCCGGCATCATCAAGGGATTGATTGAACGCGGTTATTTGCTGAAGAAAAAACGCGCCTTGATGGCCTCTGCGGCGGCCCATACCCTGATCGAGGCGGTACCCGCGGCAATCGCAGATCCGGGTATGACCGCGATCTGGGAGCAGGCCCTGGACGAAATCGAAGCAGGACGTCTGACTCTGGATGAATTCGTCGCCAAGCAGGCGAGTTGGATTGCGCAATTGGTCGAACACTGTGGAGCGCTCACCTTGGCGTTACCGGTAGAAACCGGTCCGGCCTGCCCCATTTGCAACGCCTCAATGCTCAGACGTAAGGGAAAATCAGGGCCGTTCTGGTCGTGCTCCCACTACCCGGACTGCAAGGGCACTGTGCCGATCAGCAAAAATGTGCGTCGTCCATGACTCATCATTGAAGATCAACTTGAATATTGGGGCGACCTTTAAGTCAACGCACTCTGCCTTGACGTCATCCCATCCTCTCTGCTGTAGTGCCTCAGGATCATCGCCAATGGCGACCCAAGACCGATTCGCTCCGGGTAGTTCGGTCGGACTCCTAGAGTTCGGGGCCATTTCTTCTGGGGGATTTCGTTCCCGATTTGTGCTCAACCTGATCACGGCGGCGGATGACCACTATTGCCTCTGCCAGGCAATAGTGGTCATCCGCCTCGGCGATCGTATTCAGCCCCGGAGCCCACCGGGGAAACATTGGGCACCCTTTGTGCGCGGATGCGTGCCAACAGCTTCCGACCCAGGCCACGACAAGGGTCGGTTGGCGAATCATGGCGCAGTTAAACCAAGTTTTGCGAGGAGCTTGTCGACTGCGTAAGACCGCCAAAGGTGGCTTTTCTCTTCCTCGCCTGGCGACCCGTCAGGCTCACTCTTCATTTTCTTCATTCCAGTGACTGCCACTGAATTCCGGCCATAAAAAACTGGGTTGCAGCGTCTTGACGCTCCCCTGTGCCAGGCTTATACAAAGGGCGTGGTTCGCTGTCGTCGACAGCCCAGCCCAGGTAGCTTGAACCTTCAAGGCTACGCCACGTTCGTGGTGGTTTACCCAAGTGCGATCAGCGTTCGGAAGCTCGCACGGTTACCGCTTCAGCGGTGATGAATGCCCACTACCCCATGTTTGCGGACCACTACCGCAGACGTTCCTCTGCTATCCCGCTATTCCTCCAGACGCATAGTCTTGCTTGCCATCGGCTTGCCGGTGGCGAATCGCTCATCGCTCGCCTTCACCTTACCCACCCTGACGGGGGCTCACTTCCCCATCAGGGTTTGTGCGTCGCCGTTTTCCCTTGAAACAGGAGAACCACCATGGCCCACGCCAACCACTCCCAAGAAGCGACCACTTACTTCAACCTGCACACCGTCGGTATCGGCTACCTCAACCGTGTTCGTGAAGTCCAAATCCGCCGCGGCCAGCCATTCATGGCCTGCGATATCGCAGCCCTGCACGGCGCCACCGATGCGGTCGAGTACACCCGCTTCGACTGCAAAGTCGCTGGGGGCGAAGCTGAACGCTTGATTCGTCTCTATATGGACGCCGTCAACGCCGAGAAAAAGGTCTTGCTGTCGTTCCGTATTGGCGACCTGTGGATCGATCCATTTCTCTACGAGAAAGGCGATAAACAAGGTCAACCAGGCGCCAGCCTGAAAGGTCGTTTGCTGTTCATCGACTGGATCAAGGTCGACGGCACATTCGAGTACAAAGCGCCCGCCAGGCAGGAAGCAACAGCACCTGCTGAGCAAGCGCCCACCAGTGAGTCATCTCCATCATCGGCTAATGCCGAAGTTGAGGAGAGTGAAAACCCAATAGAAACTCGGGGCGAACCTGAATCTCCAGCTGCTCCCCGCACGGTCCGCCGTGATGCCACCCGTACCGTTCAGTCCGCCTGAATAGTCCACGATGTTCCACATCAAGGCGCTCCCTCGAGCGCCTTTTCTTCAATCCGCACAGGAGAATCCACATGGAATCCTTCTGGCTTTGCGACGACTGTTTGTTCGCTGCGGCTTACGAGGACTACAGCACGTTATCGCTCTACTACACGACGGATGAAATCGAGAAACGCATCACCGGGATCCATCGTGGACTGGTTCGCTTAATGCCCATCAGTGCCGACTTCGATCCCGAAACCGGCTGGGGAACAAAAGCCTTTTCCACATTGCCCTGCGACGGTTGTGGCTCACCCCTACACGGTCAACGTCACCGATTCACCCGGCTGTAAACAGCGCGTCATCGGCTAATGCCCGCGACTCTATTTCCACCTAGGGGACACCAGTCCCCTCGGGCGTGTACCCCTGATTGTTCCCTTCGGAGGTACCACCATGAACACCCAATTCACACTGATTGAGACCTCGGATTTCGAGGCTGATCGAATCAGCCAAGAAAACCAGGTGATCGACGAGGCACTGCATATTCTAGATCGTCGGCTGTTCGCCCGCGGCCCTAACCTGACGTCACCTGGCGCCGTGGCCTCATACCTAAAACTGCATCTTGCGCAACAAGAGCATGAAGTCTTCGGTGTGATTTTTCTCGATGCCCAGCACCGCGTGCTGGCGTTCGAAGTCCTCTTTCACGGCAGCATTGATGGTGCCAGCGTTTACCCCCGCCAAGTCGTTAAGCGCTCCCTAGCGCATAACGCTGCGGCCGCCATTTTTGTTCACAACCACCCCTCAGGGTGTACAGAACCCAGCCAGGCGGATCGCGTCTTGACCGCACGATTGAAGGAGGCCTTGGCCTTGATCGAAGTGCGCGTACTGGATCATTTCATCGTGGGTGAAGGCCGCCCGCTCTCCCTTGCCGAATGCGGCTGGCTTTAACCCTCACAGGCGCCTTCGGGCGCCTTGTTCATTTTCATTCTGGAGAACCCTCATGAACCCCACACACCTAGCCCCAGCCCTGCTGGCGTGCTCAAACCCATTTGCTCGCGGCTACGACAATCTGCATATCGAACGGCTGCTACTGATCACCTACGAAAACGACTGCCCTCCCTGCTTTCGCCCCGTGCACGACTCACAGGCCCATCTGCCCGACCATGAGCTGCAACTGTTCCCCTGCCTGTTCAATGACGATTTCGCCTTGATCAGCGAAGGCCAATCCATTTCGGAGAGGTTGGATAAACGCTGCCAGTCCACCGGGCTGGTGCGCCAAGTGATATACGCCGTGATTGGCGAAGTGCTCAACCAGCAGTATCACGTCGGCGATCTGTACTCCCTTGAAGAAGCCCATGCCATGGTCCATCGCTTGAGCTTCGAAACGGGACACTACAGTCGAGCCTGGGAAATCAGCACCGCACACCTCACTGAAGAAGCATTGCGCTACTTGGAAAGCCGGGCTGGCAATTTCGACTCCAGACCAACCGGTCTGCTGTTCGAACCCTTTGCCCTGACAGACTGCGATGGCGTCGGATGTAAGCTGATCGGCACGCCCTGGACCGACGATAACCTGGTGAAGATCGAGGGCCGTCCTTACTCATCGCTGAGGCAAGAGCAACTCGATGCCCGTACGCCAGCAGCGTTGATTAAGGTGCTGTACCTCGCGGCATTGGCGGATGTGCGATTGTTGATCTTCGACCCCGACGCTGCCGTCTTGGATGGGCTCGTCATTTTTGATGAATAGCAACGCGCTCGGCTTTAACACGACCCGTCTTGAATCAACTTTCTCGCTGAATCGCTCCTTTACCTTATGTCAGGTTCTGAACTGAATCTGACATGAGGTTTTTTCCATGGAGCGTTTATTCACGCCTGTCTGCCTGCTGGGTTTATTGAGCGCCTGCACCACGCAAATCCCCAACCCATTGCCGGCCCATCCAGAGATCGACAGTGGCTCCAATCGAGCCCAGCTCTCGAAGGGCCCAGCCGAAGGACGCCATCCGGCAGAGCTCCGCTATGGCCGATATACGCTGGTCAGCACCGAGCCCACCACGGAACAACGCGATCTTCTCGCCCAAATCATCAACGTGAGCATCCCGTCCAGCCTGAGCCCTTCGGTGCAGGAGGCGTTGCACTACGTATTGCAGCGCTCGGGCTATTCGCTCTGCCCCGTTACCGCGTCGGTGAAGGTGCTGTTTACCCGGCCCCTGCCAGCGGCCCATTACCGGCTCGGCCCGATTTCTTTGCGCAGTGCGCTACAAGTGCTGGCTGGCCCCGCCTGGCAACTCACGACCGATGAAGTCGGCCGTTCGGTCTGCTTCGAACAGCAGAAAGCTGATGTCGGCGTCGCGCTGATCACACCCGTCTCGCCCCCCCAGTCGGAGGCGCGGCCATGAAAGCCTCGACGTTTCAAACCCTTATTGTCGGGCTGCTTTGCCTGGCAATTGCCGGCCTGAGCGGTGGTTTGTATAACCAGTATCAGCGCGTGGCCGAGCTACACAGCACGAACACCCAATACCAACAAACCCTGGACACCCTGCAACGTGATTCAAACGCCCTCAAGAATACGCAGGAGAAGCTGCAGTACGCGTTGAAAGACCTGAAGCAGATGGTCGATACCGGTGAGCAACAGGCCAATACCCTTGATCCGATGGTGGATCAGTGGGCGCATGAGATACAGGAACTGCGCGATGGTCTCGTAGTCCGCGCCACCCAGGCAGACCTGACTGCGCTGCGCGCACGCCTTGAACAGATCGAGCAGCAGCTCCTGGACCTCAAGGCTCAGCCTTCCCCCCCACCGCCGATGCCTTCCGCGACCAAACCGAAAAAGACCGCTCGCCCCAAGCCCACCCGGCTCTCGCCACCGTTCTCGGTGTTGGGTGTCGAGTCCCGCGGGGGTGAGCGCTTTCTGGCGGTCGCACCTCCTGACAGTCGCTCGCTCACGGATGTTCGGCTGCTGCATAGCGGCGAGCAGTTCGGAGACTGGCGCCTGAAAGTGCTGGAGCCGAACTCAGCCATCTTCGCGGTGGCCGCTCAGCCAGACCAGACCGTGCAACTCCCTTGAGAAGCGATCATGAACAGAGCGCTACTGCCCGCCGTCGCCGGTCTTGTTTCGCTACTAACCACGGGCGCTGCGATGGGCAACCCCGTCACGACACAGTCACGGACCCAGGACACGCAGTCTGCTCCCCTGGGGCGCTCTGACTCTGAACAGGCGGCAAGCTGGGGTCTGACGGAGCAGGAGTGGACGCGCTTCGAACAGATCCAAGCCGGCCCGCGCGGTTTCTGGAGCCCGAACCTCGATCCGTTGACCGCACTCGGGGTCGAGGCCCAGACCGACCAGGAGCGCCAGCGCTTTGCCGAATTACAGGTAGCGCTGGAAGCCAAACGCGCCGAGCGCGAGTTGGCCTACCAAAACGCTTACACCGCGGCCTGGGCCAAGCTGTTTCCCGGGCTGCTGCCGATCCAGGGCATGGCGTCCCCGCCCCCTGCCAGCTCATCGGTCATGCCGCGCCAGGCCCTGTTTGTGGAGGACCACTGCCCAGCGTGCACCGCCGAAGCGGAGCGTCTGCAAAGCAGCGACACGGCGTTCGATATCTATCTGGTGGGCAGCCAAGGCCAGGATCAACGCGTCCGTAGCTGGGCTCGGCAAGCAGGCATCAATCCGGCCAAGGTTCAGCGCCGACAGATCACCCTGAACCATGACCGTGGTCGCTGGTTCAGCTTGGGCGCCCCGGGGCCATTGCCCGCCACTTTCCAGCAGGTGAACGGACAATGGCAACGCCTCGACTGAGTGGCATTGTGTTCATGCTGACGATGCTCGTCGTCCAGGCTGACGAACTTCCGCCTCCGGCCTACCAACTGGCGGCGCATGACGCCGACATCCCTTCTACGGTGCTGTTTGCGATTGCTCTGCAGGAGAGTGGTATCCGCGTCCGTGGTCGGCTGCTGCCCTGGCCTTGGACCCTGAACATAGCCGGTAGCCCTTATCGCTTCGCCACTCGCCAGGCCACCTGTCACGCCTTGCTTCAGGCGCTCGCCCGGCATGACGCCAAGCGGATCGATGTCGGTCTAGGACAAACCAACCTGGGTTACCACGGGCAACGTTTTTCCAGCCCCTGCGAAGCCCTCGACCCCTACCGAAATCTCGCCGTCACCGCGGCGCTGTTGCAGGAGCATCACGCCGCCACCGGTGATTGGGTGTCGGCTGCTGGACGCTATCACCGCCCGGCAGGCGGAACGCCGGCCGTGCGTTACCGCGCTGGCTTTTCCCGGCAACTCGAACGGTTGCAGGTTTCCTTCAAACAGGGCACACCACCATGAAGCGAATATCCCTTATCTGCTATTTCATCCTGCTCTTGGCTCCTTTCGCCCAGCCGGAACTGACCGTAGCCGGGGATCAGCCGAGCGACTTCACCCGACCTCATTATCAAATTTCCGGGCTGCCCATAAACAACAAAACCCAGCCTGATCGGGCCATGCATGCGGACCTGTCCACGTTTGCCGATGAAGCCTGGATACTGCCCATCCGCAGCTCCCACTTGAGCCCCGGCCGGATCACGTCTCGCGCCCTGAACATGCCGGGCTTGCGGCCATTTTTTCTGGTCGGTGACGATCCCCAGTCGCTGACTTGGCTGCGTCAACGCGCTGCTGAACTACAGGAAATGGGCGCGGCTGGCCTCGCCGTCGAAGTGGCCGATAATGAAGCCCTGGCCCGGATTCGAGCAGCCGCTCCGGGCATCACCATTCTGCCGGTCAACGGCAACGACATCGCCACCCGCCTGCAGATTGAGCACTATCCCATCTTGATCACTGCCACCTCACTGGAACAGTGAGTCCAGATCATGGCCGAGCACACGATGGAGTCCAAGCTCCGGCCAGCGGTGGAGCTGTATACCGTAGCAATCTGTATCGCTGCCGCGGTGTTGTGCGTGTACTCGCCCTGGGCTGTGGCCCTGTCACCCGAGATCGGTCTGTTTGCAGCGTTGGCCTATGCCCTGTTCGGCCTTATCCGGCTGCGACAAGCTTGGGAGGTGCTGCGTTATCGGCGCAATATCCGTCGGCTGCCCCGCTACGAGCTGACAAGTCAGCAGATTCCGGTCAGTTGTAAGCGTCTGTTTATGGGCCGCGGCTTTCGCTGGACCCGCCTGCACACCCAACGTTTGGTCGAGGCCCAGGATCCGGCGGTCGCCCACTATGTCGACCAACCGACCCGCTATCGCCTGGCCCGTGAACTCGAACAGCGCCTGGAACATGCACCGTTTCCGCTCTCGACACTGGCCCGTCTCACAGCCTGGGACAGTGCCTTCAATCCGTTGCGCCCTTTGCCCCCGGTAGGTGGCTCGCCACTTCTGCATGGGGTTGAGCCCGACGAAACGGAAGTCAGCCTGCCGCTGGGTGAACGGGTCGGACACACCCTGGTGCTCGGCACTACCCGTGTCGGTAAGACGCGACTCGCCGAGATGTACATCACCCAGGACATTCACCGCGTCGAACATGAGGTGGTCATCGTTTTCGATCCGAAGGGCGATGCCGACCTGCTCAAGCGCATGTACGTCGAAGCCAAACGCGCCGGTCGGGAAAAGGAGTTCTATGTCTTTCATCTAGGCTGGCCAGAGATCTCCGCGCGTTACAACGCCGTGGGGCGTTTCGGACGCATCTCGGAGGTCGCATCACGCATCGCGGGGCAACTCAGTGGCGAAGGCAACTCCGCGGCCTTTCGCGAGTTCGCCTGGCGCTTCGTCAACATCATTGCCCGCGCCCTGATCGAGTTGGGCCGACGCCCAGACTACCTGCAGATCCAGCGACATGTGGTCAACATCGATGCACTGTTCATCGAGTACGCCCAGCAGTTTTTCGCCAAGACCGACCCGAAAGCCTGGGAAGTGATCGTCCAGCTTGAAGGCAAGCTCACCGAAAAGAACATTCCCCGGCATATGGTGGGACGCGAAAAGCGCGTGGTGGCCATCGAGCAGTACCTGGCAGTGAAGCGGGTATTTGATCCGGTACTGGACGGACTGCGCTCGGCGGTACGCTACGACCGTACTTACTTCGACAAAATCGTTGCGTCGCTACTGCCGCTGCTGGAGAAACTCACCACCGGCAAGACCGCCCAGTTACTGGCCCCCAACTACACCGATCTGGATGACCCGCGGCCAATCTTCGACTGGATGCAGATCATCCGAAAACGCGGCATCGTCTACGTCGGTTTGGATGCGCTGACCGACGCCGAGGTGGCCGCCGCTGTGGGCAACTCCATGTTCGCCGACTTGGTCTCGGTCGCCGGACACATCTACAAACACGGCATCGACCATGGCCTGCCCCCATCGGGTAACAACAGTGACAAATTACCGATCAACCTCCACGCCGATGAATTCAACGAGCTGATGGGCGATGAGTTCATTCCGCTGATCAACAAGGGCGGTGGCGCTGGCATCCAGGTCACCGCCTACACCCAGACCCTCAGCGATATTGAAGCGCGCATCGGCAACAGAGCCAAGGCAGGCCAGGTCATCGGCAACTTCAATACTCTGCAGATGCTCCGCGTGCGCGAAACCGCCACCGCGGAGCTGCTCACCCAGCAGCTGCCCAAGGTCAACGTGCTAACCAGAACCCTGGTGTCGGGTGCCACCGACACCTCCGATCCAGAGGCCAACACGGACTTCACCTCGTCCTCACAGGACCGTGTCAGCAGCACCAGTGTGCCGCTGATCGAGCCTGCGCACATCGTCAGTTTGCCCAAGGGGCAAATGTTTTCCTTCCAGGCCGGTGGCCAGCTGTGGAAAGTCCGCATGCCGTTGCCAAAACCCTCCAACGACGATGCCATGCCCAAAGACCTGCAGGAGCTTACCCAGCGAATGCGGGCCACCTACAACGAGCAGGCAGGACAATGGTGGAGCGCAAGCGGTGGCGGCCCAACTACCAACTTCGATCTGGATCAGGTGGGGTAGCCCGGCCCCGCCACAGGTTTCGATTCAGCAAACACGTATTCGGCAGGCGCCGTGGCGGCATCAACTCAACGGTGCGCAATGGAGTAAACGATGGCGACTTCCGTCCAGAACACGCCGCCACAACGGATCCAGCGCCCGGGATTAATCGTCTCGGCGATTGGCTTGGTTTTACGCATCATCGGTTTGCTGATCGCCACCTTGCTATTCTCGATCCTCATCGAGTTCGCCGGTCTACTGCTGTTCTGGGGCGATCAGGGTTGGCAGCACAGCCAAGCCATGTTGACGAACGAACTGGGCTGGCTGAGTGAGTACTTCAAATCTTCTCTCATCCTCCAACAACCTGGACAGACGATTGTCCAATGGCTGGATTTTCTTAATCAGTGGCTGCTGATCAGGACTGGCTTCGCGGATTTTGCCCGGCAGGCGCGGGTGTCGAGCCTAGGCAACGGCTTTTGGAGCTGGACCAATCAGCTCTACGTGAGCATTGAGGATTTCGTACTGGCGGCGGTGTATGTGACCTTTACCTACGTGGTGCGACTGACCATTCTGGTCCTGGCCACCCCCCTATTTCTGCTGGCCATGCTCACCGGTTTTGTGGATGGCCTGATGCGCCGAGACCTGCGAAAATTTGGCGCTGGGCGAGAGAGCAGTTTTGTCTATCACCGTGCTAAGCGGGCAGTGACACCATTGCTAATCGTGCCCTGGATTATTTACCTATCACTGCCCTTTTCGCTCAACCCACTCGTTATTTTTGTACCGTGCGCCGCGATGCTTGGGGTAACAACGGCAATCACTGCGGCGACATTCAAGAAGTACCTTTAAAATTTTACGACTGCACTGTGGATCAATGCACTAGCTATGATTGGCATTGGAAATCGCCACTTTACAACCACTGGCGATTGTATCCACAAAATCCTTCAACATAGGCTGAATCCATTCCCCACGCTTCTGGTGTTCCGAAAATGGTTTTGAAAACATAAAATTGACCATATCTCTAGTCTGTTGCTCCGCATTTGGGCTCCCGAATTCGACTCCCATACTCTCGAAGTACGAATGTCTATGCTGAAGAACCTCTGCGAGTTTAGCGTCTAGCGTCTGTCCCACCAAAACATAACCGGCCTTTTCTTGATACTGTCGAGAGCCATCACACACTTGTAACATGTCGATATCCCCTAACCCTGACAAAGCCCCCTTTTTACTAAATTCGTTGAGATCAGCTAGAGCATCAGATATTGGACCGCTACCAATCGGCATTGCCTCGGGGTTATGCCGTGACTCTCGGATGATAGACCGTTCAACTCGACTCGCCAGCACAAACTTAACATACCCTGGGCTAAAGTATTTCAGTGGCAAATCATCGGGTATCTCACGATATGCAATACCCAAGGGAATTTTCACACCGAAAGGCGCCTTGAGATCAGTCCTCCAACTCCTCTCTTGAACTTGCTTAAAGTACTTTGTCAGATATAAGTCATCAGCACGGATTGCCACAAGACTCTCCACCAAATCCTCTATAGACTTAAAACCTACCCATGTCATACGTAGACCTGTACCAACGAAAAACACTTGTAGTTCTTCGAGTGCACATAACGCCTCTTCAGCCGTAATATTCCCCCGACGTCCCATATGTTCATAGAGGGCTGCCGGCGTCACGGCCAAATACGTCTTGCGATCGCTCCAACCTGTTACAAACCTAGTGAACACAGTATATGACAATGCCTGCAGATCGCGGTTAGCATCAGTCAACCTGTGTTTAAAGGACTGAATAATACTATTATCTAGCACCAGATGCATCGGCCCTTCGAGTTCGTAACTTACTGCATACTTCCTTGCAAATGTCGCAGTTGACCTAAAGAATTGCAAAATCTCCTCATCAGAGCGCCCAGCCAGGCTCTCAGCAACTTCAACTACAACTCTATCCTTAATTCCTTCCAGCACTTCCATAGCCCCATAACGACAACTGAAATCAAAAACCGATCACACCCAGCTCGAATAATCTGCTGACGCTCTCTCTTCCCTCGGAGATCTTAATTCCAGACCAATGTCGGGACCAACAAAATGTCCGTTTTTCCTATTCGTTTTCTCATGCTCACTCTGATCGCGGCTCACAGCGACAGCTATGCAGCGGGAGAGCAGGAGCAGCAGCTCACTCTACTCATCCGACAGCTCGATACCCTCGACACGTTGGTACAACGGGCGTCACGTTTTGAAGCACCAGAATCAAATACACGTTATCGCTTTGACTACCCTCACCTGACTCACGATATCCAGCGCATTCGCCAAGGTGTGAAGGGCTATCTATCCCCTTCCCGCGCTCAACCCCGCGATCCCAGTGAACTGGTCGGTGATTACCGCCTCGACACTCCGCCCGCGGAGCCTTCGCCATGAGCATGACTGACGCCCAAACCTCAGCGTTCCAAAACGCCTCCGGTTTCTCCCCGCAGAGCAGCTCGACGCTCTGGCTATCCCTGGTTCTCGTTCTGGCATTGCTTTGGTGCGCCTGGGTGATGTGGACGGCTTACCGGGGATGGGCGACAGGCAGTGTGCGCTTCGGCGCGTTTGGCGGCAGTGCCGCGCGCGTGCTGCTCGCATTGTTGGTCCTGATGTTCTTCACCCTGTCCTAACCCAGGAGATCGCCGTCATGCTCAAGTGCCTTGTCCCCCTGAAAAACAACCTGCGTGATCGTGCCAGTCAGCGCCTGATCGGTCTGCTGTTGGTACTCGGTCCAAGCCTGGCTTTTGCCGAACTCCCGACCATGGAAGCGCCTTCACGTGGTGAAGGTTCCGGGTTGATCGAGACGATCAAAAACTACGCCTACGACGGCGGTATCCTGCTCGGTTTGCTGATCGCCCTGCTCGCTTTCTTGGGTGTGGCGTGGCATTCCTTGACCGTTTATGCCGACGTGCAGAACCAGCGCAAGACCTGGAAAGACCTCGGCGCAGTGGTTGGCATCGGCGCCCTGCTGGTGGTGATCATCATCTGGTTTCTGACCAAGGCCGCCGCTATTTTGTGAGGTTGGCATGAACGACACTATCGAACGCCTCGCCGACGGCACCTTGGTCTTTCTGCCAGAGCGACTCAATCGCGATCCTGCCGTATTGCGCGGTTTAACCAATGATGAGATGTGGGTAGCGCTCGGCACCGGCGCTGTCATTGGCCTGCTGCTAGGCGTTCCTCTGGCGATCGCCACCGCCTCCATTGCCGTGGCGCCGACCAGCATGATCGCAGGTATGGCGGTAGTGTTATTTGCCGGTGGCACACTACTGCGTCGGGCCAAACGGGCTCGCCCCGAGACCTGGTTGTACCGCAAGCTCGAATGGGTACTGGCTAGCCGCTGGCGCCTGGGTCGAGGGACTTTGATCCTTCACTCCAGCGCCTGGACGGTTCGCCGTTCGCGTCGACTGCGCCCTGCCCTGTCCCGGTGGCAGCCATGAGTCGTTTTCGGAACAAGGTGGATGCTCAGCAGGCCCACATCTTCAGCCTGCGCCTGGCGGTAGTGATCCTCGCTCTTGTCTGTGCCGGACTCTGGTATGGCTGGCGCTCGGCGCCGACCGATCTGACCGTGCATGTACCGCCAGATCTGCGCTCGGGCAGCACTCGCAAGTGGTGGGATATTCCCTCAGAAAATGTCTATGCCTTTGCCCTCTACATCTTTGGCCAACTCAACCGCTGGCCCTCGGATGGCGAGCAGGATTATCGCCGCGCCATCTATGGCTTGCAGTCCTACCTGACACCCGCCTGCAAGGCCTTCCTCGACGGCGACTACGAGTACCGCAAGGCCGCTGGCGAACTGCGCCAGCGGGTGCGTGGCGTCTACGAAATCCTGGGGCGAGGTTACAGCGAGGATCCGGAACTCAGGGTCAAGCAACTCGACCGCGACAGCTGGTTGGTCAAACTCGACCTCAATGCCGATGAATATTACGCCGCCGAACCGGTGAAACGGGTGGTGGTGCGTTATCCATTACGCGTAGTGCGTTTCGACCAGGATCCCGAGCGCAACAAGTGGGGGCTGGCACTGGATTGCTATCAGGGCACTCCGCAAAAAATCTCCCTGCCTGGAGGTGAGCCATGAAGCAGATTTCTACCCTGGGACTCACCGTCGCACTGATGCTATGGGGAGCTGCAGCGCAGGCCGTCGAGCTGATGCACTGGGAACGCCTACCCCTCGCGGTCCCGCTGGTGATCAATCAGGAACGGGTGGTCTTTGTCGATGAGGATGTTCGAGTCGGCGTGCCCTCAACCCTGACAGGCAAGCTGCGCGTGCAATCAACCGGCGGAACGCTGTACCTGCGCGCATCGGAAGCCATTGCCCCGACCCGACTGCAACTGCAATCGGTCACGACGGGCGAGATTATCCTCCTGGATATCGCGGCCACTCCCGGCGATCAACCGCTGGAGCCCGTACGTATTCTCAAGAATGCTCAGAGGCAAGCTACCGAGGCTGAATCTAGCGCCGTCCCTGTTCCAGAACGCACACCGATCCCGGTCGCTTTGACGCGCTACGCCGCGCAAAGCCTGTTCGCGCCGCTGCGCACCGTGGAGTCCCTGCCCGGTGTACGCCGCGTCCCGCTCAAGCTGCGCACCGAACTGCCAACCCTGCTGCCGACCGAAAACGTGTCCAGCACACCCATCGCCGTCTGGCGACTCGGTGATTACTGGGTGACGGCGGTGAAATTGCGCAATCGTGGTTCAGAGACGGTGCAACTCGATCCACGTCGACTTCAGGCCAAGCTGTTCGCCGCGGCCTTCCAGCATGCTTTCCTCGGGCCTGTCGGCAGCGCTGAAGACACCACGATCGCCTACCTTGTCACCCGCGGTGCCGGCCTCGAGCAAGCCGTGCTGCTCCCGCCCGTTGCGCGAGGTGCTGACGATGAAAGCTAACGCCTTGCTCAAATGGCTGGTACCGGCTGCGCTGCTGGGCGTGGTGCTGATCATCCTGAAAACCTGGGTCCCGGGTGGCAGCACACCTTCTCCAGAGCACCCAGTTGATCAGGGCAATATTCAATTATCCGCCGAGCAAGCCAAGTCGCTCGGCATTGCGGGCGATACCCCACGCGACACGGTCGCCACCCTGGTCGGCCAGGTGAAGGCCATGCGCAGCGACATGCTCGGTTTGAAGAAACACAATGACTCACTGCAGACGGAAAACAACCGCCTACGCGAGCGGGAAAACAGTGTCGATTCGCGTATCCAGACCGCGCTTGGCAGTGTGACCCATCAGGTCGACGAAGGCCGCCGCCAAGCCAACGAGGCCCGACTCAAAGCGGAACAAGACAGTCGTCAGGCCCGCGGCCTGCTGACGCAATTGCAGGAACAGTTGTCGGGGCTGACTGGCAAAAGCAAGGACATGCCGATCGGATTGGGGCTTGAGCCCGGCGACGGCGCTCAGTTCGAAGGGCGACACTCTACCAATGATGCGCTGCAGTGGATTGAACCCTCGGATGCTCCGTCCACCGACGCCAGAGGCAAAACCACGACTTCTTCCGCACTGAGCCTGCCTACCGCTTTCAACTCTCTGGAAGGCTTGAAAGACAACGCGATTGATCGCAGCCAGAAACAGCTACGTGCAGTTACCAAGGGTGAGCGCGACCTGACGCGATCCGTTGATCGTACCGAAGGCGCGAAGCCGGTCTACACGATCCCCGAAAACGCCACGCTGATGGGCTCGGTCGCCATGACCGCGCTGATCGGCCGAGTCCCGGTGGACGGCACCGTGAATGACCCCTATCCCTTCAAGGTGCTGGTCGGTCCGGAGAACCTGACCGCCAACGGCATCGACCTGCCGGACGTCGCGGGGGCCGTGATGAGCGGCACGGCGTCCGGTGACTGGACCCTGTCCTGCGTACGCGGACAGGTCGAGTCAATTACCTTTGTGTTTACCGATGGCACCATCCGCACGGTGCCTCAGCCGAAGGCGATAGCCAGCCGCACTGCCTCCACCACCCAGAGCTCGAACACCGACAAGATCCGTGGCGGGCTCGGTTACCTGTCCGATCCGTATGGCATTCCTTGCATTGCCGGCGAGCGCCGCTCGAACGCCCAACAATACCTCGGCAGCCAGAGCTTGATCACCGCGGCCGGCGCGGGTGTCGCTGCCTTGCTCGGGGATGAGCGGAACAACAGCAGCATGATCAGTTCGGGAGGCAGTACGCTCGGGGTCACCAATAGCAGTGGCAATAGCGCGCTGAATTCAATTCTCAGTGGTGGGGTCAGCGACATCCGCGAGTGGGTCAACAAACTGTATGGCGAAGCCTTCGCTGCCGTGTACGTGCCACCGGCCGCCCAGGTCGCACTGCACCTCGACCATGAGATCACTATCGACTACGAGCCCAGGGGCCGGAGCGTTCGCCATGAAAAAGACCATGCTTCTCTGTCTGACCTGGATTAGCTTGATCTGCTGGGTCCTGACGGGGTGTTCCACCGACAAGGAGACGCTTTTGCCCCATGGCGAGCAAACCATGCTGGACATCTGGAACGGTGCCGGTTCGCAAGGCACTCAGCAGCAACTGCTGGATGCTCGGCAGCAGTTACGCCGCCCGTTGACTCAAGCAGATTTCTCCGTTGCTCTCCAGGAACCGTACACGCGTACAGCGACGAACGAGATCCGCATTTTGTTCCCTCGCCTGCCCAATCCCGATCTAGTGCTGTACGTGTATCCGCATTTGAGTGGTACCGAGCAGGCACCGGTTCCGGGTTATTCGACAGTCTTTCCGTTTTACCAGCGCGTGCAGTACGCGCTGCCCGGTGAACGTCAGGAAGACTTGTGATGCGAACCGGTGCTCACGCGTGGAAAACCTGGCGCAACCCATTGCGCCCTCGCGCAACCTTGGCCGATGAAGCCACACTCTATGCGCACAACCCCAGCTTCACCGATCACCTGCCTTGGGTCGAATACCTCGACACCGAGCAGTGTTTCCTGCTCGATGACAATCGCTCAGTAGGTGCGGTGTTCGAGTTACTGCCCATCGGCACCGAAGGGCGCGAACCTGACTGGCTGATGGCGGCTCGTGATGCCCTCGAGGATGCCCTGCAGGATAGCTTTGACGAGTTGGATCAAGCGCCTTGGATAGCGCAGTTTTTCTGCCAGGACGACAACGACTTCACCCCCTATCTGACCCGACTCACCGACTATATCCGGGACAGCGCGCGAGGTACGGTCTTCACCCAGGCATATTTGGAGCTCAGCCGTCGTCATCTGAGGGCCATCACCAAGCCCGGTGGTCTGTTTGAGGATAAGGTGGTTACGCACCTATCCTGGCGTGGCAATAACCGACGGGTGCGCCTGGTGATCTATCGCTGGCTTGAGTCTGACGCTGAGGAGACGGGACTCACCCCGGTGCAATCCCTGCAACAGGCTTGCGAACGTATCGCGGCTTCATTGAAGGCGTGCGGGGTGCAATCGACGCGAGTCGATGGCCGCGGTCTTTATGCCTGGTTAGTGCCCTGGTTCAATCCTGCGCCCACGCTCACCAATGAAGTCCCCGAGGAGTTCTATCACCGTGTCGCCTATCCGGAGTCGGGCAATGGCGAGTCACTGGAACTGCCCTTCGATCATGACTTTGCCGAGCGGCTGTTCTTCAACGAACCGCGTTCGGATGTGCAGCACGGACTCTGGTTTTTTGACGATCAGCCACACCGGGTCATGGTAGTGGATAAGCTGCGCCGGGCGCCCATGATTGGTCAACTCACCGGAGAAACCCGCAAGGGCGACGCGGTGAATGCCCTGTTCGACCAGTTACCCGAAGGTACGGTGATGAGTCTGACCTTGGTGGTCAAGCCCCAAGATGTACTTGAGGATCAGTTGAACCGCCTGGCGCGCAAAGCCATCGGTGAAAACCTGGCCTCGACCCAGACCCGTCAGGATGTCGAAGAGGCCCGCGCGATCATCGGTCGTCAGCACAAGCTGTACCGAGGAGCCCTCGCGTTTTACCTGCGCGGTCACGATGAGCAGCAATTGCATCAGCGCTCGGTTAGCCTGGCCAACGCGCTGCTGGGGGCGGGCCTGCAACCGGTACGCGAAGGCGATGAAGTCGCCGCCTGCAACAGCTACCTGCGTTGGTTGCCGATGGCCTACAACCCGGCCCGCGACACGCGCAACTGGTACACCCGCCTGATGTTTGTTCAACACCTGGCGAACCTGGTTCCGGTGTGGGGGCGCAGCACCGGCACCGGCCACCCAGGTATCACCCTGTTCAATCGTGGTGGCTCGCCGTTGAGCTTTGATCCGCTGTCACGTCTGGACCGGGCCATGAACGGCCATCTGCTGTTGTTCGGCCCGACCGGCGCCGGCAAGTCGGCGACCCTGGTCACCCTGCTGATGCAGGTCATGGCGGTGTACCGCCCTCGCTTATTTATCGTCGAGGCCGGCAATTCGTTTGGCTTGCAGGGTGACTACTTCGCGACACAGGGCTTGTCGGTCAACAAGGTCCAGTTGAAACCTGGCGCCTCGGTCAGCCTTGCGCCCTTCGCCGATGCCTGGCGCCTGGTCGAGCAACCGGATCAGGTGGCGAGTCTGTCGATTGATGAGCTGGACGATGAGGCGGTAGCCAATCGCGAAGACCAGCGCGATGTTCTCGGTGAACTGGAAATCACCGCCCGATTGATGATCACCGGCGGCGAGGCCAAGGAAGAAGCTCGCCTGAGTCGAGCCGATCGCAGCTTGATCCGCGAATGCATTCTGGATGCGGCGCAGTCCTGTGTCGCGGCAGGTCGCCAGGTCCTGACCCGCGACGTGCGCGACGCCTTGCTGCGCGTCGCCGCTGACACGCACTTGCCGGAGAAACGCCGCGAGCGTGCCCAGGAAATGGGTGAGTCCATCGACCTTTTTTGCCAGGGTTTCGAGGGTGCACTGTTCGATCGCGAGGGCACGCCTTGGCCCGAGAGCGATGTGACCATTGTCGATCTCGCCACGTACGCTCGCGAAGGCTACGAAGCCCAGATGTCCATTAGCTACATCAGCCTGATGAACACCGTGAACAACCTCGCCGAGCGCGACCAGTACCTGGGCCGACCGATTATCATGGTCACCGATGAGGGCCATATCATCACCAAAAACCCGCTGCTGGCGCCCTTCGTGGTCAAGGGCACGAAGATGTGGCGCAAGCTTGGCGCATGGTTCTGGCTGGCAACCCAGAACCTTGCTGACTTTCCAGCTGCCGCGCAGACCATGCTCAACATGATTGAGTGGTGGATTTGCTTGAACATGCCGCCAGCGGAGATAGAGGAGATCGCCCGCTTCAAGAAGCTCACGCCAGCGCAAAAGGCCTTGTTGCTTTCCGCCAGCAAGGAACCAGGTAAATACACCGAAGGGGTCGTGCTATCGAAGAAGCTCGAAACGCTGTTTCGCGCCGTACCGCCTAGCCTCTATCTCGCGCTGGCCATGACGGAGCCGGAGGAAAAAGCCGAACGGTGGGCATTGATGCAGGAGAGCGGATGCACAGAGTTGGAAGCGGCTTACAGGGTAGGTGAGAGGATCGATAGTTGGCGTGGAATAGAGCAAAAAAAGTAGGTGGTAAAAATTGCCCGCTCCGCTTTATGCGATCTACGAAGAATACCTCTCCCTTGCTTAAACATTCGGATAACAGCTGGGCAGTGAGTTTGCTCATGTACACATCACACGATGTCGATAGCGGTATAGTCAGCGAAACAAGCCGGTAAGGGGCAGCCTCAATTGAACTTCATCATAAAAAATGGTGTAAATTTTACGCCATTCGGTGCCAGATCTAGTCGCAGAGGATAATAAATTGGCTGACCCACAAAATGTGCCCCAACAAATCCGCCGCATTTCGGCCGCGACTAAGCGCGAAGCCTTTAGGCGCTCAGGTAATCAATGTGCGTTTCCTGGATGTGAAGCTTCCCTGCTTAGCCCAAATGGCGCGATCGTTGGAGAGTTTTGCAACATAGAATCACTATCCTCTGGTGGTCCTCGCTATAATGCCCAATCTACCGCGCAAGAGCGCTTAGGTTTAGATAACCTTCTTGTACTCTGCCCTACTCACCACCGTTTGATAGATGCAATGCCTGACCTTTACACCATCGGATGGCTGCGTCAGATACGCGAAGGTTACGAGACCGCACTCGATGAAACGCGTTCAGAACAGGCTCCATTGGTACCTCGCCTTGAACCGGCAGCGCTTCGCACTTTCAAAGAGGCCATCTCTTTTTGGGAAAAGAATTCGACTAACCAAGATGAGGAGTTTTGGCAAAACTTCTTCAATACCAATCCGTTTGTGCTGGCCCAAGCATTCCCTGATAGCCTTTTAAAACTTAAGGACAAGTGCTATATGGGAGGGAAAGATATATCCAACCAAAATGGCAACTTAATCGACTTCCTGTACAGATCTAGCACAACCAAAAACGTAGTTCTTATTGAGATCAAGACGCCAGCGATGCGTTTGCTTGGAAGACAATATCGCGGAAATGCTTATTCAATTTCCGAGCAGCTTTCCGGTTCGATTGTACAAGTCCTAAACTATCGCGAGGAACTACTTAAAAGTTATTACATGCTCGCTGGGAACAGTCCTGATCGGTTCAATGCTTCTGCCCCAAGGTGTGTAGTCCTCGGCGGAAGCCTTTTAGGCGAGGAGATGGACACTACTCAGCGCCGCTCATTCGAGCTATTTAGGTGGTCCCAGCACACAACTGTGCTTACATACGATGAGCTGTTCGCGAAGCTCAGGGACATCGTGGATCTGGGCGATACATGAGAGTATTACGGATGGCTGCCCCGATCTATTTGCGGCCTGACTTCTCTGCCGCGATCACGTACGGGGCAAACCGATGCGGCGATTACCAATAAAGGATCAGCGACAATCCCCAAGAAGCCGCTGCTGAATCCTCAACAGGAATCCGGCTTCAAAGGCATCCTGGTAGTCACCGACAGGAAAGGTTTTGCGCGCTTGCGCCAACTCCCACCACAGTGGAATCTCGCCGGGCATATCAAGCCAAGCCTGAGCGCATTGCACGCCACGTTCGATCATCGGGGCAAATTCGTTGCCCCAAGGCGTCAGAAGACTTGGGCTACCATCCGCCGCAGGAATTGAAATGTAGTTTTCGTCCATACACACCCTAAATTTCTGATTTTTTGTTAGACGCTGGGCCCAGCTTCGAAAAGCTTAACGACACCAAATGAACGCTCGATAACAGACATGAACACCAAATGGCCTAGATCAATGCCAATGTAGACTATATCCCGTGGATTGAGAGTCCCTCAAGGCGCAATTTGCGCGCATGACTCAAGACTACGAACAGCTTCGTTTGCAGCTGGCGGAAAACATCCGTTTGATGCGACGCGTGAAAAACCTTACCCAAGAGCAGCTGGCGCTCATGGCCGAGGTGGATCGCACCTACGTCAGTCAAATCGAACGATGCACGGGCAATCCGTCGCTGTTGGTCCTGTGCAAGCTCGCCAATATTTTCGAAATTACCGCAGATCAGTTACTTGTGGAACCCGATAGCCTGCGCAGCGCCCTTCACGTCAAATAATAGTCTCACGTCTCACAAACCCGATAGATCCGCCTTCATAATTTCCACTGACAGTCTTCAGCCCCTAACCGAACCTGCCCAGGCCATACACCGAGAGCCTGGATCATGCCTGTTGCCTGCTCGTCAATCCCGCCCACAAAGCTACGGCCCTTGGCGCTGAGCCTCCTGCTGGCGTGCGGCCCAAGCATGGCGCTGGACACCGGCAGCATCACGTCCTCCGTGCTTTCGCCAAACTGTCTCGAATACCGGGTCGTCGGCATTTGTTTCTGGCTGCTCTGCACGCCCTTCGGCTGCACAGTCAAAACCTCAACCAAGGTTCATCATTTCATTCCTGAACAGGTGGTCTCGAGCTACGCCACCACCGGCAGTAACCCCTGGACCGAGATGGCCACCCTCTCCGCTCCCATCAGTGGTGCGGAAGGTGGCGGTAACCTGATCACGCCGAATACCCAGCGCGACAACCTACCCCGCTTCAAGAACGTCGATGGCATCGGTCACCCCGGTGGCTGGGTCGCCACACAACTGGCCTCGCAATCCGGCTACGCCTGCGCCAGCGGCGCTACTGCGTTCATGCCCTACTACCTGAGCACCCTGGACTCACTGGCCTGGCGCCATGGCATTCCGGAAAGTCTTTACCCCGAGTCGCTTATACCGGGGATCCGTGAAATTGGTCGCCAGGCTTCGGGAAACATGTGGGGCAACGTCTATCCTCGGCAGGGCTTTCTCGTGCAGCCCGACGACTTCAAAGCCGCTGCAGTCATGGCACAACGGGCCGGCGATGTGATTACCCGCAACTGGCAGCCGCATGTGTACTTACCGCTCACGCCCGCCAAACGAGACGGCTACTGGCCGCCTGGCCCGATCGTTGAAAACGACGCCTCGACCCACAAATGGCAATTGCTCTACCCCCAGGTTCAACCGACTTGCGCCATCTTCCCCAGTGATCCGGTACAGAGCGCGGATGGCGGCTACGCCTGGTCGCTGTGGCGTCCCTATCGCTGTTGCAAACGAGAGGGACAGACCTTCCTGTTCAGCATCGACTTCGAAGGAGGTGCTTCATGAGTCGGCTTCTCGCACGACCCTGGTTGGGCGTGATGAGTCTGTTGCTCTGTGGACTGCTCGCCATGGCCACGCATGCCTACGCCGCCGAGGGCAATTACCGCCTGGGTACTCAAGGCGAAGTGCTCGACGACCGGGTGATGTACACCATCGGTGGCGGCTCGACAGTCGGCTCACCGAGCTCGCTCTACCGACCTAGCGGTCTCGGGGTCGGCGGGTCCTGGCGAGCAAACATGATGTGCGGAAACATGAGCCTCACCAATACTCTGCAAAACCAGCTGAACGGCGCCACCGAAGGTTTCCAGCAGATCATGGGCAGCGTCGTGCAGAACGCGACCCAAGCGGTGATGTCTCTGCCGGCGTTGATCATCCAGCGCGCCAACCCCGGTCTCTATGAGTTGCTCAGTAACGGGGTGATGCAGGGCCGTATCGACTTCGATCGCTCCAAACTGACCTGCCAAGCCATGGCCGAGAAGATGGCGGACAAGGTCGGTCAAGCCGGTTGGGGTGCGCTGGCCAAGAACCAGGAGATGCAGGGCAATCTGGAGCAAACCGGCGGTGATGCGGTGGCAGCGGTGAAAAACACCGAAGCCCATAACGGCAACAATGGGGTGTCCTGGGTCGGCGGTTCGAAGGCCGGAGGTAACGGACAGACGCCCATTCGGGTGACCGCCGACGTGGTCCGCGCAGGATATAACCTGCTGCATAACCGTACGGTGGATGACAGTGCCTCGATCAGTAGCAGTGATTGCCTGGGAGGGGCTATTTGTCAGACATGGGCTTCGCCCCAAGAGGAGTCCGACTGGGCCGTTCGGGTGTTGGGCGAGAGCGAAGTCGCGACCTGCGACAGCTGCGAAACTCTGCGTGCGACCGCTGGCAGCGGACTGACGCCGCTGATCCAGGAGGCCTATAACGAGCGCCTCAAGGCCCTGCAAGGGCTGTTGTCTGGCTCTCTGCCGCCTACCCCTGACAACCTGGCGAAAGCCTCCAGCCCGATGCTGCCGGTGACTCGTGGCGTGGTTGAAGCCCTGCGCGACGATCCCGATCAGGATCTGTTGGCACGGCGCCTGGCCAGTGAGACGGCCTTGTCCAGCGTGCTCGACAAAGCGTTGCTGCTACTGCGCACCCTGCTGGCGGGCAGTCACGAGCCGAACATCGCTTCCGCCGAACCGGCCCAAACCGCCTTGACGAAAAACATCGACGCTCTGGAGCGTGAAATCCGCCTGCTGCAGACAGAACTGCAGGTCCGGCAGATGCTGACCACCAATACCGCCAGCCTGGTGCTCGATCGGCATGCCGGCGGTGCTGATGCTTCGCGCACCGTCGAGCAAGGCGACCCCGAGCCCGGTCGACTCAATGATGCTGACGCCAGGCGCAAGTGAGCCATGAAACGCTCACCGCTATTCACTTTGCTTTCGAGTCTGGGGATTGCCGCAGTGATGATCCTGACCGCCGCACTGGTCGCATGGATCGGCCGCACTGCGCTGGGTAGTTTCGAGGCCTGGCAGCAGGCATTCGAATCCGTACGACCGTATCTACGGGGGTGGCGTGCCCTGCTCTACGGCGCCCTCTTTGCGCTCTGGTGGGATCTGCTTCAGCGCTACCGATATCGACCCCAGGATCGACTGCGCGTGAAACGCATCGGGACATTAGGGCTCGTGCTCTTTACCTGCGTCGAACTCACCCGACTGTGAGGTCACCACCATGCTCCTGAGCACCAACAGCTACCTGGAATTTTACCTCTCCCTGCTGGCCTGGATCATTAACAACGGACTCTGGAACGTCCTGTCCGACACCGGGCTGTTTGCCGCGCCCTTTGGCGCAATCATCCTGCAGGAGTGGCTGTCAGCCCGCCAGCAAGGTGCGGATGAAGGAAACAAGGGACTGCTCTCGGTGCCTCGAATCGAGAACCGGCTGTGGCTGGCCTACATCGTAGTGTTGTTCGGCTGCGCGCCCGTCTTTCCGTTAAGCCTCGCCTCAATGGCGTTCGATGATGCGGCGAGTCAGCGCTGCGGCGTGAGTGTGGCCAAACCGACGGAAACCGCCTGGGGGACGACCTTCAATACTATCGGCGAACGCTCCGCCAATGTGCCGATCTGGTGGTTTCTGGTGCATGCCTTGAGCAAAGGCGTGACTGCGTCAGCCACTGCCTCTATCCCCTGCGCACCGGATATCCGGCAGATGCGCATGGAGATCGACAGTTCGCGCATCGACAGTCAGGTACTGCTGCAGGAAGTCGCCGACTTCACCCGCGACTGCTATGGCTATTCCCGTTCTCGGTTGTTTACCAATCGCCCGCAACTGGACAAGGCACAAAGTCACAACGCGTCCTGGATCGGCTCAAGCTATCTTCTCGACACGCCCGGCTACTACGACACGGATCGTTCACGCACACCGCGAATCAGTTGGCCGTATGACGAAAGCCGCGATGTTTCCTTGCCGCGGCTGGAGAATGGCGCGGGCTACCCCACTTGCAAGCAGTGGTGGAGCGACAGCGGTGTTGGCTTGCGCGAGCGGTTGATCCAGCAGGTTGATCCCTCTCTGCTGACTCAGCTGAAAGGTTGGCTGACTGGCCGCTCGAGCAACGAGATCGAGGATGCCACCCTGCGCGAACTGGTCAGTCCGCGCCAGCAATCGATGTCCATGTCGCCCGGACAGGTGTACCAGGACTATGGTTCCAGCGCTCGTGGCGGCTCGATCAATCAGGGGCTTAATAACCTGGCCACCAATACTGGCTTGGCCCTCGGCTCCTTCAGCAACTTCCCGGCGATGAATGCGCTACGCGCCGCCCTGCCGATGGTGCAGGCTTTCCTCATCATGGGCGTCATCATCAGCTTGCCGTTGATACTGCTGGTCAGTACCTACCAGCTGAAGACCGTCATGACGGTGACGTTCGCGCTGTTCACGCTGCACATGTTGAGCTTCTGGTGGGAGTTAGCACGCTGGGTCGACTCCAGCATGCTCGACACCTTGTACGACCAAGTTTCGGCTTCCAATCAAGTGCTGTTATCGCTGCCCACATCCGGCTTCATGGAGGGGACAGTTACGGCGCAGGTAATTGAGTATGTGATGGGTGCGATGTTCATCGTGCTGCCGATGCTATTTCTAGGAGCCATGAGCTGGGCAGGATATTCAGTCGGCAACGGGATTCAAGGTATGTTGGCGAACGGTAGCAAAGCTGCAAGTGACTCGGCGAGCAAAGGTACGGATCAAATATTGGGTGCTGCTAAGCGCTCAATTAGATGACTTGCTGTCGCCTATATAATGCCCGTTGTCGTCGAAGTCACCGATGTAGAGGTCAGCACCTAGGTAGTCTGGCCCTGGATTTTTCTCTTGTTGATCGGCACCAATAAAAACCCTGAGCCATAGCAAAGTAGTGACAGCCAGCATCATCACAATGAAAGTAACCATCCAAGCACTGACAAAGAGCAATCCTCCGATCAATGCCAGTTTGGCAATCAAAAAACTCCCGCGAACAAGTAATTTACCTGCGGGCATACCTGCCGTCACCGCACGCTCAACCACGCGGTACTCAAACGTTTTCAACTTACGGTAACCACGCTTTACCGACATGCCACATGCGTAGGCCCAGCGGTGGGCACGGGAAACTTGAACGGGGTTCTGCGTCTGCATGTTCTCGCCCTCTTCTGAGCGTTTGCATGGTTGAGACAGGAGTAACAGCCTACTACTGAAAACTGTCCGTGCTTGACCGTTTATCAGTTTTCCCGGCCAAAAAATCTTCACTGGAAGACAGAAGACAAGTCCCGTGAAACAGCTTCTTTACAGTGATTGACCCATATAAATCGTCCGGCTAAATACAAGGTATGGATCGCTGTTATCGACAGCACCTTCCCAGGTAGCCAGAGCCTTCAAGGCTACGTTCACTTCGGTGATGGTTCTCCCCAAGTGCGATTAGCGTTCGGTAGCTCGCACGGTGACCGTTTCTACGGTGATGAACGCCTACTGCTCTCCGGAGCGCCTTTCGAGCTCTGCTCGTCAGGCAAACTTTCTTGTTTTTCTTCAATCCACTGCGGGGAAATTCTTTCCCGCACGGGACAGGTTTCTTCGCGCTTTCAACGGAGGCACACCATGTCCGACTCACTGACACCGGAAGCACTGAACACCCTTCGGTTGCCCATTGTGTTCACGCCTGGCGCTTGGCAACGCGCAGCTCTGCTCGAATGCTCAGGTCCTCCTGAGAAGCTGCAGGTCGATCGGCTGAGCAACGTATTGCGCGCAGCCTTCGAGGCTCACCTGGCTTATCCACACGAGCCCTATGTAGTGTTCGAGGTAGCCCAAATCGCCTCAACGGGTCATCCACGCCATGACCCGTTGCTGCAACTGAGCCTTAGCCTGCTCCTCGAGCCAGACCAGCCTAACGCCTTACTGATAGCTCTTGCAGGAGAACATCAACGCTAAACGCATACGGCCGTACTCGGCACCCAGATCCACACTCAGGCATGCAAGTCCTGCATCAATCCAACCCACCGGGGAACCCTCCCCGACGGGTAAGGCGTTCCTCCGTTTTCTCTCGAGGAAAATGCCATGCGCGATATCTACCAAGACGTGACTGACAAGATCGTTACCGCTTTGGACCAAGGCGTTGCCCCCTGGATCAAACCCTGGTCCTCAAGTGGCTCAGCTTACATCGGTCATCAACCCTACCCCATCAACGCAATCACGCATCGTCCCTATTCAGGTATCAATTTACCGTTGCTCTGGGCCGAGGCCAGGTTGCAGGGGTTCACCCAAGATCGTTGGCTGACCTTCAACCAAGCCAAAAAAGCCGGTGGGCACATCCGTAAAGGTGAGCACAGTGCCCTAGCAGTGCTCTACAAGCCAAAGGAGCGCGAGGAACAGACCGAGTCAGGCCAACCCGTACTCGATGAAAACGGTCAGCCCAAGGTCGCTCACTTCGGTATTCTCCGGACGCATTTTCTGTTCAACATCGAGCAAACGGAGGGGCTCGAAATGCTCAATGAAAACCTGCTCGAGACGGAACCGAGTGATCCCTTCCAGCCCAACAGCGTTGCGGAAAACCTGCTGTTAAGTTCGGGTGCACACATCGTTCATCGATCTGCCGACGAAGCCTTTTACCATCCGATCAGGGATCTCATCCAACTGCCGACAAAAGCGCAATTTCACGATGAAGGTGGGTACTACGCCACCGCACTGCACGAGCTGACGCACTGGACCGGGCATCACGCTCGGTTGCAGCGCGAAGGCGTGACGTCATCCTGTCCGTTCGGCTCGCCAGGCTACGCGTTTGAGGAGTTGATCGCCGAAATGGGCGCTGCGTTTTTATGTGCCTACGCCGGTATACAGGGAGAGCTGCGGCACGAGGGCTACATCGACTCCTGGCTCGGCCTGCTCAAGGCTGACAAACGCGCGATCTTTCGTGCCAGTGGTCACGCCCGAAGCGCCTCGGAGTATGTACTCAACCTGGAGCAGCAACTGAAACAAACTGCCTTGGATGACTCGCTGTGCATGAACGATGGCGTTCAATCGTTACCTCGCCGCTGCAATCGCTTCACAGGGCCCAACGCAAGTTGAGCCCTTTTTTTTTGTGCTCAGAAAACAACCATGCCGTGGGACTCTGACGCAAGGAACAAGACATGGGAGCACACCCACGGTGTGTCAGTCCGCATCCAAGTTCTGCGCCAGAAAATCCACCAGCTCGAGCGGACTTCGGCTGTCGATCACCTTGTAGATCAGATCGCGTTTACTGCGCGGTAACTTCTTCACCACGCTCTTCGCCGAGGCCCTGACGGCTTCGTCTGTCCCATGGATACGTGCCGCGAGCAGCAGCACGAGCGTGGCGTCAGTGAGGTTCATGGCAAGACCCAGAAGAGATGCACCGCAGTGTACCGACTCTTGTCTTTTCCGTACCAGCCCTCCAACAAAACGATGTCGAGCAGTATCCATATTCCGATTGCCGCACAAAGGGACACGAGCCAAAAGGACGGGTAAGGGTTGGAAGGGAATGGGGACTCAAGGGTAAGAGCTCTATCCGAAAAGGCTAAAAGGCCACTGACCCAACCACTTCCCGGAGGTCACGATGCTCGGCCTGTTTCGCCGCAAAAGGCAGAAGCCCCCTCCGCCACCGACCGTCAACGTCGCCGAAGGTTACCTGCCCATCGAGTTGGCTCACAGCTTGTTAGCCGCAGAGCACCGCCGCCAGTTGCTCGATCGCATCTGGCAGTACACCGCCCTCTCCCACGCGCAGTTCATCCAACTCTATTTAAATCCGATCCATCGCTACGCCGAACAGGTCCAGCAACTCCCGGCCAGCGAGACGCACCACCATGCTTATCTCGGCGGTATGCTCGACCATGGACTGGAACTGGTCGCCTGCAGTTTGAAACTGCGTCAGTCGTATCTGCTTCCCACCGGCGCTGCGCCCGAAGATCAGGCCGCCCAGACTGACGCCTGGTCCGCCGGCATCGCCTATGGCGCGCTGCTGCATGACATTGGCAAGATCGCCGTGGACCTGCAGGTCGAGCGTCAGGATGGCCGTCTTTGGCATCCTTGGCACGGTCCCCTGGATCAGCCCTACCGTTTTCGCTATGTCAAAGGTCGCGACTATCACCTGCACGGCGCCGCTGCAGGTTTGCTCTACACCCAGATTCTCGACCGTCCGATCCTCGATTGGCTCAGCGGATTTCCATCACTGTGGGCCAGTCTGCTGTATGTCCTGGCGGGCCAGTACGAACGTGCCGGCGTGCTCGGTGAGTTGGTGATGCAGGCCGACCGTGTTTCCACCGCACAGAACATTGGTGGTAACCCGAGCAAGGCGCTGCAAGCGCCGATTCATTCGTTGCAACACCACTTGATCAGCGGACTGCGTCATCTGGTTCAGCAAGAGCTGAAACTTAACCAGCCAGGTGGGGCGGGATGGCTGACTCAGGACGCACTCTGGCTGGTCAGCAAGACTGTCACCGACAAGCTGCGAGCCTATCTGCTGTCGCAATCAATTGAGGGCATTCCCTCATCCAACATCGCCGTATTCGACGAACTGCAATCGCATGGATTGGTCGAGTCCACTCCGGAAGGCAAAGCCATCTGGACCGCGCTTATCGCGCAGGGAAACTGGCAGCAGAGCTTTACCTTTCTGCGCCTTCAACCGGCGTTGATCTGGGGGAACGAAGACCGGCCCGAAGCTTTCAGCGGAACAGTGAGCATTGCGGCCGATGACCACTCAACTGACACTCCGGTACCACCACCTACGCCCGAGATAATCAGCACAAGATCGCGTCAAAGCAAATCGCAGCCAGATCCCACGGCGCTGGAAGATGCCGATTACCTGGGCACGGTGCTGGATATGTTCGAAATGGGTGAAACCGAGGTGCGTGATGCACCGCCCGCAAGTGCTCTCGAAATCTCAACTCCCCTTCCGGATAACCCTGGTCAGGTATTTCTGGATTGGGTCAAGGGAGGCATCCAAAGCCACAAGCTGGTCATCAATGACAGCAAGGCCAAAATCCACACGGTGAGTGGCAGCATATTTCTGGTCACGCCTGGTCTCTTCCAACGCTACGCGCAGGAGTTTCCTGGTATCTCACAGGGTGCCGATCAAGGGATTGAAGAATGGCGTTGGGTGCAGAAGCAGTTCGAGAAACTGAAGGTCCACAGGAAGCGAGACAACGGTCTGAATATCTGGGCATGCCAAGTGCAAGGCCCTAGGAAGAAAACCACCCTGAAGGGATACTTGATTGAGGATCCGAAGCTTTTTTTTGAATTGATGCCACTCGATAATCCGTTTCTTGAAATCGAAAAAGATTAAATTTCACTGGCACTCCATTGGTGAGGGATCGAAATGCAGAGTTGACTCTGTCCAACTCCTGCTTGGTTATACGAAGCTTGAAAGCACCGTCAGATACCTGGGAATCGAGGTCGATGATGCCCTGGAAATGGCGGAACAGACGGAAGTCTGAGCATCTATAGCGACGGTCGATACTAGACCGTCGCTATCCGACCCAAAGCTGCCCTTCACGGAGGGCAGGAATCGACCCTGGCTGTGTGAAAACGCATGCCCCGTTTTGAAGTCTGCGTTGCTACGTAAAATCTGGCAGCGTTTGGCTGGTCAGCAGACCTAAAAGTTGCGTAGGAATGCGATTTCCGTTGCGGTTCTGAGTGTCAAACTCACTCCAAAACGTTTTCACACAGCCTGTACCAGAAGCTGCCGCTCGATGGTGTCTATTAACCAGGGGCGATTCACATCGCCAAGGTCAAGAAGTAGAAAACTCCGCACTTGCCTCAGAGCTTGAGGAGGGAAAATGCTTCAAATCTGACTTGCATTGTGGATGGCCTCACGCCACCATTCAGTGAATCCAGAAAGGAATTCTCTCACGGGCGAGAGACATCAATGGAAGGTGGCATGGACAGCATTACCCGAAACAATCAAGGCGCACTGCTCAGATCGTGCCCGCCACCCGCACGCAACTATTGCAAACCCTCCGCGATACGTTGCGTAGTTCGTGAGCGTGATCCCGGAAGGGAAACTGCCAATGAACATGCATTCAATCTACAACCAAGAAGTTGCATTTACGTTATCCACAACGTATCGCTCAACACTTCGCCACCATTCGACCGCAATGATTGCTTCTGCATTACACCTAAAAGCCCAGCATACTCTAGGGCGCTCTTAATTCAGCATATGCGAAACTAATCCATATGAAACTTCATGAAGTCAGCCCTAGAGAACAAAGCGGACGGGATACGATCGACCGTTTCCGAGCACAGTTCAAAGCAGCCAGCTTGGAAAGCCTGGCTCTATTAGAAAACGGGAAAATGGATAGGGTGTACTGTGATGTACACGAGGACTATGTCGTCAAGCACATAGTCAACTCAAAATCCAAATACCGGTTTGTTCAAGTAAAGACTAAAAGTAAGCTAAATCATCAATACACCATACTTGAAATTTTTGGCCTGAAGAAAAAACCGAAAAACAGCCCGACTCATGACTTGGCGGGCAGCTTCGCAGGGAAGTTACTGCTTCACGTTGAAGAGTTTGGTGAAGCGTGCAGCTCAATTGAGATCTGTACAAACGTAAACTTCGACGATGAAGTTGAACAGATTTGGCAAGAAGTTGCAGGCAAAGCAAGTCCAACCAAAAACACCGCAAGCCTGATCGGCGAGACTAAGAAACTGATACCTTCTCTCGCCACGAAAAGCGATGCCGATGTAATGGCGTTCTTGTCACACTTGGCGCTGGTACCTCGAAAGCAGATCCTCAATGAAGAAGAGGATGTTTTCGTTTCCCAAGCATCAAACCAGATATTCAAGTACAGCGAAATCAATCTTAACCCCCTTGAGGTTAGAAAAATAATCATCCAGCTTCTATCTTTAATTGAGGATAGATCTGCCGTTCCGCTTTCCAGCGGTATTACCGAAAAAGAATTGGATGCAAAGGCGAGTGTCAATCTGGATGATATCCTAGACATTCTCTGCATCTCCAGATCCGCCTATTATGTTCTTAAGACAGGCGGAGATGATAGAGCTATAAAGTCGGTTTCTATCCTACAGCGAATGCTCAAGCGCTCAGGCTTCTCAGATGACACAGTGGATACATTTGCAGGTTTCAAGTGTAGCTGGGAAGCTTGGCACAGGACCAATAGGCATGCGCTCTTGGAGTTTCGCTTGGCCGTAGCAAAGAACAAAATTATACAAGTGGCGAGAAAGATCGCTATTGGCCAGATTGACATGGACTCAATCACCGAAGAAGTTTCAAGCTTGACGATCCAAATCAGTAAAGACCTTGGGCGATCAGATATCACTGAAGAGCTGGCCTTCGGCGCCGTGCTCTCCGAATTGGTGAAAGGAGAGGCGCAATGAACTTCCGCGAGGCCGTCTCGACCGCCAAGACTGAGTCCATGGCATTGTTGACCGAAAGCAGCCCCAGGGGGCGCTATGACGTACTGGGAAATGAGAGTCTATTCCATACTCCGCTGATTGCGCTGACCATCATTTTACTCGCGCGTTCCAGAGCCAAGCCTAAGCAAGACGAGATTGGAATGTTAGTAGGCGTTTGTTTTGAGAAAAGCCTTGTAGGTTTCAAGGGGTCGAGCCAAGAACTGGGCTGGTCTGCAAACCTGAGAATCCGTACCGTGAAGGCTTTTACATTTTTAGAAAACACCGGATTCATTATTATCGACAAAAGCACTTCCCGGATTGAAGCAACAGAGTCTGGAAAAAAGCTGATTGATAATATTCTCAAAGATGAAAGCAGGCTCTGTATTGCATTACTGATAATAAAGCGTGCGTACCGTAACATCTGTAAAGAACGTGCCGTTGAGGTTAAGTTAAATGAAATTTGAATCACTTGAAATTATCCAGAACAACCCAGATGGGTGGCACTCAGGTGAGCTTGAGTTTGGTGTTGCCATAACTCAACTGTACGCAAAAAATGGTAGTGGCAAGACCCCATTGATCCAAGCCATGATGTTCTGTCTTGGACTGCATGTTCAGTTTAGGGATGATATCGTCCGAAACTGCAAGATGGCGCGATTAAAACTGCTCCTCATGGGGAAACGATTCACCCTAGACCGAATGATGGGAGACTCTTTCGATTTGACCGTGAAGGTTGACGATAAAACCGAAAATCGCTTTTACAATGAAGATGACTTTTCGAGGTTCATGTTAAAATCACTCAACCTCAGAAGTGACAGACTCATAACAAACGGCAACACTCCAACCACTCCATATTTTTCGGCGTTGCTGCCTCTTTTTTATCTGGACCAGGATCAAGGCTACTCCGAATACTATGCACCTCCGCGGCCAGGCTTCATAAAAAACCAGTTTTCAGAAATGGTAAGACTAGCTGCTAATTTTCCTCCGCAGAACTCGTACGACAAAAAGAAAAAAGCGATTGAGGTCAAAAAAGACCTAGCTTACTTGGACACCACAATCGTTGATAGTCGCAAACTGATGGAGCGCATTATTCAAGATCTTCCATCACCTCGCCGAAAGATCGAAGATGTTGATAGACTCATCGCTGAATTAAAGTCTCGCCTCGAAGACCTTAAAAAATCGAAGGATATAAAAAGCGATTCACTTTCAAGTTTAGATTATGTTATTGGCAACCTGAGGAGGAGGCATCGTGAACTGCAATCGGAAGAGGCTGCTCTCGACTCAAAAATTTCCAGTGCAACGCAAATACGTGAAGAAATACAGAGTGAGATTGAGACACTCAACCTAAATGAAGAGGCTAAGCGAGCCTTTATTTCGTTCTCTGACATATGCACCTCGCCATCGTGTGGAATATTCATGGTGAGCGCAGACTCGTACGGAAAAAGCTTACTTTACCTAAAAGATCAGATCAAGGATCTTGAGATTTCCACTGCCTCGAATATACAAAAGTCGGAGGCGATATCCACCGAGAAAAAATTTGTTGAATCGCAAATCGCGCAACTGGCCCAGCAAAGAGGTCTGGCAGAACGGGAAGCCGGGATTGAAATTTTCATTGAGGCTATCAGCAGAATTTCTTCGGAAATTTTTGAACTCGGATTAGAAAAGAATAAGCTAGAAAAATCAGAGCAACAAAAAAATACTCATCTTGATCTTTTAAAAAGAAGAGATATCGCTCTTACGCTTGAGGATTCGCTACAGACGTCACGTGAACAGTCTCCAGACATTCTTCGATTCAGGATCGAACTGGGACAAAAAATGGCAGAATGGCTCGACGTCCTCAATTCCAAGAATATTTCGAGGGACATCCGAATCGATTCAGATCTAAAACCTATATTGGGCACTGAAAAGCTTGGGATCATCAAAGGCAGCTCAAAAGCTCGAACAGTGCTGGCGTTCCACGCTGCGCTATTTGAACTGTGCACCAATGATCCGCTCTCTCCTTTCAGAGTACTGGTGTTCGACACACCTCGGCAGCAGGAAATTCACTGGGAAGATTTAGATGCCTACATCAAAGCACTCAAAGCTGTTGCTCTACGTAACAATGCCCAAGTCATTTTCTCAACTACCAGTTATCAGTACGCGATCGATGACAAAACAGACAAGGAATGGTTGCCGAAATTTGCGGGCTCCGAACAGCCCATGTACCTCGGCGGAGTTGGTCAACCTCCCATTGGTGCAGCGCCTTGACGTAAGCGGCAAAGCCGCCTTAGTTAACCGGCATCAGCACTAAACAAGGCCAGGGTGCAACTGCCCCTGGCTGGGACAAATTTAATCTCGCCCCTATCAAGTTGCTGAACTAGGTGCGGGTAGCTGAGATGTAAGCTTACGAGCTCGGAATGGCTAACGCACATCGGCGCTCCTTTCAACTGTGTCCACGAGGATGGCTAGCCAGAATAGTGGTCACTAACCACCCAAAGCTGCCGATCGTCGCTGACTGCTCCTGGACAGTAGCAACCGTTTAGACGATCACATAGCCCGGCGGCGGCCATCCGTTAGCATGCATCCGAATGCATCTATGAAGCTTTGCGCAACTCACACCCTGATATAATTTTTATTAATAGAAAATCAAATTTCTGAGCTTAGCTTGGCATTTTAGGGAGTGGAAACCGTTTAAGAGCTAGAGTCGATGAATCTCGCAGCAGCTTCAAATATCCGCTCGGCCTCATCAGGATCCGTATTAAATAAAGTTCGGAATGATCTTGCGCAATTAGTATGCTCCGATTTCGGTGATGTAAAGCCATCAATAAGCATCTTGGCTATGGCCTTTTTATTCGCGGGTTCATTTCCAGCGAAAGTCAAAAGCTGAGGATACAACGTGGTAATTACGTGAGCCCTCCCCCTAACTAAGTTCTTCCGACCTATAGCATCATCTAGCTCAAAGAAGGCAATGGTTGTAAGGGCTTTATGTCTCTTGTATCCCTGTTGGGGAATCGCCTGAGGCGATATACCGTGGAAGCCAATTAACTCTTCTGGATCATGATCAAAATCTCCAATTGGGTAAACTAGCAGCGGTTGCTCCCCCAAAAGAGTGACAGGATCATCCCCAGTGAACTGGTAAGTACCCGCAATAGGAAAACAATCGCTTTTAATAGCACTATTACAAGGTTTACAAGCGGCGCTGTAGTTGAACAGATGGTAGGGGAGTAGGTGATAACCAGGTGCCGGTTTACCAGGCTGAGTAAGTGAAACGCCTTGCTTACTCAGTGCGGCAGATATTTTCCATGTGCGAACGCTGCTTTTAGGACGAAAATGCTCGACATCATGTTCAGCCTTGCCACGCTCCTCTCCTTCTAACTTTCGTTCGCAGTACACGCACTTGGCTTCACCTTGCAGCCGCATGTACACAACCTTTATCTCGCTCCAAATCGTGCTGGGTTCATCATATTTACCAGCTATCTTAAACTTCTTTGTGCGTTCATCCGCACGAGTGCGCCATCCAGTGACTTCGGCATCTATAAGATTTTCGAGTTGGGCTAGGCTTATACGGTAACCTATCATTCGGTCGACTCCATGCCTCGACTCATTTGTGCGAGTAGTGCAAACGCAGCATCCGTATCACCCTGTCTTGCTTTCAGGCTCAGCGACTTTAGGGTGCGCTTAGCAGCCGATGCTCGAGTTGAACCCAGCCCAAAAAAATCGGTGAGAAGTACCTGATCGGCATCCAGGCCATGAACGGCACTACTAATTCTTTTGAGGTTGCTGGACTGATAGGGGCCAGACTTCATGGTAATGATGTTCATCCACTCCAAAGATCCGACAATCAGAGGGCTATGCGAAGTCACGATGAATTGGATTTTTGGAAGAGCTGCTGCAAGTGTTGGTAACACAGATAGCTGCCATTGAGGATGCAGATGAAGGTCAATTTCATCAATCATCACAATCCCTTGGTTCTCGTCGAGTCGCTTCCCGCTCGGGCATGTGGTGCAAATGTGGTAAAGCAGATCCCCGACCCAGCCCAGATAAGCTCGGTATCCATCTGAGAGAGCACGGAAAGGTACCTTAAGCCCCCCCCGCTCAAAAAGGTACTCCCCTGACTCTATCTCACCAGTAAATTTGTAGTGCCCTGTTCCGACTAGTTTATTAAGGAGGGTAACTACCTGCGTATAACGCCCTTTATTCTCGGCTTTATACCCTGGTAGCCAACTAGAGAGAGGCACTAGAGAATAGGTGTCTTCGAAGAGGCTTTGTATCCGCTGAGCACGAACGAATATGCGGCTATGCCGCATTCCTGAGTCGAAATTTTCCTTTTGCTCCACACGGCGCATTGCGCCGTAGCCTACGAAGAAGAATGCGTCGGACTCTGAGCTAAAAATGGGATGCCAGACCTTTTCGTCTAAATGAGCCCACTCAATATACTCGAGATCTCCCCGGAGATTTATGATGGTTTCAGACTCAAGGGATGAGATGCCTTTAGGCACTCGGTCTTGATGATGCGGAGTAAAAAAGGCCGAGATCGACGCTCTAGCCAAGTTTCCTCCATTTTTTTTAGACTGGTATGTTTCAGGTTCACGGCGGATCAGTCGATAGGGATAAATACCTGACTGACTAACTGCTGGCCCAAGGCAAGCCAATGATATCGCCTTCAGGAGCGTGGTCTTGCCTGCGCCATTATTGCCCAATAATAAATTGACGTTTTTCAGCTTGGGAGCCGGCATTCCGAGCTGTTCAAAATCCTGATCGGGATGAACAAAATCTATTTGGGTTTTTCGGAAGCTGCGGAAATTCCGCAAAAATATTCTGTCGATGTACATAGGAAACCCTGACGGCCGCTCACCGGAAAATTTGAGCAGTGGCTAGCGTAGCAGCTTAAATAAGCCAAAGTTAACGATTAGCCCCAATCCCCAAAATAAACCTGATTGCCAACCAAGGGTAAGAAAGAAGGCCTCCGTCAACGGCCGCTTCTGGCCCAAAGTGTGTAAAAACGCCTCCGCGAACCCTTGCTATGATTTCTGAGGACTGAATCGCCCCGGGTTTCGTAGACACCTCTTTGCCTTAAACTGAGGCCAATTAGGAGGTGCCATGAGCAACCCGCGTTACCCTGAAGAATTCAAAATCCAAGCGGTCAATCAAGTGACCGAAAAGAAGCTGCCTGTCGTGAAGGTAGCGGCACGTCTTGGTGTGTCGACGCATAGCCTCTATGCCTGGATAAAGCGCTACAGCAAACCTCAAGAGGAGCGGCAGCAGGACGATGATCAGCCATGCAAATGAGGAGTTCTACTTCTGAGCCGGATGCACCGCTTGCAGATGGTTGGAAAAACCTGCCTCAGTTTCACAACGCCAGGTCGCCCACAGCTTGCAACCGGTCTCGCCTCCCATGTCCAATTCAAACGCCAACCAGTTCCGGGCCGGCATCACATACCGATTAAAACCCGGGAACAACATCATCTCGACACAGTGCTGCACATCAATGGATTGGACCTTGCTGGCTGTATGGTTCAGCAACTGAAGAAACAGCCGTTCGGCCACTCCAATCAGCGACGGATGCACCACACCTGACGAAGTAAATTGCTGAATCTGCGCCCAGTTCGACGTCGGTGGAATATCCCGACGATAGCAACTGCCCCACGCCGCGACATGCACATCCCCAGAAGCAATGGATACACGCAGCATTCTCTGCTCAGCAATACGAGTCAGCGACTCTAGGAGTCGCTTACGCTCCCCCTCGTGATCCCCGTGCGACCAATGATCCTTAAGGTCATCAGCATTGCTGTCGAGCACATGATCCTGCCCAAACGTATCGAGCAACCCTTCAGCCAGCGACAATTTGGGGTGCGCGACCGGAACCGAGGACATGAAGATCAAGTGCTGACATTTGCTTCCCGGATGAGCAGGCTCACCGTCACGGAGCGTGTTGAGCCAAGCCTGCATAGCAGCCCAGGTATCGGCCCCCAGTACCTGGGTACGTGAACGCTCAGTGCGCAGATCAGCAACAAACAACGATACCGGCCCCAAGTGATAGCCGAAACTAAAGCCCGGTTGACCATCCAAGAGTGGCAAGGCCAATCGATCTCCCTTTAATCGGGCACTCCATTGCACCGGCTCATACTGTGGGTCCTGCTGGGAAACGTTTGCACGTTGGAGCAATTGCAATGGCGGCAGATCATCAAGGGCATGCTGCAACTGAAACACCCAGAACGCCTTGCGCGCATGACGCATCAGCACCTGGAACAGCTCGCAGTGCTGCATAGCCGGACTGTAGGACCCCCAACCGTCGAAGATGTCATGGTCGTCCCACATCATCACCGTAGGAATTCTCGCCATCGCATCAGCGGTATCAAGATTCGGCTTGGGGTGCCCCCAGTCACGCCGCGTATCTGGCAGCCAACGATTGGCATAGAGCCCGAAATAGTAAGACTCGATCTCTTTCTCCAGCGCCGCGCTTACCTTGAACGCCAATTGCTCCTTGCGCGACAGGCCGACCCATTTCTTGAGGGACTTCACATCCTCCCAAATCGAGTCAAAGTAAATTTGGTCGCCGCCCATCAGCAGCAATTGGAACCGCTTCAAGCCCTTGTCATGAATTCGTCCTTCGTGCCAAAGCTGTTCCTTGTCCAGCACGTAACCTGCAGCACGCAAGTCACTGTCATGATTGCTGATCAGGTCAGCCCAGACGGCGTTTTCTGGGCGCACCAACTTGCGCATCCCACTAGGGTCCGAAAAGCCATTGCAAGAGACGTAGGCCATTCGTGGGGCATAGTCTCGACCGGGAATGGAGAACTGCCATTGCGGCCCTTCCTGCCCTACACCAAACTTTACTGTTCGCTCCTGCGCCTGCTGATCACAGCTCAAGTCGTAACGAAGGATGGTTTCTTTCGGACGCTCCAGCAAAACCTTCGGCGTCGGACAAGCCTGACCGTCAACAGAAAGAGCAGGAAATGCGGCGCCAGCTACAACTCCGACTAACGCGGTCACCTGCCACTGCCCAGTTTTGCTGACGCCTCGGAAGGACAGCACGGGCCCCACAGTAAAAAGTGCTTTTGACATCCCTGTTATCTCCCTTCAAGTTCGATGGCAATAACTTTGACAATCTTGGCGCGTGAAGCGGCTCTCTTGGCCAGAATTTGCGCTTCACCTGTTTGATCCAACCATTCCCTAAAACGCTGGAGCGCATGGCGCGTTTGCGACGCATCGCGACAGTTGGCCAGGAAGGCAAACTGTACTTTCTGTACATCATCAGCGACAAAAATACCGAAGGAACCGCTGACAACTGTAGCATCAGGAAAGCCTAACAACGCAGTGGCCTGAGTCTCTGTCGCTCCACGGTGACAGGCGATTAAATGCAACGGTCCTTCTGCACCTTTCAACAGATCAGCATGCTCATGGTCACGCAGAAAAGGCTTACCCACCAGCTCACGCGCAGCAGCAACCGTGAACGCAGCCGGGATTGCATGGACAAACACAACGACATTCACTCCAGCAATTGGAACAATGGCGAACGCTTCGCTAGCAGGAACTTTGCCACCATTGAGCGCCTGCAGTAACACCGCTTCCATCGCTAGTTTGCGCTGACGGAAGTCCATCCGTGTCCAATCCAGCGCCTGGCCCATATCGAAACGGCTCGAAGCCGCAGCGGTTACACCACGCTGGGTCAGAACGACCAACGCATCGAGAAGCGCTTCCTGGACGCGGCTACGCAATTGCTCAACGGTTGAGACCATTCCACCTCTGAAGGGTGTCTGTTGTGCAATAAAGGCCTGGAAGCGTTGATTACGTGCTGTCTCAGCTACCTGGCCATCGCCTGCTGGGATATTTGGCATAGCGATGAAGCGCACCTTCCCCCTAGTAGTGGCTAGTCCCTCCATGTACTCCGCATGGCAAATACCAATGTCGCCGTCACCGCTGGCCCAGCCGGCATTGCCATTGGACAGCACCAGTAGCACGTCGCAATCCCTCACGGCTTGCAAACAGGCATCCCAGCTGTCCTGTATTCCGTCCGCAGGAGGTGCATCTTCGTTAATCCAAACTTCAAATATCTGTTTGCCAAATAGCTTCGTTCCCTCTATCTCACGTTTAAGTTGCTCTCGGATATTGCTGAGCGTTTGATCGCTGTCCGCAGGAAAGCGGTCGTTACAACGACTGGACAGCATTACTTTGATTCTCTTTGACTGGGCCATCCCTGCTCCTGCCCCAATTCCGAGGCTTCAACACTTTGATCAATGATTAGACGCGGCGTTGGCAGTGGTCGATTACCTGCTACAGACACGTCCGATTGTCGGTGCCTAAACACCTGCCCGGTTATTGGGCGCCGATTTGGTGACGTACTTGCCGGGCTCAGGTGAGTTAAATGATAGGTCGCATTTAGTACGCGATGCTGCTTATGCTGAGCGTCCGTATATGGACTCCTCCTCATTGCAAGCCCCGTTGCTTTGGCGCCCGTGCCGACTGCACACGTATATTCGGCCTCTTAATACGGCATCGTTTCGATGCAGGGCCATGATGGGCTATTCGCGCGCCGGCTCCCGATCGCTTTTTCGTGCTTTTCGCACTTGGACATTCGAGGGTTTTGCCGACGCCGGTTCGACCGGCATGCCATCGTTCAGGTTGCTTCGCAATCGTGGTTAAGAGTTGTTTCTCTCGTAGAACACGCCGGGTAAATAGATCAGGCCGCTGCCTGATTCGGTTGGTAATCAGTACCGTGACGCAGCATCGCCCAAGCCATGCGTGCAGTTTTGTTGGCCAGCGCAATAGCGGCCACATTGGGATGCGATCGCTCGGCTAAACGAACGGCCCACTGGCTGAGCCGATCCTCTTTGGATTTGGCTGTGCGTAGCGCCGAGCGTGCGCCATGCACCATCAATGTTCGCAGATACGTATCACCGCGCTTGCTGATACCGAGCAGTCGATCCTTACCACCAGAACTGTGTTGCCTCGGTGTCAGTCCCAGCGAGGCGGCAAACTGTCGGCCATTGGCAAACTGACGGGCATCACCGAAAGCGACGACGAGCGCTGTGGCGATCATTGGACCAACACCGCGCAGCTGTTGAAGGCGAACGGCGGACGGCTCGTTTGTCGCGATCGCAGTGATCTCGCCGTCGAGCTTGCATACACGCCCATCCAGCGCACGAAGGTCGTCCCACAAACCATCCAGCAGACGACGAAAGCGTGCCGTCAAACCGTTATCCGCATCCTCTAGCCAGCACGGTATTGCACGACGCAGCATCAGCAATTCCTTCGGTGCAACGAGACCGTACTCGGCGACCAGCCCACGGATCTGATTGGCTTTGGCCGTCCGCTGTTCGATTAAGCCGGCCCGGATGCGATGCGTCGCCTGGATATCCTGTTGTTCGATCGTCTTGATGGCGACGAAGCGCATGCTGGGACGGCTCATCGCTTCGCAGATCGCCTCGGCATCGTTCGCGTCGTTCTTGTTGCTTTTGACATAAGGTTTAACGAACTGAGGGGCGATCAGCTTGACTCGAAATCCGAGAGCTTCTAGTTGCCGCGCCCAATGATGGGCCCCACCACAACTCTCCATGCCGATCTCACAACCAGGTTCGACCTTTTCCAGCACCGTTTGAAGCCAGCGATCACGTGGGAGCCGCTGCCTCCAGACCGGCTTCTCATGACAATCCACGCCATGGATCTGAAATACGTTCTTGGCCAGGTCGACCCCAATTCGCATAAGCTTCATGTGTGGACTCCTTCTCACTGTTGACTGTGGTTCGCACTTTCAGTCTGGCACCCAAGATGCCGAAGTGAGGAGGAGTCCATCCCATTGCTTTTGGCTATGGATTCAACCGGTCCTTCATGACTTGAAAGCGAATCATCTACGCATCGCTCTGACCCTGAGAGCATGGCTTCTGACAGTAACTGTTGGCGCTGAAAACGGCACCTAATCGAGCCAATATTTCAGAATTGAATCAGGTCTAAATTTGTTCCTGAAGTTCTTTATAGGCTCGCTTGATATCCCATCGAGACAGAGATGCCCTCGCTCGATGTGCAGTTGCATGTAGCCTACAACAAGCGAATCGACGGCCACACCCACATGGACACGGCAGCTTGTTAGCCCTTCTGCGCTTCCTTGAAAGCAGATCAAGCAATCCCATGAGGACGCCAGTATCCTTCACTCCAAATATCATCCTGTAGTCGTCGATCAGCCCCTGGGAACCATGTGCAAGCTCCCCGAAAGGAAAATTAGCAATGTCCCTCTCCCTTAACGACTGCGCATACAAAAATGGCACCAAACACAGCTCGACAAACCGAGTAAGCGTCGGTGTGGCACCCAGCTGCAGCCGTTGGCTAAGCGGTGATCCTAGGCACAATGAGCTATCCGGATTTACGTGATTGTCTCTGGCAGATGAAATTCTTCCTCCAGTCTCGTAGATGACAGGAAGCGCCTTGTCCAACGGATCAACGATGTCGATCCGTATCCGGTACTCGTCAGTTACATCGGGAAGCCCCGCAGCTGACGCAGAAAATGGCAATCGACCGACAAGTGAAATCGTTCCGTCCACCGTCGGCCTAAACCTCATACGCGGGTAGTCGGCCAAAAATGATTCGATCATCGAACCATGCTTAATCAACCGTTGCTAACCCAAGGACGAGGCGGCTGAGAAACTACAATGGCAGGGGCAGCGACCTGAAGCGGTGCTGACGCAATGCCCAGAGCGGCGGTCGAGATCGGCGTTTCGAAACAATCCTCGATGTGCTCCACCAGACGTTGCCCATCCAGATCCCTGATTTGCTTGAAATCTTGAAGAGCCTGGCGAACCCAAAGGTGGAAGTGCTCTTTCAATCGATCTTTCTCCCCCTCAGGCATCTTCCAGCGATCGGCGAAGTTCTCCTTAGGGTTCACAGGGTTCGGCACAGTGTCGGAATTACTGGCCACAAAGGTACTAAGGGCGGCGAGGCACGAGGCCACGGCTTCCTTCAATGAGCCACCTGGCTGATAGGCTTGCGCCGCCAGCGTGGTGATGATGACTGAAATTGGTTTTGAGTCGGGATTGTCACGGTACATCACATCACGATGACGCTTGAGCAATTGAATTGCCCGCTGAAGATTTGTCTTTCGTTGATAAAATGGAACCTCATCAACTTGCGCTTCCAGCGTGACTAATCCTTTCTCAAAAACTGGCTCTGACTTGGACTCGAACCATTTGCAGTAACCGTCCGGATTGCTGACCATCCAGCCAGCGTTGACGTCCTTATAATCTGGACGGCGTTTGTCGGTAATGTAGACTGCAAGATTAGAAACGTCCTGAGCTAGTACCTGCTTGACGCCATAGCTCTCCATGGTGATAGCCAGCTCCTGGCGCCTACCTTCCTCCACGGGAATTCCGGGCACAACGTCCATATGGAAGCTGACCCCATCTTGGTAGTAGAGACGCCAGCATCGATTCTTTTCTTCCAGAGCTTCCTGAATACGCTTGGCTTCGCGGTACCCCTCCAACTCAATTCCCACCAACTCCTTCAGATCCGACTGGCTGTGAGTCTGCGGGTAAATCCCCTCCCTCAGTTTGCACGATAGATCCAAGTCGTAGCTCTCTCCAGCAAGCAACGGACGGATGGCCGTACCCAAAGCGAACGATCCTTGAACAAAAATGTGGGGATCGTTCGTGGCGACGGTTGATTCAGGTCGGCTGAACCACTCGCCCAGTGATTTATACCGCTGTACCGCTTTCTCATAAGCACTAGGCGGAAGCTCTAAAGCCTCTACTGCGACAAGCAAGCTGCGCTCTTCGATATCCATGTGGAAAGCCCTCATGAAGGTAATGTTGAAAAGATGTTGCTTGTACTCAGCAGGCATCCAACTGGAGCACGCTGCCAGGTGCATGCGGCGGCACGCTAATCGCATGCCTGTCCAAAGTGAAGGCGTGGAACGGCAAGGCTTTAGGAGCCATTTGGAACATGTGGATTCGCGGGTGCAAACGCGACTGAAGCTTCATGCCGAGAGCAAAAATTGCCGCCGCAGGGGCGACCGTACAAATTGAAATTTCTGAGGCGTGGAGCACATCGACCGCATATGCCCATGCTTCCTGGCAGGTATTTCTGAATCTCTCCATCGCCTCTTTGGGTGCCACAACATCAACACCATAGGTGGTGGATAAAATCCGTATGCGGGACATGTTCAGCATTTCCGCCGTTAGCGCTGCATCGGTGATTTCTGAGGTGATCTCCAGCGTGATCAAGACATGCGAGCCAACTTTCACGCCTGGGGGCTTAGTCCACTCGAATTTCACAGCAGGCTCGGAATCGTCAGGGCGTACCCAGGTTCCCGGGTTACGTCGGAAGCTAAACAGCTCCACTCGTCTCGCTTCTCCCACCAACCACCCGCCTAGCAGCATTGCCGGCATGTTGCCCAGTGGGAAGACTGCGAGCTCCTGGGCTTGAGCACCGAACGCACCATCGCCCCTGATCGCGGTATGGATGTGGAGAATTTGTGCCCGGAAAACTCGCAAGAAGTTAGCCCAATATCCGGGATCGTTTACATCGTTCCCGCCTTGGGCATCGCGCAAGAGATATTCGGCCACACGTTCGCTCACAGGCGTAAGGTGCGCGGCCAACAAGGCCTGTCGGCCATCGTGCTGTGAGTATGTCGTTGTGCGACCGGCGATATCACCTATGAATGCCAAGGCATGCACAATCGGGTAAGACAAACTAGCTGCTTGATTGGTACGCCAGTTGACCCTAGTGGCGACCATTCCCTGAAGTCGTTCCCGGCTAAAACTATCCGGATCGACCTTATCGATCAGCCGATGATGGATGTCACAACACAGCATGATATTCGAGGGTGACTGCGCCAGTTCTGCTGACAGGTGGTCATCACCGCGCGGGCCTTTTGGCTTGGCTGCAACGATGTGGGCGAGGTAACCGTAGTACCCGTAGTTGCCCAGGTTATCCCTGAACAGCTCCGCGGGGCAGCCCTCGAATTCACAGATCCCGGCTGACCTTGCGAAAACCCAATTGATGACTTCGCCCGGCAGGTTGGGGCGCTTCATGTCTTCCAGCAGAGCGTCGCGCTGCTTCAGAAATGCCTGGACAGCTTTCTTTGTTGCCTTAGCGGGCACAGATGCAAGCAGTAGAGCCGCGAACAACTCAGTGTTAACAGATACATGTGGTACGTCGTCCATTACCGCATATTCAAGCTTGGCGACGAGTTGTTTGTCGCCTGCCCATTGCAAGGCCAGGTCTCTGGATAAAACTCCGAAATCCCCGGTGATGGCTTCTTGCGGATCAGAGGTGGTTGCGTCGAACCGAAAAAAAGCAAACCTCCAGCCGCCGGCTTCCGTTGCCAGAACCACGCGGCTGGTCGAAGAGTGCTGCCATGCCTCAAGCGCGGCACGTAGCTGTTGGTCATACATCGCATCAAGAGGTACCGACACATACCACCCCTACTACCGGCCAAGGTCATGGAAACTAACCAGAACTCTTCAGCTCATGTCCCTAGCGGCGAAGATCAGTTAGCTTTCGACAAAATATGCCATCATCAGATCTAAAACACAACATATACCAATATAAAAAGAATATAGCACAACATATAGTGCTAAGCGAGGAAGAAGAAAAACCGCATCTGCTCCGCGCGCAATGCTATTGCTGTACATACAACCACCAAAAAAGGGAAAGTAATTGGATCTATTTCTCAATACGCATCTCGATCTGCAATGTTGGCTTGAGATAGCTCAACCGCTCTTGAAATGTCGCAATCTTTCATTGAGAGACAGCACGCGAAACAGCGAAGGCGCTTACTTCGGCTTCACCCCACCACACAGAGCAGACGATCCGTACCACAAAAAATTGGCTATGTGGGCGTAGACACATGCGGGTGGGCGGCGGGATTGTGCCCCCCATTTTCCCGGAAAATTACCGTCTGCGTATGGTCACCAGAGTTAAGTGCTGCGGACAACTCCCTCACCGGGATGGCGGCGCTGGAGTTTCCTCAGTTTGCGGATGAGGTGGTCGGTTTCCTGATTGGAGACGGGGCTAGGAGCAGATATTTCATGCTTCTGGGCAGCTAACGGCCATTAGCCGCCTCGTCCAACGGCAGCTTTGGGTCCAGGCTGTGTGAAAACACCTGCAATTGTCTAATCTTCTGATCGTCGAGATCGTATCGGGGGCGATCATGAAGCGATTCATCGAAGGTGAGGCACGGACGCAAGTGACGTTGCTGCCGGAGTGTCTGGACGATTACGTAGCCGAAGAAAATCCAGTGCGCGTGGTTGACGTTTTTGTCGATGAACTCGACCTGGGGGCGCTTGGTTTTGAGGGCGTCGATCCTGCCGCAACTGGTCGTCCGGCCTACCACCCTGCGGTGTTGCTGAAGATCTATATCTACGGCTACCTCAATCGGATTCAGTCCAGCCGTCGGCTTGAGCGAGAGGCCGAGCGCAACGTCGAGTTGATGTGGTTAACGGGGCGTTTGGCCCCGGACTTCAAAACCATTGCCGACTTTCGCAAGGACAACGGCAAAGCCATTCGCAGCGTATGCCGCCAGTTCGTAGTTCTTTGCCGCAACCTCAATCTCTTCTCCCAGTCGATCATCGCCATCGACGGCAGCAAATTCAAAGCCGTCAATAATCGCGACCGCAACTTCACTCAGGGCAAAGTGAAGGCACGCATGCAGCAGATCGAGCAGAGTATTGATCGCTATCTTGCGGCGATGGATTCGGCGGATCGGGCAACGCCCGAAGTCTCCGAGGCCAAAGCAGAGCGGCTTAAGGAAAAGATAGAAACACTGAAAAAGCAGATGCAGAAACTCAAGGAAATCGAGGCGCAGCTCCACGAAAGTCCAGACCAGCAGATCTCCCTCACAGACCCAGATGCACGCTCAATGGCCACGAGCGGTCGAGGCACCGGAACGGTTGGCTACAACGTACAAACAGCTGTCGACGACAAACACCACCTGATCATTGCCCACGAGGTGACCAACGTTGGTAATGATCGTGGGCAACTGAGCAATATGGCGAACCAAGCGCGTGAAGAAATCGAGGCTGAATCGCTAACGGTGGTGGCCGACCGAGGCTATTACAAAGGTCTGGAAATCCTTGCTTGCGAGCAAGCCGGCATCACTACCTTCGTACCGAAACCCCTCACATCTGGCAGCAAAGCCGAAGGCCGATTTGGTAAGCAGGACTTCATCTACCTTGCTGCATCGGACGAGTATCGATGCCCTGCGGGACAGTTACTGACCCGGCGGCATTCTTCGGTGGAAGACGGCATGCTTCTGCACTGTTATTGGTTCTCGGGCTGCCAGTCCTGCGCAATGCAGAAGCAGTGTACGACCGGTAAGGAGCGCCGGGTAAAGCGCTGGGAACATGAAGCCGTAGTCGATGCGATGCAGGTACGGCTGGAAAATGATCCAACGATGATGAGACGTCGCCGACAGACCGTTGAACATCCTTTTGGAACGCTCAAATACTGGATGGGAAGTACCCACTTCCTGACCAAAACCCTGCCGAAAGTGAGCACCGAGATGAGCCTTCATGTGCTCGCCTACAACCTCAAGCGAATGATGAGCATCTTTGGCGTCTTGGGATTGCTTGAAGCGATCAGGGCGTGATCATGCCGCTGGATCGTCGGTAAGTGGCTGTTGGGACCGCTGACGCGCCCCAACAGCCATATGAGCGCCGATGTTGGCCGCACAGACAATCTTTACTTCCTACTACCAACTTCGCAGGCAATCCAAAAGAAAATCTCAGCGCTGAACATATCAAGTGTGTTTTCACACAGCCTGGGTCGATTCTGTTGAAAAAGTCGGCCATAGTTTACTCGGCAAAAAAGTACACGCTTGGGATTGAAATCTTTACATTGAACAGAGGATATCGGGGCTCAGATTTCGCGTAGCTGCACGCAAAAAGACGTATTCAGCGGTCAGTATGGAAGGACCGACTATTTCAACAGAATCGGTCGAATGCGGACGCTTACATCTGGCCCCCATACCCAAGCCTACAGGCGCTCGTGTAAGAATACTTGCAGCCGGAAACTCGCTCATTGAGTCCCGCGGCGGAGCGCTTCTGTTAACTGAACCCTCGGGCGCTCAAACAGTGATTGGAAGCTTCCCTCCACGGGCATCTATGGAAATCGGGGTAAAAATCAAGGTCCGATCGGAGTCCGGCCTACCCCGCCCGTAGTCTGCTCGAATTCGCTGACCGTTCGCGGACGGCGATCAAGATGCTGCTTGATTCGCGCGCGAGACCAACGTACAGATCATTCGCTCGAAACCATCAATTTAGATTCGGCGTCCAGGATCATCTTTCTGATCAGCTTCACATCCATCCCAACATTCCCATAGGTAAAGCTCGACTCGACGATCTTCTTCTTGGACTTTCTCAGGTCAGGATGGAGATGGTCTGGGCCGTAGGGCACCTTATGATGGTTCGCCGAGTCGACTCGCGACAAATTCGTTCCGTCGGGCGCTTGAACGTTGTAAGCGTAATTCATGGGCGATACGTACCTGACGATAACGGCCACCCCGGAAGGCCTTCGGGCCGTGATGGCTTGGTCTTGCACTTTCTCAACAGTGCAGTCGAGTTCCGTTTTGAGGGCTTCGCACGCCAGTTCCAGTGCCTCACTCGCGCTTACTTGCTGGAAATTGTCGAACATCACCATCCCACCCAGATGCTTGGCGACGTAGTTCAGCAACGTTGATTGCTCTTGCGCCTCTGCTTCATGTGTCGAGCAAAGTTGCAATCCGATCAACAGACCTGAGCCTCCCTGTACCGTGGTCGTTGACACCCGGCCTGCTTCTGCTCCGCACACCAAACACTTGCCATTGGATGAAAGCCAGATCGCTCCGTCCACCGCCGTATTTTTGCGACGGCCCTTAAAAAGCCCTTCAAATGAGCGGGTCTCACTGTCGCGCTCCTGGCGCCAGTTGCTGAAGCGCTGAGGATAGTCACGATCTTCTATAAGCTTGGAGAAACCGGCGTCGTTGATCGGTTTGAGGGTAAATCCGTTACTCTCAAGAAATACCCCAATGCTGCCGACGTCGAGCAAGTTTCCGGTCTTTAGGTAATAAATTCTCGCCGCAGGAAACCTGTCGGCCGGTTTGTAGAGGGCGTTGAAATGAAAGACTCCCGAGACCACGTAAATATGAACGTCGTCTGCCCCTTGCATCATCCACAAAAGCGTTTCCTTGCTCCGAACCTCAATCGGCAATACCGGTTTTTGTTCGGAAAGGAAATTGCCACCGAAGACTTGTATCGCGCCATCAGTCGCGCGGCCATCGAGCTTTAGGGTTATGCAGTCTTTAATTACATCGTTGAGCTTCAACGTTATATTCCACGCCTGTGATTGTCTTGCACTCAAGTTGGGGGCAGCCAGGCGACTTCACAAGCCATCTTCATCAACAGAGCTTCGTCGCACGACAGCGCATGAACCGCCTCTGGATTTTCTATACTTTCCCTAAGGACTGCTTCGGGTCGTTTTCACCCACCCCAAGCCAGTTCGTGCACTTACATCGCGCGTACCTTGGGACGTCCGCCCTCCACCCGTTACGCTTTCGACTCCTTGATTGGAGTCGAAACGAAAGCATAAAGAATGCAGCCCTTGTGGCGCTGTCTTGGCGCCTAACCCTCTCTTCCAGAAGGCATGATCGGCCCAGGCGCTCACTCACCCCTATGAGGTAGCGGCAGGCGCTTCATGGCTGCCGTCAGCCAAGCCAAGCTGAAGATCCAGAAGATAGTGGTAAATATGGACATCCGAGCCCTTGACTGGCCGCGTTTCCCGGTAGACCTTCAAATGAGGGCGCTCTTTATCGAGCGTGAGCGTGCCCTGGCTTTCGAAACCGGAATAAGGGGTTCGATCAATACATCGCGCGTATTCAGTGCACAGGTGCAGGAAGTTGCCGGTCGAGTAGATGACAATGGCAATGGAGGTGACCCCCGGCGAATTGTACCCCGCGACCTTATTGAGGTGGTCCTCGATCGTCTTGCGCTCGAAGCTGCGCAAGCGGAAGGCCTCGACAATCGAAATGCAATGCGTGCCTACGTAAATGCCACCATCAATTTCCCCTACCCCGTTTTTCGAGGCAGAACTGCCCACCCTCGGCTGGTCTTTCACCGTCCAACCCAGGTAATCCAAACGTTGGCCCAGCAACGAAGTCAACCAGTCATTGATCATGTTTTCCTGGTCTATCACCGTTCGTTCGTCACGGTCCGTGGGGCGGTACAGGTTGTTTTTTCGAATTAGTAGCTCCTGGGTAACGCCGTGGATATTGCTGGCGATAAACTGTTCCAAGGCATCTTCGTTTTCCGCCTGACCAAACACCAGGCTTTGGTCGTGCGGTGCCAACGCGCGAATCTCCTGCCACATGACCCTCGCGTGCGTATGGTCAGGCTTGATGTACAGGTCAATCACATCACGGGAACGTTTTAAACGAGAGGCGTTGTTCTTCCTGAGGTCCATTGCCAGCATTTCGAATGCCTCTTTCTGCTCGGCAGGTAATTCGACATGCAGCTTTTCGACCTCATGCAAATGCGCCAGTGCCTCCTCCACCTGACCTTGTTCTTGAAGGTACACGCAACGGACATGCACGAGCTCGCAAGACAGTAGAAAGCGCTCCGGCACATCACGCCAGATACAATCGAACTCTTGCCACTGCTTGCATTCCAACAGAAGCCCCAGTGCCTCCTCGAAATCCAAGGCTCCTACGTCCTGCGATTCAACAGCACGATAGACCTCGCGCCACTGCACATAGCGTTGCCAGCTCTCGCTGCCTACCTTGCTCGCCCCCTCCTTTTCTGCGAGGGCACGACTCGCCTTGAGCCTTCCCGTCGCACAGGAGATCTGCCGCTGCACCTTTAGCAGGGCATCGAACAGGTTGAACGCACGCTGGGCATCGATACTCAAATAACAGGTCGCCATCAATTGCCGGGCATACCGAGAGACCTCATCACTTGCCTGCGTGGCGTCGTCGAGGAACGCGTCCAGCCTGGCAATCCGTTCCTTATCGTTGAGGGTCGCGTCGTCGGCAATCGCTTTAAGCTCAATCAACTGGTCCAGCGGCTCAAATGAGACAGAGGAATGGCTGCGTTTACAGGAAGCGCCATACTTCACCAGACGCTGTGCAAGCTTTAACTGGCCGGCGTTGGCTGCCATCACGGCCACTCGGGAAATCTCTGGAATCCAGACAATCCTTTCAGACTCGAAGTCCAGCGTGGCCACCTGCTCGAGAATGCGCGACTTCCTTGCAGACGATCGCGTCGCCTCATACAGCTCGAGCCACCCGCCAAGGGGCGTTGGCCGGTCTTGCAGTACGCCCAGGAACTTCGTGAAGTCATCTTCCGGGAACAAGTTGCTTGCCTGGCACACCCGCGACCACAGCTGGACCTTACTGTGGCCAACACTATCGTTGAAGACTTCGAATACCCCCGCCAAGCGATCGGCGGCAAATCCAAAATCCTGAATCAAGCACAGCAAGGCGTCGAACACATCTTTTCTGCATTGGGGGTCAGCATCGACGACAAGCCGTAGCAGAAAACGCAAATGAGTCCTTACCGCGCCAAATAGCCCCCTGTGAGCTTCTTCAGTGGCCCCGGCATCATGTGCGAGTAGGCCATCAAAGGCATGAATCACTGTTCGACGCAGGCGCTCATTGCAACAGCGCAGCAGCCCACTCCAATCAAAGCTGTCGAAGACGGGGCCGTCATCTATGCTGACACGCGCGCTGCCAAAGCGCTGTTTCAGATGCCTCAGGTAGTCATTTGCCAATAACGTGGCAACCTCCGCTCTTTTCCGCGCATCGCTGCCTGTGTCCCCCTCTGACAACGCCTGGATGCACCAGAACGAAAACATCCACTCAGCAACCGGTAGCTCGTCATTTCGATCCCACAGCCGCTTGCGCCTGGACACCAGAAAATCAGCAGCCAGGTGGCAATGGTCTTTGAACAGACGCGAGGCCCTGCCGTCTTCAGGCCCGCGATACTCCATACGCTCGACTGCCTGCTTGAAGCCCGGCAGCAGCCCCTTGCTCTCGGCATGAGATGCGGTCTCACGCTCCGCCATCCAGGCGAACACCTCGGCAATCGCCAGCACGGTGTCCCTGGCCGCCTCGGCGTCAATCGTCTCATCGTGGGCAATGGCATACACCTCCAGGGCCTGGGCGAATACCAATTGCTGCCACGCCATGTCGTAGTCGTAACGGTGCGACAACCGCTGAGCGGCACGGTGCAGCCACTCATGGATCTGGATCAATCCGATATGACTGGTCGCCCTGTCGCGCAGCAGCAGGCACGCATAATGTGAAGAGTGGATTTTCCTGAACAGGATTTCTGCCAGATGCGGCGCCTGCGTCGAGTGCTGCAACAACAGGCGCGTGTAAGGAGAACTGTCGCGCCCTGCGCCCTCTTCGCATTCGTACTTCACGATGCCTGCCACGAGATGATGGGTCGTCCCGTATTCGTAATAATCGCTCGTCTCTCTCCACCACTGGAAACAATCAAAAATGCGCTCGTTCGGCAGGTGCCGATAACGCTCGATCACCTCGTCCAATTGGGACAGGTCCAGTGCTGGGCAATAGGCCTCCTGCTCGCTCGCAACGGAGCCGATAAGCACCTCATCTGAATCCCGCCGTGCAGTTCGCACGATGGCATTCATGCGATTCGGGGACAATGCGATATCCGCCGCGCATTGCTCCCAAGTGTCCTGCAGGGAATCATCAGCCATCACGTACTGAAATGCACAGGCTAGAAAGTCCTCGCGCGCCTGTGCGGAGCGGAATTTTAGGTGAAAAACATACGGCTGCCTGTAAGCCAGCACCATTTTCAACCACCATTCCTCGAACGCCACCTCCGGGTTCACCCTTGAGGCCCTCAACTGCTCCCACAGCAGGGTGCCGACTCCGACAAGGTCTTCGTCCTCGAAGGAAACCTCGTACCCACCGTATGACGCAGACAACTTGTGGCATGCTTGCAAGTAGCCCAGTTCGGTGACATAGCACTCATCGACGCGCACATGCGGCGCCACCCAGCCGTCGCCACCGTGCTTGATGTCATAAAGAGAAGCCACTGTCGCAAGCTGTTGCTTCAGCTTTTGCGGCATGTCGTCGGCGACGGGAACCGGCCTGACCACCTCCAGCAGCCCACTTTTGAAGGTCACGACACGCTGCTGTTCAAGTTCGGCCAGCGGCACAGGGTCTTTCAACGCCTGCCAGCCCTCCTCGTCATGTAACCAGGTCGCCTGCCCTTGCAAAAGGCCGAGCACCGTGGCGCGGTTCAGAACGCGAGGATAAACATTGCCGGCCGCCAGCAACTCAGCGATATTGCTATGCAGGGGTGTGATGACGTCGGGGCCGCCCCAGTTCGGACTTTCGTAAAAGTCGAGTTTCTTCTCGAGATCTTGAATGAGACGAGCGGTATTCACCCCATGCTTCCTTGCGACACTGGAAATAGCCGGTCACGCTACCATTCTAGCGCCAGGGGCGCATTTGAATTTCGTGCGCGCAGCTAGATGAACGAATCTTCATGTTGCCCGTTCTTCTATACTCGGTGATGGATTTCTATCCAAGAGTATCACCACCGCAGCCCCACCCAGCACGACCACGCCGACGCTCAGGAAAGCCGGTTCGAATGAGGCACTACGGTCTTTGACCCAGCCGATCAGATAGGACAGCACGAGACCGGCTGATGCCCCCAACGCCGCGATCAAACCGATGCCCCACCCAGGCTGCCCTGCCCGACAGCAATCTGCTGGGCAATCGCCAGAACGGCGCCATCGAAGAAAAGCAGGCCGCGCAAGCGATCACGAAAGCCGTCATGATTAGCACTGGAGAAGGCTGCGCCAGTACGACGCCGATGGACACCGCGCACACCACCGGGGCAGCGCGATATGCCAGGCCTTGTTGCCTGACCTTCCGGTGTAGAGTGCGCGCAGCAGCATGCTCACCGCAGCGAAATCGAAGCGAATGGCAGTGATCTTGCCGATCTCGAAGGCCGTGTAATGAGTCTGGAAAGCTTGCTCGAAGGACTTGATCACCAACGGCCAGGCGCCTCCTCTGCAAGCCGAGACTGCCGTACACTAAAAACCATCAACGACCACCCTGGTCCGTGTCAGGAATCGCCCTTCGTGATCGCTCGTATACGGCATGTGAGTGGGGGCAAAATTGGGGGCACTTTTAACGTTTTTCTGCCTGAAAATATTGTCCTAGAGCCCAGTCAAAATGTTTTTTGGAGAGCAAGAGTTTGACTGTAAATAACAGACTCTAGACCCGCAGCGCTTTGTACGCGGAGCAAGAGCCATAGCTGGACTTACAGAGACAATCGGCAGTACCGGCGGCAGGGCTGGATGGTGGCGCATTCAACTCAAGCGCGTAATTTTTCCCTCGCAGTTGAGATGTCTTGCCAAATGGTGTTCTCCTGCGCAATAAAAAATCCGACTCAAGGGCAGCGTATCGCGATCATTAGCCCGTAGAAATCAGATGTTGACCGTCATTTTTCGAGTGTCTTCCGGTGCCTCATATGGCGCGAGAACTCCTGCCCTCCAGCGGCAACTCGAAAAACAACGAACTCCCATCAGAAGCACTCAAGTGTAGCGGTAACATCCATCGTCACCGCTCGAAGTTAACGCCTCAGTTTGAGCCCAGGGCACTACACACGATCCGCTTGGTCACGTCGAAATTATCCGAAGTGAGGGCATCAATTGGCGAACGATCTTTTTGTCGCCAATCGAGTGACATTCTCGCCTGCCAGATTCGCAAACTCATGAGGCGTGACATGCTCCTGAAGATTCGCCGTAAGGTACCGGCTCCACCAGTTCATGATCAACCGACGCTCCTCAATGAACTCTGCCTTGTGAATGTAGGCAGCTCGAACGCTGTTGCGCTCTCTATGACTCATTTGCCTTTCGATGGCCGTCTCAGACCACAGACCTGACTCGATCAGTGCGCTACAGGCCATTGAGCGGAATCCGTGGCCACAAATGTCTGTCTTCGTGTCGTATCCCATGGTGCGCAACGCTTTGTTCACGGTGTTTTCTGACATCGGCTTCCAGGCCCTAGCATCACCGGCAAACACCAGGTCGAATGTGCCCGTGAGGGTGTGGATCTGTTCAAGCACGGCCACAACTTGCGGCGATAAAGGCACAAGATGAACATCGCCCGCCATTTTCGTCCCCCGTGTTGAATGGCGTACGTCCTCCAGCTCCGGCCGAGTATCCGGGATCTCCCATACGCAACGCTTGAGGTCGAACTCACACCAACGAGCGAAACGTAACTCACTAGAGCGAACAAACACGTGCAGCGAGAGCATGAGCGTTAGCCGGGTCAGCTCTCGGCCCTTGTAGGCATAGATTCGTGCCAGCAATTCAGGCAGGCGTGACAGGGGCAATGCAGGCCGATGAGAGACTCGCGGCGCTTTGATCAAGCCCTGAAGATCGTACGCAGGGTTTATCGGAATAAGACGAAGGCGTTTTGCCTCACGCATAATACTTTGCAGGTATCTTTGTACCCTTAAGGCGACGTCAATCGTTCCACGTTTTCTGATCGCCTCCAAAGGTTGCATCAGATCATAAGTATCGAGATCAGCAATCGCGCGAGCACCGATAAACGGGAACACATAGTTATTCAGACGGTTGAACACATTTTTGGAATGGTCGGGTGTCCATCTGGCCGACATGTTCTTGTGCCAGTCCAACGCAACGCTTTCAAAAGTACGGCCGTTAACAGCATCTTCCGTTTTGGCTTTACGCTTGTTCTCGACGGGATCAATGCCGTCTACGAGCAACCGCTTCGCATCTAAACGCTTCTGGCGAGCTTCGGCCAGCCCAATCACGGGATAGCTGCCGAGGGAGGTCAACCCCTCCCGGCCGTCAGGCTTTACATACCTGAGACGCCAGCCTTTACGACCATTGGGTTGAATTAGGAGATAGAGACCGTCGCCGTCGAAAAGCTTGTAGGGACGGTCCGTTGGTCTTGCTAAACGGCAAGCAGCGTCGGTAAGCGGAGCAGTTGTGCGCGACATAAGGGTATCATCCTTAATCGAACCAAAGACTACCCCTAACTCTACCCTCTAAATGACTGGATTCCAGAAGAATGGACGAGAATCCGACGGAATGCTAAAACGAAAAAACCCGCCAGAAGGCAGGTTTTTCAAGGCTTCCAAAGAACTCAAAAGCGCTCAGTGGAATGCAAGATGGTGCCCGAAGCCGGAATCGAACCGGCACGCCCTTACGAGCGGGGGATTTTAAGTCCCATGCGTCTACCAGTTTCGCCATTCGGGCGGTAGCGCGGTGAAGCAGTCTGAAGACTGTCAAATAACGATTTGGCAGTTCTGACGCCTGTGCAGCAGAGGGGGAAATATATACATCCCGCCCCGGTGAAGCAAGTTTGCGACGGACCTTTTCAAGACTAAATCTTGCAGGACAGTGCAAATAAAAAAGCTCCGTAAATCATAGATCTACGGAGCTCGTTTAAAGTGGAGGCCGAGGTCGGAATCGAACCGGCGTAGATGGATTTGCAATCCATCCACAAAACAAGCTATTTCAATAGGTTAGCAGCTTTACCGTTCCGCAAGCTACTGATTTTTAAAGGCCTGTATCCTACGGCCCTCAAGGAGCCCGTTTTGGGTTGCGGAACGGATTTTTCCTCTTTCTCCCCCAGTCTCCGGCCCGGCATCAGCCCAAATGTACCCTTTTGGCGCTCTGGATCTGCGCCTCCGTATGTGTCACTGCCATTGCCGCCTGCTACGCTGAATCTTCCACAGAGGAATCGCCCTTGCCACATTCAGACCTGCTCCCTTCCCTGCTATTCAAGATCAACGAAAATCAGCTCGCCCTCGAAACCGCCATCCTAGAATTCACAAGTTCGGTATGTGCTGCGGGCAAGATGAGGGCTTAGTTAACCATCACCTCGTCCAGTGTCTGCTCGAGGGGGCTGACCGTGCGCTCAATATTGTGCAGCTTTTCGAGTCCGAACAGACCGATGCGGAAGGTCTGAAAGTCGGCATCATCGGCGTAGCTCACCACTACGCCAGGGGCCTGAAAACCGGCTGCGGCCACGCTTTTGATGCCTTTGCCGGTCAACATTGCGCGCACCCGATCGCCCAGAGCCTGTTGTTCGCCGCGGATCTTGTCGAAACCGTAGGCTTGCGTCTCTTTCATCACTTCGTTAAACCGCGCGAGGGAATCGCTGGGCATGGTCGCATGGTAGGCATGTCCGCCCCCTGCATGATCTGAAGCCACTTTTTCAGGTCGCAGGCGAAGCTGCTGCTATGCGTCTGTTCGATGCGCTCGAGGGCCAAAGAACTGAGCATCACCAGGGCGCAGCAAGGGGAGGCGCTCCAGCCTTTCTGCGGTGCGCTGATCAGCAGGTCGACTGCTGCCCTTCTCACAACCGGCAGTTTATCAAGATGACGCTTGCGGTCCTGATGACGCCCTTACACCTACGAGGGTCGGGTTGGATTATTGGCCGCAGCGTACTGGATCACCTCTTTAAGCGTGTCAATGTTTGGAGCATTGCTCACTAACGCTTCCGAGCGGCACCACGGGTAATCCAGATGCGATACCCACTCCATGATGCAGTGCAGATCAGTCGCTGGCAGGGTTTTCATGTGCTCAATGGTGATAGTGAGCCTCTCGACAAGTCCCGACTCGGGGCTGAACTGCCATTCATACAGACCGCAACCGACACGGGCTTCGCCGGAGTTCTTGTCGGACATGCCGACCAGCCATTTGCATTGGAATGTTTTGGCCTCCAGTTCAGGTGGGCGTCCCAGGCAAAAGGTATAGACGTTTTCGAAGGTCTGGCCGAATCGCCTGACCAGCACATCGCCGATAGGTCCAAGGCCTTCAACGTGGGAGGGAAACGAGATAGATCCCGTGTGCACGATCATGTCCAGTATCGCGTCTGGCGCAAAGGCTTGGTGTAACAAATGTGGGCGGTTGCCGTCCTTGGCTTTTATGTACTGTCGAATCGATAGTTGAGCAGTGTTCATTGTTTGTCCGTCGCATCCATATCAGGTTGAGAACAGCCTAATCCAAGGCTCACGATACTATTACACGCGAGCCTGCATGCATTTACAAAGCGTTATTCCACCGTCGAAAGTAGCTGATCGTGAAGGACCGCTTTCATAGCTGACGGTCGCGATCAGGCAGAAATCGGCCAATAGGAGCCCGTCGCAAGTGTCCAGCAACAAGATTCGAGGGACCTGTATTTATTTTTAGTGTCAGGATGACCCACTACACGGCATAAAAACGTTTGCTCACTGTTGAAAGTCTCCTGGACTGCTCTACGCTCCACGACAGGGCGTTCCGACCAACTCACAGGCTTGGCCTGACGTTGGTGCCCTGTTGTCAGTAATACTCAGCCCCAAGACTGTACTGAGGCCCTCAGCTGATAACAGGGGTGCGCCCTGTCTTTTCACCGCGAATTATGTCAAATGGAGAATTGCAAATACTCGGCCTAGCCCTATAGGTGGTCCCTAAATTGAACGAATTCATTCCTGACGCTGTGCGGTTGTCGCAAATCTTTTCACAAGCAACAGCCCCGACGTTTTTCCTCGGTGCAATAGCTGCGTTCGTTTCGTTAATGACTTCGAGGTTATCAGTTGTCATCGACCGTACACGGGTACTCAATGCGATCCCCGAAGACGACCAGAGGCGTGCGCACCTCAGGGCCGATCTGGAGCGATTGAGGCGGCGGGCTGAATTATTAAACGCTGGTATCCTGTCTTCTTTGCGCGGCGGACTTTGCGCCACCCTGCTGCTCGCTGTCATCTTTTTAACTGAGTTCATGGGCTTCAAGTACGCCTATGGTGCCGGCCTTCTTTTTGTAGTTGCCACATTCTTCCTCGGTGTGGGTCTGTTTCGCTTCGCCCAAGAAGCTAAAATCAGTGTCAGTGCGGCGGATGAACACCTTTGACCGATTCAAATTCTTGGTGATAAGTCTGGAGCCCTCGAGGCACTGCCCCCAGATGCGACGAATTTCCCCTGACTTCGGGGGCATCTCTGATAGTCCGCTATAGGTTCATTACAACCCTTCGTGACAGACTGCAATCGGCCGATTGTGACGAAAAAGTCGGCCGGGCCTGGCTAGCAATGCATTGAACGGTGAAAGCGTCTTTTTTTGCACGCGGCCACATCAAATCTGGTCCTGAGTTTTCTGCGCAAGTCTCGGACTTTAATCTCAAACGCGTACTTTTCAGCCATGACAACCGAAGTCGAGTTTTTCAACAGAATTGGCTCAATGTGAAGTCTCCCTGGTCATTGCTCGAATCAAAAGTACCGTCATGACTCCGTGCAGGATGACCACGGGCCACAAGAGAACCCCACTCGAATTGCCCGAGATGCCAACGTAGGTGAGATACACCGTCACGGCTGCGTTATAGATCAACATGCCGAACAAGGGTGAGCCGGGCCAGCAGGCGACGGCCAATGCGATGAGGGCGATACCGGCAACGCGGACGATGACGCCCGTTAGTTCGATGCCAAGCAAAAGTTGCCCTACCAGCGACGGGACAAGTATCAGCGCCACGCCAGTGGCTGCCTCGATGATCGCGGCGAAAACAAGCAGTCCTTTCGTCATATGGGCGCTCCATCCCGGGCTGCATGGGTGCAAGACTGGGGAATTGGTTAATCCGATTGCGACTAAGCCTTAGTGCTTATCGTGATTAGCCTTGGTGGAAAGTTCCAATCCAACAGCAATACTCCACTGTGCTCGAAAACCATTCGAGTATAGCGTGGGGCAATAAGTCATGAACTTAAGCGTCTGCGAAGCGAAAGAATCTCGACTTTCGTTAATCAAGCGATGCATTCGCCAGCCGTTATTGCACTTTCTAATCGCCGGTTTTGCACTCTTTGTGCTGTACGGAGGTTTACACCGCTCAACCCTTAATCAAGATCCGCAACGGATCGAAATCACCCCTGACGTTGTTCAGCGGATCGCGATTTCCTGGCTGGCGCGATGGCAACGACCCGCATCGGAGCAACAGTTGCAGGGCCTGATTGAGGAATATGTGAAAGAGGAAATCCTCTATCGCGAAGCACTGAAACTTGGCCTGGATAAAGACGACACTATTATTCGCCGCCGACTGGCGCAAAAAATGGACTTCCTCGCGGAGGATGTAGCGTCACTTCGCGAACCGGCACCCGGTGTACTGGAGGCCTGGTACAACCAGCATCAGGACCAATATGCCCCGCCGCCACTTTTGACCTTCCGTCATTTGTTTTTCGCTTTGGACAAACGTGGTGCGGATGCGCAAGCGCAGGCTCAGTCCGCACTAAGTGGGCTGTCTGACAAGAACAGTGGTGAAGGCGATGCCTTTATGTTTAAAAACGCCTACTCAGAACAATCCCAGGATCAGGTGGCGCGGATCTTTGGTTCATCGTTCGCCATTTCATTGTTCAAGCAAACGCCGGGTAGCTGGGTGGGGCCTGTGGAGTCGGGTTTTGGCTGGCACCTGGTGTGGATTGATGCGCTGGCCAAATCATCTCCTCCGCCTTTCGAAGCCGTGGCCCAGCAGGTCAAGTCCGATTGGTTGTCCGAACAACGCAGCGCATCGAAACGCGCGAATTTCGATGCACTGAAAGCACGCTATGAGGTGGTGGTGATGATACCTGCATCCGCCGGTGCGATTGCCGCCATACCCACGGAGCGGCCGCGATGAGGCGCGCAGTATGGCTGATGTTGGTGCTCTGGTTCATGGGGCTAACGGCCATCGCTCATGAGTCACGCCCCGCTTACCTGGAACTCAACGAAACGGCCGCCGGGCGCTATGACGTACTGTGGCGCACGCCTGTGCTTTCTGGCATGCGGTTGCCGATTGCGCTCCGGTTTGCCGAAAGTGTGCGCACTGTCGTTGAGCCCGTGGGAAGCGAACTGAACGACTCACTGATCGAGCGTCGGGTCATTGAAGCCGGTCCCGCAGGACTGGTCGGGCAACGTATTGAATTCATTGGCCTGCAAGCGAGCATCACCGATGTGCTGGTGCGTATCTCGCTCCTGGACGGCAGCCTGACGACCACCCTCGTCCACCCTGCGCAACCCTGGATAGAGATCGCTGCCACACCGGGAGCGTTCTCGGTAGCCGGTGCATTTCTGGTTCATGGCATGCAACACATCCTGGGGGGCTTCGATCACCAGCTGTTCGTCTTCGGTCTCCTGCTGCTGGTGGGTAATGGCTGGATGCTGGTGAAGACCATCACCGCATTCACCCTCGCCCATTCCATCACTCTGGCACTCGCGACACTGGGTGCGGTGAGGCTGCCCGGCCCTCCTGTGGAAGCGACGATTGCGCTGAGCATTCTGTTGCTGGCGGTGGAAATCGCCCGCAAGAACCGTGATGAAACCAGTTTCACCATCCAGTGGCCATGGGTGGTGGCGTTCTGCTTTGGCTTGTTGCATGGCTTCGGTTTTGCCGGTGCGCTGGCGGAAATCGGTTTGCCGCAGCGCGACCTGCCGCTGGCGCTGTTCACCTTCAATGTCGGCGTCGAGATCGGCCAGCTGATGTTCGTCGCCGTCGTGTTGGGCCTGCGCGCATTGTTGCTGCGTTGTCGACTGCCATGGCCCGCAGTCCTGTATGCCCGACCGATTGCTTCTTACGGGTTGGGTACGCTGGCTGCCTTCTGGTTTTTCGAAAGAGTCTCGAGTTTCTTGTCCTGAGTTGCACCCTGTCATTGCCGTATTCCGGAGACGTGGAATATGAAATCCCCTACACACTTCACCGCGCCAACACTGCTCGGTTGCGCCGTGCTAACTGTCAGCACGCTGGCATTGGCAGAGGGCAACCCGGATCGCGAGGTTTACTTTGGCCAGACGCACTCGCACAGCTCCTGGTCGATTGATGCCTACCTGATCGGCAACCACCAGGTCGATCCCGAGCAGACGTACCAATACTCACTTGGGATGCCGATCAAGCATCCAATGGGGTTTGAGGTGCAGCTCAAGGGTCGTCCGCTGGATTTCCATGGCGTGACCGACCACTCGGAATACGTGGGCGTGATCGCCCTGGCCAACGATCCGAAGTCAGACTTCAGCAAGCTGCCCATCGCGCAAAAGCTGATTGTCAAAACCCCGGAAGATTTCAACCGGGTGTTCAAATGGATCGCCGGCAGCTTGAGCCACCCGATCAAGGAGCTGATTGATCCGAAGGTTGCCGGCAATATCTGGCAGCAGAACATCGCCATCGCCGACAAGTACTACAAGCCCGGCAAGTTCACCACGTTTGTCGCCTATGAATGGACCTCAGCCCCCAACAATCAAAACATGCACCGCAATGTGTTTTTCCGCGACTCGAAGAAGGTGCCGGACCTGCCCTTCACGGCCATCGATTCGGACAAACCCGAGGATTTGTGGGGCTGGATGGACGATCAACGCAAAAAAGGCAACGAGGTACTGGCGATCTCCCACAATGCCAACCTCAGCAATGGCCTGATGTTTCCAGTGGACGTAGATGACCGTGGCCGCCCCATTGATGCCGCCTGGGCCGAGACGCGGATGCGTAATGAATCCCTCACCGAAATTCACCAGGTAAAGGGCACCTCAGAAACCCACCCCGAACTGTCGCCGACCGACGAATTTGCCAATTATGAAATCATGAATTTCCTGCTTGGCATCGACAACAGCACGTCGAAACTCAATGGCAGTTACATCAGGCAAGCCTGGCAAAACGGCATGGCTTTGCAACAAACCCGTGGATACAACCCGTACAAAATGGGTGTGGTCGGCGCCAGCGATTCGCACAACGGGGTGATCCCCTATTCGCAGAGCTACAACTTCGGCTCCCACGGTTTTACCGACAGCACCCCAGCAGCGCGTATTTCCGGCAAACAGAACTCGGGCATGGTGGCCCTGCAAACCAGCACGTCCGGATTGGCCGGCGTGTGGGCTGAAGAAAACACCCGTGAATCGATCTTCGATGCCATGAAGCGTAAAGAAGTCTATGGCACCAGCGGCGTGCGCATCCCGGTGCGCATGTTTGGTGGCTGGGGCTTCGACAGCAGTTTGTGGAATGAAAAAGACTGGGTGCATGCCGCCTACGCCAAGGGCGTCCCCATGGGCGGCGACTTGCCGGCAAAACAGGGTAAACAGACGCCGTCCTTCGTGGCGTGGGCGGTCAAGGATGCCGACGATGGCAACCTTGACCGAATCCAGATCATCAAGGGCTGGACCAAAAACGGCCAGACCTTCGAGAAGATCTACGACGTCGCCTGGTCCGGGGATCGCCAACCGGACCAGGCCACCGGCAAGCTCCCGCCAGTGGGCTCGACGGTCGATGTTTCCAAGGCGACTTACACCAATACCATTGGTGCCACCGAGCTGAAAAAAGTTTGGGTCGATCCGGACTTCGATCCGGCCCAACACGCGTTCTACTACGCCCGCGTATTGCAGATCCCGACACCGCGCTGGAGCACCTATGACGCGGCCAAGCTGCAAGTACCGCCGCCGGCCGACGTCTCGGCCACTGTCCAGGAACGCGCGTGGACCTCGCCGATCTGGTACACGCCAAATGCTGAGGACAGCAAGCTTGTCACTGGTGGCAAAACCATCGACCAGCTGAAAACCGAAGGCGCCAAAGCGCTCACTAACGAGCAATTACAAACCTACGTGGTGGGCAAAACCATCAAGGTGCGCAATACCGTCACCGGCCAGACGTTCGAGATCGTCTATGGCCCCGAAGGCCAACGCCTGGTCACCAGCGTCGATGGCAAGCCGTCTATGCAAGGGGAATACCTGAACATGCTGCATGGCGGCCAGTTTGGCGTGCCGGCCAAATATGAAATCAAGGACGGACATCTAGTGACAACACTCGGCGGCACCCCCTTCGAGGCCACAGTTTTCGAGCAAAACGGCAAATACATGGCGGCTCGCAACAACGAGTTCGGCTACGTGAATTATGAGGTTGAGGAGGTCAAGTAGCGCCGAAGCCAGTACAGATGTTCTGCATACATCGGTACTGGCAGATTGACGCGGACAGATATTGCCGTGGATTGGATGTTGACCCATCCACCCCGGTCGCTCTTTTTCACTTCGGTGTTGAGACTTCTTTGGCATAGGCCTGACAGGCCGCCAGGGCGATCAGTCCTTGGTCGCCGACATCGGTGATGCCGATAATTCGTTGAGCATGCGCTGGGTCAAATTGGGCTCGAGTGCCTCCATGAACCACGCCGCCGGCTGAGGTGGCGGCTGACACTGTGTCGCTATTGGTTGCATCGGTGGCGTCGAGTAGGACTGACAACCGCAGATCAGCAGTGGCAAGGCGATCGCGCAGGCGAGCCTGGTTGTGTTGAGCATCGCTCAGTTCCTTGTAGTGAGTTTGTTCACTGGCCGACAGCCGCTGCTCCAGGGCCAGACGATTGTCCTGTGCCGTGCGCACTTGGTCAGCGGCGGCGTTGCTGATGGCGATCAGATCGTCCTTGTGCAGGCCGGCCTGTTCGGCGAGTTGCTGGCCGTAACGCCAGTCCTGAACCTTCCAGGCCGACGCGGCAGATCCGCCGGCCAATGCGGTAAGCAGCACGCCAATGGCTAACAGCCGGTACGATGCGGGGATCAGGTCGACGACACGCATAACACGGCCCTCGCCCGGGTCCACAGTTGCAGCCGATCCTCCAGGCCATTGAGACCCCCGTTGATCTTGCGGGTGATCGCTTCGAACTCATCCCGATCCGCCAGGGCGTTCAGCTCACGTACCCACCAGAACCACGCCGCTGACTCGGCCGCCCATTGCGGCAGTTCGAGCAGCTCAGGGGTGCGCAGCAAACGCTCGTCGCCGAACAGTGCCAAGCTGCAGCGCAGGTAGTTATTGCGGCCGGTCACCTGGATCAGGCCGCGACCGCGATAGCGCTGGCCATCTCCATCCGCCTCTGGGGTGTTGCCCAGTTTCGCGGCCAAGTTGCCGGTGTCGTATTTGCTCAGTTACTGATCGCCACCCAACTCACGGACGTACTGCAGCTGGCCAGACTCGTGCCCGACCTGGGCCAGGAACGCAGCCTGCCGCGTCGGTGTGTTGATCTGCCGATGCGCCATGGCCGCATTGAGGGCGGATACAAAAACGCCCGCTTGGCGGCGGGCGTTTGGGAGGATTCGTAGCAATTGCTGTTTCGTGATGGACATACAAACTCCTGGTATAAAAAAACCGCACGCAGCGGATTAATCGGGACTAGCGCACATCAAAACCAGCAATGTAACAAACGGTGATGTCGAAATTCAAATCGCCAAATAGTATTTTTTACTAAATTTCTCGCTCTAGCTTCAGCTTGGTATGAATACTAAGCTGAACACGAAAGCGCGACTGTCTTGTAGCTGGATAAAAATGCTCGTATCACAAGATGCGGGCATTTTTATGCACCCGCATTATTATATTTATTCAAAGCACTCAGTTTCGATAGTTTGGCTTTAAACCACTTCTGATGTGCTACTCAGCTTTGAAGGCTGAAGCCTATATCTCCAGTATGTTGTTCCTGCCAAGCTTTAGTTCAGATTATCTAAAAAAATGACTAAGGACAAATGGCAGCATGCACCGTCTTGAAGTCTGCACAGCAACGTAAAATCTATCGGCGTTTGACTGATTAGCCAGACCTGAGAATTGCGTAGACTCGCGACTTTCTTTCTGGTTCTGACCGTAAACCTGCTCTAGAACGTTTTCCCACTGCCTGGATCGACGGCAGCCTGTCATCCTCCTGACCATAGGCGCTTCTATCTTTCTCAGTTGCGGAACACCACCTGAAAATTGCGGAACACTTCACTTTTCTACGCGCAATAAAAAACCCCGTAGATCATTGATCTACGGGGTTTTCAAGAGTGGAGGCCGAGGTCGGAATCGAACCGGCGTAGGTGGATTTGCAATCCACTGCATAACCATTTTGCTACTCGGCCTCAAACATCTGATGTCATGTAGCACAACACCAAACGCGTACAAACTTGGAGTAAGATTCGCGATCTAACTCCTTGAAAACATTGAGCTTTTTCAGCGATCAGTGCTTTCGATGGCGTGAATTATGTACTGATTTCCCAAGGCTGGCAACCCCTTGATTTCAAAAAAAATTCCGTCAGGTGGTTTCCATGTTTCTACAGGGTTGCTCAGCCCTTCAGGCCGGGATCGTCCGTCACGTCTTCGACTGAGATCAACGGTTCAATGCCCCAGTCGCCATGCAGATACCAATCGTCTCCGATCATTTCGGCTGGATGCATTGTCCTGTCGGAGCCATTGCCACACGCCAGGGAATTGGCTGGACAGTATCTGTCGCAGCCCCAGCAAATGCGCTCGGGGTGCTTGGGGCTGATGGGAAAATTCTTGGCCATGTCGCTCCCCTGTTCGCCTCTAGGATGAGCCTCCAACCTACATCGCCTGCGCAAGAACGCCCTTGATACGGATCAAGGACTGAAATCGAATGCCTTAATCGCTGAAAACTTGATAACAATCATTATTGTTCGCAGGAAAGCTTCCTAGACTCGGGCTCCTACTCGTTAGTGCCCAGGAAGACATCATGCGTACGACCTTTTCGCTGTCACTCGCCCTGCTCTTGCTCACACCGTTGGCTCAGGCCAAGGAATACCCGATCGGGGAACCCCAGTTGTGTCCGGGGCTGGAAGTCGGGGCGGTGTATTTGCAGCCGATCGAGATGGCACCTGCCGGCATGATGCGGGCCACTGCGGATTCCGATGTGCATCTGGAAGCCGACATTCGCGCCACGGCGGACAATCGACAGGGCTTCCAGGAAGGCAGTTTCGTGCCTTACCTCAATGTCTCGTTCAACCTGAAAAAGCAGGGCAACGAGAACGAACTCAAAGGCGATTTCCACGCCATGGTCGCCAATGACGGCCCGCACTATGGCGACAATGTAAAGCTGCTCGGCCCAGGCAAATATCAGCTGACCTTCACCGTCCTGCCGCCCGGCGGTCATGGGTCCCTTGGCCGCCATACCGATAAGGAAACCGGTGTGGCTCCCTGGTTTGAACGCTGCGAATTGCACTACGAATTCATCTACGCCGGCATCGGTAAAAAAGGCGGCTATTGAATGAAGCGCCTGCAGATTGCCTGGCTGATGCTTGCCGGAGCAGTGGCGCCGTTCACGGCCTATGCCGAATTACCGAGCTATGAACTCAACCTGCGCGATGGTCACTTCACTCCGGCCCTGCTGGAGGTGCCGGCCGGACAGCGCTTCAAGATCATCCTGAAAAATATCGGTCAAGGGCCAGCAGAGTTCGAGAGCACACCGTTGCGGGTTGAAAAAGTACTGTCGCCGGGCGTGACAACCTTCGTGGTCATTCACCCACTCAGGCCCGGCCACTACCCCTTCTTCGACGAGTTCAATCCGCAACTGCCCGAGGGCGGCATCCTCGCGAAATAACCCGTTCAAACACGGAGTTTTGATGAATCAATCAATGTTCATTGTCTGGCGCGAAAGCGTCGAGGCGCTGCTGGTGATCGGCATTCTCCAGGCCTGGGTCAGCCAGCAGCATCAGGGTGATCGACTGGCGAAGTACTTGTGGACGGGTGTCGTGCTGGGGTTGATGCTTTCGGGCCTGCTGGCGGTATTGATTCTGTTTGCCGGTGAGGCCATGAGCGGCTCCGCCAGTGAATGGTTCCAGGCCGCACTCGCGCTGGTGGCCAGCCTGCTGATCGTGCAAATGGTCGGCTGGATGCACCGCCACGGGCGCACGCTCAAGCACGATTTGCAACGACACGCCGATAGCCACCTGGCCCGGCAAGGTGGCGCAGGTCTGTTACTGCTGGCCATGCTCGCCGTCAGCCGCGAAGGCAGTGAAACGGTGGTCTTTCTCTATGGCGCCGGTGCTCAATTGCGAGGTCCGCAACTCGGGTTGTTTACTATCGGCGGTGCATTAGGACTGGTGTTGTCGGCGCTGACTATTACCCTGCTGCACAGCAGTCGCCGGTTCATTTCGTGGCAGCGATTCTTTGCCATCAGCGAAGCTGTTTTGCTGGTACTCGGCGCGGCATTGCTGGTCAGCGGCACCGAGCGAATCGGCGGTCAATTACTTGCCATGGATTTACCGGAGGTGATGTACCGCCTCGTTGGTGATGCGCTTTGGGACAGCAGCGCATTGCTCAGCGACAGCCATGGACTGGGTGGTTTTCTCGCGGGTTTTGCCGGTTATCGCGCGACGCCCAGCGGCATGACGTTACTGGTGCTGGCCGGCTATTGGCTGGCCGTCGGCGGTTGGCTGCGTCAACGTGCTGCGGAAAAAGTCCCATGCCTGAGCTGAGTCGCCGCAATCGATGGCTGCAGCGCCTGGGCGACGGCATGCGTCGTCACGCGCCCGTCATTCGTGCCGTGCAATGGGCCGTTGTACTGTTCTACGCATTGCTATTGGTGGTACCGGCGGTGTTGCCGCTGCCGGACAGCCAGGCACGGATGCTCGATAACCTGACCCTGTTCGCGCAGTTTTTGTTCTGGGGCGTTTGGTGGCCGTTCGTGCTGCTGTCGATCGTGCTGTTCGGACGACTCTGGTGTGGCGTTCTCTGCCCGGAAGGTTCACTCAGCGAATGGGCCAGCCATTACGGCAAAGGTTTGGGGGTGCCGCGCTGGTTGCGCTGGGGCGGCTGGCCAACCCTCGCGTTCTGCCTGACGACCCTCTACGGCCAGTTGATCAGCGTCTATGACTACGCCCAGGCGGCGCTGTTGATTCTGGGTGGTTCGACCGTCGCTGCGGTCGTTGTCGGGTTTCTGTTTGCTCGGGGCAAGCGGGTCTGGTGCCGATACCTGTGCCCGGTCAGCGGCGTCTTCGCCCTGCTCGCCCGCCTGGCTCCCGTACATTTTCAGGTCGACGAACAACGCTGGATGGACAATGCCCCGCCACGCCTGCCGCCGCCCAACTGCGCGCCCTTGCTCGATATCCGTCGAATGCGAGGCGCCAGTGACTGCCATGCCTGCGGACGCTGCAGCGGACAACGCGGCGCCGTTCAGCTGATCGCCCGCTCCAGCAACCAAGAGATTCTTCACGCTACAGCGCAGACGCTGTCACCGTGGGACGCGCGCTTATTGCTGTTCGGTGTGATCGGCCTGGCCATGGGCGCGTTCCAGTGGACAGTCAGCCCATGGTTCGTCGCCCTCAAACAAACCCTCGCCGAATGGCTGGTCCAGCACGACCAACTCTGGGCATTGCAGGACAACGCGCCCTGGTGGCTGCTCACCCATTACCCACAGCTCAACGACAGCTTCAGTTGGCTCGATGGTTTCAGCATCGTCGTTTATCTGGGTTTGAGCTCGATGGTGTTGGGCACGGCGTTGATGATCCTGCTGCGCCTGACGGCTCGACTGGCGCAAGATCCTGCACTGTATTGGCCCCTGGCGCTGACACTCACGCCCCTGGGTGGTGCGGGATTGTTTCTCGGGCTGTCGGCCACAACGGTGAAATTGCTGCGCTATGAAGGTCTGCTGCTGGAATGGGTACAACCGGCCAGGGCTTGTCTGTTAATGGCCGCGATGGGCTGGAGCCTGTTGCTGGGATGGAAACGGCTTAACCGCGAAGGCCTTTCCCAGGTTCGTCGCTGCGCTGGCAGCACTTGCCTGTTACTCGCAATCGGCTTGGTAGGGTTCGGCTGGTGGTTGCAGTTCTGGGGCTGGTCCTGAGCGCCCTCATCCACAACCACCACCCCGAATTACCTAGACTTTAAAACGCGCCACCGTCTGGTGCAGCGCCCCGGCCATCTGCGCCAAATCATGACCCGCCGTGTGAGTATGCTGGGCACCCAGCAAGACCTGCTCGGACAAGTTGCGAATCCCCATCAGATTGCGATCCACCTCCCGCGCCACCAATGCCTGCTCCTCCGTGGCACTGGCAATCATCATGTTGCGCTCGTTGATCTGCGAGATCGACCGGGTGATCTCATCCAATGCATCACCCGAGCGTTGCGCCACTTCAAGGGTGGCCCGCACCAGGTTGCTGCTGCTTTGCATGGCCGTCACCGCGTGGCCGGTATCGAGGCGAATGTTGCCAATCATCTGCTCGATCTCCTGGGTGGACTCTTGAGTGCGATGCGCCAAGGCGCGCACTTCATCGGCGACCACGGCAAAACCGCGTCCGGCATCACCGGCACGGGCCGCTTCGATGGCCGCGTTGAGGGCCAGCAAATTGGTCTGCTCGGCGATGCTACGAATCACGTCCAGCACCTTACTGATGTCCTGCACCCGGCCCGCCAGTTGCTCGATGCGTTGTGAGGTGTCGGTGACGCCCTCGGCCAGTGCACCGATTGAAACCACGGTTTCCTGAACCTGTTCACGCCCGCGCTGTGCGGTTTGCTCGGATTGCCGCGAGGCCTCGGAGGTGCTGACCGCATTGCGCGCCACTTCATCGACCGCAGCGGTCATCTGGTTCACTGCGGTGGCCGCCTGCTCGATCTCCAGCCCCTGCAATTGCAGGTTGCTGCTGGTCTGGCTGCTGACCGCACTCAGCTCTTCGGAGGAACTGGCCACCTGGTCAACCGAAGTCGCGATGTGCTTGACCATGGCATTCAGACTTTGCTGCATCTGGTGCATGTTCATCATCACGCTGCCGCCGACACTTGAGTTCACGGGCACCTGAATCGTCAGGTCGCCTTGAGCGATCTGACTCAAAAACCGTGCGGCATCATCCGGTTCGCCGCCCAATGGACGGGTCACACTGCGCGTGACGATCACCGCCGCGGCGATAACCAGCGCCACACAGAACAAAAACAACCCGAGCATATTGCGCCGGGCATCGCTGTACAGTTCCTGCGCCGACTGTTCCCGGTCGGCGAATATTTTGCCTTGCAGCGCCATCAACTGATCCAGGCTGCCATAAACCTCGCGCTCGGCCGGCACGACCTTTTGTTTCAGCTGTGTCATGGCGTCATCGAAGGCCCCTTGCCGGATCAACACCTGCACTTGAGTGAACGCCGCCACGTAGGCTTCGCGATTCTTCTTCAGCGCGGCATAAGCGGTTTTGCCCTCGGGCAAATAGAACAACGGCTCAAGCGTTTCGAGTGCCTGGGTGATCCGTTTCTTGGTGGTGTCGATCGACTGCTGAACTTGCTGATTGTCTTTATCGATCAGTAAGTCCCGAGTGTTCCTGGCGTTATCGCGCACGCCGGTGGCAATGACCATGATCGGATCGATCTTCGGCCAGTCCTGCTTGACGATGACTACCGCCTGTTCCTTGAGCGTTGCCAGATCGTGCAACGCGTAAAACGCCATGCCCATCAAAGCCAACGGCGCGATGGCAAAGCCGATGACGATACGTTGTGCTGTGGTTAATTTGGCCATATCAAATGCTCCCCGTTTGATACCTGCCGATTGGCAGCGCATTTGAAAACCTAATGATGGATGTCCCTGCTAAACGTAAAACCTCAGCCTCGGTTACCCCCGTAACACGAAGGCTGGAAACAATTCGCGCATGGCTTCCCATAAGTCAGGAAGCAAGGCTTGTGCCGAAACGCTTGGCAACAGCGGATCGAACATCCGCTCGGTGCGAACCAACTGCACGGCGAAGCGCTTGACGCCGAGTTCGCTCAAGCGCTTGGCGAGGATCAGCAGACGCGCCGGCTCAAACAGATGCCAATGCACGGTGGTGCGGCATTCGTAGTCGACACCGCTGGCCAGCAGATGCTCAAGGCTGCGCCAGTTGGCCGTTCCGCTGCCCTCGACCCGGGTGATCGCCTGGCAGTCTTCGGGCAACGCCTTGACATCGAAACCGACCCAGTCGGCCCCGGCCAGTGCCTTGGCGAACGCTACGGGCTTGATGCCGGCGCTGTGCAAGCCGATGCGAAATCCCATCGCCCGCACCTCATCCATGGCGCCGAGCAAACCGTCCTGCAAGGTGGGCTCTCCGCCACTGAACACCACCGCATCGAGCAGGTCCTGACGCCGTTGCAGAAACGCCAACACCCGCCGCCAATCCACTTCGACTGTGCCACGAGGCGGGATCAACTGCGGGTTATGGCAGTAACGACAACGCCAGGCGCAACCCTGGCAAAACAGCACGCAGGCGAGCTGTCCCGGATAGTCGATAGTGGTCAGGGGCACCATGCCCCCGACCCGAAGCGTTCGACTCATTGGCGCCCGGCCAATGCCGCGCCTTCAGTGAAGTGCACCCGCTCGCGGTGCTCCGACTGTTTGCCCGGATTGAACGCCGACACAGGGCGGTGATAGCCCATTACCCGAGTCCAGACTTCGCAGCGTTGACGTTGAGCCTGGGGCAATGTTTGCGATGCAGTCATGGTGAAGCTCCTTGCAGTTGAGTGGATCGAAATCAATGAACGGTGCCGGGTTTCTGTTCTTGCAGCAGCAGTGCTTCGTCGCACTTGGGGCAGAACTCATGCTCGCCATCGAGGTAGCCGTGCACCGGGCAGATGGAGAACGTCGGGGTCACGGTCAGGTACGGCAGGCGGAAGCGGCCAAGGGCTTTGCGCACCAACTGCTTGCAGGCCTCGGTCGAAGAAATTCGCTCGGCCATGTACAGGTGCAAGACCGTGCCGCCGGTGTATTTGCATTGCAGCTCGTCTTGAAGTTCCAGGGCCTCGAAAGGGTCTTCGGTGTAGCCCACGGGCAGTTGTGAGGAGTTGGTGTAATACGGTGCTTGCACGCTGCCGGCCTGGAGAATGTCGGGGTAGCGCTTGAGGTCTTCCTTGGCGAAGCGGTAGGTCGTGCCCTCGGCCGGCGTCGCTTCCAGGTTGTACATGTGGCCGGTTTCTTCCTGGAATCGCAGCAACGTGGCGCGCACATGATCGAGCATCTTCAGGGCAAACTGCCGGCCGTGCTCGGTGTGCATGCCCTCCTCGTCGCCGGTGAAGTTGCGCAGCATTTCATGCATGCCGTTGAGGCCGATGGTCGAGAAGTGGTTACGCAGGGTTCCGAGGTAGCGCTTGGTATACGGGTACAAACCGGCATCCATGTGGTGCTGAATCACCTTGCGCTTGACCTCCAGGCTCTCCATCGCCAGTTCCATCAGCGCGTCCAGGCGCTGCAGCAAACCGCTGGTATCTCCCTTGAACACATAGCCCAGCCGCGCGCAGTTGATGGTGACGACGCCGAGCGATCCGGTCTGCTCCGCCGAGCCAAACAAGCCGCCGCCCCGCTTGAGCAACTCGCGGACATCCAGCTGCAAACGGCAGCACATCGAGCGCACCTGATTGGGTTGCAGGTCCGAATTGAGGAAGTTCTGGAAATACGGCAGACCGTAACGCGCAGTCATCTCGAACAGGCGGTCGGCGTTTTCACTGTCCCACGGAAAGTCGTGGGTGATGTTGTAGGTCGGGATCGGAAAGGTGAACACCCGCCCTTTCGCATCGCCGGCCTGCATCACCTCGATGTAAGCGCGGTTGAGCAGTTCCATTTCGACTTGCAGGTCGCCATAGGCAAACGGCATTTCCTCACCGCCGATGACGGGTATCTGCTCACGCAAGTCTTGCGGGCACACCCAGTCGAAGGTCAGGTTGGTGAACGGCGTCTGGGTGCCCCAGCGCGAGGGGACGTTGAGGTTGTAGATGAACTCCTGGATCGCCTGGCGCACCTCCTGAAAACTTAGCTGATCCTTGCGCACATAGGGCGCCAGGTAGGTGTCGAACGAGCTGAACGCCTGGGCGCCGGCCCATTCGTTTTGCAGGGTGCCGAGGAAATTCACCATCTGCCCCAGGGCACTGCTCAAGTGCTTCGGCGGACCGGCTTCGACTCGTCCCGGCACACCGTTGAGCCCTTCGTGCAACAGGGTGCGCAGCGACCAGCCCGCGCAGTAACCGGCGAGCATGTCGAGGTCATGCACATGCAAATCCGCCTCGCGGTGGGCCTGGCCGATGGCTTCGCTGTACACCTCGTCCAACCAGTAGTTGGCGGTGACCTTGCCTGACACGTTCAACACCAGACCGCCCAGGGAATAGCCCTGATTGGCGTTGGCCTGGACCCGCCAGTCTTCACGGTCCAGGTATTCGTTCATCGAGGTCGCCACTTCGACCAGGGTCCGGCGGTCGCGGCGCAAGCGCCCGTGCTGTTCGCGGTAGACGATGTAGGCGCGCATGGCGAGGAAGAAACCGGCGTCCATCAACACCCGTTCAACACGGTCCTGGATTTGCTCGACATGGAGTCTTGGCAATCCTTCGAGCCTCGCCAATACCGCCTGAAGCAAGCCTTCAACCTCAACCTCGCCGTACTCCCCCGTCGCCTTGCCGGCGGCGATCAATGCCTGACGGATTTTGTCGGCATCGAAGGCGACCTGACTGCCATCGCGCTTGTGCAAGCGGTTACATCCTACTGCGATCAGCGTGCTCTGCATTTGGCCTCCAGACACTACATATAGACTTAAATAAACTTAAAACCACAAGATGCAGTGAAGGCTACGGACAAAGTGCTGATTCGCAATTGATCGATATCAAGATTTGCCGGCAAAAAAAAACCGCCCTGAGGCGGCAAAGGAAAACTGTTGGTAAGCCAGGGGTAAACACTCTGATCTGAAATCCACCCCTCACCCCAGCCCTCTCCCCAGAGGGGCGAGGGGGAAAGGGAGCAGATCTTTATCGCTTCCAAAACTTGAGTTCAACCTGAAGGCCCAGGTCGCAGAGTTTCGTATATGCAACTCGGTCAGTCCCCTCGCCCCTCTGGGGCGGTCCGACGTTTCGGGAGGGTTAGGGTGAGGGGTGGATTACGGATCAGCACACAGCCCCCGAATCAACCGCCACTCATGTTCATGAAACGCACAATCTGCACCTCCCTGTCGGGACTGAAATCATGCCGCAGCGGTTTACCGCGCAAGGCCTTCTGCACCGCATTGATCACCGGTTGGTCATCCAGCGGATAACGCCTCAGCAATCCACGTAAATCCAGAGCATCGTCCTGTCCCAGACACAGCAACAGCTTCCCTTCAACAGTCATCCGCACCCGATTACAGCTGCCACAAAAGTTGTGACTATTGGGCGAAATAAAACCGATCCGGGTCTCGGGATGGCGTTCCAGACGCACATAACGCGCCGGCCCGCCGCTGTTCTCGGTGCTGTCGAGCAAGCGATGCTGGCTGGCGATCAACGTGCGCACTTCGTCGCTGGAACAGAACGATTCACCCCGGGAACGACCGACGTCGCCCAAGGGCATTTCCTCTATGAAACTGATGTCGATGCGTTGGTCGATGGCGTATTGCACCAACGCCGGGACTTCATCGAAATTGCGTCCTTTCATCACCACGCAGTTGAGCTTGATCCGCTCGAACCCTGCGTCCCGCGCCGCTTCAATGCCGTTGAGCACCTGATCGAGATCGCCGTTACGGGTGATCGCCCGAAACTTCTGGTCGTCCAGGCTATCGAGGCTGATGTTCATCCGCTTGACCCCGGCGTCGACCAACGGCCGGGCCAGACGGCCCAGTTGCGAGCCGTTGCTGGTCATCACCAGTTCGCGCAAACCGGGCAACGCGGCGATGTTGCGGCACAGTTCGACAATGCCCGGACGGATCAGCGGCTCGCCGCCGGTCAGACGGATTTTGCGTACACCCAAGCCAACGAACAGCGTCGCCAAACGCTGCAACTCCTCCAGCGTGAGCACCTGCTGACGCGGCAGGAACGTCATGTTTTTCGCCATGCAATACACACAACGAAAATCACAGCGGTCCGTCACCGACATCCGCAGATAATCGATCTGCCGCCCAAAACCATCCTGCATCACAGCGTTCATCACTTCTCCCGGTTTGCCTCGATGCTCACTGCACCAGCGGTGAGTCGGCGCCCTGCAAGTGGATGCCGCGAATATCCGCCGCACCGATCAGGGTTTGCAGGTATTGCACCAGCGCTTTCTGCCAGACGCCTTGCTGCAACTGCGTGCGGATCGCCGTCGACACCACTTCATAGGGCAACGGCATGCCTTCGATCCGCTGATCGACACTGACCACATGCCAGCCGTAGCGACTTTCCAGCGGTTTGCTGGCCAGACCCGGTGCCAGAGTGAACAACTGACGCTCCAGTTCGGGCACGGTCTGGCCCTTGCTAATTTGTCCCAAAGAACCACCCTGAGCCTTCGACGGGCAGGCCGAATATTTCACGGCCAGCTCGGCGAAACTGCCGGGGAATTCTTCCAGTCGTTGCAGCAGAACTTCCGCCTGATCATGCGCAACGGCGCGCGCCTCGACATCATCCGGCGCGCATTCGAGCAGGATGTGCCGCACTGCCAGCAACGGCGCGCTGTGGAAGCGTCCGCGATTGTTTTCGTAGTAACGAAGGCTGGTTTCCTCATCGCACTGAGGCACGTGCACCTCACGTTCGAGCAGCAAGCGCGTAGCCGCTTCTTCTTCGTTCTCACCGGCGCCGATCTCCAGCGACACACCGAGCTCGGTGATGCGCTGCTGCAACAACTCGCGGATCACCAGCGCCCGGGCGGCCAGGTAGACCGCCTCCTCACGGCTTTCGGCCGGGTGATATTGCAGCTCCTGGGCCATCGCCTCCGGGGTGATCGACACCTCGTTGACGCTGATGATCGGCCACTCCTGTTCACTGCTGGCGATCAACTGCGCCGGGGCGTCATCGGCCCCTGCGGGCTCAACCGGCAGGGCTTCAAACTGCGCCTCTGCGACCGGCGCGATGTCGAGAACGTCCTCGGCTTTTTTTGAAGAACCGCAGCCACCGCTGCCCCCGTTACCACCACCACATCCACATCCACCTGACATGATTGTCTCCTCAGTACTTCTGACGAACGATTTGATAACGACGCCCCAGGTACCAGATCGGTGCGCTGATCATGTGTACGAGACGGGTGAAGGGGAACAGCACAAACAGGGTCAAACCGAGAAACACATGCAACTTGTAGATCAGACTGACCGGCGCGATGGCCGCCGCTGCTTCCACCGGACGCAACAGCACGGTGTTCTGCGCCCAATCGGCGAGCATCACCATCACCGAGCCGTCCATGTGCCCGGTGGACGCGACGATGGTCAGCAGACCGAGCAGCAATTGCGCCAGCAGCACCAGCAGAATCAGGATGTCCGAAGGACTGGAGGTGGCACGGACCCGAGGGTCGCTGAGCCGCCGGTTAACCAGCATCAGCAGGCCGATCAGGCACAACAGACCGAAGAACCCGCCCGAAACCATTGCCAGCAACTGCTTGTTCTCAGTGCTGATCACGTGGTGATAAATCGACGCCGGGGTCAGCAGGCCGACGAAATGCCCCGCCAGCACGAACAACACACCGATGTGGAAGAAGTTGCTCGCCACGCGCATGCCGCGTTGGTTGAGCATCTGGCTCGAACCTGCTTTCCAGGTGTATTGCGACAGGTCGAAGCGGGCCCAACTTCCGATCAGGCAAATCGCCAGGGCTACGTAGGGATAGACCCCGAACAACAACAGGTTCCATTTAGACATTGCCTACCTCCTTGGCTGGCACGGCGGCCAACCCTTCATGCTGAAAATCCACCCAGTGCAACGGCACCGCGCTTTCTTCCCGGGCCTTGCCCGGAGCGCTAGGCAGCGAACTGCAACGGTCCTGCTGTTCGGCCTGGAGGAAGTCCACGGCCTCCTCTTCCCAGATCTTGTCGAGGGCTTCAAGGGAGTCGTCGCGAGGTTCCGCCGCGACCTGCGCCCGCAGGTCGGCGACCGCTTGATGCGGCTCGGCCCCGGCAATTTGCAGCAGCGCCCGGAAGCAGCTGGCATAGGCGCTTTCGCGCTCTTCCAGACGTGCAGCGAGCAAGGCCAGCAAGTGCGAAACATCCGCCAGGCCCTCGCGGGCCTCGATGTCTTCGCGGGTGGAGAGGAACTCCAGGTACAGCGGAATGTAATCGGGCAGCTCTTTGACGCCGATGGCAAAACCGGCTTCTTCGTATTGCGCCATCATGTCGACCATCGCCTGGCCACGGTCGCGGGATTCACCGTGCACATGCTCGAACAACAGCAGCGACAGCGAGCGCCCCCGACCGAACAGCGCACCGTAGTGCTCCTGCCCGTCCATCAGGTCATTGCCGCAGATCAGCTCGAGCAATTCGAACAACGCACCACGCTGCGTCGGGCTGATTTCCCGCGACTGGATGATCGCTTGCTCCAGTTCGTCGCGACCGCTAATCAGCGTCTCGGTCGGGTAATCGAGCAGCAGCGAAATCACTTTGAGAATTTGCATGCTCATTCCTCCCACAACTGGACGGTTTTCAGGATGTCGCGGCGGTTGGCTTTCTTGGCGCCGAACATGTTGGTGTCGGAACTGCCGCTGCAGCCGCTGCCGAAACTGAAGCCGCAACCGGAACGCTCGGCGAAGGCGTCGCTCATGGCGTCTTCACGGTGGGCGCTCGGTACCACGAAACGGTCTTCGTAGTTGGCAATCGCCAGGTAGCGATACATCTCCTCGACCTGGGCCACGCTCAAGCCGACATCCTTCAGTACTTGCAGGTCCTGAACGCCATCGACTTGCTCGGAACGTTTGTAGGCGCGCATCGCCAGCAAGCGTTTAAGCGCACGCTTGACCGGTTTTTCATCGCCCGCCGTCAGCAGGTTGGCCAGGTACTTCAGTGGTATCCGCAGGCTGTCAACATCCGGGATCACCCCGTTCATACCAACGGTGCCGGCAGTGGCAGCGTTCTGGATCGGCGACAGTGGCGGTACGTACCAGACCATCGGCAAAGTGCGGTATTCCGGGTGCAGCGGCAGTGCGAGTTTCCAGTCCACGGCCATTTTGTAGACCGGCGAACGCTGGGCTGAGTCGATCACCGACTGCGGCACACCATCGGCCAGAGCCTGACGAATCACCGCCGGGTCATTCGGGTCGAGGAAGATCTCCAGTTGTTTCTCGTACAGGTCCTGCTCATTGGCAGTGCTCGCCACTTCGCTGATCCGGTCGGCGTCATACAGCAACACACCGAGGTAGCGGATGCGCCCGACGCAGGTTTCTGCGCAAACGGTCGGCATCCCGGCTTCGATACGCGGGTAGCAGAAGATGCATTTCTCGGACTTGCCGCTCTTCCAGTTGAAATAGATCTTCTTGTACGGGCAGCCGCTGATGCACATCCGCCAGCCACGGCATTTCTCCTGGTCAATCAGGACGATGCCGTCTTCTTCACGCTTGTAGATCGCACCGCTCGGGCAAGCCGCTGCGCACGTCGGGTTGAGGCAGTGCTCGCACAGGCGCGGCAAATACATCATGAAGGTGTTTTCGTACTCGCCGTAAATGTCCGCCTGAATCTTGTCGAAGTTCTTGTCCTTGCGGCGCTTGGCGAATTCGGTGCCGAGGATTTCTTCCCAGTTCGGGCCCCACTCGATTTTCTCCATGCGCTTGCCGGAGATCAGCGAACGCGGGCGCGCAGTGGGCTGATGCTCGCCCAGTGGTGCGGTGTGCAGGTGCTGGTAATCGAAGTCGAACGGTTCGTAATAGTCGTCGAGGCTCGGCAGATCCGGGTTGGCGAAAATGTTCGCCAACACGCGGAATTTACCGCCGATGCGCGGGTTGATCGTGCCGTTGGCATTGCGGATCCAGCCGCCCTTCCACTTGTCCTGGTTTTCCCATTCTTTCGGGTAGCCGATGCCGGGTTTCGATTCGACGTTGTTGAACCACGCGTATTCCATGCCTTCGCGGCTGGTCCAGACGTTTTTGCAGGTAATGGAACAGGTGTGGCAACCGATGCATTTGTCCAGGTTCAGAACCATGCCGATTTGTGAGCGAATCTTCATCTCAGTTCTCCTCGATATCGGTCGGCAGTGGACGCGGCAGGTCATCGCCACTTGAACCATCGAGCCAGTCGACTTTGGACATTTTGCGCACCACGACGAATTCATCGCGGTTGCAACCGACCGTGCCGTAATAGTTGAAACCGTAGGCTTGCTGGGCATAGCCGCCGATCATGTGGGTCGGCTTGAGCACGACGCGGGTGACCGAGTTGTGGTGTCCGCCACGGGTCTTGGTGGTTTCCGAACCGGGCACGTTCACGATCCGTTCCTGTGCGTGGTACATCATCACCATGCCGTCCTTGACGCGCTGGCTGACCACCGCCCGGGCGGTCAGTGCGCCGTTGACGTTGAAGCACTCGATCCAGTCGTTGTCCTCGATGCCGGCGCTTTTCGCGTCGTTCTCCGAGAGCCAGACAATTGGCCCGCCACGGCTGAGGGTGAGCATCAGCAGGTTGTCGCTGTAGGTGCTGTGAATGCCCCATTTCTGGTGCGGGGTAATCCAGTTCAGGACGATTTCCTTGTGGCCGTTGCTGCGCTTGCCTTTCACCCCTTCGATGGTGCGGGTGTTGACGGGCGGGCGATAACTCATCAGTTGCTCGCCGAACGCCTGCATCCACGGGTGATCCTGGTAGAACTGCTGGCGACCGGTGATGGTGCGCCATGGAATCCCTTCGTGAACGTTGGTGTAGCCGGCGTTGTAGCTGACGTGATCGTCTTCAAGACCCGACCAGGTCGGGCTGGAAATGATCTTGCGCGGCTGTGCCTGAATGTCGCGGAAACGGATGGCCTCATGGGCCTTGGACAGCGCCAGGTGGCTGTGGTCGATACCGGTGAATTCCGACAGCGCGGCCCAGGCCTTGACGGCGACCTGGCCGTTGGTTTCCGGCGCCAGGGACAGAATCACTTCTGCGGCATCGATGGCCGTGTCGATTTTCGGCCGACCCTGGCTGATACCGGCATCGCCTTCTTTGTGATTGAGTTCACCTAGAAATTTCACTTCGTCTTCGGTGTTCCAGTTGATGCCTTTGCCGCCGTTGCCGTTTTTCTCCAGCAATGGCCCGAGGGACGAGAACTGTTTGTAGATGTTCGGGTAGTCACGCTCCACCACATGCAGGTTCGGTGCGTTCTTGCCCGGCACCGGTGCCACGCCGTCGCTTTTCCAGTCGGTGCCGCCAAACGGTTGGGCCAGTTCGCCGACGCTGTCGTGCATCAACGGGATGGTCACCAGATCCTTCTCAACGCCCAGGTGCCCTTCGGACATGCTGGAAAACGCCTTGGCGATGCCTTTGTAGATTTCCCAGTCGGAACGCGATTCCCACGCCGGGTCGATCGCTGCCGACAACGGGTGAATGAACGGGTGCATGTCCGAGGTGTTCATGTCGTCTTTTTCGTACCAGGTCGCGGTCGGCAACACGATGTCGGAATAGACGCAGGTCGAGGACATGCGGAAGTCCAGCGTAGTGACCAGATCGAGCTTGCCAATGGCGCCCTCGTCCACCCATTCGGCTTCTTCGGGTTTGCAGTCGCCGACCTGGCCGATGTCTTCGTTCATCACACCGTTCTTGGTACCGAGCAGGTACTTGAGCATGTACTCGTGGCCCTTGCCCGAGGAGCCCAGCAGGTTGGAACGCCAGATGAACATGTTGCGCGGGAAGTTGACCGGGCTGTCCGGCTGTTCGCAGGAGAAGCGCAGCGAGCCGTCCTGCAGCGACTTGACCACGTAGTCTTTCGGGTCCATGCCGGCCGCAGCCGCGTCACGGCAAATGTGCAAAGGGTTAGTGTTGAGTTGCGGTGCGCTGGGCAACCAGCCGGCACGTTCGGCGCGGATGTTGTAGTCCAGCGCATGCTCAGGGAATTGCGATTTATCGGCCAGCGGCGAGAGTACGTCGTGCATGCTCATCTTCTCGTGGCGCCACTGCGAACTGTGGGCGTAGAAGAAGCTGGTGCCGTTCATTTGGCGAGGCGGACGGTTCCAGTCCAGGCCGAACGCCAGGGGCAGCCAGCCGCATTGCGGACGGAGTTTTTCCTGACCAACGTAGTGCGCCCAACCGCCACCGGTCTGGCCGACACACCCGCAGAGCATGAGCATGTTGATCAGCCCGCGGTAGTTCATGTCCATGTGGTACCAGTGGTTCATCGCCGCGCCGACGATGATCATCGAGCGACCCTTGGTCTTGTCGGCGTTGTCGGCGAACTCACGGGCAATCTGGATGGCTTTCTCGCGGCTGACGCCGGTGATCTGCTCCTGCCACGCCGGGGTGCCAGGCACGGAAGCGTCGTCGTAATCCTTGGCCACGTTTTCGCCGCCGAGGCCGCGATCGATGGCCAGGTTGGCGGCCGACAGGTCGAACACGGTGGCGACTTTGGCCACGCTGCCGTCCGCCAGCACTACGTTATGCACCGGCACGCGGCGGTATTGCACGGCATCGCCGGCCACGTGCTGGAAGTGCTCGTGGGACTCGCCGGCAAAATACGGGAACGCCACTTCGGCAACGTCATCGCCGATCAGGCTCAGCTTCAGATCGATCTCACGGCCTTCGCCGCCTTCACGGGGCAGGATGTTCCACTTGCCCTTCTCGCCCCAGCGATAACCGATGGAGCCCTGAGGGGACACCAGTTCGCCGCTGACATCGAGGGCGATGGTTTTCCATTCCGGGTTGTTTTCCTGGCCGAGGTTGTCGGTCAGGTCACTGGCGCGCAGGAAGCGGTCCGGCTGGTAACCGGCGCCCGGTGCCTTGTCGACCATTTGCTTGAGCAGCACCAGCACCGGCAAATCGGTGAAGCGCTTGGCGTAGTCGGTGAAATAGGCGCTCGGTTTGTCCAGGTGGAATTCTTTGAAGATCACATGGTTGAACGCCTGGGCCAGCGCCGCATCGGTGCCTTGTTTAGGGTTCAGCCACAGGTCGGTGAGCTTGGCGACTTCCGAGTAGTCCGGGGTGATCGCGACGGTCTTGGTGCCCTTGTAACGGACTTCGGTAAAGAAGTGCGCGTCGGGAGTACGGGTCTGCGGGACGTTGGAGCCCCAGGCAATGATGTAGTTGGAGTTGTACCAGTCGGCCGATTCCGGCACGTCGGTCTGCTCGCCCCAGACCATCGGCGAGGCCGGTGGCAAGTCGCAGTACCAGTCGTAGAAACTCAGGCAGGCGCCACCGATCAGCGACAGGTAACGCGAACCTGCGGCATAGCTGACCATCGACATCGCCGGAATCGGCGAGAAGCCGACGATCCGGTCAGGACCGTACTGTTTGATGGTGTAGACGTTGGCAGCAGCGATGATCTCGTTGACTTCCTCCCAGTTGGAACGAATGAAGCCACCCATGCCGCGCTTGCTTTTATAGGAGTCGGCCTTGGCCTTGTCCTCGACGATGCTGGCCCAGGCCTCGACCGGCGCCATGGTTTGTCGCGCATCGCGCCAGAGCTTGAGCAACGGCTTGCGGATTTTCGGGTACTTGAGTCGGTTGGCGCTGTAGATGTACCAGCTGTAACTGGCACCACGCGGGCAGCCACGGGGCTCATGGTTGGGCAGATCGTTACGGGTACGCGGGTAGTCGGTCTGCTGGGTTTCCCAGGTGATCAGGCCGTTCTTGACGTAGATCTTCCACGAGCAAGAGCCGGTGCAGTTCACCCCGTGGGTGGAACGCACGATCTTGTCGTACTGCCAGCGCGAACGGTAGACGTTCTCCCAGTCGCGAGACTCTTTGCGGGTCTCGCCATGACCGTCGGAAAACTCGTTTTGCTTGCGATTGAAAAACCGCAATTGATCCAGTAAATGACTCACGGTGTAGTCCTCTCAGGCTTTGTCGCGGAGTCTGTGCCCCGCCCACGCAATGGTTGGATTCGGCTCGATTCAGCAGGGTGTCGCGGCACCTTTGCGCGCGTACCACCACCACGTCACCACGATGCAGCTCAGGTAAAAGCCGACGAACATGTAGAAGGCCATCTCCGGGCCGCCGGTCAGGGCCATCGAAGAGCCGAAGGATTTTGGAATGAAGAACGCACCGAAGGCGCCCATGGCCGAACTGAAGCCCAGGACCGCAGCGGACTCTTTGCCGGCATTCTTCAGCGCTTGTTCGCGCACGGCGGGTGGTTTTCCGGCCGAGGATTTTTCGTGCTGGGTGCGGAAGATCACGGGGATCATGCGAAAGGTGGAGCCGTTGCCGATGCCCGTGGTAATGAACAGCAGCATGAACATGCCGAGATAGCCGTAGAAGTTGCCGGGTAAACCGTTCTGCGGCAGGAAGTGCATGACGCCGAAGACCATCACGATCATCGCCACGAAGTTCCACAAGGTCACTTTCGCGCCGCCGAGCTTGTCCGCCAGCCAGCCGCCCAATGGGCGTACCAGCGCACCGACCAACGGGCCGAGGAAGGCGAATTTCAACGCGATGACATCAGGGAACGAGGTTTTGATCAGCAGCGGAAACGCGGCGGAGAAACCGATGAACGAACCGAAGGTCGCCAGGTACAACCAGCACATCAGCCAGTTGTGTTTGCGTTTGAAGATGACCGCTTGCTCGCTGAAGGAAGCGCGGGCACTGGACAGGTCATTCATGCCGAACCAGGCCAGCACAGTCACCAGGACAATGAACGGCACCCAGATGAAGCCGGCGTTCTGCAACCACAACTGGCCGCCATCCGGCAACGCTTGCGGCGAGCCGCCCATGAAACCGAACACACCGAAGGTAATCACCAGCGGTACACAGAACTGCATCACCGAGACGCCCAGGTTACCCAGCCCGGCGTTGAGGCCAAGGGCCGTGCCCTGCTGCGACTTGGGATAGAAGAAGCTGATGTTGGACATGCTCGAGGCAAAGTTGCCGCCACCGAAACCGCAGAGCAAGGCAATCAACACGAACACGCTGTACGAGGTGCTCGGGTCCTGCACGGCGAAGCCCATCCAGATCGAGGGCAGCAACAGCGACGCGGTGCTCAGGGCGGTCCAGCGACGGCCGCCGAAGATCGGCACCATAAAGGAATAGAAGACGCGCAACGTCGCCCCGGACAGCCCCGGCAACGCTGCCAGCCAGAACAGCTGGTCGGTGGTGAAGCTGAAACCGATGGCGTTCAAACGCACGATCACCGTGCTCCAGACCATCCACACCGCAAAGGCCAGCAGCAGCGCGGGAATGGAAATCCACAAGTTGCGCGTGGCGGTCTGTTTGCCGCTACTTCCCCAGAATGCTGGGTCCTCGGGGCGCCAGTCATGAATGACCGGGCCTTTGTCAGGCTTTTGCAGAACGGACATGTTCTTCTCCTAGGGCAATGCTCGAAATCGGGGACGGGGTCAGCAGCGGCGCTTTACCCAGCACCGGGCTTTTGCGTATCTCGCTGAAGTACATCCAGGTGAGGGAGACCCAGACCACGCCGTACATCAACATGAAGCAGGAAGAGCGCACGCCGGTGAGGTCCACCAGGGCGCCGAACAGGATCGGCAACACGAAACCGCCCAGGCCACCGGCGAGGCCGACGATGCCGGACACCGCACCCATGTTTTTCGGATAGTCGTTGGCGATATATTTGAAGACCGAGGCCTTGCCGAACGCGAAGGCGATGCCCATGACGAACAGCAGCACGGTGAACAGCGCGGGATTGAGGCCGATGTGGAAATCCACCGGGCCGTTGATCGTTTGCACTTGCAGTTGGGTCTGGGGATACGAGAGCAGGAACAGGCAGATCCAGCTGACCCACAACACCCACCAGGTCACGCTTTGCGCACCCCAGCGATCCGACATCCAGCCACCGACGGCACGCAGCACGCCACCGGGCAGGGAAAAACAGGCCGCCAGCAGCGCCGCGCTTTGCAGGCTGAAACCGTATTCCTGCACGTAGTACTTGGTCATCCACAGCGCGAGGGCGACATAACCACCGAAGACGATCGAGTAGTACTGGCAATAGCGCCACACCGCCGGGTCCTTCAGCGAGCTCAATTGCTCACGCAACGAGGCGCCGGTGGCACTGCGGTGGTCCTTGTTTTCAGCGCTGAGGAACCAGAACAACAGCGCAGTAATAAAGAGGATCGCGCTGAAGACTTTCGGCACCAGCTGCCAGCTGCCGGCAGCGATCAGTGCCGGGGCGAGAAACTTGGTCACCGCGGCCCCGGCGTTACCGGCGCCGAAGATGCCCATCGCGAAGCCCTGATTCTCTTTGTCGAACCATTTGGCGACGTAGGCAATCCCGACCGAGAACGAACCGCCGGCCAGGCCGACGAACAAGCCCAGCACCAGGAACTGCCAGTAGGCGGTGGCGTGACTGATCAGGTAGAGCGGCGCCACGCAGGCCAGCATCAGCAGGAAGAACACGCTGCGCCCGCCAAAGCGGTCGGTCAGCAGCCCCAGCGGCAACCGCACCAGCGAGCCGGTCAGGACCGGGGTCGCGGCCAGCAGGCCGAACTGGGTTTCGTTGAGCTGGAGAAGGTCCTTGATCGGTACACCGAGCACGGCAAACATCATCCAGACCATGAAACAGACAGTGAAGGCCAGCGTGCTCATGCCCAGCACCAAGCCTTGTCGTACACGCGGTGGGTTCACAAATGCTCTCCAATCAATTAGCCATGGCGGCAGACTAGAGAGGCCAACCCCGCAAAAACTTGATCCATGTCAACGAAGCCCATGTGGGCATAGGCCTATGCTTGTGCGGTCTACCTCTAAGGAGGTAGTACAGGAAAACCCTAAAACCGTTGATTTATCAGCGCCTTAAGGTTTTCCACCAAGGTTTTTGCTGACAAGGATCAGTCGACAACTCTTTAGAGGTAGCGCGCCCTGGATCGGCGGCAAAACCCATCCTGGAGCTGCACATGCTCGGTTTTCCTGATTTTTTCCCGGACCTGCGCCGATGATCCGCTGGTTGCGCAGCTCCCTGCCCGCTCGCGCCGGGCTGGCGGTGATCCTGATCGCCGTGCTCGCCCTCGCCAGTTCGTTGAGCGCTGGACTGATCGCCTGGTTCAGCCAGGGCGATGCGGCCGCCATCAACACCGCAGGCTCGGTGCGCATGGAGACTTACCACCTGAGCTGGAAACTGGCCGCGGGTGCAACCGGCGAAGAAATCATCGCCATCAGCGACAGCCTGCAAACCCGCCTCAACAGCCAGTCACTCAAGGCGGTGCTGGAAGATGGCCCGACCGCGGCCCTGCAAATCAGCTACGGGAAAATCCAGCAAAACTGGAATGAGGATTTGCGCCCGGCACTGGAGCGCGGCGATGCCGCCTATTTTCAGGTCCAGGCCCTGCCCTTCATTGAACAACTGAACCAGTTCGTCAACCTGTTGCAGCGCCAAAGCGAACAGAAGCAAGGCTGGCAACAGGTGATCCAGGGCCTGGCCTTGTTCACCACCCTGTTCGTCCTGCTGGTTGGGCTCTACGAATTGCAGTACGGGGTCGTCATGCCCCTGAAAGAGTTGGTGGACGCGACCCAGCGCTTCCGTCGCGGCGATTTCAAGGTGCGGGTCAACCATCAGTCCCAGGACGAACTGGGCCAGTTGGCCATGAGCTTCAACGCCATGGCCGAGACGATCGAAGACTCGCATCGCACCCTTGAGAGTCAGGTCCAGCAAAAAACCCTGAACCTGCAACAAGCCAATGCCGCCCTCGAGTTGCTGTACCAAAGCAGCCGAAGCCTGGCCACACGCCTGGCCAATGCCGAAGGGCTGGATGAGTTGATTCGACGCTTCCAGCAACGCCTGCCCGGCTTGCGCCTGTCGCTGTGCCTGCAAGGACAAATGCAGGCACCGGCCCAGCAGTTGCTCGCCCTGCATGGCGCGAACATCCGCGAAGTCTGCGCCAGCAGCGATTGCGCCACGTGTCAGAAGCACCATAAAGCCAGTCCGCAAACCTTCAGCATCAGCAACCAAGGCAGTGAACTGGGTGAACTCAAGGCGCATTTTGTCGACGGACATCCAACCCAAGCCTGGGAAACCCAACTGATCCAGGCCCTGGCCAACCTGATCGGCACCTCGCTCTCGCTCAAGCGTCAACGGGAACAGGATCATCGCCTGCTGCTGCTCGACGAACGCACGATCATTGCCCGCGAGCTGCACGACTCACTGGCCCAGGCCCTGTCCTACATGAAGCTGCAAGTCAGCCGCCTGCAGACCCTGATGCGCCGTGGCGAACCGGTCGAAACCCTGGAAAACGTCACCGCCGAACTGCGCGAGGGACTGAACAATGCCTACCGCCAGTTACGCGAGTTGCTGACCACCTTTCGCTTGCAGATTCACGATGCGGGACTGGTACAGGAACTCAAGGACACCGCCGAGGAGTTCTCCCGTCGCGGCGAATTCCAGGTGCACCTGCACGTCGATGCGCTGGCCTTTCAATTATCGGCCAGCGAGCAAATCCACATCTTGCAGATCACCCGCGAAGCGCTCTCCAACTGCCTGCGCCACGCCCATGCGCAAAACGCCTGGCTGCAACTGCGTCAGGACGGTGAGACCGTCAGGCTCATCGTCGAAGACGACGGGCGCGGCTTCAGCGGCAACGTCGACCAACGCGAACACCACGGCCTGAAAATCATGGATGAGCGGGCCCGCAGCTTGCGCGGTCAACTCGAAATAGTCTCCAGGGAGCCACAAGGCACCCGCGTCCAAATGGAATTCCAACCGGAGTTTCTCGGGCAGCAAACAGAAGGTAGCGTCACATGAACCCCTCCCTGCAACACACCATCCTATTGGTCGACGACCACCCGATGATGCGTCACGGCATCCGCCAGATGCTCGAACTCGAAGATGATTTCCTGATCGTCGGTGAAGCCAACAACGGTGAAGAAGCACTCAGTCTGATCGAACCGCTGCAACCGGACCTGGTGTTGCTCGATAACAACATGCCGCTAATGAATGGCATTGAAACCCTGCGCCAGTTACGAGCGATGCACTACACCGGCAAGGTGCTGCTGTTCACGGTCTCGGATGCCGAAGACGATATTCGCGACGCACTGCGTCTGGATGCCGACGGCTACCTGCTCAAGGACATGGAGCCCGAACTGTTGATTCAGTACATCCGCAATGCCTTGAACGGCGAATTGGTGATCAGCCCGGGGCTGACCCAAGTCATGGCCCAGGCACTGCGCTCACCGCAGCGCCAGACTGTGGTGGAACTGACCGAGCGTGAACGTCAGGTGCTGAAAACCATCGCCAGCGGCTTCAGCAACAAAGTCATCGGGCACAAGCTGGGCATCACCGAAGGCACGGTCAAGGTTCACGTGAAAAACCTGCTGCACAAACTCGGCTTGCGCTCGCGGGTAGAGGCGGCGGTGTGGGCCATGGAGCATCTGCGCAATGCCGGCTGACGGGCATGCCTCTTTGGAGGTAAGCCGGCAGAGGCATAGGTCATCCGGCCGGCGCTCTCTACTATGAGCGCCAGCGGAGGTACGCCATGCTGACCCACCCTTCCATCGTTTTAACGTTGCGTCGTCACCATCTGTTCAGCCAGTTGCCGGAGAAAATCTTCGAGGAAGTCTGCGGCCTGGCGATGCTCAAGCGCCTGGCCTGTCACAGCACACTCATGCACCAAGGGGATCCGGCCAAGCGCTTTTTCCTGCTGGTCAGCGGCCAGATCAAGTTGTACCGGCTTACCGGCGAAGGCCAGGAAAACCTGGTGGAAATCATTCAGCCCGGCCAGACGTTTGCCGAAGCCTTGCTGTTCAGCCAGGCCCGCCTCTACCCTGTGAGCGCCACGGCGCTGAAGGACAGCGTGCTGGTGAGTATCGAGGGCAGCCATTACCGCAACGCCCTCGAAGACCAGCCGAAAGTTTGCCTGGCGATCCTGGCGAGCATGAGTGTGCATTTGCACCTGCGTCTGCGCGACATCGACACCTTGACCATGGCCAGTGCGAGTCGGCGGGTGATCAATTTCCTGTTCCAGGAACGCAACCCGGTCAGCGGTTTGATTGTTTTGCAGGTGTCCAAACGCCTGGTCGCCTCGAAGTTGGGTATCCAGCCAGAAACCTTTTCGCGGATCTTGCACCGCCTGGTGGACAGCGGCCTCATCGCCATGGAACGACGCAACATCAGCATCCTCGCCGAAGAGGATCTCGCGGCGTTCCAATAGACGGAATTGACCGCCGTCAATGCGCAACGCCACCGGCGCTGCACACTGAAGAAGTCCATCCATGGAGAGCGCTCATGCCCCGTTCAACCTTGCCCTTGATTTACTCCTGCTCAGGCTGCTCCAACGTCGCCCAACTGGCCAATACCCTGGCTGTGCGGCTCGATCGCAGCGGCCTGGCGGAAATGTCCTGCATCGTCGGGGTCGGCGGGCATGTGGCGGCGCTGGTTAACAAGGCACGCTCGGGGCGGCGGATTTTTGCGCTGGATGGTTGCCCGTTGCAATGCGTTGAAAACTGCTTGAAGCAGCATGGTCTGCACGCGGATGTGCATTTGATTCTTAGCCATTACGGGTTGCGCAAGCGCTATGGCGAGGACTGCACGGAGGCTCAGGGGGATGAGTTGTTTGAAGGGATCAAGCAGTTGATTGCCAGTGATGCTCGGCAGCATGAAAGCCGCCAGGAAACGATGGCCTGAGGGCTAACGAAAATCCGATGTGGGAGCGGCGGTGCGGCGATCCGGCTTGCTCGCGAAGACTGACCGCTGACCGCTGACCGCTGACCTATGATTTTGGTCGGGGTACATATCCATTTCTGCGGTAACGGCTGCTATTGGTTTCGCTTTTACAGCGAGTCACTTTGGAAAAGCGCCAAAGTAACCAAAGCGCTTTTGCCCCTCCATTCGGTGCCTCGCCTAGGCTCGGCATGTCCTCACTCCGGCATTGCTCCGGGGGCCCGCCGCCATCGGCCATCCATGGCCGGGGGCGGCTACCGCGGCATCCTTGCCGCGGTGCCCCCTGCGCAACGCCTGCGTTCGGCCTCTGGGAAAGGGGCAACAGATCAAAAGCAACGGCAACGGCAACGGCAAGATCAACAGCTTCGCGAGCAAGCCCGCTCCCACATAAAGCAGATCGACGTACAGCTTTTGCTTCTCACCACTCAACAGGCCGAGCGTTAGCTCGCCTGCAGCTTTTGATCTTGATCTTGATCTGCCCCGTCGGAAGGCCGAGCGCAGGTTCTGCGCAGTGGGCACCGCGGCAAGGATGCCGCGGTAGCCGCCCCCGGCCATGGATGGCCGATGGCGGCGGGCCCACGGAGCAGGACCGGAGCGAGGGTATGCCGAGCCTAGGCGAGGCACCGTACGTCAGGGGCAAGAGCGTTTGGTTACTTGGCGCTTTTCCAAGTGACTCGCTGTAAAAGCGAAACCAATAGAAGCCGTCACCGCAGAAATGGATATGTACTCCAACCAAAAAAACAGCTCGGCTAACCGGCCGCCAACCCCTTCCCCGCCCGCTCCAAATTGCGCCACAACCAAACAGGCAACACATCAGGATCAAGACTGTCGATCAGGTTCTTCAACGCCAACCCCAACTCCGTATCACCCTCAATCACCAAACGCCGGCGAAAGAACAACGTATCCGGATCCTCCTGACGACTCGCCAGCAATAAAAACTCGCGCCAGTTGCCACTGATAGTCACGTGCGCGTTGGCGCGTTCAGCAATTCGCAACCCTTGACGGGTCAGCGTCAAATACCAGGACAACCCCAAATCCGGAATCCGCAAACACAACCAACGCCCGCGCAGCACTTCAAATTCACCATCGCGCAACGGCTCGGCAAGGCAACGATTCAGCGCCTGCTGCAACGCCAGACGCTGCACCGCAAAAGGCACCCGGCGCACCAACGGCAACAACCGGTCAGCACCTTTCAACAACCACTTTTTACGATTCAACACAGTCCAACCTCCTCGACGCGCAACATCCCGGCCTGGCCATGCCAGTAACCGTTGCAACCGTCGACGAACAACGGCGGTGTCTCGCCCAGACGAACCCGTTGATAGGCAGCAATGACCTCGGCCATGCCCTGAGCGCGAGGGCTCAGACGCAACAGGTCGGCGCCACAGGCCACCAACCCGGTGTAATCCGCCAGCAGATTGGTCACCTCCGCCGACATCGTTTGAATGCCGTTAATGGTGAACAGCGCCTGCCCTTCCTGACTGGTCAGTGGCAGGCCGTCGGGGTAGTTGAGGCAGCAAAACCGGCAGTCATCCTTGGGCAAGTTTTCCGCCCGAGCGGTGAAGCAGCGTGCGGAATAGGCCAACGGCAAATGCCCATAAGCAAAGATCTCGACTTCCGGCACCTCACGGCCCAGTTCGCGCACCTGATCGAGCACATCGCCAATCAGCGCCGCCGAGCATTCCACCGGCGGCACCCAACGGGTCATCCCGCAGTCCAGCAGTTGCGCCAGCGTATGACCGTTGTACAAATTCAGCGCCGGGCCGCCCACGAACGGCAACTTGCGCTCGGCCAGAAACTGCACCGCGCCCATGTCGTTGGCCTCAACCAGCAATTGGCCGTTGTCGCAGAGCCGGCGCAGGCTGGACAGTTCGGAGGCCGCTTCGATCAGCGTCAGGCTGGAGATCACCAACTGTGCCGGGCTGCATTCCTGCAACTCGCGCCCCAGACCCAGCCATTGATCCAGTGAAAAGGCCCGGCGTTTCGAACACACGGTTTCCCCCAGATAAATCACATCCAGGGGCAAGGCCGACATCTCGGCGTAAAAGTTGCTGAGTTGCTCTTTGTCCCAATAAAACAGGACCGGTCCAAGGCTGAGCTTCATGTCGCCTCCCTCATTGCCATGATCGATGGTAAGCACCCAGGGTGGTCTGGCTGCCTTCGGACAAACCGGCCAGCACCCGACGCCATTCTTCCTTGACCCGAAAACTGCCCGGCGAGCCACGATGGGCATCCAGTGCCGCGCGCCAGACTCGGGTGACTTGTTCGACATAGGCCGGGCTGCGTTGCCGGCCTTCGATTTTTACTGCTTCAACGCCGATGGCCGTCAATTCCGGTAGCAAATCCAGGGTGTCGAGGCTGGTGGGTTCCTCCAGCGCATGGAAGCGTTTACCGCCGACCAGGAAACGGCCCTTGCACAGGGTCGGATAACCGGCGGGTTCGTCTGGGGTGTAACGGTCGATCAGCACTTCACTGAGCCGTGCGCTCAAGCCTTCGGCGTCTTCGCTCCAGCGCACCGCTTTGGCCGGCGAACAGACGCCACAGAGGTTCGGCGACTCGCCGGTGATGTAGGAAGACAGATGGCAACGCCCTTCGGCCATGATGCACAAGCTGCCGAAGCCAAACACTTCGATGGGCACCGGACTGCTCGCGGCGACCTGGCGCACTTGCGCCAACGACAACACCCGTGGCAGCACCGCGCGACGAATCCCGTAGCGTTGCGCATAAAACTCCAGCGCCGCGGCATGGGTTGCCGAGCCTTGGACCGACAGGTGCAACGCCAGCTGTGGATGCCGCTGGCTGGCGTAGTTGAGTACGCCGGGATCGGCGGCGATCAGCGCATCCACGCCGAAATCGGCGGCGCGATCGACCGCCCGCTGCCAGCGTTCCCAGCCCTTGGGTTGCGGGTAGGTGTTGACCGCGACGTAGAGTTTGCGTTGATGCTGACGGATGTGAGCGACCGCCGCGTCGAACTGTTTGTCGTCCATGTTCAGCCCCGCGAAATGCCGGGCATTGGTGTCATCGCGAAAACCGACATAAACGGCATCGGCGCCTTGGCGCACCGCCGCTTTTAGCGCAGGCAGGTTCCCTGCCGGGCAGACCAGTTGCATGGGTAATCCTCATGGAAAAACGCGTCTCGACCCTCAATCGATGCCTGTGGCGCAGCGATCGAAAAAGGCGCTGCCAGTCTAGCGAGACCGGCAGCCAGAGCCTTGACGGCAATCAATTGCCATCAATGCATCAGGTCGGCGAAGGACAGGAACATCACGTTGTCGTGCTTGAGTACTTGCTGCTCGCACTCGATCACCGCCAGCCCGTCGGCCCAACACGCGGCGGTCAACATCGCCGAGCTTTGCTGAGGGTGCAGCTCCACGCTCAACTGGCCGTCAGCACCCGGCGTCAACCGTGCCCGCAGGTACTGCCGACGCTTGTTGCGCTGCAACCAGTCGAATCCGGCGGGCACGGCCATTGGCACCGGCAACACGTCTTTCACGCCTTGGGCCCTGAGCAGGAACGGACGCACCACCACCAACGCGGTAATCAGCGCCGCCGAAGGATTGCCCGGCATGCCGATCCACGGTTTGCCGGCCACTTCGCCGAAGGCCAGCGGTTTACCCGGCTGAATGGCCAGCCGCCAGAAATCCAGGCTGCCGAGTTCCTCGATGGCCTGTTTGAGGTGATCTTCCTCGCCGACCGAGACGCCACCGGAACTCAACAGCAGGTCGCACTCCGAAGACGCCAGGCTCAAGGCATGCCGGCTGGCGGCCAACTCATCGGCCATGACGCCATAGTCGTGCACCTCGACGCCCCAACCGCTCAACAACGCCGCGAGGCAGTAACGATTGCTGTTGTAAATCTGCCCGGGCGCCAATGGATCGCCCGGCTCACGCAGTTCATTGCCGCTGCTGAGCAAACACACCTGCAACGGGCGGTAGACCTCGACCCGCGCAATGCCAGCGCCGGCCAGCAAACCCACTTCTTGCGCACGCAGGCGTTTACCGGCCTGGAGCAAAAGATCTCCCCGGCGAACCTCCTCACCTTCCTTGCGCACGTGATCACCGGCGTTTACGGGCGGAAACCAGACGCGTTCGCCATCGATCCGACAGCGCTCCTGCGGCACCACCGTGTCGGCACCCGGCGGTAATGGCGCACCGGTAAAGATCTGCACCGTTTGCTGCGCGAGCAACGGCGAGCACGCCTGATCCCCCGCCGCAATTCGCCCGCCAATCAACAAACAGCCACCGTCCGGTGGCAGGTCAGCGACCCTGAGGGCGTAACCGTCCATGGCACTGTTGTCCCAGGCCGGCAGGTTGACAGGGGAATGAATGTCCGCCGCCAGCACCCGCCCCAAGGCTTGATCCAGTCCGATCTTTTGCGCCAGGGGCGGCGGCGGTGCCTGGTCCAGCAGACGACTGATGGCCTCGTCCACCGGCATCAGATTGCCGAGGTCGCACACCCGGCCGGTCATGAGCGTGTCTCGCAGGCGTCGATGACCCGCTGTGCTTGCGGTTTCAAATGCGGGGCGAAATTGCACGGGCCGGTGCGGCTGTCCAATTGTTCGAGCAGGATCTGGTTCCAGGCGGTTCGACACGCGCCCGGCGAACCCGGAACGCAGCACACCAGCACGCCGTTGCTCATGCCGGCCAATGCCCGTGACTGCAGACTGGACATGCCGATTTCCGCCAGGGACACCTGACGGAACAATTCACCGAAGCCTTCCACGTGTTTGTCCAGCAATGGCAAAACCGCTTGCGGAGTGTTGTCGCGCGCGGTGAAGCCGGTGCCGCCGGTCATCAGTATCACTTGAACCTGAGGGTCGGCGATCCAGTGGGAGACCTTGGCGCGGATCTGATAGATGTCGTCCTTGACCAGATCACGATCGATCAATACATGCCCGGCCGTTTGCAGCAAATCCGTCAGGGTCTGCCCCGAGGTGTCGGTGTCGAAGGTGCGCGTATCGCTGATGGTCAGCACGGCAATGTTCAAGGGTTCAAACGTGCGTTGCGCCAGATGGGCCATATCCAAGCCTTCCCGTGTATGAGGGTATGGGACAAAGCCTGAACCGGAATTCGCAGTGAGCCTATTCCTCCAAGGAGGTACCTCCACGGGGACATAAGCAGAATGTACAGGCCACACAAAACCTGTGGGAGCGGGCTTGCTCGCGAATGCGGTGTGTCAGGCAATATCAATGGTGACTGACACACCGCATTCGCGAGCAAGCCCGCTCCCACACTGTCCCCGATCGGTCTCAAGGCGCCAGTCGATTTCGCTGCCACACGCCATCGCGCAAACGGTAATCAAGACGATCATGCAAGCGGTCGGCACGCCCCTGCCAGAACTCCAGACGCTCAGGGTGCAGGCAGTAGCCGCCCCAATGCTCGGGCCGCGGCACGGTCTTGCCGGCAAAACGTTGGGTGGTTTGTAGCAACAGCGACTCAAGCTCGGCCCGATTGGCCAGCGGCCGGCTTTGCGGTGAAGCCCAGGCGCCCAGGCGACTGTCTTGTGAGCGGGAATCGAAGTATGCATCCGACAGCGTCGGGTCGAGCCTGGAGACCTGGCCTTCGATACGCACCTGACGCTCCAGCCCCGGCCAGAAAAAGGTCATGGCGGCATGCGGGTTAGCAGCCAGTTGCTGGCCTTTGTCGCTCTGGTAATTGCCGAAAAAGGTGAAGCCTTCATCGCTCAAGCCCTTGAGCAGCAGGACCCGGCAGTGCGGGCGCCCTTCACTGTCGACCGTCGCCAACATCATGCTGTTGGCTTCGACAGGCGCGCGTTCGGTGTCGCGGGCCAGCTGCATCCATTGCCGGAACATCGCCATCGGGTCGTCCAGTGCCGACTCGTCTTGCAGGCCAAACAGGGTGTAGTTGCGGCGCATCTGTGCCAGGGAAAGGGGCATGACGGTGATCTCCAAAAAGGTTCTGCCCAGTGTGCTATGCACTGCGTAAGACCACCTTGATCACCATCAACACTGAGCACACCCAGCCTTATTTGAGGCGCAGACGCCGAGCCAGTTTGTGCAGGTTGCTGGGATCGACTTCCAGAATCCGCGCGGCGCTGGCCCAGTTCTCCCCGGACAGGCTCAAGGCCTGGAGAATTTTCTTGCGCTGGTAATCGTCGACCGCTTCACCCAAGGGCTGGAACGGCTCATCAGCCATCACGTCCAGGGGACTTTCGACGACCGCGCCCTGCCCGCCCATGGCACTGTCGAGGTCCAGAATCTCGGGTTCCAGCGTCATGATCAGGGTGCGACTCGTGCCGCGACTGAGCTGCTTCAACGCGGCTCGGCTGATCACATGCTCCAGCTCGCGCACGTTGCCCGGCCAGCTGTAAGTCAGCAGCGCTCGCTCCGCCGCCGGCGACAGACGCAAGCCACGCAGGCCGAGCCGTGCCCGATTGAGTTCAAGGAAATGCCCGGCCAGCATCAATACATCATTACCCCGCTCGCGCAGCGGCGGGATCGGCACCGGGTACACCGAGAGCCGGTGATACAGATCGGCCCGAAACAGGCCGTCGCGGATGCTGTCCGGCAGGTGCCGGTTGGTCGCGGCGATGATTCGCACATCGACATGCAACGGCTTGTCGGCGCCGAGGCGCTGGATCTCGCCGTTCTGCAGGGTGCGCAGCAACTTCGCTTGCACGGCCAATGGCAATTCACCGACTTCATCGAGAAACAGCGTGCCACCGTTGGCGGCATCGAAACGTCCGGCACGGTCACTGGTGGCGCCGGAAAACGCGCCTTTGACATGGCCGAACAATTCACTCTCTGCCAGAGACTCCGGCAAGGCGGCACAGTTAACGTGTATCAGCGGCTTGTGGTGGCGCCTTGAAAGACGATGCAAGCGCCGGGCGAACAACTCTTTGCCGACGCCAGTCTCGCCCAACAGCAATACCGGCAGATCGGAGTCGGCCAGTACGTCCAGTTCATTGAGCAACTGATGCAGCACCTCGCTCTGCCCGAGGATCTCGCCCTCCTCGACGGGCATTCGCAAATCCTGGGGATCGCTGCGGGACAGACGCAAGCTGCGGTTTTCCTGCTCAAGCCGGGTGACTCGCACGGCGGCTTCGATCTGCAAGGTGCAGCGCTTGAGTTCTTCCCGCGCACGGCTGTCGAAGGTTCCGGCGTGCAGCGCATCGAGGGTGATCGCGCCCCAGATCCGCCCCTCCACATACAGGCTCACGCCCATGCAGTCATGCACCGGCAGCGGTTCGCCGACGTGATTGTCGAGCAAGCCGTCATAAGGATCCGGCAGGCGACTGTCGGGCTCGAACCAGGTGGGTTCGCGCGACGCCATGATCGCCGCCAGCCGCGGATGCTGGGCGATGACGAAGCGACGGCCCAACGCTTCATGCACCAGCCCCACCGTCGCAACCGGCCTCAGACTGTCGTCATCCAGACGCAGCAATCCCACGGCGCCACTGTTGAAGTACTCACGCAGGGTCTGGACCAATCGTTGCAACCGCACAGCATTGGGCAACTCGACAATCAGGTCGGCCGCCAGGCTTTCACGCAGCATGGTAGTTATTACCCTCTATGGTTGGATTCACCCTAAAGCGTCCGGGTGCCTATCACCACAACTAAAAAATAAGTCATATCTTTCAATACGTTAAATATGGCATGCCGGATGCAATGAGCCTGGGGAACCGTTGAAATCCAAACAAGGAACCCCCTGATGAGCCTGACCCTACTGGAACAAAGCCTCGGCCAACTGGCTTGCGACATTCCCGGCGCCACGCGGATTTTTCACACCTTCAAACTGGACTTCTGTTGTGGCGGGCATAAAAGCCTGCGTGAAGCGGCCGCTGGCAAAGACCTCGATCCGGTCCTGATCGCCGATGCACTGCACCAGCTGCAAGACACCGGCGAAACCCAACACGACTGGCGCAACGAACCGTCGGAGCTGTTGATCGCCCATCTTCTGGCGCGCTACCACGCCCGCCATCGCGAGCAACTGCCGGAACTGATCCGCCTGGCCCGTCGCGTCGAGCAGGTCCATGGTGCGCGCAGCAGCTGCCCCAACGGCCTGGCCGATCTGCTGACCGACATGCAACAAGAACTCGAAGGCCACATGCTCAAGGAAGAACAAGTGCTCTTCCCGATGCTGCAACAGGGCATCGGCCCTCAGGCCGCGCCGCCGATCCAGGTGCTGCGCTTTGAACATGATCAACATGGCGAAGCATTGGAGAGGCTGCTCGCGCTGACCAACAACATCACCCCGCCGGCCGATGCCTGTAACACCTGGCGTGCCCTGTATCGTGGGCTGCTGGAGTTTCGTGATGACCTGATGCAACACATCCATCTGGAAAACAACGTGTTGTTTGTTAATGCCTTGAACCGTCGTCATTGATTGATTGCCGCTCACACCCGACCCGCGCCAGCCCACCGGTTGACGCGGGTTTTGTCTGTCAGGGACGGCGGGCGATCAACCGTGCCAATAGAACATCGCCTTGGCCAGGATCACGATCAACACCATGTGCCCGAGGATGCTGCGGCGAATCCAGCTGGCGCGGGTCGTGGTCAGTCGTGCGCTTTTCAGCCAGTACGCCAGCAGGAAGTAATGGCCGATGATGCTCAGCGCCAGGACGATCTTCAGGCTCAGCAACGTGCCAAAACTGCTGGCCAGCGGCTGACTCAATACGCCCCGGTGCTGCCACGCCAGGCTGATGCCGGCGCCATACAACAGCAACACCACGCCATGCAGCACCTTGCGCGAGCGCACTGCAATCGCTTGATCTGCGGTCGTTTGCGCGGTATCCGCCAACTGCTGACGGGCGCGGTGCCAGATCACCACCTCGAAAAACAGCGTGCCGATGAAGGCAATCGCCGCCAGCAAGTGGGTGACCAGTAAAAAGGGATATAACACCGGCAGCCTCCATCAGTTCACGTGGTTAGCCCGGATGACCGTCCACCCGGGCCCGCAGCAGCATCGGCCCATAGCGCCAGGCGTACAGCGCAAACGCCAGCGCCCAACACAGGCCGGCCAGCCACAATGCAGGCAGGGGAAAGAACAGGATCAACACGACCCGGCTCAGACAGGCCAGGTTGAGCAGAATGAACGCCAGGGTCATGCCCGACGGCGGCTCCAGCGCGCGGCCGGTATGACCCAGGCTGACCCGTGCGATCATCGCCAACACCAGGCCACCCATGGCGCCGATCGTCAGGCAATGCACCGCCAGACTCGGGTTGATCGACACACCGAAATGCCACAGTGCCATTGCGAGACAGGCCACCGCCAACCAGGCATACGCCAGGTACAACGACCACAGCAACGGCACGTGCCAGAGGGCGCGATCATGCCAGCGAACCAGGCGTACCAGATGCCCGGCGGCCAACACGGCGAACAACAGGCCCACCACGAGATTGGGCTCAAGCGCAGGTCCGGCGGCATACAACAACGCCACAAGAGGAGAGCCAATCAGCAGCAGCCAATCCAGCCACGGCCAAGGAGTAACGCCTTCAACCTTGCCGAGGCCACGCTGGATGAAGAACGGAATGACGCGCCCGCCGATCAAGCCCATCATCGCCGCCACCAGCCAGAGGCCGGTCAGCACGCCTTGACGCTGCCAGCCTTCATGACTTTCGACCAGGCCGTACAGGGACAACCCGTCGGCCGCCGCTAACAACAGCAACACCACCGCAATCGGGTAGTTACGTTTCTGCCGCACCTTCCACAAGGTGAAACCCATGAGCGCGGCCACCGCCAGCGGGAACGCCAATTCCAGCACCGCAAGCACCGGCAACGGTGCATTGACCAGCCAGGCCACGCGCGCCAATAACCACAGCAACGCCAGCGCTGCCAGGGGTCGCCCGCTGAGGCCGGGGCGTCCGGTCCAGGTCTGCACCGCCGTCAACAGAAAACCCGCGATGATCGCCAAGCCGAATCCGAACAACAATTCGTGTCGATGCCAGCCCAGCCAGCCACCCGCCGGCTGCCAGCCGGAAAGCGCACCACTGAAGGCGGCCAGCCAAACTGGAATGGCCAGCACTGCCAGAAGGCAGCCGGCGAGGAAAAATGGCCGAAAGGCCAAACGTAACAGCGGCGCGATGGCCATCGCTTTACGGCGGTCGAGCACTTGCATAAAGCCACTCCTTTACCTTGCTGCTGACCTGACGCAAACCCGCACGCGTCGAAGTAAGTCCGGGGGCAATGATCGGGTATTGGCGATCAATTGCCTTTGTCGCAGATCAAGTGTGCAAGGGGCGTGCCCTTGCTCATTCGAACCCTGTGGTGAGGGGACTTGCCCCACAGGGGTGTCTGGATCAGGGTACAAATGACCATTTAATGGTTATTTAAACCCTAAACCTTGTGGTCGTTTTTACCCTCCTATCTGACAACCCCAATAAACAAAGGCCTCCAGGCATGGCCCGCGTCTTGCTCAAGCTTTCAGCATCAAAGAAACCTTGATCCTTCTCGATCCCCAGGAGTCGTCATGAAAAAAGTCATCCAGCCACTGGCCTGGTTTGTGGTGTTGACCTCGGTTCTGGCGTTGGCCAGCGGCGTCTCGCTGGGCCTCGTTTGACTTGATCGCCACCCCCTCCTCAATCCTCAGGATGAATTCTTATGGTGCTTCATCGCGTCCATCACCAGATTCTGCGCAGTCATCACTTGTTCGAGCCGTTGAACGAAGAACAGCTGGATGAATTGATGAGTACCAGCCACTTGCTGAGCATCGACAAGGGCGAACCGTTATTCCGCCAGGGCGAGCCGGCAGACTCGTTCTATTTCGTGATTGCCGGGGCGGTGAAAATCTACCGACTGACACCGGATGGGCAGGAGAAAGTGTTTGAGGTGATCGGCGACCGGCAAACCTTCGCCGAGGCGATGATGCTGATGGACACGCCGAACTATGTGGCCTCGGCCGAAGCGATCTGCCCGACTCAGCTCTATCGGTTATCCAACAACACCTACATGCGCCTGCTGCAGAGCAATAGCCGACTGACCTTTGCGCTGCTCGGCAAACTCTGCGTTCGCCTGCACCAACGGGTCAACGAAATCGAAACCCTGTCCCTGAAAAACGCCACCCACCGGGTCGTGCGTTATCTGCTGACGCAGCTGGTGCGCCAGCAAACCGTTGACAGCCAATTCGAACTGCCGATGGCCAAACAACTGATTGCCGGGCATCTGTCGATCCAGCCGGAAACCTTTTCGCGGATCATCCGTCGCCTGATCGATGAAAAAATCATCACCCAGGACGGCCGCCAGATCGCCATTCTCGATCGTCTGCGCCTGGAACAGTTCGAGTGAGTGCCATGCCCGTCTGTTTGTATTGCCAGCACGTAAACCCCGCAGAAGAAACCGAGTGCCGCCAATGCGGCATGCCCCTGCCGGCATTCGCCGCACAGGCGGGGGAACGCCGGCTGCGCCGATTCATGTGGTTCTGCATCGGCCTGACGATCTTCTGCGTGACGATGTTTTTCTGGTTGCCACGCAGCGTCTGATCCCCACACATACCCCCTGTAGCAGCTGCCGAGCCTGCGAGGCTGCGTTCGGCTGCGAAGCAGTCGTAAAACCATTCACCGCGGTGTATCAGTTAAACCGCGGGTTCAGGGTTTACGACTGCTGCGCAGCCGAACGCAGCCTCGCAGGCTCGGCAGCTGCTACAGACCGTGTTCATCACGGCTGGGTCAACTGGCGATACAACTGCGGCAAGCGCAGGGGTAATTGCTCGGGCTGGCGGATCAAGGTGTAGCCGTTGGCGCCGAACATGTAAGGCAGGTAATCCCCGGCCTCGCGATCAATCGTGATACAGAACGGCGTCAACCCCTGGCGCCGCGCCTCCAGCACCGCTTCGCGGGTGTCTTCAACACCGTAGCGCCCCTCATACAGATCCAGATCATTCGGTTTGCCATCCGTCAGCAGCAGCAACAGTTTGCTGCGGCGTTTGCTCTTGCCCAGTAATTGGGTGGCCTGGCGAATTGCGGCACCCATGCGCGTGTAATAACCCGGCTTGAGCCCTTGAATGCGACCGCGGGTGTTGTCGTCATAACGCTGGGTGAAGGACTTGAGTTCCTGCATGCGCACTTGATGACGACGCAGCGAGGAAAATCCATACAGGGCGAAATCATCACCGAGCACCGACAGGGTTTCGCCGAACAGCAACAGGCTGTCGCGGATCACATCAATCACCCGATGCTCATCGTTCAAGTGCGCGTCAGTGGACATCGACACATCGGCCAGCAACAGGCACGCCAGGTCGCGGCGCGTCTGCCGTTGTTCCATGAACAGACCGCGCTCCGCACACTGGCCATGCTCGCGTTCTACGTGAAAATCCAGCCAGGCCTGCATGTCCAGTTCAGACCCTTGGGGTTGCTGGCGCAGCCATTGACGGTCATTGCGCAGGTGCTCGAACTGGCGGCGCAGACGGTGCGCCGAGGCCTTCAGCCGTGGTGGCAGTGGCTGCGCCTCACAGTCGCGGGGCACCATCATTTGCAGATTGACGAAGCTGTCCTGCATCTGCTGTTTGCGGTAATCCCACTCCGGCAACTTGATGCCTTCGCCCAGGGGAATATCGTCGACATCGGCGGGCGGCAAATCCAGGTGCAGCTTGAGGCCGCCACCCTTGCGCAGACGGGTGCGCGACAGGCTCAACTCGTCCAGGTCCTCGGCGACTCTGGCGGCGTCCGGGTCTTCGCTGTCGTCTGACCAGCGATCGAGGTCGACGTGTTCGGTCCAGCTGAACAGGTTCTCCAGGCGCACGATTAACAACCCGCCGTCGCGGCTGCCTTCATCGATCCGCTTGGCACGTTTGCTCCCGCCTTTCTGCTCACCGGGCGGAGTCGTCAGCGACTCTTCCGACTCGTCACCGAGGTCGGCCGCCTGCGGGCTGGCGAGGTTTTGCGGCGGGTACAACCACAGCGGCAGCGGCCACGCCGCGCGTTCGCTGCGAGGGAAATGTTCGACACTGCCCGGCTCGCGTAGCGCCTGGCATAACGCTCGTTCCAAGGCCGCTTCACCGGGATTCAATGTTGCCGGATCCGGGCGTAGTTGCAGATGGGCATCGACCAAACGTTTGTACCGGGCACGCAACGCGGGATAGCGCCGCAACAGCTGTTGCGTCCAGCGTTGATTGTCCCGCCCCCAATGACGCATCTGCCCGGCCTGGGCCGCCAACAACGCGAGCCAACGATAGAGTTCCTCGTTCAGCGCGACTTCAGGAAACACCGCGAGGCTCGACGGTAGACGAAGGTTGGTCTCGTCGCACCACGCCAAGGGCACTTGCTTGCAGGTGCCGGCGATCTGCTGCAGCACGTTGCGCCGCAACAACAGATCGCGGTCGCTGGCGGCTTCCACGCCGACGCCATTGGCGCCACCCATGGCGCGAAACAACAACGCCAGCGGTCGCTGCTGGTGGATCAGTTCGACCCGGGCCTCGGGAAAGTCCGGGCTGGCGCGCCGGGTGATAAAGCGATGCCAGACGCTGCCGACCCACTCTTCCAGTTCGACGGTAAAGGCCATGGTTTTTTTCCTCTGAAAACCAATGTGAAACGGCCCGCTGTACCAGCCGGGCCGTCTTCCTTCAGGTTGTTATTGACTCACGAACGAACAGCGGAGGCGGCAGTCGCAGTGATCCCCACTGGCACCCGCCGCTTGAAGCTGGACAGGTAGCAGAGCAGCCCTGCGAAGAAACCGAGACCGGCGCCCAGACGAGCCCAGAACAGCACTTGCAGATGATCGACAGTGGCCATGAACGGTAACGCTACGCCATCCACTGGCCAGCGTTGCAGGTAGATCTGCACGACACCGGCAGCGGTGAGCAGCAGCGTGATCATTACCATCGACAGGGTCATCAACCAGAAACCCCAGATCTCGAGTTGCTGCGAACGCTCGTCCGCTGCTTCGCCGAGCCCGCGCAGTTTCGGCATGGCGTAGCTGATCAAGGTCATCACGATCATTGCGTAAGCACCGTAGAAGGCCAGGTGACCGTGAGCCGCCGTTAACTGCGAACCATGGGTGTAGTAGTTGACCGGTGCCAGGGTATGCAGGAAACCCCAGACGCCAGCGCCGAAGAAGGCGGTGACCGTGGTGCCCTTGGCCCACAGCGTGGCCGCGCGGTTCGGGTGGTCCCGCCGACGGTTCTTGACCATGCTGAAGGCGAATATCACCATCGCCAGGAAGGGTAGCGGCTCGAGTGCCGAGAAGATTGAACCGACCCACAACCAGACCTCAGGTGCACCGATCCAGAAGAAGTGGTGACCGGTACCGATGATCCCCGTTATCAGCGCCATGGCGATGATCACGTAAAGCCATTTCTCCACGACCTCCCGGTCCACACCGGTGATCTTGATCAGGACGAAGGCCAGCATCGAACCCATGATCAGTTCCCACACGCCTTCTACCCAAAGATGCACCACCCACCACCAGTAGAACTTGTCGCGGGCCAGGTTGCCGGGGTTATAGAAGGAGAACAGGAAGAACACCGCGAGCCCGATCAGCCCGGTCATCATGACCATGCTGACGGTGGTCTTGCGCCCTTTGAGCAAGGTCATGCCGATGTTGTAGAGAAAGCCCAGGCAGACCACCACAATGCCCATCTTGGAGATGGTCGGCTGCTCCAGGAACTCCCGACCCATGGTCGGCAACAGCTCGTTGTGGGTCAGCTTGGCCAGGCCGGCATAAGGCACCAGCAGGTAACCGAGGATCGTCAGCACGCCAGCGGCGGCGAATACCCAGAACAGGATGATCGCCAACTTCGGACTGTGCAGTTCGCGGTCAGCCTCTTCCGGAATCAGGTAGTAGGCAGCCCCCATGAAGCCGAACAATATCCAGACGATCAGCAGGTTGGTGTGCACCATCCGCGCCACGTTGAAGGGGATGATCGGGAACAGAAAGTCTCCGATCACGTATTGCAGGCCCATGATCAAACCGAACAGTATCTGACCGAGAAACAGGATCAGTGCAAACACGAAGTACGGTTTGGCCACGGCTTGCGAGGCGAATTTCAGATGCGGATTAGCAATGCTCATCGCTTAGCCCTCCTTGTTTGGCGGCCAGCCATTGGTGTTGATTTTCGAGCTCCATTTGAGGAACTCGGCGATGTCATCCACCTCCTGGTCACTCAACTTGAACTGAGGCATCGCGCGACGGCCCGGTACGCCCAGTGGCTGCATCTTCATCCAGGCGTGCAGGAAGGGTTTGAAACCCGCCTCTCCGCCGCGACGCTGGAACACGTTGCCCAGTTCAGGCGCGAAGTAGGCGCCCTCGCCCAGCAGCGTGTGGCAGCCGATGCAGTTGTTTTGCTCCCAGACCAACTTGCCGCGCTCGACTGATTCGGTTAACAGCGCTTCATTGCTGCGCTCTGGAAAGGTCTGTTCCGTGTGATAGGTCAAAGCCAGGAATATCAGGAAGAAGAAGATGCTTCCCCCGAAGTAAATATTCCTGGCCATGCCTTTGGTGAAGGTGTCTGACATGATCGCTTCCTCTTTGCTAGGCCCGTCCATCATAGGAAGCGAAGGGTTGAAACCTGCTTGATGGCGATCAAGAAAGTCAGATGGTTATGGTCGGGTATAGATCGTATGGCTGACGGAGATCCAATGTGGGAGCGGGCTTGCTCGCGAAGGCGGAGCGTCAGTCAACAGGGATGTTGAATGTGACGGCCCCTTCGCGAGCAAGCCCGCTCCCACATTGGAATCGCGGTGTTTTACGGGCTGTATTCCTTCAGCGGAATAACACCAATGTCAGGCCTACCACCGCCGCCAACACCAGCGCCCAGCTCAACATCAATCGCCGCCACAGTCTCGGCGCGTGGCGCATCTCCATGAAGCCATCGGTGATCAGCCACGCCTTGCCGACCGCCACCATCAAGATGGCAATCGACAGCAACCACGTCGCACCGGCCTGGGCCAGCACCACGGTGCAGACGCTTAACGTCGCGAGCGCGGCCCAACAGACGAGCAAAACCCTGGAAACAGTCATGAGAACCTCGTCAACTCAGCACATAGACCAGCGGAAACAGCATGACCCAGATCAGATCGACCATGTGCCAATACAACACGCCGGATTCAAACCCGCTGCGCGTGTTGGCGTCGTACAGGCCACGGCGACAGCGCTCGGCCAGCCATCCGAGAATGACCATGCCGAGCACTACGTGGAGAAAATGAAAACCGGTAAGGATCCAGTACAACGTGAAAAACGTGTTGTGCTCCATGCCCAGCCCCGAGGCCAGCAAGTGCCGGTATTCCGTGAGTTTCAGCACCACGTAGACACTGGCGGCGAGCAATGCCATCAGCAGGAAGACCGCGCCGTGGCGGGATCGTGAGCGCCTGACCTGCTCCTGCGCCAGCGCGGCGAACAGGCCCGCGGTGAGCAGGCTCAGGGTCATCGCCAAGCCGGTTGAGGTGTTCAGCAACAGACGGCTTTCACTGAACATCTGCGGCTTGAGCGCCTGGGTCACCGCGAACGCCAGGATCAGGATGGCGAACACCGACAACTCGGCGAGAATGAAAAACCACATCGCCAGATCGCCCGGCAAGTGACGGCGCGAGAAGCCCGTGGACTCAGCCGAAGTGGACATCAACCACGTCCATCAGCGCAGCAACGGTCAGCGGATCATCGCTCAGCGGCTCGGCCAGGCAGGCCATGCAGGCCTCACGCGGGGTCATGCCGGAGCGGATCATCCGCGCCGTGAAAATCAGCAGTCGCGTTGAGGCGACCTCCTCCAGATCATGTTGATCGAGCCGGCGCAGCGCCTGGCCCAGCCGCACCACTTGCGCCGCCAGCGCGTTGTCCACCTGAGCCTCCCGGGCAACGATGCGTTCCTCATCGGCCACCGGCGGATAGCCGAAGCGCATCGCGACGAAGCGTTGGCGGGTGCTGGGTTTCATGCCTTTAAGCAGGTTCTGGTAGCCGGGGTTGTAAGACACCACGAGCATGAATGACGGCGGCGCCTTCAGCACTTCGCCGGTGCGTTCCAGGAATAACTCCCGACGATCATCGGCCAGCGGATGCAGTACGACCACGGTGTCCTGGCGCGCCTCGACCACTTCGTCGAGGTAACAGATGCCGCCTTCACGCACCGCGCGAGTCAGCGGTCCGTCCTGCCACCAGGTGCCCTGGGCACCGATCAGGTGACGGCCGATCAGGTCGGCTGCGCTCAGATCGTCATGGCAAGCCACGGTGTACAGCGGCAGTTTCAGCCGATGGGCCATGTGCTGGACGAAACGGGTCTTGCCGCACCCTGTCGGGCCTTTGATCAGCACCGGCATGCCGTGTCGCCAGGCTTGTTCGAACAGCGCCTCCTCATTATTCAGCGGTTGGTAGAAGGGTTCGATCGGGTGTTCGCAAGACTGGATACGGTCCATGGGCTGCCTGTTCCAAAAGCGGATTCAAGGAACACGCTACGGGCCCCTGCGACAACCTGGCAAGTGAGATGGCCGGCAAACTTGATCGTCGTCAAGCGAACATTGGCCTGCTCGGGCATAGCCTTGCACGGCACTAAGAACCTGCGTTCTGCGCTGCCGTTTCAGCACATCGCAAAGGTCTTGCCTGAGGAGAAATGGAATGCTGATCAGCAATAGAAAAACGTTTGCCCTGACCCTGACCACGCTGTGTTCGGCACTGGCCCTGGCGGTGAGTCATGCCGCCAGCGCTGAAGAGCCCGCCGCCGCTGCGGCCAATCCGCCCATGGTCAAAACCGCCGGCGCTCCCGACATGAGCCAGGCCGAGTTCGACTCATCCAAGGAAATCTACTTCCAGCGCTGCGCCGGCTGCCACGGTGTTTTGCGCAAAGGGGCCACGGGCAAACCGCTGACACCGGACATTACCCAGAGCCGCGGGCAACCGTATCTGGAGGCCTTGATTACCTACGGCTCACCGGCGGGCATGCCGAACTGGGGGACGTCCAATGCGCTGACCAAGGATCAGATCACGGTCATGGCCAAGTTCATCCAGCACACGCCGCCGACGCCACCGGAATGGGGCATGGCCGAGACGCTGAAAACCTGGAAAGTGCTGGTCAAACCCGAGGATCGTCCGAAGAAGCAGCTGAGCAAACTCAACCTGCCGAACCTGTTTTCGGTGACGTTACGCGATGACGGCAAGATCGCCCTGATCGACGGTGACAGCAAGAAAATCGTCAAACTCATCGAGACCGGTTATGCCGTGCACATCTCGCGGATCTCTGCCTCAGGTCGCTACCTGCTGGTGATTGGTCGAGACGCGCGGATCGACATGATCGACCTGTGGCCGGTCGAGCCGACCAAGGTCGCCGAAGTCAAAGTGGGCATCGAGGCGCGCTCGGTCGAGACCTCCAAGTTCAAGGGCTACGAAGACAAATACACCATCGCCGGTTCTTACTGGCCGCCGCAATTCACCATCATGGATGGCGAAACCCTGGAACCGAAACAGATTGTTTCGACCCGCGGCATGACCGTCGACAAGCAGGAATATCACCCGGAACCCCGGGTCGCGGCGATCATCGCCTCCCACGAATGGCCGGAGTTCATCGTCAACGTCAAGGAAACCGGCAAGGTCATGCTGGTCAATTACCAGGACATCAAAAACCTCACCGTCACCTACATCGACGCAGCACCCTTCCTGCATGACGGCGGTTGGGACAGCACGCACCGCTACTTCATGACCGCCGCCAACAACTCCAACAAGGTTGCCGTGATCGACTCCAAGGAGCGCAAGTTGACCGCGCTGGTGGACGTCGGCAAAACCCCTCACCCGGGTCGCGGCGCCAACTTCAATCACCCGACCTACGGCCCGGTCTGGGCCACCAGTCATCTGGGTGATGACGGCATCTCGCTGATCGGCACCGACCCGACCAAACACCCGCAATACGCCTGGAAGCAGGTCGGCTCACTCAAAGGCCAGGGCGGCGGCTCGCTGTTTATCAAAACCCATCCCAAGTCTCGCCACCTGTACGTCGACACCACCCTCAACCCGGACGCCAAGCTCAGCCAATCGGTGGCGGTGTTCAACCTCGACAAACTCGACGCCGGCTACACCGTGCTGCCCATCGCTGAATACGCCGGCATCAAGCAAGGCGCCATGCGTGTCGTGCAACCGGAATACAACAAGGCTGGCGATGAAGTCTGGTTCTCCGTCTGGAGCGGCCAGGCAGACGAGTCGGCGCTGGTGGTGATCGACGACAAAACACTGAAGCTCAAGTCAGTCATCAAGGACAAACGACTGATCACACCCACCGGGAAGTTCAACGTCTACAACACCCAACACGACATCTATTGAGCTCCATCAATGCAAGGAAACACCATGAAAAATACTCTGTTCTCACTGTTCGCCCTGACCGCTGCGCTGAGTGTGCAGCCGGCCATGGCCCAAGACGCGCTGGAGCTGTTCAAGAGCAAACCCTGCGCAGCCTGCCACTCGATCGACACCAAGATTGTCGGCCCGGCGCTCAAGGATGTGGCGGCCAAGAACGCTGGCGTACCCGGGGCCGTGGACACCCTGGCCGGCCACATCAAGAACGGCACACAAGGCAATTGGGGCCCGATGCCCATGCCGGCCAACCCGGTGACTGAAGAAGAAGCAAAAATTCTCGCGACCTGGGTACTGACACTCAAATAACCGCCTGGAGGGCGCCATGATGGTTTATCGATACGCTGTGATTCTGGCGGCCCTCCTCCTCATTTCCGCAACCGCGGTTGCAGCGCCGGACGCCCAGCGTCAGGCGCAACTCGAACACCTGCTGACCCAGGACTGCGGCGCCTGCCATGGGCTGCACCTGACTGGCGGGCTGGGCCCGGAACTGACGCGCGCAGCGCTGGCCAGCAAATCACGGGACAGCCTGATTGCCACCGTCACCCAAGGCCGGCCTGGCACCGCGATGCCCGGTTGGGCCCCGTTGCTCAGCCCCGACGACATCCGTTGGCTGGTCGATCTTCTTCTCCAGGGATATCCCGCACCATGATCCGTTCAATCCTGCTGTCAGCGGCGACCGGGCTGTTGTTGTCCGCTTGCGTTCAGCCACCGTTGCGTGGCACCGGCGACTTGGGCGTGGTCGTGGAGCGCGCCACCGGTAGCGTGCAAATCATTGAAAGCGACACCCACACCGCGCTGGCCCGACTCGAGGGTTTCGGCGACCTTTCCCATGCCTCGGTGGTGTTCTCCCGTGACCAGCGCTACGCCTATGTATTCGGCCGCGACGGCGGGTTGAGCAAAATCGATTTGCTGACCCGGCGTATCGATCATCGCGTCATCCAGGGCGGCAACAGCATTGGCGGCGCCATCAGTCAGGACGGCAAGTTGATCGCGGTGTCCAACTACGTGCCCGGTGGGGTCAAGGTGTTCGATGCCGACACCCTGCAACTGGTGGCCGATATTCCGGCGACGCCCCTGGCCGATGGCAGCAAGCGCTCCCGTGTAGTCGGCCTGGTCGACGCGCCGGGGCAACGTTTCGTGTTCAGCCTGTTCGATACCGGCGAGATCTGGACCGCCGATTTCAGTCAGGGCAGCACACCGCAGATCAGCCGTTTCACCGGCATCGGCCAGCAACCCTACGACGCCCTGATTACTCCCGATGGGCGCTATTACATGGCCGGCCTGTTCGGCGAAGACGGCATGGCCCAACTCGATCTCTGGCATCCGGAGCGCGGGGTGCAACGAGTACTCGGCGACTACGGACGCGGCCAGGCGAAACTCCCGGTCTACAAGATGCCGCACCTGGAGGGCTGGGCCGTCGCCGATAACCAGGCCTTCGTGCCTGCCGTTGGCCGTCATCAGGTGTTGGTGATGGATTCGCGCACCTGGCAGCAGACCGCGGTGATCCCGGTCGCCGGTCAACCGATATTCGTCACCTCGCGCCCGGACGGTCGGCAGCTGTGGGTCAATTTCGCCTACCCGGACAACGATCGGGTTCAGGTCATCGACACCGAAACCCATACCGTGGTCGCGGATCTGAAGCCAGGACCAGCGGTGCTGCACATGGAATTCACCGCACGCGGCGACCAGCTGTGGCTGTCGTTACGCGACGGCAATCAGCTTCAAATCTGGGATCCGTACCGCCTGAAGCTGCTGAGCACCCTGCCCGCCAGTGCGCCGAGCGGCATCTTCTTCAGCAGTCGTGCACAAAAAATGGGGTATTGAAATGGACCTTGAACTGCTCAGTCGCCAACTCATCGACCGCTTCCAGCACGGCATGCCGCTGTGCCCGTCACCGTACAAGGAGATGGCCAGGATTCTCGGTTGCCGCGAATCTCAAGTGATGGCCTGCCTGGAAGAAATGGATCAGGCCGGCACCCTCTCACGCATCGGTCCGGTGTTCGAACACAGCCGCGCCGGGGCCAGCACCCTCGCGGCCCTCGCCGTACCCGCCGAACGCCTGCAACAGGTGGCCGATCGCGTCAGTCAGTACCCGGAGGTCAATCACAACTACGCACGGGAGCATTTCTACAACCTGTGGTTTGTGCTGACCGCCCCTGATCGCCAACACATCGACCGCGTACTCAAAGAACTGGAGAACGACACCGGCCTCATGCCGCTGGACCTGCCGATGTTGACCGCCTACCGCATCGATCTCGGCTTTGCCCTGGGAGAAAAATCATGAAGCCCGGATTGAGCCCCCAACAAGCGCTGGCGCTGCGTCGGCACCTCGAAGGCGGATTGCCGCTGGTAGCACGCCCCTATCAGGAACTCGCCGAACGGATAAACACCGACGAAAACCAGGTGCTCGAGCAAATGCGCCAGTGGAGCGAACAAGGGCTGTTTCGCCGTATCGGCCTGGTGCTGCACCATCGCGCGCTGGGTTTTACCGCCAACGCCATGCTGGTGCTGGATATTCCCGATGCGCTGATCGACGAAGTCGGCCAGCGCCTGGGGCGAGCGCCCGGCATTACCCTCTGCTATCAGCGGCCACGGCGCTTGCCGCAGTGGCGGTACAACCTGTTTTGCATGGTGCACGGGCGTCAACGTGAGCAGGTGGAGGCGCAGATCCAGGCATTGCTGGAAGAGCATCTGCTGAGCGACCTGCCCCATCAATTGCTGTTCAGCACCCAGGTCTTCAAGCAGTGCGGCGGACGCTTTGCGCCCTCGCGCACAGGAGCACCGACCCATGGATGACCTCGACCGTCGCCTGATCAACCGCTTGCAACTGGGCCTGCCGCTGGTGCGCCACCCTTGGCGGGTATTGGCGGCCGAACTGGAGAGCAGCAGCACTGAACTGCTCGATCGACTGCATGCCCTGCTCGATGACGGAATGCTCACCCGCTTCGGCCCAATGTTCGACATCGAACGGCTGGGCGGCGCCTTCACTCTCGCCGCGCTGGCGGTGCCGGAAGAACGTTTTGAAGACGTCGCCGAGCAACTGCAGGGCCTGCCTGAAGTGGCGCACAACTATCGACGCGAGCACGCCTGGAATATGTGGTTCGTGCTCGGCTGCGCGACCGAACAAGGCATCGCCGAGACGCTGCAGCGCATCGAAACCCTGACCGGCCTGCCGCCGCTCAACCTGCCCAAAGAGGAGACCTACCATGTCGGTCTGTATTTCCCGGCCTGAAGACACCCTCGTCCAGCGCCTGATCGTGTTGACCCAGGCCGGTCTGCCGCTGCTGGACGATCCGTGGGCGTGGCTCGCCGAACAGCTGGGGCTGAACATCGAAGCCACCCTGGATCTGCTCAAGCGCTTGCAAGCCGAGGGCGCGATTCGGCGGATTGCCGCCGTGCCCAATCACTACCGACTGGGCTATCGCCACAACGGCATGACGGTCTGGGATGTACGCAACACCGACATGCCGCGCCTCGGCGCGCTGATCGGCGCGCAACCCTTTGTCAGCCACTGCTATCGCCGTCCGCGCCGAACCGACTGGCGTTACAACCTGTTCGCCATGGTTCACGGCCGCAGCAGCGATGAAATCAACAGCTACCGCGAGCACCTGCGCTACTTGCTGGGCGACGCCTGTGCGGCCGACGAGATGCTGGTGAGCAGCCGCATCCTGAAAAAAACCGGCTTGCGTTTAACGCCAGTCAGTTCAACGCAGACCTTGTAGCAGCTGTCGAGCTTGCGAGGCTGCATTCGGCTGCGAAGCAGTCGTAAAACCGGTGTGCGAGGTTTATCTGAAACACCGCACTGCCTGATTTCACGACTGCTGCGCAGCCGAACGCAGCCTCGCAAGCTCGACAGCTGCTACGGGTATCAGGCTTGCGTTTGACTGTTGCTTCACGCTGAACACGTTCCCGACTCAAGGAGAGTTGCATGTTGAGGATCAGCCAATACCTGCGTGCGCTGGCCGGCCAGGCGCCTGCGCCCAGAACCAGTCCACCGGGCAGCATTCGGGCGCCGGTGGTGATCTGGAACCTGCTCAGGCGCTGCAACCTGACTTGCAAACATTGCTACGCCACCTCGGCCGACAGTGTCTTTCGCGACGAACTGGAGACGGCCGCTGCGCTGACCGTGATCGATGACCTGCACGATGCCGGCGTCAAGGTGTTGATTCTTTCCGGTGGCGAACCACTGTTGCGCGAGGATCTGTTTGTGCTCAGTGCCTACGCCCGGACCAAGGGTTTCTTTGTGGCGTTGTCCACCAACGGCACGCTGATCGATGAGCACAACATCGCGCAGATCAGCGCGGCGAATTTCGACTACGTCGGGATCAGCATCGATGGCCTGGAAGCCACCCATGACGCCTTCCGCCAACTCAAGGGCAGCTTTGCACGTTCCATGCAGGCAATCCGGCTCTGTCGCGAACAGGGCATTCGCGTCGGGCTGCGCACCACCCTGACCCAGGAAAACCATCCGCAATTGCCTCAGTTACTGGCGCTGATGCGCGAGTACGACGTGCAGAAGTTTTATCTGTCGCACCTCAACTACAGCGGTCGCGGTAAGCGCAGTCGCAAACTCGACGCGCACCAGCAGATGAGCCGCGAGGCCATGACGCTGATCTTTGAGCGCGCCTGGGAAGACATCCAACAGGGCTGCGACAGCGATTTTGTCAGCGGCAACAACGATGCCGACGCCATTCTGCTGCTGCAATGGGCAGGCCTTCGTCTTCCCGAGCATTACCCACGCCTGGAAAACATGCTCCGCGCCTGGGGTGGCAACGCCTCCGGCAGCGGCATCGCCAACATCGACAACACCGGCGAAGTGCATCCGGACACCTACTGGTGGCAGCACTCGGTGGGCAATGTCCGGCGCACGCCGTTCCGCACGTTGTGGCTGGATCAGCCGGATGCCCTGCTATCGCGCCTGCGTGAGCATCCCCGCGCTGTCGGTGGTCGTTGCGCGCAATGCCGCTGGTTGCCCATCTGCAACGGCAACACCCGAACCCGCGCCTGGGCCGAGGGTGATCTGTGGGGCCAGGACCCCGGTTGCCACCTCAGCGATGACGAAATCGGCATTCCGCCGTCAGTAAACATCCCTTGCATCACCTACTGAATAGCCCGTCCGGCCACCCACCTGACAAAGGCTGGGGCCGGTCAACCTGATGAAGCACCAAGGACGTCCCATGCCTCCATCGATTGCTATACCGGCCACACTTGAGTCCCCGTTCCGGCCGGGCGAAGTTGCCCTGGTCGGCGCCGGCCCCGGCGATCCACGCCTGCTGACCCTGCGCGCCTGGAGCCTGTTGATGCAGGCCGACGCCGTGGTCTATGACCGACTGATCAGCGCCGAACTGCTGAGCTTGATTCCCCTGACCTGCGCCCGCCATTACGTCGGCAAGGCCAGCGGCTGCCACAGCCTGCCCCAGGAACAGATCAACGAACTGCTGGCCGACCTCGCCGATCAAGGGCAGCGCGTGGTCCGCCTCAAGGGCGGCGACCCGTTCATTTTTGGTCGAGGCGCCGAAGAGCTGGAGTACCTGCTGCAACGCGGCATCGACTGCCAGGTGGTCCCGGGCATCACCGCCGCGTCCGGCTGCAGCGCCTACGCAGGCATACCGTTGACCCACCGCGACCTGGTCAATTCCTGCCGGTTCATCACCGGCCATTTGCAACGCGATGGCGAGTTGTCGCTGCCCTGGAGCAGCCTCGCCGACAGTAGCCAGACGTTGGTGTTTTACATGGGCTTGTCGAACCTGGGGATCATCGCTCAACGCTTGATCGAAGCCGGGCTGTCGGCCGATACACCGGCGGCGCTGATCAGCAACGGCACGCGGCCTGACCAGCACGTCGCCCGTGGCAAGCTGCACCAATTGCCAACCCTGGCGCTGGATTGTCCACCGGGCATTCCGACGCTGACGGTGATCGGCACGGTGGTCGATCTGTTTGGCACAGAACAACTGGAATACCCGGCACGGCTTTACCCGGCCCAAGCGCTGCAACGCCACGCCAAGGTGGCGATATGAGGCGCATCGTCCTTGCCCACCTGTTATGGATCAGTGCGGCGCATGCCGGCGCAGCGGTTCCGGCACTGGAACACGCCGCGGAAAACTATCAGCAGCATTGCCAGAGCTGTCACGGGGTCAACCGTCTTGGTGGTGCGGGGCCGGCGTTGTTACCGGAGAGTCTCAGCCGGATCAAACCCGATGAAATTCGCAGCGTGATCCAGAACGGTCGCCCCGCGAGCCAGATGGCCGGCTATGCCAACGTGTTCAGCCCCGCGCAGATCGATGCGCTGGTGGATTACCTTCAGCAACCGCCCGCCACCCCGCCCACCTGGAGCAATGACGACATTCTCGGCAGTCACACGATGCTCGCGGACCTCAGCAAATTGCCGACCACGCCCCAGCATGGCGCCGACCCGCTGAACCTGTTCGTGGTGGTGGAAGCCGGCGACCATCACATCGACATCCTCGACGGTGACCGCTTTGAGGTGCTGGCGCGGTTTGCTTCGCACTTCGCCGTGCATGGCGGGCCGAAGTTCTCGCCGGACGGGCGCTTCGTCTATTTCGCCTCCCGTGACGGCTGGATCAGCCTGTATGACTTGCACAATCTGAAACTGATCGCCGAAGTTCGCGCCGGGCTCAACACCCGTAACCTGGCGGTGAGCAAGGATGGACGCTGGGTGCTGGTGGGCAACTATTTGCCCGGCAATGTGGTGGTGCTCGATGCCCGCGATCTGTCTTTGGTCAAAACCATTCCCACGATTGGTCAGGACGGTACTGCGTCACGGGTCAGCGCGGTCTACTCCGCCCCGCCGCGCGACAGTTTCATCGTGGCGCTCAAGGACGTGAAGGAAGTCTGGGAACTGTCCTGGGCCGGCACACCGGATTTCCAACCACGGCGGATCCCTGCCGGGGACGTTCTCGACGATTTCTCCTTTTCGCCGGACTACAAACAGCTGCTGGCGACGTCGCGCAAGGCCCAGGGCGGTCAGGTGATCGACCTCGACAGCGGCAAGGTGGTCACCGACATCCCGCTGCCGGGCATGCCGCATTTAGGCTCGGGGACCTATTGGAAACGCAACGGTGAGTGGGTGTTCGCCACGCCGAATATCAGCAAGGGGTTGATCTCGGTCATCGACTTCAAGACCTGGAAACTGATCAAGGAAATCCCGACACTGGGGCCGGGTTTCTTCATGCGCAGTCATGTCAACTCGCGGTATGCCTGGAGCGATGTGTTCTTCGGGCCTGACAACGATGCGATCCACCTGATTGACAAACAGACCCTGGAAATTGCCCACACCTTGCGCCCGATGCCCGGGAAAACCGCCGCTCATGTTGAGTTCACCCGGGATGGCCGTTTCCTGCTGTTGAGCATTTGGGCCACCGACGGTGCGCTGATTGTTTACGACAGCAACTCTCTCAAGGAGATCAAACGCATTCCGATGAACAAGCCTTCGGGTAAGTACAACGTGGGGAACAAGATTGAGTTTGCTGAGGGCACGTCCCACTAACCTTTATGCCCCCACCCGAAACACCGAGATCACATTGCACTTGTGGCGAGGGAGCTTGCTCCCGCTGGGGCGCGCAGCGGCCCTAAGATCAGTCACTGGGTAGACTCAGATCAAACGCATGCGCTGGTTTACGACTGCTACGCAGCCGAGCGGGACGGTGCGGCGATCCGACAAGCTCCCTCGCCACAGGTTTGCGTTCTGGTTCAAGGTGTAACCGTTGATGATCGCTTTGCTTTGCTTTGGCTTTTGATCTTGATCCTGATCTGCCCCGTCGGAAGGCCGAGCGCAGGTTCTGCGCAGTGGGCACCGCGGCAAGGATGCCGCGGTAGCCGCCCCCGGCCATGGATGGCCGATGGCGGCGGGCCCACGGAGCAGGACCGGAGCGAGGGCATGCCGAGCCACAGCGAGGCACCGTACGTCAGGGGCAAGAGCGTTTGGTTACTTGGCGCTTTTCCAAGTGACCCGCTGTAAAAGCGGAACCTTAAGCCGCCGTTACCGCAGCAACGGATATGTACTCCGAACGTAAATATTCAGCCCAAGGTATAACCGTTATCAACCTTCCAGTCCTGACCATAAACACCCCGAGCCCCCTGCGACAGCTGAAAAACAATCACATTAGCCACCGCCGCCGCATCAAGAAAGTGCCCCGGCAACAGACGTTTACCAAGCGTGTCGGCAACATCGCCAAGCTCCCCATCGCTCAACCCCAGGTTATCCCACATCGACGTCGCCGTCGGCCCCGGCGAGACCAGATTAATGCGCACATCAAAGCTAGCGAACTCCACCGCCAACGTCCGCGCCTGAGCCGCCAAAGCAGCCTTGCTGGCAATGCACGCAGCCAACCCCGGAAAGCTCGAACCGGTCAGGAAACTCCCGACAAACACCACCGACGCCGGGTTCGCCAATTCACCCCGCAACGCCGCCAGCGTATTCAACGCCCCGGCACCATTAACCGCCCACTGGCGCTGAAAGGCCTGCATATCCAGGCTGTCCGCCATTTCGGCGATGCCCGCGTTGGGCACCAGATAGTCCACGGGGCCAATCGCCGCAGCGCGCTCGGTCAGCTCGCGCAGGTCTTGCTGACTCGTGACGTCCCCGGCAAACCACTGCAACCGTTCACCGTAGATCTGCTGCAACGTCGGCAGTTCACCCGGGGTCCGTGACATCGCCAGCACCTTGACCCCGCGCGGTAACAACGCGGCGCACAGTGCCAGGCCAATCCCGGAGCTGGCACCCGTGACCACCGCCAAACGGTCCTGAAACTCGGTTTTCATCATTTTCTCCTGGGCATCACGGATGCCAAGCACTGGGGACATAGCGAGCCCCTATCTTCGAGCAGGAAGAAAAAAACCGACTTGACGGCGATCAGGCTTTTTCGACGGCGTTAGTGTTGCTGCAGCAGCGCCGGAGTGATCTCGCTGAACCGCAGCAAGCGACCGCCCTGTTCAGCGGCTAGCTTTTCAGCGGCCTCGCGACTGGAGAACGACGCCAGCACCACGCCCATGGCGCCTTTGAGTTGCGTGCCGACCACGTAGAACGCGTCTTTGGCATCGATCAGGTGGGCGTCATCCGGCGCATTCCACGGGCTGCGGCCCATGTCGTGGACATACAGCTTTGCATTGCCATGATGATTTTCCGGCTGCAACCACCAACCGATCATTTCCGCCGTGGAACAGAACTTCTTGACCCCGGCCCGCTCGACCACTTCGCCCTTGGGCCCCGGGAATCCATTGATGATCATCCCGCAGACATGGCATTCATCACTGGGATGAAAGGCTGCGGCGGTGTCGCTGTAAGTGGCTTGCGCTGGATTGTCACAAGCCGTCAGCAACAGACACATCATCAGGCCCGCCACCGCGCGCACCGTCATCAGATAAAAGGTGTTCATCGTCAACTGCTCCAAAACTATCAAAGTGAAAATTCATGTCGCCCGGCGACGAAACAACAGCCAGGCCGAGCCCAATGGCACCACCACCCACAGCGACAGGCACAGCCAGAGCATCGAGCCCGGCATCGGCAAATCGCTGCCCAGCGTCAGCACACCCGCGGTACTGGCGCCAGGCTCAAAACCGGAGAGGTTGATCAGGCGATAGATGTCAGCGGGGTTGAGCAGCAGCAACCAAGGCAGGACTTTGGGGTTGAACTGCCCTTCGCTGAGCACCAACAGCGCCAGCAAAGCCAGATCGAACACCAGCACGAAGAAGAACCAGACACCCAGCGCCAGTCCGGCCGCCGTAGACTTCTCGGCGGACACACTGCTCAGCACATAGGCCAGCCCCAGAAACCCCCAGCCCAGCAACGTCGACGACGCCATGAACCGGCCAAAGGCCCAGAGCAGCAGGCTCAGTTCGACATCGTCCACCAGCACGGCGATGGCCAGCATGGCGCAGCCGAAACCGATCAGTGTCGCCAGCGCCAGGATCAACCCGTGGCCGACGAATTTGCCCAGCAGAATCTGCCCGCGACCCAAGGGGTACGTCAGCAACAACAGCAACGTGCCGCTCTCGTCCTCGCCGACGATGGCGTCATAGGCCAACAGCAACGCAATCAACGGCATCAAAAACGTTGCCAGACTGGCGAGGCTGGCGATGGTGGCCGGCACCGAGGTGAAACCCAACTGCCCGGAAGCTGCGGCGCCCAGCCAGGCGATGCCGATGGCCAGCACCGCGAACAACACACTGATCGCCAGCAACCAGCGATTGCGCAAGCCGTCACTGAATTCCTTGCGGGCCATGTTCCAGACAGCGTTCATACGGCCTCCCCGATCGACGCCGCACCGGCCCGGCTCATGTAGTAGCGGTAAATATCTTCCAGAGACGGCTGATGGATTTCCACGTCGGCCGGTTCGTCTTCATTGAGCAGTTGGCGCAACAGCCCGAGCTTGCTGCCATTGAGCGCGGCCACTTCAAGCCCTTCGACGTCCCAGCGTTCGGTGACGTGCCCGGCGTTGTTCCAGCGTTGCTGCAAGGGTCCGGCGTGCTTGAGGCCGTTGGCGCGAATCAGCGTCGGCAACCCGGCTTCCTCGCGCAAACTGCGAAGACTGCCGAGGGCCAGCAGGCGGCCCTGGGTCAGAATCGCCGCGCGGTTGATATGCGCCTCGACGCCGGGCAACACGTGAGAACAGAGAATGATGCTGGTGCCCTGGCTGCGCAGGCGATCGAGCAACCGATAAAGGTCCTGGGTCGCGATCGGATCGAGGCCAACCGTCGGTTCGTCGAGCAGCAACAAACGCGGCTCGCCGAGCAGCGCTTGCGCCAGCCCCAGACGTTGACGCATGCCTTTGGAGTAGGTCTTGACCCGCCGATGCGCCGCACCGGCCAGGCCGACTTCCTCCAGCAGTACGTCCACCTGAGCGGACGCGGCGCCTTTGAGCCGCGCAAAATGGCGCAAGGTCTCAAGACCGCTCAGCTGCGGGTAAAACGTCACGTTCTCCGGTAGATAACCGAGCATGCGCCGCACATGCGGATCACTGGGCAAACGGCCGAACACCCTGACCTGCCCTTCGCTGGGCTGGAGCAGGCCAAGTACCAGCTTCATGCTGGTGGTCTTGCCCGCGCCGTTGTGCCCGAACAAACCCAGCACTTCACCTTCCGCCAGGCTGAGGTTGAGCTTATGCAACACCGTAGTGAAGCCGTAGCGCTGACTGACGCCTTCGATATCGATGACGTTCATGAGGTGGGCTCCTGGGACAGGGTTTGAGTGGATGACTTCATCAGCGGATGACTGTCGAGTACCCCCGGCGATTTCATCACCGGAAAGGCCCGTTGCACCCAGCGCAGCAACTCGATACCGGGGCTGTTCATCAACAGCCGCACCTGCGGGTACAGCCACAGCAGACGGTCGACGTTGTCGTTGGGTTCGTAGGCGATATCGCCGAGGCCATCGTTGTTGCGGTCCCAGCCCAGGTAATCGCTCCAGTAATTGCCCCGGCCATCCACCGACCATTCCTGCAAGCGGGTGGCGACGTACTTGACCTGCCGCTGATTGCCGACAAAAGCGTTGTCGGCGATGCGGTTGTCCTCCGAGCCGGCGGTGAGATGAATACCCACGGCGCTGTGTTCGAAGTGGTTGTGTTCGATGCTGTTGAACAGCGAGTTGTAGATGAACAGCGCCTTACCCTCGGCACCGCTGATCATGCTGTCGCCGGTCGAGCCGTCGCGCACGTCAGTGACGAAGTTGTCACGCAAGGTTGAATAGGTGATGTAGTTCATCAGGATCCCGTAGTTCTGATCCTGTTCGGAGCGATTGCCGATCACCGTGAGCTTGCGGCTTTGCATCAAGGCGTAGCCGGTGCGGGTGCGGCGGGTGGTGTTGCCGATCAGCTGGTTATCGTTGGCGAACATGTAATGCACGCCGTAGCGCAGGTCTTCCAGGGTATTGCCCTGCAGCAGGTTGCCGTTGGAGGTGTCGATGTAGATGCCATCGCGAGTGTCGCGCACCTGGTTGCCAATGACCTTGGCGCCATGCACGGCATACAGATGAATGCCGTTGCCGCGATCTTGCGAGCGCATCGTCGGATCACCCTGAATGCGGTTGTCGATCAGGCTCACATCCTGCGTACCGTCGACCCAGATACCGAAACCCTTACCCTGCAGGCGATTGCCTTTAATCACTGCGCCATGGGCTTTCGGCTGGATAAACACCGCTGCATTCATGGCGGTGAGGTCGTGCCCCCAGTCCAGGAAGGTGCAGCCCTCGATGCCGACATCCGGCGCATTGATGATCAAACCGTTGCCCTGCCCCTCGCCCTGAAATACCGCGCCCGGCTCGCAGACAATCTGCATCGATTGATCGACGCTGAACGAACCACGGTATTCCCCGGCCGGCAGGTGCCAGCGTTGATCGGCGTCCACCGTTAACGGCAGCGTGGTGATGGGTTGCACCGCCAGCGCGCTGCCGGACATCAACAGGAGCGCAAGCGCAATGACCTTCACCGGGTTTCCCTTGCTATCAGTCATTGCTTCGCTCCTGTCGATGGGCAACGGTCAGGCCTTCTCGACCTTCATGCGGCCGACCATTTCCATGTGCAGCGCATGGCAGAACCAGCTGCAGTAGTACCAATGCAGGCCGGCCTTGTCGGCGATGAAGGTGATCGATGAGGTCTGCTGCGGGCTGATCTCCATGCTCACGCCATGGTTGGTCATCACGAAGCCGTGGGTCACGTCTTCAATCTGGTCGATGTTGGTGATGGTCACCGTGACCTCGTTGCCCTGTTTGACGGTGAATTCCGGCAGGCCGTAGGCCGGAGCCATCGAGGTCATGTAGACGCGGACTTTGTTACCGTCGCGGATGACCTTGTTGTCGGTCTCCAGCTTGATCCCGTCCTTCGCGGCGATGACCACGGTTTCGGCGAAAAACGGGTCGTTGCGGTCCCAGATTTTCTTGGTCTTGATCTGGTCACGACGGGCCATGACGCAGTCGTGGGGTTCGGCGAAGGCCGGGCCGTCGTGCACCAGTTTCATTTCCTCACCGGAGATATCGATCAGCTGATCGTTTTCCGGGTGCAGCGGGCCGGTCGGCAGGAAGCGGTCCTTGGAAAACTTGCTGAGCACCATCAGCCATTGGCCGTCGGCCTCGCTGGTTTCGGTCAGCGACGCATGGTTGTGGCCCGGCTGATACTGCACATCGAGTTTCTGCTTGATGTAGTTGACCTTCTCGCCGGTGTACGCGCGAATCGCCTCCTCCACGTTCCACTTCACCACCTGGCTGTCGATAAACAGCGTGGTGTAGGCATTGCCGCGGCCGTCGTAGGTGGTGTGCAGCGGGCCCAGCCCCAGTTCCGGTTCGCCGACCACCACGTCACGCGGGTCCTTGAATTTGTCGTCGAACAGATCGTCGAGCTTGGCGATGGCAATGATCGTGCAGGTCGGTGAGAGCTTGCCGTTGGCAATGAAGTACTTGCCATCGGGCGAGGTATTGAGGCCGTGGGGGTTCTTCGGCACCGGAATGTAACGGGTGAACGCGCTGTCCTTGCCTTCGGTTTTACGACCGTCGACCACCGGCACTTTCGAGCCGTCGAGGGTGATGAACTTGCCAGCCTTGATCGCCGCTTCGATGCGCGGGATGTTGAACACCACTACCCAATCGCGCTCGTTGCGCATCATGCCGCCCAGGTCGTAGGCCTTCTCCGAGTTGTAGCAGGTCGAAGCGGCATACTTGCCGGTGTAGTCGGCGTCGGTGTTGTCCAGGTTGCCGTCGACGATGACCTGGAAGGACATCTCCATTTTCTCGGCATCGATGGCGTTGAACATGGTGTAGCTATTCTTGTCCTGCAGGTCGAAGGTGCTGCCGTCATTGGGGTGCGGAATCACGAATTCGGCATTGGCGAACACGTACTTGGTGTGCGGCACTTTTTGCAGGCGCAGCCCGTGAACCGCCTGCACATTGGGCACGGTGAGCATCTTGTCGCACTTCATGATGTCCAGACGGATACGCGCAACGCGGCTGTTGGCCTTGTCATTGATGAACAGGTATTTGCCGTCGTACTTGCCATCGGTCATCGACAAATGGGGGTGGTGGCAGTCGCCATTCTGGAAATGCGCGCTGTCGCCCATGATCCGTTTGCTTTCGTTGGTCAGGCCCCAACCCGTGGCGGAATCGACGTTGAACACCGGAACACGCAACAACTCGCGCATCGACGGAATGCCCATGATCCGCACTTCGCCCTGATGGCCGCCGCTCCAGAAACCGTAGTACTGGTCCAGTTCGCCCGGCCCGACGTGGGTTTTCAGTTGCGCGTCCTTGGCCGCTGCCGCCCATGTTTCACGGGTGAACACCGCGCCGCCGATGGCCGTGGCACCGGCCAGTACCGCGCCGGTCACCGCGCTGGTGCCCAGGAAGCCGCGACGACTGAGGCCGGTCGGTTCCGGCACTTCAGCGGTTTTTTTGGATTCTGTGTCGTTCATCAGGTGTTTTCCTTGAAGGGATAAAAACGGTCACTGCGGACAGGCGCTCGCGGGGTTCATTCCAGAGCGGTCACTTCCACGACAGGTATCAGTTGCGCAGCGGTGGGTGCCGGTTTGCCGCGCTTCTTGCGCTTGTTGATCAGCGGCGGGCATTTGTTGTCGTTCTGATACGTCATCTGACAATCGAGGCAGTAGTGGCACTCGTTGGCATTGATCCGGCCATCGGGATGAATCGCCTGAATCTCGCATTCCTTGGCGCACAGTTGGCAGGGCGTGCCGCAGTCTTTACGGCGTTTAAGCCAGTCGAACAGGCGAAATTTGCTCGGAATCGCCAGCGCCGCACCCAACGGGCAGATGTAGCGGCAATAGACTTTGCGCGTGAAAATATTGATGACCAGCAGCGCCACCGCGTAGAGCACGAACCACCACTGGCGGTCGAACCTGAGGGTGATGGCGGTCTTGAACGGTTCCACCTCGGCGAACAGTTCGGCGGTGGACATCGACTCCAGGGAGATGCCGAACAGCAGCAGCAAAATGATGTATTTGATCGCCCACAGCCGCTCATGCACGGCGAAGGGCAATTCGTATTGAGGGATTTTCAGCTTGCGCGCGGCCTCGTTGATCAACTCTTGCAAAGCGCCAAACGGGCACAGCCAGCCGCAGAACACGCCACGGCCCCACAGCAGAATGCTGGCCGCGGCGAAGACCCAGAGCATGAAAATCAGCGGATCGGTGAGAAACAGCTCCCAGCGGAAGTGATCGAACAGCGCATGGGCGAAGGTCAGGACATTGACCACTGACAACTGCCCCAGCGCGTACCAGCCGATAAACACCACGGTAAAGATCAGGTAACCGCGGCGCAGCCAGTGCAGAAAATGCGGCCGGCGGGTGAAGGTGTCCTGCAGGAACAGGATCGCCGTCAGCAGCAACAACGCAGTCCCGAGTACGGCGATCTGGAAGGATTTCTGGTACCAGATGGTCAACCACATCGGCCGGCTGGCTTCCTCGAGCGCGGCCAGTTCTTCGGCGCTGGGCAGTGGCCGCTCAAGGTAGGGCTCGGGCAATTGATAGGCCAGTTCGAAGCTGCTGAACGTGCCGCTGACCGGGCCGGTCTGGCGACGTACCAATAACTCCAGAGACCAGGGCGATCCCGGATCAAACTTCGCCGGTTCGCGCACAACGAAAATCGACATCTCAGTGAACTCGGGCATGCCTTTGGCAAACACATCCGAGAGCCGCTGATGGTCCATGTCGCGAAAGCTGATGACGTTGCCGAACTGGCGCAATTGCACCCGATCGAAAATCCCGCCGCGCACGTACCCCGAGCCCTTATAGGAAAACAGCCCACGACCCAGCACCGCGATGGCTTGCTCGCCCGGCTTGAGGTCTTGCATGAGGAAGCGATATTGACTGTCGCCCAGTAGCGCGCGGCCGATGGTCGGCGGATTCAGGTCGGCGGTGTAGAGCTCGATAAAGGTCTCATCAACTTGATCGGCGCTGGCGTTATCGACGCCTTCGGCATCAGTGCCCTTGAAGGCGGCGTCGACCTGGCCACGGGTCAGGTTCAAGCGGCGGATGGCGCCGTTGCCGGTCAGTTGTTCCCAGGTGGCGGGCTCGAAAAAGTCCTGGCGCACGGTGGCGGGCTTGCGCGCCACACCGGCCGTGTCTTCGATCAACTTCAGCGATACGGCCACCTCGTGGGCGGCGCGCATGATGACCTCGTTGACTACCATCGCTGTGACGGTGGCCCCTGCAATCGCATCGACGGTCACCGCGTTCGGGTCACTGGAATGGCCGACGACGACCCGCTGACTGACCTTGACGCCTTTGTATTTGGCGCTGAAGCCGTGAAGTTTTGCCTCAGGAATGCCAATCAGCAGAATCGGCTCGTGGTGTTCCAGCACATAGGCATCCTGAATCATGCCGGTCGTGTCGAGAATCACTTGAGTGTTGATCGGTTTGCCTGAGTAGGCCGGAATATCCACCACGTCCAGGCTCTGGAACACATAACCGATGACCTTGCCGGCGGCGGACAGCGTGCGCACCTTGAACCGGCCTTCGGGGGCGGAAACGGAATCGGTCTGAGGGAAGGTTTTCTCGATGCGCTGCTGCTCGATGTCGCCGTACTGCTTGGCCTGCGCTCCTTCGAAGGTGGCGAGTATCAACATCAGCAGGACCACCAGCCCGACGCCCCAGGCGCGCAGGTTGCCGTGTATCGAAGGCTGATGGATTGTCATGGGTTCGCTGATTTCAAAAGGGCTTTCGGTCATGTTAGGGAGCGTTGCGCCCCCTGCCCTTGATTGAAATCAACTTAAGAAATTAGCCCAGGAAGACCAGTTAAACCATATCTGCCGCAACGCAAACCTTGTAGCAGCTGGCGAAGCCTGCGTTCGGCTGCGTAGCAGTCGTGAAATTAAACAATGCGGAGCTTTAGGAACACCGTGCCGTCAGTTTTACGACTGCTTCGCAGCCGAACGCAGCCTCGCTGGGGCTCGACAGCTGCTACAAAGAGCGTGTTTTGTCTGCAATTTATTAACTGATCAGCATTAGGCTCCAGTGTCTCAAACCGTGCGTGAAAACTGGCCTTTTTGCTCTCCACCCAGATAGGCGTCAAACGCCATCGCGGCACTGCGCATCATCAAATGCCCTTGCGGCAACAGCACCAGTTCGTCGCGGTGAATCTGCAGCAACCCATCGCGCACATGCTCGCCCAGCTGTGCCAGCGCCTCGGCAAAGTACTCGGTGAAGCGAATGCCATGCCGCGTCTCATACTTGTCGAACGCGATACGGCCATGGCACATCAGGTCGCTGATCACCTCGCGGCGCAGCAGGTCGTCGGCGTTCAAGCGGTAACCGCGATGCACCGGCAACAACCCTTGATCGATACGCGCGTAGTACTGCGAAAGCTCCTTGACGCTTTGGCTGTAGCTGTCGCCGACCTTGCCGATCGACGACACCCCAAGGCCGATCAAATCGCAGTCGGCATGGGTGGAATAGCCCTGAAAGTTACGCTGCAGGGTGCCATTGGCCCGCGCCAGCGCCAGTTCGTCATCCGGCAAGGCGAAATGGTCCATGCCGATATAGACGTAACCGGCCTCGGTCAGACGGCGGATGGTCAGCTCGAGCAGTTCCAGTTTGCGCTCCGGTGGCGGCATGTCGGCGGGGCGAATCAGCCGTTGTGCGCGGACCATCTCCGGCAAATGCGCGTAGCTGTAGGCGGCAATCCGGTCCGGACGCAGCGCGATGATCTTGCTCAGGGTGACGTCGAAACTCTGCACGGTTTGCAGAGGCAGACCGTAGATAAGGTCGACGCTGATCGACTTGAATTGCGCCTCGCGCGCCGCAGCGACCAGCGCATAAATCTGCTCTTCACTTTGCAGTCGATTGACCGCTGCCTGCACGTCGGGGTCGAAATCCTGCACGCCGAAGCTCAGGCGATTGAAGCCCAACTGGCGCAGCGACTGAATCTGCTCGGTGCTGATGGTGCGCGGGTCGACCTCGATGGAGAACTCATGGTCATCGCTGTCATCCATGTTGAACGCCTGGTGCAGACAGTCCATCAGGTCCGCCAGCTGCTCGCTGGTCAAATAGGTCGGCGTGCCGCCCCCCAGGTGCAACTGAGTGAGCTTGCGGGTGCTGTCGAACAAGGCCGCCTGCATCGCGATTTCACGCTTGAGGTACTTCAGGTACTCGACGGCGCGATGGGTTTTCTGGGTAATGATTTTGTTGCAGGCGCAGTAGTAACAAAGGCTTTTGCAGAACGGGATGTGGATATACACCGATAACGGTTTCGGCGCGGCCACCTGATTGCTGTCGCGGGCGGCACGCTGATAGTCGTCAACGGCAAACGCCTGATGAAACTGCGGCGCCGTGGGGTAAGAGGTATAACGCGGCCCTGGGCGGTCGTACTTTTCGACCAGGGCGCGATTGAAATCAAATGTCGTGTTCATGATCGATCAACTCGCAATGGGATTAATGCTTCGCACCGCCCAAATCCTTTTCAAACAGGTTGCAGATGGCATCCACTTCCGGCCGACCGGCGGGAAGGATGCTGATGAAACGGTCTGACAATTCAATCAACCCGTCCCGACTCAATTGCTCCAGCAACGGCCAGACGGCGGAGAAGTACTTGGAAAAAACCAGTCCGTAGCGCCTCTCGATAGCGCGGATATCCAGCTCCTGATCGCAGGCCAGACGCTCCATGACCATTTGCCGGATCTGGTCCCCCGCCTCGAAGCGCCAGCCTCGACACGTCGGCAGTTGCCGCATATCCAGTTGCTGCTGATAGCGTTCAATCCCGTCGGTGTTTTGCGTGTACAAATCGTCGATCTGGCTGATCGCGCCCAAGCCGAACCCGACATGATCGCAATAGCCGTGACGGGAGAAACCCTCACAGGTACGGCGCAACCGGCCTCGCTCCTGGGCGACCGCCAAATCATCATCAGGCCGGACAAACTGCCCCAAGCCGATGTAGTGATAACCCGCACAAAGCAGTTGCTCGAAACAGATCTGGCGCATCGCGCCTTTATCGTTCTGGCTGCACAGTGCTCTGACTTTGTCACCGAGCACCGGCCGATAGCGCCGTGGTGGCCGGGCATAATCGAACACCATCAGCCGGTCCGGCTCCAGCTCGATAATGCTCGCCAGCTTCAGCGCAAAACTGTCTGGCGTCTGCCAGGCATGGCCAAAACCCAGATCGACGTTGATGGATCGAAAACCAAAGGTGCGCGCCGCGTCCATAAGCGATTGGATCGGCGCCGGGTTCTGGTAGCAGGCCACCGACCTGTCACAGTCGGCGTCTATATCCGGCACGCCGATGCTGACGTGATTGAATCCCTGATTGCGCAACAACCCCATGGTCGACCAGTCGGTATGGTGAAGGTCGACCTCGACGCTGTAGTCACCGCCTTCATGTTCGAGAAAATTGAACCGGCCACGCAGATGACTCATCAGCCGCTCCAGATGGGCAGGCGCGGGTGTTCCGCCGCCCAGATGAAACTGCTCGACCCGTTGCTCCGCGCCCAGGTGACAACCGACGAGGTCGATTTCACGCTCCAGGTGCTGAAGGTACTGCTCGATACCGTTGTGCTCGCCGGCGATATCTCGCGGGGAACAGGAAGACGGCTTGAGGCTGGAAGGCAGTTGCACATTCAGGGACAGCGGACGGCACTTCTGGCGGCTGACGCGCAATGCACGAAGCAGGTCCAGAGAGCCAATACCGTCATGAAATTTTTGCGTGTCGGCATGACAGTTAGGGTCAAGCACGCCTTGATCGCACCGGGCGATCTCGCCTGGGTTGTGAAGTAAATCGAGCATGACGGTCTCCGAGACTGGCTACGGATTTACAGTCTCCGGGTTTAACCATCAATGCTCCTTGATTTGCGTCAAGCGCAAGCGAAGTGTCTGCACAACGGACCACCGGTCAGCCCCGATTACCATGTCAGGTAAAACATGCCCTTGGCCAGCAGCACGATAACGACCATGTGGCAAAACAGGCTGCCATGGATGAAGTGCAGGTATCGCGGGCTCATTCGGCCGCTTTTGAACAAAAACATCGCGCCGAGGAAATGCAGCAGCACGCTCACGGCCACCGCAATTTTCAACGCCAGCAATGTGCCGAACGATGAGGCCAGTGGTGAGGCCAGGGCTGGCAAGTAGCGCAACCAGACCATGCCCAGCCCCGCCCCGAACAACACCAGCAGCACCCACGGCATCAGCGAGCGGGCCCGGCGGCCAATCCCCTGCTCCACCAGCAGCATCACCCTGGCGGGTAACTGTTTGCGGATGCTTTCCAGGAACAGGACTTCGAAGAACACCGTGCCGATGAAGATCAGCGCGGCAAACAGGTGCAAGGTCAGAATCAGCGGATAGATCATGGTGTTTTCGCCTTGGGTCAAGGCAACCCGCGCTACGGCGAACATTGGGGTGAGCGCACTGGCTGTCGGTCTCTGGAGACTACAGAGACCGTCGGGCTATGCGGTTGATACCGATCAAGAAAGCCGCAAAACCGTGTGCATATCCGTTTCTGCGGTGATGGCTGCTTAGGGTTCCGCCCTTACGGCGGGTCACTTTCGAAAAGCGCGAAAGTAACCAAAGCGCTTCTGCCCCTGTCGTTCGGTGCCTCGCCTAGGCTCGGCATGCCCTCGCTCCGGTCCTGCTCCGTGGGCCCGCCGCCATCGGCCATCCATGGCCGGGGGCGGCTAACCCGGCATCCATGCCGGGTTGCCCACTGCGCAGAACCTCCACTCGGCCTCTCGAGGGTGCGGTGCATCCAGATCAAAAGCTGCAGGCGAGCTAACGCTCGGCCTGTTGAGTGGTGAGGAGCGAAAGTTGTACGCCGATCTGCTTTATGTGGGAGCGGGCTTGCTCGCGAAGCTGTTGATCTTGCCGTTGCCGTTGCTTTTGATTTTGATCTGTTGCCCCTTTCCCAGAGGCCGAACGCAGGCGTTGCGCAGGGGGCACCGCGGCAAGGATGCCGCGGTAGCCGCCCCCGGAGCAATGCCGGAGTGAGGGCATGCCGAGCCTAGGCGAGGCACCGAATGGAGGGGCAAAGCGTTTTGCTTCCTTTTGGGCGTCTGCAAAAGGGAGTCGCTGTAAAAGCGAAACCGTAATCAGCCAACACCGCAGAAACGGATATGTACTCCAACCTTAGTGGCGCTGACCGGTCTAGTGCCCGCGAATGTAATGCTCCAGTTGCCGAATCAAATCCGCCTGCTCAACAATGGCTTCCTTAACCAAATCCCCAATCGATAACAGCCCCATCAGTTCGCCACCCTCCATCACCGGAAGATGACGCAGATGGCTGTCAGTCATAACCGCCATGCAACGCTCAATACTCTGCTGACTGTCAGCCGTCACCACAGGCGCGCTCATGATGTCGCGCACCGGCGTACCAACCGAAGAGCGCCCCTGCAGAACGACCTTGCGCGCATAGTCGCGCTCGCTGATCACGCCGACCACCTGCCCGGCTTCGATCACCGGAAGCGCGCCCACGTTCTTTTCAGCCATGATCCTCAGCGCTTCAAGGACCATCTCATCCGGCGCGATGCTATGCACCTGGCGGTTTTGCACGACCTTGAGTTTCAGCAATTGTGCGGCTGTTTTCATAAATGCCTCCGATGCGGATACGCGATGCTGTTGAACAGGCTCAAGCCACCCCGACTTCCACCACGCCGCTGTTCAACCGCACGGGCCAGACACGCAGACGCTGTTGCGGGTACTCCAGGCAACTGCCGTCTTCAAGGCGGAAATGCTGTTTGTAGATCGGCGATGCAACCACCAGATCACCCTTGATGCTGCCCACCAACCCGCGACCGATCACGTTCGCCCCGGATTGCGGGTCATGGTTGTCGATGGCGTAGAGGGTCCGACCCTCGGCACCCGGCAGGTAGAACAGCGCCACTTGCGCGCCGTCGAGCCAGACGACGACGCCGGAGTTGCTGACCAGGTCCTGTTGCTCGCACACCGATTGCCAAGCCTCAGTGTTTTCCAGGGAATCGATGCGTTGGGTATTGGACTGGCTCATCAGGCAATCTCCTCGATAACAGGGATAAGGTTGAGTTCGGCCGCCATGATCGGGCGCCGCTGGCCGCGTTCCTGGACAAAGTGGATGTCCGGGTCCGGGCGTTTATCGTTGACGAAGGTACGGAAGCGCTTGAGTTTTTCCGGGTCTTTGAGGGCGTTGGCCCACTCGCATTCATAGCGATTGACCACCAGTTGCATCTGCGATTCGAGCTCTTCACCCAGCCCGAGGCTGTCGTTGATGATCACGTCCTTGAGGTAATCGAGGCCTCCTTCCAGGCTTTCGCGCCACACCGAGGTACGCTGTAATTTGTCGGCGGTGCGGATGTAGAACATCAGGAAGCGGTCGATGTAGCGGATCAGGGTTTCATCGTCGAGGTCGGTAGCGAACAGCTCGGCGTGACGTGGACGCATGCCGCCGTTGCCGGCGATGTAAAGGTTCCAGCCTTTCTCGGTAGCGATCACGCCAACGTCTTTGCTCTGGGCCTCGGCGCACTCGCGGGTGCAACCGGACACCGCGAATTTGAGCTTGTGCGGCGAGCGCAGGCCCTTGTAGCGGTCCTCGATGGTCAAGGCCATTTGCACGCTGTCCTGCACGCCATAACGGCACCAGGTGCTGCCGACGCAAGACTTCACTGTGCGGGTCGATTTGCCATAGGCATGCCCGGTTTCGAAACCGGCTTCGATCAGCTCGGCCCAGATGTCCGGCAATTCATGCAACTGCGCGCCAAACAGGTCGATACGCTGGCCGCCGGTGATTTTGGTGTAGAGGTCGTATTTCTTCGCCACCACACCGATCGCGATCAGTTTGTCGGCGGTGATCTCACCACCGGGGATGCGCGGCACCACCGAATAGGTGCCGTTTTTCTGCATGTTGGCCATGAAGGTGTCGTTGGTGTCCTGCAGCGGCACCAGTGAGGCGTCCATGATCGGCTGGTTCCAGCACGACGCGAGGATCGAGCCCACCGCTGGTTTGCACACGTCGCAACCGGTGTGGCCACGGCCATGCTTGGCCAGCAGTTCTTCGAAAGTGATCACCCCTTCTACCCGCACCAGCGCATAAAGCTCTTGGCGGGTATAGGCGAAGTGTTCGCACAGGCTCTTGTCGACGCTAACGCCACGGGCGATCAACTCATGCTCGAAAACCTGCTTGAGCAGCCCGGCACAACCACCGCAACCGGTGCAGGCCTTGGTCTGCGATTTGAGCAGGCCGAGGTCGGTGCAGCCACCGTCGATGGCCGAGCAAATGGAACCCTTGGTCACGTTGTGGCACGAGCACACCGTGGCCGCTTCGGGCAACGCGCCCGGGCCGAGGGTCGGCGCACCTTCGGACGACGGCAGAATCAGGCTGGCGGGTTCCGCCGGCAGCGCAATCGCGTTCTGCATGTATTGCAGCAGCGTGTCGTAATAGCTGTTGTCACCGACCAACACCGCACCGAGTACGTGCTTGCCCGTCGCGTCCACCACCAGGCGACGATAGCTGGCCGTGGTTTCGTCGATGAACTGATAACTGCGCGCGCCCGGCGTGCTGCCGTGCGCATCACCGATGGAGCCGACATCGACGCCCAGCAGTTTGAGTTTGGTCGACATGTCCGCGCCCATGAACGGCTCGGCGGTTTCGTTGCACAGCAGTGCGGCGACACCGCGCGCCATTTGGTAGCCCGGGGCGACCAGGCCAAAAATGCTGCCATTCCACGCGGCACACTCGCCGATGGCATAGATGTTCGGATCGCTGCTCTGGCATTGGTCGTCGATCACCACACCGCCGCGCGGGCCGACTTCCAGCGAGCATTGACGGGCCAGTGCGTCTTGCGCACGGATACCGGCGGAAAACACGATCAGGTCGGTTTCAAGGAATTCGTCATTGGCGAAGTTCATCCGGTAGCGGTATTCCTCGCCTGCGCTGATCGATTGCGTACCGCGCGACAGGTGCACACCGACGCCGAGCCGCTCGATCTGCGCCTTGAGTGCCAGGCCACCGTACTCGTCCAGTTGCACCGGCATCAGGCGCGGAGCGAATTCCACTACATGCGCTTCCAGTCCCAGGGTTTTCAGGGCGTTGGCCGCTTCCAGACCCAGCAAACCACCGCCGACCACCACACCGCGTCGGGCGTTGCTTGCCGCAGCACGAATGGCATCGAGGTCTTCAAGGGTGCGATACACCAGCCGCGAATCGCCCTCGGCGCCTTCGATCGGTGGCACAAACGGATAGGACCCGGTGGCCAGCACCAATTTGTCGTAAGAAATGCACCCTTGCGCGGTGATCACCTGGCGGCGTGCGCGGTCGATTTCCAGGACCGGCACCCCCAGATGCAGGGTGACGCCCGGGGTCTGGTACAGCGAGGCTTCGCCGAGGGCCAGCGACTCGGCATCACGGCCGGAGAAATACTCGGAAAGATGCACGCGGTCGTAGGCACGCATCGGCTCCTCGCTGAACACGTGCAGCCGATAGTGATCAAGGGCACCGCGTTCGATCAGCTGTTCGACACAATGATGTCCGACCATGCCATTGCCGATCACGATCAGCGTTTGCAGCTTGTTCAAAGTGGCAACATTGGAATTCATAAGAGACACCCGTCGATAGCTGTTCAAAAAGCAAAAAAAAACGCCTGAAACCTTGCGGTTCCAGGCGTCTTTGCCTGTTCATTTACGGTGCTAAGTCAGGCATCTATGCCGGATCCACCGATGTTGCCCGCGACCTGTTCGGCCAATCGATCGTCGTTGACCGAGGGGGCTGCCCACTCGACTGCGTTCACAGTGGGCCTGAACAGTGTCTTGCAGACTTTGTGCCAGTCAGCCATTGGCAGTCCTTGCGCCAGTAAACGTTGACTACGGGCGCCTATGAACGCCCGATATTTGCCTTCGCATAGTGCAGAGGCGTGTTGCGCGGCCTTATAAAAGTGCACACCTCAGAGGTATTTGAGGATCGCGATATCGCGGCGGCGCTGCTTGAGGTTGGCGAACCAGCGCGTCGGGAAGAACAGCAGCACCCCGAGGATCACACTCCACAGCCACACCGTGGGCAGGTTATCGAAGCCATAATAGGCCCCCTGATTGGCGCCCCAAATCGCGACCGCCACCAGGTACATGGCCTTGAGTACGTACAAGTGCAGCAAATAGAAGAACATCGGCGCCCCGCCGTAAATCGCCAGGGTCGCGGTGGACCAGCGATCCTGCAGCTTCTCGAACAGCGCCAGCAACATCAGCGAAAGGCCAATCGTCGGCATCAGGAACATCAGCGACGGCGGGTACTTCTTGGCGCTCATGAAACTCATGAAGGTGCGCAACGAGTCACCGGTCTGCACCCAGGGTTTCTCGCCATAGACATTCAAGTAGCGAATGAACACGAACGCCACCAGCAGGCCGGCGCCCAGTTTGAGCAGGCGGGAAATCCGCTCGGCCGGGTCCATGTCCTTGCCGAACCACGGCCCGATCCCCCACCCCAGCAGGATCACGCCAATCCAGGGCAATACCGGATACGTGGTGCGGGCCCGGGTGAATTCGGTGATGTCGATGAACACCCGCTGATGCAGGATCGACCACGGCACGAAAAACGGCGACTCCGGCCCCACGGTCACGCCATCGAGCAGGTTGTGCCCGGCGACAATGGCCACGCCGAGCACAATCAACCAACTGCGTTTGAAGTGCAGCAACCCGGCGAGCACGATCATGCAGATACCGATGCACCAGATCACCTGCAGCCACAGGGTCTTGGGCGGGAACTCGGCGTTCCAGGCAAAGCACACAAAGGTGACTTCGAGAAACACCAGGAACAACCCGCGCTTGAGCAGGAACACCGAGGTTTCTTTCGCCGTGTGTTTCTGGCTGTAGAGCCAGGCCGACAAACCGGTGAGGAAGATGAACGCCGGCGCGCAGATTTCGCTGAGCATGCGGGTGAAGTACAGGTCCGGCGTGACGCTCAGCGCATCGATCGGGTCGGTGACCTGACGGTGCAGCAGAAAGGTTTCGCGCACATGGTCGATCAGCATCAACAGCATGACGAAACCGCGCAGGGCGTCGATCGCCAGCATGCGGGTGTTGGCCTTGACGGCACTGGTTGCAAGCGCAGGGGAAGCGGTTGTCGCCTGCCCTGCCAATCCTGAAGATGGGGTCATATCAGTCACTCATGTAATGGTCGAGGGATCAGGCCTGTTTATTCCACGGCCACCACGTAGGTGTCCTGCCACGGCAGCTCGAAGCTAATTTTACCTGCGGCATCGGTGCGCTGGGTGAACACTTCACCGGGTATCGATCAGGTGCTGAACCACACCCGGATCCGCCAGGGTGGAGATATCCCCCAACCCCTCATATTCGGCCGTGGCAATCTTGCGCAGAATCCGGCGCATGATTTTGCCCGAACGGGTTTTCGGCAGGCCCGGCGCCCACTGGATCACATCCGGCGAAGCAATCGGACCAATCTCCTTGCGCACCCAGTTTTTCAGTTCCAGGCGCAGCTGCTCGCTCGGCTCTTCGCCACCGATCAACGTGACATAGACATAGATGCCTTGCCCTTTGATGTCGTGCGGCACACCGACCACCGCCGCTTCGGCGACTTTCGGGTGGGCGACCATCGCGCTTTCGATCTCGGCGGTGCCCATGCGGTGGCCGGACACGTTGAGCACGTCATCCACGCGACCGGTGATCCAGTAGTAACCGTCTTCGTCACGACGCGCACCGTCACCGGTGAAGTACATGCCGCGGAACGTCTTGAAGTAGGTATCGACGAAGCGGTCATGGTCGCCATACAGCGTGCGCGCCTGGCCTGGCCACGAATCGAGAATCACCAGGTTGCCCTCGGCCACGCCTTCGAGGATGTTGCCCAGGTTGTCCACCAACGCCGGCACCACGCCGAAGAACGGACGTGCCGCCGAACCCGGCTTGAGACCGTGAGCGCCCGGCAGCGGGCTCATCATGTTGCCGCCGGTTTCGGTCTGCCACCAGGTGTCGACGATCGGGCAACGGGATTGGCCGACGTTCTTGTAGTACCAATCCCACGCTTCCGGGTTGATCGGCTCACCGACCGAACCCAACAGTCGCAGGCTGCTGCCATCGGCGCCTTCAACAGCGGCTTTGCCCGACGCCATCATCGCGCGGATCGCGGTGGGCGCGGTGTAGAGGATATTGACCTTGTGCTTGTCGACGATTTTCGCCACCCGGGTGATGTCCGGATAGTTCGGCACGCCTTCGAACAACACGGTGGTCGCGCCGTTGGCCAGAGGGCCATAGACAATATAGGTGTGACCCGTGACCCAACCGACGTCGGCGGTGCACCAGTAGACTTCGCCCGGACGGTAGTCGAACACACGCTCGTGGGTCATCGCCGCGTACAGCAGATAACCGCCGGTGGTGTGTTGCACGCCCTTCGGCTTACCGGTCGAACCGGAGGTATAAAGGATGAACAGCGCTTCTTCAGCGCCCATTTCTTTCGGCGCGCACACAGTGCCCGCCACTTTCATCAGGTCCTCGAACCAGATGTCGCGATGCTGATTCCACTTGATGTTGCCACCGGTGCGCTTGCACACGATGACTTTCTGAATGCTGCTGGTTTCCGGGTTGGTCAGCGCGTCGTCGACGTTGGACTTGAGCGGGATCTTCTTGCCGGCACGAATGCCTTCGTCGGCCGTGATCACCACTTTGGATTTGCAGTCGATGATCCGTCCCGCCAGGGCTTCCGGCGAGAAACCACCGAACACCACCGAGTGAATCGCGCCGATCCGGGTACAGGCCAACATGGCGACCACGGCTTCAGGGATCATCGGCATATAGATAGTCACCACGTCGCCGCGGTGCACATCCTGGCCACGCAGGGCGTTGGCGAACTTGCAGACTTGTTCGTGCAACTCGCGGTAGGTGATGTTGCGGCTTTCGGCCGGGTCATCCCCTTCCCAAATAATCGCGACTTGATCGCCGCGCTCGGCCAGATGACGGTCGAGGCAGTTGTAGGAAACGTTCAGGGTGCCGTCGGCGAACCATTTGATGTCGACATGGTGATCGTCGAAAGAAGTCTGTTTCACCGTGGTGAAAGGCTTGATCCAGTCGAGGCGCTTGGCTTGCTCGCGCCAGAAGCCGTCCGGGTTAACGACCGACTGCTGGTACATGGCCTTGTAGGTCACCTCATCAGTCAGGGTGTTGGCCGCAACCTCGGGACGAACGGGATACAGAGAAGCCGCACTCATCTTTGTTACCTCGGTGGAATAGTTGTTGCTAAGTGTTTGTACTGATTAAACGTGCCCAGTACCTGGTAACCGGGAAACGGCTGCGATGTTTTCCACAGGTTAAGCTTTTGGCGCAATTGTCTAAGCCGAACTTGACCTCTGAGAAATTCGGATCGACTGTTTTCACCCCGGAAACAGCAGAATCCCTCAGCTTTAGTCATCCCCATAGAATCTACCGACATGTGCCAAATAGAACGTAGCGTAACTTCCGTCCAACATTCATGAGCATGGATGGAAATGGGCTTTAGTTACACGACTGGGTTAAATTACCGTGAACTCAACCGTTACTCGAAGATCTGCCAGGCGTTGTTGACCGTCGGATCTTCGAGCTCGGAAATCGGCAAGTACGTATAGACCTGACGATAGAGAAAGCAAACAGAGCGTTCGTAATACTTACGGTCAAAAATGCCTCTCTAGCGCCCCAGGAAGATTCTTCCTACAAGGTGTATGAAATTCCCACCTGCACGGTTCTAGGCGCCCCTGGATAGGCGTAGACATTGCCGAATGCCCCTTCCTCGTAATCTTCGTCCCCCAGATTTTTCACATCCAGATTGAGCCTGATCTTGTCGTTGACCTTGTAGTAACTCAGCAGGTCGACAACGGTGTAGCTGCCCATTGAAAACGACGTATTGGCCGTCTGCCCTGCTCGCTCATCGACGTATTTGAGCCCGGTGCCGAGACCCAGCCCCTTGAGTGCGCCATCCTGGAACTCGTAGACGTTGAGCAGGCTGAAGCTGTTCTGCGGAATATTCATTAGCCGGGTGCCGGATTTGATGACGTTGTCCTTCGTCACTTCGGCATCGACATAGGCGTAGCCGCCAATCACGCGCCATTGCGGGGTCAGGTTGCCGGCGATGTTCAAGTCAAAGCCACGGCTGCGTACCTCGCCTGCCGCCACGCTGTAGGTCGAGTCCACGGGATCGGTGGTGAGCACATTGCGCTTTTCGATCTGGTAGATCGCCGCATCGACACTCAACTGGCTGTCCAGCGCTTGCCACTTGATACCCAGCTCATAGGATTTACCCTTTTCCGGATCAAAACCGCCGCCCTCGCGACTGGCACCGGTATTGGGCTTGAACGAGCGCGCCGTATCGGCATAAATCGCCACTGTGTCGCTGAGGTCGTAGGTCACCCCTATGCGCGGGGTCACGGCATTGTCGCTGGCCTGCCAGCTTCTGCCGCCCGGCACGAAGGTTTCGTAGTCATGCTCGAAGCGTTCGAAACGGGCCCCGGCCAGGACGCGCAAGCGCTCGGTCAAGGCCACCTGATCCTGGATGAACGCGGCGTAGGTCTTGAGGTTTTCCTTGTCGTTGGTCGGGGTGCGGGTCAAGGCTGGACGCGGCTGGCCGTACACCGGGTCGAAGATATCGATCGGGTAGGCACTCACCGCTCCGCTGGAGCGCTGGATTATCGACTGGTAGTCGTAATCTTCGTACTCGACGCCGGTCAGCAAGGTATGTTCGAAACCGCCCGCGGTGAAATGCCCGGTGAGGTTGAGCTGGGTGTCCTTGTCCGTCCACTCCAGCTTGCGATAGTTGAAGTTGCGGCCCAGGGTGCGCCCGTCAGCCGCGACACCGTTGGCCTCGACGGCATTTCCCTGCAGTGTGCCGTCGAGCCATTGGAATCCACCGCCCAGCGTCCAGGTATCGTCGAGCACGTGTTCGAAACGCAGCTGCGCCATGTTGTTGTCGTTGTGCAGTTTGCCAACGTCTTTTTCGCCGAAGAAGGTATCGCGGGAGGCCGTGCCGATCTGGTTTGGATAGCGCGTCAGGCCGCGATCGAGCGGGTGGTTGTTGCGCATGAAGTCGCCTTCGAAAATCACCCTGGTGTCGTCGTTGACCTGCCAGGCAAGCACCGGCGTGACGCCGTAGCGCTCGGTTTCGACATGATCGCGGAAGGTGTCGCCGCCCTCACCCACCACGTTCAAGCGATAGGCCAGGCGGCCTTCTTCGTCGAGCGGGCCGGAAGCATCCAGGGTGCCACGCTGCATGCCCTGGTCATCGAGTTGGCTGCCCAGAGTCACAGTGGGCTCGGCCAGCGGCTGCTTGGAGATCACGTTGAAGGTGCCACCCGGATCGCCGCGGCCATAGAGCATGGTCGCGGGCCCTCGTAGCACTTCGAGCCGTTCGATGGTGTTCGCATCCGGCATGTTCGGATAGCCACGGTTGATCGGGAACCCGTTGCGATAAAACTCGCCGGTGGTAAAGCCACGTACAGTAAAGGTGGTCAGCCCCTGGCCACCAAAATTGTTGGCCCGCCCCACCCCGCCAGCGTAGTCGAGGGCGTCCTGCAATCGAGTGGCACTGATGTCCTCGACGACATCCTTTGTCACCACACTGATGGATTGTGGTGTTTCGTGAATCGAAGTGTCGGTACGCGTCGCACTGGCCGAACGGGTCGCGCGATACCCCTGGACCGGCCCTTGGGCCTGCTCATCGAATACTCCATTGATATCGATCGCTTGTAACTCTAACGAGGCGGGATCAGTGGGTGATTGTTCAGCCCAGGTGGACTGAGAGATAGCTTGAATCACACACAGAGAAACGAGAGTTCGACGCATGAACATAAAACCTTTGAGAAGATACCGGCCACATCAACAGCCGGGAGGAATTGTAACTAATGATATCAATTCCCATTCTCACTGAATAGTCTTTACTTTCAAACAACTGTGTTAATGCACAACTCATTGCAGCAACAGCCGCCCACTGACAATCGAGGTTAAGTAGTCAGGGACATCAGTGACGTAATAGTCTACGTAGCGGGATCCCATCTTTAAGTACAGGAGATTTAATGACGATATAACTGAAGTACTTGGAGATACCGATGTTCTTGTCCAGAAGCCCTTCGATCACTTCCTGATAATGCTGAATGCTGCAGGTCATGAAGCGCACCAGGTAATCGTAACCGCCACTTACTAAATGGCACTCAAGTACCTCATCGACCAAACGAATATTGGATTCGAACTTGGCGAAGTCCTCCCGTTTATGGTCGCTGAGCGTGATTTCAGTAAATACCGTGACCGAGTCAGTGATCTTGGCAAGGTTTAGATGAGCTCTGTACCCGGAAATATAGCCAGCCGATTCAAGCCGCTTGACCCGCTGCAAGCACGGGCTGGATGACAGACCCACCGCATCGGCCAGGCTGACGTTGGTCATTCGACCGTCTTTTTGAAGTTCAACCAGGATACTGATATCAATTCGGTCTAGTTTAATTAAACCTTCCATCGGGTACCTCGTGATTGCCGTTCAGTTAGACAGTGGTTTTAGCAAACTCAACGTCGCAAAGATAGCTGATGCTGAGCGACCAGGTCGGCCATGCTGGTGATGTAAAAATCTGCGGAGTATTCCTGAGTAGAATCTTCATGGCCGCGGCGAATCAGGCACAAACCAGCCGATTTTGGCGGCTGCGCTGGAGGTCTGGATACCTGCAGAATATTTTTGGGCTCCAGGTTATTGGCCAGCAACCATGCGCCGTCCTCCAATGGATTACTGGCTCGGGAATGCAGGTCTTCGGGTAAAATCCCCAAACGCTCACAGAGCTGCTCGCGATCTTCAGCATCACGATCGCAGTACACCAGCAGCCGATAGAATTTGCGCAGGTACAACATGGCACCCGGCGCGTCCTCGAACAGTGACCAGTTGCATGCCGAACGGGCGAAACTCATGCCCTCCTCCCAACTGGCCTTGAGCCCAAGGTGCTCTGCCAGTTGACGATGGGCAAAGCACAATAAACCACTGAAACCCAGCTCGGAAAAACGTGGGTACAGCGTGCGCACCGCCTCGTCAAACTCAGCCAATACCTCTTCCCTGCCCAGCGTGCCCGAATGGTTTTCGAGCAAAGGTTGCAGGGCCGTCCAGATACCGGAATCCCGATCGACCAGGACTTCGTCGCAATCGATCAGCAGTGCACGATAATCAGTCAGGTACATGGTGTGTAGCCTCCCATGATGCATTCATCAATCCATGTGCTCTAAATGCCCTCGGTTGGCGCATTGCTGCAAAGCGCCAACCGAGGCATGAGATCAATTCAACACACGCAACAATGCCGCTTCAAGAATAGTCAGCGCTTCGTCGATCTGCTCCTCTTCGGTTACCAGAGGCGCAAGGAAGCGCAGCACATTACGGTACACCCCACATTTGATCACCAACAGCCCACCCACCCTGGCTTGATCGATCAGTTGTTGGGTGAGTTCGGCATCGGGGCTGCGGGCCTCATCATCCTTGATCAGTTCGATAGCCAACATGAAGCCGGTGCCGCGTACGTCACCAATGCGCGGATGACGTGCCTGCAAACGCAGCAGGCCCTGACGTAACCGCTCGCCCAACAGGTCACCGCGTGCAAGCAACTGCTCTTGTTCATAAGCTTCGATCACCGCCAACGCCGCCGCGCACGCCAGGGCGTTACCGCCATAAGTACCGCCGAGACCACCGGGTAATGGCGCATCCATGATGTCCGCACGACCCACCACGCCCGATATTGGCAAACCACCTGCCAGGCTCTTGGCGACAGTGACCAGATCCGGCTGAATCCCGGCGTGCTGAAAACCGAACCATTTGCCGGTGCGGCCGAAGCCGGTCTGGATTTCATCAAGAATCAGCACAATGCCATGTTGTTCGGTCAGCGCTCGCAGCGCCTGGAGAAACTCCGGTGGCGCACTGAGGAAGCCTCCGTCGCCCTGCACCGGTTCGATGATGATCGCCGCCACTCGATCCGGCGTGACCTGGGTCGCGAGCAATTCGTTCAGGGCTTGCAGCGCCATCTCGCTGCTGAAACCGCGATAAGCGTTAGGGTACGGGGTATGGAAGACCTCGGGAGCGAAAGGCCCGAAATTCTGCTTGTAGGGTTGGCTCATGCCGGTCAAGGTCGTACCGAGCAACGTGCGCCCATGGAAACCGCCTCGAAAGGAGATGACCGCCGGGCGATTGGTATGCGCGCGGGCGATCTTCACCGCGTTTTCCACAGCCTCTGCACCGGAGGTAAACAGCGCCGCCTTGTAGGCTTCGCCACCACCGACCAATTCGCACAAGCGTTGTACCAGGTCGAGATAGGGCTTGTAGGCCACGACCTGGAAGCACGCATGGCTGACCTTTTGCAATTGCGCCTGCACCGCCGCGACCACCTTGGGGTGATTGTGGCCGATGTTCAGCACGCCGATGCCGCCGACGAAATCCAGGAAGCGCTTCCCGTCCACGTCCCACATCTCACAACCCTGGGCCCGATCGATGACCAGCGGGTGTGCGGTGACCAGCCCTCGTGGCACGAATTGATCGCGTTGACGGAGCAAATTCGGGGTTTCTTCGACTTTACTGTTCATTGGCATCTCTCATAGTGAGTCTGGCAACCGGGTAGCGGCTGCGACGTGATTCACAGGGTAAGCTTTCGACGCAATTGTCTAAGCCGAACTTGACCCCTGAGAAATCCGGATCGACTGTTTTCACCCCGGCAAACAGCAGAATCCTTCAGCTGTGGCCCGGCCCCATGGAATCTGCCGATAGGCGCCCCCTACAACGCAGCGTGATGCGTTTACGCAGAATCATTCGACATATCCTGCTCCGCCACTCGGGCATGCTTGAGGCTCCCTATTTAATGCGAGAAATGACCCATGGCCCTGCTCTATAAAGCCGACCCGGTGCGCGGTGAACATTGGAAGCGTCTGTTTGCCGAGCACGCCCCCGATATCGAATGGCGTGCCTGGCCGGACATCGGCGATCCGCAGGATATTCGCTACCTGGCGGCCTGGCAGGCGCCGGACGATGTCGACACCTTGCTGCCAAACCTGCAGGTATTGTTCGCCTTGTCGGCGGGTGTCGACCAGCTTGACCTTGACAGTCTGCCAACGGACCTGCCGGTGGTACGTTTACTCGACCCCGGCATCACCCGCGGCATGTGCGAATACGCCAGTTTTGCGGTGCTGAGCCTGCACCGGGATATGCTCCGCTATCGCCAGCAACAAATGGCCCGGTGCTGGCAGGCTCACCTGCTGCAACCGGCAGCCAAACGTCGAGTAGGTGTCATGGGGCTCGGCACGCAGGCTCAACAGATTCTGGCCACGCTGCAGCCTTTTGGCTTTGCCTTGTCGGGCTGGGCACGTAGCGAACATCAGATTGAAGGAGTGGATTGCTTTGCGGGTGCCGGGCAACTTCCGGCGTTCCTCGGCCAATGCGATATCGTGCTGTGCGTCCTGCCATTGACCGAGCAGACCAAAGGGATTCTCAACCGTCAGTTATTCCAGCACCTGCCAAAGGGCGCTGCCTTGGTCAACATGGGCCGGGGTGGGCACCTGATAGAAGAGGATCTGCTTGAGGCTTTGGCCAGCGGCCAGCTCAGTGCGGCGGTGCTCGACGTACTGCAACAGGAGCCGGCGGCGCCAGACCATCCCTTCTGGCACCATCCGCAAATATTGCTGACACCGCATATCGCTGCGATGACCCAACCGGAAAGTGCGTTTAGCGTGTTGCTGGAGAATATCCGCCGACATCAACGCGGTGAGTCAATGCTTGGCCAGATTGACCGCGAGCGAAGTTACTGACCAACGGCTGTCAACTCACCAGTAACAACCAACCGACGCCAGATTTTTTATCTTCTCTGAGGCAAATCTGGCGTTAAACAACAGACCTGATGTTCATCTCATTTTGCTGTTTCTGCGCATACCTCCCCCCAAGAACCAGCCGACATTTGCTGCTGACCTCGCCCCCCAATTGAGCAGTAATTGCGGCCCCTGAAGCCGCAACTTATGCAATCTACCGAATTGATTGCAGCCCATTGTCAGGCCTCGCCGTAGCTGCGATATAGCCACCCGCTGTGTGCCGCCCGGCCGTGCAGATCAAGTCCACCGCAAGACGGTGCTCGACAAGATGCTCCCGGGTTGCTTCGCAGTGGTTCACCTGAGCTGCCGTAAGAGCGTTGCCTGCCGCGCAGGCAACGAACACTAATAAGATCAAATGGGGTAAGCGATGAACTTCGCAAAACAAAGCTCTCTCTCCTTGGCTGTCATTGCTGCCACCGCGCAACTGGCAATAGCTGGACAGCAACAAGAATCCAAAGGCTTCATTGAAGACAGTAGCCTTGGACTGCTCAACCGTAACTTCTACATGAACCGCGACTTTCGCGATGGCGGCAGCAACAGCCAGGGCACCAACGGCGCCAAGCCGGCCAGCGAGCGCAATGGCTATCGGGAGGAGTGGGCACAGGGTGCCATGCTCAACTTCGCCTCCGGTTTCACCCAGGGCACCATCGGTTTCGGCACCGATGCCTTCGCCTACGGTGGGGTCAAGCTGGATAGCGGCCGCGGCCGAGCCGGGACCGGCCTGCTGCCGATCAGCAACAACCGCACCGCCGACGCTGAAGTGCCAGACAGCTACGGCGAGATCGGCGGCGCAGTGAAGATGCGCATTTCCTCTACCGTGCTGAAGTACGGCGAACAACGCCCGACCGCTCCGGTATTCGCCACCGGCGACAATCGCTTGCTGCCGGAAACCGCTACCGGCTTCCAACTGACAAGCAAAGAGTTCGACGCTGTTTCTTTCGAGGCTGGCCACTTCACCGCATTCAACAATCGAGCCTCGACCAACTCCGATGACAAACTGCTCACCACTTACGGTGGGACCGAAGCTGACAGTGTCGACTTCATTGGCGGCACCTATAAAGTCAACAACAACCTCAGCCTGATGGCGTACACCAGTGAGGCCGAGAATGTCTGGCGTCAGCACTTCGGCAGTGCCTCCTATACGATCCCTCTGACTGATCAGCAATCGCTGAATTTTGGCTTGACGGCCTATAAGACCCAGGACCAAGGCGAAGCGCGTGCCGGTAAACTGGACACTACGAGCTGGTCGGCAAAGGCGGCCTATTCCTTGGGGGCCCACAAGCTCACCTTGGCTTATCAGAAGATCGATGGCGACGAGTATTTCGACTACATCGGTGTGGACTCGATCTGGCTGGCCAACTCGATTCAGTACTCCGACTTCAACGCCCCCAACGAGCGTTCCATCCAGGCTCGTTATGACCTGAACATGGCCACGTTCGGCATACCGGGGCTGAGCTTCATGGCCCGCTATGTCAAGGGTGATCAAATCGATGGCACCAAGGCCGATCCGCATGGTGCCTATGCCAACAAGGTGGGCGACGACCAGAAGGAGTGGGAGCGTGACCTGGAAGCAAAATACGTGGTCCAGGAAGGGACCGCCAAGGACCTGTCCTTCCGCCTGCGCCAGGCTACGCATCGCGCGACCTCGTTCGAGAGCGATATCGACGAGGTCCGCCTGATCATCGAGTACCCGCTGAGCATTCTGTAACGGTTGATCCTGGCCGGTTTTGCTCGTGGACCGGCCGACTTTCTTGAAGGTCTGCTCCCGCTCCCTTAGCCTTGAGGCGCCCATCCGGGCGCCTTTTTTTTAAGCAATCCCTCCATCAGAAGCGCCTTTTGCGTTGGCCTGCATCCTGAAAACCGACCCGGTATTTGCTGCCGATACTGCTTCTCATTTGAGCAGTAACTGTGGCCTGCAGATCCATCGATGACGGAATCTGCCGAATCAATTGGAGCCTCTTGTCAGGCTTCGCCGCAGGTGAGATACAAATACTTTCAGCGGAGAAATCCGACCGATTACGCCCCCTTCAACTGGAGACCTGACATGTCCGTCTCGCCACGCCCTGCGTATAGCTATCGCCCCATGACTCCGGCCGATGTGCCGTTGGCCCACGCCTTGTCCGTACAGTTGAAATGGCCCCACCGCCTGGAGGAATGGGCCATGTTGCAGCGCATCGCGAAGGGTTTTGTCGCAGAAGACGCAGGCCGCTTGATCGGTACCGCGTTTACCTGTCCGCAGGGAGATTACGCCACTATCGGCCTGGTGATCGTCAGTGATGAGTACCAGGGCCAGGGTATAGGTCGCAAGCTGATGGAACTGGCACTTGAGGCTTGCGGATCACGTACCGCCATACTCAATGCGACGCTGGCCGGTGCCCCACTTTATGCCAGCCAGGGATTCATCGACTTTGGACATATTCAACAACATCAGGGGCACGCGCGGGCTCCTGCACCAAATGATCTGGCAGCCGGTGAGCGCTGCCGCCCGCTGACCGAAGCCGATCGGGCCGTCCAAATCGAACTGGCCAACGCCGGAAGCGGCCTGGACCGAGAAGTCGTGCTCAATGATCTGTTCGATGTCGTTGAACACTCGGTCGGTATCGAGCGCGATGGTCAGCTGCGAGCCTTCGCCATGCTGCGTTCGTTCGGCCGTGGTCGCTGTATCGGCCCGGTCATCGCCGAAAATCCAGAGCAGGCCAAGCACTTGATCGCGGTGTTGTTGGCCCGGGTACCGGACGCCTTCGTGCGCATGGATATACCGTCCGACAGCGGTCTGGCCCCCTGGCTGGAAGAGACCGGGCTAAAGCACGTCGACACCGTTGCGCAAATGGCTCGTGGCACCCCACCTCAGGCTATCGGCACAGTGCGCCAGTTTGCTCTGGTGACTCAGGCCATCGGCTGACAAACCCAGCGTTACATCCAATGCATTTTCCTGGAGAAACACCTTCATGCTCGAACCCACTGCAGTGCTGTTGGCACACGCCGACGGCAGTCCCGCTTCAACAAAATTCACCCCCGGTTCGTTGGGGGGCACCGATCCTTTCGACCGGTACATTGCTTATCTCGGGCCGGATGACATCGCTGCCGGCGTGGTCCAGGCGAGCGGACAGTTCAACGTCGATGACTATCCCTATAGCGAAACGATCGTGGTTCACGCGGGACGCGTCACCCTGCAGAGCCAGGATCACAGGCTCCAACTAAATCCCGGCGACAGCGCCGTGATCGCCCGCGGTACGTCGCTCCAGATCGAGGCGCAACCCGACTCTCTCTGGGCATTCTGCGCGGATACCCAGCTCGTTGAAGAGCGCCATCCCGGGCTCACCGCGCTCCCCCCGCTAACCCTGCTCTCTCCCTCGGCGGCACCGGGGCCAGAAATTCTGCTAAGCCCGGCACCGCAATGTCGCTCACACAATTTGTTTGTCGAAGAGGCGACCAACCTGCGCATCGGCGTCTGGGATTCGACACCCTATACCCGCGGGGCGAGGCCGCACCTGCTGCATGAACTGATGCACCTGATCGAAGGTAGCGTCACCCTCCAGGTGGCGGACGGGACCGATCTGACGGTCAACACCGGCGATACGGTATTTGTGTCCCGAGGTGCCCCATGCGCCTGGCATAGCAGCGTCTACGTACGCAAGTTCTACGTCGTCAAATAACTCGAATCGCGTTAGCGCCGGCAGATGAGTTTTCCTCCGCCGGCCCCCCCAGCAAACCGATCAATCACTTGCGGAGCTCAGACAATGGGATTAGGTGGCTTCAGTACCGGAAAACTCCTGATCATCCTGTTGATCGTGATCATGCTGTTCGGAACCAGGCGCCTGAAAGGCTTGGGGTCGGACCTCGGCGACACGATCAGGGGGTTCCGCAAATCCATGGGCGACGATAAGCCAGTTACCGAGGAACCCAGGGATCGCTAATCGTGGTGTTGAAGATCGTGGGTGTGGCGAGCACCCAAGCCCCAGTCACAATTCAAACAGAGGTGAGAAGCGGAAATGGAAGTGCAACTGATGTCAGACAATTCTGTCGCCGGGGAAGCATTCTGGGAGCGTGTGCGCGCAGCCTATCCAGAGCAGCGCCCCCTATTGAACCTGAACAACGCGGCCGTGAGTCCGCCGCCGCTGGTGGTAGAGCAGGCTATGATCGATGCCTATCGGCTGATCAGCCAAAACCCGGACGTCAATATGTGGAGCAAGCTCGACGCCGAGCTCCCTACGATCAAGCAACAGCTGGCTGACATGGCCGATTGCGATCCCGATGAGATCGCCCTGAACCGCAACTCATCCGAAGGCTTGTCGACAGCCATCTTCGGCATTCCATTGAAGGCCGGCGACCAGGTGCTGGTCTCACTGTGGGACTACCCGAGTGTAATAGCCGGATGGCTGCAGCGTCAGCAGCGCGAAGGCATCGAAGTAGTGACCGTCGACTTCGACCTGATGGACGATGAGAATGTCATCGTGCAAGCGTATGCGCAGGCAATTACCCCGCGCACCCGGGTGATCCAGTTGACCCACATGCTGCACTGGACCGGGCGGGTCCTTCCGGTCAAACGTATCTGTGCGCTGGCCCGGGCGCAGGCGATTATCACGGTGGTGGACGGTGCCCAGACGTTTGCGCAGATGCCGCTCAGCTTCCGCGAACTGGATTGCGACTACTTCGTCACCAGCCTCCACAAATGGCTGGGCGCGCCGGTCGGCAATGGCATGCTCATTGTCAGGCGCGACCGAATCGACAGCACCTGGCCGTTGCTGGGGCCTTTCGACCCTCCGCCGCTACAGATCGACAAGTTCGACCACTGGAATCTCGGCACCTATAACTCGGCGATACAGGCGGGCATTGCCCCGGCTATCCGTTTCCATACGGAAATCGGCACGCAAGCCATTCACACGCGTCTACAGGAGCTGACCCGCTACTGGGTTGACCTCGCCAAAGACATTCCCGGTTTCAGGCTTCACACGCCACTTGATACCGTCGAGCTGGGCGCAGTAAGCCTGTTCTCTATCGATCAATGCGATGCTCGATGGGTTGAGCAGGAGCTTCGAAACACCCACGGAGTGCATGTCAAGTTCCGCCAGATCAGACACATCAGCGGACTTCGGGTATCGCCGAGCATCTACACGCAGAAGAGCGATCTGTGCCGCTTTGTCGAGGCGCTAAAGCAGGTGGTTGCAAGCAGATAGCCTGGCTGGTCAGGGGATACACTTGAGACCCGCGGAAGCGGTGGCCCCCTGAAGGAGGCTTGAGTGTGTTCCCCCCACCGCAGCTAGATGCCATCACCTGGGGAGTACAAGGGACTAACCAAATCGTAACTTTTTGCCAGGCGTTCGATGCTGCCATCACGTTCCAACTCCGCCAGGATCTTATCGAGACGCTGCATGAATTTGGGCTTGTAAGGGTAAGCCGTAGCATTGAGCCGGGTATAACCAAGGTACCCCGCCTCACCGGAGAGCCAAGGTCCTTCGACTAGCCAGTTGAGATCACTCTGGACAAAGACGCCCTCGCGCTGCATCTGCTCAAGTTCCCATTGGACCGAAAGGCGGTCATTGATATAGACATCTATTCGCCCATGGTAGAGCCTGGCCAGGTTGGTACGATTGTCGTTGGCATAACTCTGCTTCAAGGCACCTGTAGCGAGCATGCTTTGGTAATCCTGGTCGTCAATGCTCATGAACCCTCTGTTCACGCCAATACGTAGACCGCTATAGGCAAACGGGAAACGTTCGACCGGCTGTTTTCGCGCCAACTCTGCGCGCACAAAGACGACTACCTTCTCCTTCAATATAGGCCGCGAGTAGTCCATCCAGGGCCGTGCGCTGGGGCGATAGTAGGGCGGATAGAGAGCAAAGGCACGGCCGCTGGCCACTTCCGCCAGACCGCGCGCCCAGGGCACGGGACGAATGTGCACGTTGTATTCCGGCATGCGGCTAAAAGCTGTGCGCAGAATATCGGTGTAAAGCCCTTTGACCTCATCCCCCTCGGCGTAGCTGTATGGCGGGTAGCCGGCGTCACAGAGAATGACCACGTCTATGGGAGAGCTCGCCCAACTCTTGGCGTGCATGGCGCAGCCCACCAAAACCATCAATAACAACCGCATACTCGACTTCCTTCACATTCCTTTGATCCCTCTTCGCTGGCCCTTCGCAACACTGAAGGAAAGAGCCGTTAGAAGCGATTCCACTGCGCAGGCGGGGGCCGCCTTGAGAAGAGACTGTCAGAGGGGTATTTGCGCGTGATAAAAAAAGCCCGCAGTGAGACGGGCTAAAAGGGTGAAACACAAGAATGAATAGAGCGGTCAAGCCGACCTGGTGTTTCCTCAGCTCACAGCGCCGAGGCGATTGCCATGCCGACATCCTGGGTCGAGCCCTGTCCACCCAGATCAGGGGTGATCGGTCCCTCGGAGATAACCTGCTCGATGGCCTTGAGAATACCGTCATGGGCCGCCCGGTAGCGCTCATCGCCATTGCCCAGGAAGTCCAGCATCAAGGCACCGGACCAGATCATCGCAATCGGGTTGGCGATGTTCTGCCCATAGATATCCGGCGCCGAGCCATGGACCGGTTCGAACAGCGAGGGGAAACGTCGCTCCGGATCGAGGTTGGCCGAAGGAGCGATGCCGATGGTACCGGCGCAGGCAGGTCCCAGGTCGGACAGAATGTCGCCGAACAAATTCGACGCCACCACCACATCAAAACGGTCCGGTTGCAGCACGAAACGCGCGCACAGAATGTCGATGTGCTGCTTGTCCCAAGTGACGTCCGGGTACTGCGCAGCCATCAATGCAGTGCGCTCGTCCCAGTACGGCATGCTGATGGAAATGCCGTTGGACTTGGTGGCCGCCGTCAGGCGTTTGCGCGGTCGGGTCTGGGCCAGATCGAAGGCGAACTTGAGAATCCGGTCCACGCCGCGTCGGGTGAACACCGACTCCTGCAGCACGAATTCATGCTCGGTGCCTTCGAACATCTTGCCGCCGACCGAGGAATACTCGCCTTCGGTGTTTTCGCGGATCACCACGAAGTCGATGTCCCCCGCTTCGCGTCCGGCCAGCGGACACGGCACGCCAGGAAACAGTCGTACCGGACGGATGTTCACGTATTGGTCGAAGTCACGGCGAAACTTCAGCAGTGAGCCCCACAGGGAAATGTGATCCGGCACTTTGTCCGGCCAGCCCACGGCGCCAAAATAGATCGCGTCGAAACCCTTGAGTTGTTCGAACCAGTCGGCGGGCATCATCTGCCCGTGTTCCAGGTAGTAATCGCAGTGAGCCCAGTCGAGTACTTCGATGCTCAAATCCAGCTGCCATTTTTTCGCGGCCTGCTCCAGTACCCGCAGCCCTTCCGGCAAGACTTCCTTGCCAATGCCATCGCCGGCAATCGCGGCGATTCTGAATGGTTTGCTCATCAATCGTGGCTCCTCAAATATCTGTTCAAAGGGTGACCGGATCACAGCCCACCGATGTGGAAGGCTTTGACTTCAAGGTATTCATCCAGGCCGTACTTGCTGCCTTCACGGCCCAGACCCGATTGCTTGATACCGCCGAAGGGGGCGACTTCCATGGAAATGATCCCGGTGTTGAGACCGATCATGCCGAACTCCAGCGCCTCGCCGAAGCGCCATGAACGGCGCAAGTCCTGGGTGAAGAAATAGGCGCCCAAGCCATAAGGTGTGGCATTGGCCAGAGCCAACGCCTCTTCTTCACTGGTAAAGCGCATCAGCGGTGCAACGGGGCCGAAGGTTTCTTCGCTGGCCAGCAACATCCCGGCATGAGCCTCACCGAGTACCGTGGGCTGGACGAACTGGCTGTCGCCCTCGGGGATGCCGCCACAGAGCAGATGGGCTCCCTGACTCAACGCATCGTCGACATGTCGAGCGACCTTGCTCACCGCCGCCGCATTGATCAATGGGCCGATGGTCACGTCGGCGTCCAGGCCATTGCCGACTTTGAGCTTGCCCACCTCCTCCACCAGACGCTGGGCGAAGCGCTCGTAGATTCCATCCTGTACCAGAATCCGGTTGGCGCAGACGCATGTTTGTCCGGCGTTGCGGAACTTGCTGAGCATAATGCCGGCCACTGCCTGTTCCAGATCAGCGTCGTCGAACACAATGAACGGCGCGTTACCGCCCAGTTCCAGGCTCAAGCGCTTGATGTGTTCGGCACTCTGACGCATCAGCAGCCGACCGACAGCGGTGGAACCAGTGAACGAGATTTTGCGCACCGTCGGGTTGACGGTCAGTTCTTCGCCGATGCCGGCGGGCATGCCGGTCACTACGTTGAAAACTCCCGCCGGAATACCAACCCGCTCGGCCAGTACCGCCAGCGCCAAGGCCGACAACGGGGTCAGATCCGAGGGTTTGACGATGATCGGGCAGCCCGCCGCCAGGGCTGGTGCGCATTTGCGGGTGATCATCGCGTTAGGAAAGTTCCACGGGGTGATCGCGGCGCAAACCCCGACCGGCTGCTTAAGCGTGAGCAAGCGGCGGTCGCCGCTGGGTGCCGGTATGGTCTCGCCGTAAATCCGGCGGGCTTCTTCGGCGAACCATTTGACGAAACTGGCACCATAGCGAATCTCGCCCTTGGCTTCATTCAGCGGCTTGCCCTGTTCGCTGGTCATGATCAGCGCCAGGTCGTCGAGGTTGTCGATCATCGCCTGATACCAGCGTTCCAGCAGCGCTGCCCGTTCTGCCGCCGGGCGTGCGCGCCAGGCCGGCCATACGCGTTCGGCGGCTTCGATGGCGCGTCGGGTTTCGCTGCCTTGCATCGCGGGTACGCGGGCGAGCAACTGGCCGCTGGCCGGGTCGATGACGTCGAGGGTGGCGGCGTTGTCGGCGCTGATCCACTGACCGTCGATGTAAGCGAGTTCTACCAGCAGGCTGGGGTCTTTCAGGCGATTCTTGAGCATGGTCGAGTCCTGTTCCGAGACAGCCTTCAGTCTATTGATTCGCCACAGGCAAGGATGCTGAAAGCGCCGCCTCTGCAGCCTCGAATGCTGAAAATCAGCATTCGACAGCAACCTCTACTGTAGGTGAGTGCAACGAGTCTCAATCAGACGATGAAGTGCTTGACCATGCCATTCAGCTCGCTGGCCAAGCCGGCGAGTTCCCGACTTGAGGCCTGGCTCTGATTGGCCCCGGCCGAGGCTTGTTGGGAAACGTCACGAATATTGAGCAGGTTGCGATCCACCTCACGGGCAACCTGGGATTGCTCTTCGGTGGCACTGGCGATACACAGATTGCGTTCATTGATCTGGGCGATGTCGTCGACGATGGCATTCAGTACCGCACCTGCCGCACGGGCAACCTCCAGGGTTTCCCGGGTTTTACCATTGCTGCTGTGCATGGCTCGCAGAGTGCCGTGACTGCTTTTTTGCACCGAGCCGATGATGGTCTCAATCTGTTTGGTCGACTCCTGGGTTCGTTGCGCCAAGGCCCGGACCTCGTCAGCCACCACGGCGAAACCCCGTCCGCTTTCGCCCGCGCGAGCCGCCTCGATCGCCGCATTCAAGGCGAGCAGATTCGTTTGCTCGGCAATGCCGCGAATCACATCCAACACCGAGCCGATATCACCTATCTGGCCTGCCAGGGTTTGCAGGGCGTTTGCGGTGTCCTCGATATCCCCGGTCAACGATTCGATGGCGCCGACTGTACGGCTGACGCTCTCCTGCCCCTGACGCGAGCGCTGGTCTGCTGCCTGGGAAACCTCCGAGGCCCAGGCGGCATTCCGCGCCACGTCTTCGATTGCACCCGTCATTTCTGTGACCGCAGTGGCCGCGTGGTCGAGTTCAGCGCTCTGCCGTTGCACACCACGGGTGGCGTCATCGGTCACTGCACTTAACTGAGCGGACGTCATGGCCAGTCGTTCGGAAGAACTCAAAATCTGCCTGACCGTACTGCGCAGGTTCATTTGCATACGCCCAAGCGCCTGCAACAGGCGCGCCGCTTCATCCATGCCGACGATATCCAGGGGTTGGGTCAGGTCACCCTTGGCGATACGCTCGGCCGCCGCCATGGCAATAGCCAACTGTTTGAGCAGACGCAGCACGATCAAGGTCGCCAAGGTACCGCCGGCTAGCAGAAGCGCCAGCAGACCTGTGGACATCAGGATGAAGCTCTGCCGGGCACTGTCGCGGCGTTTCACCAGCGCCTCATCGAGTGCCGTCAGCGCAGAACGGCCAACGGCATACAAGGCGTCAACAGGTTTGTTGTAAGCCGTCAGATAGTCGCCAACCGGGTAATTCAGCTTAAGCGCGTACAAGGCATCGGTAGACTCGTTATTCCCGGCGGTGTTTGCACTGGGAGCAAAATCCATGTCCATTTCGACGGCCGATACCAATCGCGCATTGCTCAGTTCAAGCGCCTGATGGATTTGCGGACCTAGTGCCGTTAGCGGCGCGTCCAGCAGAGTCTTGAGTTCGGGCTCGGCGGCACTCGCCTTGGTCAAGGCACGTGCCGTCTTGTCAACGCTGCTCAGCGCCTGAGTGGCCAAGCCACGCAGTGCACCTTGTTGCTCAGGCAGGATCCGGCCCTGCGCCAAATACAGACCGCCAGCACCACGCAACTGACCTAACAACTCGGTGGCTTGCGGCAATTCGATCAAGGCACCCGCCATCAACGAGTAAGTCCCTAAAACTGGATCCAGGGACAGTTTGAAGTGATCGAGCATTGCGTCTTCGATCAGCAGATAGGCTGCGATCAACTGGCTGTGCCGGGCCAGACTTTGCGAGCCCTTGATGGCGGCCTGATCGACCTGGCCGGCCAGCGCTTGCCATTGCTGCCGGGCCTGTCGCCAGGCAGCCAGAAGGCTGGGGGCGACTTGTGCCTCCTGCAAAACCTGCTCGGTTGCCTCGACAGCGCGATCCACTTCAGCCTGTTTGTCCGAACGGGCTTTGTTGAAATCTCGATTGCCGGTCAGCACGACGGATGCCAAGTCGCGATGCTGCTGCGTCAAGTGGACCAGCTCGAGCAATGCCTGTACCGGACGTATACCCCGCAGCTCCTGATTGGTCTGCAGGCTATTGTGATACGCGCCCAGTACGTAGAGGCCGGTCGGGATGGTGATCAGCGTCACGGCCAGCGAGCCGAGCAAGGCGAACTTGCCGGCGAATGACAGGCGCTCAAGCGCTTTCATGGGAGGTAGCTCCAGAAGGGTTGCGGATGGCTGACGGTGAACGGGCGGAACACTAAAGCCGCATCGAGCCCAACAACCCTTGCAGGAAGTGCTCGCCGGCTTCCATCTGGCTGATCTCGATAAACTCGTCAGGCTTGTGTGCCTGTTCTATCGAGCCTGGACCGCAGACCACCACCGGCACATCCAGGCGTTGTTTGAACAACCCGCCCTCGGTGCCAAAGGAGACTTTGGCAGTGCCGGTGTCCGGGGCGGCGAAGTTTTTCAGAAAACGCACCGCTTCGACGCTCGGGTGTGTTTCGAGGCCCGGATAGACATTCAGGGTCTCAATTTCGATATCCGCCACGCTAGACAGTTTTTTGGCTTCGCGCACGATCACTTCGGCCCGCGCACGCATCTGCTCCAGAAACTGATCCAGGTCGTCCGCCGGCAAGTTACGCACTTCGAAATCCAGGGTGCACAAGTTCGGCACGATGTTCAGCGCCTTGCCGCCGACAATTTGCCCGACATGCACGGTGCTGTAGGGCACGTCGTATTCGGCATCCTGGGCACCCTGCTCTTGCAGTTGCTGCTGGCCCTGACGTAGCGCAGCGATAAAATCGCAAGCCACGTGAATCGCATTGACCGAGCGCGGTGCCAGGGAGGAATGAGCTTCCAGGCCGCGACAGTAAGAACGGTAAGAACCCTTGCCCTTGTGCCCAAGCACAAACTGCATGTTGGTCGGCTCACCGATCACGCACAGAAACGGCCGCACCGGTGCCAGATGCAACACATCCAGTAAGCGTCGAACACCCACGCAGCCGATTTCTTCGTCATGGGACAGCGCCAGTTGCAACGGCCGACTCAACGAATGATCGGCGGCATCGAGCATGGCGTCGATAGCCAGTGCGACGAAACCCTTCATATCGCAACTGCCACGGCCATAAATCCGCCCGTCCCGCACCGTCGCCTGAAACGCGGGAAAGGTCCAGGCCTGCCCTGCTGCCGGCACCACGTCGGTATGGCCGGACAGCAGAATCCCCGGCACCTCCCGTGGACCGGTGCTGGCAAACAGATTGGCTTTTTTGCCGCTTTCATCCTTGACGATCAACGACTCGATGCCCTTGCTCAGCAACAGCTCGCGCACGTACTCGATCAAGGCCATATTCGACTCCGAAGAGACGGTGTCGAAAGCCATCAACCGTTTGAGAATCTCCAGTACGCGGGGCTTCATGAGGCCTTGCTCCGTTGCTCGACTGAAGAGGCGAACCGGTTGATGGAGAACGGCAAAATCGAAGTGCTGGTGCTGCCGGTGCTGATCAGCTCGGCCATCACGTCGCCGACGCCCGGGCCGAGCTGAAAGCCGTGACCGCAGAAACCAAACGCATAGAACAAACCATCAACGGTGCCGCTTGGTCCCATAACGGGCAGGGAATCAGGCAGGTAACCTTCGATACCACTCCAGACCCGAATGATGTTCAGGTTGCCGACACCCGGCAGCAGGCGGCGCATCTGCTCCATCTGATTGAGGATGCTGCGCGGTTCGACATAGGCCCGGCGGTTGAGCATGTCCGGTTCGCTGCGATAGCCGCCACCGATGATGATGTTTCCACGGGGTATTTGGCGGAAATAAATTACTTCCTCGGGAATCTTGGTATAGACACCGATGACTGTCGGCAAGGCGTAAGGCACTGGCTCGGTGACGGCCATTTGCGGGCCATGGGTGTCCAGCGGCACCGGTTCGCCGAACTGCGCCGAGAGTTTTTGGCCCCAGGCGCCAGCGGTGATCAACAGCTGGGCGGCGCTGAACTGACGACCGTCGGTGGTACTGATGCTGAACTCGCCGCCGACCTTTTGCACCTCGGCCACTTCAGTGCGCTCTTCGATCCGCGCACCGAGGCGTCGTGCCGCACGGGCAAATGCCGGGGCCGCCAGACGCGGGTTGGCGTGCCCGTCGTGGGGAGCATAAGAGCCGCCCTTCACATCCGGGCCGAGAAATGGAAAGCGCTTGTGCAACTCGTCGCCACGAAAGATCTTCAAGTCCAGCTGCTCCGCTTCGGGCGCATCGGCATAGGCTTGCAGTTCGGCGATCTCGTCTTCGCGGTAACACACCCGCATATGCCCGCTGGCGATAAACTCGAGGTCATCGTCGATCAGCTCTGGCAGACGCTTCCATAACGCCCAGGAACGATTGGCCAATTCCAGCTGGCCGAGGAATCGGCCTTGACGCCGCACGTTGCCGAAATTCACGCCGCTGGCGTACTGACCGATCTGGTCGCGTTCCAGCAAAATCACCGACTGCCCACGCTGGCGCAGGAAAAACGCCGCCGCCGAGCCCATGAGGCCGCCGCCAACAATCACGACATCGGCTTTCTGTACCGTCATGGCGCCACCTCCTCGGTGAGTATCGAAAGGGGTTTGACCGGCGCCTGACCCCGTTGTCGGCCGACCTGTTGCACGCTGACGCCCGCGGCGGCAGCAATCACCTCAGCCCCGGCCTGGGAGCAGTAACGTCCCTGGCAGCGACCCATGCCAACCCGGCTGAACGCCTTGGCCCGATTGACTTCGCAGGCACCTTTTTCGCTGACGGTGCGGCGCAATTCGCCGGCCGTGATCATTTCGCAACGGCAGACAATCGCCTCGTCCGGCAGCGCTTTGGCCTGGGCGCTTGGCCAGGGAAAGGCCTGCGCGAGACCGAGACGAAATTCATCCATCACCGCCAACGCGTGCCGTTGTTCGTCGCGCAACCCTACATTCACTGGTTGCTGCAGATCCTCCAGCAACGCCATTGCCACCAGGCGCCCGGCGTGTTCGGCCGCATCGGCACCGCGAATCTTCGAACCGTCGCCGGCGGCATACACGCCGCTGACCGAGGTCCGGCCGTCTTCATCTGTGGCCAGCCACCATTGGCTCGACGCTTCATCGAAGCGCATACGGCAACCGGCCAGGTCGGCCAACTGGGTTTCCGGGCGCAGGTGATAACCCAGCGCCACGGCATCGCAATCCACCGTCAAGGTCTCACCGCGCGCCGTGCGCACGCGCACGCCACTGACACCGCTGGCTGCATCGCCCTGCACTTGAAGCGGCGAAATGCCCAGGTGCACCGGGATCTTCGCGCGATACAACTGCGCCAACAGCTTCATTCCGGTGAACAGCAATCCCGGACGCGCCAGCAGTTTCGGCAATGCGCCAATCCGTTTGCTCAACGGCGAGGTATCGAGCACTGCCGCGACTTTTGCCCCGGCTTTCACATACTGACTGGCGACCAGATACAGCAGCGGTCCGCTGCCCATGAACACCACGCGGTGGCCGATGGACACAGCCTGAGATTTCAGGGCGATCTGCGCACCGCCGAGGCTATACGTGCCTGCCAACTGCCAGCCTTCGATCGGCATCAAGCGGTCGGTGGCGCCGGTGCAGAGGATCAGCGCGTCGTAATCCACCGTCGAGTGCTTGCCTTGGCTGACGCAGCACAGTTGCCCCGGTGTCAGGTTCCACACCAGCGTGTCCGGACGATAGTCAATCTGCCCGCGCAAGCGGTCGAAGCTCTGGTGCAGGTCATTGGCCTTGGCGGCCTCGGTGCCATACAGGGTGGCATAACCGCGGGTAAAACCTTCGGGTTGGCGACGGTAGATCTGCCCGCCATCCCGGCGATTCTCGTCGATCAGGATGGGCTTGAATCCAGCGGCTACCAGGGTTTCGGCACAACGTGTGCCGGCTGGCCCGGCGCCGACGATAACGACTCGATGAGTGCTCAACCGCGCAGTGGCCATATCGCCTCCGGTTGCATAGTGACAATATCCAGCCCTTCACGGACCTCATTGGAGCAGGCGCGTAGGCGTTCGCCGCTGCGGGTCCAGACCCAACAGTCCTGGCAAGCGCCCATCAGGCAGAAACCGGCGCGGCGGCCCGAATCGAACTCCGATTGGCGCAAGGCCGAACCCTGAGTCAGCAAGGCGACCATCAGCGTATCGCCCTGCAGCGCCTCGATGGGCATGCCGTCTACCTGCAGTTTGACAGTGGGCCGGCCCTGTTCGGCCAGTCTTACGAAACGCCCGTTCATGCATAGGCTCCCATGGTCATGCTGTTGGAATCCTGCTGAGTTTTCAGCAACTCGGCACTGTCGTGATGGCAAAGGATTTCACTGCCGCCCACAATCATCCGACGGTCCGGCGGAACACAATTGCACAGGCCATCGACCCGCACCGGGCAACGATTGAGGAACGTGCACAGCCCAGGCACATTGGCTTTTTCACCAATGGGCGGCAGCGTGCCACAGGTCGTTGTTCCGCAGGTTTCCAACCAGCCCTGGCGCAATTCCGGCACTGAATGGATCAACAGATCGGTATAGGGATGGAATGGTGCCTGTGCGTACGATTGCCGAGTACCCGCCTGAATCTTGTGGCCGCTGTACATCACCACAATGTCGTCGCACAGGGCTCGCACGGTTGAGATGTCATGGCTGATGAACAGATAGGACACCCCCAATTGCTGACGCAGGTCGCGCAATAGTTCGAGGATTGCTGCACCGACCACGGTATCCAGCGCCGAGGTCACCTCGTCGCAGAGAATCAGATCCGGCTTGGCTGCCAGGGCGCGGGCCAGGTTGACCCGCTGCTTTTGCCCGCCGGACAGTTCGTTCGGGCGGCGTTCGGCCATGGTTCGCGGCAAGCGCACCAGGTCCAGCAGCTCGCCGATGCGCTCGCGCAGCGCGGCGCCCTTGAGGCCAAAATACATCTTCAGTGGACGACTCAGAATGGTGCTGACACTGTGCATCGGGTTGAGTGCAGTGTCGGCGTTCTGGAACACCATTTGAATGCGTCGGAACTGTTCATCGGTGCGCTCGGACAGGCTGCCGCCCAGCGGTTGACCATCGAAGGTCAGCCCGCCGAGGGCCGGCGCCAACAATCCAGCCACCACCCGCGCCAAGGTCGATTTTCCGGAACCGGACTCACCGATCACCCCTATGGCCTGACCTCTGCGAACCGTCAGGTCGATGTCTTCCAGCACGCGAATAGCCGGCATGCCTTGCGAGTTCTTGTTGCCGTAACCGGCGGTCAGGCCCTGGATGGTCAGCAGCGGCGTCTCTTCCGCGATACCGCAAGGCGGACGGATCGTAGTGTCCGGCCGTGCTGCCGCCAACAAGCTGCGGGTGTATTCGTGGGCCGGGCCTTTGAGCAAGGGTGCCGTGGCACTCTGTTCGAAGATCTCGCCGCCATTGAGCACCACGATCTGATCGGCCATCTGCGCGACCACGGCCAAATCGTGGGATACGTAGACCGCCGTCGCACCACGTTCACGGACCACCCGTTTGAAGGCGCGCAGCACATCGATCTGGGTCGTCACATCAAGCGCCGTCGTCGGCTCGTCGAGCACCACCAGCAATGGATCGCTGATCAGCGCCATGGCCGCCATGACACGTTGCAGTTGCCCGCCGGAAACCTGATGGGGGTAACGCTGGCCAATGTGATCGGGGTCTGGCAGGGCCAGGTCGCGGAACAACTCGATGGCCTTGGCCTCAAGCACAGCCTGGCTGCCCAAGCCATGAATCAACGCGCCCTCAATCACTTGATCGATGAGTCTTTTAGCCGGATTGAACGCCGCTGCGGCGCTCTGGGCGATATACGAAACCCGGTTACCTCTCAACTTTTGCAACTGGCTATCATTCAACGCCAGCATGTCGTGTTCGCCGATTTGCACCACGCCGCCCGACAGCCGACAACCGCGCCGGGCATAACCGAGCAACGCCAGGGCGATGGTGGTCTTGCCGGAGCCAGACTCACCGATCAACGCCAGTACTTCACCTTTTTGCAGGGAGAAGCTCACGCCCTTGACGATTTCCACCTCACCAAGCTCGCCGCAGGCGACCACTCGCAGGTCCTGAACCCGAATTAATTCACTCATTTCAATGACCTCCCGAACGTCGACTACGTCGCGACGACAGCCGGTCGATAAACAGATTCACACCGATGGTCAGCGTGCCGATGGCCAGGGCCGGAATCACGATGGCCGGTGCGCCCTGATTGAGGCCGCCGATGTTCTCTCGCACCAGCGAGCCAAGGTCGGCATCCGGTGGTTGTACACCCAGCCCCAGGAAACTCATGCCACTGAGCAGCAGCACGATGAAGCCAAAGCGCAGGCCCAGGTCCGTCAGCACCGGGTTGAGCATGTTCGGCAGGATTTCCACGCAGGCGATGTACAACCGACGCTCGCCGCGAGTACGGGCCACTTGCACGTACTCCAGTGCTTCGATGTTCACCGCCATGCTGCGGGCGATGCGGAATGCGCCGGGGGTGAAGCTCAATACCGCCGTGCAGATCAGCAAGGTGACCGAGGAGCCGAAGGCCGAGACCATGATCAGCGCCAGCATCTTGCTGGGGATCGAAATGAAAGCGTCCATCAGGCGACTGATCAGTTCATCCAGCCACTTTGGTGACACCACCGACAACAATGCACAACTGGTGCCCAGACTGCTGGCCAACACCGCGGCCACCAACGCCAGGCCGACGGTGAAGCGTGCGCCGACGAGGATCCGGCTGAGCATGTCGCGGCCCAGGTAATCGGTGCCGAACGGGTAAGCAGCGCTCAGGTTGCCGAAGACATTATCAGAGACCACTTGCCCCACCGGATGCGGTGCCAGCCATGGGCCGAAGATGGCCACCAGCAACCAGATCACACACATCGCAGCGCCGATCAGGCCGAGCCAGGACGATCCGTGGGAAACCTTGCCCAGCGCCAATTTGGTAGTAACCGGCGATTTCACAATGAGATTGTTCATTGATTTCTCAGCCTCGGATTGGAAAGAATCGCGCACAGGTCGGCAATCAGCACCAACGTCAGATACGCCGTACAAAACAACATGGTGCAGGCCTGAACCAACGCCATGTCGCGGTTCGTCACGGCATCGACCATCAGGCTGGCGATGCCGGGGTAGTTGAAGATCGTTTCAACGATCACCACCCCGCCCAACAGGTAGGACAGGCTCAGGGCGATGGCATTGGCGATGGGACCGATGGCATTGGGCAAGGCATGGCGCAGGACGATCCGAATCTTGCTTACACCTTTGAGCCGGGCCATTTCCACGTAAGGGCTGTCGAGCTGGTCGATTACCGCCGCCCGGGTCATGCGCGCCATTTGCGCGACAATCACGCAGCACAGCGTCATCACCGGCAACGCGTAAGTGCGCATGAATTGCCAGGGTGAAGTGATGTCACTGGCGTAGGACAGCGCAGACAACCAGCCCAGGTTCACTGCGAAAATCAGCACCGCCAGGGTCGCGACCAGAAACTCCGGCACCGCCACCATGGTCAAGGTGAAAAAACTGAGGACACTGTCGATGCGCCCGCCCCGGCCCATCGCCGAACCGATGCCAAGAGTCAACGCCACCGGCACTGACACCAGCGCCGTAGCGGCCGCCAGCATCAGGGTGTTGGGCAGACGCCCGGCCATCAAGTCGCTGACCGGCATGGCGTTGGACACCGAGAGCCCCATGTCACCGCTGAGCAGGCTCATCAACCAGTGCAGGTAACGCAACACACCGGGCTGATCCAGCCCCATTTTCAGGCGCAAGGCTGCCACCTGTTCCGGCGTGGCGAACTGCCCCAGAGACTGTTGCGCCGCGTCCCCCGGCAGCACCGCCGTGATGGCGAAAACCACCATGGACACAATCAACAAGGTCACGATCGCCGCGCCCAGGCGCCGGCCGATCAACCACAGTGTGTTGCTATTCATTACCCAATCCTCATGCAATGTCGCTGCAGCAAAAACCCGATTTCATCAAGCGTCCAGCCAGACCTGCTCGGAGAACATGTACCCCATGAAACCGCCCAGGGGGTTGGTGCCATAGCCTTTGACCCGTTGGTCGACACCATCGATGTTGCTGATGAACACCGGCACGCCGATACCGCTGTGGTCATGCACCAGGGTCTGCATGTCGGCGTACATCTTGCCGCGCTTGGCCTCGTCGGTTTCACCGCGGGCTTGTACCAACAGCTGGTCGAACTGTTCGTTTTTCCAGCCCGATTCGTTCCAGGGTGCTGTCGATTGAAAGAACTGCGAGAAAATCATGTCGGCATTGGGCCGCGGGTTGATGTTGCCGAAGCTCAGCGGATGCTTCGCCCAGTGATTGGACCAGTAGCCATCGGCCGGCAGGCGGTTGACGTCGAGCTTGAGCCCGGCCTCTTTGGCCGACTGCTGCAGCAACACAGCGATGTCCACCGAACCGGTTGCGGCCGGCGAGCACATCAGCGGCATGGTGATGCTTTCCATGCCGGCCTTTTTGAGCAGGAATTTGGCTTTTTCCGGATCGTAGGCACGTTGTGGCAGGTCGGCGTTGAAGAAGCGCGCACCGGGTGCGATCGGGTGATCGTTGCCGACCCTGGCGTAGCCACGGAATATCGCCGACTTGATCTGTTCCCGGTCCAGCAAGTATTTCATGGCCTCGGTGAATTCCGGGCTTTGGCCCGGCAGCTGGTCCTGACGGATGATCAGGTCGGTGTAGTTACCCGACGGAGAGTCCACGACCCGATGCTTGGTGCTGGCCTTGATGCGGATCGTTGAGCGCGGGTTAACCTCGTTGACGATGTGTACGTCGCCCGATAACAGGGCGTTAATCCGCGACGGCTCGTCGGCAATGGCGATGAATTCGATCTCGTCCAGATACGGCAAGCCGGGTTTCCAGTAATTGGTATTGCGCACACCAATCGAACGCACCCCGGGCTTGAACTCCTTGGCCTTGAACGGGCCGGTACCGATGCCCTGGCTGAAATCGCTCGTCCCCTCGGGAACGATCAACATGTGAGAGATGGCTAGAACCGACGGCAATTCAGCATTCGGGCCGCTCAATTGTATCTGCACTTCGTGGGTGCCGACGGCCTTGACCTCGGCGAACTGCGACGCCAGCGGCAGGACCTTGGAACCGGTGATTGGATCCTTGTGCCGTAACAGAGAAAACACCACGTCGGCGGCTGTCAGCGCCTTGCCGTTGTGGAAGGTCACTTCCTTGCGCAGGGTGATCACCCAGAGCATGGCGTCAGTGGTGTCGATACGCTCGGCCAACTCCAGCTGCGGCACCATATGGCTGTCGAAACGCGTCAGGCCGTTGTAGAACATGTAATGGCGCACGTAATCGGTGGACGATGAGCCTTTGGCCGGATCGAGGGTGTCAGCGGTGGAGGAGGTCTGACCGGCAACGCGAATCCGTCCGCCCGGTTTGCCTTTGCCAGGGGTGGCGGCTTCATCATCGGCAAACAGCTTGCCGGCGGCGCCGAACAGACTACCGGCGCCCGCGACAGCCACCCCTGCCAACCCCAGCATTTGCAATGCATTGCGGCGTGACATGCCGCGATTGAGCCCTTCAAAAACACGCAGACTTTCTTCACCAGTGATCAACTGGGAGTCGATATCTTTTTTATTGTCAGTCATGTCAGTTCTACCTTTCGAAAAAGTGATAAGGCTCGAGTGCTCGCGATTAACGTTGTGTGATTGAAACGTAAAGCAACACCATGAACTCAGTGCAGGTAGTCCTGCAGGCGGTAATACGCCCCCACCAGAGGCAGGAACCAGGGTTTGCCGAAATGCCCGGGAATAGCTGGCCACTCGAGTTCGCGCCACGGGTTGGCCTCGACCTTGCCGGCCATTACCTCGGCCATGACCTGCCCCATGTGCACCGACATTTGCACCCCATGACCGCTGTAACCCATGGAGTAATAAACCCCTCCATGCTGCCCGGCCCGGGGCAACCGATCGGAGGTCATATCCACCAGGCCACCCCAGCAATAGTCGATCTTCACGTTAGCCAGTTGTGGGAACATCTGGACCATCGCCGCCTGCAACACTTTGCCGCTCTTGGCGTCTGAAATGCTGTCGGACATGGCAAACCGGGCACGACCGCCAAACAGCAAGCGGTTGTCCGGCGTCAGGCGGAAGTAGTTACCGATCATGCGGCTGGTGACATAGGAACGCCGTGCCGGTAGCAAGCTGTCGATCAGGGCCTGCGGTAGCACCTCGGTGACTATCACGAAACTGCCCACCGGCACGATCCGCCGCCGATACCAGCCCAATCCGCCCTGCTGGCTGGTGCCTGTGGCCAGCAGAATCTGAGTGGCGTGTAGCGAGCCTTTGGTGGTGTTGACCTGATAGCCGCCGGCACTGGCTTTCCAGTCCGTCACCGACACGCCCTGAAAGATCAACGCGCCGTGACGTGCTGCCGCCTCGGCCAGCCCGACACCGAAGCGCCCGACGTGCATCTGCACGCCGTTGCGCTGCAGCAAGCCTCCATGGAACTGGACCGAGTTGGCTTCAGCACGGGCCTCTTGCGCAGAGAGCAACTCGACCTCGGCGTCGACCTCTCGCCGAATCAATTCGCAGGTGCGCGCCAAACCTTCGTAATGCATCGGCTTGGCAGCCAGCTTGAGCTTGCCGTTGCGCTTGAGGTCGCAGGCAATCTGCTCCTGCTCCACCAATGAGACGACGCTCTGTACGGCGCTTTCATAGGCCTGGTAATAAGCACGCGCCTTATCAGCGCCGAGGCTGGCGCTGAGTGCCGCGTAGTCCTGGGCAACGCCGGTGTTGCACTGACCGCCATTGCGTCCTGACGCCTCGCCAATTACCCGCCCTCCTTCCAGCACCACCACACTGGCCCCCTTCAAGGCCAGGGCCCGGGCCGCCGCCAGGCCGGTGAGACCACCACCGACGATGGCCACATCGACCTGCCCGGGCAATGCGCCGAGCTGAGCACCGGTGAATTGCGGTGCGGTATCGAGCCAATAGGACTCACTGCCCATGTCTAACCCCTTTTGCCTTGAAGAGTGCCGTGAGACTTAGAGACCGACCAACCCGGCCAAACCGCCGATATCCGGGATCTGGTGGTAGCCATAGACCGCATTCGCCGGCTGTTCGTGACCACGGGCGACGAAGGCCTTGTTCTTGATCTTCATGTCGTGGGCCGGCATCAAGTCATAACGGAAGCTCGAGGACACATGCAGAACATCCTCTGGGCCGCAGCCGAGGTTATCGAGCATGAACTCGAAGGCGGCCAGGCGCGGCTTATAGGCTTGGGCTTGTTGTGCGGTGAAGACTTTATGGAAAGGTGCGCCGAGCTTGTCGACGTTGGACATGATCTGCTCGTCCATCGCGTTGGAGAAAATCACCAGCGGAATCTTGTCGGCGATTTTCGCCAGGCCAGCCGGCACGTCAGCATGCGGACCCCAAGTCGGGACGGCGTCGTAGTAGAGCTGGCCTTCGCCTTTGTACTCGACACCCCAACGCTTGCAGACCCGCGCCAGGGAGGTCTTGATAATCTCATCATATGGCCGCCAGTCACCCATCACCTGATCCAGGCGATAGGCGGAGAAGTCCTTGACGAACTGATCCATTTGCTCGGCAGGGACACGATCGGCGAACAGTTCGCGCGTCATGTTTCCCATTTGAAAGTTGGTCAACGTGCCGTAGCAGTCAAAGGTAATAAACTTGGGTCGAAGAAAGCTCATGAGTGCGGTCCTTAATGATTGTTGAGGTCATGACGGGTCAAGCAGTTACTCCGTTCGGGAAGCACCGGTGCAACGCTGCATCACGGATTTATTACAACACCAAGAGACCACGCATAAACTGTTAAAAGTATAGGCTGCTTGGTACAAACCACCGTTTTGCAGGCCTTGCTCAGCAGACTTTGCGGGACGCTCCAGACCCGGGCGTTCTACCCCGTGTTTTCAAGCCTTTGCGGGCTGTTTTGGTGCGCTGGCAAGCCATGCACACCGCAATGTGCGGCGGCATTTATGCCTGGTTGAAGGAGAACGAGAGTGTTCGCTGAGCACGCGCCCGCTGATTGTGCTGCGAGGTGAGGCGGAGCTAGTCAAGGCTTCAATGCGCCTTGGGACAACCTTGCTTCTATTAGCGATAGGTGTGACATACCGGTCAAAGCAACATCTGTACGCGTCGTGACAGCTCTACAAAGGCGGCGCATTGCACGACGCAGCACCACGTCCCTTCCTGCTTATCTATATGGCCCACCACCGCCACCGATGAGCCTGCGACCGCACTGACCAGTAATGGTCTCATTGAGCTGTCTATCAGATAGGTTACTGACGAAATCGGGTCAACTTGCTCTCATACAAAGTCAGCCTGACAGATACAGCAGATTCTCCCTTGCGAACTCGAAGAACAGCACATTTCATCTGGCACGCTTTGTTAGCTTATTGAGCAGACCCGGCATAGCGATGTCCTAATCGTCACGGCCCTTGCAAGTTCGCGAGCCAGACCGCCCTCTGCTGCTTACGGTGCCTATTACCGCTCTAGGGAGCCAGTTATATGACAACTAAATCTTCGAATAGCTACAGCGTTGATCAGCAAACGTCTCACAAATTTTATATCAATGGCTGTTGGTCTTCCCCGGCAACTCCCGCAAGTTTGCCGGTGGTCAATCCGGCAACTGAAGAGGTCGTTGCGCAGGTCGCGCAAGGCTCTGCCGAGGATGTTAATCGGGCAGTAGCGGCGGCACGCGCAGCGTTTCCTGGTTGGTCTGCTACCTGCGCAGAGTCGCGCGCGCTTGTCCTTGGAAAGATCCATGAGCTCATCCTTGAGCGTAAAGAAGTGCTCGCGCAGGCCCTCTCTCTCGAAATGGGCGCTGCCATCAGTTCCGCCCGGGCAATGCAAGTGCCTCTCGCAGCCGAACACGTTCGGGTCGCCCGCGATCTGCTGTCCACTTACCGTTTCCAGACAGTTGAAGGTGGAACCGCGATCGAACGCGAACCCATAGGCGTCTGCGGTCTCATCACTCCGTGGAACTGGCCGCTTTATCAAATCACCGCGAAAGTCGCCCCGGCTATTGCTGCAGGATGCACTGTGGTCCTCAAACCAAGCGAACTGTCGCCTCTAAGCGCCCTTCTTTTTGCACAACTGGTCCACGACGCGGGCCTTCCACCTGGCGTCTTCAACCTCGTGAATGGTAGTGGTCACGAGGTCGGCGCAGCGATGGCTGCGCATCCTGATATCGATATGATTTCGATTACCGGCTCCAACCGTGCGGGCGCGCTGGTCGCACAGGCGGCCGCCCATACGGTGAAGCGCGTCACACAAGAACTGGGAGGCAAATCCCCGAACATTCTGCTTCCCGACGCCGACTTCGCCAAAGCCGTCCCACTGGGCGTGATGTCGGCATTCCGCAACGTCGGACAATCGTGCAGCGCCCCGACAAGAATGATCGTACCTAAGGACAGGCTGGCGGAGGTCGAATCACTGGCTGCCGCGACCGCCAATGCGATCATCGTCGGTGATCCGCGATCGGAAGATACGGTGCTCGGTCCCATTGCCAACGAGGCCCAGTTCAATCGCGTGCAAGCCATGATCGAGGCTGGCCTGGATGAGGGTGCAAAACTCATTTGCGGCGGACCTGGACGTGTGCCGGGTTTTGAAAAGGGCTTCTACACTCGACCGACAGTATTCTCCGACGTAGACACCGCAATGCGGATCGCCCAGGAAGAAATTTTCGGGCCGGTGCTGTGTATCATTCCGTATGAAACGATCGATGAGGCGGTCGTTATCGCGAACGATACGGTATACGGCCTAGGCGCCCATGTTCAGTCTCAGAACCTTGATCTGGCGCGTGCAGTGGCCTCTCGTATCCGCGCGGGACAAGTGCTTCTGAATTACCCCGCCTGGAATCCAATGGCTCCATTCGGTGGCTACAAAAGATCCGGCAATGGTCGTGAATATGGTGTCTATGGCTTGGAGGAATACCTGGAAACCAAGGCAATCATTGGATTTGGCGGATCACTTGATAGTACTTCCCGCACGTAGAACTCATTCAAATGTTCGGTGCCGTCCAATTCGGCTATCCGGAAGTTGGCTTAGGGAGCGCAGCTCGACCCTATGTTCCTGCCGGCAATGTCTGGCGCCGTTCGTCCATTGAGGGAGTAGTGGTATGGCAAACGAGGACAGATTTTTTATGGGTGCGACGCACCAGCCAAAAAAATAAACCCGTCCTCACTGCCCAAGCTGTTTAAACCTCTGCAATGGCCTCGCGAACGAAGTCTTCATAGGTGCGCAGTGGGTGCCCGATGATGGTCTGAAGCTGTTCTACGGTTCCTTCAGTTGCTTGCATGCCGAACGTCTGGATACCCGCCATCATCAGGCGCATGTCATAAGCCAACCAGGTGGGACCGTACGAAGCCAGCTGTCCTTCGAAGGCTGCTACATCGTCACCGCCGTAGGCAATGTCGCGACCCAGGGCGGAGCTCCAGATCTTCGCCACAGAGGCACCGGTAAGTGCCTGCGGCCCGACCAACTCCAGCGTTACACGATCCAGGGCAGAAGATGCTTTGTCGCGTCGCAGCAACTCTGCAACGGCAACATCGGCGATGTCACGCGCATCTATCATCGAGACGCCCGCCGAGCCAATTGGCATCGGGTATACCGAGTAGTTCTGAATCGTCTGCTGGACCATGAGTTCGTTTTGCATGAAGTAAGCCGGACGCAGAATGGTTGCGGGGATGTCGAGGCTTTCGATCATGCGTTCAACCGTATGCTTGCCGGTGAAGTGCGGAACATTGGTGAACTTGTCGGCATGAATCACCGACAGATAGACGATGCGCTCGATGCCTGCCTCTTGGGCGAGGTTCAGCGTGATGAGCGCTTGCGTCACCTCATCGGGCGTAACGGCGTTGAGCAGGAACAGCGTCCGCACCGACGACAGCGCGACGCGCATCGAAGGTACATCGGTGAGGTCTGCGACAACTTCAGTGACGCCGGCCGGGAAGTCCCGCTTACCCGATTGGCGCACTAGCGTTTTAACCTCGGCGCCCGCGCTGGCAAGGCCCTGAGTGATGAGTGAACCAATAGTGCCCGTGGCACCAATAACGAGAATGCTCATTTTTGAATCTCCTACAGTGGATATTTAGGGTGGCTCAGCGAGAGAAGTCCGCAACGACCTTGCCAGTCCGTGAAGCGCTACGATTGCGTTCGATGGCCTCAGGGATGTCGGCGAAGCCAACGACCTTGCCGATCCTGGACTGCAGTGTGCCGCTGACGATTTCTTGGGCCAGCGTCTCCAGCAATTCGGGGGCGGGCTTGTTCATGAACCAGAGGCCTCGGCGATTCGCCGGCGTGCGCGCCAGAATGTCGGGTGATGACGTGCCGACAATGACGCCGTTTTCCGCCAACACCTGCCACGAGCGATCCAGTACCTCACCCCCGACGTAGTCGAGCACCAGGTCAATGTCCTGGACGACGTCCTCGAAACGTTGGGATTGATAATCGATGACATGATCGGCGCCGAGGCTGCGCACATAATCCAGGTCAGCCGTGCCCGCAGTTGCGAAGACCTCGGCGGCGGCCCGCTTGGCGTACTGCACGGCATATCCGCCCAGCCCACCGGCAGCGCCGTGAATAAGGATTCGCTGGCCTGGATGAATCGGCCCTGCGTGATGAAGACTCTTCCAGGCCGCCACGGCTGCGACGGGTACAGCGGCAGCATGGACGTCATCAAGATCTTCAGGCGTAAGGGAGAGGCTCGCTTCACTGACGCTCACGAATTCGGCGTACGCGCCCAGTCCTCCCACCGCGCCCATGACGCGATCGCCAACACGAAAGCGAGAGGCACCGGGACCGACAGCCTCGACAACACCCGCCATTTCGGCGCCCAGTACTATTGGTAGTGGAAGCGGGAAAGCATTTCGCACATGGCCTTCACGGACCTTCCAATCGATGCCGTTCACCCCAGCGGCTCGAACTCGAATCAGAACCTGGCCTTGCCCTGGTTCCGGCTTTTCGATCTCGGCCACTACCGCGGCGTCAGCGCCGCCGTATGCCCGGATCAGTACAGCGCGTTGCATGGTACTCATTGCAGTTCCTCGTATCGAGTTCCGATGACGAGAAGATAGGCTGTTGCGCAGTTAAAGCGGAGACACCAAAATGCAGACACTTCGTTTCAAAAATGGAACACCATGAATCTGAACGCTCTGATCGATTTCACGCTCGTCGCAACGAATGAGGGGCTCGGAAAGGCGAGCCGTGCGAGCGGCATATCCAAAGCAACCTTATCGCGCCGAATCTCCGACCTTGAGGAACAACTGGGCGTGAGGCTGATCGAGCGCAGCGCTCGCGGACTGAAGCTCACCGAAGCTGGTGAGATGCTGATGGCTCGAACAGAAGGTCCGTTGGGCGAGGTGGCTGAAGCCATGACGGCGGCCCGTGAGGGCGTATCGACGCCTCGCGGACGCTTGCGTGTCGCTGCCCCGGCCCTGTTCTCGCAGCTTGCAATGGGCCGCATTGGCGCTGAATTCTGTGCCGCCTACCCGGAGGTCGAAATCGAAGTGGTGGCGGAGGATCGCCTGGTTGACCTTGTGGAGGAACAATTTGACGTCGCCATCCGGATCAACCCGAGCCCAGACAGCAGTCTGGTCGGCCGCTGCTTCGCCAAGGACCGGCTGGTTGTAGTGGCTGCGCCCGAAGTACCTAAGCCAATGCCCGGCGCGACCAGACCAGTTTCTAGCATCGTGGCTTCGAATTTCCAGCCCACCCACTGGAAACTCGATGGAGGACACTTGGTCCTGGAGCCCATCCCCAAGCTGCGGTTCTCTTCGTTGTTGATGATCCGCGATGCGGCTATCGCTGGCGGTGGTGCAGCCCTCATTCCACAGTCCATCGCATGGAACCAGCTTGCCCGTGGCGAGTTGGTCCAGTGGGGCACGGTATCGGGTGTAGAACCCGAGCTCTGGGTCTTGCACACGTCCAGGCGCCTTGCTGCTCCGAAGGTTCGCGCATTCGTCGATTTCATGTGCGCGAAATATCCGGACATGTCTCTGGTACTAAAGGGATAGAAGACCTTCACTAGTCTCAGGTATTGATTCGGCCGCACCGGAACCGCGCGGTAATGAGCGCGCGCCTATTTTTCTCTATCCTTTTACGCACACCACCTGACGCAAGGTGTGCAGCACTTCCACCAAATCTCGCTGGGCGTGCATGACGTGGTCGATGTCCTTGTAGGCCATCGGAATTTCATCGATGACGGCGGCATCCTTGCGGCACTCCACGTGGGCGGTGGCGCGGATCTGGTCTTCGACGGTAAACAGGCTTTTCGCTTTGGTACGACTCATGGTGCGGCCGGCGCCGTGGCTGCAGGAGCAGAACGATTCCTCGTTACCCAGCCCGCGGACGATGAAACTTTTGGCGCCCATCGATCCCGGAATAATCCCCAGTTCGCCCTTCTTGGCCGATACCGCGCCTTTGCGGGTGACCAGAATATCCTCACCAAAATGTCGCTCTTTCTGCACGTAGTTGTGGTGGCAGTTCACCGCTTCCAGCGCAACCTCAAAAGGCTTGCTGATCACTTTTCGGGTCGCCTGAATCACCGCTTGCATCATCAATACACGGTTCTGCCTGGCGAAGTCCTGAGCCCAGCCGACTGCTTCGACGTAGTCATTGAAGTGCCGGCTGCCCTCTTTAAAGTAAGCCAGGTCACGGTCCGGCAGATTGGCGAGGTGCTGACGCATGTCCGTCTGAGCCATTTGAATGAACAGGTTACCAATGGCGTTGCCAACGCCACGGGAACCGCTGTGCAGCATGAACCAGACCCGGTTGGTTTCATCCAGGCACACCTCGATGAAGTGGTTCCCGCTGCCCAGCGTGCCCAAGTGCCCACGGTTGTTGGTGTTGGCGAGTTTCGGGTACTTGCCGGTGATCGCCTTGAACCGCGGGTCCAGTGCCGCCCAGGCCCGGTCCGCCTGATGCGGAACGCTGTCCCAGGCGCCCTTGTCCCGACCGCCGCGCCCCCCGGTGCGGCCATGGGGCACCGCTTTCTCGATCGCGCAACGCAAGCCATGCAGGTTGTCTGGTAAATCACTGGCGGTCAGCGACGTGCATGCGGCGATCATGCCGCAACCGATATCCACCCCGACGGCGGCTGGAATGATCGCGCCGACCGTTGGAATCACACTGCCGATGGTCGAGCCCTTGCCCAGGTGTACATCGGGCATCACCGCCAGATGCTTGAAGATGAACGGCATCCTGGCGGTGTTCATCAATTGCTGTCTGGCTTCGTTTTCTACCGGGACGCCTTCGGTCCAGAGCTTGATCGGTTTACCGTTGGCGACTTCCAGCAGTTGGTAGGTATGTTCTTGCATGACTTCGATTCTTTTCGATTGGTCGACTGTTCGACGTTGGGCAGGCGCCTGGGGTGAAAAAGGCATAGCAGCCGACGCGCCAGCTTTGATTCTCCTACTTCGCGGAAAAAAGGGGACAAATTTGTTTACTCACCGATAACAGAAACGCCGCTCAGTGAGCGGCGTTTTTTGTGGAATAGGCACCCTTTGAGCTGTTGGCGATGGAACCTAGTGATCCATAGCTGCAAACCCGCGTTCCAGGTCCTCAATCAACGCTTCGACATCCTCAAGCCCGATATGCAACCGCAGCACCGGATTCAATGAACGGTCTGCAGCACTGTCGCGATCCGTGGTATCGGCAACAGCAATCAGACTTTCATAACCACCCCATGAAGCGCCAAGCCCAAACAACTGCAGCGAATCAATAAAGCGTTCGACGTAGGTCGGGTCCGCATCACCCAGCTCGTAGGACAGCAAACCGTTGCTGCCATTGAAATCGCGCTGCCACAGGGCGTGACCGGGATGATCGGGTAACGCTGGATGGAACACCCGTTTCACCTGCGGTTGCGCTTGCAGCCAATGAGCGATTTCCAGCGCCTGGCGTTCGTGCACTTCCAGTCGCGGCGCCAGGGTTCGTGCGCCGCGCAGCACCAGGTAGGCATCGTCGGGGCTGACCGTGGCGCCAAAGGTGTCGGCCATGGACGCCAGTGGCTGCCACACGTCTTGTCGGGTGCAGACGCTGCCCATGACCACGTCGCTGTGGCCGCACAGGTACTTGGTCAACGCCATGATTGAGATGTCCGCGCCGAGGGCCAGCGGTCGGTACAGGTAACCCGAGCCCCAGGTGTTGTCGACGGCCAGGAGAATGCCTCGCGGTTTGCACAGGGCGGCGATGGCCGGCAAGTCGCAGAGCTCATACAGCAAGGAGCCCGGCACTTCGGTATAGACCATTTTGGTGTTGGCTTGCAGTTGCGCATGCAGGCTGCTGCCATCAGGGGCGAAGTAGCTGACCTGAATGCCGAACGGCTGAAGAAACTCACGGGCCAGCCGTCGCACAGGCGCGTACACCGCGTCGCTGATCAGTACGTGATCGCCGGGCCGCAGGTAGGCCAGGAAGGTCTGCGCGATCGCCGCCAGCCCGGTGCCGAACAAGCGCGTGCGGTAACCACCCTCCAACTCCGTCACCAGATCTTCCAGGGCGAAGGCCGTCGGATTGCCTCGAGCGCCATAGCTCAGGACCCGCTCGCTATCACGGCGAGCACGGGCGTCGCGCATTTGCGCCAGGTTATCGAACAGCACCGTGCTCAACCGCGTGACCGGCACGTTGACTGCCCGACCGCCATTGCCCTGTTCGGTACGCGCCGAATGGACCAGACGTGTACGCACCCGGGCATCGCGGGGCACTGTGTCGCGCAGCGGCTTGAGACTGGCGATTTCGTCGTTGCTCATCTGCGCCAGCAAACCGATTTCCCAGGCCAGGTACTGACGCGCCGCGTCCTTGTTGCCGGCGTGACGGTCGTGGGTGAAGAACAGAAAATCGATGCACTGTTGATTGGAAGGCGTGGTCGGATTTTCCTGCACCGCGAACCCCTCTGCGCGCCAGGCATCGATCCCGCCGTCCAGCAGCCGGACTTGAAGGCGCTGATTTTCCGGCAGCTCCTGCGCCGCGAAAGCAGCCAGCAAAGGATCATCGGCGACCAACACCAGTGGCCGTTGCTCACCGGCCACTTCAGACGCCAACAACGAGCGAATCGACCAGCGCGACCCGACGATATTGCCCTTGCGATAAGTCATGCTCGGTCGCAGGTCAATCAACACAACGGCGTCGTCCTTCAGTGCATCAGCCAGCGCCAATACTGTAATCGAAGGCAACGCCTTGTGAGCGGCAACCTCGACAGCAGCCAACGTCAGACCGCTGCTCACGCCACCCTCCAGGACATACGCTTCATGCCCCAACTGCCGCAACCAACTGGCAACGATCGGTGCGCGCACGCCATCACTGTCGAGCAGCACCAACCGCGCCTGACGCACACCGATATACAGATCGGTGGATTGAATCAACTGCCCGCCCGGTGTGTGTTGTGCACCGGCCAGACTGCCCGCAGCAAACTCCTCGGCGGTGCGCACATCACACAAAAACAGACTGCGACCGCCCTCCCTGGCCCATTGCTCGACCTGCGCCGCCTCAACGGTCTTCACACCGGCCCGCTCCGCCAGTTGCGCAGCAGCGAGTCGCCGGCCCGGTAACGTGCCAGATGACACCGCCTCGCCATAACGTCGGGTGCTGCCATGCTCCAGCTGAAAATCTTCCAGATACCAACCCTGGGTTCCGTTTTCCAACGCGTAGACCGGGTTTTTCAACCCCAGATTGATCAACGTCTGGGCGCCGATAATGCTGCGGGTCCGACCGGCACAATTGACCACGATTGGCGTGCTTTCGTCCGGCACCAGATCGTGGACGCGATAACCTAGCTCACCATTCGGGCAGCACACCGAACCGGGAATGGTCATCTTGCGGTACTCATCGAACGGCCTACCGTCGAGCACCACCAGCGGCTCGCCCCGCTCTTGCCATTCGGCCAGTTGCTGCGCGGTGACATGTGGCGTATGGCTGGCCTCTTCGACCAATTCACCGAAGGCCTTGGAAGGCACATGCACCCCGGCAAACAGCTGAAAACCGGCAGCCTGCCAGCCATCGGCACCGCCCTCGAGCACATGCACCTGGCTATATCCGAGCGCCTGCAGACGTTGAGCGGAACGCACCGCGACATCCACGCCGTCCTGGTCATAGATCACCAGCCGAACCTGAGGATTCGGCGCCAGACGCCGGACCTCCAGCTCCAGACGGCTGTAGGGCAAATTCACCCCGAAAAACAGGTGGGCTTCGCCATATTGGCCGTGCTCGCGCACGTCAAACAGGGCAATTTCCTGCCCGTCGAACAGCCACTGCTGCAGTTGCCCTGGAGTTACGGTCTGGCTCATGGGGTTCCCGTTTGAAAAAAGAGTTATTGAAGCGCCAGAGAGCGCTCATTGGCCGCGACTTCCCGGCCCTTTGCGTACGCACGCTGAATGGTTCGGCATTGCCGGCCGCCGGCAGGAAACGCCCGGCCTTGTCGGCCAGGTATTTGAGGATGGCACCGGACTCGAACAGGCTCAGCGGCTCGATCAAGCCCTGCGGCGCATGGTCGACAATCGCCGGAATCCGCCCATTGGCGCTGATGCGCTGGAACGCTGCCTGCTTCTGCTCGCCTTCACGGATATTGACCGGCAGCAGGCGGTACTCAAGCTCCAGCTCTTCAAGCAGGATGCCGATCTTCAAGCCATTGCCAGTCGGCCAGTAATACAGATCGATCATGCGTAGGCCTTGATCGACGGCGCCATTTGCGAGGCGTTGTAATTGAGGATGCGCCCGTCGGCCTCGACGCCGTAACGGCCATTGAGGGACTCCAGCGGCAAACCGTACAGGTGGAAATGCAGGGTCGCCTGCTCGCCTTCGACACGAATGCCGTGCAGGTCTTCGCCGAGAAACGAGATGGAGGTGCCGGGTTGCACGATCACTTCCTTTTCCAGGTGCAAGGTGGTGAAACCGGGCTCGCGGCCTTCGTCATCACGACGGTAGACGTAGTTGATTTCCTGGCCTTCGACCGCGCTGATGATCGCCCAGGTTTCATGGTTATGCGGGATCGTGCTTTTGCCCGGCAACAGCGAATTCAGGTACAGCGTCGGCGTGTCGCCGTCGTCATTGAGACGGTAGCGGAATGCGGTGCTGCCCTGCCCCGGCACCGGCGCGGGGAACTGGTCGAAATTGAACAGATCACGGCGCTCGGCCAGGACTTCAAGCAAGGAAACGATTTCCACCAGCGCGGCGCGGTCGACGCCCCGTTGATGGATGACGCGGATTTTCTTCAGGAAATCCTCGATGACGGCGGCACGGTTAACGGTACTCATGAACAGGCTCCTCGGTATTAGACGGACAGGCTGTAACGACCCAGGTTGGTCAACAGATACGGATCATTGGCGATGGGCGGCCGACGGCACGGATCACCCAGGGCGTGACGCAAAAACTCCTGGGTGCGCTCGCTGGTCGGGTGCTGAAAAATTTGCGCGGCACTGCCGTGCTCGACGATCACGCCGTTCTCGGTGAAGTAGACAATGTCGCTGATCTCTTCGGCGAAACGCATTTCGTGGGTGACCAGCACGCAGGTCATGCCCTCTTCGGTCAGCTCGCGAATCACCGTCAGCACCTCACCGACGGTCTCCGGATCGAGGGCCGAGGTCACCTCATCAAACAGAATCAGTTCCGGACGCATCGCCAGGGCGCGGGCAATCGCCACCCGTTGTTGCTGACCGCCCGAGAGCTGGCCCGGATAGGCATCGGCCTTGTGTTCCATCCGCACCTTGGCCAACAAGGCGCGGGCGTCTTTCTCGGCGTCGATCCGGTTGCGTCCCAGCACCTTGCGCGGGGCAATCACCAGGTTTTCCAGTACCGACAAATGCGGGAACAGGTTGTATTGCTGGAATACAAACCCCACACGCTTGCGCAACTCGATGCGCTGGGATTCCTGGGCCAGGGTGTGAACCTCGGTCGTACCGACGCGGATGCTGCCGCGCTGGGGCTGCAACAGGCCGGTAATGCAGCGCAGAATGGTCGATTTGCCGGAGCCGGACGGGCCGATGATCGACACGGCCTGGCCGCGATGCACGTCGAGGTCGATGCCTTTGAGCACCGGGTTGTTGCCAAACGACAGGTGCAGGTCGCGCAGGCTGACCAGGGGCTCGGCGACGGTTTCAGTAGAAGGCATAACGTCGCTCCAGGCGTTGGGTGAGTCGGGAAATCGGGTAGCAATAGGCAAAGAACAGCACCAACAGGCTCAGGTAAATCACCACGGTGAAGCCGGTCATGTTCACGGTGTTGCTGGCGATTTGCGCGGTGTCGATCACGTCATGCACGCCCACCAGGGACGCCAGCGCGGTGCCCATGGTGATCACCGCGTAAAGGTTCATCCACGGCGGCAACATGCGTTTGAAGCACTGCGGCAGGATGATCGAACGGAAAATCTGCCCTCGAGTGAATGCCAGGGAACGTGCGGCTTCCCATTGGGTGCTGGGGATCGAGGCAATGGCGCCACGGAAGATTTCCGCCACGTTGGCGCTCGCCGGCAAGGCCAGGCCGAGGGTGACCTTGACCCAGTCCGGGAACGAGACATAGGCGCTGCCGATGTGGATCTCGAACGGGAACACGTAGGTAGTGAAATAGATCAGCACCAGCCAGGGCGCGTTACGGAAAATCTGCACCCAGATCCGTGCCGGCAAGCGCAGCAGTCGCAGTGGCGATAGCGCCAACGCGCCGACCAACAGCCCCAGCAACGACCCCAGACCGATAGCGACGAGGCTGATCAGAATGTTCTGGCCAAAGCCTACGGCCAGCGCCGGCGACCATTGCAGCAAGGCCTTGAACACCGGGCTGTGCGGGGCGACATACACCAGCCACAGCACGACGCACATCAACAACAGCAGCTTGCCGACATGCCGCCGAGGCCAGGCCATCGGGGCGGTGACGGACGATTCAATGGCCATAGCCGGGCATCCTCAGGCGCGCTTCAAGGTAGCGCCCTACGCAATTGACGATAAAACTCAGCAGGCCGAAAAAGCTCAGGATCAGAATCATCAGCTCCAGCACGTTGTCGCTTTGGGTCCAGATCATGATCGCCGCGTAAGTGATGTCCCCCACGGCAATGGCCGAAGCCACGGCCGTCATTTTCACCAGGTCGATCAGGTTGTTGATCAGTGACGGCAAAGCAAAGCGCAGGGCCAATGGCAGCTGCACATTCCACAGCAACTGACGGCTGCTGAACGCCAGTGAACTGGCGGCTTCCAGCGTCACGGTCGGCACCGCCTCGATGCCGGCGCGCAAGGCTTCGGCATGGAACGCGCCCTTGTGCAACGAGATCACGATCACCACCCAGGCGAACGGCGTCAGCGGGTTGGCCGCGCCGACGGCTTGAGTCAGCAGCATGTTCAGCACCAGGAAGGCGCAATACAGCTGCACCAACGTCGGTGTGTTGCGGGTGACCTCGACAAATAGGCGTGCCGGTTTCGCCAGCCAGGGTTTTCCAGAGGTCAGCATTGCCGCCAACCCGACACCGGCCAGCAGGCTGCCGACAATGGTGAACAGGCAAAGCAGCACCGTGGTCAGCGCACCCTGCTCCAGGGTTCCGCGCTGGTAGGCGTCCAGCAGAAAACCGTAGTTCAGGCCCAACCCGGCAGCCCAATGGACGAAAAGCTCCAGCCAATGGCTCATGGTTCGCCCCGCAATTGCGCGCAAGCGTGAGCGATGCGACGTCCGGCTTCGGCAACGCTTTCCGTCGCCGTGGCGATGGACAGGCGAAACCACGGCGACAAGCCATAAGCGCTGCCCGCCACACCGGCCACGCCCTCCTCCAGCAGATACGCCACGACATCGGCGTCGCTGTTGAGGCATACGCCGTCCGGACGATAACGCCCCAGCAACCCGGCGCAGCGGACAAACACGAAGAAGCCACCTCGAGGTTCGAGCACCTCGAGACCTTCCACTTTGCGTAAGGCGCTCACCAGTAAATCCCGGCGTTGCTGATAGGCCGCCACCTGCTCTGGCAAGAAATCCAGTCCGCCTTCGAAGGCCGCCAACGCAGCAGCTTGCCCCACCGAAGAAGCCCCCGACGTGGATTGCGATTGCACGACCGCCATGGCGTTGGTCAGCACTTGCGGCCCGGCACCGAAACCGATGCGCCAGCCAGTCATGGCGTACGTCTTGGACACACCGCCCACCAGCAGGCAGCGCGGCTGCAGATCCGGCGCGACATTGAGCAGGCTCTGCGCTGGCTGACCGTCAAAGCGAATATGTTCGTAGAGTTCATCCAGCAGAATCAGCACCTGCGGATGGCGACGCAGCACCTCGGCCAAGGCTTGCAATTCGGCCGCGCTATACACCGCGCCGCTGGGATTGCCGGGGCCGTTGAGGATCAGCCAGCGAGTCCGCTCGCCAATGTGTTGGGCCAGCTGTTGTGCCGTGATCTTGCATCCCTGCGCCAGTGCGCACTCGATGAACACCGGCTCGCCGCCATTGAAGCGCACGCTGTCCGGGAAGGACGGCCAGTACGGCGTCGGCACCAGCACTTCATCGCCGTCATCGAGGGTCGCGGCGAAGGCATTGAAAATGATCTGCTTCGCTCCGTTGGCAATCACGATCGATTCCAGCGGATAGTCCAGACGGTTTTCCTGCCGGAGTTTGCGTTGCACCGCGACACGCAAGGCTGTTACGCCCGGTGTCGGGGTGTACTTGGTGGCACCGGCGGCGATGGCGGCATAAGCGGCCTGCTTGATGTGTTCGGGGGTGTCGAAATCCGGCTCGCCGGTGGTCAGGTCGAGAATGTCGCGACCGGCATCACGCAGTGCGGTGGCTTGGGATTTGGCGGCGGCATTGGCCGACAGAGAGATGCGCTGCACGCGCTTGGACAGGCGAAGAGTCATGGCTGAACCACCTCCAATACCTTGCCCGGATTGAGCAGGTTTTTCGGGTCCAGCGCCTGCTTGATCCGGCGCATCAGGTCGAGTTCCACCGGGCTTTTGTAGCGCCCGAGCATGTCCCGTTTGCGCTGGCCGATGCCGTGTTCGGCGCTGATCGAACCGCCGTGGGCGTGGGCGCTGTCGTGCACCAGCAGACTCAACGCTGCGTAATGGGCCATGTGCGCCTCGACCGTTGAATCAAGCGGATGAGCAATGTTGTAGTGCAGGTTGCCGTCGCCCAAATGGCCGAAGGTGAAGTGACGGACACCGGGAAAATGCGCCTGCAACAACGCATCGGTGTGGGTGACAAACGCCGCGACCTGGGAAATCGGTACTGAAATGTCGTGCTTCATGTTGCGACCGGCGCGCTTCTGCGCCTCGCTCATGCTCTCCCGCAACAGCCACAGGGCTTCGCTCTGGGCCAGGCTTTCGGCGATCAACGCATCGGCCAGCAACTCGCGTTCGAAGGCCTCCCCCAGCACGTCTTCAAACGCTTCGCGGGCATGGGCTTCGCTGTGGTTGTCGGACAGTTCCAACAGCGCAAACCAAGGCTGCCTGGCGCCGAGAAAAGGTTGCGGACCTTGCGGAAATTGCTCGCGCAGCAGCGCGAGGCAGTCGGCACTGAGCAGTTCGAACGCGGTGAGACTGGCACCGAAACCGGCGCGGGCATGGGACAGCAATTGCACCGCTTGGTCCAGGGAGCTGAAAGCCAAGAGTGCCGTCGCCTGCGCCTTGGGCAGCGGGAAGAGTTTCAGGGTTGCGGCGGTGATGATGCCGAGGGTGCCTTCGCTGCCGATATACAGGTCACGCAAGTCGTAGCCGGTGTTGTCCTTACGCAAGCCGCGCAGGCCATTCCAGATTTCGCCCTCGGCGGTGACCACTTCCAGGCCCAGGGTCAGCTCGCGGGTATTGCCATAACGCAGCACCGCGGTGCCGCCGGCATTGGTGCCCAGATTGCCGCCGATGGTGCAACTGCCTTCGGCGCCCAGACTCAGGGGAAATAGCCGGCCGGCGTCACGCGCAACGTCCTGGACGGTTTGCAGAATGCAGCCCGCTTCGACGGTCAGGGTGTCGTTGTCTGTGTCCACTACCCGCACACGATTCAGCCGATCGAGCAACAGCAACACTGCTCGGCCGCTGGCATCCGGGGTCGCGCCGCCCATCAGCCCGGTGTTGCCGCCCTGCACCACCACCGGCGTATCACTGGCCACGCACGCGCGAACCACGGCCGCGACTTCCTCGGTATTCGCCGGATGCACCGCAGCGATGACCTGCCCGACGTAACGGCCCTGTTTGTCCGTCAGGTAGTGCGCGGCCTCTTCGCTGCTCTGCACATGGCTGGCGCCGAGCAATTGCTGCAAGGCCACGAACAACGTCTGACTCATGGCTGCACCGCCAGCGGAGCGGCGTTGCGGTACTGCTCATGCAGATCACGCAACGCCTGGGACGGCGTCATCCCCGTGCGCTCGCCCAATTCGATCAGCCAGCCGCTGCGGTGCCAGTCGCGCACGATGGCATCCAGTTTTGCCTGGGTATCGTGCTCGCCTTTGCGCAGCCAGATCACCGAGTTCGACGGGATCAAATCACCCGGCAGCGGGATCTCATAATCAGCCCACTCGGCATCGTTCAACAGCGCGTGCATGGTCGGACTGACATGCACCGCCGCCACGCAACCATTGCCGCGTAGCGACAACAACGATTCGGATTGGCTGCGGAACGCCTTGATCTCTGCGCCGTAGTTTTCCTGCAACGGCTTGATGAAGTTGCTGCCCTGGGACACGCACACCGGCTTGCCCTTCAGATCGGCCCATTGAGTCACGCCAGCGCCTTTGCGAATCAACGCGGCGCCGCCGACTTCTTCATAAGGCGTGGGCACGTAATCGAGAATCTCGCCGCGCTCTTCGGTGAACTGCATATTGGCGATCAGGATGTCGACCTTGCCCTGCTGCAGGAACTGCACGCGGTTGGGCGCCAGTACCGAAACGGTCTTCGCTTCGACGCCCAAGGCCTTGGCGATGCCCTTGGCCAGTTCGACGTTGTAGCCCAGGTGTTCGCCGCTCTTCGGGTCGATGGTGCCGAATGGCGGACCACTGAGAATCACCCCGACGGTGATGGCGTGGCGTTGCTCGATCTTGTCCAGCGTGGCATCGGCCTGGGCAAGGCTGGCACCTAACGCGGCGGACCAGGCGAGGCAAAGCGTGGCCAGGGTTCTGGCAGAAAAAAATCGGTTCATGCACGACTACCTTGAACGACCGCCCGGCAAAAGGACGGTCTGTTGAAAACGATGAGGTGGAGAACCGGGAGTCAGGCGCCGTTGGCCTGGAACTGTTTCTGCAGTTCCACCAGGGCGGGTGATGCGGGCGTGATGTGGTTGCGGGTCTGGGCCTCAATCAACCAGCCGCTGCGGTGCAGTTCCTTGACGATCGGATCGAGCTTGGCCTGGGTATCGCTTTCTCCAGGGCGGGTCCAGATCACCGACGGCGCGGGATTGAGTTCCGGCGTAAGCGCGCGATAGCCCTGCCATTCGGCGGTGCCGGCGAGCAGCGGATTGATCAGCGTGGCGTCATGAACCGCCGCGACGCAGTTGTTGCCACGCAACGCCAGCAGGGATTCCGACGAACTCTTGAAAGCTTTGATCTCGACGCCCAACTCGGTCAGCGGCTTGATGTAACTGCTGCCCTGGGAGGTGCAGACCGGTTGGTTTTTCAGGTCTTCCCAACGGGTGATCTTGCTGTCCCTGAGCACCGCTGCGGTACCACCAACACGGTAGAACGGCGTCGGCACAAACCCGAGGATCTCGCCGCGTTCGGCGGTCCACTCCATGTTGGCAATCAGCAAATCGACTTTGCCCTGCTGCAAGAACTGCACGCGGTTGGCGGGCAATACCGGCACCAGCTGCACCTCGGCACCCATTTGCCGTCCCAGCTCCTGAGCGAGATCGACATTCAAACCGCGCGGCTTTTGGCTCGTCGGATCAATCCCGCCAAACGGGCCGCCGGACAGCAACACACCGACCACCAGCACATGCCGTTGTTCGATCTTGTCCAGGGTTGCATCAGCCCGGACACTATTGCTGGCAACCAGCGAGATCAAGGCGCCCAGCATCACAGGCAACAATTGTTTAACGGCTGAGCACTTTTTCGACATGGATCTTCCCCTGATGATTGATCGGCGTACCCCCGACCTGATGTGGAGGCATCCTAGGTACAGCGTTGAAGTAACGGAAATTCAAATATCTAATATCGTTATAACTTCCCGTGTTCGCACCGAGAGCGCATTTCCATAAAACCCGTATTTACTGACACCAAATATCCTTCAAAGAAAAAATCAGCAAAAATACATAAACAAACGTAATGTTTATGTTTTCAGCCTTGATATAAAAACAGCCCCGGAAATGGCCATGCCGACCTCACTCACTCTCGATCTCGAATTACTGCGCACCTTCATTGCCGTAGTTGATCACCACAGTTTTGCCGAGGCAGGTGCGCAACTGGCCCGCACGCAATCGTCGGTCACCCAACACATGCAACGCCTGGAACAGCAAGTGGGGGTGAGCCTGTTCGAAAAGCGCGGGCGGCAAAAACAACTCACCGAACCCGGCTTGCAGTTACTGCGTCATGCCCGGCAGATGCTGTCGCTCAACGACGAGGCGCTGAACTCCCTGCGTGAAAGCAGCTTGAGTGGCGTGTTGCGCATCGGTTCGCCCCACGACATTGCCGACACCATCCTGCCGCCGATCCTCAGCCACATCGCCCGCTCGGCACCGCGCTTGCGTCTGGAGATCGATGTCGGGCGCAGCCCGTTTCTGATGGACGACTTGCACCGGGGCAAGGTCGACATGGTGATCTCCACCCGCCAGGACCCAAGCCTGGAAGGCTTCGCCTTACGCACTTCGCCGGTGTGGTGGATCTGCTCGGCGCAGTACATTCACAACCCCGGCGAACCATTGCCACTGATCCTCGTGGATGAACCGAGCATCTACCGGCGCTATGCCCTGGAGGCGCTGGAACGCGCCAATATCAGTTGGCGCCAGGCGTATCTGGCGTCGAATCTGATTGGCATCAAGGCCGCGACCCGCGCAGGCCTGGGGGTCACCCCCCGAAGCATGGAGATGCTCGGACCAGACATGCGCGTGCTGGGTGAAAATGACGGGTTGCCGCGGCTGCCGGACGTGACCTACTACCTGTGGATCAGGCCCAACACCGCGAACTTGATTGCCCGAAAGGCCTATGACTTGATTCGCGCGAGCCAGGGGCTGTCCTTTTCTTGACGTGAGCGGCTCCGCGGATTCAAGCCCTGGCCCTTTCAGAGCTTGGCGATCGAGACTTCGGTGGATTTAACGAAGGCAATCACCTCGCTCCCCACTTTCAATTCAAGATCGCGCACTGAACGGGTGGTGATCACCGAGGTGACGATGCCGGAGGCGGTTTGCACATCGATTTCGGAGACCACTTCGCCTGTCACAATTTCCTTGATGACACCCTTGAACTGGTTGCGGACGTTGATCGCTTTGATGGTCATGATGAGGCTTCCTGTCTGATGTCGAATACATCCGCACGGATGTGCAGGCCTTCAAAATGCACGCCCCAGACCAATATTAAAAGGAATAAATATAGATTTACTTATTCCTTTATAGAATATAAAGCCCACCAAGCATCTACCACAACGCCACGGTATAGCTGACGATCAGGCGATTCTCATCCAGGTCATTACCGAAGTTCGAGCGCACTGATGCGTTGCGCCATTTAAGGCCGAGCCCTTTCAACTTACCGTCCTGTACCACGTAAGCGATATCGGTGTTGCGCTCCCATTCCTTGCCTTCACCCGGCGCAGTGCGTTGCACATTGTCGCCAGAGATGTAGCGCGTCATGAAGGTCAGCCCCGGCACACCGAGTGCGGCAAAGTTGTAGTCGTAGCGCGCTTGCCAGGAATGCTCGTCGACGTTGGCGAAGTCACCGATCTGCACGAAGTTGACCAGGTACGGATCGCTGCGCCCGATATACGGAAACGGATCGTCGCCGCTCATGCGCTGATAGCCAAAGCCCAGCGCATGGCCGCCCAGGCTATAGGTGAACAACGCACCGAAGGCCTGGTTGTCGATATCACGAAAGTTGCCGTCCTCGGTACTGCGCGCATAGCGCACGTCGCTCTTGAGCGACTGGCCGGCGCCCAGGTCCAGCGAGTGCACAAGGCCGAGATAATTTTGCTGGTAGATGTTTTCAAGCTTGCCGTAGCGGTATTGGGTCGTGAGGTTCGGCAACCATTGATAGTCAGCCCCGGCAAACTGAAACCTGTCGCTCTGCCCGCCGATACGGTTGGCGGTCATGTCTTGATAGTCGGTGGAGTCGACAAAATTGATCTGTGTGAGTTGACCGCCCGTGAGCTTCAAACGATCGATTTCCTGCACATTCACCAGGCCGCCCTTGAACGTACTCGGCAACAGGCGGGTATCGTTGGAACTCACCACCGGGTCCTTGATCTGCAACGTTCCAAACTTCAGGGTGCTGTTGGATACGCGCATTTTGCCTGTCAGGCCTAACTCGCCATAGCGATCCTGCGAGCCGCCGGAGCCATTCGGCGGCAACAGATTAGTCCCCGCCGTCCCTCCACCAGAGTCCAGTTTGAAACCGGCCATGCCCAACACATCCAGGCCAAACCCAAACGTGCCAGCGGTGTAACCGGACTCCATTCGCAACAGAAAACCCTGCGCCCATTCCTCGGCCTTGTCGCGTGAACCGTCCTGGCGAAAATCACGGTTGAAGTAGAAGTTGCGCGCTTCCAGGCTGCCTTTACTGTCCGCGACGAAATCCGCCTGAGCGGTCGGTGCACAGAGCAGACTCAGGCCGAGCAATGTGCCAACCGGGGCGCACCTATTGAATGGGCGGGTGCGACCCGCTTTTGAAGGCACGTGGACAGTCATGATTTTTCCCATGGAAGAGGTTCCTGCGGCAGCAAGCGAAGATGACGGACACGCCTCATTGTTTTTTTGTTAAGGCGTTGTCGTGGGGGGCGGACGCAGCGACCTGCGTCGTGGAGCGGATTCTTCGTGCCGGGGCAGAACGGCGTCAAACGGGAAAAAGACGAGGTTATGCATAAGAAAATTTGATGCCCGCGATGGCGGACTCTGGAGTAACAATTGCAACTCGCCCCTTCATTACAAGAGCCATAAGCGCCAAGGGAACCGCCATGAACCTCAAATTCCTCGAAACCTTCGTCTGGGTCGCCCGCCTGCAAAGCTTCAGCCTGACTGCCGAGAAAATGTTCAGCACTCAGGCCGCGATCTCCAGCCGGATCGCCGCGCTGGAAGATGAGTTGGGCCTGCGCCTGTTCGTGCGCGATTCACGCGGGGTGTCGCTGACGCCCGAAGGTCTCAAGGTGCTCGACTATGCCGAGCAGATGCTCGAGGTTCAGCGCGCACTGAAACACTCGCTGGACAACACCAGCCCGCAGCAGGGGCTGGTGCGCATCGGCGTGATGGATACGGTGATTCACACCTGGCTCAGCCCGTTTATGTCGACCCTGATGCAGACCTTCCCCGCCGTCGAAATCGAGATCACTGCCGACGCCGCACGCAATCTCTGCGAGCAGTTGAAAAAGGGCTATCTGGACATCGTTTTCCAGACTGACCTGATCCGCCACGAAAGCGTGCGCAACCTTGAGCTGGCGCACTATCCCATGCACTGGATCGCCGCCAGCAACTCGATCTATGCCCGGCCTTATGCCTCGCTCACCGAGATGGCCGGCGAGCGCATCATCACCTTCGTCAAACACTCACGACCGCATCAGGATGTACTCAACTTGTTGCACGCCCATGGCATCAGCACACCGCGCGTCAGTTGCGTCAACTCGGTGTCAGCCATGACCCGGCTGATTCGTGACGGCTTCGGTATCGGCGCCTTGCCGGCGGCACTGGTGGCCAAACCCCTGGCCAGCGGCGAGCTGATCCAGCTGGATCCCGGCACCCGCTTGCCGCAACTGGATGTCGTGGCCTCGTGGCGTGCGGGGGTTGGGCTGGAACTGATCGAGAACATCATCGAGATGAGCCGCCAGGTGGTCTGCCAATACGCTGCGGATGTCGGTCCGTTACTTATGGTGGCGGCTCCGGGCCTCGACAGCCGACTGGCCCCTGAATAACTTTTAGTTGTCTGGGGGCAACAACATTCCTTGTTGGACGGCATCACTGCGGTTTTCTAAAAAGGGTCAACGAACCTGCTGAGACGCCATGATGAATCAACCCGCCCCGTCCTTCGAACAACTGCAGTGCAACACACCTCTCGCCCTGCGCCAAAGCATCGCCGCCGGGCACTATCAGGGTCACACCAGCGGCCTGGGCCAAGGCCGGGTGCAAGCCAATATCGTGATTCTGCCCAGTGATTGGGCCAACGAGTTCCTCAGGTATTGCACCCTCAATCGTCAAGCCTGCCCGTTGCTCGACATTACCGAACCGGGCGATCCGTACTTCCGCAATCTCGGGACAGCCATTGATATTCGCCACGATGTGCCCCGATACAGGGTTTATCGCAATGGCGAACTGAGCGAAGAACCGCTGGATATCGAGCACCTTTGGCAGGATGACCTGGTGGCCTTCGCCATCGGCTGCTCGTTCTCCTTCGAACAACCGCTGCTGGATGCCGGTATCCCCCTCAAGCACATCGACCTGGGGCGCAATGTCGCCATGTACCAGACCAACATCGACACGCGCCCCACCGCTCGCCTCGGTGGCAAGCTGGTGGTGAGCATGCGGCCGATGAAAGCCGCTGCCGCCATCCAGGCCATTCAAATCACCGCGCGCATGCCCAACGTCCACGGCGCCCCCGTGCACATCGGTGATCCGTCGCTGATCGGCATCCCCGCGCTCAACACCCCGGACTATGGTGATGCCGTCCCCATTGAAGCTGACGAAATACCGGTGTTCTGGGCGTGCGGTGTGACGCCTCAATCGGTGGTGCAGGCCTCACGCCCGCCACTGTGCATCACCCATGCGCCCGGCTGCATGCTGGTGACGGATTTGTTCAACAGTGCTTTGTAAAGACGTGGGTGTGCTTGAGTTCAGTGGATTGTGCCGAAACATCAGTTAAGAAACGACACCATCCGTAGCAGCTGTCGAGCTTGCGAGGCTGCGTTCGGCTGCGAAGCAGTCGTGAAATCAGGCAGTGCGGTGTTTCAGTTAAACCTCGCACACAGGTTTTACGACTGCTTCGCAGCCGAACGCAGCCTCGCAAGCTCGACAGCTGCTACGGATCGCGTTTTGGCTTAACTGATCGGCATTAGGGCGAAGCCGCTCTTTTCAACGCAAAGTCGAAGCCTTGTAAAACCACTCAATGTAGTCAACGATGCAATCGGCCTTCGTCCCTTGTTTTGTGCCATGGACCCTGCCCCATTTCCTGAATGTTCAGGACTAAAGTTCGCGCACTTTACCCACAAAAGACCTGGTGACAGCAGAACCGACTATCCTTTCGGACAGTGAACGCTGCACTCTTGGCAAAAAGGGACGCCATGCCAGACTATGATCGCGCCATCGGCTCCAGACCCGGGCCACTCTGGATGGCTTCAGTTACGGTTTTCTGTCTTTTCACGGCAACTCCCGGAGTCGGCCAGAACCTGCCAACCACAGCGGGTGTCGAAAACGCCACGGTTACGGTGATTCAAGCGCAGGAAATCGTTTCCAGGGCCACCCTCGAAGCCGTTCGCTGGAGCGGCCCTGAATCCGGCCCGCAAGCCCTGCGGGGCAAGAGCATCGCCTTTGTCGCAGAAGATTTGCGTAACGGAGGCATTGTCGGTGTCGCGCAGGGCGCTCGCGAGGCAGCCAAGGCGATGGACTGGACGCTGAAGATATTCGATGGCGCTGGATCATCGGCCGGGCGCGCGAAGGCCTTTTCCGATGCCCTGGCAGCGAAACCCGACGGCCTCATTTTGTGCGGCTCCGATGCCCTTGAGAACAATGCAGCGCTGATCCTCTTCGCCAACCGGGATGTGCCGGTGGTTGGCTGGCACGCCGGGGCACGACCCGGGCCGATTGCCGGCACGCCGGTGGCCATGAACGTCACGACCGACCCGCTCGAAGTGGCTCGCCTCACGGCCATGGCGGCAGTGGCACAGTCAAACGGACAGGCCGGCGTGGTCATCCTGACCGACTCCAAGTACAGCATCGCCATGGCGAAAGCCAAGGCCATGGAAAACGTCATTCGGGCCTGTCGGGAATGTACGTTACTGGAAGTGCGCGATGTCGCGATCTCCGAAAGTGGCGAGAAGATGCCGGCGATTACCAAGGAGCTGCTTCAGCGCTATGGCAAGCGCTGGACCCACACGCTGGCCATCAACGACATCTATTTCGACTACTCGATCGCCTCATTGACCAACGCCGCAATACCCAGCGACGGCATCAGTCTGTTGTCTGCCGGTGATGGCAGCGCTTCGGCTTTCTTGCGTATACAGGCAAAAACCTACCAGACCGTCACCGTGGCCGAGCCGCTCAACCTGCATGGCTGGCAAGTGATGGATGAATTGAACCGGCTGTTTGCAGGTCAGCCGGTGAGCGGCTTCGTCGCGCCGATTCATCTGGTCAGTGCCGACAATATCGCCTTCGACGGCGGGAAGAAATTCCAGTACGACCCTGACAATGGCTATCGAGACATCTATCGCCAACAATGGAACCCCTGACATTGGACGTTACTTCCCGGCTCGGACGCCAGCTATTGCCGCAATCGCTACGCGCACAGTTCACACTGGCGTTTCTGACGCTGGCGCTGCTGATCCTGGCGAGTGGTGCAACAGCGGTCTACGCGTTGCGCACGTCAAACAACGCCACCCGCCAGCTGACGGATGAACGACTGGTCCGCATGCAAGATGGGCAAGACATGCTGCAGCGTACCTTGCTGATCGAACGCCAGACCGATCAGCTTCTGACAACCCGCTCCCCCGACACCCTGCGTTCAAGCTATGCGGCGACCGTCGAACAGCTTGAAGCCCTCGATCAACTGGTACAGCAGCTGACTGCTGCGAACAATGGCGTGGCGATACTCGACATGCATCAGTCGAGTCAGATGTTCCGCAATACTGCCAACATCGTTGCGCAGTTGCGAGAAAGCCTGCTGCAAACCGAGGTCACCTTCGAGCAGACCATGGAGGATCACACCGCCCGGTTAATCGCGACACAGTCCCGGGCCAGCCTGGAACTGGCGGTGTTACTTTTCGATCTGCCGCAGGCTGCTGACAGTGATGCCGTGCAACGGCTGCGGATCAGTTATGAGCGCCTGTCACGCACCGCTGGCAAGTTACCCGACGCTGAAGTGGAGACGCCCGATCTCTTCTCCCTGCGCCTGAAGCTCATCAATCAGCACAACGTCATACAGCGCTTCAATGAGGAACTGAAGAATGAGGCCGGGGTTCTGGTCGCGGTGGCCCGTGCGCAATCCAGTGCTTACACCGAAGACTATCGCGAAGCCCTGCAGCGCCTGGTCGAGGCCTCAAATCGTAGCCAGCAATGGGTGCTGATCATGTTGGGCGCCAGCCTGGTATTCGCCTGGTTCGTGACCCGGGTCTTCATGGGCCGTCATGTGCTCGTGCGTCTGAATGAAATAAGCCGGCAATTACGTCAGGAACACACTGACAAAACGCACTTGATGATGGCGGAACATGGAAAGGACGAGATCGGCAACATGGCTCGCGCGGTTAATCAATTCCTCAAAGACCGACTTCAGCTGGAAAAAAGAACGGTCCAATTGAGTATTGCCACAGAGCGGCTCGCCCTGCAAAACAGCCGATTAGAGAAAGAAGCGGTCATCCGTGCCGGACAACGTCATGTCCTGGAGCTGATCGCCAGGAGCACCGAGCTTGCAGAAGTCCTCGACAGCCTGGCTCACCTGGTGGAGTCCCAGTTGGAGGGGATGATGGTGTCCATTCTGGTGCTGGATGAGGATGGCAAACACCTGCTGCACGGGGCTGCCCCCAGTTTGCCGAAAGCCTATAACCAGCTCATTGACGGGATTGCGATCGGGCCGAACGTCGGTTCATGCGGCACCGCGGTGTATCGACGAGAGCCGGTCATCGTCACGGATATCGAGCTGGATCCGCTGTGGGAGGCGTACCGTTCAGCCGCTGCGCCCTATGGATTTCGCGCCTGCTGGTCCACGCCGATTCTGTCCCATGAGCGAAAAGTATTGGGTACGTTTGCCTTGTATTCCAACACCGTACGCAGCCCTAGCGCGACCGAGACGCGACTGATCGACATGGCGACACCGCTTGCCGGCATTGCGATAGAACGCCAACTTACCGAAAAGCGCATTCGCTATATGGGCGACCATGACGCACTGACCGGGCTGCCGAATCGCACACTGCTCGAAGACCGTCTCAAGCAGGCAATACTTTATGCTCAGCGCTACGACCGCCTGGTGACGGTGGTGTTTCTCGATCTGGACAAATTCAAACTGGTGAATGACAGCCTTGGGCACAGTGCTGGAGACGAACTGCTGAAAACCGTCGCCCAGCGCATGCTGGAGTGTGTACGCCGCACCGACACCGTCGTGCGACTGGGTGGCGACGAGTTTGTGATCATCCTGTTCGACCAGCCCTCAGACCTTGACTGCGTGACTCCAGCCCTGCACAAAATCCAGGAAGCCATCCTGCGGCCGATTCAGCTCAGCGGACACACACTCCACGTCACCTGCAGCATGGGCCTGGCCACCTACCCTGCCGACGGCAGCGATACCGACACGTTGCTCAGCAACGCGGACGCCGCCATGTACCGGGCCAAGGAACTGGGTCGCAACAGTTACCAGTTCTATACGAGCGAGATGAAAAACACGGTTCAGGGCAAGCTCGCCATGCAAGACGGGCTTCGAAACGCACTCAACCATGACGAGTTCCTGCTGCTGTACCAGCCACAGGTGGATTTGCAGTCAGGTCAGATTATCGGCGTAGAAGCACTGATCCGCTGGCAGCACCCCGAGCTCGGCATCGTGTCTCCAATCAAATTCATTCCGCAAGCCGAAGAGACCGGATTGATCGTGCCCATCGGCGACTGGGTGATTCATACCGCGTGCAGACAGAACAAAGAGTGGCAGAATGCGGGCTGGCCGCCGATCACCATGTCGGTGAATATTTCAGCACGCCAGTTCATCGAAAGGGACCTGATCGACCGGGTGATGCATGCCTTGCAAGAAACCGGACTGGAGCCGATGTACCTTGAGCTGGAGCTGACCGAAAGTCTGATCATGCAAGACCTTCAGCAAGCCATCAGCAAAATGAAGGAACTGCAATCAATGGGGATCAGTCTCTCGATCGACGACTTCGGCACCGGCTACTCCAGCCTCGCAGCATTGAAAAGCTTCCCGATCGCGAGACTCAAGATCGACCAGTCTTTCGTGCGCGATCTGCCCGACAACGAGAACGACAAAGCCATCGCCACCGCAGTGATTTCGTTGGGGCACAAACTGAACCTCAAGGTCATTGCCGAAGGCGTCGAAACCGAAGAGCAGCAAACCTTCCTGCGTGAAAACGGCTGCGATGAAATTCAGGGCCACTTTTTCAGCAGAGCGGTCAGCGCAGAGGAAATCAGTCTGTTACTGCGTACGCCCCGGTTACCTCAACCGAGCCGCATTGCGAGCCCTGACCCGGCAAGGCGAAAACGCGATGTAAAACGCCCAAGCAGTCCAATGCCCGGGCATTAATGACTCAGCGTACGGTAAAGCGCTGTTGTGTCAGAAGCCGATCGCCCTGGAACACTATGAAAGACCCGACCGTGTTGATGTCGGGCCTGAGGATTCCACCGGTCTCGACAGGCATCAATCGGCCATTTCCGGTCGCTCGTGACTGATCACAGTCGACCCGTTGCAAGCAGGCGGCCAGCTTAGAACGAAGCTGCGCCTTTCCTCGCGGGTGGGGATTATCCGTGCTGCGTCGAAGCAGATCCGGCTCATCCCCCACCGGGAGAACCCAATCTTTCTTGTGAGTAAAGTCGAAGTACCGAGCAACACGCTGCCTGTACAGTGACAGCACAGAACAAGGCAATTACAATTTGATTAACATCCAGCGACTTGAGCGATTGAATACCCCATGGAAAGCAAGACTGCGCGCCTCACGGTGCTCATTGATCCCGTCAAGAAAAAAGCTTTCGAGGAACTCTGTGCAGCACAAGACCTGACGTCTTCGCAGGTTGTCCGCCAACTGATTCGTGACTATCTGGACACTCACGGCGCCAGCTATTCGACCAAGAGCAAGCATGCCGTCAGTACCAAGTCATAACCCAACACTGGCAGTTAGTCTCTAGAGGGTCGACGTACCCTCTACGTGCTTGACAGCTTTAGCCAGCGCGGTGTTGAAGTCGGCGTGGTAATGCTCCGGGCCAATTTCTTGCAGGATACCCACCCTATCGAGCTTGCTGAGCACCTTGGTGTTCGCTTCGCAGAGTTTCACCACGATATTGCGATTGTGCAGCTGCTGAATAACCTCCTCCAACACTTGCAAGCCCGTGATATCCATAAACGGCACGCGCTTCAGACGGATAATCAACAGACGTGGGTCGGTATGGGTCTGCGCTAACACACGCTCGAAGGTCTCAGCCGCACCAAAGAACAGTGGCCCTTCAATCGTGTAAATCAGTATCCCTGGCGGCAAGTGAGAATGGCCATTGGCCCTCAACTCTCCTTCAAGTTCGTGCTCGACTATCTGCTGCACCTCCACGGATGAGGCCATGCGGCGCATGAAGTGCAGCATCGCGAGAATGACGCCGATATTCACGGCGATCACCAAGTCACTGAACACTGTGAGGCTGAAGGTGATGAGCAGAATAGACACGTCTGCGCGCGGGGCTCGCTGGACCATGCGCTTGAAGTGTTTCAACTCGCTCATGTTGTACGCGACCACGAAAAGAATGGCAGCCAGGGCGCACAGTGGGATGTTTGAGGCTAGAGGTGCCAGAAACAGAATAATAAGCACCAAGGTGACCGCGTGCGTAATGCCAGCCAGCGGGCTTGTGCCGCCATTACGGATATTGGTTGCAGTACGGGCAATGGCTCCGGTAGCCGCGAAGCCGCCAAACAATGGCGTGACCAGATTAGCCACCCCCTGACCGATCAGCTCCTGATTGGAATCATGCTTAGTGCCCGCCATGCCATCGGCCACCATTGCGGACAAAAGCGATTCGATTGCTCCAAGCATGGCGATCGTGAAAGCCGGACCAATCAAATCGATGACGCGAGACAGCGTGATTTCAGGCAGGCTAAACGCTGGAAGACCTTGAGGTATGCCACCAAATGCGCTGCCAATCGTGGCTACCCCCTCGAAATGAAAGGTTGACTGTATTGCCATAGCTACCGCCATTGCGACCAACGGACCAGGCACCCGTTTGAGACCGGGAATTTTGGAAGCGGTGATTACCAACAAAAGACTGAGTGCAGCCAGCAGGGTGGTGGCCACATGAAGATCCGGGAGCGCCTGTAGCAAATGCCAGAGCTTTTCGTGGAAGTGCTCTCCACTGATCGCCGGTAAACCGAAAAAGTCTTTCCACTGTCCGACCCAGATGATCACGCCGATGCCGGCGGTGAATCCGACGATCACCGGATCGGGGATAAACTTAATGATTGCACCAAGCCGGGCAATCCCGAGCAATAACAACATGGCGCCCGCCATCATCGTGGCGATTTGCAGACCGTCTACGCCATGCTTGGCCGTAACTCCCGCCAGAATCACGATGAACGCACCTGTTGGCCCGGCAATCTGTAAGCGGCTCCCCCCAAAGAGCGAAACCAGCAGGCCACCGATGATTGCAGTGTAGATGCCTTGCTCAGGTTTGACGCCAGATGCAATGGCAAAAGCCATTGCCAGGGGGAGCGCCACGACCCCGACTATCACGCCAGACACCAGATTGCGGAGCCAGTGTTTACGCCCCATCAGTCCCGCCTTCCAGGCCTCACCAACCGCAATCATGGCTAGCTCCAAAATAGATGTATGCGCATACTATTAACATGCCGTGATAATTTAAATACCCTTGATCCACTGCCTCGTGCCGCAGGGAATGCTGATAGCGAAGACTCAGATGGGCTGAACAGGCGTGCACTGTAAATAGAAATTTCCGAGAGCGCGTGTAGCGTGGTGACTGACATGAATCGCAAAGCTGTGAAAAGCAAACATGCCGAAGGCGTAACCTTTGACACCCACTTGATCGCAAACCCGACCAATCCCAAGGAGTGGATCGTGTTCTTCAAGAAGGACGCGGGGAGGAGTTATTTTTTGGTTGATGACAACGAAGAGGTCGAGTCTTTCGGACATCTGGATGACTTGATCGCCGAGCTTCGAGACTTGGGCCTCAAGACCGCTGAAATCCATTTCTAACCATTGGATTACGCCTTGGAGACATGATCATGTCAGTGAAAATCGAGTATCTATCCAATCAAAACGAAGCTCTTTGGTCTGTATGCTTCCTGATATGACAGGCAGCTTTGGGTCCAGAGTGTGTAAAAACGCTTCGCCAAAATTGCAGTGTGCGCGTCTACGTTAAATCTGAAATTTATCGGCACATCAGCAGATTTGGATTTTGCGTAGACGCGCGATTTCCAGCCCGGTTTTGAGTACCTGTCGCGCTGAAAAATGTTTTTACACAGCCTCGATCGGTTTCAGCCAGTCGTGGCAGGCAGCAATCGGCCAGTTTTACGCCGGTCTGAGCGGCTGCTTTGGGTTGTGGATTCAACCGGTCGCGATGAGCTCTGCCACCGCTGTCAGATTTTACGTAGCGACGCAGACTTCAAAACTGGACCTGCGTTTTTACACAATCTGGGCCAAAAGCTACCTGTCGGCTTTGCCTAAGCAATCACAGACGCTCCACCTGTTGCAGCTGGGCCTCATGTGCCTACGAAACCCGGGGCGATTCAAAACAGCGCGATCGGCACCGGCATGCAACGAAAGCAACGATCCCGTGCCACTTGCCCCTCCAGTTGTGCTCAGGACACCAGCTGTTCAATGTCAGCTAGGAAGCGATCTTGGTGAGTCTGCTTTTTCTTGCCGGTGTATTTGAGTTCGGAGAAGGTCTTCTACATGGCGCGTAACAAGGCACACGGATAGGGTGGCTGGTTGACAGTGCTCGGTGTGCCAAGGGGGCAGCTAGCTATTTTTTTAGCGTCGCCTTAAGTAAATCAAATAGCGTATATAAACATTCACTTGATATTTCAAATTCATCCAAAGGCGGCAAATTTAGTGGGGCAAGAGTTTTGTGCCAGACTATAATAAAAACGTTAAATACGCGTGGGTTAGTGTTTTGGTATGGAAGTATTAGAAGTTATGGAAACTGATATGTGTGGCTATCCTTGGAGGATGGTGGTTAATAATATTTTTCTGTGATGGTTTGGTGTAGCGGTGAGGATTTTATATGAACATCTTATTGAAAGAGCTGCACACCTATCATCATGAGGTGGCTATCAAAATTACTCAAATCAAAGGATTGCTGGGTAGGTTAAGGCATGAATCCGCTAGTGCCGATGACTGCAAGCTGTTGTTTAAGCTGCTGGAAGCCTTGCATGGTGATGCAGAGCGATACCACCATGAAAATGAAGAGCTTATTCGGCGGGCCTTGCTAGCGACTGAGGCACCGATCCACCAACGGGTCAAGGATATCGAGCGAGATCATCAAGCATTTGGGCGCATTGCCGGACAGCTCAAGATGCTGGAGGACTCAACTCAGGAGGCGAGAGTAATCGCTGACACTATCGATGACTTTATCAAGAAATACTACGATCATATGGATGCTGAGGAGAATATTTTCTTTCCGGTAGCAGACAAGTGGTTGTCAGACATCCAGTGGCAGGAAATAAAGCGTCAGTGGCATTAATCGAAGCTTTAACCGTCTTACTTAACCAGGCTGCTACTTAATACTCGATCTGACATATTTATTGCGTGGGTGCCAAATTTTACACCGCTGGCTTGTAGGATTACTTAGATAGAATTACAAACGAGATGAATTGTGAGCCTTACACCCACACATTCGCCAGACATGGAATAAGCGTTGGGGCTAATCGCATTATTTCGATTACAGATATCTAGCCGCCTACGGCGAATCAGGCCACGGGGTTATTGGGGGAACTGCGGGTGATGATGCAAATCTCTAGTGACCTCTAGTGACCATGCTTTAAGCAGGTGAGCCGCCCTGGTTTCGTTGGCTGATCTGAGGGCGCGCACACGGCTCAACAGGTAGCAGCGGTCCACCGGCAACTCTGGGTCGCCAGGTATCCTTCTCCAGCGGCAGAAATCGGCCCAGAGTGTGTAAAAACGCTCATGGCCTCATCGTCTTGGGTCATTGACGTTCGTTGTTGAACGATCGCATGACAAATGCTGCGTGTTGCATCAGTCGCGACCTGGAACACGTCAACGCTGTTTTTACAGCCTCTGGGATGGGCCAAAATCAGCCCTTTTCAGGCCGTCAGTGCTTTCATCAAACCGTGAGCACCGATGATTTTCATCACCCGTTTCAAGTTGTAGGCGAGAACATTCAAGCTCATCTCCGCACTCACCCCGGCCAGTTTTCGCGTCAGGAAGTGCGTCGCACCCATCCATTGTTTGAGCGTCCCGAAGGGATGCTCAACCGTCCGTTTTCGGACTCGCATCATCTCCGGTGCTTTGCTCAGCCGAAGCTGCATTTCCTCTAAGACGGCTTCATGCTCCCAGCGTCGAATTCGTCGCTCCGTGCTCGGTGTGCACTGTGCTTTCAACGTGCAGCCCTGGCATTTCGAACTCCAGTAACGGTGCAACTTCAGGCCTTTTTCAACGTTGGTGTAGCGCCAAATGAGCGTTTCACCAGCCGGACAAATGTATTGGTTTTTGGTCGTGTCATAGATGAACGCATCGTTATTGAAACGCCCGTCAGCCTTGGCTCCAGAGGTCATCGGCTTGGGCACGTAGGCGGTGATGCCTGCATCGTGACAAGCCAGGATTTGTTCGCTTTTGAAGTAACCTCGGTCGGCCACTACCGACAACGTATCTGACGCTAACGCCTCGCGGGCCTGCTTGGCCATCGAACTGAGTTGATCGCGGTCGGAACCGACGTTGGTCACCTCATGGGCAACGATCAAATGGTGCTGCGTATCGACCGCTGTTTGCACGTTGTAGCCGACGATTCCCGTGCCGCGCGTCATCATGGAGCGAGCGTCTGGATCGGTCAGTGAGACCTGTTTATCCAGCGATTCATTGAGCTGGATTTCGATCGCCTGAAGCTCCTTCATTTGAGTTTTGAGCTTGGCGATTTTCTCTTCCAGCCGCACGGCACTGGGCTCGGAAGCTGTTGGTTCTTGCCGATCGGCAGCATCGAGTGCCGTCAGGTAACGGTTGATACTCGATTCGATTTCTTCCATTCGCCGCTTCAGTTTGGCGCTGGTGAAATTGCGGTCGCGGTTGTTGACTGCTTTGAATTTACTGCCATCGATGGCGACCAGATGTTCTCCAAACAATCCCAACTGCTGACACAGCACAACGAACTGGCGACAGACGCCTCGGATGGCCTTGCTGTTGTCTTTTCGGAAGTTGGCGATGGTCTTGAAGTCCGGCATCAAACGCCCGGTCAACCACATCAGTTCGACGTTGCGCTGGGCTTCTCGCTCCAAACGTCGGCTCGACTGGATGCGGTTGAGATAGCCGTAGATGTAGATTTTTAGCAAGATCGCGGGGTGGTAAGCAGGCCGGCCAGTATCGGCTGGAATGGCACCTTCAAAACCCAGATTGACCAGGTCGAGTTCGTCGACAAAGACGTCGACTACGCGCACCGGATTGGTATCGCTGACGTAGTCGTCGAGGCTCTCGGGAAGTAAGGTGCCTTGGCCTCGATGTTCACCTTGGATAAAGCGCTTCATGGGCGATCCCTGCGATGAAATCCTCAGAAATCATAGCAAGGGTTCGCGAAAGCGTTTTTACACACTCTGGGCCAAAAGCGGACCTTCAGCCTTCTCGCCAAGACCACGAATAGGTTAAGGATGAAAGTTCTGCGCGGCGGTTCGAATGTGGTCTTTAATGTCCGTGCGTATAGGCGGCCACATTAACTTCGACTCCGTACGAAGGTAGATGCGCCTGACGGCGGGTTCAAGTTGCCATGCACTTATCTGATCAAGGAAGAAACGACATTGAAAATAGCTTTTGGCGCCCTGTTGTTGACCTGGCTGACTACGATCGCACTCGCTGACGAGCCCCCTGTCGGCTTCCGCTCTTCCACACTGGCGGACTCGCACAATGACCGCGCACTGGAGATGGTCGTCTGGTACCCCAGTGCAACCACCGCAGCCACGCAAATGATTGGCGATGATGCGGTGTTCGTCGGGGCTTCTGCCGTTCGTGACGCGCCGCCCGCTGCTGGCAAGCATCCATTGTTGGTGCTCTCCCACGGGTACAGAGGTAACTGGAGCAACCAGATCTGGCTTGCCAGTGCGCTGGCTCATAGGGGTTACATCGTCGCCGCAATCAATCACCCCGGCACCACCACTCATGACCGTAGCCCTCAAGCAGCGGCGCAGTTATGGCAGCGGCCCGTTGATGTGCGCCGAGCCATTGATAGGGTCACGACTCAACCTGAAAAATTCGGCCTGGTCGCCAATGACCGAATTGCCGTGGTGGGCCATTCACTCGGCGGCTGGACCGCCCTGGAGATCGCCGGTGCTCGTTTCGATCCAGACCGCTTCGCCCATGACTGCAATGCCCACCCGCAGTTATCAAGTTGCACCGTCTATGGAAAGATAAACCCCGCAAGCACCTCAACATCAAAGGCCGCGTTGGCCGCCGATTTGCGCGATAAACGCGTCACTGCCGTGGTTACCTTGGACCTGGGCCTTTCACGGGGCATGACCGATGAAAGCCTGGCCTCGCTGCCGGTACCAGCGCTGGTGATCGCTGCCGGCGTACCGTCGCGCGAGCTTCCCGCCGAGTTGGAGTCTGCCAACCTGACCAAACGCCTGCCTGCGGCGTCAAGCCGTTACGTCGAAATCAACGACGCAAGCCATTTCAGCTTCTTGTCGGTGTGCAAACCTGGCGCAGAGGTAATGCTCGAAGAAGAAGTACCTGGCGATGGCATCATTTGTCGGGATGGCGACAGCGCTCGCCCGCGTGGAGTGATTCAACAGCAGATTACATCGCTGATAGCAGAGTTTCTTCAGTCATCTATCTACAAAGAAGGCAGTTTGTAAAATCGTGGTACGAGAGCATGTCGTCTAATTAGTAGTTAAACCTCAGGAGAGATCCCCGATGCCCAGAGAATTCGAGCTCATTAAGTCCGTGCCAGTCCCCTCGAGGTCTGGTGTCACCCACCTTTACAAGTCGATGAACCTGGCGGACGCTTTTGCGATTCGGCTCCCTGCGGGTACATCCAGCAATCCGGATTTGCTAGCTCGATTCATCTTTTCCCACCAGCCATCCTGGATCGGATGGCTCATGAAAGTCCGAGACACTATCGTTGCCTGTTTCGGTCTCAAGACAGCCAAACACTTGGCATCACTTGCTAATCGGATTGGAATCTTCAAGGTCTACAGCACGAACCAGACTGAAATCGTGTTGGGAGAGGACGACAAGCACCTCAACTTCCGGATATCGGTTCTGTGTTCTGGAGAGGCAGAGCCAGAAGGCAGTCACCAACTCGTTTTATCAACCGTGGTCCAGTGCCACAACCGTCTAGGCCGGGCCTACATCTTCGTCATTGCCCCATTTCACCGCTTGGTTGTTAAGGCCAGTCTCCTGCGTGCAGCGCGCATCGGTTGGCCTCTGGCTACCTGCCCCTAAGGCTGGGAACGCTGTGTGCCCCACTGAAATCTAACCCTTCCATCGAGAGGCTTGTTCCGGCAAGCCCGGGCAAGCCTCTCAAGTCAAACGTCATGTCTCCAGGATTCATTCGCTCCATCTGCCGTTCATCACTAAAGGAATGGAAAACATGTCCAGGTCTGCGTTCAGTGCCAAGGTCTTCGCCATCTATTTGTTCGTCGTGGGTGCCGTGTTAGTCGTCGCGCCGAACTTCTTGCTGGCGATCTTTCGGATTCCACCAACCTCCGAGGTCTGGATTCACGTGGTTGGCGTTATCGCGTTCAATATCGGCATCTACGCATGGATCGCAGCCAAGCACGAAAACAAGCCATTTTTGGAAGCGTCGGTGTACACGCGCTTCGTCGTCTTCGTGGCCTTCACTACCTTCGCTGTCGTTGGCCTCGCCAGTCCAATGATCGTTCTCTTCGCAGTAGCGGATCTTTTTGGAGGCATATGGACCTACTTCGCACTGAAAGCCGATGCTCAGTCGATCAGGCCTGTCCTGGCGGGCCAGCACTGAGGCCTGACTCTTCCATCTTCCGGTTGAATCCACAGTCGATTGCTGCCCTTCGCCAAAGACGGCAATCGGCCCAGAAGCGGACCATCAGTGCCCCGGTATCGCTTGGGACTCTTCAAAATGATGCCGTAACAATGGCACCCCTCGCTAATAGCCAGCGTAGACACCTACTCGCCCATAAAATCCTTCTTGAAAAGCGCGATAAATAGCTAGCTATTTGTTGATGAAAGTCTGAAGTATTCATTTGAATTTTCAGATTCTTTCACCTCGCCGCCTATGCCTAACATCGGCTCCACAGCGAACTAGCCTCGGCAGCGCTTAGCCGTAGGCCTGAGGATTTTTAAGGATCACCGATGAAGCTGGAAATTTTCCGCACGCTGTGGGGTTACACCGCCAGCAAGGCCCAGGCGCTTGAAGAGTTGCTGCAGGCGGGCTTTGATGGGATGGAAGCACGTCTGCCACTGGACGCCCGTGAACGGGCTGAGTTCGCCGCCTTTCTCCAGGCCAATCGCCTGGGTTATATCAGCACAGTCTTCACGGCGTACGATGTGCTGCCGGAGCAGTCGGCGACCCCTGCCGTTCACCTCAATGACCTCGATCAGAAACTCGCCTGGGCCGCCGAACTCGGCCCACGTTTCGTCAACGTGCTGGCGGGCAATGATCGCTGGTCCCTGCCACAACAAGTGGAGTTCTTCGGTCAGGCACTGGAACTGGCGCGCAAGCACGGTCAGGTCTGCAGTTTCGAAACCCACCGCTCGCGTTCGCTGTTCAACCCCTGGGTGACCCTGGAGTTGATCCGGCAACTGCCCGATCTGTTGTTCACCAGTGACATCAGCCATTGGGTCGTGACCTGCGAGCGTCTGTTGAATGACCCGGCCGATGACCTGAGCGCTTTTATCGAGCGGGTTCACCATATCCAGGCCCGGGTCGGTTATGACCAGGGCCCGCAAGTTCCGCACCCGGCGGCTCCCGAATATGCAAAAGAACTGGCTTTCCATCAGCAGCACTGGGAAAGCATCTGGCGCTCGCAGCAAGCCCGCGGTTATCAGGTCAGCACCCTGACCCCGGAATTCGGCGCCGACGGCTACCTGCATCATTTGCCCTTCACCAATGTCCCGGTCGCCGACCTTTGGTCATTGAACGTGTGGATGGGCCAGACCGAGCGCGAACACTTCGAGCGTTTCCACCACTCAAGCAATCCTTAGGGAGCCGATGCGTCATGCCTGACAATAAAAACAACAGCGCCAGCACTGACACACACAAAGCCAACTTCAATAGCATCCCGGTGGTCAACATCGCCGGTCTGTTCAGCGTCGAACTGGAACACCGCCTGGCCGTGGCCGAACATTTGGGGCGCGCCGCCAGCGAAGTCGGGTTCCTCTATATCACCAATCACGGTATCGACCCGCAACTGATCGCCAATCTGCGCAAGGCCGCCAAGGACTTTTTCGATCAGCCCTTCGACACCAAGATGCGGCACTACATCGGCACCTCGCAAACCCACAAGGGCTTTGTACCCGAAGGCGAAGAGGTCTATTCCAAAGGCAAGCCGGACCACAAGGAAGCCTTCGATGTCGGCTTCGAAGTCCCGGCCGATGACCCGCTGGTGCTGGCCAACACGCCATTGCTGGGGCCTAACGACTGGCCGCAGCTGGAAGGTTTCAAGGCGTCGGTACAGGCCTACTATGAAGCGATCTTCGCTTTGGGCCGGCGCCTGTTCGGCGGCTTCGCCCTGACCCTGGGCCTGGAAGAAAACTATTTCGACAGCCTGGTCACCCGCCCGCCGTCCAAGCTGCGCCTGATCCACTACCCCTTCGACGGTGCCGCCCATGACGCACCGGGCCTTGGCGCCCATACTGATTATGAGTGCTTCACCATCCTCCTGGCCGACAAACCAGGCCTTGAGGTGATGAACAATCTTGGCCAATGGATCGATGCACCACCGATTGCCGATGCCTTTGTAGTCAACATCGGCGACATGCTGGAAGTGATGACGGCAGGCGCATTCGTTGCCACTGCGCACCGGGTGCGGAGCGTGAAGGAGGAGCGTTATTCCTTTCCACTGTTTTATGCCTGCGACTTTCACACCCAGATCAAACCGCTGCCCGGGTTCGCCCAGGGAGGTAACGACTACGAAGAAATCACGATCGGCGAACACATGTATGGCCAGGCACTGCAGACCTATCAGTATCTGCGCCAGAGGGTGGCCAATGGGGACGTTCAACTGCCAGGCAAGGCACGCAAGCCCGCCAGTTTCGGACATTTGAAAAATCAGGCTCAACCGTCCTGATTGAAGTTTTCAGTTACCCCTACCTACGCCGGAGTCAGTAAAAAATGAAAAACAATAAAAAAAACCTGTTGAGCTTGGCTGTATTGGCCGCCGGCATGCTCGGTTGCTCGTTGAGCATGGCCGCATCAGACACGTTCAAGGTCGGCATGGAAGTCACCTACCCGCCCTTCGAGTCCTATGACAAGGACAAAAACGTGGTGGGCTCGGACCCGGAACTGGCAACGGCCCTGGCCAAGCACATGAACGCCAAGGTGGAGTTCGTCGACACCAAGTTCCCGAGCCTGATCCTGGGCCTGAACTCCGCCAAATACGACGCGGTCATTTCCGGCATGTACATCACACCGGAGCGCCAGACTCAGGCCCAAACCATCGCCTATGCCAACACCGGTGCCGCGGTCATGGTGCCCAAGGGCAGCGAGATCAATGCGAAAAAACCTGAAGACCTGTGCGGCTTGAAACTGGGCCTGGAACAGGGCACCACCTGGGTCAAGGAATTCAAGAAGCTCTCCGATGAGTACTGCGTGCCGAACAACAAAGGCGCGATCACCGTCAGCGAGTACCCATCAGCGCCCGAAGTGACCCAGGCCCTGTTGTCCAAGAACATTCAGGCCCAGGTTGAAATCGCTGGCGCTGCAAAAATGATCGCGGAAAAAACCAATGGCCGGGTAGTGATCACCACCGAACACCCGATCTATCAGCAAACCCTGGGTATCTTCGTCAAGAAAGGTAACGACGAAACATTCCAGGCCGTGCAAAAAGCCTTCGAGGAGACCAAAAAGAGCCGTGAGTACGCCGCTATTCTCAAGAAATATGGCTTGGAAGAACCGACTGCCAATTAAGAACGTGTCCTTGTAGTCTGGTCATCTGCCGCCCCTGCACCGGGGCGGCAGATCGAGGTGCCCTATGCAATTCGATTGGTCGTATTTCATCTCCCTGTTCTCCCTGCCGGACTTCTGGAAGGCCTGCGTCACGGTGGTCCAGCTCAGTGCCCTGGCCTGGTTCCTCGGCATGCTGCTGGGCTTTGGCCTGGCCACGGCCAAGTTGTCCGAGTCGCCCTTATTGCGCATTCCCGCGGCGGTCTACATCTGGTTCTTCCGCAGCATCCCGTTGCTGGTGCTGGTGGTCTTCGTCTACAACTTGCCACAATTGTTTCCCGGTAGCGGACCGATACTGTCAAACCCTTTCTACGCAGGCCTGCTTGCCCTGGTGGTCACGGAAGCGGCTTACATGGCGGAGATCCACCGTGGTGGCCTGATCTCCGTGGCCAAGGGCCAGAAGGAAGCAGGCCGCGCGCTGGGTGTCGGCCTGTTCGGCATGCAGCGCTTGATCGTGATCCCCCAGGCTTTCCGTATCTCGCTGCCTACGTTGATCAATGAATACATCACGGTGGTCAAGCTGACGTCGCTGGTCTCGGTCATCTCCCTGACCGAAATCCTCACGGTTGGCCAACGCCTCTATGCCACTAACTTCCTGGTCATGGAAACCTTGGCTGCGGTGGGCGTGTACTACGTGCTGATCGTCACCGTGTTCGGCTATTTCCTGCAGCGTCTGGAGCGCTACCTGGACCTGAACTTCCGCAAGCCGCATACACTCGATGCCGCCGCCGTGGCCAAGCTCAAGGCCTGCGCCGAAGCCTTGCCCGACATTGCGCGTAAAGCCGCGGGCAGCAACGCAACACCAATCCTGCAACTGAAGAACATCCAGAAGAGCTATGGCACGCACCAAGTGCTGATGGGTATCGATCTGAATGTCGAATACGGCCAGGTGATCTCGATCATTGGCCCATCCGGTTCCGGCAAAACTTCACTGATCCGCACGGTCAACGGCCTGGAAAGTATCGATACAGGCGACATTCTGTTGTTCGGTGAAAAATTCATCGAAGCGTCGGACAAACCCAACAGCGCCCGTCTGCGCAAAGGCGTGCGGCACATTGGCATGGTGTTCCAGAACTTCAACCTGTTCCCGCACCGCACCATTCTCGACAACGTCACGCTGGCGCCGCGTTACCACGGCATCCCGGGCGAGCTGAGCGAACACCGTGCTTATGCGCTGCTGGACAAGGTCGGCCTGCTCGCCCACGCCCACAAGTACCCGCACCAGCTCTCCGGAGGACAGCAACAGCGCGTGGCGATCGCTCGTGCTTTGGCCATGGAGCCGGACATCATGCTGTTCGACGAACCGACGTCAGCGCTCGATCCAGAGCTGGTGGGCGATGTGCTGAACGTCATACGCGACCTTGCCAGTGAAGGCATGACCATGATTATCGTCACCCACGAAATGGACTTTGCCATGTCGATATCCGACAGGGTCGTCTTCATGGAGAACGGCAATATCCAACTGGATGCCGCACCTGAAACCATACGCTGCGATGCCGAAGGAGAACGAGTGCGGCGCTTTATGGGAATCAGTGTTCGATCGCCAAACCTGCCTATAACTGCGAATCATGCGTGAGCAGGGTGCTGCAGTAGGCAACCACTTTCTTTGAACTTCCTTCTTTCAGGAAAACACGCATGAATCTTGGAATAGCAGGACGCTGGGCACTGGTGTGCGCGGCCAGCAAAGGCCTGGGTAAAGCCTGCGCACAGACACTCGTCAGCGAAGGCGTGAACGTGGTGATCACCGCCCGAGGCGAACAGACGCTGAATGAAACAGCCCGTCAGCTCAGAGCGATAAATCCTGAAGTGACTGTCATCGCCGTAGCCGGAGACATTTCGACGCCTGAGGGTCGCGCGGCAGCTCTCGTGGCCCATGAGCATTTCGATATTTTGATCAACAACGCTGGAGGCCCTCCTCCCGGGGATTTCCGCGAATGGAACCGCGACGCCTGGCTCAAGGCGCTGGATACCAACATGCTCACCCCTATCGAGTTGATCAAGGCAACGGTAGACGGTATGGCGGCACGTGGATTTGGCCGAATCATCAACATCACGTCGAGTGCCGTGAAGTCCCCTATCGAAAGCCTGGGTCTGTCCAATGGCGCGCGCAGTGGTCTGACGGGATTTATCGCAGGGCTTGCCCGCCAAGAAAACATTGCCAGTCGGAATGTGACGATCAACAACCTGCAACCGGGCTCATTCGACACCGATCGACTGCGTGACAACCTGGTCGCTGCTGCCGAGGAGTCGGGGCAAGACAGTGAGGCATTCCTCGGCGAATGCCGTAGCGAAATTCCTGCTAAACGCTTCGGTTCACCCGAGGAGTTCGGCGCTCTGTGCGCTTTCGTTTGCAGCAGTCATGCGGGCTATCTGACCGGGCAGAACTTGTTGATTGATGGAGGGGCCATTCGCTCCAGCCAATAAATACGGCAGGCGTTGAACCTGGAGCCTTGGAGCATTGCCTTTGGAACCTTCCCCCATCGGCAATCGGTTCATCCCGCGTGTAGAGGCTCCGGCGAGAAGGCCCGGCCTGCTGAGCGCTTTGGAGGTGCCTGCATTTGTTCGGTGTTCTTTGACCATAAGTTCCAGGCGATGAACAGGATAAAGGCAACGCCGAGCCATTTCACCGCGATGAAGACCGACTCAAACTGCAGGGCCAGTGCTGCAAGTCCGAGGGTGGCGACCAGCAGCCCAGGCAAACTGATCTACAGGCCGCGTTGACGTCGAGGTGCGTGACTAATTCAGGATGAACAGGTCCCCTTCCACATCCGTATCGCCGTGTTTACGACTCTGCGCCGCAGAGTCGTAGAGGATCAGCAGGACCTCCCCAAGCTGCTCGCCCGATTCGAACAAACACATGCCCTCAGCGTGATCATTGCCTTGCCCAAAAGGCACCTCCAGCACCTTCTCCAATTGATCCGTAAAGACCACGCTTTCCTCGTCGGACGCGAAACCGCCGCGCCAGCGGAAGACCGTTACCGGACCATCCTGGTCCATGGTGGGACCCGCCAGGATCAGCAGATCGTCACCGCTAGTGCACAGGTCACGCAAGCCCAGACCATTTAGCGCGAAGAAGTGCTTGCGATAGCGGCGCCCATCCGGACCGATCTTCTTAAGCACCAGCGTGTCAGTCGAGGCGTCGTTCAGCTCAGGTTCTATCTCCAGCAACACAGCCCAGCCGCGAAGAACCGGTCCACGTAGCCCTAGCAGAAGACGCGAGCCAATCACCACCAACCCTTCGATATCGAAGCCGTTGTCTTTACCCGGGATACTCAGGAAGTCGCGTAGTTGAGGATCTTCAGCAATGGCCGTGGTCAGGTCGTTACTGACCTCGTTGCCATGTAGCTGCGCCGCCGTACGTCCATCGGCGTCCACCTTCCTGGCGAGTGCATAGCCGTCGTTCTGCCGGACCACAGGGATGCGGGCCAGCAGAAAGCGATTGCCCTGCGCCTCTACCGTCGATAGGCGCTTGATATTCTTCTGTGCAGGAGTGCCGGCCTCGGCCTTCTTTCGCTTCAGGCTATGGGAGCCCACCAACCAGAGGTAACCACTGTCATGGGTATAGGCCAACCCCTCGATATCGATCTCGGCGTCTTGCTTCGGTAGGGGCAGATCCAAATACTCCAGGAGCTGAAACGATTGGTGCTCATCGCACCTTACGACGTCGCCGGGCGCAGCATCCTGGATTAGCAGGCGTTCCAGGCTCGTGGTTTCGTCGTTCGCCACCCAGAGTGTGTCGTCAATCTGCTGAGCGACCGAAAGGCCATTGCGCAACGACGCAAACGCCGGATCAAAGCTCAACAGCGCAAAATTGCTTCGGTGGCTCATGAGCGGTCTCCTGTCTTTATGGCGCGGCGTGCCGGTTATTCAGAACCGGCTTCTGAGCGTGTTCTTCGTCCAGTGCATGCACTCATCCTGGCCGACCCGTCCACCGCTGATGGCTTAGGTCCCTTCGCTGCAGCTGGTAAGCAACCCGGATTAGTTCCATCAACTCCCAAAATAGCCGACTAACGGTGCCCCCCGTAGGCACAAAGCCTGCAACAACCACCTCGACGAACATTTGACGTCAATCTACCGCCATACGGATTTCCTGATCAGCAGACCCAATTGACACAGCTCAATAGCGTCGGTTCGAGCGCAACTGTGGCCGCAACATTCCCCGCATACAGGATTATTGACATGATCGACCTCGCCACCTGGAATTTAAGCATCCCTGAAGGCAGCCCACCGGCTACCATAGAAACGCCTCGACTGGCGCAAGGCTTCAAGGACCAGTATTTCAGTCCTGAAGCCGCTACCCTTTCCTTCTGGGCACCTGTGACCGGTTCCAGGACGGCCAACGCTATTTACCCGCGCAGCGAGTTGCGGGAAACCTATAGCGATGGGACGCTGCGCAACTGGCAGTATTCAGCGGCGGATAACATTCTGCGGGCGAGTCTGACCGTCAATCAGGTGCCCAGCACCGGCAAGATCGTGATTGGTCAGATTCACAACAAGGACAGCAACAGCCCCATGGTGAAGCTGGAATACCAATACAAAACGTCGACTTCGACGGGAAACATTGTCGTCAAGGTGCGCATGCGCCCCGACGATGAAGAGGGCCAGGTCATTACCATTGCGACGGGGGTGCCGCTCGACTGCAACTTTTCCTACCAGATCCACCTCAGCCCGAAGGGCGCGCTGGGCATCAGCGCAGCAGGATACAACTGGAGAACCACCATCGACCCGAGCTGGAAGACCAAACCACTGTATTTCAAAGCGGGTGCGTATGTGCAGGACAACACCGGCTATCCCACCGAGGGCGGAAAAGTGACGTTCAGGATGCTGGAGATCCAACACAACATTTAGTTGCTTCTTTAGGTCACTACCATTGGCACGCCGATCCGAAGGGTGAAGTCTTTAGTGGATTTCCTCGTCGATCGGCTACCAAGTGGCTGGCTGTCAGTGAACTCAACCGTGCGGGCGGCAGATGCCCTCGAAGCCTTTCAAAACCATTGCGTGCGCATACAGTGGGATACGCTGCTATCGCAGGCGGGTGTCGAAGGTGGCGGCACGCATCCTCACATGGTGCGATCACGTTCACTATCGCAAAGAAGGCGAGCGGGACGAGGAATGCATCAGATTGGTGGCGGAGGCTACCCAGAGAAGATTTATCCTGAATTATGAACGCTCTTTCCTGCGCCCGGTGCTGGATTGAGTTAACTAACCTTAAGGGCGTCGGTCGATTGCACCATTTCGCGATGGGCAGCTTTCGGCTGTGGATTCAACCGGACTGGGGGAAGTTGCAGCATTTTACTCGTGCATAGGTAATTGCCTGCTTTTTACCGTTGTATTTCTTGTGCGCAATCTGCGCAGCTAGAACCAGTTGCCGCCCACAGGTGATGCCAGCCGCTCGACAGAAGTCGCAATTCAATCCCGAGCAATCTTGTCATTTTCCAAGGCTTAGGGCAGGGTCGATACCACTGACATCTCTGCCAAAGGAGTCACCCCATGTCAAAGCTATATCCCAGTATCGATCCTGAGGGGCTGGTCGAGTACTCAGTGGTCTACACCGACCGCTCGCTCAACCACATGTCGCAGTCATTTCAAGGCGTGATGAAGAACATTTCCAGAACCCTGAAACAGGTCTACAACGCCCAGGCTGTTGCGGTGGTCCCGGGCAGCGGCACATACGGCATGGAAGCGGTGGCGCGACAGTTTGCCACCGACCAGCAATGTCTGGTGATACGCAACGGCTGGTTCAGTTATCGCTGGAGCCAGATCCTTGAGATGGGCAACATCCCGGCGGCCACCACGGTGCTGAAAGCCCGACCGGTCGACACCGGTCGCCAGGCTGCCTACGCCCCACCCCCTCTGGACGAAGTGCTGGCGGCCATTCAGGCGCAGAAGCCGCAGATTGTCTTCGCCCCCCACGTTGAAACCTCATCAGGGATTATCCTGCCCGACGAGTACCTGCGGGCCGTCGGCGACGCCGTGCATGCGGTGGGTGGCCTGTTCGTGCTGGACTGCATCGCCTCAGGCACGCTTTGGGTTGATATGCACAAATGCGCAGTCGACCTGCTGATCAGCGCACCGCAGAAAGGCTGGAGCGCCTCCCCTTGCTGCGCCCTGGTGATGCTCAGTTCTTTGGCCCTCGAGCGCATCGAGCAGACGCATAGCAGCAGCTTCGCCTGCGACCTGAAAAAGTGGCTTCAGATCATGCAGGCCTACGAACAGGGCGGACATGCCTACCATGCGACCATGCCCAGCGATTCCCTCGCGCGGTTTAACGAAGTGATGAAAGAGACGCAAGCCTACGGTTTCGAGAAGGTCCGCGGCGAACAACAGGCTCTGGGCGATCGGGTGCGCGCAATGTTGACCGGCAAAGGCATCAAAAGCGTGGCCGCAGCCGGCTTTCAGGCCCCTGGCGTAGTGGTGAGCTACACCGATGATGCCGACATCAAAAGCGGCAAGAAATTTGCCGACCACGGCCTACAGATCGCTGCCGGAGTGCCGTTGCAATGCGACGAGCCGGCCGACTTCCAGACCTTCCGCATCGGTCTGTTCGGACTCGAAAAGCTGCACAATATCGAGCGCACAGTCAGCACCCTCGAGCAGGCACTGGACGAGGTGATGGTTAACTAAGCCCTCATCTTGCCCGCAGCACATACCGAACCTGTGAATTCCAGGAGGGCATCCTGCCCTGGGCACTGCCGGCCCATGGCGCTGATCTTCGACGAATATGACGCTGGTCGTCCGGACGTCGTGTTAGAACCACAAGGGAAAGCCCATGCACGTGTGTTTTTAGGCTGTTAGCGCCACAAAGACGTCGACTACGCGCACCGGGTTGGTATCGCTGACGTAGTCGTCGAGGCTTTCGGAAAGTAAGGTGCCTTGGCCTCGATGTTCACCTTGGATGAAGCGTTTCACTGGCTTCCCCCTGTAAATGAATACGCAAAAATAATAGTACAGAGAGGCAGCCCTTCATTCGCATTTGAGGTGGATGTCTGTATTCGACGTTGAAGCCAAACTGGGAACCACATATCAGGCTCTCTATACTGGCCATCCCTGGATGGTAGTTAGAGCGCAAAATATGCCCGTCACACCCAATCAAAATTCCCCAGTCGATTTGGTCCTGGCTCAACAAAGCGACTTGGACAATCTTGTAGCCATTCGAATTGAGGCTATGCGCGAAAGTCTGGAGCGTGTTGGGCGATTTGATCCAGTGCGCGCGCGCGAGCGGTTTCTTAGCGGTTTTGAAGCCCACAACACACACTACATCGAGGTATCTGGAGAGAGGGTTGGTTTTGTAGTGGTCAAGCATCACCACAATGAACTCTTGCTCGACCACTTGTATGTGAGACCGAGCGCGCAAGGATCAGGGATAGGCTCTGCTGTTCTCACACAGATTTTCAAAGAGGCGGATGCGGCTGCGCTCCCTATTAAAGTTGGTGCTCTCAAAGAAAGCGCTTCGAATCGCTTTTATACTCGCCATGGCTTCCAATTCGTCGAAAGCAGTGAATTCGATAATTATTATGTTCGTCAGAGCGTTCCGCCGGTTGGCCCAGCTTGCTAGCTGGATGTGATGCACCTCGACGTACGTTTTTACACCCTCTGGGCCAGAAGCAGCCACTATCGGCTCTGTTAAAGTACCTTTCTGAACACAACTCACGGACGGCTTCATGGAGCGATCCCATCCTCGTGGCATTGGTGCAGACGGTTATATCCTCACCGTGTCCAACGTCGAGGTGCAGCCACAGTTTCAGACTTTGCTGGTGGACGTTTGCATGACGCTCGCTCAGTCGGAACCTCTGCTGGACGGGATTTATCTTTATGGCAGCGTCGCTAGAGGCGACGCCGTACCGGGAGTTTCCGACCTGGACCTGACCCTTGTTCTGCACAGCCCTCCTGCGTCGCAGGATCTGGACATGCTCGAGTCAAAAAAGCGCAAGCTGGAAAGTCGGCATACTGAAGTCATAAAGATCGATTTCGACATCGGTAGTCGTTCTGAAGTATTGGCGGCTGAGAATCGATTGAGCTGGGGTTATTGGCTCAAGCATCACTGTCGTTGCTTATGGGGGAATGATCTGGCCAAGCGCTTCGACCGGTTCAAGCCGTCGCGTGATATTGCCATTGCCGTGAATGGTGACTTTGAATCCGTACTGACCCGGTATGCCAATCTTATCGATCAGGCGACCACACCGACGCAATCCCTACGCCTGCAACGCGAAGCCTCGCGCAAACTCATCCGGTCAACTCAAGTGCTTCGCTCTGAACAGGACTTGATGTGGCCGCAAACACTGGAAGAGCATGTCGAGCTGTTTGTTCAGCATCACCCGTGTATGAGAATGCAGATCTCTTTTTTCTTGTCCCAGGCAAAGAACCCATATGCGAAACCAAAAGAGTTTACGACTCACCTCCATGATTTTTTAACCTGGATGGCTTCAGAAACCGGTTAGGTTCCTTCATGGGGTCATGCCGAGAAACGAAAGCATGCAGTTGCCGCACGCGGTATGGCTACTGGGTTGAAAAAGGCGTCGCGCAACTGCGATTTGATGGCTAGCACAACACCAGCCGTTGAGGTGCAATTCATTAAGCCATCAAGAGCGCCCTACGGAACCTGTGACCGGTAGATTTCCCAGCAAGTTGAGCCCGGTACTCTTCACGAAAGCGTCATAGTCCATCGGTTTCTCGATACGGGTTTCAGCGTTGGGTAGTACGTAGGCCCAGGCACGCTTGGACGATGCGTCGTAAACCAGCTTGAACAGGCGGGTCGGCACCCAGACCTTGTTGTCGCCGATGGTGGTGTGGCCAGAGTCAAAGAGCGGGCCGGTAAAGACAAACACATTGCCATCGGCTCGCTTGGCAAATTTTCTGACATCCGCCTCGACCTTGCTCCAGATCTTCCGGTTGTTGGTTGGGTCTTGCGGCACCATGTTCGACAGCGCAAAGGATTGGGCCATTGCATTGGGGCTTGGTGCATCGGCTGCCGGAGATTGATGGCCACGGTCCACGGCCGGATGTTGGCTACGGTAGTCGCTCAACTCTGCCCGCCCACTCTTGGGGATGCGTGGGTCCGGGTAGAACTGGTTGGTGCGTTCCTCCCCTTTGGCATCCTGCAGTTGGGCGGCATTAAGGCGTTCGACCACTACCAGCGGCGTCCTGCTGGTTTGCGAGTACAGCACCGCGAAGTTGTCAGAGCACAGGGCCAAGGGTTTCATGGTTGCAGGCACTGTGGCCATGTTGATCGGTTTCGCAGCCGGGAACAGCTCTGCGCAGCCGTCAAACGATGCCTGTTTCTGTTTGTTTGAATAGAGTTCCAGGGCCGCGTTCTGGCTGATCGAGCCCGAGTGGGACGCTTGTTCCTGATGCTGGGTGGGCGGCTTAAGGAGATCCAGCAGACTGCGGGCTTCTGCCCCGGTCGAGAGCAAAACAAGGGCTGACAGCCCAACTGCAATTTTGCGTAGGTGCATGCTTTTAATCTTCGAATTGAATTGAGGGGTAAACGTACGGCGAGTCCCGATTCACGGAACCAGGTGGAGGCGGTTGCTGATTATCTTGCGGCGAGCATGCTTTCACTGTCCTTGATCAAAATGCCAATGCGGATCCGGTCGGCTCCGAGCAGTACGACCGTTGGCGGTCGTGCGGGATTTATTGACCATGACAAGTCACATAAGTGCTGAGCAGCGTTTACATTCTACTGACTCAAATGAATCAGCAGCCCGCTCGAGCAAGCTCATGACCATTGGGCATGCCTAAGCGGGCTCGTTAACCGGCGCGAAACGTTGTGCGTACTCCTTTGGACTCACCCCCATGCGTCGCACGAAGGCTTTTCTGAGCACGTCGACACTGTGGTAGCCGCATCGGCGCGCAACCTCTTCCATCGACCGCCTTCCCAGCTCTATTTGCCGACAGGCCGCTTCGACCCGGACGTCCTCGACGTACTTCGCAGGCGTTGTCTTGAACTCCCTCTGAAACATGCGAATCAAGGTCCTCACACTGGTGGCGAGCCTGTCTGCAAGTATCTCGACCGAAAGCTCCGAATGTAGATGTTCACTGATCCATACGCATAACTCATCCAGGTTCGAACCTGTCGCATGCTGCGCCTGGAGTGCGACGCTGAACTGTGCCTGGCCGCCTGGACGTCGCAGAAACAGAACCAGATTTTTCGCGATCTCCAAAGCGATGTCGTCACCCAGGTCTTCGCTGACCAATGCGAGCGCAAGATCGATTCCCGCCGAGATGCCTGCCGAGGTGTACAGGTTGCCGTCCTTGACCCAAATCGGGTCGGGATCCACCTGCACGTTGGGATAACGATCGGCCAGGCTGCGCGCCATCCGCCAGTGGGTTGTTGCCTTTCGACCGTCCAAAAGCCCTGTTTCGGCCAAGGCGAAGGCCCCGACACAGATCGAGCACACACGCCTGACATTTTTGGCTCGCGTGCGGATCCACTCGATGGCCGTCTGATCCAGCTGATCCATGGCTTTCCAGCCCGACGTCACGATCAACGTATCGATCGCCTTGTTTTCAAGACGCTCCTGTTCAAGCGTCTTGTGCGCCATGAGTGCGATGCCGGTGCTGCTTTCCAGGTGTTCATTGGCGCCCGCGCAAACGAGCTCAAGTACATAGGGAGCAGAGTCGCCGCGGTGCAGGTTGTTTGCATAGGCGAACACCTCTGCCGGGCCGATCACGTCAAGCGAGTCCACGGGCGGCAAACCCAAGATCACCACTCGTTTTTGCCTCACGCCGACAAAGGAATGGTTTGATTTCGTCGTTATTTTCACAGCGATCTCCCGCATTGGCCTGGCACGGATATTGGCACAAATCATCTTAATATAGTCAATTTTGCCAATTGCAACTATTTAGAATGAACGGCGAGCCCACTTCATCCCCCGGGAGCAAACATGAGTACACCTGTGATCATCGGCGGCTTCAGCGCTCCAGACTCTGAACTCGCTCGCAAGGCCTCCTTCCTCGTCGAACGCGTTCACTCGACAGTGCTCCTGCACCATGTGCATCGCACGTGGTGGTTTGCCGAATTCCTCGGCCAGCAGCGAGGCCTGAAATACGACCGCGAGGCCGTCTATCTCGCCGCATTGCTGCACGACCTGGGTCTGACGTACGAATTTGCAGCCGACCAACGTTTTGAAGTCGACGGCGCCGACGCTGCCAGCCGCTTCCTGCTGGAAAACGGTTACCCGGAATCGAAAGCCGAGCTGGTTTGGGATGCGATCGCACTTCACTCCAGCGCCGGCATCGCCGACCGCAAACAGCCAGAGATCGCCCTGATCTACATGGGCGCCCATGTCGACGTGATGGGATTACGGCTGGAGGAAATCACGCCATCGCTGGTCGAGGATACGCTGGCCCTCTACCCGCGCATTGGAATGAAAGCCGCGTTTACCCAAGCAGTCGCTGAAGTGGCCCGGAAGAAACCTCACACGGCGATTGGCACCGGGCTCGCGGATGTCGGACGTCGTCACGTGCACGGGTTCGATTGCCCGAATGTGTGCGACCTGATTGATCACGCTCCTTTCGATAGCTGACGGCGATACGTGATATCGGCGCGAGCAATGTGTGTTCCTTTACTTTGGAGTATTCACCATGCAGCAACGTAAATACCTCGTCACCGGCGCTACGGGAAAAACCGGCGCCTACACCATTCGCCACCTTCTCGACGGAGGTCATGCGGTTCGGGCTTTTGTGCACCAGGAGGACGAGCGCAGTGCAGCGCTCCAGAGCGAAGGTGCCGAAATATTTGTGGGCGATCTCCTTGAACATGACGACATTATTCGTGCGATGGAGGGGGTCACAGGCGCCTACCTGTGCTATCCCGTGCGTCCTGGCTACATTCAGGCAACTGCCTACTTTGCCGATGCAGCCCGGCGAGCCGGCGTCGAGGTCGTTGTGGAGATGTCGCAGATTTCTGCTCGGGAAGACTCTTTGAGTCACGCCGCGCGCGACCACTGGATTGCGGAACGTGTACTCGACTGGTCGGGCGTACCCACCGTGCACATCCGTCCGACGTTCTTTTCCGAGTGGCTGATCTTTCCGTGGGTGCTTGATCAGATCGTGAAAGAGAACAAGATCACGCTGCCATACGGCACCGGCCGACATGCACCCATCGCCGCTGAAGACCAGGCGCGACTGATCGCCGCCGTTCTCACACAGCCGTCTGGCCATATCGGGAAAACCTATCCGTTGTACGGCCCTGTCGAGCTGAACCATCAAGAGATTGCCGACGAAATCAGCGGCATCACAGGCCGCACCATCACCTACAGCCCTTCGACCCTGGAAGAGTATCGCCAGCATCTGGAGACCTACGATCTGCCGGAGTTTGTGATCCAGCACTTCCTCGCAGTCGCGATCGATTACCAGAACGGAATCTTTAGCGGTGAGGACGGGGTTATTGGCCAAATCACCGGACAAGCGCCTCAAACGGTGGGTGACTTCGTACGCGCAAACCGGCAAGCATTCGAGGTGTGATCACTATGGGCGTATGCGCTTGGTCTTGAAGACATACGCGTACGTCGCTTTTCACTTAGCATCCAATGATTGTCCATTCATTTCCAATGGAGTGCCTGATGAACCCAAAAATCGAGCTGTATGGCGCTCAAACCGGCAACAGTCTGAGGGCTGCGATAGCCTTGGAAGAAGCAGGTATCCCCTACACGGCACGGAGACTGAATCTGCAAGCGAATGAGCAGCGCGACTTGGCGTACCTGGCGCTTAATCCGGCAGGAAAAGTCCCAAACCTGGTCGACCATACGTCGACACCGGCACGGGTCATCAACCAATCAAACGCCATCATTCAGTTCGCTGATGCCAAAGCTCCCGGTCGACTCGCACCGGCGCATCCCGGACCAGAGCGCGACAGGGTGTTTGATCGTTACTTCTTTTTCGTAACGGACGTAATCGGGCCCAGCCATGCGGCATTTTTCCTGCGCCAAGCGGGATTAATCGATGCGGCCACCGTCATCGATCTGCGCGTCATTGAACAACTTGTCTATGCAGAACGGTTTCTTACCGGAGACTTTATGGCCGGAGATCAGTTTTCCATGGCGGACATCTCTGCTTTCACCATTGCGGCATCAATTCGTGACCGGCTGGATTGGGCAGTGCTTTCACGCTTATCACGCTGGTTCGACGCGATCGAAGCCAGGCCCGCAGTACAGCGAGGATTGAAAGCGTTCCAAAATCACTAAGTGCTACCCGGCAGACCTTATTGTGTGGCGAAGGGCCGTGCAGCCGCCCCTCAATCAACGCGGCGCAAGAGCGAGGAACTCGCCCGCACCTGCAACTGCGGCGCAAGGATGATGGACTCTGCGGCCTCGCCCTTGATGCGCTTGAGCAGCAACTCAACCGCATGCCGCCCCATCTGTGCCATCTGCAGGCGCACGCTGGTCAGTGGAACGATGAGTTCATTGGCTAGCGGGATGTCGTTGAAGCCGACGACGGCAATGTCCCTGCCCGGCTGCAACCCTTTGTCGCGGGCGGCGCCCATCAGGCCAATGGCAAGGAAGTCGTTGACCGCGAAAAACGCCTGTGGGCGTGGGTTGAGCCCCAACAGATACTCGCCTTGTTGGTGTCCGGTGTGGCTGTCAAAAGGACCATTGAGGATCCACTCCGGGCGCAGGGCGACGCCTTGCTCACGGTAATAGCGGATGAACCCGCGGGTACGATCAGCCCCGGTGGACGCATGCCGTTCACCCGCCAGGATCGCCACATCGCGACAGCCCAGTTGATACAAATGTTCGGCCGCCAACCAGCCGCCCAATTCGTCGTCGCTGGCCGCCGAGAGGTGTCCTGCAATCTGCCGGCTGACCAGCACGTAGGGAATGTGCTTGCGTGCGAGCAGATCGAGTAGGGGCTGGCTTTCACCCACGTGCGAGTCACCCACGATCAGCCCGGCCACTGAGCGGCGCAAGGCGTGCTCGGCACGTGCCAGTTGGCGCGGCTGCAGGTCGTCGGTATTGGAGACGAACGTGAGGTAGCCGGCCTCCTCCGCCGCGCTGTCGATGCTGTCATAAATGGTCGCCATCACCAGGTCGGTGAGGCGTGGCATGAGTACGCAGATCTCCTGACTTTTGCGCAATTTCAGGTTGGATGCCTGCGTGTTCGGCCGATAATCCAGCTCCTTGGCCAGTGCGCGGATCCGCGCCACCACCTCAGCCGACGCCGCTCGCTCGACCCCGGTCGGATCGCCATTGAGCACCCGCGACACCGTGGAGACGTGCAACCCGAGTGCAGTCGCCATGGACTTCAAGGTGGCGGGGCGAGATTCATTCGGCATGTTTGAGAGTCTTCCACCGTGCATTATTCAGCGCGCGATTCTACCTCAACCGTGCCCTCTTCCCGGAAAATAAACCTTTACCCAAACGATTGACTAAAACTTTTTCCGTATCTACATTTCGCTTACCCAAACGTTTGGGTAACACAATAAAAATACGCCGGACGCGGCCGACTTTTTGACTTCTGCCATCATTTTGAAGAGTCAGATCCCTATGAAGAGCGCAGCTATTCCGTCTTTCCGCTACCAGATTTTCTTCCTGATCATGCTGATGGCACTGCTCAACTACATTGACCGCGGCGCGATTGCCTATGCCTCGGCGAGCATTCTCCCGGAGTACGGTTTCGACAAGGCCGACTGGGGCAAAGTCCTGGGTTACTTCGGTTATGGCTACATCCTCGGGGCGTTGATCGGCGGCATCCTGGCCGACCGCTTTGGCGCCAAGCGCATCTGGCTGATTGCGGGGGCCACCTGGTCGATTTTCGAGATTGCCACCGCATTTGCCGGTGACCTCGGGCTGGCCTTCATGGGAGGCTCGGCCATGGCCGGTTTCGCCACTATCCGCGTGCTGTTCGGCTTTGCCGAAGGCCCGGCCTACTCGGTGATCAACAAAAGCGTGGCCAACTGGGCCACGCCCAAAGAGCGCGGCTTCGTGGTCTCGGTTGGACTGCTCAGCACACCACTGGGCGCGCTGCTCACCGCTCCGGTAGCGGTAGGTCTGCAAACCCTGACTGGCGGCTGGCGCAGCATGTTCGTGGTGCTGGGCGTGGTCAGCCTGGCGCTGCTGATTTTCTTCATGACGCGCTTCACCAACACCCCCGATGAGAACCCGCGGGTGTCCAAGGCCGAGCTCGACTTCCTGCGACGGGAACGCGCCGCGGCAGCCAATGCTTCAACCCCGACCACCAGCGTTGCGCCGGTATGGCATTTCTTCAAGAACAAGGACCTGATACTCAATGCGGTCGGCTACTTCTCGTTCGTGTACGTGACGTTCCTGCTGCTGACCTGGACCCCCAAATACCTGCAGGACGAGTTCCACTACAACCTGTCGTCGCTGTGGTACATGGGCATGATTCCGTGGACCGGCGCCTGCTTCACCGTGCTACTGGGCGGCAAGCTCTCTGACCTGCTGTTGCGCCGCACCGGCAACCTGAAGGTGGCACGCAGCTGGCTGGCCGCGACCTGCCTGCTGTTGACCACGCTCTGTTTCATACTGGTATCGCAGGCCCAGACCGTGTGGGGCGTGATTGCCCTGATGACCCTTGCCAACGCCCTCAACGCGCTGCCCAACTCGGTTTACTGGGCCGTGGTGATCGACACCGCGCCGTCCAACCGGGTCGGTGCCTACAGCGGCATGACCCATTTCATCGCCAACACCGCTTCGTTCATCGCGCCAATGCTGACCGGCTACCTGACCGTGCGTTATGGCTACTCGTCGATGTTCGTGGCAGCGGCGGTAGCCACTGCACTGGGCATGAGCGCGATGCTGATGGTGCGTCCCGGCAGCCGGCAAACCAGCCCTTCCCCTTTAGCCGCAGCAGTTTGATGGAGTTGTTTGTATGAGCCTGGCGAAGCCTGTTCACGTTGGATCTTTTTTTGGTCAATCGGTCATCGCGCTGGCCGAGCGCCTGCGCGCGGGCAGCCTGACGAGCGTCGAGCTGACCCAAGCAGCCCTGGACAACATCGAGCGCCTGAATCCGACCTTGAACGCCTTCGTTCATGTCGATGCACCCGTGGCACTGGCCCAGGCGCGCAAGGCCGACGAGCTGTTTGCCCAGGGGCTGGACCTGGGCCCGCTGCATGGCATACCGGTGGCGGTCAAAGACAATATCGACACGTTCGACCACGTCACCACCTACGGTTCGGCGCATTTCGCAGGCTTCAAGCCGAGCCGCGATGCGCTGTGCGTGCAGCGCCTGCGCGAGGCGGGTGCGGTCATTGTCGGCAAGACCTTGACCCACGAATTCGCCTACGGCCCGACCGGCGACCGCTCGCTGCAAGGCGCGGCACGTAACCCCTGGGATGCCAGTTGCATCACTGGCGGCTCCAGCGCCGGCAGCGCCGCGGCGGTGGCCAGCGGCATGGTGCCACTGGCGCTGGGCACCGACACCGGCGGATCTATCCGGATTCCGGCGGCGTTGTGCGCAGTGGTCGGCTTCAAGCCATCGTTTGCCAGCGTGCCGCTGGAGGGGGTGTTCCCGCTGTCGTCGAGCCTCGACCACGTGGGCCCGATCGCCAACCACGTCGAGGATGCGCGACTACTGTTCGAAGTGGTGGCTGGGCGAGTTTGTGCGCCGATGGCCAGCCCTCGACCGTTGCGGGTTGGCTGGATCACCACCGGCAGCTTCGGCCCAGTCGACGCCGAGCTGGATCGGCAGGTATTCCAGGCGGCGCAGCGGCTATTTGGCGAGGCGCTGCAGGATACTGCTGAACTCGAGCCGTTGGTGGCCGAAATGAAAGACACGCTGCTGGTGCTGCAACGCGCCGAGGCCTTCGATGTGCATGCCGAACGCATGCAGGATGCACCGCACACGTTCGAGCAGGAGGTGCGCGAGCGCCTCGAATTGTCGCGTGAAGTCAGGGGCTGGCAATACATCCGCGCACAAGCCAGCCAAGCACGGCTCAAGGAGGCGATGGCGCGCTTGTTCGAGCGCTATGACTTTCTTGTCTCGCCCAGCGTGCCGATTACCGCGACAGCGGTCGATGCGCGCGAGGTTCGGGTTGGTGAGCAGGACATCGATGTGCGCGCCGCGTTGCTCAGCCATACCAGTGCCTGGAATCTCACCGGGCTGCCTGCGATCAGCCTGCCGGTGGGACTGTTGAGGGGACTGCCTGTGGGGCTGCAGGTGATTGGCGCCGCGGGAGAGGATGATCGTTTGTTGCGGGTGATGGCGCAGCGATTCGTGCGGGACTAGGTAACCGCCTCGGACTTCATCGCCTCAACCACATAATTGAGCCAACCGCTGGCGGTGCTGGGGCGATAAACCAGCACCACCTGTTGGGTGCAGGAGAACGGGTTGTCAGTCAGATCGAGCCGTAACAGCTGAAGTTCGGCCAGCGCATAGTCCGGTAGATAGGCCAGAGCCAAACCCGCGCGTACAAGGCCATCAACCAAAAGAAGGTCATCGCTGCGGTAACGGATGATGCGCGGTTGCTGATCGTCACGCCAGCCGTCGGTGGCCGGCCCACCTTGCAGCCCGCGAAACGGCGGCTGTGCAGGTACCACGAAGGGGTATTTCAGAACCTCGGTCACCGTGGCGCATGGGCCGTTGCCTGCGAGGGTGAGCGGGTGGTTTGCGCCGACGGCCACTTCAAAGCGGGTCAGTCCGATGTTCAGTGCGATATGGCGCGGGTCGAGAGCCCCTAGCGCTGCCGTGGTCACCAGTGCCAGATCCGCCTCACCGCGGGCCAAGGCACTGAGCGCTTCGTCTTCCTTCTCGTTGCCGAAAGCCACTTGAGCACCGGGAAAGCGTTCGCCGATCAAACTGGCTATGCGCCGTCCCCAATTCAACTGCAACAGCGCCGGCCCGGAGATCCGGCAGTGGAAACTACCGCGAGTCCCCAGAAACTCACTACGCATCTGATCGGCATTGGCCATCAGCGCTGCAGCCCGATCAAGCAATCGCGCGCCGTCGGCATTCAAGCGCAGATTGCGCCCTTGGCGGTCGAACAGCGTGGTCTGCAAGGCTTGTTCCAGTCTCTTCAGCCCCTTGGACAGAGTACTCGGGCTCAGGTGCAGTTCCGAAGCGGCATCGGACAGGTTTTGGTGGCGCGCAAGGGCCAGGAATTGGCGCAGGGTCGCTAGATCGAATGTTTCCATTTGTTCAATAATTGTTGAATATTCGTGGATTGAAAAGCAAGTTTGATGACGGAGAATAGCGAACGTTTTTTGCCTCGGCAAGGAGAGGCGATGCTTGGTCCGATACGCATAATCCACTTTGTCCCGACCTGCGGTAAGGAGTTTGCTATGCACGCTTTGGAGTTCGTATTGGCTATTTTTGGGAACGCCACATGAAGAAGATCGCTTGCATTCAGCATCTGGCAGAAGAAGGCCCTGGCGCCCTGGCCGATTGGGCTCTGGGTCGTGATGTCGCCATCGAACTGTTTCGCGGTGATCTAGGGCTGTTGCCGACGCACGAAGACTACGATGCCTACGTGTTGTTGGGAGGTCCATTCAATGTGGTAGGGGCGGATTGCCCACCTTGGCTGGAGCAAGAAAAGGTCTGGCTTGGCAACTTGCTGCGCAAGGCCAAGCCGGTGCTCGGTATCTGCCTGGGCGGGCAACTGCTCGCTGATCGGCTCGGGGCGCAGGTTGCCCCCATCGACCACCCTGAGGGGGGATGGTGCGAGGTAGAGTTCATAGGGGATGGTGAGAATGGCGGGCATTACATGCAGGTGCTGCAGTGGCACGAACGCGGTTTTGCGCTGCCGGCTGGGGCCAGGCATCTGGCCAGGGGATCAGACTGGGAGAATCAGGCTTACTCTGTCGGCGATGGGATGATTGGACTGCAGTTTCACCCGGAATGGACGCCGCAGATTGTGAATGCACTCAACCGCCGTTTTGCTGCCGAGTCGCCACTACCTATGCCCTCAACTTCGGATGAAGCCTGTTACGCCCGTATGCATCAGTGGTTCTTCGGATTACTCGATCGTTGGTCGGCGTCATGGTCGAAGTGAGGGGGGACACCACTGAGTCGATGAAGACAGGTGGATAACCAAACGCGACGCGTAACACAGGGAATATCTATGCATAAGGTTGCGCAATGTTACTTCGGCGTATGGAAGCGGCGTTTGATCCAGTACCGCTCAGGGCGTTCGGACAGCGAAACGGCCGTGTATTGGCTACAGACACCGCGACTGTTTGCCGACCTGCGAATCCCCTCCAATCCGCTCCCAAGTCTGGCGCTCGAAGATCTCAGCCACTCTCATCATCTGGCGATGTGTGAACAGAAAGGTTTCGCCGGGGTGACCCAGATAGACGCCGACATTTGCCAATGGCATCGCAAAATGGACTATCAGCCGGCCAGTGGGGCTGAAGACATTGGTCGCATGCACTTTGAAACCAGTGAGTGCCTGATCGAAACCGCTCTGGACGAAAGTTACTACGAAATTTGGGATCGCTTGCCCGACTCCCTCGTCGCTTGTCGTGGCCAATGGTTGCAAGCGATGAATGAACCATCGCGTCAGGGCTGTCTGCTATTGGCCGGGGACTATTTTCTGTTCGCCGCCAGCCGTCCCACACCGCTGACACCGGGCCCTCATTTGCGCGAAACGTTCAGCCAACCCGAAAGCTCAATAAACCCTGTTTCCCTGTTCGCCTGCGAACTGTCTTTTGGCCGGCATCACGCCGGAGAAACTCCATGGAAAATCGAGTGCTCAACGCTCCCCGCCAAAACTGGCCAATGCCTGCTGCCATCATCGGTGGACCCGTTTGCCCCGGATATTTTCACCAATGAAGCCGTCATGTCTTCACTCGGCACATTCATTCCAGCTGGCGGTTGGCGCTGTGTGCCCGATCCGTGACAGCCCCACCGTCGTAAATCAGCATAGCGAAATCTCCTTGAAATCGTTGGTCCTGGCGCCCCGCGAGATGCCGCCAGGAGGGGGCATCAGTGCTGTTGCACAAAATCCAGAATCAATCGGTTGACCTGCTCGGCCGCTTCCATCTGCACCATGTGCGCCTGACCTGGCAGGACCTCGACCTGGGCCTTCAGCCCGGCGCTGTGGCTCACCGGAATAATCGCGTCGTCACTGCCCCAGATCAGCAACGCTGGCAGCCCGCCGTCCTGCACCACGCCGCGCAGATCGAGCTGTTGCCGTCCTTCTTTGAACAAGCCTGAAACCAGCAGGCGCAGGGCCGCGCCCACTCCTTCCAGGCGCTTGTACTTGAGCATGTCTTCGAGCATCTGCCGGTTGACCAGCTCGGGGTTTTCCAGCCGTCACCCAACTGGTGCTCGACTTCGGTGAACACCGCAGTGCTCCAGAAGTAATCGCGGTTCCAGTCCGCGCCGTAGAAATTCTTGCGCGAAACATCCGGCAGCGACATGGCGGCTTCACCAGCAACGTTGGTGTAGCGATAGGCAGGCAGGGAGCGCTGGGCGCCTTGGATATCGGTATTCTGATTGCTTGCACCGAGGGTCCAGACGGTGTCTGGCGTCAGGTCTATGTCGACGACGCCATAGATCTGGTTCGACTCGCGTTTACCGCCACCGTCGTAGTAGAAACCTTGCTTGCGATCGCTGAGCACAAGGCGTCCACGCACGTTGCCGCTGTCGGTCAACGGGCCGGTGACGTCGACCATGCCTCGATAGTCGTCCCAGGAGCCGGCACTGATTTCAGCCGATACCGCCGCCTCGGCCAACGGGCGTTTGCGCACCAGGTTGATACTGCCGCCGGGGCCGCCGGCGCCTGTCAGGCTGCCGGACGGTCCCTTGAGCACTTCGACGCGGTCATACATCGTCAGATCAGGTGAAAGGAAAATCCGGTTGTCCATGGTGGTCGGCGTGCCGTCCAGCTGCAACGAGGTGATCTCGAAGCCACGGGAGAAAAAACTCAAGCGGCTGGCGTCGATACGCTGCACGGTGACACCGCCGACCTTGCCCAGGGCATCCTCGAGGGTATAGAGGTTCTGCTTCTGGATACGTTCCTGGCCGATCACGTTGATGGTCTGCGGCACTTCGCGAAGACGCAACGGTACCTTGGTCCCCACCGACACGGTTGGCGCCTCGGTCTGCATACCCACAATCGACTGCTCGGGCAGCGTCATGGTGCTCGTTGTTTCGGTTGGCGCCTGCCCGGCTTCATTCTCTTGCGCCCATGGCCTACTTGCGCAACTTGTGACTGGAACAGGTGCACCTTGAACTGAGCGATTAGCGTACTCGAGGCCCCCCAACTGATGGCGCTAATGAGCTAAAAGTCCTTTTTTCGTCTGTCGCCCGCGCAAAAAAGGCGCCACTCAATGAGTGGCGATTTTTCTATATTTGGAGCGGGAAACGAGACTCGCATCTAGCGTCCGACCCATTGAAATCCAAGGGGTTTCTTTTATTCCAGAAACAGGAATGGACTCAATACCGGACTTGCTTGAGGGGTGCTTTGAGCGCGAAACGCCATTTTTATGGCGCCACTGGGTTGTTTCCAATGAAAATTCTCGAAACAACTCTTGGACAATTCAAAAAATTGACGGTATCATTTTGATATCGCCCCTGTTGTCGACTTGCTTAACCGACACGACAAGCAGCGGATAAGCTTCGAAACCGTGGTTGCACCTGCCTGTACGTTGCGCTGCTTGTGGCAATCATTGCGTACCGGGCCCGTATCGAAATGCACAGACCAGCAACTTGATTTGCCGTCGAACAAACACTCGATGATTGTACGCCGCGAGTCCCGGCTTTACGGGAACCCGAGGCTCTGCCGTGGATGGTTCAAGAAGTCACACGAGCCAGACACCGAATGCCGCGGATTGTTTTCGCATCCGAATATGGCAAATGGCACATGAACGGGTCTGCCCCGTCCAGCAGCAAGGATGATTCAGATCATGTCAGGCGCAAGGTTCATCCCTGAACGTTTTTTCGAGGTATTCCGGCCAGATGGCAGCTCCTTTGCAGCGGCCGTTGCACACCCGGTTCACAGGTAAGAAGGCGGTAGAGGATCGTTTTTTGCATAGGGCTCGCGGCCCGGTTGGTTTAAGGTATTTTTCTGGTACGCAGAGGTCAGTTTGAGTCATGTCAGCTTAGGCATCCGGCATTTGCAGGATGAGCAAGTGTTATTGCGTCAAGGCGGCCTGTACTGGGTCTCCGTCGACCTGAACAGCGATGCCGAGACGCTTGCGCTTCAGTTCCTGAGCGCCTTGCCACAAGCCCAGCCAACCACACTGGTATGCGGCGGATGCGATCCCCGGACCCTGCTGGAAAACCTCGACGGCGAGTTTGGCCCGGAGCGCCTGCGGCTCTTCGAAGTAGCCGACGATGATCTCGGGATGGCCCTGAAATCCTGGGTGTCCGAGTTGCATCGCAGCGTCAGGACCCGAGGCAGTCAAATCCTCCTGCTATTACCGGCCCTGGCCTGGCGGCGCTTCGACGCCCGGTCTCTGCAGCAATGGTGCGAAGAAGTGCGCCAGTGGTTACGCCAGCGTCGCTGCACGCTGGTGGTGCTGTGCCACGGCCAGGAACCAGCGGTGCATGCCGAACTGGTGGGCCTCAACGAAGAGTTGTCGGGGTTGGCGCAGTTGTATCGGCGTGATGGCAGCATCCGTTATCAGCTGCACTTCTGGCACAACGAGCTGGGCGTGTGTACCGCCCAAGAATTCGAACTGGAGCAGGCCGACGGCGTTCTTGGCCTGAGCCAGGCGCAACGTGGCAGCCCTCAAGCCATCCGCACCGATGACCGGCGCGTCTACCTGACCCAGCGCAGCGTACTCGAAGGCGCACCGCCGCTGTCCCAGCAATGGCGACTGTTCGAGGGGCGTGACGAGTTGCTGCTGCACGCCCTCAAGATGCGAGCCGCTAGCGTGATCGTGGCCATCGAAGGCAACGACCAGGTCGAAGACCTTGCCCGTCAGTTGCACAAATTGCGCAATCAGTGCGGCTCGGCACTGAAAATCATCGTTCGCGAAATGGAGCCCTGCCTGCGCTACCGCGACGAGCGTCTGCTGCTGGCCTGCGGCGCCAATCTGATCGTGCCGCTGAAGGCCTCGCTGGCGCACTTTCTAAGCCTGACCGATAGCGTGCAGGGGCAGCTCTGGCATTACCGCAGCGACATTGATTTCCAGACCCTGTACGACCGCATGCACCCCCCTCATGTTCGCGGGCTGCTGACACCGAGCACGTTCATCGCAACCCTGGATCAGGTGTACAGCGGCGCCTCGGGCGAGATCAGCCACCAGTTGCTGAAACTGCAGCCACGTGGCGGGCTCCAGGTCGAGCAATACCTGAGTCAGATCAATCTGCGCCGTTATGGCGACATCGCTTGCGTGCTGGACGGCACCTTCTATCTGTTTCTGTTCGCCTGCCGCGCCGATGGCCTGGAGCCGGCACTGGGCAATATATGCCGCCTGCCATGGGCCGATATTTTCAGCGCCTGCGAGTCGTTGTCGTCGGTGGATCGCTTGCCGCGCAAGGGCTTTATCGAGGCGACCGAATTGCCCGAGACCTTCCGGTTGGCGGATGAACGGGTCATCGACAACCTGTCGCAGTCCGTCGGGTTGACCGGCTTTACGCCACACCGCATCACCCTTTCGCTCACGGAACCTTGCGCATGATGTATTCCGATCTGCTGCAGGTGATTGCCGCCAGCAGTCTGCTGACGCTGGCGCTGGCGCTGCTGCTGAGCCATTTCGGTCAGCGTATCAGGCACGGGCTTGAGCGTTACTTGCGCCCGCGTTACTTGAAATCCCGTGGCGTACGTCGGCGTACGACCCCGCAACCTGCCCAAAGTGAGTCCCATGAGCCGTCTTGAAATCCCCGTCATCGCGCAACCTGCGTGGAGCTGGCCGGGTCTGGGCCTGTGGAACCTGTACTTCCTGATCAAGTTGCTGTTGTTCTGGGGCGGTTACCTCAACCTGCAGATCCTGCCCAATCTGGTGTTCGCTGCCGTCTTGCTGGTGCCGTTGCGCAATCGCCATGCGAGCCTTCTGCGTTGGCTTATCGCCGTGCCGCTGGGGGTGGCTCTGTTTTATCAGGACTCTTGGTTACCGCCGTTCAGCCGCCTGTTGGACCAACCCGGCGTACTGAACTTCACCGGTGAATACCTACTGGAGCTGGCCGGTCGTTTCATCGACTGGAACCTCTGCGGGCTGCTGCTGATCGTGGTGGTGGCCTACCTGTTCGTCAGCCAGTGGCTGCGCCTGACCACACTGACCCTGGGCTGGCTGGCGTTGCTGGGCAGCGCCAACCTGCTGGCGTTGCAAGCGCCCGCGCAACAGGCTGCGAACCCCGGCACGGCTTCTGCCAGCGCAGTGGTCAGCAACGCCGAGCCCGACAGCGCGACGCTGGACGACTACCTGCAGAAGTTCTATGACACCGAGGCCGGCCGGCGCGTCGAGTTCAAACCCTCGACCTCGGCGGCCCAGCCGTTCGATCTGCTGTTGATCAATATCTGCTCCATGGCCTGGGACGACCTGGACGCCGTGGGCCTGCGGGACAACCCGCTGTTGCAGCAGATGGATGTGGTGTTCGACAACTTCAACTCGGCCACCGCCTACAGCGGCCCGGCGGCGATACGCCTATTGCGCGCCAGCTGTGGTCAGCAACCGCACAACAAGCTCTACGGCGTGGCGCCGGAACAATGCCTGCTGATGGACGATCTGCGCAAGCTCGGGTTTGCCAGCGAAGTGATGCTCAACCACACCGGGCAGTTCGAAGGCTTCCTCGATGAAGTCCGCAGCCAAGGGGCTCTGCCCAATCCGGCGGTGAACGCCTCGAACCTGTCGCGGGCGCTGGTGGGCTTCGACGGCTCGCCGATCTGGCGCGACCGGGAAGTCCTGGACAAGTGGTGGCAGCACCGCGAGAACAACCAGGATTCGCGCGTGGCACTGTTCTACAACACCACCACGCTGCACGACGGCAACCGAGCGCTGACCGCCGACGGCGGCACCAAGAGCGCCGAGTACAAACCTCGTGCCCAGGCCCTGATCGACGACCTGACGGCCTTTATCAAGGAGCTCGAGCGCAGCGGTCGACGCGTGGCCGTGGTGATAGTGCCCGAGCACGGCGCGGCGCTGCATGGCGACCGCATGCAGATCTCCGGCATGCGCGAGATTCCGAGCCCGTCGATCACTCACGTGCCGGTGGGCATCAAGCTGATCGGCATGGGTTCCGCGGCGAATTCAGCGCCGCTGCATGTCAGCGCACCCAGCAGTTACCTGGCCTTGTCCGAAATCATCGCCCGCTTGTATGCCGCCGCTCCTCAGGCCGAGGGCCAGGGGCTGGACTGGCAGGCGCTGTTGAGCGATCTGCCGCAGACCCCTGCGGTGTCCGAGAACTCCGGCACCGTGGTACTCGACTACGCCGGCAAGCCCTATGTCCGGATCAAGGAGAAAGGTGCATGGCTACCTTACCCTCAGCGCTTCAAATGAGTGCCTTGGTGCATGCCCGTAACGGGCGAGCCGATGACATCGCCCGACTGAAGCTTGAGCTGGAGCTGCCGGACCTTGAGTACGTGGACATTTCCGCCGAACTGGAACTGCTCCGCGCCTTGCAGCGCTGGCCGCTATTGGCCGAGCTCGAAGAGGCACTGCCGCTGGAAACACAACTGAAGACCCCACAGGAGGTGAGGACGTGAGATCGCTGAGTCTGCGCGGGTTGCGTGGAGGTGTCGGCAGCAGTTCCCTGCTGGCGGGGATAGGCTACGCCCTGCACAGCCTGGGCGAGCGGGTGCTGGTGGTGGACATGTGCCCGGAAAACCTGCTGCGCCTGTACTTCAACCTGGCGACCGTGGAAAGTTGCGGCTGGGCCCGCGGCATGCTCGATGGCGAGAATTGGTACAACCAGGCCTGGAGCCTGGCGCCAAATCTGAGTTTGCTGCCCTATGGCCGCCTCGACCGTGACGAACAACTTGAAATGGAACGCCGCCTGGCGAAGGACCACACCCTGTGGGTCAGGCGTCAAGCCAGCCTGGCCGAACACTACGACTGGGTACTGTTCGATGTGCCACAGCGCCTGGTCGGGCACGGCAACACCGGCCCCTGTCATTTCCCTATCCAGGTCGCCGAAGCGGACGCGGCCTGCCATGTGCTGCTGCAACAGCAAGAGACGGTGAGCGGTCCGCTGCTGGTCAATCGTTTCGATCCCGGTAGCCAGTTGCAACGCGATCTGATGCTTATCTGGCGCAAGAACCACGCCGATCGGTTGCTGCCCCTGACCGTGCACAACGATGAGGCGATGCGCGAGTCGCTCGCGTTCAAGACCCCGGTCGGGCTGTATGCGCCGGGCAGTCTGGCGGCCCAGGACGTGCTGAGCCTGGCGACCTGGTGCCTGGCTCGCCGCCGGGAGACGGCATGATTGCTCGCTGGTTTCCCTACACCCACCTGCGTCGCGAGTACGACACCCCCCCTCTGACCGGGCTCTGGCTGGCCTCGCTCAATGCTCTGGCCTGGCTGTTCCTGCGCCTGGAGGCGCCGGGCTGGCAGCAGTTGCGCGAGCAGCGCCAGCGCTGGTATCCGCAGTTGGCGAACAAGCCACCGAGCCTGGGTGATCCGCTGCGTTTGCTGGTGCAAAGCGTCTGGTTGCTGCTGGTGCAGCCGCTGCGGCCACGCCGCCCGCTGAGCTGGCCGCGCTGGATGCGCTTCGTGCAGCTGCGGCAACGCCTGCTCGGCATGCGCTTGGGCCCCTTGCTCGAAGCCTTGCCGCGCCATGTCCAGCAAAGCCGGCGAGTACGGCAGAGCCAGATCTGGTGGAAAGGCCTGGAGCCTCGCTGTCAGCGCTGGCTGAACATCGGTGTGGGCGTGGTAGCGGTGGTGCTGATGTTGGTGTGCATCACCGAACCCTTCGGCTACATCGCCCAACTGGTGTTCGTGATTCTGCTCTGGGCGCTGGCCATGTTGGTGCGGCGCATCCCGGGGCGCTTCCCGACGCTGTTGATGATCGTCCTGTCGACCATCGTGTCCTGCCGCTATCTGTGGTGGCGCTACACCTCGACCCTAAACTGGAACAACCCGCTGGACCTGACCTTCGGCCTGTTGCTGCTGGCGGCCGAAACCTACGCCTGGGTGGTGTTGATCCTGGGCTATATCCAGACCTGCTGGCCGCTGGGGCGCCAGCCGGCGCAGATGCCTCGCGATACCCGGCTGTGGCCCACCGTCGATCTGCTGATCCCGACCTACAACGAGGACCTCTCGGTGGTCCGCGGCACGGTCTACGCCGCCCTGGGCATCGACTGGCCGCAGGACAAGCTGCGCATCTACATTCTCGATGACGGTAAGCGCGAGAGCTTCCGCCAGTTCGCTGCCGACGTCGGCGTCGGCTACATCACTCGCGCCGATAACCAGCATGCCAAGGCCGGCAACCTCAACCATGCGTTGAGCCGTATCGATGGCGAACTGGTGGCAATTTTCGACTGCGACCACATCCCTGTGCGCTCCTTCTTGCAGCTCACTGTGGGCTGGTTCCTGCGCGATCCGAAGCTGGCCCTGGTGCAGACCCCGCACCACTTCCTGTCTCCCGACCCGTTTGAGCGCAACCTGAACATGTTCCGTCGCCGGCCCAACGAGGGCGAACTGTTCTACGGCCTGGTGCAGGACGGCAACGATACGTGGAACGCGGCGTTCTTCTGCGGTTCCTGTGCGGTATTGCGTCGCGCCGCGCTGGACGAGATCGGCGGCTTCGCGGTCGAAACCGTGACCGAGGACGCCCATACCGCGCTGCGCCTGCACCGGCGCGGCTGGAACTCGGCCTACGTGCGCATTCCCCAGGCTGCCGGGCTGGCGACCGAAAGCCTGTCGGCGCATATCGGCCAGCGGATTCGCTGGGCCCGCGGCATGGCGCAGATTTTCCGCACCGACAACCCCTTGCTGGGCAAGGGCCTGACGATCTTCCAGCGGGTCTGTTATGCCAACGCGATGCTGCACTTCCTGGCCGGTCTGCCGCGGCTGTTGTTTCTCACCGCACCGCTGGCCTTCCTGTTTCTGCACGCCTACATCATCTACGCCCCAGCATTGATGATCCTGTTGTACGTGCTGCCGCACATGATCCATGCCAGCCTGACCAACTCGCGGATGCAGGGCAGTTTTCGCCAGACGTTCTGGGGGGAGGTCTACGAAACGGTACTGGCCTGGTACATCGCCCGACCCACCACTGTGGCGCTGTTCAACCCCCGGAAAGGCAAGTTCAACGTCACGGCCAAAGGCGGCCTGATGGAGCACAACCAGTTCGACTGGAAGATCGCCCAGCCCTATCTGGTGCTCTCGGCCCTGAACATGGCGGGCCTGGGTTTCGCCTTCTGGCGCTTGTTCACTGGCCCGGCGACCGAGCTCGGCACGGTGCTGGTGAGCACTCTCTGGGTGGTCTACAACCTGCTGATCATCGGTGCCGCGGTGGCGATTGCCGCTGAAGTGCGGCAGGTACGCCAGACCCACAGGGTGCAGTCCAGGCTGCCGGCGGCCGTGCGTCTGGATAACGGTCGCTTCTACTCCGGCATGCTGGTGGACTACTCCGACGGCGGCGCCGGGTTCCAGGTGGATGTGCCGCTGTCGCTGCCGGTGGGCGGTCGCGTTTCTCTGCTGATGCAGCGTGGGCAGCGCGAGTTCCTGTTTCCCGGCGTGGTCTGCCGTAGCCAGAAGAACTTCGTGGGCATCAGCTTCACCCAGCTCACGGAGCAACAGAAGATCGATTTCGTGCAGTGCACCTTCGCCCGGGCCGACGCCTGGCTGAACTGGGGCGAAGACTTCGCACAGGACCGGCCACTGCACAGTTTCCTGGACATTCTCAAGCTGGGCGCCAAGGGTTACTACCGGCTCTACGAATACCTGCCGGCCTGGACCCACGTGGTGTTCGGTCCGGTCCTGCGCCTGCTGGCCTGGCTGGGCAGTTACCTGCCGCGCATGCCCCTGGCGTCTTCCCCCTCCTCCTCTTCTTCTATAACGGTGAACGCATCATGAGCCGCTATTTCAGCAAATCTCTATTTGCCAGCCTGGCGCTCCTGGCCGTCGCCTGCGCGCAGGCCGCCCCGGCGCCTGTCACTCTCCCGCCGGCGCAGGAGCAGAAAGCCCCGAACTGGGCCACCGCGCGCACCTTCGAACAGCTGGGGCGTTCGGCCGACAGCCTGTTGCTGGGAATCCACAACAGCGATCAGATCGAATTCACCCTGCGGCGCGACCGTATCGCCAGCGATGCCAGGCTTAAGCTGGAGTACACCCCGTCTCCGGCGCTGCTGCCGACGCTCTCGCATATGCGGGTCTACCTGAATGACACCCTGATGAGCGTGGTGCCCATCGAGAAAGAACAACTGGGGCGCAAGACCACGCAGCAGATCGCCCTGGATCCCCGACTGGTCACCGATTTCAACCGCGTTCGTCTGGAATTCGTCGGCCATTACACCGACATTTGCGAAGACCCGGCCAACAGCGCCTTGTGGGTCAACGTCAGCCGCGCCAGCCAGGTTTCCCTGCAGGAACAGGCACTGGCGACCCAGAACGATCTGGCGTTCTTCCCGAGGCCATTCTTCGACGCACTGGGCTATGGCAAGCCGGTCATCAACCTGCTGTTCGCCGACTCCCCGACCGTAGGCGAACAGCGCGCCGCCGGCATCCTGGCCTCTTATTTCGGCAGCCTGGCGGGTTGGCGCGGCGCCCAGTTCCCGGTGCTGTTCGATCAACTTCCGGCGAGCCAGGACCAGGACACCCTCAACCCTTCGGTGGTGTTCGCCACCAACGATCATCGGCCACAGTTCCTCGCGGACCTGGAGAAGTTCCCACTGGTGCAGGCGCCGGTGGTGCAGCTGATCGACAACCCCAACAACCGCTACAGTAAAGTGCTGCTGGTGATGGGGCGCAATGACGCTGACCTGGCGGTGGCCGCCCGTGCCCTGGCCTTGGGCGGCGAGCTGTTCCGCAGCTCGCGGGTGACGGTGGAAAACGTCCAGCAGTTGCAGCCACGCAAGCCCTACGACGCCCCCAACTGGATGCGTACCGATCGCCCGGTGCGCTTCGCCGAACTGCTCAAGTACCCCGAGCAGTTGCAGGTCAGCGGCCTTCTGCCGCGGCCGATCATCCTCGACATCAACCTGCCGCCCGACCTGTTCGTCTGGCGTAACCAGGGCATCCCGCTGCAGACCAAGTACCGCTACACGCCGCCGTCGACCAACGACGAGTCGCGCCTGAACATCAGCCTAAACAACCAGTTCATCACCAGCCTGCCGCTGCTGCGCAACACCAACAGCCGTCTGGAGGAACTGCGCCTGGCGGTGCTGTCCAGCGAGTCGGCGAACACCAGCGACCACCTCTTGGTACCGGCGCTGAAAATCGGCGATCGAAACAGCATCCGCTTCGATTTCAGTTTCGCCAGCACCTTCGGTAGCTCCCAGCGCGACCGTTGCCAGACCTCCCTGCCGGTAGACACCCGGGCTCTGATCGACGATGAGTCGACCATCGACCTGTCGGGCTATCACCATTACATCGCCATGCCGGACCTGCGCGCTTTCGCTCGCAGCGGCTTCCCGTTCAGCCGCATGGCCGACCTGTCGGAGACCCTGGTGGTGGTGCCGGCCAATCCGACCGCCACCCAGCTCAGCACCTTGTTCGAGGCGGTCGCCAAGATCTCCTCGCAAACCGGCTTCCCGGCGCTGGCCCTGAACCTGAGCGACAACTGGGATGACGCCAGGAAAGCCGACGTCGACCTGCTGGTGCTGGGCGCCCTGCCCGCGGACCTGCGGGATCAGCCGGACCTCAACCTGTGGCTCGACCACACCCTCGACTCCCTGATACAGGCATCGAATGCCGCCGCCGGTCAGGCTTCGGCCCGGGCCGGGCAGATCAACGATGAGCGCAACCTGGGAGCCAACCGGATCGAAGTGTCGGCCAAGGCCCCGATGGCGGCGATCGTCGGTATGCAGTCGCCCTTCCATAGCCAGCGCAGCATTGTCGCGCTGCTGGCCACCAACGCCCCCGATTATCAGATGCTGCGCGAAACCCTGAGCGATAACGGGAAAGTCGACGCCGTGTCCGGTTCCGTGGCCATGATCCGCAGCAGCGGCGTGAACAGCCAGCTGGTCGGCGAGCAGTACTTTGTCGGCTACTTGCCATGGTGGCTGATGCTCTGGTTCCAGCTCTCGGAACATCCAGTACTGCTGGCTGGCATGGCGGTCCTGAGTGTGCTGCTGACCGCCTTCCTGCTGTGGCGCGCCTTGCGCTGGGCCGTACGTCGTCGGCTGGCGAACGAGGAGTAAGGGATGAAAGCCGCCGTCGCATGGGCGTTGGCCCTGAGCCTGCCGGGTCTGGCGACTGCCGCCGAGTGCACCTGGCCGGCCTGGGAGAGCTACAAGAAGGCGATGGTGAGCCCCGATGGACGGGTGATCGATCACTCGTTGCAGCAGCAGATCACCACCTCGGAAGGCCAGAGCTACGGAATGTTCTTTGCCCTGCTGGGCAATGACCGTGACAGCTTCGCCAAGCTGCTGAACTGGACCCGGAACAACCTCGCCGGCGGCGACCTGAACCGCCAGCTGCCCGCTTGGCAGTGGGGCCTGAGCAAGGAGGGTCGCTGGCAGGTGCTGGATCCGAACAACGCCAGCGATGCCGACCTGTGGATGGCCTACAGCCTGCTGGAGGCCGGTCGCCTCTGGAAGCGGCCGGATTATGAAACCCTTGGCCGCAACATGCTCTGGCGCAGCGCCGCGCAAACCCTGCGCCCGTTGCCCGGGCTGGGCCTGATGCTGTTGCCGGGGGATGTCGGCTTCGAATCCGCTGATGGCTGGAGGCTCAACCCCAGCTACCTGCCGCCACAACTGCTGGCGCGTTTTGCCCAGGTCGCACCCGTGTGGCGCGACGTGGCGAACAGTACCCGGCGCCTGCTGCTGGAAAGCTCGCCCAAGGGCCAGCCCGCCGACTGGGTGGTCTGGAAGGCTGGGCAAGGCTGGGCAGCAGATGCCAAGGGCGCGCTCGGCAGCTATGACGCGATCCGTGTCTACCTCTGGCTGGGCATGCTCGATCCCCAAGCCCCGGGCAGGACCGAGTTGCTCGCGCAGGTGCAACCCATTGTGGCGCTGACGGCGCGGCTCGGCCATCCGCCAGAGCGTGTGGATATCGCCCAGGGCACCGCAGAGGGCGTCGGCCCGGTTGGCTTCTCGGCGGCTCTGTTGCCGCTGCTGGCCAGCGCAGCCGAAGGCGGTGCGGCGTTGGCGGCCCAACGCGAACGCCTACGCCAGAACCCGCCCCCGGCGGACGCCTATTACAACCAATCACTGCTGATGTTCGGCCAAGGCTGGGACCAACAGCGTTATCGTTTCGACAAGGACGGCCGGCTGTTGCCGGCGTGGACTTCATCATGCAAGTAGTGCTCATGCGCAAAGTCGTGTCGCAATGGACGTTGGTGTTGAGCTGCTTGTCAGGCACCACGCTGGCTCAGCCGGTTACCCCCCAGGACCCGCAACAGTGGCTGCTCGGACAGGTACGCCTGGGCGAGGCGATGTATCGCGAGGACCTGGTGCGCGACTCGCTGGCGCGCCTGGAGTCGATTGCTCCGGAACATCCGCAGGTCTTGGTCGGCGGGATTCGCCAGGCCCTGCTGCAACATAACCAGCCGCTGGTCGAGCAACGCCTGGAGCAATTGCGCCGCCAGGCCCCAGGTTCGCCGGCGCTGCACCAGGCCCAGGCCCTGATCAAGCTGCAGAGCAAGGACGGTCAGCATCTGTTGCAACAAGCCCGCCTGCTGGCAGCTGCCGGACGGGCTGAAGAAGCGGTGGCACAGTACCAGGCGCTGTTCGGCAGCGAACCGCCGGACTTCTCCAGCGCACTGGAATACTGGGGCGTGCGCAGTGCCATCAGCGACCAGCGCCCCGCGGTGATCCAGCAGTTGCAAAGCCTCGACAGCCAGTACCCGGGTAACGCGGGGCTGCGCCAGATGCTCGCCGGCCTGCTGTTCGCCGAACAGCGCGATGCCGAAGCCTTGGCGATTCTGCACCAGCTGGCCAGCGATCCCCAGGCCAGCAACCTCGCCTCCGAGCGCGAATACAACTACCTGAGCAAGCTGCCGGTCAACGGCGAAACCGCTCGCGCCTGGGAAGACTTCCAGCGGCATTACCCCTATTCGACCTTCAAGAACCAGGCAGCCAAGCAACTGCAGCATCAGCGCCAGTTGCTCGGCGACCCGGCCTGGCAGGCCGGCGTCAAAGGCAAGGAGCTACTGGAGGCCAACGACAATGTCGGCGCCGAAAAGCTCTTGCGCCGCGCTTCGCGCAACTACCCGGATGATGCCAGCCTCACCGGCTTCCTGGGCATCGCATTGATGCATCAAAACAAGCATGACCAGGCCTATACGGCGTTCACCGAGGCCTTGGGCAAGGAACAGGACACTTCCTGGATCAGCAAATGGAAAGACCTGCAGCTGGCCAACCGCAACTGGATGCTACTGCAGCAGGGTGACGAAGCCCTGGAGCGCAAGGACCTGGCGGCGGCCCGCAAAGCCTATCAACAGGCGCGCCAGGTCAAACCCGACGAAGCCGACTGGCTAGTGGGCCTGGCCAATGTCGCACTGGCCGAAGGCGAAGATATTCAGGCCGAGGCCTTGCTGCTGCAGGCGCGCAAGCTGCAGCCCGACAACGGCAAGGCGGTGCGCGCCCTCGTGCGTCTGTACCAGACGCAAGCGCCGGAAAAGGCCCAGGACTACCTCGACACCTTGCCGGCGGCCACCCAGCGCGAATTTGCGGCCTTGCGCCGGAGCCTGGAGCTCGACCGTCTTAACTTCGAAGCGGATGCCGCAACCCAGCACGCCGACTGGCCGACGGTTTCGCGGGTGCTGCTCAAGGCCCGGCCACTGGCCCCGGACGATCCCTGGCTGACCTATCGCCTGGCCAATGCCCAGCATGAACAGGGGCAGGACAGCGCGGCCAAAGACAGTTTCCGCCAGTTGATCCAGCGCCAGGGCAGCAATGCCCAGGCCCGTTACGCCCACGGCTTGTACCTGGCCTCGATCGGGCGCGACAGCGAGACTCTCGCCACCCTTGCCGCCATTCCCGCGGCGCAGTGGGACGACAATATGCGCGACCTGTCCAGCCGGGTCGAACGCCGCCAGCTGTTGGCCCGGGCCCGGGCCCTGCGTGATGCCGGTCACGAGCCGCAGGCGATCGCCCTGCTGCTGCGCGCCCCGAACACCGACGACCTGGCGACTCTGGCGGACTGGGCCTACCAGCGCGGCGATCAGCTGCAAGCCGAGACCTACTACCGGCAAGTCCTGCAGCGCGAGCCGCGCAACGCCGAAGCGCAGCTGGGTCTGATCGAAACCCTGATTGCCCGCGGCCAGCTTGCGCCGGCGCAACGCGCCCTGGAAGAACTGGCGGTGCCAGCGAACGCGCCGGCGGCCTACCAGCGGCGCCTGGCCAATGCCTGGACCGGGGTGAACCAGCCGGACAAGGCGCGCGCGCTGTACGCCCGCCTGCTCGAGACGCCACAGAGCGATCCGCTGCTGTATCGAGACGCCGCGCGGCTGATGTCCCGCCAGCAGCCCCAGCAGGCGCTGGACAACTATGCCCGCAGCATGGCCGCCGCCAGCTTGATCGATCCCGTGCAGGCCAACCACCGCGACGATCGCGCCATGACCCTGGCCAGCCGGGCGAAGGACGCCGACGAGTGGCTGCCGCGCAGCCTGCGCAGTGACGTGGACACCCTGTACCAGGCGCAGAACCCGACTGCGCACCTCTACCATGACTTCGCCTGGCGTACGGACAACTCGTCGTCGGGGATTTCCGACCTGACCACACAGACCACCATCCTGCGCCTGGATGCACCGATTGCCGAAGGTCAGGGCTTCCTCCAGGCCGAGCAGGTGGAGCTGGATGTCGGCAGTTTCGCCACCGATGCGAACGGCCTGCACCGCGAGGAGTTCGGCACCTGCGCAGTGGTCACCAGCGGTTGCCCGGATACCTTGGAAAGTACCAGCGGCACAGGCTTGGCGATGGGCTGGAAAAATGAGCGCTGGGCGCTGGATCTGGGGCACTCGCCAGAAGGCTTCAAGGTGCCGAACTGGCTCGGCGGGGTCAGCTACAGCAGTGACTGGCGGTCCCTTGGCTGGTCCCTTACGGCCTCGCGACGGCCGATGAGCAACTCTCTGGTGTCCTATGCCGGCGCGGTCGACCCGATCACCGGAATTACCTGGGGGGGCGTCACCGCCAATGGCGTCACCCTGGGGCTCAGTCATGACGAAGGGGGGGTCGACGGCATCTGGGCCAGCCTTGGCGCCCACTGGTTGCGGGGCAAGAACGTCGCCGACAACCAGCGCCGATCGGCCATGGCCGGCTATTACTACCGCCTGATCGACCGCGCCGACGAGCGTCTTCGCACCGGTCTGACCCTCATGTACTGGGGCTACGACAAGGACCTGAGCGAGTACAGCCTGGGCCAGGGCGGTTACTACAGCCCACAGCAGTACTATTCCATCGGCGTACCGCTCAACTATGCCTGGCGAAATGCCGACTGGTCAGTGCTGCTGGAAAGCTCGGTGGGCTGGTCCTATGCCAAGACCAGCGATAGCGATCTTTACCCCGATCACGGGGCGGACAAGTTGCGCGAGCTGGTTGAGCAGGCCGGCTACGTGTTCGACGAAAATGCCAGCCAGGTCACCACCGGCAGCAGTAGCAGCGGGGTCAACGTCCGCCTGCAAGGCCTGTTCGAACGCAGGCTATCGGACAACCTGGTCCTGGGCTCCGGCATCACCTGGCAGCACAGCGAGGGCTACGCGCCGAGCCGGGCGTTGCTCTACCTGCGTTACACCTTCGACCCCTGGCAAGGCAACCTGCCGTTGCCGGTCGAACCCATAGCGCCTTACGCCGACAGGCGCTGAGGGGCAAGCCGATGGGTGGCAGGCCGATAACGGGAGGTCCGAGGCCGTTGCAGATTTTCGAGCCCCTGGTTCCTGGGTTCGAAAATCTGCAACGGCCCTCCCGGACTGTGCCCCTTGTCGCTGTCTTTGGCCTCGGGGCAGAACTTCATGCAGTACTGGTAATACGCAGCCCATGGGCGCTGCACTGACTCAACAACTGTGCCGCTGTACTGAAGTCATAGGGCAGTTCGGTCTCACGCAAATCCAACAGACGCGGCTCGATCAGCAAGGGGGCGACCTTATCCGGCCACTCCCCCATCAACCCCATAATTGTCGCTTTGTCAGTGCTATGGCCAATACCGGTGGCCGACAGCGAACCCTACAACCGCACTTCGATGCGCTGCACCTGCGCCAGCATTTCCCGTTCGCGCAAGGCCTCGACAAACAGAGCTCCGGCACGCATTGGGCCGACGGTATGGGAACTGGAGGGGCCGACCTCTATCCTGAACAAGTCAAAAATACTGATAGCCATCGTTGATCTCCGTGCTTGATCACACGCCAATCGAGCCTCTTTAAGGCTGACCGCCGGATACAGCCCCCAGGAAATGCGGACCTGCCGAGCACCTGATTGGAGTACTGAAAATGTACCCGCCGGGGCTGGATCTGAGTGTTTTCAACGGATGTCGCGGAAAAAGCCAAAGAAAGACTTTTCTTTGGACGAAAAAAATGGACCTCTTTTCAGAGATCCATTTTTTAATGCTTGGAGCGGGAAACGAGACTCGAACTCGCGACCCCGACCTTGGCAAGGTCGTGCTCTACCAACTGAGCTATTCCCGCGTCTTGGTGTGGCGCATTCTATAGAATCCAGATGCCCCGTCAACCCCTTGATTCAAAAAAGTTTATTTCTTTTCCACGTCGGTCTTCAGATGCGGCCAGGCAGCCCGCAAATACTGGACCATGGACCACAACGTCAGGCCCGCAGATATCAGCAGCAAGGCGTAACCCAGCAGCACCCAGAACGTGAAATCCGACGGATTGGCCAGCAGGATCACCAGCGCCAGCATTTGCGCGGCGGTCTTCCATTTGCCCAGGTTCGACACCGCGACGTGAGCACGGGCGCCGAGTTCGGCCATCCATTCGCGAAGTGCCGAGACGACAATCTCGCGACCGATGATCACGGCGGCCGGCAGCGTGAGCCACAGGTTACCGTGTTCTTGCACCAGCAATACCAGCGCAACGGCAACCATCAGCTTGTCAGCCACCGGATCGAGGAAAGCCCCGAACGGTGTGCTTTGTTCCAGTCGGCGGGCCAGATACCCATCCAGCCAGTCTGTGGCGGCGGCAAATGCGAACACCGAGGCGGACGCCAGGTAGCTCCATTGATATGGCAGGTAGAACAGTAAAATGAAGATCGGAATGAGCAGGACGCGTAGTACGGTAATCAGATTAGGGATATTCATCGGCACAACTGGCTACGAGGTGAGGGGGCATTCTACTCGCTGTGCAGATTGGCATAAATCAACTCTGCGAGCTTTTTACTGATCCCGGGGGCTTTGGCGATCTCTTCGATGCTGGCACGAGACAGCTCCTGCAATCCACCAAAATGTTTCAACAAATCGCGGCGACGGGTCGGTCCGACACCGGCAACGCCCTCCAGTGTAGACGTGCGGCGAGTTTTCCCACGGCGTGCGCGGTGCCCGGTAATCGCGAAACGGTGGGCTTCGTCGCGTATCTGCTGGATCAAATGCAGCGCGGGGGAATCGCCGCGCAAGGTGAATTCATGGGCGGCATCGTTCAGGTACAGGGTTTCGAAACCGGCCTTGCGCGTGGCGCCCTTGGCCACGCCCAGCAGAATCAGATCAGGCACGGCCAGTTCATTGAGCACGTCGCGGGCCATGGACAACTGCCCCTTGCCACCGTCCACCAGCAAAATGTCCGGTAGCTTGCCCTCCCCGTCCTTCAGTTTGCTGAAGCGTCGGGTCAGGGCCTGATGCATCGCGGCGTAGTCATCGCCCGGGGTGACGCCTTCAATGTTGTAGCGACGGTAGTCGGACTTGATCGGACCTTCGGGGCCGAACACCACGCAGGAGGCCACGGTTGCTTCACCACTGGAGTGACTGATGTCGTAACACTCCAGGCGCTGTGGCGGTTCGTCCAGGTTCAGAACTTCTGCCAGCGCATCGAAGCGTGCAGCAACGTGTTGACGGTTGGCCAGTCGCGCGCCCAAAGCCTGCTCGGCATTGGTGACCGCCAACTGTTGCCAGCGCGCTCGCGTACCACGAACCCGATGACTGATGGTCAGTTCGCGACCGCGCAGCTCATCGATGGCCGCGATCAGGGTCGGGAAGTCTTCGTGAACCACGTTGACGATCAGTTCGCTCGGCAAGTCGCGCTCGGGACTGCTGATGAAGTACTGACCGAGAAACGCCGCCATGACTTCGGAAACGTCCTCTTCAATACCCACCTGAGGAAAGAAGTTCTTGCTCCCCAGCACCCGCCCGCCACGCACACTGATCAAATGAACGCAGGCACCACCCGGATTGACAAACGCTGCGATCACGTCGACATCGCCCGTCCCGCCTTCCATGCTTTGCTGGTCCTGGACACGGCGCAGTAATGAAATCTGATCGCGCAACTCGGCTGCACGCTCGAACTCGAGGTTGATCGCCGCCTCTTCCATTCCGGCGGACAACTCATCCGTCAGTGCATTGCTGCGCCCCTCAAGGAACATCACCGAGTGCCGTACGTCTTCAGCGTATACCTCGGGCTCCACCAGCCCGACACAGGGCGCCTTGCAGCGTTTGATCTGGTATTGCAGACAAGGGCGTGTGCGGTTCTTGTAATAGCTGTCTTCGCACTGACGAACGAAAAACGTCTTTTGCAGCAAACTCAGGCTTTCGCGAATCGCACCGGCGCTGGGATAAGGGCCGAAATATTTGCCCTTGGCCTTTTTTGCACCGCGATGGATGCTCAAGCGAGGGAACTGGCCATCCGAGAGAAAGACGTAGGGGTAGGATTTGTCATCGCGCAGCAGGATGTTGTAGGGCGGACGCCACTCCTTGATCAGCGTCTGCTCAAGCAACAAGGCTTCGGTTTCATTGGCCGTAATCGTCGTTTCGACCTGAGCGATACGCGCGACCAGCGCCGCGGTCTTGGGCGCAAGACCGGATTTTCGGAAGTAACTCGACAGGCGATTCTTGAGGTTCTTGGCCTTGCCGACGTAGAGCAGGCGTGCCTCGCTGTCGAACATGCGATACACACCGGGACGCCCACTGACCGTCGACAGAAAGGCGCTTGGATCGAAGACTTCAGTCATTTTCAGAGACTGGCATCGACCATGCCGTGACGAACCGCCAACAGCGTCAACTCGACATCGCTGCTGATCGAAAGCTTTTCGAAAATGCGGTAACGGTAAGTGTTCACGGTTTTTGGCGACAGACACAGTTTGTCGGAAATGATCTGGACCTTCTGACAGCCGACAATCATCAGCGCGATCTGGATTTCACGCTCCGACAAGGCGTCGAAAGGCGAATCATTGGTCGGCTGGAAAGATTTGATCGCCAGTTGCTGTGCAATTTGCGGGCTGATGTAGCGTTGCCCGGCAAACACCAGGCGGATGGCCTGGACCATTTCCGGCAGCCCTGCACCCTTGGTCAGATAACCCGCCGCACCGGCCTGCAACAACCTTGTCGGAAACGGATCCTCCTCGCACACCGTGACCGCGACGACTTTGATATCCGGATGACTGCGCAATAATTTGCGCGTGGCTTCAAGACCGCCGATACCGGGCATCTTGACGTCCATCAACACCACATCGGGTTTCAACTCACGCGCCTTGAGCAGGGATTCTTCGCCTGACTCAGCCTGGCCGACTACTTGCAGGCCATCGATGTCAGCCAGCATTCGTGTAATGCCTGTACGAACGAGATCATGATCATCGACTACTAGCACCCTAATCAAGCAGACACCTCGCGATATGGTCTTATTGGGTTGCCGACACCTTAGCAAAAAGCAACTGGCAGACCTAGCGGCAAGCATCATATAAAAAGTTTCAATACATCTTGAAAGGCTTGCCGTATGCATGTTTCAGCCAGGCGAGGCATCGACATCGCGCTGCATTCTCAGGAAACACTCGTCTGTGCCGACCACCTTCAGGCCCTTTCTCTCATACAACGCTTGCGCGGGATTATTTTCAAAAACCGTCAAACGCAATGCCGGACGCCGTTCCTTGCACGCCATGTCGAATACCTGATCAATCGCCCAGGAACCGGCGCCCTGCCCTCGAAACGCTTCGAGGACGTGCAGTTCACGGATGTACAGGGCTTTGGCGTCACGACTCAGACTGAAAAAGCCCAACACGGTACTGCCACTTACAATCAACCAGTTCTCGCGCCCTGCCCAGCCAACATCGAACCCTTCGTCCTGCCACAGCAGATCGTGCTGAATGTAATAGCGGAGCATGTTGTTGCGGGTCAGTTCACGAGCGAAGTCGAGGTCCCGGGATGTCGCCGGACGCAATTCAAATACCATCACCCCAATGCAACCTCCACTAATTGCCCTTTCCAGCCGTCAGCGTTGCGTCGAGCAACGACCATCAGGTTGCCTGTCCCCGGAGCGGCCGCAATCAGCGAACCGTCCGACGCCCAGATCGCGCTGCGTCCTGCCGATTCCCAGCCACCCGTTGCACCACCATGGTTGGCCATCAGGACCGTCATCGAATGAGCGCTGGCGTAGCCTTGCAACAACTCGGTATCCGGGGCGTAGCCGTTTTCTGTGATCAGCACGCCCGCCGCATAGAGATCGGCGCCTTGCTGCGCCGCCGCGGCGGCATGACTGGCGTGAGAGAAATCCGCGCACACCGCCAACGCGACCGTGTCGGCACCTATGGTCAGGGTCGAACCGCCGGTTCCCGGTGCAAATGCCACCTCCTCGCCTGGATGCAGATGTTGCTTGCTGTAGATCCCGAGCGATCCATCAGCGCCCAACACCAGCGCCCCAATCAATACTGGCGAATCTTCCGACAGCAGAATCGGCATCCCGACGACAGTCGTCACACCGATTTCCCGCGCGAAATCCCGTAGCGGTTGCAGAACCTCGGCGTCTGGCGCAATGGCCAATTCAGCCGCAAGTTCACGCTCGTACCCGGTCAGCGATAACTCCGGGAACACCAGCAATTGCACGCCCTGCTCCGCCGCAAGTTGCATGAAGCGCTGATGCCACACAATGTTTGCGGCAAGGTCACCGGCGATGGAGATCGATTGGGCAGCGGCAATGATCAGTGGCGTCATGGTTCGTCCTTGTGACGTTGTACGTAAGCGAAGCACAAAGTGTGTCACAACCGGCGACGCACTCAAGCGATAGAAAATGCCGCCGGTGATCGATAGCATTTTCTGATTGAAACCGCGTACCGGCCTCTAGTAAGCTCGGCGCACTCATCGGAGACAAAACCATGTTCAACGCCCTCTCACAGCTTCGTACCATCAGCGCCCTGCGCTCGGTAGCGGCTGCCCGGGTGAATGACGTTTGTGCTCCGGTCAGCTTTTATTTTGGGTATTGGTTTAGCCACTGGCGCGCCTGATACCCCAACGGCGCCCACTTTAAACGGGTCGCCACCAGAGAATTCTCAACCCCCGGTCGGCTTCCCGACCGGGGGTTTTGTTTTTTCAGCCCCGCACATTTTTAGCGACACACCAGACAACCAGAGGATTCAACAATGAACTACGCCACTTATTACCGTTACGACAGTTTTACCGCCTGGCGATTTAGCAGCCTCCGCTCGGGACAGCCTGCCGCCTCCGATCGGTCACCCACAGGTGGCAAGCACACACACGCAGCCAATCCGGCCAATTGTCGAACACCCCAGTAGGGCCGAGCGCGCGGGAACGATCCCGCCGCCAGCCCAGGAAGCCCGAATATGAACTCGTCCGTCTCTGCTCTGCCGCTGTCCACCTTGAGCCCTGCCAATGAAGCGCTGACCCTGCGTCTGCCCAGCTCATTGCAACTCAAACAGCAATTGCCACTCAGCAATGCCCTGAGCCAACAAGTCGCCGCCCACCGCCAAGCGGTTCGCGCGATCCTCAACGGTGAAGACTCCCGTCTGCTGGTCATCGTCGGCCCCTGCTCGATCCACGATCCTCAGTCCGCCCTCGAATACGCCGGCAACCTTGCCCGCCTCGCCGCCGAGGTCAGCGATGAAATGCTGCTGGTGATGCGCGCCTACGTCGAAAAACCCCGCACCACCATCGGCTGGAAAGGCCTGGCCTACGACCCGCAGCTTGATGGCAGCGACGACATGGCCGGCGGTTTGACCCTGTCCCGCGAGTTGATGCGCGAAATGCTCCGCCTGGGACTGCCGATTGCCACCGAACTGCTGCAACCGATGGCTGTCGGCTACTTCGACGATCTGCTGAGCTGGGTCGCTATTGGCGCTCGCACCACCGAATCGCAGATCCACCGTGAAATGGCCAGCGGCCTGAGCATGCCGGTCGGCTTCAAGAACGGCACCGATGGTGGTGTCGGTGTGGCCAGCGACGCGATGCGCTCTGCCGCCCATCCGCATCGCCATTTCGGTGTCGACAGCCAGGGTCATCCAGCAATCATTCAGACGCCGGGCAACCCCGACACCCACCTGGTGCTGCGTGGCGGACACCGCGGGCCGAACTACGACCGCGACAGTGTCGCCCAAGTGAACAGCGATTTGACCAAACTGAAGATCCCGGCCCGGATCATGGTCGACTGCAGCCATGCCAACAGCGGCAAAGACCCGTTGCGTCAGCCAGCGGTATTTAACGATGTGCTTGAACAGCGCCTGCAAGGTGATCGATCACTGATCGGCATGATGATCGAGAGTCACCTGTTCGAAGGCTGCCAACCGCTGAGCCCTTCAATGCGTTACGGCGTATCAGTCACGGACGGCTGCCTTGGCTGGAGCGGGACGGAATCATTGTTGCGCCAGGCCGCCGATCGGCTCAGAGCGCAGAGCAGGGATCAACAATCGGCGTGAGGCAAACCCATCGTCCAGTCCTCCCATTGAGGACTGGACGTCGGAATCGAGACACTATCAACAGGCAAAGGGTGTTCCCGAAGTAGGCCATCGCAGGAAAACGCTCTGTTACAGATAAAAAGATGTCCAAATATTCCGACCAAGACCTCATCTACTTTCGAACTTTCGTACATTTTCTATTCCGTTTTCATCAGGTTACAGCGGCTTTTTCATACAACGGCGAACAGCGGGTGTGCATTAGAGTGAGCCCATCAACACACCCCTGAACGACTGCGAAAAAGGAAAGAACATGCTACGGAATGCAACTACTCAGTATCCGATCCTGTTGGTCCACGGGCTCTTCGGCTTCGATCGCATCGGCAAGGTCGAACTCTTTCATGACGTCAAGCAGGCCCTCAGGAGTGCAGGCGCAAGAGTGTTTATCCCGCACGTGTCGGCTACCCATAGCAACGAAGCTCGCGGCGACCAACTGTTGATGCAGATCGAACGGGTACTGGAAGGAACCGGTGCAAACAAAGTCAACCTGATCGGCCACAGCCAAGGCGCACTCGCTGCACGTTATGCGGCAGCGACAGCGCCGGAAGCAGTCGCTTCGGTGACGTCCGTCAGCGGCCCGAATCACGGTTCGGAACTGGCCGACTTCTTGCGCAAGGCGCTGACGCCCGGGCGCCTGCCGGAACACGTCGCCTCGACCGTTGCAACGTTGTTTGCAGACTGTCTATCGTTGCTCAGCGGCCACCGCCACCTGCCGCAGAACGCCATCGCCGCGCTGAATGCCCTGACCACCGAAGGTGTAGGCGCGTTCAACGACAAGTACCCCCAGGGGTTGCCGAAAACCTGGGGTGGCAAGGGTCGCGAACGGGTCGACGGCGTACGTTATTACTCCTGGAGCGGCACCCTGCAGGGCGACATCCTCGACAAAGGGCTAGATGCATTGAATCCGCTGCACGGGTTCCTCCGCGCCTTTTCCCGATACTTCACCACCGAACCTGAGCAGAACGATGGCCTGGTTGGCCGCTACAGCTCTCATTTGGGCAAAGTCATCCGCTCCGACTACCCGCTGGATCATCTGGACAGCCTCAGCCAGACCGCCGGCCCGCTGCGCAAGGGCATCGACCCGATTGACCTGTATGTGCAGCATGCGGAGCGTCTGAGAAATGCCGGCCTGTAAAGGAATGCCGTACCGGCCTGCATAGTCTGTACGGAACTTTGAGAAGAAATAGACCACTGAATCCGGTAGGCTCCGCACTTTACTGAACATTGAATGGAGAGTTTTCCCATGCCTAAAGCCACTGCCCGTCACATCCTGGTTGCCTCGGAAGCCAAGTGCAACGAACTCAAAGCCCAGATCGAGGGCGGCGCTGATTTCGCCGAAGTCGCCAAAGCCAACTCCACTTGCCCGTCCAGCCGCCAGGGCGGTGATCTGGGTTCGTTCGGTCCAGGCCAGATGGTCAAGGAATTCGACACCGTGGTCTTCAGCGCACCGATCAACGTGGTGCAGGGCCCGGTCAAGACCCAGTTCGGTTACCACCTGCTGGAAGTGACCAGCCGCCAGGACTGATCAATCCTTGTTTTCTGCACAACGGCCCGCCTTTTGGCGGGCCGTTGTGTTTGGGATACGTGATACGAGTGGCAAGGGACGCGCCGCTAGCGTACAAATTGCGGTTATTGACCACCCGGCTCTAAGGCTGACAATGCGACTGGCTTTCCCTACTTTATTGTTCACTGCCGTAGCCCTGTTGTTGGGCGCCGCAGGCGTGAATGCCGCACCGCAACATGCGTTGACCGTGTACGGTGAACCGGCGAAGTATCCTGCCGGCTTTAGTCATTTTGCCTACACGAACCCGCAAGCCCCCAAGGGCGGCACAATGCGCCGCTCGGCAATCGAAATCGGTCATTTCGATCATATGTTGCCTTACATCGACAAAGGCATTGGCGTCACACAGATCGACGGCCTGCTTTACTCGCCCCTCGCCCAGCGTTCGCTGGACGAGCCTTACACCGTGTACGGCCTGGTGGCTCAGAAGATGGAGCGCTCGGACGACGGTTTGTTCTTGCGCTTCTACCTGAACCCCAAAGCCCGTTTTGCAGACGGCAAACCGATCACGGCCGAAGACGTTCGTTACACCTTCGACCTGTTGATGACCCAGGGCAGCCTGCGTTATCGCACCCAATTTGCCGACGTTAAAGGCGTCGAAGTGGAATCACCCCTGACGGTTCGGTTCGACTTGAAAAGCAATGAAAACCGTACCCTGCCCCTTGATATCGCGACCCTGCCGGTGTTTCCCGAGCATTGGTGGAAGACGCGCGACTTCGCCAATGGTGGCGGTTACGAGCCACCTTTGGGCAGCGGCCCCTACAGGGTGAGCAAGGTCGACTCCGGTCGCAGCATCACCTTCGAGCGCAATGCCGATTGGTGGGGCAAGGATTTACCGGTCAGCCGCGGCCTCTACAACTTCGATCGTTTCAGCATCGAGTACTTCGGCGATACCGACGTCGCCCGTCAGGTCCTGCGCGGCGGAGCCTACGACTACAACCGCGAATTCTCCGCCACCGCTTACTCCATCGGCTACGACGGCCCGGCCCTGAGCGACGGGCGCCTGCAAAAGGCGCATCTGGCAACCCAAGCCCCCCAACCGGCTCAGGGCTTTGTGTTCAACCTGCAAAACCCGTTGTTCCAGGACCGACGAGTGCGTCAGGCGCTGGTCATGCTCTGGGATTTCGAGTGGAGCAACCGGCAGATGATGCGCGATATGTACATCCGCCAGCAGAGCTTCTTTTCCAACACCGACCTCGCCGCCCGACAACTGCCGGACGCCGGCGAACTGGCGATTCTCGAACCGCTGCGAGGGCAGATCCCCGACGAAGTTTTCAGCCAGGTTTTCCAGGCACCGAAAACCGATGGCAGTGGCCTGATACGCGACAAACAGTTGCAGGCACTCGATTTGCTCGAACAGGCCGGCTGGAAACCCGATGGAGATCAACTGGTCAACGCCGAAGGCACGTCATTGAGTTTCACTTTCCTGGTCAGCCAGAACGGTATGGACCGATTGCTGCTGCCTTATAAGCGCACCCTGAAACAGATCGGCATCGACATGAACATCCGCCGCATCGACTCGTCCCAATACGTGAATCGTCTGATGAGCCGCGACTACGACATGATCGTCACCGGCTACCCGGTCACGACTTCGCCCGGGGGCGAACTGCTCAATTATTTCGGCTCGGTCTCGGCCAACGACCCTGGCGCCAATAACTACATGGTGTTGAAAAATCCGGCGGTCGACACACTGATCGCCGGATTGATTCGCGCCACCACCCAACCCGAAATGCTGCACTACGCCCACGCGCTGGACCGGGTGCTGCAATGGAACTACTACTGGATTCCCAACTATTACCCGCCGGGCAGCTCCACCGTGTGGTGGAATCGTTTCGGCAGGCCCAACGAACAGGCGAGCAATGACGAAGCCATCGAGAGCTGGTGGGAAATCAGCACCACGCCGCTGACCAACCAACAGATGACCGCTGAGCAAATCAGCCGTGGCAAACCCGGAGGGCCGCACTGATGTGGGCTTACATACTGCGGCGTCTGCTGCTGATCATTCCGACGCTGGTGATCATTCTTCTGGTCAACTTCATCATCGTCCAGGCCGCGCCGGGCGGCCCGGTGGAACAGGCCATCGCGCACTTGCAAGGCATCGGCGGCGCGAGTGTCGGCGGTGGTTCCGGCGAACGCATGTCCGGCACCTCCCGATCCAGCCGCGGCCTCGACCCGCAACTGATCAAGGACATCGAAAAGCAATACGGCTTCGACAAACCAGCACACGAACGCCTGTGGCTGATGCTCACCAGTTATGCGCGCCTGGACTTCGGCAAGAGCTTTTTCCGCGGCGCGACCGTCACCGACCTGATCCTGGAAAAAATGCCGGTGACTATTTCCCTTGGGCTTTGGGCGACGCTGATCACCTACCTGGTGTCGATTCCTTTGGGCATCCGCAAGGCCGTGCACCACGGCAGCCACTTCGATATCTGGAGCAGCACCGCGATCGTCATCGGCTACGCCATGCCGGCGTTCCTGTTCGCGATGTTCCTGATCGTGGTCTTCGCCGGCGGTACCTCGCTAAACTGGTTCCCGGTGCGGGGGCTGGTCTCGGACAACTTCGAATCGCTGTCGACCGTGGGCAAAATCGCCGATTACTTCTGGCACCTGGTATTGCCGGTGACAGCGCTGGTGATCGGCGGGTTCGCCACGCTGACCATTCTGACCAAGAACTCCTTCCTCAATGAAATCACGCGCCAGTACGTGGTCACCGCCCGCGCCAAGGGTCTGAGCGAACGCCGAGTGCTCTACGGTCATGTGTTTCGCAACGCCATGCTGTTGGTGGTCTCGGGGATTCCTCAAGCGTTTATCAGCGTATTTTTTGCCGGTTCCCTGCTAATCGAAGTGATCTTCTCCCTCGACGGCCTGGGTCGCATGAGTTACGAGGCCGCGGTTTCACGCGACTATCCGGTGGTGTTCGGTTCGCTGTTCATCTTCACGCTGTTCGGTCTCTTGATAAAACTGGTCGGTGACCTCTGCTACACCCTCGTCGACCCGCGCATCGACTTCGCCGCGAGGAACGCCTGATGTTCAAGCTCTCGCCGTTAGGTCGTCGTCGTTTCGAGCGATTCAAGAAAAACCGTCGCGGCTGGTGGTCGCTGTGGCTGTTTGTCGGTCTGTTCCTGCTGACCCTCGGTGGCGAGCTGATCGCCAACGACAAACCGCTGATCGTCAGCTACCAGGGATCCCTCTACTTCCCGGCCCTGAAGCGCCATACCGAGCAGGAGTTTGGCGGGCAGCTGCCGTTCCAGGCCGATTACCGCAGCGATTATGTGCAAAAACTGATTCACCAGGACGGTGGCTGGCTGCTGTTCCCGCCAATCCCCTTCAGCGACGACACCCCGAACTATGACCTCAACCAACCGGCGCCGAGCCCTCCGACCAAGGTCAACTGGCTGGGCACCGACGATCAGGCGCGGGATGTGTTGGCCCGAGTGATTTTCGGTGCACGGGTGTCGATCCTGTTTGCCTTGATGCTGACTTTTGTCAGCGCACTGATCGGCATCGCTGCCGGCGCCCTGCAAGGCTATTACGGTGGCTGGGTCGACCTGATCGGCCAACGGTTGCTGGAGGTTTGGTCGGGGCTGCCGGTGCTGTACCTGCTGATCATCCTGTCGGGTTTCGTCGAGCCGAATTTCTGGTGGCTGCTGGGGATCATGGCGCTGTTTTCCTGGCTGGCCCTGGTCGACGTGGTGCGCGCCGAGTTTCTGCGCGGGCGCAACCTGGAATACGTCAAAGCCGCCCGTGCGCTGGGCCTGACCGACCGTAAAGTCATCGTCCGGCACATCCTGCCCAACGCAATGAACGCGACACTGAGTTATCTGCCGTTCATTCTGACTGGGGCAATCTCGACCCTCACGGCACTGGACTTCCTCGGTTTCGGCATGCCCGCCGGCAGTGCATCGCTGGGCGAGTTGATCGGTCAAGGCAAGCAGAACCTGCAAGCGCCGTGGTTGGGATTGACGGCGTTTTTCACCCTGGCGCTGATTCTTTCTTTACTGGTGTTTATCGGGGAGGCGTTACGTGACGCTTTCGACCCGAGATCATGACGCGGACGGCTGATATGAGTAACAACCTGATCGAAATCCGTGACCTGCGCGTCGCCTTTAGCGGCCAGGCCGTGGTGCGCAATCTGTGCCTGGACATCCGCCCCGGTGAATGCCTGGCACTGGTGGGCGAGTCGGGCTGCGGCAAGTCGGTGACCGCTCACTCGATCCTGCAACTGCTGCCCGAGACCGGTACCGAAACCACGGGCAGTATTCGCTACCGTGGCCGGGAGCTGGTCGGCGCTTCGTCCAAGGTGCTGCGAGAACTGCGGGGTAACCGCATCGCGATGATCTTCCAGGAGCCGATGACCTCGCTCAACCCGCTGCACAGCATCGAAAAGCAGATCGGCGAAACCCTGCTGTTGCACAAAGGCCTGGCCGGCAAAGCGGCGCAAGCGCGGATTCTCGAGTTGCTGCATCTGGTCGGTATTCAGAAGCCCAAAGAGCGGCTCAAGGCCTATCCCCATCAATTGTCCGGCGGCCAGCGGCAACGGGTAATGATCGCCATGGCCCTGGCCTGCGAACCGGAGTTGCTGATCGCCGACGAGCCGACCACCGCGCTGGACGTGACAGTGCAGCGCAAGATCCTGCTGCTGCTCAAATCCCTGCAACAGCGTCTCGGCATGTCGCTGCTGCTGATCAGCCACGACCTCAATCTGGTGCGCAGCATTGCCCAACGAGTCTGCGTGATGAAGGCCGGAGAAATCGTCGAGCAGGCACCTTGCGAGACGCTGTTTACCGAACCGAAACATCCTTATAGCTGCGTGCTTCTGAACGCCGAACCGGAAGGTGAAGCGCTGCCCCGGGACGAGCGCGAGAACGTGCTGGAAGTCGATAATCTGCGCGTTCAGTTTGCCCTCGGTGGCGGGCTGTTTCAACGCAAGACCTACCTGAAGGCCGTGGACGGCATCAGCCTGAACATTCAACGCGGCAAGACGCTGGGTATTGTGGGCGAATCCGGCTCCGGCAAGTCGACGCTGGGTCAGGCGATCCTGCGCTTGCTCGATTCCGAAGGCGGCATTCGCTTTCAGGGTGAAGCGCTGGATGGCCTGACGCAAAAACAGCTGAGGCCGTGGCGCAAGAAAATGCAGGTGGTGTTTCAGGATCCGTTCGGCAGTCTCAGCCCGCGGATGTCCGTGGCGCAGATCATCAGCGAAGGCCTTGAGGTGCATAGCCAGTTGACGGCTGACGAATGCAAAGCCGAGGTAATTCGGGCATTGGAGGAAGTCGGACTTGATCCGCAAAGCCGTCATCGCTACCCGCACGAGTTTTCCGGCGGCCAACGCCAACGCATCGCCATCGCCCGGGCGCTGGTGCTGAAACCGGCGCTGATCCTGCTGGACGAACCAACCTCGGCACTGGATCGCACGGTGCAAAAACAAGTGGTCGCCCTGCTCCGCCAGCTTCAGGAAAAACACGGTTTGACCTACCTGTTCATCAGCCACGACCTGGCAGTGGTCCGCGCACTGGCTCACGACATGATCGTGATCAAGGACGGCAAAGTGGTGGAAAGCGGTGCCAGCCACGACGTGTTCGATTCGCCGCAGCATCCGTATACCAAAGAGCTGTTAGCGGCAGCGCATCCTGGAGCCGTCCGATGAACACCACCGAAAGCCTCAAGGACTATCAGCGCGTTCGCCTGCTGGCGATCCGTTCCTTGTTCGAGATCATCGAGCAGTCCAGCGAAGGCACGGTGATTGTCGACCGCGATGCGAACATCGTCTGGATGAACGAGCGTTATGCCCGACGCTTCGGCCTGGAATCGGCGGAAGTGGCGATCGGCAAGGCCTGCGAAAGCGTGATCCCCGGCAGCCTGTTGCGCGAGGTGGTGCGCACCGGTCGGCCGATTTTGCTCGACATGCAGGACACCCCCAAAGAACCGCTGGTGGTGATGCGCCTACCGATTCACGACGACGCCGGCGTGGTGATCGGCGCCATCGGGTTTGCGCTGTTCGACGAATTGCGCAGCCTCTCGCCGATGCTCAAGCGCTACATGAGCATGCAGGAAGAACTGGCCTCCACCCGCTCGCTGTTGCGAGCGCGGCAGACCAAGTACAACTTCGCGCACTTTATCGGTACCAGCGCCGCCAGCCTCGAAGTCAAGCGCCGTGCCCGACGCAGTGCCAGCGCCGAGTCCCCAGTGTTGCTGCTCGGTGAAACCGGCACCGGCAAAGAGCTGCTGGCCCAGGCGATCCACGGCGCTTCGCCGCGCGCGCACAAAGCCTTTGTCAGCATCAACAGCGCGGCGATTCCCGAATCGTTGCTGGAAGCGGAATTCTTCGGTACCGCGCCCGGCGCGTTTACCGGTGCTGATCGCAAGGGTCGCACCGGCAAGTTGCAGATTGCTCAGGGCGGCACCCTGTTTCTCGATGAAATCGGCGACATGCCGTTGCCACTGCAAAGCAAACTGCTGCGGGTACTGCAGGAGAAAGAATTCGAGCCGGTGGGTTCCAACGAAGTGATCCAGAGCGATGTGCGGGTGATTGCCGCGACCTCCACGGATTTGCAAGCTGCGATCAAACGCGGTGAATTTCGCGCCGATCTGTATTACCGCCTCAACGTGCTGCCGATCCAGGTCCCACCGCTGCGTGATCGACTCGACGATCTCCCGGCGCTCAGTGAAGCCATTTTGGAAGAACTGCGCAGTCAGCACGAATTGAACCGCGAAGCCCTGGAACTGCTGGGTCAACATGCCTGGCCGGGGAATATTCGTGAGCTGCGCAATGTGCTGGAGCGTGCGGCGCTGCTCAGTGATGACTTGATGTTGAGTGCCACAGATATCCGCGCGGCGATTGGTACGTTCACACCCGTAGAGCGCGTGACGCCGGTAACGATTGAGCCGGTTGCGCATGAGACTTTCAGTGAGGCTCGAGAGCGGTTTGATCGGCAGTTGATTGAAGCCGCCCTCGAGCAATGCGGCGGGAAGGTTGTTGAAGCCGCGGCGCGGTTGGGGCTGGGGCGGTCGACGTTGTACAAGAAAATGGTGGCTCTGGGGATTGCAGAGTCTCCATAAAGAGACACAGGTCTCTATTGTTAGACGCGGCCTCGGGAGCGCTGCGCGCTCTTCGCGAGCAAGCCCGCTCCCACATTTCTACCGAGTCGTTCAAAAGAATGCGGTCAAATGTGGGAGCGGGCTTGCTCGCGAAAGGGCCTGCCCTGTCAGAAAAAGTCTCAAAATAGAGATAAACATTCTAGAACCAATGCTCAACTCAAAAAATATCCTTATATTTCAATACGTTGAATGCATGGCACGAAACTCGCTAAAGCCCTCTCCCACAACAGTTCCACCCTAAAAAAATAACAATCCAGGAGACACACCATGAGTGTGATCATTGCCTTGGCAGCCCTCACGCTGCTAATGCTCGCGGCTTACCGTGGCTACAGCGTTATCCTCTTCGCCCCGATTGCCGCCCTCGGCGCCGTGCTGCTCACCGACCCTTCCGCCGTCGCCCCCGCTTTCACCGGGGTGTTCATGGAGAAAATGGTCGGCTTCATCAAACTGTATTTCCCGGTGTTCCTGCTCGGTGCAGTGTTCGGCAAGCTGATCGAGCTGTCGGGCTTTTCGCGCTCCATCGTCGCAGCGGCGATTCGCCTCCTTGGCACGAGTCAGGCGATGCTGGTGATCGTACTGGTCTGCGCCCTGCTGACTTACGGCGGCGTGTCGCTGTTCGTGGTGGTATTCGCGGTCTACCCGTTTGCCGCTGAAATGTTCCGCCAGAGCAATATTCCCAAGCGACTGATCCCGGCGACCATCGCCCTCGGTGCCTTCTCGTTCACCATGGACGCCCTGCCCGGCACCCCGCAAATCCAGAACATCATCCCCAGCACCTTCTTCAACACCACCGCCTGGGCCGCGCCCTGGCTGGGCCTGATCGGCGCGATCTTCGTGGTCTGCGCCGGCATGCTGTTTCTGCAGCGCCAGCGCAACAAGGCGCAGCACGCCGGTGAAGGGTATGGCACCGATCTGCGCAATGAGCCGGAAACCGCTGCCGACATCAAACTGCCCAACCCGTGGATCGCCGTGTCGCCGCTGCTGGCCGTCGGCATCATGAACCTGCTGTTCACCCAGTGGATTCCGCAGTGGTACGGCAAGACCCACAGCCTCGCGCTGCCGGGCATGGCCGCGCCGGTGACCACCGACATCGCCAAGCTCACGGCGATCTGGGCCGTTCAGGCAGCCTTGCTGGTCGGCATCATCATGGTGCTGGTATTCGGCTTCCAGGCCATTCGCGGCAAGTTGGCCGAAGGCAGTCGAAGCTCAGTCAGCGGTTCGTTGCTGGCGGCGATGAACACCGCGTCGGAGTACGGCTTTGGTGCGGTGATCGCCTCCTTGCCGGGCTTCCTGGTATTGGCCGACTGGCTCAAAAGCATTCCCAATCCGCTGGTCAACGAAGCGATCACCGTGACCCTGCTGGCCGGCATCACCGGTTCTGCATCGGGCGGTATGAGCATTGCGCTGGCGGCCATGGCCAATGACTTCATCGCCGCCGCCCACGCCGCCAACATCCCGCTGGAAGTGCTGCACCGGGTGGCCGCGATGGCCAGTGGCGGCATGGACACCCTGCCACATAACGGCGCAGTGATTACCTTGCTGGCGGTCACCGGCCTGACCCACCGCGAAGCCTACAAAGACATTTTCTGTATTACGCTGATCAAGACCCTGGCGGTTTTTGTGGTGATCGGTACTTTCTACGCCACTGGCATTGTGTGAGGTATTCATGACGACTCTTTCGGGCAAGACTGCACTGGTCACCGGTTCCACCAGCGGCATCGGCCTGGGCATCGCCCTCAGCCTCGCCAAGGCTGGCGCCAATCTGATCCTCAACGGTTTCGGTGATGCATCCAAAGTGATTGCCGAGGTGGAGCTGCTCAATAACAAAAGCGGTGGCAAGGTCGGCCATCACCCGGCCGATGTCAGCGACCCGGCGCAAATCGCCGACATGATTGCCTACGCCGAGCGTGAGTTCGGCGGCGTGGACATCCTGGTCAACAACGCCGGTATTCAGCATGTGGCGCCGGTGGAAGACTTCCCGGTAGAGCGTTGGGATTCGATCATTGCGATCAACCTGTCGTCGGTATTCCACAGCACCCGTTTGAGCCTGCCAGGCATGCGCGCCAAAGGTTGGGGACGGATCATCAACATCGCCTCGGTGCACGGCCAGGTCGGCTCCGTGGGCAAAGCTGCATACGTGGCGGCCAAGCATGGGGTGATCGGTTTGACCAAGGTGGTGGGTCTGGAAACCGCCACCACCAACGTCACCTGCAACGCCATCTGCCCGGGCTGGGTGTTGACGCCACTGGTGCAGAAGCAGATTGATGATCGCATCGCCAAAGGGATCGACCCGCAACAGGCGCAGCATGATTTGCTGGCCGAGAAACAGCCTTCCCTGGAGTTTGTGACGCCGCCACAATTGGGCGAACTGGTGCTGTTTTTGTGCAGTGAGGCCGGTAGCCAGGTGCGTGGCGCGGCGTGGAATATCGATGGTGGGTGGTTGGCGCAGTAACCACCAGCAGACACCTGTGGCGAGGGGGCTTGCCCCCGTTCGGCTGCGCAGCAGTCGTAAAATGGTTGGCGCTACTATTTTCAGGACGGCTTCGCCGCCAAACGGGGGCAAGCCCCCTCGCCACAAAAGCCAGTGCGCATACACATAAGAAAGAAGAGGCAAGCCATGTCCGACATCCTCTGGCAACCCAGCGCCAAGCGCATCGGCAAGACCCGCATGGAGGCCTTTCGGCGCTTCATCAATCAGCGACACAACCTCCACGTCGACGACTACCCTGCCCTGCATCAATGGTCCATCGATCAGCGGGTCGCGTTCTGGCAGGCCATCGTCGATTTCTTCGACATCCGTTTCCACGATCAACCGGACGCTGTGCTGGTTGAGGGCGCGCAAATGCCCAGCGCCCAATGGTTTCCCGGCGCCACCCTGAACTTCGCCGAACACCTGATGCGCCGTCGCGACGATGCCGTGGCGGTCATTGCCATCGGCGAGAACGGCCAGCGTGAACACCTGACCTGGGCAGAACTGGCCGAGCATGTCGCCGGGTTTCAGAACAGCTTGAAAGCCGCCGGTGTCGGCCTCGGTGACCGCGTCGCGGCGTGCATGCCCAATACCTGGCAAACCCTCGTGGCGATGCTCGGCACCACCAGTTTGGGAGCGATCTGGTCCTGCTCTTCGCCGGACTTCGGCACCCAGGGTGTAATCGACCGTTTCGGCCAGATCGAGCCCAAAGTGCTGATCACCTGCGCCGGTTACCGCTATGCCGGCAAGGACATCGACCAGACCGCCAAGGTCAATGAAATCCTTGAACGCCTGCCGTCCTTGCAGCAGTTGATTGTCGTGCCTTACGCCCGGCCGCAAGCGCGCATCGAACACTTCCATACCCGGGCCAACGTGACGCTCTGGGATGATTTCTACGACGCTGGCGGCGAGCCGGATTTCGTTCCCGTGCCCTTCGCGCATCCGCTGTACATCCTCTATTCCAGCGGCACCACCGGCGTGCCGAAATGCATCATTCACAGCACTGGCGGCGTGTTGCTGCAACACGTCAAGGAACACGGACTGCATTGCGATCTCGGTTCCGGTGACCGGTTGTTCTACTACACCACGTGCGGCTGGATGATGTGGAATTGGCTGGTCTCGGCGCTGGCCGTGGACAGCGCGGTGGTGTTGTACGACGGCTCGCCATTTCATCCCGCCCCCGAGCGGCTGATCGACCTGATCGACGACGAATGCATCAGTGTCTTTGGCACCAGCCCCAAGTACCTCGCGACCCTGGAAAGCAGCGGCATCAAACCTCGCGAAAGCCATGACCTGAGCAGCCTCAAAACCCTGCTCTGCACCGGCTCCGCGTTGTCGCCGCAGAGTTACGACTACGTCTACCGCGACTTCAAGGCTGACCTGTGCCTGGCCTCTATGTCCGGCGGCACCGACATCGTTTCGTGCTTTGTGAACAGCAATCCGCTACAACCGGTACGCCGTGGCGAGATACAAGGCAAAAGCCTGGGCATGGCGGTGGAGGTCTGGAACGACAACGGCCAGCCGGTGATCGGCGAAAAAGGTGAGCTGGTGTGCACCCGCCACTTCCCGGCAATCCCCATCGGGTTCTGGAATGATCCTCAGCAGGAAAAGCTTCGCACCTCGTATTTCAGTCAGTTCCCCGGCGTCTGGGCCCAAGGCGATTACGCGGAACAATTGCCCCACGGCGGGATGATGATCCACGGACGCTCCGACGCTGTGCTCAACCCCGGCGGTGTGCGCATCGGCACCGCGGAAATCTACCGTCAGGTGGAGAAAGTCCCACAGGTTCTGGACAGCGTGGCCATCGGTCAGCAATGGCAGGATGACGTACGGGTGGTGCTGTTCGTGCGGTTGCGCGAGGGCGTCGAGCTGGACGAAGCACTGCAGCAACAGATCCGCCAGGTCATCCGCGCCAACACCACGCCACGGCATGTACCGGCGAAGATTGTCGCGGTGACGGACATTCCACGGACGATCAGTGGCAAGGTTGTCGAGTTGGCCGTGCGAAATGTAGTGCACGGGCAGAAGGTGAAGAACACCGATGCCTTGGCCAATCCCGAGGCGCTGGAACAATTCCGCAATCGCCCCGAACTCCTTGATTGACAGAGATCAAGTGTGGGAGCGGGCTTGCTCGCGAAAGCGGTGTGTCAGTCGACATCTACATTGATTGTTAAACCGCTTTCGCGAGCAAGCCCGCTCCCACAGGAGTTGCACATCAGTCCATGAGCCCCCATTCGCCCGGCGGCGCATGGAGGCCTGGTGATGCTTCGGCGTGCAGCTTCAGCCGCAGGCGCAAATTGTTCACCGAATCCGCATGCTTCAACGCTTCCTCCTCATCGATAGACCCTTCTGCGACCAACTCGAATAGCGCACCGTCAAACGTCTGCATCCCCAGCTCCACAGACTTCTCCATGATTCCCTTGAGCTCTGAAAACTCATTGCGCCGGATCAAGTCGCCGACGGTCGGGGTCCCGATCATCACTTCCACCGCCGCCCGTCGCTGACCGTCACGGGTATGCACCAACCGCTGGGAAACGAAGGCCTTGAGGTTGTTGCCCAGATCATGAAGCAGCTGCGGCCGGCGTTCTTCGGGGAAGAAATTGATGATGCGGTCCAGCGCCTGATGAGCGTTGTGGGCATGCAGGGTGGAGATAACCAGATGACCGGTATCGGCAAACGCCAGCGCATGCTCCATCGTCTCGCGGTCACGGATTTCGCCGATCAGCACCACGTCCGGTGCCTGGCGCAGGGTATTTTTCAAAGCGGCGTGAAAACTGCGGGTGTCGACGCCGACTTCGCGCTGGTTGATGATCGATTTTTTGTGCCTATGGATGTACTCGACCGGGTCCTCGATGGTGATGATGTGGCCACTGCTATGGCGATTGCGGTAGTCAATCAACGCTGCCAGCGAAGTTGACTTGCCCGAGTCAGTAGCGCCGACGAACAGCATCAGTCCTTGTTTGAGCATCACCGTTTCGAGCAGCACCGGCGGCAGCTTGAGGTCTTCGAAACGCGGAATGTCGAGTTTGATATTGCGCGCCACGATCGACACATCGTTGCGTTGTTTGAAGATATTGACCCGAAAGCGCCCGACACCGGTCAAAGAGATCGCCAGGTTCATCTCCAGCTCCCGATCGAACTCCAGACGCTGTTCGGCGTCCATGATGGACGCGGCAACGGCCGCGACTTCTCCCGGCTTGAACGGCTGATCGGCCAAGGGTTTAAGCACACCCTCGAACCGTGCGCTGGGTGGCGCACCGGTAGACAGATAAAGATCGGAGCCATTCTGGCTGGCCAGGAGCCTTAACAGTGCATCGATTTCCATGGCAAAAAGCACCCGCGAAGCATTCAATGAATAAAAATGACCCAAAAAGGGTCATACAGCGTCTTCTGCGGTACAAGGATAGTTGACACCGCTACACCGACTTAAATGCAGGACATCTAGATGAACGCATCACCGACCGGCAGCGATGCCCAGGCCTTGATTGCCCGACTAGACTGGAGACGCAGCCCGCTGGGCGCGGCCAGTACCTGGCCACAAAGCCTGCGAACCGCCGTGGATATCGTGATTCATTCGCCGATGCCCATGCTATTGCTGTGGGGGCCGCAGCTCACGCAGATCTACAACGACGGCTTCGCCCTGCTGGCCGGCAGCAAGCATCCACACGCATTCGGACAGCCGACACACCTGATCTGGCCAGAGTTAAAAGACTTTACCGACCCCATTTACAGCGCCGTCCTACAAGGACAGGTACGGACCTACAGCGAACAGCGCTTCACCTTGCAACGCAATGGCCATGATTCCGACTTCTGGCTGGACCTGACCTACAGCCCCATCCGCGATGAAAGCGCCCAGGTCGCCGGGATTCTGGTGACCGCCATCGAAACCAACGAACGCCGACGCATCGCCCTCGAACTCGAGCAGCGTTCGGCCGCCAGCCTCAAGGCCCAGCACGAAACCGAGGAGCGTCTGCAACTGGCCCTCGCGGCCACCGACGCCGTCGGCACCTGGGACTGGGACATAAACGAAGACCGCTTCATTGCCGACGCCCACTTCGCCCAGTTACACGGTATCGACCCGCTGCTCGCCAATCAGTTGCCCATCAGCGCCTACCTTCAGGGGGTGCACCCGGAAGACCGCGCCATGGTCGCCCGCAGCATCAAGCACTCCATCACCCACGGCACCGAGTACGCCGAGGAATATCGCCTGCTGCAAGCCGACGGTCAGCTGCGCTGGGTGTTTGCCCGGGGTCGTTGCTACAAGGACCACCATGGCCGGCCGATCCGCTTCCTCGGCGCCGCCCTGGACCTGACCGAACGCAAACACACAGAACAAGCCTTGCGGCAAAGTCAGACCGAGCTGCAACTGATCATCAACGCCATGCCGATCCTGATCAGCTACGTGGACAGCGAGGAACGCTTTCGCCTGAACAATGCGGCCTACCTCGACTGGTACGGGCTGACGCCTCAGGAGCTCTTTGGCAAAACCATCCGTGAAGTACTGGGTGACGAAGCCTATGCCTTGCGCGCCGAATACATCGCCCAGGCACTGTCCGGCAAGCCTTGTAGTTTCAGCATCCGCACCCCGCACCGTGACGGCAGTATCCGACATGCCCTGATGAACTACTTGCCGCGCCACGGTGCGGATGGTGCGGTCAATGGTTTCTATATCTTTGTGATCGACGAAACCGAGCGCAAACAGACCGAAGAAGCCCTGCGCAATCTCAACGAAACGCTCGAGGAACGGGTCGCCGCCCGCACCCAACAATTGGCTGAATCCAACCAGCGACTGCAGAACGAGATGTTCGAACGCGAACGCGCCGAAGAGGCGTTGCGCCATGCGCAGAAGATGGAAGCGCTCGGCCAGCTCACCGGCGGCATCGCCCATGACTTCAACAATATGCTCACCGGGATCATCGGCAGCCTCGACTTGATGCAGCGCTACATCGCCGACGGGCGCGCCGCCGAGGTGGGCCGTTTCACCGAGGCGGCAGTGTCATCGGCCAACCGCGCCGCCGCCCTGACCCATCGCCTGCTGGCGTTTTCCCGGCGTCAGTCACTGGACCGCAAGCCGCTGAACGCCAATGATCTGATCCATTCTCTGGAGGATCTGCTCAGCCGGACCAAAGGCGAGCACATCACGCTCAAACTGCAACTGGCCGAGGACGTCTGGCCGGTCAGCACCGACGTCAGCCAGCTGGAAAATGCCCTGCTCAATCTGGTGATCAACGCCCGGGACGCCATGCCCGATGGCGGCGAGTTGCGGATTGAAACCGCCAACGTTTACCTCGACAGCAGTGACATCAACACCCTGGAACCGGTCAAGGCCGGGGATTATCTGATGATTGCCGTCAGCGACAACGGTAGCGGCATGACACCGTCGGTGCTGGCCAAGGCTTTCGACCCGTTCTTCACCACCAAACCCATCGGCCAGGGCACCGGTCTTGGGCTGTCGATGATCTATGGTTTTGCCCAGCAGTCGGGCGGTCATGTCAGCCTGTTCAGCTTGCCGGGCCAGGGCACCAGCGTTCGTCTGTACCTGCCGCGGCTGCACGCCGCAGAGCCCGAAAACATCCTGATGCCGGTCACCAGCGAAGCGCCGGCCGCGATCGCCGGTGAAACCGTGGTGTTGGTGGAGGACGACCCGGCGGTGCGCATGCTGGTACTCGACCTGCTCAACGAGCTGGGTTATCACGCCCATGAAGCCAAAGACGCGAAGACCGCCCTGCCCCTGCTGGAGTCCGACCTGCGGGTCGATTTGTTGGTCACCGATGTCGGACTGCCGGGAATGAACGGTCGACAATTGGCGGAGATTGCGCGCCAGCACCGCCCCGAACTCAAAGTGCTGTTCATGACCGGTTACGCGGAAAAAGCCGCCGAGCGCCAGGGCTTCCTGGAAGAAGGCATGGACATGGTGGCCAAGCCCTTTTCCATTGACCTGCTGGCCAACAAGATTCGCGCGATGATCGGCCAACCGGACTGAGTTAAGGCATAATCGCGCGCCCCGCTGGCACCAACATAGCCACCACCGTTGCAAGGTACTGCCCATGAAAGCTCAAGCCCGCCATATTCTGGTGAAAACCTCGGAAGAAGCCGAACAGCTCAAACAACGCATCGCCAAGGGCGAAGCCTTCGATGTGCTGGCCAAGAAGTATTCCACCTGCCCGTCCGGCAAACGCGGCGGCGACCTGGGTGAAGTGCGGCCAGGGCAGATGGTCGGGGTCATCGATGCCGTGATCTTCAAAAAACCGTTGCGGGTTGTGCACGGACCGATCAAGAGCAAGTTCGGCTATCACCTGGTGCAGGTGTTTTACCGGGATTAACGGGTTGGCTGAGGGCCCTGTGGCGAGGGGGCTTGCCCCCGTTCGGCTGCGCAGCAGTCGTAAATCCTGCGCTCTCGGTGTGTCAGGTAGGTCAAGGTCACAGGTTTTGGGGCTGCTTCGCAGCCCAACGGGGGCAAGCCCCCTCGCCACAGGGATTGCATTTCAGTTTTTCGGAATGAGTGCTCCCGGCACCTGTATCACCCGACTCGCCAACCGATGCCCCGCTTCAGCAGCCTCAACCGGGCTGCCTCCTTTCAGGCGACTGGCCAAATACGCCGCGCTAAATGAATCCCCCGCCGCCGTGGTGTCCACCACCCGCTCGACCACCTGCGCCGGCACTTCAAACGACTCTCCATCACAACGAATCAAACACGCCTCGGCGCCACGCTTGAGTACCACTTCAGGCGTGCCTATCTGCTCGTAAGCGGCAAACACCGCCTCGCAATCGGAAAAATCAAACAGCGCCTGTTCGTCATCGACGGTCAGCAATGCCAGGTCGACATAGGGCAGAACGCTGCGATAGGCCGCCCGTGCGTCCTCGATCGACGCCCACAAACGTGGCCGGTAATTGTTGTCGAACACGATCCGCGCATCCCGCTGCCGGGCTTCGATCAGGGTTTCCAGCAATTTCTCCCGACCTTGCACACCCAGTACCGCCAGGGTGATGCCACTGAAATACAGCACATCGTAATCCGGCAGCGCCGCCAGGATCGGCGCGGCGGCCGGGGTGGTGAAACAATCGCGGACGGCCGCTTCATTGCGCCAGTAGAGAAAACGCCGTTCGCCGGCAGCGTCAGTCTGGATGCAATACAAGCCGGGCAATCGGCCGGGCAAGCGCTGGACCATGCCCAGCCCGATGCTTTCGTCGGCCCAGCTCTGGCACATGGCATCGCTGAAACTGTCGTCGCCCAGGGCGGTGACGTAATCCACCGTACCGCCCTCACCCAGCTCCCGGGACAGGTAGACCGCCGTGTTCAAGGTATCGCCACCGAAACTCTGTTGCAGGCTGCCGTCGGCGCGTTGCTGCAACTCGATCATGCATTCGCCGATCAGGGCGATGCGCGGGGTGTTGGGGCCGAGGGTGCTGATGGTGTTCATTGTTCGTTCTCAGTCTGTCCGGTGTTTTTGTGGCGTCTGGTCGGCCGTCTTCGCGAGCAAGCCCGCTCCCACATGGGTTATGTGAACACCGGAGATCCAATGTGGGAGCGAGCTTGCTCGCGAATGCCGCGCCTCGGTCTGGAGGGTCAGAAACAGGTTTCCATGGTTTCGATGACATTCAGTTGCTCATCCACCAGACACCCGATACGCCACTTGTCGAACGTCAGGCACGGGTGCGAAGTGCCAAAGGAAATAATGTCCCCCACCCGCAACTCAACCCCCGGCGCCACGGTCATGAACGCATGCTGGTCCATCACCGCCGTCACCTTGCAGGCGCTGACGTCGTCGCCCGTCGCCGGCACCACGCCCGCCTTGTAACGCAACAGCGGCACCGGCAACCCGGCGTCGTAGGCCACGTCGCGTTTACCCAGGGCGATCACCGCAAAGCCCGGTTCCGGCAACGACTGCACGTGAGCCCAGACTTCCAGCGCCGGGCGCAGTCCTTCGTGCAGGTCGCTGCGGCGGTCGAGCACGCAGCATTGAGCTTCTTTATAGATGCCATGGTCGTGAGCTACGTAGCTGCCGGGACGCAGCACACTGAGGAAACGCCCGCCGGCGTTCTGCGCTTCGAAGGATTCAGCGATCAGGTCGTACCAGGCCGAACCAGACGCAGTGATGATCGGCTTGGGAATGGCGAACGCCCCGCTGTCCTGCAACTGCACGGCCAGGCGCACCAAAGAATCAGCGAACGCACGGATGCCGCTCACCGCGTGATCACCGTGAATCACCCCTTCGTAACCTTCGATCCCGGTCAGCGCCAACGCCGGTTGTGCAGCGATGGCCTTGGCCAACGCGACCACTTCGTCTTCCGTGCGGCAACCGCAGCGACCGCCGACCACGCCGTACTCGATCATCACGTTCAAGCGCACACCGCGCGAGGCGAAATACGCGCCGAGGTCAGCGACGTTGTCCGGGTGATCGACCATGCAATGGAAGTCGAAAGTCGGGTCCGTCAGCAGATCGGCGATCAACGCCATGTTCGGCGTACCGACCAATTGGTTGGCCATCAGCACCCGATGCACGCCATGGGCGTAAGCCGCGCGGGTTTGCGTGGCGCTGGCCAGGGTAATGCCCCAGGCACCGGCATCCAGTTGGCGACGAAACAGCGCCGGAGTCATGCTGGTTTTACCGTGCGGCGCCAGTTCCGCGCCGCTGTTGCTGACGAAGTCCTGCATCCAGCGAATGTTGTGTTCCAGCGCTTCGCGGTGCAGCACCAGCGCAGGCAGGCTGACGTCGCGCACCAGATTGGCGCCTGTGTGGGCAAAGCCCTTTTCCACGGTGGCAGTATTTTTGGCAGAAAACATGGTCGAACTCCTCACATTCGCAGCCGCAGGCAGCCGCTGTTATTCGTTGATGCGACGGGCCAGGCTGTTGGCGCTGTCAATCAGCACCCGGCGGTAGTCGTTGTAATTGTTCTTGGCATCGGCCCGTGGGGCGACGATGCACAGGGTCGCAATGGCCACGCCGTTCGGGTCTTTGACCGGGGCGGCGAAGCAGTGGGTAAAGGTGTCGGCAACGCTATCGAAGGAGAAGAAGCCATCGATATCGGCCTGACGGATTTCACCGAGAAACTGTTCAAGCGGCAGGCGTTCACCATTGGGCAGGATGAAGTCGTCGTGATCAATCAGGTCGACGATTTCCTGGTCGCTCAAATGCGCCAGCAGCAGGCGCCCGGAAGCGGTCCAGGGGATCGGCGCGTTCTCGCCGATGTCCGAGGAAATGCGGAAATGCCGCTCGCCCTCTTTCATCAAGGCCACGGTGTATTTTCGTCCGTTGAGCAGGCACATCTGCGCGGTTTCGCGGGTCTGGCTGACGATTTCCTGCAAGGCGTGATCGGCCTCGCGGGTCAGGTCGAAATGGCGTAAATGTGCTTGCCCGAGGAAGTACAGCTGACGGCCGAGGTAGACGTGACCGTCCTTGCCCACGGCCTCCAGAATCCGTCGCTCCAGCAGGGAGGCAACCAATTCGTAGACTGTGGATTTCGGGCTGCCGATGCCGCTGGCGATTTCGTTCGGGCGCAGGGGCTTGCCGACTTCCTTGAGGAAATCGAGGATATCGAACGCCCGGTCCAGACCGCGAGCCCGGCGCTTGATGGTGTCTTCGGTCATTGCTTCAGGTTCCCATTCAAAGTGGCCGGGAGTTTAACCAGAGTGCAGCGGCGACTGTTAGGCCGCTTTCGCGAGCAGGCTCGCTCCCACAGGGGAACGCGATCCAAATGTGGGAGCGAGCCTGCTCGCGAAGAATTCACCGCAAATCTCAGGCCTTTTTCTTGTACGCGATGCAGTCGATCTCGACCTTGCAATCGACCATCATGTTCGCCTGCACACAGGCCCGGGCCGGTGCGTGTTCGGGTTTGAAGTACTCGGAGAAGACCTTGTTGAAACTCGTGAAGTCCCGCGGATCCTCCAACCACACACCAGCACGCACCACATCTTCCAGGCCATAACCGGCCTCTTGCAGGATCGCGATCAGATTCTTCATGGTCTGGTGGGTCTGTTCGACAATTCCGCCAGTAATGATCTCGCCATCCAGCGCCGGCACCTGCCCGGAAACGTGCAGCCAGCCATCGGCTTCAACGGCTCGGGCGAAAGGGCGAGGCTGACCGCCTGCGGCGGTGCTGCCGGTGCCGTAACGAGTAATGCTCATGAATGTTTCTCCTGATTGAAAGTGAGTATTCTTTTGTAAAAGTCAGAACCGCGTGTTCTTGAGAAATTCCGCCAGTCGTGGCGATTGCGGGCGTTCGAACAGTTCCTTGGGTGGCCCCTGCTCTTCGATCCGCCCCTGATTCATGAAGACGATCTTGTCCGAGACCTCGAAAGCGAAGCGCATTTCGTGGGTCACCAGCAGCATGGTCATGCCGTCTTCGGCCAGGCCTTTGATCACGTTCAGCACTTCGCCCACCAGTTCCGGATCGAGGGCTGAGGTGACTTCGTCAAACAGCATCAGGCTCGGGTTCATCGCAATCGCCCGGGCAATCGCCACGCGCTGCTGCTGACCTCCGGACAACTGACCGGGGAAGTGATCGCGGCGTTCCAGCAAGCCGACCCGCTCCAGCCATTTTTCCGCCAGGGCCACCGCTTCATCCTTGTGCAGCTTTTTGACCTTGAGCAAACCGAGGGTGACGTTCTGCAGCGCCGTGAGATGCGGAAACAGGTTGAACTGCTGGAACGCCATGCCGGTCATGGCCCGATGCCGGGCGATGACTTTTTCCGGGTGACGCACGCGCTTGCCGTTGACCTCGTCATAACCGATGGACTCGCCATCGAGCATGATCTGCCCGCCCTGGAACTCTTCGAGCATGTTCACGCAGCGCAGCAGCGTGGTCTTGCCCGAGCCGCTGGAACCGATCAGCGTCACGACGTTGCCGCGCTGCATGGTCAGGTCGACGCCCTTGAGCACTTCGAGTTGGCCGTATTGTTTGTGCAGGCCGCGGATGTCCAGCAAGGCCTGACCGTTTTGAGCATCTTTTACGTTAGAGAGCGAAGGTTGAGTCATGGCAAGGCCACCCGCTTTTCAATGTGCCGGCCGAGTAATTCGATGGCGTAGTTGATGACGAAAAACAGAAATCCGGCGAACAGGTAAAACTCGAGGGTCATGAAGGTCCGGGCGATAATCTGCTGCGTGCTGAGCAGCAACTCAGCCACGCCGATCACCGACAGCAGCGTGGAAGCCTTGACGATCTCAGTGGACGAGTTGACCCAGGTCGGCAAGATCTGCCGCAGCGCCTGAGGCAACAGGACGTAACCGAGTGCTTGATAAAACGTCAGGCCGATGGCCTTGCTCGCTTCCATCTGACCACTGGGCAGTGCTTGCAACGCGCCGCGCACGATCTCGGCGACGTGGGAGCCGCAAAACAGCGTCAGCCCCAACGCACCGGCCTGAAAGGCACTGATCTGCCAGCCCAGCGCCGGCGCCATGTAGAAGCAGGCCAGCACCAATACAAACACCGGCGTGCCGCGAATGATGTCGACGTAAAACCGAAACGGCGCGCGCATCCAGAACTTTCCGTACGTCAGCACCAGACCGGCGACGATGCCGACTATCGTGCCCAACAGAATCGCCAGGGCCGAGACCTGCACACTGGTCAAAAAGCCCTGCCACAAAACTTCCCGGGCAACCCATAACTCATGCAACCAACTGGGGGATTCGTACATGTGGGCCTCCTATCGGCGAATCGCCAGACGCTGCTCGAGGTAACGCAGCATCATGGCAATGAGGTAACAGGCCGCCACATAGAGCGCTGTGGTCACCAGCCAGGTTTCAATCACCCGGTAGCTCTCGACATTGATCTTGCGCGCGTAATAGGTCAGCTCCGGCACGGCAATCGCCGCGGCCAGCGAGGTGTCCTTGAACAGCGAAATGAAGTTGTTCGACAAGGCCGGCAGCACATTGCGCAGCATCACCGGCACGGTGACGTACGCCTTGACCTGCCACTCGCCCAGACCGATTGCCAACCCGGCTTCACGTTGCCCTTTGGGAATGCTCAACAGCCCGCCGCGAAACACTTCGGTCAGATAGGCCCCGGCATACAGCGACAGCGTGATGATGAACGACGGGATCTTGTCCAGACGAATCCCCAGACTGGGCAAGGCAAAGTAGATCAACAGAATCAACACCAGAATCGGCGTGTTACGGATCACCGTCACATACACCGACGCCATCACCCGCAATGCGCGGTGCTTTGACAGCAAAGCAAACGCCATCATCAGGCCGATCACGCAACCGATGGCGATCGACACCAGCGCCAGTTCGAGGCCCAGACCGAGCCCCGCCAGCAAGGTGTCGAAATCGCGCCACACGGCGGCAAAATTCAACTGATAGTTCATGGTCAGCAGTACCTTGAACGGGGCGATTCATCACCGCCCCGCTCTCACGGGATCATTTGAATTCGACAGGGAAACCGATGGCTGGCGACGGCAGGTCTACACCAAACCATTGCTTGAACGACGCCGCGTAGGTCGGGAACTCCACGCCGGTCATGCCTTCATGCAAAACAGTGTTGACGAAGTTCAGCCAATCCTGATCGCCACGTTTGACGGCGCAGGCGTAGGTTTGCGGGCTCCAGGCGTAGGTCGGGCTGCGATAGCGGCCAGGGTTCTGCACCATCAGGTATTTCACCGAGGACTGATCGGTGGCAGCGGCGTCGGCGCGACCGGAGTTCACCGCCTGATACATCAGGTCCACGCTGTCGTACTGATCGACCTTGGCTTTGGGCAACGCCTGATGCACCAACTCTTCGGCGTACACGTTCTGCAACACCGCCACGGTCACGCCGTCACCGGCAGCTTTCAGGTCTTCGATTTCCTTGTACTTGCTGTTGGCCGGCAACAGCAGGCCGACACCTTCGCGGTAGTACGGCAGCGTGAACGCCACTTGCTGCGCACGACTGGCGGTGACGGTGATGAACTGGCAACTCATGTCGACCTTGTCGGTCAGCAGGTTGGGAATCCGCGCATCGGACGACTGCACCACGAACTCGACCTTGCTCGGGTCGTTGAACAACCCTTTGGCCACCATCCGCGCGATATCGATATCAAAACCCTGCAACTTGCCGTCCGCTCCCTGGAAGTGCCACGGCGCATTGGTACTGCCGGTGCCCACAATCAGTTTCCCGCGGGCCAGCACGCTATCGAGCTTGCTGTCCGCCGCCTGGGCCACACCCATGGCAGCAGCCGAAGCCGCGAGAACAAAAACACACGCTTTAAACAAGGAAGGTCGGCGATGCATGGCAAGCACTCCAGGGTGATGTTTATTCCGCTATACCGGAAGATGGTATGTAACAACGGAATAGACAGCAGAAAGTGTGCCACAGGATTGACGGAAAATCTTCGTGGATCCGAAAAGACTATTAATTCAAGAAGATAGAAAAACATGACCTGAACATTGCGCGCCATCGACCGCGGCGAGGCTGCTACCGCGGGCTACACCCATGAGTAGCAAGGCCACAAAAGGTGCGTGGCGTACCATAAAAACACGGCGCATGCCTGCCCGTTCGCACTAATTCGCCAGGCTATCCACTTATGACCGTTCATCGGTTTTTAGACGTGACCTGTCAGATATGACAGTTGTGGGCCGCAGGTTATGAGCGCTCAATCCGTGCAGCCGCTCAAACCTCCCCTCTCACGCGATTGGATGGGCTTGCGGTTTTTGACAAACCACTTACAGGAGTTTTCCCATGCCTCAACAATCCGCAACCGCCAACTTGCTGCGCAATGGTGAATTCACACAGGAAGGCCAGTACTGGACGACTGATACACCGCAGAAAGCCCGCTACGAAGAAGGTTATTGTGTCTTGCAGGCACCTGGCCTGATCACTCAGGACGTTACGATCGCCAGCGAGGGTGAGTTCCGGTTTTCCGTGAAAATGAAAACAGAGCGAGGCTCCGCCTGCACAGCACAAGTTTTGTTGCATCCATCATGGGAGATGCGACGCCTCGATATCGGCGGTGACACCCCCTGGAGCGCACACTTCGTAGACTTCACTGTGCCTGCAGGCACCAACAAAGTGTCGATCAAGCTGGAAGCAAACGATGGTCCATTCGACGCTTTTGGATCTTATTTCGATGATGTGCGGCTCGAACGCCGTTGAAGTCTGACCAGTTGGTAGCCGGCCATCTGGCTACCAACCCCTTCACTGCTACAACACGTGCCCATATTGAAGATGGAGATTTCAATGAGCTCGATAACCACTCTTACAGCACTGGCCCCTGTCTACCGCAAGGCCCTGAAAACCTGGCGCCCGGTGATCCTGTATTTCGGCAATGAACACTGCCCCGCCTGCGAAACAGCCGCGCCGATTTTTCGTCAGATTGGCGAGCGATATCGCCATCACGCGCAGATCTACATGCTGAACACCAGCGAATCCCCCCGCCACCCGAACGTCACCGGCACTCCGACCGTGCTGTTTTACAAGGATGGGAAGCTGCTGAAGAAGCTCAAGGGAATCGGCACTGAGCAAACCCTGCAGGAAGACTTCGCCAGGCACATTGGCAAGGTGAAACCGGCAACGGTGAAGCGTAAACCGGTTCACGATCTGGCATGGTTGCGCCAGACCCTGCGAAGGTTGCGCACTGTGCCTCGCGCAACTGGGCAATTGAGTCGGCGGGTTTGCTGTTAGATCGCTTTCGCGCTTAGCGATTTTTGACCTGCTCGATATACCTGGACACCGCAGCGGACTTCTCGAACCGACGATAAATCAACGACAACCACGAACTCGCCTCGCAACCTTTGATTGCCCGGTACAACACGCCGGGTAAACCCACATGCCCGACCACCGACTCAGGCACGACTGCAACGCCCTGCCCCAACGATACCAACGCAATGACCGCCACCAACCCACCCGGTTGCGCACCCAGTTTCGGCGCAAATCCACCCTCGGCGGCGACTTGCAAGGTGCCGCTGATTTGCTCCGGCAGGATGAACGTCTCGTTCTGCAAATGTTCCGGGCCAATCTCTGGCAATCGGCACAGCCAGGACTCGGTCGGCAGCGCCAGCACAAAACCTTCTGCGTCCAGGCGAATGGCATCCAGACCTTCGGGCAAAGTCATGGGTGAGCGGACATAGCCAATATCGAAACGCCCCTCGGCCACCATCACCGGCAATGACGCCATGGGACTTTCCCGTACGTTCAGGCTGACGTCAGGACACTCGCGGCTGAAGGCTTGCACCTGTTTCTGCAGTAAGCCCGAATACACCGCCGAAGCCACGTAACCCAGTTCGATATGGCCAATATCCCCGCGCCCGGCACGCTGGGCGTTGTACTGAGCGTATTCGAATTGCCGCACCGTCGCCTCGGCCTCGATCAACAGCGCGGCGCCGGCCTCGGTCAGGCTGACTTCACGTGTCTGGCGCACGAACAATCGCGTGCCGAGTTCGTTTTCCATGTCCTGGATCTGTCGAGTCAAGGTCGGCGGTGCGATACCGAGTTGTTCGGCGGCGCGGGTGAAGTTGCCTTGCCGGGCAACGGCGAGGAAATAACGAAAATGGCGAATATCCATCTGTGCGTTAGCTCAAAGGTAATGAAGTGACAAGGCGTACCTAACAAGGAAAGTAGCAGCCGGCGATAAGCTGCACTGACTTTCACAGTAGAGAAACGCTGCCATGCCCGTCAAACCCAAGGTGAGCCCGCGTCTGACATTACTCACAGCCTCAGGCGTTTGCTCGCTGATCGTTCTCGACACCAACATCGTCGCCGTGACGCTGCCCACGATCGCCCGCGACCTGGGCGCAAACTTTGCCGACATCGAATGGGTAGTCAGCGCTTACATGCTGGCCTTCGCCGCCCTTTTGTTGCCGGCTGGCAGCATCGCCGACCGCTTCGGTCGGCAGAAAACCTTGCTCTGCGGATTGGCCATTTTCATCCTCGCGTCCATCGGTTGCGGTGCCGCGCCCAACGCGCTGTTCCTCGACATCGCCCGGGCAGTCAAGGGTGTCGGCGCGGCGTTGTTGCTGACCTCGGCGCTCGCCTCCATCGGCCACACCTTTCACGACGAAGTGGAGCGGGCCAAGGCCTGGGCGTTCTGGGGCGCGTGCATGGGGGTGGCGATGACCACCGCGCCGACAGTCGGCGGGCTGATCACCGAATACATGGGCTGGCGCTGGATTTTCTACCTTAACCTGCCCGTCGGATTGTTCCTGATGGTGATGGTCTGGCGCGCCGTGCCGGAGTCCCGCGACACTCAATCCGCACGCCTCGATCCCTGGGGCAGCCTGGCGTTCAGTGCGAGTTTGTTGTGCCTGATCTGGGGCCTGATCGAGGCGAACCGGATCGGCTGGAGCAATCCGCTGACCTACGCTCGTCTGATCGGCGGCGCCTTGTTGCTGGGGCTGTTCGTAGTGATTGAACGGATGCAGCCGCGGCCGATGGTCGATCTGCAACTGTTCAAGCATCCGCGCTTCATCGGCGCGCTATTGGGCATGTTTGCCTACGCCGGTTGTGCCCAGGTGATGATGACCCTGTTGCCGTTCTACCTGCAAAACGGCTTGGGTTTCTCGGCCATCGCTTCAGGCCTGGGGATGTTGCCGTTTGCCCTGACCATGCTGATTTGCCCGCGCATCGGCGTACGTCTGGCGCGTCGATTTGCCCCCGCCACGTTGATGGCCGCCGGTTTGACCCTGGTCGGCAGCGGCAATCTGCTCAGTGCCTGGGCGGTCAGCAGCGGCGGTTACCTGCCCTTCGCCCTGGCGATTGCCGTGACGGGCGCCGGTGCCGGGCTGCTCAACGGAGATACGCAAAAGAACATCATGGCTTGCGTGCCACGGGAGCGCACCGGCATGGCCTCAGGCATGAGCACCACCATGCGTTTCAGCGCCATCGTGCTGGCCATTGGCGTGTTCGGCGCCTTGCTGTCCAGTCATACCGAGCTGTTGTTGCGTACGAGCCTGACGGCACAGGGTGCGCAATGGCTCGGCCAAACCCAGGGCATCGCCTCGCGGGTGGTCGCTGGCGATATGACGGCGGCGATGGGCCTGTTGCCGGAAACCGCGCGCACCGTGGTCGAACCGTTGTCCCGCCAAGCCTTCGTCGGTGGTTTCAGCCTGCTGCTTTGGGTCGCGGGGTTGTTGGCACTACTGGGTGCGCTGGTGGTGGGCACGCTGATGCGCAATCCGATCCCCGCTCCGTCGACTGCAGCTATCGGCGCGAATGCTTGAATGACGCCAGCACCCGCTCGGCATTCGCATCACAGCCCATGCCTTCGGGTTTCGCCTGTATGTCGTCGATCACCGCCAGCAGCTTCGCCTTGCTCTGCGCCAGGTGTAGCTGCATTTCTTCGATCTGATCGACTTTGCGCTTAAGCCCCGCCAGCAGTTCGTCGTGCTTGAATTCACCGGTGATGGTGTCCGGCATCAACTGTTTCAACTCTTCCAGGCTGAACCCGGCCTGCTGGGCGCATTGGATCAGGTACAGCGTCTGCAATACCTGCTCGGGGTAATGCCGGTAGCCATTGGCCCGACGTTCCACTTTCTGTATCAGGCCCTGGGCCTCGTAAAACCGAATACGCGACGGGTTGAAGCCACTTAACTCCGCCAGTTCACCAATCTTCATCACAACCTCATTTGCCTGCTTGACATTAAAGTTAACTTTAAGCTTAGCCTCTACTCTTCACTGATGAGGAGTCAAGCATGTCGCCCTTCCAAGCGTTGAATTTGCCCAACGGCCAGACCATCGGCAACCGCATCGCCAAAGCCGCGATGGAAGAGAACCTCGCTGACAGCGGGCAGGCACCTGCAGAGGCCCTGTTTCGGCTGTATCAGGCGTGGGCCGAAGGCGAAACCGGACTGTTGCTGACTGGCAACGTGATGATCGACCGCCGCGCCATGACCGGCCCCGGCGGCGTGGTGCTGGAAGATGAGCGCCACCTGGACCGCTTTCGCCAGTGGGCCAGCATCGGTCGGGCCGGTGGCGCGCAGTTCTGGATGCAGCTCAATCATCCCGGCCGTCAGACCATGGCCAACCTCGGCCAGCAAGCCTGGGCGCCGTCCGCGGTGGCGCTGGACCTGGGTGCGTTCTCGAAGATGTTTGCCGAGCCCAAACCCATGAGCGAGCGCGACATCGAAGAGGTCATCCAACGCTTCGCCACCAGCGCTGCCCTGGCGGAAAAGGCCGGCTTCACCGGGGTGCAGATTCATGCCGCACACGGTTATCTGATCAGCCAGTTTCTCTCGCCGTTGACCAATCGCCGAACCGACCGCTGGGGTGGTTCTCTGGAAAATCGTGCGCGCTTGTTGTTGGCGGTGGTCAGCGCCGTGCGCAAGGCCGTGTCGCCGACATTTTGCGTGGCGGTGAAGCTCAACTCCGCAGACTTCCAGCGCGGCGGTTTCGATGCCGACGACGCCCGACAAGTCATCCAGTGGCTCAACGATCAACCGATCGATCTGCTGGAACTCTCCGGCGGCAGCTACGAAGCCCCGGCCATGCAAGGCGAGGCCCGGGATGGTCGGACCCTGGCGCGTGAAGCGTACTTTCTGGAGATGGCCGGTGAGCTGGCCAGCGTGGCGAACATGCCGGTGATGGTGACGGGCGGGATTCGACGCCTGGCGATCGTCGAACAGGTGCTCGACAGCGGCATCGCCATGGCCGGGATCGGCACGGCGCTGGCGATTGAACCTCAACTGGTCAAACGCTGGCGCGAAGGTCAGAACAGTCACCCGCAACTGCCGCCGATTCGCTGGAAACGCAAACCTCTGGCGGCACTGGCGAGCATGGCCGTCGTGAAATTCCAGCTCAATCGCCTGAGCCGTGGGCGCAAGACCCGTCCCGACGTGTCGGCTCTATGGGCACTGATTCTCGACCGCCTATACATCGCACGGCGTACTCGCCAGTACCGGCAGGCGATGAACAGGTCATAGCGCTTATCGGCCCGAAAAGCGCACTCTCGACAGCATCCGCAAATCCCCCGCGCGATAGTAATCATCGGTCCAGCTGTCATCCGCCGCCAACGGCTGGACCTGCTTGAGCGCGAGTTTTTTGGCGAAATAGCGAAAGCGGTAATGCTCGTAGAACCGCAGCAGTTCCAGACCATAACGGTCTGCCAGATCGGTATCACCGCGAATGATCAGGTAGTTTTCATCATTGCCATTGCTGGCCGCGGCACTGAGGTTATGGCTGCCGCTGATGATCGTCGGCGCATCGCTGGTGAAGTCCGCCACCACGGCTTTGGTGTGCACCAGCAGGTTGCCCTTCTGACCTTTCATGTTCTCGCGGAGCCAGCCTTCCAGCCCGGTATTGAGCAGCGCGGTGGCGGCGAATTCGGCGGTGCGGTCGGCGTGAAAACCGGTGATGCTGCTGGCGGTGTTTTGCAGGCCGTAACGCAAAATGTCGTCGTGGGGCAGACCGAGCAAGGCGCTCAGGATGTCGTCGGGCAAGGCGAACGCGGTGACGAACAGCACGTCTTTTTTCGCCGCGTTGATGATCTCGACAAACGTTTGCAGATCACCTTTTCCCGAGCGCGGAGAGAAACCGGCGAACATCGGCTGCAGCGGATCCATCGGGTTGTTTTGCGTGAGCCAGTTTCGGGTGGCACCGACATCCGCCGGGTTAGCCCAGACCTGCTCGAAGGTGTGCAGATAGCTGGCGCTGACGCGTGTGTCGTCCAGCACATGCACCACGTTGGCCTGTCGGTAAACGCCGTTGGGCGTGAAATTGGTGCTGCCGCAAAGCACCGCTTCGGGTTGACGCTGTCCCGCTGTGTCGAGCCGGCTCAGGACGATGAATTTGTTATGGAAGATGTTGTGGGTGACCCGCCCGCGTTTGTGCACCGCTGGGATTTTTTCCAGGCTGGCCTCGTTGATGGTGGTGTCATCATCGTCCGGTTGAGCGTGATACAGGACTCGAACGTTTACCCCACGTTCGAACGCGGCATTGACCGCATCGACAACGGCCTGCAATTCATACTCGTAGATGGCAATGTCCAGCGCCCACTGTTCATCCACCGCACGCTCGATAAACCCCAGCAAACGCCCGAGCAAACCGTTCTCCAGCCATTGCCGCGGGGCATCCGGCCAGGCTTCGATGGGCAGGTTCTTGTTGGCGCTGATCAGCGCGTCGAGCTCGGGAAACTTGCGCTGGAACGCCTGGCTGGCGGCGACCGCACGGTTGAAGATCACGCTTTGGTTACCCGGCTGACCATTGTCGGAGGTGACCGTCACTTCCAGGGATTCACCCAGTTGCGGCGCATCAACGCTGCCGTAGGCCAGGTGGATTCGGTAATGGATCGTCATCCCCGGATTGACCGCATAATCGGCCCAGCGAAATTTCTGCAACGGCGCGATATCGCTGGGGGTGGCGTGGAACTGGGGAAATGTGTGCACCTTGCCGGGGAAGGTCAGGCTGTTGAACAGGAACAACCAGGGCTTGCTGCCTTGCTGTTTTTCGATGGCGAAACCCAATAAGCCTTTGCGGCGGGGTTCGGCCAGGTCCATGGCCAACAGCACGCCATTGGTGCCGGCGTAGGCTTTGACGCGGAAATCATCCTGATGGTTGACAGCTAGAACGCGCATGACTCACTCCTGTGAAGATCAAAAGATCGCAGCCTTCGGCAGCTCCTACGGTCGTACGTCGTTCATTCATCGATATGCCGATACTCGGCCTGCAACTCGGTAGCCAATACTCTAGACCGCCCAAGCCGAATCGGCCCCCGTTCGATGTCGATCAACAGCCCCGGACAATCGAGCGCCGGCAACATCGACCAATCCTTCAATCGGCCATCGGTCACCAGCAACAAGCGCTGCTGTTCCGCCGGAAAACGCTTCTGCCTGACCGCCAGCCAGCGCCCCGCCTCACCCAGCGCCGCCAGCAACGGCGTACCACCGCCCGCGCCCAGGCCATCAAGCCAGTTGCGCAAACCGGCGGAGGCTTTCAACCCTTGCACCTGCCACTTCGGCACATGACCACTGGCCGTGAGCAACGCCAGGCGTGCACGCTGGCGATAGGCATCGTCGAACAGTTGCGCCAGCAAGCCCTTGGCATCGCTCAACGCCTGATGGCGACGAGTCGAAGCCGAGGCGTCGACGATCACCAGCCACAGTTCATGGGGCGAACGAGTGCGCAGGTGAAACAAGACGTCGTCGCGCTGACGCGGGCGGCCGTTCAGCAATGTGCCGGGCCAATTGATCGAGCCGCTACGCGCCGCGTGACGTTTACCCTGTTTGCCGTTATCCAGCCGTCCGGCGCGGGGTCTGGCATTCGCCCCCGCGTCAGATCGAGGGCGAATGCCTAGGGCTTTTTTGGCCAGCTCGGCACGTCACGTCGTGCGCCGACCGGTAGCGCCTGAGCGGGCATTTCACCCCATTGGCCCTGGCCTTCGCTCGGGTTGGCATTTTGCGTAGAGGGCGGCTGACTGTGTTGCGGCGCCGGTGGCGATGGCTCGCGGCGGCGATGGCGCAAGGCAAATTCGGCAACGGCGTCGATATCTTCCTCGGCGATTGCGCTCGCCCCACGCCACGCTGCATGGGCACGCGCCGCGCGCAACCAGACCAGGTCGGCCCGCAAGCCATCGACACCGGCGGCAAAGCAGCGCTCGGTAATCTGCGCCAGCGCATGATCGTCGAGCGGGATGCTTGCCAGTCCGCTGCGCGCTTTCTGGCAACGCTCTCGCAGTGACTGCTGTTGGCTTTCCCATTCGGCGCAGAAGCTGTGGGGATCGCTGTCGAAATCCAGCCGTCGCCGGATGATCTGGCCGCGCTCGGTCGGTGCTGTGTGACCGCTGAGGGCGACGTTCAGGCCAAAACGGTCGAGCAGTTGCGGACGCAGCTCACCCTCTTCCGGGTTCATGGTGCCGATCAGCACGAACTTCGCCGAATGCCGATGGGAAATGCCGTCGCGCTCGATCAGGTTGGTACCGCTGGCGGCCACATCCAGCAGCAGGTCCACCAAGTGATCGGGCAATAAATTGACCTCATCGACGTAGAGCACGCCGCCGTCGGCCTTGGCCAGCACACCGGGGGAAAACTGTGCGCGACCCTCGCTCAGGGCGGCGTCCAGGTCGAGGGTGCCGACCAGACGTTCTTCGGTGGCGCCGAGCGGCAAGGTGACGAATTGGCCGCTGGCGAGCAAGTCCGCCAGGCCACGGGCCAGCGTTGACTTGGCCATGCCGCGAGGGCCTTCGATGAGTACACCGCCGATTTTCGGGTCGATGGCGGTCAGGTACAGGGCGAGTTTCAGATCGTCGGCACCGACCACGGCGGAGAGAGGGAAATGGGGGGTGTCGGTCATCTTAAATACTCGGTCATGGTCGGTAGTTGCATCAGTGCAATTCACAGGCAAACCTCATACCTGTGGGAGCGGGCTTGCTCGCGAAGGCGGTGGGACATTCAATACTGATGTTGACTGACACGCCGCCTTCGCGAGCAAGCCCGCTCCCACAGGGTTTAGCGCACTAACTGTCTTCTTCTATATCGAGCAACAAATTCTCCAGCGCTTCACGGTAGTCACCCGGCTCCTTCCACATCCCCCGCTGCTGCGCCTCCAGCATCCGCTCGGTCATGTCGCGCAACGCATGCGGATTATGCTCGCGAACAAAATCCCGGGTCGCCGGATCCAGCAAATACGCATCCGCCAGTAACGCGTACTGGTGGTCGTCGATCAACTGCGTTGTAGCGTCGAAGGCAAACAGATTATCAACCGTCGCCGCCAGTTCAAACGCGCCTTTATAGCCATGGCGCTTCACGCCGTCGATCCACTTCGGATTGGCTGCCCGGGAGCGAATCACCCGGTTCAGCTCTTCCTTCAACGTGCGGATCTTCGGCAAGTCCGGCTGACTGTGATCGCCATGGTAACTGGCCGCGGCTTCACCACTGAGGCTTTCCACGGCCGCGAGCATGCCGCCCTGGAACTGGTAATAGTCGTTGGAGTCGAGCAAGTCGTGTTCACGGTTGTCCTGGTTTTGCAGCACAGCCTGAACCTGGCTCAGGCGCTGAGCGAACTGCGCTCGCGCCGCGGTGCCTTCGTCAGAACCGCCGTAAGCGTAGCCGCCCCAGTTCAGATAAACCTCGGCCAGGTCGTCACGGCTTTGCCACAGACGACCATCGATGGCGCCCTGCACGCCCGCGCCATAGGCACCGGGTTTGGCGCCAAAGATGCGCCAACCGGCCTGACGCTTGGCCGCGTCTTCATCCAGCCCCGATTGCATCAATGCTTCGCGCTCGGCACGCACTTTGGCCGCCAAGGGGTTGAGGTCGTCCGGCTCATCGAGGGCGGCGACCGCTTGCACGGCGGCGTCGAACAGGCGGATCAGATTGGCAAAGGCATCGCGGAAGAATCCGGAGACGCGCAACGTCACGTCCACGCGCGGACGGTCCAGCAGGCTCAGCGGCAGAATCTCGAAGTCGTCGACCCGCTGACTGCCCGTGGCCCAGACCGGGCGCACGCCCATCAGCGCCATGGCCTGGGCGATGTCATCGCCACCGGTGCGCATGGTCGCGGTACCCCACACCGACAGGCCGAGCTGACGCAGGTGATCGCCGTGGTCTTGCAGGTGTCGTTCGAGAATCAGGTTGGCCGACTGGAAACCGATGCGCCACGCGGTTGTGGTCGGCAGGTTACGCACGTCCACCGAGTAAAAGTTGCGCCCGGTCGGCAGCACGTCGAGCCGACCGCGACTCGGCGCACCACTGGGACCGGCGGGCACGAAGCGACCGCTGAGGGCGTCGAGCAGACCGCGCATTTCCGCCGGACCGCAGGCGTCCAGTCGTGGCGCGACGACTTCGCGCAGGCTGTCGATGATGGCTTTCATCTCTGACCAGCCTGGCTCGTTCAGCTGCTCAACCTCAGTGACCAAGGCTTGCTCGATCAATTGCGCGGCAAACAGTTCCAGACGTTCGCGGGTATCACCTGCCGTGCGCCAGATTTCATCGGTGAGGGCTTGCAGTTCAATCGGACGCGGCCCGATCCAAGGCTCGGCGAGCGTACAATCCAGCGGATCGAAGCCCAACGTGAACGCCTTGGCCAAGGCACGCAGCAGGCTCGATTGCGCACCACGCCCGTCGCCACGCGGAATACGCAACAACGCCAACAACGTATCGATACGCAAACGCCCGGTCGGTGATTCGCCGAAAATGTGCAGGCCGTCGCGGATCTGCGACTCTTTCAAGTCGCACAAATACGTGTCCAGACGCGGCAACCAGATCGCCGCATCAGCATCACTGTCGAGTTTTTCGTCCAGTTGCAGTTCGCGGTCGATGTGCGTCTCGCGCACCAGTTGCAGGATGTCGCGCTGCAATTCCCGGGCACGGCGCGGATCGAGCAATTGCGCTTCGTAATACTCGTCGGCGAGTAATTCGAGGTTGCGTAGCGGGCCGTAAGTTTCGGCGCGGGTCAGCGGCGGCATCAGGTGATCGATGATCACCGCCTGCGTACGGCGCTTGGCCTGGGCGCCCTCGCCCGGATCGTTGACGATGAACGGATAGATGTTCGGCAGCGGCCCGAGCAGCGCATCCGGCCAGCAATGCTCCGACAGCCCGACGCCTTTGCCCGGCAGCCATTCGAGGTTGCCGTGCTTGCCGACGTGGATCACGCCGTGGGCGCCGTAAGTGTTGCGCAACCAGAAATAGAACGCCAAGTAACCGTGAGGCGGCACCAGGTCCGGATCGTGATACACCGCACTTGGGTCCACCTGATAACCCCGCGCCGGTTGAATGCCGACGAAGGTCAGGCCAAAGCGCAGTCCGGCAATCATCATTCGCCCGCCACGGCACATCGGATCGCTTTGCGGCGAGCCCCATCGTTCCAGCACGGCCTGCCGATTGGACTCGGGCAAGGCGTTGAACATCAGGTTGTAGTCGTCCATCGACAGGCTTTGATGACACGGACGTTGGTCGAGGGTTTCGAGGTCGTTGCTGACGCCACCCAGCAACTGCTGGATCAACGCGGTGCCGCTATCAGGCAACTCGGCCGGCAGCGGATAACCTTCTTTATGCAGCGCACGCAGGATATTCAGCGCGGCGGCCGGGGTGTCGAGACCCACGCCATTGCCGATGCGACCATCACGGGTCGGGTAGTTGGCGAGGATCAGGGCGATGCGTTTTTCAGCATTGGGCACCCGCGCCAGATCGATCCAGCGTCGCGCCAGTTCGGCGACAAAATCCATACGCTCCGGTTGTGGCCGATAGCAGACCACATCGGATTGGCTGCGCTCACTGCGCCAGGCCAGGTCTTTGAAGCTGATCGGTCGGCTGATGATCCGCCCGTCCAGTTCCGGCAGCGCGATGTGCATCGCCAGATCGCGCGGACCGAGGCCTTGTTCGCTGGCGCGCCAACCGGGTTCGTTGTCCTGGGCGCAAATCGCCTGGATCACCGGGATGTTGCGGCGAAACGGTCGCAAGTGCGGCGCTTCGGGACTGGATTGAGCGAAACCGGTGGTGTTGAGAATCACGCCGGCTTCGACTTCGTCCAACAGGTCCTCGACCACCGTCAGGCAGCCGGGTTCTTTCAAACTGGCCACTGCAATCGGCAAAGGATTCAACCCTGCCGCCTGCAAACGCTGGCAGAAAATATCGATGAAACCGGTGTTGGCCGCCTGCAAATGCGAGCGGTAGAACAGCACCGCCGCCACCGGTTGATCGGCCTGCCAGTCGGCTTGCCAATCCTTCAGTTCAGCGGGGCTTTTTTGCGGGTGGTAGATCGCCGTGCGCGGCAGGGTTTGCGGCTCGGCCCAGGCGTAGTCGCGATCCAGCCAACGATTGGCAAGGCAGCGGAAAAAATCCAGGGCATTGCTCATGCCGCCCTGACGCAGAAACTGCCAGAGCCGATCGCGGTCTTCCGCACCCACCGTGCTTAGCTCGCTGAGTTCAGGGTCCGGGCGGTCATCGCCTGGCACCAGAATCAGCTGCACACCGCGCTCCGACAGTTGCACCAGTTGCTCGACGCCGTAACGCCAATAGGCGATGCCGCCGTGCAACGAAATCAGAATCACCTTGGCGTGGCGCAGCACTTCGTCGAAGTAGAGATCGACCGAGGCGTGATTCTGCACCTGCATCGGGTTGGCCAGGCGCACGCTCGGGTAATCGTCGGGCAACTGCTGCGCCGCTTCGGCGAGCAGCGCGAGGCTGGAATCGCCGCTGCACAGGATCACCAGCTCGGCGGGGGTTTGCCCTAGGTCGGCAATGTTGTCATCCGACACGAAACCGCCGGGCTGGGTCCTGAGCAGGTGCATGGCTTAAACGCTGAGCGCGGCGCGCAATTGCGTTTCGAGCAGCGCGGCATCCAGCGCCTGACCGATCAACACCAGACGCGTGGTGCGCGCTTCATCGGCGCCCCACTGACGGTCGAAGTGCTTGTCGAAACGTGTGCCCACGCCCTGGATCAGCAAGCGCATCGGCTTGTTCGGAATCGCCGCGAAGCCTTTGACGCGCAGGATGCCGTGCTGGACCACCAGTTGGGTCAGCGCGTCCAGCAGCAGACTTTCGTCGGCTTGCGGCAGTTCGATGGAGATGGAGTCAAAGGCATCGTGGTCGTGATCGTCTTCGCCTTCATGGTGGTGATCGTGATGGCTGTGACGGCTGTCAATGTGTTCTTCGGAGCCGGCGCCGAGGCCGATCAGCACGTCCAGTGGCAGACGACCGCTGCTGGCTTCGATGACTTTCACCGCGGGCGGCAGTTCTTCAGCGACTTCCAGGCGCACACGGGCCAGGTCTTCGGGGCTGATCAGGTCGGCCTTGTTGAGGATCACCAGGTCGGCGCTGGCCAGTTGGTCGGCGAACAGTTCGTGCAGCGGCGATTCGTGGTCCAGGTTCGGGTCGAGTTTGCGCTGGGCATCGACCTGGTCCGGGAAAGCCGCGAAGGTGCCGGCGGCAACCGCTGGGCTGTCGACCACGGTGATCACCGCATCAACGGTGCAGGCGCTGCGGATTTCCGGCCACTGGAAGGCTTGCACCAACGGTTTTGGCAGGGCCAGGCCCGAGGTTTCGATGAGGATGTGGTCGAGGTCGCCGCGACGGGCGACGAGTTCGCGCATCACCGGGAAGAACTCTTCCTGAACGGTGCAGCACAGGCAGCCGTTGGCCAGTTCGTAGACGCGGCCGTTGGCTTCTTCTTCAGTGCAGCCGATGGAGCACTGCTTGAGGATTTCGCCGTCGATGCCCAGCTCGCCGAACTCGTTGACGATCACCGCAATGCGACGGCCCTGAGCGTTGTCGAGCATGTGCCGCAGCAAGGTGGTTTTGCCCGAGCCGAGGAAGCCGGTAACGATGGTGACGGGGAGTTTGGCCAGTGTTTTCATCGGATGCCCTTTGGCAAGGTGGCGGGCATACGGGACGACAATCGCTGCGACGGATGTGCGCGCGCAAGAGTTCCGCCACCGGATCACCCCGCCCGGTTGTAGTGAGAATCTGTGTCGAGGCAGGTCTCCTGGCTGACGGTGTGCCGGGTTTGTGGGCCTGGCATTCGCTGCGCCTTCCCGCGAACCCGTTGCACAGGGTTTGCAGTGGCGTGGCAGCGAACATCACCGTTCACAGTTGCGGGGGCAGCCGCGGCATCGACCGCGTTCCCTTCTTAGCTTCGGCAGACGCCGAAGAACCTCGAAAGCGCAAGGCTACGCATCGTGTGGGGGCGGGTCAATGTTCACCTGAGTTCTATGGCGCCCCCTTCGCGAGCAAGTCGAATCGTCGCACCGCCGCTCCCACAGGGGAATGCATTCCAAATGTGGGAGCGGGCTTGCTCGCGAAGGGAGCGCCGCAGTTTCCAACTGAGAACCCTTGCCAATTGACGTCCAACCCCCGCCCATGCTCTCCTACACGCCTTGTTACGGGTGCCCTTCAGAGGGTGAAACGGGAAACCGGTGAATCATGTGCTTTACTCTAAAGTCATGTCAGTCCGGTGCTGCCCCCGCAACGGTAAGCGAGCGAAGCGTCAGATCCACTGTGCCAGCAGTTCGGCATGGGAAGGTGATGCTTGCAGGTCAAGGCGAAAGCCAGTGCCCCTCGTGAGCCCGGAGACCGGCCCGCAACACAAAGTGACCATTACGATCACTGAATAACAAACCCGCGGTGGGCGGGCGCTGTTTGAACCTCTGCGTGCCCGACTCGCAGGGGTCTTCCATGCGCTCTAAATCACCCGCTGACAGACCAGAGGGAAGCGCCATGTCGATCATCAGCAGCACCGGCAGCAACACCGATAAGAGCACCGCCAGCACCACCAACACCCTGACTCAACGCCTGACCGCCGCCGTATGTGCGTCGATCCTGGGTGCCTGCCTGGTGTATTTCGCCGGTTTCTCGCACATCGAAGCGGTGCATAACGCCGCGCACGATACCCGCCACAGCTCCGCATTCCCGTGCCATTGAGACCTGATGACATGATCAAGCGTATTGCGCAAACCGCAGGGTTCACCGGGCTGCTGGCCGCCCTGTTGCTGACCCTGCTGCAAAGCTTCTGGGTGGCGCCACTGATTCTGCAGGCCGAGACGTTCGAAAAATCCGAGCCCGCCGCTGTTGAAGTTCACGAACACGCCGCAGGTGCAGTCGCCGCTCACACCCACGATGCTGAAGCGTGGGAACCGGAAGACGGCTGGCAGCGCGTGCTGTCCACTACCGGCGGCAACCTGGTGGTAGCAGTCGGTTTCGCGCTGATGCTGGCCGGTCTTTACACCTTGCGCGCTCCGACCAAAACCTCCCAAGGCCTGCTTTGGGGTCTGGCCGGTTACGCGACGTTCGTGCTGGCACCGACCCTCGGTCTGCCGCCTGAGCTGCCGGGCACTGCCGCGGCTGATTTGGCGCAACGGCAGATCTGGTGGATCGGCACGGCTGCCTCCACCGCAGTTGGCATCGCATTGATCGTGTTCAGCCGTCACTGGCTGATGAAAGTGCTCGGCGTAGCAATCCTGGCCGTTCCTCACGTGATCGGCGCACCACAACCGGAAGTCCACTCGATGCTGGCTCCGCAAGCCCTGGAAGCTCAGTTCAAAATCGCTTCGCAGCTGACCAACGTGGCATTCTGGCTGGCCCTGGGCCTGATCAGTGCCTGGTTGTTCCGCCGCAAAAGCGATGGTCAATACCACGCATGACTGAGATCAGCACAGCGCCGACTTTAGTGGTCGGCCTGGGCTGCCAGCGCGGCTGCCCCGTCAGCACGCTGCGGGCGCTGCTCGATCAGGCGTTACAGGCACATAAAATCGAACTTCACCAGATCAAGGCGCTGGCCAGCATCGACCTGAAGCGCGAAGAACCTGGCTTGATCGAACTGGCCGAACAGCTGGAGTTACCGTTGATGTACTTCAGCAGCGAACAACTGGCCGGCTATCAACCGCAACTCAGCCACCGCTCGGACATCGCGTTCGAACGCACCGGCTGCTACGGCGTAGCGGAAAGTGCCGCCCTGGCCCTGGCCGAACAACTGACCCAGGCACCGGCAAAATTGCTGATTTCACGACAAAAATATGCCCAGGCCACCTTGGCATTGGCCGGCGCCGCCTAAAATCCTCGATAATCCTCGCCTTCGATCATGAGCAATCTTCATCTGAAGCTTTGCCCAGCCCCTTTTTCTCACAGGAACCGACGATGACCGTCTACTTCATTGGCGCAGGTCCCGGCGACCCGGAACTGATCACCGTCAAAGGCCAACGGCTGATTCGCAGCTGCCCGGTGATCATCTATGCCGGCTCCCTGGTGCCCGCCGCCGTGCTGGAAGGCCATCGCGCCGAACAGGTAGTCAACAGCGCCGAACTGCACCTGAAACAGATCATCGAGCTGATCAAATCCGCCCATGCCAAGGGCCAGGACGTGGCCCGGGTGCACTCTGGCGACCCGAGTCTTTACGGCGCCATTGGCGAGCAGATCCGCTACCTGCGCGAACTCGACATCCCGTTTGAAATCATTCCCGGTGTCACGGCGACGGCGGCCTGCGCGGCGCTGTTGGGCGCGGAACTAACGTTACCCGACGTATCGCAAAGCGTGATCCTGACCCGCTATGCCGACAAAACCGCGATGCCCGCCGGCGAAGAGCTCGGCAGCCTGGCGCAGCACGGGGCGACCATGGCGATCCATCTGGGGGTTAATCATCTGGAGAAAATCCTGGCCGAATTGCTGCCGCATTACGGCGCGGATTGCCCGATTGCGGTGATTCACCGGGCGACCTGGCCGGATCAGGACTGGGTGGTGGGGACGTTGGCGGATATTGCCCAGAAGGTTGAAGCCAAGGGATTTCGACGCACGGCGTTGATTTTGGTGGGTCGGGTTTTGGGCAGTGATCACTTCAGTGAATCATCGCTGTACCGTGCGGGGCATGCGCATTTGTATCGCCCATAGGGCCCCTTCGCGAGCAAGCCCGCTCCCACATTGGAATGCGATCAAATGTGGGAGCGGGCTTGCTCGCGAAGGCGTCAGTGAATTTCACCCATAAAAAAACGGCGCTCACGGGGCGCCGTTTTTTATGTTTGCAGCGAACACCTTACTCAGTAGTAGGCATTTTCTTTCTGCGTGTGGTCGGTGACGTCACGAACGCCCTTGAGCTCGGGAATGCGCTCGAGCAAGGTGCGCTCGATGCCTTCGCGCAAGGTAACGTCTGCCTGGCCGCAGCCCTGGCAACCGCCGCCGAACTTCAGCACGGCGATGCCGTCTTCGACCACATCGATCAGGCTGACCTGACCGCCGTGGCTGGCCAGCCCCGGGTTGATCTCGGTTTGCAGGTAATAGTTGATACGCTCGTTGATCGGGCTGTCGGCATTGACCATCGGTACTTTGGCGTTTGGCGCCTTGATGGTGAGCTGGCCGCCCATACGGTCGGTGGCGTAGTCGACTACCGCATCGTCCAGGAACGCTTCGCTGAACGAGTCGATGTAAGCGGTGAAGCTTTTGAGCCCCAGCGCCGTGTCTTCAGGTTTTTCTTCGCCCGGCTTGCAATAAGCAATGCAGGTTTCGGCGTACTGGGTGCCAGGCTGGGTGATAAAGACGCGGATGCCGATGCCTGGGGTGTTCTGCTTGGAGAGCAGATCAGCCAGATAATCGTGGGCGGCGTCGGTAATGGTAATAGCGGTCATGGAAACTCCTCGCAGGCTTGGGCGCAGTTTACGCCAATCATCGCGCCGTACAAAGTCCTAGTATTTTTGTCGGGAACTGTGGCGAGGGGGCTTGCCCCCGTTCGGCTGCGCAGCAGTCGTAAACCAGACAACTCGGTGTATCTGAAGAATGCAGAGGGCTGCTTCGCAACCCAACGGGGGCAAGCCCCCTCGCCACAGGGCCCTTAATCAAAGATTCTCGTACCGGTTCATGTCCAGCACGCCCTCTTCTACCGGATCGGTCTCGTGGACGTACCGGCTCAGGTCATGGAAGTAGAACCAGAACTGCGGATGGCTGCGGCGAATGCCCCAGCGCTCGACGATTTTTTCGAAGCGATTAGCATCCTTGGCGTTTTCCATCTCGTCCACGAACTCAGGCACTTGCTCGGCCGGAATGTTGAACATGAAGTTCGGATAGCTGCTGAGCACGCCCGGAAAAATGGTGATCGTGTCGAGCCCCGGTTGATAACGCCGGGATTCACCGAGCAGGAACGCGACGTTACTGTGCGCCCGGTTGCGCAGCAGGCTGTAAACCTCACGCTTGCCGCTCGCGGTTTCGATGCGCAGCAGAGTCGCTTCCGGCAACTGATCGATAACCTTCAGCCCGGCCGCCGGACGCGAAGTCAGACGACTCAACGCCTGCTCGGCGCTCTGCAAGGCCAGATCGATGTTCGGCCGCGAGCAATAAGCGCCGTCACAACGGTTGATCGGATCCGGCTTGGCGTTGAGGTCGCCGTAACGGGCCAGCAACTGCAGGGTGAAATCGCGTTTCGGGTCCTTTTCGTCCAGTACCAGCGCCGTCTCTTTGTCGTTATCGATGGCCTCGTAGTCCAGCCACATCTTGAATTTGCCGCCGCTCTGGTACCAGTCGTCGAGGTAGTCGTCGCGCGAATCGGCCGGCATCAGGCGCAGGAAGTTTTGCTCGGCGCCGTTGCGGATCAGGTCGAAGTACAGCCGGGTTTGCGCCTGATGGGAGACGTTGCCGAACACGTCGAAGTTGACCGCCAACTGGTAATAGGTGCGCTCCAGCAGCGGGAAGTCGAACAGCCACATCGTTTGCGGCACGTCACCGATCAGGCCTTTGTTCACCGAGGCACTGTCAAAATGCCGGAAGATCGTCAGCAAGGCGTTATCGTTACCGGCCCACAAGGTCGACCAGCTCGGCGCCGGCGCGTCGGCGTAACTGTCACGGCGCAGCGCCTCGTACTCGTTACGCTTGTCGCGGTAGTCATGCCACAGGCTCAGGACGCTGCCGACATCGTCGTTCTGCCCCGGCATCGCCAACAACGGCGTGGCCTGGCCGCGATAATTCGGATCGATGATGTAGAGATCATGTTCAGGCGCCTGGAACAGTGCCCAGAAGTTATCGCGGATCACGTCGGTGGCGATCTGCCCACGGCACACCGGGCCGCGAACAAACGTACGGACGAAGTATTCGGCGTTATCGAGCATGAATTGATAACGCGCCTGGGCCGGGATTGCCTCGAACGTGGTGAACGGATTGGCCCGACGCTCCGGCCCGTAGCCCGGCAAGGCGTTGACCTGCCAGTTGCCGTTATAGAAGAGGCTTTTGATCCGTGCCATCTTCGCCGCGCTCAACGGGTAGGTGATGTGCGTCTTCTGCACAACCACGCCTTGCACCGGCCACAAGCGGTAATACACCTGAGTGCCCGGATCGTCATTCGGGCGGCGTGTGTTGATCAGATCAATCGGCTGGCCAGTCGGCGTGCGCGAACGTACCCACTGAAAGAAATGCCCCGGCTCGCCGTCCTTGAAATAGAGATGAGCGAGAAACCAATGCTCGAACAACCAACGCCCCACCAGGCTTTGCCGTCCGCCCGGTGAATTGAGCAGGTTTTCCCACTGCACCACCTGCAACGCTTCTTTGGCGCTCGGTACAAGACCTTGCTCGTCAATCGGCGCGCCGGACGCCAGCCAGCGTTGCAGCGTCTGGTATTGCTGGTCAGTCAGACCGGTGACCGCCAGCGGCATGCCCTCTTTGGGATGTGATTTGGCGTAGCCGTCGAACTCGGCCGGCATCGCGCACGTGTTTTCCCGGCTCAGGCCCAGAACGATCTCTTCTGGCAACCTGGCATTGGGTTGCAAAGGCGTTTTGTGGCCCAGCTCGAGCATCCGCGCCATCAACGCGGCCTGACTGCCTTGAGCGTCGAGCACCGAATAGAAATCCTTTTGCTGCCAGGCGCGTTTACCGAAGGCGTCATAAAACAGCCGGGTCGGCGCGGCAGCCTGGCGGCGTTGGCCGTCGTAGACCGGGACCTTGGTCGCGCCACGAGCGGCCCCTTCGCCACTGCCCAGGTTGAGCTGACAGGCGGCGTCATAGCAGGCATGGCAGGCCACACACTTTTCGGTGAAGATCGGTTGGATGTCGCGGCTGTAGGAAATGGCAGAGGAAATGGCCGGATCCTGCGCGGCGGCGCCCCAGCTTAAAAACAGCAAAACAATGCTGATGACGCGATAAGACATATCCCTGGTCCCGATCATGAAAAAACGTCGCGATTCTACCGGTCTGCCCCCCGCTCCAACATGAGCGATATTCATGCAAAACCGGGACATGCTCTAAAACCACGCAGGTTTGCTATTATCCCGCCCCTTCGTCATGGTCTTTCCGAGTAGTCCAAATGTCCGATCGCAGTGTTCGCCTTCAAGCTCTCAAGCACGCCCTCAAAGAGCGCATCCTGATTCTCGATGGCGGCATGGGCACGATGATCCAGAGCTACAAGCTCGAAGAGCAGGATTACCGCGGCAAACGCTTCGCCGACTGGCCAAGTGACGTCAAGGGCAACAACGACCTGTTGGTCCTGACGCGCCCGGACGTGATTGGCGCCATCGAGAAAGCCTACCTGGATGCCGGCGCCGACATTCTGGAAACCAACACCTTCAATGCCACCCAAGTGTCCCAAGCTGACTACGGCATGCAAGGCCTGGCGTACGAGCTAAACGTAGAAGGCGCACGCCTGGCGCGCAAGGTGGCAGACGCCAAGACCCTGGAAACCCCGGACAAGCCGCGCTTCGTCGCTGGCGTGCTCGGCCCTACAAGCCGCACCTGCTCGCTGTCGCCTGACGTGAACAACCCTGGCTACCGCAACGTGACCTTCGATGAACTGGTGGAAAACTACACCGAGGCCACTAAAGGCCTGATCGAAGGCGGTGCCGACCTGATTCTGATCGAAACCATTTTCGACACCCTGAACGCCAAAGCGGCGATCTTCGCGGTGCAAGGTGTGTACGAAGAACTCGGCGTCGAATTGCCGATCATGATCTCCGGCACCATTACCGATGCCTCCGGCCGTACGCTCTCCGGCCAGACTACCGAAGCTTTCTGGAACTCCGTGGCCCACGCCAAGCCCATCTCGGTCGGTTTGAACTGCGCCCTCGGCGCCAGCGAATTGCGCCCGTACCTGGAAGAACTGTCGAACAAGGCCAGCACCCACGTATCCGCGCACCCGAACGCCGGCCTGCCGAATGAATTTGGCGAGTACGACGAACTGCCGTCGGAAACCGCCAAGGTCATCGAAGAATTTGCCCAAAGCGGCTTCCTCAATATCGTCGGCGGTTGCTGCGGCACCACGCCGGGCCACATCGAAGCCATCGCCAACGCCGTCGCCGGTTATGCGCCGCGCGAAATCCCGGACATCCCGAAGGCCTGCCGCCTCTCGGGCCTGGAACCGTTCACCATCGATCGCAGCTCGCTGTTCGTCAACGTCGGCGAACGCACCAACATCACCGGTTCCGCCAAGTTCGCCCGGCTGATCCGTGAAGACAATTACACCGAAGCCCTGGAAGTCGCCCTGCAGCAGGTTGAAGCCGGCGCCCAGGTGATCGACATCAACATGGACGAAGGGATGCTCGATTCGAAGAAGGCCATGGTGACCTTCCTCAATCTGATTGCCGGCGAACCGGACATCTCCCGCGTCCCGATCATGATCGACTCCTCCAAGTGGGAAGTGATCGAAGCCGGCCTCAAGTGCATCCAGGGCAAGGGCATCGTCAACTCCATCAGCATGAAAGAAGGCGTCGAGCAGTTCATTCATCACGCCAAACTGTGCAAGCGCTACGGCGCCGCCGTGGTGGTGATGGCCTTCGACGAAGCCGGCCAGGCCGACACCGAAGCGCGCAAGAAAGAAATCTGCAAACGCTCCTACGACATTCTGGTCAACGAAGTCGGCTTCCCACCGGAAGACATCATCTTTGACCCGAACATCTTCGCCGTGGCCACCGGTATCGAAGAACACAACAACTACGCTGTGGACTTCATCAATGCCTGTGCCTACATCCGTGACGAACTGCCGTACGCGCTGACCTCGGGCGGCGTGTCCAACGTGTCGTTCTCGTTCCGGGGCAACAACCCGGTGCGCGAGGCGATTCACTCGGTGTTCCTGCTGTATGCGATCCGCAACGGCCTGACCATGGGCATCGTCAACGCCGGTCAGCTGGAGATCTACGACCAGATCCCGGCCGAGCTGCGTGACGCCGTTGAAGACGTAGTGCTCAACCGCACCCCGGAAGGCACCGACGCCCTCCTCGCCATTGCCGACAAGTACAAGGGCGACGGCAGCGTCAAGGAAACCGAAACCGAAGAATGGCGCGGCTGGGACGTCAACAAGCGTCTGGAGCATGCGCTGGTCAAAGGCATCACCACACATATTGTTGAAGACACTGAAGAATCCCGTCAGTCGTTCGCTCGCCCGATCGAAGTGATCGAAGGCCCGCTGATGTCCGGCATGAACATCGTCGGCGACCTGTTCGGCGCGGGCAAAATGTTCTTGCCGCAGGTGGTGAAATCCGCCCGCGTGATGAAGCAGGCCGTGGCCCACTTGATCCCGTTCATCGAACTGGAAAAAGGCGACAAACCGGAAGCCAAGGGCAAGATCCTCATGGCCACGGTAAAAGGCGACGTGCACGACATCGGCAAGAACATCGTCGGCGTGGTGCTGGGCTGTAACGGCTACGACATCGTCGACCTCGGCGTGATGGTGCCGGCCGAAAAAATCCTGCAAGTGGCCAAGGAGCAGAAGTGCGACATCATCGGCTTGTCCGGCCTGATTACGCCATCGCTGGATGAAATGGTCCACGTGGCCCGCGAGATGCAGCGTCAGGACTTCCATCTGCCACTGATGATCGGCGGCGCGACCACCTCGAAAGCGCACACGGCAGTGAAGATCGAGCCGAAATACAGCAACGACGCAGTGATCTACGTCACCGACGCTTCCCGCGCCGTGGGCGTGGCGACGCAGTTACTGTCCAAGGAGTTGAAACCGGCTTTCGTCGAGAAGACCCGCCTGGAATACATCGACGTCCGCGAGCGTACTGCCAACCGTAGCGCCCGTACCGAGCGCCTGAGTTACCCGGCGGCCATCGCCAAGAAACCGCAGTTCGACTGGAGCACTTACGCGCCGGTCAAACCGACCTTTACCGGTGCCAAGGTGCTGGACAACATCGACTTGAAAGTCCTGGCCGAATACATCGACTGGACGCCGTTCTTTATCTCCTGGGACCTGGCCGGCAAGTACCCGCGCATTCTGCAGGACGAAGTGGTCGGTGAAGCCGCCACCGCGCTGTTCGCCGATGCCCAGGAAATGCTCGCCAAGCTGATCGACGAGAAACTCATCAGCGCCCGCGCGGTGTTCGGCTTCTGGCCGGCCAACCAGGTGCGTGACGACGACATCGAAGTTTATGGCGATGACGGCAAGCCGATTGCCAAGCTGCATCACCTGCGTCAGCAGATCATCAAGACCGACGGCAAACCGAACTTCTCCCTGGCTGACTTCGTTGCACCGAAGGACAGCGAAGTGACCGACTACGTGGGTGGTTTCATCACCACCGCCGGGATCGGCGCCGAAGAAGTGGCCAAGGCCTATCAGGATGCCGGCGACGACTACAACTCGATCATGGTCAAGGCACTGGCCGACCGTTTGGCCGAGGCGTGCGCCGAGTGGCTGCACCAGCAGGTCCGTAAAGATTATTGGGGTTACGCCAAGGACGAGACGCTCGACAACGAGGCGCTGATCAAAGAGCAATACACCGGTATCCGCCCTGCCCCGGGCTACCCGGCCTGCCCGGATCACACCGAGAAATCCACACTGTTCAAGTTGCTGGACCCCGAGGCCTCGGAAATGAAAGCCGGCCGCAGCGGCGTGTTCCTCACTGAGCACTACGCCATGTTCCCGGCGGCAGCGGTCAGCGGTTGGTACTTCGCTCACCCGCAGGCGCAGTATTTTGCCGTGGGCAAGATCGACAAGGATCAAGTGCAGAGCTACACGTCGCGCAAGGGTCAGGAGTTGAGCGTGACCGAGCGCTGGCTGGCGCCGAACCTGGGTTACGACAACTGATGATGGTCCCGGGAGTCGACTGGTGCGACTCCCGGGGTTCTTGTGAAAGCTGCCGCTAAACGTTACAGCCCCACCAGCGTCCGTTCTTTTTCAGACAATTCGCGCACCAACTTTCCTTGCTCGAAGAGAAGGTCTGCCTCTATCACCCGCATGGCGGTCTTGTACTGTTCCTCCGCGCCTTCGCCGTAATTTGGATACGCCTCGTCTACCTCATGCTCTCTGCCTGCAAACCCCTCTCGCACCTGGGCGAACCGTTCAGGGTATTTGTCCTTCAAATAGTCGCTCCAGTACTGGCGGCCGACCAAATCATCAACAAATGCCGATGATTGTTCTGCCGCGATCACTTCAGCATGGGCCGCATCCAGCATGACAGGCGTTACGTTGCCGCTGTAGCGCATGCCTCTTGGTTGCCCCGGCAACTCAAGTCGCTCGGCAAGGCCGATACGATAGGCTAACCGCACTTCCGCCGGATCAGTTGAACGGCGGCTTGCCTGTCGCTGGACAATGTCGCGGTTAGCGATTTTCTCGACTTCGCCAAGGCGAAACAGGTTCCTGCCAAGTCTGAACAAGACTTTACCTTGTTGGCCCGGGGAAATTGACTTCGCGGTCTCACATTCGAAAGTCTTAACTTCTATATCGCTGAACAACAGGATTTGACCATCAACGCAGGTTGCGCCAGACCTCGCCATTTCGAAGATCGTATCCCTCAGACCTGCGTCGCTATCGGCCACCCTCATCACGGTATGGACCCGCCGCACAAGATCAGGACGTCCCGTCAGGAAGTCTGTCGTACCTTCCATTCTGGTCAGCAGATTGAAGAAGAACTTACTGTTTTGCGCTTGCTCGAAGTCATTCCATATCCGTATCAATTCCTCTGAGTCGGCTGCTGACGGAGCGATCCATCGCTCACGGGCGTCAGTACCTGTCACCTCATCCAAATCTACTTCTACGTCACTTGCAATCGAGTCATCGCTATCGCTGTCGTTAAAGCTGCGGCTGTCGCTACTGCTATCAATCCGCTCCAACGCCTCATCAATCTCTTCTGGCGTCCATCCCACTATCTGCTCGCCCTCCAGCACCTGATTACGCAGCATTAGCAGGCTCGCGCCATCCAGAGTTTCGTTGCTGGCCAGATTCGTGCCCGCACGCAATTCCCTGTGTTCATCGGCCATCAGGACCGACGGAATGGACTCGATCATGTTGTCGCGCAAATCCAGCGCGCTGAGCGAGGGGAGCTGAAGCGTTCCCTGCGGCCAGATGACCAGGCGATTGCCACTCAGATCGAGGGCCTGCAAACGGGTAAGAGGGCTGACATCCAGCGACTCAAGCCAGTTTTCGGACAGGTTCAATGATTCCAGGTTGCTCAATCCTGCAAGCTGACGCTGGAGCTGAGGTGCATTGGAAAAACGGTTATTGACTGCCGAAAGTCGCTTGAGGCTGTTCAATGAGGTCACGGACTCTGGCAAGGCACTCAATGCGTTGGCATTCAGCGCCAGGGTATGAACGTGAGTAAACGCGCCGAGGAAATCGCTTAGCCCCTCCTCTCTCAGATAAACGTTGTTCAGGTTCAACGCACCGACATGAGCGAAGTCGGCGGGTAGAGCCGGGAGATTGCCCAAGGGGTTATCGGACAGATCAAGGATGTAACCTCCCGATGCGCTCTCCACGGCCTGCGCCCCGCGAAGGTTCTGCCTCCAGCACGCCATTATCCGGTCAGCCGCCTGACGACGCTCGGTGGCTGCAATCCACACAGGAGGAGAGGATTCACCCATCCGCTGTGGTTGGGTTTCGATCCATGTGTTCAGGGTCTTCGTCAATGCCTGATGTTGTCTGTCCCATTTGGCCAATTGCTCATACAGGGGGCCAGCGCCGCCATGGCGTAACGTCAGTTCATCAATTATCCGTATCGCCTCGACGCCTGGCAGGTCCGGATCAAGCCTTCGCAAGCGGGCTTGTGGGGTCAAGCGTGTCAGGTCATTGCCAGGTACAACGGGCAGCGGCAATAACAAGTCCGGATTTTGCGCGACCAGAACCGGAAAGTACTCTGGCTCACCCAGGGTAATGCCCGCCTGCAAGCTGGCTCTGGAGATACCCATGGGTGTTTCGGAAGAAGTACTCGCCAGCAAATCGGTGCGGGCCTTGGCCGTCAATCGACAGCCAGTCATATCGATCCTTAGAGCGTCATGGCCGGTCAGGGCAGCCTCAGGAATCGTCGTGATAGCGCTGTTGTTCAACTCGAGCTTGCCGAGGCCGGACAAGTTCAATGCACCTTTTGGCCAGTCCTTAATGGCGGAATGACCCACACGCAGGGTCTTTAAGCGGGTCATGGCGCTGACATCCAGCGAATCGAGCCGGTTATAGCGCAAGTCCAGGCTTTCAAGGGCAGACAACCGGTTCAAGCGTTGCTGCATACTCGGGGTAATTGTCAGGTGATTTCGGCTCAGCTCCAGATAACTGAGTTTTCCGAGATTGCCCAATGCCGACGGGAGATCCTGCAGTTGATTGCCACTCAGATCCAACCCACGAATGTCGGTGAAGCCGCTCAAAAAACGACTGAAATCCTCGGATGAGGCCACCACACCCGACATTTGCAGGGTTTGCACATGGGCAAAATTCGTTGCTGACAGCGCTGGCAGTTCAGGCAGATCGCCCAGCGGCCAGCCGGACAAATCAAGAGTCGATGCAATGATTTGTCGCGGCATGCCAGGCAATGGCCACACCGTTGAAGACCCGGCCAGAGGCTGCGAAGACTGTGCCTCCTGCGTACCGCCATAGCGTTTACGCAGACCATCACGCCAACACTCACGGATTCGCCGGGCAACGGATTCTCGTTCCCGAATGTTGACTTGCCGGCCATTGACTCTTGCTGTTCGCTGCTGCCACGCCTCCAGTTGCTGTCGCAATGCCTGTCCATCCTGGCGCAGTGCATTGATCCGTGCCAGCAACACCCGCCCTGCCAACCCCTCAACCTTCATTCGCCCAAGGGCAATCTTCGAAAGCTCGTCGCTTGTCTCCAGGGCGTTGTGTAGCGTGCCTTGGCAATAACGATCCAGCATTTGCCCGGTATCCAGCAAATGCGCAGGATTGTCGTGCACATACTCGTATGCCTTCACGAAGTCCTCAGTGCTCAGCCTGGCCCAGTTGAGTTTCATGCCGGGCCACAGTGATTCATGACCGGATAGCCATTCAGGGGGAAGTGTCTTGACGCTTGAGTGAGTGAGATCCAGCGACCTGAGCTGCGGCAATTGCAGAGCGCCCTTCGGCCAGACCTCTGTCGTTCCGTACACACTCAACGAATGCAGTTGAGTCAGGCGACTGACATCCAGCTCGCCCGCCATGCCGATCACGTCCAATCGTTGCAGTTGTGGCATCGCGTCTATCACCGATTGGGCAGCGTCGGTGAATTCCGGACCCAGCGGCCCTGCCATCTCCAGCTCACGAATACCCGGCAGTGCCTTTAGTCTCTCGGCCAGTTGAACCCTATCGACGCCATCCTGGACTCCCAACGTCAGCGACCGGGCGTTGGGGAACTGGCGCACAAAGGCTTCCGGCGTCTGACTCAATACTCCACCAACACTCATATTCAGACGACTTACGTGAGGAAAGTTGCCGGCCAGTTCCGGCAGGCTGTCTGCAGCGCCCACGTCCAGAGAAACACTGGCATCGCCATCGTAAATACCCCTCCGCTGCCAGACGTATCGAATGTTTCGTGCGACTTGATGGCGGGCAGTATTCTGGCCGCCGCTGGTTATCCATTGTTCGAGCTGCGCCGTCAGGGCCTCGTATTCCCGGCCCCGCATGTTCAGAAAATGGGCGATCTGCGTTTCGGTCATGCCATCACGCGCAAGCTTGATGACCATCAATTCCGCCACCTCATCGGAGAAGATCGGATAGACATCCCGCAACCTGGAGACCAATGAGGGATTCACCTTTGCTCCGGCACCTCGCCCGCTCAATGGGTAGCCGACCCTGCCGTCGGCCAGTCGCACCGGCGAACGGAATCGTGGCATGGCGGCGTTGGGCACGAGGGTTTCCATCATCTGATCACGGTGGCCCATGGCGTAGGTGGTCAACGTCTTTTGTAACCTGGCACCCTGCGTCACATTGGGCATGCCCAACTGAGTGCGGACGTCGTCCGGCAACGCATGCATGACCGAAGAGAAAAAGTTGTCGCCTTCTTTCGGTACGCTGCTCAACGAGTTTTCTTGCTGGTCGAAGGCCTGGAACTGATTGGCTTGATGATGTTGATAGCCGTCCTTGACCAGGTATTTGACTTGCTCGGCCGTCTCGCTACCGATGGTGTCGAGCAGTTTTCCGCCGCAATCGCCCTGACGAACTTCCAGGCGCAGGCTTTTCGGCCTGTCGGGGAGTTTTTCAAGGCTGTGCAGCGCCAGGCGCTGGCTGTCGGATGACGCCATGCTCTCCAGCTGCAGTCCGGCCAAGGCCTTGTTCAGCCGAGTCACCCGGGCGCGCGCACGCCCCTTGAGCAACAGACTGGTGGGAAGTCGGCCGGTTTGTTTGATGTGCAGCCGTTCCTTGGCGGTGGCATTGGCCAGGACTCCTTGCGCCGCGTCCGTCGATAGACTGGGGAAAGTACGCTGCAGCGCCTGAATTTCACGCGTTGTTGCCTTGGAATCCTGGCTGAGTGTGTCGAACAATGAGGTTTTGTTGCCCGAAAGGTGGTCGCCAAGCTGTTGTCGAAAAACCGTTTCACGCTCTGCCTCGACCCGTGCACCTTCACCCCCCAGCAAGCGAACGATTTCTTCCTCCTCCAGTGCCGCAAGCACTCGTTCGGGCAATTTCCCGGCAGACACATCCTCACGGGAAATCCTGATGCTCGGCTTCACGGGTGTCGACGCCTCACCATAGCGGGACGAAGCACCGCTCAGGCTTGCATTGTCGAACACGTCGATCACCCGCCCCTGCGGCCAACGCGGCATATTGATCACGTGTGGCAAGATCGCGTTGTAGCGGCTGTCCGGCACCGGCTGATCGAGACGAATCTGTTCAATCATTTCATTGAGCTGACGGTCGATTTGAAACTGCCGCAACGTGTCGGATAACGCTGATGGCAAGCGCAGGTTATCCGTATGGATCTTGCGCAACGCGTCGTCGTTAACGCCGCTGATATCGGCGATTTTCTCCAGCGTCGCCGCGTCAATACCGTCGGTGACCGGGCCAAGACGTCGTAACAAGGTGGCACGATCCCACCCCAGCGGGCGCTCGAAACGATGGCGCCACGCGCCCTCACCGTTGTGTTCAAGAACGGGGGAGTAAGCGTTCGGGTCCGTCGGGTGTTTGAAACGCCATTTGTTCAGCGTGGGGTCGAAGGTTTTTTCGTAGACGTTACCGTCGAGCCTGATATAGGTCTTGCCGCCCACTTCATACTGCCCAAGCTTGTCGGGCTTGAGCCCCGCCGGCAAGACCCTGTCGCTCAGGTAAGGCGTCAAGCCAGGCCGCCACAACTGTTCGTTGCCAAACGGCAATTTGACCTTGACCAGGCCATCGACGATGGGTGTAGACAGCACTTTCGGCGCTTTACTGACAGCCGCGCCTACAGCCGCCATGAATGCCACGTTCACGGCCACCGACTTCAAATAACTCCAGGCCTGATCCGTGTCCCCGATGCTCCACGCTTCAACCCCGTGATAAATGTCTGTGGTCAGTTGCACAGCCATCACGGCCATCATTACCTCGCCCAGGCCGGGCACAAAAAAAGCCGCCACGTTGAGTATGTTCAGCCCCCACTCGGCATAGCGGGCGAGTCGTTCATACCAGGCGTCATGATCGACCTTGGCCGTCGGTACCGCCAGTTGCTCGGCTGTCTCCTTGAGGCGCGTCTGGTGCCGCGTGTACAGCTCGCCGAACAGCTCCGTGCCAAAAAATTCTTCACTGATATCAAGAGCCGGCTCGTCCCGGTAAACATTTTCGTAGATTCCGTCTATGTGCCCCAAGAGGGTTTCTTTACGGTGTGGGAAATCCGGGTTCCATTTGAGTGTTTGCAGAGCAGTCTTGATCTTGCCGAGGAACTTGCCCGCATCACCGTGAGGAATGAGCCTGAGGAAAGAGCGCTGGTAGTTCATATCGCGCAGCCTGTAGCTCAGGTCATTTTCAAAGGACTTGAGCGAGGCATATTCCATGACCGGCGCCACCGGATCGCCCGGAATACAGACGATGATCCGCGAGTCCTGGTAACCCAGTACGTCAAACAGGTTTACACCGGGATTGGTCCAGCTGAAGTTGACCTTTTTACCTTTGCGCCGGCTTGCGCCAATGACAAACAGCTCACTGACAGGCGACCCCAGCACATGCAACTGACTGCAAGTGACGCGCTCACCATCCAGTGTTGCCGATTTGTCGCCGTTGAGCACGGCCAGCAATGTGCTGTAGGCCGATGGCGTGATCAGCGATTTGAGGTGGGCGATATGGGCATGCACCCGCAGACTGTCCGCCCACGCGCCGAGCGTTTGGGTGCGCACGGTGGCCGCCCTGTCCGCGGCGTCAAACATCGCCGTCAGATGTTCCTGATACTGCTTGCCGATATCCAGTTCACGGCACAGCGAGGCGAAATCGGCGGGCTTTATCGGTAGCTTCTTGATCCTGTAGCGCGTTGAAGGGCCCTTTTGCGGATAGTCCCAACCGTAAGGTCCTCCTTGAGTTTCCAGAGAGGCAGCCCGCATACCTCGTTCAGCAATGACGTCATGTTCATCAAACGCCTGGTGTTCTTCAAAATTGCGCAGTGCCAATTGCAGCAGTGTCTGGTGAGTGATCAGCGAGCCTGCAAAGGGCTCGTAGAACCAGGTCTGCGCAACATCAACTTTCAACCCGAACTTTTTTTGCAACGCTGCTTCGAGCAACGGCTTCGCGAATTCGGTGACCCCTTTGAGCCCGGTGAGTGTTTTTGCCAGGGTTTCGTTGGCGGTTCGACTGCGCTTCTGGTCGTCCCGTACGGTTTGTCGTTGGTCGCTGGAGGCCTTCTGAAACCAGTCTGGCATGGCATTTTCGGCCAGGCCTCCTGGTGTTCTCGCCCGATCCAGAGCCTGGATGTTTGCCGGGGTCAGGTGGCGTATCCGATCGTGCAGCTTTTTTTTGATGAAATGGTTGTGAAGGCCCTTTTCCTGGGCCGTTGGGATTCCACTCATGTGGCAATACCTGATGCTGTTAAATGAAGCACCAGTCAATCAGCAGGTTTGTCGTCCAGGGCGGTACATATTTATACCGGGTAGCGCCTGGGGCGATCTTCTTTCCGTGGGTTGTCTATGCTTGTCTTACTCAAACGGCAGACGAGGGGTTTATGGACGATCCAGCCGACAACAAGCCGCCCACTTTCTGGCAGATGCTGCACAGCGTCATGGCGGCGGCGTTCGGGGTGCAGAGCGGGAAGAACCGGGCGCGGGACTTCACTCACGGCAAGCCCAGTCATTTCGTGATTCTGGGGATTTTGTTCACCGCGGTGTTCGCATTGACGCTGTACGGCATCGTGCAACTGGTGGTGCATCTGGCCGGGGTTTAGCGCATCAAGGTTTGCAGGCTGAACGGATAGCGATACGACGTCGACCGGCCCTTGGCTGAAAGACGGCGGAAGTTCACACCGTAATCCGGTGATTCCCCCATGGCCAGCAATCGCTTGGCCTGTGCCTTGTCGATCAATTGCAGCAACGGGATTTGCCGGTCTCGGCCGCCGTAATGGCTGAGATCCACACCCAGTTCAAGATCATGCAACTCCACCAGCGCCCAGCCGCCCAACGTGAAGTGCCCGCCCAACAGCACGCTGATGCGTCCGTCGACCTTCGCCTGTAACGCCGCCGGCGAGGTGTTGACCGCACTGAACAACGCATCCTTGCCGGGTATCCCACCCGTCTCCGAATACGCCTGCATGGCGCCAAACGCCATTTCGTCATTGGCTGACCACACCAGCGAGACCTTCGGATAACGCCGGAACAGCAGTTTGGCCTGTTCGTAGGCCCGTTCCCGGGTCCAGCCGCTGTAAACCAGTTGGCGCAAGCGCACTTCAGGGTGCTCGGCCAAGGCCCGCATCATGCCTTGCTCGCGCAGTTGCGCCGAAGGGGTGATCTTCAGGCCGGAAAACGCCAGCAACTCGATGACCTGACCGGGCGCCGCGGGCGGATGCTGGCGAATCAGTTCCTTGAGCATCAGGTAGCCACCCTCCTCATCGTTGGGCACCAGGCTGCCCAACTGATCAGAGCGATCCCGCAGCAGACTCTGCTGATTGGCCGTCAGCGAAGCGTTAACCATAAACAGCTTTACCCCGCTGCCCTGGGCCAGGCGAATGATCTGCGGGGCGACGTACTGTTCGTTGGCGAACACCAGATAGTCCGGACGATCAGGGCCTTGCAGCGCCTGACGCGCTTGCGCCAACGTGAGCTCCGGCATGCGTCGGGAATAGAGAATTCGCAGATCGATGCCCAGATCCGTGGCTGCCGCCTGCATGAATTGCGAATAGCTGATCCAGAAGGCTTCGTCAGTCTTTCCAGGGCTCAGGAACAATACCGATTCCGCGCGCACAACGGGGCCGTAAACTGCGCCAAGCATCAGCAGGAATGAGTAGAAAAACTTCAACATTGATCGTTCGAGCCCCCCGGCAATTCGCCGCGCATTATAGCCAGCGAAGTCCCGGAAAACGGCGTTTATTCCGGTTATTGTCCGACAATCGTCGGTATGGGACCCGGACGAGGTCGGTTATTGATGACTGACCCAAAATACCGCAGTGCCCACGACCAGGATGATCAGGAACAGAATGGCCCAAGCATCGACCGTGCTATCGGGTTTTGACGTTTTGGTAGGGTTGCTCATTGCATCGCCTCTTGTCGGTTTTATCGGTGATTGCATAAAGACTCGAGCACAGTTAAGACGATGATTGCCCGCACCACAAATGTGGGTTTTAGCTCGTTGGCCTTCATTAGTCGTTTTGGTTCTTTACATATACTCAAACATCACTTTTGCGCATAACTGCAAACTGGTATCTTGCCCCGGCTCCGTTGGGAGTGCGCGGCCGTGCGCGCAGAATTGCCGAGGCAGTATCGGAAACTTCAGCAAGCGAAAAACGCAACTGGATCCGACCGGCCCAAGCCTGAGAACAGGACTTATATGTACGTATACGACGAGTACGATCAGCGGATCATCGAGGACCGCGTCAAGCAGTTCCGTGATCAGACCCGACGCTATCTGGCAGGCGAGCTGAGCGAAGAAGAATTCCGCCCCCTGCGCCTGCAAAATGGCCTTTATATCCAGCGCTTCGCGCCGATGTTGCGGGTGGCGGTGCCTTACGGCCAACTGACTTCGCGCCAGACGCGAATGATGGCCAGGATTGCCCGCGATTTCGACAAGGGCTATGCCCACATCAGCACCCGGCAGAACGTACAGTTCAACTGGCCGGCGCTGGAAGACATCCCGGACATCCTTGCCGAACTGGCGACCGTGCAGATGCACGCGATCCAGACCAGCGGCAACTGCTTGCGCAACGTCACCACCGACCAGTTCGCCGGTGTCGCTGCCGACGAGCTGATCGATCCGCGCCCGTGGTGCGAGATCGTCCGCCAATGGACCACGTTCCACCCTGAATTCGCTTACTTGCCGCGCAAGTTCAAGATCGCCATCAACGGTTCGACTTCCGACCGTGCGGCCATCGAAGTCCATGACATCGGCCTTGAGCCGGTGCACAACGCCGCTGGCGAGCTGGGCTTCCGTGTGCTGGTGGGTGGCGGTCTCGGCCGTACCCCGGTGGTCGGCGCGTTCATCAATGAATTCCTGCCGTGGCAAGACCTGTTGAGCTACCTCGACGCCATCCTGCGGGTCTACAACCGCTACGGCCGTCGTGACAACAAGTACAAGGCGCGGATCAAGATTCTGGTCAAGGCCCTGACACCTGAAGTCTTCGCGCAAAAAGTCGATGCGGAAATGGAGCACCTTCGCGGTGGCCAGACCACGCTGACCGAAGCCGAAGTGCATCGTGTGGCCAAACACTTCGTCGACCCCGAGTACAAGGCTCTGGACAACCAGACCTTGGCATTGGCCGAACTCGATAAAGAACACCCGGGCTTCGCGCGCTGGCGCACCCGCAATACCCTGGCCCACAAAAAGCCGGGTTATGTGGCCGTGACCCTGTCCCTGAAGCCGACCGGTGTTGCACCGGGCGACATCACCGACAAGCAACTCGATGCCGTTGCCGACCTGGCCGATCGTTACAGCTTCGGCCAGCTGCGCACGTCTCACGAGCAGAACATCATTCTGGCCGACGTTGAACAAAGTCAGTTGTTCGCGATGTGGGGCGAGTTGCGTGAGCAGGGTTTCGCCACGCCGAACATCGGCTTGCTGACCGACATCATCTGCTGCCCGGGCGGTGACTTCTGCTCCTTGGCCAACGCCAAGTCGATCCCGATCGCCGAGTCGATCCAGCGTCGCTTCGAAGACCTGGATTACCTGTTCGATATCGGCGAACTGGACCTGAACATCTCCGGCTGCATGAACGCCTGTGGTCACCACCACGTCGGCCACATCGGCATCCTCGGGGTGGACAAGAAAGGCGAAGAGTTCTACCAGGTGTCCCTGGGTGGCAGCGCCAGTCGCGACGCGAGCCTGGGCAAAATCCTCGGCCCGTCCTTCGCCCAGGAAGCCATGCCTGATGTGATTGAAAAGCTGATCGACGTGTACATCGAACAACGTACCGAAGACGAGCGTTTCATCGACACCTATCAGCGTATTGGCATCGACCTCTTCAAGGAGCGTGTCTATGCAGCGAATAATTAAGAACAACGAAGTCGTCGACGAAACCTGGCACTTGCTGCCCAAGGACTTCAACATCGACGAGATCAGCAACTGCGACGACTACATCGTCCCGTTGCAGCTGTGGCGCGAACACAGCCGCATGCTCAAGGCCCGCGATGGCGGCCTGGGCGTATGGCTGGATGCCGATGAAGAAGCGGAAGAAATCGGTGACGACGTGGAAAATTTCCAGGTCATCGCCTTGAACTTCCCGGCCTTCACCGACGGCCGCAACTACTCCAACGCCCGCCTGCTGCGTGACCGTTATGGTTTCAAAGGCGAATTGCGGGCAATTGGCGATGTGCTGCGCGACCAGCTGTTCTACCTGCACCGCTGCGGTTTCGACGCCTTTGCGATCCGCGCCGATAAAGACCCGTACGAAGCCCTTGAAGGTCTCAAGGACTTCTCGGTGACCTATCAGGCCGCCACCGACGAACCGTTGCCGCTGTTCCGTCGCCGCTGATCGTCAAACCTTGAACCCCTTCGCGGGGTTCAAGGCTCCCTCCTTGTACCGAACCCACGGATAAATCCGTTTAAAGGCCTGCGCGCTGTTCCAGCGCCCTGAAAGCCACCAATGGGTTTTCAAACCGTCCACGCCCCGCGCTCAATCGACTCCATACTGCGTCTGAAAGATCTGCCGCCTCCAAGAGTCGCCAGACTCGCGCCTGAATCGACAGATAACTGACCTGAAAGTCGGCGATCAGGCTCAGCCTGTCTATTACGCCTAAAAACCGCGTACCGGAGGGCTTACCTGCCAGCCGCTGCCAAAGGGCCTGTCGGGACTGTTGCAGCGGCTCGTCGCAGTCTCGTAGCCACACAATCGGCTGTCCATAGTCAGCACTTGGCGCGCTCAGCCATAAATTGATTCCCGTTTGCTCACGATGACTGATCAGTCGGCGCAGCGTGTCCTCGTCCGTCAGTGGATTACCCCACAGCTGCACACGCTCCACCGAGACGGCCTGATTCATCACCGCGGGCGGAACCCGGGTAATGCGGTTATCACGCAAATCCAGTGAGATCATGTAGGGCTCATCTCTGATGCCGATCGGGCACCGGGTAATCTGGGTGTCGCTCAGGTTCAGCTGACGCAAGTCATTCATCCCGAGCAGCACGGGAGGTACGCTCAATGGGTTTTCACTCAGGTCCAGCGTGTGAAGCCTGACCAACCCGGTCAACTGCGACGCCGTCTCTTGGGTGAACACCAGGCCCGTGGCCCTGAGATTCAGCGACGTGAGATGAGTCAGGCTGAACATGGCCGTCGGCAGAAAGGTCTGCGCCCTACCCTCGGCGTCGAATTGAGTCAGCTCGGCACTCTCAAGATTCAAGGTCTGCAGATTCGGAAAACACTCGAGGAACCCACTCAAGGTTTCACGCTCGGTTACATGGAAGTGCGGCATCGACAACTCGACGACCTCGTTGAACCGGATGTTCATGACCGGCAATCGATGATAGTCCTCGCCCGCCAGGTCGAGCTTGAACCCCACAAGCTGTCCGCCTGAATAGACGCGCTGATCTTGCGATGCCCGCTTTTGCCAGAGGGCGATCAGCTCGTCAGCCAGCTCGGTCCTGGTTTCACGCTCGTAGTGCATGGTGTTCCGAACCATGTCCGCGTTATGTTCTTCAATCTGCTCATCAGTCAGCCCCTGTGCCTCGTTGTCAGCTTCGTTCAGGAAGGGAATGTCCATGTCCTCAATGTCTTCCGCCACCTGATCGATCCAGCCACTCAAGTCAATGTTGAGCTGCTGAAACTGTTGCTTCAGCTGATCGATGTGTACCTGAGCATTGCCACCAGCACGCTGTAACAGTTCATCTGCTTCAGCGTTCGAGAAATCCGGATAAAGCTCCTTGAGCTGCAACCTCATCATCTCGTGCGTCAACCCTTCGGCCTGCGGCGTACCGGGGTAGCCGCCACCGCGCAGCCCTTGCGCCTCAAAGGGCAGACCGGAATCCATCCTGCCCAGACCGAGCACGAGTTCGGATCGAGGCATTGCCCGCTCGCCGACTTTCAGCCGCAACTCGCGGGCCGGATCGAGCGATGAAAGTTGCAGCCCCTCACGTTCGTCCCCGGACAAGATTTCCAGGACCACTTCATAAAAGCCCGTTGGCACATCGCGACTCTGGTAACGGTTTCCCACCTTGATCAACCGTCGAACACTGGCGGCGTCAAACGCACCGCTACGATCCAGAACACGGCCAGCGAGGGAACTGTCGTGCACCTCAATTCGAAGGCTTTTTGGCCATCCGGGGAGATTTTTGAGGGAATGCAGGGCCAGTGTGTCCGACTCCGGGCTAACCACCGACCGAAGGTACAAGCCTTCATAGGCACGATTGAACCGCACATGTTGTTGATACTGGCGGGCCTTGCTGTCGAGACGGCCGAATGATTGCCGGACCTGAGCCGCCTCGGGCGGACTCTGGATGTCTATTCCATAGCGGTCGAGCATCTGCTCAATGGCGCTTTTGGGCAGGCCGGGGTATTGGCGCTGAAACAACCGGCCCCATTCATGTTCCGAGTGCTGAAGCGCTTCGTAACGGCTGTTGAACAGTTCGACTCGCTCGCCCTGTGCCACGGTAGTTTGCCCGAGCTCCTGATCAATCCTGAAACGGCTGATCGTATCGGCCAGCAAAGGCGTCGGCGGGCGCCCGGCCTGCATCAGTCGCAGCATGTCGTCATCGACTGTACTGACCTTGCCGATCTGCGCCAGCATTTCATCGCTGAAAGACGCCACCGACGGGCCGATTCCGCGCAGAAGTTCCACGCGGGTCGGCAGTATCAGGTTCGATAGTCCGGGAGTCGGGGCAACGGCCAGATCCGGCGTCGGTCTGGCAACCTCCTCCCTCGGCGCTACGCCAGGTTCGTGCACTCTCTCGGCAATGGCACCGGCCTCGGTAGCTTCACTCTTGAGCGCCACGCCTGCGCCTGCCAGCGGCAGCGCATTGAGCAAGCCAAACACCGTGCGGGTCACGCCCGACGCTCGATCACTCGATGTTGCGCCGTTGACGGCCTGATCAAGGCCATACCCGGCGTCGATGATACCGGCCAGCACCAGCAATCCTTCACCACCGGGCACGAACAACGCCAACGGACCGAAACGGTTGATCCACTGCACGACCGGTTCGACGACGGCACTCAAGTTGTCCCGGTTGACCTGCGCATCGTCACGAATGGTTTTGACACTGGCCCGGGAGGCCTCCTTCATGGTCAGAACCAGCTGGGCAAACGGATCGATGCCTGATGGCGAGTCATCGAAACCGATGTATCCGGCCGGTTCCCAAAGGCCGTCATCGTTGAAGAACCCCGCCTCTTTCCTCAGCCTGTGTACCTTCGGGTAGACCGCCATGCCATCCAGCGCCGTCAACACACCGGCATGGAAAGTGCCGTCCTTGCGATCGTCCTCGGCGAAGTGGGCGGCCAAGGCCTGTTTTGTATCGTCATGCCTGCCCTGCTTCACAACCCATTGATGCAATTGCCCGGAATCGTCAAACAGGTGCAAGGGCGACGAGTTGCCGGGGATGTACAACAGAATCCTGCCGTCGGGGTCACGGTAGCCCCAGATATCTTCCGCGGTGTAGCGATAAAGCTTCAGGCGTCCCGTCTTGAGCATCGCGGGCACCCTGGTGGGCGTCTGCAGTTGTTCGACCGTCAGCGTTGCCCATGCCTGATCCGACGGCAGCCCTGCCGCCTGCATGGCCAGCTCGCTCCCCTTTGGGGTCAGACTGTTCTCATGCTGCTGCAGCAAAGCGGCCATGACGAAGGCCGCTTTGGCCGAGGTTTTCAGCGCATGGGGTCTGGGGGCGACAATCACTTCATCCGATGGCCAGGCTTGATCGAGGTAAGCCTGATATCGGTCCTGGAGATTCAGTTCCCAGACCCATTTCTTGAAATCGGCGGGCCTCACGGCGATCTGGGTCAGCGGTCCGTAGCGCTGCGGAACGGTTCGGCGATAAATGCCTTCGTAGGAATGGTGATAGTCATTACCGGGCTCGGCCAACTCATCGACGTGTTCCGTAACAACGATGGACGGCCCGACATCGGGTGGCGTGTACAAGCCAAACGCTGTTTCGCCGAAACGCCCGTCGCCCACGGTTTGATAGTTGGAAATCAGCACCTGCGCCAGGGACATGGAACTCGCCACCCGCCCCTGATGGACGCCGTTCTGCGCAGAACGCCCGACGTAGTCGTAATCGAGTGTCACCAGCTGCGCTGTCGTCGGGTCAATGTCTTGACCCCACTTCTGCTTGATCAGGTGTCCGCCAAACTGGCCGGGAGTCTGCGGCAGCGCGGCATCCACAGCGGACTTCAGCTCTTCGCGCATGCCGGGAAAGGTCGGTGCATTGTCGTCTTTGTGAGGGTAGTCGGTCATGGTGCATTCCATTGCAAGCGTTTCAGGAACACCACCCTAACTGACCACGGATCAACCGGAAGCGGGAGCGATCGACAATGACCTCAGGAAAATTCGCAAACACCGGAAGGAAAACGTATGGACTTAAAACCCGCAAAAAAAAATGAAACCGGGGGAGATATCCACGGTTTCATTTTTTTAACGATGATGCTTTTTGAGTATTACCAGAAGCGTTGCTGGGTCAACCGGCTCCACCAGCTCAATAGCACACGATCGACCGAGCCGCTGGCCGCCATGCCAATGCGCTCCTGCAAGCTTTTACGTTCGGCGTAGTGCAAGTGGTACAGCTCGGACTTCTTCGCACGTTCGGCGAGGTATTCATCGCTGGTCTTGAGTTCGTCCACCAGTTGCTTGTCCAGCGCGGCAACACCGAGCCAGATTTCACCAGTGGCCACTTCGTCGATGGCCAGTTGCGGGCGATAGCGCGAAACGAAGTTCTTGAACAGCTGGTGAGTGATGTCCAGGTCTTCCTGGAACTTCTCGCGGCCCTTCTCGGTGTTTTCGCCAAACACTGTCAGGGTGCGTTTGTATTCGCCGGCGGTCAGCACTTCGAAGTCGATGTCGTGCTTTTTCAGCAGGCGGTTGACGTTAGGCAACTGGGCCACAACGCCGATCGAGCCGAGGATCGCGAACGGCGCGCTGATGATCTTCTCGCCGATGCACGCCATCATGTAGCCGCCGCTGGCCGCGACCTTGTCGATGCACACGGTTAACGGCACACCGGCATCACGGATACGCGCCAGTTGCGAGGACGCCAGGCCGTAGCTGTGAACCATGCCGCCGCCGCTTTCAAGGCGCAGCACCACTTCATCCTTGGGCGTGGCGAGGGTCAGCAGCGCGGTGATTTCATGGCGCAGGCTTTCAGTGGCCGACGCCTTGATGTCGCCGTCGAAATCCAGCACGAACACCCGAGGTTTGGCTGCCTCAGGTTTTTTCTTTTGCTTTTTCTCGGATTTAGCCTCGACCTTGCGCAAGGCCTTGAGCTGGTCCTTGTCGAGCAAGGTTTGCTCCAGGCGTTCGCGCAGTCCTTTGTAGAAATCATTGAGTTTGCTGACTTGCAACTGGCCGACCGACTTGCGCCGACCTTTGCTGCGCAATGCCGCGAAACTGGCCAGGACCACCAGAATGGCGATCACCAGTGTCACGGTCTTAGCCAGAAAAACTGCGTACTCGGCAAAAAACTCCATAAGGCTTCCAATGAGGCATGAGAGGCCCATTCTACGGACATCTTTCGACGTATGTCTAACGCTGTTGTTACAGAGTTCTAACACTTTGTGACACCGCCGAGGCCCCAAAATGCCTGACTTCCAGAGGCCTGCGAGCTCGCGCTAAGGACCCCACGCAGGCGCACGATAAGGCTCAGGCGCGAGGGCCCCACGGGGGACTTTGGGACCATAGAAGCACTGAGGTGGTCATTCAGATTTTTCTGTCAGATTCTCAAAGGCATCCATCACGAGTTGAAGGCCCCCACTGCGACTGTCACTCGATCTACACTGGGCGCATCTACCAGCGATGAGGCGAGTCCTATGCAGCTCACCGAAAAACAGAAGATCGAGAAGAAATACTTCGACTTGTTCAGTAAACACTATGAGCTGCCACTTGGAACCGTTGAGCACGGCGACAAGCCTGATGTGGTAATTCTTGGCGAGAACAACCAGAGTACGCTTGGGATAGAGATTGCCCACCTCTACATAAAGGATGGTGATGTTAAGGATAGCGAACAACTTCAGAGCGTTAATCGACTCAAGGTGATCGACTCAGCTGAAGAAATCTACCTATCGCGTGGCGGGCGCAAGATCGCGCTTTATGTAGGATTCTGCGAATTGAATCTGATTAAACCAAAACGTATTAAACAAATCGCGAAAGACCTGGCTTCGTATGCTTTGGAAATTTCAACGCTATCAGATGGGTATCTAAGCTGTTGGCCCCTCGACGCCACACCGGAGATAGGCTATCTCTCTCACGATGGAAATGAATATCCCAAATGTAGATGGGAGCTGTCGCAGACCTTCCGCACGCCGCTCTTATCAGTGACACGAGTGAAGGATGTAGTCGCGCGGAAAGCCGCAAAGGCTCAACAATATGCTCCATGTGAAGCCACTTGGTTATTGCTCGTTGTTGAGTTTTGGGACCCTGCACAAGATCAGTTAATTTATTGGCCCGCAGACGAGAGCGTTGGGGAGACCCCTTTCGATCGTATTCTCATCTACAAGACTGGCTTCACTGAGGTCATTGAGGTAAGGCAGTGAATCCGCGAGGCCCCTGCCAGAATCGCCACGAAGTCACTCGGCGCAGCCTCCAAGTAGAACGCAGACGACATCCCCAAGGGCTTCGGCCAAAGGACCACCTTGAGCAGCTCCCAGAGTGACAAGGAGCAAACCAAGAAATCGATAGGTGACACGATGGGTAGCCAGAGTGCGGAGTACAGCAACACAGGTCTTCCACCGTGTAGTCATCGCATAGCCCTCCTTGAGCTGTAGGGTTAGGTGGACGATAACCACCATCTCTGAGGGCCTCTAATACTCAAATCCAACTTTGGGGTTTCTCCTACAGACCCGCCCTTCCGTTTCCGGTAGCCTCCCGCGAGCCAGCATATGACTGGTTCATGACCATGGATGAAAGACGCAAGGACGATGCAAAATGATTTCTTCTGCTCGATTGGGTGACAAACACGTCTGCCCATTGCCAAGCCACGGCACTACCCCTATCGCCTCTGCATCTGCTGACACCAACATCAACTTTATGGGCTCTGCCCGAGTTGGCGATACCTGTGGGTGTGGCGCAGTCGTCACCACCGGCTTTCCTTCTATTCAAGTGAATGGCCGTCCAATGGCCCACTTAGGGAGCCCTACCAGTCACGGTGGGACAATCATCTCGGGGTCAGGCGATGTCGGTGGTGGCTTTGTCATGGGTGACGCTGGCGGTGCAACCATCATCAACTTTATGGCCCTCGGAGCATTCCGGCCAGATGGCTCTATAGACGAGACGACGAGAAGATGGCGACCTTGTTGGCTGACCCTAAGCTCGTAGAGAAAGCCACAGCGGCGAACGCTTTGGTAGATCCCAAGGCAGCCTCTAAGCAGCCGGATGCGAAGCCTGAGCCAAAAGCTCAACCTGCCGTCTGTAAAGACCCTGACATGATGGAGGAGCTGGCGAGTTACATTGCTGGCGAGATAAATACCAACATCCATCACCCCTCCGTCTTGAAGATGAAAGAACTGCTCAGCTATGACGTTGCGGAAGAAACGCGCAAGCAAATGGAGCTGCCTTGGTACGCCCAAATCGGAACGACCAGCCCTCAAGCTATTAGTGCTGCAAATGTGGCGGCAGCTATGGGGCTTTGGACTGAGCGAGTTGGCCAAGGCCGTAAGTGGGACCACAAAGTGGAGCTGGCAAAGAAGTACGACGGCGTCGTGTACCACAAACAGGGTGACTACGATTATTTCTATGACATTTGGTCGAACATTCACTACGGCTACGTGGGACGAGCTGGAGGCCTTTCGGAAAGCGCCCTATCCGACGGTGCGGGTCTTGAGCAGATCGCGTCCGAATCCGTCAGGAAGATATTTGATTGGGGTAAACGGCAGTGGCCCCATGCGGCCGAAGGTGTCGATGGGTTGAGGGCTTACGACGACGACCAGGACCGTATATCAATCAGTATCGGGATCAAACTATTCGCCGAACATCCTAACGGGGGAATTACCGCTCAGATGATCATGGAAAAAGTTCTTGCAATTAAACCAGAGGATTGGGGAGATGGCACTCGTGTCCACATTTGTAAGAAAGCTGAGTAAACGACGAGTAGTAACCCTACTCCTGCTTGCATTACTTGTATTTTGGTATGTGACGTTGCCGAGAGTAGTCGTCAATTACCCCAAGGATGGAAAGGATGAGCTGCGCTATATCTGGAACACCCAGCACCGTATTGACAAAGGAGGCATTCTCCCCGGCCAAGGGACAGCAGATATTGGTCACATCTTCCCCGATAAGGATTTCTTCATGATGTTCGATTGGTGGTCAAACAAGGGGCTTCGGAGGTGCATCGCCATCACGCCGAAATGGGGAACAACAACAGAAATTAACCTTGATGAAACAGGCAGGATCGACACCGCGAAAACTTCCGCTGACGTTATTACTCGTTTGAAACCATGCAAGGGGGAACTTGACCCTTTCCGCCCTTAAGCAAATATGACCAACAAGCAAAGAGTTTCACGCGGTGACGGAGCACCACAGCAATGAAATGGCGCAAGCGACGTCTCGAACTACGTGATTTCGGTTTGGCCCTGTACCTACTTAGCCTCGTGCTGCCAGCGGTGTGGCAAGAAGATGATAACTGGCTGCATGGAACACTCACCCAAGACACTTTGCCGGGATCGTGTGCATTCATCATGGGGTTTCTGTCAATCGTCTACGGTTACGCCGCTTGGTTAGCAAACCCCTTGCTCATCGCCGCCTACCGCACCCGGACCGCCAAGCGCAGCCTAATCTATGCCTTACTCGCATTAATGGCAGGACTGTCGGTGCAATTGCAGCACGCTACTTGGTACGACGAAGACGGCAGGCTCACCGTTATAGGGTATACCTATGGCTATTACGTCTGGTTGCTTGCCTTTGCCTGGATGGCCAGATTGGCTGTTCGTGATAGGTATAAGGATTGGCGATAATCATCAGACAGAGCAGCCTCAGCGTTATCTATACGAGGGTTCCTGAAAGAGTAACCTCTAGCCCCCTCTGCTTTTAGTGGGGGTATTTGCAGGCCGTACAGATGGGGCCTCTCAGAGGTGGTCATTTTGAAAAATAAGGGAACCCGTTAAGGTCCCCTTTGAAGCCACAGCGATTTACTTCGTGGTGTCGATGCCCCACCGCTCAAACATCTCAACGGTCGCTCGCTGGCTCATAGGATCGTTGGGGATTACCCCCCGGAATCCGTTGAAGATGTCTGTACGGTACTGCAGGGCCATGTCGGGACTGTTAATGGTTCCTGCAAGGTTGTATCCGACCTGCGCAGCACTGCTAACCAAGCCAGCCGCTGGGACCTGCTTCAGGGCACCTGTAAGAATTTCACCGGACTTGTCGAGGTCACTCAGGCCGTACAGCCATGCTTTCTCCTTTGGGTCCCTCTTTTGCTACCTCAGGAAGAATCGAAGTTCGCACCATCGCCGCCTGATCAAAGCCCAATGGTGCAGCCACGATGTTAGCCAGGCCAAAGGCAGTTCCGAGGTACGACCCGCGCGTCAGAGCCGCATAGGCAATCATGTTGGGATCAAGTCAGTTGGCAAAAAACTCCACAGGGACTCCTTTAATACGATGCGCTGCAAAAATGCGCGCGAGATACCTCCAGCGCCGCCCCGTCGGCCAGCCGTGAAACCTCTGGCAACAGCCCTGTAACGGGCATTTCAAACAAGCGTATGTTTTTTCATTGACAGCTCACCGTCATCCTCATAACCTCGCCGAACCTTCAACGTACCGGGATGACGCGGACGTGGGCAGTATCTATTTGATTCGACATGGCCAGGCCTCCTTTGGTGCAGACGACTATGACGTTCTGTCGCCGACCGGTATTCGCCAGGCAGAAGTCCTCGGCCAGCACCTCGCCGAGCTGGGTATCAGCTTCGATCGCTGCCTCTCGGGCGATCTGCGCCGCCAGCAGCACACGGCCAACAGCGCACTGGAACAGTTCGCTGCGGCAGGCCTGCCGGTTCCCGTCCTGGAGATCGATTCCGCTTTCAATGAGTTCGACGCCGATGCGGTGATCCGCGCGCTGCTGCCGGCCATGTTACCGGACGAACCCGAAGCGCTGCACATCCTGCGCAATGCCGCGCAAAACCGCGGTGAGTTCCAGCGCATCTTCGCCCTGATCATCGAACGCTGGCTCGCCGGCACCTATGACACACCGGGCCTGGAAAGCTGGCTGGGGTTTGTCGAACGGGTGCAGGCCGGTCTGCAGCGAATCCTCGAAAGCGCCGACAACACCCAGAAAATCGCCGTGTTCACCTCCGGCGGCACTATCACGGCCCTGCTCCATCTCATTACACAAATGCCTGCCAGGCAGGCGTTTGAACTGAACTGGCAAATCGTCAACACCTCGCTCAACCTGCTGAAGTTTCGCGGTCGCGAGGTGGCTCTGTCTTCTTTCAACAGTCATGCGCACCTGCAACTGTTGAAGACCCCGGAACTCATCACGTTTCGCTGAGTCCGGACTATTGTGACCCTGGCTGTATTCACCCAGCTCTAATTACCCAAGAAAGGATCGAACCATGACCTCCGTAGCTGATGCCGTACAAGCAATGAAAGCCAAGTTCAACCCAGCCGCTGCTGCCGGCCTGGACCTGGTATTCGGTTTCCGCATCGACGACACCAAGAACTTCTCGCTGATCGTCAAGGACAGCACTTGCGAGCTCCAGGAAGGCGAAAACCCGGACGCCCAGGTGACTCTGGTCATGGACGGCGAAACCCTGGAAGGCATCGTCGACGGTTCGACTGACGGTATGCAAGCGTTCATGGGCGGCAAACTGCGCGCTGAAGGCGACATGATGCTGGCCATGAAACTGTCCGAGCTGTTCCCGAGCTAAGCGCGCCGCTCCCGACCTTCGGGAGCACGCCTTGCCGCAAACGAATCCCGTCCCTCGAGGCGGGATTCGTCGTTTTTCACCATTGGAAAACGGCTACCTGTGGATTTGCCGTCTATATTCCTTCTGGCCGCATGCGTCAGACATCGGCTGTTTGCCTTCGCTTTTTTATGAAGAGCCTTTACGCGGAGCACTGCCCATGAGCCCACCTGACGACCACGACGGAATTAACCGCCGACGTGTACTGCAAGGCCTTTCGGCAGGTGCCGTCGGTGCCTGGATCAGCCCGCTAATCGCAGGGAGTAAAACCATGCCCGACGCCCCCGCCGACCTCATTCTGTACAACGGACGCCTGCATACCGTCGATCGCAAAAAACCCCAAGCCAGCGCCGTCGCGATCAAGGACGGACGCTTCGTGGTGGTCGGCAGCGATGCCCAGGCCATGGCCCTGCAAGGCCCCGGCAGCCAAATTATCGACCTGCACGGCCGCACGGTGATTCCTGGCCTCAACGACTCGCACCTGCACCTGATCCGTGGTGGCCTCAACTACAACCTCGAACTGCGCTGGGAAGGCGTCCCCTCCCTGGTTGACGCGCTGCGTATGCTCAAGGATCAGGCGGACCGCACGCCCACGCCGCAATGGGTGCGGGTAGTCGGTGGCTGGAACGAATTCCAGTTCGCCGAAAAACGCCTGCCGACGATTGATGAACTGAACAAGGCCGCGCCGGATACCCCGGTGTTCGTCCTGCACCTCTATGATCGCGCACTGCTCAACCGCGCCGCGTTGAAGGTGGTCGGCTATACCCGTGACACGCCGAATCCGCCAGGTGGCGAAATCCAGCGCGATGCCAATGGCGACCCGACGGGCATGCTGATCGCCCGCCCCAACGCGATGATTCTTTACTCGACCCTGGCCAAAGGGCCGAAACTGCCACTGGAATACCAGGTCAACTCCACCCGCCAATTCATGCGCGAACTCAATCGCCTGGGTGTCACCAGCGCCATCGATGCTGGCGGCGGATATCAGAATTATCCAGACGACTATCAAGTCATCCAGCAACTGGCCAAAGACCAACAACTCACGGTGCGCATTGCTTACAACCTGTTCACACAGAAACCCAAGGAAGAGCTGACCGACTTCAAGAACTGGACCAGCACCTCCCACTACGGTCAGGGCGATGACTTTCTACGGCACAACGGTGCCGGGGAAATGCTGGTGTTCTCGGCGGCCGACTTCGAGGACTTTCTCGAACCCCGCCCGGACCTGCCGCAAACCATGGAGCAAGAACTGGAACCGGTGGTCCGCCATCTGGTAGAACAGCGCTGGCCGTTCCGTTTGCACGCCACGTACAACGAATCCATCAGCCGCATGCTCGACGTGTTCGAGAAGGTCAATCGCGACATTCCGTTCGACGGATTGCCGTGGTTCTTCGACCACGCCGAAACCATCACCCCGCAGAACATCGAACGGGTCAAGGCCCTCGGTGGCGGCATCGCGATCCAGGACCGCATGGCATTCCAGGGCGAATACTTCGTCGACCGTTATGGCGCCAAGGCTGCCGAAGCCACGCCGCCCATCGCTCGTATGCTCGCCGAAGGCATTCCGGTCGGCGCCGGCACCGATGCCACGCGCGTCTCCAGCTACAACCCCTGGACTTCGCTGTACTGGCTGATCAGCGGTCGCACCGTCGGTGGTCTGGCGCTGTACCCGCAAGGCTTGAGCCGCGATACCGCGCTGGAACTCTTTACCAACGGCAGCGCCTGGTTTTCCTCCGAGCAAGGCAAAAAAGGCCAGATCAAGGTCGGGCAACTGGCGGACCTGATTGCGCTGTCGGCGGATTACTTCCACATCGAGGATGAAGCAGTCAAATGGATCGAATCGGTACTGACCATCGTTGACGGCAAGATCGTCTACGGCAGCGTCGAGTTTGAAAAACTCGGGCCGCCTCCCGTCCCGGTGGTGCCTGAGTGGTCGCCCGTTGCCAAAGTACCGGGCCATTGGAAACCCCTGGCGCCGCTGACGGCGCAGGTTCATCAATGCGTCGGGGCTTGCGCGGTGCATGCGCACAGTCACGAGAGAGCGAGACTGTCGGCCGCGCCGGTCAGTGACTTTCAAGGTTTTTGGGGGGCGTTTGGTTGTTCGTGTTTCGCCTTTTAGAAAAAACCCATAAAAAAGCCGGAACTCATTTGCAGTTCCGGCAATCACGTTCGACAGTTTAATCATCAACGAGTACGGCGCTCAAAACGAACCGTTTATTTTTATACGATGGCTTTCCTGTGTATTAACGAATGGCGTATTTAAGAATGTAAGAATAGAGGTTGTTCACTGCCAACTCCGCATCCATCCGATCCAGCTGAAGAGTACCCGCCAGAGCAGCGTGACATTCAAGCACCATCTTTTCACGACCATAACGGTGAAAGATCGCTCCATCGGCAATATCGGAAAACGCCTTGTATACCCCGAACAGGACAGCACCGGACGTGTATTCAATACGTACCTGATTTATGGCCACCGGCACCGAAACACTCCCGTTGTGTATCGGCTGCGGCGTCAACTCCCCGACTTTTACGCACTGACTGCGGCAAATCTGCCTGCTTCTTTTATCGGTACCAAAGTTACGGTCATACAACGTAATTTCCGAACCTTGTACCTTGGAACAGGCTTCTTCGAAGGCAGTCAGCACCGCCTTGGCATTCGCCATGCCCGCATCTATGTCCCGTAGCGAAACGAAGCGTTCCAGCTTGTTCCCCTTCACGCTGTCCAGTGCCCGCACGATGGTCGACACGTGCGCAAAATCTTTTTTGCTCGCGATGACATGAACCTCATACTCATAGAGACAAGCATGCTCACCCGTTTGAAAACCAGCAAACTCACGGGTTTCAAGGCCAGCCTCCATGATAATGCTGTACTTGTCTTCAAGGGACTTATCAAAGATCATCGCCCCCAGATCCCTGACAAACGCTTCAGTCTGCTTGTAGGCATATACCACGCCATGCTTCTCGATCTCGTCGTAGTGCGGATGACGGGTGCGATATTCAGGCTCGTACAGCGGGACGTAATTTGAATAACGGGAAGTTTTGAGCAACTCATTGAGCAAATGCGTTTTACCCGCGCCCTCCACGCCAACGACCACCAGCATCTTTGGCACAGATTCATCGTCCGCACCTGGCGTTCTGGACGCGAACAACTCTTCTTCCATTTCATGGAAAACTTTTTCTACATCCTGTTTCGTATAAGCATATTTATTCGACACTGGCTGAAATTCCTTTTCAGTTGAAATAAGTCCTTTAAATAATCATGACTTCGACACGGTAAAAGTTATTGACAATCGCCGAAGCCATTCAAAAGACAACTCAAGCTAAAACCATTTTGTTACATCGAACAACCAAGAAGATCATGCAAAACATTTCAAAAAATCGTCAACCGTAACTCCGGAAAAACCCCCTACAGAGCAAGCAGCAATGGACTACCTAACACACATCATCAAGTATCGCACTCAGCGAAACTTCATCGCCGCATCAACGAATCCCCCTATGCTCAACTTGACAAAATCCCTTCCAGAAACACCCTGTTTCTTATAAACCAATGACGCCATTTCAAACTCGAAGACCGGCCTGCGAGGTATCCGTTGCCAGCCCCTGCTCTTACAATGCCTGCACCTCCGACACCGGCCGCCCCATGGACATCGATCTCGCCCGCACCTTTCTGGAAATCGTCCGCCACGGCAGCCTTGCCGCAGCCGCCGAAAAACTCCACGTTACCCAGACCGCGATCACGGCGCGGGTACAGAAACTCGAAAGCCAGCTAGGCAGTACGTTGTTCGTGCGCAACCGCGCCGGTGCACGCCTGACGCCTAACGGTGAAGCCTTCGTGGTCTACGCCAATCAACTGGTCGAAACCTGGGAAGCGGCGCGACGGGACTTGCCGTTGCCCGAGGGTTACCGCGACGTGTTGCACATCGGTGGCGAGGTCAGTCTGTGCAACCCGCTGATGCTCAGCTGGGCCGGTGCGCTGCGCGAGAAGATCCCCAGCCACGCCCTGCGCATGGAAATCCGTGACGGTGAAAACCTGCTGCGCCAACTGGAACTGGGGGTTCTGGATGCGGCGCTGGTTTACCAGCCCGAGTATTGGCCACGCCTGCAAGTCGAACAGGTGCTGGAAGAAAAACTGGTCCTTATCCGCCTGGCGGCAAGACCCGATCCCTACGTGTACATCGACTGGGGCCCGGACTTCCGCCGCCAGCACGATGCGGCCCTGCCGGAAAAAGCCAAAGCCGCATTGAGCTTCAACCTCGGCCCACTGGGCTTGCAGTACATTCTGGAAAACGGCGGCAGCGGCTACTTCCGCACCCGGGTGGTCCAGAGCTATCTGGAAAGTGGTGTGCTGGAGCAAGTGCCTAAAGCCCCGGAGTTCAGCTATCCGACTTATCTGGTTTACTCCCGCGACCGCGACTCGGCGACCTTGCAACGAGCCTTCGACCTGCTGCGCGAAGTGATCAAATCCGACGATGACTGGTCGCAACGCTGGAACCCGCTGACCTGAATCCGGTTTGCACCGAAGCATGGCGGTTGCGTCCTCAAGGTTAGGCCAGCCAAAACGCCGGGATCGTCTAATCTGCTGGAGATAACAAAAACAACAGGTGAACGCAGTGAGGCAGACCACCGAAGCATTCCGCGCCCGCTACCGCGCCGACATTCATCCGCTCTACAACCCATGGCTGCACGGCGCTTTTGTGTTGCTGTTCGGGTTGCTGGCCATCGGCGGATTCTGGAGCACCGTACACCAGGTGCAGCCACTGGAATGGCTGGCGATGCCGTTGACGTTGTTGTTCTTCAACTTCGGCGTGTACATGGTCCATCGACACCTGGGGCATCACAAAAAAAACTTCGCGCGAATGTTCTACGCACGCCATGCCGGCGACCATCACAGCTTTTTCGCCCCCGGCCACATGACCTACGACAGTGTCCGGGACTGGCGGGTGATTCTGTTTCCAGCCTGGCTGATCGTGTTGCACACGGTCGTCATCACCCTACCCGTCTGGTGGCTGCTTGAGCAGTTCGATACCAACGTCGCCGGGTTGTTCGGCGGCTGCCTGGTCCTCGGCTACCTGACCTATGAAGTGTTCCATGCCTGCGAGCACCTGCCAGCGGAGAACCCCGTCACACGCTTGCCATGGATCCGCCAGATGCGCCGCCTGCATGAACTGCATCACCGTCGTGAGCTGATGCAGGAACGCAATTTCAATATCGTTTTTCCGCTGATGGACTACCTGTTCGGCACCCTCTATTGGGAACCGGAGCCGACGGATCTGCACCCGACGAGAACGACCATGACCCGCATGCAGCATCAGATCGACATTGCTGGAGACCCGATTGACGTGCTCGCCTATGCCAGCACCGTGGCCCGTTGGCCGGAGTGGCATCCCTCGTCCCTCAAGGTCGATGGCCAGAGCGGTCCGCTGCATGCCGGGGGGCGGTTCGAGGAAGACATCAAGGCGGGCGGGCGTGAGGGACACCTGCATTGGGAGGTTAACGAATACCTGCCAGGACGCCGCTGGAGTGCCTGGGCCCATGACGATCACGGGTTGTCTTTAGTGGTGACTTACGAGTGCGAGGCCCGGGGCGATGGCACACGCTTTGTGCGCACCCTGGAGTATCAGTTCAGCGGCCTGGCGATGCGCATTGCCAATCGACTGCTGCTCAAGCGGCGCATCGATCGTGAGTCGGCGGCGTCGATGCTGGCGTTGCGCGAGATGGCGCAAAAACAATTGGCCCCGGCAGGAGTCGGCGCATGAGTCGAACCGTCAAGTTTCGCCATCTGTTGTTGCTGATAATCGTTGCCATCGGCGCTTTTCTGCTGCTGATGCCGACCAAGGTTCAGCCGGTGGCCTGGACACCGACACCGGCACCCTCTCTCACCAGCGGCATCTACGCCGACAATCAGCGCCTAAAAGGCGTGGAGCGCGTCGGCGCCGCAGATATCGACGGGCCGGAAGCGTTGCTGCTGGAGGAAAACGTTCTCATCACGGGTTTGCATGACGGCCGACTGATCCGTACCAGCCTCGACGGCAAGGTCACCAAGGTCCTGGCCGATACGGGCGGCAGACCCTTGGGCCTGGCCCGTCATCCCAATGGTCTGCTGGTGATTGCCGACGGGGTCAAGGGCTTGCTGTCACTGGATGCCCAGGGCCGATTGATTGCATTGACCACGGCGGCCAACGGCGTGCCCTTCGGTTTCACCGACGACGTGGCGATCGACAAATCCGGGCACTACGCCTATTTCAGTGATGCCTCCAGCCGCTTTGGCTACGGCAGTGACGGCGAAGCGATCATCGAGCATGGCGGCGATGGCCGCTTGCTGCGTTATGACTTCCAGACCGGCAAAACCGCGGTCCTGCTGGATAAGCTGGAATTCGCCAACGGCGTGACGCTGGGACCGGACGATGCCTTTGTATTGGTCAACGAAACGGGCGCCTATCGTATCAGTCGTTACTGGCTGAGCGGGCCCAAAGCCGGCACCCGAGATCTATTCATCGACAACTTGCCAGGGTTGCCGGACAACCTCGCGTTCAATGGCCGCGACCGCTTCTGGGTGGCGCTTTATGCACCGCGCAACGCATTGCTCGATGCCACCGCACCGCATCCCTTCGTGCGCAAAATGATCGTGCGAGCCATGACTGTCCTGCCTAAACCGGTGGAGAAACGCGCCTTCGCGCTGGGCCTGGATCTGGACGGTAAAGTCATCGCAAACTTGCAGGACGGTAGCCGCGACAACTACTCGCCAATCACTACCGTTCGCGAGTATGGGGATTGGTTGTATTTCGGGTCGTTGAAGGCCAGACACATGGCGCGATTGCCGTTGAGTACCGCGCTGGATTGATGGTGGTGCGTTCGGTCATGGGGCACCTCGCATGGAGCCGTAAATTCGGACTCTGAACATTCGAGGTGCCGGTATTTATCGCCGTTCCAATTTTTCAGTCACCGGTCGTCGGTGACCAGACAGGGCGCGTCAGGACGGCGTCTGGAGTCGATCAACGATCTTTTGCTTAACCTCCACGCGCTTCGCCTTGAGCTTCTTCAATGCGTCATCACTGGGCGCATCCGATTTTGCGGACTCAGCCTTTACGACCTCGGCATCCGCCTGCGAATACTTGTTGATCAGTGAATCCAGTAACGGATCCTTGGTGCGTTTTTGCTGGATATCTTCCTTTGAAAGCTTGAGATCCTGATAAAGGTCGTGTGGCACCGGCATGGAACACCTCCGTTTGTTGATCGGAGGCAAACGCGATCAATTGCGTTCACCAACTATCAGAATGGCCTCGGTTAGCCCGTTCTGTCGACCGCCTATCAGACCAGCGGTGCCCGTTCGTCGCCCTGCCGCAAACGCAATAAAACCTTTGCCCGCTCGTCGGCCTCCACACGTTAACGATCAATCGATCGCCCATGAAAACCTGTGTGGAGAAAAACCAATGGACGGACTTACCCTGCGCCACCTCACGTTGGCCGTTGCCTTGAGCACCAGCATGGGCACGGCTTTCGCCGCCACTTCCAATGACTTCGTCGACAGCGCGGCCGCGGGCGGTATCGCGGAAGTCGAAACGAGCCGACTGGCCCTGGAAAAAAGCTCATCGGCGGACATCAAGGCATTCGCCAACATGATGATTACCGACCATTCCAAGGCCAACGATGAACTGGCGGCGCTGGCGAAAAAGAATGACATCGAGGTACCGGACAGCACGACGCTGGTCAAACAGGCAAAAGAGAAAATCCTCGACTTGCGCGATGAATCCTTCGATGCGGCCTACGCCAACAATCAGGTGAAGGCTCACGAAGACACTATCGAACTGTTCAAGAAAGAAGCCAACACGGTGACGGACGACAGAACCAAAGGCGCCACGGACTTGAAAGGTTTCGCGCAAAAAATGCTGCCAGCGCTGAAGAAGCATCTGGATATGGCGAAAAAACTCCAGGCTGCTCATCCGAGCAAATAACCCTTGTCTAGTCCTGAAACAGGTTTACACCTGTTTCACCCCAACGCCCGATGCACCGCATCGGGCGTTTTGTATTTCAGGGACAGGGTTCCATCGCAAGGCCGAATCAAAATCAAAAGATCGGGCCGCGTTCGGACGATCTTTTGATTTAGCCCAGGGTTCTGGCCAAAAAGGGTGCCGTCCGGCTCTTTTTACTCTTGGCCACTTTCTGCGGCGTGCCGCTGACGACAATCTTCCCGCCCTGATCCCCCGCCCCCGGGCCGATGTCGATCACCCAGTCACTCTGCGCCACCACACGCATTTCATGTTCGACGACGATCACCGTATGCCCCGCCGTCACTAGCGTATTCAACTGTTCGAGCAAGCGATCGACATCCCTTGGGTGCAAACCGGTGGTGGGCTCGTCGAGCACATACAACGTTGCCCCACGCTGGCTGCGTTGCAGCTCGGTGGCCAGTTTGATCCGTTGGGCTTCACCGCCCGACAGCTCGGTCGCCGGCTGGCCGAGGCGCAGGTAACCCAGGCCGATATCGCGCAGCACCTCCAGCGAGCGGCGAATACCCGGTTGCTCGGCAAACACCGTGACCGCCTCGTCCACCGTCAGTTGCAACACCTGGGCGATGTTCAACCCTTGCCAGATGATTGCCAGCGTCTCGGGGTTGTAGCGCGCACCGTGACAGGTCGAGCACGGTGCATAGACGCTGGGCATGAACAGCAACTCGACGCTGACAAAGCCTTCGCCTTCGCAGGTCGAGCAACGGCCCTTGGCGACGTTGAAGGAAAACTGGCCCGCGTCGTAACCCTCGGCCTGCGCTTCAGGAGTGGCGGCGTACAGTTTGCGCACGTTGTCGAACAGCCCGGTGTAGGTCGCCAGGTTCGAGCGCGGTGTGCGGCCAATGGGTTTCTGATCGACTTGCACCAGGCGCTTGATCGATTCCAGTCCCGCCGAGACCTGACCGCCGCTGACTTGCGGTGCGTCGTCCTCAAGGCTCAACTCTTGCGGTTCGCTATCGCTTGCCGCGCGCCCGAGATGCGCGCCCACCAGTTCCAGCAGCGCCTGACTGACCAGGCTCGATTTACCGGAACCGGAGACGCCCGTCACCGCGGTAAAACAGCCCAGCGGAAACTCGACGCTGAGGTTGTTCAGGTTATTGCGAGTGATACCTTCCAGCCGTAGCCAATCGTTCGCCTTACGGCTGGCTTGGGGCTGAGCGACCTGCTCGGCGAACAGATAAGCGCGCGTCTGCGAGTTCGTCACCTGCGCCAACCCTGGCGGCGGTCCGCTGTACAGGACTTGGCCGCCATGCTCGCCGGCCGCCGGACCCACGTCGATCAGCCAGTCGGCGCGGCGCATGGTTTCCAGGTCATGTTCGACCACGAACAAGGTGTTGCCGGCAGCCTTCAGGCGTTGCAGCGCTTCGAACAATGCTTCGCCATCCGCCGGGTGCAATCCGGCCGACGGTTCATCCAGCACGTAGATAACGCCGAACAACTGCGAACCCAATTGCGTGGCCAGACGCAGACGCTGCAACTCACCGGACGACAGCGTCGGCGTGCTGCGTTCCAGTGCCAGGTAACCGAGCCCCAGATCGGTCAACGTGCTGACCCGTTCCAGCAAGTCCTGAGCGATCCGCTGTGCGGCCAGGCGTTTCTCCACCGACAGGTTCGGTGTGTGGCGCACATCCGGCGCGTTGGCGTGACCACTGGCACCGTGGGCCACTCGTTGCTCGCGGGCCTCGCGGGTCTGGTCGTGCGTCAATACCTCACCCGCCGCCTCGGTCTGTTCGAGGTAGCTGTGAGCGGCCACGGGTTTCAATACTTCGGCCACTTGCAGTAACGGCATCTGCGACAACTCGCCGATGTCGTAACCGGCAAAGGTCACCGACAACGCCTCGCGCTTGAGCCGTTTTCCATCGCACAACGGGCACTGGCTGCCGAGCATGAATTGCGAGACGCGCTTCTTCATCAGCGCGCTTTGGGAATGGCTGAAGGTGTGCAGGATGTAGCGCCGGGCGCCGGTGAACGTGCCCTGGTAGCTCGGTTCCATTTTTCGTTTGAGCGCGACTCTGGTTTCTTCGGGGGTGAGCCCGGCATACACCGGCACCGTGGGTGTTTCTTCGGTGAAGAGAATCCAGTCGCGCAGTTTTTTCGGCAGATCGCACCAGGGTTTGTCGACGTCGTAACCCATCGTCACCAGGATGTCGCGCAGGTTCTGTCCCTGCCAGGCGGTGGGCCAGGAGGCGACCGCGCGCTGGCGAATGGTCAGGCTCGGGTCCGGGACCATCAACGCTTCGGTGACTTCATACACCCGCCCCAACCCATGACATTCGGGGCACGCGCCTTGGGGCGTGTTGGGCGAAAAATCTTCGGCATACAGCATCGGCTGCCCCGGCGGATAACTGCCGGCCCGGGAGTACAGCATGCGGATCAGGCTCGACAACGTCGTCACGCTGCCCACCGAAGAGCGCGTGCTCGGCGTCCCTCGTTGTTGCTGGAGCGCCACCGCCGGCGGTAAGCCTTCGATGGAGTCGACGTCCGGCACCCCGACCTGATCGATCAGGCGCCGCGCATAAGGCGCCACGGATTCGAAATAGCGGCGTTGCGCTTCGGCGTAGAGGGTCGAGAACGCCAACGACGACTTCCCCGAACCGGACACGCCAGTGAACACCACCAGGGCATCCCGGGGGATGTCGACATCGACGTTTTTGAGATTGTGTTCCCGGGCGCCGCGCACCCTGACCATGCCGGAGGGAGGGTTGGAAGTCATGGACCAGCCTTGATTCGAGGGTTCTAAGGAATGATTGATAGCGTGGGTCCGTACTCGATCAAAATGTGGGAGCGGCGGTGCGGCGATCCGACTTGCTCGCGAAAGCGGTCTCTCAGTTGACATCTCTGTCGACTGACACGGCCCCTTCGCGAGCAAGCCCGCTCCCACATTTTAATTGCGTCAGCCGTTGAGGACGGTGCGGACCATCTGTGTGAGCGCCTCGGGACCATAGGGTTTGCTCAGCAAATAAGTATCCGGGCTGAGTTGGTGATTGCGCGAGATAATGTCACGGGTGTGGCCCGAGGTGAACAGCACGGCCACCGGCGGCGTCTGCACCTTGGCCCAAGCGGCCAGGTCCGAGCTTTTGATCAGGCCGGGCATGACCACATCGGTGAAAATCAGGTCGACCACGGCGCCATCCAGCAACATCTGCATCGCGACGTCACCGTTGGCCGCCGTCAGCACTTGATAACCCTCTTCGTTCAGCAACTCCACTGCTGAGCTGCGCACCGCCTCGTTGTCCTCGACCACCAGAATGGTTTCGTGTCCGCCTCGCTGTTGCGGATCATGACGTGTCGTTTCGTTGAGCATCGGGCGCAGGCTGCGAGGGAAGTACAGCTGCACCCGAGTGCCCTGCCCGACCACGCTGGAAATCTCGATATGCCCGCCACTTTGCTTGACGAAACCGAACACCATGCTCAGGCCCAGACCCGTGCCCTGGCCATCGGCCTTGGTGGTAAAAAACGGTTCGAATGCCTGTGCGAGTACCTGCGGCGACATGCCGATACCCTTGTCAGCCACCGCTACGCAGACATAGTCGCCGGCGACGATGCCCTTGCCAGCACAAAACTTGCCATCAAGGGCAATGTTCTCGGCGCTCAGGTCAATGGTCCCCTCGCCGTTGATGGCGTCACGGGCATTGATCGCCAGATTGAGAATCGCGTTTTCCAGTTGATTGCGGTCCACGTAGATGTGCCAAAGGGCTTCGGCCGCAGTGACATTGATCTGAATGGTTTCCCCCAGCGCCCGCTGCAACAACTCCCCGAGTCCATCGAAGACCTGGCGCAGGTCGCAGACCGCTGGCGACAAGGGCTGACGACGGGCGAACGCGAGCAGTTGCGACGACAGTTTGGCGCCGCGCTCGACCGCGGCAATCGAAGCGCTGACCCGGCGCTGCACGTTGGCGTTGTCCGGCTCATGCCGCGCCAGCAAGTGCAGGTTGCCGGCGATCACCTGCAACAGGTTGTTGAAGTCATGGGCCACGCCGCCGGTGAGGCCGCCGATGGCTTCAAGTTTCTGCGATTGACGCAATTGCTCTTCAGCGGCCAGCCGCGCTTCGACTTCGTCGGCAACGCGTTGCTCCAGATTACGGGTGAACTTGAGCAGGGATTCTTCGGCGGTCTTGCGTTCGTGGATATCGATCAACACCCCGGGAAAACGGAACGGCTCGCCCTGTTCATTGAACTCGCAGCCACCACTCGCCTGCACCCACAGATAACTGCCATCCGGGCGCAAGACCCGATACTCGGCGTTAAAGGGTTCACCGGTTTCCACTGATCGATTGACCTGCTCCTGCACCCAGCTGCGGTCATCGGGATGGATCCGTGCTTCGACGATGCCCATTGGCAGGTCGGCCAGGTTTTGCTCCGGCGGGTAGGAAAAGGTACGGGCGAAACGCTCATCACCGGAGAGCACATTGTCCTTGATGTCCCAGACAAACGAGCCGAGCAAAGCCCCGGCATTGAGTGCCAGGCGCACCCGTTCGTTGTCGGCGTGATAGGCGTCCTCGGCGGCCTGGCGGCGGCGCTCGGAAATCACATGTTCAGTGGTCTCGACCACCATCGCCATGACCCCGGCCGGTTTCCCGTCATCATCCGCCACCGGGCTGTAATAGAGGTCCAGCCAGACGTCTTCGGGAACCCCGTCGCGCAGCAGCTCCAGGACTTTGTTGCGATAGGACAAGGTGCCGCCGGCCAGGCAGGTATCGACCACATGCCGATTGAATTCGGCGACTTCCGGCCAGCCCAGCTCCACCGGGGAACCCAACAGGTAAGGATGGCGGCCACCGGCAAACTTCGAATACGCGTCGTTGTAGATCATGTAACCCGGTCGACCCCACAGCATCACCATCGGCAATGGGGACGCGAGCATCAACTGCACCGCGCTGCACAGGCTTCCGGGCCAGGTCTCCATGTTCCCAAGCTCAGTCAGGCTCCAGTCGAACGCGCGGATGCGCCCGGCCATTTCACCGTTCCAGCCTGCACACCCATGGCTATCGTCTAGAAACTGCATCGACTGACTCTGTATCCCTGTAGATGACTGGCTTAAGGGATCGCAACGGCATGAGGACGGTGCGTGCCCGTTTGTTTCGAGCATCGCCGTCGCCAATCGTTTCATAGAGGTTAGCTGATTCTTGATTTGCAGATTTTTATGGCAATGGAGTTTGCCATGGGGAGGAACCTTGTAGCAGCTGTCGAGCAGCGCGAGGCTGCGTTCGGCGGCGCAGCCGTCGTAAACCCTGCATCCGAGTTTGTCCTGACACACCGTGGTGTTTGATTTCACGACGGCTTCGCCGCCGAACGCAGCCTCGCGCTGCTCGGCAGCTGCTACACGGTTTCAGCGTGGCTATACCTCGATCAGGTGCTTGAGCGGGTGGTAGCCGGTTTTCAGCGTGGCGGCGACGTCGAGAATGGCCTTCTCGATGCCATTCAAATGCATGCAGGTCAGTTCGATCGCGGCGCTCTGGTTGCCGGCTTCGATGTACTCGATCAGCCGCAGGTGTTCGTCGTCGCGGCAAACCTCGTGGCTGTCGTCATCCAGCGCGGCGGCGTACAGCGAGGCGCGGGAAATCAGCTTGCGGAACCAGTCCAGCAACACCGGATTGTTCAGGCTTTGCGCGAGCTTGATATGGAACTCACCAAGCAGATGAATCAACCGTTCATGGTCGCCACTGCGGTGCGCTTCATCCTCCAGTAACAGGTGATCACGCAGGTCCTGGGTCACGGCAGTATCACGACGACGACAGAGCTCAGTGACGATGCCGATCTCGATCAGGCGCCTCGTCTCGAACAGCGAACGGATCTCTTCGTCACTGGGCAACGACACCGACGCCCCTTTGTTGGGCTCGGTGGTGACCAGGCCATCGGCCTCCAACTGTTTGAGCGCGGCACGAACCGACGTTCGGCTGACATTAAAAAGTTCGGCCAATGACGCTTCGCCGAGCTTCATCCCGGGACGCAATGAACGTTTGCTGATCGCCTCGTAAACCCCTTGGTAGACGCGGTCGACCGTGGTCTCGAGTTTTTTCTCGGTCATCTGAACACTCCTTTAGCGCTAAACAACCGGCCCCAGGCGATGAGCAGCCTTTGAAAAAGGGGGTTGCACGAGCAGATTAATCCGGTTATTTCTAGATTGCATCCAGATATTGCATACAATAATTAGAGGAATGCACCATTATGGGTCATCCAACAGCGATTGAAGTGCGTAACGTCTCCAAGCGGTATTCCGACGATCCGGGGCTGGCTCCAGCCCTCGACAACGTTTCAGTCGACATTGCCGACAATGAATTCTTCACCCTGCTCGGCCCTTCCGGCTGCGGCAAGACCACTTTGTTGCGGACCATCGCCGGCTTCGAACAGGTCAGCGAGGGCGAGATCCGTCTGGCGGGCGAACCGGTCAATGATTTGCCACCGTTCAAGCGCCGGGTCAACACAGTATTCCAGAGCTACGCGCTGTTTCCGCACATGAGTGTCGCGCAGAATATCGCCTTCGGCCTCGAGATGCAGGGTCTTGATCGCAAGCAAATTGCCCAGCGCGTCGATGAGATGCTGGCGCTGGTGCAAATGCAACACCTGGCCGAGCGCAAACCGGCCGAGTTGTCCGGCGGCCAGCAGCAGCGCGTGGCCCTGGCCCGGGCCCTGGCGCCGAAGCCCAAAGTGCTGTTGCTCGACGAACCGCTGTCGGCGCTGGACTTGAAGCTGCGCAAGGAAATGCAGGTCGAACTCAAGCGCGTACAGAAGGAAGCCGGGATCACCTTCATTTTCGTCACCCACGATCAGGAAGAAGCCCTGACCCTGTCCGACCGTATCGCCGTGATGTCCGCCGGCAAGATCCTGCAAATCGGCACACCGAACGATATCTACGAACGACCGCAACACCAATTCGTTGCGCAGTTTATCGGCGACATCAACTTCCTCCCCGGCCACCTCAAGCGCGGCCAGCAGAACGAAAAACTGTTCGTGCCGAGCGGCATGCCGGTGGAAATCCCTTGCCCGGCTCAAGGCTTCGATGGCGCCAGCGTGCAACTGGCGTTCCGCCCGGAACGCTCGCAATTGGTCGACCTGGCGCAACCGCATCACCTGCGCGGCGTGATTGAAGCGGTGTTGTATGTCGGCACCGCGACCCTTTACCAGTGCCGCTTGAACAACGACATCAAGGTCATGTTGCGCGAGAACAACGAAGGCCTGAACCACGGTCGGGTGGTCGGTGATCGCGTCGCGGTCAACCTGCCGCCCCACGCCTGCCTGTTGATGGAGGCCTGAGATGAGCGTCAGCAGTACTTCTCCCGCCCTCAACCGTGCGCTGTTGCTCAGCCCGGTGGTTCTGACTTTGCTGGCGCTGATCGCCATTCCGCTCGGCATCATGGGCTACATCAGCCTGTTGCCGCGCAACGTGTATGGCGGTGTCGACTGGCAGGCCGACTGGCAATTGCAAAGCTATGTGCAGCTGTTTTTCCAGGAAGGTTTCGACGGTGAACTGGAACTGAACTGGGTCTACGCCCAGGCGCTGTTGCGCTCGGTGTTCCAGGCCGGTGGCACCACGTTGCTGTGTTTTCTGTTCGGCTTCCCGGTGGCGTTGTGGATGTCGAGCCTGACACCGCAACGGCGCAACCTCATGGTGTTGCTGATCACCATTCCGTTCTGGACCAACCTGCTGATCCGCAACTACGCGTGGCTGATCATCCTGCGCGAGCATGGCTGGGTTGCTCAGAGCCTCAACGCGCTGTTCCCGCAGGCCGGTGGCATCACCCTGCTCTACAACGACTTCGCGGTCAGCGTCGGGCTGGTCTACAGCTTCCTGCCGTTCATGATTTTGCCGATCTACTCGACCCTCGAAAAACTCGACTGGCGTCTGGTGGAAGCGGCTTACGACCTCGGCGCCAATCGCTGGCATGCGTTGCGGCGGATCATCCTGCCGCTGTCGATGCCCGGCGTAATTGCCGGCGCGCTGTTGGTGTTCGTGCCGAGCCTCGGCGCCTTCATCACCCCGGCGATTCTCGGCGGCGGCAAGACGCTGATGATCGGCAACCTGATCCAGCAACAGTTCGGCACGGCGCGCAACTGGCCGCTGGGCAGTTCGCTGTCGTTCCTGTTGCTGGGGATTCTGCTGCTGTCCCTGGTGCTTTATACCCTCTACAGCCGCAGCGTCGCCAAAACTCTACGCCGTGGAGCCACCGCATGATCGCCCTGCACCTGAAAAAACTACCGCTGACCCGCGAAGTCAGCCTGCTCATCCTGGCGTATCTGTACGTGCCGATATTCGTGCTGATCGCCTACAGCTTCAACGCCAACCGTTCGGCCACGGTGTGGACCGAGTTCTCCTTTGCCTGGTACGGAAGGATTCTGGCCAACCCGTCGATCCAGACCGCCGCGCTGAACTCGATCATCGTCGCCGGCATCGCCACGGTCTGCGCCACGGCCATTGCCTTGCTCGCGGCGCTGGCGACGTACCGGCCGTTCTATGGACAGAAGATGGTCGAGGGCGGGATCAACCTGCCGCTGATCCTGCCGGAGATCGTCACCGCCGTGGCCACGCTGCTGCTGTTCATGGCGCTGGGGATCAAGCTCGGTTTGCTGACGGTGATCGTCGCGCACATCGGCTTCTGCATTCCTTTCGCCTATCTGCCGATCCGCGCGCGACTCAATGACCTGGACAAGAGCCTGCTGGAGGCGGCGAACGATTTGTACGCCAACCCGTGGCAGGTGTTTCGCCGGGTCACCTTGCCGCTGTTGTGGCCGGCGGTGTTGTCCGGTTCGGTGCTGGCGTTCGTGGTCAGCCTCGACGATTTCATCATGACCTTCTTCGTTGCCGGCCCAGGTTCGACGACGTTGCCGGTGTACATCTTCTCGGCGATCAAGTCCGGTGTCACGCCGGAGATCAACGCGATTTCGACCCTGATGCTGGTGATTTCCATCGTGCTGGTGGTGCTGGCCTTCTGGCTGGGACAGCGCGGCAAAAACCAATGAGCCTTTGTCCTTCGTGGTACTTCTGGAGCGTACATCTATGAGCATCAAAAGCATGCGTTTCGCTGTCGCCGGTCTGGCCCTGAGTTGCTTCACGGCGTTCACCGCGCAGGCCGCCGAACCCAAGGAATTGTTCTTCTACAACTGGACCGACTACTACCCGGTCGATCTGCTGGCCAAGTTCGAAAAGGAGACCGGGATCAAGGTCACCATGGACGGCTACGACAGCAACGAAACCCTGCTGGCCAAGTTGCAGGCCGGCGGCGCAGCGTATGACGTGATCGTGCCGTCGCAATCGATCATGCGCACGTTGATCAACCAGAACCTGCTACTGCAAATCGACGCGTCGGCCTTGCCCAACTTCCAGTACGTCAAACCGGCGTTCCGCAACCCGGGTTTCGACCCGGGCCGCAAGTTCTCCGCCCCGTACCTGTGGGGCACCACCGGGTTTTCCTATGACAGCGCGCGGGTGCCCGGCGGCAAACTGGATGACTCGTGGAAAGAGTTCTTCGAACCGCGCAAGGAACTTGAAGGCCAACTCGCCGCCCTCGACACCTCCAGCAGTGTGATCAACGCCGCCAGCCATTACCTGAACGTCGACGAATGCAGCGAAAACCCGCAGGACGCCAAGCGCATTCTGGAGCTGCTGAAAAAACAGAAACCGCACTTGAAGATGTACAGCTCGGACAACACCGTCGACCGCATGGCCTCCGGTGAAGTGATCATGATGCAGAACTGGAACGGCTCCACCGCCCGGGCCACGTTGCAAAAAAGCACCATCAAGTACGTGTACCCGCGCGAAGGCCTGGCGATGTTCCAGGACAACTTCGCCGTACCGAAAAGCGCCCCGCACCCTGGCAACGCGAAGATCTTCATCGACTGGATGATGAAGCCGGAAAACGCCGCCGCCGTGTCCAACGCCATCGCCTACGCCAACGGCATCCAGAGCGACAAACTGATCGACGCCAAATGGCGGGTGATGGACGCGATCAACATGCCCGACGAGTTCGCCTCGCGCCTGCGGCCGGAGAAAGAGTGCAGCAACAAGGCACGCGAGCTGCAGGACCGGATCTGGTCGAAGCTCAAGGGTTGATCCGAGACCGCGTCGCGGCCTTCGCGAGCAAGCCCGCTCCCACAGGGGATTTGTGATCACAACAAATCCAGTGTGGGAGCGGGCTTGCTCGCGAAGAGGCCCTCCCACACAACACAGAGTTTGAGGTATGCAATGAATCAACCCCGCTGGCTGCGCAACGTGCGGTCCTACGGTTCAACCGCCGAAGACCTATTGATCGAAAACGGCCTGTTCAAGCAACGCCGCCCAGCATCAAACGCTGCCCTGACCCCCACCGACATCGACGGCCAAAACCAGCTCCTAACCCCTGCCCTGGTTGAAAGCCACGTCCATCTCGACAAAACCCTCTGGGGTCAACCCTGGCGCCCGAACAGCGCCGGCCCGACGCTCAAGGACTACATCGCCAACGAGCGCCGCGTGCTGCGTGAAGTCCAGGCACCGATTGCCCAGCGCGCTGGCGCCCTGCTGGAAAACTGCATCGCCCGTGGCTCGCTGACGATGCGTTGTCACGTCGACATCGACCCGGAATTCGGCCTGCGCCATGTCGAGGCCATGCAACAGCTGCGCGAAGGCTACCGCGACCTGATCGACCTGCAACTGGTGGTGTTCCCGCAAACCGGCCTGATCAGCCGCCCCGGCACCGCCGAACTGATGCGCGAAGCGATGGCCCTGGGCGTGGAAAACGTCGGCGGCCTCGACCCGTGTGGCATCGACAACGACCCGATCGCGCAGCTCGACTTCGTGTTTAAGCTGGCCAGCGAATTCGAGCGTGGCGTCGACATTCATTTGCATGACAAGGGCGAACTGGGCCTGTGGCAGATCGCACTGATCGCCGACTACACCGAACGCTTCGGGCGTCAGGGTCGGGTGATGATCAGCCACGCGTACTGCCTGGGGATGTTGCCGTGGAGCCAGGTCAAACCGGTGGCCGAACGCCTGGCGGCGCTGGGCATTTCGCTGATGAGTTCGGCACCGGCCGATTGCGCGGTGCCGCCGTTCCTCGCCCTGCGCGAGGCCGGGGTGAATGTCTGCCTGGGTTCGGACGGCATTCGTGATGCCTGGTCGCCCATGGGCAACGGCGACATGCTGGAGCGGGCGATGCTGCTGGCCTTTCGTTTCGACTTGAACAAGGACGATGAACTGACGGCGGCGTTCGAAGCCGCGACGGTGAATGGCGCTCGGGCGTTGGGCTGTGAAGGTTATGGGCTGGAGATCGGCCTACCGGCGGACTTTTTGCTGATGCCGGTGCAGACGCTGAGTGAGGCGGTGGTGTCGCGTCCGGTGCGGCAGGTTTATCGCGGCGGTGAGTTGATCGCCTCCGGTGGCCGACTGCTGGAAAGCCGTTTGTGAAGCGCATTGGCCTCAAGAGCAGCTGCGTCGTTGGTTTCGACGGCGCCCGGCACGTGTTGTGGCGCGACGGCGAAGTGGTGTTCGAAGGTTCGCGTATCGTGTTTGTCGGGCGGGATTATCCGGGGCCGGTGGATCAGTGGATTGATTATGGCAACGCGTTGATCGGTCCGGGCTTCATCGATCTGGATGCACTCGGGGATCTTGATTCGACGGTGCTGACGCTGGACAACGGCGATGAACGCGACATGGGCCGGATGTGGTCCGAGGACTACCTGACGGCAGGTCCGCGAGAGAGTTACAGCCCGGATGAAGAAGTCTTCAAATACCGCTACGCCTTCACTCAGTTGATCCGCAATGGCATCACCACCGCCATGCCGATCACTTCGATGTATTACCGCGAGTGGGCCGAGACTTACGACGAGTTTTCTGCGGTGGCCGGCGTGGCGGCCGAGTTGGGGCTGCGGACTTACCTCGGCCCCTGCTACATGAGCAGTATGAGTTACTGGCGCGCCGATGGAAGCCTCGGGCATCACTGGGATGAAGCGCGAGGCATGGCCGGGCTCGACGCGGCTGTGCGGTTTTTCCATGATTTCGACGGCGCGCACGAGGGTTTGATTCGGGGCGCGCTGCTGCCGGACCGCATCCAGACCTGCACCCCGGCCCTGCTGCAACGCACTGCCGCGCTCAGCCTGGAACTGAACGCGCCGATGCGTTTGCATTGCTGCCAGGGGCTCGGTGAGGTGGCGATGGTCGAACATCTGCGCGGTACTTCGCCGCTGGGCTGGTTGCAGCAATTGAATCTGCTGACCCCGCGCAGTCTGCTGCCCCACGGCATCTACACCTCAGGCGATGACGATCTGCAACGCGTGGTGGATGGCGGCGCGAGTCTGGTGCATTGCCCGGTGGTGTTTGCCCGTGACGGCGAGGCGCTGAACTCCTTCGGTCGCTATCGGGCCAAGGGCATCAACTTCGCCTTGGGCACCGACACCTGGCCGGCGGATTTGCTGGAAAACATGCGCCAGGGTCTGAACATCGCGCGATTGATGGAAGGCAGTGGTTCTTTGACCCGCACGCTGGATTTTTACAACGCGGCCACTCTCGGCGGCGCCAAAGCCTTGGGCCGCGATGATCTGGGCCGCTTGGCACCGGGCGCCAAGGCCGACATCACGGTGTTCAGCCTTCGCGGCCTGCATTTGGGGCCGCTGTTCGACCCACTGAAAAACCTGGTTTTGGCCGGGCGCGGTGACGACTGCATCGCCAGCTACATCAACGGCCGCTGCGTGATGCAGGACGGTCAGGTGCAGTGCATCGACTACCCCGCACTGCAACGCCAGGCCCAACAACAATTCGAAAAACTGATGCGCAGCCACAGCGACCGGGCCTTCGGCCAACCGGACTGGAAAGGCCTGTTCAAACCGGCCATCCCGTTCGCTGACGACTACAGCGCACACGCGCCGCTGAGCGCGATTGATCCCCTTCTTTAGAGAGTCCTGCCCATGCAAAGCTTCGACTTCAGCCAACTGAGCCCACGAGACAAGTACAAGATTCTGATCGGCAGCGTGGTGCCACGGCCAATTGCCCTGGTCACCACCATCGACGGCGAAGGCCGGATCAACGCCGCGCCCTTCAGCTTCTTCAACGCCCTCTCGGCCGACCCGCCGATCCTCGCGTTGGGCGTGGAAAACTACGGCGACCAAAGCCCCAAGGACACCACGCGCAATATCCAGCTCAACCAGGAATTCACCGTAAACATTGTCAGCGATGCCCTGGTGGAAGCCATGAACGTCTGCGCCGTGCCGTTCGCCCCCGGTTTCGATGAACTCACGGCCGCCGGCCTCACCGCCATTCCCGGCTCCACGGTCAAATGCCCACGGATTGGGGAAGCACCGGTGGCACTGGAGTGTCGGCGGATGATGGCGCTGTCCATCGGACAGTCACGGGAGATTATCTTTGGCGAAGTGTTGATGGCGCATGTGCGTGATGAATTGATCGATCCGAAAACCCTGTATATCGATCAGCTCGGGCTCGATGCGATTGGCCGGATGGGTGGGCATGGGTATGCGCGCACGCGGGATTATTTCGATTTGCCGACACGCTCGTTGCAGGCGTGGACGGATGCGCCGGGGGGTGGGGAGCGGTTTTGGCCGTTGGGTAAATGAGGGCGTGGGTGTGTCAGGTAGATCCCCCCTCACCCTAACCCTCTCCCGGAGGGAGAGGGGACTAACCGAGGTGTGTGGCAATATACGTCGACCTGCTAAATCGAGTCGATTATGGATTCAATGCAAAACATTCATATCACAGTCAGTCATGAGATACCCACGGTCAGTCCCCTCTCCCTCCGGGAGAGGGTTAGGGTGAGGGAGCGATTTTGAATGCTCACCTAAAATCCCGGCTGCGCACGTTGATGCCATCCAGCAACGAACTCAAATCGCTCAACCGTCCGGCAATCAAATGCCGCACCTCGCCTTCCTTCTCCCAACGCCCATCGACCTTGAGCAATTGCGAGCCCACCAACACCTGGCGCTGCCGGTCGGCCAGGTCGCGCCAGACAATCACGTTGACGTTGCCGAACTCATCTTCAAGGGTGACAAAGGTCACACCACTGGCGGTGCCCGGGCGTTGTCGACCGGTCACCAGCCCGGCGACACTGACCGGTCGCCCATGCTCGACCTCCAGCAGTTCCTTCGAACTGCGGCAGCGCCGGGCTTTCAATTCTCCCCGCAACAACGCCAGCGGATGCGGGCCGAGCGTGGTGCCGACACTGTTGTAATCGGCTAGCAGGTCCTCGCCGACGGTGGGTCTGGGCAACGACACCGCGCCCTCCTCCTGACTCGGCAGACCGGCAAACAAGCCAAGCTGTTTCTGCACTCCCGCCACTTCCCAGCGCGCCCGATGACGGTCACCGGCCAGGCCACGCAGCGCACCGGCATCGGCCAGTTGCTCCTGGGCGCGGGCATCGAGCCGCGCCCGCTCGCCGAGGTCGGCAACGTCGATAAACGCCCCCTTCGACCGTGCGGCTTCGATGCGCCGGGCATCGTCCTCGCGAAAGCCCTTGATCATCCGCAACCCCATGCGAATCGCCGGCTGGGCTCCGGTGATCGGTTCGAGGCTGCAATCCCAGTCACTGGCGCGCACGTCCACCGGGCGAATCTGCAATTGATGCCGGCGCGCGTCCTGCAGAATCTGGTCCGGGCTGTAGAAACCCATGGGCCAGCTGTTGATCAGCGCACAGGCGAAGGCCGCCGGCTCGTGGCATTTCAACCAGCAACTGGCGTAGGTCAGCAAGGCGAAACTGGCGGCGTGGGACTCGGGAAAACCATAACTGCCAAAGCCTTTGATCTGCTCGAAGATCTGCGCGGCAAACTCCGCCGTGTAACCGTTTTTCTTCATCCCGGCGGCCAGGCGATCCTTGTGCGGCTCCAGCCCGCCGTGGCGTTTCCAGGCGGCCATGGAGCGGCGCAACTGATCGGCCTCGCCGGGGCTGTAGTCGGCGGCGACAATCGCAATCTGCATCACTTGTTCCTGGAACAGCGGCACGCCCAACGTGCGCTTGAGCACGGTTTCCAGTGCCGGGGACGGATAGACCTCCGGTTCTTCCTTGTTTCGGCGTCGCAGGTATGGATGCACCATCCCACCCTGAATCGGCCCCGGACGGACGATCGCCACTTCAATCACCAGATCGTAGAAATTCACCGGTTTGAGCCTCGGCAGCATCGACATCTGCGCCCGGGACTCGATCTGGAACACACCGATGGTGTCGGCACGGCCAATCATTTCGTAGGTGGGCGCGTCTTCGGACGGGATCGTCGCCAGGCTCAGGTCCCGATGGCGATGACGGCGCAACAGATCGAAACAGCGACGGATCGCACTGAGCATACCCAATGCCAGGATATCCACCTTGAGCAGCCCGACGGCATCGAGGTCGTCCTTGTCCCACTGGATGATGGTGCGCTCGGCCATGGCGGCGTTTTCCACCGGAACCAGGCTGTCCAGAGGCTGTTCGGAAATCACGAAGCCGCCGGGGTGCTGGGACAGGTGTCGAGGAAAACCGATCAACTGCCCCGTCAGGCTCAACACCCGGCGCAGCACCGGGCTCTCGGGATCGAACCCGCCTTCAAGCAGGCGTTCCACGGGCGGTGTTTCATCACTCCAGTGGCCACAGCAATCGGCCAGGGCGTTGATCTGATCCGGCGGCAAACCCAGGGCCTTGGCCACATCACGCACCGCGCCGGCCGCGTGATACGTGCTGACCACCGCCGTCAACGCCGCGCGGGTCCGGCCATAACGCTGGAACACGTACTGCAGGACTTCTTCGCGACGTTCGTGTTCGAAATCGACGTCGATGTCCGGCGGTTCGTTGCGCTCTTTGGAGAGAAAGCGCTCGAACAACAGCGTGGTGCGATCCGGATCGATTTCCGTGATGCCCAAGGCAAAGCACACTGCGGAGTTGGCCGCCGAACCACGGCCCTGACACAGGATTTTTTGCTCACGGGCGAATCGCACAATGTCGTGAACCGTCAGGAAATAGCTTTCGTAACCCAGTTCGGCGATCAGCTCCAGTTCCTTGTCGATCTGCGTCAGCACCTCGGCCTGCGGGCCTTTTGGCCAGCGCCACGCGATGCCCTCTTCGGTCAGATGCCGCAGCCAGGACGTGGCTGTCTGGCCTTCAGGGACCAACTCCCGGGGATATTGATAACGCAACTGACCGAGGTCGAAGGTGCAACGCCGGGCGATGTTCAGCGTTTCATCGAGCAGTGTTTGCGGGTAGATCGATTGCAGAGCCTCGAGACTGCGCACATGCCGCTCGCCATTGGGATGAAGACGCAGCCCGGCCTCCGCCACCGGCAGGTGATGACGGATCGCGGTCATGGTGTCCTGCAAGGCGCGCCGCCCACGAGCGTGCATGTGCACATCGCCGCTGGCCACTGCCGGGATTCGCAGTTCGCCCGCCAGGGTCAGCAGCGCAGCCAGCCGTCGGGTATCGTCCTGGCCGCGATGCAACTGGACGGCCAACCACAGGCAATCGACGAAGGCCTGTTTCAGCCAGTGGCCCTGCTCGACGTCATCGACCGCGTCCGGCACCCACAACGCCAACAGCCCCGGCAAGGGTTCACTGAAGTCCTCGCGCAGCACTTGATACTGGCCTTTCTGCGTGCGGCGCCGCGCTCGGGTAATCAGTCGGCACAGGGTCTGGTAACCCTCGAGGTTTTCCACCAGCAACACCAGTTTCGGACCGTTCTCGATGCGCACTTCGCTGCCGATAATCAGCGGCAGCTCCACGGATTTGGCCGCTTGCCAGGCGCGGACGATACCGGCCAGGGTGCATTCGTCGGTGATCGCCAAGGCCTGATAGCCCTGTTTTTTCGCCCGCTGAAAGAGTTCGAGGGCACTGGAAGCACCGCGCTGAAAACTGAAGTTCGACAGGCAGTGCAGCTCGGCATAGTCGACGCTCATGCGAACCAGCCCTGCAGCCACAACGGGCCGTCCTCACCGACCGCACGATAGGCCCAGCCCTGCTGGCCGGAACGGGTTTCGATCAGGAAGTAATCGCGGCGCACATCGTCGCCGTCCCACCAACCGGACTCAATGCGTTCCGGGCCCATCAGGATGCGCGTCGAACCTTCGTGTACCGCCAACGGTTCAGTCAGCAGCCAGCCCGGACGTTGCACCGCAGGCAGCCCTGCACAGCGCTGACTGTCGACACTGGCCTGCCACGCGCATTCCGGCCGGTAATCGGCCTGGAACCGCAAGCCCTGCACCGCGTCATCCCCCAACCGCGCGCGCAAGCGTTCGCGCAGTTGCTCCCAGGGCAAGGACTGCTGCGGGCGGTCGTCGAACAGCTCCTGACGCTGGGGAACGAAGGCCGGCAAGTCTTCGGCGCGCAGGCGAAAACCGCGCACCGGGGCCTCGACCTGAACGTGTTCCAACCGGCCCCGGGCCAGTTCAAAGAGCATCGCCGGATCACGTTCGGCGCTGAGCAGGCCGACCTTGATGACGGTGTCCGGCAACCCGGCGTGTTCCAGGTGCAGGTCGAAACGCTGCACGCCGCTGTCCCGACCGCAAAGAAACGCCGACAGGTCGCCGGTCAGCCGGCGTAACGGAAACAGCAGCGCCTGATGGGACTGCACGTCGAAGTTGAGCTCGATGCGCACATCGAAGCGGTCCGGCGGCAAGTAGAACGCCAGCGCCAGCCGCCGTAACCCGAGCAAGGCGTCCAGATGCTTGAGCACCTGAGCCTCGAAACGCCGGGCCAGACTATGGCGAGGCAACGCCTGAACCTGGCTCAAGGTGCGCAACCCCATGCGCGACAACGCGGTGGCAACGCTGGTTTCCAGCCCGATCCGGTCGATGGGCAACTGTCCAAGATGATGTTGTAAGGCTTGATCGTCAGGCACCACCAGACCGTCATAAGCGTTGGCCAGCACCCGTGCGGCCACCGGGTTGGGCGCGGCAACAATCCGATGGCGAAACCCCAGCTCGCCGAGCTCGGTCCGCAACCGCGCCTCGAATTGCGGCCAGGCGCCGAACAATCCCAGGCTGGATTCGATTTCAAACACCACCGCACGCGGGTAATGCACGCTGACTTGTGAACTGAATCGATAAGCCCAGGCGGCCAGAAACTGCTGCCAGTGCTCGATCTCGGCAGCGTCGTACTCAGCCGTGACAAACCCTTTGCTCAAGGCCTGGGCGGCGGTCATCGACTGGCCCGGACGCAAGCCCAGCGCCCGGGCCGAAGCGTTGACCGCTTGCAACACCCGACGCTGGGCCGGGCCGGTCAGCAGCGCCAGCGGCTCATCGGGATCGGCGCGCTGACGCAGTACCGCGTCCAGCGCCAATTGCGGGAAGAGAATGCAGACCCAGCGCATGGCAACCTCAATGTCCCACAGGGAAGGCAATCGGCGCCGAACGCGCCAGCCCACCCCGGCACTTGAGCACGCGCAATTGCGCAGGCCTGGCATCGATGGCGATGCGCAGGGCGGCGGGCGAAGGGTTGATCGCCTCATTGATCGAGCGGTAGGCGAACGCCAGGGTCGAGCCGGTTTCCGCCGCCACCTGCAAGCGCCGCAACGCCCGGTCATCGGCCTTGTGCGGCCAGCACAGCACTGCGCCGCAACTGCCCGAACGCAGGCATTGTTCCGCAGCCCACAAGGCATCGCGCTCGCTGGCCTGGATGATCGACAACTGACGCAGATCGACCCCGGCGTTCTGCCAGGCCTGGGGGTATGGCACGTAAGGCGGCGCCACCAGCACGATTCGTTCGCCCGCAGCGGACAACCGTGCCAGCGCCGGCCACACCAGTTGCAACTCGCCAACACCCTGCCCGGCCAAAAGGATTTCGGTCAGCGCCGCTTCCGGCCAACCACCCGTCGGCAACGCCGCATCCAGCGCGGCATGCCCGGTGGGTTGCGGGCTGACGGCCGGTGGCGCAGGCCGGCCCTTCCAGACCTGGCCGCCATTGAACAGCGTATCCAGCGCAACGACGGCGCCCATCACCCTTGCCTCACCAGACCGCAGAACACCCCTTCGATGGCCAGGTCCTGACTGGCTTCGACGATGATCGGCTGATAGGCCGGATTGCGTGGCAGCAATCGGACGACCTCGCCGACCCGCTCGAAACGTTTGATGGTGACTTCGCCGTCGAGTCGCGCGACGACGATCTGGCCGTTGACCGCCTCGGGATTGCGGTGCACGCCCACCAGGTCGCCGTCGAGAATGCCGTCTTCGATCATCGAGTCACCCTGGACCCGCAGCATGTAATCCGGCACCCGCGAGAAGATCGACGGGTCAAGCAGCAAGCGGCTGTGAACCTCGGCATCGGCACCGATCGGCGCACCCGCTGCCACCCGGCCGAGTACCGGGATGTCCAGCAATTCGGGCCGCGCCGGCTGCCCGAGCAAACGAATGCCCCGGGCCTGATGCGCATTGACCTCGATGAAACCGGCCTCAGTCAGCGCCAGCACATGCTTGCGCGCCACGCTACGGGAGGCGAAACCGAACGCCTCGCTGATTTCAGCGAGGCTCGGGGACTGGCCATGCTCGGCGATTCGATCGCGGATAAAGGTCAGGATGGCGGTACGGCGGGGAGTTAAAGTCGTCATGGAGTACATTTGTACTCTTTTGGCTTTTTTCTGGCAAGGACCGCCAGTCAGCTGGCGGTCGACCACACAACCTGAGGTAAACACCGATTAAATGTGGGAGCGGGCTTGCTCGCGAATGCGGTTCAACATTCAACATTGATGTCGACTGACCCACCGCCTTCGCGAGCAAGTCGAATCGTCGCACCGCCGCTCCCACATTAGATTTCAGTAGGTTCGGGGGTGAGTTGTGCCAGGTAGGGCCAGGGGTAAATGCCGCGTTCGTGGCCATCGCTGAATACCAGTTGCAGACCGTAGCCCTGGGAATTGAGTTCGACCACACGGATGCGCTCATCGACTTTCACCCTCAACCCCTGCAACCGAAACGCCCGGCATTGCGAGCACGGGCATTGGCGGCGCAATTCAGCGTGATCCAACAACTGCTCGCGACCATCCGGCCAGTTCAACCGCAGCTGCTGTTTACCTTGGGAATTGCCAATCGCCACCGGGTTCATTGCAGCTGACTCAAGGCGATGCGCACGGCTTTGCGCACTTCCGGGTCGCCGTCGTCCTGCGCGGCCTGCAAGGGTGCGATGGCGCCCCGATCGTTCAATTCTCCGAGGGCCAGGGCGGCTTCCTTGCGCAGGTTGCTGATGCGATGGCCGAGGGTTTCGATCAACGCTTCAAGGGCCGGGACGTAACGCAAACGGCCGAGGCTACGAGTGGCGCGCAGGCGGACTTGCCAGTAATCGTCACTCAAGGCTTCGACCAAGGCCGGGCCGGCGTCGACGTGCCCGATCTTACCCAGCGTGGTGGCAGCCTCTTCGCGGACTTGCCAGGCTGCGTCCTGCAAGGCGTGGCGCAACGCCGGCAGCACCTGGGCGTCGGACGCCAGGCCAAGGGCACCGGTGGCGGCGCGGCGGACTTCGGTGTCCGGGTCGTCACTGGCTAATCGAGCAAGCGCCGGCAAGGCATCGATCTGCTTAAGCCAGCCGAGTACGCCGACAGCTTCGCGGCGAACACTGGCGTCTTCATCGGTCAATGCCCCTAAAGCGGCAGCGGCGGCATCGGGAAAGCGCAACTCACGCAAGGCCCGGAAAGCAGCGATGCGCACGTTGATGTCGGCATGCCCGGTCCACGGCAGAATCACCCTGCCCGCCGCCTCGGTCTTGAGCAGGCTAAGGCTTTGCGCGGCGGCCGCTCGCACGGCTTGGGAAGGATCGGTCAGCGCCTGACACAGCGCTTCCACCACCGGTTCGTCCTCCCAGGCTTCGAGCAATCGTGCGGCTTCGGCGCGGACTTCTTCGGTCGGGTCTTGCGCAAGGCGATTGACCAGCCACAGCAAACCGTCCGGCTCTTCAAGGTCGGCCAGTTCGATCAGGGCAATTCTGCGCACGCCGGGATCTTCATCCGTCAGGCGTGGTTGCAGGGCGAGAATGTCGTCGTTATCGGTTACATCGAATAGAGAGGTCATAGGGCAAATCGCGGCAGTTTGTTTTCAAGGGGAAGTCCGAGAGGGTTCAGGCGCGGTAACTGCCGACCGTCTTCGTGACGCAGCAACTCGAGGCAATGACGCTTCAAGCGGGAGAACTCGTGGCTGGTGACCCGTTCGGTGGTGCGTGGCCGTGGAAAATCGAGGCGCAGGTCTTCAATGATCCGGCCCGGGCGCGAACTCATGACCAGCAGCCGATCGGCGAGGAACAGCGCTTCATCGATGTCATGGGTGACGAACACCACGGTGGTGCGAATTCGCGTCCAGATGTCCAGCAGCAGCTCCTGCATGTTCAACCGGGTCAGCGCGTCGAGGGCGCCAAAGGGTTCATCCATCAGCAACAGGCGTGGGCGGTTGATCAGCACCCGGGCGATTTCTACCCGTTGCTGCATGCCACCGGAAAGCTGATCGGGCCAGCGCTCGGCAAACCCTTCGAGGCCCACCAGGGCAAGGATTTCATCGGCAGCTTTATGCCTTTCGGCTTTTCCGATGCCGCGCATTTTCAGGCCGAAAGCGACGTTGTCGCGCACGGTGCGCCAAGGGAACAGCGTGTGGTGCTGGAACACCATGCCGCGCTGCGGGGACGGGCCCGAGACCGGCGCACCGTCGACTTTCAGGGTGCCGGTTCGCGGTTGCAGGTGACCGGCCAGCGCACCGAGCAAGGTCGATTTGCCGCAACCGGACGGCCCGAGAATGCACACGAATTGCCCCGGCTCGATCTGGCAATCCAGACCTTGCACGGCTTCGAAGGCTTGCTTGTGTTCGCCGAGGACAATGGACAATTGTCGGATGTCGATCCGCCCTTCAGGGGTTTGCATCACGCTCATCAGGCTTTTCCTCGTGGTCGGTGCCAAGGCGTGAACAGCCCGCCCAGACGTTTGATCAGCAGGCTGCTGCCCATCCCCAGTACGCCAATCAGCAACATGCCGACCACGATGTCGGCGTAGTTCTGGATGGTGTAGGACTCCCAGGTGTAATAACCAATGCCGTATTGGCCGGAGATCATTTCGGCGGTCACCAGGCAGAACCATGAGGTGCCCATGCCGATAGCCAGGCCGGTGATGATGCTCGGCGCGGCGCCCGGCAGGATCACCTCCAGCAGAATCGCCCGGCGCCCTGCCCCGAGGCTTTTCGCCGAGGCGATCAGCCGAGGGTCGACGCCTTCGACGCCATGCACGGTGTTGAGCAGAATCGGAAACAGCGCGCCGGTGAAGGTGATGAAGACCATCGACAGCTCTGAGGATGGGAACATCAGGATCGCCAGCGGAATCCAGGCCACGGCGGGGATCGGACGCAGGACTTCCAGCGGTGGTAGCAGCAGGTCTTCAGCCCATTTCGAGCGACCGATGGCCAAGCCCAACGCGATGCCGATGATCAGCGCCGCGAGGTAACCGGCGAAGACTCGGCTGAGGCTGCTGCCGAGGTGTTGCGCGAGCTTGCCGGAGTCGCCGAGGCCGAGGGCGGCTTCGATCACCGCCAGTGGCGTCGGGACGTTGGCGAAGGTGACCAGGCCGAGGTTCCAGTGGTGACTGGCGGCGAGTTGCCAGAACAGGAGGCAGAGCAGTAAGGAGGCTGCTCGGGGAATCCAGCGGGCGAATGATCTGTGCATGGATGGAATACCAGCTTGATTCGGTTGAATTGAAGATCTTCGGTGTGGGTTGAAATCCCCCCCTCACCCCAGCCCTCTCCCCAGTGGGGAGAGGGGGAAAGGGAGCCGATCTCCATACTTTTCAAAGCCTGAGTTCGACTCGAGGTCGCAGGTCGCAGTACATCGCCCAAACACCTCGGTCAGTCCCCTCTCCCCTCTGGGGAGAGGGTTAGGGTGAGGGGTGGTTCTTGAGTCCACCCCACAACTCAGCGGGTAGCGACTGCCTGGGTGGTGGCGTCGGTGAAGTCGAAGACTTTTCCGCCCTGGGCCGTGGCAAATTGTTGGGCCTGGCCTTTGAGCAGAAACGCACTCAGCCGCCCTTTCGCATCACTGGCAAACCACGCCTGATCCGCCAGCAACTTGATCCCGCTGTCACTCGCCTGGGCATACACCGCGCGGATGTTTTTGCCTTCCTGCTTCAGGCTGGCCAACGCGGTGAACGCCGACTCCGCCGAGGCGTACTGCCGAACCTTCGGCTCGCCACGCACCCAGATCTCCGACACATGACTGAAATCGGTGATGGCTTTGCCACTCGACGCATCCACCGCCTTGAGCGGCGTCTGCCCGTAGTTGGCCAGTTGCGCGGTGTAGTCCAGATTCGACGCCTTGAACGCGGCGCGGATGTATTGGTCATCGATGAAGGTATTCAGATCGAGACCACGATCAGCCTTCTTCAGCAGCTTGAGGGTATCGATGGCAGTCCCAACGGCCTGACGGTATTCCGGCTTCCAGCTGAGGTCGCGAGTCTGCACGCCGAGTGGACCGTGGAACAGGTAATTGACCTCGGCATCGACGCCGGTGACCTTGGCGATCAACTCGCTGTATTTCTCCGGCTCAGCCGCGAGCAACTGGTTGGCTTCGATGCTCGCCCGCAGGTAAGCCACGACGATTTCCGGGTACTTCTTCGCGTAGGCCTGATCCACCAGCGCGCCGTGGAAGGTCGGCGCATTGGCCTGGGCGCCGTCATAAATCTTGCGCGCGAAACCACGGCTGGGGAACAGTTCGGCGAACGGCACGAAATCGGCGTGGGCATCAATCTTCCCGGCCTGCAATGCCGAGCCGGCGACTTCCGGCGGCTGGGCGATGATGTTCACGTCTTTCAGCGGATCCCAGCCTTGGGCAGCCACGGCCCGCAGCAACATGCCGTGCGCCGTCGAGGCGAACGGCACGGAAATGGTTTTGCCTTTGAGCTCCGCCAGCGACTGCACGCTCGAGGCGCTCGGCACCACAATGCCGTTGCCACTGCCCTTGATGCTGCCCGACAGCACGCTGATAAACAGGCTGTGCTTGCCCGCGGTTTCGAACGCCACACCGTTGAACGAACCGGGGAAATCGGCCATCGCACCGAAGTCGAGTTTGCCGGCGACCATCTCGTTGGTCAGGGGCGCGCCGCTGGTGAAGTTCTTCCACTCCACCTCGTACTTGGCGTCTTTGTAGGGGCCGTCGTGGGGCAGGTATTTGTCCAGCAGGCCCAGTTCGCGAATCAACAAACCGCCGGCGGCGCAGTTGATCGTGGTGTCCTGGGTGCCGATGGCAATGCGGATGGTTTCGGCCGATGCCGACAAGGTGAATGAAGCCAGTACCAGACCGGCTAATGCTGCACGCAACATAGATGTGTCCCCTCGAATCATTTATAGGATGTTCGTCTCCGCCACGATCAGGGCGCGGTGGGAAACGAGGGGTGTTTTGGATCAGGCGTCCGGTGGTTGCCGGATAGCGTTAGGTTGTTTGGACTGGCCTCTTCGCGAGCAAGCCCGCTCCCACAGGGTTCTTTGGAGTTTTCAAAATCTGAGGCACAGCACAAATCATTGTGGGAGCGGGCTTGCTCGCGAAGGCGTCCGATCAATCAATGGAGATGCCATCTGTGTCCACACTCAGCGCAACAAATAAGGAATCTCGACTTTCACCGCCCCGGTCGGGCAGTCCTTTTCACACGGCATGCAGTACCAGCATTCGTCGAACGCCATGTAGGCCTTTTGCGTGGCCGGGTTGATCGCCAACAGATCCATCGGGCAGACGTCGACGCACACGGTGCAGCCTTTGTGGGCAATGCAAAGGTCCTCATCGACCGTGACGGGCGCATTGGAGCGGAAGAAGATTTCCTGGGGTTGATAGGCCATTTCGCGGTCTCTCTTTTTTGTGATGCTCAAGCAGCAAAGGCACCGACTCTCAGCCGGTCGTAGGCCTGCATTTCATCGGCGTCCAGCGGGATGATGTAAGGCTCGACGGCTTTCTTGAAACTGCTCATCACGCCGTTTTCATCCTTCTTCAGGTGGCAATGGCAGAACCAGTCGCTGTCGTTGCGTTGCGGGTGGTCGACCCGATAGTGGTAAAGCCCCCAGCGACTTTCGGCGCGGAACAGCGAAGCGCGGGCGGCCATTTCGGCGCAGTCGCGGATCATGCTGACTTCCATTGCGCGCATCAGTTCGTGGGCGTTGTGGGCCTTGATCTGATCGAGATCGCGCTGGATATCGCTGAAGCGTTGCAGGCCGATTTGCATCTTCTTGGTCACTTTCGGCGGTTGCAGGTAGTCGTTGACGAAGCGCCGCAGCTTGTACTCGACCTGAGCCGGCGGCAGGCCATGTTCGCGGTCCAGCGGTGCGTAGACCCGAGCCTTTTCCGTTTCAATCTGCTGGGCATCGACCGCTGAAAACTCGCGTCCGGCGACAAAGTCCGCCGCATTGGTGCCGGCAAACCAGCCGTAGGTGAACGCGCCGAGCATGTAATTGTGTGGCACCGCAGCCATGTCACCCGCCGAGTACAAGCCCTTGACCGAGGTCTCGGCCTTCTCGTTGACCCACACACCTGATGCCGAGTGACCGCTGCAAAAACCGATTTCCGAGATGTGCATTTCGACCATTTGCGTGCGGTAGTCAGTGCCGCGATTGGCGTGAAACTGGCCGCGACTCGGGCGTTCGTTGCTGTGCAGGATCTCTTCGATGTTCTGGATGGTTTCCTCGGCCAGGTGATCGAGTTTGAGGAACACCGGACCGTTGCCGCTTTCGAGTTCCTGGTGGAACTCCCACATCATCTGGCCGCTCCAGTAATCGCATTCAATAAAGCGTTCGCCCTTATTGTTCGCGGTGTAGCCGCCCAACGGACCGGTGACGTAGGCGCAGGCCGGGCCGTTGTAATCCTTGATCAGCGGGTTGATCTGGAAGCATTCCAGGTTCGCCAGTTCTGCCCCGGCGTGATAAGCCATGGCGTAACCGTCGCCAGCATTGGTTGGGTTTTCGTAGGTGCCCATCAGGTAACCCGACGACGGCAAACCCAGGCGCCCGGCGGCGCCGCAGCAGAGGATCACGGCTTTGGCCTTGATCACGTGGAAGTCGGCGGTGCGGCAATCGAAGCCCATCACGCCATTGACCGCGCCCTCTTCGTCCGTCAGCAATCGCGTGCAGACCAGCCGATTGGTGATGCTTACCCGCGCCCGTTTCAACTGGCGATACAGGACTTTTTTGATGTCGTGCCCTTCCGGCATCGGCAGCACGTAGGCGCCCATGTGGTGGACCTTTTTCACCGCGTAGTCGCCGGTTTCATCCTTCTCGAACTTCACGCCCCAACGATCCAGCTGCTCGATGGTTTCGAAGCTGTGGGTCGCGTAGGCATACACCGCTGCCTGATTGACGATGCCGTCATTGGCGATGGTGATTTCCTTGGTGTACTGCTCGGGCGTCGAGTGACCGGGAATGATCGCGTTGTTCAGGCCGTCCATGCCCATGCTGATCGCGCCACTGCGTTTGACATTGGCCTTGTCGATCAGCAGCACGCGCAAATCGCGGTTGCGTTCCTTGGCCTTGATCGCCGCCATCGGTCCTGCGGTGCCGCCGCCGATCACGACGATGTCGTATTCCTGTTCGAGCGTCTTTCTAGTCATTGAGCCGTGAGTCATGCCTGCGCCCCTTTTTGCCGGTCGATCCGCAGGCGGTACTGGAAGGCATCGCCGCGGTAGTAAAGGTGTTCGAAGTCCACGGGTTGGCCGCTGGCGTCGTGGGTCAGGCGCTCGATGCGCATGATCGGCGAGCCGGGCTCGACGTTCAGCGCCTGGGTCAGGTCGCTGTCGGCCAGCACCGCGTCGATGGCCAGATCCGCGTGACCGAGGGCCAGGCCGCAGTCGTTTTCCAGGATCAGAAAAATGTCGCGAGTGACAAGGTCGGCCTTCTCCAGGCGCTCACCGATGGCTTTGGGCAGGTAGGTGATCTCCAGGGAAATCGGCTCGCGGTTGATCAGCCGTACGCGTTTGATCTGCGCCACCGTCTCGCCTTCGGCGACGTGCAAGCGCTCGGCAACGAGTTTGTCGGCGGCAATGAATTTGAAGCTGCGCAGGCGGTTGATCACCTCGTAGCCGCGACCGGTCATGGACTCGGCGAGGCCTTGCAGGGTGCTGACGTTCTGGAAGGTTTTTGGCTTGGCGACGAAGGTGCCTTTGCCGTGGATCTTGAAGATCAGCCCTTCTTTCTGCAGATCCCCCAGGGCTTGGCGCACGGTGATGCGGCTGACTTTGAACAGCGCGCCGAGTTCGCTTTCGGAAGGCATCTGGCTGTCTTGTGGGTATTCGCCGTCAAGGATGCGGGCGCGCAGCACATCCCGCAGTTGAGTGTGCAGCGGAACGCTACTGAGGGAGAGAACGTTATCGGTCATGGAAGATCACTTGTTATAACGAGTTATGACGTGATCTTAAAGTTCTAATGGGAGGCTTGAGAAATACTGTTTGAGCATAAGGTTAGAAGCCGCGCTTGAGGATCTGGTCCATCACCCAATCGGTTTTCAATGCCTGCTCGGCCACAGCCGGATGCTGCGCCTCACCCCGAATGTGCGCGTTCATGCCCAGTACGTGATGCCACTGGATGTGCTCATGATTCTCGATGTGCAGGCTGAGGGTTTCATCGGCTTCAAGCTGAACCGGATGTTCATCGAATACGGAAAAGCTGATCCGGCCTTTGCTGCCGATCAGCTCGACCCGATCTCCGCGGCGGTCCGCAACAAAATTCCAGCAGCCCATACCCAGGACGCCCGAAGCAAACCGCCAACTGGCGCTGACGGCGTCTTCAGCGGCATACAAACCGGCCTGGTGCGCGGTAAACCCGGCGACTTCGACGATGTCACCGAGCAGGTACTGGAACAGGTCGAAGCCATGGCTGGCCAGGTCGGCGAAATAACCACCGCCAGCAATGGCCGGGTCGGTACGCCAGTTATCTGTACCACCAAGATCGATCGGAGATGGCGCTTTGGTCAGGGTCCAGGTCAGGTGCCGTACCTCGCCGATCCGCCCTTCCTCCAGCCATTGCCGCACCTGCTGGAAGCGCGGCAGCGAGCGTCGGTAGTAGGAAACAAACAGGTGCAGCCCGGCATCGGCAAAGACCTTCTGCATCTCACGGCTTTGCCCGGCATTCAACGACATCGGTTTTTCGACGCAGCAATGTTTGCCGGCGGCGGCCACCCTCAAGGCGTAAGCGTGATGACTGTCAGGCGGCGTGGCGATGTACACCGCGTCGACCTCGGGATCATTGATCAACGCGTCGACGTCGGTGTAGACCCGAGCGATGCCGTGGCGCGCGGCGTAATCGGTCACCGCGTCCAGACGCCGACCCATCACCGCCACCAACGCCGAGCCGGGCGCCTTGTAGAAGGCCGGCCCGCTCTTGCGTTCAGCGACGCTGCCACAACCGATCATGCCCCAGCGCACCACGTTCATACTCACTCCCTGATGTTTAGCCGATGCGCAGAGCGCGCAGGTCCAGATGACCGTCCTTGAGCGGCGGGCACCAGTAGTAGCCGCCGGTGATCGGCCGGCTGATGCGGTACAAACCGTCGGTGATGCCGTCTTCCAGACCGCTCATGCGGCGCAATTGGGCTTCGAAGGCATCGAGGGAGAAACCGAAGGCCAGGAACATCAGGCCGGCGCGATCGCCTTCGATCCAGGGCATGGAACGGCGCACCACGAAGGCCTCGGGGGCGAAGCTTTCCTGGGCGGTGCGTTTGACGTGAGCGGAAATCGGCGCGTCGTCGATCTCTTCGTTGTCGCTCAAACGACGGCCCATGATGTTGTCCTTCTCATGGGGCGGCATCGCGTGGAAGCCTTTCAGATCATGCTGCCACTGCTGGATCGCGGCGAAGCTGCCGCCGACCATTCCGTCAGCGCCGTCACTCACCAGCGCAGCGGCAACGGCGGCTTCGTCGTGAGGGTTTTCGGTGCCGTCTTCGTAACCGGTCAGGTCATGGCCGGTGAGGTGGCGGAAGGTTTCGTTCATCTGCACCAGGCGCAGGGCCGGGGCCAGCGCGGCTTCGATGGCGTTGCTGCGATTGAGCAATTCGCCACGGTCGACACCGTGCAACCAGCACCAGAGCGCGTGCTGGGTCGACGGGTTGTCGACGCCGACACCGGTCAACGCTGGAAAGGCGCGCAGGCCTTCGATTTGCCCCTTGAGGGCCTTGACCAGGGATTCACCGAACCCGACCACTGCCGACTTCCCGTCCACCAGCCCCTTAAGATTCTCCAGCGCAGCCGGCAATGCAGCGGCGGATTCGAGTGCGAAGAACATATGACGGGCTTGAGGCGGAACTGGGGTGGCGAGAATGCCCGGCTGGTAGTAACTCATATGAACTCCTTTGAGAAAGAGCGTGAAGTTTAACCGCAGCATCGGTCGTTGTGTGTTTTCAGGTCAAAAGATCGCCCTGTAGCAGCTGCCGAGCCTGCGAGGCTGCGTTCGGCGGCGAAGCCGTCGTGAAATCGAATATCGCGGTGTGTCAGGAAAACCTTGCGTACCGGGTTTGCGACGGCTTCGCCGCCGAACGCAGCCTCGCAGGCTCGGCAGCTGCTACGACGACCCGCAACGTCGAGCCAAAAAATCATAAGATGAGCCATGACAAGCGAGTCCCAGGTCTGCTAAAACGATTCATCAGTGCATCACCCAATCCAGACGGGGTAGCGACATGACCACAGCACACATCCTTGGCAACCTGTTTCCCGACGCCACCGACATCCCGGAAAAATACCGTCTCGACGGCCAGACCGAGCAGCGTGAATACCTGGTCGACGGCGAGCTGAAAACCTGGTCCGGGCCCCTCGCCCAGGTCCGCAGCCCGGTGTACCTGACGGGTGAAAATGGCGATGAACAAGTGATCCTCGGCAGCACGCCGCTGCTCGACGCCGACACCGCATTGACCGCCCTCGATGCCGCCGTCCGCGCCTATGACCGTGGCCAGGGCCTGTGGCCGACGATGCGCGTGGCCGAGCGCATCCAGCACGTCGAAGCCTTCCTCGGACGCATGCGTGAACAGCGCGAAGCCGTGGTCAAGTTGCTGATGTGGGAAATCGGCAAGAACCTCAAGGACTCGGAGAAAGAGTTCGACCGCACCTGCGATTACATCGTCGACACCATCAACGCGCTCAAGGAACTCGACCGCCGCTCCAGCCGCTTCGAACTGGAACAGGACACCCTCGGCCAGATCCGCCGCGTACCGCTGGGTGTGGCGTTGTGCATGGGACCTTACAACTACCCGTTGAACGAAACCTTCACCACGCTGATTCCGGCGCTGATCATGGGCAACACCGTGGTGTTCAAACCGGCCAAGCTGGGTGTGCTGCTGATTCGTCCGTTGCTGGAAGCGTTCCGCGACAGCTTCCCGGCCGGGGTGATCAACGTGATCTACGGCAGCGGCCGCGAGACCGTCAGCGCGCTGATGGCCAGCGGCAAGATCGACATCTTCGCGTTTATCGGCACCAACAAGGCCGCCAGCGACCTGAAAAAACTCCATCCAAAACCGCACCGCTTGCGTGCGGCGTTGGGCCTGGACGCGAAAAACCCCGGCATCGTGCTGCCCGAGGTGGATCTGGACAACGCGGTCAGCGAAGCGCTTACCGGCTCGCTGTCGTTCAATGGTCAGCGCTGCACCGCGTTGAAAATCCTCTTCGTCCATGAAGACGTGGTCGAGGCGTTCATCGAGAAATTCAACGCCAGACTCGCCAGCCTCAAACCGGGCATGCCGTGGGACAGCGGCGTGGCGCTGACGCCGTTGCCCGAAGCGAGCAAAGTCGATTACCTGCACTCGCTGGTGGCGGATGCCGTCGGCAAAGGCGCCACCGTGGTCAACCCCAACGGCGGTGAAGCCCGCGCTTCGTTCTTCTACCCCGCCGTGCTGTACCCGGTGACGCCGCAGATGCGCGTCTATCAGGAAGAACAGTTCGGCCCGGTCGTGCCGATCGTGCCTTACCGGCATCTGGACACGGTGATCGATTACGTCCTGGAATCGGACTTCGGCCAGCAGCTGAGTATTTTCGGCACCAATCCGGTGGCGGTCGGCCGACTGGTGGATACCTTCGCCAACCAGGTCGGCCGGATCAACCTCAATGCCCAGTGCCAGCGCGGCCCGGACACTTTCCCGTTCAACGGCCGCAAGAACTCCGCCGAAGGTACGCTGTCGGTGCATGATGCGCTGCGGGTGTTTTCGATCCGGACACTGGTGGCGACCAAGTTCCAGGAAACCAACAAAGAACTCATCAGCGAGATCATCAGCGGACGCAGTTCGAGTTTCCTGACCACCGATTACATCTTCTGAGGAGACCGAGCCTGAGCACATTCAGAGCCAATCGACTGCCACCGCTTATGCGCCGAGTGCTGCGTCCGTTGCTGGACCCGTATCGGCGCTATCGCCACGCCCGGGTGATCCACGCGGTGCGCGTGTCGCTGGGATTGCTGGCAACGATCCTGCTGACCACCGGCATCAATCTGCCCCACGGTGAGTGGGCGTCGGTGACGATGCTGGTGGTGATCGGCGGTTTGCAGCACCACGGCAACATCGGAAAAAAAGCCGCCGAACGCGCCATCGGTACCTTGATCGGTGCCGGCGTCGGTTTGCTGCTGGTGGCGCAACAGGCGTGGCTCGGGATGCCGTGGCTGACCTATTTCGCGATGGCCGTGGTGTGCGGGTTCTTCTCGTACCACGCCATCGGCAAGGGCGGTTACACCGCGTTGCTCTCGGCGATTACCGTGTTTATCGTCGCAGGGCATGGCGACAACCCGATCACCGACGGGTTGTGGCGTGGGGTGGATATCCTGATCGGCATCGCCCTGGCCCTGGCGTTTTCTTTCGCCCTGCCGCTCTACGCGGTTTATTCCTGGCGCTACAACCTGGCCGACGCCTTGCGCGACTGCGCGACGATCTACGGGCGCATCATCAATGGCCAATCGGTCACCGATGACGAACACCATAAACTGGTGGGCCGCCTGAACACGGTGATGGTGCAACTGCGCTCGTTGATGCCGTCGGTGTCCAAGGAAGTGCGGATCTCCATGACCGAACTCGACGCCATTCAGCGTCATCTGCGGATGTGTGTCAGCACTTTGGAAATCCTCGGCAACACCCGGCCGGACGCCAGTGACCCCGATGCCATGGCCCATCTGCAATCGGCATTGAAAGCCGAGCATCGGCTGATTCGGGTGCAACTGATCGGTATGGCCCGGGCGCTGAAATCCGGGGCGTCCCAGCGGCTCAGTCGGCCCGTCGAACTGCCGTCGGATTCAAGCCTGACCGAGCCGGTTTACAATCCGCTGGACGGTTACCGGTTATTGGTCCGGCAATTAGCCGCCAACATCGGCGAGATGCGCCAGCGCCTGGCCAAGACGGCACCGCGCTGGAACATCTGACGTTTCTTTACGGCTTACTGCGTCGTCACCGTCCGACGAAACTTAAGGTTCCAACCCTGTTGCATGCCAGCAGCGGCCAACAGAATTGCGGCGACACCGATCCATTGCAGCGGCTCCAGGCGATGGCCGAAAGCGAACCAGTCGACAAAAATCGCTGCAATCGGGTAGATAAAGGACAGCGCACCTGTCAGTGCCGTCGGCAGTTTTTGAATGGCGCCGTAGAGCAGCACATACATCACGCCGGTGTGGACAATGCCCAGGGTTACCAGACTGGCCCACGCGCTCGGCGCTTGCGGCAGTGCCGAAAAGTGCGCGAATGGCGCGAGTAACAGCACGCCGGTGGTGACCTGGACCAACGCGATCAGATGCGGCGGTGTACCGGTCAGGCGCTTGATGATCAACGCGGCAATCGCGTAAAGAAATGCCGCCCCCAGCGCCAGCGCGATGCCCATCAGGTAATCATTGCCGCTCTCGCCCTGCCCGCCATGTGCGCTGACAATCGCCAGCATCCCGAGAAACGAGAGGCCCAGCCAGAACAGTTTCTGCAGGGTGATTTTTTCGTTGAGGAACAACGCGGCCAACCCCACCAACATGAACGGCTGAACGTTGTAAACCGCGGTGCCGATGGCAATCGAGGCGCGGGAGTAAGAAGCAAACAACAGCACCCAGTTGCCGACAATCGCCACGCCGCTGAGCACGGCCAGCAAGAACGTGGTGCGGGTCAGAATGCCGGGGCGCAGAAAGCCGAATGCCGCGCAAATCAGCAACAACGTGCCGGCGCCGAACACGCAACGCCAGAACACTACGTCCAGCACCGGCTGCCCGGACACCAGCACGAACCAGCCGATAGTCCCGGAAATCAGCATGGCGGCGGTCATTTCGAATGACCCGTGACGTATTGTTTTGTCCATCATCAGACTCCTGTGTTTGAGCCCAAAGTATGCCCATCCGCTGGGGGGCTTCTCCAGAGCAAAAAGCAGGCTAAACTCGGTTTCTGCCTTTTTTATCAAGGCGGTTTGAATTAATTGCCTAATAGGGGTTTCGCCATGACCGACGATATCGACCAAGTGCTGATCACGGCATTGATGGAAGACTCACGCCGCTCGCTCAAGGCCCTGGCGCAGATCAGCGGCCTGTCTTCGCCCAGCGTCGCCGAGCGTTTGCGCCGCCTCGAAGAGCGTGGCGTGCTCAAGGGTTACACCGTCGAGATCGACCCCAAATGCTTTGGCTATCAACTCCAGGCCATCGTCCGTATTCGTCCGCTGCCAGGCCAGTTGCAGGAAGTGGAACGGCAGATTCAGGCCATTCCCGAATTTACCGAGTGCGACAAAGTCACTGGTGACGACTGTTTCATCGCCCGCCTGCATGTGCGTTCGATGGAGCAACTGGACACCCTGCTCGACCGTCTAAACACCCACGCAGAAACCAACACGGCGATCGTCAAGAAAACCCCGGTCAAGCGCCGGCTGCCACCGATGGCGTGAGTTTTACCCAAATCGCAGGCAAGAAAAAACCCGCCGAAGCGGGTTTTTTCCTCAAGGCTGACAATTAGTCATCGCGGCTCATGATGCCGAACAGCTGCAACAAGCTGATGAACAGGTTGTAGATCGATACATACAGGCTAATGGTCGCCATGATGTAGTTGCGCTCGCCGCCGTGAATGATGGCGCTGGTCTGGAACAGAATGCAGACCGAGGAGAACAGCACGAAACCTGCGCTGATCGCCAGTTGCAGACCACTGATCTGGAAGAACAGGCTCGCCAGCGTCGCACCCAGCAGCACGAAGAAGCCTGCGGTGATGAAACCACCCAGGAAGCTCATGTCCTTGCGGGTAATCAGCACATAAGCCGACAGACCGCCGAACACCAGTGCCGTCATCGCAAACGCGGAACTGACCACTTCAGCGCCGCCCTGCATGCCCAGGTAACGGTTGAGGATCGGGCCGAGCAGAAAACCCATGAAACCGGTCAGGGCAAATGCCGACACCAGCCCCCAGGCCGAATCACGGAGTTTGTTGGTGAGGAAGAAAAGGCCGTAGAAACCGATCAGCACCACGAAAATGTTCGGGTAGCCGACACGCATCTGCTGAGCGACAAACGCCATCACGCCGCTGAATGCGAGGGTGAGAGCGAGTAAGCCGTAAGTGTTGCGCAGGACGCGGCTAACCTCTAGCTGCTCAGCCTGCACGCTGTTATTAACTGCGTAATCCTGTTCGCGCATGGCGACACTCCTGTTGGTTTGAAACGTTCAGTCGCAAAGATCATAACAGACGCTCTGTAACAAGCTATGCAGAGAGTTTGACAGTGTGTTTCATTCAGGTATTATGGCGCCCGCAACGCAACGGAGGTGTGGCCGAGTGGTTTAAGGCAACGGTCTTGAAAACCGTCGACTGTAACAGGTCCATGAGTTCGAATCCCATCGCCTCCGCCATCTTTATACGACAAAGCCCTGATTTTTTAGGGCTTTGTCGTTTCTGGGGTTTGGGAATCGGCGCAGCTTTTTAGAGGCGTTACAAAACTATTCGGTAACCGTTACAAAACTTTCCGGTTTTTCCCATCCTGCGGCGTCCTGCCGATCGTTAAATATCCTTCATGTAACGCGATGCTACGCTGTCCTCAAAACAGAGGATTTGCGATGCCACATTCAGACCTGCTCCCCTCCCTGCTGTACAAGATCAACGAAAACCAGCTCGCCCTAGAAGCCGCCATCATGGAGATTTCCAATTGGGTCGAGGCCCGCGGCTCGGCCGACGTCGCCGACAACGTACGCGGCGCCCTGGACACGATCGACAAAAATGAGGAGTTCATCAAGCTGACGCTCGCAGTCCTAATGACGCCTGAGTGACAGTTATCGGCCGAGGCTGTGTAAAAACGTTTTTCAGCGCGATTGGAGCCCAGTGTTGGACTGAAAATCGCGTTTCTACGCAAAATCCAGTTCGGCTGAGCAGCCGATAATTTTCAGATTTCGCATAGACGCGCAAACTTCAATTTTGACGAAGCGTTTTTACACACTCTGGGCCAAAAGCTGTCATTCAGCTGTGCCTACGAATTTGAGGACGATTCAAATTGGCTCTCGCCTCGTGTACGAAAAGTGCCTACGCGTCGATCATGCTGCGCTCCTCGGCGGTGTACATCACCGGCCCGGCGCGCTCCAGACGATGATTTCGTAGTCGAAGCGGTTTTCCCGCGCCGCCACGCGCTCCAGACGCATGGACAATGTCTGTTCGTTCAACTGCAGCCCCTTTTTCACCACGAACATCTGGCACCTTTGGCCAGATCGAGGCGCGACTCTGTCGAGCAACGCCGAGCATTTTAAATTCCTGCGACCAAGGCCATGGCTCGACCCGTACCTACCGCTCGCATAGCGTTGGCGGTTCCTTCCGCTGCAAGGGAGATATCCCGTGGCAAACGCCGACATTACCTTCATCCCAGATCCCTGCGCAAAGTCAGGTCATCGCTCAAGCGTTTGGAATCTAGAAGCACTGAGTGCATATCTCGCCGGAGGTGAATCGAAGCACAACGTCGAGTAGCCGCTTTGGGAGCAGACACTGACGTAACCACTCGATGGCTGTATCTTTGCCCTATCAGCGGGCTATCACCGACGCGACACCAGCTTTATCGGATATTACTCATGAATCCAAGCGAATCGAATACATCTACCGACTGGGTAGTGCGAAACTCCTCGCCCGGGCGGGTGGAGCGTATCGAGGCGTGGTTCGGTGGTTATGGCTACGATCCGCACCGCCACGATACCTACTCCATTGGACGCACCCTCTCCGGCGTGCAGAGCTTCCACTACAAGGGCACCATGCGCCATGGCATGCCTGGGAATACGCTCGTCCTGCATCCTGACGAGGTGCATGATTGCATGGCCGGTACCGAGGCAGGCTCCCGCTACCGCATGGCTTACGTTGATCCTGCTTTGATTCAGCAAGTACTTGGTGGTGAGCCATTGCCGTTCATTGTCGGCGGGCTTTCGAGCCATCCACGTTTGTATCGGGCGAGCGAATCCTTTATGCAGGCAATGGATCATCCATTGGACGCTATGGAAGAACAGGACGCGCTGTTCGACCTCGCCATGGCATTACGGGCGGTCGCGGGCAAACCGCGCGGACGCAAGCGTCTGGATTACCGCGCCACCGAACGAGCCAGGGAATTCATCCTAGAGCACCTTCACATGAGCATTACGTTGGAGATGCTCGAGCACGCCAGTGGGCGCGAGCGCTGGAGCCTTTCTCGAGACTTCAGGGTTTTGTATGGCACCAGCCCCTATCGGTTCGTGACTCTGCGGCGCCTGGACCAATTCCGCGGACTGGTCCTCAATGGGTTCACACTGGTGGATGCCGCGTTGGCGGCTGGCTTTCATGACCAGAGCCACATGACCCGCCACTTCACTCGCTGTTACGGAGTGCCGCCGTCGCGTTGGCTGGAGCGGTTGCTGGCACACCGACAACTTGCAGGATCGTACAAGAGTTGCGTGCTACCCCTTCGTTACGCTGACGCCTCCAACTTGATAGAGGATACGTCATGTCTCATTCCCAGAACGGACCGAAACTGCAAACTGTGAACCTGGTGCACAAGGCGTCGAGCATAGATAAACAATGGAGTCCTCGCATCGTCGCTGAGATGAACGACTACCAGTTCAAAGTCGTGCGCATCGAGGGAGAATTCATCTGGCATTCCCACCCGGAAACCGACGAGGCATTCCTCGTACTTGAGGGGGAACTACGTATCGACCTGCCTCATGGCAGCGTATTCGTCGGCCCGGGCGAACTGTTCGTCGTGCCTCGGGGCGTTGAGCATAGGACCGCCTCCGAAGCTGAAACCAAGCTAATGATGATCGAACCTCGAGGGATTCTTAATACCGGCCATGAAGGTGGAGAGCGCACGGCCCAAAACGACGTCTGGATATAAAAAGCTGGCGCCGTCTTGCACAGGGTTGGACGGCGCTCATCCTTTTCTGAACAGCGTTACCATGTCTTCTTGTATCGACCGTTTGCAGCCAAAATCGGCCTTACGCGTCTATGTTCCGGCCGTTTTGCACGTTAACCAAGCTCCCCAGAAAAGGCTGCTGAAGAAACGGGTAGCGTTCCCGAATCCTGCATCATTCAGCAGCTTTTGAACCGCTGCCTCGGAATGTGGTGGGTCGGCGCCTTGAAGGATTTTCCCAAGCTTGACCTTCACTTCGTCCGGGCTGGCTCCATGCTGGCGCCACCGTTGCCGTTGCCGTTGCCCCCAGGCTGCAAGCAGTAACGGCTGGCTGGCATACGCATAATGATTCCCCGCGACAATCAGCGGCGCACCCGATTTTAGATGAGCCAGAATGGATCGTAAAATTTGTCGCTTGGCTTCATCCCCATCGAGATGATGTCCTCAAATTAAGCTACGCCACCCTTAGAAATAATAAAAATCCATTAATTTTATGTACTGCACTCCTACAAGGAATGCGGGGCTCAAACCATCTTGCCTCTCTCAGACTGATTTCCGCTTTGTAACGACAGTCAGCTTTGGGTCGGTTGTAGCCCTTCAACTTCAGCGCGAAACTTCCCTTACATATGCCTGGCATGCCGCCAGCGCAATCAATCCTTGATCGCCGACGTCGGTGATTCCGATAATTCGTTGAGCATGCGCTGGGTCAAGTCGGGCGCGCGCTCCTCCATGAACCACGCCGCCGGTGCTGGTACCGGCTGGCACTGAACAGCTACTGGCTGAATCCGTGGCATCGAGAAGGACTGACAGCCGCAAATCAGAAGTGGCAAGGCGATCGCGCAGGCGAGCCTGATTGGTTTGAGCATCGCTCAGTTCCTTGTAATGGGTTTGCTCGCTGGCCGACAGGCGCTGCTCGAGTGCCAAGCGCTTTTCCTGCTCGCTGCGCACCTGGTCAGCGGCCGCGTTGCTGATGGCGGTCAGGTCGTCCTTGTGCAGGCCAGCCTGTTCGGCGAGATACTTTCCGTAGCGCCAGTCCTGAACCTTCCACACGCCGCCGGCGGTGATCAGCAGCAAAGCCAGCACGCCGGCCACGGCCAGCTTCAGCGCCGCGGCACTCACGGCACATCCTTGAAGAAGACGTGATGGCCGAGTTTCAGCGTCTGCTTGGCCTTCGCCGCCCAGTCCGGAGCCTTCGGCATGGTGGTCGCGTAGTAGTGCGTGGCGCCGCTAGTCGGATCGGGCACCTTTCCGGCCATCACCTGGTCAGCAGCGATCTGTGCTTGGGCCAGCTCGCGGAACGGGATCGACTTCGCGCCACTCAGGTAGGCGAAGTTGGGGTCGTTCTTGTTCCAGCAGCTGAATTGGTACGGCTTCTGGCACACACCGGCATAGCCCTCGCCCCACCACGATTTGGTTTTTCCATCATCCACTCGGTTGCGAATGGTCCAGGCTACGGCGATCTGGCCGGCAAGACTTTCTCCGCGAGCTTCCCCCCACAACGTGCGGGCAAGAATGTCTCGATCTTTTTCGGTGACAGGCATGCTTTTCTCCAGGCGAAAAAAAGCCCGCACTTGGCGGGCATCGGAGTCGCGGTCTCGGTTACGGGGAGGTCGGCCACGTCAGCTCTGGCAGACTGCACTCAGGGAAGCCATCAGCTGTTGGCAGATCGCGAAGCGCTTGACGATAATCCAATACGGCTTTGAGTTTGGTGGCTGTGAGTGTTGGTGTTGCGCCGGCCAGCAACTCGTCTTGATGCCTGATTATCATCCAGTCCGACGAATACAGAAGTTGTACGCGCCCATTCAAAAGGGCAGACACCTTGGCCGCGTATATTTCTTCGGGCGTTGGGACCGGGTCTGGATCTGGCAGCGGACGGTCGGTAAGCGTCCAGTCAGTCCCATTGAAGGTGCAGATTTGAGTGACGCTATCAAAGTCGGGTGGAGCAACTTCTGTAGAGTTTGCCGGGAGAAGAAAAACACCCGGCTCCAGTGGAGATTCAAAGGCGTCCGCTATCCCGACGAACTCCATGCTTTCTGGGTTAAAGGCGTAAACAATCATTTTTCTTTATCCTCAATATTTAATGCAAGGCAGAAACGCAATGTTCTTCATCCGCGTTTCTGAACCACCGCCCGCCGAGCCCGTGTTACCAGAAACCCAGTTAGCAACTGTGGTGCTGCCACCACCGGCGGCTGTAGTGAAGAAGGTCGCAGAACCATACGTGTGGGTGTGAGCAGGGAATTGATCTCCCTGCAGGCTACCGAACACACGACTAGGGTCGAGGCCAGAGCTGTTATCCCAGCCACGAACTACCCGGCCACGAGCATCGGGGACGTTGAACGTGGTTGAACCGTCACCCACACCAAATGGGCAGATAACCACGGTTGTTGTGGAGGTGGCCGTGGCGTTTGCAGACAGCGTGATGGTGCTGGCACCAACAGCAGCGATAGTCGCGCCAGCGGGAACACCGGGGCCGCTAATCGGCATGCCGACCCACATAGCTTGCGGACTGGCCACGCTTGAAATGCTGTTGCTGCCCGATGTAACCGTACCCGTTACTTGTGCCGTTATCGCGGCGAACAGCGTAGCGTAGGTGGTGCGCGATACTGCTGTACCGGACGCCGCCAGATATCCACTGGGCGGAGACATTGTTGCAAACCAATCGACGCGCCCTGGCTGACTAAGCAAAGTCGTCGCTTGACCCAGCGTCAGCGCGTGCTGGCTTTGCGTGGCGTTGGCCACTTGCTCGGCAGCCCCAGTGCAGAACAGCAAGATGTAAGAGCCGCCGCCAACGGAGCTGTTCCACTGAGCCCACGCCTCGCCGTTAGCAACAATTTCGCCACCCTGGAGAGCGGAGTGAGCCCCCCCGACGAGCGCTACGACACCAATACCATCATTGATGGTGCAGGGCCCAGTATTAGCGTTGGTCGCTTTGAAGCGGATCGGAACGCTTTCGCTACGGGCAGTAATGGCCGGCGTAAAGTTGCACACATAAGCATTGGCCGCTCCGGTATCGACAGCGAAAAAGCTCGCACTGACGGCATCCCGCAGTATGGAGTCAAGCGCCCCCATATCCAGCCAGGCTGTATTCGCGCTGTTACGCTTTTTCAAGCGATTCGTACCAGTGTCAGCCCAGACCTGGCATGGGAATGTCGTGCTTGGCGCTGCCGCTCCACTGCTTTGCGAGGCGAGCGCCTGCAGAGCGGCATTCATATCGGTTCTGAACGTTATGCCAGGCGCATTGGCAACGTCCATATCATGCTGCGACATAGGTCAGTATCCCTTTGAGATGTAGTCGATAGAGCGGCCCGACTGGGCGACTCCGCCGGAATTGCGGACGAAGACGGTGAAGCCGGTAGCCGTCTTTGCCGAGACGTCCAGGTAGTCGCCTGGGGAAAGCCCTTGCGCGGTCAGACTGACCGCAGGGGGGGCGTTGAACGGCGGCGAATAGCTGATGACCAACCCGCCCACGGGAACCGGAAGGTCATTTCCGCTATCAATGCGATCGGGCATGTCGATCACCACCTCAAGCTTGGAAACGTCGATCCAGTGCGAGGTCAGCTGTACGGATCCGCGCAGCTGGAAGTCGAACAGTCGCGCGCGATAGTCGCCGACAACAAACGGCTTCCAGGCCGACCACGTTTCTGGGTAAACGTCCGATGTGCGCACCCAGAGCGACAGCGAGGCGCCGCTAGGCGGATCACCATCAATGCCAAGCAGCACATCGAAGTCCACCACTGTGTCGATGTAGGTGCCGTCGTCATACAGCGCGGCCTCTACATCAGCGGTCAGTCGGCAGTCATAGACGTAGCCGAGATCCGCCGGCGCAGCGAAGCTGTACGTCGCCGACAGCAACGAGCCGCCGAACTTATCAATCTCGCCAAGCAGCGCATCAACATCCGTCACATCATCCACGAACCCAGCACCCGACAGCTTCAGTACCCCATCTGCAGCGGCTGCATTGACAGCCATCCCGGTGAAGGAAGGCGACTCGGTAATGGTCAGCACCACGTTGGACGGCAGAGTTGCCTGCGCATCCGACCAGACCTCGGTGATAGGCCCGCCGACTCCCGAGGAGTCGACCGCACGCGCCAGGTACTTGCCCGGCAGCAACGCCACCACGGACGACGTTGAGCGCCCCGCTACCTCGATCAGCGGCAAAGCGGCGTCCCAAGTGGCAGAGGTATTGCGTGCATGACGAATGGCGATACTGCCGCCAAGCTTCACGTCCAGCTCTGGAACGGGGTCCCATGCCAGCGTTGCTACGCTGCTGATGACATCCAGTCGGAGGCCGGACAACGCCTCTGGCGGCGCCAGCAGTGCCTGAGCGGTATAGGTCTGAATGGAAGCTAAGCCGGAAAGGCCGAGCACTGACTTAGACGTCACGCGAACCGACCATAACCCCGAGGATGCAGAATCGAAGTCGATGCTAGGCGTCGACACTTCCCCGACATATTCCCAGTTGCCCCCGGGCCTCATGACCTCCACCTGATAGCGCATGGCGCGGGCCGGCTGCGTCCAGCTGACCGACAGTCGCGCGGCAGCCAGACCGGTACCGGTGTCATACAGCGACTCAAGGAACGTCAGCTGTCCAACTGCATCTGGCTTGGTCAGGTTGACGATACTGGTCGGGTTGTCGACATCCGGTGTTCCGTACTCGACCTGGTTGAACTTGTCCGAGTCATACGCCACGGCGCTGATCGCGTACGTGCCATCGTCGCCTTCGCTGACACCAATGACGCGAAACTTCTGCGTCTCCAGTGCAGCTGTTGAGAACACCCATGGAGCAGAGGCCAGGGGCGCAGAGGCCAGCGGGGGTGATACCGTGATTGAAGCAGCCCCTGCCCCTACGGTTACCGCCGCTGTCGCACATGAGCCATCAGGCATGATCACCTTGATGAACCCAGCACCAGGCAACCCAATAGGCGCATCCAGCAGTAGCGTTGAAGCGGTGCTCCCCGCCAAAAGCCGCCCACCATTGCGTGCGCCAGCCCTGAATGCATCCGCCACATCAACCATGTCGCCAGGAAGCGAGATAGCCCCATCTGCACCAGGCGCAAAGGTGACCGCCTCGCTCTCGGCATACAGCAGCCAGCGACCCAGGCGTCGCGCCTGTCCGCGAGACGTGCAGCCAATCGCCACAACGTCGCTCTGCTGGATTCGCCCCCACTTAGCAATAAGGTCTGGACGCTCAACAATCTCGACCGATTGCTTGTATTGCTGGAGGGGATCATTCCAAGTGACGGCCGCAACGTTAAAGCGCTGATCCGATGCCACGGACTGATAGCTAAAATCGCCGCCAACCACGTTGGAGTTGTTGAACAGGTATCGACTAGAGCGCGGCGCGTCCTGCACGGCGGTCAGCGTCCCGCCCGCCCAGAAGCAAATAGCGCGGAACACGGAAACCATATCGTTTACCAGCTTCCAGGCGTCTTGCTGAGTAGTCAGCGCGAGGTTGCAGGTAAAGCGCGGCTCATACCCACCGTAACCGTTTGGAACCATCGCATCGCAATACTGGGCGATGTTGTACAGCGACCACTTATCGACCAGCGCCGTTTCGAGCAATCCCCCCAGCCCATAGCGGGTATTGGTCAGCATGTCGTACCAGACCCAAGCCGGATTGTCAGACCATGCACGCTTGAATGCGCCACTCCAGGAGCCGCTGTACGTACGCGTCGCGGGGTTGTAGTTGCTTGGAACCAGAATCTTGAGTCCGCGCACCATGAAGGACATGCGCGGAATGCTGGAGAACTGCTGAGCATCAATGCTGACGCCGCACAGCGCAGTATTCGGATAACGCAGCTTTTCATCCCATAGAAGCGTAAACGAGTCGAAGAACGTACGGTTCTGGACCGTAGAGCTGGTCGAATCGCCTCCCATTCGGGTTGCCCGGATATAGCGCGGTAGGCCGCCAGATACCGGCAAACGCAGATAGTACGAAAACTGCGTGCGGCTCATGGTTTTGCCATTGATCAAAAGGTCTTCGCACATCTGATACCAAGCGCCACTGCCAAGCTTGGCCTCCAGGCGAAAAATCGCGGAAGAGCCGCCCGTGTCGCCGTTCTGCGTGTTCTGCGAGAACAGCTGCGGAACGCCGACAGTCACGCGGACCGCATCTGCATCGGTGTCGGTGATGGCGCGCTCGATGGGAACCCATCCTTTAAGCTCGACACCGACGGACTGCTCGGCCTCAAGTCCGGTGATCGGCATATAGCTCTGCCACTGGGTGCCGGTGCGCGTATCGATGCTGACGCTGGAAAAGTTGTAGCTGCCGTCGGGGTTCTGCAGTGGCACATCGTCGAAGAAAATCCCCTGATGGCCACCGACGATGCCTTCTATCTCCCCTTCGCAGATTGCATGCAGCACCCGCACATGCTGACGTGAACGCAGGCTATCCGGGGCCTCTACCGCGGCGCGCGCGGAACCACTGGTGCTTCCGCCGCCCTTCCCGCCGCCCTTTCTACCGACAATTACTTCACTCATACCGGTAGAGCCTCCGACCAGGTGCCGACGGTAATAACGCTGGAGCCGACCAGCATCTGGCCGTAAACGACGGGCACAGGGAGGCCTTGCTGCGTCGAGTTGAACGCGCCGTTGAACAGGTAGCTGGGCTTGTTTTCAGTGACTGCTTGTTCTTGCTGGTCGGGCGATTTTGGTACCGGGGTGAGCATTTGAATCACGCCGCCAGCGGTCAGAGCGATACCCGTGCCAAGTAATGCTGAAGAAGCTGCAAGCGCGGCGGGAGTCGAACCCGGTACAAAAAAGGACGCTACTATCAGCACAACTCCAACAACAGTCTGAAGGATGCCGCCGCTCTTGCTTCCTGCAATGACTGGCACGATACGGATTTCAGTTGTCCCGCTCAGGGTGAATCCATCCTGATTGATATTCTCGCGATTGCGGAATATCGCGAAGCGCAGACCCAGCCGCGCAGAATCACGAATGAAATCTTCGAAGCCTGGAACTGTATGCTTCAGAGCGCTGAACGCCTCGTTGGTCGTTCCAGTTTCAAGCTGACGGAAATGTTCGCGGCCAAAGGCCTTGGCCAGGCTGCCGGACAGCAAAATCAGGGTCATGGCTTTGTTGTGGGCAGTGCTCATACTTTTCTCCGGTCCAAAAAAAACCGCCCGAAGGCGGTATGTCTTTTTAGTCACTCAAATGCACTTTTTTACTGCGCTTGAGACTCCTCCTCTCCCCGCTTGAATCCAGGCGATGCGCTGGAAGTGACTGACCGTTGCGCCTGTTGGGGTTTTTTCGATTTCAAGAAGCTCGTCAGTTTGGCCGATTCCTGGATTCGCCATTACCAGACGATAACCGGTTTCTGTTTCGGTCATCGTCGACCCAGCGTTCAAGTCCTGCCATTTAGGGAAGACACAAAGGCCATATTGCTTAGGTGATTTTTTGGTAGCTGACGTGAACACTGGCGCATCTGATTTCAAATCAGAAGGGGTTGTGCACCCAGCCAGCGCGATCAACAGCACAGCTCCCATCAAAATCCGCATGATTCTTCCTCATCCTGAAAAGGGGGAGACTGTAGCATCGGTGTTCAAAAACGGGAAAATCGGTATTGACGCTTGCTTGGCATGTTTTAAAGTGCCGGGTTTGCAGAAGTCTCACTCACTGCCTAAAGATTACGAACCGCGACCACTTAGAACAGAGGACAACAACTTGGCAATGCACCGTTTCTATCACATCGACCGCGAAAGACAATTAACGGAAGGTAAGGTAATCAACCTGGATGATCGCGGGTTGTCTCGGTTCGGCTCTGTCTACTGGGATGCCATCAGCACAAAGCCGTTCGAAGCCTTGAACGATGCGGAGCAACGGGAGTGCTTACTCGAACAAATTAAGCAAGAGCCGAATTTCTCGTTATACGCTTCCCGAATGCAAGCTTTTTTTGGGGCCAATACGCTCGAAGACGCCAAACGATTCGCAGAAAAAATCGTGCCTAAACCAGTTGAGAAAATCCCAATTTTTGAGGTGTTTGCCTCAACATTTTGGACGCTTGACATGAACTGGCTTGATTACGTGTCAGATCCAGAAACGCGTATTCGCAACTTGCGAGATTACTGGTATGCCACGATATCCAACCACAACCCGAGCACAGGAGAGCGCAAGCCACCACATCTTGAGGTGATGATGGCATTGCCAATCACCATTGGGAGAATAGTTGAGTGGATTTGACTACTCCCGCAAACCTTAAAGAACCCGGTGCTTACCGACCATTTTCTAGCTGTACGAATCCCCAGTAACGCCACCAAAGCAATGGATAGTAGCTTCTTGCTGTCCGGATTGGGCGCTAATGGAAATGGAGAGCCGTGATGCTCGTTGTGTCGCACTTTGAATTGGATGAAGCTGCTAGTCGTACCCAGCCGTGGGGGAAAACTGAATATGCAGAGAATGCAGAGAATGCAGGCCAGTACTACAGCTTCCGAGAAAAACCGGAGCTCATACGGGAAGTGCTTGAGGACCTCAAACCACACGAAGATCAAAGAGCCGTACAGCGCTTCTACGAGCTTTTGGAATGGTTAAACCAGCCAAGCGCTTTCTTTGAAACCAATGATTGTGCACTCCGTCCTCCGGCGGATAACACACACCCTCAGTTTCAATTCTCCAAGCGAGTTAGCGGAAGGCTTGAGTTTTTCTTTCGCGACCTCAAAGCCAATACCGATAAAGCTAAATCCCAATGGCTGTATAGAATGCTAAGCCTTCACCTCCAGGTAGAAAGGCCCGACTTTTATAACGCCATCTTTGATATTTCCGGCGCTCCGACGGATTACATCGACTTGCCCGGGAGCGAGCGTGAGCGTACAGGGGTGCGATTCAGTATCGGATTCAATGCGTATGGAAACGGGGATACTGATGCTTGGAACAACCTTGATATCGCTATGCAAGGTCTCTTTGAAGCTTTCAAGGGGATAGACGTAGGGCTCGATGGGGCGATATTGAAATTCCCGTAGCCCTACCAATTTAAATGCATCAATTAGTTTCATGGCGTGCTCCTGTGCCTATGTATCTTAGGATATGCGTCGTGCGCTCGCGGTAGGCAGCACCATAAACTTCGCGGCAGCTCAGTCGGCTGTATAGGTGATGCAGCAGCACATCACCGTCCAGCCAGATTGCCCCGTGACATGGTGTCGGGCTGCCGATCGCCATCAAGATGACGTCGCCATTACTTGGTGTGTCGACCTCAACGAACCCGGCCTTGGTGAAGTTCTCGACGTACAGATTCTCGCCGCTGTGCCACCAATCATCCTTGCGGTAGAAATCCATCAGCGTGACACCACGCTCTTGGCGGTAGTAGTCGCGGATAAGGGTGTAACAGTCGATGACGCCATGGACGAACACGCGACCTTCCAGCGGCATTTCGCCAGCGGCCGGCATTTCTTGCCAGGTCGCAGCGCCATCCTTCAGGCCAACGATCCACCAAGCCATGCGACCGACCGCATGACTGGCGATATCGTGCAGGCTCGGCTCGGGGCCGGCGTCCGGGTGCGAGTGCACGACCGCGACGATGTCGCCCAGGTCTTCGGCGGCGACGTAGTCCTCTGGATGGAGGATGAAGTGATCCGGCTCTTCCGACTGATTGCGGCACAGCACATAGGAAGGCTTTCCGCGAACGCTGACGACCAAGCCGACAGACTCGCGAGGATACTCCGCACGCGCATGCGCCTCGGCGTCAGTCCGGCACTTATTGAATACTTCACTCATGGTCACAACCTCGGTACGCGGGCAATGCCCGGGAAGCCGCCGAAAGGAAGCTCGCCATTTGCGCCAAAACGTTTCTTGCAGCCCCTCATGGTCCGACTGCATTGATCCTTGGCGGGATCGCTGGTGGGGTTGTCGGCATAGTCAGCCACCGGGCCACCGCCATAGCCGCATTCGCCCGAGCGGTACGCCCACAGACAAGTGCCGGCCACCACTTGCCGACGCGGAAGCTTGACGCCCTGCAGGTCGAGCGGTGAGCCAAGCTCGAACTCGATCGCGGTCGGCGTTTCGTTGGCCTTGCGCGTAATGATCCAGGTTTCGACCGGGTACTCTTCGGCTGGGTTTGCAGTTGGGTTGCCGGCGGAGAAGTTCACCGCGTCCAGATATTTCACCAGCGTGCGGCGGCGTTTGAGTTTCACTGCAAGCAGGTCTTCATACTGCCGACACAATGCAGAAATAGTCCCGCCGAAGTTGCCGACCTGGAGCTTTGGCCGGGCCGGCGATCCCTGGCTCGGCGTAGCGAACTCGGTACCGTTGAGCGGCCAAGGCGTGTAGACGTTCCCCTGCCAGACCACTGAATTCAACATTTCGTTGGTTCCGGCGTGAAAGCGGATCGTCTGGCCAGGCAACACCAGCTCGAAGCCTTCCCAGATCGACATGCCGTTAGCGAGCGCGAGCTGACCCTGAAGAGCACTCATTCGTAGACCTCCTCAAAGGTTCCAGACAGGCCGTCAACGCCTTTGGCGATGTTGGTACGGACCCACTCGCGGCAGACATACTTTCCAGCCGTTTGACCGGAGTGTGTGTAATCGAAGGCTTCAATTGCGCCTCGGGCTTTGAGGAAGGCATCAATAGCCTCAATCTCCGCCTTTGGTCTCTTGAACGTCAGTGCGAACTTGCGCGGCTGTCGGTTGATACCGGTTCCCTGCCGCTGTTCGTACCCATCACTGAACTTGATGACCTTGACCGTTGGGGTGATCGTCTTGGTGGCGTCGTAGGTCGGAACCCATGTGAATGTCGGCATGACGCCTCCTTAAGCGAGTTGCCCGCCGTTACGGCGCTGCCGAGCGATTTCCTGCTGTGCGACAACCTTCATCGCCTCAGCCAGTTTCGCCGGATCTGGGATTGTGCTGGCACCGTTATCAGCCGCATCGATGTAGAAGGTCATGGTGATGGGTGTTGCGCTGCTTCCGCCGCGAATGCCCAGGCGCCCTTGCGAATCGCGGGCCAGAGGGACGATCGCCTCGGGACCGGCCTCACCAGCAATGCCCGTCTTTCCGTTGGCCATGCCGAACGCTGTAGGTTTGCTGACGATACTGTTGGTGAAGGCGGCGCCATCGGCAAACATCTGCACGCCGCCGGACCACGCACCACCCTTCGCTTGCGGGAAGTAGGTCGACGAGTAGCCGGCCTGTGATGCCCCAAGGTTCGACGACGTCGCGCCAGCAGAGCCAGAAGCAAGTCCGTTGCCGCTACCACCGAAATAGGCGCTAGCAGCTGTGGTTGCCAAGCCGAAGAGCCCGCTGAGCGCGGAGGAACTGGCCTGCCGAGTAGCGATGCGCGCCATATCGGCGAGTATCGACTTGGCGAAGTCGCCAAACGACAGCTTCCCAGTCATGGCGAACTGGACAATGGCGTCTTCCATGGAGCTGAACGCATTGGTGAACAGGCTCTTCGTCTGCCCGGCCACGTCGTGCGTCGACTCCAGGTAGTTCTCCCAGGCCGACGATGCCCCGGCGCTCCAGCTGCCTTGCGCGCTGGTCATGTCGTCGTAGTTGGCGACCACCGTGTTGCGCAGATCCTGCTGGCTCTGTGCGACGGCTTTCAGCTTGGCGTTGTACTCATCGAGGCTCATGCCTCGCGAGCCATCGCCGTACTGGTTGGCCAGATCGATGCGCTGGGCGTTGGCCTTGTCGTCGATGCCGTTCTGCTGCTCTGTCAGCGATCGCTGGCGATCACCCTGCCCAAGACCAGAAGCCGCACGCAATCCCTGCTGTCGAAGTGTCTCGACCTGTTGTTGGAGAGCGCTGGTGTACGTGTTGACCGCCAATGTCTGCTTGCGCAGTCGACCGTCTTCGTTGGTGGCAATGATCGACAGCTCACTGTCACTGTCCTGTTGCGCCTTGACCATGGCGGACCGTGCATCCGAGATTTTTTGATCGATCTGGATGGCCTGCGCCGCAGTTGTCCCTTTCTTGGTCTTGGCCGCTTCGAGCGCGTCGATTTCGGACTGATAGCTCTGAGCGACTTCTTCGGCTTGCTGCTTCAGCAGGCTGACACGTTGCTCGGTGTAGCTGGCCTGGGAGATCACCCCTGCCCGCTGCGATGCTTCGAGCTCCTTGTCCGCGTTTTTGTAATAGGCCAGGGTTTCGGCCAGTACATTCTTCGCGTTGTTGAAGCTGGTCAGGTCGACGCTACCGCCGGCAGCCTTCGGATCCTTGAATTTGTCGTTGAGGTTCGCCATGTTCTTGGCGACGGCTGCCGGATCGAGTCGTGAGTCCTTCGGATCAACCTTGCGAATATCGTCGAGTTGCTTTTTGTAGTCCTTGATGGTTTCGGCGCGTTTCTGCTCATTGCTCAGTGACGACTTGGTCAGCGCGTCAACTTTCGACATCGCAGTAACTGCATCGCGCTGTGCTTTGGCCTGCTCACCGTCGTACTTGGCAATGTCTGCTTCGGCGGACTTCTGGTTCTCCAGCATGTTTAGCCGGTTACGGTAGAGATCGATCATCTCCTGCTTGTTTTGAAACAGTCCAACATCGCCTGACTCTGCTCGAGCGAGATCACGCTGGGCCTGCTCAATATCGGAGCCTATGTTGCTGCGACCGATGTTTTTCAGGTTGTCAGCCGCGCGAGCGACAGCGTTGTAACCCTTCTCCCAGAAGCTCAGGTTTTCGAGGATTCTCGGCGTGCGCTCGTTGATGGCATCCGCGTATTGCTCGGTCGCCAGTTTCACGGCACCCGCATGGTCGCCCTGCTCTTCCAATGCCGCGATCTGCGAGTAAACCGAGGCTGTCAGATAGTGATATTGCTCATTCAGCGCGGCAGACGCCTTCACTGGCTCGTCTGCCAGCTTGGAAAACTCGGCAACAGTTTCGCTGACGGCTTTGCCGGTAGCCTCTTGCATGGAGACTGCGGCCCTGGTGATGTCGCCAAAGCTTTCGCCGGCGATCTTGCCATTGCCAGCCAGTAATGCGAGCACTTCTGCCGCTTGACCGGTGGTGCCGACAGTTGCACTGACTTGGCGGGCAAGCTCGCCCATTTGGCCCGCACTGACGCCGGCGAAATTCCCGGTCAGAACCAGCGATTTGTTGTATGCGTCCTGCTCTTCGCTGCCCTTGTAATAGGCAACCCCCAGCGATGCAACTGCTGCCGTGATCAAAGCGATAGGCGCAAGGATTGTCAGCAGACTGGCGGCGGAAGCCCCAGCGCCCGCACCAAGCTGAGCGACAGCCCGGACGCCGCTCCCCCAATCCCCTGAAGACAGTGCATTGCCCAACTGAACAACGTTTTCCTGGGCTTGACGGGTGCCGAGGCGAAGCTTGTCGAACCCGGTGGCGGTTTTTTCGAGTTTGGCGTAGTCCTTGTCGATCTTGCTCAGTGACGAGTTGTACTGGTCCTGACTGATGCGGCCGGCATCGAGGTGTTTGCCAAGTTGCTCAACCTGAGTGTCCAGCTTGGACATTGCCGCCTTAGCCGGATCGATTGCGCCAAGCAGGCTGTTCAGCGCCTTCTGCTCATCCAGTGTCGACTTGGCCAGGGCCACCTGCTGCTTATCCAGCTGCGCAGTGATCTTGGTAAATTCTGCCTCGCCATAAGCGCCGGTCTTGGTGAGTTTCGCCAGGCTCTCACGCTGCTTAGCCAGTTCCTGCGTGGTGGTCGCGCCTTTCGACAGCGACTTCTCCAACGCCTCCATCTCTTTCATCAGGCCGACGGCGGACTGCTCGGCGCGATCACCGGCCTTGGTCAGCTTGTCGAGATCGGTCGCAGCGTTGGCGGCATCAGCCGAATCGACCTTGATGCCGAGTTCTGCAATGTTCATCGACTCACCTTGAATAAGTGCCCGTGATTACGGGCTGTTGTCGCGCGCGTCGGCCATTACCGCGATGGCTTCCGACTCCATGACGCGGATGTCCTGAAACACGCCGGGGCGATCCTTCGCCGGTACGCCGACGAGCCGCATCACATTTGGAAGGACGCCATAATCGAGACCGGTTGCGCCGCATGCGCCTGTACGCCACTGAGTCCACATCGAATCCATGACGAGAAACGACTTCCAGTTGTCAGGCCAGACCTCGAAGGAGTCATCGACATCCGACGGAGAAAGGCCAAACACTGAAAGAACGCCGGCCTCAGCGGTCGGCTCGTACAGTGCGCGCGCGGCATCGGTTAGTTTCCCAGGCGGGCCTTCCCAAAGGCTTCGCTGTAGGCCTTAACCACTTCATCCGATACGCCGATGCAGCTCCTCACCAGAGCAGTGATCGACTCGTCGTTGAGCTCATCGTCGAAGCCCCACGACACGACCAAGTCCTTGATTTGATCAGCGCCCTGCTCGACTTCGGCCGCGGTTACTTCGGAAAGGGAGGGCTGTGTACCCTTGAAGCGCTCGCCGATGGCCTCCGCCTTTTCCTTCCATGAGTCGAACAGCTCAGCCAGCGCCGTACGGTCGCGGTACTTGAACGTGAACGGCACCATTGCAGGCGTGCCGCCAACCTGCGGAATGGAAACATCAACGGTGAACGTCGGTTTCGGCGCGATGGAAAACTTTGCCATGAGGATTCCTTACGACAGGTAGCGGGTAGGTGCTGCTTGCAGCGCCAGGGAGACGGTGCGAGTCAGCAGGTTGTTGCGGGAGACCGCCGGCTGCAGAGAGAACGATGTGTAGGCGCCGTAATACAACTTGTCGGTACCTGGCAGATTCAGGCGAGCGGCTTGCATTGACTTCGCGGAATCGGCGGCCGTAACGACGGCTACATAGGGCAGAGACGGGTCATCGGCGACAGTCAGCACCATGCTGGCGGCGGATTTGTCGGTCGGGAGCTGGCGGCCTTGCTGGTCTTCAAGGAAGACGATGTCGGCGTAGTTCTGCTCGCCGCCGGAGAAGGCCACATCGGTGATCTGAGGGATTTGAGCCCAAGTCAGTACCTTCGTCAGCGTACCCGCGCCGGAGCCGGCAGGGAAGATCTGAGTGCTGGTGGTGTCGATCGCTTCCAGGGTGGTCGCGGTCGCTGTCGCTGTCTTGACGCGGACCACTTTGCCGTTGAGGGGCGTCCAACCAGAAGCGATTTGCACGATGTCCCCGGTAACCAGGGTGGCGCCTACGGTGGTGCAAATAGCTTCGGAGGCGTTGGAGATGGCGGTGAACGAGAGCGGAGCGGCGTAGGTAGCGGCATGCTCGAACGTCGCACCATTCGGGAGTTTGTAGCCCATGGGGGTTTCCTCTTTGCAGAAATGACAAAACCCGCTCAATGGCGGGTTCTGGGTTTGCCCAACGGGCTAATTCAGTTGGTGTCGGCTCGGTACAAGAACGAAACCGGCACTGTATAGGTGGTGTCGTCTGGAATGCCGGGGCCTGGATCAACCGGCGTCATCGTCATGACGGTCAGCGCACCCTTGGTGTTCCGCTCGTACAGCGGGAACAGCGCGGCGATCTGGTCCGCCAGCGCACCGGCCGCACCGCGGTACTTGCTCGACGGCGTCACGATGCTGACCTGAAACACGCCGGTGTACAGCTTGTGGTCACCGCCGAGCGTGTTGCTGGCGGTGTCCGCTGGCAGAGTGAAGGCCTTCAGGTAGGTCTCGCCGTCGACTGGTTTGTAGGCCTCGTTCTCGCCAACGACCTTCAGCGGTACCGGCAACGTTTTCGCCCAGTTGATCAGCTTGGCTTCGTAGATCGAAGCGATGAGGTTATGGCTCATACCTGATTGTTCCTGATGGCTTCATCGACGATCTGCTGGAAGCGGGCCACGGTGATTCTCACCATTCCGCCTGGAGCCTGTTGCGAGTGCCCGTATTCCAAAGGAATCGCGTACGGCAGGTTGTTGATGAGGTACGCAGTCTGGCCGGCAGTGAAGTCGCTGACCGCGGAAACCAGAGCGGCGATAGTCTCTTGCCCGCTAGGGTCAACCTCGTCAAACGTGACGTTCTCGACGACATTAATTGAGAGGTGCCAGTTAGCCCGGAACCGCCCACCGACGTAGCCTTCCGGCGCAACGATATCCATGCCGTCGTTCAGCTTGCGGCCGGCCTTAAGTCGTCCCGCCTTTGTCAGATTGGTTGGATCACTGCGCAGGTCACTGTTGTGATCGTCCACGGCCTTGTTGTACTGACGGGCCACAGCGTTCTGCGCCCAGATCTCAGGGTTGCCCACCGGTGACATCCGGATGACGCTGCTGCCGACCTCGATGATGATCTCGCGCAGGCTGGCGTCGATGGCCTCCGTGGCTTGAGCCGCGAACTCGGCGAGGCTCAGCGCGAAGCTTCCAGACTGGCCGGAACCTGCGCGACTCATGATCTCACCTGCAGCTCGTACAGAATCGGCGTGCCGGCCGGATTGATCTCTTTCAGTGGCGGGACGATTGACCAGGTGCGACCTTGGACAATGACCTTGTTCAGCAGATCCGGCGCCCATGCCAGCCCCTGCGCGGCGATCTTGAGCTTCTTGTCGCCCTGCTTGATGAGGCTATTGTTCTGGAATTCTTGGCCGGTGAAGTCGAGCAGGATGCCTTGGGTGGTCTGCTCGATGACGGTGTCCGGCGGCGCGGTACCGGCGTCCGGATCGTACTCGCCGACGGTAATCGCCCTGATGGTCACGAGCTGGCCGAACTCTGTGATCATCTCCAGAGCCATCACGGCCATTTCGTCGTAGAAGGTGGCCATAAAAGCTCCGTTTAGCTATGCGCGGACGGCGAACAGGCCCCGCTTCTGTAGGTAGTCAGCGAACTGCGTGGCGCTCGGCCGATCAGGCGCCGCCGGTAACAGTCGGCCGCTGGTGTTGGAAATCGTCGCGTATTCGCGAGTTACCGCGCCTTCGACACGCTCCAGGGTGATTGCGCCTTTGCGCTTCTCTACTGGGTCGATATCGTCCTGATGAATCTCGGCGGCCAAGGCCATCTGGCCGTACTGAATCCGTGCAGGGAGGTAGTTGTCGGGCTTGATCTGCTGATCCAGCTCGACACCTCGGCGCGGCCAGGCCAGAGCCTGATCGCTGTCCGTCTTGCGCCCCTTCCAGGTCTTGCCATCCATCGCCAAGGCGGCCCGACGAAGTAGCGCTTCTTGCGCGGGCTCGTCCGCAGGGATGGTCACGCCAAACTTGCCGGCGTACATGACCAGGTCCGCGGCGCTCGCGTAGCTCTCGGCGTCTGACTTGCCGGTGCCGTCCTCGATGATGAGCATGGGTCAGTCCTTGGGTTTGTTCAGGTCAGCGCCTGCCTTCGCAGGTGCGGCGCGGTACTCAGCCTTCAGCGTAGCCTTCGGCGGCTTTTCGACTTCGCCGCCACGGTCTTCCGTGACATTGGCATCGATGATGATCAGGCCTTCCTTTTTGGCGATTGCCTTCACATCATCTTCGTAGCGGTGAAACGGGCCCGGCAGATACCAGATGTTATCAGTCATCACTGTCACTCCGCTGCGCCAGGGCATTATTCCCCGGCACAGTCATCAGGTGGTTACTTGGAGGCGTCGCCGATCAGAGCAACACCGGCGGTGTCCTTGATGCTGGCTGCGGTTTTGTCCCAGTTGGTGCCGGTGGCGAGGGCGGCGCTGGATGGCGACTTGCCGCCGTTTGCGACATCCCAGGTGTAACCCTTAATGCCGAGACCAAAGGTGTAGTCCACCTGGATGGTCGTGGTGATGCGCTCGTTACCGTTGTTGGTCTGTACGTTCGAGATGATGTCTCGGTTGTCGTGCACCAGCGCTGCGCCAGCGGCCAGACCCAGGATGATTTCCTTGTTCGGCGTGCCGGCCTGAGCGAGAGCCGGCGCATCGGTGACGATCGAGGTCTTGCCGAGGATGTCGACTACGCGAACGTTACCGGCCTGGAACAGGTTGTTCGGGTTGGCGAGGCCTTGGCCGACCAGCTTGTGCCAGGTGGTGCCCTGCATGACTTGAGCAACCAGGTTCTGGCTGGCATCGCCGAACTTCGCATGCGCGCTGTTCAGGCCGGACTGGGAGATACCCAGAGTGGCCGACACATCGTTTACCGCTGCTGCTTGCGCGGTGATGGCTGCTACCAGTGCAGCGATCGCGGTGTTGAGCTGATCTTTCAGCAGCACTTCAGCGAACGCGCGGCTAGCGACTTCAACGCCTTGAGCGGTTGGACGCTGCAGCCAGGTCATTTGCGACGGCTCGTAACGAATCGGACCGAACCCGCCCGCGACTTTTACGGTGGTGTCTTGCAGTTCGGTCAGGTCGACCGGAGTCACCGCGGCGTTGGCGCCGTAGCGGTTCACGCGACGCTGAGCTGCACCGAGGTTCTGGAAGAACGACTCTTGCAGGAAGTCACCGGTGAAGCCGTTCGGCGACAGCACAATCGCGCCGTTGCTGGCTGCGTTGAACGCCTCCAGCATTTGATCCAGCGTCTCGAGAGTCGCTGGCATGATGTAATCGTTGAAAACCTGCATTTGAGACAGGGACATGGGTCAAATCCTTAATTTAGGGGGAGATCAGAGAACCGAGAGGCGATTGCCGCCGTGCGCTCCGCTTTGGTACCGCCGATGTTTCCTTTTGCGGCCCCGCCGCCACCTCCAGCACCCCCGGCCCCGCCGCCAGATGCCTTACTACCCGCGATCAACGGCGCGAACGCCGTGTCGTTTGCGAATTCTGCTTTCAGCTCATCCAGCGTTGCCGCCGAGAGCTTGCCCTGCTGGTCGAGAACGACCACAACAGGCTTCCCGTCGCGCTGCTCGACGCTCAGACGGCGTTCGATGTGCGGCAACAGGGCTTTGGCGCTACCCGGGATTGCCAGGGCAGACGCGATATCAGTAGCGGTACGGCCGACAGTCAGATCCCGGATCTGCGCACTCAGCGTTCCACGTTCTTGTTCCAGCGTGCCGTTCAGCTCAGCTTCGCGGCGGTTGTACTTCTCGGACCAGGAGCGTTCGAGTTCTTCGACGTTGCCGGACTTCCGGGCATTCTCTTCGCGCTCTAGGCGGGCCTGGTCTTCGGCGTCCTTGCGAGCCTTGTCGGCGGCCTTCTTCTCGTCCAGCAACTCCTGAACTTTGGACTTCAGGCCGGAGACATCCTCAGGCTGTGGCAGACCTTCAATGCCGAGTACGAACTTGCCGTCCTTCTCGGTGTAAAGAGCGCGCACGGCTTCGTCGACACCATCCAGGCTGTCCAGTTGGAATTTCAGCATTTGTTGTCTCCCAGAGACGTTGGTGCAGGCCCTGCCTGCGAGAAAAACGCCATCAAGACGTTTGAGTTACGATCAATCGAGTGTTTAATGCGGGCCTTTTTTACAAGGAAAGAATCGAGCATGAGAAACGGATCGCCCGTACCTCAAACATCCATCGGCCAGAGTGGTAGTCCCACAAACTGGGGCCCTGTATTGATTTGTTTAATTACGGCCACTTTCACGCTAGGAGGTACAGTCTTGCCATCCTTCATGGATGGACGCAAAGAAGCCGGCAAGCTGACCCAAGAAAAAGAAGCTGCTTGCATCAAAAGAATCGATGACCAAGAAGCAAACTTTAGAGCTTTGGCGAAGGATTTTTCCGTTTCTATGGGGCGCTTTGATGTCGAACTCCATGATGGAACTCGGGGAATGAGAGTCCTCATTCCTCAAGCCGCAGAGCTTTCGGATAACGGTCGAAAAATTGCCGTTTATTCCAATCGAGCGATGAACGAAACCACGGTAGACCTAGTTACTGCTATCGCCGAAGCGGTCTATGGTTCAGTGGAGACCGTTAAAGAAACCTCAGAAAAACTTGATCGATTGATTCCTCAATGGACTGAACGGTACTTCCAGGAACTAGACGCCATTGCATCTAAAAGAGCCGAATGCACATCAAAGACCAGCGCGGACAAACGCTAGAGGTTCCATTGTCTTCATCTCGGCGAGAGTCAGTGGCGAAAAATTGCGATCAAGCTGCAGCTCAGAGAATCGCTCGATACTCAGGCCGCCTTCGCGGAAAAGCTTGGCGCGGACCGGGCCGATGGCCTTGTCCTGAAACGCCGCCGGCTGCAACTTGAGCCAGTCGTAATAGCTGAGGTCTGCCCTCACCTGCTGAGGACCACCGTCGCCGATGGATGCTCGCGTAGCGTCCTTGGCGAACAGAGCGCTGAAGCGAGTCACCGCCACCACCGTCGAGCGGCAGTTGATGTGGATCGGCGGCCTTGGCCCTTCCGTCAGCTTGAAGCGCTGCTTGTCGAGCGACCTACATTGGCTGGTGGTCTTCGTATCCAGGGTGCTGACCCACTCCACCGCCTGCACAACGTCGGAGTTCTCTTTCAGCGTCTCCATGCGCGCCTGGGTGGCTACGTGCTGCACCGCCGTCCGTACCACGGAGCCGGCGTTGCGGTTGGTCGTAGCCAGGATGCCGTCGTTGTACTGAAGCGCCTTGGTCCCTCGAATGTTCTTGATGATCTGGAAGTTCGTCTGGCCTTCGAAGAAGCCCTGCCGAATTGCGCCAGTGAGGCGTTGTCGCTCGGTAGCAGTGAAACCATCAATGAATGACTTGAGCAGCTTGCCGCCATCCGCGCCGCGTACGCTGAGCGGGTTGGTTAGGATGGCGGCCCTGATTGCAGCAGCACCCGGCACCGCCGCATCAAACGAGACGCCCACCGGTGCCGCCCGGGTCAGGCTGGTTGCTTCAAACTCGGCCTCGTAATTGGCGATGTCGATCAGGTCGAGGTTCAGCTTATCGCTGTAGCGGTTGAAGATGCCCAGCAGCAGGCTATCGACTTCGCTCAGCAGTCGCTCCAGCCGAGCAACGGTGTAATCCGTCAGGTCGGCCCGAGTGAGTCGCTCGCGGATCGAGCGGTCAATCTCCTTGAGGAATGGCCCGAACTTAACGACCTCTCCCGACTTCAGTTGCTCGAGGAAAACAGCGTGCCGAATCGTGGCATCAAGGATCGCTTGGTTTGCCGCCATTCGGGATTACCTCGTCGTCATCCAGGTCGATCACCGGATTCTCTGTTTCCAGTTCGTCGCGGATCTGGTCGTCTGTCTTCTCGGGATCGATAACCCCGCGATCGCGCAGGTACTGCCAGAAGTCGCCCGCCGGCAACTTGCCGCCCTGCACTGCGTTGAACAGTGCGGACAGGATCGTTGCGTCCAGGGTGATCTGGCTGAAGTCCTGATTGAGCTTGTAGAGGGTTTCGCCGGGAGCGTTCACGAACTCAGCCATCCAGACCAGGCACTGGTTGTAGGCCTCGCTGACGTTGCTCACCACCAGAGACAGGATACTGTGTTCCGCGGCGCTGTCGTTGTCAGCCTGGGTCGCGGTCTTCACCGCGCTGCCTCGCTCGATCAGTCGGGCGCCGAGCGACACCATGTCCTCTTTCTTGCCGTCCATTGCCTCTTTGGCCACGGTGTTCGGCTGGGCCTGCCAAACGCCGCAAGAACCGTTGACCGGAAGCAGCCAAGGCGCACGGGAGCCGAGGAAGATGCCACCCTTCTCCATGTGATCGCGCCACTGCTCATCGAGCCCCGCCATCCACGGTTGAGGCTGGCCAACCAAGTAGGCCGCCTCTTCATAGTCCGCACTATTGCGGTAATGTCCGATGTTGACTTCAGCCATGTCGTAAAGCGGCGAATCGTCGATGCTGGTGTCGTTGTTCTCGCTGCCCAGAAACTGGAACGGGATCACTCGCCACGGCTGACCGAGGCCATTCAGTGGAGTGAAGGGCGCGATGATCATTGCCGTTTCACTGGAACCCTCTTCCCACACTTCCTGCGTATAGACACCGGCGGCATCCAGACGCAGCACACGAAACTGAACAACCTGTTCGCTGCCAAACCCGTCATCGGTGTCGACATCGACCGTCTCACGCAGCACGACCAGGCTCAGCAGATGCTGGCCGCCGACTTGGCGAGTCTTCCAGTTGATGATCGACTCAGCCGAGTAGCTGGCAACGCTTGCCCGAGCCCGGCCCGCTTGTTCGTCTGCTTTGCTCACCGAGCCGGCCACGACAGCCGCGTAATCCACCAGAAGCCCGTGACGACCGACTTCGAGCAGATGCCCGATGACCGATTGCGACTGCTGGTAGATGCTCACGCCTTGGCCGTCGATGTCCTTCGACACGTAGTCGAGAGCGACGGGAACGGTCAGCGTCGGCCAGGTGCGGAACACTGCACCCACCAGGCTGTGTTTCGTCCGGCCCGTGGCGTTGTAGAACACGGCGCGCTTCTTGTACGCGTCGTAGCGATCCTTGTTGTCCTTGCTGGTGTCCGTGGCATTCGGTCTAGGCAGGTACTGATCACCAGCAGCCTTAATGGTTTCCGAACCCTTACAGACGTCGCGCACCAAGCGCCAGCGGTACTGTGCCGCCTTGTACTCGGGACGGGTAAAAGTTACGTCCGTCATCGGGCGACTCCCATTTTCATTGAGGTGACCGGTTTAATGATCGGGTACTCGCGATGGATGAAGTAACCGCCGCCGTCGTTGGCGTGGTCGTTGCCCTGGCTCTTGTCCGGCTCGCCGTTGGGCGCCCAAATTTGCTGCTCAAGGCCGTCGGCGTAAGTCGGGCATGTGAACGGGTTGACCAGGTAACGCCGCTCGCCCTGCGCGTTGCAGAACATGGCGTTCATCGCGTTGATCCGATCCTTGACTGGCGGGTTGGCCGCCGGCGCGATGACTGTGAAGCCCGCCTGCTTGAGCATGGCGATATCGGTGACGCTGGCGTTGACCGACTTGCGCGAATCACCCGAGGCGTCCGGGTAGATCCGAATCTCGCAGGACTTCTTGTAGTCGTTGCCGGTGTGCTCCCAGTAGCGTTCCTTGATGCGACGGATCATGTCCGGCGTGTCGTAGCCATCCATCAGCTCATCGACTGCCCGAGGAAGACCCTGCTCCCGCTTGACGTGAGTGATCGCCGCCATCTTGCCGACGTTGAAGTCCATTCCGATGAACAGTGGCTCGCCCGGCTGCACAGTGTCGAAGCACTGATTCAGCTTGCGGTCGTACGTGTGGTAGATCGACCCAGATGTCAGGTTGACGAACTGGCCGTTCAGGTAGGCGAGGATCAGCTGCGGCGGATACGACTCCATCAGCGATTCGATGTAATCACCTGGCAGATTCAGCTCGTTGTCGAACGTGCTGGCCTGCACCAGACCGTACATCTCATTCAGCTTCGGCTTATCGCGGAGCTGCTTCACGAACTGCAAGAAGACGAACTTGAAGCCCTCCGGCGTCGTAGTTACATCCACCCCGTTCTTCAGCCCGGATAGGTTGTAACGCATCCGGGCGATGATCTTGCGCCAGGCTTGCTGCGCCTTGATCGACGTCAGCACGTCCAGCTCATCGACCAGCGCGTGGCCGATCTTGAAGCCGACAATCGTCTGCGGCTTCTCCATCGACCGGCAAATCACAGTGCCGCGATACTGCCGGCCGCTGTAAATGTGAACCTCGTGGTTCGCCTGGTTGATCTTGGTCTTCAGCCCCCAGTCATGGGCAACCTCTTCCACCGTCGGATAGAAGATGTCCCGGATCTGCGGGTAAGTCGGGGCGAAGTAACCAGCGTTGACGCCGGGCCACTCCATGAAGTGTTTGCACAGCGCCGAGCATCCCACCCAGGTCTTGCCTGAGCCGAACCCTGCAACGAATGCACGGAATTTGTGAGGCAGCGTGAGGAAGTGAGCCTGCGGAACGTTAAGGCTCGGCATTCGGCTTCCTCGCATCGACCACGTCTACCTGAATGCGGGTAGGGATTGCTGGCTCGTCGTCAGGTTCATCCTTGCGGTTCCGGTTGACGTAGATGTCACCGACTTCCTTTGCGGCCTGCTCCAACACCTGCATGGCCAAAGCGATGTTCTTCATCGTCTCGGCCTTCTCGACGAACCTCCCCAAGGCTCGGAGCCGGAACGCACGGTTGGCGATCGGGATCTCAGCAGTCTCTTCTCGGAAGCGCTTGCGGGTGTCATGAAAGAGAGTCTGCCACTTCAACGCCAGGCCCTTCCCGGACATCTTGGTGGGGTCGTGTGTTTCCACCTGTTGGCGACTCAGCACGACGCCGAATTCGTTCTTGACGGATTCAACCACCTGCGAAGGTGTGTCGAAGCACGCCAGAGCCTGAACGATGAAGCTCTTCACCTCATTTTTCAGGGCTGCCATAAGTTCTCATCCGTCCAGAGCCTGTCCAGAATCAGGCCGACTTGAGCAGACAGGTTCCGCAGGCCCTCGATATGTTCAATTTCCCCACCTCGGCAGGACTGTTTGCAGCATCCACCAACGCTTGGACGTCAGGGCTCGCACCGTAGCGTCGGACCACACCGACGAACTCTTCGACGTCGTGGCCGCGCATCTCGATCTTGGGTGCGCCTTCCTTGGTGAAGGCTGGCTGACCGTATTTGTCTTTGGCGTGGGCCAGGTGATACAGCTCATGCTCAACCAAGGCACAGAAGTCGGTGTCGCTGCACTGCGAGCAGTAGTCAGCAGCCAAGGTGATGATGAAAGCCGGCACGTCGCCAAACCAATCACGCATCTGTTGCTCCATCCGGGCTTTCTGCCAGCCACCGGCGCGGAACGCTACCTGTTCGGCCTGACCCAGGACTGTGCGGCCTTGCTTCTCAAAGCTCGACGATGCCCACATGACCCGGATGTCTGCATCCAGTAGATGGGCATGGTCTTCGTTGTGAATGCTGCCGGTATCGGCAAGGATCTCGGCTTGAAGCCATTCCCATGCTTCAGGCGCAGATCGAAGGGTCATCCAAGGCGATTCGAGCAAGTCAGCCGGCGGCATTGGTCTGCTCATATGCTACAACCCTTGAAATTATGTCCAAGTGCCACCATTTAGCAATGGCTGGCCAAGGAGGGCTCTCTAATTGTCGCGCTCTTTGGCCCGCGCATTTCTTTCAGCCAAACGAGTAAGCAACATGCCAATCAAATGCAATAACCCGGATTTTCTCATCAACATAATCAGGCAGAAGCACCCTGACGTTGTAGAGAGGCATCCGACTGCGACCCAGCACCAATTCACGTTCATCTGCGGCCTGATCATGAACCTTTTCAATACTGGCTCTGTGAACTTCCAGGGTAATAGCCATGAAAGCCGCACTGCCTTCGATATCGTCGCCGTTATCGACATGATCAATCGACCTGCTTGATCAACCCGTGCCGCACTCAACTGCGGCACACCTACCCCATCACCCTAGGTTCGTTAACCATGCCCATTGAAGAGTTTGCAGCGAAGGATAATTACGCCGTTTCGCCACTGCTTCCCAATCATCTCGATCACCAGCCTGTCTACGCCATGCCATACAAGAAGTTTGATGGCTGGCGCGCAGGCGAAACCGACACCAGATACCTCTCCATAGGGATTTCACAGTGGAGCGCTAATGAGGTTTCGCTAAAGATCATGCGCTATAAGGAGCAATGGTCCCGCCAGTCCGAGGAGTTGCCACTGCATCGAGTAATCGACTCGTCAATTTTTCTGGCTAAGGTTCTCCTTGACCGTGATAAGCAAAGCGTCGAAATCGAGCGAAACCTCTTTACCAATCAACCCGAAGGATTTCGGATACAGGAAGAACCAGTTGCAGCCCAAGACAAAAGTCAGTTTGATAGCTTCTTGAATGGGAACGAGGAGGCCCTGAGAGATCGATTCAATAAGCTGTATCAAATGCTCAGTAACCTCAAGGCTCAGGGCAAGCTCTGATCTAATTTGCTCGGCGCTCTCCACTACGTCGTTCCGCTCACCATGATGCTCGTCTGCACCTGGGCGTGCCCGTGCAAGAGAGACACGACCAGCCCTTGAGGGAGGCCGGCGGCCTTGGCAGCGTCAAGGGCTTTGGCGATGGCGCTATCAAGCTCAGTAATCGCCTGATTGATGGCAGGGCTCAGCGGTAATGCGTGATGCAGGCGGGTGACGTTGGTCATGCCCCTCTCCAATGTTGCGACACAATTTGATGATTCGCGAAACGTGTCGCGGACTACTCAGGCTTGCGGCTCGGCAACTTGAAGTCCGTCACCCGATCAGCGATGTTGCGGATCTTCTCCACACCCAGGAAGCCGACCCAGCCACCCGCAAAGGTAGCCATGCTCTGGGGTAAGCCGAAGAAATCCAGGCCGCTGATGATGGTCAGAGTCAGACCGCCACAGATCGCGCCTTCAACCAGCATCTGGCGTCGAGTGCCCCCGCCGTAAGTGATGCGCAGCACCGCCATGGCGCAGGACAACGCAGCCGCGTAGAGGATTGGCGAGTGCTGGCTCAACCACGCAAGCGCAATCGCCCAGGTGTCTGGTTTGTCTGGCATGTTTGGCATCTCGGTTCCTCCCCGTCAGGGAGTTAGGAATACGGCAGGCCGTGACCTGCGGATTTGAATCAGCCCCAGCAGCACTCCCAGCTCAGAGCGATGGGTGTGGTGGAGCCGAAAACGAAAAAGCCCCGCACGATGGCGAGGCTCAAATAAAGAGTTTTGAATCATTCAGACCGGAGGCAAGAGCAATTTACTCGCACCCATACTAGGCTCAACAGGTGATAGCCAGTGGCCATGAGGTCCGCCGTGAAGCTCTCGAATTTTATTATCCGCTACAGCTTCAACGGGTACCGCGTCGTGTTCGTCTACCCCTCGACAACCATGACAGAGGCGGATGCTTGCTACCTCTCCTTGCTTCACTCTGGCAGCAATCTTGGTTCAGGTCCGCCATGCGGCGGAACAATCAGAGCAATGCGAGATTTCGTGAGATTAAGCGGCATCACCGAAGTTACTTGGCACCGATCTTTGTAAATTCTGACTGGCGCGAAAGGCCCCCGCTTAATGCGAGGCCCGAAATAGGTGCGAGGGTCTTTCCCCTCCAGTCCGCCAAAGACCTTCTCTGCGTCGACGCCCTTTTGCATCGATCTCGCAGTCCAGTCTCACGCCACCCTGGAGCATGTACTGCCAGGGTGCGCGGGCTGCCGGTGTTTTCTCGTGTCACTGCACTTACCGGCTAGCAGTGCCCAGGCCTTCCCGAGGGCTGCCCTGGCTGCAGTGGTTTTCTTTAGGCCATAAAAAACCCCGCACTTGGCGAGGTCTCGACATTTCGTTACGTCTTACGCGCGATTTACGCAACCAGGACGTGCGGTATCAATAACTAGGTCGCCTTCGACACGGTAGCCGATCGCACCAAACAGAAATGAACGATTTAGCGATGTCATCACGACGTCCGTGAGGCCGACCGCACATTTGTCCTGCTGGATAGCTTCATCCATTGCCGTTTTGAGATTCGGAAGACCTATCGGGAAAAGGATAACTGGCACATAGTCTTCACCAGTGACGCGCGAACCTTTGATGAACTTCGATGAGTTCAAGTTGAAATTTTTGGTGCTCGCGACGGTCATATCCGCAACACGAATCGTGCAACCTGAAGCGATGACAGTGCTCAGGAGAATAGCAATGGCGGCTTTTTTCATGGTTCCCTCCGTAAATGATGGTAGCAATATATAGCAATGAGCCATCGCCGGACATGAAACGCAGCCACAAAAAAGCCCAACTCAAATGGCTGGGCTCTTTGCATCACTCCTAAACGCGTAGGAATGACAGGATGGGTACATATTGGCTCATTGGCTCAATCACCGTCAAGCCGCATTTGCCACTAATAGGCCTTCATCGTCGAGAATGTGTTGAGCCTCAATCAAAGCCTCGTCCACTTCCCTCTCCAGGCCCTTGCGAATGTCCCGACGCCACCGCTCTTGCGTCTTGATCGGATGAGGCTCGTCAGCCCAGTTGTCCATCTCGTACCACCCGGCAGGCAGCACATTGGTCGAGCGTTTGCCATCTACGCCCGGCAGCTTCGGCAGTGCCCAAGTGACGACCGCGCAATGCAGGAATCGCTCGGGCGCCGGTGAGCGCATCACCTTGGTCAGTTCGGCAATGGCGGCATGTTTGCGGTCAGTGTGCGTCGAGAACTTCGCTACCAGCACGCGCCAGTGAGCTGCCGACAGGGATTTGTGCAGACGACCGAACACCCAGCAGTCAGTGAGGAATGCTGCCTCCTTGCCGACGATCTCGCCCTTTTGCTTGGCGCATTGCACCTTTGGCTCGAAGTCGCAGCCGCCGGCAGAGGTGATCGTTTCGGCGGCGAGCGCCCGAACGACTGCGGATACCACGTTGCGATAGGTCATGCTGCTGCCCCCTTAAATTCCCTGGTCTTCGCCCGATACTCGGCCTTGATGGTTTTCAGTTCTTCGATGGTGTAGCGCTTGGGCTCATGCGGCCCCTCCAGCCAATCCACCTTGTCGGCGCCGATGCGCTTCACCAGCTCGATGCGGTAGTTCACGATGTCGCCCGACTTGTGCGTATTGCAGGGCGAGCATTGCCGGTGGCAGTTCAGAGGCTCGAAGCGCAGCGCCGGATTGCTCCCCACCGTCCGGTAATGCCCGGCGTCGTACTTGCCCAGGTGGTGCCGACCGCAACTGATGCAAGGCAGCTCGGCGTCGCGCTCACGCACCCAGGCGTTGAAAGCGACCTGCGTATCCTTGAGGTGGTCGGCCCGGCTCTTCAGCTTCTCCTTGCGGACCTTGATCTCGCGGCGCTCGACATCAGCCAAAGCTTTGCGCGCTCGCACCTGATTCGCCGGTGCGTGGGCAATGGCGCAAGCGATCTCCCCGCACACGGCCTGGAAGTCGCGAGCCGGGGTGAACATGGCCTTGCACACTTTGCAGCGCTTCTTGCGGCGTTCGCGAGCCTGGATGACTCCAGACTTCAACGGCGTGGTGCGCTTCAATTCTGTCCGCTTCATGCGTAACTCCCCAACTGATCAGCCGCAGAAAGCGCGTCAGCTTCATTCTCAAAGTGTGCAGACAGCACCAACCGCCAGCAGGCGTTGAACACGTCGCGGTAAAGCGGCTCGAAAGCGGTATCGTCCATGTTTGCCCAACTGATCGACTTGGCCTCTTTGCGGATCCCCTCGGGTGTGTGCACCAGGTGGAAATGGCCGGCCTCGATCGTCACCCACTCACGGAAAGCTTCGCGGCTCTTGTCTACTGCCGGGAAACGCTCAGCGCGAGCCGACTCAAGGCCGGTGATGTAAGCGGCGACCGCGTGCGACAGTTGCCCCGGTTTCCCGCTCTGCGCTTCGAAGAACTTGGCCAGCCCCTGAATGCCACGCATCTCTTGGCGCGGGATCAACCCACCGACCGGCTCCCAGTACTCCCACGCTAGGTCGAGCATCGAGAAGAACTTGCCGTGGAACTTACCGTTGCGCATGCGGGTGAACTTGCCGTGAATGATCTGGCCTGCCTTCCACTTCTGGACGGTTTCACGATCAGCTTCGGTGGCCGGCACCAACCCCTGGGCGGTGCGGATCAATGCGAGCTCAGCCATTGGACGCCCTCCCCGACACCAGTTCATCGACCTGCTTCAGCAGCAGGGCCCGGCGATTTGCCAACTCATTGGCAGCCTCCATCCGCATTTCGTCCTTCCTTGCGGCGGTAGCCGCTCGCATCTCCATCATCGAATCCTTCACACCCATGATTTTTTCGCGAACTGCTGGCGTCGGTCGGGTCACTTCACCGGTGATCAAACCAGCCAGGGCGCGACCATCTTCAGTGACCGGCACCACACTCAAGTCGGCCAGATAAAGCTGCCCGCGCTCCTGGGGAATGCGCTGCATCTGCACGGCCTTGGTGATCGCCGCGGTGCGCCGGTTCGCGTCAAACCCTACGGACACATGCCAGTTCACCGGTTTCACGTCGTCTCGGGCCTGGACGACAAATCGCTCGTAAGCGCTGATGAACGCCATGCGGGCGCCGATCTTGTCGCCGGCATCGAGGACGGGCTTCGCCGCCGCCAAGGCGAGCTGGATTTCATCGGTCAGCACCACGGTTTCGAACTCGTCGTTCGTGGTCATGGCGATAGCCCATGCTTCGTCCTTGCCCGGGCGGCCATCTTCGGCCTGAATGCGTTGCAGGACTGCGGCCAGGGTCAGCTTTCCGGTCAGTTCCCGGCGGCAGGACTGCAGCGCCTTGCGGATATCGGCCGGGGCAAATACAGCCAAGTCTTCGGCCATCAGTTCGGCAGCAGTGGCGCTGATGGTCTGGCCCAGGGTTTCGGCGGTAGCGCAAATGGCGCCGGCCAGTTGTGCGCGATCATCAGAGGAAAGCATTGCGCGACCCTCCCTCACGGATGTTTCGGGCAGCTTCCTGCGCGGCGTTGATGTTGGCCTGGGTATCTTCCAGTTGGCGGGCAGTGCGGCCGTTGATTTGCGTCTGGGTGACCCACTGCGTGTGGTAGCTCTCGGCGTTAGCCAGCAGCTCGCTGACGCTGTGGCACTTGCGGATCAGTTGGGCATCGCTGATCCCGACGTAGTACGCGGCAACGCTGTGGGCGACGTCGATACCGAGGCGGCCGATCAGCAAACCAACCTGCCCTCCCACCTTGGCGTTCCAGACCGGCCATGCCTTGTACCGCTTGCGGTAGGACATGGCGTAGTTGGCCCAAGTCTTGAACGTCTTGCAGGTCTGGTCTTTAGGGCCCGGCATGTCGGCAGGGATTTCTACCCGTGGCGCCTCGGTGCGATCCACGACCAGCACCAGACCGCCGGAGCGGCTCGGCTTGTCCGAGCTGTCCTGCAAATCCTGATTACTGGTTACCTGATTGGTACCTTGATTATTGGTACCCTGATTTGTCGGAGATTTTTCCGACCCTTGCCCGGATTTTTTTCCGACCTTGCTCGGAGATTTATCCGAGGTAGATCGGATTTTTTTCCGACCCTCAATAGCATCAGAGGTCGGATATTTTTCCGACCCATCCAGTTTACGATTCCACTCTTTGGCCTTCTCGGTCAGGCGGATCAGCGTGATGCTGGAAGTGCTCGACAGCTCGATCAGACCGGCATCACGCAGGGCTTTCAGTAGGCGGTAAGCGGTGTCCGGTTTATCTGTGAGCAGCGGCAGTTCGTCAACGATCTTGCTCTTGCTCAGCGCGAAGTAAATTCCGGTATCCGTCTTGATTGGATTGGCCCAGCTCGGGCTCTCGTAGACGAAGGCGAACAGCAGGGCTTGCTGAGAATTCAGCCCCCACTCCAGCGCTTTCACCTGATTGATCGTGACGGTGTATTGCATGTCAGGCCTTCCCGACCAGTTTGGCCAGTTGGAGGAAACGATCGACGTACCAGTGTGGCTGCGTCTCGCGGGGGGATTGGGGGCTGGTGAGGTTTTTGCCGTAGGCCAGGCCTTTCTCAGTCACCGACCAGAAGCCGACGTATTCCTGCTTGGAGTTACGGCGCTGCATCTCCTTGAGGAATCCGTGAGCTTCCAGCAGCTTGTTAAAGGCTGGCGCCGACGTGCGCAGGTCGAAGTCTTTGATCAGTGCGGTGACGGCCTTGGTCGGCATGGAACTGCCGCCGGTAGCGTCCGGCGCAGCGTCGATGGCGTAGCCAGGGAGGAACTTGGCGTCGAGACCGTTGTTCGCGGCGATCTTGGCCAGCATCAGCATTTGACTGGATGGCGCCGGCTTCAGGAGACGTGTGAAGCACTCAAGAATCGCCAGCTCACCGACGACTTTGGTTCCGCTGAGCAGGACTTGCTCACGGGCGCCCTGCTGCTGTTCAAGCTCGCGCCAGCGGCGTATCACCTTCATCCGCATCGGTGCGCTGTAGCCAGTGAGCAGGCAGTCAGTGTGCTCGCGATCAAGCAAATACTCAGTCTGCTCGCGGTTCATGCTGTCCCGATAGATATGAGCAAAAGCGCTCACATCTTCTCCAAGCTCTGTTGCCATGGACTGGATGTCACGCTTCACATCTGGGTGACGCTTGCCCGTGACATTTGCAATTTCGCGGGAAGACATCGTGGTACGCGACACGTTTTCGGAATTAACAAAACGTGTCGCGACATTGGAAGAAGTATTGCTTGAATTGGGTTGGCTCTGCATAATCGGCCTCACAAAGTGTTAATGAATTAGCCGACCTCGACCGTCGGCTTTTTTGTGCCTGGGGTTTCCTTCAGCTACTCCTAAATAGTGGGCAGGCAGTGCTCCAAATCCGGAAAACCCGCTGAATATTTCTCGGCTCTTACGGACCAAAACATTCCGCATGCGAAAACATCAGGCTGCCTTCACTGATGCATCCATCACGTCCAGGCTCTGCCGAACATGGTTTATTTCTTGGCGGATCAGGGTTTTCTCGATGGTGTTGACGCGGTCATCGTCGAGTGCCTGGTGAACTGCGATAGTCAGATCCGCCACTTCCTTGCCGACGTTGATCAGCGACTTGGTCAGCGCTTGAGGCTTGGGTGCGGTCTTAGCGACCAGGCCGAAACCAAACTCATTGGCCAGGGTCAGCAGCGGGCGCATGTCGCCGGTGTGCAGCAAGATCCCGAACAGATGCTCCACGGTCAGGTGGTGAGCATCGTTATCCGGGTTTGCGCGCTGAAGAAGACCTACATGCGGAACGCCCATCTTTGCCGCCAGTGCTTTTGCCTCGTTGTCCAGAACAGCGCTCTGGCAGGCCCGCAGGAAATCTTCCATTCGTAAAACCTCAAATTTGTTTCCGTGGCGCCCTGCCAGCGGGTGGGCGAAAATTTATTCAGTGGATCGGCAGCGCTTATTTCTTCAGGCGGCAGATCGCTTCGGACGCGCAGGAATCGGACGAATCTCGTTCGCCTCAAGATGGCCGTCACTAAAAATGGTGATTTCGATGCTTCTACCGGACCGGACCATTTGCGAAATAGCGCTCTGGTTCACGCCGAGAGCAGCAGCAAGCGCGGCTTGGGTGCCGTACTCTTCTAGATATTTGCTCAAAGGAATCTTTTTCATGGAATTTCCACGGCCTGTTATACGCCATGGATAGTAGCAGCGCTGCTTTTTATCAGCAACAAATTACTAGCTGTGCTATTTGCAGAAATATCAGTTCTGCTAATATTCTTTCGACATGAAAACACGTCGCCCCCTAACCTCCGAAGAGGTGGCCGAGAGCACTAGGCTTAAGGCTATTTATGAACAGCGAAAGGCTGCTGCTAAAGCGGCCGGACGCAACCTCACGCAAGCCGATGTAGCCGAGGCATGCGGATGGTCTGGACAAAGTGCGTTCAGCCAGTACGCAACAGGAAAGGTACCGCTGAACGTAGAGGCCCTCCTAAAGCTGGCCAAAGCCTTGGACTTCGATGTAAAGGAGGTAAGTCCACGATTAATGTGGTCCTTAGGACACGAAATAATGCACTCAATGCTCCGGCCAAGCGACCAGATGTCGGATATTAAGCCTTGGGACGACGACACGCCCCTGGATGACGACGAGGTCTACGTCCCCTTCTTGCGCGAAGTCGAACTGTCGGCCGGATCAGGCCGTTTCGTGATTGAGGAAAGTGACAAATCCCGGCTTCGCTTCTTCAAAAAAGACCTGCGTCACAACAATGTGCAGTTCAGCAACGCGAAATGCGTGGTGGTGAGCGGCAACAGCATGCTGCCAGTGCTGCGCGACGGCGCCACGGTAGGCGTGAACGTCGGAAAGAACTCGCTTGGCGATATCGTCGACGGCGACATGTACGCGATCAACCACAACGGCCAGCTCCGCGTGAAGCAGGTCTACCGCCTGCCCACTGGCATTCGTCTGCGCAGCTTCAATCGTGATGAGCACCCGGACGAGGACTACACCTTCCGGGAGATCCAGGAGCAGCAGATCGCGATTCTTGGACACGTGTTCTGGTGGGCGATGTACTCCAGATAGACTCAGCTCGTCGACGAGAACTGTCGGTTTGTGGAGTTGAGGAATTTTGATCAGCATTGCAAGGAGAGCGATATGCCGGTAGTAGCCGTACTGAATGACGAGTCAAACCTTGGTGAAATTCTTGCAGCACTGAAAGCTTACGGCGTGGTGCTGGCTAACCACTACACTCGCCCCGGAGCATCGGACCTTACGCGCGAGCTCAGAATTGCATTGGGTCCGAGGGCTGACGAGAACCAGCTTTTTTGCCATGATCTGCCTCTGCCAATAGATGGCGAACCATGGTGGACCAGCGTATTAGTCCTGCCTCCTCGATATCACTTTCAATACCGTGAAACTATTGCCTTGGCTGCAAGAGCGCTGAGCGCTGCAAATGAATCGAAGGAAAAGAGCGTTTTTCTCTACCATGAACCGTAGACGCTAACGGGACCTGGAAAGCGTGAAGTCGGGAAGGATTGTGAGGGGTAAAATCGTGCAGTCCGCGATCTTTGGCCGCGTGATCTAGCGGGCGATGTACTCGCGCTAACAATTGACAGAGCGATGCCCTGCCGAAGGGTTACTGAATGCCGAAGAAAAAGCCGGAAAGTAAAACAGCGGCGTCCGCAGCTGAAATTGAGCGCTCTATCCAAGCCCTGAACAAAATGGCTGAACGCCTTTGGGGAGATGGTCGAGAGACCGAGGCGAAAGCCCTCCTTGATGCCTTGGACTCTCTAAACCGGGCGCTGGACCGAATCAGGATTGGCGAAAGTCGCAGGGTTCTTCATTGAAGACCGTCTTGGTTCTGGAACGAGGAATGACGGCATGGCGCACTCACTTCAATACCAGATAACCGAATCCGTTCGCGTCGTTGAGATCGAAGTGGGGAAACTGCTCGATTTGGCAGCAATGCTGAGAGACGCTGGAAATGATGTCCTGGCAATGGCTGTCTCGAACCAGGCAAATAAGCTGCTTGAGGCTGCGGTAGCGCTGAGAATCGCGATGGCGGGCTGACTGCTTATGCTGATGAGGTGATAGCGGGAAGGATTGTGCGGGGTAAGGCTGAGCCAGCCATTAAAGCTACTAGCGAGGGATAGCAGTGAAAGTCGAATGGGCTGAGATTGTAAAGGGTACTGAGAGACCTGTAGGTATAGGCGTCACAGGAGCGCACCGATGCACTCTTCGCGTCGACGGAAACTTAGTTGCTGCGATTCTGAAAAGAGGCCCCAGAGAGCAAATAATTGCCGAGGCTTTTTGTGGCATGCTCCTGAGGGCGTGGGGTTTGACTGTACCCTCTTCTTATCTCGTCGATCTTGAAGGCGAGTTAGCTTTCGCCAGTGCCGATACAGGTTATCCCAACCTATCTCAGCGTTTAGGCATCGACGCCCTTCACCCCGGCTCACCGGAATATGATGCAGCCTTGGGTATGGCGTGCAATTTGATTTGCAGTCTTCCGTCCGCACCTCTTGCAGCAACGGCAGATGAGGCTATCGATAACAGGGACCGCAATCTCGGAAACGTTCTCTGGGATGGTGTGACAGAAGCCTGGATTGATCATGCCCATGCGCTAGGGAATGCAGAAGGGTTTATGCAAGATGTGAACAAATTGTGCTTGATGGCCAATGCCTCAGGCGTGGGAGAGTCATTTAGCCAGTCAGCAATAGCATCGTGGATGATGCTGGACAGAAAGGCACCGCAATTGGTCGCATCTTGTTTAGTCACCGTCGCAGATCTTGAGAAGCCTATCACCGAACTATCCGCAAGGTTGGCGTCGATGGGGAATCGGTTGCTGAGTCGCTTTCCAGCTGCCGATGACCTACTATCACGCGCATGAAAACCTTATCGAAGTCATCGAGTTCGGTCGCACTTCATCCTTGGAGGCCTCTTTTTTGGGAGCCTGTTTCAGGGACTGGGGAGCGTCTAATGGCGGGCGTAGTTTTTTGCTATGACGGCCAATGGGAAGCCGTAAGAATTATCCGCGACGACGTGCTCGCAGCGCTTTATGGCCAAGATGCCGCAAACGGCGCCATAAACTTGATCGAGTTTGGACTGAAGCTCTTTGGCGAAGCAGCCAAATCAGCCGCGTCGCTTGAGAGGCTGGGTGTTTCAATATCAGGCCTATACGCTGGCGAGGAAAGAACTACAGAGGCCCAATCAAGAGCAGAGCTTCTGCGCACTGCGGCCCTACTGTACTCAAGCTTGGCGAACCTTGATAAATTCGACTCCGCTCAAGAACAGGACATCCCTCTTTCTGAAGAAGTGACAAAACGATTTAGTACGGAAATTCGGGATCTGGTAGTTAGAGATCACCCAAATCTTGAAGATTATTTCGGGCGCCATGCAGTTCTTTTTTCTGGCGGCGATAAGGTGCGATTCGGATTCGTTTCTCCGCGAGCCGCATTGCATTTCAATGTGGTGACCCCCATCAGACCGGGTCCGAGCTTAAGAGACGCAAGGGCACGGATATTTGAACTTCAGCGCTGCCGGGAAATTACGGGAATTGATAAAGCAGTTTTGATATCGGCAGTTCCTCGATCAGATGACCCGACATTAGGGGTTCGGCAGCGCCAAAACATTCAGCTCTTGAATGAGGAAATTGCCGGCGAGGCAAGATCTGTAAACGTCGGATATATCCCCGTAACATCGGCATCAGCTGGGGCAGAGCAAGTGGTTCTTTTAGGTGCGTAACTATTGAATCAAAAAGATGCCCGGCCTAGCGCCGGGCTTCTTTTTTGTGATCGGCTTTCACTCCAGTCCGCTAATGCGTCAACGCAGGGAGCGGACGATGAGCTCTTCTTCAGAGCAGCGATCAAAACAGTCCTCACCAGCCGCTATCGATAGGGCACCGCTTTGTCTTGCGTCGACCAGTGGGGGCGAAACGGTATGAACTCCTTTCGTCCTCTATCAGTCGAAATAAATGGCACCCCCTTGCCCACTGAATCATCACTTAAAAGGAGTCTTTTCATGAAGATTTCGGAAGTAATGACGAAGGACGTTAAAACAGCCAAACCCAGCCACACAATCCAAGAAGCAGCCAGCCTCATGGCCAAGATCGACAGCGGCGCCATTATGATCGAGGAGCAAGAACGCCTGATTGGTATGATCACGGACCGAGACATCGCCATCAGAGGCGTAGCCATAGGACTCGCGGGGGACACCCCGATCAGCAAAATAATGAGTGGTGGCGTCCGCTACTGCTTTGAGGATGAGGACGTTGAACATGTGGCAAAAAACATGGCCGACATTCAGCTCCGCCGCTTGCCTGTACTCAACCGTGACAAGCGCCTAGTTGGCGTGGTGTCGCTAGGGAACATTGCCAGCGCTAGATCGCAAACCGCTTCTGCTACGGTTCTACGTGGAGTGGCACAGGCCCATTAACAGTTTTTCTGACATGGCTAAAGCCTGGCCCAGCGCCGGGCTTTTTCGTATCTGCGACATGCTTTTCACGAAGCGCTCACAGAACGCAGCGCAGATTGGACAGACAAAAGGATTTGACCCCATACAAAGAGCCCGCCATGTGCGGGCTTTTTTGTGCCCGCATGAAAATATATTAGCAGTGCTATTTACTTGATTTAGTAGCAGTGCTACTTTTGCTCCATCGCAACCGGCACCCAATCAGGGGCCAGCTGCGAAGGGTCGAGAGATCTTCCGTTCTTTAGCTTCACCGCTTCACCTTGCCGGATCACCACCGGCCCAGATTCAAAGGCAGCGATGAACCGGCCTCAACGGTTCAGAGGGTTGGCAACTGACCCAGGCGTGCAGCGTAAAACGCCAAGAACAGTTATCCAGCGGGAGAACAAGCCGAAAGGCCCGCGGCTGGAAGAACAATTTGAGATAGGCCAGTGACCGACGCCAGCAGCGGGTCACGGCGGAAAGCATCACTGAAGCTCGTTCACCGAGCGGGCTTTGGGATGACAACCGAGGGAAACAGATATGAAATTTGAAAAAGAAATGGTGGTGATTGCCCCGTTGGACCTGCCGAACAGCAGGGACCAACAGCCGACTATGGCGGATCTTAAAAAAGTCTCACCAGGTGCACCGATAAGAAACTTCGATAGTGGTCCGGCCGTTCCAAGTCGAGATTGGCGCTACCATCAACATATTGATCCTAACCTAAAAGAACCGGATCGTTAACAAATCCTATCCGGCGCTCCAAGCGTATCGGGCTGTCGGTCAAGATTTCTGTTTCAACAACCCAAACTCCACCCGTCCCTATGCGCATCTGAGGTGTATTGGCCCAATAGCCCTTGGCCTGCCCCTCATGCAGCTCCATGAAAGATATCTGTTGTTGAAGGGTGTGATCTTGAAATATAGAAAAATCACCCCGATGAATCTTCGCGTCCTGATTGACGATCGATGCCTCATAGATAACGCCAGACGTATTGATGTAATGCCCAAGCCTCCGGGCATCCTCGTGACTTTCGAAAAGGAAGCACGCCTCAAATCGAGACACTTTTTCAGGGTGGTATTGGTTTCTGACGCTCTCGAAAATCAGCTCTCTGGCCAAGTTAAGAAAATGACCTTCCGGACCTCTCGGACCAACTGAGTAAGCCTTCAAGTTTCGACCGAAATTTCCTGGCAGTACAACAGTTCCTTCTCCAAGCATGGTGGGAGCAATATGAAAATACTTTGTCATAGGTTGTTCTCGCAGTCGTAGGGACCGCGAGACTACCACGGCCCGGCGTGGGTAAATATCCGGGCACCTATTTCTGCCAGAACGTCAGCGCCACGACAGCCTGTCGTTAACTGCCCGATCCTCTCTATGAGAGCGCATCGGGGTGTGATCTGAATCCTGCCGCCAAGCAGCACAGCTTCCATCCAGCGAGATCCGGAGGAATGAACTCGGGTCGATGCAGGGATTGGCACCTGCCAGATCACACCCCGATGCGGACGAAACTGCGGCCTATAACCGCCCACCTGCATCACAACCAACTACCGAGGAATGCTCGGAGTTGCCCACGTCACGGAGGATGCGCCATGAAGTAGCTGAACGATTCACCCCGCGTGGAGCAGCAAGCCTGAAGGCTGCGCCCAACACTCATTCAGGCAGCGGACAGCAGGTCGTTGATGTCACCGCGCATCGGCCGGAATTCCGGTAGGCCACCCCAGCGCGAAGACAACTTGATGCTGCAAGTCCAGGCCGTCGCCAGTAGCGAGCCTGGGCGAGTTACCGCAGGCGAGTCCGAGGGCATAGCTGGCCAGACTCGACACGTCCCGGGCAGTGCCGGGCGCCTGCGGCCCCTCAAATATCAATAATGACTAAGGTCCCATGACTTCCGGTTAACACCGCGTGCGGAACACCGGCTTCGGCCAAGTATATCTGCCCCTCCCCTACGGAGATGGCTTCACCTTCAACACCCAGCAGCAGTTGTCCTGAAATGACTAACAAGCCTTCGGTGTAGTCATGCACCTCTGCCGCAGAGGGCATTTCATCCATGCGTAGAACTTTGATATTGGAGTTGCCTACCCGCCCAAGCACGGTGGACTTCCAGGCTTGAGGCAAAGCCTTCGAAATCAAATCAAGATCCAGCAGTGACATAGAAATTTCCTTATTTATCCCTGCCCTCATTTATACCCTCCGACACCACCCGCATGCACTCCCCTCCGCGCCCAACGGCAACCAGCGGAACGGATGAGTGCAGCCGAGTTTTGTTGGATCAACCACAGAGGTATTTGCGATGCGCCCAGTTATGACTCGAATCGGCAATTCCCGCTCCGGCTTCAAGAGCGCTGGTAAAGCGCTGTTCCATCACTGGGGTGTAGACACGATTGAAGCTGAAACGGGCTTTGGAAACTTCACCGTGGCGGTCGTCGAGTTTCCGGACGGCCGTGTCGACATCTTTCCCCCGGCGAACATTCTGTTCCTCGATGTGCAGGATCAGGCCCAGGCGGTAATCGACACCTTCACCGGCGAAGCGAAAGACGCTTAACCCACCACCCTGGAGGCGACCATGGCAACCAGCTATGCAGATGGTGCGCAGGCTCGAGAGTGGGACAGGCGTTACGACGCTTGGGGCCGCGAGAAGAAATCGCAGCCTGACGAGTTCCACGACTACGAAGCTGCCGAGCAGATGCGTACCCAGGCGCTGGCTGATCGTGCCGCCCGTGCAATTGAAGAGCGCAAAAGCCTGAAGCAGCGCATTGCCGCAACCATGGCGCAAATGGAAATGGTGTGCCCGCCAAAAGGAGGCGCAGCGTGAACACTGAAGAACGCGATCACCAGACGGCTGTCACCTGGATCGAAGGCGAGATCAACAACATGATCCGCGATTTGGGCAAATCGAACGCCAGCTCGGCGGCGACATCAGTAATCACGTTGGCCTACCTGCTGCGCGTCATCGACGACGGTGAGCAGCGTCACTATAGGGCGCGCATCGACCAGATCTGCGCCACCTATAACGAATCGATCCGGCAAGGAGCTGCAGCATGACGACCCCTCCAGTTAAATCACTGATCGACGAGCAGCTCGACGAGATCGAATCGAAGCTGGTCCTGCTGGGTTTCGGCCTGCCGTTCAACGAGGTGATTGGCAAGTCTCGTGAAGCTCTGGTCGCCAGCCTGCCTCGCCGTCTGGCGGCAACCATGAAAGGCGGCCGGATCGCGGTGAGGGTTCGGCCATGACTTCCTATCAGCGCGCAAAACGCTTTTGGTTCTGGCGCGGTTCAGCCATCGCCCTGCTCTTCTTCACGGCCTGGATGCTGGCAAGCGCCTACCCCGGCCAGATCACTCAATAACCCACACCTTCAAAGCTGCGCACCGCGCCGCAAGGAACTGTCATGTCCGCAAATACTAAACAAGCACTCGCACAAGAACCGCTCGAAGCTAGCGAAAGCGACGATGTACAAAAATCTGTAGCCCCTGCGGTAGCCGTCACCGATATCGCCGAATATCGGCCGCACGAAGAACAGATCGTTCGTCTGGAGACCACTTACGCGAAGCTGGTCGTTGACTGCTCGACCAGCGAAGGTTTGGCGAATGCGAAGGAAGTTCGCGTTGATATCCGCGACGTGCGCTACGCCCTGGCGAACACCACCAAGACGGCACTCGTGCCCTATCAGCAGAAAGTCAAAGATGCCCAGGCTCGCGTCAACCAGGTTAAGGAGTTCGGCGAGACGCTGAAAGATCGTGTGCTGGCAATTGAAACGCCTGTCGACGAAGCAATTAAGGCCGAGGAAAAACGCGCAGCTGACGCCAAAGCCGAGCGCGAGCGTGTCGAGGCTGAACGTGTCGAAGCCATCCGGGCAAAGATTACCCGCTTCAGCTCTGTCGCTGCCGCATATGCAAGCCGTAGCGCTGCCGATGTGGCGGCCATTCTGCAAGACGTCAAAGAATCGGTGATCCTACCCGAAGAATATGCCGAGTTCGAAGCTGAAGGCACCATCGCCCGCGACAACGCTATTGATCAGCTTGAAACGCTGCACAAGTCTGCCGTTGAACGAGAAGAGGCTGCCGCCAAGCTGCTGGCCCAGCAGAAAGAACTTGATGAGCTGCGCGAGAAGCAACGCATTGCCGACGCTGAAGCTGAGGAGTTGCGCAAGCAGCGTGCCGAGGAGGACCGCAAGCGCTTGAAGCAACAGCAGGACGAACTGGACCAGCAGCGCCGCGACATGGAAGCACAGCAACGCCAACAGCGTGAGCAACAGGAAGAGCAACAGCGCCAGCAGCGCGAACGCGACGCACAGTATCAACGTGACCAGGAAGAGCTGGCCCGTCTGCGCGCCCAGGCTGCCGCACCCGCTCCAACCACTTCAGTAGCTGCGCCCGCGGTCACAGATAAGGTCGAAGTCGCACCTATTAGCGCACATGCGGTCGCCGACGAATCCGACGATGCGACTACGACCGCGCCATCGGTTGACGACATTGTCGAGGTTGTAGCCCTGGGCTTCGACGTGGACCTCGACACTGCTCGCGCTTGGCTTCGCGCCATCCGCTTCTAATCCCCCTTTCCATCGAATGGTCGACCCACTCCTTGTCGGCCACGGAGAGCGCAATGACCGATTCAGACACCCAAGCACCAACCGGCCTCGCCACCTACCACGATCCATCGCACAACGCGGCAGCACTCATTCTCGATCCAGGCACCATGAAGTCGATGAGCGACCTCGCGCTGATGATGTCGAAGGGCGTAACAACAGTCCCCAAGCATCTGAAGGGCAATCAAGCTGACTGCATGGCGGTAGTGCTGCAAGCAATGCAGTGGCAGATGAACCCATTCGCTGTTGCGCAGAAGACGTTCATCGTCAACGGTGGCGCATTGAGCTATGAAGCTCAGCTCGTTAACGCGGTGATCACCGCCAAGGCCCCAGTCAAGGGTCGACTGAACTTCGAATGGTTCGGATCCTGGGAAAACGTCATCGGGAAGATGCGCGAAGTCACCAGCAAGACCAAGAAGGACGAGGACACTGGCGAGTTCAAGAAGTATCGCGTTCCGGCCTGGAGCTTTGACGACGAGAGAGGCCTCGGGATCAAGGTCTGGGCAACCTTCAAAGGCGAAGACGAGCCACGCATCCTGGAACTTCTGCTCACCCAGGTCCGCACTCGGAACTCTACGCTTTGGGCGGAAGATCCAAAGCAGCAGATTGCCTATTTGGTGACTAAAAAATGGGCGCGACTCTTCTGCCCTGACGTCATCCTCGGCGTCTACACGCCCGATGAATTCGAAGACTCGTACGGCGGCGAAATCGATATCACCCCTGCGAAGCAGGCTTCAAACACCGCTGCCGCTGCTGGTGTGTCGTTCGGCCCGAAATCCCCGTCGCCGGAAATCGACGGAGTATTCGCAGACCTTTTGGTCGTCGCGAAGCGGCAGGACATCGAAGCCTATGCGAAAGCCTGGGCAGGTCTCAAGCCTAAGCAGCGCGCAGCGATCGGCCTGGAATGCCACGAAGCGCTCAAGAACATGGCGGCAACCGTTGATGGCGACTTTACCGATATGACTGGCAACAACGACGGCCTGCCTCAGGTCGAGGAAGCGGCGTAGTGAGAACGGAACTTCAGGGCACTGAAAAGTGGCATGCAGACCGATCTGGCCGAGTGACAGCCAGTCGGTTTAAAGATGTGATTGCCTGGGGGAAGCCTGACAAAAATGGGAAGCGCGAGCCTATGGGAGCGCGCACCTCATACATGCGCGAACTGTGCTTTGAGCGACTGGCAAAGAAGTCCAAGCACAACGTCAGCAGCGCTTCCATGAAGTGGGGTCACACCGAAGAACAAAAGGCTCAGGACGCCTACGAGATGTTGACCGGCAACATCGTCATACCGTCAGAGTTCATCGTCCACCCGAAGTACGACTGGCTCGGCTGCTCGCCAGACGGCCTGATCAACGATGACGGCGGCACCGAGTCGAAGTGCCCCTTCAATGAGGCGATACACGTCAGGACATGGCTCGAAGGTATGCCCGAGGAACACATGCCGCAGGTCCAGGGCTGCATGTTCGTTACGGGACGGAAATGGTGGGACTTTCTGTCCTTCGATTCTCGTCAAGATGAAGAGTGCCAGCTCTACATCGAGACGATTCACCGCGACGAAGACTACATCGCCAACCTGCACAAAGAGCTGGTCCAGTTCAATCTGGAACTGAATCGCATGGTTGATGAGGTCGCGGACAAGGCCAGGGCGCAAGCCCATCGTTTAGGAGCCTGATCATGATCAGCAACCACCTCAACTTGGTCGAGCAGCAGCGGCAGAACGCGGAATCAATTTCCAATCGGACCGCCGAATTTCTGGCTGCCGGCGGGCAAATCGCCCAACTGAAAAGCCCGCCGCGCAATCCGCTGCCGCCTGCCCGATCACAGAAAATCGACCCCGGCACGGTCCTCAAGAGAAAGCCTAAGGCGTTGACAGCCGCTGATCGAAAGGCTCTCCGGTTAATGGCGGACTCACTATGAGTAAAAGGAAACCTCACAACCTCAAGGCTCGCATCGACCGATCGTGTCGTTCTCTGCTGGCCACCAACCACGTTGCAGTGGTGAACATCGACCCCAGCGGTCACCAGGGCATGATCAATTACAAGTCGCTGAAGAACATTGCTCCCGGGAAGATTGGCCAGGCCGTGTGTGGCATCCCCCATCGATGGACGATCTACCTCAGCGCGCTCTGTATTGATGCCCGCGGCGACCGCTACAGCAAGTCGATTGAGGTGGCACCGGACGGCGTCTATCTCTCAGATCACTTGGAAGACGTGATCGAGCATTGCTACAAGAAGCTGCGCGATTCCGCCAATCAAAGTCAGATGGTGGCCTCTGGATGGATCGCAATTCCGGAGTCCTTGTCGCTCGACGAAGCTCATGCCGCGCGGATCTTTGAAGCGGTCGGGGCCTGGAATCAGGTCAAGGTAGCAGCGTGAGACGTTTCCGCACCCAACAACGAAAACGACAAACCTGGCTGGCGCTTCCGGCCAGTGGCATAGCCGAGGTAGACCATGGCAGCCGCGCAGAAAGACCGATCGGCAAAGACTGCGGCGAGGCGAAAGACTCGCGGCGAGGAAGAAATCAGGCTGCATTGCATGGCCGGCACACGACAAGCGCTGGCTGAGCTGATGGCCTGGAGCGGCATCGAGGAACAGGGCGAGGCGATCACACTGATGATTCACCATCTTCATGCGTTAGGGCCTCAAAAGTCCGCCCCGCTATTGGCCCCGCCGCGACACGAATACATCATCCCCGAAAACGTGTCGCGGAAGTTGGAGCTGGCGTATAGGCGCGAAGAGTTACGAATGATTGGCAGTGAGTGAAGCTTGTCTACGCCATCACTACCTTTGAGCTTTTGTTCCTGCGCTTCTCTATGACGACCCAATTCTCGTCAGTCAGGTGGACGTGAAAGGTGTCAATGCGAGGCACTCCGTTTACGTCTTCGTACATGATCACGAATTCACCTTCTTGAGGTTCCGAGAGAGGGGCGTGGGGTAGAACCAACTCCAACTCCACCTCAGCCCCTGCTCTCAGCGTTCCGTGCTTATTCTTTTGATTAAAGGGGAGGCGGCCGCTTATCTCGCTGGTTACTTTGTAAGCGACGTTCCGGTTATTTATTATTTTTATCCTATTTCGGAACCCTTCTGACCCGCCGCTTTTAGAAATAGCCCTGACTTCGAAATCGGCTATCAGTGCTCTCTCGGACTCCTGCATTTGCAGTTCAAGAGCTTGCCTTGCTGCGTCGATCTGGCGCACCGCCGCATCGGCCATTATCGACTGTTGCTCTACCGAATGTTTCAGCTCTTCCGCTTGAAGCTGTAAGGCATCGGTGCTCAATCTTAGCTCTCGGCCTTGCTGCAGAAAGCCGAGTACCAGCCAAAGGAAGGCGATCGGCCCGAATGCTCCTGCAAGGAAGTCGCCAAGTTCATTAAGTTCAAGAGCTAGAAACTTTTCAAACTTAAAGGCAACGGTTGCGGCAATGATTACCAGGTAAACGACTGTCCCTAGAATCCCCCAGAACTCTAATTTCTTCGCCACAGCTCACTCCCCTCCGGCCCCATGCCGGGCCGAACACAAATACCCCACTTCAACGCAGCAAGCCAGTTTTGCGACGCTTTGTCGCGCACGCCAAAATCACACACATCACTGCCGCATCCGGTCACGGAGGGCGGCGCCTGACTGGAGAACTCAAACGCCGACGACAAACATGGCTGGATCTACCGGTCCACGGAATTGAAGAGGCAGGCCATGGCTGAGGAACATCAGGAGCCGACGGAGGAAGCCATCAAGCAGAAGAAAAAGCGCGTCGATGCACAGAAGGCAGCGATCTGAGGCGGAGGCTGAGGCCACAGATAATGGAGAGAGTATAAAAATAAATTTAGTTGACCTTAAGCGCGAGACTATTAATAAGGCATCGCGCCAGACCACTTGCTATCTTAATGACCGCTTGACATTAGATAATCATCGACTGAAGTTATAAAATCCGCTCTAGAATTGTAAGGCCGCAAACTAATACTATTCTCAACAAATTTATAAAAAGGTTCATTACCTATCAAATCAACATTATTACCCGCCCATCCAAAGTTATGCTTATACATTTGAACCGCAGAATTTATATCATCAAACTTTTCATCACCTAATGTTATTTTTCTAGAATTGCTGGAATACGCAGCTCGCTTGAGTCTCGACACATCGCGTGATATATCCTGTAACATATCCAGCATTACCTGATCTGGAGTGCCTTCCGTTTGGTTCAAAGCGGCAACTTTGAAACTTCCAAAATTCTTTAGAAACGTAGAATGACTCGGGTCATTTACAGAAGCATGATAAGTAGCATAGAGTTTTTCCGCTAACGACTTCTTAAAACTAACAATACGAGAAAATCGTAGATCTCGTGGATACACAAGATGTTCTATTACACCAGTATCAAATGAGAAGTCTGTTTTATCATCTTTTATCAAGATTGTTGGCTTATCAAACGCCAACCGCATACCCAGTTCAAACATTACATTGGGATTTTTGCAGCTAACATCACATACAACTATATCCGAGGAGTAAATATTCTGAACAATCCTCTTCTGTATAACACCGACATCATCTTGCTCGCTCACCAACTTAGGAATAAAGGTTAACCCTTCAATCCCACCAACAGCGTCACAGATAATATTTTTCACTTCAACCCAATGCTCAGCACTGCATCCATCAATCATTGAGATAGGCATCACTAAACCACACGTCAGAGCTGCAGGCTCTGAAATTTCTTCGTTTTTCTTCGCCATGTAACTGCCGTCCTAGCCAACCAATAAAATGGCATAACGCCACCCCTGACCAAAAAATACCCCACATCAACGAATCACGCCAGCCGGCGAGGATCCCCTATGTTCACAGCAATTGATTTGTTCTCCGGTTTTGGCGGCTGGACCCGCGGCGGTGTCGATGCCGGTATGAAGGTCCTTTGGGCTGCGAACCACTGGGCCGACGCGGTCGAGTGGCACACCCGCAACAACCCGGACACGATCCACGCCTGCCAGGATCTGCACCAAGCGAATTGGGCGGATGTTCCCAAGCATGACGTAATGCTGGCCTCTCCCTGCTGCCAAGGCCACACGAGGGCGCGGGGAAAGGAGTCCGGCAACCCTCAGCATGACAACTCCCGCTCGACCGCCTGGGCACCGGTGGCGAATGCCGAGGTCAATCGTCCTGACTTTGCTGTGATTGAGAATGTGCCTGAGTTCATGAACTGGATTCTTTACCCGGCCTGGGCAGACGCCATGCGTTGTTTGGGTTACCAGTTGGCACCACACATCGTTGACTGCGCCGACCTCGGCGTGCCGCAGCACCGCGTGCGCCTGTTCATGGTCTGCTCCCGCAGCAAAGCGCCACTTCATTTGCAGCTGCCCCGCTACCAACACGTACCGGCCAGCCAGATAATCGACTTCGATGCCGGCAATTGGTCGCCGATCATCAAACCAGGCCGCGCAGAATCAACTCTGACCAGAGTGAAGAATGGTCGCGAGCGCTTTGGGGAGCGGTTCGTAATGCCCTATTACGGTTCGGGTTCGGGCCTTACAGGCCGCAGCCTAGATCGTCCAATCGGCACCATCACCACCCTAGACCGCTGGGCCGTAGTCGACGGCGACCGGATGCGCATGATCACCGCCAACGAGGCGATGACCGCACAGTCCTTCCCAGCCGACACCCTTCGCCCGGACAACCACCGGCTGACCATGCACATGACCGGCAACGCAGTGCCACCACTGGCAGGGCAACGTATCATTGAAGCGTTGTTACAAGCCGCGTGAGATCACCTCATTTTTGCGTCAAGCTTATCGTTAATCGGTGAAAATAATCTTTCCACATATTGTTCGGCATCCGCCCGTGTAAACAGTTTTGTTTCTGCAGCCCTCTCTCGAAACTTGATCAACGAGAAACGTGCGGCGATAGCAGTCACCGGATTAGTACTAGGATTAATAATCATCAGGTAGGTTTTCACGCAATTTGAACATGAATATTCAAATGCGATAGCCTTAGATAAATCATCATCAATTCCGTTGCGCCATATTGCCCGACACTCGACCAAAAGGTCTTGCATTTCCGAGCGAAGTTTTTGCGCTACATCGAGACGAGCCTCAACAGTGAACGTCACGATTTTTTTCATTCGGTCATCCATTGACTCGCCGCTTTTTTCTTGGAGCAAGCAGTTATCCGATGCCTCCCAAACATCAACAACGCTTTCTTTGTATTTCAACGCGACTACTGCTGCTTTCCGCGCATGCTCATAATCTCTTGACGAACCTAACTGTTTCTTCCAAGTGGCCGCAATGTAAACCGCGACAGATGTTGCAACGGCACCAACTATATCGAACAAGTCGTGCAAGTTAGATATTTTAAGAAAATCAATATTAATAGTTAGCCCGCCCCAAACAACGCCCGAAAAGAACAGCGCCACACAGCCGACCCAAACAACTCGATCCTTAAACATCCGACATCAACTCCTTAAGATTTATGGCGAACTATAGCCGCGAGGTATCCTCATGCCCACAGAAAACAAAATCGCTGAGCCTGCACCGAGCCTGGCAGCCGGCAACGGCCTCGACGCCGCGACTTGGGCCGACTTCATCCAGCGCCTGCGCTATGACTGCATCGGCCCACGGGTCTCTGACCACTGCACCAGCGCCGCGCTGTTCAAGGTCGAGAACCGCAAGATCATTTACGGCCTGGACATGGACTACACCGACAAGCTCGTCGTCTATTGCGATGACTGGAAGTGGTTTAGCCCACAGGAATACTGGAAAGATTGCGATCACCGCACCAAAACCAGATTGAACAAGCTCATGCAGGAATGGGCCAGCTGTCAGTTCATGAAGGCAGAGCTTAGTGATCAATGGCATTTGCTCGGCGAGTTGCCCCAACACACCGTCACCGGCTGGGAAGAGGAATGGGAGTACGTCAACTGCCACTTCACCTATGCCGCCGCCGAGGCGTTCCTCAAGCGCAAGAAGCACGACTACCGCGAACTTCGGATTTACGTCGATTCGCAGTACTGGTGCTGGGAGTTCGAAGCCATCAAGGCGGCAATTCTCGACGGCACGCTGACCTACACGCCGAAAGTGTCCTCATGCAGCGCATCTACCTCAGAGGCCCATGAATTCCCTGCCCAGCCGCAATAGTCACGCTCTCGCAATCAAGTATTAATTCTCGAATTTAAAGTAGCTCCAAACTCCATCAGATAAGTTACAAATTCCTCACTCCAGTCATTAAGCGTACAGTAAGCTTTTGTGAGCTCTAAATCTTGAGATCTGGCAACAATCACTTGGAGAAGGAAAAACACACATACGCCCCGACCAATATCCGAAAATGGCAACTCTGCTCTGGATTCCGCAACAATCTCAGCTCGCTGTAGTACAGCCGTTCGATTCTCGATTAAGTGTCGCCCCAAAACACCAAGCGTTGATATTTCCAACAAAGCGCAAACTGCTAAACACTTCTCAGTTTCAATAATCTCCACGAGATTATACCTGCAAGTCTTCGCTACCACTTCATCTAGGGCGCGACAATCGTCATTATTTAATACGTAGCTGGTATAAGTAATCTTATCAAGAAGAGCATCATCAGAACTCTCTTCAGCCTGAACACTGCTCTCATAAACATCCAAATCCGTTCGTATCGATACAAACTCCTGGTCAGCAAGTTCTAGCAGACCTGCAAGCCTGGAAAACTTTCTTCGAATATGACGCGGAACTTGAACTGTACTTTTATAACCTATATCGTGCTCAATTTCCGCCCAGGTATGTTGAAGAATGGATCTGACCTGAATCTCAACTTTTAGGTCCCTAAATGCAGAGTATTCTCTGAGCTTAGATCTGTCCGCATTCATAGACGCCACGTAATGTAGGGACAAGTAACCAAATCGATCTGGATCCAGCGCAATTCGTTTATCTATTGAGTTTTCAGCATCAATCGAAAACTCAGACTCAACCAATAATGCAACTCGATCTACATCATCTGAGTAGTGAGTTATAACTCGAACCCCTGCTAAATCGGTAATATGCGCGAGTGATGGATATGATGGTTTGGCAGTAATTTTTTTTTCGAGACTCGCAACCTCCTTACAGCGAAAAGATATCGAATGGACGCCTATTTCTTCTGCCTTTAGCAATCGTTCAAGCAGACCGCTAACGGTAGCAGCGAACGACTCATAACGCGCCCTATCGAGCTCAAAATCCTTTACCAGCCCCCCATCTTTCAGATCCATTTACTGCTCCAACGCTCCAGTCAAGTTCACAAATCATACAACAGCCGCGTACAAAGCTGCATTGATTGCAAAAACAGCGCGAAGGCTGTATTTGGCACAAAGCCGCCAGCCATGAGCGGTGGTTTGCCGCTTCACCCCGGGCGTCTGTCAAACTTTGGAATTAAACCGGCGAAGACTGGGATTCAAACCTGCCAAGGCATCGAATTCAAAGAGGTGACGCCATGATCCTGCTCACAGCGCCCGCCCTCGCCTACATGGCCTGGCTCATCTACTCGGGGCCACGGTGATGAAAGCCCGCATCGAGAAAAAGCTCAGCAAGCGCCTGGTAGATATTGCCTCATCGGTTTTCGTTGGCGTCTGGATCGACAAAGACGAGCCGAGCGAGCTTGCGTACAAGCAGCGCACCCGCGTTAGCCACGTATGGAGTGTCGGCGGCGGCACCGACTATTGGGGTGAAGGTCAGGACGCATACACCGTTTGGGCGGACTGGAAGAGTAATTGGCCCTGGCATGGTCCGTTCAATTCGTTCCCGGAAGGTCATGAATTTGAATGTTACCCGGACACCGGCAGCTTCAGGCCGACCACCCGCAGCCTTCTGAAGCTTGCCGCTGACTGCGAGCTGATCTCCAAAGCAACAGCCTAACCCCTCTTCCACCTACCAGCCTGCCGGTGAACGGCCAATAGTCATCGGCACCACTGCGTCTCACAGGGTATTCCGTCGTTGTCGCCGTCCATTTCCATTCCTGGACAATTTTGCAGAAACGTTTTGGCCTCCGCGCACGAGGTCATCTGCGAGCAATATTTGCGCCCATCACATTTGAATGGAGCCGCAACGGGCTTCTTCGCAATCACGACTGTGGAGGTTCTTTTCGGATTCGATAGCTGAGTCTCTGCCCAGGACTGTAATTCAGGGGAAAGCGCCCAAGCCAACAGACCAACAACAAGCACAACCAAAATCAGCTTCATTTTGATCCATCCATGATGAGAGACCGTTTGCACACTCACGTTGCCTGCTTTCCAGCGTAACCCACTAATCCACATACAGCCTGCCGGTGAACGGCGGGCGAGGAATTCTGTATGCCCGAAGAAATTGAAGTGCTGTACGCCGTGCACGCCCAGGGCCCCGACGATCTCTATGCGGTTGCCAGCAAAGAAGAGGCCGAGACGTTGGCTGCCAAGCAAAACGAATTGGTGCCGATGGCAAAGTGCATCGTGATCGTCAGCCCCTGGGCCCCGGTCGAGCACTGGAAAACCATGGCCGAGCAGAACGCTGAAGACGCCAAGTATCTGCGCTGCGGCTGGCAAGCGGACTTAAACCGCCTGAATGCCGCGAAAGCCGAAATCACCGCTCTCAGCAAAAACGTGATCGACATGACCCGCGAAGACTTCGACGCGACCCTCAACAACCTTCGCCGGATGGGCGCCAGCATCGACGGCGACAACGCCTACAAGCGTGACCTGTGCGATTCCATTGTCGGGGCGATGGTGTTCGGCGCGCAGAACAGCAGCCCGCCACCACCCGGGCAGTGGCAGCAACGCTTCTGGGACATCGCCCGAGGTGAAGCCGAGGCCCGCGAAGAACTGGTCGCCGCGCTGAGACTCACTCGCGAAAACCTCCGGGCCTGCCAAGCAACCATCCACCTGTGCGGCGGGTTTGATCCGGCCTATGTGAACGATGCCCAGGCAGCGATGAAAATCGCAGACACCGCACTCGCCAAGTTCGCCCGATAACCACCTTCTGCCGCCACGCGCGGCATGGAGTACCTCTATGGAAACTGAAATTCTCTCGGACGAAGAGCTGGCGGACCTCACCGGCTACAAGGCCCGGGCCTACCAGCGGCGCTGGCTGACAGATCGCCATTGGGTGTTCGTTGAAAGCCGAGGCAAGCGTCCACTGGTTGGGCGGATGTATGCCCGCATGAAGCTGGGCATGATCTCCCCCGCCATCGCTGACCCCAACCCACCGCCGGCAGCTCCGGCATGGACGCCCGACTTCTCGCGAGTGAACTGATATGCGCCCCCGCAAGACCGAAACACGTAATTTGCCGCCCCGGATGTACCAGTGGACGCGGCCACGGAAAAGCGGAAAGGACTGGATTGCCTATTACTACCTGGACCTGACCGGCAAGGCGATCCCATTGGGCAAAGACCTGGACCTGGCCAGGATCAAATGGGCAGAACTCGAAGCCAAGGAAAAGCCGCTCGATCTGCGCACCATGAAGGGCATCTTTGATAGGTACATCCGCGACATCGTCTCAAAGAAAGCGCCGCGCACCCAAAAGGACAATCTGTCGGAGATCAAGCAGCTGCGGCCGATGTTCGACAGCGCCCCAATCGACTCAATTACACCAGCTACGATTGCCGGGTACCGGGATGCGCGGACAGCAAAGGTTCGGGCGAATCGCGAGATCGCGACCCTCTCGCACGTGTTCAACATAGCGAGGGAGTGGGGCCTGACGACGAAGGAAAATCCCTGTCAGGGTGTTCGCAAAAACAAGGAAACGCCGAGAGACTATTACGCGAATGACGTGGTGTGGGATGCGGTTTACAAGAAGGCAGCTCAAGAGCTGAAAGACGCGATGGACCTGGCTTATCTGACCGGGCAACGGCCGGCAGATGTTCTGGTCATGAGGAAGGATGATGTCGAGGGCAAATATTTGGGTGTGCAGCAGAACAAGACGCACAAGAAGCTACGAATCCAGATGACCGATGGTGACGAGGCAAACAGCCTGGGGCTGCTGATCACGAAAATGGCTGAGCGCAATGCTCAGCACATCTGCAGCTACCTAATTGTGAGTGCGCGCGGTAAGCGCATGACCGCGAAGATGCTCCGCGATCGGTGGGATAAGGCTAGGGAAAAAGCCAAGAAAGAGGCTGATGAGAAAGGCGACACTCTGTTGGCTGAAAAAATCGGCAGTTTCCAGTTTCGTGACATCAGGCCAAAGGCTGCGTCGGAAATCATCGATGTCGCCGACGCGAGCCTGCTTCTGGGGCACACCAAGGGCGACATCACGGAACGCGTTTACCGCCGCATCGGCGCCATTGCAAAGCCGTCAAAATAGGCCAAAAACCTGTTACAAAACTCAAACTTGGCCCCTTGTAGAATGCGGCCTACAGAGGAGCCAAAAAACCAAAGTACTGTAACGAAAAAGGGCTACAGGCCCCGGTTTCAGCGGCTTTGAATATCGGTCTTGAAAACCGTCGACTGTAACAGGTCCATGAGTTCGAATCCCATCGCCTCCGCCATCTTTTTATACGACAAAGCCCTGATTTTTCAGGGCTTTGTCGTTTCTTGTTTCTGTAAAAAACCTCCCAGCCCATACCTTAGCCCTTGGCTTTTCGTAGTTCTACGTGGAACGGAAAAGCCAAAATATTTCATAACTAACTGCTTTTTAAACTATTTTTCGAGCTGAGCAGAATACTGAGTGCGACCACGATGCAAGCCTTGCGTCAGCCTGGACGTCATCGAACGCTGCCAAGAACTCTCAAATCGGTCATCTATACCATCATGGGTATAAAGGCCATGCCCTTTTTTGGTTGTTGCCTCCAACTCTGAAAGGGTTTGAGGACCACCTGGTGAAGCAAGCATCTCGGCAAATGCGAACGACATTGTGCCGTAATACAGATTGAGTACACGTTGACTGACATTTCTTCGATCAATGGCACTGAAATAATCGGTGGCATTTCGGAGCGCGAAAGCAACGCCCTCTCCCTTTGACACAATGGTCGACGGCTCAAGACTTAGGCTTTCAAGTTGAGCGCGACGGTCGACCATCTTTCGAGCAAGAGTCGCACTTTTTAACTGAGCAAGCCTCGCCCAGACTGCTTCTATCGGAGTTTCTGAAAGCAGCACTCGCCGCGGTGCCTGCAACTCTTCAATGCATCGCCGCCGCTTACGCTCTGCACCGCTTCGGAGCATCGGTACTGCTTAGCGTGATGTGCGGGTTTCTGTTGCTGTGCTTCGTCGCCACTTGGCGCCTGCCAAGTACGCAAAAAGGACAGTAATTACGATGTTCCGGTAGACGCAGTGTTGAGCGGAAAAAAAATCGATACCCGGCATCAAGCGAACACGGGGTGCGATGCATCGTGAATGAAGCGCATCAAGCTAGGGATGATGTGAGAAGCATCTGGCCCAACGCCTCTAAGGGTGGCCGAAGCAAAGTTGCGCTGCTTCGGTAATCCCACAAAATACAAACCCGGTACGTGCTCCGCCTTCCCGTTGCGCCGGGTCAGGCTTTCATTGCCTTGCGCTCAAAAATCCCCTGCTTTATAGCTCGACGATAGGTGCCATCATCCAGTACAGGGGTACTTTGGTCATTCAGCCAACGAGTCTTCTCCATCCATGTCCACTTGAGCCAAGCATGAAAATCCACACCGAGGATCTTTTGCGGAAAAAACCGAATCGATTCCCTTGTCGCCAATACGACGCTGCTGACTTGAGCCAACTCATGGGCAATTTGTACCGCTGAGTTGGCCGCACCTATGACCACTACTCGTTGATCACTGAAACCGTCAACATTTCGGAAATCAGCACTGTGTAAACGTTGCCCGTGAAAACTCTCCAGCCCCTGAATGTAAGGGATGAACGGCTGATTGAATCCGCCAGATGCCTGAAGCAAAAATAGTCCATCCTCCCTATACACTTTCCGGACTCGTATGTTCTGCCGAATGGGTAGCTGGAAAGCGTCCGCGTACTGCTCCAAATAACGTACGACTTCATCGCGTAGCGGATAGTGCTTAGCTTCAGCTGGAAACGGCATCCCAGGTATGGCTAAAGCTTTGTGGTCAGGTGAACGGCGAGAGGACGGGGTGGCGCCCTATCCACTAGGCTTGCTTGCTTATTCGCTGTTTCAGTTTGACCCGTATTGTCAGGACGGATCTTGAACCAGATGGAGTACATCGCGGGCAGGAACACCAGCGTCATGATGGTTCCGACGAACGTGCCTCCGATCAGCGTATAGGCCAGCGTCCCCCAGAAGACGGAGTGTGTCAGCGGAATGAACGCCAGGATTGCCGCCAGCGCTGTCAGCAGTACCGGGCGGGCACGTTGTACCGTGGCTTCGACCACTGCGTGAAACGGGTCCAGCCCTTCTTGCGCGTTGTGATGGATTTGCCCAATCAGAATCAGCGTATTGCGCATCAAAATGCCCGAAAGGGCGATTAGACCGACCAGAGCGTTGATACCAAACGGCTGCTGGAAGATAAGCAGTGTCGGCACCACACCAATCAACCCCAATGGCGAGGTGAGGAACACCATGATCATCGCCGAGATCGAACGGACCTGCAGAATGATGACCAGCAGCGTCATGGCAATCATGATCGGGAATAACGGCAACATCGCTTTACCGGCCTTGCCCGACTCCTCGATTGCACCTGCCTGCTCAATCCGGTACCCGCCAGGCAGCTTGTCTATGACCGGCTGCAGCTCCTTCATAATCACGCTCGAGACGTCCGGTGGCTGCAAGCCTTCGGCAATGTCGCCGCGCACGGTAATGGTCGGCGTGCGGTCACGACGTCGGAGGATCGGATCCTCCATACGAACATCGACCTCTCCCACCTGAGACAGCGGAATCCGCTGACCCGCCGTGCCTACCAGCGTAAAACCTTCTATCTTGGCGGGATCGAGCCTGATATCACCCGCTGCGCGACCAACAACCTGCACCGAGCGAATGTCCTCACGAACTGCGGTGATCGGTACTCCGGCCAGCAGGAACTGCAGTTGCTGCGCGACTGAGTTTGACGTCAACCCCACCGCCTCCAAGCGATCCTGATCCAGAGCGAAATGCAGCGTCGGCGTCAGCGGTCCCCAATCGGTGTTGACGGTTCTCATCATCGGGCTCGACTGCAACACGTCCTGTACCTGGCCCGCAATCTCGCGCAACGTTGACGGATCAGGCCCCATTACCCGGTAGGCAACAGGGAATGGCGAGTACGGCCCGAAAACAAGCTGAGTCACCCTGACACGCGCTTCTGGGGCAAGTCCCTCAGCCGCCGCTTCGCGGATACGGAACTTGAGGGTCTCGCGCTCCTCCTGGCTGTCCGTCAGCACCACAATCTTCGCGAACGACGGATCAGGGAGTTCCGGTGCCATCGCTAGATAGAAGCGCGGCGCGCCTTGCCCGATATAGGCCGTGACGATCTTTGCCTCATCCTGCTTTTGCAGCCAGGTCTCTATCTTGGCGGTGGTCGCGCTGGTCTGCTCAATGGAGGCTCCATAAGGCATTTGCACTTCAATCAATACCTCGGGACGGTCCGAGGTAGGGAAGAACTGCTTCTTGACCAGGCTCATACCGAGGATCGCCACGACAAACGAAGCGATGACAGTGCCAGCCACCAGCCATTTGCGAGCGATGACCCGCGTCAAAATCCGGCGGAAGCGGTTGTAGTTAGGGGTGTTGTAGATGGCCGCGTGACCACCCTCTACCTTCTTGATGTTCGGCAACATCTTCACCCCCAGGTACGGGGTAAAAGCGACCGCAACCACCCAGGAGGAAATCAGGGCAATGCCCACGATCCAGAACATGTTGCTGGTGTATTCGCCGGCGGTCGATTGCGCGAAGCCGTTGGGCATAAAGCCGATAGCGGTCACCAGCGTACCGGAGAGCATCGGCGCAGCGGTATGACTCCAGGCGTACGCGGAAGCTTTGATGCGGTCGTAGCCCTCCTCCATTTTCACCACCATCATTTCGATGGCAATGATGGCGTCGTCCACCAGCAGTCCGAGCGCCAGAATCAACGAGCCGAGGGTAATACGGTCAAAGTTCTTTCCAGTGGCCGCCATCACCACAAACACCACGGCCAACGTCAACGGCACAGCCGCGGCGACCACAACACCTACACGCCAGCCCATGCTGAGAAAGCAGACAAGCATTACCACAAGCAGCGCGACGAAGAACTTGACCATAAACTCGCCGACGGCCGAATCGATATTTACAGATTGATCGGTGACTTTGGAGAGCGTCATACCCAGCGGCATGCCTTCATTTATTTTGACTGTCTCCGCGTCCAACGCCTTGCCAAGGTCAAGACCGTTCCAGCCCTCACGCATCACGATCCCCAGCAACAAGGCCTCTTCACCGTTGTTACGCACGAGAAAGGTTGCTGGATCTTCATAACCACGTTCGATCGTCGCCACGTCAGAGAGTTTTAGCGTGCGCCCCTGGACCGCAATGGGTGTGTCACGAATCTTCTGCACTTTATCGAAGGCGCCATCCAAGCGGAGGAAGACCTGCGGCCCATTGGTTTCGATCGAACCGGCGGGCGTGAGCACGTTTTGATTATTCAGCGCGGCAAAGATGTCCTGAGGAGAGATGCCCAAGGTGGCCAACCGATCATGGGAAAAGGAAACAAAGATACGTTCGGGCTGCTCCCCAATAATGTTGACCTTCTTCACGCCCGGCACATGCAACAGTTGTTGGCGCAGCGACTCTGCATCACGTACCAACAGTCGCTGCGGCTCGCCTTTGGCTTTCAGGGCGAAAAGCGCAAATGTCACGTCCGAAAACTCGTCGTTGACCATCGGCCCGATGACACCCGCCGGCAGCTTCCTGGCCTCGTCGTCGAGCTTTTTACGCGCCTGATAGAACTCCTCCTGCACTTGCGAGGGCGGCGTGCTATCGAGCAGTGACACCATCGTGAAGGCGAGGCCAGGACGGGTGTAGGTTTCCGTGCGGTCGTACCATTTCAGTTCTTGCAGTCGTTTTTCAAGTGGCTCTGCTACCTGATCCTGCATCTCCTGCGCCGTGGCGCCCGGCCACGCGGTAATGACCGTCAACTGCTTGACCGTAAACGGAGGATCTTCCGCACGCCCCAGCTGAAAGAACGACAAGATGCCCGCAACGGCAATCAGGAAGATCAGAAACACCGTGATAGAGCGCTCTCGAACGGCGATCGCGGAAAGATTGAAGCGACCCTCGCTCATGGACGACCCCCGGCAACTTTGGCGTCATCCTGTTGAGGCAATCTTACCTCTTCACCCTCGCGCAACAGATGTGCGCCTAACGCTACGATCGGCTCACCGACCTTGAGATCGCCAGCGACTCGCGCTGAGTCGTCGCTCAAGCCCAGGACTTGAACAGGTCGCCAGGCCACCTTCGCCGGTGTACCGGCGATGACCCACACGCCAGCGCCTTGACCTGGGTCATAAACGGCAGCGATCGGTACTTGCAGCCCCTGCCCTTGCGTGGTGCTTTCAGCGATCCGAAGCGTGACGGTCGAACCTATCGGTGCATTGGCCAGCGCGCCCTCAAGCACATACCGCGCCTCGAAGGTGCGTGTCATTCGGTCGGCCGAGTCAGAAAGCAGCCTCAGCTTCGCTGTAACTGCACCCGTGGTATTGCCATAAAGCGTCGCCTGCGCGGTGGATCCTGCTGCGGGGCGCAACGTCTCGGGCAGGTGCACGATCGCTTCGCGCTGCCCTGCCCGCGCCAGTCGAACCACGGGCTGTCCCGGGCTGACAACTTGTCCGGGCTCGGCGAGCGTCTCCACCACAACGCCGTCGGAATCCGCAAACAACACCGCATAACCAGAAGCATTGCGGGCTACATCAGCCTGCGCTTCAGCGGCGCTAAGCTGCGCCTTTGCGGTATCCGCTGCGGCTTTGATCTGGTCATAGGCCGATGCAGAAATAGCGCCTGCGGCAACCAGACTGCGGTATCGCGCCTCGTCATCTGCTGTCTGCTTGGCTCGGGCTCGCGCGGCTGTGACCGACTCTTGCTGTGCTCGCGCCTGCAACCCTAGATCGATTGGGTCGAGGCGCATGAGCGGCTGACCACGTTTAACGGTTTGACCGGTATCAACCAGACGCTCAAGCACCTTGCCTGATACCCGAAAACCCAGGTCGCCCTGGACGCGGGCAGCCACTACACCAGTGAAGGAACGCGAGACGTCGGACGAAGCCTGAACAGCAGCGGACCTCACCAAAGGGGCATGCGTGCGCGGATCTTCAGCGATGGATGAATCACCGCACGCTGTCAGGACGAGAGGCAACAAGCAAGCGGCAATGGGGAAAGGTCGAAGCCGGCGCATAGGTTCCCTTACTTAAAAATAGGACGAGCGTCATATTCTCTGCCCAGTGACTATATGTGTCAATGGTCACAAACCATGAAACATCCAACTTCTCAAGCTCAACACAGAAACCACCGTTATCAATGAGGAAAACCAAAAATTCGCTCAAAACACCTCAATTGACAGGGTGTGACTATTGAGTAATATGGTCACAAATATCCTCTATTGAAGGAATCTCAATGCCTCCCCTCCGTCCAATTGCTCTCTTGGTCAGCGCCGGCTTATTGGCAGGTTGCGCGGTCGGTCCGGACTACCATCGTCCAGACGCTCCGCTTTCGGATCGTTACTTGGGTCAGCCTTCTGTCGAACAGCGGCGTGTAGCGACGCCGACCAGCCTTGTAGCTTGGTGGGAAGGCTTTGGCGATCCAGTGCTAACCGACTTCATCTCCAAGGCGCTTGAGCAGAATCTGGACCTGGCACAGGCGTCGGCGCGAGTCACACAGGCGCGGGCCGGACTAGGTGCTGCAAATGCCGCTTTACTCCCCTCAGGGAACATCAGCGGACAGGCCGTGCGCTCCTACCAGTCAATCGAGACGCCGCTCGGCCAGGTGTTGAACTCAACGCCTGGCTATGATCGGTACGGAAGTTCCTACGAGGCCAACATCGATGCCAGCTGGGAGGCAGATGTCTTTGGCGGCATGCGCCGTGGACGCGAGGCAGCTCTGGCCGAGTATCAAGCATCCCGGGCGGGCGTCGCGGCCACACGATTGGCTATCGCAGCGCAGACCGCCGATATCTACATCACTGTCCGCGGATTGCAGGCCCGGCTGGACATAGCGAATCGACAAGTCAAAACGCAGCAGGAGCTACTAGAGAAAGTCCAATTGCTCTACAGCAAGGGGCTCGCCGCCAACTATCAGGTTCGTCAGACCGAGGGGACCTTGGCGCAGGTCCAAGCGACAGTACCGGCCCTGCAGACCGGTCTGGATGCGGCCATGAATGCACTGGATGTCATGCTCGGCACACCACCAGGCACTCACCGCACGCAACTGGCAAGTGCGGGGAGCATTCCTGTAGCGCCGCAGTTGAAGGCGATGGGAACTCCGGCTGATTTGCTGCGCCGCAGACCGGATCTGATTGTGGCTGAGCGCCGTCTTGCGGCCTCAAACGCACGCATCGGGGAGGCTATTGCCGAGTATTACCCGAAGTTCTCCCTTAGCGCATTGCTGGGGAGTGCCACCGCTGTATCCGCAGGCAATCTTTTTACCAGTGGCGCCAGCCAGTCGGCGGGCGTACTGGGACTGCGCTGGAGACTCTTCGACTTCGGTCGCATAAACGCCCAGATCGACCAGGCCAAGGGGCAGGAAGCCGAAACCCTGGCCGCTTACCGTCAATCTGTATTGCGCGCCACCGAGGATGTCGAGAACGCGCTCTCCTCACTGGTGAATCGCGAAGCTCAAGCAACCACCCTCGCTGGGGGAGAAGCGTCTCTGACACAGGCTCGACAATCGTCGTTCATCGCTTATGAGAAAGGCACGGCCAGCCTGATCGATGTCCTGCACGCTGACGAGACACTGCTGCAGGCTTCCGATGCGCGGGCACAAGCACGAACGGAATCTGCACGAGCAGCGGTAGCGGCATTCAAATCACTCGGTGGTGGCTGGCAACCTTGGGATGTCACGGTGACGACTCGATGAAGCTTGAGGGGGAAAGGTCCGAGATGTGTTCTTAAAGGTCGGGAGGCAACGCGTACTCCCGACCGGACATCTATCGTGTAACAGCACTCAATTAGAAGCGGTAACTCACAGAAGTCCCAAGCCCGCTCGCACTGTTTTTATAGTTGGCACTGTATGCACCTCTGGTCGCCGAGGTGTCGTTGATCTGAACGCTCTCCTCCCACAGGTAGGAATAGGCAACATCGATCGTGACATTGTCCGCCGGCGTCCAGCCAGCACCGAAGCTGACAACCTTCCGGTCGCCCGTGGGAATACGTGGTCCCCGGTTGGTGTTGTTGGCGGGCGACTGATCAACCGACAGGCCTGCGCGAAGTACCCATTGGTTATTCAGTTGATACGCCGCACCGATAGCGTGAGCCCACGTATCGTGCCAATTCTGCTCTTCGGTAATGGTGCCCAGCGCGCCGCTCAACACAGGGGGTAAACCGGTGTTCTCGATGGTTAACTCTTTGAAGCGACTCCAGCGAGTCCAGGTGCTCCCCACGTAAAGGGTCCAGTCATCATCAAGCTGATGAGTCACCGAGAAATCCACTGACTCTGGGGTATCCACATCCAGCGAAGCGTCATAACTCCGGCCACTGACCCCCAACACGCTAAAGGTGCCGTCAGTGACCTTGGTCTTGGCATCCAATTGATAACTGACCTTGGAATGGTAGGTCATGCCCAAACGGGTTCGGTCTGTAGCCTGCACCAGGATACCGGCGTTGAAACCGAGGGCCGTGTCGTCACCAGTGCTTTTGAGTTTTCCGTCATTGCGACCAGGACTGAGTGGATTGGGCACCATTCCTGATATCTCACCGCTGATACGGTTGATGGTCGGACCGAACCCGATCGAAACTTTTTCGTTAAAGGCATAGCTGATGGTGGGTTGAAACGTAAGGGTCGTGACCTCGCTTTTGTTGGCGTAGTAACGCCCGGCAAAACCACTGCCATAGTCCGTCATCAGACCGAAAGGTACATAAAAACCCACACCGAACGCCCAATGCTCATCGATCGGTTTGACGTAGTAACCCATAGGCACAGTGGTGGTGGGCACCATGTCGCCGTCTTCCTGGCCTCCGAATGTACTGCGGGTGTGGCTTATGTCGGACTTGGCGAAAAGAGTCGCCGCCCCCACGCTGACCTGCTCCCTTTTCAAGCGAGACATTCCCGCGGGATTACCGAAGACCGTGCTTGCATCTTCAGCGGAGGAGGAACGACCGGCAAACCCGGATCCCATCCCACTGATGCTTTGTTCATTAAGAGCGAAGCCGCTTGCAAAAACGTTTGAGGATGCGAGCACGACAGCAAGGCCAAATGGGCTCTTGAGCACTATTTTTTTCATTGTTTGAACTCTATGGGTATCACTGAGATGAAACAGTAGAAGCGACACCGCCATATTTATTCATGTGACCATTTCAGTCAACAGTCACTAAGCAGATAAATAAAATGCCCTTCGACGGATGGGAAGAAGGGCAAAGTGAAAAGCCGTTTTGGTGATCTGGTGCTTACCCGGGTATGCCGTAAACCTTTAAGCCGAAGGTCAAGGCATGAGGCTACGCAAGATGAGGTTGGAGGTAAGCGTGGGCGCCTCCTCGACGAAATCGAGGTTGTACTGCAGCAGCAAAGGATTGACGAATGGCCGCAGCGCGAGATGTATCGATTCTACTGTCTCGTCCAGTGGAGTCTTGCGTTCAAATTCGCCAATCTCTCGCCCTTCCCGCACGATTTGTAACACGAAGCCTTTGATCTGTGCGTCATAAGCCTGCGTACTGGGCCAGCTTTCCGACGCCGCGAACGCTGCAATGTCATAGAGTTTTCGGTCGTTAAAGAACAGATTCACACCTGTGGCGATCACCGTTTTGACCAGACGTCGAAAGCGCTCCGTCGGCGACAGGTCTTCTACATTGATAGCCTGCGCCACCGCAGCGACGATTTCTGCCAGACAATTTGCGCAGATGGCTTCACCGATCGCCTGCTTGGAATCAAAAAATTTGTAGATGTAGGCCTTGGAAAACCCGATGGCCTTGGCCAGGTCGGAAACCGTGGTTTTGGCGTAGCCGTACTGACTGAAATGTTCATTGGCCGCCGCGACAATCTGGTCTCGAATGTCGTGATCGACTGGGCCACGTGGGCCGGGCGAAGATATTGATGGCTGATTCATGGGAATAGCTTACTCACCCTATCGAGGACTTACAAATTGTGACCAATGATATATATAGTCACAAATCAAACATTTGGAAACCACAGTTGATCAGATTTGAAACGGGCTGACTTTTTGAGTACGTCCAACATGGCGCATTAGCGTTCCAAAAGTTCATTGTCGCTAACGCTAGACCGTTCCATCCCCTTTGCCTCGTGCTGGTGACGAAGCTCAGCCCAGTCTATAAGGGCCGTCATAGCCGGGCCGAGTGCATGACCCAGCGCCGTCAGCGCGTACTCCACTCGCGGCGGTACCTCTGGGTATACGGTGCGCTGAACGATGTCGTCCTGCTGAAGCCCTTTCAACTGCTGAATGAGCATCTTCTGCGTGACATCGGGAATGAGCTTCTCCAGTTCGGAGAACCGAAGCGGTCGGCCTTTAGCGGCCATCAGCTCATTGATGATCACAATTTTCCATTTGCCCTCCAGAACGCGAAGCGTAGCGTTTATAGCGGCAGACCAGGCCTGCCGTCGTAAAGGGTTCTCACATTCCCACTCGCGCTCCATCGACACTTACCTTTTGGTGGGTTACAGACTAAAACGTCGGTTCTTGCGGATATTGCAGTGCTGATACTAACGTATTCGGACTTTGAATCCCTGGAGGCATTATGAAAATTGCGATCGTTGGTATTGGATCTATCGGCGGAACCCTTGCCCGCCGGCTTGTCACTGCTGGCCATGAAGTCAGTGTGGCCAACTCTCGTGGAAAAGAGGCGGTGAGTGCCTTTGCCAAGGAAGCAGGTGCCGTTCCTTGTGACTTGAAAGATGTCTTCGACGGCACCGATGCTGTGATTGTTTCCATTCCCCAGCCGGCTATGGCGGCTCTCCCAAAGAACCTGTTGGCCGCACTGCCATCCTCGGCTCCAGTGGTCGACACCAGTAACTATTACCCAGGTCTGAGAGACGAGCGCATCGCCGCTTTGGAAAATGGTCAAACGGAGAGCGTCTGGGTTAGCGAGCAGCTTGGCCGACCGGTAATCAAGGCCTTCAACAATATTCTTGCTTATTCGCTAGAGAATCTTGGTAAGCCAAAAGACGCCGAAGGCCGCCTGGGCGTAGCCGTTGCGGGGGACGATGAAAATCATAAACGTCTCGTAATGCAACTTGTCGATGAAGTTGGATTCGAGCCGGTCGACAGCGGCAGCCTGGAAGACTCGTGGCGTCAACAACCCTGCACGCCAGCGTACTGCTGCGATTACACCGCTGAAGAGATGCGCCCGGCGCTGAATGCCGCAGTCAGGGGTGCCGCCGCGCAGAAGAGAGAGGCGTTCAATGCGCAACTCCCTGCACTATTCGCCAAAAACCCTACTCATCATGACGTCGTTGAATTTAATCGAAGCTTCAACGCAGCCAGTTGAACTCCTCGTCCTACCCCTGCCCTCGCAACGCCGAAATATCCCGTTTGGGGGGGACGCCAAACAGACGGCTGTATTCACGGCTGAACTGAGACGGGCTTTCATATCCGACCTTGAAAGCCGCACTGGATACGTCCAGGTGTTCATTGAGCATCAATCGCCTTGCCTCATTCAGTCGCAGCCACTTTTGGTACTGCAACGGGCTCATTGTTGTGAGTTGACGGAAGTGGTGATGGAAGGTCGGAGTGCTCATCTGCACTCGGGCCGCCAGTTCATCGACGCGAAGCGCCAAGGCGTAATTCAACTTCAGCCAATCGATGGCTTTGGCGATCCGATAGCCTTGGCCATCGACAGACGTAATTTGTCGAAGTCGGCTCGCCTGATCACTCTGCAAGAGACGGTAGTGAATCTCGCGCTGGATCAACGGGGCAAGAACAGGGATGGACTCCGGCTCATCGAGCAGTGCCAATAAGCGCTCGAAAGACGCCAACAGTGCAGGGGTTACTGAACCAATTCCTACCCCCTTCGCAACTGTTCGATCACGGGTTGGCGGCAGGTCACTTTGCGCTATCAGCTCAGCCAGCATGCGCAGATCGAGTTTCAACGTCAGCCCCAGGCATGGCTGTTCCGGGCTTGCCGCTAGCACTTCTGAATTGGCAGGTAAGTCCAACGAGGTGATCAGAAATCGCGACGTGTCGTAGGGGTAGCCCTCGCCACCTACCCAGAGCTGTTTCTTACCTCGGGCGATGAGGATGATGCTTGGCTCGACCATGCAGACGATGGGCGGTGCTGGATGTTCGCGCCTGAAGAAGCCGAGGCCTGTAATGGCCGTTGTGGAATCACCTGGTTTCGAGATCTGCGCGCCGATGATCTGCGCAAGCCTTTCTTGTGGCGATGTCTGTTGAGGATTGGTGTTGGGTTTGTTCGTCATATTCGTCTTGTACCTCTTCACTGAACTCTAACTCGCCAACTCCCAACCGTCCTGCCAAAAAACAGAGACTCATAGAATCAGGCAAGTAATCCAGCGAAATGCACTACAGAGAGCCTTGGCAGACAGGGAAAATGTCCATCCGACAAATCCTTTGAGGTCTCTCCCATGCTTGTACAAGCCTATGGCGCTCACGCTGGCGACAAACCCCTTGAGCCGATGCAGATCAATCGCCGCGAGCCGGCAGCCCATGATGTTCAGATCGATATCGCCTTCTGTGGCATCTGCCATTCAGATTTGCACCAAGTGCGCGCCGAGTGGGCAGGCACGCAGTTTCCCTGCGTACCAGGTCACGAAATTGTCGGCCGTGTATCGAAGGTGGGCTCGCATGTTGCGGATTTCAAAGTCGGCGATCTGGTCGGTGTCGGCTGCGTCGTCGACAGCTGTAAACACTGTGACGACTGTGAGACAGGCCTGGAAAACTACTGCGACGGAATGGTCGGCACCTACAACTTTCCGACACCGGACGCACCCGGCTGGACGCTGGGCGGCTACTCGCAAAACATCGTGGTGCATGAGCGCTACGTGTTGCGCATCCGCCATCCCGAGTCACAGCTGGCTGCCGTCGCTCCGCTGCTTTGCGCGGGCATCACTACCTACTCCCCTCTGCGCCACTGGAACGCCGGTCCAGGCAAGAAAATAGGCGTGGTCGGCATCGGTGGCCTAGGCCACATGGGCATCAAGCTGGCTCATGCGATGGGCGCCCACGTCGTGGCGTTCACCACCTCTGAATCCAAGCGCGAGGCGGCAAAGGCATTAGGCGCCGATGAGGTCGTCGTATCGCGCAACCCTGAAGAAATGGCTGCACATACCAAAAGTTTCGACTTCATTCTCAACACCGTCGCAGCCCCCCACGATCTTGATGCGTTTCTGGTGCTGCTCAAGCGTGATGGGGCGTTGACGCTGGTCGGGGCACCGGCCTCGCCGCATCCCTCACCCAACGTTTTCAACCTGATCATGAAACGCCGAACGATTGCTGGCTCGATGATCGGTGGCATCCCGGAAACACAGGAGATGCTGGATTTCTGCGCCGAGCACGGCATCGTCGCCGACATCGAACTGGTTCGAGCAGGCCAGATAAATGAATCCTACGAGCGAATGCTCAAGGGTGACGTCAAGTACCGCTTTGTGATCGACAACTCCACATTGGTTGATTGAGCGCCTCAGATTCAAGAACGCAAATGGACACCATCCAAAAGTAAGGAATATCGAATGAACAGATTCTTTCTTGCCCTGGGGCTGCTTATCGCCTCTTTCTCATCAATGGGGGCTGACATGTCTAACGGTGCTGACAACTTCTACAAAAGCGAAAAGGTAATCGCAGAAAAGATCACCTTTAAAAATCAATACAAGATGAACGTTGTAGGGAACCTCTACATTCCTAAAGGAATGGATCCCAAGACCAAGAGCCCCGCGATCATCGTAGGGCACCCAATGGGCGCGGTGAAGGAGCAAAGCTCCAACCTGTATGCCCAGAAGCTCGCCGAGCAAGGTTTCGTGACATTGGCGATTGATCTTTCGTTCTGGGGTGAAAGCGAAGGGCAGCCCCGTCAAGCGGTGTCGCCGGACATCTATGCAGAGGACTTCAGCGCAGCGGTGGATTTCCTGGGCACACGGCCTTTCGTTAACCGTGAGCGCATTGGCATCATCGGCATTTGCGGCAGCGGCGCCTTTGTTATCAGCGCGGCCAAGATCGACCCTCGACTGAAGGCAATTGCAACAGTCAGCATGTACAACCACGGCGACCTCTATCGCAAAGGTTTGGGTAATTCGACGACCCCAGAGCAGAAACGCACGGCACTCGCAGAAGCTGCAGAACAACGCTATGTGGAATTCACGGGCGGCGCTACCAAATACACCGCCGGTGCCCCGTTGAAGCTGACAGGCAATGCGATAGGCGATGAGTTTTATGATTTCTACCGCACTCCTCGCGGCGAAGTAACCCCTGCCGGCGCATCGCCGCAGACTTCCACCATGCCGACGCTGGCCACCAATGCGAAGTTCTACAATTTCTACCCATTCGAAGACATCGAGACCATTTCGCCACGTCCGCTTCTGTTTATCACCGGCTCCGAGGCTCACTCCCGTGAATACAGTGAAGATGCATACAAGCGTGCAGCGGAGCCTAAAGAACTGGTCATCATCCCTGGCGCTAACCACGTCGATCTCTACGACCGGGTCAACCTCATTCCTTTCGCCAAGTTGACTACCTTCTTCAAAAGCAACCTGAAGTAGCCTGATCGGTGTCCTGACAGGGCATCGCTTCTCTCGTAGCCTCGTTCTCGGGGCTACGAAGCTTCGCGCAATACAGGATTCAAACAATGACTGATCACACCCTCCCAGTGCCCCATAAATCATGGGGCGCCGTATTTGCCATGTCGCTCGCCGCCTTCGTGCTGGTGGCATCAGAGTTCATGCCTGTAAGCCTGCTTACACCGATTGCCGCAGATCTGCATATCACTGAGGGGCAAGCCGGTCAGGGAATCTCCATCTCGGGACTGTTTGCCTTGTTCACCAGTCTTCTGATCGCATCGGTGGCTGCGCGGGTCGACCGCAAACCGCTGCTTCTTACACTGACACTGCTTATGATCCTTTCTGGAACAGTGGTCGCGTTCGCCCCGAACTACTGGGTGTTCATGATCGGGCGCGCGCTGATCGGTGTTGCGATTGGTGGCTTCTGGTCACTGTCGGCGGCAACCGCCATGCGCCTTGTGCCTGATGACCAGGTCACACGCGCCATGGCAATCGTCAACGGCGGCAACGCTTTGGCGACTGTGATTGCAGCACCATTGGGCAGTTTTCTCGGCGCCCTGATTGGCTGGCGCGGCGCATTTTTGTGCGTCATTCCAGTCGCGATAGTTGCTTGTGTCTGGCTGTTGTTAAGCCTTCCAGCGATGAAATCGCAAAACGATTCAGGCACTGGCAACGTCTTCAAGCTAATGAAAAGCACGCCGGTTGCGTTAGGCATGGTGGCGGTCAGCGTATTTTTCATGGGCCAGTTCATGCTGTTTACCTATTTGCGCCCGTTTCTTGAAACGGTCACGCACGTCAATGTTTCCATGCTGTCGTTGATGTTGCTCGTCCTGGGCCTGGCGGGCCTCGCAGGAACCTTCCTGATTGAAGCGTTCTTGAAAAATGGCCTGCATCGAACCCTCATCGTCATCCCGATCTTGATGGCAGTAATTGCACTGGCGCTCGTTTCATTCGGTAGCTCGGCGGCAACCACGACTGTCTTGCTTGGCCTGTGGGGACTGGTAGCCACTGCAGCGCCCGTGGGATGGTGGACATGGCTGGCGAGAACGCTGCCAGACGCTGCTGAAGCGGGAGGCGGCTTAATGGTGGCGATCATCCAACTCGCTATTGCGTCTGGCGCAACCGTTGGCGGGCTGGTCTTCGACTCGAGCGGCTATCAAGCGACCTTCGAATTGAGCGCCACTTTGCTAGGCGTGGCGGCCGTCCTTGCCTTCCTGGCTGCACGCGCAGCATCGCGGGAGCCTGTTGCATCGGTAAGCATTGCTTGAAAATAACCACAAGACACGCCAAGGCATGTCTTGTGGTTTCGGTGGAGAATACACTCGGAAGTGGGACGTGACCGTCAGCGTGCGCTGTCGATGATTTGGCCACCGTCCGGTGTCAGGCTGTACCCCGTCAGGAACTGTGCATCCTTACTGGCGAGGAACAGCACGACCGACGCAATATCCTCTTCGGGCGATCCATAACGGCCAAGTGCGTTGGTAGGCGCTGGCACATCTGCCGCAGCCCCCCAAGTGTCTGCCACCGGCATGACGTTGTTTACCGTGATCTTGTCAGCGCCCCACTCCCTTGCCGCCGAGCGAGTCAAGGCACGCACCGCCTCCTTTGCCATGTTGTAAGGGGCATAACCCTGCAAGCCGATGACACCGGCCAACGATGCAAAGTTGATGACTCTACCCTCCCCGCTGGCTTTCAGGTGTGGGTAGCAGGCTTGCATCGTCCGCAGATAGGCAATTGGCCCCATTTCCAGATTGCGTTGCAATTGCTCGGCTGACAGATCGAGAACCGATGAGAAGACGGCGGAGGGATCAAAGGCATTGTTCACCAGAATGTCGATCCGGCCATATTCAGCAACGACCTTTTCCACCGCGCTTTTGATCTGATCCGGGTCGGCGATATCACACACCACTCCGAAAGCGATGCCGCCCGCTGCCTGGATCTCAGCGACGACACCGGCGACATTTTCAGCCGTCCGTGAAACAACGGCCACTTTCGCGCCTTCTCCTGCAAAAAGCTTGGCAGTAGCGCGGCCGATGCCACGGCCGGCGCCAGTGACGATGGCTACTTTTCCATTGAGTCGGGACATGTTGATCTCCAATTATCGACCTAGGCCAACGATGGAGGCACTCGCGTTATGGTGGAGCGAGTATGGGAAAAGCGTTCCGGTGAAGCCAAGCTCGCGTGGTCGTAAACCCAGAAGCGGTTAAGCATTGAATGTTGTTGCCCGATTAATCGCTCCCGAGCAGGCGACAACTATCCTGACACCGGGGGCTATCACGCAAAAAAATAGCGGGTGATGACGTTTCAGAATGACCCGATGCGCAGATGTCATTACCCATACTTGAGGGATGTTTTTCGAGCCTGGGAGCTTAGATCAACTGGCTGTTTTGCCATGGAGATCGCGGGAAGCGCCTTCGAGGGTTTTCCATAAGTTGCGCATCGTAGGGTTCTCATTGGTGATGGAGCAGTAGGAGCGTATCTCCAATCGCGTGCTCCATTCATCACCACCCGTTTTCACCAACTGACCTCGTTGAAGCTCGTCAATGACAGCGCTTTGTGGCAACCATGCCACCCCATAACCCTCGACTGCCATTCGCATCAGTAACATTGTCATATCCGCCTCGTAGCACCGCTCCAACATGCATGCAGTCGGGCCATTCTTTATTACGATGTCGGCAACACGACCTAAAAAAGTCGTAGCTGTATAAGCGAGGTGAGGAACTGTTTTACTGGAGGTGCCCGGTAAGGGATACAGCGGATTCCCATCGCTGTCAGGTGCGCACACAGGAATAAACGCGTCATGACCCAATGTCAAACTCCCGAACTTTTCCGAATCGAGAAGAATGGGTGCCAAGGGGTGATGATAGACAATCATCAGATCACAACTCCCCTCCTCCAGAGATATGACCGCGTCGTGGATGTTGGCGGCAACGACCCGCGCATTGAATTGCTCATTGTGCTGCTGAAATTGCTTCAGCCATTTCGGCAGGAATGTCATCGACAGACTGTGGCCGGCAGTGACCTGGATGGATCGCCCGGGCATCCGCTCTACCTCGCGAAGGCTTGAGCGCAGCATCATTAGCCCCGCCAAAGCTTCGCGGCTTTCTTCACAAAATGTGCGGCCAGCAGAGGTCAGTTGGACAGGATAGGTGCCACGATCCACCAACTCTGCACCTACCCATTCTTCAAGTGACTTTATACGCCTCGACAAAGCCGACTGGGTCACACAGCGAACCTCCGCAGCCCGAGAAAAATTCTTCCACTCCGCGACCGCCAGAAGATCATCCAGCCATTTGATTTGCATACCGACACCTCATGTCCCGAATGAGCAGTTTACTGCGCCTCAGTCGGGATGAAGCAGCAGTTTCGAAAACTATTCCAAAAGCGCATGACGCTATCGGGATTACTCATCACGACCTTTCAAACCCGCCCCTAGAATCGAAAACGTTGGAGCGAGGCCACAGCGCTTCGACCGAATGACACTTGTCTCCTGCCAAGTAAAAAAAGCAAAAAAACCACTTGAGGAAAGCTCCGTGAAGAAAAATAAACTTCCGCGTCGGATCGCAATGGGCATCGCCTTGGGCGTGCTTGTCGGTTGGGCGTGCCATCACTTCGCAGGGAGCGAACAAAGCGCCAAAGAGATCGCGTCTTACTTCTCGATGGTCACCGACATTTTTTTACGCATGATCAAGATGATCATCGCGCCCCTGGTATTCGCGACACTGGTCGGTGGCATTGCCAGCATGGGAAACTCCCGCTCCGTTGGACGCATTGGCCTGCGAGCCATGGCCTGGTTCGTCACCGCGTCGGTAATCTCGCTGGCAATCGGCATGGGCCTGGTCAACCTGTTCCAACCCGGTGCGGGACTGAATATGGAGGTCGTCCAGCATGCGGCGAGCCCCGTGGTGAACACCGGGGATTTCAGCCTCAAGGTTTTCATCAGTCACGTGTTTCCCCGCAGCATTGCTGAAGCCATGGCCAACAACGAAATCCTGCAAATCGTGGTGTTCTCGTTGTTCTTCGGGTTTGCCCTTGCAGGTGTGAAGCGAGCGGGTTACACAACGATTGTCGATGGCATCGAAGAGCTGGCCAAGGTGATGTTCAAGGTCACTGACTTCGTCATGGCCTTCGCGCCAATCGGCGTTTTCGCAGCCATCGCATCGGCGATCACCACCCAAGGTCTTGGCTTGATAGTCGATTACGGAAAGCTGATTGCCGAGTTCTACTTGGGCATTGTGATTCTGTGGTGCGTGTTATTCGGTGCCGGCTATCTGTTCCTCGGCCGCTCGGTGTTTACCTTGGGCAAGCTGATCCGCGAACCTGTTCTGTTGGCATTCTCCACTGCCAGCAGCGAGTCCGCGTATCCGAAAACCATGGAGGCACTGGAGAAATTTGGTGCGCCGAAACGCGTATCCAGCTTCGTTCTACCGTTGGGGTACTCATTCAACCTTGATGGCTCGATGATGTATCAAGCGTTCGCCATCATGTTCATTGCACAGGCCTACAACGTCGACTTGAGCTTCACACAGCAACTGCTGATCTTGCTGACGCTGATGATCACCAGCAAGGGAATGGCGGGTGTAGCCCGAGCATCGGTGGTTGTGGTGGCGGCTACGTTACCCATGTTCAATATTCCCGAAGCCGGTATTTTGCTGATCCTTGGCATTGACCAATTCCTTGATATGGCCAGGACTGCCACCAACGTGGTTGGCAATAGCATCGCGACGGCTGTGGTGGCCAAATCAGAACCACATGAAGAAGCTGAAGACGCGCCCGGCACTGAGTCTCCGCTCCCAAATCACACTCTGACACCAGCCTGAGAACCTAATCATGAAAGGTAAATCGAAGCCGTCCAGCGGGTCATCGTTTGCTCGCAAACTAGGTATCGTCGGCGGGCTTGGCTCACTGGCCGGCGGCGATCTTTTCTACAAGTTGGTGAAGTCCAGAGCTGTTCTGGAGGATCAAGGTCGCTATCACTTCCTGTTTGAACAACACCCCTTCAAAGACGTCCTGATGCCCCTGGATCGGGGTGCCAATATGACCTCCAGGAAGTTCTATGTTTTCCAGGTTTGTCAGACATTCGAGGCCAGCGAAGTCAATGCAGTCTTACTGCCTTGTTTTGCCAGTCACACCTTTCGTGACGAGATCCAGGAGGAAATTGGCATACCCGTTCTGGATATGATGGCGGCGTTACGCAAGCACATTGATCATGTCGCTGAACGCGGCAGTACGTTGGGAATCATTGCGTCTGACTATGTTCGGCACTCAGGACTGTTTGAGCGCTATTTCGGCACTGATTTCAAGATCGTTTATCCAAACGATAACGAGCAATCTGGGTTGATGGACGCCATGTACGGGGTTAACGGTATCAAAGATGGATTCCTTGACGGTGTACCGCTCGAATGTGTTTATCAAGCCTGCCTTTCGCTTCAGGATCAGGGGGCCACAATCATCCTGCCTGGCATGACTGAGCTCTCGTTGGTCTGTGGTGATCTGCAACGGCGTGGCGTCACTGTCCTGGATATCAATGAGATCTATGCCGCTTTCGCTACCTTGGAGAAAGGTCAGTCGACCCGTCCGCCATTCAAGCTTGGGATAGTGGGTGGAGTTGGGCCAGCGGCAACGGTCGACTTCATGGGTAAAGTCGTTGCGCATACACCGGCAGGTCGCGATCAAGAGCACATCAAAATGGTGGTGGAACAAAACCCGCAGATCCCTGATCGCACAGCCAACTTGCTGAATGACGAAACTGATCCGACGATGGCGATGTACGCAACGTGCAGGCGACTGGAAAGCGCCGGCGCCAATGCCATAGCGATCCCGTGCAATACAGCTCACGCATTTGTTGAGCGCATCCAGCCGCACCTGCGTGTACCTATTGTGAATATGCTGACTGAGACGGTAGAGGCTATCGTGCAGAGGTATGGCGCTGGCAAAACCGTCGGGCTGCTAGCGACCTCCGGCACAATAAAAAGTCAGGTGTATCACGAGGCAGCTCGCCGAGCTGGGCTGCAGATAATTGCTCCCGGTATGGATTACCAGACGTTGGTGATGGAGTCGATTTATGGAGACCACGGAATTAAAGCGGGTTTCACAGACGGCATCTGTAAAGACCAGCTCTTGATCGCAGCAGAGCACTTGTGTGAACTGGGTGCAGATGTGCTCATCCTGGGGTGCACAGAACTACCCCTGGTGCTAGAGCATAGCGAATCCTACATGATCAAAAATCATGAGGTCGCATTGGTCGATCCAACAACCATTTTGGCATTGAAATGCATTGAGCTAGCCCGGCGTTTTTCAAGGTAGTTGTCGCGTCTACCGTCTCGCTACGCGACTTTTACCACTACGGTCATAAGCCCAAACACCGTATCAAGCCTGCTGGGGTAAAACCCTCGCAGGGAATGCTTCCTCTTTGAGCTTCTCCATTACCAATCCAATGAATGCTGATACCGCCAACGGCAAATGTTGCCGACTAGGGTAAAGCACATGCAAGCCGTAACCAGTGCGATGGTAATTCGGTAGCACAGGCACAAGGCGGCCAGCCTGAAGATCGAATTTAGTGATAGTGGGCGGCAGCAACGCAATGCCCAACCCAGCCAACGTAGCCTTGCGCAAAGCCTGAGCGGTGTTGCCATTAAATCGGCTGGTAATCTGCACCTCTTCCTCAGCGCCGTTTGGCCCATAAAGACGCCATGTGGTAACGCCGCTAGGATGACCGAAACTCACACAGTCGTGATTGACCAGATCCTCTAGCGTAGTGGGCACACCTCGTTTACTCAGGTATTTAGGGCTGGCGACCAACCCTTCATTACCTGCGCCAATGAGTTGGCGACCGACGTATCCGGAGTCTTGTAAAGTGCCGCCTCGAAACGCGATGTCGATCCGATCAGCGATCAAATCGGCACGTGCATCACTCAGCACGAAGTCAAGCTGCACCCGTGGATACTCGGCTAGAAAATCGGCCACCCACTCCATAGGGAAAAAGTCGAAAAAATCAGCCATCGCCGCAATACGCACGATGCCACTCGGCTCCTGACTTCCCGTCATTAACTGTTGCCCGGCATCGATCAGGCCTTCTACGGCGCCAGAGCACCTGTCATGAAAAGCCTGACCTGAATGGGTAAGTGTGAGCTTGCGTGTGGAGCGCTGCAGTAACCGCGTGCCGAGCTGAGCCTCGAGTTGTTGAACGCGCCTGCTTAAGGTGTTGGAGGGCATTCCAAGCTGCCGCGCCGCTTCGGCAAAGCTGCCATTGCGCACCACTTGTACAAACAAAGCGACGTCGTTCAGGTCAAGCATGGTATCGCCACCACATCGTAAAATGGATTAGTCCAATCCAATTATGCCATCTAATAAAGCAATGAATGGGCGCATATCATTCAGGCATAGCTGCAGTGACCTGCAATCTGCCGGAACAACCTATGACCTCCCCCCTCACCCTCACCCTCATCGGCATCGTAATCAGCTCGACCCGTGAAGCTCGCTTCGGTGAAAAGCACGGGGTCTGGATCCACGAGATAGCAAAGCAGCGCAAAGATCTCACCATCGAATTGATCAACCTGCGGGATCACTCGCAGCTCTTCTTCGACGAACCGCAATCTCCAACCTCGCCTGACATTAAAAGTCTGAAGGGGCAACGCTGGGCCGACAGGCTCGCACCGATCGACGGCCTGATCGTGGTCACACCAGAGTACGACCAGGGTACAAGCGACGAGCTGAAAATAGCCTTCGATAGCGCTGGCCAGAAGCTCAGCCGCAAGCCGGTCGGCTTCGTTGGTTATGGCGGCACTGGTCGCGTCATCGAACAGTTACAGCTGGTAGCCATTGAGTTGCAGATGGCCCCGCTAAGCAATGCCGTGCACATAGACATCGCTGAATTCATCGGTATCTGGCAACAGGGAAAGAACTTCAACGATTACCCGCATCTGGCCCAGGCAGCCACAAAACTGCTCGACGATATTGTCTGGTGGGCCCAAGCACTCAAAAAACCGAGAGCAAAGATATGACCACCGCCGTCGCTATTCTGCAACGCGCCATAGTTCATCGCACCAAGGGCAGCACACATGGCCCGATAACGCGGCTTATGAGCCCGGGCGATCTGGGCGAGCTTTTGAAACCTTTTATTTTCCTGGATATTTTCAGTTTGAACGCCAGTCGAGGTAAGTCGAATTTCGGCATGCACCCGCACTCAGGGATAGCGACGGTTACCTTCATGAGCAAAGGCGACGTCGCCTATGAGGACACCACTGGCGCGACAGGTGTATTGCTTGCCGGTGGCGTTGAGTGGATGCGCGCCGGCAATGGGGTGTGGCACGACGCTACGCTGGCCAACGAGTCCTCAATGCAGGGATTCCAGCTCTGGGTAGCGCTACCACCGTCGTTAGAGAACGCTCCCCCGAAGAGCGTCTACCTGGCGCCCTCCCAAGTTCCGCAGGAAGGCCCCGCGCGCGTGCTCCTGGGACGCTACGGTGCTGCGCAGAGCCTGATTGAAGCTCCGAGTGATATGAACTATCTCGCCGTGAATCTGAAAGACGGCGAGCGCTGGCGGTACACCCCGCCGTCCGATCACACCGTTGCCTGGCTCGCGGTTAATGCAGGACGGCTGGACGCAGGGGGCCTGATTAATACCGGCGAGCTCGCCGTATTCGAGGAGTCCGAGCAACACATCGATTTCGTGGCTCAAGGCGATTGCTCATTCGTACTGGGCTCAGCAGTGAAGCATCCGCACGAACTGGTGACGGGCTACTACTCGGTACACACGAGCAAGGCAGCTCTGGCACAGGGCGAAACTGAGATACAGCGTATCGGCGAACGCCTGCGGCAGGAGGGACGACTGAGCTAGCCCCTGAGGCGCGCCTTCAGTCGATACGACTCCCCGCTAAACATATCGCCAACCCCGAATATTAATCCTCAACTTACAGAGATACATCATGACCACGAGCAATCTCGACCTGCTTTTGTCCCCTGCACAAATCGGCTCTCTCCCTCTGAAAAACCACATGATTATGGCGCCTTTGACGCGAAGCCGCGCCGGAGAAGGTGATGCTCCGACGCCCACCGTGGTTGAGTATTACCGCCAACGCGCCGGAGCCGGCCTTATCATTACCGAAGGCTCTCAGGTTTCGGCGCAGGGCAAAGGCTACATGCGAACGCCGGGCATCTTTACCACTGAGCAAATAGCGGGCTGGAAAGAAGTGACCGACGCTGTTCATGCGGAAGGTGGACGTATATTCCTGCAACTCTGGCATGTCGGACGACTGTCGCACCCGCTGGTGCAGATCGACAGTGAACGGCCAGTAGCCCCATCAGCGATCAAGGCTGATGGCGAAATTTACACTCCTGAAGGACTGAAGCCTTATGAATTGCCACGGGCTCTAGATCTCGATGAGATTCCTGGCGTGATCGCTGATTTTCGCCAAGGTGCTGAAAACGCGAAACGTGCTGGATTCGACGGCGTAGAAATCCACGGTGCAAACGGTTATCTAATCGACCAGTTCCTGCGCGATGGCACCAATACCCGAAACGATGCCTATGGTGGTTCCATAGAGAATCGCGCTCGATTTCTTAAGGAGGTAGTCGAGTCCGTCATTGAGGTCTTCGGGGCAAGCCGTGTGGGTGTTCGCCTGTCGCCAATCTTCAATTATTTCTCCATGAGCGACAGCACTCCCCAAGCGACTTTTAACTACGCAGCCAAGATGCTCAGTCGCTATGGTTTGGCCTACATACACGTGGTTGAACTTGGAGAAGGGCAATTCGATTTCGTAGAACTAAAGCGTCGTTTCGGTAGCACCTACATTGCCAATGGTGGTTATGACGCAGAGCGAGCCGGAACGGCGATCAGCTTAGGCGATGCTGATCTGGTGTCGTTTGGCACCGCGTTCCTGGCCAACCCTGATTTGGTAGAGCGATTCAAACACGGCAGGTCCCTGAACGAAGCAGACCCGACGACGTTCTACCAAGGTGAGGATCGCGGTTACACGGACTATCCGACCATGGCGGAATCCCGATAGATACTCAATGACAACGCTCACATCTTCGGCGACCACCGTGCTGGTCTGGGTGGAAAAAATTCAAGCATGCTGAGCCAGACCGCGCGCCCAGGCAGGCAGATGCCATCTGCCTGCAGCGATGGCATCAGGTGCTACCCACACGGTTAACATCATTCTGCCGGTGGTTTGTATCCCGCAAGCATTTTCAATACCTCATCATGTGAACCGCTCGCTTCAGCAAACCGTAATGGCTTGGCGCGCTCGACGACAAGTTCGTGTGGGGTCGGAGTGATCTCGAGCAGTTCGAATATTTCATTCAAAAACTCGTCCAAGGGCATGGCGTGCTCGTCATTTTCCTGCCCAAGCAAAGAGGTACGCACACCCGGTGGCGCAAGCTCGATAACCTCGACTGACGAGGCCTCTAGCTGCACTCGAAGACTTTGAGTGAACGAATGAACTGCCGCTTTGGTTGCGCTGTAGGTCGGTGTAGCAGGCAGCGGTACGAATGCCAAAGCCGAGCTGACATTCACAATCGTTGCACTGGGCTGCATGATCAGATGGGGAGTAAATGCGTACACCATTCGAATCGTGCCAAGTAAGTTCGTTGTCACGATATCTTCGGCTGTGCTCAGGCTTTCCGGATCAGTCAGATCCTCCCAATGCATGATGCCAGCGTTATTTATGAGAACGTTCAGATTCGGGTGGCTGATCGCAAGCGTTTCACTGTTGCGTTTGATGGATTGTGGATCGGAGACGTCCAGCAACACTGATTCAATACCTGGATGTTCCGACACAATCTTGTCGAGCAGAGCCTTGCGACGTCCCGCGATAATTACTTTGTTGCCCGCCTTGTGAAGCCTAAGTGCCAGACCAAGGCCGATGCCTGAGGTGCCGCCAGTAACCAGAATCGTGTTGCCAGTGCTGTTCATAGTAAACTCCAGAAACGTTGCGTAAGCGGACAAGTGTCCACTTGCAAACCGTAACGGACAATTGTCCGCTTAGCAACATAATGAAGGAAAATTTTGCTCATGACTGACGAGTTGGTGATGCGTTCTGACGCCAAGAAAAACCGTGAACGGATACTGGAGGTCGCGGTGGTAGAGCTGACTAGCGATCCTGCGGTTCCGTTGAGTACGATTGCGAAGAAGGCTGGGGTAGGACAGGGCACGTTCTATCGCCACTTCCCTACCAGAGAGAAGCTGGTATTCGAGGTCTATCAATTCGAAATGCAGCAGGTAGCCTCGTTGGCGGAAGAGCTCCTCGCGACAAAACCACCTAAGGAGGCCCTCCGAGAATGGATGGACTGCCTCGCTGAATATGCAATGACAAAGGCAGGACTCGCTACTGCGATACAACAAGCTGCGTCTATTTACGAGTTCCCAGGGAAGTCGGGATACGCTCCAGTCCAGGCAGCAGCCGAGTCGCTTTTGAGGGCAAATGAAAAGGCCGGAACGATTCGTAGCGGGATTACTAACGACGACTTTTTTCTAGCCATCGCCGGAATTTGGCAAATGGATTCCCAGAGCGAATGGCGCTCGCGTCTCGCCAGATTGATGAACTTGGTGATGGATGGTCTATGCGCTGGCAGCCCCGAAAGCCTTAAGAAAAGCGTGTAGCCTAAAAAACCAGATACCGCGTCGTGGCTAAAGGAATCGGAGCTCAGGGCCCTTTAGCTAAAGGCTGATTTATCTTGGATGCGGCTTGAGTAGGTGCACCAACCTATAAGCCGCGCTCCATCCAGTAAGGCGACCATACTGCCAGCGCCCTTCTGGTCACTCCGTCCACCTGTGTCCTAGCCCGTGGACATTCACGAGGTCTCTCGGCCGCCGTCCTTCGAGACCCATCAGCAAATTTTCCAGAGCACGCTGTGCCATTGCATTGCGCGTATCGGTTGAAGGCCAGGACTGTCTTTTTCATGACGCTTTATTTCACCTGTTCAAACTCAATTCGAATCGTGCTCTGACTTCAAATAGGTCTTTACCCACTCTCGGTAATTGTCCGAGAGTGTGTATTTAGAAAGCAGCTCGGGGAGAGAAAGCTCGCTCCCCTCTGTGCCGCTTTGTTCGCGCAGCGCCTCGTAGGTCGCTTTGATTGCGGACAAATACGGGGCATGCCCATTGACCACAATCCGCACATTGGCTGCACTCAGTTTCTCAACATCGCTCAGAGCAGGGTTTCCATAATTGATCAGCATGATCGGTACGGAAAGATGCGAGGTGAGTGCTTCCAAATGTTGGAAATCCTTTACTCCAACAAGGCAAATCGCGTCGGCCCCAGCTTTTTGATAGGCCGTGGTGCGTGCAATGGAATCTCCCAAAGTGCTAACGGCCACATTCGTCCTGGCGATGATGCTAAGTGCATCATCTGACCGAGCAAATCGTGCAGCGTAAATCTTGCTCGCGGCCTCCTCCATATTGATGAGCACGTTCGATTGCTCGTCGTATTTGGCCGGTAGGTGAGTGTCTTCTAGCGTAAGCGCGGCAACACCGGCCTTCTGCAGCTCGGTGACCGTTCGCATTACATTGAGCGCGTTGCCAAACCCGTGATCAGCGTCTCCAATGATTGGGATTTGACTGGCCCGTCCGACCCTGGAAACTTGCTCCGCATACTCATCAAGAGTGAGCAACGAGATATCTGGGGCACCGAGCACTTGAAGCGAGGCGACGGATCCACCTTGGATGGCGACCTCAAAGCCAAGGTCAGAGGCCATTCGAACCGAGATCGGATCGAACACTGATGCGGCAAATTTACAGACTGTTCCATGAAGTAAATCACCGAACGCCTTACGTAATTCGTGATGGGATCGCTCAATCATTTTTTCGGCTCCATCGCAATTCTACTGAGAACTTCGCTGAATGGTTCTGTGTGAACGAGGCATCGAATAGCTACCGGTCATTGCGCCCTATCCGAAGAGGAATGACCGGGTAATCGATGTTGATTACTTTTGCGTTGCTAACGCTCTACGCTCCGCCTTTGCGTTTTTCATCGCGGCAATTTCACGCTCACAGGCTTCTACATCGAACGAGTTGTCCCACTTGGCAATGGCGATAGTGCCGATACCGTTGCCAATCAGGTTGGTAACAGCTCGCGCTTCATTGAGGAACCGGTCGATGCCCAAAAGTAGTACAAGGCCCACCAACGGAATGGAGTGGATGGTTGTAAGCGTTGCCGCGAGTGTTATGAACCCGGCACCCGCCACACCAGCCGAGCCTTTCGAGGTCAACAGGAAAACACCCAACAGAATCATCTGATCCATAATCGTCAGCGGCGTATTGGTTGCCTGCGCGATAAAAATCGCCGCCATGGTGAGGTAAATGCAGGTGCCATCCGCATTGAAGGTGTATCCAGTTGGCAGCACCATGCCCACCACCGACTTCTTGCAGCCCAGCTTTTCAAGTTTCACCATCATTCGCGGAAGCACAGCCTCAGTCGAGCAGGTTCCGAGCGTGATGAGAATCTCGTCCTTGAAGTAGCGGAGAAACTGAAATAAAGGCATTCCTGACCATCGAGCAACCGTTCCAAGCACCACCACAATAAAGATCAGGGTGGTGACATAGAGCGCAATCAGCAACTGGCCGAGTGACAGCAGCGTACCGATCCCGTATTTGCCAATCGTGAACGCCATACCGGCACCGGCACCAATTGGAGCCAGCCGCATGACCATTGCGACGATCTTGAACAGGCCTTGCAGGAACAGGTCGATGGTATTGATCAGCGGTTTGCTGGTTTCACCCATTTGAACCAGGGCAACACCCATCAAGACTGAAAGCAGGATGACCTGGAGCATGACGCCATTCGAGAACGCGCCGATAAATGTTTGTGGGATGATGTTCATGAAAAAATCGACGGTACCACCCTGCTCAGTGGCAGCTTGGCTGTACTTGGCGATAGCACTGCCATCCAGTGTGTCGACGTTGATGTTCATCCCAACGCCTGGCTTTACGACATTGACCACAATAAGGCCGATGACCAGCGCGATGGTTGAAAGAATCTCGAAGTAGAGCAGCGATTTAACGCCAATTCTCCCGACCTCTTTGATGCTGCCCATTTTGGCGATACCGACAACCACGGTGCCAAAAATAATAGGGGCCAACAGCATTTTGATGAGTCTGATAAAGCCGTCGGCAAAAGGTTGAAGCTTGGCTCCGAATTGCGGTTCAAAGTGACCGATTGCTGCACCGACTACGATACCGATCAGCACCTGCACATACAGCTGGCTGTACCAGCGGGACTTGGAGATTTCCACGGAAGCACCTCATTTTATTTTTGTGATGGGCGTGTGGCGTGGCGTCAGTGGGTGACGCCTGATAACTGCGGCCTCTTGAAAAAAAGGCCGCAGTTCAAGGGCTATTAGCCTTCGCCCAGCTCACGCATCACTGCGTACAAAGCTGACTTGGCTTCGAAGCCGACACCTGGAATATCCGGCAGACCGACATAGCCGTTTTCCACACGAATCCCGTCAGCGAACCCGCCGAAAGGCTGGAACACGTCTGGGTACGATTCGTTACCGCCCAGGTGTAGACCCGCTGCGATGTTCAGGGACATCTGGTGACCACCATGCGGAACTACGCGGCGGGAAGACCAACCCATTTCTTCCATCACCTTCAGGGTGCGCATGTACTCCACGAGTCCGTAAGACAGGGCGCAGTCGAACTGGAGGTAATCGCGATCAGGGCGCATACCACCGTGGCGAAGCAGGTTTCGAGCATCCTGATGGGAGAACAGGTTTTCACCAGTAGCCATGGGCAGTTCATAGTGGTTTGCAAGCTCAGCCTGCAGTTCATAGTCCAGCGGATCGCCAACTTCTTCGTACCAGAAGAGGTTGTACTTTTTGATGGCCTCCGCGTACGCAATACCTGTCTTCAGATCGAAGCGGCCATTGGCGTCGACCGCCAGGCGACGACCATCACCTACCACTTCAAGTACCGCTTCGATACGACGGATATCTTCGTCCAGTGGCACCGCACCAATCTTCATCTTGACGACGTCGTAGCCACGATCCAGATAGCTCTGCATTTCTGCTTTGAGCTTGGTCTGATCTTTGCCAGGGTAGTAGTAGCCGCCCGCCGCGTAGACCCAGACCTTGTCATCTGCCACGCCGTCGCGGTAACGGTCGGCCAGCAGGCGATACAGGGGCTTACCTTCAATCTTGGCAACCGCATCCCACACAGCCATGTCGATGGTGCCAACCGCGACTGAGCGCTCGCCGTGACCACCTGGCTTTTCGTTGGTCATCAGGGTTTTCCAGATGGCGAACGGATCCAGGTTATTGTTTTCATGATCGACGAGAGTATCTGGATCAGCTTCCGTGATACGCGCCAGGAAGCGATCACGCATCAGAGCGCCTTGGCCATAGCGACCGTTGGAGTTGAAACCGTAGCCGATGACAGGTTTACCATCGCGAATCACATCCGTGACGACAGCGACAACCGAGCAGGTCATTTTCGAAAAATCGATGTAGGCATTGGCGATTGGGGAAGCGATAGAGACGGTTTTTTCACGGATGTCTACGATACGCATGACGGGTTCCTCTTGTTGTTGGTGGCCCCACGTTATGCTTTGCGGTGACACCCGCCCAATGCTATTAATGCCGCGCCCTATGCACAGGAGGCATTGCCCTTGGAACTCGTTTGGCTCGAAGACTTTTCAGCGTTGGCGGAGTACGGCAGCTTTGTTCGCGCGGCTGAAGCGCGCCACGTTACTCAGCCTGCGTTCAGCCGCAGAGTCCGTTCACTGGAGAACTGGATGGGTGTTGAGCTGTTCATTCGCACGCCACAAGGTGCAACGCTGACAGAGGCTGGGAAGCAGATATTGCCAAGTGCCCAAGAGACTGCCAGGCGCTTGTACAGAATGCGAAGTGAAGCCCAGGAAGTAGCGGGAATGGCTGCTAAGACTCTGCAATTCGCTGCGACCCATTCGCTATCATTCACGTTCTTCCCGAGGTGGCTAAGAAGCACGGAAAACGGCGCCCCCATTGAGGCTGTGCGACTGCATTCCGATAGCATGGCGGTCTGTGAGCAGATGCTGACTCAGGGCCAGGTGCAGTTCCTGCTTTGTCATCGCCACCCGGATGTTCCACCGCTGTTGGCCCCTGATCAGTTCATAGGCAAAAAGGTCGGCGAGGATGTTCTCGTTCCACTGGCGAGCGCTTCTGCCGACTTTGGAAGTGCGCCCGCATCGCTGCCGTACTTGGCGTATACCCAAGAGTCCGGATTGGGCCGCATCGTGGCTCATCGACTTAATGGAAAGGAGGATTTCCTTCACCTCAAGCCATTATTCAGTAGTCACCTCGCTGCGGTACTGATGTCCATGGCCCTGGAAAACAAAGGTGTGGCCTGGCTACCAAGGAGCCTAACCGAACAGGAAGTCACCGACGGACGTCTTGTACGAGCTCTTGATGAAAGCTGGGATATCCCCTTGGAAATTCACCTCACGCGTCCAACGGCTCCTATCAGCCAATCCGCTGAAGAATTTTGGGCGAAGTTGAGAGACTGCTGAATATCGTTCACGGAAGAGGGTGCCTACTTTCCGGGGCAATGCTGAGCCAGGACGCTACGAGTCAGAGCCGTAGCTCTCCACCAACTCTTTCAAGGTTCGGTGATTCCCACCCATTGTCTCAACGACAACATTTCTCGCACCACTTTCAATGCCTGGCTAAATGATCAAGATCTGCACTGCACGTCTTAGGCAACTTGATCTAATCGCCAATGGAGCCAACACCCTATTTAAGTGCGTCCATCTATGCGTTCCCCTGCGGCTCACTGACTGGCGACAACGGCAATGACGCAATTAACTCAGCGTGGCAAACCTCTAGTATTTCATCAGCCAGAGAAGAATCATCTGGGCAGGCGCGCGACAACATGACTGCACCGATTGCATGCGCCAGCATGTTGATCATTTTTGCCCGTCCCCCATCCTGCGGCGCGTCTTGCCTCGCTTTGTTCATTTCTTCGAGCGCTGCCAGCGTGCTTTCTACCCCGCTGGCAAAGGTGGCCTTCAACTCATCTGATTGACGCGCAGCGTCTCCACAAAGGGCCGCCATGGTGCAACCGCTACCCCTGCCGTCTCGGTGATCCCTCGATACATATAGATCGACGAATTCAGCAACGTCGAGACCTTCGGAACTGGTCAGCGAATGCGAAAGACTGTTCGCTGCCGCTTCAGCCATCAGATCAGCCTTGGAGCCGAAATGCTTGTAGAAACCTCCTTGCGTAAAACCGGCTGCAGCCATTAGCTCCGCCACCCCCACGCCATCGTAGCCACGCTCGCGAAACAGCTCTGAAGCCGTCTCAACGATGTGAGCTCGATTGGCGAGTGATTGCGCCTTGGTGATCTTCATTTCCTGTGCCTCTGCATCTCAAAGCAATGCCCTCATCATACTCTGATGTCGATCATAATCAAAAGCGTTGACATCTTTGAGTATGATCGACATCATAAATACGCCAACGCGAATCTTCCCTGACACGGCGCATGTCGCCCTCATTAATCAACGAGTATGGAAACGATATGAACGATAAGACGTTATTTGAGCCGTACACGCTCGGCTCGCTGACACTTTCCAACAGAATCGTGATGGCTCCGCTGACGCGTAACCGTGCGGGAGAAGGCTTCGTCCCGAGCGAGTTCGCTGCAACCTATTACAGCCAAAGAGCCTCTACAGGCCTGTTGATCTCCGAAGCCTCGCAGATCTCGCAGCAGGGACAGGGCTACCAGGATACGCCCGGTATCTACACGCAGGCGCAGATTGATGGCTGGCGCAAGGTCACCGATGCCGTCCACGCAAAAGGCGGACGAATTTTCCTGCAACTGTGGCATGTCGGACGCGTATCGCACGTTGACCTGCAGGAGAACGGTGCCGCTCCGGTAGCACCCTCCGCTCTCCGTCCTGCAACAAAAGTATTCGTCAATAATAGCTTCGTGGACGTTTCAGAGCCGCGAGCGCTTGATATCAGCGAGCTTCCCGGGATCGTTAATGATTTTCGCCAAGCGGCGGCAAATGCCATCGCTGCGGGATTCGATGGCGTAGAGATCCACGGCGCAAACGGCTATTTGCTGGATCAGTTCGTCAAGGACGGTGCCAATATCCGCACCGATGCCTACGGTGGCTCGATTGAAAACCGCGCTCGCCTACTGCTGGAAGTGACGGCGGCGGTAGTAGCCGAGGTCGGTGCAGAACGCACAGGCATCCGTATATCGCCAGTTTCGCCAGCCAATGGTGTCTCCAGCAGCGAACCGCAGGCCCAGTTTGACTACATTGTCGACCAACTCGATGCCTTGGGCATTGTGTACCTCCATGTGGTCGAAGGCGCGACTGGCGGGCCACGCGATATTGCGCCCTTCGACTTTGGTTCTTTGCGCCAACGCTTCAAAAACACTTACATCGCGAACAATGGCTACGACGTGAATTTGGCCACCTCTCAACTCAACGATGACAAGGCTGATTTGTTCGCCTTTGGACGTCCCTTCATCGGTAACCCGGACTTGGTGGAGCGCCTTAAAACCGCTGCCTCTTTGTCGGCATTCGATCCTGCGACCCTGTATGGCGGCGGTGCAGAAGGCTACATCGACTACCCAACCCTTGCTGAATCCAGTACCCGGCACGGCTAAAAATCAGGTCTGCGCACGTCCTCCGGACACCACGCATGACTCGCCTATCGATATCCGAAACTGAGGATCAATTCATGAGCATCCCTACCACCGTTCTCATTACCGGCGCCTCCACTGGCATCGGCGCTACCTATGCCGAGCGCTTTGCACAGCGCGGGCACGACCTCGTACTGGTTGCCCGCGACAAAGGGCGGCTGGATGCTCTTGCAGCGCGGCTGCGTGAGAAACACAACATCACCATTGATGTTCTCCAGGCTGACCTGACCCAAATCAGCGATTTGACCACGGTCGAGGCGCGCCTGCGCGACGACGCCAGTATTGGCATCCTGGTGAACAATGCAGGTGCCGCACAATCCGGCAGCTTTATCGAACAATCCACCGACAGCGTTGCTCAGTTGGTCACGCTCAATACTACCGCTCTGGTACGGCTTGCCAGCGCCATCGCCCCACGCCTGGCACAAGCCGGGGACGGAGCGATTATCAACATAGGCTCGGTTGTTGGCCTGGCACCTGAGTTCGGCATGACGGTCTACGGCGCGACCAAGGCGTTTGTACTGTTTCTTTCTCAAGGTATGAGCCTGGAGCTGTCGCCCAAAGGCGTCTATGTGCAAGCCGTTCTGCCGGCAGCCACTCGCACCGAAATCTGGGAGCGAGCGGGCATCGACATCAACACCCTCAGTGAAATCATGGAAGTGGGTGATCTGGTCGATGCGGCGCTGGTCGGTTTTGATCGTCGCGAGCCCGTGACCATTCCACCCTTGCAGGACGCCGCCCGTTGGGATGCATTGCAGGGTGCACGTCAGGGCTTGCTGTCGCAGATCAGGCAATCCGATGTCGCCGAGCGTTATCAAGCCAAAGCGTAATCATCGTGCAGCAGGCGCTGGTACGCAGCACTCGATTTAAAAGCGCCTGCAACACAGTCTCACTTGCAGCTTTTCGACCCGCATCACGGGACAAACATGAATATTCAAGACACCAAACTTCATCCCGGATCGCGCACAAAGTTCGTAAATGCAGCGAACGAATGGATCAAGGTCGAAGGAGCAGCGTTCGCTTACCGTGACATAGGCCCTAAGGGTGAGTTGCCGCTCGTTCTGCTTAACCATTGGGGCGCAGTGCTGGACAACTTCGACCCACGGATCATGGATGGGCTCGCAAGCACCAGGCGCATCATCGCCACTGACTATCGGGGAATCGGTGCCTCAGATGGCATCGCCCCTGCGACGGTCAGCGAAATGGCAAACGATGCCATTGCTGTGATTCGTGCGCTGGGGTTCGAAAAGGTCGACCTGCTGGGTTTTTCACTCGGAGGATTCGTGGCCCAGGAAATTGCTCTGAGCGCCCCTGACCTGGTGCGCAGACTGATTCTGACCGGTACAGGGCCTGCTGGCGGTAGCGGCATCGACAAGGTCTGGTCCGTGTCATGGCCATTGATGCTTAAAGGTTTGCTGACGTTGCGCGATCCAAAGACCTACCTATTCTTCACCTCTACGGTCAATGGCCGGCGAGCCGCCAAGGACTTTCTGAATCGCCTGAAGGAGCGCAGGAAAGATCGAGACAAAAATCCAACGCCAACCGCTTTTTTGCGGCAGTTGAAAGCCATTCACGCATGGGGCAGACAACCCCCACAAAATCTCAGTCGCATACAGATACCGACGCTAATCGCGAACGGTGACAACGACATCATGGTGCCCACGAAGAACTCTACCGACTTGGCAAACCGGATCCCGAATTCACACCTGATCATTTACGAAGACGCAGGGCATGGCGGAATTTTCCAACATCATGCCGACTTCGTGGCCAAGGCAACGGTATTCCTGGATGCCTGAGCGTGTTCGGCCATTCCCATTTGAAACTATGAGAGTTGAATCAACATGAAGGCATTTCTAATCGACCGTTACGGCAAGAATAATGGCCGTATCGCCGAGGTGCCCGCGCCAGAGGTGGGTGCACATGACGTCCTGGTTCAAGTGCATGCCACAAGCGTCAACGTGCTTGATTCAAAGATCAGTACAGGCGAATTCAAACTGATCTTGCCGTATTCATTCCCTTTGATACTGGGCAATGACCTGGCTGGGGTGGTGGTTGGTGTGGGCTCAGCTGTGCGGCGCTTCAGGCCAGGTGACGAGGTCTACGCACGCCCTCCTCAGGAGCGCATAGGCACGTTCGCCGAGCTGATTGCGGTGCACGAAGACGCACTCGCGTTGAAACCTAAAAACATAAGCATGGAAGAGGCCGCATCCCTCCCACTGGTTGCGCTGACGGCTTGGCAAGTGCTGGTTGAAACCGCCAGGCTGAAAAAAGGCCAGAAGGTCTTTATCCACGCCGGCTCAGGTGGTGTCGGCACCATCGCCATCCAGCTCGCCAAACATCTGGGCGCCTTCGTTGCGACTACCACGAGCACAAACAATGTTGAATGGATTAAAGCGCTGGGAGCGGACGTTGTCATCGACTACAAGAAGCAAAACTTCGAAACCGTTTTGCAGGACTACGACGTCGTATTGAACAGCTTGGGCGCTGATGAACTGGAAAAGTCGCTCAACATTCTGAAGCCTGGGGGACAGCTCATTTCCATCTCGGGGCCGCCGACTCCACAGTTCGCTGAAGAGCAAAAACTGTTTTGGGGATTGGGTTTGGTGATGCGTTTATTGAGCAGCGGTACCCGCAGAAAAGCTCGCAAGCGTAACGTCAGCTACGCGTTCGTATTTATGCGTGCCAGTGGTGCCCAGCTGGATGAGATAACGGCGCTCATCGAGTCCGACATTATAAAGCCGGTGATCGACCGAACTTTCCTTTTCGAATCGACAGCCGAGGCGTTGAGCTATGTCGGGCAAGGGAGATCAAAAGGCAAGGTCATCATTAAAATACAATAACTAACTGCCGCCACTCTGTGACGAGAGTTTAGGTTGAGCAGCATGTCTTGGCATTCCGATGCTGTTCCAGAACTAACCCGCTTTTACCCTCCTCCGGCGTCCTGCCGATCGTTAAACATCCTTCATGTAACGCGATGCTACGCTGTCCTCAAAACAGAGGAGTTGCGATTCCACATTCAGACCTGCTCCCCTCCCTGCTGTACAAGATCAACGAAAACCAACTCGCGCTGGAGGCCGCCATCCTGGAGCTTTCCGATTGGGTTGAGCAGCGCGGATCGGCCGATGTCGCCGACAACGTGCGCGGAGCCCTGGAAGCCATCGACAAGAACGAAGAGTTCATCAAGATGACGCTCGCGGTGATGATTGCGCCGGGATGGTTGCTATCGACCGAGGTTGTGTAAGAACGGTATGGAGCAGGTTTGATGGTCAGAACCAGAACGAAAATCGTGTTCCTACGCCCCATTGCCCAAATGGTTAAGAATGCCAAATATTGCCGCCAGGAGAGCGAGAGGCTGCTCCAACAGCTACGTGATTCGGAAACTAGGCTTCTTTTGAACCCAGCCATTGACCCCATTCCTCCAAGCAACCATAAAAAGCTGAAGAACTGTAAGACCTATCCGCTAAGGCGATGCTGCAACTATGGCGAGAATGAGCAGGCACGTTGGAAAAGGTGCGAGTACATGGAACACAGTAAATCGCCATCGGATCTTCACCCATGGCATTGTTTGGCTCCAGACTGATGATACAAGATGCCGCGAATAGTTTGCTCCTGACTGTTTTCTGCCAAGTACCACGCTGGCCTTAATGCACTAGTACCCCATGCTGGGGGCTGTGGCAGTCTAACCTATTGTTTCTAAACGAATAGAGCCACTTATAAGGGTAGCAAAACACCCGCTTTTTTGTGCTTATGCAAACGGAAACACGCGGCTTCCAGAGGAGGTTTTGCGCAAGCCGACCCAACAAAAGCGCCTCCAGGCTTACTAGGCATAAGCGGACACCACATTCGCACCACTCATACGGCCGGGAGAGAAATGTCACCTTCTCGAATTATGGACGAGTCGGTCAACGAAGAACTCCATATGCCCTCTGGGGGTAGCCAGCAAAGGCCAAGCGTCGACCTTTAAAGCGATTTCCTGAAATGCTTGGGCGCACTTGGAGCGCGGAAAGTGTTCGTAGACTGCTCGCTGCTTCTGCACTGCCCTACGCGCACATTCATCGTACGGAACCGCTCCCACATACAGCAGGGTTACGTCGAGGAAGCGATCGGTGACTTTGGCCAATTTAGCGAACAGCGCGCGACCTTCCTTCGGGCTCTGCGCCATATTGACCAGCACCCGGAAACGGTCCATTCCGTAATCACGATTAAGCAGTTTGATCAGTGCGTAGGCATCGCTGATCGAGGTCAGTTCGTCGCAGACCACCAGCAAGACTTCGTGGGCCGCCCGGACGAAACTGACCACCGACGAGCCGATGCCCGCAGCTGTGTCAATCACCAGCACATCGAGACTGTCACCGATTTCACTGAAGGCCTGGATCAGGCCTGCGTGCTGAGCCGGAGACAAATGCACCATGCTCTGGAAGCCTGAAGCCGCGGGGACGATTCGTATCCCGCCCGGACCGCGCAAAAGTACATCGGATAGCTCACAGCGACCTTCGATTAAATCGGCAAGCGTGTACTGTGGGGAAAGCCCCAACAGGACATCGATATTCGCCAAGCCAAGATCGCCATCAAGCAATACGACTTGCCTTCCAAGTTTCGCCAGCGCCAATGAAAGATTCACAGCCACAGTCGTCTTACCGACGCCGCCCTTTCCGCCGGTCACGGCGATAACTTGTACAGAACGCAAACCATCCATGTTTTTGATTCCCTTCCATGTGCAACGCTTGCAAGTAGTCGCTAACTATTCCTGGATACGCAACTGTAACTGAAAAGTACAGACACGTAGCCCCTAGCTGTAGCACAGAATCACCAGAAACGCTGTAACCCACTACATGGCAATCACGCGAACCAGAACGGCCACTGCTGCGATGCCCTCATCCTCCGAGTAATCGCCTATGCCGAATTCAGACCTGTTCCCTTCCCTGCTGTTCAAGATCAACGAAAAACCAGCTCGCCCTGGAGGCTGCCATCATGGAGCTTATGTTTTAGGTCGAGCAACGCGGAGCAACCGAGGTCGGTGGCAATGTGCGTGGCGCCTTGGAAGCGATCGACAAGAATGAAGAGTTCATCAAGATGACGCTCGCGGCACTGATGACGCCGGAGTGATCGCTCACAGGCAGAAATCGGCCAGCAACAGATATGAGCGGGCTCACTACCTTTGTGACAAAGGCGATCAGCTAGTTTGTTTCAGCGTTTGCCAAGTAAAAAGACACATGATACCTGCCCATCGGCGCCCAGAACCAGCTCACGCCTAAACTGCGGGTGAACATTGGTGTGGCCTATGATTCATCGGCGGTGGACGACAAGGACCGTACGGTTGACAACCCAATGGGCGACACTTGGCGTCTGGCGCTTTTAACCGGTGCGACTGTCAGATTCGAGCGTGCTGATTTCTGCTATCAACGAACGCTTTGAATCTGAGACCGGATGAATGGTCGGGCAAAATACGGCGAAGCAATCATGATGCGACTAGCGTTATGTATTCGTACTGCCACCCCGGCATACATATAGCGGTGACTTGCAATGGATAAGATCGCCCGAAAATTGATCATCCCCTCCGTAGCCCGCATTACTGGAGCAGGACTTGCCCTAATCGCCGGATTGGGCATAACTCAAGCGGCACATGCCGATGAGGCCTATGCCAAAAGCCAACTCAAGAACATGTCCGACTACATGTCAGCGCAAAAAAACATATCGTTCAACTATGACACCATTCTTGAAGTGGTCACTAAAGATCAGCAAAGACTGGCCCTGGCAGGCTCCGGTGCTACGTCGATCAACCGGCCTGACAAGCTGCACACTACACGTTCCAGCGGCTTTGCAGACATGGAAATGTTGTTTGATGGCAAGACGCTCACGTTGATTGGTAAAGGTAAAAACATTTACACGCAGATCGAAGTTCCGGGCACGCTTGACCATCTGTTCGATGTACTGCGGGATAAATACGACAGGCCACTTCCCGGCGCTGACCTGTTCATGTCAGACCCTCAAGATCAGTTGATGGCAGACGTGACCAACATCAAAGACTTGGGCAGCGGTGTTATTGGCGGTGTCGAATGCGATCACCTGGCTTTCAGGAAGAAAGAGGTGGATTGGCAAATATGGATTGCCCAGGGCGAGCGGCCCTACCCTTGCCGTTACTCCGTTACGTCAAAAAAGGTTGCCGGTGGTCCGCAGTACAGCATTCAGCTAAGCGACTGGAAAAGCGGCGATGCCGTTGCACCTGAAGATTTCGCTTTTAATAACTCAACGAATGCCAAAAAAATCGAGTTGAAAGACCTGCCCAACGCCGAGGACTTACCGAGCAACTTTGTGCGAGGAAAAACCAAATGAACCTCTTGATGAAATCATGCGGCTTTCTTCTGGCTGGATTCGTTCTGATGTGCGCGCTGGAGCTGGGAGAGACCTTGTCGATCCCTGGAGTACACAGTTTGATTCCCCAGGCAGAGGCTGTGGTCGGGCGTCCACTCACACCCGTAAGTGTTGCCGGCGTAGCGAGGCGCACAGCACGGCGAAATTAAGACACGTTCCAACGGGATTCCTTCTCGTCGAGCCCTGACAAAAAAGGGGGACCATCAATGATGCCCCCCTCTAGGGAAACCCTGAAGAAGACTTCCTGATTTTGGCAAAATACCCAGACTCCACCCGCCGAGTTTCCCGATGAAGCAAATGACTTTCGCCGATGCCGAGTACGCCGGCAAACGCAAGCAGGAAATAGTGTTTCCATCAGACAAGTAAAAAAGTTGAAGGTGAACAAATTGCTAATGTTAACCACCTACAAACGCACCGAAATTTCGGATTAAATGCCCGTATTTATTGGTCGAGAGTGGCTTAGCCTCGTGCCCGTGAGCTGTTAAGTTTGGTTAAGCCTCCTTTTCCCATCTGAGAGCGGGAAGCCAAGGCGCGGTAATCGCTTCGGTTCAGATGCTCAACGAGGACTCCAACCGCCAGCATTACGCGTCACGATCCATTGCAGCAATGTGATTTGAGGCTATGGCCGTAGGAACGCTCATCACGGGGAATTTTTATTGCCTGACACGGCACTGCAGCCAGCAGCGTGTATGCCCCTGTGTATGCCTTGAGTCAATGACGCACGTCAATCCCAATGATTACTGGGGAAATACAGGCCAGTTCAAACGCGCCCGGCCCATTTGAGACAACAACGAAGCCCGCCCAGTGCGGGTTTCGCTGCATCTGGACCTTGGAATGTTGCTGAAGGTTGTTGTGGATTCATGTCGCTTCGCGCACGCTTCAGCGACTTTTCAGCAGCATCCCTCTCCGGTGTCCTGCCGATCGAACACAATTCCCTGTTTCTGATTCACCAAAGCATCATAGGCCGCCGACTTCGCGGCCCACTCGGCCTGCTCCAGCAACTCAGGCGTGCGCAGCAAGCGGTATTAATCGCGTAGACGGCCCTTCCGCCAACATAGGCAGAGCACCACTAGAAACCCGCCTGGCCAGCGCAGGAATCGGCGCAAGCCATATCAGCAGCATGCCCACGGTCTGTATAAGCAGGCAGCCACCCACCACCTTGTAGCCTCTGAATCGCAGCAGTATTCCGCTGGAATAGGTCAACGACAGCGCAGTGGCCAACGATTGATCCCCACCATTTCCAACCCACCCACGGCTAGAGTGATCAGGCGCAGATGACGAACGAGGTCAAATGCCTGGTCGAGAATTTTGACTGATTCAGAAGGTTCACATGACAAACTCGATGTATTGGCAGTAATGAAATAAAAACCGACCACTACCGCGAAAGTATTCGTGCTGACCGCACCGCTGGGCCTGATTGGTGTAGTGCCGGCGCTGCTGGTGTTCCAGTCGCCGCTGGGCTTCGTCGCAATCCTGGGCATCATCGCACTGGGTGGCATGATCATGCGCAACTCGGTGATCCTGATCGATCAGGTACAAACCGAGATCGCCGAAGGGCGTGACCCGTGGAATGCTGTGCTGGATGCCGCCATTCACCGAGCCCGTCCGGTGATGCTGACGGCGCTGGCTACCGTGCTCGCAATGATCCCGCTAACGCGCAGTGTGTTCTGGGGACCGATGGCAATTGCGATCATGGGCGGCCTCACCGTGGCGACGCTACTGACGATTTTCTTCGTCCCGGCGTTGTACGCCGCATGGTTCAAGGTGGGTCGTCAGACGGCCGCTGGCACCCTGCCGGTGAGCTTCGCTGTATGACGTTTTGTCAGTCAATCTGTATCTAACGCTCTCCCTTTGGCCGCCCTACTATCGTCCGCTCCATCCAGGTTCATACCTCAGAGATCGCGAAAACCGTTTTATGCAGATTTTGCGGAGCTTCCAATACGTTATCTCTTCCTTCAGGAGTTACGCCATGCCCGAACTGTCCAACCTGCTTGCCTTCGGCCTGATTTCACTCGGCATGGTGCTGACTCCCGGCCCGAACATGATCTATCTCATCTCGCGATCGATCTGCCAGGGACGAATGGCCGGACTGATTTCCCTGGGTGGCGTGGCGTTGGGTTTCGTCGTTTATATGTTTTGCGCCGCATTGGGCATCACAGCCCTGGTCCTGGCGGTTCCCTATGCGTATGACGCCCTGCGACTTGGCGGCGCACTCTATCTGCTCTACCTGGCCTGGCAAGCGGTCAAGCCCGGCGGCCGTTCTCCATTCCAGGTGCGCGACCTGCCCAAGGACAGCCCGCGCAAGCTGTTTATGATGGGGTTTGTCACCAACCTGCTGAATCCCAAAATCGCAGTCATGTATTTGTCGCTGCTGCCCCAGTTCATCAACCCCGCCGACCACGGCAGCGTGCTGGCGCAATCCATCGTGCTTGGCTTTACGCAGATCGTCATTAGCGTGAGCGTCAACGCCCTGATTGCCGTCATGGCTGGCTCCATTGCGACATTCCTCGCAAGCAGGCCCGTGTGGCAGACCGTGCAGCGCTGGCTGATGGGGACGGTCCTCGCAGGCTTGGCCACGCGCATGGCCGTCGAAGGGTAACGCTAAACCGGGCCGTTTTCGGTTGGCGCATCGGGTGCGCTGGAAAAAGATCCGGGTGGGTTAGCGAAAGCCCCCGCCGGATCGGGATGGGATGAGGACGACCAAATCTGTATCACCTATGTCGACACCAGCCTGTGAAAGCAGCGTAGTAACCTGGCCACGATGATGAGTCTGATGGTTGAAGAAATGCATCACCAGGCTGTAAAAGTCCTTGTCGGACACTACACCCTTCAAGCTGGCGTAATGGAGGGTATGGTCTAGATCGGACTCTGTAATAGAGTTAGCCCACTCGACGATTATCTGATCAAGCCTCTCTCGATACACTGAGAGTTCTCGAATAGTAGAGAACAACGCTTGGTCAAGGTTTTTCGGATCAGGAAGTCGCCTCACCGGTTCCAATGCCGAGTGGTTCGCTGGATGTTTGGCGAATCGCTTTAACCACACAGTGTCTCCGGCTGCCACGTGGTTTAGCGTCCCGAGAATCGACCTGAAGAACGCTTTTCTATCAGCTGAGAGCTCATCATCGGACAAGCACCTGGCTGCTCCATAGATCTTTTCGTTCATCCATTTGTTATAGGTTGCCATCAGGCAGATATGGCCGGTACGGCTCATGTGCTCATCCTTTGAGTGGGTCTTTGACAAGCGCTCCACGCTCATCGCAAAACCCAGTCTATTGCCGGGTATTGAAAAAGTGTTTTCTCATAATCAGAGCCACGACTGGCACTTCTCCGCCAGAGGAGTGCATCAGGGTAACTCGTGCCCGCAAGTGCTAAGTCCTTAGCTGCTTAATCCAGTCAAGGCTCGCAACGGTAGAGCCGGAAGGACGGTATTCACAGCCGATCCATCCTGGGTAGCCACGCTGCTCCAACGCCGCGAACAAGGCAGCAAAGTTGATGCTCCCCGTTCCCGGTTCGTGACGACCCGGACAGTCAGCAATTTGCACATGGACAGTTCGGTCATAAAATCGAGCCAGAACATCTGCTGCGTCTCCGGTCAAAAGCTGGGCATGGTAAAGATCGAGAATCAGCCCAACACTCGGGAAGGTCTCCAGCACCTGTTGCGCCCTGCTGAAGTCAGACATGTAATAGCCCGGCATCTCCTTCGAACTGATCACTTCGATAAGGGGCCGCAACCCCTGATCTTCGAAGTACTTGACTGCATACTCCAGGTTGCTCCCGAAGATAAGCGCAGCCTCATCCTGCGTCGTAATTCCAGACATGATGTGGACATCCGAACAAGCCAGCACCTTTGCATAACTGGCGGCCTGGACCAGGCCAGCGCGAAACTCTTCTTCCTTGCCTTGCAGGGCAGCAATGCCTTTAGTGACACCCGCCGGTGCGGCGAACTGAATCAGAGGAAGAGCGTATTGAGCCAAGTGGTCGGCCAGGAGACTGGCGTCGAATTCATAGGGCGACGGAAACTCCACCGCCCGAAATCCAGCGGCAGCGGCGGCTTCGATGCGTTGAAGAAAAGGCAACTCATTGAATTGAAAACCGAGATGAGCATTGAACTTGAGCATTGGGTAAACATCCATCCTGGAAAGAAACGAAAAGCCTGGAACATCCTTTGTAGCTCCAACACTACACTATCGGAAGTGGTCCCCCTAAACCTTCGACATTTTCCATGGACAGGGCTTCGAGCAGCACCTGCTCCAGGATGGCAAAAAAACATTTGATGTGGGCCTGCTTTAATGCCTGAGGCCGGGTCACCAGATAGACCTCCATATCTGGAAGGTGTAGTTCCGGGAACAACCCGATCAGATCCTTCGCCAGTAGACGGGGCAGTACGGCCACCCCCATACCTCGCCTCACCGATTCGAGCTGCACGGCGAACGAGTTCACGCTGATCTGCGCGCGGTCCAGACCACCGGCCCTTGCCGCACGCATTTGCGGCAACATGTCCAGCGGGGGAAGCAAGGCAATATTGACCGCCGTGGCCGGGGTCACCCCTGGAAACCGCTTCAGATAACCTGCATCAGCGAAGACACCGTAGGCGAGCCGGCCTATTGGTCGATAAATCAGCGACGGCTCACCCAGATGAGCTGTACGTACAGCAATGTCTGCCACGCCGCGGACGATCTTGTGAAAGTCGGCTGTTACCATCAACTCCACCGAGCAACGCGGGTGCAGAGAAGTGAAACGACTCGCGGCCTCCAGCACGCAAGTCGAGAACCCCTCTCCTGCACTGACCAGGACACTGCCAAATAGCGCTGTGTGTAGCTCGGATAAGCCAGCAGCGGTTTGACGCCTCAAGCCAGCTTCCGCAGCCAGGGCAACTTCCACGAGGGATTGGCCCCGCGAGGTCAACCAGCATCCTTCAACGCCCCGCTCGACGAGTGGCTCGCCCAGTGCGACCTCAAGTTGGGTCAGGCGGCGGGACACGGTAGACGCCGCGATACCTAGCAACTGGCCAGCTTGAAGGAAGCTGCCACGCCGCGAGACTGCCAACAGCAGACGAAGATCGTCCCAATTTGCTTGCAACGCCATGCGTCCTGTCCTCCCTGGTCTGCATATGTGCAAAGCCATTATGCAGTAGTCGCTGTTTTTCGGGAGAGGCCTCAAAGGTATATCTACAGGCCCTCGAAACGAATGGAATGGACTGCATGACTACTGGACCCAAAGACTATGCGGAACGCGCCGCCAGTGCCTTCAATCGCCGTGATGTGGAGGCGATGCTTGCGCTGGTTTGCGAAGACTTCATCTACCTCGATGGCACGGGGATACAAACCGGTCGCGAAGCCATGCGCAAACGAGAGATTGCATTGTTCGAAGCGCTCCCCGATGCCCAAGTAATTTTCAGCCCATTCGCCGTCGGTAACGATCGTTTGGCGCTGACTGCCTTCCTGACCGGCACATTCGCCGCACCCTTGGTGCTGCCAGGCCGGGTGATTCCACCTCATGGACGCCATATTACCGCGCACTACGCCGCACATTTCACCTTCAAAAACGGCCTGGCCATTCGTGAAGAGGCCTTCTTCGACAGTGCGGTGCTGATGCCGTTAGCCTATCCGGCTGAGGGTTGAGCCATGCACAGCGCATTCGTTACTGGTGCAACCGGCTTGTTGGGCAACAACCTTGTGCGTGAATTGGTCGCTCGTGGCTACGCGGTCAAAGCCCTGGTCCGTTCAAGAGCCAAGGGTGAACAGCAGTTCAACAATCTGCCAAGTGTGGAGCTGGTCGTTGGTGACATGGCCGATGTCGACGCATTCGCAGCATCGCTGCAAGGCTGCGATACGGTGTTTCACACCGCGGCGTTCTTTCGCGACAACTACAAGGGCGGCAGCCACTGGAAGGAACTCGAAAAGATCAATGTCGCCGGTACGCGGGACCTGATCCACCAGGCTTACCGCGCCGGTATACGACGATTCATCCATACGTCTTCCATTGCCGTGCTTGACGGCGCACCTGGCTCGTCCATCGATGAGACATGTCTGCGGGCCGACGCCGACGCGGATGACTACTACCGCAGCAAGATCCTCGCCGACCGTGTCGTCTTGTCGTTCCTGGAAGCACATCCCGAGATGCATGCCTGCATGGTCCTGCCCGGTTGGATGTGGGGTCCTGCCGACATTGGCCCGACCTCCTCGGGACAGTTGGTCAACGATGTCGTGAACGGCAAGTTGCCCGGGCTGATCCCTGGCAGCTTCTCCGTTGTCGATGCCCGTGATGTGGCATGGGCGCTGATCGCGGCCGCCAAACATGGCCGACGAGGTGAGCGCTATCTCGCGGCGGGCCGGCATATGACGATGCGTCAGCTGGTCCCTGTTCTAGGACGTATAGCGGGCGTCAAGACACCCGTTCGACAACTACCGCTCCCCTTTCTATACACCTTGGCGGCTGTGCAGGAGATCTATGCGCGCCTTACCGGCAAGCCTATTCTGCTGAGCATGGCCACGTTGCGCCTGTTGATACGAGAGGAGGACCGCACCTGTTTCAACCACCGCAAGAGTGAACAGGAGCTTGGCCTGAGTTTCCGGGCGCTAGAGCTGACAATCACTGATACCGTGGCGTGGTACCGTGATCACGGCTGGTTTGAAAACCACAGCACGCGTGCCTCGAAGAAAAAAAGCTCATCCGTCATGCTCGACAACTGAAACCGCACCTTTTGGTCATTTACCACACACCAGAACAAGGACGTAAAGTTTTGAACAGGGAAATAATCCTGATGCGTCACGGCCAGCCAAAACTGGCCGCAACCGACAAAATCTCAGCGCTCGAAATGAAAGACTGGATCGAGCAATACAACCGATCCGAAATTACCCACCACCCGGTTCCGCAAGCCAGTATGCAACTCGCCGCAACCGCCACGGTGATTGTTTCAAGCAGCGCGCCTCGTGCGCTGACCTCCGTCCAGGCGCTCGGCCTGAAGCCTGCACTGGTCGACGCACTTTTCTGCGAAGCACAACTACCTTGGGGTCATTGGAAACTGCCACGGCTATCGCCGTTTACCTGGGCATTTATCCTTCGGGTCTTATGGCTGTGCGGTTACTCACGCAATGTCGAATCCGCCGGCACTGCGAGGATCCGCGCCAGCACGGCAGCTAAACGATTGCAGTCCCTTGCCAGCGATGGACCGGTTCTGCTGCTCGGTCATGGCTTTATGAATCGAATGATCGCCAATCAACTGGTGGCCGACGGATGGGCTCGCCAAAAACGTAACGGCAGCCAGTATTGGAGTGCGACCGTGTATCAGTACGGCGGTGTGTAAGAGGCGCCAGACGCTTTCCTGGCGATTATCAGCTCAGTGGCAATATTCAACTTCTTCTTTCTCCCCCTTCAGCAAAACGCATTGGGCCGGTGACCAAACCGACCCAATGCCATCCATTTACCGCGAATCGACTAACCCAACGTGTTAAGGCACACCACCTTGGGCTGGGTCATTTCCTCGTAGGCAAAACGCACTCCTTCCCGACCCAGGCTACCGTACTTGGAACCGCCAAACGGCATCGCATCGAAGCGGTAGTCGGAAGAGTCGTTGATCATCACTCCCCCGGCTTCGATCCTCCGTGCCGCGCTCATCGCGGTTGCCAGATCATTGGTGAAAATCCCTGCATGCAGGCTGTATTCGGGCTCATTGGCCAACGCGATGGCTTCATCGAAACTCTCGAAGCATTGCAGTACCACCACCGGAGCGAAGACTTCATTGCGCCAGAGTCGACTGGCGTGATCGACGCTTTCCAACACGGTGGCGGCATAGCACGATCCTTCACGCCGATGGCCGCAGAGCAACGTGGCGCCCTCTTGCAAGGCCTCGTTCACCACTTGCTCGGCATTCTGCGCGGCTTGCGCAGTAATCATGGGGCCGATATCGGTAACGGCCAGTAATGGATCGCCGACCACAAGCGCACGGGCCTGACTGACAAAACGCTCTCGGAACGCTTCATAAATCGACGCCTGAATCAGCAAGCGCTGAGTGCCTACGCAGTTCTGCCCCGCTGCCCAAAAGGCTCCGGATACGCAACTCTCGACAGCGGCCTCAAGGCGGCAGTCGCCCATGACGATTACCGGCGCATTGCCGCCCAGGTCCATGGCCAGTTTCTTCAACCCGGCCGTGCGGGCAATCTGCTCTGCGGTGACGAAACCGCCGGTGAAGGAAATCATCCGCACATCACGGGCGGCGACCAACGCCTTGCCCAGTTCCGCGCCGCCGGTGGCGACTGTGACCACTGATTCAGGCAAGCCTGCAGCGACCAGATAAGACACCAGTTTAATGGCCGACAATGGCGCGAGCTCGGAGGGTTTGAGAATCACCGCGTTACCGCCCGCAATGGCCGGACCGAGCTTGTGCGCCACCAGGTTCAACGGATCGTTGTACGGCGTGATCGCAACGATCAGGCCCAGCGGTTCACGGGAAAACCAGCCCTGACGCGATTCGGAGCCTTCATAAGCGTCAAAAGGCACCACCTCCCCGGCATTGCGCCTGGCCTCCTCGGCCGATAGCTTGAGGGTGTTGACGCAGCGTTTGACCTCCTTTTCCGCCTGTTTGAGGGTCTTCCCGGCCTCGTCGACGATCAGCCTGGCAAACACACCGGCATCACGTTCGATGTTGATTGCGGCTTGCTCAAGAATGCGAGCCCGACGATGACGCGCCAACGCGGCGCACGCCAGTGCACCACTGCGTCCCGTCTCCAACAACTTCGGAACTTGCGACGCACAGACATTCGTTACGCTGCCAATGACGGAACCATCATAGGCGTTAAAGACTTCAATGGGCGGCTCCACGACATCCAGAACCAGGCGCGATAATTTCACAGGCTTACTCCTGGTTACGTGCAATGGATTGATGGATGCTGATGATGTCCGAGAGCAGCGCAAACGCTGTTTCCGTGCGCCCGGCTCCCGGCCCCGAAACTGTTACCGCACCGAGCAGTTGCGAGGTAAACGACACCGCATTGGTCGCGCCGCCAACACTGGCTAGCGGATGGTCGTTGTTCAACAGCCGCGGTTCGACACTGGCACTGATCGAGCCGTCGGCATGGCGCATCGCCGACCCGATCAGCTTCCAGCGAGCGCCGCTCTGCCGGGCTTTTTCGATGTCGCCAAGGCTGAGGGACGAAATGCCGCTGCACGTGACGTCGCTGACCGTAAGCTTCGCGTCCAGCAGTTCATTCGCCAGGATCACCACCTTCAGGCGTACGTCATGACCCTCGACATCTGCCGTCGGGTCGGCTTCGGCGTAACCCAGCTCCTGAGCCTTGCTGACAGCCTCGGCAAACCCCAGGCCGCCTTCCATGCTGGTCAGCACGAAGTTGGACGTGCCGTTGAGAATTCCTTCAAAGCCGACAATGGAGCTGCCCGCCAGCGCCTGCCTGGCCAGGCGAATCACCGGCGTGCCGCTCATGACCGAGCCTTCATATTCAAAGGCGACATGCTTGCGTCGAGCCAGTGCCTTGAGCTCGGCGCCGTGCAAGGCGATGGGGCCTTTGTTGGTGGTGACGACATGCTTGCCGCCCTCCAGCGCCCAACGGCAGAACGAAGTCGCCGGTTCACCGTCCACCGGGTTGGTAAACGTGGCTTCAACAATAATGTCCGCGCCAGAACCCTTGATCACCGCTTCATTGAGGGCTGTGACGTCGCCACCCGACAGTTGCGCCAAAGCACCTTTGACGGCCGGCAATTGGGCGAGAACATTGGCGTCCAGCCCTTCGCGGCCAATCACCGAACCGAGAAACAAGTCAGTCACGCCGACGATTTTCAGGGTGAAACCCAGCTCTGTTTTCCACTGTTCGTTACGTTCGGCAATCAGCTGAGCCAATGCCCGGTTAACGCCACCAAAGCCAACCAGCGCCAATTTGTATTCAGTCATTTTGTTATGCCCTCGATCCGGGTGATGGGTTGTTGGGCACTAGGTTAGGGCTGGGCCCAGGGCAGTGAAATAGGCCAATTTGCTCTATTTTATGGGCGTTTTGACCAGTGTCAGGACAAAGCTTCAGGCATAAAAAAAGCCAACACACGTTGGCTTTTAGCGGTACGGAAAATGGGCTATACGACAGACGACAGCACGAAGGAGGTCACGGTGTTTTCCACCCCGGGCAACGCGGCAATTTCAGTCCAGACCTTATGCACCCGCTGTGGGCTCGCAGCACCCACGCGCAGCATCAGGTCGAACTCGCCGCTCATGACATCGCACTGGATGACTTCCGGAATTGCCCGCAGCGCTTGCAACACTTCCGCTCCCCGCATCCGGTCGTAGCGGTAAACGAAAATCACCGCGTTGATGTTCGACGTGGCTTGTCGCCCCTCCCCCGTGCGTACCGTATATCCCTGTATTACCCCGTCGCGTTCAAGTCTTTCTATCCGCTGGCGCACCGCATTGCGTGACAGATTGACCTTGGCCGCCAGCTCGGCGTGTGCAGCCCTGCCATTGAGCTGTAATTCCGCGATGATGTGTTCATCGAGAGGGTCCAGAATTCGCTTCACGTGGCCTCCTGTTGGCGTGCCTTTACAGCGCGCCGAGCAGCTCATGGATGGTGTCGAGATCGTCCGGTTGAATCCGGTAAACCTGCGCCTGTCCTTGCGTCGCGACCGCAGGTTGCAGCCCCGCCACACTGATGCCCAACTCGCCAAGCAGTGCCGCCGACTTGACCGGTGAGATTTCCCCCAGGGTCACCATTGGCGCCACCAGGCTTCGCCGATACAACCTGGCGGCCAGCACGCCAGTGGCCGTGTGCGGATCGATGACGTAACCGGTGTCGTGATACAACGAGGTGATTTCCGTCAGCGTCTGCTCATCACTGACTGCGTAGGAGTCGATGATCATCCGCGCCTGCAACCAGAACTCGTTGGCGATGACCATCTCGCCGCTGGACTCGAACCCCTCCATCAGGGCACACACCGCTTGGGCGTCACGCCCGTAGAGCTCCCAAAGGAACCGTTCCAGATTGGAAAAGATCGACAGGTCCATGGCAGGCGAAAGCGTCTTGTTGGCTCGTGACCTGCTGTAGTGGTTCTTCTGAAACAACTGATGCAAGGCGTCATTCTGGTTGGTTGCAACAATCATCTGGGTAATCGGCAGGCCCATTTTTTGCGCGATGTAGCCTGCATACACTTCGGCAAAACTCGCCGCCGGTACGCTGAAACCAATCGGTCGCTGGCCGCCTCCCAGTTGCAACACGGCGTGGAAGTAAAACACCAGTTGCGCCAACACACTGACCCAGTTACTGGAGTTGAAACTGATCACCTCGTAATGCGCATACGGCCATTGTCGGAACAGCCGGGTGACGATGGTCTGGCACTCGTCGAAGCTGCCGTTGACCGCGAACTGATGAACCCTTGGGTGCGCCGCTGCTTGCAGATGCTGGAGTTGGTCCTGAGGCACGCCCGCCTCCGGGTAAAACACCACCACGAGCGTTTCCTCGCAGTGCTTGAACGCCTCGACGGCCGCCAGCCCGGTATCGCCGTTGGTGGCGCCGATCACCACCCCGCGACGCCCGCGCTTGCGCAGAAAATACGGCACCAGCCGTGCCTGCAATTGCGCGGCAAAATCCTTCGAGGAGCGAGTCGGCCCGTGGAACAGCTCCAGCACCCACTCGTTACGATCGACCTGATGCAAGGGCGCCAGGGAACGATGGCTGAATTGACTGCCGGCCTCTTTAAGCATGCGCTTGAGGTCTGTCTCGGGGATCGCCTCTCCCACAAACGGACTGATCACCCTGTAGGCCAGTTCGTCATAGGGCAAGGTCGACCAGTTGGCGATGTCCTGCGATTCGAACAGCGGCAGTTCGAGCGGTACGAACAGCCCACCGTCCTCGGCAATGCCTGACAATACGACCTGTTCGAAGTCGACCTGCACGGCCGAATTTCGGGTACTCACATAACGCATGGTTGGCTCCGGCCATTCATTTGAAACGATGTGCCTGCTCGACCAGCCAGGTGGAAAACATCACTGCGTCGGGGTGTTGCTCGGCCCCGGAACCGCGCACAAGGTAAAAAGACTCGCTGGCTTCGATACGCTGGGTAAAGGGTTCGACCAGCCGTCCATCCTGAAGCATCTCCTCCACCATCGAGGACCGCGCCAAGGCGATCCCCTGCCCTAACTCGGCCATGCGCAAAGTCGAGATCAATGTGTCGAACTGCATGCCGGTCGAGAAGTCGACGGTGTCCGCACCGACCATGTTCAACCAGTAACCCCAACCCTCTTCGTAGCCCAGAACATGCAACAGCGGATGGTGCGACACGTCCGCGGGGACCGTCAGCGGCGACCTTGCCATCAGGTCCGGCGAGCAGACCGGGAACAGCGTGTCCCAGGTCAGGCGCTGCGACACCAGTCCAGGCCATTGACCGTGGCCCCAGCGAATCTCCATGTCATCCTCACCGTCCAGCTCCTTTACCCAGATATTGCTGATGTAGCGGATATCGACATGCGGATGCGCCTGGCTAAACCCCGCCAGTTTGGGCGCCAGCCAATGCACGAAGAACGCCAGGCTGCCACGCACCTTGATCGGCCGACGTTTGTGCTGACCAAAAATCTCGTTGGTCCCCACGGCCAGTCGCGTGATCGCATCCTGCACCACCGGCAGATATGCCTGGCCTTCCTCGGTCAGTCCCAGGCCACGGGGCAAACGCTTGAACAGTGCCACCCCAAGATGGCTTTCCAGTTGGCGGATCTGCTGACTGACTGCCCCCTGGGTCAAAAACAGTTCTTCGGCAGCATGGGTGAAGTTCAAACAGCGGGCAGACACCTCGAATGCCCGCAGCCAGTTCAATGGGGGTAGCGTCTTTTGCTTCATGGCTTGAACCTCTTGGACGCCCCCTCCACCGAGCACACTTGCCCATCCCGTCGACGCTGACTAGAACGCGTCGGACGGTTGTGCCAAGGGGGCAACCGACAAGCGTCGCTCGCGGCTTTTGCGGGTAATGTAATACACGAAATAGCACCAGGCGATGAAAGGCAAACCGAAGTACAACGCCACCCGCTGCTCCGGATCGAATGCAATCCCGACACACGCCAGACTGCAGCAGACCAGCGCTCCCAACGGCACCCATGGATAACCCCGGACACGGAATTTCAAGTCACGGATGTCACCGCCGTTGGCCACATAGTGACGGCGGAAAGCAATCTGGCTTGCGGCGATGCTCATCCATACCACCACGACCGCCAATCCGGAGATCGACACCAGCGCCAGATAGATGGTGTCGGCGGCAAACACGCTGCTGAGCAACGAGGCAGCCCCACCCGCCATGCTGATGATAATCGCGTTGAGCGGCGTGCCCATACGCGTCAGTGCCGAGAATCGCTTGGGCAGGTGACCCTGGTCACTGAGTGTCCAGATCATCCGTGACGCGGCATACAAACCGGAGTTGGCGGCCGACAGCAAGGCACTGATGATCACGAAGTTCATGATGTCCGCGGAGTACGGAATCCCGATGTAGGTGAACACGGTGACGAATGGACTCTCTACGAGCCCGGCCTGTTCACGGGGTAACAAGGTAGCCAGGACGAAAATGGTCCCTACGAAAAAGACCGCCAGGCGCAGCACCGTCGTGCGAATGGCACGCGGCACGTTGCTTTGCGGGTCCTTGGTTTCACCTGCGGCGATTCCGATCAGTTCAGTACCGGAGAACGCAAAGGAGACCGCCAGTAACGTCATGGCAATCGGCATAAAACCGGTAGGAAAAAGCCCCTCGCGAGTGAAGTTGCTCAGCCCGATACTGTGAGCCTGATCAATATGCAGCAGGCCGAGAATCGCGCCACCGCCAATCATCAAAAACACTATGACGGTCACCACTTTAACCAGAGACAACCAGAACTCGGTCTCAGCGAACAAGCGCACCGAAATCACATTGGTCAGAAACACCAGACCTGCAAATAACGCACTCCAGATCCATACCGGTGTATCCGGGAACCAACGCGCCATCAGAATCCCGGCGGCGGTAAATTCAGAACCGATGGCCACCGTCCAGGTCAGCCAATACAGCCAAGCGACGGTATACCCGGTACCAGGCCCCAGAAAGCGGGTGGCATAAGTGCTGAATGAACCGGTTTCCGGCATCTGTACCGCCAGTTCTCCCAAGCACATCATCACCATGTAAACCATGAGTGCGCCGATGATGTAAGCGATCACCGCCCCCATGGGACCGGCCTGGTTAACCGTGTACCCGGACGTGAGAAACAGTCCGGTACCGATGACGCCGCCTAATGCCAACATGACGATATGCCGTGTTTGCATTTCCTGTTTAAAACCGGAACGCGAATGAAGTTGTTCTTCTTTTATGGACATGGTTGTTCTCATGAAAGTTATTAGGGCACGAATTAACGTCTGCGATGATTGACCGGGCAGAGAAAAAACAGATCGCCACTAAGTTTTATTATTATTCCACTTCATGAACGCCCCACTCACATCCTTGCAGTGAGGTTTAACGCTAACGCCTCAGTTTGCAACTTCGGCGCACTTTTCATTGATTGAAAGCTGCGTGTTTGATTGTGCGGGATCGTTGTCCGCCCCCCTGACAAATGCGAACGCCTGCTTCAAATCGTCGAGCAGATCGTCAGTGTCTTCAATGCCGACCGAGACCCGCACCAGTCCTTCGGAGATACCCAGAGCCAGGCGTTCCTCCAGCGTGTTCTCGACATGGCTGGTGGTTCGCGCCGGACCGTAGATGGTTTCCACCGCACCCAGATTACCCGCGCAGTGGGCGAATCGCAGTCGTGGCAAGAGCACCTTGACCGTGTCCATGCCGCCCGCCACGACAAAGCTGACGATTGCACCGAAGCCGGACATTTGCGCGCACGCCACCGCATGATTCGGATGGCTGGGCAGACCGGGATAATTGACCGACTCAACCAACGGTTCGACACAGAGGTACTCGGCCAGTGCGCGGGCACTGCGTTGCTGCTGGCGCATGCGCAGCACCAACGTTTTCATGCCGCGAATGATCATGTAGGCGGAGAACGGGTCGAGCGTCGCACCGTTGATTTCCCGGTAATGACGCACCTTGGCCATCAGTGATTCACTACCGCACACCAGGCCGCCAAGCACGTCGCCGTGGCCGCTGAGAAATTTGGTGGCACTGTGAATGACCACGTCCACACCCAACGCCAGCGGGTTCTGATTCAATGGCGTGGCGAAGGTGTTATCTGCCACCACAATGGCACCGACACGCTTGGCCGCAGCCACCAGACGCTCGATATCGAGTATTTTCAGCGTCGGGTTGGTCGGCGTTTCCAGATACACCAACTGGCAACCTTTGGCGATTTCGCGTTCGATTTCTTCGTGATCGAACGTCTCGCACAACGTCACGTTCACACCGGTGCGCGGCAGGAACTCTTCGAAAATCTTGTTGGTGCCGCCATAGCTGTCCTTGGTCGACACCACCCGATCACCATGGGCCAGGAAGGTGTAAAGCACGCTGCTGATCGCCGCCATCCCGCTGCTGAACGCCACGGCGGATTCGGCCAGCTCCAACTCGCAAATTTTTGCCTCGAGGATCTCGACTGTCGGGTTGCTCATGCGGCTGTAAATAAAGCCTGGCGCCTTGCCCAACGCTACGTCGTACCAGACGTCGATATCGTCGTAACCATAGGCGGCACTGACCACGATGGGCGTTTGAGTGGCATTGTAGGGATGCCTGACTTGCTCCCCGCCCCACACTGCCCGGGTCCCCGAACCCGCATTAACAAACCCTGCGCTGCCTGGTTTTTTATTCATAAAGACTACTCGCACTGAGGGTGGCGAATGTTGAGTCACTCACCGGATCTGGCGGCCAATATAGTGAAAAGCAGCACCGCCGAGAAACGATGTTATCGGTGCCAAAGGGCCGCTTTTTTTAATGGCTGTGATTGCTTGGAGATACACCGATAACGTGAGTTTTTCCTTGATCGCGCGCGACGGCCAAAACCCCGGCATCAACGGCGAGCGCAAAGTTTTCCCTTGTCGATATCGGGCACGGAGGTGGCGCGATCAGGCTACTGGATTGTCGGACAATCCGGGTAAGGTGGCGCAACTTTTCACTGCGGTGGCCACATGATTAGCCCGAGCTCCAAGGATTCGAATGGCCAATTGGCCCAGGGCTTCAAGCCTCGTCACGTCACAATGCTTTCCATTGCCGGCATCATCGGCGCGGGATTGTTCGTCGGGTCAGGGCATGCCATCGCGGCTGCGGGCCCAGCCGTCCTGCTGGCCTATCTCTTCTCCGGCCTGCTGGTCGTTCTGGTCATGCGCATGCTCGGTGAAATGGCGGTGGCCAACCCGGACACCGGCTCGTTCTCCACCTATGCCGACCAGGCCATCGGACGTTGGGCGGGCTTTACCATCGGCTGGCTCTACTGGTGGTTCTGGGTGCTGGTGATTCCCATCGAGGCACTGGCGGCCGGCCATGTGTTGAACCAGTGGTTTCCCCAGATCGATGCCTGGCTGTTCGCCTTGGTGTCGATCATTGCACTGGTGGTGACCAATCTGTTCAGCGTGTCCAAGTACGGCGAATTCGAGTTCTGGTTCGCCATGGCCAAGGTCGTGGCGATCATCGGTTTCATCGGCGTGGGTTTTGCCGTGTTGATGGGCTGGGTGCCCGAACGGGAGGTCAGCGGATTGAGCGGCCTGATGGCTGAGCACGGCGGATTTGCTCCCAACGGTTTGTCAGCAGTAGTCGGCGCCTTCATCACCATCATGTTCAGCTTCATCGGCACCGAGGCAGTGACCATCGCCGCCGCCGAATCCGACAACCCGTCGCAGAATATTGCCAAGGCCACGCGTTCGGTGATCTGGCGCATCGGCGTGTTCTACCTGCTGTCTATTTTCGTGGTCATCTCCGTGGTGCCCTGGAATGATCCGCTGTTGGCCTCGGTAGGCTCTTACCAGCGGGCATTGGAAATCATGAACATTCCCCACGCCAAGTTCATGGTGGACGTGGTGGTGCTGATCGCCGTGGCCAGCTGCATGAACTCCTCGATCTACATTGCCTCGCGCATGCTGTACTCGCTGGGCCGTCGTGGCGATGCGCCGAAGGCGCTGAAGGTGACCTCCTCCGAAGGCGTGCCGCGGGCAGCAGTGATCGCCAGCACCGTGTTGGGCGCAGCGATCACCGTGTGGAGCTACTTCATGCCCGCCGGGCTGTTTGACTTCCTGCTCGCCAGCTCCGGTGCGATTGCCTTGCTGGTGTACCTGGCCATTGCGGTGTCGCAGCTGCGTATGCGCCGGATGCTACGTCGGCAGAATGTCGAACTGGCCTTTCGTATGTGGCTATTCCCGTGGCTCACATGGCTGGTGATCGCGTTCATTTGCGCAGCGTTGGCAGTCATGATGATCACCCCAGAGCACCGTAGCGAAGTGAGCTCGACCATTGGCCTGGCGCTGGCGATTTCCTTTATCGGTCTTGTGACATCGCGTCAGCCTGCGCGGGATGCAAGGGCGACGTCGGTGGGATAAAACCAGGGAGGTATTTGCGCCAAACCTGATACTCCCTACGCCAAGGCTGGGGGGTATTACAAGCTCCTGTGTCTCAGGCCGTAATCGCTCTTTGTGAGGACATGACCACGATGTCATCGAACTCCACCGTGTCCGACGGTACGACTCAATCCGTTGGTTTTCTGCTGTTGGATAAATTCACACTCATTTCCCTGGCGTCCGCCGTAGAGCCACTGCGCATGGCCAATCAGTTGTCGGGGCGAGAGCTGTATCGCTGGCATACGTTCAGCCCCGGTGGAGAGCCTGTCTGGGCCAGTGACGGCGTGCCGATCACTCCGGATGCTTCGTGGAACAATCCATTAGTGGCGGACACTGTAATCGTGTGCGGTGGTGTTGGAATCCAGAGCGTGATTACCCGCGAGCACATTACCTGGCTGCAAGCCTTGGCGCGTCAATCCAGACGGTTGGGAGGTGTGTGCACCGGTAGCTGGGCGCTCGCAAAAGCCGGGCTGCTCGACGGCTACGAGTGCAGCGTGCATTGGGAATTTTTGGCCGCCATGCAGGAGGCTTTCCCACGAGTCAGCATCAGCGCGAGCCTCTTCACCCTGGACCGAAACCGCTTCACAAGCTCCGGGGGAACAGCGCCGCTGGACATGATGCTGCACCTGATTGGTCGCGATCATGGTCGTGAATTATCCGCAGCCATCTCTGAGATGTTTGTTTACGAGCGCATACGCAACGAACAGGACCATCAGCGCGTTCCGCTCAGGCATGTGTTGGGAACTCATCAGCCCAAGTTGCAGGAGATCGTTGCGTTGATGGAAGCCAATCTCGAGGAACCGATCGACCTGGATAGCCTTGCAGAATACGTTGATCTGTCACGTCGACAGCTAGAACGGCTATTTCAGAAATACCTTCACTGTACGCCGTCACGCTACTACTTAAGGTTACGTCTTATTCGAGCGCGACAACTGCTTAAGCAAACATCATTGTCGATCATTGAGTTGGCGTATGTATGCGGTTTCGTGTCCACACCACACTTTTCCAAATGCTATCGCGAGTACTTTGGTGTTCCACCCAGCGACGAGCGTTCCGGCTCTGAAATGAGTCGCAAACCGGCAACGCTTGCGACTACCCAGCACTCATCGACCAGACCGCTGACAGCGCTCGACCAGGCACGAAACGAATCGACTTTTGCCAGTGTTCGAATGATTGATCGTTCCGATTTGGCGCAATCGTGCTGATCGGCCGTCCCTGCCGCCCCATTCATCCGTAATGCCTGGGTTTACTCAATAAGATCACGCAGGAGATTTGACGTGCACATTGGTGTTCCTCTCGAAACCCAGACCGGTGAAACACGGGTTGCTGCAACCCCGGAAACCATCAAGAAGCTGATCGGCCAGGGGCATAAGGTCACTGTGCAAAGCGGCGCCGGCATTAACGCCAGCGTTGTCGACAGTGCCTATGAAGCGGCAGGCGCAATTATTGGCAGCGCCAACGATGCGTTGGGTGCCGAGCTGATTCTCAAGGTGGTCGCTCCCAGCGACAGCGAACTGACGCTGATTAAAAGCGGCACCGTTGTGGTGGGCATGCTCAACCCGTTCAGCAATGAAACCATTGCCAAGCTGGCTGAGTGCGGCATTACCGCTTTCGCATTGGAGGCCGCGCCGCGCACCTCCCGCGCTCAGAGCCTGGATGTGCTGTCTTCTCAAGCCAACATCGCCGGTTATAAAGCCGTGTTGCTGGCCGCTCACCACTATCCACGCTTCATGCCGATGCTGATGACCGCTGCGGGTACCGTGAAAGCGGCGCGCGTGCTGATTCTCGGTGCTGGCGTGGCTGGTTTGCAGGCGATCGCTACGGCGAAACGTCTGGGTGCAGTGATCGAAGCGTCTGACGTGCGTCCTGCGGTCAAAGAGCAGATCGAATCCCTCGGCGCCAAGTTCGTCGACGTGCCTTACGAAACTGATGAAGAGCGCGAATGCGCCGTGGGTGTCGGCGGTTACGCGCGCCCAATGCCCGCCAGCTGGATGCAACGTCAGGCCCTGGCCGTGCACGAACGCGCCAAGCAGGCTGACATTGTCATCACCACCGCCCTGATTCCCGGCCGCAAGGCACCGACGCTGTTGAGTGCGGAAACCGTGGCGCAGATGAAGCCGGGCTCGGTGGTCATCGACCTCGCGGCAGCCCAGGGCGGCAACTGCCCACTGACCGTGGCCGATCAGGTCGTCGTCGAGAATGGCGTGATCATTTGCGGCCCGACCAACCTGGCCGGCGCCGTCGCGGCAGACGCTTCGGCACTGTACGCGCGCAACCTGCTGGACTTCCTGAAGCTGGTCTTCAACAAAGAAGGCCAGTTCGAGATCAACCTCGAAGACGACATTGTCGCCGCGTGCCTGATGTGCCGCGACGGCCAAGTCATCCGCAAAAACGCCTAAGCAGGGATTCAGACGATGGAAGAGCTTATCTCCCCCGGTATCTACAACCTGATCATCTTCGTGCTGGCGATTTATGTCGGTTATCACGTGGTCTGGAACGTTACACCTGCACTGCACACGCCTTTGATGGCGGTGACCAACGCCATTTCGGCGATCGTGATCGTCGGCGCCATGCTGGCGGCGGCGTTGACCGTCACACCTCTGGGCAAAACCATGGGCACCCTGGCCGTGGCGCTGGCGGCGGTGAACGTATTTGGTGGCTTCCTGGTGACCCGGCGCATGCTGGAAATGTTCAAGAAAAAAGCGGCTCCGGCAAAAGCTTCGGCAGCCAAAGCCGCAGCAGCCAAGGCTGAGGTGCAGCAAGCATGAGCATGAACCTGGTTACTTCTCTGTATTTGATCGCCTCGGTCTGCTTCATCCAGGCGCTCAAGGGCCTGTCGCACCCGACCACGTCGCGCCGCGGCAACCTGTTCGGCATGCTCGGCATGGGCTTGGCGATCCTCACCACGGTCGGCCTGATCTACAAGTTGGGCACGCTCTCTTTTGCACAAGGCGGGGCCCAGGTCGGTATCGTCTACGTAATCGTCGGCCTGCTGATCGGCGGCACGGCCGGGTCGATCATGGCCAAACGCGTTGAAATGACCAAGATGCCGGAACTGGTCGCCTTCATGCACAGCATGATCGGTCTGGCCGCAGTGTTCATTGCCATCGCTGCTGTCGTCGAACCGCAATCGCTGGGCATCGTCAAGCAACTGGGTGATTCCATTCCTGCCGGTAACCGCCTGGAGCTGTTCCTCGGCGCGGCCATCGGTGCAATCACCTTCTCTGGTTCGGTGATCGCGTTCGGCAAGCTGTCGGGCAAGTACAAGTTCCGTCTGTTCCAGGGTGCACCCGTGCAGTTCGGCGGCCAGCACAAGCTGAACCTGCTGCTGGGCCTGGCGACACTGGGCCTCGGCGTGACCTTCATGCTGACCGGTAACCTGAATGCCTTCGCCCTGATGCTGGCCTTGGCCTTCGTGCTGGGCGTGCTGATCATCATCCCGATCGGCGGTGCCGATATGCCGGTGGTGGTGTCGATGCTCAACAGCTATTCCGGTTGGGCGGCGGCGGGTATCGGCTTCTCGCTGAACAACTCGATGCTGATCATCGCCGGGTCGCTGGTGGGTTCGTCCGGTGCAATCCTCTCGTACATCATGTGCAAAGCGATGAACCGCTCGTTCTTCAACGTACTGCTCGGTGGTTTCGGCAACACCGCGGATGCAGCCGGCCCTGCTGGCTCGAAAGAAGCCCGCCCGGTGAAATCCGGTTCGGCTGACGACGCGACCTTCCTGCTGACCAACGCCGACACCGTGATCATCGTGCCGGGCTACGGCCTGGCGGTAGCGCGGGCACAGCATGCGCTGAAGGAACTGACCGAGAAGCTGACTCACCGTGGCGTGACCGTGAAGTACGCGATCCACCCGGTCGCCGGTCGTATGCCTGGCCACATGAACGTCTTGCTGGCCGAGGCCGAAGTGCCTTACGACCAGGTGTTCGAGATGGAAGACATCAACTCCGAGTTTGGCCAAGCCGACGTGGTGCTGGTGCTGGGCGCCAACGACGTGGTCAACCCGGCCGCGAAGAACGATCCGAAATCGCCAATTGCCGGCATGCCGATTCTCGAAGCGTTCAAGGCCAAGACCATCATCGTCAACAAGCGCTCGATGGCCAGCGGCTATGCCGGCCTGGACAACGAGCTGTTCTACCTGGACAAGACCATGATGGTCTTCGGCGACGCGAAGAAGGTCATCGAAGACATGGTCAAAGCCGTCGAGTAAGCATCAAACCAAAGTGACGGCGCCGCAGACTAAAGGGACTCTGCGGTTTTCAATCACTCCATCAACCAGAGTTGACGTAGCCCCCCCGCACCATTTTCAGCCCAATTCACTTTCCCGGATGAGCTTCTTGTTAATCTTCCCAACGCTGGTTTTAGGAATCTCGGCGACGAACTTGAACTGCTTGGGAATCGCCCATTTATTGATCCGGCCATGCTCGACAAACCCTTGAAGGTGCGTCTCCAGGATCTTGCGGTCGAGATACTGCCCAGGCTCGCACACCACCAGCGCCATCGGCCGTTCGCCCCATTGCTCATCGGCGATACCCACCACCGCGACCGACATCACGGCTGGGTGTTCGCTGATCAGGCTCTCCAGTTCCAGGGAGCTGATCCACTCCCCGCCCGTCTTGATCACATCCTTGATGCGATCCTTGATTTCCACTCCACCCAACGCGTCGATAGAGGCCATGTCGCCGGTGTGCAGCCAGCCGTTGTGCCACAACTCGGCGCCCTTTTCGGGCTCCTTCAAATAGCCTTGGGTCAGCCAGGGTGCGCGCACCACAATCTCGCCCATGGACTCGCCGTCATGAGCAACGTCATTGCCATTGGCATCGATGATTTTCAGGTCGACCATCGGCACAGGCGTGCCCGTCTTGATGCGGGTGGCCAGTTGGGTTTGCGTGGATTGATCGAGGTCTTCGTCGCGCAGGTAAGTCAGGCACAGCAACGGGCAGGTTTCCGACATGCCGTAACCGCTGTGCACCTGAATCCCTTTGGCGCTCGCTTCGCTGGCAATACCTAATGTCAGCGAGCTGCCGCCCAGGAGCATTTTCCAGCCATCGAAACGAGTCCGTTGCGCTTCCTCGCAGTTCAGGATCATTTGCAGAATGGTCGGCACACAATGGGAGAACGTAACTTTCTCCTCTCGATACAACCTGACCAGGCTGTTGGATTCGTAGCGTCCGGGGTACACCTGCTTGATCCCCATCAGGGTGGCGACGTAGGGCACACCCCAGGCATGCACGTGAAACATCGGTGTGATCGGCATGTAGACATCATCGGAGCGCAGCAGCGGCAACCCCTGATAGACGCCCAACGTGCCGACGGCATTCAAGGTGTGCAAGACCAATTGGCGGTGGGTGAAATACACGCCTTTAGGGGCGCCAGTGGTACCCGTGGTGTAGAAAAGGGTCGCGACGGAGTTTTCATCGAAATCGGGAAAGTCGTACTGGTCGGCCGACCCCACCAACAGGTTTTCATATTCCCCCAGCACCGGTAGCGACGTGTGAGTGGCTGTGTCGTCCGTAAGCTGCAGGTAACCTTTGACGGTTTTGAGCTGCCCCTGAATCTGTTCAACCAGAGGCAGAAAATCGTCATGCACCAGCACCAGGTCGTCCTCGGCGTGGTTCATGGTGTAGAGCACCTGATCCGGCGAAAGACGGATGTTCACGGTGTGCAGCACCGCGCCGATCATCGGTACGGCAAAGAAGCATTCCAGGTAGCGATGGCTGTCCCAGTCGAGCAGGGCCACCGTATCCCCGGCCTTGACGCCGGCAGCGGTCAAGGCGTTGGCCAGCCGGCGGATCCGCTGGTTGAGCGTCTGGTAGCTGTAGCGCAGTTTGTCGGCATACACGATTTCCCGGCCCGGCTCGTAGCGCACGCCGGACAGCAACAATTGCTTGATCAGCAAGGGATAGGCGTAGGCGCCGTCAGCGGGCGGAATTATTTTTGTCGCCATCATGGTTGGGAGTCCTTGTTCTTTCGATCAGAAGTGCGCTGCGTCCAGTTCGTAGAGGCATTCGCTGCCAGCCTTGGCCGACGCGCTTAACGAATGGATACGCGGCAGCAGACGGGCGAAGTAGAAGCGCGCGGTGGCCAGTTTGCTGGCGTAGAAATCGTCTTTTGAATGCGTGCTCATGGCGGCCTTGGCCATTCGCGCCCACATGTAGGCGTACGCGGTGTAGCCGAACACGTGCAGGTACTCGACCGAAGCCGCGCCGATTTCATTCGGGTTGTTCTGGGCTCGGTCCATCAGCCATGCGGTCAGTTCGTCGAGGGTGTCGACGGCGGCGTTCAACGGTTTGGTGAACTCGCCGAGGTCAGCGCAGGCATTGGCGGTAAAGTTGCGGATTTCCGAAGCGAACAGCCGGAACAGCGCCCCGCCGCTGCCGACGATTTTGCGCCCGGCCAGGTCCAGTGACTGGATGCCGTTGGTGCCTTCGTAGATCTGGGTGATGCGCACGTCGCGAACCAATTGCTCCTGGCCCCATTCGCGGATATAACCATGGCCGCCGAAGATCTGCTGGCCATGCACCGTGGTTTCCAGCCCCATGTCGGTGAGGAACGCCTTGGCCACCGGGGTCAGCAGCGACACCAGCTCCTGGGCGCGGGTGCGGGTTGCCGCGTCATCGCTGTACTTGGCGGTATCCAGTTGCAGGGCGACGTAGCTGGAGAACGCCCGCCCGCCTTCGTTCAAGGCCTTCATGGTCAACAGCATCCGCCGTACATCCGGGTGAACGATGATCGGATCGGCTGCTTTTTCCTTGTTCTGTGCGCCCGTCGGCGAACGGCTTTGCAGGCGATCACGGGCATATTCGACGGCGTTCTGGTACGAACGCTCACCCAGCGCCAGGCCCTGGATACCCACGCCCAGACGTTCGTAGTTCATCATGGTGAACATCGCCGCCAGCCCCTTGTTCGGCGCATCGATGATCCAGCCGGTCGCCCCGTCAAAGTTCATCACGCACGTGGCGGAGGCCTTGATGCCCATCTTGTGCTCGATGGAACCGCAGGACAGCGCGTTGTGCTCACCCAGCGAGCCATCGTCATTGACCAGCACCTTGGGCACCAGAAACAACGAAATCCCCTTGGGTCCGGCGGGTGCATCCGGTAACCGCGCCAGTACCAGATGGATAATGTTTTCAGTCAGGTCGTGCTCGCCGCCGGTGATGAAAATCTTGCTGCCGCTGATCTTGAAACTGCCGTCGGCCTGAGGTTCGGCTCGGGTGCGAATCAGGCCCAGGTCCGTGCCGGCATGCGCCTCGGTCAGGCACATTGAGCCGGTCCAGGCGCCAGCGTACATGTTCGGCAGATAGCGTTCCTTGAGTTCCTGACTGGCGTGGGCATTGATCGACAGGCACGCACCGGCGGTCAGCATCGGGTACAGGCCGAACGATAGACTGGCCGAGTTGACCATCTCCTCGACCTGAGCCGAAATGGCCTTGGGCATGCCCATGCCACCGAACTGCGGATCACCGCCAACACCCACCCAACCACCTTCGGCGAAGGCCTGATAAGCCGCGACAAAACCGTCCGGTGCCTGGACCGCGCCGTTGCTCCAGGTGCAGCCTTGTTCATCACTGCTGCGGTTCAGCGTTGCGATAACTTCGCCACTGATTTTGCCAGCCTCTTCAAGGATCGCGGCGGCCGTTTCTTCATCGATCACTTCGGCCAGGCCAGGCAATTGGGCCCATAGCCGGGACACCTGGAAGACTTCGTTGAGTACGAAGCGCATATCGCGCAAAGGAGCTTTGTAATCAGACATCGTTGGCTTACTCGGAAGTGGTCAGGGCATGCGGCATGCCCTGGCGTTGGGATGTGCCGGTTGCACCGGCTTGTGCCACGTGGGCTTGCGAAACGGGGTGACGCAGCAGGAAGTAAGACAGGGCAGGAATCAGCACCAGCGCGCCGAGCATGTTCCACAGGAACATGAAGGTCAGCAGGATGCCCATGTCAGCCTGGAACTTGATCGGCGACCAGACCCAGCACACCACGCCGGCCGCCAGGGTGATGCCCACCAGGCCCACGACCCGGCCGGTAAACGACACGGCGTTGCGGTAAGCCTGAGACAGCGGCAGGCCCTGGCGCTGGTAATGCAACTGCACGCTGAGCAGGTACAACGCGTAATCCACGCCGATGCCCACGCCCAATGCGATCACCGGCAGGGTCGCGACTTTCACGCCAATACCCATGACCACCATCAACGCTTCGCAGAGGATCGACGTCAGCACCAGTGGCAGCAGGGCGACCAGCGTCGCGCGCCAACTGCGGAAGGTGATCAGGCAGAACAACGTCACCGCCGCATAGACGTACAACAGCATCGTGCGATTGGCCTCGCGCACCACAATGTTGGTCGCCGCCTCAATCCCGGCCGACCCGGCCGCCAGCAGAAACTGTCGATCTTCGCTGTTGTTCTCCCGGGCGAATTTTTCGGCGATGCCCACCACGGCATCCAGCGTCTCGGCCTTGTGGTCCTTGAGAAAAGTGATCACCGGCATCAGCGAACAATCGGTGTTGAACAACTCCGGGGAGTTGACCGAGGCTTGCTGCGCGGCATAGTTCAGCACGTCCTGATTGCGCTGGATGCTGTTGAGCTTGGGGTTGCCTTCATAGGTGCCGGCGGTGATTTGGCGCACCGCGTTGACCAACGAAGCCGTCGCCTGTACGCCCGGATACTGCTGCAGCTCCCAGGCCAAACGGTCGGCGAGGACCAGCGTCTTGTAGTTCAAGCAGCCTTCCGGTGCGGTCTTGATCATCACCGCGAACAGGTCGCTGGACAGCGCGTAGTGGCTGGTGATGTAGGCGTTGTCACGGTTATAGCGAGAGTCGGCACGCAACTCCGGCGCGCCACTTTCCAGGTCGCCGATCTTCAGTTGCAGGCTGACCATGAAGCCGCCGATGCCCATCAATACCGCGACCAATACCGCCCCCATGGCCCATTTGGCCGTGGTGAAGCGGTCGAGCAAGTCCCACAGTTTGCCGAAGCCTTTGTGCCCTTCTGCGCGCGTGTCGATTTTCAGCGCACGCTCGGCAGCCTTGGCCCCGACGCCGACATAGGACAGCGCCACCGGCATCAGTAATAGCGAGGTAAAAATCAGCACCGCCACACCGATGCTGGCGGTGATCGCCAGGTCTCGAATCACCGGAATATCGATCAGCATCAGCACCGCGAATCCGACGGCGTCGGCCAGCAGCGCGGTGACACCGGCAATGAACAGACGGCGGAAGGTGTAGCGTGCGGCGATGAGTTTGTGGGTGCCGCGGGCGATGTCTTGCATGATCCCGTTCATCTTCTGCGCCGCATGGGACACACCGATGGCGAAAATCAGAAAAGGCACCAGCACCGAGTACGGGTCGATTGCATAGCCGAGCCAGGCGACGATGCCGAGTTGCCAGACCACCGCGATCAACGAGCAACCGACTACCAGCAAGGTGCTGCGAACGCATCGGGTGTAGGCGTAAATGATGATCAGCGAAGTGACCACCGCCAGGCCGAAGAACATCATCACCTGAATCAGCCCGTCGATCAGGTCGCCCATCAGCTTGGCGAAACCAATCACCCGGACTTTGTACTGGCCCTTGCCCTCCTCCCCGGCCTTGCGTGCAGCGCTGTCGTCGGCGAATTCGATCTTGTCGCGCAACTGCTCTTCGAGCATCTGCGAAAAGGCGTGGTAGTCGATGCGCTGACCGCTGGCCGTGGCCTTGTCCAGCAGCGGCACGATCAGCATGCTCGATTTGTAGTCGCTGGCCACCAGACTGCCGACGATACCAGCGCGGGAAATGTTCTGGCGCAGCTGTTCTATTTGCTCAGGCTTGCCCTCATAGGTATCGGGCATCACCGGGCCACCCTGGAAACCTTCCTCGGTGACTTCGGTCCAGCGCACCGCCGGGCTCCACAACGACTTCATCCAGGCGCGGTCGACGCCTTCGGTGAGGAACAATTTGTCATTGACCTGCTTGAGCACGTCCAGGTAGCTGGGGTCGAAAATATCGCCCTGAGTGTTCTCCACCACCACCCGCACCGAGTTGCCCAAACCGCGCAACGACTGGCGGTTTTCCAGGAAGTTCTGGATGTACGGCTGACTCTGCGGAATCATTTTCTCGAAGCTGGGACGCAGCTCCAGGCGCGTCGCGGCCATGTAGCCCAACACCACGGTGGCCAGCGCCATCAGCAGCATGAACAGCGGACGGTAGTTGAACACCAGCCGCTCCAGCCGATTGCCGGATTGGCGGTCGAAGTCCCGCAGATCGCGGATCACCGGCATGGTTTCTTGTTTGATATGGCCCATGTCTGGGTTCTCGCTCTAAGGGTTCGAGGGCTTATTCAACGGACAACGTCCGTGCACCACGGCTGCCAACCACCACCAGCGCACCGTCGGCGGCGCGCGTGACGCCCGTCACCGGGACCGGCTCGGCTTGCTGCACCCAGTGCATTTGCGCACCGGCGCCCTGGCTCACCAGCATCTGCCCGCCCTGAGTAAACAAGCGGTAATCACCCTGCGCATCGACGATGCCGGCGGTGATGCTGACGTGCAGGCCACTTTTCTGCGGGGTCCAGCTGAGACCGCCATCGGTGCTGCGTAGCACATTGCCGCGCAAGCCGTAGACGAGCGCTTCCCCAGGTTTGCCGAGCACACCGAAAAAACTGCCCTGATAAGGTGTCTGCACGGCGGCGAAGCGCTGTTTTGCGTCATCCCATTTGAGCAACAGGCCCTGCTCGCCGGCGATGTACAGCGCATCACCGGTGGAGGCGATGGCGTTGAGGTGATAGCCCTGCGGGTTGTCGGTGCGGTCCTGGAACGGCGTCCAGCTCTGGCCGCCATCCTCGGTGCGCAGGATCAGGTTAAACACCCCGACCACATAGCCGAGGCGGTCGTTGGCGAACCAGACATCGAGCAAGGGTTTATCGGCACCCTGCGCCACCAGGCGCTCCCCTTCGGCGACCAGCAGCGGCCATTGTTCGTTGCCAGGTTCTGCACGGGCCAACGCCTGGTAATGCTTGACCAGCAAGGCCCCGATCTCGCGGCCGTCCAGTTGCTTGCGCCAGGTCGCACCCGCATCGTTGCTGTGCAACACCACGCCATCGTTACCCACCGCCCAGCCCTGGGTGGTGGTCGGAAAACTCACCGCAGTAAGGTCGGCACTGGCCGGCACAGCGGCCTGCTGCCAGTGCTGACCGGAATCATCGGAAAACAGAATATGGCCACGCTGACCGACGGCGATCACGCGCTCACCGGCGCGGCCCATACCGGACAACGGACTGTTGACGGCCAAAGTGCTGACCCTGACAGGCAGGTCCAGCACATCGACGTAGTCGGCTGCGTGGGTGATGCCCTGCAACACGCCAAGCACAACGCCAAACGCCAGCTGCAAACAATTTTTATACGAACACATACCGCGTCCTCTTCGGAAAACCGCGCCGGGACACACGTCCGTGTGCCTGACGTTGAAACCTCGCGCCCGCTCGCTCCCACCGCCTCGTGAGCAGTGAGTCGAGCGAGCGTTTTTGCGGTTGGCTCAGCGAATACCGGCGCCGGCCAGGGACTCCGACGACCACTGCGCCTTGGAGAGCGGGTCGATGTACTTGATGCCGCCGTAAGGGCCGACCACACCGTTAATGTTGTAGGTGCCGCCGACCAGGTCGTAGATCATGAACGGCGTGGAGTCCGGCACCTGCTTGTCATAGCTCTGGCTGAGGAAGGCGAAGGAACCGCGATAGAGCTGGCCACGGGCGTCGTATTGATCCGAAGCCAGAGCGGTCCAACTGTCTTCGTCGAGGTAGAAGCGGCGCTTGGCGTAGATGTGGCGAGCACCGGACTTGAGGGTGCCTTCGACGACCCACACGCGGTGTTTTTCCCAGCGCACGAAGTCCGGCGCGAGGTGATTGGCGGTGGTCAGCGACTTCGGATCCTGGACGTAGGTCAGCTTGTAGGTGTTGTAAGGCACGATCATTTCCTGCTTGCCCACCAGCTTCCAGTCATAGCGATCCAGCGCCCCGTTGAACACGAACACGTCATCGTAGGTGCCCGCGCCGGCGGTGCCAGGGTTCGGCGTGTCGTAGGCCAGGTTTGGCGCCAGTTTCACCCGGCGCTGGCCCGGCAAGTACTGCCAGGCGCGACGCGGTTGCTGCAACGGGTTGGCGGCGTCCTTGAGCATGATCGCTTCACCGGCCCGGCGCGCTGGGCCGGTGTAAGAGAGCTTCATCTGGTAGTACACATCGGCGCTGCTGATCGGCTGCGTCAGGTTTTCGTAGATCGGATAGGAAATGAACGCCTGCCCGGTGATCGCCAGGCTCGCAATACCAGCGGAATCGACGTTCCACGAGTCGTACTTGGTGTTGATGCTCACGCCCTGATAACGCAACAGGAAGTTCCACATCGCTTCGTTGCCCGACTGCGGGATCGGGAACGGTGCGCCCGGCAGCACGTTGTCGATGGCCAGTCCACCTTCGAGCGACTTGGCGCCGCTGGCGTTCTTCACACCGTTATCCAAGATGGCTTGGGGCAGCGAGACGGTGCGGTGAGTCGGGAACACATCGACACGGAAAGTCGGGAAGCGCTTGGCCAGTTCGACCGTGGTGGCGCTGAGCATATTCTTGTACTTATCGACGTTTTTGCCGTCGATCACCAGCAGCGGTTTTTCGTTGGCGAACGGGTCCGGACGCATGCTGTCGCCGGCTTTGAAACTGGCCGGTGCCGTGGTCAGGCCACCGTTGTAGGCGGGGATGGAACCATCAGCGTTCCCGGCCTTTTCGGCGCCCACCAAGGTCAGGCTGCTGCCGAGTTTCGCAACGTCCTGGGGTGAAACAGCGGCCTGTGCCTGGGCGGCAAGGACCATGGCCAGTGAAGCGGCCAACACGGTTTTGGCGAATTTCATCTTGTTATTCTCCTGCTTGCATTGAGCAAATCAGTGGTGAATCAAAAAGTGGTTTTCATCGTCAGGTATACGGCGCCACGGTCCTCAGTCGTTGCACCACCACCGGAGAAGGCCGAGTAGCCACCGGCGTAACAGGCGTAGTTTTCATTGCCGCTAAAGGCATTGGGTGTGGAGCCGTCGCCGCTGCCGGCATTGGCCGCGCCGGTACTCAGACCGCTGGCGTCGCACTTGTCGGTCTTGCCGAAGGAGTCCACGTACTTCAGATCAACGAAGTATTTGTTGTACACAACGGCGCCGAGGCCGATGGCGTAGTTACCGGTGTCTTTGGCACCGCCACCGGACACCGGTGAGACGCCGTCGAGACCGACGTTGATGGACATCGGCGCGTTGAGGTCGACACCGGGAAACACCTGGTACCAGGTCGGTGTGAAGTTGACCGCGATGCCCCAGTTGTCCCGGGTCGGCTGGTCGATGCCGCGATAGGTGTCCTTGCCCTTGTAGAGCGCCTCGTTCTTGCTATCGAGCTTGAGCAGGTTGCTGTAATACAGCTCGCCAAGCAGGGTTGCCGAATCGAACACAGGCGTTTTGGCAATGGTCATCAGACCGTTGAGCGTCCAGTGCAAGGTGTCGCCGGTGGCGGCCATGCTGTCGCCCTTTTGCGGGGTGTCGTAGACCACACCGGTGGCGGCCGTGCGGGCCGGCAACAGACCGAGGCCGGCGCCCAAACCCAGCGGACTGTTAGTGCTGACAATCGCCGGAATACTGGCCAGCGGCATGTTGTGGCGAATGTTCAGGTCCGAACCCACACTCACCCCGCCAACGTCCTTGGACAGGCTCAGGCCAACGATCTTGATGTTGTCGGCATAGGCCATTTGATAGGTGGCGGTGCTCAGCGAGTTGAGCGTATTGACCACTGCAGGCACTTGCCCTGCCGGCGGGGTGCCGTTGGGGTTGGCCGAACTCAGGCCTCTGGCATCCAGCCAGGCTTGCGGCAGGATTTCCGAGGTTTCGCGGTAGTAAACGCCGAGGGTGCCATCCAGCCAGGCCGGCGACCACTTGGCCATAACGCCCCAGTCACCGCGCTTGTCCGGCGTCAGGTCATGCCCACGACGCACGTTGGTCAAGCCGTTGCACGGCGCCAGGCCACAACCCAGCGGACTGCCAGGCACCACGCCATTGGTGTTGCCCAGCAGGAACGACTGCGCACCGAAACCGACCAGATCGGAACCACCGTAATAAGTGCCGGCTTCCGGCAGGCGCGCGGCGTCCCAATCGAGGAAATACTGGGCGCCCACGGTCAGTTCGGGATTGACCGTGAATGACATCGACAGCTGATTACGCGGAACGAACAGTTCCTTCGCTTCAGTGCCCGGCGAGGCGGCCAGTTTGGCCAGGTCCAGTCCGGATTGGCCGTAACTGATCGAGTGCACCGGGTTGAGAATGGTCTCGCCCCAGAACACGTTGTGCTGTCCGGCCTTGACGCTCAGCAGCGACTCCTCGCCCACTTCGGTGCTGTAGAACACGAAGGCATCGAGGATTTCACCGGAAGGACCGGTGTAGTAACGCTGGGCATAGTTGCTCAGGTGCGGGCTACCGTTGCCGACATTGTCGCCGGTGACCCCGGCCAGTCGTGGGTCGTTGGCGACCAGCCCCGACCTTGCGTCGTTGCCATTGACGAACGGGTTGGAATTGGAACCAGTGTTCTCGTAGGCCTTGTCGTACCAACTGGCGGCGCTGACACGAAAACCCATGTGGTTCTGGTAGACCACATCCATCTCGGTCAACAGGTCAACACGGTTGGTGATGTTGGTCCCGGCCTTGCGGAAGTTGTAGTCGCCGTCGTTGTTGTTCGGCGTTGCCAGCATGCGTTTGTCGGCGCTTTCGGTGCGTACGCCGTAGTTGTACTTCACGGTGTTATCAAGACGCACGGTCCAGTCAGGGTTACCTGTGGCGAGCTCGACCGCCTGCGCGACCGGCACGGCTGCGGCCAGAATGGCCGAGGCCAACAAGGTGTAACGCGAGGGTGCGAACCCGTGACTCTTATTGTTGTGCATTGCGTTGTCTCCGCCTTTTTGTATTTGTTTTAAGCGCAGCCGCCCTCGCGCAACCCCTTGTTCCAGGGGTTTACGTTTTCAGGAGTGAGGGCAAATGCCGGATGGCGCGGGCCAACCGGCGCCTGAACTAGCGATCCAGCTCGAGGATGAGTGCTTCGGCGTGTGGCCAGCGCCCATACCCGGCAGCAGGATTGAGATGACCGACTTCACCGAGATTGAGCAGTTCGCTGCCCCAGCCTTCGGCCATGCGCGTGGCGGCGTCCAGGCTGGCGAGGTGGTCGTTGGTACTGGCGGCCACCAGGCTGCGGAACGGCAACCGGCCTTTGGGTAGAGGGTCCCAACCCTGGGTACGCAGGGTTTCAGCGCAGGGGTAGCCTTGCGGCCATTGGGCATCAAGGTCCGGCGGAGCGGCCAGCAGCGCGCCTTTGATCGGCCGACTGTGCCGCGCAGCCCAGTGCGCAACCATCAACACGCCGGCGCTGTGAGCGACCAGAATCACCGGCCCGTCGATCTGTTCCAATTCATGCTGAATCGCTTCGACCCGCTTGCTGCAATCGAGTTTGTCGGTGTCCAGCGGCGGCACACTGCGCACTTTGCACAGCCTGGTTTCCAGCAACGTTTGCCAATGTTCGGCAACGTGCTCGCGCAGACCCGGTACGATCAGAACGGTTGCGGCAGTTTGCAGTTTGTCCACGTCAACACCTTCGCTTTCTCGATGACTCGACTGGCTCTATTCGCCAGGGGCTTTTTGTAGGACTGACATTAAAGAGCGCTCGCCCGAGGCGCTTTTCATTGGACGTCAGGCACTTTTCTTTTCATGACAAATTTCCAGGTGTTGGCGCGCAGCGACCATTGGTCGAATATCCCCGCAGGTTCTCTACAGCTCACTGTAATCAATGGGTGAGCGTCGATTGCTGCACAACGACGGTGTGATTTTGGACAGCATTGGGCGAGCGCCCTCGACAACGTCACAACTGTTCAATTGTTGATGTGCTGGATATAGTCGCCACGCAAATTTGAATCGCATCCGGCCCAGGAAAGACCTTCGCATGCCCAAGCTTGTTCGCGCCGCCGTCTTGACCAACTACCTGGAGGTCACTCAGTACCTGGGGTTCAACCCGCGCGATGTACTGGCCGGCGTCGGTTTGAGCAAAGCCAAGCTGCAAGCCCCTGAACATCGCATTCCCATCGATGCCGCCGTGCGTCTGCTGGAGGATTCAGCCGTCGCCAGTGGCTGCCAGAGTTTCGGCCTGAGCATGGCCGAGTCGCGCCAGCTCTCGGACTTCGGCGTGGTCAGTCTGCTGCTCAGCCACCAGCGTACGCTGCGTGATACGTTGCAAGTGCTGGTGCACTACCGGCATCTGATGAACGATTCGCTGGCCCTCTTCATCGAGGAGGCTGGCAAGATGGTGATCATTCGCGAAGAGGTGGTCACCGAGTCGCCGATGCCCTGCCGACAAGCCAATGAACTGGCCATCGGCGTGATGTTCCGCCTGTGCGCCGCCCTGCTCGGCGCACACTGGCATCCCTACAGTGTCAACTTCACGCACCAGCCTCCCGACAACCTGCAACTGCATCGCCGTCTGTTCGGCTGCAAACTGGAGTTCGGCAGCGAGTTCAATGGCATTGTCTGTCCCAATGCCAGCCTCGACATGACCAACCCGCATGCCGACCCGGCCATGGCGCGCTACGCCCAGAGTTACCTCGACTCGCTGCTGAACCACGAAGGCCCTTCGATGCTGTTCGAGGTGCGCAAAGCCATTTACCTGTTGTTGCCGATGGGACGCGCCACCATCGAGCAGATCGCCCAGACCCAGGGCATGAACGTTCGGACCCTGCAACGACGCCTCAAAGACGACGGCTGCGCCTTCAACGACCTGATCAACGACGTGCGCCGCGACCTGGTGTTGCGCTACCTGGAAAACCCGAATTACTCGTTGGGCCGGATCGCTGACATGCTCGGCTACTCCATGGCGAGTTCCTTCACACGCTGGTTCATCACCCAGTTCGGTATGCCGCCGGCGGCTTGGCGCAGCGCGCAAAAACAACCCAAGGCACCCAGCGAACCGAGCACCCTGCCCGGCTCCTCGGCCCCCTGAATCGACTGAAAGGGACGCAAAAAAAATGGCGACTGCTGGTACAGTCGCCGCAAAAAAACCGGTGTTTATAGCACCGGCCGAGGAGTCAACCGCAGTGCGGCCCTGTAGCAGCTGCCGAGCCCGCGAGGCTGCGTTCGGCTGCGTAGCAGTCGTAAAAACAAGATGCACGGGTTTCCTGATGCACCCTTATCGTTTGAATTCACGACCGCTGCGCGGCCGAACGCAGGCTTCGCCAGCTGCTACAAAAGATGCGTCGCAGCCAATATTTTTTAACGGTCTTAGAGACCCCAGCGCAGCATTAACAGCACCAGCACGACAAGGAACACCGTCTCCCCCACCATCAACAGGATCGGCTTGATGCCGACAGCGGCCAACTCCTTGAGCTGGGTTTTCATGCCCAGGGCGCTGATGGAAACCACCAGGCACCAGCGCGACAATTCATTGACCGATCCCTGCACCACCGGGACTACCCAGCCGGTGCTGTTGATACAGGCCAGAATCAGAAAACCAACGGCGAACCATGGCAGCAGCGGCGGTCGTTTGCCGGTCGGGTCGGCGCCCTGCATGCGGGTAATCATGGCGGCGCAGACAATCACCGGCAGCAGCATGGCGACCCGCATCAGCTTGACCACCGTGGCGGTATCACCGGTCTCGGTCGACATGCTGTAACCGGCACCGACGACCTGGGCGACATCGTGGATGGTCGCCCCCAGGAACACGCCCGCCACCTGTGGCGACAACGACAGCCAGTTGGCAATCATCGGGTACACGATCATCGCCAGGGTCGACAGCGCCGACACCCCGATCACCGTGAATAACGTCGCGCGTTCTTTCTGCGGATGGTTCGGCAATGCCGCCGCCAGCGCCAATGCCGCCGATGCACCACAAATCGCAGTGGCCCCACCGGTGAGCATGCCGAACAAACGCTGAAAGCCCAGCGCCTTGGCCGCGATCACTGAAACGCCGATGGTCACCACCACCAGAATCACCACCAGGGCCACAGGCTTCCAGCCCAGCGCGGCAATCTGTTCGAGGGTGATGCGCATGCCCAGCAAGGCCACGCCGATGCGCAACACCGTGCGCGCAGTGAACTCGATACCAGCCTTGCAGGCACCGTCACCGGCCAGAAAGTTCAGCGCCATACCCAGCAACAAAGCGAACAACATCACCGGCGCACCGTAGTGCTCGGACAAAAAGGACGCTGCGGCAGCAACGATCAAGCTGACGACAAAACCTGGCGCCAATTCGCGCGTTCGGCTGTGGATACGGGTGAGAGCGATGGCGCTCATGGCGCGGCCTCCTCGGGAACGATGACGATGAACGCCTGGCCGTCGATGATCTCGACCGGGTAGTTGGCGACTTTGACAGCAGTGGAATTGAGCAAGTAACCGCTGCGCAGATCGAAGCGCAGGCCGTGGGCGCAGCATTGAATCACCCGCCCCTCAAGGCGCCCGCCACACAGCGAGGCGCCTTGGTGGGGGCAACTGTCGTCGATGGCAAACACGTCACCTTCGACGTTGAATAACGCCAGGCTTTTGTCATCGAATTCGAACAGTGCACGACCGCCCGCCTGCGGGAGTTTTCCGGCAGGCACGGGGATACGAAGGCTCATGCCGGTTGCCGCTCGTAATCACTTTTCTTGAGTGATTCGTTCATGGCCCCGAGCAGCGCCTGAGCAGGTTGTGCACCGATCACCGTCATGCGGCGGTCGAACTGAAAGCTCGGCACGCCACTGGTCGCGCCGGGGAAGCCATCGAATGGCGTGGCGTCGCCCTTCAGGCAATCGAGCACCGCGTCTGTATCGACGCCGCAGGAGCGGGCAATGGCGAGCAAGGTCTCGCTGCACCCCAGGTTTTCGCGTTTGCGGAAATAAGCGGCGAACAGCCGTTCGAGCAACATTTCACGCTGAGTAGCATTGCCCAGTACGCTGACTCGTTCGAACAAACGGTGGGCGTCTGCGGTGTTGGGCATCGTCTCGATGTGGCTGAGGTCGATGGTCAGTCCAACCGCCGCGGCAGCCTGCTGTACCTGGGCTTGGCGCATGGTCATAGCGTCGGCGTTGCCCAGACGTTTGCGGTAGAAATCGGCGAAGGGCTCACCTTGTACCGGCAACTGAGGCAGCAACTGCACGCCATGCCACACCGTGGTGATCTGCACATCCGGGTGGCGACTGCGAAACTGTACCTGCGCATGCTCCAGTTGACGCTTGCCGATCAGGCACCAGGGGCAGATGAAATCGAAGAACACATCAATACGTAAACGACCACTCACAACTTCACCTCTAACACCGCTTTGCTCATCGAATCGTGGACTTGCTCGCCCTTAAGCCGGGCAATGTCCTTGTGGTAATGACACTTGGCATAAAAGAACACGGCCGCTGCCGCGAGGCTGACCAGTGGCACTAATTGAAAAGCAGCCTGCAAGCCGATGAGGTCGGACACCTTGCCGGTGATGAACGGCCCAGGCGCCAGCCCCAACATGTTGTTGGCCAGGGTCAGCGTGGCGAAGGCCGTGCCATGGACCGAGTAATGGGTCAGGTTGGCAACCATCGCTCCGCAAGGGCCGGTCGTGCCGGCGGCAATCAACATGCCCAGGCAGATCAGCACCAATTGCACAGGCCCTGCCGGCAGTGCGAACGCCGCCGACAACAGCAGGCAACTGCCCAGGCAATAGGCGATGGCCAAGGCGACTTTGCGCTCCGGCGAATGGCGCGACAGTCGATCGCTGAGCATGCCGCACAGGATCATCCCCGCACCGCTGCACAGCACGATGATCGCCGCGACACCGCCCGCCTTGTCCGTGGCCATGTCGTAATAACGATTGAGGTAACTGGGCATCCACACAATGACGGTGCCGCCGACGAACAGTTGCAAGCCACTGCCGATGTAGGCAGCGATGACCGAGCGGCTGGAAAACAGCGTACGCAACGGACGCTTGACCGCTGCAGCCGCCTTGTTCGCCGCCAGGGAGGCACGTTGCGGCGCAATGCGCGCTTCCTTGACGATGACTGGGTAAAGCACTGCCAGCAGCAGGCCGAACAGCGCCATACCGGCAAACGACCAGCGCCAGCCAAGCTTGGCGGCGATTGCACCGCCCAGCGCCATGCCTAATACCGAACCGAACATGCCACCCGCCATGAAGGCACTGGTCAGCGTTGCACGCAGGTGTTTGGGAAACACCGAAATCACCACCGCGATGCCGACGCTGCCGTACGCCGCTTCGCCGACGCCGACCATGAACCGTGCAATGAACATCTGCTGATAGTCCTGCGCCACGGCGCAGCCCAGCGTCGCCAGGCTCCACAGCAAGGCCATCAGAGCCAGGCTCTTGACCCGGCCGAAGCGATCCGCGAGCAATGACAGGGGAAATGTCAGCAGGCCCACCATCAGGGCGACAATGCCACTGAGCAGACCGAGCTGGCCGTCGCTCAAGGCCCATTCGCCCTTGAGCATCGGGAACACTGCGTTCAGCACCTGGCGCGACATGTAATCGGAAATCAACAGCCCGAACGTCAGTGCGAAGACGATCCAGGCATACGGACGCGCAACACCGACAGCACAGTCGTCATCGTCTGCGGCGATTGGTAGAAAGGCCATGCAGCCTCCTCAAAGCTTTGTTTTATTGTTGTTATCAAGCGTGTTGCAGTGCAGACAGCGGGAGGTCATTGATCTCCCGCTTCGTCTGCCGATCAGCCGCGTTGCGGCACACCTTTCTGCCCGGCCTTGCGGTTGGGGGCCATACCGTTGGCCAGCAGCGTTTCTTCGATGCTCTGGTACTGCACGCCGATGCGGTAGATCTCACGGGCTTCTTTGCCGGTGGCGATTTCGCGACCCAGTTCATGAGCGATGCGCACGGTCTGCTTGATCTGCGCAACTGAGCCGAAACGATCGCCCTTGTGATCAATGATAGTGTCTTCATTGCCCACACGCGGGTGCATCCCCATGGCCATCGACATGGTGTTGAACGGCATGACGTTCTTGAGCAGCGACTCGGAGGTCAGGGTGCAACCGTCTGGCGCGCGGTGGATGAAGTTGAAGAAGTTGAACGGATTTGGGCCATCGAAACCGCCGCCGATGCCGATCCAGGTCAGGTTCAACGGGCCCTTGTAGACGCCCTTGCGCACCAGACGCTCGAGGGTTTCCATCGCGTGCATGCCAGTCAGCTGGAAGTGCGGCTGGATACCGTTGTCCATCAGACGCTTGAGGTGTTCGGCGACCCAGGCCGGGCCTGCCGGCACGGTCATTTCGCTGTAGGCGGCCTGATACAGGGGATTGGCCAGGGACGTGCCTTCCAGGTATTCCGGATACAGCAGTTCCATGATGTTCATCTGGGTGGTGTTGATGGCCACCGTGACCTGATCCGGCTTTGGCGTCAGCTCGGCCAGCATGTGGCGCGTATCGTCAGACAGCCACTTGGCGGCTTCGCCATCGCTTTCCGGCGCGAAGGAAATCGAACCACCGACCTGGATGATCATGTCCGGCACGGCTTCACGCACACCGGCGATCAACTCATTGAACTTGGACAGGCGCTTGGAGCCCTTGCCGTCCAGTTCGCGCACATGCAGGTGCAGAACCGTGGCACCGGCCTCATAACATTCGACCGCTTTTTGCACCTGTTCGTCCATGGTCAGCGGGATGTCTTCGGGGAAGTCTTCCGGCATCCATTCCGGGCCGTACGGGGCCACGGTGATGACCACCTTTTCCATGTTTTCCGGGTGCAGGGAATCGTCGAAGAATTGCATGAGTTACTCCTGTTTTTATGATTGTCGCGCCCACCCGGGATCGTGCCGGGCAGACGTCTTTACGAGTGCGAATGCAGAAGGGGTCGATCAGTAAGTCTTGTCGCCGATGATCCCGGCGCGGTCCATCTTGCGATGGCACGGCGGGTAATCCATGACGGCGTAATGCTGGGTACTGCGGTTGTCCCAGATGGCGATGCTGTTGGGCTTCCAGCGCCAGCGCACTTGATACTCGGGGATGTACGCCTGGCTGATCAGGTAGCGCAGCAACTCGCTCGCGCCAGGGTTGGCGTCCTGGCCGAAACGCACCCGCTCGGGGGTGTGGTAATTGCTCAAGTGCGTCGTGAAGGCGTTGACGAACAGCACCTTCTCGCCGGTTTCCGGGTGCGTGCGCACCACCGGGTGCTCGGCATCCGGGAATCTCTCCCTGAGTGCCAGGCGTTTTTCGATCGGCATGGCCGCACCGAAGCTGGCTTCGATACTGTGGCGGGCGCGCAGGTCGGCAATCTTCACCTTCACGTCTTCCGGCAAGCGCGCGTAGGCCTCGACCATGTTGGCCCACATCGTGTCGCCGCCCACCGGTGGGCACTCCACGCAGCGCAGCACGCAGCCCATCGGCGGGGCCTCACGCCAGGTGGCATCGCTGTGCCAGGAGTTTTCATAGCGGTCCGCCGGCTGGTCCGGGTTCTTGTAGATGCGCACCAGCCCCGGATGATCCGGGTCGCTGCCCGCCACCGGGTGATCTTCCAGCTCGCCGAAGCGACGGGCGAAGGCCAAGTGCTCGGCGCGGGTGATGTCCTGGTCGCGCAGGAACACCACGCGATGCTTGAGCAATTGCGCACGAATCTCGGCAAACAGGCCATCGTCATGCACCGCGTCGGCAAGGTTGACGCCAATCAGTTCGGCGCCAATGCTGCAGGTCAATTGTTCGACTTTCATGGCAGACGACTCCCTTAAATGACGAAAATCGACGAGCCCGTGGTCTTGCGTGATTCCAGGTCGCGATGGGCCTGGACGGCATCCTGCAAAGCATAGTGCTGGTTGATCTCGATCTTGATCCGACCGCTGCCGACATGGTCGAACAACTCGCCCGCCAACACGGCTTTTTCCGCCGGATCGGCGATGTAATCGGCCAGGGCCGGGCGGGTCATGAACAGCGAGCCTTTCATCGCCAGCATCACCGGGTCAAAGGCCGGGATCGGACCGGATGCCGTGCCGACGCACACCATCAGGCCACGACGCTTGAGCGAATCCAGCGAACCCATGAAGGTGTTTTTGCCGACGCTGTCGAACACCACATTGACACCGACGCCATCAGTCAACTCGCGAACGCGCTGGGCGACGTCTTCATGGCTGTAGTTGATGACATGCTCGCAGCCATGGGCACGAGCGATTTCACCCTTGGCCTCGGTGGACACAGTGCCAATGACGTTCAGGCCGAGCAGCTTGGCCCACTGCGAAACGATCAGGCCCACACCACCAGCGGCGGCGTGCAACAGAATGCTGTCGCCGGCCTTGAAATCGTAAATGCGCCGCATCAGGTACGACGACGTCAGGCCGCGCATGGTCATGGCCGCGGCGGTCTCGAAACTGATGGTTTCCGGCAGTTTGATCAGCGGCGCGGCCGGGATCAGTCGTTCGGTACTGTAGGCACCCAATGTATTGAGAAAACCGGTGTAGGTGACGCGATCACCCACGCGGACATTGGTAACCCCCTCGCCGATGGCCTGGACCACACCGGAGGCTTCAACCCCCATGCCATTGGGCATCGGGATCGGGTAAGTGCCATTGCGAAAGTAAGTGTCGGCATAGTTCAGGCCGACCGCCACATGACGAAGACGAACCTGGCCTGGACCGGGATCGCCAACTTCGACCTCCTCATAACGAAGGACTTCGGGACCACCGGTTTCGTAGAAGCGTACGGCTTTGGCCATTTTTTCTTATTCTCCAATCTGCAAGATGGGCGTGCTGCGTCGAATTGCGCTGATTGGACTGTAGGACGCCGTCTGGCGAGTCGCTTCTCATCAGACGACAATGGCTTTTCATTTCATGACAACTACTTGGCTGTACGAATCCCGGAAACGAGAAAGCCCCGGCAAGTGGGGCTGATGCTGTTCACTTAAGGTTGGGGTACATATCCGTTTCTGCGGTGATGGCGGCTTATGGTTCCGCTCTTACAGCGGGTCACTTTCGAAAAGCGCGAAAGTAACCAAAGCGCTTCTGCCCCTGACGTTCGGTGCCTCGCCTAGGCTCGGCATGCCCTCGCTCCGGTCCTGCTCCGTGGGCCCGCCGCCATCGGCCATCCATGGCCGGGGGCGGCTAACCCGGCATCCATGCCGGGTTGCCCACTGCGCAGAACCTCCACTCGGCCTCTCGAGGGGGCGGTGAATCAAGATCAAAGGCTGCAGGCGAGCTAACGCTCGGCCTGTTGAGTGGTGAGGAGCGAAAGTTGTACGCCGATCTGCTTAATGTGGGAGCGGGCTTGCTCGCGAAGCTGTTGATCTTGCCGTTGCCGTTGCCGTTGCTTTTGATTTTGATCTATTGCCCCTTTCCCAGAGGCCGAACGCAGGCGTTGCGCAGGGGGCACCGCGGCAAGGATGCCACGGTAGCCGCCCCCGGCCATGGATGGCCGATGGCGGCGGGCCCCCGGAGCAATGCCGGAGTGAGGGCATGCCGAGCCTTAGCGAGGCACCGAATGGAGGGGCAAAGCCTTTTGCTTCCTTTTGGGCGTCTGCAAAAGGGAGTCGCTGTAAAGCGAAACCGCCAGCAGCCATCACCGCAGAAACGGATATGTACCCGGTTTCGGGGGGGCTAGGCTCAATGGTGCTGACGTTGTCTCTGTAGCTCTGTCTTCAGCCAGGTGCTCGTCGGCTGGACGCCTGTCGAGCAACGCACTTCATAGGCTTTGCCACTCATGCTGCTTTTAGTGGCAGCGAGATCGATGAAGTCTTCTGCGCTACTCACCAGGTTCTTGCCTTCGAGATAATTCAGCTTCTTTTCGAGGTGTGCCCGAGCCTGGGGCCCAGGGTATTCACTGCCGTTGCGCACGAACTTACACTCACTGCGCTCCACAAAATCCAGCAAGCCCTTTATCTCCTGGTTCGCCTGTGGAGAGGTTTGAGCCTGTGCACCGCCCGCCACCGCAAAAAGGCCGATAGAAGCAGTGATCAACCATTGGCGGAAAATGGGCCGAGTCGCTGCTACTTTCAAAATCCACATGGTTCTTCCTTGTCCAAAAAGGTAACTGTAGCGCGACGTCACCCGAGCAACCAGCAGAACGCTGTGCGATGTGGTTCGTTCGAAAGGATCAACCTGTGGAAGAGAAAGGGGATCAATGAGCCCAATGCCTCTGTGCGCGAGCAGTTGGCCAAAGTCGCAGTTACTTATCCCTGTATCGGCATCAGACTCATTGATCATTGCCCAGCTCAATGTTGGGCGATTTCCATCTAACTGAATGGAGATGCATTGGCGCGTCATTAGCGGCCATGCACTGTTTTTTTAACAAAACAACTTCGGCACGTCTAATCACCTTTTTCCCCGACCTTATATGCTCCGGATATATCGGCACCACCATTCGTCGCATCAAAAACGCTGCGCGATTTTTTTGACTATTGCTGGCTTAAGGTTTGCAGAAGATGCTCGTAGCAGCCCCAGAACGACGTAATTCTGACGCGGCAGCACTTTAATTAACGCTTAGGACGCCAGCGATGCGCTTGGTCAGTCACCGGGAGAAGTAACGTGTCAACTCTCAATGAAATCGCAGCGAACCACGCGAGAATGGCCAAGGCTCTTGTCGAAGAGTCGACCGGGCTGAATGAGCGCCACACCCAGATTGTGGACAGTTTCGAAGTTCCATCCATGGATGCGCAACACATGCCTCTGCACCTTATCGCCGGAGTGCAGGACAACCATTTCGGGCAAGCAACGGCCTACTTGCTCTGACGGTGTTTGATCCGGGCAGCCGTTGGGCAGGCGGTAATGGTCTGCCTGCCGGCGCGGTGAGGTCGAGTACCACTTCTTGGCCTAAACTCAACTGACTAGCCCGTTGGGGAGCTGCCGGAGTGGCATTCCCATGCTCGAAACTTTAGAGATGTCGCGCGTCAAGCGCTTCGCCGCAAACGTTGCCGGTCGAGATTTCGCGGTCGGTGACATTCATGGCCATTTCACTCGGTTGCAGGATGCTCTGGATGCAGCGGGGTTCAACCACTTGCGAGATCGCCTGTTCAGTGTTGGCGATCTGATTGACCGTGGGCCCGAGTGCCTAGATGCGCTCGATTGGCTGGACAAGGCATGGTTCCACCCGGTGCGAGGCAACCATGACGACTACGTGGTGTGTTTCGATACCTGCGATGTCGACAGCTGGATCGACAACGGTGGTTCATGGTTCGTGGACCTGCCGCTGTTCGAGAAGCAAGCATTTGCGGCGCAGTTCGCCAAGCTCCCTATCGCGATCGAAGTCGAAACAGCATTCGGCCTGATCGGCATCGTGCACGCCGATTGTCCGTTTCCATCATGGCAGCAACTGCGAAAGGAACTGGAGTCGCCGGAAAGCAACAGGCGTCTGCAGGAGGTGCAGCACTACTGCATGTGGTCACGAAGGCGGATCGATCAGCAGGAGACACATGGCGTTGAAGGCCTGCGCGCACTGGTCGTAGGGCATACGCCGCTTTATATGCCCGTCAGCCTTGGCAATGTGATTCACATTGATACGGGTGGCTGGAGGCCGGACCGTGGTTATTTCACCCTGCTGGATCTCGAAACGCTCGAAACCATCCCCGCAAGCTGACTCAACACCGATCGGCCAACGCCATTCACTCAAAAAAAACCCGGCCACATCAGCCGGGTTCTTTATTTACAGATTCAGGTGGCATCACTGCCACCGACCATCAACAGCACTTCGGTCCAGCCTTGCTTCCGTAACGAGCTTCCTGGCGTTCCCGAAAGAACACCTCATAACTCATCACCGGTTTGTCCGGGTGCTTGGTTTGCATGTGCTCGACGTAGGTGTCGTAGTCGGGCATGCCGACCATCAGGCGCGCGGCCTGACCGAGGTATTTACCGAGGCGACTCAAGTCATTGAACATGCTGCAATCCTCGATCAAGCGTCCGGCAATGCCTGGAATGGCGCTTCTTTATCCGTACGTTCTTTGGTGCCCCAGGCGGCGATACCGACCTTGAGTGCAAAGAACAGGATGCTGAAGACCACCAGCAAGAACAGCGCGGTCAGCGTTGCGTTGGTGTACGCGTTGTAGATCACGTGCTGCATCTGGTCGATGCTCTTCGCCGGGGCGAGGATCTGACCGTTGGCCAGCGCATCGCTGTACTTCTTGGCCAAGGCCAGGAAACCGATCGCCGGGTTGGCATCGAACAGCTTGATGAAGCCGGCGGTGGTGGTACAGATCAGCAGCCACACGGCGGGCAACATGGTGACCCACACATAGCGCTGGCGTTTCATTTTGATCAGCACAACGGTCGCCAACATCAGCGCGATACCGGCCAGCATCTGGTTGGAGATACCGAACAACGGCCACAGGGTGTTGATGCCGCCCAGCGGATCGATCACGCCCTGGTACAGCAGATAACCCCACATCGCCACACAACCGGCGGTCGCGATCAGGTTGGCGGTCCAGGATTCGGTGCGTTTCAGCGCCGGCACGAAGGAACCGAGCAAGTCCTGCAGCATGAAACGTCCGGCACGGGTACCGGCATCGACGGCCGTCAGGATGAACAGCGCTTCGAACAGGATCGCGAAGTGGTACCAGAACGCCATGGTGTTTTCACCCGGCAGAAGGTGGTGCAGGATCTGCGCGATACCGACTGCCAGGGTCGGCGCACCGCCGGCACGGGCCAGGATGGTGGTTTCACCGATGTCCTTGGCCACTGCTTGCAGCGCTTCCGGGGTAATCGCAAAGCCCCAGCTGCTGACGGTCTGAGCAACCGAAACAGCATCAGAGCCGACAAGCGCCGCCGGGCTGTTCATGGCGAAGTACACGCCTGGTTCGATCACCGACGCAGCCACCATCGCCATGATGGCCACGAAGGATTCCATCAGCATGCCGCCGTAACCGATGTAACGGGCATGGCCTTCGCTGGCCAACAACTTCGGCGTGGTGCCGGAAGCAATCAGCGCGTGGAAACCCGAGACCGCGCCACAGGCAATCGTGATGAACAGGAACGGGAACAAACCGCCCTTCCATACCGGCCCGGTACCGTCGACGAACTGGGTGAGTGCCGGCATTTTCAAGTCGGGCATGGTGATCAGAATGCCAATCGCCAAGGCCACGATGGTGCCGATTTTCAGGAAGGTCGACAGGTAGTCCCGCGGCGCCAGAATCAGCCACACCGGCAATACCGCCGCAACAAAACCGTAGCCGATCAGCATCCAGGTGATCTGGATCCCGGTGAAGGTAAAGGCCTTGGCCCAGACCGGATCAGCGGCAATCTGCCCACCCAGCCAGATCGAACCGAGCAGCAGCAACACGCCGACAACGGAGATTTCACCGATGCGACCCGGACGGATGTAGCGCATGTAAATGCCCATGAACATCGCGATCGGGATGGTCGCCATCACCGTGAAAATACCCCACGGGCTTTCGGCCAGGGCCTTCACAACGATCAACGCCAGCACCGCGAGGATGATGATCATGATCAGGAAGCAGCCAAACAGCGCGATGGTCCCGGGGATGCGGCCCATTTCTTCACGGACCATGTCGCCCAGGGAACGACCGTTGCGGCGAGTGGACATGAACAGGACCATGAAGTCCTGAACGGCACCGGCCAGCACCACGCCGGCAATCAGCCACAGCGTACCGGGCAAATAGCCCATCTGCGCCGCCAGGACCGGACCGACCAGCGGCCCCGCGCCAGCGATGGCTGCGAAGTGGTGACCGAAGAGTACGTGTTTGTTGGTCGGCACGTAGTCCAGACCATCGTTATTAACGACAGCCGGCGTGGCACGATTGGGATCGAGTTGCATCACCTTGGTGGCGATGAACAGGCTGTAGTAGCGGTATGCGACGAGATAAATAGCGACTGCTGCGACTACGATCCAGAGGGCATTGATCGCTTCGCCGCGGCGCAGGGCCACGACACTTAGCGCAAACGCTCCCAGGACAGCCACGGCAAACCAGGCGAGGTGTTTAGCCAGACGGGGCATAGCGTGTCTCCTGCCGACAGCCAGTGGACTGCGGCGGTAATTTTTATAATTGTGTCCGCTGTGCGGAGCTGGCCCAATATCCCCGCATGCCGTCTACAAATAAATCCGCGTTACTACGTACGTGTCGTCTACGTAGTTCTACGTAGACGCCGCTCCCACAGGGGAATGGTCTACACCTGCGAGTAATTGGTCGGCTGTCAGGCCGCCATCGCGAGCAGGCTCGCTCCCACAGTGGATCGGGTAAGCCTTTTGCCCCTCACCACTCAACAGGCCGAGCGTTAGCTCGCCTGCAACTTTTGATCTTGATCCACCCGCCCCATCGGGAGGCTGAGTGGAGGTGTTCATCCGGGGAGTGGCGCGCAGCGCCGTTCGACGCAGTCGAACACGCTGCATGTAGGTCGTCGCGAAGCAGACCGGAGGGCAGTGTCCCCGGATGGATACCGGAGCGAAGGAACGCCGAGCCCAAGCGAGGGGCCGGACGCTCGGGGCGAAACCCTAAGTGGCCGTTACTGCAGAAATGGATATGTTCACCTGAGGTCATTCCGTCCAGCACCGCTACTGGACGCGCGTATCTTTGACATATGATGCCGGGCCTTAGCATCCCCTCAGCCCGGTCAGGAGCCAAGATGCAGCTCAAACACAAAATCGTCGCGCTCGGGATTCTTCCGCTGGTGTTGGCCATCGCCGTCATCTGCGCGCTGGTGATCTCCATGAACCGGCAACTGGGTGAACAACAGGCGCAACTGATCGAAGACAGCATTCTGGCCAGCAAGCGCGCAGAACTTAAGAACTACGTCGAAATGGCGCAAAGCCTGATCGAGCCGCTGTACGACGACGGCCACGGTGATGAACACGCACAACAAAAAGTGCTGGAAGAACTGCGCAAGCTCAGCTTTGGCATCAATGGCTACTTCTTCGTCTACGACCACGAGGGTCGCAGCCTGATGCACGCGCGCCAGTCCGAGCTGGTGGGCAAATACCTGTGGGACATGAAGGACCCTCACGGTTTGCCGGTGATCCAGGCGTTGCTCAAAAGTGCGCAATCGGGCGAAGGCTTTCAACGCTATGCCTGGAACAAACCCTCTTCCGGCCAAGTGACCGACAAGCTCGCTTATGTGGTGATGCTGGATCGTTGGGGCTGGATGCTCGGCACCGGCATCTACCTTGAAGACGTTGAGCGCGCGACCCAGCAAGCGCGTGACGAAGTGGCCCAGGGCATTCGTAAAACCATGCTGGCGATTGCCGCGGTGGCCCTCGTGGCGGTGTTGTTTGTCTTCGCCAGCGGCATGACGCTGAACGTCAGCGAACATCGTCTGGCCGACAAAAAACTTCAGCGCCTGACTCAGCGTATCGTCAGCTTGCAAGAGGAAGAGCGCTCACGGGTTTCCCGTGAACTACACGACGGCATCAGCCAGCTACTGGTCTCCATCAAGTTTCAGTTCGAGCTGGCCAACCATCTGCTCGAGAATGGGCAAGCACACGACAAGGGTTTGAGTACGCTGAGGGACGCCACGGAACGCCTGGGGGAAGCGATTGGCGAGGTTCGCAGCCTCTCCCACGACCTGCGTTCCTCGCTGCTCGACACCCTGGGGCTGCCGGCGGCGATCGGTCAACTCGCCGCGGAATTCGAGCAACGCAGCGGCCTGGTGGTGACTTACAACGACAACGAATTCGACTGTCACTTGGTCGATGGGGCAGCGGTCTCGCTGTTTCGCATCGTGCAAGAAGGCCTGACTAATATTGAACGACATGCACAGGCTAAAAACGTCTCCATTACCCTGCACGGGTCTGAAGATTCCATACGGTTGACGGTGGTCGATGACGGTATCGGTTTCAACGTCGCCCAGGTCGAACGTCGTCATGCGGGCATTGGCCTGCGTAATATCCGTGAGCGTGTCGAGCATTTTGGTGGACGATTCGACCTGATCTCGATGCCGGGACGAAGCGAGCTGGACGTTTGGCTGCCAATGAAAATGCCCGGTGCAACACACTGACTCGCCCCCTGACAACAAGAGTGAATACCCGCGATGAACCTGCCCTACCCGATCCGCGTCGCCCTGGTCGACGATCACGCCCTGGTCCGCGACGGGATCAAAGCGCTGCTGGCGGTCATGGCCCCCCTGGAAGTGGTGGGCGAAGCCGAGAGTGGCGCGGATGCCATTGAAATGGTCGGACGCTGCCAGCCGGACCTGTTGCTGGTCGACATCAGCCTGCGGGACATGAACGGGCTCGAGCTGACCCGGGTGTTACGCAGCCAGTACCCGTCGCTCAAGGTGCTGGTGCTCAGCATGTACGACAATAATGAATACGTGAGTGAGTCCGTTCGCGCGGGGGCCAGCGGCTATGTACTGAAGAATTCACCGTCGCGGGAAATCATCGCGGCGATCGAAGCCATCGCCAGTGGCGGCACGTTCTACAGCGCCGAGATCGCCCAGCGGCTCATCGCCGATAAAAATACCGACAACGAGCTGACACCGCGCGAGAGCCAGGTGTTGTACAAGATGGCTCAAGGGCTGAACAACAAGGAGATGGCCCGCGAACTGGACATCAGCGTTCGCACGGTAGAAACCCATCGCCTGAGCATCCGGCGCAAACTCAACATCGACAAACCGGCGGCCCTGGTCAAATACGCGATCGATCACGGGATCATCTCTCGGTAGCAGGCATTAATACTCAATGGAAAACCCGGCCTCATCAGCCGGGTTTTTTTTGGTTTTTTATTGGTAACAGCCATCCCCTCCACCCTTTTCACCACCGTCCGACCAGAAACTCATTTCAGGGACTTGCGCTAACGGTATTATGGTATACCATCAGACGCACAGACACTCTCACCCTACACGGAGCAGCTCATGAGTTTCGAAATCCGCAAGATCGTCAGCTATGTCGAAGAAACCTTTATCGAAGGCGGCAAGGCCACCGATAAACCAGTGACCATGGTCGGCCTGGCCGTCGTGATGAAAAACCCTTGGCTGGGTCGCGGCTTTGTCGAAGACCTGAAGCCGGAAATTCGCGCCAACTGCTCCGACCTCGGTGCGCTGATGGTCGAGCGACTGGTCGGCATCATCGGCGGTGCCGAGAAGATCGAGGCTTATGGCAAGGCCGCTGTCGTGGGCGCCGACGGTGAAATCGAACACGCCTCCGCCGTCATTCACACCCTGCGCTTCGGTAACCATTACCGTGAAGCGGTGAAAGCCAAGAGCTACCTGAGCTTTACCAACAAGCGCGGCGGCCCGGGCACTTCGATCCAGATTCCGATGATGCACAAAGACGATGAAGGCCTGCGTTCGCACTACATCACCCTGGAAATGAAAATTGAAGATGCACCGCGTGCCGACGAAATCGTGGTGGTACTGGGTTGCGCCGATGGCGGCCGCCTGCACCCTCGCATCGGCAACCGTTACATCGACCTGGAAGAGCTGGCCGCTGAAAACGCCCAGTAATCAAGGTTGGTAAGAACAACAAAAAGGCATGCAGGAGCGCTCCATGATTCGGCTCACCGCTGAACTCACCCCGGCTGGCACCAGTTACCTGGCGACCGGCCAAGGCCAGCCCGTGGTTTTGATCCACGGCGTGGGCCTGAACAAAGAAATGTGGGGCGGCCAGGTCGTTGGCCTGGCCACGAAGTACCGCGTGATTGCCTACGACATGCTGGGCCATGGCGCCAGCCCGCGCCCGGAAAGCGGCACCCCCCTGCTCGGCTATGCCGACCAGTTGCTGGAGCTGCTCGATCACCTGCAATTGCCCCAGGCGACGGTGATCGGTTTTTCCATGGGCGGGCTGGTCGCGCGGGCATTTGCCTTGCATTACCCGCAACGCCTGCAAGGCCTGGTGGTGCTCAATAGCGTGTTCAATCGCAGCCCCGAACAGCGTGCCGGCGTCATCGCCCGTACCGCTCAAGCGGCCGAGCACGGACCGGATGCCAACGCCGAAGCCGCCCTGTCGCGCTGGTTCAGCCGCGAATATCAGGCGGCCAATCCGGCGCAGATCGCGGCCTTGCGCCAAACCCTGGCAGACAATGACCCGCAGGGTTACCTGACCACCTATGAACTGTTCGCGACCCAGGACATGTACCGCGCTGACGACCTGGGCAGCATTCAGGTGCCGACACTGATCGCCACCGGTGAACTGGACCCTGGTTCGACACCGGAAATGGCCGAGCAATTGGCCGCACGTATTCCCGGCGCGACAGTTGCCGTGCTCGCCGAGCAGCGGCATATGATGCCCGTAGAATCACCGCGCCTGGTCAACCAGCTGCTGCTGGAATTTCTCGACACCGCGCACTCCCGACAAAACCAAATAAAGGGGATCGTTGCATGACACTCGCACGCTTCCAGATGTGCATCGGCGGTGAATGGGTCGATGCCCTGTCCGGCAAGACTTTTGAAAGCCTGAACCCGGCGCTGGCCCAAGCCTGGGCCGAACTGCCCGATGCCGACGAAGCCGACGTCGAGCGCGCCGTACAAGCGGCGCAGACGGCTTTCGACAGCCCGGCCTGGCGCGGTTTGACCGCCACCGCCCGCGGCAAACTGCTGCGGCGCCTGGGCGATCTGATCGCCGAAAACAAGGAACACCTGGCGCAGCTGGAAAGCCGTGACAACGGCAAGCTGATCCGCGAAACCCGTGGTCAGGTCAGCTACTTGCCGGAGTTCTTCCACTACACCGCGGGCCTGGCCGACAAACTTGAAGGCGGCACCCTGCCCCTCGATAAGCCGGACCTGTTTGCCTACACCGTGCACGAAGCCATGGGCGTGGTCGCGGCGATCATTCCCTGGAACAGTCCGCTGTACCTGACCGCGATCAAACTGGCCCCGGCCCTGGCGGCGGGCAACACCATCGTGATCAAACCGTCGGAGCACGCCTCCGCAACCATTCTCGAACTGGCGCGTCTGGCGTTGGAAGCCGGCATCCCGCCGGGTGTGGTCAACGTCGTCACCGGCTACGGCCCAAGCACTGGCGCGGCACTCACCCGCCATCCGCTGATCCGCAAAATCGCCTTCACCGGCGGCGCTGCGACGGCACGGCATGTGGTGCGCAGCAGCGCCGAGAACTTCGCCAAGCTGTCGCTGGAACTGGGCGGCAAATCGCCGAACATTATCTTCGCCGACGCCGACCTCGACAGCGCGATCAACGGCGCGATTGCCGGGATCTACGCGGCCTCCGGTCAGAGTTGCGTCTCCGGTTCGCGATTGTTGGTGCAGGACGAAATCTACGATGAGTTCGTCGATCGTTTGGTCGAACGCGCCAAACGCATTCGCATCGGTAACCCGCAGGAAGACAGCAGCGAAATGGGCCCGATGGCCACCGCGCAGCAACTGGCGGTGGTCGAAGGCCTCGTCGCCGATGCCATCGCCGAAGGTGCGCGCCTGCGCCTGGGCGGCAAGCGTCCGCAGAACCTGGGCGATGGCTGGTTCTACGAGCCAACCTTGTTCGAATGCGACCGCAACTCGATGAAGATCATGCAGGAAGAAGTCTTCGGTCCAGTGGCCTCGGTGATTCGTTTCAAGGATGAAGCCGAAGCGTTGGCGATTGCCAACGACTCGCAGTTCGGCCTCGCCGCCGGCATCTGGACTCGCGATCTGGGCCGCGCTCATCGCCTGGCCCGGGATGTGCGATCCGGGATCATCTGGGTCAACACCTACCGCGCCGTGTCGGCCATGGCACCGATCGGCGGCTTCAAGAACAGCGGCTATGGACGCGAGAGCGGCATCGATTCGGTGCTGGCCTACACCGAGCTGAAAACGGTGTGGATCAACCTCTCCCAGGCACCGATGCCTGACCCCTTCGTGATGCGCTAGGAGATTGACGAAATGATCGAACCCGGCATTTACAAAGACGTCATGAGCTCGTTCCCATCCGGGGTCACGGTGGTCACCACCCTGGACCCGGACGGCGGCATCGTCGGTATTACCGCCAGCGCTTTCAGTGCGCTGTCGATCGATCCGGCACTGGTACTGTTTTGCCCCAACTATGCCTCTGACACCTACCCGATCCTGCGCGACAGCAAGCAGTTCGCGATTCACTTGCTGTCCGCCGACCAGACCGCCGAAGCCTATGCGTTTGCCGGCAAAGGCAAGGACAAGGCCAATGGCATCGACTGGCACTTGAGCGCGCTGGGTAATCCGCTGCTGGGTAACGCCACGGCGATCATCGAGTGCGAACTGTGGCGCGAATACGACGGCGGTGACCACGCGATCATCGTCGGCGCGGTGAAGAACCTGATTCTGCCCGAGCAACCGGTGACGCCGATGATCTATCACAAAGGCAAGCTGGGCCCTTTGCCCGCCCTGGCCTGACGGGTTTACTCAAAACCCTGTGGGAGCGGGCTTGCTCGCGAATTCGGTCGCACATTCAACATTGATGCAGACTGACACACCGCTTTCGCGAGCAAGCCAGCTCCCACAAGGGACTGCGGTGAGAGGATGATGATGAACAATGAAAAGTACGAAAAAGGCCTGAAAATCCGCACCCAGGTGCTGGGCGAAGCCTACGTGAAACGCTCCATCGAGAACGCCGACGACTTCACTCGGCCGCTGCAGGAAATGGTCACCGAGTACTGCTGGGGCCATGTCTGGGGCCGTGAGGGTTTGTCGCTTAAAGAGCGCAGCATGATAAACTTGGCCATGATTTCGGCCCTCAATCGGCCTCACGAACTCAAGCTGCATGTACGTGGCGCCTTGCGTAACGGACTGACTCGTGAACAAATACGCGAAATTCTGCTTCAGGTCGGTATTTATTGCGGTGTCCCCGCTGCCGTAGACAGTTTCCGGCTCGCCCGTGAAGCGTTCGCCGAAGCCGATGCCGAGGCCTCCAGTTAACCCTTGGCTGTTTGATCTGACCGAGCACGGAGATTCTTGCGATCGAAGTGCTCTTTTTGCATGGACAGCCACACTCAGAGCGGACCCCATGAAACGCCTGCCACTCGACGACAGCTTCAAGGTCAATCGCAACCCCGTTACCCTGCGCGAAATCGTGCTGGATAAACTGCGAAGCGCCATCATGAACTTCCAGCTCCTGCCGGGAGACCGTCTGGTCGAGCGCGATCTGTGCGATCGCCTGGGCGTCAGCCGCACGTCCGTACGCGAAGCCTTGCGTCACCTGGAATCCGAAGGCCTGGTGGAATTCGCCGACGCCAAGGGCCCTCGGGTCGCCATCATTACCCTCTCTGACGCCGGTGATATCTACGAGCTGCGTTGCGTGCTCGAAGGCCTGATCGTCCAGCTGTTCACCCTGCGCGCCAAGGCCAAGGACATCAAGGCCCTGGAAAAAGCCCTCGAGGAAAACCGCAAGGCCCTCAAGGACGGCGAGCTGCAACAGGTGATCGATTCGGTTCAGGGCTTCTACGATGTGCTGCTCGAAGGCTCCGGCAACCATGTCGCGGCCACTCAGTTGCGTCAGTTGCAGGCACGAATCAGCTACCTGCGGGCGACGTCGGTGTCCCAGGAAAACCGGCGCGGCGCGAGCAATCAGGAAATGGAACGCATGGTCGAGGCAATCAAGAGTGGCGACCCCCTCGCCGCCCACCAGGCTTGCGTCGACCACGTGCGCGCCGCCGCAACCGTCGCCCTCGATTACCTCAAGCGCAAACAGGAAGAGACCGGGAAAATTCCTGAGATCACCCTGCCGATCGCGCTTAAAGAACCGCGCATAGGTCGCTAAAGATGTTCAGCCCGAGCTTTTGCCCAAAGTGCGGCGGCAGTGACCTCGGTCACCAGCTGCCGCCAGGCGATACGCACGAGCGCCTGATGTGCCGCGGCTGCGGCTACATCCATTACGTCAATCCGAAAATCATTGCCGGCTGCATCATCGAGCAGGACGGCAAGTATTTGTTGTGTCAGCGCGCCATCCCGCCGCGCCCTGGTACCTGGACGCTGCCGGCCGGCTTCATGGAAGGCGGCGAGACCACCGAACAAGCAGCGTTGCGCGAAGTCTGGGAAGAGAGCGGCGTGCGCGCGGAAATTCTTTCGCCCTACTCGATCTTCAGCGTGCCGAAGATCAGCGAGGTGTACATCATCTTCCGCGCCATCGCCCTGGAGATCACCGGCCAGTATGGGCCGGAAACCCTCGACTACAAATTCTTCGCACCCGAGGACATCCCTTGGGACAGCATCTACTACCCGGCGATCCGGCAGATCCTCGAGCGCTATATCGAGGAACGCCAGGCCGGGGTCTATGGCATTTACATCGGCAACGACGATATCGGCAAGATTCACTTCATCCGCTGACAGCCCTCAGGGCGCCACGCCCTCGACAATGATGATCTCGGCCCGGGCCACGCCCTCACGGTGCCGTTTCGCTTCCTGATATTCCTCCGATTGGTAGCAGGCCAGCGCCTGTTCGTACGAGTCGAATTCAATCACCACGTTGCGCTGCGGCGTGGGCCCGCCTTCCAGTGCTTCGCTGCGCCCGCCCCGGGCCAACATCCGTCCGCCATACAACGCGAAGGCCGCCGGCGCCCGCTGGGTGTATTGGCTGTATTGATCGGGGTCGGTGACATCTACATGAGCAATCCAGTACGCCTTCATAGTGACCTCTCGGTTTATTTTGTATTATGGTATACCACAAAATATTTCCATCAAACACTGAGAATCCCAACATGGCCTTCAACAGCATCGAAGAAATCATCGAAGACTATCGACAAGGCAAGATGGTGCTCCTGGTCGATGACGAGGACCGGGAAAACGAAGGCGACCTGCTGCTGGCCGCCGATTGCTGCACGGCCGAGGCCATCAGCTTCATGGCCCGGGAAGCGCGCGGCCTGATCTGCCTGACCCTGACCGACGACCACTGCCAGCGCCTCGGGCTGGAGCAGATGGTGCCGAGCAACGGCAGCGTGTTCAGCACGGCGTTCACCGTTTCCATCGAGGCCGCCGTGGGCGTGACCACCGGCATCTCCGCCGCCGACCGGGCGCGTACCGTGGCAGCCGCCGTCGCCGTTAATGCCGGGCCCGCCGACCTCGTGCAACCCGGTCATATTTTCCCGCTGCGCGCCAAGGAAGGCGGTGTACTGACTCGCGCCGGTCATACGGAGGCCGGTTGCGACCTGGCACGCCTGGCCGGCTTCACGCCCGCCTCGGTGATCGTCGAAGTGATGAACGATGACGGCACCATGGCCCGCCGCCCGGACCTGGAAGTGTTCGCGCGCAAGCACGGGATCAAGATCGGCACCATCGCCGACCTGATCCACTATCGCCTCAGCACCGAAAGCACTGTCGTGCGTATCGGTGAACGTGAACTGCCCACGGTGCATGGCACTTTCCAGCTGATCACTTTTGAAGACCGCATCGAAGGCGGCGTCCACATGGCAATGGTCATGGGCAAGTTGCACCGGGACGAACCGACGCTGGTGCGCGTGCACGTGATCGATCCGCTGCGCGATCTGGTGGGCGCCGAATACAGCGGCCCGTCCAACTGGACGTTGTGGGCGGCGCTGCAGCGAGTCGCCGAGGAAGGTCGTGGCGTGGTGGTGGTGCTGGCCAATCATGAGTCGTCGCAAGCGCTGCTGGAGCGTGTGCCGCAGCTGACCCAGCCACCACGGCAGTTCAGTCGTTCGCAGTCGCGCATCTATTCTGAAGTGGGTACCGGGGCGCAGATTCTGCAGGATCTTGGCGTGGGCAAGCTGCGTCATCTTGGTCCTCCGCTGAAGTACGCGGGTTTGACCGGTTACAACCTGGAAGTGGTGGAAAGCATCCCCTTCACCGAATGATTTCGGGCTTTTCTCCATAAACGTACGGGCCACTGCCCGGTGGCCTGACGGTAAAAAAAGCACTTTTGGCTGATAGCCGGTAAGGCAAAGTGCTTGCACAATGTTTGGAATACCATAATATGATATTCCATAGACCGGACGACCGTAACAGGCCAGATGGACCTACTGCTCCCGATCGGCGGGCACTAAAAGCCCCGCTCATAAACACAACAATGAGGGCGTGAAAATGGTGTTGAACAAACGTGCAACCGCAATACTTTTTGCGGGACTGCTGAGCGTGACCAGCCAGGCATTGATGGCGGCCGAAAGCGTCAACTTCGTCAGCTGGGGCGGTAGCACCCAGGATGCGCAGAAGCAGGCCTGGGCCGACCCGTTCAGCAAAGCCAGCGGCATCACCGTGGTCCAGGATGGCCCAACCGACTACGGCAAACTCAAAGCCATGGTCGAAAGCGGCAATGTGCAGTGGGACGTGGTCGATGTCGAAGCCGATTTCGCCCTGCGCGCCGCCGCCGAAGGCCTCCTCGAACCCCTCGATTTCACGGTCATCCAGCGCGATAAAATCGACCCACGGTTTGTCTCCGATCACGGCGTTGGCTCGTTCTTCTTCTCCTTCGTCCTCGGCTACAACGAAGGCAAGCTCGGCGCCAGCAAACCTCAGGACTGGTCCGCGCTGTTCGACACCAAGACCTATCCCGGCAAACGCGCCCTCTACAAATGGCCAAGCCCGGGTGTGCTTGAACTGGCGCTGCTGGCCGATGGCGTAGCCGCCGACAAGCTCTATCCGCTGGACCTGGATCGCGCCTTCAAGAAACTCGACACCATCAAGAAAGACATCGTCTGGTGGGGCGGCGGTGCCCAATCGCAACAGTTGCTCGCCTCGGGCGAAGCCAGCATGGGGCAGTTCTGGAACGGCCGGATCCACGCCCTGCAAGAGGACGGCGCGCCAGTGGGCGTGAGCTGGAAACAGAACCTGGTCATGGCCGACATTCTGGTCGTGCCCAAAGGGACAAAAAACAAGGCCGCAGCCATGAAGTTCCTGGCCAACGCCAGCAGCGCCAAAGGACAAGCTGACTTCTCCAACCTGACCGCCTATGCGCCGGTCAACGTCGACAGCGTGGCGCGCCTGGATTCGGTGCTGGCCCCTAACCTGCCGACTGCCTACGCTAAGGATCAGATCACTCTTGATTTCGCGTACTGGGCCAAAAACGGTCCGGCCATCGCGACACGGTGGAACGAATGGCTGGTCAAATGAAAATGACGGTAACCGCGTCCCGTCAACCCACGCAGGTCGGGAGCGCCACTGGCGCTGCCGGCTCGGCACTCGGCAAGGCGGCTGCGATGAACCAATCCCCTTCCATGGCACAGCGCTGGCGCGGTTCAAGCAACCTGATCCCCGCCTTGGTGTTCCTCGGCCTGTTCTTTCTGGCGCCGCTGATCGGGCTGCTGCTGCGTGGCGTGCTGGAGCCGGTACCGGGGCTGGGCAACTACGAGCAGTTGTTCGCCAACTCGGCCTATGCACGGGTCTTGCTCAACACCTTCTCGGTGGCCGGACTGGTGACATTGTTCAGCCTGCTGCTCGGTTTCCCACTGGCCTGGGCCATCACCCTGGTGCCCCGTGGCTGGGGTCGCTGGATCCTCAACATCGTGTTGCTGTCGATGTGGACCAGCCTCCTCGCCCGGACCTATTCCTGGCTCGTGTTGCTGCAAGCCTCCGGGGTGATCAACAAGGCGCTGATGGCGATGGGCATCATCGATCAGCCGCTGGAGATGGTGCATAACCTCACCGGCGTGGTGATCGGCATGAGCTACATCATGATCCCGTTCATCGTGCTGCCGCTGCAGGCGACCATGCAGGCCATCGATCCGATGATCCTGCAAGCTGGTTCGATCTGCGGCGCGAGCCCCTGGACCAACTTCTTCCGGGTGTTCCTGCCGCTGTGCCGGCCTGGGTTGTTCTCCGGTGGCCTGATGGTGTTCGTGATGTCGCTTGGGTACTACGTCACCCCGGCGCTGCTGGGTGGAGCGCAGAACATGATGCTGCCCGAGTTCATCATTCAGCAGGTGCAGTCGTTCCTCAACTGGGGCCTGGCCAGCGCCGGTGCCGCGTTGCTGATCGTCATTACGCTGGTGTTGTTCTACTTCTACCTGAAGCTCCAGCCGGAATCCCCGGTTGGCGCCAGCAACGCGAGGTAAGCCGTCATGCTCCTGACCCCCAATGCCATGAGCCGGCGCATGCGCTTCGGCCTGTACTTCACGACCGGATTGATCGCGTTGTTCCTGTTGCTGCCGATCGTATTCATCGTGCTGCTGTCCTTCGGTTCCTCCCAGTGGCTGGTGTTCCCGCCACCGGGATGGACGCTGAAATGGTACGGCCAGTTCTTCTCCAACGCTGACTGGATGAACGCGGCGGTGGCCAGCCTCAAGGTCGCGGTACTGACCACGTTCTTCGCCGTGGCGCTGGGCCTGCCGACCGCTTTTGCACTGGTGCGCGGGCGCTTCCCGGGCCGTGAAATGCTCTACGGTCTGTTCACCCTGCCGATGATCGTGCCGCTGGTGATCATCGCGGTGGCGGTGTACGCACTGTTCCTCAAACTCGGTTACACCGGGACGATGTTCGCCTTTGTAGTCAGCCACGTGATTGTTGCGTTGCCGTTCACCATCATCTCGATCATCAACTCGCTGAAGCTGTTCGATCAGTCGATCGAGGATGCCGCCGTGATCTGCGGCGCCTCACGCCTGCAAGCGGTGTTCAAGGTGACCTTTCCGGCGATTCGTCCGGGCATGGTGGCCGGTGCGCTGTTTGCGTTTCTGGTGTCCTGGGATGAAGTGGTGCTGAGCGTGATGATGGCCAGCCCGACCCTGCAAACCCTTCCCGTGAAAATGTGGACCACCCTGCGCCAGGACCTGACACCCGTGATCGCCGTCGCCTCGACGCTGCTGATCGGCCTCTCGGTATTGGTCATGGTGATCGCCGCCGCCCTTCGCCGGCGCAATGAAATCAGCGCCTGAGCGCCCAGGAGTACGACATGAGTGCAGTGATCAAAGATTCCGCGCAGAGCGACCAACCGCTGGTAAGCCTGCGCAACCTGAACAAGTACTACGGCGATTTTGCCGCCGTGGACGACATCTCGCTGGACATCAAGGACGGTGAATTCCTCACGTTCCTCGGCTCCAGCGGCTCTGGTAAAAGTACAACGCTGTCGATGCTCGCCGGCTTCGAAACCCCGAGCAGCGGCGAGATCCTGGTCAATGGCCAATCGCTGGTCAACGTGCCGCCGCACAAGCGCGACATCGGCATGGTGTTTCAGCGTTATTCGCTGTTCCCGCACCTGTCGGTACGCGACAACATCGCGTTCCCATTGGCCATTCGCAAACTGGCCACCGCCGAGCGCGAGCGTCGGGTCGACGCCATGCTAAAACTGGTGCAACTGGAACAATTCGCCCATCGCCGCCCTTCGCAACTGTCCGGCGGCCAGCAGCAACGTGTGGCGATTGCTCGGGCGCTGGTTTATGAACCACGCATCCTGCTGATGGACGAACCGCTCGGCGCCCTCGACAAGAAATTGCGTGAAGACTTGCAGGATGAACTGCGCCAGCTGCACCGGCGTCTGGGCATCACCATTGTTTACGTGACCCACGACCAGGAAGAAGCGATGCGCCTGTCCCAGCGCATCGCGATTTTCAGCCACGGCAAGATCGTCGGGTTGGGCAGCGGTTACGACCTCTACCAGAATCCGCCGAATGCCTTTGTAGCTTCGTTCCTTGGTAACTCGAACTTCCTCAAGCTCAAGGCTCAGGGCAATGCGGTCGCTACGTTTGAAGGGCAATCGTTGTCGATTCGACTGACCGCAGGATTGCAAACCAATCAGGATGTGCTGCTGATGGTTCGCCCTGAAAAGGCTTTGGCATTGAGCGTTGAGCAAGCTCATCAGGAACCGCTGGCGGCAGGCTGGAATGAAGTGTCGGCGATTGTCGGTGAGGTGCTGTTCCTTGGTGAAAGCCAGACCTGCACTGTGATGACTTCCGGCGGTACCTCGATGACCGTCAAGGCACTCTCTGCCGCTGGCATGCCGATGAAGACTGGCGATCCGGTTCGGGTGCGTTGGGCCACTGCGGATGCTTGCGTTTATACCGAATGGGCTGAGAGTGATCTGAACAAGGCTGCCGGGGCGCACTAACCTTTTGACGACTCATGCCAGTGGGCCGGATTAAATAGAGTCACCCTCGGGTCGCTGCAACGTCGGGTTGTGGCGGCCTTTTTTTTGCGCTTTGGTTTGTGGGCATATCCGTTTTTTTGGTAGCGGCGGCTATTGGTTTCGCTTTTACAGCGAGTCACTTGGAAAAGCCCCAAGTAACCAAGGGCTCCTGCCCCGCCATTCGGTGCCTCGCCTAGGCTCGGCATGCCCTCACTCCGGCATTGCTCCGGGGGCCCGCCGCCATCGGCCATCCATGGCCGGGGGCGGCTACCGCGGCATCCTTGCCGCGGTGCCCCCTGCGCAACGCCTGCGTTCGGCCTCTGGGAAAGGGGCAGTAGATCAAAATCAAAAGCCACAGCCACAGAAAGATCAAAAGATCGCAGCCTCGTTTCACTCGACAGCTCCTACAGGGGAAAGGGTGTACGCACGCTCATCACCACTCAACAGGCCGAGCGTTAGCTCGCCTGCAGCCTTTGATCCTGATGCACCGCCCCCTCGAGAGGCCGAGTGAAGGTTCTGCGCAGTGGGCAACCCGGCATGGATGCCGGGTTAGCCGCCCCCGGCCATGGATGGCCGATGGCGGCGGGCCCACGGAGCAGGACCGGAGCGAGGGCATGCCGAGCCTAAGCGAGGCACCGAACGAAAGGGGCAAGAGCCCTTTGGTTACTTTGGGGCTTTTCCAAAGTGACTCGCTGTAAAAGCGAAACCGTAATCAGCCATTACCGAAGAAACGGATACACACACAACCTGGCGCAAACAAAAATGCCCGGCAGAAGCCGGGCATTCCAGACGAACTCAAGTCAGACGCTAGCTTGTGTAACCCAGTTTCGCGGCCTTGCTCTCTTGCCCCTGCCCACGCGTAGCCAGGCAGTAATACAACGGACAAGTCACCACCAACCCCACCAGCCACGACAGATCAGCCCCGTCCACCAGATTGGCATACGGCCCGACATACAACGACGTATTGGCAAACGGCAGCTGCACAATAATCCCGATGAAATACGCAACAATCGCATGCAGATTGAAACGCCCATAAATCCCGCCATCCGCACGGAAGATCGAGGCAATGTCATAGCTGCCACACTTGATCAGGTAGAAATCAATCAGATTGATCGACGCCCAAGGCACCAGCACCAGCAACAGCGCCAAAATCAACCCGATGAACTGCGAGATGAAATCCGCCGAAGCGCCCAATGCGACAAAACAGCACCCCGCCAGCACAACACTCGACAACACCACGCGCACTTTGATGCTCGGCGTCCACTGGCTGGCGAACGTCTGGATCGAGGTGATGATCGACAGCACCGCGCCATACAGATTCAAGGCGTTGTGGCTGATGATGTTGAGCAGAAACAGCACCATCAAAATCGGTCCCAGCCAGCCGGTGGACTGCTTCACTGCAACCATCGCTTCGGTGCCTTCCGGAGTGGCCAACACCGCCACTGCACCGAAAGTGAACGACAGAATGGTGCCCAGGGTCGCGCCCAGATACGTGGCGAAAAACGGTCGGGCAATCCCGATATCCGCCGGCAGGTAACGCGAGTAGTCCGACACATAAGGCGAGAAGCTGATCTGCCAGATGATCCCCAACGATACCGTGGCCAACCAGCCCGACAGGTTGAAACCGCCGCGGGTGAAGAAGTCCGCCGGCAGGTCATGGGCGAAGATGTAAAGGAAACCGGCGAGCAAGGCACTGCCCATGACCCAGGTCCCGATGCGATTGAGGGTGTGAATGAAGCGGTAACCGATCACCCCGATCGCGGAGGCGCTCAAGGCGCCGATGAGGATGCTCGCCGGCACCGGAACCGAAGGCGCGATGCCGACAATGGACTTTCCGGCCAGCACGATATTGGAGATGAAAAAGCCGATGTAGATGATCGCCGCAAAGAACACGATCAGCAGCGCACCGTAACGGCCGAACTGGCCGCGGCTCTGCACCATCTGCGGAATCCCCATGCGCGGACCTTGCGCCGACGCCAGGGCAATCACCAGACCGCCGACCATATGTCCGAGCGCAATCGCCAACAGCCCCCAGAACAGGTCAAGGTGGAACACTTGAACCACCATGGCGCCGGTCACGATGGGCAGCGGTGCAATGTTCGTACTGAACCATAAAGTGAAAAGGTCGCGGGCCTTCCCGTGGCGTTCCGCGAGTGGGACGTAATCGACCGTGTGATTCTCGATCAGGGGGTCTTGCCGGGACATCTGGGACATGTGCATGAACTCTAGTTTGTCTGATCTTATAGTTGTACGAAGCCAAACCGGGGGAGCTCTTTGGCCGCCCCTCAGATGCCGGTCATATTATGGTATTCCATCTTTTAAACAAGACTGATCCGGTCTTTGAGTGCCCATCTGATCCGCTATCCTGCCGCATAAACGCGCCCCCTGACCAACGAAAAGCCCCGTAAACATTGACCTTAAGACGGTAGGCATACGTTTATCGGGTCAAAAAAAAAGCCCTTGCAAACTATGTATTACGGTATACCATCAGACCTACAAACACATAAAAACCCGCATTACACCGCCAGAGGACCGTCCCATGATCGATGCCGCCATCTACAAACAAGTGATGGGTTCGTTTCCTTCCGGGGTGACTGTGATCACCACGCTGGATGACGATGGCCAAATCGTCGGCCTGACCGCCAGCGCCTTCAGCTCGCTGTCCATGGACCCGGCCCTGGTGCTGTTCTGCCCCAACTACAGCTCCGATTCCTATCCGGTACTGATCAAGAACAAACGCTTTGCCATTCACGTCCTGTCCGGCGGCCAGCAGAGCGAAGCCTATGCTTTCGCGCGCAAAGGCAAAGACAAGGCGCAAGGCATCGAATGGACCTTGAGCGAACTGGGTAACCCGATTCTGGCTAACGCCACGGCGGTGATCGAATGCGAGTTGTGGCGCGAATACGAAGGGGGCGACCACGCGATCATGGTTGGCGCGGTGAAGAACCTGATCGTGCCCCAGCAGAACGCCGGGCCACTGGTGTATTGCCACGGCAAAATGGGCGCCCTGCCCGTGCTGGCCTGATCCAGAAAATATTTTGCGCATAGTGCGAATTTCGATACTCCAATAATCAGCCAGCCGACTCCCGATCGACAGGCCAACAATAAAAGATCCGAGGTAAGCGTCATGAAGTTTTCCCTGTTCGTGCACATGGAACGTTGGGACGAAAGCGTCAGCCACCGTCAGCTGTTCGAAGACTTGACCGAACTGACCCTGATGGCCGAAGCCGGCGGTTTCAGCACCGTCTGGATCGGCGAACACCACGCCATGGAATACACCATCTCACCGAGCCCGATGCCGCTGCTGGCCTACCTGGCCGCCAAAACCACCACCATTCACCTCGGCGCCGGCACCATCATTGCCCCGTTCTGGCACCCGTTGCGGGTCGCCGGCGAATGCGCACTGCTGGACGTGATCAGTAACGGTCGCATGGAAGTCGGTCTGGCCCGTGGTGCCTATCAGGTGGAGTTCGACCGCATGGCCGGCGGCATGCCCGCCTCCTCCGGTGGTCAAGCGCTGCGCGAGATGGTTCCGGTGGTGCGCGCCCTGTGGCAAGGCGATTACGCCCACGATGGCGATATCTGGAAGTTCCCGACGTCCACCAGCGTGCCGAAGCCGATCCAGAAGCCTAACCCGCCGATGTGGATCGCCGCTCGCGACCCGGATTCGCACAACTTCGCTGTGGCCAATGGCTGCAACGTCATGGTCACGCCGCTGATGAAGGGCGACGAAGAAGTCCTCGACCTGAAGAACAAATTCCAGGCTGCCCTGGACAACAACCCGGACGTACCACGTCCGCAACTGATGGTGCTGCGTCACACCCACGTCCACGCGGTCGATGACCCCGAGGGCTGGAAAGTCGGGGCCAAGGCGATCTCCAGGTTCTATCGCACCTTCGATGCCTGGTTCGGCAACAAGGAAGTGCCGGTCAACGGCTTCCTGGCGCCGAGCCCGGAAGAGAAGTTCGCCGAGCGCCCGGAGTTCAAACTGGAGAGCCTGCACAAGACCGCCATGATCGGCACCCCGGAAGAAATCATCCCGCGCATCAAGTACTACCAGGAACTGGGGGTCGACGAATTCAGCTTCTGGTGCGATAACAGCCTGCCCCACGCGGAGAAGAAAAAATCCCTGGAGCTGTTCATCAAACACGTGGTCCCGGCGTTCCGCTGAGTCCACCACCCTGCCCCTCGGACGCGAAGCCGGGGGGCTGACTGACGTGTAGGGTCGATTCCAATGATCAATGATCGCCGCCCATCACTCGCCCTTCCCTCCGGCGCCGAGCAGGCTTACCTGCGCGGCGAATGGACCGCTTCGCATCTCCATTTCAAGCGCCTGCGCGCCAGCGTTACCGCCAAGCAGAACGGTTTCTGGCAACCCGTTCACTGAGCCCACCCGAACTGGAATTCACGCACCCACGTCTCGTCATCGCTGAGGCGTACCCGGTGCTTTGTGCTTCGGCCCATGATCAGGTTTGCTCAATGAACAATAAAAACGCGCTGTTGATCATCGACATGCAGCAGGAGGACGGTTTCGTCCTGGAAAACCTCGACACGGTGGTGACCCACACCGCCGCCCTGCTCGAGACCGCCCGCCATCAACGGGTGCCTGTCATCTATACCCGCCACATCAATCAGGCCGACGGCAGTGATTTGCCGCGCGGCGAACCGCGAGCGGCCGACGGCGGTCCCAGCAGTTATCGCGCCGACACCCGGCAGGTGGAAATCATCGAACATCTGGCGCCGCAGCCTGATGAACTCATTATCGACAAGGGCCGTTACAGCGCCTTCCATCGCACCGACCTGGATGCCCGACTCAAGGCGCTCGGGGTCGACACCCTGATCGTCTGCGGCGTGTTGACCGATGTCTGTGTGCTCAGCACGGTGTTCGATGCCTTCGCCCTGGGTTATCACATTCGGCTGGTCAGCGATGCCTGCACCACGACCACACTGGCAGGACATTACTCGGCGTTGCTGATCATGGCCAACTGGGTCTACGCCCTGGAAATCCTGACCTGCGCCGAATGCCTGCGAGCCCTGGAGAACCGCGATTATCTAAGCCTGATTCCCGAGCGCCCGGACCTGTTCGCCCACCAGCCCCATGAGCTGGAAAGCACCATCGCCCGCTTGCAAACCCACCTCGCCCGGACTCAGGAGTAATCGCCATGCAAGTCGAAAAAAGAAGCATCGATTTCATCCCTGAAACCGAACGCCATGGCCAACCGGGCTCGCTGTTTTTCATCTGGTTCGGCGCCAACATGAACATCACGACCATCGCGTCCGGCGTGTTGCCGGTGGTGATGGGGTTGAATCTGTTCTGGAGCGCACTGGCGATCATCATCGGCTCGCTCCTGGGGGCGATTTTCATGGCCTCCCATTCTGCCCAGGGGCCAAAACTCGGCATCCCGCAAATGATCCAGAGCAGGGCCCAGTTCGGCGTGCTGGGAGCGGTGTTGCCGCTGCTGTTCGTGATGCTGATCTACCTCGGGTTCTTCGTCAGCAACACCTTGCTCGCCGCCCAGGCATTGGAGTCCGTCAGCCCGTTGCCGGCCACCGGCAACATCTACCTGATCGGGGCGTTGTGCTTTGTCGTCGCGCTCTACGGTTATCGCCTGATCCATCGCCTGCAGAAAGTGCTGTCGCTGCTTTCGTTGTTGGTGTTCATCGCCGCTACGGTGCTCGCTTTGCAGCTGCCGATCCCGGCCGAACAATGGCTGGCAACGGGTTTCTCGTTGTCGAAGTTTCTGGTGGCGGTGAGCATTGCCGTGACCTGGCAACTGTCCTATGCGCCGTATGTGGCCGACTACTCGCGTTACCTGCCGAGCAGCACGCCGACCGCCAAAGTGTTCTGGTACAGCTACGCCGGCACGGTCAGCGGCGGTGCCTGGATGATGATTCTCGGGGCGATCCTCAGCGTCGGCATCAGCGACTTTTCAAGCAACGTCGGCGGCCATGTCGCCGGGCTGTTTGGTGGTGGTGCGCTGCTGCTGTTCGCCTTCATCGTCTATGGCCAGGTATCGATCAATGTGTTCAACCTGTACGGCGCCTTCATGTCGACCATTACCGTGATCGAACCCTTTGCCCGGCTCAAGGTGACGCCTCGGGTACGCGGCCTGTTCATGCTGGTGATCAGCCTGGTGGCCACCGCCTTGTGCACCATCAGTCAGGACGACTTCATCACCTTCTTCCTCAACTTCATTTTCTTCATGAGCTATTTCCTGATCCCTTGGACAGCGATCAATCTGGTGGACTACTACTGCCTGCGCAAAGGCCAGTACCGGATCGATGACATCTTCGACAAGGACGGGATCTACGGGCGCATCAACTGGATCGCCTGCGGCAGTTTCGTGTTGGCAATCGCCCTGGAAATCCCCTTCATGAACACCACGTTGTATGTCGGCCCGGTGGCCAACGCTCTGGATGGCGTAGACCTGGCCTGGATCGTCGGGTTGCTGGTGCCCGCCCTCAGCTACTACTGGCTGATGAAACTCGCCAAGCGTGCTCCGATGGTGGGTCAAGCGTCGCAGTAAATCGCTGAGCACAACGCCGGCCACGGTCGGCGTTGTGTCGCTCGAATCAATAAAGCCGAATTTCAGGCAAAAAAAATCCCAGGCAGCTGATGGACGCCTGGGACTCAAAATGCATAAACCGTGGTGGTGAACGCGGGGCGAATATTACTTAATATTTCTGCCTGTAACAATATGTTTTTATTCACTATCCAGTTACTAAATCTTCTAACTCATTAAATATCCACACATTTTTTATGGCAGAACACCGACAGGGACCGATTTAGAGGTACCAGCGATACTCCCGCGCACTGATGTCCTGCAGGAATGCCAAATGGTCCTGGCGCTTGTTTTCGCAGTAGACATCTACAAACTCCGCCCCCAAACCCTCGCGCAGCTGCGCGTTGTTTTGCATCGAACGCACGGCCTCCAGCATCTCCAGCGGGAAGTCGATTCCGCTGCCACGATCTTCGTTGAGGGGTGCAATCGGTTCACGCCCCACTTCCAGCCCTTGCTCCAGCCCTACCAGAATCGCCGCCAACACGAGATAAGGATTGGCATCCGCGCCCGCCAGGCGATGTTCGATGCGCAGATTCTTAGCGTCCGACTCAGGCACCCGCAGGCAGGCGTCACGATCTTCAAAGCCCCAACTGGCGCGCGTCGCGACATTCACCGTGCCGCTCAAGCGACGCATTGCGTTGTGATTCGGTGCAAAGATCGGCATGCAATGCGGCAACACTTCAAGGCAGCCGGCCACTGCATGGCGCAGTGCCTGCTGATCGTTAGCCGCCAACAAGTTGGTTCCCGCCTCGTCGTAAAGGCTCACATGCACATGCATGCCGCTACCGGGGTGCTGCAAGTAGGGTTTGGCCATGAAGCTGGCGCGGTGGTTGTGCTTGAGGGCCACCCCCCGTGTGCTGCGGCAGAACAGGGCCGCCCAGTCGGCCGCACGCAGGCCGTCGTCAAGGTGACCGAAATTGATCTCGAACTGGCCCGGGCCCAACTCCGCAGTGATCACCGTGGCATCGATGCCTTGCGCCCGCGCCGTTTCGACCATGTCATCGAGTACCGGTGAAAATCTCGACAGCCGTTCGATGTGCATATTCGGCTGATCATCGGCATCGTCCGTCAGCTGATCGCGAGGGAACTGTGGCAAGCCGTCACGTAGCTGGCGATCGAACAGATAGAACTCCAGTTCGAACGCGACCACGGGGAAAATCCCTTTTCGGCCAAGGCGCTCAAGCACCTGCGCCAACACTTCGCGCGGCTCGAAGACGATTGGCTTTTCAGTACCGCTGGAGGTAATCAGCATCTGCCCCAGCAGTTGTTTTTCCCAACTCACCGGCTTGAGCGTACCGGGCACCAGGCGGCGTGGAGCATCCGGGTCGCCGTCGTTGAAACAGTAGTCGCCGATTTTGAACAGACCGCCCTGCGTACCCAGCAACACACAGTTTTGTGGCAGCTTGAGCACGCTGCCTGCGGCAACTTTCTCGAGCATGTCTATCGGGTAGCGCTTACCGTAAAAATGCCCGGGGATGTCCAGGGAAATCAGGTCAACGTAACGCACCTGCGGGAAGCGCTGACGAAACGCGCGAACCTCAGCAACCAGATCAGAGCAGACAGCATCCATCGTTAGTGTTCCTTGTTGTTTTTATCAGGTGTAAACCCAAAGCACCCGGGCGAGCTGATCCGAGAGGTTGCCGTAGCGGCAATGCGTATGACTGGCCAGCTGAAAACTGTCGCCGGTGCGCAATGTCACCGGCTTATCGTCATCCAGCCACAGCGTCAGTTCACCCTCGAGGACATAGCCACCCTGCTCCGAGCTGTCGTTCATGTGCCGATCACCACTGCTGGCGCCGGGCTCCAGTTGGCTTTCAAGCATTGAAAAGGACGCCCTCATCTTCGGAGAGACGAGGATGTCGGTAATCCCGTCGGCGTAGTACAGCGTGCGTCGCTCATCCGGGCGGGTCACCCAAGGCAATGCCATGGGCTTGGGCAAGCTATAGAAATAGGTGGTCGGCACGCCGAGGGTTTCGCTGATGGCGGTCAAGTCCGCCACCGTGGGACGTGACAACCCCCGCTCGACTTGCGAGAGAAAGCCGACCGAACGACCGATTTTGTCCGCCAGCTCTTTGAGCGTGTACTTTTTGTGTTTGCGCAGGTCCTGGATCAGGATCGCCAGCGCCGAGATTTCTTCTTGCATGTCCATCTAAAGGCTTCCAGAAATTGATGTTTCAAAGGCTGTCGCGCAGCCGATACCAGGCCTTGCCGATGGCTTCCAATGGCGCTGCCAAATACTTTCCACCGGGAAAACTGCCGTTGATCAAACCCTGGTACAACGCCAGCTCATCCGGCTGGCCAAGTATCGCGTCGGACACGGCACGCGCCCCGGCCAATGTCGGCAGCACGCCATGTCCGGAGTAACCCTGTAGCCAGTAGAGATCGCCACGTCGACCGATATCAGGCGTGCGTTTGAGGGTCAGATCGATGTGTCCTCCCCAGGCAAAGTCCAGTTCGACGCCCTTGAGCTGGGGAAACACGCGCTCCAGATAGGGCCGCGTGGCGGCGGCGATGTCCTTCGGCATGCCGCCCAAATAGGTGCAACCACCGCCGAACAGCAGGCGGTTGTCCGGTGTACGGCGGAAATAATCGAGGACAAACTGGTTGTCGGTGACGCACACATTGCCGGGTAGCAGCGCGGTCGCCTGTTGCGCTGAAAGTGGCGCGGTGGCCACCTGATAAGTGCCAACCGGTAATACGCAACTCGACAGCTTCGGATCAAGCCGATCGAGGTAGGCATTGCACGCCAGCACCAGCACGTCAGCGCGAATGCGACCGCGCTCAGTGGTGACCACGTAACGATCGCCATCTTCGCGATAACTCAACGCCTTGCTCTGTTCATAAATGCGTCCACCGGACTGTTCAATCGCAGCGGCCAGGCCGAGCGCCAGTTTCAGCGGATTCAAATGCCCGCCTTCAGGATCGAACAGGCCCGCCTGGTAGCGCTCACTGGCGACCCAATCAGGCAACGCCTCGCGCGAAATGAACTGCAAACCATCGTGGCCCCACTTGTGGCTGGCCTCGTGTTGCCATTCTGTCAGCAGACTCACCCGACGCGGCATCACCGACGTCCAGAGGTGGCCGGGCCGATAGTCACAATCAAAATCATGGCGCGCGGGCAAATCTCGCAACTCCCGTGCCGCCCAGCGCATGCTGTCCCATAACCGGCGCGCTCGCTCATAACCCAGCGCCGCCTCCAACGGCGGCATGTCACACGACCAACCGAGAATGGCCTGACCGCCATTTCGACCGGAGGCGGCCCAGGCCACCCGACTGGCTTCCAGCAACGTCACGCGCTTGCCGGCCAGTGCCAGACGCAACGCAGTATGCAACCCACTGAAGCCGGCCCCGATGATCAACACTTCGGTGTCCTGCTCGCCCTCAAGAACAGCTCGATCCACCAAGCGATCCGCGCAGGTGTGGGCGTAATAGCTGGCGACGTGCTGGGTAGATTGCTGAAACATGCGGGCCTCGTGAATTTTTATACTTATAATTTCATGAAAAAGTACATGTTAAATTTCACGATCGCAACCTCTCAAGACGCAAAAAAAATCCCGCCCAAGGGAACCCGGGCGGGATTTTTTCTAAGCAGGCAGCGTTATCGAAGCACCACTGCCGACGTTTCAGGCGACAGGAATCATCGGATCCGCTGAAGCCAGCGCAGTGACACGGTCAGCCGCGGGCGGGTAGATCCACATCGTGTTGATCTGGGTTTTCAGCGCTTTGGCTTCCTCTTTGACCAACTTCACCTGGCGGTCCCAACCCTCGGTGTAGACCGCGCCCCAGGCCCCCAGATCCAGACAGGTCACGTATTTGGGCTGGCTGTACGGGGTCGGGTCCACGCCCAGAATCTGTGCGGCAACGTTGTTACCGGCATGACGACCCAGCGAGATGGCGTGCTGACAGGTCATCAATGCGAAGTTGCCAATGTCATCGCTGGCGGCGTAGGCCACGTCGCCGGTGGCGAAGATGTCTTCCTGGCCAATGACTTTCAAATGAGCGTCGACGTGCAGACGACCCAGGTGATCGCGTTCGGCCGGAATCTGCTCGGTCAACGAACTGGCGCGCACACCGGTGGTCCAGACGACGGTTTTGGCATCGATGCGCTGACCATCGGCCAGGGTCACACCATTTTCATCGACGGCGACGACCGACGATTTCAAGCGCCATTTCACGCCCGTTTCAATGCTGGCTTCAGCGATTGATTCGGCGATCTCGGCGCCCATGGACCCGCCAACTTTCTCGCCACGATCAACGATGATCACTTCTATGTCGGCACGATCACCCAGGATGGCACGCAGACGCGCAGGCATTTCAGTCGCGGTTTCGATCCCGGTGAAGCCACCGCCGGCCACCACTACGGTGTTGCGGGCGTTGCTTTCTGGCAGGTTGACCAAGGACTTGAGGTGATTTTCCAGGCGTACGGCCTGCTCGATCTGATCCACGTCGAAGGCGTGTTCCGCCACACCTGGCGTGTTCGGCAGTGCCAGACGGCTGCCAGTTGCCAGAACGAGTTTGTCGTAGCTGCACACTTGCTGGTTGCCGGATGCATCGAGGTAGCCGACACGTTTTTGCGCAACATCGATGGTCTCGGCAGAGCCCTTGATGAAACGGACGCCGACCGCATCGAACAGTTCGCCGATCGGTGCGGCCAGTTGGTGAGCATTCGGCTCGTAGAAGCGCGGACGGACTCGCAGCTCGGCCTGAGGGGCCAGAACGGTCACTTCAACGTCGTTGTGGCCATGAATGTCGAACAGACGCGTGGCGCTCAAAGCCGTCCACATGCCACCGAAACCTGCGCCGATAACCAGGATGTGCTGTTTCATTTTTAACTCCGGGGAGAAGACCAAGTGATGAGTTCGTTAAAGGTCACGCTCTTCGGTAGCGACTGCTTACCACTGCTGACCGGACAACGGCGACTATATTTATCCTAGTTACTTGGCACAAAACGAAATTACTGATGGTTAGTATCGAAAGTTTTGATTAGTCCAAAAAGGCTTATACACAGCAACTCCTGCCGCACAACGAGCAGTGGATACGCGACCGGATGCGTTGCTCGGTTCGCTTTCCGCTGTTAACATTTACGACAACTTTAGTCGGAGATCGACATGTCTCTTTACAGCGCAGGCGTTGAGTACGGCATTCATTGCCTGATTTTTTTGGTGGGCAATTGCGGCGACACCCGCGAGGCGAGCGTGCGCGACCTTGCTGAGCTGCAAGGCGTACCACAGGACTATCTGGCAAAAATCTTCACCAAACTGGCCAAGGCAAAACTGGTGGTCGCCACTGAAGGCGTGCGCGGCGGGTTCAAGCTGGCCCGGCCTTCTGACGAAATCAGCATTCTGGATATCGTCAATGCCATCGACGGCCAGAAGCTCATCTTCGATTGCCGGGAGATTCGTGGGCGTTGCGCCTTGTTCGAAGGTTCCGCGCCGGCGTGGGCGCTGGCAGGTCCCTGCGCAGTTCATGCCGCCATGATGACCGCGCAGAAACGCATGGAAGACGCCCTCGCCCAGCAGACCATTCTTGATCTCGCGAGGAAGGTCGGACGAAAAGCGCCAGCGCAATTCAATGCCCAGGTGGACAACTGGATGAATGATCGTCGGGAAAAGAAAATCAGTGCGAGCACTCAGGCAAGCGACGACCCGATCATCCAGGTGACCGATATCACCGACTAAACCTTACAGACAATCACGCACGGCCTGACGCAACGCCCCGGATTTCGCCCAGGGCGGCCCCTGATAAAGCGATACGTGGCTGCCATCCTTCGATTTCACGATATCCACAATCTCGTCGGCCGTGATGATGCTTGGCGCAGTGACCCTGTAGCCATTGGAAATCGCCGATTGGCTCGTGTTGGGTATCTCCCGCTGCCACGCCGGCAGCACGCACGCGGCATAGTCTTTCGGCGCCTTGTTGCTGTACTTGCTGAGATTGGGCTCACCTGGCACCAGGGACGCGGGTAACGAACAGCCCGCCAGCAACGCCAACCCTACTCCCCCAATCAATTTGCGCATGACGCTTCCTTATCCCGAAAAAGGGGAATGTAGCGTGTCGCTGTCCAGACATCCATCCTTTGCACTGACCTCAGCAAGGGGCGCTGTGCTCGCCGGGATCCGGATACGACCTCTCGTTCAGATAAGTCATCCATCTTTCATACGCTTCATGCTGCCATTGAGTGACCCGCTCCCATTCCGGGCCGCTCATCTGATGGGCAGAAATCAGTTTCATCATTTCCGTGGTGGCCGCGTCCAGATCAACGATCAGCTCATGGGCATGAAATCTAAAGTCATCAGTAGCCGTCATTTGAAGTTGCCTCGCCCTAGCAAAAGTTCACTACTTTCCTACGACATCAGATCTGCGGGTTCGCGTTCATTTTCCCGACAAAAGGCTGCACCAACGGTCCAGACGAACAAAACGCCCTGACCTGGGAAATGGGACTAAAATTTCGTAGCGGAGATTGGCAGGAGGTCATCATGTGGCTTAACGAATCTGAAAACGAACTTCGGCGTGACCTGCAAGGCCTTGCGTCGGATTTAAGATGGTCAGCGGTAGAGCTTTTGCGCATCGCAGAGCAACTACGCCTGGCCGGCAATGACGTGGATGCGCAAGCAATCCTGAAGCTGTGTGAGTTGTTTCAGGGAGATGAAGAACGACTGAAGGGTTATGCCGAGGAAGTCAAAGCCAAGATTATCACTCGAACGAAAGCTCAATAGCAGGAGCACTGCCATGCACAAGCCTCTATGCGCGCTGGTCGTTGTACTGGCCGCGTCAGGTGGCTGCAGCACCGAATCGCGTGTCTATCGCGATCAACCGCTGGTCGCAAAGGTCGAGACCGGCATGAGCAAGGATCAAGTCCAGCAGATTGGCGGCCAGCCTTTATCCATAACGGATCGCACCGTTGAGCCCGGCACTTGCTTTGACTACAAGCTGACGCAGGCCGGCCATCAGCAAACGTACAACGTCAGTTTCGATGGCAGGGGCAAGGTCGACCATAAAAGTTTCATGACCTGCGCGGAATGGAGTAACGCGCAGCAAAAAGCCCGAGAGCCTTCCCGCAGCACCGGTGGTGGTGGTTATTAGCTCAAGACCTCAGCGCCAGCCAAAGAAAAGCCCCGGCGAACCGGGGCTGAAAGTGCGCTATTTATCTGACTTCTGGCTGCGTGCAGGCCGACTGGCTCTGGCCTTGTAGCCGGGAAGAGCGGCGGCAAAGGCCAGTGCTTCCTCTTTACTGCCAAAGGCTCCAAGCCGGTCACCTTTGGTGCACACCCGCCATGGGCCGTTGTTCACGCTGAGTACGTCATAACCGTTCATGTGCATTTTGGTCAGCATCGGAACGCTCATAGTCACCTCCATTTCGGCAGTGATGATCCTGGATTCACTTGAATACCTTACACCCGACCTTCGATGAAGTGCCAACCAGACGTCGCGCCAGGATTCCGACATCCGGTTGCACTTTCAACCTCGTCCATCACTCCAACCTTTGAGACAGACGCCTCGGCTCGAATATTGCACTTTTATGACTGATTAATGACAAGCGGTAATCAGGTAATACATGAAAGTACGCGCGACGGTCATTTGCGAGCAGGACCGGCACATTCTCCTGGTGCGCAAGCCGAGGAGTCGCTGGATGCTGCCCGGCGGAAAGGTTGAGCGTGGTGAAGCCATTGCCGACGCCGCCACACGAGAGCTTCAGGAAGAGACAGGGCTTGGGGTCGACGGGATGCTGTACCTGATGGAGTTGCAAACGGCCAGCACCCGACACCATGTGTACGAGGCTTTTGTGACGAACCCGGGTGAGGCCCGCCCGCAAAACGAAATTTTCGATTGCATCTGGTATCCGCTGGACGCGGTCCAGAACCTCAACACAAGCGACGCCACGCTCAAAATCATCAAAGCGTTTCAGCGTCGCCTGTAAGGCTCTCTATCCCGCGGCCAACGCCATCGCGGCCTTATCGATGAACGCTGCAATCTCGACCGGCATCGACGCCAGGGACGCATGGCTGGCATTCAGGGTCAGGATCTCCCTGGTGTTCAGCCGCCCCGCCATCCATTGCTGATTGTCTGGCGAGATCATCCTGTCATCCATAGAAACCTGATACCACGACGGCTTCTTCTTCCACGCCACCGTGGTAATGGTGTCGCCGAAGGTGCTGGCCAGCGGCGCTTTCTGGGTGATGCCCATCACCAACCCTTCGGTCTTGGGCAGGTCCTGGCAGAAGCTTTCGTGATAGAGCTCGGGTTTGACCCACAGATAACCGTCGCTGTCGGGAGCCAGGTTGGCCGCCGCTGCGGGTGGATGCCGTTGCGTGATGCCGCCGGGACTTTCACCGGCGTCCGGCGCGAAGGCAGCGATGTACACCAGCCCCACCACATTCGGTTGATCGCCGGCCTCGGTAATCACCGCGCCGCCATAGGAATGCCCCACCAGCAACACGGGCCCAGGCACTTGGGCGACCATCTTGCGCGTGCGCTCTGCATCGTCGGCCAATGAAGTCAGCGGCATCTCCACCGCGCGGATGTTCGTAATGCCCTTGTGAATCAACTCGGCGATGACCTTGTTCCAGTGGGCAGCACCGCCCCAAAAACCATGGACCAGCACGATTGTGGGTTTGTCGCTCATCACGATGACTCCGATTGAGGATGGGGTTATTGGCGAGTCGCGTCAGCCCTGGTCGCCGCCACCGACCGGCATGATCATGCCGGTGATATAGGACGCTTCGTCGCTGGCCAGAAACAGAATAGCGCTTGCCTGCTCATCCAGCGTGCCATAGCGCTTCATCAAACTGCTGTCGAGCGTCTGGTCGACAATCTGCTGATACCAGACCTTCTCTTGCTCGCTCTGATCGGCGCTGTTGCGCGGAATGACCCGCGGCGGCGCTTCGGTGCCACCGGGCGCGGTGGCATTGACCCGAATCCCGCGACCGGCGGTTTCGAAGGCCAGGCAAGCGGTCAGCGCATTGACCCCACCCTTCGCTGCACCGTACGGCACGCGATTGACACTGCGCGTGGCGATGGACGAAACGTTGACGATGGCACCGCTCCCCTGCTCAAGCATGAACGGCAGCGCGGCATGACAGCACCACAGCGTCGGGAACAGCGAACGGCGCACTTCGGCCTCGATCTGCGACGCTTCGTAATGCTCAAAAGGCTTAGTCCAGATCGTCCCGCCCACATTATTGACCAGCACATCCAGACGCCCGAAACGCTCGACGGCGGTTTGCATGACGCGGCTGCATTCGCTGTATTGCTCAAGATCGGCGGTCAGCGCGAGCACCTGGCTGCCCTGCCCCAATTGCTGCTGAACCTCGAACACCAGCTCGGAGCGATCGACCAGAATCAACCGCGCCCCTTCCGCCGCCATGCGTTCGGCAACACGCCGACCGATGCCTTGGGCAGCGCCGGTGATCAGCGCGACTTTTTCGTGGAATCTGTTCATACATACCTCGTGGCGAAGATCAATTTCGCAGGGAATCGGCTATCTGTAGCAGCTGCCGAGCCTGCGAGGCTGCGTTCGGCTGCGAAGCAGTCGTGAGATCAGTGCATGCGGTGCATCAGGAAGACCGTGCACTCAAGTTTCACGACTGCTTCGCAGCCGAACGCAGCCTCGCAGGCTCGGCAGCTGCTACAAAGACGGTGTCGTTGCTGATACTTACGCCGCGCTGGCGGCAAATTTCTCGTAGTAAAAGTTTGTCGGCGCGATGCCTTTTTCACGGATGAACTGGCTGACGGCCTCGACCATCGGCGGCGGGCCGCACAGGTAGACATCGACGTCGCCTTCGTTCAAATGCTGCGGCTCGATGTGTTGGGTCACGTAGCCCTTGAGCGGATGCTGGCTGTCGGGGTTGGCGACGCAGGCGCTGAAGCTGAAGTTCGGGATTCGCGCGGCAAAGGCTTCGAGTCGATCCATTTCCACCAGATCGAAATCGTTGGTCACGCCGTAGATCAAATGCAGCGGATGCTCACTGCCCTGCTCGGCGATTTTTTCCAGCATCGCCGTGAACGGCGCCAGCCCCGTACCACCGGCCAGCAGCAACAACGGACGGCGAATGTCGCGCAAGTAGAAACTGCCCAACGGCCCGGCCAGGCTCATGCTGTCGCCCGCCTTGGCCATACCGGTGAGAAAGCTGCTCATCAAGCCGCCGGGCACGTTGCGGATCAGGAAACTGACTTCGCCGTCGCGCTGCAACGAGCTGAACGAATAGGCTCGGGTCTGCTCGCTGCCGGGAATCCCGAGGTTCACGTATTGCCCCGGCAGGAACGCCAGTTTGCTCAGGGCTTCGCCCTTGACCGACAGCGCGATGGTGCTGTCGGACAACTGGCGCACGGCGCTGATGGTCGCGTCGTAACTGGCCTGACGGGTGCGGCACACTTCGGAAGAGGTCGGCACGCGCACCACGCAATCGCTCTGGGCGCGCATCTGGCAGGTCAGGACGAAACCTTGCTCGGCCTCTTCCGCGCTGAGTGCGTCTTCGATGTACTCCTCGCCCAAATCATAACGGCCGGCCTCGGCGAAGCATTTGCAGGTACCGCAGGCGCCGTCGCGGCAATCCAGTGGAATATTGATGCCTTGGCGATACGCGGCATCGGCCACGGTTTCGCCGACATTGGCGTCGATGAATCGGGTGACGCCGTCTTCAAAATTGAATGCAATGGAATGAGTCATGACCGCTGCCTCACAGGTGGTAGACATCGATGACCTGGCGAACGTAGTCGTTCTTCAGGATCACTTTCTTGGCCTTGATCAGCGGGTTTTCACCGCGCACATCGAGGGTGTAGAAACTGCTGCCGAAATAGCTGTCGACGGTCTTGTAGCGAAAGCTCAGGGTGTGCCAGTTGAAGCGCACTTTGCAGAACCCGTCGGCCTGTTCGAGCAGCTCGATGTTGCTGATGTTGTGCGAGGTGCGGGTGTCCGGCATGGTGGCGCTGGAACGCTCGGTCTTGATGCGGAAAACGCGGTCTTCCAGGCCGGTGCGGTTGCCGTACCAGATCAGCGAGATTTCTCGTTGCGGGTCTTCAGTCAACTCGTCGTTGTCGTCCCAGGACGGCATCCAGAACGTCGCGTCCGGGGCGTACAGCTCCAGCCATTCGTCCCATTGCCGGTCATCGAGGTAGCGCGCTTCGCGGTAGAGAAAATCGCGCACGGTGTCATAGGTGATGGTCATTGCACGGCCTCCACAGGAATCAGTTCGGACTGCTCGGCGGCCAGGGCCTTGAGCATGGTCTGCTGCCAATACTTGTGTTGCAGTACGAACAGGCCTTCGTCTTCGGTGCGCACGCCGCTGAGCAGCGGATGCAGGTCGATTTCCTTGGCCGCGTCATCGGCGCCTTCGATCCAGTGTTCGGCGCCACGGGACATGTCGTTCCAGGCAGTCACGCTGCCCTGATAACTGGTCTGGCAGGAACGAAATTCTTCCAGATCATCCGGGGTAGCCATGCCGCTAACGTTGAAGAAGTCTTCGTACTGACGAATCCGGCTCGAACGGGCGTGGTCGCTTTCGCCTTTGGGGGCGATGCAGTAAATGGTGATTTCCGTGCGGTCGACCGAGATCGGTCGGGCGATTCGAATCTGCGAACTGAACTGGTCCATCAGGTACACGTTCGGGTACAGGCACAGGTTGCGCGAGTTCTCGATCATCCAGTCGGCGCGAGCCTTGCCGAAATCCTGGGCCAGCTCATCGCGACGCTCGTACAGCGGACGGTCTTCGGGGTTGGACCAACGGGTCCAGAGCAGCATGTGGCCCTTGTCGAAGGAATAGAAACCGCCGCCCTGCTTGGCCCAACTGCCGGCGCTCATGGTCGGATTGCAATCGCCGGCCTCGCGCTGCTTGCGCTGGTTCTGGGTGGCGGCGTAGTTCCAGTGCACGGAGCTGACGTGATAGCCGTCGGCGCCGTTTTCGGCGGTGAGTTTCCAGTTGCCTTCGTAGATGTAGCTGGAGGAACCGCGCAACACTTCCAGGCCATCGGCGGACTGGTCGACGATCATGTCGATGATCTTCGCCGACTCGCCCAGGTGTTCAACCAGCGGCACGACATCAGCCTTGAGGCTGCCAAACAGGAAGCCGCGATACGACTCGAAACGCGCGACTTTGGTCAGGTCGTGGGAGCCTTCGCAGTTGAAGCTCGCCGGGTAGCCCGCTTCGGCCGGATCCTTGACCTTGAGCAGTTTGCCGGAGTTGTTGAAGGTCCAGCCATGGAATGGGCAGGTGTACGAACTTTTGTTGCCGGACTTGTGCCGGCACAGCGTCGCGCCGCGATGGCTGCAGGCGTTGAGGAACGCATTGAGTTCACCGTCCTTGTTGCGGGCGATGAAGATCGACTGGCGCCCCATGGTGGTGGTGTAGAAGTCGTTTTTGTTGGGGATCTGGCTTTCGTGGGCCAGGTACAGCCAGTTGCCTTCGAAGATGTGCTGCATCTCGAGATCGAACAGCCGCGGGTCGGTGAACATCTCGCGCTTGCAGCGATAGATGCCCTGTTCTTTGTCATCTTCGAGCAGGGAGTGAAGGTATTCGGGTCGCAGGGTCATGGCCGCCGCCTCCATTGTTTTTATTCAGGCAGGGCCATGCTAGGACGGGGGGAAGTGGCGGACTATCCGCAGGGTGCAGACCTGTATCCGTTTACTGCAAACGGCCCACTTCCTGTAGCAGCTGCCGAGCCTGCGAGGCTGCGTTCGAGTGCGAAGCGCTCGCCAAGGAACAATGCGGTCTGCCTGAAATACCGTGCGGGCCATTTTGCGAGCGCTGCGCACTCGAACGCAGCCTCGCAGGCTCGACAGCTGCTACAGGTGCTTTGCGGTGTTTCAGTGACGACGTTTGAGGGTGTCCGATGGCAACTCGCCGAACTGTTTGCGGTAGTTGTCGGAGAACCGGCCCAGGTGCAGGAAGCCGTAATCCATCGCCACTTCCGTAACGTTGCGCACGTTGCAGGTCGGGTCGCTCAGACAGGCGTTGATGCGCTCAAGGCGTTTTTGCCGGATGTAGTTTTTCGGCGTGGTGCCAGCGTTGCGTTCAAACAATCCGTACAACGAGCGCAGACTCATCCGCGCCTGGCGTGCCAGTTCTTCGCTGTCGATGTCCTGTTTGAGATGCCCCGCGATGTAGTCGGCAATCACCTCGAATGTGGCCGTCTGTGAGCCGAGACTGATCCGGCTGACATTGGTCTTCATCAGGCTGAGCATCTTGCTGACGATGATCTGTGCGTAGTGCTCCTGCACTTTGGGAATCTGCTCGGTGGCCTCGGCCTCCTGGCAAATCATCGCCAGCAGCCCGACAAAGCCTTCCAGTTCATCGAGCTGATAACGGTTCTCCAGAAACCGCACGCCCTGCCCCGGATAGCGCCAGCGCTGCTCATCGCACACGGATTCCAGCAACGGGGTGGGGACTTTGAGGATGAATTTTTCGCAATCGTCGGAATATGTCAGGTCCACCGGATCGTCGGGATTGATCAGCAGCAACTCGCCAGGGGCGAAGTAGTGTTCCTGGCCGTGGCCGCGCCACAGGCAGTTGCCGCGCAGTAGCACTTGCAGGTGATAGATGCTTTCCAGCGCACCGGAGGTGACCCGTACGCTGCCGCCATAGCTGATGCGGCACAGGTCGAGGCTGGCAAACTTGCGGTGATTGAGGCTGGCCAGCGGTCGCCCGGCCCGGGGCATCAGAATGCAATGGTTACCGACATGCTGATTGACGTAGCCCGACACCGCGTAAGGGTCGGCGTGGTCGAATACGGTGCTGCGCTGACTCAACAGTTGCGCTTGCATCATCGGGTCACTCTCATTGTTGTTATAGGTTGCGTCGGGCCATTCCAGGGTTGAAACGCCGAAGACCACGAGATAAACAGTCAATTATCTCGTGGCCCGGTTCCGCTGTTCGAGGATATCAGTCCTCGAGTGCGCGGACCCGCTCGTGGCGTTGCTGCTCGTCGGGTTGCGCGGAGGTCTGCAAGGTGAAATCGAAGTCGATTTCGGCAAAACGACCGCTCACACCATGGGCCGCCGCACGTTGCGGATCGTCGCTGAAGGTGATCTTGGCGATCAGCTCGTCCCGAGTGGCATAGGCGAAATCGTCGTGCAGGTACTGATCGCCATCGAGGTTGATCTGGGTGGTCAGGTGACGATGATCCGGCGCGGAGATGAAGAAGTGAATGTGCGCCGGCCGTTGCCCATGGCGACCCAGTTGATCGAGCAGTTGCTGGGTCGGACCGTCCGGCGGGCAGCCATAGCCCGACGGCACGATGCTGCGAAAGCGATAGCGACCCTCGGCATCGGTGACGATACGACGACGCAGGTTGAACTCCGACTGGGTGGTATCGAAGTAGGAGTAAGTGCCGCCGGTGTTGGCGTGCCAGACATCCACCACCGCGCTGGCCAACGGTTCGCCAGCGGTGTTCTTGACCTGGCCCTGCATGAACAGCACCACACCCGGATCGACGCCGTCATCCAGTCGCGCTTCGCCTTCCGACAGCGGCGCACCCGCCACGTACAGCGGGCCTTCGATGGTCCGCGGCGTGCCGCCGGCCTTGCCGGCCTGCTCGTCTTCGGCGTCCATCAGCAGGTCGAGGTAATGCTCCAGACCGAGCCCGGCCACCACCAACCCGGCCTCTTGACGCGCACCCAGCACGTTGAGGTAGTTGACGGCTTTCCAGAACTCTTCCGGCGTCACGGCCAGGTCTTCGATGATGTTCACCGAATCACGCAGAATGCGGTAAACCAGGGCCTTGACCCGCGGGTCGCCCGCGTCGTTGAGTAGACCGCTGGCCTCTTCGAGAAATTTCTGGACTTCGGCAGTGTGGGAAATCTTGACGTTCATTTTGGTGGGTTCCTCATCTTGTAATTATTAGCGTAGCGAACTGAACAGGCTGGGTTCAGCGGTCATCCTCGCGGATGGAAGAAGGATGCCGGCACATCGCGTCGACCTCGATCGCCATGTACGGAAACAGCGGCAATTGCATGAGCAGGTCGTGCAGTTCCTGCACGCTGTCGACGTCGAAAACGCTGTAATTGGCATAGTGTCCGGCGATGCGCCACAGGTGACGCCACTTGCCTTGCTCTTGCAGGCGCTGGGCCAGGGCTTTTTCGTCAGCCTTCAGCTTCGCGGCAGCTTCGGGATTCATATCGACCGGCAGGTTCACGGTCATTTTTACGTGGAACAGCATAATGCTCTCCTCAGGCTTGATGAATGGCAGTAGACGTTTTGTCACGACGGAAGAACGCCAGACGTTCTTCATCGAGGCTCAGGCCCAGCCCCGGTGTTTTCGGCACGTGCAACTCAAAATCGCGATAGACCAGCGGTTCGCTGAGAATGTCTTCAGTCAGCAGCAATGGGCCGAACAGCTCGGTGTCCCACGCCAGCTTGTTCAGCGTGACAAAGGCATGCGCCGAGGCCAGGGTGCCGATGCCACCTTCGAGCATGGTGCCGCCATACAGGCCGATACCGGCCGCTTCGGCAATCGCAGCGGTTCGCAGTACGGCGCGCGGGCCGCCGTTCTTGGCGATCTTCAAGGCAAACACCGAGGCCGCGCCTTCACGGGCCAGGTTGAAGGCATCTTCCACGCACTCGATGGATTCGTCGGCCATGATCGGCGCCGGGCTCATGGCATTCAGGCGCGCCATGCCGGCGCGGTTGTTGCGCGAGATCGGCTGTTCGATCAGGTCGATGCCGTTGGTTCCCAGGATCCGGCAGGCGCGCAGCGCGACCGCTTCATCCCAGGCCTGATTGACATCGACCCGCACGCTGGCACGATCACCCAGGGCTTTCTTGATCGCAATGACGTGGGCCAGGTCGCGATTGACCTCACCAGCACCGATTTTCAGTTTGAAGATCCGATGGCGGCGCAGGTCGAGCATTTTTTCCGCTTCGGCGATGTCCTTGTCGGTGTCGCCACTGGCCAGGGTCCACGCCACTGGCAGGGCATCGCGAACGCGGCCGCCCAGCAGTTCGCTGACCGGCAGCCCAAGGCGTTTGCCCTGAGCGTCGAGCAAGGCGGTTTCGATACCTGATTTAGCGAAGGTGTTGCCACGGATGCTGCGCTCCAGGCGCAACATCGCGGCGTTCACGTTGGCACTGTCCTGGCCCAGCAGCAGCGGCGCGAAGTGTCGGTCGATGTTGGTCTTGATGCTGTCAGGGCTTTCGTTGCCGTAGGCCAGGCCACCGATAGTGGTGGATTCGCCAATACCTTCAATGCCGTCGGCGCAGCGCACGCGAATGATCACCAGGGTCTGGTTCTGCATGGTGTGCATCGCCAGCTTGTGCGGGCGGATGGTCGGCAGATCGACGATGATCGTCTCGATCGATTCAATGGCTGTTGCAAGCATGTCGATACCCGTCAGGTTCTTAAAGTTCTGGAACCGATTCTGGTACGGCTTTTTTCGGGAAGCCAATATAGAATTGGTCTGACTTGATACCTTTAAGGTATGCAACTGACTTGCGTCTGGAGGCTCCATGGAACTGCGTCACCTGCGGTATTTTCAGGTGTTGGCTCAAACCCTCAATTTCACCCGTGCCGCCGAGCTTCTGCATATTGCCCAACCGCCCCTGAGCCGGCAGATGCAGCAGCTGGAGGACGAGCTCGGGGTGTTGTTGCTGGAACGCGGGCGGCCGCTGAAGCTGACCGATGCCGGGCGTTTTTTCCATGAGCACTCCACCGCCCTGCTCGAGCAACTGGGCAAGGTGTGCGACAACACGCGACGGATCGGTCTGGGCGAGAAGACCTGGCTGGGCATCGGTTTTGCCCCATCGACGCTCTACGGCGTGCTGCCGGAACTGATTCGCCGTTTGCGCAGCGGCGAGCCCCTGGAGCTTGAACTGGGGCTTTCGGAAATGACCACGCTGCAACAGGTGCAGGCGCTCAAGGCCGGGCGCATCGATATCGGCTTCGGCCGAATTCGCATCGACGACCCGGCGATCATCCAGACTGTGTTGACCGAAGACCGACTGGTCGCCGCCCTGCCCGCCGGTCACCCATTACTGGCCGGGCCGATCAGCCTTCGCGAACTGGCGAAAGAACCCTTCGTGCTGTACCCCGGCAACCCGCGTCCCAGCTACGCCGACCATGTGATTGCGTTATTCGAATCCTATGGCGTGAGCATCCACGTGGCGCAATGGACCAACGAGCTGCAAACAGCCATCGGTCTGGTGGGAGCGGGAATCGGGGTCACCCTGGTGCCGGCCTCGGTGCAATTGTTGCACCGCGACGACATTGGTTTCACGCCGCTGCTGGAAGACAACGCGACCTCGCCGATCATTCTCAGCAGGCGCGTGGGCGACGTATCGCCGGGGTTGAATCATTGCTTGCAGATAATTGATGAGCTGCAACCGCGGGCATGACCCGAATGCCAGCTGCAATGCGATCCGTAGCAGCTGGCGTAGCCTGCGTTCGGCTGCGCAGCAGTCGTAAAACTGGTATCCACGGTCCACCTGAAACACCGCAGTGCCTGATTTCACGACTGCTTCGCAGCCGAACGCAGGCTACGCCAGCTGCTACATAGATCCACTTCAGCCGGCAAACGCCCGACGACCGGCGCGCATCTCGATGCGCAACTCGCCAATCAGGTTGGAGATATCGCGAACGGTGGTCAGCCGTGCTGGCGATACTCTGGTGATCAACAAAAGAATTCGCCCGGTGGCAGGTTCGTAGACTTTGATCCGTAACGTTCCGTCCGGATTCACCGTGCAGGCACAGGAACGCGGCTGAAAACCGGACTCAACAATGCGGCAAAGCTCAGGAACTGAAACCATGACTGGCGCCTCCGTGGCAGGTAATCGGATCCAACTTTCTCAGCATAGATGCGCTTTCCCGATCCTGCGCCCGCCAATGCTGAAAATAAGTGTTAGCTGTTTCTCACTTTGGCGACCTTTCAGTGAGAATCCCCATCCCAGATCCAATTCCAGAGCCCCGGTAACGTAACCGGCTGTGAACTGTCGCGAACGGTACGGTTTTTCTGCGGTTTTCACACCGGTAGCCTGTGCACTGTCGAGCGGAATAAAGCGATCCGGGGCAAGCACTGAAGGCTCGCCCCGGATCATGGCGCTGCAACTCAGACGAAGTCGGACTGCGTCAAAGTGGCAACCCCGGTGAGCTTGATGGCGAAATCTGCGTCAGCTCCGATATTGGTCGTCCCATACAGCACACCATCGCTCAGTTTCAATTGCCCGGCATCCGTAAAGGCCGTATTACTGTCGAGCAGTTGGAAGGTGCCCAACCCCGTCAGATCAATATGATCGGTACCCGATGTGAAATCGGTGACGACGTCCCAGTTTGCACTGGTCAGGCCCAACTGGCCCAGATTGGTGAACGTGAACGTGTCGCTACCCAATCCCCCGGTGAACACGTTCTGCGACGTATTGCCCGTCAGCACGTTGTCCAGAGCGTTGCCGAGCAGATTGAGCTTGACGTTAGCTTCGGTATTGCTGAGGTCGAGGTTTTCCAGGTTTGCCCCCAGGGTGATGGTGGCCACGTTGAGACCCGCGACACCCCCAAAAACCACAACGGTGTCGTTGCCCTCGCTGGCCACTTCGACCAGTTTGTCCTGCAACGCATTCGTGCTGGTCAGATCGACATTGTACTGATCGTTGCCAGCTCCCCCCACCAACGTATCGACGCCCTCCAAGCCATCGAGTTTGTTGTTGCCGCTGTTACCGGTCAGGATGTTGGCCAGCTTGTTGCCATCAGCATCGATGTCAGCTGTGCCGGTCAGCGTGAGGTTCTCGACGCCGTTCTCATTCAGGTCGTAACTGATGCTGGACAGGACGGTATCCACCCCGGCGCTGTCAACAATTCCGTCACCGATATTGTCGACGATATAGGTGTCGTTACCGGCGCCACCGATCATGTGGTCGGCCCCCGCTCCACCGTCGATACGGTTGTTCGCCGCGTTACCCGTCAAGGTGTTGTTCAGGTCATTACCGGTCAGGTCGAACGCTACGGTGTTGACTAGCGTTGCATACTCCACGTTGGCGCTCAGGTTGTAGGTCCCCCCTGCGGTGGCTATGGCTACCCTGACCAGGTCGGTACCCTCAGCAGCGTTTTCCGTCACGCTGTCGCCCAGGTTGTCGACCGTGTAGATATCGTCACCCAGCCCACCGATCAGGATGTCGCTGCCAATCCCACCATTGAGTGTGTCGTTGCCCGCACCGCCGTTGAGCGTATCGTTGCCGGCACCGCCGTCGAGGGTGTTGTTCGCGCCATTGCCGATCAGTTCGTTGTTCAGCGCGTTACCCGTGAGGTTGAGCAGCTTGGTGCCGGTCAAGCTGGCGTCGAGGTTTTCCAGATTGGCGCCCAGGGTCAGCAAGCTCGAAGACGCCAGTACCGCGCCGCCCTGCAAGCGGACGGTATCGACCCCCTCGCTGGCGTTCTCGGTCAGGGTATCTTCCAACTGGTTCGTGGCATTCAAATCAACCAGATACAGGTCATCGCCCGTGCCGCCCTTGAGGATGTCGACACCCAGGCCACCGTAAAGCTGGTTGTTGCCGGCGTTGCCGATCAATGTGTTGTTCAGGACATTGCCCGTAGCATTGATGTTGCCAGTGCCGGTGAGCGTGAGGTTTTCGACGTTGGCGCCCAGCGTGTAGGTCTGGTCCGACTTGACCAGGTCGATCCCGCCGTTCAGGCCTTCGACCACCGTGTCATCCTCACCGACGATGTAGGTGTCGTTGCCGGCCAGGCCGGTCAGCTCGTTGGCCGCACTGTTTTGCGAGCCGTCCAGAATGTTGGCCAACGCGTTACCGGTGGCATTGACGGCGGCACTGCCGGTCAGCGTGAGGTTTTCCAGCGTCGCACCCAGGGTGTAGCTCACCGCGGATTCGACCGTATCGATGCCGGCACTGTCGATGATGGTTTCACCGACGGTATCGACCACATAGGTATCGTTGCCCGCGCCCCCGTTCATGACATCGACACCGGCGCCGCCGTCGATACGGTTGGCTGCCGCGTTACCGGTCAGGGTGTTGACCAGTTCGTTGCCGGTCAGGTTGAAGGCCACGGTGTTGGTCAGCGTGGCATTTTCCAGGTTTTCACCCAGGGTGTAGGTGCCGCCCGCCAGGGCGATGGCCACGTTGACGGTGTCGGTCCCGGCGTCGGCATTCTCGGTGACGGTGTCACCGACGTTGTCGACGACGTAGGTGTCGTCACCCAGGTCGCCGATCAGGGTATCGGCGCCAAGCCCCCCATTGAGGGTGTTTTTGCCGGCATTGCCCAGGATGAGGTTGGCCGAGGCGTTGCCAGTGAGGTTCAGCGACAGCGTGCCGGTATCCCGGGCATCGACGTTTTCCAGGTTGGCGTCCAGGACCAGGGTGGTGACCGTGGCGTTAACAAACGAACTGGCCAGCGTCAGGGTATCGATGCCCTCACCGGCGATCTCGATCACCTTGTCCTCCAGCAGGTTGGTGGCGGTCAGGTCGACGACATACTGGTCATTGCCCTCGCCGCCGATCAGCGTATCCACGCCCCCCACACCGTCGAGTTTATTGTTGCCGTCGTTACCGGTGATGAGGTTGGCCAGTCCATTACCCTTGCCATCGATGTTGCCAGTGCCGGTGAGCGTGAGGTTTTCGACGTTGGCGCCCAGCGTGTAGGTCTGATCCGACTTGACCAGGTCGATCCCGCCGTTCAGGCCTTCGACCACCGTGTCATCCTCACCGACGATGTAGGTGTCGTTGCCGGCCAGGCCGGTCAGCTCGTTGGCCGCACTGTTTTGCGAGCCGTCCAGAATGTTGGCCAACGCGTTACCCGTGGCATTGACGGCGGCACTGCCGGTCAGCGTGAGGTTTTCCAGCGTCGCTCCCAGGGTGTAGCTCACCGCGGATTCGACCGTATCGATGCCGGCACTGTCGATGATGGTTTCACCGACGGTATCGACCACATAGGTATCGTTGCCCGCGCCCCCGTTCATGACATCGGCACCGGCGCCGCCGTCGATACGGTTGGCCGCCGCGTTACCGGTCAGGGTGTTGACCAGTTCGTTGCCGGTCAGGTTGAAGGCCACGGTGTTGGTCAGCGTGGCATTTTCCAGGTTCTCGCCCAGGGTGTAGGTGCCGCCCGCCAGGGCGATGGCCACGTTGACGGTGTCGGTCCCGGCGTCGGCATTCTCGGTGACGGTGTCACCGACGTTGTCGACGACGTAGGTGTCGTCATCCAGGTCGCCGATCAGGGTATCGGCGCCAAGTCCCCCATTGAGGGTGTTTTTGCCGGCATTGCCCAGGATGAGGTTGGCCGAGGCGTTGCCAGTGAGGTTCAGCGACAGCGTGCCGGTATCCCGGGCATCGACGTTTTCCAGGTTGGCGTCCAGGACCAGGGTGGTGACCGTGGCGTTAACAAACGAACTGGCCAGCGTCAGGGTATCGATGCCCTCACCGGCGATCTCGATCACCTTGTCCTCCAGCAGGTTGGTGGCGGTCAGGTCGACGACATACTGGTCATTGCCCTCGCCGCCGATCAGCGTATCCACGCCCCCCACACCGTCGAGTTTATTGTTGCCGTCGTTACCGGTGATGAGGTTGGCCAGTCCATTACCCTTGCCATCGATGTTGCCAGTGCCGGTGAGCGTGAGGTTTTCGACGTTGGCGCCCAGCGTGTAGGTCTGGTCCGACTTGACCAGGTCGATCCCGCCGTTCAGGCCTTCGACCACCGTGTCATCCTCACCGACGATGTAGGTGTCGTTGCCGGCCAGGCCGGTCAGCTCGTTGGCCGCACTGTTTTGCGAGCCGTCCAGAATGTTGGCCAACGCGTTACCGGTGGCATTGACGGCGGCACTGCCGGTCAGCGTGAGGTTTTCCAGCGTCGCACCCAGGGTGTAGCTCACCGCGGATTCGACCGTATCGATGCCGGCACTGTCGATGATGGTTTCACCGACGGTATCGACCACATAGGTATCGTTGCCCGCGCCCCCGTTCATGACATCGACACCGGCGCCGCCGTCGATACGGTTGGCTGCCGCGTTACCGGTCAGGGTGTTGACCAGTTCGTTGCCGGTCAGGTTGAAGGCCACGGTGTTGGTCAGCGTGGCATTTTCCAGGTTTTCACCCAGGGTGTAGGTGCCGCCCGCCAGGGCGATGGCCACGTTGACGGTGTCGGTCCCGGCGTCGGCATTCTCGGTGACGGTGTCACCGACGTTGTCGACGACGTAGGTGTCGTCACCCAGGTCGCCGATCAGGGTATCGGCGCCAAGCCCCCCATTGAGGGTGTTTTTGCCGGCATTGCCCAGGATGAGGTTGGCCGAGGCGTTGCCAGTGAGGTTCAGCGACAGCGTGCCGGTATCCCGGGCATCGACGTTTTCCAGGTTGGCGTCCAGGACCAGGGTGGTGACCGTGGCGTTAACAAACGAACTGGCCAGCGTCAGGGTATCGATGCCCTCACCGGCGATCTCGATCACCTTGTCCTCCAGCAGGTTGGTGGCGGTCAGGTCGACGACATACTGGTCATTGCCCTCGCCGCCGATCAGCGTATCCACGCCCCCCACACCGTCGAGTTTATTGTTGCCGTCGTTACCGGTGATGAGGTTGGCCAGTCCATTACCCTTGCCATCGATGTTGCCAGTGCCGGTGAGCGTGAGGTTTTCGACGTTGGCGCCCAGCGTGTAGGTCTGGTCCGACTTGACCAGGTCGATCCCGCCGTTCAGGCCTTCGACCACCGTGTCATCCGCATCGACGATGTAGGTGTCGTTGCCCAGCCCCCCTTGCAAGGTGTCAGCGCCGGCAGCGCCGTCCAGCACGTTGGCGGCGGCATTACCGATCAGCACGTTACTGAGCGAGTTACCGGTGAGGTTGAACGCAACGGTATTGATAAGCGTGGCGTTCTCAAGGTTGTCACCCAAGATGTAGGTACCGCCGGCCGTCGGGATGGCGACCTTGACGGTATCGGTCCCTTGATCGACCCCTTCGTTGATCACATCGGCGATGCTGTCGACGATATAGGTGTCGTCACCTGCCCCTCCGCTCAGAATGTCGGCGCCAGCGCCACCATCCAGGGTATTGGCTGCGTCGTTACCGATGATGTTGTTGGCCAGTGCGTTACCCGTGATGTTTATCAGAGCACCACTGTTGCTGAAACTGGCATCGGCCTCTTCAAGGTTCGCGGCCATGGTGATGTTGACAGTTCCCAGGCTAGCGTCCCCACCCCAGATCTCGACAAAATCGTAACCTTCGCCGGCCTTCTCGATAATGACGTCGACCACTTTGTTGTCGTCGGTCAACTCGATGACATAGCCATCGTCACCCACGCCGCCCTGATAGGTATCCGCGCCGCCGAAGCCGTCAAAAAAGTTATTGGCAGTATTGCCGATCATCAGGTTATCAAGGGCATTGCCCTTGGCCTTGACCTTGTCGGTGCCGGTAAAAATCAGGTTTTCAATGTTGTCCCCGAGCCGGATAGTGACCGACGACTTGACGGTATCGATCCCCCCCGCTGCACCCTCGCCGGTTTCACTGACGACATCGCCCAGGTTATCGACAATATAAGTGTCGTTGCCAGCGCCACCATCAAGCGTGTCGGCGCCTGCCCCGCCATCGAGCAGGTCATTGCCGGCATAGCCCAACAGGGTGTCATTGCCCGAACTGCCGGTGATGGTGTCATTGCCACTCAAGATATAGGCATAGGTTGCCTGGGTATCGCCCGGCGTTAGTGCAAACTCGGCCAGCTGTGCCGCACTCTTGGAGATTCCGGTGAGGGTGTAGATGGGGACCCCGTCTTCGCTGTAGGTGCTGCCGGTCACGGTACCGGCGACGACGCCTGGGGAGGGGTATGTGAAGTTACCCGTAAATACTTGTGTATGAACCCCGTCAGTGATTGTCAGCGAGGTACTGGTAGTGTTGGTGACGCTCCATTCCCAATCCTGATCCGCCAGAAAACTGAAGCTGTTCGATAAGGTTAAAGCCGCCATGGTTAGTCACCTGATAATCAGCAAAATTCTTTTAATGGGGGATGCCGGAAAGGCTCTGACATGGCGCAGTGCCAGTAGAGAGCCGTCACCAGCATAGTTGGATCCATAAAAAAGAAACGCCAGAAGCGACTTATTCGGTGCTTTCCCGCCGAGCGGTTGGAAAAAGGGTGAATCGGGGTCGAAAAACGCGTAACGATGCAAAACTGACGCCAATTAAACGGCTTTCAATGCTTTTTCAGGGGTGTCATGGGAGCGATCTTTCAGTGGGAATCCCCATTCCAGATCCAGTTCCAGATCCCCGGCAATTTAACCGCCTCTGAACCGTCGCGAACAGTACGCGCCATGGCGGCCCGTTGCAGCGCTGCCGTGTCGTCGTAAAACGGCTTTTCTGCGGTTTTCACACCGGTAGCCTGTGCGCTGTCGAGGAGAATTTGCAGGTACTCGCGAGTATGCCGGGCGGTATAGCGATTGAGGTCGTGGAAGGTCACCACCACCGGAATCACCCCGTCCACCACCGGCAACTCTCCAAGGGCGATGCGCTCGCGCACTTCGGACATTGTGCGCAAGAAGTGGGCCCGCCGCCGGGGGCTGGCGTTGAAACCCCAGATCTTGCCGTCATTGGCGCTCAGATCGGTGAGCAATACATGCATGCCGTGCTGCTGATAGGCGGCGAAGACCCGTTTGTCATAGTTCCAGAATGGCGGGCGCACCAGGGTCGGTGGCGCACCGGTGATTGCGGCGATGTCGGCGCTGCCGTTGGTGAGAGATTGTTCCAGTTCTTGCGGATCCAGGGAGCGATGATTGGTGTGCCCGGGCGTGGCCGTGTGAAAGCCCAGGATCTGACCTTCGGCCTGTTCGCGATGCATGACCTGGCGCCCTATTTCACTGCCGCCCGCTCGTGATGCGCGGGTCTGCACGAAAAACACCGCTTTGAGGTTCGGCTGCACCGGGTTTGTGGCCAGACTGTCGAGCACCGTCATCGTCGGATTCCAGAAACTCGAAGCGCTGGGACCGTCGTCGAAGGTCAGCAGAAAACGGATCGGCGGTTGCGCGCTCAGACGCTGTTCGGTCTGCGGCGTCATTTCGATGGGAGAAGCGATGCACCCAACCAGCCCGGTGGCGATGATGAGTGCAGATAGAACCTTGAACAGCTGTTTCATGTTTTGCCCATTTATCCCTTCGTCGGCCCGCAGGTCGCTACAGGCCGAGGTTGGATAAGGGTACACAGTGTTTGGTTCCAGTGCTGCCCGGCATCGTGGGTTACTGGGCAAACGCCTGCTGAAACGAGCTGTCGATAATCGGCGCAGTCGCCAACGCAGCCGGCAGCGCTTTTACCTTGAACAGGAAGTCCGCGGTGCTTTGCAGATCCTTTGCCGCCTGCGCATCCACCGGGCCGACGGTCATGTGGGCCTGGCGCAACCAATGACGCGAGACGTTCTGGTCAAGGTTGGCTTTCTTCGCCCAGAGATCGGCGTACTCGTCGGTGTGGTTGTCGACCCAGGCCCGGGCCTTTTTCAGGCGCACCAGAAAGTCGGCAATGGCTTCGCGCTTGCTGTCGATCGAAGGTGTCGAGGCGGCGATGGCGCTCAGGCCGGGCATCAGGTTCTTGGCGGTGAGGATCGGCCGGGCGCCGGAGAACAGAATCTGCTGGGAGATGTAAGGTTCCCAGACCGGGAACGCGTCGATGCTGCCCTGAGGCAACGCGGCGGCAGCATCGATCGGCATCAGTTTGATGAAGTCGACATAGTCTTCCGGCAGGTCGGCTTTTTCCAGGGCGCGCAGGGTCAGTTGCTGGCTCCAGGCACCGGGCCAATAAGCGACTTTCTTACCCTTCAGGTCGGCGATGGTTTTGACCGGCGAATCCTTGGGCACCAGCAAGGCGATGGTGTCGGGGTTCTGCCGCGACACGCCGATCAGTTTCACCGGCGCCTGCTTGGCGGCGAGGAACAGAAAACCCGAATCGCCGAGAAAACCCAGATCCAGTGCGCCGGTGTTCAGCGCTTCGGCCAGCGGCGCAGCGGCCTGGAAGTGCTTCCAGTCGACGGTATATGGCGCGTCTTTCAGTACGCCAGACGCCTCCACCGAAGCGCGAACGTTGTAGTAGTTCTGATCACCGACGTGCAGGACGACGGGCTCGGCGGCGTAAGCCAGCGGTGCGGCGAACAGTGCGCTGGTCAGCAGACTGCGCACGAATCGGGACAGGTTCATCGGGGGCTCCTTGAGGGTTATTGCGATAGACCATAACGCTCTTACCAGAAGCTTTTAAAATTCGATTAATGCATAAGCTCATGACCAGCAGCGAACAGTGTTTGCCCAGCAACAGCGACTAAACAGACTGTTTTCCCTTGAACATTTCTCTGCCGCCGCTTCAGCGCCAAGACCTTGAAAACACTCGTCACGTAAAACATGGCACAGAGCCTGCAATATTCCTTTTATGCAGGAAGCATTTATAAAAAATGATTTTTTGGAAATAAGAATCTCGCCGCCTTGCCCGGAGCTGTCCCATGAAAACCACCTTCCGTTTTCCCCACGTCAGGTCTCTGCTCATCGCCTGCGCCCTGGCGCTGAGCCTGCAACCGCTTGCCCAGGCCGCTGAAGCGCCACCGGCCGAAGTGCATCTGGATTACGCCTATTACTCGCCCGTGAGCCTGGTGCTCAAACACTTCGGTTTTCTGGAAAAAGCCCTGCCACAGACCAAGGTCAGCTGGGTGCTGAGCCAGGGCAGCAACCGCTCGCTGGAATACCTCAACAGCGGCGGCGTCGACTTCGCCTCCTCCGCCAGCCTCGCCGCCGTGCTGAGCCGTGCCAATGGCAGCCCGATCAAATCGGTTTACGTCTACAGCCGCGCCGAATGGACGGCGTTGGTGGTGCGCAAGGATTCGCCTTACAAGACCGTGGCCGATCTGAAAGGCAAAAAAATCGCCGCCACCAAGGGCACCGATCCGTACCTGTTTACCCTGCGCAGCCTGCAACAGGCAGGCTTGAGCAAAGACGATGTGGAACTGGTGCATTTGCAGCACCCGGACGGTCGCACCGCGCTGGAAAAAGGTGACGTCGACGCCTGGGCCGGACTCGATCCGCACATGGCCGCGAGCCAGGTTCAGGCCGGTTCGCGGTTGCTCTATCGCAACACCAACTTCAACAGCTACGGCGTGATCAGCGTCACCGACAGCTATGCCAAAGAACACCCGCAGACCATCGAAACCGTACTGAATGCCTACGAGCAAGCTCGCGAGTGGGCGGTAAAAAATCCCGAGGAACTGGCGAAGCTGCTCGCTGGCGAATCCGGCCTGCCGCTGGAAGTGGCCAAGCTGCAATTGTCGCGCACCGACCTGAGCAGCCCGCAATTGACCGCCAAGGACGTGATCGCCTCCAAGGCTGCCGCACCGATTCTGGTTTCCGAAGAACTGGTTCGTCGTGGGGTGAATGTCGATCAAGTGATCGACCAACTGATCGACACCGGCTTCAAAGAAACCGTGGCTCGTGTAGGAGCTGTCGAGTGAAACGAGGCTGCGATCTCTTGATCTTGATTCGTCGTGACCGGAGAACCCAATGACCAGCAAAAGCAAACACCTGTCCGCCCCGCTGGCATTGCCCGCACTCCGACGCCTCAACAACGCCTGGAAACTCCGCCTCAAGGCCCTCGCCCTACCGGTGCTGATCATCCTCGTGCTGGAATTCGTCGTACGCATTGGCTGGTTGCCGTCCTACCAAATGCCGGCCCCCAGCGAGATCGCGCTAACCTTGAGAGACCTCGCCGAAGGCGCGCTGTGGAAGCACATCAGCGCCAGCCTGTTGCGGGTACTGCTGGGGTTCGCCATCGGCGCCGGTCTGGCCTTGGTATTCGCCGCGTGGGTCGGTTTGAGCCGCGAAGCCGAAGCCTGGCTGGAGCCGACATTCGCCGGCCTGCGCTCGATTCCGAGCCTGGCCTGGGTGCCACTGTTACTGCTGTGGCTGGGCATCGACGAGACCTCGAAAATCGTCCTGATCGCCATCGGCGCCTTCTTCCCGGTGTACCTCAATGGCGTCGCGGCGATCCGCGACATCGACCGCAAACTGGTGGAAGTCGGGCAGATGTACGGTTTCAGCCGGCCGCGACTGGTGCGCCGCATTCTGCTGCCCGCCGCCCTGCCCGGCCTGTTCACCGGGTTGCGCAGCGGCATGAGCCTGGCCTGGATGTTTTTGGTCGCCGCCGAACTGATCGCCGCGACCAAAGGTTTGGGGTATCTGCTTAGCGACGGCCGCGAGACTTCACGCCCCGACATCGTGCTGGCGGCAATCATCGTGCTGGCGCTGCTGGGCAAACTCAGCGACGGCATCCTCGCTGGCCTGGAGAAGCGTTTCCTCGCCTGGCGCGACACCTTCAACGGCCAAAACGCAGAGGATTGAGCCATGACCAACCACCTGCTGGACATTCGCGTCGAGCGCAAAACCTTCGCCGCCACCACCGTGCTCAAGAATATCCATTTGCAATTGCAACCGCGGGAAGCCATCAGCCTGCTGGGGCCCAGCGGCTGCGGAAAAAGCACATTGCTGCGGATCATCGCCGGCCTGGAAAAGGACTTCGAGGGCGAACTGCGCAGCAACGCCGGGGAAGTCGCTTTCGTGTTCCAGGAGCCGCGACTGATGCCATGGCTGACAGTCGAACAGAACATCGGTTTCAGCGCCGACAACCATTACGACAAAGCCTGGGTCGCGCAACTGATCGACGAAGTCGGCCTCGGCGGTTTTGCTCAAGCCCTGCCCAAAGCGCTGTCGGGCGGCATGGCGCAGCGGGTGGCGATCGCTCGCGGCCTCTACTCGCGACCGCACGTGCTGTTGCTGGATGAACCCTTCAGCGCGGTGGACGCCTTCACCCGAATGAAACTGCAGGACTTGCTGCTGCAACTGGCCGAACGTCACGCCATCGCCCTGCTGCTGGTGACCCACGACGTGGATGAAGCGCTGTACCTCAGTGATCGGGTGCTGGTGATGGACAATCGTCCCGGCAGCATTCGTCAGGAGCTCGCGGTGCAACTGGCCCATCCCCGTGACCGGCGCGACCCTTTGCTCGCGCGCCTCAAGGCTTTGTCGTTGACCGAGTTGCAGCGCGCCCATGTGATCTGAGCAACTAAGCTGAAATCTCCAGTCAGCGCGCTTCAATCAGAGAATCAACCTATGTGCGGACGCCTGTCGCAGTACCGTGGCATTCACGATTTTGTCGCGGTGCTGAGCATCCCCGACGCGTTGATCAACCACGTCGGTGATGAACCGCTGGCCCGCTACAACGCAGCGCCCACCACGCAACTCGCCCTCCTGCATCTGGAAAGCAACGGGCTGCACGCCGATTTTCAGCGCTGGGGATGGCGGCCGCACTGGGCGAAAAACCGGGCGGCACCGATCAATGCACGGGTCGAAAAAGTCGCCCATGGCCCGTTCTTCCGGTCGATCTGGCCGCACCGCGCGATAGTGCCAATCGACAACTGGTTCGAATGGGTCGACGCCGGGGATTCGACGAGGCAACCGTGGCTCATCCGCCGACGGGACCGGGCGCCGGTTTTATGCGCGGCAATCGGACAGTTTCCCCGCGCGGGTGATGAGCCGCGGGCCGACGACGGCTTTGTGATCATCACCGCCGACAGCGCGGGCGGCATGCTCGACATTCATGACCGCCGCCCCGTGGTGTTGTCTGCGCCGCTGGCGCGGGAATGGCTTGACCCGGCCACCCCCAAAGAACGCACGGAGCAGATGGCGCTGTTGCAGGGCGAAGTCAGCGAGGTTTTCGAGTGGTACAAGGTGGACAAAGCGGTGGGCAATTCAAGAAATCAAGGCGCAGCATTGATTGATGAAATTCCATAATAATCGCCCAATGAAAAGCCCCGTTTTGATAACGGGGCTTTTTTGTATATGCAGCGAGGTCAAGGCTTCAGCGGACGCTCCTGGTCGCGGTCTGACAGTTCTTTACCGTCGTCGGGGTGCTTCCAGTCCGGCGTCGAACGCCTCTGCCGCTCAATCTCTTCTTCCGTGGGTTCGTCATCCACCTCTTCATCCGGGGCCGGACGCTTTGGATCATTAGCCATGCTCACCTCTCTTCCTGTAGGGGTCCCCTTTAAGCGTAGAACAATTTCGACGGGAACGACTTAGAGCCACCAACGCAGCAAAAAGAAGAACCCCATGCTCAACAACATACTGAGCAAGGTATTGCGGGTGTAAAGCACCAGCCCCACCGCCACCAGCGAACTGATCAGGTACGGGTTGTCCCACTGCAGATTCAGCTGCTTGTCCGGCATGAACACGATCGGCCCGCAGATTGCCGTCAACATGCCCGGCACCGCAAAACCCAGGAACTGCCGCGCATTGCTGCTCAAGCGCACGGGCAGCCGCGGCTCCAGAAACACATAGCGGTTGAGGAACACCAATAGCCCCATGCCGAAAATCACCGCCCAGACCATCATGTGCGTCCACCGTAGAATTTGTTGCAGATAAAACCTGCGGTCATGCCCGCCAACCCTGACAGCACCAGCGCCGAGCCCCATTGCCAGTAGCTGAACAGCACCGAGCAGAACAACGACACCGCCACGCACACCACGGTCGGCACGTTCCGCACCACCGGGGTGATCAGGGCGATAAAGGTCGCCGCGATGGAGAAGTCCAGTCCCAGGTGTTCCAGCCCCGGAATACTGCTGCCCAGCACGATTCCCGCCAGGGTGAAGAGGTTCCAGGCGATGTAAAACGTCAGGCCGACACCCAACGCGTACCAGCGATTGAACTGTTGTTTGTCATGCGCACTGGTCAGGGCGAACAGTTCGTCGGTAAGCAAAAAGCCCAACCCCACACGCCAGCGGCCCGGTAACGGCGAAATCACCGAACGCATGCTCATCCCGTAGAGCAAATGCTGGGAGGTCAGCAGCAGCGTGGTCAGCAGAATCGAAAAGATTCCGGCACCGCCCTTGAGCATGCCGATCGCCACCAGTTGCGCCGCCCCGGCAAACACGATGCTCGATAACCCCTGGCCTTGCAGGGGCGTGAGATTGGCCTCGATGGCCATGGAGCCGGCCAGCAGCCCCCAGGGCGCGGTGGCCAGGGACAACGGCATGATCGCCGCAGCGCCGCGAAGAAAGGCACTGCGCGGCATGAGTGAATTGGACATAACGCTCTACAACCAGGGAAAGACCTCAGACTGTGCCAGCAGTCGCGGCCGAAGGCTTGAACAATCTTGCGCACTTGGTCCGCGCCAGGCACAGCGGCAGAATGCGTGCGGAGCTTGCTGATTTTCGCGATTGACAAAAATCGCGCCGGCTTTTAAAACTGAGCACCTCATTCAGGGTGTAAGCAAGTATGTCCGCAACCTTCAACCTCAACACTGTCGTCATTGGCTTGAATGCCAAGGCGCAAGGTTGCGTTGCGCACGCCCTCAAATCGAAGAAACAGTCGCTCATGTGACCGGGGCGCGCTGTCCCGTCAGATGAGCTGACAGGACATTGAGCGCGACGGACACCCTCCCCTTGCTTTCTGCCTTCTACGCTTCTGACGGTGACGAAATCGGTCAACCTTCAGGAGTAAGTGCATGTCATCGTTTCAAGGTATCTGGGTCCCTCTCGTTACACCGTTTCGCAACGGTGCGATCGATTTCGTCGGCTTGCGACGGCTGGTCAATCATCTGCTGGAAAAAGGCGTCGATGGCGTTGCGGTCTGCGGCACCACGGCAGAAGCGGCGGCACTGAGCAAACACGAGCAACTGGCGGTACTCGATGTGGTGCTGGAGCAGGTGCCGGCGGAACGGGTGGTCATGGGCCTGGCCGGCAACAACATGACCGAGCTGCTGCAATTTCAGAACGAAATCCTGAAACGTCCGCTGGCCGGTTTACTGGTACCGCCGCCGTATTACATCCGTCCGTCCCAGGCGGGGCTCGAAGCGTTTTACCAAACCGTCGCCGATGCCTCCAGCGTTCCGCTCATTCTTTACGACATCCCTTACCGCACCGGCGTGGCGTTCGAGCAGGCAACCCTGCTCAACATCGTCGCCCATGAGCGAATCGTCGCGATCAAGGATTGCGGCGGCAATCAGGCCAACACCCTGGCGCTGCTAGGCAGTGGCAAGGTCGACGTGCTGTGCGGCGAAGATAACCAGATCTTCAGCGCTTTGTGTCTGGGCGCCAAAGGCGCCATTGCCGCTTCGGCGCATGTTCATCCGGAGCTGTTCGTGGCGCTGTATCAACAGATCCGCGACAACCAATTAGCGGCTGGTCGAGCGACATTCTTCCAACTGCTGCCGCTGATTCACAGCCTGTTCATCGAGCCCAATCCCGCCCCGGTGAAAACCGCCCTGGCCCTTGAAGGCTTGATCGACGACGAACTGCGCGCGCCCATGCAACGCAGCAGCGAAACCATGGCGGTGCGTCTGAAGGAAGTGCTGGCGACGTTGAACAGCAACAATCGATAGAGCGCCAGCAACCAGCCCGAGTACCATGGAGCCATTCGCATAACGCGTCAGGGAGTCGACATGCTTTACCGAATCGCCGCCGACGGGCTGGTCCTGTTTCATCTGTTGTTCATTCTGTTCGTGCTGTTCGGCGGGCTGCTGGTGCTCAAATGGCGCCCCCTGATCTGGTGGCACCTGCCCACGGCTGTGTGGGGCGTGTCGGTAGAAGTCTTCCACCTGACCTGCCCGCTGACCGAGTGGGAAAACCTCATGCGCGACGCGGCCGGGCAAACCGGTTATAGCGGCGGTTTCATCGAACATTACGTGTGGCCGGTCATTTACCCGGCGGGCCTGACACCGGCAATTCAGCTGGGACTGGGCAGCGTGGTGCTGGCGATCAACGTGCTGGTCTACTTTAGATTGATCAGGCTGTGGAAGTTACGTCGGGCCACCTGACACCAAGATCAAGGATTCCGCCCATGTTGTCGATTGAAGATCTCACGCTGCTCGAAGCCATCCGGGAAACCGGCAGCCTGTCCCGGGCCGCGGCCCACTTGGGCAAGGCGCCCTCGACGGTGTCCTACGCGGCGCGGCAACTGGAGGAACGCTTTGACGCCTTGCTGTTCGACCGCCGTCGCTACCGCCTGCAGTTGACCCCGGCGGGTGAATTGCTGGTGAACGAGGCAGCGCGACTGATGCAAGACGTCTCGCGGCTGACCCAGCGGGTGCAGCAAGTGGCCAATGGCTGGGAGAGCCGGCTATGGATCGTCACCGATGAGTTGCTTGAATTCGAAGCGTTGATCCCGGTGATTCACGAGTTCGATGCGCTAGAGTCCGGCGTGCCGTTGCGCATCACTCAGGAAGTACTGAAAGGTGTTTGGGAAGCCCTGCGTGAAGGCCGCGCGGACTTGATCATCGGTGCCACCAACGAACCACCGGCCATCCCTTCCTTGCGCTGGATGCAACTGGGGGAAATGGAATGGGTGTTCGCGGTGTCGCCCAAGCATCCGCTGGCCAGGGCCCAAGAGCCGATTTCACGCGCCATGGTTGCGCAGCACCGGGCGATTGTCGTGGCCGATTCGTCCAGGATTACCGAGGGCAGCACCTACGGCGTCTCCGGCGGCCAACCGGTGCTCGCCGTGCCGACCATGCGCGCCAAGATCCTCGCCCAGTGCGACGGGTTGGGCGTGGGTTGGTTGCCGAAGCATCGGGTCGGCTCGTTACTGAAAAACGGCACGCTGGTTGAAAAACAGATGGCCGATCCGCGTGAGCCGAATATTTTGTATGCCGGCTGGCGTGGCGATCACGACGGCCGCGCCCTGGGCTGGTGGCTGGAAAAACTCAAGCAATCGTACCTGTCCACCAAACTGGTTCAGGGCAGTGACCGGTTTATTTGAGGTCAGTTGGCAATGACACTCATGTTCCGGCCGCTGGCCTTGGCCACGTAAAGCGCCTTGTCGGCGGCCCCCACCAGGTCGCTGGGCTGGGATTGTGACACCGGATCGTAAGCGGCGACCCCCAGGCTGACTGTCACCGTGCCTTCAGCCCCTTCTCTGTGCTCGATGCCGGCCAGTTGAACCGCGCGACGGATTTTTTCCGCCACCATAAACGCTCCCACGTAGTCGGTCCCGGGCAGTACTACCGCAAACTCTTCGCCGCCATAGCGGGCAGCCAGGTCGCCGGGGCGCTTGATGTTGTCCCTGATGATCGTGCTGATGTTGCGCAAACACTCATCACCGGCCACATGGCCGTAAAGATCATTGAAGCTCTTGAAGTGATCGACATCGATCATCAGCAGCGCGAGGTGGGTCTGGTTACGCCTGGCGCGGCCCATTTCGGCGAGGATGAACAGATCGAACTGACGCCGGTTGGACAGCCCGGTCAGTGCGTCCTCCAGCGCGAGCAACTCAAGGCTGCGGTTGACCTCGATGAGTTTTTCCTGCGCATCCAGCAATACGCCCTGCACGTGATTCTGCTGCTTCATGAGGCGAATGAGGCGATAACCGAGGACGCCCAGAAACCCCAGGAATAACGAGACGATCCCGGCACTCAGCAGTACCTCCTTGCGCCAGGCGGCCAGGACTTCATCTTTATTCAGCGCCGCAAAGATGATCAGCGGATAACCGTCGACCCTGCGAAATCCGACCACCCGCTCGACCCCGTCCACATACGACGGGACTGTTGCCGTGCCTGAATTGCCCTTGGGCAATAGCTGCGTGAACAGCGGCCCCTTGGCGACGCTGATGCCGACTTCAGTTTCTTTGAACGGTCGGCGAACGACGATGCTGGCGTCGTCGGCGATCAGATTGATCACGCCGTTACGGCCCATGTCGATGCTGTCGTAGAGCGCAAGGAAGTGGCTGAGATAGATGCTTGCCAGCGCCACGCCGGCAAAGCTGCCATCCGGATGATTGATTCGGCGGGACACCGTCATGACCCATTCACCGCTCGAACGGCTCTTGATCGACGGGCCAATGTGAGGCCCTCGATCGGGATGATCACGATGAAAAATGAAATACTCTCGGTCGGAATTGTTGGCATTGGGGAGGACGGCGCCGTTGGAATTGGCAATCCAGCGCCCATCTTCGTCATAGATAAACAAGCCATGGATCTGACTCAGCTCACTGCGCTGGGCACTGAGCAAACGCTCCAATCGGGGTACCCGGGCCTGGTCAATGCCGTCGATTTCGAGGCGATCCACCAGGGTCAACAGCAACGTATCGGCTTGCTTGATCGACGCCTGCGCTTGCGAGGCCAGGGTCTGGGCAAGGTTGGACATCGCCACTTCTTTGTCGTGCAGATGGTACTGGCGCGAATTCCAGGATTCCCAAATCACGATAGCCGTCATGGACAGGCACACCGCGACCAGCAGAATCACCGCAGAGCGAACCTTGAGGGTTACCCCGGCTTGCTCGGCGACCCAAGGCACGTCATGGCGGGATTGTTCAATTCGATTGTTGACGGACGGATGACCCATGACGCTCCCTGAATACTGATCACAGGGCGAATCTTCCCGATCGCCCTTTTTATGACCCCTGACGGGTATGTGCTGCCTGGTGCCAGGCGACTATGCCTTATCAAACACCCGATAGGTGAATTGCGCGAGAACTATTCTCACCATCGGTTCGCCCTAAAGCCGCGATCCGTAGCAGCTGGCGAAGCCTGCGTTCGGCTGCGCAGCAGTCGTAAAGTCAGACAATGCGGTGCCTCAGACCCACCGGGTACTCAGGGTTTACGACTGCTGCGCAGCCGAACGCAGGCTTCGCCAGCTGCTACAAGGTTTGCATTGCGGCTGAAATGGCTTACCGAGACGTCTGCTTCACGGCCTCGATCCAGGCGGGATTCAATTGTGTCTGATGAGTCTCGATGCCCAGCGCTTCCAATCGCGCCTTGTGCTGATCCATCTCGCGGGTCAATTGGCTGTGATCGCTGGAGTTGCCGTCCAGCTCGTGCATCTGGCTCAACCCCAGATGGTAGAAACGCAGCAACTTCATGGCCGTCGGATCCTCCTTCTCCACCGCCGCCGTCACCTGGTGCATGACGTTGGTGATGCTCATCAGGCTGCGCTTGAGCTGCCAGCCGTAAACCGCCGGGGCCATCCACGGCTGGGTCCAGAACATGCCGCGCATCAGCGCTGCCATCAGCAGCACGGCCACGAACACGCCGCCGACGTTAAATCGCAGATTGTCGCCACCGGGTTCACCGAACAGCGCCACTGCCGTGGTGGACAACACCATCGCCAGGGCCAGGAAAATCAAGGCTATGATTATCGTGCTGCGTCGCGTCTGGCTTCGATAGCGTTCGGGGTTCTGCGGCTGGATTTCGAACATCGCGACGGGGTTCCTTGAGGGCATGGGTAAAAAGGCTGCGGGGCATTATCGCCTCTGCAGGGGATTTAGCTATGCTGAGGCTCCTTTTCATCTTTTCATCGTCAAACGGGGAAATGGCGATACAGCGCAGTTCGTGCCATCTTCTTTCATGGATACATACTATTCGGATGCCATTTGTCTGTATGAAATGGCATCGTTTTAAGGATCATTGAATGACCCAACGACAAGTAATCAACGCCTCGGTCAGCCCAAAAGGCAGCCTGGAAACCCTTTCTCAACGTGAAGTACAGCAACTGAGCGAAGCCGGATCCGGCAGCACCTACACCTTGTTCCGCCAGTGCGCCCTGGCCATTCTCAATACCGGCGCCCATGTCGATAACGCCAAAACCATCCTTGAAGCCTACAAGGACTTCGAAATCCGCATTCACCAGCAGGACCGCGGCGTACGCCTGGAACTGCTGAACGCCCCGGCCGACGCCTTCGTCGATGGCGAAATGATCGCCAGCACCCGGGAAATGCTCTTCAGCGCCCTGCGCGACATCGTCTACACCGAAAACGAACTCGACGCCCAACGCATCGACCTGAGCACCTCCCAAGGCATCAGCGACTACGTGTTCCACCTGCTGCGCAACGCCCGCACCCTGCGCCCCGGCGTCGAGCCGAAGATCGTGGTGTGCTGGGGCGGCCACTCGATCAACACCGAAGAATACAAATACACCAAGAAAGTCGGCCACGAACTGGGCCTGCGCAGCCTCGACATCTGCACCGGTTGCGGTCCCGGCGTGATGAAAGGCCCGATGAAAGGCGCGACCATCGCCCACGCCAAGCAGCGTATCCACGGCGGCCGCTACCTCGGATTGACCGAGCCGGGCATCATCGCCGCCGAAGCGCCGAACCCGATCGTCAACGAACTGGTGATCCTGCCGGACATCGAAAAACGTCTGGAAGCCTTCGTCCGCGTCGGCCACGGCATCATCATTTTTCCGGGCGGCGCCGGCACGGCCGAAGAGTTCCTGTACCTGCTCGGCATCCTGATGCACCCGGACAACGCCGGCCTGCCCTTCCCCGTGGTTCTCACGGGACCGAGACATGCCGCACCGTATCTGGAGCAACTGGACGCGTTTGTCGGAGCTACGCTGGGTGAAGCCGCGAAGCAACACTACGAGATCATCATCGACGACCCGGCTGAAGTCGCGCGTCAAATGACTCAAGGCCTCAAGGCGGTCAAACAGTTCCGCCGCGAACGCAATGACGCGTTCCATTTCAACTGGCTGCTGAAGATCGACGAAGGCTTCCAGCGCCCGTTCGATCCGACCCACGAAAACATGGCCAACCTGAAACTGAGCCGCAACCTGCCGGCCCACGAACTGGCCGCCAACCTGCGCCGCGCGTTCTCCGGTATCGTCGCCGGCAACGTCAAGGACAAGGGCATCCGCCTGATCGAAGAGCACGGGCCATACCAGATCCGTGGCGACGCGGCGGTGATGCAACCGCTGGATCAACTGCTCAAGGCCTTCGTCGCCCAGCACCGGATGAAACTGCCCGGCGGCGCGGCGTATGTGCCGTGTTATCAAGTGGTTGCGTAACAGGCACCATCAAACAACCCTGTGGGAGCGAGCCTGCTCGCGATAGCTGTGTGTCATTCAACCATGATGTTGACTGACACTCCGCCATTCGCGAGCAGGCTCGCTCCCACAGTGGTTTATAGGTGATCCGCGTCGATCACTGCCTTGGCAAAGGCCTGCGGATCTTCCTGCGGCAAGTTGTGGCCGATACCCCCGCTAATGAGTCGGTACTCATATTTGCCGGTGAAGCGCTTGGCATAATCCTCGGCAGCCGGATGTGGCGCCCCGTTGGCGTCACCTTCCATGGTGATGGTCGGCACCGTAATGACCGGGGCCTTGGCCAGCCGCTGCTCCAGCGCTTCATATTGAGGTTCGCCCTGAATCATGCCCAACCGCCAGCGATAGTTGAAGATCGTAATAGCCACATGATCGGGGTTGTCCAGGGCCACCGCGCTGCGGTCGAAAGTCGCGTCGTCGAAAGTCCATTTCGGGGAGGCCAGCTCCCAGATCAACTTGGCGAAGTCGTGGCGATTTTTTTCGTATCCGGCCTGGCCGCGCTCCGTGGCGAAGTAGAACTGGTACCACCATTGCAGCTCGGCCTTGGGCGGCAACGGATTCTTGCCGGCGGCCTGATTGCCGATGAGGTAGCCGCTCACCGAGACCAGCGCCTCCACCCGCTCCGGCCAGAGCGCCGAAACGATGTCCGCCGAGCGCGCGCCCCAGTCGTAGCCACCGAGCACGGCCTTCTTGATCTTGAGTGCATCCATAAAGTCGATGACATCACTGGCCAACGCGGCGGGCTGACCGTTGCGAACAGTCTTGTCGGACAGGAAATGCGTGTCGCCGTAGCCCCGAGCATACGGGATCAGCACCCGGTAACCCTTGGCCGCCAACAAGGGCGCCACTTCGCTATAGCTGTGAATGTCGTAGGGCCAGCCGTGCAGAAGAATCACCACCGGACCATCGGCGGGGCCGACTTCGGCGTAAGCCACATTCAGCAACCCGGCGTTGACATGCTTCAGAGGGCCGAACGAGTCCGCCTTGAGGGTGCCAGCGCTGGCCACCACTGGCTCTGGCGTCGCGATTTGCGCATTGGCAGCACCAAGGGCACCTAACTGCATCAGCGCGAAAGCGAGGACCGATGGGCCAAAGAAACGACGACGTGAGTCGTTTTTTTTGCTCAACACATTCATCTTCATGGTGATTTCCCTGGAAGTCATTGACCTGGTGTTCTGGACGACGTGAGTCCGCCATCGCGGGTTGATGAGCAGACTGCGCGTTCGTCGGTTTCGACAGCGATGAGCGTAGTGGAAGGATCAGCCGCCCTGATTGCCGCACTCTGCGAATTTGCTGTAATCGAGGACTTTCTGCGTGCCGCTGGAATCGAGGTAGGTCAGGCGGGCATCGACAATGCCGCAATTGCCGCCGCCGTTGTCGACGACCGAAACCACTTTCTTGATATCCAGGTGGGTGCCGTGAGAAGTTGTCTGCGACGGCGCTTGAACATCGGCATGCGCCGAAAACGCTGCAACGTTCAGGACCGCGAAGAAGCTGGCGGCAATCAGTGTGTTCCAGTTCATGGTGATTTCCTCAGGGTTGCAATGGGCGGTGGTTGTGAGGTAAGTCGTCTTGTCTCGATGGAACCCATTTAATCGGCCCGAGGTATCTGCCATGTGTCGTAAAACCGGAATTAATAAGGCGTAAGGTGTCTGCGGGGGCACCCGATACAGTGCGATACAAAGCGAACAACAAGAGGCTTGAGCGATGGAACATGTGAACCACATCCTGATCGTCGACGACGACCGGGAGATTCGCGAGTTGGTCGGCAATTACCTGAAAAAGAACGGCCTGCGTACCACCGTCGTCGCCGATGGCCGGCAGATGCGCAGCTTTCTGGAAGCCAATCAGGTGGACCTGATCGTGCTGGACATCATGATGCCCGGCGATGACGGCCTGCTGCTGTGCCGCGAATTGCGCTCGGGCAAACACAAAGCCACGCCGATCCTGATGCTCACCGCACGCAACGACGAAACCGATCGCATCCTCGGCCTGGAAATGGGCGCCGACGATTACCTGACCAAACCCTTCGCCGCCCGCGAACTGCTGGCGCGGATCAACGCCGTGTTGCGCCGCACCCGGATGCTGCCGCCCAACCTGTTGATCACCGAAACCGGCCGATTGCTGGGTTTCGGCCGCTGGCGCCTGGACACCACCGCCCGGCACTTGCTCGACGAAGACGGCACGATGGTGGCCCTCAGTGGTGCCGAATACCGTCTGCTGCGGGTGTTCCTCGATCACCCGCAACGGGTGCTCAGCCGTGACCAGTTGCTCAACCTGACCCAGGGTCGCGACGCCGACCTGTTCGACCGCTCGATTGATTTGCTGGTGAGCCGTCTGCGCCAGCGATTGATGGATGACTCACGGGACTCGACCTACATCAAAACCGTGCGCAGCGAAGGCTACGTGTTCTCCTACCCGGTGGAATTGCTCGGTGCAGAATCATGAAGCTCTCCCCCGGCAGAACCTGAGGAGCGTTTTTCATAAGGTTTTGTATCCGTCTGTATAAGAACCTGCGACAGATACGCAGACACCGATTTCGGCTTGTTCGAGCACACATCACCGATACACCCGAGCGTTTAACTGTGATCACCGGATAGCAGCAGCTACCGACCCACTCAAACTAAACGCACGGAGAATCACCCATGTTCAACTTCTCGCAAGTCTCGTCCCTGGCACTCGGTCTGGCACTGATTGGTGGTCTCGGCCTGTCGAGCCTGGCGTCGGCCCACACCGGCAATGCGGCGTCCCCTGGCCAGGTTCAACAACTGCTGGTGGAAGGCGGTTCCGATCGTCTGATCGAGAATCGCGTGGCCGAAGGCGGTGCCGACCGTCTGCAAGAACTGCGCGAACGTGTGGCCTCTATCAACCCAAGCAACGCCCTGCGCGGTGGTGTGGTTGTCGCGGAAAACCGCGCCGAGTTTGGTTCGAAGTATCAGCGGTATTGATTGCCCGGGCTTTTTGCTGAGCTCGCCAATCCCCATAAGTCCTGAGATCTGACGCAAAAGCCCCGACAATTCCTCGGGACAGTTGGAGCACGCCCGTCTAAGATTTGCGCTTCACTTCATCAAGGACGATTCATGAAGCGCATTGCCGGTTGCCTGTTGTCTTTCCTGACTTTTACAGCGGTCGCGGCGGATCTGAACCTGCTCACCGACAACCATCCGCCCCTGCATTTTCAGCAAGGTAATCAACTGGTGGGGTTTGGCGTGGATGTGGTGCAGGCCCTGGCCGAACGCACCGGCGACCAGGTGCACTTGCAACAAGTCCCTTTGCTGCGCGCCCTGCGCGTTGCCACGACCGAGCCTGCCACCGGGGTGTTTACCGTGTTGCGCACCGCCGAGCGCGAGAGCCAGTACCAGTGGGTCGGTCCGCTGATGGACGTGGAAACAGCGCTGTATTCCGCGAACACCCAGCAACCGGTGCACTGTTTGCAGGACGCCAGCACCCAGGGCCGTATCGCCGTCCCGCGAAAATGGCTGGCTTACGACTACTTGCGCAAGCAGGGTCTGAACAATCTGTACGGCGTGGAAACGCCCGAACAAATGATGCGTCTGGCACGACTGGGGCGCATCGAATTTGTGGTGGCCGACACCCTCTCCATCGCCACCCTGGCCCGGGAAGAAGGCTTGGCGCCCAGCCAGTTGCATTATCAGATGCCGCTGATGAAGCAAGGCACCTACATCGCGTTTTCCCCGCAAACCGATGCGCGCCAGGTCGCGCGCTGGCAACAGGCGCTCGACGAGATGAACCGCGATGGGCGTCTGGAACAACTCAAGCAGCGCTGGCTCAGCGACAACACACCCCGCTGACAATGGATCAACGCTCTCGATAACAACTATGCGTCAGGGTGTTTTTTTATCGCGACGCTCCAGCACTACAGTGGGCCCATCTTCTCCCCACGCTCTGGAGCACCCTCATGAAAAGCATCATCGGTCTTGGTTTCGCCCTTTCGGTTCTTGGCGCTACCTCCGCCATCGCCGCCCCACACTCCGCCTCGCCAGTCGTTGCCGCGGCCAAAGTCAGCCAACCGGCCACACTGAACGTGAACACCGTCGGTGTTGATCACAAAGACAGCCAGGCGAGCAAACTCTACGTCGCTGAAAACCGCCCTGAGTTCGGTTCGAAGTATCAGCGTTATTGATCAACGACCTGTGGCGAGGGGGCTTGCCCCCGTTGGGTTGCGAAGCGGCCCCCAGCATTCGTTCTGACAGACCGAGCTGCGTGAATTTACGACTGCTTCGCAGCCGAACGGGGGCAAGCCCCCTCGCCACAATGTCGGTGTGCATGAAGCACCGCGCTTGAATGAACAGCGTTCAATCAGCCCGCCAACCGAGCGGCGAGCGCCTTGGCCTGGCTTGCGACGTCGGTCACTGCGGTGCTTTCCCACCAAATGCCGCGCAACGGTGGGCCCATGGCGAACAGACGGTTGGCGGCGTGTTCATCGGCGCCCAACACCGCGCCATCGACTGCCGCCGCGATCCCCAGCGCCAACGGCCCCGGCCGGACAAGTCCGCGCGCCAGCAGTTGCTGTGGCAACGGTCGAGCGACCCGTCGCCAGTCATATTCGATGCCGCTGGAGTTGATCAACGCCGCGCCGCTGACAACGGTAGTTTCTGATTCACCACGACGCCGAATGCGGATGCTCACTGCGCCGTCCGCTGAGGGCTCCAGCCCTTTGAACGACGCGGCCTGAATCCGCAACCGCCCTTCCTTGTGCAACCGTTCCACCAGTTCGGCACTCAACGGCGGCGAGCGGTGGTGATGGCTTTCCCACCACGGCCGCACATGTCGCACAAACTGCCGACGCTGCACGTCCGTCGCCTGATTCCACAAGCGGCCAATGTGTGCCCGCACGGTGTCGAGCGGCGCCTGCCAGTCGATGCCCTGAGCGATGGCGTTCCGGCAATGCCGACGCAGTTCGCGCACCAGCTGTCGCGGTGTACGAATGCTCTGGTCCTCGGCGAGAAAATCTGCCCAGGCCGGAGGTTGCCGACGCACATGAGGCAGCAAGCCATGCCGCGAAAACACTTCGATCGGCCCGCGATGCCCGGCCTGTTCCAACGACACCACGGCATCGACCATGGTCAGGCCCGAACCGATGATCAGCACGGTCGACTGCGGATCGAGTTGCTGCATGGCCGCGACGTCCCACGGATCAAGCGCCGCCGCGTTCAAGCCGCTGGACTCGGTCTGTGGCGTACGCGCAGCGGGAAACATCCCCGTGGCCAACACCGCATAAGCGCCGTGCAAGCGTTGCCCGTCACTCAACGTCAGCAACACGGAATCATCCGTCATTTGCAGGTCAATCACCTCGGCCCGCACATGCTCGACCATTGAACCGTTCACCGCCCCCACCGCCTGCGCTTCGGCCAGGCGCTGCTGCACGTACAGGCCGAAAATCCCCCGGGGCGGGAACAACTCGCTGACCGGCACATGTTGCTCATCAGACTCCGGCCAACCGCCGGCCTCGATGTACGCGGTCAGCCATTGGGTCAGGTCGTCGGCGTTGTCCGGATCGACGCTCATCCGCGCCGCATTACCGTTGAGCGTGTGGCCCAACTCAACCGCGCTGTACGCCTCGCCCCGTCCCAGTTCGGCGCGGGGTTCGATCACCAGCACCTGGCGTTTGCCCGGCAAGCGCAGCAACTGCGCCGCCAGCATTGCGCCGCTGAGGCCGCCGCCGACGATCAGGATGTCCGCATGGCGGATGACGTTGGTGGCCTGTCCGCTTTGGGTTTCAGTCATGGCGTTCTCACTGATCAATGTTTCATCTCGAAAATCTCCTGAACGATAATAGGCGCCAAACCCATGGAAGGTTCATCAAGCAGTACCAAAGTAGGCTTACCTCTGATCCTGATCGTTCCCACGATCAGCGTGGGAACGCGACTTTCTTCTCTTGCTGCCGCAACGCCGCCAGGTCTCGATAACCCGCACCCGGATGAATCTCCGGCAATCGCGGCCCTTCCCCAAACAACTTCTCGCGCAAGGTCCCCGGCGCGTATTCGGTTTTGTAGACCCCACGTTTCTGCAACTCCGGCACCAGCAGTTCCACGGCATCGATGAAGGTCTCGTGAGTCAATGCATAGGCCAGGTTAAAGCCGTCCACATCGGTCTCCTCGACCCATTCCTGCAACAAGTCGGCGACGGTCTCGGGGCTGCCGACAAACAACGGACCAAAACCGCCAATGCCCACCCAATCGGCCAATTCGTTCGGGGTCCAGACCTTGTTCGGTTCCGCCGTGGAGAACGCTTCCACCGCCGATTGAATGGCATTGGTGTGCACATGCTTGAGCGGCTCATCGGGTTTGAACTGGCTGAAATCGATCCCGGTCCAGCCAGAGATCAACGCCATCGCCCCTTCGTAACTGACCCAGGTTTTGTATTCCTCAAACTTGGCTTTGGCCTTGGCGTCGGTCTCGCCGAGGATCACCGTTTGCAGGTTAAAGATCAGAATCTTCGACGGATCGCGTCCGGCGTCGGCAGCACGACGACGAATGTCGGCAACGGTTTTCTTCAGCAGCACTTTCGATGGCGCAGCAACGAACACGCACTCGGCATGCTCGGCGGCAAACTGCTTGCCGCGACTCGATGCGCCAGCCTGATAGAGAACCGGCGTGCGTTGTGGCGAAGGTTCGCAGAGGTGAATGCCCGGCACCTGGAAGTGCTTACCGACGTGCCGGATTTCGTGGATTTTGCTCGGGTCGCTGAAGATCCGCCGCTCGCGATCCCGCAGAATCGCGCCCTCTTCCCAACTGCCCTCCCACAGTTTGTAGCAAACCTCCAAATACTCTTCGGCGAAGTCGTAACGGGCGTCGTGTTCGGTCTGGTTTTTCTGGCCGAGGTTCTTCGCACCGCTTTCCAGGTAAGAGGTGACGATGTTCCAGCCGGCACGGCCCTTGGTCAGATGGTCGAGCGTCGACAGGCGTCGGGCGAACGGATATGGGTGTTCGAAGGACAGCGAGGCGGTCAGGCCGAAACCCAGATGCTCGGTGACCAGCGCCATGGGCGGAATCAATTGCAGTGGATCGTTGACCGGCACCTGCGCCGCCTGGCGGATCGCCGCGTCACCATTGCCGTTGTAGACGTCGTAGATGCCCAACACGTCGGCGATGAACAAACCGTCGAACTTGCCGCGTTCGAGAATTTTCGCCAGATCGGTCCAGTACTCCAGATCCTTGTATTGCCAGGAGCGATCCCGCGGATGCGCCCACAACCCCGGCGACTGGTGACCAACGCAGTTCATGTCAAACGCGTTGAGACGAATTTCACGGGCCATCAAACCGCACTCCTAAAGATTGGGGGATGGATGCCGTTGAGGCGGAAGTTGCCGATGAGGTGGAGTTTCCAGCGCAACGGGTCATGCAACGATCCGGGCAACACGGTGCGTTGGCCGGTGAGTTCGAATTCAGCGTTGCTGACGGCATTTAGCGCGTCGGCGCTGGCCAAGTGCGACTCTGCGATGGCGACGCTGATTTCCGTGTCGTCATCAACGCTGTTCAGAAAGTCTTCGGCGCGTTCGAGCAGCGCGACGGCGACTTCAATGCGAATGTGCAAATCGCCGAAGCGGCTGATGACGTAAGGATCATCCGTGGCTTGGGCCTGCTGACGGACAAAACGCAACGTCGCATCGAGCAAGCTGCGAGCGTTGTGCAAATCATGCTGACTTTTGGCCAGGGGCTGCCCGGCAACAATCGGTTGAGTCAAAGCGTTCATGGTGGGCTCCTCAGTTCCAGGCGTGGCGCGCAGGCTTCACGCCGTTGAGCAGGTAGTTGCCGATCAGGTGGTATTTCCAGCGTGCCGGATCGTGCAGGGTGTGCGTCCGCGCGTTGCGCCAGTGGCGGTCGAGGTTGTATTTGCCGAGCACCGAGCGAGTACCGGCCAGTTCGAAGAGTTTGCTGCTGGCAAGCAAGGCGATCTCGGCGGACAGCACTTTGGCCTGGGCAACCACCACCGAAGCGCGGGCCACCGTGTCTTCATTGGGGTTGAGCAAGGCATGGTCAATGGCGCGGCCGGCCTTTTTGAGGATCGCTTCGGTGCCGTGGACGCGCCATTCGAGGTCGCCGATCGCAGCGATACTGAACGGGTCCTGCCAGCCGTGATCGTTGCCGCTGTCGATCCACGGGCGGGATTCGCGGGCGTAACGTTTGGTTTCTTCCAGGGCGCCGACGGCAATGCCGGTGTCCACGGCAGCCTGAATGATTTGCGAGATCGGGCCGTCGGCGGTGGGTTCGTCGAACGCTTTATGAGCCGGGATGACCGCGCTGAGCGGGACTTTCACGGCGTTCAAAGTGACGCCGCCACTGGCCGTGGTGCGCTGGCCGAAACCATCCCAGCTGTCGATAACGGTCAAGCCGGGAGTGTCGCGTTCGATGAAGGCGATGAAGGCCTTGCTCTCTTCATCGACCGCCACCGCTGGCACGATGTGCGCGAACAAGGCGCCGGTGCAGTAGAACTTTTCGCCGTCGATCTGCGCGGTGTCTTTATCGAAACGGATTCGGGTTTCGAAGGCCCCGGCATTTTTGCTTTTGGATTCAGAGAACGCGTTGCCGAAACGGTAGCCTTGCAGGACTTTGCCGAAGTAGTAACGCTTCTGCTCTTCGGTGGCGGTTTGCAGCAGGATGTCGAGTACGCCGAGATGGTTTTGCGGGAGCTGGCCGAGGGATGAGTCGGCAGCGGAAATGATCTTGATCACCTCAGCGACGGTCACGTAGGAAACGCCGGCGCCACCGTATTCCTTGGGAATGGTGATGCCCCAAAGGCCGCTGGCGGAAAACTCGTCGAGCTCGGCGACCGGCAGGCGTCGCTCGCGATCCCGCACGCTGGCCTCGATGGCAAAGCGTGCGGAGAGCTTGTGGGCGACGGCAATCGCCTCGGCGTCCGAGCAAATCACATGGGCGGTGCGAGGGGGTTGGGCAGAGGCTGTCATGGGCCGACTCCGGGATCTGGTGAATGCACCAAAGCTTTTGCAGGAGTCGTGCCTAAAACTAAATCACTTAATTTTCAATAGGTTAAAGAATCATCCGAGAAAGGCTCGCAGCTTTAAAACAGCAAAGTGTCTATCCAGTGTTGATCAGCAAACAGTTAGATCACCACATTTCGCACAAACCGCGCCGCCACCGGCCCATCGTTGCGATAGGCGTGGGGCTGGTGGCTGGCGAACATGTAGAACTCGCCGGCAGCGATCTCATGAGGTGTATCGCCCAGCATCAGCGTCAGGCAGCCTTCGAACACGTAGATCTGCTCACTCCAGCCTTCGGCATCCTGTTGCGACGGATAAATCTCCCCTGGTTGCAGACACCATTCCCACTGTTCCACCTCGCGGGCAGCCGTGGCTTTGGACAGTAAAACGGCTTTGCTGCCAGGAATCGTCCCGGCCCAGGCCACTTCGTTGATGCGACTCGGATCGCGTGCATCCGGGGCCTGGATCAGGTCGCTGAATGCGACGTTCAGCGCTTCGGCCACGCGGTCGAGGGTGGTCAGGCTGACGTTCTTCTCGCCGGCCTCGATCGCCACCAGCATCCGGCGGCTGACCCCGGATTTTTCCGCCAGCGTCGCCTGGCTCATGTCCGCGGCGTGGCGCAAGCGTCGAACGTTCTGGCTGACGTGCTGAAGTACCGAAGTCCGTTGCGTGGAATCTTTGTGCACTATATTGCTCACTTGGTGGGGTTGGGCAGTATACTGCGCAACATTCGGCGCATTGTGCGTCCCCCTCAGGTAGCGCGCAAGGTCATGACGTCGGTGAATACCCCTCACACTTCCTCCCGTTTCTCGCGGTTCAGCAAGGCCGAGTGCGTGCTGGTGCTGATCACCATGGTCTGGGGCGGCACCTTCTTGCTGGTGCAGCATGCGATGACCGTCAGCGGGCCGATGTTCTTCGTCGGTCTGCGTTTTGCAGCGGCGGCGATCATTGTTGCGCTGTTTTCCTGGCGTCACCTGCGGGAACTGAACCTGTTCGAATTGAAGGCCGGGGCCTTTATCGGCGTGGCGATCATGCTCGGTTATGGTTTGCAGACCGTTGGGTTGCAGAGCATTCCCAGCAGTCAGTCGGCGTTTATTACCGCGTTGTACGTGCCCTTCGTGCCGTTGCTGCAATGGCTAGTGCTGGGGCGACGTCCGGGGTTGATGCCGAGCATCGGGATCATGTTGGCGTTTACCGGGTTGATGTTGCTGTCGGGACCGGCCGGCGCTTCATTCAATTTCAGCCCTGGTGAAATCGCCACGTTGATCAGCGCCGTGGCGATTGCGGCGGAGATCATTCTGATCAGTACGTATGCCGGCCAGGTCGATGTGCGACGGGTGACGGTGGTGCAATTGGCGGTCACCTCGGCGCTGGCGTTCTTGATGGTGGTGCCGACTCAGGAAAGGATTCCGGACTTCTCCTGGCTGCTGTTATGCAGCGCGTTGGGCTTGGGCGCGGCCAGTGCGGCGATTCAAGTGGCGATGAACTGGGCGCAGAAGAGCGTTTCACCGACCCGGGCGACGTTGATTTATGCAGGCGAGCCGGTGTGGGCCGGGATTGTCGGAAGGATTGCCGGGGAGCGGTTGCCGGCGATTGCGCTGGTGGGTGCGGGGTTGATTGTGGCGGCGGTGATCGTCAGTGAGTTGAAGACCAAGGGTAAGGCTGTTTCGCCTGAAGAGGAGTTGGAGCAGGAAACACAAGGTTAAGGCGCAATACTTGCGTTGTTTGGCAGATAGCTTTCGCGAGCAAGCCCGCTCCCACACTTAATCTCCGTCGTACACACACTCTGTGTTCACTAAAGATTTAATGTGGGAGCGGGCTTGCTCGCGAAGAGGCCGGGACGGTTGAAACCAGTCTCTGGAAACAATGTGAATCAGGAATTTTCCGTCTACCTTGTAGGATTCTGCGACAGCTTGGCGTTTGGTGATCCGGGAGCTGGCACGTATGATGCTTCACAAACTTCCGCAGATTAGAAGCCTATGTCCCTGATAGTTCTACTGCTTCTGCCTTTTATCGGCAGCTGTCTGGCAGCCTTGCTGCCGCACAACGCGCGTAACACCGAATCTTTGTTGGCTGGTCTGGTTGCCTTGATAGGCACCGTTCAGGTCGCCCTCCTGTACCCGCAAATCGCCGATGGCGGCGTGATCCGCGAAGAATTTTTCTGGTTGCCCAGCCTGGGCCTGAACTTCGTCCTGCGCATGGACGGCTTCGCCTGGCTGTTCTCGATGCTGGTGCTGGGCATCGGCACGCTGGTTTCGTTGTACGCCCGCTACTACATGTCGCCGGACGATCCGGTGCCACGGTTCTTCGCGTTTTTCCTGGCGTTCATGGGCGCCATGCTCGGGCTGGTGATCTCCGGCAACCTGATCCAGATCGTGTTTTTCTGGGAGCTGACCAGCCTCTTTTCATTCCTGTTGATCGGCTACTGGCACCACCGCGCCGATGCGCGACGCGGTGCTTATATGGCGCTGATGGTCACCGGCGCAGGCGGTTTGTGTCTGCTGGCGGGGGTCATGCTGCTCGGCCATGTGGTCGGCAGCTATGACCTGGACAAGGTCCTGGCCGCCGGCGATCTGATTCGCGCACACGCCCTCTACCCTGTTCTGCTACCCCTGATCCTGATCGGCGCCCTGAGCAAAAGCGCGCAATTCCCCTTCCACTTCTGGCTGCCCCACGCCATGGCGGCGCCGACACCGGTTTCGGCCTATCTGCACTCGGCGACCATGGTCAAGGCCGGGGTGTTTCTCCTTGCACGACTGTGGCCGTCGCTGTCCGGCAGCGAAGAATGGTTCTACATCGTCAGCGGCGCCGGCGCCTGCACCCTGTTGCTCGGCGCGTACTGCGCGATGTTCCAGAACGACCTCAAGGGGTTGCTGGCCTACTCGACCATCAGCCACCTGGGCCTGATCACCCTGCTGCTGGGCCTGAACAGTCCGCTGGCCGCTGTGGCCGCGGTGTTTCACATTCTCAACCACGCCACGTTCAAGGCTTCGCTGTTCATGGCCGCCGGGATCATCGACCATGAAAGCGGCACCCGGGACATTCGCAAGCTCAGCGGCCTGATCAAGCTGATCCCGTTCACCGCCACCCTGGCCATGGTCGCCAGCGCCTCAATGGCCGGCGTGCCGCTGCTCAACGGCTTCCTGTCGAAAGAAATGTTCTTCGCCGAAACCGTGTTCATCAATGCCACGGCCTGGATCGAGATGACGCTGCCCATCGTCGCGACCATCGCCGGCACCTTCAGCGTCGCCTACTCGCTGCGCTTTACCGCCGACGTGTTCTTCGGCCCGACCGCCACCGACTTGCCGCACACGCCGCACGAGCCGCCTCGCTGGATGCGCGCGCCGGTGGAGTTGTTGGTATTCGCCTGCCTGGTCGTGGGGATTTTCCCGGCACAGGTGGTCGGCCCGTTGCTGGCTGCGGCTGCCCTGCCGGTGGTGGGCGGCATCTTGCCTGAATACAGCCTGGCGATCTGGCACGGCTGGAACGCGCCGATGATCATGAGCCTGATCGCCATGTCCTGCGGCATCGTGCTTTATCTGCTGCTGCGCAATCAGCTCAAACACGGGCGTTTCAAGTACCCGCCGATCATTGGCCGGTTCAACGGCAAGCGCCTGTTCGAACGCAGCCTGGTGATCATGATGCGCCTGGCCCGTCGTCTGGAGCGGCGGATCAGCACCAAGCGCCTGCAAACCCAATTGTTCCTGGTGGTGCTCGCGGCCGTGTTGGCCGGGTTGATCCCGATGCTCCACAGCAGCCTGAGCTGGGGCGACCGACCGAAGATTCCGGGGTCGATCGTGTTCGTGACCCTCTGGCTGCTGGCGATTGCCTGCGCCCTCGGCGCGGCGTGGCAGGCCAAGTATCACCGGCTCGCGGCCCTGACCATGGTCAGCGTCTGCGGTCTGATGACCTGCATCACCTTCGTCTGGTTCTCGGCGCCGGACCTGGCGCTGACGCAATTGGCCGTGGAAGTGGTGACCACAGTGCTGATCCTCCTCGGTCTGCGCTGGCTACCTCGACGGATCGAAGAAGTGTCGCCGCTGCCGAGCAGCCTGCGCAAGGCACGCATCCGTCGTATCCGCGACTTGCTGCTGTCGAGTGTGGTCGGTGGCGGCATGGCGTTGCTGGCCTACGCGATGCTGACGCGCCAGACGCCGAACGACATTTCCTCGTTCTACCTCAGCCGTGCCTTGCCCGAAGGCGGCGGCAGCAACGTGGTCAACGTGATGCTGGTGGACTTCCGCGGCTTCGACACCCTCGGTGAAATCACCGTGCTGGTGGCCGTGGCCCTGACCGTCTTCGCCCTGCTGCGACGCTTCCGTCCGCCAAAAGAAAGCCTGCAGTTGCCGGCCCAGCAGCGTCTGCTGGCACCGGACGTGGTGACTGATCTGGTCAACCCGCGTCACGCCAGCGACACCGCACTCGGTTTCATGATGGTGCCGGCGGTGCTGGTGCGCCTGCTGCTGCCGATCGCCTTTGTGGTATCGGTCTACCTGTTCATGCGCGGCCACAATCAACCGGGCGGCGGTTTTGTCGCAGGTCTGGTGATGTCGGTGGCGTTCATCCTGCAATACATGGTCGCCGGCACCCAATGGGTCGAGGCGCAAATGAGCCTGCGACCGCTGCGCTGGATGGGCACCGGCCTGCTGTTTGCCACGGTCACCGGGCTCGGGGCGATGGCCGTCGGGTATCCGTTCCTGACCACCCACACCTGGCATTTCGGACTGCCGGTGTTCGGTGACATTCACATCGCCAGTGCGCTGTTCTTCGACATTGGCGTGTACGCCGTGGTGGTCGGTTCGACCCTGTTGATTCTCACCGCGCTCGCTCACCAATCGGTACGGGGTCACAAGACCGCTGCCCTGCCCAGATCCGTCGCCACGCAAGGAACCGTCTGATGGAAGAAGTCATCGCAATCGCCATCGGCGTGCTGGCCGCGTCGGGCGTCTGGTTGATCCTGCGGCCACGGACGTTTCAGGTGGTGATGGGCCTGTGCCTGCTGTCCTACGGCGTCAATCTGTTCATCTTCAGCATGGGCAGCCTGTTTATCGGCAAGGAGCCGATCATCAAGGACGGCGTGCCGCAGGACCTGTTGCACTACACCGACCCGCTGCCGCAAGCGCTGGTGCTGACCGCCATCGTGATCAGCTTCGCCATGACTGCGCTGTTTCTGGTGGTGCTGCTGGCCTCCCGGGGCCTGACCGGCACCGACCATGTGGATGGCCGGGAGCCTAAAGAATGAATCTGATGCCGCACCTGATCGCTGCACCGATTCTGCTGCCGCTGCTGACCGCCGCCGTGATGCTGATGCTGGGGGAGAAGCACCGTCCGCTGAAGGCCAAGATCAACCTGTTCTCCAGCCTGCTGGGGCTGGGCATTGCCGTACTGTTGCTGCAATGGACGCAAACCACCGGCGTCCCCGGCTCCATCGGCGTGTACCTGCCGGGCAACTGGCAGGTGCCGTTCGGGATCGTGCTGGTGGTCGATCGACTGTCGGCGCTGATGCTGGTGCTGACCGGGATCATCGGCGTCAGCGCCCTGCTGTTCGCCATGGCCCGTTGGGACGGTGCCGGTTCGAGCTTCCACGCGCTGTTCCAGATTCAGATGATGGGCCTGTACGGCGCATTCCTGACGGCGGACCTGTTCAACCTGTTTGTGTTTTTTGAAGTGTTGCTCGCGGCCTCTTATGGCCTGATGCTCCACGGGTCGGGCCGGTCGCGGGTGTCGTCAGGGCTGCATTACATCTCGATCAACCTGCTGGCCTCGTCGCTGTTTTTGATCGGCGCGGCGCTGATCTACGGCGTCACCGGTACCCTGAACATGGCCGACCTGGCGCTGAAAATTCCGCTGGTGCCGGAAGCCGATCGCGGCCTGCTGCATGCCGGCGCGGGCATTCTCGCGGTCGCGTTCCTGGCCAAGGCCGGAATGTGGCCGCTGAATTTCTGGCTGGTGCCGGCCTATTCCGCGGCCAGCGCACCGGTGGCGGCGATGTTCGCGATCATGACCAAGGTTGGCGTCTACACCTTGCTGCGCTTGTGGACCTTGCTGTTCTCCGGTCAGGCCGGCGCCTCGGCGTACTTTGGCGGCGACTGGCTGATCTACGGCGGCATGGCGACCATCGTCTGCGCCGCCGTGGCGATTCTCGCCGCACAACGACTGGAGCGCCTGGCCAGCCTGAGCATTCTGGTGTCGGCCGGGATTCTGCTGTCGGCCATCGGTTTTGCCCAACCCAACCTGATCGGCGCGGCACTGTTCTATCTGGTCAGCTCGACCCTGGCATTGAGCGCGCTGTTCCTGTTGGCCGAGTTGATCGAGCGTTCGCGTTCGGCCAATGAAATGCCGTTGTTCGATGACGGCGATCTGCCGCGACCGATGGAATCCTTGCAGCCGCCCAAAGGCATCAACCTCGATGACGAGCAGAAAGCCGTGGTCGGCCAGGTGATTCCCTGGACCATGGCGTTCCTCGGGTTGAGCTTCATTGCCTGCTCGCTGCTGATCATCGGCATGCCGCCGCTCTCGGGGTTCATTGGCAAACTCGGCCTGCTCAGCGCCCTGCTCAATCCGCTGGGCCTGGGCAATGGCACCGATGTGCCGATTTCTAACGCGGCGTGGGGCTTGCTGGCGTTGCTGATCCTCTCCGGACTGGCTTCGTTGATCGCCTTCTCGCGCTTGGGCATCCAGCGGTTCTGGACACCTGAGGAGCGGCCGTCACCGTTGCTGCGACGTTTCGAATGCGTGCCGATCATTGCGTTGCTGGGCCTGAGCATTGCGCTGACCTTCAAGGCCGAACCGCTGCTGCGCTACACCCAGGCGGCCGCCCAAGCCTTGAACAATCCGCAGCAATACGTGATGGCGGTGCTCGGTACTCGTGCGATTCCGAGCCCGGAAGCCAAAGCCGCGGTAGCGGAGGTCACACCATGAAGCGTGTGTTTCCTGCTCCCTGGTTGTCGCTGGCCCTGTGGTTGCTGTGGCTGGTGCTGAACCAGTCGATGAGCCCCGGCAATCTGCTACTGGGCGCGGTGCTGGGGTTCTGCGCACCGTTGATGATGCGCAAGCTGCGTCCGCTGCCGATCCGCATTCGTCGGCCGGGCGTAATTGTGCGTTTGTTCTTTCTGGTCGGTCGCGATGTGGTGGTGTCCAACCTCGCCGTGGCCTGGGGTGTGCTCAACGCCGGTCGCCGTCCACCACGTTCGTGCTTCATCAAGGTGCCGCTGGACCTGCGTGACGCCAACGGCCTGGCCGCGTTGTCGATGATCTGCACGGTGATTCCCGGCACCGTGTGGTCGGAACTGGCGCTGGATCGTAGCATTCTGTTGCTGCACGTCTTCGATCTGGATGACGAAGCGCTGTTCATCCAGCACTTCAAGGCGACCTACGAGCGCCCCTTGATGGAGATCTTCGAATGAGCGCCTTGCTGTCGAACGCGATCCTGCTGAGCCTGTTCATCTTTTCCCTGGCGATGATTCTGACCCTGATCCGACTGTTCAAGGGGCCGTCGGCTCAGGACCGGGTTCTGGCGCTGGATTACCTGTACATCATCGCGATGCTGATGATGCTGGCGCTGGGCATTCGTTATGCCAGTGACACTTACTTCGAAGCGGCGCTGCTGATTGCGCTGTTCGGCTTCGTCGGCTCGTTTGCCCTGGCGAAATTCCTGCTGCGTGGCGAGGTGATCGAATGAGCGCTGAACTGTCTGTGTGGGTGGAAATTCCGGTGGCGATCCTGCTGGTGCTCAGCAGTCTGTTTGCGCTGATCGGCGCCATTGGCCTGGTGCGGATGAAGGACTATTTCCAGCGCATGCACCCGCCGGCGCTGGCGTCGACCTTGGGCGCCTGGTGCGTGGCACTGGCTTCGATCATTTACTTTTCGGCACTCAAGTCCGGGCCGGTGCTGCATGCCTGGCTTATTCCGATTCTGTTGTCGATTACGGTGCCGGTGACCACGCTGTTGCTCGCGCGGGCGGCGCTGTTTCGCAAGCGCATGGCGGGGGATGATGTGCCGGCTGAGGTGAGTAGTCGGCGCACGGAGAGCGGAAGATAGACATCTTGCTTTGCCTCAGATCCAGGCAACGGCCAACAACCCGGCCCCCAACACCACACACAACGGCGAATACGCCCAGGTGTCGAGCCGGGCAAACTTCGAATTCTTCACCTGCTTGAAGAACCCTATCAAATTCGAATCGCCGACCGCCCTGGCGAACATCAGCATCGCAATCGCGCTGATCACCCATTGCAGCGACCAGTGATGCACCGTCGGCAGATACAGGCCGACTCGCAAGCACACCAGCATCGCAATCAGCAGCAACCCGACCGCCACCAGCAACGTGGCGAAGCCCGAAGGCTTGAAGGCCGGCCTGGATCCCCCGCCATCCTCCGCGGATATTCGCGGGACCGCCGCCTCGCTACCTAACTTGCCACCTGCCGCCCAGTACAGGTGGATCAGGCTGATCAACAGGAAGATGGCAGCCATCCATTGCGCGATCAATAGGCTCATGTTCGGACTTCCAGCGTGAAATGTCGCAGCAGAATGAACTTCCTTGAACGATTTTGTAAGGGTATTCGTCATCGGCGATGATAAAGTGCCGCCCCATGAAACTCGCCCGAACTGATCGCACATTGATGGCCTGGATGCTTTATTGCTGCGTCCTGTTCAACGTGTTCGCCTGCAGTATCGGTCACGGGCAAATGGTCGGGATGCAGCTCAACGGCATCGGCGGCCAGTTCTGTACAGTCGACCCGGCCACCCAGCTGCCGGCCTCGTCGAACACCTCCGAAGACAAACTGCCGACCTTGTCCAAGGCCTTCGGCTGCCCGTTGTGCTCCACCGGCGGCATGGGCCCGGCGCTCAATTCCAGCCTGACCCTGGCGATCCTCCCGCAGCAACACAGTCCGCCCTTGGCCGTCGTCGCCAATGCTGACCTCCCTGCCCGCTTCACCTGGCCCTCGGCCAATCCTCGCGCTCCGCCTGTCGCCTGAATTTCTTCGTCTTTTCCGATCAGCCCACCTCGCCAACGCGTGGCGTTGGCGTGTGCGCTGCTTCCTAGTCAAGCATTCAGGATTCATCGATGAAACGCATTCCTTTACTGGCAAGCCTGTTCGGCTGCCTGTCTGTAAACGCCTGGGCGCAATCCACGATCGACCTCGCGCCCATTACGATTGACGGCGAAGCGGCAGCTGAGCCGGGGCTGAGTCTGGATCAGTCCAGCGGCATGGCCTCGCGGCTTGGCCTGAGCGTGCGCGAAACCCCTGCCTCGGTGGCCGTGGCCAACCGCAACGACATCGAGCGCCACGGCGCGCAGAACTTCCAGGACGCCGCCAACACCCTACCGGGCGTCAACGCCAGCGCACCGCCGGGTTTCGGTGGGTTCGTCTCCTATCGCGGTTTCACCAGCAGCCAGATCACCCAGATGTTCAACGGCATCAATGTCTCTGGCGGCCTCGCCCGGCCGGTAGACGCCTGGATCTATGATCGAGTGGAACTGGTGGGCGGCCCGTCATCGCTGATCAATGGTGCGGGCTCCGTGGGCGGTTCGCTGAACTACGTGACCAAACTGGCGACACGTGAAGAGCAAGCCATCGAAGGCCGGGTCAGCTACGGCAGTTACGACACCACCGAGACCGCATTCGGCCTCAACCACGCCCTGAGCGATGCCAGCGCGGACGTGCAGCACTACGCGCGGCTCGACGTCAGCCACAACACCGGCAACGGCTACATCGACCGCCAGGAGCGTGATGCATGGAGCGTGGCGTTCTCGCTACTCAGCGACCTGACGCCCGACCTGTCCCACACCCTGGCCCTGGAATATCAGGATGAACACGAAGACAGCCCTTACTGGGGCACCCCGGTGCTCAACCCCAAGGCCGGCGAATTGAAGATCGACAAGCACAACCGATTCAACAACTACAACGTCGAGGACGGCCGCTACGAGCAGCGCACAATCTGGGTGCGCTCGATCATCGACTACCGGATCAACGACAGCACCACCCTGCGCAACACCCTTTACCACCTCGACAGCCAGCGCGATTACCGCAACCTCGAAACCTACCAGTACAACGCCGACAACAGTGCGGTGAATCGCTCCACGGCGTATCAGGTCCGGCATCAGGGCGAGCAGAACGGCAACCAGTTCGAACTGCGCCACGACAACACGTTGTTCGGGCTGGACACGACCTGGTCCGGTGGCTTCGAGTACAAGGTCAACCAGACCACCAACTCACCGCTGAACGTCAAAGGTGCCAGCACCGTCGACCCGAATCACTTTCAGCCGGGTCACTTCTACGACATCCCCGGTACCAAACCGGGGTTTGTCAGCGACAAGACCAACGAAGTCACCACCAAAGCCCTGTTCGCCGAGAACCGTTTGGCACTCACCGACAAACTCGCGCTGCTGACCGGCCTGCGTTACGACGACATCGACCTGGACGTGACCAACCACCGGGTCGTGACCGCCAGCAATCCTCGGCACCTCAAGCGCAGCTGGGAGCCGGTGACCGGTCGGGTCGGCTTGACTTACCAATTCATTCCCCAAGCCAACGTCTACGTGCAATACAGCACCGCCGCCGAACAGCCCAACGGCACGCAAGACTTCGACGTGTCCACCGGCAAGCAATGGGAAGTCGGCAGTAAATTCGATTATCTGGACGGCCGCGGCTCGGCGACAGTGGCGGCTTACACGATCGAGCGAAAGGACTTCGCAATCACCGATCCGCTGGACCCGACCAGCAGCATTCCAGTGGGTCAGCAGACGTCCAAAGGGATCGAACTGGCCAGTTCGTTCAGGATCACCGACAAGCTGTTGGCCGAAGGCAACTTCGCCTGGGTCGATGCGCAGTACGACGAATTCAACGAGAAGAATGCGGCGGGTGTGGTGGTTTCACGCAAAGGCAACACTCCGACCAACGTGCCGGAGCGGGTCGGCAATCTGTGGCTGACCTATGACTTCGCGCCGCAGTGGCAGGGCGGTGTCGACGCGCGGTATGTGGCCTCGGTGTTTGCCGACAGCGCCAACACCCTGACCGTGCCGTCGTACACGCTCTACGGAACGTTCCTCAGCTACAAGGTCGATCAACACACCACCGTCACCGGCCGGGTGCGCAACCTCACCAATGAGGTGTATGCCGAGTTTGCCCATGTGTCACCGGCGTATTACCTCGGCACACCGCGTACCTTCGAGTTGGCGGTGCAAACCCGATTCTAAAAGCAAAAACAAAAGTATCGCGAGCAAGCTCGCTCCCATAGTTGATCGCGTACTCCTGTGGGAGCGGGCTTGCTCGCGAAGGCGGCATCAGCCTCACCCCATCACTTCAACTCGGCAGAGACTTTATCCGCCACATCCTTGGGCACCCAGGCCTGCCACACGTCCGGGTGCGCCTTCATGAACGCCTGCGCCGCTTGACGTGGCGGGGTGTGTTTTTCGCTCATCTCGGCCAGCGCCCTGTTCAATGGATCGATCGGCAAGTCGACCTTGGTGAAGAACTCGGCAATCTGCGGATACTGCTTCTGGAATGGCGCGGACACGCCAATGGACAGCTTCGAGGGCAGTGAGCGAGTCGGTTTCGGATTCGGGTTGTCGGCGTCGGTCAGGGTTTTCCAGGCATCGGCGTCGAACGGCGGCTCTTCGAGCTGAATCAGTTTGAAGCGGCCGAGCAACGGCGTAGGCGACCAGTAATAGAACAGCACCGGTTTGCCGCGACGAATCGAAGAACTGATCTCCGCATCCAGCGCTGCCCCTGAACCGCTGCGAAAATTCACATAGCTGTCATCCAGCCCATACGCCTTGAGTTTCTGTTTGTTGACTACTTCCGACGTCCAGCCGATCGGGCTGTTGAGGAAGCGCCCCTTGCCCGGCGTTTCCGGATCGCTGAACACGCCCTTGTATTTCGGCAGGTCGCTGACACTGCGCAGGCCCGGCGCCAGCGGCTTGATGCCTTTCGCCGGGTCGCCCTTGATCACGTATTCGGGCACCCACCAACCTTCGGTGGCGCCCTTGACCGTATCGCCGAGACTCGCGACTTTGCCTTCGGCCTCAGCCTTGACCCAGACCGGACTGCGACCGGCCCATTCTTCGCCAATGACCTGAATGTCATTGTTGGCCAGTGCGGTCTCCAGGGTGATGGTTGTCCCCGGCAAGGTGTCGGTCGGCAGCCCGTAGCCCTTCTCGACGATGATCCGCAGGATATCGGTAATCAGGCTGCCGCTTTCCCAGTTCAGGTCGGCGAAGTGGATCGGCGCCTGGGCAGCGAACACCGGAACGGGTGAAGCCAACAAACCGAAAGTGGCCAGGGTAGCGGCCAGCAACCGTCGAAATCCGTTCATGCTTTTGCACCTCGCGCTGTTCACAGCAATAGCAGGATGGCCTGGCAGAAGACCGCAAAGCCTCTGAATACTCAGTCCACTGACTGTAGTAGAGGTTCCTGCTTTCGAGGGAGGTCAATCAGTTTTCGGGAGGTTCCTGCAAGCGCGCCAGCGCTCTTCGTACCATGCTGGCGTACTCCGCCGGACGCAACGTATAGATCTGTGACGCCACCCAACCCAGCCATGCACCTTGCAAAACAGCCTTCTGGCCGAACAGCCGCTGGGCTTCGGCTTGCGCACTGGCCTGGTTCTGTTGGTGGAAGTCGGCGCGGGTCAGGGTCATTATTCGCTGGCCTTGAAGGTGACCAGTTCCCCTTTGCGCCACTTGGCCGCCTTGGCGGTCACGGCTTTCAGGGTTTTGGTCAGGCCTTCCTGCAACTGTTGGTGAGCGGCGAACACCATCACCACGCTATGCCCTTCCTTGAACACGATCCCGTGACCATCAGCGGTGGTGACGAAGGCGTAATCACCCAGGCCGTAAACCGTCAATTTGATTTCGCGGAACTTGATGTCCAGCTTGCCGCCTTCGCGACTGGGTAATACAGAGGCGCTGAAATGATCGCCGACCTTGAGTTTAAGCCCTGGTTTGTCATCAACCACCAGCGCCTCTTCGGTATCGATCTCGGCAATGTAAATGCCTTCAGCGTTCTGTTCGGTGATGTAAACAAAACGAGACTGGAACTGTTTAACCAGCTTTGCGCGCAAATCACCCAGCACGAACAAAGCATGCATATCGAGATTACTTACTGCCAAGGAAACATCCCCACATCTGAAAATGATGCTGCACGCAGGAAAACAGCGCACAGCAGAAAAAAGCGGCAATGCCGAAGGTGTAGCCAAATGACCCGGGTTGAAATCCTGAAACGAGCAGAGGGCTCATCCATCGCGAGGTTTGAGAAGACTACTGGAACAACACTCACGTCGTCTTGCCTGGCGTTCGTCAGAGGTTGAAGGAAAAAGCCCTTCTGACGGCCAGAAAAACGGGACTACCAACTTTAGGGAAAAAACTCTTTAAAAAAAGCACTTTTCCGACATATCGCCAGCAAAAAATTGCTTTAGATGAACATCGATCGCCAAACACTGACGGTGATTCTAGAGCAGCGATGCTCATCGAGACTACCCAAAACCACGTACGCACGTCGGTAAAACAACGAAAAGGACTTCATATGTGCACGCTGACACATTTTGCTCACCCTCAGGCGCCCAATACAAACAGCTCGAGGACACTGCCCCCAGGGATGTTTCAACCACATGAATACTACCCTGAAGAGCTCGCCCGGCCACGCTTTCAGGTCATTTTGGCCGGCAATGCCTTTTTTCATATCAAGGAAATTTCCACCGGCCGCGTCAGAGGTTTCCGCGGCAATCATAACGAAGCCTGCGCCCTTGCCCGCTCGCTCGAATTACGCGGTTGACGGTCCCGCCACATTCATTTCCATAGACGCTTCGTCATGCCGGCGACTTAACTCAGCCGCCAGCATGCAACTACTGCCATACTGCCCGACCAATGAAACCCGTCCCCAGGGTGGGCGGCGTTCAAAACAACAGAATATTTCAAAGGAAGGCTGCTACGTGACGGAATTTGATATCGGTGAATTTTTTATCCGGGGCGAAGCCAGAGAAGTCGAAGGCGAATTCCAGGCAGTCATTATCATGCGCGCCAAACCACCGCTAACCACCGTGACCTATCACCAGGTCGAGAAGGATCGCTGGTTCAAGACCTCGGACGTCGCCGCCGTTGCCGCCCAGGATGCCGCCAAGGCGCTGAAGGTTGCGGTCGATGAAGGCGCATTGAAAGCCTGATAGTCGGTTTGCAGTCTATGCTCATTTTTGCTTACGAACATCGCCATCGAACTCCTGAAGCGCGGCTCCCTCAGATGCAATGAAGCCGCGCCTCAGATCTCGCACTCGACGCGACCCGCAAGGAGATGAACATGGATTCACCGACACATGACTTGAAAGGCTTGTTCGACCAACTCGGTCTGGACTCCAGCGAGAAGGCCATCGACGATTTCATTGCCAGTCATTCACCCCTGGCCGACGACAAGAAACTCATTGATGCCGAGATCTGGACCCCGCAGCAAGCCGGCTTCCTGAAAGAACAATTGCGTGAAGACGCGGATTGGGCGCGGGTGGTCGACGACCTGAACCTGCGCATGCATCAGATCCACTAGCCTGCATCGCGACTAGTGCATGCATTCCCCTGTAGGAGCTGTCGAGTGCAACGAGGCTGCGATCTTTTGATGGTTTAAAAGCGAAGATCAAAAGATCGCAGCCTCGTTGCACTCGACAGCTCCTACAGGGAGGGGCCTCAACGAGGGCTTTCCGGCTTGTAACCCAATCGCAAACCACCCCAATGCCGGCCCTTGAGCATGATCGGCACCGAGAGGTCGTGCATCAGCTCACCGGTATCGCGGGTGTAGGTTTGCAGCAGTACAGCCTGCTGATGGCTACCGCAGCGAATCCCGGTGCGATCGGCGAATTTGCGTTTGGTGCGGTTTTGCAGGGTATCGACCTGCGCATCACCGGTCAGGGGTTGACTGAAGACCTTGTTGTGGGTCGGCACATAGCCCTGCTGCGTACAGGCGATGGCGAACACCAGGCCTTCATGGCGCGGCAACAAGGGTTCCTGGATCGTCGGCAAGACTTGATCGGCGTAACGATCGAAGCGGGTCTGGAATTTGGCCGGGCTGGTGTTGGGAATGGTTTGGTAATTGCGGTCAAACAGGTCATCGAGGCTGACCCGGCCCTCGTCGATATCCGTTTCAAAGCGCGCCGCAATCTGACTTGCGCCTTCGCGGGCCAGGTCATAAATCCGTTGGTGATAGTCATCCAGCCCGACTTCGGCGAGGCGTTCGCTGATGGTTTCGGCCTGACCTTCCATTTGCACCGCGGCCTGGGCCAGGCGCTGGGTCTGCTGGTCGCTGATCGCCAGGTCGCTGCGCATCTGTTCGATGGCGTGAAACAGGCTATCGAGTTGTTCGCGGTTGGTGTCGGCGCCCCTGGCGATTTCCCCGACCTGGCTTTCGACGCCGGCAGCCAGACGCGCAATGTTCTCCAGATGCTGACCGGTGTGTTCGACCTGCTCGACACCGGTGTCGAGGTCGCTGGACAGTTGACGGATCTGCTCCACCACTTGCGCGGTGCGTTGCTGAATATCAGCGACCATTTCCCCGACTTCGCCGGTGGCCGTCGCCGTGCGCGCGGCCAGACCGCGAACCTCATCGGCCACCACCGCAAATCCGCGACCATGCTCCCCGGCCCGCGCCGCCTCGATCGCCGCGTTCAATGCCAACAGATTGGTCTGGCTGGCGATGGACTGGATCACCAGGGTGACCCGCTGGATATCATCACTGCGCAGGCTCAGGGCTTCGATCAGTTCACGGCTGTTACTGGCGCGCTGACTGAGTTGATGCATACGGGCGATGGACTCGATCAGTTCCGTACGCCCTGCCGCGCTGCTGCGATGTGCCTCGCTGGCCGCACTGAGCGCTTCCCGGCTGAGTGTCGAGGTGGCTTGTTCGGTCGCGATCATCACTTCGGCGTTGCTGACAATCTGCGCCGCGGCACCGAGCTGCGATTGCAGTTTGTCGGCCAGTTGCTTGACCGAAAAGGCCACACCGGCGGCAGACAACGCGTTATGACTGGTGGTGTAGGAAAGATCGCGAGTCAACTCGGCAATCGCGCTGGCGCTGTCGACGGGGGTTGCCTCAGGGAGGGCGCGCGAGCGCAAGCGAGGTAGCCAGATCACCAGCACCGCCAATGGCAGGCCAAGGTAAAGCGACCAGCCGCCCAACGTCATGCCGCACAACAAGAGCATCAGGGCGATGCTTTGCAGGGTCGGCGTCAGCCAAAGGTTTTTCGGCAAAAACACGGGTGCAGATGCTGCTGCAACCAGAGATCCGTCACGCGTCATCTTCGTCACCCCACCCATAATTCTAATTGTTGTATCGGCATTAAACGCCACTACAAGGCCATTATCTATGGTCCATTAGTAGTGGGCATTGCAGCAGATCAATAGAAGTGCGCGGGTTTTTCGCAGACGAAAAAAAGCATCGCGGGCAAGGGCTAGGCGCCCCCCCACTCCTGACAGGAGTGAGGCTTGCCCGCGATGCGGGGCGTTACGAAATCAGGCCTGACGCTGGTGCTTGTCGATCTGTTCGTGACGCTCTTGAGCTTCGATGCAGTACTTGGTGGTCGGGCTGATCAGCAGGCGCTTCAGGCCAATGGCCTCGCCGCTGTCGTCGCACCAGCCAAAGCTGTCTTCCTTGATGCGTTCCAGAGCCTGTTCCAACTGAGGCAGCATGCGCTGGTCGCGATCGATCGCGTTCACCAGCCAGGTGCGCTCTTCTTCAACAGAAGCAGCGTCGGCCGGATCGGCCGGGGTGTCCAGGCTTTCGATGGCGATGCGGTTCTGTTCGATGCGCTCATGGGTTTCGACTTTCATGTTCTGCAACAGCTCAGAGAAAAAAGCATGTTGCTCGGCATTCATGTAGTCATCCGCCGGCATGGCCAGCAACTTGTCCTTTGTCATTGATATCTCTATAAAAAAACGTGCATTAAGGCGAATTAGGGAGCGTTCCGGCGGACCTGGGTTGGCCATCGGAACGGCGCCGTGTAATTCCAAGCGCCACCCGGCACTCAATTTACGAGGGGCGGCAGTCTAAGGCCGACTTGAGGCCTCAGCAACTGAAAAGACAGCGAATTTGTCCGACAAAGCCCTGAAAGTGCTCGATGGCAGTCTTTTCGGTGGTTATCGGAGTGCGTTTATAGCAAGAAATTCAATCGTGCGGCTGTATATAGAAGACAAATGGCTACGCCACGCGGGTCAGGCGTGGCGTATTGGCTGCTTTATCCGAGGCTCAGCGCTTGAGTTTGCGCTTGTTGCGGTACTGATCGATGACCACTGCGACCACGATGATCAGGCCTTTGATAATGTCCTGAATGTAGGCATCGACGCCGACAAAGGTGAAACCGCTGGCCATGACCCCGAGGATCAGTGCGCCGATGACCGTGCCGGTGATGCGCCCTACTCCGCCGGCCAGGCTGGTGCCGCCGATCACTGCTGCGGCAATCGCGTCCAGCTCGTAAGACATGCCCATCCCGGCCTGCCCGGTCGCGGCCCGTGCCGACGCCACCACACCCGCCAGGCCTGCCAGCAACCCGGCGATGCTGTAGACGATCACCAGATGCCGCTTGACGTTGATCCCCGAAGTACGCGCCGCCTGCATGTTGCCGCCGATGGCGTAGGTGTATTTGCCGTACTTGGTGTAACGCAGGGCGATGTGAAAGATCACCGCGACCACCAGGAAAATGATCACCGGCATCGCGCCGTGTCCGATCGCCGTGTAGGAATCCGAGAGCATGCTCACCGGTTGGCCTTCGGTGTAGTAACGCGCGAGGCCACGAGCCGAGACCATCATGCCGAGGGTGGCAATGAACGGCGGGATACCGGTGATGGCAATGATGCTGCCGTTGATCGCCCCCGCCAGCAGCCCCACCCCGAGCCCGGCAATCACCGGGATCCACACTGGCAAGTCAGTCAGCGACGGGAACACCGCCCGGGCGAAATCCGACGTCTGGGCCAGACTGGCAGCGATCATCGCCGACAGCGCCAGCACCGAGCCGGAGGACAGGTCAATGCCCGTGGTGATGATGACCTGGGTCACGCCGATCGCCAGCAGACCGATAATCGACACCTGCAGGATCATCAACACCAGACGCTGGGAGTTCATCAGGAAGCTCTGGTCGCGCACGATCCAGCCAAACACTTCAAAGACCAGGCCGATGCCAATCAGCACCAGGAAAATACTCAACTCGGTCGGAAAGCGCCGGCGACTCTTGACCGGTGCCGTTGCTGGCTTGTTTTCCAGTATCGCGTTCATAAACACTCACCCTTCTAAAAAATCCGGCATCGAATACATACCCTGTGGCGAGGGAGCTTGCTCCCGCTGGGCTGCGAAGCGGCCCCAAGTTCTCGGACTTACCGTAGATCTGGCGAGCGCTGCGCACTCGAGCGGGAGCAAGCTCCCTCGCCACAGAACTGCGTTCTCCCTTGTTTAGTGAACCGCGGACATGCCCGAGGCCAATTGCATCACTCGTTCCTGGGTCGCTTCGCTGCGGTCGAGGGTGCCCATCAGGTCGCCCTCGTGCATGACCATCACCCGGTCGCTCATGCCGAGCACTTCCGGCAGTTCCGAGGAAATCATGATCACCGCCATGCCTTCGCTGGCGAGGTAGGAGATGAGCCGGTAGATCTCGGCCTTGGCGCCGACGTCGATACCGCGGGTCGGCTCGTCGAGAATCAGGATCCGTGGATTGGTCATCAGCCAGCGAGCCAGCAAGGCTTTCTGCTGATTACCGCCGGACAAGGTGTCGATGCACTGCTCCAGCGACGGGGTTTTCACCCGCAGCTTCTTGCACATGTCTTCGCACAAGGCGCGCAGGGCTTTTTGCTGGATGAAACCGTGGCCGGCGTAATGCGGCAACACCGCCATTTCCATGTTCTCCAGCACCGACAGGCACGGGAACAGGCCGCTGAGCTTGCGATCTTCGGTCAGTAACGCGAAGCCCTTCTCGATCGCCATGTGCGGATCGCTGATGCGCACCACTTCGCCGTCGAGACGAATCTCGCCACCGTCGCTCGGGGTAATGCCGAAAATCGCCTCGGCGACGTTGGTCCGTCCCGAGCCCATCAACCCGGCGATGCCGAGGATCTCGCCGGCATGCAGATCGAAGGAAACATCCTTGAAAATGCCGTCCAGTTTTAGGTCGCGCACCGACAGCAGCAGATCGCCGATCGGCTGTTCGCGCACCGGGAACAACTGGCTCAGCTCGCGGCCGACCATCATCGAAATCAGGCTGTCGCCGTCCATGCTGTCGGCCCTCTGCAAGCCGATGTAAGCGCCGTCACGGAACACCGCCACTTCATCGGCGATGCTGAACACTTCGTTCATTTTGTGGGTGATGTAGATGATGCCTTTGCCCTGACTCTTGAGGTCGGCAATGATCGAGAACAGATGCGCAACTTCCTTGTCGGTGATGGCCGAGGTCGGTTCATCCATGATCAGAATGTCGGAATCGTAGGACACGGCTTTGGCGATCTCGACCATCTGCCGTTCGGCGATGCTCAGGTTGCCGACCTGTTCCTCCGGATCGAGATTGATCCGCAGGCGTTCCAGCAGTTTCGCCGTGCAGCGGTGCATTTCACGGTGGTCGATCATGTGGAAACCGTTGAGCTGCTCACGGCCGATCCAGATGTTCTCGGCGATGCTCATGTGCGGCATCAGGTTGAGTTCCTGGTGGATCATCGCGATCCCGGCCTGGAGCGCAGCCAATGGCGTTTCGAAAACCACCGGTTTGCCCCGCAGGCGCAGTTCGCCGGCGTCCGGCTGGTAGATGCCGGCGATGATTTTCATCAGGGTGGATTTGCCCGCGCCGTTCTCGCCCATCAAGGCCAGCACGGTACCGGGGCGTACCCGAAGCTGCACATCGGACAAGGCCACCACACCGGGAAATCCCTTGCTGACGTTGATGATCTCCAGCAGGTACGGCTCATCGACAGGTGTTGCAGCTGGCTGGATACCCACCAACGGGGTGCTCGAAGCAGTCGCTGAAGCGAACATGATCAGGTACTCCATCAGCAAGGTCGCGGTCGCAACCTTGCGTGTTTATTGTTTTTATTGAACGGACGGACTATTTGAACTGGTCAACGTTTTGCAGCGTAATCAAGCGATACGGCACCCACACGGCCGGCTCGACCGGCTCGTTTTTGGCCATTTTCACTGCCGTCTCGATCGAACCATCGGCCTGACCCTTGGCGTCCTGGAACACCGAGACGACCAGAGAGCCCTTCTTCACCGCGTTCAAACCGTCAGGCGTACCGTCGACACCGGCGATCAGGATACTGCCCTTTTCCACTCCGGCCTGTTGCAGGGCCATCGCGGCGCCAATCGCCATCTCGTCGTTGTTGGAGACGACCGCGTCGAACTTGCGGCCCTGGGTCAGCCAGTCGTTGACCAGGGTCATGCCCTTGTCCCGCGACCAGATGCCGGTCTGCTCTTGCTCGATCTTGATGTTCGGGTACTTGGCCAGCACCTCTTTCACGCCCTTGGTGCGGTTGGTGGTGGAGTTGTTCGCGAGGTCGCCCAGCAGAATCACGATGTCGCCCTTGCCGCCCATCTTGTCGGCCAGATATTGCATTTGCATTTGACCGGCCTCCAGGTCGTTGGAGGCGACAGTGACCACGCCTTTGGGCAGGTTCAGGTCATCGGGACGGCGATTGACGTACACCAGCGGAATGCCGGCCTTGACCGCCGATTCGGTGATTTTTTTGGTGGCCGCGGTATCCACCGGGTTGACCACGATGGCGTCGACCTTCTGGCTGATGAAGCTTTCTACCTGGCTCAACTGCCGGACCACGTCGCTGCGCGCGTCTTCGAACTGCAGCTTGACGCCATCGGGATAGGATTTGGCTTTTGTGTCCATGGATTCGCGCAGGTAGGTCAGCCAGGTGTCATCGAATTGGGACATGCTGACGCCGATCTTCATGTCAGCGAGTGCAGCGCCGCTGGCGAACATCAGGGACAAGGCGAGTGAGGCGAAACGGATCTTGGTCTTCATGAAAAGTCTTTCTCCACATTCTTGTTGGTTTTATGGATAAGGCGTGACGATTTCAGTAAGCAGGCAAGCGGGAAAAGGGTTGAAACAGGTTGCGAGGCAGGTCGCTGAAAATGACTTTATTAGAAAATAATTTCTATATCAACTCATTTTAGAATTTTATTCTGATTTTATTCCATGGCTCCCAAACGGGCTCAATGCCACCACTTGATGCCGCTCGGCGCTCAGTCGCGCAGCGTCTAGCACGCGGGTGGTCGCCAGTGCATCACGGGCATCCACAGGCAGTGGGCCACCGCTCTGCAACGCGGTTTGTAGCTGTAAATAGAACTGATTCCAGCAACCGCGCTCGGAGGGAACCCGCTCGCGCACTTCGCCCTGTTCGAACCAGCCCCAGCGGCGATGTTCTTCAACGCCCCAGCGTTCTCCTTCGGATTTCGGCGAGAACCCGGCGAGTGCCGATGCTTCTTGCCCGTCCAGACCATCAACGCTGTAGCAACCTTGGCTGCCGGTTACCCGAAAGCGCGGGCCGGGGGTGTTTTGCAGGCAACTGCCGCCCAAGTGGGAGGTGACGCCACTGGCATGGGTCAGGGCCATAAAGAAGCCGTTATCGAAGGCCTGGCCTTTTTCCAGGTAATCCAGCTCGGCGTAGACCCGTGTCACTGGGCCGAACAACAGCAACGCCTGATCCACCAGATGGCTACCGAGATCGCGCAGGAAGCCACCGCCACTGCCGTTGTTCACCGCCTGCGGCGAGTAACGCTCGATCCGCGATTCGAAACGGGTGACCTGGCCCAGCGCACCGGATTCGATGAGTTTGCGCACGGTCAGGAAGTCCGAATCCCAACGCCGGTTCTGATAGACGCTGAGCTGCACACCCTGGCGCTCGGCCATGGTGATCAGGGTTTGGGCTTGCTGCGCGTCAGCGGCGAACGGTTTGTCGCTGACCACCGCCACACCGTGTTCGATGCCATCGAGCACCAGCGCCGGACGGCCCTTGAGCGGTGTGGACACCACCAGCACATCGATCCCGGCCTCCACCAGTTGGCCGATGCTGTTGAACGCTGGCACCCCTGGGTGCTCGGCCGCCAGCAACTGTCGGCGTTCCGGTGAACGGGTGACCACACCGACGAACGTCGCCGCCGGCAAACTGCTGATCAGCGGAGCATGGAAAAACCGGCCACCATGGCCATAACCGACAAGTCCGATACGCATGAAAACATTCTCCTTATAGAACGCGGACCCTGTGGGAGCGGGCTTGCTCGCGAAGGCAATATGTCAGGCGACATCAATGTTGAATGTGCCGCCGTCTTCGCGAGCAAGCCCGCTCCCACAGGTTTTGTGTAAGGTCGGTTATTGGCAGAGTTCGCTTTTGACGCGTTCGAGCATCATCCGGTTGGACTCATCCGGCCGGTCTTCCCAGGCAAACACCGAGACGGTTGCAATGCCATCGAACTTGATCTCGCGCAGGGTACCGAAAAACGCGTCCCAATCGACTTCGCCCTGACCGATGTCCAGATGCTGGTGCACGGTGGCGGTGACACCCGGCGGGTTGACGATGTAGCGCAAGCCCGAAGATGCCTTGTGGTTGTAGGTGTCGGCGATAATCAGGTGGCTCAGCTTCGACCCGGCATACTTGAGCATCGAAGTAATATCGCCTTTGCCGTCGTCATAGAAGAAGGTGTGCGGCGCCGCGTAAAGGTAGTTGATCCAGTCACGGTCCAGACCGCGAATGATGTCCACCGACTCGTTGTTGCGCTCGCAGAAATCATATGGGTGCGCCTGAATATCGAGCTTGATACCTTCGCGCTCGAACTCCGGGATCAGCTCATCCATGGAGCGCATGAACTGGTTCTCGCACACCAGCGGATTGTCCGACTGGCCGGTGAACTCGGTGTTGACCAGTTCGCAGTCCATCTCCACGGCAATCTGGATCGCCCGCCTCCAGTTGCGCACTGCGGCCACGCGCAAACCTTCGTCGGCGGCGGCCCAGTGGTACATCGGTAACAAGGAAGAGAGTTTGACCCCGGTATCACTCAGGGCTTTGCGAAATTCCTTGATCCGCGCCTTGTCGACCCGCGGTGCTTTGTAGAACGGCAGGAAATCTTCCCGGGGCGAGAGTTCGATGTGTTCATAACCGAGTTCAGCGACCTTATCGACCATCTTGCCCAGGGACAGGGTGCGGTACATGTAGGGGTCTAGTGCGATGCGCATGTTTTTGTTCTCCTTCACAAGGCCTCAGCCTTGACACAACCCCCTGTGGGAGCGGGCTTGCTCGCGAAAGCGGTGTGTCAGACGACATCAATGTTGACTGTTCTGACGCCTTCGCGAGCAAGTCGAATCGTCGCACCGCCGCTCCCACATTGGATCGGGGTTTAGCCGTAGAAATGTGGGCGGTCAGGGAGAGCAACTTTGACGATCTGGCCGCTGTTCTGTGCTTCGATGCACGCGTCTGCTGCGACGGCAGCGGCGAAGCCATCCCACGCCGAAGGACCGCCAACCTGCCCGGCCCGCACGCCATCGATGAACGCCTGCAACTCAACGTCATACGCGGCGATGAACCGGTCCTTCCAGTCCATCAGAATCGCGTTGGACAACTTCGCCCCGCTGCGCAACTGAACCTGCGACGGCTCTGGCAGTTTGGCGATGCCGGTCTCCCCCACCACTTCGCACTGGATGTCGTAGCCGTATTGGCAATTAACGAACACTTCCACGTCGATGCGCGTGCCCTTGGCGGTTTCCAGCAGGACGATCTGCGGGTCTTTCAAATGGGCGTGGGCCTTGCTGGTCTTGCGCGGGAACACCACCTGTACCGACACGTAGTCGTCATCGAGCAACCAGCGCAACACGTCCAGTTCATGGATCAGCGTGTCGGTGATCGCCATGTCGGTCTTGTAGTTTTCACCCACGGTCGGGTTGCGGTGCGCGCAGTGCAACATCAATGGCTCACCAATCTGACCACTGTCGATCACGGCTTTCAGTGCCCGATAGCCTTCGTCATACGGGCGCATAAAACCGACCTGCACCAGGCGTTTGCCGTGGGCCACTTCGGCCTCGACGATTTTGCGGCAGCCTTCAGCGGTGACCGCCAGCGGCTTCTCGCAGAACACCGGCTTACCCGCTGCAATCGCCGCCAGCACGAACTCTTCGTGGCTCGGGCCCCAGGAGGTGACGAGGATCGCTTCGACCTCCGGCGCCTTGATCAGCGCGTGGCCGTCGGGATAGACCTCGGCGGTCAGCTTCAGGTCGGAAACGACCTTCGCGGCTTGCTGCAAGTTGATGTCGGTTACAGCTACTACCTGGCTATTGAGCAATGTCTGGCTGCAACGACGAATGTGATCCTGGCCGATGGCCCCGGTGCCGATGACGCCGATCCGCAGTGAATTAGAGAGCAAGGACATGAAGATTCTCCTGTGAAAATTTGTTGTTGGTATCAGGGGCAATCAGTACTGACGGGCCTTGGCCAGTCGTTCATTCAGGGTCTTGGCCACCGCATCGGTGCGGGCGCTGGTGGAGACTTGCGCCACGCCGACCCGCCACCACGACAGGTATTTGTGAATCATGGTTTTGGGCAAGACCTTGATGTCGATCAGCGTCGACACCGTCTGCAGGCGCGCATCGGCCAATGCCGCGTTCAGTTCTTCGACCGTGTTCACCTTGTAAGTTTTGCAGCCATAGGCCGCCGCGCTCATGGCGAAATCCACCGGCACGAAACCGCCGTCGAGCTTGCCGGTTTCCGGGTTGCGGAACCGGAACTCGGTGCCGAAGCTGTCCATGCCGTGTTCCATCTGCAGGTTGTTGATGCAACCGAAAGTCATGTTGTCGAGCAACACCACGTTGATCTTGCGGCGCTCCTGAATCGAGGTCGCCAGTTCGGAATGCAGCATCATGTAAGAGCCGTCGCCAACCAGCGCGTAGACCTCTCGATCCGGCTCGGCGAGTTTCACGCCCAGTGCGGCGTTGACCTCGTAACCCATGCAGGAATAGCCGTACTCGACGTGATAGGTGTTCACGCCCTTGCTGCGCCAGCTGCGCTGCAAGTCGCCGGGCAGGCTGCCGGCGGCGGCGACAATCACCGCGTCATCGGCGAGGGTTTCATTGAGCACGCCGAGCACGCGGCTCTGGGTCAGGCAGGAACCGGTCAGCTCGATGAATTCGCGCAGCACCGCCGGGTCCATGTGGTCGTTGATTTCCGGGATGAAGTCTTTGTCCTGGTATTCGACCTGATAGATACGGTCGACTTCCTCGTCCAGTTGCGCCTTGGCCTGTCGCGGTTGATCGCCCCACGCAGAACGGTAATCGCCCAAGGCTTCAGCCAAGGCTTGCAAGCCGACTTTGGCGTCCGCCAACAGTTGCACGCCGTCGAGCTTCAAGGCATCGCAGGGGCTGATGTTGAGGTTGAGAAATTGCACGCCCGGATGCTGGAACAGGGATTTCGACGCGGTGGTGAAATCGCTGTAGCGGGTGCCGACACCGATGATCAGATCCGCATCCTTGGCCAACAGATTCGCCGCCAGGCAGCCGGTTTCACCGATCCCGCCAACGTTCAGCGGATGACTGGACACCACCGCACTCTTGCCAGCCTGGGTTTCGGCGAAAGGAATATCGAAGCGTTCGGCAAACGCTTGCAACGCGGAATTGGCGCCGGAGTATCTGACCCCGCCACCGCAAATGATCAGCGGCTTGCGCTTGCCTTTGAACAGCGCCAGCGCATCACCCAGCATCGCTTCAGTCGCCGGACGACGCTCGATGCGGTGCACGCGTTTTTGCAGGAAGTAATCGGGGTAGTCGTAGGCCTCGGCCTGCACGTCTTGCGGCAAGGCCAGGGTCACCGCGCCGGTTTCGGCAGGATCGGTGAGCACGCGCATGGCGTGGATCGCCGCCGTCATGAGTTGCTCGGGACGGTTGATGCGGTCCCAGTATTTGCTGACAGCCTTGAACGCATCGTTGGTGCTGATGCTCAGGTCGTGGAACTGCTCGATCTGTTGCAGCACCGGGTCGGGTTGACGACAGGCATAGACATCACCGGGCAACAACAGCAAGGGAATGCGGTTGGCAGTGGCCGTCGCGGCGGCGGTCAGCATGTTCGCCGCGCCCGGCCCTACCGATGAGGAGCAGGCGTAGATCTTGCGCCGCAGGTGTTGCTTGGCGAAACCGATGGCCGCGTGGGCCATGCCTTGCTCGTTGCGACCCTGATGGACGATCAGGTCGCCGCTGTCCTGCTCCAGGGCCTGGCCCAGGCCCAGCACGTTGCCGTGGCCGAAAATGGTAAAGATCCCGGCGACGAATTTGCTTTGAACCCCATCGACCTCGATGTACTGGTTATCGAGGAATTTCACCAGGGCCTGGGCCATGGTCAGTCGTGTCGTAGTCATGCTTGCACCTTCCTTTGAAGCTAAATCCGGTGTGTGCTGTGAAATGCGATCAACTGTGGGAGCGGGCTTGCTCGCGAAGGCTGTGTGTCAGGCGACATCAATATTGGATGTGCCGCCGTCTTCGCGAGCAAGCCCGCTCCCACATTGGATCTCCTTCAACCTGATAACAGTGTCAGGCCAGGGATTTTTGCAGGTGATCCATGCTCGCGCCGATCGCCTGCTGGATATCCGCCAGGCCATGGACGCTGTCGGCAAACGGCTCGAACGACAGGTAGCCGCTGTAACCGCTGCTTAGCAAGGTGTCGATTTGCGCCGCGTTGCCAAGGATGTCGCCCTCGCCCACCAGCACCCGGTGCCCGTCGCGAATGGTCGCCAACGGTGCCTCGGCATCCTCGACACCGGAGATGTGCACCAACCCGGTCAGCTCGGGGAAGAACTCATGCTCGCTGGCCAGGTGATGGTGAAAGGTGTCGTGAACCAGACGGAACACATCCAGCCCGCCGATGGCCTTGATCGCGTCCACTGCCGTGCGTTTACGGCGCAGCGAGCATTCCTCGAAACCCAGCGGCTCGATGAAACCGAGAATGCCGTGTTCGCGCAGAATCGGCGCCAGTTCAGTCAACGCCGTGCGCAGACCCGAAGCACGTGCGGCCTCATTACGCGGGTCCTCACGGTCATTGAGCGGACACATTACCAACCCTTGAGCGCCGCAATCACGTGCATAAGTGGCCAGCTTCAAGGCCTGTGCACGGCGCTCGTCATTCCACACATCAAACGGATACAGCGCGTTGATCGACAGCACCGTAATGCCTTTGGCGGCACACAACTCACGGACGCGCTCGGGTGCGGTGCCGTCTTCGATCTCGACACCTTTAAGGTCGTTGCGAATTTCGATGGCGTCGGCCTTGAGGGTCACCGCCAACTCGATGAACGCCGGCAGGGACAAACGTGGGGCGACCATACGGTTCAGGGCGAAACGCAGGGGTTTGCTCATTATTGTTGTTCTCCGCACAGGTGAATTAGTTGGCCGTCGGCATGCTGAACTCAGGGCCCTTGGCGATGCTGTCGGGCCAGCGCTGCATCACGCTTTTGTAGCGGCTATAGAAGCGGATACCTTCTTCGCCGTAAGCGTGGTGATCGCCGAACAGCGAACGTTTCCAGCCACCGAAGGAATGCCAGGCCATCGGCACCGGAATCGGCACGTTGATGCCGACCATGCCGACCTTGATCGTGCGGGCGAAGGCTCGGGCGATGCCGCCGTCGCGGGTGAAACAGGACACGCCGTTACCGAACTCGTGGGCGTTGATCAACGCGACGGCGCTGGCGAAGTCCGGCACCCGCACGATGCCCAGCACCGGGCCGAAAATTTCCTGTTGGTAGATGCTCATCTCGGTCGTGACGTTGTCGAACAGCGTCGCGCCGACGAAGAAGCCGTTCTCGGCGCCCGGCACCTTGAAGTTGCGGCCATCGACAATCAGCTGCGCGCCCTGGGCCACGCCTTCATCGATGAAACCTTCGACTTTGGCCTTGTGCTCGGCGGTCACCAGCGGCCCCATGTCGCTGTCGCCTTTCAGGCCGTTGCCGACTTTCAGTTGATCGATACGCGGCAGCAGTTTGGCAATCAACTGGTCGCCGACATCGCCCACCGCCACGGCAATCGAAATCGCCATGCAGCGCTCGCCGGCCGAGCCGTAAGCGGCACCGATCAAGGCATCCGCAGCTTGATCCAGATCTGCGTCAGGCATGATGATCATGTGATTTTTCGCCCCGCCCAGGGCCTGCACGCGCTTGCCGCGCGAGGTGGCTTGCTGGTGGATGTACTCGGCAATCGGCGTCGAGCCGACAAAGGAAATCGCCTCGATGTCCGGGTGTTGCAGCAACGCGTCGACGGCGGTCTTGTCACCCTGAACCACGTTGAACACACCGTCCGGCAAACCGGCTTCGCTCAACAGACGGGCCATCAGCACACTGGCGGACGGATCGCGCTCGGACGGCTTGAGGATGAAGCAGTTACCGGTGACGAGCGCCAGCGGGATCATCCACAGCGGCACCATCACCGGGAAGTTGAACGGCGTCACGCCGGCACACACGCCCAGCGGTTGACGCAGGTTCCAGTTATCGATGCCGCCACCGATGTTGTCGCTGAACTCGGTTTTCAGCAGGTTCGGCGCACCGCAGGCGTACTCGACGATTTCGATGCCCCGGGTGACTTCGCCCTTGGCGTCCGAAAACACTTTGCCGTGTTCGCGGCTGATGATTTCTGCCAGCTCATCGTGATGTTGGTCGAGCAATTCCTTGAACTTGAACATCACCCGCGAACGGCGCAGGGACGATTGTTCGGACCAGGCCGGAAAGGCTTTCAGGGCCGAGGCGACGGCTTCGTCTACGGTCTTCTGGCTGGCCAGCCCGACGCGCGCCTGGACGCTGCCGGTGGCCGGGTTGAAGACGTTACTGAACCGTTCGCTGCTGCTGTCTTGCACTTGACCGTGGATGTAATGGCCGATGACCGGGGCGTTGCTCATTGATCGTGTTCTCCGTGCAGAGGTTGGAATTCAGGCTTTTTAGTTCAGAGATCCAGCAGCCAGCTGTGCTGCGGATCGTTATGGAACTGCCAGACACGTTTCGGGCCGGCCATCACGTTCAGGTAATACGACTCGTAGCCGTACGGCACGCTGACCGGGTGGTAACCCTTGGGCACGACCACGAGGTCGCTGTTTTCCACGGCCATGGCCTGATCGATGCTGCGATCGTCGGTGTAGACCCGCTGAAACACGAAGCCCTGGGGCGGATTAATCTGGTGGTAATAGGTTTCTTCGAGAAAACTCTGGTGCGGCAAATCGTCGGTGTCGTGCTTGTGCGGCGGGTAGCTCGACGAGTGACCCGACGGCGTGCGCACTTCCACCACCAGCAGCGAATGGGCCGGTTCGGTGTCCGGCAGAATGTCGCAGACGTAACGGGTGTTGGCGCCTTTGCCGCGCACGCTGCGCTTCATGCTGTCGGGTTTGATCAGCCGTGGACCGAGGCCGTTGCTCGTTGAACCGGGCGCGGCACACACGGCAATTTGCACATCGCTCAGGGCGACGACTTGCGCCTGACTGCCGGGTGGCAAGTACGCGGCGAAGGGGGATTTGTCTTCGAACACCGACTGACGATCACCGATGTTGTCCCAGTCGAACGCACCCTGCCCTGGCGCTTCATCTTTGATGCTGACCCGGCCGCTGAGCAGCACCAGGCACAGTTCTTTATCACCGGCCGAGACCGGCAGGGTTTCGCCCAGGCTCAAGCGGTAAGCGGCGAAGCCGACGTATTCCAGCTCACCTTTGCCCAGCTCGACCATGGTCCGGCCACGGGCGTTGCTTTTGACCAGCAGGCTCATCATGCAATCCTCTCGTCGAGCAGCGCACGCAGGGTGTCGTAGCCTTTTTTGGCGTAGACATAACTCGGCGCCACCGCTGGGTCCTGTTCGGCTTCGACCACCAGCCAGCCGTGGTAATCGGCCGCCAGCAGCACGTCGAGCAAGGCGCCGAAGTCGATGTCACCGTCGCCGGGCACGGTGAACGTGCCGTTGATAATGCAGTCAGGGAAGCTCCACAGGTTGTTGCGGGCCAGTTGCACCACCGGTTTGCGCACGTCCTTGAAATGCACGTGGCAGATGCGTTCGATGTGTTTGCGCAGCACCTGCAACGGTTCGCCACCGCCCATGTAGCAATGGCCCGAATCGAACAGCAGACCGACTTCGCTGCCGGTCAGCGCCATCAGTTTGTCGATGTCTGCCGGGGATTCAACGTAGGCGCCCATGTGGTGGTGATACGCCAGGCGCACGCCTTGGGACAGGGTGAAGCGCGCCAGTTCAGTGAGCTTGTCGGCGTATTCCTGCCAAGCGTGTTCGGTGTGGAAACGCGGGCGTTCAACCAGCGGAATGCGCTGGCCTTGAATGGAGTCGGCGACTTCACCGTACACCAGCACCTTGGCGCCGTTCTTCGCCAACAGCTCGACATGACTGCCGATGGCGTCGATTTCTTCGGCCACCGAGCGACGGGCCAGACGGCTGGAATACCAGCCGGACACCAGTGCCAGGTCGTAAGGGCGCAGTACATCGCCGACACCCTTGGCGTCCTTGGGGAATTTGCCGTTGAGTTCGAAACCTTCGTAGCCGATTTCCTTGCCTTCGCTCAGGGCGGTGCTCAGCGGCGTCTCGCCACCGAGGGACGGCAGGTCGTCGTTGCTCCAGGAGATCGGGTTGATGCCAATTCGAATAGCGGGCATGGCTGCACCTTTTATTGTTTTTACATAAATCAGTAAGAACGACGCTGATCCCCTGTGGGAGCGGGCTTGCTCGCGAAGGCGGTGTATCAGGTGACATCAATGTTGAATGTGCCGCCGTCTTCGCGAGCAAGCCCGCTCCCACATTGGGTTTGCATCAACCCATCACGCACGGGCTGTGCGCCAGGCATCGATCAGTTCGACGAACGTGCCCTGCACCTGACGGATCAGCGCTTCATCGTCGATTTCACCGGCCATCCACGCGCGGCTCGGCTCCTGGAAAATCGTCCGACCGACTGCAAACCCACGGCAAGTCTGGCTCTGGCTGGCTTGTTGAAACCCTTCAGCCAGTGCCGCTGCCGGTGCATTCAGCCCCAGCAACACCACGCCTCGGCAGTACGGATCACGTTCCTGAATCAGCTCGTCGAGTTGCTTCCACTCCTCGGCACTCTGCGCTTCGATCTTCCACCACGCCGGGTAAATGCCCAGGTTGTAGAGGCGTTTCAGCGCGCGATACAGCACGTCCGGATGGGTCGACGGGTGATCCTTGGGCGGGATGATTTCCAGCAGCAGCTCATGACCGCTGACCTGGGACGCCTGGTACAAACCCTTGATCTGAGCTTCCTGTTCCAGACGCAGCAGCGGCTCGTCGTCGGGGTGGAATTGCACCAGGCACTTGATGATTTGTTCCTGTGGCCAGGCGATCAGGTTGCTGCCGATGGAACGCCCATGTTCGAAGGCCAGTGGCCGCGAACCCTGTACTTCCACCGGACGCGCCACCCACCAGCCGCGACCGGTGGCGGCGTTCAGCGAGTCCTGGCCGAAGCGTTGATCGGCCAGCAGCCCGACATCGGCCTCGATGCCCTGCTCGCGCAAATCGGCTTCGACCCGCTCCACAGCCTTGATAAACAGTTGCTTGAGTTCGCCGATGGCGTTCAGGTCGCGACCGCCCTTGTGGGCCAGTTCCACCAGTTGCCCGCGATGGTCGAAAGCAAAAATGAACAGCTGCTTCCACTGTTTGCGCGGCACGCTGACCTGATGCAGACGCTGCAACACCGCGTCCTGATCCGGCCGGGTAATCGGCACCGGGCTGTTAAATAGATAGTCGAGTTCAGCGCGGGTCGGCATGGCCGGGGCGCAGGCATGGCGCGATACCACCAGACCGCCGCAGGCATTGGCCAACTGGCAGCAGCGCTCGTCGCTCGCATCCTCCAGCCAGCCGCTCAAGAAACCGGACATGAACGCATCGCCGGCCCCCAGCACATTCAACACTTCCACCCGAACGCCGGGATAAATGGCGCCGTCTTCAAGACGTGCCGGGATCACCCCGTGAATCACCGTGCAGCCCTGCGGGCCGAGCTTGACCACCAGGGTCGCCGCGCTCAGGCGCCGCACATTGCGCAGCGCGGTGAGCAAATCCTCGGAGCCACCGGCAATCAGGAATTCTTCTTCCGTGCCGACGATCAGGTCGAAACGCGGGAGGATTTTCTGCACATGCTGGCTGACGTTCTGATCGGCGACGAAACGGGTTTCGCCGTCGGCCTTGCCGGCCAGGCCCCAGAGTACCGGGCGATAGTCGATATCCAGCACCCGTTTGACGTTGTGCTTCTCGGCGTAATCCAGCGCCTGGATGCTCGCCTTGTAGACGCCGTCGGTGGAGAAATGGGTGCCGGTGATCAGCAAGGCTTTACTGGAAGCGATGAAGGCTTCACTGATGTCTTCGGCCCGCAGCGCCATGTCGGCGCAGTTTTCGCGGTAGAAGACCAAAGGAAAGGTTTCGCGATCCTTGAGGCCCAGCAGGACCATGGCGGTCAGGCGCTCCGGATCGACCCTGATGCCGCTGACATCGCAACCTTCGCGGGCCAGGGATTCCACCAGGAAACGGCCCATGTGGTCGTCCCCTACCCGGCTCAGCATCGCCGATTTCAGGCCCAGCCGAGCCGTGCCGAAAGCGATATTGGCGGACGATCCGCCGAGGTATTTGGCGAAGCTTGAAACATCTTCCAACCGCGCCCCGACTTGCTGCGCATAAAGGTCGACGCCCAGGCGCCCCAGGCAAATCAGATCCAATTGACGCCCACTGGCAAAACGAGTCTGGCCCATGCTGGCTCCTGTTATTTTTATCAGCCTGCGTTCGGGGCGATGGCCGCGCCGAACACTCTTGGTGGATGCAGACTAAAACGTCCGGGACCGAATAATCAATAATTATTCTAAATATTTTTTACGTGGAATATTTTTTCCAATAAACTTTGGCACAGGCGTTCCAGAGGCAGTGCATCGTTTCAGCACCCTTCACACTGACCGCAAGCTCAAGATTTTATTCCGGCCTACCCTGTAGACTGCGCACAGCCAACCTATTGTCAGGGGATGACGCCATCTGTCCTCCCTATAAGAACAAGCCAGAAGGATTCCTTATGACCCGCACCGATCAGCCGGCGACGACCGAGAGCACGCCCGACAGCGATCTCGCCAGCCCCCCGATCAATGCCGAACGTCTGCTGCAGCTGATCACCAACGAATACGAAAGCCTGCCGCGCCAGCTCAAACGTATCGCCAGTTACATGAGCCAGCAGAGCGACCGGATCATGGTCGACCGCATCAGCGACATCGCCCGCGAGTGCGAAGTACACCCGTCGGCGATCGTGCGGTTTTCTCAGCGCTTCGGGTTCAGCGGCTTCAGCGAAATGCAGGCGCTGTTCCGCGAGGCCTACACCCACAAGACCACGCCGGTGCAGAACTACCAGCAGCGCATTCGCAGCATGATCGCCAACAAGTCGCAGAAGGCCAGCGGCGGCGATCTGGCGCGCGAGTGCATCGATGCGACCCTGTCGGGCATCGAACGGCTGGGGCTGGAACTCGATGACCAGGCCTTCGACAAGGCCGTCGACCTGGTGGTGAATGCCGACAACATCTACGTGGTCGGGGTGCGCCGTTCGTTCGCGGTGGCCGACTACCTGGTCTACAACCTGCAACACACCAACAAGCGCATCCATCTGGTTTCGGGGCTCGGCGGCAGCTACCGCGAGCAGATGCGCAGCGTGCGCGCCAATGACCTGGTGATCGCCATCAGCTTCACGCCCTACGGCAAGGAAACCCAGCACTGCCTGCGCATCGCCCAGCACCATCAGGCCAAAACCCTGATCATCACCGACAGCAACCTCTCGCCTCTGGCAAAACGCGCCAACACCGTGCTGCTGGTCAACGAAGGCAGTTCGTTTGCCTTCCGTTCGTTGAGTGCGACGCTGTGCCTGTGCCAGGCGCTGTTTATCGCCGTGGCGTATCGGCTGGAATTGAAGGTCGATGAGATTCACGAGCAGGTCGGCTTCGAAGATTAGCGCCCACGCCGTTTGCAGCTCGCTGAAGCTAAACTAAGGTTGTCCATCCCGAAATGGACATCTGAAGGAGCGGTTCAATGAAGCTGATCGGCATGCTGGATTCACCCTATGTGCGGCGCGTCGCCATCTCTGCCAAACGCCTTGGCATCCCGCTGGAACACCAGTCGGTTTCGGTGTTTCGGCATTTCGAGCAATTCCAGCAGATCAACCCGGTGGTCAAGGCGCCCACCCTGGTGCTCGACGACGGCGAGGTGCTGATCGACTCGACGCTGATCATCGATTATCTGGAAGCCTTGGCCGGTCCTGGCAACAGCCTGATGCCCAGCGATCTCGCTCAACGCCTGCGCTCATTGCGCCTGATCGGTCTGGGGCTGGCGGCGTGCGAAAAGTCCGTGCAGCTCTACTACGAACGCAACCTGCGGCCAGCGGAGATTCAGTTTGAACCGTGGGTGGAGCGGGTCGAAGGACAATTGGCGGCGGCGTATTCGGCGCTGGAACGGGAGCTGGAAATGCAGCCGCTGAAGACTGACGGGACGATTGCTCAAGACGGAATTACGTTGGCGGTGGCGTGGAGTTTCACCAATCTGGTGGTGCCGGATCAGGTGGATGTGAATCGGTTTCCACAGATCAGTGCGTTTACCGAATATGCCGAGGGGCTTGAGGTGTTTGTGAGTACACCGATCGAATAGATAGATTGAGAGCGCCTAATCTGGCCCCTTCGCGAGCAAGTCGAATCGTCGCACCGCCGCTCCCACAGGAGAACGCGGTCAACTGTGGGAGCGGGCTTGCTCGCGAAGAGGCAGTCACATTCAACATCTAGGTGGCTGCCAGTACGCTCACACAAAAACGCCGCTTCCACCAAAGGCAGAAGCGGCAGAGGCATTGCCCCAGCGTAAGTCAGTGCATGAACAGGGCGATCAGGATGATGATCGGGATCGGTACGCCGAGAAAGAACAGCAGTAGTGAGCGCATGGTAGTTCTCCTGGGTTAGCGAACAGGCAGTGAAGTGGTGGTCACGTAAGCGTCGGATTCCAGATACACCACGGCATCCCGACGACGGCCACCAAAGGTGGCAGCGAGGCTGGCGAAAAACGCACCGATCAGTAGCGCAATGAACATCCACAACGAAGCCCACGCAGCGACTTTGGCGGCGGTGTCGGCGGCTTGTTGGGCGGCGAGTTTGGCGTCGGCCACGGCTTTTTGCGTGCGGGCATACACTTCATCAACGCGACGTTCCGCGTCCGCTTGAGTGAGGTTGGTCCGTTGGGCAACCAGTTGCGCCAGGTAGATGCGGTCTTCGGCAGCCAGTTGACCGTCGTTGCTCAGGCTGCGCACGAAGATGCGCGTCACGGTGCCACGAACGGCGTCATCACTGACCGCCACCGGGCGGTCATCGCGGAACAGACTGTCGACGAAGTAACCGTACGGGTCACCGTCAGTGTTGCCGGCAGCCGCACCGGCAGCTTGAGTCGCGGCACTCGCGGCGCCGCCAACCACGCTCGCCCCGGCCTGCACGCCACCGCTGACAAGGCTGCCGACCGAGCCGACCACCAACGTCGCCGTCACCAGCGTCGCCACGCACCAGGCCAGGAAACCATGGGCGGTGTCACGGAAGTAAACCTCATCACCGTGCATGTACGCCCACTTCACCCGCAGACGACCGGCGATGTAACCGCCAAGCCCGGAAGCGACGATTTGCGTAACGGCCAGCCAGACAATCGTTGAAATGCCCAGGCCCTTGGCGCTCACCCCTTCATTGGCCCACGGCGATACCGCCGAAAAACCCAGGCCAAAGCCGAGCAGCACGAGAATCAACGACAACGCCGCCGCAGCAGCGGCCCCCGCGAAGATCGCTCCCCAGGACACACCAGAGAGCGTGCTCGTTTCTTCGAAGGCAGGATAGAAACCATCAGAGGATCTATTCATTGTTATATCGCTCCAGGCAGGAAGGATGGTGTTACAACTCTTCAACGGAGGAATTGCAGTCACCGTGCCAGTCACCAACTTTAAATAAGACTCTGGATTTCAATGATTTATAAAGTTTGAACTTCCAATGTCCATGCAATTTGCAAGGAACTGTCTGTAGCGGCGGGTTTTATGCATTGACCAGAAACGGTGTTTTAAATGGAAAGATCAAAAGATCGCAGCCTGCGGCAGCTCCTACATTTCGAACGCGATCTTTTCGTTGTACATGAAGTTTTATTTAGAAAGCCTGCCATCATTTCTTGGCAAAATGCCGCTCAACGTTGAGTACTCCTAACCAGGCCCGCCCTATGACCCGCATCTTGACCATCGAAGACGACGCCGTGACCGCCCGGGAAATCGTCGCCGAACTGAGCAGCCACGGCCTCGACGTGGATTGGGTCGACAACGGCCGCGAAGGTCTGGCGCGCGCGGTCAGCGGCAACTACGACCTGATCACCCTTGATCGCATGCTGCCCGAGCTCGATGGTCTGGCGATTGTCACCACGTTGCGGACCATGGGCGTGGCCACACCGATTCTGATGATCAGCGCCCTCTCCGACGTCGATGAGCGTGTGCGCGGCTTGCGCGCGGGCGGTGACGATTACCTGACCAAACCGTTCGCCACCGATGAAATGGCCGCCCGGGTCGAAGTCCTGCTGCGCCGGCAGAACACCGTGACCGCCCAGGCCACCACGTTGCGGGTGGCGGATCTGGAGCTGAACCTGATCAGCCATGAAGCCAGCCGCGACGGCCATTTGCTGACGCTGCTGCCCACCGAGTACAAGTTGCTGGAATTCCTGATGCGCAACACCGGGCAGATTCTGTCGCGGATGATGATTTTCGAAGAGGTCTGGGGTTACCACTTCGACCCCGGCACCAACCTGATCGACGTGCACATCGGCCGGCTGCGCAAAAAGATTGACCCGCCAGGCAATGTCCCACTGATTCGGACCGTGCGAGGCTCGGGTTATGTCATTGCTGAACCCCTCTAACGGCTGGCGTTCATCCAGCAGCCGTCTGCTGGCGCTCTACAGTTCGCTGTTCGTGCTCTGGAGCGGGATTCTCATGGGGGTCATGTACTACGAGGTTTCCGCTTACCTGGACAACCTGGCCAAACACTCGCTGATGCAACGCCAGCATTTGTTTTCGCACTTTCAGGGCGAACAATTGACGGACGCCCTCGCCGTCAGCATGACCTTCGACATTCGCGGCATCGACGCTTATGGCCTGTTCGATACTCAGCACCGCTACCTCAGCGGAGCGCTGCGTCACATGCCCGAAGGCCTGCCGCTGGATGGCAAGATTCACATGCTTGGCGACTGCGCCGATTCTGACGACCCAAGCCTGCCCGCCGACAGTTGCGACGCGGTAGCGACCCAGACAAAGGACGGTCGCTGGCTCGTGCTGGTGCGGGATAATGGTTCGTTGTTTGCCGTGACCCGGATCATTCTTCACGCATTGTTATGGGGTGTGACACTGACCATCTTGCCCGGTATCGCTGGTTGGCACCTGTTGCGACGGCGTCCGTTGCGGCGGATTCGTGCGATTCAGGCCAGCGCCGAGGCCATCGTCGCCGGCGACCTGACCCGTCGCCTGCCATTGTCCAATCGCCGCGATGAGCTGGACATGCTCGCCGCCATCGTCAACGCCATGCTCGAACGTATTGAACGCTTGATGAACGAGGTGAAAGGCGTCTGCGACAACATCGCCCACGACCTGCGCACGCCGTTGACGCGCCTGCGGGCGCAGCTGTACCGGATTCAGCAACAGGCTGATGAGGGTTCGACGCTGGCGGTGCAACTGGACTCAGTGCTCGGTGAAGCGGACACCTTGATGGCGCGCTTTCGAGGGTTGTTGCGGATTTCCGAGCTGGAAGATCGTCAGCGCCGCTCGGGTTTTGTGCAGCTGGATCCGGTGCCGTTGCTGCAAGAGCTGCACGACTTTTATCTGCCGTTGGCGGAAGAAGGCGAACTGGTGTTCAAGCTGCAACTGCCTGACGTCTTGCCGCCACTGAATGGCGACCGCGCGTTGCTATTCGAAGCGGTGGCGAACCTGCTGAGCAACTCGATCAAGTTCACGCCGCCGGATGGCGAGGTGATTTTGCGTGGGATCAATGAAGGGGGACATACGCGGATTGAAGTGCTCGATTCGGGGTCCGGGATTCCGGAGGCAGAGCGGGAGGCAGTGTTCCAGCGCTTTTATCGTGCCGATGGTGGTAATCAGAAAAGCGGGTTCGGGTTGGGGCTGTCGATCGTTGCGGCGATTGTGGGCTTGCATGGGTTTACGCTTGAAGTCGGTACTAGTGAACTCGGCGGTGCGCGGTTAGTACTGGATTGCCAGCAAAGCTTGATTCCCCCCGCTTGATCGTTCCCACGCGCGAGGGAACGATCATGCCAAGCCCACCACCCCCTCTTCATGCATCTGCCGCAACAACACCGCCCCACTTTCCATAAACTCCGGCGACCCAGCCATCCCGGCCTCCACCGCCAATCCTTCCAGTTGCTCACGCCCGTCCAGTTGGGGAAATTCCTCAATCCGCTGCAACAACCGCCAGGCCAACGGGCTCAGTGCGGAAAACTTCACACTCCAGTCCTCAGCCCGACGCACCAGCAGCAATGTCGGCTGAGCCGGCGCTGTCTCCGGTTGATAATCCGGCCCCACCAACTGCACCGGCCAGGCATACGCCAACGGCCAGGCCAGCGGCGAAACCTGCAACGGTCGGTCGAGCAACAACCCGGCATCGCTCAGCGGCAACGGTTCAGCCTCGGACTGCTGCAACGCCATCTCGATCCACTCGTAATGCGCCAGCTCCACCATGAACGGCGGCCACGACCCTTCGGTCAACGCTTGCGGTTCCGAGGCCAGGAACTCGACAAACTCCTTGGCGATCTCGCCGAATTTCGGCGTGTGCGCGCGGTAGTCGCGCAGGAAAATCCGTACCAGTGAACGCCAGTGTTCATCGCCGAGAATCTTGATCAGCACCGGAAAAGTCCCGCTGAGCAATGACGACAGGTTCGCGAAAATCAGGTCGCGGTAAACCTGCGCCCGTGTCACGTCCATCCCGGCCGGTGGCGCGCAATGATCGGGATCGCGCAGGTAAAGGCCCAGGGTGTTTTGCTGCTGAAACAGACTCGGCTTATCCACGGTTCACCCCCTCGGTTTGCAGGCGGCGAATGGTCTGCAATTCGGCCACCAGTTCGGAAAATGCCGGAAAGTTGAAATCCCGTTCCAGCAGTGTTGGCTGCGCGCCGAATCGAGCGTAAGCCTCAGCCAGCAACGACCAGACCACCGGTTTGACCGAAGCGCCGTGGGTGTCGATTTTCAAGGTATCGGACTCATCGAAATGCCCGGCTACGTGCATGGCCACCACCCGGCCCGAATCGATGCTGGCCAGAAAGGTCTGCGGATCGAAACCGTGATTGATCGAGTTGACGTAGACGTTGTTGACGTCCAGCAGCAGGTCGCAATCGGCTTCGCGCAGCACCGCGTTGGTGAAGGTCACCTCGTCCATGTCTTGCTGTGGCGCGGCGTAGTAGGAGACGTTTTCCACCGCCAGGCGCCGACCGAGAATGTCCTGGGCCTGGCGAATTCGTGCGGCGACGTGATGCACCGCATCTTCGGTAAAGGGCAGCGGCAGAAGGTCGTAAAGGTGACCGTCATCGCTGCAGTAGCTCAAGTGTTCGCTGTACAGCGGCACCTTGTAGTGATCGAGGAAAACCCGGACTTCTTGCAGAAACCCGACGTCCAGCGGGGCCGGGCCGCCCAAAGACAGGGACAAGCCATGACAGGACAACGGATAACGCTCGGCCAGGGCACGCAAAGCATGGCCATGAGCGCCGCCGATGCCGATCCAGTTCTCCGGCGCGACTTCCAGAAAATCGAAATCGCCCACGCGGGCGGCTTGAAGGTCTTTCATTAAACCGCGACGCAAACCGAGCCCGACGGTCGCCTTCGCTGATGTGATGGGGGTGTGCATGATGTCGATCTCAATGATTGTCAGCGCGTTACGCCAGGTCGTACTTCTCGCGCACCAGATGGCCAATGCCGATGCGATCCAGCACGGTCATCGGGCACAGGAACGTCACGCGGATGGTGCCCGGCAAGCGGCTGATGTCGATCGAACCGGTGATGGTCGCGCGGTTGAGTACTTCGTCGTACGGCAGACCGGTGACCGAGGCGGCGCGTTTCAAGCCGTTCTCTACCGCGACGTTGAGGTTCTCGCCGCTGCCGATAAAGGTGATCGGCCCGCTCTGCTCGATCTCGTGCTGACCCCAGCGCTCGCCCAGTTCGCGGACTTTCTGCCGCTGCTGGGCATTCATCGGCCGGGCCATGGGCGGCAAGTCGTCAAGGTTTTGCAGCAGAATCGGCCCTTCCAGCGTCAGGTGCTTCACCACTTCCACCACCACTTCGGTTTCCCCGGAGCAATCGGTGGCATGCCCGGCGATCTCGCCGTTGCCCTGCTGGGCGTGCATGTCGCCCATGTACACGCCGGCGCCTGGCACCTTGACCGGGCAGATCAACACGCAGCCCTCGCGGATCGAGTTGGTGTCCATGTGACCGTCAGTCTTGGCCGCGTGCAGTTCTTCGCGGGTCATGCCAAAGCGGTGCGGCGCGCCGATCAGGTATTGGCCGAAATCGGCGCAGTTATGGGAGTCGGGCAAATCACGCGACGGTGTGGTGCCGATGTTGCCGAGGAACGGCCGCATGTGCGCCGCGACGCCGGGGATGTCGGCGCGCGCCAGGGACAGGATCGAATGTTGCGCGGCGAATTCCGGCAGCGCCGACATCTCGGCTGCGTTACCGGCCAGTTGATTGGCGACGTCCTGATTGACGGTCAGGCTGACCTGGTTCTGCGCATCGAACACGATCACGTAGCCGTGGCTGAAACGGAATGCACTGACTTCGGCGCCACAGGTGTTACAGCGAATCGCGTCTTCGCCGATGCCTTCGACATGGCTGGCCGGGTGTTCGGTGCCGCACTTGGCGCAGAATTTGGAGACGAACGGATCGCCGTGGTAGCGACCTTCAACGAATTTCATCACCCCGGACGAGGTGGCAAGTGAGGTGACGCGCATGCTTTTGATCTTGATCGCCACCGCGTCGCCGATTTCCGCACCGGCGATGGCCACCGGTTGCGTCACTTCGTGGCCACCCTCGAAGGCCGGCGTGATCATCGGCCCCCAGCAGCCCGGCGGTGTACCGGTGATCAGGGTGCCGCCGTCGGCCAGTGGCCCGAGCATCGGCTGGCTTGGGCCGATGATGCCGCTGGTGTATTGGTCGACGCGCAGGCGATTGACGGGGGTGGGTTTCAGGTCGGTTTCAGGCAGGAGCGTGGTCATTGTTGTCCCCTTCACGGTGTATAGGGTGCCAAATGGCCTACGCAGTTCATCGCAGGTTTGTATCTCGCCTGTGTTCGGCAGTGGCCCTGAGTTAGCGGGCTGTGTATCGGGAGGCCAGTTAGATACAGTGAAATACACGCCACAAATCCCTTGTGGGAGCGGGCTTGCTCGCGAAGGCGGTGTGTCAGGCAACATCATTGTCGACTGGAGGTCCGCCTTCGCGAGCAAGCCCGCTCCCACAGGGGTCCAGTGTCAGTCAGGGAAATATAACTTTCGTCGCTCAAGGCAGCGGTGCACGGACCCCGGACTAAACTTAGTGCACGCAGGGCGTGCTTATCGTCCTGTTCATTCCCACGACCACCGTCCAGAGGTGAACGCCTCGAAAAACAAGGCCTCTGGACGGTGATCCTGCTGAAGGAGCAAACGTGATGGACGAGGCCAGACTCAATGATTTCATGGGCAAACTGGTGAACGACATGGGCGGCGCGGCGATGCTCGCCAACGTCATCCTCGGCGAAGAGCTCGGACTGTACCGGGCCATGGCCGACAGTCAGCCAGTCACCCCGGAAGCCCTCGCTGAAAAAACCGGCTGCAACCCTCGCCTGATACGCGAATGGCTCAGCGCCCACGCCGCTTCCGGTTACATGGAACACCGCGACGGCCAGTTCCGTCTGCCCGAAGAGCAGGCCATGGCATTGGCGATCGAAGACTCACCGGTCTATATCGCGGGTGGCATCGGGGTGGTCGCATCGTTTTTCCATGACAAGGACAAACTGGTCAACGCCATGCGCGGCGACGGTGCCCTCGCCTGGGGCGATCACCATCCGTGCATGTTCAGCGGCACGGAGCGGTTCTTCCGGCCAGGTTATAAAGCGCATCTGGTCGCTGAATGGCTGCCGGCGCTCGAAGGCGTGGTCGCCAAACTGGAGGCTGGCGCCAAAGTGGCGGATATCGGCTGCGGCCACGGCGCATCCACCGTGATCATGGCCCAGTCGTTTCCGGATTCGCGGTTCGTCGGTTTCGACTACCACGCGCCCTCCGTCACCGTCGCCACCCAGCGCGCCGAAGAAGGTGGCGTGGCCGGGCGTGCGCGATTCTTCCAGGGCACGGCAAAAAGCTTCCCCGGCGATGACTATGATCTGGTTTGCTACTTCGACTGCCTGCATGACATGGGCGATCCGGTGGGCGCGGCGCGGCACGCTTATGAAGCGCTAAAACCGGACGGCACGGTGCTGCTGGTAGAACCGTTCGCCAATGACTCGCTCGACGACAACGTCAACCCGGTTGGCCGCTTGTTCTACGCCGCTTCGACCTTCATCTGCACCCCGAACTCGCTGTCCCAGGAAGTCGGCCTCGGACTCGGCGCCCAGGCTGGCGAGGCGCGGCTGCGCAAGGTCTTCACCGAGGCGGGGTTCAAAACGTTCCGGCGGGCTACGGAAACACCGTTCAACCTGATTCTGGAGGCGCGTAAGTAAATTATTGCTGACCGCTGACGGGTGACTGCTTACTGTAGGAGCTGCCGCAGGCTGCGATCTTTTGATCTTGATTTGACGATGCTCAAATTGCTGAAGATCAAAAGATCGCAGCCTGCGGCAGCTCCTACAGGTCCACCGGAGTGTTGAACATGCTCGACAGCCTCATCCGCGAACAGCTCGACCACCTTCAGCAGTTAATGGCTGACCAGCCGTTTGTGGTCCTGACCGGCGCCGGCATCAGCACCCCGTCGGGCATTCCGGATTACCGCGACAACCAGGGCGTGCGGCGTGGCCGACAACCGATGATGTATCAGGAATTCCTCTCCGCCCCCGAATCCCGGCGTCGCTATTGGGCGCGGGCGATGCTCGGTTGGCCGCGGGTGCGCCAGGCTCAGCCGAACGTGGCCCACGAGGCCTTGGCCCGTTTGCAAAGTTCGCAGCAGATCAGCGGCCTGATCACTCAAAACGTCGACACCCTGCACGACCAGGCCGGCAGCCATGACGTCATCGAACTTCACGGCAGCCTGCACCGGGTGTTGTGCCTGGACTGCGGGACGCGTAGCGAACGGGATTCGATCCAGCAATTGATGGAGGCGCAGAATCCGTATCTGGCAGGCGTGGATGCGGTGCAAGCCCCGGACGGTGACACGCTGCTGGATGCGGCGTTTGAGGCGCGGTTTCAGGTGCCGCATTGCCCGCACTGCGCGGGTGAACGGATGAAGCCGGACGTGGTGTTTTTTGGCGAGAACGTGGCGCAGGTGACGGCGGCCAGGGCGATGGCGGCGGTCGAAAAGGCTGCGGGGTTGCTGGTGGTCGGGTCTTCGTTGATGGCGTATTCGGCGTTTCGGTTGTGTCGGGCGGTGGCGGATCAGGGGAAACCGTTGATTGCGATTAATTTGGGGAAGACTCGGGCGGATGACCTTCTTGATTTGAAGATTGAGGGGTCTTGTGAACGGCTTTTGCCGGAATTGGCGCAGAGGCTGGATCGATGATGTCTTGAGCTCGGAGTTCGACTTTATATCCACCCCTCACCCCAGCCCTCTCCCCACGGGGTAGAGGGGGAAAGGGGGCAGATCTCCAGTGCTTTCAAGTCCTGAGTTCGACTCAGTATCTCAGGTCGATGTAACTCCCGAGAACACCTCGGTCAGTCCCCTCGCCCCTCGGGGAGAGGGTTAGGGGGTGGTTCTCTCAGAATGTCGAACAACGCCTGAGCCGCAGCCGACAGTTCCACCCCTGGCTTCGTCAGCACCCCAATCGCCCGCTCCACCACCGGATCACGCAAGGTAATGCACCGCGCCCCCAGTTCCAGCATCTGCCCAACACACAACGCCGGCACTGCACTCACCCCCAATCCACTCGCCACCATCCGCCCAACCGTCGCCAACTGATGACTTTCAAACTCCACCGGCAATTTCATCCCACGCGCCTGCAAGTGTTCTTCAAGCATCACCCTAACCGTCGACGGACGCTGCAAGGTGATGAACGGTTCCTTGAGCAAGGTTTGCCAATCGATGTCTTCCCGTTCGGCAAAAGGAGAATCTTTCGGCACTACGGCAACGAAACGGTCCATGTACAACGGCGTGAATGCCAGTGAAGAACTCTGATTCGGTTCAAACGCCACCCCCAGCTCAACCTGCCGATCGCGCACCATTTCCAGCACCTGCTCGTTGATCACGTCATTCACCGTGACGTTGACCTTGGGATAGCGCGCGCGGAAGGTTTTCAGGATCGGCGGCAGCAGGTTGCCGGCAAATGAGGGCATCGCCGCCAGCGTCACGCGACCGCGCTGGAGGGTGAAGCGTTGGCGCAGCTCATCCTCGGCGTTATCCCAGTCAGCAATCAGGCGACGCGCCAGTGGCACCAGTGATTCTCCCTCCGCGGTCAGCGCCACATTGCGCGTATTGCGGGTGAACAGACGTCCGCCCAGCCCCTCCTCCAGCGCCTTGATGGTCAGGCTCAAGGCCGATTGCGACAGGTGCAACCGCTCGCAGGCCACGGCAAAACTCAAACTCTGGGCCACGGCCAAAAATGCCCTGATCTGCTTGACTGTCATGAGCACTGGCTCCAACGTAGTACGGATGATCGATTGGTGAGTTTTATCTATCAATCAACCTTAAAAATCAACTTAACAAATGAATACTACGGCGAGACACTCCATCCCCATACGGCTAGCCAGCCGCCCACAAAGAATAAAAGAGGTGCATATGGCAGGTTTCGACAAGCGCGTGAGTTCCTACGAGGAAGCTCTGGCAGGTCTTGAAGACGGCATGACCGTGATCGCCGGCGGCTTCGGTCTGTGCGGGATCCCGGAAAACCTCATCGCCGAGATCAAGCGCAAAGGCACACGTGACCTCACCGTGGTTTCCAACAACTGCGGCGTCGACGGTTTCGGCCTCGGCGTGCTGCTGGAAGACCGGCAGATCCGCAAGGTGGTGGCGTCCTACGTCGGCGAGAACAAAATGTTCGAGGAGCAACTGCTCAGCGGTGCCATCGAAGTGGTCCTGACCCCTCAAGGCACCCTCGCCGAAAAAATGCGCGCAGGCGGCGCCGGCATTCCCGCTTTCTTCACCGCCACCGGCGTCGGCACTCCGGTTGCCGACGGCAAGGAAGTCCGCGAATTCCATGGCCGCCAGTACCTGATGGAAGAGTCCATCACCGGTGACTTCGCCATCGTCAAAGGCTGGAAAGCCGACCATTTCGGCAACGTCATCTACCGCCACACCGCCCAGAACTTCAACCCGCTGGCCGCCACTGCCGGCAAGATCACCGTGGTCGAAGTCGAAGAAATCGTCGAACCCGGCGAGCTGGACCCGGCGCAGATCCACACCCCTGGCATCTACGTCGACCGGGTCATTTGCGGCACGTTCGAGAAGCGCATCGAACAGCGCACCGTGCGTAAGTGATCCCCTGCCCCCGGACCGAATGAAGGAATAACAACAATGGCACTTTCCCGCGAACAAATGGCTCAACGCGTCGCCCGCGAAATGCAGGACGGCTTCTACGTGAACCTGGGTATCGGCATTCCGACCCTGGTCGCCAACTACATTCCTGAAGGCATGGAAGTCATGCTGCAGTCGGAAAACGGCCTGCTCGGCATGGGCCCCTTTCCTACTGAAGAAACCATCGATGCCGACATGATCAACGCCGGCAAACAAACCGTGACCGCGCGTATCGGCGCGTCGATCTTTTCCTCGGCCGAGTCCTTCGCGATGATCCGCGGTGGTCATGTCGACCTGACCGTGCTGGGCGCCTTTGAAGTCGACGTGCAAGGCAACATCGCCTCGTGGATGATTCCCGGCAAACTGGTCAAGGGCATGGGCGGCGCCATGGACCTGGTGGCCGGTGCAGACAACATCATCGTCATCATGACCCACGCGTCCAAGGACGGTGAGTCCAAGCTCCTGTCCAAATGCAGCCTGCCGCTGACCGGTGCCGGTTGCATCAAACGCGTGCTGACCGACCTGGCTTACCTGGAAATCGAAAATGGCGCGTTCATTCTCAAGGAACGCGCACCGGGCGTCAGCGTCGAGGAGATTGTCGCCAAGACCGCCGGTAAACTGATCGTGCCGGATCACGTTCCGGAAATGCAGTTCGCTGCCCAGTGAGGAATCATTCCATGCAAGAAGTCGTCATTGTCGCCGCCACCCGCACCGCCATCGGTAGTTTCCAGGGAGCCCTGGCCAACGTGTCCGCAGTTGACCTCGGCGCTGCGGTGATCCGTCAGTTGCTGGCGCAAACCGGCTTGGACGTTGCTGAAGTCGATGAAGTGATCATGGGCCAGGTGTTGACCGCCGGTGCCGGGCAAAACCCTGCGCGCCAGTCCGCGATCAAGGCCGGCCTGCCCTTCACCGTGCCTGCGATGACCCTGAACAAGGTCTGCGGCTCGGGCCTCAAAGCGTTGCATCTGGCCACTCAAGCGATTCGCTGCGGCGATGCCGACGTGATCATTGCCGGCGGCCAGGAAAACATGAGCCTGTCCAATTACGTCATGCCCGGTGCGCGCACCGGTCTGCGCATGGGTCACGCACAAATCGTCGACACCATGATCAGCGACGGCCTGTGGGATGCGTTCAACGATTACCACATGGGCATCACTGCCGAGAACCTGGCTGAAAAATACAGCCTGACTCGCGAGCAACAAGACGCCTTCGCCGCGGCTTCGCAACAGAAAGCCACGGCCGCCATCGAAGCCGGGCGTTTTGTCGATGAAATCACGCCGATCCTGATTCCTCAGCGCAAGGGTGATCCGCTGTCCTTCGCCACCGATGAGCAACCACGCGCCGGCACCACCGCCGAAGCACTGGGCAAACTGAAACCGGCCTTCAAGAAGGACGGTTCGGTGACCGCCGGTAACGCCTCGTCGCTGAACGACGGCGCCGCCGCCGTAATCCTGATGAGCGCGGAAAAGGCCAAGGCTCTTGGCCTGCCCGTGCTGGCGAAAATCGCCGCTTACGCCAATGCTGGCGTTGACCCGGCGATCATGGGCATCGGCCCGGTGTCGGCCACTCGCCGCTGCCTGGGCAAGGCCGGCTGGTCCATCGACCAACTGGACCTGATCGAAGCCAACGAAGCCTTCGCCGCACAATCTCTGGCGGTGGCCAAGGACCTGGAATGGGACCTGAACAAGGTCAACGTCAACGGCGGCGCTATCGCCCTGGGCCACCCGATCGGTGCGTCGGGTTGCCGAGTACTGGTGACGCTGCTGCATGAAATGATCAAGCGTGACGCCAAGAAAGGCCTCGCCACCCTGTGCATCGGTGGTGGTCAGGGCGTGGCACTGGCGATCGAACGGGCGTAAAGCGTTCAACAGACGGCGCGGGGACCCACGAATATCCGTTCGCCGCCTGGCAAAACACCCGGTGCCTTGTGGCGAGGGGGCTTGCCCCCGTTGGGTTGCGCAGCAACCCCAAAATCCCGGCAATTGTCGAAGATTTTTGGGGAGCGCTGCGCACTCCAACGGGGGCAAGCCCCCTCGCCACAGGTGGTCGGCGTCTACATGAGCTGACTGACATCAGATGCACCGGGTTCTTTTTTCGTGTTGTCAGGCAAATTTCACCAGATTCAGCACCGGCAGCGGCCCGCCTGGAAACTGCACCAGCCGCGCCCCGATGCTCAATTCCCCAAGATCAATCCCGAAGAAGCCCAGCTGTTCGATCAGCGCCGCCACTTGAGCTTTCGCATCGGCATCATCACCCGAGAGAAACAGCACCCGCTGTCCGCCCTCCGCCGCCGGATCGCTTTCCAGATAACGCGCCTGAAGGTGATTGAACGCCTTCACCACCCGCGCACCGGGCACCCATTCGGCAAACACTTCACTGGACATGCGCCCCTGCAAATCCACCGCCTTGAACGACGGTGCCTCGATTGAGTTGTTGGCATCGATGACAATCCGTCCGCCAAAATCCGGCAGGCCGGCGAGCGCAGTCGGCAACTTCGACCAGTTGACCGCGACCAAAACGATGGCTTGTGCGGCGGCCTCCTCGCGGGTTCCGGCACGCGCCGTTGGCCCGAGTTCTTCCACCAGCGAAGCCAGGCTTTGCGGGCCACGGCTGTTGGCGATCACCACTTCAATGCCTTGACGCGACAGTGCTCTGGCAAAAGCTGCGCCTATTGCGCCGGCGCCGATGATTCCGATAGTGCTCATGGTTGTTCACTCCGAGGGTTGTCGTTGGGGTGAATACTGCGCTTGCCATTAGCACTTGATTAGCGGGTAATGTTTTGAATGATTTTCAAGCATGACTAGCAGGTACCTGCCATGGAAACCCTCGCCAACCTCGAATCCTTCGTCCGCAGCGCCGAGACCGGCAGTTTTTCCGCCGCCGCACGGGTACTCGCGCTGACCCCTGCGGCTGTCAGCCGCAACGTGGCGATGCTCGAACGCAACATCGGCGTGCGCCTGTTCCAGCGCTCGACCCGCAAGCTGTCCCTGACCGAAGCCGGGGAACGCTTTCTGACGAGTATCGGCGGCAATCTGGAAGCGCTGCAGACAGCGATCAGCGCGGTAAGCAGCGACCAAGGCGAGCCGGCGGGCGTGCTCAAGGTCAGTCTGGCGCCGACATTTGGCATCGGTCATGTCTTGCCGCTGCTACCGGCGTTCCTGGCGCGATACCCGCTGATTCGCCCGGAATGGCACTTCGAAAACCGCCCTGTGGATTTGATTGCCGAAGGGTATGACGCGGCCATTGGCGGCGGATTCAAATTGACGCCCGGGGTGGTGTCGCGGACGTTGGCGGCGGCGGATGTGGTGGCGGTCGCCTCCCCCGCCTACCTCGCAGGACGCAGCCTGCCCGACAGTCCGGCAGACCTGTCCGGACACACCGGCATTGTGATGCGCGGCACCCGTACCGGGCGGATTCGCCAATGGCTGATGCACGATGGCGCGGGCAACGAAGCACCGGCCAATCTGAATGAAATTATTGTGCTCAATGACCCGGCCGCCATGCGCGAAGCGGCGATACTCGGCCTGGGCGTGACGCTGCTGGTGTTGCCGGATGTGCTGGCGAATATCCAGCGTGGCGAACTGGTGCGCCTGCTGCCCGATTGGCACGCCGACGCGGGGCCCATTTCGCTGTATTACCCGAGCCGGACGTTGATGCCGGCCAAGACCCGGGTGTTTATTGATTTTGTGGTCGAGGCGTTTAAGCACAACTGATATTTGTATACAAAATCACGACCTCTATAGAGCAATCACTCCCCCGCAATGCTAACGTTGCCGCCTCACTCAGGTCGGAGGTGCGTGCGTGCTGTTACTCAAACTGCTGGTCATCCCAGGATTTCTCTTGCTGATTTCCCTGGCCGGGAAACGCTGGGGACCAAGCGTCGCCGGTTGGCTGTCGGGATTGCCGGTGGTGGTCGGGCCGATTCTGTTCTTTCTCGCCATCGAACAAGGCCAGGTGTTCGCCGCTCAATCGGCGACGGCAGCGCTTTCAGCGATGTTCGCGATGATTGCCTTTTGCGTGACCTACGCTCAGGTTGCACAACGCGCGAAGTGGCCGTGGGCGCTGGTGATTTCGCTGTTGGTCTGGGCCACGGCGGCCGTTGTGCTGTCGTTGATTCCCCCGTCCCTGGCACTCTCGGTGATCGCCGCCGCGACTGCACTGCTGGCGGCGCCGTATCTGTTTCCCTCGGTACAGCCGATTGTTTCGGGCCCGGCGCCGAAGTCCGACAAATTGCTGTTGCGCATGATTGCCGGCGCCCTGCTGACCCTCGCTGTCACGTTGTTGGCCAGCACCGTTGGCGAACGCTGGAGCGGCCTGCTCGCGGTGTTCCCGGTGCTGGGCAGCGTGATGGCGGTGTTCTCCCAGCAAACCCGCGGGCCGGCCTTTACCGCCGCATTGTTGCGGGCCACCGCTACCGGCATGTATTCGTTCGCCGCGTTTTGCCTGGTGTTGGCGCTGGCCTTGCCAGGCATGGGTTTGAGCGCATTCGCCCTGGGCGTCGCGGTGTCAGTGGGTATGCTCGGGGTGACCAAGCGTTTGTTGGCCAAGCCGGCGAGCCCGGTACCGGACGCTGGACGTACGGCGATCAAACGCTAAAGTGTCGATAACACGTTCGATAGTTTCGAACGAGTAAAGCAAAAAGCTCGCACGTCAATCGAACAGGTTTACTTCAACATCAGCCTCAGTTCAAAACCAACCACTGACTGAGGCCTCCACCATGAAGTTCTTTTTCCATCCGTCGCCCAACCCGATGAAAGTCGCCCTGCTGCTCGAAGAACTGCAAACGCCCTACGAGTTGATCGGCGTCGACACCTTCAAGGGCGAGCAACACCTGCCGGCCTTTTTGGCGATCAACCCGAACGCCAAGGTGCCAGCCCTGGTCGATGGCGACGCGACCGTATTCGACTCCCAGGCGATCCTGCTGCACCTGGCGCAAAAACATCAGCGCTTCCTGCCGACCTCCGTCGCAGGTCAGGCCGAGCTACTGTCCTGGCTGATGTTCCTCGCCACGGGCCTGTCGCCATTTTCCGGTCAGGCGGTGCATTTCCTGCACCACGCTCCGGAAGACCTGGCGTATGCGAAAAACCGCTACCTCAAGGAAGTCGAACGCCACTACCGCGTGCTCGATCAGCGACTGGCCGAGCATCAGTACCTGGCCGGCAACACCTACAGCATCGCCGACATGGCGCTCTGGGGTTGGGCCAATTACGCGCCGTACATCCTCGGCGAGAACGGCCTGGCGGCGTACCCGAACGTCAAGCGTCTGTTCGATGAAATAAGCGCCCGTCCGGCCGCCCAGCGGGCCCACGGTCTTAAAGAGAAACTGGTGCTGAAGGCCGACTTCGACGAAGAAACCCGTCGCAACCTGTTCCCGCAGAACCAGGCGCAGTAACCCATTTACAGCATTCGAAGGTGATGAAATGAGTGATCAAGTCGCGTTTATCGTTTACCTGCCGGCCAAACCGGAACGTTTCGCCGAAATGAAAGAACGGCTGCTGGACGTGGTGCACCAGATGTCGGCCGAGCCGGACTTCGTCAACACCTGGGTCCACCAACTCCAGGACGATCCGAACACCTTGGTGCTCTACGAAACCTGGAACTGCAGCAAGGACGACTTCATCACGCGTCACCTGAGCAAGCCGTATCGACAGGCGTATGAACAGCTGCTTCCGCAGTTGCTGGTCCGCGAACGTCGCATTGAGTTTCTGGATGTGATCAAGAGTTATCCGGTGCGACGTGGGGTCTGAACGGACCTTCCAGCGTGACCACGAGCCGCGTGAATGCTGCTAAACAGCGAGGGCGCAAGCGCCCTCACTACCCGCCTGGCGACTACCCAGGCTTGTGGTTGTCCAGTACGCGATTGACCGCTAACTCCCCCAACATGAGGACCCGTTGCAGCACCAGCATCGTTTGGCGTCGTGGGCCGTCCGTCAAGTCGGTGAGATCGTTGACCATGGCGCTGGCTGATGCCAACGATTCGCAGGCCTCGACGAGCAACGTTTCGTCATCCACCGCTGCGTCGATGGTGAAAATGGTGCTGGGCTTGCGGGGCGGTATCTGCGTTTTCGACGCCCCGGGATTGAGGTAGAAGCTGAGTGCGCGGTCGGCCGCCTCTGTCATTTTCTTGGGGTCAAGATCACGAAAGACGTCGTAGGGTACCGGACCGGTATTCGGGGGGTTGGGCGTAACTTTGAACATAGATGGAACTCCGATGCTGCTGAATTGGAGCCATCACCATCTCGCTACCAAACGGAGGGTGGCGGCCATACGGAGGTTGGTAGACCGGGCATCGGACCGGCGCCCCCGGAGGAGCCCTACGCATGGCCACCATGAAACCGCAGCCCTGGGAAAGGACCGCCAAAGGTGACGCTATGCGTCGATGCTACGGGTCTACCAAACCCGATCACTGTTTTTCAGTGACAGGGAAACGATATAGCCCGCCCCACAGCCGCACAAGCCGGCGGATTCTGGCGTACGCGTAGGCAACGGCGCAAGGCGTTGTAGCCGTTAGGACGTAACAGCGGGTGTCCTTAAACGTGTACGTTAAACGCGTGTAAGCGTTCAAAAAATTGAGGAAGCGTCCGACATTTTTTAGGGGTTGGCTGTCGCAAGCGAGAGGTTTAGTGCGGCCGCACCTACCGCCCACTTGAAATCCTGCTGCGGGTGCGGTGCACGTTTTCGAAGTCGCGCATGTGGGTGACGGTGGGCCAGGCCGATGACGTATAGCCGCGGCTGGTTGGATCTGTTCCCTGCGCTGGCCAAAGGAACATGACCGTCCGTTAAACTGCGCTGGAATGCGCCGCAACCTCCATGGGATGATCGCCCCCTACCGCGAGACCGACCATCCCATGGAGTTTCTGAATGTCATTGTTGAGTAAAAAAGCCGCTGTCCTGTTCTTGACGGCGGTTGCCAGTCTGGGAGCGCTGAATGCGCAGGCCGCCAAGGTCACTGCCAGCGATACCGCGCCCGCACAGAAAGTCTCGATGCTCGGCGGCAAGTTCACGTTCAACCTGCCTAAAGGCTTCGTCGCCAACCCGTTGCCTGCCGGCGACGCGGCCACCGGCACCGCCGGGGCAACGGGCACCATGTACACCAATCAGGCCACTAAAACCGTCGTGATCGCTGCTGAAAACACCATCCCCGGCGGCCTCAACGTCAAAGACAACGACGGTCAGTTCCTCGACTCCGTGGCGTCTGACTTCGCCACCCAACAAGCCACGGCGCTGCGGGACTTCACCAAGCTCAGCGAAAAAAGCCTGACCCAGAAAGGCACTGGCTTGGGGCTGCGGCAGATCGACAGCACCGCCACCCAGGGCGGCGGCAAAACCCTCGACACCACAGTGATGGCCGCGTCCAACACGCGCATGGCGATCATTCAGGTGATTTCCCGTCTCAGCGACAATGCTGGCCACGAGACGCTGGTCAAACAGATCGTCACCGGCAAGTAAGCATCAGGGATTGAGACGCTGCAACCAGGCGCTCAAGTCCTGCATTTCGGCAGCACTGATGCTGTGACCAACGCCAGGGTAGGCATGAAATTCAGGCTTGAGTGACAGGCTCTGCAACAGGCTGTCGGCGTCCGTGCCGTCAACGTACGGTAGGCGTTTATCCGCCGTGCCATGACCGATGAAAATCGCCAGCTTCTGGCGCTTTTCATCCGGTTTCAATTCGGACTGGAGCACCGGCAAAATCCGCCCGCTCAACGCCGCGATCCCGCCCACCGCCTCTGGGTGACGCAGGGCCACCTCGTACGACATGATCGCGCCCTGGCTGAAACCCACCAGGAACACCTTGTTCGGTTCGGTGTGATATTTCTTCGCCGCCTGTGCGACGAAATCCTGCAGCACCTGGCCGCTGGACTTCAGATCATCGGTCTCACCGTTGTAGGCCGCGTTGCCCTTCTGGCGAAACCACTTGTAACTGTCCTCCTCCATCACCATCGGTGCGCGTACCGACAGGTAGTTGTATGACGCGGGCAGTTCATCCTTGATGTCGAACAGGTCCTGCTCGTTACTGCCGTAACCGTGGAGGAAAATCACCAAGGGCTGATTGCGCGATTCGGGGTTGGCCTGCTCCAGGTACTTGAGCGGCAGATCAGTTTGCAGCGGGGTTTGAGCGTGGACGGCGGCCGACGCCAGGAGTGTCAGCAGAGCGAAAAACTTCAACATAAACCTTCCTTCACAAGTGCAGGATTCGGGGCAGAGCCTAACACTGTGAATCGGGATGTCGATAATTGGCTGGACATCTTCGCCGCTTCATCGGGCCTCTTCGCGAGCAAGCCCGCTCCCACAGGCGACCGCATCCATCCACACAACTCGGTCAACTGTGGGAGCGGCGGTGCGGCGATCCGACTTGCTCGCGAAAGCGGCCTCGAAAACGACTAAGATCCTCAGTCGTTAATCAACTTCCCGACCCGAATCGGCTCGCGCCCCGCGACCTTCGCCTGCCAGGTGCCCGGCTGCGTATAGCGCCCGCGATCAATCGCAAACAACACGCCACTGGTCCCGGCGCAAACAGTCGTGACCCGATCATTCAGCGGATCGACCACTTCAAACAGCGCATCCCCCTTCTCCACCCATTCACCCGAATCGCGCAGGAAACTGACGACCCCGTGATGCGGCGCGAACAGGTATTGGGTGCCTTCGAACGGCATGCCTTCACAGCATTCGCTCGGTGCCGCAGGCCAAGTGCCTTGGATGAAACCCTGCTCGGCGAGGAAGCCGAGAATCGCCTCGCAATTGGCCTGAGCCTGATCGACTCGCGTATCACCCATGCTGCCCAGCTCCAGCGTCGTCGCCAGGTTGGCCGGCGGGATCGCGGCCTCAGGGAAAGCCCTTGCCAGACGCAACCACGGCGTTGAACACGACTCATCGAATGAGCTGCCGCCGGAATCTTCACAGAGCAACGCAACCCCAGCCTTCAAACGCGCCGCCAGGGATTGCCACTGCGGCCAGTGTTGCGGCAAGGCATACAGATGAATCGCCGCGTCGAAATCACAATGCAGATCAAGGGTGATGTCGGCCTCACAGGCGTGGCGCAACAGCAAGCGGTGCATGGCTTCAAGCTGCGAGGCCGGTGCCGGCAGGCCGTCGAGTACCTGACCCATGGTCTGGCGAATCAGCGCAATGTTGGCAGCCGCGTCACTGCCCAAGCGATCGCCGATCAACTCGGCCACCGGTGCGCTGAGTTCGACGAAGGAGCGGTTGAAGTTCTTGCCGCTGCCCAGCTCGAAGCGGCCCATGTGGCTGCCTTGCAGGTGCTGATCGAGGCCGATGGGATTGGCCACCGGGACCAGTTCGATCACGCCCTGCAACTGGCCCAGGGCTTCGAGTTCGCTCAGACGCTTTTTCAGTTCCCATGCCGTGCGCATGCCGGGCAATTCATCAGCGTGCAGGCTGGCCTGGATGTAGACCTTGCGAGTGCCCGCACCATAACGAAACACGCTGAGGGTACGTTCGGTGCCCAGGTGGCTCCAGGGCAGTGAATGATCGATGCGTTGCATGAGCAGCTCCTACATGGGATCTATGTCGCAGAATAAATCACATAAAAAAAGTGGCAACCGCGTCAACGGTTGCCACTTTTTTGAACGGCGGGATTACTGGCCGTAAACGTCAAAGTCGAAGTACTTGTCTTGCACTTGCTTGTACTTGCCGTTGGCGCGGATTTCGGTGATGGCGGTGTTGAATTTCTCTGCCAGGGCGGTATCGCCCTTGCGCACAGCGATACCGGCGCCGCCGCCGAAGTACTTGGCGTCTTCGTAAGTCGGGCCCACGAAAGCGAAGCCTTTACCGGCGTCGGTTTTCAGGAAACCGTCGTCCAGGTTGACCGAGTCGGCCAGCATCGCGTCGAGACGACCGGCAACCATGTCCAGGTTGGCTTCCTGCTGCGAGCCGTAACGAACCAGATTGATACCGGCCGGCACCAGCACTTCAGTGGCGAAGCGGTCGTGGGTACTGGCGCGCAGCACACCGACTTTCTTGCCTTTGAGTTCGGTCAGCGGGTCTTTGATGTCGGTGCCTTCCTTCATCACGAAGCGCGCCGGGGTGTGGTAGTACTTGATGGTGAAATCGACGTTCTTTTTACGATCGTCGGTGATGGTCATGGACGACAGGATCGCGTCGATTTTCTTGACCTTCAGGGCCGGGATCAGGCCGTCGAACTCCTGCTCGACCCAGGTGCACTTCACTTTCATCTGCTCGCACAGCGCGTCGCCGATGTCCACGTCGAAGCCGGTGAGTTTGCCATCAGGGGTTTTCATCGAGAATGGCGGGTAACCGGCTTCGATACCGAGGCGGATCGGCTTGGCGTCTTCGGCCACAGCCGTCAGGGACAACATCGACAGTGCCAGGGCACCGAACATCACTAGCTTCTTCATTTATAACTCCTGTGTGCGGAGGCTTTTATTGGCAGCTTTCGGTAGGTGAAGACCGAAGTGGCCGGCAGTCTAGAGCGGCTCAAGGAGGGCAAATTGTGTTTAAGCGACAAATACTTATATAAAAGTGGCCGACGGATTCGAGTCCCTTGAAGCGTGCGCCAAGCCGGTGCAAAGACTGTAGGACAAGCCCTTTTTTCAGACAAAACCTACAAGCAAAAACTACAAGAGAGCCCTTATGCCCACGTTGAGGCGCACCGGTGTTTGCGATTTGCCTGGGGGCGCAGTTGCTGGCGCTGAGTCTGGGCGGGAATGTGCGGCGGATGGATCGTACGGAAACCGGATGGACATTGCGGGCGACGCTGGATGGGTGGTGGGCATCCGTTTAGAAGCAAATCGCAGCCTCGTTTCACTCGACAGCTCCTACAGGGGATCGCGTAGATCTTTTCGACTACATCAACATTCGCAACCGATCACGGTGCTGGCAGGCCGTTGCATCGCAACACTCAACTCAAACCCTTCATCCAGCCACCCGGTCACCCCGCCGATCATTTCCTTGACCGGGTAACCCAGCGCCGCCAGTTTCACGGCAGCCTTGTTGGCACCGTTGCAGTGGGGCCCCGCGCAATACACCACGAACACGCTGGTTTTCGGGTAAGCCGCCAGACCTTCAGCGCTCAGCAGTCGCCCCGGAATATTGATCGCTCCCGGCACATGCCCACGCTCAAACGCGAGCGGGCCGCGCACGTCTACCAGGACAAAATCCACTTCACCAGCCTGTTGGCTGCCGTGGACGTCGGAACAGTCGGTTTCGAAGGTCAGACGGTTGCTGAAATGCATCAGGGCGATGGCCGATGGGGCGGCGGGAATCTCGCGGACCAGGCTGGTCATGGGCTGTACTCCAAAGTCTCGGTGGGTGTGAGAAGACTTTATCCGCCCGATGCTTGCGGCTACAGTGGCGCACAAGACACTCACCGGGAACTTTCCGCCAAATGCAGCCCACCCCTGGATTGGTCGCGATTCTGGCCTACGACGGCCTCTGTACGTTCGAGTTCGGCATCGCCGTGGAGATCTTCGGACTGGCGCGGCCGGAGTTCGACTTCCCTTGGTACGAGCACCGGATTGTCGCAGTGGATCAAGGCCCGATGCGTGCCATGGGCGGCATTCAGGTACTGGCCGATGGCGGCATGGAACTGCTCCAGGACGCCCGGACCATCATCATTCCCGGCTGGCGTGATCGCAGCGCCCCGGTGCCGGAGGCACTGATCGCGGCCCTGCGCCAGGCCCATGCGCGGGGTGCGCGGCTGCTGTCGATCTGCTCGGGCGTGTTCGTGCTGGCGGCCACCGGTTTGCTCGACGGTCGCGGCGCCACCACGCACTGGCGCTACACCGCTGAATTGGCCGAGCGTTTTCCGAACATTCTGGTGGACCCGGACGTGCTCTATGTCGATTCAGGTCAACTGATCACCTCGGCCGGCAGCGCAGCCGGTATCGATGCTTGTCTGCACTTGGTGGCGCGGGATTTCGGTACGCAAGTGGCCAACTCGGTGGCGCGGCGGCTGGTGATGTCGCCGCAACGCACCGGCGGTCAGGCGCAATTCATTCCGACACCGGTCAGTCCTACACCGCGTAGCGATTTGTCCCGCGTCATGCAGTGGGCACGCGAGCGTTTGCACGAACCGCTGGAGGTTCGCGAGCTGGCGAGTGAAGCGGCCATGAGTGAACGGACGTTTCTGCGCCGCTTCACTGAAGCCACCGGCATGCCGCCCAAGGCGTGGTTGCAGCATGAGCGCCTGGGTCGGGCCCGCGAGCTGCTTGAGAGCACGAGCCAGAACACCGACCAGATCGCCCAGCGCTGTGGTTATCGCTCGGTGGAGAGTTTTCGGGTGGCGTTTCGCAGTGTGGTCGGGGTGCCGCCGTCGGTGTATCGGGAGCGGTTTGGGCGGGAGGTTAAAGCAATAATTTGAGGTGTGTTTGAGGGCCTCTTCGCGAGCAAGCCCGCTCCCACATTAGACCGCGTCCGTCCAAACTACTCGGTCAACTGTGGGAGCGGGCTTGCTCGCGAAGGCGTCAGCCCAGACATCGCTGCACTCACGGCTTACGCAGCAGATAAGTATCCATAATCCACCCATTCTCCAACCGGGCCGCCTTGCGCACTCGCTCGATCTCATCCGCCACCTCCTTGAGCTTGCCGCTGATCAGGATTTCATCCGGCGTCCCCAGATAGGCCCCCCAGTAAATCTCTGTCTCCTGGTCCGCCACCCGATGGTAGGAATCTTCTGCATCGAGCATCACCACCAGGCTGTCGGCATTGCTCACCTGCCCCGCCGCCAGCCGTCGACCCGTGGTGATTTCAATCGAGCGGCCAATGCGGTTCAGCGGCACCTTATGCTGCGCCGCCAGCGCCTGGACACTGGTGATGCCGGGGATCACTTCAAATTCGAAGACGCAGCGGCCCGAGGCCAGAATCGCCTGCAAGATCCGGATCGTGCTGTCGTACAACGACGGATCACCCCACACCAGAAAACCGGCGCACTGCTCGTCAGTCATTTCCTCGCTGATCAACCGTTCGAAGGTCTGCTGCTTGGCCAGGTTCAGGTCTTCCACACTGGCCTTATAGTCCACATCACCGCGTTCGCGCTCCGGGGTGTGGGCTTCGACGAAGCGGTAGTCGCGATCGGTGATGTAGCGCTCGCAGATCTCTCGGCGCAGGTCGATCAGTTTGTCTTTGCTCTGGCCCTTGTCCATGAGAAAAAACACGTCGACGAGGTTCAGCGCTTTCACGGCTTGCATCGTGATGTAGTCGGGGTTGCCGGCGCCGATGCCAATGACCAGAAGTTTTTTCATCAACGTGTTCCCTCAGGGTCAGTGCCCAGCAAGCGTAAGCGCCAGCGGCCGTTGAACCGCAACTCGATGGCCGACAGCGGTTCAACGTCGATCAGGTTGAACGCTGCGCCTTGCAGCACCTGCGTCAGCGCGGCGCGCATGACAAACGGATGGGTGATGGCAACGATGTGTCCCGGTGTGGCCTCCAGCGTTTTCAGCCAAGCGGCCACTCGTTCACCGAGTTGCACCACCGACTCGCCACCGTGGGGCGACGAGTTCGGATCATCGAGCCAGATCTGCAACGCTTGGGCTGCGGATTTTTGCACATCGTCGATTCGCGCGCCTTTCCAGCTCCCGAAATCGCAATCCCTCAATGCCTCGACAATCTCCACGTCGCTGCCGAACAGCTCGGCGGTTTGCCGGGTTCGCAGTTCAGGTCCACACACCAGTCGCGGTGTCCCCTTGAACTGAGCACGACGCGATCCCTTTGCCGATTGCCAATCCATCTCTATGGGCTCATTCGTAGGAAAACACGCCAATTTTTGTGCGACGGTTCGAGCGTGGCACATCAGGGTCAAACGGGTCGCCTGCACGAAGGATCACTCTATCGATGGAAATTGAAACGGCGTCACGCCGAAAATAATTGCCCAATTGTGCCGCAAGAAGCGCGATCCAGGGCGTTTCGTTTGATCCGGCCATACAGGTTCTAAAACTTGATACACCTGAAAAATTCGGCGATATCCGACACCACTATGGGCAATGGCCTACAAGCTCAGTCGACTTCCGTGTAGCCCAAGGCCCACGGGCTTTTCGCCCTGTTTTGGGGCTTTAAGAAACCATGAAAAAATTCACTAGACATGTTGAGTCCGCTACACAAATACTGTTTTAGCAATTTATGAAATGAAACCGACATATCCATCCAGCAGGAGCCCGGATGCCTTCTCTCAGAGACCTGATCACCGATCCCGGCCTGGACCTTACGCCGTCGGAACGCAAAGTCATCCGTGCCTTGCTGGACCAGTACCCGCGTAACGGACTGGGCCCGATGTCACGTTTGGCCGAACATGCCGGTGTCAGCGATCCCACCATCGTGCGACTGGTCAAAAAACTGGGTTTCAGCGGTTATGCCGATTTCCAGGATGCCCTGCTCAGCGACATGGACCACCGCCTCCGTTCTCCCAGCACCCTGTTGCAACCTCGTGCTCATCTTCAGAAAGGCGACGCCTGGAGCCAATATCTGGCGCACAGCCATCGAGCGCTGGTGGACACCCATGCGCTGACCCAACCCGAAGATGTGCGGATTCTGGTGGAATGGCTGCTCGACACCCGCCATCAGGTGCATTGCTTCGGGGGGCGCTTCAGCAGTTTCCTCGCCAGTTATTTACTCAATCACCTGCGCTTGCTGCGTCCGGGCTGTTTCGCGCTGGAAGACGACGCGCAACTGCCCGACCGTTTGTTCGACGTGCAGCGTCAGGACGTGGTGCTGGTGTTCGACTATCGCCGCTACCAGTCACAAGCCCTGCGCGTGGCCAATGCGGCGAAAAGTCGATATGCACGCGTGGTGTTGTTCACCGACATCTATGCTTCACCGTTGCGGGAAATGGCCGACCTGATTATCAGTGCGCCGGTGGAATCGGTGTCGGCCTTCGACTCCCTGGTTCCGGCGCTGGCCCAGGTCGAGGCGCTGATTGCCTGCCTGACCCTGCGCAGTCCGGATCTGGCCGATCGCCTGGAGGGCATCGACGCCCTGCGGACCGACTTCGACACCCACCTGCTGGAGGATAAATAAGGATGTTCACGCTCCCCCACCACTCGCCTCGGGATTTGCCGTTCCTCACCGATCACACCGCGCTGTTGCTGGTGGACATGCAACGCGCCTGGCTTGAGCCGCAGTTCGACCCGCACCTCAACGGGCCGGACGCCGAGTACTTCCTGACCCGCACCCACATGCAGGTGGTGCCCAATCAACGCCGGTTACTCAGCGCCTTTCGCAGCGCCCGGCAAAACGTGCTGCACACGATCATCGAAAGCCTCACCGCCGATGGCCGCGACCGCTCGCTGGACCATAAGCTCTCGGACATGCACTTGCCCAAAGGCAGCCCGCAAGCACGGATCATCGAAGACCTGACCCCGGCAGAAAACGAAATCGTGCTGCCCAAGACCTCGTCCGGAGTCTTCAACTCCACCCACATCGACTACGTGCTGCGCAACCTCGGGACGCGACACCTGATCATCGCCGGCATCGTCACCGACCAGTGCGTGGACATGGCCGTGCGTGACGCCGCGGACCGCGGTTATCTGGTAACGCTGGTGGAAGATGCCTGCGCGACTTACACGCCCGCACGGCATCAGGCCTGCCTGAATGCAATCAAGGGTTACTGCTGGATCACCGACACCCAGACTGTGCTCGGCCGGTTGCAGGAGATGCAGTCATGAGCGAGCGCCTGTTGCCACTGCCCATGACCACCCTCGTCACCACCGACCTGATCGGTGTGACACGCGGGCGCTCCTTTCCCACGGACGAACTCGAGCACTATCAAAAGACGGGGTGTGGCTGGGTGCCGGCCAACAGTGCGCTGACCCCGCAAGACATCATCGCCTACGCCAACCCGTGGGGCGCTTATGGAGATTTGCGGCTGATGCCCGATCCGGTCAGCCGAGTGACGGTCAGTAACGGCCCGGATGCCAACGCGCCGGCGCTGGATTTTATGCACTGTGACATTCGCGAAACCGATGGCCGCCCGTGGGGTGCCTGCCCGCGTACCGTGTTGCGCAACGAAGTAGAGCGTTATCGCGCCGAGTTGGGCTTGCAGATCAATGCAGCGTTCGAGCATGAATTCAACTTGAACACCGGCGACGTTGAACACCTGGCGTTTTCTCTGCAAGCCCAGCGTCAGGGTGCCGAGTTTGGCGGTTGGCTGCTCAGCGCACTGCGTGCCGGTGGCGTCGAACCGGAAATGTTCCTGCCCGAGTACGGCAAGCATCAATACGAAATCACCTGTCGCCCGACCCTGGGCGTGGCCGCTGCCGACCGCGCGGTGAACGTGCGTGAAATCACCCGCGAGATCGCCCGGCAAATGGGCCTGGCGTTGAGCTTCGCGCCCAAGACCTCGGAGCACGCGGTGTGCAACGGCGTGCACCTGCACGTCAGCCTGCTGGACCTGGCTGGCCAACCGGTGATGTACGACGCCGGCACCACCAATGGCTTGTCGACCCTCGGCCAGCACTGGGCCGCCGGCATCCTGCATCACCTGCCCGCGCTCTGTGCGTTTACCGCGCCGACGCCGGTGTCCTACGAGCGTTTGCAGCCTCATCACTGGAGCGCGTCCTACGCTTGCCTCGGGCAACGCAACCGCGAAGCGGCGCTGCGAATCTGCCCGACGACAAGCTTGGGCGGTAAATCGGTGGCATCGCAATACAACCTGGAATTCCGCGCCATGGACGCCACGTCCTCACCGCATCTGGCCATGGCCGCGCTGCTGATTGCCGGTCGGCTGGGCATCGAGCAACGCATGGCCTTGAACGCAATCACCGATGAAGTCCCCGACTCCCTGAATGAAGAACAACGCCAGGCGCGCGGCATCGTCGCCCTGCCCGCTTCCCTTGCCCAGGCCCTGGACTGCCTGCGCAACAGCGAGGCCCTGATTGAAGCCTTGCCGAGCGCGTTACTGGACACCTACTTCGCCCTTAAAACCGAGGAACTGACGCTGACGGAACAGCTGTCGCCCGCCGAACGCTGTGAACACTATGCGCGCCTGTACTGAATCTGCTGAGCTCGGTCTTTACACCGGGCCCGCGTACACCCTGAGCCGGGAAGACTCCGATCACCCGTTGATTCTGGTGTGCGAACACGCCAGCCGTTTTATTCCGGCCGGGTTAAATGACCTGGGCCTGAGTCACGAAGCGGCCCGCGAGCACATCGCCTGGGACATCGGCGCCCTGGCGCTGGCCGAGGGTTTGTCCCGAGCATTGGGCGCAACCCTGTTGGCGGCCAATTATTCGCGGCTGTTGGTCGACCTCAACCGACCGCGCCAAGCCCCGGACAGCATTCCGGCGCAGAGCGAGATTTATCAAGTGCCGGGAAACCGGGACCTGAACGAAGCCACCCGCGAGTACCGCCGGCAATCCCTGTTCGAGCCATTTCACTCGCGTCTGACAGACTTGATCGACGAACGTGTCGCTCAAGGACGACCGGTGCGGGTGGTGGGGATTCACAGCTTCACGCCGGTCTATCACGGCCAGCCCCGCACGCTGGAAGTCGGCGTGTTGTTTGGCGAGGCCAGGGAATATGCCCGGCGATTGATCGATGGCTTGAGTCTGCACCCATTGAAGGTTGCCGGTAATGAACCATACAAAATCAACCCGCTGGGCGACATGACCGTGCCGGTCCACGGCGATACACGCGGCCTGGAATCAGTGTTGATCGAGGTGCGCAACGACCTGCTGCGCACGCCTGAAGCCATCAGTCGCTTTACCGAATACCTGGCGCCGCTGTTGTAAAACAATCGCTTCAAACTTGCAGCTTGCAGCTGCTTTCATCCCAAGGAGAAGGGCTTCATGGAAATAGAAGAATTCGGCTACAAGCAAGAGTTGAAACGCAGCCTGTCGCTGACCGACCTGGTGGTGTACGGGATGATCTTCATGATCCCCATCGCACCGTTTGGTGTTTATGGCTACGTCAACGCCGAGGCGCCGGGACTGGTACCGCTGGCCTACATCATCGGCATGGTGGCGATGCTCTTCACGGCCCTGAGTTACGGCAGCATGGCTCGAGCCTTTCCGATTGCGGGCTCGGTTTATTCCTACGCGCAACGGGGCCTGAACCAGCACGTAGGGTTTATCGCCGGCTGGCTGATGCTCCTCGATTACCTGCTGATTCCGCCGCTGCTGTATGTGTACGCGGCCATGGCCCTGAATCATTTGTACCCGGACATTCCGAAGGTCGGTTTCATCCTGGCCTTCCTGGTCAGCGCGACCTTCGTCAACTTGCGGGGCATCACCTTCACCGCGCGAATGAACATCATCTTTCTGCTGGCGCAACTGGTGGTGCTGGGGATCTTCCTGTTCTACGCCTGGAACGCGCTGCACAGTGGCGGCGGTAACGGTCAGCTGACCCTGGCGCCGTTGTACAACCCCGAGACGTTCAACTTCGCCCTGCTGATGCAAGCGGTGTCGATTGCGGTGCTGTCGTTCCTCGGTTTCGATGCGATTTCCACCCTCGCCGAAGAGATCAAGGGTGACCCGGGCCGCAGCGTCGGCAAAGCCGCGCTGATCACGCTGGTGGTCATGGGCGTGATCTTCGTCGTGCAGACCTGGATTGCGACAGACCTGGCGGCCGGCATGGGTTTCAAATCGGCCGACACGGCGTTTTATGACATCGCTGAACTCGCGGCCGGCAGCTGGCTGGCCACCCTGACCGCCGTGGCGACGGCGCTGGCCTGGGGCGTTGCGGTGGCAATCACCTCCCAAGCGGCAGTGTCTCGTCTGCTGTTCGGCATGGCCCGAGACGGCAAGCTGCCAAAGGTACTGGCCAAGGTTCACCCCAAACACAACACGCCGTACGTGAGCATCTACCTGGTGGCCGTGCTGTCGCTGGTGATCTGCTACCTGTTCATCAACTCGGTGGACACCCTCACCTCGCTGGTGAATTTCGGCGCACTGAGCGGTTTCATGTTGCTGCACCTGACGGTCGTCAACTACTACTGGCGGCGGCAGAAATCCGGCCAGGTGATCCGTCACCTGATCTGCCCGGTGATTGGCTTCATCATTGTCGCGGCGATCATGTACAACATGGGCGTCGATGCACAGAAACTCGGCCTGATCTGGATTGCCCTGGGCCTGGCCTACCTGTTTGTACTCAACAAACTGGGCACCAGCACGGTACTGCCCGACCCAAGCAATGGCTGACAAGAAAAAAAGCGGCGTTTGACAAACATTCAGGCGACCGCCGATTTAACGCGTGGAAACCGACAGTGATAGTCAGGTTCGGTGCCAACCACCGGACCCTTTGATACAGGAGTGCATCCATGCTGGTCTTACGCCCAGTCGAGTTAACCGACCTGCCCCAGTTGCAGCAACTGGCGCGCGAAAGTCTGATAGGCGTCACGTCCTTGCCGGACGACACCGAATGCCTGCGCGAGAAGATTCTCGACTCCTGCGCCTCATTCGAAAAAAACGTTGAGGGTCATGGCCCGGAGAACTATTTTTTCGTGCTGGAAGACCTGACCCGAGAGCGCTTGGTGGGCTGCTCGGAGATCCTTGCCACCGCCGGCTTCAGCGAGCCGTTCTATAGCCTGCGCAACCGGCACTTCACCAGCGCCTCGCGGGAGCTGAACATCGAGCACGGGGTGCCCGCGTTGTCGTTGTGCCACGACCTCAGTGGCCATACCTTGCTGCGGGGTTTTCATATTGACGCAGCGCTGGTGCGAACACGGTTCTCTGAACTGCTGTCCCGGGCGCGGCTATTGTTCATCGCTGCCCACTCGCAGCGCTTTTCGGAAGCCGTCATCACCGAGATCGTCGGCTTCAGCAGCGATGAAGGGCACTCGCCGTTCTGGGATGCGGTGGGCAAGCATTTCTTCGACCTGCCCTACGCCGAGGCCGAGCGACTTTGCGGCCTGGAAAGCCGAACCTTCCTCGCCGAACTGATGCCGCAATACCCGATCTACGTGCCGATGCTGCCCAAGGCGGCGCAGGACTGCATCGGCCGCATCCACCCCGATGGCCAGGAGGCCTTCGATATCCTCGAGCGCGAAGGCTTCGAAACCAACAGCTACATCGACCTGTTCGACGGCGGTCCGACGTTGTATGCGCGCACTCCCGGCATCCGCTCCATCGCCCAGAGCCAGACCGGCACGGCGCAACCGGGCTCAACGATCGATGCCCGTGGCAGCTATCTGGTGAGCAATGATTCGCTGAAGGACTATCGCGCCATCGTCGCCGATCTGGATTACCAGGCCGGGCAACCTGTGGAGTTGAGCGCCGAGATGTGCGCCGCCCTGAACGTCACCGAAGGCAGCCCGATCCGGCTGATCGCCCTGTGAGCATCACCCGGCCCCGCGCCCAACGACAGCGCCCGAGCAGGCGTGCAGAAGGAGTTGCATCATGATTGTCCGCCCGGTTCGCGTCACCGACCTGCCCGCCTTGCTGAACCTGGTGCACCAGGCTGGCCCTGGCTTCACCACCCTGCCGGCCAACGAGGAACGCCTGACCCACCGGGTGCGCTGGGCCCAACGAACCTTCGCCGAACAGGTCGAACGCGCTGATGCCGATTACCTCTTCGTACTCGAAGACGACGATCAGCAGTTGGTGGGCGTCAGTGCCCTGGTGGGCGCCGTGGGGCTGCGCGAGCCCTGGTACAACTACCGGGTCGGACTCACAGTCAGTTCGTCACCGGACCTGGGTATCCGGCGGCAGATTCCGACGTTGTTCCTGAACAATGAAATGACCGGCCAATCGGAGATTTGCTCGCTGTTTCTGCGACCCGATCAACGCCAGGGCAGTAACGGTCGATTGCTGTCGTTGGGGCGTTTGTTGTTTGTGGCCGAGTTTCCGCACCTGTTCGGCGACAAACTCATCGCCGAACTGCGTGGCAGCGCCGACGAACAAGGCTGTTCACCGTTCTGGGACAGCCTGGGCCGGCACTTCTTCAAGATGGATTTCAGCCACGCCGATCACTTGTCGGGGCTGGGCAGCAAGTCGTTCATCGCTGAACTGATGCCGCGCCAACCGCTCTACACCTGCCTGCTCACCGAACAGGCCCAGGCCGTGATCGGCAAGGCGCACCCGAACACGGAACCGGCGCTGAAAATCCTCACCGCCGAAGGCTTTGCCCATAAGGGTTACATCGACATTTTTGACGCCGGCCCGGTGATCGAAGCCCCAATCTCGAATATTCGCACCGTGCGTGACAGCCAACCGCTGCTGCTGGCCATCGGCACACCCGACGAGCAGGCCCCGGTGTGGCTGATCCATAACCGTCGCCTGGAAAACTGCCGCATCACCGCCGCCCAGGCCAGGCAGGTGGGCAACAGCCTGATCGTCGACCGCCTCACCGCCAAACGCTTGCAACTGCAACCCGGCAACTCGGTACGCGCCGTGCCGCTGCTCAATCAACAACAGCAGGCTGTTGCGGCGTGACCGGATTCTGAAACCTCCCCACACCTGTGGCGAGGGAGCTTGTCGGAACGCCGCACCGTCCCGCTGGGCTGCGAAGCGGCCCCCAAAGCCGATACCACTTTTCTTCAGACAGTTCGCGTTCGTTGATTTTACGACTACTGCATAGTCGAGCGGGAGCAAGCTCCCTCGCCACAGGGAAGGCGCCATCTTCCCAGTGCAAAAATTCGTCATCATCCTTCCCCCGCTCGCGTGATAGCCTTTTGTTCCTTCGGCGTTGACACTTTTGCTCAAGCCCTTCCATTCCCATTGCAGTGGTGGAACTCATATGTCCAGGCTTTCTCATCAAGATTTGCGCCGTAACTTTCGCGAGCTGTTCGCTTCCAGCGCCTGCTACCACACGGCGTCGGTCTTCGACCCGATGTCGGCCCGCATTGCCGCTGACCTGGGTTTTGAAGTGGGGATCCTGGGCGGTTCAGTCGCATCGTTGCAGGTACTGGGCGCCCCCGACTTTGCCTTGATCACCCTCAGCGAGTTTGCCGAGCAGGCCACTCGCATTGGCCGTGTTGCCCAACTGCCGGTCATCGCCGACGCCGACCACGGCTACGGCAACGCGCTCAACGTCATGCGCACCATCGTCGAACTCGAACGTGCCGGTGTGGCCGCCCTGACCATCGAAGACACGCTGCTGCCCGCCCAGTTCGGCCGCAAGTCCACCGACCTGATCGGAGTGGCGGAAGGCGTCGGCAAGATCCGCGCGGCACTGGAAGCCCGGGTCGACTCGGAGATGGCGATCATCGCCCGCACCAACGCCGGGATTCTGCCGGTGCAGGAAGTCATCAGCCGTACCTGTCATTACCAGCAGGCCGGTGCGGACGGGATTTGCATGGTGGGCGTGCGGGACTTCGACCACCTCGAACAAATCGCCGAGCACCTGAGCGTACCGCTGATGCTGGTCACCTATGGCAACCCGCTGCTGCGCGACGATAAACGCCTGGCCGAACTGGGCGTGCGGGTCACCATCGACGGCCACGGCGCCTACTTCGCCGCGATCAAGGCCACGTATGACAGCCTGCGGGAACAACGGCAGATCTTTACTCAGGCGTCGGACCTGAATGCGACCGAGTTGACTCATACCTATACGCAGCCTGAGGAATACATCCGTTGGGCGGAAGAGTTTATGAGCGTCAAGGAATAACGGATACCAACGAAAAGATCGCAGCCTGCGGCAGCTCCTACATTGAGATGGCGTACACCCTGTAGGAGCTGCCGCAGGTTCGGGCTGCGTTCGGACGATCTTTTGATCTTGCCTACACCGCGGTTTTGAACTCCACCTCCCGCTGCAACGCCCGCGCCTGAACCACATTCAGCATCGCGCAGCCTTCGCGCATCAGCAGATGAAACGCCCGGGTAACGCGTATCAGATCGCAATCGGAAATGTCTTTGAGGTTCAGGCTGGACAAGGTGTCAGCCAGATCGCGAACCACGGTGAAGCGATGCGCAGCGCAAGCGGCGATGTCGCTGAGTTCTTTGTGGGTGTTGATAAAGAGCACCGGGGTTTCGGCGTCGTAGGTGTCGATGGGGAGGTAACGGGGCATGACTTGGTCGAACATATTGGTAGCTCCTTATTAATGAGTTTTCCTGGTGTTCGACCGGCCAAGATCGTCGCGGAGAGTTGCCGCGAGACGCAACTATAAGGGTCGATGCTGAAACGCGGCAACAGGGTACGTTGTAGGAAACGTCTTGGAAAGTTGTGGGGTGGTTTTGGCGGCGGTGTCCGGCTTGAGAAACACCCCTCACCCTAACCCTCCCGAAACGTCGGACCGCCCCAGAGGGGCGAGGGGACTGACCGTGGGTTTCTTGAGGAATCCGGCGACGTGAACGACCGAGTTGAATGCGATTTTTAAGTGATTTGCTGTTGGCCGAATCCAAGTTCGACTCAATCTCTCAGGTCGCAGTAAATAGCCAAAACAACTCGGTCAGTCCCCTCGCCCCCTTGGGGAGAGGGTTAGGGTGAGGGGTCGATCCAACTGACCCATCACCACCCCCAAATCGCACACGATTCAGTGAGCCTTAGCCAACTCCATAATCATCCGAGACAACAGATAAATCCGCGGCGCCACGCTCTCAACCTCCGCGTATTCCTCCGGCGTATGAATATTGCCGCCAACAATCCCGAACCCATCCAGCGTCGGCGTGCCCACACCCGCTGACAAGCTGGCATCCGCCGCACCACCGCTACCCTCTTCCGTCAACTTACGGCCAATCTCCCCGTAAATCCCCTGAGCCATGGCCATCAACCGATCGGATTCCGGCGTTTGCGGCATCGGCGGCAATCCGCGCTGAAGTGTGGTGGTGACTTCTGTGTCAGCAATCAGCTTGTCTTTCGAAACCCGCGCCAGGTCCTTCTCGATCCGGTCAAACTCTTCCGGCACCGCCGCCCGCACGTCTGCCTTGGCGGTGGCTTGATCCGGAATGACGTTGGTGCGGTCGCCGGCCTTGAGCACGGTGAAGTTGATGGTGGTTTTCTTCTCCGCGTCGCCCAGTTTGCCGAGCTGCAGAATCTGGTGCGCCGCTTCCATGGCGGCGTTGCGTCCCAGTTCTGGCGCGACACCGGCATGAGCTGCCTTGCCCTTGATCTCGACCACTGCGGTGGCACTGCCTTTGCGCCACACCACCAGGCCATCCGCCGGGCGGCCGGGTTCGAGGTTGAGGGTGACGTCGTGGGCCTTGGCGGTTTTCTTGATCAGGTCGGTGGCGATGTCCGAGCCGGTTTCTTCGCTGGCGTCGAGCAGGAAGGTGATTTGCGCGTAGTCCTTGAAGTCTAGGTTTTTCAAGACTTTCAGCGCGTAGATCCCGGCAACGATGCCGCCCTTGTCATCCATCACGCCCGGTCCGTAGGCGCGCCCGTCCTTGATGTAGAACGGACGCTCGGCGGCCGAGCCTTCCTTGAAGACAGTGTCCATGTGCGCCATCAGCAGGATTTTTGCCTTGCCAGTGCCTTTCAGGGTCGCGATCACATGGCTGCTTTTGTCCGGGGTATTGGGCACAAGCTCGATAGTCGCGCCGAGCTTTTTCAGTTCGTCGATGGCGATGTCGCTGACTTTCGTCAGGCCCGGTTCATAGCCGGAACCGGAGTCGATGTTCACCAAACGTTCCAGTAACTTCAGGGCTTCGCCCTTGTACTGTTCGGAATCGGCGAGGACTTGTTTGTGCGGTTCGGCGCAAACTGCGGGAGCGAAAGCGCCGAGGGCGAGGGTCAGGCCAAGGCTGGTGGCCAGCAGGGAGCGAGGGCGGTTGAACGTCATGAATCGATCCTTGTTTCGTGTCGGGGTGAAAAACACCCTACCTGACTACGGCGCAAGGCTCTAGACCGATCACGTTTCACACCGAATCAAGTAATTCGCGATGCGGTTCGTCCTCGCCGCAACAGATGACGCGGTTGCGACCGGTGGCTTTGGCCTCGTAGAGCGCCAGGTCGGCGTCGTTGAGCCACTGGGTTGCGTCGGTGTGGGCCGGGTTGAAAGCGGCCAGGCCGATGCTCAGGCTGACTGTCAGCGCCGGGCTCTGCTCATAACCCAAGGTGGCGAAGCGATCACGCAGGGCATCCATGGCGGCCGCAGCGCTCGAGAGCGGAAGGTCCGGGAGGATCACGCAGAATTCGTCGCCACCGTAGCGCCCGGCCACATCCGCCGCGCGTAAGTTCTGCTTGAGCATTTTGCTCAACTGACGCAAGACGATGTCCCCGGCAACGTGGCCGTAGGTGTCGTTGATGGATTTGAAATGATCGATGTCGATCAGCGCAATCGCCCCGCCCTGCTGCTGACGTTTGCAACGCTGGAATTCGACTTCCAGTTGATCCTTCCAGGCGCCGTGGTTCAGCAGGCCGGTGAGGCTGTCGGTGCGGCTCAGGGCCAGCAATTCACGCTTTTGTCGGCCAAGGGTGTGGGCCTGGCGGAAGCAGATCCAACCCAACGCCAGCGGATACAAACACATCAAGGGCAAACAGGCATACATCTGCAGTTGGCTGGTTTGCGGGATGAAGGCAGGGGAGAAAATCAGCAGTCCGACGCCCATCCCGAGAATCTGCGCCACGGTTCCTGCCAACAGGAAACGCAAACCGCCAATGGCCACATTGTTCATCGCCATCATGCCGAGCGTCGTCGCGCTCGGCAGCGGATTGAAGTGCATGGCGGCGACCCAGAAGCCGCCGAGGAAGGCATCCACCAGCAGGTTGCGGTGTTCGGCGTGATAAGGCACTGGCGCGCGGCGCGCCCATTGATAAGCCAGGTGCGGCCAGAGTATGGCGTTGAGCAGCATCACCACCCAGACCCACGGTGCAGGGTTGAGTGGATACATCGCCGCGCTCACGAGCAACAGCCCCAAAGCCAAGCCCAGGGTTCGCGATGTATAGAGCCTCCTGGCCAGTGAAAGTCCTTTTCCTCCCGTTTTTTCCATAGAGGCCTCTGCGCCACAGAACGGAACCTGAAAACACAAGGGTTTCAAGTGTGGTGAGAGTCTATCAGGGCAACGGCAAATAGCCATCACCGGCTGGCGGTCTGAATACCAAGGCATAGCCATGAGGCGAGCGCCCGATGTTTGGCTATACATGAAAGGAGGGTTCGATCAATAACGATAAAAAGGAGGCCCATGCAAACCTTTCAAGTGTTGATCATCGGCAGCGGTTTTGGCGGCCAGTCACCGGCCCCAACACGGGCATCGGCCACACCTCGGCGCTGTTCATCATCGAGTCTCAGATGAACTACATTCTCGATTGCATCCGCACGTTAAAAGAACACGGTTTGCGCAGCATCGAAGTACGCCCCGAAGCAGAACGTACCTACACTGAAATGATCCATAGGGAAATGGAACGCACCGTATGGAAGTCCGGGGGCTGCCACAGTTGGTATCAAAGCAAGAGCGGTCATGTGATTGCGATGTTTCCGGGGTTCAATTTCAGCTATCACCGGTTGACCAGGGCGCTGAAACCCGCCGATCACATTCTGTCCTGATCACGTAAAAGGAAGATGCCTGATGCTTTTGTTGGTTGTCGCAATCGCAGTTTTCGTGGCCTGGAGCTGGTTGAGTTACCCGGCCATCGGTCATTGGCTCTATGACTTGAACATGTCGATAGAAGCCAAGCTGTATGGACTGCACAAAATTGTCGTGCCGATCGCCGAAATGACCGTTTCGACCTGGCAAGGCGGGCCGTATGAAGCGTCCAGCAGCGTGCTGATGCTCCACGGTTACAGCGCCGACAAGAACATCTGGCTGCGCTTTGCCCGGCACTTTGTCGGCAACTATCGGGTGATCATCCCCGACATCGCCGGCCATGGCGAAACGGGCTTCAAAGCGGGAGGCGGCTACGACATTCCCTTGCAGGCCAAGCGGATGATCCAGTTGCTCGATGTCTGCGGCGTCGAGAAAGTCCATGTGATCGGCAACTCGATGGGCGGTTACATGGCAGCGTGGCTGGCGGCCACGTACCCGGATCGAATTGTTTCGTTGGCCCTGATCGACCCGGCGGGGGTCACCGCCCCCGAAGCCAGCGACCTGGAGCGGCATTTGGCCAAGGGCCACAACCCGTTCCTGATTCATTCACGGGAAGAATTCCAGCGCTTCTATGCCATGACCATGGCCGAACCACCGTGGGTACCCAAGGTGGTGCTGGACGCCATCGCTCAGCGCTATGAACAGCAACGCGAGGAGCTGGAAGAAATGTTCAGGGACTTGCGCGCCAGCCCGCCGATGGAGCCGAAACTGCCCGACATCAAGTGCCAGGCGCTGTTGCTGTGGGGACACAAGGACCGCTTGATCGATGTCAGCAGCGTGGCGATCTGGAGCAAAGGCATCGCCGATCTGCGAGTGGAAGTCTGGGACCACACCGGCCATATGCCGATGGTGGAGCAACCAACGAACACGGCGCGGCTGTATCGGGAATTTTTGGCATCGCTGCGTTCGGAACTTCCTGTGTAGCAGCTGCCGAGCCTGCGAGGCTGCGTTCGGCTGCGAAGCAGTCGTGAAATCAGCCACTGCGGTGTGTCAGAAGGAACGTGCATACAGGGTTTGCGACTGCTTCGCAGCCGAACGCAGCCTCGCAGGCTCGGCAGCTGCTACAAGCTGCTACAACCAGCAGTCCTTTGCAGAATGAAGTCCGTAAGATTCTTCGTTTGTCGGCGCCGCACAAGGCTGCGATCTTTTCCCGCATCCTTTACGTCACCGCATCAGGAATTCTTTAATGAGTCACCCGAACTTCGTCAGCCCTGACCTGATCCGCCAACGCTTTTCCAAAGCGATGTCCGACATGTACCGCGAAGAAGTGCCGCTGTACGGCGCGCTGATGGAACTGGTGGAACAGACCAACCGTCACGTGCTGGACAGCGATCCACAGATCGCCCGACAGTTGAACAGCACCGGTGAAATCCAGCGCCTGGACCTGGAGCGACATGGCGCGATCCGTGTCGGCACCGCCGATGAACTGGCCACCCTCGCCCGGCTGTTTGCGGTGATGGGCATGCAGCCGGTGGGTTATTACGACCTGACCCCGGCCGGCGTACCGGTGCACTCCACGGCTTTTCGCGCGGTGCATGAGGCGGCGTTGCAGGTCAGCCCGTTTCGGGTATTCACCTCCCTGCTGCGCCTGGAACTGATCGAAGAGCTGGAACTGCGAGCGTTCGCCCAATCGGTGCTGGACAAGCGTTCGATCTTCACGCCCGCTGCGCTGACCCTCATCGATCGCGCCGAAACCCAGGGCGGCCTCACCGAACAGGAGGCCCAGGACTTCGTCGAGCAGGCGCTGGAAACGTTCCGTTGGCACCATACCGCCACCGTGACCGCCGAGCAGTACCGCAAACTCAGCGCCCAGCATCGCCTGATCGCCGACGTGGTGGCGTTCACCGGTCCGCATATCAACCACCTGACGCCGCGCACCCTCGACATCGACATCGTCCAGGCGCAAATGCCTGCCCACGGCATCACCCCCAAAGCGGTGATCGAAGGCCCGCCCCGCCGTCAGTGCCCGATTCTGCTGCGCCAGACCAGTTTCAAGGCGCTGGACGAGCCTGTCGCCTTCACCGATCAAGCCGAGAATCGTGGCAGCCACAGTGCCCGTTTCGGCGAAATCGAGCAACGCGGCGCCGCGCTCACCCCCAAAGGCCGGGCGCTTTACGACCGTTTGCTCAACGCGGCCCGGGATGAATTGAAAGACTTCCCCAATGAAGCCAACGCCGCTCGCTACAACGCGCTGATGGTGCAGCACTTTGCAGAATTCCCTGACACCGTTGAGGGCATGCGCCAACAGGAACTGGCGTACTTTCGCTACTTCGTCACGGAAAAAGGCTTGGGGGCCGATGAGCTGAAATCGTGGTCCCTGGAGGATCTGCTCAGCGGCGGGTATTTGCGGGTTGAACCGTTGGTGTACGAAGATTTTCTGCCGGTTAGCGCTGCGGGGATTTTTCAGTCGAACCTGGGGGATGCAGCGCAAACCCACTATGGCGTGCATTCGAACCAGCAGGTGTTCGAGAAGGCGCTGGGGCGATCGACGATTGATGAATTGGCGTTGTATGCCGAGACGCAGCGGCGCTCGATCGAGGAATGTTTCGCCGCTATTACGCGATGACACGTTGAAAAGATCGCAGCCTGCGGCAGCTCCTACAGAGATTGGTGTAGGAGCTGCCGCAGGCTGCGATCTTTTGATCCTATTTCAGCTTCGCCAACAACGCCTCAGCAGCAGCCTCGGACGAGGCCGGATTCTGACCGGTAATCAGCAAACCATCAGTGAGTACATAACTCGCCCAGTCAGCACCTTTGGAATAGACACCACCCTTCTCCTTAAGCATGTCCTCCACCAGAAACGGCACAACCTTCGTCAGTTGCACAGCCTCCTCCTCTGAATTGGTAAACCCCGTCACGCGCTTGCCTTTGACCAGCGGCTGACCGTCCGCGCCCTTGACGTGACGCAACACACCCGGTGCGTGGCAGACGGCCGCGACCGGTTTACCTGCCTTGTAAAACGCCTCGATCAGAGCGATCGAAATTTTGTCTTCGGCCAAATCCCACAGCGGGCCATGCCCGCCCGGATAGAAAATCGCGTCGTAGTCTTCAGCCCTCGCGCTGCTCAGCAGAGCGGTAGACGCCAATGCGGACTGGGCGGGGGGGTCTTTGCGAAAGCGCTCGGTGGCCGCGGTTTGCGCGTCAGGCTCGTCGCTTTTTGGGTCCAGCGGTGGTTGACCACCCTTGGGTGAGGCCAGGGTCAACTGAGCGCCGGCGTCTTTAAAGGCAAAGTACGGTGCGGCGAATTCTTCCAGCCAGAAGCCGGTTTTCTTGCCCGTGTTACCCAATTGATCGTGTGACGTTAGAACCATCAGGATTTTCATGTCGTTCTCCTTGAGTTCGCAGATGTTCATTCATCTCGGCGCTGAGTTTGACCTCCAGGCTGCAGCATTCGTTGCACCTGTCACCCTAGCGGTTCTGCTACCGGTTTTCGGCCAATCAGACGATGGGTCACCGAATGATGGCTAACCGCCTTGATGCGCAAGAAGTTGCGCACTCATCACTGCGAAAGCCCTTCCCGGGTGACTGATCGCCCGGCCTGTCAGGCCCCCAGCCAAGTGCGCAAGAAGTTGCGCAGTACTGCGCAACTTCTTGCGCACATTCACCGGCGATCTCTGCCGAAGATTCTCCGCGAGCACCGAAAAACCTCTCAACCACCTGATTTATATAGCCTTCACCGTTTCTGGCACGGACCTTGATAACAGTCAGCCACCCACCGGGCGATACCGCCTCCCGGGCACCCTAACTTTTAGCAAGGAGCACATCCATGGCTACACCAGCGTACATGTCCGTCACTGGCGAAAAACAAGGTCTGATCACTGCCGGCGCGTTCACCGCCGACTCGGTTGGCAACACCTACCAGGAAGGTCACGAAGACCAGGTCATGGTTCAGGCTTTCAGCCACGACGTGATCATCCCGCGTGACCCACAGTCCGGCCAACCGACCGGTCAGCGCGTTCACAAGCCAGTCGTGATCACCAAGGTATACGACAAGTCTTCGCCACTGCTGCAAGCGGCGCTGACCTCCGGCGAGCGCATGAGCGAAATCGTTATCCAGTGGTACCGCACTTCGGCTCAAGGTACCCAAGAGCACTACTACACCACCAAACTGGAAGACGCGATCATCGTCGCCATCAACAACAAAATGCACAACTGCCAGGACCCGGCGAACTCGCACTTCACTCACCTGGAAGAAGTGCAATTCACCTACCGCAAAATCACCTGGACCCACGAAGTATCCGGTACTTCGGGTTCCGATGACTGGCGTGTTCCAGTCGCTTAATCGCGGCTGACGGTTCCAAACATCGGCCAGCTCTGCTGGTCGATGTCATTTGCGCCTTCCAGGAATTTTCGCGTCCGCAAGCGCCCGTTTGGGTGCAGGCGAGCGCCGCAGCACTGCACGAGGAACAAGGGATGTTCGCGCCGGCCAATCAAACTCACTTTGCCCTGACCATCGAAGGTCTTTCCAGCGACTTCCAGGTTTTTTCCCTGCAAGGTCGGGAAGCCATCAGCCAGCCTTTTGTGTTTGAGGTGGAGCTGGTCAGTGAACAGCCGTCCCTGGACCTCGAGACCCTGCTGCACAAACCGGCCTTCTTGCAGCTCTCGCCTGACGGCAGTGGCATCCATGGCCAGATCTACCGCGCCGCCCAGGGTGATTCCGGCAAACGCCTGACCCGCTACGCGGTGACCCTGCGCCCGCAACTGTCTTACCTGGCGCACCGCATCAACCAACGCATCTTCCAGAACCTCAACGTGCCGAAAATCATCGGCAGCGTCCTCGAAGAGCACGGCATCCAAAGCAATGCCTACGAATTCAAAGTCGGGGCGATTTATCCCGAGCGCATCTATTGCGTTCAGTACGATGAATCGGACCTGCAGTTCGTCCAGCGTCTGTGCGAGGAAGAAGGTATCCACTACCACTTTCAGCACAGCGCCAACGCCCACAAGCTGGTGTTCGGCGATGACCAGACGGTGTTCCCGAAACTCGCCGCCGTGGCCTACCAGCAAGACTCCGGCATGGTCGCCAACGACCCGGTGATCAAGCGCTTCGACCTGCGCCTGGAAACCCGCACCAGCCGCACCACCCGCCGCGACTACGACTTCGAAAAACCGCGCCTGACCCTGGAAAGCGAAAACCGTGGCGACGCCCTGCCCGACCTCGAAGACTACGACTACCCCGGCCGTTTCATCGACCGCGAACGCGGCAAGCACCTGGCCAAACGCGCCCTCGAGCGTCACCGCAGTGACTTCCAGCTCGCCGAAGGCAAAAGCGATCAGCCGTTGCTGGTCAGCGGCCACTTCCTGGCCCTGACCCAACACCCAAAAGCCAAATGGAACGACCTGTGGCTGCTGACCGAAATCCTCCACGAAGGCAAACAGCCGCAAGTACTGGAAGAGTCGGTCACCAGCAACACCACCAACCTGAAAGACGATTTCCACCAGGGCTACCGCAACCGCTTCCAGGCCACCCCGTGGGATGTGCCGAACCGCCCGCCCCTGACGCAAAAGAAACCGCGCATTCTCGGCAGCCAAAGCGCCGTGGTCACCGGGCCCAAGGGTGAAGAAATCCACTGCGACCAATACGGCCGCGTCAAAGTGCAATTCCACTGGGACCGCGAAGGTCAGGCCGACGACAAGACCAGTTGCTGGTTGCGCGTCTCCTCCGCCTGGGCCGGCGCCCACTACGGCGGCATCGCCATCCCGCGCATCGGCATGGAAGTGCTCGTCACCTTCCTCGAAGGCGACCCCGACCAACCGCTGATCAGCGGCTGCCTGTACCACAAGGAAAATGTCGTCCCGTACGCCCTGCCGGCGAACAAAACCCGCAGCACCTTCAAAACCCTGAGTTCCCCCGGTGGCGGCGGTTACAACGAACTGCGCATCGAAGACAAAAAGGGCCAGGAACAAATCTTCCTGCACGCCCAACGCGACTGGGACGAAAACGTCGAGCACGACCAGAAGATTCGCGTCGGCAACGAACGCCACGACACCGTCGAGCAAAACAGCTACAGCGAATTCAAGGCCGAAGAACACCACACCGTCTACGCCGACCGTAAAGTCGAAACCCGCGCCAACGACCACCTGACCGTGGGCGTCAACCAGCACATCAAGGTCGGCACTGGGCAATTCATTGAAGCGGGCCAGGAAATCCACCTGAGCAGCGGTATGAAAGTCGTGCTCGAAGCGGGCAGTGAGCTGACCCTCAAGGGCGGCGGCAGCTTCATCAAGATTGATGCAAGCGGCGTGACCATGAGCGGGCAGGTAATCAACATGAACTCCGGCGGGAGTCCGGGGAATGGGACGGGGGCGGCGCCATTGTTGCCGGGACCGTTGAAGCAGGCGGATGCGGATAAGGCCGGCCAATTGTTGGTGCCCGCTCAGCGGCAAGCGTTGATGCAGAAGAAGCCAATCTGCGCGATCTGCGAGAAGGCCAAACTGGAGGCGCAAAATGCTTAAGTCCGAGTGGCCGCTGGAAAATGGGTTGCCTCAAGGCCTGCCGTGGAATGGCACCGTCAGTTTGCTACTGGATGGCGTCAGCGTCGAGAATCTGCCTCAACACCTTTATCAATGGTCGGATAATCCGGTTTTCGAGCCACTCTACCTCGGCACCCGGTGGGCTGAATTGGGCGACGTTTCGCCATGTCTGGTTCAGATAAAGGCGCAGAACAATCCCATCCTGGCAAAGTTTCTGGCTGAGCCTCGCCAAGAATGGGGCTACCTCGTGTTCAGCGATCAACCCTGGGCACAAATGGTCGAGCACTTCCGCTGGCTGACCAGCGTCATGCACCCTCAGGGTGAAGAAGTCCTGCTGCGCGTCGCCGACCCTGCCGTGTCCTACGCATTGCTCAGCCACGCCGAGAGCATCAAGGACCCTACCCTGTTCGGCCCGTGCTCGCAGATCGTCACCGCCGACGCGGCACTGGGCTGCTGGCACATCAACCAGCGCCCCGGCAAAGCCCCCGAGCCGAACCACTGCAAACGCTACCGCTTGAGCGACGAGCAACTCAGCCAACTGGATGAAGTGAATTTCCGCAGCATCGTCCTGCGCCTCGACCAACACATGCGCGAATACTTTCCGTCCTATCACTCGCAAGCGACGCCGTTGCAGCGCTGGGAACACCTGCACGCATTGGCCTCGACCTCGTATGATCGCGGCTTCAACACCGAACTCGACATCACTCTCTACGCCAACATTCACGGGTTTCTCGGTGAACGAGCGCTGGAAGAACATCCGGACCTGGATGCGATACTTAAAACGCCATCGGAACAAACGCCCTCTCAGCGACTCGAACGCGTCGCTGATATTGCCCAGGAACGGGCTGAAACCCTGCTAAGGAGCCAAGGATGACAACGCCCACATCGACCGGCAAAAGCCCGAACAACGTTGCAAAAAGCCGGGACGACGGCAAGTGTGCCCTGGGCGGCTGCTCGCTGATGAAGGCCAAAATCCAGCTCATCCCTCTCCGTTATGGCCTGGTCGAACGACTCGACCCATCCAGTGCACTGGCCATGCCGTACAAAACCACCTCACGTCCTCTGGGAATTCGCTTGATCCGCGACGGCTGGCTCTACGTCATTGTCGACAAGAAACCTCAAGCCGTCATGCACGAATACCGTATCCAGAACGGCATCGTGACCCAACTGCTGTGGGAAAAAGGCGAAATCACCGCCAACAAACGCGAAAGCAACGTGGGCGAAGCCGTGCTGGTCTTCCCGCGTTTGAGCAAGCTCTACGTCAACTACTCCGAAGTGCAATGGACCGCCGCCAAATGCGCGCAGGTCATCAAGCATAAGTCTGAACGTGAATACTTCATGCAGGCAGTGGACCTGACCAAGACTGATCCGGAGAAAGGCGCGGCCAATCTGTTGACGCCAAGTCAGGCGAAAAAATGGATTGCGGAGGTTGCGGAGCAGCCGAGTAAAGAGCCGGCGGTTACGGGTGCCAAACCTGAGGAAAGCAAAGACTATCTCTGGGAGCAAACACCTCACTTCAAAAAAACTCAGTTGGGCACGCTCAAAAAGCAAGTCAAGGCAGAAAACGAGCGTGACCATCTGTATGTGGTGATACAGGATGACATCGGTGTGCTGCGCGATCTCGCTGAGCATCAGGATTTGGTAACAGGCTGGATCAGTGACTGGAGCGACGCTGAAGCCAATCAAAAGAAGTATGTGTTTGGTTGCTACATCGAATCGTTGTACACCGTAACTGGCGAAACCATTCTGAATGCCGCTCAAAGCGACCCTCGTTTTGCCAAACTCAAGGACGAAACAAGCGAAGAGCAGCGGCAGTCGATCGTCGACTACGTCAACGTTAAAAATCAAACCCAATATTCCGGTGCAGGTACGCATAGTGGGGCTATTGCAGCTTCAAAGTCGCGGATGCGTACGAGTCTTGGACCTTTGCATTCCAAGTACGAAGACCTGATCGAGACCATCGAAGACAACGCGGATGACGCGCTCGACGGCGCAAAAATGGGACAACAGGGCATCAACGATCTGATCGATCGGCCCGCTATGGAAGCCTTTCTGAAACAGCAACGCGCCCAACTCAGTCGTTGGAACAAACGTCTAGATCTGATCAGTGACGATCGCGCGAATCTGATCAGTGAAGAACGCTTCCAACGCTCAGCCTGGTATTTCGACCCCAAATTTGGCGATCAACTCGACACAACTCTCGCTACTGAATATGCCTGTATGAGAGACATTTGCCGGACAGATAAAGCGACTGAAAAGCTTGCCGATCTGATCGAGAAACATCCGGGTTTTACGGTACCAACCTTCTTCACATTGAGCTTGACTGATCAGAAGGACATGCACGCCAAGGTCACATCTTTCATCAAGTCCCTGCGCGATACCTATATGGTCAAGGACGACTATCAGGGAGCCCAAGCACTCAGCGGAAAATTTGGCAATTTGCTCACTCAGAATCTCTCAGCAGCAATGCAATTGAGTGAAAACGGCATTGTGCTCGGTCAGTTGCGCAATACGGCGTATGAGCCGGCAAAGCAATTGCGCCTGGCAGGAGCGCTGGATGAGGCCATGCAAGCGCTACGCAGTGGCCAGCCGCTAGATCCGGCAAAAGTATTGCGCCGGATTCCTGGCTCGGCCTGGATAGATGTTCTGCGTGCCTTTGGTAAGGGAGGTATTACGTTGGAGTTTGCCTCTGCGAATCAAATTGCTGCGTTCAAAGCTGATATAGCCAAACTGACAGATCTGCGCCAGCAAATGACCTCGCTGAAAAATCAGATTCGGCAAACCCTGGCTGATGAACGTAAAGGCCGGTCACCAAAAGGCGGTTACAAAACCTTGGTATCTCGCCGCAAAGCCATTCAACAAACTGTCGCTCCACTTGAGGGGAGGGTAGCTCAGGCCATGAGTCCTGTTGGTGACGGACCGGGTAAGGCTGCCTTTAAGATCAAAGGGCTTAACAATGCTCAGGTGCTTGAGTTTGAGCGGATGGCCGATGACTATCGGCTCAAGCGTCCGTATAAAGGTTTGACTGGAGAAGTTTTCAAATCAGTGGGTGGCGATGTGTTTGCTTCGGCTGCATTTGTCATGCAAACGATAAATTTCTACCAGGTTTTTATCGAAGCACGTTCTAAAGCAGTGTGGGATAGCGCAGATACCCTATCTTTCTTTAACGCCCTATTTTCTACGGTAGGAGGCGGTTTGGCTGCTGCACAGGGTATTGCCATTACAAGTCTTTCTGTCGCTATCAAAAATTACACAAGCGCCGCCGGCAAAATTAAATTGGCCGCTAAGCTAGGGAAAATCACCGGAGCATTGAGCCCATTTGCCTACATATTCAGTGCAGTTGCCGCAGGAACAGGTATGTATGGTGAAAAAGGATCGGCTGCCAAATGGACAGAGGCGCTACGTTCAGGGAATGGTGCCAAGTTGACAGGCGCCAGCATGACATTAGCTGGAGACTCTGGACAACTTGCGCTCAATGGATGGGCCTTCGCCAGGAGTGGCCAATCCATTTATGAGGCGTTTACCACCGTAAGTCAGGCACGTGCACTGGTTTGGGTCAAAGCGGGTGGTCAACTGTTGAGCATTGCTGCCAAAGCCAACTTGATTGGCCTGGTGCTTACTGGTCTGCAATTGGGCGGAGAGTGGCTGTACAACCGAAACAACAAAACAGCTTTGGATACTTGGTTGCAAAAAGGCCCTTGGGGTAAGCAGAGCGCCAACCGCAGTCTGATTGAGGAGCGCCTGCTGCTTGCCGACATAACGGCAGCACCGCAGGTAGCGTTGCAGACGATAAACAACAAGGCTATGGCGGTACTGCGCATACCGGGAATCACGGCTCGTGAACTAAATGATGTAGAGTTTGGCGTGAGCGCTTACTGGCTGACAAACCACCAACGAAATGATTGGGAGGCATGGAGCGAGCCGCTGCTTTATCAATTCAACCTGCTCAGTGCTCCGGATGAACCGCTTAAATTAGGCATGGACATTTTCCAACACGAAGCCAACGCCCAACATGGTTTGGCTATCGTCCTGCGCTATCACCCCATTGCTGGCGATAAATCCTTCCGAGAGAAACGCTTCGAAACTACGACGTTGAACGCGCAAAATGGCAAGCTATTTTCAGCTGTCTCTGTTTTAAAGTCGCGCAAAACCGATGCCCCATGGCTATTGGTCAACAGCGACTTCCTGTAGCTGCCCGACTCACCACTTTTCGGTTGAATCACATGTCATCCAAATCAACAAATAACGATGAATTTAATCTCAAGCATCAGCGCCCCGTCGCTGGCGAATCTCGACGTTTTACTACTGGCGAAGCAGTGTTTTTCTCGCCACTACCCGTCCCTACCGGCCAGATCCCAATGGATTTGGGGGGAAGCTTTCTTGATATCAACGACACTTACCTAGACGTCGGTAGCAGTAACGTCAATAAGGCATTTCAAACCAGGGTCATGATCGCAAGCAGTATGCTCATACTGATTGTGAGTTTGATAATCGGCCCCTTCATCGCCGGGCTAATGAGTTTTGGTGATCCCTATGGCAGAACATTTACACATATTTTCATAGAGTTTTTCCCCACCGGCGCTGCAATCGGCGCTTGGGGAGCAGCAGGAGCCACAGTTTTGGGACTCTATGTTGTCATCAGCACTACTCTAGCCAAAGTCCGTACCCGCCCTATACGCTTCAATAGGCAACGCCGCGAAGTCTGTTTTTTTGCTAATGGGTCTGACGAACCGGTCATCCAACCGTGGGAAGAAATGGTTTCCTGGCTTTCTGTCAGTACGGGGGTAACTGGGGTCGGCGTCATGAGTACTTATACCTTTGGCATGGCATTTGACGAACCTAAAACTGATACCGTTCATTTTGTGAACCAGGGAGTAATGACTCCAGTTCATGGTTTGGGTAAATGGGAGGCGATACGTGTTTACATGGAAAAAGGGCCACAACACTGCCCCGGTAAAGCACCGTACGAAGGCCGCCATACATTTGATAAAGAGCAGGGAGATATGCTTGAGGAGTACCAACACAACGAGCGCTCCGCGTTAGGTGTTGGCTGGTGGTATTTCACTCATGTAATCACTTTATGGCGCTTTCCGTACTGGGTTGCTGAATGGGACCACCGTTTCAGCATGAAATCTCTACCTGATTCCATTGCTGAGTGGTCAAAATCTCTACCGACTGAGCAGTGGGCCAAGCCGAGCCAAGCGTTGAAAGAGCAAAGTGCCAAGATCGAAAAGGCATTTGCTCAGGGACAAGATTTCATGACGTACTTCAAGGCGAACCTAAATGAAATCAAGACAGAAGAAGCGATAAATAATTGATTGGAAACGATGAGCCGCGTCCTTGATGCATAAATATAATCGGCTACCTCATGCCGGAGATGCACTTAATGGTTATTCTGCATGATACCTACCTCTCCGCAGTACGACGAGTTCGATATTCGACAGCAGCGCCCCGTCGCCGGGGAAACTCGTCGTTTTCCCACTAGCGAAGTATTGTTCCTCTCACCTCTACCTGTTCCTACCGGACAGATTCCAATGGATCTCGGCGGAAGTTTTGTTGACGTCAACGACACCTATCTGGACTTGGGTAGCAGCAATCTCACCAAGTCTTTCCAAGCACGATTAGCTGTATCACTCCCTACAGTCGTAGTTATCGTTTGTCTATTTGTTCTCCCAACCTTGATGGGCTTCGCAGCATTCATAAATCCATTCGGCAGAAGCTTTTGGTTTTACTTCAACGATTTTTTTGAGTTCGGAATATCACTAGCGCTCTGGTGTGGAGGGGGAGCAGCGCTGCTTGGCCTGTACGCGATTATCAGCACCACAAGAAGCAAAGCCCGCGCCCGACCCATCCGATTTAACCGTCAACGCCGAGAGGTCTGTTACTTCCCGAAGGGCTCCGACGAACCCGTGATCCAGCCTTGGGAAGACACGGTTGCGTGGATCTCAGTCAGCACAGGATTCACCGGAGTAGGCGTAATCAGTAGCTACACCTTTGGCATGGCCATAGATAATCCCAAGGCCGATACGGTGCACTTTCTTACACAGGAGGTCATGACTCCTGTTCATGGACTAGGCAAATGGGAAGCCATACGTGCCTACATGGAAAAAGGACCGGAGTTTTGCCCTGGTAAAGCACCATACGAGGGTCGCCACACTTTCGATCAAGAACGACAGGACATGCACGAGGAATACAAGCACAACGAACGTTCCGCTTTAGGAGTTGGTTGGTGGTACCTGACACACCTGATCACTTGGTGGCGTTTTCCGTACTCGGTAGCGGAATGGGACTACCGTTTCAGCATGAAATCTCTACCTGAATCCATTGCTGAGTGGTCCAAACCTTTACCTTCGGAACAATGGGCCAAACCAAGCGCCGCTCTGAAAGAGCAAAGCATGAAGATCGAAAAAGCCTTTACTCAAGGACAGGATTTCATGACGTACTTTAAGGCCAACCTAAACGAAACCAAGGCAGAAGAATCAACAAATAATTGAATAGAACTGAACAAACTTTATGGCTTTCTGCATGACACCAACCTCTCCGCAGTAAGACAAGTTCGATATACAACAGCAGCGCCCTATCGTTGGTGAAACTCGTCGTTTTGCCACCAAAGGAAAAGGGGACGCCCATTAGCCTTGAGTTGGGACCGGCTAATGGGTGTCCCCTTTTGTTGCTTTTCAGGGAAAGAAAAAACGATTCCTTCTATTCCCGCGCTACGCGTCCGCAATGCCAGTACGCCATCATTGCTCGTGACTACTGATCTTCTCAACGTGCCTGGCTCCACCCAACGCCTCGGTGAAATTTGATGCCTTTACAGAACCAATCACCTCGCGACGATATGCTTGGACTGAGCAAAAAAAGACCTGCATCCGGTGAAACTCGTAGTTTTGCGACTGGAGAGGCTGTTTTCTTTTCTCCACTTCCCGTACCTACGGGTAGCACTCCAATGGATCTGGGGGGTAGCTTCATCGAGGTCAATGAAACCTATCTCGATGTAGGTAGCAGCAACTTTGGCAAGGCATTTCAGGCAAGAGCGATGATCGGCCTTTGTATGGGCTTTATAATTTCCTGCCTATTTATTTTACCTACTATCATGGGTTTTTCGACCTTCAACAATCCATTTGGCCGTGATTTCTCTTGGTACTTCAGCGAATTCTTTGAGTCGGGTTTATATATTTCCGGATGGGGGGGAACAGCATTCGCGGCCCTTGGTTTGTACGTCGTTGTAAGCACGACACGAAAAAAATCTCAAAGCCGTCCTATTCGCTTCAATAGGCAACGGCGTGAGGTCTGCTTTTTTGCGGACGGATCTGATGAGCCTGTGATTCAGCCTTGGGAAGGGATGGTGTCCTGGCTCTCGGTCAGCACCGGTGTTACCGGAGTAGGCGTCATGAGCACTTATACATTCGGCATGGCTTTCGACGACCTGAAAGCCGATACCGTGCACTTTGTAAACCAAGGTGTAATGACCCCAACTCATGGCTTGGGTAAGTGGGAAGCAATTCGCGTTTACATGGAAAAGGGAACGCAATACTGCCCAGATAAAGCACCTTACGAGGGTCGCCATACTTTCGATAAAGAGCGGGCAGATATGCTAGAGGGGTACCAACACAACGAGCGTTCCGCTCTGAGCGTTGGCTGGTGGTATTTTTCTCATGTAATCACTTTGTGGCGATTTCCGTACTGGGTAGCAGAATGGGATCACCGTTTCAGCATGAAATCTCTACCTGCATCTATTGCTGAGTGGTCCAAACCTTTACCGTCTGAGCAATGGGCCAAACCGAGCTCAGCTTTGAATGAGCAAAGCATGAAGATCGAAAAAGCCTTTTCTCAAGGACAGGATTTCATGACGTACTTTAAGGCCAACCTAAACGAAACCAAGGCAGAAGAATCAACAAATGATTGAACGGAGCTGATTAGCCGTGTCCACGAGGCATAAATACAATCGACTACCCCATGCCGGAGACTCTGAAATCAGGTCCGGTGTAGAGACTGTTTACCTGTCACCGAAGCCAGTCCCTACAGGTATGCCGCCATTCAGTGCCCGCCAATTACATAGAGATACCAACGACGTTTATCTAGACTTCGCTGTCGGGCGCGCAAATTTTGAGTTCATGGCTCGTGCAGGCATCGGCTCGGTAATGTTCATCACCCTCTTCTTCCTTTTTGTATCCGGCTTTGGTTCGTGGCTGAGAAGAGACGTGCAACCTTTTTGGACTAGTTGGATAGATTTTTTTACAAACGCCTTTGTCCAAGGATTCATCTGGTGTCTTACCGCCGTATACGTTGTATTTTTTGCTATGCCGTCCGTCAGATCACTATTCACCCTCCTATCCGCTTTAACCGACAACGCCGTGAGGTTGTGTTCGTACCTAAAAAAGGTGCCGCACCACGCTATATTCCTTGGGAGGAGGCAATCGCATGTGTATCCGCTGGCCGGCTCATTACTCAATATGCGGTGATGCCCGAATACAAGCTAATGATCGGTTTGCGTGATAGTGCCCGCGGCGATGTCTTGTGGTCCGTGGTGCCAAGCGGCAGTCTGAGTCTGGCCGTATCCTCAATGTTCGTGGCACCACCCCGGAAAGCTTCGCCCACGATCCGGCAGGCAACCTCCTCGGCCAAGGCGACTAGGCAACCACGAACCTGGCCAACGTAAAAGGCAACCGCCTGCTAATGCAGGGCGACCGTCATTACGACTACGACGCCTACGGCAACCAGATCCGCGAACGCCGCGGCACGGGGCAAAAACTTGTCACCGAGTACCGTTACGATTGCCAACACCGTCTCATCGGGGTCAGCCTTCCCGGCGGTAGCGTCGCAAGCTACAAGTACGACGCCTTCGGCCGTCGAATCGCCAAAACCGTCGATGGTCAAACCACGGAATTCCTGTGGCAAGGCGAACGCCTCATCGCCGAAAGCGCGGACAACCGCTATCGCAGCTACATCTACGAGCCGGGCACCTTCCGCCCCTTGGCGATGCTCGATGGTGAAGGCCCGCTAAAAGCCGAGCCGTTCTACTACCAACTCGACCACCTCGGCACCCCGCAGGAACTCACCGACTACAGCGGCGAGATCATGTGGTCGGCGAAATACCGCGCCTACGGTAACCTCGCCACCCTCGACATTGCGGAAATTGATAACCCGCTGCGCTTCCAGGGTCAGTACTTCGATGCGGAAACGGGCTTACATTACAACAGGCATCGCTACTACAATCCGGGCACTGGGCGGTATTTGACGCCGGATCCGATCAAGCTTGCGGGTGGGTTGAACAACTACCAGTACGTGCCTAACCCTACGGGGTGGGTGGATCCGTTGGGGTTGGCCTGCGGAGTTGGAAATTGCCCCAAAGTCACTCGAGATGCACAAGGCAGAATCACAGACTGGGAGTTTGATGTCACTCCGGATGACATAGGAACGGGTAGCGCGACGAATCAGGCCGCTCGGGATCATGCAAGAGAGCTTGGGAACGCAACTGATGACGCAGGACATGCGAGAGGGAACAAGCTAGGTGGACCAGGGACTGTGCTGGACAACATTTTCCCTCAAGCGCCCTCAGTAAACCGGGGACAATTTAGAGTGTTCGAAAAAGGTGTTGCAGAACATATAACTGAAAATGACGTCAGCGCTAGCGCCCGCTTGACTGCAGTTTATGAAGGGCAAGATACTCGCCCGTACAAATTGATCTATAAAATTAAATTCTCAGACGGCACAAAACTCACCAAAGAATTTGACAACTGAAGGACACTACCAATGTTTATAGTCAAAACAGATATCAAAACAAACTCGTACATTGGTGGTAATCCTGTACTTCCATCAGGAGTCGATGCGCCGAAAAGTAAAAGCGACGTACCACTAACTTTTTTCTTTACCATTGAGTTCCCTGCCACGCACGCGATCAGCGGCTACACGTTAAGTTTTTTCAGTGCTACAGATGAATTCGATGAAAATTTCACGATACCTGAAATGCTGAGTACGGACCTGAAGAATGCAATTATTCCAAACGGCTTTTTAAGAACATATCAAAAGCTTTTCAAAACATATTTATTTAGAACAGAAACAGGACAAACATTAAATACAACCTCTCGCATAAAACTTCAACATCTAGAGTTTTCCACCCAAGAAAATGGAGAAATCTTTGGCTGGGCTGGTCTACCTCCAAAATGGATACTTGAAGACGAAGCTCCGTCCACTTACGAAGGTGAAAGTCTCGATTTTCTACTCCAAGTAAAACGCGACCAGACTTTTGACATTACAGACGCAGCCCCACCACAAAAAGAAATGAATATATTTGGCGGAGAAAAAGACAGAAAAAAAAGAAATTACTTCTTCTTCAATCAAAATGAATCGTACTTTTTCGGCCAGCCATCAAAGGCTTTTGACAACAACGTATATATTATTACTCAATGCGACTAAGCCAAAATAATTAAGAAGAAAAGAAAAATTGGCTCGAACAAAATCGTTTCCATTTGGACGGCGAACACCGATTGGGAACCGTCTACGCTTCGAGATGTGATGAGCCCAGAGTATTCTGACGACGAAGACTTTCTTGGCTCTGAGTTCAGCAAGGCTTTCTCACTAGGTTTTATTGACGATGACACTGTCGAAGCAGATAAAATCGAGCCAACAAATTCTCTAATTGATGCAATTGACGGGTGCTCATACGACCTTGACATCGCGTCTGACATGAAAAATAAAAACACCCCTCTGACCGAAGTGCCTATAGACACCATAGTTGCAATCTACGACTACTCGTTCTCGGGAATCCCCAAAAACACTAAAATCAGAAATAATCTCTTTACATACCGAGGAAGTTTTGAATACCAAGACTAAATTCTCAGAGAATAGAGAATAAGAACGCAAAAAAACGGGACAGATTTATATTCCACGCAATCACGAAAATAAATCTGTCCCCTTTTGGTTAAGATCGAAAATAAATTCCCTTTTAGGTCCATTTGATGCACATCTAGGAGGTCACGAATGAAGCAATCCGGTTTATATGACATGGCGGGTCGTTGCGGCTGTACGGTAATGGTATTTTCGGATCATCCAGATTTTTTTCTTCCTGGTCACTAAACGTCAGAAAAGACCAAAGAAAATACATGATAGAACACGACGGCAGAGACGGTTGGTTAATGCTCTATCAAGAAAACCAACCAAGTAAACTCAAAGAGATCGACAAGAAAATATCTCACGCGATGAACGATTACGAAAAGCTGCAACAGTGCGAGACTTGGCTGGTAAGTATTTAACGAGTTATGCCGAGTACCACGACTAGGAAAACATGGTGACGGAGGAGCTCAGCGGACCAAAAATGGACACCCATTGGATTATTTAAAAAATGATATTCAACGACACACAAATCAATACAGGCGAGCGCTTTACGATCGGCATCGAAGAGGTATCAGGAAAACCTTACGTTTCGATACCCGTGAGCAATCGCATGATGGACTACGATGAGTACTATCAGATTGATAGAGCTACTTATGACTTGTACTTGGCCAACGCAACCGCCGCGCTGGAATTTGTTAAGCGCTGCAGGAATCGCGAGTTAGACGAGTTGCTCATTTTTAAACCAGGGATAGATCGTGGAGTGGCCACATAAAAGCCTGAAATGATATTTACACCTAACGGCTTGGGATATTCAACGATTAGGACACCCTGTGAACAAACATAGAATCACCCTTTCAAACGGCTGGATAGCCGAATTCGAAAGCCAAGGAGAATTCAGCATGTCAGCCGAAGGCTGGAATCTGGTTTTGCAAGGACCGAATCAAAAAAGCGTCCAATACTTCAAAGACAAGATCGTCGTCGTGAATGACGACGACGGCTCTCAGGCCAAATCGTGTATCCGCCTTTCAAGCGACGGCGTTTACGGTTATTTGACCACGGGACTGGATCACGGCTGGGTGATTGACTTTGCGCGAGGCATGATCGCTCCACATCGGGTAACGATCTCTCACCGCCACGACGGTTACGATGAAAGCATTTCGATGTACGAACAACCTGCCTTCAAACGCGCGCGCCAGTACATAAGCGTGACAGGCAAGCATATTTATCTGACGTTCCCATTCACCAAGGATGAGGATTTCCCCAAGGTCTGGGAGGAATACCTGCTGATTCGGAGACGACAACTGGATGAGCTTTATTTCAGGAACTGAACCGTCAATATTGTTGCAATACTGCCGCTGCAATCTCAGCGAGCAGTTTTGACAGACCGAATACGATCAAGTCATGCAAAAGCCGCTTTGCGGTTCCGTTGATTCAAGAGCTTCACCATGAAAAATTATCCAACCGACGCCCCAAAAAAAAGGGCGATCTAACGATCACCCGTTTTTTTTATGCACTTCATGTCAGCAAACTTTCCTCAACCTCATACTTAACCACCACCCGATTCTTATATAGCCGCTCACTCTTCAACACCTGACTCTCCTGCCCCTTGCTTCTGACCTCCCGCCATATCTCGTTCTCGCGAAAAACCCGCCCACCGTCTCGCACAAAACGATGCCCAAGTTGATAAACGTGATACCGAAACTCTCTCACCTGATCGCACAACAACTCCCCTTCCAACTGATGCTCGGCGACATTGAGTTTCAACTGAAAATGGCGATCGGTCGGGTTATGCAGCACCAGGTCAATGTAGTTGTAAAAGATCGCGGCCCCGGAGCCGAATGGCAGTACCCGCCCTTCGTCAGGAAAGGGATCGAAGCTGTGGTTCGACCGCTCAACCACGACCAATGGCGAGTGAATCGCCATCCAGTGAATCAGGTTGCTCAGTTGGCAGATCCCGCCGCCGATGCCGCTGCGGGCTTCACCAAATGACAGCTCCATGCCTTCGACATAACCGCGTTTGCGGGTGGGCCGACCCACGAGGCGGCAGAATGAAAAGTACTCGCTAGGGCCGATGACGACGCCATTCATCGAAGCGACGGCCAGTTTCAGGTTGATGACTTTGTTGTGTTGCAGGGCAAGATCGGAGTTGCCGAGTTTGCGGATCAGTTTGGAGGTGTGCTTGAGATAGCGGAATGGCAGTCGGGAGACGGTGTTCAGCGAAACAGCGTATTGCTTGCGGGAGAAGCGCCAGGCCAATTGCCGGAACAGTCTTTTTTGCCACACGCGAAGCCAGTAGAGCGCCGGGTGGTAGAGGGAGAGTGGTTTCATCCGTGTCAGAACGGCGGCAGCCGTTTTCTTCCTTGCTCTGCAAAATGCCGCGAATCTTAACGTATTGCTTCAGGTGTGTATCGCACGTCGATAAGGTGTTCGCCCAGTGTAATGGCCTGGCAATCCATGCACCGGTAAAGAGCCCTGACACTGGGCGAACGGGAAGTATTTTAATTGAAGTTCTCGAATATGTCCGCGTGTATGAACATGAAATTTATCGAAACAACTTTCGATTAAATGTCGGCCCAAATACTATTTTACAGACCAGCAAACTCACCAGTTAGACCATTAAAACTGATTGTTCTTATACAGAAAAATTGTACAAGAACAATCATCATATAGAGCTAATACTCAACTTCAGTGCTTGCTGGTCACTGTCAATATGTCGGTATAGGTGACAACGACACTCTGTCCAACTTTCAGGTCTTTCAATTTCGCTTGAACTTCGGGTCTTACGACGTCAACAGTCTTGGACTGACCGGCGGGGTTTTCGAAGGTTACCTGGTTTTTCTTCACGTCGATTTTGGTGATTTTCAGTTGGACCTGCACCTGACGGTAGGCTTCGCCGCCCGGGTTGTCGCTGCCGGGGGCTGCGCGGACTTCGCCAGCGCGTTCGACGGTGCCTGGCAGGCCTTTGTCGACATCGGTGTCGAGGTAGGCGGCGACAGAGCTGGTAACCGTGACGTCGACTTGGTCGCCGACTTTCAAGTTGCCGAGGTTTTTGGCCTTGTCGGTCAATTGCACATGGACCTGGCGACCTTCCGGCCCCTCCAAGACGACCCGGTGATTGGCAGCATCGACCGAGACAACTTTGGTGGTGACCTGATCCGCCTCCACCACGGCAGACAGCGGGATGTCCGCAGCCATGGCGCTAAGGCTGGCGGCAGACAGCAGGGTCGCAAGGGTGATGGCTTTGGTCAGTGCGTGAAGTTTCATAAGCGGTACATTCCCTGTGAGTTGTAGGCAGCAACGATCGCTGAACCACCGTCCAGCGCCCTCTGCGCAGATGAGCATAGACGCTGATCCGGGAGTGTTCGCAATTTCTTGGAGAACTCCTCAAGCCTCGGGATCGTCAACCTCCTGGGCGACGTTCACGGCAGGCGAATTTTTATGGGATTGATCGGCCTTGGCCTTCAAGGCTTGCCATTGTTCCAGGTCGATGGCGCCCTGCCCCAGCAAGTCGTCTGCCACTCTCAGCAGTTCGGCGTAATGGGCGTCGGGGGATTGTTGCCAGTAGGCCTTGTCTTCGAACAGGCGCTGCCACGAGGCAAGATCTGGTGGTTTTAGGTCGTCGCTCATGTGTGGACTCCTGCGGGGCTCTCACGGTAGAGGGTTGGGCTTCGCGAGGAGTTCCGGCGGGAATTCGGGGAGATCAGGATCAACGTCAAAAGATCGCAGGCTTCGCCAGCTCCTACAGAGGTGCCTTAATACCCGGTCATTTCCAGATAACCCTGCCCGCCATGGCTGCCGCTCAATTGCACCGGCCCTTCCCAATAAGGAATGCGCAAAGCCATCCACGCATTGGGGTTGAGCGCGCTGATCGAGATGTCGAGGTGTTTGTCGGGGATTTTGATCGACCAGCGCACCGGCATCGAACGCCCGGCCACTTTGGCAGTGTCTTGCGGGGTGAGGCTGATGTCGGCGGCGTGCAATTGCTGCGTCTGACCCTGAGCGTCGATCCAGGTGCCGGTGAGGTATGGCGCGCCGTCCTTCTGTCGCATGCGGTAGAGCATCACCTGCTCGCCGCTGTCCAGGTGCAGGGAAAACCAGTCCCAGCCGGTCTGGTTGGCGGTCAGCGGTTGGCTGCTCCATTCCCGGTCGAGCCAGGCCGGGCCGCTGACTTGATACTTTTTGCCATCGATTTCCAGCGTGCCGCTGGCCTGAAAAAACGGCTGACTGTAGTAGTACGACGCCTGCCCCTGTTCGGATTTCTGACTGAAGCCTTTGTCGCCCTGAAGCACCAAGGGACGTGTGGAGGTCAGCCGCAGTCGATAGCCAAAATCCTTGTCCCGGGCGCTGAGTTGAAGCTCCGCCATAGGGTCGGAGCCCTGACTGCTGAAACGCCAATCATCGATCCACGCGTTGAACGGCGCGAGACTCACGCCAGCCTGACCAACGCCCCCACGGGCGTAACGCTCGGCGGCGTGATGCACTGTCGCCGATGTCACGGCCGCGTGGCCAAGCCAGATAATTTGATTACCCCAGCCTGCCACTTCGGGCGTCGCTTTCAAGGCGCTGCGAAACAATGTCCACTGCGCGCCGAACTCGCGTCCCTGATCGTCCTTGAGGTTGGCGGTGACGTACCACCATTCGATGCGAAAACCGTCATGAGGACCGTGATCCGCCGGAAAGCTGAACACCCGACCAGGCACCACCGGCGTAAACGCGGCGGCCTGATGCCCCAGCCCCGCGAAGCCTTTCTCAACAGGCGCCGAGTTATCGCACCCGCTCAATAACACCAATAGCAACACGCCGACCTTAATCTTCACGAGCAAACGTCCTCAGCAGATCCGCCGGTTGCGTGCGGTACAGCGAATACAGCGGCCACGCCGACGCCAGTAAAGTCGCCAACAGCGCCAGCCCCATCAACTGCAACAGTTGCAGCGGGAACACCCGCAGCGGCAAGCGCCAACCGAAGGCCTGGACGTTGATTACCGTGTCCAGGCACCACGCCAACGCGATCCCCAACGGCAATGCCAGCACCAGGGTCAGCACCGCCAGCAACCAGGTCTGGCCGAGATTGAGCAGCATCAGTTGCCGGCGAGTCACGCCGAGCGCCCACAGGGGGGCGAGTTGCCCGAGACGGCTCTGGCTTTGGGTCAACAGGCTGATGAACAGCGCCACGCCCGCCACACAGAGGGTCAGGCTGTTGAGCGCGGCGGTCGCGGCAAAGGTGCGTTCGAACACTTGCGTGGACCACCCCTTGAGCCGGGCCTGGTCGACGATGCGGCTGTCCTCCAGCGTGAAGCGGGTTTGCAGCGCGGTCAGGAAACCAGGGATCAACGTCGGGTCAATGCGCAGGTTGAAACGGCTGGGTGTCAGCTGCGGCCAGCCGCGCAGCAGATGGTTGACGTTGACCAGAATGTGGCCCTTGGGATTGCCGTAGTCGGCGTAGATGCCGACGATCCGTGGCGACCAGGCGCCATTGGGTGTGGCAATCGTCAGGTGATCGCCAAGGCGCACCTTCAGCCGACGGGCCAATTGTTCGCTGAGCATCAGTGCGTCGTCCTTGGCCAGTCGGTCCCAAGGGTTGTCGCCCAAGGCTTCCAGCAGCGGCCAATGCTGGCGATACGTCGGGTGATCAATTACGCCGAAGACGTCCGCCGGCCAGCCTTGCAACTGGATCGACACTTGCCAGTTGGGCAGCACTGCCGTGAGTCCGGGTTGCTGCTTGAGCCAGGTTTGCAGCTCTCTGGCCTGGGCCGGATTGCGCGGATTAACGTACAGTTCGGCGGTCAGGCGTTGTTCGAGCCAATCGCTGAAGGTCTGACGAAAACCGGCCGTCATGCTGCCCGCTCCAATGTTCGCCGCCAGTGCCAACAACAGCGCCATCAGCGCCAGGCTCAGGGCCGGCAGTTGCTGACGGCAATCGGCGAGAAACCATTGGCCAAGCACCGAACGACTGCGATGCAGCACCAGGTTCAACACCCAGTTGAGCACCACCGGCAATGCCAGCGCAGCGCCGATCAACAGTGCCGCCATCAATACGAAGCCACTGCTCAGGCTGTCGCCAAAGATCAACGCCAACAGCGCGATCACCGCAGCAATCACGGCAACCCAACCCTGGCGCCGCAACCAGCGCGCGTGAGCCTGATGCCAGGCTTGCGGGTCGGCCAGAGCCAGCAAAGGCAGGTGCGCGGCCCGCAGCAAACTGTTGGCCCCCGCCAACAACGCACCGAGCAGGCTCAGGCCGACGCCACTGAGCCACCACCACGGACTGAGGCTCAGCTGCCCCGCCACTTCGGCGCCGTACAACCCGCGCAGGCTGGCGGCGACGTCGGGCAACAGCACGCTGGCCAGCAGGTAGCCGCTGGCGACGCCGAGCAGTCCGCCGATCAACGCCAGACCACCCAATTCAACCGCGAGACAGGCAATCAGCATCCGTGCACTGACACCGCAGGCGCGCAGGGTTCTGAGCAAGCCACGGCGTTGCTCTAGCGCCAGGCCGATCGCGGCGTGGACGATGAACAGGCCGACCACGAATGACAGAAAACCCAGCGCATCGAGGTTCAAGTGAAAGCTTTCGGTCAGGCGCGACAAATTGTTCTCTTCGCCGCGGGTTTTGAGCTGCAGTTGCCCCTTGAATTGATCAGGCAGGGTCGCGGTGAAATCCTTCGGCAGCAGCAGGCGTGACAGCTGATCCGGCAGGCCGAGAATCTGCTGGGCGAAGCCGATGTCCACCAACAACACACCGGGAGCCATATCGGGTTGGGCATGCAGCGGTGGCAATGCCTGACCACTCACACTCACTGGGCGTTCGCCTTCGGGCAGACCCAGTGCCTGCAACGTCTGCGGCGAAATCCAGGTACTGCCCGGCGGGCTGAAAAACTCGACAACCTGCTCAATCGCCAACGCCTGCCCGGCCACTGAGGAACCGGCGGGCAGCGACACCGGCTCGATCCCCATCAGCTGCAAGCGCTGGTCTTCATGGCCCTTGAGCGTCACCCGACCTTGCAGGACCGGCGACACCGGCCACCCCGCACGGCGCAGGTCGACAAACACGTGTTGGGAGAAGGTTGCGCCACTGGGTGAACTGAGGCTGGCCTGGGGTTCGCCGCCAATCAACTGACTGGCCCGGGCATAGCTTTCCCGCGCCTGGCTGTTCAGGGCCTGCACACCGGTCAGCAGGCTGGTGGCGAGCCAGAGTCCGGTCAGCACACTGAAAAATTGCACCGGATGCTGCCGCCAATGACTGAGCAGCGCCCGCAGCGTCTCGCGAAAGACCTGCACCTCAGCGCTCGTCCGCGCCAGCCAGACGGCCACCGTGGAGCACCACTTTTTCGGCCAGCCGCGCGGCAACCCGTGGGCTGTGGGTGACCATCAACAAGGTGGTGGGACTGTCGTCGAGCAACTCCAGCAACAACCTCAAGACCTCATCGCTGGTGGCTTCATCGAGGCTGCCGGTGGGTTCGTCGGCCAGCAGCAGTTTCGGCTGCGACGCCAAGGCACGGCCCAGCGCGACCCGTTGCTGCTGGCCGCCGGACAGTTGTTCCGGATAACGCTGCAGCAAATCACCCAAGCCCAGACGTTGCACCAGATGCGCCTGCCAGCGCGGATCATGGCGCCCCGCCAGTCGCGCCTGAAAGGCCAGATTGTCCTCCACGCGCAAACTGCCGATCAGGTTGAACTGCTGAAACACCAGGCCGATTTCGGTCCGCCGCCAGTTCGCCAGTTGCCCTTCGCTCATCTGCTCCAGCCGATGTTCGCCGCTGCGGATGCTGCCGCGATCGACCTTGTCCAGCCCGGCAATCAGGTGCAGCAAAGTGCTCTTGCCACTGCCCGATTCCCCCATCAACGCCAGGCTGCTGCCGGGTTTCAAGGTGAGGTCGACACCTTGCAGAACCGGCAGCGGGCCCTGGGGAGTGGCGTAGCTTTTGAAGACGCCTTGGACCGAAAGCATGGGGAAAACCGTTCGATGTGCGTGGAGCAAGGATAGCGGACGGCAGCAGCACCGCGAATTGGTCCCGATCCTGGAACCTATCGCTTCACCGCCACCCACGTAAAACACAACGGCAACTGCGCCGTTTGCTGCTCATACCGATCATAGAGTTCCTCGCGGTTGGAATGCGGGTACTCCTTGAAGTGGCTGATCTGCAATCCGGCGTCGATGGCGCCGGTGAAGATGGCGCCCAGGGTGTGGACGAACCAGTAGGACGAAGCCGCCTGCTGGTCGATTTTGCCTTCGTAGACGATCGGCTGGTCCTGCACGAAAGGTTCGCTGCGAAAGTACGAACTTTCCGGCCGATACGGATCGGCTGACTCGGGGTCGAACATTTCGAGGAAGGGATGGGTTTCGTACACCACCAGGCTGCCACCGGGCTTGAGGGTTTGCGCGACGTGGCGGAAGAATTCGCCGATGTCCGGCATCCAGTTCAACACGCCGATAGTGATCAGGGCCACGTCGAAGCGGCCATGAAGTTCAGTCGGCAAGTGATGGATGTCTGCCTCGATGAACTCGGGCGCATGGGGCGAGCGTGACGCCAGTTCCCGCGCCTGATCGAGGAAGGCCTCGGACTGGTCGACGCCTACAACGCTGCGGGCACCCAGCGCAAACAACGAAAGGCTTTCGCGGCCGTTGTTGCAGCCCAGTTGCACCACGTCTTTGCCGTCGACACCCACTTGTTCCAGCAAACCTCGGAGGGTGTCGTCCATGCAGCAAAAATCCCTGTCACCAACTGCCGTCAAACGGTCCCGCCATTCGGGGGTGTCTTTGTGGTGTCGGGCGGAGTCATTCCACGCATCGCGGTTGCTGGCGATGGCTTTTTCTTTTGTCGGCATTTCCATTGCGCGCTCCAGACTGGGGTCTTGATTGACCGGCACGAGTCTAGATCAGGGTTTTGAAAAACCCTATTGAGTCTTTGTTCAAATCTTGTAACCCGGGGGTGTCAGCACGTTCAGGGGACGCGGTAGTGAGGTCTGTGGAGTCGATGCCCCACGGGGTACGGCCGACCTCCTTACAACCCACCCTAAGCCTGGTCCAGCCGCTCCCGCAAAAACTCGATCAGCGCCTGCACCGGCCGTGAACTCTGGCGGTGCTGCGGATACACCGCCGATAACGTCAGCGGCTGCGGACGCAATTCATCCAGCACCGGCACCAGCCTGCCGTCCTTCAACGCCGAACCGACAATGAAGGTCGGCAAGTAAGTAATCCCCATGCCGGCAATCGCCGCGTCCCTGAGCAATTCACCATTGTTGACCCGCATCCGCCCGGTGACATTGACCACCAACGGCTTGCCCTGCCCTTCGAAACGCCATTGCACTTGACGCCCGTGGCCGTAAGGCAGGCAGTCATGGCTGTGCAAGTCTTCGGGTTTGAGCGGCGTGCCGCGCTCGGCCAGGTAAACCGGGCTGGCGCAGTACACCCGCTGGATGGAAGCGATGCGTCGGGCGATCAGCGTCGAGTCCTCCAGAATGCCAATGCGCAGCGCCAGGTCATAACCCTCACTGAGCAAATCCACCGGCCGATCACTGAGGTCGACCTCCACCGTGACATCGCGATAACGCTGCAAAAACACCGGCAGCAAACAGCCCAAATGCGCCACCGCAAACGACAACGGCGCGCTGATACGAATAGTGCCGCGGGGCTCGGTGGTCTGGCCGGCGATGCCCTGCTCCACTTGCTCGACTTCACCCAGCAGGCGCAAGGCTGACTCGTAATAACTCTGCCCCAATGGCGTGACGTCCAATCGCCGCGTGGAGCGATTGAGCAGACGCACACCCAGACGCTCTTCGAGTTGCATCAAGCGCCGGCTGACGAACTGCTTGGACAGGCCCAATTGATCGGCCGCCGCGGTGAAGCTGCCGGAGTCCATGACCTGGCAAAAAATACGCATATCTTCGAATGGGTTCATTGTCACGCCTTGGTTGACAGTCAAACATTTTATAGCCGCTTTTTCCTTTTTAGACACCTTATTAATCTGTGTCCACGCTGCAGCGACAGCCGCTGCTTCTAACCCCAAACCGAACACACAATTAAAAAGGAATTAACCATGAACATCGTGAAAAAAACCCTGACCGCGTCCCTCCTCGCCCTGGCCGTAGGCAACGCCTTTGCCGCTGGCAGCCCGGGTGTCGAACACAACACGCAAGCCTTCCTCGAAGCCCTCGCTGCTGGCGGTGGCAAGCCGCTTGAGCAACTGAGCCCGAAAGAGGCCCGTGCAGTACTGACCGGCGCGCAAAACTCAGTGAAGGTTGATCTGGCGGGTGTGGACGTCAACGACCGCGCGATCAAGGTCGATGGGCAAACCATCAACCTGAAAATCGTGCGGCCGGCCAAGGTCAAAGGTGAATTGCCGGTGTTCATGTTCTTTCACGGTGGCGGCTGGGTGTTGGGCGATTACCCGACTCACCAGCGTCTGATCCACGACCTGGTGGTCGGCTCCGGTGCTGTCGCGGTGTATGTCGATTACACGCCGTCGCCGGAAGCGCACTACCCGACTGCGATCAACCAGGCTTACGCCGCGACCCGTTGGGTGGCCGAGCATGGCGAGGACATCGGCGTCGATGGCAAACGCCTGGCCGTGGCCGGCAACAGCGTCGGCGGCAATATGGCGGCGGTCGTGGCCTTGATGGCCAAGGAACAGAAAACTCCGACGCTGCGCTTCCAGCTGTTGATGTGGCCAGTGACCAACGCACAGTTCGACACCGGGTCGTACCGGCAATTTGCTGAAGGCCACTTCCTGACAAAAGGCATGATGAACTGGTTCTGGGACAGCTACACCACCGACACAGCCGAGCGTGCGCAGATCCATGCCTCGCCGTTGCAAGCCAGCGCCGAACAGCTCAAAGGTTTGCCAGCGGCCCTGGTGCAAACCGCCGAGTTCGACGTGTTGCGTGACGAAGGCGAAGCCTATGCCCGCCACCTCGACACGGCCGGGGTGCCGGTGACGGCCGTGCGCTACAACGGCATGATTCACGACTTCGGTCTGCTCAACCCACTGAGCCAGATTCCGCAAGTAAAAGCAGCGGTTCGCCAGGCGGCACTGGAACTCAAGACGCATCTGAACTGAGCCCCCTCGCCTCGCCACACAGAAATGCGTGGCGAGGCTGCCTGCCTTTGTAGCAGCTGTCGAGCCCCAGCGAGGCTGCGTTCGGCTGCGAAGCAGGCGTGAAACCTGTATACGCGGTCTTGCTGAAAAACCGCATCGCCTGATTTCACGACTGCTTCGCAGCCGAACGCAGCCTCGCTGGGGCTCGACAGCTGCTACAAAAAGCTCATTCGCCAGACACAAAAATGCCCGCGCATTCGCGGGCATTTTTTTGTGCGATAGCAAACTTACTTCGAAGACAGCACCGAGTAGCTGTTCATCAAATTGCGGTAGTTCGGAATGCGCGGTGACAGCAGGTTCGCCAGGCCTTCCATGTCGTTGCGCCAGTCGCCCTGCAGCTCGCAGGCCACCGAGAACCAATTCACCAGTTGAGCACCGGCCGCCGCCATGCGCGCCCAGGCTGCTTGTTGCACGGTTTCGTTGAAAGTACCCGAGGCATCGGTCACCACGAACACTTCAAACCCTTCAGCCAGCGCCGACAGCGTCGGGAACGTCACGCAAACGTCGGTGACTACACCGGCGATGATCAGTTGCTTGCGGCCAGTGGCTTTAACGGCTTTGACGAAATCTTCGTTATCCCAGGCGTTGATCTGGCCTGGACGCGGGATGTACGGCGCGTCCGGGAACTGCTCTTTCAACTCGGGGACCATCGGGCCGTTCGGACCGTTTTCGAAGCTGGTGGTCAGGATGGTCGGCAACTTGAAGAACTTGGCCACATCGCCCAGGGCCAGTACGTTGTTCTTGAATTCGTTCGGCGAGAAATCCTGAACCAGCGAGATCAGGCCCGTCTGGTGGTCGACCAACAGGACAACGGCGTCATCTTTGTTCAGGCGTTTGTACGGAACGTTGCTCATGTGAAACTCCTCGGTGGATGGGTGTTACATACGGCGCCGACGCGAAGGGTCGGCGCTTTTTTTTGATCGTCAGAAGGCGAAGCACGAGCAGCCAAACGCGCCCCAGAAACCCGCGAAATCGCTGACCGGCGCATTCGACAACCGCGCCTTTTCATGGCTATGGGAATGCACGCCGCACGGCCCGCTGCAATGGTGAACCTGAGCCTGCATCGGTGAGGTCGGACGCCAGTGCCCCGGCACTTTCACCACCGGCGACCAGTCCGGCAGCACCGGTACGCTGGCCGGCCCGAGTTTTTCGAAGTCACCGGCGGCGTACACCACCTTGCCGCCGACCACGGTCAACACCGACTCGATCCACTTGATCGCTTCTTCGTCGACGCTGAAAAAATCCGCGCTCAAGGCTGCGACGTCAGCCAGTTGGCCGACCTTGATCATGCCTTTCTTGCCCTGCTCGGAAGAGAACCAGGCGCTACCGTGGGTGAACAGCTCCAGTGCGGTTTGACGAGACAAGCCCTCGGCATGCAGTTCCAGGCCACCGACCGTGCGACCGCTGACCATCCAGTACAGCGAAGTCCAGGGGTTGTAGCTGGACACTCGCGTGGCATCGGTGCCGGCGCCGACCGGTATACCTTCGGCCAGCATGCGTTTGATCGGCGGGGTCGCTTCGGCGGCTTTGGCGCCGTAACGCTCAACGAAATATTCGCCCTGGAATGCCATGCGATCCTGGATCGCGATACCGCCACCCAGCGCCCTCACCCGCTCAATGTTCTGCGGTGTAATGGTTTCGGCGTGGTCGAAAAACCACGGCAAACCGTTGAACGGAATGTCGCGATTGACCTTCTCGAACACGTCGAGCATGCGGCTGATGGATTCGTTGTACGTGGCGTGCAAACGGAACGGCCAGCGCTGCTCGACCAAGTGGCGCACCACCGGCTCCAGCTCGTCTTCCATGGTTTGCGGCAAGTCCGGACGCGGCTCAAGGAAATCCTCGAAATCCGCCGCTGAAAACACCAGCATTTCCCCGGCGCCGTTATGCCGCAGGTAATCGTCGCCCTGATGCAGGGTCACGCTGCTGGTCCAGTTTTTGAAATCGGTCAGCTCTTCCTTGGGCTTCTGGGTGAACAGGTTGTAGGCGATGCGAACGGTCAGTTGCTGGTCCTTGGCCAACTGCTCGATCACCTGATAATCGTCCGGATAATTCTGGAAACCGCCGCCGGCATCGATGGCGCTGGTCAGGCCGAGACGGTTGAGCTCGCGCATGAATTGGCGGGTGGAGTTGACCTGATACTCCAGCGGCAACTTCGGCCCCTTCGCCAGGGTCGAGTAGAGGATCATCGCGTTGGGCCGGGCGACCAGCATGCCGGTCGGCTCACCGTTGGCATCGCGCACAATCTCGCCACCCGGCGGGTTCGGCGTGTTGCGGGTGTAACCAGCCACGCGCAACGCGGCACGGTTGAGCAAGGCGCGGTCGTACAAATGCAGGACAAATACCGGTGTATCCGGCGCGGCCTGATTGAGTTCTTCAAGGGTCGGCATGCGTTTTTCAGCGAACTGGAATTCGTTCCAGCCACCGACCACGCGCACCCATTGCGGCGTCGGCGTGCGGTCGGCCTGATCCTTGAGCATGCGCAGTGCGTCGGCCAGTGAGGGGACGCCTTCCCAGCGCAGTTCGAGGTTGTAGTTGAGGCCACCACGGATCAGGTGCAAGTGCGAGTCGTTGAGGCCGGGAATGACGCAGCGACCCTTGAGATCGATGACCTGTGTGCCCGAACCGCGCAGGGCCATGGCGTCGGCGTCGGTGCCGACTGCGACAAAGCGACCGTCGCTGATCGCTACAGCGCTGGCGCGTGGATTTTCACGGTCAACGGTATGAAATTGGCCATTGAATAAAATCAGATCGGCGTTCATCGCGTTTCCTTGGGCTGAGTGGAAGAGGACAGCCAGGGCGCGAACAACCGCGTCGCCATCGGCATGAACAGGTACACCACCGAAACGACGATGGTTAGTGTGATCAGGAACGTCGCGACCACGTAATTGGACAGGAAGGTATTGAGCTGCAGCAGCGGCCCCCAGATCAGCGGCACCAACAAGGTGTGCGGCAAAATCACCAACAACGTCACCACGGCCTGCTTCCAGCGAGGCGGTGGCGGCGAAGCGGCGTCGGCTTGCGGCGCGAACCAGAATTCGTTGACCGGATTGACCTCGGTCTGGTCGCCGTCAGCGAGCATCGGCGTGGCTTCGTTGACCAGTCCCAGCCGTTGCGGCGAATCGAGCCAGCGCTGCATCGATTCGGTCGAGCAGAAGCGCAGCACGCAGGTGTACAGGTCAAGACCGGCACTCTTGCCGCGAATCACATCGACACCCAAGTGCCCTTCCTGTTGCCCGGCGACGCTGACAATGTTGCGCAACCAGGCTTCGTAGGGCACTTCAAACCCCGCCTTGACCCTGTGCTTGATGACCAGTGTCACGACTTCCTCGAAACGATTGGATTCAGGCATAACGCAAAGCTCCAGGGAAACGGACATTGAGCGCCAGCCGTCCCGGCCCGGCGATAAGAAGGCTGGTGAACAACATCATCAGCAGCCAGCCGAACTGCCCTTCATCGAGGCTCCATTGCGGATGCACAATCAACAGCGCGATCAGCAGCACACACAGAATCGGCAGGCACGCCAAACGCACAAACACCCCGGCGACGATTAGTAACGGACACAGCACCTCGGCAAAAATCGCCAGCATCAGCGTGACGTTCGCGCCCAGGTGGAAAGGGTCTTCGATGACTTGCAGTTGAGCGTTGTAGTTAAGCAGTTTCGGCAAACCGTGCACCCACAGCAGAAACAAACCACCGCTGACCCGCAAAAAAAACAGCCCGAGATCCTGGGCTCGCTCATCCCATCGCGAAGCATTCATGGGCTACCTGCACTAATGAAAAACCACCGGCAGCGATGTGCCGGAACGTCATTCGATAGTGCCGGTGCGGGGAGGGGAAAAATTGGATGTACGTGCTCTTTTTGCGACCGCGCGCCGATCTACAGTGAATTGCAGATCGGCTGTCAGGTCGCCATGTTCAAGCCGAAACAGGCAAAGGCTTTGACATGAACTCACTGATCCGCGACCGCAACCACCGCTCTGCCGGATCGTTGTCATGCACCCCGCTCCAGGCCATCGACAGCTGCGCCGCATCGATGGGAAACGGTGGATCTTCAGACCGCAACGCACACCCTTCAACCAGCGCGCACGCCGCATAATCAGGCACGGTGGCGATCATTTCAGTGCCGGCAAGCAACGCGCGCAACCCGCTGAACTGCGGCACGCCCAATACCACGCGGCGGCTGCGGCCGACCTTGGCCAGATCCAGATCGATGTTGCCGCTCAGGTCGCCGGAGAACGACACCATGGCATGCGGTCGTTCGCAGTATTCATCGAGCGTCAGCTTCCCCGGTCGTTTGTCCCCACGTAGCACTTTGCAGGGGATGTCCCGCAACTTCTTACACTTGGCATTCGCAGGTAAATCCGTGGTGTAGCTCACCCCCACGGAAATTTCTCCCGAGGCCAGCAATGCCGGCATCAGCAGATAGTTGGCGCGACGCACCACCACGACGATCCCCGGCGCCTCTTCCTGCAGTTGCCGCAACAACGGCGGAAACAAACCGAACTCTGCGTCGTCCGACAAACCAATGCGGAACACATCGCAGCTTGTAGCGGGATCGAATTCTTTAGCTCGGCTCACCGCCCCGGAAATCACATCCATCGCCGGTTGCAGCTCCTTGAGGATCGCCAGTGCCCGCCCCGTCGGCTCCATCCCGCGGCCATTGCGCAACAGCAGCGGATCGTCGAACAGATCCCGCAACCGCCCCAGCGCCGCACTCACCGCCGGCTGCCCCATGAATAGTTTTTCAGCAACACGGGTGAGGTTCTTTTCGAACATCAACGCTTCGAAAATCACTAGCAGGTTCATGTCGACGCGGCGCAAATCGTTACGGTTCACAGGCAGATTCCCTCGTGTGTTCAGCCAGGTACCAAGCGGTGGACTTCATTCGATCAGCGGTACGTTGGCCGCACGTTTGTAAGGACCGTACTCCACCGGTACCCACTGGAAATGCTTGCCCTCTGCGGCGATATGGCCGATGCCCGGAAACGGCAAATGCGCCGCCGTTACCCAGACTTTGCTCGCCGCTGCATCGCTGAAAACCTTGGCGCGACTCTTGATCGCTTGCTGACTGTTGACGTCAAAGCCAATCGACACTTCAGGGTGCTCGAACTGCACCGCGAGGTTATGCACCAGGTCGCCCATGAACAAAATGCTCTGCCCCTGCGAGGTGAAGCGGTACGTGGTGCTGCCCGGCGTGTGACCGGCCTCGAGAACCGCCTCCATACCCGGCACGGGCGACTGACCTGCATCGAACGTCTTGAAGCGACCCGCCGCGACGTAGGGCGCGGTCGAGTCCTGGGCGATTTTGAAGTACGGCCTGGCACCCTCGGGCGCCTTGGCGAGGGCCTGGGGATCAAGCCAGTAGTCGGCTTCTGCCTTCGCAGCAAAGACCGTGGCGTTGGCGAAAATCGGTTTCTGTTGGCCGTCGACCAGTCCGCAGACATGGTCCAAATGCAGGTGGGTCAACAAAATCGTATCGACCTGCGCAGGCTCATAACCGGCGGCTTTCATATTGTCTGACAGCATCCCGGCTGTAGCACCAATGCACTGGCCGGCGCCGGTATCGACGAGGATCAACTGCTTGCCAGTGTTGATCAGAAAAGCGTTGAACGCGGTTTGTACGCCCGGCGTTTCAATCGAGCGGCGAGCCAGCAGCGCGCGGATCTGACTTTGACTCAGGCCCTTGAGCAGTTTGGGCGACAGATCGTTGTAGCCGTCGAACAACGCCGTCACCTCGTAATCGCCCACCGCCAACCGGTAGTAACCCGGCACTTGTGTGCCGACTTGCGCCGGGGCCTGAGCCGAGGAAATGCCGGACGCCAGCGCTACCGCGAGCCCCAACGTGCAAACCAGAGAATGTTTCATGCCACCACCTTGGTCGAGTCAGAAGAGCGGCCACACACCACGCCGCCAGATGACCTCGATTTTGCACGGCTCGCCCCCGTAGAAATTGCAGCAATGTGCTGAGTTAGCGCTGTTGGTTACCACCGCACATGGACGGAATTAACAACGTTTAACTCGCCTGCCAGAGCCCTGCGGCCAAAAATGAAGCTCACCGACACGGACATTTGTCATGGCCCATTCTCAGCAAAACGTCGACCGCGCGACGGCCACTGAAACGCGAAAGAAAAACACCGGTGGCCTGACCCCGTGGCGCGAAAGCCTGGTCAAGCAACTGATCCTCGAGCGCCTTGGTGAAACCGTTGAAGTGACCGAACTGGCCCGCGCTTGTGCCCTTTCGCGCAGTCATTTCTCCCGCGCGTTCAAGTGCAGCACCGGGCTCTCACCTCAAGACTGGATTCGCAACCAGCGCATCGCCCGCGCCAAGCAATTGATCCAGAGCACCGACCTGACGCTGACGCAAATCAGTCTCGAATGCGGCTTCTGCGATCAGGCGCATTTCTGCCACATCTTCACTCGCAATGAAGGCATCACTCCGTTTGCGTGGCGTTGCCGCGCTGTGCGCGCCCTGCCCCAACGCCCCGCCTACACGGCTCAACTTCACGCGCCGTAGACCCGCCAACACATTTCCTGTAGCAGCTGTCGAGCCCCGGCGAGGCTGCGTTCGGCTGCGAAGCAGTCGCAAAATGCGAGAGCGCGCCCTACCTGAAACACCGGGGTGCTGAACTCACGACTGCTTCGCAGCCGAACGCAGCCTCGCCGGGGCTCGACAGCTGCTACAGAGCTTCCATGGCATAGGATCGGGGGGCCAGGGATTAACGCTTAGTCCTTCAAAAACGCCAACAGATCAGCGTTGAGCTGATCCTTGTGGGTATCCGTCAAGCCATGGGGAGCGCCAGGGTAGATCTTCAACGTAGATCCTTTCACCAGTTTTGCAGACGCAATGCCCGCCGCTTCGATCGGCACCACCTGGTCGGCATCGCCATGCACCACCAGCGTCGGTATGTCGAACTTCTTCAGGTCTTCGGTGAAGTCGGTTTCGGAGAACGCCTTGATGCAGTCATATGCGTTCTTGTGGCCGGAGGTCATGCCTTGCATCCAGAACCAGTCGATCATGCCCTGAGATGACTTGGCGTCCGGTTTGTTGAAGCCGAAGAACGGACCGCTTGCGAGGTCGATGTAAAGCTGCGAACGGTCGGCCAGGGATGCCTCGCGAATGCCGTCAAACACTTCGATCGGCAGGCCCCCGGGGTTGGCTTCAGTCTTGAGCATCAGCGGCGGCACCGAAGAAATCAGCCCGGCCTTGGAAACGCGCCCGGTGCCGTGACGACCGATGTAACGCGCCACTTCGCCGCCGCCGGTGGAGAAGCCGAACAGCACGACGTTTTGCAGATCCAACAACTCGATCAACTGCGCCAGGTCATCGGCGTAGGTGTCCATGTCGTTGCCGGTCCATGGCTGGCTGGAGCGGCCATGACCGCGGCGATCATGGGCGATCACCCGGTAGCCTTTGGAGGCCAGGAAGATCATCTGCGATTCCCAGCTGTCGGCGTTCAATGGCCAGCCGTGGCTGAAGACAATAGGCTGACCGGTGCCCCAGTCCTTGTAATAAATCTCGGTGCCGTCTCGGGTCGTGAACGTACTCATGCGCTGTCTCCTTAGTGAGTGTTGGGGTGAATCAAACCGGTGAGTGGCTCATGCGTTCAGCCAGCCGCGCCACTCGTTCGCCCAGAACTGTGAAAGACCACCACCACGTTGCTCATTCCGGCGTCCTCATGACATGTTTAATCCCTGTAGGAGAGTTTTGGGCGTAGACCAGACGCAGGACGAGTTAAATGTTGTTAATTTTCCCTGGTGCGCCAAAAGCCTCAGCGATACCTTCAAGACCGCTGCGCCCAATAAATACGGAACTCATGAACAGTGGCCGCAAACCAGCGGTCCAGGCGGACATTGCAGCGTCATCCGGCCAGCGCATTGCGCGGCCGTAAAAACCTGACGAATATGCTCGGAAACCGCGTACCAGACGGCGGCAAGCAGGAGTGACACGTTGACCCTTCCCCCCGAACAAGCCATCCATTTCGGCCCCTACCGGATCTATCCCGGACAACGTCTGGTCATGGAGGCCGACCAGCCCCTGCGCCTGGGTCGGCGTGCCATGGACATTCTGTTGATCCTTTTGGCACACGCCGGGAAGGTGGTCAGCAAACAAACGCTGATCGCCGGGGTCTGGCCCAAAAGCGTGGTGGAAGACATCAACCTGCGGGTGCACATGGCCGCATTGCGCAAGGCCCTCGGTGACGGCCAGGCCGGCCAGCGTTACATCGTCACCGTGGCGCAGCGCGGGTACAGCTTTGTGGCGCCCTATTCGCTGGAGCACATCGAGCACCCTCCAGGGAGCGAAGCGCCCGCGCCGAGCGGTCACAACCTGCCCGTTCGTCGAACCCGCATGATCGGTCGCCAGTCCCTCGTCGATAACCTGATGGTCCAGCTGTCACGCCAGCGTTTCATTACCCTGGTCGGCCCCGGTGGGATCGGCAAGACCACCGTGGCCCTGCGTGTCGCCGAACAACTGATCGGGCGCTACCGGGATGGCATTCGTCTGCTGGACCTGGCGCCGATCAACGATCCGTCGATGATCACGGTTCACCTGGCGACATTGCTCGAACTGTCCTTGCACGACGCCGAGCCGATGAGCGGCCTCGCCGCGTTCTTGCGCGACCGGCAGATGCTGCTGGTGATCGACAACTGCGAACACCTGGTAGACGCCATCGCATTGTTGAGCGAAAGCATCCTGCGCGCCGCTCCAGAGGTGCACATCCTGGCCACCAGCCGTGAGAGCCTGCGGGCCGAAGGTGAATGTGTTCAGCGCCTGGAGTCGCTGGACTGCCCTCCCCCCATCGCCGTACCAGACCGCGCTCAGGCCCTTACATTTTCCGCCCTGCAGTTGTTCGTCGAACGCGCGATGGCCGGCCACGACAGCTTCGAACTGACCGATGACGAGCTGCCGCTGGCGATTGAAATCTGTCGGCGTCTGGACGGTATTCCACTGGCGATCGAACTGGCGGCCGCGCAAGTCAGCGGCCTCGGATTAAACGGATTATTGACCCAACTCCAAGGCAGTTTTCGCCTGCTCACCCGGGGTTGCCAGACCACGTTGGGCCGACACCAAACCCTGCGTGCCACGCTGGACTGGAGCTTCGAGCTACTGAGTGCCTGCGAACAAACCTGTCTGCGCCGACTGGGTGTGTTCAGAGGCGGATTCACCCTGGAATCGGCGGCGGCGGTGATCGTCGGCGAACACATCGAACCGCAGGCTGTGTTTGGCTCGATTACGCAACTAGTGGCCAAATCGCTGCTGAACGTGGAAGTGGGTGACGAAGAGGTGTTCTACCGATTGCTCGACATCACCCGCAGCTATGCCCTGGAAAAACTCGACCAGGCCGCCGACCGGCCCGATACCCGCAAACGTCACGCCGAACGCTGCCTGGCGTTGATGAATCAGGCCCAGCACGAGTGGGAGCTGATCCCGACAAGCACGTGGATCGAGCGTTATGCCCGCAATCTGGAAGACATTCGTTCGGCCCTCGACTGGGGCTTGAACGCACAAGGACCGCAGGCATTGGCGATCCGCCTGACGGCAGCTTCCACGCCGCTGTGGCAGGAACTGTCGCTGCTCAAGGAGCACGGCCTGTACGTGCGCAAGGCGCTGTCACTGCTCGATGCAACATCCGATCCCTGCCCGCAGCTGAAAATAGCCCTGCATCTCGCCCTCGGCAGTTCTTGTTATCACACTCAGGTCGGCACGGCGGAAACCATCGAGGCGTTCGTCAGCGCCAGAACCCTGGCCAAACATTGCAACGATTTGGCCGGTCAGTTGCGGGCGGTGTCCGGGCACATGGCGGTCAACCTCTGTTGCGCCAACTATCAAATGGCCCTGGAACAGAGCCGGCAATTCGATCGGTTGGGGCTGCACGGCGATGCGGTGGTGTCCCTTAGCACGCATCGCTTGCGGGTGCTGGCGTTGCACTTTGCCGGGGACCAGCAGCAGGCGCGGATGAATGCCGAACAGGTCCTTCAGCGCATGGCCCAGAGCGGCCACCTCAACCGTTTCACTTACGGTTTTGGCGTGCACTACGATCAGAGCGTCGCCGCCCTGACGATTCTGGCGCGCATCCTCTGGTTGCAGGGGCAACCGGAACAAGCCTGGCGCACCGCCCGGCAAGCGCTGGACATTGCGATCCAGATCAACCACGGCACGTCCATCTGCTACACCCTGGCACTGGCCGGTTGCCTGATCGCTCACTACAACGGCGATACCCGTACCGCTCGTGAACTCTTGCGCCTGCTGCTGGAACAAGCACAGAAACATTCGGTGCTGCTGTTCTACACCTGGGCCCGGCACTATGCGCAGGTGATCGACCGCACCGAGGCGCACTTGCCTCTTCAGCCAGGCGTGGGGCTGATCAAGGACATCATGGTCACGCTGGATAGCGGTTTCGTCGATGACGCCCTGTTGCAACGGGCCGACACCGGTACGGCCGGCTGGAGTACGGCGGAAGTTCTGCGGGCCCGGGCTGATGCGTTGCTGGCCGAGAATTGCCCACTGAAAACCGAAGCGGCCGAGGCCGTGCTGATCAGGGCATTAAACGTGGCGAAACATCAGGGCGCCCTGGCGTGGGAACTGCGCAGCGCCACCTCGCTGGCGCAACTTTGGCAGCGTCAGGGCTTGTATCAGCAAGCTCATGAGCTGCTGGCACCGATCTACCATCGGTTCACCGAGGGATTTTCTACACCGGACCTGAGCAAAGTCCGTCGATTACTCGACGAGCTCCATGGGCAACTGCACGCCTGAGACCCAGCGCGCTCTGCTGATGTAGTGCGAATAGCGCCGCTCAAACACCCGCAGATGGCCGCTGTGTTCGAGCTTCTCAAGGGCATACGTGCGCGTGGTGTTGAGAAAGCGATAACGGGTTGTGCCGTTGACCTGATCCATCGAGAGCAACGATTTGGCGACCAATCGCTTCACCAGTTCCGCCAGTTGATCGGGCTTCAGCTCCACGCAACTGCACACGCCAATCGCGGCATCGAGGGTGAAGGACAGTTTGAACACCGACAGGCGCTGCAACACGGTTTGTTCCGGCAGGCTCAGCCGCTCATAGCTCCAGTCCAGCGCAGCTTTGAGCGTCTGATGTCGGGGCACCGCCGTGCGCCGACCTTGGGTCAGCAGCTGAAGACAGTTATCCAGCTGAGCTTGCAAACCGACCAACGCCAGCGCGTGGATCTGCGCCGCTGCCAGTTCAATGGCCAGTGGCAACCCATCGAGCCGCCGACAGATTTCACGGACCGCCTGGAGGTCTTGTTCGCGCAACGCAAACCCTTGTTGACGGGTTCGGGCACGACTGACGAACAACTGCACCGCCGAATACCCCATGGCTTCGGCGACGCTGTGCAACGCCGACACGGGCGGCACCGCCAGAGACGGCACACATTGGATCGCTTCCCCTGCTGCCTGCAAAGGCTCGCGGCTGGTCACCAGAATGGACAACCGAGGCGCCGACATCAGCAACGCCTCGACCAGGCGTTGGCAGTGTTCCAGCAGGTGATCGCAGTTGTCGAGCACCAGCAACGTGTGCCGGTTTGCCAGCCCGTCCAGCGTCGTGCCGATCTCCCGTTCAAGGGTCTGGGACAGATGATCGACCACTCGCGTAGGGTCATCGATCGCCGCGAAATCAACCAGCCACACGCCATCTTCATAGTGCTGCAACAGCAGTTCGGCGACACGCAACGCCACCGTGGTCTTGCCGACGCCGCCGGGGCCAACCAGCGTCATGAAACGCCGAACCGGCAACTGCCGGACGAGACTGCCGACCATCGAATCTCGGCCGGTCACCGGCGTGAGTCGTGCGGGCAGGTTGTGCTGATTTTTTTGAACGGTCTCGATCAAGACCTGCGTGCCCGCGGACGCAGGCTGCACCGGGGCGATAAAGCTGTAACCGCGTTGGGGAATGTTGACGATGTAGCGCTGGCCATTCTGCCCGTCGCCAAGCGCCCGACGCAGGGCCGCAATGTGCACGCGCAGGTTGATTTCCTCGACCACGGACGTCGGCCAGACGCGGGCAATCAGTTCGTCCTTGCTGACCACGTTGCCGGCGCGCTCGACCAGCACCTGGAGGATATCCAGTGCCCGACCGCCCATGCGCAGCGGTCGATCACCGTCAAGGATCAGCCGTTGCCGCAGGTGGAATGCATAGGGGCCGAATCGCAGCACCGCATCGCTGTTTAAATTTCTGAGGCTGTTCATGCACATTCACGTGCTGAAACCTGGCCCGGCTCACAGTGCAACAACATCCCTTGCACCCGCCTTCCAGGCTCCCGCACCTCCATTGCAAAGCGTTCAGGCTATCTTGGCAGGCATCAGTGACGGTACAACTGCCACGGTGGGAGCGTCACAGCCATCACGGTGCGCAAAACGGACAAGAAGGCTCTAGCTGAACTGTTCGCGGTATTGGGTCGGGGTCAAACCGAGCTTTTCACTGAACAGAAAGCGCATGTGCCGCACGCTGCCGAAGCCACTTTTGAAAGCCACGGTCTTGAGCGGCAAGTCGCTGGTTTCCAGCAAATTCCTGGCGCAATCAATTCGCGCGCTTTGCAGAAACTCCATAGGTGTCATGTTTACTTCCCGGGCAAACATCCGGGCGAAGTGCCGCGCACTCATGTTCGCGAGGCTGGCCATGCGTTCGATGCTGAAGGCTTCATCGAGATGTTCGAGTACATAGTTCTGCACGCGAGTGATCGGCGTTTCCTGCGGTGCGACGGCGGCCATCAACGGGCTGAACTGCGCCTGCCCACCCTGTCGCTTCATGACCACCAGCAATACCTTGGCAACGTCCTGGGCGACTTTCTTGCCATGGTCTTCGGCGACAACCGACAGTGCCAGGTCGATGCCGGCAGTGACGCCGCCGGAGGTGATGAGGTTGCGGTCCTGCACGTAAATCTGATCGGTCTCGACGGTGGCCTTGGGAAAGCCCTTGATCAGGCGTTCGGTGTAGTGCCAGTGGGTGGTGACGCGATAACCATCCAGTAAACCGGCATGTCCCAGCACAAACGCACCGGTGCAGATCGAGCCATAACGCTCGGCCTGATTGACCGCACCTTTGAGCCAGCCAAGCAGGGGTGGATGTTTTTCGTTGTAGGCCCCCGGCCCACCCGGCACCAGCAACAGGTCAAAACGTTGCGTCGCCTGATCGATGTGCAAATCGGCCTGGACGCTGACGCCGTTGGACGCACGCAGTGCGCCATGCTCGGTGCCAATGGTCGACAACACATAATGCTCATCCGCTGCCAGATAGCGATTGGCGATGGAAAACACTTCCATGGGACCGGCCATATCGAGCAGCAGAAAGTCCGGAAACAACACCATAGCCACGGTTTTCATGGGTTCAAAATCACTGAAGTCAAAAGAAAATCCATCTGCCAAACACCGCTCCCACAGGGTTTGGTGTCGGTATCAGAAGGATGCTGTGCATTATGGCCAAGTGTGGCGCCAGCGCCTGAGGAGAATACCTGATTGCGCGTCGATTACTGTCAACCTCAAAGGGACAGTATTTCAGTTTCCATCCACTTATTGCATCAGCCAGTAACCATTAACCTTCTCCTCACTCGGACGAATCAACGTCCCCACAGGAGGTTTCATCATGCTGACCCTTCGCAAAGCTTCGGATCGCGGCGCGGCCAATCACGGTTGGTTGAAGTCGTTCCATACCTTTTCCTTCGCCAACTATCGCAACCCGAAAGAGCAGGGTTTTTCCGACCTGCTGGTGATCAACGATGACCGGGTTGCCGCCGGTAAAGGGTTCGGCCAGCACCCGCACCGCGACATGGAGATTTTCTCCTACGTGCTTGAAGGTGCGCTGGAACACAAAGACACTCTGGGCACCGGCTCGGTGATCCGCCCCGGTGACGTGCAGTTGATGAGCGCCGGCAGCGGCGTGGCGCACAGCGAATACAACCACTCGACCACCCGGCCGGTGCACTTCCTGCAAATCTGGATCGTGCCGCAAGTCAGCGGCGCCAAACCGCGTTATCAGCAAGAGCACTTCAGCACGCAGAAGAAACGCGGCCGTCTGCAACTGATCATCTCCCCCGACGGGGCGAAGGGTTCGCTGAAGGTGCGTCAGGATGCACGGGTGTATGCCGCGTTGATCGACGGCAAGGAAAGCGCAACGCTGGAATTGGCCGCCAATCGCTATGCCTATGTGCATGTGGCCCGCGGCAGTGTTGAACTCAACGGCGTGCCTTTGCAGGAAGGTGATGGTGTGAGGGTTCGCGATGAACAGGTACTGGCCCTGAGCAACGGCGTGGATGCCGAAGTGCTGGTGTTTGACCTGCGGCCCCAAGAGCTGCCGGAAATGCCATAAAGATCAAGAGATAGCAGCCTCGTTTCACTCGACAGCTCCTACAGGTGTACGTAAATCCCTGTAGGAGCTGTCGAGTGAAACGAGGCTGCGATCTTTAGCTTTAGTCCCGAGTGCCAGAAAACACCGCGACAATTTCATCAATAACCACTCGTACACGAGCGGTATGCCGCAGGTCTAACTGATCAATACCCCTCGCCCACCGCCTGGGCGCCGCTGATAATCGCGATGCCCGAGCTGGTGCCCAGTCGGGTGGCGCCGGCCTCGATCATCGCCAGCGCGGTCGGGTAATCGCGTACGCCACCGGAAGCCTTGACCCCGATGACCGCGCCGACGGTGCGGCGCATCAGGGCGACATCTTCCACGGTGGCGCCGCTGCGGCTGAAGCCAGTCGATGTTTTGACGAAAGCGACGTTCAGCTCACGGCAAATCTCGCAGGCCTTCACTTTTTCGGCGTCGGTGAGCAGGCAGTTTTCCAGAATGACTTTCAGCGGCACACTGCCGCAGGCCTGTTTGACCTGGGCGATGTCGTCCCGCACCTGATCGAACAAACCGTCTTTCAACCCGCCGATGTTCAACACCATGTCGACCTCCCCGGCACCGGCGGCAATCGCCCGCTCAGCTTCGAAGGCTTTGGTCTCGCTCAGACCGGCGCCCAGCGGGAAGCCGACCACTGCGCAGATGTTGACGCTTTGCCCTGTAAGGCATTGAGCCGCATGAGGGACCTGCCCCGAGTTCACGCACACCGAATAGAAGCCGTGTTCTACTGCTTCGCGGCACAACGTTGCGATTTGCTCGCGGGAAGCATCAGGCGCCAGCAAGGTATGATCGATGTACTGCGCCAACGCTTGGGGTTCGAGGTGTGCCATCGCAAAAACTCCTGTTTGTATATTCAAATGCCCCTGCGCCACAATCGAGGGTGATTCGCGCAAAAACGTTACAAAACTAACAAATAATGTTACTTAAACAACACCAACAATCAACCCCGGAATGCCTGTGGACAGTAAAAAAGCCGAGCGTCTCAAGCTGATTCAACAAGCTCTGCAAGACCAGAGCGCCATTCATCTGCGCGAGATGGCGGCGTTGCTGGACGTGTCCGAGATGACCCTGCGCCGCGACCTGAGCAAGTACACCGACCACCTGCGGCTGCTCGGTGGCTACATCACGAAAATTCACGACGGCAGCGAGCCCGGCGATTACCGCGTGGCCGAACAGGACACCCGCCACGTCGAAGAAAAGCGTCGCATCGGCAAACTCGCCGCCGGGTTTATCCAGCCGGGCGACACGGTGTTCTTCGACTGCGGCACCACCACGCCTTTCGTGGTCGACTTCATCCCCGACGAACTCGAGTTCACGGCCGTGTGCAACTCCCTGAACGTGCTGCTCAAACTCTCGCAAAAGCCCAACTGCCACATCGTGATGTGCGGCGGCACGTTCCACCGCAAGAACCAGGTGTTCGAGAATCAGACCGAAACCGGCATCCTCGACAGCGTACGCCTGACCTGGGCTTTCGTTTCCGCTGCCGGCATCAGTCAGGACTTCGGCGTGACCTGCTTCAACTTCAATGAAGTAGAGGTCAAGCAGAAAGTCTTGCGTCAGGCGCAACAACGGCTGCTGCTGGCCGACCACAGCAAGTTCGACACGGTGCGCACTGCGCATTTCGCCAACCTTGAAGACTTTCAGTTCGTGGTCAGCGACAAGAAAATCCCCAAGGCCTACCGCGACGCCATTACCGCCAGCGGCGCGCAGTTGATCATCTGATCAGGGCCTGTTGTTCCACTGCATTCAGGTAACCGGTGGTGACGCTGAAATCAGCCGTCGCCCCTGCCGCCAGCGAACGCACGTGGCCCTTGGCTAACTCGGCGCGATAGCCTTCCGGCTCGCAAGTGGACGGCAACACGAACGCCGCCACGTGTTGATCGGCATTGTGCAAAATCCAGCGTGCTGCATGCTCGAACTGGTCGGGACGGTAGCGGGTGTAGAACGCCGCACCGTCCGGATGGCTCAGCAGAAAATGCGCATGACCGCTGTCATCCGCCCGCACACCGTCGAAGAAAAACACGATCTCGGGATCGTAAAGCGCGGGTCGATCCAGGCATGTGAACTGCTCCGGGTCTTTCGTTAGCACCTGCATGTATTCCGTCCAGACCGGCGCCGGTTTCACGTGGGCCGGCACGCTGCTGCGCAAGCGCACCCGCTCGAAACCCAAAGGTTCGATGAAACGAGCGCCCTCGACATAGGCGTAATTCATGTGCGCCATGTACATCAGGTCCATCGGTTTGCCCGCGAGATTGGTCACCTGCATCGCAATGTCGAACAGCCCTGAGTCAGCCCGTAAAGTCACGCTCGGGCTGGCCCGATAACGGTCACCAAAACCCTGCACGTATTCGCACTCGCCACCCAATCGCAGGTATTGACCCACGCTGTCTTCACCGACCTCCAGCCAGGCGCGATCCATGGCCGCGCAGGGCATCTCGCCGTGTAGCGGATGATCGTCCTCGGGACTCGGGCAACCGTTGCGCAGCAGGCCACTGTGAAACATGAAACAGCCATAGGTGCCGATCACCGTCGGGCTGGGTTTGGGTTGGCTGAACAGGTTGCGCATGGTCAGGTCGCAACCGTCGAACACGGCGGACCAGATCATCTGGCCTTGATAAGGGAGTACCACCAGACTGCCGCGACCGTTGGCCAATTCCACGGCCAGCACGCCATTGGGATAGACCCAGGCGCTGACGGTGAAGGCCTCGGATTCCAGCAAGGTTTTGCGCCCCTCGCCGAACTGCGACGGATGAAGATTGATCCGCGTATTCATGACGCGACCACCGCACCCACCGGTGCCCGTTCGCTGTCGGAATGACGCAGGCAACGCACCGCGTACATCACGATCACGATGAAGCACAGCAGCGGCACGCTATAGGCCAATTGCATGTTGCCGCCGCTGTAGTCAGACAGCAGGCCCTGGAAGATCGGAATCACCCCGCCACCGACGATGCTCATTACCAGCAGCGAACCGCCGACACCGGTGTCTTCACCCAAGCCGTCAATCGTCAGGCCGTAGATAGTCGGCCAGCACGGACCGAGGAACACGCTCACGCCAACGGCTGCGTATACCGCCGTGATGTTCGGCACCAGAATGGTGTAGGCCAGCAACGCGATGCACAGCATGCCGTACACCGCCAGCACCTTGGCCGGGTGCAGTTTGCGCATCAGCACGTTGGCGATCAGCTTGCCGACAAAGTACGCGGCAAACGTTGTCAGCAGAAACCACGAGGCACTGCGCTCGTTCATGCCGCCCAACTGCATCGCCAAGCGGATGGTGAAACTCCAGACACCGACCTGGGCCCCCACGTACAGAAACTGCGCTAACACACCAAAGGTAAACCGCTTGTTACGCCACAGCCGCGACAGGCTCTGGCCGAGGCTGGCGGTTTTCTTGCTGCTCGGCTGGTTGCCTTTGCACGCGGGAAACCGGGTGATGGCGATCAGGATGAACATCAGCACCAGCACCGCGATCATCCATTTGTACGGCAGCAACGTGGACTGGATCATTTGCAGTTGCTGGATCGCCGCGTCCGAGGCGCTCATTTGCGTCAGTTGCTCGTGGGTGGCGTCGGTGTCCTTGAACATCACGAAGCTGCCGACATACACCCCAGCCATCGCACCGAAGGGGTGGAAAGTCTGGGAAATATTCAGTCGACGGGTGCCGGTTTCACGCGGGCCCATCAACGTCGAATAGGTGTTGCAGGCGGTCTCGAGGAACGACAGCCCCGCCGCGATCACGAACAGCGCCAGCAGGAACATGCCGTACTTGGCGGTCGATGCCGCCGGGAAGAACAACAGGCAACCGAACATGTACAGCATCAGGCCGATCAGGATGGTGGTCTTGTAACTGAAACGGCGGACCACCAGCGCGGCCGGAATCGCCACGAAGAAATAGCCCAGATAAAACGCCGACTGCACAAACGCGGTCTGGAAATCGCTGAGCAGAAAGGCCTTCTTGAAATGCGCGATGAGCACGTCGTTCATGCTCGCGGCCGCCGCCCACAGCGCGAAGATGCTGCACAGCAAAATGAAGGCGAACCAGGGCGTGCGGTTCAGGTAGAAACCATCGGGCGTCTGTTGGAGCGGAGGCTTTGTCATTGTTGTTCTCCGTGGTGAGTGTTGAGTGGTGAATCAGCTCGACGTCAGGCGTCGAGTTGGCGCTGGAATTCAGCGAATGCAGTGGCGTCCGGGTAGGACGTCTGGGTGCCAAGGCCCGTGACTGAGCAGGCGGAATACGCCACGGCCTGGGTCATGGCGGCGCGGATATCGCGGTCGCGACTCCAGTGATGAATGAAGCAACCGATGAAGGCGTCTCCTGCCCCGGTGGTGTCGCGCGCGGCAACACACAAACCGGGAATCTGAAACTCGCCCTCCTCGCCGACATACAGCGCGCCTTGCTGGCCGAGGGTCACGATGACGTGGCGGATGCCGCTGGCGACCAATGTCTGGGCGGCTTTATGGGCCATCTCCGGTGAGTCCACGGTCTGGCCGGTGATCAACGCCAGCTCGGACTCGTTGGGCACCAGGAAATCCAGTTGCGCCAGGTGTTCACGGCTCAAGCCCGACAAGGCCGGCGCCGGATTGAGCAACACCGGAATGTTGTGTGCGCGGCCGAACTCGATGGCGTAGTAAACGGTGTCGACGTTGATTTCGAGCTGCAGAACGATCAACGAGCACTCGCGCAACGCCTGCGCGGCCGCGTCGATATCCGCCGGTAGGAGATGTGCGTTGGCGCCTTTGACGATGAGGATGCTGTTGTGGGAGTCGGCCTGAACGAAGATCGGCGCCACCCCGCTGGACTCGCCGGGGACACGCTGCACGTAACGGGTGTCGATGCCAAAGTGCTGGAAGTTGGCCAGGGTGTTGTCGGCAAACAGGTCATCGCCGACCTTGGTGAGCATCAACACATCCGCCCCAAGCTTGGCGGCGGCAACCGCCTGATTGGCGCCCTTGCCGCCACAACCGAGGGCAAACCCCGGCGCTTCGAGCGTCTCGCCCTGGGCCGGCATGCGGTCGATGTAGGTGATCAGATCCACCATGTTGCTGCCGATGATTGCGATCTTGCTCATTGCTATTTCACCTTGAGGCGTTTTTATTTTGTTATTTAAATAACATTTTGTGTGATTACTCAATCTTTTTTGTTGCGTGGTGTATGAAGCAAAGACGAATGGCTTTGCGCACGGCTTTAAAGATGTGTGGGCAGGAACGACGCCATCGCGAGCAAGCTCGCTCCCACATTGAAATGCGTTCCCCTGTGGGAGCGAGCTTGCTCCGGGCGGCGTTCCGACGATGAGGCCCGAAGCAGCACCGCCGAAACCGGGACGAAGTGATATCATTGCGACACCACGCGTCGTGGCTATCACGGAGGATCCATGAAAAAACTATCTCTGCTTACCCTGCTCGTTATTCTTTGCACCAGCCCACTGATGGCCCAGGCATGCCCTAAAGGCACGCACCCCGTCGGCGGCACCGGCTCGCACCATAAAGGTGGCAGTTGCCAGTAAGTCATCGCCCGGCACTGCGCCGGGCCATTCATACGACTGTCGAATTTATCCCCACCGTTCCCCACGCTTCTGTTAAAACCCGAGCTTTCCTTTTCATCCTCCGGACCCCTGCATGTTTTCGAATGTGATGAGCCGCTTAAGCCGACGCTGGCTGCCGCTGCTGTGCATGGCCGTGCTACTCGTCGGCGTGCCGGTGAGCTGCGGCGTACTCAAGTACACAGAGCGCGAGCTGCTGTTTCGTATTGAGCCGGGCAACGCTGGCTGGTATCGCGGTCTGCCGCAGGACGTTCAGGAATTCGACATCAAGCCCGCCAGCTTCAAGGCCGGGCAAAGCCTGCATGCCTGGTGGTGGCCGGCCGCGCGTCGCGATGCGCCGTCGATCCTCTATCTGCATGGCGTGCGCTGGAACCTGACGGGCCAGGCGTTCCGCATCGAGCAATTGCGCGCCATGGGCTATTCGGTACTGGCCATCGACTACCGCGGGTTTGGCCAGAGTAAGGGTGATCTGCCATCGGAAGCCAGTGTTTACGAGGACGCGCGAGCCGCCTGGGAGCGCTTCATCCAGATGCAACCGGACGCCAACAAGCGCCTGATCTACGGCCACTCCCTCGGTGGCGCGGTGGCTATCGACCTGGCGGCAGACTTGGCCGCACAGGCGAAAAAGGACCATGGCGTGGTGCCGGTGCGCGGTCTGGTGATCGAGTCCACCTTCACCTCGCTGGGCGATGCCGTGGCGCAAGTGGCCGACAGCAACCTGCCAGTGAAATGGTTGCCGGTGCGCTGGCTGCTGTCGCAGAAATTCGATTCCATCGACAAGATCGTCGACATCAACATGCCGTTGCTGGTGGTTCATGGCTTGGCCGACCCGTTCATGCCATCGCGGTTCAGCCAGCAGTTGTTCAATGCCGCCAGCGAACCCAAGCGTCTGCTGTTGGTACCCGGCGGTACGCACAACAACAGCATGAGCCTGGGTGGTAGCCAGTATCGCCAGGCACTCGACGGCTTGATGAAAACAAAACCACCCCAGATGGCCGGCCCGACAGTGATGCGGGTTTCTCGGGAGTCTTGAGCGCTATCGGTAACCGCGGGCCTGCAAATCAAACAACTGCGCATAGCGCCCGCCCGCGGCCACCAGACTGTCGTGATCGCCCCGCTCAAGGATCGCGCCCTGGTCCAGCACGATGATGTGGTCGGCATTGCGCACACTGGAAAACCGGTGAGAGATCAGCAACGTCATCCGGCCTTCGGTGTGCTCACTGAAATGCTCAAACACCGCCGCTTCCGCCGCCGGGTCGAGTGCAGAAGTCGGCTCATCCAGAATCAGGATATCGGCGTTGCGCCGCATGTAGGCGCGTGACAACGCGATCTTCTGCCATTGCCCGCCGGACAGCTCCTGCCCCCCGGCGAACCACCGTCCCAATTGCGTGGCATACCCTCGATCCAGCCCTTCGATAAAGGGTGCGGCCATCCCCTCGGCGGCAGCGGCCTGCCAGCGCTGTTCATCGTTGAACGCCAGTGTGTCACCGACGCCGATGTTCTCGCCGACGGAGAATTGGTAGCGGATGTAATCCTGAAAAATCACCCCGATGCGCCGCCGCAGCGCGTCTTCTTCCCACGCTTGCAGATCGCTGCCGTCCAGCAGGATACGCCCCTGATCAGGACGGTACAGCCGCGTCAGTAATTTGATCAGCGTGGTCTTGCCCGAACCGTTCTCCCCCACCAGCGCCACACTGTGCCCGGGGACAAGGTGAAGATCGATGCCTTCCAGCGCGGCGCGACTGGCACCTGGATAACGGAAACCGACGTTCTCGAAACGCAGGCCATCGCCGGGGACCGCACCCACGGTGAGGCTGCCGGTATCCGCCACAACAGGCTCGGCAAGGTATTCATAAAGGCTGGAGAGGTAAAGGCCATCTTCGTAGAGACCGCTGATGGCACTCAGGCTGCTGCTCACCGCCGTCTGCCCCTGCTTGAACAACACCAGGTACATGGTCATCTGCCCGAGGCTGATATTGCCATGGACGGTATCGACCACGACCCAGGCATACGCCAGATAAAACGCGCCGGTGCCCAGTAGACCGAGGACAAATCCCCAGCCATCCCGACGTAGTGTCAGGCGCCGGTCTTCGGCATAGAGCCGAGCGAACGTCTCGCGATAACGCTTCAATAGCAGCGGCGCGAAACCGAACAATTTGACCTCTTTGATGTAGCCCTCGTGGGAGAGCAGCGTTTCGATGTAATTCTGTTGTCGACTCTCCGGCGCGCGGCGAGTGAACAGTCTGAAAGCATCACCGGAAAAATGCGCTTCGGCAAAGAATACCGGTAGTGCACCGACCACCAGCAGCACCAGTGCCCAAGGCGAAAAATGCACCAGCAACACGCCGAAGCTGATCAACACAATCAGGTTCTGGATCAGCCCCAACGACTTCATCACCAGCGCCAGCGGCCGGGTCGAAGCCTCGCGGCGCACCCGAACCAGCTTGTCGTAGAACTCGGAATTCTCGAACTGCACCAGCGATAACGTCTGGGCCTTCTCCAGAATCATCGTGTTGACCTTCTGCCCCAACTGCACCCGCAACAGCGATTGCTGGACCGACAGCGCCCGCTGAGTCCCGGACAGCAACGCGAGTACGCCCGCTTCAAACAGCACGTAACGCACAACCGGCCACAACGGCGCACTGCCCTGTTGTGCGTGCAACTGCATGGCGGTGACGACCGCATCGACGATACGTTGGCCTAACCAGGCCGCCAGCGCTGGAAGCACCCCGGCGATCAGCGTCGCCAGCACCAATCCCAGAAACAGTCCGCGAGACGTTGCCCAGACCAGCAGCAAGGCGCGTCTCGCCTGGTCGAGTAACGAGGTGAAACGATCAAGAACAGGGGTCACTCCGTGAGCTCCCCCTGATACCGGGCCCGATACCGTCCCGGACTTTCTCCCGTCCACTTCTTGAACGCCCGATGGAACGCACTCGGCTCCTGAAAGCCCAGCTGCTCGGCAATGTCACTGATGCTCGCTCGGCTCTTGCGCAGCTGTTCGAAGGCAACGCCACGCCGCACCTCGTCCTTGATCTCCTGATACGAACACCCTTCACGCTCCAGCTTTCGGCGGAAGGTGCTGGGGCTCAGGTGCTGTTCCAGGGCAAAGGCCTGCAAGGTCGGCCATTGGCTGTAATGGCTGTTACGCAGGCGCTGGTGGACCTGCGACGCCAGGCCGTGTTGATTGCGAAAACGGATCACCAGCCATTGCGGCGCGGTGCGCAAAAACACTTTCAGTGAGGCCAGATCCTGAACCACCGGCAGACGCAGATAGTGGCTGGCGAATTCGATTTCGGTGCGCTCCGCGCCAAAGGTCAGGTTCGGTCCCCAGAGCAAACGGTCATCGCTGAGCGACACACGTTCATGGCGAAAATCTGCGCGGTCGATGGGGATGCGCCGCCCACCCAGCCAGCAGAGCAGACTGATCATCAACACCAGGAACGTCTCCTCGCCCAAACGACTGACGTCGCTGTTTGGCGAGTGGTTCTGCAGGCTGATCACCGCACGTTTTCCGCGTACCGTCAGCGTGCCGCGAAAGTCGTGGAGGAATAGCGCGAAATTGGCCAGGCACTGGCGCATGGCTTTGTGCAGGTCAGGTTCCTGAATCAATGCCCGGCAGATCAGGGCGAAACCGCCCGGCGGCATGCCATGGGAGTCGAGCCCGAAGAACTCATCGTTGAGCTCGCGGATCTGGATCAGCCACAACGCCGCAAACGCACTCGCCGGTACACGCGCGGTGGGCTGCTCCATCAACGCCGGATCGATGCCGGCCTGTTCAAGCGCAGCCCTCTGACGTTGCGGATTGTTGCCCAGCCCATGGATCATTGCCTGCACGAAGTAGGCGGAAACCGAGTCCTTTTCCCGCATGTGAACGCTTCTCTCCCCATCACCCGAATGGCAAAAAACACCAGTGCCGTTGAACAGTTTCGGCATAGGACAACCGTCCCGCCGGCTCTAGACTCGCGGCCAATAGTACGCCTTCGGCCACTACGGCGGCCAAGGTATCGCGGGATTTGATCGGAAGGACAGAACATGAATCTGCAAAACATTGGCGTGATCGGCGCAGGCACCATGGGCAATGGCATTGCGCAAGTCTGCGCCTTGGCCGGTTTTAACGTGACCTTGCTCGACATCTCCGAGAGCGCCCTGCAAAAGGCCGTCGCGACCGTCGGCAAAAACCTCGATCGACAGGTTGCCAAGGAAACGCTGACGCAAGAGCAAAAGCTCGCCGCCCTCGACAAGATCCGCACCAGCACCGACTACAGCAACCTGCAGAACGTGCAACTGGTGATCGAAGCCGCGACCGAAAACCTCGAGCTGAAACTGCGCGTGCTGCAACAGATCGCCGCGCAGGTCAGCGACGATTGCGTGATTGCCTCCAACACGTCTTCGCTGTCCATCACCCAACTCGCGGCCAGCGTGAGCCAGCCTGAGCGGTTCATCGGTCTGCACTTCTTCAACCCGGTGCCGGTGATGGGCCTGATCGAGGTGATTCGCGGTTTGCAAACCAGCGACGCCACCCACGCCCTGGCGCTGGACATGGCGACCACTCTCGGCAAAACCGCGATCACCGCGGGCAACCGTCCGGGTTTCGTGGTCAACCGGATTCTGGTGCCGATGATCAACGAAGCGATCCTGGTGTTTCAGGAAGGCCTGGCCAGCGCCGAAGACATCGACGCAGGCATGCGCCTGGGCTGCAATCAGCCGATCGGGCCGTTGGCGTTGGCGGACCTGATCGGTCTGGACACCGTGCTGGCGATCCTCGAAGCCTTCTACGACGGCTTCAACGACAGCAAATACCGCCCTGCTCCACTGCTCAAGGAAATGGTCGCCGCCGGTTACCTGGGGCGCAAAACGGGGCGTGGCTTCCATGCCTATGCCTGAGCGTTGCTCGCGCTTTGCCGAGTACCGGGACAAGGTGCTGGAGCTGTTCGCCTGCAAGGGTTTCGGACAGGTTGGCATGCGTGAGCTCGCGACCTGCCTGGGGCTCGCTCCCGGCTCGTTGTATCACCATTACCCCAGCAAACAGCACTTGCTGCTCGACCTGATCGAAGAGTTCTACGAAGAGCTGTTGGCAACCTTGGGGCGGATCGAGCAAAAGGCGCCGGCAAAACGCGACAAACTCCATGCCCTTATCCGAGCGCATTTGAACCTGCATCAGGAGATGCCCTGGCATTTTCGTCTGGCAGAACGCGACAGCGGCTGCCTGAATGAAGAGCAACAGGAACGGGTTCGGCAGCTGCGCGAGCAATACGAGCGCAAATTGCTGCTGATGCTCGGGGCCCGGTCCCGCTTCAGTGAACAGGGTCTGTTGGCCGCCGGACATGCAATCGCAAACTTACTCAACAGCGCACCCGGCTGGTTGGCGCAACATTCACTGGATGAGCGAGAGCGCGTTGAGTTGTTGGAGTGTCTGGTGAGTGGAGCCATCGAACGTTTGCTACGCCCCGCGGCTCCACGGGCAGTAGCTTGAGGACCCAAGACCTTGGATCGTTACCTATGCGCCGGAAGCCATAAGCCACGCTGCTTCAATAGAAAAAACATCTAAACAATTCCTGCCAATCACGACATCTAACGCTTTGCTAATGGGAGCCCAATCACTGCGGCGCCGGAGGTGAATTCAGCCTCCCTCCGCTTCTTCGTTACCGGGAGCAAAGCATGAAAATCAATCCCTACCTGATCTTCAACGGCGACTGCAAAGCCGCCTTCACCTTCTATGCCCAAAGCCTGCCAGGCCAGATCGAAGTCATGATGACCTTCGGCGAAAGCCCCGCGCGCGAGCACTTTCCGACGGACTACCACAACCTGATCATCCACACCCGTCTGCTGGTGGGCGATCAGGCGATCATGGGCTCGGACACAACACCTGATCGCCCTACTGACGAAATGAGCGGCTGTTCGGTTTCGCTGAATGTCGACAGCATTGCGGAGGCTGAACGGGTCTTCGCTGCATTATCGGAAGACGGCAGCGTTCAAATGCCACTGGAAGCGACGTTCTGGGCAGCACGCTTCGGCATGTTGGTTGATCGGTTTGGTGTGTCGTGGATGGTGAATTGCGAAAAGGATCAGTGAAACTCACTTTCTCAAGGCATGAAAAAAGCCCAACCTGGAAAGGTTGGGCTTCTGGCAACTGCCGGGCTGTCTGCTACCGTCAACACGCTACCTCATACAGCGGCGGATTGTTCGGAGGAACCCCACCATGCCTGCCCATGACGTGCCTTGGTCCACTCGTTTCAAACTGTCACTGCTGGCCGGAGGACTCACCGCCACTCTGCTCACGCTGAGTGGGTGCGCTACCGTCGACGCCCAGACCACCGCCTATGTGGGTGTGGAGCATCCCGCACCGACGCTCGCCAGCGAGGTTGTGGTGCTGCGCACCGAGCCTCTTCGACCTCACGTCCGATTGGGTGAGGTGGTCATCGACGCGAGCGTCGAGCCTGCTCCCACCATCACTCAGGTAGAAGAAAAACTACGCGAAGAGTCCGCCAAGCTCGGCGGCAATGCCGTGGTGGTGGTCTACGACCATATCCAACCGGTGGGCGCCTATGTCAACGGGCCGCTTTGGGCTCGCGATGTAAAAACCATCGAAGGTCGGAAACTCAAAGGGATTGTGATCAAGTACCGGTAATGCCGCTCGCACTTTCCTGCGGGCAAAACAAAACCCCTACCTGCATACGCAGATAGGGGTTTCGGAATTTAATCTTGACGATGACCTACTCTCACATGGGGAAACCCCACACTACCATCGGCGATGCATCGTTTCACTGCTGAGTTCGGGATGGGATCAGGTGGTTCCAATGCTCTATGGTCGTCAAGAAATTCGGGTACTGAGCCGTCTTTCGACGTTTCAGCAAATTGGGTATGCAATAGATTTGTGTGTTGCGTTGCGAATTTTCGACTTGTGTCGTCTTCACACACCGCAATCTGGTGCCCTTTCAGGTCAGCAAATTGCTTGGGTGTTATATGGTCAAGCCTCACGGGCAATTAGTATTGGTTAGCTCAACGCCTCACAGCGCTTACACACCCAACCTATCAACGTCGTAGTCTTCGACGGCCCTTCAGGGGACTCAAGGTCCCAGTGAGATCTCATCTTGAGGCTAGTTTCCCGCTTAGATGCTTTCAGCGGTTATCTATTCCGAACATAGCTACCCGGCAATGCCACTGGCGTGACAACCGGAACACCAGAGGTTCGTCCACTCCGGTCCTCTCGTACTAGGAGCAGCCCCTCTCAAATCTCAAACGTCCACGGCAGATAGGGACCGAACTGTCTCACGACGTTCTAAACCCAGCTCGCGTACCACTTTAAATGGCGAACAGCCATACCCTTGGGACCGGCTTCAGCCCCAGGATGTGATGAGCCGACATCGAGGTGCCAAACACCGCCGTCGATATGAACTCTTGGGCGGTATCAGCCTGTTATCCCCGGAGTACCTTTTATCCGTTGAGCGATGGCCCTTCCATACAGAACCACCGGATCACTAAGACCTACTTTCGTACCTGCTCGACGTGTCTGTCTCGCAGTCAAGCGCGCTTTTGCCTTTATACTCTACGACCGATTTCCGACCGGTCTGAGCGCACCTTCGTACTCCTCCGTTACTCTTTAGGAGGAGACCGCCCCAGTCAAACTACCCACCATACACTGTCCTCGATCCGGATAACGGACCTGAGTTAGAACCTCAAAGTTGCCAGGGTGGTATTTCAAGGTTGGCTCCACGCGAACTGGCGTCCACGCTTCAAAGCCTCCCACCTATCCTACACAAGCAAATTCAAAGTCCAGTGCAAAGCTATAGTAAAGGTTCACGGGGTCTTTCCGTCTAGCCGCGGATACACTGCATCTTCACAGCGATTTCAATTTCACTGAGTCTCGGGTGGAGACAGCGCCGCCATCGTTACGCCATTCGTGCAGGTCGGAACTTACCCGACAAGGAATTTCGCTACCTTAGGACCGTTATAGTTACGGCCGCCGTTTACCGGGGCTTCGATCAAGAGCTTCGCGTTAGCTAACCCCATCAATTAACCTTCCGGCACCGGGCAGGCGTCACACCCTATACGTCCACTTTCGTGTTTGCAGAGTGCTGTGTTTTTAATAAACAGTCGCAGCGGCCTGGTATCTTCGACCGGCATGGGCTTACGCAGTAAATGCTTCACCCTCACCGGCGCACCTTCTCCCGAAGTTACGGTGCCATTTTGCCTAGTTCCTTCACCCGAGTTCTCTCAAGCGCCTTGGTATTCTCTACCCAACCACCTGTGTCGGTTTGGGGTACGGTTCCTGGTTACCTGAAGCTTAGAAGCTTTTCTTGGAAGCATGGCATCAACCACTTCGTCACCCAAAGGGTAACTCGTCATCAGCTCTCGGCCTTAGAATCCCGGATTTACCTAAGATTCCAGCCTACCACCTTAAACTTGGACAACCAACGCCAAGCTGGCCTAGCCTTCTCCGTCCCTCCATCGCAATAACCAGAAGTACAGGAATATTAACCTGTTTTCCATCGACTACGCTTTTCAGCCTCGCCTTAGGGACCGACTAACCCTGCGTCGATTAACGTTGCGCAGGAAACCTTGGTCTTTCGGCGTGGGTGTTTTTCACACCCATTGTCGTTACTCATGTCAGCATTCGCACTTCTGATACCTCCAGCAAGCTTCTCAACTCACCTTCACAGGCTTACAGAACGCTCCTCTACCGCATCACCTAAGTGATACCCGTAGCTTCGGTGTATGGTTTGAGCCCCGTTACATCTTCCGCGCAGGCCGACTCGACTAGTGAGCTATTACGCTTTCTTTAAAGGGTGGCTGCTTCTAAGCCAACCTCCTAGCTGTCTAAGCCTTCCCACATCGTTTCCCACTTAACCATAACTTTGGGACCTTAGCTGACGGTCTGGGTTGTTTCCCTTTTCACGACGGACGTTAGCACCCGCCGTGTGTCTCCCATGCTCGGCACTTGTAGGTATTCGGAGTTTGCATCGGTTTGGTAAGTCGGGATGACCCCCTAGCCGAAACAGTGCTCTACCCCCTACAGTGATACATGAGGCGCTACCTAAATAGCTTTCGAGGAGAACCAGCTATCTCCGAGCTTGATTAGCCTTTCACTCCGATCCACAGGTCATCCGCTAACTTTTCAACGGTAGTCGGTTCGGTCCTCCAGTTAGTGTTACCCAACCTTCAACCTGCCCATGGATAGATCGCCCGGTTTCGGGTCTATTCCCAGCGACTAGACGCCCTATTAAGACTCGCTTTCGCTACGCCTCCCCTATTCGGTTAAGCTCGCCACTGAAAATAAGTCGCTGACCCATTATACAAAAGGTACGCAGTCACCCAACAAAGTGGGCTCCCACTGCTTGTACGCATACGGTTTCAGGATCTATTTCACTCCCCTCTCCGGGGTTCTTTTCGCCTTTCCCTCACGGTACTAGTTCACTATCGGTCAGTCAGTAGTATTTAGCCTTGGAGGATGGTCCCCCCATATTCAGACAAAGTTTCTCGTGCTCCGTCCTACTCGATTTCATGACCAAGAGATTTTCGCGTACAGGGCTATCACCCACTATGGCCGCACTTTCCAGAGCGTTCCGCTAATCTCAAAGCCACTTAAGGGCTAGTCCCCGTTCGCTCGCCACTACTAAGGGAATCTCGGTTGATTTCTTTTCCTCAGGGTACTTAGATGTTTCAGTTCCCCTGGTTCGCCTCTTAAGCCTATGTATTCAGCTTAAGATAACCATCTTATGATGGCTGGGTTCCCCCATTCAGACATCTCCGGATCAAAGTCTGTTTGCCGACTCCCCGAAGCTTTTCGCAGGCTACCACGTCTTTCATCGCCTCTGACTGCCAAGGCATCCACCGTATGCGCTTCTTCACTTGACCATATAACCCCAAGCAATCTGGTTATACTGTGAAGACGACATTCGCCGAAAATTCGCATGCATTGCTCAATTAAGAGCTACTCACAAATTTTACCTTAGCCTGATCCGTTACCAGTGAAAGTAACGTCCAGTCTATCTTTCTATCACATACCCAAATTTTTAAAGAACGATCTAGCCAAAGACTAGAAATCAACATTCACCATCATCACGATGGAATGCTCATTTCTAAGCTTTCAACAAACAGAAGCAGTAGTGGTGGAGCCAAACGGGATCGAACCGTTGACCTCCTGCGTGCAAGGCAGGCGCTCTCCCAGCTGAGCTATGGCCCCGTATTTCTACAGGTTCCCACACAAAATTGGTGGGTCTGGGCAGATTCGAACTGCCGACCTCACCCTTATCAGGGGTGCGCTCTAACCAACTGAGCTACAGACCCAATTTCGGGCTGCTTCTTATCGTCTTCTTCAATGAATCAAGCAATTCGTGTGGGAACTTATGGAGCAGCTGATGTCGTCGATTAAGGAGGTGATCCAGCCGCAGGTTCCCCTACGGCTACCTTGTTACGACTTCACCCCAGTCATGAATCACACCGTGGTAACCGTCCTCCCGAAGGTTAGACTAGCTACTTCTGGTGCAACCCACTCCCATGGTGTGACGGGCGGTGTGTACAAGGCCCGGGAACGTATTCACCGCGACATTCTGATTCGCGATTACTAGCGATTCCGACTTCACGCAGTCGAGTTGCAGACTGCGATCCGGACTACGATCGGTTTTCTGGGATTAGCTCCACCTCGCGGCTTGGCAACCCTCTGTACCGACCATTGTAGCACGTGTGTAGCCCAGGCCGTAAGGGCCATGATGACTTGACGTCATCCCCACCTTCCTCCGGTTTGTCACCGGCAGTCTCCTTAGAGTGCCCACCATTACGTGCTGGTAACTAAGGACAAGGGTTGCGCTCGTTACGGGACTTAACCCAACATCTCACGACACGAGCTGACGACAGCCATGCAGCACCTGTCTCAATGTTCCCGAAGGCACTCCGCTATCTCTAGCAGATTCATTGGATGTCAAGGCCTGGTAAGGTTCTTCGCGTTGCTTCGAATTAAACCACATGCTCCACCGCTTGTGCGGGCCCCCGTCAATTCATTTGAGTTTTAACCTTGCGGCCGTACTCCCCAGGCGGTCAACTTAATGCGTTAGCTGCGCCACTAAGAGCTCAAGGCTCCCAACGGCTAGTTGACATCGTTTACGGCGTGGACTACCAGGGTATCTAATCCTGTTTGCTCCCCACGCTTTCGCACCTCAGTGTCAGTATCAGTCCAGGTGGTCGCCTTCGCCACTGGTGTTCCTTCCTATATCTACGCATTTCACCGCTACACAGGAAATTCCACCACCCTCTACCATACTCTAGCTTGTCAGTTTTGAATGCAGTTCCCAGGTTGAGCCCGGGGATTTCACATCCAACTTAACAAACCACCTACGCGCGCTTTACGCCCAGTAATTCCGATTAACGCTTGCACCCTCTGTATTACCGCGGCTGCTGGCACAGAGTTAGCCGGTGCTTATTCTGTCGGTAACGTCAAAACACTAACGTATTAGGTTAATGCCCTTCCTCCCAACTTAAAGTGCTTTACAATCCGAAGACCTTCTTCACACACGCGGCATGGCTGGATCAGGCTTTCGCCCATTGTCCAATATTCCCCACTGCTGCCTCCCGTAGGAGTCTGGACCGTGTCTCAGTTCCAGTGTGACTGATCATCCTCTCAGACCAGTTACGGATCGTCGCCTTGGTGAGCCATTACCTCACCAACTAGCTAATCCGACCTAGGCTCATCTGATAGCGCAAGGCCCGAAGGTCCCCTGCTTTCTCCCGTAGGACGTATGCGGTATTAGCGTCCGTTTCCGAGCGTTATCCCCCACTACCAGGCAGATTCCTAGGCATTACTCACCCGTCCGCCGCTCGCCACCAGGTACAAGTACCCGTGCTGCCGCTCGACTTGCATGTGTTAGGCCTGCCGCCAGCGTTCAATCTGAGCCATGATCAAACTCTTCAGTTCAAACATCTTTGGGTTTTTAAGAAACCCTAAACTTGGCTCAGCAATCGTTGGTTACATCTTTGATTTCTCGCGGAGTAACTTGTGATGCTGATAATCTTGTTGACTATCAGTCTGACTCCACAAGCACCCACACGAATTGCTTGATTCAGTTGTTAAAGAGCGGTTGGTTAAGATCTTTCGTCTCAACCGAGGCGCGCATTCTACAGCAGCCTCTGTTGCTGTCAAGCGGTTATTTTTCGAAGTTTTCAAAGTTTCCTTTGCAACTTCAACCACTTGCGCTTGCGATCTCTCGCTAGCGGGAGGCGAATTCTACAGCGTTACTCGCTGCTGTCAACACCTCTTTTGTTCCGCTTTCGACCGAGAAGATCGAATCGTCAATCAAGCTAAACCACCCTGCCTGACCGACTCCTTCTGGGCTTCGATGACCTGAAGCAACTCGCTGCCGAAAACTGCGTAACTCATTGTTTACCAAGGAGTTTTCCGTTTCGACTGCGCCGGAAGTGGGGCGAATTATAGACTTCCTGAATCTGCCGTCAACCCTTAATTACGCTTTTCTATCAAACACTTGCAGAACGCCGGAAAACAGCCCGTTTCCTCTATATATAGAAGGATTGGAAATCCCGAAGTCCCGGGCGGCCCAATCAGCTGCCGTACACTTTCGCCGCAGGCACCGCCCGGGCCATCAATTGCTCTACCGCCGGCCCCACCTCTCCCACCGCCCAACGCCCTTGCCTGTCCAGTTCCGGACCTCTACGCCAGCCGTCGGCAATCGACAACTTGCCGCCCTCGACTTCGAACATCTGCCCGTTCACCGCACTGGACGCTTGCGAGCCGAGCCAGACCACCAGCGGCGCAACGTTTTCCGGAGCGAAGTAGTCGAAGCCCTCTTCGGGTCTTTTCATGGTATCGGCGAACACTTGCTCGGTCATTCCGGTGCGCGCGGCCGGGGCCAGGGCGTTGACGGTTATGCCATAGCGACCCAGTTCGGCTGCCTGCACCAGCGTCTACGCAGCGATACCGGCCTTGGCAGCGGCATAGTTGGACTGGCCGATGGAGCCCTGCAAACCTGCCCCGGAACTTGTATTGATGATCCGCGCACTCAGCTGCGCACCTCCCTTGGCCTGCTCGCGCCAGTAACGCGCGGCATGGCTGGCGATACAGAAGTGGCCTTTGAGGTGCACGGCCACCACCGCATCCCAGTCGGCTTCGGTGAGGCTGGTGAACATGCGGTCGCGGCAGATGCCGGCGTTGTTGACCACCACGTCCAGACCGCCGAAGGTTTCGATGGCCTGGCGCACGATCAACGCCGCATCGTCGTAGCGGGTGATGTCGTTGCTGTTGGCCTGGCCGCTGCCTTCGCACATGGTCTGCAAACCGAAGCGTCTCCCGCTGCGCTCCAGTTCATGCAACAGCGTGCACATCAACCGGGTGCCGGTCGCGCCCAGTGGATGGCCGAGGGCAATCGCCCCGCCGTTGACGTTGGTCTGTTCATGGGGATAACCCGTCTCCTTGAGCCAGGCCATCGCGACCGAGGCGAAGGCTTCGTTGATCTCCACCCGTTCGATGTCTTCCAGCTTCATCCCGGCTCGCTTGAGTACATAAGCGGTGGCCGGGATGGGTGCGGTGAGCATCCAGATCGGGTCTGCGGCGCGCACGCTGAGGTGGTGGATACGCGCGCGCGGTGTCAGTCCGTAGCGTTTGAGTGCTGTTTCAGAAACGATCAACATCGCGCTGGCCGCGTCGCAGCCAAACAGAACGTCCAGTTCGGCCATTTTCGCCAGGCTGGTCTGGCGCGGTGTTTCGTCGTGCACGACCCCGGCCAGTGGCACGATTTCCCGGTTGAACCGCCCTTGCTCAATGGCCTGCAATGCCCGCTGATGGGACTCCAGTGAATAGGCTTCCAGTTGTTCGCGGGACAACCCCCACTTCTCGGCAATCATCTGCGCCGAACGAAATTGAATTGGCGGTTGTGCGCCATAGCGCCGGACCCAACCTTCGGAGCCGCTGAACGGGTCACTGAAGCCCAGCGGTTCGGCAGCGATCATCGCCGAGGAAATTGGAATCTGGGTCATGGTTTGCACGCCGCCGGCGACGACCACATCCTGGGTGCCGCTCATCACCGCTTGGGCGGCAAAGTGCACCGCTTGCTGGGACGAACCGCACTGGCGATCGATGGTGGTGCCGGGGACCGCCTCCGACAGGCCGGCGGCCAGCCAACTGGTGCGGGCAATGTCCCCGGCCTGCGGGCCGATGGTGTCGACACAGCCGAAGATCACGTCGTCGTAATCGTCATCGGGGATGTCGTTGCGCTCGACCAGCGCACGCGAGACGCGGGCGCCCAGATCGGCGGCGTGAATCTGGCTCAAACCACCTTTGCGCCGCCCGGTGGGCGTACGCAGGGCGTCGACAATTTAGGCTTCAGGCATGGTGTACCTCGAGGTAAATGTTGACGTCAGGCACAGTCGTCGTCAGAAAGTTTTTCCAGCACCCAGTGCTGGATTGCCGTCGAACAACGCCGCGCGGATTCGCCCTTTATGATGACCACGATCCCCCCAGGCCTTGTCCAACGCCCAGGCGCGTTTCATGAACAAGTGCAGGTCGACTTCCCAGGTGTAACCCATGGCGCCATGGGCCTGAATGATGTTTTTTGCGGCGAGCATGGCTGCGTCCGAAGTTGCCAACTTGGCATGGGACACCAGCACTTCTTGTCCCGGTTGCTGCTCGGCCACTGCGTAGGCCGCGCGATACAGCGGCCCTTTGGCGAACTCGATCTGCACCGCGACGTTGGCCATCAAATGCTTGACCGCCTGAAACGAGCCCACCGGCTACCGAACTGCTTGTGCTCGAAGGTGTAATCCACCGCGAGGTCGACCATGCGCTTGGCCAGCCCCAACAACTGCGCAGCACTGCCGAGAGCGCCACGGTTGAACGCAGAGGTCCATAAACGACAGCCCTGTTCACCGCTGGCCACGCAAGTGGCAGGCGTCGGCGTCCAGTCGACCTGAAACAACTGACGACTGGGATCGACCGACACATTGCGGGTCAGGCGCACCGCGCCAGATTCGACCGCATGCACCTCATCGCCATGAGCCAGCAACAGCAAATCGGCGACATGAGCATCGCTGACCAGCGGGTTACCCGGTTCGGCAATCGCCAGTCGCGCGCGGCCTTGCGCAACGCGCGTCAGCCAGTGCTGTTTGAGTACCGCGTGGCTTTCATCAAGGGCGGCGAGCAACGGCACGCCGATCAGCATCGTGTCCACCAGCGGTTCGGGCAGGCCGGCATAATCACATTCCTGAGCGAGCAGAATGAAGTCCAGCTCATTCATGCCCATCCCGTCTTGCTCTTCGGGAACGGTCAGCGAGGTCAAGCCCAACTCCACCAATTGGGCCTAGAGCTGATCGCTGCGCCCGCTGTCGCTGAGCCACAATTCGCGAATACGCTCCGGGGTGACCTCGTTGATCAGAAAACTTCTGACGTTGTCCTGGAACAGCAATTGGTCGCGGCTGAAACTAAAGTCCATGGTCTATTCCTGACAGGACTACGCTGCCCTAGTCTTTTCGGACGTTGGCTGCCGGGTGCCACGCACCTAGCATCGACAGCATTCCCGAGCGACAGAGCGAGGCATCCCATGCTTGATCCGATGGACTTTCGCGGCAAAGTGGTACTGGTCACCGGCGGTGGCAAGGGGGTCGGTCGCGGCATCAGTCAGCGTTTTCTCGACTGTGGTGCCGACGTGGTGATCTGCGGTCGCGAAGCACCGGACACCCTGCCTGCCAGAGCTGGGCGCGAGGCGCTGTTTCTGCCCTGCGACCTGCGGGATGTCGAGCAGTCCGGCCGGTTGATCGACAGTATCGTCGAGCGTTTCGGTCGCCTCGATGTATTGGTCAACAATGCCGGCGGCTCACCGAATGCCGACGCGGCCAGCACCTCGCCACGTTTTAGCGAAGCGATCATCCGCCTTAACCTGTTGGCGCCGCTGAATCTCTGTCAGCAGGCCAATCAGGTGATGCAGGCGCAAGCCGACGGTGGCGCAATCATCAATATTTGCAGCGTCAGCGCGACGCGTCCCTCGCCGGGCACTGCCGCTTATGGTGCAGCCAAGGCCGGGTTGCTGAACCTGACCGGTTCGCTGGCGGTGGAATGGGCGCCCAAGGTGCGGGTCAACGCTGTGACGGCCGGGTTGATTCTCACCGAGCAGGCGGCCATGCATTATGGCGATCAGGCGGGCATTACCCGGGTGGCGGCGACCATCCCGCTGCAACGCCTGGCGGCTCCGGAAGACATCGGCGATACCTGTCTGTATCTGGCATCAACGCTGGCACATTATGTCAGCGGCGCGGACATCACCGTGCACGGCGGTGGCGAACGCCCGGCGTTTCTCGATGCAGCGCAATCCTGAAAAGATCGCAGGCTGCACCAGCTCCTACAGGGAATCGTCTCAGGGCTGCGGGCCCAGGTTGACCTCGCTCCAATAGGCTTTCATCGAGCGAATCTTGCCGTCCGCATTGAATTCCATCACATCGATCACATGAAGCGAACACGGTTGCCCGGCCCATTCCAAATCGACCCGAAACTGCATCGCTCCACAACCGTTGAGTGTCGCCCGAACCGGGCCGGTCAGGGTCGCCTAGACTTTGCTCGCGCCCAGCCCTTCGCGGTAGAAGCGTTCGATGGCGACAAGGCCCCGAATCGGCGGTTGGCCGACGGGGTCTTCGACTACCGCGTCCTGACCATACAGCGCGACGATCGCGTCGATGTCACCGGCATCCACCAATTCCACATGACGCGCCATGGTCGCTTGAACCTGTTGTGCACTGACCATTCAGACCACCTCGAACAGTGCGGCGGCACCCATGCCGCCACCGATGCACATACTCACCACCACGTAACGCAATCCACGGCGCTGCCCCTCGACCAACGCGTGACCGACCATCCGCGCACCGGACATACCGAAAGGATGGCCCACCGAAATTGCACCGCCGTTGACGTTCATGTGTTCAGCGGGAATGCCCAGGGTGTCGCGGCAATACAGCACCTGACAGGCAAACGCCTCGTTCAACTCCCAGAGGCCAATGTGGTCCACGGTCAGGCCATGGCGCTTGAGCAGTTTCGGGATGGCGTAGACCGGGCCGACGCCCATCTCGTCGGAGTTGCAGCCGGCGACCGCCATGCCGCGATAAATCCCCAGCGGCTCCAGGCCACGTTTCTCGGCCAATTTGGCACTCATCAACACCGAGGCCGAAGCACCGTCGGACAGTTGCGAGGCGTTGCCGGCCGTGATGAAGCGGCCCTTTTCACTCCACTGACCGCCCGGCCACACCGGTTCCAGCGCACTCAGGCTTTCGCGGGTGGTGTCGATGCGGTTGCACTCATCGCGAAGCAAGGTGACGGATTCGTAGCGGGTTTCGCCACTGGCCTTGTCGAAGATCGCCTTCCGGCTGGTCAGCGGCGCAAGTTCACGGTCGAACAATCCATTACTCTGGGCCAGCGCGGTACGCACCTGGCTCTGATAGCTGTATTCGTCCTGTTCCTCGCGGGTAATCCCGTAGCGTGCGGAGACGATCTCGCCGGTTTCGATCATTGGGATATAAGCGTGCGGATCCAGCTCGATCACCGAGCCTGACTGATTGCGGTACAGGTTCTTGTGCTTGTTCTGCACCAGCGAAATCGACTCCAGGCCACCGGCCACGGCAATGTCGATTTCGTCGCACATGATGCCTTTGGCGGCCATGCCAATGCTCATCAGCCCCGATGAGCATTGGCGTTCGACCGCCATCCCGGCGACCGAGGTCGGCAAGCCGCCGGCAATCGCGCACAGACGCCCCAAGTTATAAGACTGCGTGCCCTGCTGCGCTGCCGCACCGATGATCACATCGTCCACTTCGCCCGGCTCGATGCCGGCGCGACGCACGGCTTCGCGCACCACATGGCCGCCGAGCTGCGGGGCGTCGGTGTCATTGAATGCACCGCGAAAGGCTTTGCCGATCGGGGTACGTGCGGTCGAAACGATGACGGCTTCTTTCATGCTGGATTCCTCGAATGTTCTGCTAAAGGGTTCACGCGGGGTAGTAACGGCTGATGGTGTCGACCACACAGCCGGGACGTTCCTCGCCATCGATGTCGACGCTGACGCGAATGGTCGCCTGAACGCCGCCCTTGACCTCCTCGACCGCCATCAATTGCGCACTGCCGCGCACCCGCGAGCCAACACGCACCACCGTGGGAAAACGCACCCGCTCGCAGCCATAATTGACACCCATGGCAATGCCGCGCACCTCGACGATCTGCGGTAAAAACAGATTGACCAACGCCAGGCTCAGATAGCCATGGGCGATGCAGGCGCCGAAGGGACCGCTGGCTGCTTTGAGCGGATCGACGTGAATCCACTGGTGATCACCGGTCGCCTCGGCGAACCTGTCGATGCGGTCCTGCGCAAGCACCAGCCAGTCGCTGACGCCCAACACCTCTCCCACCGCATCGTGCAAGGCGAGGGGCGTGTCGAAAATACGTGCCATGTTCACGCCCTCTGACTGGAAACCGACAACACTTCGCCGGTCATGTAAGAACTGTAGTCGCTGGCCAGAAACATCATCACGTTGGCCACTTCCCAAACCTCGGCGGCACGACCAAACGCCTCGTTGGCGGCGAGTTGATCAAGCACCGCCTGAGGGGCGGACTTACGCAGGAAATCGTGCAACGCAATGCTCGGGCTCACCGCGTTGATGCGGATTCCGTAGTCGGCGGCCTCGACCGCGGCGCAACGGGTCAACGCCATGACCCCGGCCTTGGCCGCGGCGTAGTGCGACTGCTCTTTCTGTGCCCGCCAGCCCAGCACCGAAGCATTGTTGACGATGACCCCGGCACGCCGCTCGATCATCTTCGGCAACATCGCACGGGTCATGCGCATGGTGCCGGTGAGCGTCACATCGAGGGGACCGTGATCAGCACCGACTTGTCACGCAACAGGCCGTGACCTGCAACATAGTTGGGAACAGACATGGAAAACTCCTTGGTCAGGTGCACAGGCGCGGTTCTTTGGGCATTCCCAGGGCGCGCTCGGCGATGATGTTGCGCTGGATCTCGTTGCTGCCGCCGTAGAGGGTGTCGGCGCGACTGAACAGGTACAGCGATTGCAAACGGGCGAGTTGATAGGGCGCGGCTTCCAGCAGTTCCGCCTCGGCAACGAGGACGTCCATCGCCAGCTTGCCGAGGCTGGCGTGCCAGGTGGACCAGAACAGTTTGTAGATGGTCGCTTCCTTGCACAGCGAACCGTCCTGGCTACCTGACAGCATGCGCAGCGAGTTGTAGCGCATGATCCGCAGCCCGCTCCAGGCTTCGGCCAGGCGCTGGCGCAGGATCGGGTCGCGCGCGGCAATGGTCGGTCCGGCCAGCCCTTCGCCGATATGCCCCATGCGTCCCGGGCCGCCAGCGCGGGCGTACTCTTCGTGGAAAATCACCTGCTGGCTGATCGACAGACCTCGCCCACCGTGCTCCGGCGCCCAGCCCACACACGTCCAGCCACCCTCTGCGAGTTTGCGCTCCCAGGCTTTGCGTTCCTCGGGAAACATATGCTCGTCAAGAATCGCTACGGCAATGCGCTCTCGATGCCAGGCAGGTGCGCCGAGAAAGCTTTCGCTGGCGCGAGCACGTTTGAAGTAGAGGTGCGGATCGTATTCCCAAGTGAAACCAACGCCGCCGTGCAACTGGATCGACTCGGATGCACAGTGGAAATAGGTTTCAGAGCACTGCGCCTTGGCCAGCGCCGCCGCCAGCGACCGCTCGGCGGCCACCTGCGGATCGCCTTCAGGATCGAGGACTTCCTGGGCCACGCAGGCCGCGTAATAGCTGGCCGAACGTGCGCATTCGACCTGCAGCATCATGTCGGCGGCACGGTGTTTGAGCGCCTGAGCGCGGGTGTGGCCATGCAGGCGGTGGCGAAAAACGGCGAACACAGCAAGCGCCGGCCCATCTGTTCCAGCAAAATCGACAGCTCGACAAAGCCCAGTCCCAGGCCGCCGTACGCTTCGGGAATATGAATCGCCGGCCAGTACATTTCGCGGCACAGGCGCTGCCAGAGCGCCTCCTCAAAACCTCGCTCGCTGACCATCGTCGCTCGTACGGCGGCAGAATCCGAGACATCGGCGAGAAAACCCTCGGCCGATGCGCGGATCATTTCCTGTTCGTCGCTGAATGCAAACTCCATCGCGGCGCCTTCTGCTCGTTAGGCGGGGCACACATGAAGCGACACCCCTCTGGCCTTCGAGTTTGGTGCCAGCGGCACACGAGAGAATCGTCAGGGCTGCCTAGTCTGATTGGGCGATGTCGAGGCCGATCCGCCGAGGAAGGAATGGAATGAGCCCATCCATCAGCCTTTAACTGGCCATCCAAAACCTGCACAATTGCCGGCTTTTTTTGCGACAGGAAGTCCTCATGCAACGGATTGTAATTCTGGGCAATGCCGGTAGCGGCAAATCCACCCTCGCCCGCGCCCTCGGCAAGCGCCTGAGCCTGCCCGTGGTTCACCTGGACACGCTGTTCTGGGAGCCCGGCTGGGTCGAACCCGACGCTGAGCAGTTCCGCACACGGGTCCGCGAAGCGGTCGCACCGGATGCCTGGATTTGTGAAGGCAACTATGCGCGGCGAACCTTCGACCTTCGCCTGCCCCGTACCGACCTGATCATCTGGCTCGATACATCGCGGCTCACCTGTTTCACCCGGGTGATCATGCGCAGCGTAATGAACCGCCCTCGCCCTGACCTTGCAGCAGGCTGTACAGAGAAGCTCGACCGGGCGTTCCTGACCTTTCTGAACTTCGTGTGGAATTTCGATCGCGGCTATCGCCCAGGTATCGAGGCGGTGCGCCTGGCTATAGGCCCGCAAATTTCTACGGTGCACTTGCGCGGTACGCGGCAGATTGCCGCATTTCTCGATAGCTTGCCCGCTACGCCTGGAATCTGCCTTGAATAGAGGGAGGGTGAGATCCAAGCGATTGGTGATGCTGGATGGCATAATCGCGAACGGTTCATAACAGGGGCGTATCAATGACCGCCGAAAGCTACGACCAACTCGCGATCTTTTCGGCCGTGGCACAGGAGCGCAGTTTCACCCGCGCGGCTGCCAAACTGGGCATGTCGCAGCCTGCCTTGAGCCGGGCCATGCGTCAGTTGGAGGAACGACTGGGCGTCAGGTTACTTGCTCGCACCACTCGCAGCGTATCCCCCACGGAAGCGGGCGAACATCTGCTGCGAGTGATCGCCCCCAGATTCGAAGAGATCGACAACGAGCTTGCATTGCTCAGCGAATTCCGTGACAAGCCTTCAGGCAAACTGCGTATCACGGCAGGCGAGCATTCTGCGATCACGATCCTGCATCCCGTGCTCGCAAAGCTGCTGCCCGACAATCCCGATCTCAAGATCGAGATCATCGTCGATTACGGCCTGACCGACATCGTGGCTGAAGGCTTCGACGCTGGCGTCCGGTTGGGTGAGCAGGTCGCCAAGGACATGATCGCGATGCGTATCGGCCCCGACATGCGCATGGCAGTGGTCAGTTCCCCAGCGTATTTCGCTCGGTATCCGAAACCAAAAATCCCGAGCGATCTCATGCAGCACAACTGCATCACACTGCGCATGCCGACTTATGGTGGCCTCTTCCTCTGGGAGTTCGAGAAGAACGGGCAAGAATTGAAAGTACGCGTGGAAGGCCAGTTGGTGTTCAACAACATTGCCATGCGCCTGGAGGCCGCCCTCCAGGGGTTGGGGCTGGCTTATATGCCAGAAGACCTGGTGCAGGAGCATGTCGCACAGGGTCGGTTGATTCGCGTACTCGCGGATTGGTGCGAGCCATTCTCGGGATACCACCTCTACTATCCAAGCCGACGCCAGAGTTCACCCGCCTTTACGTTGCTGCGTGAAGCCCTGCGCTATTCCAGCTGACAGGCCTGCGCGCTTGACGGGTGGCCGATCCCTGACTCACGGCCGCCCGGCCGTTTTAGCCAGATGTTCGTCCAGCGCCTCGCCGGCACGCTTGGCCGCATCAGCGTCACCTTGGTCGGCCAGTACCTGAACGAGTTGACGCAATTGCGCAGCGCTCAGACCTACTCTCATGCTGGCAGCCATGTGCGAACGCAGTTGCGGCTCCACACCGGGCGTGGCGGCCAGCGCTGCGACCGTAGCCAGTTCACGACTTTGCCAATCCAGGTTGTCTCGCTCGAAGATGTCGCCGAACAAATGCGCCTGCAAATATTGATTGATGACAGGTGCAAAGTCGAACAGCGGGCCCTGGACGGGTGCACCGGAAATGCGGGTCTGATTGGCCTTGCCCACGACCAGCAATTCAGCGCCGGTTGGAATGACACGACCGGGCTCGCGCCCCGGATCATCCTGAATGCCGCGTTGTTTGCGTGCGTCCACCACTTTCATCAGCTCGCCGAGTGCGTTGAGACTGCGAGGAAAGCCGGTGTAAGCGTAGAGCTGCACCAGGATTTCCTTCGCCTCGCTGACGGTCAGCCCCGTATTCAGCCCCTTGTTCAAGGCAGCATTGAGCATGGGCATGTTGCTTGTGGCCATGGAGGCTGCAATCAACGGGATAGCCTGCTGCTTGGCTGACAGCACCTCGGAAACGGCATGCTCGGCAGACGTTGCTTGCGGCGTCGCCGGACTTTGTGGGTTGTTTGGGTAATCGACGACTTTCTCCAGCCATTGCACACTTTTGCCATCCACCACGCCGGTCACAGCCAGGTGAGTCATGGCGCTTGTCGGTGCGGCACCGTGCCAGTGCTTGACGCCCGGAGGGCAGACAATCACGTCTCCCAGACGGATTTCCTGCACGGGCTTGCCCCATTCCTGAGTCAGGCCCACACCTGCGATCACAACCAATCGCTGGCCTGCTGGATGGGTATGCCAAGCCGAACGCGCGCCCGGCTCGAAGGTAACGTAGGCGCCAGATGCATTGATTTCGCCAGTGGCGGGGAACAAGGGATCGACGCGCACCCGCCCGGAGAAAAAATCCGCCGGCCCCGCCGCCGAAGCCTGCGTACCTGCACGTCGGATCTGCTGGGCAGCCTGGGACTCACTGACATTGTCTGCTTGCCCGGCTGCGCTGGCGAAGGGTGTCGCGGCGCACATCGCGATCCCGAAAAGGGTCTTGTTCATGATGACGGCTCCTTCAATTCAGAGCGTTCTGGCGTAAAACGCGGTCAGCTGGTCCATTGCGACGTCCACATAGGCAGGCACCCAGTAAGTTTCAATATGGGTCGCGCCATCGATCTTGACCAACGACTTGTCTTTCGTGCCGGTGGCCTTGGAAAAGGCTTGCTCCGACATGTACAGGCTGTCGGCCTTACTGCCCGCGATCATCAGCAATGGCTTGTCGATCAGTTCGATCTGGTCCGTTGCATCGAAGCTCATCAAGTCCAGCAAACTGCTCAAGGTGTATCTGAAGGTCGAGTTAGGATGAGCATGGGTTTTGCCGTAATACTCAAAACCCTGCCGATACAGATCAAACGGCAATTTGGCGATCTGCTCGTCCGTCAGCCTGGCATCCCCGGTGTAGAGAATTTCCCCACCGGCCGCTTCTTGGGCGCGGGCAGCGGAAGCTTGCTGCAAGCGCTCCTGGACCGTGGACAGTTGCGAATCCCGGTAGCCATTACGGCGAACCAGCCCTGAGTTGAACATGCTCAAGGTTGCGATCGACTGGAATCGCTTGTCGGTTTGCGCCGCCTTCAATGAATAGCCGCCACCGCCGCAAATGCCGAGCAAACCCAAACGCGTACTGTCGACGCCGGGGTAGCGGGCGATGAAATCCGCCATGCCGTGGATGTCCTCGATGCGATACGCGGGTTTATCGACGTTACGCGGCTGACCGCCGCTGGCGCCCTGATACGCCGCATCCGCAGTGATCGTAATGTAGCCCTGATCTGCCAGGCGCTGGGCATACAGGCCTGCAACCTGCTCCTTCACCCCGCCATTGGGATGCGCCACCACGACAACCGGGTATTTCTTCGCCGAGTCATAGTTCGCCGGGGTGTAAACGTTGGCGGAAATGTCCAGGCCATTGAGCTTGTAGGTGACCGGATGGAGGTTGACCTTGCCCGGCTCGTTCTTCGTCAGCGCGCCACCGTAGGTCAATGTGAATGGATTCTGTTTGTAGTCCGCGGCCTCAACTTCAGCTGCCGATATACCGATCATTGCGGCCAGAACGGTGGCCTTTATCGTGGTTCGCGTCATATGAATAATCCTGCCTGTTGCGACTTCTGAGGGGCTCGGCGGCCATCGCCGGGCTCGTTTTCAATCCAGGTCTTTCTCTGCGAGAAACTTCGAAACCAGATCCGCGATCTCGACGTTGTTGAGGTCCGAGAAGGGAAAGTGGGAATTGCCCTTGATCCCGATCTCAGGCAAATGGATCAGCCTTACATCACCGCCATGCCGGTTCACGGCGTCTCGCCACAGGCGCGCCATCTCAAGCCGGGCGCGCCAGCTGTCTTGCGCGGGCAGACGCACCGGTTTTTCGGGGATGTTGTCGCCATAGAAGATGACGATGGGGATGCGGGTCAGCGCTTCGAACTGCGCCTTGGATACGACCTGCGCCGAGAGTGTGTCGAACGCACTGGGGATCGGCACCGGGGCTTCACCTTCGGGAAACACGAAGCTGCTGCCCGGCTCGAACGCCACGATGGCTCGCACATTGGGACTCTTGATCGACGTCAGCCAACCGGGCCCGCCACCTTGCGAGTGGGTAAACAGAATGGCCGGGCCAGTCTTTTCCAGCAGCGCGGACACACCATTGGAAACCACATCAATGTCGTAAGGACCGGTATTGGGCGTCATCGAGCGGAAGAATTGCTCCAGCGCCTCCTGCCCATCTGGAAACTGACTGCCCTCGAAGCTGTTTGGCCACACACCCATGCGGAACTGGTTAAACCACAGCTGCTCGTCCGCCACCGGTTTGATTGTCGTTTCAACCAGACTGCGTCCCGCATCGCCACGGCGCGGCTGGTCGATCAGGTAGGTGGAAAAGCCACGACGCAGGAAGAGGTTCTGGAACCCTTCTCGACCGTCGGCCGTCGTTTCCCAGGACTTCGCGGACTGCCCTGCACCATGCAACATGACAATCGGCAGCGGGCGAGCGTCGACCGGAACCTGGTAGAACGCATACACGTGATCGCCATGATAGGTTTGGCCATCAGGCTTCATCGGTGTGTACGGATCAAAGACACCCGGCTGGGTCATCAGCCCGCCGCCGGCCATCAGGCTTCCCTGTTTCTCGATGATCAGCGGACCGCGATCGCCCGCCTCCATGACCGCAGCGGCGCACAGAGCAAAACAAAGGGTGCCCGCCTTCGCTGCGGCGGGCAGGCACTTGCGGATGATGTGCTGGGTCATGGATTGCTCTCGGCTTGAATTCGCAGAGAAGCAACTTACCCTTCGACTATTGATTGATAAACAGCACTAATCGGATAGCACTAATATCAGAATCACATAAATGTGATTCATGAGCCCTTCGGGACAGCGGCACTGTCGGCATCACTTGAAGAGCGCAATCTTTCAACACCAACGGTCGATGTCTATCAGTTGTGACCGGTAAAAATCGACCCATCGCGCCTATTGCACCTGGACATCCCAGCCCTCCCGCCTGTGGAGGGATGCCATGTAGCTAGGTCCCCGAATAGAACATTGGCACTCGACGCAGGTTGCAGAAGATCGTGACGAAGACGGTTACTACTGGATTACCGGTCGCGTGGATGACGTGCTCAACGTGTCCGGTCACCGCATGGGCACCGCCGAGATCGAAAGCGCGATGGTTGCTCACCCGAAAGTCGCCGAAGCGGCGGTGGTCGGTGCGCCGCACGACATCAAAGGGCAGGGCATTTATGTCTATGTCACGTTGATCGGTGGCGAAGAGCCGAGCGAGCAGCTGCGCCCGGAACTGAAAAACTGGGTGCGTAAGGAGATTGGTCCGATTGCTTCACCGGATGTGATCCAGTGGGCGCCGGGCCTGCCGAAAACCCGTTCGGGCAAAATCATGCGCCGCATTCTGCGCAAGATTGCTACGGCCGAATATGAAGGGTTGGGCGATATCTCCACCCTGGCCGATCCGGGTGTGGTGCAGCATTTGATTGATACGCACAAGACCATGAACGTCGCTTAACCCACCGTTCCTGAGTCACCAAAGCCCCGCCCGGCATTGCGCCTGGCGGGGCTTTTTTATGGTCATCGGTAGGTATCTTCGGTGTTATTGCGCGCCGTCTGTTCAATCGGGTCGACGAACTTCGCAACATCGAATCCACCAATGAGTGCTGGCATCAAAGCGAGCTGCTCAGCAAATTGTTCGGCGAAGAGTGGCACTACCCCGTCGGTGACTGCGCCAAAGAGGAAACCTGGCGTGTCGGCGGCTCGAAGTCAGAAGTCCATTTATTCCAAAGTCATCGATTTCCTGGAACGACTCGGCAAACTGTCAGATCGCTCTTTAGTGGCACGATGCAACAAAGAAACATTGTAATCGTAGGTCGATATCAACGGCATTGGCCCCTCCCGTCGAGCCATCTCCAGCCATTGCGTTGTTCGTTCCACGTCAAAGAACTCGTTCTTGAACTTCATCTTCGCAACAAGGTTCGCTGAGACTCTAAAGTGTCCACACCCGGCCGAGCATTTAATCTCTGACCAGCATCCAGCGATATGTACGATTTTAGAGGCAGCCTGGCAAATTAAGCATTGCATGTTCGATCTCCTTTTCGATGACCTACCTACTGTAGCGAACACCGGCCAAGGACGCCTATTGCTCACAGAAATCAAATCCATCGGCCCGCAACGCTTGGAGCGAATCCACAGCCAAAAGCAGCCACTCGAATGCTTCTACAAGACCAAGGACGATTCAAGTTGGCCGTCTGCGTGCTTTGGCTGGACACCTGCTACACCCCCGTCACGATGAAGAACATGCTGACGGCGACGCTGTTTATTGGCGTACATCGCGGCATCGGCACCCGCCAGTAGCTCACCCAGCGGCTTCAGCTCCTTTGGCGAACATCCAACTGCGCCGATGCTTAAGCCGACAGGATAACGACAACGGTCACTACCATTGAACTCATTGACCAGTGCTTGCACACGAGCAGAAAGGGCATCCGCCGACTCCCCTGTGTCGACAGCCAGGACCACAAACTCATCACCGCCGATCCGCGCGACAACATCGCTATGTCTAAACGCCGCTTCGAGCACCTGCGCAGCGGCTACGATCGCCAGGTCGCCCGCCTCATGGCCGTGGGCATCATTGGTCTTTTTCAGACCATCGAGATCAATAAAAAACAACAAACAGGATTGATCATTACGGCGAGCCGAGCGCATGAGCTGGTCAGCCAAAAGAAAGAAACTGCGGCGATTGTGCAAACCGGTCAGTTCATCCGTCAGCGACAGTCGGCGCACATCGTCTTCGACCTTTTGTCGCTGCGACATTTCGCCCATCAGTTTGCTGTTCACAGCTTCCAGTGCACTGGTCCGCTCGATTACCCGTAACTCAAGGGCCGCATTCAGAGCAGCCAGCTCTGCCTGAGCATTCTCTCTCGATTTATCGATCCGATGGAGGTGCCTGGCAGTTCTGAGGATTACCGCAATCAGCATGGCGATGCTCAGAGTTGCCATCAACGCCAAGCTGAACCGGTTGTCGTAGTAGCCCAGCCCTTCTCCGACGACCAGCACACCTCCGATGCTCAGAACTACAACCGGGATACTGGCCAGCAAGCTTCTCGCCACATTGCCACCTGCGGTATCGCTTATCAGCAACTCGACGAATCCCGAACGCGGCTGGATAACCAGCAGCCCGGTATTGAGCAGGATCAGCGCAATAACCGTATGAATGGCCATAGTGCTATAGAGGCCGACCGAGTAAAGCGCGCTGACGTCGAACAAATAACCAACAAGCGCCATCAGGCTTATAAATAGCGCTGATGAAGAGAATATTTGCGGCAGTAATCGCCTCCCATCAAGAACAAGGCTCAGGCCAGAAAGCAGAAGACACAGTGCTGTCGCGTGCGCCATTCGTCCCGGAAAAAGTCCCCCCTGGGTGTGCTGAAGTGAGAAAGGAAGCAGTAGATCTATAGCCAGATCAACCGACATGACATATTCAATGAGCGTCAGCCCCCCGACGAGTATCGCCAGGACAGCGCCAAGCCGCCTGATCAAGCCTGCGGCCAGAGACGCTCTGAAAGTAGCGCACCACAGTCCCGCTCCGAGAACAGTGAACATACAGGCGGTATTGACCTTCATCGTAGTCCAGCCAGGAAGCACAGTCCTTAGCACAGGCACATCCAGCAGCCAACCAGCCAGCACAACTACGCCTATTATTGACACAGTAACGGCCGCCAGCCGGGCGTAGGTTATGAACTGACGTAGCCTTTTTACCTGGCTGACTTCGGGCTCCGCCCTCATCGCCGTCTCCGTTAACGAGTGAATGATTCCGCCAGTATGCCGGGCTGCTTCCAGCCCCGCCAATGTGATGCGCCCGGCACTGCGTCGCCACTCAGGGACTGCCTCGCCGGACATCAACGCCAGACGGATGACTTATCGGGTATCGCTGGATACCCTTACCTCCCCGTCGCCTGACGGTTTCCAGGTCGCACCCCATTTCACCCAGTCGAGCATGTCATGAAATCCCCCGCAGGTTTGCTGCTGTCGGCTATCGAGCTGGACCGTGCCAGTGCCATTCCCCTGTACCGCCAACTGTATCTGCAGATTCGCAAACAGATACTCAATGGCAGAATCCAGGGGGGCGTGCGCCTGCCGTCGACCCGAACCTTGAGCAACGAGTTGGGGTTGTCGCGGATCACCATTCTCAATGCTTTCGATCAGCTGATTGCCGAAGGTTTCCTGGCCTCGCGTACTGGCGCCGGTACGTATGTCGGCACTGAGTGGGAAAGCCGGGGTATCGAGGATGAGCAACCGCGCCAGCCACCGCGCCTGTCCGACTTGAGCCAGTCGATGCTGTCGCTGCGCAGCGATCATTTTCGCGGGGTGTCCTATGCCGACTGGGACCCCGCGACCCCGACCTCCTTCCTGCCCAGCCATAGCACCTATGACGCATTCCCGCAGGCGATCTGGCGGCGCCTGATGAACCGTCATCTGCTCAAGCCTACCAAGGCCATTCTGGGTTATGGCGAGTTGCAAGGCTTGCAGGCGTTCCGCACCGCGATTGCCGAATACGTCTTCGATGCGCGTGGCATCGACTGCAATGCCGGGCAAGTGGTGATCGTTTCCGGCGCGCAGCAAGCGTTCAACCTGCTGGGCATGCTGCTGCTCAATCCGCAGGACAGCGTCTGGATGGAGGACCCGGGGCACATCGCCGCGCGCATTGCGTTGCAGGCCCAGGGGGCTCAGGTGATTGCGTTGCGTATCGATGAACAGGGGATCGATGTCCAGCAAGGCTTGACCGAGTGCCCTGATGCCCGCCTGGTGTTTTGTACACCTTCGCGCCAGCATCCTTTGGGTGTCACCCTGAGTTATGCGCGGCGCCAGGCACTCATCGACTGGGCTGCGCAGCATCAAAGCTGGATCATCGAGGACGATTGCGACAGTGAGTTTCGCTACAGTGGCCGCCTCCTCCCGGCGCTGTATGCCATGGACCAGATGGCCCGGGTGATCTACGTCGGAACGTTCAGCAAAGTGCTCTTTCCGTCACTGAGACTGGGTTACGTGATTCTGCCGCAGGCCCTGGTCGAACCCTTTTGCACCCTGCGCGCGGTCATGGATCGCAGTCCGCCTACCCTGCTTCAGGCGACAACGGCAGACTTCATGATCGAAGGCCACTTCCTGGGGCACATCCGCCGCATGCGTGCGCTGTACAAGGCGCGCCAGCAGGCATTGATCGAACAGCTTGAAAAGCAGATTGGCAGCTTCTTCAGGATTACCCCGACGGATGCTGGCATGCACCTGATCGCCTGGCTGCCCCCCGAACTCAGTGACGCTGACATCGCCCGGCAACTGGCCCAGCACAACATCCACACTTACGCCTTAAGCGACTACCGCATCAAGCATGCCCTGCCGCCGGCCCTGTTGATCGGCTTTGCCGGTACGCCTGAAAACCAGGCGCGGGAGCGTGTCGAGGCCCTGGCCCAGGCCTTGCGCACCTTGGGTTATCTGCCGCCGACCACTTGATGCGAGGCAAGTGGTCTTATCAATTAACTGATAATGGATCTATCGAGAGTTCCTGACTGGCGCGATAAAGGCTGCGCCGGTAGACCCGGTGTCTGAACCAGGAACGACTCTAATGAACAATAAGATCCAGGAACGATTCAACGCCTTGCTGAGCCATAAGGTGGTCGAACACGGGGCTGTTCCCGTGCTGACGGACGCACTGGCCCGGCGGCTACTTGAACGTCTCGGGCAATTGCGCCTGTTTGCCCACGCCTACCCGCTACTGACCAACCTCACCCACGGTCGTGTCATCCCTGCCGACATGCTGGACTTCGCCTATCGCCACGAGCTGCAAGGCCTGAGCCTGCACTTGCTCGACGGCGAGGAAAACAGCCTGAGCCAAATGTCACCCGCGCAGCTCCAGGCGTTTGCCGCCAAAGCCAAAGCGCTGGGGCTGGATGTGCACCTGGAAATCAGCAGCACGCTGAAAAAGGATGTCGACCAGGTGATCGCCATCGCCATCGCCCTGGGGGTGCGCAACATTCGCGTTTACTCACGTTACGAGGGCACGCTGTCGCGGGTCATGGACGTGATCGAGACCGACCTGCACTACCTGGCGCAACAGGCCGACGCACACGATCTGTACTTTGACTTCGAGCAGCATGAAGAACTCAAGAGCGGCGAAATCGCACAACTGCTCAACCGCCTCAACCACCCTCGCCTGCATGCCCTGTTCGACTTCGGCAACATGATCAATGCCTGCGAACAGCCCCTGCAGGCCCTGCGCAACCTGGCGCCGCACATCCGCCAGACTCACCTCAAGGGTGTGCGCATCGTCCCCGAGCAAAACGGCTTCGGCCATTACGGCGTTTTGCAGGGCAGCGACGAGGACGATCTGCCCAGCGCCCGCATGCTGTTCGAGCTGTTGATGCTCGGCGAAGCAGCCCCGCAGGTGATCGCGTTCATCCTCGAGCAGGAAAACCACTACGTGGCCCCGGCCTTCCGCCAGAGCACTGAGGCGGCCGATCCCTTCATTGCCTACCGGGAGATGAGCGAAACGCCGCTGCCGAACGGCTACTCCCTTGAGCGAATGCTGGCCGACGAACACCGCTGGGCGAACAACCAGGTCGCCTATGTCCGTAGCCTGCTGGCCGAATTGCGCACGCTGGCCGAACTGACCCTGGCCACCTCTTCCAACGCCTGATCCTGACGACCCGATTACGCCCGGAGAACAATAATGACAACTCAAAACAAGGCCAAATGGCTCAGATTCCTGATCCTCATCCTCGGTGGCGGCACCATCTACAAACTGGCGAACCTCAAGGACGCCTTCTATGTACCCATGCAGGAATTCATGGGCTTGAGCCACACTGAAATCGGCATGCTGCTCAGTGCCAACGCGATCATCGCCACCGCGCTGTTTGTGGTAGGCGGCCTGCTCGCCGATCGCTACGACACGCGCAAGCTGATCCCGCTCGGCTTGATCGGCACCGGTGGCCTGGGCTTGTACCTGGCGACCTTTCCACCCTTCAGCAATCTGCTGATCGTGTTCAGTCTGCTGGCCATCTGTGCCGACTGCCTGTTCTGGCCCTCGCTGCTCAAAGCCATCCGCAACCTGGGTGACGATCAGGAGCAAGGCCGGTTGTTCGGCCTGCTCGAAGGCGGGCGTGGCGTGGTTGACACCCTGGTGGCCTTTTCCGCCCTGGGCGTGTTCGTCGCCATGGGTTCGGGCGAAACCGGCCTGAAGTCTGCGATCCTGTTCTACTCGGTCATCGATATTCTGGCCGGCACCCTGACCTGGTTCCTGCTCAAGAGCGGCAGCGCGCAGTCGGTGGCCAAGCCGAAGAACGGTCTGGCGAACCTGATGGAGGCGATCAAGGTGCCGGGAATCTGGCTGGTCAGCCTCAACGTGTTCATGGTCTACATCGTCTACTGCGGCCTGACCTATTTCATCCCCTACCTCAAGGAAATGTACGGGTTGCCCGTGGCACTGGTGGGCGCCTACGGCATCATCAACCAGTACTTCCTGAAGATCCTAGGCGGGCCTGCCGGCGGTTTCATTGCCGACAAGCAGTTCAAAAGCACCAGCCGTTACCTGAAGTGGGCATTCCTGGCGCTGTTGCCAGTGATGGGCGTGATCATGCTGATTCCGAAAAGCCCGGGCTTCATCTATGCGGGCATGGCCGCCACCCTGTCCTTCGCTCTGATCGTGTTCTCCATGCGCGGCGTGTTCTGGGCCCCCATGGGTGAAGTCGGCATTCCCCAGCACATCACCGGCTCGGCCTTCGGCATCGGTTGCCTGATCGGCTATGCACCCGGCATGTTTGCCTATGTCATCTACGGCGCGATCCTCGACCACTTCCCCGGTCAACAGGGTTACAACTATGTTTTCACCCTGATGAGCATACTGGCCATTGCGGGCTTCATGGTTTCCAGCCTGCTCTATCAAGCGGTGCGCAAAAAATCCATGGCCACTGGCGGGATGAGCGCGGCGCAAGCCTGATCATCGTCATGGACTCCAGGAGGAGGAATCGTCTACCACGCCGATCCCTCCTCCGGGCCTGACCCAGGCCTTTCTGTCTACCAGATCGTCCCGGTGCCACCAGCTTGCTCCAACAGCTCCGAACAGGCCGGCTGTAAACCATGTATCTAACCCGTCGAGCAGGCGGTAGAGAAGCTCCATGCGCTCGACTCCGTGGCGGGCAAGAAAAAAGCCCGGCGAGTTAGGCCGGGCTTTCGTTAAATACGATCAAGATTTAATTATTCAGTTTTTCGTACATATAGCTGAACAGATCATCGAAAGGCGGGATTAAAAAGCTGTTAGAGACCGGTGGTGGCGACGCAGCTGCTGGAGTCGATGCGCTTCTCACCGGCACCAACCCGCGCCGAAGTCACCGATGTGGCCACGCCGTGGCCGAAGGTGCGGACGCGGCGATGCTGTCGGCAGAAACCGCCTCCGGCGAATACCCGCTCGAAGCCGTGCAGATGATGAGCAAGATCATCCGCCAGGTGGAAAACGGTCCGGACTATCAGACTCAACTCGACGTCAGCCGACCAAAGGCTGAGGCGACTGTTTCCGATGCGATCAGCTGCGCCATTCGCCGAATCAGTAACGTGCTGCCGGTGGCGGTGCTGATCAATTACAGCGAGTCCGACGCGTCGGGTTTGCGTGCGGCGCGGGAACGGCCGACGGTGCCGATCCTCAACCTGACGCCGAACCTGCAAACCGCTCGCCGATTGACGGTGGCGTGGGGTGTGCACTCGGTGGTCAATGACCGCCTGCGGCAGGTGGATGAAGTCTGCTCCACGAAGCAGCCAGTCGGTAGCGCCTGGAAAAGGTTATTGGTCCTTTGCACTCAAAACGAACCCTACTGTCAGACCTTTCCAACTCATTACGGGGCTCGGAAAAGTTTTTCGCTGGGGAGCCTTGGGCGTCCGAAGGGGGGGCGCTGTGATACATATCAGTGTCTAGCCATGCTGGCTGGCACGAAAATTCGCTACCGGCCAGAAGTCAGAGGACTGGTTGATGTCATTCAAGCAGCGTTGTTTGATTTGCTGCTTATACTGACCGAGCAGTCTGAGCTTGCCATCCGTCTTGTTTCTCCTCGATCAGTGTCGCGCTTTCTCAGACAAATTTCAGGAAAAACAAAGACTTACAGCAAGACAAGGAGCGTTATGCGATATCAAGTCGTGAGCAAACGCGACATTGAATATCGCCTGATTAGTAGTTAGCTGACCGACTTACTCATCTAATTCGAAAAATGGAGTTTCAGGTTCATGATAACCACACTACCGAGAACATTTGGCTGTGCGATGGTATTGCTCGCGTCCTTTGGATTTACGCTCGCCCAAGCAGCGGACATCACTCCCGCCGAAACGAAAGCCATCGCCGAGGAAGGCTACATCTACGGTCTACCCATCGTGATGAACTACGCGACCATGTACGACTACGCCGTGGACAAGAACTCCGGCCAGTACAAGGCGCCGTTCAACCACATTCACAGCATGCACAATGTCTTTAGCTACAAGGACACGGCCATCGTCTCGCCGAACAGCGACACGCCGTATTCCTTGATGTTCATGGACCTGCGTAGCGAGCCGATCGTGCTATCGGTACCGGCGGTGGAGAAACCGCGGTACTACTCGGTGCAGCTCATCGATAACAACACCAACAACTTCGGTTACATCGGCAGCCGTACCACCGGCAGCGAAGCCGGCTATTACATGGTGGTCGGCCCAGACTGGAAGGGCGTGACCCCGCCGGGAATCAAGAAGGTGTTTCGTTCCCAAACACAACTCCTCTTCGTGATCTTTCGCACCCAGCTCTACAATCCGGCGGACATGCCAAACGTCGAAAAGATCCAGTCCGGCTATGCGACTCAGCCGCTATCGGCTTTTCTCAAACAGCCTGCGCCGCCTGCCGCGCCGGCGATCGACTTTCCTAAGTTCGACAAGGACCTCGTGAAGACCGACTTCTTCAAGTATCTGGGCTTTGCATTACAGTTTGCCCCGGCCACACCGGAAGAAGTGGCGATCCGCACGAAGCTGGCTCGTATGGGCATTGGCGCCGGCAAGGACTTCAACTTCCAGGATCTCACCGCCGAGCAAAAGGCCGCAGTGGTTGAGGGCATGCAGGCTGGACATACGAAGGTCCAGGATGCGGTGAATCATCTCGGCACGCAGGTCAATGGTTGGAATATCGTGAGTTCCGGCGGTGATGCCGCGTTCTACGATGGTGATTGGCTAAAGCGTGCCGCCATCGCAAAAGCGGGCATCTATGCCAACGACGCCGAAGAGGCTACGTATCCGATGGCCAAGATCCTGTCCGATGGCGCGCCGCTTGACGGCAGCAAGCACAACTACACCATCACCTTTCCCGCAGGACAGCTCCCGCCGGTCAACGCCTTCTGGTCGGTGACCATGTACGACGGCAAGTCGCAACTGCTGATTAAAAACCCGATCAATCGCTACCTCATCAACTCGCCGATGCTACCCGACATGAAGAAGAATGCAGACGGCTCGTTGACGCTCTACGTTCAGAAGGATTCACCCGGCACGGACAAGGAAAGCAACTGGCTGCCCGCACCGAATGATCTGATCTACATGGTGATGCGCCTGTACTGGCCGAAGGCGGAAAACCCTTCCGTCCTGCCTCCTGGCAAAGGAACGTGGAGTCCGCCCGCGATCGTTAAAATCAATTGAACACCTAACGACCGGTTGCAGCGGACGGCGCTGGCGCGCCGCCGCTGAACCGGGGCGTTAGGGTTTCGAAGAGGCCTTGACCGGCCACTGTGGGTCGGTTGAATCCACAGCTAAAAAGCGCGCTAAAAAGAGCCTCCTGAGAGACAGCAACACTTGAGCCAACATCGGAAAGCCTCCCGATCAGGAAGTCCAGTTCTCCCGAGATAAGTCGAGGTATCAGTTCGCCGCTCACGCCCTCGACAATTTTAATGCGGACACTGGGTCGGTTTTTCCAAAGTCGTGCAATCGCTGCAGGCACAAGATAACTTGATCCCGTTAACACACTTCCTATGGCAACACGCCCTGCATGCCCCTTGCCAAGTGCATCAATTGCTTGGGAAAGGTGGTCTAGCTGGGCAAGCACCATTCGGCCGCGATCTACAAAGGCCCGACCAAGCTCCGTAGGCGTAACGCCTCGACGGTTGCGTATGTAGAGCTGAGCCCCCACGGCCTCCTCAAGGTCCTGCGTAGACGGAAAAGATGCCGAGCGAGTTTCCGAATTCTGACCGTCGATGCTGCTGGGGCATCAAGGATTGAGCCAGTAAAGTCGGCGCCCTTAATCTCACATTTTGTTACCGCATACCCCAGACGGGTGTAAAAACCGGCTTTGGTAACAGCCTCGCGGGATGCCTCCCCCTGCGCTCACCTGCCTGCCAAGCCCATCCCAGAGCGCTGTACGCGCATTCTCAAACACCCAATCCGCGAATTGGCCGGGTGATTGCATATGCTTGTCTGTACAAGTATCTGCGTGTGCATAAGACATGTTGCCACGCAGTACACGCGCTCTTGCGGCACAAGCGCTTTCGATGGTCCTTGGGAATAAAATAATGAAAAAAGCATTTCTCACCCTTTCTGCATTGGCTTTGTGTGTGGCTGCCGGTTCTGCGCTGGCCAAGGAGTACAAGGAGTTGCGTTTTGGCGTCGACCCCTCTTATGCGCCGTTCGAATCCAAGGCCGCCGATGGCAGCCTGGTGGGCTTCGATATCGACTTGGGCAACGCGATCTGCGCTGAGCTGAAGGTCAAGTGCAAATGGGTCGAAAGTGACTTCGACGGCATGATTCCCGGCCTCAAAGCCAACAAGTTCGATGGCGTGATCTCTTCCATGACCGCTACGCCCGCGCGTGAGAAAGTCATCGATTTCTCGAGCGAGCTGTTCTCTGGCCCGACCGCGCTGGTATTCAAGAAAGGCGCGGCCATCGGCATCGATCCGACCTCCCTCAAAGGCAAGAAAGTCGGCTACGAGCAAGGCACCATCCAGGAAGCCTACGCCAAGGCCGTGCTGGACAAGGCCGGGGTAGAAACCCAGGCCTACGCCAACCAGGACCAGGTGTACGCTGACCTGATCTCCGGACGCCTCGATGCCTCAATCCAGGACATGCTGCAAGCCGAACTGGGCTTCCTGAAGTCACCACCAGGCGCCGACTTCCAAGTCAGCGAGCCGGTCGAAAGCCCCCTGCTGCCAGCCAAAACCGCCGTGGGTCTCACCAAAGGCAACGCCGAGCTCCAGGCCTTGCTGAACAAAGGTATCCAGGCACTGCACGACAATGGCACCTATGCGGCCGTCCAGCAGAAGCACTTTGGCGATCTGAATCTCTACAGCGGCAAATAATGACCCTGCGCCCATTTCCGGATGGGCACTTTTTTGATTGACGTAGGGCTGCTCAATGCTAGAAAACCTATTGCAGATTCTGGGGCTGTCAGGCTTTAGCCTTAAGGGTTTCGGCCCGCTGTTGCTGCAAGGCTCCTGGATGACTGTCAAATTATCCTTTCTGTGCTTGCTGGTGAGCGTTGGCCTGGGCCTAATCGGCGCCAGCGCCAAGCTTTCGAAATCGGCACTGTTGCGCGTCCCTGCGCAGGCCTACACCACGCTGATCCGCGGGGTGCCGGACCTGGTGCTGATGCTGCTGATCTTCTACAGCCTGCAAACCTGGCTGACCTCGTTTACCGATTTCATGGAATGGGAATACATCGAAATCAATCCCTTTAGCGCCGGGGTGATTACCCTGGGCTTCATCTACGGGGCTTATTTCACCGAAACCTTCCGTGGCGCCATCCTCGCCGTACCGCGAGGGCAGATGGAAGCGGCTACCGCCTACGGCCTGACCCGCGCTCAGCGCTTTCGCTTAGTGGTGTTCCCGCAAATGATGCGCTTTGCCTTGCCGGGCATCGGTAACAACTGGATGGTGATCCTCAAGGCCACTGCTCTGGTGTCGATCATTGGCTTGGCCGATCTGGTCAAAGTGGCCCAGGACGCGGGCAAGAGCTCCTATCAGCTGTTCTTCTTCCTGATGCTGGCCGCCTTGATCTATCTGGTGATAACCACCGTTTCGAACTACGTCTTGCGCCGGATGGAAATCTTCTACGCCGCAGGCACCCGGGAGGCCGTGCGATGATCGAGCTACTGCAGGAGTACTGGAAACCTTTCCTGTTCCAGGACGGCAATCACATCACCGGGCTGGCCATGACCCTCTGGCTGCTCAGCGCATCGATCCTCTTCGGCTTCGTGATGTCGATCCCGCTGTCGATTGCCCGGGTCTCAACCAATGTCTGGGTGCGCTGGCCGGTGCAGTTCTACACCTACCTGTTCCGCGGTACGCCACTCTATATTCAGCTGCTGATCTGTTACACCGGCATTTACAGCCTGGCCGCGGTGCGTGCTCAGCCCGTGCTGGATGCGTTCTTTCGCGATGCGATGAACTGCACCATTCTGGCCTTCGCCCTGAACACCTGCGCCTACACCACGGAGATCTTCGCCGGGGCCATTCGCAGCATGAACCACGGTGAAGTTGAAGCGGCCAAGGCCTACGGCCTGACGGGCTGGAAGCTGTATACCTACGTGATCATGCCGTCAGCCCTGCGTCGTTCGCTGCCTTACTACAGCAACGAAGTGATTCTGATGCTGCACTCGACCACCGTAGCCTTCACCGCGACCATCCCGGACATCCTGAAAGTCGCTCGGGACGCCAATTCGGCGACCTTCCTGACCTTCCAGTCGTTCGGTCTCGCCGCGTTGATCTACCTGGCAGTCACTTTCTCTCTGGTCGGCCTGTTCCGCCTGGCTGAACGCCGCTGGCTGTCTTTCCTCGGCCCGGCTCACTAATTCAGGATGCTTGTTCATGTACAAACTGACCGTTGAAAACCTGCACAAAAGTTATGGCAACCATGAAGTCCTCAAGGGCGTTTCGCTAAACGCCAAGACCGGCGATGTGATCAGCCTGATTGGCGCCAGTGGTTCGGGCAAGAGCACCTTTCTGCGTTGCATCAACTTCCTGGAAACACCCAACGACGGCGCCATGAGCCTGGACAACCAGCCGATTCAAATGGTTCATGATCGCCACGGCATGCGCGTGGCCGACGCCAATGAACTGCAACGCATCCGCACTCGCCTGGCGATGGTGTTCCAGCACTTCAACCTGTGGAGCCACATGACCGTGCTGGAAAACATCACCATGGCCCCACGCCGGGTGCTGGGCGTCAGCAAGAAGGACGCAGAGGATCGCGCCCGGCGCTACCTGGACAAGGTCGGTTTGCCGGCACGGGTTGCAGATCAATACCCGGCGTTTCTCTCGGGTGGTCAGCAGCAACGGGTGGCCATTGCCCGCGCCCTGAGCATGGAACCGGAGATCATGCTGTTCGACGAACCGACTTCGGCCCTGGACCCGGAACTGGTGGGTGAAGTACTCAAGGTGATCCAGGGCCTGGCCGAAGAAGGCCGCACCATGATCATGGTGACCCACGAAATGAGCTTTGCGCGCAAAGTGTCGAACCAGGTGCTGTTCCTGCACCAGGGGCGGGTCGAAGAGCAGGGCGCGCCCGAGGACGTATTGGGCAACCCAAAAAGCGAGCGTTTGCAGCAATTCCTCAGCGGCAACCTGAAGTAGCAAGAGCGCCTTTGAGCGACCGATGGGTCGCTCGAAGGTGCTGGCTCAACCCTCAAAACACCCACGCCCAACCTGAGCAATCAATGATGCCGTAGCCGCTGACGAGCCGCTGCCAACAGATCGCATAACGATGTTCAGATGTCGCTTCTTTTTGCCCATCATGCTGACCTTCATGGTTATGCATATTGGTTTCTCCAGTGGTCACGGTAAGACTTTGGCTTGCCACTTGCCACGCCTTCAGGCCCGCAAGCTTGGCCTCTAGTGCAGGGGTCGAGTCGTCGTTCTCACCGTCGCCCAGCCCCAGAAACGAGTTGAGCGAGTTCAAGCCGTTCGATGCCGCACCAGCAACTCCGCCACCCTTGCGAGGGTCGAGCAAACGCTGAGTGATCTCGATCTGCTTGGCCAGGCCACCCTTGCGGGCGCGCTCAAGCAGTCCTTCCGCCTGAACCAACTGCTCGATGCTGTCGATGTTGCCGGACATCGCCTTGTCAAGTTGGCTGATGATGGCGATTTCGCTGGTAGCGCTTGCGCCTGATTTCCGTCTTGCCTCGGCCTGACGCTTTGACCTCGATGCCTAGGGACGCAAAGTTGGTGCTCATCTACTATCTCTCTTTTCACGCGAACTGAGCCTGATCCGGAGACATGAGACAGGCCTTATGCCTACCTCCGGGCAATAAAAAACCCGCCGGAGCGGGTTCATAAGAATTGAAACTATCAGATGGGACCGTACTGCTTTTGCAAGGCATCCAATCGTGCCTGCTCATTCTCACTAAGGCCGCCAGCATCAAAAAGTACTTTGCCGTCCGGACCATCAAGTCTGTAGACCTCGACGGTGAAAATTGCTCCTGCTGGAGCTTCAATCTTGCCCCACTTACCGAACTTATTGGGCAAGAGCTGCCAAGTAGCTCCCTCACCGGCCTCCAAGCCACCGCTAATATCGTAGTTAAACGCGTCAACAAACCATGGAATGGCTCTTTCAGGACTGGCAATAGTTCCCTTGAAGTAAGCGCGGGAAATCGGGTGGGAAGTACCGTTCTGAACAGTTAACTCGATGACAGGTTGAGGAATTTTCGAGTATTTTTCAGCCTGCTCCAGAAGTCTTGATCTCGACACGGCGAACTTTGTCAGTTCGGCTTTGGCTGTCTCAGCGGACACCGCTCTGGACAGCAGTTCCTTGATCTCCAGCAAAGCCTGCTCTTTTTGCTTCTTCTCTCTGTCAGCACGAATGCTTGTCGCCATCGTGTTCACTTCGGCAGCGGTCTTCCCATCCAAGCTTAAATTGTTGTCCTGCTGCATTCCCACAAGCGACGTTTTCCCAATATTCAGATTGCTCAACGCAACAAGCATCAGGTCGGCAGCGAACTGTTTCTTTTCATCAGGAGAAAGCCTTTCGGCAACTTTCTTTGAGGATTCTTGTAAGGTCGCCTCGGTTGTAGCATCCAGTTTTGGGTCCCCGCATCCAGCAATCAATGCTGCCGCCAGTCCGATAAGCAACATCCGTTTCATCCGTTTCCCTCCAAACAAAAAACGAATTTTAGCAAATGGCCATAATCGCGTCGCCTTCAACAGATTTACTTATGATCCTACGGGAAGCGATCGGACATAAGTGAGAGCGCTTCAGCCTCCATGCCGCGCAGATCATGGAAGATTGCAGTCCTATCTTTTACCGGAACGCCGGAAAGACACATGACGTTCAAGAGGACGCCGTAGTCCATTCCTGTAGCGCCGCACGCCCCTGTACGCCACTGGGTGTTCATCGCATCGAAGACAGTGTCGCGGAGATTGAAGCTCGCCTACGACCGCGAAGCCCTTCGCATCGGTCACGACGAATAACGAACACCGGGAGGCACGGTGCCGGGGACGTACAGCAACTCCTCGTCGAGTAGACCCAGTAACGGGATATCTCCCTTTCTTGGCATCCTTTCAAGCGCAATCCGCGTTGGCGCAACATCAAAGATCCGACCTCGCATTTTTGCGATCAAGTCACCGCTGATCCTGAATAACCCGCATCCACTTGAGCACTGAACTTCCCGAAAGTCGACATGAGCTGGGTTTTCAGTCGCAGGCGCCCCGCAAATCAAGCATTCCATGTTGCCTCCTTGACCCGATCGAATGCCGGGCCATGAAGCAATAGCTCACAAACACAACTCTCGCCACCACCGGTCACGGAGGGCGGCGCCTGACTGGAGATGCACCGTGGACAAGAACACGAAGATCCTAATTCCGGAAATCTCCGGCGACTGGAAAGAACGCACACGCTCTGGCAACACCAATATTTGGAATTACGCCTCGAACGGTGTGCCGCACCGCAACGGACTTCCCGAGGTGCGCGTGGACCCGCCCGAGGTTGGGCTCTACGCCGAGCGAATCGACGATTCCTGGTACTGGGTGTCGGGCTGCGCCAGGTGCAACGACAACGGTGAGCGCTGGAGCTACGTTGTTTGCGATAAGCGCAACGTTTGCCGGCTGTGCAGCACTCACCGCTCGAAGCTCACCGAAGCGCCGTGGGGTCACCCGGACGGTTTTACCTGCAAGCCCTGCCAAGACGCCGAAGATGCGAAGGCCAAAGCGGAGGCGCTTGCCAAGGTTGCCGAGAGCGACTACGACGAGTGGGACTATCGCAGCCAGGACGAATGCAAGTGCCCACACTGCGCCACAGTCATGCACCTTGAGTCGGAGGACTACGGCGACAAGAGCATGGACTGCGATACATGCGGCGGCCAATTCGAATTGACCACCGAGTATTCAGTGACGTTCACGACCAAGGTGATTGGAGAGCGGATCACCGCCTGATCCATCCTCACCTTTTGCGCTGAGTACTGTTTTCAAGCCGAACGATCAGGCCCAAGAGTCAAATCGATGTCTAGCCTCGCCAATGCTTTACCGCGGGCTAACGCCTCATTGAAGCTGTTGTACTTGGCATTTTCACGGATTGCTTCAACCTGCCTTTCTTTGATCTCAACAGCGATTCTAAGTCCTGTTGGCACGGAATCACTGTCGCTATCCCATTCGAAATCAATCTTCGCTTTAACACCTCGATGCTCATAGACAACTGGGTACGGCCTATCCACTAACACCATTTCGATCTCCTTGATCCGGCTCCATGCCGGGCCGAACACAAATACCCCACTTCAACGAATCACGCCAGCAGACCGACATGCCATGTGGTTGCTATGACGGTGATACCGCGTCAGCACGTCGCTGACGGCCAAGCGTTGTAAGCCACCTGCAACACGGCTGTTAAAGCTGCAGCAATCGCAGCCCGACTGTTCCAAATCGACTGCTTACGCATCGTAGGTTCTATGTCCGCGCCATCGATAATCAGCCTAGCGCCATACATGCCGTTCTCATCTGGAACCTCCGGACCAGGTTTTACTTTCACATAGGCCGAGATTGTCCAGAACACGGCTGAAAGCAAACCAGTTACCAACGAAACGTATAGAACGAAGTCCTTCATAAGACCGATCTCCACCACCTGAAAACCAGAATCCTAAACATCGGGACTTTCTATGACGACAGCAATCGATTTGTTCGCCGGCATCGACGTCATCTGGGCGGCCAACCACTGGCCGGTCGCCGTTGAATGGCACAGCGCCAATCACCCGGAAGCGATCCACATCTGCCAGGACTTGCACCAGGCGGATTGGTCGCAGCTCCCCGCGCACGACATCATGCTGGCCTCGCCCTGTTGCCAGGGTCATTCGAAGGCGCGCGGCAAAAAGTCTGGGAATACTCAGCACGACGCATCGCGCTCCACTGCGTGGGCAGTGGTGTCGGCTGCCGAATTCCACAGGCCGGAAGTAGTGCTGGTCGAGAACGTCGAAGAGTTCACGGACTGGGCTTTATACCCCGCCTGGGCACAGGCAATGGCCGCACTCGGCTACATGATGGCGCCACATGTGGTCGATTGCGCCGATCTCGGAGTGCCGCAGCACCGCGTGCGCCTGTTTCTGGTCTGCACCCGCAGCAAAGCACCGCTGAACCTTCAGCTTCACCAGCGCTGGCATGTTCCAGCCTCATCCTTCATCGATTTCGACGCGGGCAAGTGGAGCAAGATTGTGAAGCCTGGTCGCGCTGAATCGACGCTACTCCGCGTGAAGAATGGCCGGGAGCGCTTCGGTGATCGGTTTATCATGCCCTACTACGGATCCGGCTCGGGCCTGACCGGTCGCAGCCTGGAGCGCCCCATCGGGACCATCACCACGCTAGACCGATGGGCTTTGGTGCGCGGCGATGAGATGCGGATGCTTTCAGCGAACGAGGCGCTAGCGGCCATGTCGTTCCCGGCTGATACGAAGCGCCCGGACAATCATCGGCTGACGATGCACATGGCTGGCAACGCGGTACCGCCGCTGGCCGGCCAGCGGATCATTGAGGCGCTGCTTAAAGCCGCGTGATCGGCAATACCGACGGGCCAATGTGGGCCGGCACGCCTTCAGAACGGAGGAAGGTCGGCGATCCGCCTGCCAGGCATACACTGCTCCTCTGTCAGCGACCCATTGCCATCGGGGATTATCAATGCAGCGCCAACGGGGGCTCCTGACAAACGGAAGACTAGGTGGAATTTATCTCCACCCTCTATTAGCCCCAATACCTCAGCTACGGAAAAGTCACGCAACTCTGCGGAGACCTGCGGCAAAGTGTTGGCCACGTAGCCATGCGTTTCTTGCCCCTGAACCGCAATCAACTTTCCGTCTTTGTCATGTCTAGCTGCAGTAACGCTGTAAACAGCCATCGCAATTACCTCCTCATGAATCGTTAACTATAGCTACCCATGAGGTATCCCCATGCCCACAGAAAATCTCAAGGTCTATCAAGCCCGCGAAGGTGCCGAAGGCCAACAGTAATAACCTTCTCCACCAGCATCGCCCAAGCTCGCCTGTCAGTCGCCCTCCCCCCCACGTTTCCTATCCGTTAAGGCCGGTGAGGGCTGGCTTTGCGGTCCCGGCTGTAATGGTCATTCCCCCTGTAGGTTTGGGGGGAGCCTTGGGAACTGGTTTTTTGGCCGGCACCTGTGCGGGCTCAGGCGACATGCCTTCATTTTTGGTGTCGGTCGTCACTACAACTTTCTCGTTAGCCATGGGTTGTTCCTCTTCCATGGACGCCAAGGCGGCATCCTTCTACGTCCTCGGCCCCGGTTTTAGGCCAGGGAGTGGTGTGTAACTGAGCAACTTCTGATAGGCAACTTGGAAAATGATCCCGTATTGACCGGCGATGAATTCGAGAATAGCTGCCTTTTCCTCGCTGTAGATCATTGAAAGAAACTGCGCACTCGCCAAACAGCAGTAACCCCTCCCCACCTTCAAAGTCAGCCGCTATAGCGGCAAAGGAACAGTCATGCCTGTACAAAAGTTGATCGGCCCCGTAGAAGCCGTGCTTGACGAGGATCTGAAAAAGGAGCGGGACGTGGATAAGCGGAGAGGTGGTGTTACCGTGGATTTGGCAGGGGATTATCCCATTTTCAAAAAAGTAGATGGGCAACTTGTAGAGATTGAGAAGGCTGAACCCGGCAGGCGCTATGGGCTTGTGAAGAGTTTGGCCGAGGGCGGAACTACTTGTTACGTCCAGTACACGGATGAAGAGGAGGCGGCTGTTGACGCGCAGAAGGTTGCTTGGGATGCCGGCGCAAATGAGCGAGAGTTGGAGGAAATAAGAATTGCTGAAGAGGCGGCGAAGTTCGAAGAGTCGCTTAGATTTGAGACTCGGATAACCGCATTCATTGATGTGCTCGGTTGGAAAAATGCGGTCGAAGATGCAGCCAAAGGCGACAGCGAACGCGTTTTAGCGCTAGGGAAAGCCCTCGCCGGCATGCAGGGCTACAGCAAATTTACGGAAACCCTCAGAGGACTTGTTCCGGAAGATGAACGATGGCCTGGCGACCCAATGGTTAGTCAGTTTTCTGATTCTTTGTTACTAAGCTACAGCGATGATCAGTCAGGAAGAGACGCGCTGAAACAGGCGCTTTATGCCCTCACTTCGAATCTTATCCCTCACGGGCTTTTTGCTGCGAGGCGGAGTTGTTCGAGGAAAGCTGTTTCACCAAGGCGCACTTGCCTTTGGACCTGCCATTCACGAGGCGTACCTCTTGGAAAGTGCGGTTGCTTCCAGTCCGCGAATCATTCTTTCAAAGGAACTGGCTAAAGAATGGGTAGAGGACGGGGTTGAAGGGGAAGTCACCTGGCGGTCCTCCGGGGGCGGCTACCGATTCTTCAATTTCCTCCCGCCTTTTTGGGGGAATCCATTTTTCTACAACAATAAGGATTTGTGGAAGACGCGATTAAACCCAGTTCGGGATTTGATAATTTCCAAAGCGCGCGACCGGAATTGTCCCGAGGCTATATTCGCGAAGTACGAATGGCTTGCAGGATATTTTGACGCGGTATGCGCAGAAAACCCTGCCTGCGGTGTCGATATGGTTTTGCTAGAGGCAGCAAGTCTCAGGTGGGGACGTTGAAACACAAGCCGCGAGCCTGAGACCTCCCGGAGTATGTCGGCAGGTCACGGCAAGAATAAGCCCACCCTGACCAGTTGCGGCCACTCAGCATTTCTCTAAAACAGCTGGCAGGGCGAACTACTGAACCTTGTTCGAGCGGGACTTCCTCGTATATCAGCTAATCCCTGATACCCACCATCAGCGTCCCCGCCGAATTCATCCGACTGCCAACCAAAACCTTACAACTCACAGCCTGCCGGTGAACGGCCAATAGTCATCGGCACCACTGCGTCTCACAGGGTATTCCGTCGTTGTCGCCGTCCATTTCCATTCCTGGACAATTTTGCAGAAACGTTTTGGCCTCCGCGCACGAGGTCATCTGCGAGCAATATTTACGCCCATCGCATTTGACTGGAGCCGAAACAGGCTTCGGCGCGGCCACGACCGCAGGGGTTCCTTTGGGATTCGATTGCTGATCCTCAGCCCAGGACTGTAACTCCGGGGAAAACTTCCAAGCGAACAGACCAACAACAAGCACAACCAAAATCAGCTTCATTTTGATCCATCCATGATGAGAGACCGTTTGCACACTCACGTTGCCTGCTTTCCAGCGTAACCCACTAATCCACATACAGCCTGCCGGTGAACGGCGGGCGAGGAGTTCTGCATGCCTGAAATCAAGTGCGAATACGGGCACACCCTGCGAATCGGCACCGACGAATGGGTCAATCAACTATCACTGGACCAGCTTCGTTACGCTCGCCAGCAGATGGCCGAGAAGATCGATCAGGCCGAGCAAGGCCCGCGCCGGACAGTCTGGTTAGTAGATGACGGCATCAGTGTTGCTGGCTTCTATCGCGAGGAAGCTTTCACCGATGCCGCCGACCATCTGCTCAGGATCTACAAGGACGTGTTTGTGAGAGAGGCGAAGGACTTCGGCCGCCAAGCGCGGCATGGAGCACTTATGTCTGCAGAACTGGCGCGGGCGCCCTCCCGGCCCCGGCGCGAAAGCATCCTTCCCCGCTTCATCCGTGCCGGCGCTGCACCCATCTATTTGGGTATGTGCCGCGTCGAGTTCGACAAAACAGTCCGCCCCTATGTCAGCGAGTTCCCGATCGGCGAGCGCGGTGTTGGCTTCGACCGGGAAGAGCTCGACGACTGGGCCACCGCATATGTCGCAGCAAAGGCAATTGATAAACATGGCGCTTCGGAGCAACGATCGCCCCGCAGCGAGCGCCAGAAAGGAGATAAATCATGGCGCGAAAATCGATCACAGGCCTCTCCGAGAGGAAAGGTATCTGGCATATCGACAAGAAAATCAACGGAGAACGACTTTACGAAAGCACTGGAACTGGTGACCGGGAAGAAGCGGAGCGCTACCTGATCTACCGGCTGGAGCAGATCAGGCAACAGAAGGTGTACGGCGTAAAGAAGGTCAGGATCTGGCGGGAGGCGGCGACTCGCTTCCTGCTGGAGTTCAAAGACCAGCCTTCAATCAAGCTCTCGGCGCACCACCTATCCCAGCTGGACCCGTTCATAGGCGATATGCCGCTGACCCACATCGATGATCAGGCCTTAGTGCCGTTCATCAAGGACAGGTTGGCGGCCAAGAAGCTTGAGGGCGGCAAGGTGAAGAAAGGCGTCAGCAACAGGACGGTGAATATCTCGATCGAGCGTGTGGTTCGGGTTTTGTCGTTGTGTGCCAGGAAGTGGCGAGATGATGAGCGCAGGCCATGGCTGGATAGCGTGCCAATGCTCACGAAGCTGGAAGAGAAGAAGTCGAGCCGCAAGCCGTACCCGATGTCATGGCCGGAGCAGTCGATTCTTTTCGGGGGAGTTGCCGGCCCACCTGCAAACGATGGCGTTGTTCAAAGTGAACACCGGCACCCGGGAACAGGAGGTTTGCAAACTTCGATGGGATTGGGAGATTTCGGTGCCAGAGCTCGGGACCAGCGTTTTCCTGATTCCAGCTGATTTTGGCGGCAGACACGAACGGTCTGGAGTGAAGAACGGTGATGAGCGACTGGTCGTGCTCAACAGCGTGGCCAAGTCGATCATCGAGCAGCAGCGCGGCATCAGTAAGGAATGGGTTTTTCCTTACAACGGTACTGCGATGCATCGAATGAATGACTCGGCCTGGAAGAAGGCGCGGGTGAGAGCGGCGAAACTCTGGCAGGAGGAAAACCTTCGCCCCGCTCACCCAGGTTATGCATCCATAAGGATCCATGACCTCAAACACACATTTGGCCGTCGGCTGCGCGCAGCAGGCGTAACCGAGGAAGACCGCAAGGCTCTTCTGGGCCACAAGAATGGCAGCATCACCAGTCACTACTCGGGCGCGGAGCTCGGGCATCTGATTGAAGCTGCGAACATGGTATCAGCAACCGATTCGCGCGGACCGATCCTGACAATCTTAAAGAGGAAGCAGGCGTGAAAATCGAGAAGTCACGCAAAAGTCACGCACATGAAAAAGGCCAATGCTGTGAACATTGGCCTAAGACATTGAATTATATGGTCGGGACGGAGTGATTCGAACACTCGACCCCTAGCACCCCATGCTAGTGCGCTACCGGACTGCGCTACGCCCCGACTAGGCGTTAAATCCGTTCCTCTTCTCGAAGAACGCTCAAGAATATATCGCAAGCTTTTGAAAACTGGAAGTATTTAAAAGCAGGAATTTATTTCTTGAGTACCACCAGAACATCCTCCAGCTCGGCGATCATCTGGCGGATCATTTGCTTGTATTGGGTCGTGTCATCTTTGGCTTCATCGCCGGACAAACGCAGCCGTGCGCCGCCGATGGTGAACCCCTGATCGTAAAGAAGCGCGCGGATCTGCCGGATCATCAGCACATCTTGTCGCTGATAATACCGGCGGTTTCCGCGGCGTTTGACGGGGTTGAGTTGAGGAAACTCCTGCTCCCAGTAACGCAGCACGTGTGGTTTTACCGCACACAGCTCGCTGACTTCACCAATGGTGAAGTAGCGTTTGCCTGGGATGACGGGTAGCTCGTCGTTATGACTTGGTTCCAGCATAAGCCTCAACTCGGGCCTTCAACTTCTGCCCTGGACGAAAGGTGACCACACGGCGAGCCGTGATCGGGATTTCTTCACCCGTTTTCGGATTGCGGCCAGGCCGCTGGCGTTTGTCCCGAAGGTCGAAATTGCCGAAACCGGACAATTTGACTTGTTCGTTGTCTTCAAGAGCGTGCCTGATTTCTTCAAAAAACAGTTCGACCAATTCCTTGGCTTCCCGTTTATTCAGGCCCAGCTCTTCATACAGACGTTCCGCCATCTCAGCTTTCGTCAGAGCCCCCATACGTCACTTCCTTAACGTGGCGTTCAACCTTTGTTCGAGCGAGGTGAGGATGTTTTGCGTCGTGGTATTCACCTCATCGTCATTAAGAGTGCGCGATGGATGCTGCCAGGTCAAGCCGACTGCAAGGCTTTTTCTATCAGGATCAATGCCTTTACCCTGATAGACGTCAAATAGCCTTAGGTCTGTCAGCCATTCGCCTGCATTTTCACGAATTACGTCCAGTACGGCACTGGCCGCAACGTCCGTGGCCGCAATCAATGCCAGATCACGACGCACTTCAGGAAAGCGCGATAACTCCTGGAATTTAGGCATTTTACCCAATGCCACTTCGGCCAGAACCAGCTCGAAAACGAAGACCGGACGGTCGAGACCGAGGGTTTTCGACAATTCAGGGTGAATAGCGCCGACGAAACCGACCAAGCGACCTTCACGTTCGATGCGCGCGGTTTGACCCGGGTGCAACGCAGGGTGTTTGCCCGGTACGAAAGTGAACGAATCCAGTGCACCGGCGAAGCCCAGCACCGCTTCCACGTCGGCTTTGACGTCGAAGAAGTCCACCACATCGCGACCTTGTGCCCAGCCTTCCGGCAGACGGCTACCGCAAACAACGCCCGCCAGCATCGGCTCTTGCTTCAGGCCCTCCAGCTGACCGACGAAACGCAGACCGCTTTCGAACAGACGGACGCGGTCCTGTTGACGGTTCAGGTTGTGCTGAAGCGCCTTGACCAAACCTGGCCACAGGGACGAGCGCATGGCCGCCATGTCGTTCGAGATCGGGTTGGCCAGCAGCAGCGGCTCGACACCCGGATTAAACAACTCAAACTGTTTCGGATCGATGAAGCTGTAGGTGATCGCTTCCTGATAGCCACGGGCTACCAGCAGACGGCGCAGCTCAGGCAGATCGCTACGCGCTTCAGCCTTGGCCTGCGGCGCCAGACGAGCTTGCGGGTAGCGAACCGGCAAACGGTTGTAACCATACAGACGAGCCAGTTCTTCGATCAGATCGACTTCCAGGCTGATGTCGAAGCGATGGCTTGGAACTTCAACGCGCCACTGCCCTGCCCCATCGGCAGAAATCTTCAGACCCAAGCCGCTGAGCAGTTGCTCGACTTCGGCCGAATCCATTTCCATACCCAGCATCTGAGTGATGCGTTGCGCACGCAGAGTAACTGGCGCAATCGACGGCAGGTGCTGCTCGCTGACGGTTTCGATGATCGGACCAGCTTCGCCGCCAGTGATTTCCAGCAGCAGACCGGTAGCGCGTTCCATCGCCTCACGGGCCAACTGCCAGTCCACGCCACGCTCGTAACGGTGCGAGGCATCGGTGTGCAGGCCATAGGAACGGGCCTTGCCAGCGACAGCAATCTGATCGAAAAACGCGCTTTCCAGGAACACGTCGCGAGTGGTCGCGGTGTTGACGCCGCTGTGCTCGCCACCCATGACGCCGGCGATGGCCAGGGCGCGGGTGTGGTCGGCAATCACCAGCGTATCGCTACGCAGGCTGACTTCCTGACCGTCGAGCAGTACCAGCTTCTCGCCTTCTTCAGCCATGCGCACGCGGATGCCGCCATTGATTTCGGCGAGATCGAACGCATGCAGCGGTTGACCCAGCTCCAGCATCACGTAGTTGGTGATGTCGACAGCAGCGTCGATGCTGCGCACGTCGCCACGACGCAGACGCTCTACCATCCACAGCGGCGTTGGCTTGGACAGGTCGACGTTACGGATCACACGACCCAGGTAACGCGGGCAAGCGGCTGGCGCCAGCACTTCGATCGAGCGCACTTCGTCATGCACGGCTGGCACGACAGCAACCACCGGGCGGGTGACTTCAGCAGCGTACAACGCACCGACTTCACGGGCCAGACCGGCCAGGGACAGGCAGTCGCCGCGGTTTGGGGTCAGGTCGACCTCGATGCTGGCGTCGTCCAGGCTCAGGTATTCACGAATGTCCTGACCGACTGGCGCATCGGCCGGCAATTCCATCAGACCATCGTTGCCTTCACCAATTTGCAGCTCGGCTTGCGAGCACAGCATGCCGTTGGACTCAACGCCACGCAGCTTGGCTTTCTTGATCTTGAAATCGCCTGGAAGTTCGGCACCGATCATGGCGAACGGGATCTTCAAGCCCGGGCGCACGTTTGGCGCACCGCAAACGACCTGGAAGGTCTCCGACCCACTGCTGACCTGGCAAACGCGCAACTTGTCAGCGTCCGGGTGCTGTTCGGTGCTCAGCACCTCGCCCACCACCACACCGGTGAATTCGCCGGCGGCCAGCGTAACGCTATCGACCTCAAGACCGGCCATCGACAGACGAGCAACCAGCTCGTCACGACTTACCTGCGGGCTTACCCAGCCACGCAGCCATTGTTCACTGAATTTCATCCTGCTCTCCTAAGAATTCGTTACGACTAGCGAAATTGCGCGAGGAACCGCAAGTCGTTGTCGAAGAACAGACGCAAGTCGTTCACGCCGTAACGCAGCATGGCCAGACGCTCAACACCCATGCCGAAGGCAAAGCCCGAAAACTCTTCCGGATCGATCCCGGACATGCGCAGCACATTCGGGTGAACCATGCCGCAGCCCATCACTTCCAGCCAGCCAGTCTGCTTGCAGACACGACAGCCTTTACCGCTGCACATCACGCATTCCATGTCGACTTCAGCGGACGGCTCGGTGAACGGGAAATACGAAGGGCGGAAACGCACGGCCAGTTCTTTTTCGAAGAACACGCGCAGGAACTCTTCGATGGTGCCTTTCAGGTCGGCGAAGTTGATATCGCGGTCGACCAGCAGGCCTTCGACCTGGTGGAACATCGGGGAGTGAGTGATATCGGAGTCGCTACGGTACACACGGCCTGGGCAGACGATGCGGATCGGCGGCTGTTTCGATTCCATGGTGCGGACCTGTACCGGCGAGGTATGAGTGCGCAGCAACATGTTGGCATTGAAATAGAAGGTGTCATGCATCGACCGGGCCGGGTGATGGCCTGGGATGTTGAGTGCTTCGAAGTTGTGATAGTCGTCTTCGACCTCAGGGCCTTCGGCAATGCCGTAGCCGATGTGAGTGAAGAACTGCTCGATACGTTCCAGAGTGCGAGTAACCGGATGCAGACCACCCGAGGTCTGGCCACGGCCAGGCAGGGTCACGTCAATGGACTCGGCGGACAGTTTGGCGGCCAGGTCGGCCTCTTCAAACAGTGCCTTGCGCGCATTGAGAACCTCTGTGACACGCTCCTTGGCAACGTTGATCAGGGCGCCGACTTGCGGACGCTCTTCTGCCGGCAAATTCCCCAGGGTCTTCATCACCTGAGTCAATTCGCCCTTTTTGCCAAGGTAGTGAACCCGGATTTGCTCCAGGGCATTGATATCTTCAGCGCTTTGCACAGCCTCTAGAGCTTGAGAGACGAGCGCATCCAGGTTTTCCATGTACAGACTCCAGATACAAAATAGGGGAAGAGCTTGAAGGCTCTTCCCCTATTTATGACGTTTAACACCTGACCCCACAGAGGTGAGGCCGGGTGACTGTCGGGGGTACTTAAGCCAAGGTGGCTTTAGCTTTCTCGACAATCGCAGCAAACGCCGCTTTTTCGTTCACTGCCAGATCAGCCAGAACCTTACGGTCGATCTCGATGGACGCTTTTTTCAGGCCGGCGATGAAACGGCTGTAGGACAGACCGTTGATACGTGCACCAGCGTTGATACGAGCGATCCACAGAGCGCGGAACTGACGTTTTTTCTGACGACGGTCACGGTAGGCATATTGGCCTGCCTTGATTACCGCTTGCTTGGCAACACGGAATACGCGCGAGCGAGCGCCGTAGTAGCCTTTAGCAAGTTTCAGAATTTTTTTGTGACGTTTACGGGCAATGACGCCACGCTTTACACGAGCCATGAGTTACTTCCTCTATTCTTGACTAAATTAACGAAGGCGCAGCATGCGCTCGACTTTTGCCACGTCACACGGTGCCAGCAAGCTGCTACCGCGCAGTTGACGCTTACGCTTGGTCGACATTTTAGTCAGGATGTGGCTCTTGAAAGCGTGCTTGTGCTTGATACCGTTAGCAGTTTTCAGAAACCGCTTAGCAGCACCACTTTTAGTTTTCATTTTTGGCATGTTCGGATACTCCGCATTCAGTTGATAAACATAATCAGAAGGCCTGCCGTGCCCTATTGATTACTTCTTCTTTTTCGGGGCGATGACCATGATCAGTTGGCGTCCTTCCATCTTAGGATGCTGTTCGACCGAACCGTACTCGAGCAAGTCACCTTCAACTCGCTTGAGGAGTTCCATCCCCAGCTCCTGGTGGGCCATCTCACGGCCGCGGAATCGCAAGGATACCTTGGCCCTGTCCCCATCACTCAGGAAACGTACCAGGTTGCGCAGTTTTACCTGGTAATCCCCTTCCTCCGTCCCTGGACGAAACTTGATTTCTTTAACCTGAATCTGCTTCTGGTTTTTCTTGGCCGCGGCAATCTGCTTCTTCTTTTCGAAGATCGATTTGCCGTAGTCCATCAGTTTGCAAACAGGGGGTACTGCATCGGCGGAAATTTCCACCAGATCCAGTTTGGCCTCTTCAGCCTTAAGAAGCGCGTCTTCAATTGACACAATCCCAAGCTGTTCACCTTCAGCCCCAATTAACCGAACCTCGCGTGCCGAGATATTCTCGTTGATCGGGGCCTTCGGTGCAGCTCGTTTATCTTGTCTCATTTCACGCTTAATAGTAATTACTCCGAATCTGGGCGACCACGCCGGGAAACCGCTTGAGCGAGGAACTCGGCGAACTGGGCGACGGGCATCGAGCCCAGGTCAGCACCTTCACGAGTACGCACAGCGACAGTCTGCATCTCGACTTCCCGATCTCCGATAACCAAGAGATAAGGAACCTTGAGCAAAGTATGCTCGCGGATTTTAAAGCCGATCTTTTCATTTCTCAAGTCAGACTTGGCACGAAATCCGCTTTCGTTGAGAGTTTTTTCAACCTCGGCGGCGAAATCTGCCTGTTTATCAGTGATATTCATGATCACTGCCTGGGTCGGAGCCAGCCACGCGGGAAATGCACCCTCGTAGTGCTCGATCAGGATTCCGACGAAACGTTCGAAGGAGCCAAGGATCGCCCGATGCAACATCACCGGGTGCTTGCGACTGTTGTCTTCAGAGACGTATTCGGCTCCCAGACGGACAGGCAGGTTAAAATCGAGCTGAAGGGTACCACACTGCCAGACGCGGCCAAGGCAATCTTTCAGCGAGAACTCGATCTTCGGACCGTAGAACGCACCCTCGCCCGGCTGCAAATCGTACGGCAGGCCAGCGCTATCAAGGGCTGCAGCCAGGGCCGCTTCGGCGCGATCCCACAGCTCGTCGGAACCGACGCGTTTTTCCGGACGAGTGGACAGCTTCATCTCGACATCTTTGAAGCCGAAGTCGGCATAAACGTCCATGGTCAGCTTGATGAACGCAGCGGATTCGGCCTGCATCTGCTCTTCAGTACAGAAGATGTGGGCGTCGTCCTGAGTGAACGCACGCACACGCATGATGCCGTGCAGCGCACCCGATGGCTCGTTACGGTGGCAAGCACCGAATTCGGCCAGACGCATCGGTAACTCGCGGTAGCTTTTCAGGCCCTGATTGAACACTTGCACGTGGCAAGGGCAGTTCATCGGCTTGATGGCGTAGTCGCGGTTTTCCGACTGAGTGGTGAACATGTTGTCGGCGTAGTTGGCCCAGTGCCCGGACTTCTCCCACAGACTGCGGTCAACGACCTGCGGAGTTTTGATCTCCAGGTAACCGTTGTCGCGCTGAACCTTGCGCATGTATTGCTCGAGCACCTGGTACAGAGTCCAGCCGTTCGGGTGCCAGAACACCATGCCTGGCGACTCTTCCTGGGTGTGGAACAGGCCCAGACGCTTGCCGATCTTGCGATGATCGCGCTTTTCAGCTTCTTCGATGCGCTGGATGTAAGCCGCCAGCTGCTTTTTGTCTGCCCATGCGGTGCCGTAAACGCGCTGCAATTGCTCGTTCTTGGCATCGCCACGCCAATAGGCGCCGGACAACTTGGTCAGCTTGAAGGATTTCAGGAAGCGCGTGTTCGGCACGTGCGGACCGCGGCACATGTCGACGTATTCTTCGTGATAGTACAGGCCCATGGCCTGCTCGTTCGGCATGTCTTCGACCAGGCGCAGTTTGTAGTCTTCGCCGCGGGCCTTGAACACTTCGATCACTTCGGCGCGCGGAGTGACTTTCTTGATCACGTCGTAATCTTTTTCGATCAGCTGCTGCATGCGCTGTTCGATGGCGGCCAGGTCGTCCGGGGTGAAAGGACGTTCGAAGGCGATGTCGTAATAGAAGCCTTCGTCGATGACCGGACCGATGACCATCTTGGCCGTCGGGTACAGCTGCTTGACCGCATGGCCAACCAGATGGGCGCAAGAGTGGCGAATGATCTCCAGCCCCTCTTCATCCTTTGGCGTAATGATTTGCAGCGTAGCGTCGCTGCCGATGATGTCGCTGGCGTCGACCAGCTTGCCATCGACCTTGCCGGCCACGGTGGCTTTGGCCAGACCTGCACCAATTGATGCGGCGACCTCGGCTACGGATACCGGGTGATCGAATGAACGTTGACTGCCGTCGGGAAGAGTAATAGTTGGCATGGCGCCTCCTCTCCTAGTGGTGACCCCTACCAAAGGTCACGTGGGTTGGGATGAGCCAGTACAAGATCCGATCCAGGCCATTCAATGACGAACGCCTGCCTTACAGCGGCAGGAGCCTTGCGGCCAACCGGAAAACCGAACCAGAGTGACTGGGATTCAAATCAGGGTTATTCGCACATTTGCCGCTGCCGGGACTGAAGGTCATCCGGAGCCTGCAAACGCCCGAGCCAGGCATGCTAGCACAGATGAACGGTCGTCGATGCACCGAGGCTTTGTCTTGGGGCAAATCGGGCAATTTTATGCCAGAGTGCTGAACTAGAACCCCGTTTCACCCCTCAGATAACAAGACATTGACCCACAAGGAGCATCCCAGCATGCGTCTGAATCGTTTGTTCGCAGTAGTCGCCCCCATCGTCCTGTTGCTGCCATTGGCCGCCCATGCCGATTGGCCAAAGGGCGAGCGCGAGAAATACATGGCTCAGTGCACACAAGCGGCCACTCCGCAGATCGGTGCTGCAGCGGCGAAGTCTCACTGCGCTTGCGGTGCTGATGCGATCAAATCGTATCCGGCCAGCGACATCCAGTCCCTGATGGACAACACCGCCAGTGATGCCCTGAAACAAAAAGCACTGACCCAAATCTCGTCGTGCAAAGCCGATAACAAAGCGAAAAAATAAGCCCGGCAGAGCGCTTTTAGCGCCTGCAACGACAGTAAAAAGCCTCTGAAAACCGCTTTTTCGTACAATTTATGCAGGTTTTACAGGTTTTTTTATTGTCTTTACTTTTGGCTGAAAGCCTTTTAAAACGGGGCTTGCAGCCAAACAAAGCAGCAAACAAAACGCGACTGCAGGGCAAACAGCACGTCCGGGGGGCTCCCAAAGCGAACATTTCGACTATGATACCCCGGTGTGCCCAGTTGGCCTGAGCAGCACAGCACTACTGAAAATATATGTTTCTTGGAGATACACCATGTCTAATCGCCAAACCGGCACCGTTAAATGGTTCAACGATGAAAAAGGCTTCGGCTTCATCACTCCTCAAGGTGGCGGTGACGACCTGTTCGTACACTTCAAAGCTATCGAAAGCGACGGTTTCAAAAGCCTGAAAGAAGGCCAGACCGTTTCCTTCGTGGCTGAGAAAGGCCAAAAGGGTATGCAAGCTGCACAAGTTCGCCCAGAGTAAGTTTCTGGCGCACTAAAAAAACCCCGTCCATGTGACGGGGTTTTTTATGGGCGAAACAAAAGCCTGAAGCGATCAGCCGCAGTTGACGCGAGTGACAACCCGATTGGCATCGGTATTCAGGTTCAGGCGATCGGAGCGGTATTCCAGGGTCACCATGTCGGTGGGCAAGAGGAACCGTGCATTTTGTGCGCCTGCGCGATTACGCGCCTGCTCCAGCAGTTCAGGCGAAGCCTTTTTGCCAATAGTGAATTCGGCAGCCTTTGCCTCACAACGGCTGTGACCCGTATCAGTCGTCGTGACAGGGTCTGTTGTCGACTCGGTGGAGGTAGTGCTGCAACCGGCCAGCATGGCAACGGCCAACAAAGTACCTAATGACGCGAGCTTCCAAGGCATGAAGCCTCCTTTTTTCAATAGTTAAGCTGAGATCGTGCGACCGCCAATCTGGCGTTTGGTTTCACAGGAAGTACTAGCCCCCCCCTGCCCTCTATTCGGACACGCGGCGAGTTTGCCTGAGCATCGCCCTGCCGTTTACCACTCAATCGTGACTGAATATGAATAGCGTTCAATAGACGTCAATGTAGTCGAACGGCGGATTCGGCCAGTTCTCTTTCAGCGCATTGATAATCTGCATGACCCAGACCTCGTCACTGGCCGCGACCAATCCTACATAACCGGAACCCTTGGCCCACGTCTCCAGACGAAACAACAGCCCGCTGATATCAGTGCCACCCACAACGCCTGACGAAATGTAGGCGATGCCGCCCTTGGTGACTCGCAATTGAGTGTGCTCATCGTCGCTGGCAGAAGCCAGCAGCTGACGCACCGCCTCAAGGGTCAAGCCGTCAGGAGTGTTCAAATCGATCTGCACAGCACAGTCCTTGAAAATTCGTCAAAGACCAAGTGTCGCATAGCCCTCCCCTCATGCCTAAGTCGGAGTGCCAAAAGCCGCGCAAAATGGTTAACTCGACACTCAGACTTTCCCGACTTCACGAGCGCCATCATGACCACCGTAAGTATCGACGCCGACATCAAAGCCAAGTGGCCACAGGGCCACAGCTCTTACAGCCCGGGCAGCCCGGAAGAGTTGGCAATCATTGGTATTGATCTATTGGTCAAGGAACTGGGGACGCAAGCCGCCCAGATATTCATCGCACAGATATTCGAGAAGTACCCTACCGACTATATCGGCCTGATAGATAGCGAGTGAAAGCAAAACCCGCAGGCTGGCACCTGCGGGTCTATGGCTTACTTCAGACGAGCCAGGCGCTCGGTCAGCAGGTCAAAGAAGCCCTGGGCGTCGCCGCTTTCTACCCAGAAAGCGTTCTTCGGCGCTTTCAGGCCGTCATACCAGTCGACGATGGTTTGGCCGAACGTCGGGCCTTCGCGACTATCAACGACTACGTTGACTGAACGACCGGTGAACAATTCAGGTTTGAGCAGATAGGCGATGACAGTTGCGTCATGCACAGGGCCACCCGGAATACCGTAGTGCTCCATGTCGCCTTTGACGTATTCATTGAGAATATCGCCCACCAGCTTGCTGGCATTGTTGTTGATCGCTGCGATCTGCTTCAGGCGCGCTTCGCTGGTGAGGATCTTGTGGGTCACGTCCAGCGGCAGATAGGTCAGCTTCACGCCGCTTTTCAATACCACTTCCGCAGCCTGCGGGTCGGCGAACAGATTGAACTCGGCCACCGGGGTGATGTTGCCGCCATTGAAGTGCGCCCCACCCATGATCACCACCTCCTTGATCCCCTGAACGATCTCAGGCTCCTGGATCAGCGCCAGTGCCAGGTTGGTTTGCGGACCGAGCATGGCGATGGTGATGCTGTGGGGCTTGGCGGCTTTCAAGGTGTCGATCAGGTAGTTGACCGCATTGCCCTGGGCCAGGCCTTTTTTCGGCTCATGTACGGTGACACCCGACAGTCCTTCCTTGCCATGGATGTTCTCGGCATAGATCGGCATGCGCATCAGCGGCTTCGGAGCGCCCGCGTAGACCGGCACCTCCTCGCGCCCTGCCCACTCGCGGGCTAGCCGCGCATTACGCGAAGTCTTGTCCAGACGCACATTGCCGGCGACGGTGGTCAGCGCACGAATGTTCAGCTCTCCTGGCGACGCCAGGGCAAACAGCAAGGCAACCACGTCGTCGGCACCCGGATCGGTGTCGATGATCAAGTCGATCTTTTCCGCCGCCTGGGCGCTTGTTGCGGTAATCAGGGACAAAAGCAGCAGACTCCGGAGCAGGTGGTGCAGTTTCTGAGCATAGCGGTGCATAGCGCACTCCTTGTGCATGGGACAGCAGAAAGACAACAGCGAGTTAGAACGTAACCCCTGCCACCAGCACGACGTTGCAGTACGGCTGACATTCGCCTGTACGAACAATCGCCCGTGCCTGTCGGCTGAGGACTTTGAATTGGTCATGACTGAGCAGCTCACGATGACCCAGCACACCTTCGGCATTCAGCTCATCGAGCGTCGCCAACGCCGAAGGTTTTTTATCCAGGATCTCCTGGGCCAATACATGGCTCTCGACCTGCATTTCGCTGAGCACAACCTTCAACGTGCTGACGAAATCCGGGATACCGTGGGTCAGGGCCAGGTCGATCAGCTCAACGCCTGGTGGCACCGGTAGACCTGCGTCGCCGATCACCACCTTGTCGCCATGGCCCAGGGATGCGATCAGCCGCGACAGCGCGACGTTGAGCAAAGGTGTCTTTTTCATGGTGCTTTAAAGGCCTGTACGTCGGACAAGGTGGGAATCGAGGGTTGTGCGCCAGCGCGGGTCACCGACAGCGCCGCGGCGACCTGGCCGAAACGGATCGCGTCGGCTTCGCTTTTGCCGGCCGCCAGCGCGGCGGCGAAACCACCGACGAAGGTGTCGCCAGCCGCCGTGGTATCGACAGCTTTCACCTTCGACGCAGGGAAATGCTCGAAGCCTTTGCCGTTGGCAAACACCGAACCTTGAGCACCGAGGGTGATGATGACCTTGCCGGCGCCCAAGGAGATCAACCGGGATGCAGCGGTTTCGGCAGAGGCCAGAGAATCCACTGGCAAACCACTCAGCGCCGAGGCCTCGCTTTCGTTGGGAATCAGATAATCGATGGACGCGTACCAGTCCGCCGGCAGTGGCCGGCTGGCCGGCGCCGGATTGAGGATCACGGTCTTGCCCAATTCACGGCCACGCTTGAGCGCATGACCGACAGTGGCATCCGGCACTTCCAGCTGACAGATGATCACGTCTGCGGCCTGTAATACTGCATCGAAGCGGTCGATCACCGCAGGCGTCAGCGCACCGTTGGCACCGGCAACGATCACGATTGCGTTCTGGCTGTTGTCATCGACCACGATTAACGCTACGCCGCTGGAGTCGTCGACGGTGCTGACCGCCTGGCAATCGATCTGCTCGGCCAACAGCGCCCCCCGCAGTTCTTCGCCGTAGGCATCACTGCCCACACAACCGACCATCGACACCTGCGCCCCCAGCCTCGCCGCGGCGACTGCCTGATTCGCGCCCTTGCCACCAGAAACCGTGGCAAACGACTCGCCGATCAGCGTTTCACCGCCACGGGGCAGCCGTGGCGCCCGGGTGACCAGGTCCATGTTCAGGCTGCCTATAACCACTACTTTTGCTGGCATACATTGCTACTCATCAATTCTGTTTCAACGGAACTGGGCGAACACGCCGGCCAGCGGCGCAGTCGACTCCCGCAAGACAATACTGGGCGTCACGATCCGTTGATCAGTGGCCATATCCGGCGTGGCGATTCGTCTTAAAAGCACTTCGGCCGCCATCTCGCCGAGTTGCAAGATCGATTGCCCCACGGTAGTCAGCGCCGGGTACACATAGCGGCTCATCTGAATATCGTCGAAGCCGATCACCGACAGCTCCGTCGGCACACGAATATTGCGCTCGGCCGCCGCTCGCAGCACACCGATACCAATCATGTCGTTACCGGCGAAGATCGCGCTCGGCGGGTTCTTTTCCAGCAGTATCGCGGCGGCGTTGTAACCGCCGGTGCTGGTGAAGTCGCTTTCCAGCATGCGCTCGCGGGACACTTCGACACCCGCCTCTTTCAGGGCACGGCAATAACCGGCCAGACGCATCTGCGCCACGCTGGTACTCGCCGGCCCGCCAATGGTGGCAATGTCTCGATGCCCCAATTCCAGAAGGTGGCGGGTCGCCAGATAAGCGCCGTATTCGTGATCGATTCGCACCAGATCGGCATTCACACCTTCCAGTCCACGGTCAACGATCACCATCGGCGTACGCACACCTGCCAGGCCCTCCGCCAGCCCCGCGTCGCCTCCGGCCGAAGCAACGATCAGCCCGTCGATGCGCTTTTCCAGCAGTACGCGCAGGTAACTGCGTTGCTTTTCCGGGTTGTCATCGGAGTTACAGAGAATCACGCAGTAGCCATTACGCTCGCAGTAATCCTCGATACCGCGCGCCAGTTCGGCGAAGTACGGGTTGAGGCTGTTGGGCACCAGCAGACCGATGGTCGCCGTGGTTTTGGCTTTGAGGGACCGGGCCACGGCACTGGGCACGTAGTCGAGGGTTTTGATTGCTGCCTCGACCTTGACCCGCACCTCTTCGCTCACCGGCCGGGTCTTGTTCACGACGTGGGAAACCGTGGTGTAGGAAATTCCCGCGAGCGCTGCCACATCCTTGATTGTTGCCATGACTCAGGTCCGCCGGCTTGCGCGCTGACTGCGATAAGTATCAAGCACCACCGCCACCACGATCACTGCGCCGGTGATGATGCGTTTGGTGGGTTCAGTGGCGCCGATCTGCGCGAGACCGGCCGCCAATACGGAAATGATCAGAACCCCGAAGAACGTACTGATGACCGAACCGCGACCACCCATCAGGCTGGTGCCGCCGATCACGACCGCGGCGATCACTTGCAGCTCCAGCCCGGAGCCGGCATTCGGATCCGCCGCTTCCAGGCGAGAAATCTGAAACAGCGCTGCGATGCCGGCCAGCAGCCCCATCAGACTGAATACCAGGATCTTGTAGGGCTTCGGATTGATCCCTGCCAGACGCACCGCCTCTTCGTTGGTGCCGATGCCGATCAGGTAACGACCGAACACGGTACGCGTCAGCACGGCCTGGGCAATGAAGATGATCAGCAAGGCAATGATGAACGACGGCGAGATGCCGAAGGCAATCGGGTTGGACAACCAGGCAAAAGCGTCGCCGATGTAGGCCGTGCGCGATCCGGTCATCTGATACGCCACGCCGCGGGCCATTTCCAGCACGCCGAGGGACACGATGAACGACGGAATCCGCCAGGCCACCGTGATCGAACCGGTGATGGTGCCGGCCAGTGCTGCCGCCGCCATTCCGAGTAGCGCCGCAGGCAACACGCTCCAGCCCCAACCGAGAATCGCCACGCTGACCGTTGACGCCGCGAGCGCGAGCACCGAACCCACCGACAGGTCGATGCCGCCGATGATCAACACGAACGTCATGCCGACCGCCAGCACCATCAAGTCCGGAATCTGGTTGGCCAGGGTGCTGAAGGTGTCGTAGGAAAGGAAATGGCTGCTCAGAACCGAGAACAGCGCGACCATTGCCAGCAAGGCACCGGCCAGCCCCAGATAGGTACCGAGGCCGTAGAAGTTGCCACTACGTTTGCCGGCAGTCACTGCAGTATTCATGCGAGATCCCTAGGCGCTGCTTCATTGAGCAACGCATCACGTTTTTGGTAGCCGGCGAACGCGGCGGCAAGCAAATCATCCTGAGTCCAGCTGTCACGCTCAAAGGTGTCGATCAGACGTCCTGCCGAGAGCACGCCGATGCGGTCGCAGATCAACATCAGTTCACGCAGATCGCTGGACACCACCACGAGCGCTTTGCCTTGACGGGTCAGCTCACCGAGCAAGGTATAGATGTCAAACTTGGCGCCGACGTCGATGCCACGCGTCGGCTCGTCGAACAGCATCACCGAGCAATCACGCTCAAGCCACCGGCCGATCACGACTTTCTGCTGGTTGCCGCCGGACAATTCCGACACAAGTTGCGTCGGGCTGGAGCTGCGGATGCGCATGGCGTCGATCTGCCGCTGGGCCAGCGCCATCTCGTCACCATTGTTAACGAAGCCACCGCTGGAAATCACCGGCATATTGCCCAAGGCAATATTCGCGCTGATCGATTGGGTCAGCAGCAGGCCTTCGCCCTTGCGGTCTTCGGTGATCAGGGCGATGCCATGACCGACCGCGTCAGCCGGTGACCGGATACTGACAACCTGTGCTGGCGAACCGAGTGCAACCGTGCCGCTGTCCGCTGTATCAGCACCAAAGATCAAGCGCAGCAACTCGGTGCGCCCTGCCCCGATCAAGCCGGAAATTCCGTAGATCTCTCCGGCACGCACCTCGAAGGACACGTCGCGAACCTTGTCGGAACGGTTCAGCCCTTTGACCGTCAAGGCTGGAGCGCCGATCTTGCGCGGGCCCATGTCGATGTGTTCGCCGAGTTCACGGCCGACCATCAGCGTCACCAATTGCTCGCTGTTGTAATTGGCCATCGGCTCGACGCAAACCAGGTTGCCATCGCGCAGTACCGCAATACGCTGGGCGACCCGCGCCAGTTCTTCGAGTCGGTGCGAGATATAGATGATCGACACGCCGCGAGCCTGCAGACGAGTGATCTGCTCGAACAGCATCTCGACTTCACGGTTCGTCAACATTGCGGTCGGTTCGTCGAGGATCAGCACGTGGCAATCGCCGATCAGGTTGCGGGCGATCTCCACCATTTGCTGGTGACCGATGCCCAATTCGCCCACCAGCGTGTCCGGGTCAATCGCGTCGAGGCCGACCTGGGCCATGGCTTCGATCGCTGCCTTGCGCAATTGCCGGCGACTGATCCAGCCGCCTTTGCTGGGCAGGTTGTCGAGAAACAGGTTTTCCGCCACCGACAGGGTCGGCAACAGATTGAGTTCTTGCATCACCATGCGGATGCCGAGGTCTTCCGCCTGGGTGCGGCTTGCGGGGCGGTAATCCTGCCCCTGGAATTGCATGTGGCCGGTGGTCGGTGTGACCAGCCCGCCGATAATCTTCGACAGCGTGCTTTTTCCCGCGCCGTTTTCGCCGGTCAGCGCCAGCACTTCACCGCGCATCAGCGTCAGGTCGATGCCGGTCAGGACCGGTTGGGCGTAGGTCTTACCGATACCGCTGACCGAGAGGACAGCGTTCGGGGCAGAAACTGACATAAAAACTCTCCATGCGCTCGCCCGGACGGGCGAGCACCGTTGTGTCGCCAGAAGGACTACTTGGTGACCAGCTCTACCGGAGTTTCGATCACGCCATTGGTGCCGCTGTCGACTTTCTCACCCTTGATGATCTTCAGCGCAGTCTCGATGCCAAACACGGCTTGCCTGGCTGCAAACTGGTCAGCGGTGGCCAGAACGCGACCATCCTTGAGCATTGGCTTGATGGCGTTGATGTTGTCGTAACCGACCACTTGCACCTTGCCGGCCTTGCCCGCTGCGCGCACGGCGGATACTGCGCCGACGGCCATGCTGTCGTTGCCCGCCAGCAGGGCTTTGACTTGCGGGTATTCGCTGAGGATCGAGGCAGCAACCTTGTTGCCTTTGTCGATTTCCCAGTCACCGGACTGCAAAGAGACGACCTTGATCTGCGCCGCTTCCATCGCATCCTTGAAGCCTGCGGTTCTTTGCTGTGCGTTGGTGGTGGTTGAAACGCCTTCGATGATGCCGACTTCGTCTCCGGCCTTCAGTTGCTTGGCCAGGTACTCGCCCACCAGACGCGCGCCTTTGCGGTTATCCGGGCCTACGAACGGCACGGTGATGTTTTTGCTTTTGACCACAGCCGGGTCCAGCTGGTTGTCGATGTTGATCACGGTGATACCGGCATCGATGGCTTTCTTGATCACAGGAACCATGGCCTTGGAGTCAGCCGGTGCGATGACCAGCGCATTGACCTTGGCCAGAATCATTTGCTCGACGATGCGTGTCTGGCCAGCCGTGTCGGTTTCGTCTTTGATGCCGTTGGAGATCAGCTCGAAATCGCCGGAGTGGTCTTTCTGATAGGCCTTGGCGCCGTCTTCCATGGTCAGGAAGAATTCATTGGCCAGGGATTTCATGACCAGCGCGACTTTGGGTTTTTCAGTCTCGGCGAAGGCCGAAGAGACGGGTAACGCGACGGATGCGGCAGCCAGCATAGCGACAGCGAGAAGACGTCCAGCGAATGGCAGCTTCATGGGTTCACTCCGATCTTATGATTATTGTGAGCAACGCTTGCGCTGGCGCAGGCTTCATTGCGCTCGCTGATGGAAACCACCGGGAGCACAGCGCAAACGTTTGCGGAGACCGAACTATGCGAACCCTGCCGACATTTGTCAACGAGCAGAAACGACCATTTATTTGAACTGGCTGGCAAAAGCCGGGCATTCACGTCATGCCGTGGTGTTGACCACCGTTCCGGTGCTGGAACCCTTGGCCAGTTCCTTGACCAGAGCCGCGGACACTTCCAGCAACGCACCATTGGTGTCGGCAATCTGTCCTTGAACTGCCATGACCACAGTGGCCTTGGCTTCCGGTGTCGGATAAGACGCCGCCTGAGCTGCGGCCAATTGTTGCTGTTGCTCGCGCAGTTGCTGTTGTAGCTCTTGCATGCGTTTGAGCAGGACTTTCACCGCCACACTCTGGTTGCTCTCGTCTGGGGTTTCGGTCTGCGCGCCCGCGCTTTTATCCAATCCCAAAGGACCAGTCTTGACTTGGTTGCCGTCGCCTTCTTTCGTGCCCAGCGTCTTATCGGCAGCCTCTGCGGTGGCGTCGTTCAACGCTTGGATCGTAGCGGCGGACTTACCACCAATGGTGACGCCTGCTGCGTTTGGGATACCAATGGATAACGACATGTGAACTCCTGAGTAGAAAGATCCTTTAAAGGAACATCGACCGAAGCGCGGGTTTCTTTAGCACTGATTCGCAATCTCGCAAGGCGATTTGCTCTACAGAGGTTGTAGTACTTTTCGGAGAGCCGAACACAAACGCTCAACGCGTTCGGAAACCCGGACAACAGACTGTGTAACCATTCTGGCCACTCAAATAAATACTGATATAAATCATCAGGTTAAAAGTTTTCCTCATTCAAAGTATGACTGGTACAGATCCTGCTCATCTCATTCACCCCAAGCGTTCAGATCCGCCTGGGGCGCATCTAGATGAACCTGCATCAGCACCGTCTCACTACTAGAGAGAAAAATAATGACATCTGCTTTCAAGACCTTCGTTCCGGGCGCTTTGGCCCTCTTGCTGCTCCTGCCTACTGCCCTTCAGGCAAAAGAAGTCGAAACCCAACAGAAACTGGCGAACGTGGTGATCCTGGCCACCGGCGGCACCATTGCCGGCGCGGGCGCCAGCACTGCTAACAGCGCTACCTATCAAGCGGCAAAAGTCGGCATCGAACAATTGATCGCCGGGGTTCCGGAACTCAGCCAACTGGCTAACGTTCGTGGCGAACAGGTCATGCAGATCGCGTCCGAAAGCATCACCAACGACAACCTGCTGCAACTGGGTCGTCGCGTGGCTGAACTGGCCGACAGCAAAGACGTCGACGGCATCGTCATCACCCACGGCACCGACACCCTGGAAGAAACCGCCTACTTCCTGAACCTGGTGGAAAAAACCGACAAGCCAATCATCGTTGTCGGCTCCATGCGCCCAGGCACCGCCATGTCGGCCGATGGCATGCTGAACCTGTACAACGCAGTGGCCGTGGCCAGCAGCAAAGAGGCACGCGGCAAAGGCGTACTGGTGACCATGAACGATGAAATCCAGTCGGGTCGCGACGTCAGCAAAATGATCAACATCAAGACCGAGGCGTTCAAAAGTGCCTGGGGCCCACTGGGCATGGTGGTCGAGGGCAAATCCTACTGGTTCCGTCTGCCGGCCAAGCGTCACACCATGGACTCGGAATTCGACATCAAAACCATCAAGAGCCTGCCTGACGTCGAAATCGCCTATTCCTACGGTAACGTCAGCGATACTGCCTACAAAGCGTTGGCTCAATCTGGCGCCAAAGCCATCATTCACGCCGGCACCGGCAATGGCTCGGTCTCGTCCCGCGTAGTCCCATCGCTGCAAGCCCTGCGCAAGGACGGCGTGCAAATCATTCGCTCGTCCCACGTCAACGCCGGCGGTTTCGTACTGCGTAACGCCGAACAGCCAGACGACAAGTACGACTGGGTTGTGGCGAACGACCTGAACCCGCAAAAAGCCCGCATCCTGGCCATGGTCGCACTGACCAAGACCAACGACAGCAAAGAGCTGCAACGGATGTTCTGGGAATACTGATTCACCCGCGCCCGACCGGTTCCGGTCGGGCACTGCTTTCACCACTCGCCAACCCAGGCGAGTGGCTCACACCCCGTCCGATATTTCGATAAAAATTTTCCCTTCGTCCTACACCAAACGGAAAAATTGCTGTCAGAGGATTTTCTTGAATTTTAAGCAGTTGCGAAAATGCTTACAGTTAAATACTGTATGCACGTACAGCTTAATAAGGATAATTCCGTGGCCAACACCTCTGCCTCTCCTGACTCCTATGAACGCATGGGTATGCGCGTTCAAAAAATCATCAATTCCCCCACCTCCCAAAAAGCCAAAGCAGCCTTGATCTTCCGTCTACCGGACGAACCCGTGGATGAGTGGGAACAATTGCTCGAAGAAATCGACGAGAACGACAACGTCACCCTCGCCTATCGCGACGATGGCGGCGTGCAGATTTTTTGGGTTGTGCCGAAGGAAGATTGATTCAATGAGTGTCCGCTGGTTTGCTTTGCTGTTTTTGTTCATCACCCTCGGCGCCCAGGCTGGCGCCCCACGCACTTTCAACGAAGCCAAGAAAGTTGCCTGGAAGCTCTACGCACCGCAATCCACAGAGTTCTATTGCGGGTGCAAATACACCGGCAATAAGGTCAACCTCGCAGCCTGCGGTTATGTACCGCGCAAAAACGCCAAGCGCGCTTCGCGCATCGAGTGGGAGCACATTGTCCCGGCCTGGCAGATCGGCCATCAGCGTCAGTGCTGGCAAGAAGGCGGGCGCAAGAACTGCACGCGTTACGATCCGACCTACCAGAAGGCCGAAGCCGACCTGCACAACCTGGTACCAAGCATTGGTGAAGTGAATGGCGATCGCAGCAACTTCAGTTTCGGCTGGTTGCCGGTGCAGTCGGGCCAATATGGCTCGTGCCTGACCCAGGTCGACTTCAAGGCGAAGAAGGTCATGCCCCGCCCGTCCATACGCGGCATGATCGCCCGAACGTATTTCTACATGAGCAAGCAGTATGGTTTGCGCCTGTCGAAACAGGATCGACAGCTCTACGAGGCCTGGAACAAAACCTATCCGGTAGAGGCCTGGGAGCGACAGCGCAACCAAAGCGTGGCGTGCGTCATGGGACGCGGCAACGAGTTTGTCGGCCCGGTCGACATGAAAGTCTGCGGTTAAGCGCTCGCTGAAAATATAAAGGCCTCGGGTTTGATACCCGAGGCCTTTGTTCGTTTCTAACCGCCCGCTTTGTTGTAACGCCAGTAGCCCATCAGGTTGAGTGACTCCTTGGCAATGCCGCATTCCTTGAGCAAGTATTTGCGCACACTCCTGGCAGACGAACCGTCCACAGCCGGAAAGACCAGCTTCACGCGCTGATCCGGTGCCCAGGTCGCCATTTCGGCAACCATCGGACCGGCCAGAGTGACGCGCATCAAATGAGGACCCAGCGTCTTTTTGCGCCGCAGGACTGCGTCGAATATTTTGTAAGGGGTGACGGAGGCCATGGGGAACTCCTACTGGGAATCGACAGTGACTACGTCTAGAAACCAGTCAATGTGGATCCCCTTTAAGGCGCTCCGTCGAAATCCCCCTGGAAAAGACTGTTATCGGGTCACGGGATGGTCGACAACCAGCAATTCGATGTTCTGTTTCTTCGCCCGGGTGAGCGCCGCGCGCACTTCTGTCTGTTTGGCCTCGGCCTCGGCTTTCGAACTGAATGGCCCGAGCAGAATCCGGGTCTTTCCATTTTCCTTGACGATATTGGAAACGAAACTGTGCTCAATCAGCCAGCCGCTCAAATCGCTGACTGCCTGAGGTGTTTCGCCTCGAACTTCGAGATCCCATTGTGGCGCGGATACCACCGAAGGTGCAGCCGCCGCTGCCGATTGCGGCTTTTGCGCCTCAACACTCTTGCCCTCACCGCATCCCGCCAGCGCCAATACCGCGATTACCAAGACCATTTTGCGCACAACGCTTCCCTCAGAATGCTTAAAGCGGCGATTTTAGCATCCATGAATACTTCCCGAGTGCCGCAAAATGGGCTCAAAACAACGAGAATGATGGTTGCGGCCTCTGTATAGTTACGCCTTGGGAATTAATGCAGCATCTGCGCGTCAGAAAGAGGCACCCAAAACGTGAGACTTCGCACTAATCTATACATACCACCGACCTCTGCACTGTCCGAATCAGGTGCCCTACAAAGCAATCAAGGAGAAGACCATGCTGATACTCACCCGCAAAGTCGGTGAAAGCATAAATATTGGTGATGACATTACGATCACCATTCTGGGCGTTAGCGGCCAGCAAGTCAGAATTGGCATCAATGCCCCGAAAGACGTTGCGGTTCATCGCGAAGAAATCTATCAGCGCATTCAGGCTGGCCTCACCGCTCCAGACAAACCACAGACTCCCTGAATCCTGTTGCAGGCAGTAGCCAGCCCGTTCGTTAAAGCGCAATGGCTGGCTAAAGATTCATGCTCGGCATTTTGCTGAGCACTCGCCTCCTCCCCCCATTACGTGAAGTCGATGCTACCGGCTTCGGCCACGCCGTGGCTGTCAGATTATTCGCTTTAACCCCGACGAATCACGCCGTTATTAGCCGAAGGTCACACCGCGCGCCATGCCGGTGGCTGCAATCACCATCAACATCAACAACAGCGCTTCGATATGGCTGATGCGTGCAAACAGCCTGGCTCGGCCCTGGTCAATCGAAGCGCCCCTGCCCAAGGCGATCCGCCACTTGATCAAGGTGATCATGGGTGCCACTTCAAGCAGCAGAATGATCACGAACAGCGTCATCTTCAGATGGAACAACGGCTGATGAAGGTAATAGTCGGTGCCTTTTTCGTACCCACCGAAGGCCCGCATCAAACCTGTGATCAGCAAAATACCCGCACAGATGCCCCATACGTTATCGGCAACCAGCACGCTGCGAACCTGCGCCGTACCGACGACCAGGCGGCTTAACGCCGTCCCTCGGGTGAGCACCGCCCAGAGGCCCAAGGCAACTGCCAAGAGGTGGATCGCCGCAAGAAACCAGTGAAACAGCATAGGGATGCTCCTGACAGGGAGAAGGAAATGGGCTTGTCAGTAGTAGTCCAAAACCTGGAAATCTGCCTGCAAGGCACCCACAGGCTGAGGGCGATTTTTTCGAAGCATGCCTGCTCAGGGCGACATGACTGGCGAACAGCCAGCTATCTCCCTATCATGCCGCCCACTGGCCCTTGCGTAAGGAGCCAGAGGATAATCACTCAAAAGGGAATAGACGTGAAAGAGTTCGTAATTGGCGTAAACAACGTAGTTCTGTACGTCGCACTGGCCGTTATCTGGATCGCCGCAGTGGTCATGATCTTCGTTCAGGGCTTCTGGTCCGGGGCAGGCGTTTTCATTACCGGCACCCTGACGTGGTGCATCATCTCCGGCTTCTGGTTTGTACAGTCGGCGACTTATGAAGAACTGAAGAAGTTGAACGCCAGGTAAGATTGGTTTTAGTTGGCTGGACCTGCCACGCAGGTCCGACGTTGTTGAGATGAACCACGCCAATAGTGATCATGCTCTTCATGCAACATTTGTAACGAGGGGGCAATCCCCTCGTTACAGTGCCGTCTTGCGCTGCGGGCCTTCCATTAGGCCGGCGATATCACTGGCCATAACGCTGGTCGACGCTAACGATTCGCAGGCAAGGACGGAACACATGAATCGATCAACTCCCACACTGGTCCTGCTTCCTGGAATGGATGGGACAGGTGAATTGTTCGCAGCCTTTGCCTCCATCATGGAGCGCGAATTCGATACGCTAATCATCACCTATCCCCCCAATATTCCGCTGAGCTACACGGCGCTGGAGTCGCTGGTCCGAGAGTCGCTGCCGACCGACCGCCCATTCGTGCTGCTGGGTGAATCCTTCTCGGGACCGATTGCTATTTCTCTGAGCGCCAGGCAACTCCCCCGGCAAGTGGGCCTCGTGCTATGCAGCACATTCGCACGCAATCCAAGACCCATATTCAGTCACTTGAGTTTTTTGCTCGGCGCACTGCCGTTCAGCCTTGCACCTGTCGGATGGATCAGCAAAGTATTGCTCGGCCGGTTTTCCACGAGCGCCTTGCGCGCAGCTCTGCATCAGGCCATCACTCAAGTGAGCCCTTCGGTAATGCGTTCACGACTACGATCGGTTCTTGCCGTTGACGTATCCGCCAAGCTCGCCCAAGTCAGCGTACCGACTATTTACCTTCGCGCTACGCATGATTCGGTGGTTCCAGGGACAGCGTCCGCACTGGTCTCTTCAATGAACCGTGGTACACGAATCATTGAAATCGAAGCACCGCACTGCCTGCTTCAGGTTGCGCCTGAAGAGGTGGCCGGACACATCCGGGAGTTTTTGAAATCGCTGTAAGGCATTTGAGGTTTTCGGTGTTAAAAGCGACCTAACCCACGCCTCTACATTGTCTGAAAGCAAGCCCTGAGCAACACAATGTTACATCCCGTCTAGACTCCAACCACAAGTGCCGAAGGTCCCTGGAAGCACTTGCCCCCAACAGCAAGTCACTCCCATCAACCGACCCGAGTACACAAGTTCATGTGTAAATCATGTGATTCAAACCCTGCTCAAAACGCGAGTGGTCGTCGTAGATTTCTTCAGTTTGCCGGACTAGGAGCAGGCGCTCTGCTACTTGCCGGTGCACTGCCCGACACATTCGTTCAGGCTGCCGAGAAAACCGCTGCTCCGCCAAAACCACAAAACTCCATCAGTCCTGACATGGCACTTCAAAGGCTTATGGAGGGAAATGAACGGTATGTTTCCGGCAACTCCAAGACACATGACTTCAAGTCAGAGCGGGAAGCCCTGGTCTCAGGCCAGAACCCATTCGTGTCGGTACTCGGTTGCTCTGACTCCCGTATTGCCCCTGAGTATGCTTTTGACACTGCACGAGGCGATCTTTTCGCCATACGCGTCGCGGGCAATTTCGTTACCGATGAGGGTTTGGCAAGCCTTGAATACTCTGTCGCGGTGCTCGGCGCACCACTGATCCTCGTACTGGGGCATGAGAGCTGCGGCGCCATCAGTGCAGGTATAAAGGCAGTAAAAGATCACACTGTTTTCCCTGGTCACATCCCAAAATTGACTGACGCACTTAAGCCTTCCATCGAGAAAGTACTCAATAACCCCGGAAGCCTTATCGACAACGCTACAGTGCAGAATGTCAAAGACTCGGTTAACCGTCTTAAAAATGCCTCACCACTGCTGACTGATGCGCTAAACAAGGGCACGCTGAAGATAGTGGGAGGCGTCTATCGCCTCGCTAGCGGCAAAGTAGACTTGATTGCCTGATTGAGTAGCGCCGCACCGCTGCCGAGATCCAGATGTGAAGAGCCCAGCGCGATGGCTGGGCTCTGGTTATTTTCTGTTTTCCATCATCTTGTCGGCGAGAGCTTTGGCCCTTTCAATCAACAGGTTCTGCCTGTCTTCATGAGTAGCCCCTCCGACAACCGGTGCCGTCAGATTGCTTTCCGCAATCAACGCAGCACAGAAGTATTGATCCCAAACAGCTCTGTCCTCAGATACCTGCTTGTTCATTTGGTCGGCGATCATATGCGGCTCCTTTTGATGAGGTAGCACCGCTATCTTACGCCTGAATCACTGGCAACCCGTGCCGCTGAAGCTAATCGGCAAACCGGGTGATCATTGACTGGCCCGAGGAGAGCCTGTCACCGCCGTCTCTCGCTAGCCGATAGCCAGCGCACTCAGTCGTCTCTATCGTCACGATCACGACCGTGATTGCGTTCATACCCCTGATCATTGTCACGACGATCATATCTGCGGTCATACCCTCGATCATCGTCATAATCTCGGTCGTATCCACGACGGTAATCATGACCTCGATCACGATCTCGACCGTACCTATCTCCGTCGTCCCAGTGAGGCCCACAACCTCCCAGCAGGAGAGCGCCTGAAATGGCCATGAACATTATTACTGCACGCTTCATTTGAACGTCCTGAATGCAAAGGTCAGCGATATGACCGTGAGGCCGCTCAATGATTCACTGGTCATATACAGCGAAGTCGAGAACGCCGTAGCGCAAAAAATGGCGGAAATAAGCGAGGAGATGCCAGGGCCGATTACCCCGGCTAGCACTGCCAAGCTGAGGGGGAAGTTTGACGCGGAGTGCAAGCCGCTAATGAAGACTGCGTGGTGCGAAGCCTATGAAGATCCAACTGCTTGTGAGGCGTAATGCCTTGGCGGTATCAATATAGGCATCCATCATCGAGTTCGGCCCAGAGTCGGGCTTTTCGTATCTGCCCTGTCACGCCTTCGTCACAACCACCCTGCACAATGCAGCCAGCCAAAAGGATTTGGCCCCATCTACAGAGAGCCCGGCCAAGTGCCGGGTTTTTTCGTTCCATCGACATCCTTTTCACGAAGCACTCACAGAACGCAGCGCAGATTGAGCAGACAAAAGGATTTGACCCCATACAGAGAGCCCGCCATGCGCGGGCTTTTTGTTGTCAGCCATTCCAGCTGCAAAGCTCCCCACTCCCTCGAATGGAGTCGAAGCTATGCCCTCCGCGCTGACTGCGCCTTTTTCCGATACTTCCATCCATAGATGCCGCGGCGGTGGTCGCTTGCCCAAAAATTCCAAACGTTTGCCCAAACACCAGGCAACAAAAAAGGGCTCACCTTTCGGCGAGCCCTTCTAGACCGCCCAGCAGAGCAGATTTTGTTTGGTAGGCGCGATTGGACTCGAACCAACGACCCCCACCATGTCAATGTCTGCTTGCGCATGCTGCAAGCCCTGCTGCTCTTGGTTTTCACAGAACGCCCTTTCACATCATGAGGCGTCAACAATGGCCAACATTCGCTCACTTCCGTCCGGTAACTGGAACGCTCAGGTACGGGTAAAAGGTAAATCTCCCCAGTCGAAAACCTTCAGCACCAAGGTCGAAGCAGAGTCATGGGCAAACCAGATAGAAGCCGTGACAATGGATCGCAAGCATCACACCATTTTTACGTTGGGCATGACGTACTGCGAAACGATGCTCAAGGGAAAAGGCAGCTACGACCACGCACTGAAAATCGTCGAGCATCTGGGCAGGCACTTCACTCAGCTTATTTTTCCAGCCTGAATCTGGATCGCTTCAAGAGTTGCACCCCGTTTCGCGGCGGGCCATGGGTTCTGTGGAAAACAGTCTTGGTTATCCCTTGCAGGGAAAGGCGTCTTTGAATGCCAATATCACCACGGTGGTTTGATCCTCATTCAACCGCGCAGGGTTCCTGTCTAGATAGTTGATGGCGATCAGCGCTCCTTGCCCGTTGGTCAGGCCGCTTTCAGGCCAGCACACTTGAGTGCCACGAGCAGACATTCCTGTTTGCAGAATTGCGATTGTTTTCTTCACTCCTTCGATTAGTCCTAAGCAAAGTCCCACACTCAGCATGTCGGTGCCCGATGGGATTGTGTTTCGACCACTGGCCTTAATCGATTCTTTGCAGTTTTGGTATAGCTCATGCCCTGTACCTGGTTGTGGTGCGGCTAGTGCTAGCGGAGTCATACCACTAGTTGTCATCGCCCCAATCAGTGCCACCGCCATCCATACCTTCATGCTGAATTCCTTCTGAGTGAGTCGGGCATGTTACCGGGTGCAATGATTGGCTGCCATCTGGTCACACCGTTGACCTGGAGCTAGGTCTTGTCCTTCGGCGTGTAGTCCCCATAGGCGTACCCCAACTGGGTCGATCCTTGTTCCCGCTCCCGGCTGTACATGTCACTCATCATCCACTTCAGCCGCTCGTGTTCAATCTTCAACCAACACGCTATTGCCGCCGGACTTGAGGAAGTCGCTTTGTGGATCGAAGCACGCGGCTCCGAGGATACGCACGAGAATAAGGTACTCAAGCGCCTTTCGATATCCAACACCTGCGACTTCTCCCAGACCGAAAGCCTCTGCTTTGCTCGCTTGCGTGAATATCTGTACAAACTGGGGAGATATCTTCGCGACTTCATCCGGGATGGAAGGTGCTACCGGACTAGCAGGGAATGTCGAACGCAAATAAAACCGATCTGAATAGCTCCCCCCTGCATCAGAGCCCTTTCAAATATAGCAATGAACATCCGTGAGCACTTGTGCCTAGGGCATCTGAAGGCTGCGTCAATGACTCTGGTTTCAACAGAAAATATTGACGCTATAAAACCCGGAGTTATCGCATGATGGCAGCACGGGCACTCATCTGGATGCTGATCAACGCCGTAAACACTTGTATCAACCTTCAACATCTGCATGCTCACACCTTCCCTGCCCCATCAATAAATTGATTGCTCACCAAGCTTGATCAGCACCGGTAGCTGGAGCTTACCGACCACATCACTCCGAAGTCATTCCAATCGATCCGGGACACGAGAAAGCATCTACTACATACGGAGACTTACTGCGTTCACATTGCCCAGTGTGAACGAAGCCTATATTTTGTGAACGTTCTGCATGAAATCCAAGACAACAAAAAAGGGCCCACCTTTCGGTGAGCCCTTCTAGACCGCCCAGCAGAGCGGATTTTGTTTGGTAGGCGCGATTGGACTCGAACCAACGACCCCCACCATGTCAAGGTGGTGCTCTAACCAACTGAGCTACGTGCCTGCTGTGAGGCGGCATTCTACGGAATTCCGGAGGGGTGTCAACACCTTTTTTCGAGCTAACCCTATGAATATGCAAAATATTTAATTTTGCCGCCGCAAGGAAGATTTTGCGGTGGCTGGCGGTCGATTTTTATCTCGGGTAGGATCGACGCACTCGTAAAATATATTAAACAGAGGCTGCAGGATGGCGAACACCCCCTACCCGGAATCCTATTACGCCGCATCGGCCAATGCGGTTCCGCCGCGCCCGGCCTTGCAGGATGACGTGGAGACCGATGTCTGTGTGATCGGTGCCGGTTACACCGGTCTGTCCTCTGCCCTGTTTCTGCTGGAAAACGGTTTCCGGGTCACGGTGCTTGAAGCGGCGAAGGTAGGTTTTGGTGCGTCGGGGCGTAACGGTGGCCAGATCGTTAACAGTTATAGCCGCGACATCGATGTGATCGAGCGCAGTGTCGGGCCCAAGCAGGCTCAGTTGCTGGGGCAGATGGCGTTCGAAGGTGGGCGGATCATTCGTGAGCGGGTTGCCAAATATAATATCCAGTGCGACTTGAAGGACGGTGGCGTATTCGCCGCCATTACCGCCAAGCAGATGGACCATCTGGAATCCCAGAAGCGTCTGTGGGAACGCTTCGGTCACACGCAGCTTGAACTGATGGATCAGCGTCGCATCCGTGAAGTGGTCGCGTGCGATCAGTACATCGGCGGCATGCTCGACATGAGCGGCGGGCACATTCATCCGCTGAACCTGGTGTTGGGCGAAGCGGCAGCTGTCGAGTCGTTGGGCGGTACCATTTATGAGCAATCGCCGGCGGTGCGCATCGAACGCGGCGAAAATCCGGTGGTGCATACGCCTCAAGGCAAGGTCAGAGCCAAGTTCATCATCGTGGCGGGCAATGCGTATCTCGGTAATCTGGTGCCGGAACTGGCCGCCAAATCGATGCCCTGCGGGACTCAGGTGATCACCACTGAACCTCTGGGTGACGCGTTGGCCAAGAGCCTGTTGCCGCAGGATTACTGCGTCGAGGACTGCAATTACCTGCTCGACTACTACCGTTTGACCGGCGACAAGCGCCTGGTCTTCGGCGGTGGCGTGGTGTACGGCGCGCGAGATCCGGCGAACATCGAGGCAATTATTCGGCCGAAGATGCTCAAGGCTTTCCCGCAACTCAAGGACGTTAAAATCGATTACGCCTGGACCGGCAATTTCTTGCTGACCTTGTCGCGACTTCCTCAGGTCGGACGCCTGGGCGACAACATCTACTATTCTCAGGGTTGCAGCGGCCATGGCGTGACGTATACGCACCTGGCGGGCAAGGTGTTGGCTGAAGCATTGCGTGGCCAGGCCGAGCGTTTCGACGCGTTTGCCGACCTGCCCCACTACCCGTTCCCCGGTGGACAACTGCTGCGGACACCGTTCGCTGCGCTAGGCGCCTGGTATTACGGATTGCGAGACAAATTCGGCTTCTGACCGATAGACGCAAAAAAGGGGCAACTGCACAGTTGCCCCTTTTCATTTCGGCTCGAGAAGTCAGTTCTTTCACTGATTGTGGGCGCATGACACGGGCGAATCAGAAGTCGACGGTCGCCGAAAGGAGGTAGGTGCGCGGGGTCGACAGTGTCAAGCCAGGCTCACTGTCATCCGAGGCTCCGGCCGAACTCCAGTAGCGCTTGTCCGCCACGTTCTCGACATTGGCGCGCAGGGTGATGTTCTTTTCCTCGACCTTGAACGCGTAGCGTGCGCCCACGTCGAAACGCTCCCAGGAGTCGATTTCCTTGTTGTTGGACTGGTCCAGGTACTGTGAGCTGGAATAGATGCCGCGGCTGGTCAGGGTCAGGCCCTGCACGGTCGGTACGTCCCACTCGGCGCCCAGGTTGACGTTGTATTTCGGCGTGGCCGGTGCTCGGTTGCCGTCGAAGGTGCCATTGGTGGTTTTGGTCAGCTCGCTGTCTATGTACATGACACCGCCGAGCAGACGGAAACCATCGAGCGGCTCACCGAACACACTCAGTTCCACACCGGTGTTCTCACGCTTGCCGTTCGGGCCGAAGACGCGCGTCGTGGCGTTGGTCTCGTAGGCTGGCTGCTTGATCCGGAACACAGCGGCGGTGACGGCGAACGCACCGGCGTCATACTTGGCGCCGACCTCGACCTGGCGGCTGATGAACGGCGGGAAGATCTCGTCCTCGTTCACCGAGGTCGACGGTGCGATCTTGCCCTGGCTCAGGCCTTCCATGTAGTTGGCATACAGCGACAGCTTATCGGTTGCCTTGAACAGGATGCCGCCCGACGGCGAAACCTTTTCCTCGTCGTAGGCGGTGTCGCCTCTGACGTTATCGGTCCAGTCGTCAACCTTCACGCGCTGCCAGCGGGCACCGAGGGTCAGCAGCAGCCGGTCATCGAAGAAACCCAGGGTGTCGGACAACGCCACACCGGTGGAACGGTTTTCGGTATAGACCTCCGAATCCTGTCGCGTGGGCCTGACCGGCGTTGGTGTTACCACAGGGTTATAGATGTTGCTGTTGGCCGAGGCATAACGGGCGCCGCCGTTTTCAAAGTCCATGTAGTAATAGCTGGCGGCCAGGTTGACTTCATGGCTTACCGGGCCGGTATGGAACCAGTTGCGCACACCCGCCGTGGCCGTCCGGACATTTTCGTCACGGGTGAAGTCACGCGGTTGAACGCTGAAATTGCCAGCGTTGTTGATGACCGAAACGGCATGTCGGAGGAAGTCATGGTTACTTTTGCGCGCACCCACACCGCCGTACAGCATGACGGAATCGTTGACATCGAATTCAGCGTTCACCATGCCGAACGTGTCGTTGGTACTCGCCTTGCTCCAGGGCTGCGCATAGTTGCGGCGAACATCGCTGGCATGCGGAACCTGCGCGTTAGGGCCAACCTGTACGCGCTCCTGCGGTGCGTCGGTATCGCGCTCGGTGCGCCCGATGTCAGTCGAGAGTCGCAGGCGTTCACCGCGAAAATCCAGGCCCAGGACGGCCATCTCGCGGTCGACATTCTGGTGATCCCATTCGGTGTCGCCGGACTGCTTCACGCCGTTGAAACGAAGACCGAACTTGTTGTCTTCACCGAAGCGCCGGCCGACATCCACGGCACCGCCGACCTGGCTGTCGGAAGCGTAACTGCCGGTGAATGAAGTGATGGGCTTGTCGGTCGCGCGCTTGGGCACCACGTTGATCCCGCCACCCACGCTGCCTCGCGGCGAGATGCCGTTGATGAGCTGGCTCGGGCCTTTGAGGACGTCGACGCGGTCGGCCATCTCCATGTCGATCGAATAAGTCGGCAGGACGCCGTAGAGGCCGTTGTAGGAAACATCACTGTTGAACAGGCTCAACCCGCGAATGGTGAACTGCTCATAGCGCCCACCCGCCGGGTTGGTGGCGCGAACCGAAGGATCGTTGGCGATCAGGTCGCCCAAAGTACGCGCCTGCTGGTTTTTGACCACCTCACTGGTGTAGGTGGTCATGCTGAACGGCGTTTCCATAAAGTCTTTCGAGCCCAGCAAGCCTTGCGACCCGAGACGCGCGACCTGGCCGCCGACATACGGATCGCCGTGCTCCGAGTCAGTGGCACCGACAATCGAGGTGGCACCCAGTTGCAGGCTGCCGCCTTCTGGCGCCGGGGTCAGGATGTACGCCTCTTCGCCTACCGGCTGCAGTTGCAGACCGGAACCCTGCAACAGTCGGGCAAAGCCCTCCTCGACCGCGTATTCGCCGGAAAGTCCAGGGCTGGTGCGACTGCCCACCAGTGCCGGGTCCACTGACAGATTGACCCCGGCCAGCCCGGCGAAACGGGTCAGCGCTGCGCCGAGGCTTCCTGCCGGCACCTGGTAACTGCGTCGAGGCGCGTCTTCGGCCCAACCGGCAGTGATGAATAATGGACAGGCACTCAGACTCAACAACAGACTCAAGTGCAACAACGGGCGCAGCCTGGAAGAACCCAGACGCGTACTGCAGGGCATCACTACGGGCATTGAGAATCTCTCTGATTTCGTTTCGCTTGCCTTGAATGACAAGCGACGCGAAAAAAGGGGACAGGTCTCAGACACTATTTTTGCGCGGCAGCAACGTAACCCAGTAGCGGGTTCGCCTATGCACCTCCAGCGGCAAGCTGGCCGCCAGCAACGTCAGGATGCGATCGGTGTCTTCCAGACGGAAGCTGCCGGTGACGCGCAGGGATTCGAGTTCCGGTTCCCAGCGCAACAATCCCGGACGATAGGTGCTGAGTTCGCGCAGAAAATCGCCCAAGGGCTGGTTCTGTGCCATCAACACGCCGTCGCGCCAGCCTGGAGCAAGCACATCGAAAGGTTCGACGCGTCCGGCACCCATCGCCTGAAGACTGACTTGCTGGCCTGCGCGCAATGAAAAGACCGGCCCGCGCAAAGGCTGCAACTGCACCGCGCCTTTAAGCACTGACACCTTGCACCCCGTCTGCCCCTGACGAACGCACACTTCGCTCTGACTGACGACTACTTGTCCGAAGTGTGTCTGGATCGTCAGTGGCGATGTGCCAGGCACATTCAGCGCTATTTCGCCTTCCACGAGTGTCAGTCGCCGATTCTTCAGGTCGATATCGACGGCACTCGCAGTATTCAATTGCAGCGAGCTGCCATCGGCCAACTGGACTTTTTTATCCTCCCCTGTCGCGGTTCGAAGGTCAGCACGCCAGACGTCCAGAGGTAGCTGCCGACTGATCAGCCAGGCGGTTGGCACCAGTGCCACCGCTCCGACGGCGCGCTTGAGCACCGTGCGCCGGCTCGTCTGCGGCCGATCCAGGCTGGCCATGGCCAGTGCCGACGGCAGGTCGGCAAAGCGTTGGCGCAAGAGTTGGGATTTCTGCCAGGCCAGTTCGTGACTGGGATGGCTGTCACGCCAGTGCTGCAGATTGGCACGATCGCGCTCATTGGCGGCGCCTGACTCCATGAGTGCCAGCCATTGAGCGGCAGCCCGCACAACTTGCCGGGCTTGCGCCGAAGGGGCCGAACCGATCACATTTCCACCAGCAGACAATGTTCATAGGCCTGCGCCATGTAGCGCTTGATCGTCCGCTCCGAGACTTGCAGGCGTTCGGCGATCTCGTGATAACCCAGGCCTTCCAGCTGACTCCAGAGAAACGCCCGTCGCACCATGATCGGCAATCCATCGAGCAATTCGTCCAGGGCTTGTAGGGTTTCCAGCAGCAACCAGCGTTGCTCGGGAGACGGTATGCAATCCTCAGGCAGCAGCGCCAGCGCACTGAGGTAGGCCTGCTCCAGGCTGCGGCGCTTATAGAAATTGGTGAGCAGTCGCTTGCCGACTGTCGCCAGATAAGCGCGGGGTTCTTGCAGGTCAGCGATGTGCTGGGAGCTGGCGAGTAAACGCACGAACGTATCCTGGCTCAGGTCCGCCGCATCATGGCCATTGCTCATGCGCCGCCTCAACCAGCTTTCGAGCCAGCCACGATGGTCGCGGTACAGATCGTGGAAGGTTTGCGCCGCCGGCATCGCTGCATCACTCATCTAAAGGAACCCTGCGCGAAAAATATTTTAAATGCGACTCATTCTAATTAGTGTTGATACTTCAAACCAAGCGCTTTATGCGTTCTGCCCCCAGGAAAAATTTGAATACGCGAATGAAAGACAGGTGTTTCTGCCACGCAGCCACCGGTTGATCAGGGCTGAGCGTTAGTGAGGGAAATCGTCGAGAAGAGGAAGAATTCGATGCCCGGCCGCATTTGGCCGGCAGACGCGAGTACCCGTGGTTACGGGTCAAACATGAAAAGCCAAATCGCAGACACAAAAAACCCCGGTCTTTCGACCAGGGTCTTTGCTATCGACTCGAAGCAGCCAACGGCTTTCTTCGTAGCTCCAAGGCGTTCAGCGGGCCTTGAGGCAGATATGGCGCAGCGGACGGGACTCGAACCCGCGACCCCCGGCGTGACAGGCCGGTATTCTAACCGACTGAACTACCGCTGCGTATCGCTTTGGACTTGCGCCCAAGTAACTCGTCTGACTGAAAGCTTCGAGGCTTTCAATCTCGAACCAGAATAAACTCTGACTCGGAAAATATGGCGCAGCGGACGGGACTCGAACCCGCGACCCCCGGCGTGACAGGCCGGTATTCTAACCGACTGAACTACCGCTGCGCGTCGGTGGAGGCTTTTAAAAGCTTCCATCTTGCTTTCGCAAGACTCTCGGAAGTGGTGGGTGATGACGGGATCGAACCGCCGACATTCTGCTTGTAAGGCAGACGCTCTCCCAGCTGAGCTAATCACCCGTTTGCATCTCCGAGGCCGCGAAATTTACGCAGGTACCGAAGCTAAGTCAATACCCCGCTTGAAGTTTTTCTGAAAAAGACAAAATCATGTCATTTCCCGCAGCACTGCCCACGGCCGCCTGCAACCTCAAGCCGCCGCTGTCGCGGCCCCTGCTCGAATTACTCGCTGTAAATCATCTTCTTGGTCATGCCGCCATCGACCACGAACTCCTGGCCCGTGACAAAACCGGCGTTCTTCGACAACAGCCAGGCGACCATCGCCGCCACATCCTCGACCGTCCCTACCCTGCCCGCCGGATGCTGGGCATGATCGGCATCGGTCAGCGGTTCGGCACGACGTGCGGAGGGATCCCGCGCATCGATCCAACCCGGGCTGACCGCATTGACGCGGATTTCCGGCCCGAGGCTGATCGCCAAGGCATGAGTCAGGGCCAACAGGCCGCCCTTGCTCGCCGCATAAGCCTCGGTGTCGGGCTCCGACTGCCCGGCGCGGGTCGAGGCCAGGTTGACGATTGCACCGCTGTGAGCGCGCAGGTACGGCGCACAGTGCTTGGCCAACAGCATCGGCCCACTGAGATTCACTGCCAGCACCCGATTCCAGTACGCCAGATCGAGGCTTTCAAGGGTGATGTTGTGCGGATCGGCAACCGCCGCGTTACACACCAGCGCATCCAGACGCCCGAACTGCCCCAGCACCTCGGCGACGCCCAACGCCACCTGCCCTTCGTTGGAGACGTCCATGGCGATGAACCAGGCGTTGTCGCCGAGCACCTTCGCCACTTTCGAACCGCGCCCCCGATCAAGATCAGTCAGCACCACCTGCCAGCCTTCGCTGATCAGCCAGGCCGAGATCCCCAGACCAATGCCCCGCGCAGCACCCGTGACCAGTGCAACGCGGCCATTGGTGCCAGTGCCTGGCGTGGACAACTCGATCACAAGGCAGCCAACCCGCGCGCCAGATCGGCTTGCAGGTCTGCCACGTCTTCCAGACCGACCGCGATGCGGATCAGGCTGTCACGAATGCCCGCTGCTTCACGCTCTTGTGGCGCCAGACGGCCGTGAGAGGTGGTGCTTGGGTGCGTAATGGTGGTTTTGCTGTCACCGAGATTGGCGGTGATGGAAATCAGACGGGTCGCATCGATAAAGCGCCAGGCGCCCTCTTTACCGCCCTTGACCTCGAAACTCACGACCGCTCCAAAGCCTTTCTGCTGACGCAGGGCCAACTCGTGCTGCGGATGGCTTTTGAGACCGGCGTAATGGACTTTCTCGATGCCTTCCTGCTGCTCCAGCCATTCGGCCAGTTGCTGGGCATTGGCGCAGTGCGCCTTCATGCGCAGGCTCAGGGTTTCCAGGCCCTTGAGGAAGATCCAGGCGTTGAACGGGCTCAGGGTCGGCCCGGCAGTACGCAGGAAACCGACGACTTCTTTCATCTGTTCGCTGCGACCGGCCACCACACCGCCCATGCAACGGCCCTGGCCGTCGATGAACTTGGTCGCCGAGTGCACGACGATGTCCGCGCCCATCTTCAGCGGCTGCTGCAACGCTGGGGTGCAGAAGCAGTTGTCGACCACCAGAATCGCGCCTTTGGCGTGAGCGATTTTCGACAACTCGGCGATGTCCACCAGCTCCGCCAGCGGGTTGGATGGCGATTCGACGAAGAGCAGTTTGGTATTGGCCTTGATCGCCGCATCCCAACCGGACAAGTCCGCCAGGGGCACATAATCGACTTCGATGCCGAAGCGCTTGAAGTACTTCTCGAACAGGCTGATGGTCGAACCGAACACGCTGCGCGACACCAGTACGTGATCGCCGGCGCTGCACAAGCTCATCACCACCGCCATGATCGCGGCCATGCCGGTCGCCGTGGCCACGGCTTGCTCGGCACTTTCCAGCGCAGCAATGCGCTCTTCGAACGCGCGCACGGTCGGGTTGGTGTAGCGCGAGTAAACGTTGCCCGGCACTTCTCCGGCAAAGCGTGCCGCCGCATCAGCAGCGGTACGGAATACATAGCTGGAGGTGAAGAACATCGGATCACCGTGTTCGCCTTCCGGCGTGCGGTGCTGACCGGCGCGTACGGCCAGGGTATCGAACGCTACGCCTTCGAGGTCGCTGTCCAGCCGACCGGCATCCCAATCCTGACTCATGCTGTCACTCCTTGCCTTGCTCTTTTAGTAGATACAAAACCGGCCCCTCAGGGCCGGTAGTTACTCAGTTGTTATACAGATCAATGATCGCACTGACTGCCTGCGTCTTGACCTTGGAGGCATCGTTACGTGCCTGCTCGATCTTGTTCAGGTAAGCCTCGTCGACGTCGCCGGTCACGTACTGGCCGTCGAACACCGCGCAATCGAACTTCTCGATCTTGATCTTGCCGCCACCGACCGCTTCGATCAAGTCAGGCAGGTCCTGGTAGATCAACCAGTCAGCGCCGATCAGATCAGCCACGTCCTGGGTCGAACGGTTGTGTGCGATCAGCTCGTGAGCGCTCGGCATGTCGATGCCGTAGACGTTCGGGTAGCGAACGGCCGGTGCCGCAGAGCAGAAGTAGACGTTTTTGGCGCCGGCTTCGCGGGCCATCTGGATGATCTGCTTGCAGGTGGTGCCGCGAACGATGGAGTCGTCCACCAGCATCACGTTTTTGCCGCGGAATTCCAGCTCGATCGCGTTGAGCTTCTGGCGTACGGATTTTTTCCGTGCAGCCTGGCCCGGCATGATGAAGGTACGGCCGATGTAGCGGTTCTTCACGAAGCCTTCGCGGAACTTGACGCCCAAGTGGTTCGCCAACTCCAGGGCCGCGGTGCGGCTGGTATCCGGAATCGGGATGACCACGTCGATGTCGTGATCCGGACGCTCGCGCAGAATCTTCTCGGCGAGTTTCTCGCCCATGCGCAGACGAGCCTTATAGACCGAAACGCCGTCGATGATCGAGTCCGGACGCGCCAGGTACACGTGTTCGAAGATGCACGGGGTCAGGGACGGGTTGGTCGCGCACTGACGGGTGTGCAGCTTGCCGTCTTCAGTGATGTAGACCGCTTCGCCCGGTGCCAGATCGCGGATCAGGGTGAAACCGAGCACGTCCAGAGAGACGCTTTCGGAAGCGATCATGTACTCGACGCCTTCGTCGGTGTGACGCTGACCGAAGACAATCGGGCGGATGCCGTGCGGATCACGGAAACCGACGATGCCGTAACCGGTCACCATCGCCACGACCGCGTAACCACCGACGCAACGGTTGTGCACGTCAGTAACAGCGGCGAACACGTCTTCTTCGGTTGGCTGCAACTTGCCGCGCTGGGCCAGTTCGTGCGCGAACACGTTGAGCAGCACTTCCGAATCGGAGTTGGTGTTGACGTGGCGCAGGTCAGATTCGTAAATCTCCTTGGCCAGCTGTTCAACGTTGGTCAGGTTACCGTTATGCGCCAGGGTGATGCCGTAAGGCGAGTTGACGTAAAACGGTTGGGCTTCGGCCGAAGTCGAACTGCCCGCGGTCGGGTAACGCACATGGCCAATACCCATGTGGCCGACCAGGCGCTGCATGTGACGTTGATGAAACACGTCACGTACCAGGCCATTGTCCTTGCGCAGGAATAACCGGCCATCATGGCTGGTCACGATACCGGCAGCGTCCTGGCCGCGGTGCTGGAGGACGGTTAGCGCGTCATACAGCGCCTGATTGACGTTCGACTTACCGACGATACCGACGATGCCACACATGCGACGCAACCCCTACTTAATGGATCTGAACTGAACACAACTCACTGAGGCGTTTTGGCCATCGGCAAGAGGTGCTCCTTGAACGGTATCTCAGCGGGTACGCTGATACCGCTGGCAAGCCACTGACTGCTCCACCCGAGAATCAGGTTTTTGGACCAGTCTGCAACCAATAGAAATTTTGGCACGAGCTGTGACTCTTGCCACCACCCGTCCTGCTGTACCGGCCCCAGGCTCAACAGCCCGACCGCCACGACCACCAGCAACACGCCACGCGCGGCGCCGAAGGCCATGCCGAGGAATCGATCGGTCCCGGACAGCCCGGTGACGCGAACCAATTCGCCGATAAGATAATTGATCATCGCGCCTACGATTAACGTGGCGACAAACATGATGGCACAGCCCGTGATCACACGGGCCGACGGCGTTTGGATGTATCCGGCGAGGTACTCGGACAATGAACCACCGAACATCCAGGCGACGACTCCTGCGATGATCCAGGTCACCAGCGACAGTGCTTCTTTGACGAAGCCGCGGCTCAGACTGATCAATGCGGAGATGGCGACGATTGCAACGATCGCCCAATCAACCCAGGTAAATGGCACAGTGCAGCCTACAGACGGATAAGGCGGCGCATTTTAGCAGAGCGCATGGCTATCGGTAAGCTGCGATTGTCAGTGCATTTCAAATCGGGGCGATAGTTTTAACCACGCTCAGGCTGGAAACGCACCACAAAACCCTTGAGGTTCTGCTGGCGGCTCAACAAGTCACGCAGACGATCGGCTTCTGCCCGCTCGATCAGCGGTCCGACAAACACCCGATTCTTGCCGTCGGCAGTACGAATGTAGGCGTTGTAGCCTTGGCTACGCAGGGATTTCTGCAGGCTTTCTGCACTTGCACGGCTCGACAGACTGGCCAGTTGCACCGACCAACTGACCGACAGGCCATTGGCATCGACGCGGCTTTGAGTCGTGTCCGGCTTGCCCGGTGCGGCAGAGATTGGCTGAGATGGCGCAGCTGCAGGCTTGGCAGCCAACGCAGGTGCCGGAGCTGGCGCGGCCGGTTTGGCAGCGGGTGCAGGGGCCACTGGCACAGCCGGTGCAATCGGCGCCGAAGGTGCTTCTTGCTGAGCGATTTCGTCATCACTCGGCACGGGCTCCTGAGGCAGCGCTTGCGGCTCAGGCACCACCACCGGCTCGACCTGAACTTGCGGCACCGCAGGCGCTTGTGGCGCAGCCGGGGCTTCAACCGTCACTTGACGCTGTTCGTCCTGACGGGAAAACAGCATCGGCAGGAAAATCACCGCCAGCGCCACCAGAACCAGGGCGCCAACCATGCGCTGTTTGTATGCCTTATCCAGCAATGCCATTTGCCGCTTCCTCCGTGGAGCGCCGGGCCAGCCATTCGAGGGCCTCGGCGACACAATAAAATGATCCGAACAACAGAATCTCGTCGTCGCTCGTCGCCAGCGCACACTGCCCATCCAGGGCGGCGGCAACGCTGTCATAGGATGTTACCGAGGCGCCAAGGCTCTGCAATGCTGCGTGCAAATCGGCAACCGGGCGCGCTCGCGGTGAATCCAGCGGCGCAACAGCCCATTGCTGGACACTAGCATTCAATTCACCGACAACACCATTCAGATCCTTGTCCGCCAACAGTCCGAACACCGCCAGACGCTTGCCGATCGGTGGACGGCTGGCCAGGCGGCGAGCCAGATACTCGGCCGCATGGGGGTTATGCCCCACGTCCAGCAACAGGTTCAGGCGCTTGCCCTGCCAGTCAAACTGACGGCGATCGAGGCGACCGACCACCCGAGTGGCTTTCAGCGCAGCAATAATTTGTGCATCCACCCAAGGCAACCCGAGCAACAGGTAAGCCTGCAACGCCAGTGCGGCGTTTTCCATCGGCAGATCGAGCAACGGCAAATCGTGCAGCTCGACCATACGCCCTTGAGCGTCAAGACCGCGCCATTGCCAGTTGTGATCGGTGATGCCAAGGTCGAAATCGCGCCCACGCAGGAAAAACGGGCAATTGAGCTCGCGCGCTTTATCCAGCAGAGGTTGTGGAGGACTCAGGTCACCACAGAGCGCAGGCGCGCCCTGGCGGAAGATACCGGCCTTTTCGAACGCTACGGATTCACGGGTATCACCCAGATAATCCGCGTGATCGACACCGATGCTGGTGACCAGCGCCATATCGGCATCGACCACGTTGACCGTGTCCAGACGCCCACCCAAGCCGACTTCCAGCACCACTGCATCGAGACTGGCGTGTTGAAACAGCCAGAACGCCGCGAGAGTGCCCATTTCGAAATACGTAAGGGAAGTATCGCCACGGCCCGCCTCGACCGCTGCAAAGGCTTCACACAGCTCGGCGTCAGTGGCTTCGACGCCATTGACCTGCACCCGCTCGTTGTAACGCAGCAAGTGCGGAGAATTGTAGACACCGACGTTCAGGCCCTGCGCCCGCAGCAACGAAGCCACGAATGCGCAGGTAGAACCTTTGCCGTTGGTGCCGGTGACCGTGATCACCCGAGGCGCCGGCTTGCCCAGCCCCATGCGGGACGCTACCTGTTGCGAGCGCTCCAGGCCCATGTCGATGGCCGAAGGGTGCAACTGCTCAAGGTAGGCGAGCCACTCGCCAAGGGTACGTTCGATCATATGTTGGCGGGTACCGGTGGAACCACGATTGGCTCGATTGGCGCGGCGACGAATTTCGGCGTCGGCAGGCCCATCATTTGTGCCAGCAGATTGCCCAGACGCGGACGCAGTTCCTGACGGTGGATGATCATGTCGATCGCACCGTGCTCCAGCAGGAACTCGCTGCGCTGGAAACCTTCCGGCAGTTTTTCACGCACGGTTTGTTCAATGACGCGCGGGCCAGCGAAGCCGATCAGGGCTTTCGGCTCACCGACGATCACGTCGCCGAGCATCGCCAGACTGGCGGAAACACCACCGTAGACCGGGTCGGTCAGTACGGAGATGAACGGAATGCCTTCTTCACGCAGACGCGCCAGCACCGCAGAGGTCTTGGCCATTTGCATCAGGGAGATCAGGGCTTCCTGCATCCGCGCACCGCCGGAAGCGGCGAAGCAGATCATCGGGCATTTGTTTTCCAGGGCGTAGTTGGCGGCGCGAACAAAACGCTCACCAACGATGGCGCCCATCGAACCACCCATGAAGGAGAACTCGAACGCCGACACCACCACCGGCATGCCCAGCAGGGTGCCACTCATGGAAATCAGTGCGTCTTTCTCGCCGGTCTGCTTCTGGGCAGCGGTCAGGCGATCCTTGTACTTCTTGCCGTCGCGGAATTTCAGACGGTCAACCGGCTCCAGGTCCGCGCCCAGTTCGGCACGGCCTTCGGCGTCGAGGAAGATGTCGATACGGGCGCGGGCGCCGATACGCATGTGATGGTTGCACTTGGGGCAAACGTCCAGGGTCTTTTCCAGCTCCGGACGATACAGCACAGCCTCGCAAGACGGGCATTTGTGCCAAAGACCTTCAGGCACCGAGCTCTTCTTGACCTCGGAACGCATGATCGAAGGGATCAGTTTGTCTACTAACCAGTTGCTCATGCTTTCTTTCTCCAGTACCGGCGGCCCGAACGCTCTGGTTCGCAGCCCCGCGTATGCCCTTGAGCTAAATTCATGTGTGTGGCGATGATCGATGGGTTGCCGGATCAGCTAAACGTGACCTGCGTACACCCCAAAAACCCTCAGCCATGCCTGTGGACGGCGGCAGTGTGCCAGCCGTCACATCAAGCTCTTACTACCGCTTTAATGAATGCCTGAATCTTTGCGTGATCCTTGATGCCCTTGCTCGCCTCCACCCCGCCGCTGACGTCCACGGCATAAGGCCGAACCCTTGCAATCGCCTCGGCGACGTTGTCCGGCGTCAAGCCACCCGCCAGGATGATCGGCTTGCTCAAGCCTTGCGGTATCAGAGACCAGTCAAATGCTTCGCCGGTTCCGCCGGGTACGCCTTCAACGTAGGCGTCGAGCAGGATACCGCTGGCACTTGGAAACGCATCGCACGCAGCCGCGATATCGTCACCGGCCTTGACCCGCAGCGCCTTGATGTACGGACGATTCCATTCTTCGCAGTCGGCCGCGGTTTCGTCGCCATGGAACTGCAACAGGTCCAGCGGCACGGCGTCGAGGATTTCTCCCAACTCGCAGCGGCTGGCGTTGACGAACAACCCTACGGTGGTCACGAACGGCGGCAATGCCTCGATGATCGAGCGCGCCTGCTGAAACGTCACGGCACGCGGGCTTTTGGCGTAGAACACAAATCCGATCGCATCAGCTCCGGCCTCAACCGCCGCCAACGCATCTTCTATGCGGGTAATCCCACAAATCTTGCTGCGAACGGCGGACATGTCGATAGAACCCCAAGGTAAATCCGAGAAAGTCCCGGATGGTAACAAAAGCGTTCGAGGGCGTCAGCCGTCAAGTTCCGAGAAACCGGTCAGGAAGTGCGGCCCGATGTAACGCTCGGGCAATTCGAACTCGTCGCGGTACTCGACCTGCACCAGGTACAGGCCGTACGGATGCGCCGTCACCCCACCGGAACGGCGAATGCGGCTCTCCAGCACTTCTTTCATCCACTCCACCGGGCGCTCGCCGGCACCGATGGTCATCAGCACGCCAGCAATATTGCGCACCATGTGGTGCAGGAAGGCGCTGGCGCGGATGTCCAGCACGATCATCTTGCCGTGGCGCGTGACGCGCAGGTGATGCAACTCCTTGATCGGCGACTTGGCCTGACACTGACCCGCACGGAAAGCGCTGAAATCGTGGGTGCCAACCAGGTACTGCGCCGCCTCGGCCATGCGCTCGACGTCCAGCGGACGGTGATTCCAGGTGATTTCTTCGTTCAGGTGCGCCGGGCGGATCTGGTCGTTGTAGATCACGTAGCGATAGCGCCGGGCAATCGCCTTGAACCGCGCATGAAAATGCGCCGGCATGACCTTGGCCCAGCTGACACTGACGTCGTGGGGCAAATTGATATTGGCGCCCATGACCCAGGCTTTCATCGAACGCTCGACCTGGGTATCGAAATGCACCACCTGACCGCACGCATGCACACCGGCATCCGTACGCCCGGCGCAGAGCAGCGATACCGGTGAGTCGGCGACTTTGGACAAAGCCTTTTCGAGCGTTTCCTGCACGGTGAGTACGCCGGAAGCCTGGCGCTGCCAGCCGCGATAGCGCGAGCCTTTGTATTCAACGCCCAACGCGATCCGGAAAAAGCCGTCGGCCACCATTTCGGCGGCCGGATTATCTATATTTGCCAAGGAGTGACAGCCTGCTGATGTACGCAAAGGCGGGCATTATAAGGCCGCCGGACCGGGACGCCAGAGGCGCGTGTTGTTTGTGGCCTGCCGGGGCTGGGTTGATCGTGGACTGAAACAAAAACGGCAGCCTCAATGGGCTGCCGTTTTTGTTTACGCCTTACCGATCAATCAAGCCAGACGCGAAAGCATTTCCTTGGCTTCGCTCTTCTGACCTGCATCACCCTCGGTCACCACCTCGTTGAGGATGTCCCGGGCGCCGTCGGCGTCGCCCATGTCGATGTAGGCCTGGGCCAGATCGAGTTTGGTAGCGACTTCGTCGGTGCCGGAAAGGAAATCGAATTCCGGCTCGTCAGCTGCGGAGACCATGGCGTCTTCCGCCGTGAAGCTCGGCTCGCCAAGACTCTGGGACAGACGATCCAGTTCGGCGTTGACGTCATCCAGTTCGGCCGCAAACGCGTCCGGAGCCTCTGGCGTTTCTGGCGCGTCCATTTCGTCAGCCAGCGACAGGTCGAAATCGGCAGGCAGCTCCAGATCGTCCAGCGCAACCTCGGGAACAGCCTGCGCTTCAGCGACAGGTAAATCCAAATCCTTGACGCCTTCATCCAAACTCAACAGGAAGTCGTCTTCGGCCAGGGTCGCCGGCGAGGCATCCCCACCGAGATCCATATCCAGGTCGAAGTCCGACAGGTCACCGAGGTTTTCCTTGATGTCGGCCTGCTGCTGCAACACCGACTCGAAGCTCAGGTCGTCGTCCCGCGGGAACTCGTCCAGCTCAGCCACAGACAGTGGCTCAGCTTCTGCTTCTGGTTCTGGTGCAACCACTGCCGGAGAGGCAGCTTCCAAATCATCCAGGCTCAAATCGAAAGCACTGTCGAGGTCATCGGACTCTGCCTCTGGTTCTGGTTCTGGTTCTGGTGCAACCACTGCCGGAGAGGCAGCTTCCAGATCATCCAGGCTCAAATCGAAGGCACTGTCGAAGTCATCGGGCTCTGCAACTGCTTCTACCTCTGGTGCAACCACTGCCGGAGTGGCGGATTCCAGATCATCCAGGCTCAAATCGAAGGCACTTTCGAAGTCATCGGGCACTGCCGGTGCCGGCGCTTCAGGCTCGTCCAGCAGCAGGTCCTTGACGTATTGCGCGTCCAGTTCGGCAGCGATCGCAGCGGCTGCGATACCACCGGCTGCGGCAATGACCATGGCCGGGAAGCGGCTCTTGAGTTTTTCGACCTGAGCAAAGTTGTCACCGTTGGCCACCAGTTGGCGTTCCTGGGCAACGAATGCATCGCGGTCGCCTTGCTGACCGTAGACTTCCATCAGCTTGAGGCGCAGGTCACTGCGTTGCGGCTCTTGCTTGATCCCGTCTTCCAGCAAGGCAGCCGCCTGATTCAGACGACCGGCGGTGATGTGCGACTGAGCCTTGCTCAGTACGTCGTCGTCGCGTTCGCCAGCAGGCGATACCAGTGGCGCGGCGATCGGCGGCGTTACCACAACCGGAGCAATGACTGGCGCTGGGGCTGGGGCTGGTGCAGGCGTTGGAGCTTGCGCGGTAGCGAGCTTCACGCTCGGCGGCGGCACTTCCAGGTCGTCGAAGATGCCTTTTGGCAGGTCGAGTTCAGCGGAGAACGCCTGCTCCTCGGCCAAGTCACGAGCCATGCGCAAATGCTTCTCGGCTTCTTGCTGGGCTTTGCGGCGACGCGCCAGCAACAGCAGCAGGAACAGCGCCACCACGGCACCGCCACCTGCCAGACCCAGTAGCCACGGATTGGTCAGCAGTTCTTTGAATTGCTGATCGTCGGATGCTGCTGGCGTCAGTTCGACTGGCTTCTCGGCCGGAGCCGGAGTGGCCTCAGGCGCAGGTGCAGGCGTTGCATCAGGATTGGCTGCGAGTTCGGCTGACATTGCCGGAGCGGTCGCACCTGGTGCCGGCGCACCCGCCGCACCTTCAGCCTGCAACTTGGCCAGTTGATTGTTCTTCAGTTCGATCAGGCGTTGCAGCTTGTCCAGCTGACTTTGCAGATCGGTCATGCGGCTTTTCAATTCGGCATTGTCACGACGGGTCGTGTCGAGGCTTTCCTGGGTCACGGCCAGCTTGTTGCTCAAATTCTTGGCATCACCCGCGGCACCTTTGCCACCGGCCTTGCCGGACTCGGCAGAGACCAGGCTCAGCTTGTCTGTCGCCGTTTGCGACGAAGGGCCTTCGCCGCGAGCGCGTTTGGTGGCATCGAGCTGCTGCTGTCCGGTCCCGGGCTTCGCCACGTAGCGACGACCCTGACGCCACGCGGTGTTCTGCGCGGAGACTTCAGCAATGGCCTTTGGTTGCGGCAGGCTGCTGCTCTGCGCCTGATCCGGCAGACGCAGCACCTGACCGGCTTTCAACCGGTTGATGTTGCCGTCGATAAAGGCATCCGGATTCAACGCCTGGATGGCCAGCATGGTTTGCTGGACCGAGCCGCCAGTGTGAGTTTTCGCAGCGATTTCCCACAGGGTATCGCGCGGCGCGGTGGTGTACTGGGTTGGTTTGGTGCCACCGGTCACCGGTGCGGTGACGGTTTGCGTCGGTGCAGGCTGCGCAGCCGCATCAGCGGTTTGCGGCGAGAATTTGGACGGATCGAGCAGCACGCTGTAATCGCGCAGCAGGCGACCGTTGGGCCACATCACCTGAACCAGGAATTTCACCATGGGTTCGGAGAGCGGTTTGCTGGAGGTCACACGCAGGATGCTTTTGCCGCTGGCGTTGAGCACCGGGGTAAAGGTCAGGTCATTGAGAAACGCCTGGCGGTCGACACCGGCCTTGGCGAAATCTGCGGGCGAAGCCAGGCTCGGAACCACTTCGGCAGCGGTGAGGTCCTTGACGTCGAGCAACTCGATTTCTGCCACCAGGGGCTGGTTCAGCGTCGACTTCAGGGTCAATTCCCCAAGCCCGAGGGCATGCGCCATACCGGAGGACAGCGCCGAGGCGGCCGCTATTGCTAACACCAGTTTGCGAACTTGAACCATAGCCTCATCCTTTGTTTGAACATTCCTCGGCCAGCGAGAAGGTGTTGATAGTCGCTGCCGTAAGGCATTGCGCGCGGCGGCGAAGAGTCGTCGCGCGCGATCATTTCATTCATGCCACGCAAAGCCCCGGAGGGAGCCCGCCTTCAGCAGTCCGGCCAAGCATAGCGCCCGGCTGGATTCATTCGACAAATTGTTGCCAAGTATCTTTTACAGCAGGTCTTTTATCAACAATTCAGCCACCTGCACAGCATTGAGCGCGGCACCTTTGCGTACGTTATCTGACGTCAGCCACAAATTAAGTTCCGACAGGTCGTCGATCCCGCTGCGAACCCGACCAACGTAGACCACGTCCTGCCCTACCGCATCGCCTACCGGCGTCGGGTAATCGCCGGCTTCCACCAACTCGATACCGGGCGCGTCTTCCAGGGCGGCGTTGACTTTTGCCAGGTCGATGTCGCTCGATGACTGCAAGGTCACGTTAAAGCTATCGCCAAAAAACACCGGCGCTTGAATGCAAGTGACGGAAATCTTTAATAAAGGCAGCGCCATGACCTGACGCAGCTCGCGTACCAGGCGTTTTTCCAGCAGCGTGTGACCCTGATCATCTGGCTTGCCCACTTGCGCCAGCAAATTGAAGGCCATCTGCCGATCGAAGAAGGTCGGCTCCAGCGGACGCACATTGAGCAGCTCGGCCGTTTGCCGTGCCAGCTCGGTGACGGCTTCGCGGCCCTGGGCAGACACGGCCAGGCTGGCGGTCAAATTGATGCGTTGCAGGTCGAGCAAACCGAGCAACGGCGCGAGTACTACCGCCAACGTGGTGGCCGAAGGGCTTGGACTGCTGACCTGGAACGGTTTTTTCAAACCGGCCAGCACCTGAGCGTTGGCTTCAGGCACGACGTGTGGCGCCTGATCAGCCGGCAACGCGCCGGACAGGTCGATCAGCGAGCAACCGGCGGCCGTGGCACGCGAAGCGAAACTCAGGGTTACCGCCGGGCCGGCAGCGAAGAACACCAGCCGGACCTTGCTGAAGTCGAACTCATCGACTTCCCGCACCCGCACGTTCTTGCCGCGAAACGGCACCGAATGCCCGGCCGATTCGCTGCTGGCGAGCAGGTGCAGATTGCCCACCGGGAAGTCGCGTTCTTCGAGAATCTGCACGAGCGTTTCGCCGACAGTACCGGTGGCGCCGATCACGGCAATATCAAAGGACTGGCTCATGGTTCTACCTCTGGCGAAACGGGGGGAGCGGCACTTTACCGGGTGGTTGGCATGCAGGCAATTCTGCCGGGACTTTGCGGCGCCTCAACCGCCGCCTTCGCGAGCAAGCCCGCTCCCACATTTGGAATGCATTTCAAATGTGGGAGCGGGCTTGCTCGCGAAGGCGGCCGATCAGGCAACCGATGAATTTCAGACTGTCGGGGATAAAAAAACCCGCACCTCTTTCAAGGCACGGGTTCTTTTATTACTTCAACCGATCAACGCTCAAGCAGGATCCGCAGCATGCGACGCAGCGGTTCGGCCGCGCCCCACAGCAGTTGGTCGCCAACGGTGAACGCGCCGACGTACTGCGTGCCCATGTTCAGCTTGCGCAGACGGCCAACCGGTACGTTCAGGGTGCCGGTGACTTTCGTCGGGCTCAGTTCCTGAATGCTGGCTTCGCGGCTGTTCGGCACCAGTTTGACCCAAGGGTTGTGCTGGCTGATCAGCCCTTCGATATCGGCGATCGGTACATCTTTGTTCAGTTTGATGGTCAGCGCCTGGCTGTGGCAGCGCATGGCGCCGATACGCACGCAGATGCCATCGACCGGAATCGGGCTTTTGAAGCGACCGAGGATCTTGTTGGTCTCGGCCTGGGCTTTCCACTCTTCGCGGCTCTGACCGTTCGGCAGCTCCTTGTCGATCCACGGGATCAGGCTGCCGGCCAGCGGTACGCCGAAGTTTTCGGTCGGGTACGCGTCGCTGCGCATGGCTTCGGCCACACGGCGGTCGATGTCGAGGATCGCGCTGGCCGGGTCGGCCAGTTGATCAGCGACAGCGGCGTGGGTCGCGCCCATTTGCTTGATCAGTTCACGCATGTTCTGCGCGCCGGCACCGGAGGCCGCCTGATAAGTCATGGCGCTCATCCACTCGACCAGACCGGCTTCGAACAGACCGCCCAGGCCCATCAGCATCAGGCTGACGGTGCAGTTGCCGCCGATGTAGTTCTTGGTGCCTGCGTCGAGCTGCTGGTCGATAACCTTGCGGTTCACCGGGTCCAGCACGATCACCGCGTCATCCTGCATGCGCAGGCTGGAAGCGGCGTCGATCCAGTAACCCTGCCAGCCGGCTTCGCGCAGTTTCGGGAAAACTTCGCTGGTGTAGTCGCCACCCTGGCAGGTCAGAATCACGTCGAGGGTTTTCAGCTCATCAATGCTGTAAGCGTCCTTGAGCGGAGCAATGTCCTTGCCCACGGACGGGCCTTGGCCACCGACATTGGAAGTGGTGAAAAACACCGGCTCAATAAGATCGAAATCCTGCTCTTCCAGCATCCGCTGCATGAGCACGGAACCGACCATACCGCGCCAACCGATCAGACCTACACGTTTCATCGCAACTACACCTTCTTTAAAAAGTGGGCCGCTGCTTTCAAGAGTGAAAGTTGCAGCGGGCCCGAGAGATTACAGATTCCGCAGCGCGGCGACTACTGCGTCACCCATTTCCTGCGTACCGACTTTAGTACAACCGGCCGACCAGATGTCGCCAGTGCGCAAGCCCTGGTCCAATACCAGACTGACGGCCTTCTCGATCGCATCGGCCGCATCCTGCAGATTGAAGCTGTAACGCAGCATCATCGACACCGACAGAATGGTCGCCAACGGGTTGGCAATGCCCTTGCCAGCGATGTCCGGCGCCGAACCGTGGCACGGCTCGTACATGCCTTTGTTGTTGGTATCCAGCGACGCCGACGGCAGCATGCCGATGGAACCGGTGAGCATCGACGCCTGGTCGGAAAGAATGTCGCCGAACAGGTTGTCGGTGACGATCACGTCGAATTGCTTCGGTGCACGCACCAGCTGCATGGCGGCGTTGTCGACGTACATGTGGCTCAGTTCGACTTCAGGGTAATCCTTGGCCACTTGTTCGACGATTTCACGCCACAGCTGGCTGGAGGCCAGCACGTTGGCCTTGTCCACCGAGCACAGCTTCTTGCCGCGCACCATGGCCATGTCGAAACCGACACGGGCGATACGGCGGATTTCGCTTTCGCTGTACGGCAGGGTGTCGTAAGCCTGACGCTCGCCGTTTTCCAGGGTGCGGGTACCGCGTGGCGCGCCGAAGTAGATACCACCGGTCAGTTCACGGACGATCAGGATATCCAGGCCAGCAACGATTTCAGGCTTCAGGCTCGAAGCCTCGGCCAGTTGCGGGTACAGGATCGCCGGACGCAGGTTGCCGAACAGGCCCAGTTGCGCACGGATTTTCAGCAGGCCGCGCTCAGGGCGGATATCACGCTCGATGGTGTCCCATTTCGGGCCGCCCACGGCGCCGAGCAGTACAGCGTCTGCCGCGCGTGCACGTTCCAGGGTTTCGTCAGCCAGCGGCACGCCGTGCTTGTCGATGGCAGCGCCACCGATCACGTCATGGCTCAGCTCGAAGCCCAGGCTGTACTTGGTGTTGGCCAGCTCCAGCACCTTGACCGCTTCGGCCATGATTTCCGGGCCAATACCGTCGCCTGGGAGAATCAGAATCTGCTTGCTCATGCTTTCCTCATGTCATCAGTCGGTGCGCCCGTGGGTCACGGGTTAGCCGGGAAAAATTCTATCGTTCAGAGCTTATCGCTCAGCCATCAGCACCAGCACATCGGTACTGAACGAACCATCGGCCTCAATCTCAAAATATTCGCGTACTTCATTGCCCATCGATTGCTGCAACTCGAGGATTGCCGCGCGCATCACCTCGGGCGTGCGCATGCGCTCGACCCAGGAGGTATATTCAAGGCGCAGCCGTTGACGGGTGGTGCTGCGGGTATGCAACCCCGCTTCGCTGACCTGACGCAACCACTCGCCGGCGGAATAATCGCGCACATGGCTGGTGTCGCGCAGCACTTCGACGCTTTGCAGGTAAGTGTCGAACAATGGACTGCCCGGTGACAACACGTCGATGAACGCCGCCACGCCGCCCGGCTTCAGCACCCGACGAACCTCTCGCAGGGCCAGGCCGAGATCGCTCCAATGGTGCGCCGAATAACGGCTGAAGACGAAATCGAATTCGCCATCGGCGAAGGGCAGGCGCTCGGCGGCGCCCAGCACGGTGGACACGTTGGTCAGACCGCGATCGACGGCGGCACCGGCCACCACGTCGAGCATCTGCTGCGACAAATCGTAGGCCACCACTTCTTTCACCAGCGCGGCCACGTGAAAACTCACGTGACCAGCGCCGCAGCCCAGATCCAGCACACGAGCATCGCCCTGCCCTGCCAGTTCAGCCTGTAGCAGCGCAAATTCGGTGCCCTGAGCGTGTACCGCGCTGCTCAGATAGGCCGAGGCTTGTTCACCGAATTGCTTTTGTACGACTTGGCTGTGCTGGGCGTTGCTGGTCATATGGACTTCCTTTTTGGGGTGAGTCTTGTGTTGCCTGGGGTGCCGCCATCGCGAGCAAGCTCGCTCCCACAGGGATTTTGTGTACGCCGCAAATCCAATGTGGGAGCGAGCTTGCTCGCGATGGCGTCATGTCGCCTTACGCAAAATCAAACGTCGCGAAACAACCAAGGCTGGCTCGCACGGTGTTTGGCTTCAAACGCCGCAATCGCTTCGTGGTCCTGCAAGGTCAGGCCGATGTCGTCCAGGCCGTTGACCAGGCAATGCTTGCGGAACTCGTCAAGCTCAAAGCTGTAGACCTTGCCGTCAGGCCGGGTCACGGTCTGGGCTTGCAGATCAACCGTCAACTCGTAGCCAGGATTCGCCTCGACCTGCTGGAACAACTCATCCACTTCAGCGTCGCTCAAGATGATCGGCAGCAAGCCGTTCTTGAAGCTGTTGTTATAGAAGATGTCGGCGTAGCTCGGCGCAATGATGCTGCGAAAACCGTACTCTTCCAGCGCCCACGGCGCGTGTTCACGGCTGGAGCCGCAACCGAAGTTCTCGCGGGCCAGCAGTACGCTGGCGCCTTGATAACGCTCGGCGTTGAGCACGAAATCCTTGTTCAGCGGACGCTTGGAGTTGTCCTGGTAGGCATAGCCCACGTCCAGGTAGCGCCATTCGTCGAACAGGTTCGGACCAAAACCGGTGCGCTTGATCGACTTCAAGAACTGCTTCGGAATGATCTGGTCGGTGTCGACGTTGGCACGGTCCAATGGCGCGACCAAACCGGTGTGTTGGGTAAAAGCTCTCATGTGCGTTTCCTCAGATCAGTTCGCGAACGTCGATGAAACGACCGTGGACGGCAGCCGCCGCGGCCATGGCCGGGCTGACCAGGTGCGTACGGCCACCGGCGCCCTGACGCCCTTCGAAGTTGCGGTTGGAGGTCGACGCGCAATGTTCGCCCGACTCCAAACGGTCCGGGTTCATCGCCAGGCACATCGAGCAACCCGGTTCACGCCACTCGAAACCGGCTTCGAGGAAAATCTTGTCCAGGCCTTCGGCCTCGGCTTGCGCCTTCACCAGGCCCGAGCCCGGCACCACGATGGCTTGCTTGATGGTCGAAGCGACTTTACGGCCCTTGGCGATCACCGCCGCAGCACGCAAGTCTTCGATCCGCGAGTTGGTGCAGGAACCAATGAAGACGCGGTCCAGTTGAATGTCGGTGATCGCCTGGTTGGCGCTCAAACCCATGTATTTCAAGGCGCGCTCGATGGAACCGCGTTTGACCAGGTCCATTTCCTTCGCCGGGTCCGGCACGTTCTGATCAACCGCCAGGACCATCTCGGGCGAAGTGCCCCAGCTGACTTGCGGCTTGATCTGAGTGGCGTCGAGCTCGACCACGGTGTCGAACACCGCATCGGCGTCGGACACCAGGTCTTTCCAGGCTTCGACCGCCATGTCCCATTCCGCGCCTTTCGGGGCAAATGGACGGCCCTTGACGTAAGCCACGGTTTTTTCGTCGGCAGCCACCAGGCCCACACGCGCGCCGGCTTCAATGGACATGTTGCAGATGGTCATGCGGCCTTCGACGGACAAATCGCGAATGGCGCTGCCGGCGAACTCGATGGCGTGGCCGTTACCGCCGGCGGTGCCGATCTTGCCGATGACGGCGAGCACGATGTCCTTGGCGGTCACGCCGAACGGTAACTTGCCCTCGACCGACACCAGCATGTTTTTCATTTTCTTCGCCACCAGGCATTGCGTGGCGAACACGTGTTCGACCTCGGAAGTCCCGATGCCGTGGGCCAATGCGCCAAACGCGCCGTGGGTCGAGGTGTGCGAGTCGCCGCAGACCACGGTCATGCCCGGCAAGGTGGCGCCCTGCTCCGGACCAATCACGTGGACGATGCCCTGACGCACGTCATTCATTTTGAATTCGGTGATGCCATATTCGTCGCAATAGTCATCGAGGGTTTGAACCTGCAGGCGCGAGACCTGATCGGTAATCGCTTCGATGCCGCCCTTGCGATCAGGAGTGGTCGGTACGTTGTGGTCCGGGGTGGCGATGATCGAGTCGACGCGCCAAGGCTTGCGCCCGGCCAGTCGCAGGCCTTCGAAAGCTTGGGGCGATGTCACTTCATGGATGATGTGGCGGTCGATATAGATCAGCGACGACCCATCGTCGCGCCGTTTCACTTCATGGGAATCCCAAAGCTTGTCGTAAAGCGTTTTGCCGGCCATCAGACGGTCCTCATCAGCGTGTTTCTATGCCCTGGATCTTGAGAGATTCAATAACCCCTTGGCTTGTGAGGTCGATCCTAGGGGGTTACATTAAATAACTCAAATTCATATTTTTCATGCTTTGGATAACCAACTGGAATACCGCAATGGACCTCGCCAACCTCAATGCTTTTATCGCGATTGCCGAGACCGGCAGCTTCTCTGGCGCTGGCGAACGGCTGCACCTGACGCAACCGGCCATCAGCAAGCGTATCGCCGGACTGGAGCAGCAATTGAAGGTGCGCCTGTTCGATCGCCTGGGCCGTGAAGTCAGCCTGACCGAGGCCGGACGCGCCTTGCTGCCACGGGCCTATCAGATTCTGAATGTGCTGGACGACACCCGCCGCGCCCTGACCAACCTGACCGGCGAAGTGAGCGGCCGCCTGACCCTGGCCACCAGTCACCACATCGGCCTGCACCGCTTACCCCCCTTATTAAGGGAGTTCACCCGACGTTACCCGCAAGTGGCGCTGGATATTCAGTTCTTAGATTCGGAAGTGGCCTACGAAGAAATCCTCCATGGCCGCGCCGAACTGGCGGTCATTACCCTGGCGCCGGAGCCCCACGCACTGGTCAAGGCCACGCCGGTGTGGGACGACCCGCTGGACTTCGTGGTCGCCCCGGAGCACTCGCTGATCAGCCACGGCCCGGTCAGCCTGGCGGACATCGCCCTGCACCCGGCGGTATTCCCCGGCGGCAACACCTTTACTCACCACATCGTCCGGCGTCTGTTCGAAGCTCAAGGCCTGACGCCGAACATCGCCATGAGTACCAATTACCTGGAAACCATCAAGATGATGGTCTCGATCGGCCTGGCCTGGAGCGTGTTGCCGCGCACCATGCTTGATGATCAGGTTGCGAGAATTCCTTTACCGGGCATACAACTGACTCGCCAGCTAGGCTATATCCTGCACACAGAGCGGACGCTGTCGAATGCGGCACGGGCCTTCATGGCCTTGCTGGATGCGCAAATCGATCTGCCAGGGACTCTCGGCTAAGCTGTGCTACTCCTATAGAGCCTCGAGTCACTGAAACTGATACCCCACTCAGCCAAGGCTTGCCAATGCCGAAATCTGTTGACCGTATTCCGCCGATGCCGCGTATACAGGCGCTTGACCCAAAACGGTCCGAGCAGAGCTGGGAAAGCGCCCCACAATTGCTGGCCGCCCTTAACGGTGCACGGTTGGGCGCCTGGTATTGGGACATTGAACGTGGGCAGATCAGCTGGTCGCGGGGGACTCAGGCGCTGTTCGGCTTCGATCCCCGGCAACCGCTGCCGGCGGATCTGGAATACCTCGACTTGCTGCCGCCAGAGGATCGGGCGAAAACCATTCGCGCCTTCGACGCGGTGATCGCCGGCGCCCCGCTGGAACAGGCAATGCATCACCGCATCCGCTGGCCCGACGGCAGCCTGCACTGGCTTGAGATCAACGGCAGTCTGCTGCCGGACAAACACGGTCGACCACGGATGATTGGCGTCATCCGTGAAATCACCCACCAGCGCCAGCGCGAACAGGCGTTGAGCAGCTCGGAAAAACGCTTCGCCACGCTGTTCCACCTGTGTCCGAACATGGTGCTGCTGACTCGCCAGGAAGACGGTCTGATCAGCGAAGCCAACCAGTATTTCGAAAGCCTGTTTGGCTGGCCAGTGCAGAACGCTATTGGTCGCACCACTCTGGAACTGGGCCTCTGGGTGCATCCGGAGCAACGGGCGCAACTCGTCAAAGCCACCAAGGCCAAGGGCGAACTGGTCAGCATGGAGGTGCAATTTCGTGCCAGCAACGGCCAGATCCACGACGGAATCCTCAGCGCGCAAAAGGTCGAGCTCGAAGGCCAGCCTTATCTGCTGAGTACGTTCCTTGACACCACCGAACGCAAAGCCGCCGAACATGCCCTGAAAGACAGCCAGGAGCGCCTCGACCTGGCGCTGGATTCCGCGCAACTCGGCACCTGGGACTGGCACATTCCCAGTGGCATGCTTTACGGCTCGGCACGCGCCGCCCAGCTGCACGGGCTGGACCCCATACCTTTCCATGAATCCTTCGACGAGTTTTTCGAAGGCGTGCCCGGCGAAGAGCGCGACACCATGCGCGATGCCTATCGCAGCCTCCGAGAAGGCCCTGCCGGCAATTATCAACTGACCTACCGCGTGCAACTGCCGGACGGTAGCTCGCGCTTCCTGGAAAGCCGCGCCCGACTCTATCGCGATGAAAACGGTGTCCCGCTGCGCATGGCCGGCACCCTGCTCGACATTACCGATCAGGTGGAACGTGAGCAGCTGCTGGTAGCGTCCGAAGAGAAGTTCGCCACCCTGTTCCAGGTCAGCCCGGACCCGATTTGCGTGACCCGTCAGGACACCGGCCAATTTATCGAGATCAACTCCAGCTTCACCCAGACCTTCGGCTGGAGCGCCGCCGACGTGATTGGCCGCGGCGCCGACGAAATCGGTCTATGGGACGCATCGGCGCAAAGCCTGCGACGCATCGAGCAGGTCATCCGCGAACAGGGTCTGAACAACGTGGCGATCCTCGTTCAGCACAAAGACGGGCAAGCCCTGACCTGCGTGATTTCCAGCCGCCAGATCAGCGTCGGTGACCAGCCGTGCGTTGTCACCACCCTGCGCGATATCACTCAGCAGCAACGCTCGGAAGCCGCGCTCAAGGCCAGCGAAGAGAAGTTCGCCAAGGCGTTCCACTCCAGCCCCGACGCCATCACCATCACCGAGCGCGACACCGGGCGTTATCTGGAGGTTAACGATGGCTTTTGCCGCCTGACCGGTTACCGCGCTGATGAAGTGGTTGGTCGCACGGTGTATCAGGTCGGCATCTGGGCCGAGGAAAAACAACGTTCGGCGCTGCTCGCCGAACTCCAGATCAAGGGTCGGGTACTTCATCAGGAAATGCTCGGACGCAATAAACGCGGCGAGTTGCTGACCGTCGAAGTGTCGGTAGAACCGATCACCCTCAACGAAACCGCCTGCCTGCTGCTGACCGCGCGGGACGTCAGCCTGCTGAAAAACGCCGAAGCGCAGATCCGTCACCTGGCCTACCACGACCCGCTGACCAACCTGCCCAACCGCGCCCTGCTGATGGATCGCCTGAGTCAGCAGATTGCCCTGCTCAAGCGCCACAACCTGCGTGGCGCCCTGATGTTTCTCGACCTTGATCACTTCAAGCACATCAATGATTCGCTCGGTCATCCGGTGGGCGATACGGTGCTGAAAATCATCACTGCGCGCCTCGAAGCCAGCGTGCGCATGGAAGACACCGTCGCGCGTTTGGGCGGTGATGAGTTCGTGGTGCTGCTCAGCGGGCTCGAAGGCTCGCGCAACGACGTCAGCGAGCAAGTCCTGCAACTGGCGGACACCTTGCGTGAACTGCTGTCGGAGCCGATGTTCCTCGACGGACAACGCCTGCAAGTAACCCCGAGCATCGGTATCGCGCTGATTCCCGATCACGGCTCGACCCCGACCGACCTGCTCAAACGCGCCGACATCGCCCTCTACCGGGCCAAGGATTCGGGCCGCAACACCGCGCAGATGTACCACAACACCATGCAGAAGGCGGCGAGCGAACGCTTGCGCATGGAAACCGACCTGCGCCTGGCCCTTTCCCGGGGTGAGTTCCGCGTGCACTACCAGCCTCAGGTCGACGCCCGGAACGACCGCATCGTCGGCGCCGAGGCGCTGGTGCGCTGGAACCATCCGGACCTCGGCGCGCAATCGCCCACCGAGTTCATCAAGGTACTGGAGGACAGCGGCCTGATTCTGGAAGTCGGCACATGGATCATCGATGAAGCTTGCGCCGCCTTCAGGCAGCTGATTGCCAAGGGCCTGATAGACCCGCTCGACTTCAGCCTGTGCGTCAACATCAGCCCACGGCAATTTCGTCAGAATGACTTTGTCGAACGCATCGAACACAGCCTCGCCAGCCACGGTCTGCCCTGCTCGCTGCTGAAACTGGAAATCACCGAAGGCATCGTGATCCAGAACCTGGAAGACACCATCAACAAAATGCGTAGCCTGAAAAAACTCGGCGTGAGTTTCGCCATGGACGATTTCGGCACCGGTTATTCCTCGCTGACCTACCTCAAGCGTCTGCCGGTCGACACCCTGAAAATCGACCAATCGTTCATCCGCGACGCCACCACCGACCCCAACGACGCCGAGATCATCCGCGCCATCGTTGCCATGGCCCGTAGCCTGGAATTGAAAGTGATTGCCGAAGGGGTAGAGACGCCGGAGCAGCTGGAATTCTTGCAGGGGCTGGGCTGCCATTTTTATCAGGGGTATTTGCACAGCCCGCCGCTGCCGGTGGAGGACTTCCAGAAGCTCCTCAAATAACGCCGAAGCGCATGAAACTCTTGTAGCAGCTGCCGAGCAGCGCGAGGCTGCGTTCGGCTGCGAAGCAGTCGTTGATTCAGACGACGCGGTGTTTCAGTTAAAACTCGCTTGCAGGTTTTACGACTGCTTCGCAGCCGAACGCAGCCTCGCGCTGCTCGGCAGCTGCTACGGAACGTGCGTTAAGTTCGAGATGACGGGCACAAAAAAGGGCGCCAGTGGCGCCCTTTTCATTGCTCTGCCTTAGTGCTACAGCGCTGGCTTTTGCGTCCCGTTGATCGGGATGCGTTTGGATTGCTTTTCAAGAGATTATTTACAGATTTTTTCAGGCGGCTTCGGACACCTGAAGACCCAGTAAACGTGAGACCTGATCCAGTTCGGTCTCGCGACGCAGGACGGTGAACAGCTCGACCGCCTCGGGATAATTGCGGGTCAGCATCGCCAGCCACTGCTTCAAGCGACCCGGCGATTGGCGTGGCGTCATCTGCGCCTTGGCTTGCAACCAGAAGTCCTGAATCAGCGGCAACAACTCGGCCCAGGTCATCTCGACGACGTCCTCACCAGCTCGCGCCATTGCGATTTGCCGTGCCAGGTCCGGGCGCGACACCAGGCCGCGACCGAGCATGATGTCCTCGACACCGCTGATTTCGCGGCAACAACGCCAGTCTTCGACGCTCCAGATGTCGCCATTGGCGAACACCGGCACCTTGACGACATCTTGCACTCGGGGGATCCATTCCCAATGGGCTGGCGGCTTGTAGCCGTCAGTTTTGGTCCGTGCGTGAACCACGATGTGTGCCGCGCCACCTTCGGCCAGGGCCGTGGCACACACCAGCGCACCGTCCGGGCTGTCGAAACCGAGGCGCATCTTGGCAGTCACCGGAATGTGCGCCGGAACGGCGCGACGCACGTGTTCGACGATCTGGTTCAGCAGCTCAGGTTCTTTAAGCAGGACGGCGCCGCCACGGGACTTGTTCACAGTCTTGGCCGGGCAGCCGAAGTTGAGGTCGATGACCTCGGAACCCAGTTCGCAGGCCAGCGCAGCATTTTCCGCCAGGCACACCGGATCGGAACCGAGCAGCTGCACCCGCAGCGGCACGCCGGACGCGGTGCGGGCGCCGGTCAACAGTTCGGGGCCGAACTTGTGGTAATAGGCAGGCGTGAGCAGCTGGTCGTTGATCCGAATGAACTCGGTCACGCACCAATCGATACCGCCCACACGGGTCAGCACGTCCCGCAGGATGTTGTCGACCAACCCCTCCATGGGCGCCAAAGCAATTTGCATGAAAAACACACTCAACGAAAAACGTGCGGCAGTTTACAGGTTTAGCCCGTGTAGGAGCTGTCGAGTGAAACGAGGCTGCGATTTTTTGATCTTGCACTTCAAAGACAACATCAAAAGATCGCAGCCTCGTTTCACTCGACAGCTCCTACAAGGGACAGTCAGGCCGGGAGTTGCAGTGCAGGGCCATAACCCTCGATGAACTCCGCCGGCATGCGCTTGGGCTTGCCGGTCGACAGTTCGATGCAGACGAAGGTGGTTTGGGCCCGCAGCAACGTGGTGTTGTCGCTGGGGCGCTTCAACTGGAAGTGGCGGGTCATTTTCAGACGTTGGTCCCAATCGACGATCCATGTCGCCAATTGCAACTCATCGCCTTCATAGGCGGCCGCCAGGTAATCGATCTCGTGCCGCACCACCGCCATCGCCCGATCCAGTCGACGATATTCGACCAGGTCCAGGCCAAGCCGCTGGGAGTGGCGCCAGGCACAGCGCTCGAGCCAGGTCACGTACACCGCGTTATTCGCGTGACCCAGCCCATCGATGTCCTCTGCGCCGACTTCCAGATCAATGATAAATGGCGTTGCCCGATCCCAGCCCATGCCCCACTCCCGGTCAGAAAATTTTCACCGGGGCAGTGTAACGGATGCTCAGGCCGATTGGCGCGATTGCAGACTGCGACCGGCGAGCAACGAGAGAACGCCTTCGATCACCCGAGGGTCAGCCAGCACCCGTTGATGACCACCCTCTTCCAGGCGCAGTAAACGGCTGTCGAACCAGGCTTCGTTGATCAGCTGCGATTCCTTGACCGGAACGTAGTTATCATCTTCGGCGTGAACGATCAGGCCGGGCATGTCGAGCTGATAGTGCGCGACATCCAGCGCAGCAGCGCGCATGCCGACGTCTCTTTCGACCTGACGAATGAACGCCGAGCGGGCTCTCGGCGGCAGCCGCACATAGCGCGCGAAACCGCGCAACACGCCGAGAATCCGCGCCGGGGCAGCGATAGTGACCAGGGTTTCGGTACGCAAGCCCAACTGAACGGCGAGCATGGCACTGGCGCCGCCCATGGAATGACCGATGACGGCTTGCAGCGGCGGCAACTCGGCAGCGGCTTCAAGCATGGCCCGGGCGAACAGCACTACATTGGCTTCGCGACCCGGCGAGCGACCGTGGGCCGGACCGTCCAGCGCAACCACGGTGTAACCGGCATCGACCAACGCGGTGATGAGGCTGGCAAACTGCGTCGGCCGGCCTTCCCAACCGTGCATCAGCAACACGGCGGGGCCTTGCCCCCAACGCAGCGCCGAGAGGCCGAAGCGCAGGGTGATTCGCTCGGACTTCGCCAGCAGCGGTAATTCCCAATCGCGCGGTGGCAGTTCCCGCGGCGTCATGAATGCCAGTCGCATTTTGCTCGCGACCAGTTTCGGTGCGAACCAGCCCAAGGTGCCATTAACGCCACGAACCCACTTCAACGTGCTCATCGCTTTCACTCCTCAGGCTAATACCTTTAGGTCACAGCACCGCAGACTTGGCGGCGCGCAGCAATCGATCGGACAACTCTCCTGGCCCCAACGCGCGAGCCAAAGCCAAACCACCGACCATCAAGGCCATGTCGGCCAAGGCTTTATCAGTGTCTTCCGGGCTGGCCGCCAACTGCGCGACCATCATTTCCACATGTTCATTCAACGCCACGCGAAACGCGTCCGGCAGGCGCCCCAGCTCACCGACAGAAGCCGGAATCGGGCAGGCTGACTCAGAGGAATCACGGTGTTTGCGAGACAGATAAAATGCAGCGACCAACGCGCGACGCTCTTCGCCGGTCAATTCGGCGTCCATGTCGGCGATCAAGCCACGACGGTGACCGAGCAGTTGCTTGAACGCTTCCAGCATCATCGCGTCCTTGCTTTCGAAGTGCGCGTAGAAGCCGCCGACGGTCAGGCCGGCCGCGCCCATCACTTCGCCCACGCTCGGTTCGGCCGGGCCGCGCTGAATCAGCGCTGCGCTGGCAGCCTTGAGGATGCGTTCGCGGGTTTGAGCTTTTTTATCGTTCATCGTTGCCTCCGAATATTACGACTAGAATATTATTCTCATAATAATTTTACGCAAGTCGTGGATGTGACCGCTGGTCTGAAGAACAGTTTGAAAGAATTAGGGGATTTGGCCAAACGCCAGACAAACAAAAGGGCCATTCAATAATTGAATGACCCTTATAAAATCCCGCAGAGCGGGTAATCGTGGCGTCCCCTAGGGGACTCGAACCCCTGTTACCGCCGTGAAAGGGCGGTGTCCTAGGCCACTAGACGAAGGGGACGCAAAACCTTCTATACAACTGATCAGTGCTGAGAGCTGATCGATTCAAGGCCGGTGTGGCCAGACCTTGAACTGTAAAATTGGTGGAGCTTAGCGGGATCGAACCGCTGACCTCCTGCATGCCATGCAGGCGCTCTCCCAGCTGAGCTAAAGCCCCGGATTTTTCGCCTCGCGGCGGAGCGACATTTTGCAACATCGCTTCTGTAAAACTGGCGTCCCCTAGGGGACTCGAACCCCTGTTACCGCCGTGAAAGGGCGGTGTCCTAGGCCACTAGACGAAGGGGACGCAAACCCTTCTATACAACAGATCAACGCTGAGTGTTGATCGCTTCAAGGCCGGTGTGGCCAGACCTTGAAGTGTAAATTGGTGGAGCTAGACGGGATCGAACCGTCGACCTCTTGCATGCCATGCAAGCGCTCTCCCAGCTGAGCTATAGCCCCTCATCGCTGAGGACGGGGCGAATCTTAATGGCGCATCGGAAGGCTGTCAAACTTATTTTTAAAATATTTCAAAGTTTTTTGCCGACATAACAATCACTTACCGCCGAACCCCATAAATCCGAGGCCATATCCGTCCCAGTAGCAGCTGCCGCAGGCTGCGTTCGAGTGCGCAGCACTCGCGATTCGGCCACCCTGCCCTTTCAGACAGAATGTGTAGCGGCCACAAAGGGCCGCTGCGCAGCCCAACGCAGCCTTCGGCAGCTGCTACACGGGAACGGAGTGGATCAGGCGATGTTGCCCAACAGTTTTTCCCACTCCTTGTTTTCCTTCTTCGACACGCCGCCCAGCAGGTCGATCGCCTGGCGCAGACGGAAACGGGTCAGGTCCGGACCGAGGATTTCCATCGCATCGAGCACCGATACCGAACTGGCCTGGCCAGTGATCGCGGCAAACATCAGCGGCATGGCGTCACGCAACTTCAGCTCCAGGGATTCGACCACCGCTTGAATCGTTGCGGTGATGCTGTCCTTCTCCCACTGACGCAGGCTTTCCAGCTTCCACAGGATTAACTGCATCAACTGACGCACCTGATCGCCCGACAGCTTCTTGGACTCAAACAGCTTGGCGTCCGGGTTCACGCCACCGGCGAAGAAGAAACCGGCCAGCGGTGCAACCTGGCTGAACGTTTCAACCCGACCCTGCACGTGCGGCGCGATCTTCATCATGTATTCCGGGTTCAGCGCCCAGGTTTGCAGGCGCGAAGCGAACTCTTCCACCGGCAGGTCACGCAGCCATTGGCCGTTGAGCCACGACAGCTTCTCGACGTCAAAAATTGGCCCGCCGAGGGAGACGCGGCTCAGGTCGAAGTTATCGACCATTTCCTGCAGCGAGAACTTCTCACGCTCGTCCGGCATCGACCAGCCCATGCGCCCGAGGTAGTTGAGCATCGCTTCCGGCATGAAGCCCATGCGTTCGTAGAACGTCACCGAGGTCGGGTTCTTGCGCTTGGACAGCTTGCTCTTGTCCGGGTTACGCAGCAGCGGCATGTAGCACAGCTGCGGTTGCTCCCAACCGAAGTACTCGTACAGCAGAATCAGTTTCGGCGCCGACGGCAGCCACTCTTCGCCCCGCAGAACGTGGGTGATGCCCATCAGGTGGTCATCGACCACGTTGGCCAGGAAGTACGTCGGCAGACCGTCGGTCTTCATCAGCACTTGCATGTCCATACGATCCCATGGGATCTCGACGTCACCACGCAGCATGTCCGGCACCACGCAAACGCCTTCGCTCGGCACTTTCATGCGGATCACGTGCGGCTCGCCGGCTGCCAGACGACGATCGACTTCTTCCTTGGACAGCAACAGCGCACGGCCGTCGTAACGCGGGGTTTCGCCGCGGGCCATTTGCTCGGCGCGCATCTGGTCCAGCTCTTCGGCCGTACAGAAACACGGGAACGCGTGGCCCATTTCGACCAACTGCTGGCAGTACTTCTGATAGATGTCGCCACGCTCGCTCTGACGGTAAGGGCCGTGCGGGCCGCCAACGTCCGGGCCTTCGCTCCAGTCGATACCCAACCAGCGCAGGGCGTCGAAAATCTGTTGTTCGGACTCGCGGGTCGAACGCAATTGGTCGGTGTCTTCGATCCGCAGGATGAACTCACCGCCGTGCTGCTTGGCAAAGCAGTAGTTGAACAAAGCGATGTAAGCGGTACCTACGTGGGGATCCCCGGTAGGCGATGGCGCGATGCGAGTGCGGACGGTGGTCATGGCAAGTCTCGAAATGAAGATAAAACAAAGGGCGAATGGTAACAGGCGTTGCCCGCCCGGCTCCAGTGAGCAGGGCATTTAAGCCAAGGTTGCGTCTACAACGGGCTCTAGCCTTGGTGAATGGCCGATTATCAGCCGATGGCATTTACCCATCATTCGCTGTATGCCAGATTTGACCACTGATAACTTTCCTTACAATTTCTCGACTACAGTCTGCCCATGCCTGCCCAACTCAAGCGTCGCCTGTCTATTTTCCTGCTGCTCGTCCTGCTGATTGCCGGGGGCTTTTTCGCCCAGTGGTTCTTCAAGGGGCGATTCTATGAAAGCACCGACAACGCTTATGTCCAGGGCGAGATCACCCGCGTGTCGAGCCAACTGGGCGCGCGCATCGATCAGGTGCTGGTGCAGGACAACCAGCACGTCGAGAAAGGCCAGTTGCTGATCGAGCTCGAAGGCGATGACTTCCACCTCGCCGTCGACCGCGCCAACGCTACCCTCGCGACCCGCCAGGCCGAACGCCTGCAAGCCCAGAGCAAACTCACTCAGCAAGCCAGCCTGATTGCCGCCAGTGACGCGCAAGTCGCGTCCAGCCAGGCCAGTCTCGGCCGCTCGCAGATCGACTTGTCTCGCGCGCAAACCCTGCGCAAACCCGGCTACGTGTCGGAAGAACGGGTGACCACCCTCTCCGCCGACAACCACATCGCCCGCTCGCAAGTGACCAAGGCCCAGGCGGACGCCCAAAGTCAGCGCCAACAAATCAACTCACTGAGCGCCGAGATCAAACGCCTCGACGCCATGATCGCCAACGCCAAAACCGATCTGGCCCAGGCCGAGCTGAACCTGACCCGCAGCGAAATCCACGCGCCCATCAGCGGCCTGATCGGCCAGCGCGCCGCCCGCGAAGGCCAGTATGTGCAGACAGGTGCTTACCTGATGTCGATCGTCCCGGATCAGGACATCTGGATTCAGGCCAACTTCAAGGAAACCCAGATTGGTCATATGCAGCCCGGCCAAAAAGCCGAACTGATCTTTGACGCCTACAGCGACATGCCAATCGATGCGCGAGTCGACAGCCTGTTTCCCGCCTCGGGCGCGCAGTTCAGCCTGTTGCCGCCGGACAATGCCACCGGCAACTTCACCAAAGTCGTACAACGGATTCCGGTAAAACTGACCTTCGCCGCGGACAATCCGCTGCAAGGCAAAATTCGTCCGGGCATGTCGGTCACCGCTAAAGTGAACATCAAAGACACGCCTGACGATGGCCGGTGATCAACTGATCCGACCGGTCGGCGAACCGACCCGGCGGGACTGGATCGCGGTGATGAGCGTGATGCTCGGCGCCTTCATGGCGGTGCTCGACATCCAGATCACCAACTCGTCGCTCAAGGACATTCAGGGCGCGCTGTCGGCCACCCTGGAAGAAGGCTCGTGGATTTCCACCTCGTACCTGGTGGCGGAAATCATCATGATCCCGCTGACGGCGTGGCTGGTGCAGTTGCTCTCGGCGCGACGGCTGGCAGTGTGGGTGTCCCTCGGATTTCTCGCGGCCTCCCTGCTCTGCTCCATGGCCTGGAGCCTGGAAAGCATGATCGTCTTCCGTGCCTTGCAGGGCTTCACCGGCGGCGCGCTGATCCCGCTGGCATTCACCCTCACGCTGATCAAACTCCCCGAACATCACCGCGCCAAAGGCATGGCGATGTTTGCCATGACCGCAACATTCGCGCCCTCCATCGGCCCGACCCTCGGTGGCTGGCTGACCGAGAACTGGGGCTGGGAATACATCTTCTACATCAACATTCCGCCGGGGCTGATCATGATCGCCGGCCTGATGTACGGCCTGGAGAAGAAAGAAGCTCATTGGGAACTGCTGAAAAGCACCGACTACCTGGGCATTCTCACGCTGGGCGTCGGCCTCGGTTGTTTGCAGGTGTTTTTGGAGGAAGGCCATCGCAAGGACTGGCTGGAATCCAGCCTGATCGTAACCCTGGGCAGCATCGCGCTAGTCAGCCTGATCACCTTTGTGATCGTGCAGACGTCCAAGCCCAATCCGCTGATCAACCTCGGCATCCTGCGCAATCGCAACTTTGGATTATCGAGTATTTCCAGTGTCGGGATGGGAGTCGGATTGTACGGCTCGATCTACCTGTTGCCGCTGTACCTGGCGCAGATCCAGAACTACAACGCCTTGCAGATCGGCGAAGTGATCATGTGGATGGGCGTGCCGCAGCTGTTTCTGATTCCGCTGGTGCCGAAGCTGATGAAGTACGTCTCGCCGAAATGGCTGTGCACGTTGGGTTTCGGGCTGTTTGGATTGGCGAGTTTTTCATCGGGGGTGTTGAACCCGGACTTCGCCGGGCCGCAGTTCAATCAGATCCAGATCATCCGCGCGCTGGGCCAGCCGCTGATCATGGTGACCATCTCGCTGATCGCCACGGCGTACATTCTGCCGCAAGACGCGGGGTCGGCGTCGAGCCTGTTCAACATCCTGCGCAACCTCGGCGGCGCGATTGGCATCGCCCTCCTCGCCACGTTGCTGGATGCACGAACCAAGACTTACTTTGATTATTTACGTGAAGCGATTGTGCCGACCAACCCGCAGGTGGCCGAGCGCATGGCGTCGCTGACGGACCGGTTTGGCAGTGAGACGGCAGCGCTGGGCAAGCTCAGTGAAATTGCGCATCAGCAGGCGTCGATCATGGCTTACAACGATGCGTTTCACTTTGTCGGGATTGCGCTGGGGGTCAGCATGATTGCGGTGTTGCTGACCAAGGCGTTGCCTGCGGGATTGAAGGCTGGGGAAGCTCATTAATTTCGAGCCATGCACGAACCTGTGGCGAGGGGGCTTGCCCCCGCTGGGCTGCGCAGCGGCCCCAAAACCTGACGCCGCGATGTGTCAGGATTACATCGCTAGCGGGTTTTACGACTGCTGCGCAGCCGAACGGGGGCAAGCCCCCTCGCCACAGGGACCTCGTTTCGCCATCAGACAGTAATCAACCGCTCCCGCAACTTGCCAATCTCGTCGCGCATCTGCGCCGCTGCTTCGAACTCCAGGTCGCGGGCGAGTTGGTACATTTTCTCTTCCAGCGCCTTGATACGCTTGGCGATTTCACCCGGCGAGCGCAGTTCCGCTTCGTACTTGGCGTTTTCCTCGGCGGCCTTGGCCATGCCTTTGCGCTTCTTGCTGCGCGAACCCGGCACGGTGGCGCCTTCCATGATGTCGGCAACGTCCTTGAACACGCCTTTGGGCGTGATGCCATTGGCCAGGTTAAAGGCAATCTGCTTGTCGCGACGACGCTCGGTTTCGCCGATCGCCCGCTCCATGGAACCGGTGATGCGATCCGCGTAGAGAATCGCCCGACCATTGAGGTTGCGCGCTGCCCGGCCGATGGTCTGGATCAGCGAGCGTTCGGAACGCAGGAAGCCTTCCTTGTCTGCATCGAGGATTGCCACCAGCGAGACTTCCGGCATGTCCAGGCCTTCACGCAGCAGGTTGATCCCCACCAGCACATCGAAAGTGCCCAGACGCAGATCGCGGATGATCTCGACCCGTTCCACCGTGTCGATGTCCGAGTGCAGATAACGTACCCGCACGCCGTGGTCGGCCAGGTAATCGGTCAAGTCTTCGGACATACGCTTGGTCAGCGTGGTGACCAGCACCCGCTCTTCCTGCGCCACACGCTTGCCGATCTCCGAGAGCAGATCATCGACTTGGGTCAACGCCGGGCGGATTTCGATTTGCGGGTCCACCAGGCCAGTCGGACGCACCAGTTGCTCGACCACGCGACCGGCGTGTTCTGCCTCGTAATTACCCGGCGTGGCCGAGACGAAAATCGTCTGCGGGCTGATGTTTTCGAACTCGTCGAAGCGCATCGGTCGGTTATCCAGCGCGGACGGCAGACGGAAACCGTATTCCACCAGCGTCTCTTTACGCGAGCGGTCGCCCTTATACATGGCGCCGACCTGCGGCACGCTGACGTGGGATTCGTCGATCACCAGCAAGGCGTCAGCCGGCAGGTAGTCAAACAAAGTCGGCGGCGCCTGGCCGGATTCACGGCCCGACAGGTAGCGCGAGTAGTTTTCGATGCCGTTGCAATAACCCAGTTCGAGGATCATCTCCAGATCGAAACGAGTGCGCTGCTCCAGGCGCTGGGCCTCAACGAGTTTATTGTTGGTGCGCAGGTAGTCCAGGCGCTCCTGCAACTCGACTTTGATCCCTTCGACGGCACCCAGCAGGGTTTCTCGCGGGGTCACGTAGTGGCTTTTCGGATAGAACGTGAACCGCGGCAGCTTGCGAATCACTTCGCCGGTCAGCGGATCGAAAGCGGACAGGCTCTCCACTTCGTCATCGAACAGCTCGATACGGATCGCTTCGAAATCGGATTCCGCCGGGTGGATATCAATCACATCGCCGCGGACCCGGAAGGTCGCACGGGCAAACTCCATGTCGTTGCGGGTGTATTGCAGGTCAGCCAAGCGACGCAGCAACGCACGCTGATCGAGCTTGTCGCCGCGATCAACGTGCAGAACCATCTTCAAATAGGTTTCCGGACTGCCCAGACCGTAGATGCACGACACGGTGGTGACGATGATCGCGTCCTTGCGCTCCAGCAGTGCCTTGGTCGCCGACAATCGCATCTGCTCGATGTGATCGTTGATCGAGGCGTCTTTCTCGATGAACGTATCCGATGACGGCACGTAGGCCTCGGGCTGGTAGTAGTCGTAGTACGAAACGAAGTATTCGACGGCGTTGTTCGGGAAGAACGCCTTGAACTCACCGTACAACTGCGCGGCCAGGGTCTTGTTCGGTGCCAGCACCAGAGTCGGACGCTGAATCTGGGCGATCACATTGGCGATGCTGAAGGTCTTGCCCGAGCCGGTCACACCGAGCAACGTCTGGTGCGCCAACCCGGCTTCGATGCCCTCGACCATCAGGCGGATGGCTTCCGGCTGATCGCCGGCGGGCTCGAAGCGGGTGACTAGCTGGAATTCAGACATGAAAAACCTCTGGGTTCGCGCCTGTCCGGGCGAACCGGGCAGCAACGGGAAAGACCGCAAACGACCGATGTCGCCCGAGGAAAAAACTGGATTGTGCTCAATGTGGAGCCGATTGCCCTCGCTTTCAAGGCAAACGTCCTACATCGGGTAAAACCTTTGACGATGCCAATCGACTAACGGTCGAGAAATAATCGGAAAAACTTACCGTAAAAGCCGAATCGTCTGTCGCCATCAATCGCAGATGGCCTCTATACTAGCTCCCCGTTTGTGCACCGCTCTAGTGCATTCGGCTGGAGCGCGACACGTCCCTCCACTTTCCATTCAGAGCCGCCGCAAAATGAGCCTGTTCTCCGCTGTCGAAATGGCACCACGCGATCCAATCCTGGGCCTCAACGAAGCATTCAACGCCGACACCCGTACCAACAAGGTCAACCTGGGGGTCGGTGTTTACTGCAACGAGGAGGGGCGAATTCCACTCCTGCGCGCCGTTGTCGAAGCCGAGACGATTCGCGTCGCTCAACATGCTTCCCGTGGCTACTTGCCAATCGACGGCATCGCCGCCTACGACCAGGCTGTGCAGAAACTGCTGTTCGGCAATGACTCGCCACTGATCGCCGCTGGCCGCGTCATCACCACCCAAGCCGTTGGCGGTACTGGCGCACTGAAAATCGGTGCCGACTTCCTCAAGCAACTGCTGCCGAACGCTGTCGTGGCGATCAGCGACCCAAGCTGGGAAAACCACCGCGCGCTGTTCGAAACGGCCGGCTTCCCGGTGCAGAACTATCGCTACTACGACGCCGCAACCCACGACGTGAACCGTGTTGGCTTGCTGGAAGACTTGAACGCCCTGCCGTCCGGCTCCATCGTTGTCCTGCACGCTTGCTGCCACAACCCGACCGGTGTGGACCTGAGCCCGGCGGACTGGAATAACGTACTGGACGTGGTGAAAGCCAAAGGTCACGTACCGTTCCTCGACATGGCCTACCAGGGCTTTGGCGATGGCATCGACGAAGACGCCGCAGCTGTACGCCTGTTCGCTGAATCGGGCCTGACCTTCTTCGTCTCCAGCTCGTTCTCCAAATCGTTCTCGCTGTACGGCGAGCGCGTGGGCGCCCTGTCGATTGTCAGCGAATCGAAAGAAGAAAGCGCGCGCGTGCTGTCGCAAGTCAAACGCGTGATCCGCACCAACTACTCCAACCCGCCGACCCACGGTGCAAGCATCGTCGCCGCTGTACTGAACAGCCCGGAACTGCGCGCTCAGTGGGAAGAAGAACTGGCTGAAATGCGTCTGCGGATTCGCGGCATGCGCATTCAGATGGTCGACCTGCTGGCGAAAAACGCCCCGCAGCGCGACTTCAGCTTCGTCGGTCGTCAGCGCGGCATGTTCTCCTACTCCGGCCTGACGGTCGAGCAAGTGACCCGCCTGCGCAGCGAGTTCGGTATCTACGCCCTGGACACCGGCCGCATCTGCGTGGCCGCGCTGAACCAGAGCAACATCGACGTTGTGACCAAGGCCATCGTTGCGGTGATCTGAGTCGTCGAGTGGTAAAAAAACGGGAAGCCCTAGGGCTTCCCGTTTTTAATTGCCTCAGAAAATTCTCAACCCGGCGACCGGGCGCTCTAGACTGCACACAGATCAAATGTGGGAGCAGCGGTGCGGCGATCCGACTTGCTCGCGAAAGCGGTGCAACAGGCAACATTGATATCGACTGACACACCCTCTTCGCGAGCAAGCCCGCTCCCACAGGTTTTATGTACACCCCGAAATTCTTACGAGAGCCAACATGAAAAACGATGACCTACGCGCCGACCGCGATGAGCTGGACCACTTCGTGCCTCGCACCCCGGCCAAACGCGGTAACAACCTGGTGATGCAAGTCGCGGCTGGCGTGTTTCTCGGCGGCCTGGCCTTGTGGCTGGTGCAACTGGCCGCAACGATGCTGTACGCAAAACTGATGCTCGCCACTGTCACATTCGGCGGTTAGGCCAGTTCGGTTGCACGCTGGCTGGCAGCGTCGTCATAGGCGACGTAGAGCGATTCGGCGACCTGGCTTTTGATGGCCTTGGTGCTTTCCAGGCCCAGGACAAACCCTTCGGCCTTGCCACCGGCACGGTTCAATTCATCAGCGGTGCTGGCCTGAGTGATTGCGTCGAACAGTTTTTCGGCGTGAGGGCCGACGCCTTTGGGCAAGCTGATTTGAGCGATGCTCATGCGAACACCCCGTTGTGGCGAGGTGTGGTGGTTGGGTGATTCATGGCGCGTACCTTTTCGGCGAATGGCCGGCAGCGCGTGTAACCACTTCCGGGTGGCCATGGTAGACCTCTGAGGCGATTCTGGTAACCGCCCACGGTCGATAAACCACCGTCCGTCCCCGTGAACCCGCCAAATTGCTAATAGATGCTTGACTTCTCTTTTTGAATCAGTAACATACACGCCATTCCGCGATAGCTCAGTTGGTAGAGCAAGTGACTGTTAATCACTGGGTCCCTGGTTCGAGTCCAGGTCGTGGAGCCAGACAGCAATATCGAAAAGCCCCTGAATCGAAAGGTTCAGGGGCTTTTTTGTGGCCGCCATAAACACGCAATCCCTCAAATCATCCCGCCGTTGAAAGTAGGAAATCTCCTAACTTTCCGTAGCCGAGATTTCTACTTTCCTTTTACCCCCGTAAACCTTGGACCAGAGCGCCAGCAACGACTTCGGTGATGGCCAGATGCGGCCTGTGAATCAGCAACTTTGTACGTTATGAATAGCGCCTTTCGCCTACCGATAGCCTTGGATTGTTCGCGTGTCAGAGTTACTCAAACTCAAGGAGAACACCCTTGTCCCTCACCCTTCAGGCTCGTTGAGCTTTGGCACTCTCCCCCGTCATGCCCAAGTTCGATTTACGGGGAGGTGAGATTTTCCTGAGGGTCGGGATACACAAAGGAATAAACAAAGGGTTCGGCGTCCGGCATGTTTGGGAAGCCCACAAAGTTGACTTGGGAAAGTATGGCTGCCACACCATCGACGATGTCGCGACTCACATAGCCAAAATGGTCGTACCTGGAGCCCCCATCTACTGCGAATTCAAGGAAATGCGAGGAGACCACAGAGTCGCCGTACTCAAAAACCCCACTGGCTCACTCATTCTCGAGCCGAGGAACGAGCGTCGTGGTTTCGGTTACTACGTCGTGACCTGGTATCCCAAAAGACGTGCCGAAGGCACCTTGGTCGGCACCATTGTCAAACCAGATTCCAGGCAATAAAAAAGGCGCCCCAAAGGACGCCTTTTGAATATTTCGAGGAGTAGTCGCAGCGATTCTTTAGCTCCAGACCACGAATGACCTTGGGTTCAGAATCCGACCGGCATGCCAGTCGTCACTACTTCAGAGGGAGCCAGCTTCTCTGCTGCCAACAAGATGGGGGGCCAATACTGGAGGCCAAGCCCAAGGATGCGCAATTGCAGACCTCGATTCCGATTTTCAATCATGACTGGAGCGAGTGTCAACCTGCCTCTCGATCTACCCTTGAGTGCAGTCAGACATGCTCACTGCTTTTCGCATGGATAGGGTGGTGCTCGTCTGACGCATGAGCCACCTCCACCACCGGAATCTCATTCCCGTCGCAGTCACGCAGTTTGCCTTCGCTGAAATAATCCCCTTCGCGCAACGCTGCCAGATCCTGATAACGCAGAACGCGCTCAGTGCCGGCCGCGAACACCGACTGCTGATCGGAGTTACCGGCAGTGAGGTGGTTGAAGGTCAGGTTCAGCACGATGGCCATGATCGCCGACGAGCTGATGCCAGAGTGGAAGATCGTGGCGAACCAGCTTGGGAAGTGGTCGTAGAAGTTCGGCGCAGCGATGGGGATCATGCCGAAGCCGATGGAGGTGGCGACGATGATCAGGTTGACGTTGTTGCGGTAGTCGACCTTGGACAGCGTACGAATACCGCTAGCCGCCACGGTGCCGAACAGCACGATACCGGCGCCGCCGAGGACAGAAGTCGGTACAGCGGCGATGACGCGGCCCATAAACGGCAGCAAACCGAGGATCACCAGAAACAAACCGCCGGTAGCCACCACGAAGCGACTCTTGATGCCGGTCACCGCCACCAGCCCGACGTTCTGGGCGAACGCGCTTTGGGTGAAGGAGCCGAAGATCGGCGCGATCATGCTCGACAGCATGTCGGCGCGCAGGCCGTTGCCCAGGCGTTTGGAATCGACCTTGGTGCCGATGATTTCACCGACGGCGAGGATGTCGGCCGAGGTTTCCACCAGGGTCACCATGACCACGATGCACATCGACAGGATCGCGGCGAAGTGGAAGGTCGGCATGCCAAAGTGGAACGGCGTCGGGAAGCCGAACATCGGGCCTTGAGTGACGGACGAGAAGTCCGCCATGCCAAGGAACACCGCGATCACCGTACCGATGACCATCGCCAACAGGATCGACAAACGCGAGATGGTCGCGCTGCCGATCTTGCTCAACAGCAGAACCAGCACCAGTGTCACCGCCGCCAGACCGATGTTCGCCATGCTGCCAAAGTCCGGGGCATGGCTGTTACCGCCCATGGCCCAGCGTGCAGCCACTGGCATCAGCGTCAGGCCGATGGTGGTGATCACAATGCCCGTGACCAGCGGCGGGAAAAACCTGGTGATTCGAGAGAACACCGGCGTGATCAGCAGGCCGATCAACGACGCGGCAATCACCGCCCCGAGAATCGATTGAAACCCGCCCTCCCCGCCGCTACTGACAATCGCCACCATCGTCGCGACACCAGAGAACGACACGCCCTGTACCAGCGGCAATTGGCAACCGAAAAACGGTAAGCCCAGGGTTTGCAGCAGCGTCGCCAGCCCCCCTGCAAACAATGAAGCAGCAATCAACAAACCAATGTCCGCTGGCGAGAGCCCGGCCGCCTGGCCGATGATCAAAGGCACCGCAACGATGCCGCCGTACATGGTCAGAACGTGTTGCAGGCCGTAAGCCATATTCGCGCCGACCCCGAGATTTTCATCCTCAGGCCGCTGGTGTGAAACATGGGGCGTTTTCATGGTTTGGGGGGTTCCCTGGTTTTTGTTGTGCGCACACTGTATTCAATACTCAGGACAAATGTCTATAGAGTTGTATACAACTAATCAGTCAGATTATGGACACATGGCCATTCCACACCTGAGACTTGCGCCGCACCTTCCCTGATATGAAGCCAAAACCTCCCGGCAACATGACGCAAGGCAAGACGTGCACTACCTTGATAGAGGTACGCTCTTACTGAGTCCACGATAGGAAATCTACATGAGCAAGGCTGACCAACTCGCCGCGAAACTGAAGCAAACCCAGCAGTCCAGCGCCGACGAGACACTCTGTGCAGATCACCAAATAGACAGCTGGCCTGCACAGGTTTACGAGCTGTACCACCTCATCGAAACCTGGCTGGAGCCGCTCAGCGAAGCCGGGCTGAACATCCGGCGAGTGCCGACGCACGTCTTCGAGCGTCATCCCGACGGGGCGACCTACGACTACGCCATCGACCAGTTACTGATTGAAGGCAACCACCACAGCATCACCTTCGACCCCGTCGCTCGTTTCACTGAGGATGGTGCCGGGCGGGTCGAGATCCGCACACAGGCAAAGGCACTTTCGATGCTGCGAACCGTGAGTGAACACGGCGAGACGCAGTGGTGGCTGCAGGCGATCGATCAATCCGGGCAACAACCGGATGCAATTGCCATGACCGAAGACAATCTGCTGTCGGTGGTGCAGGAGGGACTGCAGCTGTGAGGCTCAGGGCTGTTGAATCAGCCCTTCAATAACCCGGCGCAATGCCGCCTCCCGTGGCACCCGAATGTCGAATTCGCTGCGCAACAAACCCAGCAATTCATCCACATCCGTCACTTGCCGCCGTTCAGTCTCACTGCCGATCCGATGAATCGCAAAACTGCCGTTGTTCAGCGTGCGGCGCCACCCTTCGCCGGTGCGCGCCACCATCAGCTGCCTGGCGAAAGACGACTCCGGATGGGTCGAGACGTACCAGTTGCCAACGGCGTAATCGATGTCTTCCTGGCGCTGCAAATCGAAAATGTACATCGCCCGCCATTCGCCGGCGACGTTGGCGCGCAGGGTGAAGCCATCCTCGTGCGGCTCGATGCGATAGGGTTCGTGAGGTGTGAACTGTTCAGCCGGGGTATCGAGCATCAGCGGTGCGGTGGGCACCATGCCGCCGAAGCCGACGTCGGTGATGTAGCGTACGCCGTCAAGGGTCACCAGGCTCAAGCGGTGTGTCCGGGCGGTCCATGCGCCTTCGGGCTGGCCCATGACCACTCGGCCGGAGATACCGCGAGCGTCGAAGCCCAGTGCCTGGAGCAAGGCCAGGAACAGGTTGTTGAGTTCGTAGCAGTAACCACCGCGGCCATCGTGCAGGACCTTTTGCTCGATGGACGGCAGGTCGATGAGCACCGGCTGACCCGACAACGTGGTGAGGTTTTCGAACGCGAAGGCGCCGGTGTGGCGCAATTGAAGTTGGCGCAGGGTTTCCAGGGTTGGCGCCGGAGGCGCGTCGAAGCCCAGGCGCTGCAGGTACAACGCAAGATTGCTCAGGTGTGGCTCGCTCATTGCTCGATCCTTATGCAGGGGGCCGGATTTCTCCGCCGATGGGCGCCATGTATAAGGGATAAAGCGGCTCGACTGACAATTGATTTAGCCAATCGCCGCACATGCCAATATCAACGCTGCTTGCGCGAACTCAAGCGAATCCACGTCGGCGCATGATCACTCGCATGGGGCTCGTTGCGAACCCAGGCATCGACTCCAGCCTGCTGCAGATAAGGACTCAACGCCGGGTTAAGCAACAGATGATCGATGCGCAGCCCTGAGTTCTTTTGCCAGTGCTGGCGAAAATAATCCCAGAAGGTATAGAGCCGATCTTCCGGATGCAGATGGCGCAAGGAATCGGTCCAGCCCTGACCCAGCAGACGCTGATAACACTCGCGGCTTTCAGGTTGCAGCAACGCATCCTTCAGCCAGGATCGCGGGTTGTAGATGTCGAGGTCGGTGGGCACCACGTTGTAGTCACCGGCCAACACCACGGGATGCTCACTGGCCTGAAGCGTCTGCGCGTAGCGGATCAGCCGTTCAAACCACGCCAGCTTGTAATCGAACTTCGGCCCCGGCTGCGGGTTGCCGTTGGGCAGGTACAGGCAACCCACCAGAATCCCGTGCACGGCGGCCTCCAGATACCGGCTATGGGTGTCGCTGTCATCACCCGGCAGGCCTCGACGACTCTCCAGCGGCTGAGCATCCCGCGCCAGAATCGCCACGCCGTTCCACGAAGACTGACCTTGCCAGATCGCGCCGTAGCCAGCGGCCTCAAGCTCGGCGGCGGGGAATGCACTGTCAACCGACTTGAGCTCCTGCAAACACGCAATGTCCGGTTGCTCTCGCGCAAGCCAGGCCAACAAGTTCGGCAGTCGGGCGCGCATGCCGTTGACGTTGAATGTCGCGATTTTCAGGTTCTTCATGTTCCAACGCTCGCAACGCAGGGTCGATGTCCAGTTGTGACCGGGGGTGCGCCCCGGCAGTTGCCTCTACGAGCGAGTCAGGCGACTAAAGGCACGCCCCTACACTGGAAACTCGTCATGCGACGCCTTGAGCAATGGCAGCAACGCCTGCTTTTCCATAGGCCGACTCACGCGGGACTAGGCTGGCTTGACCGGTGGCGGGTTCCACTTGCCGTTCAAAACCTCGGGCTTGGGCCCATACAAACGCATGGTCAGGTTGAACCCGCCCTTCGGTGCCGGCAGCCAATTGGCTTCAAGGTCCTTGCCGGGGTTTTCGTGCTGGAAGTAGATGTCCAGCGAACCGTCGGCGTTCGTCTTGAACGGCATCCAGCTACTGAACGCAAACCGGTTGAGCGCATTGCCGACCTGGAATCCTTCAGGGTCGTACAAGGTGATCGACCAGAAAGCGTTTACCGGCGGCATTTCACCCTTGTCGAAATGCAGCACGTACTTGTTCGCTCCATCGAGTGGCTTGCCTTCGACATCGCCGATGTTCAGTGGATAAATCGCATCCTCGGGCAAGTTGGCGCCGAGCCCCATCTGCGCAACGATCGCGCGCTTGAGGTAGTAGTTGCCGTAGACGCCCATGGTGTCGGTGTTCATCGACCAGCCGTTGACCACGCGGGCGAGGGTTGGAACCTTCCACGTCATCAGCGCCTGCGCGTCCTTGGGCACGGTCTGAAGTGCTGCTTTGATTTCAGGGTCCAACGCATCCATGTCGAACGATTTTCCGGGTTCGATACCGATACGCTTGATCTGCGCCAGGATCGGTTGATCGGTGATGTGCGCAGGGTGCACTTTGAGCAATTCGGCGGCGTAGGCGAAGTAGTCGGCCGCCGACATTGAGTCCACCTGGATCTTGGGCGGGGTCTTCATGTCCACGGCAGGGTCAATTTTCACGCTGGCTGCCTCGGGACTTTTACCCAGTCGGGACAACGGTGTCACGGTGTAGCCAGCCTGAATTTTGTGCACCGCCGCGTAGTCCGCAGCGCCGTCGGTCTTGGTGCGGCCAATGACCCAGACAAAGGGCGTAGGCGCCGGCAGATGGTTCAGTCCGGCAGGCACCGTCCCGGTCCAGCCCGGCGGTGTCACCAGAAACTGCCCCGCTTGGGTGCCCGTGGTGCGCCAACCCGGTGAGGCGAACACATCGGTCCACATGTCGAGCATCGGCAGCAAGTAAAAACGCCCGGCCGTATCGGGCGCTGCGATCACCAGCGGTTCTTGGGTCAAATCCAGCCAGGCAATGGAATACAAGGTGTCGAAGTTCGAGCGCACCACCCCTTTGAAATTGGCAGGTGGATACTGCGGCACGCTGATAAACATATTCATCGGACCTTTACCGAATTCCTTGCCCGGCTCGATATTGGTGAATTGCTTGCGGGTGATGTCCATGGTCAACAGCGGGTAAAAATAAAGGTAGGCATCCACGCCGATGGCGTGTGCTTCTTCGGCTGTGACTTTCGATTGAGCGTGGCTCGCGAGCGGAAAGATGGCGCAGGCTGCAACGGTTAGAGCAACGGCTGCCAATGCTTGAGTAATCAACATTTTGACGATCATCCGTGCGGTGGGGAGACCTGCCGGGATCGGCAGCGTTACCGCAACTCTAGACGATCAATTGAAGGGGATCTGACAGGCAGACAGCCGGCTGGCCGGGGTGTTGCGCGGGTGAAACACCCTCTCGAGACACCTCAACGATCCGAACGCATCAGTGCCTCGACACCGCCCTCCATCGACAGCACCGCCGAGCGGTTTCGCCCCGAATGCTTGGCTTGATACAGCGCCGCATCCGCACGTTCGATGAACACCTCCATACTGTCCCGCCCCGTCGGCACAAACGAGTAACAACCCAGACTGACCGTCACGAAGCCCGTGGGTGAACCGCTGTGGATGATGTTCTTGTCCATGACGCTGCGCCGGATCTGCTCGGCAATCACCATCGCGCCGTGAATGTCAGTGTCGGGCAGCAATATCGCAAACTCCTCACCGCCGTAGCGCACTGCCAAATCGGCTTTTCGATGGCAGCACCCCTTCACCGCCCGCGCCACTTCAGCCAGGCAATGGTCTCCCGCCACGTGGCCATAAGCGTCGTTGTAGCGCTTGAAGTAATCGATATCGAGCATGATCAGGCTCAGCGAACTCGACTGCCGGGCACCTCGGCCGAACTCGATGTCCAGCGCTCCCTCGAACAGCCGGCGATTGCCCAGGCCGGTCAGGCTGTCGTGGGTCGCGATCAGCTTCAGCGCTTCCTTCGCCTTGCGCAAATCCGCCTCGACCTGTTCGCCGACACGCACCTGATAAAGGAACATCCATCCGAACAGCCCCACGCCCAACACCACCAGGGCAACAATGACTGTGGAGCGAAATGCCGTGTCGTTCCAATCCTTGAGAATCGAATCCCTGGACGAGGCGGCAGACACGACCAGCGGATAAGCGTCGAGCTGACGGTAGCCATACAACCGCACAACACCATCGACCAGAGAGCTGAACATCGCGTTACCGGAGGGTGCGTTGGGCAGCAATTTCTCGAAGATCTCGCTCTTGGCCAGTGATGTGCCAATCAGCGATTCCACAAACGGCCGTCGCGCCAGCAGCGTTCCGTCGGTCAAGCCCAAAAACATCGAACCGTTGTCATCAATGCTGAAGCTTTTGAAGAACTGATCGAAGTACGCCATCTTGATGCCGGCCAACAAGACGCCCTGGAAATTGCCATTTTTGTCATTCACACGCTTGGATATCGGAATGATCCACTCGCCATTTTCCCGACTGCGAATCGCCGGCCCGATGTGCGCCAGGGACGAGACGTTCTGCTGGTGGAATTTGAAGTACTCGCGATCCGACACACCCGGGCCGCGCGGCAGATTTTCGAAGGAGCTAACGATCCACTGCCCCTTCTGGTCGAACAGAAGTATCCCGTGCAATTGATTCAGCGCCTGCACCCGCCGGGCGAATATTTTCTGCAAGTGTGGCTTTTGGGGCGTGCCGAAACCGTCAGCCTGAATCCAGTCGGCCAGACTGGTCAGCACCAGATCGGCTTGCATGAAGGTGTCTTCGGCCTGCTGCGCCATGGCCCGCGTCAGGTTTGATGACGCCACTTGCGCCAACGCCAGGTCATGCCGGCGCGACTGCTCCAGTTGCAGGTAAAGCAAACCACACAGGCTCAGGCACACGACCGCAATAAACAGTACCGCTGCTTTGCGCAGAGGTAACCGTTTCAACGTGACGCCGGTGGCGTTGTGCGGATCGTGAAGAGGGGTAGGCAAAAGCTCGTCCTGTAAGGGTAAGGCATGGGCAACACCCCAAAACCCTTATTTTTTGTGAGCTTAGTCTACAGGGGTGTAAGGGGCAAATGTCCTTTGGCTAGCCGCCGCATCGCACTGTGCAAATGCGCCCGAGCACTTTCTGCATCCCCCAGGCGCATTTGCTCGTACGCCCGCCGGGCAATCTCATGGGCCACCGGTTTGAGTTCGCGCTGGGTCGCCATCGCCATCAACTGCACTTGGGCGACACGGCGGTGCGCTGGTCAAGCGCGAACCGGACAGCGGGCCGTGCTGGGCAGCCGCGAGGGAGCACTGACCGCGTTGCAACGGGCGTTGGTGGAGTTTTTGCGCGATGAGCTGGGCCAGGCATGATCACAAAGAATGGGCGTACCACGAACGCCCATTCCTTCTCGAGCATTACCATCAAGGCGCGAGCTTCAGATGTGCGTTAACTCTCCCGTTTTTTGGGTCGACAAACCAATACTCATTATTGGCGACCTTCACTTGGCTGCACTCCGCTGGGTACTTGTTAGGTATGACGCAAACAACACCGTCTTTGAGAGTCCACCGTTCTTTCTCCGGCGCGTCAGGCGCCATCTCGAACACATCGATACCATCGGCTAAAAACCTGATCGAGTAGGGGTGACTGCCCTGCCGGGTGGTTCCATAAAACTGCTTACCCACTAACGAGCTATGAATTTGCCCATCGTCTAGTGTCATCGCTGATGCCGGAACCGGTGGAGGTTCATAACTACTGCTGGTTGCGCAGCCTGCCAAACAGACCATCAGGATCGATGCGCCAAATTTTAATAAAGTCATGCCACACCTTCCTTGTAAGTACCGGAAGAATGTCCGGATAAATCAAAGCTTAGGCGACGCTGATTTACGATCCGACGCAGGTGCCGAACGGTTGACGCAGAGCGCTTGCATCGTTGGTGCATTGATGGCCTGCAAGTCCCGCTTCCTTCACGGCCATTGCCGGTTTTGCCCCGTCGCGACAGCGGAAGTTCCTGCTCGTCGCACATCCAGAACGGGCAATTCCGAAGGCAGATTCAATCCCCGCAGCACCGCGGAGTCGTACCCGTATACGTCAGGTTTAAACATCACTCGACCATCGTTACTCAGGTCCACCGTCCAGTAAGCCAACAGCACCGGCACCTTGACGGGCAGCCTGATGTTTTCGGTTTTGCCGTTAGCCAACTGGGCCTGTATCCCGGCGCTGTTCCAACGAACCGGGTCGTTGAACAACAGCTCTACCAACTGCAACGGGTTCTCCACTCGTATGCAACCTGAACTGGTGGCACGGCGCGATTGCGCAAACAACTCGCGATGTGGCGTGTCGTGGAGATAAATCGAATACTCATTGGGAAACCGAATGACCACCTGCCCCAACGAATTATCCGGCCCGGCATCCTGCCGCAGGGTGATACCGCGCGCGTTATCCCAGTCGACGGTCGACGGATCGAGCACATTCCCCTCTCGATCAAGGGCTCTTATACGGTTGGCGGCAAGGTAGCCAGGGTCTCTTTGAATCTTCGGCAGCATGTCTTTGACGAGGATCGTCGGTGGCACGGTCCAGGTGGGGTTGAACGTTACGTAAGTAATCTCGGATTGAAACACCGGCGTACTGCGGAACGGCTTACCCACCTGAACCCGGGAACGCCATATCGCCTTACCGTCGCGATAAAGCGCCACCTTGTAACCCGCAATATCGACGATGACAAAAGTGCCCTGAAGTTTGAACAGCAACCAACGCGCGCGCTCCATGTTCACCCGAACCTGGTCTATCCGCGCCTCTACGGGCACATTCAACGCAGCCAGTGTCGCGGCTCCCGCCACGCCATCCGCCCCCAGGTATTGCTCGGTCTGATACTTTTTCACCGCTGCGGTGACGCTGTCGTCGTAATCAGTGCGTTGCTTCTTTGATGGGGCCAGATAACCACCCACCACCAAACGTGCTCGCAACTGCGCGACAGAGGCGTCATCCATGCCTGGCTTGAGCGATTGGCCTTCGGCAATCTTCGGCCAGCCACCCGCATCCCGAACCTTGCGCAGTTGCGCCAGGCCTACGCGCAGGCTACGGTAAACCGCCTCTTGTGGCGGCGCTTGCGCAAAGGCGCGCGCCACGTCATGAGCATCAAGCGCGGCGAACAAGTTATTCATGTCTCCACGAGGATCGGCGCCGACAGGGTCGAAATTCCAGTGGATGTCCAGACGCGAAGGGTCAACCTTGCCGCGCCGCAATTGCAGCAGCGCCGTGATAAAGGTCCGGGTCGCCGCGATATCGAACGCCGCCCGTTGCGCCACCGTCGGCTCTGCTGCCTGCATCGACGCTCTGGCGTTAGCCAACTCATCAATATGAAAGTCCGCAGGGTCCAGCCCGTCGGCCCGGGTCTCGCTCAGGCTTTTCAATAACTGAATGACATCGTTGTCGTTCGCCCAGGCCGAGCGATAACCCCGATGCATGTAAAAATCCATGACCACACGACTCGGATCCACCCGTTGATGACCACGGGAAGTGAGCAAGGGTGGAAACGCTGAACTCAATGGCTCAAGTGCCGCCTGAATCGTTTGAGCGACGTAATCGTCAGGTGCTGCGCCAGTTCTGCTGATGGCAGCAGATACCGCCTCAATCGGCGAAGTTTCTGCCATCGCTGCGCCGCTGATCAGAAAGCCCATAAAAAAGATGCGGCTTATGACGAATAACCTTGTTAACTGCCCCATGGATAATCCTTAATCGCCCCGTATTCAACGGCTAGCATCCTGCACACTGCTAGACTCGAAACATTAATGTGAGACTTTCATATGGCGCTAGACCGCTTTGGTTTCCTATTCACGGCCTTGCTGCTGACGTCAGTTTCGGTACCGGCAGCCTACGCCGATTCGCTTGAAACCGCGCTGCTCAAAGCAGCACCTGGCGCCAACGCCAAAGTCATCGGGCTGGCCGTACGCGCTACCCAATGCAGCTTGGCCCAAGGTAAAGCACCTGTCCAAAGACTTGCTGTCATCGACTACTCACTGCCTTCGACCGAACAACGGTTGTGGGTGTTCGATCTGAAGAAACGTAAATTACTGTTCCACGAACTGGTCGCCCACGGTCGCAACAGCGGCGAGAACATGGCGGTCAAGTTCTCCAACCAGAATGAAAGCTTTGCCACCAGCCTTGGTTTATATCGGACCCAATCGAGCTATGTCGGCCAAAACGGTTATTCCTTGCGCATGGAAGGATTGGAGCCGGGTTTCAACGACAACGCATTTGAGCGGGCGATCGTTATTCACGGGGCGCCCTATGTCAGTCCGGTTCTTGCCCGAGCGAATGGCCGGATCGGTAGAAGCCTGGGTTGTCCGGCTGTGCGGCCGGCGATTGCGCATAAGCTGATTGATTCGATGAAAGATGGGCAGTTGTTGTTTTCTTACTATCCGGATCAGCGTTGGTTGAAGTCGTCTTCGTATATCAATTGCGGTGGCGGCACTGTGGCCGCAGCGTCAACGCCCGATACACGCCAATAAATACGGCATGAACCTGACAAAACTGTAATCCCCGCCTCAGCCTGCTGAAAGGCATCGCCCGTTAGCCTCGTCGTCAAGCTCTCTCCACGCTGACGGACCGGGAACACGGCATGCACTCCAACACATCAAGACGCACCTTCGTGAAGGGCCTGGCCGCGGGCGGGCTCCTCGGCGGCCTCGGGTTATGGCGCACGCCTGTCTGGGCGGTCACCAGTCCTGGCGAACCTCAGGTGCTGGCGGGCACCGATTTCGACCTGCTCATCGGCGAAACCCCGGTCAACATCACCGGCAACCCGCGCACCGCGATGACCATCAACGGCGGTATTCCCGGCCCCCTGCTGCGTTGGCGCGAAGGCGACACAGTTACATTGCGGGTGAAGAACAAACTCAACGCCGACACCTCCATTCACTGGCACGGCATCTTGCTGCCGGCCAACATGGACGGCGTGCCGGGGCTGAGCTTTCACGGCATCGAGCCGGGTGGGATGTACGTCTATCAATTCAAGGTCCGACAGAACGGCACGTACTGGTACCACAGCCATTCAGGCTTACAGGAACAGTCCGGCGTTTACGGGCCGTTGGTGATCGATGCGAAGGAGCCGGAGCCTTTCCAGTACGACCGCGATTACGTGGTGATGCTGACCGACTGGACCGACGAAGATGCCGTCGACCTGATGAAGACGCTGAAAAAACAGTCCGATTACTACAACTACAACAAACCCACCGTGGGTGATTTCATCCACGACGTCAGCGAGAAAGGTTGGGGTTCCACGGTCGCCGATCGAAAGATGTGGGCCGAAATGAAGATGAACCCCACGGACCTCGCCGACGTCAGCGGCGCAACTTACACCTACTTGATGAACGGCCAGGCGCCGAACTCGAACTGGACGGGCGTGTTCCGACCGGGCGAGAAGCTGCGCCTGCGCTTCATCAACGGCTCCGCCATGACGTACTTCGACGTGCGCATTCCCGGGCTGAAAATGACGGTGGTCGCTGCGGATGGGCTGCACGTCAAACCGGTGAGCGTCGATGAGTTTCGCATTGCGGTGGCGGAGACCTTCGATGTGATTGTCGAGCCGACCGAAGCGGCTTACACCTTGTTCGCCCAGTCGATGGATCGGACTGGCTTTGCACGCGGCACGCTTGCAGCGAAGGCTGGTTTATCCGCGCCGGTACCGCCGCTGGACCCTCGACCGCTGGTGACCATGGATGACATGGGCATGGGCGGGATGGATCACGGCAGCATGGCGGGCATGGATCACAGCGCCATGGCCATACCCGGCATGCAGTCCCACCCTGCGACGGAAAACAACAACCCGCTGGTGGACATGCAAGCCATGACCACCGCCCCCAAACTCGACGATCCCGGCCTCGGCCTGCGCAACAACGGCCGCCGCGTCCTGACCTATTCCGACCTGCGCAGCACCTTCGAAGACCCGGACGGCCGCGAGCCGAGCCGTACCATTGAATTGCACCTCACAGGCCACATGGAGAAATTCGCCTGGTCGTTCAATGGCGTGAAGTTCTCCGATGCCGAACCCGTGCGCCTCAAATACGGCGAGCGGGTTCGGGTGGTGCTGGTCAACGACACGATGATGACCCACCCGATCCATCTGCACGGCATGTGGAGCGACCTCGAAGACGAGAACGGCGAGTTCATGGTGCGCAAACACACCATCGACATGCCGCCCGGCTCCCGGCGCAGCTATCGGGTGACCGCCGATGCGCTCGGTCGTTGGGCCTATCACTGCCATCTCCTGTACCACATGGAAATGGGCATGTTCCGTGAAGTTCGCGTGGAAGAATGAGGCGCCTACCGATGACCAGACTCACTCCAATTTCATTGGCACTCGTGACCGCGAGCCTGACCCTCTCTTCGGCGATGGCCGCCACCGACGACATGCAGAACATGGATCACAGCCAGATGCAGGGCATGGACCCTAGCCAAATGCAAAGCATGGACGACGGCCAGATGCAGCCAGCCGCGCCGACCGAAAGCCGCACGCCGATCCCGGCACTGACCGATGCCGACCGCGCCGCGGTGTACGCCAGCCCAACCGGCCACGGCGTGCATGACACCGCGCTCAACCATTACTTCCTCGCCGACAAACTCGAATGGCAGGACGCTGACGACGGCAGCACCCTGGCCTGGGATCTCTCCGGCTGGATCGGCGGCGACATCGATCGCCTGTGGCTGCGCTCCGAAGGCGAACGCACCAACGGCAAAACCGAAGACGCCGAAATCCAGGCCCTGTGGGGCCACGCGATCTCCCCGTGGTGGGACGTGGTAACCGGCGTTCGCCAGGATTTCAAACCCGGCGATCCGCAAACCTGGGCCGCGTTTGGCGTGCAAGGGATGGCGCTGTACAACTTCGAAACCGAAGCCACCGCCTTCATCGGCGAAGGCGGCCAAACCGCCGCGCGACTGGAAGGCGACTACGACATCCTGCTGACCAACCGGCTGATCCTGCAACCGACCGCCGAACTCAACTTCTACGGCAAAAACGATCCGCAACGGGGTATCGGTTCCGGGTTATCCAACACCGAAGCCGGCTTGCGACTGCGCTATGAAATCCGCCGGGAAATCGCGCCTTACATCGGTGTGACCTGGAACCGCACCTACGGCAAAACCGCCGACTTCGCCAACGATGAAGGTGAGGATCGCAGCGAAGCACGCCTCGTTCTTGGCGTTCGCCTGTGGTTCTAAACGCATTAACTCAACAACCAAAAAAACAACCGCTTAAAGCGGTAAGAGGCCTTGCATGCGCATGATTAAAACTACCGCTGTTGCCATTGGGCTGCTCATGAGCGCGCTCGCTCAAGCGCACCCGAAACTGCTCTCTTCCACCCCGGCGGAAGGTGCGGATGGCGCGACACCCGGCAAAATCGAACTGCACTTCTCGGAAAACCTCATGACCCAGTTCTCCGGCGCAAAATTGGTCATGACAGAAATGCCCGGCATGGCGCACTCCCCCATGCCCATGAAAGCCAAAGTCTCTGGTGGTAGCGATCCGAAGACCATGGTCATCACACCGCTTTCGCCACTGCCTGCCGGCACCTACAAAGTCGAATGGCGCGCGGTGTCGTCGGACACCCACCCGATCACCGGCAACGTCACGTTCAAAGTGAAGTGATTGATGAGCGACTCGGTCAGCATTGCACTGCGCTTTGGGTTGTATGTGGATTTGATGCTGTTGTTTGGGCTGGCGCTGTTTGGGCTGTATAGCCTGAAAGAACAGGAGCGGGTGTCAGGGGTGGCGCTGCCGCTTCGGTCGATGTTGACCGGGGCGGCGTTGCTGGGCGTGCTGCTTTCTGTCGCCAGCATGGTGATGATGGCGAGCGCCATGAGCGGTGAAACGGACTTTGCCGAGCTGCGTCCGCATATCGAGATGATGGTGTTGGAGACGGATGTCGGGTTGGCCTGGGTCGTGCGCATCATCGCGTTGGTTATCGCCAGTCTGGCGGTGATGCTCAATCGCCGTGCGCCCGGATTCAGCCTGCTGATCGCGTCTTTTGCCGGCGCTATCGCCCTGGCCAGCCTGGCCTGGAGCGGTCACGGGGCGATGGATGAAGGTAGCCGGCGGTATTGGCATTTCATCACTGACATCTTGCATCTGCTGGCTTCGGGGGCCTGGCTCGGTGCGCTGGTTGCGCTTGCCTTGATGGCAAAGATCAACGATCTGCAAACCGAGGAACGCATCAGATTGCTGGCTCGGGCTGTCAGCCGATTTGAATGGGTGGGTGCAGTGATCGTGGCCGTCATCACGGTCACGGGAGTCGTGAACTACCTGTTCATCGTCGGCCCAACGCTCGACGATGTCTTGCTCAGTACCTACGGGATTTTGCTGTCCATCAAAATCGCGCTGTTTGCCGGGATGCTGGTGCTCGCCGCGTTGAACCGGTTTCACCTGGGGCCGTTTTTGCAGCGGTCGTTGCGTGAGGGTCAGTATCGGGTGGCGGCGAACACGTTGCGGCGCAGCGTGGTGGTTGAATTGGCGGCGGCGGTGTTGATTGTGGGGTTGGTGGCTTGGTTGGGGACGTTGAGTCCGGAAATGGAGATGGCGGGGCAATAGCTCTCACGAGTAATGGTCAGGCTGCAGCCAATCAAGTGCTACAACATCCCACGCCAATGTTGAGTGGGGCAGCAGAAAGTAAGTACTCTCAGCCCCCACTCCATCATGGAAGCCGGATAACAATGAACAACCTAAAAAGCACAATGATGCTCGGTGGCCTGCTCGCTCTATCGTTTGCCGCTCAGGCAGAGCCATCGCACTTGGACAGCGTCCTCCAACAGGGCCAACTGCGCGTGTGCACAACAGGCGACTACAAACCCTATACCGTCAAAGCCGAGGACGGCGAATACTCGGGCATCGACATCGCCATGGCCCGCTCGCTGGCCGACAGCCTGGGCGTCAAGGTCGAGTGGGTGCAGACCACCTGGAAAACCCTGATGCCCGACATGCTCGCGGGCAAATGCGACATCGGCGTCGGCGGCATCTCGGTCACACTGGAACGCCAGAAAAAGGCCTTCTTCAGCACCACACTGGACGTCGACGGCAAAATCCCACTGGTGCGCTGCGAAGATCAGGCGCTGTACCAGACCGTCGAGCAAATCAACCAGCCTTCGGTTCGGTTGGTCGAACCGGCCGGCGGCACCAACGAAGCCTTTGTTCACGCCTTTCTACCCAAGGCGCAATTGCGCCTTCACGACAACGTGACCATCTTTCAGGAGCTGCTGGACAAGAAGGCTGACGTGATGATTACCGACGCCTCGGAAGCGCTCTATCAGCAGAAACTCAAACCCGGCCTGTGCGCGGTGAACCCGAAGCAATTCATGCAGTACGGCGAAAAGGCTTACTTGCTACCGCGTGATGACATGACCTGGAAGCTGTACGTCGATCAGTGGCTGCACCTGGCCAAAGTCACAGGCAACTACCAAAAAGTTTTGGGTCAGTGGATAGCAACACCCGAACCCAAATAACCGCACGTACACAATCCCTGTAATTGAATGGACTCGCCCAAGCCGAGGCGTCTGTGCGCCACGGTGGCATTCTTATAGAAGCCAACGACAGCGAGGGCGAGGCCATGAAAAAGCATACGACGATCAATCAGTTTTTGTCAGCCGATCTGGCGGCATGCACCACAGTTGCGGTGGATCTTGCCAAAAGAGTCTTTCAGTTGGCCGGGGAGGATGCTCTCGGTCAGGTGTTGTTCGAGAATCGAATCAAGTCACGTGAGGCCTTTCAGGCATTTCTTCATAAGCTTTCAGCGAGCGTGACGGTGTTGGTGGAAACCGGGCCAGGCGCTCAGGCATGGGCACGATTGCTGCAGACGCAGGGTAATCCGGTCCGCATCCTGCCGGCCCAACATGTGGCCAATCATCGCAGCGGTCCGAAAAATGATCGCAACGATGCATTGGCTATCTTGCGCGCAGGCCGCGATTGCAAGATCTCAGCCGTACCGCTCAAGAGTGCGGCGGCGCTGGCGATGCAGGCTCTGCACAGGGCCCGGCAGGGATATGTACGGCGACGCACTGCGGTCGGCAATCAGATGCGCGGTTTACTGCTGGAACATGGTGTGGCTATGGCGCAGGGTGAAATGGCTATCAGCCAACTCGTGCCTCGGATAGTGGAAGATGCCACCCAGCCGTTACCCGATTTGCTGCGCGAACTCATCGCCGAATTGCTGGGTGAATGGGGTCAACTGGGCGAACGCATCAACGTGCTGACCGGTCGGCTGGAAGCGGCAGCGAAGGAGGATGAGACGGCGAAGCGGCTGATGACGGTGCGCGGCGTTGGCCCGATCATCGCCACGGCGCTGCTGGCCAAGCAGACCGAGCCTAAACGCTTTGCCAACGCGCGCTTGTTCGCCGCCTACTTCGGTTTGGTGCCCAGCCAGCACAGCAGCGGGGAGAAGGTCCGGTTGGGCAAGATGAGCAAGCAGGGCGATGCTTACTTGCGCAGTCTGACGATCCAGGGTGCCCACGCCGTTTTAAAACAGCTACGACCCGATTCACAGCAGCCGGATGACCAACGTCTCCAGCGTTGGATATCCCGCCTGGGTCGCAAGGAGGCAGCCGTGCGATTGGCCAACCGCAACCTGCGCATCCTCTGGGTGCTACTGCAAAACGACCAGACTTATCGTCGCCAGCCAGGCACTGGCCAGGAGGCGGCGATGAGTCACTGATAACAGAGTTCTGCCACCGGGGCGTTAAGCGCTCCAACCCATGCTGAAGAACATTGACCCAGGTCAGACCGTCGCGGATTGATGCCTAAGCTGCTACTGGCCCTTGAGGCCTTACTGTAATCGGCATACCACGAGCTTACCCAATGTTGGCCAGAAGCCGTTGAAGGCTTCCTCGAACAGGCCTCATACATAGATGCAACCGGGTAGCAGTGTTCAAAAAGCAGGTTGAACGTGGGGGCGAGTCCATACATAGCAGCTGGCGAAGCCTGCGTCCGGCTGCGCAGCAGTCGCCAACCCAAAGCACACGGCACATCAGGCAAAACGCAAAACGGCGGAAACACTTCCGCCGTTAATCGTCGTGCAACAACCCCGAACCGTACTCGCCGAAGCTGTTGCCGAGCGCACTGCCATGGAAATTCATCTTATTGGGGTTGTTGGTAGGCCCCGGACCAAAACCGGCAGACGGCAGCGTGGCTTCCGAATATTCGCTATGGGTGCTTGCACCCGAGCAGGCGCTCAATAGCAATGCGCCGGCGATCAGAGCGACTTTGAAGAGGTTCGAGATCATTTTTCAGTTTCCTGTGGGTGGGAAGCGCGGTGACCTTAGGTAGTCATCCTATGCCGCGAGACCGCCGGGAATTATGAAACTTTGTTCGGCGACAGCGTTGGTTCAGGTAGTGATTGCTTGAGGCAAAAAAAGGGACTTCTCCAGACAAACTGTCAAAAGAGCAACGTCCTACACGACTCTGGGAATTGTCCGTACACTTGCGCATTGCTGTGCCTTTGTCACGAGGCCTATAGTCCGGTCCACGCCCAAATGGCGTGTCGGGTTTGGCGACTCGATGACCTGGTACAGAAGCCTCCGAGTAGTTCTCGGAGCGCTTTTGAACGCACTTGGCTACCTTTTTTTGGTGGCTGTGCGTGGGAGACCTTAGGGTCTGCCGGTTTTACCATGGTCCGGTTCGCCAACCCGCGCACAGCTACCACCCTATTGTTTGGCGACGATTGAGTGGTAGGTCTTCCTCCTACATGGAATCACTCATGAAAGAATATATGGCTTTGACCAGTAACGCCGACGACCTTCCCTCGCTGTATGTAAACACCACCCAACCGCTGCACTCACTGCTTAGCACCGCACGCTACCGAATTGGTGCGGTAACGCAGATCCTGGAAAACCTCGCGATGCGCGGTGATATCACCACGGACTCGGTCATCCTCAGCGACTTCGCAATGCTTTGCTGCATACCGTTGCGCGATGGCTGTGATGTGCTGGATGTCATTGCGCGACGTATGGATGCTGAACCGTCCTGACGTCACAAAGGGGCGCCCTTCCCGGACGCCCCTCCGCTCATGGGCACTCCGAGGCCAACACAGAACAATCGCAGAAAAGCTCGCTTAAACCCGGCAACCCCAATCCTGATGAACTCCTCTCCTCCCAGCCCCACCCATTTCAGAACCGCCAATGCCCCCAATCACCGCCACACCCGCCCAGTTCTCCCGTCGCGTCTCCGTCGCGCCGATGATGGATTGGACCGACTATCCACCACACGCCATTAAATAAAGGCCATTGCGGCCAATCAAAAACTCCCGTACCAATTTTGTACCAGCGATTGTTGCGCACTTTAAAGCCCAGCTTTCTCTATCACCCGCTTAAGCAAATTTTAAGCACCCCCTTTCGGTACCAATCATGGGCACTGTCGTAGAGTCCAAAACCCTCGGCGTTAACGATCCGTCATCCAATCCGACTGAGGTATTTTCCAAGTTGCTACGCTTCTCTCTTCTCGGAGGAATCGTGATGCCCAACTCAGATCTGCTCCCTTCCCTGCTTTTCAAGATCAACGAAAACCAACTCGCGCTCGAAGCCTCCATCATGGAGCTTTCGAACTGAGTCAAGCAGCGTGGAGCTGCTGATATTGCTGACAATATTCGCGGCGCCCTGGTAGCGACCGATCGGAACGAGGAGTTCATCAAAATGACACTCGCAGTGATGTTGACGTCGGAGTGAAAGCCAAACGGTAAATATCGGCCAACTGCTGCCACTCGCCACATAGAGAGAACCGACTTGGGAGAGGCAGCGCAGCTCACAAATATTCCAGATACTAGAAACATCAAGAATGTGAATGTCCACCTCGTTGATCTACTGCAATTACAAAAGCCTTTGTCGTTTCAAAATTTTCTATATTGGCGAGTGCAGTCAAAATAGAATCGTAAACACCGGCAATGCAAAGATTGATAGCATGGATTTCGCTATTCAAGTTGATTGATTTGTATTGATTCTTTAAACCGTAAGCCTTTCTAATGGACTCTTGGATTCTGGCTCTTTCGCCCGCTTCCTCTGCAATCAAGAAGCTAATGCGACTGGAAAGACAGGACTCTACTGCTTCTACACGGTGCTGCAAAAGGATCTCCTCCGCAGCGGATAGCGTGTAGTGTAAGCGATCAACCAGGCTAATCATTGTCGAGCCTTTGCTAAACATAATGATGGCTGTTCTGATTGACTTCGCAAAATTGTTGAGCGCGCCCGAAATAAGAAGCGTGCCAGCTTTTTCTAGATTACGCTCTCGCAACTCGGATAACTGATTATTGGATAGCCGCCAATTACCATAAAACTCTGGCATCAAACCATCTTGAACAGAAAACTTACTTCCGGATAGTGTTAAGATTTGTTTCCTCGGAAGATACTCTGTACCGCTAAGAGCCGTGGGATATCTTGCGGCGCCCATGAATGCGTTTGGCGCGAAAAACCGTAATAGGTCTACAGCGTCACCTGCCAGGGCGAAGGCGGTTGTCGAGATAAGCGACTCATGTACTTCCATGGAAACTTTGACCGCTGCCAAACCTAAATATCTTTTTTTCAGGTCGTCCACCAACCGCTGGGAATTTTCTACTGCTTCCTGAGGCTCGGACGGCATCATCTGCTCTATTCCATCAAAGAAGTCCAACGCGATCGGAGTTATAGTTACTGGTCCGAATTCGAACGATGATTCTACTTCCAGATGTGCTATCGGAAATATGACATCCTGTCGAGTTATGTCAGTTACACTTCTGCTTTGAAGATAATCATAGAAGGACAATTTTTCCGATTTATCGAATGACTCGCGAGCCCAAAATATGAATATATCGGTGACAAATTCAAGATCAAATCTGTCTACCACCCAAGCCTCTTGTGCAATTCTCTGATAAGCTTCGTTAAGCATGTCAAATTCGGCTTCGAGCAGTCCAAAGGACCCCTGCTTCTTGTGGATAAAACAAGTAACTTGTTCACCCTGATGGTTGTGCGAGGTCACAATGGCCGTTTTCATCGCGCTTTGATCGTTTAGTTCAACTGCAGGGCGCATACTTTTAAACGAACTTTCTTTCTGCACCGCTATTTCGTGAATTCGGATTTTTGAGAAAATTTTCAACGCCAAAGAGTCTATAAAAATTTTTGCAGAATTCTCTAATACCTCAACACTCGTTTCAATCGGTGACATTGTGTCCAGGCTGATAGGCGTGTTGACTCTCTCGGCACTGTGCTCAGACTCTTCTGCCTGCAGTTCCGCCAACTCAGCTAGGTCTGACGCGTGATACTGGGTTAATGCGATATCCAACCAACTATGCAACGCCTTAACTTCATCTACGTACTGTTTGGTGAAAGCATCTATTTCAACATAATCGCCGGCCTGTTTAATATACTTTAGCGCCGGCGCTGTCCAGCTTTTGAAATCCAATAAGGAGGTAGCTTTGATACGGACGCCTGTTTTAAAATGCATAGCTCCATCGGGCCCAACATTCGAGCACTGCATATACATCTCTGAGTTTGGCAGCCCCTTGTGCACCATGAAATTTCTAAGATCATGAACAAATTTGCAGACTGGTGAAGCGCCGACGGTTTCTACGATTCGTTTGTTAATCTCTTGATGTATCTGCGTCTCAATGTATTTTTCGTTGAGCATTACTCGGGTATGATCCACCACAGTCTTCGCTGCAGCCACAAAGTTATGTATGTGTCTATTTATTTCCCTATGGGCTTGGTCGCCAGCATCTTTGTTGCTCACAAACATCAGCTCTATACCAATGTCAGGATCGCTTAGCTTTTCCGCTTCCTCAACAAGGCTAGTGGCATTCATGTATAAAATATTAAGGGAAAATGATCGCATTTTTTGATCATTCAGAAATCGCATACCCTTTGATTCGTAGATTTTTCGCAAGTGTGCTGGCCAGTTAGAAAAATCTTTGTCAATGTCGGTCACTTTAAATTCGCCTTAGAGTGTAAGAGCTTCGCCCTGAAAAATATGCTAACGCAAGCGGCCTAACGAACCAATAACAGTAAATGGATGCGCTAAGTAATACTCTAGCCTACGACTTTCTAGTGAAGTGAATCGATATCAGCCAGTAGATAGAAGCTGTAAGATCTTAAGGCCTTTTAGCCTCGCAGTCCGAGGTCTCTCGTAACGGGCTGACGCGGACCATCCTCTGATCTGGTAACAAGCAGGGCATAGATAGGGATTCGAACCCCTTCCGCCACCGTTCCGGGCCGCTGTGGGCCACTGAAATAAGGAAAAATAGTATTGCTTCTGGCCTATAGCGGTACGCAGCGGCCTCTAGCTTGCCCTAATTTTGCCCTAAAACTGGAGAGACGCTACATGACTCCCTTGCTTATGAGACTCTCTCCTTCGTTACCGGTTTGGATAAGCGGTTATTGGGTCTGTAGTAGTTAATTTTCAGCGCGCTGGCTTAGGACGAAAACCCTGGTAAACCCAATTTAGAGTTAGCCCAAGTCCATAAACCAGTGCACAGCTAAACACCCACCATGCGAAGGCAGCACCTATCTGCTTCGCTTGAAACCAGTGAAGGTTTTCTAGCTGATCTATGTAATCAGCCTCAACGTGCCGTCTCGCGGACTTCACCTCGTCGACAGTTCTAAAATCCCGTGTATTCAATTCATACAGGAAGCTGTGTGTCCGCTCGCCCTTGTTCTTATCAGGGTTTTGCAACTCCAATATTTTGGATTCATAGTCGGCGGTGATTTCTTCGTGCCAGCGGTCAACATCTGCCCTCAACTTTAATCCCGTCAGCAAGAATCCAGTAACGACGAGTGCCCAGACTACACACACCACAACCCACAGCCGCTGCCATCCGTTGAGTTTTCTCACATCGCCTTCCTCATTTCCTACTCGCGTGGAGTGTTTATGAAATCTCTCGAACAAAGGGGACAGATCTATTTTTCATAGAAAATAAATCTGTCCCCTTTAGCGTTTTGTCCCCTTTAGCTCATGAAAACTAGAATGCTTCCACAGGCTTCTTGGCCGCCTGAATAATCTTATTAGCCTCTAACCGCGGAAACGAAAACCGAATCAACACCCCCGCATCAGCTCCCTCACCCGCAAGTACCAACTCAGCAGACCGGATATTTTCAGGCGATGCGTTCAGCGCGCTAACCGCATTCGGCTGCCCTTTGGCATTCACACCTTCCAGAAACGTATAGGTCAGACTCCCGGAGGTCAGGCCGACCTGTTCAAAGTTGGATAGCTTCGCTGTTAACTCGTCTTTACTACTCACTTTCTTCGCAACTTCAACCACGTCCAGCATTGACTTATCATCGGTCATGGAAACCAACGTGAACGTCTTGGAAAGCCCTGCAATGGCTTTGCCATACAAATCCTGATCGAACGGGCTGATCAACGACACCATGATCAGCTTGTCGCCCGAAAACACCAACGCCACGGTGAATTTCTCTTCCAGGAAGTCGACGTCGTCGATGCACCTGGCCGTGCCGCCAACATCCTCGGAACAATCGTAGTAGCCAGCGGCTTCGGTGTAGTTCGCGAGGGGAGATTGATAGACGTAATTCTTGAAGAGCTTTTCTTCGGCGGCGGCGCTTTGTGCGAATGCAAAAATGCCGGCGGCGGCGAAAGCAAATGACGCGATTCTTTTCAGCATGGGATCCCTTCCTCAAACAGCTCACTAGTTAGTAGCCAGATGCTATCAGTCCGTCTTGTGGCTGTCTCGCTCAATCCCACAGCTACGCGTGCTCATCGCAATAGGACTCGCCTAAGCCCCGCAACCCCAATCCTGATAAACTCCCCTCCTCCCAGCCCCACCCATCTCAGAACCGCCAATGCCCCCAATCACCGCCACACCCGCCCCGCTCTCCCGCCGCTTTTCCGTCGCCCCGATGATGGATTGGACCGATCGTCATTGCCGTTTTTTCCTGCGCCTACTCTCCAAGCACGCCCTCCTCTACACAGAAATGGTCACCACCGGCGCGCTGCTCAACGGCGATCACGACCGCTTCTTGCGTCACAACGAAGCCGAGCACCCGCTCGCCCTGCAACTCGGCGGCAGTGTGCCGCTGGACCTGGCGATGTGCGCGCGTATGGCGCAGGAGCACGGTTACGACGAGGTGAATCTTAATGTCGGCTGCCCGAGTGATCGGGTGCAGAACAATATGATCGGTGCGTGCCTGATGGGGCATCCGCAGTTGGTGGCCGATTGTGTGAAGGCGATGCGTGATGCGGTGTCGATTCCGGTGACGGTGAAGCATCGCATCGGAATCAACGGGCGGGACAGTTACGAGGAGTTGTGTGATTTCGTCGGCACGGTTCGGGATGCCGGGTGCACCAGTTTTACGGTGCATGCGCGGATTGCGATTCTGGAGGGGTTGTCGCCGAAGGAGAACCGCGACATTCCGCCTCTGCGTTATGACGTGGCGGCGCGGTTAAAGACGGATTTTCCGGAGCTGGAGATTATTCTCAACGGCGGGATCAAGACGCTGGAAGCCTGTCACGAACATTTGCAGACGTTCGATGGCGTGATGTTGGGTCGTGAGGCCTATCACAACCCTTATGTGATGGCCGAGGTGGATCAGCAACTGTTCGGCAGTACAGCGCCAGTGATCAGCCGGGCCGAGGCGCTGGCGAAGTTGCGGCCTTATATTGCCGCGCATATTGATGCGGGCGGCTCGATGCACCACATCACTCGGCATGTGCTGGGGCTGGGCACCGGGTTTCCGGGGGCGCGGAAGTTTCGGCAGTTGTTGTCGGTGGATATTCACAAGGCTAAAGAGCCTTTGGTGTTGCTGGACCAGGCGGCGGAGTTGCTTGAGGGGCGTTAACGGTCGCTTGGGTTGAACCTGTGGTCTGATTTGGCATCGTATTTATCGATACTGCGCCCCGCCATTCAAACAGCCGTTTTCAGGTTGTTGCCGCTGGGGCCCTCGATACGTACACGCACCCTTGAGTGGCTGTCAGCGCTCGGGTAATGTCATTAGACCCATAGGACAGAGCACGCCCATGACTTCCAAGCTGGAACAACTCAAACAAATGACCACCGTGGTTGCCGACACCGGCGACTTCGAAGCTATCGCTCGCGTTAAACCCGTGGACGCTACCACCAACCCTTCCCTGCTGCTGAAAGCGGCGGCCATTCCCGGTTATGCCGAGTTGCTGAACGCTTGCGTCAGCGACTGCAAGGGCGATGTGGGCCTGGCCAGCGACCGTTTTGGCGTTGCGGTAGGGCAAGAGATTCTGAAAGTGATCCCTGGCCGTATTTCCACCGAAGTGGATGCGCGCCTGTCGTTCGACACTGACGCCGTATTGAAGCGTGCGCACCGTCTGATCGAGCTGTACGACAAGGCCGGCATTGGCCGTGACCGCGTGCTGATCAAGATCGCTTCCACCTGGGAAGGCATCCGCGCTGCCGAAATTCTGGAAAAAGAAGGCATTCAGTGCAACCTGACGCTGCTGTTCTCGTTCGCTCAGGCAGCGGCATGTGCTGATGCAGGGGTGTTCCTGATTTCGCCGTTCGTGGGTCGCATCTACGACTGGTACAAAAAGGCCAACGGCAACGACTACACCGGCGCGGATGATCCGGGCGTGCAGTCGGTGACGCGCATCTACAACTACTACAAGGCCAATGACTACAAGACCGTGGTCATGGGCGCGAGCTTCCGTAACCTGAATCAGATCGAGCAGTTGGCCGGTTGCGACCGTCTGACCATCAGCCCGGATCTGATTGATAAGCTGGCGGCGGACACTGGCAAGCTGGAGCGCAAATTGGCGCCGGGGCAGGCTGGTGAAGCTCGTTTGAGCTTGAATGAAGCGCAGTTCCGTTGGTTGTCCAACGAGGACGCGATGGCGACCGAAAAACTGGCTGAGGGTATTCGTCAGTTCGCTCGCGACCAGGAAAAGCTTGAGGCGTTGTTGCAAGCCAAGCTCTGATCCAATAAGAGCAAATGCAAAAAGGGCGAACCTTGGTGGGTTCGCCCTTTTTTATATGTCGATTTTGGGGCTGCTTCGCAGCCCAGCGGGAGCGAGCTCCCTCGCCACAGGATCAGTGACGCTCGAGGGCGTTCACCAGATCATGGAACGCTTCACGATTGGAGTCGTTCAGGCCCATGAGGATCTTGTGTGCTTCGAGCACTTTGATCCGCACCACTTCTTCGGACTGATCCTGATCTGGCAGGTCGGTCAGGCACTCGGGGCACGGGATCGGGCGGTCAACGATGTTGAACACTTGCTCGAAACCCATGGACTGCAGCAGACGAGTGATGTCTTCGTGGGTGGTGACAACGGTCGGCAGCAAGCCGACCTTTTGCCGCGACAGGATCGACAGCTTGGCCAAAAGGCCAAGGGTGGTGCTGTCGATGCTGCGGGTTTCGGTCAGGTCGATCACGATTGCGTTGAAGTTCAACGCCGTGAAGATCCGCTCAATAGTCGCATCCAACGCCGAACACAGGGTCAGGCGAACTTCACCGACGAACTTCAGGACGAAGGTGCCATCCTGCTCGGCGAACTGGATTCTACCGGTACTCATTAAAGATTCCTGCTCAACACCAACAGGGCGATATCATCCGGCATCTCCCCTAGCGTGGCCAATCCAAAAACCTGCCGCAGACCATCCAGGCTGCCGCCCGCTGCCTTGACCCGTTGGGGCAAAGCCGCTTCTTTTTCTTTGAGTGTAGGTTCTGGCAAAAGGTCCAGAATGCCATCGGACATCAGCGTCAGGCTGAACGTCGGCGGCAGCTCCAGTACGTGGTCTTCGTAGGTGGCTTCATTGAAGAGGCCCACCGGCAGACCACGCCCTTCCAGATAACGAACACTGTCTGGCGTGTACAACACAGGCAACGGCAAATGGCCACCGATGCTATAGGTCAACAAACCTGTCTCCTCGTCGATGACTCCACCGACCATTGTGACGTGTTTACCCAGCTTACAACTGATCAGGCCTCGGTTGATATGACCAAGGACCTCTGAAGGCTTGAATTCCGGCAATGTACCGCTGCGCTTGGATTCGAACAGCAAGCGCGTGGTCATGAACTTCAGCAGCACGGTAACGAAGGCTGAAGAGGCGCCATGACCGGAAACGTCCGCCAGGTAGAAGGCTACCCGACGCTCGTCGACCCGAAAGTAGTCGACGAAATCACCCGACAGGTACAGAGACGGGATGATCTGGTGAGCAAACTGGAACTCGTCGATGGACCAGGGGCTGACCGGCAGCATGTTCATCTGCACCTGGCGACCGGCGTTCTGGTCTTCCTGGAGCAGGTTCAGGCTGGCGGCGAGCTCGCGGTTGGCCTTTTCCAGCTTCTCGCGGTAGCGCTGGTTTTCCAGCAGCAGGCGCGCACGATCCAGGGCCCGGCGCACAGAGTGCTCGAGCACAGCCAGATCTTCGAGAGGCTTGATCAGGTAGTCCGCCGCGCCCAGGCGCAGGGCCTCGACCGCGTCGTTCATCACGCCGGCGCCCGAAACCACGATCACCGGGGTTTGTGGCGACAGCTCGGTGACCTGGCGAATGAGTTCGAGTCCGCCCATCTGTGGCATGCGCAGATCGCAGATGACCAAGTCGGGCTTGTCTTGCTCGAATACCTGAAGACCCTGCTGGCCATTGCTGGCCTGCAAGACGCTGAAACCACTGTCTTCCAAATAGGCGGCGAGGCTCGCGCGCACTACTTCGTCATCATCGATTATCAGCAGCGTGGCACTGGTTTTTGGCATGTGGGCAAACGGCGCCAGAATTAGGTTGGCGTAGCAGGCAGGGGCTTTGTCCCGGCTCACACTACTGGATTCGCTTTCTAGCCTCTCTACTGCACTGTTTTCGAGCGTTTGCCCTACACACAGGTACACCAGAGGTGCCCTTCTAAGGCGCAGACGGTACTCCCATCCGCGGGGCGTTTCAAGCTCACGCCGATGGTCGCTTGACGACTTTCGATTTCAAATCACCGGGAGTTATAAGAACCGGCAAAACCGTAACGTAATGGAAGGTTCAAACCCATGCGTGAAACCGGTCCCGAAAGCCCAAACGAAAGAAGGCGGCCCACTGGCCGCCTTCCTCGTTTTACCGGTCTAGATCAAAAATCGTCTTCGACCTGGCCGTCTTTGACTTTGAATTCGCGGTTCTGCAGGTACGCATTGCGGATGAAGGTGTACTTGTCGCCGGTGATCAGCTTCTCACTCGACAGCAGATTGGCGCGGGTGTCGACAATGTTCAGGCCGAAGATCGAGTTACGCACGGGCACGTCGTTGATGTACGGGTACGGGCCGGTGTAGCCGTCGACATACTTGGACGGCGCATCACGCAAGGTGCTTGGGCCCAGAAGCGGCAGCATCACGTACGGGCCGCTGCCTACGCCCCAGTAACCGAGCGTCTGACCGAAGTCTTCGTCATTGCGTTGCAGGCCCATCTTGGTGCCCACATCGAAGAAGCCCAGCAGGCCGAAGGTGGTGTTGAAGATCAAGCGTGCGGTGTCGACGCCAGCGGCGGCCGGCTTGGCCTGCAAGATATCGTTGGCAAGGTTGGTGACTTCACCGACGTTGCGGAACATGTTGTGGATGCCGTCTTCAAGGAACTGCGGCGTCACGAACTGATAGCCCTGGGCCAAAGGCTTCAGCGCATAGGTGTCGAGTACATCGTTGAACTTGTAGATCGGGCGGTTGATGCTTTCCCAAGGGTCGTCTTCCGAGGCTGCCTGGGCAACGAACGGAACCAGCAATACGCTGGTAAACACACAAAACTGAGCTAGATGATTGCTCCAGCGCATAGAAAAACTCCTTGGATTGTACTGGCACGGGCCCTTGGCCCAAGCGTTAAGCGGGCTAGTATAAGACGGAAAAGCCGCTTTAGGCAGCACCGCGCAAGGCATGATTGTGAGCGATTCACATCAGTGTCACTCAACTGTCACTGTCGCGCCCTAGCCTTGAGGCTATTTCAGGGACGTTGATATGCCGCATGCCGAAACCTTGCCCCACATTGCGCCCAGCCTGACCGCCGTCCTGTTCGGCCTCAGTGGTTGCCTGGTGGATTTCGGTGCCCGCACACGCGCACAGGGCATCCCCTCTGCCATACACGCTGAGGCTACGCCCGGCGCGCTGGATAGCCTGCGCAGCTTGCAAAATCAGCAGATTCCCTGTGCCTGGCTTGATGAACTCCCCCCTGCCCTCAGCCATTCCCTGGCCGTTGCATTGCCTTCATGGATCAAATCCTCGCAACACCTCGAAACAAACAATCCATGGCCGGCGCCGCACGCCTGCTGGCAAGCCTTGATGACGTTGAATGTTGAACGACTGGAGGGTTGCGTGCTGGTCAGCGGCGAACCACGATTGCTGCAAGCGGGGCTCAATGCCGGATTGTGGACGATCGGGTTGGCGTCCTGTGGCTCACTCTGCGGCCTGGCGCCCAACGAATGGCAGGCGCTGACTCAGCAGGAACGGGAATTCAAACGCGGCAAGGCAACGGTGCAACTGTTCAGTCTGGGTGTGCATTCGGTGATCGATCACCTCGGTGAACTCGACACCTGCCTGGCCGACATCAGCCTGCGCCGGCTCAAGGGCGAAAAGCCCTGATCGAGATCATGCAGGTTACGCGCGAGTGGATTAATCTAAAGGTCAAGCCATAGACTTTTGGCATGCTGCTGCGGTCTATGCCAGTGCCTATCGATAAAAGGAAGAACGCCATGCCTGCCCGCGAACTGCAACAACAACTCAATACTCTGCGCGAGCAATTGGAACAGAATCCACCGCTGACCGAAGCCGAGCGCGAAGACCTGCACGCGCTGATGCAACAGATCGAACTGGAACTGGAGCTCGAAACCAAAACCCAGGACTCCAGCCTCGCCGACAATGTGAACCTGGCCGTTGAACGCTTCGAAATCGAACACCCGACCCTTGCCGGCACCTTGCGCAACATCGTGCAAGCCCTGGCGAATATGGGGATCTGAACCCCGAATACGCAAAAGCCCCGCTAGTGATAGCGGGGCTTTTTTGTTTCTGCGACCTGAAATGCAATCCATTGTAGGAGCGAGCCTGCTCGCGATGGCTGAGTGTCAGTCAACATCAATGTTGAATGTGCTGGACTCATCGCGAGCAGGCTCGCTCCCACAGTGGTTCTTTATTGGCGGACCAGACGGTGGTTTGGCAGTTGAACGGTTTCAGTGCTGCGATACGGGTTGATGTCCAACCCACCGCGCCGCACATACCGCGCATACACCGTCAATTTCTCCGGTTTCAACAACCGTTGCAGGTCGAGAAAGATCCGCTCCACGCACTGTTCGTGGAAGTCGGAGTGCTGACGGAAGCTCACGATGTATTCCAGCAAACTCGCGTGATCCAGCGCCGCGCCACGGTATTCCACCGCCACGCTGCCCCAGTCCGGCTGACTGGTGACCGGGCAGTTGGATTTGAGCAAATGACTGTGCACGCTCTCTTCCACAATGCGCGATTCATCGCAACGCAGCAGTTCCGGACGCGGGTGTTCATAGTTGCTGACGCTGATGTCCAGATCATCAATGCACACACCCGGCAACGCCACGACGCCTTCAGCCTCGACGTCCCTCAGGCTACGAATCCGCACGCCGACCGGTTTACCGGCAGCGGCCGACAGGTCTTTCGCCAACGTCGCTTCGAGGCTCGCGGTGTCGGCAAACGGTGTCTGGTTCAGGGAGTTGAGGTACAGCTTGAACGACTTCGATTCGATGATATTCGGCGAATCCGCCGGGATACTGAACTCGCCAATCGCCACCACTGGCTTGCCGGACGGCAACAGCCACGACAGTTCGAAGCAATTCCAGAAATCCACGCCCTTGTACGGCAGGGTTTCAGCCGTCAGGCCCAGCTCGGCCCATTTCGCGGTGCGCGGGATCGGGAACAGCAAGGACGGCGTGTAGGTGGCGATGTATTCGCTGGATTTGCCCAGCGGCGAGTGTTCGGCTGCGGGATGCATGTCGGAAACCTGACTGAAGAATCAGCGGATTCTACCAGCCTTTGCTCCCGCCTTTGAGTGCTTACTGACTGACAGTCATCTTGCCGACCATGCCGGCCTGGTAATGACCGGGGATGTTGCAGGCAAATTCCAGATTGGTAGCCTTGGTGAAGGTCCAGGTCAGCTCGGCGGTTTTGCCCGGCTCGACGAGCACGCTATTGGGGTCGTCGTGTTTCATTCCATGCTCCATACCGGCCATGGCGCCGTGGTCCATTTCCTTCATGCCTGTAGGCATCAGCATGCCGCTCTGCTGCATCTTCATCATTTCCTGCTGATGTTTGGCGTGCATCGCCGCGTCACCGAGGTTGAATTCGTGCAACAACTGGCCTTTATTCACCAACACAAAACGAACCGTCTCACCGGCCTTGATATCAATCGCCTTGGGCGTGAACGACATGTCGCCCATGACGACTTCAACGCTGCGAGTCGCCTTGGCCGCCGGGGCCGGCTGGCCGAAGTCGTAGGTATGCGCCGGGGAAGCCCACGCCGGCGAGCTCAACGCCAGCAAACACGCAACGCGCACCAGTGATTTGCGCAAAAACATAGTCGTACTCCAACAAGATAAGGTTCAGCCTGTGGAAAACTCTAAACTGCTGCGACTGCCCGCAACCTGACAGCCAGATTACAACTTTGTCAGGTTGACCTGTATTAACGCCACCCACGGTATAAAGCGTTCGCTCCATTTACCTCGAGTCGCCCATGAAACTGCTGATCGTCGAAGACCAACCGAAAACCGGCCACTACTTGCGCCAAGGCCTGACCGAAGCCGGTTTCAATACTGAACTGGTGGCGGACGGCAGCACCGGCCAGCAACTAGCGTTGTCCGGCGATTACTCGCTGTTGATCCTTGATGTGATGCTGCCCGGTCGCGATGGCTGGGAGATTCTGCAAGCGGTGCGCAGTGCCGGCCTCGACACGCCGGTACTGTTTCTGACAGCGCGCGACGCGGTGGAGGACAGGGTCCACGGCCTCGAACTGGGTGCCGACGACTACCTGGTCAAACCGTTCGCCTTCTCCGAACTGCTGGCCCGGGTCCGCAGCCTGTTGCGTCGCGGTAGCGCTACACCTCAAGAAACCAGCCTGCAACTGGCGGACTTGCGTCTGGACCTGATCCGCCGCCGGGTCGAACGCAGCGGTCAGCGCATCGACCTGACGGCCAAGGAATTCGCCCTGCTGGAAATGCTCCTGCGCAGGCAAGGCGAAGTCCTGCCCAAGTCGTTGATCGCTTCCCAGGTCTGGGACATGAATTTCGACAGCGACACCAATGTCATCGAAGTGGCGATCCGTCGTTTGCGCCTGAAGATCGACGATGAGTTTCCGAACAAGTTGATTCACACCGTGCGCGGCATGGGTTACGTCCTTGAAGAGCGCCCCGCCTGATGCGTCGACTTTCGTTAAGCAGTCGCCTGGCGCTGCTGTTTGCGGCGTGCACCGCCGTGGTGTCGCTGTTTGCCGGGGTGTTGTTCAGCCAAGCCAGTGAAGCGCATTTCGTTGAACTCGATCAGCAATTGCTGGACGGCAAATTGATTGGGTTGCGTAGGGCACTTCATGACATTCAGTCGAGTGAAAGCGACGTCAAACTGGCCGATGAATTGAGCCGACAGGCTGATCTGTCGCTGCGGATCACTGGCAGCGACGGCAAGCGCTGGTATGACAGTTCAACGAACCTGCCCCAGGCATTGCCGACCCAACCGGGTTTGTCCACGGTGAGCAGCGAAGGTACCGACTACCGCGTCCTCAACGCTCCGTTGTACCTCGACAAACCTGACTCGCCGCAGTTGACCTTGCTGCTGGACATCACCCATCACCAGCACTTTCTGCAACGCATGCAGCACCTGATCTGGCTGACAGTCGGTTTGTCGGCGCTGGCCACCGCCCTGCTCGGCGCCTGGGCCGCGCGCAGTGGGTTGCGTCCGTTACGGCGCATGAGTACGGTTGCCAGCGGCGTTTCAGCGCAGTCGCTCAATGCTCGCCTGCCCGAAGAAAACATGCCGCCAGAACTCGCGGAAATGGCCCACAACTTCAACGCCATGCTCGGACGCCTCGACGACTCTTTTCAGCGGCTCTCGGCCTTCTCCGCCGACATCGCCCATGAATTGCGCACGCCATTGTCGAACCTGCTGACCCACACCCAGGTCACCCTCACCCGCCCACGCCCCATTGAGGATTATCGCGAAGCACTGCACAGCAATCTCGAAGAACTGCAATGGATGGCGCAACTGGTCAACGACATGTTGTACCTGGCCAAGGCTGACCACGGGTTGTTGATGCCCAAGCGCGAACCGCTGGAACTGGCGGAAGAAGCGGATCTGTTGCTGGAGTTTTTTGCCCCGTTGGCGGAGGACGCTCAGGTCAGGTTGAGTCGTGAAGGCAGTGCGCGCATGGAGGGCGATCGCAGCATGTTGCGTCGGGCGCTTTCCAATTTGCTGGACAATGCGTTGCGGTTTACGCCAATCGAAGGCGAGGTTCGGGTGCGGATTGTTGATCAGCCTAAGGGGTTGAGCTTGACGGTGGAGAACAGCGGCGACGGAATTGACGGGGCGTTGCTGCCGCGTTTATTTGATCGCTTCTACCGGGCTGATCCGGCGCGTCAGGAAGGCAGTAGTGAACATGCAGGACTGGGATTGGCGATCACTCAGTCAATCATCCGCGCCCATGGCGGCCAGATTCGTTGCGAATCGGATAACGGGTGGACGCGGTTTGTGATTGAGTTGCCAAAGGGAGAATGAGGCCAGCAGGTCTGGCCCCTTCGCGAGCAAGCCCGCTCCCACATTAGATCTGAGTCAACTCGGTCAAGTGTGGGAGCGGGCTTGCTCCGGGCGGCGTTCCGACGAAAGCGGTGTAACGGCTTACGAATACCGCAACGCGGTAGCCGGCTCGACTTTCGCCGCACGCCATGCCGGGTAAACGGTGGCGAGGAAGCTCAGTATGAACCCGGCGGAGCAGATCAACACCACATCCGCCCCCTGCAGTTCGGACGGCAAGTTACTGACGAAGTACACGTCTGAACTGAAGATGTGCTGCCCGCTGACCCGCTCCATCCAGCCCACCAGTTCACTGACGTTCAGCGCCGCAATCACGCCAAGCACGCCACCAATCAACGTACCGACAACCCCGATCACGGTGCCCTGCACCATGAAGATCGCCATGATCTGCCGCGGCGAAGCGCCAATGGTCCGCAGGATCGCGATGTCCGCGCCCTTGTCGTTCACCACCATGATCAGGGTTGCGATGATGTTGAACGCCGCCACCGCGACGATCATCAGCAACAGCAAACCGATCATGGTTTTTTCCATCTTCATCGCACTGAACAGACTGCCCTGTGTGTGAGTCCAGTCATCAGCCTTGTAAGCGGTGCCCAGCCCGCCAGCAATATCGCTGGAAACCTTCGGCGCAGCGTACAAATCCTTTACCGCCAGGCGCACGCTCTGTACCTGATTCGGAGCCCAGTGCTGCATCTGCGCGGCATCGGCCACGTGGATCAGCGCCATGGAGCCGTCCAGCTCGGCGCCAACCTTGAACACGCCGACCACGTTCAACCGCTGCATGCGCGGGGTGATGCCGCCCGGTGCAGTGCTGACTTCAGGCACGATCAGGGTGATCTTGTCGCCAACGTTCAAGCGGAAGCGGCGTGCCGTGATCTCGCCGATCACCACACCAAACTCACCCGGCTTCAAGGCATCGAGACGGCCCTGAACAATGTGCTGGGCAACGATCGACACCTTGCCTTCGAGCGCCGGATCGACGCCACTGACCTGAATCGGCTGCATCGTCCCCTTGTAGGACAGCATGCCTTCCATCTCAGTGAACGGCACGGCGGCCGTCACTTCAGGATTCTTCATGGCGGCAGCAGCGACGGGCTGCCAATCGTCGATCGGATTGACGCCGACGATAGTCGCGTGAGGCACCATGCCGAGGATGCGCGAGCTCATTTCACGCTGGAAGCCGTTCATCACCGACAGCACCACGATCATCGCCAGCACGCCCAGGGCGAGGCCGATCATCGAGGTCATCGAGATGAAGGAAACAAAGCGATTGCGGCGCTTGGCGCGGGTATAGCGCGCGCCGATAAAGATCGATAACGGTCTGAACATTCGCTGGGCACCGTATAAAAATAAAAGACCCGACGCACTGTTCAGTACGTCGGGTTTCGGCCAATCAGATGGGCGTCAGGTAACCTTCCTGCAGATGCAGGACGCGATCCATCTGGCGGGCCAGGTTCATGTCGTGAGTCACCACCAGGAACGCCGTGCGCATCGAGGTGCTGAGTTCCAGCATCAAATCCTGAATGCCCTGGGCGGTGTGGGAGTCGAGGTTGCCAGTCGGCTCGTCGAGCATCACCAGGCCTGGCTTGTTCACCAGGGCGCGGGCGATGGCTACACGCTGACGTTCGCCACCGGACAACTCGGCCGGTTTGTGTTCCAGGCGATGACCCAGCCCTACCCGCTCCAGCAATGCCGTCGCACGCTGACGCGCTTGCGGGATGGCCGTCTTGCCGATCAGCAGCGGCATGCAGACGTTTTCCAGCGCGGTGAACTCAGGCAGCAAGTGGTGGAACTGGTAAACGAAACCCAGCGATCGATTGCGCAGCAAACCGCGAGCCTTTTCGTTCAGCGCCGAGAGCTCTTCACCGGCCAGCCAGACGCTGCCCTTGGTCGGTGTATCGAGGCCGCCCAGCAGGTTGAGCAAGGTACTTTTGCCCGAGCCCGAGGTACCGACAATCGCCACGCGCTCGCCCGGATGCAGCTCCAGTTGCAGACCGGCCAGAACCTCTACCGACTCCGGGCCTTCCTCGTAGGATTTGCCCAGGTTGCGGCAGCTCAAGATTGCTTTATCACTCATGCCCAACTCACTCATAACGTAGCGCCTCCGCAGGCTGGGTGCGCGCGGCACGCCAGGCTGGATACAGGGTGGCGAGGAAACTCAGGACCAACGCGGCGGCGCAGACCATCAACACATCCTGGCTCTGCACTTGCGACGGCAGGTAATCGATAAAGTACACGTCGGCATTCAGGAATTTGTGCCCGATCAGCCCTTCGAGGGCCGAGATCGCGGCGCTGACGTTCAACGCGGCGAAGATCCCGACCACGGCGCCGATCAGCGTACCGACCACACCAATGACGGTGCCCTGCACCATGAAGATCGCCATGATCGAACCCGGCGTGGCGCCAAGGGTGCGCAGAATCGCGATGTCGCCCTTCTTGTCGTTCACCACCATCACCAGCGTGGAAATGATATTGAACGCGGCAACGGCAACGATCAGCAGCAACAGCAAACCGATCATGGCTTTTTCCATGCGGATCGCCTGATACAGATTGCCGTGGGTGCGCGTCCAGTCGCGGGCATAGAAATGGTCTTCGCCGAGTTGCTGGGCGATGGTCCACGCGACGCGTGGCGCCTGGAACAGGTCGTCGAACTTCAGGCGGATGCCCTGGACCTGATCCGGCTTCCAGCGATGCAGCTTGGCCAGATCCTGCAGATTGGTGATGCCCAGATAGCCGTCCAGCTCACCGGCGCCGACATGGAAGATGCCGACCACGGTAAAGCGTTTCATGCGCGGGAACATCCCGGCCGGGGTCACGGTGACTTCCGGCGCCACAAACGTCAGCTTGTCGCCGATCGCCGCACCCAACTTGGCCGCGGCCTTGTCACCGATGACGATGCCGAAACTGCCCGGCGCCAGGTCGTCGAGTTTGCCCTGCTGCATGAAGTTATCAATGATCGAGACCTGCCGTTCCAGCGCAGGGTCGATGGCATTGAGCAGGACTTTGGAGACCTTGCCGTTGTTGGTCAGCAACCCCTGCATCTGGGTAAACGGCGCCACGGCCGTCACCTGCGGGTTCTGCTTGACCTTGGCGGCCAGGCTTTTCCAGTCACTGATTGGATCACCGGACTCGATGGTCGCGTGGGGCACCATGCCCAGCACGCGGGTGCGCATCTCATGATCGAAGCCGTTCATGACCGACAGCACCACGATCATCACGACCACGCCAAGGGCGAGTCCGATCATCGAGGTCAGGGAAATGAATGACACAAAATGATTGCGACGCTTTGCACGGGTATAACGCGTGCCAATAAATACGAAGAGAGGTCTGAACATGTCGGGGCTTGTTCGGAGGGAAAAGGAACGTCCTTGTGGCGGGGGTCGATAACCAGCTTTACACTCAGACCACCGCCGCTACCATGGGTTCGCCATGTCGACATTAGATGAAGAAGATCGCCGCGAATACTACCGTATCGAGGACACGATCGCACTGGAAATTCGGCCCCTGTCCGCTCCCGAAGCCGCAGGCCAGGAAGTGTTGCAGGATGCTTCCCCTCTGTTCAACTTGCTCAGCGAACTGCACCTGAGCGAATTCGAGTCACAGCACCTGCTGCGCCAGATCAGTGAGCGCGACCGGAACCTCGCTGCGTTCCTGAAATCCCAGAATAAACGCATCGATTTACTCAGCCAGGTGATCGCAATCACCGTGCTCGGGCAGATCGGCGAGCCGCAGCCGGTGATCATTTCCGAAGGCGGGATCGAATTTCAGCATCCGACGCCCATTGCCGAGGACGCGCACCTGTCGGTCAAACTGGTACTGATGCCGCAAGCACTCGGACTCTTGTTGCGGGCTCGCGTCACCCATTGCGATCGCAAAGGCGACGGCTATGACGTCGGCACCGAGTTCGAATACCCGACCGATGCCCAGCGCCAATTGCTGGCCCGCTACATTTTGCAGAAGCAGGCCCAGGAACGACGTCTGGCCCGCGAACAAAACGAATCAGGCATTTAATTTAAGGAAGAACCGTGACTCTCATCTACGGCCATCGCGGCGCCAAGGGCGAAGCACCGGAAAATACGCTGACCAGCTTTCAGCAATGCCTCAAGCACGGCGTGCGCCGCTGCGAACTGGACCTGCACCTGTCCATGGACGGCGAGTTGATGGTCATCCATGACCCGACGCTCAAACGCACCACCGACCGTCGCGGCAAAGTCGTCGAGCACACGGCAGCCGAGTTGGTGACCTACGATGCGCGCACTGGCGGACCGGGCTGGATCAAACCGTGCCCGATTCCAACACTGGAAGAACTGTTCGAGAAATGCGATTTCGAGCACTGGCAGCTGGAAGTCAAAAGCGCTTCGCGCACCCGCGCCGCGACTACGGTGCTGGCAATTCGCGAAATGGCTCAGCGTTTCGGTGTGCGGGACAAGATCACGATTACGTCGAGTTCACGCGAAGTGTTGAAAGCCGCGCTGGACTTCGTGCCGGACGTGTCCCGCGGATTGGTGGCCGAGTACGCCTGGCTCGACCCGTTGAAGGTCGCGCAAAGCTATGGCTGTGAGATTCTGGCGCTGAACTGGACCCTGTGTACGCCGGAACGCCTGCAGAAGGCGCAGCGTCAGGGGCTGCATGTGTCGGTATGGACGGTCAACGAGCCCGCGCTAATGCGCAGACTCGCCGACTTCGGCGTTGACAGCCTGATTACAGACTTTCCCGGTTTGGCCAGCGCCACGCTCGAGAATTGCTGAAATCGGTCTCCCCGGCCGGCTCAGGCCACCGGCCGGAGCCGCTCAAAAAAGCCGGTTGAGGCCATCGTACGCCGCTACCCGATAGGCTTCGGCCATGGTCGGGTAGTTGAACGTCGTGTTGACGAAGTACTTCAGCGTGTTCATTTCGCCCGGCTGGTTCATGATCGCCTGACCAATGTGAACGATCTCCGACGCCTGATAACCGAAGCAGTGAACGCCCAGCACTTCCAGGGTTTCGCGGTGGAACAGAATCTTCAGCATGCCCTGAGGCTCGCCGGCGATCTGTGCACGCGCCATGCCCTTGAAGAACGCCTTGCCCACTTCGTACGGCACTTTGGCCTGAGTCAGCTCCTGCTCGTTCTTGCCGATCGAGCTGATCTCCGGAATGGTGTAGATGCCAGTCGGCACGTCGTTGACGAAGCGCCAGCTATTGTTGTCAACGATGCTGCCAGCGGCCGAACGACCCTGGTCGTGAGCAGCGCTGGCCAGGCTCGGCCAACCAATCACGTCACCGGCACCGTAGATGTTCGGCTTGCAGGTACGGTAGGCCTCGTCGACTTCGATCTGGCCACGGCTGTTGACCTTCACGCCGACGTTTTCCAGACCCAGTTGATCGGTGTTACCGGTACGGCCGTTACACCAGAGCAAGGCGTCGGCCTTGATCTTCTTGCCGGACTTGAGGTGCAGGATCACGCCGTTGTCCACGCCTTCGACGCGGTCGTAGTCTTCGTTGTGGCGAACCGTGATGTTGTTGTTGCTGAAGTGATAGCTCAGGGCCTGGGAAATTTCCGAGTCGAGGAAGCTCAGCAACTGACCGCGGTTGTCCACCAGCTCAACCAATACACCCAGACCACTGAAGATCGAAGCGTACTCACAACCAATCACGCCAGCGCCGTAAACGATGAGTTTGCGCGGGGTGTGGCCGAGGCTGAGGATGGTGTCGCTATCGTAGATACGCGGGTGGTGGAAATCGATGTCCGCCGGACGATAAGGGCGCGAGCCGGTGGCGATGATGATGTGCTTGGCCACCAGTTTTTCGACCACGCCATTGGCGCAGACCACTTCAATGGTTTGCTCGTCAGCGAAGCTGCCGGTGCCGAAGAACACGTCGACGCGGTTACGGGCGTAGTAGCCGGTGCGCGAAGCGACTTGTTTGGAGATGACTTTTTCAGCGCTTTTCAACACGTCCGGGAACGAGAACCAGCGCGGCTCACCAATGGCCCGGAACATCGGGTTGGTGTTGAACTGCATGATCTGCCGGACCGAGTGACGCAGTGCCTTGGACGGGATGGTGCCCAGGTGGGTGCAGTTGCCGCCGACCTGGCGACGGCTATCGACCATCGCCACCTTGCGCCCTGCTTTGGCGGCGTTCATTGCCGCGCCTTCTCCCGCAGGGCCGGAACCCAGCACCACCACGTCGTAGTTGTAGACAGCCATGCATACTCCTCAGAACAGGCCGCGGCGCCCTCGGCACCTGCGGCTAAATCACGCCGATCTGCGGCGTGAAGGAACAATTTGGGGCCAGTGCAGAACCCGGACACAGTCTATATAAGCGTCAACGCCGCGCACATTAACCCTTGGTCGCGTCGTAGGCTAGTTTTGCCTGCACTACAACGCCAGTCTTTGCTGCTTGAATCGCCGCGATCACTCGGTTTTTCCGCCACTCAGGCGTTCAAAAGCCTGCGTGGTTCGTGTGACGAATCCTGTATCGGCACGAATCACAAAGAATGCACCGATGTCATGCGTTTCGGCATAGTCCCAACCCCTTTCGGGCCCCAGAATCAGCAACAGCGTCGATAAGCCATCGGCCATCAACGCTGAAGGATGAATCACCGTGACTGACGCAAGAGTGTGTAAGACCGGCGCCCCGGTGCGGGCATCGAAGGTGTGGGAATAACGCCGACCGTCCTGCTCGAAATAGTTGCGGTAATCGCCGGAAGTGGAAACGCCGTAGCCGTCGACGGCGATGATGCGCTCGGCCACTTGCTGATCGTTGCGGGGTTCTTCCAGGGCGATGCGCCACGGTGAGCCGTCGAGTTTCTTACCGGCGGCCTTGAGTTCGCCGGTGGCTTCGGCGAGGTAACTGTGGATGCCCATTGCTTCGAGTTTTGCGGCAATCGTGTCGACCGCGTAACCGGCGGCGATGCTGTTGAAGTCGACCTCGACCGCGGCGTCCTTGCACAGCTGATCGCCGTCGATACGCAGGTGCGCGTGACCGACGCGCTGCCTTACTTCGGCGAGCGCTTCGGCAGTAGGGACTTTTTCCTCACGACCCTGCGGGCCAAATCCCCAGAGATTGAGCAGCGGTTCCACGGTCAGGTCGTAGGAGCCTTCGCTTTGGGATGACAATTGCTCGCCCACACGGATCAATTCGAGCACAGGGCCAGGCATGACCTGACAGCGACCGGCCGGCAGTGCATTGAAGCGTTCGGTGTCCGAGTCGCTGCGATAGGTCGAGAATTGTCGATCCACTTCGGCGAGGATATTTTCTACTTCGGCCTGCACCGCTTTCGGCCCGGGCGTGGAGGAATGTCTTACGTATTGAATGGAATAACGACTGCCCATGGTCGGGCCGTCGAAGCGTTCCAGGCTGTCGCCGTTGCCACAACCGGACAAAATGCCGGCCAGCACCACAAGCCCACTCCACCGTCCAGTTAACAATTCTTCATCCCCCCTCAAAACCGCGCCCGCCATTATGGGCCTCAGAGCGCGTGGGAGCGAGCCTGCTCGCTCCCACAGGTGCAGCGTTTCAAACAAGATTTACCAGCGTGAGTACCTACAAATGTCTGCCAACACGAGCAAAGGCAAAGCGATTTTTCGCGTTGTCAGCGGTAACTTTCTCGAGATGTTCGACTTTATGGTCTACGGCTTTTACGCCACGGCCATCGCCAAAACCTTCTTCCCTGCCGACAGCGCTTTTGCCTCACTGATGTTGTCCCTGGCCACCTTCGGTGCCGGTTTCCTGATGCGCCCATTGGGGGCGATTTTCCTCGGTGCCTATATCGATCGTCACGGTCGACGCAAAGGCCTGATCATCACCCTCGCAATGATGGCCGCCGGCACGGTACTGATCGCCTGCGTGCCGGGTTACGCCACATTGGGCGTTGCGGCGCCGCTAATCGTGCTGTTCGGTCGCCTGCTGCAAGGCTTCTCGGCCGGCGTGGAACTGGGCGGTGTGTCGGTCTACCTCGCCGAGATTTCCACCCCGGGCCGCAAAGGTTTCTTTGTCAGTTGGCAGTCCGCCAGTCAGCAAGCGGCGGTCGTGTTCGCCGGCCTGCTCGGCGTGGGATTGAACCACTGGCTCAGCCCGGAACAAATGGGCGACTGGGGCTGGCGCGTGCCGTTCCTGATCGGCTGCATGATCGTGCCGGTGATCTTCGTGATTCGTCGCTCGCTGGAAGAAACCCCGGAATTCCAGGCGCGTAAACACCGCCCTACCCTGCGGGACGTCGTCCGCTCGATCAGCCAGAACTTTGGCATCGTCATCGCCGGTATGGCGTTAGTGGTGATGACCACGGTGTCGTTCTATCTGATCACCGCCTACACCCCGACCTTCGGTAAAGCCGAACTGCATTTGTCGGATCTGGATGCGTTGCTGGTGACGGTGTGTATCGGTCTGTCGAACTTCTTTTGGCTACCGGTGATGGGAGCGTTTTCCGACAGGATCGGACGCAAACCCTTGCTGCTGGCGGCGACGATTCTGGCGATCCTCACCGCCTATCCCGCCCTGTCGTGGCTGGTAGCGAACCCGAGCTTCAGCCACCTGCTGATCGTCGAGTTATGGCTGTCGTTCCTGTATGGCTCGTATAACGGCGCCATGGTCGTGGCGCTGACCGAGATCATGCCGGTGGAAGTTCGTACGACTGGATTCTCCTTGGCCTACAGCCTGGCAACCGCGACCTTCGGGGGATTTACGCCGGCGGCGTGTACGTACCTGATTCATGTGCTGGATAACAAGGCTGCACCGGGGATATGGCTCAGTGGTGCGGCGGTGTTGGGGTTGATCGCGACGCTGGTGTTGTTCCGTGGCAATCGGCATGAATTGCCGACTGCGCAAGCCTCTGTGGTCGGCGGCGCCTGATCCATCGCCTTCGCGAGCAAGCCCGCTCCCACATTTGACCGCGTCCGCCGGGACAACTCGATCAAATGTGGGAGCGGGCTTGCTCGCGAAGAGGCCAACACCGACAACACACCTGCAACGGACCAAACCGCACAAACAAAAACGCCCCGACCAAAGTCGGGGCGTTTTCATGTGCAGCTAACGCTTAGCGCGGGAATGCAGGCGGGTTTACACCGGCCATGTCTTCCATCACGCGAACCACCTGGCAGCTGTAACCGAATTCGTTGTCGTACCAAACGTACAGAACAACGCGGTTGTCTTGGCTGATGGTTGCTTCAGCGTCCACCACGCCTGCGTGGCGCGAGCCAACGAAGTCGGTGGACACCACTTCCTGCGAATTGACGTAGTCGATTTGCTTATGCAGATCGGAGTGCAGCGCCATGTAGCGCAGGTACTCGTTCATCTCTTCACGGGTGGCGGCTTTCTCAAGGTTCAGGTTGAGAATGGCCATCGACACGTTTGGCGTCGGAACGCGGATCGCGTTACCGGTCAGCTTGCCGGCCAGCTCAGGCAAAGCCTTGGCAGCAGCGGTGGCAGCACCGGTCTCGGTGATTACCATGTTCAACGCGGCGCTACGGCCACGGCGATCGCCTTTGTGGAAGTTGTCGATCAGGTTCTGGTCGTTGGTGTACGAGTGAACCGTTTCAACGTGACCGTTGATGATGCCGAACTTGTCGTTGACGGCTTTGAGCACCGGCACGATGGCGTTGGTGGTGCAGGAAGCCGCGGAAACGATCTTGTCATCAGCGGTGATTTCACCGTGGTTGATGCCGTGAACGATATTCTTCAGCTTGCCTTTGCCAGGCGCGGTCAGAACAACGCGATCAATACCCGGGCAAGCCAAGTGCTGGCCCAGACCGTCGGCGTCACGCCACACACCGGTGTTGTCCACCAGCAGTGCGTCTTTGATGCCGTACTGGGTGTAGTCCACTTCAGTCGGGTTTTTCGCGTAGATAACCTGGATCAGGTTGCCGTTGGCGGTGATGGTGTTGTTGGCTTCATCAATGGTGATGGTGCCATCGAACGGACCATGAACCGAATCACGACGCAGCAGGCTGGCACGTTTGACCAGATCGTTCTCGGCGCCCTTGCGGACAACGATGGCGCGCAGACGCAGGCCGTCGCCACCACCGGTTTTCTCGATCAGGATGCGCGCCAGCAGACGGCCGATACGACCGAAGCCGTACAGAACAACGTCGGTACCTTTGCGGGCGGAAACATTTTGCTGACCAACGACGTCAGCCAGTTCTTCACGGACGAACTGCTCGGCAGTACGGCCATTGCCTTCAGCCTTGAACTTGACTGCAAGCTTGCCCAGGTCTACCGAAGCAGCGCCGAGCTTGAGCTCGCTCATTGCCTTGAGCAGCGGGAATGTTTCGTGGACGGACAATTCGCTGTCATCAGACTGACGATGACGAGCAAAGCGGTGAGCTTTGAGAATCGCAATGACTGAACGATTGATCAGGCTGCGGCCATAGATCGAGCTCACCACGTTGTTATTGCGGTAGAGCTGACCGATAAGCGGAATCATCGCTTCTGCGAGTGCTTCACGGTCGATCCATTCACCAAGACACTGGTCGGGCTTCTGAGTCACGGGAACCTTCCACATGTAGGGGCAGAAAAAAGGGGCTACATTATGCCGCCGAGTGCCTCCCGTAGCAATGCGCGCCTGTCGCGTGGCCAGTAACAAAATCCTCTTCGAAAAAATAACGCACGGCTCAAGCCCAATAAAACCGTGGCCTGCAGCGCAGTCGTTTTTTGGGAGACAACGCTGTCTTGTCTGTAACCCTCCGTAACACTCGGTCGTTTTGCCACTACATATTCAGTGATTTTTACTAAAAAACGGGCCGATTTTGTCTTTACCACTACATTTCGCCCAACCTGCGTAATAGACACATCTGCAACTGACAGGCGGCACCCGGGACCGCTACAATTACCGACTTTGTCGCAACGCTTGGAGCTCAACCTTCCGTGCCCGTTCTGCGTCTACCGCTTCTCCCTGCCGCGGCAGGTAAACAGCACTGGGGCAACCTGCCCGGTGCCGCCCTGAGCCTGGCCATTGCCGAGGCCGCCAGCGCTGCCAAGCGCTTCACCCTGCTACTGACTGCCGACAGCCAAAGTGCCGAACGGCTGGAACAGGAGCTGAGTTTCTTCGCCCCGGATTTGCCGGTGCTGCATTTCCCGGACTGGGAAACGCTGCCCTACGATCTGTTTTCGCCGCACCAGGACATTATTTCCCAGCGAATCTCCGCGTTGTATCGACTGCCAGAGCTGAGTCATGGCGTTTTGGTCGTGCCGATCACGACGGCCCTGCATCGCCTGGCACCGACCAAATTCCTGCTCGGAAGCAGCCTGGTGCTGGACATCGGCCAGAAGCTCGATGTCGAGCAAATGCGCACGCGGCTTGAGGCCAGCGGCTATCGCTACGTCGATACCGTCTACGAGCATGGCGAATTCACCGTGCGCGGCTCGTTGATCGACCTGTTCCCGATGGGCAGCAAACTGCCTTTTCGAATTGACCTGTTCGACGACGAAATCGAGACCCTTCGTACCTTCGATCCGGAAAACCAGCGCTCTATCGACAAGGTTGAAACGGTTCGCCTCCTGCCAGCGAGAGAGTTTCCGCTGCAAAAGGATGCGGTCACCCGCTTCAAGGCGCGCTTTCGCGAGCGTTTCGATGTCGACTTCCGTCGCTGCCCGATCTTCCAGGACTTGAGCAGCGGGATTACCCCGGCCGGTATCGAGTACTACCTGCCGCTGTTCTTCGACGAAACTTCCACGCTGTTCGATTACCTGCCCCAGGACACGCAAGTGTTTTCCCTGCCCGGCATCGAGCAGGCGGCGGAAAATTTCTGGAACGACGTGCGCAATCGCTATGAAGAGCGTCGCGTCGATCCGGCCCGTCCTTTATTGCCGCCAGCTGAACTGTTCCTGCCAGTGGAAGATTGCTTCGCTCGGCTGAAGAACTGGCCGCGCGTGGTTGCCAGTCAACAGGACGTGGAAACCGGCGTCGGTCGCGAGCGCTTCCCCGCTCGGGAGCTGCCGAACCTGGCCATCGAAGCCAAGGCCACCCAACCGTTGGCGGCGCTGGCGGGTTTCCTCGACGAGTTTCCCGGTCGCGTGCTGTTTACCGCCGAGTCCGCGGGCCGTCGTGAAGTGTTGCTGGAATTGCTGGAACGCTTGAAACTGCGACCGAAAACCGTCGACAGCTGGCCGGACTTTGTCGCAAGCAAAGAGCGCCTGGCGATCACCATCGCGCCGCTCGACGAAGGCCTGGTGCTTGACGACCCGGCCCTGGCCCTGGTCGCCGAAAGCCCTCTGTTCGGTCAGCGCGTGATGCAGCGCCGTCGCCGCGAGAAACGCGCCGATGCCAACAACGATGCCGTCATCAAGAACCTCACCGAGCTGCGCGAAGGCGCGCCGGTGGTGCATATCGATCACGGCGTCGGTCGCTATCTCGGGCTGACGATCCTGGAAATCGATAGTCAGGCAGCCGAATTCCTGACCCTCGAATACGCCGAAAACGCCAAGCTATACGTGCCGGTGGCCAACCTGCATCTGATCGCCCGATACACCGGCAGCGACGATGCCCTGGCCCCACTGCACCGCCTGGGCTCCGAGACCTGGCAGAAAGCCAAACGCAAAGCCGCCGAACAGGTGCGCGACGTGGCGGCTGAATTGCTCGACATCTATGCCCGCCGCGCCGCTCGCGAAGGTTATGCGTTCGCCGACCCGAAAGCCGATTACGCAACCTTCAGCGCGGGCTTCCCGTTCGAAGAAACCCCGGACCAGCAAACCACCATCGAAGCGGTGCGCACCGACATGCTCGCGCCGAAACCGATGGACCGTCTGGTCTGCGGCGACGTCGGTTTCGGCAAGACCGAAGTGGCGATGCGCGCCGCGTTCATTGCGGTGCATGGCGGTCGTCAGGTGGCGATTCTGGTGCCGACCACCCTGCTCGCCCAGCAGCATTACAACAGCTTCCGCGACCGCTTCGCCGATTGGCCGGTGAGCGTGGAAGTGATGAGTCGCTTCAAGTCGACCAAGGAAGTCAACGCCGCGGTCGCGGACCTGGCCGAAGGCAAGATCGACATCGTCATCGGCACGCACAAGCTGCTGCAGGACGACGTGAAAATCAAAAACCTGGGGCTGGTGATCATCGACGAAGAGCACCGTTTCGGTGTCCGTCAGAAGGAACAGCTCAAGGCCCTGCGCAGTGAAGTCGACATCCTCACCCTGACCGCCACGCCGATTCCGCGTACGCTGAACATGGCGGTGTCGGGCATGCGCGACCTGTCGATTATCGCCACGCCGCCGGCCCGTCGCCTGTCGGTACGGACTTTCGTCATGGAGCAGAACAAGAGCACGGTCAAAGAGGCCTTGCTTCGTGAGCTGTTGCGTGGCGGTCAGGTCTATTACCTGCACAACGACGTGAAGACCATCGAGAAATGCGCCGCCGACCTCGCCGAACTGGTGCCGGAAGCACGGATCGGTATCGGCCACGGGCAGATGCGTGAACGCGATCTCGAACAAGTGATGAGCGACTTCTACCACAAGCGCTTCAACGTGCTGATCGCCTCGACCATCATCGAGACCGGCATTGACGTGCCTAGCGCCAACACCATCATCATCGAGCGTGCCGACAAGTTCGGCCTGGCGCAGCTGCACCAGTTGCGCGGCCGGGTCGGTCGCAGTCACCACCAGGCTTACGCTTATTTGCTGACGCCGCCGCGTCAGCAAATCACGCCTGACGCCGAAAAACGCCTGGAAGCGATCGCCAATACCCAGGACCTCGGCGCGGGCTTCGTGCTCGCCACCAACGACCTGGAAATCCGTGGCGCCGGCGAATTGCTCGGCGACGGGCAGAGCGGACAGATCCAGGCCGTCGGTTTCACGCTGTACATGGAGATGCTCGAGCGCGCAGTGAAGTCGATCCGCAAGGGCGAACAACCGAACCTCGACCAGCCGCTCGGCGGTGGTCCGGAAGTCAATCTGCGGGTACCGGCGTTGATTCCCGAGGACTATCTGCCGGACGTGCACGCCCGACTGATTCTCTACAAACGCATCGCCTCGGCCACCGACGAGGAAGGCCTCAAGGACTTGCAGGTGGAGATGATCGATCGTTTCGGCCTGTTGCCGGAACCGACCAAGAACCTGATGCGCATTACCGCGCTGAAATTGCAGGCCGAGCTACTGGGCATCAAGAAAGTCGACGGCGGCCCGCAAGGTGGCCGAATCGAGTTCGCGACGCAAACCCCGGTCGACCCGCTGACGCTGATCAAACTGATCCAGAGCCAGCCCAAACGCTACAAATTCGAAGGCGCCACGATGTTTAAATTCCAGGTGCCGATGGAGCGCCCGGAAGAGCGCTTTAATACTGTAGAGGCGCTGTTTGAGCACCTCATTCCGAAAACTGCTTGAAGGACGCCGCATGCGCCTGTTTCGCTTACTGATTCTGTTGATGACCCTGGTTGCGCCAACGACGTTTGCCGATGACCTGTACCAGATAGAAATGATTCTGGTCCGCCAAAACGCCGTGCCGGCGATCGTCAGCCGCGCCGCGCCGGAAGACTGGGCTGCCGGAGCTCAGCCCATCAACCCCGACAGCCTGCGCACACCGAGTCTCAATGCCGAAGTGGAAAAACTCACCGCCAGCAATGAATACACGGTATTGCTGCACAAGGCCTGGCAACAGACTCTCGGCGAAGAGGCCAGCAAAGTCGCGATCAGCGAGGGCAAGGAACAGTTCGGTCAGTTCCCGATCGAGGGCACGCTGAGCATGAAACTGGGGCGGTTCACCGATGTGGATGCAGACTTCTGGGTCAACCAGATCGACGCCAACGGCTTGGTCACCGCCAGCGAAAGCATGAAACAGGAAAGCCACACCAAGAACGGCCAGCTGAACTTCCTCGACAACGGCCATCTCGGCCTGCTGATCAAGATCACCTCGCTGACGTCCCCTGCGCCTCGGCCAGTCCCCGATGAAATTCCGGACTGATTGAGTCCTTATGCCCCCGACCCTGAGCAAACCCCTGGCACCTTCCTGGGTCAGCCGATTCAAGGAACAGAGCCTGGAGCGTGGCCGCCGCTACGCTTTGGAGAACCGCGTCAGGATCGTCGAGGCCGGCGACGCCACAATCATTGCCGCCTGCGAGGGCTCTGGCGGTAACGTTTACCGCCAGACCATTCGCCTGCGCGAGTCAGCCAAAGCCACGTTGCTGATGATCGATGCCACTTGCACCTGCCCGGTCCACAGCAACTGCAAGCACTGCGCGGCGGTGCTGCTGAAAGTGCAGGAAACCCTGGCTTATCCCGCTGCCGCGCAAGACGCCGAGCTACTCGAGAAACTTCAAGCCGTACTGGAAAACCGTAGCCCGAAGGCGCCGCCACAAGTGCTGGTGGATAACGTGCAACCGGTGCCGCGCCTGTGGCTGGCGAGCATCGAATTCAGCGCCTTCGAACCGCGCAACGGCAAGATGCAGCGTTATATTCAGCATCGCGCGGCGTTGTCTTTCAGCTATCTGGATGAATACGTTTCCGGGCAGAAGAACGCTGACATCCTGATTCGTCAGGAGACGCAAACGTTACGAATAAAACGCCACCCGGAAGTCGAACAGACCTACAGGGAGCAGCTACGAATCCTCGGCTTCAAGGTTGCCACCCGGCAAAGCAAGGCCTTGCCGGAAAGCGCCGGCGAACTTTTCGAGATGGTCAACGACAGCGCCTGGCTGACTTTCACCCTCAATGAACTGCCGAAGCTGCGCACCCAGGGCTGGGAGTTGCAGATCGACGAAGACTTCGGTTTCGACCTGACTGCCGTGGACGATTGGTACGCCACCGTCGAACAAGCGCCGGAGCGTGACTGGTTCGATCTGGAGCTGGGAATCATCGTCAACGGCGAGCGGCTGAGTCTGCTGCCGATCCTGCTCAACCTGATGCGCTCTCACACCGAGATCCTCAATCCGGAACGCCTCGCCCGACGTCGCGACGACGAGTTGATCCTGGTGAACATTCCCAATCGCCCGAACTCTGAGTACGGCCCGCTGCAAGTCGCCCTGCCCTTCGGCCGATTGAAACCGGTACTGGCGACCCTCGGCGAGTTCTACCTGCAAGGGCCCGGTGAAACGACGCTGCGCCTGAGCAAGGCCGATGCCACGCGACTGAATCCACTGGAAGACCTGCCGTTGCTTTGGGAGGGTGGCGAGCAAATTCGCACCTTTGCCCAGCGGCTGCGGGACATCAAGGACTTCACCGGGACCGCACCGGAAGGCTTGAACGCGACCTTGCGCCCCTATCAGCTGGAAGGCTTGAGCTGGATGCAGTCGTTGCGACAACTGGAAGTCGGCGGGATTCTCGCGGACGACATGGGTCTGGGCAAAACCCTACAGACCCTGGCGCACATTCTCAGCGAGAAGAACGCCGGACGCCTCGATCGGCCGTGCATGGTGGTGATGCCCACCAGCCTGATCCCAAACTGGCTGGATGAAGCGGCGCACTTCACGCCGCAACTCAAAGTGCTGGCACTGTACGGCGCCAGCCGCAAAAAGCATTTCGACACGCTGGCCGATTACGACCTGATCCTGACCACCTATGCGTTGCTGCCCAAGGACGTCGAACGTCTGGCGGCCCAGCCTTTGCACGTATTGGTTCTGGACGAGGCGCAATACATCAAGAACCCCAACAGCAAGGCCGCCCACGCTGCCCGCGAGTTGAATGCCCGTCAGCGCCTGTGCCTGAGCGGCACGCCGCTGGAAAACCACCTGGGTGAGCTGTGGTCGCTGTTTCACTTCCTGCTGCCCGGCTGGCTGGGTGATGTAAAAAGCTTCAATCGCGATTACCGCGTGCCAATCGAAAAGCGCGCCAGCGAAGTACGACTTCAGCACCTCAATGGCCGGATAAAACCGTTCCTGCTGCGTCGAACCAAGGAACAGGTGGCGACCGAGTTGCCGCCGAAAACCGAAATCATCCATTGGGTCGAGCTCAACGAAGCCCAGCGCGACGTGTACGAAACCATGCGTCTGGCGATGGACAAGAAAGTCCGCGACGAGATCACCCGCAAGGGCGTGGCGCGCAGCCAGATCATCATTCTTGAAGCGCTGCTGAAGCTGCGCCAGGTCTGCTGCGATCTGAGGCTGGTCAACGATGCCACCCTGCCCACCCGCGGCAGCACGTCGGGCAAGCTCGACAGCCTGATGGAAATGCTTGAGGAATTGTTCGATGAGGGTCGGCGGATTCTGCTGTTCTCGCAGTTCACTTCAATGCTGTCGCTGATTGAAGACGAGCTGAAAAAACGCGGCGTCGATTATGCGCTGCTGACCGGGCAGACCCGCGACCGGCGCGCCCCGGTAAAAGACTTCCAGAGCGGCAAGCGTCAGATCTTTCTGATCAGCCTGAAGGCAGGTGGCGTCGGCCTGAACCTGACCGAAGCCGACACGGTGATCCACTACGATCCGTGGTGGAATCCGGCGACGGAAAATCAGGCAACTGACCGGGCGTATCGCATTGGTCAGGAGAAGCCGGTGTTCGTCTATAAGATGATTGCCAGAGGCACGGTGGAAGAGAAGATTCAGCATCTGCAGAAGGAAAAATCCGACTTGGCGGCTGGCGTGCTGGATGGGCGCAAGACCGGGGACTGGAAGTTGCAGAGTGATGATATTGAAGCGTTGTTTGCGCCGTTGCCGGATAAACTCGAAAAATAGCGGCAATAGGTAAATCGCCTTCGCGAGCAGGTGATCACTGCACCTGTGGGAGCGAGCCTGCTCGCGAAAGGGTCAACTCGGTTTAACGATTGATCAGCCTTTAAGCACCCGAGCCAACGTCGACTTCACCTTACCCATCCCGTCATGCAGTGCTTGCTCGATCTCGGCCATGGTGATCACTGCCGTCGACTTGCCCGCTGCCGGGTTTACTACCAGCGCCAGACAGGCGTAATCCATTTCCAGCTCGCGAGCCAATGCCGCTTCCGGCATTCCGGTCATGCCGACGATGTCGCATCCGTCGCGCTCCAGTCTGGCGATTTCAGCGACGGTTTCCAGTCGCGGCCCTTGAGTGCAGGCATACACGCCATGACTGCTGTAGCCGACACTTTCGACCGCCAGCGCCGCGATCAATTGCTGACGCAGTGGCTCGCTGTAGGGATAGCTGAAATCGATGTGTGTGACCTGATGCAGATCATCGGCGAAATAGGTGTGCTCGCGACCACTGGTGTAGTCGATCAGCTGATGCGGCACACAGAAATGTCCGGTCCCCATCGCGGAATGAATCCCACCCACGGCGTTGACCGCGAGAATCGCTTCGGCGCCAGCCTGTTTCAACGCCCAGAGGTTGGCGCGGTAGTTCACTTGATGCGGCGGAAAACGGTGAGGATGACCGTGACGCGCGAGAAACAGCACTTCCTTGCCGGCGTACTCGCCAATCTGCACTTCAGCCGAAGGCGCGCCGTACGGCGTGTCCACCGCCAATGACTGACGAATGCTCAGGCCTTCGAGTTGAGTCAGGCCGGTTCCACCGATAATCGCGTAAACCGTCATATCGAAAAGTCCTCAATCAATCAGTTGAGCATCTTTGAGCGCGCCCACGGCTGTCAGCCAGCGCGGGTCTTGACGGTATTCAGTGCTGGCGTACGACTGGCCGCGCATCCGCGCAATGCGTTCGGACGGCTTGACCTTCAGACGCTGGGCGGCGCTCAGGGCCAATTCAGCGGCCGCGCGATCGTTGCACACCAGGCCCATGTCGCAACCGGCAGTCAGCGCCGCTTCGATACGGCTGGCAGCATCGCCGACCACGTGGGCGCCGGCCATGGACAGGTCATCGCTGAAGATCACGCCGTCAAATTGCAGCTCGCCACGCAGGATGTCCTGCAACCAGCGACGGGAGAAGCCGGCAGGCTGGGAATCGACTTGTGGATAAATCACGTGGGCTGGCATGACCGCGGCCAATTGCTTGCTCAGTCGGGCGAACGGCACCAGGTCATTGGCGCGGATTTCGTCGAGACTGCGCTCATCAACAGGGATCGCAACGTGGGAATCGGCCTCGGCCCAGCCATGACCGGGAAAGTGCTTGCCGGTTGCGGCCATTCCCGCGCTATTCATGCCACGGATAAATGCACCCGCCAACAACGCTGCACGCTCGGGATCACCTTCAAATGAACGGGTGCCGACCACGGCGCTGCGCTGGAAGTCGAGGTCCAGCACTGGAGCGAAGCTCAGATCGAGGCCGACGGCCAGCACTTCAGTCGCCATGATCCAGCCGCATTGTTCGGCGAGGTACTCGGCATTCGGGTTGTCAGCGATGGCGCGCATGGCTGGCAGCCGTACGAAGCCCTGACGCAAACGCTGAACCCGGCCGCCCTCCTGGTCGACTGCCAGCAGCAGATCAGGGCGAATGGCGCGGATTGAGGCACTCAACTCGCGCACCTGGCGCGGGTGTTCGATATTACGGGCGAAAATGATCAGGCCGCCCACTTCGGGTTGGCGCAACAATTGGCGATCTTCAGCCGTCAGCCAGGTACCGGCGACGTCCACCATCAACGAGCCTTGCAGGCCAGCAGTCATAGAGATTCCTTGATAACGATAAACCCGGCTCGCACGCAACCGCCGCCATGGGCTATGCCCGGCAGGTCGGCGATACAAATGGGGAGCGGGTTCAGAACGAGAGTCGGCATGGGCGGCTAGCTTAGCGGATGTCAGCTGCCGCGCCCACCCGTGCGCGGTTAAACCTTGGCAGCAACCGGAGTTGATTTGCTGCGCGGACGCAACTGCGCAGTGGCCATGGCCGTATCGGTCACGCCGGTTTCGGCGCGCATGCCCGCCGCCAGGAACGGCACCATCAGACGCATGACTTGCTCAATGGAGGTGTTGACGCCGAAGTCGGTCTCGGCAATTGCGCGCAGGGCCTTGATACCGGACATGCTGAACGCGGCAGCGCCGAGCATGAAGTGCACGCGCCAGAACAGCTCGATCGGCGGAATACGCGGTGCAGCTTCGTTGACCAACATCATGTAGCGGCGGAACACCTTGCCGTACATGTCTTCTAGATAACGCCGCAAGTGCCCTTGGCTCTGACTGAAAGCCAGACCCAGCAAGCGCATGAAAATCGACAGATCGTTGCCGCTGCGTGGTTGCACCACCAGGGCTTGCTCGACGAGAATTTCCAGCAGCTCTTCAAGCGTCGGCTTGTTCTCCGGCTTGGCCTGACGCCGCTCCAGCTCTTTATCAAGGCTTAAGCAGAACGGCCCGAGAAAACGCGAAAAAACTGCCTGGATCAGCGCCTTCTTCGAACCGAAGTGATAGTTCACCGCCGCCAGATTGACACCGGCCTTGCTGGTGATCAGACGCAATGAGGTTTCAGCAAAACCTTTTTCCGCGAACAATTGCTCGGCAGCATCAAGAATGCGTTCAACGGTTTCCGACTGGGCCATGGCTACTCCGCCTGACAAACACTTGTTTGAAACATACGTTTCAGCCCAGGCCTTGTCAAGCCTGACGGTTCGTTTTGGGAATGGTCGGTCAGCTATTTAACCATACAACTCGCAAGCGTGAATCAGCGGGCTTATCGACCGTCTGGCGGCCGGCAAAAAAAGGGGCATTGCCAAGACAGTTTCACTGTATATAATCCCAGTCACTGTATAAAAAGACAGAGCGATCAATATGCTAAAGCTGACGCCACGCCAAGCAGAGATTCTGGCCTTCATCAAACGCTGCCTCGAAGACAACGGCTACCCGCCCACCCGCGCGGAAATCGCTCAGGAACTGGGTTTCAAGTCGCCCAATGCGGCGGAAGAACACCTCAAGGCGCTGGCCCGCAAGGGTGCGATCGAGATGACGCCCGGTGCTTCCCGTGGTATTCGCATCCCCGGCTTCGAAGCCAAGGCCGACGAGTCCACCCTGCCGATCATTGGCCGAGTGGCTGCCGGTGCTCCGATCCTCGCCCAGCAGCACATCGAAGAGTCCTGCAACATCAACCCGTCGTTCTTCCATCCTCGCGCCGACTATCTACTTCGTGTTCATGGCATGAGCATGAAGGATGTGGGCATTTTCGACGGTGACCTGCTGGCAGTGCATACCACCCGCGAAGCCCGCAACGGCCAGATCGTAGTAGCGCGGATCGGCGACGAAGTGACCGTCAAGCGTTTCAAGCGCGATGGTAGCAAGGTCTGGTTGATTGCCGAAAACCCTGAATTCGCCCCTATCGAAGTGAACCTGAAAGATCAGGAACTGGTGATCGAAGGCTTGAGTGTCGGCGTCATTCGCCGCTAAAGGAGGCTTTATGCAGTTCCCACACACATCACAGCAAGCCCAACTGCCGTTGTTCGAGGCTTTCATGGTGCAGCCATTGGCGCCGATCCTGAAAGACGTGGTCGAGTCCCCCTGGAGCGCCGAGCCCGAAGTCTTTAGTGAGCTGTCGCTGCGTGGTGCAGCCGGGAACTGCCTGAACCTTCTTGCGCCGATTCTCAGGGAACTGAGTCAGGACCAGGACGCGCGCTGGCTGACGCTGATCGCTCCGCCCGCCAGCCTGACCCAGGCCTGGTTGCGGGACGCCGGCCTTAACCGCGAACGCATCCTGCTGCTGCAACCGCGCGGCACTCAGAGCGCTCAGCAGTTGACCTGCGAGGCCTTGCGCCTGGGCCGCAGCCACACGGTGGTCAGCTGGCTCAACCCATTGAGCACAACTTCACGGCAACAGTTGATCAGCGCCGCCCGGATCGGGGACGCACAGAGCCTGAATATTCGATTGGGTTAACTGACAAACAAAGCGCGCATTGAACAGCGCGGGGCTTCTCCAAGGATAGAGAAGCCAAGTTGTAGCGATATCAGCAAAAAACCGACGGGCGGGATCAATGAAGAACCCGAGTCCCCTCGTCCGTATTGAAATCGCCTTCAACCAAGCGTCCGGCCATCTGAACGCCGACGCTCAACATCGCCTTGGCGACTTCCACGTGCTGGCCCTGCAGGAACGCCTTGGCATCCTCGGAGAAATCCAAAGTAACCAGAGAACCCTCGTCCTCAGCCCTGCGCAGCTCAATACGGCCGTCTGGTAACTCGACGATTTCTAGAAAGGACGTTGGCATAAAGGTCTGTTCTCCACGAAAGGCGGGGATTATATAGGCATCGGCCAGGCTTCGCTCGGTAACTTGACCGGATGTCATTGCGAAGAAATATCTGCTAGCACTCATCCCTGAGCGGACAACCCATCGGGTCATCCTTCCCTCAACACTCGTTCAAACCTTCGCGAAACCGAATCGCCAACCCTTTGAGGTTTTGACGCCAGCTCTCCAGCTCTTCCCGGCTCAGCTCTTGTGGAGCCTCTTCTTCATCCAGGTTTACGGCCAGGATCAGCGGCTGCGTCACGTCACCCTTAGGCTTGTGCGGCGCCCGTGGCGGCTGAAACAGCGCAGCGTGGGCTGCCAGCAGTTTGGCCAGCCAGGTTTCCGAATTATTGGCCAACTCGACCATCTCGGCCATTTCCGGAATCGCGATGGCTTCAAGCACTTCACGAGTCAGCAGCAACTCTGCCCGAGGCGCATTGGCCTGAGGCAAGCGATAGAAACCGGCGATTTCATGGCACAGCCCCAGCAACGCACCGTACAGGTGAAACAAGGCTGACTCGCGTCCGGCTTGAATCAGCGCCAGGGAGTTCATCGCCCGCCCCTCTTCGGCTCTGGCGAGCGCTTCCAGCGACAGGCCGGCGAAGTAAATCTTCTGGTTGGTACGGGTATAGAGTTCGTGGGCCATGACGGCAGCCTCCACAACGAAATAATTGCTTCACGCAGGTCAGACAGTGTCGTGGATCAGCTCCGCTTCCCGCAAGCACAAAACAAAAAGGCCGCATGAAAACCCGAGGGTTGTCATGCGGCCTTTTCAGTACAACACCTGTTAAGCCTTAGCGGTCTTCGCCGGGCGCTTGTCTTCAACCGTCCACTTGCCGCCGTCGTAGTACGCCTTCCAACCAGTCGGCTTACCGTCGACTTCAGTCTGTACGTACTGCTCTTTGGTTTTACGGCTGTAACGGATCACAGCAGGCAGGCCGTCCGGATCTTTCTTCGGCGCTTCGCAGAGGAAGTGGTACTTCGGATCGATCTCATCCTTGTGCGGCACAATTTCCATGACCAGCGGAGCACGAGTCTCGCGGTTTTTCGGGAATTGACTGGCCGCCAGGAACAGGCCGGAAGCACCGTCGCGCAGAATGTAGGTATCGTTGACCTTTTCGCATTTCAGCTCAGGCATCTTCACCGGATCCATCTTCGGCGGCGCTGCATCACCGCTTTTCAGCAGTTTTCGGGTGTTCTTGCACGTCGCATTGGTGCAACCGAAGAACTTGCCGAAACGGCCGGTCTTGAGCTGCATCTCGCTGCCGCACTTGTCGCATTCCAGGCTCGGACCTTCGTAGCCTTTGATGCGATAAGTGCCCTCTTCGATTTCGTAGCCAGAGCAATCCGGGTTGTTACCGCAGATGTGCAGCTTGCGCTTCTCATCCAGCAGGTAAGCGTCCATCGCCGTGCTGCAGATTGGGCAGCGGTGCTTGCCACGCAGCACCAGCGATTCCGATTCACCCTCGTCGTCCGCCGCGATTTCGTCGCCTGGCACCAGGTTGACGGTGGCCTTGCAGCGCTCTTTCGGCGGCAGGCTGTAGCCCGAGCAGCCGAGGAACACGCCGGTCGATGCGGTACGAATTTGCATCGGACGACTGCAGAGCACACACGGAATGTCAGTCATCACCGGTTGGTTGGCGCGCATGCCGCCTTCGGCGCTTTCGGCTACTTCAAGTTTCTTCTTGAAGTCACCGTAGAACTCGTCGAGCACATTCTTCCAGTCGCGCTCACCCTGGGCCACGTCATCGAGGTTCTCTTCCATGCCGGCGGTGAAGCCGTAGTCCATGAGATTGGAGAAGCTCTCGGCCAGACGCTCGGTAACGATGTCGCCCATCTTTTCCGAGTAGAAACGACGGTTGTGCAGCGCTACGTAGCCACGATCCTGGATGGTCGAAATGATCGCCGCGTAGGTCGAAGGACGACCGATGCCGCGTTTTTCCATTTCTTTAACCAGGCTCGCTTCCGAGTAACGCGCCGGCGGCTTGGTGAAGTGCTGGGTCGGATCAAGCTTGATCAGCTTCATCGCGTCGCCCTGAGCCATGTCCGGCAGCACGTCGTCATCGCCAGGCTTGGCGATTTGCGGCATGACGCGGGTGTAACCGTCGAACTTCAGGATGCGGCCTTTGGCGCGCAACTCGAAGTCACCGGCACCGACGGTGACCGTGGTCGACAGGTATTGGGCCGGCAGCATCTGGCAAGCGAGGAACTGGCGCCAGATCAGCTCGTAGAGCCGCTCTGCATCGCGCTCCATGCCCGACAGCTTGCTTGGCTCGGTGTTGGCATCGGAGGGGCGAATCGCTTCGTGAGCCTCTTGTGCGCCTTCCTTGCTGCTGTAGACATTCGGGGTTTCCGGCAGGTATTTCTTGCCGAACTCGCCTTCAATATAAGTACGCGCCATCGTCACGGCATCGGCCGAGAGGTTGGTGGAGTCGGTACGCATGTAAGTGATGTAGCCGGCTTCGTACAGACGCTGGGCCATCATCATGGTTTTCTTCACACCGAAGCCCAGACGGTTACTTGCGGCCTGTTGCAGGGTGGAAGTGATGAACGGCGCCGACGGCTTGCTGCTGGTCGGCTTGTCTTCGCGCTTGACGATGCTGTAACTGGAAGCCTTGAGCTTCTCCAGCGCGGCCATGGCCTGAGCTTCGTTGAGCGGCTTGAAGGCTTCGCCTTTCTCGCGAGCCACGTCAAAGCGCACGGTTGCGCCCTTCGCGGTACCGAGGTCGGCGTGAACTTCCCAGTACTCTTCCGGGTTGAACGCGCGGATTTCACGCTCACGCTCGACCACCAGTTTCACGGCAACCGATTGCACGCGACCGGCGGACAGGCCACGAGCGACCTTGGCCCACAGCAGTGGCGAAACCATGTAACCCACCACGCGGTCGAGGAAACGACGCGCTTGTTGTGCGTTTACACGATCGATGTCCAGCTCGCCCGGCTTGGAGAAGGCTTCCTGGATCGCTTTCTTGGTGATTTCGTTGAACACCACGCGCTTGTAGCGGCTGTCGTCACCACCAATGGCTTCGCGCAGGTGCCAGGCAATGGCTTCCCCCTCGCGATCCAAGTCGGTTGCGAGATAGATGGTGTCAGCATCTTTGGCGAGCCGGCGCAGCTCTTCGATGACCTTTTCCTTGCCCGGGAGGATCTCGTACTTGGCTTTCCAGCCATGATCGGGATCGACACCCATGCGCGAGACCAGCTGCTTGCGCGCTTTCTCTTTCGGCGTGAGCACCGGACCTTCACCCGCAGCGGCCTTGCCGCGCTTGGCGGCTGGCTCTTTGCTGGCGCTAGCCGAACCGCTGGTGGGCAGGTCTCGGATATGGCCGATACTCGACTTCACCACGTATTGGTTACCCAGATACTTGTTGATGGTCTTGGCCTTAGCCGGGGATTCCACAATGACCAGCGATTTGCCCATGGATCAGAAAATTCCTGAATTCTAGAAGTGAAAGGCGGTTGGCGCCTGACGCGGCACCGCTATATATAGTGGCTACAAGGTGAGGTCAAGCGCAGGGTCTTGCGCGCACTCAGCTTATGGCTTGGAAAAAAGGCTCGGTTCGGCTTGCACCAAAGCAAAGCGTGGCACCTGTTCGCCGTCAACCTCGACCGACTCCAGGAACATGCTCAAGGGACGCACCCAAAAGCCGTAATCGCCATACAGGGCTTGGTAGAAGACCACTTCTTCTTCGGTTTCCGAATGCCGCGCAACACTGAATACGCGGTACTGCGGACCTTTGTAATGTTGGTAGAGCCCAGGTTGTATCGGCATGGTTTGGCCCTCGCTCAAATCTTTTCAAAAAAAAACAAATAAATTCAGAAAAACAAAAACCGGGGCACTTGGCCCCGGCTTCCTTCAACGAAACGCTTAAACGCGTTCGAAGACGGTGGAGATGCCTTGGCCGAGACCAATGCACATGGTAGCTACCCCGAAGGTGCCGCCATTTTGCTTCATCACGTTCAGCAGAGTGCCGGAGATACGCGCACCGGAGCAACCAAATGGGTGACCCAGGGCAATCGCGCCGCCGTGCAGGTTAACCTTCTCGTTCATCTTGTCGAGTACTTTCAAATCTTTCAGCACTGGCAGGGCCTGTGCGGCGAAAGCTTCGTTGAGCTCGAAGAAGTCGATATCGTTAATGCCAAGACCCGCGCGCTTCAGTGCTTTTTGTGTGGCCGGTACTGGACCATAGCCCATGATTGCCGGGTCCACACCTGCCACTGCCATCGAACGAATCACCGCCATAGGCTGAATGCCCAGGTCTTGTGCACGCTGCGCCGACATCACGATCATGCACGAAGCACCATCGGTGATTTGCGACGAAGTACCGGCTGTCACGGTGCCGCCCTTAGGGTTGAACGCTGGCTTCAGAGCTGCCAGGCTTTCCAGGGTAGTTTCCGGACGAATGGTTTCGTCGTAGTCGAACAGTTTCAGGAAACCATTCTCGTCGTAGCCTTGCATCGGGATGATTTCGTCTTTGAACTTGCCTTCCAGGGTCGCCTTGTGGGCGAGCTGGTGGGAGCGCACGCCGAAAGCGTCCTGTTGTTCGCGAGTAATGCCGTGCATTTTACCCAGCATTTCAGCGGTCAAACCCATCATGCCCGAGGCTTTCGCCGCGTGCAGCGACATGTGCGGGTTCGGGTCGACACCGTGCATCATGCTCACGTGACCCATATGCTCGACGCCGCCAACCACGAACACGTCACCGTTGCCGGTCATGATCGCTTGCGCCGCAGTGTGCAGAGCGCTCATCGACGAACCACACAGACGGCTGACGGTCTGGCCGGCAGCGGTGTGCGGGATCTGAGTCATCAGGGACGCCATGCGGGCGATGTTCCAGCCCTGCTCCAGGGTCTGGTTTACGCAGCCCCAGATCACGTCTTCGACTTCGCTCGGATCAACCTTGACGTTGCGTTCCAGCAGTTTACTGATCAGGTGCGCCGACATGTCTTCGGCGCGGGTGTTGCGGTGCATGCCGCCCTTGGAGCGGCCCATCGGAGTACGACCGAAGTCGACAATCACGACGTCTCTAGGATTCAAGCTCATATATTCACTCTCACTCTAGTTGGGGGCGCTTAACCGAAGAACCGCTGGCCGGTTTTGGCCATTGCACGCAGTTTTGCGGTCGGGTGGTACAGCGCGCCCAAATCAGCGTACTGGTCAGCCAGGGCAACGAACTCTGCAACACCGATCGAATCGATGTAGCGCAGCGCACCGCCACGGAATGGAGGGAAACCAATACCGTAGACCAGACCCATGTCGGCTTCGGCAGCGGTTTCGACAATGCCGTCTTCCAGGCAGCGCACGGTTTCCAGGCACAGCGGGATCATCATCCAGTTGATGATGTCTTCGTCAGTGACTTCAAGCTGTTCAAAGACGATCGGCTTGAGCACTTCCAGTACCGACGGATCGGCGACTTTCTTCTGCTTGCCGCGCTTGTCGGTCTCGTAGGCGTAGAAGCCTTTGCCGTTCTTCTGGCCCAGGCGCTTGGCTTCGTAGAGCACGTCGACGGCCGAACGACGGTCGTCTTTCATGCGGTCCGGGAAGCCTTCAGCCATCACGTCACGACCATGGTGACCGGTGTCGATGCCAACCACGTCCATCAGGTACGCCGGGCCCATTGGCCAGCCGAATTTTTCCATAATCTTGTCGATACGGACGAAGTCCACTCCGGCGCTGACCAGTTTGGCGAAACCGCCGAAGTACGGGAACAACACACGGTTGACCAGGAAGCCCGGGCAGTCGTTGACGACAATCGGGTTCTTGCCCATTTTCTTGGCGTAGGCAACGGTGGTGGCAACAGCCACTTCGCTGGACTTCTCGCCACGGATCACTTCAACCAGCGGCATCATGTGCACCGGGTTGAAGAAGTGCATGCCGACGAAGTTTTCCGGACGCTTGAGGGCCTTGGCCAGCAAGGTGATGGAAATGGTCGAGGTGTTGGACGCGAGGATGGTGTCCTCTTTGACCTTACCTTCGACTTCAGCCAGAACAGCTTGCTTGACCTTAGGGTTCTCGACGACCGCTTCAACCACCAGGTCAACGTGACCGAAATCACCGTAGGACAAGGTCGGACGAATGCCGTTGAGCACTTCAGCCATTTTCGCAGGGGTCATGCGACCTTTATCAACGCGGCCCACCAGCAATTTGGCAGCTTCAGCCAGACCTTGCTCGATGCCGTGCTCGTTGATGTCCTTCATCAGGATCGGCGTCCCTTTGGAAGCCGACTGATAAGCGATACCGCCACCCATGATGCCGGCACCCAATACGGCAGCCTGCTTCACTTCTTTGGCGATTTCGTCGTAGGCCTTGGCCTTTTTCTTCAGTTCCTGATCGTTCAGGAACAGACCGATCAAGCTCTGCGCGGCAGAGGTCTTGGCCAGTTTGACGAAACCGTTGGCTTCGACTTCCAGCGCCTTGTCGCGACCGAAGTTTGCGGCTTTCTGGATAGTTTTGATCGCTTCGACCGGTGCCGGGTAGTTCGGGCCCGCTTGACCGGCCACGAAACCCTTGGCGGTTTCGAACGACATCATTTGCTCGATGGCGTTGAGCTTGAGCTTTTCGAGCTTCGGCTGACGCTTGGCCTTGTAGTCGAACTCGCCTGAGATGGCGCGCTTGATCAGCTCCAGAGCAGCTTCCTGCAGTTTCTCGGGAGCTACCACTGCGTCGACTGCGCCGACTTTCAGCGCGTCTTCAGGACGGTTTTCCTTGCCGGAGGCAATCCATTCGATGGCGTTGTCGGCACCGATGATGCGCGGCAGGCGCACGGTACCGCCGAAGCCCGGGTAGATGCCCAGTTTCACTTCCGGCAGACCGATCTTGGCCTTGGTGGACATGACGCGGTAGTCCGCCGCCAGGCACATTTCCAGACCGCCGCCCAGGGCGATACCGTTGATCGCGGCGACAGTCGGGACGTTGAGGTCTTCGAAATCGCTGAAAATCTTGTTGGCTTCCAGGTTGCCAGCAACAAGCTCTGCATCAGGCAGCTTGAAGTTTTCGACAAATTCGGTGATGTCGGCGCCGACGATGAACACGTCCTTGCCACTGCTGACGATCACACCCTTGATCGAAGCATCTGCCTTGATGGTGTCTACGGCCTGACGCAGTTCGTTCAGGGTTAGACGGTTGAACTTGTTGACGGACTCACCCTTGAGGTCGAATTTCAATTCGACGATGCCACTTTCAAGAGCCTTAACCGTGATGGCTTTACCTTCGTAAATCATCAACTGATCTCCACGATATGGAAGCTGAACAGTACACGTCGGACGCAGGTGAATGGCTCGGCAAGGACGTTTAACGTCAATGCTACGCCCATTCACCCGGCACACCCGCCAACGCGATAGTCGGGATTCTGTAGGAGCGGTTTGTAATACAAACGCTCAATTCATACGCCCGTTTGATTTGGGTACGTCACCTTCACGGAATTTCCGACAATTGTCAATCGCCCAAAATACGGGTTGAAACTCGACTTTCCGGTCATTTCCGAACCGCGAAGCCCTGCAACACGCGGCTGCATGTGAGTCCATTCATAGGATCAATAGTTAGAAAAGTCGCCCTAATTCGCTGCAGCCTTTGTTTAACAAGCTACGCTGGCGGGACTTTGAGGAAAAAACATGAACGCTTTTGGCGAATGCCCAGCGTAATATCAGCGCCACACAGAATTACCGGCCTGCCTGGCCAACTCCAGCCCGATGATGATGTCGGGCTTTTTATTGCCTGTCTGCCAGACGTTTCGCGCCATTGCGGCGCGAAATTTCCGCGATTTATGCCAGCGCCTTCAGCACCGCATCAATATCCTGCAAAACCGTCGCTTCGCCCTTCTCGCCCCAATACAACGTGATCATCTGCTTGTCTGCTTCGACCTTGTAAACGTTGTCTGGCAACTTTTCGAAATGAATCAGCAACGCCGGTTCCTCGCAGACCTCCTGCCATTGATTGACCCACACACCCGGCGCTTTTTGCCAGTAACTCCAGCACGCCGGCCGATTGCCACGCCGCGGTCGATGGTACTGGGCGCAAGGGCTCGGTGGCTCCTGGCTCAGCCAGTGTGGCCACTCCTGAGGCGCCAGTTGCATCGCCAAACCGATGCGTCGCGCCTCCATGCGCAGGGCCATGCGGCCGCTCTGGTGGCGCGACGGCCGCAACCATGCCAGCGGACTCAGCACCACCAACATGATTGACACCACTATCCAGACCGTCATATCTGTACTCCCGATTCTTGATGAGCGCATTGAGTCACTTTGAAAACAATGCGCTTGAAACCAGCCATACTTACCAATATTGCAACCCTCAGGAGGAGCACCTCATGCCCTACAACCACATTCTGGTCGCTGTAGATCTAACCGAAGAGTGCGATCCTGTAATCCACCGCGCTCGCGAACTGTCGGTGAGCAACGGGGCGAAGCTGTCCCTGGTGCACATTGTCGAGCCGATGGCCATGGCCTTTGGCGGCGACGTGCCCATGGACCTGTCACAACTGCAACAACAGCAGTTCGATCAGGCCAAGGAACGCCTGGACCGGCTGATCGTGAAGTATCCGGAACTCTCCAAGGAATACAGCCACCTGACCTACGGCCAGCCACGCCAGGAGATCCACCACCTGGCCAAGGAACAAACCTGCGACCTGATCGTGGTGGGCAGCCATGGCCGACACGGCCTGGCATTGCTGCTGGGTTCGACTGCCAATGACGTGCTGCATGGTGCGCCCTGTGATGTGCTCGCGGTGCGCCTGATCAAAAGCTAAACCACAGCGCCTACAAAAAGCCCGGCGCTCATCACTGAACGCCGGGCTTTTTTATAGCAGGATCAATCAGGCATCCAGCTCGGCCCAGCGCTCGACCATTACGTCGTGCTCAGCCTGCAACTGCTCCAACTGAGCGATCACTGCAGCGGTCTCGGCAGCAGGACGCTGATAAAAACCGGCATCGGCCATTTGCGCCTCAACGGTAGCGATCTGCTGCTCCATGGCTTCGATCTGACCCGGCAACATTTCCAGCTCACGCTGCAACTTGTAGCTGAGCTTCTTCTTCGCCACCGGCGCTTCGACGACAGCAGCAACTGGCGCAGCTTCGGCCGTCACGACAGCGGAGGTCAGGTCGGCCTTGCCGGACTTGCTCTCGGTCACGCCCAGCAGGCGCGGCGAGCCGCCCTGACGCAACCAGTCCTGATAACCACCGACGTATTCGCGAACCTTGCCTTCACCTTCGAAGACCAGGGTGCTGGTGACCACGTTGTCGAGGAATGCCCGGTCGTGGCTGACCATCAGCACGGTGCCGTTGAAGGTCAGCAAGACCTCTTCCAGCAACTCGAGAGTTTCGACGTCAAGGTCGTTGGTCGGTTCGTCGAGGACCAGCAGGTTCGCCGGTTTGCTGAACAGTTTCGCCAGCAACAGACGCGCACGTTCACCACCTGAAAGCGCCTTCACCGGCGTGCGGGCACGCTGCGGGCTGAACAGGAAATCGCCGAGGTAGCTCAGCACGTGACGGCTCTGACCATCGATATCGATGAAGTCGCGACCTTCCGCAACGTTGTCGATCACGGTCTTTTCCAGGTCCAGTTGATGGCGCAACTGGTCGAAGTAGGCCACGTCGATGCGCGTCCCCTCTTCCACTGTGCCGCTGGTTGGCTGCAGACCGCTGAGCATCAGCTTCAGCAGAGTGGTTTTGCCGGTGCCGTTGGCGCCGAGCAGACCGATACGGTCGCCGCGCGTCAGGACCATCGAGAAATCCTTGATCAGGAACGGGCCGCCCGGGTGAGCAAAGCTCACGTTCTCGAGGACCATAACCTGTTTGCCGGACTTGTCAGCGGTGTCCAGTTGAATGTTGGCCTTGCCGGTGCGCTCACGACGTTCGCTACGCTCGACGCGCAAGGCTTTCAATGCGCGGACGCGGCCTTCGTTACGGGTGCGACGGGCCTTGATGCCCTGGCGGATCCAGACTTCTTCCTGGGCCAGTTTTTTGTCGAACAGCGCGTTGGCGGTTTCTTCAGCCGCCAGCGACGCTTCTTTGTGCACGAGGAAACTCGCGTAGTCGCCGTTCCAGTCGATCAGGCCACCGCGGTCCAGTTCGAGAATGCGGGTTGCAAGGTTCTGCAGGAATGAACGGTCGTGCGTGATGAACAGCACGGCGCCCTGGAAATCCTTCAGCGCTTCTTCGAGCCAGGCAATTGCACCGATGTCCAGGTGGTTGGTCGGTTCGTCGAGCAGCAGCAGATCGGGTTCGGAAACCAGAGCCTGAGCCAGCAGGACGCGACGACGCCAGCCGCCGGACAACTCGGCGAGGGTCTTGTCGGCCGGCAACTGCAGACGGCTCAACGTGCTGTCGACCAGTTGCTGCAAACGCCAGCCGTCACGGGCTTCGAGGTCGTGCTGGACGTGCATCAGTTTGTCCAGGTCGGCGTCGGTGACGATGTTCTGGCTGAGGTGGTGATACTGCGCGAGCAGCTCGCCGACACCGTCCAGGCCTTCGGCCACTACGTCGAACACGGTCCGCTCGTCGGCTACCGGCAATTCTTGCGGCAATTCGCCAATCTTGAGGCCAGGTGCGCGCCAAACGGAGCCGTCATCAGGCTTCTGGTCGCCCTTGACGAGCTTCATCATGCTGGACTTGCCAGTGCCATTGCGGCCGATGATGCACACCCGCTCACCACGGGCGATCTGCCAGGACACCTTGTCCAACAACGGCATAGCGCCGAAAGCAAGGGACACATCGCTGAATTTGAGCAGGGTCATGAGCTTCTCCAAAAACCGGGCGCGCATTCTACCTGACTTGAGGCTTCAGAAGGCCGGCAATTTCACCTTCGCGACACTCTGCATGACAAATGTTGCGAACTGATGCTGACAGGCCGGCAAAGCTTTCGCCGGCTGCTGGCAAAAGGCTAAGCTACAGACAATTCAGCGCGGGCATTGTCCGCGCTTGTCATGATTTCTCTGCCCGGACGTCTCATGCGCAGTCGCCTTTTCAGTCTTTTATCCTGTTTTCTTCTTTCTGCCACTGCCGTTCAAACCGCCCAGGCGGTGGACCTGTCCACCCAACGCCAGTATTACGATGAAGCCAAACGTGCCCTCGCCAAGGGGGATACCGGTCCTTATTTCCGTTACAGCCAGGCCCTCAGCGATTACCCGCTGGAACCGTACCTGGCGTATGACGAACTGACCGCTCGCCTTAAAACCGCGAGCAATGCCGAAATCGAGAAATTCCTCGCCGAGCACGGTGACCTGCCCCAGGCCAACTGGATGAAATTGCGCTGGTTACGCTGGCTGGCAGAACGCGGCGACTGGGCGACCTTCGTCAGGTACTACGACCCCAAGCTCAATTTCACCGAACTGGACTGCCTGAACGCGCAGTATCAGATCGGGCATAACCAGAAAGCCGAAGGCTACGCCAACGCCAATAAACTCTGGCTGACCGGCAAATCCCAACCTGAGGCTTGCGACCCGCTGTTCGGGCAATGGGCCGCCGAAGGGCAACTGACCGAGCAAAAACGCTGGGAGCGCACCAAGCTCGCCGCCCAGGCGCGCAACTATCCGCTGGCCAACAGCCTGGTCAACGGCCTGACCACCCTCGCCCCTCGCGGTCGCTTGCTGATTGATGTGGCGCAGAAACCCGAACTGCTCAACCAGCCGTCGCGCTTCATCCCGGCCGATGAACCGATGTCTGACATCGTCAGCCTCGGCCTGCGCCGCTTGGCCAAGCAAGACCCGGACAAGGCCATGGAGCTGCTCGACGGTTACGCCAGCAGCATGCACTTCTCCCGTGATGAGAAAGTGGCCATCGCCCGTGAAATCGGCTTGACCCTCGCCCGCCGCTTCGACCCTCGCGCGCTGGACGTGATGACCAAGTACGATCCGGAGCTGCGCGACAACACCGTGTCCGAATGGCGCTTGCGTCTGCTGCTGCGCCTGGCCCGCTGGGACGACGCCTATCAGCTGACTCGCCGCTTGCCGCAGGATCTGGCGACCACCAACCGCTGGCGCTACTGGCAGGCCCGCAGCCTGGAACTGGCGCAGCCGCAGAACCCGGAAGCGCAAGCGCTCTACAAGAACCTGGCTCGTGAGCGGGATTTCTATGGCTTCCTCGCCGCTGATCGTTCGCAATCACCTTATTCGCTGGTCAACAAACCCTTGGTATTGAGCCAGGCACTGATCAACAAGGTCCGCAATACCCCAGGCGTGCGTCGGGCACTTGAGTTTCACGCTCGCGGGCAGATCGTCGATGGTCGCCGCGAGTGGTACCACGTCAGCCGCCACTTCAGCCGCGACGAAATGGTCGCCCAGGCGAAACTGGCGTACGACCTGAAATGGTATTTCCCGGCGATCCGCACCATCAGTCAGGCGCAGTACTGGGACGACCTGGACATCCGCTTCCCGATGGCCCACCGCGAAACCCTGGTGCGCGAAGCCAAGGTTCGTGGCCTGCATTCGAGCTGGGTGTTCGCCATCACCCGCCAGGAAAGTGCCTTCATGGACGACGCCCGCTCCGGCGTCGGCGCCAGTGGCCTGATGCAACTCATGCCCGGCACCGCCAAGGAAACTGCGCGCAAGTTCAGCATTCCACTGGCCTCGCCGCAGCAAGTGTTCGATCCGGACAAGAACATCCAGCTCGGCGCCGCTTACCTGAGCCAGGTTCACAGCCAGTTCAACGGCAACCGCGTCCTCGCCTCCGCCGCCTACAACGCCGGCCCCGGCCGCGTGCGTCAGTGGCTGCGCGGTGCGGACCACCTGAGCTTCGACGTCTGGGTGGAAAGCATCCCGTTCGACGAAACCCGTCAGTACGTGCAAAACGTGCTGTCGTACTCGGTGATCTACGGCCAGAAGCTCAACTCACCGCAACCGCTGGTGGATTGGCATGAGCGCTACTTTGACGATCAATGAACCTGCTTTGAAGCACTGACAAAAATGCCCGCATCGATTGATGCGGGCATTTTTTTTGGGGGCTCTACTGGGTCGATTACTTAGTCGGTTACTGGGTCGGTGAGAGCGCTGTGCCCATCACTGAACTGCAACGCCGCCAACCGCGCATACAGCGCATTGCTCGCAATCAATTCCTGATGCGTCCCCACCGCCACCAGTTTCCCTTGGTCCATCACCGCGATCCGGTCAGCGTTTTTCACCGTGGCCAGCCGGTGGGCGATGACCAGCGTGGTGCGGTTTTTCATCAGGCTCGGCAGGGCTTGCTGGATCAGGTGTTCGCTCTGGGCGTCAAGGGCGCTGGTGGCTTCGTCCAGCAGCAGGATCGGCGCGTCCACCAGCAACGCCCGGGCGATGGCCAGACGTTGGCGTTGACCACCGGACAAACCGAGGCCACCGTCGCCAAGGTGGGTCTGGTAGCCGTTGGGCATTTGTTCGATGAAGTCGTGGGCGTAAGCGATTTTCGCCGCTTCCTGAACCTGGGCCAGGGTGGCCGTCGGGTTGCCGTAGCGGATGTTCTCTTCGATGCTGCCAAAGAACAGCGCCGGGGATTGCGAGACCAGGGCGAAGCAGCGGCGCAGGTCCAACGGATCGAGTTGAGTCAGCGGCACGCCATCGAGCAGGATGCGTCCTTCGGCCGGGTCGTAAAAGCGCAGCAGCAAGTCATACACCGTCGACTTGCCGGCACCGGAAGGCCCGACCAACGCGAGGGTTTCACCGGCATTGATCATCAGATTCAAACCATCGACCGCATAGCTTTCGGGACGCGACGGGTAGGAAAAGCGCACGTCTTGCAGCACCAGGTCACCCTTCACCCGTTCAGGCAAGGTCACCAGGTCAGTGGTCGGTGGCCGGATGATGTTTTCCGAGCGCAGCAACTCGGCTATCCGCTCGGCGGCGCCAGCGGCACGCTGCAGTTCGCCGATCACTTCGCTCAACGTGCCGAATGCGCTGCCGACGATCAGGCTGTAAAACACGAACGCCGCCAGCTCACCCGCGGAAATTCGCCCGGCGATGACATCCATTCCGCCGACCCAGAGCATCACCCCGACCGCGCCAAGCACCAGCACGATCACCAGGGTAATCAGCCAGGCCCGCTGGAAGATCCGCTTGCGAGCGGTGTTGAAGGCCTCCTCTACCGTTACGGCGAAGCGCTGCTCGTCCTGGACCTGATGGTTGTAGGCCTGCACGGTTTTGATCTGGCCCAGGGTTTCGGAAACATAGCTGCCGATATCGGCAATCCGGTCCTGGCTCAGGCGCGACAGGCTACGCACCCGACGGCCGAAAATCAGGATCGGCGCGATCACCAACGGCAACGCGACCACCACGATGCTGGTGAGCTTGGGGTTGGTGATAAACAGCAGGACGATCCCGCCGATCACCATCAACAGATTGCGCAAAAACAGCGACAGCGAAGAGCCGATCACCGATTGCAGCAGCGTGGTGTCAGCGGTCAACCGCGACTGGATCTCGGAGCTGCGGTTGGCTTCGTAGAATCCTGGGTGCAGGTAAATCAGATGGTTGAACACTTGACGGCGGATGTCCGCGACGACGCGCTCACCGATCCATGAAACCAGGTAAAAACGCGCGAAGGTGCCAATCGCCAGCCCGACCACCAGCAACATAAACAGAACGATGGACTGATTGAGCAAATGTGGCGACTGGGTCATGAAACCCTGATCCACCAGCAAGCGAATCCCCTGCCCCATGGACAAGGTGATGCCCGCCGTGACGATCAATGCGAGCAAGGCGCCGACGGCCGGCCAGCGATAAGGCGCGATGAATCGCAGGGCCAGGCGCATGGCGCGCCGTTGACGGGAAGAGAGGATGGAGATCATTCGATGGCGCAACCAGTAGGGTTTGACGCGATCAAGCCTACACCGGTCGATGGGCTTGAACGCTGTAAATCATAATGAGTCAGGTTAAATATGACCGCAAAGCCTAGGACCTAGACGGTATTGGTCTAAAGTCCGGGTGGCAACACCGCCGTATTTCTGGTGGACTGATGCGACCGCCCCTGGAAAGATCGCAGGGAGTTGTCACAGCCCGGTCACCTGGCGGTTCTACAGTAAGCACACAACCTGATGAGGAGACAGGCAATGTCCTTGCAAAACAGCAGCGAAGACAAGATTGAAGTGATCCGCACACAGCCAGACCAGTCTCTGGGTTGCTCGATTATCGATAAGGATGGGCGCGAAGTACCGATCACTGAAGGCATGATCCAGGACGCTTGCCGCGAACTGGAAAAGCGATTGGTCAAGCCTGCCGAACAAAAGTGATATAGCCACCGTCTTCTTGACCCGGCCTCTGATGGCCGGGTTTTTTATGGGTGCTTGTTTATGTGGCTTAGGTAGGAGCTGGTCTGTAGTGGTCGAATATTTTTGGACCATGATGTAGGAGCGTCGACTTTAGGAATCATCATGGGATATCGGGTTGTTACATCTGAGGAAAAAGCGGAGGCGATCCGTTTGGTTGTGGAGATGGATTACTCCATACCTAAAGCCTGTGAAGCTACCGGTGTTGGCCCTACAGCCTTGCGCCGCTGGGTTTTGCGTTGGCGGCGAGAGCAGGAAGGGATGGTGCAACCTCCTCGACTGCAGGATCAGGAACTGATCGAGTCGCTTCAGGCGAAATTGGCGCTACTCGAAGCTGAGAACCAAGTGCTAAAAAAGCAATTGCCCTCTCATCTAAAGGTTCTGTTTGGTCGAACCAAGTGATTGATGGCGTTAGAGGCGCGATGTCGATTAGGCGTATGTGCTCCGTGTTCGGTCTGGCCCGCAGCAGCTATTACGTGAAGCGCAAACCCGAGCTGCTGCTACCTGCGCAGCGATGGCTGGGGCGCAAACTCCGCGCGTTGCATAGGGAGCATCGCGAAGCATTAGGTACTCGCGGGCTATCCAAAGAATTAAGAAAAGAAGGCATTTTCATTGGCCGCTATCGAATGCGCACCTTGATCAAGACCTTCGGTTTGCACCGGCGTAGGCCTCGTTACGCCCATTATCGCCGTGCGACGAAGCCGGCAGTCGCTGCACCGAACATACTTGATCGTCGTTTCAATCCGGCCCGGCCTGACACGCTTTGGGCAGGCGATATCACTTACATCAGAGTGGGGAACGGCTGGTTGTATCTGGCCGTGGTGATGGACCTGTTTTCACGCAGGATCGTGGGGTGGGCTTGCTCGCGAACCGCTGATACTGAGCTGTCTATGAAGGCACTTAAGCTGGCAGTGGCGTTACGCCGTCCGATGCCTGAGTTGCTATTTCACTCAGACCAGGGCTGCCAATATACCGCTGATCGATTTGTTGCATGTCTGGCAGAAAACCGGATCGTTCAGAGCATGAGTCGTCGAGGAAACTGCTGGGATAACGCGGTGGTCGAGCGCTATTTCAGGACGTTGAAGCACGATTGGATGCCAGAAAACGGCTACCAAAATCATTTCGAAGCGGAGAAGGATGTGATGGGCTTCATCTCACATTACAACCATCGCCGTTGCCATTCCGCTTCGAACCACCTGCCGCCTGCGCTGTTTGAGCAGCAAGCGGCTTAATGCTCCTACAGAGCGGTTCAAAAAAACTGAACCACTACAGTCAGGACCTTTAGATTGCCGTTGCGCCCAAGGCTGCCACTATCTTCAGCAACTCAGGCGAATCACCCTCGATCCGCACCGCCAACCCATCAATCTCACGCCGCAGCGGATAATGCTTGCGCAGTAAATCGAACGCCGCGCGCTGCTCGCTCACATTGCCGACAAGGCTGCGACGGAAATCCGCATCGTCGCGGCGCGGGTCGTACACGCCGCGGCACAACATGGCCAGCGACCAGGCCGGATCGCTGTTAGCGTTCAAGGTCACTTGCGACAACCAGGGTGCGGGCAGCAAATCGTTCAAGCTGATCTGGGCCGCTTGCCCGAGAAAATCGCAATACGCCTGATAAATCTGCGCGGTCCCACGCTGTCTGCCGTCGAGGCTGTAACCAGCAATGTGCGGCGTCGCCAGCACACAGAGTTCGGCCAGTGCCACATCGACCTCAGGCTCACCTTCCCAGACATCCAGCACTGCTTGCAGGTCTTCGCGTTGCAGCAGTACCTGGCGCAGCGCGGCGTTGTCGACCACCGGGCCACGACTGGCGTTGATCAGCCAGGTGCCGGGTTTGAGCTGGCTCAAACGGTTTTTATCGAACAGATGCCAGGTCGACTGGGCGCCGTGTTTCTTCAACGGCGTGTGCAGGCTGATGACGTCGCACTGCTCGATGATCTGTTCGAGACTGACGTAATCGCCACCTTCAGCGGCTTGTCTTGGCGGATCGCAGACCAGCACGTTCCAGCCCAGACCTTGCAGAACCTTGACCAAGCGGCCGCCCACTTCACCGGCACCGACGACGCCGTAGGTGCGCTGAGTCAGGTCGGCGCCTTCGATTTCGGCCAGGGTCAGCAGACTGCCCAGTACGTAGTCGACCACGCCACGGGCATTGCAGCCGGGTGCGCTGGACCAGGTGATGCCGGCCCGCTGAAAGTAATCCAGATCCAGGTGATCCGTGCCGATGGTGCAAGTGCCGACAAAGCGTACTTTGCTGCCTTCGAGCAACGCGCGGTTAACGTTGGTCACCGAGCGCACCAGCAGCACATCGGCCTGTTCGACGGTGGCGCGGTCAATGGAGCGTCCCGGCACCCGGCGGATTTCACCGAAACCTTCGAAGAAGGCATCGAGCAGCGGGATATTTTCGTCGGCAACAATCAGCATGGCAGGCTCCTTTGGCGGATCGGCAGTGTAGGCGGAGATGGCCGTAGTGGGCCAGCAGGCATTAGCGGTCATCACGCGCCCTGTGGCGAGGGAGCTTGCTCCCGCTGGACTGCGCAGCAGTCCCAAAACCTTTGCACGCGGTGTACCTGTTGAAACCAGGTCGCTTGAATCGGGGCCGCTGCGCGACCCAGCGGGAGCAAGCTCCCTCGCCACAATAGCGCTCGGCATAAAACCGGGTCGGTGATTACAAATCCGCAACACAGGACTTTTCCTGACCACTGCGTCAGGGCGTAGAATGCGCCGCCTTGCGCATCAACATCTTTGGACGTTTCGCCCTTGAATTCCGTGACTGACCGCCTCGCCGCTACTTCTCTCACCCGCCCGGCCCGGGTTCGCCTGGAGCTGAAAAACCTGCTCGGCCTGGCCTTGCCGATCATGATCGCGCAACTGGCGACCACCGCCATGGGCTTTGTCGATGCGGTGATGGCGGGCCGGGTCGGGCCACGGGATCTTGCGGCGGTGGCGCTGGGCAACTCGATCTGGGTGCCGGTGTTTCTGTTGATGACCGGCACGCTGCTGGCCACGACCCCGAAAGTCGCCCAGCGTTTCGGCGCTGGCACCCACAGCGAGATCGGCCCGATTGTGCGCCAGGCACTGTGGCTGGCATTGGTGGTGGGCTTGATGTCGACCGGCATGTTGTTCAGCGCCGAACCGATTTTGCACATCATGAAGGTCGATCCCGAATTGATCGGCCCGTGCATGCAATACCTGCATGGCATCGCCAGCGGTTTGCCCGCCGTTGCGTTCTACCATGTGCTGCGCTGCTTCAGTGATGGCCTGGGGCGCACGCGTCCGGCCATGGTGTTGGGCCTGTGCGGGCTGGCGCTGAACATTCCGCTGAACTACATCTTCATCTATGGCCACTTCGGTGTGCCGGCCATGGGCGGTGTCGGTTGCGGCTGGGCCACGGCGATCGTGATGTGGGTGATGGCCCTGGGCATGGCCGGGTGGGAGCGCTGGGCGCCGGCGTATCAGTCGAGTGAGTTGTTCAGCCGTTTCGACTGGCCGCAGTGGTCGGTGATCAAACGCCTGCTGGGTATCGGCCTGCCGATCGGCATCGCGGTGTTCGCCGAGTCGAGCATCTTCGCGGTGATTGCGCTGCTGATCGGTAGCCTCGGCGCGACGGTCGTGGCCGGGCATCAGATCGCGCTGAACTTCAGCTCGCTGGTGTTCATGATTCCCTACTCCCTCGGCATGGCCGTGACCGTGCGGGTCGGCCAGGCGCTCGGCCGTCAGGAGCCGCGCGAAGCACGCTTCGCCGCCGGTGTCGGCATGGGCACGGCGCTGGCCTATGCGTGCATCTCCGCGAGCATGATGCTGTTGCTGCGTGAACACATCGCAACGATCTACACGTCTGATCCGACGGTGATTCATGTCGCGGCAATGCTGATTGTGTATTCAGCGCTGTTCCAGTTTTCCGATGCGATCCAGGTGACGGCTGCCGGCGCGTTGCGCGGCTATCAGGACACTCGGGTGACGATGATCCTGACGCTGTTCGCTTACTGGGGGATTGGTTTGCCGGTGGGTTACGCGTTGGGCCTGACCGATTGGTTCGGCGCGCCGAGCGGCCCGAGCGGACTGTGGCAGGGTTTGATCGTGGGCTTGAGTTGCGCGGCACTGATGCTGTCGATCCGCCTGACGCGCAGTGCACGCAAGCGGATTCGCATTAGCCAGTCGGCGGGTTAAGCGAGTTTCTTGCGGATCCAGTAGAGGTAGGTGCCGGCCTCTTCGTGCTGCGCCACCAGTTCGTGGTCGAGAAACACGCAGAACTTGGGAATGTCGCGACGGGTCGACGGGTCGGTGGCAATCACCTTGAGCAGGCCGCCGGGCACCAGGTCACGGATGTGCTGGTGCAGCATCATCACCGGTTCCGGGCAGTTGAGGCCGGTGGCGTCGAGGGTGCCGTCAACCGGCGTATCAATCATTTCACTCATGATTCACTCCTGAAACTTGCCGGCATTGTCGCGCATTGCCGGGTGTTCGGTCATCTGTGGCGTTACGCGTTACCTGTGGGAGCGGGCTTGCTCGCGAAAGCGGTGGGTCAGTCGACATCAATGTTGAATGTCCTTCCGCATTCGCGAGCAAGCCCGCTCCCACAGTGGTCCGGGTGTATCAGCGGGATTTCGGTTTCTTTACGTCGATCCGGCGCAGATGGCAGGTCACTTCTTCACGGTCGTGGTACAGCTGCTTGCAGCCGATCTCGACCCGAATACCGCGCTCCTTGAACCCGTCGGCGATGCGCTCCAGCAAGCGCTTCACTTCGGCGTAACGCTGTTTCATCGGCAGCTTGAGGTTGACCACCGCTTCGCGGCAATGCCCCTCGCCAATCCATTCTTCCAGCATCGCGGCGTTGCGCGCCGGTTTCTCGACGATGTCGCAGACCATCCAGTCCACCGGTTGCTTGGGCTTGAAGGTGAAGCCGTCAGCCATCAAGTGTTGCACCAGCCCCGTGTCCATCAGGCTTTCCGCCATCGGGCCGTTGTCGATCGCGGTGACCAGCATGCCGCGATTGACCAGTTGCCAGGTCCAGCCGCCGGGGGCGGCGCCGAGGTCGACGCCAGTCATGTCGCTGTGCAGGCGCTCATCCCATTGATCGCGCGGGATGAAGTGGTGCCAGGCTTCTTCCAGCTTCAGGGTCGAACGGCTCGGCGCTTCACGGGGAAACTTCAGGCGCGGGATGCCCATTGGCCACATCGCCGAGTTGTTCGACTCGGCCAGCCCCATGAACACTTCGCGGCCACTTTTGAAGGTCAGCAGCAGACGCGGCTTGTGGGCATCTTCAACCAGTTTGCCAGCGGCCATCAGCGCCTTGCGCAGGTGTCCTTCGAACTTCTTGCAGAAGTTCGACAGTTCCTTGCCATCGTTGGTGTCGACCATTTCCAGCCACAGGCTGCCGCACAGCGGGAAGTCCGCCATGTGCGCGAGGATCACGCTGATACGGTCGGTTTCCGGCAGGTCGATGAAGATCCCGCGAGCCCACTGGCGCGGGAAGATCAGGTCGGCGAAACGCTGACCACGCATCAGGCGCTCGGCGCCGTCTTCTTCGGTGCAGATGAATTCGGCGTAGGCGCTGGCGGTCTTGGCCTTGGCATAACCGGCCACGTTCAGCCGCGCGGCGTGTTCTGAAATCTCGGAACAGACTTCGCTTTCGAAGCCCGGCCGGCAATGCATAAAGAGGGTGTTCATTCTTACTCCTGGGCAGATGGCGAGAAATTCAACCACTGCGCGATGCCCAGACTTGCGTTGAAGCAAAGCCTGTCACGAAAACCGGCGCATGATAGCCGAGTTCGGAACCTTGGACTTGGCCATAGAGTCCAGTTATTAGCCTTAAGCACCAAACAGGTCTAGGTTTAAACCTCTGTTCGTTCCCTCAGTCCGTAGCCGTGCGGACTCAAAGGAGTCATTTCAATGCCGTCCCTCGATAGCCTGAAAACCCTTAAAACCTTACAAGTCGACGACAAGACCTATCACTATTTCAGCTTGCCGGATGCCGCCAAGAGCTTGGGCGATCTGGACAAGCTGCCAATGTCGTTGAAAGTGCTGCTGGAAAACCTGCTGCGCTGGGAAGATGAAAAAACCGTCACCGGCGCCGACCTCAAGGCGATTGCCGCCTGGCTCAAGGAACGTCGCTCCGACCGTGAAATTCAATACCGTCCCGCGCGGGTTCTCATGCAGGACTTTACCGGCGTCCCTGCCGTGGTTGACCTGGCCGCCATGCGTGCCGCGATGGCGAAGGCCGGCGGCGACCCGCAGCGAATCAATCCACTCTCCCCCGTGGATCTGGTGATCGACCACTCCGTGATGGTCGACAAATTCGCCAGTGCCAGCGCCTTCGAACAGAACGTCGACATCGAAATGCAGCGCAACCACGAACGTTACGCCTTCCTGCGCTGGGGCCAGAGCGCCTTCGACAATTTCAGCGTGGTACCGCCCGGCACCGGGATCTGCCATCAGGTCAATCTGGAATACCTGGGGCGCACGGTCTGGACCAAGGACGAGGACGGCCGCACCTATGCCTTCCCCGACACCCTGGTCGGCACCGACTCCCACACCACCATGATCAACGGCCTCGGCGTACTCGGCTGGGGCGTCGGCGGGATCGAAGCAGAAGCGGCGATGCTTGGCCAACCGGTGTCGATGCTGATCCCGGAAGTGATCGGTTTCAAACTCACCGGCAAGCTCAAGGAAGGCATCACCGCTACCGACCTGGTGCTGACCGTCACCCAGATGCTGCGCAAGAAAGGCGTGGTCGGCAAATTCGTCGAGTTCTACGGTGACGGCCTCGCCGATCTGCCGCTGGCCGACCGTGCGACCATCGCCAACATGGCCCCGGAATACGGCGCCACCTGCGGTTTCTTCCCGGTGGATGACATCACTCTGGAATACCTGCGTTTATCCGGCCGCACCAGCGAGACCGTGAAGCTGGTCGAGGCCTACAGCAAAGCCCAGGGCCTGTGGCGCCTGCCGGGCCAGGAACCGGTGTTCACCGACAACCTGGCGCTGGACATGGGCAGCGTCGAAGCCAGCCTTGCCGGGCCGAAACGCCCGCAGGACCGGGTATCGCTGCCGAATGTCGCGCAAGCGTTCAGTGACTTCGTCGACCTGCAATTCAAACCCACCAGCAAGGAAGTCGGTCGTCTCGAAAGTGAAGGCGGCGGTGGCGTCGCGGTGGGCAATGCCGATCTGGCCGGTGAAGCCGACTACGAATACGACGGTCAGACCTATCGATTGAAAAACGGCGCGGTGGTGATTGCCGCGATCACCTCCTGCACCAACACCTCCAACCCGAGCGTGATGATGGCCGCCGGACTGGTGGCGAAGAAAGCCGTGGAAAAAGGCCTCAAGCGCAAACCGTGGGTCAAGAGCTCGCTGGCCCCAGGTTCGAAAGTGGTCACCGACTACTACAAGGCTGCCGGCCTGACCCAGTACCTTGATGAACTGGGTTTTGCCCTGGTCGGTTACGGCTGCACCACGTGCATCGGCAACTCCGGGCCATTGTCGGAGCCGATCGAAAAAGCCATTCAGGCCGCCGACCTGACCGTCGCCTCGGTGCTGTCGGGCAACCGCAACTTCGAAGGCCGTGTGCATCCTCTGGTGAAAACCAACTGGCTGGCCTCCCCGCCGCTGGTCGTCGCTTATGCGTTGGCCGGTACGGTGCGCATCGACATCAGCAGCGAGCCTTTGGGTACCGACAAGGATGGCAATCTGGTTTATCTGCGGGACATCTGGCCAAGCACCAAAGAGATCGCCGACGCGGTGAACCAGGTCAACACCGCGATGTTCCACAAGGAATACGCCGAAGTGTTTGCCGGCGACGAGCAATGGCAAGCGATTGAAGTGCCGCAAGCGGCGACGTATGTCTGGCAGGACGATTCGACTTACATCCAGCATCCACCGTTCTTCGATGACATCGGCGGGCCGCCGCCAGTGGTCAAGGACGTCGCGGGTGCCAGAGTCCTCGCGCTGCTGGGTGATTCGGTGACCACCGATCACATCTCCCCGGCCGGTAACATCAAGGTCGACAGCCCCGCAGGCCACTACCTGCGCGAGAAAGGCGTGGAACCACGGGACTTCAACTCCTATGGCTCGCGTCGCGGCAACCACGAAGTGATGATGCGCGGCACCTTTGCCAACATCCGCATTCGCAACGAGATGCTCGGCGGCGAAGAAGGTGGCAATACGATTTACATCCCCACCGGGGAGCGGGTGCCGATCTACGACGCGGCGATGCGTTATCAAGCCTCGGGCACACCGCTGGTGGTGATTGCAGGGCAAGAATACGGCACCGGCTCGAGCCGCGACTGGGCGGCCAAGGGCACCAATCTGCTGGGGGTCAAAGCGGTCATCGCCGAAAGTTTCGAACGGATTCACCGCTCCAATCTGGTGGGCATGGGCGTGTTGCCGTTGCAGTTCAAACTGGATCAAAACCGCAAGAGTCTGAACCTGACCGGCAAGGAGACGCTGGATATTCTGGGTTTGACCGGCGTCGAGCTGACGCCGCGGATGAACCTGACACTGGTGATCACCCGTGAAGACGGCAGCCGCGAGAAAGTCGAGGTGTTGTGCCGGATCGATACCCTGAATGAGGTGGAGTACTTCAAATCGGGGGGAATTTTGCATTACGTGTTACGACAGTTGATTGCCTCGTAACAACCTGCTGACACAGACACCGCCTTCGGGCGGTGTTTTTGTTTGTGGGGTGTACGTCCCTATAATCACGCGCCCCGAAAGGATCGCAGCCTTCTAATACGCCACCGCTCTAAAGGATTCCGAATGATTGCTCTGCCATGGAACTACCTGGCCCTTCTCTCCCTCGGCTATGGTTTGGCACTGATCTACGGCCAACTCGGCTGGCTGGCCATAATCTCCTTCGCATTGTTGCTGTTCACAGGTTTCGCCGTGCGCCAGCAAAAGGTTCAAGCCGGCCGCTATCTCGGTCATGGGGTGTTCTTCGTCCTGGTCCTGGCACTGGCGATGCACTGGCTTCCCGGTTTCTACAACGGTCGTGGTTTCGCCCCTCAGCAATTCACCGACGATGCCGTGCCGTTTTTCATGTACCTGAATCAGGACAAACCCCTGATCGGGTTCTGGCTTTTGCTGGTCTGCCCGTGGATTGTCGGCCGGCGTTCGCTGCGCCTTTCCATTTATGCCACCGCGCTGGGGCTGACGTTGAGCGCCGTGCTCGCCTTGGGTGGCGCGCTGTTGCTGGGCGTGATCAGCTGGGCACCGAAGTGGCCGGATCAAGCCTGGCTGTGGCTACTGAACAATCTGCTGCTGGTGACCCTGGTCGAGGAAGCACTCTTTCGCGGCTACATCCAGGGCGGTCTGACCCGGTGCTTCAAAAACCTGCCCTACGGTGAAAACCTCGCCCTGCTCCTCGCCTCGCTGCTGTTCGGCCTGGTGCATGTGGGTGCTGGCTGGCAATGGGTGTTGCTGGCGAGCCTGGCAGGTGTCGGCTATGGTCTGGCCTACCGTTTTGGTGGCTTGGGTGCGGCCATCGCCACCCATTTCGGCCTGAACCTGCTGCATTTCGGCCTGTTCACTTATCCGATGCTCGCCGGGTGACGCAATGGTCGTTTTGCGACGAACCACTGATTATTGAAAAATTACTTCAATAAATTCCCGATCATGCCGACACCCTGTCAAAGCCTTGCGGATTGAAAAAGCCATGCGTAATAACCAACCCACTACACAACGCGAACGGACCTTCCCGGCTCAGCAACGGTTGATTTCCACCACCGATGCCAAGGGCGTGATCACCTACTGCAACGACGCTTTCGTCGAGATCAGCGGGTTTTCTCGTGAGGAACTGATCCGTGCGCCGCATAACCTGGTCCGTCACCCTGACGTCCCGGCCGCGGTGTTCGCGCACATGTGGGGCACACTGAAACAAGGCTTGCCATGGATGGGCATTGTCAAGAATCGCTGCAAGACCGGTGATCACTACTGGGTTAACGCCTATGTCACGCCGGTTTTCGAAGGCAATCAGGTGGTCGGTTACGAATCGGTGCGGGTCAAACCCACCGCCGAGCAGATCCGCCGTGCCGAAGCGCTCTACCAACGCATCAACCAGGGCAAGTCGGCGATTCCTTCAACAGACAAATGGCTGCCGGTGCTGCAGGACTGGCTGCCGTTCATCCTCGTCAGCCAGTTGAGCTTCATGATCGGAGCGTCGCTCAATTCCCAATGGGGTTTTGCATTGGCCGCCGGCCTGTCGGTGCCATTGGGTCTGTTGGGGTTGAGCTGGCAACAGCGCGGCCTCAAGCGTCTGCTGCACCTGGCCGGGCAGACCACCTCCGACCCGTTGATCGCTCAGATGTACACCGACAGTCGCGGCGCTCAAGCACGTCTGGAGATGTCGATCCTCAGCCAGGAAGCCCGCCTGAAAACCTGCCTGACCCGTCTGCAGGACACCGCCGAGCACCTGAGCGACCAAGCAAAACAGTCCGACACCCTGGCGCATAACAGCTCCAACGGTCTGGAACGCCAACGCGTCGAAACCGAGCAAGTGGCCACTGCCGTCAACCAGATGGCCGCCACCACGCAGGAAGTCGCCAGCCACGTGCAGCGCACGGCCGATGCGACTCAGGAAGCCAATCGCCTGACCGGTCGCGGCCGCGACATCGCAGGGGAAACCCGCGAAGCCATCCAGCGCCTGTCGGTGGTGGTGGGTGAAACCGGCCTGACCGTGACCCAACTGGCCAAGGACAGCGACGAAATCGGTGGCGTGGTCGATGTGATCAAAGGCATCGCCGACCAGACCAACCTGCTGGCGTTGAACGCTGCCATCGAAGCGGCCCGTGCCGGTGAGATGGGTCGCGGGTTTGCGGTGGTCGCCGACGAAGTCCGTCAACTGGCACAACGCACCAGCGAATCCACCGGGCAGATCCACGCCCTGATCGCCAAGCTCCAGCAAACCGCCAGCACGGCGGTGCAAACCATGGAAGCCGGGCATCGCCAGGCTGAAGAAGGTGTGGCGCGGGTTCTGGAAGCGGATCAGGCTCTGGTGGGGATCAGCGAAGCGGTGGCCAACATCACCGACATGACCACCCAGATCGCTGCGGCGACCGAAGAGCAAAGTGCTGTCGCCGAAGAGATCAGCCGCAACATCAGCAACATCTCGCACCTGGCGGATCAGACCTCGGAACAGGCGCAACACTCGGCGTTGTTGAGTGAAGAGCTGACGAAAACGGCGAACACTCAGTATTCGTTGGTGGAACGGTTTAACCGCTGATTGTTGCTAGAAGCTGATACTCGGAGTGTGGGGGTTGGTAGGGTTTGAGATTTGTATCGTCTTGAAAATCCACCCCTCATCGGAACGCCGCCCGCCCAACCCTCCCGAAACGTCGGACCGCCCCATAGGGGAGAGGGGGAAAGGGAGCCGATCTTTGTCGTTTCCGGAGCCTGAGTTCGACTCGATTTTTCAGGTCGATGCATCGCGAAAGACACCTCGGTCAGTTCCCTCTCCCTCTGGGAGAGGGTTAGGGTGAGGGCTGGCCCTGAAGAAATGCAGCCACCCTGCCCGCCGCAGCCGCCAGATGCTGCTCATGGGTAAACCCCGAAGCCTTCAACGGCTTCAAGTCATGATCCCCTAACACCAGCCAGTACACCTCGATACTCGGCGCCAACGTGTAAGCCTCGATCGCTTCACGATTCCCCAATGCATCCCGCTCGCCCTGAACAATCAAAGTCCGGGTCTTGAGCGCGGCCAAATGTTCGACGCGTGGTTTCTCCGGTTTACCGACGGCATAAAAGGGATAGCCGAGACACACCAGCGCATCCGCCCCCAATTCATCCGCCAACAAACTCGCCATCCGCCCCCCCATGGACTTGCCACCAATGGCCAGACGCCCAGCGACATGGCGTCGCACCACCGCATACACCTCACGCCAGCACTCGAGCAGTTTCGGCGCCGGGTTCGGTGGACGTTTACCCCCATCAAGACGCCGTTGCGCCATGTACGGAAACTCGAAGCGCAGCACATTGACGCCTTGAGTAGCAAGGCGCGCAGCCATGTCGTTCATCCAGCCACTGTCCATCGGCGCACCGGCGCCATGGGCGAATATCAGCGTCGCCGATGCCGGCACTGAAGCGGCATTCCACAACCATCCATGATCCCGCACACACTGCGCCCATTGATCCCCGTCAATACTGGCCTTGTGCTCTTTGTCCATGCTTGCCTCGCTTTTAGTCTGCCTATAACTCCAGGCGAAGGGAGCGTCTGCCGTGCGGCTTACTCGCAAAGACAGGCCTTCACTTCGGCTGAACCGTGGATGGGGAACCATGAACACTTCTATCAGTACCGCCTACAACTACAAGGTGGTCCGCCAATTCGCCATTATGACGGTGGTGTGGGGCATCGTCGGCATGGGGCTCGGGGTTTTTCTCGCGGCCCAATTGGTCTGGCCTGAACTCAACTTCAATCTGCCGTGGACCAGCTTCGGGCGCCTGCGCCCGCTGCACACCAACGCAGTGATCTTCGCCTTTGGCGGTTGCGCCCTGTTCGCCAGTTCGTTCTATTCGGTGCAACGCACCTGCCAGACCCGATTGTTCGCGCCGAAAATCGCCGCGTTCTGTTTCTGGGGCTGGCAGCTTGTGATTCTGTTGGCGGCCATCAGCCTGCCATTGGGTTACACCAGTTCCAAGGAATACGCCGAGCTGGAATGGCCGATCGACATCCTGATCACCATCGTCTGGGTCGCCTACGCCGTGGTGTTCTTCGGCACGATCATGCAGCGCAAGACCAAGCACATCTACGTCGGCAACTGGTTCTTCGGCGGCTTCATCATCACCGTGGCGATTCTGCACATCGTCAACAATCTTGAGCTGCCGGTGAGTTTCACCAAGTCCTACTCGGTATACGCCGGTGCGACCGATGCCATGGTGCAGTGGTGGTACGGGCACAACGCCGTAGGCTTTTTCCTCACCGCCGGTTTCCTCGGGATGATGTACTACTTCGTGCCGAAACAGGCCGAGCGTCCGGTGTACTCCTATCGCTTGTCGATCGTGCACTTCTGGGCGCTGATCACCTTGTACATCTGGGCCGGTCCGCACCACTTGCACTACACCGCGCTGCCGGACTGGGCACAGTCACTGGGCATGGTGATGTCGCTGATCCTGCTGGCGCCGAGCTGGGGCGGGATGATCAACGGCATGATGACGCTCTCGGGCGCCTGGCATAAGTTGCGCAGCGACCCGATCCTGCGCTTCCTCGTGGTCTCGCTGGCGTTCTACGGCATGTCGACCTTCGAAGGGCCGATGATGGCCATCAAAACGGTCAACGCCCTCTCCCACTACACCGACTGGACCATCGGCCACGTTCACGCCGGCGCCCTCGGTTGGGTAGCGATGATTTCCATCGGCGCGCTGTACCACATGATCCCGAAAATCTTCGGTCGCACGCAGATGCACAGCATCGGCCTGATCAACGCGCACTTCTGGCTCGCCACCATCGGCACCGTGCTGTACATCGCTTCGATGTGGGTCAACGGCATCGCCCAGGGCCTGATGTGGCGCGCCGTCAACGAAGACGGCACGCTGACCTACTCCTTCGTCGAAACCCTGGTGGCCAGCCACCCAGGCTTCGTCGTGCGCCTGGTAGGCGGTGCGATCTTCTTCAGCGGCATGTTGCTGATGGCCTACAACACCTGGCGCACCGTGCGGGCCTCGCAGCCTGCCGAAGTCGCCGCTGCTGCGCAGATCGCCTGAGGAGGCCGCCATGAAACACGAAACAATCGAGAAAAACGTCGGCCTGCTGATGTTGCTGATGGTGCTGGCCGTGAGCATTGGCGGTCTGACCCAGATCGTCCCGCTGTTCTTCCAGGACGTGACCAATAAACCGGTGGAAGGCATGAAGCCCTACACCGCGCTGCAACTGGAAGGTCGCGACATCTACATCCGCGAAGGCTGCGTCGGCTGCCATTCGCAGATGATCCGTCCGTTCCGCGCCGAGACCGAACGCTACGGCCACTACTCGGTCGCCGGTGAAAGCGTCTGGGATCACCCATTCCTGTGGGGCTCGAAACGTACCGGTCCGGACCTGGCCCGGGTTGGCGGTCGCTACTCCGAAGACTGGCACCGCGCGCACTTGTACAACCCGCGCAACGTGGTGCCGGAATCGAAAATGCCCGGCTATCCGTGGCTGGTGGCCAATCAACTCGACAGCAGCCACACCGAAACCAAGATCCGCGCCATGCGCACGTTGGGCGTGCCGTACACCGACGACGACATCGCCGACTCGGTCGCCTCGCTCAAGGGCAAGACCGAAATGGACGCCCTGGTCGCTTACCTGCAAGTGCTCGGCACATCCATCAAGAGCAAGAGGTGAGCCATGCCCTTTGAAATAGTGAGTGAGATGAGCAGTGGAATGATCCGCGGCCTGGGCACGGTCGTGGTGTTCATAGCCTTCGTCGGCCTGACGCTGTGGGTGTTCAACAGCAAGCGCAATCCGGAATTCGCCGAAGCGCGTTTGCTGCCGTTCGCCGATGAACCGCTACCCGATGACGCCACCCAAGAACCTGAAACAAGGAGTACCCGGCCATGACCACCTTCTGGAGTACGTGGATCTGCGTACTGACCATCGGCAGCCTGATCGGCCTGACCTGGCTGCTGATCGGCACCCGCAAGGGCGAAACCAAGGGCAGCGTCGACCAGACCATGGGCCACAGCTTCGACGGCATCGAGGAGTACGACAACCCGCTGCCGCAGTGGTGGTTCATGCTGTTCGCCGGCACGCTGGTGTTTGCCGTTGGTTATCTGGTGCTGTACCCCGGCCTGGGCAACTGGAAAGGCATTCTGCCGGGTTACGAGGACGGTTGGACCGGCGTCCACGAGTGGGAAAAAGAGATGAGCAAGGCCGATGCGAAGTTCGGGCCGATCTTCGCCAAATTCGCGGCGATGCCCGTGGAAGAAGTGGCGGCGGACCCACTAGCGTTGAAAATGGGCGGTCGCCTGTTTGCCTCCAATTGCGCGGTCTGCCACGGCTCGGATGCCAAGGGCGCTTTTGGCTTCCCCAACCTGGCTGACAACAGCTGGCGCTGGGGCGGCAACGCCGACACCATCAAAACCACGATCATGGGTGGTCGCATGGCCGCGATGCCGGCCTGGGGTGAAATCCTTGGTGATGCCGGCGTGAAGAACGTCGCAGCTTATGTGCGCCATGACCTGGCCGGCCTGCCGTTGCCTGCCGACAGCGGTGCCGACCTGCACGCCGGACAGCAAGCGTTCAGCACCATGTGCGTAGCCTGTCATGGGGCAAACGGCCAGGGCACTGAAGCCATGGGCGCGCCGAATCTGACGCAACCGGCCGGTTTTATCTACGGTACAAGCCTGGCGCAACTGCAACAGACGATTCGTCATGGCCGCCAGGGCCATATGCCGGCGCAGAACGAACTGCTCGGCAACGACAAGGTGCAACTGCTGGCCGCTTACGTTTACAGCTTGTCTCATGGGTTGACCACCGAGCGCTTGCAGGCTGAAGGCAAACACGAATAAATCTCGACCGCTCTGCTGCCGCATTCTCCCGGATGCGGCAGTTCCCTGCCCCCTTTGCGACCAAGTGTCGCACCCCTCCGTTGGTCCTCCTTTCGGTTCACCAGATTCGGGTCTAAGCTTCCCCCGATGCGGACTGGCATGAGCCGGTTCCAGGTCGACCCAACCCGATGTGTTCGACGAATCTGCTCGATGACAGGCCGCAAAGGCTGGTAGATACCGGCTGTCGTGCCAATTGCCATCTGTCACCCGATCGTTGTGTTTGAACACACCCCGTTACATCCGACCTGACCCCCTCACCATTTTCGTCCGCTGCGACATTTTGCCCTTGGGCAATTTTGTCCCTACGCGGCGCATGGAAAGGCCGCAGAATCAGCTTTTGAAAGCATTGACCCAGGTCATGGCGCGTTGCAATGACCCCCCGCTTTCTCCATACTTGCGGCCGATTTTTACTCCTAATAAAACACCCAAACCGTGGAACCTTAGAATGAGCACAGCAATCAGTCCGACTGCTTATAACTATAAGGTAGTCCGCCAGTTCGCCATCATGACGGTGGTCTGGGGGATCCTTGGCATGGGGCTTGGTGTCTTCATCGCCTCACAGCTTGTATGGCCGGAATTGAACTTCGGTCTGCCGTGGACGACTTTTGGACGCTTACGCCCGTTGCACACCAACCTGGTGATTTTCGCCTTCGGTGGTTGTGCTCTGTTTGCCACTTCTTATTACGTCGTGCAGCGAACCTGCCAAACGCGACTGATTTCCGACAGCCTCGCGGCCTTCACCTTCTGGGGTTGGCAAGCGGTGATCGTCGGCGCGATCGTTACCTTGCCGCTGGGTTACACCACCACCAAGGAATACGCGGAACTGGAATGGCCCCTGGCTATTCTGCTGGCCATCGTCTGGGTGACTTACGGTCTGGTGTTCTTCGGCACCATCACCAAGCGCAAAACCAAGCACATCTATGTGGGTAACTGGTTCTACGGTGCCTTCATCGTTGTGACGGCGATGCTGCACATCGTCAACCACGCTTCCCTGCCGGTCAGCTTCTTCAAGTCCTACTCGGCCTACGCCGGTGCGACTGACGCGATGATCCAGTGGTGGTACGGCCACAACGCGGTCGGTTTCTTCCTGACCACGGGCTTCCTGGGGATGATGTACTACTTCGTTCCGAAGCAGGCCGAACGTCCGATCTACTCCTATCGCCTGTCGATCGTGCACTTCTGGGCGCTGATCACCCTGTACATCTGGGCCGGTCCGCACCACCTGCACTACACCGCGCTGCCGGACTGGGCTCAGTCGCTGGGCATGGCGATGTCGATCATCCTGCTGGCACCAAGCTGGGGCGGCATGATCAACGGCATGATGACCCTGTCGGGCGCCTGGCATAAGCTGCGCACCGACCCGATCCTGCGCTTCCTCGTTGTGTCGCTGGCCTTCTACGGCATGTCGACCTTCGAAGGCCCGATGATGGCCATCAAGACCGTCAACTCGCTGTCTCACTACACTGACTGGACCATCGGCCACGTACACGCCGGCGCCTTGGGCTGGGTAGCGATGATCTCGATCGGCGCGATCTACCACATGATCCCGAAACTGTTCGGTCGTGTGCAGATGCACAGCATCGGCCTGATCAACACGCACTTCTGGCTCGCGACCATCGGTACCGTTCTGTACATCGCTTCGATGTGGGTCAACGGCATCACCCAGGGTCTGATGTGGCGTGCAATCAACGACGACGGCACCCTCACCTACTCGTTCGTTGAAGCGCTGCAAGCCAGCCACCCTGGTTTCATCGTTCGCGCCCTGGGCGGTGCGTTCTTCGCCAGCGGCATGCTGTTCATGGCCTACAACGTATGGCGTACCGTACGTGCCTCGAACCCGGCTGAAGCCAAAGCTGCTGAACAGATTGCTGTAGTTGGAGCTCACTGATGAAGCATGAAGCAGTCGAGAAGAACATTGGCCTGCTGGCCTTCTTCATGGTTATCGCCGTCAGCATCGGCGGCCTGACCCAGATCGTTCCGCTGTTTTTCCAGGACGTCACCAACAAGCCGGTCGAAGGCATGAAGCCTCGTACCGCCCTTGAACTGGAAGGCCGCGACATCTACATCGCCAACGGTTGTGTCGGCTGCCACTCGCAGATGATCCGCCCGTTCCGCGCTGAAACCGAACGCTACGGCCACTACTCGGTCGCTGGTGAAAGCGTCTGGGACCACCCATTCCTGTGGGGTTCCAAGCGTACCGGCCCGGACCTGGCCCGTGTTGGCGGTCGTTACTCCGATGACTGGCAGCGTGCGCACTTGTACAACCCGCGCAACGTTGTGCCTGAGTCGAAAATGCCGGCCTACCCGTTCCTCGTGGAAAACAAGCTCGACGGCAAAGACACCGCCAAGAAAATGGAAGTCTTGCGCACGCTCGGCGTCCCTTACACCGACGAAGACATCGCCGGCGCCAAGGATGCTGTGAAGGGCAAAACCGAAATGGACGCGCTGGTGGCCTATCTGCAAGGCCTGGGCACCATCATCAAAAGCAAACGGTGATTTAGATGGATATCGGGATGATTCGTGGCCTGGGCACCGTTGTTGTGATGGTGGCCTTCATCGGTCTGGCGTTGTGGGTATTCAGCCCCAAGCGCAAGTCGGAGTTTGAAGACGCGACCTTGCTGCCTTTCGCGGATGATCCCGAAGCCATCAAGCACGTCGAGCAAGCTTCTAGGAGTAACAAAGAATGACTACGTTCTGGAGTCTGTACGTCACAGTCCTCAGTCTCGGCACTATCTTCGCCCTGACCTGGCTGCTGCTGTCCACCCGCAAGGGCCAGCGCAGCGAAGCCACCGAAGAAACGGTCGGCCACTCCTTCGACGGGATCGAGGAGTACGACAACCCACTGCCGAAATGGTGGTTCATGCTGTTCGTGGGCACCATCATCTTCGCCCTGGGCTACCTGGTGCTGTACCCCGGTCTGGGTAACTGGAAAGGCCTGCTGCCGGGTTATAACTACCTCGATAACGAAAAGCAGACCGCGTTCGCCAACGGCCAGAGCGGCTGGACCGGCGTTCACGAGTGGGAAAAGGAAATGGCCAAGTCGGACGCCAAGTTCGGTCCGATCTTCGCCAAGTTCGCTTCCATGCCTATCGAAGAAGTCGCCAAGGACCCGCAAGCCCTGAAGATGGGTGGCCGCCTGTTCGCCTCCAACTGCTCGGTCTGCCACGGTTCTGACGCTAAAGGCGCTTATGGCTTCCCTAACCTGACCGACGCCGACTGGCGCTGGGGCGGCGAAGCGGAAACCATCAAGACCACCATCATGGGCGGTCGTCACGCTGTGATGCCGGCCTGGGCAGAAGTGATCGGCGAGCAAGGCGTTGCGAACGTTGCCGCGTTCGTACTGACCAGCCTCGATGGCCGCAAACTGCCGGAAGGCACCAAGGCTGACCCGGTTGCCGGGCAGAAACTGTTCGCTGCCAACTGCGTGGCGTGCCACGGCCCGGCAGGCAAAGGTACACCAGCAATGGGCGCACCTGACCTGACCCACCCGGCAGCGTTCATCTACGGTTCGAGCTTCGCTCAACTGCAGCAGACCATCCGTTACGGCCGTCAGGGCCAGATGCCTGCGCAAGAACAGCTGCAAGGCAACGACAAGGTTCACCTGCTGGCCGCTTACGTCTACAGCCTTTCTCACGGTGAGAAAGCACCAGTGGCGGACGCCCAGTAAGGCAAACGCTTGACCGCAACAACAAACGGCCCCGCCAGTGAGAATTGGCGGGGCCGTTTTGGTTTTTACCGAGCGCCTGTTTACTTCAGAACAGGGATGGTCTTATCAAGCTTTCGGCTAGGCCAGTTACTGTTACGTACAACGTTCACATTCAGCTCTTTACGATCCTTGGAGAAGCTGGCAATCAGATAGGTTTGCTGAGACGCGGCACCGCTCATGAATACGGGAACCTGACCAAAGTAGTCATATTTTGTCCCACTGTAATAGCTCCCCGAGACAAAGTGGTCGTGCCCACCAAAAACCGCTGTCACCTGATATTTCGCAATCATGCCCCTGAACCTTGCGATTTGCTCATCACTTCCCGCCCAATCAAAAACCTTGTGCATATTAAGAATGATGATCTTGCCTTGTTCCCGAGCAGCCTTTAAATCTCGTTCCAGCCAATCGAGCGACGGGGTAATGTCATACACAGTAGGTATAATGGGATTACCGCCAGAAAACCTTACGGCATAGGTCGGTTCATTGTTCAACTGAACCATATGAACATCACCAAAATCCTTCGAATAAGCAAGACTACCGGAATAATGGCTCGCCCCTAACACAGCGCCCCGTACAGACAAATCCATCGAAGACTTCCCCCAATAACGCGCCTTTAGATCATTCACACTTCCAGCAGCACAATTATTCAGAAAGCAGTCATCCACATTATTCGCGTAATCATGATTACCCAGCCCATAGTCATACAACCCACCCAACTTGTCCTCAAAGACAGACTTCATGTAAGAGCGCTCACCGCCATGACCAAACGCGGTGACATCACCATTGATCATCACGGGAATACGCCCCGCCCCGCCATTCAACTGTCTGAAACTTGCAACGTCGGAATACTGCAAGCCAATGAGCTCCCTGGAACGCTTCTCCTTGTTTGGATCAGACACATTTTTATCCGTGAGATCACTCCAGGGATATTGTGGATCGGAAATAAATATCAAATGCCCTGGCATTTGTTCAACGGTCGCTGCATGAGAAGCAGGAACAACCACACACAGCGCAAAACAAGCCGCCAACTGACGAAACTTAAACACACTCATAGAAATCCATTTCCATTATTTAACAAAGTCAGTGCCGCCTTAACGGACAAGCACTTCACATACAAAACTAATCAAGTAAAAAAACAAATACAACCCACCATCACCGACAAAGCAATAAGGCATATTTCTCGATGTACCGATTCATTACCCCGTTACTGCGTCCGCATAAATAAACCAAGGATCACCTACACCAAACTCTCATCATGATCCTGCCCGCATTACGGGTACATCCAGACAGCAGCACAATCTGAAAAACCGTCCATACTAAACAAGTCAATTGATCTGAATCACGATTTGTTACATTTGCTACACCATCCACGAATTTTCCCCAACGCGACCAAAGGTCGCACCCTTGACCTAGAGCGACAGGCGTATCATTGCGCCACTGCAACACCTCTTTTTGACCGCGGTCGGCATGTACTGACCGAGGCATTTTTCCACTGCCGTGGGATGCAATGATGAGCAACCAGATTCCGGTACACGACGTCACTCCGCCTGCCAAGAACGCGAACAACAGCGTCGACCTCTACGCCTCTCGGGAAAAAATCTACACACGCGCCTTCACCGGCCTGTTCCGCAACCTGCGGATGATGGGCGGTGCCGGGCTGTTTCTGTTGTATTTCGGTACGGTCTGGCTGAGCTGGGGCGGCCATCAGGCCGTCTGGTGGAACCTGCCGGAACGCAAATTCTTCATCTTTGGCGCAACCTTCTGGCCTCAGGACTTCATCCTGCTCTCGGGGATCCTGATCGTCAGTGCCTTCGGCTTGTTCTTCATTACCGTGTACGCCGGGCGAGTCTGGTGCGGCTATACCTGCCCGCAGAGTGTCTGGACCTGGATTTTCATGTGGTGCGAGAAGGTCACCGAAGGCGACCGCAATCAGCGCATCAAGCTCGACAAAGCGCCGATGAGCGCCAACAAGTTCCTGCGCAAATTCAGCAAACACACGATGTGGCTGTTGATCGGCTTCGTGACCGGCATGACCTTCGTCGGTTACTTCTCGCCGATCCGCGAGCTGACCATCGACTTCTTCACCGGCGAAGCCGACGGCTGGTCGTATTTCTGGGTCGGTTTCTTCACCCTCGCCACCTACGGCAATGCCGGCTGGTTGCGCGAGCAGGTGTGCATCTACATGTGCCCGTACGCGCGCTTTCAGAGCGTGATGTTCGACAAAGACACCCTGATCGTTTCCTACGACCCGCGTCGTGGTGAGGGCCGCGGCCCGCGCAAGAAAGGCGCTGACTACAAGGCCATGGGCCTGGGCGACTGCATCGACTGCACCATGTGCATCCAGGTTTGCCCGACCGGTATCGACATCCGCGACGGCCTGCAAGTCGAATGCATCGGCTGTGCGGCCTGCATCGATGCCTGCGACAGCATCATGGACAAGATGGATTACCCGCGCGGTCTGATCAGCTACACCACCGAGCACAACCTGTCCGGGCAAAAAACCAATAAACTGCGCCCACGCCTGATCGGCTATGCCACGGTGCTGCTGGCGATGATCGCCTTGCTGATGACCGCATTCTTTATGCGTTCGCTGGTCGGTTTCGACGTCAGCAAGGACCGCGTGCTGTACCGCGAGAACGCCGAAGGCCGGATCGAAAACGTCTACAGCCTGAAGATCATGAACAAGGATCAGCGCGATCACACCTACGTGCTCGAAGCCGCTGGCCTGCCGGACCTCAAGCTGCAAGGCAAGCGCGAGATCAAGGTCGCCGCCGGGGAGATTTTCAGCCAGCCGGTCGAACTGTCCAGCGCCCCGGAAAAACTGCCATCGAGCACCAACGAGGTGAAATTCATCCTCAAGGATGCCGATGACGACAGCGTCCACATTGAAGCCAAGAGCCGGTTCATCGGCCCACAAGTTCGTTGAGAGAAGTGATCATGCCCACAGCAACTGCCGCAAGCCCCTGGTACAAGCACCTTTGGCCGTGGATCATCATCGCCATCCTGGCGTGTTCCGTGACCCTGACCTTGTCCATGGTGACGATCGCGGTGAACAACCCGGACAACCTGGTCAACGACAACTATTACGAGGCCGGCAAAGGCATCAACCGCTCCCTCGACCGTGAGTTGCTGGCGCAGACCCTGCTGCTGCGCGCCAGCGTTCATCTGGACGACGTGACCGGTGAAGTCGACCTGCGCCTGAGCGGCAACAGCCAACCGAAAACCCTGGAGCTGAACCTGATCTCGCCGACCCAGCCGGAGAAGGATCGCAAGATCACCCTGGCACGCAGCGAAACCGAACAGGGCCGCTACATTGGCCAGTTGAACGACAAGGTCGACGGTCGCCGCTTTGTAGAACTGCTGGGCGTCCAGGACGACAAGACCTGGCGCATGTTCGAAGAAGAACAGGTCAGCCATGACAAGGATCTGCTGCTGGGTGACGAACCGCTGCAAGGCGCCGAAGACCTGAAGAAGTAAACACTTGCGAATGCGATCAAATGTGGCGAGGGAGCTTGCTCCCGCTGGGGCGCGAAGCGGCCCCAAAACCTGCAAACCGGTCCTTTCAGGCATAGCAAGTTCTCAGTATTGCGACTGCTTCGCAGCCGAGCGGGAGCAAGCTCCCTCGCCACAATGGTTTTCATGGCAACAAACATGACCACTCCACTCCCCTGCTACCACTGCGCCCTGCCCGTCCCGGCCGGCAGCCGCTTCACCGCTGCCGTCCTCGGTGAAACCCGCGAGTTCTGCTGCCCGGGTTGCCAGGCCGTGGCCGAAGCCATCGTGGCCGGTGGGCTGGAAACCTATTACCAGCATCGCAGCGAGTCATCGGCCAACCCCGAAGCCTTGCCAGTGCAGTTGGTGGATGAGCTGGCGCTGTACGACCGCGCCGACGTGCAAGCCCCCTTCGTCCGCCACGAAGGCGAACTCGCCGAAACCACCCTGCTGATGGAAGGCATCAGTTGCGCCGCCTGCGGCTGGCTGATCGAGAAACACCTGCGTGGCTTGCCGGCAGTGGCCGAAGCGCGCCTGAACCTGTCCAACCATCGCCTGCACGTGCGCTGGGCCGATGCGCAACTGCCGCTGAGCCAGGTACTCAGCGAATTGCGCCACATCGGTTACGCCGCGCACCCCTACCAGGCCGACCGCGCCAGTGAACAACTGGCCAGCGAAAACCGCTTGGCCCTGCGTCAACTCGGCGTGGCCGGGCTGCTGTGGTTCCAGGCGATGATGGCGACCATGGCCACCTGGCCGGAATTCAACATCGACCTCAGCCCCGAGCTGCATACGATCCTGCGCTGGGTCGCGCTATTTCTCACCACCCCGATCGTGTTCTACAGCTGCGCGCCATTCTTCAAAGGCGCCATGCGCGATTTGCGCACCCGCCACCTGACCATGGACGTTTCGGTGTCGCTGGCGATTGGCAGCGCCTATATCGCCGGGATCTGGACCTCGATCACCGGCGTCGGTGAACTGTATTTCGATGCGGTCGGCATGTTCGCACTGTTCCTGCTGGCCGGGCGTTATCTGGAACGTCGCGCCCGCGAACGCACCGCCGCCGCCACCGCACAACTGGTCAATCTATTGCCCGCCTCATGTCTGCGCCTGAGTGCCGATGGCCAGAGCGAGCGGATCCTGCTCAGCGAACTGCGCGTCGGCGATCAGGTGCTGGTGCACCCCGGCGCGATCCTCCCGGCTGACGGCAAGATCCTCGACGGCCGGTCGAGCATCGACGAATCCCTGCTCACCGGCGAATACCTGCCGCAACCGCGCACGCCGGGCGATGCGGTCACCGCCGGCACCCTGAACGTCGAAGTTGCGCTGACCGTGGAAGTCCTTGCCCTCGGCCAGGACACCCGACTGTCCGCCATCGTCCGCCTGCTGGACCGTGCTCAGGCCGAGAAGCCACGACTGGCGGAAATTGCCGACCGCGCCGCGCAGTGGTTCCTGCTGCTGTCGCTGATTGCCGCTGCCGTCATCGGCCTGATCTGGTGGGAACTGGATTCGTCGCGAGCCTTCTGGATTGTGTTGGCAATGCTCGTTGCGACGTGTCCGTGCGCCTTGTCCCTGGCCACGCCGACCGCCCTCACCGCCGCCACCGGCACCTTGCACAAACTCGGTTTGCTGCTGACTCGCGGCCATGTGCTGGAAGGTCTGAACCAGATCGACACGGTGATTTTCGACAAGACCGGCACGTTGACGGAAGGTCGCCTGGCCTTGCGTTCGATTCGCCCGCTCGGCGCGCTCAACAGCGATCAATGCCTGAGCCTGGCCGCCGCCTTGGAAAACCGTTCCGAACACCCGATCGCCCGCGCGTTTGGTCGGGCGCCGCTGGCCGCCGAAGAAGTCCACAGCACGCCGGGGCTAGGCCTCGAAGGCTTGGTCGGTGAACAACGCCTGCGCATCGGCCTACCGGGTTTTGTCTGTGAACTCAGTGGCGCTGCCGTGCCATCGATGCCGGATGAAGCCGGCCAATGGCTGTTGCTCGGCGACAGCCAAGGACCGTTGGCATGGTTTGTTCTCGACGACCGCCTGCGTGCCGACGCGCCCGCCCTGCTCGCGGCCTGCAAGGCTCGCGGCTGGCGCACGCTGCTGCTCTCCGGCGACAGCTCGCCGATGGTCGCCAGTGTCGCTGCGGAACTGGGCATCGATGAAGCCCGGGGCGGCTTGCGTCCGGACGATAAATTGCAGGTCTTGCAACAGCTGCACAAGAAAGGCCGCAAGGTGTTGATGCTCGGTGACGGGGTCAACGACGTGCCCGTGCTGGCCGCCGCCGACATCAGCGTGGCCATGGGTTCGGCCACCGATCTGGCGAAAACCAGTGCCGACGCGGTATTGCTGTCGAACCGCCTCGATGCATTGGTCCAAGCCTTCAGCCTGGCTCGACGCACCCGCCGGGTAATCATCGAGAACCTGCTGTGGGCCGGGTTGTACAATGGCCTCATGTTGCCGTTCGCCGCCCTCGGCTGGATCACTCCGGTATGGGCCGCGGTCGGCATGTCCATCAGTTCGTTGACCGTGGTGCTGAACGCCCTGCGCCTGACTCGCATGCCAGACACGCCTGCGGTCAGCGCCACGCCAGAAACCCGTCCGCTGCCGGCCTGAGCCGCGCGGGCATGGAGTCAAGATGCCAGCTCTCTACGTGATGATCCCGGCCGCGCTGCTGATCGTGGCCATCGCTATTTACATCTTCTTCTGGGCAGTCGACAGCGGTCAGTACGACGACCTCGACGGCCCGGCCCACAGCATCCTGTTCGACGATCAGGACCCAAACCACAAGGCTGCGGTCGACGAAGCCAGCGGCCATCCGGCCAAACCGGACGACAAGGCGCCACCCCATGCTTGAGTTGGCGCCGCTGCTGGTGTCTGCGGTGATTCTCGGTCTGCTCGGTGGCGGGCATTGCCTGGGCATGTGCGGCGGGTTGATGGGCGCGTTGACCCTGGCAATCCCCAAGGAACAACGCAGCCGACGCTTTCGACTGCTGCTGGCCTACAACCTGGGGCGAATTCTCAGCTATGCAACGGCAGGCCTGCTGATCGGTTTAGCCGGTTGGGCGGTGGCCAACAGCCCGGCGGCGATGTTCATGCGTGTCATCGCCGGATTGCTGTTGGTCGCCATGGGCCTGTACCTCGCCGGTTGGTGGAGCGGCCTGACCCGCATCGAAAGCCTCGGTCGCGGCCTGTGGCGGCACATCCAGCCCGTTGCCAACACACTGCTGCCGGTGTCGAACGTCCCCCGCGCGTTACTGCTGGGCGCGCTATGGGGTTGGCTGCCGTGCGGATTGGTTTACAGCACCCTGCTGTGGTCGGCGAGTCAGGGCAATGCGCTGGACAGTGCGCTTTTGATGCTCGCGTTCGGGCTCGGCACCTGGCCGGTGTTGCTCGCCACGGGGTTGGCGGCTGAGCGGGTCACGGCGTTGTTGCGCAAACGCAGCGTGCGGATGACGGGGGGTTTGCTGGTTATGTTGTTTGGCATCTGGACCTTGCCGGGGCCGCATCAGCATTGGCTCATGGGCCACTAGATCTGTGGCACCCCCTTGTAGCAGCTGCCGAGCCTGCGAGGCTGCGTTCGGTGCGGGCCGCGTTCGGACGCAGCCGTCGTAAACCCTGAGTACCAAATTCACCTGAAGCACCGCACAGTCTGATTTCACGACGGCTGCGCCGCCGAACGCAGCCTCGCAGGCTCGGCAGCTGCTACAGGGTGATGTTTGGCAATGACACCGTTGATGCAAATCAAGATGCCCCACCGCGCCGCCCCCTAGACTCGCTGACACTGCCAGCCTATCCGGGGGAATGCCCGCATGATGCTCGACGCCATTCGTTGGGACACCGATCTGATCCGCCGTTACGACCTGGCGGGACCGCGCTACACCTCCTACCCGACCGCGGTGCAATTCGACGGTCATGTCGGCACGTTTGACCTGTTCCACGCCCTGCGCGACAGCCGTAAAGCCCTGCGCCCGTTATCGCTGTATGTGCACGTGCCGTTCTGCGCGAACATTTGCTACTACTGCGCCTGCAATAAAGTCATCACCAAGGACCGTGGCCGGGCCCAGCCCTATTTGCAGCGCCTTGAGCAGGAAATCCAGCTGATCGCCTGCCACCTCGACCCCGCGCAGAAAGTCGAGCAACTGCATTTCGGCGGCGGCACCCCGACCTTTCTCAGCCATGACGAACTGCGCCAGTTGATGGCCCAATTGCGCAAAAGCTTCAACTTGCTGGACGACGACTCCGGCGACTACGGCATCGAAATCGACCCGCGCGAAGCCGACTGGTCGACCATGGGCCTGCTCCGTGAACTGGGCTTTAACCGGGTCAGTATCGGCCTGCAAGACCTCGACCCGGCGGTGCAACGAGCGGTCAATCGCCTGCAAAGCCTGGAAGAAACCCGCGCGGTGATCGACGCCGCCCGCACGCTGCAGTTTCGCTCGATCAACATTGACCTGATCTACGGTTTGCCAAGGCAGACACCCGAGAATTTCGCCCGCACCGTCGATGAAGTGATCAACCTGCAACCGGATCGCCTCTCGGTGTTCAACTACGCGCACCTGCCGGAACGCTTCATGCCGCAACGGCGAATCAACAGCGACGAACTGCCGACACCGGCGCAAAAACTGGAAATGCTCCAGGGCACCATCGAGCAGTTGACCCAGGCCGGTTACCGCTACATCGGCATGGACCACTTCGCACTGCCCGACGATGAACTGGCGATTGCTCAGGAAGAATCGACCCTGCAACGCAACTTCCAGGGCTACACCACCCACGGTCATTGCGACCTGATTGGCCTGGGCGTGTCAGCCATCAGCCAGATCGGCGACTTGTATTGCCAGAACAGCAGCGACCTGAATCAGTACCAGAACACGCTGGCCAGCGCGCAGCTGGCCACCAGCCGTGGTCTGCTGTGCAACGCCGATGACCGCCTGCGACGTGCGGTCATCCAGCAACTGATCTGTAATTTCAGCCTGGAATTCGCCGAGATCGAACACGCCTTCAACATCGACTTTCAGGGTTACTTCGGCGGACTCTGGCCACAGTTGCAGGGAATGGCCGAAGACGGCCTGATCGAACTGGATAACGAACGGATTACCGTACTGCCCGCCGGACGATTGCTGGTGCGTTCGGTGTGCATGGTGTTCGACGCGTACCTGGAACAGCACAATCGCCAGCGGTTTTCGCGGGTGATCTAGCCATCACCTCACCGGCCGGTCTACGAAACGCAGGCTTTACGACCCTGCGACAAAATCGCCGCGTGCCTGAATGTCCTCCCGTGGGTTACCCTTACGGCTTATGTGTGTTTTCCCACAAGGATTTAAGAAATGTCCGAGCCAGTAAAGCTGCGCGCTCATAGTCAGGCCCATTGCAAGGATTGCAGCCTGGCTCCCCTCTGCTTGCCACTTTCTTTGAATCTGGAAGACATGGATGCGCTGGACGAAATCGTTAAACGTGGCCGCCCGCTGAAAAAGGGCGAATTCCTGTTCCGCCAGGGCGACACCTTCGATTCCGTTTATGCAGTACGCTCTGGCGCCCTGAAGACCTTCAGCCTGAGCGATGGCGGCGAAGAACAACTCACCGGTTTCCACCTGCCGAGCGAACTGGTCGGCCTGTCGGGCATGGACACCGAAAAACACCCGGTCTCGGCGCAAGCCATGGAAACCACATCGGTGTGTGAAATCCCTTTCGAACGCCTCGACGAACTGGCGCTGCAACTGCCGCAGCTGCGCCGTCAGTTGATGCGCGTGATGAGTCGCGAGATTCGCGACGATCAGCAAATGATGTTGCTGCTGTCGAAGAAAACCGCCGACGAGCGCATCGCCACGTTCCTGGTCAACCTGTCAGCCCGTTTCCGCGCCCGGGGCTTCTCGGCCAACCAGTTCCGCCTGAGCATGTCGCGCAACGAAATCGGCAATTACCTGGGCCTGGCGGTGGAAACCGTGTCCCGGGTGTTTACGCGCTTCCAGCAAAACGAACTGATTGCGGCTGAAGGCAAGGAAATCCATATCCTCGACCCGATCCAGCTCTGCGCCCTGGCCGGCGGCTCGCTAGACGGCTGATTTCGGCGATGGCGGCTGAGCGAAACGGTTCAGCCGCCGTTATACTGCGTCGTTTGCAGCCTGCCAGGACACCCGACGATGGTCTTCGACTCCTTCGACATCAAATCCCTCATCCGCCCTGTGATCGACTTTCCCAAGCCGGGCGTGATCTTTCGCGATATTACCCCACTGTTCCAGTCGCCCACGGCCCTGCGCCTGGTGATGGACAGCTTCGCCCATCGTTATGTCGAGGCTGATTTCACCCACATCGGTGCGATGGACGCTCGCGGCTTTCTGATCGGTTCGGTCCTGGCCTATCAGCTGAACAAGCCGCTGGTGCTGTTCCGCAAGCAAGGCAAACTGCCGGCCGACGTACTGGCCGAGGGTTATGCGACCGAATACGGCGAAGCCTTCCTCGAAGTCCACGCCGACAGCCTGTGCGAGGGCGATTCGGTGGTGATGTTCGATGACCTGATCGCCACGGGCGGGACGCTGATTGCGGCGGCGAACCTGGTTCGGCGCATGGGCGCGCGGGTTCATGAAGCGGCGGCGATCATTGATTTGCCAGAGTTGGGCGGATCGCAGCGTTTGGAAGATATGGGGATTCCGACGTTCTGCCTGACGCAGTTTGCATTGTCTGATAAGTAACGCGGCGTCTGCACCGACGCCTTCGCGAGCAAGCCCGCTCCCACATTAGAACCGCGTCCGCCTGGACAACTTGATTAAATGTGGGAGCGGGCTTGCTCGCGAATGGCAGCACCACCTATCTCAATGTCTGTTAGAGCCCCATCTGCTTGCTGATGATCTCGTTCATCACTTCTCGCGTACCGCCGCCGATCGACAAGATCCGGTTATCGCGATACAGCCGCTCCACCAGGCTCTCGCGCATATAACCGAGGCCACCCAAAATCTGCACCGCATCCGTGGTAATCCGATCAGCCGTGTCAGTCGCAAAATTCTTGGCCATGGAAATCTCCTTGATCACACTCTGCCCCGCCGCCATTTTCGCCGCTTGGCGGTAGGTGAACTCCCGTGACACCTCCAGCGCCGTCGCCATTTCAGCAAGGCGATGCTTGAGCACCTGAAACTTGCCGATGGGTTTACCGAAGGCTTCACGCTGACGAGCCCATTTCAGACTCTCTTCCAGCGCCAGTTGCGCGGTCATGTTGGCCATTAACGCCAGCGCCAGGCGCTCGCTCTGGAAGTTGCCCATGATGCAGGCAAAGCCCATGTTTTCAGCACCAATCAGATTGCCTACCGGCACCCGGCAATCGTCGAAGAACAGTTCGGCAGTGTCCGACGCCCACCAACCCATTTTCTTCAACTGACGGCCGACCGTAAAACCGGGCGTGCCCTTCTCGATCAACAGCAGGCTGATGCCAGCGAATCCCGGTGCACCGGTACGCACCGCGACGGTGTAGAAATCCGCGCGGACGCCGCTGGTGATAAAGGTTTTACTGCCGCTGACCCGGTAGAAGTCGCCGTCAAGCACGGCGCGGGTTTGCAGGTTGGCGACGTCGGAGCCACCGCTGGGCTCGGTCACGGCCAGGGCGCTGATCTTCTCGCCGGCAAGCACTTGCGGCACAACGCGATCGCGGACTTCAGCCCTGGCCCACTTGAGGATCGGCGGCAGGCCGATGTCCAGCGAGCCGAGCCCCGCCACCAAGCCGCCGGAACCACAGCGCATCAGCTCTTCGCTGGCGGCGACCTTGGCGAACAGATCACCTTCATGGCTGCCACCCAGGGCTTCGGGATAACCGATCCCCAGAATCCCCGCCGCGCCGGCCTTGAGGTAGAGCTCGCGGGGAAAGCTTTCGGCTTCTTCCCACTGGTCGATGTCCGGCAAGATCTCGCGCTCGACGAAGCGTCTGACGCTGTCGCGGACCAATTGGTGGCTGGGGTCGAAGTATTCCTGAAAGGCAGGCATCGGCGAGCTCCACTGAAGGTTCAGCGAACTTACCGAGCGCTTGCTTGGTTTTCAAGAGGCTGGTGTGAATCAGGGAGACCGAGGCGCGCCATTCGCGAGCAAGCCCGCTCCCACATTTGATCTCCAGCGTATACAAATCAAATGTGGGAACGGGCTTGCTCGCGAAGGCGTCAGTTCAAGCACTACAAGGCAATAGGCTTACGCCCGGCAAACGAATGCGCCAACGTCCCGCCGTCCACCAGCTCCAGCTCGCCACCCAATGGCACGCCGTGGGCGATGCGCGAGGCGATCAGGCCTTTGTTGCTGAGCAACTGGGCGATGTAGTGCGCCGTGGCTTCACCTTCCACGGTCGGGTTGGTCGCGAGAATGACTTCAGTGAACGTGCCCGCCTCTTCGATCCGCGCCAGCAGTTGCGGAATACCGATGGCCTCAGGCCCGAGTCCGTCGAGTGGCGACAGATGGCCCTTGAGCACAAAGTAGCGACCACGGAAGCCGGTCTGCTCCACCGCGTAGACGTCCATTGGCCCTTCCACCACGCAGAGCAAGGTGTCGTCGCGACGGGTATCGGCGCATTGCGGGCAGAGGTCGTCTTCGGTCAGCGTGCGGCACAACCGGCAATGACCCACCCCTTCCATGGCCTGGCTCAGTGCCAGGGCCAATCGCGAGCCGCCGCTGCGATCACGCTCGAGCAGCTGCAACGCCATGCGTTGGGCAGTTTTCTGACCCACACCTGGCAAAATTCGCAGGGCGTCGATCAGTTGGCGAATCAAAGGGCTGAAGCTCATGGGGAAAAGTCCGACAAAACAACGAGACGCGGTTTATACCCGCGCCTCTGTTTAGCGTCAATTACTCAGTCCTGCGCGACCCGCACAACCAGTTTGCCGAAGTTGCGTCCTTCCAGCAGACCGATGAACGCTTCAGGTGCCTGCTCCAGGCCATCGATCACGTCTTCACGGAACTTCACCTTGCCGTCGCGCACCCACGGCGCCATGGCGCTGACGAATTCCGGCTGACGATCACCGTAGTCGTCGAACACGATGAAGCCCTGGATTCGCACACGTTTGGTCAGTAGCGTGCGCTGCAATTGCGGCAGACGATCCGGGCCGGTCGGTGCTTCGTGAGCGTTGTAGGACGCGATCAGACCGCAGAGGGGGATTCGCGCCTTGGGATTGAGCAATGGCAGCACGGCATCGAACACCTTGCCGCCGACATTTTCGTAATAGATGTCGATGCCCTCGGAGCACGCCTTGGCCAATTCATCGGCGAAGTTCGGGCTCTTGTGATCGATGCAGGCATCAAAACCCAGCTCATCGACCACATAACGACACTTGTCCGCGCCACCGGCCACACCGACCACGCGCAAGCCCTTGATCTTCGCCACCTGGCCGACCACCGAACCCACGGCGCCGGATGCAGCCGCAACCACCAGGGTTTCGCCGGCCTTGGGCTGGCCGATATCCATCAGCCCCATATACGCAGTCATGCCGGGCATACCCAACACGCCCAGCGCCATTGATGGGCTCGGTAGCCCGGACGGCACCGGAATGATGTCGCGACCGTCGCTGATGCTGTGGCTCTGCCAACCGGTAGAACCGACCACCACATCACCTTCTTGAAACTTCGGATTCAGCGAGCGCTCGACCCGGCTGACAGCGCCACCGGTCATCACCTCGCCGATTTCAACCGGTGCGGCGTAGGACGGCGCGTCGCTCATGCGTCCGCGCATGTAGGAATCGAGTGACAGGTAAAGAGTCTTTAGCAGCACCTGACCGTCGGCCAGGTCCGGCAGGGCAACGCGCTCCAGGCGGAAATCCTCCGGCGTCGGCGCGCCTACCGGGCGGGATGCCAGGACGATACGTTGGTTGAGGGTCAATGCTTGTGGCATGTGAGCTTCTCCTTCTGATCGATGAATTCGGCGGTATGGAGAGCAGACCTTTATGCAGGTGTCGCGTTCGATGTTACTTCAGCAGGACCGAGTCGACTTCTTCGCGAGCAAGCCCGCTCCCACATTAGAACTCGGTCGAATAATGTGGGAGCGGGCTTGCTCGCGAAGGCGGTCTGACAAGCACCGCATGTCTACCTGCCAGAAACAAAAATGCCAGGCGCGATGCCTGGCATTTTTTGTAACCCATCCGAAGCGCTTTAGCGAATCAGAATGGCAGTTTCATACCCGGTGGCAGTTGCATGCCAGCGGTCATGCCGGACATTTTGTCCTGGCTGTTGGCTTCGATCTTGCGCACGGCATCGTTGACGGCGGCGGCGAACACAGCCTCCAGCATCTCTTTGTCGTCTTCGCTCAAGCCTTCGACCAGGCTTGGATCGATGGTCACGCGCTTGACGTCGTGACGACCGGTCATCACCACAGTGACCATATCGCCACCGGCTTTACCGGTGACTTCGGCGTTGGCCAGTTCTTCCTGCATCTTGGCCATTTTTTCCTGCATCTGCTGTGCCTGCTTCATCAGGCCGGCCATGCCACCTTTCATCATGGGAATCACCTCAAAAGTACTTGGATAAAAACAGCGCCCGGCCCTTTCGGCCGAACGCCTTCAGTTATTAGCCCTGAGTGACCAGGGTCTCGACAGGTTCAATAGTATCGTTACGGACCACCGCACCGAACTGCTGCATCATTTGCTGGATGAACGGATCACCGTGGATCGACTCTTCGGCCTCGCGCTGACGGTTCGCGCGGCGACGGGACGCGGCCTGGGCCGGAGTTTCCTGCTCGGGCTTGATCAACTCCATGCGCAGAGTCAGCGTACGCCCGTGAAACTGGTTCAACGCATCGTTCAAGCGACGCTGTTGAGTCGCGTTGAACAACGCGCTGTGGGCCGGGTCCAGGTGCATCAGCCAATTGTCACCCTCGACGGCGATCAGCGTGCAGTTGGCGGCAATGCTGCCGGTCATGCCGGAGATCGGCAGTTTCGGGAACAGCTCCAGCCATTGCGCCGCCAGACCGGTGGCCGGCATGGCGGCCGGTTCAGGTTCGGCTTCCGGCGCTGGCTCGGCGGTGTGTTCGCTGGCCAGTTCATCGAGGTAGCTGTAGGCCGATTCCATGTCCGGCTCGATGTAGTCCTCGTCCAGCGGCGGCTCGTCGTCCAGGTCCATGCCCGGAGTGGCGGCATCGACTTCGGCCACCGACGGCTCCGGAATCGGCGCAGCGGCCCACTCCGGTGCATCCGGTACCACGCTGTCGGGGGGCGGCAATGGCATCGGCGCCAATTCGGGTTGTTCGCTGGCGATTTCCAGCACCGGCTCGACGGCGGGTTGCTGAACGACTTCGGGTTCTATCGGGTCGTTCCAGGGCAAATCGACGACGGCTTCGACCGCTACCGCCTCAACGACAGGCTCGGGCGCAACGACGGGCGCAACCGGTTCAGGCTCGGGCGCTTGCACTGGAGCAACCACCGGCGCAGGCGCGACGGGTGCAACTGCCGCAGCGACTACCGGCGCAACAACGGGCGCGGCAGCCACTGAATTTGCGGAATCAACTGTGGCCTGGCTGATCCCCACTGGCTTTAGCGGTTGCCTCGGAGCGTCCGCGGTGTCTGCCGGGCGGAACGCGAGCATCCGCAGCAAGACCATTTCGAAGCCACCGCGCGGGTCAGGCGCCAGCGGCAAGTCGCGGCGACCGATCAGGCCCATCTGGTAATAAAACTGCACGTCTTCTGCCGGCAAGGCCTGGGCCAGTGCCAGCACCCGGTCACGGTCGCCATGACCGTTGTCGACGCCTTCAGGCAGGGCCTGGGCGATGGCGACACGGTGCAGCACGTTGAGAATTTCCGAGAGCACGCCGTTCCAGTCCGGGCCTTGTTCGGCCAGATGACGGACGGCTTCGAGCAAGGCCTTGGCGTCGCCTTCGATCAGCGCATGCAGAACGTCGTAGACCTGACCGTGATCGAGCGTGCCGAGCATCGCCCGTACGTCGGCGGCCATGACTTTGCCTTCACCGAAGGCAATCGCCTGGTCAGTCAGGCTCATGGCGTCGCGCATCGAACCGTCGGCAGCACGGCCCAGCAGCCACAGTGCATCATCTTCGAACGGCACGTTCTCGACACCCAGCACATGGGTCAAATGCTCGACCACACGCTCCGGCGTCATGTTCTTCAGAGAGAACTGCAGGCACCGCGAAAGAATGGTTGCAGGAAGTTTCTGCGGATCGGTGGTCGCCAGGATGAACTTGACGTAGGGCGGCGGCTCTTCAAGGGTTTTCAACAGCGCATTGAAGGAATGGCTGGAGAGCATGTGCACTTCGTCGATCAGGTAGACCTTGAAGCGCCCGCGGCTCGGCGCGTACTGCACGTTATCGAGCAGTTCGCGGGTGTCTTCGACCTTGGTCCGGCTCGCGGCGTCGATCTCGATCAGGTCGACAAAGCGGCCCTCATCGATCTCGCGGCACACCGAACATTCGCCGCAAGGCGTTGAAGTGATACCTGTTTCACAGTTCAGGCATTTGGCGATGATCCGCGCGATGGTGGTCTTGCCGACCCCGCGGGTACCGGTAAACAGATAGGCGTGGTGCAGCCGCTGGCTGTCCAAGGCATTGATCAGAGCCTTGAGCACATGGGTCTGGCCGACCATTTCGCGGAACGAGCGCGGACGCCATTTACGTGCAAGAACCTGATAACTCATCGAAAACCGTCGCAACGAAGGAACAGAAGCGGCTAATGCTATCGGAGCAAGGCCAAAATTGCATCCGGTGCGCTCGTCTAATCTGGCTAAGATGGTCTTTGGGGGGCTTTTATCGGCTCGGGTTTTATCAGCACCGGAGCGTTTATGCGGCGGGTCTTGGGGGCACTGCTGTTGATCAGCCTGAATGTCGCTGGCGCCGAGCCGCCATTGCGCTTCGTGGTGCCTGACAGTTGGGCGATGCCGATGGTGCAACTGGAACGCGGCCGCCCCACCCAAGGCATCCTGCACGACGTGATGGTCAGCCTCGCGACCCAGGTCGGCGTGCCGGCCGAATTTCACGTGCTGCCTCGCACGCGAGTGCAAAACGCCATGGAGCACGGCGAAGTCGATATCCGCTGCTATGCGGCGCAGTCCTGGCAGCCGAATCAGTCCGGGGATTACATCTGGAGCATTCCACTCTGGTTTCAGCGCGACATGCTGATCAGCCGGGCAGATCCGCTGACCTCAGTGACGCCTGCGGACTTGTCGCGACAATCCATCGGAACGGTACTCGGCTACAGCTACCCGACCCTGCAACCGCTGTTCGACGCCGACCGACTGCATCGCGAAGACGCGCGCAACCAGGAACAGGTGCTGGAAAAACTCCTGGCCGGACGCTATCACTACGCCGTGAGCAATCAATGGACGCTGGACTGGTTCAATCAGCGCCTGCTGCCTGGCCGGCAACTGCAAGGCGTGGCGGTTTTGCAGGAACAGAGTGTCGGCTGCTATATCCGCAACGATCCCAAGGTGCCCGTGGAGCGCATTTTGCGCACCTTGGTGCAAATGAAAATGTCCGGGGAAATCGACGACATTATCCGGCTCTACATTGGTTCGGAGCCCAGCACACCCTAAGCGATTCCTCTGATCAACACCGAACCCATGTGGGAGCGGTGTCGATCACAAAACTTCAGACAACCTGATCCAGCACCTGCCATTGCGGCGGTGCGACAAAACCCTCGACCCAGCCCGCCACCTCTGCGGGCGGCATCGGTCGGGCAATGAAATGGCCTTGAGCAACTTCGCAGCCCAGGCGCAGCAGCAATTCACCGTGCTCGATACTTTCCAGCCCTTCGGCGATCACCTGCCGACCAAAGGCCCGAGCCAGGCCAATGACCGCCATGGTCAGGGCCAGATCATCACGATCATTAAGGATGTCGCGTACGAACGACTTGTCGATCTTGATGGTTTGGGTTTGCAAACGCTTGAGGTAGCTCAGGGACGAATAACCGGTGCCGAAGTCCCCCAGTGAAAACTGCACCCCCAGCGCCTGACAGGCCTGTAAACAGACACTGACATGCTGAATGTTCTCGATCGCCACCGACTCGACGATTTCCAGATCGAGCATCTGCGGGGCCACCTGGGCATGCCGGGCGAGCACGTGTTTGAGCCGGTCGACGAAATCCGCGCGCTGAAAATGTCGTGCCGCAATATTAATGCTGACCGGCCAGCCCCGCCCCGCTTGCTGCCAATGGTGCAACTGCGACAGGACCTGATCCATCACCCATTCACCAATGTCGATGATCAGGTCCGTTTCTTCCACCAGCGGCAAAAACTCCCGGGCCGGCACCATGCCGTGTTGCGGATGCTCCCAACGTAACAACGCCTCGAAGCCGACAACCTCGCCACGACGCATGTTCACCTTGGGCTGGAAATGCACACGCAACTCACCGGCAGCCAGCGCCTGGCGCACTCGCGCGACCGTCTGGTGAGTGGCCTTGACCTCCTGATCCCGGGACACGTCGAACAAATGGAAACGATTGCGACCGCTTTGTTTCGCCACATACATGGCCTGATCGGCATGACGCAACAAGGTTTCGGCATCTTGATTGTCGTGGGGGAACAGGGTGACGCCGATACTGGCAAACACATTGATGCTCTTGCCATGCAACGAGTACGGCGCCGAAATGGCGCCGAGCACCCGGTTCAACGCCGCACGCAGCTCCGGCAGATCCCGCACGTAACGCAATACCAGCACAAACTCGTCACCGGCCAAACGTGCCACCACATCTTCACCGCGCACAATGGTGCGCAAACGCTTGGCCACCTCGACCAACAGCAGATCGCCACTGGCATGCCCGTAGCCATCGTTGACCGCCTTGAAGCCGTCGAGGTCGAGCATGCATACCGCCAGCGGGATGTTTTCGTGACGGGAGAACTCCAGCGCCTGATCCAGCAAATCCGAGAGGAACGCGCGATTTGGCAGCCCGGTCAGCACGTCATGCCCCACCCGCCATTGCAGTGAATGCAGCAATTGGTGTTTTTCGCTGATGTCGAAACGAATCGAAAGATAACGGTCAATCCGCCCGGTGGCATTATCGAGCACCGGCACCATGGTGCTGTCGACCCAATACAGGCTGCCGTCCTTGGCGCGATTACAAATCTCGCCTTTCCAGACCTTGCCCAAGGCGATGGTGCGCCACATAGCTGCGAAGAAATCGGCGGAGTGCAGACCCGAGTTGAGGAGACGATGATTCTGTCCGAGCAGTTCTTCGCGGCTATAGCCGGACACGGCACAGAACTGATCGTTGACGTGGGTGATCCGGCCGCTCAGATCGGTCTCGGAAAAAATCGCGGCGGCATCCACGGCCCTGCGGTATTTCTCATCCATGAGTCAGGCTCGCTTTGGCTAGCGGTGATACCGCTCGACCAGCGCAGAATGCCCGGAAGAGGTGTTTTTACAGGTAATGCGCAGCAACACGATATCACTCCATGAACAGTGTTTGATGGCCTCCTGACAGCAGAGATCAACTAACCTTAAAGGCCCCAAATGCCCATTTTGAGCGGCAATTCTACGAAATGCATCACATTTTGCAAAGCAAGGTGATGGATCATGCAGTTGTCTAATGCAAAGATCTATCGTTAAGTTCTTGATTCTAAATGGGAATTAAGCGATGCAAATTTCAAGTTTGGGTGCGGCCATTCGGCGCTACCGCAAGGTCGCTGGGCTTACTCAGGCTGAACTCGGTGAAAAAACCGGTTTTGACCCCAAAACCATCAGCCGCTTCGAAACCGGCACCTACACCCCCAGCGTGGAAGCCTTGTTCCTGTTTGCCGATGTGCTGGGTGTGAAGCTGAAAGCCTTTTTCGCAGATTTAGGCGATGAAGATGAACAGCGGGCGTATCTGTTCGGTGTCATACATAAAGCCACCCCGAAGGATCTGGGAAAGCTGATTGCAGCGGTTGACCAGGCCTTGTCCAAGCCTTAGCGCCAGAAATAAAAAAGGAGGCCGAGCTGTCGCATTCGACAGCTAGGCCTCCTTTTATGTGTTCGCTCGGAAAACCGGGAACGAAAAAACACCGCCCTGGACAAGATCCGTGGCAGAGCAACAAGAATGTATTTTTTAGACAGATAACGCGAGAGAGGACTCGCGGTGCGTTATGGAGGCAACCCCACCAGCCACACCCCGGCACACAATGTTCCCGCTGTGGCTGCTTCCTTCCGGATCTGACCAGGTTCACGGGTAATCGTTGCGGGGGGACCGATGGGGTCACCATAACGACGCCCGCCTGACGGCGAGCCGCGCCATTGTACCTATCTGAGACGAAGTTACAACCGTTCGGGCGGATTAAAAAATATGTGCTGCTTCAAGGACATGCAGAGCCCTGGAAAAGATCGCAGCCTGCGGTAGCGCCTACCCCTGCAACACCTCATCCGCCCGGCCGCCCTCTTGCTGGATCACCAGGTGGATGAAGTGCAACTTGGCGATCACTGCCGGCGGCAGGACGAACGGATAGAAATCCGGCTGCCCCATGCTGCGCGACAACTCATTAAGCATGCCAGCCAGTTCGATCCACGCATTGACGAACGACAGGAACGCCGCCCCGCCGGGATGCTGTGGATCGTAGAGGGTGCTTGGGGGAAACGGCTGATAGTCGAAGTCCATCTCCCTGGCACTCATCCCGAACCCCAATGCCGTATCCACCGCGTCCATCATGTGCAGGTAGTGAGCCCAGGTTTCGGCCCAATCCTCCCACGGATGCATGGTCGCGTAGGCGCTGACGCAATGTTGCTGCCAGTCGAGCGGTGCGCCTTGCTGGTAATGCCGCTCGAGGGCATCGGCATAGCTGGCGCGCTCGTCGCCGAACAGGCCGCGGAACGGTTCCAGCCAATGGCTGTTGGCGATCAGCCGATCCCAGTAGTAATGCCCGACTTCATGACGAAAATGCCCGAGCAGCGTGCGATAAGGTTCGTGCATCTGCACCCGAATTTGCTCGCGATGAGCGTCGTCGGCTTCTTTGATATCGAGGGTGATCAGACCGTTGGCGTGACCAGTGGTCGGCGGTTTGCCTTCGAGGTCGACACCGATGAAATCGAAAGCCAGCCCCGTCTCTTCGTCCACGGTTTTGGGAATCACTTGTAAACCCAGGCTGACCAACTGTGCGACCAGACGCCGCTTGGCCGTTTCGACCTTGCGCCAGCGTTCGTGGTTTTCGGCAATCGACAGGTCGGGGATGGTGTGGTTCAGGCTACAGGCGATGCATAACGCATTGTGGTCATTGGCGGGCAACAGCCAATTGCAAGCGGCTGGGGAATCGAGGTTGGCGCAGCGGCGAAAGACACCGGTCTCGGGATCGGCGTCGAGCAACCAGGTATCAGCCTGCACGCCGGGCTGCAGCGACGATAGACGACTCTGCTCAGGTTGATAACCCAACGCCGCCGAACACGCCAGGCACTGGCTGTTGCGAAAAAACAGCGACTGCCCGCAGCGGCACTGCCAGACCTTGCTGTTACGCGAGCTTTCGCCGATGAAGGGCGCGGCGATGCGTGAGCTGAGCTGTTCGAAGAAGCGGTACATGACGATCTCTCCCTGAGTCTTGCCAAGACTAGATCATTGCCGCGCGAAGATCGTTCCCGCTTTTAGCGCAACGGCAACTATCGCCTTCGCGAGCAAGCCCGCTCCCACATTCGACCGCATTCCTTTGGGAGAACCGGGTTAAATGTGGGAGCGGGCTTGCTCGCGAATGGCATCACACCGAAATATTGTGCTTACTCAGAAACTCGACAAAAGCCTCTTCATCCAGAACCTTCAACCCCAGCTCATTGGCCTTCGCCAGTTTGGAACCTGCACCCGGCCCAGCGACCACACAATGGGTCTTGGCCGATACCGAGCCCGCCACCTTGGCACCGAGGCTTTCAAGTTTGTCTTTGGCGATGTCGCGGCTCATCAACTCCAGCGAACCGGTCAGCACCCAGGTCTGCCCGGCCAGCGGCAAGCCTTCAACGACTTTCTTCTCGCTCTGCCAGTGCATGCCGAAATCACGCAGCTGTTTCTCGGCGGCTTCAGCAATTTGACGATGTTGCGCAACCGCAAAGAACTCCCGAACCGAAGTAGCCTGCTTCTCCGGCAGCGCCTGACGCATATCCAGCCAGTCGGCGTTGAAAACCCCTTCAAGCGAACCAAACTTGTCCGCCAGCTTCTGCGCCCCACCCGGCCCCACCGAAGGAATGTGCAGCTTGTCGAGGAAGCCACCCAACGTAGTACTGGCAGCAAACTCGGCGCCCAACTCGCCCTGATCCTGAATCTGCAGGCCGTGCTTGAGCAGATCCTTGATCACCTGCTGGTTATGCGCATCTTCAAAGAAACTGTGAATCTCGTGAGCCACTTCCAGGCCGACATCCGGCAAATACGTGAGCACTTGCGGCAACGCCTGCTGAACCCGCTCCAGCGAGCCGAGAGAACGCGCCAGCACCTTCGCCGTCTCTTCGCCGACATCGGGAATCCCGAGGGCGTAGATGAAGCGCGCCAGGCTCGGCTTCTTGCTGTCTTCGATGGCGCTGAGCAGGTTCTTGCTCGACAGTTCGGCAAAACCTTCGAGGTCAACGATCTGCTCGAACGTCAGGGCGAAAAGATCGGCTGGCGAATTCACCAGACCTTCATCCACCAACTGCTCGACGCTCTTCTCACCCAGGCCTTCGATGTCCATGGCGCGACGGGAGACGAAGTGAATGATTGCCTGCTTGAGTTGCGCACCGCAGGCCAGACGACCGACGCAGCGGTACACCGCGCCTTCGCTGACGGTCTCGCGACCTTTGCTGCGCTTGACCAGTTGCGTGCGCTCGACATGCGAGCCGCAGACTGGGCACTTCTCAGGAATCTGCACGGCTCGCGCGGTTTCCGGGCGACGCTCCATGACCACCTGCACCACTTGCGGAATCACGTCGCCTGCGCGGCGGATGATCACGGTGTCGCCGATCATCAGACCCAGACGCGCCACTTCGTCCATGTTGTGCAGCGTCGCATTGGCCACGGTCACGCCGGCCACCTTGACCGGTTTCAAGCGCGCCACGGGCGTCACCGCACCGGTACGACCGACCTGGAATTCCACGTCGAGCAATTCAGTGAGTTCTTCCATCGCCGGGAATTTATGCGCGATCGCCCAGCGCGGTTCACGAGCACGGAAGCCCAGCTCACGCTGAGAGGCAATGCTGTTGACCTTGAACACCACGCCGTCAATTTCGTAGGGCAGCGAATTTCGGCGCTCACCGATGTCACGGTAATAATCCAGGCATTCAACGATGCCGTGAGCCAGTTTCAGCTCATGACTGATCGGCATGCCCCAAGCCTTGAGTTGCTTGAGATTGCCAATGTGCGTATCAGCAATGTCGGTCGAAATCTGACCGATGCCATAGCAGCAGAACTCCAGCGGACGGTTGGCGGTGATCTTCGAATCGAGCTGGCGCAAGCTGCCGGCCGCCGCGTTGCGCGGGTTAGCGAAGGTCTTGCCGCCGACTTCCAGCTGCGTGGCGTTGAGTCGTTCGAATCCGGCCTTGGACATGAACACTTCGCCGCGTACTTCCAGGGTCGCTGGCCAGCCGGTACCGTGCAGCTTGAGCGGAATGTTGCGCACGGTACGCACGTTGACGCTGATGTCTTCGCCGGTGGTGCCGTCGCCGCGAGTCGCGCCGCGCACCAGCACGCCGTCCTGATACAGCAAGCTGACCGCCAGGCCATCAAGCTTGGGTTCGCAGCTGTATTCCACGACCGCGCCGCCGCCGAACAAGTCGCCAACCGGCAGGTCGAGACCTTCCGTTACCCGGCGATCGAACTCGCGCATGTCGGTTTCTTCGAAGGCGTTGCCGAGGCTGAGCATCGGCACTTCGTGACGCACCTGAGTGAACGCCGACAGTGCCGCACTGCCGACGCGCTGGGTTGGCGAGTCGCTGGTGATCAGTTCGGGATGGGCCGCTTCGAGGGCCTTGAGCTCGTGGAACAACCGATCGTATTCGGCGTCCGGAATGCTCGGCTCGTCCAGCACGTGGTAGCGATAGTTGTGCTGATCCAGCTCAGCACGCAGCTCTAGAATGCGGTTTTTGGCGGCGGTCATGGGTGTTCTCTCATAAAGCAAAAGAGCAGCCGAGGCTGCTCAATCTATTTTGCTGATCGTCCCGCGCGCGGCGCGGCAACAACCTTTTGAATCAACGCTTCTGGGTCAAGGCGCGACGTTCGAACTCAACGATGCGCTGACGGTAATGCTCGATCGTCTGGGCAGTCAGAACGCTGCGCTGGTCGTCTTTCAGTTCGCCGTTCAGCTCCTGGGACAGTTTACGCGCCGCGGCCACCATCACGTCGAAGGCTTGCTTCGGATGACGCGGGCCTGGCAGACCGAGGAAGAAGCTCACTGCCGGTGTGCTGAAGTGGTCGATGTCGTCCAGATCGAAGACGCCCGGCTTGACCGCATTGGCCATCGAGAACAGGACTTCGCCGTTGCCGGCCATGCTTTCGTGGCGGTGGAAAATGTCCATCTCGCCGAAACGCAGACCGCTTTCCAGAATGTTCTGCAACAGCGCCGGGCCTTTGAAGCCGGCAGCGTCGCGGCAGATCACGCTGATCACCAGCACTTCTTCGGCTTGCGGTTGTTCCTTGTCGCTGGTCGAACTCGAAGCCTTGGTGTCATCCGGAAAATCGTCGTCACGGCTGCTGAAGCTCGGGCCGCCGTCCAGATCCAGACTGAGGTTCATGTCGCCTTGCGAAGGCTCGCCATGGCCACGCTTGCCGCGCTTGGAACCCGACTCACGCGGCTCACGAGCAGGCATGCTCACCGACGGCAGATCGTGCTCGTCCAGTTGCGGCTCTTTATGCGTATCCAGCACACGGGGCGGGCCCAACAGCTCGGCGCTGGTGTCCTCGTCCGGCAAGTTGGACAAACTTCGGTCGAGACGGAATTTCAGTTTCCCCTTGCCGCCGCGCATGCGACGCCAGCCATCGAAAAGAATACCGGCAATGACAATAATGCCGATGACGATCAGCCACTCGCGCAGACCGATTTCCATGTAATCCCGTGCCTCTATAAAAAATGCTGAAAAATAAGAGGTTTACAACTCGTAAACCGCTTTAAAACGTGGCGCCAACTCTATGTTCTGACAGGCGTTTTGCCCACGTATACGAAAAATTGACATTAAACTAGCACGACCAAAGGCAACTTTACACCGTCTGTCACAACGGCTTGCGCGAATATGTCGATTGGCCAGCAAGTCAGGACAGGTAAATAAGTCCTACAACTCAAAAATACCTCTCCTACAAGCGCCGACTCAGGCATCCACCATCGCCATCGCCTCCTCGACATCCACTGCCACCAGACGCGAACAACCCGGCTCGTGCATCGTCACCCCCATCAGTTGCTCGGCCATTTCCATGGCGATCTTGTTGTGGGTGATATAGATGAACTGCACCGTCTGCGACATCTCTTTGACCAGCCGTGCGTAGCGTCCAACGTTAGCGTCATCCAATGGCGCGTCAACTTCATCGAGCATGCAGAACGGCGCCGGATTCAACTTGAAGATGGCAAAAACCAGAGCCAGGGCCGTCAGGGCTTTTTCGCCACCGGAGAGCAAATGGATGGTGCTGTTCTTCTTTCCTGGCGGCTGCGCCATGATCGTTACCCCTGTATCGAGTAGATCTTCGCCCGTCAGTTCCAAATACGCGCGGCCTCCACCGAAAACTTTTGGGAAAAGGGCCTGTAAACCGCCATTGATCTGATCAAAGGTATCTTTGAAACGGTTTCGGGTTTCCTTGTCGATCTTGCGAATCACGTTTTCGAGCGTATCCAGCGCCTCGACCAGATCGTCGTTCTGCGCATCCAGATAACGTTTACGCTCGGATTGTTGCTGGTATTCGTCGATGGCCGCCAGGTTGATCGCACCGAGACGCTGAATCCGCGCGGCAATGCGCTCGAGCTCTTCTTCGGCGTCCTTTTCATTGGCTTCAGCCGTCAGCGTGGCGAGCACGCCATGCAGATCGTAGCCGTCTTCGAGCAACTGATCTTCGAGCGTCTTGCGGCGCACGGTCAGGGCTTGCCATTCCATGCGCTGGGTTTCCATCTGCCCACGAATCAACTGCGATTGCTGCTCGGCCTGGTTGCGACGTTTTTCCGCGTCGCGCAGTTCACGGTCGGCGTCTTCCAGAGCGATCTGCGCAGTCTTGAGTTCTTCGTCGACGGTCATGCGCTTGTCGAGCAACTCTTCAAGTTTGAGGCGCAACTCTTCCAGCGGCGCCTCGCCCTCCTCCAGGTTGAGACTCAGCTGTTCGCGCTTCTCGGTCAGGCGCTCGGACTGCATTTCCAGACGCTCCAGCGCCTGACGCGTCGAGTCGTGCTGGGCCTTGAGCGAACCCAGACGCACTGCCAGTTGATGCGCATGATCCTTGTGCTGCCGGGCTTCCTGCCGCACCCGATCAAGTCGCTCGCGCAAGCTGTCGCGCTGGGCCAGCAGCAACTCGCGCTGCTCGGTGTCCAGCGCCATGCTGTCGAGGGCTTCCTGCAATTGCAGACGCGCCTCGCCGATATTTTCGTGTTCCAGAGCGCGTTGCTCAGCCAATTCGGTGAGTTCTTCGTCCAGTCGTGTACGGCGCAAGGTCAGTTGTTCGGCCTTGGCTTTGCCGGCGGACAATTGAGCTTTCAACTCACCTTGCTGACGCGCTTCGTCTTGCAGCAGACGGCGCAGATGTTCGCGACCGTTTTCCTGCTGACGCTGCTGCGCCCTGAGATTCTGAAGTTGGGTTTCCAGGGTTTCAACCGTGGCTTCGCGCTCTTCGCGCTCAAGGCCCAGACGCTGGATTTCCTGACCACGAGCGAGCACACCGCTTTCCGCTTCGCTGGCCCGGCGCACGCGCAAAAAGTGTCGACCGACCCAGTAACCATCGCGACTGATCAGACTCTCACCAGCAGCCAATTGACCACGCAAGGCCAAAGCCTGTTCGAGGCTGTCGACCGGTTTAACCTGCCCCAACCATGGCGCCAGATCGATCTGCGCTTCAACTTTATCGAGCAAGCTGCCGGGCACGCGCACGCCATCACTGGCGGGGCTGAGCAAACGCAAATCGCCCTGGGCAAAACCGGCCAGATCGAAATCGCCGAAGTCATCCACCAACACCGCTTGCAGGTCGGCGCCGAGCACGGTTTCCACCGCCAGCTCCCAACCTGCCTCGACTTTCAGGCCTTCGGCCAGACGTGGACGGTCCGCCAAATGCTGTTCGCGCAGCCATTCAGCGGTGCCCGTGCCGGGATCGAGAGCGGCTTGCTGCAAGGCTTCAAGGGAGGCGAGGCGACCATTCAGACGCTGCAAATCGCCCTGAGCCTGTTGCTGATTTTGCAGCGCTAATTGCAATTCCTGACGCAGTTGCTCAAGGCGTTCGACCTGGGCTTCTTCACTGGCCTGTAAATCTTCCAGCGTCGCTTCACTCGCGGCCAATTGCTCGCTGAGTTCCATGATCGCCGCGTCTTCCGGGTCTGCCGAGAGCAACGCTCGCTCTTCGCCGAGACGCTTTTGACGATCGGCCAGGCGCTCCATGCTGGTTTCCAGCTGCTGGATCCGCGACTGCTGAACTTCGGATTGGCGACGCGGCTCGGCGGCCGTCAGGTTGAAGGTGTCCCACTGCTCTTGCCAGGCGTGCATGGTGGTTTCGGAGTCTTCCAGCGCGGCGGCGGCCTCTTCGGCGGCGGCGCTGGTGACTTCCTGTTCGGGGGTGAGCATGTCCAGCTCTTCGCCCAGCGTCAGCAGCAAGGTGCGGTCGTGACCCAGGTGAGATTCGGTTTCCAGACGTGCGCGTTCGGCTTCTTTCAGGTCGTCCTGCAATTGGCGCAAACGCTGCTGACCGTGCTGAATACTCTGCTCGACCCGGGCGATGTCGCCGCCGACCGAATAGAAGCGCCCCTGCACCAGATTGAAGCGTTCGGACAGGTCGTGGTGCCCGTCACGCAAGCGTTCGATAGCTGCATCGGCATTGCGCTGCTCGGCGACCAGCGCTTCGAAGGTGACTTCCTGATTGCCGATGATTGCTTCGCGCTGACCGACCTGTTCATTCAACGCCTGCCAGCGCAGAGCCGACAGCTGGGCCTTGAGCTGACGCTCCTCGCCCTTGTATTCCTGATACTTCTTCGCGGCCTCGGCCTGGCGGTACAAGCGTTCAAGCTGACGCTCGAGTTCTTCGCGCAGGTCGGTCAAGCGGGCCAGGTTCTCGTGGGTGCGGCGGATGCGGTTTTCAGTCTCGCGCCGGCGCTCCTTGTACTTGGAGATGCCTGCCGCTTCTTCAATGAAGTTGCGCAAATCTTCCGGCTTGGACTCGATCAGCTTGGAGATCATCCCCTGCTCGATAATCGAATAGCTGCGCGGGCCCAGGCCTGTACCCAGAAAGATATCGGTGATATCGCGACGGCGGCACTTGGTGCCGTTGAGGTAGTAAGTGGTCTGGCTGTCGCGGGTCACTTTGCGACGAATGGAAATTTCCGCGTAGGCCGCGTATTCGCCGAGCAGGGTGCCGTCGGAGTTATCGAACACCAGCTCGATGCTCGCCTGACTCACCGGTTTACGGCTGGTCGAGCCGTTGAAGATGACGTCGGTCATCGACTCGCCGCGCAGGTTCTTGGCCGAACTCTCGCCCATCACCCAACGCACGGCGTCGATGATGTTCGACTTGCCGCAACCATTGGGCCCGACCACTGCCGCCATGTTACTGGGGAAGTTCACCGTGGTCGGGTCGACAAAGGATTTGAACCCTGCCAGTTTGATGCACTTTAGCCGCACGCTTAAGCGTCCGTCAGGGCAGAAACCACCAGATCACTGCTGCGCTGGGCATACGCCGTCAGCACAATGCGGATCTGCGGAAAATCACGGGCCAGCACGGCGGCGAGCAAGCGTTCGAACAACTCCAGGAACTCGCTCATCGAGGCCTTGCGCTGTTCCAGGGCGAGGAAATACGCGCGGCTCATGGCCGGCTGCAGATTCTCGACGGTTTCCTGCAAGTACGGATTGTTGGCGAACGGATACGCGGCGCGCATCACACTGAAGCTGTCGTCGACAAAGGTGCGAATGTCCTGACGCTCGTAACTGGCGGTCAGACGCTGCTGGATTTGCACGAACGGCGCCATGTCGGCCTGGACTTGCCAGCCGCTGGCCACTGCATTGCCCAGCAGAATGTAAAGCTCACTCATCAGCGTGCACAGGCTCTGGACCTTGTGAACCGTGAGTTCGGTCACGTGGGCGCCACGTCGCGGCAGGATCGCGATCAGGTGGCGGCGCTCGAGGATCAGCAAGGCTTCACGGACCGAACCGCGGCTGACATTGAGGGCCAGCGTGACCTTCTGTTCCTGGATGCGCTCCCCGGGCTTCATTTCGCCACGAATGATGCGTTCGGCGAGGTGGTGAGCAATTTGCTCGGCGAGGCTGTCCGGCGCCTTGAACGTCATGGTTGTCCTTCAAACTCTTCGATCTGCACAAGCGGCGCAGTGTAGCGCACATGAAGGGTCATGGCGGAGTGCCCACTCGGCGGTTTTTGGCACGATTCAAGCAAAAAGCAGGCTATCCCGTGAGGGTCAATAATAAAGGAACGAGTCGTTGATCGACAAAATGCTATTTCCTGACCTTTAAGTCAGAAAATCATTGACCACAAAGTCAGACCTGATAAATTCGGTTCAAGTCGGTTAACAACAATAATGAGTCTGCGAGGCCTTCCGTGATCCAGTTTTTACTTAACCAGGAACTCCGTAGCGAGCACGCCCTGGACCCAAACCTGACCGTGCTCAATTATCTGCGCGACCATGTGGGCAAACCCGGCACCAAAGAAGGCTGCGCCAGCGGTGACTGCGGCGCGTGCACCGTGGTGGTCGGCGAGCTGCAAACGGATGACGATGGCCGCGAACACATTCGCTATCGCAGCCTCAACTCGTGCCTGACGTTCGTTTCGTCACTGCACGGCAAACAATTGATCAGCGTTGAAGACCTCAAGCACCAAGGCGAGCTGCACAGCGTGCAAAAAGCCATGGTCGAGTGCCACGGCTCGCAATGCGGCTTCTGCACACCGGGCTTCGTGATGTCGCTGTTTGCACTGCAAAAGAACAGCGATCAACCGGATGCGCATAAAGCCCACGAAGCGCTGGCCGGCAACCTTTGCCGCTGCACCGGTTATCGGCCGATTCTGGCTGCCGCCGAACAATCCTGCTGCGGCAAGCAAACGGATCAGTTCGACGCCCGTGAAGCCGACACCATCGCTCGCCTCAAAGCCATCGCCCCTACCGATATCGGCGAACTCAACAGTGGCGACAAGCGCTGCCTGGTGCCGCTGACCGTCGCCGATCTGGCTGACCTCTATGACGCTTATCCACAGGCTCGCCTGCTGGCCGGCGGTACGGATCTGGCGCTGGAAGTCACGCAGTTCCACCGCACCCTGCCGGTGATGATTTACGTCGGCAATGTCGCCGAGATGAAGCGCATCGACCGTTTCGACGATCGCCTGGAAATCGGCGCCGCCACCGCCCTCTCCGATTGCTACGAGGCCTTGAAAGCCGAGTACCCGGACTTCGGCGAATTGCTGCAGCGCTTCGCTTCGCTGCAGATCCGCAACCAGGGCACCCTCGGTGGCAACATCGGCAACGCCTCGCCGATCGGTGACTCCCCGCCCCTGTTGATTGCACTCGGCGCGCAGATTGTCCTGTGCAAAGGCGACGTTCGCCGCACGATGGCGCTGGAAGACTACTTCATCGATTACCGGGTCACCGCGCGCCAGGAAAGCGAGTTCATCGAAAAGATCATCGTGCCGCGTGCCAGCGCCGAACAACTGTTCCGCGCCTACAAAGTGTCGAAACGTCTGGACGATGACATTTCCGCTGTCTGTGCCGCGTTCAACCTGCGCATCGACAACGGCGTGATCGCCGACGCCCGCGTCGCCTTCGGCGGCATGGCGGCTACACCAAAACGTGCCAAGGCTTGCGAAGCCGTATTGCTCGGCGCCACCTGGAACAACGACACCGTCGAACGCGCCTGCGCCGCACTGGCCGAAGATTTCACGCCGCTCTCGGATTTCCGTGCCAGCAAGGAATACCGCCTGCTCAGCGCCCAGAACCTGCTGCGTAAATACTTCATCGAACTGCAAACACCGCACATCGAGACTCGGGTGACCGCTTATGTCTAATCATCACACTGTAGAGAAGACCCAAGCCGAACTGGCTGAACTGTTCGCCAAAGACCTGACCACCGGTGTCGGCCGCAGCGTCAAGCACGACAGCGCCGCCAAGCACGTGTCCGGTGAAGCGCAGTACATCGACGACCGACTGGAATTCCCGAACCAGTTGCACGTTTATGCTCGGCTATCAGACCGCGCCCACGCGAAAATCATCAGCATCGACACCAAACCTTGTTACGCCTTTGAAGGCGTGCGCATCGCCATTACGCACGAAGACGTGCCGGGCCTGAAAGACATTGGTCCATTGCTGCCGGGCGATCCGCTACTGGCCATCGACGACGTGCAATTCGTCGGTCAACCGGTGCTCGCTGTCGCGGCGAAGGACCTGGAAACCGCACGCAAAGCCGCCATGGCCGCGATCATCGAATACGAAGATCTGGAGCCGGTGCTGGACGTGGTTGAAGCGCTGCGTAAACGCCACTTTGTGCTCGACAGCCACACGCATCAGCGCGGTGATTCGGCCGGCGCTTTGGCCACTGCCGAGCATCGCATCCAGGGCACGTTGCACATCGGCGGCCAGGAACACTTCTACCTCGAAACCCAAATCTCTTCGGTGATGCCAACCGAAGACGGCGGGATGATTGTCTACTGCTCGACGCAGAACCCCACCGAAGTGCAGAAGCTCGTCGCCGAAGTGCTCGATGTGTCGATGAACAAAATCGTCGTCGACATGCGCCGCATGGGCGGAGGTTTCGGCGGCAAGGAAACTCAGGCCGCCAGCCCTGCGTGCCTGTGCGCAGTGATCGCGCACCTCACCGGCCAGCCGACCAAAATGCGCCTGCCGCGGGTCGAAGACATGCTGATGACCGGCAAGCGTCACCCGTTCTATGTTGAGTACGACGTCGGCTTCGACAGCACCGGTCGGCTGCACGGCATCGCCCTGGAACTGGCCGGCAACTGCGGTTGCTCGCCGGACCTGTCGGCGTCGATTGTCGACCGTGCGATGTTCCACGCCGACAACTCGTACTACCTGGGCGACGCGACCATCAACGGTCACCGCTGCAAGACCAACACCGCGTCGAACACCGCTTACCGTGGTTTCGGTGGCCCGCAAGGCATGGTCGCTATCGAAGAAGTGATGGACGCCATCGCCCGCCATCTGGCCCTCGATCCGCTGGCGGTGCGCAAGGCCAACTACTACGGAAAGACCGAGCGCAACGTCACCCATTACTACCAGACCGTCGAGCACAACATGCTCGAGGAAATGACCGCCGAACTCGAAGAAAGCAGCCAGTACGCCGAGCGCCGCGAAGCGATTCGTCGCTACAACGCCAACAGCCCGATCCTGAAAAAAGGCCTGGCGCTGACCCCGGTGAAATTCGGTATTTCCTTCACCGCCAGCTTCCTCAACCAGGCCGGTGCGCTGATCCATGTCTACACCGATGGCAGCATCCACCTGAACCATGGCGGCACTGAAATGGGCCAGGGTCTGAACACCAAAGTCGCGCAGGTTGTGGCCGAAGTGTTCCAGGTGGAAATGGACCGCGTGCAGATCACCGCGACCAACACCGACAAGGTGCCGAACACCTCGCCGACCGCGGCTTCCAGTGGTGCCGACCTGAACGGTAAAGCGGCGCAGAACGCGGCGGAAATCATCAAGAAGCGCCTGGTTGAATTCGCCGCGCGGCAGTACAAGGTCAGTGAAGAAGACGTGGAATTCCACAATGGCCACGTGCGGGTTCGCGATCACATCCTGACGTTTGAATCGCTGATCCAGCAGGCGTATTTCGCTCAGGTGTCGCTGTCGAGCACCGGGTTCTACAAGACCCCGAAAATCTTCTACGACCGTAGCCAGGCTCGGGGCCGGCCGTTCTATTACTACGCCTTCGGCGCAGCCTGCTGCGAGGTGATCATCGACACTCTCACCGGCGAGTACAAAATGCTGCGCACCGACATCCTCCACGACGTCGGCGACTCACTGAACCCGGCCATCGACATCGGCCAGGTCGAGGGTGGTTTCATCCAGGGCATGGGCTGGCTGACCATGGAAGAACTGGTGTGGAACAACAAGGGCAAACTGATGACCAATGGCCCGGCCAGCTACAAGATCCCGGCGGTGGCGGACATGCCGCTGGACCTGCGTGTAAAGCTGGTGGAAAACCGCAAGAACCCGGAAGACACAGTGTTCCATTCCAAGGCCGTGGGCGAGCCGCCGTTCATGCTCGGCATCGCGTCGTGGTGTGCGATCAAGGACGCCGTGGCCAGTCTTGGCGACTACAAGCATCAACCGAAAATCGACGCACCGGCGACGCCGGAGCGGGTGTTGTGGGGCTGTGAGCAGATGCGCCAGTTGAAGGTGGCGAAGGCTATCGAGGCTGAAGTTGAGTTGGCTTCGCTCTGATACCGAGGCGCGGCCTTCGCGAGCAAGCCCGCTCCCACAGGGGAATGCATTCCAAATGTGAGAGCGGGCTTGCTCGCGAAGAGGCCCGGATAGACAACAGAAATGTTGAGGTGAATATGTACAACTGGATCGACGCCCTCGCCGACCTGCAATCCCAGGGTGAACCCTGCGTGTTGGTGACCATCATCGAAGAACTCGGCTCAACACCGCGTAACGCCGGTTCGAAGATGGTCATCAGCGCCACCCAGACCTTCGACACCATCGGTGGCGGGCATCTGGAATACAAGGCCATGCAGATCGGCCGCGAGATGCTGGCCTGTGGCAAGCAGGACACGCACCTGGAGCGCTTCAGCCTCGGCGCCAGCCTGGGTCAGTGCTGCGGCGGCGTGACGGTGTTGCTGTTCGAACCAATGGGCCAGGTCCAGGCGCAGATTGCCGTGTTCGGTGCCGGCCACGTCGGCCGGGCGCTGGTGCCACTGCTCGCCAGCCTGCCCTGCCGGGTGCGCTGGATCGACTCGCGGGATTCCGAATTCCCGGAACAGATCCCCCACGGCGTACGCAAAATCGTCGCCGAAGAACCGGTGGATGAAGTCGACGACCTGCCCGCCGGCAGCTATTGCATCGTCATGACCCACAATCACCAGCTCGACCTCGAACTCACCGCCGCGATCCTCAAACGCAACGACTTTGCCTACTTCGGCCTGATCGGTTCGAAGACCAAACGGGTGAAGTTCGAACACCGCTTGCGCGACCGTGGTTTCGACAGCGCCGTGCTGCAACGCATGCGCTGCCCGATGGGCATCGGCGAAGTCAAAGGCAAGTTGCCTGTGGAAATCGCCATCTCCATCGCCGGCGAAATCATCGCCACCTATAACGCCAATTTCGGCCAGCACACCGCCAGCGCCGGATCATCGATCGCCAAACTGCTGCCTGCTTCACGCCGCAGCCAAGCCACGAATTGAGAATTTTTATGCCTCTGACTCGCAAAGCCTACCGCGCCGCCATTCTGCACAGCATCGCCGACCCCGCCGAAGTGGGCATCGAAGCCTCGTATGAGTTTTTCGAAGACGGCTTGCTGGTGGTTGATAACGGCCAGATCAGCGCCCTTGGTCACGCCAGCGACTTGCTGCCAACGCTGGCAGCCGACATCGAGATCACCCATTATCAGGACGCGCTGATCACCCCAGGCTTCATCGACACCCACATTCACTTGCCACAAACCGGCATGGTCGGCGCCTACGGCGAGCAGTTGCTGGATTGGCTCAACACCTACACCTTCCCATGCGAAAGCCAGTTCGCCGACAAGGCTCACGCTGACGAAGTCGCAGGCATTTTCATCAAGGAACTGCTGCGCAACGGCACCACTACGGCGCTGGTGTTCGGCAGCGTGCACCCGCAATCGGTGAACTCGTTCTTTGAAGCCGCCGAGCAGCTGGACCTGCGGATGATTGCCGGCAAGGTGATGATGGACCGCAACGCGCCGGACTACCTGACCGACACCGCCGAATCCAGCTATGTCGAAAGCAAGGCGCTGATCGAGCGCTGGCACGGCAAGGGCCGTTTGCACTACGCGGTCACCCCGCGCTTCGCCCCGACCAGCACCCCGGAACAGCTGACCCTCGCCGGCCAGTTGCTCAGCGAATTCCCTGACCTGTACATGCAGACTCACATCAGCGAAAACCTCAAGGAAGTCGAGTGGGTCAAGGCGCTGTTCCCTGAGCGCAAGGGCTACCTGGACGTCTACGACCATTACAAGCTGCTCGGCGAGCGCTCGGTATTCGCCCACGGCGTGCACCTGTGCGATGACGAATGCGCGCGACTGGCGGAAACCGGCTCGGCGATCGCCTTCTGCCCGACGTCGAACTTCTTCCTCGGCAGCGGTTTGTTCAACCTGCCGATGGCCGAGAAGCACAAGTTGAATGTCGGCCTCGGTACGGACGTCGGCGGCGGCACCAGTTTCTCGCTGCTGCAAACGTTGAATGAAGCGTACAAGGTCATGCAGATGCAAGGCGCACGGTTGAGCCCGTTCAAGTCGCTGTACCTGGCCACCCTCGGTGGTGCGCGTGCGCTGCGTCTGGAAGACAAGATCGGCACCCTGCAACCGGGCACTGATGCGGACTTCCTGGTGCTGGACTACAACGCCACGCCGCTGCTCAGCTATCGCTTGAAGCAGGCCAATAACATTGCCGAGACGTTGTTTGTATTGATGACGCTTGGGGATGACCGGACCGTGTTGCAGACGTATGCGGCGGGGAATCAGGTGCATCAGCGTTAAGATCTTTCGGGCATAAAAAATCCCCCGTCGCTTTTCAGCACGGGGGATTTTTATTGCCAGTCACATCGCCTTCGCGAGCAAGCCCGCTCCCACAGTTGAAATGCATTCCCCTGTGGGAGTGGGCTTGCTCGCGAAGGGCGCGCTGCGGTGTCACTTACAACTTGGCTGCAGGCCGCCCTGGCTTCTTGGTCTGCAACAAATGCGAGAACACCGCATGCAAATCATCCGACGCGCTTTCTTCGTCGAGGTTGAGTTTGCTGTCGATGTGATCCATGTGATGCATCATCAGGTCCACTGCCAGCTCAGCGTTGCGCGCTTCGATAGCGTCGATCAGCTGGGTGTGCTCGTCGTAGGAACAGTGGGAGCGATTGCCGCTTTCATACTGGGCAATGATCAACGACGTCTGGGACACCAGGCTGCGCTGAAAGCTGATCAGCGGTGCGTTTTTCGCCGCTTCGGCCAACTTCAAGTGGAACTCGCCCGACAGACGAATACCGGCGCCGCGATCGCCACGGGAGAAGCTGTCGCGCTCGTCGTTGACCATCTGGCGCAAGTCGGCAATCTCCTCGGCAGTGGCATGCTGCACCGCCAATTCAGTGATCGCACGCTCCACCAGACGCCGGGCCATGAACACCTGGCGAGCCTCTTCGACACTCGGGCTGGCGACGACAGCGCCACGATTCGGACGCAGCAGCACGACGCCTTCATGGGCCAGGCGCGACAGCGCGCGGCGAATGATGGTGCGACTGACCCCGAAAATTTCCCCCAGCGCTTCTTCGCTCAACTTGGTGCCGGGCGCCAGACGCTGTTCGAGGATGGCCTCGAAGATATGCGCGTAGACAATATCGTCCTGGGTACCGCTGCGGCCGGCTTTGCCTGCTCGCGGTTGTTTCTTTAGGGGTTGCAACTGTTCGTTCATGGGCACTCGAGTCGGAAGAACTGCGGCGAATTGACCGTGACTGTAATACGGCACAGTGGGTCGCTGGCAAGTATCGCGTAAAAAACACCGCGATTGTACACAATGGCGGGTGGCAACACGACTGTACGGCTGTTTGCGGCCTCGGCTGTATTGCAACGCCCGGTTACTTTTGAGTTTAGGCTTGAACGCATTGGAAGACTTCACTTCGGAACATTTTCATACGTAAAAAGGAACACCGCTGTCATGAACGACATCACGCACACGCAGCTCCGCCCTTTGGCCGATACGTCGCCTTCTGCGATCGTCGCCGGCTTCATTGCGATGATGACCGGTTACACCAGCTCGCTGGTCCTGATGTTCCAGGCCGGGCAAGCGGCGGGCCTGACCAGCGGGCAGATTTCCTCGTGGATCTGGGCGATCTCGATTGGCATGGCGGTGTGTTCGATTGGCCTGTCTTTGCGCTATCGCACCCCAATCACCATTGCCTGGTCGACACCCGGCGCGGCGTTGCTGATCACCAGTCTGGGTGGCGTGACCTACGGCGAAGCCATTGGCGCCTACATTACCTGCGCGGTGCTGGTGACCATTTGCGGCCTCACAGGCAGCTTCGAACGGCTGGTGAAAAAGATTCCAGCATCATTGGCCGCAGCCTTGTTGGCGGGGATTCTGTTCAAGATCGGCAGCGAAATATTCGTCGCCGCGCAGCATCGCACCGCGCTGGTATTGGGCATGTTCTTCACTTATCTGGTGGTCAAACGCCTGTCGCCGCGTTATGCCGTACTGGCCGCGCTGTTGATCGGGACGGCGCTGTCAGGGTTCATGGGCCTGCTGGATTTCAGTGGCTTCCACCTGGAAGTGGCGACACCGGTCTGGACCACACCGCACTTCTCCCTCGCCGCGACCATCAGCATCGGCATTCCGCTGTTCGTGGTGGCGATGACCTCGCAGAACATGCCCGGTATCGCCGTGCTGCGCGCCGACGGTTACACCGTACCGGCCTCGCCGCTGATCACCACCACCGGCATCGCCTCGTTGCTGCTGGCGCCGTTCGGTTCCCACGGGATCAACCTGGCGGCTATCAGCGCGGCGATTTGCACCGGGCCGCATGCCCATGAAGATCGCAACAAGCGCTACACGGCGGCCGTCTGGTGCGGGATTTTCTACGGGATTGCCGGGGTGTTCGGCGCGACGCTGGCAGCGCTGTTTGCCGCGCTGCCGAAAGAGTTGGTGCTGTCGATTGCGGCACTGGCGTTGTTCGGCTCGATCATCAATGGCTTGAGCATTGCGATGAACGAAGTGAAGGAACGGGAAGCGGCGCTGATTACCTTTATGGTGACGGCGTCGGGGCTGACACTGTTTTCCATCGGTTCGGCGTTCTGGGGGATTGTGGCAGGGGTGTTGACGCTGGTGATTCTGAACTGGCGTAAAAGCTAAAAGCTCGCAGCCTCGTTTCACTCGACAGCTGCTACAGGACAATGCAATCCATGTAGCAGCTGTCGAGTGAAACGAGGCTGCGAGCTCTTGATCTTCCGGACATAAAAAAACGGCGACCCTTGGGTCGCCGTTTTTTACAACATCAAGCTACCGGATTGATCGGCTTTTCCGGGTACCAGACGTCGATCAGCGGGCTGACAGTCGCTTCAGTCAGTTCGCTGCGGCCTTTGAGCCAGGCTTCAACAGCGGCACGCTGCTCTTCGGACACCGAGCCACGCTTCTGCAGGCAAACCAGACCGAAGTCGTCGCCGCCAACATAGCCCAGACCGTTGGCTTCCATGGCTTCTTTCAGGAACGCGTCGAGGAAAGCATCAATGGCTTCATCAGCCAAATCTTCTTTGAAATCCAGGTTCAGTTCGAAACCCAGCTCTTGAAATTCATCGACGCACAGTTTTTTGCGCAGACGCTGGGAACGGTTAGTCGCCATTGGAACAATCCTCATAAGTAATAACGGGCGGCACTTTAGCAGTTTAAGGCGCCGATTGCCCGTCTCTCTGGGTTGCAAGCCCTACCGTCGGTAAAAAATAGCGGATTAGAAGGCCAGGGCACGGCACAAGCTGCTACACCTTGGGGCATAATGCCGACACTTTCATGACCACTGAGGGAATTTATCTTCATGCCCTCGTTTTTTTCCCCCCTCGGCTGTAGGGTTTTATTTCACATGATCAAATCTTTGCGTCCATTGTTACTGGCCGGTTTTCTGCTCCCTCTGGCCTTCTCTGTTTCCGCCGCCCCGATCAACACCGCGCTGTCGCCCAACGTTGAAAAAGCCCTCAAGGCCAGCAAGATGCAGGACAACGCCCTGTCGCTGGTGATGATCCCGCTCAACGGCCCCGGCACCCCGACCATTTTCAACGCTGACGTCTCTGTCAATCCGGCCTCGACCATGAAACTGGTCACCACTTACGCGGCGCTGGAAATGCTCGGCCCGAACCACCAGTGGAAAACCGAGTTTTACACCGACGGCACGCTCAGCGGCGGCATCCTCAACGGTAACCTCTACCTCAAGGGTGGCGGCGATCCGAAGCTGAACATGGAAAAACTCTGGCTGCTGATGCGTGACCTGCGCGCCAACGGTGTGACGCAAATCACTGGCGACCTGGTGTTGGATCGCAGCTTCTTCGTACAACCGCAATTGCCACAGTTCAACGACGACGGCAATGACGATAACAAGCCGTTCCTGGTCAAACCCGACTCGCTGATGGTCAACCTCAAGGCCCTGCGCTTTGTGGCACGCAACGACAACGGCCGGGTGCTGGTGTTCGTGGAACCGCCGATTGCCACCATTCGCATCGAAAACCAGGTCAAAGCCGTCAACTCCAAGCAATGCACCGGTGGCGTGCGTTACAACCCGGTGACCCAGGCCGATGGCAGCGTGACCGTGACGGTCGGCGGCCAGTTGGGCGAAGGGTGCAGCTCCCAGACTTACCTGTCGCTGCTCGACCACGCGACCTATACCGCAGGCGCCGTGCGGGCGATCTGGAAGGAACTGGGCGGCAGCATTCAGGGCGTGGACCGTTTGGCGCCAACCCCCAAAGACGCCAAGGTCCTGGCTCGGGCCTTCTCGCCGGACCTGGCGGAAATCATCCGCGACATCAACAAATACAGTAACAACACCATGGCCCAGCAGCTGTTCCTGAGCCTGGGTGCGCAGTTCCGCACCGAGGCCGACGGTGACGATGCCAAGGCTGCACAGCGTGTGGTGCGTCAGTGGCTGGCGAAGAAAGGCATCACCGCGCCGCACCTGGTGATGGAGAACGGTTCCGGCCTGTCCCGTGCCGAACGGGTGAGTGCGCGTGAAATGGCCGGCATGCTGCAAGCGGCCTGGAAAAGCCCGTATTCGGCCGAGTTCATCAGTTCGATGCCGATTGCCGGCACCGACGGCACCATGCGCAAACGCCTCAAGACCACTGCGATGCGCGGTGAAGCTCACATCAAGACCGGCACCTTGAATACGGTTCGGGCGATTGCCGGCTTCAGCCGCGACATCAACGGCAATACCTGGGCGGTAGTGGCGATCCTCAACGACAAGGCACCGTTTGGCGCGTCGTCGGTGCTGGATCAGGTGCTACTGGACCTGTATCGCCAGCCGAAACTGCCGGAAACGGCTTCGGTGCTGTAACCCGCCTCTCCAAACACTGGAGATCAAATGTGGGAGCGGCGGTGCGGCGATCCGACTTGCTCGCGAATGCGGTGTGTCATTCAGCATTAATGTCGACTGATACTCCGCATTCGCGAGCAAGCCCGCTCCCACAGGGTTTTGCGTACAGCCGCACCTAACTCATCTCGCCTTCGACCCGATCCCGCCCGGCCAGTTTCGCCGCATACACCCCCGAATCCGCCCGCAGCAGCAGCGCATCCGCGCCCTCCCCGACTCGCCAACTGGCAATCCCGAAACTGGCGGTCACGGTCCCGACGCCTTCGATCGGCGAACTGCGCAACCCTTGCCATAGTTGCAAGGCCAGGACATGGGCATGCTCGCCGTTGATATCCGGGCAAAGCACCATGAATTCCTCGCCACCCAAGCGACAGAACACGTCGGTGCGCCGCAACCGATGACCGATGCGTTCGCACACAATCTGCAACACCCGATCGCCGACCGCGTGGCCATGCTGGTCATTGATGCGTTTGAAGTGGTCGATATCGAGCATGATCACCGACAGTTCGCCGCCACCGCGTTCGACCCGGACCATTTCGGTGGTCAGGCGTTCCTGGAAATAGCGGCGGTTGTGGATCCCGGTCAGGGAGTCGGTGATCGATAGCGCCCGCAGTTCTTCTTCCACCCGTTTCAAGTCGGAGATGTCCGAGACATAGCCGTGCCAGAGCACGCCGCCACCGGGCAATTCCTCCGGCGTCGCCTCGCCACGAACCCAGCGCAGGCCGCGCAGGGGCAGCTGCACGCGGTATTCCTCGCGCCAAGGGCTGAGGGTGTCCGCCGACGCCCGGATCGAAGCGCGGACCCGGGTGGTGTCCTGCGGATGAATCCGAGTGAAAATCGCTTCGGCGTTGAACAACAGCACATCCGGTTCAAGTTCGTAGATCTCGCGAATACCGTCGCTGGCGTAGATCACGCTGAAGCGCCCATCGAACTCCATCTTGAACTGGTAGATCCCGCCGGGCACATGGGCGCTGAGTTTCTTCAACAACAGGTCCCGTGCCGCCAGGGCCTCGTGGACCCGCTTGCGTTCGGTGATGTCGATACAGATCGCCAGGTGCCCGACCCACAAGCCTTGCTCGTCGAGGACCGGGGTCGCCAGCATGTTCACCGTCAAATGGCTGGCGTCGCCACGCAGCAGCGTCCATTCCCGCGCCTCATGACCACCCTCCTCGCCGCCCTCGACCAACATCGCCTGGCAGGTCGGTATCGGTTTGCCATAGCGCGCGCTCAACTCCGCCGAACGTGCCAGGAGCTCTCGGGGCAGGTGCAGGTTTTCCAGGGTCATGTGGCCCACCACCTCAGCGCTGGTGTAGCCAAGCATTTGCTCGGCACCGGCATTAAAGGTTTGGATAACCCCGCGCAGATCAGTGGCGATGATCGCCACTTGGGTCGCGGCATTCAGCACGCCACGCAACTGGCCATGGGTGCCGCGCAACTCCTGCTCGCGGGCGCGCAGTTCCTGAGTCCGTTGCTCGACCATTTTCAGCGCCCGTCGACGCTGACTGACCAGCACATAAAGCAAGGCACTGAGCAACAGACTGAGCAAACTGCCCAGCACCACCAGGGTGGTCACCGAAGAGTGATTGGCTCGCAGGAAGGCATCGCTGGGCTGAATGTCGACTTGATAGTCATGGTCGGCAAGCCGTAACAGCCGGGACGCAGCCAACTCACTGGGGGCCGAGGTGTTGGGGGACTCATAAAGCACTTCGTGCTGATCGTCTGTGGATAAGTCGAGGATGCGCACCGAAAGGTAGTCACGGCCCGCCTCCGGCAGCCCGTCCGCCAGCAACTGATGCATGCTGATCACAGCCATGACATAACCGTACGATTTCACCCCCGCCGTAGCCGGACTATTGCGCAGCAACACCGGTGCGACCAGCAGCACGCCGCGCGCATAGGCCGGTTCGATACTGACCAGATGCATCGGCTGCGATACCGCCATGCCGCCGTGCTGATCGGCCCGTTCAAGGGTGGAACGGCGCAAGGGTTGAGCCCACAAGTCGTAGCCCAGCGGCGAACCCAGTTTGCTTTGGGTCTGGCTATACAGCACCGCCACGTACTCATCCCGTTCGGCCGCCAGTTGCAGTTGGCCGTCGGCATTGAGTTCGCGCAGGGTGAACTCGGGTAAACCCTCTGCACGCACCTTGCGTTCAAATTCCGTTCGTTCGGCACCGGTTACCCGCTTGGCGAAGGAATAGGCCTGAGTCCGGTGCAGCAGCGGTTGGGTGTAACCGTCGAACTCCGCGCGGGAGACCGAGTCGGAATTGGCAAAGAACCGGCGCAGGCCATCGAGGCGCTGCTCCTGATCTTCGAAGCGTTCTTCGATACGGCTGTAACGTTCACTGGCCAGCAGTTGGAAACGTTGCCGCAATTGATGTTGGAACAGATTCAGCGTCGACCACGCCAGCAATCCCGTGAGAATTCCGCCGACAACCAATACCAGCAGTGCGACCAGCCAGGCCGAGACATCTTCACTGATAAAACCCAGGATCTTCGGGCGCACGGCGTGCAACGACATAGACGCAACTCAAAACGCCAGGTGCGGGAAAGCCCATTGGCCATTTGTTGAGTTATAGCTATTAGCCATCAATTTGACCAGCACAGAAAGAAGCCAAGAGCCTTTAAAAATCAAGGCTCTGTGGATCCAATTCCTTCAAGTGTCAACGTGCCGTGATTTTCCAGGCACGGTGGATTTTGCCATTACGGGCGAAATCCGGATCGATGGTCTGGGCGGTGATTTCCTCGACCGCATAACGCTCGGCAAGGTTTTCCTCGAGCTGGAACTTGCGGAAGTTATTGGAGAAGTACAACACGCCGCCCGGGGCCAGACGCGCCATGGCCAGGTCGATCAATTGCACCTGGTCACGCTGCACGTCGAAGATCCCTTCCATGCGCTTGGAGTTGGAGAACGTCGGCGGATCAATGAAGATCAGGTCATATTCGTCACGGCAGGCGTCGAGCCAAGCCATCACGTCGCCCTGCTCCAGACGGTTCTTCTCGGAGAAACCGTTCAGCGACAGGTTTCGACGCGCCCAGTCCAGATAGGTTTTCGACAGGTCGACGCTGGTGGTGCTGCGCGCGCCGCCCTTGGCTGCGTGAACACTGGCGGTTGCGGTGTAGCTATACAGGTTGAGGAAGCGCTTGCCGGCCGCCTCTTTCTGGATCCGCATGCGCATTGGCCGGTGATCGAGGAACAGCCCGGTGTCGAGGTAGTCGGTGAGGTTGACCAGCAGCTTCACGCCACCTTCGTTGACCTCGACGAACTTGCCCTGTGCCGCTTGGCGTTCGTATTGCTTGGTGCCGCTCTGACGCTCGCGACGTTTGACCACCACGCGGCTCTTGTCGATGTTCAGGGCCTGCGGAATGGCAGCCAGGGCATCGAACATACGTGCCGAGGCTTTTTCCGGATCGATGGATTTCGGCGCGGCGTATTCCTGGACGTGGACCCAATCCTGATACAGGTCGATGGCCATGGAATATTCCGGCATGTCGGCATCGTAGACGCGGTAGCAGTCGATACCTTCACGCTTGACCCACTTGCCGAGGGCCTTGAGGTTCTTTTGCAGACGGTTGGCAAACATCTGCCCGCCTTCGCTCAAGCGCGGCTGCTCGATCACCACCGGTGCCGGTTTGATCGGGTTGCCGTTCTTGTTGTACTTCTCGTACTTGCCGGGTGCTACGTCGTTGTCTGCGACTTCGACTTCGGCTTGTTCACGCTCGACCTGACGCTGTTCCGGGGTGCGACGTTCGCCAGTGACAAACTGGTCTGGAGTGACCTTGATCAGCAGCAACTTGCACGGCAACGCGCCGTTCCAGAACGAATACTGTTTGTGGCTGCGGATGCCCATGCGCTTGCCCAGGTCCGGGGCGCCGGTGAATACCGCGGCTTCCCAGTTCAAGCAAGCCTGACGCAGACGTTCGCCGAGGTTCTGGTAGAGATAGAGCAAGCTCGCCTCGTCACCCAGACGTTCGCCGTACGGTGGGTTGCAGATCACCAGGCCTTTCTGGTTCTGGTCCGGACGTGGCTCGAACGTCCCGACTTCGCCCTGGTAAATCTTGATCCACTCGCTCAGGCCGGCACGCTCAACGTTGTTGCGGCCCGGTTGAATCAGGCGTGGATCGGCTTCATAACCGCGAATCCACAGCGGTGGCTTGGCCAAACCGGCCGCGCAACGCTCAGTGGCTTCTTCGTGAAGCTTTTTCCACAGCGCCGGGACGTGACCGAGCCAGGCTGTGAAACCCCACTGCTCGCGACGCAGGTTCGGCGCCATGTCGGCGGCGATCATCGCGGCTTCGACGAGGAACGTACCGACACCGCACATCGGGTCAGCCAGCGCGCCGCCATCAGCCGCAATGCGTGGCCAGCCGGAACGGATCAGGATTGCGGCCGCGAGGTTTTCCTTCAGCGGTGCCGCGCCCTGCTGCAAGCGATAGCCACGCTGGTGCAGGCTGTGGCCCGAGAGGTCGAGGGACAGGATCGCTTCGCCACGGTCCAGGCGCAGGTGAATGCGCAGGTCCGGGTTGAGCTTGTCGATGGACGGACGGTCACCCTGCGGTGTGCGCAGTTTGTCGACGATGGCGTCCTTGACCTTCAAGGCGCCGAAGTGGGTGTTGTCGATGCCCGAGCCGTGACCGCTGAACTCAACGGCCAGGGTGCCGTCGTTGAGCATGTGGTCTTGCCACTCGATATCCAGCACGCCGTGATAAAGGTCTTCGGCATCCTTCATCGGGAAACGCTTGAGCACCAACAGCACCCGGTTCGCCAGGCGCGACCACAGGCACAGGCGATAAGCGGTTTCCATGGTGGCCATGCCGCGCACGGCAGAGGTGTGCTCACGCGCTTCCTCAAGGCCAAGCCCGATGGCTTCCTCGATGAGCAGGCCTTCAAGGCCTTTGGGGCAAGTGAGGAAGAGTTCGAAACGATCGGACATGGTAATTCCAGAGCCTTTAGCTAAGTGAACCGGCAACGCATTGCCGGCCCGGTTTTCAATCAGGCGCTTTTCTAAAAGAGCGCCCGCGTGGCACGAAGGTGTGCCGTCCCACCCCTGCAAGCTCGGGTTAAAAGAGCTTAGATGCAAAGACAGATAAAAAAGTTGATGCAACAAAATGTCATAAGTCGACCCTTCGTCGAATAGTCCCCCTATTCAACAGGAGGCATTCTCATTAAAGGATTAACCCCATCATGCAGCGCGGGGCTGATCATACCGGGGTTTTGCCAATAAACACGGGACAACATCGTGTTACTTATCGCCATACCATCTTTATCGTTACGTCCTTATGACAAAACGATCATTCCCTCGATGTGACGCATTGGTTAGAACTCAACACAGGTTGACGCCGCAATGACGTCAACACCTTGGCTCGCGACGCCGGCAGCGAGCCCCAACGGCAGGAGTTTTTCTGCCAGACCTCAATTGAGGTCGACGCGATAAATACAGTCAACAAGTGAGGGCAACACCCTATGAGAAGACTTAAGCGTGATCCGTTGGAAAGAGCATTTTTGCGCGGATATCAATATGGCGTTGGTGGCAAATCCCGTGAGCTTTGCCCATTTACTCTACCGTCGGTACGCCAAGCCTGGATTAACGGCTGGCGAGAAGGACGCGGCGACAACTGGGACGGTATGACCGGCACTGCGGGAATCCATAGACTCAACGAACTTCACGCCGTCGGCTAACACAGGGCACACACTCCGACACGACAATCTGATTACGTAACGACTTACCACGCACGCCCCATCCGGGCGGCGGGCTTCGGCCCAGGGGCTCCTTCGAGGAGCCCTTTTTTATGCCTGCTTTTCGCCGAAATTCAATTCCCTTGTAGCAGCTGCCGAGCACCGCGAGGCTGCGTTCGGCGGCGGAGCAGTCGTAGAATCAGACACTGCGGTCTTACAGGTACACCGTGCTTTCAGGTTTCACGACGGCTCTGCCGCCGAACGCAGCCTCGCGGTGCTCGGCAGCTGCTACACGGTCAGCGTAAGGCTGCTATTGCGTCTACGGATTCACGAATCAGCGCCGGACCTTTATAGATGAAGCCGGAATAGAGCTGCACCAGGCTTGCACCTGCAGCGATTTTCTCAGCTGCGTGCTTGCCTTCGGTGATGCCGCCCACGGCGATGATCGGCAAGCGACCGGCCAACTCGTCCGCCAGCACCTTCACGGTGTGGGTGCTCTTGTCGCGAACCGGTGCGCCGGACAAACCGCCCGCCTCGTCACCATGCTCCATGCCTTCAACACCGATGCGGCTCAGGGTGGTGTTAGTGGCGATCACCGCGTCCATCCCGGTTTCGATCAGCGCTTGCGCGACCTGAGCGGTTTCTTCGTCGGTCATGTCCGGCGCAATCTTGATCGCCAGTGGTACATGTTTGCCATGGCGCAGCGCCAGTTCTGCGCGGCGCGTCGCCAGGTCGGCCAACAATTGCTTCAGCGAATCGCCGAATTGCAGGCTGCGCAGGCCCGGGGTGTTCGGCGAGCTGACGTTGACCGTCACGTAGCTGGCGTGGGCGTAGACCTTGTCCAGGCAGATCAGGTAGTCGTCGACCGCCCGCTCAACCGGGGTATCGAAGTTTTTGCCGATATTGATGCCCAGCACGCCCTTGAACTTGGCCGCCGCCACTCGGGCCAGCAGGTGATCGACGCCAAGGTTGTTGAACCCCATGCGGTTAATGATCGCCTCGGCTTCCGGCAGACGGAAAATGCGTGGCTTCGGGTTGCCCGGCTGCGGACGTGGGGTGATGGTGCCGATTTCGACAAAACCAAAACCCAGTTGCGCAAAACCGTCGATGGCCGCGCCGTTCTTGTCCAGACCGGCCGCCAGACCCACCGGGTTCGGGAAGTCGAGGCCCATGACAGTCACCGGCATTTTCGCCGGTGCCTTGCACAGCAAGCCGTTGAGGCCCAAACGCCCGCCCGCGCCGATCAGGTCCAGGGACAGATCGTGGGAGGTTTCCGGGGAAAGTTTGAACAACAGCTGACGGGCCAGGGTGTACATGGGCGGGTTTGACTCTGGGCTACGAAAAGTGGCGGCGATTATAGCCGGGCATCGGGGTTGCAGGCGAGGCGCGCGACAAAATCAGCGAGCGATGGCATATGCCTTGCACCGTCACTGACATCAGCACTCATGCCAACGGCGGGATGAGTCGAAAGACAAAGGCGTCGTCACTTGGCCTTGCCCTGGCAAGCAGCCCGGTCCGGCGCTTTTTTATGGAAGGTGTTTACTGATGATTGAAGTTCCAGCCAACCCTCTGGCCTGGGTCAACGGCAGCGATGCCCCGGAAAAGACCGAAATCAACCTTGGCTTCATGGCCCTGAGTGACTGCGCCTCGGTAGTGGTCGCGGCCACGCAGGGCTTTGCCCAACCTTATGGCCTGACCCTGAATCTCAAGCGCCAGTCGTCCTGGGCCAACCTGCGGGACAAACTGGTCAGTGGCGAACTCGACGCCGCGCACAGTCTGTACGGTTTGATCTACGCCGTGCATTTGGGCATCGGCGGTGTCGCATCGACCGACATGGCGGTGCTCATGGGCCTGAATCAGAATGGCCAGAGCATCAACCTCTCCCATGGCTTACAGGCGCTGGACGTGACCAGTCCTGAAGCACTGGAACGGCACGTGCACCAAAGTCGCCCAAAACTCACCTTCGCCCAGACATTTCCTACGGGCACCCACGCCATGTGGCTGTATTACTGGCTTGCGAGTCAGGGCATCCATCCGTTGCAGGACGTTGACAGCGTGGTCGTGCCGCCGCCGCAAATGGTCGCGCACCTGCAAGCCGGACGCATCGATGGCTTCTGCGTCGGCGAGCCGTGGTCCGCCAGCGCGGTGCAGCAGAACCTGGGGTTCACGATGGCAACCTCCCAAACCATCTGGCCCGATCATCCGGAAAAAGTCCTCGGTTGCACCCGCGCCTTTGTCGAGCAATACCCCAACACCGCAAGGGCGCTAGTGATGGCGATTCTGGAGGCCAGCCGCTTCATCGAAGAAAGTACCGAGAATCGCCGCAGCACCGCGAAGCTGTTGAGCGCACCCGAATACCTCGACGCGCCACTCGACTGCATCGAACCGCGATTGCTCGGTGACTACGCCGATGGCCTGGGTAATCGCTGGCAGGACCCGCACGCACTGCGCTTCCATGGTGATGGCGAGGTCAATCTGCCGTATCTGTCCGATGGCATGTGGTTCATGACTCAATTCCGTCGTTGGGGTTTGTTGCGCGACGACCCGGACTACCTGGGCGTGGCCCGTCAGGTCCAGCAACTAGACTTGTATCGAGAGGCCGCCACCGCTGTAGGTGTGGCCGCGAGTGATCAGCCAATGCGCAGCAGCCAGTTGATCGACGGCAAGGTCTGGGATGGCCTGGACCCCGCCGGCTATGCCCGCAGTTTCAAGCTGCACGCCATGAGCGACAGCTCGCCCCTTCTCGCCAGCCGCTGACAGGAGACTGCGAATATGTTGCGTATCCTGCTGATCAACGACACCGCGAAGAAAGTCGGTCGCCTGAAAGCGGCCCTGACCGAAGCCGGATTCGAGGTGATCGACGAGTCGGGTCTGACCATCGACCTGCCCGCGCGCGTCGAAACGGTGCGTCCGGACGTGATTTTGATCGATACCGAGTCACCGAGCCGCGATGTGATGGAACAAGTGGTGCTGGTGAGCCGCGACCAACCGCGGCCGATCGTGATGTTTACCGATGAACATGACCCCGACGTGATGCGTCAGGCGATCAAGTCCGGGGTCAGTGCCTACATCGTCGAAGGCATCCACGCACAGCGCTTGCAGCCGATTCTCGATGTGGCCATGGCGCGCTTTGAAAGCGACCAGGCCCTGCGCGCCCAACTCAACGCCCGCGACCAGCAACTGGCCGAGCGCAAGCGCATCGAGCTGGCCAAAGGGCTGCTGATGAAAATGAAGGACTGCAACGAGGAAGAGGCCTACACCCTGATGCGCCGCCAGGCCATGAGCCGGCAGCAGAAGCTGATTCAGGTGGCGGAGCAGATCATTGCCATGAGCGAGCTGCTCGGCTGAAGCCCTGCGGTGAATGCCCTATCGCCTTCGCGAGCAAGTCGGATCGCCGCACCGCCGCTCCCACATTTGATCGCGGTCTAATGTGGGAGCGGGCTTGCTCGCGAATGGCCGCGACTCGGTTTCGACTGTTGGCACAGATCTCGCTAGGTAATCGCTACAGGTAACCAACGGCGGTTGCCCCACCTACGACAAAGACGTCGCTCACCTCATTTGCCCTTTGGCGAATCCGGTGGCGGCGTTTTTTTGTTTTGGCCCCACAGACCGGGGCCGGTGGTGCGGCCGATGCGGCGCCCCACCTGCAAGCTCATGACTCCTTCTCGAGACTCCTAACAGCTGAGGTGCGCGATGAATTCAAGCTTCTGGAAATCTGGCCATACCCCGACATTGTTCGCGGCCTTCCTCTATTTCGACCTGAGTTTCATGGTCTGGTACCTGCTCGGCCCACTGGCAGTGCAAATCGCCGCCGATCTGCACCTGACCACCCAGCAGCGCGGGCTGGTGGTGGCCACGCCGATTCTGGCCGGGGCGGTGTTGCGCTTTGTAATGGGCTTGCTGGCTGATCGCCTGTCACCGAAAACCGCCGGGCTGATTGGCCAGGTGATCGTCATCTGCGCCCTGTTCGGCGCCTGGAAACTCGGCATTCACAGTTACGAACAAGCGCTGGTGCTGGGCCTGTTCCTCGGCATGGCCGGCGCGTCCTTCGCCGTCGCCCTGCCGCTGGCCTCGCAATGGTACCCACCACAACACCAAGGCAAAGCCATGGGTATCGCCGGTGCCGGTAACTCGGGCACCGTGCTCGCCGCACTGATCGCCCCGGTGCTGGCGGCTGCGTTTGGCTGGAGCAACGTGTTCGGCTTCGCGCTGATCCCGCTGATCCTGACCATCATCGTCTTCGCCTGGCTGGCCAAAAACGCGCCTGAGCGGCCAAAAGCCAAGTCCGTGTCCGACTACTTCAAGGCCTTGGGCGACCGCGACAGCTGGTGGTTCATGTTTTTCTACAGCGTGACCTTCGGCGGCTTCATCGGCCTGGCCAGTGCCCTGCCCGGCTATTTCAACGACCAATATGGCCTCAGCCCGGTAACTGCCGGTTACTACACCGCAGCCTGCGTGTTCGGTGGCAGCTTGATGCGTCCGTTGGGCGGCGCGCTGGCCGACCGCTTCGGTGGCATTCGCACCCTTTTGGGGATGTACACGGTGGCGGCGGTCTGCATCACTGCGGTGGGTTTCAATCTGCCGAGTTCCTACGCCGCGCTGGCACTTTTCGTCTGCACCATGCTCGGTTTGGGTGCCGGTAACGGCGCCGTTTTCCAATTGGTGCCGCAGCGCTTTCGTCGGGAGATCGGCGTGATGACCGGTTTGATCGGCATGGCCGGCGGTATTGGTGGATTTGCACTGGCAGCGGGCATGGGCGCGATCAAGCAAAGCACCGGCAGCTATCAACTGGCGTTGTGGTTGTTCGCCAGCCTTGGCGTTCTGGCGTGGTTCGGTCTGCACGGCGTGAAACGTCGCTGGAGAACCACTTGGGGTTCGGCAGCCGTGACCGCTGCTCGGGTCTGAGGCCTCAATGAGCCTGCAACTGAGTTTTGCCGAAGCGAGCGCCATCGGCCCTCGCGAGGAGAATCAGGACGCCCTGCGCTTGGTGACTCCAGCCCCGGCGCTGGCGGCGAGCAAGGGTTACCTGTTCGCCATCGCCGATGGCGTCAGCCAGTGCGCCGATGGCGGTCTCGCCGCCCGCTCGACGCTGCAGGCACTGGCGCTGGATTACTACGCAACGCCGGAAACCTGGGGCGTCGCGCAGGCACTGGATCGCCTGCTGCTGGCACAAAACCGCTGGTTGCAGGCCAATGGTGGCGGGCAACCGTTGCTCACCACTGTCAGTGCTTTAGTCATGCGCGGTAGGCGGTTTACCTTGGCTCATGTCGGCGATTGCCGGGTTTATCGCTGGCACGCCGACACTTTGCAGCGGGTCAGTGAGGATCACGTCTGGGACCAACCAGGCATGCAGCATGTGCTCAAGCGAGCATTGGGGCTCGATCAGCATTTGGTGCTGGATTTTCTCGATGGCGAACTGCGGCTGAACGAAAGTTTCGTATTGCTCAGCGACGGTATTTGGGCCGTGCTGGGCGACACCGCGATTGCGGCAATTCTGCGCGATCAACCGGATCTGAACACCGCGGCGCAGACCTTGGTCAACGCGGCACATCTGGCCGGCAGCCAGGACAACGCCAGCGCCTTGCTGGTGCGAGTCGATGCCCTGGGTGAAACGAGCATCGGCGATGCGTTGATTCATTTGCAGCAATGGCCACTGCCGCCAGCCTTGAAACCAGGCCAGACTTTCGAGGGTTGGCAGGTCGAAGGGATACTCGGTCAGAGCCAGCAGTCATTGCTCTATCGGGTACGCGATGGGCAACAACAACCCTGGCTGCTGAAAACCTTGCCGGGCGCGCTGCGTGACGATCACTTGGCCGGGCAGGCGTTGCTGTCGGAAGAATGGTTTCTCAAGCGCGTGGCCGGGCGGCATTTCCCTGAAGTCCATGCCGCCAGTCAGCGTCAGCATTTGTACTACGTGATGCGGGAATATTCCGGATTTACCTTGGCGGAACTGCAAGCAGATGTCGGACCACTGCCTCTGCCCCAATGGCTGGATCTGGCCGAACGCCTGCTGCGCGCCGTTGGCATACTGCATCGACGGCAGATTCTCCATCGCGACATCAAACCGGAGAACCTGCTGCTGGGGGACGACGGCGAATTACGCCTGCTGGACTTCGGTCTCGCCTACTGCCCCGGCCTGTCTGAAGATCAGCCTTCTGCCCTGCCTGGAACGCCCAGCTATATCGCGCCGGAAGCCTTTCGTGGGGAAGCACCGACACCGCAACAGGATTTGTATGCCGTCGGCGTGACCTTGTATTTCCTGCTCACCGGGCATTATCCCTACGGCGAAATCGAAGCCTTCCAGCGCCCACGGTTCGGGGTTTCTGTCAGCGCCAGTCGCTATCGACCCGACCTGCCGGAATGGATTGCGCAAAGTCTGGAGCGCGCTGTGGCGGCGGATCCGGGTCAGCGCTTTGAAACGGCGGAAGAATGGTTGCTGCTGTTGGAACAGGGCGAGCGGCGCAGTTTGAGCGTGCGACCCAGACCGCTGCTGGAGCGCGAACCGTTGAAGGTCTGGCGGACCTTGGCGCTGGTGTCGTTGCTGGTGAACCTGGTGCTGCTGTTTTTACTGTTTCATGGCTGAGTTTTTCACTGCCCCCAAAAGATCAAAAGATCGCAGCCTGCGCCAGCTCCTACGGGTGGCCCACGATCCCCTGTAGGAGCTGGCGCAGCCTGCGATCTTTTGATCTTTCTGCTTCAAAACCGGGCATCGCGCATTGAACCGGTGCACGCAAACACCCTTCTCCCATGCTGAGAGCCCATAAATTCGGCATTTGTCCGACTTGGCACAACCACTGCATTACCTTTCTCAACAGACATAAAGCCCAGCCTTCAACGACGAAGGATGCGCTTCCCGAGAGAACGGGACCAGGACAAAGGCGTCCTCGCTAGGCAACTAGCGGGACGCCTTTTTTTGTTTGCGCAAATTTTGTCGAGCAAGACCTGTAAGCCCTGATGAGGCGGGTCCGAGCTCCCCGGAGAACCTGATGAAAAAACTAAAACTGGTGATGATCGGCAACGGCATGGCCGGGGTTCGTACCCTGGAAGAACTGCTCAAGCTGAGCAATGAGCTGTACGACATCACGGTCTTCGGCGCCGAACCTCATACCAACTACAACCGCATCCTGCTGTCGCCCGTGCTGGCCGGCGAACAAACCTTCGAAGAGATCGTGCTGAACGATCTGGACTGGTACCTGGACAACAACATCAAACTGCTGCTCAACCGCAAAGTGGTGGAGATCGACCGGGTCAAACGCCGGGTGATCGCCGAAGACGGCAGCGAGGCCGAATACGATCGTCTGCTGATCGCCACCGGCTCGACTCCGTTCATCCTGCCGATCCCCGGCAACACCTTGCACGGCGTGATCGGCTACCGCGACATCGCCGACACCCAGGCAATGATCAACACCGCGAAAACCCACAAGCACGCCGTTGTGATCGGTGGCGGCCTGCTCGGCCTGGAAGCCGCCAACGGCCTGATGCTGCGCGGCATGCACGTCACCGTGGTGCACATCGGTGAATGGTTGCTGGAGCGGCAACTGGATAAAACCAGCGGCCAGTTGCTGCAAACCGCCCTGGAGGCCCGCGGCCTGCACTTTCGTCTTTGCGAGCAAACCCAGGCCCTGCACGATGCCGGCAATGGCCGGGTCGGCTCGGTTGAGTTCAAGAATGGCGACATCATCCCCGCCGACCTGGTGGTGATGGCCGCCGGTATTCGCCCCAACACCGAACTCGCGGAAAAATCCGGCATCCCCTGCAACCGCGGGATTCTGGTCAACGACACCCTGCAAACCTACGACCCGCGCATCTACGCCATCGGCGAATGCGCCAGCCACCGCGGCATCGCTTACGGCCTGGTGGCGCCGCTGTTTGAACAGGCCAAGGTCTGCGCCAACCACCTCGCCCAACTGGGCTTCGCCACCTACAAGGGTTCGGTGACGTCGACCAAATTGAAAGTGACCGGCATCGACCTGTTCTCCGCCGGCGACTTCATGGGCGGCGAAGGCACCGAAACCATCACCCTCTCCGACCCTATCGGCGGGGTCTACAAAAAACTGGTGATCAAGGATGACGTGCTGGTCGGGGCCTGTCTGTACGGCGATACGGCAGACGGTGGCTGGTATTTCCGGCAGATCCGTGAGAATCACGCCATCGACGAGATCCGCGATCACCTGATGTTCGGCGAAAACGCTTTAGGCGACGTAGGACATCAAGGCCAGGACAAAGCCATGAGCATGGCCGACACCGCCGAAGTCTGCGGCTGCAACGGCGTGTGCAAAGGCACCATCGTCAAGGCGATTCAGGAGCACGGGTTGTTCAGCGTCGACGACGTCAAGAAGCACACCAAGGCTGCCAGCTCCTGCGGCTCTTGCGCTGGCCTGGTGGAACAGATCCTGATCAACACCGTGGGCGGCGCCGCAGACGTCAAACCGAAAAGCGAAAAAGCCATTTGCGGTTGCAGCGACCTGAACCACGGGCAAATTCGTCAGGCCATCCGCGAGCAGCATCTGCTGACCATCGCCGGCACCCTGAGCTATTTGAACTGGCGCACGCCGAACGGCTGCGCCACGTGCCGCCCGGCGCTCAACTACTACCTGATTTCCACCTGGCCTGGCGAAGCCAAGGACGATCCGCAATCGCGCCTGATCAATGAACGCGCCCACGCCAACATTCAGAAGGACGGCACTTACTCTGTAGTCCCTCGGATGTGGGGCGGTGTGACCAATCCTTCGGAACTGCGGCGCATTGCCGACGTGGCCGACAAATACAACGTGCCAATGGTCAAGGTGACCGGAGGCCAGCGTATCGATTTGCTGGGGATCAAGAAGCAGGACTTGCCAGGCGTCTGGAAGGATCTCGACATGCCGTCCGGCCACGCCTACGGCAAATCCATCCGCACCGTGAAGACTTGCGTCGGCAGCGAGTTCTGCCGCTTCGGCACCCAGAACTCCACGCAACTGGGCATCGAGCTTGAGCACGACCTGTTCAACATGTGGTCGCCGCACAAAGTGAAACTGGCCGTCTCCGGTTGCCCACGCAACTGTTCGGAAGCGGGCATCAAGGACGTCGGAATTATCGGCGTGGATTCGGGCTGGGAGATGTACATCGGCGGCAACGGCGGGATCAAGACCGAAGTCGCGGAATTCTTCGTCAAGCTGAAAACCGCCGAGGAAGTGCGCGAATACAACGGCGCGTTCCTGCAGCTCTATCGCGAAGAAGCTTTCTACCTCGAACGCACCGTGCATTACCTGCAACGGGTCGGCATGGAACACATCAAGAAAGCCGTGCTGGAAGACCCGGAGCGGCGCAAGGCGCTCAACGATCGCTTGCAGTTTTCCTTGTCGTTCGAACAGGACCCGTGGAAGGAACGCCTGGAACAACCGCTGCTGAAGAAAGAATTCGAAGTCATCGCAGTGAAGAACCTGGAGGTGTCGGCATGAACTGGCTGGATATCTGCGCACTGGAAGAAATCAATGCCCTGGGCTCGCGGATCATCGCGGGCCCGAAAGGCGACATCGCGATTTTTCGTACCAGCGATGATGAGGTTTTCGCACTCGACGACCGTTGCCCGCACAAGGGCGGGCCACTGTCCCAAGGTTTGATCTACGGCAAACGGGTCGCCTGCCCGCTGCATAACTGGCAGATCGACCTGGAAACCGGCGAAGCCCAGGCCCCGGACATCGGTTGCGCTCACCACCATTCAGCACGGGTCGAGAATGGCCGGGTGTTGCTGGCCCTGCGGGAAGCAAGCTGATGAACCAGATCACCGCTTCCACCTGCTGCTATTGCGGGGTCGGCTGCGGCGTGCTGATCGAGCATGACGGCGAGCGCATTCTCGGCGTCAGCGGCGATCCGGCCCACCCGGCCAACTTCGGCAAACTGTGCAGTAAAGGCTCTACCTTGCACCTGACCGGCGACCTCGCGGCCCGGGCGTTGTATCCCGAACTGCGCCTGGGCAAAGGCCTGGCCCGTAGCCGCACTGACTGGGACACCGCCCTCGATCACGCCGCCAGCGTTTTTGCCGAGACTATCGCCGAACACGGCCCGGACAGCGTGGCGTTCTACATTTCCGGGCAATTACTGACCGAGGATTACTACGCCTTCAACAAACTGGCGCGAGCGCTAGTGGGCACCAACAACATCGACAGCAATTCACGCCTGTGCATGTCTTCGGCAGTGGTCGGCTACAAGCGCAGCCTGGGCGCCGACGCACCGCCGTGCAGCTACGAAGACCTGGAATTGAGCGACTGCGTGATGATCGTCGGCAGCAACATGGCCTACGCCCACCCGATACTTTTCCGTCGACTGGAGGAAGCGAAATCCCGCCGGCCGCAGATGAAAGTCATCGTCATCGACCCGCGTCGTACCGACACCTGCGATCTGGCTGACCTGCATTTGGCCATTCTGCCGGGCACCGATGTCGCCTTGTTCCATGGGATTTTGCACCTGCTGCTGTGGGAAGACTGGGTCGACCGCGACTTCATCAAGGCCCACACCGAAGGCTTGGCCGAACTGAAGAACCTGGTGCGCGATTACACGCCGCAGATGGTTTCGCAGCTCTGCGGGATCAGCGTCGAGCAACTGCAGCAATGCGCCGAATGGGTTGGCACTTCACCGAGCTTCCTGTCGCTGTGGTGCATGGGCTTGAACCAGTCCACCGCCGGCAGCGCGAAAAACAGCGCACTGATCAACCTGCACCTGGCCACCGGGCAAATCGGCCGCCCCGGCGCAGGACCTTTCTCGCTGACCGGTCAGCCAAATGCCATGGGCGGCCGCGAAACCGGCAGCTTGTCGAACCTGCTGCCAGGCCATCGCGAGGCCGCCAATGCCGAACATCGCGCGGAAGTGGCGGCGTATTGGGGCGTGGATCAACTGCCTGCAAACACCGGGCTCACCGCTATCGAGTTGTTTGAGCAGGTGCGCAGCGGAAAAATCAAGGCGCTGTGGATCGCTTGCACCAACCCTGCGCAATCAATGCCGGATCAAACCGCCGTACGCGCGGCACTGCAAGCCTGCCCGTTCGTGGTGTTGCAGGAGGCCTTTCGTACCACCGAAACCGCAGCCTTCGCAGACCTGTTGCTGCCCGCCGCCAGTTGGGGCGAAAAGGACGGTACGGTGACCAACTCCGAACGGCGCATTTCCCACGTTCGCCGAGCGATCGTCGCACCCGGTGAAACCCGCTCGGACTGGGCGATCACGGTGGATTTCGCACAGCGCCTGGAAAAATATCTGCGTCCCGGGCAAACCAGCCTGTTTGCCTTTGAAAACCCGGCGCAGGTCTTCGACGAATACAAGCAATTGACCCGCGGACGTGATCTGGACTTGTCCGGCATCAGTCATGCACTGATCGACCGCCTCGGCCCGCAGCAATGGCCCTTCCCCACTGGCGCCGGCGAAGGCACGGCCCGGCTGTACCTGGACGGAATTTTCCCGACGGCCAGCGGACGTGCGCAATTCGTGGCCGACCCGTACCGCGCCGCCAAGGAACAACGCGACGCGCGCTTCCCGCTGACCCTGATCACCGGCCGCCTGCGGGACCAATGGCACGGCATGAGCCGCACCGGCACCGCCGCACAGCTATTCGGCCACGTCAGCGAAGCGGTGTTGAGTTTGCACCCGGATGAACTGCGCCGGCATCGGCTGCAATCGGGCGACCTGGTCAGTCTGAAAAGTCGCCGTGGCGCGGTGATTGTCGCCGTCGGCGGTGACGACAGCGTGCGACCCGGTCAGGCCTTTCTGCCGATGCATTGGGGTGACCGCTTCCTCAAGGGTGGCGTAAATACCCTCACTCTTCCCGCCTTCGACCCGCTATCGAAACAGCCCGAACTCAAACACAGCGGCGTGCGCCTGGAACCGGTGCAACTGCCATGGAACCTGTTCGCCCTGATCGAGGGCGATGTTCAACAGCATTTTGAGACGCTACGGCCACTCTGTGAGGCGTTTTCCTACGTCAGCCTCAGCTTGGCCGGTCGCGAACGTCCCGCGTTGCTGATACGCGCTGCCAGCGCCGCTGCGCCCGACCCGCAATTGCTGCGTGATATCGATCAATGCCTGGGACTCAACGATGGCCCGGTTTTGGCCTACGACGACCCACGGCGCTCCATCGGTAAACGCGTGCGGATCGAGAACGGCCGGATCACTGCCATTCGCCTGGCCGGTGAAACCCTTGCCCAACACTGGCTGCAAAGCCTGTGGCTGGAAGGTCGCGCCGACGAACAACTGCGGCGCTGGCTGCTGGCACCGCTGAGCGCCCCACCGGGCAACGCCAATACGCCGACCGCCGGTAACAAAACCCTGTGCAACTGCAAAAACGTCAGCCAAAGCGCGGTCTGCGCCGGCATTAGCCGCGGCCTGGACCTGCAGGGTTTGAAACAAGAATTGGGCTGCGGCACGCAATGCGGCTCCTGCGTCCCGGAAATCAAGCGTTTGCTGGCCGCCACTGCGCAGCCGGTCGCCGTCACCTCGTGAGGAAAAACACTATGAGCGCAAAAGTCTGGCTGGTGGGTGCGGGTCCTGGCGATCCGGAATTGTTGACCCTCAAGGCCGTGCGGGCGTTGAGCGAAGCGGATGTGGTGCTGATCGATGACCTGGTCAACGATGCAGTGCTGGAGCATTGCCCGCAGGCGCGGATCATTCCCGTGGGCAAGCGCGGCGGGTGTCGCTCCACACCTCAGGCGTTCATTCATCGCCTGATGCTGCGTTACGCCCGCCAGGGTAAATGCGTGGTGCGGCTCAAGGGCGGCGACCCGTGCATTTTTGGCCGAGGCGGTGAAGAGGCGCAGTGGCTGCGTGAACATGGGGTCGAAGTGGAACTGGCCAACGGCATCACTGCCGGGCTTGCCGGAGCAACACAATGCGACATTCCGTTGACCCTGCGGGGCGTTGCTCGTGGCGTGACGCTGGTCACCGCCCACACTCAGGATGGCAGTAGCCTGAACTGGCAAGCCCTGGCCCAAGGTGGCACGACGCTGGTGGTGTATATGGGTGTCGCAAAACTGAGCGAGATTCGTGAGCAGTTGCTCGCCGGAGGAATGTCGGCGGATACACCGGTGGCAATGATTGAAAACGCTTCCCTGCCACACCAACGGGAATGTCGGAGCGATCTGACAGCGATGGAAGAAGATGCCAGCAGCTTCGAGCTCAAAAGCCCGGCGATCCTGGTGATCGGTGCTGTCGCGGGGAGTGATGAGATCAAAAGATCGTCCGAACGCGGCCCGAGCCTTCGGCAGCTCCTACATTGACCGTGTGCAAATCCAATCCCGTAGGAGCTGCCGAAGGCTCGGGCCGCGTTTCGGACGATCTTTTCGCCGCAACGCAAATCTCCCGCTAAAACCCAAATCGCAGACAAAGAAAAGCCCGGCCTAAGCCGGGCTTTTCAGAGCTGCGAGCTAATTACTTAGCTTGAGCTTCAACCTGCGCTTCTACGCGACGGTTTACAGCGCGACCAGCTTCAGTTTTGTTGTCAGCAACAGGGCGGGATTCGCCGTAGCCAACAGACTGAACGCGGGACGATTCAACACCGTACTGGTTGGTCAGAACTTGCTTAACGGCGTTTGCACGACGCTCGGACAGTTTCTGGTTGTAAGCGTCAGGACCGACGGAGTCAGTGTGACCTTCAACAGTAGTGCTGGTGGATGGGTACTGCTTCATGAAGTCAGCGAGGTTTTTGATGTCGCCGTAGCTGTTTGGCTTGACTACCGACTTGTCGAAGTCGAATTTCACGTCCAGCTCAACACGAACAACTTCAGCAACTGCTGGGCAGCCATCAGCGTCAACAGTTACGTTGGCTGGGGTGTCCGGGCACTTGTCAACGTTGTCGCACACGCCATCGTTGTCGCTGTCGGAGCAGACTTCAGCGGGTGCTGGAACTGGAGCAGCAGCAGGCTTGGAGCCGCCACCGAAGTTCACACCGATACCGACGCTTGGAGCCCACTCGGTGTCGCCCTGGTCGATGTTGTATTGAGCTTCAACGCCAGCACGGGCGTAGAAGTTCTCGGTGAAGTACAGCTTGGCACCGCCGCCAACGTTGGCGAAAGTGGAACGGTTACGACCGCCACCGCCGTTCTGGCCAATGCTCTGGTCCGAGAAACCGGCAGAAACGTATGGACGGACCATGTCGCCTGGGTTGTTGAAGTGGTACAGAGCGTCCAGAGCGGTATCAGCGCCCTTGATGTTACGACCGTCGTCGGAACGCACGTTGTGCACTTCGTCGTAGCCCAGACGCAGTTCAACGTCGTCGGTCAGGAAGTAACCAACCGAACCACCGAAGAGGTTGCCGTTGTTCTTGAAGTTACGAGCGCTGTCGAATTGTTCTTTCTTGGCGAAGCCTTCGATTTCAACTGCGCCTTGGCCTTGTGCCAGAGCGCCGAACGAAGTGGCGGCAATCAAAGAACCAATGGCCAAGCCCAAGGTGTTTTTCAGTTTCATCCGTTAAATCCCCATCTGGTGATTGTGAAGCAGTCCCGCAAACCGGGGGACAACTCGGCGGCAAGTCTATCAGAACTTGCCTACACGTAAGAGATATTTGCGCCGAACTAAGTTTCAGCAATGCCTGCAAATTTCTCACGCAATTTATCTAGAGCACGTTTGTAACGCATTTTTGTCGCACTCAAACCCATGTGCATGATATCCGCGATCTCTTGAAATTCCAGCTCTGCGACAAATCGTAGCACCAGAATTTCACGGTCAATCGGGTTCACATACACTAACCAGCGATCGAGTCCACCCTTGTCCTCAGGTTTCGGCGTCTTTTCTTCAGACGCTTCCTCGAGGGGGTCCAGACTCAAAGCATCCATCAAGCGACGCTTTCGCCGTTCTTTCCGATACTGCGTGATGCACTCGTTGTACGTGATGCTATATAGCCATGTCTTGAACTTCGATTTGCCCTCGAAGTTCTTCAGGCCATACAGCACCTTCAACATCACTTCCTGACAGACATCGTCTGCGTCACGATCGTTCCCAAGATACCGCGCACAGACGTTAAACAATGTTCGCTGGTAACGCCGCATCAGTTCTTCATAGGCGCGAGTTACGTGAAACAGCTCGGTATGCGAGCGCGCGACCAACTCCTCATCAGAGAGCTCGCGGGGGTCGTAGCGCGTGGACAGCGATTGAGCTTTATTCAAAACAAGTCGGGCCGACAGTCAGGTCAATGTCCGCCGCAACCCTTTTCAGGGCATTTTGCGGCGGCATACATTAGCAGGGTTTGCCGGGTTAGCGGCTACTCACATGCTGTTCCAGGAGAATCCGATTGGAGAGTGAGACTAGCTCACCCTCATCGGTCAGCAATGTGGTTTTAACCGTGCCGATCTCTTCGATCTGACCTTCGACCTCGCCAACACGCACTTGTTGCCCAACCTGATACAACTCACGCACATAGATTCCCGCAAGAATCTGACCGGCAATTTCCCGGCTTCCCAACCCCATGGCCAGCGCAACCGCCAGACCAACGGTAATCAATACGATCACAATCACGTGGTTGAGCAGGTCAGTCTTGACCTCCAACTGGCTGATCGCGACCGAAATACTGATGATAATTACCAGGCCCTGGGCAATTCGCCCCAAGCCCGCAGCGTAGTCCAGCCCTACGCCCTCTGCCGCCCCCCGCACCAGCCCATTGGCCAATTGCGCGAGCAAAACACCCACCAGCAGCACCAGCGCGGCGCCAAATACTTTCGGCAAATACAGCGCAAGCATGTCAAGCGTAGCCGAAACTCGCTCAAGTCCAAGGGATTCTGCGGCAGAAACCAGAAAAATCAGCAGAACGAACCAATAGACAATCTTGCCAATCAAGGTCGAGATCGGCACTTGAAGGCCAGCCCGGGACAACAATTTGGTCAGTCCGGTGCCGCCCATCAGGCGATCGAGCCCCAGCTTGGCGAGCAACTTGGACAGCAAAGTGTCCAAAAGTTTCGCAACGACGAAACCCAACAGCAGCACAACCAGTGCGCCGAACAGGTTCGGGATGAAATTTGCAACCTTGGTCCATAACGCAGTCATTGCAGTGACGAGGCTCTGAGTCCAGAGATCAAGTTCCATATTCAATCAGCCTTATCAGCAGTGCGAACGGTAGGTTTACGGTGACGGGAAACCGGAGCGACATGGGCCGATCCGTTATTCAAGGCGATCATCAGCGCGGGCAGCCAGCGGCCCAGCAGGCTGAACAGATCACCGGCGCCGACCTGGCGGTTGGCGGTTTTCAGTACACGCCCAAGGCACGCATCGTCGTCCCGGGTGGACGGTGATGCCTTGAGCATGTCACGCAAAGACTGTTCAAACGGATCGTGCATACGCACCTCTCGTGATGTCTGTGAAAGACGCGGTCAAATTTGCTCGGGTCACATGGCTCACCCTCAGACCCAGCGCAAACGTCGGAATAACCACCACTGCCCCAGCGCCACCGAGACCATCATCAGGCACGCGATCAGGAAGCCATAGGGGCTTGCAGAGAACGGAATCCCGCCGACATTGATGCCCAGAAGCCCCGTCAGAAAACTCATCGGCAAAAAGATCCCGGTGATGATCCCGAAGCGGTACATCGTGCGGTTCATTCGCACGCTCAAACGTCTATCTTCGGCCTCAAGGACCAACCCCACCCGCTCCCGGGTCAATTCCAGCTCCTCGAGATACCGGGTCAGGCTGTTGTTCAATTCGTTCCAGTAATCACCGTCGTCTTCGACGAACCAAGGCAGTTTTATCCGTGTCAGCTGTCCGAATATTTCCCGCTGCGGTGCAAGAAAACGTTTCAGCGCAGCGGCCCTGCGACGGATCTGCAAAACGGCGCCGTGCTCGGGTGTGTACCGTTCGTCGGCATCCAGCTTTTCTTCTTCCTCATCGACCACTTCCGAGAGGCAACTGACCAGATCCTGCACCTTGTTGGTGAGGTATTGCGCCATACAAAGGATGAGTTCTGACGCCGTTTTCGGTCCTTTGCCTTCGGCGAGCTGCACCAGCAACTCATCGGTGGCGCGCAATGGACGCAAACGCAGAGAAATAACCCGCTGGGCTGACCCAAAAATCCGCACCGAGACCATGTCTTCCGGCTCGGCGCCCGGGTTCAGGTTGACCCCACGCAAAAATAGCAGCAGTTCGCTGTCCGAAAGCTGTAAAAGACGCGGTCGGGTGTTTTCTTCAAGTAAAAGATCACAACTGAATTCGCTCAGACCGCTGGATTTTCGCAACCAGGTCCGGGTTTGCGGGTGACTGCGATCCCAGTGCAGCCACAGGCTTTCATGGGTCTGCAGCTGCAAGTCATCGAGTTCAGTCCGGGCTATCGAACGCGCACCGCCTTTACCGTCCAGCACCAGGGCATGCACCAGCCCCCACTGCGCGTTTTCTTCCTCGAACATCCTCACCCCTTTGTTGGTGTAGCGCTTTATTCAGGCATCTTCAGCGGGCTTGGCGAGATGATCACGCCGTTATTGTCCGCGTAGATGTAATGGCCTGGATGGAACGTCACGCCAGCAAAGGTCACGGCTACGTTGAGATCGCCGATACCGCGTTTGTCGGTTTTCATCGGGTGGCTGGCCAGGGCCTGAACACCCAGGTCGGTTTGCGCAATGACGTCGACGTCGCGGATGCAACCGTAGATCACCAGCCCTTCCCAACCGTTTTTCGCGGCTTTCTCGGCGATCAAGTCGCCCAGCAGTGCACGTCGCAGGGAACCGCCACCGTCGACCACTAACACCTTGCCATTGCCCTTGAGCTCGGCTTGTTCCTTGACCAGCGAGTTGTCTTCGAAGCATTTGATGGTCACGATTTCGCCGCCGAAGGAATCACGGCCACCGAAATTGCTGAACATCGGTTCCAGCACCTGCACCAGCTCCGGATAGGCGTCGCACAGGTCAGGCGTGAGGTAATGATTCATCGAGAAACTCCTGTAAAGAGGAAGACAATCGAGGGTGTCGAAACGTGACCAGAACAGCTCAATGCGTCATATCTTAGCCGCAAGCCGAACGGAGCGAAATGCCCTTGTTAGAGCATCAGGCTCAGACCGCCGCAGCCAGATCCGGTTTTCCACCCGGCAATGGCGTTTGCTGATCTGCCAACCAGCGCGCCACCAGCGGCCAGACTTCAGTCTGGGCGGCTTTGCTGACGAGCATCTCCACATGACCGAAATTATCGCCAAAGCCCTGCTCGCGACCCAGGTTGATAAATTGCTTATGCTCGGAACCCACCTGATCGAACAGCTTGCGACAAGCCCAGGTCGGGTCCTGATGGTCACCGGCGGCACTCACGGCCAATACCGGTAACTGAACGTCGGCCAATCCGGCCCACCAATCCTTGTCGGCGTCGCCAAAGCGACCAAACAGGCCATGCCAGCGCATGCTTTCCAGGGCCAGGCCAATGGGCTCGTCCTCCGGGCCGCGCTTGAGCCGTGAACCGGACAACTGGGCAAAACGTTTGAGAATGAAGCGCCCGCTCCACTCCACCGGCGGAATTTTCAACGGCCAGTAGGTGCGACTGATTTGAGTACCGAAAAACGCCGCGGAAGCCACCAACGGCTCGCCGATGTACTCACCACCCAATGCCGCTGCCAGCGTAATCCCGCCCAGCGAGTGACCGATCCAGTGCGGGATCTGGCCGCTCTGCTCGCTCACGAACGCGCCAATGGCCGGCAAATCGTAACGGGCGTAGTCGGCAACGCGGTTCTTGCGGTAGTTCTGGTTGCGCTGGGACAGGCCGTGGCCACGCATTTCGGGAATCCATACATCGAATCCCAGACGCGTCAGATAGGCGCCCAGTCCAAGCCCCTTTGGGGAAAACCAGAACCGGCGATTGGAAAAGCTGCCGTGAAGCAAAATAACCGGAACGCCACGCGCGTCTGAGCCATCCGCCATGCCCAGGCGCGTCACAGCCAGTTCGACGGTGCCGTCAGGGCTGTTGCCGGGTTTCAGACGATAGACGTCTTCGCTCAGATCGCCGCGCCGCTCGGCGCTGATCAGGGCGACAGGAAATAGGTTGCTGCTGCTTTGCATAATGCTCTTGCACAAAAAAGGGCGGCTTCCAGAGGAGCCCGCCCTACTTGATTCTTAAAGCCTCGGCCACTTGACCGAGGCTTCATTCACATCAAGCCGAAGCTTGACCTTCAGCCAGGAAGAACCAGGTTTCCAGTACGGAATCGGGGTTCAACGAAACGCTTTCGATGCCCTGCTCCATCAGCCACTTGGCCAGATCAGGGTGGTCCGAAGGACCCTGACCGCAAATGCCGATGTACTTGCCAGCCTTGTTGCAGGCCTGAATCGCGTTGGCCAGCAGCTTCTTGACCGCCGGATTACGCTCGTCGAACAGGTGCGCGATGATCCCGGAGTCACGGTCCAGGCCCAGGGTCAGCTGGGTCAGGTCGTTGGAACCGATGGAGAAGCCGTCGAAGAACTCGAGGAATTCTTCCGCGAGGATCGCGTTGGACGGCAGTTCGCACATCATGATGATGCGCAGACCATTCTCGCCGCGGGCCAGGCCATTTTCGGCCAACAGATCGATCACTTGGCTAGCTTCGCCCAATGTACGGACGAACGGCACCATGATTTCGACGTTGGTCAGGCCCATCTCGTTGCGCACGCGCTTGAGGGCGCGGCACTCGAGCTCGAAGCAGTCACGGAACGATTCGCTGATGTAACGCGAAGCACCGCGGAAGCCCAGCATCGGGTTTTCTTCTTCCGGCTCGTAGAGCTTGCCGCCGATCAGGTTGGCGTATTCGTTGGACTTGAAGTCCGACAGACGCACGATGACCTTTTTCGGGGTGAACGCAGCGGCCAGGGTGCTGATGCCTTCAACCAGCTTGTCGACATAGAAGCCAACCGGATCGTCGTAACCGGCGATGCGCTTGTCGACGCTGTCCTTGATGTCCTGCGGCAGACCGTCGTAGTTCAACAGCGCTTTCGGGTGAACACCGATCATGCGGTTGATGATGAATTCCAGACGGGCCAGGCCCACACCGGCATTCGGCAGCTGTGCGAAGTCGAAGGCGCGGTCCGGGTTGCCGACGTTCATCATGATCTTGAACGGCAGATCAGGCATGGCATCCACGGAGTTTTTCTTGATGTCGAAGCCCAGTTCGCCTTCGAAGATGTAACCGGTGTCGCCTTCAGCGCAGGAAACGGTCACGCCCTGGCCGTCCTTCAACAACTGGGTGGCGTTGCCGCAACCGACCACAGCCGGGATGCCCAGCTCGCGAGCGATGATCGCCGCGTGGCAGGTACGGCCGCCACGGTTGGTGACGATGGCGCTGGCGCGCTTCATGACCGGTTCCCAGTCCGGGTCGGTCATGTCGGAGACCAGAACGTCGCCTGGCTGGACTTTGTCCATCTCGGACACGTCCTTGATGATGCGGACTTTGCCGGCGCCGATGCGCTGGCCGATGGCGCGGCCTTCAACCAGCACGGTGCCGGTTTCTTTCAGCAGGTAACGTTCCATGACGTTGGCCTGGGTGCGGCTCTTCACGGTTTCAGGACGGGCCTGAACGATGTAGAGCTTGCCGTCGTCGCCGTCTTTGGCCCATTCGATGTCCATCGGGCACTTGTAGTGCTTCTCGATGATCATCGCTTGCTTGGCCAGTTCGCTGACTTCGGCATCGCTCAGGCAGAAACGTGCGCGATCAGCCTTGTCGACGTCGATGGTCTTGACCGACTTACCGGCCGTGGCCACTTCGCCGTAGATCATCTTGATGGCTTTGCTGCCCAGGTTGCGACGCAGGATGGCCGGACGGCCGGCTTCCAGCGTGCCTTTGTGGACGTAGAACTCATCCGGGTTCACCGCGCCTTGCACGACGGTTTCACCCAGGCCGTAGGCGCCGGTGATGAACACCACGTCACGGAAGCCCGATTCGGTATCGAGGGTGAACATCACGCCGGCAGTGCCGGTTTCAGAGCGGACCATGCGCTGCACGCCGGCCGACAGGGCTACCAGCTTGTGGTCGAAGCCCTGGTGGACGCGGTAGGAAATCGCGCGGTCGTTGAACAGCGAAGCGAACACCTCTTTGGCGGCGCGAATAACGTTTTCGACACCACGGATGTTCAGGAAGGTTTCCTGCTGACCGGCGAAGGAAGCGTCCGGCAGGTCTTCGGCGGTAGCGGAAGAGCGCACGGCCACGGCCATGTCAGGGTTGCCGGCCGACAGCGTGGCGAACGCGGTGCGGATCTCGGCGTTGAGCTTCTCAGGGAATTCCGCTTCCATGATCCATTGACGGATCTGGGCGCCGGTCTTGGCCAGGGCGTTGACATCGTCGACGTCCAGGGCGTCGAGGGCGGCGTGGATCTGATCGTTCAGGCCGCTCAGCTCGAGAAAATCACGATAAGCCTGAGCTGTCGTGGCGAAGCCACCGGGCACCGATACACCGGCACCTGCAAGGTTACTGATCATCTCGCCCAGGGATGCGTTCTTGCCCCCTACGTGCTCTACATCATGGACGCCGAGCTTATCGAGGGAAACTACGTACTCTACCAAGGTGATCTCTCCACTAACTGTGTTGGAAAAGCTCAGAAGCCGGCTGCTCTATGGAGCGTTTGCCAGCTGTATGGCCTGGACCTGGAAAATAAGTGAGAATGCGGGCCACTGGCGGCCAGCAAATCGCGCCTATCATATCCAAGATTCGTCACTAGCTTAAGGCCCAAGGTGCAAATGAAACGATCTGCTTTCTTTATCTCCGATGGTACCGGCATCACAGCCGAAACCCTGGGTCAAAGCCTCCTGGCGCAGTTCGAAAACATTACCTTCAGCAAATTCACGAAGCCGTACATCGACAACGCGGAAAAAGCGCGGGTCATGGTACAACAAATCAACAAAGCCGCCGAAAACGATGGTTTTCGGCCGATCATCTTCGACACCATTGTCAATCAGGACATCCGTGAGATCCTCGCAACGTCCAATGGTTTCATGATCGACATTTTCTCGACCTTCCTGGCGCCTCTTGAACAGGAATTGACCGAGCATTCTTCCTACACCGTCGGCAAATCCCACTCGATTGGCAGCAACTCCAATTACATGGAACGCATCGAGGCGGTCAACTTCGCCCTCGACAACGACGACGGTGCGCGCACGCATTATTACGACAAGGCGGACCTGATCCTAGTGGGCGTGTCGCGTTGTGGTAAGACGCCGACGTGTCTGTACATGGCCATGCAATTCGGCATCCGCGCGGCCAACTATCCGCTGACCGAAGACGACATGGAACGCCTGCAATTGCCAGCCACCCTGCGTGCCCACCAGCACAAGCTGTTCGGCCTGACCATCGACCCGGACCGCCTCACCGCGATCCGCAACGAGCGCAAGCCCAACAGCCGCTATTCGAGCTACGCACAGTGCGAATTCGAAGTGCGCGAGGTGGAGAATCTGTTCCGCCGCGAGAGCATTCCGCACATCAATTCCACGCATTTTTCGGTGGAAGAGATTTCGGCGAAGATTCTGGTGGAGAAAGGCGTGGAGCGGCGGTTCAAGTAGTTCTTTAGCGCCTGCCCGGCCGCCTTCGTCGGATCGCCGCCCGGAGCAAGCCCGCTCCCACATTAGACCGCGTACCTTTGCCGCGACTCGGTCTAATGTGGGAGCGGCGGTGCGACGATTCGACTTGCTCGCGAAGAACGATTACACGGTTTCAGTTAATGCCCCCACCAACGCTTCAAACCCTTCCAATAACAACCGATCATCCCCCGCCGAATTACACACACTCGCCCTGATGAACTGCGGCACAGCTCCATGTCCGACCGCAAACATCTCGGCGGTGGCTATCAGATAATTATTCACCTTGAGTTCCTCAGCAATCTGCGAGGCCCGCCACGGCTCGGGCACTTCGATCCAGAAGTGCGGGCTATGGGAATGGGTTTTGTACGTCAAGCCCTCCAGCACACCACTCACCAACGCCTTGCGCCGACCGATCTCGGCAATCTGCTGGCCCAGCAACTGCTCGGCAATGCCGTTTTCTATCCACAGGGTCGCCACCTCCAGCGACAACGGGCTGGCCATCCAGCACGTCCCGCGCACTGCTGCGCTCAAGCGTCCGATCAACGGTTGCGGCGCATGCAGGTAACCGACTCGCAAACCCGCCGAAACCGCCTTGCTCAGGCTGCCGATCAGCACCGAGCGCTCCTGGGCGAAATGGCTCAAGGGTAACGGTCGCTGTTGAGCCAATACCGCATGGGCTTCGTCTTCAAAGATCAACAGATTGTGCTGTCGACAGACCTCTGCAATCGCTTCCCGCCGTGCGACGGACATCACGGCAGCCGTAGGATTCTGGATCGTCGGTGTGCAATACAGCGCCGACACACGATGGTTGCGGCAAACCTCCTCCAGCGCATCGGGCATCAGCCCTTCATCATCCATCCCGACACCGATGAGTTTTATCCCTAGCTGGCGTACGACGCTGATCAACCCCGGGTAGGTCAGGTGCTCCGTCACCAACGTATCGCCTGCCTTGAGCAACCCCATCAAGGCACACAACAGACCGTGCTGGCCGCCGTTCACGCAAACGACCTGCTCGGCGTTCGGGACAAACTCTTTATGCCTGAGCCAGTGCGCGCCCGCCGCACGATAGCGTGGCAATCCAGCCTCGGCGCTGTATCCCCCGAGGTGTTGCAAGGCCTCAGGATCAAGGGACAACGCTTGCAGGCTCTGACTCAAAAAAAGCGCTTCCTGCCCCGGAATCGGTTGATTGCGGCTCATGTCAAAAAACGCCCGCGGTTCATCACTGACATTGCGAAAGCCACCGTCCCGCGGTCGTTCCATCCCGCGCTGACGCACATACGTGCCGTCTCCTACGCGAGCGACCACCAAACCCACACGCTCGAGTTCACCGTAAGCGCGGCTGATGGTGCCGATGGTCACGCCGAGGCTATCCGCCAGCAGCCGATGAGGCGGCAATTTGCAGCCGGGCTCGATCAGCCCTTCAGCGATGCCTTTTTCGATCCCGTCGGCAAGGCGTTTGTACTTCACGCCCAAACCATTGGCGAGGCCGTCGCGCAGGATTGACACCATGGCAATACTTGTTTTGACAGTCATTGCAACCCCGAATAGCGTGCTTGAAACAGGTTCAATCAGGGATAGACCTTTTGCAGAGGGAGGTCAATTCCGACGATAAAAGGAGTTCGATCATGTCCATTGCCATCAGCGCACCTTCACGTACTGCAAAACCCTGGCTGGCCGCCATGGTCACCAGTGTGCTGTTCCTGATCGTGTGCCTGAGCTGGGGCACCACGTGGCTCGGGATCAAGATTGCTGTCGAAAGCGTGCCCCCGCTGACCGCCGCTGGCCTGCGATTCCTCATCGCTTTTCCGTTATTTCTCGGCTTCGCCCTGATCCGTCGTGAACCGCTGCTGTTTCCCAGGGAAAGCCGCTGGTTCTTTGTCTTCGTCACGCTGACGTATTTCAGCCTGCCGTATTACTTGCTCAACTACGGCGAGATGCACGTTTCGTCCGGCCTGACGGCGCTGCTGTTCAGCTGCATGCCGGTGTTCATCCTGCTGTTTTCCGCGCTGTTCCTACGGGAGAGAATCTACCCCTCGCAAGTGCTCGGCATCACCATCGGTTTCGGCAGCCTGTTCATGATCATCCGCAGCCAAGGGCTGCATCTGGACCATGCCGAATTGTTCGGGGTGTTGGCGATCCTCTGTGCGGCGTTGATGCACGCGCTGTGTTACGTGGTGACGAAAAAACACGGCACGGCGATCAGCGTCATCACCTACAACACGCTGCCAATCGGCATCGCCGGGTTGATGCTGTTTGTCGCCGGATTGAGTGTCGAAGCCCCGGTGTTCGATGCCATCACCGTGCGTTCGTGGAGCGCCCTGCTCTATCTGGGGCTGGTGGCGTCGGTGGGCGGGTTTATTGTTTACTTCCTGCTACTCAAGCGGCTGAGCCCGATCATTCTGTCGTTTGTGTTCATCATTTTTCCGGTGTTCGCGGTGATCATCGGTGCCTGGTACGAGGGGCAAACCTTGTCCCGGGAACTGATGATGTACTCGGCGATTTTGCTGACGGGGTTTGCGATCACCAAATTGCCTGTGGAAAAGTGGCTCATCGGCAAAAAAGCAAACCCCTAGGCGACGGTCAGATCACAAACAAATCCACGAACCGATTCACCGGTGTCGCCTCAAGCGCAGCCTGATCCTTGCACAACGCAAAGATCTCGGCGCTGCGCTGGGCGTTGAAGCGGGTCGCCAGGTTGGCCTTGAACTTGTCTTCCAGCAGCGGAATGCCGTCGGTGCGGCGACGGCGATGGCCGATCGGGTACTCCACCAATACGTTCTCGGTGCTGGAGCCGTCCTTGAAGAACACCTGTATCGCATTGGCGATGGAGCGCTTGTCGGCCTCCAGGTATTCGCGGGTGTAGCGCGGGTCTTCGACGATGACCATTTTTTCGCGCAGCACGTCGATGATCGGATGCGCCGCGTGGAAGTCGTCTTCGTACTGCTCGGCCACCAGATTGCCGAACGCCAGCGGCACGGCGGTCATGTACTGAATGCAATGGTCACGGTCCGCAGCGTTGGCCAGCGGGCCGACCTTGGAGATGATGCGGATCGCCGACTCGTGGGTGGTGATGACGATTTTGTCGATTTCGTGCAGGCGATTTCTGACTTGCGGATGCAACGTCACTGCCGCTTCGCAGGCCGTTTGCGCGTGGAATTCGGCGGGGAAGCTGATTTTGAACAGCACGTTCTCCATCACGTAGCTGCCGTACGGCCGGGAGAAGCTGAACGTGCGTTTGTCTTCAGGCTTGAGCGCCAGGTCGTTGTTGGTGTGGCTGAACAGCACGTCGTAGAAACCCCATTGTTTGGCGGTCAGTACGCCGGGGATGCCCATCTCGCCACACATTGCGATCTCCGCCAGACGCACGCCACGGCTGGACGCATCGCCGGCGGCCCAGGATTTACGCGATCCGGCATTCGGCGCATGACGGTAAGTGCGCAGCGCCTGACCGTCGGCGAACGCATGGGACAACGCGGACAACAACTGCTCGCGATTGGCGCCCATCAGCTTGGCGGTCACAGCGGTCGAGGCGACTTTCACCAGGATGACGTGATCCAGGCCTACGCGATTGAAGGAGTTTTCCAGCGCAATCACGCCCTGGATTTCGTGGGCCATGATCATGGCTTCGAGCACCACGCGAACGGTCAGCGGTGCATCGCCATTGGCGAGGCGTTTTTGCGACAAGTGATCGGCCACCGCGAGAATGCCGCCGAGGTTATCGGACGGATGGCCCCACTCGGCCGCGAGCCAGGTGTCGTTGTAGTCGAGCCAGCGAACGATGCATCCGATATCCCACGCCGCTTTGACCGGGTCGAGGCGATGACGGGTGCCGGGGACGCGCGCGCCGAACGGGACGACGGTGCCTTCGACAATCGGGCCAAGGTGTTTAGTGCACTCGGGGAAACGCAGGGCCAAAAGGCCACAGCCCAACGTGTCCATCAGGCAGTTGCGGGCGGTGTCGAGGGCTTCGGCGGATTGGATCTTGAAGTTGAGGGCGTAGTCGGCAATGTCCTGCAGGACCGTGTCGTAGTCGGGGCGGTTGTTCTGGTCGACGTTGGTGCTCATGTTCGATTCACTCCAGTTCAGGATTGTTGAGTGGTGGTGTTCTTCCTCAGGGGCAGGTTTGGTTTTGATTTTTGCAGGTCTGGGGTGCCTGCTTGATTTGTATTTATTCAGGTAGATCTCCCCCTCACCCCAGCCCTCTCCCCACGGGGGAGAGGGGGAAAGGGAGCCGATCTTCAAGCTTTTCAAAATTTAAGTTCGACTCAGATCTTTCAGGTCGATGTAGCGCTAAGAACAACTCGGTCAGTCCCCTCTACCCCCTGGGGCGGTCCGACGTTTCGGGAGGGTTAGGGTGAGGGGGTGGATTTCAGATCAGAACGAATCACCCGGCACGCGGACGTAACCTTCCATCAACACCCGCGCACTGCGGCTCATGATGGCTTTGTTCACAGTCCACTCGCCGTTCACCTGGCTCGCCTCAGCACCCACGCGCAACGTGCCGGATGGGTGCCCGAAACGCACAGCATTGCGCTGAATACCACCCGCTGCGAGGTTCACCAGCGTGCCGGAAATCGCCGCCGCGGTACCGATAGCCACGGCCGCCGTGCCCATCATCGCGTGGTGCAATTTGCCCATGGACAGCGCCCGCACCAACAGATCGACATCGCCCGCCGCAATCGCTTTGCCACTCGAAGCAACGTAGTCCGCAGGCTTGGCCACGAATGCAACCTTAGGCGTGTGCTGACGCTTGGCCGCTTCGTCCAGATCCTTGATCAGGCCCATGCGCAATGCGCCGTAAGCCCGAATGGTTTCAAACATCAGCAACGCTTTCGGATCGCTGTTGATCGCACCTTGCAGCTCGGTGCCGGTGTAACCGATGTCTTCGGCGTTGACGAAAATTGTCGGAATACCGGCGTTGATCATGGTCGCCTTGAAGGTCCCGACACCGGGCACTTCGAGGTCATCGACCAGGTTGCCGGTAGGAAACATCGAACCGCCGCCGCCCTCTTCTTCCGCCGCCGGGTCCATGAATTCGACCTGCACTTCAGCGGCCGGAAAGGTCACGCCGTCGAGTTCGAAATCACCGGTTTCCTGCACTTCACCGTTGGTGATCGGCACGTGAGCGATGATGGTCTTGCCGATGTTGGCCTGCCACACGCGAACCACGGCAACGCCGTTGTGCGGGATGCGACTGGCGTCCACCAAACCATTGCTGATGGCGAACGAACCGACCGCCGCCGACAGGTTGCCGCAGTTACCGCTCCAGTCGACGAAAGGCTTGTCGATGGATACCTGACCGAACAGGTAATCGACATCGTGATCGGCCTTGATGCTTTTCGACAGGATCACGGTTTTGCTGGTGCTGGAGGTCGCGCCGCCCATGCCGTCGATTTGCTTGTCGTACGGGTCGGGGCTGCCGATCACGCGCAACAACAAAGCATCGCGAGCCGGGCCTGGAACCTGTGCCGCTTCGGGCAGGTCTTTCAGGCTGAAGAACACGCCTTTACTGGTGCCGCCACGCATGTAGGTGGCGGCGATTTTAATTTGAGGGGCGATTTGAGGTGCGTGAGCCATGATGTTCCTTTTAGGATCGAGCGGGACCGCATGGCCCCGCCCGAACTCATCGTGTTAAACGGCAACCGCCGATTCTTCTAGGAAGTCCTGAGCGAAGCGTTGCAGCACGCCGCCAGCCTCGTAGATCGACACTTCTTCGGCGGTGTCGAGGCGGCAGGTCACCGGCACTTCGACGCGTTCGCCGTTCTTGCGGTTGATCACCAGCGTCAGCTCGGCACGCGGGGTGCGCTCACCGATCACGTCGTAGGTTTCGCTGCCATCGATGCCCAATGTCTTGCGGTCGGTGCCCGGTTTGAACTCCAGCGGCAACACGCCCATGCCCACCAGGTTGGTGCGGTGAATGCGTTCGAAGCCTTCGGCCGCAATCGCTTCCACACCCGCCAGACGCACTCCTTTGGCTGCCCAGTCGCGGGACGAACCCTGACCGTAGTCGGCGCCGGCGATGATGATCAGCGGCTGCTTGCGTTCCATGTAGGTTTCGATAGCTTCCCACATGCGCATCACTTTGCCTTCCGGCTCGACGCGAGCCAGCGAACCCTGTGTGACCTTGCCGTTTTCCTGAACCATTTCATTGAACAGTTTCGGGTTGGCGAAGGTGGCGCGCTGCGCAGTCAAATGGTCGCCCCTATGAGTTGCGTAAGAGTTGAAGTCCTCTTCCGGCAAGCCCATTTTCGCCAGGTATTCGCCGGCGGCGCTGTCGAGCATGATCGCGTTCGACGGCGACAGGTGATCGGTGGTGATGTTGTCCGGCAGCACCGCCAGCGGGCGCATGCCCTTGAGCGGACGAGCCCCGGCCAGCGCGCCTTCCCAGTACGGCGGACGGCGGATGTAGGTGCTCATCTCGCGCCAGTCGTACAGCGGCGTCACTTTCGGACCGGTGTCTTCGTGGATGGCGAACATTGGAATGTAGACCTGACGGAACTGCTCCGGCTTGACCGACGCCTTGACCACTGCGTCGATTTCTTCGTCGCTCGGCCAGATGTCTTTCAGGCGGATTTCCTTACCGTCGACCACACCCAGCACATCTTTTTCGATGTCGAAACGGATGGTGCCGGCGATGGCGTAAGCCACCACCAATGGCGGCGAAGCAAGGAACGCGTTCTTGGCGTACGGGTGGATCCGGCCGTCGAAGTTGCGGTTGCCGGAGAGTACGGCAGTGGCGTACAGGTCGCGGTCGATGATCTCTTGCTGGATCACCGGGTCCAGCGCACCGGACATTCCGTTGCACGTAGTGCAAGCGAAGGCGACGATGCCGAAACCGAGTTGTTCCAGCTCGCTGGTCAGGCCAGCCTCGTCCAGGTACAGCGCCACGGTTTTCGAGCCTGGCGCCAGGGACGATTTGACCCACGGCTTGCGGGTCAACCCGAGCTTGTTGGCATTGCGCGCCAGCAGGCCGGCGGCGATGACGTTGCGTGGGTTGCTGGTGTTGGTGCAACTGGTGATGGCGGCGATGATCACTGCGCCGTCCGGCATCTGGCCGGGCACTTCGGTCCACTGACCGGAGATGCCTTGGGCGGCGAGATCGGAAGTGGCGACGCGGGCGTGCGGGTTGCTCGGGCCAGCCATGTTGCGCACTACCGAAGACAGGTCAAAGGTCAACCCGCGCTCGTATTGCGCGCCTTTCAGGCTGTCAGCCCACAGGCCTGTGGTCTTGGCGTAGCTCTCGACCAGCTGCACCTGCTCGTCTTCACGGCCGGTGAGTTTCAGGTAGTCGATGGTCTGCTGGTCGATGTAGAACATCGCTGCGGTAGCGCCGTATTCCGGGGCCATGTTGGAGATGGTCGCGCGGTCGCCAAGAGTCAACGCGGAGGCACCTTCGCCGAAGAACTCCAGCCATGCACCGACGACTTTTTGCTGACGCAGGAACTCGGTCAACGCCAGCACCATGTCGGTGGCGGTGATGCCCGGTTGCAGCTTGCCAGTCAATTCGACGCCGACGCTTTCCGGCAGACGCATCCACGACGCGCGGCCAAGCATCACGCTTTCCGCTTCCAGACCGCCGACACCGATGGCGATCACGCCCAGTGCATCGACATGAGGAGTGTGGCTGTCGGTGCCGACGCAAGTGTCGGGGAACGCCACGCCGTCGCGCACCTGGATCACCGGAGACATTTTCTCCAGGTTGATCTGGTGCATGATCCCGTTGCCCGGCGGAATCACATCAACGTTCTTGAAGGCCTTTTTGGTCCAGTTGATGAAGTGGAAACGGTCTTCGTTGCGACGGTCTTCGATGGCGCGGTTCTTCTCGAACGCCTCCGGATCAAAACCACCGCGCTCGACGGCCAGGGAGTGGTCGACGATCAATTGCGTCGGCACCACCGGGTTCACTTGCGCCGGGTCGCCACCTTGCAGGGCGATGGCGTCACGCAGGCCGGCGAGGTCCACCAGCGCGGTCTGGCCGAGAATGTCGTGGCACACCACGCGGGCCGGGAACCATGGGAAGTCGAGGTCGCGTTTGCGCTCGATGAATTGCTTCAGGGATTCGGTGAGCGTGGTCGGGTCGCAGCGACGCACCAGGTTTTCCGCCAGCACGCGGGAGGTGTATGGCAGAGTGTCGTAGGCGCCGGGCTGGATGGCCTCGACAGCCGCGCGGACGTCGAAGTAATCCAGATGGCTGCCGGGCAGCGGTTTACGGAATTCAGTGTTCATCGTCAGGACTCGGTCACGGTAGTTTCAAAGGGAGGCGCCTGGCACAGCTCCTGAAGTTAACTCGGTCAAATGTGGGAGCGGCGGTGCGACGATTCGACTTGCTCGCGAAAGCGGTGTATCAGTCGACATCAATGTTGAATGTCAGTCCGTCTTCGCGAGCAAGCCCGCTCCCACAATGGTCCCGGTTCATTCAGCAACCAGCGCGGGAGCCCACACCATTCAGCGTTGTTCGATTGGCACGAACTTGCGCTGTTCGACGCCGACGTATTCGGCGCTCGGGCGGATGATGCGGTTGTTGGCACGTTGTTCGAACACGTGCGCCGCCCAGCCGGTCAGGCGCGAGCAGACGAAAATCGGTGTGAACAACTTGGTCGGGATGCCCATGAAGTGGTACGTCGACGCGTGGTAGAAGTCGGCGTTCGGGAACAGTTTTTTCTGCTCCCACATGGTCTTGTCGATGGCTTCGGAAACCGGGAACAACACCGTATCGCCCACTTCGTCAGCGAGTTTTTTCGACCAGCCCTTGATCACCTCGTTGCGAGGATCGTTGTCCTTATAGATCGCGTGGCCGAAGCCCATGATCTTGTCCTTGCGCTCGAGCATGCCGAGGGTGCCTTTGATCGCCTCTTCCGGCGAGCTGAAGCGCTCGATCATTTCCATCGCCGCTTCGTTGGCACCGCCATGCAGCGGACCGCGCAGCGAGCCAATGGCAGCCGTGACGCAGGAATACATGTCCGACAGCGTCGATGCACAAACCCGTGCGGTGAAGGTCGAGGCGTTGAACTCGTGTTCCGCATAGAGAATCAGCGAAACGTTCATCACTTTGACGTGCAACTCGCTCGGCTTCTTGTCGTGCAGCAGGTGCAGGAAGTGGCCGCCGATGGACTGTTCGTCGCTCACGCAGTTGATGCGTTTGCCGTCATGACTGAAGCGATACCAGTAGCACATGATCGCCGGGAACGCGGCCAGCAGGCGGTCGGTCACGTCGTGTTGTTCGGAGAAGTCTTTCTCCGGCTCGATGTTGCCCAGGAACGAGCAACCGGTGCGCATCACGTCCATCGGGTGGGCGTCGGCGGGGATGCGTTCCAGCACTTCTTTCAGCGCTTGCGGCAGGTCGCGCAGCTTGCTCAGTTTGCTGATGTAAGCGGCGAGTTGTGTTTTGGTTGGCAGTTCACCGTAAAGCAGCAGGTAGGCCACTTCTTCGAATTGTGCGTCAGCCGCCAGTTCGCGAACGTCGTAGCCACGATAGGTCAGGCCTGCGCCCGACTGGCCCACGGTGGACAGTGCGGTTTGCCCGGCAACCTGGCCACGGAGCCCGGCGCCACTGAGTACTTTTGCTTCGGCCATTGCTGTCTCCAGTTTTTTTGAATTTGTTAGGGAGTTATTCGACTTACTTCTTCGCCGCAAACAACGCATCGAGCTTCTGCTCGAAGGTGTGGTAGTCGATGCGATCGTAAAGCTCCATGCGGGTCTGCATGGTGTCGATGACGTTTTGTTGCGTGCCGTCGCGGCGGATGGCGGTGTAGACATTTTCCGCGGCTTTGTTCATCGCACGGAACGCCGACAGCGGGTACAGCACCAGCGACACATCAGCAGCGGCAAGCTGCTCGGTGGTGTACAGCGGGGTCGCGCCAAATTCGGTGATGTTGGCCAGGATCGGCGCTTTCACGCGGTTGGCGAACAGCTTGTACATGTCCAGTTCGGTGATGGCTTCCGGGAAGATCATGTCGGCGCCGGCCTCGATGCACGCCGCAGCGCGATCCAGCGCAGATTCCAGACCTTCCACAGCCAGCGCATCGGTGCGGGCCATGATCACGAAGCTGTCATCGGTGCGCGCATCGACAGCAGCCTTGATCCGATCGACCATTTCCTGCAGGGACACGATCTCTTTATTAGGACGGTGGCCGCAGCGCTTGGCGCCGACCTGGTCTTCGATGTGAATCGCCGCCGCGCCGAACTTGATCATCGACTTGACGGTACGTGCCACGTTGAACGCCGAGGAACCGAAACCGGTGTCCACATCCACCAACAGCGGCAGGTCGCAGACGTCAGTGATGCGGCGCACGTCGGTCAGCACGTCGTCCAGGCCGGTGATGCCCAGGTCCGGCACGCCGAGTGAGCCGGCAGCCACCCCGCCACCCGACAGATAAATAGCCTTGAAACCGGCGCGCTTGGCCAGCAGCGCGTGATTGGCGTTGATCGCGCCGACCACTTGCAGCGGATGTTCGCTGGCGACCGCATCGCGGAAACGCTGGCCTGGAGTGCTCTTGTTGGAACTCATGACTCACCTCGTTCAGTGGCTGTCTGGTTTGCGCCGTCCTGGTAGTGACGAGCGATATTGCGTTTGGAGGCGCCGATGTGACGGCGCATCAACAACTCGGCCAGCTCACCGTCACGGTCGGCGATGGCGTCGAGAATTCGGTGGTGCTCGGCAAAGGCCTGACGCGGACGATTGGGCGTGGTGGAAAACTGGATGCGGTACATGCGCACCAGTTGATAGAGCTCGCCGCAGAGCATCTGCGTCAGGGTGCGGTTGCCGCTGCCCTGGATGATTCGGTAATGGAAGTCGAAATCGCCTTCCTGCTGGTAGTAGCCGACACCGGCCTGAAACGCCGCATCGCGCTCGTGGGTTTCGAGGACCCGGCGCAGTTCGTCGATTTCTTCGAGGGTCATGCGCTCGGCCGCCAGACGGCAGGCCATGCCTTCGAGGGATTCGCGGATTTCGTAGAGTTCCAGCAGCTCGGCATGGCTCAACGAAACCACCCGCGCTCCGACGTGCGGCACGCGAACCAGCAGGCGCTGGCCTTCCAGACGGTGGATCGCCTCACGCAGCGGCCCACGGCTGATGCCATAGGTGCGCGCCAGTTCCGGCTCGGAGATCTTGCTGCCCGGGGCGATCTCGCCCTTGACGATGGCCGCCTGAATGCGCCGGAAGACGTTCTCGGAAAGTGTCTCCGAATCGTCTTGGGCTATTACCGGGGGATCGAGTTGATCCAACATATTGTCGACACCTTGAAAGCTGATGCCGCAAAAACTAGCGAATACAGACCTTTTAGTCAAAGGATAAATAGGTATTGTCGACAATCGTCTAATAACCGACTGCACCTAAACGATGCAGCCCCTCTGTTTATAGCCGCCTCCCGGCGCTGGCGCCATAAAACCACCGTGCTAGAATGCCGGCCGCATTTGTTTGTGACATCTGCACTGCTTGTCATAAACAGTTGATAGGCATACGAGGGAGCTTGCGCAGCGATGCCAGGGCCTTGAATAGAAGTACGGACCGCTGCGCACCAGGATTTATGAGACTCAAGCCCTTCCCCACCTTCCTTTATCTTCTTTGCCTGCCCGGTTTCGCCGCGGCGGGGGAAAAGACTGTTTACGGCCTCAACGAGTACGCCGCCCTGGACGGCATCGACCTGGAAGTCGCCGCCAAACTCGACACCGGAGCGAAAACCGCTTCCCTGAGCGCCCGTGACATCAAACGTTTCAAACGCAATGGCGAATCCTGGGTGCGCTTCTATCTGGCAATCGACGCTGCGCACTCGCACCCGATCGAACGGCCACTGGCCCGCGTCAGCAAGATCAAGCGCCGGGCCGGCGACTACGACCCGGAAGAAGGCAAGAAGTACACCGCCCGTCCGGTGATCGAGCTGAATATCTGCATGGGTTCGGCTTTACGCAGCATCGAAGTGAACTTGACCGACCGCAGCGCCTTCCAATACCCGCTCCTGATCGGCTCCGAAGCGCTGAAACGTTTCGATGCGCTGGTCGACCCCAGTCTTAAATACGCTGCTGGCAAACCCGCCTGCGCCACCGACGCTCATACCGCAGAGTAATTCCAATGCGCTCTCTTACCCTTCACCTGAAATTCCTGATCGCCATCCTGGTGGTGCTGGGTATTTCAGTCACGGCCTATCAGATCTTCGTGCTCGGCATCCCCGTGACCGAAGACGCCACCGACGACTTGTGGAACATCGACGCCAAAGTCGAGTTCGTCGCCAGTACCAAGGACCCGGTCAAGATCCAGATGTTCGTGCCGCCGCTGAGCCGCGATTACGTCAGCCTCAATGAGAGCTTCATTTCCAATAACTACGGCGTGGCCGTGAACCGTGCCGACGGCAACCGCAAAGTCACCTGGTCGGCACGTCGGGCCAAGGGCAATCAGACTCTTTATTACCGCCTGGTGCTGACCAAGCGCTACACCGGTGAAAAATCCAAGATCAAAGGCCCGACCTTCCGCGACAGCATCGCCGTCGAAGGCGCGGAAAAAGTCGCCGCCGAAGCCCTGCTCGCACCGATCCGCCAGCACTCGGCCGACGTCGAAACCTTCATCGGCGAAGCCATCAAGCGTGTCAACAATCTCAACGACGACAACGTGAAACTGCTGCTGGGCGGCGATCCGTCCCCCGGGCACAAGGCGAAAATCGTCGAATTGGTGCTGTCCATCGCGCACGTGCCGGTGGAAAAGGTCCACACCATTCGTCTGGTGGCTGACCAGCCGCAAATGCCGGAACTGTGGTTGCGCAGCTTCAATGGCACCGACTGGCTGTACTTCAACCCGGAAACCGGTGAACAGGGCCTGCCGACCGACCGCCTGCTGTGGTGGACCGGCGACGAAAACCTGATCACTGTCGATGGCGGCAAGAAAGCCAACGTGACCTTCAGCCTGAACAACAGCGAAATGAACGCCATTCGCCTGGCCAAGTTGACCGACGAAAACACCGACGCCAACTTCCTCGAATACTCGCTGTACGGCCTGCCGCTGCAAACCCAGCAGACGTTCATGATCATGGTGATGATCCCGATCGGTGTGCTGGTGATTTTGATCCTGCGCAACCTGATCGGCATTCAGACCCTCGGCACCTTTACTCCGGTGCTGATCGCCCTGGCGTTCCGGGAAACCCAGCTCGGCTTCGGTATCGTGCTGTTTACGATCATCACGGCGTTGGGCCTGTCGCTGCGCTCCTACCTCGAACACTTGAAGCTGCAAATGTTGCCGAGGCTGTCCGTGGTGCTGACCTTCGTGGTGGTGCTGATCGCGGCGATCAGCCTGCTCAGCCATAAACTCGGCCTGGAACGCGGGCTGTCCGTTGCGCTGTTCCCGATGGTGATTCTGACCATGACCATCGAACGCCTGTCGATTACGTGGGAAGAGCGCGGCTCCGGCCACGCCATGAAAGTGGCGATCGGTACGCTGTTCGCCGCGTCGCTGGCGCACCTGATCATGAGCGTTCCGGAGCTGGTTTACTTCGTGTTCACCTTCCCGGCGATCCTGTTGATCCTGGTGGGCTTCATGCTGGCGATGGGGCGCTATCGCGGCTACCGCCTGACCGAACTGGTGCGTTTCAAAGCCTTCCTGAAGAAGGCTGACGCCTGATGCTCGGCTTCTGGAAGACCTGGAAGGCCCTGGAAGCCCGGGGCATCATGGGGATCAATCGGCGTAACGCGGACTACGTGCTCAAGTACAACAAGCGCAGTCTGTACCCGATTGTCGATGACAAGATCATCACCAAGGAACGCGCCATCGCCGCCGGCATTCATGTGCCGGAACTGTATGGCGTGATCTCCACCGAGAAAGAAATCGACAACCTCGACGACATCATCGGCAGGCGCAACGACTTCGTGATCAAACCGGCCCAGGGCGCGGGCGGTGACGGCATCATTGTGGTTGCCGACCGGTTCGAGGGGCGCTATCGCACAGTGTCCGGCAAGATCATCGACCATGAGGAACTCGAGCACCATGTCTCCAGCATCCTGACCGGCCTCTACTCCCTGGGCGGGCACCGCGACCGCGCGCTGATCGAATACCGGGTGATCCCGGACCAGATTTTCAAAAGCATCAGCTATGAAGGCGTGCCGGACATTCGCATCATCGTGCTGATGGGTTACCCGGTCATGGCCATGCTGCGCCTGCCAACCCGGCAATCCGGCGGCAAGGCCAACCTGCACCAGGGCGCCATCGGCGTCGGTGTTGACCTCGCGACTGGACAGACGTTGCGCGGCACCTGGCTGAACAACATCATCAACAAACACCCCGACACCACCAACGCAGTGGATGGCGTGCAACTGCCCTACTGGGACGGTTTCATGAAACTTGCCGCGGGCTGCTATGAGCTGTGCGGGCTGGGTTATATCGGTGTCGACATGGTGCTGGACCAGGAGAAAGGGCCGCTGATTCTTGAGCTCAACGCCCGGCCTGGGTTGAACATTCAGATTGCCAATGATTGCGGGCTGACGTTGCGCACCCATGCGGTTGAAGCGCGGCTGGAAGAGTTGAAGGCTCGCGGGGTTGTTGAGACGGTGCAGGAACGGGTTGAGTTTGTTCAGGAAATGTTTGGGCATATTCCTGCGGTTGAAGGCTGAAATCCACCTCTCACCCTAACCCTCCCGAAACGTCGGACCGCCCAGAGGTAGAGGGGACTGACCGAGGTGCTCTTGGAGCTGCGTCGACCTGAAAGCCCGAGCCGAACTCAGGTTTTGAAAAGCCCCCAATCTGCTCCCTTTCCCCCCTCTCCCCACTGGGGCGGTCCGACGTTTCGGGAGGGCTGGGGTGGGGGGTGGCTTTTTAATCCAACACAAATACTGAACCTCCACCAACCTGCCAATCCCCGACATCCCCTCTAGGAGCAATTCCCCGAGGAGACTACAATCGCCACCCCCGCCTCGTTGGCTGATCTGCCCCGCCCATGTTGACCTGTTCCGTACACCCGCTTCCCTATTGCGCCAACCCCGCCGAGTACTTCGCGGCGATTCGTCATGCCCCCGGTGCCGTGCTGCTCGACAGTGGCCGGCCGAGTGCCGAGCGTGGACGTTATGACCTGCTCAGTGCCTGGCCGCTGGAGCAAATAGCGGTATTGCCTGACGAAAGTGGCAGCGATTTCCTGCAACGCCTTCGCGACAATCTGACACGACTCGGTGAAGCGGCTGTTCCTTGCGATTTGCCCTTCGCTGGCGGCCTCATCGGCTATCTGAGCTACGACTTCGGCCGGCATCTGGAAAACCTGCCGAGTCAGGCTCAGGACGATCTGCAATTGCCCGACGCACGTTTCGGGCTGTATGACTGGGCGCTGATCAGCGATCACCAACTGAGTACGAGTCAGTTGGTCTTCCATCCGTCGCTGATCGACAGCGAACGTCAGCGCCTGATCACGCTATTCAGTAAGCCTACGGCTGAAGCAGTCGAGTCTTTCAAGTTGAAAGCCCCGATGAAGGCCGACCTGAGCGCTGACGAATATCGCCACGCGCTCGAACGCATTCAGCAGTACATCCAGGCCGGCGACTGTTACCAGGTCAACTTCGCCCAGCGTTTCCGCGCTCAGTGCCAGGGCGATCCATGGGCCGCGTATTGCGCGCTGCGGGCGGCGTGCCCGACGCCGTTTTCCGGTTTTCAGAGCCTGCCCGACGGCGGCGCGGTGTTGAGCCTGTCGCCAGAACGTTTCGTCAAAGTCAGCGAACGCCATGTGGAAACCCGCCCGATCAAAGGCACCCGCCCTCGCGGACTGACCGCTGCCGAAGATGCGGCAAACGCCGCCGAACTGCTGGTCAGCCCCAAGGACCGCGCGGAAAACCTGATGATCGTCGACCTGCTGCGCAATGACCTCGGCCGTACGTGCCGTATCGGTTCGGTGCGGGTGCCGGAGTTGTTCAGCCTGGAAAGCTACCCGAACGTGCATCACCTGGTGAGCAGCGTGACCGGAGAACTGGCGGATGATCGGGACGCGCTGGACCTGATCGCTGGCAGCTTCCCTGGCGGCTCGATTACCGGTGCACCGAAAATTCGTGCGATGCAGATCATCGACGAGCTGGAGCCGACGCGTCGCGGGTTGTATTGCGGGTCTTTGCTGTATCTGGACGTGCGCGGCGAGATGGACAGCTCCATCGCCATTCGCAGTTTGCTGGTGAAAGATGGGCAGGTGTGTTGCTGGGGCGGTGGCGGGATCGTCGCGGATTCAGAGTGGCAGGCCGAGTATCAGGAATCGATTACCAAGGTAAAAGTACTGCTCGATACCTTGCAAAACCTTTAGCTTTTGTGGCGAGGGGGCTTGCCCCCGTTGGGTTGCGAAGCGACCCCAAAACCAGACACTGCGATTCTTCAGATAGAACGCGTGTAAAGGTTTTACGACTGCTTCGCAGCCGAACGGGGGCAAGCCCCCTCGCCACAGGTATCGGTTTACAGACTTAGGGCCCGGTTAGAAGCCTTGATGAATTCCTGCTTCAGCTCTTCAAAGCTGTGCACGGCCGGGAACTGCGGAAACTCGCGAATCACATTGTCTGGCGCATGGAACAGAATCCCCGCATCCGCCTCGCCCAGCATCGTGGTGTCGTTGTAGGAATCCCCCGCCGCGATCACCCGGTAGTAAAGGCTCTTGAAGGCCAAAACCGACTGGCGCTTGGGATCCTTCTGACGCAATTGATAGCTCGTCACCCGACCGGAATCGTCAGTAATCAGACGATGGCAGAGCAACGTCGGGAAGCCCAGTTGACGCATCAGCGGCTGGGAGAACTCGTAGAACGTGTCCGACAGAATCACCACCTGAAAGCGCTCACGCAGCCAGTTGACGAACTCGATGGCGCCATCCAGCGGCTTGAGCGTGGCGATCACTTCCTGGATGTCGGTGAGTTTCAAGCCGTGCTCGTCGAGAATCCGCAGACGCTGCTTCATGAGCACGTCGTAGTCGGGGATATCCCGGGTGGTAGCCCTCAGGGACTCGATCCCGGTTTTTTCGGCGAAGGCGATCCAGATTTCCGGGACCAGTACACCTTCAAGATCCAGACAGGCAATTTCCACAAGACACTCCCATTTGTATTGATTATTGAGTCGAGCGAGCCAAAAGACTGCCGAACTCTAGCGACTCAGGCTGACCGGTGCAACGCAGAGGACGCGCCAGTCGCTGCAGGATTTTGTTACCATCAGACCCATATAGAGCGCCCAGCGCCACCGACCTGTAGGAAGCCACCCTGATGAGCCCAACGTTCGACGTCGTGGAACTCGCCACGACCTATGCCAACAAATCCGCCCAGGACATCCTGAAACTCGCGTTCGCCGAGTTTGGCGATGACCTGTGGATATCTTTCAGCGGCGCCGAAGACGTGGTGCTGGTAGACATGGCCTGGAAGCTGAACAAGAACGTCAAAGTGTTCAGCCTCGACACCGGCCGCTTGCACCCCGAGACCTACCGCTTCATCGATCAGGTGCGCGAGCACTACAAGATCGACATCGAACTGGTGTCGCCGGACTACACCAAGCTCGAACCTTTCGTGAAGGAAAAGGGCCTGTTCAGTTTCTACAAGGACGGCCATGGCGAATGCTGCGGCATCCGCAAGATCGAGCCGCTGCGTCGCAAGCTCTCGGGAGTGACGGCCTGGGCCACCGGCCAGCGTCGGGATCAGAGCCCTGGAACACGCAGCGCCGTCGCGGTGCTGGAAATCGACACCGCGTTCTCCACCCCGGAACGCACCCTGTACAAATTCAACCCGCTGGCGCAAATGACCAGTGAAGAGATCTGGGGTTACATCCGCATGCTGGAGCTGCCGTACAACAGCTTGCACGAACGCGGGTTCATCAGCATCGGCTGCGAACCGTGCACCCGCCCGGTGTTGCCGAACCAGCACGAGCGCGAAGGTCGCTGGTGGTGGGAAGAAGCGACGCAGAAAGAATGCGGGCTGCACGCTGGCAACATCATCAGCAAATCCAAAGCTTAAAAACCGCTTCAACAAATGTGTACACACGAATGTCACCATAGGTGCCATTTATGTGTGCACTTTTCATTTCAGCGCCCCAAAAAGTTACACGCCCCTTTCCAGACTTTCTCAGTCGACCTTTCGTACACATCCCACTGAAAAATAAATACCTGTTCAAACAGTCAATTTATATCGCCTTTATTTCAGTCACTTATCGACTGCCAATAACAAAACGAAATTAGCGATGATTTTCATAGATCGCCATCTGGCATGGATCTGGCTTAAGTGCATACATGTTTTGTATACAATAACATCAAAACATACACACACTTTAGATCCGCAAGCCTGAAGCGCCCTATCCCGTACAGGCTGCAGATGCCCCGTAACCAAATGATGCTGACTGCCCGCGACGAAGATTTGTCGAGCCAACGCTCATGCACAGTCATCGCGACGCCAAGCTCGGAGCCTGCCGGAATGCGTACTAGCCTCTCCAATAACAACATCGCGCTGGATCTGCCCTCCTTCCCACCCACTTCAACCCCTCACGACCAAACGTTTCAAGAACCTGTCGTACTCAGCCCCCGCCTGCACAACAAGGACCTGGCGCCGACCAAGGCCGAAGGTCGACGCTGGGGCCGCTACAGCATCTTCGCCCTGTGGACCAACGACGTTCACAACATCGCCAATTATTCATTCGCCATCGGGCTGTATGCCCTCGGACTGGGCGGCTGGCAAATCCTGCTGTCCCTGGGGATCGGTGCGGCGTTGGTGTATTGCTTCATGAACCTCTCCGGTTACATGGGGCAAAAGACCGGTGTGCCGTTTCCTGTCATCAGCCGGATCAGTTTCGGCATTCACGGGGCGCAGATTCCTGCATTGATCCGCGCTGTTATCGCCATCGCCTGGTTCGGGATTCAGACCTACCTAGCCTCGGTGGTCTTTCGCGTACTGCTGACAGCGGTTCATCCCGGCTTCGCCGACTACGACCACAACTCAATCCTCGGTTTATCGAGCCTGGGCTGGGTGTGTTTTGTGGCGATCTGGTTCGTGCAATTGGCGATTCTCGCCTACGGCATGGAAATGGTTCGGCGTTACGAAGCGTTCGCCGGGCCGGTGATTCTGCTGACCGTCGCCGCCCTCGCCGGGTGGATGTACTTTCAGGCCAATGCGACCATCGCCTGGTCGATCCGCGAACCGCTGACTGGCGGTGAGATGTGGCGCAACATCTTTGCCGGTGGTGCGTTGTGGCTGTCGATCTACGGCACGCTGATCCTCAACTTCTGCGACTTCGCCCGTTCTTCGCCGTGCCGCAAGACCATCAAGGTCGGCAATTTCTGGGGCCTGCCGGTGAATATTCTGGTGTTCGCCAGCATCACCGTCCTGCTCTGCGGCGCGCAATTTCAGATCAACGGCCGGATCATCGAAAGCCCGACCGAGATCATTGCCTCGATTCCCAACACCTTCTTTCTGGTGCTCGGCTGCCTGGCCTTCCTGATCGTCACCGTGGCGGTGAACATCATGGCCAACTTCGTCGCCCCGGCCTTCGTGCTGAGCAACCTGGCGCCCAAATACCTGACATTCCGCCGCGCCGGGTTGATCAGCGCGACCATCGCGGTGCTGATCCTGCCGTGGAACCTCTACAACAGCCCGTTGGTGATCGTGTATTTCCTGTCAGGCCTCGGCGCCCTGCTCGGCCCGTTGTACGGCGTGATCATGGTCGACTACTGGCTCGTACGAAAAGGTCAGGTCAACGTGCCGCAGTTGTACAGCGAAGACCCTAACGGCGCTTATTACTACAGCCGCGGAGTCAATTTACGCGCTGTCGCGGCGTTCATTCCTGCCGCGCTGATCGCCATCGTCCTGGCGCTGGTACCGGGCTTCGACAGCGTATCGCCCTTCTCCTGGCTGATCGGTGCCGGGATTGCCGGGACGCTCTACCTGATCATCGCCAAACGGCAGCCCCATTACGCAGACGTCAGCGGTGAAGCCATCGCCGTCGATAACGTCAGCCACTAATCCCTTGGCGGCCCGGCACCGTCGGGCCGCAGAACCACCCGTTATAAGGACTTTCCATGCGAATTCTCGTGGTCAACGTCAACACCACCGAATCCATCACCCAGGCCATCGCGCGTTCGGCTCAGTCCGTGGCCGCGCCGGGCACGGAAATCATCGGCCTGACGCCCTACTTCGGTGCTGACTCCATCGAAGGCAATTTCGAAAGCTACCTGGCCGCCATCGCGGTGATGGATCGGGTGATGGCTTACGACCAACCCTTCGACGCCGTGATCCAGGCCGGTTACGGCGAACACGGCCGCGAGGGTTTGCAGGAGTTGCTCAACGTGCCGGTGGTGGACATCACCGATGCGGCGGCCAGCACCGCCATGTTCCTCGGCCATACCTACTCGGTGGTCACCACGCTGGACCGCACCGTGCCACTGATCGAGGATCGCCTCAAACTGTCCGGACTCTGGGACCGTTGCGCGTCCGTACGGGCCAGTGGTTTGGCGGTACTGGAACTGGAATCCGATCCTGAGCGTGCGCTGGAGGCCATTATTCGTCAGGCGGAATTGGCTGTGCTTGAAGATAAGGCCGAGGTGATTTGCCTGGGGTGCGGCGGTATGGCCGGGCTGGATGAACAGATACGCCGGCGCACCGGGGTGCCGGTGGTGGATGGTGTGACGGCGGCGGTGACGATTGCCGAGTCGTTGGTGCGGTTGGGCTTGTCGACGTCCAAGGTGCGGACTTATGCGACACCGCGGCCGAAGAAAATTATTGGCTGGTCGGGGCGTTTCGGGCAGTAGACCGCGTTATCGTTCATCGCGAGCAAGCTCGGCTCCCACAGGGGATTTGTGAACGCCGCAGATCCAATGTGGGAGCCGAGCTTGCTCGCGATGGCCACGCCTCGGTCTTGAGCCAGGCTCAAAGAGCACTAAACCGCTGTCCCAACCCCTGCACCGCAAACTGCTCAATGACGAAATCCACAAACGCCCGGGTCTTGCCGGGCAGCAGTTTGTGCTCCGCGTAATAGATCGAAATGTTGCCATCGTCGACATACCAGTCCGGCAGCACCCGCTGCAAGGTCCCAGCCTCCAGATAGCCCACGGCAAACGGCATGCTCACCAGGGCAATGCCCAACCCTTGGGCGGCCGTGGCGCAGGCTGCCTCCGAATCACTCATGGTCATCCGCGCCTTGAGCATCAGCGGGCTGTGTTGCTGGGTGCGACTGGTCAATTGCCAGGAGCGCACACGACCGGTCTGCGGCGATCGAATCAGGATGCCATCGTGATGCTTCAGATCATCGGGCTCGGCAATTACCTCACGCCCTGCAAGGTAGTCGGCTGACGCGACCAACACCCGATGGGCCGGCGTCAGCTTGCGTGCCACCACCCCCTGCGGCAGCTCGAATCCTCCACCAATCGCCGCATCGAACCCCTGAGCGATCAGATCGACCTGACGATTATCGAAATGCCAGTCCGGGTTGATCGCCGGAAAGCGCCGCAGAAACTCCCCGAGCAACGGCACGATGTACAAACGCCCGAACACGGTACCCATGCTGACCTTCAACGTCCCCGCGGGTAGCCCTTCGGCGCTGGCCAGATTGGCCACGGCATTCTGGATCGTGTGAAGACTGGAACTCACTTCGCCGAGAAAACGATGACCCGCTTCAGTGAGCGTCAGGCTGCGAGTGCTGCGCTGAAACAGCCGCACACCCAGCCGTGCCTCAAGTTTGGCAACACTCTTGCCCACCGCCGCCGGGGTCAGACTCAGGCGGCGCGCGGCTTCGGCGAAGCTGCCGACCTCGGCACTGCGCACGAAGCATTCGATACTGCTGAAGGTTTCCATAGGCGCCACTATAAACTTTTGGTTTACACAGACTATCGCAATTACCGTCTACTCAGCCGGTAATCCTGAATCGATACTAGGCTCCATCAACCGAGGCATCTCGCCTCGGGACTTTGGAGATCGATATGACTACTCAGAACCTCAGCGGCAAAGTGGCTTTGATTCAAGGCGGATCCCGCGGTATCGGCGCCGCCATTGTCAAACGCCTGGCTGCTGAAGGCGCGGCAGTCGCCTTCACCTACGTCAGCTCCACGGCCAAAGCCGAAGAATTGCAAAACAGCATCACCGGTAACGGCGGCAAAGCCCTCGCGATCAAGGCTGACAGCGCCGACGCCGAGGCCATCCGCAACGCCGTGAGCGCCACCGTAAAAGCCTTTGGTCGACTGGACATTCTGGTCAACAACGCAGGCGTGCTGGCCGTTGCACCGCTGGAAGACTTCAAACTCGAAGACTTCGACCAGACCCTCGCGATCAACGTGCGCAGCGTATTCATCGCCACCCAGGCCGCTGCCAAACACATGACCGAAGGCGGTCGCATCATCAACATCGGCAGCACCAACGCCGACCGCATGCCCTTCGCCGGTGGTGGCCCGTACGCCATGAGCAAATCGGCGCTGGTCGGCCTGACCAAAGGCCTGGCGCGCGACCTCGGCCCGCGCGGTATCACCATCAACAACGTGCAACCGGGCCCGGTCGACACTGACATGAACCCGGCCAGTGGCGACTTCGCCGAAAGCCTGATCCCGTTGATGGCGGTGGGTCGTTACGGCAAAGCGGAAGAAATCGCCAGCTTCGTCGCCTACCTCGTCGGTCCTGAAGCCGGCTACATCACCGGTGCCAGCCTGACCATCGACGGTGGTTTCGGCGCCTGATGTTCTGAATCACGCATAAAAAAACGCCGGCAACCCTGACCAGGTTGCCGGCGTTTTCATCTACGCAGCTTTAAGCCCATTCGAGCGCTGGCAAACCGCAAGCACTCGGCTTGAACGCTTTCAGCGTACGAAGAATGCCATCGGCGTGTGCGTATTTTTCGTCAGCCATCGCCGCATCCGGGATCGCAATCGCGGTCATTCCCGCCGCTTTCGCCGCCGTGACACCAAACGGTGAATCCTCGAACACCAGGCAATCTTCAGGCGCGACACCCAGGCGCCGCGCCGCCGTGAGGAAGATGTCTGGCGCCGGTTTGGCCGCGCCGACTTCCGGATCGTCAGCCGTCACGATGAAATCGAACAGCGCAAACCAGTCGCGATGCAAGGTAGTTTTTTGGCCGAACGACTGACGCGAAGAGCTGGTGCCCACCGCGATCGGAATGTTGTTGGCCTTCAGATGCCGAACCAGCTCCTGTGCGCCAGGCATCGCCAGCGCTGTAGGAAAACGCTCGCGCATCAGCGGTTCGCGGATCACCAGGAACTCTTCGGCGGTGATCGGCAGGTCCAGCGCCTCGACCACATAACGCGCCAGATCACCCGCGCCACGGCCGATGATGTTCTGTTTGACGCTCCAGTCGAAGACCCGACCGTAACGCGCGGCAATCATGGACGTGACCTCGGTGTAAATGCCCTCGGTGTCCAGCAACAAGCCGTCCATATCGAAAATCACGGCCTTGATCGGGCCGAATTGATTCAGCGGTGCATTCATCGCATCTGATCCGTTTTCTAATGACATCCCAGAGGCGGCTCAGGTACGGCCGGGTCCGCGATCGATTAAAGGATTCAGCAGCATAGCGAGCGCGGCGGGCATAGGGCAACGGGCAATGCCTGATCGGTACTAAAACCTGCGCCGAAGTGCTCTTCGTCATTTAGCGATTTCCCCTACACCAAACACTTACTTTCCCGACTTCTTTCCCCGCCGATCCCCCGCAAAGTCTCGCGCTCTGAATTGATCCGCGCGAGGGACTGCGAATGTTCATACCTGACAACCTCCTGGCCTTGAACAATACCATCGGGCTGCTGGTGGTCGCCGCCATGGACCCTGAGCAGCCGGATGTCGAAGCGCTGCTCGATGACTTTCGGCTGTGCCTCAATGACTACGATGTCTGGGCTGAAAGTTTCTGGACCGGCAAGGCCCTGGATGTCGAGCAAGTATTCAAGGTCGGCAATGAAGTCCGTCTAAGCGCGCCGATGCATTCCACCACATCTGTCAGTTCGACAGTCGCCGCGTGCCCGGACAGCGGTCCGTTGACCCTGGTGCATATGTTTGAGGCAGCGCGTTTCGTGCCGATTGGCAATACGCCGGTGATGCTTGAACCTTTGCTTTCCGAGGTGGCGGGTGAGCAGACGTTTGGCGAGCCGATCTACAACGAGATCGGCCCCAGCGGCATCCTGGAAATCCCCGATTGCCAGCGCGGCCAGGGTTATCGCATCACCTTCTTTCCCGATGTATCCGCTGATCACGTCAAAGCACTTTACGCCTCCTATCAGGGCGTCATCGGCGAGTTGGAAGGCTGGTTGCGCAACGAGTGGACGACCGAGTTCGAACCCGCGTGGGCCGGGTTCTCCCAAGCGAATTTCATCAAGCGCTACGGCATGCTGCAACAGGCCGATTGGCGCGGCTTCGAGAACTCGCTGAACGGTTTGTGGGATGACGTGAAACAGATTTACGCCCTGATCGCGGACCTGCAGGCCAACAGCGAAAAACTCCTCGAATACCTGACCCAATCCGAGCTTGAAACGCTGCTGAACGCCTCGGCGGAGTCCATCGCCAAGGTGTTGCTGATGCTGAGCGACGAACCGTTGATGTTCATTCATCTCGCGGCGTTCACCAGTTGGTTGAGGATGCTGCCGCCGCAGTACATCGCCGAGGTCGTGGCGGAAATTCGTACGGAGATATTGATCAGTTTCCTGCTCATGTGCCTCACCGGTCCTGCGGGACTGGAGTTGCGCCTGAGTGAGAAGGTGCTGTCCGGGATCAAGTCCCCGCAGACCCGGCAATGGCTGGCGGCCGCCAGTTTGCGATTGGCTGAGCTCACCGCCAGGTCCGACCTGACAGCCCACGCTGGCGCGCTCAAACCGCTGATGGTCAATGCCCGGAATGCACCGATCAAACCTGCGCCCGCCGTGCCGTTGCAAATCAGCGCAGGTGTTGCGCCGGTTTTGTTGGTGAAGAATCCGGTGGCCATTGCTCGCGACAAGTCTGAAGCCATGACCAGGATTGGCAGGCTGGAACATCGCGACGATGCTCCGGATCAAGCGCGAAACCCCAACGGTGACAGCGCCGATTGCGGACCGTTGACCTGTACCAATGGCTGTCCGGTATCGATGGTCACGGGCGAGGAACTGCTCACGCTGACCGATGGTTCACTGGACGGGATTTTGCCGTTCGACTTCACCCGGCTCTATCGTACCAGTGCGGTGGAGATCGATTGCGGGCTTGGATTCGGCTGGAGTCACAGCCTCGCCCATCACCTGGAAATCGATGGCGACACCGTCATCTGGATCGACCACGAAAACCGTCGCACCACGTTTCCGCTACCGAATATCGAGCGCCCGACGATTCACAACAGCCTGTCGCGGGCGGCGATTTATCTAGGTGACGAGCCGGAAGAACTGATCCTCGCCCTGGCTGGCGAAAAAGCGCGGTTTTTCCACTTTCGTGCAGGACGTCTGACGGCTATCAGCGATGCCTACGGCAATCGGCTGACTGTGCAGCGGGACACTTCTGACAGGATCAAACGCCTCGATAACGGCGTAGGGCGTTCCCTTCTACTGCGCTATGAGCGCCGGCACATCGTCGCCGTCGAGTATCAGCGTTTTCAGCCGGCCGACACTTTGGAAGACGCCTGGCGTACCGAGCAAACACTGGTTGCCTACCGCTATGACGCTCGTCATCGCTTGATCGAAGCGACCAATGCCGCCGGCGAAAGCGAACGCTACGACTACGACGATCAGCACGTGATTCTGCAGCGGCAGTTGGCCGGTGGGGCGAGTTTCTACTGGGAGTGGGAGCGTGCCGGCAAAGCGGCCCGGTGCGTGCGGCATTGGGCGACTTTTTCGCAGATGGACACGCGTTACGTCTGGGACGACAACGGCCGTGTGCTGGTTAAAAACGCCGACGGTAGCGAAGAGATTTACGAGCACGACGACCGGGCGCGACTGGTGCGCAAGGTCGAGCTGGACGGCGGCGAACACCTCAAGGCCTATGACGATCAAGGCCGGCTGCTTGCCGAGCAGGATCCGCTCGGCGCCGTCACCGAATACCGTTACGACGAGGTCGGACGGCTTATCGCGCTGATTCCGCCGGAAGACGAGCCGACGACCTACGAGTATCGCAACGGTTTCCTGCACGCGCGGTTTCGCGGCAAAGCCGTGTGGAAATATCAGCGCAATGCGCAAGGCGACATCACCGAAGCGACCGACCCTGACGGCCATGTCAGCCACTATCACTACGACGAACGAGGGCAGCTGCTGTCGATCCGCTACCCGGACAACAGTCGGCATGTGTTCGTCTGGAACGCTTTGGGGCAACTGCTTGAAGAGACCTTGCCGGATGGTGGTGTGCGGCGGTTTTCCTACGATGCGTTGGGGCAGCAGATTACCCGCCAGGACGAACACGGTGCCGTTACCCAGTATCAATGGGATGCCGTTGGACGACTGATCCAGGCGACTTTGCCTACCGGTGCCAATCGCACGTTCAGCTACAACGCCTACGGAAAAATCACCGCCGAACGCGATGAACTGGGCCGCGTCACCCGCTATGAATACATCGACGACTTGCACCTGGTCAGCCGCCGCATCAATGCCGACGGCACCCAGCTGAAGTACCGCTACGACAATGCCCAGCTGTTACTCACAGAGATAGAAAACGAATCCGGTGAAAAATATCAGCTGGACTACACGCCGAATGGCCTGATCCGACAGGAAACCGGATTCGACGGCCAACGCACGGCGTACGCCTACGACCTCAACGGCCAGCTGTTGGAGAAAACCGAGTTCGGTGAGGACGGCTCGCAGCCGGTGACGGCTTATCAGCGGGATTCGGCGGGAAGGTTGCAGGTCAAAACCTTGCCCGATGGCATCAAGGTTGAATACTGCTACGACAGCCTCGGCCGACTGGTCAGCGTCGACGACGGCCACGACCATCCGCTGGAGTTTGAGTACGACCAACAGGATCGCCTCATCACCGAACATCAGGGCTGGGGCACCTTGCGTTATGGCTACGACACCTGCGGTCAGCTGAATCGCCTGCGCCTGCCGGACGGCAGCAAACTCGATTACCACCACGCCAAGGGTGGCGCGCTGACGGCCATCGACCTCAACGGCGCGCGATTGACGTCACATACTTTCTTCGCCGGTCGCGAACTAAACCGCCAACAAGGCCTGTTGCTCAGCGATTATCAGTATGACGACCAAGGCCGTCTGAAAGCCCACGCTGTCAGCCAACACCTCCAACCGCTGTATCGCCGCGACTATGCCTACAGCGCCAAGGGCAACCTCGACTACATTGCCGACACCCGACACGGCCAACGCAGCTACCAATACGATCCACTCGACCGCCTGATCCGCGTCCGACATTCCCGCGATCAACAACCGGAAAGCTTCGCCCACGACCCGGCGGGCAACCTGCTGATGCAGGATCGTCCTGGCCCGACCACCGTCAAAGGCAATCGCCTGCTGATGCAAGGCGACCGCCATTACGACTACGACGCCTTTGGCAACCTCATCCGCGAACTCCGCGGCACCGGGCAAAAACTGGTCACCGAGTACCGCTACGACTGCCAACATCGGCTGATCGGCGCCACCCTGCCCAACGGCAGCCAGGCGACCTACCGCTACGACGCCTTCGGCCGCCGCATCAGCAAAACCGTCGACGGCAAAACCACCGAGTTCTTCTGGCAGGGCGACCACCTCGTCGCCGAAAGTAGCTGCGAGCACTACCGCAGCTACCTCTACGAACCGGGCAGCTTCCGCCCGCTGGCCATGCTCGATGGCAAAGGGCCGCACAAGGCCTGCCCGTTCTACTACCAACTCGACCACCTCGGCACACCGCAAGAACTCACCGACTACAGCGGCGATATCATCTGGGCCGCCCGATACACAGCCTATGGCCGCCTGACTCGCCTCAACCGCGACACCCATCAGGTACTGGATCAGCCGTTGAGGTTTCAGGGGCAGTATTTCGATGCGGAAACGGGTCTGCATTACAACCGGCATCGCTACTACAATCCGGATGTTGGACGATATTTGACGCCGGATCCGAGCAAGTTGGCGGGTGGGTTAAACGGGTATCAGTACACGCGGAACCCGACAGGGTGGGTTGATCCGCTGGGGTTGAGTGAGTGTCCGGGTGGGGATGGGTGTAAGCGGCCGGCGTTTGGGGATGAGGATCCGGCGGGGACGGCGAAGGTTGATGAGGGTGAGGCTCAACTACCGACCGCTTATACCCAATTTCCAAGCGACCCGAATGAACTGACAAAAGTTCTCGGTGTAGAACCTAAAATTTCGCAAACCAAACATGGAAGTAAAAGGATGGAGTGGCAACCGAACGCTGATACAAGCATCAGATTCGAAAGCCACCCTGGAGATGCAGGTCCATTTAACGAAAGGCACCACGGTGAGCATTATCATATTGAGCTCAAGCCTAGCCATTTGAGCTGGAAACAAGCGGAGAGGAAAAAGGCCATCATAAAGGTCAAGCCACAGAATTATCAGCTTGGCCATGGAACCGGCTTTCTCGTCGGTGAAAAGCATCCAGGTACTTAAAATGACTGTATTTCCGGTTTCAGACGGCACCATCGAAAGCATCACGTGTGAGCATGAAAACTTGTTTGTTGAGTTTCTAGATTGGCAGGAACAGCTTTGGATGGTTACTTTTCAGAATGTCTTAGCATTCAAGGCAGTTGGCGCCGTCGGTTGCGAGGTGTCAGAGATGTATGAGGAAGATGTCACATCGTTATCTGAGGAAGTAAGAGCATTGGATGCATCGGAAATCGGTACGAGTTATTGCTTCGCTGCTGCCAGAGATAACAACGTAATTTTGACTATAGTTGCAAGTGGCTACGTGGCCGAGAAATGTCCTTGATCTCTTGAAGTTACAAAGCCCAGCTCAATGCCGGGCTCGACTCTATCCGAAATATTTGGATTTTAACCGCCTGTGCCACTAGCTCCACCACCCGTTCCCCCCGCTCCACTCCCACTCCTCCCGGAATTCCCAGAACTACCGGACTCTCCAGACCCACTCCCAGAACCGCTCCCACTCGAACCTCCACCGCTCATCGCCCCGCTTCCCTTCTCCGGGCTGGTGCTACTTCCATTTGCATCACCACCATTCCCACCCTTAATAGCGCCAGGCGGCAACGCCTTCTCGTCCGCGGAGCCCGCATTCATTTCGGAGTACGGCGGCATCCCGCCCTTATCCACAGGTGCATCATTGCCGGAGGACTGGGCAAACGCCGACATTGAGCCGGCCGACAACACGCCGATCATCGTCAGGGCCGTCAATTTTGACCTGATCATGGTGTATCTCCTTTAAAAGGTGCGTACCTGATTTCTGGCAGCCATCGCTTTTCAAAGATGCCGCACAATCGACGAGCGGCGCTGAGCCACAGTGTATGTTCAGCTCGGTTCGTTTGAGCCGTCTTCACCGGCAATGTCCGGGTCGTCAGGTAGAGCTTCCACATCCCCGCGCTTCACTTCATCAGACGGTAATTGCTCTACAGCCGTGTCGTCATCAGGCGGACGTTGATCACGACTCAGGGGATCGGTCGGTGAAGGCAGCGGATATTCGGGGGTATCGTCGATGTCGGAGTCTTTCGGATCAGCGTTCATAAGGCACCTCTCTTGGGGCCTGAAAAGCAGGCCCTGAAGTTTCGAGGATTGCGCCATGCATTGCGTTCGATCAGAGAGACGATCGGTCGAGTCCGTCGCAAAGCAGGGTCAATCTTCGTCCTCATCCTCTTCTTCGTCTTCGAACTCGATATTTCCGACATCGCCCGCATCATCGGAATCATTGAGCGGCACTGTTGCATCATCCATCAACGAGCCTGGGTCTTCGTTTCCCGGATCGTTAATAAACGGAAGCCCGCTAGGGCCTTTTTCTTCCTTGCCTTCGGTTTCAGGAGTCATGGCATGCCTCACAACGTTCCAGGGTGTATGAAGTTCGAGGCGGCCCACGACCAAACGTTCCAGAGTCTTGGTCCAGAAATGAAAAACCCGGCGCTTGGCCGGGTTTCTGCTGTAGCTCAATGTCGAATCAGTGATGTTTGTTCTTGTGCTTGTTTTTATGCTTATGCTTGTAGCCGCTACCGGAGTGCGAACTGTCGTTATCGTTACCCAAGTTGTTGCCTACCGCCCCACCCGCCGCGCCGCCCAGGCCTGCGCCAATGGTCGAACCGGTCGAACCACCGACGCTATTGCCGATCACCGAGCCACCGGCCGACCCCAGGCCACCACCAATAGCCGCTTCTGTGCGACTGCCTTTGTTCGCGCCAACCGCGCTACCCGCCGCGCCGCCTACACCGGCGCCAATCGCGGCACCCGTGCTGCCGCCCATTTGCCGGCCGACCACGTCACCTAGTGCACCGCCAATACCACCGCCAACTGCAGCGGTGCCGTCACCGGCTGCCATTGCACCTTGAGCGACCAAAAGTCCCAGAACCAACGTGGACAATGTCAAACGCATGATATGAACCTCTAAATTCCGTATCGGGGGTAAGAGAACTCGTTACGGATGGCGTGAGTCTAGCTTTTTCATCACGCCAACCCTGATCGTTGGACAGCTGTAAATTAGAAGAGCGCGAAGAAGAAATATCCAGATACAAAAAGCCCGGCATCAAGCCGGGCTTTTTGAGCTGATCAATCAGGATCAGTGACGCTTGTGCCCTTTGGCCAGGTTGCTGCCTACGCCGCCGCCCAATGCACCGCCCAAGCCTGCGCCAATGGTGGAACCGGTCTTGCCGCCCAGGCTGTTGCCGATTATCGAACCGCCGGCCGCACCAACACCACCACCAATGGCGGCTTTAGTGCGGCTGCCTTTGCGTGCTCCAACAGCACTGCCGGCCGCGCCCGCGACACCAGCACCAATCGCTGCACCGGTGCTGCCGCCCATGCTCTGGCCGATCACATTACCCAGCGCGCCACCCAAACCACCACCGATGGCGGCAGTGCCGTCACCCGCAGCCATTGCACCTTGAGCAACCAAAAGCCCCAGAACCAGAGCAGGCAGAGTTAAACGCATGACAAAAACCTCAAAAAAAGGGGTAACCGAAAGGGGCGAGATTGAATGCTTTAGAGGAGACAAAGTCCAGACACGCACGGGCACAACCTCGCAATAGGCGACGGTTGGACAGCGTTTTTAGAAAAGGTTTTATGACAGGCAAAAAAAAGCCCGCTGGGGAACGGGCCAGGTACTGCTTTCTAACGGATGAGTTGAGCCTACGTAGGTAGGTGTGAAAAGTTTGTGAAAAAAAACACCGACAGCGAGTTATGTATCTGTAGTCCAAATCCCAACAACCGACCTTGTGAAAATGAAAACCCCGCTCAATGGCGGGGGCTGTCCGTTTGACGGTTACTTCCTGGAAGACGGCATCCTCTTGGGCAAGAAATTCGCCTTTTCGGATCGGGGCACCTTGGATTTCAATTTGGCGACCCGGGTCCGGTTTTCACCAAAGCCCGCCATATACTCCGCTTGACCACACTGCACGCAATTATTGATCGGAAACTCAGACCCGTCGTCTTCGATATACGAATCAGCCATACCTTTCCCCTCTCAAAAAAGGGTCGACACCGGCAAGCCCTATTTGCCTGAAAAATGTCGACCTTCAACGCTTTTGAGACTAGCCAGTCATTACTGGACTTGTAGTTCGGATTATTGCGTCCCCGACGAACGGCCTCGCGACTCAATCACCTCAACTTGACCGCCGTCCCGGTCACGAACACCACTACCATTCCGCCCTTCCCGGCCGGCATGCTGATCTCATAATCAAGCCCCACCACCGCATCAGCCTGAAGTGCCCGCGCCCGTTCCTTCAACTCGTCGGTTGCCTGAATCCGTGCTTCCTTCAACGCCCGCTCCAATGTCTGAGAGCGCCCACCGAAAAAATCCCGCATCCCGGCGAACATATCGCGGATCACGTTGACACCCTGCACCGACTCGGCACTGACGATGTCCAGATAGGCGGTGATTTGTCGGCCTTCGATGGTGTGGGTTGTGGTGGTGATCATTAAATTTCCTTCTTCATAGCCCGGGGATAATTACTCAAGGCAACCTGGACAGATGTTGAGCCAACGCATCAAACGCCGGCAAGGTGACCGGATCATTAGCCGAGTTACTGGCGACCGGGTGGGAGGCGTAGCGAACAATCACCATCTCGGCTTTCGGATCGACATAAATGCGCTGCCCATGCACCCCGCGCGCCATGAAGGCGCCGCCCTCTTTTTTGGTCACCCACCACATTGAACGGTAGCTCCAACCCTTCAACAAATCGTAACCCGCCTGGGCGAATGCCTGCTTGTCACCGCCGCGACGTATGTCGTCGACCACTGCTTTGGGCACGATTTGCTGACCGTTGAACTGGCCGTCATTACGCAACATCTCGCCAAATCGTGCCAGGTCACGCAAGCCGGTGTTCAAGCCGCCGCCGGCAAATGGGGTGCCAATGGAGTCCACCGTGAAATAGGCGTCCTGCTCAGTACCCAAACGGCTCCAGATCCGCTCCGACAGGCTTCAGCACGCCAAAGTAACGCTCGTAGACAACTTTCCCGCGATGCATCACCACAATCCCGTCGGTGTAGGTGGCCGCGAGAGATTGATCCCAGGTCATCGGAGCCTTCGCGCCCAGCGGGACGAAGCTGATCGCATCGATGTCTTTGCGCAGTGCAGATACCAATGGAAGCGGTGCACCGAGCCCCCGTGAAACGTTGATCGTAGGCATCAGTTGACGGAAGTTCGAGACACTCCAGCGCATCGCCGGGAACTGGAAATAGCTGCCATCTTCGAAACGTACGGTGCGATCTGCAGGTGGTGGCGAGCCGACCATCCAGCCTAGTTTTGCGGGGTCGCTGGCTATGGCGTCGGGGAAAGTCTTGGTTGTAGATGCGGTGGCGAATAAGGAGACGGTACTCATCAACACGGCGGTGAGGGAAATAGCTATGGCGCGGGAAGCGGCGCGAGGGTGAGACATAGTGTCGATTCCATTCGAGGGGCTTAGGGCAGTCCAACAGGTTAGAGCAGCTTGACCAACACTGCGGTGACAGTTGCGGTGACAGTGGCCACCGTGCCAATCAACCCAGTCGCTACAGCCACCGGATACCAAAAAGTCTCACGGGTCATCTTCCCGGCCTCGGCGTTCAGCTTGCGCTGCTCAGCCATCAGCTTGACGATCTCCACGTGAACCTTTTCCAGTTCGGCCTGTTTCATGGTGAATTCCTGCATAACGTGCGTTCGTCCTTCCAGATAATAGGCCGCGTCACGTGCCTTGCCGTTGATTCATTTTGCCCCCTTAAGGCGCATAGCGAATACCCCTCACGAAACGGCTCGAGTCAGGTGCCGAAACCTATGAAAGCACCCAGCTACCTGGCTTTCCAGCATTACTTCCCACATGCCTATCACCCGTCCTACATGAATTTCGGAAGCGCCTTCGCCGATGAGCGTGGGTCAATAACATTGCCATCCACAAAATCCAGACGCCAGAAACCACAAAACCCCTGACTTCTCTCGAAATCAGGGGTTTTGGTTACATCGAATTTGGCGGTGAAGGAGAGATTCGAACTCTCGATACAATTTCTTGTATACACACTTTCCAGGCGTGCTCCTTAAGCCACTCGGACACTTCACCGTATCTCTTCAAACAAGTTCTGTCTGTCGAGGCGCGCTAATGTAGTCGAAAGCTTTTCCGATGGCAAACTTTTTTTGCAGAATTTTCATGCGCTTAGCGTTTTAGTCGTTCGAGCAGGTTCCAGTCCATGGCAAACCCGCCAATCTCCGGCTTCGCGCCCTCCTCTATATAGAGGGGAATGCGCGGCTGGCGTGGCGGGCGACGCTTGCCGGGCGGGGAAAGGGTGACTGGGCGGTCAGTCACAGCGCTTTACCTGACCTGCGGCGGTGGGTAACGTCTGCCCTACTTTATTGAAAGGAATAGCGTCATGAGTGAGTTGATTTCTTACCATCTCGAAGACGGTATCGCGACCCTGACCTTGAGCAATGGCAAGGTCAATGCCATCTCTCCAGACGTGATTGCTGCGTTTAACGCCGCGCTGGATCGGGCGGTGACTGATCGTGCGGTGGTGATCATTACCGGTACGCCCGGGATGCTGTCGGGCGGTTATGACTTGAAGGTGATGACCTCCGGTCCTAAAGAAGCCGTGGCGCTGGTGACTGCCGGTTCAACCCTGGCCCGTCGTCTGTTGGCGCACCCGTTCCCGGTGATCGTGGCATGCCCTGGGCATGCGGTGGCCAAGGGCGCGTTCCTGCTGTTGTCGGTGGATTACCGCATTGGTGTCGACGGCCCGTTCACCATTGGTTTGAACGAAGTGCAGATCGGCATGACCATGCACCACGCCGGTATCGAGCTGGCCCGTGATCGTCTGCGCAAGTCGGCATTCCATCGCTCTGTGATCAACGCTGAGATGTTTAATCCGCAGAGCGCCGTGGATGCCGGTTTCTTCGACCTGGTGGTGTCGGCGGAAGAGCTGCAAGGCGCGGCGCTGGCAGCGGCTCGTCAGTTGAAGAAGATCAACATGACCGCTCACAAGCACACCAAGCTCAAAGTACGCAAAGCACTGCTGGAGACGCTGGACAACGCGATCATCCAGGATCAGGAGGTTTTGGGTTAAACCCAAACGTGCCGCACCGAAAAGCCCGACCATCGTGTCGGGCTTTTTCTTACGCGCTCCGTTGAAAAGCCTACAACCGCTCTAGATCGCGTCTGACCCATAAGTCGGAAACATGCGCTCAAACATCGCCTATCTCCCACCTCTATAGCGGCAATTGCCGAAAACAGTGCACATCCGTACACTGCGCCACCTTTTGTCCCGGTGGGCCTGTAAATGCTGTTTGTGTTTCGTATGTTATTGATGGGCCTGCACTTTATTCTGGCTGGTGTGCTCGGGGTGATTCTCGGTCTGTGCCGACCTTTCAATCCGGATAACAGCCGTTTGTGCGCGCGTCTTTATGCATGGCCGGCGATGTGCATTTTGCGTCTGCGGGTGAAGGCCGACGTCGGACCTCTGATGGATAAACCCGACAGCTGTGTGATCATTGCCAATCACCAGTCCAACTACGATCTGTTTGTGTTCGGCAACGTGGTGCCCCGCCGCACCGTGTGTATTGGCAAGAAGAGTCTGAAATGGGTACCGCTGTTTGGTCAGTTGTTCTGGCTGGCGGGCAATGTGCTGATCGATCGCGGCAATGCGCAGAAAGCGCGTCAGTCGATGCTGACCACTACCCACACGCTGCAGAATGAAGACACGTCGATCTGGGTCTTCCCGGAAGGCACACGCAACCTGGGCGAAGAGTTGCTGCCGTTCAAGAAAGGCGCCTTTCAAATGGCCATTGCCGCCGGAGTGCCGATTGTTCCGGTGTGTGTCAGCAGTTACGTTAAACACATGCGATTGAACCGTTGGCGCAGTGGGAAGATTCTGATCCGCTCGTTACCGGCGATTCCTACAGCTGGATTGAGCCTGGATGACATGCCGCTGCTGATTGCCCAGTGCCGCGAGCAGATGCGCGAGTGCATCGCTTCGATGGATCGGCAACTGCAAGCCGCGTAAAAGAAACCCGCCTTGTGCGGGTTTTCTTTTGTCTGCGAGCTTTTGCCTACGAACTCCGCAGATTTCACTGACTCTCAAGCAGCAGACAGGGCTAAGCTGGAGACTGCCTGCCACTGCCATCTTTGCTAATAGAAAGCTGCCAATAAGAAGTGAATCACTATCATGGGTAGAGTTGTTGCTGCTGCGGTTTATAGCGCCGGTAAGAAAGTCACCAATATCACCCTCGACGAAGGCGCTGCCTGGGCGGCAAAGCCTGGCCACTTTGTCTGGATCGGCCTTGAAGAGCCAAACGCCCAAGAGCTGTTCAATCTGCAACGTCAGTTCAACCTGCACGAACTGGCCATCGAAGACGCCCTGGAAAAACACAGTCGACCGAAACTGGAAACCTTCGGCGACGCGCTGTTCATCGTCACGTATTCGCCGATCCGGCATGAAGGCAAACTGCAGTTCATCGAGACGCATATCTTTGCCGGCAACGGTTACATCATTACCGCACGCAATGGTCACTCGGCGTCCTACGCCCATGTCCGACAGCGCTGTGAGGCGCGTCCGCTGTTGCTGGAGCACGGGGAAGATTTCGTACTCTATGCCATCCTCGACTTCGTGATCGAAAACTACCAGCCCGTGGGCGAGGCGATCCACGCTGAGATCGATGAACTGGAACGCAATGTCATGTGTAGCTCCCTGAACGAGCGCGACATTCAAAAACTCCACAGCCTGCGCCGCGATGTATTGCGCTTGCGCCGGTTTGCGGCGCCGATGGTGGAGATCGGTGAGGAATTGCAGAAGCTGAGCTTCCCGTTTATCGACAAGAACATGCGGCCTTACTTTCGCGATGTGCAGATCCACGTCACGCGGCAGATGGAAGACTTGACGACCCTGGCGGACATTGCCAGCCAGACCATTGAGGTTGGGGTGTTGCTGGAGGCGTCACGCCAAAGCGTGGTGCAGCGCAAATTTGCGGCGTGGGCGGCGATTCTGGCGTTCCCGACGGCGGTGGCGGGGATTTACGGGATGAACTTCCAGAACATGCCGGAGTTGAGTTGGCATTACGGGTATTTCGGGGTGTTGGGGTTTATTGCAGTGGGTTGCGTGGGTTTGTGGGCGAGTTTCAAGAAGTCGGGGTGGTTGTAGCCATTACCGAGGAGCCTGTGACATTCGCGAGCAAGCCCGCTCCCACAATGATCTCTGCAACACCAGAGATCCACTGTGGGAGCGGGCTTGCTCGCGAAGCTTTTATCTTTTAAACCGCCCCGGCTTCTGGCTTGTGCGCCACAAACCGCATCATCCACTCCGCAACGGTAGTGCCGTGATGCTCGTGCTCAAGGCTCGCCATACCTTTCGAATAAATCTGCTCGCCCAGCGCTTCCTGACGAATATCCAACAGCGCGCGCGAGTAATCGTGAATGAATTCCGGATGCCCCTGGAAGCACAGCACCTGATCGTTGATGTGGTACGCAGCGAACGGGCAGAAATCGCTGGAAGCAATGACCGTGGCGTTTTCCGGGAGCGCGGTGACCTGGTCCTGATGGCTGATCAACAAGGTCAGCTCCTCCCTCACCGGGCTCATCCACGGCGCCTTGGCGGCGAGTTTGTAGTTGTGGGTGCCGACGCCCCAGCCTTGGGTCGCGCGTTCACTCTTACCACCCAGCAGCAGCGCCAACAGTTGATGGCCGAAGCACACGCCCAGCAGTTTGTCGCCGCGCTCGTAGCGGGTCAGCAGGTAAGCCCTGAGGGTTTCAATCCACGGGTCGGCGCCGAAAGAATCGGCCTTGCTGCCGGTGACCAGATAGGCATCGAACGTCAGCTCATTGCTGGGATATTCGCCCTGCATCACGTTGTACACGGTGAACTCGGCAGCGATGGGTTGCTGCGAAAACAGACGCTGGAACATCTGCCCGTAACCCTGATATTGATCGACCAGTTCCGGACGCAGGATGTCAGTTTCCAGAATGCAGATGCGTAACGACATAAAAAATACCTGACACTTGATGGGAATAATGCACACCCCTGAGCCTGCCTTGAAACACAGTGGCAAGGCAAGCCCCGGAATGCGTCATCCGTCCCCTAAAACGCCTCCCCTTTAGCCGCTTTCTCCAGCAGTAGCGCAGGAGGTGCGAATCGCTCGCCATACTGCTCAGCCAGGTACTGGGCGCGGGCGACGAAATCTTTCACGCCGTACTGGTTGATGAACTGCAGCGCGCCACCGGTCCAGGCGGCGAAGCCGATGCCGAAGACCGATCCGACGTTGGCGTCCGCCGTCGAGGTCAACACACCCTCCTCCACACAGCGCACGGTTTCGATGGCTTGCACGAACAGCAGTCGATCACGCACGTCCTTCGGCGAAATCTGCCCGTCAGCCTTCTCGAAACAGCTTTTCAGCTCTGGCCACAGTTGCTTCTGCCCACGGGCCGGATAATCGTAGAAACCACCACCAGCAGCCTTGCCCGGACGCTTGTATTCGTAGAGCAGCAAGTCAATCACAGCGAACGCCGGATGCTCAATCAGCGGTTTCCCTTCTGCTTGCAGGTCTTTGGCGGTTTGCCGGCGGATATGGCTCATCAAGCTGAGGGAAACTTCGTCGGAGATCGCCAGAGGTCCGATCGGCATGCCGGCCTTGCGCGCTTCGGTCTCGATCATCGGCGCGCTCACGCCTTCGCCCAGCATGGCGATGCCTTCGTTGGTGAATGTGCCGAACACCCGCGAGGTGAAGAAACCGCGACTGTCGTTGACCACAATCGGCGTTTTCTTGATTTGCAGGACGAAATCGAACCCGCGAGCCAGGGTTTCGTCACTGGTGTGGGCGCCTTTGATGATTTCCACCAAGGGCATTTTCTCCACGGGGCTGAAGAAATGCAGGCCGATGAACTTGCTCTGATCCGGCACGGCGGTCGCGAGGCCGCTGATCGGCAAGGTCGACGTATTGGAAGCAATCACCGCATCCGGGCCAACGACTTTTTGCGCCGCCGAAGAGACCTTGGCTTTCAGATCGCGATCTTCAAATACCGCTTCAATGATCAGATCGCAACCGGCCAGATCGGCGTCGCTTTCAGTAGGGTGAATTCGCGCCAGGGTTGCATCGCGCTGATCGGCACTCAATTGGCCACGCGCAACCTTCTTGTCCAGCAGCGCAGCCGAATGAGTCTTGCCCTTCTGTGCAGCCGCAAGATTGATGTCCTTGAGCACCACGTCGATGCCGGCCGACGCGCTGACAAAAGCGATTCCGGCGCCCATCATGCCTGCGCCCAGCACACCCACGCGACGCGTCACGTAGGGCGAAAAGCCCTGAGGCCGTGAGCTACCGGCATTGATTTCGTTAAGCTGGAACCAGAACGTGCCGATCAGGTTTTTCGACACCTGGCCGGTGGTCAATTCGGTGAAGTAGCGGGTTTCGATCAAGTGCGCGGTGTCGAAATCCACCTGGGCACCTTCTACCGCAGCGCAGAGGATTTTCTCTGGCGCGGGCAGGCAGCCCTGGGTTTTGCTGCGCAGTATCGACGGCGTGATGGCCAGCATTTGCGCGACTTTCGGGTCCGACGGCGTACCACCGGGAATCTGGTAACCCTTTACGTCCCAGCGCTGCACAACCGAAGGATTGGCGATAATCCAGGCGCGAGCCTTGGCCAGCAGTTCATCACGATCCGCCGCCAACTCATCAATCAAACCCGCCCGCAACGCCTGCTGCGGCCGGACTTTCTTGCCCTCGAGCAGGTACGGCAAGGCTTTTTCAATACCGAGCATCCGCACCATGCGCACCACCCCGCCGCCGCCCGGCAACAGGCCGAGGGTCACTTCCGGCAAGCCGAGTTGCACCGAAGAATCGTCCAGCGCAACCCGGTGATGGCACGCCAGGCAGATTTCCCAACCGCCGCCCAACGCGGCGCCGTTGATCGCGGCGACCACCGGTTTACCGAGGGTTTCCAGGGTACGCAGCTGCCCTTTGAGTGTCAGCACCATGTCGTAAAAGGCTTTGGCTTCGGGCTTGCCGACCTTGATCAGTTCGTTGAGGTCGCCGCCGGCGAAGAAGGTTTTCTTGGCCGAGGTAATGATCACGCCGGCGATGGTGTCTTTGTCAGCAACGAGTCTGGCAACACACGCGGCCATGGCTTCGCGGTAGACCGCGTTCATGGTGTTGGCGCTCTGGCCCGGCATGTCGATGGTCAGGACGACGATCTGGTCCTGACCTTTTTCGTAACGGATGGCTTCGGTCATGAAAGGGTTTCCTTGAAATCGGTCGGGGCTCAGAGGCGTTCGATGATGGTGGCGATGCCCATGCCGCCGCCGACACACAGCGTCGCGAGGCCATAGCGCAGGCGCCGGGTTTCCAGTTCATCGAGCAACGTGCCGAGGATCGCGCAGCCAGTGGCACCCAGCGGGTGGCCCATGGCGATGGAGCCACCGTTGACGTTGACCTTGTCCGGATCGATCGCCATGTCCTTGATGAATTTCAGCACCACCGAGGCAAAGGCTTCGTTGACCTCGAACAGGTCGATGTCTTCGACCCGCAGCCCGGCTTTGGCCAGTGCCTTACGGGTGGCCGGCGCAGGGCCGGTGAGCATGATGGTCGGATCGGTGCTGGTGACCGCGGTGGCGACGATCCGCGCCCGTGGTTGCAAGCCCAGCGCCCGGCCCTTGGCTTCGGAGCCGATCAGCATCAGCGCCGCGCCATCGACGATCCCGGAACTGTTACCCGCCGTGTGCACGTGGTTGATCCGCTCAACATGGCTGAAGACCCGAAGCGCGGTGGCATCGAAGCCCATTTGCCCGATCATCTCGAAGCTCGGCTTGAGCTGGCCCAAGCCTTCCAGGGTCGATCCGGCGCGGATAAATTCATCGTGATCGAGCAGGATGATGCCGTTCTGGTCCTGCACCGGCACCAGCGATTTGTTGAACGAACCATCGGCCCTTGCCCGCGCAGCCTTTTGCTGGGAGTGCAGCGCATAGGCATCGACGTCTTGACGGCTGAAGCCTTCAATCGTGGCGATCAGGTCAGCGCCCACGCCTTGAGGGGCGAAATGGCTGTGAAAACTGGTTTCCGGGTCCTGCGCCCAAGCGCCGCCATCGCTGCCCATCGGCACGCGAGACATGGACTCGACGCCGCCGACCACCACCAGGTCTTCGAAGCCGGAACGCACTTTCATCGCGCCGAGGTTCACCGCCTCCAACCCCGAGGCGCAGAAGCGGTTGATCTGCAAACCCGCCACGCTGACGTCCCAATCCGCCACCTGAGTCGCGGTTTTGGCGATGTCGGAACCCTGGTCGCCGATGGGCGTCACGCAGCCCAGTACCACATCGTCGACCTGACTGGTGTCGAGGGATGTACGCTGTTGCAGCGCCGTGAGCAGCCCGGCTACCAGGTTCACCGGTTTGACGCTGTGCAAGGCGCCATTGGCCTTGCCTTTGCCGCGGGGCGTGCGTAACGCGTCGAAAATAAAAGCGTGGGTCATGACGTTCTCGAACCTGGGCAGGGGAGTAAATTCAGAGTTCCCACCTTAGGCCGAGCAGGCCTGGATTCAATGACCGCAGTGCTCACAGATGTTGACGGTCACGCTCAGACGGACGGTAGGCAACCACCGGATTAACCGATTCAGGACACCAAGCTGTCTAGCAAACGGGCGCCCAAGAAGCTGGCAATAGGCCTCATGCCTTTTTAAGAGCAATTTATGTGAAGCCCATACGAAATGGATCTAAACCAAGCGTGACGCGGGCTCTAAGGTGAACTTGTACGAAGTTGTCGTCGGGTTTTGCCGAGGCGCTCGTCAAACAGGAAGTGCAACGCTCTGCCGTCATGGAGAAATGCAGGCAGGCATCAGGAAATAACAATAAAGGCGGTCAAGCCATGTTCAAACAATCGAAAGTACGTCAAGCCGGGCTCATTCTTTTCGCCACTACGCTGTTGTTGATTTTGCCGAACCTGACCAAGGTGATCGGCTAGTCGGTCAATAAAAAATTCGGCGCCAGGTTTTATATCGCCCTCTAAAAATATGACGGGTTCGCTACCCGGGCCCGCGTGGGTGTGCCAACCTTTGCGGCACTTTCACGACATGGACGGCGATCACTTGAAAACGCTCATTCTGTTTGGGGCCTTGCTGCTCAGCACGCCTCTGTCTGCCGCACAGCTGAACCTTGAGCTCGGCGCGAGCAGTCGCACCTGGCAAACCGAGGAGTTGCTCAAGCATCCTCAGGTTCAGACCATCACCATTAGCAACGACGTTTCCTACAAACGGGACATGAGCTATCGCGCTGTTCCGGTGGCTGCGTTGTTGACGGGCATCAAGCCTGAAGACCATTTACAAGCGGTAGCCCTGGATGGTTTTGCCGCAGAACTGTCAGCCGCGCCGTTGCTCAATACCCAAGGTGCGCGGGCCTGGCTGGCGATTGAAGACCCGGCCAAGCCGTGGCCGCCGCTGTCAGAGGGAAAGCACAGTGCGGGACCGTTCTATCTGGTCTGGACCGATCCACAAGCGGGCAATATCAGCCCCGAGCAATGGCCATTCGAAGTAGCGAGCATCAAGCGCATGGCCCCAGTGGCCGAGCGCTTCCCTGCCCTGCTGCCCGATCCGGCGTTGAAGGCTGACGACCCGGTGAACAAGGGCTTTGCGCTGTTTCAGAAGAATTGCCTGGCGTGCCATCGATTGAACGGCGCCGGGGATGCGCAGTTTGGACCGGACCTGAATATTCCGTTTAACCCGACCGAGTACTTCGGCGCGGATTTCCTCAAACGCTACATTCGTGATCCGCAGAGCTTGCGCCAGTGGCCACAGGCGAAGATGCCCGGATTTTCGGCGACGGTGCTGCCGGACGGGGACCTGGAGAGGTTGGTGGGGTATTTGAAGCACATGGCTGGGCGCAAGGTTAAACCCTAGCCTTGTGTTGCCTGGACTGGCCTCTTCGCGAGCAAGCCCGCTCCCACATTGGATCTTCTGCGAACACGGGATTTGTGCCCGACAAGGATTAAATGTGGGAGCGGGCTTGCTCGCGAAGCGGTATCCCCGATCCTACTGTTGTTGTACGGAGATAACTGGCACCGGTGTCGGTGACACAAACACCTTCGCATGCATCTGCTCGCAACCACCGCCACGTCGCATGCCGCGCACCGGGCAGGCATCCAGGTAATCCAGGCCCACCGCCAGTTTCAGATGACGCTCAGGCCGCGCCAATTCATTGGTCACGTCAAAGCTGTACCAGGCGTCATCGAGCCAGGCTTCCGCCCAGGCGTGACTGGCCAGGTGTTCGCTGTTCTCGCTGTACAAATAACCCGACACATAACGCGACGGAATGCCCAGGCTACGGGCGCAGGCGAGAAACGCGTGGGTGTGGTCCTGGCAGACGCCCGAACGCCCGGCGAAGGCCTGGGCGGCGCTGGTGTCCACTTCGGTGGAGCCCGGCGTGTAGGTCATGTGCTGGTTCAGGCCATGCATCAAGTCGATCAGCGCCGTGCGATCCCGGCGTTGCTTGCACTCCTTCTCGGCGAACGCACGCAGGGCTTCGTCGGCTTCGGTCAGGCGCGTAAAACGCAAGAACGGCAGCGCCGACTGGCTTTCATGCTCCGCCTCGCGCAATTCGTCGATGTCCACCTGGCCCCGGGCGCCGATGATGATCGCCTCGTGGGGCTCGTCCATGGTCAGCACGTGCAGGATGTTGCCGAACGGATCGAGTTGCGCACGCACCGGGCGCGGCAAGTCGAGCTGCCAGCTGAGCACGTGCTGGCGCTCGCTGTCGTGGGGTGTCAGTCGCAGGTACTGGATGCTCGCCCGCACCTGATCTTCATAGTGATAGGTGGTCTCGTGGCTAATGGAAAGTCTCATGCAGCCTCCAGGTAGGAACTGTGTATGGCGTTACCCAACTGGCGCACCAGCGGGATGAACTCGGTCAGCCAGGCGTGCAGGCCTTCGTCGAGAATTTCGGTGATGCCGGTGTAACGCAGGCGCGCGTCAATTTCCGCTGCCAGACGTTGCGCGGGACGGCCGTTGGCCCCCGGCAGCTGGGCAAGGATCTGGTCGATTTCTTCGGTGCAGGCCCGCAGCGAACGCGGAACGTCTGCGCGCAACAACAGCAACTCAGCCACATGCCGGGCGCCGGGTGCGTCGCGGTAGATCTCGGTGTAGGCCTCGAACGAGGACAACGCCCGCAGCAAAGCACTCCACTGGTAATAGGCGTGAGCGGTGCCATCGCTGACCGCTTCGGCCTGATCACCAGCCATTTCGTAGCGGGCGTCGAGCAGGCGCAACGTGTTGTCGGCCCTTTCGATAAACGTCCCCAGACGAATAAAGCGGAACGCGTCGTTACGCATGATCGTGCCGTAGGACGCGCCGCGGAACAGGTGGGAACGTTCCTTGATCCACTCGCAGAAACGGCTCATGCCGTATCGACTCAAGCCCTGATCGGCAATCCCGCGGATTTCCAGCCAGGTGGCATTGATGTTTTCCCACATGTCGGCGGTGATTCGCCCACGTACCGCATGGGCACTGGCCCGCGCGGCGCCGAGGCAGCTGTAGATGCTCGCCGGATTGGCCGCGTCCAGGGCGAAGAAATGCAGCAGCCGTTCGGCGTGCAATTCGCCGTGGCGCTCCAGGTAATCGTCCAGGGTGCCGGTGATCAACAACGGCATGGCGAGTTCATGCAGGCCGTCACCACGGCCATCCTGTGGCATCAGCGACAGCGAATAACTGATGTCGAGCATCCGTGCGAGGTTTTCCGCCCGCTCCAGGTAACGCGACATCCAATACAAATCCGAGGCAGTTCTACTTAACATGGCAGGCTTCCTTCAATCCTCGACCACCCAGGTGTCCTTGGTTCCACCGCCCTGGGATGAATTCACCACCAGAGAGCCTTCGCGCAGGGCAACACGGGTCAAACCGCCGGGCACAACCCGGGTTTCGCGGCCAGACAATACAAACGGACGCAGGTCGATGTGGCGTGGAGCAATGCCGTTTTCGACAAAGGTCGGACAGGTCGACAGGGACAACGTCGGTTGCGCGATGTACGCGTGGGGCTTGGCTTTGATCCGCGCGCGGAAAGACTCGATTTCCGCCGCCGTCGCCGCCGGCCCCACCAGCATTCCGTAACCGCCGGAGCCCTGGGTTTCCTTGACCACCAGTTCCGGAAGATTGGCCAGTACGTGGGACAGTTCAGAGGGATTACGACACTGCCACGTCGGCACATTCTTCAGAATCGGCTCTTCATCCAGATAGAAACGGATCATGTCCGTGACGAATGGATACACCGACTTGTCGTCCGCGACCCCAGTGCCGATGGCATTTGCCAGCACCACGTTGCCGGAGCGGTACGACGACAGCAGCCCTGGCACGCCAAGCATCGAGTCCGGGTTGAACGCCAGCGGATCGAGGAATGCGTCGTCGAGGCGACGGTAGATCACGTCGACGGCTTTCGGTCCGTCCGTGGTGCGCATGAACACCTTGTCATCCCGCACGAACAGGTCCGCGCCTTCCACCAGTTCAACGCCCATTTCCCGCGCCAGAAACGCATGTTCAAAGAACGCGCTGTTGAAACGACCCGGCGTCAGTACCACCACGCTCGGGTTATCAATCGGGCTGGAGCTTTTCAGGGTGTCGAGCAACAGGTTCGGATAGTGGTCGATAGGGGCAATGCGCTGGGCCGCGAACAGCTCGGGGAACAACCGCATCATCATCTTGCGGTCTTCCAGCATGTAGCTGACGCCGCTCGGTGTACGAAGGTTGTCTTCAAGCACGTAGTACGTACCGTCGCCATCGCGTACCAGATCGACCCCGGAGATGTGGGAATAGATATCGCGGTGCAAATCCAGCCCTTGCATCGCCAACTGGTATTGCTCGTTGGCCAGCACTTGCTCGGCCGGGATGATGCCGGCCTTGATGATGCGTTGCTCGTGATAGAGGTCGGCGAGGAACATGTTCAACGCCTTGACCCGCTGAATGCAGCCGCGCTCGACAACTCGCCATTCACTGGCGGGGATGCTGCGGGGGATGGTGTCGAAGGGAATCAGGCGCTCTGTCCCTTGCTCATCACCATAGAGCGTGAATGTAATCCCGGCGCGATGAAATAACAGATCGGCCTCGCGTCGCCGTTGTGCCAAAAGCTCGTCAGGCGTTTCGGCCAGCCAACGGGCAAACTCCCGATAATGCGGGCGGACCTGGCCGCCGGCATCGTACATCTCATCAAAATAGGTGCGGATCATGCCGTACTCCTTGTCACCCGGACATCTGGGCTTCGCAAAGCCCGTGCCATCGGCATAAACGCTTTGATATCAATCAGTTGGATAATCGCACTGCACGCACCGCACCAATCCTGTGCGGTAAATGCCCCCACCCGATCGCCCCCGCTTCATTGCGAAGCAATGTTGTCGCCTATCACCAGCATAGCCAGAGTTGATTTCACTGCCCGGGAGTCGATGCGGATAATCCGCGCATTCGCTGAAAATCTTGACGAACTTCCCTTTAGCCGCCTGTTTAGGCGGTTTTTTTTTGCGTTTTTGAAACGTTATGAATCAAAAACACGATCAAGATCTTTCCAAACCCCACAAACGAAAACGGCCAACCCTGAGGTCAGCCGTTGCTGAGTGTTGTCACTGTTCATAAGTTATGCGAGTCGCCCTCGTACCTCCTGCTTGACGCCCCATCCTTCGATGATGCCGCCCAAAGGCTCGACCACCGCCTCGAAATCCTGCTCAAAATCGCCGATGCCGTCATAAGTGGCGTACATCACTTTGCTCAGTTCCAGGTACCACGCGCCGTCATCGCGCACGCTGATTTGCGCATTCAAGGATTCACCACAGTAATGCCCTGCCGCCCTGCGTGCCCGCTCCTCGTCCGGGAAAATGGCGTAGAACTCGATGGGATGGAATCGTGAAAAGTCAAAACCGCCTTCTTTCATGCGGCGCAAGACGCTGGTGCTGATGTCTTCTTGATAGGCTGTGCTCATGAAACGTCCCCCTCAGACTGATGGATAGACTTTCCGTATTCCCGGCACTCGCAACCGAAAGGGGCGAGCGATGCGGCAACAACGTTGCCGGTGGGAAGCAAGCATGTAGCTGACAAGACCAGACCTTAGCGATCCGTTCGCTGATCTCGATTGCAGAGTAGCCTCAAGATTGAGCCGCTGCCAAGGCCTGGTTAGGAATGTGACAGGAGATGTTCAGATTGGCGTGATGCTGAGGATTTCAATGCTGTTCTGGGTTTTCAGACTTTTGACAGTCGGATCATCGGCGCGCCCTTCCAGATCGTTGAGGTCCAGTTCGGCAGCCACAGGCAGACACCGGGCGCGAATGAGCTTCGCAGCTTGCTCGTTGTTCGGGCATTCATCGCTCTCGAACACCTCGTCAACTTGTTCACCGTGATCATCAACGAAAGTGACTTTCCACTTTTGCATCAGGTGCCTCCTCGATAAAACCCATGGATGGGCTTACATGTATCTCGACATTCGTCCCCGGCCAATCGTTCAACCGGACCTTCTACATCTTTAAGTGAAGCATGAAAAAAGGGCCGTCTCCGGTGTGTTTTCACACAACCTGAGAGGGCCCTTTCTGGCTTGCCCGATATCAGTCGTTGCTAGGCTTGTTCACAGCCTGCAGGACATATTGCGGCAAGGCGAACGCACCGATGTGGATTTCCGGGTTGTAGTAGCGGGTGATGATGCCGCTGCCGGCGAAGCGCTGCTGCAGGGTTTCGCGGGACAATTTGCGATAGGCGGTATTGGTCGCGCCCCAGGCGAAGGTCATGGCGCCGCCGATGTAGGTCGGCACGGCCGCCTGATAGAAGTGCCAGTCCGGGAACAGGCTGCGCAGGCGCCCGGCGGTGGTTTTGACTTCTTCGATTTGCATGAACGGCGTGCCGTTCTGGGTCACCAGGATGCCGCCTTCGTTCAGGCAACGACGGCAGGCCTGGTAGAAGTTTTCCGAGAACAGCACTTCGCCCGGGCCGATCGGGTCGGTGGAATCGGAAATGATCACGTCGAATTTTTCGGTGGTGGTGGCGACGAAACGCATGCCGTCGTCGATCACCAGGTTCAGGCGTGGATCAGCGAACGCCCCCTTGGAGTGGTTTGGCAGAAATTCCTTGCACATGTCGACCACGGTGCCGTCGATCTCGACCATGGTGATGTGCTCGATGCTTCGGTGCTTGGCCACTTCACGCAGCATGCCGCCGTCGCCACCACCGATGATCAGCACGCGCTTGGCGGTGCCATGCGCCAGGATCGGCACGTGGGTCAACATCTCGTGATAGATGAATTCGTCGGCTTCGGTGGTCTGGATCACGCCGTCCAGCGCCATGACGCGGCCCATGCGCGGGTTTTCGAAAATCACCAGGTGTTGGTGTTCGGTGCGCACTTCGTGCAACAGTTTTTCCATGCGAAAACGCTGGCCGTAGCCTTCGTAGAGGGTTTCCAGGTACTCGCTGGTCGGGGTGTTGCTCATGGGAAGTGCTCCGATGAATGCGGGTGGCAACGGACGGTTCCCCGCCCATGATGGCCAATCGATCAGCTCGATTGCCCCGGGAAAGGCGAGAATTCTACGTTGCGGAACATGACAGATCGAACCGTCCAGCGGTCTGTCAAATCCTTACGTTGCCCCTTGGCCCGGCAATGGCCCAGATGATCAGGCCCAGCACCGGCAGCAGCAGGATCAGCAGCACCCAGATGATTTTCATCCCTGTGTCGGCACCACTTTTGAGCACGTTGATGATTGCCCAGATATCCAGGGCAAGAATAATCAGGCCAATCAGACCGTTGAACGTGGAACCCATGGTGTTGCTCCCTAAGAGTGGTGTGCACTCTTAGGATAGCCGGGCCTTGCGAGGGTTCCGCTTTTTAAACGTGGACGGCAATTCTGAGGGCTTCCAGCGAAGGTGCGGCAGCGATGCCGACTTTGGCGCACAACTCGAGCACGCGCGGCACGTCGTTGCCGTAGACCAGCACCACTTGCAGTTCGTCGTCGAGCAACTGACTGAAGTTCATCAGCGTGTAACCGCCGTTTTCCTTGTTCATGCTGCCCATCTGCACCTGAATGCGATTGAGCGCTGTCAAGGCTTCAGTCTTGGCCAGTTGCTTGGGTTTGATATTGAAATCAACGCCGGGCCCGAACGAGGAAACGATCTGGGCGAACAGGTCCATGTAGGTGTCGGCCTGGAACAGCACGGTCTCCGGCAAACTGCCAACCACCATCCACTCGCCCAGCGGAATCGGAAACGTTTCGTCGTAGTTGATATCCGGATTCGCTGTCAGAAAAGCCTCGGGATCGGCGTAGGCCTGGGCCGCTTCGTCAGCGACTTTCAGGATTTCGTCATCGCTCATGCACCCGGAGCTGATTTTGCTGATGAGTTCGACGAGTGCGGCTTTCATGGGGCGGAATCCTGTAGCGAGGGAATTTTGAAGGCGCGAAGGATAGCGCATTACGCCCCGCAATTCCTGTGCGCGAGCATGGCCGGGATTGTTGACCCACATCAAGATCCAGCCCCCTGAGTAGCGGCACAATACTGGCACCTTGCCGAAACTGTTTCCGCTATCAGAGAAGACCTCCATGGGTGCCTGGCTTAGCAATATCTCGCTGAAATATAAATTCTGGGCGGTCAACGCCGTCGCCTTCGTCACCACTTTGCTGCTGGTGTTGTACGCCGTACAACTCGAACAACAGGCCCGCAGCCATGCTTATCAGGCATCGGCACAAGCCCAGGCGCGACTGCTCAACGCCTGGCCCGCCGGGCAACCGCTCCCCAAAGCCGAAAACGTGCTGACGTTCAGTCGCGGGCAAGCACCGTTGCTGAACGGGCAGCCGGTACTGGAACTGGCCGATACCAACGGCTGGGTCGGAATCAATGCCACGCCGCTGTTCGGCAACAACCCGTTGATGGGCGCTGAAGTGTTTACGCGCACGGATGGCAATCAGGTCGCGGTAATTGCCCATGGCCCGAGCCTGGCCCAGGTCTTTCGCGAGCGCTTCCCCAACTATGCCGTGGCGGTGGCGATCCTGATGCTGGCGATGCTCGGCGCTTCGCAGTTGTTGATCCGCTTCCTGCTCAGCCAGCTCAATACGCTGAAGGACGTGATGCTCCACGTCGAGAAAACCGGTGACCTGTCGGCCCGTGTGCCGCTGGCCTGCACTGACGAAGTCGGGCAGATGGCCAATGCCTTCAACGCCATGCAGGCCGGTTACCAGCGGGTGGTCAACACCGTCGCCAGCACCGCCCGGCAACTGGATGTCGGCGCGGCGCGGCTGGCGTCGAGCATGAACGAGGTGCGTCACGGCATGCTCGGCCAGCAAAGCGAAACCGATCAGGCCGCCACGGCGATCAACGAAATGACCGCCACGGTTTATCACATTGCCCAGCACGCCGGCGCCACCCGCGATCTCTCGCAAACCGCCGACACCCTGGCCGGCAGCGGGCAGGAAGTGGTCAGTCGGGTGCAGAAGTCGATTGCCGGCCTGTCCAGCGGGGTGCAGCAGACTGCCGAGATGATTCAGCGTCTGGCTGAGGACAGTCAGAAGATCAATGGCGTGGTCAGTGTGATTCATAGCATCGCCGAGCAGACCAATCTGCTGGCGCTGAACGCAGCGATTGAAGCGGCCCGAGCCGGTGAAATGGGGCGCGGTTTTGCGGTGGTCGCCGATGAAGTGCGCAACCTGGCCAAGCGTGTCCAGATCTCCACTGACGAGATCACGATCATGGTTTCGGCGTTGCAGGCCGGGACTCGGGACGCGGTGGATTTCATGCAGGAAAGTTCGTTCAAGGCCGACGATTGCGTGCAGCAGGCTCAGGAGGCCGGCGCAGCCTTGGCGGAAATCACCAGCGCCGTGGCACAGATGCGTGAAAGCAACACGCAGATCGCGGTGGCGGCCGAGCAGCAGAGCCACGTGGCGGAAGAGATGAATCGGGCGGTGGTGAGCATTCGGGATGTGACCGAGAACACTGTGCAGCAGACCGTGGATTCAGCGACCACCAGCCATGAACTGGCGGCGTTGGCGGGAGAATTGAGCAAGGCTATCGGTCAGCTCAAACTGTAAGGCCCCCATCGCGAGCCTGCTCGCGATGGCGTCAGCTCAATCAACATCAATTCCAAACATGACACCTATCACTCCGATAGCCAGCCTTGATTCGCCGACTGGTTTGCCCCGGCCTATTCTTTGTTCAAGAGCCTCAACGAACCAAGGATTACCATCATGGGCAAACGTCATCCCAACCTTCCCGCCTGGCAATGGCGAGCGTACCCGAACAATCACCAGCACCCGACCAATCTGGTGCTGCACCTGATTGCCGTGCCGCTGTTCATCGTGGCGTTTCTGCTGATTGTCTCGGGAGTGTTCAGTCTGAGTTTCGCGAATGTCGCGATTGGCGTCATCGGCCTGTTCGCCGCACTCGGCCTGCAACGCCACGGTCACAGCCTGGAGGTGCAAGCCTCCGAGCCGTTCAGCGATCGCAAAGATGCCGTGTCGCGCTTGCTGGTCGAGCAGTTTCTGACCTTCCCTCGGTTCTTCCTGAGCGGCGGCTGGTGGCGCGCCTGGCGTGAGCGCCACCGTCGTCACTGATCAGGCGAAAATCGTCACCGTCTGCCGGCTCATGGCAATCAACTGACCGTCTGCGTTCCACAATTTCGCGGCGGCATGACCGTAGCCGTCAGCGGCATGTTCGGTCTCAACCAGGTATTTGCACCAGTCCAGCGTGCTCAGTTCAAGCAACGGCTGGACGAATTCAACGGTCCAGGTCAGCGTGCTGCCCATCGCCGGTTTATTCAGGTGCGGCATCAGGGCCGGTGGCCAGGCGTCGACCAGCGCCAAAATATGCGCTTCGCTGACCGCTTCTTCCTTCACGTCCCCACGCAAGCGCACCCAGCCGCCCATCTCGCGGGATTTGTTGCCCGTGAACGGCAGACCGCCAACACTCCAGCGCATCGCCAGATGCTGCATGAACTCCGGGAGTACGCCTTTGATGAACGGCAGTTCCTGACAATCGTCCCAGTGCTTCATCTCGGGCGCCGGTTCGGCGATCACCGCCACTTCCGACGGTCGCGAGGCGCCGAAGCTGCCCTGGACCAACGTCACCACCTGGCCCTTCTGCATCGCCCGACCCAGCACCTGGCTGACAGCCTTCCCTTCGCGCAACACATCGACTTCAAAACTGACCGGCACTTCAGGCTCGACCGGGCCGACAAAGGTGATCGCCAACGAGCGCACCGGACGATCCGCCGGGACCTTCGCGCGCATGGCTTCGTACTGCAAGGCGGCCACCAGGCCACCGAAACTGGCACGCCCCTGAGCCCATTTGGCCGGAATAGACAGCTCCAGCGGCTGGCGGCGGACAGCGTCGAGCAGATCGGAAAAGCGCATGGAAACCTCGGTGCGGGAAAAGGATGAAGGGATCTTAACCAGCCTGCGGGGGCGACACAGCGCTTATACCGGCCAAAAGCACTGACAGATGAGCCGCACTCGATACGAACACTCATTCAATGTTCAACACCGATCAAATGTGGGAGCGGGCTTGCTCGCGAAAGCGGTCTGACAATCAACATTTACGTTGAATGTTAGGCCCCCTTCGCGAGCAAGCCCGCTCCCACATTTGATCGGTGGTGGTATCAGGATTTGAAACAGGCAGCGCTGAATTTGTCGAGGACCCGGTCGGCGCGGCCTTCGGCTTTGGCCATGGCAGTTTTCCAGGCCGCGACGCAGGGCTGCAAATCGGTTCCCTTCTCAGCTATGGCCAGCCATTGCAAGCAGTCGTGCCAATCGCCCAAGGCACCTTGCGCGGACTTCAAGCGCGGCATCGCGGCTTTCGGCAGTCGATCCAGTTCGGGATAGGCTTCGATGCCATAGCGCACGCGCTTGATCAGCAGGCGCAAACGGTGGCGATCATGCGCCGGATCGTGCAGGGCCTGATCGAGTTTCTTCCATTGTTTGGCCAAACGTTTTTCGATGCGCGGGCATAAGCCCTTGAGCAAGCCCTGACGCTGGGAGGCCCGCAGAAAACGCGGAAAGGCGTCGAGGATCATCAGCAACTGCGCCACTTCAGGACTCGTCGCGACCGCCGGGTAAGCCTCGGACATCTGTGCCATGCGCCGATGGGCCGCCTCGGGTTGATCATGCTCAAGCAGGTACGCCGCCAGCACCTCGCGATCGCGCAACGGCGTGGTCAGGTCGCCGACCCGGGACGCCGCCGCTTCCAGCTGTTCGACTCCGGGCAAGCCGCGCAATGGCCGCAGCAGACTGCGCAAACGGCGAACCGTGGTGCGCAGATCGTGCAGCGCTTCAGGGTCGGTGCGCGCACTCAAGCGTGCCTGACAGGCCAGCAAACGGACTTCCAGGCCCAGTACATGAGCCACCAACCGGTTAATCATGGGGTTTTACTCCGTAAACAGCTGCAAGCCGCCAGCCGAAATCCGGGGCGACCGATTTATTGCTTGCAGCTTAGAGCTTAGAGCTGCTTTCAGCGCCCCGCGCGCGATTCACGAATATAAAAACGCGCCTTCTCGGCCTTCTTGGCGCAGCCTTCGAACGCTTCGAATTGCTGCTGGGTCTTGGCGCCGGTCAGCAACGACAGGGCCTTGGAATAGCTGACAGTTCCGGCAAAACCTTCGGCCTTGGCCAGATCCAGTTCACGCCACGCGGCATCGATCCCGTTGCCGCAGCTGTCACGGTAAGCGGTTTTGCCGGCGCAACCGGCGAGTGCCAGGGCAATCAAAGGCACACAGATCCAGGCTTTCATTATTCACACCTCAAAGATAGGTAAACAGTCGTGCAGTTAAGACGGTCTGGCGCGTGAAAAGTGCCTTGGTCCCGCCGCGGAAACTCAAGTGCTCGCGAGAATACCCATCTGCCGCCAAAGAGTATCGAAAAAACGACGCCCTCGCCTCGCGGAGCGACCTTAGCGATTGAAGCGCGCCCCTCGATGGGTGCATTGTTGAACCTTGTCAGACGAGGGCGATTCATGAAAAAGCGTGTCGCGCTGGTGCTGGGCTCAGGTGGGGCCCGGGGCTACGCCCATATCGGGGTCATTGAAGAGATCGAACGGCGTGGCTACGACATCGCCTGCATCGCCGGTTGTTCCATGGGCGCGGTCGTTGGCGGGATCTATGCTGCCGGTAAACTCGACGAATATCGCAACTGGATCGAAAGCCTCGATTACCTCGATGTCTTGCGCCTGGTGGACGTCAGTTTTCGTCTGGGCGCGATTCGCGGGGAGAAGGTTTTCGGGCAGATCCGCAAGATCGTCGGCGAGATCAATATTGAAGACTTGCGCATCCCCTACACGGCGGTGGCCACCGACCTGACCAACCAGCAGGAAATCTGGTTTCAGGAAGGCTGCCTGCACCAGGCCATGCGCGCCTCGGCAGCGATTCCCAGCCTGTTCACCCCGGTGATGCAGGGCAACCGCATGCTGGTGGACGGCGGCATCCTCAACCCTTTACCAATCGTGCCGGTGGTGTCGAGTCATTGCGACCTGATCATCGCGGTCAACCTCAACTCCACCAACCAGCGCCACTATCAACTGCCGGTGATCCAGCGCCCGGCGGCATTCAAGACCCGTTTCGACAGCCTGATCAACTCGCTCGGTTCAAAATTGCCCTTCCGCCGCAAACAGGCGGAACAATTGTTGCTGCTGGAAAAGGAAGCGTTGATGGCGGAAGCGGCCGAGATCAACCCGTGGATCGAATCCGCCGAACCCGAAGCCCAGCAACCGGCGGCCGCCCCCGAACGCGCCGGCGCGCCGAAGTCCGCCACCGGCTCGTTCATCATCGACAACGTTGGGCCGGCATCTTTGCTGGACCTGATCAACCAGAGTTTCGAGGTGATGCAAACCTCATTGGCGCAGTACAAGATCGCCGGTTATCCGCCGGATATTTTGATCAACGTGCCGAAACGTGTGTGCCGGTTTTTCGAGTTTTACAAGGCACCGGAACTGATCGCGCTAGGGCGGGAGATTGCGCGGGATACGCTGGATCGGTATGAGAATGAGCGGGATTCCTGAACTTCTCGAGTGAATGATAAGGCCCCTTCGCGAGCCTGCTCGCGATGGGGCCGGATCATTCAATACAAAACTAAAGACTGTCCTCACTCAACAACCGATACCCGACTCCCGCCTCGGTGACGATAAACCGCGGCTGAGTCGGGTCATCAGCCAGTTTCTGGCGCAGGTGCCCGACCACAATCCGTAGGTAGTGAGTGTCCTCGGTATGAGTCGGCCCCCAAATATCCTTGAGTAATTGCTGCTGGGTGATGACCCGCCCCGGATGCCGCGCCAGTTGCGCCAGTACCGCGTATTCCTTGCGGGTCAGCGCGACTTCGGTGCCGTCGAGCAACACCCGGCGATACGCCAGATCGACGGTCAACGGGCCGAACGTCAGCGCCGCTTGTTGAGCTTCTCCCGCCGGAGCCTGACGCAACAACGCACGCACCCGCGCAAGAAATTCCTGAATGCCAAACGGCTTGGTTACGTAGTCGTTGGCGCCGTTGTCGAGCGCTTCGACTTTCTGCCCTTCACTGGCGCGCACCGAGAGCACCAGCACCGGCACTGTCGACCACTCGCGAAACTCGCGCAGCACTTGCTGGCCGTCCATGTCCGGCAGGCCGAGGTCGAGTACCAGCAGGTCCGGTTTATTCAGTGCAGCCTGGGCCAGGCCCTCGCTGCCGGTGCCGGCCTCCAGCACTTTGTAGCCCTGGGAGACGAGGCTGATGCGCAGAAATTTACGGATCTGCGGTTCGTCATCGATGACCAAAATGGTCGCGGTCTGGCTCATGAATTCACATCAACACAAAGAAGTGGCAGGAGAGTAGCGCAAGCAGGATCAGGCTTCACTTTCGGCTCTTAATTTTCAAAGGCCGGCTGAGCCTGCAACGGCAGGTGCAAGGTGATGCAGGTGCCGCGCCCTTCGATGCCATCGGCGACGCTGATCCGCCCGCCGTGAGCACCGACCATGCCCTGACAGATCGCCAGGCCCAGCCCGGTGCCTTGCCCGCCACGATCACCGCGCGCGGCGGTGTAGAACATGTCGAAAATCTTCGCCCGCTCTTCCTGCGGAATCCCCGGTCCTTCATCACTCACCGAAAAAAACAGCTCGCTGTCATCGGCCCCGGCGCGCAGTTGCAGACGGCCATGAGACGGTGAAAAGCGCGCGGCGTTTTCCAGCACGTTGACCAGCGCCTGTTCGATCAGCGCGGCGTGGACGTAAAGCAGCGGCAACTGCGGCGGCACTTCGGTGGTCACTTGCAACGGCGCCAGCACCGCCCGCAGACGATTGAGCGAACTGCCGACGATATCGGCCGGCGATACCCAGTCCCGCGCCAGCTTCAGGGCGCCATGCCCGAGGCGGGTCATGTCCAGCAGGTTCTGGATGTAGCGATCGAGGCGCTCGGCTTCATCGCGAGTGCCTTCAAGCAGTTCGCGGCGATCCTCCAGCGGGATCGCCTCACCGAGGGCCAACAGGCTGTCGATGCTACCGCGCATGGAGGTCAGCGGTGTGCGCAAATCATGGGACACCGAGGCCAGCAAGGCACTGCGCAGTTGCTCGGTTTCGCCGTGCAGCCGAGCGGCTTCCAGGTCTTCGGCCAATTGCGCCCGGGCCAGCGCCTGGGCCAGCGGCTGGCTCAGCGCGGTCAACAAACGCCGACGCTGACCGCTCAAGGTCTGGCCCTCTTTGGCACACACACCGAGCAATGCCAGCGGCCCGTCTTCCACCGACAACGGCCACCACCACCAACGCCCGAACGGCAGCGTGCCGGTGCCCGCGCCGGCCGGTTGATCGTGTTGCCAGGCCCAATCGGCGGCAGCGCGCTCGGCTTCGGAAAATTCCAGCGGGCCACCGGTTTCGACTTTCCAGCCGCCCTGCCCGTCTCGATTGAGCAGGCAGAGTTGCAGATCACTCCAGCCATCGAGGTGCTGGGCCGCTGCGCTGACCACCGCCTGGCGGTCGGTGGCGGCCGTGAGTTTGCGCGACAGGTCGAGCAGTTCGGTGGTCTCTTCCTGAGTGTCGCGAAGCGCCTGCAATTGGCGCCGTTGTCGGGCCGCGAGGTTACCGGTCAGCGCCGCCATCAGCAGGAAGAACAGCAAGGTCAGCACGTCTTCTTCGCGCTGGATGCGGAAGGAAAAATTCGGCGGGATGAACAGAAAGTCATAGGTCAGAAACGACAGCGCCGCACAGGCCAGCGCCGGGCCGAGGCTGCTGCGCACCGCCACCAGCAACACCGCGGCGAGGAACACCAGCGAGATATTGGGCAGCGGCAAGACACTTGCCACCGCCCAGGCCAACGCACTGGCGAGCACCGTCGCCACCAGCGCCAGCGCGTAGTCGAACCACAGCAGTGCCTGCGCCGAACGCTGACGCGGCTGATACTGTTCGTGATCGCTGTCGAGGACGTTGATTTCCAGCCCGCGCGCATCGCGCAACAAACGTGACGCCAGACCGCCGCCGAACAACCGCCGACGCAAACGCTGCCGGGACTGACCGACCAACACCAGACTCGCGCGGCGTTCGGCGGCGTGCTGAATCAGGGTTTTCGCCACCTCACCGGCGCGCAGCAGCACCACTTCGCCGCCGAGGCGTTCGGCCAATTGCTGAGCACTTTGCAGACGCAAGCGCGACTGCTCGTCGCGCACACTGCCGTTGTCCACATGCACCAGGCTCCACGGCAAATGCCGACGCTGGGCGACGCGACTGGCGTGACGCACCAGCCGCTCAGCCTGTGCATCGCCATCGACGCCAACCAACAGGCGACCGCGCACCGCCGGCGCCGCTTGGCCGAGTTGGCGATAGCCCTGGGCCAAATCATCATCGACCTGAGCCGCGGCGGTTTGCATCGCCAGTTCCCGCAGCGCCGTGAGGTTGGTCTGGGTGAAAAAGGCGTCGATCGCCGCCCTCGCCTGCTCCGGCACGTAGACCTTGCCATCGCGCAGACGCTCGAGCAGCTCGCGCGGCGGCAGGTCGATCAGCAGCAGTTCGTAGGCTTCTTGCAGCACCCAGTCCGGCAGGGTTTCGCGGACCTGCACACCCGTGATGCCACGCACTTTGTCGTTAAGACTTTCCAGGTGCTGGACGTTGACCGTGGTGAACACGTCGATGCCTGCAGCGAGCAGTTCCTGAATGTCTTGCCAGCGTTTGGTGTGACGACTGCCGGGCGCGTTGCTGTGGGCCAGTTCGTCCACCAGCACCAGTTTCGGTTTGGCGGCGAGCAGGCCGTCGAGGTCCATTTCTTCGAGCATCACGCCACGGTATTCCGAGCGCACCAACGGCTGCTGCGGCAAGCCGCCGAGCAGCGCTTCGGTCTCGGCGCGACCGTGGGTTTCGACCACGCCGGCAATGACTTTCACACCCTGGCGCAATTGGGTGTGGGCCGCTTGCAGCATGGCGTAGGTCTTGCCGACACCGGGTGCGGCGCCGAGAAAAACCTTGAGCCGGCCACGGCCGTCGCGGGGCAGGTCTGCTAACAGCGCGTCGGCGCGGCCGGAGTCACTCATGTTCGGGGGTCTCTTTTTTCAGATGTTGATGTGGTGTCTGTGAGGCCGTCTTCGCGAGCAAGCCCGCTCCCACATTTGATCGCATTCCAATGTGGGAGCGGCGGTGCGACGATTCGACTTGCTCGCGAATGGCCCCACCGCAGATCTACAGGTTTTCCAGCGCGATGTTCAACGCCAATACATTCACCACCGGCGGGCCAACGAGTGGCTGCTCGATGTGCGCATCCATCAATTGTTGCAGGGTCGCCACCGGCAGATTGCGCGCCGCGGCAACACGCGCCAGTTGATAGGCAATCGCGGCCGGTGGCAAGTGTGGATCGAGACCGCTGCCCGAGGTGGTAACCATCGCCAAGGGCACTGGCCCCTGTCCCGGCACCAGCAGTTTGTTGGCATCGTCGATCACCCGAGTGGCCAGGGCCGGGTTGCTCGGCGAAAGGTTGCTGGCACTGCTCGACACAGTGGCAAATGCGCCGGCGGATGGCCGTGGATGGAACCAGGCGTCGCCGACGAAATCCTGGGCAATCAGTGAGGAACCGCGGACCTTGCCATCGGCGTCGTGTATGAGGCTGCCATTGGCCTGGTCCGGGAATGCGACTTGGGCGACACCGGTGACCACCAGTGGATAGGCGACGCCGGTGATCAGGGTCATCAGGACGAGCAGGCTCAGGGCCGGGCGTATCATTGTGGACATTTCAAAATCCTCGAAATTGGAGAAGTAGTGGGGTGTCAGGGAAATCCACCCCTCACCCCAGCCCTCTCCACATAGGGGAGAGGGGGAAAGGGAGCAGATCTTCAAGCTTTTGAAGACCTGAGTTCGACTCAATATTTCAGGTCGATGTAGCTCCAAGAACACCTCGGTCAGTCCCCTCTCCCCCCGGGAGAGGGTTAGGGTGAGGGGGTCGATTTCAGCCTCAAACCAAATGCAACGCCGTCAACAGCATGTCGATCGCCTTGATCCCCACAAACGGCACCACAATCCCGCCCAATCCATAGATCAGCAGATTGCGTCGCAGCAACGCCGCCGCACTGGCCGCCTGCACGCGCACGCCGCGCAATGCCAATGGAATCAGCACCACGATGATCAAGGCGTTGAACACGATCGCCGAGAGAATCGCGCTCTGCGGACTGCTCAGGTGCATGACGTTCAGCACGCCCAGTTGCGGATAGATCGAGGCGAACAACGCCGGCAAAATCGCAAAGTACTTGGCCACGTCGTTGGCGATGGAAAACGTCGTCAGCGCACCGCGGGTCACCAGCAATTCCTTGCCGATCTGCACCACGTCCAGCAGTTTGGTTGGATCGCTGTCGAGGTCGACCATGTTCGCCGCCTCGCGTGCCGCTTGCGTCCCGTCGTTCATCGCCATGCCCACGTCCGCCTGGGCCAGGGCCGGAGCGTCGTTGGCGCCGTCGCCGCACATGGCGACCAGGCGCCCGTCGTTCTGCTCGTGGCGAATACGCGCCAGTTTTTTCTCTGGAGTCGCTTCAGCCAGCACGTCATCGACACCCGCCTCGGCCGCAATCGCCGCAGCGGTCAGCGGGTTGTCGCCGGTCACCATGACGGTGCGGATGCCCAGTTTGCGCAACTCGGCGAATCGCTCGCGAATACCGGGTTTGACCACGTCCTTGAGGTGAATCGCGCCGAGCAATTTACCGTCGGCACAGACCAGCAACGGCGTGCCTCCGCTCTGGGCGATCTTGTCGATTTCCCGGGACAGCGGCGCGGCCAGATCGGCACGTTTCAGGCCAACGAAGGCCAGCAACGAATCCACCGCGCCTTTGCGATAAACACGGCCCCTATAGTCGACGCCAGACAGACGCGTCTCGGCGCTGAACGGTACGGCGGTGAGCAACTCGGTGGCCGGCTCAGGTTGCGGCTGAGTGCCGCGCAGGTACTCGACGATGGATTTACCTTCAGCCGTGTCATCGGCCAGCGAGGCGAACAATGCGCCCTCGGCGAGTTCCTTGGCGGTGACGCCAGGTGCCGCGTATACCGCAGTGCAACGACGGTTACCGAAGGTGATGGTGCCGGTCTTGTCCAGCAGCAAGACGTGTACGTCCCCCGCCGCTTCCACCGCACGACCGGATTTGGCGATCACATTCAGGCGCACCAGACGGTCCATCCCGGCGATACCGATGGCCGACAACAAACCGCCAATGGTGGTCGGAATCAGCGTGACCAATAACGCCACCAGGAACACCAGCGGCAGGCTGCCGTTGGCGAAGTGGGCGAACGGTTGCAAGGTGACGACCACCAGCAGGAAGATCAGGGTCAAGCCGATCAGCAGGATGTCGAGCGCCACTTCATTCGGGGTTTTCTGGCGTTTGGCACCTTCGACCAAAGCGATCATGCGATCGAGTGTCGACTCACCCGGGTTGGCGGTGATGCGCACCAACAGCCAGTCGGACACCAAGCGAGTATTGCCGGTGACGGCAGAACGGTCGCCGCCGGATTCGCGAATCACCGGCGCGGACTCACCGGTAATCGCCGCTTCGTTGACCGCTGCGATACCTTCGACTACCTCGCCGTCACCGGGGATCATTTCCCCCGCCTCAACGCGGACCACATCGCCCTTGCGCAGGCTGGTGGCCGGCACCACTTGAAAGGCGCCGGTGCTGGTTTTGCGCCGAGCACTCAGGCCTTCGCTACCGGCCTTGAGGCTGTCGGCGCGGGCCTTGCCGCGACCTTCGGCCAGTGCTTCGGCGAAGTTGGCAAACAGCACGGTGAACCACAACCACAAGGCGATTTGCGCGGCGACAAAAGTCGGCACGCTGCTGTCGGGAATGAAGCACAGCACGGTGGTCAGGATCGCGGTCAGTTCGACCACCAGCATCACTGGCGCACGTTGCAATTGCCGAGGATCGAGCTTGACGAAGGCTTGCACCAGCGCCGGACGCCAGAGGGCCGAGATCGCGGTTTTCGGTTGTTCCGGCGCCTTGACGGCGGCGGCTTTAGTTGCGGGCATATTCATCATTGATTCCTCAGAAGCCCAAGCTCAAATGTTCAGCAATAGGACCCAGCGCCAATGTCGGCAGGAAGGTCAAACCACCCACCAGCAAAATGGTCACGGTCAGCAAGGTCACGAACAGCGGGCCATGGGTCGGGAAGCTGTTCTGGCCGATCGGGGCGGTTTTCTTCATCGCCAGGCTGCCGGCCAGGGCCAGAACCGGAAGGATGTAACCGAAGCGACCGATCAACATGCCAAGGCCCAGCATCAGGTTGTGGAACGCGGTGTTCGCCCCAAATCCAGCAAACGCCGAACCGTTGTTGGCACTGGCCGAGGTGTAGGCATAAAGCAACTGACTGAAACCGTGAGGACCGGGGTTGCTCACCGCCGCGACCGGGCCCGGCAGGCTCGCGGCAATCGCGCCGAGCACCAGCACACCGACCGGCATGACCAGCAAGGTCACCACCAGCAACTGGACTTCCTTCGCCTGCAGTTTCTTGCCGAGGTATTCCGGGGTGCGGCCGATCATCAGCCCGGCGAGGAACACCGCGATCAACACGTTCAGCAACATGCCGTAGAGCCCGGCACCGACGCCGCCGAAGATCACTTCGCCGACCATCATGTTGACCATCGCGACCATGCCGCTCAGCGGGTTGAGGCTGTCGTGCATGCCGTTGACCGAACCGTTGGACGCCGCGGTGGTGGTCACCGACCACAGCACCGTGGCGGTCGTGCCGAAGCGTGCTTCCTTGCCTTCCAGCGGCGCAGTCTGTTCGACGGCGACATTGTTCAGGGTCGGGTTCGGCTGGTATTCAGCCCACAGCGACGTCGCGCCGCCGATCAGGAACAGCGCCAGCATGCAGGCGATGATCGCGCGGCTCTGACGCAGGTCTTTCACGTAGTGGCCGAAGGTGAACACCAGCGCCACCGGGATCAGAATGATCGAGCCGACCTCAAACAGGTTGCTCCACGCCGTCGGGTTCTCGAACGGGTGCGCCGAGTTGACGCCGAAAAAGCCACCGCCGTTGGTGCCCAGTTGCTTGATCGCAATCTGGCTGGCGGCCGGGCCGAGCGGAATCACCTGATCGACGCCTTGCATCGTCACCGCATTCACGTACTGAGCGAATGTTTGCGGCACGCCCTGCCAGACCAGATACAACGCCAGCAGCAGGCACAGCGGCAGCAAGCCGTAGAGGGTGGCGCGGGTCATGTCGACCCAGAAGTTGCCGAGGGTTTTACTCGACTTGCGACCGATACCGCGACACAGGGCAACCAGCACAGCGAGGCCGGTGGCGGCGCTGACGAAGTTCTGCACGGTGAGGCCGACCATCTGACTCAGGTAGCTCAAGGTCGCTTCGCCGCTGTAGGACTGCCAGTTGGTATTGGTCATGAAGCTGACGGCAGTATTGAACGCTTGCGTCCACTCCTGGCCCGGCAAGTTTTGCGGATTCAGCGGCAGGTGATCCTGAAACAGCAAGATCGCGAACAACAGCAAAAAGCCCGCGAGGTTGAAGGCGAGCAAGGCCAGGGTGTATTTCTGCCAGCTCTGTTCGGCCTGCGGATCAACGCCGGCCACCCGATAACACCCGCGTTCCACCGGTCCGAGAATCGGCGAAAGCCAAGTGCGCTGACCTTCCATCACCTTGTAGTAGAAGCGCCCCAGAAACGGTGCCGGAATCAGCACCAGGGCGAAGAAGGCGAGGATCAGCCAATAGTCATAACTGTGCATAGCCGCTCCTAGTTCCGGTCCGCGCGCAACAGCGCAACCAACAGATAAATGAACAGCCCCACTGCCAGTAGCAGTGACACCCCGTCCAGAACGCTCATGGAAGTTCTCCGTGTTACGGCGTATTGCCGCGTGTGGAGCCATTGTCGGCAGGGAGGCTGTAAAGGAACGAGATCGAGGGTGTTGGCTGGGCATAAAGAAAGCGTAAAGAGTCGATTTATGCCGGCGTTACAGCGGGCTTTGCCGGTGTGTCAGGGATAACCGCCCCTCACCCTAGCCCTCCCGAAACGTCGGACCGCCCAGAGGTAGAGGGGACTGACCGAGGTGTTCTTGGATTTACATCGACCTGAAATACCGAGTCGAACTCAAGTGTCGATTCGCGATCGCGAGCGAATCAGGTTTCGAAAGCGATGAAGATCGGCTCCCTTTCCCCCTCTCCCCATTGGGGAGAGGGCTGGGGTGAGGGGTGGCTTTCAAACCCGACAACTATTCAAAGCCTGCCCGCGATAGCGGCACAACAGACAACAACGCCCTCAACTGACGCACAAAAAATGCACATCCAGCACCGAACATCCCCGATACGACGCCTTTCTGCACTTTACGACCGCCATCACAACACTGGCACGCCCACTGCAAACGCCCTCCTCCGAGCTTTCCAAACCGTTCAGGGAGCAACGCATGAACACACAACTCAAACCCACGCTGGGCACGCTGCACCTGTGGGGCATTGCGGTCGGGCTGGTGATTTCCGGTGAATACTTTGGCTGGAGCTACGGCTGGGGCGTGGCTGGCACACTCGGTTTTCTGGTGACGTCCTTTATGGTCGCCACGATGTACACCTGCTTCATCTTCAGTTTCACCGAGCTGACCACCGCGATTCCTCACGCTGGTGGTCCCTTTGCCTACAGCCGCCGCGCCTTTGGCGAGAAAGGCGGATTGATCGCGGGGCTGGCGACACTGATTGAATTTGTCTTTGCCCCGCCGGCCATCGCTCTGGCGATCGGTGCGTATCTGAACGTGCAATTTCCAGCGCTTGATCCGAAACACGCAGCGGTCGGTGCCTACATCGTGTTCATGGGCCTGAACATTCTCGGGGTGAAACTGGCGGCGACCTTCGAACTGGTGGTCTGCGTACTCGCAGTGGCCGAACTGCTGGTGTTCATGGGCGTGGTCGCTCCGGCGTTCAGCTTCAGCAATTTCGCGCTGAACGGCTGGGCCGGTTCCGATGTGTTCGGCGCGCCGGCGATTGCCGGGATGTTCGCGGCGATCCCGTTCGCGATCTGGTTTTTCCTGGCCATCGAAGGCGCCGCCATGGCCGCCGAAGAAGCCAAGGATCCGAAACGCACCATTCCGAAGGCCTACATCAGCGGCATTCTGACGTTGGTATTGCTGGCGATGGGTGTGATGTTCTTTGCCGGCGGCGTCGGTGACTGGCGCACCCTGTCGAACATCAACGACCCGCTGCCGCAAGCGATGAAAACCGTGGTGGGCGAAAGTTCGGGCTGGCTGCACATGCTGGTGTGGATCGGCCTGTTCGGCCTGGTGGCGAGTTTCCACGGAATCATCCTCGGCTACTCGCGGCAGTTCTTCGCCCTCGCCCGCGCCGGTTACCTACCGGCGTCCCTGGCCAAATTGTCACGTTTCCAGACTCCGCACAGAGCAATCATCGCTGGCGGCGTGATCGGTATCGCCGCGATTTACAGTGATGGTTTGATCAACCTGGGCGGCATGACGCTGACGGCGGCGATGATCACAATGGCAGTATTCGGGGCGATCGTGATGTACATCATGAGCATGCTCAGCCTGTTCAAACTGCGCAAAACCGAACCGAATCTGGAACGCACCTTTCGCGCGCCGTGCTATCCATTGGTGCCGTTCATTGCGCTGGTGCTGGCGGTGGTCTGCCTGGTGGCGATGGCCTGGTTCAACACGCTGATCGGGTTGATCTTCCTGGGCTTCATGGCGGTGGGGTTCGTGTATTTCATGCTCACGGCGCAATTGCGTGCCGATGCGCCGGCGGACGCGATGCTGACTGGCTTATAAAGACACGATCCGCGTAGGAGCTGCCGAAGGCTGCGATCTTTAGCGATCGTAATGACGCCAAAATCAAAAGATCGCAGCCTTCGGTAGCTCCTACGAGGAATGTGTAAGACGTAACAGGCATAGAATGGAACCACTGCGAAAATTAATCGCTCAAAGTGGTATGCACGATCGGTTGGCAAAACCCGCCAATCGGCCTGCCCTCAAGGAGAGCCCTATGCCCTGGTATGCCTGGTTGATTCTGATCGTTGCAATCGGCTCGATCGTTGGTGGTTTGATGATGTTGCGTGACACCGCCAACAAGGTCGAACTGACCGAAGAGCAACGCAAACGCGTCGCTGAACGCAACGCGGAAGCGGACGCCAAGGATGCGCAGGACCGCTAGTTCAAAAGATCAAAAGATCGCAGCCTTCGGCAGCTCCTACGGGGGTCGGAGGCTGCGATTTTTCGATTTATTTTTCCCAATCGGCCTTGGCGATGTGCAGGCCGTGCAGCCCTTTGTATGCAGCGCGTTCCGGCTGGCTCCAGCCCTCAAGCAACGAATCCTCCAAACGATAAATCTCTACCCCGAGCGGGCGACAAACGCTCAGCGGATCCTGCGCATCCGGCCCCCACATGGCCAGTGACAGATCACCTCCCGGGCAGGTCGAGAGCGCACACAGCAGATCGATTTCGGCAAAGAATTCCAGGTAATCGCCCTTCTGCGCCGGACAGGCTTTCATGAAGTACATGTCGTCGTGGTTCAGGCCCGTGCACTGGAAAATATTCAGCACGTCATGCACGTCAAACTCGGTCAGCCCGTGAGGCAGCACCGCACGGGTCAGGTTCGAGTGGCAGTGATGATGGAAATCTTCACCGGTGAGCATTTTGTTCACATAAGGATCGCAGCGGGTGCCGAGCAAATCATGCAAGCGACCGCCATGTTCGTCGATGCCGTAACCGGCCAGGCTGTCATCGGTGATGGTCACCAGCGGCCGCAAAAAAGGCAGGTTCGACCAGAGCCGGTCATGGGTGCTGACGTGTGCGCCCTGTAACTGCCGGGTCCGTGCCGCCCACAAACGCTCCCGGGGATCGTTGGCATTCCAGACGTTGAAATCCCCGACTTGCGGCCCGACCGGCGTGGTCACGCGAAACACATGCCCGGCCGGCACTTTCCAGGCACGACCGGTGCGGATCGGCACCTCGAATTCTTCGATCAGCGTGCGCCCGTCCTTCTTGTCGCGAATCCGTTCGTAGAAGGCTTTGTCCACCTGCAAGGCTGAGCCTTTGCTGACTTGATAGGCCGCCGGATAGTCTTTGTACATGGCACGAATCCTCGATCAGTGATGGGAAACTGGGGTAAGCATTTGCAACAGGAGGTGTTCGGAATCGTCGAGATAAAGGCTCATGGCGTCCTCGGCCGCTCGTTTGTCGCCCTCGGCCAACAACTCATGGATCTGCCGGTCGCGCGCCAGCCAGGGCGCCTGAAAACGAGACTCATCGGGAGCGGTGCAGAACACCAGGCGCAATTGCGCGACGACGTTGGTGAAGAACTCATCGAACAACGGACTGCGCAGCAATCCGACGATGTGTTGATGAAAAGCCAGGCTGTGGGTGCCGACAGCGCGCCAGTCTTCGCGCTCCCGGGCAAGCTCGGTGGCTTCCAGGGCTTCGAGCATCCGGTCGGATTGATAGTCGCGCAGCGGCTGACTCGCGCTGATGGCCTGCAACTCCAGGGTGCGCCTGACCTTGAACAGATCCCGCACGTCCTCGACGCCCAGCCTGCGCACCATCACGCCCTTGTTGCGCACATAACGGGTCAGGCCTTCCTGTCCCAGGCGATGCAGCGCTTCGCGAATGGTATTGCGGGATGCGTTGTAGGCAGACACCAGATCGTTTTCCACCAACGCCATGCCGGGCAGCAAACGGCCGCCAATGATGTCGGCGCGCAATTCAAGTGTGATGTGGTCGGCCAGGGACAGTCCGCTGTTCATACTCATTGCCTCGTGATTGTTCAACAATCGTCAGTTAATGAGTAATCACTATTCGTGCCAGTTCATTCTAGACAGCAGGACGGCGTTGGACTCATCTGCATGCTTTTTAGAAGTAGAAGTACAATCACCATCCCATTTTCATTGGTTAATATGGCGCATTGTTGCGGAGATACCCGATGCGTTACTCGCAGGACCATAAAGCCCAGACCCACCAACGCATCATCAAGGAAGCGTCAGCGCGCTTTCGCCGCGATGGCATTGGCGCGACAGGTCTGCAACCGCTGATGAAAGCACTGGGCTTGACTCACGGCGGTTTCTACTCGCATTTCAAGTCCAAGGACGAACTGGTGGAAAAGGCTTTGCAAGCCGCGGGCGAGCAGGTCGATGTGATTTGCGCCGAGCTTTTCGCTCAAGATCGTCCGCTGGAAGCGTTCATCGACGCCTATTTGTCCGAATGGCACCAGACTTCACCCGATGAAGGTTGCCCATTGCCGACCATGTCATCGGAACTCGGCCTGCGCGGGCAGCAAAGCCCGACCACTGATGTGGTGCTCAACGCACGGCTCGAACAAGTGCAAGGCACTCTTGAAGACGAGGACGCCGCCGACCAAAGCATCGTCATCATGTCGACACTGGTCGGGGCTTTACTGCTGTCACGCAGTGTCGAGAATCCCGACCTGGCGCAGCAGATTCTCGACGTGACTCGCGCCTATCTCAAACAGCCCCGGGACTAACCCTCCCAACGCTTGAACAGCACGCTGGCATTCACGCCACCAAACCCGAAGCCGTTGGACAACGCGTATTCGATGGCCATCGGCCGCGCTTTACCGTGGACGATGTCCACGCCTTGGGCGGCGGGGTCCGGGTTGTCGAAGTTGAGGGTGGCCGGCACGACCTGATCGCGAATTGCCAACAGCGTGAAGATCGCCTCGATACCGCCCGCCGCGCCGAGCAAATGCCCGGTGGCGGATTTGGTCGACGTCACGGCGATTTTGTTATCCGTGCCGAACAACGCCTTGATGGCTGCCAACTCTCCCAAGTCCCCGACCGGGGTCGAGGTTGCGTGAGCGTTGAGATGCTGCACCTGCGCCGGCGAAATGCCCGCTTGAGCCAACGCCAGCGACATCGCCCGTCGCGCACCGCTGCCATCCTCGGGACCTGCCGTCAGGTGATAGGCGTCGGCACTGGTGCCGTAACCGACCAATTCTGCCAACGGTTGAGCACCACGGGCCAGGGCATGTTCCAGGGATTCGATCACCAGAAGGCCAGCGCCCTCCCCCATGACGAAGCCATCCCGGTCACTGTCGAACGGCCGCGAGGCACGTTCCGGGGTGTCGTTGTAACCGCTGGACAACGCGCGAGCAGCAGCAAACCCGGCGAGACTGACGCGATCGATCGCCGCTTCCGCGCCGCCACATACTGCAATGTCTGCCTCGCCACAACGAATCAACCGCGCCGCATCACCAATCGCCTGCACCCCGGCCGCGCAAGCTGTCACCGGCGCACCCAATGGCCCCTTGAAACCGTGCTGGATCGACACATGACCCGCGGCGAGGTTGACCAGAAATGAAGGAATAGTGAATGGCGACAAACGTCGCGGCCCACGGCTGTCCGTGGTGCGCACCGCATCGGCAATCGCACCGAAACCACCCACGCCGGAACCGATAATGGTTGCCGTACGCTCCTGGGCATTGGCGTCCGCCGCTTGCCAACCAGCCTGCTCCAGCGCCTGACGCGCCGCTTCCATGGCGAACATAATGAAGCGGTCCATCTTCTTCTGCTCTTTAGGCGCCGTCGCCCGGTCCGGGTCAAACCCCGCCTCGGGATCCTCAGACAGCGTCGGCACAGCGCCCCCGACCTTCGCCGGCAAATCGGCAACCACCTCGTCCGGCAAATTGCGCAACCCGGAACGCCCGGCCAACAGACGCGACCAAACGGCTTCGACGCCAGAACCCAATGGCGACACCAGGCCCATGCCCGTTACAACTACTCGACGATCACTCATACCGCAAATACCTCAAGCCGATTGATGACGCCTCACGTGTAACGCGCGGCAGCCTTACTTTTGGAAAGATTCGGCGCCAATACATGACGCGCCGCAACGAAGGCATCCCAGTCGGCCGCATCCGGCAACGAAGGAATGGTGATCAACTCACCCTGGTCCAGACCCGACAACGCGGCATCGACCATCTCCCCGGCGTCCATAACCATATCCTCCGGAATCTGGGTAGCATCGATACCGGAGCGCTCGAAGATTTCGGTGCGTGTTACACCTGGCAACACCGCCTGCACCTTGATCCCGGTGCCCTCCAGCTCGGCGTTCAACGACTGCGTCAGACTTAACACATAGGCCTTGCTGGCGCTGTAAGTTGCGTTGAAGCGCTCGGGAAACAACGCCACCACTGACGCAATATTGATGATCGTCCCCCGACCCGCCTTGGCAAAACTGGCGGCCGCTGCCGAGGCCAGTCGCGTGACCGTCGTAACATTTAATTGAATCAAGCGTTCCAGCTGATCCATGTCTGCATTGGCCAACAAACCATCCGTTGCAACACCGGCGTTGTTCAGTAACAGGCTGATACTCGAATCGCTGCGAAGACGCTGCTCAAGCTTCAGCACCTCATCCTTCTGCGTCAGATCCGCCTTGAGCACCTCGACCTGAACGCCATGCTCGGCGCGCAACTGGGTAGCCGCCGCTTCCAGCCGCTCTTGATCACGGGCAACCAATAACAAATCAAAACCACGCGCCGCCAACCGCTGCGCGTAAATTGCACCGATACCGGAAGAAGCACCGGTGACGAGGGCCGTACCTTGGGACTGGACAGAATTCATGACTGTGCTCCTGGGAGACGCCTAAAGGAAAGACAAGCGCCTGAGGCTCGGATGCCTTGGCGGAAAAGTCTTTTATTATAGGCATAATCTTATTCGCATATGATAGACGTAATTTTTCTCATCACGACGAAAGGCACACCATCACAGCATTCGCCAGATAGCAAAAAGGCCGATCAATGACCGGCCCCTGGCGCTGACGTATAAGCTTAGTTCACCTCAAGCTTCTCGCGATTCTTATCCAGAATGGCTTTACCGATCCCCTTCACTTCGAGTAACTCGTCCACCGACGCAAACGGCCCATTACCCTCACGATAAGCAACAATCGCCTTGGCCTTAGCCTCGCCCACACCGGACAACTCGCGCTGAAGGGTTGGCGCATCGGCCTGATTCAGATCGACCTTGCCGGACTGCGCCTTGGGAGAAACCTCCAGCACCAGGGGTGCATTGCCAGCCTCAGGCTTGGCCGTCGGCGCAGCAATGGCAGCAATAGAGGCGCTGGTGAGCAGGGCAAAAACCAGAGAGTAGAAATAGCCAGTACGCATAAATGACGCTCCATGACATCAATTGGGAAAGCAGCTTTTCCGAAGCTGCCTCCCAAACTTAGGCGATGTCTGGAGCCTGTCAAAAATGTGTCCGTTACAGGATGTGAAATCATCAGGGTTTGAGGAGACGTTGCTGGTAGATACAGTCGAAGGGCCGCATGGCACGCTCGACCGTATTGCTATCAACCGGTAATCCGGGACAACTCCCGGCCGAACTTCTTCATGATATTCCAGCCCGGCAGAGAGACGCACCTGAATGCAAGAGTCAGGCGGAGTAATTGGCAACACTCGTCAGAGTGTCGCCTACGTGTAGAATGGCGTCCATTATTTCCCCTCATAGCCAAGTGGAGCTATGCACCATGCTATTTTCAAAGCGCCTACTTTCTCCCCGTCGCTCGGGCATCACGATCGTCAGCGGATGTGATCGAATCAGATTTAAGTCATTCGTGAACCACAAGCTTTTTGCAGATGTCAATGGAGCGAATTACGTATGGTCGTTTATGCTTCGGCGAGAAGGTATGAACCCGTATCTCAGGAAAATCGAGATCATCCAGGCAGCTCTCGGTGCGGACGAGTGGGTCTTCTGGCTTGATGATGATGCCTACTTTACGGACTTCTCCTGGAGACTCATTCCATATGTTGAGCGTTTCGCGAAGTTCGATCTCGTTATATGCAAGAGTCCCGTTAATCAAGGCGCATGGACATTTATTTCATCGGGACAATTTTTCTTAAAATCTACACGTCGCTCAGCTCAGTTCCTGGATGCAGTGCGCAATGTAAAGTTAGACGATGTGAAGAAGTGGTGGGACCAAGAGAAATACGGAATGTATACAAATGGCGACCAGGATGCGATGGTTTATGTATTAAGCACGGACAGTCGCTTCCGCGAAGGAGATTTTTTTACCCGGCTTGAATATACCGAGTTCAATAGCCGAGAGTTTCATTATCGCGACGCGCCGAACGAACATCGTCTTCTGCATCTAGCCTCAAGCATCAAGACAAAGGAGCAGTTACTCTCTGAATTTAGAGATCGCTTCGAATTAAACGAATTTTTAATTCCTCCAGAGCATCTTGAAGGGATTGACATTACCAGCTATTCAAATTTAAACCTAGCATTGCCCGGATAGAATATAAATCTTGACTATTAAGGTGTCACTGGCCTAATGAAATATATTCGCGAACTCGAAGGCTTACGCGGAGTTATGGCGTTGTGGGTGGTTTTGGGGCATGTGCTTGCTGCACTGCCCCCGCTTTTTGGCTCATTCCCCAACAACTTGTATAACTCATATCCCGTGCAGGTATTCATCATACTTAGTGGCTTCGTGATTTTCTCGATGCTTGATCGCGGCCCCCAATCATACCCGCGCTATATAATAGGGCGGGCGTTTCGCATATTACCGGTATACTGGGTGGCATTGCTTATTTCAATAGCCTCGTTGCCTATAGCCACGGAAATCTTGCATGCGTCGCCACATGGAGTTGCAACAGACGGACGAATTCAGATTATTGAAATTGCTCAAAGCAATCTGTTTTTTCACGTCTTGGCCCATATACCACTTCTACAAGGAGTTTTGCCGACATCCGTCTTGCCCTATGCTTCCCTTACACTCGTCGGACAAGCATGGAGCCTTACCGTAGAGTGGCAGTTTTATTTAGTCGCGCCGCTGCTGTTTCTGATGCTCACATCCCTTGGGCGGGTTTCGGCGCGTATCGCAGTTATCTCGATTGCAGCAGTATGCTGGATTGTCAGCCCTTACATGGAAAGCGGATTCCTCGGGAATAACTTACCCATGTTCTGCGCAGGTTTCCTCAGCTATTTTGCGTTCAAGAACTTTTTACAAAAACTATCACAACAAGAGTTAATATCCGTTGCCGTATTATCTATCGCGTTTACATTGGTTTTTCTTCGCGAATTTTCGGCACCATTAATAATCTGGATCATTACGTTCCTCAGCATTGTCTCGGCCAAGTTTTCCGGAAGCAGCAACGTGATCGGTTCAATATTATCAACAAGAATCGTTACGTACCTTGGGCGAATAAGCTACCCGCTTTACATGATACATATGCAAGTTCTATTCGCATCCATGTGGCTGAGTAACACACTGGAATTGTCCGAAAGTGCCCGCATCGTAGCCATTCCCGTGATAGGGGTGGTGGCATCAATCGCGGCAGCAGATATCCTTCATAGAGTTGTTGAAGTGCCCTTCCATGAACTTGGACGGCGCATTTCCACTAATCCACTGACGCGTAGAAATGCGCTTGATGCAGCATAAACGCGGAAGGCCTTCAATAGATCTTCGGAAGTCTACAGGCTTGGGTCGAGATAGACTTTTCGACTATTGCGTCGGGACGCATCATGAGGTGCTGGCTCCGGAAAGAAATCGGGAGTACAGCATCGCGGATCAGTTAAGTGCTTTGAATGTGGGGTTCATGGAGCGCTTACGGTTCTCCAGCCTGGTGAAGAAACTGATCCATAAACCGGGCATTATGAAACCCTGGGGATTTTAGGATCGTCAGGCGTCTGCGCTGTCGCAGCAGCCCCTGTAGCTCTTCATAGGTGACCTGAGTGACTGTTACATCATAAATACATACACTTGCTCAAGCCCCTGAATTGAGCTTCTCACCCACAACAGGATTGAACGCCGAATCGGCATCACCACCATTCGATACAGGCCTGACTTTATTTTTTGGCTTGAATTTGAGAACCCTTTTCTCTATCAAATGCCAAGAGCCGTATCCCAAAACCAGAGTAATGACCACTGTAACAATAAGGTAGGTTGAATAGGCAATGCCGGGGAATTTGAGCAAAACAAACTGCTGAACCGGAAAAGCATAGATATAAACACCGTAAGAGCAGTCACCCACTTTATTAACCAAGCTTCCCAACCAACTTCTGGAAAGTCCGTATGCCAAGACGACATACGGTAACGTAAGCCATAGCAGGGGCTTCGAAATCGATGAATACGGTGCCAGAAGAAGGGTTATCATCACCATGACAGTTACGCCGGAAAGACTGAACCACCGTTCGAGCCCCCACTTCGCATAACATGCCCCAATCATGAAATAGATGCCTATCAACGGAATGTTTCTTACATCAGTATCGTAAACCACCAGCAAAGGCGCATCTCGCCAGCACCAAAAAACCACAATCAGCGCAAACAATACTGTGGTAACTGTGTATACAAGACGACCGCCTTTGAATAGAAACCCAAGCGCCACGACTACCAAATACATAAAAAACTCGATAGGCAAACTCCATAGAGAACCATTGATCACATTGGCAACTCTGGCGTGCTCCAGCACGCCCGGCAAATAGAATACTGGACTTAAAATTATATTCTTTAAGTACATAATAAATGCCAGATTCAAGAAATACTGTTTGACTGTCAAAGTGGAAAAAATGGGACCAAGCAAAAACGAAGTTACTACGACAACAACAATCAGGGCTGGAAATATTCGCAGCGATCGCTTAACTAAAAAACTAATGACCGAAGGATCAAAACTCCAACTTTTTGCAATCAAGTAACCACTAACGATAAAAAATATCGCAATCCCGAGCCCGCCGTAGGAATCAAGACCAATAAAGATCTCCGGGGAATTACCGTAAATATCGAATGAATGAGCATATAGCACCATCAGCGCGGCAACCAACCGTAACAAGTTCAAGTTATTATCCTTGTGCAGCATGTATTTCCGCCCTGATTTTAATTAAAAGTAATAAGAAACTTCTATTCTTCCAACAGCTCGCGTAGGGCAATAGCCCGGCACTTCGTCAGGCCGGGACCGATGTCTTCGCTGCAGACCTGGATCACACGTATTCCCGTGCCGTCATTGGTGACGCTGTGAGGATCATACAACGCCACTTGGTCCTCTGCAGCTCAATCAGCCTATGCACCGTCCAACTTCGAGCTGTAGCGCTGGGTTGGCCATGCTTTTTTAGATCAGCGGTGCCGGACTGCCGGCGGTCGCTGGCACGCTTTGGCAGCCGTTTTTCGAAAGTCTACTGGCTTGGGTAGTTAAAATACGCCGCCTGCAAACTAAACATCTCCCCTCTTAAACTCACGACCAGAATGAATCAGGCCATCTCGTTCAAGAAACAATCCTGAATGTTTCACGGAACACTAGCCAGCAAAGTTTGCGCAAGCTGGAAATCTTGAGGAATACCGATATCGATAAACTGACCTTCCGTTACAAATACATCAAAAAATGTGTGTTTTACCTCTGTTGCCAAGTAGTCTGCTTCCAGCGAAAAGGCAATATAAGGTTCAAATGAATCCAGTTGATGCCGACAGAAAACGTAACAACCAGCATTAATTAATCCCGCCCCAGAAACGCCTTTTTCCGTAAAACCGCTTACCTTCCCTTCGTCTGTAAGCAAACGGCCATATCGTGCAGTATCCGGCACTTCGCGCCCGACGATGATTGGGCGCCGATGCAACTGCCAAAGCCTTTCGACTGGATCAACCTCGAGGTCTAGATACGTATCACCGTTAAACACATACACATGATCCTCATGACACTGCGCCAAGGCCAATCGAACAGCCCCCCCCGTACCCAAAGGCTCCTCTTCAACCACATAGCTCAGCTCCATTCCCGCATATTGCTCGCCAAAATGGTTAGATATTTTTTCAGCCATATAACCTGTTGACAATGTCACGCGCTTAAAGCCCTTACGAGCCAAGGCACTGAGCAAAATTTCCAGAAACGGCCTGCCAGCAATAGGTGCCATGGGCTTAGGTAGATCGGGCACCAACTGACGTAACCGAGTGCCAAATCCCCCCGCCAGAACAATGGCTTCCATCAGGCGTTACCCTTGAAAATTGCGTTTTCTACCAAGCCGCACAAGATATGACCCAATATCAGGTGGCCCTCCTGAATTTTTGGTGTATCTGGTGAGGGGACCGCAAGCAAATGATCACAAATCTCGCTCATTGGCCCACCGAGGTTGCCGGTCAGTCCAACACACACTAAACCACGCGCCCGAGCCTCTTGCAGAGCGAGTAGAATATTGGGGGACTTACCAGAGGTTGAATAAGCAATGAACACATCGCCTTTTTGGCCAAGTGCTTGCACCTGCCTGGCAAACAATTTTTCGTAGCCGTAGTCATTACCAATTGCAGTGAGGATAGAACTGTCCGTGGTCAACGCGATTGCTGGTAATCCAGGCCGGTCAAAGGCAAAACGGCTGACAAACTCACCCGCAATATGCTGAGCATCAGCTGCACTGCCCCCATTACCTGCCAAAAGAATCTTTCCTCCTTGTTTCATGCAGTGTATACAGGATAATGCTGCAGCCTCAACACGGTCGATAAGGTTACTATCAGCCAACATAGCATTCATGATTGCCTGTGAATCGACTATCTGCGCCTCAATGTATTTCCTCAATTGATTCTCCATGCCTGCGTGCCATATTTGGTGAAGTGACAATTACTAATCTGACCGTCGAAGGAGCTTAAGGTCCGAATTACTTCCATGCGTCGCTCTGTAGGCACAAAGAACAACATAAAGCCACCTCCACCCGCCCCCGAAATCTTACCAGCAAGAGCGCCTGAGGCAATGGCGGCGTCATATATCTCATCTAGATACGGATTCGATACCGACTTGGCCGAGCATTTCTTATTTTCCCAACCTTGGCGCATTGATTCTACGAAGCCAGAAAAATCTCCGCGCAGCAGACACTCCTTCATTACCAGCGCTTCGTGCTTAATACCGTGCATGGCCTGCACGGCGCCAACCACCCCCGCCTTCACGTTACCACTCTGATCGGCAATGATCTTCGCCGACTCTCGTGATACCCCGGTAAAGAACAACACAAGTGAAGCTTCCAACTCGCAGATAATCCAACTCTTGATACGTAATGGATTGATTACTGCCCGATCATCAGCATAAAACTCCATGAAGTTGAAGCCACCAAATGTAGCGGAATACTGGTCCTGCCTGCCGCCCTGCAATCCACATTCCACTCGCTCAATACGAAAAGCCAAGAGCGCAATTGTATAATCATCAAGTGGCAGATTCAGCAGCTCCACAAACGCACGAATCATGGCAACCACTAGCGTGGAGGAAGAACCCAGGCCAGACCCCACAGGCGCGTCGCATAAAGTGCTGAACTGCATCGCAATGGCGCGGCCACCGTTGTAATGCTCGATCATATGATTGTAAACCGCCGCATGCAGGTCAAGCTTACCATCCAGCACATACGAGGCAGCGCAAGGCATTACCTTCTCCACCTGTTGATCGGTTGCGATGAAGCGAACCAGTGGTTCCTCCAAAGTTTCAATCACCGCATAAGCGTAACGATCTATTGCTGCATTGAGTACGTAACCGCCGTAGATATCACAAAACGGAGAAACATCCGTACCACCACCTGCAAGCCCTAGACGCAAAGGTGCACGTGCGCGAATTATCATATTGTTGATTCCAATACCCTTGCTCGGTTCATTTAAGCAACCCAAGAGCTTCACCCCCGAGGGTGAAGCAATATTTTTTTATGCGCCCGCTTCAACTTTTTCAAAAAGCCGAAGCATGCCATCACGCCCGAAACACCTCGTCAATTGCAAGACACGCAGCGGCACGGGAGAACCCCTTCATAATCAGATCAGCTCCCGCAGCAGACAATTCAGCGCAGCGCGCGGTATCGGACAGTAAATCCAGAACACCTTCTGCAAGGCCATTCGCACTCTCGCTTACTATGGCGTCAAGGCCAGATGTCACACCAACCCCCTCAACGCCAACCTGAGTCGAAACCACTGGAATTCCCTCACGCAAAGCATCCACTGTCTTACCTTTTACTCCTGCACCATAACGAAGCGCTACAAGCACCATACGCGCACGATCGAGATAGGGTTTGACGTCTGGTACCTGGCCTGTCACTACGACACGAGAACCAGCGAGAGCAAGAATTTCAGCTGGGGGCGCATAACCAACAAGGACCACGCGGGCATCTGGGCGCTTCTCCCATACACGCGGCATTACTTCATTTACTATATATAGCGCTGCATCCACGTTCGGAGCGTGAGGGAACCCCCCGACAAAAACTATGTCTGTCAACCCTTCGAAATGAGCAGCGTCGCGACGACAAATTTCATGAGCCTCATAATAATATGGCGGCAGTACGAAAACAGGCTTATCAGGAACTAAACGTCGTATCACCTCAGCCTCATCGGCACTTGGCGATATAATTTTATCTACACTCGAAAACACCGAGAGTTCTGCTTCCTTCATCCGATTTGCGTCAGCAAATTTATCAGGGTCAGCATATAACTCCGCCTCTCTTTCAAGCCTCACGTGATGCAAATCATGAGTGTAATATGTCAAACGAGCAGAAGTTAAATTTCGTAACGGATTAATGATATTTTCAGCAATTTCAGGTCGTGCCAACCACACTTCCTTCACGTATTTGCCATTTTCCATTAACCATGATTCAAGGGTCTGAGGTGATCGAATCAACATGACACCTTGACGCTCAAGATTATCGGCTGAAGGGCCTTCTGCCCTTCCTTCCACAGGGCAGAAGACGACCCGCCATCCAGTTGACGCCAATAAGGATAAATAGCTACTCATGGTGACATCGCCTGCATGACGATTCGGCTGCGGTACACTATATTCAACAACTAGAAAGACTGGCCGCTCATCAGACACCTGCTGCAGTAAAAACTCATCCTCCGATCCGCTCGGCTGCATGGGTAAAACAGTTGCAAAACGCTCAGAGAACTTCGCCTGATTGATGGTACTTATCTGATTTTGTCTCTCCTTCGCATCCCCATATGATGCGCCGCCGAGATGGACGATACGGCTTTTTGGCTCGCAAATAACCTTCAACCCGCGCTCTTGCACACGGAACGCAAGATCAAAATCTACATAAGATGCAGGAGCGTAACGAGCATCGAGCCCCCCCATGCCTAGAAATAAAGATGTCTTCATCAAAAAGCATGTGCCAGCAACACAGTCCACCTCCCTACGATAGGTAAAGGCTCCGTTTCTGGCATCTTTGTTACGGCCAATAGGATAACCCTGACCGCTTTGAAGCATTCGCCAACCGGCATCTTGAATAGAACCATCAACATTCAATAGCATTCCACCAACAAGCCCTGCGTTCGGGACATCCTCGAGCGCATCAACTAAATGACGAAGCCATCCAGAATATACGATTGTATCGCTATTTAAAAAACAGATGAAGCGCCCGCGCGCCACTTCGGCGCCTCGATTACATGCAAGCGAGAAACCCAAGTTTTCCGAATTTGAAATCTTAAATAACCCCCCGCTATCCGGTATGCCCCACAGAACTTGCTCTTCTGGACAATCGTCGACGAGAATAACTTCAAAAGACGGTTCACCCTCAAGACCAATGGAAATTGAGCGAAGGCAATTTTTGAGAACACCTAGCTCTCGATAAACGGGTATCACTATCGATACTACAGGAGCCTCTACCGGCGGGAAGTAAATTGGCGCTTCCCCATACATGCACACAAATGCACTTTCCAAGTTAAAATCTGACTTGGCAGCAACCACTTGCTGTACTTGGGCAGTGTCAGCATCCGCAGAAATCACTGGCACCACGGTGCGTTTTCTTTTCCACAAAAGATATTTATGGCCAATTTGCATCGTGAGCGTCCACCAGAGAATCTTGAGTGAACGACGAAACGTGCGACCCACCACCGGGTAACGCACCCCAACTTTACGAAGAGGCGCCGTAATCTGCCAACTTGTACTACTGACAACGAGATCCCTTTCAAATGTAGCATTAGCAGCCTCTGCACGAACTCTCTCTAACTCATGCAAGGCATCTTCGCGAGCAGCGCTTAACTCCAGCAAATCACCCTGCGCTTTCTGCAGCGCAACTAGAGAATTAGCTGAAAGCGAGTTAACCTGAAGAATTGCGGACTGTACCTTATTTGCGGCAAGCGATGGAGCTGCAACCTGAAGAGCGGACACTCCATGCCTTCTTACATCGAACTCCATAACCTTTACCATGGCTTCTGGACGCACAGCAAATGGCGCAACAGCCAGCAGCGGCCAAAGGACCGGGATCGATATTTTCGGTTCTATTTCGCTAATGAAATGAGATCGCGCCTGCTCAACATTATCGTGAAAAACGCAAGACATGGAAATCGAGGCCGCAAAATCCTGCCATTTAAAAGGCAGATCAACACAATCGCTGTTCCAGAACCCAAAACGACGCCCATATGCCGCCGCTACAATCGCCGCATGCAATGATCCGCACAAAACAAATTCTGCAGTCGTTAAACGATCAATAAATTCAAAAATACAAAGAGTATCATTATTTATATTTGGCCTAAGGATCGCACTACATCCACTTAATGCAAGGAGCTCATCGTCCGTTCTGATATCGTGAAAATGAGGAACCAAGAGGGTCTCACCCTTAATTCCAGGCAAAGAGCTTGGGGTGTAAAGCGCAGGGAGAAGCAACCCCGGATCCCCCATTGGAGTTTCTATCCCCAACCGCAATGCTGATCGTGACAAAGGGCCTCGAACGGCCAGAATATCGACAAGCCCACGACTCTTGTCGGTTAAACTATTTTCGTGCCGAAGCCCACATCCCCAATAAATAGTTCGGATACCCTGCTGAGTATCAAACTCTGATTCACTCTTCAACAACTCGTCATCCATACAGCTACCGACAATCCTAATGGAGTCTGCCTGCATGCCCGCACTGTAAAAAAGTTTTTGCATAAAAAAATCCGACAAAAAATCGCCGAAATTTTGAATTGGCTCACCATCCAGCCAGTATTTTGGATTGCGCCACATTTCAATAAACCCTAATCATACTTACTTTAATAGAATATTTAGAACCCGCCAAAAGAAAGCGAACCCTTTAATCCCCGCAAAAAACCTGCCACAATAAAAAAAACTTATTAACTCGATAAAAATTCAGCACCAGACATTCCTTTCAAATAAATATTTAATTCAAAAAAAACAGCGGATCGATCAAAAACGATCATTCCAGCCGCTCATTCTAGTGTTTTTAGCCGCCGCGAACACCTCACGAAAGCCAATTTCTGCATTACTCGCGCAACGCTCCCTGGAAAAGCTCATCAGGCTCATATGGGGCTCAGATCAGGTAGTCAGGGCGTATTCAAGCACATCCGGAGACTCATTCGCAGTTTTCCTGGACGTGCTGACCGGCGGGTTACTGCCAAACATTCTTACGCAGATAATCGAATGCCGGTAGGTAGTCATCTGCAAAGCACAGATCGAAAACTACAGCGAACACCTGGAGATGATGGCTCAGCGCTAGCTGAGTGGTTTCAAGAAGTCGTCCGAGGTATTCGGTGATGAAGGGGACGCAGGACGCCATCGCGGGCAGGCCGCGAAAGCTGTCCTCGTGGTGCAGGTTAAAGCGGTGACAGCCACGCTCTACTCCAGTACGACCAAAATAGACCGTCGCCACTGATCATCAGACTACGCAGCATTTGCATGGGAGGGGGCAAAACCATCACACCTGACAAAGCCCAATGGAACAAGGACAAGCACAAACAAAAAACGTTGCCCAATAAACGGACTCGGGCACTCGCGCCTACGAATCAACTCACCTCAAGCCTGTCACGCTTTTCCCCGGAATCGCCTTGCCGGTGTCTTGGGCAATAGAAGCGCTAGTCATCAAGGCAAAAACCAGAGAGTAGAAGCAGCCTTTATACGTAAGTGACGCTCCATGACATCGATAAGAAGAACAGCTATTGCGAAGCTGCCCCCAAATCTGGGTCATGGGCAACTCTGTCAAAAATGTGTCTGTTACAGAGCGTGTAACAATCAAGGTTCGAGGCGACGCTGCTGGTAAATCAAGTCGACGATTTCACCATCCGGGGCGTAACCACTGACAGTGTCACGCAGAAGTTGGCGAACCCGCGAATAATCATCCCGCTCAACGGCAGACAGCAACTCTATCAAGTTGCGCTGGAGCACTTCCCAAGGCAAATGGTCCTCCTTGGCACTCATGATCATCGGGTGCTGGGTAGCGGACACGTTGTCGCCGATCAGCAACTCTTCGTAAAGCTTTTCCCCGGGACGCAGCCCAGTAAACTCGATGGCAATATCGCCTTGCGGATTTTTCTCCGAGCGAATGCTCAAGCCAGACAGGTGAATCATCTTCTCCGCCAGCTCGATGATCTTGACCGGCTCGCCCATGTCCAGCACAAACACATCACCACCCTGCCCCATTGAGCCGGCCTGTATTACCAGCTGTGCCGCCTCGGGAATGGTCATGAAGTAACGGGTAATCTTCGGATGGGTAACCGTCAAGGGCCCGCCCGATTTGATTTGGCTGTGAAAGCGCGGAATAACCGAGCCAGACGAGCCCAACACATTACCGAACCGCACCATGGTGAAACGGGTCTTGTTGACCCGGGACACATTGGACTTGTCCCCGAACAACACCGGCGCCAACTCACGACTGAGGGCCTGCAAGGTCAACTCGGCCAGCCGTTTGGTGCTACCCATGACATTGGTCGGGCGTACGGCCTTATCGGTCGAGATCAGCACAAAGTTTGCAACACCAGCCTCCAATGCAGCCTGAGCGGTATTGAGCGTCCCGATCACGTTGTTGAGCACACCTTCGGCAATATTGTGCTCAACCATCGGCACGTGCTTATAGGCCGCCGCGTGATAAACCGTGTCCACGCTCCAGGTCTTCATTACATCCAGAAGTTTATGGGGATGGCGAATCGACCCCAGTATCGGTAACAACCGGACAGGCAACGACTCACGAGCAATACGATGCTCGAGCTCAGACAAAATGCTGTAAAGATTGAATTCGCTATGATCGAACAACAACAGCGTGGTCGGTCCAAGGGAGAAAATCTGCCGACAAAGCTCGGAACCGATCGAACCGCCCGCCCCCGTCACCAAAACCGTCTTGCCCTTGACACATCGAGCCAACAAATCAGGCTGAGCCGGTACCGAATCCCGCCCCAGCAGGTCAGCAATGTCGACTTCCTGAATGTTATCCACCTTGACCCGACCACTGGCCAGATCAGTGAAGTTCGGAACACTGCGCACATGGAGCGGGAAACCCTCCAGAAAATTGAGAATCTCCCTGCGCCGCGCACGGGTCGAAGACGGCAACGCCAGAAGAATTTCCTGAGCCCCGGTCATGTCGATCATCTGCTGAATATGCTTGGGCTTATAGACCCGCAACCCGGCAATCGAACGATCCGCGATAGAGGAATCGTCATCGATGAACGCCACAGGGCGCATCACGCGGCCCATGCGCAACGCTGCAACCAACTGATTGCCTGCCACGCCTGCGCCGTAAATGGCGACCTTGGTCAAACCATCGTCTCGATTGACAAACGGTACATGCTGCGCAGCGGTGAACCAATCACCCATGAAGTATTGACGCATGCACAGACGCAGGCCGCCAATGATTACCAGGCTTAGCCACCAGTAATTGAAGATGATGGAGCGCGGCACCACGGCCTGGTGATTGCTGTACCAGTAGACCACCACGGCGAGGATCAGCGAGGACAGACTGACCGCCTTGACGATGGCAATCAGCGCATCATTGCCGAAGTAGCGCATGACGGCGCGGTACATGCCAAAGCGTACGAAAAGGGGAATGGCAATAATCGAGGCACTGACGAACAGCCAGAAATGCGACTTTAGCGGATTGTACATGTCGTCGATGCCGAGGCGGACGATAAAGGCCAGCCACAAAGCAACCCACACCAAAACCACATCGGTGGCGACCTGTATCAGTCTTTTTTGCCTGCGAGGCAAACCAAGCAACACTCTGCGTATTTTATCCATTCAAGCTTTCGAGCCCGTAGCCCCCTCCTTTTACGCGGTCGTCGATCGGCATTGTAACCACAATGAGGACGAGATCGCCCAATACTTGCACAGGGCAGGACCCAGGAACGAGCATTTTACTCAAAGCGCCGCTATAATTCGCCCCTCTGACCGGTCTGCCGGACAGACAACGCGAGGACGCGAAACCCGGTCGAAAACCAGGACACGTTGCGGCTGTGGAGCTGCTCGTCGGCAACCATCAGCCAATCTCTCTGACCCCTTTCGAGCAGGCGATTTACGTGGGGCACTTACGACCAGACGCTGCGACCTGGCTCAATATGCGTATCTGGAATGTAGGAAATTTCTTGGGAGTTAACCTCTGACCGTGGGATGATAGAAAAAGTGCAAATCATCCGGCAGGAACTTTATTTCTGAGCATTAGCACACCTGAATCGCTCGACACATGCACTGTTTTCTGAACGAATAGCTCAAGCTTGTCATGGTAGCGAGCACACCGAGTACGCGCACGCCATACGAAACCGCTTCAGACTTTACCCCCCTCCTTGCAGCGGGGGCATTCTACGTGGAGTAGATCCCGCGATCGTAAAAAACTGGAAACTAGACGGGATGGAAAAAGTGACACTACACCCTCCTACAAGATTACAATCATCGACTGTTTTGACAACCCGGTATTTCGAATGCTAAACAACTCAATTGCCGCTGCCATGGCAGACATAGCGACGGCTGTAAAGCGCTATTCTCTGGTAGGCATGCTCGGATGGCAGGATGTACGTCAACGGTATAGGCGCTCTGCTGTCGGACCGTTTTGGCTAACCATCAGCATGGGCGTTATGATTGGTACTATTGGCCTCGTATTTGGCCAAATATTTAACTCCCCCATGAAAGACTTTCTGCCATTTCTTGCAGCAGGTATGATTCTCTGGAGTTTTATTTCTACCTGCGTGTTAGAGGGCTGCACCAGCCTCATTGCCGCAGAAAGCATTATCAAACAACTCCCCATCCCATTATTCGTGCATATTTTACGCACGATATGGCGCAATACTTTGATCCTCGCGCACAACATCGTCATTTTCCCGCTTGTGCTGCTGGCTGTTCAGAAACCATTGGGTCTTGGAGCACTGTTGAGTGTCCCGGGCTTTGCGCTGCTTGTTCTCAATCTGGCATGGATCAGCTTGATATTGAGCCTTTTATGCGCTCGATATCGCGACCTCCCGCAGATCATTGCGAGCGTCTTGCAAATTGCCTTTTATTTGACGCCAATCATGTGGCTTCCAAGCCTGCTACCAGGACGAGCCGGCACCTATTTACTGGATTTGAACCCCATCTATCACCTCGTTCAAATAGTCAGGGCCCCCTTGCTCGGACAGGATGTGAGCACTGTTAGCTGGTGCGTGGCCGGGGGCATGGCTCTGTTTGGCTGGTGCATAGCGATCATCATCTATGGCCTCTATAAACGTCGCATTGCTTATTGGCTCTAAGAAGAAAACTATTATGGCTTCTATTGAATTTCATAACGCATGCGTTGATTTCCCTATCTATAACGCAAGTGCTCGCTCTCTGAAAAAGCGGCTGATTCAAGTCGCTACAGGCGGCAAACTCAGTGCCAACGATCAAGGTCGAGTGATCGTCAGAGCACTGGAAGACCTTACTTTTTCCCTCAATGACGGAGAGCGGGTTGGATTGCTCGGTCATAACGGCGCTGGCAAAAGCACATTGCTCAGACTGCTGAGCGGTGTATACGCCCCCTCCGCTGGCACCGCCAGTATCAGCGGCGAAGTCGCTTCCCTCATTGATATTTCATTAGGGATAGACCCGGAGGCATCCGGCAGGGAAAACATCTTCATGCGCGGCATCCTGCTTGGGATGACAAAAAGCGATATTGCAGAAAAACTCGACGAAATCATTGAGTTTTCAGAACTGGGCGACTTCATTGACATGCCGGTACGCACGTACTCTTCCGGCATGCACTTGCGCTTGGCCTTTGCGGTATCGACGACCATCAGACCTGAAATATTGATCATGGATGAATGGCTGTCGGTAGGGGACGAAGGCTTCAAGCACAAAGCAGAAGCTCGGATGAACGAACTGGTCCAAGCCACCAGCATTTTGGTGATAGCCAGCCACTCCCGTGACCTGGTGATGCATACATGCAATCGGGTCATTTGGCTGGAGCACGGCAGAATAAAAATGGATTCAGATCCGGAAACAGTTACCCGAGCTTATTTTGGTAACTAATATTTTCCTCCGTGCCTGTAACCTTCATTAAGCTAAAAGAAACAAGAACGCCGATTTGTTAGATATGTTCGTGAGTACAAACATATCTAACAAATCGGCGCTCTTGTTTATGGCCTACCTTCAATATATTGAATAGCACAGCATGTGCCATTCTTAATCCTCACGCGCCTCTCAATTCCATGGCGGATGCCCCAACCGGAAATTTTGAGCTGCGCACCTGAGAATTATCTGACCGGGCTTATAATTGCAGCCCCATCGTTAAATCAATGTGTTGACTCCGGATTATCCAATAACCAAGCGGCAAAGCGCTCCAATCCATGATCGAAACTCACGAAAGGGACCCACCCCAAAGACTGTTTGGCGCGCTCGATATCCAGGACACTGACAGGTACGTCAAATCCGCGACCCGACAAGTACTGACGCCTTGCATTTCGCCCCGCGACCCTCTCGATCGCGTCAAGAACCTCATTGAGACTATGTCCGCGCCCTGAACCTATATTGAACACATGCTCTTCACCGGATCGCGCTGACGATGCCAACAACGCTCTCACCACATCAGAGACATGAATGTAGTCGCGTACAATCGTGCCATCGCCCCAAATCTCAACCGTCTCGCCACGCAGGACTTTGCCAAGGAATACGGCAACCGCGCCTTGGCTAGCATAGGTGCGCTGCCCCTCACCAAAGGGGTTTGCAAGACGTAGAACAGTATAGTCAAGGCCGTATAAGCGATGGAAAAGCGCCAAATACTTCTCGATCGCCAACTTGGCAATTCCATAGGAACAGGCCGGGTCAGTAGCATGGGTTTCTGGAATAGGTACTTGCGTAGGCTCTCCATACACCGTACCACCGGAGGAGATAAAAATAATCTTCCTCAGGCCGGACTTCACCGCGAGGTTTAGCAGGCGGATGGTCGCAACGACATTGCTCTCCACATCGAAGACGGGATCAGCATTTGAAGACTTGGGGAGTGTAGTAGACACAAGGTGATAGCAAACATCGCAACCTTCCAATGCCTTGGCGACTTCGGCCTCACTGGTGAAGTCTCCTTCGCAAAGCTCGAAATTAGGATGATTGGAGTGGGATTCACCCAACGGCACCACATTGGGACGATCGAAACAGCGCACCAAATGCCCCTGATCGAGCAATGCGTCTATCAAGTGGGTGCCTATGAAACCACGCCCCCCCAAAACCAGGGACCGCTTAACGGGATTAGGGGAAGTGTTCTCGGAATTGTTCAACGTTGCCCTCCAGCGCTTGAAATGGTTGGACTGCCGCCTTATGCAGCAGCAGACAAGGCGGGCGTGACCTTCCCCATCCTTAGCAACCATTGCAACGACCTACACTTTAATTTTTAACGGAACACACTGTGACAGCTAATGATACGTCAAGAGAGGCGGCTTACCAAATTGCCGGAGACGCCCGTCTCGCTCTCAGTGCAGGCCTGGCAATCAGCCGGACCTGCCCTGTGAGCCCTCCCCTTAACGCTAGCTGTCCTGCTTACAGCAAGTCCGGCTACAGGTCTTTAACAGTCATGCCAGAGCCTTCGGCCTTCGCCGACTCCGCCCTGTGCTGCTGAATGTCACGCTCGAACAAACGAAGATATTGAGAGGCAACGGCGTCAATTCGATATCGACTGGAAACGCCTTTCACCAAGCCGACGGCTTCCTGGTATTTCCGTTCATCTGTCGCGAACGCTGCAATCACGCGGGCCGTGCTCTCGATTGGGACTACCCAATCTTCCAACTCGATAATCTCCCCTGCAACACCGCTCTCTATCGTCAACATGTTTTTGATGTCGCCAACGTCGGTGGCAATGTATGGCTTGCCGGCAAACAGGCAATCGACAATGGTCAGAGGGAAACTCTCGGACCTGAAGGTCGATAACATGATGCCCATGTCCGCGGCAGCATAATGGCCTACGGAGTTATCACTAAAGCCAGCCAGGTAAACGAAGTCCGGCGCACCTGCTTGACAGTACTCATCGTACACCAGGCCATTACCGACCAATATAATACGGATGTCCCGACCGGAAAGTGATCGCGCAAGTTCTACCGCCTGGATAGCTTCGCCCCAGCCTTTATCGGGAATTGCCCGACTGACACAACACAATACAAAAGCATCCTCCGGTATACCCATCTGCACGCGCGAGATTGGAACGATTTCCGGCGGCTGCAACCCGTTAGGAACCTTGACGAAACGGGGAGAAGACTTGTCGTACAGCGAGATGTCCGAGAAAGGAACAAGATTCTTCTCAGCGGTATAGACCCATGTACTGACACCTTTGTCAGCAATGCGCAACTGTTCATCAGTCACTCCATTGCCATGTTCAATCATCCCGTGCAGAGCAGCCACGTGGGCGCCGAGCTCGGAAAAAACATCCGGGACATCGACCGGGTACTTCTGAACGTACCACTGGTGGCTATTAAGTGCTTCAATTCCGAAATCATGAATGATCTCTTTCACTGATTCGATATTCGACGTCTCGATCACCGGCACGTCGTTTCTCAGCATCTTGCGAACACCGTCTTCGCGTTTTGGTATACCGGCGCTAAACAAGGAAACGGAAATACCCTGGCGTTTAAACTCGTTTGCAAGTCGAATCGGAAGAATTTCGGCACCGCCCGGATAGAAGCCGATGGTGGAAACCATCACGTTCGGCAGTCGGTCAGCCCTTGCACGAACAATCGAATCATGGTCATACCAGCGTAGAAACTCTTCTGCGGAGCCCCCGACATAGTGGTCATACAGCTTCTTGCTGGATTCCTCGCAAGCCTCAAGCACCGACATCGGAACATTGTAGAGGGACTGAACCGTTCTGTTGGCCACCCCGAGCTCGCGATAAAAGACCTCTTTGCGATAAGTGGTGTTGGCAGTACTTGCATAATGTCGACGGAAGAAGTTTGTACCCTCAGTGGAGTAAGCAATTTTTCCGCCGCGCAGGATGTGCAAATAGAAGACCCAGTCACCGGCAACTTTCATTGACAACCACGACTGATCATCCAGCAGAGGCATATCAACGGGACGCTTGAAAAGCACGCCACTGGCATTAGGTATTGTATTTTTAATACCCAACGCCGCGCGCACTTCGTTATGCGCCGTGCTTACATAGGAACCCGCCCATTTATTCGCACACTCCAGATCACTTACATAGTTAAGGAACTGGTCCGGCATAACAACTTCGTCGGTGGTTACGAACTCACATTTCGAGTACGCAAGCATGACCGCTTCATCATCAAAACAACTGACAAGCGCCTCCAGAAAACGCTCATCACAGTAGTCATCGCTTTCAGCGACCCACACCAGGTCACCTGTGGCCGCCTTGATCCCCTTAGCCCACTGATGAAAAACGCCACCCGAATTCGTCTCATTGAATAACAAGCGCGTTACATCAGGGTACTTTTCCGCATAACCAGTTAACACCGAACGGCTATCATCAGTCGAACAGTCATCCATCAGGATAACTTCTATATTTTTGTAAGTCTGCCCATAAATACTATCCAGCCGACGAGCAAGGTAGCTTTCATGATTATAGTTTGGAACAATTACCGAAACTTTTGGCATAATGATACTGGAGTCAATATCCAGCAAAGCGCGTGTTGTTTCGTTCAACCGACCAAAACCGGTGATACTGTCTGGCTCAAGGAAAAGTCCTTCCTGCCAATTGTTCCAGGCATTCACGAACAGTAGACGGCGATCCTCGGGGAGAACTTTTCTCGCGCCTCTGATCGCCGCGTCAAGCCAACGTCCATAGTCACGAATGTGAAAGCGCGAATACACCAGAGGAGAATATTGCTTAAGCGCAGTTTCATCACGCCCCAATGAAATCGCGTGGAAAACCGGAGTAGTACGAAGATGTGTTTTCTGCGCTCGCACGATCCCTTGCGAAGCAACAAGGTTATACGGAACGGTATCTATTCCATTCTTGTTTTGCGGTGTAAATACGCCAGTTTCGCCCGGCACAGGATCTGCAGAAAGATCAAGCGCGGCGTCACACAAACCATCCAGGTCCTGCGCCAACTCTTCCGAACCCGCGAAGCCAAACTGAGCAATCAAGTACACGCCGTCACACAGTTCATTCAAACGCTCACGTAGCTTGCGAATTGAATCAACGATGTCTTCGTCATACTCATTGAGCTTAACCACGATGACGGGTCGCTCATCAACCTGCACACATCGCTTATCAGCTAGAACTGCAACAACAGGCGTAATCAAGTTATTCGCCAGGCCTTCCTGATGCAAATCTATTTGAACGCAGAAATTAAAGTCGATTTCTGTATGGGCAAGAAAAATGTCCAGAGGCTGTGGCGACGCTTGCACAACCGAATCTGCGCTCAGTTTGAAGCAAAAGCCAAACAAGCCATGGCTCTTGGCACTGAGTGCCTGCTGGGTGAGCACACGCCCATCCAACGAATCATACAACCCAAGCATCTTGTCAGGGCGTGGTCGCTGCGAATTGCCTTTGGCAGCGAATCTGGCACTACGCAACGCCTCCCAGTCAGGCGATACATAGAACGCGAGCAACTTGATGTCGCTGTTAACTTCACCAAAACGGATGTCGTTTTCGTGATTAATGAGTGCGTCCGGTACCGCTATTCTATGCTCCGCCGCGCCAGTGACAATGTAATGCCAAAGCGGGTTGAGACCAATGTGTTGAATGTCTTTGTAAAGTGCCAGGTAGGCGCGCGTATCAAAGTCCATGGAAGGATTTTTACCTTCGCGCCAGCCCTGTTCACAGTAGTGCCTGAGCGGATCTACCGAGACCTCCGGTACATCGCTGTACATCGCAAGGTAGTACTTCTCGTCGAACAATCCTGACTTTTTGACGGCTTCGATCTGTGCCTCGAGCACAGCCTTTAGGACCGGTATCGGTGTATATTCACCATACGGATTGAAAACCGCATTGCGCCCGACGGGACGACGCTTGACCGCCGTCATTTCGCAAATGCGAACTGGCAATCTGATTGGACGACCTTCGAGCTGTCCGCATTGAATGTAGTGAAGCAGCGGATGAACCTGAGCCTCGGCAACATCAGGGTTAGCCAACAGATAATCCGAAGGACTGAAAGCGGCGCAAGGATTGCGATTTTCTATCCAGCCCTTGAGCATGTAGTGCTTGAGTGGATCAGTGCTTTTTGCCCGCACATCTGCATTATTGGCCAGGTAATATTCCGGATCAAACAACCCGCTTTCTTGAATCTCACGAAGAGTGTTTTCGTTATAAAGCTCTCGACGACGCCTTAACGAGTCGACAACTTTACTCCATGTCAGCGTTCTGACGTTATGGACAGACTCTCGCACAAACCCTGAAACCATGCGCACAGACGACATTAAACGCCAGGAATGCGAAGAGAGTAATGCCTGGAGTTCCTGCTGCGTCTTGAGCAGATCAGCCTTCAGACTGACATTCTCTTTTTCGTGATCAACCAAAACGGCTTTGAGATCGACTAACTGCCTGTTGAGCACACCCACAGATTGCTCAAGACTGGCGATATGCCGGTCACGCTTAACCAAAGAACCCATGAGCTCTTTTAACTGCGATTCACGTTCGAACAGAGTCGGATTCAATGACGCAATTCGCTGATTCAAATCCTCGATCTGTTGAGTCAAGTCCTGGATTTGAAGGGCGCGCGCACCTATTTGTTGACGACTTTCCCGAATCAGCCTGGCCGCGTCAAACGCGAGATCCAACTGCTCTACCGTAAACGCTTCTGTACGTTCTGGTACCTGCCTGTCATATCCGAAGACATCAAAATCTTCGGCATACAACCCTTTAATAAAATTCGCACTTCGTTCCGTTATAAAATCAGGAAGGAAGGGAATGACATTTTCACTTGGTGAAGGCTCTGCAAAAGGATCGGCGGCCTGCTCACCGAAGTGCTCCGATAATGCTTTATGGAGTTCAGGGGAACTTTCAATTTTGACCAACAAGGAATAATTGATCAGATCCGGACGCAATAGCGTGGCTTGAGGCGCCCAAAAATCTTTTTCAGGTGAAGATGCGCTATTACTAGCGAGATACTCCAGAAACGCCTCAAAAGCCGAAGCAATATCCGCTGCGCTTTTTACCGGCTGCTGTAACAACTCAAACTTTGGATACGATGCGACCTGCTGCGGATCTTGCAACAGTATTTTCGACTGCCATGCAGAGAAGATGCGCTCATAAGGGTTTCGTACGGCGGCAAATCGAAAATATGTATCAGAAAGAAGAGGTTCCAAAAGGTCGTCTATTTCCAGCCCGCTGACATGGGGCGCAACCTTGTGAAACTCGTGAACAACTTGATCAGAATTGCTACCCGCAGCCTCACCGACGCCACGCAAGGCCTGCGAACAACCTTCCAGCGACGCAAACCACCACTTCAGGGAAGTACTCGCAACCTTGGGGGTACTAACGTATAAAACCTTGTACTTTTCGGAACGGAAACTGTTCCACTTGAGATAGTCAAAGACTTTTTGTTTGTCCACTGATGACAAATCACTAATATTTAGCATATGCGTCAAAAAATCCTATGGGCATGCTGACTCTCAGCAACGCACTTCCAATCGAGTAAATTATCTGCACTAATCCGAACACCCTGTAAGACGGCTACAACCATAGCCCTACATAAAAGGGTAACACTTGCAAATGACCACTCCCTGGTTCCAGCGACGACTATACGTCGACGACGTTAGCCCCCTTGGGCCGAGCGAACCACAAGCGCGGTCACTGACCCGGAGCAAACAAGCGCGAAACCAACCAAAACTGATTTATAACATTTTTTGGTCTTAACATTCAAAATAGCTCAGAAATACCGGGGTTCTTACCTATGGCCTAGCCGCAGCGCCCAACAAAAAAGGCTCAAGCCCCTACCGCCAAGAGCGAAAATCACCTCAAACCCAGGCACGTACACGGTGGACCGAATCGTTGACGGGACACAGGACGGTGCACCGCTCGAAACCATCCTGACCCAGGCTTGCGCCCCTCCCGAAACAGCCTGATTTGCTTATTTAAAGGGCTGCCCCCATCCACCTGGACAAAAAACCAGAATATTGAGGAGCAAAAAACCAATAAAGAGCCAACAGATTGTATACAAAACCAACGACATCGACCAACCAGCCAGAGCTCCATCAGTAGAGAAATACAAAAAAAAGAGCCACTCACACGGAATGACTCAATTCACAAAATTCAATACCAAAAACTGCTAAAGCACGAACTCAGGTATAACTCTTACACGTTTTCACTGCGTGATTCTTGGCAATATAATAAGCTTCATGCAACTGCATATGCCGCTCCACCCGTACAGAGGGGTCACCAGGAGTTCTAAACAAAGACGTTGTTTTTGGCACATAAGCAAACGTATTGCCGTAACCATAGCGCAACCAAAGATTCCAGTCTTCGAGACTGCTCATATCGGTTTGAAATCCACCTCGCTGCAAGTAGAGATCCTTTTGAAAAAGGAGAGACTGGATCGCTATAAAGTTGTGATCCAACAGAACATCATAGTCATATTCTTGCTTGAGAATCGGAGGTACAGCATGGCTAACCTCAAAGTATTGCTCTTCCACGCCACTGGCAACAGTGCCGACTTCCAATGCCAATGAGTAGGCCGCTACCGCATCAGAATTTTTCGCCAACGCACCAACAAGCACCTCGACATGATCCGCAAAAAGCAAATCATCATCATCGAGAAACATGCAATATTTTCCGGCTGCCTTTTCGAGACCATAATTACCGGTAACCGAACGACCGACTTTATCGAGGGAGTAGTAACTGACACTCATTCCCTCCGGAAACTCGAAATCAGCCACAACCGAGCTCATCGTAGAACCGCCATCCTCAACGACTATCAACTCGATATTCGGATACGTCTGATTAAGCACGGACATCATGGACTGCCTGAGAAACTCTCCTCGATTCTTGTAAGTTCGAGTAACCACAGTAACAAGAGGGTAATCGGCCAATGGCTCACCCACTTCCCAGAACGCCCCATCCCTGATCATTTCATAATCAAAGCCCCGAAAAGGGAAATAGCAGTTTTCACTCGGCCCCTTGCCCTGCATAAAATACCGAGCCTTCTTGAATATCACACCGAAGTTTCTGAACACATCGCGACGGGCACCAGCATAGGGTTCCGGACGGAGCAAAAGCAGGCACTGCAAGATAAAGCCACCCACTCTATCGCTCAAATTCCCATAGCGTAGCCTGATATAAGCATTGGCCAGCGTGCTGCCGGTATACTGAATCGGTTTTATATGATGCTCATGCTCATAGGTATAATGATAGACGACGGCGGACGGGCAATACTTGAGTTGGTATCCATAGGACCTGAAGCGATAGGAAAGCTCGACATCTTCGCCATACATGAAGATCTCGCGCTCGTATCCACCGACTTCAACGTAAGCCGACCTTCTTACGAGCACGCAAGCATGGGACGACCAGTTGGTTTCCAACGTTACCGGATCGTAATATTTAGGATGCTCATAAGGTGCCTGCCTCAACTCCCAGGATGCCACCTCAGCCTTGGCATCAGCCAAAGCATCGGCCACCACTCTGGTTATAGAGTCTTTGGCAAAAACGATATCCACATTACTAACAAGAAAATACTCAGAGCTTCCTTTATGGATTGCCTTTTCATGCCCGGCACCAAACCCGACATTGTCGCCTTCCAGAATGTCGAAACCAGCCACTTCCTGACCAAGCAATGCCTGCCAACGCTGCAATGCTTCGAGGGTGCTGTCCGAAGATCCGTTATCAACAAAGAACATATTGAATTTGCTGAGCGGGTAACTTTGCGCCCTTAACGATTCAAAAAAACCATCAATCCACTTGCCACTATTGAACGTCACCACCGACACATCAATAACGGGTTGCGCCTGGGCGACCGACGAGTTCTGGAACCGTGAAAAACGACGATTCAATATAGCCTGTATCGCCTTGGTATTATTTCGCGAATAAATCACTAACATTATGTTCTCGCGCAAACGCTTGAAAAACAAATGTATACGAACACGAATCCACACAAGGAAAGGAAACTTTTGGTAAAAGGGCCGAATGAACGCTTTAGACTTGGCCAAAAAAGAGCGCAGCCCTCGAAAAAAACGTGTTACGACTTGCCAAATCTTTGAAGCAACCATACTGAATAAACCACTCATTAAAATCGAACCCCCTAACCAATGCAACTTAGCGACCTGCAAATATCACAACATCAGCGGCAGGTACATCCCAAGACGCTCTACAAGAGAGGCAACCATGCAAACCTGTGTTGATATGTGTTTCTGACGCTTTTTAATTACACTACTTGCTCCGACTCTCCAGCTTTGTAGGTGCATGCGATAAATAGCAGTGGAGCATAAGCGACGACCATACCAAAAAATCCGGAAATCCACCCACTTGCTACAGCGATCGATAACGGCATGAGCCATACAAAATTAATAGTGATCGATGCCAGCACTACTGTTTTATGGCTACGGTGCTTGCGAGAGGCATATTGATAACCATGGCTGCGGTGGGCTTCATATACTTTTTCACCTCGCAAAAGCCTGCGCATCAGGGTCCACGTCGCATCAACAACGAAAACGCCAAGCATGATCAACCAGCTCCAGAGCAACTCAGGCGACTTGGAGGCTGCCTCAATGGACATCCCTGCCAATACAACCCCCAAAAAACCACTGCCTGCGTCTCCCATGAAAATTTTCGCCGGCGGATAGTTCCAACAGAGAAAACCCGCGACCGCTGCCACCAGAGCCAGAGGCCCCCACGCCAGTTCGAGGTTTGCGCCAAACCAATAGACCAGCAACATTCCGAGGCAGACACTGATCGCTTCAGCACTGGCCAAGCCGTCAATGCCATCCATGAAGTTGTAAAGATTCAGCATCCAGACCAAATACAGCACAAACAAAATATTCCCAATCCACCCTGGATCAAGGGTAGCGCCAAAGAGCGTGACGCAAGGAGAGCCTCCCAGCCAATATAACGCCCATATCGAGGCAGCAAAATGGCCTAACAGGCGCCACCTTGCAGCGATATGCCCGTGATCATCGGCAAAACCGATAAGCGCGACCAACAGGCCGCTCCCCAGCAAACCAAAGAGCGTCGCCAGGCTCATCAAATCAAGACCGCGAAGGATCAGAAGCGCCAACAGAAAGGAGACAACAATAGCTACACCTCCACCCCGAGGAGTAGGCACAGAGTGAGAGCTGCGCTCGTTTGGTATATCCATCAAGCTTTTGGACAAAGCATAACGACGTAAAACAAGCGTCAGCCCCCAGGAAACAACGAATACTGCAAGTAGCAGCCACAAAAAAGTCATTTCGTCTGCGCGTCCAGATAGTGACCTGCGGTTTGGCGCATGGCTTCATCCATGTTGATGGGTGGTGTCCACCCCAATAATTCACGATTTTTGCTGATGTCGACCTGCAATGACCCGCAGATCCGTTGAGCAACGGATTGCTTTCTCAATGCCGAAGCCGCCACTACCAGCAACCACTCTGGCAATGGCAAGAGCCAGGCCTTCGTCCCGAGCGCATTGCCCAGGCGACGTAGCATTTGAGTTGTGGACAAGTCCTGGCCATCACTGACCAGAAAGGTTTGGTTCGCTGCGGCAGGATGATCGATACAGGTGATTACAAGGTCCACCAGGTTTCCGATCGCCACAAGACTACGCTGATTCCGGACCGCTCCCAACGGTAACGGAATACCTTTGTTGAGCCAGCGCAGCATACTCAGAAAATTGGCTTTAACCCCCGGCCCATAGATCAATGGCGGGCGAATAATCACCACTTCCATTCCCGTTTCACGAGCAAGTTGTCTCAGGGCTTGTTCAGCCTCGTGCTTGGACACGCCATAAGGATCCACCGGAGCCGGAGTATCGTCAGCCTTGAACGGCTTGCCTGGCAGGGTGCTTTCGCCATTGACCTTGATCGAACTGATGAAGATGAAGCGTTTGACTCCCGATTCAGCGGCGCGCTTTGCCAACCGAAGAGTGCCCTCCACATTGACCTTGCGAAACTCGGCCAAGGCATCAGAGGCGATTTCGTTCATCACATGAACTCTGGCCGCCGCGTGGACGACCGCACTTACATCCTTCAACTCAGACAAGGCTTCAGGATCATTCAGATCAAAGGGTACAACCGGGCATAAACCCTGTAACCGGGTGAGACCGCGAGCGGCTGCGATCGGAGCGAACTGTTTGTCCACCAACATCCTGAAAACCAGCGCCTCACCCACGAAACCGCCTGCCCCCGTGACCAATACCTTTGGGGCTGTCATTGAGCTTTGTTTCCTATCAATGCGGTGACCCAACAGATAAAAAAGAAGAAAATCTTGTCCCGTACCCGACGCCTGCATTGCCAGGCACTGAAGGACAGTTTCATCAGTTCCGTTCGCCGTAATTGTAGCAAGACGCCTTCTAAGGGCTTCGTCCCCTGCCCCACCAGATCTGCAATCAGGCGAACCTGACCGAACCACCAACCGTCATGAATGGTTTTGTAACGAGCGATCAACGGACTCAGACCTGTGTTGGCACCGACCTGATTACGCTCGTGCTGCCGGTAATCCATGCTGGGTAACGGGTCGATATACCAACGGTAACCATGACTGCGCGCAAAGGCGTAGCAGTACCAGTCATGCAAAGTTACACCTTGCAGTTGCTGCCAGTTGGCGAGCATCGAGCCTTTCAAGGCTTCTACCAGGCTTTTTCTAAAGACATAGGTGCAGCCAGGCCCCGCTGCCTCGAACAAAAAATCCCAGGCGACCTGAGGCTGCGCCTTGTCCAGCAGCTGGGTTCTGCCGCTTGGCCAGAACGCCGTCACGTTACTGGAGTAGGCATCTACTCCTCGCGCCTGCAGCGCCTGGGTTGCTCTGTGCAGCTTGTCGGGATACCAGATGTCGTCCTGGTCGGCAAAGGCGACGAAGTCGTAGCCATCGAAGTCAACGTCCCGGATCAACCGAAAGAAGTTGCGCGATGCTCCGCCGAAGCGATTGGCATCCGGAAGCACTACAACTGCTGGATGCTCAGCCGCATAAGCTTTACACCACGCTTCGGTGCCGTCAGTAGAGGGGTCGATGCTAATGTGCAGGGTAACGTCGACCGATAACTGGCCGAGAATCGAGACCAGTTGCTCCTCAATCCACTGCATTCCGTTGTACGCAGCCAGCAAAACTGCAACCTTGGGATGTTTTACTGGCATGCTATTCCTGCTTGCACGGATTAAACGCTAGGTTTGAAAGTAAACCCTCTCGACTCAGAGGGAATCCAAATCCAGCAGTTTTTGCAGGTACTGACCATAGCCAGTCTTCTTCAGCTTATCGGCCTGAGCGCCCAACTGTTCAGCGGTAATCCAACCGTTGTTGTAGGCGATCTCCTCCAGGCAGGCCACTTTCAAGCCTTGACGCTGCTCGATCGTGTGCACGAAGTGACTGGCCTCGAGCAACGAGTCGTGAGTCCCCGTGTCCAGCCAGGCAAAACCGCGTCCGAGCATTTCTACATTGAGGGTGTTCTGCTCGAGGTAGGCGCGGTTAACGTCGGTGATTTCCAGCTCGCCACGCTCCGATGGCTTGATGTTCTTGGCGATCTCGACAACATCGTTGTCGTAGAAGTACAAGCCGGTCACTGCATAGTTGGATTTTGGCTTCAGCGGTTTCTCTTCAATGCTAAGAGCGCGACCGGTTTTGTCGAACTCGACAACACCGAAGCGTTCCGGGTCGGAGACGTGGTAGCCGAATACGGTAGCGCCATGTTGTTGAGAGCTGGCGGAGCGCAGGTTGTCCGAGAAGTGCTGACCGTAGAAAATGTTGTCACCCAGGATCAGACAGCAAGGATCCTTACCAATGAACTCTTCACCGATGATGAACGCTTGCGCCAGGCCGTCCGGGCTAGGCTGTTCGGCGTAAGTCAGCTTGATGCCGTACAGGCTTCCGTCACCGAGCAGTTTACGGAAGCAGGGCAAATCTTCCGGAGTAGAGATGATCAGAATTTCGCGCATGCCCGCGAGCATCAACACCGATAGCGGATAGAAGATCATCGGTTTGTCGTAGATCGGCAGCATCTGCTTGGACACGCCAAGGGTCAACGGATGCAGGCGCGTACCTGAGCCGCCGGCGAGGATGATGCCTTTACGATTTGTCGTGGTCATTTATTCAGAACTTCCCTAAGCATTCGGGTTACGCCACTTTGCCAATCCGGCAAGTGTAGAGAAAAATTGTCACGCAGCTTCTGAGTATTCAAACGCGAATTCAGAGGCCGGCGCGCAGGTGTTGGATAAGCCGTCGTTTCAATCGGATTGACCGCCGTTACGGCGAGCTGCTCGCCGTTGTCTTGGGCGAAACCGATCACATGGCTAGCATAGCCGTGCCAGGACACATCACCACTGGCCGCCAAGTGATACAAGCCAGAAAGCTGGGGACGTTGCAGAACTTGCTGAATGGCCAACGCGGTTACGTCGGCAATCAGGTCTGCCCCCGTCGGGGCTCCGATCTGGTCGGCTATAACACTTAATGTTTCGCGATCCTTGGCCAAACGCAGCATGGTTTTGGCGAAGTTGTTGCCTCGAGCGCCATAGACCCAGCTGGTGCGGAAGATCAGATGCTTGCATCCCGACGCGGTAATTGCCTGTTCACCGGCCAGCTTACTGGCGCCGTATTGATTCACCGGGGAGACTTCATCTGACTCTTGCCAGGGGGTAGAACCCTGGCCACTGAAGACGTAATCAGTGGAGTAATGAATCAGCCAAGCACCCAGAGCCAAGGCCTCTTCGGCCATCAGTTGGCTTGCCTGACCGTTCACACGGTCGGCCAGTTCGGTCTCGGACTCAGCTTTATCAACAGCCGTGTAGGCCGCAGCGTTGACGATGACGTCGGGTTTGACCAGGCGGATCGTGGCGCGCAACGCGTCGAGATCCGACAGGTCACCACACAAACCATCGACCGTATGACGATCCAGGGCAATCAACTCGCCAAGCGTTGCCAGGGAGCGTTGCAACTCCCAGCCCACCTGGCCGTTTTTTCCCAGCAAGAGGATTTTCATGCTTTGTTCGAGCGATCCGTGTAGTTCTTGTCGATCCACTGTTGGTAGCTGCCGCTCTTCACATGCGCTACCCACTCAGTGTTGTTCAGGTACCACTCGACAGTCTTGCGAATACCGGTTTCGAAAGTTTCTTCAGGCACCCAACCCAATTCGCGCTGAATTTTGCTGGCATCGATTGCGTAGCGCTGATCGTGGCCCGGGCGATCCTGGACGTAGGTGATCAAACTGGCGTGCGGGCGATGAGCGGAGTCCGGACGCAGTTCGTCGAGTAGTGCACACAGGGTGTGCACCACTTCGATGTTTTGCTTTTCGTTGTGGCCACCGATGTTGTACGTCTCACCGATACTGCCTTCGGTAACGACTTTGTACAGAGCACGGGCGTGGTCTTCGACATAGAGCCAGTCGCGAACCTGGTTACCTTTACCATAGACCGGCAGCGGCTTGCCTTCCAGCGCATTGAGGATGATCAACGGGATCAACTTCTCAGGGAAGTGGCACGGGCCGTAGTTGTTCGAACAGTTGGTGACCAAGGTCGGCAGGCCGTAGGTACGGCTCCAGGCGCGAACCAGGTGATCGGAACTGGCCTTGCTGGCCGAGTACGGCGAGCTTGGCTGGTACGGCGTGGTTTCGGTAAAGAGGTCTTCCGGACCTTCGAGGTCTCCGTAGACTTCGTCAGTCGAGATATGGTGGAAGCGGAAATTGGCTTTGCGCTCCTCATCCAGCGCGCTCCAATAATTGCGCGCAGCCTCCAGCAGCGTATAGGTGCCGATGATGTTGGTCTGGATAAACTCTGAAGGACCGGAGATTGAGCGATCTACATGAGACTCGGCGGCAAGATGCATGATGGCATCGGGCTGATGGTCACGAAGGACGCGGTCAACCTGATCGCGATCGCAGATGTCGACGCGCTCGAACACATAGCGCGCGCTCTGGTCCACTTCGGCCAACGACTCAAGGTTGCCGGCGTAAGTCAGCTTATCCACATTGACTACGGAATCTGCAGTATTGGAGATGATGTGACGAATGACTGCAGAGCCAATAAATCCGGCGCCGCCGGTTACTAGAATTTTCACGCGAAAACATACCCTTGAGTTGCTGACAGGGCTGCCTAGCGAGCACTGCCTAATCCATAAATGCAGAAGCCGCCTGGTTCAGCAAAGGCTTCTGACAGAGTCAGCCTGAACCGAATGCGGATGAATAGCTATTCGGACAGCCGCAACATTTTACAGTTTAATAAAGGTTTTACTATTGAATATAGACAAACTGCGGCACAAATTCGATGCCATCCATCTTGGTCGCAGTCAAGCACGGTACTTGCGCGACATTCTGGCCTTTCGAGCGAACCAGCCAAGGATCGGACCAATTACCATCCCTGTTAGCAGGACCAGGACCATAACTACCGATATCGGCAACTGCGGCCCAGTCCACCCCAGGAACAGGAGCGAAACCGACTGCTGATTTTCGAGCACAAATGCCAGGATCGCCAGCACCAGCAAAAGAATAAAAACACCAAGCAGCACCCGCTTGAGGTTACGCATGAGTAGCTCCTTGATGAGCGCCAACTGTCAAAGAACCTCCTCCTCATCCTCGTTGACTCGATCACGCAATTCTTTTCCCGGCTTGAAATGCGGAACGAACTTGCCATCGAGGCTGACGGACTGACCGGTTTTTGGATTGCGACCTACGCGCGGTGCGCGGTAGTGCAAGGAGAAGCTGCCAAACCCACGGATCTCGATGCGATCACCGGTGGCCAGACACTGGGACATTTGTTCGAGCATGGTCTTGATGGCCAGCTCCACATCCTTGGATGAGAGTAGCCCTTGATGGGTGACAATTCGTTCGATCAACTCCGACTTCGTCATATTTTTCCCTTCTTTTTCAAGCAGCTAGATCAGCGCTTCAAAGGTTTTAGCACGCCCGGATCAATTTGAACAGCCCGAGTTTTTGACATACTCCACCAGCAATGAGATGCACTCCTCCAGCGCATCGGAACACTGATCCCGCACTCACACACTCATCTACAGATCACCAGCATGGTGCGCGTCAGATAGCCCGCCGGATTAAAGCCAAAGGGGTACTCATCCTCGTCCTTGGCATCATCGGATCTGGCTACAACTTTGTAGCCCGCTGCCTTGCACTCCTTGTTCGCTCGCTTGCGACACTTCTCCCATCCCGAGCCCAATCCCGAACAATCGATCTCGATGCCACTGACCCCACGCACTGCATGAGTTTTGGCATTAGTGGTACAGCCCGCCAGTGTCAGAACTGCTATGACGACAATGAGCTTGTTCATTCGCTTCCTTAGGTCGGACACGCCGCCCGACGGCCGCTCGCTTCAGGCTAAAGACTAGCTGCAAATAAACGATTAATCCGATTAAAGAAAGAGACAACTTGCCGGGTCGATTGGTTTCACGGCAAACAATCGCAGCGTTGCGTGACCATCATAATCACCAAATCGCAGACACAAAAAAGGGCGACCGAAGTCGCCCTTTTTCTATGGTTTGACAGAACTTAGTTCTGTTTTTCCATTTGTGCACGCAACAGGTCGCCCAGAGTGGTAGGACCAGCAGCGATGCTATCCGAAGGCTTGTCTTTCAAGCTCTGGATTGCTTCTTTCTCTTCAGCATCGTCTTTCGACTTGATGGAGAGCTGGATTACGCGGCTCTTGCGGTCAACGCTGATGATCTTGGCTTCTACTTCCTGGCCTTCTTTCAGAACGTTGCGCGCGTCTTCAACGCGGTCACGGCTGATTTCGGAGGCTTTCAGAGTCGCTTCGATATCGTCGGCCAGAGTGATGATGGCGCCTTTAGCGTCAACTTCTTTCACGATGCCTTTAACGATGGCGCCTTTATCGTTCTCTTGAACGTACTCGGAGAACGGATCGCTTTCCAGTTGCTTGATACCCAGGGAGATGCGCTCGCGCTCTGGGTCAACCGACAGGATAACGGTGTCCAGCTCGTCGCCCTTCTTGAAGCGGCGAACGGCTTCTTCGCCCACTTCGTTCCAGGAGATGTCGGACAGGTGAACCAGACCGTCGATGCCGCCGTCCAGACCAATGAAGATACCGAAATCGGTGATCGACTTGATGGTGCCGGAGATTTTATCGCCCTTGTTGAACTGGCCAGAGAAATCTTCCCATGGGTTAGATTTGCACTGTTTGATGCCGAGGGAGATACGACGACGCTCTTCGTCGATGTCCAGAACCATAACTTCCACTTCGTCGCCGACTTGTACGACTTTCGAAGGGTGGATGTTCTTGTTAGTCCAGTCCATTTCGGAAACGTGTACCAGACCTTCAACGCCTTCTTCCAGCTCAGCGAAGCAGCCGTAGTCGGTCAGGTTGGTTACACGAGCGGTAACGCGAGTGCTTTCTGGGTAACGGGCTTTGATAGCAACCCATGGATCTTCGCCCAGTTGCTTGAGGCCCAGGGAAACACGATTGCGTTCGCGATCGTACTTCAGAACCTTGACATCGATCTCGTCGCCAACGTTGACGATTTCGGAAGGATGCTTGATACGCTTCCAAGCCATGTCGGTAATGTGCAGCAGGCCATCGACGCCACCCAGATCGACGAATGCGCCGTAATCGGTGAGGTTTTTGACGATACCTTTGACTTGTTGACCTTCCTGCAGGGATTCCAGCAGAGCTTCACGCTCAGCGGAGTTCTCGGCTTCGAGGACGCTACGACGGGAAACGACAACGTTGTTGCGTTTCTGGTCAAGCTTGATGACCTTGAATTCCAGCTCTTTGCCTTCCAGGTGCGTGGTGTCGCGCACAGGACGGACGTCAACCAGAGAACCTGGCAGGAACGCACGGATGCCGTTAACGTCGACAGTGAAGCCGCCTTTAACCTTACCGTTGATAACGCCCTTGACCACTTCTTCGGCTGCGAAGGCTGCTTCCAGAACAATCCAGCATTCAGCGCGCTTGGCTTTTTCACGGGACAGCTTGGTTTCACCAAAGCCGTCTTCAACCGAGTCCAGAGCAACGTGAACTTCGTCACCGACGTTGATAGTCAGTTCGCCAGCATCGTTGTAGAACTGCTCAAGCGGGATGAGTGCTTCAGACTTCAGGCCAGCGTGAACGGTTACCCAGCGAGCTTGGTAATCGATATCAACGATAACACCGGTGATGATGGAGCCTGCCTGAAGGTTCAGGGTTTTTAGGCTTTCTTCAAAGAGTTCCGCAAAGCTTTCGCTCATTTTAATTCCTGTTGAATAAGGGCGAAGGATACGCCCATCTCCACGTCCCAGACGACGTGGGTTATGTTCATTAGAAGAAACACCGCAAGACTATGACTGGTCCCCTACGGAGTTTCTTGGTCACCCGGCGATATCGCGAATGGCGATCTCGCTCATGATGCGTTCCAGCACCTGATCGATGGATAATTCCGTGGAATCCAGCTGTATGGCGTCAGCCGCCGGTTTGAGCGGGGCTACCGCTCGCTGGGTGTCACGCTCATCGCGGACACGTATCTCATCTAGCAGACTCGACAGACTAACACCATCGACTTTGCCCTTCAACTGCAAGTATCGACGGCGCGCACGCTCCTCGGCACTGGCAGTGAGGAATATCTTCAGCGGTGCATCGGGGAAAACCACCGTGCCCATGTCGCGACCATCGGCCACCAGACCCGGAGCCTCCTGAAACGCCCGCTGGCGCTGGAGCAGCGCATCACGCACCGCCGGCAGTGCAGCGACCTGGGAAGCCCAGGCGCCAACTTGTTCGTTGCGCAGATCATCAGTGACATCGTCACCTTCGAGAATGATCCGCTGCGGATGACCTTCGGTCGCACCGACGAATTGCACATCCAGATGAGCGGCCAGCAGCTTCAGCGACTCTTCATTGGTCAGATCGACGCCATGGTTACGCGCGGCGAATGCCAGCAGGCGGTACAGCGCACCGGAATCCAGCAGGCACCAGCCCAGACGCTTGGCCAGAATCCCGGCAATAGTGCCCTTGCCCGAACCGCTAGGCCCGTCGATGGTGATGACCGGCGGCTTGATAATCACGACTGAGCCTCTTGTGCAACACGGATACCGACCTGCGAACACAGCGCGAGGAAGTTCGGGAACGACGTCGCGACGTTGGCGCAATCATGGATGCGGATCGGTGCAGTCGCGCGCAGCGAAGCCACGCTGAAGGCCATGGCAATCCGGTGATCGCCGTGACCGTGCACTTCGCCGCCGCCGATCTGGCCGCCGTCGATGATGATGCCGTCCGGGGTCGGCTCGCACTTGACGCCAAGCGCCAGCAAGCCATCCGCCATGACCTGAATCCGGTCCGACTCTTTAACCCGCAGCTCTTCAGCGCCACGCAGAATGGTGCGCCCTTCGGCACAGGCGGCGGCTACGAACAGCACCGGGAATTCGTCGATGGCCAGCGGAACCAGCGCTTCGGGAATCTCGATACCTTTGAGTTTAGCTGCTCGTACGCGCAGATCAGCTACTGGTTCGCCGCCGACTTCACGCTGGTTTTCCAGGGTGATGTCAGCGCCCATCAGACGCAGAATATCGATCACACCGGTACGGGTCGGGTTGATGCCGACGTGCTCAAGCACCAGCTCCGAACCTTCGGCGATCGACGCAGCCACCAGGAAGAACGCCGACGACGAGATGTCGCCCGGCACTTCAATGTGGGTCGCGGTCAGCTTGTGGCCGGACTCGACCGAAGCGGTCGCGCCATTGACGGTGACCGGGTAGCCGAAGCCACGCAGCATGCGCTCGGTGTGGTCGCGGGTTGGAGCCGGCTCGGTGACGGTGGTCTTGCCCTCGGCGTACAAACCCGCCAGCAGCAGGCAGGATTTAACCTGGGCACTGGCCATCGGCATGGTGTAGGTCAGGCCTTTGAGCTTGTTGCCGCCACGAATGGTCATCGGTGGACGACCTTCAGCAGCGGTCTCGATCACGGCGCCCATTTCACGCAGCGGATTGGCCACGCGATTCATCGGACGCTTGGACAGCGAAGCATCGCCCGTCAGGGTGCTGTCGAAATTCTGCGCAGCCAACAGGCCAGACAGCAGACGCATCGACGTACCGGAGTTGCCCAGATAGATCGGGCCCGGTGCAGGCTTCAAGCCATGCAGGCCGACGCCGTGAATGGTCACGCGACCGTGGTGCGGACCTTCGATCACGACGCCCATGTCACGGAAGGCTTGCAAGGTTGCCAGGGCGTCTTCGCCCTCGAGGAAACCTTCCACTTCGGTAACGCCTTCAGCCAGGGAGCCGAGCATGATCGAACGGTGGGAAATCGATTTGTCGCCCGGTACTCGAATCCGCCCATTCAGGCGGCCACCAGGTTGTGCCAGGAAAATCAGGTCGTTGGAATTCATAGCGTCCACATAAGCCCGGCGGGCCAGGATTTTACTGAAATGTTCGCGGGCAACCCGGGCGCGAGTGAACACGCCCAACAATTGGTGCCCATCCCCTGCATCGACCGCGTCGCGCAAGGCGTCGAGGTCGCTGCGAAATGTATCGAGTGTGCGCAGGACAGCTTCGCGGTTGGCGAGGAAGATGTCGTGCCACATGACCGGGTCGCTACCCGCAATTCTTGTGAAATCGCGGAAACCGCCGGCAGCGTAACGGAAGATCTCAAGGTTTTCATTGCGCTTGGCCAACGAATCGACCAAACCGAACGCCAACAAGTGCGGCAAATGGCTGGTCGCCGCCAACACTTCGTCGTGACGCTCGACCTGCATGTGCTCGACATCGGCGCCCAATTCGCGCCACAACCGGTCGACCACTGCCAGGGCTGCCGGATCAGTCTGATCCAGCGGTGTCAGAATCACTTTATGGCGACGGAACAGCTCTGAGTTAGAGGCTTCCACCCCGCTCTGCTCGGAACCGGCGATCGGATGCCCTGGCACGAAACGCGCCGGCATGCCACCAAACGCCTCGGTTGCCGCCCGCACCACATTGCCTTTGGCGCTGCCGACGTCGGTCAGAATCGCTTGCCCCAGGTCCATACCGGCCAATTGGCTGAGCATTTTTTCCATGGCGAGGATCGGTACGGCCAGCTGAATCACGTCGGCGCCCTGGCATGCAGCGGCCAGGTCTTCTTCGCAGCGATCCACCACACCCAATTCAACCGCCAGTTTGCGCGACTGCGGATCGAGGTCGACCCCGACCACTTCGCGGCACAGGCCGCTTTCACGCAAACCCTTGGCAAACGAACCGCCGATCAACCCCAGACCGACCACCACCAGGCGACCGATCATAGGTTCAGCAGATTGCAGTGCAGTGACATCAACCACGAGCCAGAACCTTGGTCAGCGCCTCGAGGAAGCGGCTGTTTTCCGCCGGCAGACCGATGGTGATGCGCAGGTGGTTCGGCATGCCGTAATTGGCCACCGGACGCACGATCACGCCTTCGCGCAACAAGCCCTGGAAGACCGGTGCCGCAACGCGACCCAGATCGACGCAGATGAAGTTGCCCTTGGACGGAATCCAGCTCAACCCCAGCTCGCGCAAACCTGCTTCCAACTGCTGCATGCCGGATTCGTTCAGGCGACGGCTTTCAGCCAGGTACTCGGTGTCTTGCAACGCAGCGCACGCGGCGGCGAGGGCCAGACTGTTGACGTTGAACGGCTGACGCACGCGGTTCAGCACATCCGCAACCACCGCAGTGGACAAGCCATAGCCGACCCGCAATGCCGCCAGGCCGTAAGCCTTGGAGAATGTGCGCGAAACCAGCAGGTTCGGATAGGCCGCCAGGTAGTCCAGGCCATCCGGCAAGTCGCTGCCTTCGGCGTATTCGATGTAGGCCTCGTCCAGCACCACCAGCACGTGTTCCGGTACGTCCTGCAGGAATTCGTCCAGCGCCTCGGCGCCAAACCAGGTCCCGGTCGGGTTGTTCGGGTTGGCGATGAACACCACGCGAGTATCGGCATCGATCGCGGCCAGCATGGCCGACAGATCATGGCCCCAGTCTTTGGCCGGAATCACTTTGGCCGTAGCGCCGACGGCTTGCGTGACGATCGGATAGACCGCAAACGCATGCTCGCTGAACACGGCGTTCAAACCCGGCGCCAGGTAGGCACGGGCGACCAGCTCCAGAATGTCGTTGGAACCGTTGCCCAGCGTCACCTGATTGAGCTCGACGCGGCACTGATCGGCCAGCAGGGTCTTGAGCGCAAAACCGTTGCCGTCTGGGTAACGGGTCAGCTCGGCCAGCGCTACGTGAATCGCCGCCAGAGCCTTGGGACTAGCGCCCAACGGGTTTTCGTTGCTGGCCAGTTTGACGATGCTGGCCGGATCAAGGTCCAGCTCACGCGCCAGTTCGTCCACAGGCTTGCCCGGAACGTAAGGCGAAAGTTGTTGCACGCCCGGCTGTGCCAGAGCGAGGAAGTCACCACTCATTTGCTACCGCCCTTAGAGAACTGCTTTCGGGTAGGAACCCAGCACTTTGAGTGCTACTGCTTCCTGACTGATCTTTTCCAGCACACCCTTGATCAACGGATCACGGTGGTGGCCGACGAAGTCGATAAAGAACACGTAGGTCCATTTACCACTGCGCGAAGGACGCGTCTCGATTCGCGTCAGGTCGATGCCGTTGTCGTGGAACGGCACCAGCAACTCGTGAAGTGCGCCGGGCTTGTTGCTCATGGAAACGATGATCGAAGTCTTGTCGTCGCCGGTCGGCGGCACTTCCTGGCTGCCGATCATCAGGAATCGCGTGGAGTTGTCCGGGCGATCCTCGATTTTCTCGGCCAGACGGGTCAGCCCGTACAAGCCTGCCGCCATGTCGCCGGCAATCGCCGCCGAGTTCCACTCACCCTTGACTCGCTTGGCTGCTTCGGCGTTGCTGGACACTGCCACGCGCTCGACATTCGGGTAATGCGCGTCCAGCCATTTGCGGCACTGGGCCAGCGACTGGGCGTGGGAATAGATACGACTGATGCTGTCAGTCTTGGTGTTTTCACCGACCAACAGGTGGTGGTGAATCCGCAGCTCGACTTCGCCACAGATCACCATGTCGTGTTCGAGAAAGCTGTCGAGGGTGTGGTTGACCGCGCCTTCGGTGGAGTTTTCCACCGGGACCACGCCAAAATTCACCGCACCGGCCGCCACCTCACGGAACACTTCGTCGATCGCTGCCATCGGCTTGCTGATCACGGCGTGACCGAAGTGTTTCATGGCCGCCGCCTGGGTGAAGGTGCCTTCAGGGCCAAGGTAAGCCACTTTCAGTGGCTGCTCGAGGGCCAGGCACGAGGACATGATTTCGCGGAACAGCCGCGCCATCTCTTCGTTGCCCAGCGGCCCCTGGTTACGCTCCATAACACGCTTGAGCACCTGAGCCTCACGCTCAGGACGATAGAACACCGGCACTTCGCCTTCGGCCAGCGAGGCCATCTTTACTCGCGCAACTTCCTGGGCGCAGCGTGCGCGCTCACTGATCAGCTCCAGGACTTTCTCGTCCAGGGCATCAATGCGCAGGCGCAGTGCCTTGAGTTCTTGCTCAGACATTAGCCGTGTTCCTTCTCGAACTCTGCCATGTACGAAATCAGTGCGTTGACCGCAACGATGTCGACGGCGTTATAGATGGAGGCACGCATGCCACCCACGGAACGGTGACCCTTGAGGTTCAACAGGCCACGCTCTTCGGCACCGACCAGGAATGGCTTGTCGAGACGGTCGTCAGCCAGACGGAACGGCACGTTCATCCACGAGCGATCCGACTTGTTGATCGGGTTGCTGTACAAGCCGCTGGCGTCGATGAAGTCGTACAGCGTGCGCTGTTTCACTTCATTGAGCTTGCCGATGGCTTCAACACCACCCTGCTCTTTCAGCCACTCGAATACCAGACCCGAGAGGTACCAGGCCAGGGTTGGCGGGGTGTTGTACATCGAGCCGTTGTCGGCCGCGACCTTGTAGTTGAGCATGGTCGGGCACAGGGAACGGGCGTGACCCAGCAGGTCTTCGCGAACGATGTTGACGACGATGCCGCTCGGGCCGATGTTCTTCTGGGCGCCGGCGTAGATCATGCCGAAGCGCGAAACATCGATCGGACGCGAGAGAATGTCGGAAGACATGTCGGCGACCAGCGGAACATCACCGGTTTCCGGAACCCAGTTGAATTCCAGGCCGCCGATGGTTTCGTTCGGTGCGTAGTGAACGTAGGCCGCATCTTTCGACAGGTTCCATTCGTTCTGACCGGGAATAGCGAAATAGTCGTAAGGCTTGGCGGTAGCGGCAACGTTGACGTTCCCGTAGCGCGAAGCTTCTTCGATGGCTTTCTGCGACCAGATACCGGTGTCGATATAGTCGGCGGTGCCGCTTTCGGGCAACAGGTTCAGAGGAATCTGAGCAAATTGCTGGCTGGCGCCACCTTGCAGAAACAGCACTTTATAGTTCGAGGGGATATTCAGCAGATCACGCAGATCCTGCTCGGCCTTGGTGGCGATGGAAACGAACTCATCACTGCGATGGCTCATCTCCATGACCGACAGGCCCTTGCCGTGCCAGTCGAGGAGTTCACCCTGGGCGCGCTGCAGGACAGCTTCGGGAAGTGCCGCAGGACCGGCACAGAAGTTATAGGCTCTCTTGCTCACATCCAATCTCGCTCTGATTTGGTGGTAATCACGCAACAAAACTATTTGACCTGTAGGAGCTGTCGAGCGAAGCGAGGCTGCGATCTTTTCGTATGGACCCCACATAGCTAAAGCAAGAGCAAGATCAAGAGATCGCAGCCTCGCTTCGCTCGACAGCTCCTACAGCCCTACATTAAAAACAATTCCAGAGGACAAACAACAAGGGGGCGAATTCTCATCCGCCCCCTGTCTGCCCGCTTATTCCTGCGGTTCTTCGTCGGCTGCGGCGTCGAGTTGCTGATCTTCAACAACGTCGTCGATGACGACTTCGCCGTCGAACACTGCACCCTCTTCACCTTCTTCCAGCTCTTCACCTTCGACTTCCGACGGCTCCTGAACCCGCTCCAGACCTACCAGCGTTTCATCGCTGGCCAGTTTGATGAGGGTCACGCCCTGGGTGTTACGACCCAGGCTGGAGACTTCGTCGACACGAGTACGAACCAGTGTGCCCTGGTCGGAAATCAGCATGATTTCCTCGCCGTCGAGTACTTGGACTGCACCGACCAGACGGCCGTTACGGTCGTTGCTGACCATGGCGATAACGCCCTGACCACCACGTTTGTACTCAGGGAACTCGGTGATCGCCGTGCGTTTGCCGAAACCACGGGCCGAAGCGGTCAGGATCTGGCTGCCTTCTTCCGGGATCAGCATGGAAATCAGCTTCTGGCCTTCCGGCAGACGCATGCCGCGGACACCGCGAGCGGTACGGCCCATGGCGCGAACGTCGGTTTCCTTGAAGCGAGTGACCTTGCCGCCGTCGGAGAACAGCATGACTTCGCGCTCGCCATCGGTAATGGCGGCAGAAATCAGTACGTCACCTTCGTCCAGCTCCAGCGCGATCAGACCGACGCTGCGTTGACGGCTGAAGGATTCCAGCGGGGTCTTCTTCACGGTGCCTTTGGCAGTGGCCATGAAGATGAAGTGACCTTCGGTGTATTCGTCGACCGGCAACATGGTGGTGATGTATTCATCACTGTCCAGCGGCAGCAGGTTGACCAGCGGACGACCACGGGCAGCGCGGGACGCTTCCGGGATTTCGTAGGTTTTCAGCCAGTACACTTTGCCTTTGCTGGAGAACAGCAGCAGCGTGGTGTGGCTGTTGGCGACCAGCAGGTGAGCGATGTAATCCTCATCCTTCACGCCGGTAGCCGATTTGCCTTTACCGCCACGACGCTGAGCCTGGTACGCAGCCAATGGCTGGGTCTTGGCGTAGCCACCGTGGGAAATGGTCACGACGCGCTCTTCTTCCGGGATCATGTCACCCAGGGTCAGGTCGAGACGGGCATCGAGAATCTCGGTGCGACGCACATCGCCGTATTCGGCGCGGATCACTTCCAGCTCTTCACGGATCACTTCCATCAGGCGCGTGGCGCTGCTGAGGATGCGGATCAGTTCGCCGATCTGGTTGAGGATCTCTTGATACTCGGCCAGCAGCTTTTCGTGTTCCAGACCGGTCAGACGGTGCAGACGCAGTTCCAGAATGGCTTGAGCCTGTTCCGGCGACAGGAAGTACTTGCCTTCACGCAGACCGTATTGCGGGTCCAGGGTCTCTGGACGGCACGAATCGGCACCGGCGCGTTCAACCATCGCGACCACGGCGGAAGATTCCCACGCGGTCTTGATCAGCGCTTCCTTGGCTTCCGACGGCGTTGGCGAAGCCTTGATCAGGGCGATAACCGGGTCGATGTTCGACAGGGCAACCGCTTGACCTTCCAGAATGTGGCCACGTTCGCGGGCTTTACGCAGTTCGAACACGGTACGGCGGGTAACGACTTCGCGACGGTGACGCACGAAGGCTTCCAGCAGGTCCTTGAGGTTCAGGATCCGCGGACGACCGTCGATCAGCGCGACGATGTTGATACCGAACACCGCTTGCAGCTGGGTCTGGGCGTAGAGGTTGTTGAGGATCACCTCAGGCACTTCGCCGCGACGCAGTTCGATCACGACGCGCATGCCGTCCTTGTCGGACTCGTCGCGCAGTTCGGTGATGCCTTCAAGCTTCTTCTCTTTTACCAGCTCGGCGATCTTCTCGATCAGACGGGCCTTGTTCAGCTGGTAAGGGAGTTCGGTGATGACGATCTGCTGACGGCCACCGACCTTGTCGATGTCTTCGATCATCGAGCGGGCGCGCATGTAAATGCGGCCACGACCGGTGCGGTAGGCTTCGATGATGCCGGCGCGACCGTTGATGATCGCGGCGGTCGGGAAGTCCGGACCAGGGATGTATTGCATCAGCTCATCGATGGTCAACTCAGGGTTGTCGATGAGTGCCAGGCAACCGTCGATGACTTCACCGAGGTTGTGCGGCGGGATGTTGGTCGCCATGCCCACGGCGATACCGCTGGAGCCGTTGACCAACAGGTTGGGAATACGGGTCGGCATGACCGCCGGGATCATTTCGGTGCCGTCGTAGTTCGGCACCCAGTCCACGGTTTCTTTGTGCAGGTCAGCCAGCAGCTCGTGCGCCAGCTTGGTCATGCGCACTTCGGTGTATCGCATGGCGGCGGCGTTGTCGCCGTCCACGGAACCGAAGTTGCCCTGACCGTCTACCAGCAGGTAGCGCAGCGAGAATGGCTGCGCCATCCGAACGATGGTGTCGTACACCGCGGTATCACCGTGAGGGTGATACTTACCGATCACGTCACCGACAACACGGGCAGATTTCTTGTACGGCTTGTTGAAGTCGTTGCCCAGCTCGCTCATCGCGAACAGCACACGCCGGTGCACGGGCTTCAAGCCATCGCGCGCATCCGGCAGTGCCCGCCCGACAATTACGCTCATCGCGTAGTCGAGGTAGGACTGCTTCAGCTCGTCTTCGATATTGACCGGGAGGATTTCTTTGGCCAGTTCGCCCATGAGAAGCCTGATTCCTTTTTCTGGTGAAACTTCGTCACATCCATATGGGACGAACGAAGCTCGCCGCTGCAGGCTGAGTGCCATGCACCGACTTACGACAAATCAACGAGTTATGCCATGGATCTGCGCAGTAAAGGCAGCCACATCGGGCTACCTTGGAAACCGCCGGATGTTATCACAAGAGCCGCCACGCACCTATCCCCCAGATGCGCATGGAGCATAGTTAGTTGACCGGTGACAGGCTTGAAGGGGACGAGAGAGGCTTAGAGCCTTTTTGATTGAAGAATTTCGGAGTGAATGGGGGTTGTTTGGTGGCTGTGAGGGCCTCTTCGCGAGCAAGCCCGCTCCCACACCCGACCGTGTCTAACTTGAGAAATCGATCAAATGTGGGAGCGGGCTTGCTCGCGAAGGCGTTTTATCAGACGCCAGATATCTTTAATGCAGACGCTTGCGGCACATCAACTGCGCCATTTTCGCGGTATCCGGACGCTCGACAATGCCTTTTTCGGTAACAATCGCATCGATCAGGTCAGCCGGAGTCACATCGAATACCGGGTTGAACGCTTCGACATCCGCCCCGACCCGCTTACCGCCCACTTCCAGCAACTCGCGACCATCGCGCTCTTCAATCGGGATCTCATCACCGCTGGCCAGGTTCATGTCGATGGTCGAACTCGGCGCCACCACCATGAAACGCACCCCGTGGTGCATGGCGTTCACCGCCAGCTGATAAGTGCCGATCTTGTTGGCCACATCGCCATTGGCGGTGATCCGGTCAGCACCGACGATCACCCAGGTAATGCCCTTGGTCTTCATGATGTGGGCGGCGGCGGAGTCGGCATTGAGGGTCACGGGAATGCCTTCGTTGGCCAGCTCCCATGCGGTCAACCGCGAACCTTGCAGCCATGGACGGGTTTCGTCGGCATAGACGCGCTCGACCATGCCTTCGATGAAAGCGCCACGAATGACGCCAAGCGCCGTGCCAAAGCCGCCGGTGGCCAGTGCGCCGGTGTTGCAGTGGGTCAGAATCGCCTGGGCGTTGCCCTGGTGCTTGCGGATCAGGTCCACACCCAGTTGCGCCATGGTCAGGTTGGCTTCGCGATCACTCTCGTGAATGGCGATAGCCTCCGCCTCCAGCGCCGCCAGAGGGTCTGCGTCGTCCTTGAGACGGTCCAGGCGGTCACGCATGCGGCTCAAGGCCCAGAACAGATTCACCGCTGTTGGACGGGAGTCGGCCAGTAGCGCGTAATCCTCTTCCCACGCTGCCTGCCAGTCACCACCCTCGGCAATTCGGGCGCGGGCCGACAGCACCATGGCATAAGCTGCACTGATGCCAATCGCCGGCGCTCCGCGCACTACCATCGAACGAATGGCCTCGGCCACGCCAGCAGCGCTGGTGTAGGCGATCCAGGTTTCCTCGAACGGCAAAATACGCTGATCCAGCAGGTAAAGGGCGCCATCACGCCAATCGATGGCCTTCACCTTCTCCGCAGCCAACAGTCGATCGCGCATCCGTCACCCCGTACTCATGAACAAAAGCCGTCGATTATAGCGATCCCCCCGCGAAGACGCTCGGGTATACTTCGCCATCCTTTACAAAAGCTCTGGAACCGACTCTCGATGCCGAACACTGCCGCTGCGCTCGACTTGCTATTGCTGCCGACCTGGCTGGTACCCGTCGAACCCGCTGGCGTTGTCCTCAAAGAGCACGCCCTGGGCATCCGCGACGGACGCATCGTCTTCATCGGCCCACGCTCGGCTGCGCTGAAGCTTAACGCAACCGAAGTCCGCGAACTGCCGGAAATGTTGCTCTGCCCTGGCTTGATCAATGCCCATGGTCATGCGGCGATGACGCTGTTCCGTGGCCTGGCCGATGATCTGCCCCTGATGACCTGGCTGGAAGACCACATCTGGCCGGCCGAAGCCAAGTGGGTCGATGAAACTTTCGTCCGTGACGGCACTGACCTTGCAATCGCGGAGCAGATCAAAGGTGGCATCACCTGCTTCTCTGACATGTATTTCTTCCCGAAGGTTGCCAGCGAGCGCGTCCATAACAGCGGCATTCGTGCGCAAATCGTGATTCCGATCCTCGATTTCCCGATCCCGGGCGCCAGCACGGCGGACGACGCCATTCGTCAGGGCGTCGAATTATTTAGCGATCTCAAGCACCACGAGCGCATCAAAGTCACCTTCGGCCCCCACGCACCCTACACCGTGGGCGACGAGAACCTGGAGAAAATCCGGGTAATCACCGAAGAACTGGACGCCTCGATCCATATGCACGTGCATGAAACTGCTTATGAAGTGCAGCAGTCCGTCGAGCAGTACGGCGAGCGCCCATTGGCCCGCCTCGGACGCTTGGGCTTGCTGGGGCCGCGCTTTCAGGCGGTTCATATGACTCAGATCAGCGATGAAGACCAGGTGTTGCTGGTAGAAAGTAACACCAACGTGATTCATTGCCCGGAGTCGAACCTGAAGCTGGCCAGCGGGTTCTGCCCGGTGGAGCGCTTGTGGCAGGCTGGCGTCAATGTGGCGATCGGCACCGATGGCGCAGCCAGCAACAATGACCTGGACCTGCTCGGCGAAACCCGCACCGCCGCCTTACTGGCCAAAGCCGTCGCCGGCTCGGCCACCGCACTGGACGCTCATCGTGCCCTGCGCATGGCCACGCTCAATGGCGCCCGCGCACTGGGCATTGAATCCGAAGTGGGATCGCTGGAAGTCGGCAAAGCCGCGGACATCGTCGCGATCGATCTCTCCGGCCTGGCGCAGCAACCGGTCTATGACCCGGTTTCGCAGCTTATATATGCCACCGGCCGTGATTGCGTGAAACACCTTTGGGTCGCCGGCAAGCAACTGCTCGAGGACCGTCGCCTGACTCGTCTGGATGAAGAACAGCTCTGCGCCACCGCCAAGGCCTGGGGCCAGCGCATCAGCGGCCATACCGAATCGTAAGCACCCCGGACTCACCACCGGGGCAACAGGATTTTTCAAGTTTTAGAGGACTTAACCATGAGCAACGTCGACTACGCCGAAATCGCCAAATTCGAAGCCCTGGCCCATCGCTGGTGGGATCGCGAAAGCGAGTTCAAACCGCTGCACGACATCAACCCGCTGCGGGTCAACTGGATTGACGAACGGGTCAACCTGGCCGGCAAGAAAGTCCTCGACGTCGGTTGCGGCGGCGGCATTCTCAGCGAAGCCATGGCCCAGCGCGGCGCTACCGTCATGGGCATCGACATGGGCGAAGCGCCGCTGGCGGTCGCGCAACTGCATCAGCTGGAATCCGGCGTGAGCGTCGAATACCGGCAGATCACCGCCGAAGCGCTGGCTGAAGAAATGCCCGAGCAGTTCGACGTGGTCACGTGCCTGGAAATGCTCGAGCACGTACCGGACCCGTCCTCGGTGATCCGCGCTTGCTTCCGCATGGTCAAACCCGGCGGCCAGGTGTTCTTCTCCACCATCAACCGCAACCCGAAGGCGTACCTGTTCGCCATCGTCGGCGCGGAATACATCATGAAGCTGCTGCCGCGCGGCACCCACGATTTCAAGAAATTCATCCGCCCGTCCGAGCTGGGTGCCTGGAGCCGCATGGCCGGCCTGACCGTCAAGGACATCATCGGCCTGACCTACAACCCGCTGACCAAGCACTACAAACTGGCCTCCGACGTGGACGTCAACTACATGATCCAGACCCTGCGCGAGGAGTAAGCCGATGCGTATCAGAGCAGTTCTTTTCGACATGGACGGCACCCTGCTCGACACCGCGCCGGACTTCATTGCGATCTGTCAGGCGATGCGTGCCGACCGCGGCCTTCCGCCGATGAACGACCAGCACATTCGCGACGAGATCTCCGGCGGCGCCAAGGCGATGGTCGCCGTGACCTTCTCCATGGACCCGGAATCACCGGGCTTCGAGGAATTACGCCTGGAATTTCTGGAGCGTTACCTCGCCGGCTGCGCGGTTCACAGCAAACTCTTCGACGGCATGGGCGAACTGCTGGCCGACATCGAAAAGGCCAACCTGATCTGGGGCGTGGTCACCAACAAACCACTGCGGTTCGCCGAGCCGATCATGCAACAGCTTGGCCTGGCCGAGCGCTCGGCGTTGTTGATCTGCCCGGACCATGTGAAGAACAGCAAACCGGACCCCGAGCCGTTGATCCTGGCGTGCAAGATGCTCGACCTGGACCCCGCCAGCGTGCTGTTTGTGGGTGATGACCTGCGCGATATCGAATCAGGTCGCGATGCCGGCACCAAGACGGCCGCCGTGACCTATGGCTACATTCATCCGGACGATAACCCGCGGCATTGGGGCGCGGATGTGGTGGTCGATCATCCGCTGGAGTTGCGCAAGGTGCTCGATAGCGCGCTGTGCAGTTGCTGACCTGACTGGCTGCCGGATGCTTTTGTGGCGAGGGGATTTATCCCCGTTGGGTCGCGAAGCGGCCCCTGCAATTTCGTCAGTCACACCGAATTGTCAGGTTTGCGACTGCTGCGCAGCCGAACGGGGATAAATCCCCTCGCCACAAAAGCCCTCTCGCCACGAGTGCGATGCCTGCCTATTGAATTGTTGTGAGGTTTCTTATGTTTGATTATTCCGCTCGCCCAGAATTGCTCAAGGACCGGGTCATCCTGGTCACCGGTGCTGGCCGTGGCATCGGTGCTGCCGCCGCAAAAACCTTCGCTGCACACGGCGCCACCGTGCTGTTGCTGGGCAAGACCGAAGCCAACCTGACTCAGATCTACGACGAAATCGAAGCCGCCGGCCATCCACAACCGGCGGTGATCCCGTTCAACCTGGAAACCGCCCTGCCCCATCAATACGATGAGTTGGCAGCGATGATTGAAACCGAATTCGGCCATCTCGACGGTTTGCTGCACAACGCGTCGATCATTGGCCCACGTACGCCGATCGAACAGCTGTCCGGTGAAAACTTCATGCGCGTCATGCACGTCAACGTCAACGCCATGTTCATGCTCACCAGCACCCTGCTGCCGCTGCTCAAGCTGTCTCAGGACGCTTCGGTGGTGTTCACGTCCAGCAGCGTCGGCCGCAAGGGGCGTGCGTATTGGGGCGCTTACGGCGTGTCCAAGTTCGCCACCGAAGGCTTGATGCAAACCCTGGCCGACGAAGTCGACACCGTGGCACCGGTGCGCTCCAACAGCATCAACCCGGGCGCCACCCGCACCAGCATGCGCGCCCAGGCTTACCCGGGTGAAAACCCGCTGAACAACCCGACGCCCGAGGAGATCATGCCGGTTTACCTCTACCTGATGGGTCCGGACAGCACCGGCATCAACGGCCAGGCGTTCAACGCTCAGTAACGCCCGCGCGTCGCTTTTGTGCCGCGACGGCTTCCCGTCGCGGCACTCAAAGTGCGTCGTAACCACCCCTGCCACAAGTCAAATAACTGTCACAGAACGTAGCAACGCTCTTCAACGACAGCTTCAATACTTTGATTTAGAACGCTTTTTATCCGACTGAACCGAATGGCACGACTTTCGCTCTAAATTTGCTCAGACACGCAGTGTGAAAGCAAACGGGCGGACGCCTGAGCCGACAGGTTACTTATCGTCGGCAAAGCGGACTAAACTTGCGCCAAATGTCCTACGGGACTGATGGACCAGTATGACGCGCAGCCCAATGCCGCTCTCACCCAGCCTGTAAGACAGCCTTACTGCTTAGGGGCGCACGCCATATGAAATCACCTTCCCAGACCAACGCAATTGACTTCGATAGCGCCAAATTGCAACGCCTGGGCTTTGGTCAGCAGCCTACCCTCATCGAGAGGCCCGTCAGCCTTGCGCAAATGCGCCAGCAACTGAGCCTGCAGCTGCAAACCAGTCTTGAGCCGCAACGCATTCTGGGGCTCTTCTTCCGTGAGATTCAGCGACTTGTACCGCTTGACGCCTTGACGTACGAGCACACGTCCAGCGACTTGCGCCTGGCGTTCGGCCTGCGCGGGCATCATTCGATCAGCTACAGCCTCAGCCATGAAGGCGAGCACTTGGGCGAACTGGTATTCCGCCGCAATCAGCGCTTCAGTGAGCAGGAACAAGGCAACCTCGAATCGCTGCTGTCCGCATTGCTGTATCCGATGCGCAATGCCTTGCTCTACCGCGCTGCCACCCAAAGCGCCTTGCGCGATCCGCTCACGGATACCGGCAACCGCATTGCCATGGATCAGACCCTGCAACGGGAAATCGAGATGTCGCGTCGGCATCTGCAACCCTTGTCGCTGCTGATGCTGGACATCGATCACTTCAAACACATCAACGACACCCACGGACACAGCGCTGGCGATGACGTGCTCAAGGCCGTTGCAGCCTCGATCAAAAACCAGTTGCGCAATGTGGACATGGTCTTCCGTTTTGGTGGCGAAGAGTTCCTGATCCTGCTTTCCAACACGAGTCGTGAGGCGGCAGCCATGGTTGGCGAACGGCTACGATTTGCAGTGCAGGCAGAGGAATATTCGGCCGACGGCCATGCGATCGAGCTGACGGTAAGCCTTGGCTGCTCGACGCTATTGCCCGGCGAGTCTGCCGACAGTCTGTTGCGACGGGCCGACAATGCGTTGTATGTGGCCAAGCGCGAGGGACGTAACCGGTTGGCGATGGCGGGTTGAATGCCCAGAGCGGGCACGCCTGGTTAGCGGCCCGCACCGAAAGGAATTAGCGCACAGCGCCGCGCAATTCCCCCACCATCCCTTGCAACCTGGCTGGCTCTGCCGCCTCAACCGACACCGCAGGCCCTGCCACCAGCGTCACCCGTGACCACAACCGGCGAAACACGCCTTTTTGCGGATCGCGGCTGAAAAAACTCCCCCATAACCCCTGCAGTGCCAACGGAATCACCGGCACCGGCGTCTCTTCGAGAATCCGCGTCAGCCCGCCCTTGAACTCGTTGATCTCGCCATCGGCGGTCAATTTTCCCTCAGGGAAGATGCACACCAACTCGCCATCCTTCAGATACTGCGCAATGCGCGTGAAAGCTTTTTCGTAGATCTGAATGTCTTCCTGACGCCCCGCGATCGGAATGGTCCCGGCCGTACGGAAGATAAAGTTCAGCACTGGCAAGTTGTAGATCTTGTAATACATCACAAAGCGAATCGGCCGACGCACCGCGCCGCCGATCAGCAAGGCGTCGACGAAGGACACGTGATTACAGACCAGCAACGCCGCACCTTCATCGGGAATCAGTTGCAGATTGCGATGCTCTACGCGGTACATGGAATGGCTGAGCAACCAGATCATGAAGCGCATGCTGAACTCGGGGACGATGCTGAAGATGTAGGCGTTAACGCCGATGTTCAGCAGCGACACCACCAGGAACAGCTGCGGGATCGACAGCTTGACCATGCTCAGCAAGACGATCGAGACAATCGCCGAGACCACCATGAACAGTGCGTTGAGAATATTGTTGGCGGCAATCACCCGCGCCCGCTCGTTCTCGGGGGTACGCGACTGAATCAGCGCGTACAGCGGCACGATGTAGAAACCGCCGAACACCCCAAGCCCCAGAATGTCGATCAACACCAGCCAGGCGTGGCCAAAACCCAGGATTTCGATCCAGCCATGGCCTGTAACGCTGTCTGGAATTCCACCGGAATGCCACCACAGCAGCAAACCAAACACGGTCAGACCGAACGAGCCGAACGGCACTAGGCCGATCTCGACTTTGCGGCCGGACAGTTTTTCGCAGAGCATCGAACCCAGCGCGATACCGACCGAGAACACGGTAAGAATCAGCGTCACCACGGTTTCGTCGCCGTGCATCCACTCCTTGGCATAGGCCGGGATCTGCGTCAGATAAATCGCCCCGACAAACCAGAACCACGAGTTGCCGACAATCGAGCGTGACACCGCTGGCGTCTGCCCCAAGCCCAGCTTCAACGTGGCCCAGGACTGGCTGAAAATGTTCCAGTTCAGGCGCATTTCCGGGGAGGCGGCCGCAGCCCGTGGAATGCTGCGACTGGCCAGGTAGCCGAGGACCGCAACACCGATGATCGCCGTGGAGACGATCGGCGCGTAATGACTGGAGGACATCATGATCCCGGCACCGATGGTCCCGGCGAGGATCGCCAGAAAGGTGCCCATTTCCACCAGGCCGTTGCCACCCACCAGCTCTTCGTCACGCAAGGCCTGCGGCAGGATCGAGTATTTCACCGGCCCGAACAGCGCCGAGTGAGTGCCCATGGCAAACAGCGCCACCAGCATCAGCGACAGGTGATCGAACATGAAACCGACCGCGCCGACCGCCATGATGGCGATTTCCCCGAGCTTGATCAGACGAATCAGCGCGTCCTTGGCGAACTTCTCCCCGAACTGCCCGGCCAGTGCCGAGAACAGGAAGAACGGCAGAATGAACAGCAGCGCACACAGGTTGACCCAAATCGAGCGATCACCGTCGATGGTCAACTTGTAGAGAATGGCGAGTATCAGCGACTGCTTGAAGATGTTGTCGTTGAACGCCCCGAGCGACTGCGTGATGAAGAACGGCAGGAAGCGCCGGGTGCGAAGCAAGGTGAACTGTGAGGGGTGACTCATCTTCCATGTGTCCCTGATGTTGGGTAGAGAGTGGCGTGGATGCAGTTATTGGAATATCCAACGGCGATCCAGGCCACACATTACCTAAACTTTGCAGGTTATTTCTTTAATCCTGCAATGCATGGCGAGACAAACAACTCGCCCCGCCAGGCGCCCTGCACTGTCCGTTTGGCGACGATCAGCCACATCACCGCCAGCAGCACCACCAGCACACCGCCGAAGGCACTGAAAAACGTCAGGTTCAAGGTGCTGGCCAGTTTCAACGTCGCCAGAGAATAGACGCCCAACGGGAAGGTGAAACCCCACCAGCCGAGATTGAACGGAATACCGACGCGCAGGTAACGCAGGGTGATGAGCAGCGCGATCAGCATCCACCACAGACCAAAGCCCCACAGGGTGATCCCGGCCACCAATCCCAGCCCTGCGGCGATTTCACCGATGCCCGGCAGGCCGTTGGCAGCAAAGATCGCCGGCGCGTCGGCGCCCAGCAGCAACATGCCCAGCGCCCCGGTGCCGATCGGCCCCAGCGCCAGCCAACTGGAGGCGGCCATGTTTTCGTGGGGCAACTTATGCAGTGCCATGCGCAGCAACAGAATGGTCAGAATGCTGAACGCAACCGGTAGGGAAAAGGCCCAGAGCACGTAGCTGGTCACCAGCACCACCAATTGCGAATGGGCATCGGCCAGGTGCGGCGCCAATAGACCACCGCTGGCGGCCGCCACTTCTGCCGCCACCACCGGCAACAGCCAGACGGCGGTCATCTGGTCGATGCTGTGTTCCTGACGGGTAAACATCAGGTAGGGAATCAGCACGCCGCACGCCACAGACATCGCCACGTCCAGCCACCACAGCACCTCGGCGACATGAATCACGCCCTCACCCCAACGCGGCAGACCGAACACCAGGAAACCATTAATGATGGTCGCCAGGCCCATGGGGATGCTGCCAAAAAACATCGAGACCGTGGAGTGGCCGAAAATCCGCCGCGCCTCATCGAAAAACAGCGCCCAACGCGCCGCATACATAACCGCGAATAAAACGAACAGCACAATATTGAACAGCCAAAGGGCTTCGGCAATTGCGTGTAAACCGGCATTTGCGCCAGGCAGCTGCGCCAGCGCCAACGCCAGCACACCGGTACCCATGGTGGCGGCGAACCAGTTCGGCGTGAACTGGCGGATGACTTCACGCGGGTGCTGCAAATGACTAAAAGGTTTGAAACCGGCTGGGGCAGTGTTGGGGCATGTCATGGTGAACTCCTGTCCTCTGTTGAGGTGGAGCCCATGGTAGATCCGAATCGAATATCGATATAACGGGTAATATCTCTAACTGTTATCTGTTTTGCAGATATAACGTCAGACGCTGCCTTCAGTCTCGATCACCAGGATTCTCGCCGCACCCTGCGGATGGGCAACGTGTTCGGTACCGACGTCGGCATAGAAGATATCGCCTACACCCAACTCCACTTCTTTCTCCTGACCTGCTTCGCGGTAACGCATCTGCACGACGCCATCCAGCACCACGAACACTTCCTGCCCATCATTGATGTGCCATTTATAGGGCTGATCGGTCCAGTGCAAACGCGTGGTGATGCCGTTCATGTTGGCGATATCCAAAGCGCCCCAGGCACGGTCAGCGGTGAAGGATTTGCTGCGGATGATTTTCATGCGTCGGTCCGTCGAAATGGATGGCGGTGCCAAGGCTAGCGGTCATCGAACATCGACGCCACAGACTTTCATGGACTGCTTACGCATCAACGCGAGCAGAGCGCCGACCGAGAGAGCAATCAGCACCGCACCGTAACCATCGGTGGTGGCCACCAGCCCGAAGGTCCGGGTCAAGTTTCCGGCCAGCAACGACGGCAAGCAGAACGCCAGATAACTCAGCACGTAGTAAGCCGACATCAACCCTGCCCGCTCATGGGGCAAGGCCAGCGGCACGACGCTGCGCAGTGCACCGAGAAAACCGGCACCAAAACCGCCACCGGCCAACAACGTCCCGACGAAAAACAGCGGCAGGCTGGCGCTGTGCACCGCCATCAGAATCAGCGCGACGCCGATGGACAGCAGACTGCCGCCCAAGCGCAACACCTTGTCGGCCGGCCGATTGCGCAAGGTGTAGATCATCAACGCACCGGTCACCGTCAACACGGCCACCGTCGCACCGCCAATCAGATTTGAGGTCGATCCAGTGGCTGTGCGCACCAGAGACGGTGCCAAAGAAGCGTAAAAACCACCGAGCGCCCATACAGCGATATTGATCGGCAGCACCAACCACAACGCACGCCGCGCCTGGATCGGCACATGCAGTGTCGGGCGCAGCGAGGCCCAGGCTCCCGCTTGGGGACTGACGCTTTCCGGCAAACGCCAGACGTACAGCGCTTGCATCACAAACAGCGCGAACAGCACCCAATAGGTCAACTGCAACGGCAGCGGCGCAAACTCGGCCAACAAGCCGCAACCCATGGCACCCGACGCCATGCCCAGCAACGGCGCGACACTGTTGACCAGCGGCCCTTGTTGGCGATCGGTGTCCAGCAGCGCCGCACTCAATGCGGCAGTGGCCATTCCCGTAGCAAAACCTTGAAGCACCCGTGCGCTGATCAACCAGGCGACACTGTCTGCATTGATAAACAGCAGCATCGCCAGCATGTTCAACATCACAGCGGTGAAGATCACCGGTTTGCGCCCCAGGTAATCCGAGAGCGAACCGACCGTGAGCAATGCCGCCAGCAAGCTGATGGCGTACACGCCGAAAATCAGGGTCAGGGTCGCTGCCGAGAATTGCAGGTGTTCCTGGTACAAGTGATACAACGGCGTCGGCGCCGTGGACGCCGCGAGAAAACTGAGTAAGGTGATCGCCAGGAACCCCAGGCTTGAACGATTAGACGTAGAACTGGACATAAATACACTCCGCAAAAGCTAACTTTTTGCTTTTGCGGAGTGTGCGACTGGCTGACGCTTAAAGCAAATTCTTTGTGTTAAGGTCCGATGCATGGCTATTAAAGAAGGTTTACGCCCTGGCGGTAGAAGCGCCAGGGTGCAAGAGTCGGTTCACTCGGCAGTCCGCGATCTCCTTGAAGAGCAGGACCGCACCACCGTGACCGTCCCGCAAATCGCCGCGCGTGCCGGCGTCACGCCGTCGACCATTTACCGGCGTTGGGGCGACCTGTCGGTGTTGTTGGCGGATGTCGCCCTCGCCCGCATGCGCCCCGAGAGCGAGCCGGCCAATACCGGCAACCTGCGCGGTGATGTACGCGCCTGGGCCGAGCAGTATCTGGACGAGATGAGTTCCGAGCCCGGCCGCAACATGTTGCGCGACGTGCAATGCAGCACCACGCCAGCCCTTTGCGCGACGATCATTGGCGGGCAATTGCAGACGATTCTGGATCGTTACCCCGATCAGTCGAAGCCGAACGTTGATCGGCTGATCAACATGGTGGCGGCGCCGACGGTGTTTCGTATCCTGTTTTCAGCGACGCCGCTGGAGGTTGAGGAATTGCATCGGTTGATCGAGATTGCGTTGAGTCAGTGAGGCCCCCTTCGCGAGCAAGCCCGCTCCCACACTGGATCTATGTTGCTTACAAATCCCCTGTGGGAGCGGGCTTGCTCGCGAAGAGGCCTGCACAGACACCCAAGATCCAACTGGCACACACCCTGCGACACCCCGCCGCGCCGCGACCTTGGTCGACACTGACTAACCCCTGCCATCGTGCGAGACTGTCTGTCCGGGCGGGAGTCCCGGGTGTCTTTTGTCTGGAGTTCCCATGTCGCTGTCCAGCGGGCTGATCGCCGCCGTCGCCCTGGCCTATATGGCCATCATGTTCGCCATCGCCTTCTACGGCGACCGTCGCAGCACGCCGTTGCCGCCGCGAGTGCGCGCCTGGGTGTACAGCCTGTCGCTGGCCGTCTATTGCACCAGCTGGACCTTCTTTGGCGCCGTGGGCCAGGCCGCCGAACAACTCTGGTCTTTCCTGCCGATCTACCTCGGACCGATCCTGCTGCTGGTGTGCGCGCCGTGGGTCCTGCAAAAAATGGTGATGATCAGCAAGCAGGAGAACATCACCTCCATTGCCGACTTCATCGCCGCGCGTTATGGCAAATCCCAGTCGCTGGCCGTGGTGGTGGCGCTGATCTGCCTGGTCGGCGTGTTGCCCTACATCGCGTTGCAACTCAAGGGCATCGTGCTCGGGGTAAACCTGTTGATCGGTGCCGGTGCCGACGCCATGGGCACTCGCGCCCAGGACACGGCGCTGATCGTGTCACTGGCGCTGGCGCTGTTCACCATCGTCTTCGGTACCCGCAACCTCGACGCCACGGAACACCACCGCGGCATGGTGCTGGCGATTGCGTTCGAATCGCTGGTCAAGCTGTTTGCTTTTCTCGCGGTCGGCGCGTTCGTGACCTACGGCCTGTACGACGGTTTCGACGACCTGTTCGACCAGGCCATGCTCGCACCGCGTCTGGAAGAATACTGGAAGGAAACCATCAACTGGCCGTCGATGGTGGTGCAGACCGGCGTGGCAATGATGGCAATCATCTGCCTGCCCCGGCAGTTCCACGTGACGGTGGTGGAAAACATCGACCCTCAGGATCTGCGCCTGGCCAAATGGGTGTTTCCAGCCTATCTGGCGCTGGCGGCGTTGTTCGTCGTTCCTATCGCCCTCGCCGGTCAGATGCTGCTGCCGAGTTCGGTGCTGCCGGACTCGTTTGTCATCAGCCTGCCGCTCGCTCAATCCCATCCCGCCCTGGCGATGCTGGCGTTTATCGGTGGCGCCTCGGCGGCGACCGGCATGGTGATTGTTGCCAGCGTGGCGTTGTCGACCATGGTCTCCAACGACATGCTGTTGCCATGGTTGCTGCGGCGCAACAACGCCGAGCGGCCGTTCGAAGTGTTCCGCCAGTGGATGCTCTCGGTACGCCGAGTGAGCATTGTGGTGATTCTGCTGCTGGCCTACGTCAGTTATCGCCTGCTCGGCTCGACGGCGAGCCTGGCGACCATCGGCCAGATCGCCTTCGCCGCCGTGACCCAACTGGCCCCCGCCATGCTCGGCGCGCTGTACTGGAAACAAGCCAATCGCCGGGGAGTATTCGCCGGCCTCGCCGCCGGGACATTCCTCTGGTTCTACACCCTGATTTTGCCGATAGCGGCCCACAGCCTCGGTTTGTCCTTGAGCAGTTTCCCGGGGCTGGCCTGGTTGCACAGCAACCCGCTGAAACTGCCGCTCACCCCGTTGACACAAGGCGTGGTGTTGTCGCTTGCAGCCAACTTCACGCTGTTCGCCTGGGTGTCGGTGCTGTCGCGTACGAGGGTTTCGGAACATTGGCAGGCGGGTCGCTTCATCGGTCAGGAAATCAGCGCCCGCCCCAGCGCCCGTTCGATGCTGTCGGTGCAGATCGACGATTTATTGCAGTTGGCCGCACGCTTCGTCGGTGAGGAACGCGCCCGTCAAAGTTTTATCCGCTTCGCCTACCGCCAGGGCAAAGGCTTCAACCCGAACCAGAACGCCGATGGTGAATGGATCGCCCATACCGAACGTTTGCTGGCCGGTGTGCTGGGTGCTTCTTCGACCCGAGCGGTGGTAAAAGCCGCCATCGAAGGTCGGGAAATGCAACTCGAGGACGTGGTCCGAATCGCCGACGAAGCCTCCGAAGTGCTGCAATTCAACCGCGCGCTGCTGCAAGGCGCGATCGAGAACATCACCCAAGGCATCAGTGTGGTCGACCAGTCGCTGAAACTGGTCGCCTGGAACCGGCGCTACCTGGAGCTGTTCAACTATCCGGATGGACTGATCAGGCTTGGCCGACCGATTGCCGACATCATTCGCTACAACGCCGAACGCGGCCTGTGCGGCCCCGGCGAAGCCGAAGTGCATGTAGCACGGCGCTTGCACTGGATGCGTCAGGGCCGCGCCCATACTTCTGAAAGACTTTTCCCTAATGGCCGTGTGATCGAGCTGATCGGCAACCCGATGCCGGGCGGCGGTTTTGTCATGAGTTTCACCGACATCACCGCGTTCCGCGAGGCTGAGCAGGCGCTGACCGAAGCCAACGAGGGCCTGGAGCGTCGGGTCACCGAGCGGACCCACGAACTGTCGCAACTCAACCTCGCCCTGACCGAAGCCAAGGGCACCGCGGAATCGGCCAATCAGTCTAAAACCCGTTTCCTGGCGGCGGTCAGCCACGACTTGATGCAACCGTTGAACGCTGCGCGACTGTTCTCGGCCGCCCTTTCCCACCAAGACGACGGCCTTTCCGGTGAGGCGCAGAAACTGGTCCATCATCTGGACACTTCACTACGCTCGGCCGAGGACTTGATCAGCGACCTGCTGGACATTTCCCGCCTGGAAAACGGCAAGATCAACCCTGATCCCAAACCGTTCGTGCTCAATGAGATGTTCGATGTCCTCGGTGCCGAGTTCAAGGCGCTGGCCCGCGACCAAGGGCTGAAATTCCGCGTCAGGGGCAGTACGTTGCGCGTCGACAGCGATATCAAACTGCTGCGACGAATCCTGCAGAACTTCCTGACCAATGCTTTCCGCTACGCCAAAGGCCCGGTGCTGCTAGGGGTTCGTCGACGCAAGGGCGAGCTGTGCCTGGAAGTCTGGGACCGTGGTCCGGGCATTCCTGTGGATAAACAGCAGGTCATTTTCGAAGAATTCAAACGCCTCGACAGCCACCAGACGCGCGCGGAGAAAGGCCTGGGGCTTGGCCTGGCGATCGCTGACGGGCTGTGTCGCGTGCTGGGTCATACCTTGCGCGTACGCTCCTGGCCGGGGCGCGGCAGTGTGTTCAGCGTCAGTGTGCCGTTGGCTCATGCGCAATCCGCGCTCCCGACCCAGGTCGCCGAACTCAATGGCAAATTGCTGAGCGGCTCGCAGGTGCTGTGCATCGACAACGAAGACAGCATCCTGATCGGCATGAACAGCTTGCTCACGCGCTGGGGTTGTCAGGTCTGGACCGCGCGCAACCGCGATGAATGCGCGGCGCTGCTTAGCGACGGGATGCGACCGCAATTGGCGCTGGTGGATTACCACCTGGACGATGGCGAGACCGGGACCGAACTGATGGCATGGCTGCGAACCCGATTGGGTGAGCCAGTGCCAGGGGTAGTGATCAGCGCCGATGGGCGACCGGAGACGGTGGCCCAAGTGCATGCGGCGGGGCTGGATTATCTGGCCAAACCGGTGAAACCGGCGGCGTTGCGGGCGCTGCTGAGTCGGCATTTGCCGTTGTAGCGTGGCAGGTTTCTATACACACCACTGTGGCGAGGGGGCTTGCCCCCGCTCGGCTGCGCAGCAGTCGTAAATCATGCAACGCGCTTTTACCTGAAGAAATCGGGTGAATGGTTTTGGGGCCGCTTCGCAGCCCAACGGGGGCAAGCCCCCTCGCCACAAATGTCAACAGCAACAGAAGTCTATTCGGGCAACTCAGCCAACCCATCCACATCCGTCATCGCCCGCTCCAGCAAGTCTGCCGGCAGGCTCTTGCTCGCCCGCGCGCCAAGCAACTTGAGTTGCTCGCTGCGGCTGACCAGATTGCCGCGGCCTTCTGTCAGCTTGTTGCGCGCAGAACTGTAGGCTTTATCCAGTTGCTGTAATCGACTGCCGACTTCATCCAGATCCTGGATGAACAACACGAACTTGTCGTACAGCCACCCGGCCCGCTCGGCGATTTCCCGGGCGTTCTGGCTCTGGCGCTCCTGCTTCCACAGGCTGTCGATGACGCGCAGGGTCGCCAGTAACGTGGTCGGGCTGACGATCACAATGTTGCGGTCGAAGGCCTCCTGAAACAGCGTCGGCTCAGCCTGCAATGCGGCGGAAAATGCCGCTTCGATCGGTACGAAGAGCAGGACGAAATCCAGGCTGTGCAAACCGTCGAGACGCTTGTAATCCTTGCCGGCGAGCCCTTTGACGTGAGTGCGCAGGGACAGCACGTGCTGCTTGATGGCGATCTGGCCGATGGCATCGTCTTCGGCCGCGACGTATTGCTGATAGGCCGTGAGGCTGACCTTGGAATCGACCACCACCTGCTTGTCGCCCGGCAGATAAATGATCACGTCCGGCTGGAAACGTTCACCGTCCGGGCCCTTGAGGTTGACCTGGGTCTGGTACTCGCGCCCCTTCTCCAGGCCCGCGTGTTCAAGCACCCGCTCAAGAATCAGCTCACCCCAGTTGCCTTGGGTTTTCTGGCCTTTCAAGGCGCGGGTCAGGTTGGTGGCTTCGTCGCTCAGGCGCAGGTTCAGCTGTTGCAGCCGCTCCAGTTCCTTGGCCAGGGAAAAACGTTCGCGGGCTTCTGCCTGATAGCTTTCTTCGACGCGTTTTTCGAAGGACTGGATGCGTTCTTTCAACGGATCGAGCAACTGACCGAGGCGCTGTTGACTGGTTTCGGCAAAGCGCTGCTCGCGCTCGTCGAAGATTTTGCCGGCCAGCTCGGCGAACTGCGCTCGCAGTTCGTCTCGCGAGCCCTGCAGGTCGTTGAGGCGCTGCTGATGGCTTTCCTGCTGCTCACGCAGCTCGGCGTTGAGCGAAGCGGCCTGGGCGTCCAGACGGCGCAACTCAGCCTCTTTGCCGGCGCGTTCCAGATTCCAGGCGTGAGCGGCGTCGCGTGCATCGTCGCGTTCGATTTGCAGCAATTCGACTTCACGGCGAACGGCGGCCAGGTCTGCTTGTTTGGCGGCGTTGGCCTGGCCCAGATCACCGATCTCATCGCGACAGGCTTCGAGTTGGGCGTTCAATCCATCCTGAGCCAGATGGGCCGTGGCCAGGCGCTCTTCCAGCAGTGCAACCTCTGACTGCGTGGCGCTCGCTCGGCGCTGAAGTTGCCAGGCCAGTACCAGTAACGGCAGCGCAGCGCCCGCCAGACCGAGCAATGCGCTGGTCAAGTCCATAGCCATAGCCACTCCTGCCAATGAAATAAAGCTTGAAGGTTAACCAAGGCGTCAGGTCTTGGACAGCTCAGTCTTCGATCAGACCCAGTTCCTGCTGGGCGCGCCGATCCCCTGACCGCGCGGCCGAACGCAGAAGGTCCTGACCGATACGGCGATCCCGGGCATTCCCGCATTCACGGCACATCAGCTGACCGAGACGGCTTTGCGCGGCCACGACCCCTTCACGGGCTGGCTGCTTGAGCAAACGTCCGGCGAAGTGTTTGACGTTGGGGTTTTCGCCCAGACGCGGGCTGTCCAGCAGCCACTCGGCCACACGCATCGAAAAGCGCTTGGGCGGGGTAACGCTGGGAGGTGTGGAGGTTGCAGAGACTGATACTGAGCGAAACTTCATAAAGCACTGTGGGGCAGATCGGAAGGCGCGCCACTCTACTCTTTTTTTCTTACAGGTAAAGCCTAAAAAAACCCGGCACGCCCGTCCTAGAGCAAGCGCTCGGGACAATCCACAGAAGCTGTGGATAACTCAGTGGACAACCGCCCTTGAACTCTCGCAAAGCCGTATGGAATGGGGCTCGCAGTCAAACTGACGATTTTTTCACCAGTAAAAAAAAGCGATGTTTTTCATTGACTTAAATTTTGGTTACAGGCACCCACTGCGTTTGAAGCGATGATGACAGCGGCGTGACACCCTCCGCGACTTATGTGCACAAGTACCTTCGAGGCAGTTATATCGATGCGCTTTTTCGGCGCATTTTTCGCCCGCACTTGGGGATAAACCTTGGCAAACCCATGATCCAGGCTGGTCCTGGCCCGATGAGCCGTGACTGCCAATGGTCGGAATTTGTGCTATTACAGGGCAAGTCTGCGGGTCATGGCTTTTTCCGAGCGCCAATCCGGACGTTGAATGAGGGGCACCCAGAGAACTTTTTTGCTAACACACTTCCCTTCAGCAATTCAATCCGTTAGTATCCGCGGCGTTAGTACCAAGCTGAAAGTCAATTCTGGTCGAACAAATCCCCCCGGTCAGCCTTCCCAAAGGAAGCCTCCACCGACAAAGCGGGATCGACCACCTCGATGGTTTCCAGGTAAACCTTGCGTCAACACTGCCTTCGAACAAAGCGAAGGGTGTTGCGAAGCTCACTTACTCTGACCGAACCAACCTGCAAATTGATCAGGATCTTCACCCCGGGCCCAGAACCTTTGCCCTTGATGTGTTGCCTGCCCTCCTAAGTACCTACCTGCCAGCCCAAGCGCGCCAATTATCAGCGCTTCAAACTGGCTGCTTTGTTCCAGTCGGGTTCTTCGTTCGACCAATGGTGGTTGTCGTCACTGGAACGTTTTAACTTTGCACGGTTCTTATCCGTGTCGCTTGTAGGAACACCCAATGACTATGTCTACTCAAATCCACACTCAGGATGCCATTCGCACCCTAACCAACGCTTTTGCACCAATGAACTGCCTGATCATGGCTGCTCGCAAAGGCTGCTTCAGCTTCACTCTGGTCAACGAACACGGCATCGCTCGTCACAGCGAACGCCTGTACCCCGATCAATACTCCAGCGCCGAGCCGCTGCAGGCCGTGATCGAGCGTACCCGTCAGGCACTGGTTGCCTGATACGCCAGAAAGACTGAAAACCTCAAAAGCCTCGCCCAAAAAGCGGGGCTTTTTATTGCCTGATATTTCTCTTTTCGCTGCCACCGCCTAAGCACTAAGCGATATAAGGGTTATAACTCGCAGCCGGAAATATTTTAAAAACAGGCCTTTACGGCGCGAATATGACACTACACTTCAACTCAAGCGGCGTGGTCCGCTTCCGGCGAGCCTGATTCGATTCACTGCTGCCAATGCCCTTCAGGTATCGCCGACCATTTCATGTTTCGAGGGCTTTATGGGTATCGCTGCCAGCGAACTGTGCCGTTATGTGATCCGCCCGACATTGATTTACCTCGGGTGCCATAGCGCAACTGCCGAATCCCTGCTGCTGGGCGTCGCCGCCAGCCAGTCCGCCCTTGGAACTGCCCTGCATGACCGCCGTGGACACGGCCTGTACCGAATCGCCGAACCCCGCCATCAAGCACTTTGGGACCACTACCTGGCACTTGACCCGGACCGCGCAAGCCTGGTTCGCGGTCTGGCCAGCCAACATGCTTTCCTGAGTGGTCCGCACCTCGAATTGACCGTCAACCTGCGTTACGCCACCGCCATCGCCTGGCTGCTGGTAGAAGAACAGAACACCCCCCTCCCCGAAGCAGACGACCTACTGGGAATGGCCCGAATCTGGCGCCAGACCTTCCAGCCTCAAGGACGCCTGAGAGACTTCACCTGCGCCTGGCAAACCTGTGTTGCACCGCTGAATCAGGTCGCCTGCTGACCTGCCATTTCCACAAGATCGCGCAACTGCTGCGATTTTGGTCGGATTGTCCTACAAAACCGCTCTAAATCAAGCATTACAGCCTATGGCGCTGGGACGAAAATGTTGGTAATTTTCGCCCCGGTGATCACCAGGAGTTCTAATAATGAAAAAAGTAATGCTCAAAACCACCCTTAGCCTCGCCGTTGCCATGGCATCCACCCAGATCTTCGCAAGTGGCTTTGCCCTCAACGAACAAAGCATCAGCGGGATGGGGACAGGTTTTGCCGGGCGATCTTCTTCTGCCGACGACGCATCCACCGTTTTTGGCAACCCTGCCGGCATGTCTCGCCTCAAGCGCGAACAAGTGACCGGTGGTGTTGCATTTATCGACGCGCATGCTGATATCAGTGATGCCAGTTCCCGCCCGAATAGTGGTACCAACAAAGGTGACATGGTCCCTTTCATGGGCGTGCCCATGGGCTACTACGTAAAGCCAATCGATGACCAGTGGGCAGTCGGTTTCGGCGTCTACGCTCCATTCGGCCTGGTGACCGACTATGAGAACGGCTTTGCCGGCCGTTACTTCGGCAGCAAGAGCGAAGTCACAATCGTGACTCTCCAGCCAACCGTCAGCTACGCCTTCAACGACAAGGTGTCGATCGGTTTCGGTCCGACCATCAACCGCATTGACGGCACCCTGGAATCGAACCTGTCGCTGAACCCTCGCGCAGCAGACGGTACCGTCAAGATCAAAGGTGACGACACCGCGCTGGGTTACAACATCGGCATCATGGTTCAAGCCCTCGAAAGCACTCGCCTCGGCCTGACCTATCACTCGAAAGTGAAGTACAAGCTCGAAGGTGACACCAAGGTCAACTACGGCCTGCTCTCGGCGCTGGGCCAGAACCCGAACCAGAAGTTCGACGCTTCGCTGGACATCACCACGCCTGAGTCGGTGGACTTCTCGGTCACTCATCAGCTGAACGATCAGTGGACCCTTTACGCAGGCAGCACCTGGACTCGCTGGAGCCGCCTGAAAGAAATCTCCGTCGAGAACGAAGGCGTTCCTGCCGCCCTGGCCGCACGCGGCTTTGGCACCATCACTGAAGAACAGAACTGGCACGACACCTGGGCTCACGCCATCGGTGCTTCGTACCAGCTGAACAAGCAATGGGTGCTGCGTACCGGCCTGTCGGTTGACCAGTCGCCAACCAATAACGTAAACCGCTCCCCACGTATTCCGACTGGCGATCGCAAGATTTTCAGCCTGGGCGCTGGCTGGAGCCCGACCGACGACCTGACCATCGACATAGCGTATTCGTACCTGCGCGAAGAGTCGGTCAAGGTCAACAACAGCAACGGCCGCCAGAACTACAGCGCCGAGTATGAAAACTATGCGAACGGTTTCGGTGTTGGCGCGACCTACCGCTTCTGATGATTCACGGCGAACCTGAACCGCTCGCCGCCTGAATTGAAAAAGCCCCGCTCTCTTGTACAGAGGCGGGGCTTTTTAATGGACGTCGATCAGGGCTGCGAGGCCAGTGCCTTCTCCACCGCTTCGATGAACTCGGGATCATCAGGCTTGGTCAGGCTGGAAAAACTGGCGATCACTTTGCCCTTGCGATCGACCACGTATTTGTAGAAGTTCCACTTCGGCGCGGTGCTCTGCTTGGCGATGATCTTGAACAAGTGCGTCGCGTCATTACCGCGGACTTTCTGCGGCTCAGTCATGGTGAACGTCACGCCGTAGTTCACGTAGCAGACCTTGGCAGTCTCTTCGCCATCCTTGGACTCTTGTTTGAAGTCGTTGGACGGAACACCGATCACCTCCAGCCCCTGATCCTTGTAACGCCAATTCAGCGCCTCAAGGCTTTTGAACTGCGGGGCGAAACCACAGAAGCTCGCGGTATTGACCACCACCAGCGGTTTGCCGGCGAAGCGCTGGCACAGGTCGATGGACTCCTTGGCGCGCAACTTGGGCAACGAGCCTTGCAAAAGCTCCGGGCATTCGGCCGCTTGAGCCAATCCACTAAACGCTACCAGTAACGCGGGAACTGCAAGCCAGCGCATCAGCATGTCGGTGCATCCTTGAGTAATCGTCAAAAACGAAGTTACTCGCCCTCACATCCTGCTAGCAAGCACCCATGCCCAGTTGCATCAACGCCAGCCCGCCCTGATGCCAGCCCCACCACGACAGGGCCAGCAGCAAGGCGCAGACAGCGACAACAGCGATCCGCGGCCAGAGACTGTTCATATCGCACTCATCTGTGTTTGCAGGCGCGCCACCGGCTGCTCACGCACCGGCCAGTTCAGGGCTGCGGCCAACAGGCTCAAGAGAATCGCCACTTGCCAGATCAAGTCATAGCTCCCGGTTCGGTCGTACACCACCCCGCCCAACCAGCCGCCGAGGAACGATCCGAGCTGGTGAAACAGGAAAACAATCCCACCGAGCATCGACAGATTTCGCACGCCGAACAAGGTCGCGACGGTGCCGTTGGTCAAGGGCACGGTCGACAGCCACAGGAAGCCCATTGCCATGCCAAACAGGTACGCGGTGGTCGTCGTGACGGGTGCCCACAGGAACAACCCGATCACGACTGCCCGCAGCAGATACAGGCCGGTGAGCAAACGCGGCTTGGACATCCGCCCGCCGAGCCAGCCTGCCGTGTAGGTACCAAAAATATTGAACAGCCCGATCAACGCCAGCACCGTCGTACCGACGCTCGCCGGGAGGTGCTGATCCACCAGATAAGCCGGCAAGTGCACGCCGATGAATACCACCTGGAAGCCGCAGACAAAAAAGCCGAACGCCAGCAGCCAGAATCCTGAATGGGAACAGGCCTCGTGCAGGGCTTCGGACAGTGTTTGTTCATGACCGAACACCGGTAGCGGCTTGTCCTTGAGCATGCTCACCAGCGGCACGATCAGCGCCACCAACAGGCCCAACACCAGCAATGCCGCTGACCAGCCGAGCCAGCCGATCAACCCCAGCGTGCCGGGCAACATGGCGAACTGGCCGAAAGAGCCGGCAGCGCTGGCAATGCCCATGCCCATGCTGCGTTTCTCCGGCGGTACTGCGCGACCGACCACGCCAAGGATCACCGAGAACGAGGTGCCCGACAGACCGATGCCGATCAACAGGCCGGCACTCAGGGACAAGGTCACGGCGGAATCCGACAGGCCCATGAACACCAGACCCAATGCATACAAGACACCGCCGACCAGCACCACTTTCGCGGCGCCAAAGCGGTCGGCCAGCGCGCCGGTGAATGGCTGTGCCAGGCCCCAGATCAGGTTCTGCAAGGCAATGGCGAAAGCAAACGTCTCACGCCCCCAGCCGAACTCGGCACTCATCGGTGCCAGAAACAGCCCGAAGCCGTGTCTGACGCCCAAGGACAACGCGAGAATCAGCGCACTCCCCAACAAAACCCAACCACACGTACGCCACATCGATGTCATTCTTATTCTCCGGTAGCGGGTATATACCCGCTTAAGATCGAAAAAACCGGCATCACGCCAGTTCGTCCAGCAGTCGCAGCAAGGTTTCGCGTTTCTCGGCACCCAAGCGGTCAATCAACCGCTGTTGCGCCGCTTCCCAAGCGGGCAAGGCCGCTTTCAGGCGTTCAACACCGGCCTCGGTGAGCATGACGATGCGGTTACGCATGTCTTCGCCCTCAACCAGCATCAGCAGGCCTTCGCCTTCCAGCACCCGCAGATTGCGCCCCAAGGTGCTGCGATCCAGGCCCATGGCCTCGGCCAACGTGGAAATACTCGGTTTATCCAGACGCTGCAGATTACACAGCAGAGAATACTGGGCGACGTTGATCCCGAAGCCGTCGAGAGCGCCGTCGTAATGCCTGCTGACGCCACGGGCGGCGCGACGCAGGTTGATGCATAAACATTGGGAGTCGAGCATGGTGCGTGTATATACCCGCGGTTGTGTTAAATCAAGTTACATGATGTGGGAAGTTCAGCAGATAGCCAATCCCACCAGCACCGCGACCTCAAGGATTTCCAACAACGCCCCCGCCGTATCGCCCGTCGTGCCGCCCAATCGGCGCAGCATCACTTGCCGCAGCCAGACAAACACCAGCGCCGCCAGCACAACGGCCAACACGCCGCTGAGACCGGCAATCAAAACACACGCCAACGCACTCACCGCCAACACCTGTTTGCCCGCCAAACGCGGCAGATGATCGGTCAGCGCTTGCCCCAAGCCACCGGCACGCACATAAGGCGTGGTCAGGAACAAGCCCAGCATCGCGCTGCGCCCGATCAACGGGACAATGATCAGGACAACGGCGTGTTGCTGCTCGATCAATGCCAGCAACGCGGCGAATTTGAGCAGCAACACCAGCACCAGCGTCACGACCGCAATCGGCCCGCTGCGCGGGTCCTTCATGATCGTCAACGTGCGCTCGCGATCGCCGAACCCGCCGAGCCACGCATCGGCGCTATCGGCCAGGCCGTCCAGGTGCAACGCGCCGCTGAGCAATACCCAAACCGTCAGCAACAGCGCTGCGTGAAGCAACAACGGCGTGCCGAGTAACAGCCAATTGAACGCCCACAAAATCCCGCCGAACAGCAGGCCGACCAGCGGATAAAACAGCAGCGACCGCCCCAACGCCTGTGGCGCCGGCATGCCCGGCAGACGAATCGGCAGACTGCTCAAAAATTGCAGGGCGACCCAGAACGGCAACATGGTCAGAGCGCTTCCTTTGACAACACGCCGGATTCGACCGTCATCGAAAACAACGCGCCATGCCCGACTTCGACGTTGAGCAACTGCTCACGAGGCAATCCTCGCGCCTGAGCCAGCAACAAACGCATGACCCCGCCATGACTGATCAGCAACACCCGCTCGCCTGCGCAGGTAGCCTGCAAGCGCTCAACGGCCGCCAACACTCGCGTCGAAAAATCCACCACCGGTTCACCCTGAGGCGGCGTAAACGAGTAAGGGTCGGCCCAGAACAATCCCAACGCCTCGGCATCAGTGTCCATCAGCGCCGCAGCGCTCTGCCCTTCCCAAGCGCCGAAGTGCAGCTCTTGCAGGTCTTTATCCAACTGCACCGGCAAACCCAGCTGTGCGCCGAGTTCTTCGGCGAACCGCGCACACCGCTGCAGTGGCGAGCTGACCAAACGATCCCAAGGCCCCTGCTCGACCACCGCCGCGCGCATCTGCGCCCAGCCCTTTTCGGTCAGCGCATCGTCAAGGCTGCCGCGCAAACCGCCGCCGAGTTCGGTTTCGCCGTGGCGCAACAGGTCCAGGCGCAAGGTCATGCCGGACGGTCCGCCACGGCGGCCTCGGCGAAGGTCGCCATCTGCCCGTGAAGGTCACACGCCAGGCGCAATAAAGGCACGGCCAACGCCGCGCCACTGCCCTCGCCCAGACGCAGGCCGAGGTCCAGCAGCGGTTCGGCGTTCAGGGATTCCAGTACATGACGATGGCCCGGCTCGGCGCCGCGATGACCGAACAACAGCCACTGACGGCATTCAGGGTTCAAGCGCACCGCCACCAACGCCGCAACGCTGCAAATAAAACCGTCCACCAGCACCGCAACGCCTTCCTGGGCACACGCCAGATACGCGCCGACCAGTGCCGCGATTTCAAAACCGCCGAGGTTGAACAGGGTTTGTAGCGCATCGCCACGTTGAGCACTGTGCAACGCCAAAGCGCGCTCGATGACCTGAGCTTTATGGCTGACACCCGCCGCGTTCAAACCCGTGCCCGGCCCGGTCAGATGCACCACCGCACAATCGAGCAAGGCACAGGCCAGCGCACTGGCCGCAGTGGTATTACCGATGCCCATCTCGCCACCGATAAACAACTGCGCACCCGCCGCGATGGCGCGCTGCACGCTGTCGCGGCCGGCCTGCAAAGCGAGTTCGCCTTGAGCCGGCGTCATCGCCGAACCTTCGACGAAATTCGCCGTGCCTGGGCCGATGTTCAAGTGACGCACACCCGGCAAATTCAACGACGGGGTCACCGTGCCGAGGTCGACGACTTCAAGGGATGCCCCGAGTTGCCGCGCCAACACGCTGATCGCCGCCCCACCGCTGACGAAGTTGTGCAGCATCTGTCCGGTGACTTCCTGAGGAAATGCCGATACCCCTTCAGCGACCACGCCATGGTCACCGGCAAAAATCGCGATCCACAGCTGATCGATACTCGGTTTGACCTGCCCCTGCAGCCCGGCCAATTGCACGGCCACCGACTCAAGCCGACCGAGGGAGCCGGCCGGTTTGGTCAGTTGCTGTTGACGGGCCTGCGCCTGCACGACCGCTTGAGCATCGATCGGCTTGCACGGGTTCAGCCACCAGGATTGAGTCATAACACGGTTCCTTTCAAAGTCAGGGGCAGACCGGCGACGGTCAGGACGACGCGCTGACAGCGCTCGGCCAACGCTTGATGCAGCCAACCGGCTTCATCGACATAACGGCGAGTCAATTCGCCCAGCGGCACGACACCCATTCCGGTCTCGTTGCTGACAAAAATGATTTCACCCGGCAACGACGCCAGGCAGTCCAGCAATGCATCACGCTCGGCTGACAGACGCTTGGTGTCGTCGAGCATCAGCAGATTAGTCATCCACAACGTCAGGCAATCCACCAGCAGGCAACGATCGGCGCTGGCGGTTTCGCGCAGGATGCGGGCGAGTTCCACCGGCTCTTCGATCAACGCCCATTCGGCTGGACGACGGGCGCGGTGATGGGCCACCCGCTCGTTCATTTCACCGTCGAGGGGTTGGCTGGTGGCGATGTACGTCACTACCAGACCGCTGTCGGAGGCGAGTTTTTCAGCCAGGCGACTTTTGCCGGAGCGGGCGCCGCCGAGGATCAGTTGCAGCATGGTTCATTCCTTCAAATTGGCGGTGAGGCCACTGCCCTCTTCGCGAGCAAGCCCGCTCCCACAGGTGATCGCATTCCAATGTGGGAGCGGGCTTGCTCGCGAAGAGGCCAGCACGGTCACCCTAAAACCCACAAAGTTCACGCAACAGTCGGGTATCCAGATGCTTCTCCACCAGATCCGCCAGCCGCTCGATATCGCGCTCACGCAACGCGTGATAATCCACGTCCTGCACCGCCTGCAAACCTGCCCAGCGCAACAGGGCACTGCACGCCGCGGGTGATTCAAACAGGCCATGCAGATAGGTGCCGAAAATCTGCCCGTCCACGCTTTGCGCACCGTCGCAGCGACCATCGTCCAGTTGCACGGCGGCGTTTTCCAACGCCGGCCCGGTGGTCACCCCGGCATGAATTTCATAGCCGCTGACCGGCGCGTCTTCCAGTGCCAGACGCCCGCGCACATTGCGCAATTGCTTCTCTTCTTCGAGCTGCGTTTCGAACGCCAACAAGCCCAAACCGGCGCTGGAACCCGGTGCGCCTTCAAGGCCCAGCGGATCGTGTACCTGCTCGCCGAGCATTTGCAGACCGCCGCAAATGCCCAGCACTTTGCCGCCATAACGCAGATGACGACTGATCGCGGTGTCCCAGCCATTGGCCCGCAAATACGCGAGGTCGCTACGCACACTTTTCGAACCAGGGAGAATAATCAGGTCGGCCGGTGGAATCGCCTGACCGGGGCCGATGAATTGCAGATCCACCTGCGGATGCAGGCGCAGTGGATCGAAATCGGTGTGATTGCTGATGCGCGGCAGCACCGGCACTACCACTTTCAGCACCTGGTCGGCCTTGTCAGTCTGCCGCTGATCGATACCGTCCTCGGCCTCAAGATGCAGGTCCATCACATAAGGCAGAACGCCAATCACTGGTTTGCCGGTGCGCGCTTCCAGCCAATCCAGCCCCGGTTGCAGCAAAGCGATATCGCCGCGAAACCGGTTGATGATGAAGCCTTTGACTCGCGCCTGCTCGCTGGGCGACAGCAGTTCCAGCGTGCCCACCAGATGCGCAAAAACCCCGCCGCGATTGATGTCGGCAATCAGCACCACCGGGCAATCCACCGCCTCGGCAAAGCCCATGTTGGCGATGTCGCCGGCGCGCAGATTGATCTCGGCCGGCGAACCCGCGCCTTCGACCATAACCACCGGATACGCCGCGCTCAGCCGTTCATGAGAGGCCAGCACTGCTTTCATGGCGATGGCTTTGTAGTCGTGATACGCGACCGCGTTCATCGTCGTGACCGCGCGGCCATGGATGATCACTTGAGCGCCGGTATCACTGTTGGGTTTGAGCAGCACCGGGTTCATGTCGGTGTGCGGCTCAAGGTTGGCGGCCTGAGCCTGCACCGCTTGCGCACGACCGATCTCGCCACCGTCGGCGGTCACGGCACTGTTAAGCGCCATGTTCTGTGGTTTGAACGGTACGACGCTCACGCCCTGACGCACGACCCAGCGGCACAACGCCGTCACCAGCGTACTTTTACCGGCGTCGGAAGTGGTGCCTTGCACCATCAACGTAGTCATTGGGTTTCCTTGGCGTAGGCTTCGAACGCTTGCGCGAGACGTGTCCAGTCGGTTTCATCGGCGGGCAAGCCGAAACGCAGGCTGCTGTTGTTCGTGAACAACCGCAACAGAATGCCGCGCCGGGCCATGAACTCATGCAGGACTTCGGCGCGGTCGGTGATCAGCCATTGAAACAAGGCGCAGCCACCCTGGGGTTTGAAACCGTGCTGTTCAAGCAGCAACGCCAGACGCTCGCTGGCTTCTTCAGCGCGAACCCGTTGCCGGGCATGCCCTTCGGTATCCAGCAGACAGGCCTGCCCCAGCACCCGCGTCGGCCCGCTGACCGCCCACGGCCCCACTTGCTCGGCCAGCAACTTGAGTAACTTGCGCTCGGCCAGCACGAAACCCAGCCGCACACCGGCCAGACCAAAAAACTTGCCGAAGGAGCGCAGCACGATCAACCCGACCCGATTGGCAAAAGGTGCCAGGCTCAGCTGCGGTGTGTTGTCCATGAACGCCTCGTCCACCACCAGCCAGCCTCCGCGCTGGGCCAGCCGCGTGTGCCAGTCGAGCAGACGTCTCGGTGTCAGGCTCAGGCCGGTAGGATTGTTCGGGTTGACCACCACCAGCACGTCGAGGCTGTCGAGAAAGAAGTCGACTTCCTGCTCCAGCACTTCACGCACGATGTAGCCATTACGGCGCCACGCTTCGGCGTGTTCGGCGTAACACGGCGAGAGCACGCCGACCTTGCCGGCCCGGCGCAAACGCGGCAGCAACTGGATCGCCATTTGCGAGCCGGCTACCGGCAGGACCTGAGCGGCGCCGTAATAATCACAGGCCGCCTGCTCCAGACCGTCATCGGTTTCCGGCAACCGCGCCCAGGCCCGCAACGGAATCTCCGGGACCGGAAACGGCCAGGGCGCGAGGCCGCTGGACAGGTCGAGCCAATCGGCTTCGGCGATGCCGTAATCGAGCGCCGCCTTGCGTAACCGACCACCGTGCTCAAGCATAAAATTCAGCCCCCACGCAGAGGATCAGCAACCATAACCATACCCCGCGCTGGACCAATTGCCAGCCACGGTCGATGGAGTCGGCGTCCGCCGGCACGCCTTCACCCAGTGGCGGACGCTGATGCAGTTCACCGTGATAAATCGCCGCCCCGCCCAACTCGACGCCGAGCGCACCGGCACCGGCCGCCATCACCGGACCGGCATTCGGGCTGTCCCAGGTCGGGCCCTGGGTGCGCCAGCATTTCAGCGCCAGGCGGGTTTTGCCCAACAGCGCGTAGGTCAATGCCACCAGGCGTGCAGGAATGTAGTTGAGGACGTCGTCGATCTTTGCCGCGGCCCAGCCGAAACGCTCGAAGCGTTCATTGCGGTAACCCCACATCGCATCCAGCGTGTTGCTCAAACGGTAGAGCACCACACCGGGCGCACCGGCCACGGCAAACCAGAACAGCGCAGCGAATACCGCGTCGCTGCCGTTCTCCAGGACAGACTCTGTGGCGGCGCGGGCGACTTCGGTTTTATCCAGTTCGCTGGTCTGGCGGCTGACCAGATAACTGACACGTTTGCGCGCCTCTTCCAGATCATCACTGCGCAGCGCCTTGGCCACAGGCGTAACGTGTTCACCGAGGCTGCGCATGCCGAGGGCGCAATAGAGTACGAGTATCTCGACGATCCAGCCGACGTAGGGCGCCCAGGAAAACGCCGTGGCCAGCAGGGTCAGCGGCAATACTGCGATCACCCAGGCAGTCACGCCATGGCTGCGCCAGCCGCGGCCACCGCCGCCATTGAAACGTTGCTCGATGCGGTTGGCAAAGCGGCCGAACGCCACCAGCGGATGCCAGCGTTTGGGTTCACCCAGCAGCGCATCCAGCGCAACCGCGGCGACACTCAACAACGCCACACTCATTGACTCACTCCCCAATAATTTTCATACAGCAACTCACTGAGCGGACGCGCCTGCGCCCAGCCTTCGAGTACCAGCATCGGCGCCGGATAAAATTCCTTGACCGGCCCCAGGCATAGAACGGCCAAGGGCTTGGCTCCAGCGGGTAAACCCAGCAAGTCCGCCAGTGCTTGCGGCTCGAACAGCGACACCCAGCCCATGCCCAATCCTTCAGCGCGGGAGGCCAGCCAGAGGTTCTGGATCGCGCAGGACAGCGAGGCCATGTCCATTTCCGGCATCGTGCGACGGCCGAAAATGTGACGCTCGCGATCGTCCATCAGTGCAGCGACCAGCACCTCGGCGCAATCGTTGATGCCTTCGACTTTGAGCTTCATGAATTCGTCGGTGCGCTCGCCGAGGGCTTCGGCGGTGCGGATGCGTTCTTCTTCCACCAGTGACTGGATCTTGCCGCGCAGGGCTCGATCGCTGATGCGGATGAACCGCCAGGGCTGCATCAGGCCGACACTCGGTGCCTGATGCGCAGCTTCGAGCAGGCGCCGCAGTAACTCGGGCTCGACGGTGCCACCGCTGAAATGACGCATGTCGCGGCGTTCGCTGATGGCTCGGTAGACCGCCGCGCGTTCGGCTTCGGAAAATGCGTTGTCCGTCATGGCCTCTTCGCGAGCAAGCCCGCTCCCACATTGGATGGCGTGTTGCCTGACGAAACGCAGTCAACTGTAGGAGCGGGCTTGCTCGCGAAGGCGTCCTCAAGGTCAGGCGCAAACAGCGCGGCAATCGCCGATGGATTGGACGGAAAATAAAAGTGCACATAAGAGGCCGTCATCCGCCCTTCACGATAGACCGCCTCCGCCCCTCGCCCACCGTTCGGGCTCAAGCCACGAGCAATCGGCTCAAGCTCGGTACTGGTCAGCGAATGGTGATAGGTGTGTCCGCGCAACGAACCTTCCGGCAACTCGACCGCCTGCAACGCCAACGCGGCCAGACGCTTTTGCATCACCGCATCACCGGCCAGCAAGCCGACCAGTTCAGCGCGAGTGCCCTCGACATCGGTCAACGAATCGAGCAGATACAGCATGCCGCCGCACTCGGCCAACAACGGTTTGCCCGCCGCATGATGAGCGCGAATAGCGTCCAGCATCGTGGTGTTCTGCGACAGCGCCACATGGTGCAATTCGGGATAACCGCCCGGCAGATAGAGGCTGTCTGCCGGCGGCAATTGCGCGTCACGGATCGGCGAGAAAAACGACAATTCGGCGCCCATGGCCCGCAGCAAATCCAGGCTGGCGCCGTAGGTGAAGGCAAACGCTTCGTCACGGGCCACGGCAATTCGCACACCGGCCAGCAACGGCTCGGCTGCGATCACATCAGGCGCGGCGAATTCCACTGCCGGTGGCAGCGCGACCTCGCAGCTGCTGGCCAGTGCATCGGCCGCTGCATCGAGGCGCAGATCGAGATCGTTCAACTCACTGGCCTGAACCAGCCCGAGGTGTCGACTCGGCAATTCGATCCCGGTTTCCCGGGACAAGGCACCGTACCAGCGCAAACCTTCAGTGAGACTACCTTCCAGTAATTGCGCGTGACGCAGGGTGCCGACGCGGTTGGCCAGCACACCGGCAAACGGCAAGTCCGGCTGATAGCGCGCCAGCCCCAACGCCAGTGCACCAAAGGTCTGCGCCATGGCAGTGCCGTCGATCACACCCAGCACCGGTACACCGAAATGTCGCGCCAGATCAGCGCTGGACGGCGTACCGTCGAACAGACCCATGACGCCTTCGATGAGAATCAGATCGGCTTCGCCGGCGGCTTCCCACAACAGTCGACGACTTTCCTGCTCGCCGACCATCCACATGTCCAGTTGATACACCGGCGCACCGCTGGCGCGCTCGAGAATCATCGGGTCGAGGAAGTCCGGGCCGCATTTGAATACGCGCACCTTGCGCCCCTGATTGCGATGCAAACGGGCCAGTGCGGCGGTGACGGTGGTCTTGCCCTGACCGGAGGCCGGCGCGGCAATCAACACCGCCGGGCAATGACGTGGCTGACTCACAATTCGACGCCTTTTTGCGCTTTGATCCCGGCCTGGAATGCGTGCTTGATCACGCCCATTTCGGTGACGGTGTCGGCCAGTTCGATCATCTCCGGCTTGGCGCCGCGACCGGTCACCACCACGTGCTGCATCGGCGGACGGGCCTGCAAGTCGCTGAGCACCTGATCGAGATCCAGATAACCGTGCTTGAGCGCAATGTTCAATTCATCCAGCACCACCAGGCCGATCGACGGATCACGCAGCAATTCGCGGGACACCGCCCACGCGGCTTCAGCGGCGGCGATGTCACGCTGGCGATCCTGGGTTTCCCAGGTAAAGCCCTCGCCCATCACATGAAAACGCACCTGTTCCGGAAAGCGACGGAAGAACAGTTCTTCGCCGGTGCTGCTGCGCCCTTTAATGAACTGCACCACGCCACACTGCATGCCGTGCCCCATGGACCGGGCGAGCATGCCGAAGGCCGAACTGCTTTTGCCTTTGCCGTTGCCGGTCAGCACCAGCAGCAGGCCGCATTCATTCGGGGAATTGGCGATGCGTTCGTCGATCACGGCTTTTTTGCGCAGCATGCGCGCCAGATGACGTTCGTCACGATCGGGGGTATCAGTCATGGGGGAGCTCTCCGTTGAGGCTGGATAACGGCGGGCAGGCACAAGAATAGACGGCAAAAAGCCTGGCATCGCCCACCGTGATGCCGCTGGATGGATCAGGCCGGTCTCCGGGCTCATGAGCGGCGTTTCGCCTGACTGCGCGCCTTCCCATGTCATACGACACAGTGGCTCAAGGCGCAGTCTTCACTCATTTACCGTTGCGGGGGCAGCGCCGGGATCGTGAGCCTTCATCAATTGAAGAGAATCACTCACCGGCTTCCCTGTTTCACTCTGTCGACCAAGGTCACAGAGCACCTGAAACAAGCCGCGAAGGTTAGAGGGTTGGGGATGGAGCGTCAATTGAAGACGGGCGGCCTGCGAGCGATTAACTGCCGTCGATCAATTATCTGACGCCAATCTTGTGCCACACTCTCAGCAGTGATATCAAAGAGCCACAACCTCACAACACAAATAACAAGGGTGAGCCACATGCAAGGCATGATCATCAGCAATCCGAAGCTGGAATTCCTGCGCCCGGTGCTGGAACGCTGGTTTGACTGTATCGACCGCTACAACGCCGTGCGCGGCGATAACGACACGCCTTACTGGTTCGACGAAAAAGCCAACCTGAGCCTGCTGTCCGCCGCGGCCTGGATGGCGGAAATGGTCACGCTGCAACAAACACCGACCCGCAAACAGACCGAAGAAGGCGAACGCAATGGCCGCGCCGACCTGTTTATCGCGACCACCGAAGAACGCGCTTACCTTCAGGCGACCCAGCGCTGGCCACGCGTCAACAGCCTGAACCTGACTCAAGCATTGCAGGACATCACCAGCGACGCCAAGCGCATCAGCTACGCCAGCGACCTGAAACTCGGCTGCCTGTTTGTCGCGCCACAAAAAGCCCAACAAAGCTCCACCCCGGAAGAACTCCAGGACATGGTCGACGACCTGCAAAAGGAACACACCTGCGCGGTGGCCTGGTACTTCCCCTATGCCTATCGCAAGTTGCGCAACGAAGCCGGCAATTATCACCCGGGCATAGCCGTGCTGTTCAAGGAAGCCCGCGGCTGACCCGTTGAACCATCGCGCACCTGCGCTTCTCTATTGAATAGGTCAATGCATTCATAGGGAAGATCAGCATGCGCAAGCCCCAGCTCGCTCTCGTCATCGTGCTCGCCGGAGGGCTTGCGGCCTGTGGTGAAACCGCCAGGCTGCAAGTCTCCGACGGCACCGGCCCGTCGCCCAAGCTGCCAGAACCGAACAAAACCCTGATCCCGACGGTGAACATCGCCCCGGCGATCGGCTGGCCGGACGGTGCGAAACCGATCGCCGCGACAGGGACTCAGGTGGCGGCTTTTGCCGAAGGTCTCGATCACCCGCGCTGGCTCTACGTGCTGCCCAACGGCGACGTGCTGGTCGCCGAAACCAACGCACCACCCAAACCCGATGACGGCAAAGGCATTCGTGGCTGGGTCATGGGCAAAGTCATGGGCCGTGCCGGCGCCAAAGTACCGAGCCCGAACCGCATCACGCTGCTGCGGGACAAGGACCACGACGGCATCGCCGAAACCCGCACGGTGTTCCTGGAAAATCTCAACTCCCCCTTCGGCATGACCCTGGTCGGCAATGACCTGTACGTCGCCGACACGGACCGCTTGCTGCGCTTCCACTATGAAAACGGCGAGACGGCGATCAAGTCACAGCCGATGAAGGTGATCGACCTGCCGGGCGGTACGCTGAATCACCACTGGACCAAAAACGTCATCGCCAGCAAGGACGGCAGCAAGCTGTACGTCACGGTGGGCTCCAACAGCAACGTGGCCGAAAACGGCATGGACATGGAAGAAGGTCGCGCAGCGATCTGGGAAGTGGATCGCGCCACCGGCAACCATCGAATCTTCGCCTCGGGGATTCGTAATCCCAACGGCCTGGCCTGGGAACCTCGGAGCGGCGCACTGTGGACGGCGGTCAACGAGCGCGACGAGATCGGCAGCGACCTGGTGCCGGATTACATCACATCAGTGAAGGACGGCGGGTTCTACGGCTGGCCTTACAGTTATTACGGTCAGCACGTCGACATCCGCGTCGAGCCGCAAAACCCCGTCCTGGTGGCCAAGGCCATTGCGCCGGACTACGCGGTCGGCCCGCATACCGCCTCGTTGGGCCTGACGTTTGCTGAAGGCAACAGACTGCCGGCGCAGTTCAAGGAAGGGGCATTCATTGGCCAGCACGGCTCGTGGAACCGTAAACCGCACAGTGGCTACAAAGTGATTTTCGTACCGTTCAGCGCAGGGAAACCGGCCGGACAGCCGGTTGATGTCCTCACCGGATTCCTCAACAACGAAGAAAAAGCCATGGGCCGGCCGGTGGGTGTGGTGATTGATCAGCAGGGTGATTTGTTGGTGGCGGATGACGTGGGCAACAAGGTGTGGCGGGTTTCGGCGGCCAAGTAAACGTCTAGCGCTTACGGCACAACGTCAACCCATCACCCAATGGCAACAACGACAGGTCCACACGCGAGTCATCCTTCAAGGCGCGATTGAGCGCCTGGATGGCTCGGGTGTCTTCGCTCTCGGGATTGTTCTCAAGCACCCGTCCGCTCCACAGCGTGTTATCAAACACCGCCAGACCGCCAACGCGTAGCAAACGCAATGCGTGCTCCAGATAACGTGGGTAGTTGGCTTTGTCGGCATCGATGAAGATCAGGTCGAATGGCGCTTGCTGATCCAGCTGAGCCAGGGTTTCCAGCGCGGGCGCCAGACGCAGATCAATCCGCTCGGCAAGCCCCGCCTCCTGCCAGTAACGGCGCGCGGTGGCGTTGTAGTCGCCGGGTATGTCACAGCAGATCAGCGAACCGTCATCCGGCAATGCAGCCGCCATGCACAACGCGCTGTAACCGGTAAAGGTGCCCACTTCCAGCAAACGCTTGGCGCCGATGAGCTTCACCAATAGCGCGAGGAACTGACCTTGCTCGGGCGCCACCTGCCAGCGGGCCATGGGCAGCGCCTGGGTTTCGTCACGCAAACGCTTGAGCAACGGCGTTTCGCGCAGGGAAACGTCGAGCAGGTATTGATACAGGGAATCGTCGAGATTAAGTGTGCGGGCGGTCATGACAACCTCGCGAACTATGGGTTATGTGCCAAGTGCTCAGGTTGCAAGACGCGCTTGGCGCTCAGATAGGCTTTCTGCCAGTAAGCTTTGGACAAGCTGTCGAGCTTCACCGTGCCGCCGGTGGCGGGCGCGTGGACGAAGCGACCTTCGCCGACGTAGATCCCGGCGTGACTGACCTGAGAACCGCCATTGGTGGCGAAGAAGATCAGGTCACCGGTTTGCAGGCCTTCCTTGCCCACACTGGCCGCCTGCATGCTGATCATCTCGCGCGTGGTGCGCGGCAGAGAAATGCCGGCGACGTCACGGTAGACATAACCGATCAGCCCGCTGCAATCGAAACCCGAATCCGGCGTGTTGCCACCCCAGCGATACGGCGTGCCCACCAGGCCGAGCGCGCGGAACAAGACGTCTTCCGCTTCAGGGGAGAATGCTTGGGAGGAACCGAAAACAATGGGCGCGCGAACCACCGGCGCAGGGGGCGGTGTCCGGCTGGCGCAGGCGCTGAGCAGCGCTGCGAAGAACATGATTGCGAGGCGGGCCGAGGTCGACATATGCAGAGCATCCTGATCTGGCTGCGGCTTTTTCTGCAGGAGGCGCAGAAAAGAAAACCGCCTGCGCAGGACGCAGGCGGTTTGCCATCAATAATAGATCAGGATTCTAGCGGCTATGCGGCAAACTTCAAGTAAGACTTTAAGTTCACCTTACAAAAAGTCCGCTTACTTGCGTGCCGTGACGATCGCCGGAGACGCAGTCGGTGCCAACGCCAGTGCGCGCTTGGCTTCGATGAAAGTTTTGCTCCAGTAGCTGTCGCCCAGGCTATCGATCCGGACACCACCGCTGCGGCGGCTGCTCGAATGGATGAACTGGTTGTCACCCAGGTAGATCCCGGCGTGACTGACGCGGCCGCGACGGCCATTGGTGGCGAAAAACAGCAAGTCGCCCGGCTCCAGTTTGCTGCGAGAAACCAGCGGAGCGTCGACGTTGATCATTTCGCGAGTGGAGCGTGGCAGGTTCAGGCCGGCTTCTTCACGAAACAGGTAACCGATGAAGCCACTGCAATCAAAGCCAGCTTCGGAGGTGCCGCCGAAACGGTAACGGGTACCGATCAGGGACATGCCGCGTTCGAGGATGCTGTCAGCCAGAACCGGAAGCTGGTACGACTTGCCGCCGGCGAAGTCTGCCAGTTCTTTTTCGGTGGCCGCCTCTTCCTGGAAAAGAGCTTGCTGATAAAGAGCGGAAGATTGGGCGGTAGCAGAATTTTTAACCTGCTGTTGTTGCTCTTGCTGGGACACTGGAGAGTGAGCAGCGCAACCGAACAACAGGGTGACGAGTGCGAGGGGCACGAGGGGTGCAAAGCGATTTAGCATGGGCACGACCGTGGCTGATAGTTCTAAAGAAGCCGAGACTATGCCCGCTATCATCCTCATTTGCAAATTCAATCGAACTTTATGTGACTTCTTGGTTTCGCGTTTACATCTAAGCGCTTAAGCCCGTTTTAGACGCTCGCGCAGCCTGCAACCCTGTAGGAAAGCGGAATTCTTGACGCCTGAAATATGCCGTAACCCGCTACAGGCCTTGGCTTTACCAGCCTAGCGTTTCTTTCAGGAAGGGAATCGTCAGCTTGCGCTGAGCTTGAAGGGAGGCCTGATCGAGACGCTCAAGCAGCTCGAAAAGTGCACTCATGCTGCGCGTACCGCGGGTCAAAATAAAATGCCCGACTTCATCGGTCAGGTGCAGACCGCGACGAGAGGCGCGCAGTTGCAAGGCACGCAACTTGTCTTCGTCGGAGAGCGGGCGCATCTGAAAGATCAGCGCCAACGTCAGACGGGATTTGAGGTCCGCCAGCTTCACCGGCAGTTCACGCGGGGATGTCGAAGCGGCGATCAGCAGCCGTCGACCGCTGTCACGCAGACGGTTGAACAGATGGAACAGCGCCTCTTCCCAATCCGCCCGACCAGCCACCGCCTGCAAATCATCCAGGCAGACCAGTTCGTACTGTTCGAGGTTGTCGAGGATGGCGATGCCGCGATCAAGCAGTTCGGCCAACGGCAAATACACCGCAGGCTCCCCCAGTTGCTCGAAGCGCAGACAGGCCGCCTGCAACAAATGCGTACGCCCTACCCCGTCCTTGCCCCAGAGATAAATCAGGCTTTCGGTCCAGCCGGCGTCGGCTTCGCATAGCCGCTCGACATAGCCGAGTGCAGCGGCATTGGCGCCTGGATAGTAATTGATAAAGGTAGCGTCATCACGCAGACGCACACCTAGGGGCAGCTGAATCGGTTTCATGCTGACTGAACAGTTCCAAAGGAACCGTTAGTGGCCTCTGTGTAAAGTTTGCGAAGTTTATACCCGTGAGACGGGTCGCACAATGCGACAGACCACAAGCAAAATCAAAGGTTTGCGTTAACACACTGGTTTTATGCCAGTTTCTTTGGCGGCGCATGTGACAGCCGCACGAGGGATCCGGGTCAGCCTGGCATGGAACCACGCTGCCCGCGATGCTTGATCAGGCCCTCTTAAATCTCGGGCTCATCAACACCGCTGTACATACCCGAATCTTTATACAAATCATGCACATGGCGCACCAGCACCATGATCACCGCCGCCACCGGCAGTGCCAGTAGCACACCGGTAAATCCGAACAGCTCGCCCCCTGCCAGAATCGCGAAGATCACCGCCACCGGGTGTAGACCGATCTTGTCCCCCACCAGCAATGGCGTCAGCACCATGCCTTCCAGCGCCTGCCCCACCATGAATACCGCGACGATACCGAACATGGGATACAGATCGCCGCCGAACTGGAACAGTCCGGCAATCAAGGCCGCGCCGATCCCGATGACGAACCCCATGTACGGCACGATCGCCGCCAGACCGGCAATCAAACCGATCAACAGCCCCAGCTCCAGCCCTACCAACATCAGGCCGGCGGCGTAGATCACGCCCAACGCCACCATCACCAGCAACTGCCCGCGTACGAACGCACCCAGCACTTCATGGCATTCACCCGCCAGCATCACAACGCGTTCTTCGCGATCACGGGGCAGCAGGCCGCGGATCTTGGCCATCATCAGGTCCCAGTCCCGCAGCAAATAGAAGACCACCACCGGGATCAGCACCAGATTCGCCAGCAAGCCAATCAATACGAGGCCGGAGGCTGTTGCCTGACTCAGCACAACACCGACAATGTCAGTGGTTTGGCCCATGTGCTCACTGATCGCAGCCTTGAGCTTGTCGAACTTCCAGAAATTATCCGACAGTCCAAATTTCGATTGCGCCCACGGCAGTGCGGTGTGCTGCAACCAATCGAGCATCTGCGGCGTCAGTTCGTACAAACGAAACAACTGCTTGGCGAGCATCGGTATCAACACCAGCAGCAAGGTCGTGAAGATCAGGGTGAACAGCGCAAACACCGCCACCACGCCCCAGGTCCGAGACAGGCCGGCCTTCTCCAGCCGATCCACCAGCGGGTCGAACAGATAGGCCAGCAGCAACGCGACCAGGAACGGCGTCAGAATCGGATGCAACAACCAGACAAACACGCAGAGCAGAACCACCCCACCCAACCAGAACCAACGCCGCGTATCGGCCATGTACCACTCCATATGCATCTATATAAAGAAAGAAAACCGTTACCAACGGAATCGCAACTGCGGCACAGGTGCCGGAGTCGGCGCTACTACCGGCGCCGAACCCTCGGCCGGCTGAACCGGTGCGACTGGCGCCGGCGCTTCACCGGCCGGAACCTCCTGCAAATTCGCCAGCGACAGTTGCGCCTTCAACTGTTCGGCGCTGCCATTGACCCGATAGAGAATCCGGTCGCCGTCGACACTTTGCAGGCGCGCACCAAACGGCTCCAGCAAACGCCCAAGCGCCGCGTAGTGTTCCAGATTCATGCCCTGTACTTCGAGCAACTGTTCGCCCGAAGCACCCGGTTTGACGACAAAACGAGGCGCCAGCCGCTGACTGACCGCCAGCATCACCGCATCGGCCACCGCTGCCTGATCCGCACCCTCTACGCTGCCCGCCTCCTTCTTGTCGCCCAGCCACAAATGCCACTTGGCCTGCCATTGGCCGCCCTCTTCACGAGCATGCACCGCGAGCAAGGCGTCAGCGTTGTAACGCTCCGATACCCCGCGCAGTGGCGTCGCGTCCGTACCTTCCAGATTCGGTGCCGTGGCGACAATCTGCTCACTCAGATCAGCCAGCGGCAAGCGCAGCGGCAAACCACGGTGTTGCGCTGCTCGGCGCAGCGGTGCAGCACTGGCCTGGCCATCGCCGACCAGACTCGAACCCTCGGTGGAGTCGTTCAACCACCAGCCGAGGATCGAAGGCCGGTTCGCCCCCCACAACGAGAGCCCGGCACGGCGCAACGCTTGCTCGGTGGTGGCCGGGTCGAAATCGACCTTCAGCACTTCCGGCGGGCCAGCGTCAAAGCCGTACTGACTGATGATTTGCTGCGGGTCCTTGCGCAGCGCCGCCAACCCCGGACTTTGCGCGGCCTTGGGATCGCCGGTCAGACGCAACACCAGCGTATCCAGCGCTTGCTGGGTCGCTTGATCGCGCTCTTCCGGGGTTTGACCACTGACAGGCTGACGCACCTGATACAGGTTTTTGACGGTCTCGGCATGACTCGCCAGGCTGACCAATGACAAACAGCCCGCAAACAAAAATCTGGAAAAAAAGCGCATGGAAGATTCCTGACGACAAGAGCGGCTGGAACAGGCCGCGTGAACCGGATTGAGCAAGGCTGTGACCACGCCCCCAAGCAAAACATTCACCTGACCCTGGTAAGTTTTTGCACTGTCCTAACGATAGACGGTTAATAGCGATACCTTATACAGCCATGAAGGAGGCGACCAACACGGGCAATGAAGGTTTTTTTAAGCTGATATGCCCCTGCCGTCGGCCTGAGGATGGCCGCTGCCCCTCAAGCCTGATAAAATCGCGCGCCTTCGCAGACCGGCAACAGCCGGGCACCCTGAAATTCGCGGATGGCAATCGCCTTCGTCAGTTTCGGTGGTCCCACTGGACTCGGTCGTTACCCCTGAATCCCCCCTAAAGGCCTGGATCATGAGCAAGCAACCCTCCCTGAGCTACAAGGACGCCGGTGTAGACATCGACGCCGGTGAAGCATTGGTCGAACGCATCAAGAGCGTCGCCAAGCGCACTGCGCGCCCGGAAGTCATGGGCGGCCTGGGCGGTTTTGGCGCCCTCTGCGAAATCCCGGCCGGCTACAAACAGCCAGTGCTGGTTTCCGGTACTGACGGCGTTGGCACCAAGCTGCGCCTGGCACTGAACCTGAACAAGCACGACAGCATCGGCATCGACCTGGTTGCCATGTGCGTGAACGACCTGGTGGTCTGCGGCGCCGAGCCGCTGTTCTTCCTCGACTACTACGCTACCGGCAAACTCAACGTCGAAACCGCGACCCAGGTCGTGACCGGCATTGGCGCTGGCTGTGAATTGTCCGGCTGCTCCCTGGTTGGCGGCGAAACCGCTGAAATGCCAGGTATGTACGAAGGCGAAGACTACGACCTGGCCGGCTTCTGCGTCGGCGTCGTGGAAAAATCCGAAATCATCGACGGTTCCAAAGTCGCTGCCGGCGATGCCCTGCTCGCCCTGCCGTCTTCCGGCCCGCACTCCAACGGCTACTCGCTGATCCGCAAGATCATCGAAGTGTCCGGTGCCGACATCGAAAACATCCAGCTCGACGGCAAACCGCTGACCGACCTGCTGATGGCCCCGACCCGTATCTATGTGAAGCCGCTGCTCAAGCTGATCAAGGAAACCGGCGCCGTCAAAGCCATGGCCCACATCACCGGTGGTGGCCTGCTGGACAACATCCCGCGCGTTCTGCCAAAAGGCGCACAAGCGGTGGTTGACGTCGCGAGCTGGACCCGTCCTGCCGTGTTCGACTGGCTGCAAGAGAAAGGCAACGTTGACGAAAACGAAATGCACCGCGTGCTGAACTGCGGCGTGGGCATGGTCATCTGCGTCGCTCAAGAGCACGTTGAAACCGCGCTGAACGTGCTGCGTGAAGCCGGCGAGCAGCCTTGGGTCATCGGTCAGATCTCCACCGCCGCCGAAGGCGCGGCTCAGGTTGAACTGAAGAACCTCAAGGCTCATTGATGTCCCAGACCTGTGATGTGGTGGTGCTGTTGTCCGGCACCGGCAGTAACTTGCAGGCCTTGATCGACAGCACGCGGACCGGCGACAGCCCGGCCCGCATCGCTGCGGTGATTTCCAACCGCGCCGACGCTTACGGCCTGCAACGCGCCAGGGACGCGGGTATCGACACCCGCACCCTGGATCACAAGGCTTTCGAAGGCCGCGAGGCCTTCGATGCCGCGCTGATCGAACTGATCGACGCGTTCAACCCCAAACTCGTGGTACTGGCCGGCTTCATGCGCATTCTCAGCGCTGACTTCGTGCGCCACTACGCGGGTCGCCTGCTCAACATCCATCCCTCGCTGCTACCCAAATACAAAGGGTTACACACGCATCAGCGCGCGCTGGAAGCCGGCGATACCGAACACGGCTGCTCCGTGCACTTCGTCACCGAGGAACTCGATGGCGGACCACTGGTCGTACAGGCAGTAATACCGGTAGAGTTGCACGATTCGCCGCAGAGTCTGGCGCAGCGAGTTCATACCCAGGAACACCTGATCTACCCGTTGGCTGTACGCTGGTTTGCCGAAGGTCGTTTATCACTCGGCGAGCAAGGTGCTTTACTGGATGGAAAGTTACTCGCGGCCAGCGGCCACTTGATTCGAACCTAGGAGATTTTATGCGTCGTGCCCTGCTCTTCGCTTGCGCTCTGCTCGCACTGCCATTTGCGCAGGCTGCAGAACTTCAACCTTTCTCCGCCAGCTATACCGCTGACTGGAAGCAGTTGCCCATGAGCGGCACCGCTGAACGCAGCCTGACCAAGCAAGCCAACGGCGCCTGGAAGCTCAGCTTCAAGGCCTCGATGATGATCGCCAGCCTGACCGAAGAAAGCACCCTGACGCTTGACAAGGACACCTTGCTGCCGCAGTCCTACCACTTCGAACGTGGCGGCCTGGGTAAAGCCAAGAAGGCTGACCTGGATTTCGACTGGACCAACAAAATGGTCACCGGCACCGATCGCGGTGACCCGGTCAAGATCCCGCTCAACCGCGGCATGGTCGACAAATCCACTTATCAGCTGGCCCTGCAGCACGACGTGGCCGCTGGCAAGAAAAGCATGAGCTATCAAGTCGTCGACGACGGTGAAGTCGATACCTATGATTTCCGCGTGCTGGGTTCGGAAAAGGTCGACACCAAAGCTGGCCAGATCGATGCAATCAAGGTCGAGCGCGTGCGCGACCCGACACAAAGCAAGCGCATCACCGTCCTCTGGTTCGCCAAGGACTGGGACTACTTGCTGGTTCGTCTGCAACAGGTTGAAACCGACGGCAAGGAGTACAACATCATGCTCCTCGACGGTACGGTCAACGGCAAGGCTGTCAAAGGCAGCTGATCCGGCTCGACACAAAAATCCGGAATCCGCTAAGGGTTCCGGATTTTTTTTGCCTGCTGAAACTCAGATCCGCGCCAGCGCCTGTGCCAGGTCGGCGCGCAGGTCTTCGACATCCTCGACCCCCACGGACAACCGCACCAACGCATCGCCGATGCCGAGTTGCGCACGAGTATCCGCGGGGATGGTGGCGTGGGTCATGATCGCCGGGTGCTCGATCAGGCTTTCCACCCCGCCCAGGCTCTCGGCCAAGGCAAAGATCCGCACACTCTCGAGGAAACGCGTGGCACCGGCCAGGTCGCTGTTCAGGTCGAGGGATATCATCCCGCCGAAACCGCGCATCTGCCGCTGCGCCAGGTTGTGCTGCGGGTGCGACGGCAAGCCCGGATAATAGACGCGCGCCACCTGCGGCTGACGCTCCAGCCATTGCGCCAGGTCCAGCGCGTTGTTGCAGTGGCGCTCCATGCGCAGCGCCAGGGTCTTAACGCCGCGCAAGGTGAGGAAAGCGTCGAACGGCCCGGCGATCGCGCCTACCGCGTTCTGCAGAAAGCCCAGGCGCTCTGCCAGGTCTGCGTTTTGTCCGACCACCGCGATGCCACCGATCACGTCGGAGTGGCCGTTCAGGTACTTGGTGGTCGAGTGCAGCACGATGTCGAAGCCCAGCTCCAGCGGGCGCTGTATCCATGGACTGGCAAAGGTGTTGTCAGCCACACAAATGATGCCGCGCTGGCGGCAGATGCGCGCGATCGCAACGAGGTCGGTGAGGCGCAGCAAAGGATTGCTCGGCGTCTCGACCATCACCATCCGTGTATCGTCCTGCAGCGCCGCTTCGAAGGCCGACACATCAGTCAGGTCGACGAAGCTGAAGCGATGCCCGGCGCTGCGCCGGCGCACTTTGTCGAACAGGCGAAAAGTACCGCCGTACAGGTCGTTGCCGGAGACGATGTGCGAATCAGCATCGAGCAATTCGAGCACGGTGGAAATCGTCGCCAGCCCGGACGCGAACGCGAAGGCCTGGGAGCCGCCTTCGAGGTCCGCAACGCAACGCTCCAGCGCAAAGCGCGTCGGGTTGTGCGAGCGCCCGTAGTCGAAGCCCTTGTGCACACCGGGGCTCTGCTGCAAATAGGTGGAGTTGGCGTAAATCGGCGGCATCAGCGCCCCGGTGGAAGGGTCGGGCGTTTGCCCGGCATGGATCACACGGGTGGCGAAGGCGCGTGGCACAGCGTTTTCATCGTGTTGACTCATGTAAGGGATCTCCGTAAGTGAATGAGCATGTCGACTCGAGTAATCAAGCCGTAGAAGCCCGAAGCGTCGGCGATGATCGCCACCAGCCCACGGTCGAGCTCCGCCCGTAGTTCAGCCAGACTGGCGCCTGGAGGCAGGGTTTGCAGCTTATCGGTCATCGCGCTGGCCACGCTCGCGCGAAAGTGCGAAGCATCTTCTTGCATGCCCAGCAGAATGTCGGATTCGTCGATCACCCCGACCAGCCGCTGCCCGCCCTCCAGCACCGGCAGTTGCGACACATCCGCCAGGCGCATGCGCTGGAACGCGGTGAGCAGCGTATCGTCCGGGCCCACGCTGATCACCCGGCCATCCTCGAAGCGCCGCGAGATCAGGTCGCGCAGATCGCCGTAATGTTTGTACTGCAGCAGGCCCTGATCGTTCATCCACTGGTCGTTGTAGACCTTCGACAGGTAGCGCGTGCCGGTGTCGCAGACGAAGCTGACGACCCGCTTCGGCTCGGTCTGCTCGCGGCAATAACGCAGCGCCGCCGCCAGCAGTGTGCCGGTCGAAGAGCCGCCGAGTATGCCTTCGGCGCGCAGCAGTTGGCGGGCATGATCGAAGCTTTCCTCGTCGCTGATCGAGTAGGCGTGACGCACGCTGGACAGGTCGGCAATCGACGGAATGAAGTCCTCGCCGATGCCCTCCACCGCCCAGGAGCCGGGCGTGCTCATGATGCCGCTGCGGCTGTATTCGGCCATCACCGAGCCGACCGGATCGGCCAGCACCATGACCAGGTCCGGTTGCACGCGGCGAAAGAAACGGGTCAGCCCGGTCAGCGTACCGGCTGAGCCAACGCCGACGACGATGGCGTCCAGATCATGCTGAGTCTGCGCCCAGATCTCCGGCGCGGTGCTGCACTCGTGGGCCAGCGGGTTGGCCGGGTTGTTGAATTGATCGGCGAAGAAAGCGTCGGGAATTTCCTGCGCCAGCCGCGCCGCAACGTCCTGGTAGTAATCGGGATGGCCCTTGCCGACGTCGGAGCGGGTGATGTGCACCTCGGCGCCCATCGCCTTGAGGTGCAAGACCTTCTCGGTGGACATCTTGTCCGGCACCACCAACACCACTCGGTAACCCTTGGCACGACCGACCAGGGCCAGGCCAAGGCCGGTGTTGCCGGCGGTAGCTTCGACGATGGTGCCGCCGGGGCGCAGGCTGCCATCGCGCTCGGCGGCGTCGATCATCGCCAGGCCGATGCGATCCTTGATCGAGCCGCCGGGGTTCTGCGATTCAAGCTTGAGGAACAGCGTGCACGGGCCGGTATCGAAACGGCTGACGCGCACCAGTGGCGTATTGCCGATCAGTTCGAGTACGGCGGGTCGGGAGTCGGTGGGCATGTCGTCACCTCGCTACGCAAATCAGCACTGGATGGACAGCGACCGGCGTCGAATCATTGCGCGCCAGTCGCGGCAAAGTATCGCTTGGACCATAGGCCGGGATGGCGCCACCCGCAACCTTGCACAGCCAGCCGGTAGCGTCACGGGTGCGACAAATCCGCTCGGCGTTCAGACCGCATGGGAATGCGCTGTAAGAAAGTGGAACGCGTAACAGGAGGAGTGCTCTATACCTTCAAGGTCTTTTTTGATCGAATGACTTTTCCTGTTACCTGCGAGGTTTCCCATGACTGTCACCGTCAACACCGTCTCCACCGAAGGTTTTCGTCACAGCGTACAGATCGATGACCATCAACTCTTTGCCGACGTACCGACACTCGCCGGCGGCGAAGGCTCGGCGCCCGAGCCACACGATTACTTCGACGCGGCCCTCGGCGCCTGCAAGGCCCTGACCCTGAAGATGTACGCAAAGAAGAAAGACATCCCGCTGACCGGTGTCACAGTCGAAGTCAAACGTGACAACAGCGAAGAGCAGAAAGGTAAATATGCCCTGCACGTCAAACTGACCCTCAAAGGTGTGCTCACCGATGCCCAGCGCGATGAGCTGCACCGCGTGGCCGACCGTTGCCCGGTCCACAAGTTGATGACCACCACCGACGTCAGCATCGAAACGCACCTGTCTGAAGGTGCCTTCAGCCAATAGCGGCAAGGGCTGCGCAAGCGGGTTATGCTCCACGCATTACCCGCTCAGCCTGGAATGCAGCATGAACACTCCGCTCGTGATCCGTCCCCGCGCCGAAGATGTCGAAGGCCAGCCGATTCTTCGCCCGCTGCCGTCAGCCAAATGCCGCAGCGTCGGGCCTTTCGTGTTTTTCGACCACATGCTCGAAACCCGCTATGAGGCGGGAAAAGGCATGAACATCCGTCAGCATCCGCACATAGGTCTGTCGACCCTCACGTACTTGTTCGAAGGAAAAATCCAGCACAAGGACAGCCTCGGCTCCGATCAGGTGGTGGAGGCCGGTGATGTCAGCTGGATGACGGCGGGCAGCGCGATTGCCCATGTCGAGCGCACGCCTGAGGCATTGAAGGACAGCGGCTTCACGATGCACGGTTTGCAGATTTGGCTGGCCTCACCGAAAGATAAAGAGCACGGTCCCGGACACTACAGCCACCATCCGGCGGCCACGCTGCCGGTCAGCGATAACCTGGGAGTGAAGATCCGGATGATTGCCGGGTCAGGCTTTTGCCTGGAATCACCGGTCCCGGTGCTTTCTCCTACGCTGTATGCCGAATTGAACCTGCAAACGGCGACCACATTGCTGATTCCCACCGAGCATGAAGAACGGGCGTTGTATGTGCTGGACGGCGAGGTGCAACTGGATGGCGAGTTGATAGAGCCGCATTCGCTGGTGGTGTTGCCGGTCGGGGAAGAGATGACACTGTTCGCTGAAAGCGACTGTCATGCCGTGCTGTTTGGCGGGGCGCCGCTGGATGGGCCGCGGCGGATCAACTGGAATTTTGTGGCGAGCGATCCGGCGTTGATCGATGAAGCGCGGCGACGCTGGGCGGCCGGGGATTGGCCGACGGTGCCGGGGGAAAGCGAAAGGATCGAATTGCCGCGGTAGATAGCGTCGGGGTTAAGAGTTATGGCTGGCTGAAAAATCACCCCTCACCCCAGCCCTCTCCCCACGGGGGAGAGGGGGAAAGGGAGCCGATCTCCATAGCTTTTAGTTCCTGAGTTCGACTCTATTTCCCCGGTCGCAAAATATCTACAGCCCCCCTCGTCAGTCCCCTCTCCCTCCGGGCGGTCCGACGTTTCGGGAGGGTTAGGGTGAGGGGCTTTTTGCTTTTAGCCTTTAAACACTTCATCCAGCAAGTTGTGCATCGAGGTAAACGCACGCCCCGCCGTCTTCGCGTCATACATCATCATGCCCGGCACATTGGCGTGCGGATCGGTGAAGGAATGCACCGCGCCGCCGTAGCTCAGCAGTTGCCAATCCACGCCCGCCGCATTCATTTCAGCTTCAAACGCCGGCAGCTGCTCTTTCGGCACCAATGGATCGGATGCGCCGTGCAGCACCAACACCGAGCCTTTGATGTTCCTGGCATCCGCCGGATTCGGCGAATCCAGCGTTCCGTGGAACGACACCGCAGCCTTCACTGGCGCTCCGGTGCGCGCCAGGTCCAGCGCGCAGCAACCACCGAAGCAGAAACCAAAGGTCGCCAGCTTCGAGGTATCGACAGCCGCTTCGTCCTGGATTTGCAGCTGATCGAACGCTGCTTGCATGCGTTTTCGCAACAACGGCCGATCATGCTTGAGCGGCATCATGGCTGCACCCGCCTCGTCACCGTTCTGCGGACGGACCGACTGACCGTAGAGGTCCGCGATCAGCACCACATAACCCTTGGACGCAACAGACTTGGCGATCTCCTCGGCACCGGCGCTGACGCCCATCCAGTTCGGCGCCATCAACAGACCGGGGCGTGGGCCCTTGTGGTCGGCATCGAACGCCAGACGGCTTTCATACGACTGGCCATCAATCTGATAAGCGACGGAACGAACAGTGATTTGGCTCATGACTAACTCCCAGTAAAAGACACCAGAATAAAAAAACCCGCCGAAGCGGGTTTTTGTACAACGCAGTTAAACCGACAGTTCAACCAGCAGCTTGTTGAGACGGCGCACGTAGGCGGCCGGGTCTTTCAAGCTGTCGCCGGCAGCCAGGGCCGCCTGATCGAAGAGGATGTGCGACAGGTCGCCGAAGCGTTCGTCGCTCTGCTCGTTGTCGAGCTTCTCGATCAGCGGGTGAGCCGGGTTGAATTCGAAGATCGGCTTCGATTCAGGAACCTTCTGACCGCTGGCTTCGAGGATCTGACGCATCTGCATGCCCAAGTCCTGCTCGCCGATGGCCAGAATCGCCGGGGAATCGGTCAGGCGATGTGAAACCCGCACTTCAGCGACGGAATCGCCCAGTGCAGTTTTCAGACGCTCAACCAGACCTTCTTTGGACTTGGCGACTTCTTCCGCAGCTTTCTTGTCTTCTTCCGAATCCAGGTTGCCCAGGTCCAGATCACCGCGTGCCACGTCGACAAAGCTCTTGCCGTCGAAGTCGCTGAGGTAGCTCATCAGCCACTCGTCGATGCGGTCGGTCAGCAGCAGCACTTCGATGCCTTTCTTGCGGAAGACTTCCAGGTGCGGGCTGTCTTTAACCGCTTCGAACTTCTCGCCGGTCAGGTAATAAATCTTGTCCTGACCTTCCTTGGCGCGAGCCAGGTATTCGGCCAGACCCACTACTTGCTCGCCTTCTTTACCGTTGGTCGATGCGAAACGCAGCAGGCCAGCGATTTTCTCTTTGTTGGCGAAGTCTTCTGCCGGGCCTTCTTTCATGACCTGGCCAAAGTTTTTCCAGAAGCTCTTGTATTGCTCAGGCTCGTTCTTCGCCAGCTTTTCCAGCATGTCGAGAACGCGCTTGGTCAGCGCCGACTTCATGGAATCGATGATCGGGTCTTTCTGCAGGATTTCCCGCGACACGTTCAGCGACAGGTCGTTGGAATCGACTACGCCTTTGATGAAGCGCAGGTACAGCGGCAGGAACGACTCTGCCTGATCCATCACGAACACGCGCTGCACGTACAGCTTCAGGCCTTTCGGCGCTTCACGCTGGTACAAATCGAATGGAGCACGGGCCGGCACGTAGAGCAGCGAGCTGTATTCGAGCTTGCCTTCGACCTTGTTGTGGCTCCAGCTCAGCGGGTTCTCGAAGTCGTGAGCGACGTGTTTGTAGAACTCCTGGTATTCCTCGTCTTTCACTTCAGTGCGAGGGCGAGTCCACAGCGCGCTGGCACGGTTGACGGTTTCCCATTCAACGGCCGGTTGCTCTTCGCCTTCAACGGCTGCCACTTCTTTCGGCAACTCGATCGGCAGAGCGATGTGGTCGGAGTACTTCTTGATGATGTTGCGCAGACGCCAGCCATCGGCGAACTCGTCTTCACCGGATTTCAGGTGCAGGACGATACGGGTGCCGCGCTCGGCTTTATCAACGGTGGCAACTTCAAAATTGCCTTCGCCCTTGGACGACCAGTGCACGCCTTCGCTGGCAGCAGCACCGGCACGACGGCTGAACACGTCGACTTTATCGGCGACGATGAATGCAGAGTAGAAACCCACACCGAATTGACCGATCAGGTGCGAGTCTTTTTTCTGATCGCCGGAGAGATGTTTCATGAAATCGGCAGTGCCGGATTTGGCGATGGTACCCAGGTGGGTGATCGCATCTTCACGGCTCATGCCGATGCCGTTGTCTTCGAGGGTGACGGTTTTAGCGTCCTTGTCGAAGCTCACACGGATTTTCAGTTCGGCACCACCTTCCAGCAGCTCAGGCTTGGACAGGGCTTCGAAACGTAATTTGTCGACAGCGTCAGAGGCGTTCGAGATCAATTCGCGAAGGAAAATTTCCTTGTTGGAATACAGCGAATGGATCATGAGGTGCAGCAGCTGCTTCACCTCGGTCTGGAAGCCCAGGGTTTCCTTTTGAGTTTCCACACTCATGGTCATCAAACTCCAATCAGATGGCAGTGGCCGCGACCTGAAGGGTCGGCGGCGGGTTGTCATCAAAGTTGGGGGCTGAGTTCAGGATTTCAAGGGCTCTTCAATTTTGAAATGAGCGCGGGCTGTGGCAATCGGTTCGGCTTCAGTGCATTGCCAGGCCGTAATCGCAACGTTGGCCACCCGGCGCCCCTGCCGGCAAACCTGGCATCTGGCCCAGGTGTCGCGAAACTGCCCGGCGCGCAGATAATCGAGGGAGAAATCGATGATCTTCGGCACACCCGGCGAACCGGTGAAAATCAGCAGGTGCAGCGCTGCGGACAGCTCCATGAACCCGGCAATCACCCCGCCATGGATCGCCGGCAATAAAGGGTTACCAATGTTGTCCTTGTTGGCCGGCAAACGAAACAGCAGATCATCCCCCACCCGCGAACATTCGACGCCGATCAGTTTGGCGTAGGGGATCAGGTGCAGCAGCGAGGCGTAGTCGCCCTGCTCATGTGCCTGCTGAAGTTGTTCCTTGAAGGAATCGGTCATTTCGCACCTCCGGCGATGACGCCGCCAAAGCCTTTGGTGCCCTTGATGGCTTTGCCCATGCGCATGAAGGTGCCCACTACATGGGCAATGGGCTGCTCGGGATCGTCCTGGTAGGCGAAACCGCGAGCAAAGATCACATCTGTGGTCACCCGGTAGCACTGGGCAAAACCGTAGACATCTTTATGCGGCTCGGCGGCGTGCATGTAGTCGATGCGCAGGTCGAGGGTTGGACACACTTCGAACTCGGGCAGCACGCAAAGGGTGGACATGCCGCAAGCCGTGTCCATCAGCGAAGTCAGCGCCCCGCCATGAATCACGCCGGTTTGCGGGTTGCCAACAATTTGCGGACTGTACGGCAGGATGACCGTTAGTCCATCACCGCTGGCGCTGTGAACCCGCAGCCCAAGTACCTGACAATGTCGCAGCGCCGATAGAAATCGTGTAGCTCGCTCAAAAACGGGGTTTTCGGCCATGTTGATAAAACTCTTCTTAGTGTTCAGGCAACGCACTAGGCGTTTTTAGTAAAAGTTCCCGTCGGAATAAACTTATATATCTGTATGAATTGAGGAACTTAACGCTATGGGCTGCGCTCGAAAGGCCAGTAGATATTTTCCATAAGGAGAAACACCCCATGCGTAAGACTTTAGCTATTGCCTTGATGTTGACCGCTTCCCTCGGTCTCGCAGCCTGCGATAAAAAATCCGAGGACAAAGCTCAAGATGCAGCCAAACATGCTGAGCAAGCTCAGCAAGACATGAGCAAAGCTCAGGATAAAGTGAACGACGCTGCGAAAGAAAACGCCGAAGCTGCCAAAGCTCAGGCTGAATCGAACGAAGCTGCAGCAAAAGAAGCACCTAAAAACTAAAACAGTTTTTAGCGTGATAAAGAAAACCCGCCAAGTGCGGGTTTTCTTTTGCCTGTTTTTTGCAAAGCAGGTGTTACAGCAAAATAGTTTTAAAAGTCGGACTAATCATCAACAGCAACGAACACACTAGTCCGACGAACCATACCAGGCTCCGCTGCCACGCCAGATCAACCCAATAGCACAGCAAATAAATGATTCGTGTAATCACGAAGATGATTGCCAGCAAGTCGATCAGCCACCCCGCCGTTTGCGTGGTGTGCGCCATCAACACCCCCACCGCGAACAGAATGAACGCCTCGAAGCAGTTTTGATGAGCCGCCAACGCACGGGCACCAAAGCCTGTCAGTAGCGTCTGTTGCTGGCGCGGCAAGTGGTTGTCGTAACCACCCTGCTCGCTCATCGCCCTGGCGACCGGAATCCTCGCCACATAAATCAGCAGTGCGCTGATAAATACACACCAGAACGGAATACTCATCAAACAGCCTCTTTAATCGCCTCGGGCAATGGCGCCTCTGTAGGTGTATAGACCATCACGTCGAGAACGTCGGAATGAAACTCCCGGCGATACAACACCAGCACCACGCCGGTACTCATCAACATGAACAACCACGGGCTGACGAACCAGGCCAGCATGGTCATGCCGAAGTAGTAAGAGCGCAGTCCGAAGTTGAACTGGTTGGCGGCCATGGAAATGACGCGGGCCGCCCGGGCAGCAAAGGCTTTGCGCTCTTGTTCGGAAACGTGACGCTCACCGACCATAGGTGCCGAGCCCACCAGAATGGCCGCAAAGTTGTATTGGCGCATGCACCAGCTGAACGTAAAGAACGCATAGACAAAGACCAGCGCCAGGCACAGCAACTTGATCTCCGACATCCCCTGGGATGCCTGTTGCACCATCGGGATATCCGCCAACAACGACACCGCCCGTTCGGAGGCTCCGAGCACCGTGAGAATACCGGCCAGGATAATCAGTGTGCTGGAGGCGAAGAACGAGGCGTTGCGCTCCAGGTTACCGATCACGCTGGCGTCAGCGATACGGTTGTCGCGCAACAGCATGCGGCGCATCCAGTCTTCGCGATAAAGGTGCAGCACGCTGGCCAGGCACGCGGTGTCGCGGCCCTTCCACGTCGCATAACGGGTGTAACCGCCCCAGCAGATGGCGAACCAGAGCGCGGCGAGGATGTGGATCATGTTGGCGTGGATGAACGACATGCAGGTCCTTGTGATGTGTGAACGGAATACCAAAACCCTGTGGGAGCGGGCTTGCTCGCGAAAGCGGTGGGTCAGTCGACATCAATGTTGAATGATAAGCCGTCTTCGCGAGCAAGCCCGCTCCCACATGAGATCTTCGCAGTGCTTCGACGTTAGCTCACAAAAAAAGACACTGCATCATGCCCATAAAAAATGCCCCGTATCGACTGATACGGGGCATTTCCATGTGTGTTCACGACCCGCTTGTGGCGGGCCATGAAGCGGCTTAAGCCAGTACTTCTTCGCGCTTGCCCAGCATGCGATCGCAAACCACCGCGACGACCAGGGTCATGACCGACGGCACCAGCCAGGCCAGGCCTTGCTCGCTCAGCGGCAGGTGGGACAACTGAGTCGGCATCCAGTCCGCCAGACCCGCGCCCTTGAGGGCGTCGATCAAACCGAAGATGAACGACACCAGCATCACCGGACCGACGATGCGGCCCTGCTCATGCCAGAAGTCCTTGCAGAAGCTCAGGGCGACCAAGGCAATGCACGGAGGGTAGATCGCGGTCAGCACCGGGATCGAGAACGCAATCAGCTTGGTGAGGCCCAGGTTAGACACAAACAGCGAGAACACCGCCAGGATGATGACCAACGTCTTGTAGGACAGCGGCAGCACACGGCTGAAGTATTCGGCGCAGGCGCAGGTCAGACCCACCGCCGTCACCAGACAGGCCAGAGAAATCAGCACCGCCAGAAAACCGCTACCCAGAGAGCCGAAGGTGTGTTGCACGTAAGCGTGCAACACCGCCGCACCGTTGGTGGCACCCGCGGCCACTTCATGGCTGCCCGAACCGAGACGGAACAGGCTGACATAAACCAGCGCCAGACCCACGCCGGCAATCAGCCCGGCGATGATCGCGTAACGGGTAATCAACACCGGCGACTCGACGCCACGGGAACGGATTGCGTTGACAATGACAATGCCAAATACCAGCGCGCCCAGGGTATCCATGGTCAGGTAACCATTGATGAAGCCTTGGGAGAACGGTGCCACCACGTATTCCGGGGTGGCCACGCCGACATCCCCGGCCGGCAATGCAAACGCGGCGATGCCAAGTGCGGCCAGGGCGATGATCTTCAGCGGTGCGAGGAAACGTCCGACGGTATCCAGCAGCCGGCCCGGATAGAGCGAGATGAAGAACACCAGCAGGAAGTACACCGAGCTGTAGAGGAACAGCGCCAGCGGGCTCTCGCCGGTCAGCGGCGCCAGGCCGACTTCGAACGACACGGTGGCGGTGCGCGGTGTCGCGAACAGCGGGCCGACAGCAAGGTAGCACGCGGCCGCCAGCAGGCCACCGGCGACTTTGCCGATCGGGCTGCTCAAGGCATCCATGGCGCCACCGACCTTGGCCAGGGCGACGACGGTGATCACCGGCAAACCAACCGCAGTGATCAGAAAGCCCAGCGCCGCCATCCAGACATTTGGACCGGACTGCAGACCGACGATAGGCGGGAAGATGATGTTGCCAGCCCCGACAAACAGGGCAAACGTCATAAAACCAAGTGCCAGGATGTCCTGGCCTTTCAACACTTTCATTAAGGAAATACCACACTACTGAATCGGAATTTAGAGAGGGATTTCCCTGAGGGGTGAGGGAAATGCTGTCGGTCCGTATAGGACCGACCCGTTTAGCGCGTAGCAACCTTGTGGGCCGCGGACGCAAAAATGGCTGCTAGCCTAACGAATTTGCCCGACAAACGCACTGTTAGGGTGCGATCTATCCGATACGCGACATTTTCGTGTCGCGTTTACATATATAAAGGTCAAAAGATCGCAGCCTCGTTGCACTCGACAGCTCCTACAGGGGATACAACGAGGCTGCGATCTTTTGATCTTCGCAAATGACAAAGGCCACCCGAAGGTGGCCTTTGTTTGGTGAAGCGTCAGTTAAGCGCGAGGCTTACTTGATCGCCCAACCGGTCAGCTCGGACAAAGCCTTGCCGATGTCTGCCAGCGAACGCACGGTTTTAACGCCTGCGTCTTCCAGGGCAGCAAACTTCTCGTCTGCAGTGCCTTTGCCGCCAGAGATGATTGCGCCAGCATGGCCCATGCGCTTGCCCGCAGGGGCAGTCACACCAGCGATGTAGGAAACAACCGGCTTGGTCACGTGTGCCTTGATGTAGGCAGCCGCTTCTTCTTCAGCCGAACCGCCGATCTCACCGATCATCACGATCGCTTCGGTCTTCGGGTCTTCCTGGAACAGCTTCAGGATGTCGATGAAGTTCGAGCCCGGGATCGGGTCACCGCCGATGCCGACGCAAGTCGACTGACCGAAACCGGCGTCAGTAGTTTGCTTAACAGCTTCGTAGGTCAGGGTGCCGGAACGGGAAACGATACCGACCTTGCCTGGCAAGTGAATGTGACCTGGCATGATGCCGATCTTGCATTCGCCTGGAGTGATCACGCCTGGGCAGTTAGGACCGATCAGGACTACGCCCAGCTCGTCACACTTGACCTTGGCATCCAGCATGTCCAGGGTAGGAATGCCTTCAGTGATGCAAACGATCAGCTTGATGCCGCCGAATGCTGCTTCCAGGATGGAGTCCTTGCAGAAAGGAGCTGGAACGTAGATCACGCTGGCGGTGGCGCCAGTGGCAGCTACAGCATCTTTCACGGTGTTGAACACTGGCAGACCCAGGTGCTCGGTGCCGCCTTTACCAGGAGTTACGCCACCAACCATCTTGGTGCCGTATTCGATGGCTTGCTGGGTGTGGAAACTACCTTGCGAACCGGTAATACCCTGGCAGATAACTTTGGTGTCTTTATTGATCAGGACGCTCATTATTTGCCCTCCGCAGCTTTGACAACTTGTTGAGCAGCGTCGGTCAGGCTGGTAGCAGCGATGATGTTCAAACCGCTTTCTGCCAGTACTTTAGCGCCCAGCTCAGCGTTGTTGCCTTCAAGGCGAACAACAACCGGGATTTTCACGCCGACTTCTTTCACAGCGCCGATGATGCCTTCGGCAATCATGTCGCAACGAACGATGCCGCCGAAGATGTTGACCAATACTGCAGCGACGTTAGTGTCGGACAGGATGATCTTGAACGCTTCAGTAACGCGTTCTTTGGTAGCACCGCCGCCCACGTCGAGGAAGTTGGCTGGTTTGCCGCCATGCAGGTTGACGATGTCCATGGTACCCATGGCCAGGCCAGCACCGTTGACCATGCAACCGATGTTGCCTTCCAGCGCTACGTAGTTCAGTTCGAACTTGGCAGCGTGCGCTTCGCGCGGATCGTCTTGCGACGGATCGTGGAAAGTCTTCAGCTTAGGCTGACGGTACATGGCGTTGGCGTCGATGTTGATCTTGGCGTCGAGGCAATGCAGATCGCCGTCAGCCTTGATCACCAGCGGGTTCACTTCCAGCAGAGCCAGGTCGTGATCCTTGAACAGCTTGGCCAGACCTACGAAGATCTTGGCGAACTGAGCAACTTGCTTGCCTTCCAGACCCAGCTGGAATGCCAGCTCGCGACCCTGGAATGGCTGAGCGCCAACCAGTGGATCGATAGTGGCCTTGAGGATTTTCTCAGGGGTGTCGTGAGCGATTTTCTCGATGTCCACGCCACCTTCGGTGGAAGCCATGAACACGATGCGACGGCTCGAACGGTCAACGACAGCGCCCAGGTACAGCTCTTTAGCGATATCAGTGCACGACTCAACCAGGATCTTGGTGACTGGCTGACCATTGGCATCAGTCTGGTAAGTCACCAGACGCTTGCCCAACCACTGTTGAGCGAATGCTTTGGCGTCTTCTTTGCTGCGAACCAGCTTAACGCCGCCCGCTTTACCGCGACCACCTGCGTGAACCTGGGCTTTGACAACCCATTCGGTCCCGCCGATTTTGTCGCACGCTTCTGCTGCTGCTTCCGGGGTGTCTACGGCGAAACCCTGGGATACTGGCAGGCCGTATTCAGCGAACAGCTGCTTACCCTGATACTCGTGAAGATTCATGCTTATTACCGTCTTCGTTAGGTACTGCGCATTCGGTGCTGCACTTGTTCAAGTGCCGCACCACCTGTGACTGCTGCTTGAGTAGGTGTTCCGGATAACCGGTGAGACTACGCAAGGCTGCGTCCGGCGGACATTCCGCGGTGAGTCTTGCACGCAAGGCTCACGACGGGCCTTCCGCCGTGGTTTCTTATTGTCTTGTCTTAACGCTTCTTGCGGTTGGCAATGTGGATGGCGCCGCCATTCACAGCCAGAGCTGCTTCGTGCAAGGCTTCGGACAGGGTCGGATGGGAGAAAACCATCATGCCCAGGTCTTCAGCGCTGGTGCCGAATTCCATACCGATCGCGCCCTGCTGAACCAGTTCTGCAGCGCTCGGGCCAATCACGTGGACGCCCAATACGCGGTCAGTCTTGGCATCAGCGATGACTTTCACGAAACCGCCGGTATCGTTGGCTGCCATGGCACGGCCACTGGCTGCGAACGGGAAGGTGCCAACGTTAACTTCAACGCCTTCAGCCTTCAAGACCTGCTCGGTTTTGCCGACCCACGCGATTTCCGGGTGAGTATAAATAACAGACGGGATCAGGTCATAGTTGATTTGGGCTTTGTGGCCCTTGATGCGCTCAACCACCATGATGCCTTCTTCGGACGCCTTGTGCGCCAGCATCATGCCGCGAACCACGTCGCCGATCGCGTAAACGCCCGGAACGCTGGTAGCGCACTGGTCGTCAACGAAAACGAAGCCACGTTCGTCGATGTTCACACCGCTGTCAGCTGCCAGCAGCTCGGTGGTCACCGGACGGCGACCAACGGCAACGATCAGCTTGTCGAAGGTGATGTTCTGTTCGCCATTGGCATCGGTGTAGTTCACGACAACTTCGTTGCCGTTCACTTTGGAACCGGTGACGCGAGCGCCCAGCTTGATGTCCAGACCTTGTTTGGTCAGGGTTTTGTAGGCTTCTTTGGAAACGGCGTCGTCAGCCGCTGGCAGGAACTTCTCCAGCGCTTCCAGAACAACCACTTCGGAACCCAGACGGGACCACACCGAACCCAGTTCCAGACCGATTACGCCAGCGCCGATAACGCCCAGACGCTTAGGTACGGCTTGGAATTCCAGTGCGCCAGTCGAATCGACGATCACGTTCTGGTCAACCGGAGCCGGTGGAATGTCGATCGGACGCGAGCCCGAAGCCAGAATCACGTTCTCGGCTTCGATGATTTCGACGGTACCGTCTGGCTTGGTCAGCTCGACTTTCTTGCCGGCCAGCAGTTTGCCGTGGCCTTGCAGGGAAGTGACGCCGTTCGCCTTGAACAGGGTGGCAACGCCAGAGGTCAGGCCTTTGACGATGTTGGCTTTACGGCCAACCATTGCCGCCACGTCCATGGTCACGCCAGCGTGATTGATACCGTGGATCGCGAAGCCTTCTTTGGCTTCCTTGTACTTCCAGGAGCTGTCCAGCAGCGCCTTGGATGGAATGCAGCCGACGTTCAGGCAAGTACCGCCGAGGGCCAGTTTGCCTTCCTTGTCGGTGTATTTCTCGATGCAGGCAGTGGAGAGGCCCAGTTGCGCTGCTTTAATGGCAGCCACGTAGCCGCCAGGGCCCGCGCCAATCACTACCACGTCGAATTTCTGAGTCATGTGTCATTCCTTCTCGAATCAAACCGGACAGTCCCTTTTGGGGACTGTCGTGGGACGAAGCTGGTCATTACAGGTAGGCCGCCCATCACTGAACGGCCCGTGCAACGAAATCAGATATCCAGCAGCAAACGAGCCGGGTCTTCCAGCAGGTTCTTGATGGTAACCAGGAAGGTCACAGCTTCTTTGCCATCGATCAGACGGTGATCGTAGGACAGAGCCAGGTACATCATCGGACGGATAACAACCTGACCGTTGATCGCCATAGGACGCTGCAGAATGTTGTGCATGCCCAGGATGGCCGCTTGCGGCGGGTTGACGATCGGGGTCGACATCATCGAACCGAAAGTACCGCCGTTGGTGATGGTGAACGTACCGCCGGTCATCTCGTCCATCGACAGTTTGCCGTCACGAGCCTTCTTGCCGAAGGTGGCGATGCCGCCTTCGATTTCAGCCAGGCTCATCAGTTCGGCGTTACGCAGAACCGGAACAACCAGGCCGCGGTCGCTGGAAACAGCAACACCGACGTCAGCGTAGCCGTGGTAAACGATGTCAGCACCGTCGATCGACGCGTTGACAGCCGGGAAGCGTTTCAGCGCTTCGGTGGCAGCCTTGACGAAGAACGACATGAAGCCCAGGCGCACGCCGTTGTGGGACTTCTCGAACAGGTCCTTGTACTTCGAACGCAGGGCCATGACTTCGGTCATGTCGACTTCGTTGAAAGTGGTCAGCATCGCCATGTTCGATTGAGCTTCAACCAGACGCTTGGCAACGGTGGCCCGCACGCGGGTCATCGGTACGCGCTTCTCGATGCGATCGCCAGCAGCGAACACTGGAGCAGCAGCGGCAGGAGCAGCAGCCTTGGCAGGCGCGGCAGCCGGAGCGGCTTTCTTGGCAGCTACAGCGGCAACAACGTCTTCCTTGGTCACACGACCGCCTTTGCCAGTGCCGGCAACGGAAGCGATGTTGATACCGTTTTCTTCAGCCAGCTTGCGAGCAGCCGGTGCAGCAACAGGATCATCTTCGCCTTCAGCGGCTGGAGCAGCAGCTTGTGCAGCGGCCGGAGCAGCGGCAGCAGCTGGAGCGGCAGCAGCGCCGCCCGCTTCGATGGAGCCCAGGACTTCGTCGGACAGAACGGTGTCGCCTTCGTTCTTGACGATAGCGCCCAGCACGCCATCAGCGGTGGCCAACACTTCCAATACGACTTTGTCAGTTTCGATGTCGACGATCAGGTCATCGCGCTTGACGGCGTCGCCCGGCTTTTTGTGCCAGGTGGCAACGGTGCCATCGGCAACCGATTCCGGGAAAGTGGGGGCTTTGATTTCGATAGCCATTATCTGTGGGTCCTTAAATTCGGTTTCAGGTGCGCGAAGGCGTTAAACAGTAAAGGCGTCTTGCAGCAGTTTTTCTTGCTGCTCAGCGTGCATCGATGCATAACCACAAGCAGGTGCAGCAGAAGCATCACGGCCCGCGTACTCGAGTACGAGAGACTTGTTGTGATTGCCAACGATGCGGCGCATGTGGTGTTGGCTGCAGTACCAGGCACCCTGGTTCATCGGCTCTTCCTGACACCAAACGATATGTTTGAGGTTGGTGTACGGAGCCAGGACTTCGTTCAAGTCGTCCTCAGGGAATGGGTACAGCTGCTCGATACGCACGACGGCGATGTCGTCACGACCTTCGGCACGGCGTTTTTCCAACAGGTCGTAGTAGACCTTGCCGCTACACAGAACAATGCGCTCGACCTTTTTCGGGTCCAGTGCATCGATTTCCGGGATAACGGTCTGGAACGAACCTTCGGCCAGATCTTCCAGGGTCGAGATGGCCAGTTTGTGACGCAACAGCGACTTCGGAGTCAGAACGATCAACGGCTTGCGCAGCGGGCGAATCACCTGACGACGCAGCAAGTGGTAGATCTGAGCCGGCGTAGTCGGGACGGCGACCTGAATGTTGTGCTCGGCGCACAGTTGCAGGTAACGCTCCAGACGAGCCGAAGAGTGCTCCGGACCCTGACCTTCATAACCGTGCGGCAGCAGCATGGTCAGACCGCAGAGACGGCCCCACTTGTGCTCGCCACTGGTGATGAACTGGTCGATAACCACTTGGGCACCGTTGGCGAAGTCGCCGAACTGGGCTTCCCAGATCACCAGCGCCTCAGGCGTGGTGGTCGAGTAACCGTATTCGAACGCCAACACGGCTTCTTCGGACAGGAACGAATCGTACAGGTCGAAACGTGGCTGGCCCTTGTACAGGTTTTGCAGCGGGACGTAGGTACCCGCGTCTTTCTGGTTGTGCAAGACAGCGTGACGGTGCGAGAACGTACCGCGACCGATGTCCTGACCCGTCATGCGAATCGGGTGACCTTCGAACGCCAGAGTCGCGTACGCCATGGTTTCGGCGTAACCCCAGTTGATCGGCAGGCCGCCGGCTTGCATTTTTTGACGGTCTTCGTAGATTTTCGAGACCTGGCGCTGAACCACGAAGCCTTCCGGGATTTCCAGCAGCTTGGCGGACAGTTCCTGCAAGGTTTTCAGATCGAAGCGAGTGTCGTGACGCGCGGTCCAGGCGTGGCCCAGATACGGACGCCAGTCCACGAACAACTCTTTGTTCGGCTCTTTGACCAGGCTTTTTACAACATGCAGACCGTTGTCCAGCGCATTGCGGTATTCGTCGACTTTCGCCTGAACACGCTCTGCATCCAGCACACCGCCTTGAGTCAGACGATCGGCATACAGCTCACGAGTGGTGCGCTGTTTGGTGATCTGCTGATACATGATTGGCTGGGTGCCGCTTGGCTCGTCGGCCTCGTTGTGGCCACGACGACGGTAGCAGACCAGGTCGATCACCACGTCACGCTTGAACTGCATGCGGTAATCGATGGCCAGCTGGGTCACGAACAACACAGCTTCCGGATCATCACCATTCACATGGAGGATCGGCGCCTGGATCATCTTCGCAACGTCGGTCGCGTACTCGGTGGAGCGCGAGTCCAGCGGGTTGCTGATGGTGAAACCGACCTGGTTGTTGATCACGATGTGCACGGTGCCGCCGGTCTTGAAACCGCGGGTCTGCGACATCTGGAAGGTTTCCATGACCACACCTTGACCGGCGAATGCCGCATCACCGTGGATGGAGATCGGCAGAACCTTCTCACCGGTAGGGTCGTTACGACGATCCTGACGGGCGCGAACCGAACCCTCGACCACCGGGGAAACAATTTCCAGGTGGGACGGGTTGAACGCCATGGCCAGGTGAACTTCACCGCCGGTGGTCATCACGTTGGACGAGAAGCCCTGGTGATACTTAACGTCACCGGAACCCAACTCGACCTTCTTCTTGCCTTCAAACTCGTCGAACAGCTCGCGCGGGTTCTTGCCGAAGGTGTTGACCAGCACGTTCAGACGACCACGGTGGGCCATGCCGATAACGATTTCCTTGGTGCCGTAGGAACCGGAACGCTGGATCAGCTCGTCGAGCATCGGAATCAGGCTCTCGCCGCCTTCCAGACCGAAACGCTTGGTACCCGGGTATTTGGTACCCAGGTATTTTTCCAGACCTTCGCCGGCGGTGACACGCTCGAGCAGGTGGCTCTTGATGTCGACGGAGTACGTTGGACGACCGCGCACGCTTTCCAGTCGCTGCTGGAACCACTGGCGCTGCTCGGAATCGGTGATATGCGTAAATTCAGCGCCGATGGTGCGGCAATATGTCTGCTGCAACGCTTCGTGAATTTCGCGTAGGCTCGCCTCCTCTTTGCCGATGAACAGGTCGCCGGCACGGAAGGTCGTATCAAGATCGGCATTGGTCAAGCCGTAATGATTGATCGACAGGTCTGCAGGTGCAGGACGCTGCCACAGCCCCAGCGGGTCAAGCTGGGCTGCCTGGTGGCCACGCATACGGTAGGCCTGGATCAATCGCAGCACTTCAACTTGCTTCTTCTCGTGCTCACTGCTCACGCTGCCGGCGGAAACCGGTTGGGCGCGGCGCTGGTTCTTTGCCAGCAAGACGAAATGATCGCGAATTGTGGAGTGCGAAACATCGGTGGCAGTGTTGCCGTCAGCAGGCAACTTCTGGAAGTAGGTGCGCCACTCTTCTGGCACAGCGTTAGGGTCGTGCAGGTAGAGCTCGTAGAGCTCTTCCACATAGGCAGCGTTACTACCGGATAGGTAGGCGCTGTTCCACATGCGCTGCATCACGCTTTCTTGCATGCTTGGTCACCCTCGGTTAGGGGAACACCACCGGCGTCGACACCGAGCACACTTGCAGAAGTCCGAATGCAGCGACTAAAACAAGCCACTTAGGATCACGCTGATAGTCCGGGTACCAGCCCGGATGCCCCTGCTTGTCTCATTTCTTCAAAATAAGAGCCGCAGCCTTTTAAGCTGCTGCTCAGGTTAAAACTACGGCGCCGGTTGAAGCCTGCGCCGTAGCATCTACGGGTACAGCGGTCCTACGGGTACAGCAGCTGAATCACACGCCGCTTTGCAGCAGCATGTTACGTACGTGACCGATGGCCTTAGTCGGGTTCAGGCCTTTCGGGCAGACGTTGACGCAGTTCATGATCCCGCGGCAGCGGAATACGCTGAACGGGTCATCCAGCGAAGCCAGACGCTCGGCAGTCTTGGTGTCACGGCTGTCTGCCAGGAAGCGATACGCTTGCAGCAGAGCAGCTGGACCCAGGAACTTGTCCGGGTTCCACCAGAAGGACGGGCAAGAGGTCGAGCAGCAAGCGCACAGGATGCACTCGTACAGACCGTCGAGCTTTTCACGCTCTTCAGGGGTCTGCAGACGTTCGATGGCCGGAGCCGGCGTGTCGTTCTGCAGGTATGGCTTAACCTTTTCGTATTGCTTGTAGAAGATGCTCATATCGACGACCAGGTCACGGATTACCGGCAAACCTGGCAGAGGACGAACGATCAGCTTGTTACCTTTCACGACAGCGGACAGCGGCGTGACGCACGCCAGAGCGTTTTTGCCGTTGATATTCATGCCGTCGGAACCGCAAACACCTTCACGGCAAGAGCGACGATAGGAGAAACCTTCGTCCTGCTCTTTGATCAGGGCCAGCACATCCAGCACCATCAGGTCTTTACCACCGGTATCGACCGAAAATTCCTGCATGAACGGCGCAGCGTCCTGATCAGGGTTGTAGCGATAAACACTGACTTGCAACATGGCGGCCACCCTTAATAAGTCCGAATCTTAGGTTCAAAAGTCGGAACAGTCTTCGGCGAGAAGTTCACAGCACGCTTGGTTACGCGCTTGTCACCCGGGAAGTACAGGGTGTGGCACAGCCAGTTTTCGTCGTCGCGGTCTTCGTAGTCTTCACGGGCGTGAGCGCCGCGGGACTCTTTGCGGATCTCTGCGGCGATGGCGGTAGCTTCGGCCACTTCCAGCAGGTTCTGCAGTTCCAGCGCTTCGATACGAGCGGTGTTGAACGCCTGGCTCTTGTCGTTGATCTTGACGTTGGCGATACGGCCACGCAGATCAGCCAGCTGAGCAATACCCTTCTGCATGTATTCGCCGGTACGGAATACACCGAAGTAGTTCTGCATGCAGTTTTGCAGTTCTTTACGCAGGGTGGCGACGTCTTCGCCTTCGGTACGCGAGTTCAGGCCATCGAGACGTGCCAGGGCAGCGTCGATGTCGGACTGGCGAGCGCGGGTGTAGTCGACGCCTTCTTTCAGGGTCTGCTCCAGGAACAGGCCGGCTGCACGACCGAATACCACCAGATCGAGCAGCGAGTTGCCGCCCAGACGGTTGGCACCGTGAACCGATACGCAAGCCACTTCGCCTACTGCGAACAGGCCCGGGATGATCTGGTCAACGCCGTTTTCATCCTGAGTGATTGCCTGACCGTGAATGTTGGTCGGCACGCCGCCCATCATATAGTGGCAGGTTGGAACGACCGGAATCGGCGCCACGGCTGGATCGACGTGGGCGAAAGTCTTGGACAGTTCCATGATGCCTGGCAGACGACTGTGCAGAACTTCTTCACCGAGGTGATCGAGTTTCAGCATTACGTGGTCGCCATCCGGACCGCAACCGTTGCCGGCGATGATTTCTTTAACCATCGAGCGAGCAACAACGTCACGACCAGCCAGGTCTTTGGCGTTCGGAGCATAACGCTCCATGAAACGCTCGCCGTGCTTGTTGATCAGGTAACCGCCTTCACCGCGGCAACCTTCAGTAACCAGTACACCGGCACCGGCGATGCCGGTCGGGTGGAACTGCCACATTTCAATGTCTTGTACCGGCACGCCAGCACGCAGAGCCATGCCGACGCCGTCACCGGTGTTGATCAGGGCATTGGTGGTGGACGAGTAGATACGACCTGCACCGCCAGTCGCCAGTACAGTGGCGTTAGCGCGGACGTAGGAAGTTTCGCCGGTTTCGATGCAGATGACGATCATGCCGACAAAGGCACCGTCTTCGTTCTTCACCAGGTCGACGCCGTAGTATTCGTTGAGGAATACGGTGCCAGCCTTCAGGTTGGCCTGGTACAGGGTGTGCAGCAGTGCGTGACCGGTACGGTCGGCAGCGGCGCAAGTACGTGCAGCCTGGCCACCTTTACCGAAGTCTTTCGACTGACCGCCGAACGGACGCTGATAGATGCGGCCTTGTTCGGTACGGGAGAACGGCAAGCCCATGTGCTCGAGTTCGAAGACCGCTTCCGGGCCTACGGAACACATGTATTCGATAGCGTCCTGGTCACCGATATAGTCGGAACCCTTGACGGTATCGTACATGTGCCAGCGCCAGTCATCGTTCGGATCTGCCGAGGCGATGGCGCAGGTGATACCACCCTGGGCGGAAACAGTGTGCGAACGAGTCGGGAAAACCTTGGTAACTACGGCAGTCTTGTGACCACCCTGTGCCAGCTGCAGAGCAGCGCGCATGCCAGCACCGCCGCCGCCAATGATGATGGCGTCGAACGAAAGCGTATTAACTGTAGTAGACATGAATCAGATACCCCAAAGAATCTGCACACCCCAGACGAAGTAGGCGAACATCGCAACGCCGCATACTGCCTGGAAGAGGAAACGTACTGCAGTCGCGGACTTGCCCAGCGCCATCGGCGTCAGGTAGTCGGTCGCGATGGTCCACATGCCAACCCAGGCGTGAGCGCCAAGGGCCACAAGGGCCAGCAGACTGAAGATACGCATTCCGTTGTGGGCGAACAGGCCATGCCATTGGTCGTAGCCAATGCCCGGATTCGCCGCGAGGTATCCGATCAGGAAGATGAAATAAGCCGCGAGAACAACCGCAGACACACGTTGCGCCATCCAGTCATAGAGGCCCGAACGCGAAAGGTTCGTAACGCTGGTTACCATATCCAAACTCCTGCCAGAACGATCAACACCACGGAAACGGCGATGATAATTTTCGAGCCCAGGCGGCCGCCTTCAAGCGTCTCGCCGATGCCCATATCCATGATCAAGTGGCGCACACCGGCTACCAGGTGATACAGAAGAGCGGACAGGAGGCCCCATGCTACGAACTTGGCCAGCGGGCTGGTCAAGCATGCCTTCACCTCGGCAAAACCTTCCTCGGAACCCAGGGATTTGCCCAATGCATAAAGCATGAAGCCAAGGCCCAGGAAGAGGATGATGCCGGAAACACGGTGAAGAAACGACGTAACGCCGGTGATGGGGAGTTTGATGGTCCTTAGGTCTAGGTTTACAGGTCGTTGGCTTTTCACGGCTTTTTTTTCACACTGAAGAGCCCCTAACAATCAGGGCAAAGTTGTTGGGGAGTGCACTGGTCAGGTAACCACCACCCAGGGATGCGACCCCCAATAACTCAGGCCCAAAAGCCCCTGGCGGTCGGTGGCCGAGTATAGACAGTTAGGCTACTAATGACAACGCGTTCACCTTCCCCTAATAGCTCATTGCACAAGTCGTATAAAAGGCGTAAATGGCAGTCAATTTCGAGGAAAAAGTCCGGTTAAAGCCTTCTGGAGCAAGACTTTAGGCAAATTGACATTCGAATTTATCTCACTATAGTGGTGCGGGCCCTGCGTGGGGGGTCTGTCTGATGATTTCAAGCATAAATAGGAGGCCACATGGCTGACAAAAAAGCGCAGTTGATCATCGAGGGCGCAGCCCCCGTCGAGCTGCCCATTTTAACCGGCACCGTTGGTCCCGATGTTATCGATGTTCGGGGCCTGACGGCCACGGGCCGTTTCACCTTTGACCCTGGTTTCATGTCGACAGCTTCCTGCGAGTCGAAGATCACCTATATCGACGGCGACAACGGCATTCTGCTGCACCGCGGCTACCCGATCGAACAGCTGGCTGAAAAGTCGGACTACCTGGAAACCTGCTATCTGCTGCTCAACGGCGAATTGCCGACCGCAGAACAGAAGGCCCAGTTCGTCAGCACCGTGAAAAACCACACCATGGTTCACGAGCAGTTGAAGACGTTCTTCAACGGTTTCCGTCGCGACGCCCACCCGATGGCCGTCATGTGCGGCGTAGTCGGCGCCCTCTCGGCCTTCTACCACGACTCCCTGGACATCAATAACCCGCAGCATCGCGAAATTTCCGCGATCCGTCTGGTTGCCAAGATGCCGACCCTGGCAGCAATGGTTTACAAGTACTCGATGGGGCAACCCATGATGTACCCGCGCAATGACCTGACGTACGCGGAAAACTTCCTGCACATGATGTTCAACACCCCGTGCGAGATCAAACCGATCAGTCCGGTACTCGCCAGCGCCATGGACAAGATCTTCATCCTCCATGCCGACCACGAGCAGAACGCATCGACTTCCACCGTACGCCTGGCCGGTTCTTCGGGCGCCAACCCGTTCGCCTGTATCGCCGCCGGCATCGCTGCACTGTGGGGCCCTGCCCACGGCGGCGCGAACGAAGCTGTTCTGACCATGCTCGATGAAATTGGCGATGTGTCGAACATCGACAAGTACATCGCCAAGGCCAAGGACAAGAACGATCCGTTCAAACTGATGGGCTTCGGTCACCGGGTTTACAAAAACCGCGACCCACGCGCAACAGTCATGAAGCAGACCTGCGACGAAGTGCTGAAAGAACTGGGCATCACCAACGATCCGCAACTCGAACTGGCCATGCGTCTGGAAGAGATCGCCCTGACCGACCCGTACTTCATCGAACGCTCGCTGTACCCGAACGTCGACTTCTACTCGGGGATCATCCTCAAGGCGATCGGCATTCCAACCAGCATGTTCACCGTGATCTTCGCTTTGGCGCGGACTGTCGGCTGGATCTCCCACTGGAAAGAAATGCTCTCCAGCCCGTACAAGATTGGCCGTCCGCGCCAGCTGTACACCGGCTACGAGTCGCGTGACATTACCAAGCTGGAAGACCGCAAATAAGACCTGTCTTGCGATAACGTCTTGAGTTGCACCGGGAACGGCCTCTATTTATATAGAGGCCGTTTTTGTTTGCGCTGGTTCAGCGGCCTGAGGGCCGACTGGGTTTTTGGTCGTGTACATATCCGTTTCTGCGGTAACGGCTGATTATGGTTTCGCTTTTACAGCCAGCCCTTTCAAGGTCTTTTGACTTTAGCGGCCTTGAGCACCCGATCCGTCGACACGTGGGCATTCGCGGCTTTGCCTTCAAGCCACTCCTTTGTTTTGGGCACCTTCGGACCTCGCTTGCTCTTGACGACCGCTTTGGGCTGGATGTTTCGAGCGAGTGCAAGCAGGTACTGAGCCAGCCCTCCTGCGGGGATCGGAATGGATGAGTGCTCTGCTGGCAGAGCTATTTGCATACCCTCGTAACCGCTGCGTACCTGTACCGTCAGGTGGAAAATCGATGCTTCCCAATCGTCGGGCAGGGTCTGGCGATGAGCCTGTTCAACGCTGCGCTTGAGCACGGCCAAGACGTTGTAAGCCAACACGGCCGACGCAAATCCCAGCAGGGCGGCCTTAGGGTTGCCCAAGGTTTCGATTTCGCTGTCCAGCACCGATTCCAGGCGCTGGAACATCCCTTCGATGCTCCAGCGACGGCGGTACAAATCGGCGATTTGCTCGGCACTGATGGAGTCGGGCAAGTTGCTCCAGAACAACAGCGTGGTGTCGCCAGATTCGGTGGGGGTTTGCAGATTCAGTTCGACACGCCGCCACTGGCGACCACCTTTAACTTCGATGATTTGCTCGCGCACGCTGCCTGCCCCGACCGCGACAGACTCCTGCCAGTCGCTTTCCTTAAGTAGGCGTGGATGTTTGCTCGGTTCGCGAATGATGAACGAGGCTCCGGACTCTTCGCAGGCGTCCATGACGGGGAGCGTGCAATAGAGTCGATCAGCCATCCACAGCTGCCCCGCACAGGCTTTTTCCAGCAACGGCAGAACGCTGACGCGCTCACTGGCATAGGCATCTTCACAGGGCTGAAGATCGACGACCTGATCCAGATCGGGGTCGTAAACCACTACTGAAAAACCAGGCCGGGCGGCCCCCCGTTCACGGCGCAAAGCGCCCAGGCGTTTTTCGCTGGAAGGCAGGTGGTTGCCGTCGACGACCCGCAGTTGCCAGCCCGGCAAAATGGCTGAGTGCCCCAGCTCTTTTATCGTCGGGGCCAAGCGCTCTGCGCTGCCGGTGACCAGGGCGCGCAGCAGCGCAGGTTCTGTGCGGCTGACCTTGTCATACAGCGCCGCCAAGCTGACGGGAAGATCCTCCATCTGCCGTGCAGCAGCATGTAGCGATGGTCGCAAGCCCAATGAAACAAGGGACATCAGTTCAACGATGGTTGAGAACAGAAGCTCACGCGGGTATTGCCGCTGACGATGTTCTTCGAACACCTGATCGACCCATTCGGCAGGAACAGCCTGCTCCAGTATCACTCTTGTCATGACACTGGCCGGTGTTTTTTTCTCAAACCGCGCTAGAACTTCTGCCCACATCGCTTTCGTCACCCTGACTGGAGTTTTGGGGGATTTTATCAAAGACCTTGAAAGGGCTGGCTTTTACAGCGACTCACTTTTCCAAGCGCCGAAAAGTAAGCAAAAGGCTTCGCCCCGGCGTACGGCACTTCGCTAAAGCTCAGTGTTCCCTCGCTACGGTGCCCATCAGGGGGCATCGCCTATGGTCTGCTTCGCGACGACCTCCTCTCGATGTGTGCGGCTGCGCCGCACGGCCTGCCGAAGGGGCGAAAGATCAAAAGCAGGATCAACATCTAAAGCCACAGCAAGATCAAAAGATCGCAGCCTCGTTTCACTCGACAGCTCCTACAGGGGATGGGTGTACACCCGCCCTTCGCCACTCAACAGGCCGAGCGTTAGCTCGCCAGCAGCTCTTGATTTTGATCTGTCCGCCCCTTCGGCAGGCTGAGTGGAGGTGTTCATCTGGGGGGGAGGCGCGCAGCGCCGTTCGACGAAGTCGAACACATCGAGAGGAGGTCGAAGCGAAGCCGACCGGAGGCGATGCCCCCAGATGAATACCGGAGCGAAGGAACGCCGAGCCTTAGCGAGGGGCCGGACGCTCGGGGCGAGCCTTTTTTTGCTTACTTTTTTTTGGCGTTTGAAAAAAAAGTGAGTCGCCGTAAGGGCCAGCCCTTTCAAGGTCTTTTGACTTTAGCGGCCTTGAGCACCCGATCCGTCGACACGTGGGCATTCGCGGCTTTGCCTTCAAGCCACTCCTTTGTTTTGGGCACCTTCGGACCTCGCTTGCTCTTGACGACCGCTTTGGGCTGGATGTTTCGAGCGAGTGCAAGCAGGTACTGAGCCAGCCCTCCTGCGGGGATCGGAATGGATGAGTGCTCTGCTGGCAGAGCTATTTGCATACCCTCGTAACCGCTGCGTACCTGTACCGTCAGGTGGAAAATCGATGCTTCCCAATCGTCGGGCAGGGTCTGGCGATGAGCCTGTTCAACGCTGCGCTTGAGCACGGCCAAGACGTTGTAAGCCAACACGGCCGACGCAAATCCCAGCAGGGCGGCCTTAGGGTTGCCCAAGGTTTCGATTTCGCTGTCCAGCACCGATTCCAGGCGCTGGAACATCCCTTCGATGCTCCAGCGACGGCGGTACAAATCGGCGATTTGCTCGGCACTGATGGAGTCGGGCAAGTTGCTCCAGAACAACAGCGTGGTGTCGCCAGATTCGGTGGGGGTTTGCAGATTCAGTTCGACACGCCGCCACTGGCGACCACCTTTAACTTCGATGATTTGCTCGCGCACGCTGCCTGCCCCGACCGCGACAGACTCCTGCCAGTCGCTTTCCTTAAGTAGGCGTGGATGTTTGCTCGGTTCGCGAATGATGAACGAGGCTCCGGACTCTTCGCAGGCGTCCATGACGGGGAGCGTGCAATAGAGTCGATCAGCCATCCACAGCTGCCCCGCACAGGCTTTTTCCAGCAACGGCAGAACGCTGACGCGCTCACTGGCATAGGCATCTTCACAGGGCTGAAGATCGACGACCTGATCCAGATCGGGGTCGTAAACCACTACTGAAAAACCAGGCCGGGCGGCCCCCCGTTCACGGCGCAAAGCGCCCAGGCGTTTTTCGCTGGAAGGCAGGTGGTTGCCGTCGACGACCCGCAGTTGCCAGCCCGGCAAAATGGCTGAGTGCCCCAGCTCTTTTATCGTCGGGGCCAAGCGCTCTGCGCTGCCGGTGACCAGGGCGCGCAGCAGCGCAGGTTCTGTGCGGCTGACCTTGTCATACAGCGCCGCCAAGCTGACGGGAAGATCCTCCATCTGCCGTGCAGCAGCATGTAGCGATGGTCGCAAGCCCAATGAAACAAGGGACATCAGTTCAACGATGGTTGAGAACAGAAGCTCACGCGGGTATTGCCGCTGACGATGTTCTTCGAACACCTGATCGACCCATTCGGCAGGAACAGCCTGCTCCAGTATCACTCTTGTCATGACACTGGCCGGTGTTTTTTTCTCAAACCGCGCTAGAACTTCTGCCCACATCGCTTTCGTCACCCTGACTGGAGTTTTGGGGGATTTTATCAAAGACCTTGAAAGGGCTGGCCGTAAGGGCGAAACCCTAAGCAGCCGTTACCGCAGCAACGGATATGCACACAATCAAACCGCCCAACAAAAAATGCCCCAATCTCTCGACCGGGGCATTTCTGTTTAACGCAGCTTATACATACAAACCTGAAGCCTTAGTGAGCAACCGCCCCACTCGCCCCCAAGCCCGTCTGAGAACGAACGAACTGAGGGAAGAACAGCGCCCGCTCATTGTCAGCCGCAGTCGATTTGTCAGTGATCGAGAAGAACCAGATCCCGATAAACGCAATGGCCATGGAGAACAGCGCCGGGTACTCATACGGGAAGATAGCCTTCTCGTGATGCAGGATCTGCACCCAGATGGTTGGCCCAAGGACCATCAAACCAACGGCACTGATCAGACCCAACCAGCCGCCGATCATCGCACCACGCGTGGTCAACTTCTTCCAGTACATGGAAAGTAGCAGCACCGGGAAGTTACAGCTCGCCGCGATGGAGAACGCCAGGCCCACCATGAACGCGATGTTCTGGCTTTCGAACAGAATGCCCAGACCGATCGCCAACACACCCAGACAGATAGTGGTGATTTTCGAGACGCGGATCTCGTCCTTGTCGTTGGCCTTGCCCTTCTTGATCACGCTGGCGTAAAGGTCGTGAGACACCGCCGTAGCGCCGGCCAGCGTCAAACCAGCCACTACAGCCAGAATGGTTGCGAACGCGACTGCCGAGATGAAGCCCAGGAAGATACTGCCACCCACCGCGTTAGCCAGGTGCACCGCCGCCATGTTGTTGCCGCCCAACAGCGCGCCAGCTGCATCTTTAAAGGCAGGGTTGGTGCTGACCAGCAGGATCGCGCCGAAACCGATGATGAATGTCAGGATGTAGAAGTAGCCAATGAAGCCGGTTGCATACAGCACGCTCTTGCGAGCTTCTTTCGCGTCACTCACGGTGAAGAAGCGCATCAGAATGTGCGGCAGGCCAGCGGTACCGAACATCAGCGCCAGACCAAGCGAGAATGCCGAAACCGGATCTTTCACCAAACCGCCCGGGCTCATGATCGCTTCACCTTTAGGGTGAACCTTGATCGCCTCGGAAAACAGCAAGCTGAAGTCGAAGTTGACGTGTTTCATGACCATCAGCGCCATGAACGAAGCACCGGACAGCAGCAACACTGCCTTGATGATCTGCACCCAAGTGGTCGCCAACATGCCGCCGAACAACACGTACATGCACATCAGGATACCGACCAGGATCACGGCAACGTAGTAGTCGAGACCGAACAGCAACTGAATCAGCTTGCCGGCACCGACCATTTGCGCGATCAGGTAGAACGCCACCACCACCAGCGAGCCGCAAGCGGACAGCGTGCGGATCTGTGTTTGCCCAAGGCGATAGGACGCCACGTCGGCAAAGGTGTATTTACCCAGGTTACGCAGGCGCTCGGCGATCAGGAACAGAATGATCGGCCAGCCCACCAGGAAGCCGATCGAGTAGATCAGGCCGTCGTAACCGGAAGTGAACACCAGGGCGGAAATACCCAGGAAAGACGCCGCCGACATGTAGTCACCGGCAATCGCCAGACCGTTCTGGAAGCCGGTGATCTTGCCACCCGCCGCGTAGTAGTCAGCCGCCGAATTGTTGCGCTTGGAGGCCCAGTAGGTGATGCACAGGGTCAGGCCAACGAACGCGACGAACATCAGGATCGCGGAAACGTTGAGCGGTTGTTTGTGCACTTCGCCGGTCAGGGCTTCACCTGCCCAGGCGCCAGGTGCAAAGGCTGCGATGCTCAATAGAGCCATTAGACGCCGGATCATTGCTGAGCCTCCTTGAGAATCGCATTGTTCAGGTCGTCGAATTCGCCATTGGCGCGTCGTACGTAGATTGCAGTCAGGATAAAGGCCGAGAGAATCAGCCCGACACCAATCGGTATCCCCCAGGTAATCGAAGACTCGGGGCTGATTTTCGCCCCCAGAATATGCGGCCCGTAAGCAATCAAAAGGATGAATCCGGAGTAAAGCCCAAGCATGATCGCCGAAAGAATCCAGGCGAACTTTTCTCGCTTACTAACCAGCTCCTTGAAGCGCGGGCTGTTTTGAATCGAGAGGTAAATGCTGTCGTTCATTGTTTTTATCCTCGCAGCACAGATGAAGTTGGAACGTTATCCACTCTATGCGGCTACGGAACTGGTTCCAGACGACCTTAGTATTAGAACGACATGACAGAATCGCCATTTTCCAGCATCCACAAAACAATGTGGGAGAAAGCAAAAGGCCGCTTGGCAGTGATACCAAGCGGCCCTGTAAGGTGCTGACTAGACGCGTCAGCTCAAATCATTTGGTCCAGTCTGCAACGCGTTCCGGGTGTTTGGCCACCCAATCCTTCGCAGCGACTTCAGGTTTGGCACCATCCTGAATGGCCAACATGACTTCGCCGATTTCGTCTTTCGACGCCCACTGGAAGTTCTTCATGAACTTGGCAACTTCCGGCGCCTTGGTCGCCAGTTCTTTACTGCCGATGTTGTTTACGGTTTCAGCCGCGCCATAAACGCCTTTCGGGTCGTCCAGGAAGCGCAGTTTCCACTTGGCGAACATCCAGTGCGGCACCCAGCCGGTAACAGCAATGGATTCGTTTTTCTTCTCGGCACGGGTCAGCTCGGCAATCATGCCGGCGCCGGAACTGGCCTTGAGTTGATAGCCGGTCAGATCGTAGTCCTTGATTGCCTGCTCGGACTTGAGCATCACGCCTGAACCGGCGTCGATGCCGACGATACGACCTTTGAAGCTGTCGTCGGTTTTCAGATCGGCAATACTTTTGGCTTTGACGTACTCCGGCACGATCAGGCCAATTCTTGCGTCCTTGAAGTTCGGACCGTAATCGACGACTTGATCCTTGTTCTTGGTCCAGTATTCACCATGAGTCACAGGCAGCCACGCAGACATCATGGCATCGAGTTTGCCAGTGGCCACGCCCTGCCACATGATCCCGGTGGCAACTGCTTGCAGTTTCACGTCATAACCGAGTTTCTGCCTGATCACTTCAGCGGCCACGTTGGTCGTGGCGACACTGTCCGACCAGCCGTCGACATAACCGATAGTCACTGCCTTGCCTTCGGCGCTGGCTACAGTAGAACTGATCGCCAGCACCAAAGCGGCACCTGCGCCCAAGAGTCGTCGCATCTTCATCGTTACTTCCCCGAAAGTGCTGCGCTCGACGGATGCCGAGTCGCGTCAACGTATTGTTATGGTGCACAGCGCCCCCATCACGCCCACCGCAAACTCGTCCGAACATCAGCGGAGTACTGACGCGTCGATAATCAACCTCACGGCAATGGCGACCTGCTCTGCCAGCGACATCAAGGCATCGAGAAACGACATCAGAACGCCATTAATCTAGACCACCGGAAGTCCGCCGGCCAGTCCGCCCAAACTTTGCATGTCAAAAGTATGCAGGCCACCAAGCACGCGGCAAATGAAGGTAACATGCGCGGCTTTGCTCCCAGACGGCCTGACCATGCCCGCGACATCCCGCTTTCCTTTTTTTGCTTATCTATTCGCCTGCCTGTTGGGGCTTTTTGCCCTGGGTGGCTTCTGGTACGGCCTCGGTAAACCGGTGGTGCTGCCGGACGTGGCCAGCGCGACGCACAAGCTGCAATGCGCCTCCTACACCCCGTTCGACAAGGACCAATCGCCGTTCGATCAGCCGTTCAAGCTCCGCCCCGAGCGCATGGACGCCGACCTCGCGCTGCTGGCCAAAAGCTTCGAATGCATCCGCACCTATTCCATGACTGGCCTCGAAGCCCTGCCCGACCTGGCGCGCAAGCACGGGCTGAAACTGATGATCGGCGCCTGGGTCAACAGCAACCCGGTGGACACCGCCAAGGAAGTCGACCTGCTGATCGCCTCGGCCAACGCCAATGCGGACGTTGTGACCTCGGTGATCGTCGGCAACGAAACCCTGTTGCGCAAGGAAGTCACTGGCGCGCAACTAGCCAAGCTCATCAGTAAAGTCAAAAGCCAGGTCAAACAGCCTGTCACTTACGCCGATGTCTGGGAGTTCTGGCTCAAACACCCGGAAATCGCCCCGGCGGTGGATTTCCTGACCATCCATTTGTTGCCGTACTGGGAAGATGACCCGTCGAACATCGATGCCGCCCTGCAGCATGTGGCCGAAGTACGTCAGGTGTTCGGTAACAAGTTCGCACCCAAAGACGTGATGATTGGTGAAACCGGCTGGCCGAGTGAAGGCCGCCAGCGCGAAACCGCGCTGCCGAGCCGGGTCAATGAAGCCAAGTTCATTCGCGCCTTTGTCATCATGGCGGAGCAGCAAGGTTGGCATTACAACCTGATCGAAGCCTTCGACCAACCCTGGAAACGCGCCAGCGAAGGTGCGGTCGGTGGTTACTGGGGGCTGTTCGATGCCGATCGCCAGGACAAGGGCGTGCTCGCCGGTCCGGTGTCGAACGTGCCTTACTGGACACAATGGCTGGTGGTGGGAGGTCTGATCTTCCTTGGCTCGTTGATCCTCGGCGGACGTGTCCGCAGCACTCGCGCAGCGCTGGTTCTACCGCTTCTGGGTGCACTCGCCGCCTGCTCGATTGGCGCCTGGGGCGACCTGGCCCGTGTCACTACGCGGTTTGGCAGTGAATGGTTGTGGGTCGCTTTGCTGACGGCTTTGAATCTGTTGGTACTGGCGCATGCGGCACTGACGCTGAGCGCTCGCACTGGCTGGCGTGAACGGGCGTTCAACGCGCTGGAGCGTCGGGCGGGCTGGCTGCTCGCTGTGGCCGGGTTTGCCGCTGCGGTGACGATGCTGGAGCTGGTGTTCGATCCGCGTTATCGCAGCTTCCCGAGTGTCGCATTCATCCTGCCGGCGCTGGTCTATCTGTGCCGCCCGGTGAGCGTGCCGCGTCGGGAGATTGCCCTGCTGACCTTCATCATCGGTGCCGGCATTGCGCCGCAGCTTTACCGTGAAGGGTTGCAGAATCAGCAGGCCTGGGGTTGGGCGCTGGTGAGTGTGTTGATGGTTGCAGCGTTGTGGCGCAGTTTGCGGGTTCGCAAAGGATAATCATCAAGCAAGATCAAAAGATCGCAGCCTGCGGCAGCTCCTACAGGGAAACGCGTATTCCTGTGTAGGAGCTGCCGCAGGCTGCGATCTTTCCGTATCAGGCGACGCGGTTTTCCCGGACCAGACGCAACCCGGCAATCACCACCGCAAACACCGCCAACGTGGTGTTGTACAACGCCAGCGCCGGAAACCCGAACACCAGCGCCAGCACGGCCAACCACCACCCTGCCCGGCCCGGGAGCACAAAACCGATAACAGCTGCCGCCAATGCCGCAAAGCCCAAGACGTTGAAGTGAATCATCAGGCCCAGGCTCGAACGAACCTGGCATTCCCAGCGACTCGCTTCGTCTACGCAGATGCCGACCCATTGAGCATCCTCCATAAAGCCATAACGCGCGCCATAACTGGCGGCCAGCCATAACGGCAGAAGAACGAGCAGCAGAATCACAGGTAGACGGCGGGACATGAAGCACTCCAATAAACGAAAACGGCGGCCAGCTTAATCCCCCGCCAGCGGTAAGCAAACGCGTGCAAGAGATAATTGGTCACCAAATAGCTGCAAAGTGTATCGTCCAGCTACCATTACTCCGAATTTAGGCCTGATTGGTGCCGATCCATGGCACTTTGGCGCAAAACCCGTGGTCATAGCCTGCGAACTTCATTCGGCACCTTTCTCTAAGGGATCTAGTCATGCTCCGTTCCTTGCGCTTCGCCGCCCTGTTTGGCGGCCTTATTTTGAGTGCGTCCGCACTGGCGGTAGACATCGACGCCGCCAGTTATGGCTACCCCTTGACCAACCCTTTCGAGGCGACCATTGCGACGACACCGCCGCACTTGCGCCCGGAGTTGCCGCTGGACGATGACATCGATCAGGAAACCCGTAGCGTCAGGTTACGCCCGGAGCGTGAATTCGATTTGCCGGACAACTTCTGGCCGGTGAAGAAACTCACCTACCGCATCGCCACACAAGATAAAGCCGCACCACTGATCTTCCTGATCGCCGGCACCGGCGCGCGCTACGACAGCAGCCTTAACGAGTACCTGAAGAAGCTCTACTACAAGGCCGGCTACCACGTGGTGCAACTGTCGTCGCCCACCAGCTTCGACTTCATGAGCGCCGCCTCACGCTTTGCCACACCCGGTATCACCAAGGAAGATGCCGAAGACATGTACCGGGTGATGCAGGCCGTGCGGGCACAAAACCCGAATGTGAACGTTACCGATTACTACCTGACCGGCTACAGCCTGGGCGCCCTGGATGCGGCGTTCGTCGCGCACCTGGATGAAACCCGCCGCAGCTTCAACTTCAAGAAAGTCTTGCTGCTCAACCCGCCGGTCAACCTCTACACCTCGATTACCAACCTGGACAAGCTGGTCCAGACCGAGGTCAAAGGCATCAACAACAGCACAACGTTCTATGAACTGGTGCTGAACAAACTGACCCGCTACTTCCAGCAGAAAGGCTACATCGACCTCAACGATGCGCTGCTCTACGACTTCCAGCAGTCCAAGCAGCACCTGAGCAACGAACAGATGGCCATGCTGATCGGCACTTCGTTCCGCTTCTCGGCAGCCGACATTGCCTTCACCTCGGACCTGATCAACCGTCGCGGTCTGATCACGCCACCGAAATACCCGATCACCGAAGGCACCACCCTCACGCCGTTCCTTAAACGCGCGCTGCAGTGCGACTTCGACTGCTACATCACCGAACAGGTCATCCCGATGTGGCGCGCCCGCACCGACGGCGGCAGCCTGCTGCAACTGATAGACCAGGTCAGTTTGTATGCGCTCAAGGATTACCTGCACGACAGCCCGAAAATCGCCGTCATGCACAACGCCGACGACGTGATTCTCGGCCCTGGCGACCTTGGTTTCCTGCGCAAGACCTTTGGCGATCGCTTGACCGTTTATCCACTGGGCGGCCATTGCGGCAACCTGAATTACCGCGTCAACAGCGACGCCATGCTGGAGTTCTTCCGTGGCTAAATACCTCCTGCTTATCGCCGCGTTACTCTGTGCAGGCGTCGCCAATGCCGACAACAGCAAAGCCAACGCACCGGTTGTGATTGACAGTGACGGCTTCAAGGAGCCGCTGAGCAAACTCAAATTCAACCCGGGGCTGGATCAGCGCGAGTTCGAACGCTCGACGCTTAGCGCGCTGGCCGTCTACGACCCGCTGGAAGAGTGGAACCGCCGCGTCTACCACTTCAACTACCGCTTCGACCAATGGGTGTTCCTGCCAGTGGTCAATGGCTATCGCTACATCACGCCGAGTTTCCTGCGCACTGGCGTCAGCAACTTCTTCAATAACCTCGGTGACGTGCCGAACCTGCTGAACAGCCTGTTGCAGTTCAAGGGTCAGCGCTCGATGGAAACCACCGCGCGCCTGCTGCTCAACACCACCATAGGCATCGCCGGCTTGTGGGACCCGGCCACCGCCATGGGCCTGCCGCGCCAGAGCGAAGATTTCGGCCAGACGCTGGGTTTTTACGGTGTACCGGGCGGCGCCTACTTCGTGTTGCCGATCCTCGGACCTTCCAACATCCGCGACACTGGGGGCCTGGCGGTCGATTTCACCGCAGAGTCGGCGATCAATTTCCTGAACGTCTCCGAAGTCAGCGAAAACCATCCGGAAATCTGGGTCCTGCGTGGCATCGACAAGCGCTACCAGAACAGCTTCCGCTATGGCCAGCTGAACTCACCATTCGAGTACGAGAAAGTGCGCTACGTGTACACCGAGTCGCGCAAGTTGCAGATCGCCGAGTAACTCCATCGGCGACAAAAAAGGCCATTCGATGCGAATCGAATGGCCTTTTTTATTTCTAGACTTTCCACAAATCCCCTGTGGTTGTCTTCAGCCTTTGACTGAGCGCCAGATTTTGCTCCCCGCCATGACGCCGGCCAACACCACCGCCCCCGCCACTATCCCCGCCACCGCATTCAGCAACGTCGGCACGACAAACCCGGCACCGCCCGCCCCTGCGCTGACGCTCTCAATCCAGTGATGAACCACCGGCACGCCGTGGGTGAGAATTCCGCCACCCACCAGGAACATCGCCGCCGTGCCGATCACCGACAGGCTTTTCATCATGTACGGAGCAGCACGCAGGATCCCGCCGCCGATGCTCTTGGCCATCTGTCCAGGCTTCTGAGTCAGCCACAAGCCGAGGTCGTCGAGTTTGACGATGCCAGCCACCAGGCCATACACGCCGATGGTCATGACGATGGCAATGCCCGAGAGGACGATGACTTGCTGGGTCAGCGGAGCATCTGCCACGGTGCCGAGAGTGATGGCGATGATTTCCGCCGAAAGAATGAAGTCAGTGCGGATGGCGCCTTTGATCTTGTCCTGCTCGAACGCCACCAGATCGACCGCCGGATCAGCCACGGCCTCGACCAGCTCTGCATGCTCGGCCTGGTCTTCAGCCTTGCTGTGCAGGAATTTATGGGCCAGTTTTTCGAAACCTTCAAAACACAGGTACGCGCCACCGATCATCAACAACGGTGTGACCAGCCAGGGAATGAACGCGCTGATGGCCAACGCCGAGGGCACCAAAATCAGCTTGTTGAGAAACGACCCTTTGGCCACCGCCCACACCACCGGGATTTCCCGCTCGGCACGCACACCGGAAACCTGTTGGGCATTGAGCGCCAGATCGTCGCCGAGCACGCCGGCAGTCTTCTTGGCGGCCATTTTGGTCATCAACGCCACATCGTCGAGTACCGCGGCAATGTCGTCGATCAGCAACAGCAAACTGCTTCCTGCCATGAATCAGGTTTCCTTCTTGAATGAATGCCGCGCAGCATAGCGCGGCCAGGGACCGCACGGGGCATTCTTGAGCGCCGCGCGAGGCCGGTGCTACCATGCGCAACCGCCAGAACAGGCAAGGAACCCCCTGGTTTATGAGCACTATCCGCGAGCGCAACAAAGAACTGATCCTGCGTGCCGCCAGTGAAGAATTTGCCGACAAGGGCTTCGCTGCGACCAAAACCAGTGACATCGCAGCCAAGGCGGGATTGCCCAAGCCCAACGTCTACTACTACTTCAAATCCAAGGAAAACCTCTACCGCGAGGTCCTGGAAAGCATCATCGAACCAATTCTGCAGGCCTCGACACCGTTCAACGCCGACGGCGTGCCCAGTGAAGTGCTGAGCGGCTACATCCGCTCGAAAATCCGCATCTCCCGCGACCTGCCCTTCGCCTCCAAGGTGTTCGCCAGCGAAATCATGCACGGCGCCCCGCACCTGAGTGCCGATCTGGTTGAACGGCTCAACGGCCAGGCCAAGCACAACATCGACTGCATCCAGACCTGGATCGACCGCGGCCAGATTGCCCCGATCGACCCCAACCACCTGATGTTCAGCATCTGGGCCGCGACCCAGACCTATGCCGACTTCGACTGGCAGATTTCCGCGGTGACCGGAAAGGCCAAGCTCGATGAGGCCGACTATGAAGCGGCGGCGCAGACGATTATCCGGTTGGTGCTTAAAGGGTGTGAGCCTGATCGATAGACCGCGGCGCCCCCATCGCCAGCAGGCTGGCTCCCACAGTGGATCTCTGACACTCAGATAATCCACCTGTGGGAGCCAGCCTGCTGGCGATGGGGACGACTCGGTTTTTGGATCAAACCCAAATCGCATCCCACAGCGGATAGTCGCCAAGCCGCTCGACCAACCCGGTCCGCAACGGGTTAGCCACAACATACCGGGCAACCTTTACCAAGTCCTCTTCACGACGCAGCGCTCGATCATGAAAACCTCGCTGCCAAAGACTGGCCCTACGGCCGCCAGACAGATTCACTGCCTTGCTACTCAACGACTTGGTCCTTTGCATCAGTCCGCACAGCGACCCCCGCTGCAATTCGATCAGCCAATGAAAATGATCCGGCATGACGACCCAGGCCAGTGAGTTTGCATAACCTTGGTCCTGCGCAGCGCGAAATTGCGAGACGACTAATCTGCCCAAGGTGAAGTCCTTGAAAACAGGTTCTCGGTCGAGTGTGTTTGTCGTTAAGAGATAGATGCGGTTTTGCTCGGCACAGCGGCCGATGCGCAGACGGTTTGAAGCTGGTAAATCCGGCATTCCATTGCCCTTTTCCTAATGAAATCAAAAAGAGCCTAGTCTTGTGATGACTAAAAGGCGGGGGCAGACTTTTGGCAGGATGTGTCTGGTAGAGCACCATCGCCAGCAGGCTGGCTCCCACAGTGGATCTCTGACACTCAGATAATTCACCTGTGGGAGCCAGCCTGCTGGCGATAGCGGTAGATCAATCACCCATTAATCAAGCAGTCACCCCAGCATCCGCCGTCAACCCCAGCGCCTCAATCGCGTTGATCGCACATTGCTCATCAACATCGGAAAGATCACCGCTGATACCAACAGCCCCCAGCACATTCCCGTCCTGATCCCGAATCAATACACCGCCCGGTGCCGGCACAACGCTGCCCTGCCCCAGACTGTTCAAAGCGGCGATAAACGCCGGTCGTTGTTGTGCGTCCAGCGCCAGCAGGCGTGAGCCTTTGCCCAGGGCGATGGCGCCCCAGGCTTTGCCGATGGCGATCTGCGGGCGCAGCAGGCTGGCGCCGTCTTCACGTTGCAGGGTGACCAAGTGCCCACCCGCATCCAGTACTGCGATGGTCAATGGAGCCGCCGAGATTGCACGCCCTGCGGAGATAGCCTGATTGGTCAGGTTGACTGCGACTTTCAAGGTTAAAGCGCTCATGGTGCCGTCCTCATTTTGTTATAGGGAAAGCTGCTGGACTGCGTTTTGTTCAGAAGTCCGATGCAACAAATAGAACACAATGAGTTATTTTTTTGTATACAATAATTTTCGAAAAGCGCCACATGCGACGAAAAGCCACAGTAGATTAGGCTTCCGACGAATGAAACGGCCGCTTGAGAAAATGGATTGACCTGCGCCGTCCGCCGTGAATACACTCTGCGCAAAGCCACTTGTATACAATTACAAAACGTAAGAGGCACAAAACCATGAGCAAAATGAGAGCAATCGAAGCCGCCGTTCTGGTGATGCGCCGCGAAGGGGTTGATACCGCTTTTGGCATCCCCGGCGCCGCGATCAACCCGCTGTACTCCGCCTTGCAGAAGGTCGGTGGCATCGATCACGTCCTTGCTCGCCACGTTGAAGGCGCCTCGCACATGGCCGAGGGCTACACCCGCACCAAGGCCGGCAACATCGGCGTGTGCATCGGCACTTCCGGCCCGGCCGGTACCGACATGGTCACCGGGCTCTACAGCGCCTCGGCCGACTCGATCCCGATTCTTTGCATTACCGGCCAGGCACCCCGCGCCCGTATGCACAAGGAAGACTTCCAGGCTGTCGACATCACCTCGATCGTCAAGCCAGTGACCAAGTGGGCAACCACCGTCATGGAACCGGGCCAGGTGCCTTACGCGTTCCAGAAAGCCTTCTACGAAATGCGCTCCGGCCGTCCAGGCCCGGTGCTGATCGATCTGCCGTTCGACGTGCAGATGGCTGAAATCGAATTCGACATCGACGCCTACGAACCACTGCCGCTGGCCAAGCCAACCGCTAACCGCGTGCAAATCGAGAAGGCGCTGGCCATGCTCGATCAGGCCGAGCGTCCGTTGCTGGTGGCCGGTGGTGGCATCATCAATGCCGACGCCAGCGAGTTGCTGGTGGAATTCGCCGAGCTGACCGGTATTCCGGTGGTCCCGACCCTGATGGGCTGGGGCACCATTCCGGACGATCACCCGTTGATGGTCGGCATGGTCGGTCTGCAAACCTCGCACCGCTACGGCAACGCCACGATGCTCAAATCCGACCTGGTGCTGGGTGTCGGTAACCGTTGGGCCAACCGTCACACCGGTTCGATCGACGTTTACACCGAAGGCCGCAAGTTCATTCACGTTGACATCGAACCGACCCAGATCGGCCGCGTGTTCACCCCGGACCTGGGCATCGTTTCCGACGCCGCTGCCGCGTTGACCGTGTTCATCGAAGTCGCTCGCGAATGGCAAGCCGCCGGCAAGCTGAAAAACCGCAGTGCCTGGCTGCAAGACTGCCAGCAGCGCAAATCCAGCCTGCAGCGCAAGACTCACTTCGACAACGTGCCGGTCAAGCCGCAACGCGTTTACGAAGAAATGAACCAGGTGTTCGGCAAAGACACGTGCTACGTCAGCACCATCGGTCTGTCGCAGATTGCCGGCGCGCAGTTCCTGCACGTCTACAAACCGCGTCACTGGATCAACTGCGGTCAGGCAGGTCCTCTGGGCTGGACCATTCCGGCAGCGCTGGGCGTGGTCAAGGCTGATCCGACCCGTAAAGTTGTGGCGCTGTCGGGCGACTATGACTTCCAGTTCATGATCGAAGAATTGGCGGTGGGCGCGCAGTTCAAGCTGCCGTACATCCACGTGGTAGTGAACAACTCGTACCTGGGGCTGATTCGTCAGGCTCAGCGCGGTTTCGACATGGACTACTGCGTGCAGCTGTCCTTCGACAACCTGAACGCTCCGGAACTCAACGGTTACGGTGTCGACCACGTTGCGGTCGCCGAAGGCCTGGGCTGCAAGGCGCTGCGTGTGTTCGAACCGAGCCAGATCCAGCCTGCCCTGCGCAGGGCTCAGGAGCTGATCGAAGAGTTCAAGGTGCCGGTCATCGTCGAGATTATTCTGGAGCGTGTGACCAACATTTCCATGGGCACCGAGATCAACGCCGTCAACGAATTCGAAGACCTGGCGCTGGTCGGCAACGACGCGCCAACCGCGATTTCGTTGCTGGATTGATTTGGCTTTTAGCTCCCTCTCCCCTCCGGGGAGAGGGCTGGGGTGAGGGGCAGTTTTGTGCCGTTCGCAGGATCTGGATCACACTCTTGATCCACCCCTCACCCTAACCCTCTCCCCCTGGAGAGGGGACTGATCGCGTTTAGCCGGGCCATCTGTATTTAATCTGCACGAGGAGACCACCATGCCGCGTTTCGCAGCCAACCTGTCCATGCTGTTCACCGAGCAGGATTTTCTTGCCCGTTTTGAAGCTGCCGCCAAGGCCGGCTTCAGTGGTGTCGAATACCTGTTCCCTTACGATTTCAGCTCCGCCGAGATCAAAGCCAAGCTCGATGCCAATGGCTTGACCCAAGTGCTGTTCAACCTGCCGGCCGGTGACTGGGCCAAGGGCGAGCGCGGTATCGCGTGCCTGCCGGATCGGGTTGAAGAGTTCCGTGCCGGTGTCGACCTGGCCATCGCTTACGCGCAAGTGCTGGGCAATACCCAGGTCAACTGCCTGGCCGGTATTCGTCCACAAGGCATCGACGATGCCACCGTGGAAAAAACCTTCGTCGCCAACCTCAAGTACGCCGCCGACAAGCTGCAAGCGGCGGGCATCAAACTGGTGATGGAAGCGATCAACACCCGCGACATCCCGGGTTTCTACCTGAACAACACCGCGCAAGCCCTGTCGATTCGCGAACAGGTCGGCAGCGCCAACCTGTTCCTGCAATACGACATCTACCACATGCAAATCATGGAGGGCGACCTGGCCCGCACCATGGCCGCGCACCTGGGCGAGATCAACCACATCCAGTTGGCCGATAACCCTGGGCGCAACGAACCGGGCACCGGTGAAATCAACTACCGCTTCCTGTTCGAACACCTGGACCGCATCGGTTATCAGGGTTGGGTTGGCTGCGAATACAAGCCGCTGACTACCACTGAAGCAGGTCTGGGCTGGTTGAAAACCCATAACGCAATCTGAAATTGAAGTGGCCCTTGTGGCGAGGGGATTTATCCCCGTTCGGCTGCGCAGCAGTCGTAAAACCTGGGGCCGCTTCGCTGCCCAACGGGGATAAATCCCCTCGCCACAAAAGCTCACCGACTCAGGGTCGGGAGCAACACAAAAACAAGAGGAATTTCTCATGGCTAAAATCGGATTTATCGGCACCGGCATCATGGGCCACCCAATGGCGTTGAACCTGCAGAAAGCCGGTCACAGCCTGTTCCTGTCGGCGCACCACGACCCTGCACCTGCTGACCTGATTGCCGGTGGCGCCGTCGCCCTGGCCAACCCGAAAGAAGTCGCGCAAGAAGCCGAATTCATCATCGTCATGGTGCCGGATACCCCACAGGTCGAAGACGTGCTGTTCCGCACCGACGGTATTGCGGCCGGTGTTGGCAAAGGCAAAGTCGTGATCGACATGAGCTCGATCTCGCCAACCGCCACCAAAGCCTTCGCTGCCAAAATCAACGAAAAAGGCGCTCAGTACCTCGACGCGCCAGTGTCCGGCGGTGAAGTCGGCGCCAAGGCCGCGACCCTGAGCATCATGGTCGGCGGCGATGCCGATGCCTTCGAACGCGTTCTGCCACTGTTCCAGGCGATGGGCAAGAACATCACCCTGGTCGGCGGCAACGGCGACGGTCAAACCGCGAAAGTGGCGAACCAGATCATCGTGGCGCTGAACATCCAGGCCGTGGCTGAAGCCCTGCTGTTCGCTTCGAAAAACGGTGCCGATCCAGCCAAGGTCCGTGAAGCACTGATGGGCGGTTTCGCATCCTCGAAGATCCTCGAAGTGCACGGCGAGCGCATGATCAAAGGCACTTTCGATCCAGGCTTCCGCATCAGCCTGCACCAGAAGGACCTGAACCTGGCCCTGGCCGGCGCACGCGAGCTGGGCATCAACCTGCCGAATACCGCCAACACCCAGCAAGTGTTCAGCACCTGCGCGGCCATCGGCGGCAGCAACTGGGACCACTCGGCGCTGATCAAGGGCCTGGAACACATGGCGAATTTCTCGATTCGCGATAAGTAAGCAGCCCCGCACAAAACCTTGTGGGAGCGGGCTTGCTCGCGAAAGCGGTGTGTCAGTCAACATCTCTGTTGAATGTGAAGCCGCCTTCGCGAGCAAGCCCGCTCCCACAAGGAACCGAGTCGCCCTCCAAATAACAAGAAATCCGGGAGCCCGCCATGTCGGTCAATCCGCAACAATTGCTGCGCGAGCTGTTTGCCACAGCCATCGACGCGGCCCATCCGCAGCAAGTCCTCGAAGCCCATTTGCCCAAAGACCGCAGCGGTCGGGTGATCGTCATCGGCGCCGGCAAAGCCGCCGCGGCCATGGCCCAAGTGGTGGAGCGTTGCTGGCAGGGTGAAGTATCAGGTTTAGTGGTGACGCGTTACGGTCACGGCGCCCCGTGTGAAAAAATCGAAGTGGTTGAAGCCGCTCACCCGGTACCTGACGCTGCCGGTCTGGAGGTCGCCAAACGCGTGTTGGAACTGGTCAGCAATCTGACCGAAGACGACCGCGTGATCTTCCTGCTCTCGGGCGGTGGCTCTGCCCTGCTGGCGTTGCCCGCGGCCGGCATCACCCTGGCCGACAAGCAGTCGATCAACAAAGCCCTGCTCAAATCCGGCGCCACCATCGGCGAGATGAACTGCGTGCGCAAGCACCTCTCGGCGATCAAGGGCGGCCGTCTCGGCAAAGCCTGCTGGCCTGCCACTGTTTATACCTATGCGATTTCCGATGTACCGGGCGACCTCGCCACGGTCATCGCCTCCGGCCCCACCGTGGCCGACCCGAGCACCTCCGCCGAAGCGCTGGCGATCCTCAAGCGCTACGCCATCGAAGTCCCGATCTCGGTGCGCAACTGGCTGCAAAGCCCAGAATCGGAGACGGTCAAACCCGGCGACCTGAGCCTGGCGCGCAGTCATTTCCAACTGATCGCTCGTCCACAACAGTCGCTTGAAGCCGCTGCGGTGAAAGCACGTCAGGCCGGTTTCAGTCCGCTGATCCTCGGCGACCTGGAAGGCGAATCCCGCGAAGTGGCCAAGGTTCACGCCGGTATCGCCCGTCAGGTCGTGCTGCACGGTCAGCCACTGGCGGCGCCCTGCGTAATCCTCTCGGGCGGTGAAACCACCGTCACCGTACGCGGCAATGGCCGTGGCGGACGCAATGCCGAGTTCCTGCTGAGCCTGACCGACAGCCTCAAGGGCCTGCCCGGCGTCTACGCGCTGGCCGGCGACACCGACGGCATCGACGGCTCCGAAGACAACGCCGGCGCAATCATGACCCCGGACAGCTACGCCCGCGCCGCCGCCCTCGGTCTGAGCGCCAGCGACGAGTTGGACAACAACAATGGCTACGGATATTTCGAGGCGCTGGACGCGCTGATCGTCACTGAGCCGACCCGCACCAACGTCAACGACTTCCGTGCCATCCTGATTCTCGAGAGCCCTAAAAATGACGCCTGACAAGAAGGTTAAAATCCTCGCCACCCTCGGTCCTGCCACTAACGGGATCGACGACATCCGTGAGCTGGTGCAGGCCGGGGTCAACATCTTTCGCCTGAACTTCAGCCATGGCGATCACGCCGACCACGCTCAGCGCTATCAGTGGATTCGTGAAGTCGAGCGCCAGCTGAATTATCCCTTGGGCATTCTGATGGACCTGCAAGGCCCGAAACTGCGGGTCGGCAAGTTCGCCGAGGGCAAGGTGCAACTGCATCGCGGTCAGGCCTTGCGCCTGGACCTTGACCCGACGCCGGGCGATGAGCGCCGGGTCAACCTGCCTCACCCGGAAATCATCGCCGCACTCGAGCCGGGCATGGACCTGCTGCTGGACGACGGCAAGCTGCGTCTGCGCGTGGTCACCAAGTACTCCGACGCCATCGACACCACCGTGCTCAATGGCGGCGAGCTGTCGGACCGCAAAGGTGTGAACGTGCCGCAAGCGGTGCTCGACCTGAGCCCGCTGACCGCCAAGGACCGTCGTGATTTGAGCTTCGGTCTGGAGCTGGGTGTGGACTGGGTCGCGCTGTCGTTTGTGCAGCGTCCGGAAGACATCCGCGAGGCCCGCGAACTGATCGGCGACAAAGCGTTTTTGATGGCCAAGATCGAGAAGCCATCGGCCGTGACGCAACTGCGCGAGATCGCTGAATTGAGCGACGCGATCATGGTTGCTCGCGGTGACCTGGGCGTGGAAGTGCCGGCCGAAAGCGTGCCGCAGATTCAGAAAAACATCATCACCATTTGCCGTCAGCTCGGCAAACCGGTGGTGGTGGCGACCCAGATGCTGGAGTCGATGCGCTTCTCCCCGGCCCCTACCCGCGCCGAGGTGACCGATGTTGCCAACGCCGTGGCCGAAGGTGCGGATGCGGTGATGTTGTCGGCGGAAACTGCCTCTGGCGAGTACCCGCTGGAAGCTGTGCAGATGATGAGCAAGATCATTCGTCAGGTGGAAAATGGTCCGGACTATCAGGCGCAACTGGACGTGAGCCGGCCGAAGGCTGAGGCGACTGTTTCTGATGCGATCAGCTGCGCGATTCGTCGCATCAGCAATGTGCTGCCGGTGGCGGTGCTGGTGAATTACAGCGAGTCCGGCACCTCGAGTTTGCGTGCGGCGCGGGAACGGCCGACGGTGCCGATCCTCAACCTGACACCGAACCTGCAAACCGCTCGCCGATTGACGGTGGCGTGGGGCGTGCACTCGGTGGTCAATGACCGCCTGCGTCAGGTGGATGAAGTGTGCTCGACGGCGCTGGAGATTGCCCAGGCGCAGGGCATGGCCAAGCGTGGCGACACGTTATTGATCACGGCGGGTGTGCCGTTTGGGCAGCCGGGGTCGACTAACTCCTTGCGTATCGAGACGTTGATTTAGCGCCTGCACCGGCCTCTTCGCGAGCAAGTCGAATCGTCGCACCGCCGCTCCCACATTTAATCTGTGATCGACACAAAACTAATGTGGGAGCGGGCTTGCTCGCGAAACAGGCAACTCGGTCCCCCTGACACACCACAGACTTCATCATGCCTGCCAACCACTTCAACACCCACTGCCCCGACTGGGCGACTGCCCTGCTCAACGGTTTCAGTCAGATCTTTCTCCAGCGTCATCCGCTGTGCGGTCTGCTGTGCCTGTTGGCCATTCTTTTCACCGCGCCTGCCCTGCTCGGCGGTGCACTGCTGGGCGGTGTCGCCGGGTTACTCACCGCGCAACGACGCGGCTACGCCAAGGCCGATCGACAGGCCGGGCTCTTCAGTTACAACGGTGTCTTACTCGGCTTACTGCTGAGCCTCTACTTCCCCTGGTCAGCGATGTTGCCGCCGCTGATCATTGCCGCGGGCGGCCTGAGCGCGATGTTCACTCAACAGTGGCTCAAACGCGTCCGGGTCAGCCAATTCTTACCTGCCTATACGGCGCCCTTCGTGGGGCTGGGCTGGTTGCTGCTGTGCTTCGCCACGCCCTCGACAAATCCACACTTGATCGAAATCAACACACTGAACATGCTCGCCGCACCACTGAAAGGCCTCGGCCAGGTGATGTTCCTCGGTCATCCGCTGGCCGGCGGGCTGATTGCCGTGGGATTGCTGATCGCTGATCGCCGCGCATTCTGCTGGGCGTTGTTGGCGTCAGTCGCGGGCATGGGCTGGAGCATGCTGCATCACGACTTCTATACCGCATTGATCGGCCTCGGTGGCTATAACGCCGTACTCGCCGCCCTCACCTTCAGCTCGCAGCGCCAGAAGCCTTGGCTGCCGCTCATCGGTATTGCATCAGCGCTGTTGCTGACGCCGGTGTTTGCCGCCATCGGTCTGCCAACGCTGACCGCGCCGTTCATTCTCTCCTGCTGGCTGATCCGTACGATTGTTCAAATGCTCGGCAAGACCACTGTCGCCCGTACGCCTTGCACTCTGGAGGAGAATCAACCTAGGCTGCGCTGATCATTGGTTCAGGCGGTATCCATGGACAGCAGCAAAAACTGGCGTGAAGAGCTTTACGTCATGGTTTTCCAGAGCGACACCAAGGCCGGTCGGCGCTTCGACGGCATCCTGCTATTGATCATCCTCGCCAGCATTGTGATCGTGATGCTCGACAGCATCGACGCGGTTCACCAGAACTACGCCAACGTACTGGCGTACATCGAGTGGGGCTTCACCGTCATCTTCGCCATCGAATACGGCCTGCGGCTGTACTGCTCACCCAAGCCGTTGCGCTATGCGTTCAGCTTTTATGGACTGGTGGATTTGCTGGCGATCGTGCCCGGCATTCTTGCTCTGTATTACGCCGATGCGCAGTACCTGCTGATTATCCGGATCATTCGGATGCTGCGGATCTTCCGCGTACTCAAGCTCAGCCCGTACCTCAAGCAAGCCAACTATCTGATGTCCGCATTGCGCGGCAGCAAGCAGAAGATCGTGGTGTTTCTGCTCAGCGTCTGCACCTTGGTGACGGTCTTTGGCACCTTGATGTACGTGATCGAAGGCCCGGAGCACGGCTTTACCAGCATTCCCAAAGGGATCTATTGGGCTATCGTCACGCTGACCACCGTGGGCTTCGGCGACATCGTGCCGAAGACGCCGCTGGGTCAGGTGATTTCATCCTTGGTGATGATCACCGGTTACTCGATCATCGCCGTGCCGACGGGAATTTTCACCGCCGAACTGGCCAACGCGATGCGCGGCGAACAACTGCAACATGACTGCCCGGTGTGCAAGAAAAACAGCCACGAACATGGGGCGGCTTTCTGCTCACGGTGCGGTAATCAGCTATTCAAGAAAATGGAATAAGCAAAGTGCTTTTTAATCTTTAAAGGACTATGCGAGCCCCGTTATAGTCGCGGGCAAATTGCCTCTTTTAAATAAAAACTTTATGAACACTCTTTTTAAAACAAGGACTGCGCAGTGAAAAAACTCTTTGGCGCCTCACTTCTGGCCGCTGGCCTGGCTCTGGCCAGCGTGGCTCAGGCCGCACCGACCCTGCTTAACGTTTCCTACGACGTGATGCGCGATTTCTACAAGGACTACAACACTGCCTTCCAGAAACACTGGCAAGCCGAGCACAACGAAAACATCACCCTGCAGATGTCCTTCGGCGGCTCCAGCAAACAGGCGCGTTCGGTGATCGATGGCCTGCCGGCTGACGTCATCACCATGAACATGGCCACCGACATCAACGCCCTGGCGGACAACGGCAAACTGGTCCCGGATAACTGGGTCACCCGCCTGCCGAACAACAGTGCGCCGTTCACCTCGGCGACCGTGTTCATCGTCCGCAAAGGCAACCCGAAAGCCCTGAAAGACTGGCCCGACCTGCTCAAGGACGGCGTGCAGGTGATCGTGCCAAACCCGAAAACATCGGGTAACGGCCGCTACACCTACCTCTCGGCCTGGGGTTATGTGCTGAAAAACGGTGGTGACGAAAGCAAAGCCAAAGACTTCGTCGGCAAGCTGTTCAAACAAGCGCCGGTGCTGGATACCGGTGGCCGCGCAGCCACCACAACCTTCATGACCAACCAGATTGGTGATGTGCTGGTGACCTTCGAAAACGAAGCGGAGATGATTGCCCGTGAGTTTGGTCGTGATCAGTTCGAAGTCATTTACCCAAGCGTCTCCGCCGAAGCCGAGCCGCCAGTGTCGGTGGTCGACAAAACCGTCGATAAGAAAGGCACTCGCGCTGCTGCCGAGGAATACCTGAAGTACCTGTGGTCGCCGGAAGGTCAGGAGATTGCGGCGGCGAACTACCTGCGTCCGCGTGATCCGGCGGTGCTGGCCAAGTACACCGATCGTTTCCCGAAAGTGGATTTCCTGTCGGTAGAGAAGACCTTTGGTGACTGGCGAACTGTGCAGAAGACCCACTTCAATGATGGTGGGATCTTTGATCAGATTTACAGCGGTCAGTAACTCCTGAGCCCAATGAAAAAGGCGACCTGAGAAGGTCGCCTTTTTTGTGCCCGAACATCATGTTCGCTGAAGATCCCCTGTGGGAGCGGGCTTGCTCGCGAAAGGAGTGTGACAGTCAACATAGATGTTGAATGTTATGGCGCCTTCGCGAGCAAGCCCGCTCCCACAGGGGGCTATCACCCGCCATTACATCGGCGGTGTCACGCCGTCCTTGCCCGCCGCAATCGACTGAGCCGTCAGCGTCCCATCGGCACTCTGCGTCACAAACGTCACGATCTTCACCCCCACCTTCAGCAAGCTCCGATCCCCCGGCACCAGGTTCACGATCGGCACATCCTCCGGCACCAGAATCTTCTGCTGCCCGCCCTTGTAGTTGACGGTCAAGACCCGACCATTGCTAACCACCAGATCGCCCACGCTGCCATTGGTCATGCTACTGCCCTTCGCCAAATCAAATGGCCGATGACCGTCGCCGCTACCGGCCAGTTCCGGCGGGAAGACATGGACTTCCAGTGCCTTGAGCGTGCCGTCTTCCTGCGGTATGGCTGCCGAGCCGATGTAGCTGCCGGGTTTGATGTCTTCAATGTTGGCCAGAGTGACGGCGTGAACTTTGGTGTCTTTGCTCAGGTTGATGACCACGTTTTCACCACTGTTGACATGCACTTTCAGCGCGTCGGGACTGCCCCCTGTGATCTCGCCGCGAACGCCGATGCGCATGCCCGGCGCGTCAGCAGCCTGGGCAAGACCTGCCGTGAACAAGCCGATCAAGGTAACCACTGAAGCGCCGCGAATCAGGTGACGAAACATCGCATTCATGAAGTGCCTTCCGTTTTATGAAACGTGAATAGAGAACATAAGCACGCTATCGAACAGGATGTAAGTGAATGTATCATCGGACCTCGATATTTTGACGCAAGGTTCCTCGATGGACATCACACACGTCCGTCACTCATTCCGCAACGGAATGATTGCTATCACTCCAAACCCTCTTCTGCCCATTCCGATAGCTCTTTAGCCTGCGCGCATTCTCTTTTGCTCAGCGAGACCCGTTATGAACCCAGCGACCCAGGTGCCCCACGGCACCGCAACAATGACCCGAGGCATGGTGCTGCTATTTGCCTTCTGCTGCGGCGCCATCGTTGCCAACATTTACTACGCCCAACCGATCATCGGCCTGATCGCACCCGACATAGGCCTCACCAGCACCATGGCCAGCCTGATCGTTTCACTGACCCAGATCGGTTACGCGTTGGGTCTGTTCTTCCTGGTGCCGCTGGGTGATCTGCTGGAAAACCGTCGTTTGATGATAATCACCACGGTGGTGGCGATTGCCAGTCTGCTGGGCGCTGCGTTCACCGATCAGCCAAATGTGTTTTTGCTGATCTCGTTGCTGGTGGGGTTCAGTTCGGTGTCGGTGCAAATCCTGATTCCGCTGGCCGCGCATCTGGCACCGGAGGAGTCTCGCGGGCGTGTGGTCGGCGGGATCATGGGCGGTTTGCTGCTGGGGATTCTGTTGGCGCGGCCGGTGTCCAGCGTGGTGGCTGACCACTTCGGCTGGCGTGCGATGTTTGTGATTGCAGCGGTGTTGATGGCGGCGATCAGCATGGTGTTGGCGCTGACGATTCCCAAGCGCCAGCCTGATCACAGTGCTTCTTATGGTCAGTTGCTGGGGTCTCTGTGGACCCTGTTGCGTCAACAACCGGTGTTACGTCAGCGCGCGTTTTACCAGGGGTGCATGTTCGCCACGTTCAGCCTGTTCTGGACCGCCGTACCGCTGGAACTGGCGCGCAATCATGGCTTGTCGCAAACCCAGATCGCAATCTTCGCCCTGGTCGGGGCCATCGGCGCCATCGCGGCACCCATTGCCGGTCGACTGGCCGATGCCGGCCACACTCGCATTGCTTCACTGCTGGCCCTGCTGTTCGCCAGCCTGAGCTTCCTGCCCGCCTTCATCCACCCGGCCTACAGCGTCATCGGCCTCGCGGTCACCGGCGTGGTGCTCGACTTCTGCGTGCAGATGAACATGGTCCTCGGCCAACGCGCTGTCTACGCCCTCGACGCCAAAAGCCGCAGCCGCCTGAATGCGTTGTACATGACCAGCATCTTCATCGGCGGCGCGTTTGGTTCCTCGGTGGCCAGTGCGGTATATGAACACGGCGGCTGGTTGTGGATCGTGATTGTGGGTAGCGCGTTTCCGCTGTTGGCGTTGTTGCGGTTTTTGAGTGTTTCAGAGAAGCGTTTGTTGGCGACGGCATAGTCCACCAATAGCTTCGCGGGCAAGGGGTAGGCGCCCGCGAAGGCAATGGGCTTGATATCACTCAGTGCCGAACCAGGCCGCGGCATTCGCCCCAAGAATGAATACTTTCGCTCAGCCTGATCCGTTACCCCGAGGTCAACCCGGATTACACTCAGCGTCCTGAGCCTGACGCGATGCTGGATGCGATTCGCGGCTGAACCGATCAAATGCCGCCTGAGCCGCGACATGTTCTTTCAAGGAGTGTGTAATGACCCGACGTACCTTTCTAATCACCGGCGCTAGCAAAGGTATCGGCCGCGCGGTCGCCGAGCACCTGGACCGCGCGGGTCATCGTGTGGTCGGAATCGCCCGTTCGCCCGACCTGAGCTTTCCCGGCATTCTGTTTCCGCTGGATCTGAGCGACAGGGCACTGACTCAGGAAGTGCTGGCGGAGCTGGCCAGGACTTATGAGTTCGACGGGCTGGTGAACAACGTCGGCCTGGTGCGCCCGCAGGTGCTGGGGGAAATCGACCTCGACACGTTCGACGACGTGATGCGGGTCAACCTGCATTCGGCCTTGCAGGCTACTCAGGCACTGCTGCCGAATATGCGCGCCAAGGCCTGGGGTCGGGTAGTGAACATCTCCAGCCTGACTGTGCTGGGTATCACGCAGCGCACCGCCTACGCGGCGGCCAAAGCCGCGTTGATCAGCTTCACGCGATCCTGGGCGCTGGAACTGGCGCAAACCGGCGTGACGGTGAACGCCGTGGCCCCGGGCCCGACCGAAACCGAACTGTTTCGCACCAACAATCCACCGGGCAGCGAAGGTGAAGCGCGTTACCTGGCCGGCGTGCCGATGGGTCGGCTGGGGCAGCCGCAGGAGATCGCGGCGGCGATTGCGTTTTTGTTGTCTGAGCAGAGCGGATTCATCACCGGGCAAACCTTGTTTGTCGACGGTGGCGCATCTGTGGGCAAAGCAGCTTTCTGATAAACAACACCAATCAAATGTGGGAGCGGCGATGCGGCGATCCGACTTGCTCGCGAAGACGGACTGACATTCACCATTGATGTCGACTGATACACCGCTTTCGCGAGCAAGCCCGCTCCCACAATTCGATCTCCACAAGGACTCAAAATGGACCGCCTCGCCGCAATGGAAACCTTCGTCTACGTGGTGGAAACCGGTTCGTTTTCCGCCGCCGCCCGGCGCTTGAATATCGGCCAGCCCGCCGTCTCGAAAGCCATCGCGCATTTGGAGGCGCGCCTCGCGGTCAGGCTGCTGTTGCGCTCGACCCGAGGCCTGACGCCGACCGAGGCGGGCCTGGCCTTTTTCGAACGGTCCAAGCGTGCCATCGAAGAAGCGGACGAGGCCGACAACGCCGCTCGCGGTGCCGCCAGCGGCCTGACCGGCAACCTGCGCATCTGCGCCGCCGTGACCTTCGGCCGACTGCACATCGTTCCGCACCTGGGACCCTTTCTCGATCAGAACCCGGACCTGAACATCGATTTGATGCTGGACGATCGCAACGTCAATCTGGTGGAAGAAGGCGTCGACATCGCCCTGCGCATGGGCGCCTTGAGCGACTCCGGCCTCACCGCCCGCAAGATCGCCGAGTGTCGGCGCATGGTGCTGGGCACGCCCACCTATTTCGAAAAACATGGCGAGCCTACCTGCCCTGCCGATCTGAGCAAACACCATGCAATCGTCTACACCTTGGGTGGCGGAGCCGATTGGCAGTTCCGCAACGGGACAGATGATCAGTCAGTCATCATCAGCGGGCGAATCCGCGTCAACGCCGCCGAAGGTCTGCGTGCAGCCGTGCTCGCCCATCAAGGGCTGACCATGGCGTCCGAATGGATGTTTGCCCCGGAACTGGCCAACGGCGCGGTCAGGGAAGTGATGAAGGATTGGACATTGCCGAATCAGGACCTTTGGGCGGTGTTTCCCACGGGCAGAATGGCCAGTGCGAAGGCCCGGGCGTTTGTGGAGTATGTGCAGGGGTTGTTAGCGAAAGAGACCTGATGTTTCGATTAATTCGAATAGCCTGCCAACTTCGATTATTCAGAATATTGGAAACCGCCATGTCGCCTGTCATCCACCCGCCGATTACCTTGCCTATGGAGCGCGAAGTACAAGCTGCCATCGAGGGGCAGCGCGCCTTGGCGGCCTATCTTGCGACTCAATTCGAAACTCAGCACATCCAGATTTTCGACGAGCAGAATGAAGCTCATACCGTCGAACTGCCCACCTCAGCCCTCAGGTTGTTGGTCGACATTCTGGCTGAGCTAGCAGCAGGCAACGCCGTCAAAGTGGTCCCGGTTCACGCCGAATTGACCACCCAGGAAGCCGCCGACCTGCTTAACGTCTCACGCCCACACCTGATCAAGCTGCTTGAATCCGGCGAGTTGTCCTACCACAAAACCGGCAAGCACCGACGTGTGCGCTTTGCCGATTTGATGGACTATAAAAACCGGCGCGACACTGCCAGCGAGCAAGCAATGACGCTTCTCGCCGAGCAGGCACAAGCATTAAGGACAGGATACGAGTGAGGCACTCCTCTTTTACCGCTGTATATGACGCCTGTGTTCTGTACCCCGCACCCCAGAGCTACGCAATCAAGATCAAAAGATCGCAGGCTTCGCCAGCGCCTACCTTTACCGCATGCACCCGCCGGTCTCTGTCGTACACGATCCTGTAGGAGCTGGCGAAGCCTGCGATCTTTTCAGACGCCAAAAAGCAAAACGGCGATCCTTAGATCGCCGTTTTTGTTTACTGCCCGAATTGCCGTCCCAACCCGCCCGGCACGCCATGGATGTCTGTCTCTTCCCATGGCCCGTTCGGGCTGATCGACCGGCTCCAGCCGTTATCCCAGCGGTAGTACGTACGCTGGCGGTAGAAGGTGTTGGTCTGATCATCGAGTACGTACACGCCGAGCTTGGCGTCCCAATGGCTGTTGCCACCCGGTGGCGGCGCGAAGCTGGCGGAGGTGCGTGGCAACGGTTTGGCGGGCTTGGCCGGAATGCCCGGCTTGCCCGGTGTCGGTGTCGTGGACGGCGTCGGACGCGGCTGCGACGGCGGGATCGGTGGCAGCCGTTCAGGCTGCTGCGGTTGGACCACGCAAGCGCTTAACCCCAAAACCATACTGAGCAGGGTGATACGAGCGATGGCGGTCATAGTGGCGATTCCTGTCATTTGTCCGGGCTGTCGATGGTCAGTGTTTGCGGCGCAGTGGTGCTGCTGGCCAGAGGCTGGCTGCGACCGATCCATTCGCCGGCAGTGGGTTTGCCGGCGCGGGAGACGCGTGCAACCAGTTGGACTTCAGGGAAGTTCGACAGTTTCAACTGCGGCATCATTGCGTCGGCGTCGCCCAGTTCAACGGTCGCCGGCAAGTCGGCCACGGTCAGCCGTTTGGCGGCCAATGGCGCAGGAGGCCCTGCGGTGGCGCGGGCGAAAATGAATACGCTGTCGCCCGGCTGGACCTTGGCTTTCAGCTCTGGCGCCAGATCCACGCGCACCTTGAGCAGTGCCGCCACCTTGGCGGCGGGCGCCTGGGCCACCTTGCCGCCACTGGCTTCGAGTTTCTCGGTGGCCCGAGTGATGCCGCCTTGCAGCGCGGCGCGGGAACTGTCCTCCGGTGGCAGTTGCACCAGCAGGCGATTCCAGTAGTCGATGGCGTCCTGATAACGCTGGCTTTCAAAGGCAGCAATACCGAGTAACCCAAGGCTGGTGACTTCTTTCGGATCGGCTTTCAGTGCTTCGTCGGTCAGGGCCTGAACCTTGTCCGACCACTTCTTGCCGTCGGCGAAGTACTGGGCCTGCGCCCATTGGCCCAACAGTTCCGGCTGACGACCGGCCAGGTTCACCGTGCGTTCGAAGATCTTCGCCGCATCGCCAGGACGATCCTGAGCCATGTACGTGCGACCGAGGAAATACAGGCCTTCAGCCGAATCCGGCTGAGCCGCGACTGCACGCTCCAGGCGGCGGGTCATCTCTTCCATCGACTGCGGCGCCTGGGAGAATTCGCGGGTCAGTTCGACCTTGTCGCTCGCCCCGAAATGCAGGTACAGACCGAGGCCCAACACCGGCACCAGAATCGCCGCCAGCAACGGCCACGGCTTGCCCAGGCGGGACACGCGCGGCGCCTCGACGCCTTCGGTGTCGGCGAGCAACTCACGGGCGGCTTCGGCGCGACCGGTGTCCATTTGCGCGGCGTCGAGAACGCCCTCTTCCTGCTGAGTCTGCAACTCAGCCACGCGTTCCTGATACAGCGCGACATTCAGGGCCGTACGATCCTCTTCAAGCTGGGCGCGGCGGCCACGCAGAACAGGGATCAGCAGAAAACTCAGGGCAACCAGAAGTAGCAGACCTGCAGCGAGCCAGAAATCAATCATTCTTGGTTTTATCCAACAGGTGGTCGAGGCGCTCACGCTCCTCGGCGGAAAGCTCATCCTTGGTGTCAGCGCGTTGCACGCGACGACGGCGGACGATCACGGCGATGATCACAAAACCGCCCAGCAACAGGCCGGCAGGGCCGAACCAGAGCACAGCAGTCTTGGCGTTCAGAGCGGGTTTGTAGCGGACGAAATCACCGTAGCGGTCGACCATGAAGTCGATGATTTGCTGGTTGTCCTTGCCCTCGCCGAGCATGCGAAAAATCTCTTTGCGCAGGTCGGCGGCGATCGGTGCGTTGGAATCGGCAATGTCCTGATTCTGGCACTTGGGGCAACGCAGCTCTTTGGTCAGCTCGCGAAAACGCTCGCGATCACCTTCTTTTGCGAACTCGTAGGTGTCGATGGCCGCGTGCGCCACGCCGGCCATGCTCAAACCCAATACCGCGGCGGCTATCCAGCGCTTCATGGCTTGGCCTCATCAACCAGCGCCTGATACTTGGCCGCCAGTTTTTCGCGCCAGACCTGTTCGTCGATCACGCCAACGAACTTGTCGCGGATGATGCCCTTGGCGTCGATGAAGAAAGTTTCCGGAGCGCCATAAACGCCGAGGTTCAGGCCCAGGGTGCCTGCATCGTCACGAATATCCAGCTGATACGGATTGTGGAATTCCACCAGCCACTTCAAGGCGTCAGCGTTAACGTCCTTGTAGTTGATGCCGTAGATCACCACGCCCTTCTCGGCCAGTTTGTTCAGCACCGGGTGCTCGACCCGGCAAGAAATGCACCAGGTGCCCCAGACGTTAACCAGCGCTGGTTTACCCAGAATATCCGCCTTGGTCAGGGTTTTTTCGCCCTGCACGGCCGGCAGGGAAAACTCCGGGAACGGCTTGTTGATCATCGCCGAAGGCAGCTCGGCCGGGTCCAGATAGAGCCCGCGGTAAAGGAAAACAGCCACCACCAGAAAAATCACCAGTGGCAACAGCATCAACCAACGTCTCATGCCGTGGCTCCCGTCATGCCCAGTGCTTCACGCACACGGCTGTTCACCTTGACCCGGTAACGGCGATCCAACGCCGCCAGCAACCCGCCCAAACCGGTGAGCAGACCACCGAACCAGATCCAGCGCACGAACGGTTTGACGTGGACGCGAACGGCCCAGGCGCCATCGCCCAACGGTTCGCCGAGTGCGACGTAGAGGTCGCGGGTGAAACCGGCGTCGATCCCGGCTTCGGTCATCACCGAGTTCTGCACGGTGTAGAGGCGTTTTTCCGGGTGCAGCACGCTGACTTCCTTGCCGTCGCGGATCACCCGAACGGTGCCCTTGTCGGAGGTGAAGTTCGGGCCTTCGAAATGCTTGGCGCCTTCGAACACGAAGTGGTAACCGGCCAGGTCCATGGACTCGCCCGGCGCCAGACGCAAATCGCGCTCGGCACTGTTCTGGCTCGACAGCACGACGCCGAGGGCACACACGGCGATGCCGAGGTGAGCGACCTGCATGCCCCAATAGCTGCGGGTCAGGGTCGGCAGGCCTTTGATCAGGCCTTTGTGGCGAGTCTTGTCGACGATGTCACGCACACCGGCCAGCAACACCCAGGCCGCGAGCATGAAGGTCGCGATCACCGCCCAGTTGAAATCGCCATAAGCAACACCCGCTACCACGGCTAAAGCGGCGCTGCCGAGCAACACCGGGGTCAGCATGCTCAACAGCCATTTGACCGGAGTGTCTTTCCAGCGCACCAGCATGCCGACTGCCATCACCATCATCAGCAAGGCCATCAACGGGATGAACAGTGCGTTGAAGTACGGCGGGCCGACCGACAGCTTGGCGCCGGTCATCGCATCGAGAATCAGCGGATACAAGGTGCCGAGCAGAATCATCGAGGCCGCCACCACCAGCACCAGGTTGTTACCCAGCAGCAGGGTTTCCCGGGACCAGAGGTTGAAGCCAACGTGGCTCTTCACCACGGGAGCGCGCAGGGCAAACAGCGTTAGCGAGCCACCGACCACGAACAGTAGGAAGATCAGGATGAACACACCGCGCTCAGGGTCGGACGCAAAGGCGTGAACCGACGTCAGCACGCCGGAACGCACGAGGAAGGTCCCCAGCAAGCTCAACGAGAAGGCAGCGATGGCCAGCAACACGGTCCAACTCTTGAACACGCCACGTTTTTCCGTGACCGCCAACGAGTGAATCAGCGCCGTACCCACCAACCATGGCATGAAGGAGGCGTTTTCCACCGGGTCCCAGAACCACCAGCCACCCCAGCCGAGTTCGTAGTACGCCCACCACGAACCGAGGGTGATGCCGATACCGAGGAAGGCCCAGGCGACGATGGTCCACGGACGGGACCAGCGAGCCCACGCCGCATCAAGACGACCGCCCAGCAGTGCAGCGATGGCGAACGCGAACGCCACGGAGAAACCGACATAGCCCATGTACAACATCGGCGGGTGAACGATCAGGCCGATGTCTTGCAGCAGTGGGTTGAGATCACGACCGTCCGCAGGAATCTGCGGCAGGATCCGTGCAAACGGGTTGGACGTGAGGATCAGGAACAGCAGGAAACCGGTGCTGATCATGCCCATCACCGCCAAAACCCGCGCCAGCATCACTTGCGGCAACTGCCGGGAAAACACCGACACCGCGAAGGTCCAGCCGCCGAGAATCAACGCCCAGAGCAGCAACGACCCTTCGTGAGCGCCCCACACCGCGCTGAACTTGTAGTACCACGGCAAGGCGCTGTTGGAGTTGCTGGCCACATAGGCGACGGAGAAATCGTCGGACATGAAGGCGTAAGTCAGGCAACCGAAGGAGAACAGCAGAAACGCGAACTGGCCCCAAGCCGCTGGTTGAGCGAGGCTCATCCACAAGCGGTCACCGCGCCAGGCACCAAGCAACGGCACCACGGCCTGAACCAGCGCGAAACACAGCGCCAGAATCATGGCCAGATGGCCGAGTTCAGGAATATAGAGTCCGGACGTCATCGATCAACCCTCCTTCGCGGGCGTTGGAGCAGATTGACCGCTGTCTTTCAAAGCCTTGGTCACTTCTGGCGGCATGTACTTCTCGTCGTGCTTGGCCAGCACTTCGTCAGCCACCACCACGCCGTCGGCGTTGAGCTTGCCCAGGGCAACGATGCCCTGCCCTTCGCGGAACAGGTCCGGAAGGATGCCGCGGTAGCTGATGGTCACGGATTTACTGAAGTCGGTGACGACGAATTTCACGTCCAGCGAATCGCCGGAACGTTGCAGCGAACCTTTCTCAACCATGCCGCCAGCGCGGATACGCGTGTCTTGCGGGGCTTCGCCGTTGGCGATCTGGGTCGGGGTGTAAAACAGATTGATGTTCTGCTGCAGGGCACTCAGGGCCAGGCCGACGGCAGCGCCGACACCGACCAGGATCGCGAGAATGATGATAAGACGCTTTTTGCGCAGCGGATTCACTTGCCGTTCTCCCGGCGCAGACGACGCGCCTCTTGTTGCAGATACCGCTTGCGGGCCAGGATCGGCGCCGCCACGTTGAGGGCCAGCACCGCCAGGCTAATGCCATAGGCTGACCAGACATACAGGGCATGATGGCCCATGGCGAGGAAGTCGCCGAATGAAGCAAAACTCATCGAGCGGCCTCCAGACTGTTCTGCACTTCGGCCTTGACCCAACTGGCGCGGGCTTCGCGTTTGAGCACTTCAAGACGCATGCGCAGCAGCAATACCGCGCCGAAGAAACAGTAGAACCCCAGCGCCGTCAGCAGCAGTGGCAGCCACATCTCGGCGGGCATCGCCGGTTTTTCGGTGAGGGTGAACGTCGCGCCCTGGTGCAGGGTGTTCCACCACTCCACCGAGTATTTGATGATCGGGATGTTGATCACGCCGACAATCGCCAATACCGCGCAGGCCTTGGCGGCACTGTCACGATTGCTGATCGCATTGCCCAGCGCAATAAGACCGAAGTACAGAAACAGCAGAATAAGCATGGACGTAAGTCGTGCATCCCAGACCCACCACGAGCCCCAGGTCGGTTTGCCCCAGATCGCGCCGGTGACCAGCGCCACGGCGGTCATCCAGGCGCCGATGGGCGCCGCGCATTGCAGGGCGACGTCGGCCAGCTTCATCTTCCACACCAGCCCGACGATGCCGCACACAGCCAGCATCACGTAGATGGACTGGGCCAGCATGGCGGCCGGAACGTGGATGTAAATGATGCGAAAGCTGTTGCCCTGCTGGTAGTCCGGCGGCGCGAAGGCCAGGCCCCACACTACACCAACGCTGATCAGCAGCAACGCCGCGACACTCAGCCACGGCAGCAGTTTGCCGCTGATGCCGTAAAACCATTTGGGCGAGCCGAGCTTATGAAACCAAGTCCAGTTCATTACTGTTTCCATCACGGTTGCTGCTCGCCATCACGAGCAGCCAGGGTCTTTACTGGTTAAAAAACAACCAGACCTCATTATTCGCCGACGCTGATCTTCAGGCCAGCAGCTATTGCAAAAGGTGTCAGGGTTATCGCCAGGGCGGTCAGGCTACCAAGCCACAGGAGATAACCGGTCGCCGGCATGCCCTGCAATGCCGCCTGCAAGGCGCCACTGCCGAGAATCAACACCGGGATGTACAACGGCAGAATCAGCAGCGCCAGCAACAGGCCACCGCGCTTCAATCCCACCGTCAGGGCTGCGCCCACCGCACCGAGCAGGCTCAGCACCGGTGTACCCAGCAACAAAGAAAGCAGCAACACCGGCAGACAGGCGGTTGGCAAACCGAGCATCAAAGCCAGTAATGGAGCGAGCAAAACCAGTGCCAGGCCAGAGAAGGACCAGTGTGCCAGTACCTTGGCCAAAACCAGAAGAGGCAGGGGGTGCGACGAAAGGACCCACTGCTCAAGCGATCCGTCTTCGAAATCACTGCGGAAAAGCCCGTCCAGCGAGAGTAAAACCGATAAAAGGGCCGCTACCCAGACCAGTCCCGGAGACAAGGTTTGCAACAATTGAGACTCGGGTCCGACCGCCAACGGGAACAGGGAAACCACGATCGCGAAGAATACCAGCGGATTGGCCAGTTCCGCAGGACGGCGGAACAGCAATCGGGCTTCACGGGCGACCAACAGGCCGAAAACACTCATACGGCCCAATTCCCCAGATCAATGTCGCGATAGCCGGCCGGCATCCGGGTCAGCGTGTGGTGAGTGGTCAAGACCACCATGCCACCGCGCTCGCAGTGTGCGGCCAGGTGTTCTTCGAGTTGCGCCACGCCTTGTTTGTCGAGCGCGGTGAACGGTTCATCGAGGATCCATAGCGGTGGGCTTTCCAGGTACAACCGCGCCAACGCGACCCGGCGTTGCTGCCCGGCAGACAGCGTGTGGCAAGGAACATCCTCGAAACCGCGCAGTCCGACAGCCGTCAGCGCCTGCCAGATCGCCTCATGGGAGGCCGGTTGATGCAAGGCGCACAGCCAGCTCAGGTTTTCTTCCGGCGTCAGCAGATCCTTGATCCCGGCGGCATGGCCGATCCACAGCAGGTTGCGCGCCAGCTCAAAGCGTTGCTCGTTCAATGGCTGGCCGTTGAGCAGCACCTGACCGGCAGTCGGCTGCATCAGACCGCAAAGCAGACGTAAAAGGCTGGTTTTGCCACTGCCGTTGGGGCCACTGATTTGCAACATTTCGCCACTGGCCAGTCTCAATTCGAGATTTTCGAAGAGCAGCCGAAGGTCTCGCTCACAGGCGAGGGCAACGGTTTGCAGGACAGGACTGGTCAAGAGATCACGGGCCTTTTGGGTTCAAGTCGGCAGTGGAGCGGCCGTTAAAGATATGCAGGATAAATGCATTGGCGGCCCGTTCTAAGGAGCTGGATCAAGTATTTGAAATGTTTTCAGCGCCCCGGATACAACGGGGCGGCATTATACATGCCATGCCCTACTCTAAAGAGGGCAATTTCCTCAGGTTGTGACCGCGTATGACAGGCGAAATGAACATCCTCCCGCTACCGCAAACCACGCCCGTGACTTCGCGGCCGCTGGTGGTGAGTGGCGACCTGCTGAAGTTACTGACGCCAATGGAGGGCCTGATCACTGCGGGCCAGACCGCCAAGGCCGAAGTGCTGTCGCTCAAGCAGGCGGATCAGACCTTTCAACTGTTGCTCAAGGTCACCCTCGACAGCGGCCGTCAGACCACGGTCCAGGCCACCAGCACGCAACCGCTGCCTCAGGGCACCAGCCTGGCGATTACCCAGCCGTCGGCGGGTAATCTGGCCGTCACCGTGCAACAGGCCATCGCCTCCAGCGTTGCCACCCTCACCCGTATCGACACCGCGCAACTGCCGGTCGGCACGCTGCTGCAAGGCAAAGTGCTGACCTCTCAGGTGTTGCCGCAAGTGCCGGGCCAGCCGACGGTGTTTCGCTCGATGGTGACTTTGCTCAACACCGCGTTGAGCGGCAGCACCCTGAACATCGACAGCCCGACGCCGCTGCGCATTGGCACCTTGCTGAGCGCGCTGGTGCAGGACACCCAAACGCTGAAGTTCGTGCCATTGAGCAGCCGCCAGGAGCAATTGGCCGTGACCCAACAACTGGTCAGTCAACAGAGCCGCCAAGGTTCGCTGGATGGCTTGCTCAAACTCCTGCAAAACCTGCCGTCCTCAAACCAGACGTCCAGTGATCTGCGTGCCGCCGTCGACAAGTTGCTTGCCGGCCTGCCCGATATTCAACAACTCAGCACACCAAAGGGACTGGCCCAGGCACTGGCCAATAGCGGACTGTTTCTTGAAGCCAAACTGCTCAGCGGTCAGAACCCGACACTGGCCCCAGACATGAAAGGCGATCTGCTCAAGCTGATCGCACAACTGACGCCAGGCCTGCCGGCCAACACCAATCTCAACGCGATCATTGCCGCCAACACACTGGCCCAGGTCATGCCGAACTTTGTACGCAGCGCCCTCGGCATGCTCGGTCAGGTCAGCGCCAAACCGCAGCCAACCAGCTTCCCGTTGCCCGAGCGCCTGCTACAAAACATGGACGGCGAAGGCGATCTCGAGCACTTGCTGCGTTTGGCAGCAGCGGCTGTTTCGCGCCTGCAAAGCCATCAACTGTCGAGCCTGGAACAGACTGGCGTCACCGACGACGGACGGTTGATGAGCACCTGGCAACTGGAAATCCCGATGCGCAATCTGCAGGACATCGTGCCGTTGCAGGTCAAGTTCCAGCGCGAAGAAGCGCCCGAGAAGGAACAGCAAAACGAACGCCGCGACGAGCGCGAACCCAAACAACAATTGTGGCGAGTGGACCTGGCGTTCGATATGGAACCCTTGGGCCCGCTGCAAATTCAGGCACAACTGATCAAAGGCAGCCTGTCCAGTCAGCTGTGGGCCGAACGCCCGTACACCGCGAGCCTGATCGAAAGCAATCTTGCTGAACTGCGCCAGCGGCTGCTGGCGTCCGGCCTGAATGTCGGCGATCTCGATTGCCATCTCGGCACACCGCCACAAGGCCCTCAAACCCGTCTTGAACAACGCTGGGTCGACGAAACCGCATGAAAAACCCCAACACCCCGCGCCAAGCCATCGCTCTCAAATACGACGGCAGCCACGCCCCTACCCTCACGGCCAAAGGTGACGAAGCACTGGCCGAAGCCATTCTGAAGATTGCCCGCGATTATGAAGTGCCCATCTACGAAAACGCCGAGCTGGTGAAACTGCTGGCGCGGATGGAATTGGGGGAGAGTATTCCGGAGGAGTTGTATCGCACGATTGCCGAGATTATTGCGTTTGCGTGGAATTTGAAGGGCAAGTTCCCCAAGGGGCAAGATCCGGATGCGCCGATGGTGGAGAAAGATATTACTGATCGCGGGGATGATTATTGAATCTTTGTTGAATGCAAAAAGATCGCAGCCTCGTTTCACTCGACAGCTCTTACATTGGAATGGTGTACGCCCTGTAGGAGCTGTCGAGTGAAACGAGGCTGCGATCTTTTGATCTTCTCAGTTCTTGTGCAACTTGCTCATCAACTCCGCCTCAGCCTGGGTCAAGCCACAAGACTGAGTCAGTTCATCGACGCTCGCGCCCATACCGACCAGTTTTGCCGCCTGGGCAAACGACAGGCTCGACGGATCGCGCTGTTCCAGCTGAGCCAGTTTGTCCGGCAACGGGCCAACCACCGCGCGCAGTTCGTGCAGGTCTTCACCCATGCGCACGTTACCGCTTTGGTAGTCCTCAACGCGCTTAGCCAAGTCCTTGATGCGCTGATCGCGCAGCGCATCGCCCTGGGCCTGTTGCGCGGCGATCAGTCGTTGGCCTCGTATGTACGCCAGAAACATCGCCAGCGTGCCTGCCCAAAAGAGGAACAGGACAATGACCGCTACCTCAAGAATCAATCAGATGTTCTCCAGGTCCGACCATTCTTCTTCGCTCATCATCTTGTCCAGCTCGACCAGGATCAGCAGTTCGTTGTTCTTGTTGCACACGCCTTGAATGAACTTGGCGGATTCTTCGTTACCGACGTTCGGCGCGGTTTCGATTTCCGACTGACGCAGGTAAACCACTTCGGCCACGCTGTCGACCATGATCCCGACCACTTGCTTGTCGGCTTCGATGATGACGATACGGGTGTTGTCGCTGATCTCGGCATTCATCAGGCCGAAGCGCTGACGGGTGTCGATCACGGTGACCACGTTACCGCGCAGGTTGATGATGCCCAGCACGTAGCTCGGGGCACCCGGGACCGGGGCGATCTCGGTGTAACGCAGGACTTCCTGAACGCGCATCACGTTGATGCCGTAGGTTTCATTGTCCAGTTTGAAGGTTACCCATTGCAGGATCGGATCTTCAGAACCTTTTGCATTCGTCGCTTGATTACTCATACCTGACCCCTCGAAAAACCGCTTCTGGCGGTGTGTGTTCTGTAGGCGGCATTCAACAATGCCGTCGCATACTTGTTATGTCGGCAGTTATGTCGGTTTGTGTAGCGGCTTGCTGCCGCCCATGTGCTTTGCCCCGCCGCTGGCGATCAACTCGGCCAGGGCGGAAACGTCCAGCAGCGCACACATATGCTCAATCACCGTGCCGGCGAGCCATGGCCGCTGACCTCGATGACTTCTCCATTTGATTTCGTTCGGGTCCAGGCGCAATGAGCGGCTGACCTGATGCACCGCCAGCCCCCACTCGTAGCCCTGAACCGAAATAACGTATTGCAGGCCCTGACGGAAATCGTCGCGGTAGCGGTCGGGCATGACCCAACGCGCGGTGTCCAATACTTTCAGGTTGCCGGCCTGGCTTGGCAGGATCCCGAGGAACCATTCCGGCTGACCGAACAGCGGTGTCAGCTCGTGGCCGGCCAAAGAATAAATCGAGCCCAGGCACACCAGCGGCACGGCCAGGGTCAACCCGGCGACATCGAACAACAGGCATTCGAACGGCTCGGCGGCCCAGGACGGACGACCCTCGGTTTCCACTGGTGGTGGCGTGTTGCTCGGTGGCAGGTGGACTTCGACCACCGGCGGCACCAAGGCTTGCAGCAGGGGGGCGATGGTCGAGACCGGCGCGAGAACCGGCGCGGGTGCTTCGATCACGGCAACCGGGGCTTTCGCCACGGGCGCGGCTACCGGCGCGGCAACCACGGCGGGTTTCTGCGCATCGCGAGCCTGCTCTTCGAGCACCGCTGCCTGGAACTCGTCCAGCGCAGCTTCAACTTCGACCGCTTCAACAACCTCAACGATTTCAACCAGCGCTTCGATTTCCGGCGGCAACTCTTCAGTCGCCTCCATCAGCAAGCTGTCCAGATAGGACTGCAGCGCCAGTTGCGGGCGCGAGGTGATTTTTACAGGGCGGTTCATCTCAAGCCACCTGCGGGACAAGTTGTGCCGCCAGCAGGTGCTTGAGCAGTGCGCGGTACGCGAGAACACCACGGCTCTTGCCGTCGAACTGCGAAGGCGTCACGCCGGCCCGGCTGGCATCGCGCAAGCGGGTATCGACCGGGATGTAGCCCTGCCAGATTTCTTCCGGATACTTGTCGCGCAACACCCGCAGCGTGCCGAGGGACGCCTGCGTGCGGCGGTCGAACAGGGTCGGCACGATGCTGAACGGCAGCGCCTGTTTACGCGAACGGTTGATCATCGCCAGGGTATTGACCATGCGCTCCAGGCCTTTGACCGCAAGGTGTTCGGTCTGCACCGGAATCACCAATTGCTGGCTCGCCGCCAAGGCATTGACCATCAGCACGCCGAGCAACGGCGGGCTGTCGATCACGGCGTAATCGAAGTCCTGCCAAAGTTGCGCCAGGCTCTTGGCAATCACCAGGCCCAGGCCGCTCTGCCCCGGCGACTGGCGCTCGAGGGTCGCGAGTGCGGTGCTTGATGGCAGCAGGGAAATACTCTCGTGGCTGGTGGGCAACAGCAACTGACCGGGCAAGCCTTGCGGCACACTACCCTTGTGCAGGAACAGGTCGTAGCTGCTGTGTTCCAGGCTGTCGGGGTCGTAACCGAAGTAGCTGGTCATGGAGCCGTGGGGGTCGAGATCGACCACAACCACGCGCTTGCCCGCCTCGGCCAGCAAACCGGCTAAAGCGATAGAGGAAGTGGTTTTACCAACACCACCCTTTTGATTGGCGACTGCCCAGACTCTCATTCGGATTGTTCCTCCCGGTCGAAATGGTCGACCGAGGAAAAGCTCAACGTATTAATGCGGGTGACGGAGAATTGACGGCACTCTCTCGTCCCGGCGACTTGACCGGGGTCGGTGCAGTTTGTGTGCCAGCACGCTTCAACGCGGCATCCGGTTTCGCGTTGGCGGTTCCGGTACCCGTGAGGCTGCGGCGTACATCGAGATTTCGCGACACCACCAGCACCACGCGACGGTTACGCGCCCGACCCTCGGCAGTGGCGTTGTTGGCCACTGGCTGGAACTCGCCGTAACCCACCGACGCCAGGCGACCGGGGTTCACACCCTGCATCGCCAGCATGCGCACGATGCTCGCGGACCGGGCCGAGGACAGCTCCCAGTTGGTCGGGTATTGCGCGGTGCGGATCGGTTGATCGTCAGTGAAGCCTTCGACGTGAATCGGGTTGTCGAACGGCTTCAGAATCGCGGCAACCTTGTCGATGATGTTGAACGCGATGTCGCTGGGCATGGCGTCGCCGCTGCCGAACAACAAACTGGAATTGAGTTCGATCTCGACCCACAGCTCGTTGCCGCGAATGGTCATCTGGTTGGAGCTGATCAGGTCGCCGAACGCCGCGCTGATGTCGTCGGCGATGCTTTTGAGCGGATCGCTGGCACCCGCGATACCGGCGTCGACCTGCTCGGCGTCTTTAACCAGCGGCTTGGCCGGGGTCACGGTCTTCGGTCGCTCGTCACCGATCGGGATCGGCTTGAGGGCGCGATCGGAGTCGGTGAAGACCCCGATCAACGCTTCGGAAATGACCTTGTACTTGCCTTCGTTGATCGAAGAAATCGAGTACATCACGACGAAGAAAGCGAACAGCAACGTAATGAAGTCGGCGTACGAAACCAGCCAACGTTCATGGTTTACGTGTTCTTCAGGTTGGCGACGACGTGCCATGGTCCATGTCTCCCATCAATCCATGAAGCCCTGAAGCTTCAACTCAATAGAGCGAGGGTTTTCACCTTCGGCGATCGACAGAATGCCTTCCAACAACATTTCGCGATAACGCGACTGCCGCAAAGCGACGGACTTGAGTTTGGCGGCAATCGGCAGCAGCACCAGGTTGGCACTGGCCACGCCGTAGATGGTCGCGACGAAGGCCACGGCAATGCCGCTACCCAGTTGCGATGGATCGGCCAGGTTGCCCATCACGTGGATCAGGCCCATCACCGCGCCGATGATGCCGATGGTCGGCGCGTAGCCGCCCATGCTTTCGAAGACTTTGGCAGCTTCGATGTCGCGGCTTTCCTGAGTGTAGAAATCCACTTCCAGGATGCTGCGGATCGCTTCCGGCTCGGCGCCGTCCACCAGCAGTTGCAGGCCTTTGCGCGAGTAGTTGTCAGATTCGGCGTCAGCCACCCCTTCCAGACCCAGCAAGCCTTCCTTGCGCGCGGTCAGGCTCCAGTTGACGACGCGATCGATGCCACCGGCGAGGTCGATGCGCGGAGGAAACAGGATCCAGGCCAGAATCTGCATGGCGCGCTTGAAGGCGCTCATCGGCGCCTGCAACAGCGCCGCACCGATGGTCCCACCGAGTACGATCAACGCCGCCGGGCCGTTGGCCAGGGCGCCGAGGTGACCGCCTTCAAGGTAGTTGCCGCCAATGATGGCGACAAACGCCATGATGATCCCGATAAGGCTTAAAACATCCATCAGATACAAGCCTCGACCAGATGCTTGCCAATATCGTCCAGGCCGTAGATCGCATCGGCGAGTTCGGCTTTGACGATTGCCATCGGCATGCCGTAGATCACGCAGCTGGCTTCATCCTGAGCCCAGATTGCACTGCCGCCCTGCTTGAGCAGACGCGCGCCTTCGCGACCATCGGCGCCCATGCCGGTCAACACGACCGCCAGAACTTTGTCACCGTAAGACTTGGCCGCGGAACCGAAGGTGATGTCCACGCACGGCTTATAGTTCAGACGTTCGTCGCCCGGGAGGATTTTCACCGCGCCACGGCCGTCGATCATCATTTGCTTGCCACCCGGCGCCAGCAACGCCAGGCCCGGACGCAGGATGTCGCCATCCTCGGCTTCCTTGACGCTGATGCGACACAGCTTGTCCAGACGCTCGGCAAAGGCCTTGGTAAAGGCGGCCGGCATGTGCTGGATCAATACGATCGGTGCGGGGAAATTGGCCGGCAATTGGGTCAGAACCCGCTGCAAGGCAACCGGACCACCTGTGGACGTACCAATGGCAACCAGTTTGTAGGCTTTGCGTTTCGGCGTCGGCGACGACGAGGCTGGCGCGTGCGTACGCGCCGGAATCGGAGCCGGTGCCGGACGCGCAGGCGCGCTGCTACCGTAGCTGCTGACGCTCGAAGGTGCAGGCGTCGGGGCGGGGGTGGCGACAGGTGCCGGAGCGCTGTAAGTGTTGGCGCGACGGTTACTGCGCGAAATGCTGAGAATCTTCTCGCACAGCAGTTGCTTGACCTTCTCCGGGTTGCGGGAGATGTCTTCGAAATTCTTCGGCAGGAAATCCACCGCGCCGGCGTCCAGCGCGTCGAGGGTTACCCGAGCGCCTTCGTGCGTCAGCGAGGAGAACATCAACACCGGGGTCGGGCAGCGCTGCATGATGTGCCGCACCGCCGTGATGCCATCCATCATCGGCATCTCGTAGTCCATGGTGATCACGTCTGGCTTGAGGGCCAGCGCCTGATCAATCGCCTCTTTTCCGTTGGTCGCCGTGCCGACGACCTGGATATTCGGATCCGCTGAAAGAATTTCCGAGACGCGGCGGCGGAAAAACCCCGAATCGTCCACCACCAGGACTTTAACTGCCATAAACACTCCGTTAGACGGAGCGAGGCTCAGTCGCCCCGCTCCACCAGAATCAAATACGCCGTGCGGCGTAACGCTTGAGCATGCTCGGAACATCGAGAATCAGCGCAATGCGGCCGTCACCGGTGATGGTGGCGCCGGACATGCCCGGGGTTCCCTGGAGCATTTTGCCCAATGGCTTGATGACCACTTCTTCCTGGCCCACCAGTTGATCGACGACGAAGCCGATCCGCTGAGTGCCCACCGAAAGGATCACGACATGGCCTTCGCGCTGCTCTTCGTGAGCGGCAGAGCTGACCAGCCAGCGTTTGAGGTAGAACAATGGCAGCGCCTTGTCCCGCACGATCACCACTTCCTGGCCGTCCACGACGTTGGTGGTCGACAGGTCGAGGTGGAAGATTTCGTTGACGTTCACCAGCGGGAACGCAAACGCCTGGTTGCCCAGCATGACCATCAGCGTCGGCATGATCGCCAGGGTCAACGGGACCTTGATGACGATCTTCGAGCCCTTGCCCTTGGTCGAATAGATATTGATGGTGCCGTTGAGCTGGGCGATTTTGGTTTTCACCACGTCCATGCCCACGCCGCGTCCGGAGACATCGGAAATTTCGGTCTTGGTCGAGAAACCCGGCGCGAAGATCAGGTTGAAGCAATCGGATTCGCTGAGGCGATCGGCTGCATCCTTGTCCATCAAGCCTTTCTTCACGGCAATGCCGCGCAGAACATCAGCGTCCATGCCCTTGCCGTCATCGGAGATCGACAGCAGGATGTGGTCGCCTTCCTGTTCAGCGGACAGGATCACCTTGCCGCTGCGAGGCTTGCCCATCGCTTCACGTTCGGCCGGCTCTTCAATACCGTGGTCGACCGAGTTGCGCACCAAGTGGACCAGCGGGTCGGCCAGGGCCTCGACGAGGTTCTTGTCGAGGTCGGTTTCTTCGCCGACCAGTTCCAGGTTGATCTCTTTCTTGAGCTGGCGAGCCAGGTCGCGAACCAGGCGCGGGAAGCGCCCGAAGACCTTCTTGATCGGTTGCATCCGGGTCTTCATGACCGCGGTTTGCAGGTCGGCCGTGACCACGTCGAGGTTCGACACGGCCTTGGACATGGCTTCGTCGCCGCTGTTGAGGCCCAGACGGACCAAGCGGTTACGCACCAGTACCAACTCGCCAACCATGTTCATGATTTCGTCGAGACGCGCGGTGTCGACCCGCACGGTGGTCTCGGCTTCGCTGGCCGGTTTTTCCGGTGGCGGCGCGGACGGGGCACGCGCCGGAGCCGGTGCTGCAGCTGCGGCAGGCTTCGGCGCTTCGGCTTTAGGCTCGGGCGCTTTGGCAACGGGTTTCGCAGCCGGTGCTGGCGCCTTGGCGACAGGAGCAGAAACCACTGCGCCAGTGCCAACCTCGGTGAACTTGCCTTTACCGTGCAATTCGTCGAGCAGTGATTCGAACTCGTGATCGGAGATCAGATCGCCGCCAGCCGCTTTAGCGGTTGGCGCAGCCGGGGCCGGGACCGCAGCAATGGCCGATTCCAGCGCATCAACGGCAAAGTTGCCCTTGCCGTGCAGCTGATCGAGCAGTGCTTCGAACTCGTCGTCGGTGATATCGGAGCTGTCGCCTGCCGCTTTCGGGGCAGCCGGTGCGGCTGGCGCCGGGGCTACCGCATCGACGGCGAACTGGCCTTTACCGTGCAGTTGATCGAGCAACGACTCGAACTCGGCATCGGTGATTTCGTCGCTGGTCGCCGCATTGCTGCTCGGCGCTGGCACGGCTGCCGGGGCTTCTGCCTGAGCCTTGACGGCGTTCAGCGAGTCCAGCAGTTGTTCGAATTCGTTATCGGTGATGTCACCCGATTCGCTCTCGGCGGCAGGTTCTTCCACCACTTCGGCGACCGGTGCCGTTTCATCGGCGGTTTGCGGCTCGGCCAGACGGGCCAGTGCCGCAAGCAATTCTGGCGTGGCAGCCGTGATCGGGCTGCGCTCGCGGACTTCGGTAAACATGCCGTTCACCGCATCCAGCGCTTCGAGAACCACGTCCATCAGTTCCGAGTCGACGCGGCGTTCACCCTTGCGCAGGATGTCGAACACGTTCTCGGCGATGTGACAGCACTCCACCAGCTCGTTGAGCTGGAGGAAGCCGGCGCCTCCTTTTACAGTGTGAAAACCGCGAAAAATTGCATTGAGCAAGTCCGCATCATCAGGTCGGCTTTCAAGCTCGACCAGCTGTTCGGACAGTTGCTCTAGAATCTCGCCGGCCTCAACCAGGAAATCCTGAAGGATCTCTTCATCGGCGCCGAAGCTCATTAAGGGGGTGCTCCTAAAGGTCTAAAAACCTAAAAACCTAAAATCCAAGACTGGATAGCAAATCGTCCACATCGTCCTGACCGGACACAACGTCTTCTCTTTTATCGGCATGAATCTGCGGACCTTCACCCTGAGAGAGATGTTTTTGCGGATCTTTTTCTGCAAGCATCGCTTCACGGTCATGTTCGATGCCCGCAAAGCGGTCCACATGACTGGCCATAAGCACGAGCTTGAGCAGGTTGCTTTCAACTTCGGTGACCAATTGGGTCACACGCTTGATCACCTGACCGGTGAGGTCCTGGTAATCCTGAGCGAGCAGAATGTCGTTGAGGTTGCTCGACACAACGCGATTGTCTTCGCTGCTGCGTGTCAGGAAACCGTCGACTCGCCGGGCCAGCTCGCGGAACTCTTCAGCCCCGACTTCGCGGCGCATGAACCGTCCCCAGTCGTTGCTCAAGGCCTGGGCTTCGTTGCTCAGGCCGTTGACCAGCGGCGTGGCGTTTTCCACCAGGTCCATGGTGCGGTTGGCAGCCGCCTCGGTCAGCTTGACCACATAACCCAGACGCTCGGTGGCATCCGTGATCTGCGAGACTTCCTCGGCTTGCGGCATGTGCGGGTCAATCTGGAAATTGACGATCGCGCTATGCAGCTCGCGAGTGAGCTTGCCCACTTCCTGATACAGGCCACGGTCACGGGTCTGATTGAGCTCATGGATCAGTTGCACAGCGTCGCCGAACCTGCCTTTTTCAAGGCTTTCGACCAGTTCGACCGCGTGTTTTTTCAGAGTCGATTCGAAATCGCCCTGTGAAGACTCGTTATGCTCCATAGCTCCCCCGTGGCGCAGTGGCTTCGCACATCAACCGATGCGTTCGAAAATCTTCTCGATTTTTTCTTTTAACGCCTGGGCCGTGAAGGGCTTGACCACATAGCCGTTAACTCCGGCCTGGGCTGCCTCGATGATTTGCTCGCGCTTGGCTTCAGCGGTCACCATCAGCACCGGCAGGTGCTTGAGCTTTTCATCGGCACGCACGTGGCGCAGCAGGTCGATACCGGTCATGCCAGGCATGTTCCAGTCTGTTACCAGAAAGTCGATGCTGCCGCTGTTGAGAACCGGAATGGCAGTAGTGCCATCGTCGGCCTCGACCGTGTTGGTGAACCCAAGGTCACGCAACAGGTTTTTAATGATCCGCCGCATCGTTGAGAAGTCATCAACGATGAGGATTTTCATGTTCTTGTCCAATTCGACCTCCAAGCAGTCTTAAACGCGCCCAGCACCTGGACGCGCCATTTCAATCAATCCGGCAAAGCACTCAATGACTGTCTGGAGCACAACAGATCGGGACCGGTACGGTTCAACACCCCACCAGCCGCGTTCGCAGTGTCCCCACACTGCCTTCAGCGCGCTCGCCACTCCCCCAAACGCCCCCGCAAACGGGCCGCGCACTGGCTGTGTAACTGGCTGACCCGAGATTCGCTGACCCCCAGGACCTCACCGATTTCCTTGAGATTCAACTCTTCGTCGTAGTACAGCGCCAACACCAGTCGCTCACGCTCCGGCAAATTGGCAATCGCGTCCGCCAGCGCCGCCTGGAAGCGTTCATCTTCCAGATCGCGTGACGGCTCGAGATGAGCACTGGCGCCATCCTCGTGCAGCCCTTCGTGTTCGCCGTCCTGCAACAGATCGTCGAAACTGAATAACCGGCTGCCCAGGGTGTCGTTCAAAATCCCGTAATAATCGTCGAGACTCAATTGGAGTTCGGCCGCAACCTCGTGATCTTTAGCGTCACGACCGGTTTTAGCTTCAATCGAGCGAATGGCGTCGCTGACCATCCGGGTATTGCGGTGGACCGAACGTGGCGCCCAGTCCCCCTTGCGTACTTCATCGAGCATCGCGCCACGGATTCGAATGCCCGCGTACGTCTCGAAACTCGCGCCTTTGCTGGCGTCGTATTTGGTCGACACTTCAAGCAGGCCGATCATCCCGGCCTGGATCAGGTCTTCGACCTGGACACTGGCCGGCAGACGCGCCAGCAAGTGGTAGGCAATGCGTTTAACCAGTGGCGCGTAACGCTCGATCAGCTCGTACTGCGCGTCACGTGCCGAATTCTTGTAGAGGTTGTAGCCACTGGCTGTCATAGCACCGGTCCTGCGGTTTGTTGCACGAGGCGCTCGACGAAAAACTCCAGGTGCCCACGCGGGTTGGCAGGTAGCGGCCAGGTATCGACCTTCTGTGCAATGGCTTTGAACGCCAGTGAGCACTTGGACCGCGGGAAGGCTTCGTAGACGGCGCGCTGCTTCTGCACAGCCTTGCGCACACTTTCGTCGTAAGGCACCGCGCCGACGTATTGTAAGGCGACGTCAAGGAAGCGATCCGTGACCTTGGTCAACTTGGCGAACAGGTTGCGCCCTTCCTGCGGGCTCTGGGCCATGTTGGCCAGGACGCGGAAACGGTTCATGCCGTAATCGCGGTTCAGCAGTTTGATCAGTGCGTAGGCATCGGTGATCGAGGTCGGTTCGTCGCAGACCACCAGCAAGACTTCCTGCGCTGCGCGAACGAAACTGACTACCGAGTCCCCAATGCCCGCAGCGGTGTCGATCACTAGCACGTCGAGGTTGTCGCCGATATCGCTGAACGCCTGGATCAGGCCGGCGTGTTGGGCCGGACTTAAATGAACCATGCTCTGTGTGCCGGACGCGGCCGGGACGATGCGAATGCCGCCAGGGCCCTGCAACAGTACGTCGCGCAGCTCGCAGCGGCCTTCGATCACGTCGGCCAAAGTACGTTTGGGTGTCAGTCCCAGCAGGACGTCGACGTTCGCCAGCCCCAGATCAGCGTCCAGCAGCATGACGCGCCGGCCGAGCTCAGCTAGAGCCAGGGACAAGTTCACTGACACGTTAGTCTTCCCGACGCCACCTTTGCCGCCGGTCACCGCGATCACCTGTACGGGATGCATGCTGCCCATGAATTTTCTTTACCTTGTCTTACTTAGACGGAGGCCACATTACTGGCTGCGCGTTCAACAACTGAACAATGCATGGCAGACCATCGATGTAGGTACAAAAACTGTTCATTAATACCTCAGCCAACCTGCTTGGTCGGGCTGTGGTAAATATCAGCGAACATGTCAGCCATGGCTTCTTCGCTGGGTTCTTCTTGCATTTGCACGCTTACGGCGCGACTGACCAACTGATGACGACGCGGTAGATGCAAATCATCCGGAATCCGCGGGCCATCGGTCAGGTAGGCCACCGGCAATTCATGACTGATGGCCAGGCTCAACACCTCGCCCAGACTTGCCGTTTCATCCAGTTTAGTCAGGATGCAGCCAGCGAGCCCACAACGCTTGTAACTGTGATAAGCGGCCGTTAGAACCTGTTTCTGGCTGGTGGTTGCCAAAACCAGGTAATTTTTTGATTTGATGCCACGACCGGCCAGGCTTTCGAGCTGCATGCGCAGTGCCGGATCGCTGGCCTGAAGGCCCGCGGTATCGATCAGCACCACGCGTTTGCGCAGCAAAGGCTCCAGCGCCTGCACCAGCGATTGGCCCGGATCGACATGCGTCACCGACACATTGAGGATCCGGCCCAACGTCTTGAGTTGTTCCTGAGCACCAATACGGTAGCTGTCCATGCTGACCAGCGCGATATTTTGCGCGCCGTACTTGAGCACGTAACGGGCCGCGAGTTTGGCCAGGGTGGTGGTCTTGCCCATGCCGGCAGGGCCGACCATGGCAATCACGCCGCCCTCTTCCAGAGGCTCGACTTCCGGTGTGGCGATCATCCGCGCCAGATGTGCCAGCAACATGCGCCAGGCCTGACGAGGTTCTTCAATATCGGTAATCAGCGCCAGCAAATCGCGCGACAACGGGCCGGACAGGCCGATGCGTTGCAGGCGACGCCAAAGATTGGCCTGGGCCGGACGGCTGCCTTGCAGCTGATTCCAGGCCAGGGAGCCGAGTTGCACTTCCATCAGTTCGCGCAGGCTGTTGAGTTCGAAACGCATCGAGTCGAACGCCCGTGGGTCGACGCCACCGGAGGCAGGTGCCGCAGCGGGTGCAGGACGACGGGGTTCGGTGTAGGTCGGCTCGATCAGCGGCTCGGCGGCGGTCAGTGGCAGGCCGGCGAATAACTGGCGATTGGTGGACTTGTCGCTCTCGCCATCGCTGCGCAGGCTCAGTTCGGCCTGGGCGGTGACGATCCGCGATTGGGTCTTGCGCAGCTCGTCTTCGAGTTCCATGTTCGGAACGCGCGGAGCCAGCGCCGACAACTTGTAATCCAGGGCAGCCGTCAGCTCGACACCACCGGCGATCCGGCGGTTGCCAATGATGGCGGCATCAGCGCCCAGCTCATCACGAACCAGTTTCATGGCCTGACGCATATCGGCGGCGAAAAAACGCTTAACTTGCATAAACCACTACCTCAGCCGTTGGGCCCTACTGTCGCAACGATGGTCACTTGCTTGTTGTCAGGAATTTCCTGGTAAGCCAACACATGCAAACCCGGGACTGCCAATCGGCCGAATCGCGACAGCATCGCGCGAACCGGACCGGCTACCAGCAGAATCACCGGCTGACCTTGCATTTCCTGACGCTGCGCCGCATCGATCAACGAGCGCTGCAGTTTCTCAGCCATGCTTGGCTCCAGCAGAACACCCTCTTCCGAGCCTTGTCCTGCCTTCTGAAGACTATTGAGCAATATTTGTTCCAACCTTGGCTCCAGCGTGATCACTGGTAGCTCGGAGTCAGTCCCTACAATGCTTTGGACGATTGCGCGGGATACGCCGACGCGCACCGCGGCCACCAGCGCGGCAGTATCTTGACTCTTGCTGGCATTGTTCGCGATGGCTTCGGCAATGCTGCGAATGTCCCGTACTGGCACCTGTTCGGCCAGCAATGCCTGCAATACTTTGAGCAGCTGCGACAGAGACACCACACCCGGCACCAGTTCTTCGGCCAGTTTTGGCGAGCTTTTGGCCAACAATTGCATGAGTTGTTGCACTTCTTCGTGACCGATCAACTCGCTCGAGTGCTTGTACAAAATCTGGTTCAAGTGGGTTGCCACCACTGTACTGGCATCGACCACGGTATAACCGAGGGATTGTGCCTGGGCACGCTGGCTGATTTCGATCCAGACTGCCTCCAGACCGAAAGCCGGATCTTTGGCGGTAATGCCATTGAGCGTACCGTAGACCTGCCCCGGGTTGATCGCCAGTTCGCGGTCCGGGTAAATTTCCGCTTCAGCCAGGATCACCCCCATCAGGGTCAGGCGATAGGCACTCGGCGCCAGGTCGAGGTTGTCACGGATATGCACGGTCGGCATCAGGAAGCCCAGGTCCTGGGACAGCTTCTTGCGCACGCCCTTGATCCGCGCCAGCAACTGACCACCCTGATTGCGGTCCACCAGCGGAATCAACCGGTAGCCGACTTCCAGGCCGATCATGTCGATCGGAGTGACGTCGTCCCAGCCAAGCTCTTTGGTTTCCTGAGCGCGAGCCGGTGATGGCAGCAGTTCCTGTTGACGCTTGACCTCTTGCAAGGCCTGAACCTTGACCACGTTCTGCTTCTTCCAGAACAGGTACGCACCGCCGGCCGCCAGGGCCGCCATGCTGAGAAAGGAGAAATGCGGCATGCCCGGCACGAGGCCCATCACTGCCATCAAACCTGCCGCCACGGCCAACGCTTTGGGCGAGGCGAACATCTGGCGATTGATCTGCTTGCCCATGTCTTCCGAACCGGAAGCACGGGTCACCATGATCGCTGCAGCTGTAGATAAAAGCAGTGATGGCAATTGCGCCACCAAACCGTCACCGATGGTCAACAAGGCGTACACCCGACCGGCATCGCCGAAGGTCATGCCGTGCTGGAAGATACCGACTGCCATGCCGCCGATCAGGTTGATGAACAGAATCAGCAGGCCGGCAATGGCGTCACCGCGAACGAACTTGCTGGCACCGTCCATGGAACCGTAGAACTCGGCTTCCTGGGCCACTTCCATCCGGCGCAGTTTGGCCTGGTTCTGATCGATCAGGCCGGCGTTCAAGTCGGCGTCGATGGCCATTTGTTTACCGGGCATCGCATCGAGGGTGAAACGCGCACTCACCTCGGAAATCCGCCCGGCACCCTTGGTCACCACGACAAAGTTGATGATCATCAAAATCGCGAAGACGACGATACCGACCACGTAGTTACCGCCGATCACCACCTCGCCGAAGGCCTGGATCACCTTGCCGGCGGCGGCATGACCGTCCTGGCCGTGGAGCATCACCACCCGCGTGGAGGCCACGTTCAGCGCCAGTCGCAGCAACGTCGCCACCAGCAGAATGGTCGGGAACACCGCAAAGTCCAGTGGCCGCAACGCGTAAACACAGACCAGCAAGACGACAATCGACAACGCGATGTTGAACGTGAAGAACACATCCAGCAGGAACGGCGGCACCGGCAACATCATCATCGCCAGCATGACCAGCAGCAACAACGGCACACCCAGATTGCCCCGACTTAAGTCGGCAACGTTTGTGCGAGCACTGTTGAGTAACTGAGAGCGATCCACCGGTATTCCCCATCCCTTGAAGCAAACTTTTTGACGCCTGAAGCAGGCGCAGAGCCGCTATTGCAAGAAGCCTTCCAACTTTTGCCGAGACAGGGAATAGAGGGTTCTATTGAGTCTCGTAGCAGCTGTCGAGCCTGCGAGGCTGCGTTCGGTTTGGGCCGCATTCGGACGCAGCAGTCGTAAACCTTTTGCGAGGACTTCGGTCGAGCGCGACCCCGGCTCGAACGCAGCCTCGCAGGCTCGGCAGCTGCTACAGGCGCAATCAGGAATCGCGTCGCAGGTCCGGCGGAATCGGCAGGTCGTCCTTGAGCGGATCCGGGCGTTTGCCCTTGCCGGCGCGGTGCTGGCGGATCTGGTAGACGTAAGCGAGCACTTGGGCGACGGCAAGGTAAAGCCCGCCGGGAATTTCCTGATCAAGCTCGGTGGAGTAGTAAATCGAACGCGCCAGTGCCGGCGACTCAAGCAGCAGCACTTCGTTGGCCACAGCGATTTCACGGATCTTCAAGGCCAGGAAGTCGCTGCCCTTGGCGATCAGCATCGGCGCCCCACCCTTGTCCGGATCGTACTTGAGCGCTACGGCGTAGTGGGTCGGGTTGGTGATGACCACATCGGCGTCGGGGATCGCCGCCATCATCCGGCGCTGGGACATTTCGCGCTGCAGCTGACGGATCCGTTGTTTAACCTCTGGCTTCCCTTCCTGATCTTTATGCTCGTCACGCACTTCCTGCTTGGTCATCAGCAGTTTCTTGTGGCTTTCCCAAAGCTGCACCGGTACGTCCACCGCGGCAATAACGATCAGCCCGCAAGACATCCATAACGTACTCCAGCCCACCACCTGCAGGCAGTGAATGACGGCCAGCTCCAACGGTTCGTGGGCGATGCGTATCAGGTCATCGATGTCTGACGATAACACCTGCAGGGCCACAGCCAGGATGATCAAAAACTTCGCAAACGCCTTAAGCAACTCCGCCACCGCCTTGAACGAAAACATTCGCTTGAGGCCGGCGGCAGGGTTCATCCGACTGAATTTCGGTGCCAGGGAACCCGCTGCGAATAGCCATCCACCAAGGGAAATCGGCCCGATCAACGCTGCCAGCACCAGGGTGATCATGATCGGCTGAATCGCCAGCAAGGCCGTCAGCCCTGAACTCAACAGGTAAGTGCTCATGGAGCGCTGATCGAGAATGACTTCACGCGACAGGGAGAAATTCTGCCGCATCAATTCCATCAAGTCTTGCGCCAGCGCCCCGCCGAAAATCAGCAGCGCACCGGAACCCGCCAACATGATCGCCAGCGTGTTGAGCTCTTTGGAGCGCGCGATCTCGCCCTTCTCGCGAGAGTCCTTCTTGCGCTTCTCGGTGGGGTCTTCTGTTTTGTCCTGACCGCTTTCGCTCTCAGCCATGACTCAGCGCGCCCGTGCCAGTTCGCGTAACAACTGCAAGGCCTCGGAGGCCAGCGGTTGATACTGATTGATAATGTCCGCCAGCCCGACCCAGACGATGAATAGCCCAAGCACCAGCGTCAGCGGAAAGCCGATAGAAAAGATGTTCAACTGCGGCGCAGCCCGGGTCATCACGCCAAAGGCAATGTTGACCACCAGCAACGCAGTAATCGCCGGCAACACCAGCAACAGCGCGGCACCGAGAACCCAGCCGAGCTTGCCGGCCAGTTCCCAGAAATGATTGACCATCAACCCGCTACCGACCGGCAGCGTAGTGAAGCTTTCAGTGAGGACTTCGAACACCACCAGATGGCCGTTCATGGACAGGAACAACAGCGTCACCAGCATGGTGAAGAACTGCCCGATCACGGCCACCGACACGCCGTTGGTAGGGTCGACCATCGAAGCGAAGCCCATGCCCATCTGGATGGAGACAATCTGCCCCGCGACCACAAAGGCCTGGAAGAACAACTGCAAAGAGAACCCCAGCACTGCACCGACGAGGATCTGCTCGGCAATCAGCAGCAGCCCGCTCAAGTCCAGCGCATTGACCGGCGGCATCGGCGGCAGGCCGGGAGCGATGACCAACGTAATCGCCAGGGCGAAATAAAGGCGCACTCGCGTGGGCACCAGGGTCGTGCCGAACACCGGCATGACCATCAGCAAGGCGCCGACGCGAAACAGCGGCAGCATGAACGTCGCCACCCAGGTACTGATCTGGGTATCGGTCAGTTGGAGCAGCGACATGGTTTAGCCGATGACCTGAGGAATACTGCCGTACAACTGCAGGATGTATTCCATGAAGGTCTGCACCAGCCATGGACCGGCGACGATCAACGTCACCAGCATCACCAGCAGGCGCGGCAGGAAGCTCAGGGTCTGTTCGTTGATCTGCGTAGCGGCCTGGAACATCGCCACCAACAGGCCCACGAGCAAACTCGGAATCACCAGCACGGCAACCATCATGGTGGTCAGCCACAGTGCTTCCCGGAAGATGTCTACCGCAACTTCTGGCGTCATGGCGATACACCGCCGAAGCTGCTCGCCAGCGTACCGATGATCAACGCCCAGCCATCCACCAGTACGAACAGCATGATCTTGAATGGCAGGGAAATGATCAGCGGCGAGAGCATCATCATACCCATGGCCATCAGGACACTGGCCACGACCAGGTCGATGATCAGGAACGGAATGAAGATCATGAAGCCGATCTGGAACGCGGTTTTCAGTTCGGAGGTAACGAACGCCGGAACCAGAATCGTCAGCGGCGCCTGATCGGGCGAGGCGATATCAGTGCGTTTGGACAAGCGCATGAACAACTCCAGATCGCTGCTGCGAGTCTGGGCGAGCATGAAATCCTTGATCGGCACCTGCGCCTTGGCCACGGCGTCTTGAGCGGTGAGTTTCTCCGCCAGATACGGCTGCAAGGCATCCTGATTAACCCGGTCGAATACCGGCGCCATGATGAACAGGGTCAGGAACAGCGCCATGCCCGTGAGGATCTGGTTCGACGGCGTTTGTTGCAGGCCCAGGGCCTGACGCAGGATCGAGAAGACGATAATGATCCGGGTGAAACTGGTCATCAGCATGACGAACGCCGGGATAAAACTCAGCGCAGTCATGATCAGCAGGATTTGCAGGCTGACCGAATACTCCTGAGCGCCGTTGGCATTGGTACCCAAGGTAATCGCCGGGATCGACAACGGATCGGCGGCGAACACCAACGGCGCGGCCAGCATCAGGGCCAGCGTCAAGACGATGCGTAGCGCACCCATTACTTCTTATCCTTATGATCCTTGCCCATCAGCTCCATCAGGCGCTGGGCAAACTCGGGGGTCGCTTTTTCAGTCCCGCTGGGCACTTGCACCGGCTCCTTGAGCACGTGCAACGCGGTGATGGTGCCGGGGCTCAAGCCAAGCAGAATCTGCTCGTTGCCGACCTGCACCAGCATCAGACGGTCACGCGGGCCCAGCGCGCGGGAACCGATCAGCTCGATCACCTGCCCCTTGCCGGCCGGTCCGGCCTGCTGCACCCGTCGCAGCAACCAGGCGAGGAAGAAGATCAACCCCAGCACCAGCAGCAAACCGAACACCAACTGCGTCAATTGCCCGGCCACACCGCTGCTGACCGCGGGTGCGGCGGCCGCAGTAGCGGTCGCTACCGGCTCGGCTGCCAAAACACTGAACGGCAACGCCAGCACAAACCCCAGAACCTTTTTCACTCAGCGCAGCTTCTTGATGCGTTCGCTTGGGCTGATCACGTCAGTCAGGCGGATGCCGAACTTCTCGTTGACCACCACCACTTCACCGTGAGCGATGAGCGTGCCGTTGACCAGTACGTCCAGCGGCTCACCGGCCAGACGATCGAGCTCGATCACCGATCCCTGGTTAAGCTGCAGCAGGTTGCGGATGTTGATGTCAGTGCTGCCGACTTCCATGGAAATCGACACCGGAATGTCGAGGATCACGTCCAGGTTAGGACCGTCGAGGGTGACCGGATCGTTATTTTTCGGCACGCTGCCGAACTCTTCCATCGGCAGACGGTTGGACGGCGAACTGGCGGCATCGGCGGCCAGCAAGGCGTCGATATCGTCCTGCCCGGCGTCGCCGGTTTCTTCCAGGGCCGCAGCCCATTCATCGGCCAGCGCCTGGTCGTCCTGGGTGTTCATATCGTTAGCCATCAATTTGTCCTCGGCGGGCATCCATTCAATCAGGAGCCGTCAGTTAAAAGCACAGGGGGGTTGGAGCGCCGATCAGCGGCGCTCGATCGGCTCGATCACTTGCAACGCGAGGTTGCCTTTGTGCGACCCCATCTTGACCTTGAACGCAGGCACGCCGTTGGCGCGCATGATCATCTCATCCGGCATCTCGACCGGGATAATGTCCCCCGGCTGCATGTGCAAAATGTCCCGCAGGCGCAACTGGCGACGGGCAACCGTGGCACCGATCGGCACGTCTACGTCCAGCACGTCCTGGCGCAAGGCGTTGACCCAGCGCTCGTCCTGATCGTCGAGATCCGACTGGAAGCCGGCGTCGAGCATTTCGCGTACGGGTTCGATCATCGAGTACGGCATGGTCACGTGCAGGTCGCCGCCACCGCCATCGAGTTCGATGTGGAAGGTCGACACCACAATCGCTTCGCTCGGGCCGACGATATTGGCCATGGCCGGGTTCACTTCCGAGTTGATGTACTCGAAGTTCACTTCCATGATCGCCTGCCAGGCTTCCTTCAAATCGACGAAGGCCTGTTCCAGCACCATGCGCACCACACGCAGTTCTGTGGGGGTGAATTCACGCCCTTCGATCTTCGCGTGACGGCCGTCGCCGCCGAAGAAGTTGTCCACCAGTTTGAACACCAGTTTGGCGTCGAGGATGAACAACGCGGTGCCGCGCAACGGTTTGATCTTGACCAGGTTGAGGCTGGTCGGCACGTACAGCGAGTGCACGTATTCGCCGAACTTCATCACCTGCACGCCACCGACGGCAACGTCCGCCGAGCGGCGCAGCATGTTGAACATGCTGATGCGGGTGTAACGGGCGAAACGCTCGTTGATCATTTCCAGGGTCGGCATACGTCCACGGACGATGCGATCCTGGCTGGTCAGGTCGTAGCTTTTGACACTGCCGGGTTCAGCAGCGGTATCGGTCTGTACCAGACCATCGTCGACGCCATGCAACAGCGCATCGATCTCATCCTGGGACAGCAGGTCCTGCACGGCCATGTCGTGTTCCTACTGCAGTACGAAATTAGTGAAAAGCAACTGTTCGATGACCACTTTGCCGAGTTCTTTCTGCGCCACTTCCTGGACGCTGGCCGTGGCTTTCTGACGCAACATTTCCTGGCCGACCGGCGACGCCAGGGTGGCGAAGTCCTGTCCGGAGAACAGCATGACCAGGTTATTGCGGATGACAGGCATGTGAACTTTGAGCGCTTCCAGATCAGCTTGATTGCGACCCTGCATGGTGATGCTCACCTGCATGTAGCGCTGACGACCGTTCTGGTTGTAGTTGGCCACGAAGGCCGGAGCCATGGGCTCGAAAATCGCTGGCTGCTTGCCGACCGGGGCGGTTTCGGCTGCGGCGGCAGGCTTGCTCTGGGCGCTGTGCATGAAGAACCAGGTCGCTCCCACGGACAAGCCGATCGCCAGCAGCAGGGCCACCACGATCACAATGATCAGCTTGAGTTTGCCTTTGGTTGCGGGGTCTTTTACTGCTGCTTCGCTCTTCGCCATGCCAATAATCCGTCACTATTCGGGTTTTCACAGTCGCACGGCAAGGCAAGAGCAAGTGTTATGCCAGAAGTGTCTGGAGACATGGGAGACGGCGGATGACGACCCACCACAAAACAAATGTGGGAGCGGCGGTGCGACGATTCGACTTGCTCGCGAATACGGTTGAACATTCAACATTTCTGTTGTCTGACACACCGCCTTCGCGAGCAAGTCGAATCGTCGCACCGCCGCTCCCACAGGGGTTTTGCGTTTGATCAGGCGTAGTAGTCGACTGCGCTGGAGCCGATGACGCTGGTGGTGCTGGCCACTACTTCGGTAGCTGTTGGCGCAAGCTCCTCATCCATGGAATCGAGGCGACCACCGCTGGCGTTAGTGCGTCCGCCCTGGCCTTGACCTTGTTGAGCCTGTTCCTGCCCTTGGCCCTGCCAGCCACGGGACTGGTCGGACACATTGACGTCGACCTGACCCATGCCCTGCTGCGCAAACATGTCACGCAGGCGATGCATCTGCCCGTCCAGCGCTTCGCGAACACTTGGATGGGCGCTCATGAACGTCACCTGGGTCTGCTGATCCGGAACCATGTTCACCCGAATGTCCAGGCGCCCCAGTTCAGCCGGTTGCAACTGGATGTCGGCGGCCTTGAGATTGGCACTGGACAGGTACATGACCCGGTTCACTACTTCTTCGGTCCAGCCACTCTGATGCATGGCGATCGGTTGATTCACCGGCAATGCGTTGGCGGTTTTCGGCGTGGCCGCCTGGGTCAGTGCCGCCAGACGGTTGGCGAAATCGTCGACCCGGGTATCGCTACTCGCGGACTTCAGGTCCTTGAGACCGTCATCGATAAGACCACCGAAGGCCTTGTCGCCGCCCTGGCCGGTGCTGTCCTTGTCGGCTTGCACATCGAGCATGCTCGCCATGCCTGCGGCGAAGGTCTGCGCCGAGGTTGACTCGCCGTCGGCCTGGGCCTGGGCCTGGGTCGGTGCCTGGGTCGGCGCCGCTTTGGGCTGAGCCTGACTCGCAGCCGAAATATGGCCGCCCCGCTCCATGGCCATACGCACGGCCGGCAACGCATCGAGAGGATCGGCTTCGGGATCGAAATCGCTATCCACCGTTGCAGCAGCAACTGGCGCCGCAGTCACTGCCGCAGCAACTGGCGCTTCGACCTGCGGCGCCACGGTGACGACCACTGGAGGGGCTTGCGGAACGGGGGTTGCCACCACTGCCTGCAACGGTGGCAGTAACGAAGGATCGAGGGCTGGATCAACCGGCGCGGTGTCGACTACCGGCGTTTCGGCAGCCTCCGACGCATCATCGCTGGCAGTCTTGTCGTCAGCCTGCGCCGGTTTATCGGCGGGCAAGGATTTGCCGCTATCGGCAACCGCAGGTTCCGGGGCGGCAGACGTGTCGTTGCTGACGTCCTTTTTATCAGGGCTGTCCGGCGCTTTATCGCGTATCGGCTTGGCCGATCCATCACCCACCGCAGAGGGTTTGTTCCGGGCTTGATTGGCGTAGACCTGAGCGAAGCTGGATGCCTTGTGCCCAGGCTCAGCGGCCAGCGCCGGTGTATTGGCGGAAGCGGCTTGAGTCTTGGCCTGCGCGGCGGCCTGAAGAAGCATATTGGGAGTAACGGGCATGGAACGGTCTCCGCTGCACTGGGATCGTAGGTACAGTTGACGGAGATTAGTGCAAAGGTCGCGCCAGGTTTGAGTGATAGGCGCTAAAAGCGCCGGACGGTCTCATTGGCAGAGAGAGAACGCTGACGCTCGGCCTCATAGAGCGGCCGGACAAACGCAAATTCGTCATCAATTTCGCCCACCAGTTTTTCAATGCCGGCGAGACTTTTTTGCTTGGCGCGCTGCTCCAGCTCATGGCACAACTCAGCCAGGCGAATGGCGCCCATGTTGCTGCTGCTGCCCTTGAAACTATGGGCGGCATTCATGAGCTGCGCAGCATCTTCAACCTTTCGCAAGATGCGCAAACGCTCTTCGGAATCGGCGAGAAAGGTATCCAGCAACGTCGGATACTCATCCTCCATGACCTCTTGCAACGCGTTCAGTACGTCGCGGTCCAGGTGTGTGTCAGCCACTTGCTCACTCCTTGATCAAGAATGCGTGGATTATGCCAGAGCCTCCCAGAAAAACTCCACGCGGGCACTTCGACCATCGTCGGACCAACTCGCATTGTGGCCCAGCTGACGGATCAGACTGACGCCACGTCCCGACAGACGGACACCATCCACGGGCAGCTCCATCACCCGCGCGACATCGAAACCCTTGCCACTGTCTTCAACCCGAACAGCCAGGCACCCGCCATCGCCCTTGGGTGTCACCTGCAAATGCACCCGCACGAAGCCGTCCTGCAACTCGTCCAAGCGTGTATTGCGTTGTTGATAATAGCGGGTAAAACCCGAGGCATCACGCTTGAGCGCCGAATCCAGCCCCAGCACTCCATGCTCCAGGGCATTGGAATACAGTTCGGCCAACACACTGTAGAGCGCCCCGCTCTGAGCCCGCAGACCGTGGACCTCAAGCAGCAATTGCAGAAGATACGGCAGCGGATTGAAGCGTTTGAGCGTGGCGGCGCGGAATTCGAAACTCACTGACCAGTCCAGCGGGCAGGACTGACCACTGTCGGAATACACCAGCGCCGGCGGGCTCAGTTGTGCGGCCTCCAGCAGACTGACCTCGACCATGCTCACGTCATCACGGGCCTCGCCGCGAAAGTCCCGCAACGCCTGCTCGATCTCTTCGAACAACTCATCAGGCTGACGATTGGCCGCAAACACCTGCTGCAATCGCTCCACACCAAACAACTGTTCGTTGGCATCGCAGGTATCGATCACCCCGTCGGACAACAGGAAGATCCGATCCCCGACCGCCATCGGAAACACCTCGGTGCGGTCATCAAAGGATTGCGGGCTCAGCACGCCAAGCGGCAAATGCCGAGCCGTCAGGGGCGTGCGCTCACCGCTGGCGATGCTGTGCAGATATCCGTCCGGCATTCCGCCGTTCCACACCGCCACCGAGCGTCGCTGAAAACTCAGGCACAGCAGCGTTGCACAACAGAACATGTCCACCGGCAGGATGCGCTTGAGCTTGGCATTCATCTCGCGCAGGGTTTCGGACAGGCCGTAACCCTTGGCGGTCATGCCATAGAAAACTTCGGCCAAGGGCATGGCACCGACCGCGGCCGGCAAACCGTGACCGGTAAAATCGCCGAGCAGCACGTGCATGTCGCCGGCCGGGGTGAACGCGGCCAGCAGCAGATCGCCGTTGAACAACGCATAAGGCGATTGCAGGTAGCGGATATTGGGTGCATTCAGGCAGCCGGAGTGGGCCACCTTGTCGAACACGGCTTTGGCCACCCGCTGCTCGTTGAGCAGGTAGTCGTGGTGCCTGGCGATCTGGTCGCGCTGTTGCAACACCGTGGCCTGCAACCGCCGCAAGCGGTCCATCGCCTTGATCTTGGCGGCGAGGATCACCTGGTTGTAGGGCTTGGCCAGAAAGTCATCGCCCCCAGCCTCCAGACAGCGGGCCAGCGCTTCGCTTTCGGTCAGCGACGTCAGGAAGATGATCGGCACCAGGGTTTCCCCGGCCAATACCTTGATCTGCCGCGCCGCCTCGAAACCGTCCATCACTGGCATCATCGCGTCCATGAGCACCAGTTGCGGTCGTTGCTGACGAAACGCTTCAACGGCTTCGGCACCGTTGGCGGCCGTCAGCACCTCATGCCCCTGACGACGGACGATGGTCGACAGCAGCATGCGATCGGCCGCGCTGTCTTCAGCGATCAGGATCGTCAGCGGTTCGAACGGCGACTGCATGCCGTTCAACTGATGTCGAACAGTTTGTCGAAATTGGAGATGGCGAGGATCTTCTTCACGTCGGTGCTGCTGTTGACGACGCGAATATCGGAACTGTCGCCACCCGCGTGATCACGCAGCAAGAGCAACATGCCCAGCGCCGAACTGTCGAGGTAGGTGGCATCTTTCAAGTCGACGACAACTGCGGAGAGCTTCTTGTCCTCATAGGACTCACGAAACTCCTGATGCTTGGCGAAATCGAATCGCCCCTTGACCGATATCGTCAGCTTTTGCCCATCTTGGGATACTTCTGTAACGACTGGCATTTAACGGCTTCCTTGTCATTGGTGAGCGTACGTGTACAAGGTTTAGCACTTGGCTGGGGCTGGAGCAAGATCAAAAGAAGGCACCACTCAATAAGGATCCTGACGCGGCAACCGCTGGGACAACTCATCCAGCAGCTTTTGCTCGCGCCGGTCTTCCAGCCGCCGCGCCTCATCCATGTAGCGCAACACCAGTTTGCGCAAGCCTTCGACCCGGGCAAACGCCTCCTGCCAGGATTCCCGCGCCTTGTTCAGGTTGTTTTGATGCCATACCAGGCTTTGTCGCTGCTGGTCGATGGCGGTACCCAGTTGCGCGAGGAAGCCTTGATAACCCAGCAGCCATTGGCCCGACACGCCACTGCTGCCGCGCACGATCCACTGCTCTTGATAGTCGAGACGAAAGGCTTCGAGGTCGGCGAGTTTGCTTTCTGCCAGGCGGACTTGCCCCTGGAAGTGCCCGAGACGCAGGACCGCGGTTTTCTCGGCCTTTTCGGCCATTTCGACCACGGGGGCCAGGCGCGAGGCTCGGCTCTGGGCCATGGCCGGTTAGCCGCCGGCCGCGGGAGCGAAAATCGTGCCGAGATAGGCTTCGCTTTCGCCCAGGCTGATGCTGTCGTTCAGGCCCTGGCGCAGATATTTCACCAACTGCGGTTGCAGGGAGATCGCCAGGTCGGTTTCCCGATCACCACCGGCCACATAGGCGCCCACGCTGATCAAGTCACGACTCTGCTGATAACGCGACCACAACTGCTTGAAATACTGGGCGCGCATCATGTGTTCGGGCGTAACCACCGACGGCATGACCCGGCTGATGGACGCTTCGATATCAATGGCCGGGTAATGACCTTCCTCGGCCAGGCGCCGGGACAGCACGATGTGCCCGTCGAGTACGCCTCGCGCGGCGTCGGCAATCGGATCCTGCTGGTCATCGCCTTCGGACAGTACGGTGTAGAACGCGGTGATCGAACCGCCGCCCTTCTCGGCATTACCGGCCCGTTCCACCAGTTTCGGCAGTTTGGCGAACACCGATGGCGGATAACCCTTGGTCGCTGGCGGCTCGCCGATGGCCAGGGCGATTTCCCGCTGGGCCTGGGCGAAACGGGTCAGGGAGTCCATGAGCAGCAGGACGTTCTTGCCCTTGTCGCGAAAATATTCGGCGATTCGTGTGCAGTACATCGCCGCGCGCAGACGCATCAGCGGCGCATCGTCCGCCGGGGACGCCACCACCACCGAACGCTTGAGCCCTTCTTCGCCGAGGATGTGTTCGATGAATTCTTTAACTTCACGACCCCGCTCACCGATCAGCCCGACGACGATGATGTCGGCCTCGGTGAAGCGGGTCATCATGCCCAGCAGCACACTCTTGCCCACGCCCGTACCGGCGAACAGGCCCAAACGCTGACCGCGACCGACCGTCAACAAACCGTTGATGCTGCGAATGCCCACGTCCAGCGGCTCGCTGATCGGTTCGCGCTTGAGCGGGTTGATGGTCGGGCCGTCCATCGGCACCCAGTCTTCGGCCTTCATCCCGCCCTTGCCGTCCAGCGCGCGACCGGCGCCATCGAGCACCCGCCCGAGCATGCTCATGCCCATCGGCAGACGGCCGGTATCAGCCAGAGGAACCACACGGGCACCGGGAGCGATGCCGGCAACGCTGCCGACCGGCATCAGAAACACCTTGCTGCCGGAGAAGCCCATGACTTCGGCTTCGACCTGCACCGGGTGATAACTGTCGTCGTTGATGACCATGCAGCGGCTGCCCATGGCGGCGCGCAAGCCCTCGGCTTCGAGGGTCAGGCCGACCATGCGCAGCAAGCGGCCCTCAAGGATCGGCGCACCTTCCAGCTCCGTGGCCTCGGCGTAGCCGCCGAGGCGCTTGGCGAAGCTGGTGCGATCAAGGCGCATCGGGAACGTCCAGTTCAGGTTCGACCGGCGCGACCGCTGGCTTGTCGCTGATCGGCAGTTCCAGGCTCAGGTCCGGCGCGGCCGGGTGCAAGGCCTGTTCGTGCAACTGATCGAACAGCTTGTCCATGACCCGCGCAACGCGGGTTTCGACCGTGGCGTCGATACGGCTGTGTTCAGTCTCGACCCGGCAACCGCCGGGCAACAATGCCTCGTCCTCGACGATGCGCCAGGTTTCTTCATGGCGCTCGCGCAGGGCTTTGACCTGTTCGAAATCTTGCGGATTGATGTACAGCCGCACATTGCCCACGCCCAGCGGCAAGAGTTTGAGAGCCTCGCGCATGACGTGTTCGATCTGCGTCGAGTCGATGGCGAGTTCGCGCTGAATCACCTGTTTGGTGATGTGCTGCACCAGGTCGACCAGGGACTTTTCGATCAAGGTGTCTTGCTCGGCGATAGGCTCGAACAAATGCCCCATCAATTGCTCCAGAGCAGCAATCTTGGCGGCCAGCGCCACTTCGGCTTCCTGACGAACCTTGAGCGTGGTGCTGTGGAAACCTTCTTTCTCGCCCGTGGCGAAGCCTTCGTTGTAGGCCTCCTGGCGAATGCTTTCGAGTTCTTCGAGGGTCAGTGGCTGGACTTCATCCAGTGGCACTTCTTCCATTTCCGGCGGCTCGGGCTCAGGCTCGGGCTCAGGTTCCGGCACGAACGGATCGAAACTGGGCAGCGACCAGACGTCGAAACCACCGACGTCTTTGCCACGGATCAGGTCGGTGTTGGACTCATCATGTTTGGACGACATAGTGACCTTAGATCATCTCTTCGCCGCCCTTCCCGCCGAGAACGATTTCTCCGGCTTCGGCCATACGGCGGGCAATGGTGAGGATTTCTTTCTGCGCCGTTTCCACGTCGCTGACGCGCACCGGGCCTTTGGCCTCGAGGTCGTCGCGCAACAGTTCGGCCGCCCGTTTGGACATGTTCTTGAAGATCTTCTCTTTGACGCCTTCGTCCGAACCCTTGAGGGCCAGCACCAACACGTCGGAGGACACTTCGCGCAACAGCGCCTGAATGCCGCGATCGTCGACATCGGACAGGTTGTTGAACACGAACATGAGGTCTTCGATCTGACCGGACAGGTCTTCGTCGACTTCGCGGATCGAGTCCATCAACTGACCTTCGATCGAGCTGTCGAGGAAGTTCATGATGTCCGCCGCGCGCTTGATGCCACCCAAGGTGGTGCGCGAGGCATTCGAGTTGCCAGAGAACTGCTTCTCGAGAATCTGGTTGAGTTCTTTCAGGGCCGCCGGCTGCACGGTGTTCAGCGAGGAGACCCGCAGAATGATGTCCAGCCGCACCTTGTGGTCGAAGTTGCCGAGCACTTCGCCCGCCTGGTCCGGATCGAGATACGCCACCACGATCGCCTGGATCTGCGGGTGCTCGTAACGGATCACGTCGGCGACGGCGCGCGGCTCCATCCACTTCAGGCTGTCGAGGCCACTGGTGTTGCCGCCCAGCAGGATCCGGTCGATCAGGCCGTTGGCCTTGTCTTCGCCCAGGGCCTGGGTGAGCATTTTGCGCACGTAGTCATCGGAGCCGACGCCGAGGCTGGTCTGGTCGCCGACGATGTCGACGAACTCGCTCATCACCTGCTCAACCTGCTCGCGGTGCACGTTGCCCATCTGGGCCATCGCCACACCCACACGCTGGACCTCTTTGGGCCCCATGTGGCGCAGCACTTGCGCGGCATCGGTGGAACCGAGGGACAGCAGCAGAATCGCGGCTTTGTCGACCTTGGTCAGTTTGGCGGCAACGGCTCGGTTATCACTCATCTGCGTTAATCCACTCTTTCACGACCTGGGCCACGCGCCCCGGATCTTCTGCCACCAGACTCTTGATTGCGTTCAACTGTGCGTCATAGCCTTCGCTCGGGCTCGGCAGCAGAATGCTGGTCGGGCCACCGAGACTGACGCGGTCGTTGGCCAGTTCGCCGTCCAGGCCGCCCATGCCACCCAACTCGACGTCGCTGCCAATGCCCAGCTGTTTGTCTTTGCCGCCGCCGGTGATGTTGTTAAGCACCGGACGCAGCACACCGAACACCAGCACCAGGATGAACAAGACACCCAGCACTTGCTTGACGATGTCCCAGAACCACGGCTGGGAGTAGAACGGAATTTCGGCAATCACTTCCCCGCGCTCGGCGGAGAACGGCATGTTGATCACGCTGACGCTGTCGCCACGGCTGGCGTCGAAGCCGACGGCGTCCTGTACCAGGCGAGTGAAGCGCGCCAATTCATCGGCGGTCCACGGCGCACGGGTGGTCTCACCGTTGGCCGCGTTGATCTTGACCTGGTCATCCACCACCACCGACACCGACAGGCGATTCAAGCGGCCCTGCTGTTGTTTGGTGTGGCTGATGGAACGGTCGAGTTCGAAGTTCTTGGTGGATTGTTGACGCTTGTCCGCCGGATACGGTGCAAGCATAGGCTGGCCGGTGGCCGGGTCCATGATTTGCTGACCGTTGGCATCCAGCAGTGGCTGGCCTGGCTGCACCATGCCGGCCGACGCGGTAGCGCCACCGGTAGTTTGCGGCGCAGAAGCTGGCGCGGGCGGCTGGTTGCTCAGGGCACCCGGCACACCTTGTGGGCCATTGCTGGCGGTACGTTGTTCGTTGACCGACTGCTCGCTGCGCAACGCCGGTTGGTCCGGGTTGAACTGCTCGGAGGTCGATTCGACGGCACTGAAATCCACATCGGCCGAGACTTCGGCTTTATAGCGATCGTTGCCCAGCACCGGTTGCAGAATGTTGTGCACGCGCTGAGTCAGCATGCTTTCCATGCGACGGCTGTAATCGAATTGCTTGCCGGCCATGGTCAGTTCGGAATTTTCCGCCTGATCCGACAGCAGGTTGCCCTTCTGGTCGACGACAGTGATCTGGGATTTGCTGAGTTCGGGAACGCTGGTGGCCACCAGGTTGATGATCGCCAGTACCTGACCCGGCTCCAGCGAACGACCGGAATACAGCTCCACCAAAACCGAGGCGCTCGGCTTGCGCTCGTCGCGCACGAACACCGAACTTTTCGGAATCGCCAGGTGCACGCGAGCACCCTTGACGTTGTTCAGGCTGGAAATGGTGCGGGCCAGTTCGCCTTCGAGACCACGACGATAACGGGTCGCTTCCATGAACTGGCTGGTGCCGAGGCCCTGGTCCTTGTCGAGAATTTCAAAGCCGATGTTGCCGTCGCTGGGAGTGACACCAGCGCCCGCGAGTTTGATTCGCGCACGGGACAGGTCATCGGCCTTGACCAGCAAGGCACCGGAATTCGGTTCAACGGTATAGGGAATGTCGGCTGCGGCCAGGGTATCCATGACCTGTTTGGCGTCCATACCGGCAAGGCTGCCGTACAGAGGCCGGTAGTCCGGCTGCTGGGACCACAACACCACGGCAAAGCCAATCGCCACGCTCGCAGCCAGGCCGACCAACAGGCCCACCTGACGCAACATGGTCATCTCGGAGAGGTTTTCCAGAAAGGACAACCCGAACAGCGGCGGCTTGCCGTCTATTGGAGTGGCCTTGGCCGGAACATTATCGGCGACTGCTTCTGCCATGACTCAATTCGTCCTTAAACCGGCATCTGCATGATGTCTTGGTATGCCTGAACCAGCTTGTTGCGTACTTGGGTCAACGCTTGAAAAGACACGCTGGCCTTCTGCGAGGAAATCATCACGTCCGTCAGGTCGACGCCGCTTTTGCCAATCTCGAAGGCACTGGCCAACTGACTGGACGCCTGTTGGGTGTCGTTCACTTTATTGACGGCCTGACCGAGCATGTCGGAAAAGCTGCTGCCACCCATTTCAGGAACTGCGGCAGTCGATTTCGACGCAGACATGGCATCCATTTGCATGGAACGCATGTCCAGCATCAATCGATTAAATTCAATACCTTGGCTCATGGTCTACTCTCTCTGGCGACCCGCAATTTTTTGACACTCACTCGGCGGGTAGTGAGGTGTTAGCAACAAGGGTGCCAGCTCCGTGGCCACTCCAAACAAAAGCCGTCCCGGGCTTTGCATAGCTAACGAATCAAGTGGCGAACAAATAAGCTTCCACGTCCATTCCGGCATCTCGCATCTGCGCCAGCTTGTAACGCAGGGTGCGCGGGCTGATGCCCAAGCGCTCGGCGGCCTCTTTGCGACGACCGCGCTCGGAACGCAAGGTGTCGATGATCATCTGGAATTCACGGCGACGCAGGTCATCACCCAGCGCCCCGCCCGACTCGGATTCGACCTCCACAGTTCGCACGGACGTCGACACCAAGGCTGGCAACGGCGCACAGGCGACCGGCCCGGCCAGACAGAAATCCTCAGGCTGTATCAATCCGCCCTGCTGCAGGATCAGCGCCCGCTGAATCGCGTTATCCAGTTCACGCACATTACCTGGCCATGGATAACCGATCAGGCACGCCTGAGCCTCAGGCGACAGACTTGCCGCGGCATGCTTCATTTTATTGACGTACTTGGCCAGAAGACGCTCGGCCAATGGCAGGATGTCGGCGGTACGTTCGCGCAACGGACGCCAGGCCAGCGGAAACACCGACAGGCGATAGTAAAGGTCTTCGCGAAAACGTCCCGCTGCCACCTCACCGGCCAGGTCACGGTTGGTGGTCGCGACCACTCGAATGTCCAGCGTGATCGGCTTGCGAGCGCCGACTCGCTCAACTTCGCGCTCCTGCAAAACTCGCAGCAACTTGGCCTGGAGCCCGAGAGGCATTTCGGAAATTTCATCGAGCAGGATCGTGCCGCCATCAGCTTGCTCGAACTTGCCGGCCTGCGCCGCGATGGCGCCGGTGAACGAGCCCTTTTCATGACCAAACAACGTGGCTTCGAGCATGTTGTCGGGGATGGCTGCGCAGTTGATCGCAATGAACGGCTGACTGGCACGGTGAGAGTGCTGATGGATGTAACGCGCCAGCACTTCCTTGCCGGTCCCGGACTCGCCGGAGATCAATACCGTGGAATCACTGCGCGCCACCCGTGCGGCCAATTCCAGCAATTGCGCACTGGCCGGCTCGAACGCTACAGGCCCCTCGCCCTCGGTCGTGCCGAGACTGCCCAGCGCATGACGCGCCACCAGATCGAGCAAGGCTTTGGGCTCGAACGGTTTGACCAGGTAATCCGCCGCGCCCTGGCGCATCGCATCGACTGCCCGCTCCACGGCGCCGTGAGCCGTCATCAGCAACACCGGCAACTGCGGCTGACGAGTGCGCAGCAATCCGAGCAGTTGATGGCCGTCCATGCCCGGCATGTTGACGTCACTCAGCACCAGGTTGAACGCCTCATTACCAACCGCCGCCAGCGCTTCTTCAGCCGAGCCTACCGCCGTGTAGTCGTGCCCCGCGAGCAGCAGCGTATCCGCCAGTGCTTCGCGTAGCGCGCGGTCATCCTCGACCAGTAAAACCTTGATTGCCATGTCCTTCACTCCGCTCCCTGAGCGTGGGGCTTTTCACCGGAAAAAAGCGGCAGGATGACCTGGGCACACGTGCCGCGACCGAGCCGCGAGCGCAGCTGCAATTCTCCTTGATGAGCACGCGTCACTGCCTTGACCACGGTCAGGCCGAGGCCGGTTCCGGTGGTTTTAGTGGTAAAGAAGGGTTCCCCCAGGCGCGCCAGTACTTTCGTATCGATGCCACTACCGCTGTCGCTGACCGCTACACGCAGGTTGTTGTCACGGGTATAGAAATGGACTTTCAAACGCACATCGCCGGCACCGGCCTGGATGGCGTTCTCGATCAGGTTCAGGATCGCCCCGACCAGGGTGTCGCGATTGCACAACAACTCGCCGGAATGACTGTCGCACTGCCAGCGAATTGGCAGGTCCTGCACATGGGTCAGCGCGGCCGCCTGCAGCGACTGCATCAGCATTTTGGGCGTGACGCGATCGGTCAGCGGCAGCTCGCCGCGCGCAAACACCAGCATGTCGCGAACCTGATGCTCCAACTCATGCAGACGCTCTTTCAGGCGTCCGGCAAAACGTTGCTGGGTCTCGACCGGCAACGCCTGTTCAGTCAAATGACTGGCGTAGAGCAAGGCAGCGGACAAGGGGGTACGAATCTGATGAGCCAGCGAAGCGACCATTCGGCCGAGGGACGACAGACGTTCGTGGCGGGCCAGCTGATCTTGCAGATGACGGGTTTCAGTCAGGTCGTTGAGCAACACCAACTGACCGGGCTCGGCATCCAGCGAGCGAGTGGAGATCGACAAACGCCGACCGTCCTTGAGCGAGATTTCGTGACCGTCGTCTTCACGGGGCGCAAAGCAGCGGGCAATGACATGACGCCACAGCTCGCCTTCGAGGGGCAGACCGAGCAGTTCGCAGGCAGCGGGGTTGGCTTCGCGCACGATGCCTTGGGCGTCGATGACGATGACGCCGCCGGGCAACAGATCGAGGAGGTTTTGCAGCCGGTTGGCCAGGCGTTCTTTTTCCGCGAGCTCCTGCATGCGCTGAGCGCTGACCACCGCCAGCTCACCCTTGAGCTCGGTGACCCGGGCTTCGAGCATGCTGTAGGAGTCGGTCAATTGGCTCGACATCTGGTTGAACAGTGCAAACGCCTGCTCAAGGCCAAGCCGGCTCGCCTGCTCTACGGACGACGGTTGTCCCGCAGCGTCAGGGACAGGTGACATCTGGGCGGCTTGGGGCATCGTGCTCTCTCGCTTGGCTGACCGTCAGTTAAACGGAACGTTGCGAGGGATCTAGCAATACCCGTGCCTAAAAAAAACCGCCTACAAATGAAGGGTTTGAAAAACAGGCGTCAATCATCCGCCTGTTCATCACCGTCACGACGGCTCATGCCGTACTTGCGCATCTTTTCCACCAGCGTGGTGCGACGAATGCGCAGGCGTTCAGCGGCGCGCGCCACGATGCCATTGGCATCATCCAGCGCCTGCTGAATCAGCCCTTGTTCCAGACCACCGAGGTAGTCCTTCAGGTCCAGGCCTTCCGGCGGCAGCATGGCGCCGACAGAGAAGTCCGGAGTATGACCGTTGATGGCCACCCGTTCTTCAAGATCGCTGCGCAAGCTGTCGACCAGTTGCTCGTCTTCATCATCGACGTAACGGAATTTCTTCGGCAACTCGACCACGCCGATCACCCCATACGGATGCATGATCGCCATGCGCTCCACCAGGTTGGCGAGTTCGCGGACGTTGCCCGGCCAGCCGTGACGGCACAGCGACATGATCGCTGCGGAATTGAAACGGATCGAACCACGCTTCTCGTGCTCCATGCGCGAGATCAACTCGTTCATCAGCAACGGAATGTCTTCGACACGCTCTCGCAGTGGCGCCATTTCGATCGGGAACACATTCAGGCGGTAGTACAAGTCTTCGCGGAAGGTGCCGATCTCGATCATGCTTTCGAGATTCTTGTGGGTCGCGGCGATGATGCGAACGTCAACGCTTTGGGTCTTGTTGCTGCCCACGCGCTCGAAGGTGCGTTCCTGCAATACCCGCAGCAACTTGACCTGCATCGGCAACGGCATGTCACCGATTTCATCGAGGAACAGCGTGCCGCCATTGGCCAGTTCGAAACGCCCGGCGCGGCTGGTGATTGCCCCGGTGAAGGCGCCCTTCTCGTGGCCAAACAGTTCGCTTTCCAGCAACTCGGCCGGGATCGCCCCGCAGTTGACCGGTACGAACGGCGCATCACGACGCTTGGAGTGATAGTGCAGGTTGCGCGCGACCACTTCCTTGCCGGTCCCGGACTCACCGAGGATCAGCACACTGGCGTCGGTGTCGGCGACTTGCTGCATCATCTGACGGACGTGTTGAATCGCCCGACTGGTGCCGACAAGACTGCGGAAAAGATTGGGTTCACGGTGACGGCCGCGCTCGCGGGCCTGGTCATACATCTCGCGATAGACCTGGGCACGGTGCAGGGAGTCGAGCAATTTGCTGTAGCTGGGTGGCATTTCGAGGGTCGAAAGCACTCGGCGACGCTGGTCTTCAGGCAAGTCAACGGAAGAATTATCACCCATTAACAAAACCGGAAGGAACTCATCCCAGGTTGAGAGTGTCTTTAACAAGCCCACGAGTGCACCAGGAGCATTGACCGTCCCGATGAGGACACAGATTACTTCACGACTTGATGACAATGAGCCGACAGCCTGCTGCCAGTCATGGCTACCGCAGGGTAAATTTTCTTCGCCAAGAAAATTTAAAATCACCGCCAAGTCGCGGCGGCGGACGCTATCGTCATCAATCAGCAGAATTTTGGTTTCACGCCACATGCAATAGCAACTTCCCTAGTCAACTCAATGCCCAAAATGATGGGGCAAGCTAGACGCTTGCAGACACGTTATGCCTGTAGACGCCTGAAATCTGGAACCAGCCACTAGTTAAGTCAAAAAACCGTGCACAGTCAAATTTATGGCGCACTATGTTTGGATTAACCGGGGATTAACCAAACAGATGGTAAACCTTTGCCGCGTTCTGTGCTTGGTGGATCTGCGACATCTCTTCAACTATCGCTTGCCGCTCCCCTGTCGCCGCCTCAAGAAGCTGTTTATACACCCCCAACAACTCCTCAAGATTATCGCGTAACGCGGCCTCGTCCACCGAAGCTTCACTCAAGACGTCTTCCATGCAGGAACGGCAAGCCAGGTCCAACTCGCCAATGGCTTCCCAGTTACGCTCAGCCAAAGCACCGACCAGGCCTTCACGGGTTTGTTCGATTCGCTGCAATACAAGACTCATGGTGATCTCCTTAAAACTGCGGACCCGGCGCGGCGATAGCATCCCAGCCGTCTTTGACGGTGCGAAGCAAATCAGCGACTTCGTCGAGAATCTTTGGATCTGTCTTGATGTTGGCCTCGGCCAGACGCTTCATCATATAGGTGTAGAGATTATCCAGCTCACCCACCGACTCGGCCTGGTTTTCCAGATCCAGACCTTCACGCAGACCACCGATGATGCCGATGGCCTTGCCGATCAGAACGCCTTTATTGGCGATATCCTTGCGCTCCATCGCACCTTTGGCCTGCGCAATACGGTCAAGGCCACCCTCCATCAGCATCTGCACCAGACGATGAGGGCTGGCTTCGGACGTTTGCGCCTGAGCGCCAATCTTCTGGTATTGGCGAAGGGCTAACATTGGATTCATGTTGTACCTCATCAAAAATCTGTGGTTCGTATAACCAGTGTATCGACGATGCGTCAAAAAACTTTAGTCGCAAAAACACAAAAGCCCGGAGCGTTGAACGACGCTGCCGGGCTTTTGGCGCTACTGGGTTATCAGCTGTTCTTCTGCTGCGCAGCTATCGCTTCGAACATCGAGGTGATGTTGCTGGCCGTGGCTTTCAGCTTGCCGACGAGTGTATCCATGTCGTTGTATTTTTTGGTCAGTACCGCGGTCAGGGTCTCGATACGACGATCCAGGGCTGCCTGGTCGTTGGTCAACTTGGTCTTGGTTTTGTTCAGACTGGTCGTACGCTGATCCAGAATACCGCCGGTATCTGCAAACGGTGCGACAGCCTTCGTCATCCGTTCCAGCAGACCGTTATTACCCGTGAACAACTCCTGAACTTCACCGCCCAGTTTTTTGTCATTCATCGCAGCAGTGAACTTGGTGCTGTCAAAATCGAGCGCACCGGTCTTCTGATTGGTGGTAATACCCAACTGCGCGAGCACAGTGAGCTTGTCACCTGAACCGGTTTCCGACAGAGGCGAGCGAATAGCCGACAGGATCGAACGTGGCAGCGCATCACCGGTCAATGCTGCCGGAACGGTCAGCTTGCCATCATCATCGAGCGAAGACTTGGTCAACGAGGTGACGCTGTTGGCGATAGCGTTGTAGGCATCGACGAACTTTTGGATCGACGCCTTCAGGCCATCGGTGTTCGTCGCCACGGTAACAGTCGAGGTCCCTACAGCCACCAGGTTAAACGTCAGGCCGGAGACCGCCTTATCCACGGTATTGCTCTTGCTGGTCAGTGCCATACCATCGACGGTGAAATTTGCATCAACAGCCAAAGCACCAATAGAACCAGCAGAAGCGGCGGTCATTGGAGAGGCAGTAGTACCCACGACTTGCGTGCCGTCGATGGTCAGCTCAGGGATGCCAGTGACGGAAATATCCGAGCCGACTCCTGTAGTGGTCGAACCCAACACCAGACGCGACCCAAAGGAGTCAGTCACGATATTGGCGCTGATACCGGCGCCCTTGAGCGAGGCATCGGCGTTGATCGAATCTCGAACCGATTGCAGTGTAGCGCCGGGTTTTATATCGAGATTGAATGTCGCGGTACCCTGCTTGATGGTCATCGGGCCATCAGTAATAGCGCTGGTCGTACCGCCAGCAAACGCAGCACTGGTCACTTTGGACGACGTGGCCAGGTTGCCGACGTTGATGACGTAGTTGCCGCCCACGGCCGAGTTACTGGCGGTGGCTGTGACAAATTTCACATCAGAGGAAGTCGCAGCAAAGCCGGGAAACTGCGGGTTGGTTTTGCTACCCAAATCAGTCATGGATTTGGTAAACGCAGCCATCAAGGACTTCAAGGTGCCAATACCGGAGATGCTTGCGGTGTTAACCTTAGTCCCGCGGTCGATCTGACCTTGCTTGGCCGCTTTGTCAGCGTTCACCAAGGCTTTGACGATAGCACCGGTATCAAGGCCTGAGCCTAAACCCGTGCCCGGTAGAATTGGACTTGCCATGTGGAACTCCCTTCAGTGTGTCGCCGGCCTTTTGACCACTACAACGCCCAAAAGAACATAGCAACAAAATTCATGCCAGCTGTCAGACTTTTGCGCTGAACAACAGGCTGCTTGCATCATTCAAGCTATTGGCCAGCTTAAGGACTTCTTCGTTGGGGATCTGACGAATCACCTCACCGGAGTCACTGGCAATCACTTTTACCACAACTTTGCCTGAAGGCTCGTCAATCGAGAACTCCAGGTTGCGCTTGACCGACTGAACAAACTTTTCGATTTCCTGAACGGCCATCTTCAGTTGTTCCTGCTCGGTTTGAGTGCCTTTACTTTCTTCCTTGACGGCAACCACTGGTGCAGTTTCCGCTAGAGGCTTCTGCGCCGGCTTATCGGCAACAGTCGTCGCCTGCTTGGCCGCAGGATAAGACAAGTTCAGCTTCACGCTCATATCCATGTCCATCACCTCTTAAACTAAAAAAGCGAGAGAGCGCGACGTGCGCACTCCCCCGCCAAAACTCACCCAGCTATTACTGAAGCAGTTTCAGTACAGCGGATGGCAGTTGGTTGGCCTGAGCCAGAATTGCGGTGGAAGCTTGTTGCAGAGTTTGTTGCTTGGTCAGCTGTGCAGTTTCCGAAGCGAAGTCGGTATCTTGTACGCGACCCAGTGCAGCGCTGGCGTTTTCGTTGATGTTCTGCAGGTTGGAGATGGTGCTGGTCAGACGGTTCTGGGCAGCACCGAGGTCCGCACGGCTGGTGTTGATGGTTTTCAGGGCCGCGTCGATTGCGTCGATTGCAGCAGCGGTGCTGGCTTCTGCAGTGGCGCTGTCGTTACCGGTGATGGCGACGGCAGCAGAGTCAACGCTCAGGGTGGCAGCATCGAAGCCGCTATCCAGAGTGATGGTGATCTGGTTGGTAGCGCCGGTGTTGGAACCGACCTGGAAGGTCATGGTGCCAGCGGTGCCATCGATCAGGTTTTTGCCGTTCAGGTTGGTCGACTTGGCAATACGGGTCAGTTCGTCCGACATGGTTGCGAACTCTTTGTTCAGAGCAGCACGGTCGTCGGTACCGTTGGAATCGTTTCGGGATTGAACAGCCAGTTCACGCATACGCTGCAGAATGTTGGTCGATTCTTGCATCGCGCCTTCAGCAGTCTGAGCGATCGAGATACCGTCGTTGGCGTTTTTGATCGCCATGGTCTGACCACGGATCTGCGAGGTCATACGGGTAGCGATTTGCAGGCCGGCAGCGTCGTCTTTAGCGCTGTTGATTTTCAGGCCGGAAGACAAACGGGTCATCGAAGTCGACAGAGCATCAGAAGCCTTGTTCAGGTTTTTCTGTACGTTCAACGATGTAACGTTAGTGTTTACTGTTAAAGCCATGACGAATTCCTCGTTGGTTGGGTACTGCGGCTTCCGGCCCTGGCAACCGCCGGGTATGGCCTAGAGAACCTTCGTAATAGTTATCGTCGGGATTGCAACTTGCTTTAGGGGATTTTCAAAAATATTTGCCATCACGTTGCCACCCCCCGTAAACAAAGGACTTGGCCACACTCAAGCAGCGAAAAAATGACGTCAGGGAAATGCCGGCGACAGGTTGGCGAAGACTCGCCGGCGCCGGCAGAAGAGAAACTGTTTAAAAGGACAGAGTGTCGGTCATCAGCTGGACCAATTCGTATTCGAGGTAATCCGCCAGGGCGAGCCAGTTTTGTGCTTCCTGGCAACCGAGCATCAGGCCGAGCAAAAATACCCATTGTTGCTGAGCATCCTTTGACGCCTGATCGAAGGACACCTGCACCGTCGAGATCAGTTCGATCATCGCCAGCCCCGCCTCCACATCACACCCCAACCGAAACAACGCCGCACACTGCTGCGAACCGACGATAAAAGACTGCAGCCCGCTCATACCGTCAACTCCGGGTGAAACACCGCACCGGCGATCATCGCCCCTGCCCGGCTGCTGTTATAGAAACGCACGTGAGGGTGGCCGGCGATAAAACGCTCCAACTCACACAGGTAGCTACGGAAGTTAAGTTGAGTTTTGATTCGTTGGCCGCGACCATCAAGTACCCAGTGTTTGGCCACACCCAGTTGCGGGCCAAGGTCGCCATCGTTCCAGCCGGCATGGGTCTTATCCCCGGGGAAGGCAAAGTCGGCGCCGAACAGGGTGATCTGCGCTGCGCCCATCTTCACTGCAAGGTCCACTGCCGGGTGAATCACACTCCCCCCCCCATACAGCTCCCCCTTGGGCCATTGCTGACGCAACTGTTGATAGATCGGGCTGGCGGAGTAACTGGCATAGCGCGGTCCCTGCCAGGCTTCAAGCACCAGGGGATCAACCATGGGCATGTACGCCAGGATGATATCGGCCGTACCTTCAGGTGGTAGATGCCGAGCCGAGATGCGCTGGTCGATACTGACCACCACATCAGGGCGGACCCCGTGATCGAGCAGCGGTCGGTAGGCCGTATCGACACAAATGAACAACGGTCGCTCGGCCTGATTGCGAATCGCGCGCAAGGTCTCGAAGTGCTGCTCAAGGCTAGGCCCCGTGGCAATGACGAAAATCTCTTGCCCCTTGCGCGAATCGAACAACTCGGCCACGTCGCAATCGGCTTGCACAAGCTCCAGACTCGCCTGCAAGCGCTCGACGATGTCTGGGGCCTGAGGATCGAACTCACGATTATTGAAGGTCAGATGGGTTTCGCTGATCAGGCGATCACGGATCTTGGCATTGAAGTCATCCGCCAATACCAGCTCGGACGGCAAGGCGAAAAACGGCAGTTGGATTTCCGCCAGATCGCCGGCGTACATCAGCTCGACCCGCGGATCGCCGAGCCACTGTTGCTGATCCAGCAGTTGCAGCACCAGCGCAAACACCGCGCCGTTGAGGATGTGCACATACAAATGCTCAAGCCCGGCGCGCGCCAGCAGCTCCATTTGCAAATCACCAAGCCCGGTGCCATAGACATGCACCACGGGGCTGTCGATCGGCAGGCTGCCAGCCTGAAGCCTGGCCTCGCGGGTGCGGTCATGGCGACTGGTCAGCTGAATGCCGTTGATGCTCAGCGTCGAGCCCAGGCCTTCCACCAGCTCAGCCTGTAACAGGCTTGTGTTCTCAACCAGCAAGCGCGCAGACAGCATTGGCCAGCGGTGCTGTATGACGTCGACGTTGCGCTCAAAGAACTCGCTCATGAAGCCTCGCTTTTCATTCGGGCAAAAAAATAGCGCTCAAGGTTACACCTTGAACGCTTTTTTTGTGCCTGGCATTCTTTGGCTAAAGAGCCGAGGCTCAAGGGCGATAGATGATCGCCGAACCCCACGACAAACCAACGCCGAAACCGCTCAACGCCACACGCTTCCAGGTGGAGTCCAGCACATGTTTTTCCAGCAGAAGCGGGATGCTCGACGACACCGTGTTGCCGGTCTCGACCATGTCCTTGATGAACTTCTCCGGCTCGCCTTCGAAGCGTCGTGCCACCGCGTCGACAATCGCGGCACTGCCCTGGTGGATGCAAAAGGCATCGATATCGTCAGCGGTCAGTTGCGAATCGGCCAGCAACTCGTGCAAATGCGCCGGAACTTTAAGCAGCGCAAAATTGAACACCTGACGGCCGTTCATGAAGAACACGCCATCGGTCACCTTCAGGTGCGGTGCGCCGGAACCATCGGTGCCGAACTTGGCCTTGCCCAACTGCCATGGCGCGTTTTCACCCATCCAGGTGGCGGTGGCGGCATCACCAAACAGCATGGTGGTGTTGCGGTCTTCCGGGTCGACGATCTTCGAGTACGGATCAGCTGTGATCAGCAGGCCATTCTTCAAGCCTGCGGCTTCCATGAAACCCTTGATGGCGTAGATGCCGTAGACGTAGCCGGAGCAGCCCAGGGAAATATCGAACGCGGCCACGGTAGTCGGCAGGCCCAGTTTGTCCTGAACGATGGCAGCCGTGTGCGGCAGGCCTTCTTCGTCGCCGTTCTGGGTGACAACGATCAGCACGTCGATGTCTTCACGTTTCAAGTCGGGATTGTTGGCGAACAGCGCATTGGCTGCTTCGACACACAGGTCCGAGGTTTCCTGCCCGGCGTCTTTGCGCGGCAGGAAGGCCGAACCGATCTTGCCCAGGATGAACTCTTCATCCTTTTCGAATTTTGCACCTTGTGCGTAATTGTCCACGCCGGCTACAGGAACGTAGCTCGCAATGCTTTTTATGCCAATCATTACGGCTTCCCAATAATAAACAGCCCAATACCACCGCTCGTAATGATTCGAGGGGCGCCGACAAACAGAGAAAAATGTCGCCCCGAGGGAGCGACGGACGGGAAGAATAAAAGGCTATCACCGGGTCAAACAGACACCAGGCGCCACCTCCCCGATTAATACAATACAGTGAAGATGCGCGTTATGACTCGCAGGTCACGCTATTTTGCCGAATCTGGCCGATAAGACGTTATTCGACCAACGACCAATCCAGCGGTGTTCCGCGCTTGATGGCCTGGCAGGCGCGGCGCCCCAGAAGGGTTTCAGCGTGTTTAGGCGCCAGCCCCAAGCCAGGACGGATGGCCCGCAGATTGGCGACGGTGAAGGGCTCGCCGGCCGCCATGTCCTGAGTCACATACAGCGAACGGCGATACACCACGGACTTGCGCTCGGCTTCAGTCACGCCGTAATGCACATGGCCCATGGCCTGCCAGGCGCGCTCAGTTTCGATCACCAGACTGGCCAGTTCAGCAGGCTCCAGAGAGAAACTGGCATCCACACCACCCGCAGCTCGATCGAGGGTGAAATGTTTTTCCACCACCGTTGCCCCCAGTGCCACCGCGGCCACAGACACACCGACGCCCATGGAGTGGTCAGACAGCCCGACTTCACAGCCAAACAATTCGCGCAAATGAGGAATCGTCCGCACGTTGCTGTTGGCGGGTGTCGCCGGGTAAGTGCTGGTGCACTTGAGCAACACCAGATCCTTGCAACCGGCCTCGCGGGCGGCACGTACGGTTTCGTCGAGTTCAGCGATGCTGGCCATGCCGGTAGAAATGATCAATGGCTTGCCGGTCGCAGCGACGCGCCGAATCAACGGCAGGTCGGTGTTTTCGAAACTGGCAATCTTGTAGGCCGGTACGTCGAGGCTTTCGAGGAAGTCCACCGCGGTGTCATCGAACGGTGTGGAGAACGCGAGCATGCCCAGCTCTTTGGCCCGGGCGAAAATCGGCGCGTGCCATTCCCACGGTGTGTGGGCCTTCTCGTACAACGCGTACAACGAAGAACCGGCCCAGAGGCTGTCAGGGTCCTTGATGAAGAACTCACCTTCGGACAGGTCCAGGGTCATGGTCTCGGCGGTGTAGGTCTGTAGCTTCAAGGCATGAGCGCCGGCCTTGGCCGCGGCTTCGACGATCTGCAGCGCCACCTCCAGAGACTGGTTATGGTTGCCACTCATCTCGGCAATGATGAACGGTGGCGCATCGGCACCGATGGAGCGATGGCCAATCTTGAAGCTAGTCATTGCGGTGATCCTTCAATATGCGCGTGAACGCGCAAGCACGCTGGGTGAATCCTGCCTCGCGAAACAGCTTCAGCGACGGCTGATTCGCCGGCAACACTTGAGCGGTGATGACATTCAGTTGCGGCCAGTGGGTGGTCACGAAGGCCTCGCCCCGCGCCAACAGTGCCCTGCCCCACCCCAGACCGAGGCGGCCTTCAAGCAGGTAGATCGAGACTTCGGCTTCAAGTCCGTCCAGGTCATAACGCAGTACTCCGACCGGGCCATCGTCCGCCTCGGCAATCAACAGTAATCGCCCTGGGTTGCTCAGGCTCGCGGCCAGCCAGTCTTGATGCCGTTGCCAATCGATGACCTGCGTGTCCAGCGAGCAGCGCCGCACCGACTCGGCATTGCGCCCCTCGAACAGCAGCTGCGCATCGTCCAGGGACGCCTTGCGAACCTGCAGTACCGCACCGGCGAGCGCTGCCGCAACCCGCTGTGCACCCCGCCCATCGACCAACCGACGCGAGTGTTCGGCCAGGCTTTGGCGTAACCCCTGATTGCCCGCGAGAAAAGCAATGGCCTGACGCAACTGCTCGACGCTTACGTTCGAGCGGGGGCCCAGATACACATGGGAACCTGAGGTCGCCATCATTTCGGCGTTGGCCTGCTGATTATTCGAGACCGCGATACAGATCGTCGGCAATCCCATGGCCGCCCGCTCCCAACTGGTGCCACCGCCGGCACCGACAAACAGGTCGGCCTCGGTCATCAGTCGGTAAAAGTCACTGACAAAACTGTGCAAGCGCCAGTTCGGACGACTCGCCGCCAAGGCCTGCATTTGTGCCCAGTCCGGGTTGTCGGCACCGGCGACGAAATCGACTTCGAGCTCATGCAAATCCGCCATTGCCAGCATCGCGTGATGGGTTTGCATCGCCGCATCGAAGCCACCGAAATTCACCAGCACTCGCCTGGCGTGGGGCTTGACCGGAATCGCCGGGCAGCAGAATTCATCGCGCAGCAAGGCAAAACGTGGGCCGAGCAAGGTCTGGCAACCGGGCGCCAGCAGCGAAGCATAGGCTTGTGGCGTACCCGACAAATTCTGGTTGAGCAGCAGATCGACGCTGTAGGTTCGAGTGGCGAGATCGTCCACAGCGGCAATCCGTGGTGCCCAGCGGCGGGCCGCGATCTGCCAGTGATGGTCGAGGCCGTAGTGGTCGACGATGACCCAATCGAAGGCCGGATGATTGCTCAACGCTTGCCCGAGCGCGGCGATGTCCGCCTGCCACGGCAGCAGGGATTCGATCGCCTGCTGCGGGTCTTCATCGGGATAGCGATCCGGCAACGCGAAGGTTTCAAAGCCCTCGGCTTGCAGTGCATCCAGTCGATGGCCCTGCAACAGGCGGCACGCGAAAGCCACCTGCGCGCCTTGCTTGCGCAAGACTCTGGCCAGGGTCAAACAGCGAGCGATGTGACCGCTGCCAATGGTCGGCGACGCGTCGGCGCGGATCAGTACTCTCATTGCAGCTCTCCGCCAGCCTTCAACGCGGCGTAGAGGTATTCGGCACGCTTCCAGTCTTCGAGGGTATCGATGTCCTGCACCAGATGCCGCGGCAGAATCACCGGCAGGCTCGCCGGCGAAAACAGCACATCGCCGCGCAACCAGGCTTCTGTGCGCCCCCAATAGAACTGGCCGGCATCCTGATAGGCTTCAGGCAAATCCTGTGAGCGGGTAGTGCGAAACTCCGGATAGAGCGAGGTCAAGGCACCCTGTTCATCAAGGGTCAAGGCACGTTGCACCGGGAAGCCGAAACCGGCCACGGAAAAAGCGAACGACTTGTCCGGATGCTGCACCAGCAATTCATGCCCCTGACGCAGATAGCGTGCCTGCAACAGCGGTGCAGTAGCGTAGATGCAGCAGACGTAGTCGAAGATCGGCAATTGGCTCAAGGCATGTACGATCACCGCAGCTGTCCCGGTGAAATCATCAGCCAGTTCGACAGGCCGCACGAACGGCACCTGTGCTCCATGAGCCCGGGCGACGTCGGCAATTTCTTCGTCATCCGTACTGACGACGACTTGATCGAACAACCCGCAATCGAGCGCCGTACGGATCGAACGGACGATCATCGGTACACCGTCGAACGGTTTGAGGTTCTTGCGCGGGATACGCTTGCTGCCACCGCGGGCTGGAATGATTGCAACGCAGCTCAAATGTCACTACTCCTCAAGAACCAACCGACGCAGTTGCTCGACCACGAAGTCCTGTTGTTCATCGCTCAGCAGAGGGAACAGCGGCAGGCTGATGGCCTCGGCGTAATAACGTTCGGCCTGCGGGAAGTCTCCCTCGGCAAACCCGAGATCACGATAGTACGGCTGCAAATGCAGCGGAATATAGTGCAGGTTCACCCCGACCCCGGCCGCCCGCAACCCTTCGAACACCTGCCGATGGCTGAGGCTGATCCGATCAGGCTGCAACCGCACCACGTACAGATGCCATGCTGACTCGGCGTCTGGTTGCGCGCTGGGCAAGGTCAACGGCAGGTACGCCAGCAATCGGTCATACCGCGCCGCCAGTTCACGACGACGTTCGATGAAGCCATCGAGCTTGTTCAGTTGTGACAGACCGAGCGCCGCTTGAAGATCGGTGATCCGGTAGTTGAAGCCCAATTCCACTTGCTGGTAGTACCAGGGACCATGGCTGGATTCGGTCATCTGCTGCGGATCGCGGGTCATGCCGTGGCTGCGTAGACGTCGCAGGCGCTCGGCCAATTCCGGGCGATTGGTCAGGACCATGCCGCCCTCGGCACTGGTGATGATCTTCACGGGGTGGAAACTGAACACCGTCATCGCCGCAAACTCGCCGCAACCCACCGGACGCCCGGCATAGGACGCGCCGACCGCGTGGGACGCATCCTCGATCACCGTAAAGCCATAGCGTTCGGCCAACTCGGCGATCATGCGCATGTCGCAGCTTTGACCGGAAAACGCCACGGCCACCAATACCTTCGGCAACGTGCCGTCGCGCTCGGCCTGCTCAAGTTTCGAGGCCAGGGCATAGGCATCGAGGTTCCAGGTCAGCGGATCGATGTCGACGAAGTCCACTTCGGCGCCACAATAGCGACCACAATTGGCCGAAGCCAAAAAGGTGTTCGGCGTGGTCCACAACCGGTCGCCCGGCCCGAGTCCCGCCGCCAGGCAAGCGATGTGCAACGCGGCGGTGGCATTGCACACCGCCACTGCGAAATCAGCCTGGCAACGCCCGGCCATGGCCTGTTCGAAACGCTCGATGGTCGGCCCCTGTGTCAGCCAGTCGGACTGCAACACGGCGACCACCGCATCGATGTCTGCCTGATCGAGGCTTTGCCGACCGTAGGGAATCATGCCGACAGCTCAGCGTGCAGATCTGCGATCTGGCCTACCGACAGGAAGTGCGGGTTGGTGTCGGAGCGATACTCGAAATCCTCGCTCACAGGTTTGCCCTGCTCGCCCAGTTTGTCGACGGCAAAATCCACGTCGACGCTGGTGAAGCGGATCGACGGCTGAATGGTGTAGTGATCATCGAACTCCAGGGTCATGCGCGCGTCGTCCAGCGGCACCATCAACTCATGGAGCTTTTCTCCCGGACGAATGCCGACGTTCCTGTGCGGCAAATGTTCTGCCATACCCAACGCCAGATCGACGATGCGGATCGACGGAATCTTCGGCACAAACACTTCACCACCGTGCATGCGGGCGAAGCTGTCGAGCACAAACTGCACACCGTGATCGAGGGTGATCCAGAAGCGCGTCATGCGCTCATCGGTGATCGGCAATTCTGGCGCGCCCTCGGCAATCAGCTTGCTGAAAAACGGCACCACCGACCCCCGCGAGCCGGCGACGTTGCCGTAACGGACCACCGAAAAACGGGTGTTCTGGTCACCGGCAATGTTGTTCGCGGCGACGAACAATTTGTCCGACAGCAACTTGGTGGCGCCGTACAGATTGATCGGGCTGGCGGCCTTGTCGGTGGACAGCGCGACGACTTTTTTCACGCCGTTATCGATGGCCGCGGCGATGATGTTCTCCGCGCCGTTGACGTTGGTGCGGATGCATTCGGTGGGGTTGTATTCCGCCGCCGGCACTTGTTTCAGCGCTGCAGCGTGCACCACGTAATCGATGCCGCGCATGGCCTGACGCAAACGCTCGGCATCACGCACGTCACCGAGGAAGTAACGCATGCACGGCGCATTGAACGTCTGCTGCATCTCGTACTGCTTGAGTTCATCGCGGGAGAACACCACCACACGCTTGGGCTGGTATTGCTCCAGCAACCGGCGGATGAAATTGCGCCCGAACGAGCCGGTGCCGCCAGAGATGAAAATCGATTTACCGTTGAACATGCCTTGAGTCCTTGTACCTGTCAGTCAGGCTTAAGCAAGCAGCTGCGACCAGTTCACACTGGAGGCGTCGCCGAGGGTAAAGCCCTTGCCGGTCAGGGAAAGATTCTGGTTGTAGGCCACATCCTGAGCGAAGCGCGCCTGCCACTTGTCACGCAGGGCAGCTGCCAGTTGTGGAGCATCCGGCAGCAGGCCCGGGTGCAGCAACTGCGCCTGTGGGCACCAGACCGTCAGGTAGCCGGCATCGGCGACTTTCAGGCACAGGTCGATGTCGGCAAACGCTTCCTGGAAATGCTCTTCGTCCAAACCACCCACTGCGTCGAACAAGTCCTTGCGAATCATCAGGCAGGCGCCAGATACCGCCGAATAGTTCTGCTCGACTTGATGGCCGTTCAGATAACCCATGGCATCTTTGCGCTCGCCGACAAAGGCCGAGCCGAGGCTGCCATTCAAGCCGAGGATCAGCCCGGCCTGGGTGGTAACACCACGAATGTCTATCAGTTTGGCGCCAACGATGCCGACTTCCGGGCGCTGGGCCTGGTTGAGCATGGCGTCGAGCCAGTTGGCATTGAATACCTGCGCTTCGGCCGACAGCATTACCAGGTACTCACCTTTGGCCTCGGCGCTTGCGACGTTGTACAACGCCGAGGCACTCAAGCGCTCAGCGGTACGCAGCACACGAATGCGCTCGCCCTTGCCTTCCAGGTTACTCAGCCATTCGGCCAGCGCTGGTGACTGGCTGTGATTATCGGCAATCAGCACTTCGTGGCGCTGATAGCGAGTGCGCTGCAGCACGCTGACCAACGCACTTTTCAGGTGCTCAAGGTTGTCCTGACTGTGCAGGATGATCGAGACCATTGGCCGTTCAGCGTGCTGATAATTGATCTGATACGTCTGCGGCAACGACGAACTGACCTGGCCACGATAGCCACGGTTGGCCAGGTGTCGGGTCAATACCTGGCGTTCCTGCGTGTTTTCTTCTGTGGCCGGTGCGTTGCAGATCAGCAACGGTTCGGACAAATGCGCCAACCCACCCAACCCGCCGTCTTCGATCAGGCGCAGCAACAGGTCGAATTCCAGGGCCTGGGTGTGCTCGGTCGAGAAGCCCTTGGCCTGGACCAATACGTCACGCTGGATCAACCAGTGCCGTGCCATCAGCGACGGTACGGTTTGCAGCAGGTCCAGGTTGACCCCGGGACGGAATACATCCACCAACGCGCCGTTGGTCTGACGCTGAATTTCGTCCATGGCCACCGCGCGCACGCCTTCGGCGCCCATCAGCTCGAGGCTGGCACGCAACAACCCGCTCGGGGTGAACTGATCTCCGGCCTCGGCCAGCAGCAGCCAGTCAGCGGAGGATTGCGCGATGACCTGATTGATCCGGTCCACGTAATGGGTTGTACTGACTTTGACGAAGTGCACGGTGTCCCGGATGCTGGTGGTGGCCGGTAACTCGCCTGTGGTGAACACCACCACGTTGAATGTCTTGCAATGTCCGTTGACCAGGCTGTCGAACGTTGCCTGCAACTTGAACATGTCGGCGTCCAGATCCAGCAGCAAAATGGCGAACTGCGGGCCGCCATCATGCTTGCCCAGATACCTGGTGATATCTGAAAGCTGGGCGGCATCGGGGTTGCGTGCTTCAAGCCAGTCAAGCAAACGCCCGGACGGCATGCTCTGCAGCAACGTGCCCTCGCCCTGCCCCGGTAGCGAATCGAGGCGCTCGGCCCACGCCTGCAACTTCAGCCCCTCGCCTGCTTCCTCTGTACCTTTGAGCGACTCTGCCAGGCGTTTGACCACCGAACGATTGAACACGCCAAGACTCAACGCCTCCCAAAGACGGGCACGAATAGTGCGCTCGTTGTCGTTGGGATGGATGCGCATCAGTTCGTGCTGCTTGAGCAGGACGCCTTCCAGCTCCTGCAATTGCAGGCGACCGGCCGGCATCGCGTGCAACAGAAATTCGAACTCGGTCAGCAGGTCGAACATCGGCTTGTTATAGAACGGCATTTCGACGAACTGCTGGGGGGCGAACGAGCGAACCGGCGCTTGCCCGGCCTCGATCCAGGCCGAGCGAAAGATCATGGCGCCTTTGAGCGAGCGACCTGCGAGCAAGCACTCGGCCATGGCGGCAAAACTGTCCAGTGCGAACTGTTTGGCCCCGGCCGGATTCTTGTCGCTTAACCGGGTAAGAATCGAAGCCAGGAACTCGGCAAACTGCTCGCGCTCGGCGACGGTTTTCGCGTCCTTGTACGTGAGCACGGTCAACACGTTGGTGTTGTGATCCGAGGCGCCGTAGTTGGCCTCCCGCACGGCGTAGGGAATCGGCAGAATCCGCGCCTTGGCACAGGCCAGCAGGTAAAATGCGTGGCCGATTTCCTGCCACTCGAAACTGGTGCCCGCAGGCAGCTGGCTGTACCACTGCTGCAGCAGGTCGGTGCGGGTCACCGCATAAAACGGCGGCAGGAACTGCCCCATGAACTCAATGACCCGATCTTCAGGCTGCTGCGAGTTGTAATCCTCTTGCACCCTGCAGTCACGGCGGTAGTAGTTAACTTCGGTGGCGCGGGCCAGGTACATCATTCCGTAGCCATGGCACATGCCATAGTCGGGATTGGCTTCGAGAAACTCCAGCGACTCGGTCAGTGCGCCGTGCAGCAGAAAATCATCATCGGCAGCAAACACCATGTAAGGCGTGGTGACTTGGGTGACGCCATAGGTGAGTTTTTCCTGAAGCCCTTGATAGGTGTACTGAGGCAAATGGCGATAGTCGACCGACGGGAAGTCTCGGGCGATGCTCTCATCGCCTGCAACAGACGAGTCCAGAACCAGCACCGTGCAGGGATAGTTGCTGTAGTACTGCAGGGTCCGCCGCAGGAACGCGTTCCGGTTGTGGGTGATCACCACGACCGTGAACCGCTCGTTCAGCGGTGCAACGTTGTTATGAGTACTGTTTTGAACCTGCATATCTCTATCCCCGCAACCGGCCAATGGCCAATAACCCGATCCAAATGTTGATTAACGAACGCGACGCAGGTAACCGTCGGGCGCCACGGTGATCAGCAGCTTGTTTTGCAGCTGCTGGTCGATTTCAAAGTTCTTGTTTTCTTCCAGGTACTTCCACACGGCAGTCTTCGGGTTGTCACCCGGGCCCCACGGACGATCTGGAAAGAAATCGGCCGGCATGTCTTCGACCACGGTGTCCATGACCACGCAGTAGCTGTCCACCGAGACCAGTGGCGCATAAAGACGAAGCTCTTCAAGCACGTGATCATGGGTATGGTTGGAATCGAGCACCAGAATGACTTTTTTGCCTTCGGCCAACGCGCGCACTCGAGCGGCGATGGCCGGGTCCGTGCTCGAACCTTCGATCATGGAAATGCGTTTGCTCATCGGGTGGCTTTCGATGGCTTCGCGGTTGTGCGCACGGATGTCGAGATCGATGCCCAGCACTTCACCGTGGCCCTGCAGCTCCAGAAGCGAGGCGTAGTAAATGATCGAACCACCATGGGCGATACCGCATTCGATCACCAGGTCCGGTTTGACCTGCCAGATGATTTCCTGCATCGCCATCATGTCTTGCGGCAGCTGGATGATCGGTCGCCCCATCCACGAGAAGTGGTAGCTGTATTTGTGCTTGGCCGATTTATTGAAGAAATCCTGGGCCAGAGCGGTCAGCTCCTGGTCGTCGCCCTGACGGGCGATTTCTGCCTGACATTCCGCTTCGAAGGCTTTATGGATCGTGTTGTCGGTCATTTTTGTAATCTCAATAGTCACTGGAACGAAGCGCTGTCGACGGCGTGATAGACGTAGCGTCCACCGGTCATCCGCTTGATTTCTTCGAGGTAGTTGGAGTTCATCACAAACAGATTCGCACCTTCAGGCAGACCGTCCAGGGCCTCTTGCGGCGAAGAGACACGTACCCCGCTCAGCGGCAGATAACGGCCCTGCTTGGACGGGTTGATGTCCACCACATGCTCGACAGTCACACCGGCGCGCTGCAGGAACAGCGAATAGATCACGCCCTTGGATGAGGCTCCCCAGATGCCTGCGCCCTGAGTGCCGCTGGCGCGAATGATCTGCACCGCTCGCCCGATGCTGGCGGTGAAATTATCCGCGAGCGTGAGCAGTTGCGGCGCCTCGACCGGTGCTCGGCGCAAGGTCGACAGGTCCGCGACGATGTACAGGTACTGCCCGCCAAACAGGTGCCCCGACTCGTGCACCGTGCCGAACAGACCGCGCAGATCCGCAAGACGGAAGTAATTCACATGTTCGTAGAACACATCGAACCAGGCGTTATGTTCGACAATCCAGTCGAAGCAAGGCACCTCGATGTAAATCTGCCCACCCTGATTGGCGCTGGCAATTTCAGCCAGGAAGCTCACCGGATCGCTGATATGTTCCAGAACGTGGCGCAAAACGATAGCGTCGGCGGCCAGCCCCAGCTCCTTGGTGAAGGGGGCCTTGATGACTTCGACGTTGTCACCTTCGTAGGAGGGGTCGATACCGGTGATGGCATAGCCCAGCTCGCGCAGCATCTCCAGGAAATAACCTTTACCGCAGCCGACTTCAATCAGGCTTTGCCCTTTGAAATGATGAGCAAGAATGGCCTCGACATCATTCAAGTGCTGCTGGAACTGAACCGAATGGGCCTGTTCGTTTTGATAGTCGGCGTCGTAGCTGAGCTTGCTGGCGTCAAAGGCCTGGTTGAAGATCAACCCGCTCTGGCTGTCCTGCACCAGCACGATATCGGCGCTGCCCGAAGCCCGGGCCTGCTCGGCGCTGGCAAATGTGCGGTTCTGGAGTACCGGCAGCCCGGCCACTCGATATAGCTCACGCTGCATGTTCTTCTCCTGCCAGTTTCGAAATCCGCTGGGCCACGCCCCAGAACGCCATGGGTTCATGGGCGGAGTAACCGTAGTGCCCCAGATTCAGGGCGATGGACGATTGACGCTGACGAACATGCTGCTCAACCAGCGCCCTGACGGAAACCGGTTGCCCGCTGCAGCAATTGATGACGCCTTCCACATCGCGACGGGCGATGAGCATCGCCAACAGACCCGCGGCCTGCCTGATTTCCAGGTAGTCACGCAGCTGGTCGCCCGCCGACATATTGAACTGAGCGTCACCGGCGTCGATGGCCCGGTCGAGGCTGGCCAACAGGCTGTTGGGGTTCTGTCCCTCGCCATGCAGATAGAACAGCCGCGCCCACTGCAAGGTGAACGGACGCTCACGCTGCAAGGCTTCAAGAAACAACCGCAAGGTGTGTTTGGCCAAGCCATAGGGGGTGTTGGGTTGTGCCGCCACCGCCTCGCTCAAAGGGCCACTTTGCAGCCCGTACTCGAAACAGGTTCCGGTGACCAGCACCTGGCTGACGCCGGCCTCGACCACTCGTTTGAGAAAAGCGTAATCCAGCGGCAAGTTGCGCTCGAAATGGAACAGCGCCTGATAGTTCGGCAAGCCGGTCCAGGCCAGGTGCGCGATGGCATCGACCCCCTCGGCCAAAGCCGTCACATTCAGATCCGGGGACTGGATATCAGCAGCAACGAATTCCACGTCGCCAAACCACGGCATCGCACGGGCCGCTTCGATGTTTCGCGACACGGCCCGAACCTTGAAGCCTTTGGCAAGCAAGGCACTGACCAGATGTCGCCCCACAAAGCCACTGGCGCCGGTGACCAGCACTTTCATTGCGCGAGCTGTCACAGCACGACACCGCTGAAATGGTCATCCAGCAGTGGATGGCCGGCATCCTTGGCCGACAAGTTCTTGACGGGCAACGGCCAAGGTATGGCCAATGCAGGGTCATTGACCGAGAGGCCGGCTTCATGGGCGGGGGCGTAATCCGCATCCGTCAGATAGAGCACTTCCGAGTCGTCGGTCAAGGATTGAAAACCATGGGCGAAACCCGCCGGGATCAGCAGGCTGCGCCCATCGTCGGCACGCAGCTCTTCAGCGTGCCAGTGCAAATACGTGGGCGACTGCGGGCGCAGGTCTACCACCACATCCCAGACCGCGCCGCGTATGCAGGTAATCAGTTTGGACTCGGCGAACCCGGCTTTTTGGTAATGAAGGCCTCGAACGCTGCCCTTCTCGGCAGTACGCGAATGATTGATCTGGCGGATAGCGAAAGGTCGGCCCTGCACCGTCAGGCTGGTCTGGCAAAACAGGCGGGCAAACCGGCCTCGATCATCACTGAACACTTTCTGCCGAATCAAAAACAACCCTTCCAGTTCCAGCGCCTGGAGCGTGAGTTCGTTCATGACCGTTCCTTGTAAAGATTCAATTGATTCAGGGTGACCGCACGCATGTCCTCGCCATTCTTCCAGGCCAGATGCCAGTCCAGCGTATGTTCAAGACACTGCCGCAGCGACCAGCAAGGGCGCCAGCCGAGCAATTGCTGCGCACGACTGCTGTCCAGTCGCAACAGGCCGGCCTCATGCAGGTCGCTGGCCTCGATACGCAGCCCGGGTGCCTGCGGCCAGCGGCTGGCCAGCCGCTCCACCACTTTTCCGACGGTACACATATCGGCATCACCCGGGCCGAAGTTCCAGGCCCCCGAATACGCCGGGCCCTGCTCGTACAAGCGTTCAGCCAACAACAAGTAACCGGCCAGAGGCTCCAACGCGTGCTGCCAGGGACGTACCGCTTGTGGGTAGCGCAAGGTGACCGGTTCATTCGCGGACCAGGCCTTGAGTACATCCGGGATCAGCCGCTCCGGGGCGAAGTCACCACCGCCCAGTACATTGCCGGCACGGGCAGTCGCCAGGGCCAGGCCATGCTCGTCATAACGTTCGGCGGCGAAGAATGAGGCGCCGTAGGATTGCGCCAGCAGCTCGCAGCAAGCTTTGCTGCTGCTATAGGGGTCATGCCCGCCCAACGGTTCGTTTTCACGGTATGGCCACAGCCATTCCTGATTGGCGTAAACCTTGTCGGTGGTCACCAGCACACAGGCACGGACACCACCGACCTGACGAATCGCTTCGAGCAGGTTGAGGGTTCCCATGACATTGCTGGAATAGGTGCCCAACGGGTCGCGATAACTTTCACGCACCAGCGGCTGGGCCGCCAGATGCAGGACGATCTCCGGTTCGGTTTCGGCGATGACCTCAAGCAAGGCACCCAAGTCACGCAGGTCGCCGCGCTGGTCGTTGATGCCTTCGTGAACACGCGCCAGTTCGAACAGGCTCGGTTCGGTGGACGGATCAAGCGAAAACCCGCTGACCTTCGCACCGAGGCTTTGCAACCACAACGTCAGCCAACTGCCTTTGAAACCGGTGTGGCCGGTGATCAGGACTCGCTTGCCCTGCCAGAACTCCGCGTTCAGTCCCACTGCTTCCATGGGGCCTCCCCGCTCTGCCACAACGCTTCCAGATGATTCTTGTCGCGCAGGGTGTCCATTGGATGCCAGAAGCCGTCGTGCTGGAACGCATGCAATTGTTCTTCGCCCGCCAGTCTAGTCAGCGGTTCGGCTTCCCAGGAAGTTTGATCATCTGCGATGTAGGGCAGCACTTTGGGTGACAGCACGAAGAAGCCGCCGTTGATCCAGCCGCCGTCGCCGCGAGGTTTTTCGGTGAAGCCCAACACCGTGTCGCCATTACGCTCCAGGGCGCCATAACGGCCTGGCGGTTGCACAGCGGTCACTGTCGCCAGCCTGCCATGAGACCGGTGAAAATCTACCAGCGCTCCGATGTTCAGATCCGACACACCGTCTCCATAGGTGAAACAAAAAGCTTCTTCGTTTTCCAGATAACGCGCGGCACGGCGCAAACGCCCGCCGGTCAGCGTCTCTTCACCGGTGTCGATCAGGGTGACACGCCATGGTTCGCTGTAATTCTGGTGAACATCCATGCGGTTTTCACGCATGTCGAAGGTGACATCGGAGGTGTGCAGGAAGTAGTTGGCGAAGAAGTCCTTGATCGCATAGCCCTTGTAGCCAAGGCAGATCACGAAGTCATGAATCCCGTGGGCCGAGTACTGTTTCATGATGTGCCAAAGAATTGGCTTACCACCGATCTCGATCATCGGCTTGGGCTTGAGGTGCGACTCTTCGCTGATCCGCGTACCGAGACCACCTGCCAGAATTACTGCCTTCATCGCTGTCCTCTTGCTCTTCGCGCGGCCCGTACCCCGCAGGGGTAGGCGAACCGTCAGATGCACATCATTTGCCCGCAGCCAGTGGTCGTTCACGCCCTTGGGGTGAAGGTTTTATGGCGATATACGGGTGACTTGCAGGAAGTGAGCCAATTGCGCAGGACAAAAAAAACGTCCGAGTACGGGTTACGTTCGGACGTCTTTTAAGGTTGAGGGTCAGCGACGAAATCAGTCCGGCAACCAACCCCACAGCCAATGCTGAAGGTTGTCGCCACGCAGCATGAAATCACGATGCACCGCTTCACGCAGTTCGTCGCCCATGCGGTAGCTGGCATCCGGATCGGCCAAGTGCATGCGGATCGCTTGCAGCCATTCGTCCGAGCTGTTGCTGTAGACCTTGGTGCACGGCAAGTGGCCGCGATAGGCCTCGGTGTCGGTGCAGATCACCGGGTAACCGCAAGCACCGTACTCCAGTAACCGCAGATTACTTTTGCAGTCGTTGAAGATGTGGAATTCCAGTGGTGCCAGTGCCAGGTCGAGGTTCAGGCTCGCCAGTTTGAACGGGTAGCTCTGCAAGCCGACGGAGGAATGAAACTCGTGGATGTACGGGCGCAAGGCGTCAGGGCACATGCCAAAGAACACCCACTCGACCTCGTTCGCCAACTCGCGCACGACCTCGGCAATGATCTCCAGGTCCCCGGTATGACTGGTGCCGCCACCCCAGCCAACGCGCGGCTTGCTGGAGGTTCGGCGGCGGCTGGTCAGTGTCGCCCACGGGTCCGGCGACAGCATGTTCGGTACTACGCGAATCTCGCTGTGCATGCTCGATAACGCGTCGGCCAGCGGCTGGGTCGTCACCACCACACGATCACACAGTGCGATGCCTTCGCGCAGCATCTGTTCAGTGTTGACTGGCTTGTTGCGGGTGTGGGTGTTTTTCTTCGGCGCGCTGACAACGTAGTCGTCCAGTTCGAAAATCCGAAGTGCACTGGAGTATTTCTTTATGCGCAAAATGTCACTGACAGCACCTTCACTGTAGCGACATTGCAGGATGATGGTGTCCGGGGATAACCGCTCGATCTCCACCGTCGATGGAGACTCATAGGCGAAGCGGGAAATCACTCGTCCCGCCGCCTCGAGTTCCTTCATTGGCCCGGTGACACGATAGTGTCCGACCGCAGTGCTGTTGACCGGCAATCCCAGAATCAGCGGCAAGGCACGGGTGCAAAAAGGGTTCCAGTTGTCGCGCAACGACGTCTCCAGGCTGAAACTGGAAAACCCAAGGCTCAGCGCGGGACTGTAAGCCGGATCCTTGGCGATCTGCGGCAGCCATTTGCTGTAGAACGCGTCTTCCTCACGCTCGCGTAGCGCAGTCGTCGAAGTCGACCGTGACGCACCGGCCTGCGACGCCAATACCACGCTGGCATAGGGCGTCCAGACCACCAGATAGCCGTCCTTGCTCGCCCGCAAACACAAATCGACATCGCTCAAGCCGAGGCTGAACGTGGCCTCGTCCAGTCGGCCGAGTTCTTCAAAAACGTGTTTACGTACCATCAGGCATTGACTGCTCACGGCACTCCAGCTCTGGGTGACCTGCAAACGCTGCATGTAACCACGACCGTTCGCGGCCTCGCCAGCAAACGGCGAACCGACCGGCCCGGCCAGCCCCAGGATCAACCCGGCACTGACGATGGCTCCCTCGGGACTCAGCAGCCTGGCACCCACCACGCCCACTTCGGGACGCTGAGCATGGTTGAGTAACTCGTCCAGCCAGTCGCCATCGCAAATCACGGCTTGCGCATCGAGCAGCACCAGGTAATCGCCCCGCGCCTGACTCGCCGCGAAATTACGAATGGCCGCTTCGTTGGCCTCCCCAGCGTAATTCAGCACCCGCAACATGGCGGCACCGAGTTGCGCCATTGCCGCCAGCCACTCGATCATCGCCGGCTCATCACTGCCGCTGTCGACGATCAGGATTTCGTACTGAGCGTAAGCCGTACGCTCAATCAGGCTTTCGGTACAACGTTGCAACGCATACAACGAGCCACCGGCCTGGATGATGATCGATACCAACGGACGCGCGACGTGCAGGTAGTCGATGCGATTGATCAGCGGCAGCGCTTCGTGACGTATCCTGTGCGGCACGCCGATACGATCCAGATGAGCCCCAACCATACCGGCGTTGCGCTCGATCACCTCGGGCAGCGACAGCCAATCGGCAAAGGCCAGACTCGACTCCACCTGAATCTCGGCGATGTGCTCGACGATCTGTGGCCCGGCCTCTTCAACCAGACGCCACAACAGATCATGGGGCGCCAACTCACCGTGAGCCGAATCAAAACCGCCCATCGCCATGAAGCGCTGGCGCTCAAACGCCAAGGTTCGGCCGACGTAGGGATAAGCGCGCATCAGGTCAAGGTTGAAATCCGGCTTGAACACCGGGTCGACCGACTCGCCATCGGTCAACTTACCTTCATCGCTATAGGCGCACAGAATGCCGGGCGACCCGGCGATACGCTCAGCCAGAACCAACAACGCCGACTCGCGTAAGGTGTCGCCCGCCCGCAATAAGTAAAACCAGTGAGTGCCCTCCAGTTGGGGCACCACGGCATTGAGCTGTTGCGCCCAGTCTGCCTGGAATGGCAGCTGCAGGAGGCGCTCATCAGTGTCGCAATGAGCATCAGATACCACCACCACCGCCTGCGGCGCATAGAGCTGGGCACGAAGGCTCTGCAACGTCATGTCCAGCGCAGCCACGTCAGCGTCTCTATCAATCACGATCGGTACGATTTGCGGACGCGACGACCAACTGTCGATGCGCTGCGGCATCAGGCGTTGCTCGACCTGCGAAAACCTCCGGATCGCCAGCCATTCACGATAAAAATCTTCGTAGCTCTCACTCTCTCCGCCCACTCGGCCACTGACCACCGTGTTGCGGTTACCGAGAATGCGCGTGACGCACAGCTCTTGCCATGCGTGAGGTTGATCCGTGACATTGGCCAGGTCGATGTAACGGACCCAGCCCGACGCCGGTGCCGATTCGCCGCTGCGTACCGCGAGCATCTGCGCCAGCCAGCTCCACTCCACCGCAGCGGCCTTGAGCATCTCCGGGGTTTTGCTGAGTCGTTGCGGGTACAACCGCTCGGTGCTCAGCACCGTGTTGAGCGACACCAGATTGCCGCGACGCATCAGACACACAAACAGGGCGAAATCGAGCATGGCGACGAAACCAGCGCCTTCCTGAATCAGCGCCGGCAACAACTCCAATACATCGGCCCGACGTATCAGGGTCGAACTGAAGTTGCCGAGGAAATTCTTTGGCGTACCTTCGAAGATCGCCAGCATGTCGTCGCCTTTCAGCAACGCATCGTTCGGCGAGAAGCGGCAGTTGTCGATCCGCGGCGGCAGGAGGAAATTACCGGCATCGCTGAGCATCCGCAGGGCAAACACCACATTGACATCGGCATGGTCGATCAACACCTGAGCCTGCAAGGCAATACTCGGCGCAAACAGACGGTCGTCGTCACACAGCACTTTGATGAACTCGCCCCGGGCTTCTTCTACGCAACGCAGCACGTTTTTCTGCAAGCCCAAACGGTGTGGATTACGCAGGTAGCGAATCGGGTGCGCCGGCTCGACAAAGCTGTCAACGATGTCGCGGATCTCGTCGCTGGAGGAGTCATCGCAGATGACGATCTCGATCTGCTCGTAGGTCTGGGCGAGCGCACTTTCCAACGCCTGGCTGAAAAAGCGCGGGTTGAAGGCAGGGATGACGATACTGACGAGGGGGCGTTGATTCACGACGGGAAACTCTCGAGCGGCGGGCCTCCCCCTTTCAGGTAGAGGCCACGGAACCGCTTAGGAAAAGACGGTTACAGCTCGACTGGCACAGACTCAGACCTTGTTGAACAAGCCCAGCTGAGCAATCTTGCTGAAGGCCAGTTGCGAGGCTTGCAACATGGTTTGTTGCAAGGTCAGACGGGTCATCACTTCAGCCGGATCGGAATCTCGGATCGACGATTGAGTCTGGGCATTGGCCAGGATCAGACTCTGGTTGGTATCGCTCTGGGTGGCCAGGGCTTGGCCACGCCCCCCCACCGAACTCAACGCGCTGGACAATTGGTCAGTGCCGCTGGCCAGGTTGGCATTGCCCGCAGCCAGCGACGCTTGCAGCTTCTGGGTTGCGATCGCATTGCCATTGGTTGGCGTGTTCAGCGCAGTTTTCAACTGGCCCACGGTGTCCAGAATGTTCTGGGTTTCGTGGGTGTTCACCGCAATACTGAACTGATCACCCGCACCCGGAGCACCGGTCAGCGAAAAACTAACGCCCGATGCAGTCGCCACACCGGCAGCCACAGAACCGGAAGACACCGGTGTGCTGCTGGCAGTCAACGGCGCCGCGTACAAGTCAAATGCGGTGGCGCTGGTGAACTTCAGGATCGCCGAGCCACTCGGGAAACTGGCGTGGTAGCTCGCAGGGTTAGTGACGCTGCTGCCGCTGATCTGTGTCGCCGACGGGTTACCCGGGCTACGGGTCGCGGTGAAGGTGTCGGGCTTGGCCGCCAGGGTAAAGCTGTGGCCCGGCAGCACGGTCGCCGCAGTATCACCGACGCCCAGATTGATATTGAGGGTCAGCTCGACGCCGCGGAAAGTGACCGCCTGACCCGCTGCGGTGGATGGATCGAACGCGCCGCCCTGACTGGCTTCGGCGGTCACGTCGGTGCCGGCCGAGTCAGTGATTTTCAACTGGGTGCCGCTGACGAAGTCCACGGTGTACGGCTCGCCGCTACGGAACTTGTTGTTGTAGGTGATGTTTGACGACACCTGGCCGTTGGACAGGGTGACGCGGCCGTCATCCACGGCCGGCGCGGTCATGGTGACCTGGCTGCGGCTCGTATTGATCGCCTGCTGGAACGCATCCCAACCGGTGCTGTTGGTTGCCATCGACATGGTGTCGCCGATTGCCAGATCCAGTGTTACCTGATCGCCGTTGTAGCTGTAGGTACCGTCGTTGTTGCGCGAGAACGGCGCGGTATCACCCTTCGAGCCGGAGAAGATGTACTTGCCGTTCTCGTCCTTGCTGTTCATCAGACTCAGCAATTGCTCTTCGATCTGACCCAACTCCGAAGCTGTGGCCTGGCGATCGGCGTCGGTGTACCCGGCATTGCCGGCACTGACAGCCAATTCCTTGGCGCGGGTCAGCACGTTGTTGATGCTGGTCATCACCGCCTCGGTCGTACCCAGGGTCGCCTTGAGGGTGTTGGTATTGGCCGCGTACTGATCGAGCATCGAAGCCTGTTGACCCAACTGCAGCAAGCGCGAAGCGCCGACCGGATCATCAGCCGCCGTGTTCACGCGAACCAGGCTGCTCGCCTCTTCGCTGCTCTTGACCACGTTGGCGAAGTTTTTCTGGTAATTGGCAGCCGAGGACTCGTAAAACTGGGCGGTAGAAATGCGCATGGACTACGACTCCTTAAATGCTGTTGATCAATGTGCTGAAGATTTCCTGCGCAGCCTTGATGATCTGCGAAGAGGCGGTGTAGTACTGCTGATACTTGACCAGGTTGCCGGTTTCCTCGTCGAGGTCGACACCCGACAGCGAGTCGCGCGCACCTTTGGCGTTCGCCAGGATGGCTTCGGTCGCGGCGCTGTCGAGCTTGCCCTGGGCGGCCTTGGAACCAACGCCTTCGACCAGTTTGCCGTAAGCGTCGTTCAGCGAAATACCTTTGCTGGCGGAGCCGGTGTCCACGGTCTGTGCGGTTTGCAAGCCGGCCAGTGCGGTGCCGTTACGGTTGTCCAGGCTGCCCGGCTGACTGAGCGAGACGTTGATCCCGGCGCCGTTGCTGGGGGAGCCGGCGATGGTCATGCTGAAGGCCGCGGTGTACTGAGTGGCAGGCGCAGGCGGGATCGGCGCACCCGTGGCGTCCTTGAGCGGAATGCTCAGGCTCAGGGTGTTGCTTTCACCTGGCTTGATGGTGCCGCTGCTGATCAACCCGCCCTTGGCATCCAGGAACTGGTAGGTCTGACTGGTGCCGTCGGCGGACACCGCACCAAATACAACCTTGGTCGGCGTGGAGTTTTTCAGGCCGTTCTGCATCGCGGTGGTGGTCGCCGCGTCGTAGATATCGAACTGGGTGGTCAGGGTCGGTTGACCGCTGGCCGGGATCGTCAGGGTGCCGCTGCCACTGCCGCTCGCCGCAATAGCCGCACCCAACGGTGCCGCGATGGCCAGACGTTTGGAGTCGGTCATCTCGGTCTTGATGTTGGCGGCCGCATTGCGGGTCGGGGTGATCTTGAAGGTATCGCCTGCAGCCGCGGTGCCACCGGTAAGATTCAACGAGAAACCGTCGATCACCGGCGCTGGTGTGGTCAGCGTGCTGTAGCTGCCAATAGACGAATTGTCTGGCAGGCGCTGCACGGTGTAGTCGGTGGCGCTGGTGAACGTCACCTTGTAATCGTTGATGGTCAGCTTGCCGGAGTCTTCGATGCTGACATCGAAGTTGCCCGAACCCACGCTGTTATTGCCGGAGGCGATGCTGCGCTGAGCCATCTGCGCGGCACTGTTGATGCTGTTGAACAGGTTCGAACCGAAGTCACCGTTCTTGTCGATGCCCTGGGCCTGAATGCTGTTCATCTGATCGGCGACGACTAGAGCGACGCGACCCAGTTCGTTCATGGCCGGGTCGAGCACGGTGCTGCGATAGCGCAGCAAACCGCCGATTTCGCCACCGGTCATGATCGACGTGATATCGATGGTGCTCGAACCACGATTGAGTTGCAGCGCCAAGCGGTTCGGGTCGTCTTTGCCCGGCACGACTTCGAGTTTGTTGACAGTGTTGCCCATGACCAGCGGCTGGCCGCTGCCCAAATAGATATCGACGTTACCTTCGCGTTCGACGATCTGCGCGCCGGTAAAAGTCGAGAGCTGGCGTACGGTCTCGTTACGGGCGTCGAGCAGCTCGTTCGGCATGCCGCCGGAGCTGGAAATCTCGGCAATCTTCTGGTTCAACTGCGCCACGGTGGTGGCCAGTTTGTTGACCTGATCGGCCATGTTCGTCAGGTTGCCGTTGATGTTCGCGTTTTGCGCGTTCAACTGGCTGGACACCGAATTGAAACGGTTGCTCAAGGCCTGGGCATCGCTGAGCAGCAACTGGCGCGACGCGTCGTCGCCCGGCTTGGCGTTGACGTTCTGCACCGAGGCGAAGAACTTGGTCAGTGCGCCATTGAGGCCGGTGCCGCTGTCGGACAGCAAGGTATCCAGTGGCGTGACCTGACCCAGATACGCCGCCGAATCGCTGTTGAGCGAGGTGGTGGTCTGCAGTTGGGCGTCAAGGTAGCTGTTGTACACCCGGCGTACATCGGCCAGCGTCGTGCCGGTGCCAATGTAGACATTGCCGAACTGCTGCGAGGCTTTGGTGCCCTGCACGGTCTGCTGACGCGAGTAACCCGCGGTATCGGCGTTGGCGATGTTGTTACCCGTGGTCATCAACGACGTTTGGCTGGCTGACAGCCCCGACATCCCGATATTGAGCAAACTCATGGTTCAGACCTTATAGCTTATGCCTATAAAGGCGTAGTGGTAGCGCCCGCCGCAGCGTAGTTCTGGTAACTCGTCATCTGCTTGGCTATCTGCGAAATCTTGCTTGCGTAGTCCGGGTCGGTTGCGTAACCGGCCTTTTGCAACTCGCGCACAAACTGTTCTGGGTTATCGGCAGACTTCACAACATCTTGATAGCGATTGTTGGTTTGCAGCAGCGTCACAAGGTCATGGAAGCTGTCCTTGTAAGAGTCATAGGAACGGAACTCAGCCGTCTCCTTGACCATCTCGCCATTCCTGAATTCGCTGGTGATTGCCCGCGCCGATTCGCCCTTCCAACTGCTGCTGGCCTTGATGCCGAACAGGTTGTGACTGCTGCTGCCATCCTGAGCACGCATGACCGATTTGCCCCAACCGGTTTCCAGGGCGGCCTGCGCCACCAGGTAACGCGGATCGACACCAATGCGCTCGGCGGCCTCCTTGGCCATTGGCAGCATGGTGTTGACGAATTCGTCGGCGGAACTGAACGCTTTCTTCGCCGGCGCCAGCGGTATTTGCGCCATGGCACGACCATAAACCTGCAGGCGCCCGCTGGATGTCGTATCCGTTTGCGAAGCCAGCCAATCGCCGTTGTACAGAGGACCGGCACCGGTCTTGGTGGTCTGCGGCATTTGGATGCTGTTCTGCGCCGTCGCGGCCGTCGCGGCAGTGGTCGATGCCGACGGCACCAGCCCTGCGAGCAAGCGGTCGGCCAGTTTCGGCGGCAGCGCCAGGCGTCGCTGATTGATCAACGCCATATCATTGCGATGAGTGCCCTCGCCCGCACTGGCCGACGACTTCACCGAGCGCGAAGCCCACAACGGACGCTCGCCATTGAGGCGCGACAGCGGCCCATTGGTGGCGACCGTACCGGCGGCAATCGGGGTTTCCACGGCGGCTTTCGCGGCAGCTTGCTTGGCGGCTGACGCAGCAGCAGCCTCGCCCGGAGCCAGCGGTTTGTTCTTCGACATCTGACGCATCAGCACGTCGGCCAGACCAATACCACCCCCCTCGCGGGACATGGAAACGGCCAACTGCTGGTCGTACATTTCCTGGTATTGCTTGGCTGCGGGCGTGTTGAGCGGATTGTCCTGGCCCAGCGCGTCGGTGGCCGAGCGCATGGACTTGAGCATTTCACCGAGGAACAGCGACTCGAATTCCTGCGCAACCTTGCGCATGTTCGCGTCACTGTCCTTGTCGCCGACCTTGAGCTGGTTCAAGCGATTCAGGTCCGAATAGGAACCCGAATCGTTGCTGCTGACCCCCAATCCGCCCTTGCGCATATCCATGGTCGCCGTCCTCAGATCACGATCAGGTCGGCTTGCAACGCGCCGGCCTGTTTCAGTGCTTCGAGGATCGCCATCAAGTCACCCGGTGCCGCGCCGACCTGGTTCACCGCACGCACGATTTCGTCGAGGGTGGTGCCCGGGCCGAACTTGAACATCGGTTTGGCTTCCTGCTGGGCGTTGACCCGCGAGCGCGGCACGACCGCCGTCTGCCCATTGGACAGAGGGCCGGGCTGGCTGACGATCGGGTCTTCGGTGATGGTCACGGTCAGGCTGCCGTGAGTCACGGCGGCCGGGGAAACCTTGACGTTCTGGCCGATCACGATGGTGCCGGTCCGCGAGTTGATGATGACTTTCGCCACCGCCTGACCCGGGTCGACTTCAAGGTTCTCGATGATCGACAAATAGTCGACGCGCTGACTTGGATCGAGTGGCGCGCTGACACGAATCGAACCGCCGTCGATGGCCTGGGCAACGCCAGGGCCGAGCATATTGTTGATCTTGTCGACGATGCGCTTGGCCGTGGTGAAGTCCGAACGATTGAGGTTCAGGGTCAGGCTGTTGCCCTGATTGAAACCGCTCGGCACCGAACGCTCCACCGACGCACCGCCCGGGATACGACCGGCCGACGGAACGTTGACAGTGATCTTCGAACCGTCACGACCTTCGGCATCAAAACCGCCGACCACCAGGTTGCCCTGAGCGACCGCATAGACGTTGCCGTCGATACCCTTGAGCGGCGTCAGCAGCAAGGTGCCGCCGCGCAGGCTCTTGGAGTTACCGATGGACGATACGGTAATGTCGACCTGTTGACCTGGCTTGGCGAACGCCGGCAAATCAGCACTGATCGACACTGCCGCGACGTTCTTCAACTGCACGTTGCCCGAACCGGCCGGCACCTTGATACCGAACTGCGAGAGCATGTTGTTGAAGGTTTGCAGGGTGAACGGCGTCTGCGTCGTCTGGTCACCGGTACCGTTAAGCCCGACCACCAGGCCGTAGCCGATCAATTGGTTGGAACGTACGCCGGAAATACTGGCGATATCCTTCAGCCGCTCGGCTTGAGCGTTGAAGGCCGCAGACAGCAACAGTGCGGCCACCATCAGGCTTTTGAAATTCAACGTGGCCACCTAGAAAGGGAACAGCGGGCTGAGGAAGAAACGGTCGAACCAGCCTGGCTGACTCGCATCGGCAAACGAACCGGTGCCCGAATAGGTGATGCGTGCATCGGCGATGCGTGTTGACGAAACCGTGTTATCGGTCGCGATGTCATCGGCCCGGACGAGGCCGGCGATCCGTACCAGTTCATCACCGGTATTGAGGGTCATCCACTTCTCGCCGCGCACGGCAATGATGCCATTGGGCAAGACGTCGGCGACGGTCACGGTGATCGAACCGGTCAGGCTGTTGCCCTGCCCGGCCTTGCTGTCACCCTTGGTCGCGCGGTCGCCGCTGTAACTCGCATTCAGCGTCAGGTCACCGTCACCCAATGGATCGTTGACGTGAGGGATTGTGCCGAACAGCGACGTCAGGCCAATGCCGGCCTTACTGTTCTTGGCCACTTGCGAGTTGGCGTTTTTACTGGCCTGGGTTCTTTCGTTCAGGGTGATGGTGATGATGTCACCGACCCGGAACGCCTTGCGGTCGCTGTACAGGTTCTGTTCGAAACCGGCCTGGTAGATCGAGCCGTTATTCGCGGCGGCCGGCAACGGCGTACGCGGCAATACCGGGGCGTAGTAAGGGTCATTGGGCTTGGGCGTCGGACCGACGCAACCCGAAAGCGCGGCGATCCCACTCAGTGCCAGAACAGATACATAGCGATTCATGACCCTACCTCACGGTGTTGCAGGCGGCCTCATGGCCGCCTCATAGACTTGATTACAGATTCTGCGTTACGAACGAGAGCATCTGGTCGGCAGTGGAGATCACCTTGGAGTTCATCTCGTAGGCGCGCTGAGTGGTGATCATGTTGACCATCTCTTCAACGGTGCTGACGTTGGAGGTTTCCAGGGTGTTCTGCAGCGTGGTGCCGAAGCCGGCCAGGCCCGGGGTGCCGACTTGCGGCGCGCCGCTGGCAGCGGTTTCCAGGAACAGGTTGTTGCCCACAGCCTGCAGACCGGCCGGGTTGATGAAGTCGGCGGTTTGCAGGTTGCCGATCACCTGGGATGCCGGGTTGCCGGCAACGGTGATGGACACGGTGCCGTCGCGACCGACCGTGAAGGTCTGGGCATCGTTCGGGATGACAATGGCCGGTTCCAGGGCGAAGCCGCTGGCGTTCACGATCTGACCGTTGGAATCCAGGTGGAACGTACCGTCACGGGTGTAGGAAGTCGTGCCATCCGGCTGCAGAATCTGGAAGAATCCGCGACCGTCGATGGCCATGTCCAACGGCTGTTCGGTGGTTTGCAGGCTGCCGGCGGTGAAGTTTTTCTGGGTGCCGATAATGCGCACACCGGTACCCAATTGCAGACCCGACGGCAGTTCACTGTCCTGGGTCGACTGGGCGCCTGGCTGGCGTTTGATCTGGTAGAGCAAGTCCTGGAACTCGGCGCGGTCACGTTTGAAACCCGTGGTCGACACGTTGGCCAGGTTGTTGGAAATGGTCGTCAGGTTGGTGTCCTGGGCGGACAGACCTGTTTTGGCAACCCATAGAGCCGGAAGCATTCGATTCTCCTCGTGCGCCTGTTTTACGGCGCGACGTTCTGATAATTAGCTGATCTGCAAGACCCGAGCCATGGCCTGGTCATCGTCTTTGGCGGTGTTCATCATCTTGATGTGCAGCTCGAACTGCTTGGCCAGGGCCAGCACCGAGGTCATCTCTTCCACGGCGTTGACGTTGCTCGATTCAAGGAAACCGGACACCAGTTTGACGTCGGCATCGGCTTGCGCCGGCTTGCCGTCCTTGGTGTGGATCGAACCGTCCAGGCCTTTGGTCATGTTCTTGAAGTCAGGATTAACCAGCTTGATGCGGTCGACTTCCGCCATCACGCGAGGACCTTCGCCCATCGCACGAATGCTGATGGTGCCGTCCTCGCCCACTTCGATTTGCTGCTCGGGCGGCACGGCAATCGGCCCGCCATTGCCCATCACCGGCATACCGTTGCCGGCCCGCAGCACGCCCAGGGCGTCGACGTTCAGGCTGCCGGTGCGCACGTAGCTTTCACCGCCGTCCGGGTTCTGCACGGCGATCCAGCCATTGCCTTGCACCGCGACATCGAGGTCGCGACCGGTTTCCACCAATGCGCCAGGGGAGAAGTCGGTGGCCGGACGTTCGGACAGGGCAAACGCACGCGCCGGAAAGCTGTCACCAAACACCGGCATCGAACGAGCCTGCTCCAGGTCTTTCTGGAAGCCGTTGGTGGAGATGTTCGCCAGGTTGTTCGCATGAGCCTTCTGCGCCAGTGCATTCTGGCTGGCGCCGGTCATTGCCACATAAAGGTACTTGTCCACACTCTTTCCTCTGCATGCCGGACGTTTGCCGCCCACTGCTGTACTGCTGAGCCATAAGCAATTTGCAGACCAACTTTTTTCTGGCGGCGCAGGGCCCGGCAAACAAAGGACTTGAGGGGTTCAGGAGGGATTGGAGGATTGTGTCGAAGACGAAAAACCGGCGGTGTTATGCCGGTAAGTGGCAACTCTCAGCCTTGGCAGAACCCTGTGGCGAGGGGATTTATCCCCGTTCGGCTGCGAAGCAGTCGTAAAGCTGCCCGATGCGGTGTGACTGAGAGAATACCGGGGCGGCTTCGCCACCCAACGGGGATAAATCCCCTCGCCACAGTTGGATCTCAACCCGGTTCTTTGCCGACCTCATACTCACGCAACTTGTTGGCAATGGTGGTGTGCGAAACCCCCAACCGCTTGCCCAGCTGCCGACTGCTCGGGTGCTCGGAATACAGGCGCTCCAATACCGCTTTCTCGAAACGCCCGACAATCTCGTCCAACCCGCCCTCGAGCGAGAAATCGCCAAGCGGCTGACGCACGCCGTAGTCCGGCAGGCGAATATGTTCGGCCTTGACGGTCCCGCCCTCGCACAAGGAAACCGCCTGGAACAATACGTTTTCCAGTTGCCGAACATTGCCCGGCCAATGGTAGTGACTGAGCCGCTCCATCGCCGCCGGCGCCAGTTTCGGCAGCGGGCAACCGATCTGCCGACTGGCCTGATCGAGGAAGTGTTCCACCAGAGGCGTCAGACCATCGAGGCATTCACGCAGTGGCGGGATGTGCAGCGAAAGCACGTTCAAGCGGTGATACAAATCCTGGCGAAACTCGCCTCGTGCGCACAATTCCGACAGGTCAACCTGCGTCGCGCAGATCACCCGCACATCCAGATAAACCTCCTCATCACTGCCCACACGACGGAAGCAACCGTCCTGCAGGAAACGCAGCAATTTCACCTGTAAGCGCGGGCTCATTTCCCCGACGCCATCGAGAAACAGCGTACCGCCCGCCGTCAGCTCCAGCAGCCCGAGCTTGCCTTCTGCCCGCGCCCCTTCGAAAGCGCCGGGGCCGTAGCCAAACAACTCCGTCTCAGCCATGGATTCCGGCAGACCGGCGCAGTTGAGCGCCATCAACGGCGACTGCCCTCGCGGACTGGCCAGGTGACAGGCGCGCGCCAACAACTCTTTACCCGTACCGGTTTCACCTTCTATTAATAGCGGCGCATCCAGCGGCGCCATGCGTCTGGCTTCGCGCACCACCGCGGCCATCACCTTCGAGCTTTGGAAGATGCTGTCGAAACCTCGCAGTTCCTGCTTGCGCACGTTATAGATGCGCTCACCGACCCGGTCGGCGCGGTGTAGCGTGAGTACCGCGCCGGCCATGGCTTCGCTGTCGTCATGCTCCGATTGCAGTGGCGCGATGTCGGCGAGAAACACGTCGCCCTTCACCTTCACCCGCAAGCCATTGATCCGTGACTTGTTGGCGCGCACCAGTTCCGGCAAGTCGAAATCCTCGGCGTAACGCGACAGCGGAATCCCCGGCACCTCATCCACCCGCACGCCGAGCAACTGCGCCGCCGCGCGGTTGGCCGCGACGATCGAGCCGCCCATGTCGATCGACAGCACCGGAAACTCCAGGGCGCCGAGCAACGCATTGAGTTCCATGTGCCGACGTTCGCTGGGCATCAGCCCTACGCGCTTGACGCCGAAGACCCCGGCAATCGACTCGAATTTCGGACGCAATGCCTGAAACTGAATGTTGATCAGGTTCGGGCAATGCAGGTAGATCGCGTTGCCTTGCTCACCGCCGACCTCGCCGCGAGCGACGTTGATCCCGTACTCGACCAGCAGGTTGAGAATGTCGCGCAGAATGCCGATGCGGTTCTGGCAGTGGACTTTGATACGCATATAAAGGCCCGAAACAGGAGAGATCGAGGGCCTGAGCAAGGATTTTTCTGCACAGGCGCCAACTTAGTCGTCAAGATTATGTGACACCTGCACGCCATTTCAAACCCGCAAATCTCAATCCCTGCGCCATAGCCGCCGATCCGTAACGAATACTTTACAAAAATCGATGATTTTTCCTACGCACAGCCCGGCTCACGTGCTGCAACGCCGCATTTCTTGAGGTATTTCTAGGTCCATAGCAGGACATAACAAGAACGAAATCCCCTAGCAGGAGAGCAGCATGAAGCAGACGCAATACGTGGCTCGCGAGCCCGATGCGCAAGGTTTTATCGACTACCCCGCCGAAGAACACGCGGTGTGGAACACGCTGATTACTCGCCAACTGAAAGTGATCGAGGGTCGTGCGTGCCAGGAATACCTGGACGGTATCGAAAAACTCGGTCTGCCCCACGACCGCATTCCGCAACTCGGTGAAATCAACAAAGTCCTCGGTGAAACCACCGGGTGGCAGGTTGCCCGGGTACCCGCACTGATCCCCTTCCAGACCTTTTTCGAATTGCTCGCCAACAAGCAGTTTCCGGTGGCGACGTTTATTCGTACCCGCGAAGAGCTGGATTACCTGCAAGAACCGGACATTTTCCACGAGATCTTTGGCCACTGCCCGCTGCTGACCAACCCTTGGTTCGCCGAATTCACCCACACCTACGGCAAACTCGGCCTACAGGCTACCAAGGAAGAACGCGTGTACCTGGCGCGTTTGTACTGGATGACCATCGAGTTCGGCATGGTCGATACGCCAGAAGGCCTGCGCATCTACGGCGGCGGCATTCTCTCCTCGCCGAAAGAAACCGTTTACTGCCTGTCGGACGAACCTGAGCATCAGGCCTTCGATCCGCTGGAATGCATGCGCACGCCGTATCGCATCGACATCCTGCAACCGTTGTACTTTGTCTTGCCGAACCTCAAGCGCCTGTTCGACTTGGCCCACGAAGACATCATGGGCATGGTCAAGCAAGGCATGCAGCTAGGCTTGCGCACCCCAAAATTTCCGCCAAAGGCTGCGTGATCCGCAGCTTTTAGAATCAAGTGAGCCTGTCAGGAACCGACGCTTTGGTTTAGCGTGGTGAATTGACGGCCGAATTCCAATAATTCGATTTCAGGAACCCATCATGTCCACATTGAACCAAGCCCATTGCGAAGCCTGCCGCGCCGATGCCCCTCAGGTCAGCGACGAAGAACTGCCGGTACTGATCAAGCAGATCCCGGACTGGAACATTGAAGTGCGCGACAGCGTGATGCAGCTGGAAAAAACTTTCCTGTTCAAGAACTTCAAGCACGCACTGGCGTTCACCAACGCCGTCGGTGAAATCTCCGAGGCTGAAGGTCACCACCCGGGCCTGCTCACCGAGTGGGGCAAAGTCACCGTGACCTGGTGGAGCCACTCCATCAAGGGCCTGCATCGCAACGACTTCATCATGGCCGCGCGCACTGACGAAGTGGCCAAGGACGCCGAGGGCCGCAAATAATGCATTTCGACGCCATCGGTCGAGTACCCGGCGACCCGATTCTCGGCCTGATGGAGGCCTATGCGCAGGACCCCAACCCGCGCAAATTCGACCTCGGCGTGGGCGTCTATAAAGATGCCCAGGGCCTGACACCGATTCCCCAGGCCGTGAAGCTCGCCGAGCAGCGCCTGGTGGATCGGCAGACCACCAAAACCTACATCGGTGGCCACGGCGAACCGGCGTTCGGCAAGGCCATCGTTGAATTGGTGCTGGGTGCCGATTCCCCGCTGATCGCCGAACAACGGACCGGCGCGACGCAAACGCCGGGCGGCACCGGCGCGCTGCGCTTGAGTGCCGACTTCATCGCCCAATGCCTTCCGGGCCGTGGCGTGTGGCTGAGCAACCCGACCTGGCCGATCCACGAAACCATCTTCGCGGCGGCCGGGGTCAAGGTCAGTCATTACCCGTACGTCGGCAGCGATAACCGCCTCGACGTCGAAGCGATGCTCGCGGTACTCAATGAAGCGCCGAAGGGCGATGTAGTGCTGCTGCACGCTTGCTGCCACAACCCGACCGGTTTCGATTTGTCCCATGACGATTGGCGCCGAGTGCTGGACGTAGTGCGCAGTCGCGATTTGGTGCCACTGATCGACTTCGCCTACCAGGGCTTCGGCGATGGCCTGGAACAGGATGCCTGGTCGACGCGGTTGTTCGCTGCCGCGTTGCCGGAAGTGCTGATCACCAGTTCCTGCTCGAAGAACTTCGGCCTGTACCGCGACCGCACCGGCGCGCTGATTGTCTGCGCGAAAACCGCTGACAAGCTGGTGGACATCCGCAGCCAACTGGCCAACATCGCCCGCAACCTGTGGTCGACACCGCCGGATCACGGCGCTGCTGTGGTAGCGACCATCCTCGGTGATCCAGAGCTGAAAAGCCTCTGGGCCGACGAAGTGGAAGCCATGCGTTTGCGTATCGCCCAACTGCGCAGCGGTTTGGTTGAAGCGCTTGAACCTCATGGTTTGCGCGATCGCTTTGCGCACATCGGCGTGCAGCGCGGGATGTTTTCCTACACCGGTTTGACGCCGGACCAGGTCAAACAACTGCGTGATCATCATAGCGTTTACATGGTGGGCACTGGTCGGGCGAACGTCGCCGGAATCGATGCCACACGCCTTGATTTGCTGGCCGAGGCAATCGCCGAAGTCTGCAAATAACCATCAAGCACTGCAAGTCCCCCTGTGGGAGCGGGCTTGCTCCGGTCGGCGTTCCGACGAAAGCGGAGTGTCAGTCGACATCATCGTTGCCTGACACACCGCTTTCGCGAGCAAGCCCGCTCCCACATTTGTTCTGTGTCGCCCCCTCTTGCAGACCTGTCTAGACAATCCCATCCGTCGCAACAATTGGATATAAAAGTCTGATTGTCATTTTTACTGCTGTATCCTGCCCAAGCTTTTTTAAAAGCGCGGATCTACCAGATCTATCAACAGACTTTGCGAGGAGCGCGATATGCACGAGATCCCTAATCTCCCCTTCCCAAGCCTGCACGAAACTGAGCAGACGCCCACGCAACAAGCCGGTGCCCGACAGCCCGAGCCAAAAGAAGCCACTGAACGCCGCAAGGCCGACAGCGAAGACTGATTCACCTGCAATGCCAGACCGTGTGGAAAGCGCTAACATGCGCTTTCCACACCGCCTGAACCCTTGAGCCCCACCATGACCGACGACTTCACCCCTCCTTTTGATGAAGAGCTGCAGGCCAGCGTCCTGATCGGTACTACCGAGAAGATGATCGATATCTGGAATCGCCTGTCCCCCGAGAAACGCGCCGCGCTGCTCGCCCGTTTCGGCAGCGAAGAAAACGCCCTGGCCGCCCTGGTCACCACGCACCTGGTCGCTCCCGCCAAACCCTGATTCACCCCTCCCGGCAAATAGTTTTACTTTTTCCACGACCCGCAGCCGCTTGCGCCGCTATCATAAGCAGCCTATCTATCCTGCTTTCCCGTGGATCTTTACCCATGTCTGAAAACCAGCGCCCCCTGGCGGTCACGCTGCAAGTCGTTTCCATCGTCCTGTTCACCTTCATCGGCTACCTGAATATCGGCATTCCCCTGGCCGTGTTGCCGGGCTACGTCCACAGCGATTTGGGTTTCGGCGCGGTCATCGCCGGCCTGGTGATCAGCGTGCAATACCTGGCCACCCTGCTCAGCCGTCCTTATGCCGGGAAAATCATCGACAACAAGGGCAGCAAACTCGCCGTGATGTACGGCCTCGCCGGTTGCGGTTTGAGCGGTGTGTTCATGTTGATTTCGGCCTGGACCCAGAGTCTGCCGACCTTGAGCCTGATCAGCCTGTTGATCGGCCGCCTGGTGCTCGGCAGCGCGGAAAGCCTGGTGGGCTCCGGTTCGATCGGCTGGGGCATCGGCCGGGTCGGCGCGTCGAATACCGCCAAGGTCATTTCCTGGAACGGCATCGCCAGTTATGGCGCACTGGCGGTCGGCGCACCGCTGGGCGTGCTGCTGGTGAATCAGCTGGGCTTGTGGAGCATGGGCGTGAGCATCGTGTTGCTGGCCGTCCTCGGTCTGGTGCTGGCCTGGCCGAAAACCGCTGCGCCGATTGTGGTCGGTGAGCGCTTGCCGTTCATGCATGTGCTGGGGCGCGTGCTGCCACATGGTTGCGGCCTGGCGCTGGGCTCCATCGGATTTGGCACCATCGCCACCTTCATCACCCTGTATTACGCCACGCAACACTGGGACAACGCGGTGCTGTGCCTGAGCCTGTTCGGCGCCAGTTTCATCGGTGCGCGCCTGCTGTTCGGCAATCTGATCAACCGCCTCGGCGGCTTTCGCGTGGCGATTGCCTGCCTGTCGGTGGAAACACTGGGGCTGTTGCTGCTGTGGCTGGCGCCGGACGCTCATTGGGCATTGGCCGGTGCGGCGCTAAGCGGGTTCGGTTTCTCACTGGTGTTCCCCGCGCTGGGGGTGGAAGCGGTCAACCTGGTACCGGCCTCAAGTCGTGGCGCGGCAGTCGGGGCTTATTCGTTGTTCATCGATTTGTCGCTGGGGATTACCGGGCCGCTGGCCGGGGCGATTGCGGCAGGCTTTGGTTTTGCATCGATCTTCCTGTTCGCCGCCCTGGCCGCCCTGAGCGGTTTGGCACTGAGTGTTTACTTGTACCGGCAGGCGCCGAAGCATCTCAATGAAAAGTACCGGGAAGAGCGCCAAGCCCGCTAAAAATCGACCTTGCCACGTCCGGCCTTGATGCTGCCGCGCTTGGTCTTTGACTCCAGCCGACGCTTCTTCGAACCGAGGGTCGGTTTGGTCGGACGACGTTTCTTTTCGACCTTGGTGGCACTGAGGATCAGCTCGGTCAGCCGTTCCAGTGCATCCGCGCGATTGGCTTCCTGCGTGCGGTATTGCTGGGCCTTGATGATCAACACCCCTTCGCTGGTGATGCGACTGTCGCGCAGCGCCAGCAACCGCTCCTTGTAGAACTCGGGCAAGGACGAGGCCGGAATGTCGAAACGCAGGTGCACCGCGCTGGAGACCTTGTTAACGTTCTGCCCACCGGCGCCCTGGGCACGAATGGCGGTCAACTCGATCTCGGCATCCGGCAGATGCACGTTGTTGGAAATCACCAGCATGGAAAAGCGTCCGTATTCAGAGTGCGCAGGATACCGCGAATAAGCTCTCCGGCACGCCGCTCCCACAGGGGTTTTGTGTGAACCCCATAAATGACAAACCCGGCACAGTGGCCGGGTTTGTTGTTTCTGCGCTCGGCGCTTACTTCGCGCTGGAGCCTGTTGCCTGCAACGCGTGTTGGGCGCTGCGCTTGTTCTTGATGCCGTAGCAAATCCACATGAACGCGACCCACACAGGAATCGCATACACCGAGATCTGAATCCCCGGAATCAGCAGCATGACGCCCAGAATGAACACTACGAACGCCAGACAGATGTAGTTCCCGTACGGGTACCACAGGGCCTTGAACAACGGCGTTTGTTTGGTCTTGTTCATGTGCTGGCGGAACTTGAAGTGCGAGAAGCTGATCATCGCCCAGTTGATCACCAGGGTGGCAACCACCAACGACATCAACAGTTCCAGCGCGTTTTGCGGAATCAGGTAGTTCAGCAATACGGCAATCAATGTCACCGCCGCCGAAGCAAGGATCGAACGCACTGGCACGCCGCGCTTGTCGATCTTCGACAAGGCTTTCGGCGCATCGCCCTGCTCGGCCATGCCCAGCAGCATGCGGCTGTTGCAGTAGGTGCCGCTGTTGTACACCGACAGCGCCGCGGTCAGGACCACGAAGTTGAGGATGTGCGCAGCGGTGTCGCTGCCGAGCATCGAGAACACCTGCACGAACGGGCTGCCGCTGTAGGAATCACCCGACGCGTTCAGAGTCGCCAACAGGCTGTCCCATGGCGTCAGCGAAAGCAGGATAACCAACGCACCGATGTAGAAAATCAGGATCCGGTAGATCACCTGGTTGATGGCTTTCGGGATCACGGTTTTCGGCTTGTCGGCTTCAGCTGCGGTGAAACCGAGCATTTCCAGGCCGCCGAAAGAGAACATGATGATCGCCATGGCCATCACCAGACCGCTGACACCGTTCGGGAAGAAGCCGCCGTGGGCCCACAGATTGGTCACCGACGCTTGCGGGCCGCCGTCGCCGCTAACCAGCAGGTAGCTACCCAGCGCAATCATGCCGACGATGGCCACGACCTTGATGATCGCGAACCAGAACTCGGCCTCACCAAAGACTTTGACGTTGGCCAGGTTGATCAAGTTGATCAGGACGAAGAAGCCGGCTGCCGAGACCCAGGTCGGGATGTGTGGCGCCCAGTAGTGGATGTATTTGCCGACCGCGGTCAGCTCCGACATGCCCACCAGAATGTACAGAATCCAGCAGTTCCAGCCCGACAGAAAGCCGGCGAAACCGCCCCAGTATTTATGGGCGAAGTGGCTGAAGGAGCCGGCGACTGGCTCTTCGACGATCATTTCGCCGAGCTGGCGCATGATCATGAAAGCAATGAAGCCGCAGATGGCGTAGCCGAGGATCATCGACGGGCCGGCGGATTTCAGTACGCCGGCCGAGCCGAGGAACAGCCCGGTACCGATCGCGCCACCGAGGGCGATCAGTTGAATATGGCGATTTTTCAGGCCGCGTTTCAGCTCGCCTGAATGCGAGTTTTGTCCACTCATGAAAAGGGTCTCACGCAAGGTTTGATGATGTTCGTTAGACGTTGCTGCTCGGTTGCGATTTCAAGCAGCGCCGATCAAACCCCAGCGAAGGCAAAAGGAGTTCAGCGTTTTTACAACGGTCATGCGTCACCTGTTTGTTTTTATCTGTGACGAAATCGAACCCGACACGCTTGTGGCGCGGCGGAGTGAACAAGGCGGATAGCCTTGAGGTTTGCGCAGATGCGCAGGAGGTCACAGTTAAAACGCGGCGCATTGTACACCTGTAACCCCCTGCCGCCAGACACCGCTGGATCAGCGTGTCATTTGCCGGGATTGCCTGTGTCCGCCTCGAAGGTCTCGGGCGGCTGCAAAAATAGAGTCAGACCTTTGCGGGTCATCGACGGGAGCGACGGAAAAATCGCTCCACGGGGAGAGATGGAGATGAGTCACGGCGTACATTGCGCCTCCTTCTTGTTATGCACCTGCACGACAGGCATGGGACGCATCTCACCCTTCAACCGCGCCTGAAACAAGCGGGCCAGAGCCCTGCGCAAGGGTTAGTTGGCTGTTAGGCGGAAGGTTTTCCTTACATCTCTTCCGCAAGCGTCAAACCATGGGCTTTGAGGCTTGATTTCGTCAGCATTTCTTTACATGCCGTAACGTAAATTTGCCGAATCAGATCTGGCTGTAGGCTGACTGCAAATTGACGGTAGGACGTTTCCTTAGGAAAAGGTCGAGTTAGTTTTTTGTTTTTTATCAACAAATTTCTTAATTAAAAATAGAATAAAAAGTTCAAACAAATCTTATTTGATTATTTTTTTGCAATTTAAAAATCTCTGAACTAGGTTTTCAGCGACTTGCTGAGACGCATCAATCAGCAAGTTGGCGGGTTATTCAATGATTGAAAACGCGCCGCAGCACTTACCAAAAAAGTCATCTAGGAGATTCACAATGCAAGCACTTGAAAAAGACTTGGAAACTGAACTGCAACTGGACGATTGGTTTGAAGCACCGACCCATGAAGCCGCCGTTGAAATGATGCAAGCCGATGCGGTTGTTCCGTTCGGCACGGCGATGTGGCCTCTGTAAGACATCCCGGCAGGCACGATCCGGCCGGTGGTGCCTGCCACTTTTTCTCGGTTTGTCAGGGAGGACTACATGGATAAGCAACGCGCCATTTCGCATTTCCTTTACTACCTCGCACATCACCCTGCCCTTGTCGGCATCAACCCGGCGAAGGTCTTGCTCGGCCACACGGCTGATTACCAGGCACTGACGGGCGCCATCGCCGAACAGGTCAGCAACAGCCCACGGTTCAGCTTCAGTGCGATGCGACTGGATCTGGAATCCACAGAATTGCTGGCCAAGGCTATTGCCGACAGCGATCTGTACATTTTCTTCTACGACTCTTCCACCCTGCCCAACCCACGCCCCGACGGCCCGGAATTTGTCCGCGCGCTGCAAGGCGTCATGGCCGAGAACTGGAAGAAGTCGCTGCTGTTCAAGGATTATGGCGATTACTTCTACGACACGTTCAGTGTCACCCCGCAGCGCATTGCCGGGTTGAACAGCCACTTGATCCAGCGCATGTCCCATGCCACCACGTTAAGTTTCAAAGATGATCACGGCTCGTGGTTCGACACACCGTTGAGCAGTATCAAGAAGTGGACCGACATCAACGGTGTCGGCAACTTCGATCTGGCGCCTGGTGAAATTGCCACGCACAGCGAGGCCATTAACGGCCGGGTCAAGTTCATGGGGACTTTTCTCAGCACCATTCCATTTGCCCGCAAATACGGGGTGCTGGAGTCGCCGCTAGAGTTGTGGATCGAGAACTCGACCATCAGCAAAATCGCCACCGAGGTGCCGGGGCTGGAACATGACTTCAACAAGTACCTGGAGGCCAATCCATCCAATCGGCGGATTGAGGAGCTGGGAATTGGCACAAATGAAGGCGTTAAGGCGTTGTATGCGCGCAATGCCGGGTTCGAGGAGCGTCATTGCGGGCTGCATCTGGGATTGGGGGGTGGCGCGAAGGGTAGCCATCATCTGGACCTGATCTTCTCCAGCGGCGTGTTGGCGCTGGATGATGAGCCGGTGTTTGATGGGCGGTTTGTGTTTTAGCCACAAAGACAGACCAAAAAAAACGCCAACCCGAGGGTTGGCGTTTTTCATGTGCCGCTTACCGATTACTCAGGCTTGCGACGACCGAAGCCCGGACGCTGGCCCGAACCGGCTGGCGCACCACGGCGCTTGCCCGATGGCGCGTCCTTGTCGACCAGAACGATGCCTGGACGCTTCTTCGCCGGTGCCTTGGCCGGGCGCTTGGTGTCGGAAGGACGGTCTGCCACCGGCGTACCGCGACCCGACTCACCACGAGACTCACCACGACCGGCTGGAGCACCGCGATCGCTACGACCACCGCTTGGTGCACCACGGCCTTCGCCGCGCTCAGTGCGACCATTGGCCGGACGTGGCGTGCGTGGACCGCGCTCGCCGTCAGCACGAGGTGCTGCTGGTTTGCGGGCTGGACGCTCGCCTTCGATATGCGGTTCACGAGTATCACGTGGAGTAGCCGCTGTCTGGTTGCCGATCGCTGGACGCAACGAACGCACGCGCTCGGTCTTGCCCATTGGACGCGACGATTTACGCTGCATGCGGTCGAGCTTGTCTTTGCTCTTGGCATTCATCTGCGGCATGGCCACAGGCGTCAGGCCAACTTCAGCACTCAGAATGTCGACTTCGTACTGGCTCATTTCGCGCCAGCGACCCATCGGCAGGTCGGAGTTGAGGAACACCGGACCGAAACGCACGCGCTTCAGACGGCTGACCACCAGGCCCTGGGATTCCCAGAGACGACGGACTTCGCGGTTGCGACCTTCCATCACCACGCAGTGATACCAGTGGTTGAAACCTTCGCCACCCGGCGCTTGCTTGATGTCGGTGAACTTGGCCGGGCCGTCTTCGAGGACGACGCCTGCTTTCAGACGCTCGATCATCTCGTCATCGACTTCGCCACGCACACGTACCGCGTATTCACGGTCCATTTCGTAGGAAGGGTGCATCAGGCGGTTGGCCAGCTCACCGTCGGTGGTGAACATCAGCAGACCGGTGGTGTTGATGTCCAGACGACCGATGTTGATCCAGCGACCTTCTTTCGGGCGCGGCATCTTGTCGAAAACGGTCGGACGGCCTTCCGGATCAAGGCGGGTGCAGATTTCGCCGTCCGGCTTGTTGTACATGATCACGCGGCGTACCGACTCGGCGGCTTCTTCGCGCTTGATCACCTTGCCATCAATGGTGATGGCGTCGTGCATGTCGACGCGCTGCCCGAGGGTGGCGTCTTTGCCATTGACCTTGATGCGGCCGTGGCTGATCCAGGCTTCTACGTCACGGCGCGAGCCGACGCCGATACGGGCGAGGACTTTCTGCAGTTTTTCGCCTGCTGGGCCGATTTCCTGGTCGTCTTTCTGGTCGTTGATACTCATCTGGGCACCTCCCGGTGTGGTCTGTTCAGGCAGCTCTGAAGTGAGGGTCCTGAAGAGTTGAAAGCTGGTTCTCGGGCGAAGGGATCGCCGAAGGGTCGCGAATCATACGCTCATGGGAGCGTTCGCGCATCAGAGACTAGCTGATCAATGGCGACTTACCTGGATTTCCGCCGACCGGTGGCGCCGAGTTTGGTTAGCCGCAGCGACGCTTCGGCCAGTACCGTGCGCTTGTCGACCTTGTCGAGTTTCTTCCACGCCTTGATCTCGCGCTTGCTGCGGCCACAGCCGATGCAGATGTCGTCGGTGAATTTGCAGAGGCTTATGCAGGGGTCTTTGGTTGAGCTCATCGATAATTCCAGGCAACACCACAAAACCACTGTGGGAGCGGGCTTGCTCGCGAAGGCGGTGGGTCAGTCGACATTATTGTTGCCTGACCCACCGCCTTCGCGAGCAAGCCCGCTCCCACAGGGGATATTCAGTGTCCACAAGATTCGAGTCAGTCGTCGAATTCGCGGCGTTCGGCCTCGATTGCTTCGGCGAGGGCCCGGGCTTCGGCTTCTTCGTCGCTCAGCTTAGGCTCGGGCTCGGGCTTGTGTTGTTCAAGGGCGGCGACGGCGGCCAGGAGTTTTTCGCGAGCCTCGGCAACGCCGAGCACATCATCTTCTTGCTCTTCTTCCTGCTCTTCTTCGACCGTGGCTTCGGGCTCGACCTGAAGTTCAACTTCGATTTCAGGCTCAAACTCGGGCTGATCCAGGATCTCTTCGGTCTCGGTCACCTCGCCATCGCGCAACAGATCGTCGAAGTCGGTCTTGAGCCCCTCCTCCATCGTGTCGAGTTCCAGCAACAGTGTATGGAAACTGGTTTCTTCCTTCGGCTCTTCCGGCTCGGCGCTGGCGTCGGCCAACTCCTGCAACCCGGCAGGCACCGGCGCGTCGTCGAAATCGAGCACCGGATCAGGTTCAAGTTCGCGCAATTCGGCCAGCGGTGGCAAATCGTCGAGGTTTTTCAGATTGAAGTGATCGAGAAACGCCTTGGTGGTCGCAAACATCGCCGGTTTACCCGGCACGTCGCGGTAGCCGACGATGCGGATCCACTCGCGCTCCAGCAAGGTTTTGACGATGTGGCTGTTGACCGCCACGCCCCGCACGTCTTCGATCTCGCCCCGGGTGATCGGCTGGCGATAGGCAATCAGCGCAATGGTTTCGAGCATGGCGCGGGAATAGCGCTGCGGCCGCTCTTCCCACAAACGTCCTACCCACGGCGAGAACTTTTCGCGGATCTGCAAGCGATACCCGGAGGCCACTTCCTTCAGCTCGAAGGCGCGGCCGTCGCAGGACTTGGCGAGAATCGTCAGGGCTTTCTTGAAGACCGGCGGCTCCGGCCGCTCGCCCTCTTCGAAGAGTTCGAACAGGCGTTCAAGCGATTGCGGTTTTCCCGAGGCCAACAGAAAGGCTTCAAGCAATGGCGCCAGCTCGCGGGGTTCAGTCAGGTTCATGATTCAACTCGTTATTCGGCTCGGGCCCGCACGTGGATCGCTGCGAACGGCTCATTCTGCACCAGCTCGACCAAGGATTCCTTGACCAGTTCGAGAATCGCCATAAAGGTTACCACCACCCCCAGACGTCCTTCCTCAGCGGTGAACAGCTCGGCAAAGGGCACGAAACCGCCGCCCTTGAGGCGCTCCAGCACATCGCTCATGCGTTCGCGGGTGGACAGCGCCTCGCGGCTGACCTGGTGACTTTCGAACATGTCGCCACGGCGCAACACTTCTGCCATGGACAACAACAGCTCTGAAAGACGCACGTCTGGCAACAGCTTGCGCGCCCGGGCCTCCGGGGCGTCGAGCCTGGGGACGACCACGTCACGACCCACACGGCTCAGGCCATCGATGCCTTCGGCAGCAGCCTTGAAGCGTTCGTACTCTTGCAAGCGGCGGATCAGTTCAGCGCGGGGGTCGTCTTCTTCGGCCTCGATCGTTTCGGCACGCGGCAGCAGCATCCGCGATTTGATCTCGGCCAGCATCGCGGCCATGACCAGGTACTCGGCGGCCAACTCCAGGCGCACCGACTGCATCAACTCGACATAGCCCATGTACTGACGGGTGATTTCCGCCACCGGGATGTCGAGAATGTTGATGTTCTGTTTGCGGATCAGGTACAGCAGCAGGTCGAGGGGGCCTTCGAAAGCTTCGAGAAAAACCTCAAGCGCATCCGGCGGAATGTACAGGTCCAGCGGCATTTCCATGACCGCCTGGCCATAGACCATCGCGAAGGGCAGCTCTTGCTGGGCTCCGGCCTGACTGTCGACAACGGGTTCTACTGCAGACATCTACGCCTCGGCCATGAACGGCGTCGGGTCGCCGCAACCAACGCGGATCACTTCCGGCTCGCCGTCGGCGAGGTTGATCACGGTGGACGCCTTGATCCCGCCAAAACCGCCGTCGATGATCAGGTCGACCTGATGCTCGAGCAACTGACGCATTTCGTAAGGATCGGTCATCGGGTCGGTGTCGCCGGGCATGATCAGGGTCACGCTCATCAGCGGTTCGCCGAGTTCTTCCAGCAGCGCCAGGGCAATCGGATGGCTCGGCACGCGCAGCCCGATGGTGCGTTTTTTCGGGTGCAACAACAGCCGCGGGACTTCGCGGGTGGCGTTGAGAATGAAGGTGTAAGGCCCCGGCAGGTGAGCTTTAAGCAGGCGGAAGGTGCCGGTATCGATTTTGGCAAACAGCCCCAGTTGCGACAGGTCGCTGCAAATCAGCGCGAAGTTATGCTTTTCGTCCAGCTGTCTCAACCGGCGCACGCGCTCCACGGCATTCTTGTCGCCGATCTGGCAACCAATGGCGTAGGACGAGTCTGTGGGATAAATCACCACCCCGCCGCTGCGAATGATCTCGACAGCCTGTTTGATCAGGCGCACTTGCGGGTTTTCCGGATGAATCTGGAAAAATTGACTCACATTCTCTACCTGTTCAGACGGCGGCAATAATTGGGTCATGTTTGAATCGACACCACAGTGGTGGCAAATCCTCCGGAAGCGGGCGGTATTCACCGATCTCGGACCAGCCTCCAGGGCCATGAAAATCACTGCCGGCGCTGACCAGCAGACCGAATTCACGGGCGAGAATCGCCAGGCTGCCCACTTGCTCGGCGGGCTGATGGCCATTGACCACTTCGATAGCGTGGCCCCCTGCTTGAATATAGTCGGCAATCAGCCGGCGACGTTTGCTGCGAGTGAAATCGTAGTGCCACGGATGCGCCAGGCTGACCCAGGCCTTGGCGGCGCGCAGGGTTTCGACGGTGTCTTCCAAGGTCGGCCAGTGTTGCTTGACGTCCCCCAGCTTGCCGGCGCCCAGCCATTTGCGGAACGCTTCGGCGCGATCCTTGACGAAACCTTCACGCACCATCCAGTCGGCGAAATGCGGGCGGGCCGGCGCGTTGCCGCTGTCGCCCAGTTCCTGCTGGATGGCCCGAGCCCCTTCGAGCGCGCCCGGCATGCCTTTCAATGCCAGTTTTCGGCTTATTTCTTCGGAACGTAGCCAGCGGCCATCGTGCAATTTAGCGATGGCCTCGACCAACGGCGCGGCGTTGACGTCGAAACCATAGCCCAGCACGTGAATGGTCGCGCCGCCCCAGGTGCAGGACAATTCGACGCCATTGACCAATTGCATCCCCAGCGCGGTCGCCGCACTGCGAGCCTCGTCGAGGCCTTCGAGGGTGTCGTGATCGGTCAGGGCCAGGACTCGCACGCCTTTCTCGAACGCACGCGCAACCAGTATTGCAGGCGCGAGAGCGCCGTCGGAGGCCGTGCTATGGCAGTGCAAATCAACATTCACAGGACTTTTTTACCTCAAATCAGCTGGCGCTATCGCGCGCCCATATGTTTGTTATTATGCCGCCACATCCTGCTTCTGGCTGCCACTGTGAAACAATTCATCGATTTCATCCCGCTTCTGCTGTTCTTCATCGTCTTCAAACTCGATCCACGGGTCGTCGACATCGCCGGTCAGGAGTTGACTGTAGGCGGTATTTACAGCGCCACCGCCATGCTGATCATCAGCTCCCTGGTGGTTTACGGCACGCTGTTCATCAAGCAGCGCAAGCTCGAGAAGAGCCAGTGGCTAACCCTCATCGCCTGCCTGGTCTTCGGCAGCCTGACCCTGGCGTTCCACAGCGAAACCTTCCTCAAATGGAAAGCCCCGGTGGTGAACTGGCTGTTCGCCCTGGCGTTCATTGGCAGCCACTTCGTCGGTGAGCAATTGCTGATCAAACGCATCATGGGCCACGCGCTGACCCTGCCGGAGCCGGTCTGGACCCGTCTGAACATCGCCTGGATCGGGTTTTTCCTGTTTTGCGGTGCCGCCAACCTGTTCGTCGCGTTCACCTTTCAGGACTACTGGGTCGACTTCAAAGTCTTCGGCAGCCTGGGCATGACGCTGCTGTTCCTGGTCGGCCAGGGCATTTACCTGTCCCGCCACCTGCACGACGCCGATACCACAACGCCAAAAACCGAGGACTGACATGCTTTACGCAATCATTGCCACAGACGTCGCCAACTCCCTGGAAGCCCGCCTGGCCGCACGGCCTGCCCACCTTGAGCGCCTGCAAGTGCTCAAAGGTGAAGGGCGCATCGTTTTGGCCGGCCCACACCCGGCGGTCGACAGCAATGATCCGGGCGCTGCGGGTTTCACCGGCAGCCTGATCGTCGCCGAATTCGATTCCCTGAGCGCCGCCCAGGCTTGGGCCGACGCTGATCCGTATGTCGCCGCAGGCGTCTACGCCAACGTTTCGGTCAAGCCGTTCAAGCAAGTCCTGCCTTAATATCCCTCCAGCGCGATGAACCTTATCGGTTCATCGCGCGCTCAACGCTCATTATTCTCGTTTACCGGCCGACAACCTGCCCAATACTCGTATTGGAATCAGGAGTGGCGATGCGCAAAGGTCCGTTGTGTCTGATGTTGGTGACGTTGTCGATTGTGGCCCCTGCTCATGGTGAAGAAAGCGCCGAGGGCGGTAATTCCACACCGCTGTCCCTGAGCGCCGGCAGCCAGATCACCGAGTTGCAACAGCGCTTGAAGGTAAGCGAACAGCAACGAGAAGTATTGAGCAAACAACTGCAGAATACCGATGCCGAACGCGAAAGTGCCCAGCTGAGCCGGTTGCGCCAAGAGAATCAGCGCCTCAAGCTGCAACTCAAGGAAGCCCAAGCCAGCAGCCCGCTGCCGCGTCTATTGACCGATCAGCAACAGTGGTTCGTCATCGGCGCCGCAGTAGCGCTATTGGCGCTGCTCTGCGGTATCTTCGCCAGTGGTGCCACCAGAAAACGTAGGCAATGGCTAAATTGAGTGAGTCATGAGCGAGCTGTTATTAATTGATGATGACCAGGAGCTATGTGAGCTCCTGAGCAGCTGGTTGAGCCAGGAAGGCTTCCAGGTCCGCGCCTGCCACGATGGTCAGAGCGCCCGTCGCGCACTGGCCGAAACGTCGCCGGCAGCTGTGGTACTGGACGTGATGCTGCCGGACGGCAGCGGCCTGGAGCTGCTCAAGCAATTGCGCAGCGATCACCCGGACTTGCCGGTGCTGATGCTTTCGGCTCGCGGTGAACCGCTGGACCGCATCCTCGGCCTGGAACTCGGCGCTGACGACTACCTTGCCAAACCGTGCGACCCACGGGAACTGACAGCTCGTCTGCGCGCCGTGTTGCGCCGCAGTCATCCGGCGGCGGTGTCCAGCCAGCTGGAACTGGGCGACCTGTGTTTCAGTCCGGTGCGCGGCGTGGTCAGCATCGATGAACAGGAATTCACCCTTACCGTTTCCGAAAGCCGTTTGCTCGAAGCCTTGCTCAAGCAACCCGGCGAGCCGCTGGACAAACAGGAACTGGCGCAAATCGCCCTCGGTCGCAAGCTGACGCTGTACGACCGCAGCCTGGACATGCACGTCAGCAACCTGCGCAAAAAGATCGGCCCGCACCCCGACGGTCGCCCGCGCATCGTGGCCCTGCGCAGCCGTGGCTACTACTACAGCCTCTGAAATCCAACGCAAACCTTCGTAGCAGCTGTCGAGCCCCAGCGAGGCTGCGTTCGGCTGCGCAGCAGTCGCGAAATCAGGCGATGCGTTTTTTCAAGTAAACCACGTGTTCAGGGTTTACGACTGCTGCGCAGCCGAACGCAGCCTCGCTGGGGCTCGACAGCTGCTACACCGGTCATGTTTGGTCAATGAAATCGGCAAAAGTGTTGGATTTGTCAGGTCAATCTGAAATCGTCTTTACCCAAGCTTTACGCTCCGCTGACCGCCGCTGACCTTGATCTCCGTAATCTGTACTCATCCGGAACGTACCGGGAACGAGACAAGGAGATTCACTATGCGCAAGACTCTTATCGCTCTGATGTTCGCTGCCGCCCTGCCGACCGTTGCCATGGCCATGCCTGAAGGTGCCGGCCCGATGGGTAGCCCGATGGACGGCTCACGCCATGGCGGTCAGATGCACGGCATGCACGGCAAAGGCCCGTACAGCCAGCTGGACCTGAGCCGCGAACAGCGCGAGCAGATCCGTAAAATCATGGGTGAGCAGATGCATGAGCGTCAGCAAGTGGTCGACAAGTACCTGGAAAAACTCTCGCCAGCCGACCAGAAGGCCATGAAAGATGAAATGGCGGCCAACCACAAAAAAGGCGAAGCCGATGTGCGTGCCTTGCTGAAACCGGATCAACAGAAGCAATTCGACGAGATCCAGAAAAAACAGGCTGAGCGTCGCGCCGAATGGGCCGAGTTCAAGGCCTGGAAAGCGCAACAGCCGCAAAAGGCGCAATAATGTTCTAGCGTCATATCACAGCCCAACGGTTAATCGCCGTTGGGCTTTCTTTGCTTGAGGATTTTCTGTGCGCTCATTGTTCTGGCGTATTCTGGCCAGTTTCTGGTTGGCCATCGCTCTGGTTGCAGGGCTCTCCATTCTGCTGGGGCACATGCTCAACCAGGACGCGTGGATTCTCAGTCGCCATCCCGGCCTCAATACCTTGGCCGAACAGTGGACGCAAACTTACGAATCACAGGGTGAAGACGCGGCCCAGGACATTCTGGAACAGCGCAAGCGCCAGTATCACATCGACGTTCAAGTGCTCAACGAGAGCGGCGATCCGGTGGTGCGCGGTACGTTCCCACGCAGGGCGGCTGCCTTCGAAGCGCGTCAGAACAACGATGATCGGCGCCTGCCATGGCGTCGCTTGACGGCGGAGTACACCAGCGAAAAAACCGGTGACACCTACCTGCTGATTTATCGCATCCCGCACCCGGAACTTGATTCCTGGCACCGCGAAAGCCTGCTCTGGCCATTGAGTGCGCTGGGGATCGCGTTGGTGGTGCTGACCTTGTTCAGCCTGTTCGTGACGATGTCCATTACTCGCCCACTCAGCCGCTTGCGCGGCGCGGTGCATGATCTGGGGCAAACCACCTACCAACAAAACAGCCTGGTAAAACTGGCCAACCGGCGCGATGAATTCGGCGTGCTGGCCAACGACTTCAACCGCATGGGCGCGCGTCTGCAAAGTTTGATCGGCAGTCAGCGGCAGTTGCTGCGGGATGTGTCCCATGAACTGCGTTCACCGCTTGCCCGGCTGCGCATTGCACTGGCACTCGCCGAGCGGGCCAACCCGGAAGAACGGGAAAAACTCTGGCCGCGCCTCACTCGGGAGTGCGACCGACTGGAAGCACTGATCAGCGAAATCCTGGTACTGGCGCGGGTCGATGCCGACAACGCCAGCGCTGAAGAGGTTGATCTCAATGCGCTGCTCAACACGCTGCAAAAGGATGCTCAATTGGGTTCGCCGGAGCAGAATGTGCACCTTGAGGCCGAGCCGCAGCTGAACCTCAAAGGCTGGCCGACGATGATCGAGCGCGCCGTCGACAACCTGCTGCGCAATGCTCAGCGGTTCAACCCGGTGGGGCAATCGATTGAAATGCAGGCGGTGCGTCAGGGCGAGCGGATTGTGGTCAGTGTGCGTGACCATGGGCCGGGCGTAGAGGCTGCGCATTTGAGCCAGTTGGGCGAACCGTTCTACCGGGCGCCGGGGCAGACGGCGGCGGGGCATGGTTTAGGGTTGGCGATTGCGCGCCGTGCGGCAGAGCGGCATGGCGGGAGTCTGGTGCTGGCCAATCACCCTGAGGGCGGGTTCATTGCCAGCCTGGAATTGCCGTTAGTGCCGGGGGCGGTTGTTCAGCCGTAAGCGCCATGGTGGTGCAAAAAGATCGCAGCCTCGCGTCCCCCTGTAGGAGCTGTCGAGTGAAACGAGGCTGCGATCTTTTGATCTTCAGGCCTTACCGGGCCAGGCGCTGACAAACTCGGCCAGACCAACCTTCTCCGCCACGCGCGGCTCCTTCTGCGGCGTGCCGAGGTAAAGAAACGCAATCACCTCTTCCCCTTCAGCCAGGCCCAACCCCTTGGCCACATGCGCCGAATACGCCAGTTCACCCGTGCGCCACACCGCACCAATCCCTTGCGCATAAGCCGCCAGCAAAATCCCGTGAGCCGCACAACCCGCCGCCAGAAGTTGTTCGGACTTCGGATATTTAACGTGATCCTGCAACCGGGCGATCACCACAACTACCAGTGGCGCGCGCAGTGGACCGTTACGCGCCTTGTCCAACGCCGCCTCGGACACTTCACTGTCCTGCAGCTTCGCCGCTTCGGCCAGCAACTCGCCCATTTGCTCGCGCGCCGCGCCTTCGACTGTCAGGAAACGCCAAGGCTGCAAGTGGCCATGATCTGGCGCTCGCATCGCAGCGCCAAACAACACTTCGCGTTGTTCTGCGGTCGGTGCCGGTTCGAGCAGTCGTGGAACGGAAACACGGTTGAGCAAAGCGTCGAGAGCCTGCATCGGCCACCTCCTGAAAAAAATGTTTGGCTATTCTAGCTGCAACTGCGCAGGCGGCGCCGGTTTACATGCCCTGCCCCGCAGGTAGAATGGCGCCCTTCCCTATTTCAGCCCGAGCGGACTTCATGGCGTTGCCGACCTTACGGATTATTGGTTTCATCATCGGCATCTTCCTGATCACGCTGGCCATCGCCATGGTCGTGCCCATGGCCACCCTGGTGATTTTCGACCGCACCAGCGACCTGCCGTCGTTCCTCTGGGCGAGCATGATTACCTTCGTCGCGGGTTTGGCCCTGGTCATCCCCGGTCGTCCCGAACACATTCACCTGCGCCCGCGAGACATGTACCTGCTGACGGTCAGCAGCTGGCTGGTGGTGTGCATCTTCGCCGCGCTGCCGTTCCTGCTGACCCAGCACATCAGCTACACCGATTCGTTCTTCGAAAGCATGTCCGGCATCACCGCCACCGGGTCGACGGTACTCACGGGCCTGGACGCCATGTCCCCTGGCATTCTGATGTGGCGCTCGTTGCTGCACTGGATCGGCGGCATCGGCTTTATCGGCATGGCGGTAGCGATTCTGCCACTGCTGCGCATTGGTGGCATGCGGCTGTTTCAGACAGAGTCGTCGGACCGTTCCGAAAAAGTCATGCCCCGTTCGCACATGGTGGCGCGTTTGATCGTTGCAGCCTACGTCGGCATCACCATTATCGGCAGCCTGGCGTTCTGGTGGGCCGGGATGAGCCCGTTCGATGCGATCAACCACGCGATGTCGGCGATTTCCACCGGCGGGTTTTCCACCTCCGACCAGTCTTTGGCCAAGTGGCCGCAGCCTGCGGTGCATTGGGTCGCGATTGTCATCATGATTCTCGGCGCTCTGCCGTTCACCCTGTATGTCGCCATGTTACGCGGTAACCGTCGGGCGCTGATCAAGGATGAACAGGTGCAAGGCTTGCTCGGCATGTTGCTGGTGACCTGGCTGGTGCTCGGCACCTGGTATTGGTGGACCACCCAGCTGCATTGGCTGGAGGCGCTGCGGCACGTGGCGCTGAACGTGACCTCGGTGGTGACGACCACAGGATTTGCGCTGGGAGACTACAGCCTCTGGGGCAATTTCTCGCTAATGCTGTTCTTCTATCTGGGCTTTATCGGCGGCTGCTCGGGCTCGACCGCTGGCGGGATCAAGATTTTCCGCTTCCAGGTCGCCTACATCCTGCTCAAGGCCAACCTTAACCAGCTGATTCACCCGCGCGCGGTGATCAAGCAGAAGTACAACGGTCACCGCCTCGACGAAGAGATCGTGCGTTCGATTCTGACCTTTTCGTTCTTCTTCGCCATCACCATCTGCGTGATCGCGCTGCTGTTGTCGCTGCTCGGCGTTGACTGGATGACCGCCCTCACTGGCGCGGCCAGCACGGTGTCCGGCGTCGGTCCGGGCCTGGGCGAGACCATTGGCCCGGCGGGCAACTTCGCCACCCTGCCGGACGCCGCCAAGTGGATTCTCTCGTTCGGTATGCTACTGGGCCGACTCGAGATCATTACGGTATTTGTTCTGTGTATTCCGGCGTTCTGGCGTCACTGACAGGAGCAGGCGCGCCCATCAACCGCGTCCGGTACTCGCCGGGGGTGGCGTCGAACCAGCGGCGGAAGGCGCGGAAGAAATTGCTCGGATCGGCGAACCCCAGCAGGTAGGCAATTTCCAGCAGGGTCATGGTCGGCCGAGCCAGGTATTGCTCGGCCAGTTCACGCCGGGTGTCGTCCAGCAACGTCTGAAAACTCGTGCCCTCTTCCTGCAAGCGTCGCTGCAAGGTGCGTTGCGACAGGTGCAGCGTCTGCGCCACGGTATCGCGCTTGGGTTCGCCCTGGGGCAGCAATCGGCAGAGCACCTGCCGCGCCTTGTGGGTCACGCGACTCTCGGAAAACCGTGCCAGGTATTCGCCGGCAAACCGGTCATGCAACAGCGCCATAGCCTCGTTGGCGGTAGGCAGCGGCGCCTCCATGTCAGCGCGTTCGAAGATCAAGGCGTCATAAGGCGCGTTGAACATCAAAGGCGCATGAAAGGCTTGTTTGTAGGGTTCGAGATCGACGGGCTGATTGCCCTGCACCAGCACCTTGCGCGGTTGCAGGGTGCGCCCGGTCAACCAGCCACACAGCGCCAGGGCACAGGCCAGTGACGCTTCCGCACTCTGCCGGGTCGGTGGCAGATGATCGCCGTGGACCGTCAGAATCAGCGCATAACCCTCATCCAACAACCGAAAACTCAGGTCGGCACTTTCCGCAATGATCCGCTGATAACGCACCAGCCGTTGAAAGCCTTCGGCCAGGGTCTGGCTGGACATCAAGGCGTAGCCCGCCACATGGAAGGAGGCCGGTCGCACCACCTTGCCCATGTTCAGGCCAATCGCCGGGTTGCCGGACAGCTCAACCGCGCGCTGCCACAGGCGTGTCATGGAATCTTGCGGGAAGCGCGCGTCCGGATCATCCAGTGCCGCGTAGTCGAGCCCCAGCTGTTTGAACAGAACCCGGCAATCCAGGCCGTCCATCTCCAGTGCTTTGACAATCCCCATCGCCCAGCTTGCAGAAGTCGTTCGTTCGCTCATGTCGCCCACTTACATGATGAGCCGCATGCTACGGCCAATTTCCGAAGGATACTAAAGTGGCGCCTATTGTCACTGGCTGATGCCAATGATCACTCTAGACTCAAATAAGCTACCCGCAGAACATCTTGCAGTCAGAACAATAACCACAGAGATCGCAGTCGTGGAAAACATCAAACGTTTCAACAGCTTCGCTGAGTTCTACCCATATTACCTCAGCGAACACAGCAACAGTACCTGCCGACGATTGCACTTTATCGGCACGACGCTGGTTGTTTTCATTTTGGTCCTGACCATCGGCAAAGGCGCCTGGCTGCTGTTATGGGCCCTTCCGCTGGCGGGTTACAGCTTCGCCTGGGCCGGGCATTTCTTCTTCGAGAAGAACCGTCCCGCGACCTTTCAACATCCGTTTTACAGCCTGCTCGGCGATTTCGTCATGTACCGAGACATGATTCTGGGTCGCGTGCCGTTCTAGGCGCAATGAACCACAGGAGGACAGACGATGAATGCCAACGCCCGGTTCACCCACATGCGGGACGGCACGCAGGAAGACTGGGCGATCATCGCCGCAGATTTCAGTGCCTATGCGAGGCAATTGCCGACTCGGATTGTGGCGCACCTGAAATTACTGGAAGGTGATTTTGGCGGCTTCCCGGTGGATCGTCTGACCCATTCCCTGCAAACCGCCAGCCGTGCCTGGCGCGATGGCCGGGATGAAGAATACGTGGTCTGCGCACTGCTTCACGACATCGGCGACACCTTGGGTTCCTACAACCACCCGGACATCGCAGCAGCGATTCTCAAGCCGTTCGTCAGCGCCGAGAACCTGTGGATGGTCGAAAAACACGGAATTTTCCAGGGGTATTACTTCTTCCATCATCTAGGGATGGACCGGCATTTGCGCGAGCAATTCAGCGGGCATCCGCAGTATCAGGCGACCATTGAGTTTTGCGCCAAATATGACGCAGCGGCGTTTGATCCGGCGTATGACACGCTACCGCTGAGCTTCTTTGAACCGATGATGGAACGGTTGTTTGCGCAGCCCAAGCATTCGATTTACAAGGCGGCGATGGAAGAACATTCGCCAGCCTGAAAACTGCTGGTGACTGCTGCGCAGTCCATTCGCGAGCAAGCCCGCTCCCACAGTTGACCGCATTCTCAAGTTAGACAAAGTCCAATGTGGGAGCGGGCTTGCTCGCGAAGAGGCCTATCCATACACCACATCTCTAGCGATTTAAGCCGGTTCTGCGATTTTTATGGCTTTCAACTCCGCCTCCCGCGCCTGGGCATCCGCCAATCGATACAACTCGATCGATCCGTCCCAATGCTCGATCAGCGCAGTGCACGACTCCACCCAATCCCCGCAATTGAGGTAATCCACCCCGCCGACCTTGCGTATTTCGGCATGGTGAATGTGCCCGCATATAACGCCATGCAACTCGCGTTTGACGCATTCGTGAGCGATGGCTTCTTCGAAATCGCTGATGAAGCTGACCGCGGTTTTGACCTTGTGCTTGAGATACGCCGACAGCGACCAGTAACCGTAGCCATAGCGTGCGCGCCAATGGTTGAGCCAGCGGTTGAGGGTCAGGGTGAATTCGTAGGCCGAGTCGCCGAGAAAGGCCAGCCAGCGGTGATACCTCGTGATCACGTCAAACTGGTCGCCATGAATGACCAGCAGATGGCGACCATCGGCGGTCACGTGCACGGCTTCATCCACCAGTTGGATATTGCCCAGAATCAGCTTCGAATAGCGGCGCAGGAATTCGTCGTGGTTGCCGGTGACGTAGATCACCTCGGTGCCGCGCTTGCTCATGGTCAGCAAGCGGCGGATCACATTCGTGTGCGCCTGAGGCCAGTACATGCCGCCGCGCAGCTTCCAGCCATCGATGATGTCGCCGACCAGGTAGATCTTGTCCGCGTGGTAGCCCTTGAGAAACTGCGACAGGTGTTCAGCCTGGCAATCCCGGGTGCCCAGATGCACGTCGGAAATCCACAAGGTCCGCACACGTTGCTTACGACTGGGTTTGGCGAGCTCGGCGCTGGTCATGGGCAACCCTCTGCAAAAGTTTTTGCAACTTTGCGCCGGTCGGGTTAATTGCCCATGACAGTGGCGAGTCAGTCCTGTGACAGCGCCCCACGATTGCCCTCGGTGTAGACTGGCAGCCTTGCCCGGGAGACCTGCGATGAGACCGATCCTCACGCTACGCCAATACACTCATGACCTGATCGTCCACAGTCACGACCACGCGCAGCTGGTGTTCGGGCTGTCGGGTGCACTGGATTTCGAGGTCGACGGGCGTGGCAGCCAGGTGGTCCAGCAGAGTTTCGTGGTGGTGCCGTCCGGTTTCCATCACGCCTGCGGTAGCGCCAATGGCAGCCGTTGCCTGGTGCTGGATGTGCCAAGCGACCAATGGGTTTCTCAGTCCCTGGGCGATCACGCCGAGGCCAGCCGACGTTTGCTCGATAACGCCGGTCGCCTGCCACTGGATGCCGGGCAAAGCCAATTGGTCAGTTGGTTGGCGGGCAGTCAGGTCAACGATCCATTGATCGCGCAACAAGGCGCGGTGTTGCTGCTGGCCAGTCTCAACAACGCCAAACCCGAGATCATCGGCGGTCGGCGCCTGCCTTATGCGGCGCTGAATGCGCATATCGATCAGTACGCCGCTTATCCACTTCAAGTTGCCGACCTGGCGCGCATCGCCGGTCTGTCCAGCGCTCGGCTGCACGCGCGGTTCGTTGCTGAATGCGGGCAGACGCCGATGGATTACATCCGCAGTCGGCGTTTGCACATGGCCGTGGGTTTGTTGCGGGATTCGGCGCTGCCGATCGGCGAGATTGCCAGTCGGGTCGGTTACAGTTCGCAGAGCGCCTTCGCGGCGGCGGTGTTGCGGGAGTTCGGTGCCTCACCCGGAAAATTGCGGCGCGAGGTTGGCGACAAAAGGCAATAGTTTGCCGACAGACACAACTGGGGGTTTCACGGTTCAATGCAGGAGCTGCCGAAAGCTGCTCCCACATCTTTGTTCGCTTGTTGTTAAGGATTGCAATGACTCCCCGTACCGCCCTTGGCGCCCTGCATATCGGCGCACTGATGTTCGGCTTGACCGGTGTGTTCGGCAAACTTGCTGCGGCTTCCCCCGCCATTATCGTTTTTGGTCGTGCCGCGTTCGCTGTGCTGGCGTTAGCCGTTTTTGCGCGGTTCGCCAGCACTACTCGCTGGCAGAAACTCGAGGCTGTGGACTGGCGCCGACTGTTGCTCAGCGGTTTGCTGCTGGCCGGACACTGGGTGAGTTTCTTCATCGCTGTGAAGGTCGCGGGCGTGGCGATCGCGACCCTGGGTTTTGCCAGCTTCCCGGCGTTTACCGTGATTCTTGAAGGGTTGATTTTCCGCGAGCGAATTCGCGCCAACGAAATCCTGCTGGTGGTGCTGGTCAGTGTCGGGCTGGTGCTGGTCACCCCTGATTTCGATCTGGCCAGTGGCGCCACAATGGGTCTGCTGTGGGCGGTGGGTTCAGGTTTGCTGTTCTCTCTGCTATCGCTGACCAACCGAGCCAGCTCCGGGCGAATCCCGGCGGTGCAGGCTGCGCTGTGTCAGAACGTGGTGGTCGCGTTGTGCCTGTTGCCGGTGGCGGCACCGCAGTTGAGCGAAGTGCGCGCCATCGACTGGTTGTGGATCGGATTGCTCGGGGTGTTCTGCACTGGCGTCGCTCACAGTCTTTTTGTCGCCAGCCTGGCAGTGATCAAGGCGCGGACCGCGGCCGTGGTGTTCGCCCTGGAACCGGTTTACGGCATCACCGTGGCCTGGCTGCTGTTTGATGAAAACCCGACGCTGCGCATGCTGATCGGTGGCGCGCTGATCATCGTGGCGATCGTGGTCTCCAGCCGACTCTCGGGCGGCTCAAGCAAGAAGACCGTTGCGGCAGAAGCCGCCTCTCACTGAGTGCGGTCGTTGTGCCCCAGGTCGCGGTCCGGATCAATTTGATCGCGGACCCGCTGCTTCAGCACTTTGGCCTCCGGGAAACCACCATCAGCCTTGCGCTCCCAGATCTGCACATCGCCACAGAAAATGTGAAACACCCCACCGGTGCCGGGCACCAGCGACACTTTGCCCAGGTCGTTACCGAAGGTGCTGAGCAGTTCCTGGGCCAGCCAGGCCGCACGCAACAGCCACTGGCATTGCGTGCAATACGTGATGATGATTTCCGGTTTGCGTGCAGTCATGATCGGCGAACTCCTGAGCCAGAGGGCGCCGCTATGATAGCCCGGTGAGCAGGTTCCGGGCGGTCTGCTTAAGCGGCTCGTTATCTTCTTTGAGCAACTCGTTGAGCAGTTCGATGGCGCTGTCCAGATCGCCATCATCAATGCAGGTCTGGGCTTGCTCCAGTTTGTCGGCGCTGCTCGGCTCGGCCGGTTCCAGATTCAGCGGTTCCAGCTCCAGCGACTGGCCGGGATCGCTGAACTCGTTGAGAAAGGTGTCATCCAGAGACTGCGAGTCTGGCTCGGCGACCCATTCAAGTTCGGGCTCGTCCAGCGTCGAGTCGTCGGGCATTTCAAATACCTCGGGCAAGACGTGCAGGTTCGAGACAAACGGCGGCTCGACCGGCGCGGATTCACTCAATGGCTTCGCGGCGGACGGCGAGTGCTCAAAAGGGCTGATCAAGTCCCAACTAGAATCCATCGACAGGTCATCCAGGTTCAACTGGAACTCATCGTTGGGTGCTGCTTCGGCAATCACAGCCTTGGGGGGAGTGATTGACGCTGCAACGGCCAACGGTGCCGCACTGCTCAATTTCGGGTGTCGAGCGCGAATATTCTGAAGTTCTTGCAGGTCGTATCCGGCATCACGCAGGTTGTTTTCCTGTGCCTCATAGGCGGGTACGTCACCCTGTTTACCCAAGACTTCCAACAGCTGCACGGCCAGATCCGTGCGCTGCGGCGCCTTGATCAGCGCCTCTCGCAACAAACCGGCCGCTTCGGAAAAACGGCCATAGGCCAGATAGATATCAACCCCTTCAAACACATCGCCGGCGGGCGACTCTTCACCCGATTCAGTTGCCGGTTGCAACTCTGACGATTGGGCAACCGGTTCTGCAGTGCGATTGAGCACCGGTTCATGCCGTGACGGCAAAACAGGTAAAGCGTCGGGCAATGCCCGAACCTGTTGTCGTTGACGCCGAACGAACAACCCCAGCAACACCAGAGCCACCACCGTCAGCAACCCGAGCATCTGCAGCCAATTAGTAGACTCAGGCTCTTCAACAACGGCCGGTGCTGGAGCCGCAACGACAGGTGCAACCGGCTCCACCGCCGCGGTCTTGATTTCCGCCAATTGGGTTTGCAGTTCCGTCACCTGCTTTTTCTGACCAGCGACCTGCTCCTCCTGGGCCTGAAGCTTCGCAGTCAATTCATCGATGGTTGCTTGCAGCTGCTGGTTTTGCAGCACGCTGGCGGCCAGTTGTTCGGCAACGGGATCACTCACAGGCGCGGCGGCAGGTTGATCGACGCGAGGAACAGGGGGCTTTTTGCTCTTCGCCGCAGGTGGCTTCGCAACGAGCGGCTCAACCGTCGGGAATCCGGAGGACTGAACGTCGGTCACCGGTTCGTCGGTGACGGGAACAATCCCCGGCGAACCCGGCGGATCGATCAGCACCGTGTACTCGCGCAGCACGCGCCCGTTGGGCTGATTGAGCTGCACCAGGAAATTCAGGAAAGGTTCATTGACCGGTTTGCTGGAACTCACCCGGATCAGGCTGCGGTTGCCACGCAGGATCGGGGTGAATTTCAGATTATTGAGAAAGAACACCCGATCGATGCCGGCGCGGCTGAACTCCTCCGCTGTCGCCAGGCTGACCGAGAGTTCGCCCTCCTCCAGACCGGCGGCATCTTCCAGGGCGATGTCGGCGCGCAACGGCTGATTCAGCGCTGAATGCAGGGTGATATCACCCAGGCCCAACGCGGGCGCCAATGCCGAGTAAGTGACAGCACCACCGACCAGAAGCAGCCTGGCGCAACACCGCAAAACCATGTGCCAACTCTCGAGCATGAGCATCCCTTAGATAACCAGAACCATCTTGTACGCGTTCGCACATCCGGTACGAACACGATATTGCCAAGTAGTTCTTTATAGTCTGCCCAACGGGGTATCTCAAAAGTCCAGGGGACGTTTATGCCTCAAGACTTTTCCAGGTTGGCCAGAATGTGCCCGTGGACACGCATGCAGATCTTCAAATCCGCCTCATCGACGCCTTCGAACAACTCGTGGCGCAGTTGGGTGGCAATGGTTTCAATTTGTTCGATCAAGGGAAGGGCCGGAGCGCAGAGGACGATTTTCTTCGCCCGGCGGTCTTCCAGCACCGATTGACGTTGCACCAGTCCTTGGCTTTCGAGGCTGTCGAGCAGACGAGCCAGGGTCGGCCCTTCAACGCCGACGCTCTGCGCCAGTTCACGTTGGGTCGGGGCATCATCAAAACGCGCCAGGTGCAGCAGCACCAGCCAGCGCGCCTGGGACAGACCCAGGCCAGCCAGACGGCGGTCCAGTTCGGCACGCCAGCCGCGCGACATCTGGGCCAGTTGCATGCCAAAGCGGTGTTGGTCGGTTAACGGCATAAAACACTCATGATTAGACTGAAATAGAGAAAAACTAATTATTAGTCAGCTAAGCATGACCCTTGGCCAGAGGCAAGGCTTGCTCTGTACTGAATCGTTACATCTACGTGGAAGATCACCTAAATCTCGAATTCGGATTGCAGCGCCGCCCGAACACAGTACAAAACCCCTTCCGGCACTCTCCCGGCGAACAGCGCGGCAATCTCCGACACGGGCGGCAATTCGCCCTCGCCGTCGAGGAACGCGTCCTGGATTTCACCCATCAACTCTTCGGGCAGATCCAGCGCTTGCTCCAGCGACAACTGCTGCTTGCCAATCGCTTCGGCGAGCAGCGTGTAGACGTTCTTTTCCGAGCATTGCAGCTGACCGGCGATCTGCAACGGTGTCATGCCGGCACGGGCCAGGGTGATCAGTTCGTGGCGCAGGTCGGCCACCACTTTCGGCGCCTCGACCTGTCCGCCGAGGACTTCGAGGAAGGCCTCGCCGTAACGCTCCAGCTTGCGCGCACCAACGCCGCTGACCGTGGCCATTTCCGACAGCGAGGTCGGTTGGCTGCGGAGCATTTCCAGCAGTGTCGAGTCAGGGAAGATGACGTACGGCGGCACACCATGCTCTTCGGCGAGTTTTCGACGCAGGGCGCGCAAGGCTTCCCACTGTTCGCGCTCTTCGCCGCGAACCAGTTGGCTCGCCTGGCTCTTGCTGCTTTTGGCCGTGGTTTGCGGCTTGAGGTCGCGGCGCAGCTCCAGGGTTACTTCGCCCTTGAGCAGCGGTCGACAGGTGTCGCTCAGGCGCAGGCCGCCGTAGCCTTCCAGGTCGATGTCCGCCAGACCGCGGGCAACCAGCTGACGGAACAAGGAGCGCCATTCGCTCTCTCCCATCGCCTTGCCCACACCATAGACCGACAGATGTTGATGGCCGAAGCTGCGGACCTTTTCGTTGTCCTTGCCCAGTAACACATCGACCAAATGCCCGACACCGTAACGCTGGCCGGTGCGGTAGATCGCCGAAAGTGCCTGACGCGCCGGCTCGGTGGCGTCCCAGGTCTGCACGCCATCGACGCAGTTGTCGCAATGGCCACACGGCTCGGGCATGTCTTCGTCGAAGTAGGCCAGCAGCGTCTGGCGACGGCAGCGGGTTTCTTCGCAGAGCGAGAGCATGGCGTCGAGCTTATGCTGCTCCAGACGCTTGTGGCGCTCGTCGCCCTCGGAGTTCTGCAACATCTGCTTGAGCATCACCACGTCTTGCAGGCCGTAAGCCATCCAGGCGTCTGCCGGCAGACCGTCTCGGCCGCCGCGACCGGTTTCCTGGTAGTAAGCCTCAAGGGATTTTGGCAAATCGAGGTGAGCGACAAAGCGCACGTTGGGCTTGTCTATGCCCATGCCGAACGCCACGGTGGCAACCATGATCAGGCCTTCCTCATTGAGGAAGCGCTTCTGGTGGTGAGCCCGGGTATCGTTGGGCAGACCGGCGTGGTACGGCAGTGCCGGGAAGCCTTGTTCGCTGAGGAATACCGCCACTTCGTCGACTTTCTTGCGCGACAGGCAATAGACGATGCCGGCATCGCTGCGCCGTTCGGCGAGGAACGCCAGCAACTGCTTGCGCGGCTGCTCTTTGGGCACGATGCGATAGAAAATGTTGGGGCGGTCGAAACTCGACAGAAAACGCTCGGCATCCTGAAGATGAAGGCGGTCGACGATTTCTTCCCGGGTACGCTTGTCGGCGGTCGCAGTCAGGGCGATACGCGGGACGTTGGGGAACAATTCCGCCAACTGGCCCAGTTGCAGGTATTCGCGGCGGAAGTCGTGGCCCCATTGGGACACGCAGTGGGCTTCGTCGATGGCGAACAGGGAAATTTCAAGACTTTGCAGGAACGCCAGCATCCGTGGCTGAACCAGACGCTCGGGCGCGAGATAAAGCATTTTCACTTCACCGCGCTTGATCCGTGCCGCCAGATCGCGCTGCTGCTCGGCGCTGAGCGTGGAGTTCAATGCTGCCGCCGCGACGCCCAGCTCTTCGAGGGTGGCGACCTGGTCGTCCATCAGGGCGATCAACGGCGACACCACCACCGCCAGGCCTTCGCGCAACAGCGCCGGCACCTGGAAGCACAAGGACTTGCCGCCACCGGTAGGCATCAGCACCAGGGCGTCGCCGCCACTGGCCACGCGCTCAATGATTGCACCCTGACGGCCACGGAAACTGTCGTAGCCGAAGATGTCCTTGAGGACGCGTTGAGCCTGTTCGAGCATAGAAACTCCAAAAATCACAAAAACATCCCTGCAAGGCTGGTTCAGAACCACGAAGGCTGCACCGACAAATCGTAAGTGCGCATTGCATGACGCTTCACATTTCAGCCGCGACGCCGGCAGGGCATCACAAAACGCGCGAGTATACCCGACGCCCGTCCGCCAAAGGGTGCCACTGAGAAGACACACTGGGTTGCAAAAATGCCGCGCGGCTGGCCCAAGCGCTCAAGAAGGCCTAGAATTCCCGCATCTGTTTAATTCCCAAGGTAGCCCTTTAATGTCCTTCGCTGAGCAACTAACCCGCCTGCAAGTCTTCCTCGACGCCGACGAACTGCATGACGAGGCGCTGGACTACGTGGCCGCCCACGGCTACCTCACTGCGCTGTCGATCTGTTCCGAAACCGTTCCCGACCGTGAATGGATCGACGCCCTCTTCGCCGAAGAGCCGCATTACGCCGACGACACCGAGCGTGAAGCGATCGAATCCACCCTGTTGGCCCTCAAGGCTCACATCGCTCGCCAACTGGCATCCGATGAAGAGTTCGAGCTGCCCTGCGACCTGGACCTGGGCGAAGAGCCGGATGACTCCGACCTGCGCGGCTGGTGCATCGGTTTCATGGAAGGCGTGTTCCTGCGCGAAGCAGCCTGGTTCGAAACCGCCGAAGACGAAGTCAGCGAAATGCTGCTGCCGATCATGGTCGGTTCGGGTCTGTTCGACGAACAGCCTGAGTTCGAAGACATCGCCAAAGACGCCAACCTGATGGACGACATGATCGTGCAGATCCCGGAAGCGCTGACTGCGCTGTACCTGCTGTGCCAGGCGCCAGACGAAAAACCGGCGATCCTCAAGCCTCGTCACCACTAAGGTTTTGCCTATGGACAACCCCATAGGCAACCGCTCCCTGATGTTGCGTTACGTGCTGCTGGCCATCGGCTGGCTGAGCGTAGCGCTGGGGGTGATCGGGATTTTCCTTCCGGTTTTACCCACCACGCCCTTCCTGCTGCTGGCGGCCGCCTGCTTCGCCCGCAGTTCGCCGCGCTTTTATCATTGGCTGGTTGAACATCCGCGGCTTGGGCCATGGGTTCGCGATTACCTGAGCGGCAACGGCATCCCGCTCAAGGGCAAGGTCTACGCCATCGGTCTGATGTGGGCGAGCATCCTGCTCTCCTGCTATCTGGTGCCCCTGCCGTGGGCGCGGGGGTTCATGCTGACCAGCGCCGTGTTGGTGACCCTCTACATCCTCAAACAGAAAACCCTGCACAAACCCTGAACTCACCACGCTCCCTGTAGCAGCTGCCGAAGGCTGCGTTCGACGGCGGAGCCGTCGCTAGTCCATCTGCTGTGGTCTATCAGGCAAACCGCGTGTGCAGGGTTTACGACGGCTCCGCCGTCGAACGCAGGCTTCGCCAGCTGCTATGTATGGACTCGCCCCCACGTTCAACCTGCTTTTTGAACACTGCTACCCGGTTGCATCTATGTATGAGGCCTGTTCGAGGAAGCCTTCAACGGCTTCTGGCCAACATTGGGTAAGCTCGTGGTATGCCGATTACAGTAAGGCCTCAAGGGCCAGTAGCAGCTTAGGCATCAATCCGCGACGGTCTGACCTGGGTCAATGTTCTTCAGCATGGGTTGGAGCGCTTAACGCCCCGGTGGCAGAACTCTGTTATCAGTGACTCATCGCCGCCTCCTGGCCAGTGCCTGGCTGGCGACGATAAGTCTGGTCGTTTTGCAGTAGCACCCAGAGGATGCGCAGGTTGCGGTTGGCCAATCGCACGGCTGCCTCCTTGCGACCCAGGCGGGATATCCAACGCTGGAGACGTTGGTCATCCGGCTGCTGTGAATCGGGTCGTAGCTGTTTTAAAACGGCGTGGGCACCCTGGATCGTCAGACTGCGCAAGTAAGCATCGCCCTGCTTGCTCATCTTGCCCAACCGGACCTTCTCCCCGCTGCTGTGCTGGCTGGGCACCAAACCGAAGTAGGCGGCGAACAAGCGCGCGTTGGCAAAGCGTTTAGGCTCGGTCTGCTTGGCCAGCAGCGCCGTGGCGATGATCGGGCCAACGCCGCGCACCGTCATCAGCCGCTTCGCCGTCTCATCCTCCTTCGCTGCCGCTTCCAGCCGACCGGTCAGCACGTTGATGCGTTCGCCCAGTTGACCCCATTCACCCAGCAATTCGGCGATGAGTTCGCGCAGCAAATCGGGTAACGGCTGGGTGGCATCTTCCACTATCCGAGGCACGAGTTGGCTGATAGCCATTTCACCCTGCGCCATAGCCACACCATGTTCCAGCAGTAAACCGCGCATCTGATTGCCGACCGCAGTGCGTCGCCGTACATATCCCTGCCGGGCCCTGTGCAGAGCCTGCATCGCCAGCGCCGCCGCACTCTTGAGCGGTACGGCTGAGATCTTGCAATCACGGCCTGCGCGCAAGATAGCCAATGCATCGTTGCGATCATTTTTCGGGCCGTTGCGATGATTGGCCACATGCTGGGCCGGCAGGATGCGGACTGGATTACCCTGCGTTTGCAGCAATCGTGCCCATGCCTGAGCGCCTGGCCCGGTTTCCACCAACACCGTCACGCTCGCTGGAAGCTTATGAAGAAATGCCTGAAAGGCCTCACGTGACTTGATTCGATTCTCGAACAACACCTGACCGAGAACATCCTCCCCGGCCAACTGAAAGACTCTTTTGGCAAGATCCACCGCAACTGTGGTGCATGCCGCCAGATCGGCTGACAAAGACTGATTGATCGTCGTATGCTTTTTCATGGCCTCGCCCTCGCTGTCGTTGGCTTCTATAAGAATGCCACCGTGGCGCACAGACGCCTCGGCTTGGGCGAGTCCATTCAATTACAAGTCCGCATACCAACCCGACGATCAACCCTCCCTTTCAATAAACACCGCCTAGACTTCAGGCATCTGCACCCGAGCGGCCAGACATGTCCCGCAGTCTGCGTAGTCCAGGATGGTCAACGCTCCGACTTCGGCTCGGCGGATGGCTGTTGCTGATCACTTTTCTGTTGGCCGGGCTGGGCAGTGTCTGGGCTAACTGGAGTTTTACGCAGATTCTGCAAACCGCTGAAGATCGCTACGGCACCCTCGGCCCGGGACGGGGAAGGATCGAGGCCTGGAGTCAAATGCTCAGTAGCGAAGTCAACGCCCCCGAACGCGAGCAACTGAACGCGGTCAATCGCTTCTTCAATCAGCAACTGAACTTTCTGGACGACACCCGCATCTGGCATCAGACCGATTACTGGGCCACGCCCGTCGAATCCCTGATCAAGGGTGCCGCTGACTGCGAGGACTACGCACTGGCGAAATATTTCAGCCTGCGCTACCTGGGAATTCCCAGCGAAAAACTACGCATCACCTACGTGAAAGCCCTGACCCAGAACCAGGCGCACATGGTGCTGACTTTCTACAACAGCCCCACGGCCGATCCGCTGGTGCTGGACAACTTGATCGGCGAGGTCCGCCCCGCCTCCCAACGCAAAGACTTGCTACCGGTGTACGCCTTCAACGCAGAAGGCCTTTACTTGCCGGGAGCCAATGGCGGCAAACGCAGCAGCGACTCGAAAAAACTGTCGCGCTGGCAGGACGTACTAAAAAAGATGCAGGCTGAAGGGTTCGCCGTGGGTGACGGCTAGCCACCTGAGCAAGGAGTGATTCATGTCACTGCGTAAACAGTTGTTTCTCGCCATTTGCCTGTTCTTGCTGGTGGCGTTCAGCGGCAATTTTTTTGTCAGTCTGGAAAGCTCTCGCGACCAGATGCTCGGCCAGTTGCGCTCCCACGCCCAGGACGCCGCCACCGCGTTGGGTTTGTCGTTGACGGCGCAAATCGATGACCCGGCCATGATCGAATTAATGGTCAGCTCGATTTTCGACAGCGGTTATTTCAGCAGCATTCGGATCATCAACATCGAGGATGCGCAGGTGCTGGTAGAGCGCAGCGCGCCGGGACAAATCGACGGCGTTCCCGGCTGGTTTGTGAACTTGGTCAACCTCCACCCACCCGGTGGCGAAGCGCTGATCATGCGCGGCTGGGTGCAGGCGGCACGGGTCGAAGTGTTGAGCAATCCGCAGTTCGCCCTGGCCAAACTCTGGGACAGCACCCTCGGCAGCCTGATCTGGTTGCTGGTGTGCGGCCTGCTCAGCGCCGTGTTTGGTGGCTGGTTGCTGCGCCGGCAATTTCGTCCACTCGACACGATGGTCAAACAAGCCGAAGCCATCAGCAAACGCGAGTTCCTCAGCCTGCCGAAACTGCCGCGCACACCGGAGTTGAAACGCGTGGTACTGGCCATGAATCAGATGGTCGAGAAGCTCAAGGCGCTGTTCGCCGAAGAGGTCGCACGCAGTGAAAAACTGCGGGTCGAGTCCTATCAGGACAGCCTTACAGGCCTGGCCAATCGACGCTTGCTGGATGAAGAGTTGGCCGACGAGTTGCTGGTCTCCGAGCAGAGCAGCGACGGCCATTTGCTGATGCTGCGAATCAACGATCTGGTCGGTCTCAACCAACGCTTGGGCGGCCAGCGCACCGATGCGCTGATCAGCGCCGTCGGCGAATTGCTCAAACGCCTGACCCAGCCACCGGAACGTCGCACCTGGCTAGCCGCGCGTAATCGCGGCGGTGAATTCAGCCTGCTGACGCCAGGCCTGGACAGCACTGACGCCGCACGCCTGGCCTGCGAAATCAGCGCCACCCTGGAAAACCTGCGCCTGACCGGCGCCAGCGACGCCATGCCGGTGGCGCATTTGGGGATCGCCCCTTACCATCCCGGTGAACCGGCCAGTGACGTGCTGACCCGATTGGATCAGGCGCTGACCGAAGCCCGGCAACATCCCGAGCGCCCGTGGGTTCACTTGGCCGATTCCATCACCGCGCCGAACCCGTCCCAAAACGACTGGCAAACCTGGATCGACGACGCCCTGAACCAAGGCAAGATGCAACTGTATTTCCAGCCGGTGGTGCAATGCGCCGACACCAGCCAGGTGCTGCATCACAAAGTCCTCGCGCGCCTGCTCGACCCACAGGGCGAGGCCATTGCCGCCGGGCACTTCCTGCCGTGGATCGAGCGACTCGGCTGGTCGGCCCGGTTCGACCTGGCCATGCTCGAAGCCACCCTCGACTACCTCATCGTCAATCGTTGGCCCCTGGCGTTAAGCCTGTCCGGCAGCACCCTGCGCGATCCAGCGCAGCTGCAACATATCCTCGACATGCTCGAAACGCTGCCCGAACTCGCACCGTTGCTGATTCTGGAAATCGACGAACGCCAACTGCCACCTCAGGAAGAACTGCAACGCCTGAGCCACAGCCTGCTCAACACCGGTTACCGCATCGGTCTGCAGCATTTTGGTGGCAGCTTCGGCCAGATCGGTAACCTGGCTCAACTGGGGCTGGCTTACTTGAAAATCGATGGTGCGTACATCCGCCACATTGATGAGCAGAGTGATAAAAAGCTGTTCATCGAGGCTATTTTTCGGGCGACCAACAGCATTGATTTGCCGTTGATTGCGGAAATGGTGGAGACCAAAGGGGAGCTGGAGGTGATCCGGGAGTTGGGATTGTTTGGGGTGATGGGCCGGTTGATTGGGCCGCCGGAGCCGATGTAATGCGGTTAGACCGTTCGTCTTAAACGTGGGTTTACCTGTCATATATGACAGTAGGCAGAGGCTGGAGCGCGTTATCTAATCTGACCGTATCGGTGCCGCCCATTCGGGAAGCCGGGCGCCTCTTATGGAAGGTACACATTCATGAACAGCCCAATGACAAACGCTGGCCCTGCCTCCAACCAACAAATCGTTGTATTCCCGCCCGATCGCGGCATCGGCGTACTGGCTGTCGATCCACCCTACCCGCCCGGCTTCAAACCGCAGAACGACGGTGCCTTGGGGATCAACATCAACATGGTATACGGCGACCGCGATGGATTGCTGGTTTACATCCTGGCCTATCTGAATATGGCCATCGGCGACAACATCAAGGTTTACATCGAAACAAAAAACGCGCCCGTCGCCGCATTTTCGGTCACCGAAGCGCATTTCGATGCTGAAGGTAACGCGAAAAACATTCCTTTTTATATTTCCGCCAAAGACATGGAAGCCAAGTTTCTGAACCTTGGGAACAAGGACTTCTGGTTCGAGGTTCAGCGCGTGAGCGGCAATCCCTCCGAAGGATCGCCTCCTGTTCAGATGTTTTACAAACATCCAGCACCGGGCGAAGCGGACACTGACGGTGGTAAGCCATTCAACCAGGGCCTCAAGTTGCCCGTAGCCTCGGAAAGCGTCGTCGATCAGACAGTGATCAATGACGGCATGTTCGTGACCGTTCTGGAGTACTTCAATCAATCCATCGGTGACGTGGTGGTGCTTGCCTTCGGGTCTCTGCTCCTGGAGACCACCGTCACCGTATTGGGGGATGTTGTCTTTGAACTAACATCGGAAATGCTCGCCACTTTGGCACCCACCAACAGTCTGGTGGTGCGCTGGGAAGTGTTCGACGTGGTGGAAAACTCCAGCGGCTGGTCGGATGCACTCATCCTCACGTTCAAACCCGGTGTGGTGTTGCTGGCCGCACCGATCTTTGAACGGGCCGATCCCGACAACGTGGTGCATCACGATGGGCTTGCGGGCGAAGCCATGGTGATCCTGGTCACCGGGGTATTTGCAAAAAATGATCTGATTGAGCTAACCCTGGAAGGGCTCACCCGAGGTGGCGACCCCGTCACCCACACCTTCAGCGTGACGCTGGCTGCAGCGAGCAGAACAGTGGACTTTCCGGTATTGAATGAGTGGGTACGCAACCTGATTGGAGGTTCGGCGCGAGCCACCTACAGATTGACCAAAGCAGGCAAGACTCAGCGCTCGAAACCCGCCGATGCCACCTTCACTGGCACGTCCCAGCCACTGGGCCTGCCGATTGTCGATCCGCTGGTGGACAACAAACTACCGGTCGACACCGCCACGGCCACGGTGCGGGTCGCTGAATATTGGCCCTTGAAAAAAGGCGCGATCGTCAAACTTCATTGGCAAACCACCGATCAGGACGGGATTAAGGCGCTGTTCATTTTCCAACAGATCGTCGTCGACCCAACACAACCCGTCATCTTCCAGGTGCCTGCCAAATACATCGCCCCCTACGCCAGCACCCCTTTGGCCGTGCAATGCACGGTGACTAACCCGGGAGAGGTGGAGGTGTTTTCGCGACTGCTGCAATTGATGTTTGGCGACGTGGCGCAAATTGTATTGGAGCCACCGTTTCTGGTCAGGCCGGCGGTCAGTCCAATTGATGTATTGGCCTATCCGGAAGGGGTGACGGTCCGGATTGAATACCTCGGGGCTCTGGACGGTGACCGGGCGCGATTGGTCGAGGTCAATGCGCCGGCGGGTTCACCGCAGTTTCCGTTGGTAGCGTTCAACAGCAACAAGCGCGTCAATACTCTCTTGACTCAAGCGTTTCTGGTGGCCCGGCACGGAAAGGTGTTTGAGCCGCGGTGGAATCTGAATCGGGGTGGCGGGCAGGCAGGGAGGTCACCGGTGGTGAAATTGAGTGTGCTGAAAATTGCGGATGGGGATATGCGCTTGCCAACTCCAACCATAGACCGTGCATCAGGGCAGGAACTGGATGTGACCCTACTGCAGGCTACGGATCAGCTACGGGTAGGCGAGTGGCCGGGTCAGGTGCCGAGGCAAAATGTCTGGTTGGAGTACAAGGGGTTTGATGCCAATGGCAGAGCTATTGTTTTTAACGACATGAAAGGAGAACCTCATGACTCGGCGTCGGGACTGACTCGACTGGTACCGTTTACGTGGTTAAACACGCTGGAGGATGGCAGTGAACTGACCATCCTTTTGAGGGTGAACTTGGATGGTGTGCCCAATACGCAGACAGCTACAAAGTTTCCGGAACAGGTCTATAGGGTCAAGGCAGTCGCGCTCATCACACCGACCATCAATTCCGTGAAGGATACGAAGAATATTGAGATCCCTCAGGATGGCACGACCACCGACACCACCGTGACCCTGGCGGGCAAAGCGACGGGGAATCTGCAAGTGGAGATTTTTGATGGGACGACGTCCCAGGGGACGGCACAAGTCAACGCCAGCGGCGACTGGACCAAGCAGGTCACCGGCCTCACCGTGGCGGCACATAGCTTCACCGCCAAAGGGCTGTATGGCAGTAACCCGGTGTCGACGCCGCCACGCACCTTGACGGTAACCCGCCCCTTCGTCGTCGACACGTCCACCATGATCCTGGATGGCGTCGCAGTTTACGTGAATGGGTGGGTAGAAAGTGGGAACACCATCGAAAACAATACCAAAATCCGGCAACCAACGTCCGGAACACCCGTATATACCTACCAATCGAGCGATCCCACCATCGTGCAGGTTTCTGGAGATGGAAGCGTCACCGGCCGGCGCAACGGAACCGCCAGCATAAAAGTGCTAGACGCGTCCGGGCAATCTGCCGAATACAATGTCCGGGTTACAAACGTATACAGAATCGTATTAAACAGCGCGCTGTTAACAGGCGACCAAGCCACAGCATGGGCCCGATCCCAGGGTCACATAAATTTGTACCCCTTAAACGACGTAACCAGCAAAATTACCACAGCGTTCAGCCGTACATATGGCATGTATCCAAATCCCAACCTGCGCTTTTTCCCCCGAACGGAAGGCATAGATTATCCCAAAGTAAGCAACCCACCTCATTACCAGATGTACGGGTGGATAGCGCGGACCTATGTAGTAAACCCACAGGGTGGCAAGATGCATGAAGGACTTATGTGCTTCTCCTCTGGCGGGAGCGCCATAGGAGGCGCATCCCTCTCACACGTATACGGACAAAGCGCACCTCCATTCATCAATTATCAAGGAAACGCATGGTTCACCACCCGCTCGGGAGCGTTCGCTTTACTGACAACATAACTTACCAGCCCCAAGCCGGTCGTGATCTTGATACGCAAAACGTTAATCCGCGACGGCTGTCTCCCTCAGTATCTGGGGTAGGCAGCCATAAGAGGAAAAGCGGACGCATTTATCTACCGGCCCAAGTTGTTTGGTCGAGTTACACCGACCTGAAAAAATCGTGTGGAACTCAGGTTTTTGAGTGTGTTTCATAACTTGAGCCACGCACAGTCAGTCCCCTCTCCCTCCGGGAGAGGGTTAGGGTGAGGGATGGATTCCGAACTGAACGACGAACCCTCAAACACCAAAAAACCCGCCATCCCTTTCTACGGGGATGGCGGGTTTTGTCGTTTCAGATCACACGGTATCCACCTTCAACGAATGATCATTCAACATCCCGTTGATAATCGTCGCCGTATCGTGCCCACCGGCAATCACCCCACCCGCCCCCGGCGTTACGCCGTAATGGCTGGCCAGGTTCACACCCGCCAGATCAATAGTCTGATTCGGCGCGGCACCAGCCATGGCGCTGACGTCGATGCTGGTGACCAATGAGGCACCGCTGCCAGTGACTTTGAAGTGCAGGTAATCATCCACTGCGGTGCCGTTTTCCCCTTGCAGCAGTTGCGACAGGTCGAGTTTGTCGGTGCCCGGCGGCCGCTGTTGCCTTTGAGCCACTGGAAGGATCCAGTGCAGCTGCAACACATCCTCGACATGCTCGAATCGCTGCCCGAACTCGCGCCGTTGCTGATTCTGGAAATCGACGAACGCCAACTGCCACCTCAGGAAGAACTGCAACGCCTGAGTCATAGCCTGCTCAACACCGGTTACCGCATCGGTCTGCAGCATTTCGGCGGCAGCTTCGGCCAGATCGGCAACCTGACTCAATTAGGTCTGGCCTATTTGAAAATCGACGGTGCGTACGTCCGTCACATTGATGAGCAGAGTAATAAAAAGCTTGATGGGACGTTTGATTGGGCCGCCGGAGCCGATGCAAGGGGTTCGACCGTTCGTCCTAAACCTGTCGCCACCTGTCACATTTGACAGTAGGCAAATCATCCGACATCAGGTGTCATGACGCTCATCGTCGCCCTTTGCTTTTAACTCGTGGGCACCTCGGACAAGGAGTAACGCCATGACAGCTGCAGAGATTCTCAAGTTGGATCTGGTCAGGATCGAGGGCATGGAAACCACCGTGCCTGGAGGGATCAACGCACAGTGCGGCATCCCGATTCTCGCAAAGATGGACTCCGGATACTTAGCTGTCGTGGACCCTTTTCCCGGTAGCCAGCAGGGCCAGACCATCACTTTGTACGTGAACAAGCTGAAGGTCGATTTCCACACCTACCTGAACCCAGGAGATGAAAACAAACCCGCCAATCTCCAAATCCCGGCGGACTATCTGCGCGAAGGCCGGAACCTCATCCACTACGCCGTCACCAACGGTTCGCAAAACATCGGTACCTCTGAGGACCTGCAGGCATGGTTTCACCGGGAGGGGCCGGGTGGGCGGGATGACCAGCCGGGCGATGGCGTGAATTCGCAATTGATGATCCAGGTCGAGGACGCCGCCAAGTACGGCGTAGGGCCGGAACTGGCCCAGCGCGGGGTCTGGTTTTACGTGTTTTACCCGTTGATGAGGGCGTTCGACACGATCCTGTTCAATTGCAACGGCCATGTCATCGAACACAGTGTGAGCGTCGAAGAAGCTGCGCAAACTTCTCACCAGAATCCGCTACCGATTCTGGTGGACAATGCCGCCCTTGTTGCCGCTGGCGAGGGGACGGCAGTTCCCTTCTCCTATACGGTCAAGGACTGGATCGGCAACGGTCCTGCCCCGGAACCGTACTCAGTGAACATCCCGTTGTGGGTAAACCTCAAGGGCAACTGGTTCGACAAACCCGTCCTCAGCCCCCAACACGGGCCAGACACCATCGACCTGGGTGAACTCAATGGTCAACCAGTGATCGCCAAGGTACATATCCGCACGCCATGGGCCACAGGCGACACACTGGAACTGACCTGCACCTACCGGAACGCGGATGACAAGGACGTGACCTTGGTGGTGACAAGGGAGGTGAAAGTCGTCCCGCATTTTCCCGAGTTGTCACTGAACAATAGCTACTTTGCCGACGCAAGTGGTTGGCAGATATGGGTGTACTACAAGCAATTGAGAAATGGCCGGGAACTGGGACGCTCTTACTCAACGCCAGTCATGGTGACAGGTAATGCACAGGTTGAGCTGAAGGCACCGTTTCTGGTCGCACCAGCCAAGAACCCGATTGATTCATCTCTTTATCCGGAAGGGGTGACGGTTCGAGTCGAACACCTGACCGCTCAAGAGGGCGACGAAGCGCGGTTGGAGGCGCTCAATGCACTTCCAGGCACACCGGAGTTTGCGACGGTCAAGTTGAACCAGAACAAGCGCGCCAACTTCACGCTTAGCCCCAAGTTGCTCAAAGCACATCGGGGCAGAAACCTCAGACTGCGCTGGGTTCTAATCCGCAAAGGATCGCTGACACGCTCACCCGAGTTACGGCTCAGGATTTCGGCCCCGGTAGAGACCCTGACCTTTGACAATGACCCCTACACCCTCGCCCCGGCAGGCCGGTTTACAGTCAGTCTGGCGCTGGCGAAGAATGGCGTGGATCTACCCGGCGAAACCGTCGAACTGTCCTTGCCAAAAGATTTTACTTTCAGCGACAACGTCGGGGGCAGCCGCCGCTTCGTCACCGACAAAGATGGAAAGATCACTGTAAACGGGGTGAAGGGGCACACGGTGCCCGGCGCTTATTCCTTGACTGCTCTGCATGAAAACCAGACCGTGACTGGCGTTGCGACCGTCAGACCACAAGAATCAGAGGGGATCATTACGGGAATTCCCTACCCTTACAACATCGCAATTAGCCCCGACGGCACCCGAGCTTATATCGTCGGTACATCACATTCCCCTAACTATGGCGCACTCACGGTGGTTGATACCGCCACTCACCAAGTGATTGGCTCCATTGCACTAGGGGGGAATGTGTGCGGTGTTGCAGTCAGTCCGGATAACAGCCGCGTCTATATCACCCGGGGTGGCGCCGGGTCTCTTAACCATCTTTTGACCGTAGTCGATACCACCAACCTCGACATTATTGCCAACGTCCCATTCCATGGTCTTACTCCATTTGGCATTGCCATAAGCCCGGATGGCTCTCGTGCCTATGTTTGTAGCATGGTTTATCCTTTTACCAGCTTTCCCAACGATAGGCTGGCGGTAGTCGATACGGCTCGATTCGAGACCCTCCACACCATAGTCCTTCAAAAGTACGCACTTGAAGTCGCTGTCAGCCCGGACGGTAGTCGTGTCTATGCCGCCAACGCAAATGGCACTGGCGGCTCCAGCGGAACGGTCTCGGTGATTGATACAAGCACCTTTGGCGTGGTCAGCAACATCGAGGTTGGGTCCAATCCGCACGGCATCGTGGTCAGCCGGGACGGCACTCGCATTTATACCGTCAGGACAGAAGGCAGCCTGCTCGTGGTGATCGATGCCCGTACCCATGCAGTCATTCACAACATCCCAATCGGAATTGGCGCGTGGCACTTGGCGCTCAGTCCGGATGGCAAGTCTCTCTGTGCCAGTGAGTGGAATAACGGCAAGGCCATCGTGATAGTCGATACCACGACCTTTAGCGTCCGTCGCATCCCGGTCGGCCGCGACCCTAGAGGTGTAGCCTTCAGCTCGGACAGCACTCGCGTCTATATCTGCAATTTCACGGACAACAATGTTTTGGTTGTCGGGAATTAAAGTAGCAACCCACGATAAGTCCAGAACCAGATGTTTGGAAGAAAGTGGTAGGGAAAAGGGGACGGGGGAAAGGGGACGCATTTATTTACCATTACTTAATGATCGTTCCCCACTCTGCGGGAACGATCAATGCTTAAGAGCCTTCGTCAAAGCCAATAAAAACCCGCCATTCCCTACACAGGAATGGCGGGTTTTGTCGTTTCAGGTCACACCGTATCCACCTTCAACGAATGGTCGTTGAGCATGCCGTTGATGATGGTTGCCGTGTCGGCGCCACCGGCAATGACGCCGCCCGCCCCCGGCGTTACGCCGTAATGGCTGGCCAGGTTCACACCCGCCAGGTCGATGGTTTGATTCGGCGCGGCGCCAGCCATGGCGCTGACGTCGATACTGGTGACCAATGAATCGCCGCTGCCGGTGACTTTGAAGTGCAGGTAATCATCCAGCGACGCCGCAGTGCTGTTTTCCCCTTGCAGCAGTTGCGACAGGTCAAGTTTGTCGATGCCCGGCGTGAAGTCGGTGACCACGTCGTGGCCGCTGTTGCCTTTGAGCCACTGGAAGGTGTCGGCACCGCTGCCGCCGGTGAGGGTGTTGTTGCCCAGCCCGCCGATCAGGAAGTCGTCGCCGTCCCCACCGTTGAGCATGTCGTTACCCAGGCCGCCGTTGATGATGTTGCTGTGGTTATCGCCGGTGAGGCTGTCGTTGAAGTTCGAGCCAGTCAGGTTTTCGATTGCTGTCAGGGTATCGGTCCCGGCGCCCGCAGTGTTCTGCGCCCCGAGCACGCCCAGATTGACCGTAACCCCGGCGGTGGCGTGGGCATAGCTCGCGGTGTCGACGCCGGTGCCGCCGTCGAGCAGGTCGTTGCCCGCACCGCTGTACAGCAAGTCATTGCCGGCGCCGCCGTGCATTTCGTTGTTGCCGGAACCTGCTGTGAGCACGTCGTTGCCGTCGCCTGCGTTGATGACGTTGTTGCCGGTGCCCGCCACCAGTACATCGTCGCCCGCCGTGCCGGTGAGGGTGTGGCCGTCCTGATAGGTGATGGTCACGGCGGCGTTGTCGCTGCCACCATGACTGTCGCTGGCGGTGTAGGTGCCGTGGGCATCTGGCGTGATGTGGGCTCCGGCGTAGTTGACGGTCATGGTCAGCTCGTAGTTTTCCGCCCCCTGCCCGCTGTTGCCCGGACCACCGTTGTCGATGTTGGTGATGTGGATCTGGTAGGTGCTGTCCGACGTTGCGGTGAGGGTTTGCCCGTCCGCGAGGGCGATCCATGCGCCGCCGTTGATTGAGTACTCCATGGCGATATGACCGGCCGCCAGATTGTGATCCAGGTTAAGGGTTTCACCCTGTTTGAGGTCGACGGTGATGCGGTCGTCATCGTGGGTGTTGCTGCTTACCGGTCCCAGCGCCCCGCTGACGACCAACACCGCCGTCATGGCTGCCGTATTGGCGACGAATGCACTGCGGGCGAGGGTCACCGCCTGCTCGTTACCGCCGATGAAGCTGAAGTTTTGAATGGTGCCGGTGAAGTCCGCGCCTTTGGCAATCCAACCGGTGTTGACGGTTGTCGGCGACGCGGTCAGCGGATCGCCATTCGGATCGGTGTCGTTGGCCAGCAACAATTCGCCTGGCACCACGACACTGCCCGACAGCACGTTGGTGATGATGTGGTCATCGACCGCCACCGGTGGCGCGTTCGCAATGACTGGGTCCGTCAACGTCGAACTATTGTTCACGTCGATGGTGATGGTGGTGGTCCTCTCGTCGCCATCGCCATCGCGCAAGGTGTAGGTGAACACGTCGGTCGCACCGGGATCGTTCACGGCGTCCGGGTTGCTGTGATAGACCGCGTTGCCCGCTGCATCCAGCGTCAGGTAACCGTAGGTGCCATTGATCTGGCTGTTCAGGCCGCCGATGGCCGAGGTCGATGTGTCTGAACCGGCACGCACGCCGACCACCCCACCCCCATCGGCATCGCCGAAGTCGTTCGCCAGCACGTTACCACTGACGATGCCGCCCTCCGCTACCGAGACTGCGTCGGGGTTGGCGGTCGGCAGGTCATCGACAATGTTCACCACGATGGTACTGGTGGTGCTGTTGCCCAAGGCATCGGTGGCTTGGTAAGTGAAACTTTCGCTGAGGGTGTTCTCGCCATCGTCGGCGTGCGGCGTGGTGCTGGGCGCCGAGGTCAGCGTGTAGGTGTAGGAGCCATCGGGATTGAGCAGGATTTGCCCGTAGGTGCCAGTGGCGCTGCCGACCAGGGTGTAGGTGATCGCACCGGTGGCACCGGTGACGGAGCCGACCAGGGTGCCACTGGCGGTTTCAGCCGTGAGGCCCGGCTGACTCCCGGTAACGGTGCCCGCCGCCAGATCCTGGCCATCCTGGTTCAGATCGAGGGCTTTTTCGTAGACGGTTACGTCGCTGTCGCTGACCGCTGTGATGCCGCTGTTGTGCACGTCGATGGTGATGGTGGTGGTGCTTTGGTCGCCATCGGCATCGCGCACGGTGTAGGTGAACGTGTCGGTCGCGCCAGGGCCGCTCACGGCGTTCGGGTTGCTGTGGTACACGGCGTTGCCGTTGGCGTCCAGCGTCAGGTAACCGTAGGTGCCATTGATCTGAGTGTTCAGACCGCCAACGGCCGAGGTCGAGGTGTCTGAGCCGGCACGCACACCGACCACTGCACTACCTGCGGCGAGACCATCGGCACCGCCGACGTCGTTCCACAGCACGTTGCCACTGACGGTGCCGCCTTCAGCGACCGAAGCCTCGTCGGCATGAGCGGTCGGCAGGTCATCGACGATGTTGACCACGATGGTGCTGGTGGTGCTGTTGCCCAGGGCGTCAGTGGCTTGGTAGGTGAAACTTTCGCTCAGGGTGTTCGGCCCGTCATTGGCGTTCGGCGTGGTGCTGGCCGGCGACGTCAGCGTGTAGGTGTAGGAGCCATCGGGATTGAGCAGGATCTGCCCGTAGGTGCCGGTGGCGCTGCCGACCAAGGTATAGGTGATCGCACCGACCGCGCCGCTGACCGAACCGACCAGGGTGCCGCTGGCGGTTTCGCCGGTATTGCCCGGCAGGCTGCCGGTGACGGTGCCGGGCGCCAGATCCTGGCCATCCTGGTTCAGGTCGAGGGCTTTTTCGTAGACGGTCACGTCGTTGTCGCTGACCGCTGTGATGGCGCTGTTGTGCACGTCGATGGTGATGGTGGTGGTGCTTTGGTCACCGTCGGCATCGCGCACGGTGTAGGTGAACGTGTCGGTCGCCCCGGGGCCGCTCACGGCGTTCGGGTTGCTGTGGTAGACGGCGTTGCCGTTGGCATCCAGCGTCAGGTAACCGTAGGTGCCATTGATCTGGCTGTTAAGGCCGCCGATGGCCGAGGTCGAGGTGTCTGAGCCGGCACGCACACCGACCACCGCGCCTCCTGCGGCGAGGCCATCGGCGCCGCCGACGTCGTTCCACAGCACGTTGCCACTGACGGTGCCGCCCTCCACTACCGAGACCGCGTCGGGGTTTGCGGTCGGCAGGTCATCGACAATGTTGACCACGATGGTGCTGGTGGTGCTGTTGCCCAAGGCATCGGTGGCTTGGTAAGTGAAGCTTTCGCTCAAGGTGTTGGCGCCGTCGTTCGCCTGCGGCGTGGTGCTTGGCGGCGAGGTCAGCGTGTAGGTGTAGGAGCCATCGGGATTGAGCAAGATCTGCCCGTAGGTGCCGGTGGCGCTGCCGACCAGGGTGTAGGTGATCGCACCGACCGCGCCCGTGACGGAGCCGACCAGGGTGCCACTGGCGGTTTCGCCGGTATTCCCCGGCAGACTGCCGGTGACGGTGCCGGGCGCCAGATCCTGGCCATCCTGGTTCAGGTCGAGGGCTTTTTCGTAGACGGTCACGTCGTTGTCGCTGACCGCTGTGATGCTGCTGTTGTGCACGTCGATGGTGATGGTGGTGGTGCTTTGGTCGCCATCGGCATCGCGCACGGTGTAGGTGAACGTGTCGGTCGCGCCGGGGCCGCTCACGGCGTTCGGGTTGCTGTGGTACACGGCGTTGCCGTTGGCATCCAGCGTCAGGTAACCGTAGGTGCCATTGATCTGAGTGTTCAGACCGCCAACGGCCGAGGTCGAGGTGTCTGAGCCGGTACGCACACCGACCACTGCACTACCTGCGGCGAGACCATCGGCACCGCCGACGTCGTTCAACAGCACGTTGCCACTGACGGTGCCGCCTTCGGCGACCGAAGTCTCGTCGGCATGAGCAGTCGGCTGGTCATCGACGATGTTGACCACGATGGTGCTGGTGGTGCTGTTGCCCAGGGCATCGGTGGCTTGGTAGGTGAAGCTTTCGCTCAAGGTGTTGGCGCCGTCGTTCGCCTGCGGCGTGGTGCTTGGCGGCGAGGTCAGCGTGTAGGTGTAGGAGCCATCGGGATTGAGCAAGATCTGCCCGTAGGTGCCGGTGGCGCTGCCGACCAGGGTGTAGGTGATCGCGCCGGTGGCACCGGTGACGGAGCCGACCAGGGTGCCACTGGCGGTTTCGCCGGTATTGCCCGGCAGGCTGCCGGTGACGGTGCCGGGCGCCAGATCCTGGCCATCCTGGTTCAGGTCGAGGGCTTTTTCGTAGACGGTCACGTCGTTGTCTCTGACCGCTGTGATGCTGCTGTTGTGCACGTCGATGGTGATGGTGGTGGTGCTTTGGTCACCGTCGGCGTCGCGCACGGTGTAGGTGAACGTGTCGGTCGCGCCGGGGCCGCTCACGGCGTTCGGGTTGCTGTGGTAGACGGCGTTGCCGTTGGCATCCAGCGTCAGGTAACCGTAGGTGCCATTGATCTGAGTGTTCAGACCGCCAACGGCCGAGGTCGAGGTGTCTGAACCGGCACGCACGCCGACCACCGTCCCCTCGACGGCGAGGCCATCGGCGCCGCCAACGTCGTTCAACAGCACGTTGCCACTGACGGTGCCGCCCTCCGCGACCGCGGTCGAGTCGGAGTTGGCGGTCGGCAGGTCATCGACGATGTTGACGTTGATTTGCCCGGTCGCCGAACTGCCGTCCGTATCGGTGGCGACGACGCCGAAATTCTCGGTGATGCTGTTGGCGCCGTCACCGTCCGGATGGGTTTCATTGTCGTTGAGGGTGTAGCTGTAACTCACAACCCCCGTGGCCGGGTTGTAGCCGGTGACGGTCAGGGTGTTGCCCAACGGGGTGGTGATCGATTGCGGGAAGCCTGCGGCAACGCCACCGCTGATCACGTTGATCCCTCCGATGCTCAGGCTGGTCAGCCCGTCAGGAGCCGACACGCTGAACGTGCCGGTCTTGGTCAGTGCCCCAGGGTTGGGGGCCGAACCGTCGGCCAGGTTGGCCTCATTGACGGTCAGTTCGCCCCCTGTCACCGACAGACCGGTGAGGGTGACCGGATTGTTCGGCACATCAGGAACAACCGGTGCCAAAGGAAGAACCGGTGCCACAGGAACATCGCCTGACCCTCCTGCACCGCCTGCACCGCCTGCACCGTTGTCGCCGTTGTCCGGGTTTCCGGCCAGCCGTTCCAGGGGAAATTCGGGAATGCCGTTGAAACCTGCGGTAGGAAAACCAACGGTCGGATCGACCTGCCCGCCCACCTCTTCAAGCATGACAAACGTGTGGCCGCCGCCCAGTGCACCAGGTGCGCCGCTCGAACCCGGCCCGGCCGCCGTGGCTTCAGCAGTCTGGGTCGGGTCGTCGCCGGCAGCGATCGCTTTCTGCAGTTGCTCGACATCGGTCAATTGCGCCTGAGTCGGCGTCACCGCTTCAGCGGTGTCTACATGGGGTGCCTGATGCGCGAGTAACTGAGACGTCATCTCCATACTGCTGCCACGCCCGAGGGTCAGTTCCTGGCCATTCTGCAGATGCACTGCCACCGCGCCTTCGGCCCCGGTGACCAGTTGATCGCCGGCGAATAACCGGTCCCCCTCGACCAGCGCGCGTCGGGTGCCATCGCTCGCAACCGCGAACACCTGACCAATGACCTTACTGACAATACCGATGAGCGTAGCCATGTGCACTTCCTCCGCTGCCAACCGCTGTCGGCATCCTGTTTTTGCGAAGAACGTGCTCCTGGCTCCAACGGGTTGCCTGGCGGAATCGCCTGCTGGCAGCAATTACTTGAAGTAAGCCGCTGCCCTGGCGCCGTTCTCGCCAAGCGTGCCGCTCGCGGGCGACGTGTCTGCTGCGGGATAAAAAACCCTATGCAATCAATGGCATCGGGATCCAATTGCGCAACAAGTCGCCCTTTGAGCGATGCGTAACGGTTTTGATCCACCAAAGTGACAAAAAACCGTCACCTCAAAACCGTCCGCTTCCCTCCCCTCCAGCACTTCCCCGCCCTATATCGATATGTGGTTTGGAACTTTCCTCAAGCCCTGTCAAGCGCCCTAACGCTCATAAATCAAGGGCTTTCGGAGTGAACAATGTGCTGGATTTTGCGGAGCGCATAAGTTTTTTTTGGCATAAGCCTTATGAAAAATTCTTCTATGGTTTTCCCCAAAATGTTCTTAGCTCTGTTGTTACAAGCATGAAACGGTTTTCACTATAAATGCCGTCAAATATTTGGCGACTAATAATAAGCACCATTAGGAATCAGGGAGAGGCACCCATGCGCGTATTAACCCCGCTCTGCAGCGCAATTCTGTTGGCCATGGCCTGCACTTCTCAGGCTCAAGCCATGTCATTGACGGAGGCAATCCAGAGCACCATCGCGACCCATCCGGAACTGGCGTCGCGTGTAGACAGCCGCCTCTCGGCCGATGAGCAAGTGAAAGTCGCCAAGGGGGGCTTTTACCCATCGGTTGATCTGAATGCCGCCTACGGGCGCGGGTACAGCGATAACACCAACACCCGGGCATTAGGCAATCACCACACCGAAATCCTGACATACACCCAATCGGAATTGCGTCTGCGGCAGATGCTCTTCGATGGTTTCAATACCGCCAACGAAGTCCAGCGCACCAAAGGCGTGGTCAATTCCCGGGCCTATTACGCTCAGGGCACTGCTCAGGATCTGGCCCTGCGCACCATCGAGGTCTACCTCGATGTGCTCAAGCACCGCGAACTGGTGACCTTGGCCAAGAACAATCTGCAAGCTCACATGCGGGTCAACGATCAGATCGGTCTGCGCACCCAGCGTGGTATCGGCAGCACCGCCGACGCCGACCAGTCCGTCGCTCGCCGGGCACTGGCGCAAAACAACCTCGATACCGCTGAAGTCAATCTGGCGGATGCCGAGTCGAACTTCTACGCCGTCGTGGGGCGCCTGCCCGATGAGCTCGAAACGCCGCCGTCGACTCGCGGCGAACTGCCCGCCACCCTGCAGGAAGCCCAGCAAGGCATGGTGGAAAACAACCCGTACCTGAAATCCGCCCAGGCCGATGTGCAATCGGCCGAGAGCCAGTACGAAGTTGCCAAGTCGCCGTTCTACCCTCGCTTCGACGCCGAAGCCGCCGTGGGTGCGAACAACAACGTGCAGGGCGATGAAGGCCACGACAACGAATGGCGAGTCGGCGTAGTGATGAACTACAACCTGTTCCGCGGTGGCAGCGACAAGGCTCGCCTGGCCTCCAATGCGCACCAGATCAACCAGGCAATGGACATCCGCAACAATGCCTTGCGCCAACTCAACGAGAACATTCACCTGGCCTGGAACGCCATGGTCAATGCCAAGAAACAAACCCCGACCGCCCTCGAATACGCGGATACCAGCCGACGCGTGCGCGTGGCTTATCAGGACCAGTTCGGCCTCGGTCAACGCACCCTGCTCGACCTGCTGGACAGTGAAAACGAGCTCTACAACGCCAACCGCCGCTACACCGAAGTGCGCTACACCGAGGAGTTCTCGATGTACCGCGTGCTGGCGAACATGGGTCAGTTGCTGAGCAAACAACGGGTGGTGTTGCCCGCCGATGCGATCGCCTCCACGGAAGTAAAAAACGAAGCCCGTTTGCCTGAACTCAAGTAACCCCTGTAGGAGCTGCCGAAGGCTGCGATCTTTTGATCTAGATCCTGAAAAAAACAAGATCAAAAGATCGCAGCCTGCGGCAGCTCCTACCGGGAGATGTGTAGATACCTATGCCAATTGCCGCAGCGCAACGGGAGCGATCAATGTGACCAGCATGGAACCCGGCAACATCGGTGTCGATCCGCGCCTGAGCTTCGATGACCCGCTTCTGGACGGTCTGTTGATTCTCTGCAAACTCCACGGCGCGACGGTCAGTCGCGCCAGCCTGAGTGCCGGGCTGCCCCTGAACAAACAACGCTTGAGCCTGGATCTGCTGCCTCGCGCAGCGGCCCGGGCCAGTTTGCAGGCGCGATTGCTGCGCCGGGAACTGGCGGATATTTCTGCCCTCAACCTGCCTGTGATGCTGATCCTCAAGAACGGCCGTACGGCCGTTCTGCGACGCTTGGGCGATGACGGGCAGTTGCTGATTTTGCCGAGCGAAGCCGACGGCGGTGAGCAATGGGTCAGCACGGACGAGCTGGCCGCCAATTACAGCGGCCAGGCCTTGTTCGCGCGGCCACGGCATGAACTCGAAGACTTGCGCGCGCCGTTGGTGCCGCGAGTCGAGGCGTGGTTTCGCGACACGTTGAAGTTGTCGAAGTGGTTGTACAGCGATGCGATTCTGGCGAGTTTTCTGATCAACCTGCTGGGGCTGATGGTGCCGCTGTTCGTGATGCAGACCTACGACCGGGTGGTGCCGAACCAGGCCACGTCGACGTTGTGGGTGCTGTCCATCGGCTTGCTGATCGGCACCGGTTTCGAACTGGTGTTGCGGGTGGTGCGCGCGCACCTGCTGGACACCGCCGGGAAGAAAACCGACGTGATTCTTTCGGCCACGTTGTTCGAACGCATCACCGGCATGGCGATGAAAGCGCGGCCGGCAACCATCGGTGGTTTTGCCCAAAGCATTCACGACTTTCAGGGCCTGCGGGAATTCCTCACCGCCGTGACCCTCACCAGCCTGATCGACCTGCCCTTTGCCGTGCTGATGCTGGTGGTGATCGGCCTGCTCGGCGGCTGGCTGGTGGTGATTCCGGTACTGGCGTTTCCGATCACGATCATCTTCGCGATGGTGATCCAGGTGCGCCTGCGCGACACCGTACAGAAAAGCCTGACCCTGGGCGCCGAACGCCAGGCGCTGCTGATCGAAACCCTCGGCGGCCTGGAAACCCTCAAGGCCTGCAGCGCCGAAAGCGAACGCCAGCATAAATGGGAAAGCACCCACGGCGCCCTCACCCGCCTCGACAGCCATGCGCGCAACCTCTCGGCGCTGGCCACCAATGGCACGCTGTTCATCCAGCAATTCTGCGGCATGGCAACCATCGTCGCCGGGGTCTACAGCATCATCGCCGGCAACCTCAGCGTCGGCGCGCTGGTGGCGACCTACATGCTCGGCAGCCGGGTGCTCGCGCCGCTGGGGCAGATTGCCGGTTTGATCACGCGCTATCAGCAAGCGCAACTGACCATGAAAAGCACCGATGCGCTGATGTCCTTGCCGCAGGAACGCGACGCCAAACAACGGCCGCTTGAACGCACGCAACTGCAAGGCGCGATAGACGTCAGCAGTGTGACGTTCCACTACAACGGCCAGAACGGTCCAGCCCTGGCCAACATCAGCTTCAGCGTAAAACCCGGCGAGCGGATCGGCATCATCGGTCGCAGCGGCTCAGGCAAAAGTACGTTGGCGCGGCTGGTGATGGGTTTCTACGCACCGGAAGAAGGCCAGTTGCTGCTCGACGGCCTGGACTTGCGGCAACTGGACGTCGCCGACCTGCGCCAGCAAATCGGTTACGTCGCCCATGACCTGCCGCTGTTGGCCGGCAGCCTGCGCGACAACCTGACCCTCGGGGCACGCTACATCAGCGATTCACGGATGCTCGAAGTCGCCGAACTGACCGGCGTCACCGAGCTGGCGCGTCAGCATCCGCAAGGCTTCGACCGGCCGGTGGGTGAACGCGGACAACTGCTGTCCGGCGGGCAACGTCAGGCGGTGTTGCTGGCCCGTGCCTTGTTGCTGGATCCGCCGATCATGTTGCTCGACGAACCCACCAGCGCCATGGACAACAGCAGCGAAGACATTCTGCGACAAAAACTCCACCGCTGGGTCCAGGGCAAAACCCTGCTGCTAGTCACCCACCGCACCTCGATGCTCAGCCTGGTGGATCGGCTGGTGGTGCTGGACAACGGGCGGATCGTCGCCGACGGTCCGAAAGAAGCGGTCATCGATGCACTGCGCAAGGGCCGTGTCGGCTCTGCGGCTGTCTAGGAGCTAGCCATGGCCCGTTCATCATCCGACGCATCGCGCTCTGATTCGAAGCCGCGCGGCTACTTTGGCAGCTTCAGCAAAAGCGCCGAAAGCGAATTCATGCCGGAAACCGCCGGCGCCTCGTTGCAGGACTCACCACGCTGGTCGCGGATCACCGTGTGGCTGGCGGCCGCGCTGATTATCACGGCGGTGGTCTGGGCCAAATTTGCGGTGCTGCAGGAAGTGACCATGGGCGAAGGCAAGGCGATTCCGTCGAGCAAGGTTCAAGTGATCCAGAACCTGGAGGGCGGCATCGTCACTGAGATCTTCGTGCGCGAAGGGCAAATGGTGAACAAGGGCGACACCTTGCTGCGCCTCGATGACACTCGATTCCTGTCGAACAAGGGCGAAAGCGAGGCGGATCGTTATGCGCTGATCGCGCAGGTCGAACGGCTGTCGGCCGAAGCGGAAGGCCGGCCATTCAAGCTGTCCCCCGAAGTGATCGCCAAGGCGCCGCAAGTGGCCGAAGACGAGCGCTCGCTGTACGAGCAACGGCAACGTCGACTGGCCAGCGAACAGCGCACCTTGAGTGAGCAACTTCGGCAAAAAACCCAGGAGCTGGCGGAGTTCCGCTCCAAACAGGGCCAATTCAGTTCAAGCCTGGCGCTGCTGCAACAAGAAATGAACATGTCCGCGCCACTGGTGGGCACGGGGGCGGTTTCGCCGGTGGAAATTTTGCGACTCAAACGCAGCGCGGTGGAGATTCGCGGCTCCTTGAACGCCACGACGCTGGCGATTCCCCGTGCGGAATCGGCGATCAATGAGATCAGAAGCAAGATTGATGAGTCGGAACAATCCTTCCGCTCCGACGCGGCGAAAGAGCTGAATGAAAAACGCACCGACCTGTCGAAAATCACGGCATCGAGCATTGCTATCGATGACCGCGTAACCCGCACCACGGTGGTGTCGCCGGTTCACGGGATTATCAAAGTGCTGAAGGTCAACACCATCGGCGGCGTGGTCCAGCCAGGCAGCGACATGGTGGAAATCGTGCCCATTGAAGACAACTTGCTGATCGAAGCCAAGGTCCGGCCGCAGGACGTGGCGTTTCTGCATCCGGGGCAGAAAGCGATGGTCAAGTTCAGTGCTTACGACTACACGATTTATGGCGGGTTGACTGCGAAGCTGGAGTTGCTTGGCGCGGACACGATTACGGATGACAAGGGCAACAGCTTCTACCTGATTCAGGTGAGGACGGATAAAAACCATTTGGGCGGCGATGTGAAACCGTTGTTGATCATTCCGGGGATGGTGGCGACGGTGGACATCATTACCGGGGAGAAAAGTGTGTTGGATTACTTGCTCAAACCGGTGCTCAAGGCCCGGACCGAAGCGATGCGGGAACGCTAAACCGACGCGATCCCTGTGGCGAGGGAGCTTGCTCCCGTTGGGCTGCGAAGCAGACCCAAACCCAACACCTCGGTGTATCAGGGATATCGTGCTGGCAGGTTTCGGGAGCGCTTCGCACTCCAGCGGGAGCAAGCTCCCTCGCCACACGTGGTCATTTGTTGTGATTGCGCTGATAGACCTCCTCCCCCATCGCTGCGATCTGCCCCTCGATCAACGCTTCGAACGGTCGTAGCAACGGTTCGAAAGTGCTCGGTGCTTCGAGGGTCTGCAACGCCTGAACAATTGCCTCCACCGTCGACAACGCGCCCGGCCCCGGTGCTTTGCGCAATCGATATCTCGACACCGCGCCCTCTGCCAACGTCACCCTCGGCAGCGCCGCCAGCAGCGGGTTGAGGTGCAGCATCTTGCGCGCCTTGCGCCAGGTGCCGTCCGGGACGACCAGCAAAAGCGGTTCATCTGACGCGGTATAAGCCTGCAACGGCTGCGCATCATCGGCAGGAAACAGCAGCCGCGCCTGATAACCCGGCTGGTTCAACAATGCCGGCAAATCCTCGAACACCTCGCCCACTATCAACTCGGCATTCATCAACCCCAATGCCGCCAAGCGCGCGGTGTTCAGCGCATGGTTCACTTCGCTCGGATGCTGCAACAACAGCACTCGGGTGCGGCTGTCGAGGCTCGGAATCAGCGGGCACAAACAGTGAGTTTGCGGGCGCAGGCAGCGCGGACATTGGATTCTGGACATTGCGTCTTTTTCCTTTAAGCGGCCTGATTCAGTTGCGCTTTGAGCAAATCGCGGAAGGTCTGGATCAGCGGTTCGCGGCTGCGACCACGACGCACGATCATCGAAAACGGCGCCTGATAACCGAAAGTCGCCGGCAGCAGCACCCGCAAATCACCCTTGTCAGCCCACGCCTGGGCGTAGTGCTCCGGCAGGTAGCCGATGTAGGCACCGGACAGCACCAGAATCAGCTGCGCCTCCATACTTTCCACCGTCGCCGCACTGTGTTTGAAACCGTGGCGCGCCAGTTCCGCCTGGCTCCAGTAGCCGCGGCCAACCATGCGTTGCTGAGTGATGACTTGCTCGGGAATACGCCGCTCGGTGAACAGCGGATGACGACTGCTGCAATACAGCCAGTGTTGCTCGCGGTACAGCGGCATGTAGACCAGACCGCTCATGCGCGTGGAGAACGCGCCGATGGCCAGGTCGAGGCGGTTGTCCTGCACGCCGAGTTGCAGCTCGTAAGGGCTCATCACCGAGAGGTGCAAATGCACGGCCGGGTGTTCCTGACTGTAAGCGCCAATGGCTTCAGCGAAGGGCAAGGCCTTGTCGCTGACGGTGGAGTCGATCACCCCCAGGTTGAGGGTGCCGCGCAGTTCGCCCTTGAGGGCGGCAGCGTATTGCTCGAAGCCTTCGAGTTCGCCGAGCAGGCGCAGGGTTTCCTGGTGAAACAGCTCGCCTTTGCTGGTCAGGCTGAAACCACCGCGGCCGCGATGGCAGAGGACCAGGCCGAGGGCGGCTTCGAGCTGGCTCATGTAAGTGCTGATGGCCGAGGTCGAGAGGTTGAGCTCTTGCTGGGCGTTGGCAAACCCCTGATGGCGAACCACGCTGACGAAGATGCGTAAAAGTTTCAGGTCGGGTAATGCGTTGGCCATGGGGGCTCCCGCTAGATGATGTGTTGTCTGTTGGAAACACCCCTCACCCCAACCCTCTCCCCAGAGGGTAGAGGGAGCTGACCGAGGTGTTCTCTCGGGATCCTGCGAGCTGAACTACCGAGTCGAACTCAGTTTTGAAGACGATGAAGATCGGCTCCCTTTCCCCCTCTCCCCTCTGGGGCGGTCCGACGCTTCGGGAGGGCTGGGGTGAGGGGTCGTTCTTGAGCCGGTCACAAATCTCAATGCCGCAAAGTCTAATCCCCCTCCAGCCATTAGTTTAGAAAAATCTGAACTAAGTATTTGTCCGTAGCGATTCTTCCCGCCCACTACATTTCGCAGAATCGGCCCCTAATACAAAAAAGATGAGGCCTGAACCCGTGGACAAGATTCTTCACCAACCACTGGGCGGCAATGAAATGCCGCGCTTCGGCGGCATCGCCACCATGATGCGACTTCCCCATGTGCCAACCGCTGCCGGTCTGGATGCTGCCTTCGTTGGCGTCCCACTGGACATCGGCACCTCGCTGCGCCCAGGCACCCGTTTCGGACCTCGCGAAATCCGCGCTGAATCGGTGATGATCCGCCCTTACAACATGGCCACCGGCGCTGCACCGTTCGACTCGCTGTCGGTTGCCGACATCGGTGACGTGGCGATCAACACGTTCAACCTGCTGGACGCGGTACGGATCATCGAAGAGTCCTACCACAAAATCCTCGAACACAATGTGATCCCCCTGACCCTCGGCGGCGATCACACCATCACCCTGCCAATCCTGCGTGCGATTCATAAGAAGCACGGCAAGGTCGGCCTGGTGCACATCGACGCTCACGCCGATGTGAACGATCACATGTTCGGCGAGAAAATCGCCCACGGCACCACCTTCCGTCGCGCTGTCGAAGAAGGCCTTCTGGATCCGGACCGCGTGGTGCAAATCGGTCTGCGCGCTCAGGGCTACACCGCTGACGACTTCAACTGGAGCCGCAACCAGGGCTTCCGTGTGGTTCAGGCCGAAGAGTGCTGGCACAAATCCCTGGCCCCACTGATGGCCGAAGTTCGCGAGAAAGTTGGCGGCGGTCCGGTGTACTTGAGTTTCGACATCGACGGCATCGATCCAGCGTGGGCGCCAGGCACCGGCACCCCGGAAATCGGCGGCCTGACGACCATTCAGGCGATTGAAATCGTTCGCGGCTGCCAAGGCCTCGACCTGGTCGGTTGCGATCTGGTAGAAGTCTCGCCCGCTTACGACACCACCGGTAACACCTCGCTGCTGGCCGCCAACCTGCTGTACGAAATGCTCTGCGTACTGCCTGGCGTAGTCCACCGCTGAGGATTGGTCGTGAACGAACGTGATCAGGTACTCCAGGCCGCTGCCGATCTGGTAGCCGCCTTCGCCCGTAATGATCGCGAAGCCTACTTCGGTGCGTTCAGCACCGACGCGAGCTTCGTGTTCTACACCCTCGAGCAGCCCCTGCTGTCGCGCGATGCCTATCAGGCGTTGTGGGACACCTGGCGCTCGGAGGATGGCTTCGAGGTGATCTCGTGCACCTCAAGCAACGCCTTCGTCAGCCTGCAGGGTGACGTGGCGATTTTCATCCATGACGTGGCCACCGAGCTGCGCATGCAAGGGGAGCAACACTTCAGCCAGGAGCGCGAGACGATTGTGTTTCGCCGACAACAACAAGGCCTATGGCTGGCCTGCCACGAACATTTGTCCGCGATGCCGGAAGGGCTGCCAACCCCTTAGCCAAACAGGTGACGCTCACACACGATGAGCGCGCCTTTATGATCGGAGCTGATCATGAATAACAACAACAAAGACCAAAGCCTTACGCACATTGAAACCTACGGGGTCGAACAGATCCCGGACAGTGAACGCACCGCAGGCCCGACGGATTTGTTCCGGATGATCTTTGGTGGTTCCAACACTTTTGCTACCGCCGTGCTCGGCAGTTTCCCGGTACTGTTCGGCCTGTCTTTTCAGGCGGGCGTCTGGGCGATTGTGCTGGGCGTGTTGCTGGGCTCGCTGATCCTTGCGCCAATGGGCCTGTTCGGCCCGATCAATGGCACCAACAACGCCGTGTCTTCCGGTGCGCACTTCGGCGTGCACGGGCGGATCGTCGGTTCGTTTCTGTCGCTGTTGACCGCCATCGCCTTCTTCTCGCTCTCGGTGTGGAGTTCGGGTGATGCGCTGATCGGTGGCGCCAAGCGCTTGATCGGTCTTCCGGAAACCGACCTGACCCTGGGCCTGGCCTACGGTCTGTTCGCGATCCTGGTGCTAACCGTGTGCATCTACGGTTTCCGCTTCCTGCTGTGGGTCAACAAGATCGCGGTGTGGAGTGCCAGTCTGTTGTTCCTGCTGGGCATCTTCGCCTTCATCGGTCCGTTCGATGTGAACTACGCCGGCACCGTCAGCATGGGTCAACCGGGTTTCTGGGCGGCCTTTATCGGCGCGGCGCTGGTCGCGATGAGCAACCCGATTTCCTTCGGCGCGTTCCTCGGTGACTGGTCGCGTTACATCCCGCGTGACACCTCCAAGCGCCGCATCATGGCGGCGGTGGTGATCTCGCAAATCGCAACCTTTATCCCGTTCCTGTTCGGCCTCGCCACCGCCACCATCGTAGCGATCAAGGCACCGGACTACATCGCCGCCAACAACTACGTCGGCGGCCTGCTGGCCGTTTCGCCGAGCTGGTTCTTCCTGCCGGTGTGCCTGATCGCGGTGATCGGCGGCATGTCCACCGGCACCACCTCGCTCTATGGCACCGGGCTGGACATGTCCAGCGTGTTCCCTCGTGTGCTGTCGCGGGTCAAGGCCACGCTGCTGATCGGCGTGATGTCGATTGCCTTCATCTTCATCGGTCGCTTCGCCGCGAACCTGGTGCAGAGCGTATCGACCTTCGCTGTGCTGATCATCACCTGCACCACCCCGTGGATGGTGATCATGATCATCGGTCTGCTGGTGCGTCGCGGCTTCTACTGCCCGGATGACCTGCAAGTGTTCACCCGCGGCGAGAAAGGTGGTCGTTACTGGTTCACGCACGGCTGGAACTGGCGTGGGCTGGGTGCCTGGATCCCGAGTGCTGCGGTGGGCTTGTGCTTTGTGAACCTGCCGGGGCAGTTCGTGGGTCCGCTCGGTGAACTGGCCGGCGGCATCGACATCAGCTTGCCGGTCACCCTTGGCCTGGCGTCGCTGGTGTACCTGGCGCTGCTGAGCCTGTTCCCGGAATCGGCCGCGGTGTTCGGTCCAAACGATCCACGCAGCAAGGGTGCCAGCACCATCACGAAATCTGAATTACGTCAGCCGGCTTGAAACCGCTTCCCCTGTGGGAGCGAGCCTGCTCGCGAAGACGGCGGCACATTCAACATCAATGTGACTGATAGACCGCTTTCGCGAGCAGGCTCGCTCCCACAGTGAGCAGCTCCACAGAACCATCTTTGTTTCACCATAAAAAAGACAATCGGAGACACGCCATCATGGCATTGGATTTATTCGTCGTACTCATCTACGCCGCCGCGATGCTGATACTCGGCTACTACGGCATGCGCAAGGCCAAGACCAACGAAGACTTTTTGGTCGCCGGTCGTAACCTCGGCCCGAGCCTGTACATGGGCACCATGGCCGCAACCGTTCTGGGCGGCGCATCTACCGTCGGCACCGTGCGCTTGGGCTACGTCCATGGCATCTCCGGTTTCTGGCTCTGCGCGGCCCTCGGTTGCGGGATCGTGGCGCTGAACCTGTTCCTCGCCAAACCGCTGCTGAAACTGAAAATCTACACCGTTACCCAGGTGCTGGAAAAACGCTACAACCCGATGGCCCGCTCCGCGAGCGCGGTGATCATGCTGGCGTATGCGCTGATGATCGGCGTGGTCTCGATCCTGGCCATTGGCACCGTGCTGCAAGTGCTGTTCGACCTGCCGTTCTGGCTGTCGGTATTGGTCGGCGGTGGCGTGGTGGTGATTTATTCGGCGATCGGCGGCATGTGGTCCCTGACCCTGACCGACATCGTCCAGTTCGTCATCAAGACCGTGGGCCTGATGTTCATCCTGTTGCCAATCTGCCTGTACCGCGTCGGTGGTTGGGATGAGTTGGTGTTGAAACTGCCGGCAACCGCCTTCAGCTTCACCACGATTGGCTGGGACACCATCATCACCTACTTCATGATCTACTTCTTCGGGATCCTGATCGGCCAAGACATCTGGCAGCGTGTGTTCACCGTCAAGAGCGCCAAGGTGGCTCAGGTCGCCGGTACATTCGCAGGCTTCTACTGCATCCTTTACGGACTGGCCTGCGCCCTGATCGGCATGGCCGCCCATGTGCTGATCCCGGACCTGGACAACGTCAACAACGCCTTCGCCGCCATCGTCAAACTGTCCCTGCCGGACGGTATCCGTGGCCTGGTGATCGCCGCTGCCCTGGCGGCCATGATGTCCACCGCCAGCGCCGGCCTGCTCGCCGCCGCCACCACCCTGACCGAAGACCTGCTGCCGAAACTGCGCGGCGGTAAACAGTCGACGCTGGGCATCAACCGCCTGTTCACCCTGTTGACCGGCATCGTGGTACTCGGCATCGCTCTGGTCGTGAATGACGTGATCAGCGCCCTGACCCTGGCGTACAACCTGTTGGTGGGCGGCATGCTGATCCCGCTGATCGGTGCGATTTTCTGGAAACGCGCAAACACCGCTGGCGCTATCGCCAGCATGGGCATGGGCTTCGCCACAGCGTTGGTGTTCATGTTCAAAGACGGTCTGGATGCCAACACTCCGATCTACTACAGCCTCGGCGTAGGTCTGGTGAGTTTCGTGGTAGTCAGCTTGCTGTCCCCTCGCCCTGCAGTGGTGGCCAGCGCCGCCTAAGCTGAACATAACGACTTGATGCTTTCTTCGACGGGTGTGGCGTCGGTTGCCACACCCGTTTTTTTTCGTCTGAAGGAAACTGCTTATGAAGATCGTCAGCCGCGATCAGTGGTTCGAGGTGAAACAGCTCAGTGACGGCATTCGCCTGATTCACGAGCCTTACATCCGCCCCTTCTATCGTTGCAACCTCTGGCACATCCAGGGGCGCGACAAAGACTTGCTGCTCGACAGCGGTTCCGGGCTGGTCAGCCTGCGCGAGCAACTGCCATGGATCACCGAACGGCCGCTGGTCGCCGTGGCCAGTCATTGCCATTTCGACCACATCGCCGGGCACCACGAATTCCCTGAGCGGCTGGTGCATCCGGCTGAAGCGGACATCCTCGCCGCACCCGACGGCGACAACGATTTGAGCAAAGCCTTTGTCGGCGACGACATGTTCGAAGCGCATCCCGATTGCCCGTTGTGCTACGCCGAATACCGGGTCAAAGCTGCGCCAGCCACTGGCCTGATCGAAGAAGGCGACGTGCTGGATCTGGGCAACCGCACGCTGCAAGTGCTGCATACGCCGGGGCATTCACCGGGCGGCATCAGCCTGTATGAAGCGGCGACCGAGACCCTGTTCAGCGGCGACATCATCTACGACGGGCCGTTGATCGAAGACGCCTACCACTCCAACCTCGACGACTACGCCCGCAGCCTGCAGCGTTTGCGCGAGTTGCCGATCCGCACGGTGCATGGCGGGCATTTCGGAAGTTTTTCCGGAGAGCATTTGCGCACGATGATTGACGAGTGGCAGCGCTTGCACGCCTGAAGCCTGCTGGAGAGTCAGGACGGCGAATGACTTGAGCCGGTTTTTGACGGAGATCGGAAGGCACTAAGCCCGCCCACTCTCTTGAATTCGCCTGGGTCCCTGTAGCAGCTGCCGAGTACCGCGAGGCTGCGTTCGGCGGCGAAGCCGTCGTGAATTCAGACGATGCGGTGTGTCAGGAAAATCCTGCACGCAGGGTTTACGCCTGCTCCGCAGCCGAACGCAGCCTCGCGGTGCTCGACAGCTGCTACAACAACGGCTGCGTTACGTTTACCGGCGGCGCTGCTGGCGTCGGCGTTGTTCGTCGTCAGTGCGAATAGGCACAGGTTGCAGAGGCGGTTCGATCAAACCGAGTGCAACACCCAAGTCGTGCAGCCAGTTTTGGATTTTCTCTTTCATGGTGCCCCCTTCAGGGTAGTGCCGAGTGGCCAAAATTCTGTAGCCACTTCGCACTGATAATAGTCCGAAGTCCTACGCAATGCTCGCCCAAAGTCGCAATGATCTGTTACTGAATTGATCAAAATACCTGACCGATAGTTCAAGCCATCGCCCGAGCCTGACTCGGCGCCGACGGATAGACCAATTGTTGCTGCTCAAGCCAGGCGTTCAAGTTCGCCCCAACCATGCCTTTGCGCCACATCAGCCACGTGGTGGCACTGGCAAATGGCTCGGCCAACGGATGCACCGCCACGCTTTCGCGGCCCGGCAGGCTGGCGAGCATCGACTCTGACATCAGCGCCACGCCTGAGCCGGCGATCACGCAAGCGAGCATCCCCGGATAAGACTCGATTTCCATCGCCCGGCCCATGGCCGCGTGGTAATGGGAGAACCAGGCTTCCAGGCGCATCCGGTAGGAACAACCCTGCCGAAAAGTGAACACCGAGCGCCCTTCCACATCCAGCGCGCTGAGGATCGGCGGGTGATCAGCCTCGCTGATCAGCACCAGCCGTTCATCGCACAACGGCACGCCGTCGAGCCCGGCCAGTTCCAGCGGACCGTCCACCAACGCCGCATCGAGGCGACCGGTGAGCAAACCTTCAAGCAATTCGCCGCTCGGCCCGGACTGCACTTGCAGATTCACCGCCGGATAAGTGCGGTGATAACGCGCCAACAACCCCGGCAAATGAATCGCCGCCGTGCTGTACATAGTACCGAGTACGAAGTCCCCGGCCGGTTGCCCGCCTTGCACCGCCGCTTGAGCTTCGTCGCGCAGATTGAACAGCTTGGCGGTGTAGTCCAGCAGGACTTTTCCTGCAGGCGACAACTGCAAACGCTGACGTTCACGCACGAACAGCTCTACGCCGAGTTGCTCTTCCAACTGTTTAAGCCGGGTCGACAGGTTCGATGGCACCCGGTGCAGGCGTTCGGCAGCGCGGGTGATGGAACCCTCCTCCGCTACCGCCTGGAAAATTCGCAATTGGCTGAACTCCACGCCATTCTCCAAATCAGAACAAGTTACTCACTATTATTCATTTTAAAAGAAAGTCAATCAGTCCTAGCCTGACGGTCATTGATCCTCTGCTGGAATTCAGACCATGTCCCCTCTGATTCGCTTACTCGCCAGTTTCATCGCCCTGATGATGGCCATGGGCATCGGGCGTTTCGCCCTCACGCCTCAGTTGCCGCACCTGCTCAGCGAAGGTCAGATCGACCTGACCGCCGCCGGTCTGATTGCCGCAGCCAACTACCTTGGCTACTTCGTTGGCGCAGTGGACGCGATGTTCTCTCGCCGCCCCGAGCAAGTCCGCCGGCGTTTGCTGGGTGGTTTATGGCTCTGTGTATTGCTGACGTTGGCCTCGTTCTGGGCCAACGGGTTTTGGTCCCATCTGGTGCTGCGGTTCGGCACCGGCGTGGCCAGCGCCTGGGTGCTGGTGATGATCACTGCGTTGAGCCAGCCACTGGCCGCGGCGGCCGGTCGCCCACGGCTTGGTGCCCTGGTATTTGCCGGACCGGGTTTGGGGATTTTTCTGACGGGCTTGCTGGCCTTGGGATCGAACCTGCTGGGGCAGACTTCTGCAGCCTTGTGGCTGGTGTATGCCGGCGTCGGGCTGGCGATGCTGCTGGGGATTCTGCCGTTCCTGCCGCAACCGGTCATGACCGTGGCCGCCACTCCCAGCGTCGCTGGCTCGGGTAATCATGGCATCGGCCGTTTAGGCGTGGTCTATGGGCTGTACGGTTTGGGCTACATCATTCCGGCCACTTTCCTCTCGCAAATGGCCAACGCGCAGTTCCATGGCCGATGGCAGGCCGATCTGTTCTGGCCTTGCTTCGGCCTTGCTTCGGCCATCGGGGTGGTGCTGGTGAGTCTGCGTCGACAACACCCGCAGGGCACTCGCTATTGGCTGATGGCGACGTTGTGGCTGCAAGCCGCCGGGGTCTTCGCCTGCTTGTTGGGCAGCGGCCCAGGCCTGGCCTTGGGCGTGATCCTCTGCGGCACGCCGTTCCTTGCCTGCATGCAATTGGTGATGCAACGTTCCCGGGAACTGGCGCCCCACGCCACCCAGCGCAACGCCGGGCTGCTGACGGCGTGCTTTGCGGTGGGCCAGCTCAGCGGGCCGTTGCTGGCCGCATTGAGCAGCCACTTCAGCGGTGGTTTGCAGCCCGCGCTGGTGTTCGCCGGCAGCGGTTTGATTGTCGCTGGCGGTCTGCTATTGCGTCCGGTCAGCTCTGCCCAAGGGCTTTGCGCAAGCGACGGCGCACCCACTGCTCAGCGCTGACAAACGTGATGCCCAACAACACCAGCACCGCGCCGACAACAAAGTTGAAGCTCAGCTCTTCGCCCAGCAGCACCACGCCGAACGTGACGCCGAACAGCGGCGTCATGAACGAAAACACCGCCAGGTTCGCCGCCAGATAACGGCGCAACAGCCAGAACCAGGTCAAGTAACTGAAGAACGACACCACCAATCCCTGGAACAACACACTGGCCACCGCCACGGTGGTCAGGCTGACGTGAGTGACCTGGCCGCTGAGGATGGCGATCAGCAACAACCCAACGAAACCGACAATCAATTGATAGAACAGCGTCAGGGTCACCGGCGCTTCCGACAGGCGCGAAGCGCGCACCACCACCGTCGTTGCCCCCCATGACGCGCCAGCCAGCACGCCCAGCGCATCGCCCATCAACATGCGGTGATCGAGGTTGTCCCACGACACCCCGCCGGCAAAGGCGATGGCGATCCCGACGAAGGCGAGGAAAATCCCCAGCCACTGGACCGGTCTTAAACGCTCGCTCGGCAACAGCCAATGAACGCCCAATGCGGTGAAGATCGGCGCGGTGTAAAGGAACACCGACATGTGCGCAGCCGTGGTCAGCTGCAGGCCTTCGGAAATGAAGAAGAACTCCAGGCCAAAAAGCGCGCCAGCCAGTAGTCCACCGCGCCAGGTGTTGCCCACTTGATCCCAGCCGCCCTTCCAGCAGATCAACAGTCCTACGAGCAACGCGGAAATACCCGAGCGCCCGGCGGCCTGCATGACCGGCGCGATGTCTGGCGCCGCCCACTTGATCATCACCTGCTGAACCCCCCAGATCAGGCACAACCCAATCATCACTTGCAGGGCAAACCCATCGGCGCTGCGCCGGGTGGCGCTCACCGGAACACCTCGACAACACAAAACATGGCAGTCACTCGACAGTAAAAAGCAAAGCCCCGACACAGGGCCGGGACTTTTTCATCACACTCCAACCCTATGCAATCGCGTTACATGAGGGCGGGCGCGAGGTCAGCTCAGTTCAATGCGATCGGCGTGAATAACGATCTGGCCGTTCTTGTACAACGCACCGATGGCCTTTTTGAAGTTACCCTTGCTGACACCAAACATACTGCTGATCACCGTCGGGTCGCTCTTGTCGCTGACCGGCAGGCTGCCATTGTTGTCGCGCAACTTGGCGAGAATCTTCGAGTTCAGGCTGGTGGCGGCTTCTTCGCCGACCGGTTGCAGGCTCAGGCTGATCTTGCCGTCGGCACGGACTTCTTTGATAAAGCCCTTCTCTTCTTTACCGGCGCGCATGAACTTGAAGATTTCGTTCTTGTGAATCAGACCCCAGTGCTTGTTGTTGATGATCGCCTTGAAGCCCATATCGGTGGCTTCGGCAACCAGCAAATCAACTTCCTGGCCAGGGGTGTAGTTGGCCGGGGTCTTGTCGAGGTAGCGATCCAGACGCGCCGTCGCGGTGATGCGGCGGGTGTGTTTGTCGAGGTAGACGTGCACCACCACATACTCGCCGGCGGTCATCTGGCGCTTTTCTTCGGAGTACGGCAGCAACAGATCCTTCGGCAAACCCCAATCCAGGAAAACACCGATGCTGTTGACTTCAACGACTTTTAAACTGGCAAACTCACCGACCTGAACTTTCGGCTTTTCGGTAGTTGCGATGAGTTTGTCATCGCTGTCCAGATAAATAAAAACGTTGAGCCAGTCTTCATCTTCGCTGGGAATATCTTTGGGAATATAACGATTAGGCAGGAGGATTTCGCCATCCGCGCCACCGTCCAGATATAAACCGAAGTTAGTGTGTTTAACCACTTGCAAACTGTTGTAGCGCCCGACTAAAGCCATTTCCAATACCCTCATTGCGTGGGCGGCATTCTACCCGGTTTTGCGGGCCGCGTTCGCTGGCCAGCCCGGTGGCGCAAGAAAATCCTCTGAAGGGCTTAATTTTCCTGGGCTTTACCGCACGTGCCTGGCCGCTCGTCAGGCCGTTCTGGAAATTTTCGCACCCGTCCGCCAGACGGAAAACTGTAATTTTTCACGATCGTTCTTAGTTAAAACAGCAGCTTAGAGGCCTATTCAGAATAATAACTTGTGATTAATTCTTCATCTGCCCTGTGTATTTCGGGGGGATATTTACCAAGCAATTGTCAAGTATTTCCTGTACGATGCCTGGCCAAGTTAATTTTCTATAGGTTAATGGCCGCCATGCGTGTAAAAGCATCCAACAGCAAAGCAAAGCCAGCTCCAGCCGTTGAAACCAGCGAATCGATCAACAGCCAGATTGCTGCGTTCCTCAAGTCCGGCGGAGAGATCCAGCAAATTGCCAAAGGCGTCAGCGGCCAGACGTTCGGCCCGTCCAAGCAGATCACCCTGGGCAAGAAGTAACTTCCCCTAGATCCGCCGCATCACCTGGTCCCTAAGCGCTTTGAGCTTCGAAGCGCTTGGACTGGAACCCTCCTCGCAACACCCCCGCAAACAAACCAATATTTCAAAAATCGACGAACGGCCCTCGATGCCGAGCATTCGCCGGTATGCTTACACACGTCTAGATCAAGCGTTTCAGTAGGTTTCAGTTCCGGCTCCTCGCTGTCATGGAGTGACGCATGCTCAAACCCTCCTGTTTTTTGCTCGGCACCCTGTTGTCGTGTTCGGTCGCCAACGCGCAAATCTTTCAGCGTGAACTGGGCGACTTCGATCTCAAACTCGGCACCACCCCCAGCCGCAGCATGGCCCAGGGACTGGTCAAACCTTCCAGCACCGGCTCGTTCCACGGTGGTCTCGATCTGAGTCACGACAGCGGTTTTTATGTAGGCCAATGGGCACCGAGCATGGGTTTAACGTCAGGGGCCAACCTTGAAGTCGACTCCTACATGGGCTTTAAACAGCCTTTCGATAATACCCTCGGGTACGAAGTCGGCATGATCCGTTACAGCTACCCAAAAGTGGACACCCTCGACAGCCAGGAGCTTTTCGGTGGCCTGACCTTTCTGGGCAGCCGTTTCGGCGCAGCGTTCAGCAACGATCCGGACAAACAGAACAGCACCGTGTTCGCCGACCTGGGCGGCAATCAGCCGTTCGGCATCGGGATCAGCATGAAATACACCACCCACCAGCTCAATATGCCGGTGTCCGTCGACGGTGGGTACGTAGGCAGTTTCACCGACTGGTCAGTGAAACTTTCCCGTCCGTTCATGGGCATTGATCTGGACCTGATCTACAGTGACTCCAGCTTGAGTGGCAACAGTTGCTCCGCCTATTCCGGGCACAACAGCCAATGCGATGGGCTGGTCACCCTAAAGGCCGAACACGCCTTTTACTGATCGGCTGAACTGCGAGGCTCATCCTGCGTTCACATAGAAAAGCCCATTAAAAAAGCCAGGCCTTCGCAAAGGATTCGCCCATGTCGCGCTGGTTGAAGTGTCTCGCCGTCGTTATCACCCTCAGTCTCGCCCTCGGTGCGTGCAGCCGCGTGGGCCTGGCCTACCGCAACCTCGACGTGATCATTCCGTGGACGCTCAGCGACTACCTGGACATGAACGGCGAGCAGAAAGGCTGGCTCAACGAGCGCCTCAAGGAACACCTGAGCTGGCACTGCACCACACAATTGCCGGGCTATCTCGACTGGCTGGATCGCTTGCAGGTCATGGTCGAGACCAACCAGGTCACCGACGCTGCGCTGCAAACCCGCGTCCAGGAAGCCAAAAAGGCAATCGCCCAGACCGCACGGGAAATCACCCCGTCGGCCATTGAGCTGTTACAGGGGCTGGATGACAAGCAAGTCGCAGAGATGAACGACGCCTTTGCCAAAGACCAGCGCAAACGCCAGGACCAATACCTCAAACCGTCGCTCGATCAACAGATCAAGGCGCGCAGCCAGCGTATGGAAAAACGCCTGAATGACTGGCTCGGCCCGCTCAGCACAACCCAGCAGCTACGCGTTGTCACGTGGTCCAACGCCTTGGGGGACCAGAATACGCAATGGATCGCCAACCGCGTCCATTGGCAGAAGCAGTTCAGTGCGGCAGTTGCGCAGCGCCAGAGTCCAGAATTCCCACAGAGAATCGAGACGCTTCTGGTGAATCGCGAGAGTTTGTGGACCCCCGCTTATCGCCAGGCCTACGCCAGCACCGAAGCCCAGGCACGGGCGTTATTTGTGGACTTGATGGCCGAAAGCACGCCGGAACAGCGCCAGCGGTTGTTGAAGAAGATCGAAGGGGTGCGCAAGGACTTCAATGATTTGAAGTGCCTGAAAGCAGCAAAACAGAGCTAAGCACTACGCAAATCCCATGTGGGAGCGGGCTTGCTCGCGAATGCAGTGTCAGGCAACGATAAGTTAACTGGTACACCGCATTCGCGAACAAGCCCGCTCCCACATGGGGTAGATGTGATCTTCAGGCAATCTGTGCCCTCGATGCGATCTCATCAAACCTCACCTCATCCAGCGCATCTTCCTGCTCATCCAACACCTGCCGCGGATGGTCATTGCCCGGAATACTGCTGTCGATCAGGCTCAATAAACTCGAGCCCCGAGGCGTCAAAATGTAGTTCTCGCCATTGCCACCCTGATCTTCTGGCCGAGGCTCGATATAGCCCCGTATCAACAGTAACTTTTCGTACTCGCCAGCTACCGTTTTCAGGTGATCCAGGTTCTCAAACGGCTCACCTTTCGACGCTTTCTCCGCCGCATACTGCTCGGCGTAGGGCCGTGGGGTGAAAATGTGGCCAGCGCCGTTCTGCACCTCATGCAGCAAGCGTTCAATCAAATCCCAGTTGTAAGTCGTCATCCTGATTCAACCTCCGGTGCCCGCGAGTGAGATGGCCTTCATAGGTTGTGACCGGCGCGGTTCGTAGCCGTTCAGCCGAGGTTTTGAACAGCATCGACCGGCGGTATGTCGAATTGGGCGTAGGTCAAACGACTAGGTTGTGTAAGTCACCTCCCAGCACCCCGCAGGAGAATCCCAATGAACATTCAGAATCATCCCGTCGTCTCCCGAGAAGAATGGCTAGCCGCGCGCAAGCAACACCTGGCCCACGAAAAAGCCTTCACCAAAGAACGAGACAAACTCAGCGCCGAACGCCGCGCCCTGCCCTGGGTGAAAATCGACAAGGACTACCGCTTTCAGGGTCCGAACGGCGAACTGAAACTGGCTGACCTGTTCGGCGGCCGTAGTCAATTGGTCATCTACCACTTCATGTTTGGCAAAGGCTGGGACGAAGGCTGTTCCGGCTGCTCGTTCCTGTCCGATCACATTGACGGCGCCAACCAGCACCTGGCCCATCACGACGTCGCCGTGGTGACGGTTTCCCACGCACCGTTCGCCGAATTCCAGGCCTTCAAACGACGCATGGGTTGGAAATTCGATTGGGTGTCGTCAGAAGGCTGCGACTTCAATTACGACTTCGGCGTCTCGGCCCGAGCAGAAGACGTCACCGCCGGCAATGCCACCTACAACTACGAAAAATCCGACGGCGCCGAAGAAGAACTCCCCGGCCTCAGCGTGTTTTATCGCAATGAAGCTGGAGAGATTTTTCACACTTATTCAACCTATGCCCGAGGTCTGGACATGTTGGTCGGCGCCTATAACTACCTCGACCTCACGCCCAAGGGCCGCAATGAAGAGGAAATTATGGATTGGGTGAGGTATCACGACCGGTATGAGGACAAGGCACCGGACAGTTGCTGTCATGGGGGGCAGATCGCTTGATCCGGGTTGGTCACAGCATCCGTGAACACCAACAATCCCCTGTGGGGCTTGCCCGCGGTTACGCGATGGTTGTGATTTGATGGATGTAATTGGCAGACGGCTGCGGAGTGAATGAAAACGGGCGACCTGTGGGTCGCCCGTTTCTGTCACTGAACTTTTTTCGCCCTTCAGCCCTCAACCGGATAACCCGCCTTAACCGGAACCGAGGCCTGACTTTATGAAAACCCTGCTCAAACTCACCCTCGCCGCCACCCTCGCCTGCGCCCTCCCCGTTTGGGCCTGCCCTCCCGAGGAAGCCACCGCCAAGCGCGAACAACTGGCCAAGGAAGTCGCCAAGATCACTGAGCAGAACCCGGCCAAGGCCAAGGAGATCAACGATGAGCTGCAGAAGATGGATCTGGAGACGGCCAGCAAGGATTTACCGGACAAGTGCCAGTTGATCGATCAGCGTCTCAAGGAGCTGGAATCGGCGGCGCAGAAAGCCAAGAGCTGAACGGCAAGATCAAAGAATCGCAGGCTGCGCCAGCTCCTACAGGGAGCCTGCGATCTTTTGACGTAAAAAAACCCGGACACTGTCCGGGTTTTTTATTGGATCGCTACCGCGCCTTATTCAGCAGCCGGCGCTTCCGGCTTGCGGCGCTTCAGCGGCGCCATGCCGTCCTTGCTGACCAGCGACAGGGCGTCGGTCTTTGGGCGGTTGGCGATTTTACGTTTGGTCGGTGCCTTGGCGCCGGTTTTCTTCTTGTCGCCTTTGGCGTCGACTTTTTTCTTCTTCACGCCAACGGCTTTGCCCGAAGCCTTGACCTTTTTCGGTCCGCCGTAGGTGCCTTTGACTTCCTTGATGGTGCGGCGCTCGAAGCTCTGCTTGAGGTAGCGCTCGACGCTCGACATCAGGTTCCAGTCGCCGTGGCAGATCAGCGAGATGGCCAGGCCATCGTTGCCGGCACGGCCGGTACGACCGATGCGGTGAACGTATTCGTCGCCGCTGCGCGGCATGTCGAAGTTGATCACCAGGTCCAGGCCTTCCACGTCGAGGCCGCGAGCGGCGACGTCGGTGGCGACGAGGATTTTCACGCCGCCCTGCTTCAGACGGTCGATGGCCAGCTTGCGATCCTTCTGGTCTTTGTCACCGTGCAGGACGAACGCTTTGTATTCCTGCGCCACCAGGCGGCCGTAGATACGGTCGGCCATGGCCCGGGTGTTGGTGAACACGATGGCCTTCTGATAGGTCTCGTTGGCCAGCAGCCAGTTCACGATCTGTTCTTTGTGCTGGTTGTGGTCAGCGGTGATGATCTGCTGACGGGTGGTCGCATTCAGGTCGCTGACGTTGTTGAGCTGCAGGTGCTCAGGGTTGTTCAATACCTTGGCGACCATCTCGCGCAGGCCAGAACCACCGGTGGTGGCGGAGAACAGCATGGTCTGCTGGCGGTTGGTGCACTCTTCCACCAGACGCTGGACGTCTTCGGCAAAGCCCATGTCGAGCATGCGGTCGGCTTCGTCGAGGACCAGTACTTCGACTTCCTTGAGGTCGAGGTTGCCGGCGTTCAGTTGCTCGATCATCCGGCCCGGCGTACCGATCAGGATGTCCGGCACCTTGCGCAGCATGGCGGCCTGGACCTTGAAGTCTTCACCGCCGGTGATCAGGCCGGACTTGATGAAGGTGAACTGAGCGAAACGCTCAACTTCCTTGATGGTCTGCTGGGCCAGCTCGCGGGTTGGCAACAGGATCAGGGTCTTGATGCTGACGCGGACTTTAGCCGGGCCGATCAGACGGTTGAGGATCGGCAAAACGAAGGCAGCGGTTTTGCCGCTACCGGTTTGCGCTGTCACCCGCAGGTCACGCCCTTGGAGCGCCAGCGGAATAGCCGCTGCTTGCACTGGCGTTGGCTCGACAAATTTAAGCTCGGCCACGGCTTTGAGCAGGCGTTCGTGCAGGGCGAATTGGGAAAACACGGGTGCTACCTCGAAGAAATACAAAAAAACAGCTGCATAGGGTAACGGTTTCGAGCGCTCAGGCCGAGTTTCTTTATACAAACGGCGCTAAACAGTGGTTTTTTTGTTGCGTCTTTTGTCCTGAAACGTCATCCAAAGCGTCTTAAATGCTCTAATCGCCCCGTCGCGTCCTACAGAAGAACCGTTTTTACCCATGGATATCAAACAGCTCTGGCTCAACGTTCAAGACCTTTGGGGTGCCCTTGATCAGCACCCTCTCCTGCATTCCAGCCTGGCATTGGTGGTATTGCTGGTGGTTGCGCTGGTCCTCGGACGAGTGGCGCGCTACCTCATTCTGCATGTGACCAAAATGCTCGGTCGCCAGCCGGCATTGCACTGGATCAATGACTTTCGGCATAACAAGGTCTTTCATCGTCTGGCGCAGATCACCCCCTCGCTGGTGATCCAGTTCGGCTTGCACCTGGTGCCGGAGTTGGGCAAGACCAGTCTGATCTTCCTTGGTAACGTCGCGCTGGCATTTACCATTCTGTTCTTGCTGTTGGCGGTCAGTGCCCTGCTCAGCGCGCTGCTCGACATCTATGCGCGCACCGAACATGCCCGTACCCGCTCGATCAAAGGCTACGTGCAACTGGCAAAAATGGTCTTGTACGTGTTTGGCGCGATCATCATCGTCGCCACGCTGATCGACCGTTCGCCGCTGTTGCTGCTGTCGGGTCTGGGCGCCATGTCGGCGGTAATTCTGTTGGTCTACAAGGACACCCTGCTGTCGTTCGTCGCCAGCGTGCAATTGACCAGCAATGACATGCTGCGGGTCGGCGACTGGATCGAGATGCCGCAAGTCGGCGCCGACGGTGATGTGGTCGACATCACGCTGCACACGGTCAAGGTGCAGAATTTCGACAAGACCATCGTTTCGATTCCAACCTGGCGCCTGATGTCCGAGTCGTTCAAGAACTGGCGCGGCATGCAGCAATCCGGAGGGCGACGGATCAAGCGCAGCCTGTTCATCGACGCCAGTGGCGTGCGATTCATCCGCGATGACGAAGAGCAGAAGCTGTCCCAGGTGCATCTGCTGACCGACTACATCAGTCGCAAGCAGGCTGAACTCAAGGCCTGGAACGAAGCCCAGGGTAATGTGGCGGCGATGTCGGCCAACCGTCGGCGGATGACCAATATCGGGACCTTCCGCGCCTATGCACTGGCGTATTTGAAGAGTCACCCGGAAATCCAGCCGAACATGACCTGCATGGTTCGCCAGATGCAAACCACCGCGCAGGGGATTCCGCTGGAAATCTACTGTTTCACCCGCACCACCGCGTGGGCCGATTACGAGCGGATTCAGGGAGATATTTTTGATTACCTGCTGGCGGTGTTGCCGGAGTTTGGCTTGAGCCTGTATCAGCAGCCGAGTGGCGGGGATTTGCGGGCGGGGTTGTTGCCAGCGCTGCTGGGTGCGAGCCATATTCCAGAGCCCGAAAAACACGTCATGTAACACCTCACTCACGCAGGGGTTTAAGGGCTATTTTCCAAAGAGCCGGCGCACCTGAACGGGATCGGCATTACCGCCTTGGTCAAGCGCGAGGAAATACTTCAACTGCCATTGCTGCGTTTTCACCGCTTGTTTGGCGACGGGTCTGGACCATGGCGGATAGACACGAATCGCCCGCTTGCCACCTTCGCCACCAATCGACATGACACCCTTGGCGGCGAGTATCTCCCGGTCAAACACAAACTGCCCGCGATGGGGTTCATCAGCAACGCTCACCACCACAAAGGCGACGCCATCGCCGCTATCGAGCGGTGCAATCTCGCTGGTCGGCGTTGGCCGCTTCCACAGCGTGACGAACTGACCCATCTTGGTCGGCGTGGTTTTCGCCACTCGGAAGACCATCGCCTGGCCATCGAGGCCGAAGCGGCAGGCGCCGTATTCGGCACTCTCCTCCTCGCGCCGAGCTTCATCCGTTAACGTCATACCTGCGGGCTTGTAGATCTGCTCGATGGCGGCGATCAGGTCCGTCATGGACGTTCCCGCAACGGCAGCACTTCTCGCCTGACGCCCAACCGGCTGATCCACACCGCCATCAAAATCACCGACCCACCGAGGAACAACCGCCCCAGTTCTTCATGCTGATTCCAGATCAGCAAATTGATCAGCAACCCCACCGGCACATGCAGATTGTTCATCACCGCGAGCGTCCCGCCATTCACCAGGCACGCGCCCTTGTTCCACCAGTACAACCCGAGCGCAGTCGAGACCAGGCCGAGGAACACCAGCACGCCCCATTGCAGAGGCGCTTCGGGCAGGAAGTTCTGTTTGCCGAACAACAGAAACGCCGGCAACGCCACCGCCAATGCCCCCAGGTAGAAGTAACCAAAGCGCCGGTAATGCGGCAAATCGCTCGGATGGCGGGCCACCAGATGCTTATAGAGCACCTGCCCGGCAGCGTAGGTGAAGTTGGCCAGTTGCAGCAGCAGGAAGCCCATGAAGAAATCGGGGTTGATCCGGTCGTAGCGAATCACCGCCGCGCCCATCACCGCCACCAGTGCCGCGACCAATGCCCACGGATTGAAGCGCCGGTTCAGCGCGTCTTCGATCAAGGTCACGTGCAGTGGTGTGAGGATGGTGAACAGCAACACCTCCGGCACTGTCAGCACCCGAAAGCTCAGGTACAGGCAGACGTACGTCACGCCGAACTGCAACGCGCCGATCAGCAGCATGCCGCGCATGAACGCCGGTTCAACCGAACGCCAGCGGGTCAACGGAATGAACACCAGCCCCGCCAGCACCACTCGCACCAGCACCGCAAAGTAACTGTCGACATGACCGGCCAGGTATTCACCGATCAAGCTGAAGGAAAACGCCTGAATCAGCGTGACAAAAAGTAGATAGCCCATGCTCGCCTCGTTTCGAATGGCGGCGACGATAGCGGTTTTTGCCGGCCATCGCTAAATCCCGGGCAAAAAAAAGCCCGATCTCGCTAAAGCGTTCAATCGGGCTACAGCACTCAGGAGCAACAAGTGCAAAGGGAGGTTCGATGCGCGTAAAGCCATGAAGGGGTTGCGCCAGGTCACTTGAACATCAAGGGATTATCTGGCGATTAAAGCCTCAGGCGACGAGGGAAAGCTTCGCGTTGGCCTGGCTCAGGCCTTTCTCCTGGAAGTCACCGCCCAGGTTCATGCCTTCGGCATGAATGAACGTCACGTCGTGAATCCCGATGAAGCCCATGACCTGACGCAGGTACGGTTCCTGGTGATCCGCGGTGCTGCCGGCGTAGATCCCGCCGCGCGCAGTCAGCACGTAGGCACGCTTGCCGCTGAGCAAACCTTGCGGGCCGGTGTCGGTGTACTTGAAAGTCACGCCGGCACGCAGCACGTGGTCGAGCCAGGCTTTGAGGGTGCTCGGGATGGCGAAGTTGTACATCGGCGCGGCCATGACCAGTACATCGGCAGCCAGCAATTCGTCGGTCAACTGGTTGGAGCGTTCCAGGGAAACCTGTTCGATGTCGTTGCGCTGTTCGGCAGGTTTCATCCAGCCGCCCAGCAGGTTGATGTCCAGATGCGGCACCGGGTTGACGGCCAGGTCACGAACGGTGATCTGGTCGTTCGGGTGCGCGGCTTGCCACTGGCTGATGAAGGTCTGGGTCAGTTGACGCGAAACCGAGTCTTGCTGACGGGCGCTGCTTTCGATGATCAGAACGCGGGACATGGGATGTAGCCTCCATCTGAGAATGTTGTAAGTCGATGGAGTGAAGGTTAAACAGAGTCATATCGATGAAAAAGCGCAAATAACTGCTATAACCCATCAATAAATTCGTTTATAAGCTGAGCATGTCCTGTGGGAGTAAGCCTGTTCCCACAGGTGCTTGATGTCATTTCGGCGTGCAGGTCAGCTCGATACGCAGCTTGATAATGCTGCGGGTGAACTTCGCAGTGGCGTTTTTGTGTTTGCCAGCCGGCACATCGATCTTGCGCGTACGCGGCGCTTCCGGGCCATTGTTGAAAACTGCCTTGCAGCTCGCATCGATGTCGCCGTAGTTGGCCACCCGGATGGAGCCGATGTCGTTATCCGTGTCGAAGGTCTCGTAGTCAATCTTCAAGCCGTTGAGGTTTTTCTTCACATCGATCGGATAAGCAAATGCCGTCAGCGGCAGCATTGCCAGCAGCACACAACCCGATACCACACAACAAAGCTTTTTCATTCAGCAGTCTCCATAAAGGGCTGCCAGCTTAGGACAAGAGGAGCTATTCATGAAAGCGCCCCGCGTGACCCTTGATCAATGGCGAACGTTACAAGCCGTGGTCGACCACGGCGGTTTCGCCCAGGCCGCCGAAGCGCTGCACCGCTCGCAATCATCGGTGAGTTACACCGTGGCGCGCATGCAGGACCAGCTCGGCGTGCCGCTGTTGCGCATCGACGGCCGCAAAGCGGTGCTGACCGAAGCCGGCGGCGTGTTGCTGCGCCGCTCGCGGCAACTGGTAAAACAGGCCAGTCAGCTGGAAGACCTGGCCCACCACATGGAACAAGGCTGGGAAGCGGAAGTGCGGCTGGTGGTCGACGCCGCCTACCCGAGCGCCCGCCTCGTTCGCGCCTTGACCGCTTTCATGCCACAAAGCCGTGGCTGCCGGGTGCGTCTGCGCGAAGAAGTGCTGTCGGGGGTAGAAGAAGTCTTGCTCGAAGGCGTGGCCGATCTGGCCATTACTGGCCTCAGCATTCCCGGGTATCTGGGCGCGGAATTGAGCGACGTAGAGTTTGTGGCTGTCGCTCACCCCGAACACCCGCTGCATCGTCTGAACCGCGAACTGAACTTCCAGGATCTGGAATCCCAGATGCAAGTGGTCATCCGCGACTCCGGTCGCCAGCAGCCACGGGACGTCGGCTGGCTCGGCGCGGAACAGCGCTGGACTGTCGGCAGCCTGGCTACCGCGGCGACCTTTGTCAGCAGCGGCCTGGGTTTCGCCTGGTTGCCTCGGCACATGATCGAACGGGAACTCAAGGAAGGTCTGCTCAAGCTGCTACCGTTGGACCAGGGCGGCAGCCGCAACCCAAGCTTCTACCTGTACTCGAACAAGGACAAACCCTTGGGGCCGGCCACGCAGATTCTCATCGAACTGCTGCGCACTTTCGACACTGCGCCGCTGGATGCACCTTTCGCTGCCCCTGAACAAGCCTGACACGGAGTGTACGCATGGCCTATTTCGAACACGAAGGTTGCAACCTGCACTATGAGGAATATGGCCACGGCACGCCGTTGCTGCTGGTTCACGGGCTCGGCTCCAGCACCCTGGACTGGGAAAAGCAGATCCCGGCGCTGTCGGCCCGCTACCGGGTGATCGTGCCGGATGTACGCGGCCACGGTCGCTCGGACAAACCCCGCGAGCGCTACAGCATCGCCGGGTTCAGCGCCGACCTGATCGCCCTCATTGAACACCTGAACCTCGGCCCCACTCATTACGTGGGCCTGTCCATGGGCGGCATGATCGGTTTTCAACTGGCCGTGGATCAGCCCCAATTGCTCAAAAGCCTGTGCATCGTCAACAGCGCGCCCGAGGTCAAACTGCGCAGCCGCGACGATTACTGGCAGTGGTTCAAGCGCTGGAGCCTGATGCGCGTCCTCAGTCTGGGCGCCATCGGCACGGCCTTGGGCGGCAAGCTGTTCCCGAAACCGGAACAGGCTGATTTGCGTCAAAAGATGGCCGAACGCTGGGCAAAAAACGACAAACATGCTTATCTCGCCAGCTTCGATGCAATCGTTGGCTGGGGGGTTCAGGAACGACTTTCGAGGGTCTCCTGTCCAACCCTCATCGTCAGCGCCGACCGTGACTACACACCGGTCTCGCTGAAAGAGACCTATGTAAAACTGCTGCCCGATGCGCGGCTGGTGGTGATCGCCGATTCGCGCCACGCCACCCCGCTGGATCAACCCGAAATGTTCAACCAAACGCTGCTCGAGTTTCTCACCGCAGTCGACACCACCTCACTCAGGATCACTGACCCATGCTGAAAAAAATCGCCCTCGTCGCTGGCTCCGTTCTGTTTGCCGCCAACCTGATGGCCGCAACGCCCGCCAAGGCGCCGCACGTGCTGCTAGAGACCACCAACGGCCAGATCGAAATCGAACTGGACCCGGTCAAGGCGCCGATCAGTACCAAGAACTTCCTTGATTACGTCAACAGCGGCTTCTACAACAACACGATTTTTCACCGTGTGATTCCGGGCTTCATGGTCCAGGGCGGCGGTTTCACTCAACAAATGCAGCAGAAAGAAACCAAGGCACCGATCAAGAACGAGTCCAAAAACGGTCTGCATAACGTCCGTGGCACGCTGTCCATGGCCCGCACCTCTAATCCTGATTCGGCCACCAGCCAGTTCTTCGTCAACGTCAAGGACAACGACTTCCTCGACAGCGGTGACGGCTATGCGGTCTTCGGTAAAGTCGTGAAAGGCATGGACGTGGTGGACGTCATCGTCAACTCGCAAACCACCACCCGTGGCGGCATGAAAGATGTGCCAGCCGATCCTGTGTTCATCAAGTCGGCCAAAGTCATCGACTAAGCTACATAGGAAGTCTTGAGCGGCTGCCGGAGTGCGCCGCTCACACTGTTCAAAGGAGAGCCCGTGCGCGGGCGGAGAACTGATGCTTTATCGCCGTTTCGAGAAACTGATCGACATTTTCCGCGAGGCCCCGACGGCCGCTCCGCCGGATCGGGTTCTGCCTTTTTATACCTATTACTTGAAGCAGGTCTGGCCGAGTTTCGCCGTCCTGCTGTTCGTCGGTCTGATCGGTGCGCTGATCGAAGTGGCGCTGTTCAGTTACCTGAGTCGCATCATCGACCTGACCCAAGGCACACCTAACGTCGATTTCTTCAAGGAACACGGCATCGAGCTGGCCTGGATGGCGGTGGTAGCCCTGGTTTTTCGGCCGATTTTTGTTGGCCTGCATGACCTGCTGGTACACCAGACCCTGAGCCCCAGCATGACCAGCCTGATTCGCTGGCAGAACCACAGTTATGTGCTCAAACAGAGCCTGAATTTTTTCCAGAACGACTTCGCCGGGCGCATCGCCCAACGCATCATGCAGACCGGCAACTCGCTACGCGATTCGGCCGTGCAAGCGGTGGACGCGTTATGGCACGTGCTGATCTACGCGATCAGTTCGCTGGTGCTGTTCGCCGAAGCCGACTGGCGCCTGATGATCCCGCTGCTGACCTGGATCGCCGCCTTCATCAGTGCCCTTTACTACTTCGTGCCACGGGTCAAGGAACGCTCGGTGGTGTCCTCCGATGCGCGCTCCAAACTCATGGGGCGGATCGTCGACGGCTACACCAACATCACCACCCTGAAGCTGTTCGCCCACACCAACTTCGAGCAGCAATACGCTCGCGAAGCGATCAAGGAACAAACCGAAAAAGCCCAATTGGCCGGCCGGGTGGTCACCAGCATGGACGTGGTCATCACCAGCATGAACGGCTTGCTGATCGTCGGCACCACCGGCCTGGCCCTGTGGCTGTGGACGCAGTCGCTGATCACCGTAGGCGCCATCGCCCTGGCCACCGGTCTGGTGATCCGCATCGTCAACATGTCCGGCTGGATCATGTGGGTGGTCACCGGCATTTTCGAAAACATCGGCATGGTTCAGGACGGTTTGCAGACCATTTCTCAACCGGTCAGCGTCACCGATCGCGAGCAGGCCAAACCGCTGACGGTCACCCGTGGCGAGGTGCGTTTCGAGCACGTGGATTTCCACTACGGCAAGAAGAGCGGGATCATCGGCGACCTCAACCTGACCATCAAGCCCGGCGAGAAAATCGGCCTGATCGGTCCCTCCGGTGCCGGCAAGTCAACCCTGGTCAACCTGCTTCTGCGCCTCTATGACGTGGAGGGCGGGCGCATCCTCATCGACGGCCAGAACATCGCCGAAGTCGGCCAGGAAAGCCTGCGCGAGCGCATCGGCATGATCACCCAGGATACGTCCCTGCTGCATCGCTCGATCCGTGACAATTTGCTGTACGGCAAACCCGACGCCACCGACGCCGAACTCTGGGAGGCGGTACACAAGGCCCGCGCCGACGAGTTCATCCCATTGTTGTCGGACTCCGAAGGTCGCACCGGTTTTGACGCCCACGTCGGTGAACGCGGGGTGAAACTCTCCGGCGGTCAGCGTCAGCGGATAGCGATTGCTCGCGTGCTGCTCAAGGACGCGCCGATCCTGATCATGGACGAGGCCACCTCGGCGCTGGATTCGGAGGTCGAAGCAGCGATCCAGGAAAGCCTCGAAACCCTGATGCAGGGCAAAACCGTGATCGCCATCGCTCACCGGCTCTCGACCATCGCCCGTATGGACCGGCTGGTGGTGCTGGAAAAAGGCAAGATCGCCGAAACCGGCAGCCACGCCGAACTGCTGGCCCATGGCGGGTTGTATGCGCGGTTGTGGCAGCACCAGACGGGTGGGTTTGTCGGCATCGATTAAATTTGTCGATCGCCAATGCCCTTGTAGCAGCTGGCGCAGCCTGCGTTCGGCTGCGCAGCAGTCGTTCATCCAGCACATGCGTTTTACCTGAAACACCGCGTTGTATGATTTTACGACTGCTGCGCAGCCGAACGCAGGCTGCGCCAGCTGCTACATAGACTTCCTACATCATTAAAACCGCTACAGCCCTTCAATGACGGGCTCTAGCGGTTTTTTGTGGCCACTGGAAATCCGCCAAAACCCTGCTGTAATCAGCCAAGGTTCTGGAGATGAGCCTGTCGTAAATGTGCAGGATGCATCACTCGATACAGTCTCGATAGGAAGCCTATCAAGGACGCTCTCATGTCTCTGTTCAAACGTTCAGTCACTGAGTTGTTAGGTACGTTCTGGCTGGTGTTGGGGGGTTGCGGCAGTGCGGTCCTGGCCGCGTCTTCTCCGCTGGGGATCGGGGTGCTGGGTGTGGCCCTGGCCTTTGGTCTGACGGTACTGACCATGGCATTCGCCATTGGCCATATTTCCGGCTGCCATCTCAACCCCGCCGTTTCGGTCGGTTTGTTCGTCGGCGGTCGATTCCCCGCCAAAGAGCTGCCCGCCTACATCATCGCTCAGGTGATTGGTGCGATTATCGCGGCGGCCTTGATCTACTACATAGCCAACGGCAAGGAAGGCTTCGATCTCGCCAACGGTCTGGCTTCCAACGGCTACGGCGAGCATTCTCCCGGCAAATACTCGATGGCCGCAGGCTTTGTCTGTGAGCTGGTGATGACGGCGATGTTCGTGCTGATCATCCTCGGCGCCACCGACAAGCGCGCCCCCGCCGGGCTGGCACCGATCGCCATCGGCCTGGCCCTGACGCTGATTCACCTGATCTCGATCCCTGTCACCAACACCTCGGTCAACCCGGCCCGCAGCACTGGCCCGGCGCTGATCGTCGGAGGCTGGGCCATCGCGCAATTGTGGATGTTCTGGGTGGCGCCGCTGCTCGGCGCTGTGATCGGCGGCGTGACGTATCGATGGTTAGGCAAGGAAGGCAGCTGAAGCCCAGGGTGAGGATCAGTCTTGCCGGTAAGGCAAGGCCGTCCTCGCTTCCTCGGCATACGCCAACACACCAACGCGCTCTTGCTGCAGGAAGTCTTTGACGGCCGCTTTCAGGCCGGGATGACGCAAGTAGTGCCATGAATGAGTGATCACCGGTTCGAACCCGCGAATCAACTTGTGCTCGCCCTGGGCACCGGCATCGAATCGCTGGAAGCCGTTGGCAATCGCGTAGTCCATTCCCTGGTAGAAACAGGTCTCGAAGTGCAAACGATCGAACTCCGCAAGACAGCCCCAGTAACGACCGTAAAAGCTGTCGCCACCCACCAGACTGAAGGCCATGGCCACCGGCCGTGAGCCTTGCTTGGCCAGCACCACGCGAATCGACTCTGGCATGCGCTCGGCCAGCAAACTGAAAAACTCCCGCGTCAGATACGGCGCTTGCCGACGCACTGCGTAGGTATTGGCGTAGCAGGCATAGACAAAATCCCACTGCGCCTGATCGAGTTGCCTACCTTCAAGCCATTCGAAATCAATGCCCTGCCCCGCCACTTGTTCGCGTTCCTTGCGCATCTGCTTGCGCTTGCGCGAACTAAGGACGTCTAGGAAGTCCTGAAAATCCCGATAGCCGCGATTCTGCCAGTGGTACTGACAGCCGATTCGCTGCAACCAGCCCGGCTGCTCGGCCAAGGCCGCGTCAGTGAACGGGTCGGTGAAGTTGATGTGGGCACTGGAGAGTTGTTCGATTTCAAGGTAGCCCGGCAGGCTGTTCAACAGTTCGAAACCGTCCTCGAGCGTGGCGGCCAGTAAACGCGGGCCACTGACCGGACTGAACGGCACAGCCGTCAGCAGCTTGGGGTAGTAATCGATACCCGCACGCTCACAGGCATCGGCCCAGGCGTGATCGAACACGTACTCGCCGTAGGAATGCCATTTGCGGTAACTGGGCAGCGCGGCAATCAGGCGATCGCCTTCGATGTGCAACAAATGCTCGGGTTGCCAGCCGGAATGAGGGCCGACGCTGCCGCTGTCTTCCAGCGCGCCGAGAAAGGCGTGGCGCAGAAAGGGCTGATTCTCGGGCACCAGGGCGTCCCACGTCTGCGACGCGATTTCGGACAGACTTTCCAGACGTTGCAGCGGCATCAGTTCTTCCCTACTTCTTTGCGTGAAAGCCCGGCGAGTATCGCCCATCGCCAAAAAATCCACACGAGCAATCCGCCGACAGGGCTCTGGACAAGGGTGTACGCCCTATTTGTATCGTCATCGAGACGCCATCACTTTGCCACCGCTCTGTCATAAACCATCGCGATACTGGCGCCTGTTTTTAGAGCGCCGGGTTCTATACCTGGTCACTGTTTTCCGTCCGTCAACGGTCGGTTGTGTCCTGGATGGCTCAGTCATCCCATTACATCTTCGGAGATTGATATGCGTCTTGCTTCCACGAAAACTGCGGCAGCCTTGTGTGGTGGGTTGCTGCTGGCCATGAGTGTTCCGGCCAGCGCCGCAGTTGACGCCAAACTGCTCGACATGCTCAAGGCAAACGGATCGATTTCGCCTGCGCAGTACACCGAACTGCAAGCCGAGCTGGCCAGGGATCAAAAAGACCAGCAAATCGCCCGCCAGGCTCAACAAGAGACCAACGAGCAGATCGCAGCAACTGCGAAGAAAACCGACACTCTGAGCGCCTTCGACCAGAAACTGGCGTGGGCCGCCAAGACCCAATTCAAGGGTGACGTGCGTTTCCGTGAAGAAACCGTCCACAACGATGGCGTTCCAAACAACAAGGACCAGGATCGTCAGCGCATTCGTGCCCGCCTGGGTGCCTACAGCGAAATCAACCCGCAAGTCGACACCGGTATTCGTATCGCCACCGGCAGCAACGATGACGCCCGCTCCACCAACCAGGACCTGAACAACTACTTCGACAAGAAGTCGATCTGGCTGGACCAGGGCTACGTCGACTACCACCCTGACGCGATCAAGAACCTGCACCTCATTGGCGGAAAGATGTCTCAGCCATGGGTAAGCATGGGCGACATCATCTGGGATAGCGACATCAACCCGGAAGGTCTGGCTGCGACTTACAAGTACCCGCTGGGCGGCAGCACCGAGCTGTTCGGTAGTGCCGGTCACTACACCCTCAAGGACAACGTCGACGGCGAGGGTGTGCAGTTCAAACACGACCTGCGCCTGTACGCTGGCCAGTTGGGTGCGCGCTTCGCCATCACCGACAGCATGAAAATGACCTTGGGCGGCAGTATCTACTCGTACGACAACGACAAGAACAGCGCCTGCCCTACCACCGGCACCGTCACCGCGCCATGCGCCCTGGCCGTCAACGGCAACAGCCCGAACGAAACCTTCAAACTGTACGAAGGCTTTGGTCAGCTCGACTTCAGCAACCTGCCAGTACCGCTCTCGTTGTACGGTCAGTACGTCAACAACAAAGACGCGAGCAACGATCAGGACACTGGTTGGTTGGCCGGTGTGAAGTCCAAGATCTACGGCTTCGCAGTGGACTACAACTACCGCGATGTACAGCGTAACGCGGTGGTCGGCGCCTTCACCGACTCCGACTTTGCCAACGGTTACACCGGTTCGCGCGGCAGCAAGTTGAAAGTGAGCTACGAGTTGGACAAGAACTTCAACCTCGGCGCGACGTACTTCATGGCTACATCTGACCAAACCAACGCTAGCCTCAACAAGAAAGACTCCGACATCAACACCCTGCAACTGGATGCCGAAGCGAAGTTCTGATTCCCCGCTACACGACTCGGGCAAGGAAGCTCGAGGCGCTTTTACAAACTCGCGTTGTGGTATCGGTCCCCATCATCCGTCCGATATTGCAGCGCGAGTTTTTTTGTTGGCGCAAAAAAAGATCGCAGCCTGCGGCAGCGCCTACACCGACCGTATTCCAACCGCGATATCGCGTTGAAATCCAATCCCGTGTAGGAGCTGCCGCAGGCTGCGATCTTTTAAGGCAAACTCAGCGCTTGCGCAGAATCACGCTACCAATCGAGTAACCGGCACCGAACGAGCTGAGTACTGCCAGCGAACCGGCGGCCAGATCGTCCTGGTTCTTGTGAAACGCAATCACGGAACCGGCGGAGCTGGTGTTGGCGTAGGTGTCGAGAATCACCGGGGCTTCTTCTTCGGTGGCTTCGCGGCCCAGCAGTTTCTTGACGATCAGGTGGTTCATGCTGAGGTTGGCCTGGTGCAGCCAGAAGCGTTTCACGTCACTGATGTTGAGCGTGTTCTCTTCCAGGTGCGTAGCGATCAGCTCGGCGACCATCGGGCAGACATCGCGGAACACCTTGCGGCCTTCCTGCACGAACAGTTTGTCCTTGGCACCGATGCCCTCTTCCGCCGCGCGGTTGAGGAAGCCGAAGTTGTTGCGGATGTTGTTGGAGAACTTGGTCAGCAGCTTGGTGCTGACAATGTCGAACTGGTACTTGGACGTCGCCAGGTCAGCACGTTCGATGATCACCGCGGTAGCGGCGTCGCCGAAGATGAAGTGGCTGTCGCGGTCGCGGAAGTTCAGGTGACCGGTGCAGACTTCCGGGTTGACCATCAGGATCGCCCGGGCCTGGCCCAGTTGCACGCTGTTGGTCGCCGCCTGAATGCCGAAGGTCGCCGAGGAGCAGGCGACGTTCATGTCGTAACCGAAACCCTGGATGCCCAAGGCTTCCTGGACTTCGATGGCGATGGCCGGATAGGCACGTTGCAGGTTGGAGCAGGCGACGATCACGCCGTCGATGTCCGCGGCGGTCTTGCCGGCACGTTGCAAGGCTTGTTCGGCGGCGCCGATGGCCATTTGGCAAAGCACCGACCACTCGTCATTCGAGCGTTCCGGCAGGCGTGGCGCCATGCGTTGCGGATCGAGGATGCCTTCTTTGTCCATGACAAAGCGGCTTTTGATGCCAGACGCCTTTTCGATAAACGCCGCGCTGGACTCGGTCAACGCTTCGATTTCGCCGCGCGCGATGGCGTCGGCGTTGTCGGCGTTGAATTGCGCGACGTAAGCGTTGAAAGACTGCACCAGCTCTTCGTTGGAGATGCTGTTGGCCGGGGTGTACAGGCCGGTGCCGCTGATGACGACGTTATGCATGGTCGTTTCTCTAATCTGTTCAGGCAGAAAGTGTTGGCACCGACGTACCAACACACAAAGGATCTGCTCCCGCCAGGGGGAGCAAACCTGGCATCGCTTTTTTCCGATCCGCCCAGACCTGTGAAGGCTCAAAACCGCGGGGCCGGCGTTTATAGGCGCGAAGTTTGCCATAAACATTGGGTTTTGGCGCCTTTTGCGAGAGCAACGCTCCCACAGGGGTTACGGTTCGACTTGGGTCCACTGCTTGTTCAGGCGCTTGTCGGAGATCGGCACCTTGGTCCCCAATTGTTGGGCGAACAGGGAAACCCGGTATTCCTCCAGCCACCAGCGATAGAGTTCCAGCTGCGGATCGCGCTTGCCTTCCTGGGCATGTTTGTTGGCGCGGGTTTGATATTGCGTCCACAGGCCAGACAACTCGCCACTCCAGACCCGATCCCTCTGCACCTGAGCGCCGATTTTCTCGAAGCGCTGCTCGACCGCTTTCAGATAACGCGGCAATTCCTTGAGCCACTGCATCGGGGTTTCCCGGACAAACCCCGGATACACCAGATGACTGAGCTGCTGCTTGATGTCGTTCAGGGCCACGGCTTGCGCCAGGTCGATCTTGCCCTTGAAGCGTTTTTGCAGGCCGTGCCAAAGCTTGAGGATTTCCAGCGTCAGCTTGGCCAGGCGCTCGGCGTGCTCGGTCCAGCCGCCGCGCTTGCGTTCGGCCAGTGAGGCCAACCCGGCGCCATCGCGAGGCAACGGATCTTCGCCATCGAGAATGCAGCTGTCGAGGCTGGCCAGCAGGATGTCTTCGACCAGACTGTCGATGCGCCCCATGTCGCGGTACATCAGGCCCAATTCGGTCAGCCCCGGCAACTTGCTGCGCAGGAACTTCGCCGGTTCGGCCAGTTGCTGCATCAGCAAACGCTGCAAGGCGCGGCGATGTTGAAACTCGGCTTCGACCGGCGTCGAGAAACGTCCTTCCTTGACCGTGCCGCTCTCTTCCACCAGCGCCGGATACACCGTCATCGATAGCCCGGCAATCTTCTGCTGGGTTTTCTCGGCGACGGCGGCAAACACTTTCGGCTCCACCGGTTGCTGGTTTTTCGCAGTTTGCGGCACAGCCAACGCGGCCTGACTGGCTTCGGCAAAGCGTGCGGTCAGTTCCGCCAGATCACGCCCCTCGCCAAGGAACTTGCCCTGGCCGTCGACGATTTCCAGGTTCATCCGCAAATGACTGTCGACCTGCTGCGACGCTTCGGCCCAGGCTTCATCGCTGACCCGCGCACCAGTCATGCGCAACAGTTCACGACCCAACGTCTGTGGCAATGAGCCCTCGGCGAAGGTCATGCGCTGCAACGCCGCTTTGACGAAGTCCGGCACCGGCACGAAATTCTTGCGCAGGGCTTTGGGCAGGTTGCGCACCAGCGCGATGCACTTGGCCTCGATCACGCCCGGCACCAGCCATTCCAGACGTTCCGGCGGCAGCATCGGCAACAGCGGCGCCGGCACGCGCAGGGTCACGCCGTCACGCGGGTGGTTCGGTTCGAAGTGGTAGCTCAGCGCCAACTCCAGATCACCGATGTGCAAGGTGTCCGGGTAATGCAGCGCGGTGACTTCACTCGCCTCCCGGGCCAGCACGTCTTCTTCGCGCATGATCAGCAGCTGCGGGTCTTTCTGGCTGTTGACCCGATACCAGCTGTCGAAGGTCGCCGTCTGGTGGATCTCCGCCGGCAGTCGCGCATCGTAGAAGGCGAACAGGGTTTCTTCGTCGGCGAGAATGTCGCGACGGCGAGCCTTGGCTTCCAGTTCGTCGAGCTGTTCCAGCAACTGCGCATTGGCCGACAAGCACTTGGCTTTGGACTGAATCTCGCCGCGCACCAGACCTTCACGAATAAAGAACTCACGAGACACCACCGGGTCGATCGGCCCGTAATGCACCGGCCGGCGACCGACCACGATCAGCCCGAACAAAGTGATCTGCTCGAACGCCACCACCTGACCGCGCTTCTTCTCCCAATGGGGTTCGAAGTGGTTTTTCTTGATCAGGTGCCCGGCCAGTGGCTCGATCCAGTCGGCGTCGATCTTGGCGACCATGCGTGCGTAGAGCTTGGTGGTTTCCACCAGTTCGGCGGCCATCAGCCATTGCGGGCGCTTTTTACCGAGGCCCGATGACGGGTGAATCCAGAAGCGCCGCTGACGCGCACCGAGGTAATCGCCTTCATCGGTTTTCTGGCCGATCTGGCTGAGCAGCCCCGAGAGCACGGCTTTGTGCAGTTTCGGGTAATCCGCCGGCTCTTTGTTGAGGCTCAACTGCATGTCGCGGCAGATCAGGCTCAACTGCCGATGGGAGTCGCGCCATTCGCGCAGACGCAGGTAATTCAGGAAATTCTTGCGGCACCAATTGCGCAGCGGGCTGGCGGTCAGCGCCTGGCGCTGTTCTTCGAAACCACGCCACAGATTGACCAGCCCGGCGAAGTCCGAGTCCACGTCTTTCCATTGCGCGTGCGCCTGATCGGCCGCTTGCTGACGTTCCGGCGGACGCTCGCGCGGGTCCTGAATCGACATGGCGCTGGCAACGATCAGCACTTCCTGCAAGCTGCCGAGTTTCGCCGCTTCCAGCAGCATGCGGCCCATTCGCGGGTCCACTGGCAAGCGCGCCAACTGGCGACCGAGCGGCGTCAGCTGGCTGTTGCGGTCGACCGCCGAGAGTTCTTGCAGCAGGTTGAAACCGTCGCTGATGGCTTTGCCATCCGGCGGCTCGATAAACGGGAAATCGGTGATCTCGCCGAGGCGCAGATGCAGCATCTGCAAAATCACCGCCGCGAGGTTGGTGCGCAGGATTTCCGGATCGGTAAATTCCGGGCGACCGATGAAATCTTCTTCGCCATAGAGGCGGATGCAAATGCCCGGCTCGACCCGTCCGCAACGACCTTTACGCTGGTTGGCGCTGGCCTGGGAAATCGCTTCGATGGGCAGGCGCTGGACCTTGGCGCGGTAGCTGTAACGGCTGATGCGCGCGGTGCCGCTGTCGATCACGTAACGAATGCCCGGCACGGTCAGCGAGGTTTCCGCGACGTTGGTCGCCAGGACCACGCGTCGGCCTGGGTGCGACTGGAAAATCCGCTGCTGTTCAGCCGGCGACAGTCGTGCGTAGAGCGGCAGAATTTCGGTGTGCTTGAGCTGGGCCTTGCGCAGCATGTCGGCGGCGTCGCGAATCTCGCGCTCGCCGGGCAGGAACACCAGCACATCGCCGGGGCTCTTGCGTTCGCTGCGTTCGAACGCGGCGATTTCGTCGAGGGTGGCGAGGATCGCCTGATCCACAGTCAAGTCGTCTTCAACGCGGTTGCCCTCTTCGTCCTGCTCCAGGGTCAGCGGGCGATACCAGGTTTCCACCGGGAAGGTGCGACCAGAGACTTCGACAATCGGCGCATCGTCGAAATGCTTGGAGAAACGCTCCAGGTCGATGGTCGCCGAGGTGATGATGACTTTCAGGTCCGGGCGCCGTGGCAGCAGGGTTTTCAGGTAACCGAGCAGGAAGTCGATGTTGAGGCTGCGTTCATGGGCTTCGTCGACGATGATCGTGTCGTAGCGTTCGAGGTAGCGGTCGTTCTGGGTTTCCGCCAGCAGGATGCCGTCGGTCATCAGCTTGATCAGGGTATTGGAATCGCTCTGATCCTCGAAGCGCACCTGATAGCCGACCAGTGCGCCCAAGGGTGTCGCCAGTTCTTCGGCGACCCGGCTCGCCACGCTGCGGGCGGCGATTCGACGGGGCTGGGTATGGCCGATCAGGCCATGCTGACCGCGACCGATTTCCAGGCAGATCTTCGGCAACTGGGTGGTTTTACCCGAACCGGTTTCACCGGCAATGATCAGCACCTGATGCTTGAGCAGCGCTGCTTTGATTTCGTCGCGCTTGGCGGCGATCGGCAGGCTGTCGTCGTAACGAATCACCGGCAGGCTGGCCCGCCGCGCCAACACCTGATCACAGGACGCCTGCGTGCGTGTCACCCACTGGGCCAGTTTGGCCTCGTCCGGTTTCTTGCGCAGCTCAAGCAACTGCCGCCGCAGCCGGTGGCGGTCGGCGAGCATGGCGTGATCAAGGTTTTTCAGCAGTTTGTCGATGGAAGGCGATTCGTCAGTCATCAGGTACGCAATAAGTCGTCTAGTGGCGCAGGGGGCGGATTGTCGCAGATTTAAAGGGCGAACGAGATCCCTTGTAGCAGCTGTCGAGCCCCAGCGAGGCTGCGTTCGGCTGCGAAGCGGTCGTAAAATCAGCCAGCGCGGTGTTTCAGGTAAACCGAGGTGATTGAATTGACGACTGCTTCGCAGCCGAACGCAGCCTCGCTGGGGCTCGACAGCTGCTACATAGATCGTGCGAATACGGTTACTCGTTGTCGAGGCCCTTGCGTCGATATGGGAACACGTCGATGACCTTCCCGGCGCGAATGGCTTCCTGAAGGCTTTTCCAGTAATCGGCGTTGTAAAGCTCACCATGCAACTGATCAAACAACTTCCTTTGCCCCGAATCAGCAAACAAAAACGGCGGAAACTCTTCAGGAAACACATCCAGCGGTCCGATCGAATACCAAGGCTCCGACGCCATCTCGTCTTCTGGCGTGCGCGGTTGCGGGATATGCCGGAAGTTGGCCTCGGTCAGGAAGCAGATCTCGTCATAGTCATAAAACACCACCCGCCCGTGACGCGTGACGCCAAAGTTCTTCAGCAGCATGTCGCCGGGAAAGATGTTCGCCGCCGCCAGTTGCTTGATCGCCAGGCCGTAATCTTCCAGCGCCTCGCGGACCTGAGCGTCGTTGGCGTTCTCCAGGTACAGGTTCAGCGGCGTCATCCGCCGTTCGGTCCAGCAGTGGCGGATCAGCACGGTGTCGTCCTCTACCGACACGGTGGACGCTGCCACTTCGAGCAATTCTTCCAGACAGGCCGGGTCGAACTTGCTCAACGGGAAGCGGAAGTCGGCGAATTCCTGGGTGTCGGCCAAACGCCCGACCCGGTCGACGCTTTTCACCAAACGGTACTTCTCGATCACCGTGGCGCGGTCGACGTTCTTTGACGGCGAGAAGCGGTCCTTGATGATCTTGAATACGGTGTTGAAGCCCGGCAGGGTAAACACGCTCATCACCATGCCACGCACGCCCGGGGCCATGATGAACTGGTCGTCGGTGTTGGCCAGGTGATTGATCAGCGCCCGGTAGAACTCGGATTTTCCATGTTTGTAAAAGCCGATCGAGGTGTACAGCTCGGCGATGTGCTTACCCGGCAAAATGCGTTTGAGGAAACCGATGAACTCCGCCGGCACCGGCACGTCGACCATGAAATACGAACGGGTGAACGAGAAGATGATCGACACGTCCGCTTCATCGGTGATCAGCGCATCGATCTGAATCCCGCGCCCTTCGCGGTGCAGCAGCGGAATCACCAGCGGCCACTGTTCGTCCTGGGTGTAGATGCGCCCGACCAGGTACGCGCCTTTGTTGCGGTAAAGCACCGAGGAAAACAGTTCGACGCTCAGCTCCGGGTCCTTGCAGACCCAGTCCGGCAGGTTCTCGCGTAATTGCCCTTCGAGACGACTCAGGTCGCCCGCCAGGTTGGCGTAATCCTCACTGAAGCGGTAGTCGGCAAAAATGCTCGCCAGCATCCCGGACAACTGGCCGTGGGGCTTGTACGTGCGGGTTTGTGCGGCGCGGGCACGGCGCAAACTTGGTCGGGTGGTGTGGATGAACATGCAGCCGTCGCTGATCAGGTCGTGGCTGAACAGCCCGCAGAAGATCGAGTTGTACCAGGTTTCGGACAGTTCATCGTCGAAGCGCAGGTCGATCAGCGTGATGTAAGCATTTTTGACCAGCGGCCAGCAGCTGACATCCAGCGTGTCGGCGTCGAAAGCGATGTGCAGCCGCGCCACCGTTTCGCTGACTTTTTCTTCGTAGAGATTGATCCGCGCGGCCGACGCTGATTGCGTCTCCTGCCACTTGGCCTGCTCGAAGCGAGCCCGGGCGCCGTCGGTGATCTGGCGGAAATGCTCGCGGTAATCGTCAAAGCCATCGAGGATCATTCGGGCGATGTCGGCGGCTGGCCATTGCTGCGGCATAGGTAAAACCTCGGCGGCTGATTCTTATCGTTGGGGCCTGAGCTTAGTGGCCCTTTGTTACGCAACGCAACCATTGCCTTGCGTCCTGACTGGCGCGACACTTGCGCCCCAATCAAGGAAGGAAAGCGCTGTGAACCCCGTCGATACTCTGCGTTTGTTATCGCTTGCTGCCATTTGGGGCGCGAGCTTTTTGTTCATGCGCATCATCGCCCCGGTGATTGGCACAATCCCCACTGCTTTTTTCCGCGTGTCGATTGCCGCGGTTGGCCTGTTGGTGATTCTCGGGCTGATGCGCATCAGCTGGGATTTCAAAGGCAAACTCAAAACCGTGATGCTCCTCGGAGTGATCAACTCCGGGATTCCGGCGACCCTATATTCGGTGGCCGCGCAAGTGCTGCCGGCCGGTTATTCGGCGATTTTCAACGCCACCACGCCATTGATGGGCGTGCTGATCGGCGGTCTGTTCTTCCATGAAAAACTTACCGCCGCCAAACTTGGCGGTGTGTTCCTCGGGCTGTTGGGCGTGGGCATCCTGACCCGAGCCGGTCCGGTGGCGTTCGACATGGAACTGCTGATGGGCGCCCTCGCCTGCCTGCTCGCCACGACCTGCTACGGTTTCGCCGGGTTCCTCGCACGACGCTGGCTTGATCAGGCCGGTGGTCTCGACAGTCGTCTATCGGCGGTGGGCAGCATGCTCGGCGCGACGTTGTTTTTGCTGCCGCTGTTCGGTTACAGCGTGATCAGCCAGCCACCGGAGAGCTGGGGTGGTTGGAGTGTATGGCTGTCGCTGCTGGGGTTGGGGCTGGTGTGTACGGCGCTTGCGTACATTATTTACTTCCGGTTACTCAGCTCGGTCGGGCCGGTGAAGTCGATGACCACGACCTTCCTGATCCCGCCGTTCGGGGTGTTGTGGGGGGCGTTGTTGCTGGATGAGCCGTTGTCGATGGCGCACATCTATGGCGGGGTGTTGATTGCGGCGGCGTTGTGGTTGGTGTTGAAGGCGGCGGTGGTGAAGGTGGTAGAAGTGACTGCCAAGTAGTTTTGCGGTGTGCCCGGGCCGAGCATGCGCTGGCCAAATAAAAAAGGCCTGGAGCTCACGCCCCAGGCCTTGTTTTGTTTCAGGCGTTTTTACGGAATACGAACACCAGACCGACGATGATCAGCCCCATCCCCAGCAGGCTCAATGCCGCCAGCCGATTGCCGAAAATCAGATAGTCCATGACAGCCGTCACGGCCGGCACCAGGTAAAACAGACTGGTGACATTCACCAGGTTGCCCCGGGCGATCAAGCGATACAGCAGCAAGGTTGCCAGCACCGACACCACCAATCCCATCCACAACACCGGTACGATAAAACCGGTGCTGTGTTCGAAATGAAAGGGTTGGAATGGCACGAAGATCCCGCAGAGCAACAGTCCCGCCAGGTACTGCACTGGCAGCGTGCCGAGGGGATTGTCGGTGATGCGCTTCTGCATGATCGAACCGAACGTCATGCTTGCCAGCGCCAGCAAACCGAAGAGCATACCGGCCAATGACATACCCGCCAGACCGATGCCTTGGTAAACCACCATGATCAAGCCGGCCAAGCCCAGCGACAAACCGAACATTCTGCTGGTTGATCGCTGACGCTCCATGATGACCACCGTAAGAATGGGCTGCACGCCCATGATCGTCGCCATCACTCCCGGCGTGACTTTGAGGTCCAGAGCCAACAGATAGAAAATCTGATAAGCCCCCAGCAACACCACACCTGTGGCCATTGCATACATCATCGGCTTGCCGCCCTTGGGCAGCTTCAGCTTGAGCAACGGCACCAGCAGCACCAGACCGAATAGCGCGATGGCAAAGCGAAACAGCAGAAAGGCAAAGGGTGACGCGTGAGCCAGGCCCCATTTGGAGAAGATCGCCCCGCTGCTCCACAGCAGAACGAACAGGCTCGTGGACGCCGCCGCGAGAGCGGTGTTTTTCGAAAGGACAAACATGAATACCACCTGTAGTCAGGCAAAAAGCCAACTCAGCCGAAACTGAAATTCAGTAGTTTTTTAAGCGGGCGCTTTTTCAGGCGGGCGTGGAAACAGCAGAAAAAAGCTGATCAGCCCGAAAAGCCAACGCCTGGCGGTGATACGACTGCGCACACCGGCGAGCTACTGACAGGTGGGGGGTAATGACTGATCTGCGCAGGCTGCTGATTCCCGCACGGCACGACGCCAGCGTTGACCGCTGAATCGACTACCGCGTTGATGAGGGAAGCAGGCATGGGCTGATCTTTTTTGATAGGTGGAAAGGTGGGTTAGAAAACCACCGAGCGCCGACTATAACCAGCCACTGACATGGATTGCAATGGCCAGTAAAAACAGCTCGCTGCAACGCGACCTGTAGCAGCTGGCGAAGCCTGCGTTCGGCTGCGCAGCAGTCGTGAACCTGAGCCCGCTGTCTTCCTGAAACACCGCGTTGCCTGATTTCACGACTGCTGCGCAGCCGAACGCAGGCTTCGCCAGCTGCTATGTATGGACTCGCCCCCACGTTCAACCTGCTTTTTGAACACTGCTACCCGGTTGCATCTATGTATGAGGCCTGTTCGAGGAAGCCTTCAACGGCTTCTGGCCAACATTGGGTAAGCTCGTGGTATGCCGATTACAGTAAGGCCTCAAGGGCCAGTAGCAGCTTAGGCATCAATCCGCGACGGTCTGACCTGGGTCAATGTTCTTCAGCATGGGTTGGAGCGCTTAACGCCCCGGTGGCAGAACTCTGTTATCAGTGACTCATCGCCGCCTCCTGGCCAGTGCCTGGCTGGCGACGATAAGTCTGGTCGTTTTGCAGTAGCACCCAGAGGATGCGCAGGTTGCGGTTGGCCAATCGCACGGCTGCCTCCTTGCGACCCAGGCGGGATATCCAACGCTGGAGACGTTGGTCATCCGGCTGCTGTGAATCGGGTCGTAGCTGTTTTAAAACGGCGTGGGCACCCTGGATCGTCAGACTGCGCAAGTAAGCATCGCCCTGCTTGCTCATCTTGCCCAACCGGACCTTCTCCCCGCTGCTGTGCTGGCTGGGCACCAAACCGAAGTAGGCGGCGAACAAGCGCGCGTTGGCAAAGCGTTTAGGCTCGGTCTGCTTGGCCAGCAGCGCCGTGGCGATGATCGGGCCAACGCCGCGCACCGTCATCAGCCGCTTCGCCGTCTCATCCTCCTTCGCTGCCGCTTCCAGCCGACCGGTCAGCACGTTGATGCGTTCGCCCAGTTGACCCCATTCACCCAGCAATTCGGCGATGAGTTCGCGCAGCAAATCGGGTAACGGCTGGGTGGCATCTTCCACTATCCGAGGCACGAGTTGGCTGATAGCCATTTCACCCTGCGCCATAGCCACACCATGTTCCAGCAGTAAACCGCGCATCTGATTGCCGACCGCAGTGCGTCGCCGTACATATCCCTGCCGGGCCCTGTGCAGAGCCTGCATCGCCAGCGCCGCCGCACTCTTGAGCGGTACGGCTGAGATCTTGCAATCACGGCCTGCGCGCAAGATAGCCAATGCATCGTTGCGATCATTTTTCGGGCCGTTGCGATGATTGGCCACATGCTGGGCCGGCAGGATGCGGACTGGATTACCCTGCGTTTGCAGCAATCGTGCCCATGCCTGAGCGCCTGGCCCGGTTTCCACCAACACCGTCACGCTCGCTGGAAGCTTATGAAGAAATGCCTGAAAGGCCTCACGTGACTTGATTCGATTCTCGAACAACACCTGACCGAGAACATCCTCCCCGGCCAACTGAAAGACTCTTTTGGCAAGATCCACCGCAACTGTGGTGCATGCCGCCAGATCGGCTGACAAAGACTGATTGATCGTCGTATGCTTTTTCATGGCCTCGCCCTCGCTGTCGTTGGCTTCTATAAGAATGCCACCGTGGCGCACAGACGCCTCGGCTTGGGCGAGTCCATTCAATTACAAAAGAGGGTGTTTCGCTTGATATTTTTCTGTGTTCGGAATCACCCAAACAACCAATATCCCAACAACGTAAACACCACCACCGCCAACACCGGTCGCAGCACACGGTAGGCCTTGGGATTGCGACGCTTCCACTGTTTGATCACACCACTGAACTTGTCGCTGGAGTTCTTGCTCCATGCGTAAACATGGTTAATCCCGCCAACACGTTCATCATCAAGATTCTGCGGTGCAGTGGCGCGCCCCAAAAAGCCACTGACCCAGCGGTTGATGCGGGTCATCAGGCGGTTGCTCAGCGGTCGTTCGATGTCGCAAAAAAGGATGACCCGAGTCTTGTCGGTTTCGTTCTTGACCCAATGCACGTAGGTTTCGTCGAACATCACGTCTTCGCCATCACGCCAGGCGTAGACCTGTCCATCGACGAAGATCCGGCAATCGTCGGAGTTCGGCGTCGACAGCCCCAAGTGATAACGCAGGGAACCGCCGAACGGATCACGGTGCGGGTTGAGGTGGCTACCGCCCGGCAACAAGGCGAACATCGCGCCTTTGACATTGGGAATGCTGCTCACCAGTGCCACGGTTTTCGGGCACAGGGCTTCGGCCGATGGCAGTGGTTTGTCGTACCACTTGAGGTAAAAGCGCTTCCAGCCTTTCTTGAAGAACGAACCGAACCCAGCGTCGTTGTTCCTTTCGGCGGCGCGGATGTAACCCTCGTCGAACAAATGCATCGCTTCGTCGCGGATGACTTCCCAGTTGTCCTTGAGCACATCCAGTTCCGGGAACTTGCTGCGGTCAAGATAGGGTTTGGATGGCACGCTGGAGAACAGGTACATCAAGGCGTTATAGGGCGCGAACAAAGCCGAGTGGTTGACGAACTGACGCAAGACCGGCAAACGCGCCTTGCCGCGTAAATGCACATAGAGAGTGCTGCCGAAGAACAGCAACAAAAGCGACGCCTTTGCGGCAAGGGAAACGGTCATCAACAACTCCTTGATAGTAGACAACTTTGCACAATGCCATTTACCCGACGTGGCAGCCGGCCATGATAAACACTACCGGCCTCGGGAAACACCCGTGTATCCCAACATTCAGTGTTAAGGATTACGCAATAAAGCACTTCTTAACATAAGGTTCCTGAACGAGGGCTGACCTGAATCACCCCCTCCCACCGGATCAAAAAATCGCAACGCCTATTGTTGATTCTCCTGCTCGGTGAACAGATCACTGAACAGCATGCTCGACAGGTAGCGTTCACCGGAATCCGGCAGGATCACCACGATGGTCTTGCCCTGCATTTCCGGGGTTTCCGCCAGGCGGACGGCCACCGCCATGGCAGCGCCGCAGGAAATGCCACTCAAAATCCCTTCTTCCTGCATCAGGCGCAGGGCCATGGCCTTGGATTCTTCATCGCTGACCAACTCAACCCGATCGACCATCGACAGATCAAGATTCTTCGGCACAAAACCGGCACCAATACCCTGGATCTTGTGAGGGCTCGGCTTGATTTCTTCACCGGCCATTGCCTGGGTGATGACCGGCGACACTGCTGGCTCCACCGCCACCGAAATAATCGGCTTTCCCTGGGTATTCTTGATATACCGCGAAACCCCGGTAATGGTTCCACCCGTTCCGACGCCTGCCACCAATACGTCGATTGCACCGTCGGTGTCGTTCCAGATTTCCGGACCGGTCGTTTTTTCGTGGATGGCCGGGTTGGCCGGGTTTTCAAACTGCGACGGCATGAAGTAGGCGGTCGGGTCGCTGGCGACAATGTCAGCAGCCTTCTCGATTGCTCCTTTCATGCCCTTGGCCGGTTCGGTCAGTACCAGTTCGGCCCCCAGTGCCTTGAGCACTTTGCGTCGCTCGATACTCATGGACGCCGGCATGGTCAGCATCAGCTTGTAACCCCGGGCCGCAGCGACGAATGCCAGGCCGATACCGGTATTACCCGAGGTCGGTTCGACGATGGTCATGCCAGGCTTGAGTTTGCCGGTGCTTTCGGCGTCCCAGATCATGTTTGCACCGATCCGGCACTTGACCGAGTAACCGGGGTTACGCCCTTCGATCTTGGCCAGGATGGTCACGCCGCGCGGGGCGATACGGTTGATCTGCACCAGCGGTGTATTGCCGATGGAATGGGCGTTGTCAGCGTAGATACGGCTCATGGCTGGGTCCTTATACAGCGTTAAATAAGCTCTCCAAGGTATGCTTGTTGCCCTTGGTCGTCCAGTCAGTCGAACGTCCCGCAACCGCAGCAGTCAATGGCTTTACAACGCCAGAGATTTGCCATCATGAAACGCCGATACAGTTGGCCCCTGTGGACCCTCGCCGGCCTCGTTGTGCTGCTGATTGCCCTGCACATCGCCCTGCCCTACATGGTGCGCGACTACCTCAACGAGAGATTGGCGAACATGGGTGACTACCGCGGCCAGATTACCGACGTAGACCTGGCCCTGTGGCGCGGTGCGTACAAAATCAATGGACTGAAAATCGTCAAGGTCAATGGCAAGGTCCCCGTGCCTTTCGTCAACGCGCCATTGATTGACCTCTCCGTCAGCTGGCACTCGCTCTGGTATGACCACGCAGTGGTGGCCGAGGCGCAGTTCGACAAACCCGAGGTGAACTTCGTCGACGGCGGTGCCAACAAGAAAAACTCCCAGACCGGTCAGGGCACCGACTGGCGGGCACAATTGGAAAAATTGCTGCCGATTACCCTGAACGAAGTGCGGATCAACGACGGCCGGGTCACCTTTCGAAACTTCAATTCAAAACCGCCCGTGAACATGAATGCCACCCAGGTTAATGCCAGCATTTACAACCTGACCAACGTGGTCGACACCAAAGGCAAACGCGACGCTCGCTTCGACGGCAAGGCTCTGTTGCTGGGGCATGCTCCGCTGGAAACAACGGCAACCTTCGACCCCCTGAGTGACTTCCAGAACTTCGAATTCCGCCTGCGCGCAAAAAACCTTGAACTCAAACGCATGAATGATTTCGCCTCGGCCTACGGCAAGTTCGACTTCAATGCTGGCCATGGTGATCTGGTCATCGAGGCCGAAGCCAACAAGGGCCAACTCACTGGCTACATCAAGCCGTTATTGCGGGACGTCGATGTTTTCAATTGGCAACAGGACGTGGAAAACAAAGACAAAGGGATTTTTCGCTCCATCTGGGAAGCACTCGTCGGGGGTACCGAGAATGTGTTGAAGAACCAGCCGAAAAACCAGTTCGCCACTCGCGTCCAACTCAGGGGCAGCGTGCATCAGCAAGATATCAGCGCATTCGAGGCTTTTTTGCAGATTTTACGCAACGGCTTCATCCAGGCCTTCAATGCCCAGTACGAACGGCCAAAACCGGATGCGGGCTAAGGTTTTCGGGTGACGGTGTAGCGACCGGTTTCTTCCGCCGCTCGCGCCGGGTTCGATTGCTGCTGCAAGAAATCCCAGCCCAGGCAGGCCAGTGCCAGCGATCGCGGTACGGCTTCACGACCACTGCTGTAACGCGTAATGCTGCGGGCACTGACCCCCAACGCTTCGGCCGCCTGATTGAGCGGTAACCCGGTGCGAGCGCGCCAGTCGATGAAGATCCGGGTGTTTTCGTCCAACGCATTTTGTGCGAGAGCATCCAGATAAAGGGTGTCTGCGCCGATCTGGATGTCCAGTTCGGGCCACTCAACGCTCCAGCCTTCATCACCCAGGGTTGCCCCTTCGAAAGCGCCAGCCTCCAGCAATGGCTGCAACCCTGGATAGGCGCGCAGGTCCCGACTCAAATCGAGGTTCAGTTGCTGACCGTCGATAAAGGTCAGCGCCAAGCGGTGATCCGGCAACGCCTGCACGGCCGACAGCCGTGGTCGCTTCATGGGTAACATCGTTTCCAATCCTCCAGCAATTGCACCTGATGGGCCCTGACCCACTCCAGCGCTTCCTTGATAATCAGCGGCGGCGCCTTGCCCACCATCACTTCGACGGTTTCAAGGCTGAGCATGACGTCCAGCCCGCCACCCGTCAGGTGGACATGGGGTGGCGGATGATCCTTCTCGCGCAACTGAATGCGGTACGTATCACGAAATCGGTATTTAGTAGACATGCCCCGCAAGCTATCGCCAAAATGGCGATAGCTCAATACTGGCTAGCGGCCGAGACTGAGTCAAGATGTGACGCCCCATTCAGAGACTGAATAAGCCGTCTGCGTTCACAGTCGACCGGGCACCGCGTTATAGTCGGGTACTACAATTATTGCGCCCCGCCCTGCTTCGTTCAGGTCGGCGTTACCGTTCGAGGATTAGCAGATGAAGTTCGAAGGCACCCAGGCCTACGTCGCCACCGATGACCTGAAGCTGGCGGTCAACGCCGCCATCACCCTGGAGCGTCCGCTGCTGGTCAAGGGCGAACCGGGCACCGGCAAGACCATGCTCGCCGAGCAACTGGCCGAGTCCTTCGGCGCCAAACTGATCACCTGGCACATCAAGTCCACCACCAAGGCGCATCAAGGCCTGTACGAGTACGACGCGGTCAGCCGTCTGCGCGACTCACAACTGGGCACGGAAAAGGTTCACGACGTTCGCAATTACCTGAAAAAGGGCAAGCTCTGGGAAGCCTTCGAGTCCGAAGAGCGGGTGATCCTGCTGATCGACGAAATCGACAAGGCTGACATCGAGTTCCCGAATGACCTGCTGCAAGAACTCGACAAGATGGAGTTCTACGTTTACGAGATCGACGAGACCATCAAGGCCAAGAAACGCCCGATCATCATCATTACCTCCAACAACGAAAAAGAGCTGCCGGACGCCTTCCTGCGCCGCTGCTTCTTCCACTACATCGCCTTCCCGGATCGCACCACGATGCAGAGGATCGTCGACGTGCACTACCCAAACATCAAGAAAGACCTGGTCAGCGAAGCGCTGGACGTGTTCTTCGACGTGCGCAAAGTGCCGGGTCTGAAGAAGAAGCCATCGACCTCCGAATTGGTGGACTGGCTGAAGCTGCTGATGGCCGACAACATCGGCGAAGCAGTGCTGCGCGAGCGCGATCCGACCAAGGCCATTCCACCGCTGGCAGGCGCTTTGGTGAAGAACGAACAGGACGTACAGTTGCTTGAACGTTTGGCGTTCATGAGCCGTCGCGGCACTCGCTGATCCCTCTGTTTAACAAGATAGAGGGCGATAGCCATGCTGCTTAACCTGTTCAATGAAATGCGCGCAGCCAAAGTACCGGTCTCGGTACGGGAGCTGCTGGACCTGATCAACGCGCTGAAGCAGCGCGTGACCTTCGCCGACATGGACGAGTTTTATTACCTGTCCCGGGCGATTCTGGTGAAGGACGAAAAGCATTTCGACAAATTCGACCGGGCCTTCGGTGCCTACTTCAACGGCCTGGAAAAACTCGACGATCACCTTCAGGCATTGATCCCGGAAGACTGGTTGCGCAAGGAGTTCGAGCGTTCGCTGACCGACGAAGAGCGGGCGGCAATCCAGTCCCTCGGCGGCCTGGACAAGCTGATCGAAGAGTTCAAGAAACGCCTCGAAGAACAGAAAGAACGTCATGCCGGCGGTAACAAGTGGATCGGCACGGGCGGTACCAGCCCGTTCGGCTCCGGCGGCTTCAACCCGGAAGGCATTCGCGTCGGCGATGCCGGCAAGCGTCAGGGCAAAGCGGTCAAGGTCTGGGATCAGCGCGAGTACAAGAACCTCGACGATTCGGTGGAGCTGGGCACGCGCAACATCAAGGTCGCCCTGCGGCGGCTGCGCAAATTCGCGCGCCAAGGTGCGGCGGAAGAACTGGACATCGATGGCACCATCGACCACACCGCGCGTGATGCCGGGTTGCTGAATATTCAGATGCGTCCGGAGCGGCGTAACACCATCAAGCTGTTGCTGCTGTTCGACATCGGCGGCTCGATGGACGCCCACGTGAAGATCTGCGAAGAACTGTTCTCGGCCTGCAAGACCGAGTTCAAGCACTTGGAGTATTTCTACTTCCACAACTTCATTTATGAATCGGTGTGGAAGAACAACATGCGCCGCAGCTCCGAGCGCACCTCGACCCAGGACCTGCTGCACAAATACGGCGCCGACTACAAAGTGATCTTCATCGGTGACGCCGCCATGGCGCCGTACGAGATCACCCAGGCCGGCGGCAGCGTCGAGCACTGGAACGAGGAAGCGGGTTATGTGTGGATGCAGCGGTTCATGGAGAAGTACAAGAAGGTCATCTGGATCAACCCGTATCCGAAAGATACGTGGGGCTATACGTCTTCGACCAACATCGTGCGGGACTTGATTAACGACCAGATGTATCCGCTGACGTTGCGGGGGTTGGAGGAAGGGATGCGGTTTCTCTCCAAATAAAGATTGTTGTTGTCTGTGATGCCCCCTTCGCGAGCAAGTCGAATCGTCGCACCGCCGCTCCCACATTGGTTTTGTGTACGACACAGGTCCAGTGTGGGAGCGGGCTTGCTCGCGAAGCTTTTAGCTATTCAGGAATCGCCGTAGATACTCGACTTGTTCCCGATGCGCGACATCCTGCACCACCGGTCTCAATCGTACCGTTGCCCCCGGCAGACACTGCGCCAATCGCGCCAGCGCCAACGGCGTCAACGCGCCCAATCGCGGATAACCCCCAATGGTCTGCCGATCATTGAGCAACACAATCGGCTGCCCGTCCGGCGGCACCTGAACCGCACCCAGCGGGATGCCTTCGGAAATCATCGGCTTACCCTGATACTGCAACGCCGTTCCCAGCAAGCGGATGCCCATCCGGTCGGCACGGCTATCGAGGGTCCAGACGCTGTTGAACGCGTCGAACAAACTCTGTCCACTGAACTCGCCGATCTGGGCACCGAGCACCAGGTCCAGCGGCGCGTTGAGTTTGAAATCCGGCACCTGTTCGCGCGCCAACTCCCGCAGCAGGAGCAGCGAGCTGCCCGAGTAGCTCAACTGCGCATCTTTGGCCAACGCCCGGCCCATGCCATCCAGCCCGCCGAGTTCCTCACGGACCACGGTTGCGCTACTGCCCAACACCTTTGGCGCATCAAACCCGCCCGGGGCTGCCAAATATGCCCGAGCGCCAAGCAGCGGCTGAGTGAATTGCAATTGCTGACCTTTGTTCAGCCTGAAACTGCGCCACGGCGCCAACGCCTCGCCATCCAACTGCGCCCCCAGATCCGCCCCGGCCAACGCCAGCACGCAATCCTCTTCGGCAACGACCGTAAACCCGCCGAGGGTGATTTCAATCACCGGTGCATCCAGGTCATTACCCAGCAACCAATTAGCCCAAGACATCGATCGCCAATCCGCCGCCCCGCCCTGGGTCACGCCCAGATGCCGCACGCCGAAACGGCCAGCATCCTGCAACAGGCACAGCGGTGTACTCGCTTCTATTGATAGACGGCTCATGCCTGCGCCTCCAACGGCGTGTCGTCACCGCCCAGATTGATGAATTCGGCATGGCTGACGGCTTCGAAGCGCACCGTGTCGCCTGGTTGCATCAGGCTGTAGCCGTCGCGTTCGCGGTCGAACAATTTGGCCGGGGTGCGACCGATCAGATTCCAGCCACCGGGGGACACCACCGGGTAAGCGGCGGTTTGGCGTTCGGCGATGCCGACGCTTCCCGCCGCCACTTTTTTACGCGGAGTGTTCAAACGCGGCGCGGCCAGCACTTCTTCCACCAGCCCCATGAAGGCGAAACCCGGCGCGAAACCCAAGGCGAACACCTGATATTCGCGCTCGCTGTGGCGACGGATCACTTCATCCACGGCCAATCCGCTGAGCCGGGACAACAGGCTCAACTCCGGGCCAACGCTCAAGTCATACCAGACCGGCAGCACATGACATTTGCCGCGGGTGCAGGCGTTGGGCGACAGATCGATCAAGGCCTCGGCGATCAGCTCCCGAGCCTGGGCCGGACTCAACGCGGTCAGATCGTAATGCACCATCAACGTCGTATAGGACGGCACCAGATCGATCAGATGCCCGGCGAATGCAGCACGCAGACTTTCACTGGCTGCGAGCATCCACGGCATGTTCGCTTCGGCAATCTCATCGAACAGGCGCACCATCAGGCAATCCAGCGCCACCACTTCTACCCGCAGTTTCATGGCGCGCTCTGCTGATCAAGTGCTTCGCGAATACGCCGTACAGCGGCTACCGAACTGGCATTGTCGCCGTGTACGCAGAGGGTGTTGGCCTGCAGGTGCAAGGCACTGCCATCGCTGGCCGTGAGGTTGCCGCCGCGGGCAATGGTCAGCGCCTGCTCGATGATTGTTTCGGGATCGTGATGCACCGCGCCCGGCAGTTGCCGCGAGACCAGCATTCCCGCGCTGTCGTAAGCGCGATCGGCGAAGGCTTCGAACCACAGGGTTACGCCGTATTCATCGCCCAACTGCTGGGCTGCGCTGTTGTCGCGAGTGGCCATCAACATCAGCGGTAACTGGCGATCATAGGACGCCACGGCCTGAAGCACCGCGCGCAATTGCGCCGGGTTGGCCATCATGTCGTTGTACATCGCGCCGTGCGGCTTGACGTAATTCACCCGACCGCCCTGAGCCCGGCAAATGCCGTCGAGGGCGCCGATCTGGTAATGCACAATGTCCTGAAGTTCCTGGGCGGTGTAGGCCATGGAACGGCGGCCGAAGCCGACCAGATCCTGATACGCCGGATGAGCACCGATCTGAACCCCGTTGCTCAAGGCCAGGCTGACAGTCTTGCGCATGATGCTCGGGTCGCCGGCATGAAAACCGCAGGCGATGTTGGCGCAATCGATGAAGGGCATGACCTCGGCGTCCAGACCCATGGTCCAGTTGCCGAAACTCTCGCCGATGTCGCAGTTCAATAGCAGGCGGCTCACGGTGAACACTCCTTTCAGCTTTATTCTTTTTAACTGCGGGACCATTTTTGTAACGGCAGGCCCGCAGATTATCAGTTGCTGGGCATTAAGTTATTGGGCTTCGAGTTGCTTGCCACGGGTTTCCGGCAGGCTCAGGGCCGCAAGGATCACCACCCCGTAGGACACCGCCGCAAAAGCACCGATACCCACACTCAATGGCACCTTCTGGCTCATCAAGCCGATCAACAGTGGGAACAACGCCGCCAGCGCCCGGCCGATGTTGTAGCAAAAGCCCTGACCCGAACCGCGAATCCGCGTTGGAAACAGCTCGGTCAAAAACGAGCCCATTCCACTGAAAATCCCCGAAGCGAAGAAGCCCAAAGGAAAGCCCAGCCAGAGCATCACGCCATTGCTGACCTGCAATTGGGTGTAGAGCAGAACAATGGTGAACGAGCCGACCGCGAACAGAATGAAGTTCTTTTTACGCCCGAGGATGTCAGTCAAATACGCGCTGATGACATAGCCGACGTAGGAACCGACGATCACCATCGCCAGATAACCGCCCGTACCGAGTACGCTCAAACCGCGTTCGTTCTTCAGAAACGTCGGCAACCAGGAAGTGATCGCGTAGTAACCGCCCAGAGCACCGGTGGTCAGCACCGACGCGCGAATCGTGGTGAAGAGGATGCCGGGAGCGAATATCTCGTAGAATTTTGCCGGGTTGCTGGGTTCTTGCTTAGCCTTGGCTTCGCGATAGATTTCCGGGTCCTTGACCAGCCGACGGACGAAGATCACAAAGATCGCCGGCACGATGCCAAGGAGGAACAGCGCGCGCCAGGCGTCTTCCGGTGGCAACACCGAGAATAGCAGCGCATACAAAATCGCCGTCAGCCCCCAACCCAATGCCCAGCCCGATTGCACCATGCCCACCGCTTTGCCGCGGTCCTTGGCGCGAATCACTTCGCCCATCAGCACCGCGCCGGCGGTCCATTCGCCGCCGAAACCGAAGCCCATCAGCGTGCGGCTGATCAGCAGTTGCTCGTAGTTCTGGGCGAAACCGCAGAGGAAGGTGAAGAAAGCGAACCACAGCACGGTGAGTTGCAAGGTGCGTACGCGACCGATGCGGTCGGAGAGAATTCCCGCCACCCAACCGCCGATGGCCGAGGCGATCAGGGTGCTGGTGTGAATCAGCCCGGCCTCGCCAGTGGTGATGCCCCACATCGCAATCAGGGTCGGCACCACGAAGCTGAGCATCTGAGTGTCCATGCCGTCCAGGCCATAGCCGATCTTGCAGCTCCAGAAGGTGCGGCGTTCCTGTTTATTGATGTTGCGGTACCAGTCGAAAGGTCCCGGGCGAACCGTGGCTTTTGGGATGTTGAGCGTGTCGGGCGCACTCATGGCAAATCTCCGCGCTAGTTTTTATTGGTATTGTTCTGAGCCCCGACGACGCCTATCGTGGGAACCGGATGGCCTGATTTTTGGGCTCCTTGCCCTGCTGCGTCCAACTAATAAAAACCCGCTCTAGACATAAGAAAAACTTGTCCCTATGAACCTGAAGTTTCTCGAGACCTTTGTCTGGGTCGCCCGACTCAAGAGTTTTCGCCTGACGGCAGACAAGCTCTTCACCACCCAGGCGTCGATATCCAGCCGCATTGCCGTGCTCGAAGGCGAGCTCGGGGTGAAGCTGTTCCTGCGCGATTCACGTGGCGTGAGCCTGACGCCCGAAGGCTTGAAAGTGCTCGAATACGCCGAGCAAATGATGGACACCATGCAAGCCCTCAAGCAGTCGATCGAAACCCGTTCGAGCAAGGTCGGACGGGTTCGCATCGGCGTGATGGACACGGTCATCCATACCTGGCTGAGCCCGTTGGTGGCGCAGATGATGGATCACTATCCGCTGGTGGAAATCGAGTTAGTGGCCGATACCGCACTCAACCTCTGCGATCAGCTGCAAAAAGGCTTTCTCGACCTGATCCTGCAAACCGACCTGTTGCGTCAGGAAAGCGTGCGCAGCCTTGAGCTGGCCAGTCACCCGATGGGCTGGATTGTGGCGACTAATTCGATCTATAACCGCGAGTATTCAGGGATTGCCGACCTGGCGCGGGAACGGATCATTACCTATTCGAAAAACTCCCATCCGCATCAGGAGATTCTCGCCCTGATGCAGGCCAACGGCATCATGACGCCACGGTTGAACTGCGTGAACTCGGTATCGGCGATCACCCGGTTGCTGCGGGACGGTTTCGGTATTGGCGCGCTGCCGCCGGTGCTGGTAGCCGAGGAACTGGCGCGGGGGGAATTGACCTTGCTGGCCATCGATCAACGGCCACCGAATTTGCAGGTGGTGGTGTCGTGGCGGGTTGGCGTGGAGTGGGTCGAAGAAATCGTGGCGTTGTGTCAGCAAGTCGTGGAGCGCTATGCGCAGAAAGTGGGCGAGCACTACATCGTTTTGAGCAAACCCATAGCCGGGATCTGAAGGACACTCCCCAAGCTTTAAATATGAACCACTATCATTTGCATTATTTTTTCAGGGCGGTATTCTCTGCGCGCTTTCAGCTAACCAACTGTCCAGAAGGAATCGGACTTGATGCGCGCCTATACGCAAAAACAGCAGCAATTGCTCGTTCACTGGAGCGAAGCCCTCGGCACTGAGGCTTTCCAGTCCCACCGCATCACCCTCGATCATTTGAGCAACCCACCAGCCTCACAGCAGGTACTGGAACGTCTGGCCCTGGAACTGGATGACAGCTTCAGCAACGACACCCTGTACTCGTCGCCTCGCCATCGGCATCCGCTGGGTGCGGTCGTTCAACTCCGCGCCTGACCGCTCGAACTTATCGCCACACACTTATCACAACTAAAAAAGACCACGTCATGACCCGTACCAAACTCTCCCTGCTGATCCCGCTGCTCAGTACCTTCAGCGCCCAGACCTGGGCCGAGGATACCGAGCAACAGCCCGGCACCTTGAACCTGCAAGCCACCGTTGTCTCCGCGACTCGCAGCGAAGCGAGCATTGCTTCGATTCCAGGCTCGGTCCAGGTGATCGACGAACAGCAGGTTCGTGAGCAAAGCGGCGCAGGTCGCCGGGTCTCCGATATCCTCGGGCAATTGGTCCCCGGCCTTGCGCCGTCCAGTGGCGGGATGAGCAACTTCGGTCAGACCCTGCGCGGACGCAACATGCTGGTATTGATCGACGGCGTATCGCAGAACGCCACGCGCGACAACTTTCGCCAGCTCAACAGCATCGCCCCGGCCAGCATCGAACGCATCGAAGTGATCTCTGGCGCCAGCAGCATCTACGGTGCCGGCGCTTCAGGCGGCATCATCAACATCATCACCAAGCGCAATCAGGGCCAGGACATTGCCTACAGCAGCAAACTGGGCCTGACCAGCGGCAACAACCTCAACCGCAAAGGCTTCGCCTACGAAGCCTTCCAGAGTGCGACCGGGCGCAAGGATGCCCTGGACTGGTACGTCTCCGCCGACCTGACCCAGCGTAACGATCAGTACGATGGCAACGGCAACCGCATCCCTCAGGACACCTCCCAGGGCAGCAACATGGACACCGAAACCTATGACCTGCAAGGTCGTTTCGGTTACGAACTGGATGCCGACAAAAAACTCAGCCTGTCGCTGCAGGACTACAAGGATCAGCAGGACACCGGCTACACAAAAGACCCGAAAAACTCGCAGCAAGCCGTGGCAGTCAAAGGGCTGAAACTCGACGATCAACCCTATACCCATAACCAGTCGGTCAACCTCAATTACACCGACAAGGACTTCTACGGCCAGGGCCTGCAACTGGAAAGCTACTGGCGTCGCGCCGATGCACTGTTCTTCCCGGATCTGTCGCGGGGCAAGGCCGGGATCTCCGACAACAACAGCGTGCAGGATGTCTACGGCCTGCGCGCGGCCATCGACACGCCGCTGCCAGCCATCGGCAGCGCCACGGGTAACCTGGTCTGGGGGGCTGACTATGATAATGAGCGCTCCCGCCAACGAGGTGATCAATACACGCTCAAGGGCCTGACCTACACCAAGACCGGCACCACCTACGAGCTGGGCCCGGACATCGAAACCACCACCAAATCGCTGTTCGGGCAGATGTCCTGGGACATCGGTGACTGGACCTTGCGTGGCGGTGTGCGCCGTGAATGGATCGAAAGCGATGTCTCCGACAGCATTGCTTATGGTCAGATCGTCCAGACCGGCGTACGCGCAACGCTGCCTGGCGACACCCTCAAATACGATGCCACGCTGTACAACCTGGGGGCGGTTTACCACCTGAGTGAAAACCAGGACGTATTCGCCAATTTCAGCCAGGGATTTTCACTGCCGGATATCCAGCGCTTCATGCGTGATGTCAGCAGCACCTTCGACATCCAGAGCCTCAACGCCCAGGCCATCAAGGTCAACAGTTACGAGCTGGGCTGGCGCGGTGACTGGGACCAGTGGCAGGCCGACGTCACCGTGTATGAAAACACCTCGGACGTGACCCAGTTCTACGATGCGACTGATCGGGTATTGCGCCTGATCAACCAGAAAGAACGCGTTCGCGGCATCGAAAACAATCTGACCTACCGCGTGACCGATCAATGGTCGGTGGGTGGCACTTACGCCTGGGCCAAAGGCGAGACCGAGCAGAATGGCAAATGGATCGATCTGCCGGCCACGCGCATCTCACCGGCCAAGACCACACTGTTCGTCGGCTACACCAAAGACGACTACACCCTGCGTCTGCAAGGCATGCATTTGTCCAGTTACGACGCCGCCGCCAAGGACAATAACGGACGCGACATCGAAGGCTATACGCTGGTGGACCTGCTCGGCTCCGTGCAACTGCCGGTCGGTCGTCTTGAAGGCGGGGTGTACAACCTGACCAACCGCACCTACCAGAACCTGTTCACCCAGGCCAATGCCAGAGCGCCGTACGCCAATGCTGAAGGTCGGACATTGAGCATGAGCTACTCGGTCGACTGGTAAAAACAGGAGCCGGCTTGCCAGCGATGCGATCTGCCAGACATACCGTGTCGCAGCAATCGCCGGCAAACCGGCTACAGGCTTAGAGGCCGCGCACATCCCGATCTTCGATCGGCCGGCTCTGGCGCAGGCGTTTGCCACCCAGCACCACCCAGTCGATCAGACGGAACAGGCATTCAATGCCGAACGACAACAGCAACGCCCCGCTCATACCCCAGATCATCGCCTCCGGCGTCAGCAGGATCTGGTAGCTGTAGCCATTCCAGGTTTCCTTGCGAATATCCGGATCGGCGGCCAATGCCACTTGCAGGAGGCGGATGTACCACGGGCCCTGCATGGCCTGGAACTGTTTATCCAAGGCCAGTTGACGGGTCAGCAAGGTACTCAGGCTGTCGGCATCACTGCGAAAAATCGGATCTTCGCTAGCGCGGTAATGGGCCACCAACGCCTGCATGTCACCCTTGAAGAACTGAATCGCCGTGCCCTGAAAACCGCTCAGACTGGTCTGCGCCTCAATCAGATGCGCTTCGACCCGTTTGGCATAATCGCTGATGAACCCCGGCACCTGGACACCGATCAACAGGCCCGCCGCGAACAACACCAGCCGTAGATAACTAAGCAACATGAAGGGAAATCCTTATTCGGTCTTGCCCTGGCTGACGCATTCACCGCGTCGCCAGAGGCTCCATTGGCCCGGTTCGTAGCGGGTCCAGGTTTCGTTTTCGGTCAAGGGTTCGGTGGCGATCACCGTGACCACGTCGTTGGGCGTGGTTTCGGCCTGGAAATCGACGATCACATCGACATCCTTCAAGCGCGCCGGACCGAATGGCGCGCGACGGGTGATCTGCGCCAGTTTGGTCGAGCAATAGCAGAACAACCAATCGCCATCGCTGAGCAGGCAGTTGAACACGCCTTTGCTACGGTACTCGGCGCAGGCGGCCACCAGGTCTGGCAGCAGTTCTTCGACCTCTACCGGTTCCGGGAACGCTGCGCGCACGCGGTTGAGCAAATCGCAGAACGCCGCTTCGCTGTCGGTATCGCCGACCGGGCGGTAAAAACTCTTGATCGGTTGAAACTCCGCGAGCTGGCCGTTGTGGGCAAAACACCAGTTACGGCCCCACAGCTCGCGCACGAATGGATGGGTATTGGACAGGCAGACCTTGCCGACGTTGGCCTGGCGGATGTGCCCGATCACCACTTCGCTCTTGATCGGATAGCGTTGCACCAGATTCGCGACTTCGGACTCACAGCTCGCCGCCGGGTCCTGAAACAGGCGCAGGCCACGGCCCTCGTAAAAGGCGATGCCCCAGCCGTCACGGTGCGGACCAGTGCGGCCGCCGCGCTGCATCAGCCCGGTGAAGCTGAACACGATATCGGTCGGGACATTGGCGCTCATGCCCAATAACTCACACATGCTCGGATTCTCGCTGAAAGGCAGGGGCAAGGTTACAGACGCGGCTCGACCCGCAATCGCTGAGGGTTGCTCGGCACCGGTGGACGACCGTAACGATCATCGCCCGCACCGCCGAATGGATGGTCTTCTTCTGCTTCATCGGCCCTGGCCGCAGCCTTGGCAGCGGCAGCCTGTTCCTTGCGAGCGTTGGACGCACGTTCGATAGGGAAACGGATCACCACGAACACCAGGTAAATGCCGAAGGCGATCATGCCGTACATGAACAGGTCGGAAACCGCCCGCCAGGCGTTGTTGCCGACCTTGAACAGCAGATCGAGGGCCGTGATGGCAATGGCCGGAGCGACCTTTTCCTTCACCGGATCAATGATGGTCGGGCTGAACAGCAACACAGCAACCAATAGCCGTAACGGCTCACGCAGCCAGCGCCACATCCAGCGGGTGATACGCATCCACACCAACAGGCAGCCCAAAGCGGCAAAGGCGTAGAGGCCCCAAGCGATCAGATAGTCGTTCTCGGTCATGGTGTCCATGGCAAGGCAGGCAAAGAGGCGCTTATAGTAACGACTTTTCGCACGTCAGGCTTGCCCGCCGTCTGCGAACCCTATTTCGTAAAACGCTCGAGAGTCCTTCATGCCCCTATCCGTCAACGTTTCCGACGCTCCCATTGCCCGCAAGGCCGAAGGCGACGACCCGTATGCCTGGCTGCAGGAGCGCGACACCGACGCGGTGCTCGACTACCTGAAAGCGGAAAACCGCTACCAAGAGGCGCAAACCGCCGATCAGGCCGGGTTGCGTGAAACCCTGTTCGAAGAGATCAAGGCCCGGATTCTCGAAACCGACCTGTCCTTGCCCTCCCCTTGGGGCCCGTACCTGTATTACACGCGCACCACGGCCGGTGATGAATATGCTCGTCACTACCGCTGCCCGCGCCCTGTCGATGACAGCCTGCAGCTCGACGAAAGCCAGGAACAGCTGCTGCTGGACCCGAACGAACTGGCCAAAGGTGGCTTCTTTTCCCTGGGCGCCTTCAGTATCAGCCCGGACCACCAGCGTCTGGCCTACAGCATCGACGCCACCGGCGATGAGATTTTCACGCTGTTCGTGAAGGAATTGTCCAACGGCCGTGTCAGTGAACTGGAATTCCAGGATTGCGACGGCAGCATGACCTGGGCCAATGACAGCCTGACGCTGTTCTTCGGCGAGCTGGACGAGACCCATCGCCCGCACAAACTGTTCCGTTATCGGCTGGACGGTACGGCGGCTGAAGAAGTGTTCCATGAGCCGGACGGTCGATTCTTCATGCATTGCTATCGCTCCAGTTCCGAGCAGCAATTGCTGCTGTCCCTGGGCAGCAAGACCACCAGCGAAGTCTGGGTGCTCGACGCGTTCCAGCCGCAGCAAGCCTTTACCTGCATCGCACCGAGGGTTGAAGACCATGAGTACGACGCCGACCACGGCGCGCTCGACGGTCAATGGACCTGGTTCATTCGCACCAATCGCGACGGCATCAACTTTGCCCTGTACCAAGCCGTAGATACCGGCGTGGCGCCGACCGAGGCCGACTGGCAAAACCTGATCCCGCACAGCGACACGGTGATGATCGAAGGCATGAGCCTGAATGCCGGGGCCATGACCCTGAGCCTGCGTGAAGGTGGCTTGCCGATCATCGAAGTTCATCCGCAAGACCTGCCGAGCTACCGCGTGCAGTTGCCGGATGCGGCCTACAGCCTGCACGTGCAGAACAGCCTGGAATTCGTCAGCGACAGGATCCGCCTGCGCTACGAAGCCTTGAACCGTCCGGCGCAAATCCGCCAACTGGTATTGGGCAGCGGCGAGCAGAAAGTCCTCAAGGAAACACCTGTGCTCGGCCCGTTCGACGCCGATGCCTACGTCAGTCAGCGCCTGTGGGCGACGGCACCGGACGGTACGAAAGTGCCGATCAGCCTCGTCGTCAAACGCGAAGCCCTCGATAAGCCCACGCCACTTTATCTGTACGGCTACGGTGCTTACGGTGAAAGCCTCGACCCGTGGTTCTCCCACGCTCGTTTGAGCCTGCTGGATCGTGGCGTGGCGTTCGCCATCGCTCACGTGCGTGGCGGCGGTGAACTGGGCGAGGCCTGGTATCGCGCTGGCAAGCAGGAACACAAACACAACACCTTCAGCGACTTCATCGCCTGCGCCGAACACCTGATCGCCGATGGCTTCACTACTTCACAGCAATTGGCGATCAGCGGTGGCAGTGCCGGTGGTCTGCTGATCGGCGCGGTGCTCAATCAGCGGCCGGAGTTGTTTGCTGCTGCGATTGCCGAAGTGCCGTTCGTCGACGTGCTGAACACCATGCTCGACCCGGATCTGCCGTTGACCGTCACCGAATACGACGAGTGGGGCAATCCTGAAGAACCGGACGTCTATGAGCGGATCAAGGCCTACGCCCCGTACGAAAACGTCACCGCACAAGCTTATCCGGCGACTCTGGTGATCGCCGGCTACAACGACAGTCGCGTGCAGTACTGGGAAGCGGCCAAGTGGGTGGCGAAATTACGCGCGACCAAAACCGACACCAATCCTCTGCTGCTCAAGACCGAATTGGGTGCCGGGCATGGCGGGATGAGCGGTCGTTATCAGGGATTGCGTGACGTAGCACTCGAATACGCATTTGTTTTCAAGGTTTTGGGCATCGCCTGAGGAACTTGGCCCGGCGTGTCGGTCTTAACACCGAACACCGGGCTCGGTACGACACATACCCCCTGTGGGAGCGGGCTTGCTCGCGAAGAGGCCATGACTTTCAACATCAATGTTGTCTGACACACCGCCTTCGCGAGCAAGCCCGCTCCCACAAGGGATTTGTGGTGGATTGCAGATCCGGAACAGCAACAGACACAAGAAAAAGACCGTGACGACATGTCAGAACCGACCTTACTGAACAACGAAATTCGCGACTGGCTGATGGACTGTGGCCTGTTCGATCAACTGCTGCCGGCGGACTTCGCCACAGCCTCGGGCTACTTCAGCATCAGCACCATTGCTCAGGGCCAAGAGATTTTCCATGAGGGTGATGCCGGCAGCTTCATGTGCATCATCCACACCGGCCAGGTGGCGGTGCAGAAAACCAACAGCGACGGGCACCTGGTGACCATGGCAACGTTACGCAGCGGTCGGGCGTTCGGCGAAATGGCCGTACTCGACGGCGAACGCCGCTCGGCCAGTTGCGTGGCCGCAAGCAATTGCCAGTTGCTCAATCTGGGCAAGGACTCGTTGGAAAAGATGCTCAACGATGCGCCGAAAATCGCTGCCAAAATCATCCGCGCCCTCGCCGTCTCCCTCTCCAAACGCTTGCGCATGGCCGATGGGCAACTGCTCTCGCAGCAGGTTTAACCACCGGGTGATTTGGCTTTCGACGGGTTTTGCTCCAGCCCCGGCAGTGGCTGGTCCTTGGTGGGCGGACTAGGCATTTCAATGGGCACCAACGGCGGACCGCCACTGCCGGGGCCGACCTTGGGCGCACTGGTCGGGGTGATTTGCGGGTACGGTGTCGGGGTCGCGGTGCCGGGCGAACCGGGCAGCGGCGCAGGGTTGGTCGGAATGGTTTGCAACTGCTGGGCCTGCACTGCAGTTATCGAGAGCGCGGCCAAGGCAATGACCGTTAGAATGGTGCGCTTCATCAATGGCTCCGTTGGCCTTGTTGTCTTTTTGCAGGCTACTCCCAACTGCGCGTGTTTGCCTTCTCCCTCCTATGCCAATTTCTCCTCAAGTGAGTCCCATGAAACGTTTCGTTCTGCTCGACACCACTCCAATTCCTGAAAATGGCGGTGCCTTGTGCCTGTTCGAATACGGCGAGGATTTCGTCATCAAGATCCAGGGCGGCGACGGCGGGCAACTGATGAACACCCGCATGCACGGCTCGGAAGACGCTCTGGCGGAGATCCCGTGCCGTAAAGTGGCCGGCCGGCCGAACTCACGTGTGCTGATCGGCGGCCTGGGCATGGGCTTCACCCTCGCCTCGGCCCTCAAGCATCTGGGCAAGACCGCTGAAGTGGTGGTCGCCGAACTGGTGCCGGGCGTGGTGGAGTGGAACCGTGGGCCGCTGGGCGAAAAAGCCGGGAACCCGCTGCTTGACCCGCGCACCGTGATCCGCATGGAAGACGTGGCCAAAGTCCTGCAAGCCGAGCCGCAAGGTTTCGACGCAATCATGCTCGACGTCGACAACGGCCCCGAAGGCCTGACCCAGAAGGCCAACAGCTGGCTCTACTCCGCTGGCGGCCTGAGCGCCTGCGCCAAGGCCTTGCGGCCCAAAGGCGTGCTGGCCGTCTGGTCCGCGAGCGCTGACCGACAGTTTTCCGACAAACTGAAGAAGGCCGGCTTCAAGGCTGAGGAAGTCCAGGTCTTCGCCCATGGCAACAAAGGTACCCGCCACACCATCTGGATTGCCGAGAAGCTCAAGGGCTGAGCTAAACTGCGATTAATACCGTCATTAGTCTTTTTACAAAGGTGAACCCATGAGTTCGTCAACGCCACCGACCAACACGTCGAAGCTGGACCGCATCCTTGCCGACAACCAGCGCGACAAGGAAATGGGTTACCGCGACAAGGCCCTGAAAATGTACCCGCACGTGTGCGGTCGTTGCGCCCGTGAGTTTTCCGGCAAGCGCCTGAGCGAACTGACCGTGCACCACCGCGACCACAACCACGACAACAACCCGCAGGACGGCTCGAACTGGGAATTGTTGTGCCTGTACTGCCACGACAACGAACACTCGCGGTACACCGATCAACAGTATTTCGATGAAGGCTCGCTGAGCTCGCCGAAAATCGCCAAGGCGACGCATAACCCGTTTGCCGCGTTGGCCGGCCTGATGAAGAAAGACGAGTAATATCTTCAGCGCCTCGACCGGCCCCTTCGCGAGCCTGCTCGCGAAGGCGGCTGACCAGACACCAGCAATCTCCAAACCGAACACCCCTCCCCCAATCCCCGTATAATCGCCGTTTTTTCCCCGAAGGCACCCGCTCGTGGCAGACAAACGGTACAGCTGCATTGGTTTGTATAACCCCAAATCACCGGAGAACGTCGGTTCGGTGATGCGCGCCGCTGGCTGTTATGGCGTGGCGTCCGTGTTCTACACCGGCAAGCGTTATGAACGCGCCGCCGACTTCGTCACCGACACCAAGCGCGTCCACTACGACATTCCGCTGATCGGCATCGACGACCTGAAAAAAATCCTGCCGCTGGGCTGCGTGCCGGTCGCTGTGGAACTGGTGGACGGCGCCCGTTCGCTGCCGGAATACACGCATCCGGACCGCGCGCTGTACATCTTCGGCCCGGAAGACGGCTCGCTGGATAAAGAGATTCGCGACTGGTGCGAAGACGTGGTCTACATCCCGACCACCGGTTGCATGAACCTGGCGGCCACCGTCAACGTCGTGCTCTATGACCGCATGTCCAAGGGGCTCAACACTCGCTCCGGGGCGAAATTTCGCTGATTCAGCGTACATCCGATGGAACAAGCCGCCCGCCTTGGCAGTCAGCTTAATTATCTATTCTTGATTATCTATTCTTGAAGCGTCATTCCAGCCAGGAGACAGATCATGAGCGAACTCAAACGCGTAGAACGCATCGAATCCACCCCGTTCCAGACTCACACTGACCAGAACGTGCAGGGCTGGGAACGCATCGGCTCCCTGGCCGGCGGCGTGGTGATGGTCGGCAAGGGTCTGCGTCGCGGTGGTCTGTTCGGCTTGATTCAAGTGGCTATCGGCGGTGTGGCCCTGGCGCGTGGTATTACCGGGCACAGTTCGGCGAAAAGCCTGCTGGAGAAAAGCCGCCAGGACATGAACAACGTGCGGGCGAAGATTCAGCGGGCCGGTGAAGAGCTGAACCGGTTGAAGGCGAATGCCGAAGCGGCAACCAATACCGCTACGGTGACTGGCAATGATTCGTTGAAGTCGCCTAAAACCGGGGTTTGATCCAGGAAATTCGATGAGGCTTAGGGCCTCTTCGCGAGCAAGCCCGCTCCCACATTTGATCGTCAGTGGACACTGGTTATGTGTACGACAGAGATCTAATGTGGGAGCGGGCTTGCTCGCGAAGGCGGTATTACTGAAGCAACTCGGTATCAAGGACCTTGGAAGACTCGCCAATAACGCTTTCGGCGAGCTGAACGAATTCCTTGGTATCCACGCTCTCCAGATGCATCGCCCCGCGCAACACATCATCCAGCGAACGCTTGTTGCGGGTCTTCAGGCGAATCTCGCGATCCAGTTCCTGCAATAACACGACCGCTTTCGACACCTGCGCCGGGCTGACCTGCTCAGCGCGCAAGGTCGTGACGTTCTGGCCGTCCCTGGCCAACTTCTTCTGCAAACTCTCATACCGCTCATCACTCATGCCGCCGGCGCGGCGCACCAGTTCGATGGCGTAATACTCGGCAAATCCTTCGCTGATCCAGTCACTGCGCTGCTGGTCGTTGATCCGCCCGAACACCTGCGCCAATTCCCGCACCAGCGCACTGGTACCGCTTTCGCTGACCAGCGGCAGACGCGTGTTCAGATAGATCGATTCGCGAGCGCCCAGACTGCCACGCCACATTGGGTCGTTGGCACCGACAATCAGCAGTTTGACGGGATGACGGGGATATACCGCCTGAACTTGCGGCCAGACAAAGGTCAGCAGCGTCAGCACATCCATGCGGCGCATGCCCTGGCCTTGAGGCGAGGCGACGGTGACTTCGGTTTCCCCCAATCGCGTGCGACGGCTGCCGAGGTGGCCGGCGAGCATCCAGCCGGTGGGCCGGTCGAACAAGCGAGAAACGTTATCGACCCGGAATTTGTTCTTGCCGATTCGCGGCCAGGCGGTTTCAACGCTTTTCCAGCCGGTGGGCAATTCGAATTCAAGGCGTGAAACCAGCTCAATGCCGTCCTGCTGATCGAGTTTGGCCGCCGGCACCAGATCGTCGCCGCGCAGCAGCGCCCAAGTTGGCGTCATGCGCGTATCGAAGCTGCCGCTCTTGCGCCCGTGGCTGATGCGTACGCGGTAGGTCAGGCTGGCCTTGTCGGCGGCCGGACGCCAGATACCACGGGCCTGCTTGCCCGGCGTGAGCTGCCATTGGCCATCGGCCTTGAAATCGCTGTAGTGACTGCCATCGCCCAGGTCGAAATCCAGACTGCGCACCGCCGAACCCTGAGCCAGGGTCAGCCGAACTTCGGCCTGATCGCTTTGCGGCAACAGGCGCACGTGGTAATCCAGATCAACCTTCTTCGCCGCCCACACGGGCGAACTCAGGGCCAAAAGCCCAAGGGCCAACGCCAGCCGCAATCCCACAGCCATACACACTCCTTGTGGCGAGCGAGCTTGCTCGCGCTGGGCTGCATAGCAGCCTTGAATTCTAGTAATCACTGCCGGTTTTTGAGTGGGAATTAACCCGCTCGAAAAATCAGATGGTCTTCCCAATCGTCTTCGGCCACGCTGCCTTCGGCGAGCATGCGCCCGGACTGGGAAATACGTTCGTGGTGCACCGCATCGCGATCCCCGCACACCAGATGGTGCCAGAGCGGCAGGTCCTGGCCTTCGCTGACCAGTCGATAGCCGCAGGTCGGCGGCAGCCATTTGAACTCATCGGCCTTGCCTGGGGTGAGCTGAATACAGTCGGGGACGAAATCGCGGCGGTTCGGGTAATCGGTGCACTGACAGGTTTTCAGGTCCAGCAGTTTGCAGGCGATACGCGTGTAATAGACGCTGTTGTCGTCTTCATCTTCGAGCTTTTGCAGGCAGCACAGACCGCAGCCGTCGCACAGCGATTCCCATTCCTCTTGATCGAGTTGATCGAGGGTTTTGCGTATCCAGAACGGTTCGACTTTGGCGGCCATGGCTCAAGCATCAACATCAGGTGGTGAAAAGGCCGCCAGTCTAGTGCCAAGGCCCTTGTGGGCCAAGCGTTGGCGACTGCCGGTAGAACGAGCTTGTCAGTTATTGCGCCGCCCAGTAGGGTTTTGCGTCGCCCCTCACCTTCAAACGTAGCAAGGAATCTCCTGATGAGTGCTAATCCACGCGTTGCCGACTATGCCATCCACCCTCAGTTCACCGACCGCTGGTCGCCCCGCGCCTTCACCGGCGAAAGCATCCCGGAAGAGACCCTGCTGAGCTTCTTCGAAGCCGCGCGCTGGGCGCCATCGGCCTACAACTCGCAGCCTTGGCGGTTTCTGTATGCGCGTCGCGACACGCCAAACTGGGAGCGTTTCCTGGGCCTGCTGAATGAGTTCAACCGCGGCTGGGCGCAACACGCCTCGGCACTGGTGATCGTGATCTCGAAAACCACCTTCGCGGTGCCTGGCGCCACCGAAGAAACCCCGGCCTTGTGGCACACCTTCGACACCGGTTCCGCTTGGGGGCATCTGGCGCTGCAAGCGAGCATCAGCGGCTGGCACACCCACGGCATGGCCGGTTTCGACCAGGACCTGACTCGCAAGGAGCTGAACATTCCCGAGGGTTATGCGCTGCACGCGGCGGTGGCAGTGGGCAAACTGGGCGACAAGGCGACGCTGGCGGATTACCTGCAAGCGCGTGAAGAGCCAAGCCCACGTCGTCCGCTGAGCGAGTTGGCCGCCGAAGGCGACTTCACCCTCTAAGCCACACCGAAAAACCAATGTGGGAGCGGGCTTGCTCGCGAAGGGGCCATCACGTTCAACATCGATGTTGACTGACAGACCGCTTTCGCGAGCAAGCCCGCTCCCACAATTTGATTGGTGGTGGATTCAATACCCGCGATTGAAATCCACTTCCCCGCGCAATGCCTCACCCGCCTGATACGCCCGCAGGTTCTCGACAAACAGATTCACCATCATCGATGGCGAGGTCGGTGCCGAGCTGTGGCCGGTCAGCAGCAGGCCCCAAGCGGTCCAGAACGGATGACGTTGCGGCAGCGGCTCCTGACGGCAGACGTCGATCACCGCACCGGCCAGATGCCCTTCTTTCAAGGCCTCCACCAGGTCCGCATCGACCACCGCCACGCCGCGCCCGACGTTGATGAACAACCCGGTCGGCTTGAATTGCTTGAACAGCGCCGCGTCGTACAGGTCGTGGGTGTTCGGCGTATTGGGCAGCAGATTGATCACGTAATCCACTTCACCCACCAGACGCGGCAGATCAGCCAGCGCCCCGATTTCGACAAACGGCGCCTGCTCGCGGGCTTCGCTGGCGATGCCGTACAACTCGATGCCAAACGGCAGAAGGAACCGCGCCACGGTCTGGCCGATGTCACCGGTGCCGACGATCAACACTTTGCGCCCGGCCAGGCTTTGGCCATGTCGACTGTCCCACTTGCGCTCGACCTGGCTGACCAGCCGCGGCAGCACTTCGCGTTCGTGGCCGAGCATATAAGTCAGCACGTATTCGGCCATGACCTGACCGAAAATCCCCACCGCCCGAGTCAGGCGATAGTGCCGAGGCAAGCCGTCGGCCAGCAGCGGCGTAATGCCCGCCCAGGTCGATTGCAGCCATTGTGGCTCGTGGCCCTGACGCAGCAAGGTCGCCAGCAGGTCCGGCTGACCGAGCCAGATTGGACAATCAGCGGCCTGGCTGGCCAGTTCGGCGGAGTCGCCGCTGGTCAGCACTTCCAGGTCGGGCGCTGCTTGACGCAACAGCTGGGCGTACACCGGGTGGTCGTGTTCAGCAATCAGAACGCGCATGGTTCAAACCTTTCAAAAACAGTGCAGACGGCCGCCGATGGAGTAACGCTCCATCGCCCTGGCCATCGCCAAAATCATTCCAGTGTTTCATAAAGGCTCTGAACAGAGCCTGTCTGCCCGTCACATCGGGTCGTTGCGGCGCAGCAATTCTTCCGGCAAGTGTTCGATGTACTCGTCTTCGGCCGGCGGCATTTGCAAGTGGTAACCCTGCTTCTCAAGGTTATCCAGCACCACGGTGATGTCCTCGCGCGACAGTTTGCGCTCGGGGGTCAGCACCAGGTCGAAGGCGTGATGCGGTTTGCCGAAGGCGGCCATCAGACTTTCCGGGACGCGTTCCAGTGCATCGCTTTTGAGCACATAAAGGTACATCTCGTTTTTCTTCAGGCTTCGGTAGATGGAACAAATACGTTTCAAGGCTGTTCTCCGGCGGTGGCCAGGCTGTCGAGCAGCGCCTGGCCCATCAATTCGCGGCGCCAGCCACGCAGCGAATCAGGCAATTGGTAAGGACCGTTGGGGTAGCCGCTCTTGAGCAGCGCTTCCAGGGTTTTCTTGCGCAGCATCAGCTCCGGCGCAATGTTCAGGCGCTCGGCTTCGGCCTGGCCGATCGCACGCAGCTGTTTGACCAGCGTCGCGGCGTCCACCGGCAAAGGCTCCGGTACCGCTGGCGGCCATTGATCAGGCGACACACTGCCAGAGCGCTTGATCAGATCAAGCAGAAATTCGCCATCCTGACGCACGGTACGCGGGTGCATGTCTTCGATTTTCGCCAGCGCGCCGAGGTTGTCCGGCTGAGTCCGCGCCAGCGGCCACAGGGAATGCTCACGCACGATGCGGTTGCGCGGCAGATCACGGGCGCGGGCCTCGCGCTCACGCCAGGCGCACAGTTCACGCAACACGACGAGCTGGGCGCGGGAGAGTTTCCAGGCCAGCTTGGCTTCGCGATAGACCTCATACGGATCAACTTCGCGTCGCAGGTTGGCCACCAGCTCGGCGCCGTCTTCCAGGACCCAGGCGTACTTGTCGTCAGACAGCTTCGGACGAAGCTGTACGAAAACTTCCGCCAAGTGCAAAGCATCTTCGGCGGCGTAGCTGATTTGGGTGTCGGAAAGTGGACGTTGCAGCCAGTCGGAACGGGTCTCGCCCTTGGGCAGGTCGATGCCGAGCACTTCCTGCACCAGCCGCGAATAGCCCATGGAGAAACCCAGGTTCAGGTAAGCGGCGGCCAACTGAGTGTCGAACAACGGCGCCGGCAGGCTACCGGTCAGGCGCAGCAGGACTTCGAGGTCTTCGCTGCACGCATGGACGACTTTGACCACGGCCGGGTTTTCCAGCAATGCGGCCAGAGGCTGCCAGTTGTCGATGCTCAGCGGGTCAATCAGGTAAGCGCGTACGCCATCGCCGATCTGCAGCAGGCCCGCGATCGGATAAAAGGTGTCGACCCGCATGAATTCGGTGTCGAGGGCAACGAATGGCAGCTGCTGCCACTCGGCGCAAAACTGACCGAGGCTATCGTTGTCGCGAATCCAGTGAATATCGATGGCCACACGGCTCTCCCTTGAAGAATGGCGCGCAGTATATATCGCCCCCGGCGATTTCCGCGCATTCACTGAACAAGAGCTTTAGCGAAAACTCCTGCAAAACAGCAAGAAATGTCTGACAAGCGGAGACTAGCCGGCCTTACGCAGTACGTAGACGCGCATCCGCGCACAGCCGGGCAGGAAGTCCTGATGACTGAGCAAGCGCAAACCTGCGCGCTTGAACTCGGCTTCCACGTCGGCCTTGCTGGCCAACGGTCGGGGCGGAGCGCCCTGTGCATCCGTGCGCCGGCCTTTGAAATGAGCATCGACCCGTACCGCCACAATCACCGTATCGCGACTGACCCGATGAAACTCCTTAAGCATGGCCAAACGATGCTCGGGGCAGGCGATGTGTTGAAACAACTGCATGCAAAAAATGCAGTCAACCGCATTCGCCGACAAGCCGATGGTGAACGCTGAACTCTGAAAGGTCTTGACCCGTTTCAGCAGGCTCTGCGGATGGTGGGTGCGGGCATGATCGAGTATGTCCTGAGACGGATCGGCTGCGAGGATCACCCGGTTTGCATGCTCGGCCAGTACCGGCCAGAAGCGCCCGACACCGCAGGCCACATCGAGAACCAGGCCCGGCTCGCCGGCAGCCTTGAGCGCGTTGCGCACCAATTGCTCGTCACGCCAGAACGTCAACCGCCCGGCCAGGCCACGCGGTCGCGGCTGAAGACAGACGCGGGCGTGCTCCTGATCGTAGCGCCGGGCGATCTCAAGCTCGATGGCAGATGGGGGTTGAGCGGACATGTGCAATGGCTCTCGGAGGAAACTCTGCCGGCCGCACGTTAGCGACCGGCGCATGAAAAAAAGGTTGAGGTACTCACTCTGTGGCCAACACGCCGTCGATCACCGCACCACGACATCCAGCAAACATATCCAGATTCTGCTTGTACACCTTGCTCTGGACCTCCAGCAGACCGAGCATCGAATGGAACAGGTTGTCCTGGCTCAAGGGCTTGTCGCGACTCAGTTGCAGGCAATGGGTGTCCACCGAGAACGACTTTTGATAGCTGTCGGAAAACCAGGCCAGCATCGCGACATGCTTTTGTTGTTCCGGCGCCAGCATGTAAGGCGTGCCATGCAGGAACAAGTTGTACTCGCCCAGGGATTCGCCGTGGTCCGACAGATAGAGCATTGCGGTATCAACTTTGTCCTGATTACTACGCAACAAATCGATCAGGGTGGACAGCACGTGGTCGGTATACACCAGGGTGTTGTCGTAGCCATTGACGATACTTTCGCGACTGCAATTGTTCAGGGCGTTACTTTCACAAACCGGGGTGAAGCGCTCGTATTCTTTCGGGTAGCGCTTGAAGTATTCCGGACCGTGACTGCCCATCTGATGCAACACCAGCACCGTGTCTTTATCCAGGGTATCGATGAAGTGCTGCAAACCCTGCAGCAGGATTTCATCGCGGCATTCGCTATTGGCGCACAGCACCGGGTCTTTCAGGTTACTGACGTCGTCGACGGTAACCCGATCGCAAGTGCCTTTGCAGCCCGATTGGTTATCGCGCCAGATCACGTCGAGACCCGCGCGTTTGAGTACATCCAGCAGGCCTTCCTGGTTCTTTGCCTTGCTGGCGTTGTAATCCTTGCGGCCCATGTCGGAGAACATGCACGGCACCGACACTGCTGTTTCCGTCCCGCAGGAATGCACGTCGGTGAACGCGATCAAGCCGGCCTCTTTACTCAGTTTCGGTGTGGTGTCACGGTTATACCCCAGAATGCCGAAGTTCTCGGCCCGGGCACTTTCGCCCACCACCAGCACGGTCAGGGATTTTCGGCCATGGGTTTGCCAGGCGGGATTTCGCTGGGCATCTTCGCCCAGTGTGACAAAGGGTTGCCGCGCAGACGCGACCTGCTCACGCAGAAAGCCGAAAGAGGCACCGATGTAGTTGCTTGGCACTACCATCAGGCGCAATTCATGGTGATTGCGAAACAATGAGGACAAGCCTTGATAGTTAACCAGTGCGACACCACCGATCACGGCAACTGATGCGACACTCACGAGAATTTTACTGAGTAGTTCACGGTGCCAGCGACGGTAACTAACCGGCGTTCTCCATAACAAACAGGACGGCAATACACCGAGCAAAACAATATAAACAAGCAACTTGATCGAGAGTAAGTCACGCACTTCCGTCGCATTGGTTTGAGCAAAGTTACGCAACATGCCGGTATCAATCAAAACACCATATTGGCTCATGAAGTACGCCACGCCCGCACTGACCATGAAGATCAGCGTCAGGACCGGCTTCATCACGGGTCGGAAAGCCAGCAGGGTCAGCACAATGTTGAAGGCAGCCAGAATCATCAAGCCGAACGCCACGCGCATGACGATGCCTTGACCGTCAGAGGCCGTGATTTCAAACAGGTGTTGCCAGAGAACAAGATTGAAGCCCGTTAATAGAAAGGCACTGGCAATCAGTGTCACCCACTCGGGGCGCACGGCTTTAATCTTCAACATGATGATCGGCTGTTCCTGAAAAGAAGTGCCTTCGGCAAATGTGAAAATTTCATTTACCGTGACAGCACTAATTTTAGGCTGCCAACCATCAATTTTTTGTGAAAAAGAAGCCAACGATTAGTTGGCTCATGGTATGAGGCCAAAGCGCTCAACTTATTTGAGAATGGTTCAGGTTCTGTTCAGGCTTGATTCAAATACCAACGCCAGTCCTGCTCGCCGACTTCGCCCATGAACTGTCGATACTCGGCACGTTTTACTGCCAGGTACACGCCGAGGAACTGACCACCGAACGCTTCCCGTGCCCAGCCCGAACCTTCCAGCGCTCGCAACGTGGTCAGCCAGTCAGTCGGTAACAGCTCCGTGGCCTGGGCGTACCCATTGCCCTCCACCGGCGCGCCTGGATCGAGCTGTTCGCGTATACCGCGATGGATCCCGGCCAGAATCGCCGCGGCCGCCAGATACGGGTTGGCGTCGGCGCCACAGATGCGGTGTTCGATATGCCGGGAAAACGCCGGCCCGCCGGGCACGCGCAAACTCACGGTGCGATTGTCCACGCCCCACGTGGGTGCCAGCGGCGCATAGCTGTTGGTCTGGAAGCGACGGTAGGAGTTGGCGTTCGGGCAGAACAGCAGCAACGAATCGAGCAAGGTACTGAGCATCCCGCCGACCGCCTGTTTGAGCAGTGGCGTGCCGTCCGGGGCTTCGCTGGCGAACAGGTTGTTGCCCTCCTTGTCCGCCAGGCTGACGTGCATGTGCATGCCAGTGCCCGCCAGGTCATCGAACGGTTTGGCCATGAAGCACGCCGTCATCCCGTGCTTGTGCGCCACGCCCTTGACCAGTCGTTTGTAGCGTACCGCCTCGTCCATCGCCTGCAAGGCGTCGGTGCGGTGTTCGAGGGTGATTTCCACTTGCCCCGGCGCGTATTCGGAAATCGCCGTGCGCGCGGGAATGCCCTGGAGTTTGCAGGCGCTGTAAAGATCGGCCAGAAACGGCTCGATCTGTTCCAGTTCACGCAAACCGTAGACCTGAGTCCCTCGCGGCCGCCCGCCATCGACATCCCGCGCCGGTTGCGGCCGACCGTTGCTGTCGCGCTGCTGATCCAGCAGGTAGAACTCCAGCTCCGCCGCCATCACCGGGTAATAACCGTCGGCCTGCAAGCCTTCGATGACTTTCGCCAGCAGATGCCGTGGATCGGCAATCGTCGCGGGCATCCCCTCCGTCGGGTGCATGCTGACCTGCACCGCCGCCGTAGGAATCAGCCGCCACGGCATGCGCGTCAAACTGCCGCTGATCGGGTACGCCCGGCAGTCGATATCGCCAACGTCCCAGACCAGGCCGGAGTTTTCCACGTCATCGCCATTGATGGTCAGGCCAAGAATGGTACTCGGCAATGGCCGCCCGCTTTCGTACACCGCCAGCAATTCATCGCGGTGCAGCAATTTGCCCCGAGGCACACCGTTGTTGTCGAGGATGAACAACTCGAACATCTCGATATCCGGGTTCTGCTCCAGAAAGGTCTGGGCTTCTTGCTTGGAGGCGAAAGATGTCGTGGCAATACTCATGGGAATTCTCTTATTTCCGCGTCAGGCAAACGCACAGGCGTCGCCGTTTTGATCCCGGCACGCAGTGCGGGAACTGTAGGAACAATCAACGGGAAAGGCAGGAATCCGGTGGGCGCGCGTGACGGCAGTGCCACAGCGCCCAAAAGGCTAATTCGGAGGGAAGTGCGACGGGACAACCGTCCATAGATAAAACCGCAGAGAACAGGTGAGCAGCAGCGTCACACGGGAGGTTAAGTCGTTAAATCGGGATTTGAAGAACTTTGGTTGCGATATGGCTAAACATTCACATTGGGGCTCGCGTCGCAGCAGAACTATTTAATTTCTAAATACTGCTTCGGACTTTCTGATTTGCGGCCCCTAGGCCTCGCGCGCCTAATCGGCTCCTTGTCATTCAAGGTCCGATAGATGGAAAACGTTCGCGCAATCTCCCGCCCCGCCCTCTGGCTGATGTTCAGCATCATTCTTGTCGCCCTGAACCTGCGGCCTTCCATGGCCGCGATTGGTCCTTTGCTGTCGGCGATTCGCGGTGACATTGCACTGAGTTTCAGCCTGGCCTCGCTGTTGACCATGCTGCCAGTGATGGCAATGGGGCTGGCGATGTTCTTTGGGCTGGGCGTCAGCCAACGAATCGGCGAACAACGCACCGTGGTGCTCTCGCTGCTGATCATCGGCGTGGCCACGGTGTCGCGGTTATTCCTCGATTCGGCGGCCGAACTGATCCTCAGCGCCGTGCTGGCGGGTATCGGTATCGCGCTGATCCAGGCGTTGATGCCGGCGCTGATCAAATCCCGCTTCAGCGACAACGTTTCCGTGTGCATGGGGCTCTACGTCACGTCGATAATGACCGGCGCAGCGATTGCGGCGTCGTTTGCGCCGCTGGTGATGATCCGCACTGGCAGCTGGCGCGTAGGCCTGGCGATCTGGGCGGCGCTGGCGCTGATAGCGTTGCTGTTTTGGTGCGTGCAACGTGAACGGCTGCCGGCGCAGCCTGCTCAGGCGCAGCGCAATGGCTCCTTCTTCGGCAATTCCCGCGCCTGGCTGCTCGCCATCTTCTTCGGCCTGGGCACGGCGTCCTACACCTGTGTGCTGGCCTGGCTGGCGCCGTACTACGTGGAAAAGGGTTGGAGCGAACAAAACGCCGGATTGCTGCTGGGTTTCCTAACCGCCATGGAAGTGTTGTCCGGCCTGCTGACACCAGCCATCGCCAACCGCAGCCGTGACCGGCGCGTGGTGCTGGTGGTGTTGCTGGCGCTGATCATGGCCGGTTTCTGCGGACTTATTCTCAGCCCGCAGTACCTGAGTCTGTTGTGGCCATGTCTGTTGGGGCTCGGCATCGGCGGACTGTTCCCGATGAGCCTGATCGTGTCCCTGGATCATTTGGACAATCCCCAGCGTGCCGGAGGCCTGACCGCGTTCGTGCAAGGCATCGGCTACCTGATCGCCGGTCTATCGCCGCTGATTGCCGGGTTGATCCGCGATCAGCTTGGCAGCTTCGAATGGGCCTGGTGGTCACTGACCGGCGTGATGGCACTGATGATCCTGATGGTTTTGCGCTTCGATCCGCGGCATTACGCCCAACACATTCACTGACCCGGATACCCCACCATGAAACACACCGGTTTCGCCGCCGCTCACGTCGGCATGCTGCTCTGGGCACTGTTGATCGCGGCTTCGTTTTCTGCGGCAGCACAGGTCAGCCAGGCCATCGACCCGATCCTGCTGACCGGTTTGCGCCTGCTGTTCTGCGCCCTGGTGTTTTTGCCGCTGCTGCTGTTCAAGGGCGATACCGCCATGACCGCCCGCGGACTGTTCGGCCATGCCGTGCTCGGCTTGCTGCTCGCGGTGTATTTCGGCTCGCTGTTCGAGGCACTGCGCTACACCTCGGCCGTCAATACTGGAACGATGTTCACCTTGGTGCCACTGCTGACCTTGCTGTTCGAAGCCGTATTGATGCCCGACAGCAACCTGAAACAGCGGGTGCTGCCGATGCTGATTGCCGCTGCCGGGGCCGGGTTGCTGGTTTTGAAAGGCGCAGGCCCGGGTGAGCTACCTTCGCTGTATGCAGTGTCGGTATATGGCGTTGGTTGCCTGGTGATGGCGCTCTACTCGCCCCTGAGTCAACGACTCAAGGCCAGCAGCCTCAAGGGGCGCGGCCCGGTGGGCATGACTTTCTGGAACATGCTGTTCGGCGCGCTGTTTCTGCTGGCATTCTGTGGGTTCAGCGGCGGCTGGCGATCGGCGTCATTGCTGACCGTGAGCGATTTCTGGTGGCTGATTTACCTGGCGGTGTTCGCCACGCTGGCGACCTTCTGGTTGCTGCATCGGGCCATCGGCGTCATCGCCCCTTCCTCGGTCATTTCCTACATTTACCTGAGTACGCTGTTCCTCACATTGTTTCACTGGTTCTGGTTACGTCAGTCGCCACTGCCGCTGGAAATCATCGGCGCGCTGCTGGTGGGAGTCGGTATGTGGGCACTGCTGATGTCCAGCCGCCGCGGGGTGCCCGCAGCCGTTCAGGGCTGAGGGACTCTGGAACCGCCCCACAACTTTCCATGAAAACTCCTACAAGGCATTCTCCTGGCACCATCGTTCCGTTAGGATCACTCGCACAAGTTTGCGCACAGTCAGCGCAAGGAGCACAGCGAGACGGAACGGATGTTGAACAGTAACTTGCTTAGAAAGCTCGATATGCAGGACCTCATGGTGTTTATCGCCGTGTATGAGCAAAGCAGCGTCAGCGGTGTATCCGAGGCGCTCTGCGTCAGCCAGTCCACCGTGAGTTACTGCCTGAAAAAGCTGCGCACCAGTTTCGAAGACGAGCTGTTCATCAATACCCGCGCGGGTATGCGCCCTACCTACAAAGCCAGCACCATGTACGCCCACGTGCTGAAGATCCTGGAAAGCATCAACCTGTGTCACGCCGGTGCGCCAGCATTCGACCCCACCCTGCAACCAGTCACCTTCAATATCTGCGCGCCGGAATACTTCGAGCAGTTGATCCTGCCGCGTCTGTTGAAAAGCTTCGATTTCGCCGACCTTCCAGTGATGGTCAACATGCAAAAGTTCGAAACCGACATCCCGGCCGAAGAGCTACGCGACGGCAGCCTCGACCTGGTGATTTGCTTCGGCCCGAACTTTCATCGCAGTCATGGCGATTTCAAATCCCGGCTGCTGCTGGAGGACGACCTGGTCTGTGTCTTCGATAAACGTGCCACACCGCCGGAGCCGCGTTTAAGCCTGCAAGCCTTCGTCGAACGCCGGCACGTGTTCCCGACACCCTGGACTTCCACCACCAACATGGTCGACGGCTGGCTGGCGCAGCAGGCGCAAAAACGGCAGATCGTCGCGCGCTCCAACAGCTACAGCGCGGCACTGAAGATGATCACCGGCACCGACTTCATCCTGACCCTGCCTCGGCGTATCCAGCAATTGCTGGCCAACGACGCGATCTTCAATCATTGCGAAGCGCCCAACGGCTTGCCCGGTTTCAGCCTCGACATGCAGTGGAGCCAGAATGTCGATCAGGACAGCGCCAACACCTGGCTGCGCGAGCAAGTGGTCAAGGCCTGCGCCGAGCAGGAAATGGCCTGAAACTCAGTGGCTGATGGCAATCTTGGTGTAGGACTCTCGATCGATGTCGAGGATTTCCACGGCCAGTTGGACTTCAATGTCCGTCGGCCATTCACACAGCTCCTGCACCACGGCCAGCAAACTTTCGGACAACTGCTGCTTGATCTGCGGTGAACGACCGCTCAACAGCGCCAGTTTCACATGCACAAAGGCTCGCTCACCTGACACCGTGCCGACCTTGAACGTCTCAACCTTCACCGCTCGGCTCTTGATGTCGTATTCGGCAGCAAACTGACCGGAAGCCACCAACGCATTGTTGAGCCGGATCAACGCCATGTCGGCATTGAGCTCGGGCAGGTTGGCGGTGTATTCCATGTGCAGGTGAGGCATGACTGAGCTCCTGAAAGTGGGCAGAAAGGTCGTACATATAACACAGCATCGCCCTACTCACTCGGGCGGTAAAAGCGAGCGTTCACTCATGAACGCCTCCAGCCGCGACCTCAACCAGCGCTCGGCGGGGTCCGTATCGACATGACTGAGCCAGACCATCGACAGATCCAGGGTCGGCGCCTTGAACGGGAACGGTTCCTTGAACAGCTGGCCGGACGCGGCCATCGCTTCGGCGGCGTAATCCGGCAGACTGGCGATCAGATCTGTCCCGGCGAGCAAGGCCGGTAGCGAGCTGTATTGCGGCACGGAAAGGACGACTTGGCGCGTACGACCAATCTCCGCCAGCCACTCATCGGCGTAACCACTGACATTGGCGGTGTGAGAAACCAGCACGTGCGGTCGCGCGCAATATTCATCGAGTGTCAGCGGAGTATCCGATGCGTCCGCGCGCAAAATGCAGGGCAGGATGTGCCGCAATAACTTGCGCTTGGCGTTAGCCGGCAGCCCGCGAGTTTGGCTGATACCAACCGTGATGTCGCCCGACGCCAGCAAATCCGGAATCCGCCAGTAATCGACATGCTGCACCACGAACACCACCTTGGGTGCTTCCTGGCGCAAGGCACGCAGCAACGGCGGCAGCAGGCCAAACTCGACATCGTCCGACAGCCCGATACGAAAAGTCATGGTGCTGCTGGCGGGGTCGAAATTATGGGTCAGGCTCAACGCCACCGACAACGAATCAAGCGCCGGCGACAGGTGCAGAATAATCTCCTCGGCCCGCGCCGTCGGCTCCATACGATGCCCGACGCGAATGAACAGCGGGTCGTTGAACATCGTGCGCAAGCGATTGAGTGCCGAACTGATGGTCGGCTGGCCGAGAAACAACTTTTCCGCCACCCGGGTGACGTTGCGTTCGAGCATCAGCGTTTCAAACACCACCATCAGGTTGATGTCGGCCTTGCGTAGTTCGTTACGATTCATCCACTGACCCCGCGCCCCCAAATCTGCTAACAGTTTAGGTAGGTGTCGCAATCGGCGTCTATGCGACTCGAGCAGTTTACGTTTAATCCAGATTCAGGCAGCGGCGCTCACAACCGTAAGACCGCCCGCTGAAACGAAGCTGCTCTGACTGAGCAGCTTCACCGCCTGAAGCCTAGATTTCCTTGACCGGGGTCTGATCGTGGGTCCCTTTGATCAAACTGATGGCATGCACACAATCAGACTTGTTGACGTAAGCCTCCCCGCTGGCAATCGTTTCATGGTTTCCCGCCCTCAAACGCCACCGCCATTGACCTTTGCCGGTCTGTGCGATGCCACGGGTTTGCCTGTAAATCTCAAAATACATTGCTCGCTCCTTGCGATTGCTGATGACGGCAGATCAGTGACCTGCGAAACGAGAGTAGATGAGGACTTTTTGCAGCAGGGTCTTTCAATGTCAGGGGATGTTTCGCAGATACAGCCTTGATTGGCGGGACGACCAATAGATTCGGGGGGCGGTAAATTGGGTGACTGCGCTGAGTAACTTTTCCCTTGAAGAGGCATATTTTTCTTACGCTGCGGTGCTGTCTGGTCCGACGCAAAAACTCTGATTCGAGCCTTTGGTGATCGCCCAGTAATCCATGCCATACGGACTGTTCACTGATTTTTTTGCTGAGTTGAATCGTCGGCTGACAGGGCCAAAGGCTGTTCTTCCATCAGCCCGGCATCTTCCTCAAGTTCTGTTTGAGGTTGAGCCGCTACCGTGGTGGTGACTGGGTCAGGATGGGGCAGGAAACCCCGTATAGCCCTTTCAATCAGTGAAAGGATTCCATAGGTGATGAAGCCAAAGATCAGTCCAACAACCAAAATGCTCAAAGGGTGCATCTGCGCTGCGTCGGGACTTTCCAACATGTAGTTAAAAGCCTGAACAGCAACGGCCACACAGGCGGCAAATGCTGCCAGCAGCTTCACAAACACCCAAATCCGTCGCCATCTGTTCATGCATTCCCCCGTCATCCGGTGATTTGCTCTGTATTGCATGATAGCTAATGACCAGGGTTACACCGAAAGCCATCGCTGGCAGAAAGGCGACTCTCTTCAGCAGATTGCGCAATCTGTTGATCGAAATCACTCATAGATACAGCGTATCTTGGCGGAGGTAGCGGCAACGCGGCTGCTGGGGTGCGGGGCGCTAATGGATGCCTACGCCAAAACAGGTTTTCGAGGCTCATGATGAAAACCACTGACAAGTCAGGTGGCACTTCGGTTACTGCGCCAATCAAGAAGACGTCAACCGGCAACGTCTGGCGCACCATGCCTGGCGGCATCTGGGCACTGGGCTTCGTCTCGATGCTGATGGACATCTCCTCAGAGATGATCCATGCATTGTTGCCGCTCTATATGGTCACAGTACTGGGTACCTCCGTTTTGGCCGTGGGTCTCATCGAAGGCATAGCCGAAGCTACGGCCTCGATCACCAAGGTATTCTCCGGGGCACTCAGCGATCGATTGGGCAAGCGCAAATTGCTCGCGGCGCTGGGCTATGGACTGGCGGCACTGTCCAAACCGATCTTTCCTTTGGCGGGCTCGCTGGACTGGCTGATCGGGGCGCGTTTTATCGACCGCATTGGCAAAGGTATTCGCGGCGCCCCGCGCGATGCGTTGGTAGCCGACATCACGCCGCCCGAGATACGGGGGGCAGCTTTCGGCCTGCGGCAAACTCTTGATACGGTTGGTGCATTCCTGGGACCGTTGCTGGCGATCGGATTGATGTGGCTAACCGCGAACCACTTCCAGAGTGTGTTCTGGGTGGCCGTCATCCCGGCCTTCCTTGCCGTCGCGGTGCTGCTGGTGTTCGTTCATGAGCCCAAACAAGTGGAAGGGACGCACCGGGTGCGTGCGCCTTTGAGCCGGCGGGAATTGGTCCGACTGGGCGCGGGCTACTGGTGGGTGGTGGGTGTCGCTGCGGTGTTCACCCTGGCGCGTTTCAGCGAAGCCTTTCTGATTCTGCGCGGTCAGGCCGTCGGGCTGGCGCCGATGTGGGCGCCAGCGGTGCTTGTCCTGATGAGCGTGGCGTATTCACTGTCAGCCTATCCCGCCGGGGCCTTGTCTGATCGTGTCAGCCGCGTGGCAGTGCTCGGCGTGGGTCTGATATTGCTGATTGCTGCCGACCTGACCCTGGCGTTCGCGCCGGGCATCGAAGGCCTGGTCGTCGGCGTCGTTCTATGGGGGCTGCACATGGGGTTTACCCAAGGGGTATTCGCTGCCCTGATCGCCGATTGCGCGCCGGCTGAACTGCGCGGAACGGCATTTGGCATGTTCAATCTGTTGACCGGGTTGGCCTTGCTGCTGGCCAGCGTCATCGCTGGAGCGTTGTGGGACACGGTAGGCTTCCAAGGCACTTTCTTGATGGGTGGGGGCTTTGCTGTTCTGACTTTGCTGGGATTGTGGGTGATCCAGGCGAGAGTTCAGGTTCGATAGGAAAGAGCGATACCGCCTGAGTTTCGCGAGAAACTCGTACCGCTCGCCGAGAAAACAGGCGGCAAACTTGCCCTGAACGAAATGCCAGAAACGAAAAAACCCCTGAAATCTTCTCTTTAACGCGGTCTGTGAGCTGAGCGTCATTCGCACTTGATCACAAGTTCGCGGTCGCGACGTCCAACTGGGCCGGCGTTCTGCTGGATGATGAGCATGGTATGCTCCGCACCAATAAGCCGCCCTGAAGCGGACTGGAAAGGACTATTCAGTGAAAAACAAAATACAAAAAATGATTGGTTCGCTTGGATATGTCATATGCAAAAAGCAAACAATAGAAACCATTTCGCAGGAAAGCGCGGCTCTACGTGATCGAATCTCAGAACTGGAGAAGCTTTTGGCTTTGGGAGATCAGGAAGCAGAAAAAATCGGCGCTAGCCAAACTCCAATGTTTGCGAGTTTGGGCGGTCGATGCGAAGTAGCTTGGCAAATAAGCAACATTTTCGGTCGCCAATTATCTGGGCCATTCGACTGGCTAGTTACACCACTTCAGTCAATCCCGCTGATGATCTCGGAAAGATTAAAGTTCATCACCGATAGACGATTCCTCGAGAAGTCGCACTACTTCCACCCATTCAACGGAAAACGTTTAGAAACCGTCATTAATACCCGCTATGGTGTTTTCCTCCACCATGAGTTTTCGCGGGATGAATCCGGAGGCATTTCGGATAATTGGCTGGAGGAAGTAGAGCAGGCCACATCAAAGTGGAAATTTGTCACTGAGCGGTGGTTTGACACTATCACGGAGGCCCCGGATGTTGTCTTTGTTCGCCAACGCGGCCGATTCTCGATGCCAGAAGAGCAGGAACTCCAGACTTCCGAAGAGGACTACCTGCTGGTCTTGGATGCGCTAAAAACAGTTTGCCCACAGGCACGGCTGGCCGTTGCTGACCCAGGCTGCCAATTATTGAGTGGAAAGATTGAAACCGCCGAAGTGGGCATATCTGGAGCGAACGACTGGAGCGATTCAGGTGATTACTGGAAGGGAGCAACGCACAAGTGGCAACCATTTCTCAGGAAGCTTGCAGAAAAATGATTGTCTCCTTCATTAAGTCACGTCTTGACGAAATCATCTTAGGTCGATGGAGCGAGGAAGGCGTGCTTGTCGGACGGTTCCGGTGGAGCGTTTACGAGGTTTTGGTGCCCGGGAGAGGGCCTTTGGCCGTAAGCGTTCCATAAACCCCACCTACCCCAAGACGGGGCAGCGATCTACCTTGGCATTTCCGGCGAGCAGTTCAACGGCAGCAGCGCTTCGTAGTCCTCAACCGACGAGGCCTGTGGCAACCGCTCCAGTACGTGACGCAGCTACGTATAGGCCTCTTGGCCGTTGACCTTGGCGGTCTCGACCAGGCTATAGATCTGCGCGCTGGCGGTAGCGCCGTTGGTGGTATCGCTAAACAGCCAGAAAACAGGCGGCAAACTTGCCCTGAACGAAATGCCAGAAACGAAAAAGCCCCTGAAATCTTTTACAATTTCAGGGGCTTAGTCTTATTCAATAATGGCGGAGAGATAGGGATTCGAACCCTAGGTACCGGTGAAGGTACAACGGATTTCGAATCCGTCCCATTCGGCCACTCTGGCATCTCTCCAACGGCGCGCATCATAACAACACTTTTGCCGGAAGCGAACCCCCTAAGCGAAATTTTTCCGTGCTATCAGATGCTTGCGTCGATTAAAGCGGTACGCCCAGACGATTGGCGACTTCTTCGTAGGCTTCGATGACGTCACCGAGGCCCTGACGGAAGCGGTCCTTGTCCATTTTCTTACCGGTGGCCTTGTCCCACAGACGGCAGCCGTCCGGGCTGAATTCGTCGCCCAGGACGATGGAGCCGTCGGAGAACACGCCGAATTCCAGTTTGAAGTCGACCAGCAGCAGGCCGGCGTCGTCGAACAGTTTGCTCAGGACTTCGTTGACCTTGAGCGACAGTTCTTTCATGCGAACCAGTTGCTCGGCGGTGCCCCAACCGAAGGCCACAACGTGGGATTCGTTGATGAACGGGTCGCCCTTGGCGTCGTCCTTCAGGAACAGTTCGAAGGTGTAAGGGTTGAGCTTCATGCCCTCTTCGACGCCCAGGCGCTTGACCAGGCTGCCGGCGGCGTAGTTACGCACGACGCACTCGACCGGGATCATGTCGAGTTTTTTCACCAGGCATTCATTGTCGCCCAGCAGTTTGTCGAATTGGGTCGGCACGCCGGCTGCTTCGAGTTTCTGCATGATGAAGGCGTTGAACTTGTTGTTCACCATGCCTTTGCGGTCGAGCTGCTCGATGCGCTTGCCGTCGAACGCCGAAGTGTCGTTGCGAAACAGCAGGATCAAACGGTCAGCGTCGTCGGTCTTGAAAACCGATTTGGCTTTGCCGCGGTAGAGTTCTTCACGTTTTTCCATGATGGGCTCCGCTTGCTAAGTAGGTGGGCTAGGCGATGTGTCGCCAGTCGAGCCCTGAATCTTGATCGGCCAGTTGCAGCCAGTCCGGGTCGCACCCGAGGGTGTCGACAAAACATTGCCGGGCCAGCTGCGGCAGGTTGTTCTTGCTGCTCAGATGGGCCAGGACCAGGTGTTGCAGGCCTTGCCAGCCCAACTCGGACACCAGGAATGCCGCCTGATGGTTGTTCAAATGCCCCAGTTCACCGCCTACCCGCTGCTTGAGAAAGTACGGGTAGTGACCGCGAGCCAGCATGTCACGGCAATGGTTGGACTCGATCATCAACGCATCGAGGTCCCGATAGCCGTCCAGCACCTTGTTGCAATACGAGCCCAGGTCGGTCAACAGGCCAAAACGCCGCTCACCATCACTGAAGACATATTGCGTCGGCTCATGTGCATCATGGGCCACGGCAATGACGCCGATGCTCAGTGCGCCGATCTGCAGTTGCTCGCCGCCAGCCAGAAGGCCAGCCGGTTCAATTGGTTTGCGCATCCCGCGCAGGGTACCGCGACTGAGGTAGACAGGCAGATTGTAGCGCCGAGACAGCAAACCCACGCCATGCACGTGGTCGGCATGTTCGTGGGTCACGAGTATCGCGCTCAGCTGCGCAGGGTTCACACCCAGGCGCAGCAGGCGTTTTTCGGTTTCCCGCAGGGAGAAACCACAATCCACCAGCACATACGTGTCAGCGCTGGCTATCAGCGTGCCGTTCCCTTGGCTACCGCTGCCGAGAACGGCAAAACGCATGTGATCAGCCCAGGTTGTCCTGAATCACGCTCAATACCTTGCGCGCCACATCTGCTGGCGCCACGGTGTTGATGTTTTTCTCGACGGTGACCTGGACGTTGTCGCCAACCTTGCTCAGGCGAACCTGATAACGCTCGGCACGGGCTTCAACTTCTTCCTTGCTCGGCGCGCTGCCGAACAGGCCGCTGAAGAAACCAGGTTTCTCGTCTTTCTTCTCGGCTTTTTCAGACAGGTTGATGTAGTACAAACCGAGGCTGCGGTTGATGTCTTCAACGCGCCATTCGCCCTGCTCCAGCGCACGACCGACGCTCGACCAGGCACGATCCAGATCGGTGCCGACGTTCAGGACAGGGTTACCGCTGCCGTCTTCGCTCAGGCTGACACGACTTGGCGTATCGGAGTCACGCGACGCCAGCATGGAGACCGAACCGCCCTTCTCCGAGATGCGGCTCATGCTCGCGAGCATGTCGTCGACCAGTGCCGCGTCCAGGCCAGTGTTGACCGAACGGTTGGTGAAGGCCACGTCGGAGGTGCTGCCAGCAGGACGCTCGGCGCTGACCACGTAGATTTCACTGGTGTTGCGCTGCACGCCTGGCTCGATGCGGACCCGCACACGGGTTTCGCTGTCGGCGCCGACACCGGCTGCGCTCAGGCGCTTGGCCATCGCAGCGGACAGTTCGTCGGAATGCTGCCAGGTGGTGGTGAATTCGCCGGTTTGCGGGCGCTGTTCGTCCAGACGGAAACCGTTGTCCTGGAAGAACTGCACAGCCACTGGCCAGGCTTCGGCCGGCGGGTTCTGCGCGACGATCCAACGCGAATCACCGGTCTTTTGCAGGGAGTAGGCGCTGGCGTCGGCCCCTGCCGACAACGGCTGCGGACGAGGCACGATGTACTCGCCCTTGACGGTGTCATCGGCCACGTTGCGCGGGATCGGCAACAGCGGATCCAGACGTTTGGCGGTGCTGACATCCGGCGGCAGTTGCATGGGTGCAGTCTGTTGCGCTTCCAGGTAATCGCTACCGCGGTCACGGAAATAACCTTCCGGGCCCCAGACCCATCCGCAGCCACTGGTGCTGGAGATGATCAAGGCAAGTGCGGAAAGTCCGGCCAATCGCTTCATGCGTAGTACTTCCTCAATTAAACCAGGACGCTGCACTGGCGCAGGGCCGTGCGAAGCGTTTCATGACAAGGTGCGCTCAGCCAGGTCAGCGGCAGGCGAATGCCTTCGTGCATCAGGCCCATTTCGACCAAAGCCCACTTCACCGGAATCGGGTTGGCTTCGATGAACAGATCCTTGTGCAGCGGCATCAATTTTTCGTTGATTGCCCGTGCAGTCTCGGCGTCGCCCTTGAGCGCGGCCTCGCACAGGTCAGCCATTTCGCGCGGGGCGACGTTGGCGGTGACGGAGATGTTGCCCTTGCCGCCCATCAGGATCAGCTCGACAGCGGTCGGATCATCGCCGGAAAGCACGATGAAGTCCTTGCTCACGCCATCAAGGATTGCCTTTGCACGCTTCATGTCGCCGGTGGCTTCCTTGATACCAATGATGTTTGGCACGGTGGACAGGCGAATCACGGTCTCGGCCTGCATGTCGCAGGAAGTGCGGCCGGGAACGTTATAGAGGATCTGTGGAATGTCGACCGCTTCAGCGATGTGTTTGAAGTGCTGGTACAAGCCTTCCTGGGTCGGCTTGTTGTAGTACGGAACGACCAGAAGGCAGGCGTCGGCGCCGGCATCCTTGGCGTTGCGGGTCAGTTCGACGGCTTCGCGGGTCGAGTTGGCGCCGGTACCGGCGATGACCGGAATACGGCCATTGACCTGCTTGACAACGGCTTTGATGACGGCGATGTGCTCATTGACATCGAGGGTCGCCGACTCGCCGGTAGTACCGACCGCGACAATGGCATGGGTGCCGTTTTCAAGGTGGAAGTCCACGAGTTTGCTGAGGCTGTCCCAGTCAAGACGCCCTTGTGCATCCATGGGTGTGACCAGTGCCACCATACTGCCCGCAATCATGAAACCGCTCCTGCCGGAAAAAGAGAGCGGTAATGGTACTGGCGCCAAGATGCTTGTACAAGCGAAGTACTGCGCTGCTGCCATTCCCCTTGGCGCTGCTTTTCGCTACCCTTCAGACTTTGATCGGTACTGATAAGCTCGTACGCCGGGTTCCAGCCTCCATTTTCGGCATCACAAGCCCCGATCCAGCGTTGCCACCCCTCGCTCTTGCCACTCTGGAGCACGTTGCAACCTTGCGGCTCGGGTTTTTTGAATTCGCATCCGCAGGCTCGCTCCCGGTAAAAAAAGCCCGTAGAAGTATCGACCGCTCATCGCTTTAGGAATGCTGCATGTCCACCCCCACAGTTCGCGAACAATTCCTTGTCATCAGTGCCCTCGGCGCCAACCCCATGGAGCTGACTAACGTCCTGTGCCGCGCCAGCCATGAAAACCGCTGCGCCGTGGTCACCTCTCGCCTGACGCGTCATGGCGAGTGCAGTGCGTTGATCCTCGAGATCTCCGGCAGCTGGGACGCCCTGGCGCGCCTCGAAGGCAGCCTGCCGAGCCTCGCCAAGAAGCACGCCTTTACGGTCAACGTGGTGCGCAGCGCGGCGCTGGAGAATCGCCCTCAGGCCCTGCCATACGTCGCCTATGTCAGCTCGGCTTACCGCTCGGACATCATTAATGAGCTGTGCCAGTTCTTCATGGACCACAACGTCGAGCTGGAAAACCTGACCTGCGACACCTATCAGGCTCCGCAAACCGGCGGCACCATGCTCAATGCCACGTTTACCGTGACCTTGCCGGCCGGCGTGCAAATCAGCTGGCTGCGCGATCAGTTCCTGGATTTCGCCGACGCGCTGAACCTGGATGCCCTTATCGAACCGTGGCGCCCACAAAACCCAATGTAAGGAAGCTTTCATGGCCGTTGCCATCGACCAACCGGTTGCCGACTTCGAAGCACCCGCCACCAGCGGGCAGACCGTCAACCTCGCTAGCCTCAAAGGCAAGCAGGTGGTGATTTACTTCTATCCGAAGGACAGCACGCCAGGCTGCACCACTCAGGGTCAGGGCTTTCGTGATCAGCTTGATGCTTTTAAAGCCGCCAACACCGAAGTCTTCGGCGTGTCCCGCGACAGCCTTAAATCACACGAAAATTTCAAGGCCAAGCAGGCGTTCACCTTTGAGCTGATCAGCGACAAGGAAGAAGCGCTCTGCCAGCAGTTCGACGTGATCAAGCTGAAAAAGCTCTATGGCAAAGAATACATGGGCGTTGATCGCAGCACCTTCCTGATCGACAAGGACGGCGTGCTGCGTCAGGAATGGCGCGGAGTGAAGGTGCCGGGCCATGTGGATGCGGTATTGGCTGCGGCTCAGGCGCTGAACAAGGCCTGACACCTAAAAAGATCGCAGCCTTCGGCAGCTCCTACGCAGACCGAAGCGCTCCTGTAGGAGCTGCCGTGTAGTGGTCGAATATTTTTGGACCATGATGTAGGAGCGTCGACTTTAGGAATCATCATGGGATATCGGGTTGTTACATCTGAGGAAAAAGCGGAGGCGATCCGTTTGGTTGTGGAGATGGATTACTCCATACCTAAAGCCTGTGAAGCTACCGGTGTTGGCCCTACAGCCTTGCGCCGCTGGGTTTTGCGTTGGCGGCGAGAGCAGGAAGGGATGGTGCAACCTCCTCGACTGCAGGATCAGGAACTGATCGAGTCGCTTCAGGCGAAATTGGCGCTACTCGAAGCTGAGAACCAAGTGCTAAAAAAGCAATTGCCCTCTCATCTAAAGGTTCTGTTTGGTCGAACCAAGTGATTGATGGCGTTAGAGGCGCGATGTCGATTAGGCGTATGTGCTCCGTGTTCGGTCTGGCCCGCAGCAGCTATTACGTGAAGCGCAAACCCGAGCTGCTGCTACCTGCGCAGCGATGGCTGGGGCGCAAACTCCGCGCGTTGCATAGGGAGCATCGCGAAGCATTAGGTACTCGCGGGCTATCCAAAGAATTAAGAAAAGAAGGCATTTTCATTGGCCGCTATCGAATGCGCACCTTGATCAAGACCTTCGGTTTGCACCGGCGTAGGCCTCGTTACGCCCATTATCGCCGTGCGACGAAGCCGGCAGTCGCTGCACCGAACATACTTGATCGTCGTTTCAATCCGGCCCGGCCTGACACGCTTTGGGCAGGCGATATCACTTACATCAGAGTGGGGAACGGCTGGTTGTATCTGGCCGTGGTGATGGACCTGTTTTCACGCAGGATCGTGGGGTGGGCTTGCTCGCGAACCGCTGATACTGAGCTGTCTATGAAGGCACTTAAGCTGGCAGTGGCGTTACGCCGTCCGATGCCTGAGTTGCTATTTCACTCAGACCAGGGCTGCCAATATACCGCTGATCGATTTGTTGCATGTCTGGCAGAAAACCGGATCGTTCAGAGCATGAGTCGTCGAGGAAACTGCTGGGATAACGCGGTGGTCGAGCGCTATTTCAGGACGTTGAAGCACGATTGGATGCCAGAAAACGGCTACCAAAATCATTTCGAAGCGGAGAAGGATGTGATGGGCTTCATCTCACATTACAACCATCGCCGTTGCCATTCCGCTTCGAACCACCTGCCGCCTGCGCTGTTTGAGCAGCAAGCGGCTTAATGCTCCTACAGAGCGGTTCAAAAAAACTGAACCACTACACCGCAGGCTGCGATCTTTTTGCATTTCCACCGATTTAAAGCAACGGTGCCACCACCGGCTCTTTGCGCGGCCAGGCGTCCAGCACAGCCTTGAACAGGGTCGCCAGCGGAATCGCAAAGAACACACCCCAAAAGCCCCACAATCCTCCAAACAACAACACCGCGCAGATGATCGCCACCGGATGCAGATTGACCGCCTCCGAGAACAACAGCGGCACCAGCACGTTGCCGTCCAGTGTCTGGATGATCCCGTAGACCGCCATCAAATAAATGAACTGATCGCTCCAGCCCCACTGGAACAGCGCAATCAGCATGACCGGCACGGTCACCACCACTGCGCCGACATAAGGCACCACCACCGACACACCCACCAGCAATGCCAGCAGCGCTGCGTAGTTGAGCCCCAGAACCACAAAACCGATGTAGGTCACGCCACCACAAATGAAAATCTCGATGACCTTGCCGCGAATATAGTTGGCGATCTGACGGTTCATCTCATGAGCGACGCGGGTGATCAGCGCCCGCTCACGGGGCAAATAACCACGCACCCACTGGCCAATCATCTCCCGGTCCTTGAGAAAGAAAAACACCAGGATCGGCACCAGCACCAGGTAGATCATGATGTTCACCAGCAGCGGCAGACTCGACAGCGAGAACGTCAGCGCCCACTGACCGAACTTGCCAATCTCGCCCCGCGCCACTTCGATGGCCTGCAGCACCTGCTCATCGGACACCAGATGCGGGTAGCGCTCGGGCAGCAGCAACAACAGCGACTGCCATTTGGCCAGCATGCCGGGTAACTCGTTGAACAGCGTAATCAACTGATGCCAGAGCAACGGCACCACAACCACGATGAACACCAGCAATAGCCCCATGAACAACGCAAAGACCAACCCCACCGCCAACCCGCCCGGCATGCGCAGGCGTTCGAGAGTGACGACCAACCCTTGCATCAGATACGCCAGCACCATCCCGGCCAGCACGGGCGCAAGCATGCCGCCCAGCGTCAGCACGGCGGTAAACGCCAGAAACAGCAGGACCGCCAGCACCACGGCCTCTTCATCGGAGAAGTAGCGCTGAATCCAGTCGCGTAACACTTTGAACATCAATAATCCTTAGAAACGAACGCAGCAGAATTCAGGCTTTTTTCAACCAGTAGCGGTAAACACCCGCTTCATCTTCTTCACGAAGCAGCGTATGACCCGCCAACCGGGCAAAGGTGCGGAAGTCGCGCTGCGAACCCGCATCGGTGGCAATTACCTTCAGCACTGCGCCGCTGGCCAGTCGATTGAGTTCCAGCTTGGCCTTTAGCAACGGCAAGGGGCAATTCAGGCCGCTGGCGTCGAGCTCGGCGTCATGGGCTACAGCGTCGGTCATTGCATCACTCCGGGGGCAGGTGGTCGAGTGGCTAGAATATCTGGTCCGAAGCGTAGTGTCCGGCTACAGTAAGGTCTTTGTCGACTAAGGCTTTGTGCATGACTTTTTTGCGCCCTACCCTGCTGACGCTCGCTTGCCTGCTCGCCTCACCGGGCTTCGCCGACGACCTGCCGTCACTCGGCGACGCCAGTTCTGCCATCGTCTCGCCGCAACAGGAACATCAGTTGGGTCGTGCCTGGCTGGCGCTGTTGCGCAGCCAGGTTTCGCAGCTCAACGATCCACAGCTCAAGGACTACGTCGAATCCAGCGTCTACAGGCTGGTCGAGACCAGCCAGGTCAATGACCGGCGCCTGGAGTTCATCCTGATCAACAGCCCGCAACTCAACGCCTTCGCGGCACCGGGCGGCATTGTCGGGGTTAACGGCGGCTTGTTCCTCAATGCCCAGACCGAAGGCGAATACGCCTCGGTACTTGCTCACGAATTGGCTCACTTGTCGCAGCGCCACTTCGCCCGTGGCGTCGAAGCCCAACAGCGCATGCAGGTGCCGATGATGGCCGCGCTGCTGGCTGGGATCGTGATTGCCGCAGCTGGCGCCGGCGATGCCGGGATCGCGGCTATTGCAGGCACGCAGGCGGCGGCCATTCAGGAACAGCGGCGTTTCTCTCGCCAGAACGAACAGGAAGCTGACCGCATCGGCATCCTCAATCTGGAAAAGGCCGGTTACGACCCGCGCTCGATGCCGACCATGTTCGAGCGATTGGCGCGCCAATACCGCTTTGACGCCAAGCCACCGGAATTTCTGCTGACTCACCCGGTGACCGAGTCGCGGATCGCTGACACCCGCAACCGCGCCGAACAGGCAAAACCCGGCGGCATCGAAGACACGATGCGTTATCAGTTGATTCGTGCACGGGTCCAGTTGATCTATGAAGAAACCCCTGGCCTGGGCGCCAAACGCTTTCGCGCCCAGCTTGATGAAAACCCGAAAAATGATGTCGCTCGCTATGGCCTGGCCATCGCCCAGATCAAGGGCGGCCAGCTGAATGAAGCACGGGAAAACCTCAAATTGCTGCTGGTCAAGTCGCCGAACGAGATCATCTACAACCTGGCGCAGGTGGATCTGGACATTACCAACAATCGTCTACCGGACGCCCAGTCCCGGGTTGACCGGATGTTGACGCAGTACCCCGGAAACTATCCGCTGAACTCGGTGCGTGTTGACCTGCTGCTCAAGCAGAACCGTGCGCCCGACGCGGAAAAAGCGCTGGAGAATCTGCTCAAGAGCCGTCCTGACGATCCGGACGTCTGGTACATGGTGGCCGAGACTCGCGGCCTGTCAGGCAACATCATTGGCCTGCATCAAGCTCGCGCCGAGTATTTCGCCCTGGTCGGGGATTACCGTCAGGCCATTCAGCAACTGGATTTCGCCAAGCGCAAGGCAGGCACCAACTTCCCGCTGTCATCGCGAATCGACGCACGGCAACGTGAGCTGATGGAACAGGAGCGCATGATCAAGGACATGATGGGCTGACGCCTGTCAGAAAAAATTGCAGACATAAAAAAACCGCCTCTTTCGAGGCGGTTTTTTATTCAGCCAACAACCGGATTATTCAGCCAGTTTGAAGGTGATGAAGCTGGCGTGTCCTTGACGCAGAACCCGCATCGACACCGAGCGGTTCTTCGGCAGCGCCTTGGCGATATCCGTGAACTCCTTGGTGGAACCGATTGCCTGATTGTTCAGGTGAGTGATCACATCGCCTGGCTGCAGGCCAATCAGAGAAGCAGGACCGTCCTGGACTTCCTTGATGACGACGCCGCCTTTGAGGTCGTAGGTTTTCTTCTGTTCATCCGTCAGCTCGACCACGGAAACACCCAGCCGGTTGCTGCTGCGCTCGGTGGTGGATTTCGGCAGCGCATCCAACTCTTTGCCTTCTTCCGGGATTGCGCCGACTGTCAACTCGACATTCTTGCGCTTACCTTCACGAATCACTTCCAGATCAGCTTTCGAGCCGGCCTTCAGCGCGCCCACCAGGTGCGGCAGATCAGCGGACATGACGATGGGTTGACCGTTCATGCTCAGGATCACGTCCCCTACTTGCAGGCCACCCTTGGCAGCCGGGCCGTCATCCTGGATCTGAGCCACCAGCGCGCCGGCTGGCTTATCCAGACCGAACGACTCGGCCAGGTCCTTGTTCACTTCCTGAATCACCACACCCAACCAGCCACGGCTGACTTTACCGCCGCTTTTGAGCTGATTGGAAACGTCCATGGCTACGTCGATAGGGATCGCGAACGACACGCCCATGAAGCCGCCGGAACGGGTGTAGATCTGCGAGTTGATGCCCACCACTTCACCGGCCAGGTTGAACAGCGGACCACCGGAGTTACCTGGGTTGATCGGCACGTCGGTCTGGATGAACGGCACATAGTTTTCGTTCGGCAGACTGCGACCGATGGCACTGACGATACCTTGAGTCACGGTATGGTCGAAGCCGAATGGCGAGCCAATCGCCACGACCCACTGGCCAGCTTTCAGATCCTGGGATTTGCCAAGTTTCAGGACCGGCAGATCCTTGCCTTCGATTTTCAACAGCGCCACGTCGGAACGTGGATCGGTGCCGATCAGCTTGGCCTTCAATTCGCTGCGGTCGGCGAGACGAACGAGAATTTCGTCGGCATCGGCGATTACATGGTTGTTGGTCAGGATGTAGCCATCAGGCGAGATGATGAAGCCCGATCCCAGGGATTGGGCTTCGCGTTGACGATCACCGCGTGGCGTACGAGGCTGTGGCGGCATGCCGCGCTCGAAGAACTCGCGCAGCATCGGCGGCAAGTCATCAAGGTTAGGCATCTCCTGGCTCGACACTTTGCGGTCCGGCAGTTTCTGCGTGGTACTGATGTTCACCACCGCGGGCGAGGCCTGCTCGACCAACTGTGTGAAGTCAGGCAACTCGGCCGCCTGAACAGCGACCGCCTGACCAAGCACCAGCACGGTGGCAAAAATAGAGAGATAAGACTTCAAGCGTGGTATCGACATACGGCTCCCGTTACGACGAGCATGGTTAAGCGATATGGAGCAAGGAACACCGGGAACGATACGCCGGTATTTTTGTTCCGGGAACAACAAACAAGGCCAGAGCCGAGGGGCTCTGACCTATAGAAAAATTCGGGAATATTTGCAAGTTGAAATGCTCACCAAACATTTCGATTTCAGCTCACTACTTGGTTGCAGTGGCGTCGCTGCGCATGGATAGCGCAATCCGTTCAGCGGTGCCAATCGGAATCTCACCGACCACGGTCACCATCATCTCGCCTTGCGGGGTAGTCAAGCGTCGGGAAACTGCAACGGTCGGCCCCAACTGGGTGCGAGTATCAGTAATTGTTGCGCCATTCAACGGTTCAAGGAAAACCGAGAAACGAGCCAGACCATCGTCATACATCAGACTGTTGACTTGAGTTTTGGTCTCTGGATCCTTGCGGGAGGTACTGCTGGTCAACTCGAAACCAGGTGGTAACCAGTCCGAACGCCATACTTGGGCTGCCTTGATTGCAGAAGCCTTGTCGCTGTCGAGGGCAATAGTTTTGCAATCGGCGCCAGGCTGCAAGTCGCTGTCGGACGGAACATCGGCGGTATCCAGTTGCGTGAACTGGAATCGCTCCAGCAACTGCCCTTTTTCATTCAGAAGCAATGATTTGAGAGGCAGGCCGGATTCTTTATCCAGATGCAATTCAAAACCGTAGCGGTGTTGATCGCGAGGTGTCAGTGAAACGATTACTGCCGCACGCCCGGCCACACGCGACTTGCCAATAACGGCAAGGTCGTACCAATTCTTTAGCTTTTGTGGATCGAGTGCACGAGCAGAGGAGCTGGGGGAATCTCCAAGCCCTGCTATCAGAATGCCGCTGACGCATTGAGTACGCCCATCAATGCGCACGACTTCCTGTGCCGAGCCGTCGAGCTGGAGTAAACGCTCACGGACCTTGCCATCCTGGACGCGGTGCCAGATGTTGTGGGTAGAAAAACTACCGTTACGCTCGTAGACGAATGTACCGTGAAAGCTTTGCTGTTGCTCGGCTTGGCCCAGACGGGTCAACCAGTCCTGGGCTTCATCAGCATGGGCTGGAACAACAAACCAGCCACCGAGCAGAAGCGTAAGTAGAGGGATGGCGCGCATGATCCTCCTTAACGGTTTTCCAGACTTGCTGCACGAGCGTAAGGCAGAGCGCTCTCAGTACCTTTCAGTGCAGCTTGTTGAGCATGTTGGCGCAAGTAGCCTGGCAGACGCTGATCGTGCCAGCCTGGCTGACCTTGCAATACGCCGTTGGCCATAGGGCCAGTGGCTTCCGAACTCTCATTGTAGCCTGCTAATACAGCTGGACCCTTGACCTGAGGAACGGCCAGACCTGGTTGACTGGATTGTTGAGCCAGTTCGACCCCAGCGATCTCGTCCTGATTATACAGACGAACACCTGCCAGTACGGCGAGGGTTACCGAAGCAGCGACCGCCAGACGACCCAGGCTACGCCATGGACCACGGGAGGCTTTTGCAGGTACAGCTTCGTCAGCCAGCGCAGCAGAGACTGCCGCAGCGATATCCAGACGTGGAAGCAGCAAATCCTTGTGCATAACTGCCCGAGCGATTTGATAACGAGCCCAGGTATCACGGGTTTCAACATCGTCAAAGGCATTCAATACCCGACGCAATTCCAATTCGTCCGCTTCGTTATCCATCACTGCGGACAGCGATTCCTGCAGGGCTTCACGACTCATGGCGTTCCTCTCTTGGCTGTCGCCGCTGTCTCAGTTTTCCTGCAACAACGGCTGCAGGGCTTTATCGATGGCTTCCCGAGCGCGGAAAATCCGGGAGCGCACGGTACCCACCGGACACTGCATGACGGCCGCAATGTCCTCGTAACTCAGACCATCGAATTCACGTAAAGTTAAAGCCGTACGCAAATCTTCTGGCAGTTGCTGAATGGTTCGATGGACGGTGCCTTCGATCTCATCCCGCAGCAATGCACGTTCTGGCGACTCGAGATCCTTGAGGCCATGATCGCCATCGTAGAACTCTGCATCCTCGGAACTGACATCGCTATCCGGCGGCCGACGGCCGCGTGAAACCAGATAGTTTTTCGCCGTGTTGATGGCGATGCGGTAAAGCCACGTATAAAACGCGCTGTCTCCGCGAAAATTTCCAAGTGCACGGTACGCCTTGATAAAGGCTTCCTGCGCCACATCCTGGGCTTCATGGGTGTCGTGCACGAAACGCACGATCAACCCGAGAATTTTGTGCTGGTATTTCAGCACTAGCAGATCGAAAGCTCGCTTGTCGCCGCGCTGAACGCGTTCGACCAGCTGCTGATCCTCTTCCTGGGTTAGCATGAACACTCCTCGATAAGCTCGGAGGAGGCTTGCATAACTAAACAACCAGACTTGCAAACATAGACTCGGGCTTTTCGCAAAAGTTCTCCCCCTCCAAGCAAGTTTCCTGCGGGCTCTGATTTGGCACGCACGAAAAGCGCAGCGCGGGTGAACCCGGCTGCGCGAATAATCTTGTCATCGGATTCGCCGGCAAGGATCAATTCACAGATCCCGCGTTGAAGCCGACACTGTCCCTTGAATCAGGCAACGGTCTATTGATCTTGGGCCTTTGGCAAAAGTTCCAAATATTTATAGCTGCGCAAGACCGACATTGTGCAACCGTGAATAGAAAAAGACTGTTAAATCGTTGATACAGTCGTCTTGTCGCCGAACCGGCCGAAAAACCATCCGACGAAGCGTCAGGTATTTTCCGTCACAGTAGTTTCACAATGCCATGTGTGCTCGGCTATTGTGCCGCTCCCCCCCTCTATATACTAGTGGACTGTGTGGCTGTCTTGACTCGCCGATCCAGGTGTCTTGCGCCAACCCCGACCCGGGTCGCTTTGAGCGGAATCCTGAAATGAGCCAACAGTTTCAACACGATGTTCTGGTCATTGGCAGCGGCGCTGCCGGTTTGAGCCTTGCGCTGACCTTGCCCGGTCATTTGCGCATCGCCGTACTGAGCAAAGGCGACCTCGCCAATGGCTCGACTTTCTGGGCCCAGGGTGGCGTCGCTGCCGTCCTGGATGACACCGACACCGTTGAATCACATGTCGAGGACACCCTCAATGCTGGCGGCGGCCTGTGCCACGAAGACGCCGTGCGCTTTACTGTCGAGCACAGTAAAGAGGCGATTCAATGGCTGATCGACCAAGGCGTGCCTTTCACCCGCGATGAACAGTCCGGCACCGAAGATGGCGGATTCGAGTTCCACCTGACCCGCGAAGGCGGTCACAGTCATCGGCGTATCATCCATGCCGCCGATGCCACGGGCGCAGCGATTTTCAGAACCTTGCTCGACAAGGCCAGGCAACGACCGAACATCGAACTGCTGGAGCAGCGAGTCGCGGTCGACCTGATCACCGAAAAGCGCCTGGGCCTTGAAGGTGATCGCTGCCTCGGCGCCTACGTCCTCAATCGCGGGACCGGTGAAGTCGACACCTACGCCGCTCGCTTTGTGATCCTCGCATCGGGCGGCGCAGCAAAGGTCTATCTCTATACCAGCAACCCCGACGGCGCCTGCGGTGATGGCATTGCCATGGCCTGGCGTTCGGGCTGCCGGGTGGCGAATCTGGAGTTCAACCAGTTCCACCCCACGTGCCTGTATCACCCGCAAGCCAAGAGTTTCCTGATCACCGAAGCCCTGCGCGGCGAAGGCGCACACCTGAAGCTGCCCAACGGCGAACGCTTCATGCAACGCTTCGACCCTCGCGCCGAGCTGGCCCCGCGCGACATCGTCGCCCGGGCCATCGACCATGAAATGAAGCGCCTGGGCGTCGATTGTGTCTATCTGGACATCAGCCACAAGCCGGAAGCGTTCATCAAGACTCACTTCCCGACGGTGTACGAACGCTGCCTCGAATTCTCCATCGACATCACCAAGCAACCGATTCCGGTGGTTCCAGCGGCGCACTACACGTGCGGCGGCGTTATGGTCGATCAGCAGGGTCGCACCGACGTGCCGGGGCTATATGCCATTGGCGAAACCAGCTTCACCGGCCTGCACGGCGCCAACCGCATGGCCAGCAACTCGTTGCTGGAGTGTTTCGTTTACGCGCGTTCGGCGGCGGCGGACATTCTTGAGCAACTGCCGCAAGTTTCGATTCCGATCGCCCTGCCCGTCTGGGATGCGAGCCAGGTCACCGACTCCGATGAGGACGTGATCATTGCGCACAACTGGGACGAACTGCGGCGATTCATGTGGGACTACGTCGGCATTGTGCGCACCAACAAGCGCTTGCAACGGGCACAGCACCGCGTGCGTCTGTTGCTGGACGAAATCGACGAGTTCTACAGCAACTACAAGGTCAGTCGGGATTTGATCGAACTGCGTAACCTGGCCCAAGTGGCCGAGCTGATGATCCAGTCAGCCATGGAACGCAAGGAAAGTCGCGGCCTGCATTACACCCTCGACTATCCGAACATGCTGCCGGTTGCCCTGGACACTATTCTGGTGCCGCCCACCTACGTCGACTGAACGTGAGCCGAACCCGCAGGCGCCGGTGCAGATCGGACGCCTGCGAGTCACGGGGCACACAAACCGCCCTGATCCGCCGTTCACCCCGCAGCCGAAAACGCAGCACAACAAGCAAAGGTAGCGCCAGGCTGTCCGGTCGTAGCTGCACCGATTGCCAACCCTCCTCCTGATTCCACAACTGCCAGCCATCGGCATTGCGACGCAAGCCGCGAAATGCCCTTGGGTGTGTCAGCAGAATCTGTCGCGGTAACGCCCAAGCGCCGTGAGCCAGACAGCAAAAAGCGCCGAGCAGGCAGGCCCAGACCGGAATAGAGAGAAGGCACAGCGAACCCAGCGCGAACAGCTGGGCCAGAAGATACGCCGCCAGCAATTGCCGTGAGGCATGCCAGCGGCATTCGAACGCATTACTTGGGCTGGACACGATCCAGGATCATGCGAACCATGCGCTGAAGCTCCGGATCTTCCGATTCGGCACGTTCCATGAACCAGCCGAACATGTCCTGATCTTCGCATTCGAGCAGCTTGCGGTAGCAATCGCGGTCGACATCATTGAGGTGCGGATAGACCTCTTTCACGAACGGTACCAGCAACACGTCAAGCTCAAGCATGCCGCGGCGGCTGTGCCAGTAGAGGCGATTCAGTTCAACATCTTCGACCATGGAGCGCTCCTCAAATAGGCGGCAAGTATACAGCCCCAGGCAGAGTCGAACACTCGGCTTTGGTCGACCACCAACGATCCTTTGTGAACTACCCATTTCAAGAGCGCCCCCTTATGATGTCCCCCAGACTCTTTACCCTGCGATGACCCATGGCCGATTCTGCTTTTTTCTGCACCCTGTCTCACGAAGGCGTTCTCGCAGTACGCGGCGCGGACGCGAGCAAATTCCTGCAAGGCCAATTGACCTGCAACCTCAATTACCTGAGTGACACCCAGGCCAGCCTCGGCGCCCGCTGCACGCAAAAGGGCCGGATGCAGTCGAGTTTCCGCATCCTGCTGGAAGGCGACGGCGTTCTGATGGCCATGGCCACCGAACTGCTGGAACCGCAACTGGCGGACCTGAAAAAGTACGCGGTATTTTCCAAATCCAAACTGACCGACGAAAGCGCCGCCTGGGTCCGCTTCGGCATGGACCATGGCGATGCGGCACTGATCAGCCTCGGTCTTGAGCTTCCGACCGACACCGACAGCGTCGCGCGCAATGACGGCTTGATCGCCATTCGCGTCTCGCCGGACCGCGCCGAACTCTGGGTCGCCGCCGACCAGGCCGACCTTATCAAGGGCAAGCTGTCCGCCGTATTGGCCGAAGGCGATCTGAATCAATGGCTGTTGGGCCAAATCCGCGCAGGGATCGGTCAGGTCATGCCGAGCACTCGCGAGTTGTTCATCCCGCAGATGCTCAATCTGCAAGCCGTGGGTGGCGTGAGCTTCAAGAAAGGCTGCTACACCGGCCAGGAAATCGTCGCGCGCATGCAGTACCTGGGCAAACTCAAGCGCCGCTTGTATCGCCTGACACTGGATGCCAACGAGTTGCCTGAACCTGGCACACAATTGTTTTCCCCTACCCACGGCAGCTCTATCGGCGAAGTGGTGCTGGCCGCCAACGCAGGGCAAAACATTGAGCTCCTGGCCGTGCTGCAAGCCGAAGCAGCGGAAGGGGGTGATATCCATCTGGGCGCGCTCGAAGGGCCAGCCCTGCACCTGCTCGACCTGCCTTACGAACTGGATCGCGATCGCGAAATCCAGCGTTAACAGCAGCATTTGTCGCAATACCTAGAGAAACGAAATGAGTGAGCTGGCGGAAAAGGTCCAACAGGATTTGGTTGAGGCCATCGATAACGATGACCTGGTTCTGCCAACGTTACCGGAAGTGGCCCTGCAGATTCGCAAGGCCGCTGAAGACCCGGAAATCAGTGTCAGCACCCTGAGCAAAGTGATCGGCCGCGATACCGCGCTGTCGGCGCGTCTGATCAAAGTGGTCAATAGCCCGCTGTTGCGCGCGACCCAGGAAGTCACTGACCTGCACACGGCAATCACTCGATTGGGCATCAACTACAGCAGCAACCTGGCCATCGGTCTGGTCATGGAACAGATTTTCCATGCCCGCTCCGAAGTGGTGGAGCAGAAAATGCGCGATGTCTGGCGCAAAAGCCTGGAAATCGCCGGGATCAGCTATGCATTGTGCCGCAGGTACACGCAACTCAAGCCCGATCAGGCAGCCCTTGGCGGACTGGTGCATCAGATCGGTGTGTTGCCGATCCTGACCTACGCCGAAGATCACTATGAACTGCTGGCTGACCCGGTCAGCCTCAACCATGTGATTGATCACATTCATCCACTGCTCGGCGACAAACTGCTCAGGGTCTGGGAGTTTCCGGAGATGCTGGTACAGGTGCCGGGGCTTTATCTGGACTTCAATCGACACTCCGAGCGGGTCGACTATGTCGATCTGGTGCAGGTGGCCAGCCTGTATTGCCACAAGGACACCGACCATCCCCTCTCGCGTATCGACGTATTCAACGTGCCGGCGTTCAAAAAGCTGGGGATTGATCCGGAGAACGAGGGGATGTGCCGCGATCTGGAAGAGTCGCGGTCGATGTTTTATTAGTCGAGACCGTAGCGCGCCCTTCGCGAGCAAGCCCGCTCCCACGCTTGACCGAGTTCTTCATGGAAAAATGCGATCAAATGTGGGAGCGGGCTTGCTCGCGAAGGGGTCAGTCCAGACACCACAAAACTACCCGGCGATAAAACTCACCCGCACCTTCAACCCGGCCTGTTCGCCATCGTGCAGGCTGATTTGAGCCAGGTGTGCGCGGCAGATCTCGCCAACAATCGCCAATCCCAACCCCGAACCGGCCACCTGCTGGTTGCGCCGATAAAAGCGCTCGAATACCCGATCGCGCTCTTCAAGAGGAATGCCTGGGCCATCGTCCTCGACCTCCAACACGGCCGGTGCCGTGACCCGAAGAATCACGTTGCCACCCGGCGGCGTATGGGCCAGCGCGTTATCCACCAGATTGCTCAACAGTTCGTTCAACAGCGTTGGCTCGCCGCGCAACCACACCGGCTCGTCCGCTTCCAGCGCCAGCGCCACACCGCGCGCGTGGGCGAGCGGCGCCATGGCCATGCCGAGTTCGCGAGCCAGCTGACTGAGATCAAGTAACTGCGCGCCGCCCTCGGCGATGGCCCGGGCACCATTTTCAACCCGTGCCAGCGAGAGCAGTTGATTGGCAAGGTGGGTCAAACGATCCGTGCCTTGGGCAGCGGTTTCCAATGTGCTGCGCCAGGTTTCAGGTTCGGTCGAGCGCAAACCCAGCTCCAGTCGTGCCTTGAGTGCCGCCAGGGGAGTACGCAGCTCATGGGCGGCATCGGCGATGAACTGCGCCTGACGCTCGAACTGCCCGCGCAGGCGCTCGGTGAAGTGATTGAGCGCGCGCACCAGCGGCCATAATTCGTGCTGCACTTCCACCAACGGCAACGGCCGCAGATCGTCCGACTGACGCTCTTCCACCGCAGTGCGCAAGCGTTCCAGCGGACGCAACGCGGCGCTGACCGCAAACCACACCAGCAACAACGCACCCACCGCCAGCATGCCCAGACGCAGCAACGTGTCAGTTGCCAGGCTGCGGGCCATGCTGACCCGCGCTTCATCGGTTTCCGCCACGCGGATTTCCGCCATGCCGTTCATGTTCGGATCACTCACGGGTTTGAGCAGGCTCACCACACGTACGTTCTGCCCCTGGTACTTGGCGTTATAGAAACGCGCCAGTGCCGGATAGTCATCGGTGCGCGGCGTTCCCGGCGGCGGCGGTGGCAGGTTTTCGTAGCCCGAGATCAGCTTCTGATTGATGTCGTTGACCAGGTAAAAAATCCGTCCCGCGCTGTCGTACGCAAAAGTATCGAGGGCCACGTACGGCACATCAGCGCTCAGCGAGCCGTCGCGCTGGGAGACACCGGCGGCGATAGTCCGCGCCGAGGCCAGCAAGGTCCGGTCATAGGCGGTGTCGGCAGCTTCGCGACCGTTCCAGTAAGCGCTCAAACCACTGGCCAGCATCAACACCACCAGCAACAACGCCAGATTCCACAGCAACCGCCAGCGCAGGCTGCTGGGCTTATGCATCGCGGCTTTCCAGCAAGTAGCCGAGACCGCGGAAGGTCACGATGACGACCGGTTGGCCATCGAGCTTCTTGCGCAGGCGATGGACATAGATCTCGATGGCGTCGGGGCTGGCCTCTTCGTCCAGACCGAAGACTTGCGAGGCCAGTTGCTCCTTGCTCATCACCCGACCGGGCCGGGCGATCAGGGCTTCGAGCACGGCCTGCTCGCGGGAGGTCAGGGTCAGCAACTCTTCGCCGAGGGTGAAGCGCCGAGTGTCCAGGTCATAAGCCAGCACACCGCAGCGCTGCAGGCGTTCACCGCCGAGCACACTGCGGCGCAGCAAGGCTTTGACCCGGGCCTCGAGTTCGGTCAGTTCGAAAGGTTTGGCCAGGTAATCGTCAGCGCCAAGGTTCAGGCCGTGGACCCGATCCTTGACGTCGCTGCGGGCGGTCAACATCAACACCGGCAGGTTCTTGCCCCGCGCCCGCAGGCGCGCCAGCACTTCGAAGCCATCCATGCGCGGCAGGCCGACGTCGAGGATCGCCATGGCGTATTCCTCGCTGCTCAACGCCAGGTCGGCCGCCACGCCGTCGTGCAGCACATCCACGGTCAATCCGGTGCTCTTGAGCGCCTGAGCGACACTTTCGGCGAGCTGCAGATGGTCTTCGACGAGCAGAACACGCATGGATCTTTACCTCATTCAGGGATGGTCGACGCCATTCTTTGGCGCGGAGTTTACAGCCGCAACCGCCGCTGTGAAGCCCGAAAACCGTGAAAGTCTTCTGAAAGGTTAGCGAAAGGTTGGCCGGTTAGAGTCCAGCCACGGACAGCTTCGACTGCCCGTCGCTACCGCACATAGCGTACGAAAAACGCCTCGAAGCGTTTTCGCCAATAAGAACAATAAACGGAGTACTTCAAGATGCTGTCCATGCAGCTACAGGCTTGCCCGCCTGCTCGCTTTTCCCGCTTCAGCCACACCGCCCTTACCTGTGCCGCCGCCCTCGCCGGCTTTTCGCCGTTGAGTCAGGCTGCCTTCTTCGAAGACAGTACGGCAACCTTCGAAACCCGCAACATGTATTTCAACCGCGACTTTCGCGACGGTACCAGCGCCCAGCAATCCAAGCGGGACGAATGGGCTCAGGGGTTCATGCTCAACCTGCAATCGGGTTACACCGACGGCACCGTGGGGTTCGGTGTCGATGCACTGGGTATGCTGGGGGTAAAACTCGATTCAAGTCCGGACCGCACCGGCACCGGCCTGTTGCCAACCCATGACGACGGCCGCGCGGCCGATGAGTACTCCAAGCTTGGCCTGACCGGCAAAGTGAAAATCTCCGCCACGGAACTTAAAATCGGCAGCCTGATTCCGGAACTGCCGATCCTCAAAGCCAACGACGGGCGCATTCTGCCGCAGACCTTTGAAGGCGGCCTGCTGACCTCCAAAGAGATCAAGAACCTGACCTTCACCGGCGGGCGCCTGGAGAAAGCCAAGGACCGCGACAGCACCGACTTCGAGGACATCGCCCTCAACAACAAGAACAGCCGCTTCGCTGGCACCGTAGCCGGCAAGCATTTCGACTTTGGCGGCCTGGACTACAAGTTCACCGACAAAATCACCGGCAGCTACCACTTCGCGCAACTTGATGAAGTCTACAACCAGCACTTCCTCGGTGTTGTCGCTTCGCAACCGTTCGGCCCCGGCACTTTCGGCACCGATCTGCGCCTGGCCATCAGTGATGACCAGGGCGAGGCCCGCGGCGGCAAGATCGACAACAAATCCCTCAACGGCTTGGTGAGCTACGCCTTGAGCGGGCATAAATTCAGCGCCGGCTATCAGCACATGTCCGGCGACAGCGCGTTCCCTTATGTCGATGGCAGTGACCCGTACCTGGTCAACTTCGTTCAGATCAACGACTTTGCCGGCGCCGAAGAACACTCCTGGCAGGCACGTTACGACTTTGACTTCGCCAGGCTTGGGGTTCCCGGCCTGAGTTTCATGAGCCGTTACGTGAGCGGTGACAACATCAAGCTCAAGAACGGTGACGAAGGCAAAGAGTGGGAACGCAACACCGAAATCAAATACGTCGTACAAAGCGGCGCGCTCAAGGATGTCGCCGTGCGCCTGCGTAATGCCACTTACCGTTCCAACTACTCCGCTCGCGATGCCGATGAAGTGCGTCTGCTGGTGAGCTATAGCGTTGCCCTTTGGTAATTCAGTACACCTATAACAACAACTCCCAAGGAGACTTGAATGAACCTATCAATGCGTAAAGTTGCTCTCACCGCCAGCGCCCTGCTGTTCGCCGGCCAATTGCTCGCCGAACCCAAACGCCCGGAATGCATCGCCCCGGCCTCGCCCGGCGGCGGTTTCGACCTGACCTGCAAACTGGCGCAAAGCGCGCTGGTCAACGAAAAACTGCTGACCAAACCGATGCGCGTGACCTACATGCCCGGCGGTGTTGGCGCGGTGGCGTACAACGCGGTGGTCGCCCAGCGTCCGGCCGATGCCGGCACGCTGGTGGCGTGGTCCAGCGGCTCGCTGTTGAACCTGGCCCAAGGCAAGTTCGGTCGTTTCGATGAAAACGCCGTGCGCTGGCTGGCCGCAGTTGGAACAAGCTACGGCGCCATCGCGGTGAAAAGCGATTCGCCCTACAAGACCCTGGACGATCTGGTTCAGGCGTTGAAGAAAGATCCGAGCAAAGTGGTGATCGGCTCCGGCGGCACCGTCGGCAGCCAGGACTGGATGCAGACCGCCCTGATCGCCAAGGCTGCCGGGATCAACCCGCGCGACCTGCGTTACGTCGCCCTCGAAGGCGGCGGTGAAATCGCCACCGCCCTGCTCGGCGGCCACATCCAGGTCGGCAGCACCGACATCTCCGACTCCATGCCGCACATCCAGAGCGGTGACATGCGCCTGCTGGCCGTGTTCTCCGAGAAGCGTCTGGACGAGCCGGAAATGAAAGACATCCCGACCGCCAAAGAGCAAGGCTACGACATCGTCTGGCCGGTGGTTCGCGGCTTCTACCTCGGGCCAAAGGTCAGCGACGAAGACTACGCCTGGTGGAAAGACGCTTTCGACAAGCTGCTGGCTTCCGAAGAGTTCGCCAAGTTGCGCGATCAGCGTGAACTGTTCCCGTTCGCCATGACCGGCCCGGAGCTGGACACCTACGTGAAAAAGCAGGTCGCCGATTACAAAGTGCTGGCCAAAGAGTTCGGCCTGATTCAGTGATCGCCTCTGTCTAGCGGCTGCGGCCCCCGTTCTGGAGGGCTGCGGCACAGGAGTTTCCCATGCTCTTACAACGCATTTTTGCTGCGGTGCTGTTGCTGGCCTGTGTTGGCCTGGCGCTGATGGCGTGGCCGTATCAAGCGGCATTTTCCTACGAACCGGTGGGGCCTCGAGCCTTTCCATTGTTGATGCTCGGCCTGATGGGGCTGGCTTTGCTGTACATGGTGTTTCGGCCGACGCCGATCGTGCACAGCGACGACGACCCGAAACTGGACCGCGAAACCCTGATCAAAATCGGCATCTGCGTGCTGCTGTTGCTGGTGTTCGCCGGGGCCTTCGAACCCCTTGGTTTCATCGTCGCCAGCATTCTGATCGGGATCCCTATGGCACGCCTGTATGGCGGCCGCTGGCTGCCCAGTACGGTGATCATCAGCCTGATGGCTATCGGTCTTTATCTGCTGTTCGACAAGGTGATGGACGTGCCACTGCCGCTGGGCGTGCTCGACGTTCTGGAGAACTGATATGGATACTCTTGGCTATTTGGGTCAGGGCTTCGGCGTCGCGCTGAGCCCGTATAACCTGGTAACCGCGCTATGCGGCACCCTGATCGGCACGGTCGTCGGGCTGTTGCCGGGCCTGGGCCCGATCAACGGCGTGGCGCTGTTGATCCCGATCGCATTCGCCCTCGGCCTGCCACCGGAGTCGGCGCTGATTCTGCTGGCGGCGGTGTACCTGGGCTGCGAATACGGCGGCCGGATCAGTTCGATCCTGCTGAACATTCCGGGCGAAGCCTCCACCGTCATGACCACCCTCGACGGTTACCCGATGGCCCGCAAAGGCCTGGCCGGTGTAGCACTGTCGTTGTCGGCGTGGAGTTCGTTCATCGGTGCGTTCATCGCCACCTGCGGCATGGTGCTGTTCGCCCCGCTGCTGGCGAAATGGGCGATTGCCTTTGGACCGGCAGAGTATTTCGTGCTGATGGTGTTCGCGATTGTCTGTCTCGGCGGCATGGCCGGCGACCGACCACTAAAGACCTTTATCGCCGCGCTGATCGGTTTGTTTCTATCGACCGTCGGGATCGATGCCAACAGCGGCGTATACCGTTTCACCGGGGATAACATCCATTTGACGGACGGCATTCAGTTCGTTGTGCTGGTACTGGGCTTGTTCTCCATCAGTGAAATCCTTCTGCTGCTGGAAAAAACTCATCGCGGCCAGGAAGCGGTGAAAGCCACCGGGCGCATGATGTTCAACTTCAAGGAAGCCTCGGCGGTGTTCGTGGTGAACATCCGTTGCGGTTTGCTGGGCTTCATCATGGGCGTGTTGCCGGGTGCCGGCGCGACGTTGGCCAGCGCTGTGGCCTACATGACCGAGAAACGTATCGCCGGCGCCAAGGGCACTTTCGGACAAGGCGACATGCGTGGCCTCGCGGCTCCGGAAACCGCTATCGGTGGCGCTGCCTGCGGTGCCCTGGTGCCAATGCTGACCCTCGGCGTTCCGGGCTCGGGTACCACGGCAGTGATGATCGGCGCGCTGTCGCTGTACAACATCACGCCGGGGCCGCTGCTGTTCCAACAGCAACCCGACATCGTCTGGGGCCTGATCGCTTCGTTGTTTGTCGCCAACATCATGCTGGTGATCCTCAACATCCCGATGATCCGCATCTTCACCCGCATCCTTGCCGTGCCGAACTGGGCGCTGGTGCCGGTGATCGCGATCATTACCGGGATCGGCGTCTACGCGGTGCACGCCACCACCTTCGACCTGTTCCTGATGATCGGTATCGGCATCTTCGGTTACATCCTGCGCAAGCTGGACTTCCCGTTGTCGCCGGTTCTGTTGGGCTTCATCCTTGGTGGCCTGATGGAGCAAAACCTGCGTCGCGCCCTGTCGATTTCCAACGGTGCGCTGGAAATCCTCTGGTCGAGCCCGATCACCTTCGGTGTCTGGGTGCTGACCGCGATCATGCTGCTAATGCCACTCCTGCGCATCTGGCGCAAACGTTCGGTCGCCCGGCGCGCAATCGCCGATGTTTGATCGAACACCCTTCAAAGCCTGGTGGGGAACCCCGCTGGTCGGTCTGCTGGGCGGTTACCTGGCCAGCCAGATCGGCTGGCCACTGCCGTGGATGGTCGGCTCGTTGCTGGCGATCATCCTGGTGCGTTGCCTGACACCCTGGCAATTGGCGGAAATCCCTGGCGGCCGCAAGTGCGGCCAGTGGATTGTCGGCATCGGGATCGGTCTGCATTTCACCCCGGTGGTGATGGAGCAGGTGCTGAGCCACTTCGGTTTGATCTTCTTCGGTGCGTTGGTCACCAGCCTGTCGGCCGTGGTCGGGGTCTGGTTGATGCGGCGCACCGGTGAAGACCGCGCGACCGCGTTCTTTTCCAGCATGCCGGGCGGCTCCGGGGAGATGGTCAACCTCGGCGCGCGTAACGGCGCGGTGCTCAGTCGTGTTGCGGCGGGGCAAAGTCTGCGGGTGTTGGTGGTGGTGCTGTGTGTGCCGGCGGCGTTCAAGTATTTGTTGGGTGACGGTGCGCCGCTGGCCCACGCCACTTCCGTTGACTGGCGCTGGCTGGCGTTTCTGTTTCCGGCGGGCGCCCTGCTCGCCTGGGGCTGGCAGCGGTTGCATCAACCCAATCCGTGGCTGTTCGGGCCGTTGCTGGTGAGTGCGGCGGTGAGTATTGGCTGGGATCTGCACATCAGTTTGCCCAACGGCGGCAGCCAGATCGGCCAATGGCTGATTGGCAGCGGGCTGGGGTGTCACTTCAATCGGCAGTTTTTCCGGCGTGCGCCGTCATTCATGGGGCGGACGTTGATTGGCACGGTGTTGACCATGTTGATCGCCACGTTGGCAGCATTGGGGTTGAGTGCGCTGACGCATCTGGATTTGCGTTCGCTGACGCTCGGCATGATGCCCGGCGGGATTGCGGAGATGAGCCTGACGGCAGAGACATTGCAGTTGTCGGTGCCGCTGGTGACAGCAATGCAGGTGATGCGGCTGTTGTTTGTGTTGTTTCTGGCGGAGCCGTTGTTCAAGTATTGGAACCGGCAACCGGATTCTGTCTAAAAGACCGAGTCGCCTGCTTCGCGAGCAAGCCCGCTCCCACACTGGATCTCTGGTGATCACAAATAGAGTGTTCACAGAGATCCAGTGTGGGAGCGGGCTTGCTCGCGAAGGGACCCTCCCGGTCTGCGCATCAAACTGGTGGCAACCGCCATTCGATCGGCGTTTCGCCATTCTGTTCCAGAAACTTGTTGGTTCGACTGAAGTGCCCGCACCCGAGGAAGCCACGATAGGCGGACAACGGTGACGGATGCACCGAGGTCAGCACCAGGTGTTTGGTGGCATCGATCAGTTTCTGCTTGCTCTGGGCATGCGCGCCCCACAGCAGGAACACCAGATGTGGCTGGTGTTCGCTGACCACTTCGATAATCCGATCGGTAAAGTGCTGCCAGCCTTTGCCCGCATGGGCGTTGGCGTTGGCGCGTTCCACGGTCATGGTGGTGTTGATCATCAGCACGCCCTGGTCGGCCCAGCTTTGCAGGCAACCGTGGGTCGGGATGTCGATGTTCAGGTCGCGTTTCAACTCCTTATAGATGTTCACCAGCGACGGCGGTGCCGGTACGCCTGGTTGCACCGAGAAGCACAAGCCATGGGCCTGTCCCGGACCGTGATACGGGTCCTGGCCGAGGATGACGACTTTGACTTTATCCAGCGGCGTCGAATTGAGCGCGTTGAAAATCATCGGTCCCGGAGGGTAGATTTCCTTGCCTGCCGCGCGCTCCTCTTGCAGGAAGTCGCGCAACTCTGCCATGTAGGGCTGGTCGAATTCGGCACGCAGTGCCTCCTTCCAGCTCGGTTCGAGTTTGATACGGTCGTCAGCAGTCATGGTTACATCCGGCAAAAACAATGGGGCGAACCCTAGGAAAGCCCATCACGCTTGTCAATTGATCTGACGCAGATCCGGCACTTTCCTGTACAGCGATCATACTGAACGCTCAAATTCCCGATCGAGGTCACGATGAATCTGCACTTCGAAGAACTCACTGGCACCGACGGCGCACGCATCGGAGTCGCCAGCCTGGATGCCGAAAAGTCCCTCAATGCCCTGTCCTTGCCGATGATCAACGCCTTGCGCGATCAACTGGACGTCTGGGCCAAAGAACCGCAAATCGTCTGCGTCGTGTTGCGCGGCAACGGCACCAAAGCCTTTTGCGCCGGTGGCGAAGTCCGCAGCCTGGTGGAAGCCTGTCGCGCCCATCCCGGCGAAGTGCCGCCGCTGGCCGCGCATTTCTTTGCGGCGGAATATCGCCTGGACTTCAATCTGCACACTTACCCTAAACCGCTGATCTGCTGGGGGCATGGCTATGTGCTCGGCGGCGGCATGGGGCTGCTGCAAGGGGCGGGCATCCGGATTGTCACGCCGAGCAGCCGCCTGGCGATGCCAGAGATCAGTATCGGTTTGTACCCGGATGTCGGGGCCAGTTGGTTTCTGTCGCGTCTGCCCGGCAAGCTCGGATTGTTTCTCGGCCTGACCGGCGCCCATATAAACGGTCGCGATGCGATCGATCTCGACCTGGCCGACCGTTTCCTGCTCGATGAACAGCAGGAAGAGCTGATGGAAGGCCTGCTGCAGTTGAACTGGCAGGAACAGACGCCGATGCAGCTGAACAGCCTGCTCAAAGCCCTGCAGCAGGAAGCCATCGCGCAAATGCCCGAAGCCCAGTGGTTACCGCGACGCCAGCAGATCGATGAGCTGCTGGATGTCAGTGACGTGCGCTGCGCCTGGAAGGCCATCAGCCAGCTGCGCGACAACACGGATCTGCTGCTCAGCCGTGCCGCGAAAACCATGAGCGAAGGCTCGCCCCTGACCGCTCATCTGGTGTGGGAGCAGATCGCCCGTGCCCGGCACATGTCGCTGGCGCAAGTCTTTCAGATGGAATACACCATAAGCCTCAACTGTTGCCGTCATCCTGAGTTCAGCGAAGGCGTGCGCGCACGGTTGATCGACAAGGATCAAAAACCGCATTGGCACTGGCCAGACATCAATAACCTGCCGGATGCAGTGGTAGAAGCGCATTTCCACAAGGCCTGGGAAGGCCGGCATCCTCTGGCCGATCTGTAGGAATACTGAAATCCGGGCATAAAAAAGCGGCGCTTCATGCGCCGCTTTTTTTACGAGTGTTTAACGGTGGCCGCCTCGGCCATCGTGATCGCCGCGACCGTTGTGGTAGCCCCTTTCGCCACGGTTGTCGCGTCCGCCATGGCCGCCGCGATAGTCGTTGTATCCACCGCGGTTACGGCCGTCCCAACCGCCACGGTTATGGCCATCCCAGCCGCGATTCTGATGAGCCCGGTAATCGGCTCGTGGTGACGACTGGTAATAGCGTGGTGCCGGTTGATAAACCCGCGGTTGGTAGTAATACCGCGGCGTTGGCTGGTAGTACCGAGCTGGCGGTGCGTAGTACCGGCGTGGTTGCGTGTAATAACCGCCGCCGCCTGCATAGTAAGGTCCGCCGTCATAATAGGCTGGCGAGGTATAGACCTCGGAACTGTAGTAGCTGGCTCCTCCATCGGAATAGGGCACGCATGCACCAAGAGACAATCCCAATACAGCAATCAGAAGAATTCGCAGATACATGGCGGCCTCCTGGACCGCGAGTGAGCCACACCAGCGACGCTGGCAGGCGACAGTCAATTATTCGGTGACTGTCGAAAGATCAGACATCGTTTTCCAAATCTGGTGCGTTCCTGAAACAGATTGAAACAAGTCGCCGATGAAAGGTTTTTCATCCATTCACCCGCTGATTAATGGTGGCCACCGCGATATCCACCACCGTAATGACGTGGCCCGTGCCCGCCCCAATAGTAGTAGCGATAGCCACCATAAAAGCGCGGTCCGGAGTAATAGCGCGGTCCGTAATAGTAGGAATAGGGTGAATAGCCGGGGTAGTAATAAGGCTCGGAGTACACATCGTAGCCACCGGCGTAGTAATAGCAGCCGGACAGCCCCAGACCGAGAACCATAGCGAACAACAGTCGACGAAACATGGCGGCCTCCTGAAAGACCCACAACCGGAACAGGCCGGCTGACACCTGTTTTGACTGGCAATGCTGCGCCGAGTGCCGAGCCGCCTGGACCTTCAGATCAGCGGCCGACCCGATCCATTGCGGTGCACCCATGCACCATCACAAGGCAACGCCGCCATCTCTCCCCAACGCGTCAATTGCGTAATCGCCCACGCTAGAGCGCTCAAGCCGACTTGGCACGGCTCTCGCTTTAGCAAAGACGTGCAGGAGTCATCACAGGTTCGCGGCACCACAATTTGCAATGGCTGACTAGGGTTCCGGCTCGCTAAGGCGAGTGGCTGGTCCGAGAGTTGGCGACCTCCAGTTGAGGTTACACGGCGGGATAAAAGCCCGGGAGACAAGCCACCGTTCACGGTGCCGCGTTGACTCCTGCCCGCCCTTGATCAACTGGAGAACCACCATGCTCAAGCTTCGTTTACCCGCCCTGCTCGCCGCTGCATTCGCAGCCTTCGTGAGCGTCTCGTCCCAGGCCGCACAAAAAGACCACTTCAGCGTCTGCTGGACCATCTACGCCGGTTGGATGCCGTGGGAGTACGCCGGCAGCCAAGGCATCGTCGACAAATGGGCGAAGAAGTACGGCATCAAGATCGATGTCGTGCAGCTCAATGACTACGTCGAATCCATCAACCAATACACCGCCGGCCAGTTCGATGGCTGCACCATGACCAACATGGATGCGCTGACCATTCCGGCGGCCGGTGGCCGTCGACAGCACCGCGCTGATCGTCAGCGATTTCTCCAACGGCAACGACGGCATCGTGCTCAAGGGCGACGGCAAGAAAGTCACCGACCTCAAAGGCATGGACGTCAATCTGGTGGAGCTCTCTGTCTCCCACTACCTGCTGGCCAGGGCGCTGGATTCGGTCGATCTCACCGAGAAAGACCTGAAAGTGGTCAACACCTCCGACGCCGACATCTCGGCGGCCTTCAACACCGATCAGGTCAACGCTGTCACCACCTGGAACCCGATGCTTTCGGACATCAAGGCCAAGCCTGCAGTGACCGAAGTGTTCAACTCCAGCCAGATCCCCGGCGAAATCATGGACATGATGGTGGTCAACTCATCGACCCTCAAAGACAACCCGGCCCTGGGCAAAGCGCTGACCGGCGCCTGGTTCGAAGTGGTGGAGTTGATGAACGCCAAAAACGCCGCCAGCAAAACCGCGCTCGAACACATGGCCAAAGCTTCCGGCACCGATCTGGCTGGTTTCCAGTCGCAACTGGACACCACCAAATTGTTCGCCACACCCAAAGAAGCCCTGGCGTTCTCCACCAGCAAGCAACTGCCGGAAACCATGCGCAAAGTCGCCGAGTTCTCGTTCCAGCACGGCTTGCTGGGTGAAGGCGCCAAGGACACCAGCGCGGTCGGCATGGCGTTCGCCAACGGCGTGACCAGCGGCGACAAGACCAACCTCAAGCTGCGCTTCGACCCGACCTACGTGCAGATGGCCGCCGACGCCAAGCTGTAATCAGGAGGACCTGGCCATGCGCCTGATCAATCGCTACCCGGATCGTCCAAGTCGCCTGCTGTTGGTGATCCTGCCGTTCGCCCTGGTGCTGTTCGCCTACTTCATGGGCTCGGCCGAGCGGCTGACGGACAACCCCAATGACAAGCTGCTGCCGAGCGCCGTGCAGATGACCGACGCGGTGAAACGCCTGGCGTTCACCGCCGACACCCGCACCGGTGAATACCTGTTGTGGCAAGACACCGCGTCCAGCCTGCGACGCCTGGCCATCGGCCTCGGCATCAGTGCGCTGGCCGGGCTGTGCCTGGGCATCGCCGCCGGTACCCTGCCGCTGTTTGGCGCGCCGTTGTCGCCGTTGCTGACGGTGCTTTCGATGGTGCCGCCGCTGGCGATTCTGCCGATTCTGTTCATCGTGTTCGGTCTGGGGGAATTGTCGAAAGTGATGCTGATCGTGATCGGCATCACTCCGTGTCTTGCTCGCGATCTGGAGCAACGCGCCCGGGAAATTCCCGTGGAGCTGCTGATCAAGGCCCAGACCCTCGGCGCTTCGACCTGGACGCTGATGCTGCGCGTGGTGCTGCCGCAACTGTTGCCACGCTTGTTGATCTCGCTGCGGCTGATGCTCGGTTCGGCGTGGTTGTTCCTGATCGCCGCCGAAGCCATCGCCTCCACCGACGGCCTCGGTTACCGGATTTTCCTGGTGCGTCGCTATCTGGCGATGGACGTGATTCTGCCGTACGTGATCTGGATCACCCTCCTCGCCTGGCTGATGGACTGGGGTCTCAAGCGCCTGACCCAACGTGCTTTCCCTTGGTATGAAGGAGTACGGGCATGAGCTTCATCACGGTAAGAAACGTCTGGCAGAAATACGCTGATCAGGTGGTGCTAGAAGGGCTGAACCTGAGCGTTAACGAAGGTGAGTTTTGCACCTTGGTTGGTGCATCGGGTTGCGGCAAGTCGACCTTCCTGCGGCTGCTGCTCGGGCAGGAGCGCGCCAGTCGCGGCGAGATTCTGCTGGATGGCCAGGCCTTGGCCGGCGAGCCGGATGCCAGCCGTGGCGTGGTGTTCCAGCGCTACTCGGTGTTCCCGCACCTGACTGTGCTGGACAACGTCGCCCTCGGTCTCGAACTGCCACGTTCGCCTCTGCTCGGACGCTTGTTCGGCAGCGCTAAAAAAGACGCACGCGAACAAGCCTCAGTGCTGCTACACAAAGTCGGCCTCGGCCACTCGCTGGACAAGTACCCGGCGCAGCTTTCCGGCGGCATGCAACAACGACTGGCGATTGCCCAGGCGCTGATCATGAAGCCTCGGGTGTTGCTGCTCGACGAGCCATTCGGCGCCCTCGATCCAGGCATCCGCAAGGACATGCACGGTCTGCTGCTGGAACTGTGGCGCGAGACGCAACTGACGGTGTTCATGGTCACCCACGACCTGTCCGAAGGCTTCAGCCTCGGCACGCGCCTGTTGGTGTTCGACAAGGTCCGCGTCGACCCGCATGCCCCCGGCGCCTATGGCGCACGCATCACCTACGACATCCCTTTGAACAGCGACCGCCGCGCCCATCGCGCCGCCGTCGACGCCTTGCCGGCTGAGCTGGCAGGCACGCTTCGTACCGCTTAAGAGGATTTTCATATGACTGATTCGACCCAACTGTTCCCGCCCTTCGCCGAAGAAATGCTCCCCGGCGGCGGCCATCGCTCCTTCGTCTTGAAGCGCGGCCAATTGCTGCGCCTGACCGACCTGCGCGGTGGCGCCAACGTCAGCCTGACGCTGCTCAACGCCAATGAAAAAACCGAACGCCTGAACCTGCCCGACAGCCTCAAATGCCAACACACCGCCAAACTCACCACCGGCCATTGCCTGTATTCGGACATGGGCCGCGTGCTGGCGGCGATCACTGCCGACACTTGCGGCTGGAGCGACAGCCTCGGTGGTGTGCTCTGCGCTGAAGAGGTCGCAGAAAAATACGGTCAGGGCCGCTATCAGGAACTGCGCAACGGCTTCTTCCGCAACGGCACCGACAACCTGTTGGTGGAGTTGGGCAAGTGGGGGGTGGGCCTGTCCGATTTGCTGATGACGCTCAATCTGTTCAGCCGCGTGAACGTCGATGAGGCCGGGCATTTCCACTTTGTCGAAGGCAACTCCAAGGCCGGTGACTACATCGAGTTGTATGCGCCGATGGACACGCTGGTGGTGCTCACCGCCCTGCAACATCCGATGGACCCTTCGCCTGAATACGCACCGAAACCATTGAAGTTGAGCTGGATGAACGCCGACGCCAGCGTCGCCGAACACTGCCGCACCTCGCGCCCGGAAAACGAGCGCGGCTTCATCAACACCGACCGTCTGTTCGCCTGAGGATCGCTGCCATGTCACTTGCATTCGCTACTGCTCAACAGTTGCCCGAAACCGCGGTCTACCGCGCCACCATCCCGGCCGGCGAACCGTGGCTGATGGAGGTCAAGGCCGGCCAGACCTTGCGCATCCTCGACCTGGAAGGCAATCAGGCCGTCGACACCTTGTTCTACAGCGTTGCCAATCCGAAGGAACGCTATGACGTGCAACGTACGTTGCGCCGGCAGAACAGCGTCTACCTGAGCACCGGCAGCGTGCTCTATTCCAACCTCGGCAAACCGATGTTGACCATCGTCGCCGACACCTGCGGCCGTCACGACACCCTCGGCGGCGCTTGTGCACAAGAGAGCAACACCGTGCGTTATGCGCTGGAGAAACGCTATATGCACAGCTGTCGCGACAACTACCTGCGCGCCTGCGTTCACGATGGACGACTGGGCAAGGGCGACATCGGGCCGAACATCAACTTCTTCATGAACGTGCCGGTCACGGCGGATGGCCGGCTGACGTTTGAAGACGGCATTTCGGCGCCGGGCAAGTACGTCGACCTGCGGGCCGAGATGGACGTGATCGTACTGATCTCCAACTGCCCTCAACTGAACAACCCGTGCAACGCCTACAACCCCACACCTGCGGAGCTGCTGGTATGGAACTGAAATTCGTGCGGTTGCGTAGATGGTTATTCACCCTGTGCCAGGCCCGTTCAGGCCAGTGCCTCAAACAGCCAAAACACCACTGAAACCTGTGGGAGCGGGCTTGCTCGCGAAGGGGCCGTCACATTCAACATTAATGTCGACTGACACTCCGTCTTCGCGAGCAAGCCCGCTCCCACAGGGGTTCGGTGGTGTTTTGGAGTGAACTGATTCTGCCGTCGGGGACGACCCTGGCGCTTATCGAAAAACTGCGGGACGGCCCGCATCCCAGGTCGAGGCTGATGCGCTATCGCCTCCAGGGGTTATGCCATGTTCGAAAAAGTCCTGATTGCCAACCGTGGCGCCATTGCCTGCCGCATCCTGCGCACCCTGCGTGAATTGCAGGTCAAAGGCGTCGCCGTGTATTCCGAAGCCGATGCCGCCAGCCTGCACATTTTGCAAGCCAACGAAGCCCACAGCCTCGGTGAAGGCGCAGCCGCCGGCACCTATCTGGCCGTCGAAAAAATCCTCGCCATCGCCAAATCCACGGGCGCCACGGCGATCCATCCCGGCTATGGTTTTCTCTCGGAAAACGCCGCGTTCGCCGAGGCCTGCGAAGCCGCCAACATCGCCTTCATCGGCCCGACGCCAGAGCAGCTGCGAGTGTTCGGCCTCAAGCACACCGCGCGCGCCTTGGCCAAGCGACACGGCGTACCGATGCTCGAAGGCACCGAGTTGCTCGACAGCCTCGACGCGGCGCTGATTGCCGGCGAACAAGTCGGCTACCCGGTGATGCTCAAAAGCACCGCCGGCGGTGGCGGCATCGGCATGCGCGTGTGCCGCAGCGCTGCCGAATTGAGCGAGTCCTTTGAGGCCGTCAAACGCCTCGGCCAGAACAACTTCAGCGACGCCGGAGTGTTCATCGAGAAATACATCCAGCGCGCCCGTCATCTGGAAGTCCAGGTGTTCGGCGACGGCCGGGGCGAAGTGATTGCCCTCGGCGTGCGCGACTGCTCGGTGCAGCGGCGCAACCAGAAAGTCCTCGAAGAAACCCCGGCGCCGAACCTCCCCGAGGGAATGGCTGAAGAGCTGTGTGCGGCGGCGATCAAACTGGCGAAAGCGGTGAACTACCGCAGCGCCGGCACCGTTGAATTCGTCTTCGACAGCGAGGCTCAGCGTTTCTACTTTCTCGAAGTGAACACCCGTTTGCAGGTGGAGCACGGCGTCACCGAGCAAGTCTGGGGCGTGGATCTGGTGCGTTGGATGGTCGAACTGGCGGCCGGGGATTTGCCTCCGTTGAGCACGTTGAGCCAAGGCTTGAAAGCCTGCGGCCATGCGATTCAGGCACGGCTTTATGCCGAAGATCCGGGGCGCGATTTTCAGCCGAGCCCAGGGTTGCTGACCGCCGTGAACTTCCCCGCCGCCGATGGCAAACACCTGCGCATCGACACGTGGGTCGAGGCCGGTTGCGAGATCCCACCGTACTTCGATCCGATGATCGCCAAGGTCATCAGTTGGGCGCCGACCCGCGAAGAAGCCGCTGCCGATTTGCATCAGGCATTGGGCGACAGCCTGCTCTATGGGGTGGAAACCAACCGTGATTATTTGCGGCAGATTTTGCTCGATGCGCCCTTCGCCAGCGGTCAGCCGTGGACCCGTTGCCTGGAAGGTTTGGTGTATCAGGCCAACACGTTTGAAGTGCTCAGCGCGGGCACTCAGACCAGCGTTCAGGACTATCCCGGTCGCCTCGGTTACTGGGCCGTGGGCGTGCCGCCGTCGGGGCCGATGGACAGTCGCGCGTTGCGTTCGGGCAATCGTCTGCTGGGCAACGACGAAGGTGCCGCGGCGCTGGAAATCACCATGAGCGGGCCGTTGCTGCGCTTCAATTGCGATGCGGTTGTGGCGGTCACAGGTGCGGTGATTCCATTGACGCTGAACGGTGAAGCCGTGCCGATGAACACCGCGCTGCTGGTTCCGGCGGGGGCGACGTTGAGCCTCGGCACGATTGCCGGAGCAGGCGCCCGCAGCTATCTGTGCCTACGTGGTGGCCTGCAAGTTCCGGATTATCTGGGCAGCAAAAGCACCTTCACCCTCGGCCAGTTTGGTGGGCATGGCGGGCGTGCATTGCGGGCGGGCGACGTGTTGCATCTCCCTGCTTTGAACGACCGCTGCGCCGGTCAACAACTGGCTGAAGAACAGGTCACCGAGTTGCCCGTTCTGCGGCAGATTCGGGTGATCTACGGCCCTCATGGCGCACCGGAATACTTCACCGAAAACTACATCGGCACCTTCTTCGCCACCCAGTGGGAAGTACATTTCAACTCCAGCCGAACCGGTGTGCGGTTGATCGGACCGAAGCCTGAATGGGTGCGTGCCGATGGTGGCGAGGCGGGTCTGCATCCGTCGAATATCCATGACAATCCGTACGCCATCGGTGCGGTGGATTTCACCGGTGACATGCCGGTAATCCTCGGTCCCGACGGCCCTAGCCTCGGCGGGTTTGTCTGCCCGGTGACGGTGATCGAGGCGGATCTTTGGCAGCTGGGCCAGCTCAAGGCTGGGGACAAAGTGCAGTTCCTCCCGGTCGATCTCAAGACCGCCCGCAACCTCGCCCTGAAATGGAATACCCCCTGTGGGAGCGGGCTTGCTCGCGAAAGCGGTATGTCAGGTACATCAATGTCGACTGACACGGCCTCTTCGCGAGCAAGCCCGCTCCCACAGGGGATTGTGTCGCCCGTGGTGTTGGATTTGGGTCAGGGGAATACGCGGCTGGTTGCGAGACTGTCAGGCGACACTCATCTGCTGCTTGAAATCGGTGCACCCGAACTTGACCTGGTCCTGCGCTTCCGCGCCCACGCCTTGATGCAAGCACTGGAAAGCCAAAACCTGCACGGCGTTATCGACCTGACACCGGGCATCCGCTCGCTGCAAGTGCACTACCAACCCGAACAACTGCCGCTGGCCGATCTGCTCGGCATCGTTGCCGGCGAATGGGACGCCGTGTGCGCCGCCAAGGACCTGCAAGTGCCCTCGCGCATCGTTCATCTGCCGCTGTCCTGGGACGACCCGGCCTGCCAGTTGGCGATCGAAAAATACATGACCACCGTGCGCAAGGACGCCCCGTGGTGCCCAAGCAATCTGGAGTTCATCCGCCGCATCAACGACCTGCCAAACCTCGACGAAGTGCAGCGCACGGTGTTCGACGCCAGCTACCTGGTGATGGGCCTGGGCGACGTCTACCTCGGTGCACCGGTCGCCACGCCACTCGATCCGCGTCATCGTTTGGTGACCACCAAATACAACCCGGCCCGCACCTGGACCGCAGAAAACTCGGTGGGCATCGGTGGTGCTTACCTGTGCGTGTACGGCATGGAAGGCCCTGGCGGTTATCAGTTCGTCGGCCGCACTTTGCAGATGTGGAATCGCTATCGCGAGGTCGCCGTATTCGATGGCAAACCGTGGTTGCTGCGCTTCTTTGACCAGATCCGTTTCTACCCGGTCAGTGCCGATGAATTGCTGCGCATTCGACGGGATTTCCCACTCGGGCGCTTCGATCTGAACATCGAGCACAGTCAGCTGAATCTGGCGGATTACCAAGCCTTCCTGACGAAGGAAGCCGAGAGCATTGCCGCGTTTCGCGATCAGCAAAAAGGCGCGTTCAACGCCGAGCGCGAGCGCTGGATCGCCAGTGGCCAGGCGCATTTCGATAGCGAAGAACGGGTCCCGGAAGTGACCGAGGACGCACCGCTGGCCAGCGGTCAACAGAGCGTCGACAGCCACATCGCCGGCAACCTTTGGCAGGTTCAGGTTGAAACCGGCAGCCGGGTTGCCGCGGGTGATGTGCTGGTGATTCTGGAGTCGATGAAGATGGAAATCCCAGTGCTCGCACCCATGGCCGGTGTGGTACGCGAGATTCGCGTGCAACCGGGTTCGGCAGTGCGCGCCGGACAGCGCGTCGTGGTGCTGGAACTTGAGTGAACCCATTTTGAAAAGGATTAACGCCATGAACATCAATCTGCAACTCGACGCCCTGCGCGGCGCTTATCGCGTCGGCAACATCACACCTCGGCAACTGCTGCTGAACCTGCACGATAAAGCCGCGGCGCTGAACCCGGATTATCACCTGTTCATCCACTTGCTCAGTGTTGAAGAACTGGAACCGTACCTCGCCGCACTCGACGGTCACGATATCGAAAGCCTGCCGCTGTACGGCGTGCCGTTCGCGATCAAGGACAACATCGACCTGGCGGGCATTCCGACGACCGCGGCGTGCCCTGCATTTGCCTACGTGCCGGAGCGTTCGGCGACCGTCGTCGAGCAATTGCTGGCGCTGGGGGCGATTCCGTTGGGCAAGACCAATCTTGATCAATTCGCCACCGGGCTTAATGGCAGTCGCTCACCGTATGGCGCGTGCCCGAACAGCGTGTTGCCGGAGTATCCGTCGGGCGGTTCCAGCGCCGGCTCTTCACTGGCGGTGGCGCTCGGCGTGGCGAGTTTTTCCCTGGGCACGGACACGGCGGGTTCCGGGCGTGTGCCGGCGGCGCTGAACAATCTGGTGGGGTTGAAAGCCAGCAAAGGGTTGATCTCAACGGCCGGTGTGGTTCCGGCCTGCCGCACCCTCGATTGCGTGACCACGTTCACCGCGACTGCTCGGGAAGCCAGTCAGTTGCTCGCGCTCACTGCGCACCTTGATCCCCGCGATGAATACAGCCGTAGCAATCCGTTGTGGAATGACGGCTCGGCGTTTGGTGCGCCTCGCCCCTTCCGCTTTGGCGTGCCGCGTGCTCAGGATCTGGAGTTCTTCGGCTGCCCTGAAGGCCCGCTGTTGTTTGGTGATGCCATCGATCAGCTCAAGGCTTTGGGCGGTGAAGCTGTAGAACTGGATTTGTCGCCGTTCCTTGAAGCGGCGCGGTTGCTCTATGAAGGGCCGTGGGTGGCTGAGCGCTACAGCGTCGCCGGCGAATTGATGGAGCAAAATCCTGAAGCTGTACTGCCAGTGATTCGCGCGGTGCTGGCCAAGGCGCCAGCGGTGAACGGCGTGCAAACCTTCCGCGCCCAGTACCGGCTTCAAGCCCTGAAAGCCCTGTGCGACCAGGCGCTGGACGGCCTCGACTGCGTGCTCACACCCACCCTCGGCCGCCCCGTCACGCTGGCGGAACTGGACGCCGAACCGGTGCTGCGCAATTCGGAACTGGGCTACTACACCAACTTCATGAACCTGCTCGATTACGCCGCCGTCGCCGTGCCCAGCGGTTTCATGGGTAATGGTTTGCCTTGGGGCGTGACGTTGTTCGGACGGGCATTCACTGATCAGTATTTATTGGGTGTGGCGGATGCGTTGCAGCGCCAGCAAGGTTTGCTCGCGCCTGCGCCGACGGCTGCCGCGCGTAATGACCGGGCGCGGTTGGTGGTGTGTGGTGCGCATCTGGATGGGTTGGCGCTGAATTGGCAGCTCAAGCAGCGCGGGGCTCGACTGGTCGAGACGACGTTCAGCTCGCCGGACTATCAACTGTATGCCTTGGCCGGTGGTCCACCGTTTCGCCCCGGGATGGTTCGTGTGAAGGATGGGGGTGTGGCGATTGCCGTGGAGGTTTGGGAACTGCCGAGCCGTGAGTTGGGTTCGTTTTTGACCGGGATACCGGCACCGCTGGGATTGGGCAAGGTGCAATTGGCGGATGGCCGTTGGGAGAGTGGGTTTATTTGTGAGGCGTATGGGTTGGAGGGGGCAGTGGACATTAGTCACCTTGGTGGATGGCGTGCGTATCTTGAGACTCGTGTCTGAGCCGGAATCGCGCCCTCACCCTAACCCTCCCGAAACGTCGGACCGCCCGTAGGGAGAGGGGACTGACCGAGGTGCTTGAACGAAATGCTGCGACCTGAAATTTCGAAGTCGAACTCAGGTTTGAGAAGCATGGAGATCGGCCCCCTTTCCCCCTCTCCCCCGTGGGGAGAGGGCTGGGGTGAGGGGTGGCCCTACCTGACACCATTCCCCCCACAAATGCAGCAGTTATTTCCCGGTGGTGCCATTAGAATGCCTGCCACCGGGTCACTGCCAACGGAATCGTCATGCCGCTTCGCTCGCCGCTGTATTCGCAACGTTCGTTGGTCCTCACGCTGATCGCGTTGCTGGGAGCAGGCTTTCTCGCCACATCCTTCCTCAGTTACTACGCCTCGCGAGCGTCGATACGCGACAGCATCATCAACACCGAACTGCCGCTGACGTCGGACACGGTCTACTCGGAAATCCAGAAAGACCTCGTCAGACCGATCCTGATTTCCTCGATGATGTCCCGCGACACCTTCATGCGTGACTGGGTGGTAAACGGCGAGCAAGATCCCGAAAAAATGACCCGCTACCTCAACGAGGTCATGACCCACTACGGCGCCTACACCGCATTTTTCGTCTCCAACACCAGCCTCACCTACTACCACGCCAAAGGCGTACTCAAACAGGTCAAAGTCACTGAACCCCGCGATGCGTGGTATTTCCGCGTACGAGACATGGCCGATCCCTACGAGATCAATGTCGACCCGGACCTTGCCAACAAGGACAACCTGACCTTCTTCATCAACTACAAGGTCTACGACTACAACAACCGTTTCATCGGCGCCGCGGGTGTCGGTCTGACGGTCGATGCGGTGATCAAGCTGATCGACAAATACCAGCAGCGCTACCAGCGCAGCGTGTACTTCGTCGACAACTTCGGACGCCTGGTGCTCACCGGGGCCGAGGGCGGCCCGCAAGGCGCGAAGATAGGGCAGAGTCTCGGCGAACTCGACAGTATGAAAAGTCTCGTCAGTCAGCTGCCCAAGCCCCACAGCGGCAGCTACGAATATTCCGTCCGGGGCCAGGGACATTTCCTCAATGTGCGTTTCATTCCGGAGCTGAACTGGTACTTGTTCGTCGACAAACGCGAAGACGGCGCCCTCAGTGAAATCCGCCAGTCGCTGTACCTCAACCTGTTGATCTGCCTGATCGTCACGCTGATTGTGCTAGCCCTGCTCAACCGGGTGATCAAGCGCTATCAGGGCAAGATCCAGGCCCAGGCGATCCTCGACAGCCTGACTGAGTTGCCGAACCGCCGCGGTTTCGATCTGTTGGCGGCGCAAGCCATGCACGAAGCCCAGCGCGAGCCCAAACCGCTGACCGCATTGCTGCTGGATCTGGACCACTTCAAGACCTTGAACGACACCTACGGTCACCTTGCCGGCGATCAGGTGCTGATCGGCTTTGCACGGGATCTGGAGAGTTGCCTGCGACACTCCGACATCGTCTGTCGTTGGGGCGGGGAGGAATTTATCGTGCTACTCAAGGACACTGACGGTGAGACCGGTCTGATGGTCGCCGAGAAAATTCGTCAGCATGTCGAGCAACAGCGTTATGCCTACAACGATAAGGCCTTGCAGCTGACCGTGAGCATCGGCCTGACCACCCTGCAGACCGATGACACCTTGCACACGCTGCTCTCGAGGGCTGATCATGCGATGTACCGGGCCAAGCAAGCCGGCCGTAACCGCTCCTGCGTGGAAATGCCTCACTCCAGTTATGAATAACCCTACATGAATAAGCCAGATTTCTGCCCAGCCTGCGGCGCCTCCAACGACTGCACTCTGGCCGACCCGCGAACTGCCGATCGGGCCTGCTGGTGCTACGGCGTCAGCATCGACCCGGCGGTACTCGAAGCGCTGCCGCCCGAACTGCGCGACAAATCCTGTTTGTGCCCACGCTGCGCGCAAGTCGAGGCGCAGCTGTAAGCAACCGCACAACCGATCACGTAAGATACGCGCCCCTTCCCTACCGATCCCTCGTCATGCGCATTGACCGTTTCCTCAGCAACCTGCCGCGCTTCAACCGTAAGCAGGTGCGTCTGTTGTTGGTGGAAAAGCGCGTCAGGATCGACGGAAAAATCGTCAGCGACCCTCACGCCGACGTACTGGAATTCAGCCGCGTGGAAGTCGGCGATGAGCTGCTGCAAGTCGGCAAGCCTGCACGCTACTTCATGCTGCACAAACCGTCTGGCTGCGTCAGTGCCACCCGCGATCCGCAACACCCGACCGTGCTCGACCTGATCCATGAGCCGGACAAGGAGGACCTGCACATCGCCGGGCGCCTGGACTTCAACACCACCGGCCTGATGCTGATCACCAATGATGGCAGCTGGTCGCGACGCCTGACCCAGCCGCAAACCAAACTGCCCAAGGTCTACTACGTCGAGACCGAGCAAGAGATTGGCCCGGAATACGCATTGAAATTCACCGAAGGCCTGTACTTTGCCTTCGAAGACCTCACCACCCAACCCGCCGAGCTGGCCGTACTCGGCCCAACGTCCGCACGACTGAGCATCGTCGAGGGCCGTTATCATCAGGTGAAGCGGATGTTCGGCCATTTCGACAACAAGGTGCTGCGCCTGCACCGCGAAAGCATGGGCCCGCTGGTGCTTGACAGTGCCCTGAAACCGGGCGAGTACCGCGCACTACGCACCGAAGAGATTCAATTGATCTAAGCAGGCGACCGCTCAGCAGAAGTTGTCGAACAATTTGCCAAAGATACTTGCGCGATGACGTGACCCCTGCTTGAATCAGGACGTCGGCCGAAATGTGACCGATGAGTCACAACATACTTCTAAGAAACTTTTTGCCGGTAGAGAACCCTCAGGTTCCGCCTTCCCCCGGCAGACTGCCCGCCAATAACAATACCCGTCGACCGGACTGCAATGGATCGACATGGGCCTCTCAAATTCCAGGCGTATGCCTACCTGTCACAAAGCTCGTGCAATCTGATTTGCACGCATACCCGCTTGCCAGGAGTCTTATGACATGAGGCCAGAAATCGCTGTGCTGGATATACAGGGTCAGTATCGGGTTTACACGGAGTTCTATCGCGCAGACGCCGCCGAGAAGACCATTATTTTGGTCAACGGCTCGATGGCCACGACTGCGTCGTTTGCACAAACCGTGAAAAACCTTCACCCGCAGTTCAATGTGGTTTGCTACGACCAGCCCTACGCGGGCAAGTCGAAAGCCCACAACCTGCATGAGAAATTGCTGACCAAGGAAATCGAAGGGCAGATCCTCCTGGAGCTGATCGACCACTTCGCCGCCGAACACGTGCTGTCGTTTTCCTGGGGTGGCGCCGCGACCCTGGTCGCCCTGGCCCACCAGCCGCGACGCATCGAAAAAGCCGTGATCAGTTCGTTCTCCCCGGAGATCAACGCGCACATGCTCGACTACCTCGAGCGCGGCATCGATTACCTCGGCAGCCGGGACGGTGACCGGGTCGGCAACCTGGTGAACAGCACCATCGGCAAACACCTGCCGACACTGTTCAAGCGCTTCAATTATCGGCACGTCAGTTCCCTGGCCGAGCATGAATACGGGCAGATGCACTTCCACATCAGCGATCTGCTGCAGAGTGATCGCCAGTGCTTCTTCAAAGCCGCGGAGAAAGTCAACGTGCCGGTGCTGTTCATGAACGGCGAATGGGACGAGTACACCGCTGCCGACGGCGCTCAACTGTTCGCCAACCATGTGCAACACGCTACGTTCACCACCCTGCAGGCCACCGGCCACTTTCTCGACATGGAACACAAAGCTGCTTGCCGAGATAGCCGTAACGCATTGCTGGGCTTCTTGAAACCTTCGCAACACGAAAGTCGACCGCGTTATCACTACGTCCAGGACCAACATGCATTGGCCATCTGAAACAGCGTCATCGCGAGCAGGCTTCGCCCTACAGTGTTGAATGCATTCCTGTAGGGACGAGGCTTGCCCGCGATAGACCGTCATGCGGTCTCTGCTTTGTTTCAGTTGCGCTAAAGCCATCCCGCGCAAAGAAAAACTTCATTTCCACGCCCACATCTGGTACAAAGTCAGCCGCTCTGAGCGGGTGTCGTATAATGGCATTACTCCAGCTTCCCAAGCTGATAACGAGGGTTCGATTCCCTTCACCCGCTCCAATCGAATTTGGTCTCACGTCAGGATGGTTTTGACGGGAGACGCAGGAACACAAAAACCGGTCCGTTGTGGCCGGTTTTTTTGTGCCCGGAATTTGGGGTGCCGGGGAACCTGCCGGGAGCATCAGGCGGCATGCTTCCCGTCCCCATGCCTGAATGATATGCAGTGCTATACTTTTTTATGGTTTGAATGAAGCGTACAGCGTTCCCCACGGGTACTGATACCGACTGCAAATCTCGACTGGCAGCTGCAGGACAAAGGAGGTCTACGGCAAGCACGAGATGGGAGGTGTGGCATGAATCGACACTATTACATCAGCAACAATCTCGACGATCTTGAAGCCGTTGAAAATGAGCTGGAAGCCAGCGGCATCAATTCCGAACAAATTCATGTGTTCAGTGAACACGTTGCCGATGTTGAACAACATCACCTTCACGAAGTTAACTCGTTAATGGAACAGGATGTTGTCCACTCTGGCGAAATTGGTGCAGTGATCGGTGTGCCACTCGCGGCGCTGGTTCTTGGCGGCGCCTATTGGCTGGGCTGGACCGAATCCGCAGCAGGCTGGATGCCCTTTATCTTTCTTGCCATTGTTGTATGTGGCTTCTGCATCTGGGAAGGCGGTTTTTTTGGTATCCAGGTGCCTAACACTCACTTCCGCAGTTTTAAACAGGTGGTAGCAGAGGGAAAACATATTTTCTTCGTCGATGTCGAGCCGGATCAGGAGCCGGTATTGGACGGGGTTATCGAACATCATCCAATGCTGGAGATCGCCGGTACGGGAACGGCAGCCCCCCACTGGACAGTCGCCTGGCAGCACAAATGGCATCAGTTCAAGCGAGTGATATCGGGTTAACTCCTGGAGACTGAGGCCATCCAGACGCTGCTTATTGGCCGAAGGAAATGACCCGGCTGAGGAAAACATAGTCCGCCTCGGTGGCCATCAGTCCGACGAGTACCAGCAAACATAACGGTGGCACGAGTATGGCGTAGACCATGGCCAACCGCTCCCAGGCCATGTGCATGAAGATGGAGACAATTAGACCTGCCTTCAACAACATGAAAGTAATAATCAGGGCCCAACGAAGGTAACCATGGAAGTGAAAGTAGTCGACAAGGTACGACATCGTGCTGAGGACGAATAACAGCCCCCAGATTTTAAGGTACAAGCTGATTGGATGTTGCTGACCTTGAGCATGTGCCATCACCCGTGCTCCTCTACCATAAATAGAAGAAAGCAAAAATAAACACCCACACCAAATCCACGAAGTGCCAGTAAAGCCCGGCTATCTCGACGTTCTGATAGTTTCCGGAGCGCTCATAATCTCCCCGAAATACTTTCATCGCCACAATGCTGAGGTAGATGGCGCCGATTGACACATGCAGTCCGTGGAACCCGGTAATCATGAAAAAGCTGGCACCAAATTGCGCCGCCCCCATAGGGTTCCCCCAGGGACGCACCCCTTCTGCGATGAGCTTGCTCCATTCGAATGCCTGCATGCCGACGAAGGTCACACCCAAGGCAGCAGTCGCCAGCATCAGGGCAGTGGTTTTCGCACGATCACGGCGATAGGCGAAATTGACGGCCATGGCCATGGTGCCGCTGCTACTGATCAGCACAAAGGTCATGATGGCGATCAAAATGAGTGGAATTTCTCTACCGCCGATCGTCAATGCGAACACTTCACTGGGGTTCGGCCAGGCGGTGGTGATGGTCATGCGTACCGACATGTAGCCGGTTAAAAAACAGGTGAATATAAAAGTATCGCTGAGCAGGAATATCCACATCATCGCCTTGCCCCAAGGGACCTGCTTGAAGGCCTCCTTATCCGAGGACCAGTCGCTGGCGATGCCCTGCCATCCCGGTGCAGGCGGTGAGTCTGGTGGATTGGATGAACTGGACTCGCCTGGGGCAAGTGGGTGCGATGCCATGGCTTTTCACCTCAGGCCGCAGAATCTGGCGATGGCTTCATAGGTTTGTGGCGTGCTGGTCAGCAGAGCGAATAGCACGAACCAAAGACCCAGTAAGTAATGCCAATAGATGGCACAGAGTTCGACGCTGGCGCTGAGTTGCGGCAACGGCACACGCTGCAGGAATTTAGCAACGGTTCTGCCCCAGGCAATCAATCCACCCAGCAGGTGGAGCCCGTGCACACCGGTCAACAGGTAGAAGAAGCTGTTGGCCGGGTTGCCGGCGACAAAGTAGCCCCAGGCAACAAACTGCTGCCAGACCCAGAACTGCCCTATCAGAAAGGCCATTGCAAATATGCCTCCCCACACAAAGCCGATGACCGTTGCGTCGAGCCGAGCCTTGCGAGCGGCCATGCGCGCCCACTGCAATGCAATGCAACTCAAGACCAGAAATGCCGAATTCACCCATAGCTGCCACGGATTGGCCAACGGCGCCAAGGGCTCTGTCAGGGGCTGCCAGTCGGTCATTTGTGAACGGGCGATAAAGGCGAGCAAGAAGAGAAAGAATAACGAACTCACCACGACCAGAAACAAACGCAGGCCTGTTCTTGCGATTTGGTATCGATCGGCGCCCTCGCCGGCCTCAGTACCCCGCGGATCGCGATTCCAGCTGCCGCCGGGGTCAGCGCCGTCGGCGTTTCTCAATAGCAATCGGCTCATGTTTTAACATCCGCTATCCTGGTTCCGGCACTCAGTTGCCGCATCTGCTCCAGCTCCTCGGCGGAGACCGTTTGCGCAACGAAATCCTGTTCTATCCCCGGCACACTGTAGTCATAGGCCCAGCGATGCACGACCGGCAGCTTCGCTCCCCAGTTACCGTGTATCGGCGGGGTGTTCGGCGTTTGCCATTCCAGACTGGCCGCGCCCCAGGGATTACTGCCTGCGGGTTTGCCTTTAAACGCACTCCAGGCCAGGTTAAACAGGAACAGCAGTTGGGAAACGCCGACGGCTAATGCGACCACCGTAATGAAGGCATTCAACTCTTGCGCCGACTGCGGGATGAACGCGTAGTTTTCATAGGCGTAGTAACGGCGTGGCATGCCCTGGAAACCCAGGTAGTGCATGGGGAAGAAGATGGCGTAGGTGCCCAGGAAGGTAATCCAGAAATGCAGCTTGCCCAGGGTGTCGTTCAACATGCGCCCGGTGACTTTCGGGAACCAATGATAAATGCCGCCGAACACCACCAGTACCGGTGCGACACCCATCACCATATGAAAATGAGCCACAACGAAATAGGTGTCCGAGAGCGGAATATCCACGATCACATTGCCGAGAAACAACCCGGTCAGACCGCCGACCAGGAAGGTGACGATAAAGGCCAGGGCAAACAGCATCGGTACGGTCAGATGAATGTCGCCGCGCCACAGGGTCAGCACCCAGTTGTAGACTTTCAGTGCGGTCGGCACCGCGATGATCAAGGTGGTGACGGCGAAGAAAAAGCCAAAGTACGGGTTCATTCCGCTGACATACATATGGTGCGCCCAGACCACAAAACTGAGTACGCCAATTGCAATAATGGCCCACACCATCATTCGGTAGCCGAAGATATTTTTACGCGCATGCGTGCTGATCAAATCGGAGACCAGACCAAACGCCGGGAGAGCAACGATGTAGACCTCCGGGTGGCCGAAGAACCAGAACAGGTGCTGGAATAAGATCGGGCTGCCACCCTGGTGATCGATCTGCTGCCCCAACGAGATCATCGCCGGCATAAAGAAACTAGTGCCCAACAGCTTGTCAAACAGCATCATGACCGCACTGACGAACAACGCCGGGAAGGCCAGCAAGGCCATAATTGAGGCCATGAAGATTCCCCATACGGAGAGCGGCATGCGAAACAATGTCATGCCGTGCGTGCGCGCCTGCAATACGGTGGTGACGTAGTTCAACCCGCCCATGGTGGCTGCAACAATAAAAATCGCCAGTGAGACGAGCATCAGGACGATGCCCCACTCGACCCCCGGTGTTCCCTGAGAAATGGACTGTGGCGGATAGAGCGTCCAGCCCGAACCGGTGGGGCCGCCGGGGACAAAGAAACTGGAGAGCAACACCACTACCGCCAGCAGGTAGAACCAGTAACTCAGCATGTTGACGTAGGGGAAGACCATGTCGCGGGCACCCACCATCAGCGGGATCAGATAATTGCCGAAGCCACCCAGAAACAAGGCCGTCAGCAAGTAAATGACCATGATCATGCCGTGCATGGTCATCGCCTGATAGTAAGCACTGGCGTCCATGAACTCCAAAGTGCCGGGAAAGCCTATCTGTATGCGCATCAAGCCGGACAACACCACGGCGATAACGCCCACGAATATAGCCGTCAAGGAATATTGAATGGCTATGACCTTGTGGTCCTGACTCCAGACATATTTGGTCAGGAAGCTTTTGGGTTCGTGCAGTGCTTCTGTTTCGGCTTGCTCCGCATAGGCCATCACGTCATCCTCCGGTTCGAAGTTTCGGTGCATTCCTGGCTGCTTTACGGCTACTTCCCTGGCTCCGCCTTGCTCGCATCAGTGTCGGCTTTCGCTTTGGATTGGATAAAAGCGATCAGTGCGTTCAACTCCTGATCACTCGGGGTAAAGGCCGGCATGACGGCTGCATAGCCTTTGACGATTTTGGCGCCGGGATTAAGAATCGAATCCTTTATATAACCCTCATCGGCCTTTATCGTCGAACCGTCGGCAAAGGTTACGGTCTCGCCATACAGGCCCTGCCAGCTGGGGCCGACGCCCTTGCTGCCATCGACACTGTGGCAGGCCAGACAGCCGAGCGACTCGGCCAACCGCTGCCCCTGCGTCGCCAAGTCGTCACCTCTGTCCAGTTTTTCGCTGGCAGAAGGTTCTTGCTGCGCGGCACCCAGTGATTTGATCAGGGCGACGACAGCACCCAGTTCATCTTCAGTGAGAGTATAGGCCACCATGACCGGCGGATAACCCTGTACCAGTCGGGCCTTCGGATCGAGGATCGACTCTTTCACGTAGGCCTCATCGACCAACGCACTGGTGCCATCGGCAAACTGTTCAGTGCGGCCGTACAGGCCCTTCCATCCCGGGCCGAGACTGGTACTGCCATCCTGGCTATGGCAGGCACTGCAGCCGTATTTTTCGACCAACAGGCGACCTTTTTCCAGCACGCTGCCCTGACTGGGTTTGGTAGCTGTCGTTAATGTCTGCGCAAAAGTCGGTTGGCTGTTCAGCCATTGAACGAAGGCGGCCTGGTCTTCCACGATCATATGGCCGCGCATGTTGTAATGACCTACGCCACAATACTCAGCACACAGGACTTCATACTTCCCGAGTACAGTCGGCGTAAACCAAAAATACGACACCATCCCAGGCACCATGTCCATCTTGCTGCGAATCTGCGGTATATAGAAATTGTGCAGCACATCTTTGGAGCGCAATAAAACTTTCACCGGTTGATCGAGCGGAAGGTGAACTTCATTGCTTTTTATAAGTACATCGTCCTGCCCGAGAGGATCCTTGGGATCAAGACCGAGAGGATTGACCGAATCAACAAACTTGATGTCCGACTTTCCCAACTTTCCGTCCTGACCCGCAAAACGAAATGCCCATTGCCACTGTTGGGCAACCACTTCAAGTTCATAAGCATTTTTCGGCACCCGGATGAAGTCACTGTAAACAACCAGACCTGGCGCCAACATCGCGGCAATACCTATCGAAGTCACGATAATCAACCATGTTTCCAGTTTTTTATTTTCTGGCTGATAGTGCGCCCTGGAGCCCTCCTTGTGACGATAACGCATCACGGCTACCGCCATAAATACCGTGATGGCGATGAAAAATATTCCGCTGATAATCAGGGTGATGAACAGGGTGGTGTCTATTGACCCCCAGTTGGACGCTGGCGGTGCCGCATGCCAAGGCGCTAGTATATGAAACAGCACTGATGCAATAACGATTAGGACAAGAATAATTGCCATTGCCATTTTGCTTTCATCCTATTCCTGTTACTCATCGGTATGCCTAAGCATCGCCACAGAACAACATCGTCAAATCAATACTAATCTGACGCCAAAACAGGCTAGACAAACACCACCTATCTTCGTGGCAAAGTCCGCAGGAAGTATAGTTCATGGCCGGAACAAGCGCTTTTCCTGAAAGGTCTTGTTGCCTGGATATTCCAACTTCAGCGCCAACTTGATCACTTGAAACCTATTCGCTATATATAACTGTAACTATTAAGCAACACCTCTCGCCTGAACGACATGTCGAGCAAGCGAGGCCCGGTTGCCAGCTATAATTAAAGTCTGTTTACGCAAGGCAAAGATCGGCTAAAAGCGCTCGCGAAGATCCTTGCCTATGCATAGCGGTCAGACAAGTGACGGCCAAGAGCGATAGCGTCCAGCCGTCCACAACGGAGATTTCGTCATGAGTGCCTTGACGATCGAAGGCTGGTGCAAAGTCAACGGACAACAAAAGTCGACCCCGATGGGTGAAATTCATTTTTACGTCGATGGCCCCCTCCATAAGGGTCTGGAGGACGCTGAAGAACGCCTGCAGAAGACCCATGAGCGTGAAGCCATGGTCGATGTCGACATGAGCACTCTGGAATTGATCTTGCCAGAGGGATACGGACCTTTGTCCGACTGCCAAATGCGCGTCTATATACACAACGAGCGCGGTCAGTTCCATTTGGTCGGGCATCGAGCGAGTGATGGAAGCTTGATCTATAGCAACGCGGTTTTGATAGATCAGCTGCTTGATTAGCTACGACGGGACTCTCGGCCATCAGTACGCGAAAGGGACAGACGAAAAGAGCGGGATCTGTCCCTTTTTCATTAACGCATCAACGCGTCGCAACGATAAACAACCGTGGGAACGGCAGCAGCACTGAACCATCGGCCAACGGCGGATAGGCCAGCTCGATTGCCGCTTGATACTGCTTGAGATACTGCGCCCGCTCCGCCTCATCCAGCGGATCAAGAAACGGCCGCAATCCGCTGCCCTTGAACCACTCGACCACACCAGACGCACCGCCAGCAAGCGGATGATGGTAAGTCGTGCGCCACACATCGACACGGGAACAGTGGGCTCGCAGCATCGAGTAATAACCACTGGCATCTGCCATCTCCGTCCGCTGCCCGGCGGCGCCCGCCAGTTTGCCAACCCATGGGCCATCGGCTGCAACCTCGCGCATCAAGCGATGCGAAGGTTCGTTGAGATTGTCCGGCATCTGGATCGCCAGGCTGCCACCAGGGGCCAGCTTGCTCGCCAGTGCAGGCAGCAACTTCGCGTGATCAGGTAGCCACTGCAACACCGCGTTGGCGAAAATCACATCAAACGGGCCGTTTTCATTCCAGGTATCAATATCAGCCGTATCGAATTGCACCTGCGGCAAGCGCTTGCGGGCGGCCTCGATCATATCGGTCGAACTGTCCAAGCCACGCACCGTGGCATTGGCGAAGCGCTCAACCAGCAACTCGGTCGAATTACCCGGGCCGCAACCGATGTCGATTGCCGAGCGCGCGTCCACAGCTGGGATCGCGGCCAGCAGGTCACGGGCGGGACGGGTGCGTTCATCTTCAAAAGCGACGTATTGTTTGGCGGACCAACTCATTGCGTTCTCCTGTCGGTGCGTTGTTGTAGCAAGAGGCAAAAAACCGGTTCGCTACGATACCTCGACCGGTGCGCTCTGCCCTATCCGACCTATGGCGAAAGAGGTCAGTTAACCCACGGAACCAAACGTACAAAGAGGATTTGAATGAGCATTTTTATCGAAAAATCTTCTGAAGTCATAACCAGATCGACCGTTCGTCGAACTAGAAGCCAAGCAATTTTGACAGCATGAAATTCACATCTATAGTCCAATCGCGGCCCGTCGGAAGGAACCCGAACCCGTAGTTTGCACGCAAGGAGCAAGGCCAGCTCATGCCCGTGACAGGTGGGTTCCGCCCGTAGTGTGTTCGCAACGGCCGCAAGGCAAGCAAGCGTTGTTGTGCCTGGAAGATGCCAGGCATTCACTATGAACAAGGAGCTTTACTATGTCTCGAGTCACGGATGTACTTGTTTCAATCGACACTGAAACCATTCTGAAAAACTACCCGAACATCAGCAAAAACCCTGCCGCGCCGACGTTAATCGACGTCAATCATGTGTACATGGTGACCAATCAGAACAACGTGGTCAGCGGCCAGGCCGGTGGCGAACTCAACTTGAAAGCCCAGGTAGGCGACTTGATTCGCTGGCGTGAAACCAGTCTGTCGCAGAGCTTCGAGACCGCAGTGATTTTCTACAAGTTCATTGGCAATGTCGGCAACGAATTAATCTCCACACCCACGCCCCGCAAGGCTACAGCGTGCGTTGCCGTTCCCAACACCAGCAACCCGTCGGTGCCGAGCTGCCAGAAAGTCGATAACCACTACTGGTCTTCGGAAACACTTTCGTGCGGTAGCGTGACCTACCACTTCCATTTCCTGATCGTTGATCGCGACTGCAAGATCGTAGGCTGCTGCTCGTGGGATCCGTTCATTACCATCCGTAACTGACGATGACCAGGCCCCTTGGCGACGAGGGGCCTACCGAGTTCGTTGCCGCTTCGGCCGGGACGGGATGTCTTGCTTGAACCGATGCGGCTGCCGTCTTGAATCAACATCATGAAAGGAATCCATGATGACTTCCGAACCGATCGCCTCCCCCTCGACGAGTATCGCGCCAGCCAATAACGTGCTGCTGATCGTCGATGCCGAATCGCTGCTTTTACGTTATCCGCAACCCAGTCTTGAGCCGCAAAACCCAACTGAGATTGAGGAAGGCTTCATCTTTGCCATCAGCGGCACCCACACAACACAAAGTGCAATAAGTGACAGTGTTATGACGTTTGCCGCCAGTAACGGTAAGGACTTCCATATCCGTGGCAGGACCGTCAGCTTGCTCGCCGAACACAGCGTGGTGTTCTACGAGATGTCTGTAGGTGATGCCGGTGTACTTTCACCGCCTGAACTGGTCGTCCACGCAAACCTGACAGTCCCCGCACCCGATCCCGAAAACCCGACCCAACCGGGCAACCACACGGCCGATGATCATTATTGGCACTGCACACAATTGGCGGCTGGAGTTGAGGCGTGCGAACTGAGATTCATGCTGATCAATAAAAGCTGCGAGGCATTGGGGTACTTCAGTTGGTCGGTGGACGTGACGTTGGCGGAGTGAATGTACTCCTAAAAAACCAGCCTCAAGGGCTAATGCTATTCACTTAAGGTTGGGGTACATATCCGTTTCTGCGGTGATGGCGGATTAGGGTTCCGCCCTGACGGCGGGTCACTTTCGAAAAGCGCGAAAGTAACCAAAGCGCTTCTGCCCCTTTCGTTCGGTGCCTCGCCTAGGCTCGGCATGCCCTCGCTCCGGTCCTGCTCCGTGGGCCCGCCGCCATCGGCCATCCATGGCCGGGGGCGGCTAACCCGGCATCCATGCCGGGTTGCCCACTGCGCAGAACCTCCACTCGGCCTCTCGATGGGGCGGTGAATCAAGATCAAAGGCTGCAGGCGAGCTAACGCTCGGCCTGTTGAGTGGTGAGGAGCGTGCGTGTACCCCCTCCCTCCGGTAGGAGCTGTCGAGTGAAACGAGGCTGCGATCTTTTGATCTTGCTGTGGCTTTGGCTTTGGCTTTGGCTTTGGCTTTGGCTTTGGCTTTGGCTTTGGCTTTTGATCTTGATCTGCTGCCCCTTTCCCAGAGGCCGAACGCAGGTATTGCGCAGGGGGCACCGCGGCAAGGATGCCGCGGTAGCCGCCCCCGGCCATGGATGGCCGATGGCGGCGGGCCCCCGGAGCAATGCCGGAGTGAGGGCATGCCGAGCCTAGGCGAGGCACCGAATGGAGGGGCAAAGCGTTTTGCTTCCTTTTGGGCGTCTGCAAAAGGGAGTCGCTGTAAAAGCCAGCCCTTTCAAGGTCTTTGATAAAATCCCCCAAAACTCCAGTCAGGGTGACGAAAGCGATGTGGGCAGAAGTTCTAGCGCGGTTTGAGAAAAAAACACCGGCCAGTGTCATGACAAGAGTGATACTGGAGCAGGCTGTTCCTGCCGAATGGGTCGATCAGGTGTTCGAAGAACATCGTCAGCGGCAATACCCGCGTGAGCTTCTGTTCTCAACCATCGTTGAACTGATGTCCCTTGTTTCATTGGGCTTGCGACCATCGCTACATGCTGCTGCACGGCAGATGGAGGATCTTCCCGTCAGCTTGGCGGCGCTGTATGACAAGGTCAGCCGCACAGAACCTGCGCTGCTGCGCGCCCTGGTCACCGGCAGCGCAGAGCGCTTGGCCCCGACGATAAAAGAGCTGGGGCACTCAGCCATTTTGCCGGGCTGGCAACTGCGGGTCGTCGACGGCAACCACCTGCCTTCCAGCGAAAAACGCCTGGGCGCTTTGCGCCGTGAACGGGGGGCCGCCCGGCCTGGTTTTTCAGTAGTGGTTTACGACCCCGATCTGGATCAGGTCGTCGATCTTCAGCCCTGTGAAGATGCCTATGCCAGTGAGCGCGTCAGCGTTCTGCCGTTGCTGGAAAAAGCCTGTGCGGGGCAGCTGTGGATGGCTGATCGACTCTATTGCACGCTCCCCGTCATGGACGCCTGCGAAGAGTCCGGAGCCTCGTTCATCATTCGCGAACCGAGCAAACATCCACGCCTACTTAAGGAAAGCGACTGGCAGGAGTCTGTCGCGGTCGGGGCAGGCAGCGTGCGCGAGCAAATCATCGAAGTTAAAGGTGGTCGCCAGTGGCGGCGTGTCGAACTGAATCTGCAAACCCCCACCGAATCTGGCGACACCACGCTGTTGTTCTGGAGCAACTTGCCCGACTCCATCAGTGCCGAGCAAATCGCCGATTTGTACCGCCGTCGCTGGAGCATCGAAGGGATGTTCCAGCGCCTGGAATCGGTGCTGGACAGCGAAATCGAAACCTTGGGCAACCCTAAGGCCGCCCTGCTGGGATTTGCGTCGGCCGTGTTGGCTTACAACGTCTTGGCCGTGCTCAAGCGCAGCGTTGAACAGGCTCATCGCCAGACCCTGCCCGACGATTGGGAAGCATCGATTTTCCACCTGACGGTACAGGTACGCAGCGGTTACGAGGGTATGCAAATAGCTCTGCCAGCAGAGCACTCATCCATTCCGATCCCCGCAGGAGGGCTGGCTCAGTACCTGCTTGCACTCGCTCGAAACATCCAGCCCAAAGCGGTCGTCAAGAGCAAGCGAGGTCCGAAGGTGCCCAAAACAAAGGAGTGGCTTGAAGGCAAAGCCGCGAATGCCCACGTGTCGACGGATCGGGTGCTCAAGGCCGCTAAAGTCAAAAGACCTTGAAAGGGCTGGCTGTAAAAGCGAAACCGTCAGCAGCCATCACCGCAGAAACGGATATGTACCCCAACCTTAAGTGAACAGCATTAGGCATCAAGGGCCAGTTTTTTATTGAATATGAAAATGTAATTAGAATTTCCAACACGCCGTCGCTGTCTGAAAATCAGGCGCATCCCTATAAGGATCACGGCAATGAAATTCGCAAAAATCGCTCAGAAACTTGCCCTGTGGGCAGGCAGCCCCAAGACGTTCATGGGGGCGATCATTCTGATTTTTCTGTGGGGGCTGAGTGGGCCGATTTTTCACTTCGACGACACTTGGCAGCTGATCATCAATACGTCTACCACCATCATCACCTTCCTGATGGTGTTCCTGATCCAGAACACCCAGAACCGCGACACGGACATTTTGCATTTGAAGGTCGATGAGTTGCTGCGGGTGACGAAGGAGGCGCAGAACGCGATGCTGGGGCTCGAGGCGCTGGACCTCAAGCAGTTGGAAGCGCTGAGAAAGCAGTATCGGCAACTTGGCGAGGGCGAAACGATTTCTCTGGACGGCACCGTCGTCCAGGAAAAAGGCAAGCAGGATTTGAATGAATGCTGATCGGGACATCGCGGGTGACCCGAGGTCACCCGCGTACTTCGTGGGTTAACGACTGGCTTGCAGCGCCTTGGCCATTTCCAGGTGGTTCTGCAATTTGGGCAGGGTTTCTTCGGCGAAGGCTTTGATTTCAGGCACGTCGGTGGTCTGCGCTGCCTGTTGAAGCTGTTCGATGGCTTCCTGGGTGGTTTTCACCTGATTGGCCGCGTAGGCCTGGTCGAAGCTCTCGCCGTCCTGCACTTGCGGCATCAAGGCTTTGGCTTTATCGACTACCTCTTCGCGCGGGGCGACCGGCAAATCCAGTTGCTTGGCGATTTTCGCCAGGTGCTGGTTGGCGGTGGTGCGGTCGTTGATGACGACGATGGTGTAGTCCTTGACCTCTTTGGATTCGGTTTTCTGGTGCGCCAGGCGGCTGGCTTCGATGTCGGCCATGCCTTTGGCCGATGCATCGTTGATGAATTCGGCGGGGGACTGGGCAAAGGCACTGCTGGCACACAGGCCCAGCAACGTGGCAAAACTTGCATTGCGTAATCGGGTGGCCATCCGGCTCATGGTCGCGCCCTCCTCGTAAAAAATTTAAACGGGAGCTTACGCTCCCGCCTCTCAATCAAAACTACCTTCACCGCTACTTCGATTTCTGGCCACCTTTGCGGCCCATATCGGGTTTCGCAGGGTCTTTATCGACGGTCGTAGTGGTAGTTTTCCCACCTTTGCGACCGGCTTCAGACGCCTTCGTTCGATCGTTGGCGAAGTTTCCCGAGTTCGAGTTTCTTGAATTAGGCATGATTCTCTACCTCTTGGTGATGATCGCGGCGAGCAGGAGCCCGCATAGAATCAGAATTTCGCTCACCGCAAAGGTTTAGAAAAGTTGAAATCGCCGCGACGAACGGTGGCAGATTTTTTCAGGCCCCGAAGCGCTGATGATGTTGGCGCTTGGCGGCGTACATGGCCTCATCGGCATGCCGGAACAACTGCTTTTCTTCAGTGCCGTGGTCGGGGTATCGCGCAACGCCGATGCTCGTCTGGATGATCAGGCTGTGGCCGTCCAGACGCAGGGGTTGAGCCAGCACCTGACGGATTTTTCCCGCCACGCTGTCGGCGTCTTCCGAGGCGTGGATGCTGTGCAACAACACCACAAACTCATCGCCGCCAATGCGCGCCACGGTGTCGGTTTCACGCACGCAGCCTTTGAGACGATTGGCGACCGCCTGCAACAGCATGTCGCCGACCGCATGGCCGTGGGTGTCGTTGACTTCTTTGAAACGGTCGAGGTCGACATACAGCAATGCCATACGCCCGGAATCTGCCCGTGCCAGCGTCAGTGAATCTTTAAGCCGGTCACGGAGTAACTCTCGGTTGGGCAGTTGAGTCAGTGGGTCGTACTGGGCCATGCGCTGCAGCCTGGCATGCAATTGCTTGCGCTCAATCGCTGTGGCGACCTGGGCGCAAACGTATTGCAGCAGCTCCTTGTCCTGTTCGGTGTAGCGCTCACCACCGGGCACGCTTTTAACGATCAGCGCACCGATGGTGCCGTTTTGTGAACTCAACGGCACGCCCAGCCAGCAAGGCGAATGCTGGTTTGCGACCAACGCCTCAAACCCCTCAAGTGGATTGTCCTGATCCGGTGTCAGCAGAATCGGCTGGCCGCTGCGAATCACCTCGGCGCAGAGACGTCCGGTGATCGTTCCGGGCTGCTCGGGTTGCAGCTCCAGGTCGTCCACGTGATAAGGGAAATTCAGCTGCGCACAGTGTTCGTCATACAGCGCCACGGAGAAATTCAGCGCCGGCAGCCATTCACCGATGATCAAATGGATGCGTTTGAACAACGCCAGTAAATCTTCCGCCGCGTGGGCCGCTTCGGAGATCGCATACAACGCCGCTTGCCGGGACTCGGCCTGCTTGCGCTCGGTGATGTCGCGTGCAACGGCGATGCGCAGTTGGTCGACCTCCGACCAGCGCGCCGACCAGAGGATGTGCGCCACGCGGCCATCCTTGCGCAGGTAGCGGTTTTCGAAATTGAGCTTGGGGTCGCCGCCCATGATCTCCCGCGCGGCATCGAGAGTGCGCTGACGATCGGCAGGGTGCACCAGATCGATCATCGGCTGGCCGATCAGCTCTTCGGGGGTATAACCGAAAATACGCTCGCAGGCCGCGCTGACAAATACGAAGCGACCCTGTTTGTCGACCGCACAAACGGCGTCCAGCAAGAGATCGATGAAGCTCGCCAACGGCGCGGAATTTCTGGTTGCCATAGTGCGGTGAGCGTGTCCGGACAATGCAGCAAAAAAGAACCCTCCCTGCCCCATCAATAAAACTGACGCCTCCCTGCGATCAGCCTCACGCCTTGTTCGTCACCAACCCCGGTAATGCATGCGCCAGGGCGTTGATGGCGAAACCGATAAACATCACCCCACACAATCGGGTGATCAACAGCTCATGGCGCTGGTACAAGCTGCGCACCTGCCGCGCGCCGACAATGCCAATGAGGATAGCGTAGGCCATAAGGCCACCGACGAAGCTCAGGACAATCAGCCACGGCAGCATCGACCAATGCAGCAATTCGGCACGGCTGGACAGCAGCGCCGTAAAAGTCGCTACCGCCACCGGGTAAGCCTTCGGATTGGTCAGGCCAAACAGAATGCCGTGCCAGAACGGCTGCCGGGCCGGGCCTTGTGGTGCTTCGACACTGCTGCGACGGGCGCGAACCGCGCGCAGACCGAGCCAAAACAGGTATAGCCCGCTGAGCACGCCCAGCACATCGAACGCAGTACTGCCGATTTCCCGCGCACCGACAATCGCGATCAGCGCCGTGCTGCACCAGACCACATCCCCCAGCAAATGCCCGCAGAGAAACCCCGCACCGGCCCTCCGACCTCGCGCCGCACCGATGCCGAACACCGCCAACACACCCGGCCCCGGCGTGATGCCGTAAATAAAGCCCGAGGCGAGAACAGCCATTAGCAGCGATGGGGTCATTGGAAGTCCTGTTGAGCCGGCGTGAATGCACGCAAGTCTATCTCAGGTTCCCGGAACCCGACTTACAGATCGTCGAAGAACTTCATTCCCGCATAGGGCCGCTCACGACAGGCTGCCAGCCTGGATGCCAGGTCGCCGACATGGGCTTCGAGCTTGTGCCCGTCCGGGTCGAAGAAATAGAAGGACGCGCCTTCGCTCCGGTTATCACGCCATTCCTGGACATTGGCGGATCGCAGGCGTCCGACGAACAACGGGAAATTCGATGCGCTGACAGTGAAGGCGTAATGGGTGTAGTCGACGGTAGGCTCCGAGCCAAGAAGCGGATCAGCAGACAGACAAAGCCACAAACCCGGCAGCGAAAGATAGGCGCCAGTGTCCCAAGAGGCTTCGAGGCGCAGTTGCAGCAGATCTTGATAGAACCCTACGCTGCGGTTCAGGTCGGTGACGGCGAGGGTCAGGTGGTTGAGGCCGGTGAGCATTTTTTCAGTAACCTTTGAGTTCTTCAGGCACAACGTAGTGTTTGCCATCGTAGCTCAGCGTGATCTGTGTTTTTTTCAGATCGCTGGTTTTAGAAAGGCACTCCTCGCCTGATTTGAAGTTTTTCAGCACGGTGGTGCTTGAAGTGACGATCAAGTCTGCAAATCCGTTGTGAGTCGATTTGCCGATATCGACGGTTCTGCGTATATCCTGCCCCTGACCTGTGCAGTCGCCCATCCACTCACCCGTGTTCTTGGCAACCACCAGCCCCTCCAGCACTGGACGCAGGGTATTACCCTCCCTGAGGTACAACGCAAGATCGGTTTTGGAGTAGGGCATAGAACTCGATCGGTGACCAAAGCCCGAACGCAGACCAAAGGCCCGGACATCCGACGCCAGCTTGTAGCGCGCCGTATCAATGACAAGACCTTCAAAACCGACTGCGTCGGAATTGTAAGCTTCGTTCTTGCGATAAGTGGCCAGCGTCTGGTCGTTGGTGGAATTGACGATCGACAGTTCCAGATCGAACATCCCGCCATCGTTTACGTCTTCGGAGACCGGCGTAAATGTCGATTTCGACGCAATGGCTTGGTCTTTAAAAGCCGGCCATACCTTGCAGCGAGCCAGCAAATGTCCATCGAAGGGCAGTTCTTCGCAGGCCGCTTGAGCGTGGCCAGTCATGGTTAAAACGCTGAAAGCGAGGATTGGGCCGAGCAGTCTGGTGTTGGTAGTCATCACCAAACCACACAGCGCCGAACATCCCATCAACCCGGACTTCAATGTCATTCCCTTGTTCCTTGTGTGCTTCAAAACCAGACGATTTCAGCCGCGCACTATCCCCGGCTCGGCAGGTCTGTTCAATCATTTGTTACGGCAGACGAACGGGGGTGGCCTAACCCCCTGCATGACGCTGTAGTATGTTGTATTACAAACCACTACATCGAGACCGTCATGTCCGTCATGTCTTTGCGCTTGCCAGACGAACTAGCCGATACGCTCGCCAACCTTGCCAGGGCCACGGGTCGCAGTAAGTCATTTCTCGCAGTGGATGCTCTGCGTGAATATCTCGCGAGGGAAGCCTGGCAAATTGAAGAAATTCAGAAAGCGCTGAAAGAAGCCGATGCCGGTGACTTCGCAACGCCGGAAGAAGTGAACGCAATCGCCGACAAGTGGACAGCCAATGCGCGTTGAGTGGCTGCGTACTGCATTAAAGAACCTCGATGACGAAGCCGCTTGTATAGCAATTGAGAATCCGAAAGCCGCAGCGGACTTCGTCCAAGCCATCCTTGCCAGCGTCGATCACCTTGCGCGCTTCCCGGCAACCGGCCGTGAAGGCCGTCTGCCCGGCACTCGAGAATGGGTCTTGCCAGACCGACCTTATCTAATTCCCTATCGAGTCCGCCAAGGACGCCTGCAGGTACTACGGGTTTTCCATACCAGACGTCTTCCGCCTGCCAGTTGGTAAACACTACAAAATCAGGGCACTGGATAGAACGTCATCCCTGCCTAATCCCTTCCCCAATCCGCCCATTCAACCAGTTCAACGCCTGATCCCCACCCCGCCGCTTGTGCCAAACCAACACAAACGTAAACGACGGAATGTGAAACGGCGGCGGGACCACGATCAACGACTGCTCATCGATATTGAGCAACCCTCGGGAAGCGACGGTGAGGATCAGGTCGGTGCCGCTGATGAATTCCGGGGCGACGCTCCAGTGCGGCAGGCTGATCGCCACGCGACGGCGTTCACGCAGGGCTGTCAGGGCCCGTTCGATTTCCGGGGTGCCGCTGCCGCGCATTTCCAGCAGGACGTGGGGGCGGGCGAGGTAGGTCGGCAGGTCGAGCACGCCATCGACGGGCAGGCTGTTGCGGTCTGCCAGACAGGCGTAGTGCTCTTCAAACAGCGGGGTGCTGCGCAACTCGTTCGGCAACTCTGGAAAGACGCCTGCCGCCACGTCGATGTCACCGTTGAGCACACCCTCGAGCATGCCTTCGCGGCTGGCATGGCTGATTTGCAGATCGATGCCCGGCGCTTCCCGGCGCAAGGTCCGGATCAACCTCGGCAGGACGATGGCGGCACCGTAGTCGGACATCGCCAGTCGAAACGTGCGCTTGGCGATGGCCGGATCGAAGGTATTCGGTGCCAGCAGCGATTGCACCTGAGCCAGGGCTTCGGCCAAAGGGGCCATCAACTCCAGGGCTCGCGGGGTTGGCACGAGGCCGGCGCCCGCCCGCACCAGCAAAGGATCGCCAAGCAGATCACGCAACCGCGCCAACGCATGACTGACGGCCGGCTGACTCAGGTGCAGGCGCTCGGCGGCACGGGTCACATGTTGCTCACTGAGCAAGGCGTCGAGGATCACCAGCAAATTGAGGTCGATGCGCCGAAGATCATTCATCTGATGCATGTTCTGGATAGCTATTTGGAATTTAAATCTGCGCGACGAATACTCTAGAGTCCAGCAAAACCTGTTGGAGAATCTTCATGAGTACGTTGCATTGGGCCGGGCTGTTGCTGCTGGCCGTGATAGCCGGGGCGGTGGTGCCTTTTCAAAGCGCGATCAACGCCAACCTCGGGCGCGGTTTGGGCCATCCGTTGTGGGCGACTCTCGCGTCGTTGTTGGTGAGTATTGTGGTGTTGTTGCCGGTTATGTTGGCGCTGCGTTTGCCGTTGCCATCGCTGGCGTTCATCAGCAAGGCGCCGCTGTGGATGTGGGCCGGTGGTGCGTTTGGGGTGTGCTTTATTTCGTTGGCGCTGATGTTGCTGCCCAAACTCGGGGCCTCGGGGTTTATTGCTTTGGCGCTGGCGGGACAGGTGGTGGCGTCGCTGGTGCTGGATCACTTCGGGTGGTTTGGGTTGGTGGAGCGGCAGATGACGTTGCCGCGAATGGTTGGGGCGATTTTGTTGATGGCTGGAGTGGTGTTGATTCAGTTCGATACTTCGCCGGCAAAGGCGATCATTGCGACGTCTTGAAGATCAAAAGATCGCAGGCTGCGCCAGCTCCTATAGGGATGCGTGGTCCCTGCACGAGCTGGGGTAGCCGGCGATCTTTTAAAACTTGTCGAGCGTGCGCAGCTTCTGCGGCAACCCCCACAGCAGCAGCGCGACGGCGATCAGCGCAGCAACGCCGATGACATACAGTGCCGGCGTGGTGCTGCCCGTGAGGTCTTTGATCCGCCCCACCATCACCGGGCTGACGATGCCGCCGAACTGGCCGAGGGTGTTGATCACTGCGATTCCGCCCGCAGCCCCTGCGCCAGCACCGGCCAGCAGTTTCGGCGGCAGGGTCCAGAAGCTCGGGATAGACGCGATGATCCCGGCACCGAGCAAGCCCAGCGCGACAATCAGGAAGGTCGTGTGGTTAGCGAAAATCCCTGCACAGAAGAACCCTACAGCGCCCACCGCGACCAGACCTGCGACAAACTTGCGTCGCTCGCCGGTCGAGTCGGACAACCGCCCGATCACCACCATGCTGATGGCGCCGCAGATGTAAGGGATGGCGGTTAGCAAACCGATCATCACCGGGCTTTCGGTGCCAGCGCTGCGAATCAGTTGCGGGGCCCAGAAGTTCAAGCCGTAGGACGCCACCTGAATCAGGAAGTAGATCAGCCCGAGGGTCAGGAAACCCGGAATCCGCAGCGCGGCGAGCAACGAGCCGCCGCTCTTGTGCGGTTCATGGTGAGCGATGCGGCTGGCCAGCAGCGTTTTCTCCGACGGCGTCAGCCAATGGGCGTCTTCAATACGGTCCTTGAGCAATGTCAGCACCAGCAAGCCAAGGCCGATGCAAGGCACGCCGCCCAGCAGAAACAACCAGTGCCAGCCGCGCATATCCATAAAGCCGTCGAGGTGTTGCAACACCAGCCCGGAGAACGGTGCGCCGACCAGACCGGCAAACGCCGACGACAGAAACAACATCGACGTGATGCGCCCGCGATAGTGCTGCGGGAACCACAGCGTCAGGTAATACAGCACACCCGGTGCAAAACCCGCCTCCATCGCGCCAATCACAAAGCGCAGGGCGTAGAACTGCCATTCGCTATTGACGAAGACCATGGCCGCAGTGGCGAGGCCCCAGGACATCATGATCCGGGCGATCCAGCGCCGGGCGCCGACCTTGTACAACATCATATTGCTCGGCACTTCGAAGATCACGTAACCGACCACGAACAACCCGGCGCCGAGGCCGTAAGCGGTGTCGCTCAGGCTCAGGTCGGTCTGCAGCTGGAACTTGGCGAAGCTGATGTTGATGCGGTCGAAAAACGCGAACAGGTAGCAGACCATGATCAACGGCATCAGGCGCCAGGCGACTTTGCTGACCAGGGCTTTTTCTTCGTCGTGGCTAACGGACGGGCTCGCGCCCGCCTCCAGTACATTAAGGCTCATGATGGTTCTCCAGGCGGACTGCCCGTGGGTGTCCGATTGTTTTTGTTGTCTGGTGTGGGATTACAAGGTTGTGATGGATTGCGGCGTCGGATGCAGATCGCAATTGCGTCCGGCCTTGGCCAGCTGACCGGGCACTTCGTGGCCCAGCAGCGCGGGTAACCCTCGCGACAATTGCAGCAACAGCGGCAGATCGATGCCGGTATGAATGCCGATTTCATCGCACAGGTTGACCAAATCTTCGGTGCAAATATTGCCCGAGGCGCCCGGCGCGAACGGGCAACCGCCGAGCCCGCCCAGTGCCGCGTCAAAGCGTCGGGCACCGGCCTCGTAGGCGGCCAGCACGTTGCACAAACCAAGGCCGCGAGTGTTGTGGAAATGCAGGGTCAGATCAGCCGGCGAAACTCGCTGCAAGACCCGCTGCACCAGACGATCAACCTGCCGCGGATTGGCCATGCCGGTGGTGTCGGCCAGGGTAATGCCCTGGATCCCGAGCTCCTGATAAGCCTCGACGATTTGCAGCACGCGATCCTCATCGATCCTGCCTTCAAACGGGCAACCGAAGGTGGTGGCGATGCTGGCGTTGAGTCGCACCGTCGTCCCGCGAACGAATTGCACGATCTCGCCGAACGCGGCCAATGAGGTTTCGCAACGCATGCGCATGTTGGCCAGGTTGTGGGTCTGACTCGCGGACATCACCAGGTTCAGCTCATCGGCACCGGTCGCCAGCGCCCGTTGAGCGCCTTTCAGGTTGGGGATCAATGCGACGTAAATCACCCCCGGTTGCCGGGCGATGCCCTTGAACACCAACTCACCGTCGCGCAGCGCAGGAATCGCCTTGGGCGAAACGAACGAACCTGCTTCGATGCGACTGAAACCGGCCAGCGACAGCTGATCGATCAACGCAATCTTGTCGACGGTTTCGACCCAGGTCGGCTCGATCTGCAAGCCGTCGCGGGGGGAGACTTCCTGAACAATCAGGGCCTCGGAAAAATCAGTGATCATTGCACCACCCCTGCAGCTTTCAGCCGTTCGATGTCTGACCCCGTAAGGCCCAGACTCGCGAGGATGCCGTCGGTGTGCTGGCCCAGTGCAGGTCCGGACCAGTTCACGCCTCCGGGCGTCTCGGACATTTTTGGCACAATGCCGGGCATCTTCACCGTGGCGCCGCCGGGCAGGTCGGCGTTGAGCAGCATGTCCCGCGCCTGATAGTGCGGATCGGCGACGATGTCGGCGACTGAATAGATGCGCCCGGCCGGGACTTCGGCAGCTTCCAGTGCCGACAACACATCGTCGATCGGCAGGCTGCTGGTCCAGTGAGTGATCGCCGCATCGAGCACGTTGCTCTTGGCAGCACGCCCGTCGTTATGGGCAAATTCCGGCGCATCGGCCAGATCACGGCGGCCGATGACGTCCATCAAGCGCTTGTAGATCGGGTCACTATTGCCGGCGATCACCACGTAGGCGCCATCGGCCGTGAGGTAAGTGTTGGACGGTGCAATGCCCGGCAAGGCCCCGCCGCTACGCTCACGAACATGGCCGAGCATGTCGTATTCCGGCACCAGGCTTTCCATGACGTTGAACACACTTTCAGCCAGCGACACATCGACCACTTGCCCACCGCCCTGCCCGGTCTTGACCCGCAGCAGCGACATCAAGGCACCAATCACCGCGTGCAGCGAAGCCAATGAATCGCCGAGGCTGACGCCCACCCGAGCCGGTGGTGAACCGGGGGTGCCGGTGGTGTAGCGGATTCCGCCCATGGCCTCGCCGATCGCACCGAACCCCGGGCGGTCGCGGTATGGGCCGGTCTGGCCATAACCGGAAATGCGCACCAGTGTCAGATTGGGGTTGAGGGCATGCAATACGTCCCAGCCCAAGCCGAGTTTTTCCAGGGCGCCGGGACGCAGGTTTTCGATCAGCACGTCGGCGCTGGTCGCCAGTTGCTTGACCAGTTCAATGCCTTCGGGGGATTTCAGATTCAGCGCCAGGGACTTCTTGTTTCGCGATTGCAGGTACCACCACAGCGACGTGCCTTCGTGCAGCTTGCGCCATTTGCGCAGCGGGTCGCCCTGACCCATGGCTTCGATCTTGATCACTTCGGCGCCGAACTCGGCGAGCATGCGTGCGGCAAACGGCGCGGCGATCAGCGTGCCGATCTCGATCACTTTGATTGCACTCAAGGGGGCAGTCATCGCGGGATACCTCATGTTGTTCTTGGAATATGAGCCAAGGCTAGAGGACCACGGGTGAAGGAATCCAACCTTCAGTTGGCAACGAGCGTTCGCGAAACGCGAACGCTCAGACCACCCCACGCAAATGCTCGAACAACATCCGGCTCACCGGCGACAGCGCCGCTTCATCACGCACCACCAGAACCAACGCGCGATCCGACCAGTCATCCGTCAACGGCACCGCGTGCAAGCCCAGCGCCTGGCCAAACAGTTCATAGGCCTTTTGCGGCAGGATGCCGATGCCCATGTTGGCCTGGACCATCCGGCACATGGCGTCGAAACCCGGTACATGAATCCGTAGCCGCAGCACTTTGCCGGCCTGGCGCGCGGCCGCGTGGGTACGCATATTGATCGAACTGGCGGAATGCAGACCGACGTAATCGCTGTCCAGCGTATCGGCGAAGGCCAGGCTGGAACGACTCGCCAGCGGATGATCGGGCAGCATCAACACCATCAGTTTGTCCTGTCGATAAAGCACGCTGTGCAAACCTTTGACGTCGCTGTCACTGGAGCAGATCCCAAGGTCCGCCACGCCATCCAGCACACCCTGAATCACCCCGCTGCTGGGGCGTTCTTCGAGGTCGGTCTTGACCTGAGGATGACGCTCGGAAAAGTCCCGCAGGTCTTCGGGCAGAAACTGAATGATCGCCGACAGGTTGGCGAGCATCCGCACATAGCCGCGAATACCGTGGCTGTGCTCGCCCAGTTCGAGCCCCATTTTCTCAACGTTGAACAGCATCTGCCGGGCATGGTGCAACAAGGTTTCACCGGCCGGCGTCAGGGTCATGCCCTTGGCCTGGCGCACGAACAGACTGATGCCCAGCGCTTCTTCCAACTCCATCAGCCGCTTGCTGGCCGCCGACACGGCGATGGCTTCACGCGCGGCGGCACGGGTCAGCGTGCCCTCCTCATGAACGGCGACAAACAGCTGGAGAGTGATCAGGTCGAGGCGGCGGATCAGGCTTTTTTGCAGCATGGAGGGCTCGATGACTTCTGTTCGACTGAGTCGGCAGGATAGCCCGGTTTCTACGCGACTCGGCAAAGCAAATTGCCCACAACATCACGAGGCATCGCCCTACACATAAATCTCTTGTAACACTCAGCCGTACCGGAAACAGCCGATTCAAAGCCTCCGCCGCGCTCTGTAAAGTCTGGAAACACACACGAACTGCAACACACCCATGGATCGTTTCACTCAAGGAAAGTCATTTTCATATGGACCAGACAGCACAGGCGGCAAACCGCTACACCAACTACCGCAAAGTCATCGCATTGGCCGATCACGATTGGGAGAGCGCTGAAGCCGGGAAAATTTCGGGGCTCAACGTCGAAATCAAAAGTGCCAACCGGATGCTCGATCAGCACGGGCGCGCCTTTCATCATTTCGGCACGACGTCTTACCTGGGCCTGGATCACCATCCCGACATTCTCGATGGCGCCATGAATACCCTGTGGGAAACCGGCACCCTTCGCGTCGCCAACTCAAAGAACCGCTGCAAGCTGGCGATTCTGGAACAGTACGAAACCGAACTGTCCGAGTTGTTCGGCGCCAGTTGCCTGAGCACCTTGTCGTGCAGTGCGGCGAGTGCCGGAATCCTGCCGTTGCTGGCCAGCGGCGTGTTCACGGAAAACCGCCCTCCCGTGATGGTCTTCGACCGGTTGGCGCACTATTCGATGAATCACCTCAAAGCCGCCTGCGCCGATGAAACCACGGTCGTGACCTGCCCTCATAACGACATGGATTTTCTCGAGAAGCAGTGCCAGCAACACCGCACCGTCGCGTATGTCGCCGACGGCGCCTACAGCATGGGCGGGATCGCAGACCTGGACAGTCTTTTGTATCTCAAGGACCGCTATGGGTTGTTTCTCTACCTGGACGATTCCCACGCGCTGTCCGCCGTCGGAACATTCGGCGTTGGCCTCGTGCGCCCCAGGTTGCACGCCCTGGAGGATGACTGCCTGATCGTCGCCTCGCTGGCCAAGTCGTTTGGCGCCAGCGGTGGTCTGGTAATGCTGGGCAATGAACGGCAGAAGAGGCTCATTGCCCGTTACGGCGGCCCCAGCAATTGGTCGCAAAGCCTGAACAGTGCAGCCATTGGCGCAGGCAGAGCATCCATCCAGCTTCATCGCACGCCGGAATTTGCCGTGTTACAGGAAAAACTTCAGGTTAATATCCGGCTGTTCGACAGCCTCATCCGCACCGATCAACACAACAGCAACATGGCGATTCGACTGGTCAACTGCGGCGAAGCAGCGCTGGCCAACAGCATCGCCATGGAACTGGCCAATCACGGCTTCTTCACCTCGGCCGTGTTTTTCCCGGTGGTCGCACAAGGCAAGGCGGCCATCAGAATCACCCTGCGCGCCGACATGGAGCCGACGCTGATCCGCCACTTTTGTGAACTCATTACCGAGCTTTTACGCACTCGAGGCCGGGACATCGGCTGTTGAACTGAAATCAGGGAAGATTCAATGAAGAGCAGCACCACCCTCCTCGTCACCTGCTGCACGGTTTTCCTCGCCCAGTTGGGCATGAGCATTTACCTGCCGGCGCTGCCGGACATGGCCCGGGATCTGTCCGCCGACGCCTCGCAGGTTTCCTGGGGGCTGGCGGTGTATCTGATCGGCATGGCGTTGCCGATGTTGTTCTGGGGCAGCCTGGGCCAGCGCATCGGTCGAAAACCGGTGCTGCTTGCCGCGGTGGGCATCTACGGGTTGGGCAATCTGGCCCTGCCCCTGAGCCAGACGCTTGAATCGTTCCTGGCGTTTCGACTGGTTCAGGGCATTGGCGCCAGCGGCATTTCGGTCATGGCCCGGGTGCTGATCCGCGACAGTTTCCGCGGTGATCTTCTGGCCAAGGCGTTGTCCTGGATTTCGATTTCCTTTGTGGTGGCGCTGGGGATCGGCCAATACCTGGGGTCGATCATCCAGGTGGCGCTGGGCTGGCCATCGATTTTCTATCTGTTGGGGGGTGTGAGTCTGATGATGGGGCTGATCGTGGCCCGGGTCAGGTTCCCGATGCTGGCCGAGGAGAATGTCCCGTCATCCGCCTGGCCGAGTTACTGGCGCATTTTGCGTCATCGAGCCTTTCTGCTGCCGGCCCTCACCGGCGGCCTTGGGTACGGGGTGATTGTCGCGTTCAACACCGCAGCGCCGCTGATTCTGCAAGGCCCGTTCAACTGGTCGGCCGTGGAATACGGGTTGTTGGGCTGGCCGATCAGCGCGGCCTATTTTCTGGGGGCTTTGGCGGTCAATGGCTTTGTACTTCACACCGGTCAACGCGGGTTGATAACGGCAGGTGTAGGGCTGGTGCTGGCCGGCAGCGCGGTGATGTTGCTGGGGAGTCTGGCGGGCACTTCAGTGGCGCTGCTGTTCTGGTTGCCCTATTGCGTTGCGGTGTTCGGCCAGTCTTTGACTTATCCGGTCAGCCTGTCCCTGGCCAATGACGGTTCGCCGGTCGGCGGTGCGTATGCGATGGCGTTGAGCGGTTTCATTCATCAACTGATGGCTGCCGTTATCGGCGGGATCGCCAGTTTGATCGCGAGCCCGCAAGCATGGCCGTTGTCACTGTTGTGTACCTTGCTGGCGTTGGGCGCGATGCTCTGCGTAATGCTCGCGCCCGGCCGCAAGACTTCCTAAAACGCGCTGCGGAAAATCTCCTCGATCTGGCGCTGATCCGCCACGCGAGGATTGGTCAGGCCGCACGCGTCTTTCAAGGCATTGGTGGCGAGGATCGGGATGTCGTTGAGCTTGGCGCCGAGCTCACGCAAACCGGCGGGAATTTCCACGTCCTTGGACAGGCTGCGGATCGCCACGATGGCCGCCTGGGCGCCCGCTTCCGGGGTGAAACCGTGAACATCGGCGCCCATCGCAAGGGCGACATCGGTGAGGCGATCGGCGCAAACCAGCGCGTTAAAGCTTTGTACGTGAGGCAGCAGGACCGCGTTGCACACACCATGAGGCAAGTCGTAAAACCCGCCCAACTGGTGAGCCATGGCGTGGACATAACCCAGTGATGCGTTATTGAACGCCATGCCGGCGAGGAACTGCGCGTAGGCCATGTTTTCCCGCGCGGCCATGTCACTGCCGTTGCGGACGGCCAGGCGCAGGTTGTTGCTGATCAACGTGATCGCCTTCAGTGCGCAGGCATCGGTGATCGGGTTGGCCGCCGTGGAAACGTAGGCTTCGATGGCGTGGGTCAACGCGTCCATGCCGGTGGCAGCCGTCAGGCCCTTGGGCATGGCGACCATCAGCGCCGGGTCGTTGACCGACAGCAGCGGCGTGACGTTGCGATCGACAATGGCCATTTTCACGTGACGGGATTCGTCGGTGATGATGCAGAAACGGGTCATCTCGCTGGCAGTGCCGGCGGTGGTGTTGATGGCGATCAGCGGCAGTTGTGGTTGGGTGGATTGATCGACACCTTCGTAATCGCCAATCTGCCCGCCGTTGGTCGCGCATAACGCGATGCCTTTGGCGCAATCATGGGGCGAACCGCCGCCCAGGGACACCACGAAATCACAGCGGGTTTCCTTGAGCAGACCCAGACCGCTCTCGACGTTGGCGATGCTCGGGTTAGGCTTGGCGCCGTCGAAAATCACCGAATCGATGTCCTGCATTGCCAGCTTCTCGGCAATCATCTTCGCGACACCCGCCTTGGCCAGCCCGGCGTCGGTGACGATCAGTGCCTTGCGAAAACCGTACTTGCGAATGGCATCCATGGCTTCGTCGAGGCAACCGATGCCCATGATGTTCACGGCGGGGATGAAAAACGTGCTGCTCATAAGCGAGTCTCCTGGCTGAGGCCGAGTCGGCAGCGCCGATCTGGCGGGTCCCACAGAATCGACCTATCGGTCATGAAGTAACTTGATCTGGCTCAAGTCTTGGTCGTGATAAAGTCGCCGCCCATCAGACCTTTTGCTTTTGAGACTTTGACCGCAATGACCGATTTCCAGGATGTTGATGCCCAACTTGAAGACTGGAACGCCTTGCGCGCCACCGCCTCGTTCAGCGGCCTGCTGGTGGGCAACGGCGCCAGTCGCGCCGTGTGGGACGACTTCGGCTACGACTCGCTGTTCGAAAACGCCCGTACCGTAGAAGAAAAACCCCTGAGCCAGTCCGAGCTGAGCGTGTTCGACGCCCTGCAGACGCGCAGCTTCGAGCAGGTGCTCAGCGCGCTGAAAACCACCAGCCGGGTCAACAAGGCCCTGGCCGTGAGTTCCGCCGCACCACGTAATCGTTACTACGCGATCAAGGAAGCGCTGATCAACACCGTGCACGCGGTGCACATCCCGTGGCGGCTGGTGGTGCCTTCAACGCTGGCGGCGATCAATCAGGAACTGGGCCGTTACCGGACCGTGTTCACCACCAACTACGACTTGCTCAACTACTGGGCGACTCAGCACCAGCCTGATGCGATAAGCGACCTGTTTCAGGGTGCAGAATCAAGCTTTGATCTGAGCGCCACGGCGACCGATAAAATCCGCCTGCTTTACCTGCATGGCGGGTTGCACCTGGTGCGGAATCAGGACGGCACGGCGCGCAAACTGCTGTCGACCGAGGGCACGCTGCTCGGCAGTTTCGCGATCAACAACACGATCAAGACCCTCGACGACGTGCCGCTGTTCGTCAATGAAGGTCCGGCGCAGGACAAGCTCAAAACCATTCGCAGCTCGGACTATCTGTCGTTCTGCTACGACCAGCTACTTGGCCATGGCGACGGCTTGTGCCTGTTTGGCCATGCCCTGGGGGAGCAGGACAGCCACATCATCCACGCCTTGCGCCAGGCGAAACCGCAGGTGGTGGCAATCTCGATTTATCCGCGCAGCAAGGCGTTCATTCAGCACCAGAAGCGGCACTACGCGAAGGTGTTTGAAGGAACCGGGAGTGAGTTGCGGTTTTTTGATTCGAAGACGCATGCGTTGGGCAACCCCAAGCTGACCGTGCCGGTCGAGGTTTAGCGGCGACGCGGCTGACGCCTTCGCGAGCAAGCCCGCTCCCACATTTGACCGCGTCTGTCCGGACAACTCGGTCTAATGTGGGAGCGGGCTTGCTCGCGAAGGCGTCAGACCAATCGACTCATTCTTCAGCGCTATGTACGACCACCAGCAACTGCGCCTGAACCTCGCCCACTGACCGTATCCGGTGTGGTTTCTGCGCATTGAAGTGCAACGCGTCCCCACGATTGAGCAGCACCCGCTCGTTCATGAAGTCCACTTCCACCTGCCCCTCATGCACGAACAGAAACTCCTCGCCCAAATGTTCCTTGAAGGTCTTGTCGGCAAACTCGGTCGGCGGGTAAATCATGAACGGCAGCAGGCTGCGCTCGCTGACCTGATGGGCCAGCACCGCATAGCCCGGGCTTTCATCGTTGGCCGCCAGAGACTGGCGTTCATCGCTGCGCACCAGGCTGTAACTGTCGAGGCTGACGTTGTCTTCGGAGAACAACTCCTCGACCTTCACGTTCAGTGCCTTGGCCAGTTTTAACGCGGCAGCAATCGACGGAGTGTTCAACCCGCGTTCGACTTTCGACAGATAGCTCTTGGTCATGCCGGACTTTTCGGCCAAGGCCTCCAGCGTCACGCCGAGTTTTTTTCTCAGTAATTTCAAACGGATAGACATGTAGAGCGATTAATCCATCAAGGGAGCAACGATTGTTCCTTGCCAATGACACAATGTGTCATATAGCATCACTTGTGTCATTTGCATTCACCCATGACCTTGCGAGCAACGAGTGAACGGCAAATCCGACGTCCATTGAACCACCCAAAGGACACCGATATGGCCAAGACCTTAGCACTACCCAAAGAGCAACTGGTCAAGCAAACGCTGACCCAGATGCAAAATACTCTGGCGGATAATACGTGGACCGACCGGCAAAAGCTGGCCCTGACCTGCCGGATTCTGTTCGAGAACGGCCACGACTCCGGCCTGGCCGGGCAGATTACCGCCCGCGGCCCGCAACCTGGCACCTACTACACTCAGCAACTGGGCCTGGGTTTCGACGAAATCACCGCCAGCAATCTGCTGCTGGTCAACGAAGACCTGGACGTGCTTGTAGGCCACGGCATGCCCAACCCGGCCAACCGTTTCCACAGCTGGGTGTACCGCGCGCGGCCAGACATTAACTGCATCATCCACACTCACCCGACCCACGTTGCCGCGCTATCGATGCTCGAAGTGCCGCTGCAGATTTCCCACATGGACCTCTGCCCGCTTTACGACGATTGCGCGTTTCTCGAAGGCTGGCCGGGCGTGCCGGTGGGCAACGAGGAAGGTGAACTGATTGCCGCCGCCCTGGGCGACAAACGGGCGATTCTGCTTTCACACCACGGCCAATTGTCCACCGGTGCGACCATCGAAGAAGCCTGTGTCATTGCGCAACTGATTGAGCGAGCGGCCAAGCTGCAATTGCTGGCCATGAGCGCCGGGACCATCAAGCCGATCCTGCCAGAGCTGGGCCGCGAAGCCCATGACTGGATCGCCAGGCCGAAACGTCACGCCGCCGCTTTCAACTACTACGCTCGGCAGAACCTGCGTCAACACGCCGATTGCCTGAACTGAAACCACTCATTTTCAAGAGGAGCGTCGCCATGTCGACCCCAACCATTCACGGCATCATCGGCTACACCATCACTCCGTTCACCGCCAACGGCGAAGGCGTTGATCTCGACGCGCTCGGGCGTTCCATCGATCGCCTGATCGATGGCGGCGTCCACTCCATCGCACCGCTGGGCAGCACCGGCGAAGGCGCTTACCTGAGCGACGCGGAGTGGGATCAGGTCAGCGAATTCAGCATCAAGCACGTGGCCAAACGTGTGCCGACCATCGTCAGCGTGTCCGACCTGACCACGGCCAAAGCGGTGCGCCGCGCACGTTTCGCCGAAGACCACGGCGCCGACGTGGTGATGGTGCTGCCGACGTCCTACTGGAAACTCAGCGAAGCGGAAATCCTCGCCCACTACCGCGCCATCGGCGAGAACATCGGCGTACCGATCATGCTCTACAACAACCCGGCGACCAGCGGCACCGATATGTCGGTGGACCTGATCCTGCGGATTTTCAATGCCGTGGACAACGTGACGATGGTCAAGGAAAGCACCGGCGACATCCAGCGCATGCACCAACTGCAACGGCTCGGCGAAGGTCAGGTGCCGTTCTACAACGGCTGTAATCCATTGGCGCTGGAAGCCTTTGCGGCGGGCGCAAAAGGCTGGTGCACGGCGGCACCGAACCTGATCCCGCAGCTCAATCTTGATTTGTATGAAGCGGTATTGGCCAACGACCTGGGCAAGGCACGCGAAGTGTTTTATCGCCAGTTGCCGCTGCTGGATTTCATTCTGAAGGGTGGCTTGCCGGCGACGATCAAGGCCGGCTTGCGCGCCACCGGGCTGGAAGTGGGCGATCCGCGGTTGCCGGTGTTTCCGTTGGATGAGGCCGGTTGCAGCCAGCTGCAAGACCTGTTGAAAGCATTGCGCTGATCTCAAAACAGATACAAAACCAATATGGGAGTGGGCTTGCTCGCGAAGGCAGTGTGTCAGGCAACATTGAAGGTGACTGACACCACGCCTTCGCGAGCAAGCCCGCTCCCACACTAGGTAGCCGGTGTGTTTAGAGCACCGGCAAGGTCTTGTCCTTGATCACCGTGGTCGGCCCGTTGGCTTTTACGCTGGAGATGCCTTTCTCCAGCGCGGCAGCGGAGGTGTAAGCCTCGCTGCTACCGATGATCTCGTGGTTACCAGCCTTGAGGTTGAAGTAAGGATGGCCATCCTTGGTGGTTTTCTTCTCGTAGCGTTCATCCTTCGGGCTGTTGCTCTGAACCGACACGATGCCTTTGTCAGCGGCCGCGCGGGTGGTGTACAGCTCGCTGGTCAGAATGGTTTCCGCGTTAGCGGCCTTCAGTACAAATTTGAACTGACCATTGCTGCTTTTGCTCACTTCATACCATCCAGACATGCTCTTTCTCCTTGGCAATTGAGAGGTTTGGCGCTTCAGAGTAAAGACCAACCTGCCCTACTTCACCACCGCGCGCACCACCGATAACTCCGGCGCCTGCACCCGTCGCTGACTCAGATACCGCATACAACTGACCCGCAAAAACGAGGCGAAATTCACCACCTCGCCGCGGTAGTCCATCACCTCTTCATACAGCTTGGCGATCAACTGATTGGTGGTCATGCCGTCGGCCTCGGCGATTTCGCTGAGGATGTCCCAGAACTGATTTTCCAGCCGAAGGGTGGTGACCACCCCGCAGATGCGCAGCGAGCGGGAGCGCGATTCGTAGAGAATCGGATCGGCTTTGACGTAGAGCTCGCACATGCAAAGGTCCCTCGTTACAGCGTGATTTTGGTGCCCAGCAACCCGAGGAAACCGGCGAGCCAGCTCGGGTGCGCCGGCCAGGCTGGCGCAGTGGCCAGATTGCCTTGTACGTGACCTTCCGTCACCGGGATATCGATGAACGTACCGCCCGCCAGGCGCACTTCCGGGGCACAGGCCGGATAAGCGCTGCACTCGCGACCTTCGAGAATTCCCGCGGCCGCCAGCAGTTGAGCACCGTGACACACAGCAGCGATCGGTTTGCCGGCCTTGTCGAACGCGCGCACCAGTTCCAGGACTTTTTCGTTCAGGCGCAGGTACTCCGGCGCACGACCACCTGGCACCAGCAGGGCGTCGTAGTCTTCGGACTTGACCTTGGCGAAGTCGAAGTTCAGGGCAAACAGGTGACCGGGTTTTTCGCTGTAGGTCTGGTCGCCTTCGAAGTCATGGATCGCCGTGCGTACGGTCTGACCGGCGGTTTTGTCCGGGCAAACGGCGTGCACCGTGTGGCCGACCATCAGCAGCGCCTGAAACGGCACCATCACTTCGTAGTCTTCGACGTAATCGCCGACCAGCATCAGAATTTTTTTAGCCGCCATGGGGATGACTCCTCTGGGAAATACGTGGGTCTGCAGGAGTATTCAAAGTAGTCCTTATCTGCGGGGTCGGGTAATAACCAGCTACTACCGCGTCATCGTTCTTCGCGAGCAAGCCCGCTCCCACATTGGAATGCGTTCCCCTGTGGGAGCGGGCTTGCTCGCGAAGAGGCCCTCAAACTGTACGGATAACTCTGCACCTAGCTGTAACAGAGCAACGACCCCGGTTTATGGCTAGATGAAGGTCTTCCCGTCACCCTGTATTCTGGTTGCCATCATGTCCTCGCGCGAAAACACCGGCATGGCCCTCGGCCTGCTCGGCGTTGTGATCTTCAGCCTCACCCTGCCCTTCACACGGATCGTCGTGCAGGAACTCCATCCGCTGCTCAACGGCCTGGGCCGTGCGCTGTTCGCGGCGGTTCCGGCGGCGATGTTGTTGCTGTGGCGCCGTGAAAAGTGGCCGACCTGGAAACAAGTCAAAGGCCTGACCCTGGTGATCGCCGGGGTGATCCTCGGCTTCCCGGTGTTGTCGGCCTGGGCCATGCAAACCTTGCCGGCGTCTCACGGTGCGCTGGTCAACGGCTTACAGCCGTTGTGCGTAGCGCTGTACGCCGCGTGGTTGTCCCACGAACGACCGTCGAAAGCCTTCTGGGCCTGCGCCGCGCTGGGCAGCGCGCTGGTGCTGGGTTATGCGCTGATCAGCGGGGCCGGCAGCATTCAGGCCGGTGATTTGCTGATGCTCGGCGCGATTGCCGTGGGCGGTTTGGGGTACGCCGAGGGCGGCCGATTGGCCAAGGAGATGGGCGGTTGGCAGGTGATCTGCTGGGCACTGGTGTTATCGACGCCGTTGCTGACCGGGCCGGTGGTGTACCTGGCGCTGCAACATCAGGGCGAGATTTCGGCCAAGACCTGGTGGGCCTTCGGTTACGTCTCGCTGTTTTCGCAGTTCATCGGCTTCTTCGCCTGGTACGCCGGGCTGGCGATGGGCGGCATTGCCCGGGTCAGTCAGATCCAGCTGTTGCAGATCTTCTTCACCATCGCCTTTTCGGCGCTGTTCTTCGGCGAACACATCGAGCCGATCACCTGGCTGTTTGCCGCCGGGGTGATCGTGACCGTGATGTTGGGACGCAAGACGGCCGTACGCCCGGCGCAACCGGGCACGTTACCGGTAGGGATTCAGGTCAAGCCTTAGCAACCAGCAACCCATCGGCCCGCAGCAGCGTTTCGAGGCAATGTTCGCTGATGTGGTAGAAATCCTTCAGCTCCTGAATCTTCACCAACAGCTGGGCCGGATCAATCGGCTCGGCTCGTTTGACCGCCAGGATCATCTTGTTCTTGTTGGTGTGGTCCAGTGAGATGAACTCAAAGACCTTGGTCTCATAACCACAGGCTTCCAGGAACAACGCACGCAAACTGTCGGTGACCATTTCCGCTTGCTGGCCCAAATGCAGACCGTATTGCAGCATCGGCTTGAGCAGCGCCGGGCTCTGGATTTGCAGGCGGATCTGCTTGTGGCAGCACGGAGAGCACATGATGATCGAGGCGCCGGAACGAATGCCGGTGTGAATCGCATAGTCGGTGGCGATGTCGCAGGCATGCAGCGCGATCATCACGTCCAGCTCGCTCGGCGCCACGCTGCGCACATCACCGCACTTGAACACCAGCCCCGGATGCTCGAGCTTTGCGGCTGCGGCGTTGCACAAATCCACCATCTCTTCACGCAACTCGACGCCAGTCACCACGCCTTCGGCCTTCAAGGTGTTGCGCAGGTAGTCGTGGATCGCGAACGTCAGGTAACCCTTGCCCGAACCGAAATCCGCCACCTGAACCGGCTTGTCCAGCGCCAGCGGTGAGGTGGTCAGTGCATGGCTGAAGACCTCGATGAACTTGTTGATCTGCTTCCACTTGCGCGACATCGCCGGGATCAACTCGTGTTGCTTGTTGGTCACGCCGAGGTCGGCGAGGAACGGCCGGCTCAGGTCGAGGAAGCGGTTCTTCTCGCGGTTGTGCTCAGCGGATGGCACTTCACGCAATTGCTGAGGTTTGCTTTTGAACAGCGAAGACTTGCCCTTTTTGCTGTATTCCAGCTGAGCTTCATCCGTCAGCGACAGCAAATGCGCATTTTTGAACGATGCCGGCAAGAGTGCGGCGATGGTCGCTACGCCCTCGGTGATCGGCAAATTCTTGGTGATGTCGCGCGTCTTGTAGCGGTAGACGAAGGACAGGCAGGGCTGATCCTTGACTGTCAGCTGCTTGATAATCAGCCGCTGCAAGTCCACTTCAGTACCGACGTACTTGGCCAACACCAGTTTGATGAAGGCGTTCTGGTCAAGACTGGATTGCAGCAGGTCGATGAACTGGGCGTGGTGATCCGGCGCGAGGCTGGCGGGAGTGGCGGTGACAGACATGGGAAAAACGGCCTCGGGCGGTGCGGATCGGGGAATGGCGGGTATTTTAGGGGGGATGGGGGTTGGGGACACGCAGTTATTTACCGAACGGCTTGAAAACCACCCCAGCCCTCCCGAAACGTCGGACCGCCCCAATGGGGAGAGGGGGAAAGGGAGCCGATCTTCAAGCTTTTCAAACCTGAGTTCGACTCGATTTCCCCAGTCGAAAAATATCTAGAGAACACATCGGTCAGTCCCCTCGCCCCTCGGGGCGGTCCGACGTTTCGGGAGGGTTAGGGTGAGGGGGGCTTTTAGCCCAACACCACCAACCGATTCGGCAACTCATTCCTCACGTGCGTCACCGGCACATGCACCTTGAGCAACTCGCCACACGCCTCCACACACGTCACAAACCCCTGCAACGTCTGCCCCTGCTTCACCTGCTGAGTGAACGCCGCAACAATTCCATCCCAGTTTTTATTGTCCAGCCGTTTAGAAATCCCTTCATCCACCAGAATCTCCACATAGCGTTCAGCCTCACAGACAAAAATCAGCATGCCGGTGCTGCCCACTGTGTGGTGCAGGTTTTGCTCCAGAAACTGCCGGCGCGCCAGGTTCGAGGCGCGCCAGTGACGCACCGAGCGCGGGATCAGGTGCGTGGTGATTTTCGGAATCCGGAACACCAGGCACAGCACGATGAACGTGATCCATTGCACCAGCAGCAAGCTGTGCAGGGTCAGCCAGCCGGTCAGGTAATGCACGACACCCGGCACGACCAGCGCCAGCAGGCTGGCCCAGAGCAGCGGGATATACGCATAGTCGTCGGCGCGGGCCGCGAGCACCGTCACCAGTTCGGCGTCGGTGTCGCGCTCGACCCGGGCAATCGCCTCGGCGACTTTGCGTTGTTCGTGTTCAGTCAGTAGTGCCATGTTTAAGAATGCCCACTCGCTATTGTTGTGTGATCACCAGCCGCCCGACGAACCGCCGCCCCCGAAACTGCCCCCGCCGCCGCTGAAGCCCCCGCCTCCACCGCCGCCGCCAAAACCTCCACCGCCGAACCCGCCGCTCGAACCGCCTCGTCCACCGCCGCCGCTGGGCAGGATCCCGAGCATCTGGCAGACAAACATCGTCAGGATGAACAGCATCACCAGAAACACGAAGATCCCCGGATGCCGTGAGACGAAGTCGCTTTCCTGATTGCCGCCGGAGTCATACACCGTGGACGGTTCGTCCAGCGGATTGCCGCCTAATACCACGAGCATCGCCGCGACCCCGTCGCTGATGCCCTTGCTGAAGTTGCCGGTCTTGAACGCCGGGGTGATCACCTGATTGATGATCACCGAACTCTGCGCATCGGTCAGCCGGTCTTCCAGGCCATAACCGACTTCAATCCGCAGCTTGCGATCATCACGCGCAACGATCAGCAGCGCGCCGTTGTTCTTGTCCTTCTGGCCGATGCCCCAGTAGCGCCCCAGTTGATAACCGAAATCCGCAATGTCGGTGCCTTGCAAATCCGGCAATGTGACCACCACCAGCTGCTCGCCGGTGGCTTTTTCATGGGCCTGAAGCTGTTGCGTCAGTTGCTCACGCACCGCAGGTTCGATCATCTGGGCGTTATCGACCACCCGCCCGGTCAGTTCCGGAAACTTCAACGCAGCCTGGGCCGTCAGGGCAAACACCCAGAGCAACAGCACCAGGCCAACTTTCAACACACGCATTGGCAACCTCATCCTTGGTGATGCTTCAAGCCCCTTGCGGCGCTTACTGGAACTTCACTTGAGGCGCTTTTTCCGCATCGGGGCTGGTGGCCTCGAAGGTTTCGCGGATCGGCAAATCGCTGTACATCACGCTGTGCCAGAGGCGACCGGGGAAGGTACGCAGTTCCGTGTTGTATTTCTGCACGGCGAGGATGAAGTCCCGACGCGCCACGGCAATGCGATTCTCGGTGCCTTCAAGTTGCGATTGCAACGCCAGGAAGTTCTGGTTGGCCTTGAGGTCCGGGTAACGCTCGGACACCACCATCAAACGGCTCAAGGCGCCGGTCAGTTGATCCTGGGCCTGCTGGAACTGTTTGAGTTTTTCCGGGTTATCCAGGGTCCTGGCATCGACCTGGATCGACGTGGCCTTGGCCCGGGCTTCAATCACGGCGGTCAGGGTTTCTTCTTCGTGCTTGGCGTAACCCTTGACGGTTTCCACCAGGTTGGGAATCAGGTCGGCGCGGCGCTGGTACTGGTTCTGCACCTGGCCCCAGGCAGCCTTGGCCTGTTCGTCGAGGGTCGGAATCGTGTTGATGCCGCAGCCGGCCAGCAGCGTGGTCAGCAACATCAAGGCTGCAACCTGCAGGCTCGACCGATAGTGGTGTCGTACATTCATCTGGTTGACTCTCCCTTGCACATTCCGTTGAAAAACAACCTTCGAACTTTGAACCCGGCTCTTGGGGCATAATCTGCCGCCACCACTGGATTGCATCGAGCCAATGGGCTAAAAGATGCCCCAGCGCGAAAACACGCAGAAGTGTGCTGCATTTACCTGAACAACAATAGTCGCTCCCTAAATTTTGGCTGACCGGCGCGTATTCACTGCCGTTTTAGCTTTTGAGAAAAATATTCATGAAGAAGCTGTGTTTGCTGGGCCTGTTCGTCAGCCTGGCCAGTCATAACGTATTGGCCGCCACGACACCCGCACCTCTGGAAAACAAGGACGCGTTCATCAGCAACCTGATGAAGCAGATGACCCTCGATGAAAAAATCGGCCAGTTGCGCCTGATCAGCATCGGCCCGGAAATGCCACGGGAGATGATCCGCAAGGAAATCGCCGCCGGCAACATCGGTGGCACGTTCAACTCGATCACCCGCCCGGAAAACCGTCCGATGCAGGACGCGGCCATGCGCAGCCGGCTGAAGATCCCGATGTTCTTCGCCTATGACGTGATCCACGGCCACCGCACCATTTTCCCGATTCCGCTGGCCCTGGCCTCGAGCTGGGACATGGACGCCATTGGCCTGTCCGGGCGCATCGCCGCCAAGGAAGCCTCATCGGACGGCGTCGACCTCACCTTCGCGCCGATGGTCGACATCTCCCGCGACCCGCGTTGGGGCCGTACTTCCGAAGGCTTCGGCGAAGACACCTACCTTGTGTCGCGTATTGCCGGCGTCATGGTCAAGGCGTTCCAGGGCACCGGTGCGAACGCGGCCGACAGCATCATGGCCAGCGTCAAGCACTTTGCCTTGTACGGCGCCGTCGAGGGCGGTCGCGACTACAACGTAGTCGACATGAGCCCGATCAAGATGTTCCAGGATTACCTGCCTCCGTACCGTGCGGCTATCGACGCCGGTGCTGGCGGGGTGATGGTCGCGCTGAACTCGATCAACGGCGTCCCGGCCACCGCGAACACCTGGCTGATGAACGACCTGTTGCGCAAGCAATGGGGCTTTAAAGGCCTGGCCGTCAGCGACCACGGGGCGATTTTCGAGCTGATCAAACACGGCGTCGCCCGTGACGGTCGCGAAGCCGCGAAGCTGGCGATCAAGGCCGGCATCGACATGAGCATGAACGACACCCTCTACGGCAAAGAGCTGCCGGGGCTGTTGAAGGCGGGTGAGATCCAGCAAAGCGACATCGACAACGCGGTGCGTGAAGTGCTTGCCGCCAAGTACGACATGGGCCTGTTCAAGGACCCGTACCTGCGCATCGGCAAGGCCGAGGATGATCCGGCCGACACCAATGCCGATAGCCGCCTGCACCGCGCCGAGGCCCGCGACGTGGCGCGCCGCAGTCTGGTGCTGTTGAAAAACGAGGGCGAAACCCTGCCGCTGAAAAAAACCGCGAAAATCGCTTTGGTGGGTCCGCTGGCCAAGGCACCGATCGACATGATGGGCAGCTGGGCCGCCAACGGTCGCCCTGCGCAATCGGTCACGCTGTTCGACGGCATGACTGCTGCACTGGGTTCGCAATCGACGTTGATCTACGCCCGTGGCGCCAACATCACCAGCGACCCCAAAATCCTCGGTTACCTGAACTTCCTCAATTTCGATGCCCCGGAAGTGGTAGACGATCCGCGTTCGGCGCAAGTGCTGATCGACGAAGCGGTGAAAGCCGCCAAGGATGCCGATGTGGTGGTCGCAGCGGTGGGCGAGTCCCGCGGCATGTCGCACGAATCATCGAGCCGCACCGATATCAACATCCCGCCCAACCAGCGCGAATTGATCAAAGCCTTGAAAGCCACCGGCAAACCGCTGGTGCTGGTGTTGATGAACGGCCGTCCGCTGTCGATTCTCGAAGAGAAGGATCAGGCTGACGCGATTCTGGAAACCTGGTTCAGCGGCACCGAAGGCGGCAACGCCATTGCCGACGTGCTGTTCGGCGACTACAACCCGTCGGGCAAACTGCCGATCACCATCCCGCGTTCGGTAGGCCAGATTCCGACCTATTACAACCACCTGAGCATTGGCCGGCCGTTCACGCCGGGCAAACCGGGCAACTACACGTCGCAGTATTTCGATGACACCACAGGGCCGCTGTTCCCGTTTGGTTTCGGCTTGAGCTACACCGATTTCAGCCTGAGCAACATGGCCCTGTCGTCGACCACGCTGAACAAGACTGGCAAGCTCGACGCCAGCGTCACGGTGAAAAACACCGGCAAGCGTGACGGCGAAACCGTGGTGCAGTTGTACATCCAGGACGTGACCGGCTCGATGATCCGCCCGATCAAGGAACTGAAGAACTTCCAGAAAGTCATGCTCAAGGCCGGCGAACAGAAAGTCGTGCGCTTCACCATTACCGAGGATGACCTGAAGTTCTACAACACCCAGCTCAAGTTCGCTGCCGAGCCGGGCAAGTTCAACGTGGAGATCGGCCTGGATTCCCAAGACGTGACGCAGCAGAGCTTTGAACTGCTGTAACCCCTGACATACCGCAAAACAAATGTGGGAGCGGGCTTGCTCGCGAAGGCGGACTTTCAGTCGACATCATCGTTGACTGACACTCCCCCTTCGCGAGCAAGCCCGCTCCCACATTAGGTTTAGGGTGTTCTTAAGATTGGGGTTAGCCCCGTCGATCCAGCAGATTCACCACCAGCCGATCCACCCATCCCCAAACCCGTTGCTTCACCCGCCGCCACAGCGGCCGGCGTTGCCATGCCTCAAGGCTGACCTCCTGACTCTGCGCAAAGTCCCTCTCGAAACTCGCCGCCACCGCACGCGTCAGCCCAGGGTCCAGCGCCTCAAGGTTGGCTTCCAGGTTGAAGCGCAAATTCCAGTGATCGAAATTGCACGAGCCGATGCTCACCCAGTCGTCGATCAGGACCATTTTCAGGTGCAGGAAACACGGCTGGTATTCGAAGATCGTCACCCCGGCCTTGAGCAATCGCGGGTAGTAGCGATGCCCGGCGTAGCGCACCGACGGGTGATCGGTGCGCGGCCCGGTCAGCAGCAGGCGCACATCGACACCTCGGGCGGCAGCCCGGCGCAGTGAGCGGCGGACTTTCCAGGTCGGCAGGAAATACGGCGTCGCCAGCCAGATCCGCTGCTGGCCGCTGTTCAACGCCCGAGTCAACGATTGCAGGATGTCCCGGTGCTGGCGGGCGTCAGCATAGGCGACCCGGCCCATGCCCTCGCCCGTGGACGGCACGCGTGGCAGACGCGGCAAGCCAAAATGCGAAGCGGGTTTCCAGGCGCGCCGATGCCGGTTGGCTATCCATTGGCGGTCGAACAGCAACTGCCAGTCGATGACCAAGGGACCGGTGATTTCCACCATCACTTCGTGCCATTCGCTGGTGTCTTCGCCCGGCGTCCAGAATTCATCGGTCACCCCGGTGCCGCCCACCACGGCCATGCTCTGATCGACCAGCAACAGCTTGCGGTGATCGCGGTAGAAGTTGCCCACCCAACGCCGCCAGCTCAGGCGATTGTAAAAACGCAGCTCCACGCCCGCCGCCATCAAACGCTGACGCAAGTTCAGGGTGAACGCGAGGCTGCCGTAATCATCGAACAGGCAGCGTACGCGCACGCCACGTTCGGCAGCCTGGACCAACGCCTGAACCATCGCCTCGGCACAGGCACCCGCCTCCACCAGGTACAGCTCCAGCTCGACCTGCTCTTCAGCGCGGGCAATCGCCACCAACATCCGTGGGAAAAACTGCGGACCGTCGATCAACAGTTCAAAATGGTTGCCTTCACGCCAGGGGAAAATTGCGCCGGCCATGTCAGCGCGCCGTGAAAATCAGTACCGCGCCCACCGGTACCGACAGACTGATGGCCGACAAACCGGCGACCTTGCGCAAACTTTCCAGGCCGGAAGCCAGGTCGAAATCCGCGGCATTGATTATCAGCGGTTCGAGGGTCACCACCTGGAAGCGCCGGTCATCGAGACGGGTTGCCAGCAGTTCGGCGTTGTATTCGTGTTGTTTGCCATGAAGGTTGACGGTCAGCGGCAGGCGCAATTCAAGTTGCGCGCCGGGTGCGAGGTCGTTGATCGGCCGCAGATCGATCTGCGCGGTGATCAGTGCTTCGGGGAAGGTCTGGATTTCAAACAGGTCCTTGCGCATGCGTTCATCGCGCAACGGAATGCCGCTGTTGACCGAGTCCAGCTCGACTTCCACCTCGGCCTGGCCTTTGGGATCGACCTTGCCGTGCAGCACCAGAAAGCGCTGCACTTCTGAAATGTTGGCGTTTTTGGTGCTGATGAACGACAGCCGCGAGGACTCGCCGTCCAGATACCAATCGGCGTGGGCCGACAGGGTGGCACCGGCCAGCAGCAGAAAGGCGAGGGTTTTGCAGAGGAAGCGGTTGAACATAGAGACTCGTGGGGCAGATAAACCTGCACGAACCTTAACCGCCCGTGAGCCAATTGCAAACGTGTAGCAGCTGGCGAAGCCTGCGTTCGGCTGCGAAGCAGTCGTGAAATCAGGCTCTGCGGTGTTTCAGAAAGAGCGAGGTGGCTGGATTGGCGACTGCTGCGTCCGAACGCGGCCCGAACCGAACGCAGGCTTCGCCAGCTGCTATGTATGGACTCGCCCCCACGTTCAACCTGCTTTTTGAACACTGCTACCCGGTTGCATCTATGTATGAGGCCTGTTCGAGGAAGCCTTCAACGGCTTCTGGCCAACATTGGGTAAGCTCGTGGTATGCCGATTACAGTAAGGCCTCAAGGGCCAGTAGCAGCTTAGGCATCAATCCGCGACGGTCTGACCTGGGTCAATGTTCTTCAGCATGGGTTGGAGCGCTTAACGCCCCGGTGGCAGAACTCTGTTATCAGTGACTCATCGCCGCCTCCTGGCCAGTGCCTGGCTGGCGACGATAAGTCTGGTCGTTTTGCAGTAGCACCCAGAGGATGCGCAGGTTGCGGTTGGCCAATCGCACGGCTGCCTCCTTGCGACCCAGGCGGGATATCCAACGCTGGAGACGTTGGTCATCCGGCTGCTGTGAATCGGGTCGTAGCTGTTTTAAAACGGCGTGGGCACCCTGGATCGTCAGACTGCGCAAGTAAGCATCGCCCTGCTTGCTCATCTTGCCCAACCGGACCTTCTCCCCGCTGCTGTGCTGGCTGGGCACCAAACCGAAGTAGGCGGCGAACAAGCGCGCGTTGGCAAAGCGTTTAGGCTCGGTCTGCTTGGCCAGCAGCGCCGTGGCGATGATCGGGCCAACGCCGCGCACCGTCATCAGCCGCTTCGCCGTCTCATCCTCCTTCGCTGCCGCTTCCAGCCGACCGGTCAGCACGTTGATGCGTTCGCCCAGTTGACCCCATTCACCCAGCAATTCGGCGATGAGTTCGCGCAGCAAATCGGGTAACGGCTGGGTGGCATCTTCCACTATCCGAGGCACGAGTTGGCTGATAGCCATTTCACCCTGCGCCATAGCCACACCATGTTCCAGCAGTAAACCGCGCATCTGATTGCCGACCGCAGTGCGTCGCCGTACATATCCCTGCCGGGCCCTGTGCAGAGCCTGCATCGCCAGCGCCGCCGCACTCTTGAGCGGTACGGCTGAGATCTTGCAATCGCGGCCTGCGCGCAAGATAGCCAATGCATCGTTGCGATCATTTTTCGGACCGCTGCGATGATTGGCCACATGTTGGGCCGGCAGGATGCGGACCGGATTACCCTGCGTCTGCAGCAATCGTGCCCATGCCTGAGCGCCTGGCCCGGTTTCCACCAACACCGTCACGCTCGCTGAAAGCTTATGAAGAAATGCCTGAAAGGCCTCACGTGACTTGATTCGATTCTCGAACAACACCTGACCGAGAGCATCCTCCCCGGCCAACTGAAAGACTCTTTTGGCAAGATCCACCGCAACTGTGGTGCATGCCGCCAGATCGGCTGACAAAAACTGATTGATCGTCGTATGCTTTTTCATGGCCTCGCCCTCGCTGTCGTTGGCTTCTATAAGAATGCCACCGTGGCGCACAGACGCCTCGGCTTGGGCGAGTCCATTCAATTACAGGGAAAGTGTCGTTCAGGGTGATAGGCGACAGCCTTGGCGCTCGCCGTCCCAGGTGGCGCTGTTGCTGCGGCCCATGCCGCTGACCGAAACGCGCTTGCTGGCGGGGTCATCGCTAAAGCCACTGCTCGGCAGCCACTGTTTCACATAGCCGTGGCAGTATTCGGCCGGGTTGTTCATCACGTAACGACACGAACAATATTCCTTGGCGGTATAGGCGCTGATGATGTCCGGGAACGCCCACAGCGCCACCCGTTCCTGCCAGATCCAGCCGAGCAAGGTGATCAGCAAGATCAACGACAGCGTACTGAACGGTCGCCGACGAACAATGTTGCGACGCTTCATGGCTGCCCCTTCGCGGCAAAGGCCTTGAGCGCGAGGTTGAGCAATTCGTTGTGCTGGTAGCTGCCGTCGCGATCATCGCCGTAGCGCACGATCACCAGGTTTTCGCCGGGAATCACGTACATCGCCTGACCCCAATGGCCCAGCGCGGCGAAGGTGTCGGCGGGTGCATCGGGCCAGGGTTTTGCGGCGCCTTCCACCGCGCGGTTAAGCCACCAATGGCCGCCGGGCACGGCGTCGTCCTGATTGGCTTGATAGTGGGCGAACGGTTCGCGGTTGAACGTCACCCAGTCCTTGGGCAGCAATTGCCGCTCGCCCCAGCGGCCGTCGCGTGCCATCAGCAGACCAACTCGGGCCAGATCCCTGGCGGTGAGGTAGGCATAGGACGAAGCGACGAAGGTTCCCGTAGCATCGCTTTCCCAGACGGCGTGGCGAATCCCCAAGGGCTCGAACAGAGCAGTCCATGGATAGTCCGGATACCGGCTCGGGCCGACGATGGTTTTCAACGCAGCAGCCAACAGATTGCTGTCGCCACTGGAATAACGGAATGCCTGACCGGGCTTGGCGTATTCACCGTGATCGGCGGTAAACGCGGCCATGTCCAGGTGACCGCGGGTGTAGAGCATCGCGACCACCGAGGATTTCAACGGCGCGTATTCATAGTCTTCCTGCCAGTCCAGGCCCGAGGCCCAGTGCAGCAGGTCGGCCATGGTCATCGTCGGGTGTTTTTCCAGCGGTGGATAAAATCTCTGCACCGGATCCTGAAGCTTGAACAGACCTTCGCCATAGGCCACGCCGAGGACTGTGGCCATCAGGCTTTTGCTGATGGACCAGGTCAGGTGCGGGGTGTTGGCCGTGGTCGGGCCGGCGTAGCGCTCGTAGATCAGTTGGCCGTCGCGGATCACAAGCAAGGCGTCAGTGCGGATGCCTTTTCGGGTGGCCTCATCACGGGGTGGGAAGGCGTAAGTCTCCAGCGCTTGAAGCGCCGGCCCAGTGACTGTCGGGCCGGTCGGCCATTGCTCGGCAGGCCAGTATTCGGCGTGGGCCGTGAGGCTGAGCAGGAGCATAAAAACCAGGGACAAGCCTTTGGACATGGAGGGTGCTCGGAAGGATGGACCTGCTGAGCCTAGTCGCAGTTGATGACAGTCTCTCAGCTCCTACATTGGGCGCTTCAAGCGCCAGCGAGTGCCTTTGCCAACCGCTTCCCCCGCGCACCCGCCGCCAAATCCAACACGCCCTGATCACGTTGCCACATAGCGGCCCAATGCTGCGGACCATCGGCCAGTGCCTGAGCCACCTCGGCCTTCAACCCATCGAACTGCGCAAACAAGCCACCGAGCAACACATGCCCGGACGGATTATTCGGCGCCTGCCGGCTGACTTCCGCACACCCGGCCAGCAGCGCCAGTAAACGCAGTTGCAAGGCTTGCGGCCAGTCGCTGTCCTGACCGACGCCGTACAGCCAGGCGGTCATGGCGCTCAGCACATAGATGTCTTCAAGGGTGCGGAACGGTTTGATGTAAGCATCCCAGCCATCCCCCGCCAACAGTTCGCACTGAGCGTTATCGAGAAACAGCCGACCATGACTGATGTCTGGCATCAACGGGATCGCCGGCAGTTTCTCCAGACGCACACCCGGTTCATCGGGATAAACCACCGCCAGACTCAGGCGCGGTTTTTCGTCGGGAGCTTCACTGCGGGCCGCGATCAGCAGCCAATCGGCGGCATCGCCTGCGGTGACAAAATCCTTGCGTCCGCTCAGACGCAAATCGTGCAGACGGGTCTGCATGTCCGTCACCCGCAGGCTGCGCTGTTCGGTCGCGCACAAGGCGCCGAGGCTCAGCGGCGCGCTCGGCCAGAGCATGCGCAACGCCGCCTGATAGCCCACCAGAAACGCCAGTCCCGGCGTCGACATCAAACGCCCGCCGGCCACCGCCAGTTCGAACGGTGTGACGTTGCCCAACTGGTGCAACAAGGTCGCGAAACCCTCGCCCAGGTCCGGGTTGGCGGGCAGACGATCGCGGCGGCGCAGCAGGTTTTGCCAGGGCATAAGAGGCTCCTCGTGGGCTGTCATATAAGCATCACCAAAGCTTCATGGCGATGACACCGGGGCTACATAGCCTGACTTTGCACAACACGGCTGCATAAAGAAAGTCGATCGGCTGCAACCCAAGACGGGTGACCGGCCCGTACGGAGATTCGCAATGACTCAGATCGCCCGCATCAGCGACACCGGCAATGAACGCCGCCTGCAAGCCGAACGCCTGGTGGGCGCCGAGGCCTTGCAGGAAGCCCAGGCCTTGCGCTTCAACGTGTTCAGCGGCGAATTCAACGCCAAGCTGAAAGGCGCGGAGCTGGGTCTGGACATGGATGACTATGATGTTCACTGCGCCCACATCGGCGTGCGTGACTTGAACACCGGGCGACTGGTGGCGACTACCCGTTTGCTCGACCATACGGCCGCCAGCAGCCTGGGCAAGTTCTACAGCGAAGAAGAATTCAGCTTGCATGGCCTGCTTCATCTAAAAGGCCCGATTCTGGAAATCGGCCGCACTTGCGTCGACCCGGCTTACCGCAACGGCGGCACCATCGCCGTACTCTGGGGCGAACTGGCCGAAGTGCTGAACCAGGGCGGCTACAGCTACTTAATGGGTTGCGCGAGCATTCCGATGCAGGACGGCGGCATTCAGGCCCACGCGATCATGCAGCGCCTGCGCGAACGTTATCTGTGTACGGAACACCTTCGGGCCGAACCGAAAAAACCGCTGCCGAGCCTCGACATCCCGTCCAACGTCATCGCCGAAATGCCACCGCTGCTCAAGGCCTACATGCGTCTTGGCGCGAAGATCTGCGGCGAGCCGTGCTGGGACGAAGACTTCCAGGTCGCCGACGTGTTCATTCTGCTCAAGCGCGACGAACTCTGCCCGCGTTATGCCAAGCACTTCAAGGCGGCCGTGTGATGAGTCGGTTACGGGTGTACGCGCGGATTGCACGAGTGTTGGTGGTGGTGGCGCTGGGTTTGAGCATGGCCAGTCTGTTCGGGTTGTTCGAACGTCTGGGGATTGCTCATTCGATGGTCCGTCGCCAGCGCTGGTCGCGATTTTTCATGGCGCGCCTGAGCAATGCCTTGCCCTTTCGCGTGACCGTACACGGTGAATTGCCGAAGGCGCCGATGCTCTGGGTCAGCAACCATGTGTCCTGGACCGACATTCCGCTGCTGGGCATGCTCACACCGCTGTCGTTCCTGTCCAAGGCCGAAGTGCGCACCTGGCCGGTGGCGGGCTGGCTGGCGGCCAAGGCCGGCAGTTTGTTCATTCGTCGAGGGTCGGGCGACAGCCAGTTGATTCGCAAACAGATGACCCGTCATCTGGAGCAGGAACATCCGCTGCTGATGTTCCCGGAAGGCACCACCACTGATGGCCGTTCGTTGCGCACTTTCCACGGTCGATTGCTGTCTGCGGCGATCGACTCCGAAGTGAAGTTGCAGCCGGTGGCGATTCGTTATCTGCGTGACGGAGCACTCGATTCACTGGCGCCGTTCATTGGCGATGATGATTTGCTCTCGCACTTGATGCGCTTGTTTGCCAATGATCGGGGTGAGGTGGAGATTCATTTGCTCAAGCCGATCGCGTGTGAAGGTCGAGAGCGTGCGGCACTGGCGTTCGAGGCACAGCAAGCGGTGCAGAAGGCGTTGTTTGGGGCGATTCCGCAGGCGCAACCGGAACCGCTGCGCCCCGCGATCGCGGCTTGATACAAATCCCCTGTGGGAGCGGGCTTGCTCGCGAATGCGGTTTGACAGTCAGCACATGTGTTGAATGTGAAGCAGCCTTCGCGAGCAAGCCCGCTCCCACATTAAATTCGCGGTGTCGCAGCGAATGCCTGCAACTCGGGATAAAACAACCGGAAGTCATCGCTCAACGGTTCATACAACACCCGCAATTCCTGCATCGCTGCGGCCAGTTCCTCGGGTCGCGTCAGCCGCCGTGAAATCCCTCGCAGCACCTGCTCAAGCACCGCGAATTCCCGATAAGAACCCAACCAGTCATTGGCCACCATGTGCGGCGCGATCTGCGCCAGCCGTTCCGGCAATTGCGCCTCGGCGGACAGCACCCGGTACACGCCCGAAGTGAATTGTTCCAGTGGCTGATCGGCGTACAGCGTCCAGTCACGCGCCAGGCAATGGTCGAAAAACACGTCGAGCACGATCCCGGCGTAACGCCGGCGGGTCATGGAAAACCGTGACAACGAGACGTCCACCAACGGATGGCGGTCGGTAAAGACATCGATGCTGCGATGCAACTGGATGGCCGCTTCGATCTCCGGATCGAACTGCCCTTGCAGCCGCCCTTTGACGAAATCGCCATACAGACTGCCGAGCAATTGACCGGGGCGCTGGCCACCGAGGTGCAGATGTGCGAGATAGTTCATGCGCGCAGCTTAGCACTGCGCCTTTGTATCGTTACACCCAGCATATCGTTATAACCCGATATACCGAATTACTCGGTCGTCAGACCAAAATCATATTGGTATATCGCGAAATACCGATTTAAAGTTCGCCTCATCGCGATATAGCGTTTTACTCATCACGAGCCCAAACCATGACCATCGACCTCGACGAAATAATAAAAGCCCTGGCACACCCAGTACGCCGAGACATCCTCATCTGGCTGAAAGACCCCAAAGCCCAGTTCCCGGAACAGATCCACAACCACGAGTACGGCATTTGCGCCGGACAGATCGATCAACGCTGCGGCCTGTCGCAGTCGACCGTGTCCGCCCATTTGGCGAACTTGCAACGTGCGGGACTGATCAGCAGCCAGAAAGCCGGTCAATGGCACTTCTTCAAACGCAACGAGGACGTGATCCAGGCGTTCCTCGATGCCATCGTCAAGGAGCTCAGTGCTCCGACAAGGAACTGAACAATGCCCCTCTCGCTACTCATTCTGGCCTTGAGCGCTTTCGCCATCGGCACCACCGAGTTCGTCATCATGGGCTTGCTGCCCGATGTAGCGGCCGACCTCGGTGTGTCGATCCCCGGTGCCGGCTGGCTGGTGACCGGGTACGCCCTGGGCGTGGCCATCGGTGCGCCGTTCATGGCACTGGCCACCTCTCGATTGCCGCGCAAGGCCGCGCTGGTAGCGTTGATGGGGATTTTCATCGTCGGCAACCTGCTCTGTGCAATGGCGACCGACTACAACGTGCTGATGTTTGCCCGTGTGGTCACCGCCCTCTGCCACGGTGCGTTCTTCGGCATTGGTTCGGTGGTGGCAGCAGGTCTGGTGCCGGCGAACAAGCGCGCTTCGGCCGTGGCTCTGATGTTCACCGGCCTGACCCTGGCCAACGTGCTCGGCGTTCCGCTGGGCACTGCGCTCGGTCAGGAAGCCGGCTGGCGTTCGACCTTCTGGGCGGTGACCGTGATTGGTGTGATCGCGTTGATCGGCCTGATCCGCTTCCTGCCGGCCAAGCGCGATGAAGAGAAACTCGACATGCGCGCCGAACTGCGTGCCCTCAAAGGCGCCGGGATCTGGCTGTCCCTGAGCATGACCGCGTTGTTCGCAGCTTCCGTATTCACCCTGTTCACCTACGTCGCCCCGCTGCTCGGCGATGTCACCGGCGTCTCGCCCAACGGCGTGACCTGGACCCTGATGCTCATCGGCCTGGGCCTGACGGTCGGCAACATCATCGGCGGCAAGCTGGCTGACAAAGGCATGGCCGCAACGTTGATCGGCGTCTTTATCTCGATGGCCGTGATCTCGACCGTGCTGACCTGGACCAGCGTTGCGCTGATTCCTACCGAAATCACCCTGTTCCTCTGGGCCACCGCGTGCTTTGCCGCCGTGCCCGCCCTGCAAGTGAACGTGGTGACCTACGGCAAGGCCGCACCGAACCTGGTGTCGACCCTGAACATCGGCGCTTTCAATGTCGGCAATGCACTGGGTGCCTGGGTCGGTGGCAGCGTCATCGCCCACGGTTTCGGCTTGACCAGCGTTCCTCTCGCGGCAGCTGCACTGGCGGTACTCGCCCTGCTGGTGACCCTGATTACTTTCCGTCAGAACGGTGATCCCGAACTGGCCCCTGCTACCAACTGATCTCTACAAGAGAGCTATTTCATGACGACTATTTTCGATCCGATCAAACTGGGCGACCTTGAGTTGGCCAACCGCATCATCATGGCGCCGCTGACCCGCTGCCGCGCCGACGAAGGCCGCGTGCCAAACGCGCTGATGGCCGAGTACTACGTACAACGCGCCTCGGCCGGCCTGATCCTCAGCGAGGCCACCTCGGTCACGCCGATGGGCGTCGGCTACCCGGACACCCCGGGTATCTGGTCCAACGATCAAGTGCGTGGCTGGGCCAATGTGACCAAGGCTATTCACGGCGCGGGCGGCAAGATTTTCCTGCAACTGTGGCACGTCGGCCGTATTTCCCACGGGTCGTACCTGGGTGGTGAAGCGCCGGTCGCACCGAGCGCCATTCAGCCAAAAGGCCATGTCAGCCTGGTTCGCCCACTGGCCGACTTCCCAACCCCACGCGCCCTGGAAACCGCTGAAATCGCCGACATCGTCGACGCCTACCGCGTCGGTGCCGAGAACGCCAAGGCGGCCGGTTTCGACGGAGTGGAAATCCATGGCGCCAACGGTTACCTGCTCGACCAGTTCCTGCAAAGCAGCACCAACCAGCGCACCGACAACTACGGCGGTTCCGTGGAAAATCGTGCGCGCCTGTTGCTGGAAGTGACCGATGCCGCGATCGAAATCTGGGGCGCGGGCCGTGTGGGTGTGCACCTGTCACCCCGTGCCGATCTCCATGACATGGGCGACGACAACCTGTCCGAGACCTTCACTTACGTCGCTCGCGAACTGGGCAAACGTGGCATCGCCTTCATCTGCTCCCGCGAGAAAGAAGATGGCGACAGCCTGGGTCCACAATTGAAAGAAGCGTTCGGCGGCCCTTACATCGTCAACGAACGCTTCACCAAGGACAGCGCCAACGCCTGGCTGGCCAGCGGCAAGGCTGATGCAGTCGCTTTCGGCGTGCCGTTCATTGCCAACCCGGACCTGCCGGCACGTTTGAAGGCCGATGCGCCGCTGAACGAGCCACGTCCTGAGCTGTTTTATTCCAAGGGCGCGGTCGGCTACATCGACTACCCGGTGTTGTAAGCGCCCCCCTTTGAAACGCAAAAGCCCCGACTCGAAAGAGCCGGGGCTTTTTTGCAACCGGGTTACTCACAAAATCGCTACAAATCAGGTAGCTCACTACCTATCAACCTGGCGAGCGTACGTATATAAAAGCAACCCATTGCAATCAGGCGAGCGTCAGGATGTTCCTCATCCGCCTCAAGTGTTGACACAACCGGATCCAATTACGCATTTTGTTTCATTTGCGCAGGCTGGGGCTGAAGCGCAGCATGTCCAACCCTGTATCGACCCAACGCTCGGCTTCGATGTGCAGTTCAAAGCTGTCGGGCGCCAAGAGCCACTGGTACAGGATGCCGTCAATGTACGCATGCAGGCTGATGGCTGCGCGGGCCGTATCGAGGCTTTCCGGTAACTGCCCCCGATTGACCGCATTACTCAGCGCCAGAGCGATTCGCACATTGCAATCAAGGCTGACCGCTCGGCGCTGCTGGCGCAGGTCGCACATTTCATCGGTGAATTCGCACTTATGAAACAGAATCTCATTGATGCGTCGGGTTTTCGGATCCAGGGCAACTTGATGAAACAAATGAATCAGCAGCTTGCGCATGCAGCCCAAGGGGTCGAGTTCATCTTCGCTTTCACTGGCCTTGGCCATTTCATCCAGCGGTTCATGCAAGGTATCAAGCATGGCCTGCACCAGATCCGCCTTGTTGCTGAAATGCCAGTAGATGGCCCCGCGCGTGACCCCGGCCAAAGTAGCGATATCCGCCAGTGTCGTGCGCGCCACGCCCCTTTCGTAAAAGGCTTTTTCTGCCGCTTCCAGTATCTGGCTGCGGGTTTCTTGAGCTTCCTCTTTGGTACGACGGACCATGGCAATACAACCTCAATCAGGATGCTTCAGCGATGCCTGAACATCCGCTGAATAAAAGTGGGGCGAGCGTTCTTGGGCGTCGTCCCCGGCCTACAATTCGAACCCTTGAACGGCTTTTGTAATGGTGTGGATACGCGGCCAAGGTATTTACAAACAACCATGAACGTAAGTATATTCCTTAGCAAGCTACTTATCCACTCAGCGCACATTTTTTACCTTTCCACATTTCTAGTGCGCAATTTGCGCGCCTGACCCGAGGATTTTCATGCAATTCAAGCCAGCTGTTACCGCTCTGGTCACCGCCCTCGCCTTGGCATCGCTGCTCAGCGGATGCAAAAAGGAAGAGGCGGCACCTGCCGCACCACCCCCTCAGGTCGGCGTCGTTACTCTGCAACCTCAAGCCTTCACCCTGACCTCCGAGCTTCCGGGCCGTACCAGCGCGTACCGCATCGCCGAAGTTCGCCCTCAGGTTAACGGCATCATTCTCAAGCGCCTGTTCAAGGAAGGCGGCGACGTCAAGGCCGGCCAGCAGCTGTATCAGATCGATCCGGCCGTTTATGAAGCCACCCTGAAAAGCGCCGAAGCCAACCTGCAACAGACCAAATCGATTTCGGATCGCTACAAGCAACTGGTCAGCGAACAGGCTGTGAGCCGTCAGGAATACGACACGGCCCTGGCCAACCGCTTGCAATCGGAAGCCGCCCTGCAAAGCGCCCAGATCAATGTGCGTTACACCAAGGTTTACGCGCCACTCTCCGGCCGCATCGGCCGCTCGACCGTGACCGAAGGCGCGCTGGTCACCAGCGGCCAGGTCGACGCGATGGCGGTGATTCAGCAACTGGACCCGATCTACGTCGACGTGACCCAGTCTTCGGTAGAGCTGCTGGAACTGCGCCGCGAACTGGAAAGCGGTCGTCTGCAAAAATCCGGCGACAACGCGGCCAAGGTCAAGCTGACCCTCGAAGACGGCAGCCAGTACAAACAGGAAGGCAATCTCGAGTTCTCGGAAGTCTCGGTAGACCAGACCACCGGTTCCGTGACCTTGCGTGCGGTATTCCCAAACCCTGATCACACCCTGCTACCAGGCATGTTTGTACACGCCCAATTGCAGGCCGGGGTGAACAGCGCGGCGATCCTCGCCCCGCAACAAGGCGTGACCCGTGACCTCAAAGGCACCCCGACCGCGCTGGTCGTCGGTCCGGACAACAAGGTCGAACTGCGTCAGCTCAAGGCCAGCCGCACCGTCGGCAACCAATGGCTGATCGAAGACGGCCTGAAGGCCGGCGATCGCCTGATCACCGAAGGGCTGCAATTCGTCAAACCTGGCGTCGTAGTAAAGGCCAGTGAAGCGACTAACGTTGGCGCAAAGAACCCGGCCCCCGCACAGGTAGCTAACAAGGCTTCCAGCGGCAAAGGGGAGTAAACCATGTCCAGATTTTTTATCGACCGTCCGATTTTTGCCTGGGTAATTGCCCTGGTCATCATGCTGGTCGGGGCACTATCGATCCTCAAACTTCCGATCAACCAATACCCGAGCATTGCGCCTCCGGCCATTGCCATCTCGGTGACCTACCCGGGCGCGTCTGCACAAACCGTGCAGGACACCGTGGTGCAAGTGATCGAGCAACAGCTCAACGGTATCGATAACCTGCGTTATGTCTCGTCGGAAAGTAACTCTGACGGCAACATGACTATTACCGCGACCTTCGAGCAGGGCACCAACTCCGATACCGCGCAGGTTCAGGTCCAGAACAAGCTGAACCTGGCCACCCCGCTGCTGCCGCAAGAAGTGCAGCAACAGGGTATCCGCGTGACCAAGGCAGTGAAAAACTTCCTGATGGTGATCGGCGTTGTGTCGCGCGACGGCAGCATGACCAAGGACGACCTGTCCAACTACATCGTGTCGAACATGCAGGACCCGATCTCGCGCACCGCCGGTGTCGGTGACTTTCAGGTCTTCGGTGCGCAGTACGCGATGCGGATCTGGCTCGACCCGGCCAAGTTGAATAACTTCAACCTGACTCCGGGCGACGTAAAAACCGCCATCGCCGCGCAGAACGTTCAGGTGTCGTCCGGCCAACTCGGTGGTTTGCCTGCTGTCGCCGGCCAACAGCTGAACGCGACGATCATCGGCAAGACCCGCCTGCAAACTGCCGAGCAGTTCAAGGCCATCCTGCTTAAGGTCAACAAGGACGGTTCACAAGTACGTGTCGGCGATGTGGCGGATGTTGGCCTGGGCGGCGAAAACTACTCGATCAGCGCCCAGTTCAACGGCGCCCCGGCCTCCGGTCTGGCGGTGAAACTGGCGAACGGCGCCAACGCCCTCGACACCGCAAAAGCCCTGCGCAAGACCATCGAAACCCTCAAGCCGTTTTTCCCGGAAGGGATGGAAGTGGTGTTCCCGTACGACACCACGCCAGTGGTGACCGAGTCGATCAAGGGCGTGGTTGAAACCCTGGTCGAAGCGATCGTGCTGGTGTTCCTGGTGATGTTCCTGTTCCTGCAAAACTTCCGCGCCACCGTCATCACCACGATGACCGTGCCAGTCGTATTGCTGGGTACCTTCGGGATCCTCGCGGCGTTCGGCTTCAGCATCAACACCCTGACCATGTTCGGCATGGTGCTGGCCATCGGTTTGCTGGTGGACGACGCCATCGTCGTGGTGGAAAACGTCGAACGGGTCATGAGCGAAGAAGGCCTGTCACCCAAGGAGGCCACCAAGAAATCCATGGGGCAGATCCAGGGTGCACTGGTCGGTATCGCCCTGGTGCTGTCGGCGGTACTGTTGCCGATGGCATTCTTCGGCGGTTCCACCGGTGTGATCTACAAACAGTTCTCGATCACCATCGTCTCGGCCATGGCCCTGTCGGTACTGGTCGCACTGATCTTTACCCCGGCGCTCTGCGCCACCATGCTCAAAGCGATTCCCAAGGGTGAGCACGGCGTCCCGAAACGCGGATTTTTCGGCTGGTTCAACCGCAACTTCGACCGTAGCGTGAAAAGCTACGAACGCGGCGTTGGCAACATTCTGCGCAACAAGGTGCCGTATCTGCTGGTGTACGTGATCATCGTCGTCGGCATGATCTGGTTGTTCCTGCGTATTCCATCCGCGTTCCTGCCGGAAGAAGACCAAGGTGTACTGTTTGCCCAGGTGCAAACCCCGGCCGGTTCCAGTTCCCAGCGCACGCAAGTTGTCGTGGACGAGATGCGTGAGTTCCTGCTGCGTCCGGGCAAGGACGGCGGTGAAGGTGACGCGGTGGCCTCGGTGTTTACCGTAACCGGCTTCAACTTCGCCGGCCGCGGTCAGAGTTCGGGTATGGCGTTCATCATGCTCAAACCGTGGGACGAACGTAACGCCGACAACAGCGTGTTCAAAGTCGCGGCCCGTGCCCAACAGCATTTCTTCACCTTCCGTGACGCCATGGTGTTTGCGTTCGCACCTCCGGCGGTGCTGGAACTGGGTAACGCCACCGGTTTCGACGTGTTCCTGCAAGACCGTGCCGGTATCGGTCACGAAGCACTGATGGCTGCACGCAACCAGTTCCTCGGCATGGCGGCGCAGAGCAAGGTGCTGTCGCAGGTCCGCCCGAACGGTCTGAACGACGAACCGCAATACCAACTGGAAATCGATGACGAGAAGGCCAGTGCCCTGGGCGTTACCATCGCCGACATCAACAGCACCCTGTCGATTGCCCTGGGCAGTAGCTACGTCAACGACTTCATCGACCGCGGTCGGGTGAAGAAGGTGTACGTGCAAGGCCAGCCGGGCGCGCGCATGAGTCCTGAAGACGTCAAGAAATGGTATGTGCGCAACAGGGCCGGCACCATGGTTCCGTTCTCGGCGTTCGCCAAAGGTGAGTGGATTTACGGCGCACCGAAGCTGTCGCGTTACAACGGCGTAGAAGCGATGGAAATCCTCGGTGCCCCGGCACCCGGTTATTCCACCGGTGAAGCCATGCTCGAAGTCGAAGCCCTGGCCAAGAAACTGCCGGCCGGTGTCGGTATTTCCTGGACAGGCCTGTCGTACGAAGAACGACTGGCGGGTTCGCAGGCTCCGGCGCTGTTCGCGTTGTCGATCCTGATGGTGTTCCTGTGTCTGGCCGCGTTGTATGAAAGCTGGTCGATTCCGATTGCGGTGGTGCTCGTGGTGCCGCTGGGGATTATCGGTGCGTTGATGGCGACCAGCTTGCGCGGTCTGTCCAACGACGTGTACTTCCTGGTGGGTCTGTTGACCACCATTGGTCTGGCGGCAAAAAACGCCATTCTGATCGTCGAGTTCGCCAAAGACCTGCATGAACAGGGCAAGAGCTTACAGGAGGCCGCCATCGAGGCTTGCCGCATGCGTTTGCGTCCGATCATTATGACCTCCCTGGCGTTTGTCCTCGGCGTCGTGCCTCTGGCCATTTCCACTGGCGCCGGCTCGGGTAGCCAACACGCCATCGGTACAGTGGTGATCGGCGGTATGATCACCGCCACCGTATTGGCGATATTCTGGGTCCCGCTGTTTTTCGTCACCGTGTCGGCCATGGGGCAGCGCAAAATCGCTGACCAGGACGACGCTCTAGAACCTTCTAAAGAGGCTGGCTTATGAGCAAGTCGCTACTCTCCTTGGCTGTTGCCGCCTTCGTGCTCGGTGGCTGCTCGCTGATACCCGATTATCAGCAGCCTGAAGCACCGGTGGCGGGCCAGTACCCGCAAGGTCCGGCGTATTCGCCGGCCCAGGCGCCTGCCCAGGCTGCCGCCGAACAGGGCTGGAAGCAGTTTTTCCATGACCCGGCGCTGCAACAGCTGATCCAGGTCGCCCTGGAAAACAATCGTGACCTGCGTGTCGCGGCGCTGAACATCGACGCGTTCGCGGCTCAATACCGCATCCAGCGTGCCGATCTGTTCCCGGCCGTGTCGGCAAACGGCACCGGCAGCCGCCAGCGGGTCCCGGCTCGGGCCTCGCAGACAGGCCAAGCGGACATCACCAGTTCCTACTCGGCCACGGTCGGCATCAGCGCGTATGAACTCGACCTGTTCGGTCGGGTTCGCAGCCTGAGCGAAGAAGCGCTGCAGAAATACTTCGCCACTGAAGAAGCGCGCCGCAGCACCCAGATCAGCCTGGTGGCCAGTGTGGCCAACGCCTATCTGACCTGGCAGGCCGACAAGGAACTGCTGAAACTGACCCAGGACACCCTCGCTGCGTTCGAGGAGAGCTACAAGCTCACCGCCCGCAGCAACGAAGTGGGTGTGGCCTCGGCCCTGGACCTGGCCCAGTCGCGTACCTCGGTGGAAAACGCCCGCGCACAAATGGCCAAGTACACCCGTCAAGTCGCCCAGGATGAAAACATCCTGGTGTTGCTGCTCGGCACTGGCGTCCCGACCAATCTGCAAGCAGCCAAGCCATTGGCTGACGACCTGCTGAGCGACGTGCCGGCCGGTCTGCCATCGGACTTGCTGCAACGTCGTCCGGACATCCTCCAGGCCGAATACAACCTGAAAGCCGCCAACGCCAACATCGGCGCGGCGCGGGCTGCGTTCTTCCCGAGCATCAGCCTGACGGCCAACGCCGGGACCCTGAGCCCGGACCTGTCCGGTCTGTTCAAGGGCGGTTCGGGCACCTGGCTGTTCCAGCCGCAGATCAACCTGCCGATTTTCAACGCCGGCAGCCTGCGCGCCAGCCTGGATTATTCAAAAATCCAGAAAGACATCGGCGTGGCGAACTACGAGAAGTCCATTCAAACGGCCTTCCAGGAAGTCGCCGACGGCCTGGCCGCCCGCCAGACCTACACCGATCAGTTGCATGCCCAGCGTGATTTCGTCAGCGCGAACCAGGACTACTACCGTCTGGCCGAGCGTCGTTATCGCATTGGTGTCGACAGCAACTTGACCTTCCTCGATGCCCAGCGCCAGCTGTTCAGTGCCCAACAAGTACTGATCACCGACCGTCTGGCGCAACTGGTCAGTGCCGTCAATCTGTACAAGGCACTGGGCGGTGGCTGGAACGAGCAGACGGCGAAGAACGAGCCGTTGAAAGAAGAAGCGCCGAAGATGAAGTTGTTCTGATAGCGCTGTAAAACAAGAAGCCCACCTTTGGTGGGCTTTTTGTTTTGGCGTTCGATAATCGCCCACAACCCGCTTTAGCTGATTGAACCATCTGGTACATTCCCCGCACCATTCGTCGCACAAGACCAATAACAACAGGTTCGACACCATGCCCCCGCGCCCTGCCCTGTCCGGCTGATCCCCTTCGTTTTTGCCCTGATTTCAAATTTTTGTCTGCAACCCCAGGTTGCGGCAGCGCCCCGTTTCACGCCTAAAAACTAGAGAGACCCGAGCACATGACACCTTCCACCACGCAATACTGGTTCCCCAGCCTCATCGCCGTTGCACTGGCCAGTACGGCTCTGCCCGCCATGGCCGAGGAGTCAGGCTTTGTCGAAGGTGCCAAGGTCAACCTGAACCTGCGCAACTTCTACATCAATCGCAATTTCACCAACCCGACCAAAGCTCAGGGCAAGGCTGAAGAATGGACACAAAGCTTCATCCTCGACGCCAAGTCCGGGTTCACTCAGGGCACCGTCGGGTTCGGCATGGATGTGCTGGGGCTGTACTCGGTGAAACTCGACGGCGGTAAAGGCACGGGTGGTACGCAGTTGCTGCCGCTGGATCACGACGGTCGCCCGGCGGACAACTTCGGTCGCACCAACGTGGCGTTCAAAGCCAAGCTGTCGCAGACCGAAGTGAAGGTGGGCGAATGGATGCCAGTGCTGCCGATCCTGCGTTCGGACGACGGCCGCTCCCTGCCGCAAACCTTCCGTGGTGGCCAGATCACCTCGAAGGAAATCGACGGTCTGACGCTCTACGGCGGCCAGTTCCGCGCCAACAGCCCGCGTGACGACAGCAGCATGAACGACATGTCGATGACCGGAAAACCGGCGTTCACTTCCGACCGTTTCAACTTCCAGGGCGGCGAATACGCCTTCAACGAGAAGCGCACCCAGATCGGTGTGTGGAACGCCGAACTCAAGGACATTTACAGCCAGCAATACGTGAATCTGATTCACAGCCAGCCCATCGGCGACTGGACCCTGGGCGCCAACCTCGGTTTCTTCTACGGCAAGGATGACGGCAGCGCCCGGGCCGGCGAGCTGGACAACAAGACCTGGTCAGGCCTGTTCTCGGCCAAATACGGCGGCAACACCTTCTATGTCGGCCTGCAAAAACTCACCGGCGACAACGCCTGGATGCGAGTCAATGGCACCAGCGGCGGCACCCTGGCCAACGACAGTTACAACGCCAGCTATGACAATGCGAAAGAAAAATCCTGGCAGGTACGTCATGACTACAACTTCGTCGCCCTCGGCATTCCCGGCCTGACCCTGATGAACCGCTACATCAGCGGCGACAACGTCCACACCGGCACCATCACCGACGGCAAGGAGTGGGGCCGCGAAAGCGAACTGGGCTACACCGTGCAGAGCGGCGCGCTCAAAAACCTCAACGTCAAATGGCGCAACTCGACCATTCGCCGCGACTTCAGCAACAACGAGTTTGATGAGAACCGGTTGATCGTCAGCTATCCGATCAGCCTGCTATAACCGCGTTCAGGCAGCGACCGCAGGATTAAGGCGGTCGCGTGCCTCTCACCGCTGGTCGGTACAAACTGGCGCTTTGTGTGTTCACAGATACAGTCAGGAAGCGTGTTTAGTTCTCCATCCTGATGTAGGAGCCCCTTTTTTTCTTCCGTTATCTCCGGATGCTGTACGCGAAGCTGCCATGACCACGGAGGTCAGGTATGAGCAAGCGAATAGTTATCGTCGGTGGCGGCGTAGGTGGAACGATGTTGGCCAATCAACTGGTCAGCAAGCTGTATCCAGAAATCCTGCGCGGCGAAGTCTCGATTGCACTACTGTCCAATTCCCCCGATCACTACTACAAACCTGCGTTCATGTACGTGGCGTTCAATCAGTTCTTTGAAGAAGAACTCAAGCGCCCGGAACGTTCACTGTTGCGCCCGGAAATCAGCTTTTACGTCGAAGAAGTCACGGGTTTCGATTTCCCCGGACAATGCTTGAAAACCCGCAGCGGCAAGCGCTATGGCTATGACTTTCTGGTCATTGCCACCGGTTGCGTGCCCGCGCCGGAGCGCATCGAAGGCTTGAAAGAAGCCGGCGACCACTTCTACCAATATCAGCCCGCCCGGCAGTTGGCAGAACGGCTGAGCACGATCAAAAAAGGCCGGATCTTCATCACGGTGTCTTTCCCGCAGACACCCAACGTGCCGCACCAATGCGGCATTGCGCCGGTAGAAACGACGTTGATGCTCGACGACTTCCTGCGTCGTCGGGGCGTGCGGGACCAGGTGGAAATCGTCTACACCTACCCGACCACGGCTCAGTTACTGCGTAACTGCCTGTTCCTGCAACGCCCCACCGGGGAAATCCTGCCCGGCATTTTCGAGCAGAAGAACATCCGCTTCCAACGCGGCTTCACCCTCAGCCGTGTCGATCCCGAGCGAAAAATTGCCTACTCCGAAGAAGGCGAAGAGCAACCCTTCGACATCCTGATGGCGACTCCGCCGATCCGCGCTGTCGATGCCGTACTTGAGTCCGGTGTTTCAAAAGCGCCCAACAACGAAGGTTGGCTGCCGACCCACCACGAGACCCTGCAGGTCTACGGCCTGGAACACGTCTACGTGATTGGCGACACCGTCGATCTGCCGGTGAGCAAGGCCGGTGGTGCCTGCCATAACCAGGCGCCGGTCATCGCCAACAACATTGCCGCCGAGATTCGCCTCGGCGCGCCCAACAGCGTCTACGACGGGCGGGTTCAGGCCGTGGCACAGATGGGTCTCAACGCCGGTATGCCGCTGTGGTACGACTACGCCCATGACGTCCTGCCGACACCGCCGACCAAACTCGGCGGTCTGCTGAGAAATGGCTTCAATCGTGGCCTGTACTGGGCGGTTGCCCGTGGAATGCTTTGATCCGCTCAGGGAGGCGTAAACAATGACGAACCTATCAGATGAAACGCTGGCGACCAGCGCTGCCGGCATGCCAGCGACGCCGGGACTCGTCGCCTTGATGGCAAAACTTCAGCCACTGATCGACGGCGGTCGGCTGGACAACATTGTCGATGTGCTATCGCTGGTCTCGGACATGTCCGACCTGCTGGACGCAGCGATGGTGGAAAAACTGGCGCGGCTGTTCGAAAACGCTACGGCGGCCACCTGGACAGTCAGTAACGCCGTGCGCCTGGCCAAGGCCGAGGTCGCCGCCGCCCCCGAGCCGCCGGGGGCCTATGCGTTGATCAAACTGCTGAACGACCCGGACACGCGCAAAGGCGTGGCGGTTGTCCTGAAAACACTGAATGTCATCGGAAGACAACTGTAACCGCCAGAGAGGATCACCTCATGAGCGTCAAACTTGAATCGGCAGGGAAAGCCTGTACCGACTGGGACGCCAAGGCGTACCAGCAGTTTTCCCGCCTCAGGCAACGACCGGTCAATGAATTGCTCGACCGTGTCGAACTCAAACAGCCCAAGCGCATCTACGACCTGGGATGCGGCACCGGCATCGCCACGCAACTATTGGCCAAGCGTTGGCCTCGAGCGCAGTTGCAGGGCATCGACAGTTCGGAGCAAATGCTGGACGAAGCCCGTTGCCTGCCGATCAAGACGTTGTGGAAACAGTGCGATCTACTCGACTGGCAACCCGAACAACCGGCGGACCTGCTGTTCGCCGCCGCCGTACTGCACTTCGTCAGTGGTCACGAACAGTTGTTGCCGCGACTGCTCGGCCAGCTCAATCCGGGTGGATGCCTGGCAGCGCACATGCCCGACTGGCGGGATGCGCTGTGGTATCAACTGATGCTCGACACCCTTGAGGATGCAGGCCCCGGTGGCAAACCACTCGGCACCCCGCTGTTGCGCGAGGCCATGGCTGCGCGACCGCTGTTGTCTTTGGAAAGTTACTACCGGTTGCTCTCACCGATCACCCGGACACTGGATATCTGGGAGACAGAGCAGCTCCAGGTTGTCGACGGCAAGTCGCCCATCTATGACTGGGTCAAAGTCTCGGCGCTGCGGCCGGTGATGCAGGCGCTGAAGGATGATGAACAGGCGCGGTTCATTTACCACTACCTGATGCGCGTGCATGCGCATTACCCGCCGGAGAGCGACGGGCACACGTTGTTTCCGTTCAAGCGGATATTCATTGTCGCCACCGTTGATTAAGTATCAAGGCGACTACCGCCTTCGCGAGCAAGCCCGCTCCCACATTCGACCTCATTCTCCCAGGAGGAACTCGGTTAAATGTGGGAGCGGCGGTGCGACGATTCGACTTGCTCGCGAAAGCGTCAGCTCAGATACCGCAAATCGCCAGGATCACTCCCGCGATTCAACCCCCAACTCATCCCACACCGACTCCGCCAGATGGAACGTCGCATTCGCTGCCGGAATGCCGCAGTAGATCGCGCTCTGCATGATCACTTCCTTGATCTCGCCGCGGGTCACGCCGTTGTTCGCGGCGGCGCGCAGGTGCAGTTTGAGTTCTTCGTTGCGGTTCATGCCGATCAGCATGGCCATGGTGATCAGGCTGCGGGTATGACGCGGCAGCCCCGGACGGGTCCAGATGTCGCCCCAGGCGTGACGGGTAATCATTTCCTGAAACTCCGAGTTGAACTCGGTCAGCGCGTTCAGGCTGCGGTCGACGTGGGCGTCGCCGAGCACTGCACGGCGGACTTTCAGGCCTTCGTCGTAACGTTGTTTCTCGTCCACAAAATAACCCTCAATGACCTGACAAAAACGCCAACACGCGTTCGCTGAATGCAGCACCGGCCTGGACGTTGGACAGGTGCGCCGCATAGAACTCGGCGTACTCGGCGCCCTGCACATGTTCCTGAATGAAGTGCCCACCGGACGGTGGCGTGACCGCGTCTTCGGTGCCGGCGATGACCAGCAGCGGCACCTTGATCGAGGACAGCTGATCGCGGAAATCGGCATCGCGCACGGCGGCACAGTTCGCCGCATACCCTTCCGGCGAGGTGGCCGCGAGCATGTCAGTGATCTTCTTCGCGGCAGCAGGATTGGCTTGAGCAAAATCCACGGTGAACCAGCGCGCAATCGACGCATCACGCAAAGCGACCATGGCGGCCGGACCGTCACGCAGCACGGTTTCGATCCGCGGATTCCACACCGACGGATCACCGATTTTCGCTGCGGTGTTGCACACCACCAGTTTGTTCAGGCGATCACCAGCGTTGATCCCCAGCCACTGGCCGATCAAGCCGCCCATGGACAGGCCGCAGAAATGTGCGCGCTCGATGTGCAACGCATCCAGCAGCGCCAGCACGTCATGACCCAGTTGCTCGATGCTGTACGGCCCCGGTGTGACCAGCGATTTGCCATGGCCACGGGTGTCGAAACGCAGCACGCGGAAATGCTCGGTGAACGCCGCAATCTGCGCGTCCCACATGTGCAGGTCGGTGCCCAGCGAGTTGGACAACACCAGCACCGGCGCATCCGCCGGGCCATCGAGTTGCGGCCCTTGAATTTGGTAGTGCAGTTCGCCCTCGGCGAGTTGTACGAAAGCCACAGCAATCTCCTTCAGGCAGTCAACGCAGAATGTTCAGCCACCGCTCGCTCGACCCAGGTATGGGCCTGACCGAGGTAATGGGCGGGGTCCAGCAGATGATCGAGTTCAGCATCCGACAGTTCGGCGGTCACTTGCGGCTCGTCGCCGAGTACCGCTCGCAGATGACGTTGTTCAGCCACTGCGCGCTTGCAGCATTGCTCCAGCAAATGGTGCGCTGTGTCGCGCCCCACTCGTTGGGCGAGGACGATGCTCACTGCTTCGGCAAGCACCAGGCCTTGGGTCAGATCGAGGTTGCGGGCCATGCGCTCGGCGTCCACTTCCAGTCCTTCCGCCACCAGCCGCGCCTGCTTCAGGCTGCCGGACACCAGGCAGCAAATCTCCGGCAGGGTTTCCCACTCGGCATGCCACAGGCCCAGACTGCGCTCGTGTTCTTGGGGCATGGCGCTGAACAGGGTCGAGAGTAAACCGGGTACGCGAGTCGCAGCACCGATCAACACCGCCGCGCCCACCGGGTTGCGTTTGTGCGGCATGGTCGAAGAACCGCCCTTGCCCGGCGCAGAAGGCTCGAACACTTCAGCGGCTTCGGTCTGCATCAACAGGCTGATGTCGCGGCCGAGTTTGCCGAGGCTACCGGCGATCAATCCCAGTACCGAGCCGAACTCCACCAAGCGGTCTCGCTGGGTGTGCCAAGGTTGATCCGGCAGTGTCAGTTTCAATTGTTCAGCCAGCGCTTGGGCTATCGGCATCGCCTGCTCGCCGAGGGCCGCGAGGGTTCCAGAGGCGCCGCCGAATTGCAGCACCAGCAGTCGCGGCTTGAGTTCCCGCAGACGCTGACGACTGCGAGTGACAGCGCCCAACCAACCGGCGATTTTCATGCCGAGGGTGACGGGCGTCGCGTGCTGCAACCAGGTGCGCCCGGCCAGCGGTGTGGCGACGTGACGCTGGGCTTGGGCCGAGAGGGTTTCGCCCAATTGCGCCAGATCGCTTTCGATCAGCTCCAGCGCACGGCGCAGTTGCAACACCAGACCGGTGTCCATCACGTCCTGGCTGGTCGCGCCCAGATGCACATAGCGCTCGGCTTCGGCATTGTTGGCCGCGATCTGCTTGCCCAACGCCTTGACCAACGGAATCGCCGAATTGCCGGCCGTGGCAATCGCCTCGCCGAGGGCGACAAAGTCGTAATGCCCGGCCTGACAGGCCGCTTCAATCGGCGCGACAGCCGTCTGCGGGATCAGCCCGACTCGCGCCTCGGCACGGGCCAGTGCTGCTTCGAAATCAAGCATCGCTTGAACCCGACCCTGATCGCAGAACACCTCACGCATATCGCGGGCAGTGAAATAGGCATCGAACAATTGATTGCCCGGTCGCTCGTTCATAAACAGTCCCTGGAGGCGTGGGCCGGTCAGGCCCACGGGTAAAGATCAAAGGTCGCTTTCCAAATACTTCGCCTGTTTCGGCAAGCGCAGGCTGAACAGGAACGCCACCGCCATCATCACCGTCACGTACCAGTAGAAGGAGTTTTCCATGCCCCCGGCCTTGAGGCTCAGAGCCACATATTCCGCCGAACCACCGAAGATTGCATTCGCCACCGCATACGCCAGGCCGACGCCCAAGGCGCGCACCTCCGGCGGGAACATTTCGGCTTTTACCAGGCCGCTGATGGAGGTGTAAAAACTGACGATCGCCAGCGCCACGGTAATCAGCACGAAGGCCAGGAACGGACTGCTGACGCTTTTCAGGCTCAGCAGGATCGGCACGGTGAACAACGTCCCCAGTGCGCCGAACCACAACATCGAGTTACGTCGGCCGATCTTGTCCGCGAGCATGCCGAACAGCGGCTGCATGCACATATAAAGGAACAGTGCGCCGGTCATGATGTAGCTGGCGGTCTTGGCGTGCATGCCGGCGGTGTTCACCAGGTACTTCTGCATGTACGTGGTGAAGGTGTAGAAAATCAGCGAGCCACCGGCGGTGTAACCGAGCACGGTAATGAACGCAGCCTTGTGGTCGCGGAACAGCGCACGGATGCTGCCGGCGTCCTTGTTTTCGCGCATTTCCTTGCTGGTGGTTTCCTTCAGCGAACGACGCAGGAACAGCGAAATCAACGCCGCCGCCGCACCGACGACAAACGGGATCCGCCAGCCATAGGCGCGCAAATCATCCTCAGTGAGGAACTGTTGCAAGACCACCACCAGCGACACCGCCAGCAGTTGCCCACCAATCAGCGTCACGTACTGGAACGAGGCGAAGAAACCGCGCTGGCCCTTGAGGGCCACTTCACTCATATAGGTCGCGGTGGTGCCGTACTCACCGCCCACCGACAGGCCCTGCAACAAGCGGGCGAACAGCAGCATGATCGGCGCCCAGACGCCGATGTCCTTGTAGGTCGGCAGGCAAGCGATGAGCAACGAGCCGAAGCACATCATCAGAATCGAGATCAACATCGAATTCTTGCGCCCGTGCTTGTCCGCCAGCCGGCCGAAGATCCAACCGCCGATGGGCCGCATCAGGAACCCAGCGGCGAATACGCCAGCCGTATTCACAAGCTGCACGGTCGGGTTATCGGACGGGAAAAAGGCAGGGGCGAAATAGATCGCGCAGAAGGCGTAGACGTAGAAGTCGAACCATTCGACGAGGTTGCCGGACGAGGCGCCGACTATCGCGAAGATCCTTTTGCTGCGTTCTTCGCCGGTGTAGAGCGCCGTAGTAGCAGTGTTAGTTGTCATTGTTTTTCACTCAATGGGGACTGTGAGAGTCTAGACATACTTTGCAACAGTCCCGTTCCACAGATAGATCAGTAACGCGATCCCTGTGGGAGCGGGCTTGCTCGCGAAGGCGTCGTGTCAGTCGATATCAATGCTGCCTGATACACCGCCTTCGCGAGCAAGCCCGCTCCCACAGGTGAAGGGTGTTCACTCAATAATCAAAGAACACCGTCTCGGCATCGGTGCCCTGCAGGATCACATTCCACTGGTACACACCGGACGCATCCTTCTTCGCCAGCAAGGTGCTACGGCGTTCAGCCGGCACACATTCCAGCAGCGGATCCGCCACGTTGGCCGGTTCGCCATCAAAGTAAATCCGCGTCAGCAAGTGCTTCACCAACCCGCGAGCAAACACCAGCACCACCAGATGCGGCGCCTGAGTCGTGCCTTTCAAGCCTTCCACCGTGCCCGGCTTGATCGTGGTGAAACGGAAGCGCCCTTCTGCATCCACCGGCACCCGGCCAAACCCTTCGAAGTTCGGGTCCAGGGGTTTGTCCTGATCGTCTTCGGGGTGGTCGTACTTGCCGGCGGCGTTGGCTTGCCAGACTTCCAGCATCGCGTCGTTGACGACGTCGCCGTTGCCATCGATGACTTGCCCGGTGATCGCCACGCGCTCGCCCAGGGTTTGTTCGACGGTCAGGTCTTCGCGGTTCAGCCAGGTCAGGCCGATGTGGTAATACGGCCCGACGGTGTGGGACGTGGTCGCGTTCAGCGTCATCTTATTTCTCCATCGGCGTGGCTTCGCGGCCGCGCAAGACGATGTCCCAGCGATAACCGAGGGCATAGGAAGGGATGGTTTTTTCCAGGTCGAAACTGGCGATCAAACGCTCTTTGGCGCTGGTATCGGGTACGCAGTTGTAGATCGGGTCGTAGGCCAGCAACGGATCGCCCGGGAAATACATCTGCGTGACCAGGCGCGTCAGGATGCTCGGCCCGAACAGTGAGAAATGGATGTGCGCCGGGCGCCACGCATTGTGGTGGTTGCCCCACGGATAGGCGCCGGGTTTGATGGTCTGGAACTGGTACCAGCCATCGGCGTCGGTCACGGTCCGGCCGGTACCGGTGAAGTTCGGGTCCAGCGGTGCGTCGTGCAGGTCGCGATCATGGTTGTAGCGACCGGCGGCGTTGGCCTGCCAGATCTCCACCAGAATACCTGGCACCGGCAAGCCATCTTCATCCAGCACGCGGCCGTGAATGATGATGCGCTCACCCAGTGGCTCGCCCTTGTGCTGGGCGGTCAGGTCGTTGTCCTTCTCGTGCACACGCTCGGCACCGATGGTCGGACCGGTAATTTCCGACAGCGAATGGGGCAAAAACACCAACGGCTTGGACGGCGAGCGACGGTTGGTGGATTGATAGGCCGGGTGCAGGTATTCCGGCTGGGTGCCCTCTTGCGGGCGGCGGTAACCAGGCTTGTCAGTCATGAAGCATTCCTCAGTTCTTATTCATCAACGCTGCGCGTCAGACCCGTTCGATCGCCAAGGCCAGACCCTGGCCCACGCCGACGCACATGGTCGCCAGACCTTTCTTGCCACCGGTCTTTTCCAGCTGATGCAGCGCGGTCAGTACCAGACGCGCGCCACTCATGCCCAACGGATGGCCCAAGGCAATGGCGCCACCGTTCGGGTTGACCTGGGCCGCGTCGTCTGCCAGTCCCAGTTCACGCAGCACCGCCAAGCCTTGGCTGGCGAACGCTTCGTTGAGTTCGATCACGTCGAAATCGCTGACGGCCAGGCCGAGGCGCTCGGTCAGTTTGCGCACCGCCGGCACCGGGCCGATGCCCATTACACGCGGTGCGACACCGGCACTGGACATGCCCAGTACTTTGGCGCGAGCCGTCAGGCCGTGCTTTTTCACGGCGTCGCCGGAGGCCAGAATCAACGCCGCCGCACCGTCGTTCACCCCGGAAGCATTGCCGGCGGTCACGGTTTTGTCGGGACCGTTGACCGGTTTCAGTTTGGCCAGGGTTTCCAGGGTGGTGTCGGCGCGAGGATGCTCATCCTGGCTGACGACACTTTCACCCTTCTTGTGGGCAATGCGCACTTCAACGATTTCTTCGGCGAAAAATCCTGCGGCTTGCGCGGCGGCTGTCCGTTGCTGACTGCGCAGTGCGAAAGCGTCCTGATCCTCGCGGGAAACTTCGTAATCGTCAGCCACGTTGTCGGCCGTCTGCGGCATCGCATCCACGCCGTATTGGGCTTTCATCAACGGGTTGATGAAACGCCAGCCGATGGTGGTGTCTTCCAGCTTCATGTTGCGCGAGAACGCCGCATCAGCCTTGCCCATCACGAACGGCGCGCGGGACATCGACTCGACGCCGCCAGCAATCGCCAGCTCCATCTCGCCACTGGCGATGGCGCGGAAGGCGGTGCCGATGGCGTCCATACCCGAGGCGCAGAGGCGATTGAGGGTCACGCCCGGAATGGTTTCCGGCAGACCCGCCAGCAACAGCGCCATGCGCGCCACGTTGCGGTTGTCTTCGCCGGCCTGGTTGGCGCAACCGAGGAACACCTCGTCCACCGCGTTCCAGTCTACCGACGGGTTGCGCTCCATCAGCGCCTTGATCGGCACGGCGGCCAGGTCGTCGGCGCGAACCGCCGACAGACCACCGCCGAAACGGCCGATGGGGGTGCGAATCGCGTCGCAGATATAAACGTCACGCATCAGGCTTCTCCGGGTGCTTGGCCGTGGGCCGCGGCAGTGCGGGCTTCCAGATCCCTGAGTGCCTTCAGTTCGACATCCGTTGGCTCGGCTGTGTTTTCAACATTTTCTGCAAAACGAACAGCCCAACCGGTAGCCGCGGTCACTTGTTCACGGGTCACGCCTGGGTGCAGCGCGGTGACCACGAATTCATGGGTGCCGACTTCCGGTTCCATGATGCACAGGTCAGTGATGATGCCGACCGGACCGGCGCCCGGCAGGCCAAGACGCTTGCGCGAATCACCGCCCTCGCCATGGCCGACCGAGGTAATGAAGTCGAGTTTGTCGACAAAGGAACGCGCCGACTGCTTGAGGATGATCAGCACGCTTTTCGCCGAGCCAGCGATCTCCGGCGCACCGCCGGCACCCGGCAGGCGGACTTTCGGCGCGTGGTAATCGCCAACAACCGTGGTGTTGATATTGCCGAAGCGGTCGACTTGCGCGGCGCCGAGGAAACCGACGTCGATGCGCCCGCCCTGCAACCAGTAGCGAAAAATCTCACCGGTCGGGACGACGGTGTCGGCGGTTTCCGCCAGTTCACCGTCACCGATCGACAGCGGCAGTACGCTCGGCTTGGCACCGATCGGACCCGATTCGTAGATAAGGACTACATCCGGCGAGGAAGTCAGACGCGCCAGGTTGGCGGCTTTCGACGGCAGGCCGATGCCGACGAAGCACACCGAACCGTTTTTCAGACGGCGGGCAGCGGCAACGGTCATCATTTCATTGGTGGTGTAAGTCATTATTTGGCCTCCGAAGCAGCGGCCAGTTTGGCCTGGAACTCGCTGAAGTCAGCGCAGCCGTGGATGTACTCGTTGATCCACGCGGTGAAGGTTTCACGGTCGCGGGCAATCGGGTCCCAAGCCTGGTAGAAACGGTTATCACGCTCGTTGTAGCCGTGAGCGTAGGACGGATGCGCACCGCCGGGAACGTGGCAGACAGCGCTCAACGCCCAAGTCGGCAGAACGCAGGAGTTCATCGGTGCATTGAGGTCGTCGACGATTTCTTCGACAGTAACGATGCAGCGCTTGGCGGCCAGTGCCGCTTCTTTCTGCACGCCGAGAATGCCCCACAGCAGCACGTTGCCTTTGCGGTCGGCTTTCTGTGCGTGAATCACGGTGATGTCCGGACGCACCGAAGGCACGGCCGCCAATACTTCACCGGTGAATGGGCAGGTGACAGTTTTGATCAGCGGGTTGACCTTCGGCAGGTCGGAGCCGGCGTAAGCACGCAGTACCGCGAACGGTAGGCCGGAAGCGCCAGCGACGTAGGCATTGGCCAGGTCGGCATGGCTGTGTTCTTCGATTTCCAGCGCGTGTGGCCACTGCCTCTCGACGGCGTCACGCAGGCGGTGCAGCGAACCGACGCCCGGGTTACCGCCCCAAGAGAAAATCAGCTTGCGAGCACAACCGGCGCCGATCAACTGGTCGTAGATCAGGTCAGGCGTCATCCGCACCAGGGTCAGGTCTTTCTTGCCCTGGCGAATGATTTCGTGACCCGCCGCCGTAGGGATCAGGTGAGTGAAGCCTTCGAGCGCGACCGTATCGCCGTCGTTAACGAATTGCTTCACCGCGTCGTGCAGCGAAAGGATTTCAGCCATGGGGCAGGCTCCCGTTTTGTTATGAACCGACAGTGGAAGAAAAAGGCGCGATGCGCAGCGCCGGAATGACTGAAGAGTAAGCCCCTGAAAATCGTCAAACAATCCGATAATCGACTGAGTGTTCGTTTATCGAACAGATTGTTATCTGCCTACCGATCCTCTGAACCCTGGATTCAGGTCGCATCCGCATGACTGACCATGCCTTTGATCACCACCGCCGTGGTCGCCAATGCCGCTGGAATCACCAGCGCTGTCAGCACCTGCTCGAAGTTCCAGCCCAGCCCCAGTAACGTTGCGCCCATCCACGCACCAAGGATCGCGCCAAAGCGGCCAATCCCGAGCATCCACGACACCCCGGTCGCCCGCCCCTGCGTCGGATAAAACCGCGCCGCCAGTGAAGGCATCGCCGATTGCGCACCGTTGACGCACATCCCGGCCACCAGCACCAACGTCGCCAATAGCGTGATGTTGCCCAGGCTCTGCCCTACCGCGTAGGCAAACACCCCGGCGAATAGATAGAAAATGCCGATAACCTTGTGCGGATTGAATCGGTCCATCGCCCAGCCCACGCCCACCGCGCTCAATACCCCGCCAAACTGGAACAACGCGCCGATGAACGCCGCCTGCTCCATGCTCGCGCCACTGTCACGCATCAGCGTCGGCAGCCAACTGGTCAGCAGATAAACGATCACCAGCCCCATGAAATAGGTCAGCCACAGCAACAAGGTGCCGGTGCTGTAAGTGCCGGAGAAGATCACCGCGAACACGTTGCGGGCCTTCACGGTTTTCTGTTCCGGCACGCTGAAGCTGGAAGCCTGGGCGACGACGGTTGGGTCGATGGGCGCCAGGGTCTTGCGCACTTTGTCAGTGCCGCGATTGCGGACGACGAGGTAGCGCGCCGATTCCGGCAGCCAGAACAGCAATACGACGGCGAGGATCAGCGGCAAAATCCCGCCGATCATCAGCAGACTGTGCCAGCCAAACGCCGGGATCAGTTTGGCGGAAATGAAACCGCCGCCCGCCATGCCGAGGTTGAAACCGCAGAACATGCTGGTCACCAGCAGGGATTTCTTGCGCTCCGGGGTGTATTCGGACAGCAGCGTCGTGGCGTTCGGCATGCCGGCGCCAAGGCCCAGGCCAGTGAGGAATCGCAGCACCAGCAGCTGATCGACGTTGGTGCTGTAAGCCGAAGCCAGGCTGAACGCGCCAAACAACAGCACCGCGCCCACCAGTACGATTTTTCGCCCGAAGCGGTCAGCCAATGGGCCAGAACCCAGTGCGCCAAAAACCATGCCGATCAACGCCGCGCTCATCACCGGGCCGAGACTGGCGCGGTCGATGCCCCAATCCTGTGACAGGGCGGGCGCGATGAAACCCATGGCCGCCGTGTCGAGGCCATCGAGGAAAACAATCAGGAAACACAGGATCACCACTCGCCATTGGTAGCGCGAAATGGGTTGAGCATTGATGAAGGACTGCACGTCGAGGCAGTTTCCTACAGCAGACTGGGGCTGGTTCATTATTTTTATTCCACGCAAAGAACGCAGTCGAACAGGTGCCAGCCGAGGCTGGCGCTGCCGCGACATTAGTGATCTTGGGGAAAGAGCGTCAATTCGATAAACGCAAGTCTGTGCGTTTATCGAACAGCTTAGGCAAATGGCTTACGCAAAGAGTTGCGCGCTGAGGTCGCGACTCGCGCTCAGGAGGCCGGGCAGGAAACGTTGTTCCAGCTCGTTGCGGCTGACTCGGCCGGCGTGGGTACTGACGTTTAGCGCCGCGACCACTTGGCCGGAAGCGTCGTACACCGGAACGGCAATCGAGCGCAGGCCTTGTTCCAGTTCCTGATCGACGATGCACCAGCCTTGCTGCCGCACCTCTTGCAGGCATTCGAGCAACGCCTCGGGGGTGTGCAAGGTTCGGCTGGTCTTGGCTTGCAGCTCTGCATGGTCGAGGTACTCGCGCAGTGACGTATCGTCCAGCGCCGCGAGAAGAATCCGCCCCATCGAAGTGCAATAGGCGGGCAGACGACCACCCACCGACAGGTCGACGGAAATCAGTCGCTGGGTGGTGGCCGAACGAGCGATGTACAAGATGTCATCGCCTTCCAGAGTGGCCATGTTGCAGGCTTCATGAAGTTGCTCGCTCATGCGGTCCAGGTAGGGCTGGGCGGAAACCGCCAGCGGCGTCGAGGACACATAGGCATGGCCAAGCGTCAGTACTTTGGGCAGCAGCGAATACGTGCGGCCGTCGGTGGTGGCGTAACCGAGTTTGATCAGCGTGTGCAGGCAACGTCGCACAGCGGCGCGGGGGATTTCCGTGCGGTGACTGATCTGAGCGATGGTGAGATGACGTTTGCGCTCCTGGAACGCTTGCACCACGGCCAGGCCACGGGCCAGGGAGGTCATGAAATCCGGGTCGCCGGTCAGTGCCTGGATCCGCTTGGCGGGCGAGGCAACGATCGGCGGCGCCACTGAAGCGAAGGAATTGCGCATTTGATCGTTCATATAAGGTCCTTTTCCCACACGGTTCAGCGGCTATTACAAGCGGCAGCCGGTCCCTCACACAACCCCGGGCAGCCAAGACTGTTCGATTATCGAACCATCGACCGATAATCGCAATCTGACCAGCCGATTATTGAACGGGCTCGCACCTGTTTTTACACGGGCTCTGACGCAGACTAGAAGTGTCGATGTAATTGTCCTAACTTGTTCGACTTGATGGCGTCAGAAAGGCATCACTGTAACGTCGTGCCGCCGAGCGACCTAGTTAGCCGTATAAAGTTGCGAGTAACAAAACAATCACACATCAAGACCTACTTTTAACTCTTTGGCGATAGTGTTCTTCGAATCGACCGCTATAATGAAATTCAGTGGTGACCGGTTTTTAATTGCCGATTCCGCCACCCGGTAGCGCGATGTTCCATCGCCGTTGCCCGCAACAAACGCGTGACACTCACTTCATATGCTTCGCCAAGGTGTTCGCTGAAACAGGAAACTGATGCTACGTCAGCTGTTTATCTCTGGTGTCGTGGCCGCCTGCAACATGGAAGTAATTGATCGCAACGCCGTAAAAAATGATGCCTTTGCGGGCCTTGTCCTTTCGGCGAGCGTGGTCAAATACATTTGATGCAGCGCGTTTCACCAGAATTTATCTCAACTCAATCAGGTAGCACTGTGACGAAAGACGAACTGCGCGCGGAACTTGAGCGCCAGGAACAACGTTACAAGGAAGTTTACGGCGGGGAAGTCACCACCTACGCCGCTCAGCCCGAACCGGAACGCAAACCCTGGCGTAAACGCGCCACCGTTCAGGATCAGGCTTTCACTCAAGAATTGCAAAAAATGGAAAAGGAACTCAAAGCCGAAGAGCCATAAGCCCTCGGCCTGAATCCTTTCAAGGGTCTGCGTCTGCACCCGTTAAAAACGGGATGTATCGATGATGCCTTTCGCGCCCGCTACGAGCGGGCAGCGGCCACCTCACCCACCGGATGAGGCAAATGGCTCATGTCTGGCCCTCTTTTCAGATATTTCACACAAGCGTTAAAACCTCTTGGTCCTACGAGAGGACGCCTTGTGGTTGCGGCCTTTTCAAAGAAATTCAATGACTTGCAAAACCCAGTAAAAACCTGGGGTTTTGGCTGCTGCCACAAATTAATTCGTTGAAGAATGTTACCGATGAGCAGCAAGTGCATTGATTAGCAGTCTTTTCTGGCATAATCGCGCCCCCTTACGACCGGGTCAGAAAACCTTCATGATCGATTTATTCAGCGGACTAGATGCTTGGGTGCTTGTGAGCCTCTTGCTCGCCCTGGCCTTTGTCCTCGCCTTCGAGTTCATCAACGGCTTTCATGACACCGCTAACGCGGTGGCCACTGTTATCTACACCAAAGCCATGCCGCCCCATCTGGCGGTGTTCTTTTCCGGTGTGTTCAACTTTCTTGGCGTGCTGCTGGGCGGTGTCGGCGTGGCGTATGCCATCGTCCACCTGCTGCCGGTAGAGCTGTTGATCAATGTGAACACCGGTCACGGGCTGGCCATGGTGTTCTCGCTGCTCGCCGCCGCCATCACCTGGAACCTGGGCACCTGGTACTTCGGTATCCCGGCTTCCAGCTCCCATACGCTGATCGGGTCGATCCTCGGTGTCGGCCTTGCCAACGCCTTGATCAACGAAATTCCGTTGGCTGATGGCGTGAACTGGCAGAAAGCGATCGATATCGGTGCGTCCCTGGTGTTCTCGCCAATGGCGGGCTTCCTGGTCGCCGCTCTGATATTGATCGGCCTTAAATGGTGGCGTCCACTGTCGAAGATGCACAAGACACCGGAACAGCGCCGCAAGATCGATGACAAGAAACACCCGCCGTTCTGGAACCGCCTGGTGCTGGTCATTTCGGCCATGGCCGTGAGCTTCGTGCACGGCTCCAATGATGGCCAGAAAGGTATCGGCCTGATCATGCTGGTGCTGATCGGCATCGTTCCGGCGCAGTTCGTACTCGACCTGGGCAGCACAACCTACCAGATCGAACGGACTCGCGACGCGACCCTGCACCTGAGCCAGTTCTACAAGCGCAATGCCGATACGCTGGGTGAATTCCTGGCCCTGGGCAAAAGCGTGGAAGGCGACCTGCCGGAGAAATTCCGTTGCAATCCGCAACAGACCGAACCGACCATCACCGCCCTGCTCGGCACCCTTAAAGGTGTAGCGGACTACCACACGCTGCCGGCGGAAAGCCGCATCGAAGTGCGTCGCTACCTGCTCTGCCTGGACGACACGGCGAAGAAAGTCAGCAAGCTTCCTGGTCTCGCGGCCCGTGAAAAGGCTGACCTGGACAAGCTGCGCAAAGACCTGACCACGACCACCGAATACGCCCCGTTCTGGGTGATTCTGGCGGTCGCCCTGGCCCTCGGCCTGGGTACCATGGTGGGCTGGAAGCGCGTGGTTCTGACCATCGGCGAGAAGATCGGCAAACAGGGCATGACTTACTCCCAAGGCATGTCGGCACAGATCACTACCGCGAGCCTGATCGGCATGGCCAACATCTTCAGCCTGCCGGTTTCCACCACCCACGTCCTGTCCTCGGGCGTGGCCGGCACCATGGTCGCCAATAAAAGCGGCCTGCAAGGTGGCACCGTCAAAACCATCCTGCTGGCCTGGGTCCTGACCCTGCCAGCCACAGTAGCCCTGTCGGCCGGCCTGTTCTGGTTGGCGTCGAAGGCGCTGGGCAGCTGATACATCGCTGCAACGAAAAAGGCGCGTTCCGTGAGGTTCGCGCCTTTTTTATTGCCGAGTATTCATGCTGAACCGGTGGGGCTTTATTTTCAGTTAGATATTCGCAGGCAAAAAAAAAGGGCAACCGAAGTTGCCCAAAATGCCTTGCGTGCTCATTGCTTCCAGAAAGACCTACGGTTTGCGCTTATGCGAATCCTTCCAGATAAAAAATCCAAACCCTGCAAAAAACAGAACCATGAGGCCGACTGTCAGCACTCCGGCGATCACCACGTTGTCGAAAAACATGACTGGCCTCCTGCACTTGCCTTGTTGCGATGGGGCTAAGTTAACCAATCAGGCAGGAGAAAGAATTGACCGGGATCAATGTCGCCCGAGACTGGGCGTAAAGGAGGGGAATAACTGACCTGCATCAACCAATGCAGGGTGTTTCAACGCTTTTTCGGTTTGTTCTTCGGCTTCTTCTTCGCTTTACCCAGTGGCATGGCGTGCTCGAACGCCTGGCGTACTTCGTTCAGGCGCTTTTCATTAAGGTCATGAACCCGCTTGGCGCGTTCGGCGTTGAGGTCAATCAGCTTGTCGTCTTGGCTCATGGTGCTCAGTGCATCGCTTGGAATGAAATTCAGTTGCCGTGTCTGCAGGCAAGGATGTGCCAATAATGCGGTCTGACGGCAGCGCTGACCAGCCGTGACCTCAAATCTGGATATCGACCCACAAACCCTGACGTGGCTGATCTTCCATCAATGGCGCCACCGGCACGGTATTGTCGGCGTTGAGCTCGTCACCAGGAATCGCCAAGTGTTCTTCAGGATCTTCATCGGCTTCGCGGCGGCGCCTTTGCTGTTCCTGCTTGCGGCGCTGTTCCTCGCGCAGCTGAAATGCCGCCTCTTCCGGATCGCGCTGTTGCAGATCTATGGTGCTTTCGTTGGAGCTTTCCTGCACCGGCACCACGGGAGGAATATCCGGCCGCTGGCGAATCGGATCCTGCTGTGAGGTGATTGGCACGGCACTCAAGGGGAGCATCGGTGGCAGCATAATTATTAGTCTCCTGTCAGCAGGCTGTCGGCTGCGGGGATGGCGACTTGAGCCATCGGTCGCAAACTGTGACCCGTTTGGCACGAATAGGTGCCCCGACCTGCAAGCGCTGCATCGCTGTACTAACGTAAGACTTCGGGTTTTTATGAGAGTCCTTTGGCCCTGAAGCCCTCATTCCGTTAAGATAGCCCGCTTTTTCAAGGTGGGAGTCAGGCAGCATGGCGCAGCAGTATCAACCGGGGCAACGCTGGATCAGTGACAGCGAAGCCGAGCTGGGTTTAGGCACCGTTCTGGCACAGGACGGCCGCTTGTTGACCGTGCTCTACCCGGCCACTGGCGAGACTCGCCAGTACGCGCTACGGAATGCGCCCCTCACCCGCGTGCGGTTTTCGCCGGGTGACTCGATCACTCACTTCGAAGGCTGGAAACTGACCGTACAAGAAGTCGACGACGTCGACGGCCTGCTGGTTTACCACGGCCTCAACGGGCATAACGAAGTGGTTACCTTGCCGGAAACCCAACTGTCGAACTTCATTCAGTTCCGTCTGGCCAGCGATCGTTTGTTCGCCGGGCAGATCGACCCGCTGGCCTGGTTCTCCCTGCGATACAACACCCTGGAACACACCAGCCGCCAATTGCAGTCCGCGCTTTGGGGCCTCGGTGGCGTGCGTGCGCAACCGATCGCGCACCAGCTGCACATCGCCCGTGAAGTCGCCGACCGCATTGCACCGCGAGTTCTGCTGGCGGACGAAGTGGGCCTGGGCAAAACCATCGAAGCCGGTCTGGTGATCCATCGCCAACTGCTCTCGGGCCGCGCCAACCGCGTGCTGATCCTGGTTCCGGAGAACCTGCAGCACCAGTGGCTGGTCGAGATGCGCCGCCGCTTCAACCTGCAAGTCGCGCTGTTCGACGAAGAACGCTTCATCGAAAGCGATGCCGCCAACCCGTTCGAAGACACCCAGCTCGCGCTGGTTGCACTCGAGTGGCTGGTGGAAGACGAGAAAGCCCAGGACGCACTGTTCGCCGCCGGTTGGGACCTGATGGTCGTCGACGAAGCGCACCACCTGGTGTGGCATGAAGACAAGGCTAGCCCTGAGTATTCGCTGGTCGAGCAACTGGCCGAAGTCATTCCCGGCGTCCTGCTGCTGACCGCGACCCCGGAACAACTGGGTCAGGACAGCCACTTTGCGCGTCTGCGCCTGCTCGATCCGAACCGTTTCCATGACCTGCACGCCTTCCGCGCCGAGAGCGAAAACTATCGCCCGGTGGCCGAAGCTGTTCAGGAGCTGCTGGACAAGGGACGCCTGTCGCCTGAAGCACACAAGACCATCCACGGTTTCCTCGGCAACGAAGGCGAAGCGCTGCTGGCCGCCGTCAACGATGGCGACATCGAGGCCAGCGCCCGCCTGGTCCGTGAACTGCTTGACCGCCACGGCACCGGCCGCGTGCTGTTCCGCAACACCCGCGCCGCCGTGCAAGGTTTCCCGGAGCGCAAACTGCACCCGTACCCGCTGCCGTGCCCGGACGAATACCTCGAACTGCCATTGGGCGATCACGCCGAGCTGTACCCGGAAGTCAGCTTCCAGGCCCAGCCGGACGCCAACGAAGAAGAACGCTGGTGGAAATTCGACCCGCGCGTCGAGTGGCTGATCGATCAGCTGAAGATGCTCAAGCGCACCAAAGTGCTGGTGATCTGCGCTCACGCTGAAACCGCCATGGACCTGGAAGACGCACTGCGCGTGCGTTCCGGCATCCCGGCCACGGTCTTCCACGAAGGCATGAACATCCTCGAGCGTGACCGCGCCGCAGCCTACTTCGCCGACGAAGAATTTGGCGCGCAAGTGCTGATCTGCTCGGAAATCGGCAGTGAAGGTCGTAACTTCCAGTTCTCGCACCACTTGGTGCTGTTCGATCTGCCGTCGCACCCGGACCTGCTGGAGCAGCGTATCGGTCGTCTGGACCGGATTGGCCAGAAGCACATCATCGAACTGCACGTGCCGTACCTGGAAACCAGCCCGCAAGAGCGCCTGTTCCAGTGGTACCACGAAGCGCTGAATGCGTTCCTCAACACCTGCCCGACCGGTAACGCCTTGCAGCATCAGTTCGGCCCGCGCCTGCTGCCGCTGCTGGAAAATGCCGACGACGGCGAGTGGCAAGCGCTGATCGACGAAGCCCGCGCCGAGCGCGAACGCCTGGAAGCCGAGTTGCACACTGGCCGCGACCGCTTGCTGGAGCTCAACTCCGGCGGCGCTGGCGAAGGTGATGCGCTGGTCGAGGACATCCTCGAGCAAGACGATCAGTTCGCCCTGCCGATCTACATGGAAACCCTGTTCGACGCCTTCGGCATCGACAGCGAAGACCATTCGGAAAACGCGCTGATCCTCAAGCCGAGCGAAAAAATGCTCGACGCCAGCTTCCCGCTGGGCGACGACGAAGGCGTGACCATCACGTACGACCGCAACCAGGCGCTGTCTCGCGAAGACATGCAGTTCATCACCTGGGAACACCCGATGGTGCAAGGCGGCATGGACCTGGTCTTGTCCGGTTCCATGGGCAACACCGCCGTGGCGCTGATCAAGAACAAGGCGCTGAAACCTGGCACCGTGTTGTTGGAACTGCTCTACGTCAGTGAAGTGGTTGCCCCGCGCTCGCTGCAATTGGGCCGTTACCTGCCGCCGGCCGCCCTGCGCTGCCTGCTCGACGCCAACGGTAATGACCTGTCGGCCCGGGTGTCGTTCGAAACCCTTAACGATCAGCTGGAAAGCGTGCCGCGTGCCAGCGCCAACAAGTTCATCCAGGCCCAGCGCGATCAGCTGACGCCACGGATCAACGCCGGCGAAGAGAAAATCTTCCCGCGTCACGCCGAGCGCGTGGCTGAGGCGCAGCGTCGTCTGGCCGCCGACACCGACGAAGAACTGGCGCGCCTGACTGCCTTGCAAGCGGTCAACCCGACCGTGCGTGACAGCGAACTGGTTGCCCTGCGCAAGCAACGCGAGCAAGGCCTGGCCATGCTCGACAAGGCTGCGCTGCGACTGGAAGCGATTCGGGTGTTGGTGGCGGGTTAACTCCCCCTGCTCTGCCCCGCTAAAACAAAAGGCCCGCAGCGATGCGGGCCTTTTTTATGACATTCAACACAGAACAATGTGGCGAGGGAGCTTGCTCCCGTTGGGGCGCGAAGCGGCCCTAAAATCTAAGGCCACGACTGCTTCGCAGCCGAACGGGAGCAAGCTCCCTCGCCACAGGTTTTGCGCTCTCTCCTCTTATGCGGTGACCGCAGGAATCTGTGGCTCAACCACCGCCACCAACCCTTCCTTCATCCGCTTGGCATCGCGCACAAAACACCGCGAAGCCAGGAACAGAAACACCATGGTGAAAAACAGCGCCACCGGGATCAAATACATCGCGTCGTGCAAGCCGACAGCCTTGAACGCCTCGGTCATCTGTTCAGCACCGGCCGAGAGCATCGCCGTATGCGCAAAGTGGTCGGACAATGCGCCCACCACCACCGGCCCCAAACCACCACCCAGCAAATACAACCCGGCAAAGAACAGCGCCATGGCCGTAGCCCGCAAGCGCGGCTCGACTACGTCCTGAATGGCGGTGTAAACGCAGGTGTAAAAGTTGTAGGCAAACAACCAGCCCACACTGAACACCGCCACAAACACGCCGATCTCGATCCGCCCGGAATGCAGCGCCCAAGCCGTACACACCGTCGAGATGATCAAGCTGAACGCGGCAAACAGCAGTCGCCCATTGGCCACCCGCTGGTGAATCTTGTCCGCCACCCAACCGCCCAGTGTCAGGCCGAACAACCCGGTCACGCCGACGATCACCCCGGTCGCCACCGCCGCTTCCTGCAACGGCATCAGGAAATAGCGCTGCAGCATCGGCACCAGAAACGAGTTGCAGGCATACGTGGCAAAGTTGAAGCACAGCCCCGCCATCACCAGCCACAGGAAAGTCGGCACCGCCAGCACCCGACGGATTGGCCGGTCTACGCGCTCCTGCGAGACTTGCACACTCTCTGCGGCGCCGCGTTTAGGTTCCTTGATGAAGAACATGAAGATCGCCAGGATCAGCCCCGGCACTGCCGCGATAAAGAACGGCGCGCGCCAGCTGTCGAAGGCCTTGACCATGGCGCCGATGGTGAAGAACGCCAACAGCAACCCCAGCGGCAGGCCGAGCATGAAGATACCCATCGCCCGCGCCCGGCGGTGGGCCGGGAACAGGTCGCCGATCAGCGAGTTGGCGGCCGGTGCGTAACTGGCTTCACCGATGCCGATGCCCATGCGCACGATCAGGAAAGCCCAGAAACTCCCCACCAGTCCGTTGACTGCTGTCAGCCCGCTCCACGCCGCCAGGCCCCAGCCCATCAATTTGCTGCGTGAACCGGTATCGGCCATCCGTCCCAGAGGCAGGCCGGCAATGGCATAAACGAGGGTGAATGCGGTACCGATGATCCCCAGCTGAAAGTCGCTGAGGTGCCATTCCATGCGGATCGGTTCGATGATGATGGCTGGAATGGTGCGGTCGAAGAAGTTGAACAGGTTGGCCAGGAACAGCAGGAACAGAATGCGCCAGGCATTCGCCGCTTGGGTCGAGTTCTGCATGGGTCCGTCTCTTTTATTGTTATTGGGGCTTCACTGCCAACGCATCCGAGCCCGGAACCTGCAATCTAGTCAGGCCCGCCAGAGCTGTCTGTCATTATTTGTAAAGCTGATATCCGCCCATGGAAGATGTCGCAGCTGATACACCATTTATTTCCAAACGCTCTAACGCTCATTCCAAAATGGTTAGGGCCGATGTGCCACTATCGTTTGCACTCTAAACATGCCTTCTATACTCCAAAGCATTCGCCAGCGTTCATGGCGCCAGCCAGGATGACAATGGGGCATGCTATGGAGTGGCTTGGTTTGCATTTCATTACCGAGCTGCCGGCGAGCGGCCAGGTAATACTCAACTGCACACATGACCCTTTTCTGGTACTGCTGGCCTATTTGGTCGCCTGTGTCGGCAGCTTTGCCACATTGGACATGGCCGAACGGGTCGGTCACGTGGAAAAACCCGCCTCGCAGTGGCTCTGGCGCTGGGTCGGCGCCAGTTGTCTGGCAGGCGGGATCTGGGCCATGCACTTCATCGGCATGCTAGCGTTTCAGGCGCCGATCGACATTCAATATGAATTACCCATCACCCTCCTTTCTCTGTTGATCGCCCTGCTCGCCTCGTGGCTGGCCATGCATGCTCTCAGTCATCCCCGCCTGAGTTTTTGGCAATATCTCCAGGCTTCGATTTGCATCGGTCTGGGCATCGCCACCATGCATTACGTGGGCATGAGCGCCATGCGTTCGAGTGCAATGGCCTATTACCAACCCACGCTGTTCGCCCTCTCCATTGCGATCGCCATCGGTGCCAGCCTTGCAGCCCTGCTGATATCAAGTCATCTGCGCGACGGCACCGGTCTGTTCCATCAACTGCTCAAATACATCGCCAGCCTGGTACTCGGGGCCGGTATCGTCAGCATGCACTTCACCGGCATGGCAGCGCTCAATCTGGTGCTGCCCGCCGACAGCCTTCAGCCGCTACCCGGCGAAAACAATCATCTGCAACTGGGTCTGACGGTGGCGGTCATGACGCTGCTGATCATCGGCAGCAGTATCAGCGCGGCGCTGGCGGACAAGAAGCTGCAAAACAAGGAGCGCGACCTGCAACGGGTCAACGCCCTGCTCAGTCAACTGGACCAGGCGAGGATGTCGTTACAACAAGTGGCGCACTATGACCCCCTGACCAACCTGATCAACCGCCGTGGCTTCAACCAGATCTTCGCCGAGAAGCTCATGGAGAAAACCAACGAAGGCGGCATGCTGGCGGTGTTGTTCCTGGACATCGACCATTTCAAGCGGATCAACGACAGCCTCGGCCATGATGCCGGCGACGAATTGCTAAAAGTATTGGCCAGCCACATCAAGGGCTCGGTGCGCAGCCACGAAGACGTCGTGGCGCGTTTCGGCGGTGACGAATTCTGCATCCTCATCGGCTTGCACGATCGTGAAGAAGCGCGGTACATGGCCCAACGCATCATGCTGAAAATGCAGGAGCCCATCGAGCTGTCCGGGCGACGCATGGTCATGACCACCAGTATCGGCATCAGCTTGTTTCCGGAAGATGGCAAGACCTGTGAAGAGTTGCTGAAAAACGCTGACCTGGCGCTGTATCAGTCCAAGGACACCGGGCGCAATGGCCTGAATTTCTTCAGCGAAGACCTGAAAACCCGCGCAACGCTGGAACTGCAGCTGGAAGAAGAACTGCGCCACGCCCTGCGCGAAAACACCGGGCTGATGCTCTATTACCAACCGATCTACGACCTGAAAACCGGCCAAGTCAGCAAGCTTGAAGCGCTGATCCGCTGGCAACATCCGGTTCACGGACTGCTGGCACCGGACCGGTTCATTGCCATCGCCGAGGCCAACGGCCTAATCGCCGAACTGGACCACTGGGTCCTGCGCAAAGCCTGTGAGGATCTGGGCGAGTTATCGCGTCAGGGTTGCGAAGAACTCCACATCGCCGTGAACTGCTCGCCCCTGAACCTGGCGCGCGAAGAATTGGCCGATGAAATCGAACACGCACTGCGGCGTGCCGGAGTGGCGCCGCAACGGCTGGAACTGGAAGTGACCGAGAACGCGTTGATGGGCAACATCGCCAACACGGCGGTGTTGCTGCGCCAGATTCGCGCCCTCGGCGTTTCGCTGTCGATTGACGACTTCGGCACCGGTTATTCCTCTCTGGCCTACCTCAAACGGCTGCCACTCAACACGCTGAAGATCGACCGCTCGTTCATCCAGGACATTCCCAAGGCCACCCAGGACATGGAAATAGTTCAAGCGATCATCGTCATGGCCCACACGCTGCATTTGCAGGTGGTGACCGAAGGCGTCGAAACCCTTGAGCAATACGAGTTTCTGGCGCGTAACGGCTGCGACTTCGTGCAGGGCTACCTGCTCAGTCGTCCGGTACCGCTGGCGCAATTGCGTCCCGTTCTGAGCGAAATCAACCAGCGCAAGCACCCGCACACTGTCAGCCCGTTGAGTCTGGCTCGCGGTACAACTGCACTAGCGTCGACGGATCTTTTTCCAGGAATCCCTGGCTCCCATGCAGTCGCATCAATTGTGCGGCCAGTCCACTGATCGGCGTGGCCGAGCCTTGCTCACGGGAAAACTTCACCGCGGTATCGAGGTCCTTGAGCAGCGTGCGCACATGCCATTTCACCGGTTCGAAACGGCTTTCGGCCATTTGCGGACCCAGGATCTGCAAGGGTTTTGAATCGGCAAACCCGCCTGCCAGAGCCTCGGCGATCAGACTGGCCTGCACCCCGGAACGTTCGGCCAACGCCACCACTTCGGCGATCACCAGCGCGTTACAGGCCACGATCATCTGATTACAAGCCTTGGTCACTTGCCCCGCTCCGACGGCGCCCATGTGGGTCACGCGCTGGCCGAGGCTCAACAGCACAGGCCTGACGCGCTCAAGATCCGCCGTTTCACCGCCCACCATGATCGCCAGGCTACCGGCCTCGGCGCCGACCACTCCGCCGGACACAGGTGCATCCAGCCAGCTCATGCCGGTTTGGCTGACCAGCGCTGTCGCCATTTCCCGCGTCGCGGTAGGTTCCAGGCTGGAAAAATCCACCAGCAGTTGACCGCTTTTCGCACCTTGCGCGATCCCTGCCGCGCCAAACACCACCTCACGCACCACCGACGTATCCGCCAAGCACAACATCACTACGTCGGCGTGCTGGCACAGCTCAGCTGGCGTGGCAACTTGTCGGGCGCCGGCCTCTACCAGCGGCGCGCACTTGGCTGGATTGCGGTTCCACACCGTCAGCGGATAACCCGCTGCCAACAAGCGCTGACACATCGGCAAGCCCATCAGGCCGACCCCGGCAAATCCGAGTGAAGGTAACGCTGCCATCATCTGGCCTCCTTTTGATTAAAGATTGGCGAATATTGGCCGATTCATCATGACTTAGGAAAGGATTCCCCCGAGTGATGCTCAGGCCAAGGCCCTGACGCTTGGGCCAAATACGCGCTGAAAAAAAGACGCGAGATCCCATCCGTGATGGTTCGACGACATCGTGTCGCTCAACCAACCAGCCCAGGTACATGGCGCACAATGACTTCTAAAAACAATCCGGCCCCTGCGATATCCGATCTGACGTTGAGCCCCGCGGCAAACAGCCCCGCACCGTCGAAGCCATTGACGCCATCGCGCCCGTTATCGACTCAGCAATACCTGTACTTCACCGAAACCAATACCGATCGCATCCTCGATAATCTCGACGGCCTGCGCGACATGGTGTTCCCGCGCCCACCGCATCTGGAAGGCGACAGTGAACATCACAGCGATCAGGAATTCCCGTCGGTGTGCCTGATCGGCCTGGGCCGCTGTGGTTCGAACATCGCGCTGGACGTTGCCGAGCTGGTGTACAACGCCCGCAAGTTCTACCTCAATGAATTCAATAACGAAGATCGCCTGTCGCCGGACAAGCGCTTCGCCGAAAAGGGCTACAGCCCGGCACAGTGGATTCGCAACAACCTGCGTCTGGGGCCGAACAAGGCCACCAAACCGGTGTTCCTGGTAGAACCGCTGGTCATGCTCGGCGACTTGGACAAAGACATCGCCGGCCGCATCCGTTTCTCGCGCAAGGGCGAAAAAAGCGGTTTCCTGCGCGACTACAGCAAAATGAAAATCATGGACTTGTCGGAAGTCCACGCCGGTGGCGCCGGTAACGCGCCGATCCTTGGTCAGTACCTGGCCAAGATCATCCTGAACAAGGACACCCAGCGTTTCTCCAGCCCTGACTGGAAGATGATTCACTCGTACCTGATCGACAGCTGCGGGATCAAGGCCAACCAGTCGCGCCTGTACTTCTCGATCTTCAGTGCCGGCGGCGGTACCGGCTCGGGCATGGCCTCGGAATTCGGCCTGGCCCAACAGCACTCGTACATGAACAAGACGTTCGACACCAAGCCGATGGACGAGCACGACGGAAAAAGCGGTCATTCCTTCGTCTTCGAGCCGATCTTCACCAGCGGCATCTGCGTGTTGCCGAACATCTCCGATCACCGCAGCGAAATGTCCGAGGCGCTGCACATCAATGCCGGTCGCCTGCTGTGCAAATACCTGTCGGAAGAGTGGGATTTCTCTTACAACTTCGCCAACGAAGACAGCAGCGAAGCCAGTGTCATGGGCCGTATTCGCCCATGGAACGCCATGATGCTGATCTCCAACGACATCATGCGTTACGCCGAAGAAAGCGATGACGGCAACATCCAGAACATCGACGTCAACGCGATGGAAAAGCACGCTAACCAATACATCTCACAGCAGATCTTCAACATTCTGACGGCGCAGGCGGTGACCACCGACTACGACCAGAACTATTTCCGTCGCGCCGGCATCGACATTGGCGAAACCATTCGCCTCGACGCCAACGACCTGTTCATGAGTCTGGCCGGCCCCGTAGCCATTGCCTACGCAGAGTCCGTGGTGCCGGAAACCCCGCCGCCGAGCAGCGACAAGTTCAAGGTGTTCGAGAAAGAACCGCAGCGCCTGAACATCGACGACCTGTTCTTCCGCTCCATCGACTTGCCGCACTTCAACAAAGTGACCCAGGCGATCGAAGGCATCAGCCTGTTGCCGATCGAATCCAAGCGCTATCGCGCCTCGCTGGAGCAGTACAAGAATTCGGGGTATGACGCGGCCGCCTTGCACGACCTGCACTTCTTCAAGAACTGCTCGTCGGTGGTGTCGATTGTTTCGTTGCCGAAGGACTACAAGCTGTCCTACATGGACCTGAACCGGCTGAAGACCCACCTCAACAGCCTGTTCCCGAACACCACGCTCAAGCGTTATGCGCTGGTCATCGGCGCCTCGGCCAACCTGTCGCTGACCACCCTGATCGCCAAGAGCCCGTGCCTGTCGGACGACTTCCTGACGCTGATCGTGGCCTTCATCAAGCGTTGCTTCGCGAAAAACCCGTACCGCTTTGACGAGACCCTGGATAACTCGATCCTGGACTTCATCATTAATGAAGAGTTCGACGAGGACCGGATCGACGAACTGCTGAATGAGTTCGAGAACCCGGCGAAGATCCTCGACACCAACTGGTACGCGATCAAACCGATGTACGAGAAGAAGTACCGCGAGCTGATCAACGACAAAGACAAGTTCGTCTCGATCAATGACATTCGTCTGTCTCGGGATTGCGTGAAGAAGGCGATCAAGTACTTGCGCGAGATTTATCGTCACCGGATTGGCAAGACCAAGGTTATTTCGCTGAACAACCATACCGGCAAGACTGCCTGAGACCGGCTCAGCACCGCGTCGCACCAATCGCGAGCAGGCTCACTCCTACATATGGAATGCGTTCCCTTGTAGGAGTGAGCCTGCTCGCGATGGGGCCCTCACACCCACTGAAGATTTCAGCCTTTCCAACATACAGAAACAATTAAGCAGCCCTTCGGCTGCTCGATAAACTGTGCCCGTTACGTTTACGTTACCGTGATGCTGGCCCTGTACGTGGCCTTTCTCCACGGCAACGTGCCATCACGCTACTCACCTACACACTTTTTGCCGCCAAAGCTACGCACCAATTTGGCGCGCATCCTCAGCTCGTCGCCCTTTCCTGGATCAGAATCCACGGCGAAACGACCACTGCCCACAGCTCCGGATCGCGTTCGAAAAGATCCAGCGCCCGCGTTTCAGACAGCTTGGCGACCTTGTCGGCGGCCAGCCAGGCAGCCACTTTCTTGCCTTCATCGGTCGCGACTGCCTCCGCTGCAGCAATCAAATCCAGACCGGGGTCGACCCACAATAGGGCACCCTTGGCGAAGAACGGCTCCAGCTCCTTCCAGGTAATAGATGCGGTTTCACCAAGCAGCTTGGCATAGAGGGTGCTAGGTTCTTGAGTCATGGGTCCTGTCCGGAAAAGAAATCGACGTCATCATAACGTTGGTGGACTGGCAGAAAAACCCGGATGCAATTGAGTTACCGATTGAAAACAGCAGGAAAGCCAAGGATTGCTGATATTTCAGCTATAACCCCCGCCGCCATTCTGTCTTTTTCTTTCAAAAAAGCGACACCCTCTGATTTTGCCCCCTGGCGCCAGCTTCCCAGGCTAACAATTGGCGCTCTACACTGTACCGGTACAGTTGCCGGGGGCATTTTCCGGAGGATATCGAAGATATCTGACCCGGTTCTGCTGCTACGGCGCCAGGACTATAAAAACTACAACAGTAAGAGTGGAGCACTATGACTAAGGCTACTAAGCAGATTTCCAAACTGTTTGCCGCTATGGTTCTGGCCGGGGTTGCCAGCCATTCGTTCGCAGCTGACACCATCAAGATCGGCATCGCCGGCCCTAAAACCGGCCCTGTAGCCCAATACGGCGACATGCAGTTCAGTGGCGCCAAAATGGCCATCGAACAGATCAACGCCAAAGGCGGCGTAGACGGCAAGAAACTCGAAGCCGTTGAATACGATGACGCCTGTGATCCAAAACAAGCGGTAGCGGTCGCGAACAAAGTCGTCAACGACGGCGTCAAGTTCGTGGTCGGTCACCTGTGCTCCAGCTCCACCCAACCGGCTTCGGACATTTACGAAGACGAAGGCGTGATCATGATCACCCCGGCTGCCACCAGCCCGGACATCACCTCCCGTGGTTACAAAATGGTGTTCCGCACCATCGGTCTGGACAGCGCCCAGGGCCCTGCCGCCGGTAACTACATTGCTGACTTCGTAAAACCGAAAATCGTTGCTGTTCTGCACGACAAACAGCAATACGGTGAAGGCATCGCCACCGCCGTGAAGAAAACCCTGGAAGGCAAAAACGTCAAGGTTGCCGTGTTCGAAGGCATCAACGCCGGCGACAAAGACTTCTCTTCGATGATCTCCAAGCTCAAGCAAGCCAACGTCGACTTCGTCTACTACGGCGGCTACCACCCGGAGCTGGGTCTGATCCTGCGTCAAGCCCAGGAAAAAGGCCTGAAAGCCAAGTTCATGGGTCCGGAAGGCGTGGGTAACGACTCCATTTCGCAGATCGCCAAAGACGCTTCCGAAGGTCTGCTGGTAACCCTGCCGAAATCCTTCGACCAGGATCCGGCCAACGTCGCCCTGGCTGATGCGTTCAAAGCCAAGAAAGAAGACCCGAGCGGTCCATTCGTGTTCCCGGCCTACTCGGCTGTGACCGTGATTGCCGACGGCATCAAGGCTGCCAAGAGCGAAGACGCTGCCAAAGTGGCTGAAGCCATCCACGCAGGCACCTTCAAGACTCCGACTGGCGACCTGAGCTTCGACGCCAAGGGCGACCTGAAAGACTTCAAATTTGTGGTTTACGAGTGGCACTTCGGCAAACCAAAAACTGAAGCCAAGCCTCAGTAAGGCGTTGCCTGACTGACTGCCAATAAAGCCCACGGCGTGCCGTGGGCTTTGTTTTACGAACGTATTGGGCCGCGCTGGCGTGATCCGCCAGTCTCCCCACCTGAAAATCTCAAAACCGTCATCAGCGGTTCGCTGGCAAACCTCGCGTTCGAAGTGGATGCAGATCCACGGGGCTCGAGCGGGAAAATGACTCCACCAGTGAAATGCGTATCAGGTTTTTAGGAGCGCTGTAATGCCTGACATCTATCACTTTTTCCAACAGCTGGTTAATGGTCTGACCATTGGCAGCACGTATGCCCTGATCGCCATCGGCTATACGATGGTTTACGGCATCATTGGAATGATCAACTTCGCCCACGGCGAGGTGTACATGATTGGCTCTTACGTGGCGTTCATCGCCATTGCGGGCCTGTCCATGATGGGACTCGACAGTGTTCCACTGTTGATGACCGCCGCTTTTCTCGCGACCATTGTCGTGACCAGTGCCTACGGTTACAGCATCGAACGGATCGCCTACCGCCCTTTGCGCGGCAGCAACCGTCTGATCCCGCTGATTTCCGCCATCGGCATGTCGATCTTCCTGCAGAACACGGTTCTGCTGGCGCAAGACTCCAAGGACAAATCCATCCCCAACCTGATCCCCGGTAACTTCTCCATCGGGCCAGGTGGCGCACAAGAAGTGCTGATTTCCTACATGCAAATCGTGGTGTTCGTGGTGACCTTTGTCGCCATGCTCGGCCTGACGCTGTTCATCTCCCGCTCTCGCCTGGGTCGCGCCTGCCGCGCCTGTGCCGAAGACATCAAGATGGCCAACCTCTTGGGTATCAACACCAACAACATCATCGCCCTGACCTTCGTCATCGGTGCCGCACTGGCAGCCATCGCGGCTGTGTTGCTGAGCATGCAATACGGCGTGATCAACCCGAACGCCGGCTTCCTGGTCGGTCTCAAGGCCTTCACCGCAGCGGTACTGGGCGGTATCGGCAGCATCCCCGGAGCGATGCTCGGCGGGATCGTGCTTGGGGTGGCGGAAGCCTTTGGTGCCGATATCTTCGGCGACCAGTACAAGGACGTCGTGGCGTTCGGCTTATTGGTTCTGGTGTTGTTGTTCCGGCCAACCGGCCTGTTGGGCCGTCCGGAGGTTGAAAAAGTATGACTAGGAATCTTAAACAGGCGTTGTTCAGCGCCTTGCTGGTGTGGGCCGTTGCCTACCCGGTACTCGGTCTGAAACTGACCATTGTCGGCATCAACCTCGAAGTCCATGGCACCAGCAACGCAACGCTGATCACCATCGCCGTGTGCTCGGTGCTGATGTTCCTGCGGGTGTTGTTCGATCAGCAGATCAGCTCGGCCTGGAAATCCTCGCCGAACATGCCGGTGATCCCGGCCAAGGCCAGTACTTTCCTGACCCTGCCGACCACTCAGCGCTGGATCATCATCGCGTTGATCATCGGTGCGCTGGTCTGGCCGTTCTTCGGCTCCCGCGGTGCGGTGGATATCGCCACGCTGGTGCTGATCTACGTGATGCTCGGCCTGGGCCTGAACATCGTGGTCGGTCTGGCCGGTCTGCTCGACCTCGGTTACGTCGGCTTCTATGCCGTCGGCGCCTACAGCTATGCGCTGCTGTCGCACTACTACGGTCTGAGCTTCTGGATCTGCCTGCCAATCGCCGGGATGATGGCGGCCACCTTCGGCTTCCTGCTCGGCTTCCCGGTCCTGCGTCTGCGCGGTGACTATCTGGCGATCGTGACGCTGGGCTTCGGTGAAATCATCCGTCTGTTCCTGCGTAACCTGACCGGCCTCACGGGTGGTCCGAACGGCATCAGCAACATCGAGAAACCAACGTTCTTCGGCCTGACCTTCGAACGTAAAGCCGCTGAAGGCCTGCAGACGTTCCACGAGTACTTCGGCCTGGAATACAACTCGATCAACAAGGTGATCTTCCTTTACCTGGTTGCGCTGTTGCTGGCGCTGTTTGCCCTGTTCGTGATCAACCGCTTGCTGCGCATGCCGCTGGGCCGTGCCTGGGAAGCGTTGCGTGAAGACGAAATCGCCTGCCGTGCGTTGGGTCTCAATCCTACAGTCATCAAGCTCTCGGCCTTCACCCTCGGTGCCTGCTTCGCCGGTTTCGCCGGCAGCTTCTTCGCCGCGCGTCAGGGCCTGGTGACACCGGAGTCGTTCACCTTCATCGAGTCGGCGACCATCCTCGCCATCGTGGTGCTGGGTGGCATGGGCTCGCAACTGGGCGTCGTACTCGCCGCCACGGTGATGATCCTGTTGCCGGAAATGATGCGTGAGTTCAGTGAATACCGCATGTTGATGTTCGGCGCCTTGATGGTGCTGATGATGATCTGGCGTCCTCAAGGACTGCTGCCCATGCAACGTCCTCACATGGAGCTGCGCAAATGAGCCGCGAGATCCTTAAAGTCGAAAATCTGAGCATGCGCTTCGGCGGTTTGCTGGCGGTCAACGGCGTAGCCCTGAGCGTGAAGGAAAAACAGGTCGTGGCATTGATCGGCCCCAACGGCGCCGGCAAGACCACCGTGTTCAACTGCCTGACCGGTTTCTACCAGCCGAGTGGTGGCAGCATCCTGCTGGATGGCGAGCCGATCGAAGGCCTGCCCGGCCACAAGATTGCCCTCAAAGGCGTGGTGCGCACCTTTCAGAACGTGCGGTTGTTCAAGGACATGACGGCGGTCGAGAACCTCTTGATCGCCCAGCACCGTCACCTGAACACCAACTTCCTGGCCGGTCTGTTCAAGACCCCGGCGTTCCGCAAGAGCGAGCGCGAGGCCATGGAGTTCGCCGAGTTCTGGCTGGACAAGGTCAACCTCAAGGCGTTCGCCAACCGTCCGGCCGGCACCCTTGCCTACGGTCAGCAACGTCGTCTGGAAATCGCTCGCTGCATGATGACCCGTCCGCGGATCCTCATGCTCGACGAACCGGCCGCCGGCCTGAACCCGAAGGAAACCGAAGACCTGAAGGCGCTGATCAGCATGCTGCGTGAAGAGCACAACGTCACCGTGCTGCTGATCGAACACGACATGAAACTGGTCATGAGCATTTCCGACCACATCGTCGTGATCAACCAGGGCACGCCTCTGGCCGACGGCACACCGGAACAGATCCGCGACAATCCCGAAGTGATCAAAGCCTACCTGGGGGAAGCGTAAATGCTGCAATTCGAAAACGTTTCCACCTTCTACGGCAAGATCCAGGCCCTGCACAGCGTCAACGTGGAAATCCGTCAGGGCGAAATCGTCACCTTGATCGGTGCCAACGGCGCGGGCAAATCCACCTTGCTGATGACGCTTTGCGGTTCGCCGCAAGCCCACAGCGGCAGCATCAAGTACATGGGTGAAGAGCTCGTGGGGCAGACCTCGGCGCAGATCATGCGCAAGAGCATCGCCGTGGTTCCGGAAGGTCGTCGGGTGTTTGCCCGCCTGACCGTGGAAGAAAACCTCGCCATGGGCGGATTCTTCACCGACAAGGGCGATTATCAGGAACAGATGGACAAGGTTCTCGGACTTTTCCCACGCCTGAAAGAACGCTTCGCCCAACGCGGCGGCACCATGTCCGGCGGCGAACAGCAAATGCTCGCCATCGGCCGTGCGCTGATGAGCAAGCCCAAGTTGCTGCTGCTCGACGAACCTTCGTTGGGCCTGGCACCGATCATCATCCAGCAGATCTTCGACATCATCGAACAGCTGCGAAAGGATGGTGTGACGGTGTTCCTGGTGGAGCAGAACGCCAACCAGGCGCTGAAAATTGCTGACCGTGCGTACGTTCTGGAGAACGGCCGGGTGGTGATGACAGGCACTGGGGAAGCGCTGCTGACTGATCCGAAAGTACGTGAAGCGTACTTGGGTGGTTGAGTCTTTGCGGTAAACAAAAAACGGCCTTTGGGCCGTTTTTTTATGTCTGCCCCCAAACCCGAAATCACTGAAGATCCCCTGTGGGAGCGGGCTTGCTCGCGAACGCGGAGTGCCATTCAGCATTCATGTCGACTGATACTCCGCCTTCGCGAGCAAGCCCGCTCCCACAGGTTCGGTGTGATGAGCTAAAGCCGATCCAGCGCTTCACCGCTGCGCTTGAACCAGCCAATCAGATAATCCGCCAGCACTTGCGTACGTTTCGGCAAACCGCCCTGATACGGGTGAACCAGGTACATAGGCATGCGGCGGGTCTGATAGTCACGCAAGAGCCATCGCAATCGCCCGTCAGCCAATTCCGTTTGCAACAAGTAGGACGGCAACCGCGCAATGCCGGCGCCGGCCAGTGCCGCTTTCTTCAGCAGGCTGTAGTGGTTGCTGGCGAACGGTCCCGAGACTCGCACCCGCAACAACTCGTGTTGCTGGTGATAGAGCCACTCTTCGCGACCGCTGTAATGACTGTTGAGCAGGCAGCGGTGTTCAGCGAGTGCTTGAGGCGTCAACGGTTCGCCGTATTGCTCAAGGTAGGCCGGGCTGGCGCAGGTCATTTCGTGCCAGGCTAAAAGCGGTCGAGCCACCAGGCGCTCGTCATTGCCCACTTCGGAGCGAACCGCCAGATCAAACCCGTCGCGGGACAAATCACGGTAGTTGTTGCTCAGGTCCAGCTCGATCTGCACCTCGGGGTACTTGCCGGAAAACTCCAGCAACAAGCCATCGAAGAAGGTTTCCCCCAGCGATACCGGAACCGTCATACGCACCGGGCCGGCCATGTCGTCCTTCAGCCGCGCCAATGCCTGACGCGCCCTCTCGACCTGGACTACGAGCGCCTGGGCTTGCGGCAACAGCGCCGCACCCGCTGCCGTCAAACTCAAGCGCCGGGTGGTGCGTTGCAGCAGGACCACGGAAAACCGTGTTTCCAGCAGGCTGATGCGCTTGGACAATTGGCCCTTGCTACAGCCCAATTGCTGCGCCGCCAAGGTGAAACTCCCCGCTTCGATCAACACCGCGAACGCCGCCAGATCATCCATTTCGCTCATGGATTGTTTCCATTTGAAAACCAAAGGTTGCCTATTAGCGCGCTTATCAATGGAAAAAACCACACTAGACTTCAACCTCGTTTAACCACTTCGAGGAACAGCACAATGAAAATTCTTTTGATAGGCGCAGGCGGCACCATCGGTTCGGCGGTCGACAAAGAGCTGTCCGAGCGTCACGAGATCATCCGTATCGGCCGCAACAGCGGTGATTTCCATGTGGATATCAGCGACAGCGCATCGATTCGCAAGCTGTTCGAGAAAACCGGCAAGTTCGATGCACTGGTCTGCGCCGCCGGCAACGTAACCTTCGCCCCCCTCGATGAAATGACCGAAGAAAGCTTCGCGCTGGGCCTGAAAGACAAGTTAATGGGCCAGGTCAATTTGCTGCTGATCGGCCGCGAGTTCGCCAATGATGGCGCCTCGTTCACCTTCACCACTGGCGTGCTCAGCCACGACCCGATTCGCAGCGGCGCCTCGGCAGCGCTGGTCAACGGTGCCCTTGACAGCTTCGTCCGTGCCGCAGCGATCGAACTGCCTCGCGGTCTGCGCGTCAATTCGGTGAGCCCGAACGTACTGGTCGAAGCCATGGGCAGCTACGCGCCGTACTTCCGCGGCTACAAACCGGTTCCGGCAGCGGATGTGGCATTGGCCTACGCCAAAAGCGTGGAAGGCCTGCAAACAGGTCAGACCTTTCACGTGGGCTAAACCCTTGTGATGAACGGTCAGGCTGAGTAACGTGGCGACACTTGTCTGGAGACTCAAAGATGCGTGTTGCCCGTTCCTTAGTCCTTGTTGCCCTGCTTCCGCTGTTCGCCGCTTGCCAGTTGCTCGATGGCCCGCGTGAAAGTGCCTCCCACGTGGGCCAGACCCGCATGCAGGGCCAGTTGACGGCGGCCGACGGCAAGCTGTTGTTCCAGCCGTGCAATGAGCAGCGCAGTTATGTGGTCAACGACACCGGCGGCACCAGCGTCCTGCAAGAGGCCGCAACCCTGGCCGATGCCCAGGGCAAGCTGTTTGCCGACGTGCGCGGCCGAGTCAACGCCAGTGGTGCCGACAACCGCCTCGATCTTGCGCAGCTGTACCGCGTCGAGCGCTCGGGCACCGCGTGCAACGATCCGAATTTCAAATTGCTTATCCTGCGCGCCGCCGGCCATGGGCCTGAGTGGAACGTGAAAGTCAGCGGCAAAGGCATGGTCATCGAGCGCGCCGGTCAGCCGCCATTGGCCGTGCCCTACGTTGAAGAGCAACTGGGCGATGGCCGCTTCAACCTCAGCACCGAAGCCAATAACCAACGCATTGAACTGTGGGTCGCGCCGCAACGTTGCGTCGACAGCACCACCGGCAGCGTCCAGCACATGAGTGCCGAACTGCGCGTAGACGGCCAGGTTCAGCGTGGCTGCGGGTATTTCGGCGGATCGCGTAACGACTGATCGTTTTAGCCTCACGGGAATCATTCTTTGAGGCTTATAATCGCGGGCTTCAAACGCCTTGGCGCAGTTGTGCGCCCCGCGAACCGGATCCTGTCATGTTACGAATCACCGAACTCAAGCTGCCGATCGACCATCCCGAAGAAGACCTGCGCCCTGCCATCGTGCAGCGCTTGGGCATCACCAGTGATGACCTGCTCGATTTCACCTTGTTCAAGCGCAGCTACGATGCGCGCAAAAAGTCCTCCGAACTGTGCTTCATCTACACCATCGACCTCAACGTTCGCGATGAGGCGACGGTGCTGCACACGTTCGCCGATGACCGTAACGTCAACGTGGCGCCGGATGTCAGCTACAAAGCGGTCGGCCAGGCGCCGGCTGATCTTGAGCAACGTCCTGTCGTGGTGGGCTTCGGTCCGTGCGGGATTTTCGCCGGGCTGCTGCTCGCGCAAATGGGCTTCAAGCCGATCATCCTCGAGCGCGGCACCGAAGTGCGTCAGCGCACCAAGGACACGTGGGGTCTGTGGCGTAAAAGCGTGCTTAACCCGGAGTCCAACGTGCAGTTCGGTGAAGGTGGCGCGGGGACATTCTCCGACGGCAAGCTCTACAGCCAGATCAAGGACCCGAAATTCATCGGTCGCAAAGTCCTGCACGAGTTTGTAAAAGCAGGCGCGCCGGAAGAAATTCTCTACGTCAGCAAACCGCACATCGGTACGTTCCGTCTGACCGGTGTTGTGGAAAACATGCGTGAGCAGATTCGCGCGTTGGGTGGCGAAGTGCGCTTCCAGCAGCGCGTTACCGACGTATTGATCGAGGACGGCCAACTGGTCGGCGTCGAGCTCAATGGCGGCGAGCAGATCCATTCGAAACACGTGATTCTGGCCCTCGGCCACAGCGCCCGCGACACCTTCCGTATGCTCCACGGCCGTGGCGTGTTCATGGAAGCCAAGCCGTTTTCGGTGGGTTTCCGCATCGAACACCCGCAATCGCTGATCGACCGCGCGCGCTTGGGCAAGTACGCCGGCCACCCGAAACTCGGGGCCGCCGACTACAAACTGGTGCACCACGCCAGCAACGGGCGTTCGGTCTACAGCTTCTGCATGTGCCCGGGCGGCACCGTGGTGGCGGCGACGTCCGAGCCGGGCCGCGTGGTCACCAACGGCATGAGCCAATACTCGCGTAACGAGCGCAACGCCAACTCCGGGATCGTCGTCGGGATCACCCCGGAAGTCGATTATCCGGGCGGCCCGCTGGCGGGGATCGAGTTGCAGGAACGCCTGGAATCCCACGCCTTTGTGCTGGGCGGCAGTAACTACGAAGCACCGGCGCAACTGGTCGGTGACTTCATTGCCGGCAAGCCTTCCACCGAGTTGGGCAGCGTAGAACCCTCCTACAAACCGGGGGTTGCCTTGGGTGATTTGGCGCTGGCCTTGCCGGCGTTTGCCATCGAAGCCATTCGCGAAGCCTTGCCAGCGTTCGAGAAGCAGATTCGCGGTTACTCTCTGCACGACGCCGTGTTGACCGGGATCGAGACGCGTACGTCGTCGCCGCTGCGGATTACCCGTGACGAGTCGATGCAGAGCCTGAACGTGAAAGGCTTGTTCCCGGCGGGTGAAGGCGCGGGTTATGCGGGCGGGATTCTGTCGGCGGGTGTCGACGGGATTCGGATTGCAGAAGCTGTGGCCCGCGACATCCTAGGCCTCAAGGCCTGACCTGCATTACCTGGAATAAATGCAAAACCCTGTGGGAGCGGGCTTGCTCGCGAAAGCGGTGGATCAGCCAACATCTCTGTTGAATGTGAAACCGTATTCGCGAGCAAGCCCGCTCCCACATTGGATCTTCAGTGCTGAACAATCTCAGATATTGGCGCGCAGAACGGTGGCCGGCAGCAGCTCACCGCGCTCGACACTCCCCGCCACGGCATCCATCAAACCACTCAACTCATACCCCTGGGCCTTGAGCCAAGCCTGATCGTAATAGGTGGTGGCATAACGCTCGCCGCCATCACACAAAATCGCCACGATTGACCCCGACTCCCCCGCCGCTGCCATCTGCTGGGCCGCCATCAACGCGCCGATCAGGTTAGTACCGCTCGACCCGCCGACCCGTCGTCCCAAACGCTGCGCCAGGTAATGCATGGCCGCCAGAGACAACGCGTCCGGCACCTTGACCATCGCATCGATCACTTTGGGCAGGAACGACGCTTCCACCCGAGGCCGGCCGATGCCTTCAATCCGCGAACCGCAATCCAGGCGCAAACTGGCATCGCCGGTCTGGTAGTAATCGAAGAACACCGAGCGCTCGGCATCGGCGCAGAGCACGCGGGTGCAATGTTGGCGATAACGCACGTAACGGCCCAGCGTCGCGGTGGTGCCGCCGGTGCCGGGGCTGGAAATCAGCCAGCTCGGCTCGGGGTGCAGCTCGAAGCGCATTTGCTGGAAGATCGACTCGGCGATGTTGTTGTTCGCCCGCCAGTCGGTAGCGCGCTCGGCATAGGTGAACTGGTCGATGAAATGCCCATCGTGTTCGCGAGCCAGCCGCTCGGATTCGGCGTAGATCTGCGTCGGATCGTCGACCAGATGACTCTTGCCGCCGTAGAAGGCGATCTGCGCGATCTTCTCCTTGGAGGTGGTCGCCGGCATCACCGCAATGAACGGCAAGCCCAGCAAACTGGCGAAGTACGCCTCGGAAATCGCCGTTGAACCGCTGGACGCTTCAATCACCGGCGCCCCGGGCTTGAGCCAGCCGTTACACAGCGCATACAGAAACAGCGAGCGCGCCAAGCGGTGCTTCAGGCTGCCGGTGGGATGGCTGGACTCATCCTTGAAATACAACTCGATGCCCGGAAAACCCGGCAGCGGCAAGGGGATCAGGTGGGTGTCGGCGCTGCGCTGGAAGTCGGCTTCGATGATCCGGATGGCTTCGCGGGCCCACTGTCGGTTGTCGCTCATGGTGGTTTTCTCGTTGATTCGGCCTTGTTGCAAGGCTCAGCTAACAAGCTTAGGAAAAAACCTACATCACGCACAGATACAGCTGAGGTTCAATACGCCCGACAACTGCTAGGCTCAGGTCCCTGACGGTCGTTCGCGTTGTAACGGCATATAACAAAAAAGAATATAACTTTTGTTTTAACAACTAACGGTACGGGTTAGGGTGTGCCACCTTTTGAATTCATCGATGGAGAGCGACCTTGCCTCTGCGTAGCACTTTCACGCGTTTCTTCCAGTTGGAAGCTGCCAGCGGTCTGTTATTGATCGCCGCTGCTGCCCTGGCTTTGATCATCAACAATTCCCCGCTGTCGTGGCTTTACAGCAGCTTTCTGGACACTCCGGTAGTGGCGCAGATCGGCGCGTTGCAAATCGCCAAACCGGCGCTGCTATGGATCAACGACGGCCTGATGGCCCTGTTTTTCCTGCTGATCGGGCTGGAAGTGAAGCGCGAAGTTCTTGACGGTCAACTGTCGAAACCGTCGCAAATCGTCCTGCCCGGCGCGGCGGCGATTGGCGGCATGGTGGTTCCGGCGTTGGTCTACTGGTTTCTGAACCGCGAAGACCCGGCAGCCCTGAGTGGCTGGGCCATCCCGATGGCCACCGACATCGCCTTCGCCCTCGGCGTACTGGCCCTGCTGGGTAAGCGGGTGCCGGTGTCGCTGAAGCTGTTCCTGATGACTTTGGCGATCATTGATGACCTCGGCGCAATCATCGTCATTGCGATCTTCTACTCGGGTACGCTCTCGACCCTTTCGCTGTCTCTGGCCGCGACGTGCATCGTGGCGCTGATCGCGATGAACCGGCTCGGGGTGGTCAAGCTCGGGCCGTACATGATCATCGGCCTGATCCTTTGGGTTTGCGTGCTCAAGAGCGGCGTCCACGCGACACTGGCCGGTGTGACCCTGGCCTTCTGCATTCCACTGCGCACGAAAAACGCCGAACCGTCGCCGCTGCTGACCCTCGAACACGCCCTGCATCCATGGGTGGCCTACGGCATCTTGCCACTGTTCGCGTTCGCCAACGCCGGCCTGTCCCTGAGTGGCGTGACCGTCGAAAGCTTCACTCACCACGTACCGATGGGCATCGCGGTTGGCCTGCTGCTGGGCAAAACCCTAGGCGTCTTCGGCCTGACCTGGTTGGCCGTGAAAATCGGCATCGCCGCCCTGCCCCAAGGCGCCAACTGGGGCCAGGTATTGGGCGTGGCAATCCTCTGCGGCATCGGCTTCACCATGAGCCTGTTTGTCGGCTCCCTGGCGTTTGTACCGGGTGTCAGTGAATACGCCGGGATGGATCGGATGGGAATTTTGACCGGGTCGATACTGGCGGCGCTGATTGGTTATGCGGTGACGGCGGCAGCGAGTCGCAAGAGCACCGTTCTGCAATCCTGATAAACAGAGACAACTCCTAGAGTCATTCAAGACTCGTCCTACAGCCACGATCAGCCTCGTTCGTTAACGTCGCACAGCCCCTTTTTTGGGGGCTGTCGACGGACGAACGCAAGGAAGATCAGTGGCTGGCAACAAGGACATTCCCCGGGTTCAGAACCCTCCGTCAGGCGACGGTCATCACGTCACTCACCGCTTTATGACGGCTACCGAACTGGCCGCGCGGGACGCCAGACAAAACGCTTACGACGCCATGCTCGCAAGGCAAGACGCCTTCGAACGGAGTCGTGAGGTTGCCGCGAAAAAGCATGAAGTCGTTCGCGCGGGCTGCGTCTTCGCCAAGTCCTGCAAGCTGCCGGACGCCATCATCGATTACTCGAATCCTTCGGGAATGGTACCCACCGATAGCCTCAAGGACTACGGAGAAGTCGCCTGGCTCGGTGCTCGCGAGGTAGACGATGCAGGGCTGCTGAATCTTGAAACGATCAGTGGCAGCACCGTCTCGCTTGGCATCGGCCGAATGGCTCTTCGCACACCGACTCTCGCCGTTCCCACCGCAGCACTCAGTGCTGCTGGAACCGCCATATTGGCCGGCCTGGTCGCGTTTTTCTGGACGCCGAGCCTGGGCGACAGCGCGCTCTATACCGAAGACCAGTTGCGCGCCCTGAAACAGGCTCGAACTCGCGTTCGGCTGAGAATCGAGCAACAGGCTGACGGTAGTCTCAAAGGATACGGTTTCTACACCGGAAAAAACCGCGATTGGGAAATGGTTGATGTCGTGCAATTCACATTGCGTGGCAGTCAGCAGGTGGCGGATCTGGGGGATGGTGTTGAGCTGATCTGGACACCGGCTGTGGATGGTTCCGACATCCTCGGCATTCCAGCGCTGGAAGCTGCGCCGCAAGCGCCGCATATTTGGGTTTATCCGCCGACGAAAGCGGCGGATAGCATCATCGTGAATCCGGTTTATCCGCCTGAGTACAAGGATTTCATTCTTGTATTTCCGGTTGGTTCTGGGGTGTCGCCGCTATATGTTGTGATCAGCGCGCCTCGTAAAGGCTTGCCAGCAGCTGGTCACAGTTATCATCCAGCACCAAAAACCGAAGAAATCACTGCATTTCCGGGCCTTAGAAAGGCCAAGAAAAAGAATCCCATCGTAGGAGGCGGAGGACTTAGAGAGCGCTGGATTGATGCAAAGGGCAAAACCATCTACGAGTGGGACTCTATGCATGGGGAGCTGGAAGCTTATCGCGCAAGTAATGGGAGTCACTTGGGAGCATTTGACCCCATAACAGGTGAGCGACGTGACGATGCTCAATCTAAACGCAACATCCCCAAAAAATACTTGTGAGACGACGATGGGACTGAAACTAAGGTTGGAATGGTATGACAAGCAAACTGAAATTTGTGAGGGGGAAGAGTCCTCCAAAGATTTAGGTGACGATGAGTCAATACTTGATGCTCTCGGCATCCCCGTCGAAAACAATATTAACAATGGAGGCTTTGATGTTGGCAGCCATTGGGTTGCCATTATTCAACCCTACTTTCGCCACCTAATTGACCTGGCCGCCTACGATCACCAACTATCTTTCGATTATCGCGAGAACTGGTAACCCCGCCGAGACACTCAACTTACCGCTGACCGGATGGTCAGCCAATTTTCGTTAACGTCGCGCAGCCTTTTCGAGGGCTGCGAAGCCAGGTAGAAGGACCTCAAAATGACTGAAGATAAAAAACGTGCGCTATCTATCCATCGCCGGTTTTCACCCTGATGAAAAACAAGATAATTCATTGCAGTTCCAATTGACCATCAAAGACTATGAATTGAACCAGGCATTAGCTCAATTGACCGAGTCAAAAAAACTGGAAGAAATAGAGCCTGGAGAGCTGGAGCTAACAGCTGCTCAAATCCTACTGGTTGCAGAACTACTAGAAGTCGACTTCCCCGAGGGGCTGGAATATTTCATAGGTCCCCGCGCCGCGTCGTGACAATCCTTAACAAACAAAACCCCGACCAGTCACCTGATCGGGGTTTTCTTTTACCCGTATTCCCGCTTAATGCGAAACGCGGCTAGTCCCATCTACAGTAGCAATCCGCACCCGCTCACCAACACGGAATACTTCATTCTCCTGAACCTGTTGTACGTAGGCGCGCATGCTGCCGTCGTCTTCACGCACGGTGATTTCCACGCCCTGAGTGCGGGTCAGGCCTTCTTCGGCTGCAGAACCTGCCAGGCCGCCAGCGACGGCGCCGATAACTGCAGCAACGATGCTGCCACGACCGCCACCGATAGCGCTGCCGCCAACGCCACCCACCGCCGCACCGGCAAGGCCGCCGATTGGGGTTTTGGTGCCTTCGATTTTGACCGGTCGCAGGGATTCGATCGTACCCATGCGAATGGTCTGCACGCGACGCGCTTCGTCACGGGAGTAGGAGTCACCGGTCAGGCTCGATTGGCAGCCAGTGAGCAACATCGCCATCGTGGAAAAGGAAGCAACCAGCAGAACAGACTTACGCATAGCATCAACTCCAAAGGACAGGTATTCATTAAACTCCGCAGCTTGACGCCTGTCACGGCATCGCCCGGATAAAATTGGTTTGATTCAGGCCCGGTACAGGCACCTCCACGAACTCACCACACAGTAGCGGCAAATTCCGGAATCTGCGTCGCTGCCCCAAGGATTGTCATGGATTACTTCATTATTGTCGTCACTACCGTTGCCGGATTGTATTTCCACGGGTGGCTATACGTGCGGATCAAACGCTGGATGGACCGCGATCTGGCGTTGGCACTGGCGGGTAAAGACGAGCATAAAAAGGCGTTCATGCTCCAGCAACTGGCGAACGCTCAAGCGCAGAAAATCAAGCGCCGAGACCTGCCCCAGTGGCTTGAAGCCGCTGCGGCAGGCTATCCCGATCGGTAGACGGCTTAAGGTGCCAGACGTTCAAGAATCCAGTCGGCGCCCTGAAAGCGGTAGTTGAGGCGATCGTGCAGGCGGCTCGGACGGCCTTGCCAGAACTCGATACGCTCCGGTAACAAACGATAACCGCCCCAGTGCTCAGGGCAATGAGGTTGCGTGTCGCTGAAACGTTGCTCGGTGTTCTTGAGCAGCGCTTCCAGCTCGGCACGATCGGCGATTACCTGGCTCTGGGGCGAAGCCCAGGCACCGAGGCGGCTGCCCAGTGGACGGACCTGGAAGTAGGCGTCGGACTCTTCAGGCGTGACTTTCACCACCCGCCCCTCGATGCGCACCTGGCGCTCCAGGGCCGGCCAGAAAAAGGTCATGGCCGCGAACGGGTTCGCGGCCAGATGCTGACCCTTGGCGCTGTCGTAGTTGGTGAAGAAGGTGAAACCCTGCTCGTCCAGTCCCTTGAGCAGCAGAATGCGGCAATGCGGCCGACCGTCCTGATCGACGGTGGCCAGGGTCATGGCGTTGGCTTCCACCGGCGCCTGCTCGGTTTTCACCGCGTCGGCGAACCACTGATGGAACAGCGCGAATGGCTCGGCCGGGGCTTGCGCCTCGGTCAGGCCATCACGGGTGTAGTCGCGACGCATATCAGCCAGGCCCTGGGTCATGGCGCATTCCTTTTGGTTAACGAATCACTTTTTTACAGTATCGGCGGCGTCGGCGACTTTTTTCGTGTCGGCAGTGGCTTTGGCCGGAGCAGTCTTTTTCGCCGGCGTTGCAGTTTTAGCCGGTGCCTTCTTGGCGGCGGCTTTCTTGGCCGGGGCTTTTTTCGCAGCAGGCACAGCCGCTTTCTTCGCGGCTGGTGCCGGGGTGACCGGCTTGACCACTGGCTTGACGTCCTGGGCAGCGACCAACTTCACTGGCGCTGGCGCCGGCATGTTGTACTTACTCAGTAACGCGACCATGGTGTTTTGCGGGGTCACCAGCAGTTCGATGCGACGGTTCAAGGCACGGCCTTCATTGCTGTCGTTGGCAGCACGCGGGGCTTCGCCACCCATACCGCGCAACATCAGGCGATCACGCTGCAGACCGCTGAGGCGGAAAATCGCTGCCACGGCCTGGGCACGCTCCTGGCTCAGTTTCACGTTGGCCGGTGCGGCGCCCGATGTATCGCTGTGGCCGAGAACCAGCACGGCGGTTTTCGGATCGACTTCAAGGATTTTCGCGACGCGAGTGAACGGACCGAGGGTCACCGGCAGCAGCATGGCCGGACGGTCAGGGTTGAACGAGCCTTCTACTGGCGCGGTCACCACCAACACGTTTTCACGACGTTCGAGTTGCAGATTGCTGTCCTTGATCGCTGCGCGCAGACGCGGTTCGTAGTCGTCGAGCCAGGCCTGGGTAACTTTAGGATCGGGCATCGGCACGGCTTTAGCAGTGCTTTGCTCTTTGCCGCCGAACGGCCACCACCAATTGCCACCTGCATCGGCCTCAGCCTTGGCCTTGGCCTTGGCCACCTCGACCGGTTTGGCTTCAGGATTGGCTTCAGCTTTTACCTCTGGCTTCTTGTCGAGAACTTCTTCGGAACCGAATGGCCAGTACCAAGGGTTGGAGCTTTCAGCCTTGGCAACCGGAGCAATCGCGGCAGGCTTCAAAGGTGCCGGGGCTGGGGTCGGAGCCGGACCTTTAGCGGCGACTTTGTCGGAAGAACCGAACGGCCACCAGCTGCTGCCATCCGAGTCATTTTGTGGAGTTTGTGCGCAACCGGTAATAGCGAAGCACAGGGCCAAAGCGAGAGTTTTATTGGATGACATTGAATATCCACAAAATAGGTAATGAAAAATCAGGCCGGGTTGACCCGGATAAACAGACGCTTGGAAACCATAAAGGCCTTGGGGTTCCGGCCCTGGAACCCCTGAGCGTGATTTACAGACAAGTGGCCAGTGCCCGCACAAGCTTTTGCGCGCGCGGATCCATCAAGACGTACGGCCCTAGGGTATTTGTCACAAAGCCGAAGGCCACATCGTGTTCCGGGTCAGCAAAACCGGTGGAACCGCCCGCACCCGGATGACCGAACGCACGAGGGCCGAGGCCGTAGGTGGCGTTGGGGACGTCCGGTTGATCGAGCATGCAACCCAGGCCGAAACGGGTCCGGGTCAGTAAAGTCTTGTCCTCGCCGAGGCTGTGCTCGCGCGTCAGTTCCTCGAGCATTTCGCTTTCCAGCAAGCTGCCATCGAGCAGACCCGCATAGAACCCGGCCAGGCTGCGGGCATTGCCGTGACCATTGGCGGCCGGCTGCTGCATGCGTCGCCACTCGGGTTTGTTGGTGCTGGTCATGATCGACGGCGGGTTAGTGAACGCCCTCGTGGTCATGGCCGTCGGCTCGCGCATGGTCACTTGCAGCAAGCGCTGGGCGGCGGCATCGCCGACATTGCCCTTGCCACGGGCGATGTGCGCCACGCGATGGAACTCCTGGTCCGCCAGGCCGACGTGGAAATCCAGGCCCAAAGGCTTCGCGACCCGTGCCACGATGGACTCACCCGGCCCACGACCGTCGGCACGACGCAGCAACTCACCGACCAGCCAGCCGTAGGTGATTGCCGCATAACCGTGACCAACCCCCGGCGTCCACCACGGTTCTTCGGCGGCCAGGGCGTCAACCATGGTTTGCCAGTCGTAAAGGGCTTCCGGGGCCAACAGCTCACGCAGTGCCGGTAGACCGGCCTGATGGCAGAGCAATTGACGCAGGGTCACGGACGCTTTGCCGGCGGCGGCGAACTCGGGCCAGTAGCGGGCAACCGGAGCATCCAGTTGCAGCTTGCCTTCGGCCACCAGTTGCAGGGCAGTCACGGCGGTAAAGGTCTTGGTGCAGGAAAACAGGTTGGCGATGGTGTCGCTGTGCCAGGCTTCGGTGCCGTCCTTGTCAGCGGTGCCGGCCCAAAGGTCGACCACGGTTTCACCGCCAATCTGGATGCACAACGCTGCGCCACGTTCCTGAGGATCGTCGAACAGCGCCGCGAAAGCCTCACGCACCGCTTCGAACTTCAGCTCGTAAAAACCCTGAATCTGCACCCGCAACTCCTCTGGATAAACGCTCTACAAAGTGGCCGCATTGTTCCAGCCATTGAAGGTTTTGGAAACAGGGCCGGGCCGGGCGGTCGCCATCCCGCCCGAGTGAAACACTCAGTAAATCTTACGTACTTGTCAGCACTCAGTGGCCATTGCCGGAATGCCCACCCGCATGACCAGCGCCCTGCCCCGGGCCTTTGCCGGCGTCGCCTTTTCGGTCGCCCTCGGCGGCATGGCTGGCTTTTTCAGCTTCGGCGCTGGCCTTCTCGGCCTCTTTACCGAGCTGATCGACGGTCTGCAAATTGCTCTTGCGCACGCTGTCGACGAAGCCCTGGAACGGCAGATCGGTAATGCCCACCAGCCCGAAGTGACCGTTCTCGCCATCCAGCAGACGACCGGTAACCGGTTGGTCAAGGTATTGGAACCAGTGCACGCCGACGATCGACGGTTCGCTCATCGCCTGTTTGAGGAAATTGGCGTAAGCGGCCCCACGGTCTTCTTCCTTCGCCAATTGCGTCACGCCGCCCCAGAACGGGCCGCGATCCGCGGAGCCAAAGTTGAACTCGGTGATCAGCACAGGTTTGTCCAGGCTGCGCAATTTGGCGAAGTCATACCCGTCCTGCGGTTGCAGGGTGTACATGTTGAAGCTCAGCACGTCGCAATACTGGGCGCAGGACTCAACCGCTTCCGGGGTGCTGATAGCAAACCGGCCACCCAGCAACAGCTGATTCGGCGCGTGCCACTTGAGCGAGTCGGAGAGGGTCTTGAAGTACGTGTCGGCGAAGACCTTCTGGAAGTATTTGAAGTCGGCTTCGATTTCCGGGTATTCGGCGCTTGGCAGCGGCGGCACGAAGCCCGGGTCTTCCATCAATTCCCAGGCCGGCAAATCAATGCCCCAGGCTTTGGAAAGGCCTGCCTGATTGCGGTACTTGTCCCGCAATTGCTTGAGGAATGCGCGCTTGGCCGGCACGTCGGTAGTCATTTTCAAGGTGCCGTAGGCCAAGGCGTAACGGGCTTTCGGGTCGTCGCCGGGACCGGCCCAGGCCAATTCGTTGTCGGCAAAGTAGCCGATCAGCCACGGATCGTCGCGATGGTCGCGCGCGGCGATGGCCACGGCACGTTCGGTGGCCATGGCGAATCGTGGGTCGAACGGATCGGGCATGCCGCCCCACCAGTCGGTGCCGGTGCTGATGCTGGCGTAATCGCCGACGATCGACAGCGGCAAGGTGTACGGCACGCGATCAGCGCTGGCCAACGCCGGGGCGCTCCAGTTGCCGAGGGTGTTGAAGCCCCAGGCTTGCAGGCGATCAAGGGTGTGGCTGGCCCAGCGTTGTTCATCAACCAGCGCTTTGCAGGGTTCGGCAGGTGTTTGCTCAGCTGCTTTCGCGGCGGTCGCTTCAACGGCGCCGGTCTTCGCGGATTCGGCGACACCGGCCTTGGTGTCGCTGGTCAACACACACGGCGGACCATACAGACGCTGCAAGTTGGCACCATAGAAGTCGTACCAGCGACCGGCATTGTAGCCTCGGCCCTGATCGACGCCGTTGCCACCACGGTTATCGCCTTCGCCATAATGGCTGGCCAGAGGCTCGTCGGGTTTGGGCAGCGATTCAAACATCCACTCGCGGCCGGCGACGTAGGTCTGGTCGACGTCCGGGGTGACGGTGTTGACCCCGAGCGAATAGAACGGGTGGCCTTCCGGGGTCACCAGGTACCAGCGACCGTCGCGCTTCTCAGTGCGGAAAAACCCGCTGGCCTTGAAGGCCGGACCTTTGTTCCAGCCACCAAACTTGTCCAGGGACGACTTCTCGCGCTCGGCCAGCCAGGTTTTCAGTTGCTGCTGTTCCTTGGCGGCGGCGCTTTTCAGTTGCTCGTCGCTGCTGACTTTCTCTGGCCATTTGGCCCGGGCCGACTGGCCGTAAGCGTCTACAAGGCCGCCAAAAGCCGCTTGGGTAACCGCATCGCCGTCCTGCACGCCAAAGCGTTCCAGCAGAATGCTTTGGGCGACTTTTGGCTGATCCATCGACAAGGTCACCGACACCACCTGGCTGCGCTCCAGCTCACCGGCGCTGCTGGCCAGCAATACGCGCTGCCCCTCAAAAGTGATCGGCATCGGCGGGCCGGCTTTCAGGCCAAGGCTCAATGGCGTAAAGGGCTGCAGCGGCACCAACAAGGTTTGCGCAGGGCCGGCCGGCAAGTCGACGCGGCTGACCAGTGTCTTGCCGTCGTTGCTCTGGATTTTCACGTACAGGGTCACGGCCCAGTTCATTGCGCTCTGAATCCGCAAACTCATGAAGCCCGACTGCGACCAGTCCCAGGCGCCAGTCTGCGGGGTCAGACGCAAGGTCGGTTGTGCCACCGGGTTGAACGTCACCCGACGCAACACTTCGCCTTCGGCCGTTTGCTCGGCGTTGGATTGCGGCAGGCTGGCGTCCTGAGTCGCCACCTGGACCACATCGGCGGGGCGCACAAAGTTGAACAGCGTCTGTTGGCCGGCAGGAGCCGCCAGCAAAGGGGCTGCGAACATCAGAGCGAAAACGGCAGGTAACGAACGGCGCAGCGAACGGCGAATCATGAGAACGAAATTCTCCCTAACGACCCGGATGGGCCAGTGGAAAAGCGATGGCAGAGAGATAGACAACGCGGTGGGCAAATTTGCCCACCGGTGTATCAGGAAATTTCTCGACGGAAGGGTGGCAACGCATTGAGGATCGCTTTGCCATAACGCTGGGTCACCAGACGTCGATCGAGCAAGGTGATGGTTCCGCGGTCTTCTTCGGTGCGCAGCAAGCGACCGCAGGCCTGGACCAGCTTCAGCGAAGCATCCGGCACGGAGATTTCCATGAACGGATTGCCACCCCGTGCTTCGATCCACTCGGCCAGGGCCGCTTCGACCGGATCATCGGGCACCGAGAATGGAATCTTCGCGATCACCACGTGCTCGCAGTAGGCACCGGGCAAGTCGACCCCTTCGGCGAAACTGGCCAGGCCGAACAACACACTGGAATCGCCACCGTCGACGCGCGCCTTGTGTTTGTTCAGGGTTTCCTGTTTCGACAGGTTGCCTTGAATGAACACCTGCTTGCGCCAGTCGCGGTCGAGGCCGTCGAACACGTCCTGCATCTGTTTGCGCGAGGAGAACAGCACCAGGGTGCCGCGCGAACCTTCCACCAAGGCCGGCAAATCACGGATGATCGCCGCGGTGTGGGCCGGCGCATCACGCGGATCGGCCTTCAGGTCCGGCACTCGCAGCACGCCGGCGTCGGCATGATGGAAGGGACTTGGGACCACAGCGGTCACGGCTTTTTTCGGCAGGCCGGCGCGCATGCGGAAGCGGTCGAAGGTACCGAGCGCGGTCAGGGTCGCGGAGGTCACCAGCGCGCCGTAGGCGACGTTCCACAAATTGCGACGGAGCATTTCCGCCGCGAGGATCGGGCTGGCGTTGACCTCGATGTCGAACAGCGAGCCGCTTTCGGCCAACGTCAGCCAACGGGCCATGGGCGGGTTGTCTTCCGGGTCTTCAGCAGTGAACGCCACCCACAATTCCCAATTGCCCGAGGAACGGGACAACAGGCTGCCGAACAGCGGATACCACTCTTCGGCCTGGTTACTGGCGATGCCGATGTTGACCTCGCCGTCCATGCCTTCCTTGAGCAGTTCGGTGAGCCGAGTGAACAGGTCGGTCAGACGGGCAAAGCCCTTCTTCAGCTCGACACCCATCTCGCGCATGTGCTCGGGAATCACCCCGCCGACGAAGCGGTGACGCGGCCGCTCGCGACCTTCAACGTCTTCGCCGGGCTTGAAATCGGCGACCTGCTCGCAGGCGCTGAACATGAATTGCTGCTGGGTCTTGATCTCCCGCGCCAACTCCGGCACTTGTTCGATCAACTTGCCCAGGTCGCCCGGCAGCGGATGCTGGGCCAGCAACTTGGTGAGGTTCTTGGCGGTGGTTTCCAGCCAGTCGGCGGTGGACCGCAGACGCGTGTAATGGGCGAAATGGCCGATGGCCTTGTCCGGCAGGTGGTGGCCTTCGTCGAACACGTAGATGGTGTCGCGCGGGTCCGGCAGCACGGCACCGCCGCCCAGCGCGAGGTCGGCAAGGACCATGTCGTGGTTGGTGACGATCACGTCAACCTTGCCCATGCCTTCGCGGGCCTTGTAGAAGGCGCACTGGCCGAAGTTCGGGCAATGGCGATTGGTGCATTGGCTGTGATCGGTGGTCAGGCGCGCCCAGTCGGCATCTTCCAGTGCGGTGGACCAACTGTCGCGGTCGCCGTCCCACTTATTGCCGGCGAGTTTCTCGATCATGCTGGTGAACAGCTTCTGACTGGCCTCGTCGACCTCGATCTTGAAGCCTTCTTCTTCGAACAGCTGCGCCGTGGCGGTTTGCGCGTGACCTTCCTGGAGCAACATGTCGAGCTTGGACAGGCACATGTAGCGCCCGCGCCCCTTGGCCAGGGCGAAACTGAAGTTCAGCCCGCTGTTGCGCATCAGGTCGGGCAAATCCTTGTAGACGATCTGTTCTTGCAGGGCCACGGTGGCCGTGGCAATCACCAGGCGTTTGCCGGCGGCCTTGGCCGTGGGGATGGCGGCCAGGCTGTAGGCCACGGTTTTGCCGGTACCGGTGCCGGCTTCCACCGCGACAATCGCGGGGTCGCCACTGCGCCGGCCTTCGTCGTCGGTGTCGATGTCACCGAGGACCTTGGCAATTTCGGCGATCATCAGGCGTTGGCCGTAGCGCGGCTTGAGGCTCTTGGCTTCGAGAAAACGCGAGTAGGCGCCCTGGATCGTGGTTTTGAGTTCAGTGCTGATCATGGATTGTCGGGCGCAAAAAACGCTGGATAAATTTTCAGTGGTTCGGTTCGGCCGCTATCATACCCCGCTAATTAATCCCGCGCAGAACGGAGTACCCCAATGACACCTTTTGGCATCGTTTACACCCTGCATGTCCTGTCCGCCCTGGTCTGGGTTGGTGGCATGTTTTTCGCGTGGATGGTCTTGCGGCCCGCGGCGATGAAGGCGCTGGAGGGCCCTGCCCGGCTGAAGCTGTGGGTAGAAGTGTTTCAAGGTTTTTTCCGCTGGGTCTGGGTCGCGGTGGTGCTGTTGCCGGTCAGCGGTGTGGGCATGATTCATCTGCAGTACAGCGGTTTTGAAGCGGCGCCGCGGTATGTGCAGGTGATGATGGGGTTGTACGTGGTGATGACGGCGCTGTTTATCCGGATTCAGGCGTTGTTGTTGCCGGAGTTGCGTACGGCGGTGGCGGCGCAGGACTGGCCGACCGGGGCTGCGACGCTTGGGAAAATTCGCAAGTTGGTGGGGATTAATCTGATGGTCGGGTTGGTGCTGGTGGCGATTGCTGCGGCTCGGCCTACCTTCTAAAGCCTCACAGCTTTTGTGGCGAGGGGACTTGTCCCCGTTCGGCTGCGCAGCAGTCGTAAACCAGACACTCTCCGGTTTGGTGCCGCTTCGCAGCACAACGGGGACAAGTCCCCTCGCCACAGGGGTCTGGGGCGTTCTTACAACCGCTGAACAGTCACCGCCCCCGCCGCACCCGCAGGCCCCGGCTGACCATCAACACCCGGTCTGCCGTTCTTGCCGCCATCAGCCTTGTAAACAAAGCAGCCCTTGGCCTTGCCACCCGCGCCCGGTTTACCGCCAGGCCCGGCCACACCACCGTCACCGCCAGCCACCTGAACCTTGATCAGTTCCGTCGGGAAATCACGCGGCACTTCCAAACGAACCAGTGCACCCGGAGCGCCGGCCTGACCGTCGCTGCCATCACTGCCATCGGCACCGCGACCGGCCTGGCCCCAGGTACAACCCGGTGCCTGACCGTTGGCCCCATCGAGACCGACGAAACCCGGCGCGCCCGCACCGCCGCGAGCGTCCACCAACAATTGCGGCGCACTCAGTGCCTTGATCTGCAAGTTGAGGTTACGCCCGGAGCGGGCTGCCTTGAGGTAAGTTCCCGGCGCACCGCGAGCCGTGATCTGGCTGCCTTCCGACAACTGCGCACGACTGACCTTCAGCTCAAACGGCTGTTCGCCGGGTACGATGGCGATCCGCGCTTCACGTCCCAGACGCAATTCGCCGACGGTGACCTCGGTCACATTCGAGGGAATCAACAACGTGCCGTAGTCGGCCACTTCCAGGCGTTCCAGCTGCAAGGTGCTGGCGGTGTTGGGCAAACGCATCAGCGAGTTGGTTTCGACGCTCACCACCTGGGCGCAGGCCAACGGGCTGATGAGTGCAGCGAGCAGACAGAGTTTACGCATGGGAAGCCTTAGGCGCGGTCGGAGCCGGGATGGTTTGCAGGTGGAAAACGCCGAAAAAAAGGATCTTCAGGCGATCAAGCCAAGGGTGGGCGCGACCTCTGAGGCTGCGGAAACAGAACACCGCCTCAAGAAGATGAAGGGATGCCAGCAGGCCGCCGGCCAGATCGACCAACAGATGCAGAGGATTGACAAACGGCATGAGCTGATTGACCAGCACCACCAGCCAGAACAGCAGGGTCAACAACTTCCCCAGCCCCCAAAACACGTTCATACGCCCCCCGTTGAGAATTATTCTTTGCACGCACAGTACCGGCTTCCACGCGGGATAAGCCAGAGGGCGACGAAAAATTCTTCATGAAGACCGCCGAATGGCCGCCGAACCAATCTTAATTGTCGTCCGACGGCTCTATCACGGGGCTCAGCGATTGACGTGCAACTCCACCCGACGGTTTTTCGCCCGTCCTTCTTCCGTTTCGTTATCGGCCACCGGCTGACTTTGGCCCTTGCCCTCGCTGGTGAGCTTGTTCGGCGCCACGCCCTGGCTCAACAGGTAGGCCGCCACGCTGCTGGCGCGACGTTCCGAGAGTGCCTGGTTATAGGTGTCCGAGCCGACGCTGTCGGTATGTCCGATCACCTTGATGCTCACCACATCGGCGCTTTGCAGTTTGGGCATCAGCGAATCCAGCTTGCTCTGCGCGGCAGGGGTCAGTTCGGATTGGTTGAAGGCAAACAGTACGTCGCCCGCGTCACTCAGGGTGATGACCTCCGATTGCACAGGTTCAGGTTTCACGCTGGCCGGGTACTGCGGCATTGGGCAACCATGATGTTCGACGGGGGTATTGGCCGGCGTATCAGGGCAGCGATCACGTCGGTCGAAGACACCATCGCCGTCTTCGTCGCCATCCTGGGCGTAACAGATCAAGCCACCGGTCAAGATACCGAGCGCCGCCCCACCGGCCGCCCAACCGCCACTTTCGAGAGCGCCCAGACCGCCACCGACCAGGCCGCCGATAACGCTGCAGATTGGCCAGGTTCGTTGATTGAGGGGGGCGGTGCCATCGCTGTGAGTAGCGCAACCGGTCAACAGGCTGCCCAGCAGCACAACCGGCAAGACGGTCCGTGTGAAAACACTCATGGTGAAAGCTCCTGTGTTACCGGCCAATGCCGGTCACACAGGAGTAAAGACCCGCATCCGCGACTGCACAAGCCGCGGAGTACGAGGGGTTTAGCGGTTGATTTTGATTTCCGTGCGACGGTTCATCGCGCGGCCGTCAGCGGTTTTGTTATCGGCAACCGGCTGGCTTTCACCGGCACCGGTAACAGAGACGAAGCTGCTGCGCGGTACACCTTGGGAAATCAGGTATTCAACCACCGAGTGCGCACGACGATCCGACAGTTTCTGGTTATACGTATCGCTGCCAACGCTGTCGGTGTGACCGGTTACAGTCAGTTGGGCGTTAGGCGCTTCCCCTTTCAAGCGAGTGGCGATTTTATCGAGTACAACTTTGTCTGCGGGGGTAAGTGTGGCCTTGTCGAACTGGAAGTGAACATCGCGAATGACGATGACTTCTTCTTTAACCACGGCTGCTTCTTCGACCACTGGTGCAGGCACCGGTGGAGGGCAACCGTCGGCATCGACGCGCACGCCTTTAGGTGTTCCCGGGCACTTGTCGCGGCTATCCGGCACGCCATCGCCGTCTTCGTCGCCATCACCGTGAACCCAGCAATAGGCCGCCGCCGTGCCGCCGACGAGCAGCGCGCCATACCCCGCCCATGCCGAGCTCTCGGTTGCGCCGAGACCTGCACCCACGACACCACCGACCGCCGCACAGGTCGGCCAGTCGGTTTTCTGCAAACCTGCGCAACCAGTCAACACACTGGTTAGCAGAACCAAGGGTAATGCTGTCCGAACTATGCTCATCTAGTTTTCTCCTGAGGGATCGGCTTAGAACCGATTCAGGTAGTAAAGACCCGAGTTTTAATCTCCGCCAGCAATAGGCCATTGCAGTTTTATCCCGTGTTCACGGCGCATCGGCGCTTTTGGGGCAAACCACCTCTAGGCCCGGCTCTTTGAGCAGGCTAGTCTTGGCAGTTCTGATTGAGGATCTTCGATGATTGCAGGTATTTCTTCGCGCACGCCCCAGCAGGCGTTGGCCGCTTTGCTTGATCGTTATGCCCCCGCGCGCCTGTTGCTGATTGGCGCCAGCGAGTTCCCCGCGCTTGAGGCCTTCAAGCTGGCGCACCCGGACACTTGTGTGGCCCATGCGGCACCCGGGGCGTTGCCGGCTGAATTGGCGGCGCGCCGATTTGACCTGGCATTGGTGGTCGATTGCCTCGAACACTTGCCCAAACGCGATGGCCTGAACCTGCTTGGCGGGGTCCGTAACCTCAACGCCAGTCGCATTGCGGTGCTGGCGGACTTGCCGGCCAGCGGCTGGCAGGAAACCGATTTTTTCTCCCTGGCCCTGCAAGCCAGCGAACGCTTCCAGCGCGACGATCAAGTGCTGACCCTGTTCACCTATGATCTGCTTGACTACAAACAAGTCCCCGACTGGCTCAACTCACGGTTTTGGGCCAATCCGGAAAACTTCGGGAAATATTGGTGGTAACGCAATGAGTACATCCATTTGCCCCTGCGGCAGCGGCACCCTGCTGGATGCCTGCTGCGGCCATTACCATGCTGGCCATCCAGCGCCGTGTGCCGAAGCTTTGATGCGTTCGCGCTACAGCGCCTACGTGCTGGGGCTGATCGATTATCTGGTGGCGACCACCCTGCCCGCACAACAGGCAGGCCTGGATCGGCAGTCCATCAGCGACTGGAGCGTCCAAAGCACCTGGCTGGGCCTTGAAGTGGAAAGCTCCGAGGTCTTCGGCGGTCAGCCTGAACATGCCTTCGTGACCTTTACCGCTCGCTGGCACGACGGCAGCGGTGAACACAGCCACCGCGAGCGCTCCTCGTTCGTGCAGAACGCCGGCCACTGGTACTTCATCGACCCCACCGTACAACTCAAGGCCGGGCGTAATGATGCGTGTCCTTGCGCCAGCGGGCAGAAGTTCAAGAAGTGTTGTGCGGGTTATTTCAGCAGTTGAGGTAACCCCGAGAGGCTAGACTGGGCATCAAAGGGAGTCCCTCCATGCTCAGTCAGCGGCGCGTCTTTCAAACCCTCACCCTGCTCCTGTTTCTGGGGCTCGGCGGCTGCGCGTCCTGGTTCGGCGACGATCTGCCGGAGCCGCAGGTGCACCTGGCCAAGGTCGAAGTGGTCCAGGCCAAACTGATGCAGCAGCGATTCCTGCTGCACTTTCGCGTCGACAACCCCAACGACAGCGATCTGACGGTGCGGGGCATCGAGTACCGCATTCACTTGGGCGACATGCTGTTGACCGAAGGTGAACACGAACACTGGTTCACGGTCGGGCCCAAGCACAGTGCCTACTTCAAAGTGCCGATCCGCACCAACCTGTGGCCCAAGGTGCGGGATCTGGTGAAACTGCTGAAAAAACCCAAGCAGCCCATTCCCTATCGTCTGGAAGGTGAACTGGAAACCGGTTTATTCATCGCGCACTACGTGCACCTGGCGCGCAATGGCGTGATAATCCCCGCCGATTTAATTCCGGAGCAAAACCGATGACCCAGCAACCCCATGTCCATGGCCCTGACTGCAACCACGATCATGACCATCACGACCACCCTGATCACGACCATGGCCATGTCCACGGCCCGAACTGCGGCCACGCCCACCAGGAACCGGTGCGTAACGCCCTGAAAGACGTCGGCCGCAACGACCCTTGCCCCTGTGGCAACGGCAAGAAATTCAAGAAGTGCCACGGCGCTTGATGCTTCGGGCGAAGATCTTTTTCGCCTGTTGAATCGCCTTCGCGAGCAAGCCCGCTCCCACATTTGATCGCGTTCACAAGGTAGATACGGTCAAGTGTGGGAGCGAGCCTGCTCGCGAAGAGGCCCTCAAAGTCACCCTCACTTCAAGATCTGCACAGAGCTGACGACCGTCGCGTATTCCCCGTGCAAATTTCCTAGCGACATCGCATGCACTTCCTCGGCTGTATGGGCTTTACCAAAGTAGTCAGCCTTGTCGAACGTAAAACACGCATCCTCCGCCACCCACGTTTCAAACCCCAGATTCCCGGCCGTTCGTGCCGTGGATTCCACCGAGTTGTTGGTCGCTACTCCGACAATGACCAACTGATCGATACCTGCCTCTCGCAAACTCGCTTCCAGCCCCGTCGCACAAAACGCATCCGGCACCTGCTTTTGAATAAGCTGCTCACCGGTCTGTGGCTGAAACCGTTCCTGAAATTCCACCCCCGATTGCTGCGGCCAGAACACCGAGTCAGGTGAACGGGACAGGTGCTGTACATGAATGACCGGTCGCCCGGTTCGACGCCAATGCCCCAGCAAATCGAGAATTCGCTGCTCGGCCTGAATATTATTTCGGCGACCGAGTTTGGGATGCAGAATGCCTTTTTGTTGATCGATGATGATCAGCGCCGCGTTTGTTTTGAGCTCCATGCCGTTTTTTTCTCATGCGGGGTCATTGAATTTCCCGCACTTCAGCATCACCTCCTCCTACAGGCAAGCTATCGAACGCAAACAGGACGACCTGATGCCGGCGTTTGCTGTCCGCAAGTAACGACATCTTTTGATTTGGAGTACTCCATGATCGACCTGTATTACTGGACCACCCCCAACGGCCACAAAATCTCGATATTCCTGGAAGAAGCCGGCCTGCCGTACAACGTGCACCCGATCAACATCAGCCAGAACGACCAGTTCAAACCCGAATTCCTGAAAATCTCCCCGAACAACAAAATTCCGGCCATCGTCGATCCCGAACCGGCCGATGGCGGTGAGCCATTAGCACTGTTCGAGTCCGGGGCGATTCTGTTGTACCTGGCAGAGAAAACCGGCAAGTTCCTGCCCAAAGACCTGCGTGGTCGCCAGCAAGCGCTGCAATGGTTGTTCTGGCAGATGGGTGGCCTGGGGCCGATGGCCGGGCAGAATCATCACTTCAGTCGGTTCGCGCCGGAGAACATCCCCTACGCGATCAAGCGCTACATTGACGAGACCGCCCGCCTCTACGGGGTCCTCGACAAGCAGCTGGCCGATAAAGACTTCGTCGCCGGCAGCGAATACAGCATTGCCGACATGGCGATCTACCCGTGGATCGTTTCCCACAAATGGCAGAGCCAGAACCTGGAAGACTTCCCCAACGTGCTGCGCTGGTTCAACCACATCCAGAGCCGTCCGGCGACGGTGAAGGCGTATGCCCTGGTGGCCAAGGTCAATCCGCCTAAATCCTGAAATAACCTGATACCCCGCTTGCGCGGGCACCTCCTGCTCACTAACGTAGCGCCTTTAATGACGCTACCCCCCGCAGGAGCTTTGCCATGGCCTCGCCAGCCCTTACACATTTTCTTCCCCGGTTCGGCGTTGCCGCTGCAGTGGCCGGTGTTTTGAGCCTGACCGGTTGTCAGACCTGGAACACCCAGGACACCCTCCCGCCGACCACCGGTGTGCAGCCGCTCAAGGGCCTGGCGCAGAACGTTTCGGTACGCCGCAATGCCATGGGCATGCCGTTGATCGAAAGCAACACCTTCCACGACGCGCTGTTCACCCTGGGTTACGTCCACGCCACCGACCGCATCACGCAGATGGTCACCCTGCGCCTGTTGGCTCAGGGCCGTTTGTCGGAGATGTCCGGTTCGGACCTGCTCGACGCTGACCGCTACATGCGCGCCGTCAACCTGAAGAAAAGCGCCGGCGAGCTGTACAAGGCGTCTTCGCCGCGCCTCAAACGCTTCTTCGAAGTCTATGCCCGCGGCGTCAACGCCTACCTGTTCCGCTATCGCGACAAGCTGCCGGCGGACCTCGCGGCCACCGGCTACAAACCTGAATACTGGAAGCCGGAAGATTCGGCGCTGATTTTCTGCCTGCTGAACTTCAGCCAGTCGGCCAACCTGCCGGAAGAAATCGCCTCGTTGATGCTGGCTCAAACCGTCAGCACCGACAAACTCCCGTGGCTGACGCCGTCTGCCCCCGATGAAAAGCTGCCGCTGGCCGAAGCTGAAAAACTTCAGGGCATCAAGCTCAACGGGCAAATCCCGGGGCTGGCCGAGATCAGCAAAGCCACGAGCCAACTGTCCGATCTGAACCTGCTGGGCGCCACCTCGTCGAACAACTGGGCGATCGGCCCGCAACGCAGCCGCAGCGGCAAAAGCCTGCTGGCCAGCGACAGCCATGGACCACTGGGCGTGCCGTCGTTGTTCAGTTACGTGCAGATCCGCGCGCCGAAGTACCAGGCCTCTGGCGTAACCATTGCCGGTTTGCCGATGGTGCTCGGCGGTTTCAACGGCAAAGTGGCGTGGAGCATGACCACCGTCATGGGCGACAACCAGGATTTGTTCCTGGAAAAAATCAAACGCCAGGGCAACGGTCTTTCCTACGAGGTGGGCGGCAAATGGCAGCCGGCGATCGTGCGAAACGAAACCTACTTCGTCAAAGGCCAGCGGCCGATTCGCGAAGTGGTGTACGAAACCCGCCATGGCCCGCTGCTCAACAGTGCCCAAGGCACGACGCTGGCCAACGGTTTCGGCCTGGCCTTGCAGACGCCGAACTTCACCGATGACAAGACCCTGGATGCATTTTTCGACTTGTCTCGCGCCCAGACCGTCGAGAAAGCCTCGGACGCCAGCCGTGAAATCCGCGCCATCGCGCTGAACCTGGTATTTGCCGACGCCAGCAACATTGGTTGGCAAGTCACCGGCCGCTTCCCGAACCGTCGCGAAGGCGAAGGCTTGCTGCCGTCGCCGGGCTGGGAAGGTCGTTACGATTGGGACGGTTACGCCGACCCGATGCTCCATCCCTATGACCAGGATCCGGCCCAAGGTTGGCTCGGCACCGCCAACCAGCGAGTCATTCCCCATGGCTACGGCATGCAGTTGTCCAACTCCTGGTCGGCGCCGGAGCGTGGCGAACGCCTGGCCGAACTGGCGGGCGTGGGCAAACACGACACACGCAGTCTGATCGCCATGCAATACGACCAGACCACCACTTTCGCTGCCAAGCTGAAGAAAATGTTTGAAGCGCCGGGCATGGCCAAGCCACTCAAGCAGGCCATTGAAGCGTTGCCTGAGGCGGATCGCGGCAAGGCTCGTGAGGCGTATACCCACCTGATGGCCTTCGACGGCAAACTCAGCCCGACCTCCGCTGATGCAGCGATTTACGAGCTGTTCCTCCAGCAAAGCACCCAGCAAATCTTCCTCGACGAACTGGGTCCGGAAAGCAGCCCTACGTGGAAAGCCTTTATCGCCAACGGCAAGTTGTCCTACGCGGCCCAGGCTGATCACCTGTTGGGGCGTGAGGACAGTCCGTTCTGGGATGACGCTCGCACACCGCAGAAAGAAGATAAACCGGCGATCCTCGCTCGCAGCCTGGCAGCCGCGATCAGCGCGGGCGACAGCCAGTTGGGCGGCGATCACAAAGCCTGGCAGTGGGGCAAACTGCACCGCTACGAATGGAAAAACGCCAGTGGCCAGACGGTGCGCGGTCCGCTTGCAGCCGGCGGCGACCACACCACGCTGAATACAGCTGCATTCGCCTGGGGTCAGGATTTCAACACCACCCTGGCGCCGGCCATGCGCTTTATCGTCGACTTCGGCCAGGCCGAACCGCTGATGGGGCAGAACGGTACGGGGCAATCCGGTAATCCAGCGAGTCCGAACTACCTCGACAGCATTGATCCGTGGCTGAAGGGGCAATACATGAGTCTGCCGATGCAGCCGCAGAACTTTGACAAGGTGTATGGGAAGACGCGGTTGACGCTGACACCTGGCAAGTAAGTCAAAAAGACAAGATCAAAAGATCGCAGCCTCGTTTCACTCGGTGTAGTGGTTCAGTTTTTTTGAACCGCTCTGTAGGAGCATTAAGCCGCTTGCTGCTCAAACAGCGCAGGCGGCAGGTGGTTCGAAGCGGAATGGCAACGGCGATGGTTGTAATGTGAGATGAAGCCCATCACATCCTTCTCCGCTTCGAAATGATTTTGGTAGCCGTTTTCTGGCATCCAATCGTGCTTCAACGTCCTGAAATAGCGCTCGACCACCGCGTTATCCCAGCAGTTTCCTCGACGACTCATGCTCTGAACGATCCGGTTTTCTGCCAGACATGCAACAAATCGATCAGCGGTATATTGGCAGCCCTGGTCTGAGTGAAATAGCAACTCAGGCATCGGACGGCGTAACGCCACTGCCAGCTTAAGTGCCTTCATAGACAGCTCAGTATCAGCGGTTCGCGAGCAAGCCCACCCCACGATCCTGCGTGAAAACAGGTCCATCACCACGGCCAGATACAACCAGCCGTTCCCCACTCTGATGTAAGTGATATCGCCTGCCCAAAGCGTGTCAGGCCGGGCCGGATTGAAACGACGATCAAGTATGTTCGGTGCAGCGACTGCCGGCTTCGTCGCACGGCGATAATGGGCGTAACGAGGCCTACGCCGGTGCAAACCGAAGGTCTTGATCAAGGTGCGCATTCGATAGCGGCCAATGAAAATGCCTTCTTTTCTTAATTCTTTGGATAGCCCGCGAGTACCTAATGCTTCGCGATGCTCCCTATGCAACGCGCGGAGTTTGCGCCCCAGCCATCGCTGCGCAGGTAGCAGCAGCTCGGGTTTGCGCTTCACGTAATAGCTGCTGCGGGCCAGACCGAACACGGAGCACATACGCCTAATCGACATCGCGCCTCTAACGCCATCAATCACTTGGTTCGACCAAACAGAACCTTTAGATGAGAGGGCAATTGCTTTTTTAGCACTTGGTTCTCAGCTTCGAGTAGCGCCAATTTCGCCTGAAGCGACTCGATCAGTTCCTGATCCTGCAGTCGAGGAGGTTGCACCATCCCTTCCTGCTCTCGCCGCCAACGCAAAACCCAGCGGCGCAAGGCTGTAGGGCCAACACCGGTAGCTTCACAGGCTTTAGGTATGGAGTAATCCATCTCCACAACCAAACGGATCGCCTCCGCTTTTTCCTCAGATGTAACAACCCGATATCCCATGATGATTCCTAAAGTCGACGCTCCTACATCATGGTCCAAAAATATTCGACCACTACACGACAGCTCCTACAGGTCTACGCGATCCCCTGTAGGAGCTGTCGAGTGAAACGAGGCTGCGATCTTTTGTTTTTGATCCCTGAAAATTAATAGAACTTCTAGCCTCACGCAAACCTCATAGCTAACAAGTCCCTCCACTTTGGTAACAACATGGATCTTGTTATCGCGCGTCCTGAAGGTTTGTACTGCCCGGCCGGAGATTTCTACATCGACCCGTGGCGGCCGGTCGAACGTTCAGTCATCACCCATGCTCACGGCGACCATGCCCGCACCGGCAACCGGCATTATCTGGCGGCCGCTCCCGCTGAAGGGATTTTGCGTGCGCGATTGGGCCAGGACATCAACCTGCAAACCCTGCCCTACGGTCAACCCCTGACCCACCATGGCGTCACCTTGAGTTTTCACCCTGCCGGGCATGTCCTCGGCTCGGCACAGGTGCGTCTGGAATATGGCGGCGAAGTCTGGGTCGCCTCGGGCGACTACAAGATCGAGCCCGACGGCACCTGCGCGCCGTTCGAACCCGTACGCTGCGATACCTTCATCACTGAATCGACCTTTGGTCTGCCGATTTATCGCTGGCAACCCCAGGCGCACGTCTTTGCCGAGATCAATCAGTGGTGGCAAGCCAACGCCGCCGCCGACAAAACCAGCGTGTTGTTCTGCTACGCCTTCGGCAAGGCGCAGCGAATTCTCCACGGCATCGATGCCAGCCTCGGCCCCATTCTGGTGCACGGCGCCGTGGAGCCGCTCAATCAGGTTTATCGCAAAGGTGGTATTTGTTTACCGCCAACGATCTATGCCGGCGCGGTAAAAAAGAACGACCCCATGATGCGCAAGGCCTTGGTCCTGGCCCCGCCTTCGGCTGGCGGCAGCACTTGGATGCATCGCTTCGGTGATTACAGCGACGGCTTCGCCAGCGGCTGGATGCGTTTGCGTGGCACGCGGCGGCGACGTGGCGTGGATCGTGGTTTCGTGCTGTCTGACCACGCTGACTGGCCCGGCCTGCTCTGGGCCATCGAACAGACCGGCGCTGAGCGTGTGGTGGTGACCCACGGTTCGGTCGGGGTACTGGTGCGCCATCTGCGCGAACAGGGTCTCGATGCCATGAGTTTCAGCACTGAATACGGCGACGATGAGGAAGAAAACGCAGCCGTCGCCCCTGAGAGCGCCGAGGTGCTGGCATGAAGGCGTTCGCCGAGTTGTACGCCGAACTCGATGCCACGACGTCGAGCAACGCCAAACTGGCGGCGATGCAACACTACTTCGCCGAGGCCGCGCCGGAAGATGCCGCATGGGCTGTTTACTTTTTGTCCGGCGGGCGGCCTCGGCAACTGGTGCCGGTGCGCATCCTGCGAGAGTTGGCGGTGGAGATCTCCGGCCTCGCGCCGTGGCTGTTCGAAGAGAGTTATCAGGCGGTCGGCGATCTGGCGGAAACCATTTCGCTGGTGCTGCCCGAAGCGCTTCACAGCTCCAACGATGGATTGGCGGTCTGGATTGAAGACAAACTGCTGCCGCTGCGCGGTGAAACCCCGCAAGTCCTCGCCGAGCGACTGCCTGCCCTGTGGTCGCAACTGGACCGCCAGAGCCTGATGCTGTGCATCAAACTGATCACCGGCAGTTTCCGTGTTGGCGTCTCCAAGTTGCTGGTCACCCGCGCCTTGGCGGCCATGGCCGGGCTCGACAGCAAACGCGTCGCCCAGCGACTGGTGGGTTACACCGACCTGTCCAACCGCCCGAGCGCGCCCGGTTACTTGAAGTTGATCGCCGCCGAATCGTCTGACGAACATACCCAACGGGGCGGTCAGCCCTACCCGTTTTTCCTGGCCCATGCATTGTCGCAACCGGTCGAGCGTTTCGAAGCCCTGCTCGGCCCGGCCAGCGATTGGCAAGTGGAATGGAAGTGGGATGGCATCCGCGCCCAGGTGGTCAAACGCGACGGGCGACTGTGGATCTGGTCGCGAGGTGAAGAACTGGTCACCGAGCGCTTCCCCGAACTCGACAGTCTGGTTCACTGCTTGCCCGACGGTACGGTGATCGACGGTGAAATCGTCGCCTGGAAAACCGAACAACCCACCACCGAAGACGCCTTCAACCCTCATTCCCCGGCCTCACCCGCGGTAAAGCCTTTCGCTTTGCTGCAACAGCGGATCGGCCGTAAAACCCTGGACAAAAAGATCCTCGAAGAAGTGCCGGTGGTGGTCCTCGCCTACGACCTGCTGGAATGGCAAGGTGAAGACTGGCGCAACCAGCCTCAGGCCAAGCGTCGCACTCAACTGGAGCACGTCGTCAGCCGCTGTTACAACCCGGTGTTGTTCACTTCACCGGTACTCACCGGCGCAGACTGGTTTGACCTCGCCCGACAGCGGCAAGCCTCCCGCAAGCTCGGTGTCGAAGGCATGATGCTCAAGGCCCGGGATGCGTTGTATGGCGTCGGGCGGACCAAGGACATGGGCGTCTGGTGGAAATGGAAAGTCGACCCGTTCAGCGTCGACGCGGTACTGATTTATGCGCAACGCGGCCATGGTCGCCGCGCCAGTCTCTACAGCGATTACACCTTCGCCGTGTGGGACGGGCCGCCTGACGCGAGCGAACGCGCACTGGTGCCATTTGCCAAGGCCTATTCAGGGCTGACAGACGAAGAAATGCGCCAGGTCGACAGCATCGTGCGCAAGACCACCGTAGAGACATTCGGGCCGGTGAGCAGTGTGACGCCGAGCCTGGTGTTTGAACTGGGATTTGAAGGCATCGCCCTGTCCAGGCGACACAAGAGCGGGATTGCGGTGCGGTTTCCGAGGATGCTGCGCTGGCGGCAGGATAAGTCGGTCGAAGAAGCTGACAATCTGGGAACGTTGCAAGACTTACTCTGCTGACGATCAGATACGCCCCCTATCGGTGCAGCTATTTTCCGGCGCCCGTTTTCGTGCACAAATCCCTCCTTGCCATTTCTTGAATCACCTTTTAAAACACTTGTTCGGGACTCTGGTTCGGAAATTGCTACTTTCATAGGGTCTTACGCTTTCCAGTAACAATAATTCTGCGCCACAAGCGCTCATATTGGTTTTTAGGGATTGAATAATGAAAAAAGCATTGCTGACCCTTTCTGCACTGGCGTTGTGCATGGCAGCCGGTTCCGCGCTGGCCAAGGAATACAAGGAATTGCGTTTTGGCGTTGATCCTTCCTACGCTCCGTTTGAGTCGAAAGCGGCTGACGGTAGCCTGGTAGGTTTCGACATCGATCTGGGTAACGCGATCTGCGCCGAGCTGAAGGTCAAGTGCAAATGGGTCGAAAGCGATTTCGACGGCATGATTCCGGGCCTGAAGGCCAATAAATTCGACGGTGTGATCTCTTCGATGACCGTCACCCCGGCCCGCGAAAAAGTCATCGACTTCTCCAGCGAGCTGTTCTCCGGCCCAACCGCATACGTGTCCAAGAAAGGTTCTGGCGTCACCGCAGACGTCGCTTCGCTCAAGGGCAAAACTGTCGGCTACGAACAAGGCACCATCCAGGAAGCCTATGCCAAAGCCGTTCTGGACAAGGCGGGCGTGAAAACCCAGGCCTATCAGAACCAGGACCAAGTGTATTCCGACCTGACTTCCGGTCGTCTCGACGCCGGCATCCAGGACATGCTGCAGGCCGAACTGGGCTTTTTGAAGTCGCCACAAGGTGCCGGTTACGAAATCAGCAAGCCGGTGGACAGCGAATTGCTGCCAGCTAAAACGGCTGTCGGTATCTCGAAAGGTAACAAAGACCTCAAGGCACTTTTGGATAAAGGTATCAAAGCGTTACACGACGATGGCACCTACGCCACCATTCAGAAGAAACACTTTGGCGATCTGAATCTGTACAGCGGCAAATAATGCCCGGCGCCCATCTTGCGATGGGCGCTTTTTTCATCCGATCAGGTTGCTGATTTATGTTCGAAAACCTACTACAAAACCTGGGGCTCTCAGCCTTCAGCCTCCAGGGCTTCGGTCCGTTGCTGATGGAAGGCACCTGGATGACCATCAAATTGTCGGTGTTGTCGCTGTTGGTGGCCGTGTTGCTCGGCTTGCTCGGCGCCAGTGCCAAGCTGTCAAAAGTCAAACTGGTGCGCGTACCGGCCCAGCTCTACACCACGCTGATTCGCGGTGTGCCGGACCTGGTGCTGATGCTGTTGATCTTCTACAGCCTGCAGACCTGGCTGACGTCGTTTACCGATTTGATGGAATGGGAATACATCGAGATCAACCCGTTCAGCGCCGGGGTCATCACCCTGGGCTTCATTTATGGCGCGTACTTCACCGAAACCTTCCGTGGCGCGATTCTCGCGGTCCCACGGGGCCAGGTCGAAGCGGCGACCGCGTATGGCCTCAAACGCGGCCAGCGCTTCTGGATCGTAGTGTTCCCACAGATGATGCGTTTTGCCCTGCCGGGTATCGGTAACAACTGGATGGTGATGCTCAAGGCCACCGCGCTGGTCTCGATCATCGGCCTCGCCGACCTGGTCAAGGCAGCACAAGATGCCGGCAAAAGCACCTATCAGCTGTTCTACTTCCTGGTACTTGCAGCGTTGATTTACCTGCTGATCACCAGCGCCTCCAACTTCGTCCTGCGCTGGCTCGAACGCCGCTACGCCGCCGGTTCCCGGGAGGCCGTACGATGATCGAGCTCTTGCAGGAATACTGGAAACCGTTCCTTTACACCGACGGCTACAACATCACCGGCCTGGCCATGACCATGTGGCTGCTCAGCGCGTCGATCTTCATCGGTTTCGTGGTGTCGATCCCGCTGTCCATCGCCCGGGTTTCGCCGCATTTCTACATCCGCTGGCCGGTTCAGTTCTTCACCTATCTGTTCCGCGGTACGCCTCTCTATATTCAGCTGCTGATCTGCTACACCGGGATTTACAGTCTGGCCGCCGTGCGCGCCCAGCCCGTGCTCGATGCGTTCTTTCGCGATGCGATGAACTGCACGATCCTGGCCTTCGCCCTGAACACCTGCGCCTACACCACGGAGATTTTCGCCGGGGCGATTCGCAGCATGGCGCATGGTGAAGTCGAAGCGGCCAAGGCATACGGTCTGACAGGCTGGAAGCTTTATGCCTACGTGATCATGCCTTCAGCCCTGCGTCGTTCGTTGCCTTATTACAGCAACGAAGTGATTCTGATGCTGCACTCGACCACCGTGGCCTTCACCGCGACCATCCCGGACATCTTGAAAGTCGCGCGGGACGCCAACTCGGCGACCTTCCTGACCTTCCAGTCGTTCGGCATCGCCGCGCTGATCTACCTGACCGTTACCTTTGCGCTGGTCGGCGTGTTCCGCCTCGCCGAACGCCGATGGCTGGCCTTCCTCGGGCCAACCCACTAGGACCCGCTTTAGGAATAAAGAGACATGCGCCACCAGATTCATGACCTGCTGGCCCCGCTGCCGGGGACCGCTCGACAGATTCACAGCTTTCACTTCGGCCCCTCATCGGCCAAAGGCAAGATTTACATCCAGTCATCCCTGCATGCCGACGAAATGCCGGGCATGCTGGTTGCCTGGCACCTCAAGCAACGTCTGGCGGAACTCGAAGCCGCCGGCCGTCTGCGCAGTGAAATCGTGCTGGTGCCGGTGGCCAACCCGGTCGGCCTCGAACAAGTGCTGATGGATGTACCGCTGGGCCGTTACGACCTCGAAAGCGGGCAGAACTTCAACCGCTGGTTCGTCGATCTGAGCGAAGCCGTCGGCAACGAGATCGAAGGTCTGCTCGGCGACGATCCGCAGCACAACCTCGAACTGATTCGCAGCAGCCTGCGCAATGCCCTCGCCCAACAGACGGCCAGCACGCAACTGCAATCCCAGCGCCTGGCTCTGCAACGGCTGGCCTGCGATGCCGACATGGTGCTGGACCTGCATTGCGATTTCGAAGCGGTCGCCCACCTTTACACCACGCCCGAGGCCTGGCCGCAGGTCGAGCCACTGGCGCGGTACATCGGTGCCGAAGCCAGCCTGCTGGCTACCGACTCCGGCGGTCAGTCGTTCGATGAATGCTTCACTCTGCTCTGGTGGCAATTGAAGGAGCGCTTCGGCGAACACTTCGACATTCCGCTGGGCAGTTTCTCGGTCACCGTCGAATTGCGCGGTCAGGGCGACGTCAATCACCCCTTGGCGAGCCTCGATTGCCAGGCGCTGATCGATTACCTGATTCACTTCGGCGCCATTGCCGGCGAACCTGCGTCGCTGCCCGAACTGCCCTACCCGGCCACGCCGCTGGCCGGCGTTGAACCGGTGGCAACACCGGTCGGTGGGCTGCTGGTATTCACCGCGCTACCAGGGGAATACCTCGAAGCCGGGCAACTGATCGCTGAAATCATCGACCCGATCTTTGACCGCGTCACCCCCGTTCATTGCACCGTCGCCGGGTTGATGTACGCCCGTTCGCTACGGCGCATGGCCACTGCCGGCATGGTGATCGCCCACGTCGCGGGCACCGAAGCCTATCGCAGCGGCTACCTACTTTCGCCTTGAGGATGCATGCCCCCATGTACAAACTGACCATTGAAGGCCTGCATAAAAGCTATGGCGAACATGAAGTACTCAAAGGCGTTTCGCTCAAGGCCAACACCGGCGACGTCATCAGCCTGATCGGCGCCAGCGGCTCGGGCAAAAGTACCTTCCTGCGTTGCATCAACTTTCTCGAACAGCCCAACGACGGCACCATGAGCCTGGACGGCCAGAACATCCGCATGATCAAGGATCGCCACGGCATACACGTGGCCGACGCCGATGAACTGCAACGGATCCGCACCCGCCTGGCCATGGTGTTCCAGCACTTCAACCTGTGGAGCCACATGACGGTGCTGGAAAACATCACCATGGCCCCGCGTCGGGTGCTGGGGTGCAGCAAGCAGGAAGCCGAAGACCGTGCCCGGCGCTATCTCGACAAGGTTGGCCTGGCCTCGCGCGTGGCGGATCAATACCCGGCGTTTCTTTCCGGAGGTCAACAGCAACGCGTGGCGATCGCCCGGGCACTCGCGATGGAACCGGAAGTCATGCTGTTCGACGAACCGACCTCGGCCCTCGACCCCGAACTGGTGGGCGAAGTACTGCGCGTGATTCAGGGTCTGGCCGAGGAAGGCCGAACCATGATCATGGTGACCCACGAAATGAGCTTCGCGCGCAAGGTGTCGAGTCAGGTGTTGTTTCTGCACCAAGGCTTGGTGGAGGAAGAAGGTGCGCCGGACGACGTACTGGGCAATCCGAAAAGTGAGCGGTTGAAGCAGTTCCTGAGCGGCAACCTGAAATAGCCTCACTTCCCACCTCTACAACGAAATATGGCCAGTCAGCTGAAGTCTTTGAAGACATCAGCTGACTGGCCATTCGTTTTTCGCAGGCGGCGATCAAACAACGGGCGCTGGAGGCGGCTCGTCCGGCAAGGTGGGCTCACCGGGCTCGGAAGGTTGTTCGTTGGGGGTATCGGGATCAGGCTGACCGGGAATGCCCCCTGCCATGCTGATAGGTGGATGTGCCAACAAGGACCAGGCCAAAACGCCAACCTGATTGGGCTCAAGCCTTGCCAGTTCGGCACTTATTCGCGGATCGATCTTCATAGGGCACTCCTGAGCGATGGCCCGTCCGCGTTGCGCGAACCGGGCAGTACACCCAATAGAGTGTCCACCCGCTCAAGAATTCCCACGACTTGCCTGACGAACGGATCAGGTGCGTGGCAGGGTAACGCCGCGCTGACCCTGATACTTGCCGCCACGGTCCTTGTAGGACACTTCGCACTCTTCGTCGGATTCAAGGAACAGCATCTGTGCCACGCCTTCGTTCGCGTAGATTTTCGCCGGCAGATTGGTGGTGTTGGAGAACTCCAGGGTCACATGACCCTCCCACTCAGGCTCAAGCGGCGTGACGTTGACGATGATACCGCAGCGCGCATAGGTGCTTTTACCCAGGCAAATGGTCAATACATTACGCGGAATGCGGAAATATTCGACGGTGCTGGCCAGGGCGAAGGAGTTCGGCGGAATGATGCACACGTCGCTGTGGATGTCGACGAAGCTGCCGGCATCGAAGTTTTTCGGGTCGACGATAGCCGAATTGATGTTGGTGAACACCTTGAAATGATTTGTGCAACGCACATCGTAGCCGTAGCTTGACACGCCGTAGGAGATCACACGGCTATCGTCGCTGCCACGCACCTGGCGCTCTACGAAGGGCTCGATCATGCCGTGCTCTTGCGCCATGCGGCGAATCCACTTGTCCGATTTGATGCTCATGGCGGGTGTCCTGAATAGCGAGGTGGAAAAAATCTGTCCGGCATCTTACCGGGCGCGCGCTTCGGGTTCAAAGTCCGAGGCACAAATCTTGCCGATCCCCCGTAATTTCCGGGCCTTGCGAGAAAACCGGCGGACCGTCAGTCATGAAAACAGAGAAACCTTCGTCGCAAGCATTGGCACGTTCCGGAAAAAGGGTTAAGGTGGCGCCACTGTGCTGCTTGTGTCACTGAGAATCTCTACACGATATGTTGAATTTCGATCCAACCATCTACAAGAATTTTTCCTGCTCTTTGCACTCAGTCTCGGCCAGGGTTCTTCCTGCGTCGCAGTTATCTTTGTTCAAGGAGTTACACCATGTCTAATCGCCAAACTGGTACCGTTAAGTGGTTCAACGATGAAAAAGGCTTCGGCTTCATCACTCCACAATCCGGTGACGACCTGTTCGTTCACTTCAAAGCTATCCAATCCGACGGCTTCAAAAGCCTGAAAGAAGGCCAACAGGTTTCTTTCATCGCTACCCGCGGTCAGAAAGGCATGCAAGCTGAAGAAGTTCAAGTTATCTAACTTGTACTTGCTTTAGTAAAAAGCCCCGCCCTCAAAAGCGGGGCTTTTTTGTGCCTGTCTGTTTTGCAGGCAAAAAAAATCGCAGCCCATGGCTGCGATTTTTTGCGTCTTACCAAGCCACGCCAAACCCGGCGGTGTACCGGGTCTTGTCCAGATCAGCATCGTCGGTGCCGCTGATGATGTCTCTCTCGGCCTTCAGGTTAAGCGACGCCCATTCGGTCACCTTGTAGCGCAAGCCCATTTCGGCATCGAGTGCGTAATCGGCCACGCCCGACAACGGCTTGCCCACTTCGCCATTGGTGAAGAACTCCACCTTCTTGCCGATCAGGTAGCGGTTGTAATCCCACTTCATCGCCAGGGAATAGAAGTTTTCTTTACCACCGTCAGCGAACTCATAGTCCGTGCGGTTGACCAGCGAGCCCAGCGAGAATGCACCCAGCTCGTTATCCCAGAACTGGTAACCCGGACCGGTACCGACGGTGCGCTGGCGGGACAGCTCTTCGACCTTGTCGCGCTTATAGACCGCGCGCCCTTGCCAGAACCATTTTTCGGTCAGGAAGCGGTCGAGCGAGTATTCGCCCCGCCAGTTGTCGGTAGTGACCACGTCATCCTGAAATTCGCGGTTGTACTCACCTTCTGCGGTGTGTCGCCATCTGCCGTGACGCGCAGTGGTCTTGAAGTCGATATCGTAATCATCGGTGTCTTTCTCGGCCCGCTGATAATCCAGCGCTGCATCGACATTACCCTTCCAAACCAAATCCTCGACGACAGGCTTTGGCTTGAGAATCTGCTGAATACTCGCCAGCTCCACAGTCTTGGGCGTCTCGCCGTTGGCCAGGGTGACCTTGCCGTCTTCTGCCGCATGCAGCGCCTTGGCCTTTTCACCGGTGTAGGCATCCTGTTTGACCAACAACTGCTGATCGCTTTCCAGGGTTTTGACCTGCTTCCAGTCGATCGGGACGGCACCGGCGTATTCGGTCTGGATCAACAGTTTGCCGCCATCGAAAACGGTGATCTTGCCGCTCAGCTTGTCACCGTTCTTCAACCAGACGGTATCGGCGAGCAAGGGCGTGGAGGCACTGACGACAGCAAGGCACAGCAGGGTTCTGGACAACATAAGCAAATACAGGCTCAATTTTGCGAAAAAAAGTCGGCATTATCCATACGAATAAGGCCCTAACAAGGACTGACCCGACTATTTCTATTGAGTTCATTTCTCAATTGGCGATCCAGGATTTACTCTACAGACGGTAAGGCGAACTCTTTCAGGAACTGCCGACGTGACCGACTCCACCACTGAAACCGATAGTCCGGCGCAAATCCGACGCACGGCGCTGTACCTGACTCTGGCGCAAGTCCCGGAGGGAAAAGTCGTGAGTTACGGTCAGCTCGCCGAGCTGGCCGGACTGGGTCGCGCCGCCCGCTTCGTCGGACGGACGCTGAGCCAACTGCCGGGCGACAGCAAATTACCCTGGCACCGCGTGCTCGGCGCCGGCGGGCGTATCAGCCTGCCTGCAGGCAGCCCTTCGGGGGATGAACAACGCGCGCGTTTGCGCATGGAGGGCATCAGTATCCTGAACAATCGTGTTGATATTCAGCGCCATGGCTGGCGCCCGGTAGAGCACAGCGGTTAGAGTGCGCGCTTTGTTTCCGTATTTCTTGAGGCAGACTCCAGCCCATGCCCCGTAAAACCTGGCGCGCCGCGCTCGCCGCCTATGCCAGCCCCTCGACGCTTGTACTGTTGCTGCTTGGTTTCGCCGCCGGCCTGCCCTACATGCTGGTGTTTTCGACACTTTCGGTCTGGCTGCGCGAAGCCGGCGTGGCTCGCGAAACCATTGGCTATGCAAGCCTGATCGGCCTGGCCTACGCCTTTAAATGGGTCTGGTCACCGCTGCTCGACCAATGGCGCCTGCCTTTTCTCGGCAAGCTCGGTCGCCGACGTTCCTGGCTGGTGCTTTCCCAGGCACTGGTCATTCTCGGCCTGATCGGGATGGGTTTCTGCGACCCGCAAAAGCATTTGTCCTGGCTGATCGCTATTGCTGTGGTTGTCGCCTTCGCTTCGGCGACGCAAGACATCGCAGTCGACGCCTATCGCCTGGAAATCGCCGACGACACCCGCCAGGCCGCGCTCGCCGCCAGTTACATGTCCGGTTATCGGATCGCCGCACTGCTGGCCACCGCCGGCGCCCTGTTCTTCGCTGAAGGCTTCGGCTCCACCGGTTTCAACTATAAGCATTCGGCATGGGCCGGCACCTACATCCTGTTCGGTGCCTTGATGGTTCCGGCGCTGCTGACCTCCTTTTTCATGCGCGAACCGCCGGTGCCGCTGCGCACGCAGCTTCAGGCCGGGCGCTACAGCTTTGTGCATCAACTGGCATCGGTGTTTGTGCTGATCGTGCTGCTGGTTTCCGTGCCAGCCATGTTTACTCAGCTGTACAACACCGATTTCGCCAGCGTGCTGTTCGAAGGTGTGAGCCTTCTCGACCTGCTGCTCGAAGACCGCGCGTTCCTGCGGGCGATTCTCTACACCACGCTCACCGCTCTGTGCCTGTCAGCCATTGGTCGCCGTGGCCTGGCGCCGGTACTGACGCCGATCAACGACTTCATTCTGCGCTACCGCTGGCAAGCGTTCCTGCTGCTCGGCCTGATCGCCACCTATCGGATGTCCGATACGGTCATGGGCGTGATGGCCAACGTGTTCTACATCGACCAAGGCTTCACCAAGGATCAGATTGCCAGCGTCAGCAAGATCTTTGGCCTGATCATGACCCTGGTCGGCGCCGGCATGGGCGGCCTGCTGATTGTGCGCTTCGGCATCTTGCCGATTCTGCTCATCGGCGGCATTGCATCAGCCGGCACCAACCTGCTGTTCCTGATGCTCGCCGACATGGGCGCCAACCTGAACATGCTGATCCTCACCATTTCCCTGGATAACTTCAGTTCGGGCCTCGCGACCTCGGCGTTTGTCGCCTACCTGTCAAGCCTGACCAACTTGAAGTTCTCCGCGACCCAGTACGCCCTGCTCAGCTCGATCATGCTCTTGCTGCCACGCCTGATCGGCGGCTACTCGGGGGTCATGGTGGAGAAATTCGGTTATCACAACTTCTTCCTGATCACTGCCCTGTTGGGCGTTCCGACGCTGCTGTTGATCGCGCTGCACTGGTTCCAGGAGAGCCGCCGCGAAGGCCCGACGCCAACGCCGGCACCAGAACCGGTTCCGACCCAGGTCGCGGAAGAATCGTAGGTTCTTTAGCAGGAAGCAGCGCAGAGGGCGCGGGAATTCCCGCCCTCCCGTCACACCCCGCCGACCGCACGCCTGTACGCCAGCAGATCTCGCCCGTACAATGCTCCGTCATTTCTCGTCATCAGCAACCGACAACGGCCAACCATGCGCACCAGTCAATTTTTGCTCGCCACACAGAAAGAAACGCCTTCCGACGCGGTCGTGATCAGCCATCAGCTGATGCTGCGCGCCGGCATGATCCGCAAACTCGCCTCGGGCCTGTACACCTGGCTGCCGATGGGCTTGCGAGTGATGCGCAAGGTCGAAGCCGTCGTTCGTGAAGAAATGAACGCCGCGGGCTCTCTCGAAGTGTTGATGCCGAGCACCCAACCGGCTGAGCTGTGGCAGGAATCCGGTCGCTGGGAAGAATACGGCCCTGAATTGTTGCGCTTCAAGGATCGCCACGGTCGCGATTTCTGCGCAGGCCCGACCCACGAAGAAGTCATCACTGACCTGATGCGCAACGAATTGAGCAGCTACAAACAGCTGCCGATCAACCTGTACCAGATCCAGACCAAATTCCGTGACGAAATCCGTCCACGCTTCGGTTTGATGCGCGGTCGCGAATTCATCATGAAGGATGCCTACTCTTTCCACGCTGACCAGCCATCGTTGCAGGTCACCTATGACCGCATGCATCAGGCGTATTGCAACGTGTTCACCCGTCTGGGCCTGAAATTCCGCCCGGTTGAAGCCGACAACGGCTCGATCGGTGGTGCTGGCTCCCACGAATTCCACGTACTAGCCGAATCCGGCGAAGACGATATCGCCTTCAGCAACGGTTCCGACTACGCCGCGAACATCGAGAAAGCCGAAGCAGTGCCACGGGAAACTTCCCGCCCAGCACCCGCCGAAGAGCTGCGTCTGGTCGATACGCCTGACACCAAGACCATCGCCGCGCTGGTGGAAAAATTCAATCTGCCGATTGAAAAGACCATCAAGACCCTGGTGGTTCACGCTGAAGAGAAAGGCAAGCTGATTGCCCTGATCATCCGTGGCGACCACGAGCTGAACGAAATCAAGGCCGGCAACCAGCCTGGCGTTGCCAGCCCGCTGGTCATGGCATCCGAAGCCGAACTGCGCGACGCCATTGGCGCCGGCGCTGGCTCCCTCGGCCCGTTGAACCTGCCGCTGCCAATCATCATCGACCGTTCCGTCGAGCTGATGAGCGACTTCGGCATCGGTGCCAACATCGATGACAAACACTATTTCGGCGTGAACTGGGAGCGTGATCTGCCGGTTCCTACCGTTGCCGACCTGCGTAACGTGGTCGCCGGCGACCCGAGCCCGGATGGCAAGGGCACCCTGGAAATCAAGCGCGGCATCGAAGTCGGGCACATCTTCCAGCTGGGCAACAAGTACAGCAAAGCGATGAAGTGCGAAGTGCTGGGCGAGAATGGCAAGCCAGTCACCCTGGAAATGGGTTGCTACGGCATCGGCGTTTCCCGCGTGGTGGCTGCGGCCATCGAGCAGAACAACGACGCCAACGGGATCATCTGGAGTGACACGCTGGCCCCGTTCCAGATCGCTCTGGTACCGCTGCGCTACGAAACCGAACAGGTTCGCGAAGCCACCGACAAGCTGTATGCAGAATTGACTGCCGCCGGCTTCGAAGTACTGCTGGACGACCGCGACAAGAAAACCAGCCCGGGCATCAAGTTCGCGGACATGGAGCTGATCGGCATTCCTCACCGGATCGTGGTCAGTGACCGCGGCCTCGCCGAAGGCAATCTGGAATACAAGAGCCGCACCGAGCCCGAAGCGCAAGCGCTGCCGGTCGCAGACGTGCTGTCCTTCCTTCAGTCCCGTATCCGCCGCTGACACCAGATAGAGAAGTCATGTTCAAGCGAAACACCTTAGGCCTCGGTGGTGCCGCCCTGTGCGGCACCCTGCTGGTCAGCGGCTGTGCCAATCACATGTCACAACGCAGCGAGCACGAGGAACGTGTCGAGCGTAAATTGCTCGATCACAGCCTGCAGATTGATGTCGGCGAGCCGAAGGTGCTTGAGCTGCCGCAACGTCGGGTGAAGATCCACGAGCAGAAGACGTTCGAAGTCACCGAATTCGAAGTCACACGCCACTACGACCGCTACACGCCTTACCAACCCTGGCGGGAGGCTTACGAGATCCCGCTGGGTGCGGTGGCCGTGGTGGCCGGTGTCGGTGCGAACGTGGTCAACGTGTTCGCCCTCGGCAACCTGCCGGACAGCGTGACGAAAGACTGGTTGAGCTACGGTTTCGCCGGGCTCAACCCGTTCATGAACGTGCAGTCTCATGGTCGCGCGCAACAGAACCTGGCGGGAATCGACGAGGTCCAGCTCGACAAGCGCACCGAATACTCGAGCCTGCCATGGAGCGAGCGTCCGGTTGAGGTCAAGGCCGGCAAGGAAACGTTCGAGCTGAGCACCGACAAAAACGGTGTATTGCGCGTGAACCTGCTGGACAGTCCGTTCGCCGAACATGACATCAATCATTTGAGCCGGCTGCTGATCAGTGTCCAGGATGCCCAGGACGATGTGCACACCAATTCGTCCCTGGCGGTCAGTAGCTCCTTGCGTAGCAAGCTGCTCGAAGCTCACGGACTGATTTACGACGACCTCGAAGACGACGAAGTGAGCCAGTGGGTACACCGGGTCAAACGCTTGTCGGAACTGGGTCTGGAAGAGGAAGCCACCGAGCTGGAACAAAGCCTGATCGAACTGACGCGCAACGATCCTGAGCTACAGACCGAATTCCTCAAGTCATTGACCAAGGATGCCGGGCGACTGGTCGCGGATCCGGGACCGAATTAAAGTCAAAAGCTTCGTCGGAACGCCGCCCGGAGCAAGCCCGCTCCCACATTAGATTTATGGTGTTCACAAAACCAATGTGGGAGCGGGCTTGCTCGCGAAGGCGACCTGACATTCACTTCAACATCAAGATCTGCCACTACCGCTCGAACAACTCCATCTGCTCAAACCCGCCCCGCAAATCCTCCAGCCGCACCCCAATCCCCAACAACCGCACCGGTTTCCCGCCGCGATTGAACGCCTGGGTCAGCAACAACTGATAGCTCCCCAAATCCCGCCCTGCCCCGGCCTGCTCCAGCGTAGTCTGGGTGAAGTCATGGAATTTCACTTTGACGAATGGTTTGCCCGGTCGATAGCTGCTGTCGATTCGCGCCATGCGGCCGGCCAGTGTTTCCAGCAACTCAGGTAATTTATCGAGGCAGCTCACCAGGTCCGGCAGATCCACGTCGTAGGTGTTTTCGACACTGATCGACTGCCGACGACTGTCGTTGTGCACTAATCGATCGTCAATCCCACGGGCCAGGCTCCAGAGTCGCTCGCCGAAGCTGCCGAATTCGCGCACAAGCGCCAACTTGTCCCATTCACGCAGATGCGAACAATCGACGATGCCGAGCCTGCCTAATTTGTCTGCGGTCACCTTGCCAACGCCATGCAGCTTGCTCACCGGCAAACCACTGACAAAATCCTCGACCTGATCCGGCGTAATGACGAACAAGCCGTTGGGCTTCTTCCAGTCGCTGGCGATCTTGGCCAGAAACTTGTTCGGCGCAACGCCCGCCGAAACAGTGATGTGCAACTGATTAGAAACGCGACGGCGAATGTCTTGGGCAATCCGCGTGGCGCTGCCACCGAAATGCGCGCTGTCGGACACGTCGAGGTAGGCCTCATCCAACGAAAGCGGCTCGATCAAGTCGGTGTAATCGCGAAAGATCGTGTGAATTTCCTTGGAGGCCTCTCTATAGGCCTCCATGCGTGGCTTGACGATGGTCAGGTCCGGGCACAGCTTCAAGGCATGCCCGGAAGACATGGCCGAGCGCACCCCATAAGCCCGCGCCTCATAATTGCAGGTGGCGATCACGCCACGTCGATCCGCCGATCCGCCCACTGCCAGGGGCTTACCGGCCAGGCGCGGGTCGTCACGCATCTCGATGGCGGCGTAGAAGCAGTCACAATCGACGTGGATGATTTTTCGCTGCGTCATATAAATGCAGTGTTCATGGTGAAGAAATGGCGTATTGGCGGGTCAGATCGGCAGTATCTCACTGACACCTGTATATAGCACCAGTACTCAGAATGTTCTTTTCCACCCGTAGGAAAAGTGCCAGATGAATTTATTTTTTCAATCGAAAAGCTTCACCCGATAGAGCTGAAAGCCTTGCCATACCGGCCTTACAGCCAATCACCCAGCCCTATTTTCAAGCTAAGCGATTGAACAGGAAGAGGTTTTCTCTGGATTGAAGGTTGACAGCCCGCCGATCCTCTGTAGAATGCCGACACACAGACGCGGGATGGAGCAGTCTGGTAGCTCGTCGGGCTCATAACCCGAAGGTCGTCGGTTCAAATCCGGCTCCCGCAACCAAACATCAAAAAAGGCTACTCGAAAGAGTGGCCTTTTTTGTGCGCGCCGCTTTTGTAAAAATGAGCATGGAAACGACGTGGAACGTCTGACGGCGCAGAAATGAGAAATCGTTCCGATTCCGAAACTTAAGTCTCCCTCACGACCGTCCGCCACTCATTTACGCTTATTTGACCCTATTCAGGATTAACGGTTGACACCCCGGCGTATCTCTATAGAATGCCGCCACACAGACGCGGGATGGAGCAGTCTGGTAGCTCGTCGGGCTCATAACCCGAAGGTCGTCGGTTCAAATCCGGCTCCCGCAACCAAACATCAAAAAAGGCTACTCGAAAGAGTGGCCTTTTTTGTATCTGTTGAAAAAGTCCTTTCGCAACAATGATCTGCCACTGTGTAGCGAGCCGTTCAGGTTCACCCATGCTCTGAGCCCAGACTATGCTGAGCCACAGACAGAACCCTCTACGACTGATGACGTACCATCGCCGATACCCGGTGAGAGGCGTTAATATTTGTGATTATTTTTTTCTACAGGGATTGGTAACTTGGCTGGATACCCCCATCCTGTCGCGCACAATCCAAGAGGTGATTGATGCGCGCCAACTCGTCTGATCCACAAGACCCCGTCACAGCGACACAACCGATCAAGGCCGAGCGTCTGCGCTTGCTTGATCGAATCAGCAAATACCGCCAGCCCATCGGTCTGGCAGTCACTTTGCTGTTGTTCGCTATCGCGCTGATTGCCTGTCGCCACCTGCTGAGCGAACTCGATCTGTACGCTCTGCACGACTCGATTCTCGACGTTCCGAAACCGGCATTGCTCGGTGCGCTGGGCGCGACCGTGGTCGGTTTCATTATTCTGCTGGGCTACGAATGGTCGGCCAGCCGCTACGCGGGCGTGACACTCGCTCCGCGAATCCTGGCCTTGGGCGGGTTCACCGCATTCGCCATCGGCAATGCCATCGGCCTTTCGATGCTCTCGGGGGGCTCGGTTCGTTACCGTTTATATGCACGTCATGGCCTGGGCGCCTCTGAAGTCGCCCACATGACGCTGTTCGCCAGCCTCTCGCTAGGCTGCGCCCTGCCCCCACTGGCCGCCCTCGCGACCCTCAGCAACCTGCCTGGCGCCTCTGCCGCCCTGGGTTTGTCCGAAACGTTGCTGGGTGCAATCGCCGCGGCCGTTTTGCTGCTCTTCAGCGTACTGGCCATTGGCATTTACCGCCGCCGTCTGCCAGAACAGCCTTATCCTGACAACCTGCTGGTCAAGGTCGGACGCCGCACCTTGCGCCTGCCGGGTCGTCGCCTGACGTTTCTGCAACTGATCATTACTGCCCTGGACGTCGCCGCCGCGGCAACCGTGCTTTATCTGCTGCTGCCGGAAGCACCGCCTTTCGGCGCGTTCCTGCTGGTGTACCTGTTGGCCCTGGCTGCAGGTGTGCTCAGCCATGTTCCCGGCGGGGTCGGGGTGTTCGAAGCGATTCTGCTGGCCGCCTTCTCCGACACACTCGGCGCTGCACCACTCGCTGCCGCGCTGCTGCTCTATCGCCTGATCTACGTGGTGCTGCCGTTGCTGGTAGCCTGCGTATTCCTGCTGATCAACGAAGGTCAGCGCCTGTTTCAATCGCGTCAGTCCTTAAGAGTGGCGTCCGGCCTGGCCGCGCCGATCCTGGCGGTGCTGGTATTTCTGTCCGGCGTGGTGTTGCTGTTCTCCGGCGCCACCCCGGAAATCGACACACGCCTGGAACACATCGGTTTTCTGATCCCGCATCGACTGGTCGATGCCTCGCACTTCGGTGCCAGCCTGATCGGTGTGCTTTGCTTGCTGCTGGCCCAGGGGCTGCGCCGCCGACTGTCGGCCGCCTGGATGCTGACCACCATCTTGTTGCTGGTCGCCGCCCTGCTCTCTCTGCTCAAGGGCTTCGACTGGGAAGAAGCCTGCTTGCTGACGCTGACCGCGAGCCTGCTGGGAGTTTTTCGCAGCTCGTTCTATCGCCCCAGCCGCCTGACCGAGGTGCCGTTCTCGCCGCTGTATCTGGTGGCGAGCCTGTGCGTACTCGGTGCGTCGATCTGGCTGTTGCTGTTCGCCTATCAGGACGTCCCATACAGCCATCAGCTCTGGTGGCAGTTCACCCTCGACGCCGATGCCCCGCGTGGCTTGCGCTCGCTGCTCGGCGCTGCGGTGTTGCTGGTAGTGGTGTCCCTGACCTGGCTGCTGCGCACCGCACGCCCGGTGATCCATCTGCCAACGCCCGATGAGCTGGACCGCGCGGTAAAGATCTTGATGGCCTCCGCGCAACCGGATGGCGGCCTTGCCCTGACCGGAGACAAGGCGCTGCTGTTTCACCCCAATGACGAGGCGTTCCTGATGTACGCACGTCGTGGTCGCAGTCTGGTGGCCTTGTATGACCCGATCGGCCCGACCCAGCAACGGGCGGAAATGATCTGGCAGTTCCGCGACCTCTGCGACATCCACCACGCCCGTCCTGTGTTCTATCAAGTGCGCGCCGAGAACCTGCCGTACTACATGGACATCGGCCTGACCGCGATCAAACTCGGCGAAGAAGCCCGGGTCGATCTGCTTCGCTTTGATCTCGAGGCCAAAGGCAAAGAGATGAAAGACCTGCGCTACACCTGGAACCGTGGCACTCGCGATGGCCTGTCGCTGGAGATCTTTGATCCCGGACAAGCGCCGATGGATGAACTCAAGGTGATTTCCGATGCCTGGCTGACCGGCAAGAACGTGCGCGAGAAAGGTTTCTCCCTCGGCCGCTTCAGCGATGACTACCTCAAGCACTTCCGCATTGCGGTGATCCGATTTGAAGGTCACCCGGTAGCGTTCGCCAACCTGCTCGAAACTTATGGCCACGATCTGGCCAGTCTCGACCTGATGCGCGCGCACCCAGACGCCCCCAAGCTGACCATGGAGTTCATGATGGTCGGCCTGATTCAACATTATAAAAATCATGGATACGCGCGTTTCAGCCTGGGCATGGTGCCGTTGTCGGGGTTGCAGCCCCGTCGTGGCGCACCACTGACCCAGCGTCTGGGCTCGATGGTTTTCCGCCGTGGTGAGCAGCTCTACAACTTTCAAGGCTTGCGCCGCTTCAAAGACAAATTCCAGCCTGACTGGGAACCCCGTTATATGGCCGTGCCCGCCGGACTCGATCCGCTGGTTGCCCTGGCCGACACTGCCGCCCTGATTGCAGGCGGCTTGACCGGATTGGTGAAACGCTGATGATTCAACGCTCCTTGCGGTACGTACTGGCCACACTGGTAGTGCTGGCCCTGATTCTCGGTGGCGGTTACTGGTACCTGAAACGCCCGGCGCCCGAACCGACCCTCGAACAGCTGACGCCGGCCGATGGCGCCGCGATGACCCGTGTCATCCCCGGCAACACGCCACGCGCCCAGGTGCTGGTGGCGGTCAATGAAGACCAGAAGCTCAGCAACAAACAGTTGATGACCCTGAGCCGCAGCGGCTCGGCGCAGATTGTTCAGGTGATCCTGCCCAAAGACTGCCTGCTGCAAAGTCGCGCCCTGCAATCGGCCCTGAGAGAACTCAAAGGCCCGGCGACCCTGGTCAGCGGCATCGGCCCTGGCGCCGTGCTGGCGTGGCGCTGGTTGTCCGAGCAGAAGGACGACAAGGCTCAAGCCATCTCGGTGGACCTGGCCCTGGAAAAACCAGGCTGCACGCACCTGCTACCGAAAAGCGCCGCTCACGGCCACTGGCTGGTGGCCTGGAACGATAACCCGGACGACACCAGCGCCGGTTTCGTACGCGACCAACCCAATGCCGAAACCAGCATCAGCGACTACGACATCAACCTGCCGCAAGTGCTGAACAACGAACTGCGCAAGATTCTCGTTGGCGGCGATAAAGCCGCTGGCGGCTTGCAGATCCCGGTGGTCGAAGTGCCCGCCGGCCAAGCCAAGGACACCGTGACCCTGTTCCTCTCCGGTGACGGCGGCTGGCGCGACCTGGACCGCGACGTCGCGGGCGAGATGGCAAAGATCGGCTACCCGGTGGTCGGCATCGACACCCTGCGCTACTACTGGCAGCACAAGAGCCCGGAGCAAAGCGCCTTGGACCTCGCCGAGCTGATGCAGCACTACCGGCAGAAATGGGGCACCAAGCGCTTCATCCTGACCGGTTACTCGTTCGGCGCCGACGTCCTGCCGGCGATCTACAACCGCCTGGAGCCATCGGAACAGCAACGGGTCGACGCGATCATCCTGCTGGCCTTCGCCCGCACCGGCAGCTTCGAAATCGAAGTCGAAGGCTGGCTCGGCAACGCCGGCAAAGAAGCCGCCACCGGCCCGGAAATGGCCAAGCTGCCGCCGGAGAAAGTGGTGTGCATCTACGGTGAAGAAGAAGTCGACGAGAGCGGGTGTACTGACAAGACTGCGGTGGGCGAAGCGATGAAACTGCCTGGCGGCCATCACTTCGACGAGAACTATCCGGCGCTGGCCCAGCGGTTGGTGGATATCATCGAAAAGCGACAAGCCAAGGGTGAGACGGCTCAGGAGTGATCTGAGCGTCGCCCAACAAAAAGCCCTCGCAGCCTTAAGGTTGCGGGGCTTTTTGGTTAGAGGCGACGCTCTGCCGCGCCGTAGACCTCTTCGTCGCGTCGAGCACCGACGGCAACGATCAATACCTGAATCGCCTTGCCATCGACTCGATAAACAATCCGCGTGTCGCCTGTCCGGATCCGTCTACAGCCTGCAAGGCTGGCTCTTAGGGGCTTGCCGCTCTTGTCCGGCTCACCATTGATAATCCGCTCTTCGATGACATCAAGAATGCGGTTCGCCGCCACAGCTCCCAGCAGATCCAGATCCCTCTGGACCTCCGGATGATAGATAACGCCCCAAACCATCCACAGCTCCTTTAGTCTTTCCTGGCGTACCGCGTCCGCATATCGTCGTGGCTGACTGCCTTGGCCTGATCAAAACCGATCAGTCGCTCTCGAGCCGCTGCTTCAACCCGAAGGTCCTCAAGCTCGTCGAGCATTTCCTGATACGCATCGACATTGATAATGACCGCTGCTGGCTGATTGTCCTTGAAAATGACCAGCCGCTCGGTGGCTCGGCTAGAAATCTCTTTGAGCCTTGCGCTGAACCCCCTGACCATTGCAGTCACCGATATGGCTTGGTCAGCACGCTCCAGTAATGCCGTCATACCCACCTCTCTACACAATCATGCAAATTTGAACACATAGTTCTACGCAGAGTATTGCGTCGAATTCGACATACAGCAAGCGGCAAAAAACGCGAACTGATCAACCTGCGTGTTTCACACATCTTCGCCGTGTTTAGTTTCGTTTACTTAAGGTGTCGAAATATCGGATGACGCCCGCAGACCTTGTAGGCAAACTCCGAATCGTTCTTTTTGGGCACTTTGATGCCTTGTTGCGCTTTTCTTCGACGGGATACTCTCCGGACGTCGCTGACTATTCAGCGATCGGGTGTGGTAACCCGGCGAAACCAGCGCAACAGCGCCTTCATCCCGAACACGGGCATTTTTTATGTCTGCGATCTCGAGTTATGGCGGCTGTGCGTGGGACGCCCTCGGGCGTGCCGGTTTCCTTGGTTCCCGGTTTACCACCCTGCGTACAGCTGCCTCCCTTTCGCGTGGTAACGAAAATGGCAGCTCCTCGAACCCAGGAGTAAAACCATGACCAAAACAAATCCGTCAGAACCTGACGAACTGAAAACCATCGGCCTCACCCCCTTCATCTACTGCTCAAACAAGGCACTGTTCCGTGTCAGTCGAGACGTCCCCCTCGGTGATGCGCTAGCCATGGCCTCTGATTTTCTGTTCCTTGCCAAGGAGCTGACTAAAGATGCTGCCTACGCCCGCGACACCGACCGACACGCTTGGGCCGCGCATTACCTGACGGCAATGAGTAAGGCCGTGATTGATGATGCGGTGAAGGTACTGACGCCGCCACCTGCTCGGACAAAAGCCGAATCTAAAAAATAGCTGCCTGAGCGCAACTAATGGCGCCGAGACCCCAAACACAAAAAAGCCCCCGCTACCGCAATGGCAACGGGGGCTTTTTGTTGTGGCTTACATCTCCACCTGAGTCCCCAGCTCAATCACCCGGTTCAGCGGTAGATTGAAGAACCGCAGATTGCCGTTGGCGTTCTGCAACATGAAGGCGAACAGCGCCTCACGCCAGCGCGCCATGCCTTCGAGCTTGGAGGCAATGACTGTCTCGCGGCTAAGGAAGTAGGTGGTGCGCATCGGGCTGAAGTCCAGGTCATCGAGATGACACAGCTTCAGCGCTTGCGGCACGTCCGGCTCGTCGACGAAGCCGAAGTGCAGGATCACCCGGAAGAAGCCTTCGCCGTAGGAATCGACCTCGAAACGCCGCGATGCGGGCACCCGCGGGATGTCTTCGTACACCACCGTGAGCAACACCACTTGCTCGTGCAGTACCTGGTTATGCAGCAGGTTGTGCAACAGCGCATGAGGCACGGCATCTGGCCGCGCGGTCAGAAACACGGCGGTGCCCTGAACGCGATGCGGCGGTTGCACGGCGATGCTGCTGATGAAGATCGGCAGCGGCAAGCCACCCTCGTCGAGACGATCGACCAGCAATTGCTTGCCGCGTTTCCAGGTGGTCATCAGCACAAACAGCACGATACCGGCGATCACCGGGAACGCCCCGCCCTGAATGATTTTCGGCACGTTGGCGGCGAAGTACAGACCGTCTACCAAGAGGAAACCGAGCAACAGCGGTATTGCGAGGACCGGAGGCCATTTCCACAGCAGCAATATCACCGCCGACACCAGGATAGTGGTCATCAGCATGGTACCAGTCACCGCCACGCCATAGGCGGAGGCCAGCGCGCCGGAGGATTCGAAACCCAACACCAGCAGAATCACGCCGACCATCAGCGCCCAGTTCACCGCGCCAATGTAGATCTGGCCTTGTTCGGCGCTGGAGGTGTGCCGAATGTGCATGCGCGGAATGTAACCGAGCTGGATCGCTTGACGGGTCAGGGAGAACGCACCGGAAATCACCGCCTGAGAAGCAATGACCGTGGCCAGGGTCGACAACCCCACCAACGGAATCAGCGCCCAGCTCGGTGCCAGCAGGTAGAACGGGTTGCGAGCGGCTTCCGGATCACCCAGCAGCAAGGCGCCTTGACCGAAGTAGTTCAGCACCAGCGCCGGCAGCACCAGAATGAACCACGCACGGGCAATCGGCTTGCGACCGAAGTGGCCCATGTCGGCGTACAGCGCTTCGGCACCGGTCAATGCCAGCACTACCGCGCCGAGAATCGCCACGCCCATGCCCGGGTGCACAACGAAGAAGCGCACGCCCCACACCGGGTTCATCGCTTTCAACACTTCCGGATGCTGCATGATGCCGTAGACACCCAGCGCGCCCAGCACCACAAACCAGGTCACCATGATTGGCCCGAACAGGATGCCGATCCGCGCGGTACCGTGACTTTGAATCAGGAACAGCGCCACCAGCACGATCAGCGACAGCGGCACCACCCAATGGTCGATGCCCTCGAAAGCCAGTCCCAGGCCTTCAATCGCCGAGAGCACCGAGATCGCCGGCGTGATCATGCTGTCGCCATAGAACAGCGCCGCGCCGATCAGCCCGCAGACCACCAGTAAAGTGCGCAACTTCGGATGCCCGGCCGCAGCCCGCCGAGCGAGGGCGGTCAAGGCCATGATCCCGCCTTCGCCCTGGTTGTCGGCGCGCAGTACGAACATCATGTACTTGATCGACACGACCCAGATCAGCGACCAGAAGATCAGCGCCAGAATCCCCAGCACCCCGTCGTGATTGACGGGCACGCCATAGCCACCGGAAAACACTTCTTTGAGGGTGTACAGCGGGCTCGTGCCGATATCGCCATAAACTACCCCGACCGCCGCGACCAGCATACCGATCGGCTTCGCCGCCGAATGCTCGGCACCCGCCGCCTGACTACTTGCCTGACCCATCCACCACTCCTACTACCCAGACCGGACTTCTTTGGAAGAAGCACTATGCTTTGCCGTGCAGCATGCGCTGTTTTACTTACTGTTACAGACGTTTTGTTGACTGTAAAAAATCGGTAAAGCGTAACGGCGCGAAGCATAGCGCAGCACTCGTCGTATTTCCCTGCATAAAGCTGGTCAAGTGCGCCTCTCATCGCTAGAATTGCGCACTTTTTGACCAGAGGCGCAACATAGCGCCCGTCTGTCGCCTTGCCGTCTTCGGCTGGAGGCGTCCCAAATACCGAGGTTAGACATGTCCACCACTCCTGCGCCGGCCAATCCAAAGGTTGGTTTCGTATCCCTGGGTTGCCCCAAAGCACTGGTCGACTCCGAGCGCATCCTTACCCAGCTGCGTATGGAAGGCTATGACGTTGTGTCCACTTACGAGGACGCCGACGTCGTGGTGGTCAACACCTGCGGCTTCATCGACTCGGCCAAGGCTGAGTCTCTGGAAGTGATCGGCGAAGCCATCAAGGAAAACGGCAAGGTCATCGTGACCGGCTGCATGGGCGTCGAAGAAGGCAACATTCGTAAAGTGCACCCAAGCGTGCTGGCCGTGACCGGTCCGCAGCAATACGAACAAGTGGTCAACGCCGTGCACGACGCCGTGCCGCCGCGTCAGGATCACAACCCGCTGATCGACCTGGTGCCGCCACAAGGCATCAAGCTGACCCCGCGCCACTACGCCTACCTGAAGATTTCCGAAGGCTGCAACCACAGCTGCAGCTTCTGCATCATCCCGTCGATGCGCGGCAAACTGGTCAGCCGCCCGGTCGGTGATGTATTGGACGAGGCTCAGCGCCTGGTCAAGGCCGGCGTCAAAGAGCTGTTGGTGATCTCGCAAGACACCAGCGCTTACGGCGTCGACGTGAAATACCGCACCGGTTTCTGGAACGGCGCACCGGTGAAAACCCGCATGACCGAACTCTGCGAAGCCCTGAGCACCCTCGGCGTCTGGGTTCGTCTGCACTATGTTTACCCGTACCCCCACGTCGACGAGCTGATTCCGCTGATGGCCGCCGGGAAAATCCTGCCGTACCTGGACATCCCGTTCCAGCACGCCAGCCCGAAAGTCCTGAAAGCCATGAAACGCCCGGCCTTCGAAGACAAGACCCTGGCCCGCATCAAGAACTGGCGCGAAATCTGCCCGGACCTGATCATCCGTTCGACCTTCATCGTCGGCTTCCCCGGCGAAACCGAAGAAGACTTCCAGTACCTGCTGAACTGGCTGACCGAAGCCCAACTGGACCGCGTCGGCTGCTTCCAGTACTCGCCAGTCGAAGGCGCACCGGCCAACCTGCTGGACGCGGCCATCGTGCCGGACGACGTCAAGCAAGACCGCTGGGACCGTTTCATGGCGCACCAGCAAGCCATCAGCTCGGCACGCCTGCAACTGCGCGTCGGTCGTGAAATCGAAGTACTGGTCGATGAAGTCGACGAGCAAGGCGCGGTCGGCCGCTGCTTCTTCGATGCCCCGGAAATCGACGGCAATGTGTTCATCGACAATGGAAGCAACCTGAAACCAGGCGATAAAGTCTGGTGCAAAGTGACCGACGCCGACGAATACGACCTGTGGGCTGAACAGATCTAAACGCAAAAAATACCAAAAGCCCTGCTCTCTTGACGAGATGCGGGGCTTTTTTACGTCTATCGTTTTGTGGGAGAAAGGATTCGCATCATCAACTGCAAAAGGGGCAGCCGGCCATGCGCCAACATTCGGTCATCCACACGCCGAAACAGAGCGACTACGAAGAACTCACTCAGGTCTGGGAAGCCTCGGTGCGCGCCACCCATGACTTTCTGCCGGACAGCTACATCGAACTGCTGAAGAACCTGGTGCTGACGCGCTACCTCGATGCAGTGATGCTGATCTGCACCAAAGACCCGCGCCAGCGCATCACCGGGTTCGCCGGGGTCGCGGCGGGCAAGATCGAAATGCTCTTCATCGACCCGGCTCACCGCGGCCAGGGCCTGGGCAAGCAGTTGCTGCGCTATGCGATGGAACACCTGAATGCCGATGAACTGGACGTCAACGAGCAGAACCCGCAAGCCTTGGGTTTCTACTTCAAACAGGGCTTCGAAGTGATCGGTCGTTCGGAAGTCGATGGCATGGGCCAGCCTTATCCGCTGCTGCACATGCGCATGAAACAGACAAATCAGCGCGCTCAACGCGGCTAAAAGCTTTACGGCGCAAATGGAGCCGGGATTAACCGGCGCCAGGCAGGTACAATGCCCACCCCTTTTTTGTTACGGCCCTGTCATGACTGACCCGATTCGTCTCTCCAAACGCCTCATCGAACTCGTCGGCTGTTCCCGTCGGGAGGCTGAGCTGTTCATCGAGGGCGGCTGGGTCACCGTGGACGGTGAAGTCATCGACGAGCCGCAGTTCAAGGTCGAGAACCAGAAAGTCGAGCTTGATCCAGAAGCCAAGGCCACTGCACCGGAACCGGTGACCATCCTGCTGAACGTGCCCGTGGGCATGAATGCGGAAACGGCCATGGCAACGATCAGCGCCGAGACCTTGAGCGAAGAACACCGCTTCAGCAAACGTCCGCTCAAGGGCCACTTCCTGCGCCTGACCGCCAGCACCGACCTGCAAGCCAACGCCAGCGGTCTTTTGGTGTTCACCCAGGACTGGAAGATCCTGCGCAAACTCACTGCCGACTCCGCCAAGATCGAGCAAGAGTATGTGGTCGAAGTTGAAGGCGACATGGTGGCTCACGGCCTCAACCGCCTGAACCACGGCCTGACCTACAAGGGCAAGGAACTGCCGCCGGTCAAAGCCAGCTGGCAGAACGAAAACCGCCTGCGTTTTGCGATGAAGAACCCACAACCGGGCGTCATCGCCCTGTTCTGCCAGGCCGTAGGCCTGAAGGTTGTCGCCATCCGCCGCATCCGCATTGGCGGCGTGTCCATCGGCAAAGTGCCGTTGGGCCAATGGCGTTACCTGTCCGGCAAAGAGAAGTTCTAAGACTTCTCACGCCGCCACACATTTTGGCGCCGCTGTTTATGCGGCGCCCACTGCTGAATATCAGGACTGCACACCATGATTCATAACGACGTACTGCGCAGCGTGCGCTACATGCTCGACATCAGCGACAAGAAAGTCATCGAGATCATCAAGCTCGGCGGCATGGACGTGACCCTGGAAGACCTGGTGACGTACCTCGACAAGAAAGAGGAAGACGAGGAAGGCTTCGTACGCTGCCCGGATGAAGTCATTGCGCATTTCCTCGATGGCCTGGTGATCTTCAAGCGCGGCAAGGACGAAAGCCGTCCGCCGCAGCCGATCGAAGTGCCGGTGACCAACAACATCATCCTGAAAAAACTGCGCGTGGCCTTCGAACTGAAAGAAGACGACATGCACGCCATCCTCAAGGCCTCCGAGTTCCCGGTGTCCAAGCCTGAGCTGAGCGCGCTGTTCCGCAAGTTCGGCCACACCAACTACCGTCCGTGCGGCGATCAGTTGCTGCGCAACTTCCTCAAGGGCCTGACCCTGCGCGTGCGTCCGCAGTAAGTGCCCGCTGGCCTTGAGCTGCAAACCCGCGGCTCAAAGCCAGGCTGTATAGACCCTCATTCCTCGCAAAAATAGTGGCTCCGCTTCCGGCGGCTGACGACTAGGGTGTATTGACCCTCAGCTCTCAGGATTCGCCATGCACCCGTATTTTTCCCTGCAAGGCCGCACCGCTCTGGTGACCGGCGGCACCCGTGGTATTGGCAAAATGATCGCCAAGGCTTATGTCGAGGCTGGCGCAACCGTGTACGTCTGCGCCCGGGATGCCGAAGCCTGTCAGCAAACGGCTGATGAATTGAGCGCATTCGGTCGTTGCCACGGAGTGGGAGCCAACCTGGCCACCGAAGAAGGCGTACTTCAACTGGCTACGCAACTGGGTGAGCAGATCACTCATCTGGATATTCTGGTGAACAACGCCGGCACCACGTGGGGCGCGCCGCTGGAGAGCTACCCGGTCAAGGGCTGGGAAAAGGTCATGCAACTGAACGTGACCTCGGTGTTCAACTGCATTCAGCAGTTTTTGCCGTTGCTGCGTAAGGCCGGTTCGGCAGCGAATCCGGCGCGGATCATCAACATCGGCTCAGTGGCGGGAATTTCGTCCTTCGGCGAGCAGGCGTATGCCTACGGGCCGAGTAAGGCTGCCCTGCATCAACTGTCGCGAATTCTGGCTCGGGAACTGGTGAGTCAGCACATCAACGTCAACGTCATCGCGCCGGGGCGTTTTCCGAGCAAGATGACTCAGCATATTGGGAATGATGAGCAGGCGTTGGCCGACGATACGGCGTTGATTCCAATGAAACGCTGGGGCCGGGAGGAAGAAATGGCGGCGCTGGCGATCAGTCTGGCGAGTACGGCCGGCGCTTATATGACCGGGAATATCATTCCGCTGGATGGCGGGTTTAGCCTCTGACTCGCCACAGAGCCGGGTGGGTTATCATGCTCGCCCTTATCCCGCCTCGACCGCAGACCATGACCTACAGCGTTTCCCCCATCGGCTTCGTGCGCTCCTGCTTCAAGGAGAAGTTCGCCATCCCGCGCCAGCCACAACTGGCCCCGGCCGCTCGCGGTGTACTGGAACTGGTGGCGCCGTTCGATCAGGGCGATGCGGTGCAGGGTCTGGAACAGGTCAGCCACGTGTGGCTGCTGTTCCTGTTTCATCAGACACTGGAAGAAAAGCCACGGCTGAAAGTCCGCCCTCCTCGTCTCGGCGGTAACAAATCCATGGGCGTGTTCGCCACCCGCGCGACGCATCGGCCCAACGGCATCGGCCAATCCGTGGTGAAGCTGGACAAGGTTGAAGCCAATCGCCTGTGGATATCCGGCATCGACCTGCTGGACGGCACGCCGATTCTCGACATCAAACCCTACGTGCCTTACGCCGACATCATTGATACAGCCTCCAACAGCATCGCCAGCGCCGCACCGCTGCTGATTCCCGTGCAGTGGACGGACTCAGCACTGCAACAGGCTCACGGCCATGCTCAGCGCCTTGAAGAACCGCTGGTGGAGTTGATCGAGCAATGCCTGGCACAAGACCCACGTCCGGCGTATCAGATTCCCACACCCGAACGGGAATACGGCGCACAGTTCTGGGACCTTGACGTGCGCTGGCATTATCCAGAGGCGGGTGTGATCCGCGTCCTTGAAGTCATTCCCGCCCCCAACCTGCATCGGGCATAAAAAAGCCCCCATTGCCTGCACAGGCAATGGGGGCTTTTCAGTGATGCGATGTTCTTACTTCTCGACGAACGCTCGCTCGATCAGGTAATCACCCGGCTCGCGCATCCGCGGCGACACTTTCAGGCCGAAGCTGTTCAGCACTTCGCTGGTCTCGTCGAGCATGCTCGGGCTGCCGCACAGCATGGCGCGGTCGTCCTGCGGGTTGATCGGTGGCAGACCGATGTCGCTGAACAGCTTGCCGCTGCGCATCAGGTCGGTCAGGCGACCTTCGTTCTCGAACGGCTCGCGGGTCACGGTCGGGTAGTAGATCAACTTGTCACTGAGGGCCTCGCCGAAGAACTCGTTCTGCGGCAAGTGCTCGGTGATGAACTCGCGGTAAGCGACTTCGTTGACGTAACGTACGCCGTGGCACAGGATCACTTTTTCGAAACGCTCGTAGGTTTCCGGGTCCTGGATGACGCTCATGAACGGCGCCAGACCGGTACCGGTGCTGAGCAGGTACAAATGTTTGCCAGGCTTCAAGTCATCCAGCACCAGCGTGCCGGTAGGCTTTTTGCTGATGATGATCTCGTCGCCTTCCTTCAGATGCTGCAGCTGGGAAGTCAGCGGGCCATCAGGCACCTTGATGCTGAAGAACTCGAGATGCTCTTCCCAGTTCGGGCTGGCAATCGAGTAAGCGCGCATGAGCGGCCGGCCGTTGGGCTGTTGCAGGCCGATCATCACGAACTGACCGTTCTCGAAGCGCAGGCCCGGATCGCGGGTGCACTTGAAGCTGAACAGAGTGTCGTTCCAGTGATGAACACTGAGGACACGCTCGTGGTTCATGTTGCTCATGTACGTGGGACTCCTGGAGATTTGGTCTGCGCATGCTCTGCGCCCGCGCTGCGAAAAATGAGCTGCTGTGCGCAATTGCATCGCATTCTAATGGCAGCCACAATATCTGTTAACTGGATTATTAAGATAAGGGTTATCGGTTATATCGATATGCGATTTACTCTCCGTCAACTTCAAGTATTCGTCGCCGTCGCCCAGCAGGAAAGCGTATCCCGTGCTGCGGGCCTGCTCAACCTCTCGCAATCGGCGGCAAGCACCTCGATCACCGAGCTAGAGCGTCAGTCCAGCTGTCAGCTGTTCGACCGCGCCGGCAAACGGCTGAGCCTCAATGCCCTCGGCAAACAGCTGCTGCCGCAAGCGGTGGCGCTGCTCGACCAGTCCAAGGAAATCGAAGACTTGCTCAATGGCAAGTCGGGATTCGGCTCTCTGGCGGTCGGCGCGACCCTGACCATCGGCAATTACCTGGCCACCTTGCTGATCGGCAGCTTCATGCAGCGCCATCCGGAAAGCCAGGTGAAGCTGCACGTGCAGAACACTGCCAACATTGTGCAGCAAGTCGCCCACTATGAAATTGATCTGGGTCTAATCGAAGGTGACTGCAGCCATCCGGACATCGAAGTGCAGAGCTGGGTGGAGGATGAACTGGTGGTGTTCTGCGCGCCCCAGCATCCACTGGCCAAGCGCGGCACGGCGACCATGGAAGAGCTGACCCATGAGGCCTGGATTCTGCGGGAACAGGGCTCCGGCACGCGACTGACCTTTGACCAGGCCATGCGTCACCATCGCAGCTCACTGAATATCCGACTGGAACTGGAACACACCGAAGCGATCAAGCGTGCCGTGGAGTCCGGGTTGGGGATTGGCTGTATTTCGCGTCTGGCGCTACGCGACGCGTTCCGCCGTGGCAGCCTGGTGCCGGTGGAAACGCCAGATCTGGACCTGGCGCGGCAGTTCTATTTCATCTGGCACAAACAGAAATATCAAACGTCGGCGATGCGTGAATTCCTCGACCTGTGCCGCGCCTTCACCGCCGGGGTTCAGCGCAGCGATGAGATCGTTCTGCCCACCATCGCTTAAAGCAGGATGACTGCCCAGACCAGCGCGATCATGCTCAAGGCTACGAACTGAGCGGCGCTGCCCATGTCCTTGGCGTTCTTGGACAGCGGGTGCAACTCAAGGGAAATGCGGTCGATGGCCGCTTCCACGGCCGAATTGAGCAATTCGACAATCAACGCCAACAGGCACACTGCAATCAGCAACGCCTGCTCGACGCGACTGACGTTCAGGAAGAACGACAGCGGGATCAATATGACGTTGAGCAACACCAGTTGCCGAAAGGCCGCTTCGCCGGTGAAAGCTGCGCGCAGACCGTCCAGCGAATAACCGGAGGCGTTGAGGATGCGTTTTAGGCCGGTTTGGCCTTTGAAAGGTGACATAAAGTAGGCAACTGACCAAAAAATGAAGTGGGAAGGCTAGATTAAGCACAGTCAAAAAAGCGTGAACGCGCCGCGTCTGATCAGTTCGAAATTGACTCAAGTTGTTGCAGAAGCAAGGCTGCCTGGGTCCGGGTCCGCACATTCAGCTTGCGAAAAATCGCCGTCACGTGGGCCTTGATCGTCGCTTCGGAAACGCTCAGCTCGTAGGCAATCTGCTTGTTCAACAAGCCTTCACAGACCATGGTCAGCACACGAAACTGCTGCGGCGTCAGGCTCGCAAGGCCTTCGCTGGCGGCCTTGGCTTCGGCGGAAACGCTGACCGCCTCGAACGCCTGGGGCGGCCAGAACACATCACCATCGAGCACCGCGCGTACGGCTTTCTGGATGACGCTCAGATCACTGGACTTGGGGATGAAGCCGCTGGCGCCGAATTCACGAGACTTGACCATGATCGAGGCTTCTTCCTGGGCCGACACCATGACCACCGGAATCTGCGGATACTGACCGCGCAACAGCACCAGCCCTGAAAAACCGTAGGCCCCCGGCATGTTCAGGTCCAGCAGCACCAGATCCCAGTCGGACTTCTCGTCCAGACGGGTTTCCAGCTCGGCAATGCTTGCCACTTCCACCAGGCGGACTTCCGGGCCCAGGCCCAGGGTCAACGCTTGATGCAGGGCGCTACGAAAAAGAGGGTGGTCATCGGCAATCAGGATTTCGTATGTGGCCATTTTTCAAATGATCCTGTTTTTTATGGGACGCCCGATGCATTCAGGCCTCACCAAAACAACTCGAGGTACAGCCACGGAGCTGTACCAACAGGGCACGTTCAACGCCAATCACGTGGCTATCCACGTAAAGAATACGGCGTATCAAACTTTGGCCGCGCCCTAATCGGCGCCAAGCATGCCCAGCGAAGCCGGGGTGGTCAAGGTGCATGGCCAGTACAGTTCTTTGCAGTATGGGCGACAATCAGCGGCTAACAGGGACGCCGATTTACACAAAAGGCATCAGCTCGGCGTGTGCTGGTGTTGAAACATTCATTTCAAGCTGATGTTTGGCATCAAGGTAATGTTGGCTGAATACGTCGAAATAAGCGTCCAGCGCCGACGCAGCCTCGGTATCGCCCGCCAGATCGAGACACAACGCCGCCACTTCGGCTGTGCATAGATGCTCGCTGCGGGTCGATCGGCGCAACCGGTACCGCGACAGCTTCTCGGGTAACAGGCTCAGGATTGGCAGCCGATCGAAGTAGGGGCTTTTGCGGAAAATCTTTCGGGCTTCTGTCCAGGTGGCATCCAGCAGAATGAACAGCGGACGCTTCGAACGATCGGCATCGACGCTGTTTGTGACACGCTCGGGTTCGACGTACTCACCCGGAAACACCAGATAGGGCTGCCATTGCGGGTCGGCCAGCAGCGCCAGCAGTTGCTCATCAACTTCCGTACGCGACCAGATGAACGCATGGTTGTCGCGCACCACATCGGCGATCAGCCAACCGGTGTTGCTCGGTTTGAACACTTCCTTGTTGGTCATGATCAGGCACACGCCAGAACGGGCCTCGACTTGCGGACGCCAGGCGCACAGGCAGTGGCTCTCGATCACGCGGCAGGCTCGGCAACGCGGTGCCCTCCAGCCTCGGGCCTGAATCGGCTTGATGCCCTCTTCCTCTCGCTCATCGCGCAAGCGGGCTACTGCGTTTGCAGCAAAGCGTGGGGTTGCAGGGTTCATCGCAGGCAACGCCGGCAGGGGAAGAAAATCGACACGAAAAACACTCGGCAGGGCAGAAAGTGGCGGCAGTTTATCAGAGCAGCCGGCGCAAGCCTGTACCGTCCAGGCCTCGTCCCCTATAATTCGCCGCCACTGAACGCACAGTCATGTGACGGGTCGAACCACCAGTCACTGAACCAGGAGAGTTTCATGCTGCGCCTTATCGTTCCCACCGCTGCCATTTTGCTGGCGTCGTCCTTCAGCGCTCAGGCTGCGTCCTTGAGTGAGCAGAATCTCAACAGAGAGCTGCGAAACGTCGCCACACAAAGCAGTGTTGGTACTCCACGGGCGATCAACGAAGACATTCTTGATCAGGGCTACACCGTCGAAGGCAACACGCTGATCAACCATCTAAGCGTACAAAGCAGCCACGCCAACAAGATGCGTGCCGACCCGAAAGCCGTGTATTTCCAGCTTGGCGCCTCTGTATGCAACAACCCATCGTTCCGCAAACTGATGGCCAAGGGCGCGGTCATGCGTTACGACTTCACTGAGGTGAAGACCAACCGCGCAGTCGGCTCCGCCAGCTATCAGGAATCGGATTGCCCGAAAGCGGCTCCGACCAAGAAGAAGTAATCATTGGGGATTGGCGCGCCGCTGTTCATCCTCGGCGCGCAGTTCTGCCAACAACGCCTGCAAATAACGTGAACGTCGGTCGGCCCCCTCCAGACGCCGGCAGCACTCTTCTTCGAGACTCAAATGATTGGTCTCGGCTGATGACTTCAGCAATCGATACAGTTGCGTATCGATCTCCAGAATGACTCTGGCCATCACTTCCCGCCTCCCTGCACCTCGCCCTTGCTTGAGCGATAAAATCCTTGAACCGCTTGTAACGTGCGTCCTGCCTTTGACGCAAAGTTGTCGTGTCGTGCCTGTAATTTAGTAAATCAGACTGTCGGACACTCGCCTTGCGTTCAGACGAGCGGTGAAAGCACCTTGCAAATCGCCAATAAGCGGTTGCCAGGAAAGACTTTGCGGCGCAATGATCAAGTCAGCGAAAAACGCTGCGAGGGTCTAGATTCATAGTGTTCACGTTTACTTTTCAGGGCAGGAAAGGGGCTGCCCATTGCCCGTCTTGTTGTGCGAATGTTTCCTTCATCCAAGGGAAAAACAGAGCCTGTATGGAAGGAGAAGTTGATGCCTTACCAACCGAATGACCTCCTGAGCCGTCATTTTGAAGAAAGCGGCCACGACCTCATCAGCAAGGTCGAAGAGCAACTCAACCTTGTTTCACCCAACAGCCCGAACATCCCGATCTACCGCGACATGATCCTGACCGTGCTGCGCATGGCCCAGGAAGATCACAACCGCTGGAATGCCAAGATCACCCTGCAAGCCCTGCGTGAACTGGAACATGCCTTCCGTGTTCTGGAGCAGTTCAGGGGGCGCCGCAAAGTCACCGTTTTTGGCTCGGCCCGAACACCGATAGAACATCCGCTGTACGGTCTGGCCCGGGAACTTGGCGCCGCGCTGGCGCGGTCAGACCTGATGGTCATTACCGGTGCCGGTGGTGGCATCATGGCGGCGGCCCACGAAGGTGCTGGCCTGGCACACAGCCTGGGATTCAATATCACCCTGCCCTTCGAGCAGCATGCCAATCCCACCGTGAATGGCACTACCAACCTGCTGCCTTTCCACTTCTTCTTTACCCGCAAGCTGTTCTTCGTCAAGGAAGCCGATGCGCTGGTCCTGTGCCCTGGCGGTTTCGGTACCCTGGATGAAGCGCTGGAAGTGCTGACACTGATCCAGACGGGCAAAAGCCCGCTGGTGCCCGTGATATTGCTGGACGCTCCCGGCGGCAATTTCTGGCAAGGCGCGTTGGACTTCATTCACCATCAACTGGAGGAAAATCGCTACATCCTGCCGACCGATATGAAACTCGTCAGTCTGGTCTACAGCGCGGAAGAGGCTGTGGAGCAGATCAACCAGTTCTACAGCAACTTCCACTCCAGCCGCTGGCTCAAGCATCAATTCGTGATCCGCATGAATCACAAGCTCAGCGACCAGGCGCTCGAACACATGCAAGAGGCATTTGCCGACCTGTGCCTGAGCGATCACTTCCATCAACACGCCTACAGCGGAGAGGAACACGACGAACCGCAGTTCAGCCACCTGGCGCGACTCGCTTTCACCTTCAACGCCCGTGATCATGGACGTCTGCGGGAACTGGTGGACTACATCAACCTGCCGGAAAACTGGGCGCAATCCCAACCCCAGGCGCAACAGCGCTCGCGGGAACCGTCCAAGGTTACGTAAGCAAAAAAAACGGCCCGCTATCAAAATAGCGAGCCGTTTCAGTCAATCGTCCATCCCTCGGCCACTGAACAAGCGGCTGATCATTTCCATGGAATATCCCCGATAACTCAGGAACCTGCCCTGTTTGGCACGTTCCCGGGCGTCTATCGGTAAATGCCCGGAAAACTTTCGCCGCCAGGTGTCTTCCAGTTGTTCCTGCCAGTTGATACCGCTCTCGCGTAAAGCGAGTTCGATGTCGGTACGTTGCAGGCCGCGCTGGCTCAACTCTTCGCGAATACGCAAAGGGCCATAACCGGAACGGGAACGGTAGGAAACAAAGCTTTCAAGGTAGCGGGATTCGGACAGCAGGCCTTCTTCCGTCAAACGGTCGAGAGCCGAGTCGATCATTTCAGGGAGGGCGCCGCGTTGACGCAGTTTACGCGTCAACTCGACTCGACCGTGCTCGCGTCGCGCGAGCAGGTCCATTGCGGTTCGCCGCACCGCGACGAGTGTATCGAGTACGGCGGTCATCGGATCAATCAGATATCAGCGTCAGCCAGGTCATCAGCAGTCTCTTTGACTGGCGATGCTTTGACGTCCGGCGCTGGAGTCAGCAACTTGTCGCGCAGTTGCTTCTCGAGCTTGGCGGCGATTTCCGGATTGTCTGCCAGGAACTTGGCCGAGTTAGCCTTGCCCTGACCGATCTTGGTGCCTTCATAGGCATACCAGGCGCCGGACTTCTCAACGAAACCGTGCAGCACGCCCAGGTCGATCATCTCACCATTGAGGTAGATGCCCTTGCCGTAAAGAATCTGGAACTCGGCCTGACGGAACGGCGAAGCTACCTTGTTCTTCACAACCTTGACGCGAGTTTCGCTACCGACAACCTCGTCACCTTCTTTCACCGCGCCAGTACGGCGGATGTCCAGACGAACCGAAGCGTAGAACTTCAGCGCGTTACCACCGGTGGTGGTTTCCGGGCTGCCGAACATCACACCGATTTTCATACGGATCTGGTTGATGAAGATAACCAGGCAGTTGGCGTTCTTGATGTTACCGGTGATTTTACGCAGCGCCTGGGACATCAGACGGGCTTGCAGGCCCACGTGCATGTCACCCATTTCGCCTTCGATTTCAGCCTTTGGAACCAGAGCTGCCACGGAGTCGACGATGATCACGTCAACGGCGTTGGAACGCACCAGCATGTCGGTGATTTCCAGGGCTTGCTCGCCGGTGTCCGGCTGCGAAACCAGCAGGTCGTCGACGTTGACGCCCAGTTTGCCGGCGTATTCAGGGTCGAGGGCGTGCTCGGCATCGACGAATGCGCAGGTCGCGCCGGCTTTTTGAGCCTGGGCGATCACCGACAGTGTCAGCGTGGTTTTACCGGAGGATTCAGGACCGTAGATCTCAACGATACGACCTTTTGGCAGACCGCCAATGCCGAGCGCGATGTCCAGACCCAGAGAGCCAGTGGAGATAGCCGGGATCGCCTGACGGTCCTGATCGCCCATACGCATTACGGCACCCTTGCCGAATTGACGTTCGATCTGACCCAGGGCCGCAGCCAAGGCTTTCTTCTTGTTGTCGTCCATTAAAGTCCTCACGTAATCAATAAGGCCTGACGGCCAACACCTGTATAAGTAGCCAGTATTATTCCACAGCGTTTCAGGATCGCCTACCCCTGATTTGAGATTTCTCCAGCAGCATGGCGCAGCAGCCCCTCTAGCGCGGCCTTCACCGTTTGTCGGCGGACCTCGTCACGGTTGCCGGGAAAGTACTGCACCTCGCTGAACACCTGTTCACCAACGCCCCAAGCCAGCCACACGGTGCCCACCGGCTTGCTCGGCGAACCGCCATCCGGCCCCGCCACACCGCTGACCGCCACGGCAAAACGCGCCCGGCTTTTCTCCTGCGCGCCTCGGGCCATGGCCTCGACCACCTCGCGACTGACCGCTCCCACTGTCGAAAACAACTCGACCGGAACATTCAATTGCTCGGTTTTCTGGCGATTGGAATAGGTGACATAACCAGCCTCGAACCATGCCGAACTCCCCGGAATCCGGGTGATCGCCTCGCTGATCCCGCCACCGGTGCAGGATTCTGCGGCGGTGACGTGAGCATTGAGAACCTGCAAGCGCCTGCCAAGTTCAGCGGCCAGTTGGGTGATTTCTTTCACGGTCATCTCCTGAGCAAGCGGAATGAGAACTACCGTACACGAGCGTAACGCGCTTGCAAGGCGCAGGATCGATCAAAATGTTAGCGAGCGAGGGCTCTGATATAAGCCTGCCAACACAGCCAGAAACACAACAACGCCAATGACGCAGTAAGATATCGGCATCAAACCGAAGGCTGGCATAACACCGCCCTCGCCCGCGCCCAGAGTTGCAAGCGATCCTGTAAACCGTTCAGGCCGCCGTTGATGCGGCGAGTGATGCTGTTGAACTGGTCGCGGTCGGCCAGCTCGTTGAAGCCATTTTGCTCCCAGAACCACGCGGCTGATTCGGCGGCCCATTGGGGTTGTTCCAGCAGTTCCGGCAAAAACAGTAAACGATCATCACCGAAGAGTCCGAGACTGCACTGACGGTAATTGTCGCGGCCCGTGATCTGAATCAGGCCTCGGCCACGGTACTTTTGACCGTCGCCGTCAGGCTCTGGCGTATTGCCAAGGCGGACAGCCAGTGCGCCAGTGTCGTACTTGCTCAAGTATTGAGCGCTGCCCAACTCACGCACGTACTGCAACTGCCCTGATTCGTGACCGACTTGCGCGAGGAAGGCGGCGATACGTTTGGGGATGTTGATGTTGCGGTGAGACATGGCTGTGTTCAGGACGGAAATGAAAACGCCCGCTTGGGAGCGAGCGCGGGGCATAACGATCTGTAATTGTTGCTGCGTAACTGTCATATAGCCCCCAGGCCCTGACGAGTGTCTGGTTCGTGTCAAAGATATCCAGCCAGCCAAAGTGGCGCACTGGGTCGATGCTCGCTGAAAGGAAAGAACGACCCTTGCGGCCAATCCCGAAGTGCACGGCGATAGGCCTGCAATTCGGCGTATTGATCGGTGGTCAATGTTGTACCGCCGCCGCCCTCCAGTTCGTCCCTGTCGCGGGCGACCATACTGTCCGTGGCCGATAACTGGCTATCACTAGTTCACGCTCCACCCCGCCTGTACCTGACCGGAAAAATTCCGGGCTTTCAGGCGGCAGCCCTGTTTGGTACCGGTGCTCCCGACCAGGATGAGCATCGCCCCGTCGCCGCCCACACGGGTGGCCACGAGCGAAGAAAAAGACGTCGGAGTCCCCATGATCGGGGTTTCATCGACAAACTTGACGTCCACCAAACCGGCGCTGGGGACACTATTGGGATAGTCCACGGTATATCCTTCCGTTGGTATTTTGCAGGCAGCCGTGTGCTGGTAACACACGACTGCACTTCCAGTTATCAATAAGCTCCAGGGTTTATACGGTTACGCCACTGACAGGTGAAGCCGGCCAGTCAATGATCATCGGGAAGTCCGGTTGCTGTTCAATGTCCATCAACTTGAGCGTATAGCGTTTCCACTCTTGCAGAGTGGCCAGTTGAACACTGGTGGCCTCACCTAGTTCATAAGCGTATTGCAGCGGCGCGACGCGAATAACAATCTGAAACAGACGACTGTCTCGCTGGGCGTTGGCTTGAGCGGTTTTGCCTGTTAGTTCGGCAGCCAAGTCCAGCACCCAGTCATCATTCAGCCAAACATAATATTCGCCGGGACGAGGCTTGAAGGTCAGATAGTCAGGCAACGGGCCCAACGCGAACCAGATTTCAACGCCACCTGTGTCTTTGCGATACGCCTCGCGGTTGCGCAAATCGATCAGTTGCGAAGCGGCACCGTTACGCCAGACCCAGACATAGCCCGTTTCGGCGGCCGGCAATGCTTCCGGCAACTCTATCGCATTGCCTGGCAGGACAACGCCCATACCGGGGATCACCGGCAACTCCACCGGACCGAACAATTCCTGCGTTGTTTCAGAAAAATAGTAATAAACCATAAACACCTCTATTGAAAAATCTTGAGCATCCATTAAAAACGCAGACCAGCGTTAATTTCAGATGAGTTTTATTCTGCCTGGGTAGGCAACATTTCGTGGACGCGTTTCTATACCTCCTGTAACTTCGGCAACTCCTGTAACTCCTGTAACTTCGGTAACTTCGGTAACTTCGGTAACTTCGGTAAAACCAAGACTGCTCGGACCTTGATTGAATAGAGCATCGGGAGCGACTGACCCTGCACCTGAGGGAACACCCAACATGTCGCTTTTTAGTTCATGTCTGTGTGACTTCAATATATCAACTTGCCAACTACCAGCCATTCGACCTGGGTCAACACTGCGACCTTCGTCAACAACCCTCGGGGTACCGGCTTGCAGCGTTTCGAGGTCGATGCCAGCAGCCACGCGACCGGCAAGACTTGGGCAGTGATCACGCAGTTGGCTAATTAGGGGGGGATCTTCATGGTGTTTTCACCGGGCAATAAAAAACCCGCTTGTTGGCGGGTTTAGAGAAAGGTACTGGCCTTGGAAAACCCGCGTCCTTGCGGGCCGGATGCCGGTCGGCACCGCTGCTCGCCATTCCATTGGGCTTTGTGTTCAGTGATCCTGGCGAGGATCTCGCGGCGGCACTTCGCAAACGCCAATCCGCTTGGCCGCCCAGCGTTCATAAAGGCCAATGGCAACGTCCGCCCCGGCCATCGCCGTCAGGCAACCGAACGCGCAAGCCGTCCAGATCGACACGCCGGCGGCATACAGCAGCATGATGGCCGAGACCCCGCAGACCATGCAGGCCCCGGATCGCAAGGCCAGGCGCCGCAGCAATGACCAGCCGCGGGCGCCCTCCTTGTCAGCGCGCCACATTTCGCCGGACACCCCACCCACCAGGGCGAGAACGATGACCAGCCAGATCGGCATGTCCAGCAACGCTTGTTGCTCGTTTGTCATGTCACGCCTCCTGGGGGGTGAATGGCCTAAATCGGAAAAGTCCTGCGCAATAAAACAAGACGCCCTGCCACCTGGCAGGGAGTCCTTGGCTCTACCCTTAAAACTCCCAACCGATATGACCGTAAGTTGGATACGGTGCAGTACCGTTATGCTCGGGACTTGTGGTGTTCGGGTAGTAGATTTTTCGAGCGCGAATGGTCGGCGTATAGCCGAAACGCGCCCAGACAGGCACATCCTGGACGATCGCCAGGCTGCCATTGGGTTGAAGGCGCAAAGAAGCCCCCGGACGGCCACCGGTTCCCGAATTCCAAAGCGGAACGTCATTCGCTGCATAAACAACGAAGTTGCCGTCTGCCTGGAACACCGCCTTCACCGCGCCTTTGTTCTGCGTATAACTGGCCCAGCGAACACTCCAGTTCGGGCCGTAGTTCACAACGTTGCCGTCGCCCTGGAAGATGATGGCGCCGTCACCGGCAAAGTAAGGCTGCCCTCTGACCAACTCGGAGGGGCCCGGAAAAATGACCGCGGCGCTTCCCGTCACGACAGGTATTGACGGAGTAGCATTCCAGAGCGTCTGCGAGTCGATGATCACAATGTTGCCGTCGTCCTGCACTTGAAGATAAGTGCGATTCGCGGCTGCCTCGACACTGTCCACTGCCGTGGTATTGACCGTCGTCCAGCAACGGTTACGGGTGTGGTCTACAAGAACCCCGCTGTAATACACGTAGAAACAGTTAGGCACCGCTGCTACAGGATTGAGAGTGTTCGTGTAAGCGTTCCCGTCAGCCACCCAGGCAAGTGCGCCATTATCGTAGAGCGCCAGGTTCATGTCCGGTTGCAGCAGCAGTTTGAACCGCTTGCTCGGCGACTCAAGATACTGACCCGGGCTCATCGAGTTGCGCGGTGGCAACACCGGGCTGCCATTGTTTGTGAACTGAATACGGGGTGGTCCTAGTGGTCCTGCCATTTTTATCACCTATTGAGTCGAATGGTTTGGTGCGCAGGATTGCGCTTTCATGTCGCTCAATGGCGATCGCTCAAGGCTCGCGGCCTTCACATGATTCAATGTTCCGCATCGGGAGCATTTGATCTGGAGCTCGGTGTACTCACCCACTCGGGCGAGAAGTCTTTTGCACTGCCCACATCTGCAATCTTTCAACATCGAGATGCCTCCTGGCTTCTGCCGAATCCTTTCTGTAGTTGAGGTTGATAAACCTCGGACGAGGCAGGCATTCCAAAAAGCCCGGCGCTTGCCGGGCTTTTCAGTAATGCGGTCCTTCGCGTTGACCTTTCGGCGCTACTGGCGCGGTACGGATCGATTCATATTGTTTTTCCGACCGCGGTCCCTGCCCGCCGGATAACTGCTTGTGGTGCTTTACGCTGCACACCCGGGTCAGTTGCCAACCCTCTGAACCGTTGAGGCCGGTTCATCGCTGCCTTTGTGGTGGAACTAAAGAGCTTCGTTTCGAGCTGCTTTTGAGCTGCTTGAGACAAAGAATATGCATGGATGCATATACAGTCAATGCATAAACGCATTTATTTATGCGCCATAAATGCATTGACGCATGAAAACCCCGCAGGCAAAGGCGCTGACGGCTTTTCGACAGGCGAAAAAAAACCCGCTCAGTGGCGGGTTTTATCTGACAGCGGTAAGGTTAACGGGCGTACATGCCCCACCAGAAGACGTGACCGAGGATGACGATCTGCTCCTCCTGGATTTCCTGGAAGGTGTAGTCCTCGTCCGGATGCTCATCGCGATTGAAGCTGCGCAGGCGAATCCCGGTAGGCAGGCGATAAAGCTGTTTCACCCGCAGCTGGCCGTTGTGGTTGATGGCATAAAGGTCGCCATCCACGATATCGCCGATCCCGCACTTGCCGGCATTAACGCCTACGGTGGCGCCGTCGCGCAGTACCGGCAACATACTGTTGCCGCGCACCGTCACGCATTTTGCCTGGTCGAACTGAACGCCATTGTGGCGCAGGCTCCGCTTGCCGAAGCGCAGGCTAGAGCGCTCGCTCTCTTCGATGACGAACCTTCCTGATCCTGCAGCCAATTCAACCTCGCGAAGAAAGGGGACCGATACCTCGTCATCATCGACGGGCGTATCGTCGTCCCACAGACTTATGTCCCTGAGTTCCGAATGCAATTGATCGCGCCCGGTGCTGGCTGCCGGCGCGACATCCGCACGGCCCCGCAACTGGTCGGTGCTGACGGCGAAGTACTCGGCGATCTTCGAGATGTGTTTATCCGAGGGATCGACGATCTTCCCGCTGAGGATCCGCGAGAGAGTGGATTGAGGCACGCCGGTGCGACGGTGAAGCTCCGTGGGGGAGATCCCGTGCTGATCGAGCAGCGCTCTTAAGACGGTAGAAACATTGCGTTTTTGCATAAAGCGCATAGTGCTTGTTCTTTTCGCGGAAGACAAATGCCAAATTGCATAAATTGCGCATATGCCGTGCATAGACAGAAGAAATGTATCGCAGGGCTTTCATGCCTGCGTCGGGTGGACCGCCCATGTTAACCTTGCGCCCATCGCGGAAAAGCCGGGCCGATGCCCCTCCTTTGCCCTACACCTTTCAACGAATTTGCCTGATTATCCGATGAATAAAGCGCTCTCTGATCTGTCCTCCCACACGCCAATGATGCAGCAGTACTGGCGCCTGAAAAACCAGCACCCTGACCAGCTGATGTTCTACCGCATGGGCGACTTCTACGAGATCTTCTACGAAGACGCGAAGAAGGCCGCCAAATTGCTGGACATCACCCTGACCGCCCGTGGGCAGTCGGCGGGTCAGGCGATTCCGATGTGTGGGATTCCTTACCATGCCGCGGAAGGTTACCTGGCGAAACTGGTCAAGCTCGGCGAGTCGGTGGTGATCTGTGAGCAGGTCGGCGACCCGGCGACCAGCAAAGGGCCGGTGGATCGTCAGGTGGTGCGGATCATCACACCGGGTACGGTCAGTGACGAAGCGCTGCTGGATGAGCGTCGGGATAACCTGATCGCGGCGGTGCTGGGTGACGAGCGACTGTTCGGTCTGGCGGTGCTGGACATCACCAGCGGCAACTTCACCGTGCTGGAGATCAAGGGCTGGGAAAACCTGCTGGCGGAACTGGAGCGGGTCAATCCGGTAGAACTGATGATCCCGGATGACTGGCCGAAGGATCTGCCGGCGGAGAAACGTCGTGGGGTTCGTCGCCGTGCGCCGTGGGATTTCGAGCGTGATTCGGCACTGAAAAGTCTCTGCCAACAATTCTCGACCCAAGACCTGAAAGGCTTCGGTTGCGAGAACCTGACCCTGGCCATCGGCGCCGCGGGTTGCCTGCTCAGCTACGCCAAGGAAACCCAGCGCACCGCCCTGCCTCACTTGCGCAGCCTGCGTCATGAACGCCTGGACGACACCGTGGTGCTGGACGGCGCGAGCCGTCGTAACCTGGAACTGGACACCAACCTGGCTGGCGGTCGCGACAACACGTTGCAATCGGTGGTCGATCGCTGCCAGACCGCCATGGGCAGCCGTCTGCTGACCCGCTGGCTGAACCGTCCGCTGCGGGACCTGACCGTATTGCTGGCGCGCCAGACCTCGATCACCTGCCTGCTCGACGCCTACCGTTTCGAAAAGCTGCAACCGCAGCTCAAGGAAATCGGCGACATCGAGCGAATCCTGGCGCGGATCGGCCTGCGCAATGCCCGCCCTCGTGACCTGGCTCGCCTGCGCGATGCGCTCGGTGCCTTGCCCGAGTTACAAGTGGCAATGACTGAGCTGGAAGCTCCGCACATCATTCAACTGGCGAAGACCACCAGCACCTACCCGGAACTGGCGGCACTGCTGGAAAAAGCCATTATCGACAACCCGCCCGCCGTCATCCGTGACGGTGGTGTGTTGAAAACCGGTTACGACGCCGAGTTGGACGATTTGCAATCGCTCAGCGAAAACGCTGGCCAGTTCCTGATCGACCTCGAAGCCCGCGAGAAGGCCCGTACCGGTCTGTCGCACCTGAAAGTCGGTTACAACCGCATTCATGGCTACTTCATCGAGTTGCCAAGCAAGCAGGCTGAGTCGGCGCCGGCAGACTATATCCGCCGCCAGACGTTGAAAGGTGCCGAGCGCTTCATTACGCCGGAACTGAAGGCGTTCGAAGACAAGGCGCTGTCAGCGAAGAGCCGCGCCCTGGCACGCGAGAAGATGCTCTACGAAGCACTGCTCGAAGATTTGATCGCCCAGTTACCACCGTTGCAGGACACCGCCGCGGCACTGGCCGAGCTGGACGTGCTGAGCAACCTTGCCGAACGTGCACTGAACCTCGATCTGAACTGCCCGCGCTTCGTCAGTGAGCCATGCATGCGCATCAGCCAGGGTCGTCACCCGGTGGTCGAGCAAGTGCTGACCACGCCGTTCGTGGCCAACGACCTGAGCCTCGACGACAACACCCGCATGCTGGTGATCACCGGTCCGAACATGGGTGGTAAATCCACCTACATGCGCCAGACCGCTCTGATCGTGCTGCTGGCACACATCGGCAGTTTCGTGCCGGCAGCCAGTTGCGAGTTGTCTCTGGTGGACCGGATCTTTACCCGGATCGGTTCCAGCGATGACCTGGCCGGCGGGCGTTCGACCTTCATGGTCGAAATGAGCGAGACCGCGAACATCCTGCACAACGCCACCGAGCGCAGCCTGGTGCTGATGGACGAAGTCGGTCGCGGCACCAGCACCTTTGACGGTCTGTCCCTGGCGTGGGCTGCGGCCGAACGCCTGGCGCATCTGCGGGCTTATACGCTGTTCGCCACCCACTACTTCGAGCTGACGGTACTACCGGAGGCGCAACCGCTGGTGGCCAACGTTCACCTTAATGCCACCGAGCACAACGAACGCATCGTATTCCTGCACCACGTGCTGCCAGGGCCTGCCAGCCAGAGCTACGGCCTTGCGGTTGCGCAGTTGGCCGGTGTGCCGAGCGAAGTGATCGTGCGCGCTCGCGAACACCTGGGTCGGCTGGAAGCGACCGCCCTGCCTCATGAAGTTCCCAAGACTGCCAAGGGCAAACCGGCCGCGCCGCAGCAGAGCGACATGTTCGCCAGCCTGCCGCATCCGGTGCTGGATGATCTGGCCAAACTTGATCTGGACGACATGACACCGCGTCGGGCGCTCGAAATGCTCTATACACTAAAGACACGGATCTAACGCACTTGCCTGCAAGCTGTTAGAATCTCGCGCGGTTTGGGATGCTGCTGGCTTATAGCCTGACCAGCAGACTATCGCTCCCAAACCTGGCGACCCCAACGTGAAGGGGCTCCGCTGCCGCCGCCTGAGGAGAAAATTAGAAATGACCTTCGTCGTCACCGACAACTGCATCAAGTGCAAGTACACCGACTGCGTAGAAGTCTGTCCGGTGGACTGCTTTTACGAAGGCCCGAACTTCCTGGTGATTCACCCGGATGAGTGCATCGACTGCGCACTGTGCGAACCAGAATGCCCTGCCGTGGCCATCTTCTCCGAAGATGAAGTCCCGGAAGACATGCAGGAGTTTATTCAGCTGAACGTTGAGCTGGCGGAAATCTGGCCCAACATCACCGAGAAGAAAGAATCGTTGCCCGATGCCGAAGAGTGGGATGGTGTCAAAGGCAAGATCAAAGACCTCGAACGCTGATTACCCCCGCGTTCTCGAAAAGGCCCCTTGTGGGCCTTTTTGCTTTTCTGCAGGCAAAAAAAAGGGGCGGTTTGACCCGCCCACATTTTTTCCCTATTCCCTGTGTTCCTTTTCATCGTCCTGATGAATCGCTTCCTGCGATGTCCTTTCCCCTCATCCTTGAAGGGCGTGTCTGTCCGTCGACACAGTTCAGATACTAGAGAATTCCCTACCAAGAGCAATCACCCCCGCTAGCTGAAACTGCCTGTCACAAGCTATTAATATTAATAAATAATCATATAAATCAATTAGTTAATCATATCTCACGTAGGAATATATACAGCTGCTACCCATGGAATTAGCGAACACTTACGAAAGAGTAAGCAAACACTTACAGCGAGAGGCTACAAACCAGAGATGATGACGGAGGGAACCCCCAACCTGTCTCTGAGGTAATAAAAAACCCCGAACCAGTCGGGGCTTCTTAATGCCAGCCAGCAAAGTACTTATTGAAACAGCGACTCGCTCGACAGGCCATTCTTCTCGAGAATCTCCCGAAGACGCTTCAGGCCTTCAACCTGAATCTGTCTGACCCGCTCCCGGGTCAGGCCAATTTCCAGGCCTACATCTTCAAGCGTGCTGCTCTCGTGACCGCGCAGGCCGAAGCGGCGTATCACCACTTCACGTTGCTTGTCGGTCAGCTCCGAGAGCCATTGATCGATGCTCTGGGACAGGTCGTCATCCTGCAACAGTTCACATGGATCGGTTGGACGGTCATCGGTAAGGGTGTCCAGCAGGGTTTTATCCGAATCCGGACCCAGCGAGACGTCGACCGAAGAAACCCGCTCGTTCAGGCCGAGCATGCGCTTGACCTCTCCCACTGGTTTTTCCAGCAGGTTGGCAATTTCTTCGGGCGAGGGTTCGTGATCGAGTTTTTGCGTCAGCTCCCGTGCAGCCCGCAGGTACACGTTGAGCTCTTTGACCACATGGATCGGCAACCGGATGGTCCGGGTCTGATTCATGATCGCGCGTTCAATGGTCTGACGAATCCACCAGGTCGCGTAGGTCGAAAAGCGGAAGCCGCGTTCGGGGTCGAACTTCTCTACCGCCCGGATAAGCCCGAGGTTGCCCTCTTCGATCAGGTCCAGCAGCGACAGGCCACGATTGACGTAACGCCGGGCGATTTTCACCACCAGCCGCAGGTTACTTTCAATCATGCGTTTGCGCCCAGCCGGATCTCCACTTTGCGACAAGCGCGCAAAATGAACTTCTTCTTCGGGGGACAGCAGAGGGGAAAAGCCAATCTCATTGAGGTACAGCTGCGTGGCATCGAGCGCACGCGTGTAGTCAATGTACTTGTGTTGCTTTAACGAAGCGGAGTGTTTGGATTTGGCACGAACGGAAGGTGGAGCAGCCCCTTCATCATTCGACATCGAATCCGTCCCGATGCCGGTCTCCATCAGGAGAACCTCATCGTCGATGTCAAACTCCGGCACTTCTTTACTGAGAGCCATTGTTATAGTCCTTTGGTGAGTTCGACCTCAGGCTCAAGCGGCGCCTTTATCCTTGGCAACGCTGGAGCCTGTTCCCTCTACGCGACGGAACAGGCTGGAAGCGATCAACGACGTGGCAGGAATTGCAGCGGATCTACAGGTTTACCTTGTCGGCGAATCTCAAAATGCAGCTTCACCCGGTCTGTACCCGTTGACCCCATTTCGGCAATTGTCTGTCCGACCTTGACCTGCTGCCCCTCCCGAACCAACAGCCTGCGGTTATGTCCGTAGGCACTGACGTAGGTATCGCTGTGTTTGATGATGACTAATTCGCCGTAGCCCCTTAAGCCACTCCCGGCGTATACCACCGTCCCATCAGACGCAGCTAAAACAGGCTGTCCCAAATCCCCGGCGATATCAATTCCTTTATTCAAACTGCCGTTTGAAGAGAATTTTCCAATGAGAATGCCATTAGATGGCCACCCCCAGCCGGTCGGGGCCGGACCGGCAGGAGGCATCGGAGCAGGGGTCGGCTTGCTGGCGACGGACGGTGCAACCACTGCTGTGCTGGTGGTTGCGCCATTCGCCTGGCGCCGGATAACCGTGGTTTTCAGCGACGAAGAAGGTGTTGAATCAATGGCGCTGGCCACCGGTGTCGGCGTTGAACCGGTGCGACCGTCAAAGCGAATCGTCTGACCCGGATGGATCGTATAAGGCGTAGGAATGTTGTTGCGTGCCGCGAGGGCTTTGTAGTCCCAGCCGTAGCGAAAGGCGATGGAGAACAAGGTGTCTTTAGGTCGGACGACGTATTGACCCGTGGTCACTGCCGGACGCTGGGCGACGGCGTTGTTGCGATCGACGACACGTACTTCGCTCGATTTGTTGCTGGAGCAACCAACTAGCAAGGTGCTCAAGACAAGGCCAGTCACCAGGCGCTGAAAGCTCGTTTTACCCATTCGCTGCGCAATGACTGTGAGACTCACCCGCCGCTCCCTTTGTGGTGGCTGAAAATGTGGATTGCCGTGTTCCGGCATGAAATGTCGCAAGTATAACGGGCCGTGCAGGCTTTACCTTTAATGAAGCGAAATGGCTTGGCGCACACGTTTGCTGCCTGACGATGAATCCCGTTTAACTGATCGATGCCGCTGTAAGACAGGAGCAATCGAAGAGAATTCAGCGCCCTGAAACAAATGCTCAGGCGAGCGGCCCATTGAGTAACGGGACGAAGCGAACAGCCCCCAGAACACGCCTGGAAAAGCCCTGCTCTTCCCGGATGATCAGCATCAATTGTTGAACCTCACCCGATCCGACCGGGATCACCAGCCGCCCTCCCGGCGCCAATTGATCAAGCAGCGCCTGAGGTACATCAGTCGCCACCGCGGTCACGATAATGCCGTTGTAAGGTGCCAGCGCCGGCCAGCCTTCCCAACCATCGCCCCAGCGGAACACCACGTTGCGCAGGTTCAGCTCCACCAGGCGCTCCTTGGCCCGATCCTGTAGAACCTTGATGCGCTCGACGGAAAACACCCGCTCGACCAGCTGCGACAGCACAGCCGTCTGGTAGCCCGAGCCGGTGCCAATTTCCATCACCTTGTCGAGAGGACCTGCCTCCAGCAGCAACTCGCTCATGCGAGCCACCATATAAGGCTGCGAGATGGTCTGGTTATTGCCGATCGGCAGCGCGGTGTCTTCGTAGGCACGGTGAGCCAGCGCCTCGTCGACGAACAGGTGACGCGGTGTACGGCGAATGACTTCCAGCACCTTGGCGTTGCAAATTCCCTCTTCATACAGGCGCTGAATAAGGCGCTCACGGGTCCGTTGCGAGGTCATCCCGATGCCACGACGCAGAATATCGTCTTGTTCACGAGCCATTAGTTCAGCCCCTCCAGCCAGCCATCGAGACTTCTGAAGGCATCATTAAAGGTGCGATCCAGTTGCAGTGGGGTGATTGAAACATAGCCTTGCATCACCGCATGAAAATCGGTACCCGGGCCGCCGTCTTCGGCATCCCCCGCCGCCGCAATCCAGTAACCGGATTTACCGCGCGGATCGACCACTTTCATCGGCGCTGCAGCACGTGCGCGATGTCCGAGGCGGGTCAGCTGAATACCGCGGATGTGATCCAGCGGCAAATTGGGAATGTTCACGTTCAGTACCGTACGCGGTGGCAGTTCAAGGTCCGCGTGAGCCTCTACCAGTTTGCGCGCAAAGTACGCGGCTGTGGGAAGGTTCTCCACTTGCCGTGAGGCCAACGAAAAGGCAAACGAAGGACGCGCCAGGAAACGTCCCTCAAGGGCCGCCGCCACGGTGCCGGAATACAACACGTCATCCCCCAGGTTGGCGCCCAGGTTGATGCCCGAAACCACCATGTCCGGCTCGCGCTCCAGCAAGCCATTGAGGCCCAGGTGCACGCAATCGGTCGGTGTGCCATTAAGGCTGATAAAGCCGTTGGCCAGGGTTTGCGGGTGTAACGGACGGTCGAGCGTCAGCGAGCTGCTGGCGCCGCTTTTGTCTTGGTCCGGGGCGATAACCACGCATTCGGTGTAATCCGCCAGCGCAGCATAAAGCGCGGCGAGACCGGGTGCGGTTACCCCATCGTCGTTAGAAATCAGAATACGCATGGGCTGTCCGTCTGCCCCACCGGCACCAGATCAACGAGCTCGCGCACCAATACGGTGGCGAAGCATCCGGCCGGGAGGACGAATTCCAGTTGCAGAATGTCAGGCTCGGGATAATGCCACGTCAACCCACCAATGGGCAGCCGCAGGATGCGACGTTCGTGGCTCATACCGGCGTTAATCAACCAATCACGCAAGTCCGCTTCGCGAGTGGCGATTGCCTGCTCCAGTTCATGGACAGCGCCAGTGGCCGGCGAGTCACCTTCGCCCCACTGCGGACCGGTCGGGTGCAGATCGAGAATCGCCAGACGCGGGTCGCTGCACTCGGCCTCACCAGCCGGAAAGAAGCTGCGACTGTCGGTGAAGGCCAGCAGATCGCCAACCTGGGCACGCTGCCAGCTGCCATCGGCGACTCGGGCCGCCAACACCTGATTAAACAGAAAGCTGCGCGCCGTAGAGAGCAGACGCGAACGCACGTTGCGCTGCTCCGGCAAGGCTTTGCGAGCAGCCCACGCACGGGCATCGACCACGTTACCGCCGTCAAACCCAAAACGCTGGGCGCCGAAATAATTGGGAATACCTTGCTTGGCGATCAGTTGCAGACGCTCGTCGATCGCCGCTTTGTCGCCAGCGAATTGCGTCAGTCGCAACGTGAAGCCATTGGCCGAGTGAGCACCGCGTTGCAGCTTGCGTTTGTGCCGGCCGGTCTTGAGGATCTTCAGCGTATCGTTTTCCGCCGCCGACAGATCAGGATCAGCCTTGCCCGGCAGCTGCACGCTGAACCACTGGCGAGTCAGCGCCTGACGATCCTTGAGGCCCGCGTAACTGACAGTGCGTAATGGCACGCCCGCTGCCTTGGCGATCCGCCGGGCTGCTTCTTCGGTATTCAGACCGCGCTTTTCCACCCAGATCCACAAGTGTTCGCCGTCGCCACTGAGGGGGATATTGAGGACTTCATCGACCTGAAAATCTTCCGCCGTGGCTTTCAATACTGCGGTGCCGAGGGCTTCGCCATAGGCCCGCGGGCCGAGCAATTGCAGTTCGTTCATGCGCGCAGCAACAAGGCAACGGAGTGCACGGCAATGCCTTCTTCGCGACCGACAAAGCCGAGCTTTTCGGTGGTGGTAGCTTTCACGTTCACTTGATCCAACTCAACTTGAAGATCCGCGGCAATCAGCGCGCGCATCGATTCGATATGCGGGGCCATTTTCGGCGCCTGGGCGACGATGGTGTTATCGACGTTGCCGACTTTCCAGCCCTTGGCGTGGATCAGTGCGACGACATGACGCAACAGCACACGGCTGTCGGCGCCCTTGAATGTCGGGTCGGTGTCCGGGAAATGCTTGCCGATATCACCCAGCGCAGCGGCACCGAGCAAGGCATCGCTCAAGGCGTGCAGCAGGACGTCACCGTCGGAGTGAGCGAGCAGCCCGAAGCCGTGTGCAATCCGCACGCCGCCCAGAGTAATGAAATCGCCTTCAGCGAAACGGTGCACATCATAGCCGTGGCCAATACGCATAAAAAAACGCCCCGATTTTTGTCAGGGCGTGATTCTACCTGCTTTGTCGAACATTAGGCGCTTAGAGCGCGCCCATGATGTTGCAAGTGGTCGTCGATGAAACTGGCGATGAAGAAATAGCTGTGGTCGTAGCCGGGTTGCAGGCGCAACGTCAGCGGATGACCGGCCAGTTTGGCGGCCTGTTGCAAGGCTTCAGGCTTGAGCTGGGTGGCCAGGAAATCGTCGCGATCACCTTGGTCTACCAGCAGCGGCAACTTCTCATCAGCCTCGGCAATCAACGCGCAGGCATCCCACTCGCGCCATTTCGAACGGTCTTCCCCCAGATAGCGGGAAAAGGCCTTCTGCCCCCACGGGCAATCCATCGGATTGTTGATCGGCGAGAATGCCGAGACCGACTGATAGCGCCCCGGATTACGCAACGCGCAGACCAGTGCGCCGTGGCCGCCCATGGAGTGACCGCTGATGCCGCGCCTGTCCGACGCCGGGAAATGGGCTTCGACCAATGCCGGCAATTCCTGCACGACATAATCATGCATCCGATAGTGCCGGGACCAGGGTTCCTGCGTGGCATTCAGATAAAACCCGGCACCGAGACCGAAGTCCCAGGCGCCATCCGGATCACCCGGCACATCGGAACCGCGAGGGCTGGTGTCCGGGGCAACGATGATCAGACCCAGTTCGGCAGCCATGCGCATGGCGCCGGCCTTTTGCATGAAGTTTTCGTCGGTGCAGGTCAGGCCGGACAACCAATACAGCACCGGCAGTTTGCCACCCTGCTCCGCTTGCGGCGGCAGGTACACGGCAAACACCATGTCGCAGCCGAGCACATCGGAGCGGTGCCGATAGCGTTTGTGCCAGCCGCCGAAGCTTTTCTGGCAGGAGATATTTTCCAGGCTCATGACCGACCTCAGAAATGGATGACCGAACGGATGCTCTTGCCTTCATGCATCAGGTCGAACGCCTTGTTGATATCTTCCAGGCCCATCGTGTGGGTGATGAACGTATCCAGCGGGATTTCGCCGGTTTCAGCCATCTCGACATAGCTTGGCAACTCGGTACGGCCACGCACGCCACCGAACGCCGAACCGCGCCAGACGCGACCGGTCACCAGCTGGAATGGACGCGTGGAGATTTCCTGGCCAGCACCGGCGACGCCGATGATTACCGACTCGCCCCAACCCTTGTGGCAGCACTCAAGTGCAGCACGCATCAATTGCACGTTGCCGATGCACTCGAAGGAAAAGTCGACGCCGCCATCGGTCATGTCGACGATGACTTCCTGGATCGGACGATCGAAATCTTTCGGGTTCACACAATCGGTTGCACCCAATTGCTTGGCGATCTCGAATTTGGCCGGGTTGATGTCGATGGCGATGATCCGCGCCGCCTTGGCTTTGACGGCGCCAATCACCGCCGACAGACCGATGCCGCCGAGGCCGAAAATGGCGACGGTATCACCTGGTTTTACCTTGGCGGTATTGAGGACTGCACCGATGCCGGTGGTGACACCGCAGCCCAGCAGGCAGACTTTTTCCAGTGGCGCTTCTTTTGGAATTTTGGCGACGGAGATTTCCGGCAGCACGGTGTACTCGGAGAACGTCGACGTCCCCATGTAGTGGAAAATGGGTTGGCCCTTGTAGGAAAAGCGCGAAGTGCCATCCGGCATCAGGCCTTTGCCCTGAGTCGCGCGAATTGCCTGACACAGGTTGGTTTTGCCCGACAGACAGAATTTGCACTGGCGGCATTCCGGGGTGTACAGCGGGATCACGTGATCGCCGACTGCGACGGAGGTCACGCCCTCGCCGATCGCCTCAACCACCGCGCCACCTTCGTGACCGAGGATTGAGGGGAAGATACCTTCCGGGTCCGCGCCCGACAGCGTGTAGGCATCGGTATGACAAACACCGGAGGCAACCACTCGCAGCAGAACTTCGCCGGCCTTGGGCATGGCGACATCGACTTCAACGATCTCGAGGGGTTTCTTGGCCTCGAAGGCAACGGCAGCGCGCGACTTGATCATGTGGATTCTCCAGTGAATAAAAACGAGACAGTGAGTGTAATACACCGCCTGACGGTGAATAATCCGGACAAAAGCAAAACATTATTGCCATACAGGGATAATCCTTGATGTCCGAAAACCGCTGGGAAGGTATCGACGAGTTCGTCGCCGTGGCCGAGTGCAGCCAGTTCACGGCTGCCGCGGAACGCCTCGGAGTTTCCTCCTCCCACATCAGTCGACAAATAGTACGCCTCGAAGAGCGCCTTCAGACGCGACTGCTTTATCGCAGCACCCGCCGGGTCACGCTGACCGAGGCAGGGCAAACCTTTCTGCAACATTGCCAGCGCTTACAGGATGGTCGCGAGGAAGCACTGCGAGCGGTGGGTGACCTGACCAGCGAACCCAAAGGCATGCTGCGCATGACCTGCGCCGTGGCGTATGGCGAGCGCTTCATCGTGCCGCTGGTAACCCGTTTCATGGGTCTTTACCCACAACTTCGAATCGATATCGAACTGAGCAATCGTCAACTCGACCTCGTGCACGAAGGGCTGGATTTGGCGATCCGTCTCGGTCGCCTGCAGGACTCGCGGCTGGTAGCGACACGTCTGGCGCCACGACGCATGTACCTGTGCGCATCGCCGTCCTATCTGGAACGCTACGGCCGCCCACATAGCTTGTCGGAACTCAGCCGCCACAACTGCCTCATTGGTAGCTCGGACATCTGGCAACTGGAACAGAACGGGCGGGAATTTTCCCAGCGAGTGCAGGGAAACTGGCGCTGCAATAGTGGGCAAGCGGTGCTGGATGCGGCGTTACAAGGGGTTGGATTGTGCCAACTGCCGGATTACTACGTGCTGGAGCATCTGAAAAACGGTGAGTTGATTTCACTGCTGGAAGCCCACCAACCGCCGAACACTGCCGTATGGGCGCTTTATCCACAGCAGCGGCATTTATCGCCGAAGGTGCGCAAGCTGGTGGATTATTTGAAGGAAGGATTGGCGCAAAGGCCGGAGTACGCAACTTAGCGGCGGTTAGCCCAACGCTGGCGCAGCCATTCAAGGTCTTCGGGACGAGTGACCTTGAGATTATCCGCGCGTCCTTCAATCAGCCGTGGCGCCAGACCTGCCCATTCCATCGCAGAAGCTTCGTCTGTGATGACAGCATCGGCCACCAGACTGTCGGCCAACGCCCGATGCAATGCACCAAGGCGAAACATCTGCGGCGTATAGGCTTGCCAGATCACACTGCGATCCACGGTTTCGACCACGCGACCGTGTTTGTCGACCCGTTTGAGGGTATCGCGGGCCGGAACCGCCAGCAGTCCACCGACCGGGTCATCTGCGAGTTCACTCAGCAACTTGTCCAGATCATCACGGCTCAGATTTGGCCGCGCGGCATCGTGAACCAACACCCAATCCTCATCGTCAGCGCCTTGCGCATGTAAATGCAGCAACGCATTGAGTACCGACCCGGAACGCTCGGAGCCGCCTTCAACCCGCTGAATTCGCGGATCGCAAGCACACGCCAGGTTCGGCCAATAAGGATCATCAATAGCAAGACTGACCACCAATCCTTTCAGGGAAGGATGATCAAGGAAACAGCCGAGGCTGTGTTCAAGAATAGTGCGCCCGCCCAGTTGCAAGTATTGCTTGGGACGGTCCGCGGCCATACGGGCACCGACGCCCGCGGCAGGAATTACAGCCCAGAAGGCCGGTAACGAGGGGGTCATTGGGCCAACTGGTAAAGGGTTTCACCGTCCTTGACCATGCCCAACTCATGACGAGCCCGCTCTTCAACGGTCTCCATGCCCTTTTTCAATTCACTGACTTCAGCGTCCATCACTCGATTGCGCTCAAGCAGCCCCTCGTTCTCAGCGTGTTGATCTGCGATCTGCTGAGTCAGTTCGGCCACTTGCGCCAGACTGCCATTACCCACCCACAGGCGGTATTGCAGGCCAGCCAGCAGCAGGAGCAAGACGAGGAACAACCAATTGGGACTGCGCATCGAATATCAGGTATCCAGTGAAAAAAGACAGCCATGCCAAAACTTTGAAGCTTCTGATAGCACGAAGCCTGGAAGACCCAGGCTTGTGCTTATAAGGCATCAGATTAGTGGCAAATCCATCGCTGTAGCGATTTTTCCGACACAATCCGGTGTCTTTTTTACCCGTTAACGATTAACCGCGGAATTCGCTGCGACCGTTGTACTTGGCTTTGCCATTCAACTGCTCTTCGATACGCAGCAGTTGGTTGTACTTGGAAACACGGTCCGAACGGCACAGGGAGCCGGTCTTGATCTGGCCAGCCGCGGTGCCCACAGCCAGGTCGGCAATGGTCGAATCTTCGGTTTCGCCGGAGCGGTGCGAGATCACGGCGGTGTAACCAGCGGCCTTGGCCATCTGGATGGCTTCCAGGGTTTCGGTCAGGGTGCCGATCTGGTTGAACTTGATCAGGATCGAGTTGGCGATCTTTTTATCGATGCCTTCTTTCAGGATCTTGGTGTTGGTTACGAACAGGTCGTCGCCTACCAGCTGAGTCTTCTCGCCGATCTTGTCGGTGAGGATTTTCCAGCCAGCCCAGTCGGACTCGTCCAGACCGTCTTCGATCGAGATGATCGGATAACGCTCGGTCAGGCCTTTCAGGTAGTCAGCGAAACCTTCAGCGGTGAACACCTGGCCTTCGCCGGACAGGTTGTATTTACCGTCTTCGTAGAATTCGCTGGCTGCGCAGTCCAGTGCCAGGGTCACGTCGGTGCCCAGCTTGTAACCGGCGTTGGCCACGGCTTCGGAGATCACTTTCAAAGCGTCTTCGTTGGAGGCCAGGTTCGGTGCGAAACCACCCTCGTCACCAACAGCAGTACTCAGGCCACGGGCCTTCAGAACAGCTTTCAGGTGATGGAAAATCTCGGTGCCCATGCGCAGACCTTCCGAGAAAGACTTGGCGCCTACTGGCTGAACCATGAATTCCTGGATGTCGACGTTGTTATCGGCGTGCTCGCCACCGTTGATGATGTTCATCATCGGAACCGGCATCGAGTAAACACCCGGAGTGCCGTTCAGGTTGGCGATGTGCGCGTACAGCGGCAGGTCCTGGTCCTGTGCGGCCGCCTTGGCGGCTGCCAGGGAAACGGCGAGGATTGCGTTGGCGCCCAGGGAACCTTTGTTTTCGGTACCGTCGAGCTTGATCATCGCGTGATCCAGCGCTTTCTGGTCGCTTGGGTCTGCACCCAGCAACAGGTCGCGGATTGGACCGTTGATGTTGCCAACGGCTTTCAGAACGCCTTTGCCCAGGTAACGGCTCTTGTCGCCATCACGCAGCTCGAGCGCTTCACGCGAGCCAGTGGAAGCACCGGACGGCGCGCAAGCACTGCCGATGATGCCGTTATCGAGAAGCACATCCGCTTCCACGGTGGGGTTGCCACGGGAGTCGAGAACTTCACGACCTTTGATGTCGACGATTTTTGCCATTGTTGTAAACACTCCAAAGTTGACGAAAACGACGCAGCTGAAGGAAATCTTGTATCGCCGGCAAGTAATGTGCAGCGGGCAGACTTGCGGACGATAAGGCCCAGACCCGAGGGCCTGAGCATTAATTCGTGCGGTACTTTACCGGAGAAATGAGGATTACGCGGTTTCTACCGTCGGAAAACTCTTAACCAGTTCGTCCAAAGCTTTGAGCTGGGCCAGGAATGGCTCCAGTTTGTCCAGACGCAAGGCGCAAGGGCCGTCGCATTTGGCGTTGTCCGGGTCCGGGTGGGCCTCAAGGAACAGGCCGGCCAACGACTGGCTCATACCGGCTTTTGCCAAGTCGGTGACCTGAGCGCGACGACCACCGGCGGAATCAGAGCGACCGCCGGGCATTTGCAGCGCGTGGGTCACGTCGAAGAACACCGGGTATTCGAACTGCTTCATGATGCCGAAGCCGAGCATGTCGACGACCAAGTTGTTGTAGCCGAAGCTCGAACCGCGTTCGCAGAGGATCAACTGATCGTTACCCGCTTCCACGCATTTGCTCAGGATGTGTTTCATTTCCTGAGGTGCGAGGAACTGGGCTTTCTTGATGTTGATCACCGCACCGGTCTTGGCCATCGCGACCACAAGGTCGGTCTGGCGCGACAGGAAGGCCGGCAGCTGGATGATATCGCAGACTTCAGCGACGACCGCGGCCTGATCAGGCTCGTGGACGTCGGTGATGATCGGCACGCCGAACGCTTGCTTGATGTCCTGGAAAATCCGCATGCCCTCTTCCAGGCCAGGGCCACGGTAAGAGGTCACCGAGGAACGGTTGGCCTTGTCGAAGCTGGCCTTGAACACGTAAGGGATACCGAGTTTCTCGGTGACCTTTACGTACTCTTCGCAGACCTGCATCGCCATGTCGCGGCTTTCCAGCACGTTCATGCCACCGAAAAGCACCATTGGCTTGTCGTTGGCAATCTCGATATCGCCTACGCGGATGATCTTCTGGGCCATCGGATTTACGCCTTCTTCTGGTGTTGAACCAAAGCTGCTTTAACGAAACCGCTGAACAACGGGTGACCGTCGCGTGGTGTCGAGGTGAACTCAGGGTGGAACTGGCAAGCGACGAACCATGGATGATCCGGGGCTTCAACCACTTCAACCAGCGCACCATCACCGGAGCGACCGGAGATTTTCAGACCGGCTTCCATGATTTGCGGCAGCAGGTTGTTGTTCACTTCGTAGCGGTGACGGTGACGTTCGACGATCACGTCCTTGGCGTAGCAATCGTGCACCAGGGAACCCGGCTCCAGCAGGCAATCCTGAGCGCCAAGGCGCATGGTGCCGCCCAGATCGGACGTTTCGGTACGGGTTTCGACGGCGCCGGTGGCATCTTCCCACTCGGTGATCAGACCCACGACCGGGTGACCGCTGGCACGATCGAATTCGGTGGAGTTGGCGTCTTTCCAGCCCAGCACGTTACGAGCGAACTCGATCACGGCCACTTGCATGCCCAGGCAGATGCCCAGGTACGGAACCTTGTTTTCGCGAGCGTATTGAACGGCAGTGATCTTGCCTTCCACGCCACGCAGACCGAAGCCGCCTGGTACCAGAATCGCGTCGACACCCTCCAGCAGCGCAGTGCCCTGGTTTTCGATGTCTTCGGAGTCGATGTAGCGCAGGTTGACCTTGGTGCGGTTGCTGATGCCGGCGTGACTCATCGCTTCGATCAGCGACTTGTAGGCGTCCAGCAATTCCATGTACTTGCCGACCATGGCGATGGTGACTTCATGCTCAGGGTTGAGCTTGGCGTCGACCACGGCTTCCCACTCGGACAGATCGGCGCCGCCACATTGCAGGCCGAAACGCTCGACAACGAAATCATCCAGGCCCTGAGCGTGCAGAATGCCCGGGATCTTGTAGATGGTGTCGGCGTCTTCCAGCGCAATCACCGCACGTTCTTCAACGTTGGTGAACTGAGCAATCTTGCGACGCGAGGAGATGTCGATCGGGTGATCGGAGCGGCAGACCAGCACGTCAGGCTGCAGGCCGATGGAGCGCAGTTCCTTGACCGAGTGCTGAGTAGGCTTGGTTTTGGTTTCGCCGGCAGTGGCGATGTACGGCACCAGTGTCAGGTGCATCAGCATCGCCCGCTTGGCGCCGACTTCGAAACGCAATTGACGGATGGCTTCGAGGAACGGCTGGGACTCGATGTCACCCACGGTGCCACCGATCTCGACCATGGCCACGTCGGCATCGCCGGCGCCCTTGATGATCCGGCGCTTGATTTCGTCGGTGATGTGCGGGATCACCTGAATGGTTGCACCCAGGTAATCACCACGGCGCTCTTTGCGCAGGACGTGTTCGTAGACACGACCGGTGGTGAAGTTGTTGTTCTGGGTCATTGTCGTGCGGATGAACCGCTCGTAGTGACCCAGGTCCAGGTCGGTCTCGGCGCCGTCGTGGGTGACGAACACTTCACCGTGCTGGAACGGGCTCATGGTGCCCGGGTCAACGTTGATGTACGGGTCCAGCTTCAGCATGGTGACCTTAAGTCCCCGCGCCTCCAGGATGGCCGCCAATGAAGCCGATGCGATGCCTTTCCCCAATGAAGAAACAACACCGCCCGTGACGAATATGTAGCGCGTCATGAAAAACCCTAGAAGTCTGCGTTAAAGCGGTCCGAGCCGCCGGGGAAAGCGAAGGAAGGCCGAAGCCCCCGATCACCTGCATTAATCACAGTGCACCTTTCAAAAAAACCGCCGCGTTGGGACAGACCGGAAGATGAAACACCGGTACGTTGCTCGCTACACATTTTTTGGAATCGCCCAGCAAAGACTGCTTGGTAATCGGCAACTCCTGCAATTCAGGCGAATCCACAGAAGTTGTATCAAGAAGGGAGCGTAGTCTACCGGAAAGCCCCTTTCAGCTCAAACCTTGATCTTCGTGCGGCGGCTGCCAATGCAAATTCCAACGGTCCTTTGCGCTGCCGTCCAAGCCCCGCAGGTTGGCCACGGCCAGTAATTGCTCGCCTCGGTAGAGCAGCGGCAATCTGCCACGGACGAAACCCGGCAAGCCGCTTTCGTTGAGCAATCGCTTCAAATCGCGATGGCCGCGACCGGGTAGATTCATCACCTCACCTCCCTCACGATAGCGGATATGCAGCTGGCCATCGGGAATTTGGCCGGTGAGTGTGAGCACGCCGTTGTCCGGCAACACCAGCGATTGCGAGGGGTCTGGCCAGTTTCCGACGGTGGGCGGCGGGCGCAACCAACTACCGGACAACCACCAGATATGCCCACCCGCCCGATGCAGTTCGCCATCCGCCAGCCGCCAGATTGGGCAGGCATCGCCGCTGGCATCACGTAAATTCTCCCAACCCGACCAATGGTCACTGTCCGGCAGTCGCGTCAGCGGTTCGAGCCAATGACTTAACGCATTACGCTGACGAGCAGCGGACAGCATTTCCAATGCCCCCAGTTCCAGGGACGGCAATCCCAGCCAATCAAAATTATTGGCAGTGCTGGCGCCAGCCAGGTCGATTTGCGCAAGCTCATCGAGCAACCCCTGCGCTTCGCTCAGGTGCGCAGCGCTGCGAGCCATGGTCGTTACCGCTTGCGGCCAGCGCTTGGTCAATACCGGGAACACCTGATGGCGCAGGAAATTTCGCGAGAATTGCCGATCCTGGTTCGATGGGTCTTCGATCCAGCTCAGCCGATGCTCCGCCGCATAAGCTTCAAGTTCAGCCCGCGTGACATCGAGCAATGGCCGAAGCAGCTGCCCTTTACCGAGCGGGCGCTGGCGGGGCATCCCCGACAACCCCCTCACCCCTGCCCCACGCAACAGCCGAAACAACAACGTTTCCGCCTGATCGTCACGGTGCTGGGCGGTCATCAACACTTCATTGGCCTGAGTCGCCTCGATGAACGCGGCATATCGCGCCTCCCGGGCTGCACGCTCAAGGCTGGCGCCGGGCTGAACCTGCACGCGAACAACCTGCAGCGGCACACCCAGCGCATCACAGACCGACTGACAATGATCCGGCCACGCATCAGCCACAGCCTGAAGGCCGTGATGAACATGGATGGCGCTTAGCGCCGGCAGGGATTCGGTTTTTGCGAGGTGTACGAGAAGGTGCAGCAGAACGGTGGAGTCGAGACCACCGGAGAAAGCGATGCGCCAGGTTGCGGCGTTGCGCCATGGAGCAAGGTTGCGTAGAAGCCTGACAGGTAGATCAATCATGGTCTGACTCATATCGATCACTTCGCACAAAACAAATGTGGGAGCGGGCTTGCTCGCGAAGGCGGCTCAACATTCAACACATCAGTTGACTGTTATACCGCTTTCGCGAGCAAGCCCGCTCCCACATTGAAGCCGAGGTCAGATCAGAGACCGTAGCTCATCAGACGCTCGTAACGGCGAGCCAACAGCGCTTCGTTATCGAACTTCTTCAACATCGCCAGCTGCGAGCTCAGCTCGGCACGGATCGATGCAGCTGCAGCGGCCGGATTGCGGTGCGCGCCGCCCAAAGGTTCGCTGATCACTTTATCCACAATACCCAGGCCTTTCAGGCGCTCGGCAGTGATGCCCATGGCTTCGGCAGCGTCCGGCGCTTTCTCGGCGGTCTTCCACAGAATCGAAGCGCAACCTTCCGGCGAAATCACCGCGTAAGTCGAGTACTGCAGCATGTTCAGTTGATCGCAAACGCCGATCGCCAGCGCACCACCGGAACCACCTTCACCGATCACGGTGGCGATGATTGGGGTTTTCAGGCGAGCCATGACGCGCAGGTTCCAGGCAATCGCTTCGCTCTGGTTGCGCTCTTCAGCGTCGATGCCAGGGTAAGCGCCCGGCGTGTCGATAAAGGTCAGGATCGGCATTTTGAAACGTTCGGCCATTTCCATCAGGCGGCACGCCTTGCGGTAGCCTTCCGGACGAGGCATGCCGAAGTTGCGGCGAACTTTCTCGCGCACTTCACGGCCTTTCTGGTGACCGATGATCATCACCGGCTGGTCGTCCAGACGGGCAATGCCGCCGACGATCGCAGCGTCGTCGGAGAAGTGACGGTCGCCGTGCAGTTCGTCGAACTCGGTGAAGATGTGTTCGATGTAGTCCAGGGTATATGGACGTTTCGGGTGACGCGCCAGACGCGCGATCTGCCAGCTGGTCAGCTTGCCGAAGATGTCTTCGGTCAGCGTGCTGCTTTTGTCCTGCAGGCGGGAGATCTCATCGCCGATATTCAGCGAATTGTCATTACCGACCAAGCGCAACTCTTCGATCTTGGCTTGCAGGTCGGCGATCGGCTGTTCGAAATCTAGAAAATTCGGGTTCATAGGCGTCCGTCTTGGGTCGACCTCCAAGAGAGCTTGGGCCGGCCGGTTGTCTATTCGCGCCCTACCTTAAGGGAGAGGCGCGTTCAGGTCGAGATTAAAAATTCAGGTCGAGTCAGGCACGCATTTATATAGAGAGAAATGGCACCTGACCGTCAACGGTATTGGAGGAAGACGTTGTCTCGCCCGAACTGGTCACGCAGGGCTTGAATCAAGGCATCCGCCGGGTCGATCCGCCAGGTCTCGCCAAACTGCAGCAAGGCCTTCGCATCGGGACTGGTGTATTCCATGGTGATCGGGCACGCGCCACGGTGACGCTTGAACAACTCTCCGAGCCAGCGTAGCTGATCGCCTTTCAAATCCTGGGTCTGCAGCTTCAAACGCAGGCTTTCGGCCAGATTGGTGCGCGCATCTTCCATGCTCATCACCCGTTTGACCCGCAGCCGCAGGCCACCGGAGAAGTCGTCGTTGCTGACTTCGCCTTCAACCACCACCATCGCGTCAGTCTGCAACAGCGACTGCGCCGAATGGAATGCTTCGGCGAACAGCGAGGCCTCGATCCGTCCAGAGCGGTCGTCGAGGGTGATGAAACCCATCTTGTCGCCCTTTTTGTTCTTCATGACTCGCAGGGCGATGATCATGCCCGCGACGGTCTGGGTATCGCGGGCCGGTTTCAGGTCGATGATGCGCTGACGGGCAAAACGGCGGATCTCGCCTTCGTATTCGTCGATCGGGTGACCGGTCAGGTACAGGCCCAGGGTGTCTTTCTCCCCTTTCAGGCGTTCCTTGAGGGTCAGCTCCTTGGCTTTACGGTGATTGGCGTAGACATCGGCGTCTTCTTCTACGAACAGACCGCCAAACAGGTCGACATGACCGCTGTCGTGGGTGCGCGCGGTTTGTTCGGCCGCCTTGATCGCACCTTCCATGGCGTTCAGCAGGACCGCCCGGTTGCGGTCGATATTGGCCTGATAGGCTTTCTGCTCGTCATGGAAGTAAGGGCCCAGACGATCCAGCGCACCGCTGCGGATCAATCCATCCAGGGTGCGCTTGTTGATACGTTTGAGATCGACACGGGCGCAGAAATCGAACAGATCCTTGAACGGACCTTCCTGACGCGCCTCGGTGATGGCTTCCACCGGACCTTCGCCCACACCTTTGATCGCGCCGAGGCCGTAAATAATCCGGCCTTCGTCATTCACCGTGAACTTGAACTCCGAAGTATTCACATCCGGCGCGTCGAGACGCAGCTTCATGGTGCGAATTTCTTCGATCAAGGTCACGACCTTGTCGGTGTTGTGCATATCCGCCGACAGTACTGCGGCCATGAACGGCGCCGGGTAGTGCGTTTTCAGCCAGGCGGTCTGGTAAGACACCAGGCCATAAGCGGCGGAGTGGGATTTGTTGAAGCCGTAACCGGCAAATTTCTCTACCAGGTCGAAAATGTTACCGGCCAGGTCGGCGTCGATATTGTTGGTCTTGCAACCGTCAATGAAACCGCCGCGCTGCTTGGCCATTTCTTCGGGTTTTTTCTTACCCATGGCTCGACGCAGCATGTCCGCGCCGCCGAGGGTGTAACCGGCCATGACCTGGGCAATCTGCATCACCTGTTCCTGATACAGGATGATGCCGTAAGTCGGTGCCAGAACCGGCTTGAGGCCTTCGTACTGGTAGTCCGAGTGCGGGTACGCGAGTTCGGCGCGACCGTGCTTACGGTTGATAAAGTCGTCCACCATGCCCGATTGCAATGGACCCGGACGGAACAGGGCCACCAGTGCGATCAAATCTTCCAGGCAGTCGGGCTTGAGCTTTTTGATCAGCTCTTTCATGCCGCGCGACTCAAGCTGGAACACCGCGGTGGTTTCGGCTTTTTGCAGCAACTGGTAAGTCGGCTTGTCATCCAGCGGGATGAACGCGATGTCCAGCGGCGGCTCATCGACCTTGGCGCGATCGCGGTTGATGGTTTTCAGCGCCCAGTCGATGACCGTCAGGGTCCGCAGACCGAGGAAGTCGAACTTCACCAGGCCAGCGGCTTCAACGTCATCCTTGTCGAACTGGGTGACCAGACCATCACCGGCCTCATCGCAATAAATCGGCGAGAAGTCGGTCAGTTTGGTCGGGGCAATAACCACACCACCGGCGTGCTTGCCGACGTTACGCACAACGCCTTCAAGCTTGCGGGCCATTTCCCAGATTTCAGCGGCTTCTTCATCGACCTTGATGAAGTCACGGAGGATTTCTTCCTGTTCGTAGGCCTTTTCCAGGGTCATGCCGACTTCAAACGGAATCATCTTCGACAGACGATCCGCCAAACCGTAGGACTTGCCCTGCACTCGCGCCACGTCGCGGACCACAGCCTTGGCCGCCATGGAACCGAAAGTGATGATCTGGCTTACCGCGTTGCGGCCGTATTTCTCGGCCACGTAGTCGATCACGCGGTCGCGACCGTCCATGCAGAAGTCGACGTCGAAGTCGGGCATGGATACCCGTTCCGGGTTAAGGAAACGTTCGAACAGCAGGTCATATTCCAGCGGATCGAGGTCGGTGATTTTCTGCACATAGGCCACCAGCGATCCGGCACCCGATCCACGGCCTGGACCTACCGGCACGCCGTTGCTCTTGGCCCACTGGATAAAGTCCATAACGATCAGGAAGTAACCGGGGAAGCCCATCTGGATGATGATATCCAGCTCGAAATTCAGCCGGTCGACGTAGACCTGACGCTTGGTTTCGTAGTCTTCGGTGGTGTCCTTGGGCAGCAGAACGCTGAGGCGATCTTCCAGACCATCGAAGGAAACCTTGCGAAAATACTCGTCGATGGTCATGCCATCGGGGATCGGGAAGTTGGGCAGAAAGTGAGTGCCCAGCTTCACTTCGATGTTGCAGCGCTTGGCAATCTCGACGGTGTTTTCCAGCGCTTCGGGAATGTCGCTGAACAGCTCGGCCATTTCCTCGGCGCTTTTGAGGTATTGCTGATCGCTGTAATTCTTCGAACGCCGCGGATCGTCGAGGGCGCGGCCCTCACCGATGCAAACGCGGGTTTCGTGAGCGGCGAAGTCTTCCTGTTTGATGAAGCGCACGTCGTTGGTCGCGACCAGCGGCGCTCCGATTTTTTCAGCCAGGGCCACGGCGCCGTGCAACTGTTCTTCGTCGTTGGGGCGGTTGGTGCGCTGGATCTCCAGATAGAAACGATCCGGGAACACGGCCATCCATTCGCGCGCCAGGTTTTCCGCTTCGGCCGGGTTGCCACTGAGCATCGCCAGACCGATCTCGCCTTCTTTCGCCGCCGACAGCATGATCAAGCCTTCGCTGGCTTCGGCCACCCACTCACGCTCGATGATGACCGAGCCATTGCGCTGGCCGTCGATGAAGCCGCGGGAGATCAGTTCGGTGAGGTTGCGATAACCCACGGCGTTCATCGCCAACAGGCTGATCCGGCTCAGTGCGTTATCCGGATCCTTGTTCGACAGCCACAGGTCGGCGCCACAGATCGGCTTGATCCCGGCGCCCATGGCGGCTTTGTAGAATTTGACCAGGGAACACATGTTGTTCTGGTCGGTGACCGCTACGGCAGGCATGTTCATGCCGACCAGGGTCTTGACCAGCGGTTTGATCCGCACCAGACCGTCGACCAGGGAATACTCAGTGTGCAGGCGTAGATGAACGAATGAAGCCGGCATAGTGATCCTGTCTAGAAACTAGAAACGTGAAGACAACAAGGCCCGGATTGTACCGGGCCTTGGCAAAAACATCAGCCTGCCGACTAGTTCTCGATCAGGTTTTCCCGCGCCTCGTAAGCCAGGCGTACCGGGGCGAACGAGCGACGGTGAATCGGCGTTGGCCCCAAGCGGGCCAGCGCCTCCAGGTGAACGGGAGTCGGGTAGCCTTTGTGGCCACCGATGCCGTAACCCGGATAAATCAGTTCGAATGCCGCCATTTCACGGTCGCGGCTGACCTTGGCCAGAATCGATGCCGCGGCGATGGCTGGCACCTTGCCGTCGCCTTGCACCACCGCTTCGGCACGCATCGACAGCTTCGGGCAACGATTGCCATCGATCATCGCCAGTTTCGGCGTGATGTGCAGACCTTCGACGGCGCGCTGCATGGCCAACATGGTGGCGTGGAGAATGTTCAGCTCGTCGATTTCTTCGACTTCAGCCCGGGCGATGCACCAGCTCAGGGCCTTTTCGCAGATCTCGTCGTAGAGTTTTTCGCGGCGGGCTTCGGTGAGCTTCTTCGAGTCGTTCAGGCCCAGGATCGGACGGCTCGGATCAAGGATCACGGCAGCCGTTACCACTGCACCACAAAGCGGGCCGCGACCGACTTCGTCAACACCGGCTACCAACTCTTCGACTTCAGCGACCAAGGTGAAATCCAGCCCCATTTGCATGCTTGTTTTACTCATTGTACTTGGCCGATCAGGTTCAGTACCGCGTCCGCCGCCTGATTGGAGGCGTCCAGACGTAAGGTACGGTGAATTTCATCGAAGCCGCGGGTCTGTTCTTCACCGCCTTCGATCAGTGGCGACAGCGTCTGGGCCAAGGCTTCAACCGTCGCATCGTCCTGCAGCAACTCGGGCACCAACAGGCGCTGGGCCAGCAGGTTCGGCAAGGAGATGTAGGGACTTTTCACCATGCGCTTGAGAATCCAGAACGTCAGCGGTGCCAAGCGGTACGCGACCACCATCGGCCGTTTGTACAACAACGCTTCAAGCGTCGCGGTTCCGGAGGCGATCAGTACCGCGTCGCAGGCCGCCAGGGCCAGATGGGATTTGCCATCGAGCAATGTCAGCGGCAGATCTCGGCCCGCCAGCAGCTCTTCAAGTTGCTTGCGGCGCTCGGGGCCGGCGCAAGGCATGACGAACCGTACACCAGGGCGCAGGGCTCGCAGACGCTGGGCCGTATCAAGGAACAACGCGCCGAGACGGCCAACTTCGCCACCGCGACTGCCGGGCATCAGTGCGACCAATGGCCCTTCTGGCAAGCCGAGTTCAGCCCGCGCGGCGGCACGATCGGCCTCCAGCGGGATGGCGTCAGCCAGGGAATGCCCGACAAACCGCACCGGCACGCCCTTCTCTTCATAGAATTTCGCTTCGAACGGGAACAGCGTCAGCATCAGATCGCAGCCTTCGCGAATCTTCAGCACCCGTTTCTGCCGCCACGCCCAAACCGACGGGCTAACGTAATGCACGGTCTTGATCCCGGCCTGACGCAGCTTGAGCTCGATATTGAGGTTGAAGTCCGGAGCATCGATACCGATGAACACGTCCGGTTTTTCGGCGATCAGGTCGGCAACCAGCTTCTTGCGGCGGGCCAGCAACTCGCGCAAGCGGCCCAGCACTTCCACCAGGCCCATGACCGAAAGACGCTCCATCGGGAAATACGAGGTCAGGCCTTCGGCCTGCATCAGCGGACCGCCGACACCGATGAACTCGACTGCCGGGTGCTGAGCCTTGAGTGCGCGCATGAGACCCGCGCCAAGAATGTCGCCGGAAGCCTCACCCGCTACCAGCGCAATACGCAGATTAGCCATGATTAACGAGTGATGCCGCGGGTCGAAGACTGGATGGAATCACGAAACACCGCGACTTCCGGGAAATGATCCGACGGCTCGGCCAGTTCGGCGAGTGCCTGCTCGACCGTCAGCCCCTGGCGGTAAACCACCTTGTAGGCACGACGCAGGGCGTGGATCGCATCTTCGCTGAAACCGCGACGACGCATGCCTTCGAAGTTCATGCTGCGAGCTTCGGCCGGGTTGCCGAACACCGTAACGTACGCCGGGACGTCCTTGCCGATGGCGGTGCCCATACCGGAAAAGCTGTGGGCGCCAATGTGGCAATACTGGTGAACCAGGGTAAAACCGGACAGGATCGCCCAGTCTTCAACGTGCACATGGCCCGCCAACGCGGTGTTGTTGACCAGGATGCAGTGGTTGCCGATGACGCTGTCGTGACCGATGTGGGCATAGGCCATGATCAGATTGTGATCGCCCAGGGTTGTTTCAGAACGGTCCTGAACAGTCCCACGGTGAATCGTCACGCCTTCACGGATGACGTTGTGGTCACCGATGACCAGCCGGGTTTCTTCACCCTTGTATTTCAGATCGGGCGTGTCCTCGCCTACCGAAGAAAACTGGTAGATGCGATTGTGCTTTCCGATTCGGGTCGGGCCTTTGAGAATCACATGCGGCCCGATCACTGTCCCCTCGCCGATTTCCACACCTGCACCGATGATCGACCAAGGGCCGACCTCGACGCCGTCGGCCAGGATAGCCGTCGGATCGATGATTGCGCGAGGGTCAATCAAACTCATAGTTTGCGTTCCGCGCAGATGATTTCAGCAGAGCAGACTGGCTTGCCATCGACCGAAGCCTGGCACTCGAACTTCCAGATCTGACGCTTGCAGCTCAGGAACTTGGCTTCCAGGATCAGTTGATCGCCTGGCAACACCGGCTGGCGGAAGCGCAGCTTGTCGGAGCCAACAAAGTAATAAAGGGTGCCGTCGGCCGGTTTCACGTCGAGCATTTTGAAACCAAGGATCCCGGCAGCCTGAGCCATCGCTTCAATGATCAATACGCCCGGCATGATTGGATGCGCAGGGAAGTGACCATTGAAGAAGGGTTCGTTGATGCTGACATTCTTGTAGGCGCGAATGCGCTTGCCTTCCACATCCAGATCCACGACCCGGTCCACCAGCAGGAACGGGTAACGGTGAGGCAGGTATTCGCGAATCTCGTTGATGTCCATCATTTCGGGGGGAAGCCTATGTAAAGATTGGGAGGCGCGACTGACGCGCACCCCTCTAGCAAATCAAGGAGGCAGTCTAGCGGCTGTGCACACTTGATATGGAAATGGTATCAGCCATCTGATGAAGCATTACCGTCAGGGGTCACTTCCCCTACACGCTTTTCCAGCTGTCGCAGACGCCGCGCGATGTCATCGAGCTGACGGATGCGGGCCGCACTTTTGCGCCATTCGGCTGCCGGTTGCATGGCTGTACCGGAAGAATAGGAACCCTTTTCGGTAATCGAGTGGGTCACCATGGTCATCCCGGTGATGAAAACGTTGTCGCAAATTTCAATATGCCCCACCAGCCCTACGCCACCGGCGAGCATGCAATGCTTGCCGATTTTGGTGCTGCCGGAGATTCCCACACACGCGGCCATGGCGGTGTGATCACCGACCTGGACGTTGTGGGCGATCTGAATCTGGTTGTCGAGCTTCACACCGTTACCCAGAACGGTATCGGCCAGTGCACCGCGATCAATAGCGGTATTCACGCCAATCTCCACGTCGTCACCGACCAGCACACCACCGATCTGAGCGATCTTCTGCCAGACACCTTTCTCGTTGGCAAAACCGAAACCTTCGCCACCGAGCACGGCACCCGATTGAATCACCACCCGTTTACCGATGCGAACATCGTGGTACAGCGTGACTCGCGGAGCCAGCCAGCCGCCCTCGCCAATCTCGCAGCGGGCACCGATGAAGCAGTGCGCGCCAACGGTCACACCCGCAGCAATACGCGCGCAGCTTTCGATCACCGCAAAGGCGCCAATGCTCGCCGCCGGATCGACCACTGCATCCGCTGCCACAACCGCTGTCGGATGAATACCGGCAGCCGCCTTTGGCTTGGGATCGAACAGATGGGAAATCCGCGCGTAGGCCAGATAAGGATCAGGCACCACCAGCGCATTACCTGCAAAACCTTCAGCGTCAGCGGCCTTCAGCAACAGGGCTGCGGCCCGGCTGTCCGCCAGGTATTTACGGTATTGGGGGTTTGCGAGAAAGCTCAACTGAGCTGGGCCAGCCTCTTGCAAAGTGGCTAGCCCAGTAATTTCTTTCTCCGGGTCGCCACGCAGTGTGGCGCCGAGGAACTCGGCCAATTGGCCGAGCTTTATAGTCGCTGTCATGGTTACTTCAGCTGATTCATGCGCTCGATAACCTGGCGAGTGATGTCGTACTGAGGTTTGACATCAATCACTGCGCCACGCTCGAAGACCAGGTCAAAAGCACCTTTCTTGATGACTTCTTCCACAGCGCTGTCCAGTTTCGGCTTGAGCTGCTTCAGCATTTCACGGTCGGCAACGGCTTTGGCTTCGTTCAATTCCTTGGACTGGAACTGGAAGTCACGGGCCTTCTGCTTGAACTCGAGTTCCAGACGTTCACGCTCGCCTTGCTGCATCTTGTCGCCGCCGGCCATCAGACGGTCCTGGATACCTTTGGCACTGCTTTCCAGAGTCTTGAGCTTGGTCAGCTGTGGGCCGAACTTCTTCTCGGCATCCACGGCGTACTTCTTGGCCGCATCGGATTCCAGCAGCGCCATCTGATAGTTCAGAACGGCGATTTTCATGTCGGCAAAAGCCGGGCCTGCTACCAGTACGGTCGCCAGGAGAACCAATTGAGTCAACTTACGCACGATGCACTCCTACAAAATCCATTGTCGTTATCTTGGGTCAGACGCTTAGAACGTCTGGCCGAGGGAGAATTGGAACACTTGAGTCTCAGCGTCATTCGGTTTCTTGACCGGCATGGCCAACGCGAAGCTCAGAGGACCCAATGCGGTAACCCAGGTCACGCCTACACCGACGGAGCTGGCCAAGTTGCTCAGGCTGATGTCGTTACATTCTGTTTGAGCGGTTGAACCGACATTTGCGTTCGTCGTTTTATCGCACGTGGAGTCGAATACGTTACCTACGTCCCAGAATACCGAAGTGCGCAGGGAACGCTGATCCTTGACGAATGGCAGTGGGAACAGCACCTCGACACCACCCTGGATCAAAACGTTACCACCGAACGGCAGCGGATCCTGGTCCGGGTCGGCCAGCGTGCCGGTGTTACCCGTCACAGCCGCACCGCGACTTGGGGTACTGCGAGGACCGAGGGTACTGTCCTTGAAGCCACGAACCGAGTTGAAACCACCAGCATAGTAGTTTTCATAGAACGGCAAGCCATCGGTAGAACCATAACCATCGCCATAGCCCAGTTCGGTGTGCAGGCGCATGGTGTAGTTTTCAGACAATGGCTGGAACAACTGACCACGGTAATCAAGTTTGAAGAACGACAGGTCGCTGCCAGGCGTGGTGGTTTCCAGTGTCAGGCTTTGGGAATGACCACGGGTCGCCAATACGCCTTTGTTCAGTGTGGATTCGGACCAGCCGGCCGAGGCCTTGAAGTTCAGGTAGCTGTCGCCTTCCCTGTTAACGAAGTCGAAGATCTCGTCAACGGTGTATTGACCGGTCTTGATCTTGTCTTGTTGTGCAGTCAAGCCGAAGGTCAGACGCGAAGTCTCGCTGATCGGGTAACCGACGCTCACGCCTGCACCCAGGCTGTCTACGGCATAGCTGGCTACGTCGACGTCGAGGTCTTTGTAGTCAGTGGTGCGATAGAACGCGTTGTAACCCAGGCTAACGCCATCAGCAGTCCAGTACGGGTCGACGTAACCGAAGTTATAGCGGCTCTGGTATTCACTGCGCGTCAAGCCGATGCTGACCTTGTTACCTGTACCCAGGAAGTTGTTCTGGGTGATCGAACCACCGAGGATCAGACCGGCGCTCTGGGCGAAACCGACGCTGGCGGTAATCGAACCGGAAGCCTGCTCTTCAACGCTGTAGTTCACGTCCACCTGGTCGTCGACACCCGGCACGGCCGGCGTTTCGACGTTGACTTCCTTGAAGAAGCCCAGACGCTCAAGACGAGTCTTGGATTGGTCGATCAGGTAAGTCGAAGCCCAGCCGCCTTCCATTTGACGCATTTCACGGCGCAGCACTTCATCTTCGGACTTGGTGTTGCCACGGAAGTTGATGCGGTTCACGTAAGCACGCTTGCCCGGATCGACGGCGAACGTGATGTCGACGGTGTGGTCTTCATCATGAGGCTGAGGCACGCCATTGACGTTGGCGAAGGTGTAACCCTCGTTACCCAGACGACGGGTGATCAGTTCGGACGTGGTGGTCATCAGCTTGCGCGAGAACACCTGGCCTTTCTGGACCAGCAGCAGGGACTTGACCTGGTCTTCAGGGACTTTCAGGTCGCCGCTCAGCTTGACGTCACGGACGGTGTACTTCTCGCCTTCATTGACGTTGACGGTGATATAGACGTGCTTCTTGTCCGGGGTGATGGACACCTGGGTCGAAGCGATATCCATGTTGATATAGCCACGGTCCAGGTAGTAAGAGCGCAGACGCTCCAGGTCACCGGACAGTTTTTCACGAGCGTACTTGTCATCGTTCTTGAAGAACGACAGCCAGTTGGTGGTCTTGAGTTCAAACAGGTCGATCAGGTCTTCTTCAGGAAAGACGGTGTTACCCACCACGTTGATGTGCTGGATAGCAGCAACGGTGCCTTCGTTGATATTGACCTTCAACGCAACGCGGTTACGCGGCTGCGGCACCACTTCAGTGTCGACGGTAGCCGAGTAGCGACCCTGAGCGACGTATTGGCGCTGCAGCTCGTTACGCACACCTTCGAGGGTGGCACGCTGGAAGATCTCGCCTTCAGCCAGACCGGATTGTTTCAGGCCTTTCATCAGGTCTTCAGTGGAGATCGCCTTGTTACCCTCGATCTCGATACTGGCGACCGACGGGCGCTCGACTACAGTGATGACCAGGACGTTGCCATCGCGGCCCAGCTGGATATCTTGAAAGAAACCGGTTTTGAACAACGCACGAGTGGATTCCACCAGGCGACGATCATCCGCCTGTTCACCGACGTTCAACGGCAAAGCACCAAAGACGCTACCCGCGGAGACCCGCTGGAGGCCATTGACGCGAATATCAGAGATAGTGAAGGACTCGGCGTGAACTTCGGCGATCATCAATACGGTGAGAACCGCAGTTAGCAGCAGACGTTTCATGAAGTCCTTTCTTATTCCAACTGGCAATAAACAAACTGCCGCAAAATGCGGCAGATTCGCAATTCAGCGAAGCGTTACAGTCGACCCAGATCATTGACAAGAGCAAGCAACATCACCCCGATCACCAAACTGATACCGATCTGTATCCCCCAACCCTGCACCCGATCCGACAAGGGGCGACCACGCGCCCACTCGATCAGATAAAACAACAAATGCCCCCCATCCAGTACAGGAATGGGCAACAAATTCAGAACCCCCAAGCTAATACTCAGATAAGCAAGGAAATTCAGGAAATCAGCGACACCCGACTGGGCAGAAGCGCCCGCCACTTTAGCAATGGTTATCGGTCCACTCAAGTTTTTTACCGAGAGCTCACCGAACAACATTTTCTTGAGCGAATCGAGGGTCAGTACGCTCATGGTCCAGGTGCGTCGAGCCCCCTCCCCAATCGCTGCCACAGGACCATAACTCACTTCGCGAATCATCTCTGGCGGCCAATCAACCGCCTTCACTCCAGCCCCCAGATAACCACTGGGCGCCTTCTTCTCGCCGCGAGCGGCCAGCGTCACAGGGACGTCGATTTGAGCACCATCACGCTCGACGCGCAGCATGATTTTGGTATCAGGGTGCATACGGACCGTATCCACCACCTGCTGCCAGTCATCAAGCGACTTACCGTCCAGAGCCAACAGTCGGTCACCGGTCTTCAGGCCAGCAGCCTGTGCCGGGCCTTTCGGGTCAAGTTCGGCCAGGACCGGTGGCAGCGCCGGACGCCAAGGGCGTAAACCCAGCGAACGAATCGGATCCGGCTCATCGGCACCCTTGAGCCATTTATCCAGCATCAGTTCACGGGGCGAATCCACTGTGGAACCCTGATCACGGACCAGCAACTGCAGGGAACCGCTCTCCCCAAGACGACGGACCAACTGCAGGTTCACCGCGGCCCAGCCAGAAGTTGGCTCGCCATCGATGGCAATGATTTCCTGGCCTGCGCTCAAACCAGCCTTGGCGGCGATACTGCCGGATTCGACTGCACCAATGACCGGGCGCACTTGCTCGCTGCCGAGCATGGCGAGCACCCAGAAAAAAATCATCGCCAGTAAAAAGTTGGCAATCGGACCCGCCGATACGATAGCGATGCGCTGGCGGACGGATTTGCGATTGAAGGATTGATCAAGCTGATCGGCAGGCACTTCGCCTTCGCGCTCGTCGAGCATTTTTACGTAACCGCCCAGCGGGATCGCGGCGACGACGAACTCAGTGCCTTTCTTGTCGTGCCAGCGCAGCAACGGCATACCGAAGCCCACGGAGAAACGCAGCACTTTGACCCCACAGCGACGCGCGACCCAAAAATGGCCGAATTCGTGGAAGGTGACCAGCACACCCAAAGCCACCAGGGTGCCGACAATCATATAGAGCGCGCTCATCTACTTTCTCCGCAATCCTGTCCAGTGCCGCATGGGTCAACGTATTGCAGCACTTACCGCCCGTGACGACTCAACCATTGTTCGGCCAGTACTCGCGCTTTTGCGTCGGCCGTGAACACTGCCTCGAGATCATCAACCGCAACCACGGGCTCGAGATTCAATACTTCTTCGATGATACTCGCGATTTCCGGGTAGCGAACCCGCCCGTCGAGAAAGGCCGCGACCGCCACTTCATTCGCCGCATTCAGCATGGCCGGCGCGCTATTGCCGGATTCAGCCGCCTGACGCGCAAGGCGCAGACACGGGAATCGCTCTTCATCAGGCGCCTGGAAGTCCAGCCGCGCAATTGCAAACAGGTCCAGCGGCGCAACACCCGAGTCGATTCGCTCCGGCCAGGCCAGCGCGTTGGCGATCGGCGTGCGCATGTCAGGGTTACCTAACTGAGCCAATACCGAACCGTCGATGTAATCGACCAGCGAATGAATCACGCTTTGAGGATGAATCACCACTTCGACCTGAGACGGCTTGGCATCAAACAGCCAGCAGGCTTCGATCAACTCCAGCCCCTTGTTCATCATGCTGGCCGAATCCACCGAAATCTTGCGCCCCATGGACCAGTTCGGGTGGGCACACGCTTGCTCAGGGGAAACATGCACCAGTTCAGCCATAGGTGTCTGTCGGAACGGACCGCCAGAGGCTGTGAGTAAAATCCGACGCACCCCGACGGCACCCAGCCCACGCGCGAAATCCTGTGGCATGCACTGGAAAATCGCGTTGTGCTCGCTGTCGATCGGCAGCAACACCGAACCACTCTTGCGCACCGCCTGCATGAACAGCGCACCGGACATCACCAGTGCTTCTTTGTTGGCCAGGAGGATTTTCTTGCCGGCTTCTACCGCCGCCAGAGTCGGTCGCAAGCCCGCAGCGCCAACGATGGCCGCCATGACCGCATCGACCTCAGGATCGGAAGCAATCTGACACAGGCCCTTCTCCCCGACCAGCACGCGGGTCGACAGACCTGCGGCGCACAAGTCGTCCTGCAAACCTCGGGCGGCACCCGCCTCAGGCACCACGGCGAACCGCGGCGTATGACGAACACACAGTGCCAACAGCTCGCTCAGACGGGTGAAACCGCTCAAGGCGAAAACCTGATAACGCTCGGGATGGCGAGCGATGACGTCTAGCGTGCTCAGACCAATCGAACCGGTCGCCCCCAGGACGGTAATCTGCTGCGGGCGGCTCACGGTGCCGCCATCCATAGCAGCACGGCAAACACTGGAATCGCTGCAGTCAGACTGTCGATTCGGTCCAGCACGCCGCCGTGACCCGGCAGCAGATTACTGCTGTCCTTGATCCCGGACTGACGCTTGAACATGCTTTCGGTGAGATCACCTACCACCGAGATAAACACGATGATGGCTGCACCCATCAGACCTTTGAACAGTTGCGCCACCGTCCAGTCTCGAACCAGACTTACAATGACAGTAATGACCAGACTCACCGCGAGGCCGCCGTAGACACCCTCCCAGCTTTTGCCGGGACTGACCTGTGGCGCCAGCTTGCGCTTGCCAAAGGCCCGGCCAGAGAAATAAGCACCGATATCAGCGCCCCAGACCAGCACCATCACCGCCATGATCAGCCAGTTGCCCAAAGGCTCCTGCTTGATCTGAACCAGACCTTGCCAGGCAGGCAGCAGGATCAGCAGACCGATCACCAGCTTGCAGGCAACGCTGGACCAAAGTTCGCTGGAGCGCGGATAAGTCAGCACCAGATAGGTTGCAACGCCCCACCAAAGCACCGAAGCGCCCAACACCCAAGGCGCGAGCCCAGGCACGATATGCATGACAAACAGCATCAACGCGACCACAGCTGCATAGGCAATGCGGATCGGTTGCTCAGTGAAGCCCGCCAGGCGTGCCCACTCCCATGCACCGAGGGTCACGACCAGCCCGATGAACAGCGCAAAACCGGTGCCTTCGAGCAGGAAAAACCCGCACAGGGCAATCGGCAACAGGATCAGTGCGGTGATGATTCGTTGTTTAAGCATTAAAACCGGGCTCCAGCCTCGACCTGCTCGCTCGTTTTACCGAAGCGGCGCTGCCGAGAAGCAAAATCGGCCAGCGCGGTACGCATGGCATCGTGTTTGAAGTCCGGCCAGAACAGGTCGGAGAAGTACAACTCGGCGTAAGCCAGTTGCCACAGCAGGAAGTTGCTGATGCGGTGCTCGCCACCGGTACGGATGCACAAGTCCGGCAACGGCAAATCGCCGGTAGCCAGGCAGGTTTGCAACAGTTCCGGGGTAATGTCTTCCGGACGCAGGTGCCCGGCCTGAACTTCCCGAGCCAGACGCTGTGCGGCCTGCGCGATATCCCACTGTCCGCCATAGTTGGCAGCGATCTGCAGAATGAAGCGATTGGCGCCCGCTGTCATTGCCTCAGCTTCACGCATGGCAGCCTGAAGCTCTGGATGAAAGCGCGAACGGTCGCCAATGATGCGCAAACTGATGTTGTTTTCGTTCAGGCGCTTGGCCTCGCGACGCAATGCCTTGAAGAACAGATCCATCAAGGCGCTGACCTCGTCGGCCGGGCGCTGCCAGTTCTCACTGGAGAAGGCAAACAGGGTCAATACTTCGACCCCGGCCTCGGCGCACACCTCGATCACCGCACGAACCGCATCCACACCCGCTTTATGACCGGCGACACCCGGCATAAAGCGCTTTTTCGCCCAGCGATTATTACCATCCATGATGATCGCGACATGGCGCGGCACCGCGGACGGCGCAGTCTGCTTGGTCTTTTCCATGAAAACGCGACCCTTATACGGCCATCAGGTCTTTTTCTTTCTGCGCCAAATTCGCGTCGATTTCAGCCACGTACTTTTTGGTCAGATCATCAATTTCGCCAGTGGCGCGACGCTCTTCGTCTTCGCTGATTTCTTTTTCCTTGACCAGATCCTTGAGCTGGCTGTTCGCGTCACGACGGATGTTGCGCACCGCAACACGGGCATCTTCAGCGACATCACGAGCCTGCTTGGTGAAGCCCTTGCGGGTTTCTTCGGTCAGGGCCGGCATGGAGATCAGCAACAATTCGCCCAGGTTGGTCGGGTTGAGGTTCAGACCCGCGCTACCGATGGCTTTGTCCACGGCACCCAGCATGTTGCGCTCAAAGGCAACGACTTGCAGGGTACGGGCGTCTTTGACGGTGATGTTCGCCACCTGTTTGATCGGGGTGTCAGAACCGTAATACGGCACCATCACGCCTTCCAGAATGCTTGGGTGCGCCTGGCCAGTACGAATACGGCCGAAGTTGTGCATCAGCGACTCGACGGATTTCTGCATACGCTCTTTAGCGTCTTTCTTGATTTCGTTGATCATTGCTGGCCTTCCTCGATCAGGGTCCCTTCAGCGCCGCCATGCACGATATTCAGCAGGGCGCCGGGCTTGTTCATGTTAAATACGCGCAACGGCATCTTGTGGTCGCGGCACAGGCAAATGGCGGTCAGATCCATCACGCCCAGCTTGCGATCCAGTACTTCATCGTAAGTCAGATGATCGAACTTCTCGGCATGCGGGTCTTTGAATGGGTCAGCGGTGTAGACGCCATCGACCTTGGTCGCCTTGAGCACGACATCGGCATCGATTTCGATTGCACGCAAGCACGCTGCCGAATCCGTGGTGAAGAACGGATTGCCGGTACCGGCCGCGAAAATCACGACTTCCTTGGCGTTCAAGTGGCGCATGGCTTTGCGGCGATCATAGTGATCGGTCACGCCAACCATGGAAATGGCCGACATCACGATGGCCGAGATATTGGCACGTTCCAGCGCATCGCGCATGGCCAAGGCGTTCATCACAGTGGCCAGCATACCCATGTGGTCACCGGTGACCCTATCCATGCCGGCCGCGCTCAGCGCTGCACCGCGGAACAGGTTACCGCCGCCGATCACCAGACCGACCTGAACACCGATGCCGACCAGTTGGCCGACTTCCAGCGCCATGCGATCCAGAACTTTCGGATCGATCCCGAACTCTTCCGAGCCCATCAGGGCCTCGCCGCTAAGCTTGAGTAGAATGCGTTTATAGCGAGCCTGATAACCACTGCCCTGCTGAGCCATTGCGAATCTCTCCTGCGGCGTATTTTAAAAATTCTTTGCGAGCTGTTTACAGCTGGCGTTCACTCTAACTTGGCGCTGTTTCAGCACCATCGGAACATGGCTTTGTAAGCCAGTTCCAAAAGGAAACCAATTAAAAATTGGTGCCCCATCTGAAAAGAGGCTGCGCGCGTGAGCGGGCAGCCTCTTCAGGGCGACAGTTAAAAACCGTCTTATTGCTTGGCGGCAGCCAGCTGGGCAGCAACTTCTTCAGCGAAGTTGTCGACCGGCTTCTCGATGCCATCGCCTACTTTGAAGTAGGTGAAGGAAACGATTTCAGCACCGGCTTTCTTGGCCAGTTCGCCAACCTTGATTTCAGGGTTCTTGACGAACGCCTGCTCAACCAGGCTCGCTTCAGCCAGGAACTTGCTGATACGGCCTTTGACCATGTTTTCAACGATGTTTTCTGGCTTGCCAGCGATCTTGTCAGCGTTGAGGGTCAGGAACACGCCTTTCTCACGCTCGACCGCTTCAGCGGAAACTTCCGATGGCAGCAGGAATTCAGGGTTGGTCGCCGCTACGTGCATGGCGATGTCTTTGGCCAGCTCAACGCTGCCGCCTTTAAGGGCAACCACAACACCGATCTTGTTGCCGTGCAGGTAACCACCAACAACGTCACCTTCAACGCGCGCCAGACGACGGATGTTGACGTTTTCGCCAACCTTGCCGACCAGAACCAGGCGATCGGCTTCTTGAGCGGCGATCAGCGGAGCAACGTCAGTCAGTTTGTCAGCGAACGCTTTTTCAACGCTGGAAGCGACAAATGCCTTGAAGTCATCCTGCAAAGCCAGGAAGTCGGTCTGCGAGTTCACTTCCAGCAGAACGGCGGATTTACCGTCTTCCTTCAGAGCGATTGCGCCTTCAGCAGCCACGTTGCCAGCTTTCTTGGCAGCCTTGATGGCGCCCGAAGCACGCATGTCATCAATGGCTTTTTCGATGTCGCCGCCAGCCTTGGTCAAGGCCTTTTTGCAGTCCATCATGCCTTCGCCAGTACGCTCGCGCAGTTCTTTGACCAACGCTGCAGTAATCTCTGCCATTTCTAAATTCCTCTTGGATAGGTTTTCAACCATTCCACCCGATCGAACGGGCGATCAATTCTTCCCGAACCACCGCTGTGGGTCGCTGCACGCTACAGACAATGCAACTGCGCTACCGACAAACGGTTTTCGAGGTGGCAAAAAGGGGGCCAAGCCCCCTTTTTGCTTACTGAGTCAACGCCAAGGCGTCAATTACTCAGCTGCTGCTACCGGAGCTTCTTCAACGAACTGCTCGGTGCCGCCAGCAACGTGGTTGCGACCACGGATTACAGCGTCAGCCATCGAACCCATGTACAGCTGGATAGCGCGGATTGCGTCATCGTTGCCTGGGATGATGTAGTCAACGCCTTCCGGGCTGCTGTTGGTATCGACTACGCCGATAACCGGGATGCCCAGCTTGTTGGCTTCGGTGATCGCGATGCGCTCGTGATCAACGTCGATAACGAACAGAGCGTCTGGCAGACCGCCCATGTCCTTGATACCACCCAGGGAACGATCGAGCTTCTCAAGATCGCGAGTGCGCATCAGCGCTTCTTTCTTGGTCAGCTTGGCGAAAGTACCGTCTTCGGCTTGCACTTCAAGGTCACGCAGACGCTTGATGGAAGCACGGATGGTTTTGAAGTTGGTCAGCATGCCGCCCAACCAGCGGTGATCGACGTACGGCGAACCGCAACGTGCTGCTTCTTCAGCAACGATCTTGCCAGCGGAACGCTTGGTGCCGACGAACAGAATCTTGTTTTTGCCCTGGGCCAGACGCTCTACGAAAGTCAGAGCTTCGTTGAACATTGGCAGGGTTTTTTCAAGGTTGATGATGTGGATCTTGTTACGCGCGCCGAAAATGTATTTACCCATTTTCGGGTTCCAGTAACGGGTCTGGTGACCGAAGTGCACACCGGCCTTCAGCATATCGCGCATGTTGACTTGGGACATGATAGTTCCTTAAGTAAGTCGGGTTTGGCCTCCACGTATCCCAATGACCAACCAGCAGCATCAGCTGAAGGCACCCAGGTCATCGTGTCGACACGTGTGTGGATTTAGGCTTTTCAGGGGATCCCCGGAAAGCGGCGCATTTTATATCACAAGGCTGAAAAAAACGGAACCCGGATTGTTAAATCCTGGCGCGTGCGTTGGTTCCGTCCCTTGGAATCCTCCAAGAATGCGCCATTCTATAAGGAGAAGCGATGCACAGAGGCTCAGATTTGCGCTGCTCGTCTGTTAGAATCGCGTTTTTCAGGGCCGCGAAGATCGACCGCGCAACGCCCATTCCGTTTTAGAAGGCGCCATCGAGCGCAGAGAGAGCCTGTATGACCGTCACCCTCAAAACCCCAGAGGACATCGCAAAAATGCGCATCGCCGGCAAACTGGCCGCCGATGTGCTGGAAATGATTGCCGAACATGTCAAGCCGGGCATTACCACAGAAGAACTGGACCGCATCTGCCACGACTACATCGTCAACGAGCAGAAAGCTATCCCTGCCCCGCTCAACTACAAGGGCTTCCCGAAGTCGATCTGCACCTCGATCAATCACGTGGTCTGCCACGGCATTCCGAACGAGAAGGCCTTGAAGGATGGCGATACGCTGAACATCGACGTCACCGTCATCAAGGACGGCTACCACGGCGACACCAGCCGCATGTTCCACGTCGGCACCGTGCCGGTCTGGGCCGAGCGCTTGTCGCAAGTGACTCAGGAATGCATGTACAAGGCCATCGAAATCGTCAAACCCGGCTGCCGCCTGGGCGACATCGGTGAAGTGATCCAGAAGCACGCTGAAAAGAACGGTTTTTCCGTGGTTCGCGAGTTCTGCGGTCACGGCATCGGCAAGGTGTTCCATGAAGAGCCGCAGATCCTGCACTACGGCCGCGCCGGCACCGGCATGGAGCTGAAAGCCGGCATGACGTTCACCATCGAGCCGATGATCAACCAGGGCAAGGCCGACACCAAGGTATTGGGCGACGGCTGGACCGCGATCACCAAGGACCGCAAGCTGTCGGCCCAGTGGGAACACACCCTGCTGGTAACCGAAACCGGTTACGAGATCTTCACCCTGCGCGCCGACGACACCATTCCGCGCGTTTCGGCCTGATCCGGGCGCGCAGCTCCTCAGCCTTATAGACAGGAAAGCCAATCGATGCCGCAGGTGGATCCCGAACTCTTCGACCGTGGCCAGTTCCAGGCTGAACTGGCCCTGAAGGCAAGCCCGATCGCGGCCTTCAAGAAGGCGATTCGCCAGGCCCGCGAGGTACTCGACGAGCGCTTTCGCAGCGGCCGCGACATTCGCCGGTTGATCGAGGATCGTGCCTGGTTCGTCGATAACATCCTGCAAAAGGCCTGGGAGCAGTTCAGCTTGAGTTCCGAAGCCGACATCGCACTGGTCGCGGTCGGCGGCTACGGTCGCGGCGAGTTGCACCCTTATTCCGACATCGATTTGCTGATCCTGCTGGACAGCGCCGATCACGAAGTTTTCCGAGATTCCATCGAGCGTTTTCTGACGCTGTTGTGGGACATCGGCCTTGAAGTGGGCCAGAGCGTTCGCTCGGTGGACGAATGCGTCCAGGAGGCCCGCGCCGACCTGACGGTCGTCACCAACCTGATGGAAAGCCGCACCATCTGCGGCCCCGAGCGCTTGCGCCAGCGCATGCTGGATGTCACCAGCACCGCGCACATGTGGCCGAGCAAGGACTTCTTCCTGGCCAAACGCGCCGAGCAGAAGGCCCGTCACCACAAATACAACGACACCGAATACAACCTGGAACCCAACGTCAAAGGCTCTCCCGGCGGCCTACGGGATATTCAGACGATTCTGTGGGTGGCCCGTCGCGAGTACGGCACCCTGAACCTGCGGGCCCTGGCCGGCGAAGGTTTCCTGGTCGAGAGCGAAAACGCGCTGTTGGCCTCCTCCCAGGAATTCCTTTGGAAGGTTCGTTACGCCCTGCACATGCTCGCCGGCCGCTCCGAAGACCGCTTGCTGTTTGATCACCAGCGCACCATCGCCGGGCTGCTGGGCTTCAAAGGCGATGACGCCAAGCAAGCCATCGAAAACTTCATGCAGCAGTATTACCGCGTGGTCATGAGCATTGCCCAGCTCAGCGACCTGATCATCCAGCACTTCGAGGAAGTCATCCTCGCGCCGGAAGACCAAGCGCCGCCGCAGCCGATCAACTCGCGATTCCAGCTGCACGACGGTTACATCGAGGCGCGCAACGACAACGTGTTCCGCCGAACTCCGTTCGCCATGCTGGAAATCTTCGTACTGATGGCCCAGCAGCCGGAAATCAAAGGCGTGCGCGCCGACACCATTCGTCTGCTGCGAGAAAACCGTCACCTGATCGACGACGATTTCCGCAACGACATCCGCAATACCAGCCTGTTTATCGAGCTGTTCAAGTGCAAGATCGGCATCCACCGCAACCTGCGACGGATGAACCGTTACGGCATCCTCGGGCGCTACTTGCCGGAGTTCGGCTTCATTGTCGGGCAGATGCAGCACGACCTGTTTCACATCTATACGGTCGATGCTCACACCCTGAACCTGATCAAACATCTGCGTAAGTTGCAGTACACCCAGGTGTCGGAAAAATTCCCGCTGGCCAGCAAGCTCATGGGCAAACTGCCCAAACCCGAGCTGATCTACCTGGCCGGCCTGTACCACGACATCGGCAAGGGCCGGCATGGCGATCACTCGGAAATCGGCGCAGTGGATGCCGAAGCTTTTTGCCAGCGCCACCAGTTGCCGGTGTGGGACAGCCGCCTGATCGTCTGGCTGGTGCAGAACCATTTGGTGATGTCGACCACCGCCCAGCGCAAGGACTTGTCCGACCCGCAGGTGATCCACGATTTCGCGCAGATCGTCGGCGACGAAACCCACCTCGATTATCTGTACGTACTGACCGTCGCCGACATCAACGCCACCAACCCGACGCTGTGGAATTCCTGGCGCGCCAGCCTGTTGCGCCAGCTCTACACCGAGACCAAGCGGGCCTTGCGCCGCGGCCTGGAAAACCCGGTGGACCGCGAAGAGCAGATTCGCCAGACACAGAGCGCGGCACTGGACATTCTGGTACGCGGCGGCACCGATCCGGACGACGTCGAGCAGCTGTGGGCGCAATTGGGCGATGACTACTTCCTGCGCCACACCGCCGGCGACGTGGCCTGGCACAGTGACGCGATCCTCCAGCAGCCGGCCGACGGCGGGCCGCTGGTGCTGATCAAGGAAACCACCCAGCGCGAGTTCGAAGGCGGCACGCAGATCTTTATCTATGCGCCGGATCAACACGACTTCTTCGCCGTGACCGTGGCTGCAATGGACCAGCTCAACCTGAACATTCACGACGCCCGGGTCATCACCTCCAGCAGCCAGTTCACCCTCGACACCTACATCGTGCTCGACACCGACGGCGACTCGATCGGCGATAACCCGGCGCGGGTCAAACAGATTCGCGAAGGCCTGACCGAAGCCCTGCGCAACCCGGACGACTACCCGACCATCATTCAGCGTCGGGTACCGCGCCAGCTCAAGCATTTCGCGTTTGCGCCACAGGTGACGATCCACAACGACGCCCAGCGTCCGGTGACCGTGCTGGAACTCAGCGCCCCCGACCGCCCAGGCCTGCTGGCACGTATCGGCACGATCTTCCTCGAATTTGATCTGTCGCTACAGAACGCCAAGATTGCGACCCTCGGCGAGCGCGTGGAAGACGTGTTCTTCATCACCGATGCGAACAACCAACCGTTGTCCGACCCATTGCTGTGCAGCCGCTTGCAGGATGCAATCGTCGAACAGCTGACCGTCAGTAACGAACCCGATATCAAACTGTCGCGCATCAGCATCTGATTGCGCGTCAGGATTCAGCCGCTTTGAACGAGACCCCGTACCGATGAACAACGCTCTGAACCAGTTGCAGCCCTACCCGTTCGAGAAGCTCCGCGCCCTGCTCGGCAGCGTCACGCCAAACCCGGACAAGCGTGCCATTGCACTGTCCATTGGCGAGCCGAAACACCGTTCGCCGAGCTTTGTCGCCGAAGCCCTGGCAAGCAATCTGGATAAGATGGCCGTGTACCCGACCACCCTCGGAATTCCGGCCCTGCGTGAAGCCATCGCCGCGTGGTGCGAACGTCGTTTCAGCGTTCCGAACGGCTGGCTCGACCCCGCGCGCAATGTGCTGCCGGTCAACGGCACTCGTGAAGCGCTGTTCGCCTTCACCCAGACCGTAGTCAACCGTGGCGACGATGCACTGGTGGTCAGCCCGAACCCGTTCTATCAGATCTACGAAGGCGCAGCGTTCCTTGCCGGTGCCAAGCCGCATTACCTGCCGTGCCTGGACGAAAACGGCTTCAACCCGGATTTCGACGCCGTCTCACCGGACATCTGGAAACGCTGCCAGATCCTGTTCCTGTGCTCGCCAGGCAACCCGACCGGCGCACTGATCCCGGTCGAAACCCTGAAGAAGCTGATCGCCCTGGCCGACGAATACGACTTCGTGATCGCCGCGGACGAGTGCTACAGCGAACTTTATTTCGACGAACAAACTCCACCGGCCGGCCTGCTCAGCGCCTGCGTGGAACTGGGCCGCAAGGACTTCAAGCGTTGCGTGGTGTTCCACAGCTTGTCCAAGCGCTCCAACCTGCCGGGACTGCGCTCGGGTTTCGTGGCCGGTGATGCGGACATTCTCAAAGGCTTCCTGCTTTATCGCACCTATCACGGCTGCGCGATGCCGGTTCAGACTCAACTGGCCAGCGTTGCTGCGTGGAATGACGAAGTACACGTACGCGCCAACCGTGCGCTGTATCGTGAGAAATACGATGCGGTGCTGGAGATCCTCAGCCCGGTGATGGATGTGCAGCGTCCGGATGGCGGTTTCTATTTGTGGCCGAATGTTGAAGGCGATGATGAGGCGTTCTGCCGTGATCTGTTTGTGGAAGAACATGTCACGGTAGTGCCGGGTTCTTATCTGTCCCGTGAAGTTGACGGCGCTAATCCGGGAGCCGGTCGCGTGCGCATGGCGCTGGTCGCGCCGCTGGCCGAATGTGTGGAAGCGGCCAAGAGAATTCGCGAGTTTATTACCCGCAACAAGTAAATATCCCAGCCCGCACTGTGCAACGCAGTGCGGGCACTCTTATATAGCCAGTTACACTTCATCCGAAATTAAAGTTCACCGAACTGCAGAGTCCCCCTTACTCTCATGCAGCGCATTAGCGTGCGCATTCACACGACCTTACTTCAAGGAAGAAGTAGCCAATGAACAGTATTGAAGACTGCACCCTTATCCAATGGCCCGACGATCAACAATCCTATGAGACCGCCATCAACGAGAACCCTGAGAATGCCGGCACCGGCACCGGCGGCACTCGTCGCAAGCGCTCTCTGATCAATTACTCAAAGCTGTGGGCAAACGGACGCACACTCAAGATCGCGTTTATCGACGGCCCCGACGATGAACACAAACAGAAAATCATCAATGCGGCCAGCCAGTGGCTGCCCTATATCAATCTGAGCTTCGATTTTGTCGATGGACTTGAAGGTGATATCCGGATTGCGACAAAAAACAACGTCAACAGCTCAATGCTGGGCACCGATGCGCTGTTGATTCATCCGGACTGGCAGACCATGGATCTGGGTGTCAAACCTGAAGATGCAGACTTCGATGTGATCGTGACTCATGAGTTTGGACATGCCTTAGGCGCCATGCATGAACACCAACACCCTGAGGCCAATATTCCCTGGGACAAACCGAAAGTGTATGCGTTCTACCAGAATCGAGAAATGAATCCGCTGACCAAAGAACAAGTCGATAGGAACCTGTTTCAACCCTTCGATACAATCGAAGCGATTTATACGCCGTACGACAGAAAGTCGATCATGCACCATCCAGTGGCGAGCACCCTGACAGTGGGTGATTGGGAAATTCCAATCAACCGCAAGATCAGCAAAAAAGACAAGCGCTTGATGAAACTGCTCTATCCCAAACGCTAAAACTTTATTCATTTGTAATGATCGAGACAAATTCCGGGGTAATGGCCGGACGTTAAGAATCGCGTTCGAACGACGCTGACTGAGTCCAGCGAACGCACAGGCTGAGCATTTGCACCGCAATCCCTGTGGGAGCAAGCTCGCTCCCACAGGGTTTTGCGTTTTAACTGAACGGTCATGGCATAATCCGTCACCATTAATTTCCAGCACCTGCAAAGGGGGCAATTCCTTGACCGTTTCAAGTAAAACGTTGCACCTTTTCGGCATCAAAGCCTGCGACACCATGAAAAAGGCGCGCACCTGGCTCGATGAACACGCTGTCAGCTACGACTTTCATGATTACAAAACGGTCGGAATCGACCGTGAACGCCTGACCCAATGGTGCGACGAGCACGGCTGGCAAGTGGTGTTGAACCGTGCAGGCACGACCTTTCGCAAGCTCGACGACGAACGCAAAGCCGATCTCGACCAGCCGAAAGCCATCGACCTGATGCTCGCACAACCCTCGATGATCAAGCGCCCGGTGCTTGATCTCGGTGACCGAACCCTGATTGGCTTCAAGCCAGATATCTACGCGGCAGCGCTCAAGTAAGGCAGCCCGTTCCATTTTTTAGAGGTATCAACATGTCCACTACCCTGTTCAGCCTGGCCTTTGGTGTCGGCACTCAAAACCGTCAAGGCGCATGGCTGGAAGTGTTTTACGCTCAGCCGCTGCTTAACCCGTCGGCCGAACTGGTCGCTGCCATCGCGCCAGTTCTGGGCTACACCGAAGGCAATCAGGCCATCGCCTTCACCACCGCTCAGGCCTCGCAACTGGCTGAAGCGCTGAAAAGCGTCGACGCTGCCCAGGCTGCCTTGCTGACCCGTCTGGCCGAGAGTCACAAGCCGCTGGTCGCGACTATTCTGGCCGAAGACGCTCAACTGACCTCCACGCCTGAGGCTTACCTCAAGCTGCACCTGCTGTCCCACCGTCTGGTCAAGCCGCACGGCCTGAACCTGGCCGGTGTGTTCCCGCTGCTGCCGAACGTGGCATGGACCAGCCAGGGCGCAATCGACCTGGCCGAACTGGCCGAACATCAACTGGAAGCCCGTCTGCGTGGCGAGCTGCTGGAAGTGTTCTCGGTGGACAAATTCCCGAAAATGACCGACTACGTGGTTCCGGCCGGCGTGCGTATCGCTGACGCGGCACGTATTCGTCTGGGCGCTTACGTCGGCGAAGGCACCACCGTGATGCACGAAGGTTTCGTCAACTTCAACGCCGGCACCGAAGGCCCGGGTATGATCGAAGGCCGCGTTTCCGCTGGCGTATTCGTCGGCAAGGGTTCGGACTTGGGCGGCGGCTGCTCGACCATGGGCACCCTGTCGGGCGGCGGCAACATCGTGATCAAGGTCGGCGAAGGCTGCCTGATCGGCGCGAACGCCGGTATCGGCATTCCGTTGGGCGATCGCAACACCGTTGAATCGGGCCTGTACGTGACCGCTGGTACCAAAGTGGCGCTGCTGGACGAAAACAACAAACTGGTCAAAGTCGTGAAGGCCCGTGAACTGGCCGGTCAACCTGACCTGCTGTTCCGTCGCAATTCGGAGACCGGTGCCGTGGAATGCAAAACCCACAAATCGGCCATCGAACTGAACGAAGCGCTGCACGCTCACAACTAAGCAGCGACTCGATGTTAGTCGAGCGGCCGGGCGCGTATCATCAGCGCCCGGCCTGCTCAAACGAGTCTTGACCACCATGCTTGTGCCCTCTCCCTGGCGCGCCGATTTTCCGGCCATCGCCGCATTGCAACGGCAAGACCAGACGTATCTGGACAACGCCGCCACCACGCAAAAACCTCAAGCCCTGTTGGATGCCCTGGCGCATTACTACGCCAACGGCGCGGCCAACGTGCATCGGGCGCAACACCTGCCCGGCGCCCACGCCACCCAGGCGTTCGAGGACAGCCGCAGCAAAGTCGCCCACTGGCTCAATGCCGGCGATTGCGGGCAGATCATCTTTACCCACGGCGCAACGTCTGCGCTGAACCTCCTGGCTTACGGCCTGGAACATCTTTTCAATCCGGGCGATGAAGTTGTCATCAGCGCCCTGGAGCATCACGCCAATCTGTTGCCGTGGCAGCAACTGGCCCACCGCCGCGACCTGAAGCTGGTGATCCTGCCACTGGACGCCGACGGTTTGATTGACCTTGATGCTGCCGCGCAGCTCATCGGTCCTCGAACCCGCTTGCTGGCGGTCAGTCAGCTGTCCAACGTACTCGGCGCCTGGCAGCCGTTGCCCACCCTCTTGACGATGGCCAAGGCGCATAACGCGTTGACCGTGGTCGATGGCGCCCAAGGCGTGGTTCATGGCCGGCACGACGTGCAGGCGCTGGGCTGCGACTTCTATGTGTTTTCCAGCCACAAGCTCTACGGCCCCGACGGTCTGGGCGTGCTGTTCGGTCGCAACGAAGCGCTTGAGCAACTGCGCCACTGGCAATTCGGCGGCGAAATGGTGCTGGATGCGGATTACCACAGCGCACGGTTCCGCCCGGCGCCACTGGGTTTCGAGGCGGGTACGCCGCCGATTGCCGGGGTGATTGGTTTGGGGGCGACGCTGGATTATCTGGCGGGGCTCGATCAGGACGCGGTTTGCGCCCATGAAGCAGCGCTGCATGACTATTTGCTCAAAGGCCTTGAAGCACGCAACGGCATTCGGTTGCTGGGCAAACCGCAACTGGCGCTGGCCAGTTTTGTCGTCGAGGGTGTGCATAACTCTGATCTGGCGCATTTGCTGACCGAACAGGGGATCGCTGTGCGCGCCGGTCATCACTGCGCCATGCCGTTGCTCAAGCGTTTTGAGCTGGCTGGGGCCATCCGGGTATCGTTGGCGCTGTACAACGATTCCGAAGATTTGGAACGGTTCTTTGAAGCGCTGGATCAGGCGCTGGAGTTGTTGCGATGAACTTGCCTGCCGATGCGGCTACAGCGCTGGAGACTTTTCAGAAGGCTGCCGGTTGGGAACAACGGGCGCGGCTGTTGATGCAATGGGGCGACCGTCTGCCGGCGTTGAGCGATGTGGAAAAGGTCGATGCCAACCGGGTGCACGGCTGTGAAAGTCAGGTGTGGCTGGTGGGCGCGCTGGATGACGGGCACTGGCAGTTTGCCGCGAGCAGCGATGCACGGTTGATTCGCGGGTTGGTGGCGTTGCTGCTGGCGCGGGTTAACGGGTTGTCAGCGGTTGAGTTGCAGCAGGTGGATTTGCCGGATTGGTTTGATCAGCTTGGACTGAGTCGTCAGCTCTCCCCATCGCGCAGTAATGGCCTCAATGCCGTGTTACAGCGGATGCGTGAGCTGGCTCAGTAATTCTGTGGCGAGGGAGCTTGCTCCCGCCCGACTGCGAAGCAGTCGTAAAACATTATACGCATCGCAACTGACACACCCCGATGGCATGCTTTGGGGCCGCTCCGCGACCCAGCGGGAGCAAGCTCCCTCGCCACAAAACCCCGCTTAAGGCGTTGGAATTAACTTGTCGGCGGGGCGCCGCACTCCAGCCACAATCTTATCCACAGCCTTGGTCGCCGCGACCATGCCAAAAGTCGCCGTCACCATCATCACCGCACCAAACCCTCCGGCGCAGTCGAGCTTCACACCATCACCGACAAAACTCTTCTGCAAGCAAATGCTGCCATCCGGTTTCGGGTAGCGCAGTTGCTCGGTGGAAAACACGCACGGCACGCTGTAATGGCGGGTCACGGTGCGTGAGAAGTTGTAATCGCGGCGCAAGGTCGAGCGCACTTTCGAAGCCAACGGATCATTGAAGGTCCGATTCAAATCGCACACCTGAATCAACGTCGGATCAATCTGCCCGCCCGCACCGCCGGTGGTGATGATCTGAATCTTGCGGCGCTTGCACCAGGCAATCAGCGCCGCCTTGGCATTCACGCTGTCGATGCAATCAATGACGCAGTCGATGTTCGGCGTGATGTATTCGGCCATGGTCTCGCGGGTGACGAAGTCCGCCACCGCGTGCACGGTGCAGTCCGGGTTGATCCCGCGCAGGCGCTCGGCCATCACCTCAACCTTGGGTTTGCCGACGGTGCTGTCCAGCGCGTGCAACTGACGGTTGGCGTTGCTGACGCAGACGTCGTCCAGGTCGAACAGCGAAATCTCGCCCACGCCACAACGGGCGACGGCTTCCGCCGCCCAGGAACCGACGCCACCGACGCCAACGATCGCCACGTGGGCCGCGCGCAAACGCTCCAGGCCGTCAATGCCATACAAACGGGCGATGCCTGCAAACCGCGGATCTTCTGTACTCATGACCATTACCCCAAAAACCGGCGCGCATTATAGGGCCGTCAGCGGCCAAGAGCATCTTTGGGCTATGAACGGGCGTCTTGACCGTTTTAAACAGGCTACACAGAACAAAGATTTAACCTACAAGGTCCAACGAAAGAACTTAAACCGAGTTGGATTGCCCAACGTCCGGCATTTCCCTGTCCGCTGTACGGTCAGTGAACGCCCGGTGTAGGATGCGCGCCCCCAGCCTCTTGGCAATCGGCCGCCGACCGTTCCTTCGTTCAGCAGCCCCTGGAACCTGAAAAAGCTATGTCATCGCGTAAATTTGGACTCAACCTGGTCGTGGTGCTCGCCATCGCAGCCTTGTTTACCGGCTTCTGGGCGCTGATCAATCGCCCGGTCACCGCCCCCAACTGGCCTGAACAGATCTCCGGCTTTTCGTACTCGCCGTTCCAGCAAGGGCAGTACCCACAAAAAGAGCAATACCCGACCGACGATGAAATGCGTCGCGATCTGGAGATCATGAGCAAGTTGACGGACAACATCCGTACTTACTCGGTCGATGGCAGCCTGGGTGATATTCCCAAGCTCGCCGAAGAATTCGGTTTGCGCGTGACGCTGGGTATCTGGATCAGCCCGGATCTTGCGCGCAACGAGCGTGAAATCCTGCGCGCCATTGACCTGGCCAATACCTCCCGCAGCGTGGTTCGCGTCGTAGTCGGTAACGAGGCGATCTTCCGTAAGGAAATTACCGCCGCCGAACTGAGCGTGATCCTTGATCGCGTCCGCGCGGCAGTGAAAGTACCGGTGACGACTTCCGAGCAATGGCACGTCTGGGAAGAAAACCCGAGCCTGGCCAAGCACGTCGACCTGATCGCCGCCCACGTCCTGCCGTACTGGGAACATGTTCCGATGGAGCAGTCCGGGCAGTTCGTTCTCGACCGCGCCCGGGATCTGAAAAAGATGTTCCCGAAAAAACCGCTGCTGCTGTCGGAAGTCGGCTGGCCGAGCAACGGCCGTATGCGCGGTGGCGCCGACGCGTCGCCGGCAGACCAGGCGATTTATCTGCGGACGTTGGTCAACAAGCTCAATCGCCAGGGCTTCAACTACTTCGTGATCGAAGCCTTCGACCAACCGTGGAAGGCCAGTGACGAAGGTTCCGTGGGCGCTTACTGGGGCGTGTTCAACGCCGCACGCCAGCAGAAATTCAACTTCGAAGGCCCGGTCGTCGCGATCCCGCAATGGCGCGTGCTGGCTATCGGCTCCGTAGTGCTAGCACTGCTGTCCCTGACCCTGCTGATGATCGACGGCTCGGCCCTGCGTCAACGTGGTCGCACCTTCCTGACCTTCATCGCGTTCCTCTGTGGTTCGGTGCTGGTGTGGATCGGTTACGACTACAGTCAGCAATACAGCACCTGGTTCAGCCTGACGGTGGGCTTCCTGCTCGCCCTCGGTGCACTCGGGGTGTTTATCGTTCTGCTGACCGAGGCCCATGAGCTGGCCGAAGCGGCCTGGACCCACAAACGCCGGCGTGAATTCCTGCCAGTAGTGGGCGATTCGGACTACCGACCGAAAGTCTCGATTCACGTACCTTGCTACAACGAGCCACCGGAGATGGTCAAACAGACCCTCAACGCCCTGGCGAACCTCGACTATCCGGACTTCGAAGTCCTGATCATCGACAACAACACCAAGGACCCGGCGGTCTGGGAACCGGTGCGCGACTATTGCGAAACCCTCGGTCCGCGCTTCAAGTTTTTCCACGTCGCGCCATTGGCCGGCTTCAAGGGTGGCGCGCTGAACTACCTGATTCCGCACACCGCCAAGGATGCCGAAGTGATTGCGGTGATTGACTCGGACTACTGCGTCGACCCGAACTGGCTCAAGCACATGGTGCCGCACTTCGCCGATCCGAAAATCGCGGTGGTGCAGTCGCCGCAGGATTACCGCGACCAGAACGAAAGCACCTTCAAGAAGCTCTGCTACGCGGAATACAAAGGTTTCTTCCACATCGGCATGGTCACCCGTAACGACCGTGATGCGATCATCCAGCACGGCACCATGACCATGACCCGTCGCTCGGTACTCGAGGAACTGGGCTGGGCTGACTGGTGCATCTGTGAAGACGCCGAGTTGGGTCTGCGCGTATTCGAAAAAGGCTTGTCAGCGGCGTATTACCACACCAGCTACGGCAAAGGCCTGATGCCCGATACCTTTATCGACTTCAAGAAGCAGCGTTTCCGCTGGGCTTATGGTGCGATTCAGATCATCAAGCGTCACACCGCCAGTTTGTTGCGCGGCAAGGACACCGAGCTGACCCGTGGCCAGCGTTACCACTTCCTCGCGGGCTGGTTGCCGTGGGTGGCGGATGGCATGAACATCTTCTTCACCGTCGGCGCCCTGTTGTGGTCGTCCGCGATGATCATCGTGCCGCAGCGGGTCGATCCACCGTTGCTGATTTTCGCAATCCCGCCATTGGCGCTGTTCGTGTTCAAGGTGGGCAAGATCATCTTCCTCTACCGCCGTGCGGTCGGGGTCAACCTGAAGGATGCGTTCTGCGCGGCATTGGCAGGGCTGGCGTTGTCGCACACCATCGCCAAAGCGGTGCTGTACGGCTTCTTCACCAGCAGCATTCCGTTCTTCCGCACCCCGAAAAACGCCGATAACCACGGCTTCTGGGTGGCGATTTCGGAAGCTCGCGAAGAAATGTTCATCATGCTGCTGTTGTGGAGCGCGGCGCTGGGGATTTTCCTGGTGAACGGCCTGCCGAGCAACGACATGCGCTTCTGGGTGACGATGTTGCTCGTGCAGTCGCTGCCGTACCTGGCGGCGCTGATCATGGCGTTCTTGTCTTCGCTGCCGAAACCTTCGGTCGAGGGCGAGACGGCACCGGCGGTCTAAATCGTTCCAGATGCACTAAACGGCGGCCAATGGCCGCCGTTTTGCTTTAAGATAACCGCCATTTTGCAGGGCTTGGCGTGATATACGGTCTTTCTGACCGTACTCAAAACCTGTGGGAGCGGGCTTGCTCGCGAATGCGGTGTAACAATCAACTTTTATGCTGACTGACACACCGCATTCGCGAGCAAGCCCGCTCCCACATTTAGCCCGCGCCCATATTTCATGTTTTCGGAGTTTTCCATGACGGCCCACGCCGACCTTTCGCCGACCCTTCAACTCGCCATCGACCTGATCCGCCGTCCGTCCGTGACGCCGGTCGACGCCGATTGCCAGAAGCAGATGATGCAGCGCCTGGGCGATGCCGGTTTTGCGCTTGAACCAATGCGCATCGAAGATGTGGATAACTTCTGGGCGACCCACGGTAAACACGACGGTCCGGTACTGTGCTTCGCCGGCCACACCGACGTGGTGCCGACCGGCCCGGTGACCGCCTGGCAGATCGACCCGTTCAACGCGGTGATCGACGAACACGGCATGCTCTGCGGCCGTGGCGCGGCGGACATGAAAGGCAGCCTCGCTTCCATGACCGTGGCGGCTGAGCGTTTCGTCACCGACTACCCGGATCACAAGGGCAAGGTTGCTTTCCTGATCACCAGCGACGAAGAAGGCCCGGCGCACCACGGCACCAAAGCCGTGATCGAACGCCTTGCCGCCCGTAAGGAGCGTCTGGACTGGTGCATCGTCGGCGAACCGTCGAGTACCACCCTGGTGGGCGATGTGGTCAAGAACGGCCGTCGCGGCTCCCTCGGTGCCAAGCTGACCGTGCGCGGCGTGCAAGGTCACGTGGCTTATCCGCACCTGGCGAAGAACCCGATCCACCTCGCCGCCCCGGCGCTGGCCGAACTGGCCGCCGAGCACTGGGACCACGGCAACGATTTCTTCCCGCCGACCAGTTTCCAGATCTCCAACGTGAACTCCGGCACCGGCGCGACCAATGTAATCCCGGGTGACCTGGTGGCGGTGTTCAACTTCCGCTTCTCCACCGAATCCACCGTTGAAGGCCTGCAAAAGCGCGTCGCTGACATCCTCGACAAGCATGGCCTGGACTGGCACATCGACTGGGCGCTGTCCGGTCTGCCGTTCCTCACCGAACCGGGCGCGTTGCTCGATGCTGTCGCGTCGAGCATCAAGGACATTACCGGTCGTGAAACCAAGGCGTCCACCAGTGGCGGCACCTCCGACGGGCGCTTCATTGCGACCATGGGTACTCAGGTTGTTGAACTGGGCCCGGTCAACGCGACGATCCACCAGGTCAACGAGCGTGTACTGGCTGCCGACCTCGACGTGCTGACCGAAATCTACTACCAGACCCTGATCAAGTTGCTCGCCTGATGCTCGCCTGCCCGATCTGCAGCGAACCGCTGAACGCGGTGGACAACGGCGTGGCCTGCCCCGCCGGGCATCGTTTCGACCGTGCGCGTCAGGGTTACCTGAACCTGTTGCCGGTGCAGCACAAGAACAGCCGCGACCCTGGGGATAACCTGGCGATGGTCGAAGCCCGACGCGACTTTTTGAACGCCGGCCATTACGCGCCGGTGGCCAAGCGTCTGGCGGAACTGGCCGCTCGGTACGCACCGCAGCGCTGGCTGGACATCGGTTGTGGCGAGGGTTACTACACCGCGCAAATCGCCGAGGCCTTGCCGAACGCCGACGGTTACGCACTGGATATTTCCCGGGAAGCGGTCAAACGCGCCTGCAAACGTAACCCGCAGCTGACCTGGTTGATCGCCAGCATGGCCCGGGTTCCGCTGGCCTCTGGCAGCTGCCAGTTTCTCGCCAGCGTCTTCAGCCCGCTGGATTGGGAGGAAGCCAAACGCCTGCTCAGCCCCGGCGGCGGTTTGATGAAAGTCGGGCCGACCAGCGGCCATCTGATGGAATTACGCGAGCGTCTGTACGACGAAGTGCGTGAATACACCGATGACAAGCATCTGGCTTTGGTGCCGGAAGGCATGGCGCTGCAGCACAGCGAAACCCTGGAATTCAAACTGACGCTGGAAAAGGGTCAGGACCGGGCGAACCTGTTGGCCATGACGCCCCACGGCTGGCGCGCCAGTGCTGAGCGCCGGGCGGCGGTCATCGAACAGGTCGAGCCGTTCGAGGTCACCGTTTCGATGCGCTACGATTACTTCGTACTTCAATAACACCTTAATTTTTTGGTCTTCGGCATTTGTCGTAGGCCGGCTAAATCCGCGAATGGATTTTTCAGACCCGCAGTGAGGACATCCATGCGCCAACCCGATATCGAGATTTACCTGAAAGACGCCGACGTCGACTACAAGGCCGTCGCGGCCTGGCTCGGCACTGCTTTGGGCCCATGCACCGACTGGGTCCAGAAAGGCCAGACCTACAAGTGCAAGGCCGGCAACATGTCGGTCACCTGGTTGCCAAAAGCCGTGGGCAAATGGAACAGCCTGTTCCTGGACAGCGACCAGACCCCGTGGGAAGACGACATCGCCTGCGCCCGCGCAGCCTTTGCCGCGCTGAACGTCGAAGTGCGTTGCGCACCGGGTAGCTGGGTCGAGGAAGAAGGTGAAGAGACGGCCGATCGCTGGATGCGCATTAGCGCGGACGGTGAAGAAGAGATCACCTGGAAAACCGTCTAAGAGCAACGCCGATCAAATGTGGGAGCGGGCTTGCTCGCGAATGCGGTGTATCAGTCGACATCAACGTTGACTGATACACCGCATTCGCGAGCAAGCCCGCTCCCACAGTGGTTTTGGGTGATCTGGAGAATGGGTTTACAGCCCCACCACATCCTCAGCCTGCAAGCCCTTCTCGCCGGTCACCACGCCGTATTCAACCTGCTGACCCTCAGCCAACGAGCGATGCCCTTCGCCGCGAATCGCGCGGTAATGCACGAACACGTCCACCCCGTCCTCGCGCTGAATGAAGCCGTAGCCCTTGGCGTCGTTGAACCACTTCACATTGCCGGTTTCACGCGTAGCCATGAATCAGTACCCCCTTATTTTTATTTTGAACGGCCGAGTATATGTCAGCCTTCAAAACTCTCAACTCACTTTACTTAGCCGCTTTTTTGCCGATTTTCAGCGAATACGGCACACTATCGGCCACCCGAGCAAACGCTCGGTTTTATTCACTCATGCAGATGCCGTATGACCCGTTCCCCGTTCCGCCGTCTTGTGTTTGGCACCCTGCGCCGACTGCTCTACCTCTGGGTTCGCTCGGAGACGATCAATCAGTCGTCGTTCACCCTCAACCTCGACCGCAGCCGTCCGGTGTTCTACGTCCTGCAAAACCCTTCGCTGACCGACCTGGCCGTGGTCGATACCGAGTGCAGCAAGGCGGGTTTGCCCCGCCCGGTGTTGCCGGTCTCGGTAGGTACGCTGGAGGAGCCCGCCGCGTTCTTTTACCTGACGCCAGAGCCCGATTGGCTCGGCCGACAGGATAAACGTGGTGCACCGCCGACCTTGACTCGCCTGGTCAGCGCCCTGAGCCAGAACGCCGCCGAAGACGCGCAGATCATTCCAGTCAGCGTGTTCTGGGGTCAGTCGCCAGACAGCGAATCGAGCCCATGGAAGTTGCTGTTCGCCGACAGCTGGGCAGTCACCGGGCGCCTGCGCCGGTTGCTGAGCATCATTGTGCTGGGGCGCAAAACCCGCGTGCAGTTCTCCGCGCCGATCCATTTGCGCGAGCTGATCGACCACAACAAGGGCCACGAGCGCACCGTGCGCATGGCCCAACGAATTCTGCGGGTGCACTTCCGCAACCTGAAAGCGGCGGTGATCGGTCCGGACATTTCCCACCGTCGCAACCTGGTCAAGGGCCTGCTGAATCAGCCGCTGGTCAAGCAAGCGATCCTCGACGAAGCCGAGCGCGAGAACATCTCTCCGGAGAAAGCCAAGGCCCTGGCCCTGCGTTATGGCAACGAGATCGCCTCCGACTACACCTACACCGCGATCCGCTTCATGGAAGTGGTGCTGAGCTGGTTCTGGAACAAAATCTACGACGGCATCAAGGTCAACAACATCGAAGGCGTGCAAAAGGTCGCCCCGGGTTACGAAGTGATCTACGTGCCCTGCCACCGCAGCCACATCGACTACCTGCTGCTGTCCTATTTGCTGTTTCGCAACGGCCTGACCCCGCCGCACATTGCCGCCGGGATCAACCTCAACATGCCGGGGATCGGCGGCCTGCTGCGTCGCGGCGGTGCGTTCTTCATGCGCCGTACCTTCAAGGGCAACCCGCTCTACACCTCGGTGTTCAACGAATACCTGCACACCCTGTTCACCAAAGGCTTCCCGGTGGAGTACTTCGTCGAGGGTGGCCGTTCGCGTACCGGGCGCATGCTGCAGCCGAAAACCGGGATGCTCGCAATCACTCTACGCAGCTTCCTGCGCTCGTCGCGTATGCCGATCGTGTTCATCCCGGTCTACATCGGTTATGAACGCGTGCTGGAAGGCCGGACCTACCTTGGCGAACTGCGTGGCGCGACCAAGAAGAAAGAATCGATCTTCGACATTTTCAAAGTCATCGGCGCGCTCAAGCAGCGTTTCGGTCAGGTGGCGGTGAACTTCGGCGAGCCGATCAAACTGGCGGAATTCCTCGACAGCGAGCAGCCGGACTGGCGTAAACAGGAACTCGGTCCGCAGTTCAAACCGGCGTGGCTCAACGAAACTACCAACCGGTTGGGCGAGAAAGTCGCGCAGCACCTGAACGAAGCGGCGGCGATCAACCCGGTCAACCTCGTGGCCCTGGCGCTGCTGTCCACCAGCCGTCTGGCGCTGGATGATCGCGCTATGGCGCGCGTGCTCGATCTGTATCTGGCGCTGTTGCGCAAGGTCCCGTATTCGCCGCACACCACCCTGCCGGAAGGTGACGGCCGCGCGCTGATCGAGCATGTGAAGGACATGGATCTGCTGTCCGAGCAGAGCGATGCCCTGGGCAAGATTCTGTATCTTGACGAGCAGAACGCCGTCCTGATGACCTACTACCGCAACAACGTTTTGCACATCTTCGCCTTGCCGGCGTTGCTGGCGAGCTTCTTCCAGAGCGCCTCGCGCATGAGCCGCGAACAGATCCTGCGCTACAGTCGCGCGCTGTATCCGTACCTGCAATCGGAGCTGTTTATTCGCTGGTCGCTGGAGGAGTTGGATGAAGTGATCGATCAATGGCTCGAAGCCTTCGTCGAACAAGGTCTGCTGCGTTTTGAGAATGACGTTTACCTGCGTCCAGCACCGAGCTCACGGCATTTCGTACTGCTGACCCTGCTGTCGAAAAGCATCGCCCAGACCTTGCAGCGCTTCTACATGACGGTCTCGCTGCTGCTCAACAGCGGTCAGAACAGCATAAGCGCCGAAGAGCTGGAAGACCTCTGCACGGTCATGGCCCAGCGCCTGTCGATTCTGCATGGCCTGAACGCCCCGGAGTTCTTCGACAAGAGCCTGTTCCGCCACTTCATCCAGACCATGCTGGATCTGGACGTACTCAAGCGAGACGAGGCCGGCAAGCTGAGCTATCACGAACTGCTCGGCGAACTGGCCGAAGGCGCTGCCAAGCGGGTGTTGCCGGCGGAGATTCGTTTGTCGATCCGGCAGGTCGCGTTACATCGCAGTGAAGATGCGGCGGATCAGGCTTAGTTGGAGTCGGCGGTAACTTTCTGACAATAACTATAAGAACAAGGATGTTCTTATAACCTGTCAATTATGGATTAATAGAGGCCCACTTGAATCCCGATACGGATATCGCGATGAACCCATTAGAAAACACCAACAACTACGTCACTCTAACTTTCAGTTTGCCTGAAGACTTTCTACCCCCCGATGATGGCGAAGGCGAAACCTGTATAAGCGTGCAAACTGCCAACTCAACCACTTTCATAAAAGTTGCGCAATCCCGCAAACCGGAACTGTATAGCGGGCGTTGGAATTTTTCATTCATGCACAACTATTCCGATGTCAGCGTCAAATACCTTGTAACGATCAGCATGACCCACAACGGCGTTCCACTGCTGATTGACCTGGACTACTTCGTGATTGTCCATCGTGCGCCGCACCGACAAACCCTGCATCTTAGCCCTGTCGGCCGCCTTTACCTCCAGGCACAGGAGCCTAAAGCGGTTCAACCTGAACACGCAGTAACTGTTGTCGCCCACGAGCACGACGATACCGCTGCACAACTGACTCAAATACATATCAGCGAAAAAATGGCGGAGGCTTTTTACCTGGAATACGATCCGGACACTGTCGTACCTGGTAAACGCTATACCCTGACCGCGACTGAAAATGAATACCGCAATTCAATTGAGGTATATCCCCGATCCGTTGTATTGAAACCCTTTAGTAGAATTTGAAAAATTCGCATATCAAAAGATCCATAGGGCGAAATCACCGGAAAAAACCGTTAAATTGTCGTTGGTGCTCGTCTACTTCGGGCGCCAACGACAGGGATTTAACTTATGAAAAAACTCTTGCTTCTGGGGCTTACTGCCTTGCTCGGAGCCTGCCAAACCCTACAACCTGCCGCCAAAACCAACCTTGAAGGCGAAGTCTTCTACCTGCAACGCATTGCCCTGCCGCCCAGCGCCATCTTAAGCGTCAGCTTGCAGGACGTTTCCCTGGCCGATGCGCCCGCCGTGGTCCTCGACGAACAGAAAGGCCCGGTCAAAGGCCAGGTGCCGCTGCCGTTTCATCTGAGTTACGATCCTACGCAGGTCAAACCGGGTCATCGCTATTCGGTCAGCGCACGGATCGAAGTCAACGGCGAGCTGATGTTCATCACCACCGAACATCACGCAGTGCAGTTGGATGCCAGCGACCCGCAGCCACTGAAAATCCGCGTCGACGCCGCCCGCTAATTCTCTATTTTGAACAAGGAAGCTGCCATGTTCCGCCCTACCCTTCGCTTTGCCGGCCTGTGCGCAGGCTTGATGATCTCCGCCAGCGCCCTGGCGCTGTCGCTCAGCGACCTGTCGCAAAGCGACGCCACCGGCGGCCTCAAGGATGCCCTGACTCAAGGTGCGCAACTGGCCGTGAAACAACTCGGCACGCCAGGCGGCTTCAGCAACAACCCGGACGTGAAAATCGAACTGCCGGGCAAACTGGGCAAAGTCGCCAGCAAGATGAAGCAGTTCGGCATGGGCGACCAGGTTGATCAGCTGGAAGCCAGCATGAACAAAGCGGCTGAAACCGCCGTGACCCAGGCCCAGCCAATCCTGGTGGATGCGGTGAAAAAGATGAGTGTGGAAGATGCCAAGGGCATCCTCAGCGGCGGCAATGACTCGGCCACGCAGTACCTGAGCAAAACCAGCCGCGAACAGATCCGCGTCAAGTTCCTGCCAATCGTCAAGCAAGCCACCGATCAGGTAGGCCTGGCCAAGCAGTACAACTCGTTCGCCGGGCAAGCCGCGACGATGGGTATGGTGGATGCGAAGAGCGCCAATATCGAAAGCTACGTGACCGAGCAGGCATTGAACGGTCTGTTCGAGATGATTGGTAAACAGGAAGAAGCCATCCGCCAGAATCCTGCGGCGGCAGCGACCAGTTTGGCGAAGAAGGTGTTTGGCACCCTCTAATACTCTCTCCCGCTGATCAGTTAAGGCGCAGAACCTGTGGGAGCGAGCTTGCTCCGGGCGGCGTTCCGACGATGGCGGTCTTACATTCAACACATACGTTGCCTGCCAGTCCGCTATCGTCGGAACGCCGCCCGGAGCAAGCTCGCTCCCACAAGGATAGCGGTGCTCAAATCCTTAACTGATCGGCATTACCCACTCACGCCCCATCTTCCGCTTCTCTAACACTCGGCATACGCCAGACTTTTCCGACAAGCCTCGGTGAAATGCTCATAGCCCAGTGCAGAATGCAGTGCCATGCCTTTGATCAGTGGATGAAGGTAATCCACTTGATCGGGATCGTTGTGGGGCTGGTTGATCCACGTCGACAACACCCGCAATCGTGACACCAGCCCTGCTGCGGGCGGCGGTGTATGCACGGTGTTGCCCTCGCCGTCCTGTACCACCACATCATCGTTGCCCCTGAACGCCCCCGGCGAATATTGCGTGTCATCAATGCCCTCGACACCCACCCGGTGCATGGCTGAAATCAGTTCGACACTCAGGGCGTCATACCGCTTTTCCCAGGCGAAATTCATCATCTTGAAGTTGCCGATCACCATTCGCTCATCCGGCGTGCGCGGCAGGCGATTACGCTTGAGCATGTCCTTGGCCACGCGCGTGGTGGTCGCCGCGCCTTCGAGCTGGCTGCTGCTGATGGCTTCGTCTTCGATCAAATCGTTAAGCAGATAGCTGAAGTGCGCATGCTCGCCAATCTGACTGGTCATGTACTCCAGCGAGGCCGTTGTGGCTTGTCGATCGACGGCGGAAATAGCTTTCTGCGCCAACGGCGTGAGCATGAATTTGCCCCATTGAAGCGGCTCGCCCAGCGGCAAAAGACTTGAGTACTGCGCAGTCCGGGCTTTCTTCACCAGCGCCCAGCATAGATTCGAATCCAGCCCCGGCGCCCAGCGGTAGCGCAACTCATCGAAAGGCAGATAACGCCCCTGATCGTCCAGCGGCTTGAGCAAGACCAGGTAGTCCGAGAGGCGTTCCTTGTGGGGCGACTTCCCCAGCAGGTCGAATACCGGGTCGGTCCTTCCCCTCAAAATGGGTGGCTTTTTCATTATTGCTGTCTCAAAAACTCGTAAAACTGAGTCTTGAGTACAGCATCCCGATCCCTCTGACTCAATATCAGAGGGATCTGAAATACACGTAGGACGTCAGGCCGGGTCCTTCTTGATCCGGAACCACGCCGCATACAGCGCCGGCAAAAACAGCAACGTCAACGCCGTCGCCACAATCAACCCGCCCATGATCGCCACCGCCATCGGACCGAAAAACACGCTACGCGATAGCGGAATCATCGCCAGCACCGCCGCGAGTGCAGTCAATACAATCGGCCGGAAACGCCGCACCGTGGCTTCAATAATCGCCTGCCAAGGCTTGAGCCCGGCGGCGATGTCCTGCTCGATCTGGTCCACCAGAATCACCGAGTTACGCATGATCATCCCGGACAGCGCGATCGTCCCGAGCATGGCGACGAAACCGAACGGCTGGCGGAACACCATCAGGAACAAGGTCACACCGATCAAACCCAAAGGCGCCGTCAGAAATACCATTACCGTGCGTGAGAAACTGCGCAGTTGCAGCATCAGTAACGTCAGCACCACCACGATGAAAAGCGGCACACCGGCCTTCACCGAGTTCTGCCCGCGAGCCGAGTCTTCCACCGTGCCACCGACCTCCAGCAAATACCCGTCTGGCAGTTCGGCGCGAATCGGATCGAGGGTCGGCATGATCTGCGTCACCAGCGTCGCCGGTTGCTCCTTGCCATAGATGTCGGCGCGGACTGTCACGTTCGGCAAGCGATTGCGGTGCCAGATGACGCCTTCTTCGAAGCCGTATTCCAGGGTCGCAATTTGCGACAACGCTACGCTGCGACCGTTGTCAGTCGGCACCGCCAGGCTTGGCAGCAGCGACAGTTCGGTGCGTTCGTGCAACGTGCCGCGCAACAGAATCTCGATCAACTCGTTGTCTTCACGGTACTGGCTGACGCTGGAACCGGTCAGAGAGCTTTGCAGGAACTTCGACAGGTTCGCGGTACTCACGCCAAGCGCCCGGGCGCGGTCCTGATCGACGTTCAGATAAACAACTTTGCTCGGTTCCTCCCAATCCAGATGGACGTTGACCACATGCGGGTTCTCGCGAACCTTGGCGGCCACTTTACGGGCCAGCGCGCGAACTTCCTCGATGTGCTCACCGGTCACCCGGAACTGCATCGGATAACCAACTGGCGGCCCGTTCTCCAGACGTGTCACTCGCGCGCGCAGTGCCGGGAATTGTTCCTTGAGGGCTTCGATCAGCCAGGTGCGCAGGACTTCGCGCTCCTCAATGGTTTTGGCCAGGACTACAAACTGCGCGAAGCTTGCTGCAGGAAGTTGTTGATCCAGCGGCAGGTAAAAACGTGGCGAACCGGTGCCGACGTAAGCGACATAGTTGTCGATACCGGCGTGATCCTTGAGCAGTGTTTCGAGGCGTTTGACCTCATCGCGGGTGTTGCTCAACGAGGCGCCTTCCGCCAGTTTCAGATCGACCATCAACTCCAGACGACCCGATGCCGGAAAGAACTGTTGCGGCACAAAGCGAAACAGGATGACAGAACCGATAAACAACACGGCCGTCAGGACAATGACCGTCTTGCGCCGCCGTACACACCACTCCACCAGGCGTCTGACGCGCTGATAAAACGGCGTGCCATAAGGGTCAGGCTGGCCGTCGCCGGTGCCATGTTTGGCTGCATGAATCTTCGCCAGATCCGGCAGAAGTTTTTCCCCCAGATAAGGCACAAACACAACGGCGGCAACCCACGAGGCCAGCAACGCGATGGTCACCACCTGGAAGATCGAGCGCGTGTATTCACCCGTGCCAGATTGCGCAGTGGCAATCGGCAGGAAGCCGGCAGCGGTGATCAGCGTGCCGGTGAGCATCGGGAATGCGGTGCTGGTCCAGGCGTAACTGGCCGCCGTGATCCGGTCGAAGCCTTGCTCCATTTTGATCGCCATCATTTCCACGGCGATGATCGCGTCATCCACCAACAAACCCAGCGCCAGTACCAATGCCCCGAGGGAAATCTTGTGCAGGCCGATTCCCAGGTAATACATGCAGGCGAATGTCATCGCCAATACCAAAGGAATCGCCAGCGCGACCACCATGCCGGTGCGCACACCGAGGGAGAAGAAGCTCACCAGCAGGACGATTGCCAGCGCTTCCACCAGCACCTGAACAAATTCACCGACACTGCTTTTCACGGCGGCGGGCTGGTCGGAGACCTTGCGCAGCTGCATACCGGCAGGGAGATTTTTCTGGATCCTGTCGAACTCGATTTCCAACGCCTTGCCCAGCACCAGAATGTCGCCACCGTCCTTCATGGCCACGGCCAGACCGATGGCGTTTTCCGCCATGAAGCGCATGCTCGGCGCCGGCGGATCGTTGAAACCCCGACGCACATCCGCCACATCGGCGATGCGGAACGTACGATCTCCGACGCGGATCGGGAAGCTCTTGATCTCTTCGACCGTCTGAAAATTCCCCGTGACGCGTAGCTGCAATCGCTCGCTGGAGGTCTCGAAGAACCCGGCGGTGGACACCGCGTTCTGCTCTTCAAGGGCCTGCTGCACCGCCGACAAAGGTAGACCGAGAGTGGCGAGTTTGACGTTGGAGAGTTCGATCCAGATCTTCTCGTCCTGTAACCCGAGCAGATCGACCTTGCCCACATCCTTGACCCGTTGCAGCTGAATCTGCACGCGGTCGGCGTAGTCCTTGAGTACCGCGTAATCAAAACCTTCGCCGGTCAGCGCGTAGATGTTGCCAAACGTTGTGCCGAACTCATCATTGAAGAATGGCCCCTGGATGCCCGGTGGCAGGGTCTGACGAATGTCGCCGATCTTCTTGCGAACCTGATACCAGAGGTCCGGGATTTCCACCGAGTGCATGGAATCGCGGGCGACGAACGTCACTTGTGATTCACCCGGACGGGAGAACGAAACGATGCGTTCGTACTCGCCGGTTTCCATCAGCTTCTTTTCAATGCGCTCGGTGACCTGGCGCGACACCTCCTGCGCCGTGGCCCCCGGCCAGTTGGTCCGAATCACCATGGCCTTGAAGGTGAACGGCGGGTCTTCACTTTGGCCGAGTTTGGTGTAGGACAGTGCGCCGACAACGGCCAGCAAGAGCATCAGGAACAGTACGATCTGGCGATTACGCAGTGCCCATTCGGAAAGATTGAAACCCATCGGGGATTACTCCTTGTCCGCCAGATTGACCACGCGGTTGGAGCGATCCACCGGACGCACCTGCTGCCCTTCAAGCAGCACATGGACGCCAGCGGCCACCACCCAGTCGCTGGCGTTCAGGCCTTCGAGCACCGGAACGGTTTTCTCGCCGAAGGCTCCGACCCGCACCGGGGTTTTCTTCAGGGTGTTGTTGGCATTGACGACCCAGACGTAGGTCGCGCCGTTTTCTGCGGTCAGTGCGGAAAGCGGCACCGACAGCGGCACCACATCGGAGGTCTGAACGAACACCCGGGCACTCTGGCCGAGTTCAGCGGGAACCTTGCCGGCGGTGAAGGCGATGCGGGCGGCAAAGGTGCGCGATTTTGGATCGGCAGCGGGCGACAGCTCACGGATGCGCCCGGCGAAACGTTGGTCGGGTTGGGTCCAGAGTTCGACTGACACTGGCTGACCGACCTTGAAGCGGCCAAAGCTCTGCTCCGGCAAGCTGATCAACACTTCGCGCTCGCCATCGGTGGCAAGGGTAAATACAGTTTGCCCAGCCGCCACCACTTGCCCGACTTCAACCGCGCGTTTAGCCACAACCCCATCCTGAGGCGCACGCAGCACGGCGTAACTGGCCTGATTGGTCGATACGTTGAATTCGGCTTTGATTTGCTTGAGGCGGGCTTCACCGGATCGGTAAAGGTTTTCGGAATTGTCGTACTGCGAACGGCTGACCATCTGACGGTCCATCAGGGTCTTGTAGCGATCACGCTCGGCGCGCACCAGGCTCAGATTGGCCTCGGCAGCGGCGACCTGGGCACGGGTGGCTTCCAGTTGCAGGCGTACGTCTTGAGGATCGAGTTCCGCCAGAGGTTGATCGGCCTTGACCCGCTGCCCCTCTTCGACCAGTCGTCGACTGACTTTACCGCCAATGCGAAACGCCAGGTCCGGCTCAAACCGCGCACGGACTTCACCGGGAAAACTTTCCATCGCCTGGGCCGAAGGCTCTGGCTGCACGACCATGGCCGGGCGAACGGTGACTTGAGGCGCCTCTTCGTGACCACACGCAGACAATAAAAACGCCAGACTGACTGGCAACGCGAGGGGCAAGGCATAGCGGAACATGGTGAAGGACCTTTCGCTAATGGTGCTTGGAATAATTATACTGAGCAGTATGTTATTAATAGCAAACTCACCAGTCCAGTAATAAAAGCGCATATGCCTAACAATCTTTCAGTACCCAACGGCCCGGGCCGTCCCAAGGATCTGGCCAAGCGCCAGGCGATCCTCGATGCGGCAAAAATTCTGTTTCTGAGCAAGGGTTATGCGAATACCAGCATGGACGCCGTCGCGGCCGAGGCCGGTGTGTCGAAGTTGACGGTCTACAGCCATTTCAACGACAAGGAGACGCTGTTCTCCGCCGCCGTGATGGCCAAGTGCGAAGAGCAATTGCCGACGCTGTTTTTCGAATTGCCGGACGGCACTGCCGTAGAAACGGTGCTGTTGAACATCGCGCGCGGCTTTCATCAGCTGATCAACAGCGACGAATCGGTCAACCTGCATCGGCTGATGATGACGCTGGGCAGCCAGGACCCGAAACTCTCGCTGATCTTCTTCGAGGCAGGGCCTGAGCGCATGCTGCAGGGTATGGAGCGGTTGCTGACCAAGGTTGATCAGAGCGGCGCGTTGAGCATCGACAAACCGCGCAATGCGGCCGAGCACTTCTTCTGCCTGCTCAAGGGGGCGGGAAATTTCAGGCTGCTTTATGGCTGTGGCGAGCCGCTGACCGGGGATGCGGCCGAGAGCCATGTGCAGGAAGTGGTGGCGTTGTTTATGCGGGCGTATCGACCAGAGTCAGCCTGATAGGTTTCGGTTGTCTGGTCTGGCCCCTTCGCGAGCAAGTCGGTATCAGGGCTTGAGCGCTTTCTTCGGATAAATGTCATACCGGCTCGATTTCCCGTCCAGCGCATGACTCGGCTTCGGCCCTTCGATGCACGGCGCCTTGCGCGGGCGCTTGACCACCACTCGATGGCTGGCCAACGCCAACGCCGCTTCAAGCAGAGCAGGTGCATCCGGGTCATCGCCTACCAGCGGCCGGAACAGGCGCATTTCCTTCTTCACCAAGGCCGTTTTTTCACGATGGGGAAACATCGGGTCGAGGTAGATCACCTGCGGCGGCTCGCCTTCCCAATTGCGCATCACCTCGATCGAATTGCCCTTGAGCAAACGCATCCGCGCCACGATTGGCGCCACGTCAAAGTCTTCCGCGCCGCGCGCCAGGCCATCTTCAAGCAAAGCGCCAATCAGCGGCTGACGCTCGATCAGGCTCATCTCGCAGCCCAGGCTCGCCAGCACGAACGCATCTTTGCCCAGCCCCGCTGTGGCATCCAGCACGCGCGGACGCACGCCTTGGGCAACCCCGACAGCCTTGGCGATCATCTGGCCGCTACCGCCGCCGTACAAGCGGCGATGGGCGGCACCGCCCTCGACAAAGTCCACCCGCACCGGCCCCGGCGCGTCCGGGCCCAGTTGCTGCAGCTGCAAACCCTGGTCGCCGACCTGCAAGGCGAACTCACCGTCATCCACCTGCATCGGCAAACCCAGGCGCTCGGCCCATTGTTCGGCCTGTGGCTGAAAAGTCGCGGCCAGAGCCTCGACATGGATGCGGCAGGCCGCAGGTTGCTCAATCATGAGAAAACACGCTCAAAAAATTAATGATCGGCAAAAACGGCCGATAACAAAACTATCGAGCATTTTGCCAGAGCTGAGCGTCGACCGAGAGAAATGTCAGACATTCAACGCACATCGATAGGCTACATCTCGCCCCACGGCGATTTTGGTCTACGAAACTCCCAAGCACTGAGCGGCGTCAGTCACCTGTGGCAGGATTTCTTTGCCCAGTCCCTGGCCGATCAGTCGGGCGATGTCGTACCGGCTTCTCTCAACTTTCCACCAGTCGATCTCGACAGCCCGGTCGAACCCACCGTTGGCAGCGAACTGCTGGCGCACATCATTTCCCAGCGCGAATGCGATGTGAAAGAAACCGAGGTCCGCCCGCCCGAGCCACTGTTCCTGCCGATTGCCGAGTTCGAAATGGACCTGGCCGACAAACCTTTCCCACCGTTCCCGGCACAAGAAATCGTCGCTCAACAGAAGCAACAGGACTTCGAAAGCCGCTGGGTTCGCCCGATCGTGCTCACCGCAGGTCAGCCTGTGCCGGAAGCAGGCCCGGCGCCGCAACCGCGTCCGCTGCACCTGCCGATCGCCGAATTCGAACTCGATCTGCTGGACAAGCCATTTCCGCCGTTCTCGCCCGAAGAGCTGGTGGAGCAACAGAAACAACTCGATTTCGATAACGGCTGGGCTCGCCCGATCGTCCTGCAGAACCTGCGCATCGCCGCGTAGCCCTCAGCTACACACACCATCGAAACCGCATCGTCAGCCTTTGAACAATTGATTGGCCTGGGCGTACGGCATGGATCGCGATGTGAAGCCGAACGTGCCCGACGTTTTGATCTCTTCGGCAGCGCGGAAAAACTCGCCATAGGCTGCCAGGGCCAGTGCCGAACCGACGCTGATGCGTTTAACGCCCATTTCGCTCAACTGCTCGACCGTCAGTTTCAGTCCGCCAGACATCAACACATTGACCGGTTTCGGCGCCACAGCGCGGACCACCGCCAGCACATCTTCAGCACTGCGCAGACCCGGCGCATAAAGCACGTCGGCACCCGCCTCGGCAAACGCCTGCAAGCGGCGAATGGTGTCGGCGAGATCAGGATTACCGTGCAGAAAGTTCTCCGCGCGAGCGGTCAACATAAAGGGAAACGGCAAGCTGCGAGCCGCTGCCACGGCAGCCTCAATGCGCGCGACAGCATGCTCGAAGCAGTAGATCGGCGCTTCTTCACGGCCCGTGGCATCTTCGATCGAGCCGCCGACCGCACCGGCCTCTGCCGCACGCAAAATACTCTGTGCGCATTCGGCTGGATCGTCAGCGAAGCCGTTTTCCAGGTCGACGGCGACGGGCAGATCCGTTGCCGCGACAATCGCCCGAACGTTTGCCAGGGTGTCGTCCAGCGTCAGCGCGCCATCGGGGCGAGCGTTGGAAAAGGCGTATCCGGCACTGGTGGTCGCCAGCGCCTCGAAACCAAGGCTGGCGAGCATTTTCGCCGAGCCGGCGTCCCACGGGTTGGGAATGACAAAAGCCCCCGCGCGTTCGTGCAGTGCTTTAAACGCTTGGGCTCGAAGGGTTTGCGCATCCATTGGCAGGCTCCTGAAAAAGATAAGGAATCCGCTTCAGAGCAGGCCAAGTTGCTCGGCAGCGGGCTCTCTGTATAGCTCAGGCAGCGGCGGCAGGCCAGGCAAACGCAGCATCAGTTTTGCGTGAAAACGTTGCGCCAGTCTGGCGGCCAGCAGGTTGTCGGCGGTGTGCAGGAAGATATAGGGCGTGCGGCCCTCTTCGATCCACACGGCGATTTTCTCGACCCACGGCACCAGAAACGGGTCGTTGGCCTCAAGCTGCGGATGGCCGATGAAACGTACCTGCGGACATTGCGTGAAGGCGGCCGGACGCGGCGGCACCCTGGGCTTTTTCGATTGGGCGTGAAGCACAGAAAGATCGGTCGATGTGCAACTGAACAGCGCGCGGGGATCGAGGCAGATACGCTCGACACCGCGATCCAGTAGCAGACGATTAAGCATTCGCTCGGCATCGCCCTTGGCGAAGAACTCGTCATGCCGCACTTCAACCGCCAGAGGTCGGTCCACTGCATCAATAAAACCTGCAAGCTCCGACAGTCGCTGCGGCGTAAAGCTTTTCGACAGTTGCAGCCACAGCGGTGAAACCCGTTCACCCAGGGGGCTGAGCAATTGCAGGAAGGTTTCGGCCGCGGTCAATTGTTCGCGCAGGTCACCGCTGTGGCTGATGTCTCCGGGGAACTTGGCTGTGAAGCGAAAGTGTTCGGGCATGGTCTCGGCCCAACGCTGCACGGTGGTCGCAGCCGGGCTCGCATAGAAGGTCGTATTGCCTTCCACGGCGTTGAACACTTGGGAGTAGAGACTCAGAAATTCGGCGGGTTTTGCGTCTTGCGGATAAAGATAATCGCGCCAGGCGTTTTCACTCCAGGATGGACAGCCCAGGTAGTAAGGCAGCTGCATCAGATGTACAGGTCGAGGCCCAGCACATCCGAATCCCAATCGACAAAACCGGCGGTGCTCAGGTAGCTGGCCAGGGCCTTCGCGACACTGCTGCTCATGGCACGGTGATAAAGCATGTCTTGTTGACGGGCGGGGAGATTGCTCAAGCGTTGCGCAGAGGCCTTGGCAGCGCGGGCAGCCATTTGCTCTTCGGTTGGAATTTCCAGCTCGCCGTCGATATCAACGTAGTCGTCATCCGCCACAGGCCCTTTGCGAGGCTTGCGTTTGATGGGGTAGGACTGAGAGGGAACGCCGTCTATACGCATGAGTACATGTCCGGTATCAATGATGGCAGTTTAGTGGCGCATAGTGCGCTTCGCAAACCGCCGAGTGATAACTAGAACACAGAAAATGGAAAAGGTTTAAAAGCGGAGAGCATAAAACGACGATTGGCTGCGTTGGTGCACATTGTGGCGAGGGAGCTTGCTCCCGCTGGGCTGCGAAGCGGCCCCAAACTTCATCTGGCACACCGCGCTGGTAGGTTTACGACTGCTTCGCAGCCGAACGGGAGCAAGCTCCCTCGCCACAAAAAAACGCGTGAATTATCGCGCCTTGGGTGTCGCCACTTTATCGCGCAAGTACACCGGCTGAGCCTCATCAGCCACGATCGCCTCGCCACGCGCCCAGGCAAAACGCGCCAAGGTCAGCAGGTCTTCAGCGTGAGGCAGCATGCCCGCATCCTGACCGGTCAGGCTGACGGCGATTCGCTCGGCATAACCCCAGCCAGTGCCGGCGCCAAACCACTCACCGCGGGCGTCAGCCGGCAACTCGGCCACTTCCGGCGGCAGCACCGCTTCATTGCCGACCAACCGCATCTCCCCCGCCGTTTCGCGGTAGCAACCCCAATACACTTCGTCCATGCGCGCATCGATGGCAGCCGCAACCTGGCTCACGCCATGTTCGCGATAGGCCCGCTGCGCCAACACGGCCAGGTTCGACACCGGCAACACCGGACGGTCCAGCGCAAACGCCAGCCCCTGCACCACGCCGATGGCGATCCGCACGCCGGTGAAAGCACCCGGACCACGTCCGAAAGCGATTGCATCGACCGCTTGCAGGGTGGTCCCGGCATCCGCCAGCAGTTGCTGAATCATCGGCAACAGCTTTTGTGCATGCAGGCGCGGGATCACCTCGTAATGGCTCGTGACTTTACCGTCATGCAGCAAGGCAACGGAGCAAGCTTCAGTCGCGGTGTCCAGGGCCAGCAAGGTGCTCATCGATGTTTCCGTAAGAGAGGTCAGAAAAAGTGCGCCAGTATAAACAACTACGGCCCGCAAGCGGGCCGTAGAAGATGAAGCGTTTTTTTAGCTCAGTGCTTCAAGCACTTTGCCGGTGATCGCTTCAACCGAGCCAACACCTTCGACGTGGCTGTACTTCGGTTTGCCTTGAGCGGCGGACAGCTCCTGGTAAAACTTCACCAGAGGCTCGGTCTGGGCGTGGTAGACCGACAGGCGATGACGCACGGTTTCTTCAGTGTCGTCTTTGCGCTGCACCAGCTCGTCGCCGGTGATGTCGTCTTTACCGGCAATTTTTGGCGGGTTGTAGACGATGTGGTACACGCGGCCGCTGGCCTCGTGAACACGACGGCCAGCGATACGCTGAACGATGTCTTCGTCTTTAACGTCGATTTCCAACACGTGGTCCAGCTCGACGCCGGCCTTCACCAGGGCTTCAGCCTGAGGAATGGTGCGCGGGAAACCGTCGAACAGGAAACCGTTGGCGCAATCGGCCTGGCTGATGCGTTCCTTGACCAGATTGATGATCAAGTCATCGGAAACCAGACCACCGCTGTCCATGACGCTCTTGGCGATCAGGCCCAGCTCGGTGCCAGCCTTGACCGCGGCACGCAGCATGTCGCCGGTGGAGATTTGCGGAATGCCGAATTTCTCGGTGATGAACTTAGCCTGAGTACCTTTACCGGCCCCGGGAGCTCCCAGCAGAATGACGCGCATCGATGTGCTCCTCAATTTTTTATATAGATAACGTCAGATTCGCCTCGTGGGGCCAATCTCAAAATAAGGGTCGTGACCGCCCAAACGGTCAAAGGCTGATCAAGATACACAGCAGATCCTACGCACACAAGCCGCCGAAAGTCGGAGAAACCCACGCCTGATGTGGCCTTTCGTCGGGGTAACCCTAGTCGCAACCCCATCACTAACTGTCGCCTGGCAGCACTTTTCAAGCCCTCGCCCACAGGCACCCGACGCTCGCGCCGAGTGCCTTGCCCCACGACGAAAACCTTAGCCGGTATTACGCAAACCGGCGGCAATCCCCGCCACAGACACCAGCAGCGCCTGTTCTACCGGGCTGCCCTGCGCCACTTCCTGTTGTCGCGAACGCGCCAACAACTCAGCCTGCAATAGATGAAGAGGGTCAAGGTAAGTGTTGCGCAAGCGGATGAATTCAAGCGTGGCTGGGCTATGTGCCAGTAGCTGCGACTGACCGGTCAACCCCAGGACCACCGAGCAAGCCTGCGACAATAGGTCGCGTAAATGCGCACCCAAAGGGAGCAGATCCGGCTCGACCAAACGCTCATCGTAAGACAGAGCGATATCGGCATCGGCCTTGGCCAATACCATTTCCAGCATATCGATGCGCGTGCGGAAGAATGGCCACTGCTCGCGCATCTGCCCCAGCAGCTCACCTTCGCCGCGCTCCAGCGCCTTGCTCAACGCCGCTTCCCAGCCGAGCCATGCCGGCAACATCAGCCGCGTCTGGGTCCAGCCGAAGATCCACGGGATCGCCCGCAGGCTTTCAATCCCGCCGGCGCGGCGCTTGGCCGGGCGACTGCCCAGCGGCAAGCGTCCCAGTTCCTGCTCCGGCGTGGACTGGCGGAAATACTCTACGAACTGCGGGTTTTCCCGCACCACGGCGCGATAAGCGCTAACACCGTCAGCAGCCAATTCGTCCATCAGATGGCGCCAGGCTGGCTCTGGTGGCGGTGGCGGCAGCAAGGTCGCTTCCAGCACCGCCGCCAGGTACAGATTGAGGTTTTGTTCGGCGATGTCCGGCAGGCCGAATTTGAAACGAATCATTTCCCCCTGCTCGGTGGTACGGAAACGCCCCGCCACCGAACCCGGCGGCTGCGACAGAATCGCCGCGTGTGCCGGGCCGCCGCCGCGTCCCACGGTGCCACCGCGACCGTGAAACAACAGCAGTTCCACTTGCTGCTCGCGGCAGATGTCGACCAAGCGCTCCTGCGCCCGATACTGCGCCCAGGCCGCTGCCGTCGTGCCGGCGTCCTTGGCCGAGTCGGAGTAGCCGATCATCACTTCCTGCGGCCCTTGCAGGCGCGAGCGATAACCGGGCAGCAGCAACAGTTTTTCAATCACCGGGCCGGCGTTGTCGAGGTCGGCAAGGGTTTCGAACAGCGGCACCACACGCATCGGCCGCAACACGCCAGATTCTTTGAGCAGCAGTTGCACGGCCAGCACGTCGGAAGCGGCGCCGGCCATGGAGATCACATAAGAACCGAGCGATGCGCCCGGTGCGGCAGCGATTTCCCGGCAGGTCGCCAACACTTCGGCGGTGTCCGCCGATGGCTTGAAGTACGCCGGCAACAACGGCCGACGGTTGTTCAGTTCGCGCATCAGGAAGGCGATACGCTCTTCCTCGCTCCAGTCCTCGTACCGCCCAAGGCCCAGGTAATCGGTGATCTCGGTCATGGCCGCGGTATGTCGCGTCGAATCCTGACGCACATCGAGCCGCACCAGGAACAGCCCGAACGTCACCGCCCGGTGCAGGCAATCAAGTAGCGGCCCATCAGCGATCACGCCCATGCCGCACTCATGCAGCGAGTGGTAGCACAGCTCCAGCGGATCGAGCAGCTCGCGATTGTTTTGCAACACATCGGCGGGTGCCGGCGTGGTCGTCGTCAAAGCGGCGTGAGCCCAGTTACGTGTCGCGCGCAGGCGTTCACGCAGCTGTTTAAGCACCGCACGGTAAGGTTCGGCGCTGTCCCCGGCCTTGGCCTTCAAGTCGTCGCTGGCCTGCTGCATCGACAACTCAGCCGCCAGGTGATCGACATCGCGCAGGTACAAGTCCGCAGCCATCCACCGCGCCAGCAGCAAGACTTCACGGGTCACGGCAGCAGTCACGTTGGGGTTGCCATCCCGGTCGCCGCCCATCCACGAGGCAAAGCGAATCGGTGCGGCCTCCAGCGGGAGGTGCAGGCCAGTGGCGTCATGCAGGGCTTTATCGGCCTTGCGCAAATAGTTGGGGATCGCCTGCCACAACGAATGTTCGATCACCGCGAAGCCCCACTTGGCTTCATCCACCGGGGTTGGGCGGGTGCGGCGGATTTCTTCGGTGTGCCAGGCTTCGGCGATCAGGCGCTGCAACTTCGTGTGGATCTGCTCGCGTTCGGCAGTGGTCAGGTCGCGATGGTCCTGGGCCGCCAGTTGTGCGGCAATCGCGTCGTATTTCTGGATCAGCGTGCGGCGCGCCACTTCGGTCGGGTGCGCGGTGAGGACCAGTTCGATCTCCAGCCGTCCCAGTTGCCGGGCCAGGGATTCAGCGCCATGACCTTCAGCACTCAGGCGGGCGAGCAGTTCCGGCAGTACCCGCGCTTCGAACGGCGCAGGCTGTGACTCTTCGCGTCGGTGAATCAGCTGATATTGCTCGGCGATATTGGCCAGGTTGAGAAACTGGTTGAACGCCCGCGCCACCGGCAGCAACTCTTCTTCGCTCAATTGGTTGAGGCTGGCGCTCAGTTCAGCGTCCATTGAACCGCGACGGTCGGCCTTGGCGCCTTTGCGGATCTGCTCGATCTTGTCGAGAAAACCGTCCCCGTACTGTTCACGAATGGTGTTGCCCAACAGCTCACCCAACAGGTGAACGTCCTCGCGCAAGCGTGCATCAATATCGGTCATCAGCAGTTCTCCAGCGAAAATCCGGGTGTGCTTTGTCGTTAGAGAGTGCCGTTGTAAAGCGGTTCTTACAAGCGGACGACGATGGGAATGATGTTCGCCCGAGAAGTTTTTGGGATTGGGGTTGGGGTTGGGGGTGGTGGGTACATATCCGTTTCTGCGGTGATGGCGGCTGGCGGTTTCGCTTTTACAGCCAGCCCTTTCAAGGTCTTTTGACTTTAGCGGCCTTGAGCACCCGATCCGTCGACACGTGGGCATTCGCGGCTTTGCCTTCAAGCCACTCCTTTGTTTTGGGCACCTTCGGACCTCGCTTGCTCTTGACGACCGCTTTGGGCTGGATGTTTCGAGCGAGTGCAAGCAGGTACTGAGCCAGCCCTCCTGCGGGGATCGGAATGGATGAGTGCTCTGCTGGCAGAGCTATTTGCATACCCTCGTAACCGCTGCGTACCTGTACCGTCAGGTGGAAAATCGATGCTTCCCAATCGTCGGGCAGGGTCTGGCGATGAGCCTGTTCAACGCTGCGCTTGAGCACGGCCAAGACGTTGTAAGCCAACACGGCCGACGCAAATCCCAGCAGGGCGGCCTTAGGGTTGCCCAAGGTTTCGATTTCGCTGTCCAGCACCGATTCCAGGCGCTGGAACATCCCTTCGATGCTCCAGCGACGGCGGTACAAATCGGCGATTTGCTCGGCACTGATGGAGTCGGGCAAGTTGCTCCAGAACAACAGCGTGGTGTCGCCAGATTCGGTGGGGGTTTGCAGATTCAGTTCGACACGCCGCCACTGGCGACCACCTTTAACTTCGATGATTTGCTCGCGCACGCTGCCTGCCCCGACCGCGACAGACTCCTGCCAGTCGCTTTCCTTAAGTAGGCGTGGATGTTTGCTCGGTTCGCGAATGATGAACGAGGCTCCGGACTCTTCGCAGGCGTCCATGACGGGGAGCGTGCAATAGAGTCGATCAGCCATCCACAGCTGCCCCGCACAGGCTTTTTCCAGCAACGGCAGAACGCTGACGCGCTCACTGGCATAGGCATCTTCACAGGGCTGAAGATCGACGACCTGATCCAGATCGGGGTCGTAAACCACTACTGAAAAACCAGGCCGGGCGGCCCCCCGTTCACGGCGCAAAGCGCCCAGGCGTTTTTCGCTGGAAGGCAGGTGGTTGCCGTCGACGACCCGCAGTTGCCAGCCCGGCAAAATGGCTGAGTGCCCCAGCTCTTTTATCGTCGGGGCCAAGCGCTCTGCGCTGCCGGTGACCAGGGCGCGCAGCAGCGCAGGTTCTGTGCGGCTGACCTTGTCATACAGCGCCGCCAAGCTGACGGGAAGATCCTCCATCTGCCGTGCAGCAGCATGTAGCGATGGTCGCAAGCCCAATGAAACAAGGGACATCAGTTCAACGATGGTTGAGAACAGAAGCTCACGCGGGTATTGCCGCTGACGATGTTCTTCGAACACCTGATCGACCCATTCGGCAGGAACAGCCTGCTCCAGTATCACTCTTGTCATGACACTGGCCGGTGTTTTTTTCTCAAACCGCGCTAGAACTTCTGCCCACATCGCTTTCGTCACCCTGACTGGAGTTTTGGGGGATTTTATCAAAGACCTTGAAAGGGCTGGCTTTTACAGCGACTCCCTTTTGCAAACGCCCAAAAGGAAGCAAAACGCTTTGCCCCTCCATTCGGTGCCTCGCCTAGGCTCGGCATGCCCTCACTCCGGCATTGCTCCGGGGGCCCGCCGCCATCGGCCATCCATGGCCGGGGGCGGCTACCGCGGCATCCTTGCCGCGGTGCCCCCTGCGCAACGCCTGCGTTCGGCCTCTGGGAAAGGGGCAACAGATCAAAATCAAAAGCAACGGCAACGGCAAGATCAACAGCTTCGCGAGCAAGCCCGCTCCCACATAAAGCAGATCGGCGTACAGCTTTTGCTCCTCACCACTCAACAGGCCGAGCGTTAGCTCGCCTGCAGCTTTTGATCTTGATGCACCGCCCCATCGAGAGGCCGAGTGGAGGTTCTGCGCAGTGGGCAACCCGGCATGGATGCCGGGTTAGCCGCCCCCGGCCATGGATGGCCGATGGCGGCGGGCCCACGGAGCAGGACCGGAGCGAGGGCATGCCGAGCCTGGGCGAGGCACCGAACGACAGGGGCAGGAGCGCTTTGGTTACTTTGGCGCTTTTCCAAAGTGACTCGCTGTAAAAGCGAAACCGCCAGCAGCCATCACCGCAAAAACGGATATACACCCAATCCCCGCCAACGGCATAAGACGACGAAGGGACTTTAAACCTTGGGCGTTAAAGCTAGTCTGAAGAGTAAGCCTTACAACGGCTGCCGCCGGCGATTGCCGGACACTGACACTGCCTGCCACGAGCAGGTGCGCATTGAGGTCACTATGAAAATCCGCGAGCTTGCCCATCACTGGGAAGAAAACGCCAAGGGTCGCCTGACCGACACCGGATACTCGATTCATCTGGATGTAGAGGCCGCCGCACGGCTGGCGGCCATTATCGAAATGTACCCCAAACGGCAGCCCGAAGAACTGCTCGGCGAGCTGATCGGCGCCGCCCTGGAAGAGCTCGAAAAAAGCTTTCCGTACGTGAAGGGCTCGACCGTCGTGGCCACCGACGAAGAAGGTGATCCGCTGTACGAAGACGTCGGTCCGACTCCGCGTTTTCTCGCCTTGTCCCGTCGTCATTTGCACGATTTGTCGGCCGTCGACGACAAACAGAAACACTGATTACTGCACTTCTTTCCCCCTCCCAAAATGCGTATTCCTGGCCCCCTGCAGGGCCGGGAATACGGCTGCTTGCGGTAAGGATTCCTGGTTTAGAGCCTTGTCCGTTCGGTCAAAGTTTTTTCGGGCGATGGGCCATATTCTCTGAACTTTCGAAAAACGCCTCGGGTCACACCCATTAACCACGCCTGGGACGGCCGTTTTAAAACACCCCCGGAAATTGAAGGTTGCGGCTCCTTGCCCAGGATGGATTTTAAGTTTTTCAGGAGTTTTTCCAATGGAGTTGAAGACCATGAAGACCCGAACTGCCAAATCCTCGTTCCCCCCTCTGCGTAGCCTGAAACTGGCTGCACTGGCCATCGGCAGCAGCCTCGTTCTGGCCGGTTGTGCCGGTAACCCGCCAAGCGAGCAATTCGCCGTGACGGAATCGGCGGTCAACAGCGCCGTCAGTGCCGGCGGTACCGAATTCGCGGCAGTGGAAATGAAATCCGCCCAGGACAAGCTCAAACAAGCCGAAATCGCCCTGCACGACAAAAAGTATGACGAAGCCAAAGTCCTGGCCGAACAGGCCGAGTGGGACGCTCGCGTGGCTGAGCGCAAAGCCCAGGCGATCAAAGCTGAACAGGCTGTGAAGGACTCTCAGAAAGGTGTTCAAGAACTGCGTCAGGAAAGCCAGCGCACCGTGCAGTAAGCGGCGCGACACGACGTACTTCTTACTCGACTAAAAGGACGAAACCACCATGCGTACACAATTGTTGATCCCTGCCCTGCTGGCCGCAAGCGTTGCACTGGCCGCCTGCTCCACGCCGCCGAACGCGAACCTGGAACAGGCCCGCACCAACTACACCGGCCTGCAAACCAACCCGCAAGCCAGCCAAGTCGCGGCGCTGGAAACCAAAGAAGCCAGCGATTACCTGGACAAGGCCGACAAGGCTTATCAGGACAAAGAAGACCAGGCCAAGGTTGACCAACTGGCTTACCTGACCAATCAACGTGTTGAAGTAGCGAAGCAGACCATTGCTCTGCGCAACGCCGAAGCCAATCTGAAAAATGCTTCCGCGCAGCGTGCCCAGGCTCGTCTGGATGCCCGCGACGCGCAGATCAAGCAATTGCAGGACAGCCTGAATGCCAAGCAGACCGATCGCGGAACCTTGGTGACGTTCGGTGATGTGTTGTTTGCCACTGACAGGGCTGATCTGAAGTCCAGCGGTCTAGCGAATATCAACAAACTGGCGCAATTCCTCTCGGAAAACCCTGATCGCAAAGTGATCGTCGAGGGCTACACCGACAGCACGGGCACCGCGAACCACAACCAGTCGCTGTCCGAGCGTCGGGCCGGTTCCGTGCGCACGGCACTGGTGAAGATGGGCGTAGATCCAGCGCGTATCGTGGCGCAGGGTTACGGCAAGGAATACCCGGTCGCGGAGAACTCCAGCGTGTCGGGCCGTGCGATGAACCGTCGGGTGGAAGTGACCATTTCCAACGACAACCAGCCGGTGATCCCGCGTTCGGCGGTCAGCTCTAACTAAGCTTCGTTTGCTGAAACACAAAAGCCCCGCCTGAGTCGATCAGGTGGGGCTTTTGTTTTTAAGATCAAAAGATCGCAGCCTCGTTTCACTCGACAGCTCCTACATAGTGAAACGAGGCTGCGATCTTGTCGGGAGCGCTACGGTTGCAGCTTCTGCGGGGTTTCCTCACCCATGCAGCGCACGGCTTTTTTCTTGTTGTTGACCAACACGCCGCTCAGGCCTTTCTGTTCGGTGTCGAACATCACCAGCACGCCATCGATGCACTGCGCGACTTGCGGGGCCGGTTCCAGGGAGACTTTGTAGTCTTCGCCCGGCACAGTCTTGAGCATGGTGAAGTCGCTGAGCAGCAGCGCATCTTCGGGTTTGGCGAAGTGCAGGTAGCCGTAGAACCACAGGGCTCCGACAGTGCCGAGGATGCTGCAGATACCGGTGATGATCAGCGGGATGGCGTTACGTTCTTCACTCATTGCGGACTCTCTGGTGGTTCATCTTCAGAATTTTTCGGCGCCGGGTAATTCGGGACTTCGCCGAGGCGGCGCAGACCGTTGAAATGCTGCGGATCATCGAGAAAACGCAGCATGACTTTGCGCCAGACCGGGTCGGTGAACGTCTGCACATGACCGCCACGGGTCAGTTGCAGCACCCGCGGCGGCGGCGCAGCTTGATACAGACGGATGCCGTTGGAAAGGGGCACGATCGGATCGTCGATGCTGTGGTAGATCAGTTTCGGTACGCCATTGAGCTGCGCCATGGAGTGGATCGCGCTGTCGCCGTCCGGCACCAGCCAGGACAGCGGCACCTGAAACAGCCAGGTCAGCCAGGATTGGCTCAGGGCAAATTGACCGATACTGCGATAGCTGGCGGGCACGCCATCGAGGACGAAAGCCTTGAGTTGTTTCTGGCGTTCAGGGTGCTGAACCAAGTAGTGCACGGCCATCGAACCACCGAGGCTTTGGCCGAGCAGGATCAGCGGCTTGCCCTTGACCTCCGGCGCCTGATCGAGCCATTTGAACGCGGCGTCGATGTCCTGATAAATCTCCGGCAGCGTCGGTTCACCCTCGGACAGACCGTAGCCGCGATAATCCAGCAGCAGCACTTGATACCCTTCTTTCGGTAACCACCAGCTCCCCCCGAGATGCATGGGTAGATTGCCGCCGTTACCGTGCAAATGCAGCACCGTGCCTTTGACCTCGACACCTTGTTTGGCCGGCAACCACCAGCCGTGCAGCTTGAGGCCGTCGGCGGTGGTCAGGGTGACGTCGCGGTATTCGAGTTCGGCTTTTTCCGGGGTAAACAGCTGGCCTGGCTCGGGGTAGAACAGCAGCGAGCTGCAACCGCTCAAGGTCAGGAGAAGGCAGAAGAAGCCGAGGATTCTCATCCGATGAAACCTCGTGAATGAAGGTTGAAACACAGAACCTGTGGGAGCGGGCTTGCTCGCGAAAGCGGTGTGTCAGACAACAGAGATATTGAATGTTAGACCGCATTCGCGAGCAAGCCCGCTCCCACATTTTGACCGTGTACTCCTTAAAGGATATTGGAGTAATCCGCTTCGATCCGGTCCAGGCTCAGATGATTGAGGAAGTTGGAGAAGCACATCCATGCCGACAGCGCGTTCAGGTCACGGAACTGATCCGGCAAATACTTCGGCGGCACCACCAGCCCTTCATCCACCAACTGGCGCAAGGTCCGCATGTCTTCCAGCGTGGTCTTGCCGCAAAACAGCAGCGGTATCTGCTCAAGCTTGCCTTTACGCACGGCCAACTGAATGTAGTTGTAAACCATGATAAAGCCCTTGAGGTAGGACAAGTCTTTGGTAAATGGCAGACCTGTCGGCACCGAGCCACGGAAAACCCGACTGGCGTTGCCATAGCTTTCCGCCATTTCAAAACCTTGCTCGCGGAAGAACTCGAAGATCTGCAGGAAGTCCGCGCCCTCTTCCACCATGTGAATGGCGCGAGTGCGGTTGGTCAGCTTGCGCAGGCGACTTGGGTAGGAGGCAAAGGTGATGATTTCCATCAGGATCGCCAGGCCTTCCTGGGTCACCGTCGACGACGGCGGACCTTTGGAGAGGAAGGTGCAGATCGGCTGGTTCAGACCATTGAGCGTGGTCCCCACATGCACCAGCCCTTCGTGGACTTCCAGGGCGCGCACGTCACGGTCGTTGAACATCGCGTCGGCGCGGATCTTGATGTAGTCGGCGCCAGCCGCGGCATCGGCGACGATCCCGTCGGATTCGAATACGCGAATGGTGTCCTCGGCCTCGCCGAATACCTTGTTCAAGCGGGTTTGCAGCAGGTGGACGGCTTCCTTGGCGGTGAGGATTTTCGGTTCGTCCTTCAGGTCGCCACGGCCATCGATATTGTTCAGGTAATCCGAGAGCATCAGACCCAGGTCGGAAAGGGTCGGATCGCCGGCGTGGAACGCGTCGGAAGCGGCACCGTAAAGCTCCTGTGAAATCAGCCCGAAATCCTCGGTGCCGCGCGCTTCGAGCATGCGCACCACCATCCGGTATTCCTTGCACATGCGGCGCATGATCTGGCCGACCGGGTTGAACTGTCCGAGCTGACGGGTGATGTCGCGTTCAATGTTCTGGAATTCCAGCTTCACCTTGCTGGAGTCGAACGCCAGCGGCCGGTTCAGGTAGTAATCGCGGTCCACCGCCGGCATTTCCTTGCCCTTGGCCTTGAGGAACCCCTTGCGGATGTTGTCGTCCCACTTCACCGCATCCAGGACGCGAATCGGCGTCTGCGCCAGCACAATGCGATCGGACAAAATGCGTATCGACTGCTGGTAATCGTCCACCCGAAACTCCTGTAGAAAAACCGTTTACGTGCTGGGTTTATTTGGCTTTGGCCAGGCGCTGATAGCGCACCGCCTCGACGAACACATCGGAATTGGCCGGGTCATCGAGGTAGGCGAAAACCTGGTCCAGATTGTTGTTGATCAACACGCCGTCGCCGTCGTCGGTCTGGAAGCCTTCGCCGCTGAGGACTTTTTGCCTCAAGGCCTGGTTGATCTGCTCGAGGTCGAGGTTGTAGACAACCAGTTCATGTTTATCGGTGAGTTCAAAACCCAAGAGTGTGAAATGCCCACCGAATTGCGCCGGCACCTTCGCCGACAGGTACCAGCGACTGCCATGGCGGGTCACCGTGAACGGATAGGCTTCGCGCTCCTTGGGTTTAGCCTTGAAGTAGCTGACGGCCTGATAGTGATTGTCGCCGAGGCGCGTCAGTTCCAGATTCAGCGGCTCGCCCCAGGCATTGGTGCTGGTCCATTTGCCGAGCAACCCTTTAGGCGCGGGCTCGCTCGAGGGCAGCGGCTCCTTGAAGGTCACCAGACAGCCACTGAGCAGCAGGAACGACAAGGCGATCACAACGACACGCCAGGCTTTCATTCAACACTCCCTTTGAATACACGCAGGGTTACACCGACGCCAATACCAGGTGCATATACCGCGTGAGGATGCCGAGCATTTCGGCTTCGGCGACAGGCTCGGCGTCGTTGAGCAGGCCCTGATATTCCATCCGTCCGATAATCGCCGTCAACACTTTGGCATCCTGTTGTGGCTCGCGGGAACCCAATACCTCGAAAAAATGGCAGGTGCCTTGCAGAAGAATCTGCTGATGCGAGCGCACCAACTCCGCCAGGCGCGGGTTCAACAGCGCCTCCTGACGGAACGCCTGCTCGGCCATCAAGTGCTCGCGACGGTTGTGCAATTGGCGTTGCACATAATCGGCGGTCAGGCGTGCGATATCGTCAGCCAGCTGTGAACGGGACTCAGGGCTGCCATCGCCATAAGCAACCATCTCGCGCAGCAGGCCTTCGTTGCTGGCCCACAGCTTGGCCATGAACGCCGCGCTGCGTTCCACGTATTGGGCAAAGGTATCGGTGAGCAGGTCATCGATATCCTTGAAATAGTAAGTGGTGGCCGACAGCGGCACACCAGCCTCGGCGGCCACTGCGCGGTGACGCACGGCCCGCACGCCATCGCGCACGACAATGCGCATCGCCGCATCGAGAATGTCCTGTCGACGCTGTTCACTGCCCTGTCGGCTGGCCTTGCGACCCTGGTACTGAACACTTTCAGCGACCGCAGTGGCGACGTCCGCTGCACCCTCTTGAGCAATTGCACGGTTCACGACAGGTATTCCTCTCTACTTCAAAAGTAACCAATTGATACGTTTGTACCAGACAGGCAATAAAAAGCCGCCTGTTTTAGGCGGCTTTTTTATTGAAACACTTACGCTTGCGGCCGCATGTGCGGGAACAGGATCACGTCGCGGATCGACGGGGAGTTGGTCAGCAGCATCACCAGGCGGTCGATGCCGATACCTTCACCGGCCGTTGGCGGCATGCCGTACTCCAGCGCACGAACGAAGTCGGCGTCGTAGTGCATGGCTTCGTCGTCGCCGGCGTCCTTGTCGGCCACCTGAGCCATGAAGCGCTCGGCCTGGTCTTCCGCGTCGTTCAACTCGGAGTAGGCGTTGGCGATTTCGCGGCCACCGATGAACAGTTCGAAACGGTCGGTGACGTTCGGGTTGTCGTCGTTACGACGGGCCAGCGGCGACACTTCAAACGGGTACTGAGTGATAAAGTGCGGCTGCTCCAGCTTATGCTCGACCAGTTCTTCGAAAATCATCACCTGCAATTTGCCCAGACCTTCGAAGCCCAGCACCTTGGCGCCGGCCTTCTTGGCGATGGCGCGGGCCTTGTCGATGTCGGTCAGGTCGTCAGCGGTCAGCTCAGGGTTGTACTTGAGGATCGAGTCGAACACCGACAGACGCACGAACGGTTCGCCGAAGTGGAACACTTTGTCGCCGTAAGGCACGTCGGTGCTGCCCAGAACCAGCTGCGCCAGTTCGCGGAACAGTTCTTCGGTCAGGTCCATGTTGTCTTCGTAGTCGGCGTAAGCCTGGTAGAACTCCAACATGGTGAATTCAGGGTTGTGACGAGTCGAAACGCCTTCGTTACGGAAGTTGCGGTTGATCTCGAAGACTTTTTCGAAGCCGCCGACAACGAGGCGCTTGAGGTACAGCTCAGGCGCGATACGCAGGAACATTTCCATGTCCAGCGCGTTGTGGTGAGTCTCGAACGGCTTGGCTGCCGCGCCACCCGGAATGGTTTGCAGCATCGGCGTTTCCACTTCCAGGAAGTCACGCTGCATCAGGAAACTGCGGATGTGCGCAATCACTTGCGAACGTACGCGGAAGGTCTGGCGCACGTCTTCGTTGACGATCAGGTCGACGTAACGCTGGCGATAGCGCTGTTCGGTGTCGGTCAGGCCGTGGTGTTTGTCCGGCAGCGGACGCAAGGACTTGGTCAGCAGGCGCACTTCCGTCATTTCGACGTACAGGTCGCCCTTGCCGGAACGCGCCAGGGTGCCAACGGCTGCGATGATGTCGCCCATGTCCCAGGTTTTCACCGAGGCCAGGGTTTCTTCGGACAGGGTTTTACGGTTGACGTAGACCTGAATGCGACCGGTCATGTCCTGGATCACCATGAACGAGCCACGGTTGAGCATGATGCGACCGGCAACCTTGACCGGGATCGCAGCCTCTGCCAGCTCTTCCTTGGTCTTGTCCGCGTACTGTTTCTGCAAGTCTTCGCAGTAGTTGTCGCGGCGGAAGTCGTTCGGGAAGGCATTGCCCTTGGCGCGCTCGGCAGCCAGCTTTTCCTTGCGCAGGGCGATCAGGGAGTTTTCTTCCTGTTGCAGGGCTTGCGGGTCGAGTTCTAGGTCGCTCATGTCTTTAAAAATTCCATCACAGGTTCGTTGCCCCCACCGGTGGCAGGGGACTTAAGGTCTTGACTGGCGGTTTACAGGCCTTGCTTCAGGCTGGCCACCAGGTATTCGTCGATGTCGCCGTCGAGCACCTTGTCGCAGTCACTACGTTCGATGTTAGTGCGCAAATCCTTGATTCGCGACGCATCGAGTACATACGAGCGGATCTGGTGACCCCAGCCGATGTCCGACTTGGTGTCTTCCAGGGCCTGGGAGGCGGCGTTGCGTTTCTGCACTTCCTGCTCGTACAAGCGCGCCCGCAACATTTTCATCGCGGTGTCTTTGTTGGCGTGCTGGGAGCGTTCGTTCTGGCAGCTGACCACAGTGTTGCTCGGTACGTGCGTAATACGCACGGCCGAGTCGGTGGTGTTTACGTGCTGACCACCGGCACCGGAGGAGCGGTAGGTGTCAATGCGCAGGTCCGACGGGTTGATGTCGATTTCGATGTTGTCATCGATTTCCGGCGACACGAACACGGCCGAGAACGAGGTGTGGCGACGGTTACCGGAGTCGTACGGGCTCTTGCGCACCAGACGGTGCACGCCGATTTCGGTACGCAACCAGCCAAAGGCGTATTCACCCTTGATATGGATTGTGGCGCCTTTGATACCGGCGACTTCACCGGCCGACAGTTCCATGATGGTCGCGTCGAAACCGCGTTTGTCGGCCCAGCGCAGGTACATGCGCAGCAGGATGTTGGCCCAGTCCTGAGCCTCGGTACCGCCGGAGCCGGCCTGGATGTCCAGGTAGGCGTTGTTGGCGTCCATTTCACCGCTGAACATGCGACGGAATTCGAGTTTTTCCAGGGACTCGCGCAGACGCTCGACTTCGGCAGCAACGTCATCGACGGCGGCCTGGTCTTCTTCTTCGGCGGACATCAGCAGCAGGTCTTTGGCGTCGGCCAGGCCTGTGTGCATTTCGTCGAGGGTTTCGACGATCTGAGCCAGCAGGGACCGCTCGCGGCCCAGCTCCTGAGCGTACGTCGGGTTGTTCCAGACAGACGGATCTTCAAGCTCGCGATTGACTTCAGTCAGACGCTCATGCTTTTGATCGTAGTCAAAGATACCCCCGAATAGTTTCGGAGCGCTCGGACAGGTCCTTGATACTGTTAAGGATCGGGTTGATTTCCATGGCGGGCAGCACTCGTTGGCGAACTTTTGAAAGCCGGCGAGTATAACGTAATCAGGCTGTCACGGCAGCCCGCCTGGCGGCTTTAGGGGCGAATGGTTTTGCTTGAAACCATGGAGCACTCCTGTAGCAGCGGTCGAGCCCCGCGAGGCCGCGTTCGAGGACGAAGTCCTCGCAAAACCTGCGTACGCGGTTTTCCTGAACGACCGCGTTGTCTGGTTTTACGACGGCTGCGCCGCCGAACGCAGCCTCGCGGGCTCGACAGCTGCTACGGTGCTACAGCGCTAGGGGTGTGGGTTATTCGATCCCCACCTGATTACGCCCATTGTTCTTCGCCAGATACAGCCCCTTGTCCGCCGCCGAGATCAATTGACGGCAGTCGCCGCCCGGTTGCGGGGTCATGGTCGACAGGCCGATGCTGATGGTCAGGCTCGAGCCCTCGCTGGGGAAAATATGCGGAATCTTCAGCGCGGCCACCGTCAGACGCAGTTTTTCCGCCACCAGTCGCGCACCGCCCGGTGTGGTATTAGGCAGCACCAGGACGAATTCTTCGCCGCCGTAACGGGCCGGCAGGTCCGAAGGCCGCGCACTCGCATCACGTATCGCCGTGGCCACTTTGCGCAGGGCTTCATCGCCTTCAAGGTGGCCGAAGCTGTCGTTGTAGGACTTGAAGTAATCCACATCGATCATCAGCAGCGACAGTTGACTTTGGTCACGCATCGAACGGCGCCACTCAAGCTCCAGGTATTCGTCGAAATGCCGGCGGTTCGACAGCCCGGTCAGGCCGTCCGAGTTCATCAAACGTTGTAGCACCAGGTTGGTGTCGAGCAACTGTTGCTGGCTGACCCGCAGCGCGCGATACGCTGCATCACGCTGCAGCAACGTCATGTAGGAGCGCGAGTGATAGCGGATGCGCGCCACCAGTTCGATGTTGTCCGGCAACTTGACCAGGTAATCATTGGCCCCCGCCGCAAACGCCGCGCTCTTGATCAGCGGGTCTTCCTTAGTCGACAGGACAATAATCGGGATGTCCTTGGTCGCCGGATGATTGCGGTACTCTCGCACCAGGCTCAAACCGTCAAGACCGGGCATCACCAGATCCTGGAGGATCACCGTCGGCTTGATGCGGATCGCCTGGGCGATGGCCTGGTGCGGGTCGGCGCAGAAGTGGAAGTCGATGTTTTCTTCGTTCGACAACCCGCGGCGCACCGCCTCGCCGATCATTGCCTGATCGTCCACCAACAACACCATGGCGGCGTTTTCGTCGGTTTTGAAGTCGTCGAGCTGTAAATCATTCATGTGCGGTCACCTGAGTACTACTTTGGCCACGATTGCTGCTAATGATAGTCATTTTGAGAAGATTTCCAGCAATCGTGGCGCTATCTTGTGCAGTGGGCGAATTTCCACAGCCGCGTCGATGGCGGCGGCCGCCTTCGGCATGCCATACACCGCACTGCTTTGTTGGTCCTGAGCGATTGTGAGGTAGCCCTGTTGGCGCATGAGTTTAAGCCCCTGTGCGCCATCGCGTCCCATGCCGGTGAGCAAAACACCCACGGCATCGCCGTTCCAGTAATTGGCCACGCTCTCGAAGAACACATCGATCGAGGGCCGGTAGATCTCGTTGACCGGTTCAGCGGTGTAAGCCAGCGTGCCGTTTTTCAGCAAGCGAATATGATGGTTGGTCCCGGCCAGCAGGACCGTGCCGCTTTGCGGCGGTTCGCCTTCCTGGGCCAGGCGTACGTCCAGGCCACTGGCGCTGGCAAGCCATTCCGCCATGCCGGCGGCGAACACCTGATCCACATGCTGGACCAGCACGATGGCGGCCGAAAAATCTCGCGGCAGGCCCTTGAGCAGCACTTCGAGCGCCGCCGGCCCGCCAGCGGATGAACCGATGGCCACCAAATGCTGGCGCGAGGACGAGTGGCGGTGCGAGCTCGGTGCCGATCGCACCCGATTGCTATGGTCGCCGATCAGCCAGCCAATGTTCATGATCTTGCGCAGCAACGGTGCGGCGGCTTCCTGAGGATTGCCCCCTCCGATAGCCGGCGTATCGACCACATCCAGTGCTCCGTGGCCCATGGCCTCAAACACCCGATGCACGTTCTGCTCGCGGTCGACCGTAACGATGACAATCGCGCACGGCGTATCAGCCATGATCCGCCGGGTCGCTTCCACGCCATCCATCACTGGCATGATCAGGTCCATCAGGATCAGATCCGGCGTGTTTTCAGCGCAACGCTGCACCGCCTCGGCCCCATTACTGGCGACCCAGACCACCTCGTGCGCCGGATCGAATACCAAGGCGCGGCGCAGGGCCTCCACCGCCATGGGCATGTCGTTGACGATCGCTATTCTCATGCACGTGCTCCTCCAATGAGCTCAACCACCGCGTCAAGCAGGGCGTCGTCATGAAAACTGGCTTTGGCTAGATAATAGTCGGCTCCAGCGTCCAGTCCACGGCGACGGTCCTCTTCACGATCCTTGTAAGACACCACCATCACCGGAAGGGATTGCAGGCGATTGTCCCGGCGCAACAAAGACACCAGCTCGATGCCATCCATGCGTGGCATATCGATGTCGGTGATCAGCAGATCGAAATTCTCCGAACGCAGGGCGTTCCAGCCATCCATTCCGTCCACCGCCACCGCCACGTCGTAGCCGCGATTGAGTAGCAACTTGCGTTGCAGCTCACGTACGGTCAGCGAATCGTCGACCACCAGAATCCGTTTTCGCGCGGCTTCAACCACTTGGCTGCCTTGACGGGCAATGCGCTCAAGACGCCCGGTATTGAGCAGTTTGTCCACCGAACGCAGCATGTCTTCGACGTCGACGATCAGCACCACCGAACCATCGTCGAGCAAGGCCCCGGCGGAAATGTCCTGCACCTTGCCCAGACGCTCGTCCAGCGGCAACACGACCAACGTCCGCTCGCCGATAAAACGCTCGACCGCCACGCCGTAAATCGCCTCGCGCTCGCGAATCACCACCACTTTGAGGGTTTGCTGACTGTTCTGGCTCGCCGGACGCTGCAACAGCTGACTGGCCGCGACCAGCCCGACATGCCGGCCTTCGTGCCAGAAATGCTGACGGCCTTCGACCTGGACAATGTCCGCTGGCTCCAGATCGCACATCCGTTCGATGTGGGCCAGCGGAAAGGCATACGCCTCGTCACCGACTTCCACCACCAGACTGCGCACCACCGACAGGGTCAGCGGCACTTCGAGATGGAAGCGACTGCCCTCGCCCGCCGTCTGCTCCAGCACAACCGCGCCGCGCACCTGGCGGACCATGTGCTGGACCGCATCCAGTCCGACGCCGCGCCCGGAGACTTCGGTGACCGTGTCGCGCAGGCTGAAACCCGGCAGAAACAGGAAGGTCAGCAACTCTTCTTCACTCAACTGCGCGGCGGTTTCGGCCGGAGACAATTGGCGTTCGATGATGCTACGACGGACCTTTTCCAGATCGACGCCATTGCCGTCATCGCTTAGTTCCAGCACCAACAGACCGGCCTGATGGGAGGCGCGCAAACGGATCAGGCCTTCAGCGGGTTTGCCCGCCAATAGCCGTTGCTCCGGGGATTCGATGCCGTGATCCACGGCATTGCGCAGCAGGTGAGTCAGCGGCGCTTCAAGTTTCTCCAACACGTCGCGGTCGACCTGTGTTTTCTCGCCCTCGATCTCCAGTCGTACCTGTTTGCCGAGGTCGCGACCGAGGTCACGGACCATGCGCACTTGCCCGCTCAACACATCGGCAAACGGCCGCATGCGGCAGGCCAGCGCGGTGTCGTACAACACTTGCGCCCGTTGACTGGCCTGCCAGGCGAATTCATCCAGTTCGGCGTTCTTTTCCACCAGCAATTGCTGAGACTCAGCCAGTAGCCGACGAGCAACTTCGAGGGCTTCTTGTGCTTCCAGACTCAAGGCATGTTCCTTGAGGTGGACGTTGAGGCTTTCCAGGGCCCGCAGGCCGTTGTTCTGCATTCGCTTGAGGCGTTGCATGGTGGCCAGGTGCGGTTTGAGCCGCAGGGTTTCCACCAGGGATTTGCTCGACAGGTCGAGCAGGCTGTTCAAGCGCTCGGCCGTGACGCGCAACACGCGTTCGCCATTTTCGGTGGTGCGTTTAGCCTTGGGCGTTGGCTCGGCGGGCGCTGCGGGGGGCTGTTCTGGGTGAGCTTCGCCTGCCGGCATGGGCGGCTCAACCTTGGGCGTCGTTGGTTCAAACTGAAGTTCTGCCATCGGCGGCGCGATGGGGGCAACCGTCGCCATGTGTTCAAGCAGCCGTCCCATCAAGACGACGTAAGCTTCGATATCCGCAGGCGCCGGAGCGTTGCTCGGCGTCGCAATTCGCATCAGCAGATCAGTGCCTTGCAACAGTCCATCAATGTATTCGGGCCGCAGGTACAGGCGCCCTTCCTGGGCGCTGACCAGGTAATCCTCCATCACATGGGCGACGCTGACCCCGGCATCGACGCCGACAATCCGCGCCGCGCCCTTGAGCGAATGCGCCGCGCGCATGCACGACTCGAGGTAATCGGCCTGGGTCGGGTCGCGCTCCAGCGCCAAAAGACCTGCGCTCAGCACCAGCGTCTGGGCCTCGGCTTCCAGACTGAACAGTTCCAGCAAAGAGGCGTCGCGCATTTGCTCGGGGGTCATGTGAGGCTCCGGGTCACGGCGGACAGCAGCTGTTCTTCATCCAGCCAACGCAGGCTGCGACCTTTGAATTGCAACACGCCACGGGTGTATTTGGCGCTGGCCTGCGTGCCGGGGCGGGACGCTGCCTCGAGGATGCGTTCGTCGATGGCGTGAATCCCGTCCACTTCATCCACCGGCACCACCACCGGCCCGCCGTGGGCGGCGATGATCAGCATGCGCGGCATGACCCGCGCGCCGGACGCCACGCTGCTGGCGCCGTCGAGCCCGAGCAATTCCACCAGCGACAGGCACGCCACCAACGCGCCGCGCACATTCGCCACGCCGAGCAAGGCCCGGGAGCGTTGGTGCGGCAAGGAGTGAATCGCTTGCAGCGGCGCCACCTCCACCAGACTACGAGTGGCAAGGGCCAGCCATTCTTCGCCCAGACGGAACATCAGCAGCGAACGGGTCTTCACCTCGCTCTCGACCGCCGTGGAGACTTGCCAGCGGTCTTCCTGCCGCAACGCGTAGCGGTCGAGCAAGCGCGTCGCAGCGGCCGAATACACCGCGCAATTGCGGCAGTGAATGTGATCGTTCAGCAGCGGGCAGGACTTGTCGCCGTGGATACCGATGCGGTTCCAGCAGTCGTCGATGGCCTGGGCATCTTCATGGGTGAGGCTAAAGGTGTCGGCGGCATTCATCGGTTACGCTCACTGTCAGCGGCGCGCTCGCTGCGGGCGGCGCGGTCCTGCAATCGTCTGGCTCCCGCCGTGTCGCCCAAGGATTGCAGCAACGCCGCCAGGTGCATCAACGCGTCGGGATGTTGCGGGTCGAGGTACAACGCCTTGCGATAAAACCCTTGAGCCTCAAGGACTCTGCCGGCGACATCGCTGAGCAAGCCCAGCCAGTAAAAGACCTGGGCCACTGGTTCATGACTGCGCAAATAGCTATCGCACGCGGCGCGGGCCTCGGCACTTTTGCCTTCGTTGGCCAGCGCGGCGATGTTCGCCAGCAGTGTGGCGGTGTCCGGGTTGGCGACTTTCGTCACGACAGGCAGCGGCGCTACCGTTGCGAAGGGCCGGCTGCGAACGGGCGGCGGCGCCACGCTACGCACCGCTTGGTGCACGGGCAGAGGCGTTGGCACGAACGTCGGGGAGGGTTCTGGCTCTGGTGCGCTCTGACGACTGAACGCAAAGGACTGCGGGATGCCGATCGAACGCATGCCGAAACGGCCGAGCAAACTGCCCTCGGCCGGGCCGATAAACAGCACGCCATCCACATGGGTCAGACGCTTGAGCACTTCGAACACTTGCTGCTGGGTCGGCTGATCGAAATAGATCAGCAGGTTGCGGCAAAACACAAAGTCATAAGGCGGCTCGTTGGCCAGCAACGTCGGATCCAGCAGATTGCCGACCTGCAAACGCACTTGTTCGAGCACTCGCCCGCTGAGGCGATAGCCCTCCTCGCCTTCAGCGGTGAAATGCCGGTCGCGAAAGTCGATGTCCTGACCCCGAAACGAATTCTTGCCGTACAGCGCGCGCCGGGCTTTTTCCACCGACAACGGGCTGACGTCCATGCCTTCGACCTTGAACTGGTGCGGCTGTAGCCCGGCATCGAGCAACGCCATGGCGATGGAATACGGTTCTTCACCGGTGGAACACGGCAGGCTGAGAATCCGCAGCGCGCGCATATTGTTGATGTCGCTCAGGCGTTTGGCGGCGAGTTTCGCCAACGTGGCGAAGGATTCCGGGTAACGGAAAAACCAGGTCTCGGGGACAATCACCGCTTCGATCAGCGCCTGCTGCTCGTCCTGCGAACCCTGCAAGGTGTGCCAGTATTCATCGACCGTCAGCGCTTTGGATGCCGTGCTGCGCTGGCGCACCGCACGCTCGATGATCGCCGGGCCCACCGAGGTCACGTCGAGACCGATGCGCTCTTTGAGGAAATCGAAAAAACGCTGATCGCTGCTCATGGCCGCTCCTCAAACAGCGCCAGGTCCAACGGCTGCAACGGAAACAGCAGCGCGCGAACCTTCTCGTCCAGCAGATCGGCGACCCGCACCCATTGCAGCAAACCCTGGGTATCTTCGCGCACCGGCCCAAGGTACGGCGCCTGGCGATTGTCCAGGCCATAGGGCTGAAAATCCGCCGGGTTGCAGCGCAAGGTATCGGTGGCCTGTTCCAGAATCAGCCCGAGCAATTGCGCCTCAGCAGTCTCATCTGGACGGTAATTAACCAGCACCAAGCGCGTGCTGGTGCGGGCCTGGGCCGGTTGGCCAAACGTCAGCGCACTGAGGTCGATCACCGGCACCACCGCGCCGCGGTAGGCGAACACCCCGGCAACCCATTCCGGCGCGCGGGGAATCGGCTTCAATGGCAGACGCGGCAGCACTTCCGCCACTTCGATGGCCTGCAAGGCATAGCGCTCGCTGCCGATGCGGAACACCAGAAACAATGATTGCAGCGCCGGCTTCACGGCGGTGCGCTTGGCCGTGGGTTCGCTCATCAGACTTTGAATCGCGAAACGCCACTGCGTAGCCCTACGGCCACCTGGCTCAGTTCGTCGATGGCGAAACTGGCCTGGCGCAGGGACTCGACGGTCTGGCTGCTGGCATCGCCCAATTGCACCAGCGCGTGGTTGATCTGCTCCGCGCCCGTGGCCTGGGCCTGCATGCCTTCGTTGACCATCAACACCCGCGGCGCCAATGCCTGAACCTGATGGATGATCTGCGACAACTGCTCGCCGATTTGCTGTACTTCGGACATCCCACGGCGCACTTCTTCAGAGAACTTGTCCATGCCCATGACCCCGGCCGACACTGCCGACTGGATCTCGCGCACCATCTGCTCGATGTCGTACGTGGCGACGGCGGTCTGGTCCGCCAGACGCCGCACTTCGGTGGCGACCACGGAAAAACCGCGGCCGTATTCACCGGCCTTTTCGGCCTCGATCGCCGCGTTGAGCGACAGGAGATTGGTCTGGTCGGCGACCTTGACGATGGTCACCACCACCTGATTGATGTTGCCGGCCTTCTCATTGAGGATCGCCAGTTTGGCGTTGACCAGATCGGCCGCGCCCATCACCGAGTGCATGGTCTCTTCCATCCGCGCCAGGCCTTGCTGCCCGGAACCGGCGAGCACCGAGGCCTGATCGGCGGCGGTGGAGACTTCGATCATCGTGCGCACCAGATCCCGCGAAGTGGCCGCAATCTCACGGGACGTCGCGCCGATTTCGGTGGTGGTGGCGGCGGTTTCGGTGGCGGTCGCTTGCTGTTGCTTGGAGGTGGCGGCGATCTCGGTCACCGAGGTGGTGACCTGCACCGAGGAACGCTGGGCCTGGGACACCAGCGACGTCAGCTCGGTCATCATGTCGTTGAAGCCGGTTTCCACGGCGCCGAATTCGTCCTTGCGCGCCAGGTTCAGACGACTGCTGAGATCGCCGGTACGCATTATTTCGAGGATCTGCACAATGCGATTCATCGGAGCCATGATCGCGCGCATCAACAAAAGACCACACAACCCGGCACTCATGACGGCGACCAGCAACGAAATACCCATGATCAGCTTCGCCGCTGCTACCGATGAAATGATCGAGTCAGTGGCCGTCTCAGCCGCCTCCCTGTTGAATTCAATGAGTTCATCCAAATGTTTGCGGCCGGCAGCCCATGCCGGGGTCATCTGTTCGGCGAGTATGCGACGGGCCTGTTCGAAGTCCTTTTGCTGGTAAGCATCAAGTACCGCTTCGAGCTGCTTGTCATATTGTTCGTGCAGCTTTTCAAACTCATCGAATCTTGCCTGATCATCTTCCTCGAAAATGGTACTCCGGTAGCTGGCCATCGAGCGTTGCAGCCTTTCCTCAATACCCTTGTACAGATCCTTGTCAGCCTGGGTCATGCCCCGACCACCACCCAGCCCGATCAGTTGCTGGGTCAACACGTAATCATCGACCCAGGCACCGCGAATCAGGGAACTGTAGTGAATCCCGGGAACACTGTCAGTGCGCACAACGTTCTCACTGGACTCAATCGACAGTAAACGGGAATACGACACGACGACCATCAGCAACATGATGGCGATAATCACCGCAAAGCTCGCCAAGATGCGTTGGCGCAACGTCCAGTTCTTCACAGTCAGTCCTCGGGGAGCGGTTGAAATGTTGCGGAGTATAGCTGAGGGTGGTGTTTCATTTATAAGACTGTTGCCAGGGGTGAATCGGAAGAAACGGGTCGTGGAATGACAATAAAATCTGTGGTGCTGCTGAAAATGCTATCGCGAGCAGGCTCGCTCCCACACTTGACCGAGTTGTCCAAACGGACACGATCTATGTGGGAGCGAGCCTGCTCGCGAAGAACGATGACGCGAATTAACTGACTGCACACCTACTCTGGTGGATCGAGGTTACCCAGAGCCCTCTCGGAACGCGTTTTTTTAAACAACGCTTACACAGAAGCCTGACGCACCTGCTTTTCCAACTCAGCCTTCAACCCCGGCTCAAGCTTGAGCTGACGTGCAAGCTCATCAAGGTAGGACTTCTCCATGAAGCTCTCTTCATCCACCAGCATCACACTGGCGATGTACATCTCTGCAGCCATTTCCGGTGTGCTGGCAGCGCGGGCGACTTCTGTCGGGTCGAGCGGCTTGCTGAGTTCGGCATGCAGCCACTGCTGCAATTCCTGATCGTTGTCGAGCTTGGTGAACTCACCTTCGATCAGCGCACGTTCACGCTCATCAACATGGCCATCGGCTTTAGCAGCGGCCACTAGCGCTTTGAGAATCGCCTGGCTGTGCTGTTCAACTTGCGCCGCCGGTAAGCGGTCGATGGTTTGCGGTTCAGTCTTCGGCGCGGAGCCCTGCTGGGCCTGCCAGTTGCCATACGCCTTGTAGGCGATCACGCCCAATGCGGCGAGGCCGCCATAAGTCAGGACCTTGCCGCCGACACTGCGCCCTTTCTTGCTGCCCAGCAGCAAACCCATGGCGCCGGCCGCCAACGCCCCGCCGCCCGCGCCCGAGAGCAAACTGCCGAGGCCGCCCGAACCACCGCTGCCGCCGAGCAATCCGCCCAAGCCACCGCCAGAGGTCTTGTTTTGTGAGCCGCCGGCCTTGTTCTGCAACATGTCCTGACCGGACTTGAGTAGCTGATCGAGCAATCCACGCGTGTTCATTTGCCGCCTCCAAAAAGGGGTTAACCGGATCAATAAGGCCTCCAGCCTAGATCGAAAGTGCCCGGCATTCGGGGGCGAGAGTGCTTCGAGATGTTGCGCAGCGCCGTTCAGCTGACCGCGGCCATTCAGAAAAATGGATATACACTCAAGCAAATCTATAAAAACCGCTCACCGGGTACTTTATCCATGATGACCTTGCGTCAGATCCGTCACTTCATCGCCGTGGCCGAGACCGGCTCGATCTCCGCCGCGGCACAAACCGCGTTCATTTCTCAGTCCACCTTGACCCTGGCCATCCAGCAATTGGAGCAGGAAATCGGCGTCGGCCTGTTCAACCGTCACGCCAAGGGCATGACGCTGACCCACCAGGGCCACCAATTCCTACGCCAGGCGCACCTGATTCTGGCGACGGTGGACAACGCCAAACGCAGCCTGCAACAGAGCACCGATCAAGTCGCCGGGCAGTTGATCATCGGCGTGACCAGCCTGGTGGCCGGTTACTACCTTGCGGATCTACTCACCCGTTTCCAGCGCGCCTACCCCAATGTCGAGATCCGGGTGATGGAGGACGAGCGCCCTTACATTGAGCATTTGCTGGTCAGCGGTGAGATCGATGTCGGGGTGTTGATCCTCTCCAACCTCGAAGACCGCCACGCCTTGCAGACCGAAGTGCTGACCCACTCGCCGCACCGGTTATGGCTGCCGGCCCAGCATCCGCTGCTGGAACACGACAGCATCAATCTCGCCGACGTGGCCCGTGAGCCGTTGATTCAGCTGAACGTCGATGAAATGGACCGTAACGCCCAGCGCATGTGGGCGGCGGCTTCGCTGCAACCGCGCATCACCTTAAAAACGGCGTCGACGGAAGCGGTACGAAGCCTGGTGGCAGCGGGGTTGGGCGTGTCGATCCAGCCAGACATGACTTACCGCCCGTGGTCACTGGAGGGCGACATCATCGAAGCGCGCCCGATCGCCGACCTGAGCCAGACGTTGGACGTCGGCCTGGCCTGGCGTCGTGGCACCGCGCGCCCAGCGCTGGTGGACCCATTCCTGACCGTTGCCCGCGAGCAACCCCATGGCGGGCGCAAGCCATCTATTTAATCGAACGCCACCTTCAGTATTTAGTATTTGTCGACCTCGGGTGCGGCGCCTAGTCTTGGTACATCTATAAGACGGCCGCGCCCCAGTCACAGGGAGCAGCATGGCCACACAAGAAAAGAGAACCCGAAAAATGGCTGGCGCGCAGACCCCGTTGTTCACCGCGTTGTTGATCGATGGCGAATTGGTCGCGGGCCAGGGGTTTGTCGAACCGATCCTCAACCCGGCCACCGGGGAAGTGCTGACGCACATTGCCGAAGCCAGCACCGAGCAGGTCGAAGCCGCGATCCTCGCCGCCCACCGCGCCTTTGCCAGTTGGTCGCGGACCACGCCGCAACAACGCTCGAACCTGTTGCTGGACATCGCCAACGCTATCGAAAAACAAGCCGACCTCCTCGCCCGTCTCGAATCCCTGAACTGTGGCAAGCCGTTGCACCTGGCCCGTCAGGATGACTTGAGCGCGACGGTCGATGTGTTCCGCTTCTTCGCCGGTGCCGTGCGTTGCCAGACCGGTCAGCTCAGCGGCGAATACCTGCCGGGCTACACCAGCATGGTTCGTCGCGATCCGATTGGCGTGGTGGCATCGATTGCGCCGTGGAACTACCCGATCATGATGGCAGCGTGGAAAATCGCCCCGGCCCTGGCCGCCGGCAACACGCTGGTGTTCAAGCCGTCCGAACACACGCCGCTGTCGATTCTGGCCCTGGCGCCCGCGCTGGCCGAGATCCTGCCGCGCGGTGTGATCAACATCATTTGCGGTGGCGGTGAAGGCGTCGGCAGCCACTTGGTCAGTCATCCTAAAGTGCGCATGGTGTCGTTGACCGGCGATATCGTCACCGGGCAAAAAATCCTTCAGGCCGCAGCAAAAACCCTGAAGCGCACTCACCTCGAACTCGGCGGCAAGGCCCCGGTGATCGTCTGCAACGATGCCGACATTCAAGCCGTGGTCGAAGGCGTGCGCACTTACGGTTATTACAACGCCGGCCAGGATTGCACCGCAGCGTGCCGAATTTATGCACAGGCCGGGATTCATGATCGCTTGGTGGCCGAACTCGGCGCGGCGGTCAGCAGCCTGCGCTTCGCCGGCAAGCGCGACGCCGACAACGAGATCGGCCCGCTGATCAGCACCCGCCAACGCGACCGCGTGGCCAGTTTCGTCGAGCGCGCCCTCGGCCAGCCGCATATCGAGCGGGTGACCGGCGCGGCAGTGCATTCCGGTGCTGGCTTCTATTACCAGCCGACGTTGCTGGCCGGTTGCAAGCAGAGCGATGAGATCGTCCAGCGCGAAGTGTTCGGGCCGGTGGTCACCGTGACCCGTTTCGATCAGCTCGAACAAGCCGTGGACTGGGCCAACGACTCGGAATACGGCCTCGCTTCATCGGTCTGGACCCAGAACCTCGACAAGGCCATGCAGGTCGCGGCGCGCTTGCAGTACGGCTGCACCTGGATCAACAGCCATTTCATGCTGGTCAGCGAAATGCCCCACGGCGGCCTGAAACGTTCGGGCTACGGCAAGGACTTATCCAGCGATTCGCTTCAGGACTACAGCGTGGTGCGGCACATCATGGCTCGCCACGGACAGCATTTGTAAAAGCGCACTACGCTAACAATTAGCCGTAAAGGCATCGGCTTCACCACGTTCAAAACTGCCCCGACCATAATTAAAGAAGAGGGAAACCCCATGTTCGTGCACAAGACCGCACTGCTCAGTGCAATCACCACCGCGCTGCTGGCCAGTGCCAGTATCCAGGCCGCCGAACCGCTGAAAGCCGTCGGTGCCGGCGAAGGTCAGCTGGATATTGTGGCTTGGCCTGGCTACATCGAACGTGGCGAAAGCGACAAGGCCTACGACTGGGTCACCGGCTTCGAAAAGGAGACCGGCTGCAAGGTCAACGTCAAGACAGCCGCCACTTCCGATGAGATGGTCAGCCTGATGTCCAAGGGTGGTTACGACCTGGTGACTGCATCCGGTGATGCCTCCCTGCGGTTGATCGCCGGCAAGCGTGTGCAGCCGATCAACACGGCGTTGATCCCGAACTGGAAGAGCATTGACCCTCGCCTCAAGGATGGCCCGTGGTACGTCGTCAACAAGCAAACCTACGGCACCCCGTACCAATGGGGCCCGAACGTGTTGATGTACAACACCAATATCTTCAAAACGGCGCCGGACAGCTGGAGTGTGGTGTTCGAAGAACAGACCCTGCCGGACGGCAAGTCCAACAAGGGTCGGGTCCAGGCCTACGACGGCCCGATCTACATCGCCGATGCGGCGCTTTATCTCAAATCGAAACAGCCGGAACTGGGCATCAAAGACCCGTACCAGCTCAACGAAGCGCAATACAAAGCGGCGCTGGAACTGCTTCGCAAGCAACAGCCCTTGATCCACCGCTACTGGCATGACGCAACGGTCCAGATGAGTGACGTCAAAAACGAAGGCGTGGCGGCGTCCAGCACGTGGGGTTACATGGTCAACGGCCTGGTGGCGGACAAGCAGCCGGTTGCCTCGGTGATTCCAAAAGAAGGTGCAACGGGTTGGGCCGACACCACCATGCTCCACGCCGAAGCCAAGCACCCCAACTGCGCTTACAAATGGATGGACTGGTCGCTGCAACCGAAAGTCCAGGGTGACCTAGCGGCATGGTTCGGTTCGTTGCCGGCGGTTCCGGCGGGGTGCAAGGAAAGCGAATTGCTCGGCGCCGAAGGTTGCAAGACCAACGGTTACGACCAATTCGAGAACCTGGCCTTCTGGAAAACCCCGCAGGCTGAAGGCGGAAAATTCGTGCCGTACAGCCGCTGGACCCAGGACTACATCGCGATCATGGGCGGTCGCTGAGCCCACCGTAGCAGCTGCCGAGGCACGAGGCTGCGTTGCGGTGTCCGCAGGACCGCCCTCGGGGCCGCTGCGCAGCCCGACGCAGCCTCGTACCTCGACAGCTGCTACGACGCTGTTCATTAAGTTTCAGTTTTTCAGAAGTCCAGGCAGGGGCCGCTGTGAGGCCCTCGCCTTTTTGGAGCACCGCACCATGACGCTTGCAGTCCAGTTCACCAACGTTTCCCGTCAGTTCGGCGAAGTGAAGGCCGTTGACCGGGTTTCCATCGATATCCAGGACGGCGAGTTCTTTTCCATGCTGGGCCCTTCCGGCTCGGGCAAAACCACCTGTCTGCGCCTGATCGCCGGTTTCGAACAGCCGAGTGCAGGCTCTATCCATATTCACGGCGAAGAAGCCACCGGGCTCCCGCCATATCAGCGTGACGTGAACACCGTGTTCCAGGATTACGCGCTGTTCCCGCACATGAACGTACTCGACAACGTCGCTTACGGTTTGAAGGTCAAAGGCGTCGGCAAGTCCGAACGCCAGAAACGCGCCGAAGAAGCCCTCGACATGGTCGCCCTCGGCGGTTACGGCGAGCGTAAACCGGTGCAACTGTCCGGCGGTCAGCGCCAGCGTGTGGCCCTGGCCCGCGCCCTGGTCAATCGTCCGCGCGTGCTGCTGCTCGATGAACCGTTGGGCGCGCTCGACTTGAAGCTGCGCGAGCAAATGCAGGGTGAATTGAAGAAGCTGCAACGCCAGCTCGGCATCACCTTCATCTTCGTCACTCATGACCAGACCGAAGCGCTGTCGATGTCGGATCGTGTGGCAGTGTTCAACAAGGGGCGCATCGAGCAGGTCGACACGCCGCGCAACCTCTACATGAAACCGGCTACAACCTTTGTGGCGGAATTCGTCGGCACCTCCAACGTGATTCGCGGCGACCTGGCGAAACAATTGAGCGGCAATCCACAGCCGTTTTCGATTCGCCCGGAACACGTGCGTTTCGCCGAAGGGCCGCTGGCCAGCCATGAAATCGAAGTCAGCGGTTTGCTCCATGACATTCAGTACCAGGGCAGCGCCACGCGCTATGAACTGAAACTGGAAAACGGCCAGACCCTGAACATCAGCCAGGCCAACGTCCAGTGGCTGGACGTCAGCGCGCAACATCAGACCGGGCAACGCATCAGCGCGCGCTGGGCACGGGAAGCGATGATCCCGCTGCACGACACCGTTGTCGGTGGGGTGTGAGATGAACAGCGTGGCTCTCCCTCAAACCCCGGCCGGCGGCTCGCCGTTGCGCAGGTTTTCCAACCTGCTGTATCGCCGGCCGAACTTTTACCTGTCACTGCTGCTGGTGCCGCCGCTGCTGTGGTTCGGCGCGATCTACCTCGGTTCGCTGCTGGTTCTGCTATGGCAAGGTTTCTACACCTTCGACGACTTCACCATGGCGGTCACGCCCGACCTGACCCTGGCGAACTTCGCTGCGCTGTTCCAGCCGTCGAACTTCGACATCATCCTGCGCACCTTGAGCATGGCCGTCGTCGTCTCGATCGCCAGCGCCATCGTCGCGTTCCCGATCGCCTACTACATGGCGCGCTACACCACCGGCAAAACCAAGGCGTTTTTCTACATCGCGGTGATGATGCCGATGTGGGCCAGTTACATCGTCAAGGCGTATGCCTGGACCTTGCTGCTGGCCAAGGGCGGCGTGGCGCAGTGGTTCGTTCAGCACCTGGGTCTTGAGCCGGTTTTGCAGTTCATTCTGGGCATTCCGGGCGTCGGCGGCAGCACCTTGTCGACCTCGCACCTGGGCCGGTTCATGGTGTTCGTCTACATCTGGCTGCCGTTCATGATCCTGCCGATCCAGGCTTCGCTGGAACGTCTGCCGCCCTCGTTGCTGCAAGCCTCGGCCGACCTCGGTGCCAAGCCACGCCAGACCTTCATGCAAGTGACGCTGCCGCTGTCGATTCCGGGCATCGCGGCCGGTTCGATCTTCACCTTTTCACTGACCCTGGGCGACTTCATCGTGCCGCAACTGGTGGGCCCGCCGGGCTACTTCGTCGGCAGCATGGTGTACGCCCAGCAAGGCGCGATCGGCAACATGCCGATGGCCGCGGCCTTCACGTTGGTGCCGATTGTGTTGATCGCCATTTACCTGACTGTCGTGAAACGACTGGGGGCCTTCGATGCGCTCTGATGCAAAAAAACCAAGGCCAGAAACGCACGGGGAGAAAGCCTCGCTCGGCCTGCGCATCGCCGCCTGGGGCGGGTTGGTGTTTCTGCACTTTCCGATCCTGATCATCTTCCTGTACGCCTTCAACACCGAAGACGCAGCGTTCAGCTTCCCGCCCAAGGGCTTCACCCTGAAGTGGATCGGCGTGGCGTTCTCGCGACCGGACGTGCTGGAAGCAATCAAGCTGTCGCTGCAAATCGCTTCCGTCGCGACGTTGATTGCGTTGGTCCTCGGCACACTGGCATCGGCGGCGTTGTACCGCCGGGATTTCTTCGGCAAGCAAGGCATCTCGCTGATGCTGATCCTGCCGATTGCCTTGCCGGGGATCATCACCGGCATCGCATTGCTGGCGACCTTCAAGACGCTGGGGATCGAGCCGGGAATGTTCACCATCATCGTCGGTCACGCGACCTTCTGTGTGGTGATCGTCTACAACAACGTCATCGCCCGGTTGCGTCGCACTTCTCACAGTTTGATCGAAGCTTCGATGGACCTTGGCGCCGATGGCTGGCAGACCTTCCGCTACATCGTCCTGCCGAACCTCGGCTCGGCGTTGCTGGCCGGCGGCATGTTGGCGTTTGCACTGTCGTTCGACGAAATCATCGTCACCACCTTCACCGCCGGCCATGAACGCACCCTGCCGCTGTGGCTGCTCAACCAGCTCAGCCGCCCACGGGACGTGCCGGTGACCAACGTCGTCGCGATGCTGGTGATGATGGTGACCATGCTGCCGATCCTCGGCGCCTATTACCTGACCCGTGGCGGCGAAAGCGTTGCGGGCAGTGGTGGCAAGTGATTTTCCTGACAATTCCAATAATGAATTTGCGGTAGAAAGAGGACAAAGCCATGCAAACCAAACTCTTGATCAATGGCCAACTGATCGACGGCGAAGGCCCCGCCCAACCGGTGTTCAACCCGGCCCTCGGTCGTGTGTTGGTGGAAATCAACGAAGCCAGTGAAGCCCAGGTCGATGCCGCCGTGCGTGCCGCCGACAGCGCCTTCGAAGGCTGGTCGCAAACCACGCCGAAAGAACGTTCGCTGCTGCTGCTCAAACTCGCCGACGCCATCGAAGCACACGGCGAAGAGCTGGCCAAACTGGAATCGGACAACTGCGGTAAACCTTACAGCGCTGCACTGAACGACGAGATCCCGGCGATTGCCGACGTGTTCCGTTTCTTCGCCGGCGCCAGCCGTTGCATGAGCGGTTCGGCGGGCGGTGAATACCTGCACGGCCACACCTCGATGATCCGCCGCGACCCGGTCGGCGTGATCGCCTCCATCGCACCGTGGAACTACCCATTGATGATGGTCGCCTGGAAAATCGCCCCGGCCCTCGCGGCGGGTAATACCGTGGTGCTCAAGCCGTCGGAACAAACCCCGCTGACCGCGCTGCGTCTGGCAGAACTGGCGTCGGATATTTTCCCGGCCGGTGTGCTTAACCTGGTGTTCGGTCGCGGTCCTACAGTCGGTAGCCCGCTGGTCACACACCCGAAAGTGCGCATGGTCTCGTTGACCGGCTCAATTGCCACCGGTTCGAACATCATTTCCAGCACCGCTGACAGCGTCAAACGCATGCACATGGAACTGGGCGGCAAAGCCCCGGTGATCATCTTCGACGACGCCGACATCGATGCGGCCGTGGAAGGCATTCGCACCTTCGGCTTCTACAACGCCGGCCAGGACTGCACCGCCGCCTGCCGCATCTATGCGCAGGAAGGCATCTACGACAAATTCGTCGAGAAGCTCGGCGAAGCGGTCAGCAGCATCAAGTACGGTTTGCAGGACGATCCGTCGACCGAGCTGGGCCCGTTGATCACCGCGCAACATCGCGACCGCGTGGCCGGATTTGTCGAGCGTGCTTTGGCGCAGCCGCATATCCGATTGATCACCGGCGGCAAAGCGGTTGAAGGCAATGGCTTCTTCTTCGAACCAACGGTGTTGGCCGACGCACAACAGGACGATGAAATCGTCCGTCGTGAAGTGTTCGGGCCGGTGGTATCGGTGACCAAATTCGCCGATGAAGCACAGGTGCTGGGCTGGGCCAACGATTCTAACTACGGCCTGGCCTCGTCGGTCTGGACCTCGGACGTCGGTCGTGCGCATCGCTTGTCCGCACGCTTGCAGTACGGCTGCACCTGGGTGAATACACACTTCATGCTGGTCAGCGAAATGCCGCACGGCGGTCAGAAACTGTCCGGTTATGGCAAGGACATGTCCATGTACGGGCTGGAGGACTACACCGTCGTTCGGCATGTGATGTTCAAGCATTAAAAAAGCTTCGCGAGCAGGCGCATTCCCCTGCTCGCGATGGCCTCACCGCAACACAAAACAATAACCACCGATCCGGGCAGCGCCGTCATGGCCCTGCCACGGTTTCGGACATCCGAAATCTGCCGATTTTCCGGAGCTAACACCATGGATTCAACACCCGAACTCGCTGTACCCGTCGCTGACAGCGACGCCGAGCAACTGCGCAAGCTGGGCTACACCTCGAACTTCAATCGCAGCATGAGCCTATGGGAAAACTTCGCCCTGGGCTTCACTTATCTCTCTCCGGTCGTAGGGGTTTATACCCTGTTCGGCCTGTGCCTCGCCGCCGGTGGGCCACCGATGTTCTGGGCCTATTTGCTGGTCGGCTGCGGCCAGTTGCTGGTGTGCCTGATCTTCGGTGAAGTGGTCTCGCAGTTCCCGATTTCCGGCGGCGTGTACCCGTGGGCTCGTCGCTTGGTGGGCAAGCGCTGGGCGTGGATGGTCGGCTGGATCTACTCCATCGCCCTGTGCGTCACCATCGCGGCTGTTGCGGTGGGCGCCGGTCCATACCTGGCCGCCATGATGGGCTTTGAACCGAGCAACAACACCAACATCGTCATCGCACTGTTCCTGACGTTGTTCGCCACGCTGGTCAACCTCAGCGGCACCAAGGTGCTGGCACGGATCGCCATGTTCGGCTTCCTCTGCGAACTGGTCGGTGCGGTGATCGTCGGCCTTTATTTGCTGATCTTCGAGCGTCATCAATCGATCAGTGTGTTGTTCAACACCTTCGATATCAGCGTCGACGGCTCGTATCTGCCGGCGTTCCTCACCGCCTCGCTGGCGGGGATGTTCCTGTACTACGGCTTCGAGGCCTGCGGCGATGTGGCCGAAGAAACCCCGAACCCGAGCAAACAGATCCCGGTGGCCATGCGCATGACCATCTACATCGGCGGCATCGCGGCGATGTTCGCCTGCCTGGCGCTGATCCTCGCCGTGCCAGACATGCAAGCAGTGATCAACGGCACCGACAAGGATCCGGTCACCACCATTCTCAACAACGCCTTCGGCCCGGTCGGTTCGAAAGTGGTGATGGGCGTGGTCATGATTTCCTTCATCTCCTGCGTCATCAGCCTGCAAGCGGCGGCGAGTCGTCTGCTGTATTCCTACGCTCGGGATGAAATGATCATCGGCAGCTCACTGCTGAAGAAGATTTCCCCTACGACTCAGGTTCCGGTTGCTGCGCTGTTCGTGTCCGGCGTCCTGCCAGCACTGATCATTGTGCTGGGCTTCTTCCTGCAGGATGCGGTGGCAACCATCGTCAGCTTCGCGGCCATCGGTATCTACCTGGCGTTCCAGATGATCGTGCTCGCCGCGTTGTATGCGCGTATGAAGGGCTGGAAACCTAGTGGCAAGTTCACCCTCGGTGCCTGGGGCTGGGCAGTGAACATCGGCGCACTGGTTTATGGCGTCGGCGCGATCATCAACATGGCCTGGCCGCGTACGCCGGATGCGGCGTGGTACATCAACTACGCGATGGTGTTGAGTACTGCGATCGTGATTGGGTTGGGGCTGGTTTACATGTGGCTTGCCAAGCCGTATGACCATGGGACTGCGCCGGCGGGGGATGCTTGGAAGGTTAGTCGATAAGTTTTTTTGCTCCCTCGGCACCGCTAGTGGTGCCGTCGCTGAAATATCCCCTTTCTCACACGCCTAGAGAAAGGGGAGTTAATGACAACTATTGACTGAAGAGAAAACCATCAAAGCAACAGTTCTGCTTGATCGTGCTTCAGCAAAGATATGCGATCGAAAAGCTTGATTTTTTCATCTGCCTTTTGTTTAGCGTAATCCGACATAAACGCAACAAGTTCCTCAAGCTGACTCACATTCCCTACCACCTTAAAAGCTTTTTCTTTATTAACGAAAACGAGAGACTTTTTCTTTCTAGACAACAGCTCAATTACGTTACTCAGTGTTCCAGTACTTTTTGCATCCCATATCATCAAGCCGTAATCCGCGGCCTCGGCCATGACAACATCCTTCGCCGTAAAAAAAGCTCGCGACCCTTTGGAGTGCTTGGTTTCCACTGTTCTAGCCGGCCATTCTCCGAGATTGTTTCGCGGGGCCACGCCACTGCAATAAATAGTAGTTTTAGATCGAGCCAGGCTCAACAGATACTCTTGAATAGAAGTATCGGCTCCGCCTGCGTCACCCACCACGACATCAAACTCTGAATCAACGATATTATTGATACGCTCTTTAACCTTCGGATCAAGGTGTTTGATATTAATAGAGCCCGCAATGAATACAGTTGTCATCTATCTCATTTCCAAGTTAATGCCGCGACGTAGATTTTTCCCACTTTGGGATATTTACGTAAAGCAGCGCAGGCGGCATCCATTGACGCCCCACTGTCAAACAAATCATCAACGACCAAAATATTCCAGCAGCCTGTATTGGTAATTTCATCATTCACACTGAAGCTAGCTCCGATAGCAGCAACCTTTTCAGCCTTAGAATGCAAATCTTTAAGCGATTGCCCCGTAGCGGCCTTTCGGAGTAAATCCGAGAATACAGGCTTCCCTATTATTCGTCCTAACTCCATGGCAACCTCAGTAACGGGTTGTCGTGCACGTACATTCGAAGCCGGCATAGGAACTACGAACCCTACTTGAGTAAGTTTAGGTAAAACATTCGTAGCTACAGCTTGAGCAAGAGGGCCCACTTGACTCCAATCCTTCTGGTATTTGAGCTGGTAGGTTGCCTGTCCTACCTCGGTACGGTGGTTATCGAAACGTGGTTTTCCATGCTCATCTTCCCCTAGAAAGGTACTACTTATCATGTGCTTGTCCAGCACCCATCCCAGGTCCCAAGGACCGTTTATCTGTTTGAGGGATACTTTCAAGGCATTCTCCATTTTTAAACCCTGTCCATAAGCACCGAAATTTCCTTGGCGCTTTTTGACCATAGGCAATGAAAAACAGAGATTCCAGTCAAATGCCGTGTGGCGCTGACTCTCATGCAAAAACAGGAAATTCCTACAGACCGAACTTTCCGGTAAAAGCCCCAATTCCTACAGCATGCGGCGGCAGAGTAGACTTGGCGCCGCGAGCGCCTGAACGATAGGCTTTACCTCGTCGCTGCCAAATCAGCGACCCGGGGTCGAAGCCGGAACACAATCAATATGGCGCAACCGCGCTCCTCTGAGTGGCGGCTCCCTTTTCAACTTGGAGTCGAAAAAATGCTTGAACACACGCTAAATCCGTCTGAAACCCATCCTCATTTCACCCCATCCGTCTTCACCCGCCACAACCGCTTCCTCCACGCCTTCATGCAGGACAACCAAGCCTGGTTCTGCGTCCAGGACCTCGGTCGCCTGATGGGCCGCCCGATGGATCAACGCCTCACCCTGAAACTCGATCCCGATCAGCGTCGATACGTCTGGTTGCTCAAGAGTGGGAAAACAGTCGAATCACTGATGGTCAGCGAATCAGGGATGTACGCCCTTCTGGTGCACCACTTCGTCCCGGAAAACCGAAACCTGCGCCAGTGGCTGAGTAACGAAGTCATACCTACTCTGCGTGAGTCGAAAGCAACATCTGTGGATAACATTCCAAGCCTGAGTTCGTTGCAATGGGGCGGGCTCTCTGTGCCGCTATTGCACTGGCAACAGTCGGCCTGGATCAAGTGGCGGGACATGCCTGATCTGATGCAGGCACAACGGCCGTTCACGATCGTGGGCACTTGCAGTTGAAGGTAGAGTGAAAAAATGAAAAAGGGGCAGACTTCACAGTCCGCCCCTTTTGTTAGCCTTCCCCTCAAAACCTCCACGAATAGCCATCTCGGCAGGTTTATCCGTTGAGACAGAAAGTCTCAGGCCGGCACTATCAATTCAACCGAAGGAAAATAGCTGCGGTAACGCTTGGCATCCCGAGTCAGTAGCGGCAGCTTTTTCACTGCGGCATGCGCACCGATGAAAAAATCCGCCAAAACGTTACTTTTTCCGCCGCCTACTTTCCGGTAACGAACAAAGGCCTTTCCTGCCAAAAACAAGGCGGGACGCGGGACTTCCCGCATCGCCAAACCGAGCTGTGTAACCGCATCATCCAGCGCTTCAAACGTGGTGAATGTATGGGACAGTTCGGCGTAAATAATCGGATTGATGGCCAATTCATGAATCTGGGATTGAGCACGTAGCTGTTGAATGGACCAGTCAGCCCAGACGGGGTCGTCTTCCAGAACATCAATCAACACATTCGTGTCGACCAATATCATCAGTCCTCACCTCGCAGCAATGCCATCAAATCGTCGGTTCGCCATTTGATATCCGCTTTACCACGCGCAGCCTCAAATCGGTCGAGTGTGGCTGTCTTGTCGGCTACTGCCTTATGGCTGTGCAGCACCACCTCGCCTTGCGCGTTGACACTAAACTCTATGGCCGAACCTGGTGTCAGGTGCAGCGCGTCGCGAATAGGCTTGGGAATAGTGACCTGCCCTTTGCTGGTCATGGTTGTCGTCATGATGCTCTCCTGGAGTATTACTCTGCCGTGAAACGTAATACTTGGCGTGCAAGTCTGCAACCGCCGCTCATCGTAGTCGGGTTCCTACCGCTCTGTAGGATCTGACCGCGACACCTGTGTCACGGCCAAAGCCTTCTCCTTTTCAAAACCGCGAAACACTCCTCATCGCATCCACCAGATACCGCATCGCAATCTGGTCGCTTTCCGACAGCTCCCGATAGCGCTCCAACAACTTCATCTCGTCCGAACTGACCCGACGCCTTCGGCGCACAGTGGTCAGGCAAGGAAGGATTCCCAGCAACTGGGTGATGCCTTGTACTTTCGTCATGGACGATGTCCTTCTATAAGCCCGAGAAAACTTCAAAAACCGCATCGCCCTCTCCTTTTTGTCAGTCGCCGGCCTGAAGGGCAGAAACCGGTCATGACCACAGAATAGAAACTATCCGGGCGCTGAAAAGCGGTTTTTAGAGTAATTAGTCAAAAAAAGCAGAAATGCCCTATAAATCAGAAAGTACTGTCGGAAAACTTAACCGACATTTCTTGTTTCATTGCCGCGAAGCCAAAGTGCTACCAATCATTTTTTGTACGCAACCGAACGGTTTAAGCTATTTGTTATCTGTTAAATGACCGTTGCGTTTGGCCGAAGGCATGTCCGAACCTTTTATTTTTGATCCAGCACGTGCCAGGAACGGCGCGGGATTGTTCACGACAGGTTGAACTTATGCACCGCAGGAATTTGCTCAAAGCATCCATGGCCATCGCTGCCTACACCGGATTATCAGCCACCGGTCTGCTGGCTTCGCGGGCCTGGGCCGGTACTGGCGCGGCGGACGGCGAAGCTCAGGCTTTCGACTTTGAAGCGCTGAAAATCCAGGCCAAGCAGCTCGCCGGCAATCGCTATCAGGACACCAAGCAGGTGTTGCCGCCGACCCTGGCGACCATGACGCCGCAAAATTTCAACGCGATCCGCTACGACGGCAACCACTCGCTGTGGAATGACCTCAACGGTCAGCTGGATGTGCAGTTCTTCCACGTCGGCATGGGTTTCAAGCAACCGGTGCGCATGTACAGCGTCGACCCCAAGACGCGTCAGGCGCGAGAGGTGCATTTCCGCCCGTCCCTGTTCAACTATGAGAAAACCACGGTCGATACCAAACAGCTCACGGGCGACCTGGGGTTTTCCGGGTTCAAGCTGTTCAAGGCCCCGGAGCTGGACCAGCACGACGTGCTGTCCTTCCTCGGCGCCAGCTATTTCCGTGCGGTCGATGCCTCGGGCCAATACGGTCTGTCGGCACGCGGCCTGGCGATCGATACCTATGCCAAGAAGCGTGAAGAATTCCCGGACTTCACCAAGTTCTGGTTCGAGACCCCGGACAAGGACAGCACCCGCTTCGTGGTCTACGCCCTGCTGGATTCACCGAGCGCGACCGGCGCTTACCGTTTCGACATCGACTGTCAGGCCAGCCAGGTCGTCATGGGCATCGATGCCCACATCAATGCGCGTACCGCCATCGAACAATTGGGCATCGCGCCGATGACCAGCATGTTCAGCTGCGGCACCCATGAACGGCGCATGTGCGACACGATTCACCCGCAAATCCACGACTCGGATCGCCTGGCCATGTGGCGTGGCAACGGCGAGTGGATCTGCCGCCCGCTGAACAACCCGGCCACCCTGCAATTCAATGCCTTCGCCGACACCGATCCGAAAGGTTTCGGCCTGGTGCAGACCGATCACGAGTTCGACAGCTATCAAGACACCGTCGACTGGTACAGCAAGCGTCCGAGCCTGTGGGTAGAACCTACGACCGCGTGGGGCGAAGGCTCTATCGATCTGCTGGAAATTCCTACAACCGGCGAAACCCTGGATAACATCGTCGCGTTCTGGACCCCGAAGAAACCGGTCGCGGCCGGCGACTCCCTGAACTACGGCTACAAGCTGTACTGGAGCGCACTGCCTCCGGTCGGCACGCCATTGGCGCGGGTCAACGCCACTCGTTCGGGCATGGGCGGCTTCATCGAAGGCTGGGCGCCGGGCGAACATTACCCGGAGGTCTGGGCGCGACGGTTTGCCGTGGACTTCACGGGCGGCGGTCTGGACCGCTTGCCGGAAGGCGCGGGGATCGAGCCGGTGGTCACGTGCTCGAATGGGCAAGTGAAGGATTTCAACGTGCTGGTGCTGGATGACATCAAGGGTTACCGCATTACCTTTGACTGGTACCCGACCAATGACAGCGTGGCGCCGGTGGAACTGCGGTTGTTCATTCGTACCAATGACCGGACGTTGAGTGAAACCTGGTTGTATCAGTACTTCCCGCCTGCGCCGGATAAGCGTAAGTACACCTGACAGCTGTAGAAACGCAAAAGCCCCGATCACAACGACCGGGGCTTTTTGGTTTTACTGCATCACTCAGTCGCGCAAATCCGACTCATGAATCGGCTGTTCACGATGGGTGGCCCGCTGATACTGCGCCGGCCAGATGGCCTTGCGTCCACCCAGGTCATCATCGGCATGCAGCGGCCAGTACGGATCACGCAGCAGCTCACGGGCGAGAAAGATGATGTCGGCCTGGCAGGTGCGCAGAATGTGCTCGGCCTGCGCCGGCTCGGTAATCATTCCTACCGTGCCGGTGGCAATGCCTGACTCTTTGCGCACACGTTCAGCGAAGCGAGTCTGATAACCGGGACCTGTTGGAATCTCGGCGTTGGCCGCCGTACCGCCCGACGAGACGTCAATCAGGTCTACGCCCAACGCGTGGAGGCGTCGCGCCAGCTCCACGGTTTCATCCGGGTTCCAGCCGTCTTCCACCCAATCGGTGGCCGACACCCGCACGAACAGCGGTAGCTCTTCAGGCCACACCGCACGCACCGCTTCGGTGACTTGCAGCACCAGCCGGATGCGATTCTCGAACGAACCACCATATTGATCGCGCCGCTGATTGCTCAGGGGCGAAAGAAACTGATGCAACAGGTAACCGTGGGCGGCGTGTATTTCCACCACTTTGAAACCGGCGGTCAGTGCTCGCTGAGCCGAAGCGACAAAGGCCTGAATGACCTCAGCGATCTCGCTTTCATCAAGCGGCTTGGGATGTGTGTGCTGCGGGTCGAAAGCAATCGACGATGGACCCACCGGGATCCAGCCACCGTCTTCGGGTTTGACGCTGCCATGTTTACCGATCCACGGCCGATGGGTGCTGGCCTTGCGCCCGGCGTGAGCCAACTGAATGCCGGCCACAGCGCCTTGTGCCGCAATGAAGCGCGTGATGCGTTGCAACGGTTCGATCTGTTCATCGTTCCACAGACCGAGGTCCTCGGCGGTGATGCGCCCGTCGGCCGTGACCGCCGTGGCTTCGGTAAACACCAGGCCGGCCCCGCCGACTGCGCGGCTGCCGAGGTGGACCAGGTGCCAGTCATTGGCCAGTCCATCAACGCTGGAGTACTGGCACATCGGCGACACCGCAATGCGGTTGAGGAGGGTCAATTGGCGAAGGGTATAGGGTTCAAGCAGCAGACTCATGGGGCACCTCTCGAATCAGTGGGCAGGCTCCAGGGTTCTGTTTGAAAAGTCGACGAGTGACAGGAAAAAGGTGCAGCACCCGCCCCCGCGGGCAAAAAATTCGACAAGACGTCACAAGGATAATCAAGCAGTGCTTAGAGACTAGTCGACATCGGGGGATGAGGGAGGGTTCAGATGGATTGGGTGCCAGAAGATCGCTTCAACGCGGTTCGATGTGGGCAATCATCAACTGCACCGTCTCGTTGCCACGGAACTCGTTGAGGTCGAGTTTGTAGGCCAATTCCACCCACTTGATGGTCGGATTCGGCCAGATGTCGCGGTCGATTCCGAAGGCAATGCCATCCAGTTTTACCGAACCACATTCACTCTTCAGCACCACTTTGAGGTGTCGCTCACCGACCACCCGCTGCTCGACCAACTGGAACACGCCGTGGAACAGCGGCTCCGGGAAATGCTGCCCCCAAGGACCGGCATGGCGCAGGGCACGGGCCAGTTCCAGGTGGAATTCCTCGACCGCCAGCGTGCCGTCCGACAGCAATCGCCCGGTCAGGTCTTCTTCGCGCAATTGCCTACGCACTTCCGCATCAAAGGCTTCGGCGAACAACGGAAAATTCGCTTCCGGCAGCGTCAGGCCGGCGGCCATTGCATGGCCGCCGTACTTGCTGATCAGGTTCGGATGCTGCGCGGCCACCACGCTCAGCGCGTCGCGAATATGAAAACCCTGAACCGAACGCCCCGAGCCCTTGAGCAAGCCATCGCCGGCATCGGCAAAGGCAATGGTCGGACGGAAATAGCGTTCTTTCATACGCGATGCGAGGATGCCGATGACACCCTGGTGCCACTCGGGATCGAACAGGCACAAGCCGAACGGCATCGACTCGACCGGCAAATCCTTCAGTTGAGCCAGCGCTTCACGCTGCATGCCCTGCTCGATGGATTTTCGGTCCTGGTTCATGCCGTCGAGTTGAGCGGCCATTTCACGCGCCAGACCAGCGTCTTCGGTGAGCAGGCATTCGATGCCCAGGCTCATGTCATCCAGACGTCCCGCCGCGTTCAGACGCGGGCCAACAATGAAACCCAGGTCGGTAGAGGTGATGCGCGCGTGGTCACGTTTGGCGACTTCGAGGATCGCCTTGATCCCCGGTCGAGCACGCCCGGCGCGAATCCGTTCCAGGCCTTGGTGCACCAAAATCCGGTTGTTGGCATCCAGCGGTACCACGTCGGCGACGCTGCCAAGGGCCACAAGGTCCAGCAACTCGCCGATGTTCGGCTGCGGCTTGCTCTCGTACCAACCGAGGCTGCGCAAGCGCGCACGCAGGGCCATCAGCACATAGAAAATCACCCCGACGCCGGCCAGCGCCTTGCTCGGAAAGTCGCAACCTGGCTGGTTGGGATTGACGATGGCATCGGCCAACGGCAACTCGTCACCGGGCAAGTGGTGGTCGGTGACCAGCACCTGGAGCCCGGCCTTTTTCGCCGCCGCCACGCCTTCAACGCTGGAGATACCGTTGTCCACAGTGATCAGCAACTTTGGTGTACGGGTCAGCGCCACTTCAACGATTTCCGGCGTCAGGCCGTAGCCGTACTCGAATCGGTTCGGCACCAAATAGTCGACGTGCGCCGCGCCCAGCAGGCGCAAGCCCAACATGCCCACGGTGCTGGCCGTCGCGCCATCGGCGTCGAAGTCACCGACGATCAGAATCCGCTGACGCTGCTCCAGCGCCGTCACCAGCAAATCCACCGCGGAATCGATGCCTTTGAGTTGCTGGTACGGAATCAACCGCGCCAGGCTCTTGTCCAGTTCAGCCTCCGACAGCACGCCCCGCGCCGCGTACAGACGGGTCAGCAGCGGCGGCAGATCACCGAGGAATGGCAGGGTGTCGGGCAACAGGCGAGGTTCGATGCGCATGGGGTGACAGGTGCTTCTCTTGAATACGTAGGATAAAAACGGGTAACGCTGACCAGCAGCGAGTAATCAGCCGCGTTCGCCGCTCAGCCACTGCAACTGGACTTCGTGCTGACCACGGTCGTCGGTGACGAAAATCGTCCCTTCGCTGATCATCACATCCCACTTGATAACCCGCGGCATGTCTTTGGCCAGGGTTTCCAACACTTCCTGCGGAACAGCAGCGATGTGCACGTTTTTCAGGTTCTTGATCGCCGGGATCACTTTGGTCTCCCAGACGCGCAGGCTGCCGTAAGCCAGCAGGCTGGTGCGTTCGGTGCGACGCGAGCACCACGTCAGGCGATCGGCGTCTGGCTGGCCGACTTCGATCCAGTGCAGGACACGGTCGTCCAGGCTCTTTTCCCACAGGGCAGGTTCGTCCACGTCTGACAGACCGCGACCAAACGACAACTGCTCGTTGTACCAGAAGGCGTAGGCCAGCAGCCGCACGGTCATGCGCTCTTCGGTTTCCGAAGGGTGGCGGGCGATGGTCTGCTTCACGCTCTCGTACACGCTGCGATCGAGGTCGGTAAGGTTCAGTTCAAACTTGTAGGTCGTGGACGGCTGGGCCATGAACGGGCTTCTTGATACGGGGAAAGGCGGCAAGTCTAACCGATGCGGTAGGCAATCCACGAATTGAAGGCGATCAACCTTGGTCGTCTGACGTTCGGCTATGTTAAAACCCTGTATCCGCTCAACCTTTGTCCTACAGGATCCAGCATGCCGCTCACCGGAAAACCGCTCTCAGGTCTGAAAGTCATTGAATTGGGAACGCTGATCGCCGGGCCGTTTGCCTCGCGCATTTGCGGCGAGTTCGGTGCCGAGGTGATCAAAATCGAGTCCCCGGATGGCGGCGATCCGTTGCGCAAATGGCGAAAACTGTATGAAGGCACCTCGCTGTGGTGGTTCGTCCAGGCGCGCAACAAAAAATCCCTGACCCTGAACCTCAAACACCCCGAGGGCCTGGCGATCCTGAAAAAACTGCTCAGCGAAGCGGACATTCTGATCGAGAATTTTCGCCCGGGCGTGCTGGAAAAACTCGGTCTGGGCTGGGACGTCTTGCACGCTCTGAACCCGAAACTGGTGATGGTGCGTCTCTCGGGTTTCGGTCAGACCGGACCGATGAAGGATCAGCCAGGCTTTGGTGCCGTCGGTGAATCCATGGGCGGTCTGCGTTACATCACCGGGTTCGAAGACAGACCACCGGTGCGCACCGGGATTTCCATTGGTGACTCGATTGCCGCGCTCTGGGGCGTGATCGGCGCATTGATGGCCCTGCGTCATCGCGAGGTTAACGGTGGCCTCGGCCAAGTCGTGGATGTGGCGCTGTATGAAGCGATCTTCGCCATGATGGAAAGCATGGTCCCCGAGTTCGACGTGTTCGGCTTCATCCGCGAGCGCACCGGCAACATCATGCCGGGCATCACGCCCTCCTCGATCCACACCAGTGCCGACGGCAAACATGTGCAGATCGGCGCCAATGGCGACGCGATCTTCAAACGCTTCATGCTGATCATTGGTCGCGAGGACTTGGCCAATGACCCTGTATTGGCGAGCAACGACGGACGCGATAGCCGTCGCGACGAGATTTATGGGGTGATTGATCGCTGGGTCAATTCGCTGCCGCTGGACACCATCATCGAGCAGTTGAATCAGGCCGACGTACCGGCCAGCCGGATCTTCAGTGCTGAAGATATGTTCAGTGATCCGCAGTACCTGGCTCGGGAAATGTTCCTGAAGGCCAAGTTGCCGGACGGCAAAGATTTCAAGATGCCGGGAATCGTGCCGAAACTATCAGAGACACCCGGCACTTCGGAATGGGTCGGGCCGCAGTTGGGCGAACACAATGCGCAGGTACTCAACGATCTTGGTTACGACAAGGAACAGATCGCAAAACTGCGTGAAGACGGGGCCATCTAAGCTGAGGCGCCTGCTTGCGCGGCCCATCAACCACTGCCTGACACGCGACGGACGAGCATTGTGCGCGTTCGCCTTTTTCCTGTTGCTCGCCGGCCAGGCTCAGCCAACGTTGGCGCAACCGAAGGAAACCCTGGTCTGGCTGTTGCGCGACCTTCCACCGCTGATGATTTTCGAAGGATCGAAAAAGGGCCAGGGCGTCATCGATCAACTGTTACCGCTGCTGATCGCCCGCATGCCGCAATATGAACACTCCCTGATGCGAGTCAATCGCGCTCGTGGCTTGCAAATGCTCCACGAGCCATCCCTCACGTGTGATGCAGCGCTGAACTGGAGCAAGGAGCGCGATGGCTGGATCGCGTTTTCCATCCCGGTCTTTCGGGCCATGAGTAATGGCCTGGCCGTGCGCCGCGTTGACCGGGAGGTGCTGGCGCCCTTTATCAAGGACGGCGAAGTGGACCTGGCGGCCCTGCTGGCCAGTGGCCGCGAGAAACTGGGCATTATTGCCGAGCGCAACTACGGCGAATATCTCGACGCGCTGATCAAACAAGCACCAGCCAACTCACTAACCCTCCACTACGGCAACGACGCTTTGGGCAGCCTGTTGCAAATGCAACGCCTGGGGCGCTTGCGGATGCTGTTGGGGTACCGCTCGGAGATCCGCTACCAGGCCCAGCAGCAAGGGATCGCGGAGGATGAATTGCAGTTCTACCCGATTCGCGGCACGGGCAAATACCTGTCCGGTTACATTGGCTGTACCGACACCCCCCAAGGCCGGCAGGCGATCATCGAGATCAACCAACTGCTAAGCACCCTGCCCCACGATGACTTGAGCGAGGCATATGCCGCCTGGCTGGACCCCGAAAGTCGCAGCGACTACCTGGAAGCCAGTCGTGCATTTTTCCTGCAGCAGGCCGAGCAATGACAAATCGCAGGCAAAAAGAAACCCCGAGAAGTGGGGAGACGACTCGGGGTTAAACGTGGCCTATATAAAGACCAGTAACAGCAAGCTACAAGCACCGGAGCACAATGCTTGATCCTGCTGTTACATGGTCTGACTGACCTAAGCGCAGGAAGGTTCCCACAAAAAACAATTCAATTTCGGTTGGCCAGGATCTTGTCCTGAGCAGCATTACGTAACGCCGCGATGACGCAGGGCTCCAGCCGACCTTCGGCGATCAGCACGTCGCGATGCAATCCGTCGACGACATCCGTCAACAGACGTTTGCTGGTCAACTGGGCCTGATTGAACGCCCGCTCGACCACGATCGCACCGGTCGCATTCTTAAGTGTCACCAGGCATTCGCCATGGGTCCCCGACGGGGTCAACGTTACCTGATACGGGCTCAGAGCTTCACCGAGCAATAGACTGATACTTTCCATCTCGATCACCACTCAATAGTCCGAAAACAAAGTGCCTGGGGCGTGCCTACAGTAAATGACCACTGGCTCGAGAATAAAGTTCTGGATACCGATTGCTGGTGAACCTGCGCCGCGGGTCAATAGAGCATGCACGGCCAAGATGACAGATAAAAAACAGCCGCGTCACGCCTGCGTCTTACGCTTGCCAATATCGGTCCATCCTCCCAGCAGGCCCCGCAATTGTCCGTCGGCACCGTAAAAAGGCACCGTCCACTGATAGACATGCCTGACGCCGTTGTTGAACATCAATTGACGCTCAGTGAAGCGCGTCTTGCGCGTACCGAGTTGGGCCATGAACTCTGCATGCAGCAGTTCAGCGGTCTCTTTGGGCAAGACGTCCAGCTCAATCAGCTGTCGTCCCTGAACCTGGTCGAAACGGGTCGACAAGCCCTCCTCATAACTTTTGTTGCACATGATCAAACGCCCCTCCAGATCACGAACAAACATCGGATCGGGCATGGCGTCCATCAACGCATGCTGGAAGGCAAGCTGATCACTCAGACTTTTCTCGGCATCCAGGCGCTGCTGGATCAATACCGTGAGCCGTCGGTTCCAGAGCAGGGACATCAGGCCGAACAGACTGACGATTACCATTCCCCAGCAGCCCCACTCGGCGAGTCGGTGCCAGACGCCGGACACCTTGACCGGGGCAATCCCATTGAGCCATTTCAGGCGAATGGCGCGCAATTCGGCAGGATCAAGCGCCTCAAGCGCCTTGTTGAGGATGCTCGACAGCTGAGGCTGACCTTTGCGTACGGCCAAGTGGTCCGCCTCCCATTTGCCCTCCACCGTATACCCGACCTTGAGCTGCCCGGACGGATAGAGTTGTGCTCCGGTTTCGTTTTCGATGGTGGCATAGGCCTCACCGCTCTCGACCAGCGCCCGGGCCTCCGCGTAGGTTTTAACCGAGCGCAGCTCAATGTCGGGATAGTCGCGGCGAATCGTGGCCTCCAGCGCATGCCGGGTTGGCAACACCAGAACCCTTCCCGACAGCTGCTCCAGGGATTGCACCTCTGGCGCCCCGGCCCGCCCAACGAACACCCAGCCAGCGCCACCGAACGCATGACTGAAATCCAGAAACGTCTTGCGTTCGTCATTCATCGCCAGCGTCGTGCTCATGTCCGCTACGCCACTTTCCAGTCGCCCGAGCAACTGATCGGTGGAAAACGATTCTTCGTGAACAAACTGCAATCCCGTCATCACGCTGATGCGGTTGAGCAGATCATTGTTCAAGCCGCTCCATTGGCCGTGCTTATCCTTGAACAGGTACAGCGGGTATTGCACCGATGCGACGATGACTTTTGAATGCTCGGCAATCCATTTCAACTCTTGAGCATCCAGCTCGATCCTTAGGCCAGCAACCGATCCTTTGGAATCGGTCGCCGCCAATTGCGACGCGCTCCCCCATTGAGCAAAGCCCAGGGCGCCGACTAAAAAAAACATCCAGCACGCGGCTGGTTTTAACCCTCTGAAAAACAGCATTGCCACTTCCTTCGTGATCAACTCGCCCGTCCTTCATGGGGCGAAAACCCGACAAGTGTGGCACGCAGAAATGAGAAAGCCCGTCAGGAGACGGGCTTCAAAATGTGACAGTTTTAATCGGTTACAAAGGCTTGCCGCGGTTGCCATGCTTGCTGACAAAGGCCTGCACGGCTTTCAGATCATTTGGCAGCACGGTGCAGCGCTCATCTCGCTCAAACAAATCAGAAAGATGTGCAGGTAGTTCGAGCGCTTTTCCTACGCCAGCTTTTTCCACTGCGTCCGGGAATTTGACCGGATGCGCCGTACCGAGGATCACCATCGGGATATCCAGGCTGCGACGGCACTCGCGCGCCGCCTTCACGCCGATAGCGGTGTGCGGATCCAGCAGTTCGCCGGTTTGCTCAAAAACTTCAGCAATGGTTTCGCAGGTTTGAGCGTCATCCACGGCCAGCGAATCGAACAGCTTGCGAGCTTCGGTCCAGCGCTCCTCTTCGACGCTGAAACCGCCACCTTGCTTGAAGGTGTCCATCAGCCCGGCAATTGCTGCGCCGTTGCGACCGTGCAGGTCGAACAGCAGGCGTTCGAAGTTCGACGACACCATGATGTCCATCGACGGCGACAGCGTGGCGTGCAGGGTGTCCTTGACGTACTGATTGCCGCTCATGAAGCGGTGCAGGATGTCATTGCGGTTGGTGGCGACGATCAACTGGTTGATCGGCAGTCCCATGTTGCGCGCCAGGTAACCGGCGAAGATGTCGCCGAAGTTGCCGGTCGGCACCGAGAACGATACCGAACGTGCCGGACCGCCCAACTGCAGGGCTGCGTGGAAGTAGTAAACGATCTGGGCCATGATTCGCGCCCAGTTGATCGAGTTCACGGCCACCAGACGCGTGCCTTTGAGGAAGCTCTGGTCGGCGAAGCTGGCCTTGACCATTTCCTGGCAATCATCGAAGTTGCCTTCGATGGCGATGTTATGGATGTTCTCGCCGAAGATGGTGGTCATCTGGCGACGCTGCACTTCGGACACGCGGTTGTGCGGGTGCAGGATGAAGATGTCGACGTTTTCGCAGTGCTTGCAGCCTTCGATGGCCGCCGAACCGGTGTCGCCGGAGGTGGCGCCGACAATCACTACGCGCTCACCGCGTTTTTCCAGCACGTAGTCAAGCAGACGACCCAGCAGCTGCAAAGCGAAGTCTTTGAACGCAAGAGTCGGGCCGTGGAACAGCTCCAGCACCCATTCGTTGCCGTTCAGCTGACGCAGCGGTGCCACGGCGTTGTGGGAAAACACGCCGTGCTCTGAAGAAGAGTAGGTCTCTTCCAGAATCTTTTTGAAATCGGCGTCAGGGATGCTGCCGCCAACGAACGGGCGCATCACCCGGAAGGCCAACTCGTGATACGGCAGGCCGGCCCAGGAGGCGATTTCTTCCTGGGTGAAACGTGGCAGGTTTTCCGGGACGTACAGACCGCCGTCGGTGGCGAGACCGGCCAGCAGGACATCTTCGAAATTCAGGGCCGGTGCCTGGCCGCGGGTACTGATATAACGCATGACTGGCTCCAATAGACAGTGTTCGCAATGCCGGGCCCGCGTGCGAGCCCGGTGAACGATAACGGCTTAGTTCAGGTGCTCGACGCGGATCCGTACGACCGGGCCGACCACGCCTTCCAAGGCCTCCAGGGCGGTGATCGCGTCGTTCATGTGCTGTTCCAGCACACGGTGCGTCAGCAGGATCATCGGCACCAGGCCGTCGTGTTCTTCGACTTCCTTCTGCATGATCGATTCGATGTTGATGCCGCGCTCCGACAGGATGCTCGCCACCTGCGCCAACACGCCCGGATGGTCCTTGGCCTGGATGCGCAGGTAATAGGAGCTTTCGCAGGCCTCGATCGGCAGGATCGGGTGAGCCGACAGCGAATCCGGCTGAAAGGCCAGGTGCGGTACGCGGTTTTCCGGGTCGGAAGTCATGGCGCGAACCACGTCCACCAGGTCGGCGATCACCGACGAAGCGGTCGGCTCCATACCAGCGCCAGCGCCGTAGTACAGGGTCGAACCCGCGGCATCACCGTTGACCATCACCGCGTTCATCACGCCGTTGACGTTGGCGATCAGGCGATCGGCAGGAATCAGCGTCGGGTGCACGCGCAACTCGATACCGGCCGCCGTGCTGCGCGCCACGCCCAGGTGCTTGATGCGATAGCCCAGCGCTTCGGCGTAGTTCACGTCAGCGGTGGTCAGCTTGGTGATGCCTTCGGTGTAGGCCTTGTCGAACTGCAGCGGAATGCCGAACGCGATCGACGCCAGGATCGTCAGCTTGTGGGCCGCGTCGATGCCTTCAACGTCGAAGGTCGGATCGGCCTCGGCGTAACCCAGGGCTTGCGCCTCGGCGAGTACGTCTTCGAAGGTGCGACCCTTCTCACGCATTTCGGTGAGGATGAAGTTACCGGTGCCGTTGATGATGCCGGCGACCCAGTTGATGCGGTTGGCCGACAGGCCTTCACGGATCGCCTTGATCACCGGAATGCCACCGGCCACGGCGGCTTCGAACGCAACAATCACGCCCTTCTCCCGGGCCTTGGCGAAAATTTCATTACCGTGAACGGCGATCAACGCCTTGTTCGCGGTCACAACATGCTTTCCGTTCTCGATCGCTTTGAGTACCAGCTCGCGGGCAACGGTGTAGCCGCCCATCAGCTCTATGACGATGTCGATCTCAGGGTTCGTGGCCACTTCGAAGACATCGTTGGTAATCGCAATACCGGTCGTCTGGAACTGAGGCTTTGGCGTGCGCATGGCAATTTGTGCCACTTCGATTCCACGCCCGGCACGACGAGCAATTTCCTCGGCGTTACGCTGAAGTACGTTGAAGGTACCGCCACCGACGGTCCCTAACCCACAGATGCCTACTTTGACCGGTTTCACTGTGAACTCCCCATAAAACGGCCGACTCAAGGCCGGCCGTGAAAACAACCGCATGCTCGCGGTTCTCTATTAATGGCCCGGCGAATGCTGCCGCCGAACCATGATCGTCAATGGCTGACCGTGACGATGCGAATTTACTTCGCGCCCAGTGCCAGTTTGGCGACTTGTGGCGCAGGCTGGTAGCCCGGAATGACTTGGCCGTCGGCCAAAACGATGGCCGGTGTACCGTTCACGCCGATCGACTGACCGAGGGCGAACTGCTTGGAAACCGGGTTATCGCACTTGGCGGCCTTGATTTCCTTGCCGTCGACCATCTTGTCCATCGCGGCTTTCTTGTCTTTCGAGCACCAGACCGCTTGCAGCTGTTCATCACCCGGCGAGCCAAGGCCCTGACGCGGGAATGCGACGTAACGCACTTCGATGCCGCGCTTGTTCAGCTCAGGCACTTCGGCGTGCAGCTTGTGGCAGTACGGGCAGGTGGTATCGGTAAACACGGTGATGTGCGATTTGGTTTCGCCGATCGCCGGGTAGACCACGGTTTCAGCCACTGGAATTTCGTTGATCAGTTTGGAAATGCCCAGGCGTTCGGTCTTTTCGGTCAGGTTGACCGGTTTGCCGTCCTTGAGCTGGAACAGGTAACCCTGAACGACGTACTGGCCGTCGGCACTGGCATAGAGTACGCGACTGCCCTTGAGTTTGACTTCGTACAGACCTGGCAACGGGCTGGCAGTGATGGTTTCTACCGGCACGTCGAGCTGGAGGTTTTCCAGGCTTTTACGAATGGCTTTGTCGGCCGCGTCATCGGCGACGGCAAAGGTGCTGACCAACGCAATGGCTGCGGCGGCGAAAGTCTGGGTCAGACGCATGAGAACTCCTGAAGGCGGACAAATGGGACGATCAGAACGCCCGTGCCGAAACACCGGGTCATAAACGCCCATCGTGCAAACTGGCAAAGCCTACCACATAAGGCCCTCGTGGCGAGGGGGCTTGTCGGAACGCCGCACCGCCCCGTTGGGTTGCGAAGCAGCCCCATTTTGACGATCTCAAGCAGCCAGATAGACCGGGGTGTGAGACTTGACGACTGCTGCGCAGCCGAACGGGGGCAAGCCCCCTCGCCACAGGTCAGCATTTTCATTCCTGGAGCTGCGCTTATCCGCGCGGGTGGTGTTTGGCGTGCAGGTCCTGCAAACGGGCGCGGGCGACGTGGGTGTAGATCTGCGTGGTCGACAGATCGCTGTGGCCGAGCAGCATTTGCACCACCCGCAAGTCCGCGCCATGGTTGAGCAAGTGCGTGGCGAAGGCATGGCGCAAGGTGTGCGGCGAGAGCGACTTGCCGATCCCGGCAACCTTGGCCTGGTGCTTGATGCGATGCCAGAAGGTCTGCCGAGTCATCTGCTCGCCGCGCTGGCTGGGGAACATGACATCGCTGGGACGCCCGCCGAGCAGCTCCTGGCGGCCATCGCGCAGGTAACGCTCGACCCAGACAATCGCCTCCTCGCCCATCGGCACCAGCCGCTCCTTGCTGCCCTTGCCCATCACTCGCAGCACACCTTGGCGCAGATTGACCTGCTCCAGCGTCAGGCTGATCAGCTCCGTCACACGCAAGCCACAGGCATAAAGCACTTCGAGCATGGCGCGGTCGCGTTGGCCGATGGCTTCGCTCAGGTCAGGTGCTTTTAACAAGGCCTCCACATCCGCTTCCGACAAGGACTTAGGCAATGGCCTACCCAGCTGCGGCATGTCGACACGCAAGGTCGGATCGACGGCAATCAGCTTTTCCCGCAGCAAATAGCGATAGAAGCCACGCACGCCGGAGAGAAATCGCGCCGTCGAGCGGGGTTTGTAGTTTTGCTCCAGACGCCAGGCCAAGTGATCGAGGATCAATTCGCGGCCGGCATTGATCAACTCCAGCCCTTTTTCCTGCAGCCAGCCGTTGAACAGGGCCAAGTCGCTGCGATAGGCATCGCGGGTGTTATCGGAAAGACCTTTCTCCAGCCACAGAGCGTCGAGGAATTGGTCTATCAGTGGATGATCGATGGCGGGCATAAAGGCTCAGGCAAGACCGACAGTACGGCCAGGGAAGATAAATCGCAGGCAACAAAAAAGCAGCCCGTAGGCTGCTTTTTTCTGCATCGGAAGCTGGACTTAAGCCAGTTTTTCCTTGATGCGAGCTGCTTTACCGGACAGGTCACGCAGGTAGTACAGCTTGGCTTTACGTACGTCACCGCGACGTTTAACGGCCATGCTGTCGATTTGCGGGCTGTAGGTCTGGAAAGTACGCTCTACGCCAACACCGTTGGAGATTTTACGAACGGTGAAAGCACTGTTTACGCCGCGGTTACGCTTGGCGATAACAACACCTTCGAACGCTTGCAGACGCGAACGGTCGCCTTCCTTCACTTTCACCTGAACGACAATGGTGTCGCCCGGGGCAAAGGTAGGGATCTCTTTGGTCATCTGCTCTGCTTCGAGTGCAAGGATGATTTTGTTAGTCATGCTGTGCTCCTAAGGTAAATCGTCGGATCTACCATCGATACGTTGTTAACTATCGTCCCGCTCGCGGATGTATTCCTCGAGCAGCTTCTTCTCTTCTCCAGAAAGCGAGCGGCTTTCCAGAAGATCGGCGCGTCGTTCAAAGGTCCTACCAAGGGACTGCTGTAAACGCCAACGCCGGATATGCGCGTGATTGCCACTTAGCAACACGTCGGGAACACGCTGATCCGCATACACCTCCGGTCGGGTGTAGTGCGGGCAATCCAGCAAACCATCCGTAAAGGAATCTTCCTCGGCGGAGTCCGCATGCCCTAAAGCTCCAGGCAGCAGTCGTGTAACCGCATCGATCAGGACCATCGCCGGCAGCTCGCCGCCAGACAGTACATAGTCACCAATCGACCACTCTTCATCGACATGAGCCTCTATAAAACGCTCGTCAATGCCTTCATAGCGGCCGGCAATCAGGATCAATGCATCCAGATTCGCCAACTCGCGTACCGCCGACTGAGTCAGTTGACGGCCTTGGGGGGACAGGTAAATTACCTTCGCCGCCTCCCCGGCTGCTGCCTTGGCCTGAACCAACGCATCTTCCAGGGGCTTGATCTTCATCACCATGCCCGGACCACCGCCAAATGGGCGATCGTCCACAGTGTGATGTCGATCCGTCGTGTAGTCTCGCGGATTCCAACAGGTGAGCTGCAAGAGCCCCTGTTTCACCGCACGACTGGTGATGCCGTACTCGCTGATGGCGGAGAACATCTCGGGAAACAAACTGATCACTTCTACGCGCAAGTTAGCCACGCTTAGAAGTCCGCATCCCATTCCACCTTCATCTCGCCTGCGGCAAGGTCGACGGCCAACACGCATTGCTCCGTATAGGGCAACAGGCGTTCGCGATCATCCAGGCTGCCAGCGCAAGGCTTGACCACCATTACATCATTGGCGCCGGTTTCCAGAAGATGATCGATTTTCCCAAGCAATTGCCCGAGTTGATCAATGACCTTCAGACCTTCCAGCTGGTACCAGTAGTACTCGCCGTCGGTCAATTCAGGGAACAGGTTGCGCGGCACGCAGATCTCATAACCGGCCAGAAGACGCGCTTCTTCACGATCATCAAGACCCTTGAGCTTTGCGACCAGGAACTTGTCGTTCCCACGTCCGCTGACCAGCTCAACCTGTTTCACATTACCTTCGCGCTTGAGCGTCCAGGTTTTGTACTGCAACAGGTTTTCAGTCGGATCAGTAAAGGAATACACCTTCACTTCGCCGCGAACGCCATGAACCGAATAAATTTTGCCGATAACGATCAAATCATCAGCAACAGCTGGCGTCGCGTTCATATTGCTCAGGCCGCAGCCTTAGCCGCGTCCTTCAACAACTGAGCAACACGCTCAGATGGTTGTGCACCAACGCTCAGCCAGTAGGCTACGCGCTCTTGGTTCACGGACAGACGGACTTCTTGACCACGAGCAACAGGGTTGAAGAAACCAACCTGTTCTTTGTGCGAACCGTCGCGCGGGTTGCGGCTGTCGGTTACGGTCAAGTGGTAAAACGGGCGCTTTTTGGAGCCGCCAAGGGCAAGACGGATTGTTAGCATGTGAACATCGTTCCTGTAGTCGGTGCTGCAAATCTAAAGGCACAGCGGGCATAGGTGCCCGAAAGGCCGCATATTCTAAGGAATATCCGGACTTTTGCAAATGACTTTTTCCGGCGGCCTTTCAGTCGCCATCAAGATTTGCTATAGAGCCGTCGTTGAAAACGGCCAGTCAGCTCCCGCCAAGCGCGGGTTTGCTGGAGATCCCACTTCCGTGTGAGAGGTGCAAGGGCAAGCCCTTGCGTGAATTCTTTACATTCTCGGCATGCCGCCGCCGGGCAACATACCGCCCATGCCGCGCATCATTTTGGCCATTCCGCCTTTCGCGGAGAACTTCTTCATCATCTTCTGCATCTGCTTGTGCTGCTTGATCAAGCGGCCGATGTCCTGCACCTGAGTGCCGGAACCCATGGCGATCCGGCGTTTGCGCGAACCGCTGATCATCTCAGGGTCGCGGCGCTCGGCCGGGGTCATGGAATTGATGATGGCTTCCATCTGCTTGAATTGTTTCTCTGCCGCGCCTTGGGCGTTGCCCATCTGCGCCAGGTTCATACCGGGCATGTTTGGCAGTTTATCCATGAGGCCGCCGAGGCCGCCCATGTTTTTCATCTGTTGCAGCTGATCGCGGAAGTCTTCGAGGTCGAAGCCCTTGCCCTTCTTCAGCTTCTTGGCCAGTTTGTCGGCCTTGTCCTTGTCGAGGGTCTGCTCGGCCTGCTCGATCAGGCTGAGTACGTCGCCCATACCAAGGATGCGCGAAGCAATACGCTCCGGGTGGAACGGTTCAAGCGCGTCGCTCTTCTCGCCCATACCGATGAACTTGATCGGCTTGCCGGTGATGGCGCGAACCGACAGCGCGGCACCGCCACGGGCATCGCCGTCGACCTTGGTCAGGATCACACCGGTCAGCGGCAGCGCGTCGCCGAAGGCCTTGGCCGTGTTGGCAGCGTCCTGACCGGTCATGGCGTCAACCACGAACAGCGTTTCGACTGGGTTGATCGCGGCATGCAGAGCCTTGATCTCGCCCATCATCTCTTCATCGATGTGCAGGCGACCGGCGGTATCGACGATGACCACGTCGATGAATTTCAGTTTTGCTTCTTTAATAGCTGCTTGCGCGATGTCGACCGGCTTCTGGCTCAGGTCGGACGGGAAGAAGGTAACGCCGACTTCACCCGCGAGCATTTCCAGCTGCTTGATCGCTGCCGGACGGTAAACGTCCGCAGACACGACCATGACCGACTTCTTCTTGCGCTCTTTGAGGAAGCGCGCGAGTTTGCCGGCGGTGGTGGTTTTACCCGCGCCCTGCAAACCGGCCATCAGCACGACGGCCGGAGGAACGGCGCTCAGGTTCAAGTCTTCGTTGGCCGCGCCCATCAGGCTTTCGAGTTCGGCCTGGACGATCTTCACGAAGGCCTGGCCCGGCGTCAGGCTGCGCGACACCTCGGTGCCGACGGCGCGTTCCTTGACCGAATTGACGAAGTCCTTGACGACCGGCAAGGCGACGTCAGCTTCGAGCAACGCCATGCGCACTTCGCGCAGGGTGTCTTTGATGTTGTCTTCGGTCAGCTTGGCCTTGCCGGTGACATGGCGCAGCGTCTGCGAGAGACGGTCGGTTAAGTTTTCAAACATTGCGCGATCCTTTCAGGCCCTGTGTAGACCGGGATAATGGCGGCCCAGACCGGAATAAACATGTGCTCGGCGAGCCTGCGGCGTGGGCAGGTCGCGGATTATAGCGAAGACTGCGTCTGGCGGACACCTCATCGTCAGGTTGCATGGTCTTTCGTGCTGCGGGGGTTCTATGCCAAACTCAGCGCCTTTCGGGCTTGCCTAACAGGATTTATGCTCCCCTTGTCACCCAGTTTGCTAGCTACCCTCGCCGCCGCCTGCTTATATGCCGCTGCGACCCTCTATCAGGGCACTCGTCTGGCCACCGGTGCCAAGGCGAACAAACGCCTGCTGGTCACGCTCGGCGTGCTCGCCGTGCTGGCTCATAGCGCCAGCCTGTTCACCCACCTGCTGACACCGATTGGCCTGGGCCTGGATTTTTTCAGCGCCGCCAGCCTGATTGCCGCCGCGGTGATTGCCCTGACCCTGCTGGCCTGCTCGCGGATCCCGGTGGAAAACCTGCTTATATTGCTGTTCCCGCTCGGTGCCGCCACCGTGCTGCTCGCACAGTTCGCCCCCGCCGGCACCGTGCAGATCATCGACGAAGAACCGGGCATTCTCGCCCACATCCTGCTGTCGATCCTCGCCTACGGCATGTTCACTATTGCGGTGTTCCAGGCGTTGCTGCTGCTGGTTCAAGACCATCAGCTCAAGCACAAACACCCGTCGGGCCTGATCAAGAACTTCCCGCCGCTGCAAACCATGGAAAGCCTGCTGTTCGGTTTCCTCTGGGCCGGCTGGACCCTGCTGTCGCTGTCGCTGATCTCCGGCTGGCTGTTCGTCGACAACCTGTTCGCCCAGCACCTGGTGCACAAAACCTTGCTGGCGTGCATCGCCTGGATCGTCTTCAGCGTGCTGCTCTGGGGCCGTAACCGCCTCGGCTGGCGCGGACACAAGGCCATTCGCTGGACCCTCGCCGGTTTCTGCTTGCTGATGCTGGCGTATTTCGGCAGTAAGCTGGTTCGTGAATACATCCTGCATATCTGACGGGCGGCATTAATGGACGACTTGCCCATAGGGCCGATGCTCGCGGTAGTGGCCCTGCTGATTTTATGGTCGGGGCTGTTTACCGCCATCGAAGCTGCGCAACAGCACTTGCTCGCCCAGCGAACCGCTTCGCGTTCGAGCGACAAACCGGTGGCAAAGCTGAGCTTTTCGCTCAATAGCCTGATCTTTTGCAACACCCTGTGCCGCGCACTGGTCGTGGTCATCAGCACCTTGCTGGCGATTTTCACTTGGGCGGAAAACGGTCCATGGGTGGCCTGCCTGGGGGCTGGCGCCGTGCTTCTGGTGTTCGCCGACTACCTGCCGCGTACCCTCGCCGTCCGTTATCCGGACGCCGTCCTGGCCCTGGGCAACACCTTGCTTGGCGCACCACTGAAAATCATCTATCCCGCCGCCTGGTTGCTCAATGGCATAAGCCAGCTGCTGATGCGACCGTTCGCCCGCAAAGTCAACGTGGTGCAGCAGAGCGAAGACGAGGCCCCGAACGATCGGCACGACGATCACGAACACGCCGTCTGCCGCCCACACCCGCTGTCAGGCATCCATGCGCTGGACAACATCACGGTCAACGACATTCTGGTGCCACGCAGTGACGTCGACGGGGTCAACCTGGACGACTCCCTCGAGGAAATCATCGAGCAGCTTCGCGCCAATAAACGCACGCGCTTGCCGGTTTTCCACAGCGACATCAATCAGGTCGAGGCGGTACTCAATACCCGGCAGATCCGCCATCTGCTGTCCGACGCCAGCCTGACCCGAGAGGCACTGCTGGCAGCCTGTCACGACCCCTACTTCGTGCCGGAAAGCACCCCGCTGCAACTGCAGCTGTTGAATTTCCACAAACAACAGCGACGCCTGGGCATGGTGGTCGACGAGTATGGCGAAGTGCTCGGTGTCGTGACTCTGGAAGACATTCTCGAAGAAATCGTCGGCGAGTTCGAAAGCCAGCACAGCCTGGACAACCCGCACATCCATCCACAGGCCGATGGCCGCCTGGTGATCGAAGGGGCGGCGTCGATTCGCGAACTGAACAAGAGCCTGGGCTGGCACTTGCCGAGCGACGGTCCGAAAACCCTCAACGGGTTGGTGACCGAGGCGCTGGAAACGATTCCGGACAGTGCGGTATGCCTGAAGATCGGGCGTTATCGGCTGGAGATTCTGGAGACCGAGGAGAATCGCGTTACTCGGGTGTTGATCTGGCATACCAGTTCGACGCCTGCGATTGCTTCTATCCGTTAGACAGTTAAAAGATCGCAGCCTCGCTTCGCTCGACAACTTGTAGGAGCTGTCGAGCGAAGCGAGGCTGCGATCTTTTTCAAAACTATGCCCTTGTTCGATCGATAGCTGCCTTCCTATAATCGAGCCGCTTACCCAAGCCCCGCCGCACCACGTGCTTACCCCGCACGCAGCAGGTTCCGGCCAGACCATCGGCAATATCCGCACCACACCGACGACTGTTCCTACCTTGAACAGCGGCCGCGCCTCACTCCCACATCCCTGGGTGTTCGACCATAATAATTCGCTCCACTGGGGCACATGACTGTCAGGGATAACCGCATGACGACCAGCACGACTTATAACGACACCGCGCCTGCGCATCCGACGAACTCCGCCACCCGCGTGGCGACCGCGAGTTTCATCGGCACCGCCATCGAGTTCTACGACTTCTACGTCTATGCCACTGCCGCTGCACTGGTGATCGGTCCGGTGTTCTTTCCGCAAACCTCCGGCACGGCCCAGATGCTGTCGGCGTTTCTCACCTTCGGCATCGCCTTCCTGGCTCGACCGCTGGGATCGGCGCTTTTCGGCCACTTCGGTGACCGTATCGGGCGCAAATCGACACTGGTTGCCTCGCTGCTGCTGATGGGCGTGTGCACCACACTGATCGGCGTGCTCCCGGGTTACGACAGCATTGGGGCCTGGGCGCCGATCCTGCTCTGCGTGCTGCGCTTCGGCCAAGGCCTGGGACTCGGCGGTGAATGGGGCGGCGCGGCGCTGCTGGCGACGGAGAATGCGCCGAAGGGCAAACGCGCCTGGTTCGGCATGTTCCCGCAGCTTGGCCCCTCGATCGGCTTCCTCGCGGCCAACGGCCTGTTTCTTACGCTGGCAATGACCCTGAACGACGAGCAGTTCCGCTCGTGGGGCTGGCGGATTCCGTTCCTGCTCAGTGCCGCGCTGGTGATGGTCGGTCTGTACGTGCGCCTCAAGCTTCACGAAACCCCGGTGTTTGCCAACGCAATGGCTCGCCAGGAGCGGGTAAAGATCCCGTTGGTCGAGCTGTTCAGCCAATACTGGGCGCCGATGTTGCTGGGTGCCGGGGCGATGGTGGTGTGCTACGCGCTGTTCTATATCTCGACGGTGTTTTCGCTGAGTTATGGCGTAACGACGCTCGGCTACACCCGCGAAACCTTCCTCGCGCTGCTGTGCTTCGCCGTGCTGTTCATGGCCGCCGCTACGCCGCTGTCGGCTTGGGCCAGCGATCGTTACGGGCGTAAACCGGTGCTGATCATCGGCGGTATGCTGGCGATTCTGTCCGGCTTCCTGATGGAGCCGCTGCTGACCCAAGGTTCGACCTGGGGCGTGGCGCTGTTCCTGTGCATCGAGCTGTTTCTGATGGGCGTAACGTTTGCGCCGATGGGCGCGCTGCTGCCGGAGTTGTTTCCAACCCACGTGCGTTATACCGGTGCGTCGGCGGCCTACAACCTGGGCGGCATTGTCGGAGCCTCGGCGGCGCCGTTCTTCGCACAGAAGCTGGTGGCGATGGGTGGCTTGAGTTATGTCGGCGGGTATGTGTCGGGGGCGGCGGTGCTGAGCTTGATTGCCGTGCTGTGCCTGAAGGAAACGCGCGATAACGATCTGAATCGGGTGGCCTGAAGAAAAAGCAAAAACTTCGCGAGCAAGCCCGCTCCCACAGGGGATCGCGTTCTAACAGAAAGAATGCGTTCCAATGTGGGAGCGGGCTTGCTCGCGAATGGCGCGACTCGGTTACAGCTCTACAACAACAGCCTGGGAAGCGCGGGTCGCTTTAGCGCGAGCAGCGTCAATCGACTCATCACGCGCCAACGCCACACCCATCCGACGCTGACCATTGACCTCAGGCTTGCCGAACAGACGCAATGCCGTATCCGGCTCGCTCAACGCAGCACCAAGATTGGCGAAAGCCGTCTGAGTCGACTGCCCTTCCACCAGAATCACCGCCGAAGCCGATGGACCGAACTGACGGATCAATGGAATCGGCAGGCCCAGAATCGCCCGTGCGTGCAGCGCGAACTGCGACAGGTCCTGGGAAATCAACGTCACCAGACCGGTGTCATGTGGACGCGGCGAGACTTCGCTGAACCAGACTTGATCGCCTTTGATGAACAGCTCAACACCAAACAGACCTCGGCCACCCAAGGCTTCAGTGACGGCTTTGGCAACGCGCTCGGATTCGGCCAGGGCAATCGGGCTCATGGCTTGTGGCTGCCAGGATTCCTGATAGTCGCCCTTCTCCTGACGGTGGCCGACTGGCGCGCAGAACGTAGTGCCACCAACGTGACGCACGGTCAACAGGGTGATTTCGTAGTCGAAGTCGATAAAGCCTTCGATGATCACGCGGCCTTTACCGGCACGGCCGCCTTCTTGAGCGTAATCCCAGGCTTTCTGCACGTCATCGATGCTACGCAGCAGGCTCTGGCCTTTACCCGAGGAACTCATCACGGGCTTGACCACGCACGGGAAGCCCAGGTCCTGAACGGCCTTGCTGTAATCCTCGAAGGAGTCGGCGAAGTGGTACGGCGAGGTCGGCAGGTCCAGCTCTTCAGCGGCCAGGCGACGGATGCCTTCACGGTTCATGGTCAACTGCGCGGCGCGAGCAGTCGGGATCACGGTGAAGCCTTCGGCTTCCAGTTCCACGAGGGTCGCGGTGGCAATGGCTTCGATTTCCGGCACGATGAAATGCGGCTTTTCGGCTTCGATTACCGCACGCAGGGCAGCGCCGTCGAGCATGTTGATCACATGGCTGCGATGGGCAACCTGCATGGCAGGCGCATTGGCGTAGCGGTCCACGGCAATCACTTCAACACCCAGCCGTTGCAGCTCGATCACCACTTCCTTGCCCAACTCGCCACAGCCACACAGCAATACGCGGGTCGCGGTTGGCGACAATGGAGTTCCGATACGGGTCATCTCAGGTCCTCAAGAAGCGGATCATCGAGGGTCGCTGCGCCTGGCACGCGCCCCATGGGGAGAAAGCGCGGCATTTTACATGAACCTGCGGGTTTGGCTTCAGCTGACGACGGCCTGTTTGCGTATGCGCCAGGCCATGAGCAACCATACGGCCGTCACGCCGGCGAACTTCGAGCCCATGGCGGTGAGGATCACGCCTGGAGTGAACGCATCGATCATGCCGAAGAAAATGAAGGTATCGAGAGGAATGCTCAGGGCCGAACTTATCCACAAGCGGTCGTGCAAGGGACGCTTGGTGATGCTGAACACCAGCCAATCGATGCATTCGGACACCGCGAACGCCGTAGCGCTGGCCAGCGCGATGGAGGGATCGGACGTCACGTAGGACAACACCAGCGCTGCCAGCATCGCCACGATCGCGCCATGGCCGAAACGGATTTGCACCATGTCGCGCAAAACGAACACCAAACCACCCCAGGCCGACCAGATGATGTCCAGGTGCGGAGCGGTGGAAAAGGCATAGTTGATCAGCACGACGCTGCTGATGTAAGCGATCAGGAAGAGCATGGGGCGGCGGGATACCTGTCAATTTGGCGCACAGGGTACCTACAGGTCTGGTGTTTTGCCTAGCATCCAGAGAATGCCACTCGATTTGGCCCGCTCATGACACAACCCCAACACCTTGCGGCGCTCTTCGTTGTCCATCCGGCTCCAGCGCGTGATCTCTTCCACCGTGCGCTGACACCCGGTGCAAATGTCATCGTCGTCCAACGCGCAAATGTTCACGCAGGGCGATAGCACCGGCCGTTCAGTGGCGCTCATTCTTCCTGCTCAACCAGATCGCGGGCATAGCGCTGCGAGTTATGCACATAGTGACGGGCGCTGGCCTCCAGCATTTTTTTCTGCGGCTCGGTCAGCTCGCGCACCACTTTGCCGGGGGAGCCCATGACCAGCGAACCGTCTGGAATCTCCTTGCCCTCCCCGATCAGTGAGTTGGCGCCGATGATGCAGTTCTTGCCGATTTTCGCGCCGTTGAGGATCACCGCATTAATCCCGATCAAGCTGTAATCGCCCACCGTGCAGCCATGAAGCATGGCGTTATGGCCGATAGTCACGCCGGTGCCGATCGTCAGCGGGTAACCCATGTCGGTGTGCATCACCGTGCCGTCCTGGACGTTGCTGTTCTTGCCGATCAGGATCAGTTCGTTGTCGCCACGCAGCACAGCGTTGAACCAGACGTTGGCGCCCTCCTCCAGTTTGACCTTACCCACCAGCACGGCATTGGGTGCGACCCAGCTCTGCGGATGGGTTTCGACGCGGGCGTCGCCCAGGCGATATTTCATCTTATTGTCCTCAAGGCCAGGCTGGCTCACTTGCAAAAAGCGGGGTTCACGCCATACGGGCGATGGCTTTAGGTGTTGATAAACGTCTTGGGTGGCTGGTGCAGGCTGATTTTGGCGTCATAGAGCAGGTTGATCAACTCGACGATCATAATCGCCGTCAGGCCCCAGATTTTGTACTCGCCATAACGATAGCTCGGCACGTACCAACTGCGACCCTGGTAATCGATGCGATGGGTGTGTTCGCGTGGGTCCTTGCGGAAGAACTCCAGCGGTACGCTGAAGACTGCGGCAATCTCGGCATCGTTGGCCCGGTACTCGACAAAGTCCGGAATCACACCGACATAGGGTGTGACCTTGATGCCGTGCAGGGAGATCAACGGGCTCAGCGGGCCGATCACTTCGACCAGCCCCGGCGGCAGGCCGATTTCTTCTTCGGCTTCGCGCAGGGCAGTGAAAATAAGATCCGGGTCTTCAGGGTCGCGTCGCCCGCCGGGAAAGGCGACTTCGCCGCCATGGGTCGAGAGCCCGCTGGCGCGCAGGGTCAGAACCAGTTCCGGTTCGTCACTGCGAGTGATGGGCACCAGTACCGCGGCTTCAGGGAAACGCTTGTCGGTTTCCAGTGTGCGAGGGGTGTGGTTGCTTACTCGATGCAGTAGCTCGTCCAGCATGAGTCTTCTCGATTTGTTCTCTATCTCGCATCATGCACCAATCGAACCGACCGCCCAACCCCATAACCACTGCATGTCGCTAAACGACAACTTGCCGACAGACACCGCCGCACGCCAAGATAGGCGCAGCATTCAGGAACCCAAGCATGAAATTTTGCAGTCAGTGCGGCAACCCGGTGACCCAGCGTATTCCAGAGGGCGATTCGCGCCTGCGTTTTGTCTGTGACAGCTGTCACGCGATTCACTACCAGAACCCCAATATCGTCGCCGGTTGCGTGGCGACCTGGGGCTCCAGGGTCTTGTTGTGCCGACGCGCCATCGAGCCTCGGCTCGGTTATTGGACCCTGCCCGCCGGCTTCATGGAAAACGGTGAAACCATCGAGCAGGCGGCCATTCGCGAGACGGCCGAAGAAGCCTGCGCGCGGGTGCGTAACCTGAGCATCTATACGTTGATCGACGTGCCGCACATCAGCCAGGTGCATGTGTTCTTCCGCGCCGAGCTGGCGGACCTGGACTTTTGCGCCGGTCCCGAGAGCCTTGAAGTGGCGCTTTTCGACGAAGCCGACATCCCGTGGTCCGAGTTGGCTTTCCGCACAGTGGGCCGTACCTTAGAATGCTTCTTTGCTGACCGGCGGATCGAGGTCTACCCCGTGCGGTCCGAGTCGATCCCGCCGCTTGCGCAGCCTGCCAACACATAAAGCTCCTGGCTCTAAAATCACCTATAACTTAATAGTCGCGACACCTCTTAGGGATATCGTTTCAATGCGCTGGTTGCTTGCCCTGTTTTGCTTGTCGTTCGTCGCTGTCTCCCAGGCTTCCGTTGCGGAAACGCTGGACGGCAAAGTCATCGAAAAAGTTCTGGTGCTCAAGTCCGCCCACCAATTGCAATTGATCAATGACGGCAAGCCGTTCAAGACCTATCGCATCTCCTTGGGCAAACGCCCCATCGGCCCGAAACTCATGGAAGGCGACAAACGCACGCCTGAAGGTTTCTATTGGCTGGACTGGCGCAAGGTCAGCGATAAATTCAATCTGGCGATGCACATCTCCTACCCGAACATCAGTGACTCTGCGCGCTCCCGACGTGAAGGCGTCGAACCCGGCAGCATGATCATGATCCACGGCACCCCGGACACTGAAGAAAACCCCGAAGACCTGTTCCACACGCTGGACTGGACCGACGGCTGCATTGCCATGCGCAACATGGACATGCGCGAGGTTTGGGGTTTGGTGCCGGACGGCACGATGATCGAAATCCGCCCGTAATCCTGTGGCGAGGGAGCTTGCTCCCGCTGGGCTGCGAAGCAGCCCTGAAATCAGCGAATGCGGTGTCAGATCATTTTTGGGGCCGCTTCGCGACCCAGCGGGAGCAGGCTCCCTCGCCACAAAAACACCGAGTAGCTTCTGATCTCCCTCTTCCGAGCGCTACCTTTGGTCGTTCATCAAAAAATAAATTCAAAAGATCGCAGCCTTCGGCAGCGCCTACCGGGTAGATACCACTCCCATCGGTAGGAGCTGCCGCAGGCTGCGATCTTTGCTTTCAAAGTCCCCATCTCTAATACCACTTCAAACCAGCGACCCTAGTACCCATCAATCAGGGCAGGCTTTCCCGCGCCAACAGCAAAGTGGTCTCATTGACATGGTATTTAAGTGGTATTAGGTTTCACCCCACCACCGGGCGACAACACTCCAATATCCGCATCGGAACAAACCTACATGAATGACCTCCAGGCCCTACGTCCTGACGACACCCAGCCGACGCCGTTGTACTTGCAACTGGCGCGCAATCTGGAAGCGGCGATCCATGCCGGCCAGTGGAAAGCCGAACAGGCCATGCCGTCGGAGCGCAATCTCAGCGAAATGCTGGGCATCTCCCGGGTCACTGCACGCAAAGCGCTGGAAGTGCTGTTCGAGCAAGGCCTGATCCGCCGCAACCAAGGTTCCGGCACCTTTATCACCCCGCGCCTGGAACAACCGCTGTCGCGCCTCTCGGGTTTCAGCGAGATGTTGCGGCTGAAGGGCTTCGTCCCCGGCTCGCAATGGCTGGAGCGTGAAATCACTCCACCAACCCACGAAGAACTGATCCGCCTGGGCCTCTCGCCGAACGACAAGGTCGCGCGGCTCAAACGCCTGCGTAAAGCCGACGACACGGTGATGGCGATCGAGATGAGCACCCTGCCCGCCTCGATCACTCCCAAGCCACAAGCGGTGGGCGACTCCCTGTACGAATACCTCGACGGCATCGGCAAGCCGATCGTCCGTGCCCTGCAGCACATTCAGGCGATCAACGCCTCGGACGAATTCGCCGCCCTGGTGGGCATCGCCCCCGGCACCGCCATGCTGCTGATGACCCGGGTCGGGTACCTGGAAGACAACACGCCGATCGAAGTCACCGACACCTATTGCCGCAACGACTACTACGACTTTGTCGCAGAGCTTCGTCGATAACCTGCTTCGCCGCTAAAGAACCGAGAACCGATCATGTCCGAAGACAACATCCTCACCGCCCGCGGCTGGGTTCGCGGCCGGCTGATTCACGAACACGGCAAGGTCGTGTCGATCGAAGGCCAACCGTGCGATCCGGCCGACAACGACCTGCCTTACCTGCTGCCGGGTTTCATCGACCTGCACGTTCACGGTGGCGGCGGCAAAGACATCATGGAAGGTGCGCCAGCCTTCGAGACCATCACTAGAACCCACGTGCGTTTCGGCACCACGTCGCTGCTGGCGACCACCATGACTGCGCCGAACGAAGAGATTTCGCGAGTACTCAAGGACGTCGGCGAGTTCTGCGAGCAGCGCCCGAAAGGCAGCGCCCGAGTCCTCGGCGTGCACCTCGAGGGCCCGTACATCAACCCCGGCAAACTCGGTGCTCAACCGAATTTCGCCCACACCGCGTTGATGGCCGAAGTCGAAGAATATCTGGCACTGGCGCCGATCCGGGTGATCACCATCGCCCCGGAAATCGCCGGCCACGACGCCTTGATCCGTGACCTCAGCGCCCGCGGCGTGCGCATGCAAATCGGCCACACGCTCGGCAGTTACGAGGAAGGCGTTGCCGCGCTGAACGCCGGCGCCAGCAGCTTCACTCACCTCTACAACGCCATGAGCCCGCTGCATCACCGCGAGCCGGGCATCGTCGGCGCAGCTCTGGCTCACGCCAAATACGCCGAACTGATTCCCGACTTGCTGCACGTGCACCCCGGCGCCATCCGTGTGGCCCTGCGCTCGATCCCGTGCCTGTATTGCGTCACCGATTCCACCGCCGCCGCTGGTATGCCCGACGGTGAATACAAGCTCGGCAGCCACACGGTGACCAAATGTCTGGGCGGTGTGCGCTTGTCCGACGGCACGCTGGCCGGCAGCACGCTGACCATGGATCAGGCCCTGCGCAATCTGGTGAAGATCGGTTTGCCGATCGCCGAAGCCTCGCAACGTCTTTCGCAATTCCCCGCCGACTACCTCGGCCTCAACGAACGCGGGCGCCTGCAACCCGGCAGCTGGGCCGACTGCGTGCGGCTCGATCGCTCACTCACACTGACCGCCGTCATGGTCGAAGGAGAAGACATTGACTTCAAAAATGCTTGAAGAGGCGCTGTCCTCATTTGAGGCCGTGCAAGCCCAATTGCAGCAACTCGACCCGCAGATGATCGAGATCGCCGGGCGCCTGCGCCGTCAGCCACCGCAAGTGGTGATGACCGTCGCTCGCGGCAGCTCCGACCATGCCGCCAGTTACTTCGCCTACCTGACCATGCAGCAATTGGGCTTCCCGGTGGCGTCGCTGCCGATGTCGGTGGTGACCATGCTGCAAGCGCCGTTGAAGGTCAGCGGCCAAGTGGCGTTCGCCTTCTCGCAGTCCGGGCAAAGTCCCGATCTGGTGAACAGCATGCGTCTGCTGCGCAAGCGTGGCGCCCTGAGCGTCTCGATGGTCAACGCCGAGAGTTCGCCGCTGGAGGCCGCGTGTGAGTTCAGCCTGCCGCTGTGTGCCGGCACCGAAAACAGCGTCGCCGCGACCAAGAGTTTTATCGCCACCCTCAGCGCCAGTGCCCGTCTGATCGCCCACTGGAAAGAGGATGTGCAATTGCTGGAGGCCGGTCTCGCACTGCCGGAAGGTTTGCGCGAGGCGGCGAAACAGGACTGGAGCCTGGCCATCGATGCCTTGCGCGATTGCCAACGCCTGATGGTAATTGGCCGTGGTGCCGGTTTCGCCATCGCCCAGGAAGCTGCGTTGAAATTCAAGGAAACCTCGGCGATCCAGGCTGAAGCGTTCAGCAGCGCCGAGGTCCGTCACGGCCCGATGGCGTTGATCGATGAAAATTATCCACTGCTGATCTTCGCCCCGCGCGGTGCCGAGCAGGCGGGTTTGCTGAGCCTCGCCGCCGACATGCGCCAACGCGGTGCCCGCGTATTGCTGGCCGCACCGGATGATGTTGCCGAACGCGACCTCACCCTGACCCGCGCCGAGCACCCGGCCCTCGACCCGATTCTGGCAATCCAGAGTTTCTACGTCATGGCCGCCGGTTTGGCCGTCGCCCGAGGCATGGACCCGGACCAGCCGCGGCACTTGAGCAAAGTGACCCGCACGCACTGAGTGGAGAACCCTGTAGCAGCTGTCGAGTGAAACGAGGCTGCGATCTTTTGATCCTGCGTTGAAAAGATCGCAGCCTCGTTTCACTCGACAGCTGCTACAGGGCGGGTTGATCCGAACCGTAGTTTTTACTGATGAGACCGAGCCATGCACAACAATAATAAAGAGCTGACCCTCAGCGCCCCGCTCAGCGGCCCGGTGCTCACGCTCGCCAAAGTCCCGGACCCGGTGTTCGCCAGCGGCGCCATGGGCGACGGGATCGCCATCGATCCGCTGAACGACACCCTCCACGCCCCATGCGCCGGCATCGTGGTGCACGTCGCGCGCACCGGCCACGCCGTCACCTTGCGTGCCGACAACGGCGCCGAATTGCTGCTGCACCTGGGCCTCGACACGGTCGAGTTGCAGGGCGAAGGCTTCTCGATGCTCGTCAAGGAAGGTGCGCGGGTCAGCAACGGCCAACCGTTGTTGCGCTATGACCTGGACAAGGTCGCGCAACAGTGCAAAAGCCTGGTCAGCCTGATGATCCTGACCAACAGCCAGGACTTTCAGGCGCGGCCAATCACGTTGAAGTCGGTGAAAGTTGGCGAGCCATTGCTGCACATCATTCGTCGACACGCACCTGGAGCGCAGGCTGAAGCGGAGCTCTCCGGGGAAGAAATTGTCGGCCACATTCGCATCGCCCATCGTGGCGGGCTGCATGCTCGTCCGGCAGCACTGATTCGTCAGACGGCGCAAGGTTTCAAGAGCAAATCGCAGCTGCATTTCGCTGGCAAATCGGCGACCTGCGACAGCTTGATCGGACTGATGGGTTTGGCCGTTGGCGAACAGGACGAGGTTCAGGTCAGCTGCCAGGGCCCGGACGCCGAAGCCGCGCTGCAAGCGTTGCTGATCGCGTTATCCACAGCGCTGGCCGAAGACAGCCACGCCGCCGCGCCGACACCGATTGCCCGACACACTCGAGCTGCCGAAGCGGGCGTGCTGCACGGTGTTTGTGCCGCGCCCGGTTTGGTTGGCGGGCCGTTGTTCCGCTTGAGCGCAATCAGCCTGCCGGTGGACGCCGGCAACCATGATCCCGAGCAACAACTGCAAACCCTCGACACCGCGCTGACCGTTGTGCGCAGCGAAATCGACCACACGCTGGCCCAAGCCAGGAAACATAAAAACACCGACGAAGAAGCGATCTTCGCCGCGCACCTCGCCCTGCTCGAAGACCCGGCGCTGCTGAACGCTGCGAACACTTCCATCGACCAAGGCATGGCCGCGACCCTCGCATGGAGCCAATCGATCGACGTGCAGTGCGAGGTGCTCCAGCAACTCGGCAGCCCGTTGTTGGCCGAACGCGCCAACGATCTGCGCGACCTCAAACAACGCGTGCTGCGCGCCCTGCTCGGCGAAACCTGGCACTACGACGTGCCGGCCGGCGCCATCGTCGCCGCGCATGAATTGACGCCGTCCGATCTGCTGCAACTCAGCCAGCAAGGTGTTGCCGGGTTGTGCATGGCCGAGGGCGGCGCAACCTCCCACGTTGCAATTCTCGCTCGCGGAAAAGGTTTGCCGTGCATGGTCGCGCTAGGTTCTACACTGCTGGATCAGCAGCAAGGCCAAGCGGTTGTGCTGGATGCCGATGGCGGTCGCCTCGAACTGATGCCAAATGCCGAACGTTTGGCCGAAGTGCATCAGGCACAACTCGATCATCAACAGCGTCGCGCCGAACAACAGGCTCAGGCTCACACACCGGCGCTGACGCTCGACGGTTTGCAGATTGAAGTCGCCGCCAATGTGGCCTCCAGCGCTGAAGCGGCCGAGGCGTTGGGCAATGGTGCAGACGGCGTCGGCTTGCTGCGTACCGAGTTTCTCTTCGTCGACCGCAACACCGCGCCGGACGAGGAGGAACAGCGCGCCGCCTATCAAGCCGTGCTCGACGCCATGGGCGACAAGTCGGTGATCATCCGCACCATCGACGTTGGCGGCGACAAGCAACTCGACTACTTGCCGCTGCCGGTTGAGGCCAATCCGGTGCTCGGCCTGCGCGGTATTCGCCTGGCTCAGGTCCGTCCGGAATTGCTGGATCAGCAACTGCGCGCCTTGCTGCATGTCAGCCCGCTGTCGCGCTGCCGGATCCTGTTGCCGATGGTCACCGAAGTCGATGAGTTGCTGCACATCCGCCAGCGTCTCGACGCGTTGTGCACTGAACTCGGTGTGATTGAGCGCCCTGAGCTGGGCGTGATGATCGAAGTCCCCGCCGCCGCCCTGCTGGCCGAGCAGCTTGCAGAGCATGCGGACTTCCTGTCCATCGGCACCAACGACTTGTCGCAATACACCCTGGCCATGGACCGCGACCACGCCGGCCTCGCTTCGCGAGTCGATGCCATGCACCCGGCGCTGCTGCGGTTGATCGCTCATACCTGCGCCGGCGCTGCGGTGCACAACCGTTGGGTCGGTGTTTGCGGCGCGCTCGCCTCCGATCCGCTGGCCACGCCGGTTTTGATTGGCCTGGGCGTCAGCGAGTTGTCGGTCAGCCCGGTGCAGATCGGTGAAATCAAGGACCGCGTCCGTCACCTGGACGCGAGCGAATGCCGACGCCTCAGCCAGGACCTGCTCAAGTTGAGCAGCGCCGCTGCAGTGCGTCACGCCTGTCACCAGCAATGGCCTCTGAACTGAGCTCACAACAACAAAAAAACAAAAATCCAGGGAGTTCCGCCATGTACCAATACTTCATCGAAGGCCTGCAACGCCTCGGCCGCGCGCTGATGCTGCCGATCGCGATCCTGCCGATCGCCGGCCTGTTGCTGCGCCTGGGCGACACCGACCTGCTGAACATCGCGATCATTCACGACGCCGGCCAAGTCATCTTCGCCAACCTGGCAATGATCTTCGCCATCGGCATCGCGGTCGGTTTCGCCAAGGACAACAACGGCACCGCAGGCCTCGCCGGCGTCATTGGCTACCTGGTGATGATCTCCACCCTCAAGGTGCTCGACGCGAGCATCAACATGGGCATGCTCGCCGGGATCGTCAGCGGCCTGATGGCCGGCGCGCTGTACAACCGTTTCAAGGACATCAAGCTCCCGGAGTACCTGGCGTTCTTTGGCGGCCGGCGCTTCGTGCCGATTGTCACCGGGTTCGCCGCCGTCGGCCTGGGCGTGATCTTTGGCTTGATCTGGCCGCCCATCCAACACGGCATCAACAGCTTCGGTGTGTTGATGCTGGAAAGCGGCAGCATCGGGGCCTTCATTTTCGGCGTGCTCAACCGCCTACTGATCGTCACCGGTCTGCACCACATCATCAACAACATGGCGTGGTTCGTCTTCGGCAACTTCACCGACCCGACCACGGGCGCCCTCGTGACCGGCGATATCTCGCGCTACTTTGCCGGCGACCCCAAGGGCGGCCAATTCACCACCGGCATGTTCCCGATGATGCTCTTCGGCCTGCCCGCCGCGTGCCTGGCGATGTACCGCAATGCCCTGCCGGAACGCCGAAAAGTCATGGGCGGGATCTTCCTGTCGATGGCGCTCACCTCGTTCCTCACCGGCGTCACCGAACCCGTCGAATTCGCCTTCATGTTCCTCGCACCGCTGCTCTTTTTACTGCACGCACTGCTGACGGGTTTGTCGATGGCCGTCACCAACCTGTTGAACATCCATCTCGGCTTTACCTTCTCCGGTGGCTTTATCGACATGATCCTCGGCTGGGGTAAATCCACCAATGGCTGGCTGGTCGTGCCGGTGGGGTTGGCATATGCGGTGATCTACTACGTGGTGTTTGATTTCTGCATTCGCCGCTTCAACCTCAAGACGCCGGGGCGTGAAGACATTCCTGCGGGCGACAAAGTCGTCGTGGCCGACAACGAACGGGCCGGTGCTTACATCAAGGCGCTGGGTGGTGCGCAGAATTTGATCACGGTGGGTGCGTGCACCACTCGGTTGCGGTTGGACATGGTGGATCGCAACAAGGCGAACGATGCGGAGTTGAAAGCACTGGGGGCGATGGCGGTTGTGCGTCCGGGCAAGGGTGGGAGTTTGCAGGTCGTGGTCGGGCCGATGGCAGACAGCATTGCCGATGAGATTCGCTTGGCGATGCCTGCTTTGGGGCGCGCGATCATTTCCTCCCCCGCTGCGGTGATCGATACGCCGAAACCTGCTGCGGTGGCGAATTCAGAAGCACAGCAATGGCTGAAGGCATTGGGTGGCGGCGAGAACGTATTGCAGATGGATTGCATCGCCATGACCCGGATCCGGTTGCAACTGGCGGATGGCAAGGCGTTGTCGGAATGTGATTTGAAGGCGCTGGGTTGCCAGGGTGTCAGTCAGTTGGACGGTGGGATTTGGCATCTGCTGATTGGCGACAAGGCATCGAGTTTGAATGATGCGCTGGATGCGTTGGTGAATCGCAGCGAGGTGAGTGCCAAGGTTTAACCCACGCCCTCTGTAGGGGTGTGTGCATTCATTGATTGTTCAGGCAACAAAAAACCCGCTGAACGCAAATTCAGCGGGTTTTTCATTTCAGCGGCCCGGAAGACTAGAAATCTTCCAACCGCCACACCTCATAAGCCGGCGTCTCATAGGGATGGCTCTGCTTCAAAGCCACCACCACAGAACGAATCAACTCATCCGCCACGACAAGCTCAACCTTCCATTCCTCAACCTGCTCGACCTGCCCCGCTTCCCCAATGAATGGCTGACTGCCATCCAACGGGCGAAACTGGCCAAGGCCGAGCACTTGCCAGGCGCAATGGTCGTACGTGCCGATCCGTCCGCCACCGGCGGCGAATACGGCACTTTTGACCTGTTCCACATGACTGGCCGGAACAAAAAAGGAAAGCTTGTACATAGCCTTCAGTTAACCCGCTCTTAGTTAACCCAAACCCGCGCGTTACGGAACATACGCATCCAAGGTGCGTCTTCGTTCCAGTCTTCCGAACGCCACGAGTTCTGCACCGCGCGGAACACACGCTCCGGGTGCGGCATCATGATCGTTACGCGACCGTCGCGGCTGGTCAAACCGGTGATCCCGCGCGGCGAGCCGTTCGGGTTGGCCGGGTAGCTTTCGGTGACCTTGCCGTGGTTGTCGACAAAACGCATCGCCACACAACCCGACAGATCAGCTTCCAGCAACGCTTCTTCGCTGGCGAACTCGGCATGACCTTCACCGTGAGCAATAGCGATCGGCATACGCGAACCGGCCATGCCTTGCAGGAAGATCGAGTTCGATTCCTGAACCTGAACCATCGCCACGCGTGCTTCGAACTGCTCGGAACGGTTGCGCACGAAGTGCGGCCAGAACTCGCTACCCGGGATCAGCTCGTGCAGGTTGGACATCATCTGGCAACCGTTGCACACGCCTAGGGTGAAGCTGTCGTTACGTTCGAAGAAGCCCTGGAACGCGTCGCGAGCACGGCTGTTGAACAGCGCGGACTTGGCCCAGCCTTCGCCGGCACCCAGTACGTCGCCGTAGGAGAAACCACCGCACGCCACCAGACCTTTGAACTCGTTCAGGTCGACACGGCCGGCCAGAATGTCGCTCATGTGCACGTCGATCGCGTTGAAACCGGCGCGGTCGAACGCGGCCGCCATTTCCACCTGACCGTTGACGCCCTGCTCACGCAGCACGGCAACCTGTGGGCGGATGCCTTTCTTGATATAAGGCGCTGCGACGTCCTGGTTGACGTCGTAGCTCAGCTTGACGCTCAGGCCCGGGTTGTCTTCTTCCAGCAGCACGTCGAACTCTTGTTCGGCGCAGTCGGCGTTATCACGCAGACGCTGGATCTGGTAGCTGGTTTCAGCCCACTGACGTTGCAGCAGACGACGCTGACCTTCGAACACGGTTTCGCCGTTGAAGGTAATGCTGATCTGGCCGTTGTTCATCGGCTGACCGATCACCGACACGCAGTCACCCAAACCGGCAGCGCTGAACTGCGCGAGGATGTCTGGAGTAGCGTCCTGGCGAACCTGGATCACGGCGCCCAGTTCTTCGTTGAACAGGATTGCAGCGATGTCGGCAGAGGTTTCTGCCAGACCGTCGAGGTTCAGGCTCAGACCGCAATGACCGGCGAAGGCCATTTCCACGGTGCTGGTCAGCAGACCACCGTCGGAACGGTCGTGGTAAGCCAGCAGGTGACCGTCGGCGTTGAGGCCCTGGATCACGGCGAAGAAGGCTTTGAGGTCTTCGGCGTCGTCGACGTCCGGTGCTTGCGAGCCGAGCTTGCCGTGAACCTGGGCCAGGATCGAGGCACCCATGCGGTTTTGGCCGCGGCCCAGATCGATCAGGATCAGGTCGGTGGTGCCCTTGTCCATGCGCAGTTCCGGCGTCAGGGTCTGACGGATGTCAGCCACAGGCGCAAAACCGGTCACGATCAGGGACATCGGCGAGGTGACGGTCTTGTCAACGCCTTCGTCGTTCCAGCGCGTGGCCATGGACATGGAGTCCTTGCCCACCGGAATGGTAATACCCAGATCAGGGCACAGTTCCATGCCGACTGCTTTCACGGTGTCGTACAGACGCGCGTCTTCGCCTGGGTGACCGGCAGCGGACATCCAGTTGGCCGACAGTTTGATGTCGGAGATCTTGTTGATGCGCGAAGCCGCGATGTTGGTCAGGGTTTCGCCGATGGCCATGCGGCCCGACGCCGGAGCGTCCAGCAGAGCCAGCGGAGTACGCTCGCCCATGGCCATGGCTTCACCGGTGTAAACGTCGAAGCTGGTGGCGGTGACGGCAACGTCGGCTACCGGAACCTGCCACGGGCCGACCATCTGATCACGGGCCACGAGGCCGGTGATGGTGCGGTCGCCGATGGTGATCAGGAAGCTTTTGCTCGCAACGGCCGGGTGATGCAGAACGCGCTCGACGCAGTCTGCGATCTCCAGGGTCGACGGATCGAAATCGTCGCCCATTTCGTTTTCGCGAACGGCCGAACGGTGCATGCGCGGGGCTTTACCCAGCAGCACTTCCAGTGGCATGTCCACCGGGCTGTTGCCGAAGTGACTGTCGGTGACCGTCAGTTGCGGCTCGGCAGTGGCTTCGCCGACGACGGCAAACGGGCAACGCTCGCGCTCGCAGATCGCCTGGAAGCGTTCGAAGTCAGCCGGGCCGACCGCCAGAACGTAGCGTTCCTGGGATTCGTTACTCCAGATTTCGTGCGGGGCCATGCCCGGCTCGTCGTTTGGAATGTTGCGCAGTTCGAAGCGACCGCCACGGTTGCCATCGTTGACCAGTTCCGGGAAGGCGTTGGACAGACCGCCCGCGCCGACGTCGTGGATGAAGCTGATCGGGTTTTTATCACCCAACTGCCAGCAACGGTCGATGACTTCCTGGCAGCGACGCTCCATTTCCGGGTTTTCGCGCTGTACGGAAGCGAAGTCCAGGTCTGCCGAGCTGGTGCCGGTAGCCATGGAGGAAGCGGCGCCGCCACCCAGGCCGATCAACATGGCTGGACCGCCGAGGACGATCAGCTTGGAGCCAACGGTGATCTCGCCTTTCTGCACGTGTTCGGCACGGATGTTACCCATACCGCCGGCCAGCATGATCGGCTTGTGGTAACCGCGAACTTCGTCGCCACGCGGGGTGGTGATCGACTGTTCGAAAGTACGGAAGTAACCGGTCAGGGCCGGACGACCGAATTCGTTGTTGAACGCGGCACCACCCAGTGGGCCTTCGATCATGATGTCCAGCGCGGTGACAATGCGCTCAGGCTTGCCGTACGGCACTTCCCACGGCTGTTCGAAGCCCGGGATTTGCAGGTTGGACACGGTGAAACCGGTCAGACCAGCCTTTGGCTTGGCGCCGCGACCGGTGGCGCCTTCGTCGCGAATCTCGCCACCGCTACCGGTGGACGCGCCCGGGAACGGGGCAATCGCGGTCGGGTGGTTGTGAGTTTCGACTTTCATCAGGATGTGCACCGGTTCCTGCACCGCGCCGTACTGACGGGTTTCAGGGTCCGGGAAGAAACGACCGGCGACGTTGCCGACGATCACCGAAGCGTTGTCCTTATAAGCCGACAGAACGCCTTCGCTGTGCATCACGTAGGTGTTCTTGATCATGCCGAACAGGCTTTTTTCCTGGCTCTGACCGTCGATGTCCCAACTGGCGTTGAAGATCTTGTGACGGCAGTGCTCGGAGTTCGCCTGGGCGAACATCATCAGTTCGATGTCGTGCGGGTTGCGCTTCAGGCCGACGAAGGCGTTGACCAGGTAGTCGATTTCGTCTTCGGCCAGGGCCAGGCCCAGCTCGGTGTTGGCTTTTTCCAGCGCGGCGCGGCCGCCACCCAGCACGTCGATCGCGGTCAGCGGTTTCGGCTCGGCGTGGCTGAACAGGCCGGCGGCTTGTTCAAGGTTGGCCAGAACGATCTGCGTCATGCGGTCGTGCAAGGTGTCGGAAATCAACTGTGCTTCGGCGTCGCTGAACTGGCCGGCAACGTAGAAGGCGATGCCGCGTTCAAGACGCTGGATTTTCGTCAGGCCGCAGTTGCGAGCGATGTCGCTGGCTTTACTGGACCATGGCGAGATGGTGCCGAACCGCGGCAACACCAGGAACAGACGACCGGTCGGCTCTTGTACCGGAACACTTGGGCCGTACTTCAGAAGGCGCGCGAGCACCTGCTGTTCGTCGCCGGTCAGGACGCCGGTAACTTCGGCGAAGTGAGCGAATTCAGCATACAAGCCGCTGACAGCCGGGACCTTCTGGCTCAGTTGCTCAAGGAGTTTGCTGTGGCGAAAGGCAGAAAGGGCAGGAGCGCCGCGCAGGATCAACATCTTCGGGACAGCCTCGGGAAGGGGTGTGCTTTGAGGCCGTGCATTCTAGCCTAAACAGGCCGCGACATCACCCGAAACGGTACGGGCGGCTGCACCCGGGCGTCGGGCCGGGTGTTCGGACCTCAAACAGGCGCGCGCCGAGCGTTATTTTTTCTGTCACAAAATGCTGCTCGGGCCCATTCCTGCGGGCTCCGGAGCGGTTTTCAGTTGCCTAGCAGACAAGCCCTTCGCTGTCGAGATATGGCGCTCGTGGTCCTTTGCGTATACTGCGCAGATGTTTTCCCCAACGGCTTTGCGTCCGCGGTTCGCCAAATGGCTGATCGCAACCGGACTCTTCCTGGTGCTCAGTGGCTGTGTTGATAAACCCAACACGCTGGAGCGCGTAAAGGAGGATGGCGTGCTGCGGGTGGTTACCCGTAACAGCCCCGCCACCTACTTTCAGGATCGCAACGGTGAAACCGGCTTCGAATACGAGCTGGTGAAGCGCTTCGCCGACGATCTGGGGGTGGAACTCAAAATCGAAACCGCCGACAACCTCGACGACCTGTTTAACCAGGTGGGCAAGCCCAACGGCCCGGTGATCGCTGCTGCCGGCCTGGTCAGCAGCGAAGCACGTAAAAAGCAGGTGCGGTTTTCCCACTCCTATCTCGAAGTCACCCCACAGATCATCTATCGCAACGGCCAATCCCGGCCGACCGACGCGAAGGATCTGGTGGGCAAGAAGATCATGGTGCTCAAGGGCAGCACCCACGCCGAGCAGTTGGCGGAGCTGAAAAAGAAATTTCCCGGCATTGAATACGAAGAGTCCGACGCGGTTGAAGTCGTCGACTTGCTGCGAATGGTCGATGAAGATCAGATTGACCTGACCCTGGTCGATTCAAACGAAGTCGCGATGAACCAGGTCTACTTCCCCAACGTACGGGTAGCCTTCGACCTCGGTGACGCCAGCAACCAGAGCTGGGCGGTGGCCGCCGGCGACGACAACAGCTTGCTCAACGAGATCAACACCTACCTCGACAAGGTGAAGAAAAACGGCACCCTGCAACGCCTGAAAGACCGCTATTACGGGCACGTCGATGTGCTCGGCTACATGGGCGCCTATACCTTCGCCCAGCACCTGCAGCAACGGCTGCCCAAGTACGAGAAGCATTTCAAGGCTTATGCCAAGGAAGAGAAAGTCGACTGGCGCCTGCTGGCAGCGGTCGGTTATCAGGAATCCCTGTGGCAACCGGCCGTCACGTCGAAGACTGGCGTGCGCGGCCTGATGATGCTGACCCAGAACACCGCGCAGGCCATGGGTGTGTCCAACCGACTGGACCCCAAACAAAGCATCATGGGTGGCGCCAAGTACCTGGCCTACATGAAGGAACAGCTGGATGAGTCGATCCAGGAGCCGGATCGCACATGGTTTGCGCTGGCGGCCTACAACGTTGGCAGCGGTCACCTGGATGATGCGCGCAAACTGGCGGCCAAGGAAGGACTGAACCCGGACAAGTGGCTGGACGTGAAAAAGATCCTGCCGCGCCTGTCCGAGAAGAAGTGGTTCAGCAAAACCCGTTACGGCTATGCCCGTGGCGGCGAACCCGTTCACTTCGTGGCGAACATCCGCCGCTATTACGACATCCTGACGTGGGTGACGCAGCCGCAACTTGAAGGCAATCAGGTCGCCGAAGGCAACCTGCATGTGCCGGGGGTCGACAAGACCAAGCCGAATCAGGAAACCCCTCAACTTTAACAGCCACCACATTTTGGTTTTGTGTTTGGCTTTAGGCTTTTGCGGCGGCCAGGATCAGTGCTTTCATCTCCGACACCGCCGACTTGAACCCGACGAACAACGCATGAGCCACCAGCGCATGACCGATGTTCAGTTCGTTGATGCCCTTGATCGCCGCGACGGCTTCAACGTTGTGATAGTGCAGGCCGTGGCCAGCGTTGACGATCAAACCTTGAGCCAGACCAAACGCCACGCCATCCGCCACACGCTTGAGCTCTTCAGCCACATCGGTCGGCGTCTCGGCATCGGCATAACGACCGGTATGCAACTCAATAGCCGGCGCACCAACACGACGGGACGCTTCGATCTGCCGCTCGTCAGCGTCGATGAACAGCGACACTTCACAGCCGATTTTCGCCAGGCGATCCACCGCCGCCTTGATCCGTGCTTCTTGCCCCGCCACGTCCAGACCACCTTCGGTCGTCAGCTCCTGACGGGTTTCCGGCACCAGGCAAATGTGCGCCGGACGAATGCGTTCGGCGAACGCCATCATCTCTTCGGTGACGCCCATTTCGAAGTTCATGCGGGTTTGCAGCACATCCTTGAGTAGCAACACGTCGCGCTCCTGGATGTGCCGACGGTCTTCGCGCAGGTGCACGGTAATGCCGTCAGCGCCCGCCTCTTCCGCGTCCAGTGCTGCCTTGACCGGATCCGGATAGCGCGTGCCCCGGGCCTGACGCAGGGTGGCAACGTGGTCGATGTTCACGCCAAGAAGAATGCGATTGCTGGTGGTCACGGAAGCGCTCCTGAAAATGGAAAAGTTCGGCGCACAGCATACGGGGTGATCAGGGCTTGCGAAACAACTCGCGACTCACCAAGGGACGACCGCCCAGATGAACGGCCAGTGCCTGGCGCATCAAGCGCTTGGCTGCCGAGAGTGCGCCAGGGGCAGACCAATCTGCATCGGCCATCGCCAGCAGCTCGGTGCCATTGAACAGACCGGGTTGCAGCAGGTAGACCCGCTCGAGCCCCGCATCCACTTGCAGACGGTAGAGACCGTCCGGCGCGATGGGATCGCCATGGATATCGGTGGTCAGAGCGAAGCCGTAACCCAAGTCATCCAGCAGCCGCCATTCGAAGGATCGCAACAAAGGCTCCAGCGGACGACCTTCGGCAAGTGCGAGCAAGGTCGCGGCGTAGTGATCGAAGACGGCGGGATGGGGATCTTCGGAGGGCAGCAGACGGATCAATAACTCGTTGAGGTAGAGACCGCTGAACAGCGCTTCACCGTTGAGCCAGGTTGAAACACCGGCGCTTTCCATGCGACCGACATTCTTCAGCTCACCACGCCCACGGAACTCGACTTCCAGCGGCACGAACGGCCGTGCCAATGTCCCGGCCTTGCCCCGAGCACTGCGCAACACCGCTCGCAGCCGACCTTGCGGCGTGAGGAAATCCACCAGCGCGCTGTTTTCGCGGTAGGCGCGACTGTGGAGCACGAAGGCGGGTTGGCCGATGGGCTGGGACATAAAGCTCTCGATGAAGGATTGCAGTTTTTCAGACAACCCAAAACCAATGTGGGAGCGGGCTTGCTCGCGAAGGCGGTGTGACAGTCAACATCAATGCTGAATGTTACATCCTCTTCGCGAGCAAGCCCGCTCCCACAGTGGATCTATGTGCTGCCAGACGATTTACAGGTCGCCGTAACCCAGTGAACGCAAGGCGCGTTCATCGTCGGACCAGCCGCCTTTCACCTTGACCCAGAGGTTGAGCATGATCTTGGAGTCGAACAGCAACTCCATGTCCTTGCGCGCCTCGGTGCCGATGCGTTTGATCCGCTCGCCCTTGTCGCCAATGATGATTTTCTTCTGGCCGTCGCGCTCGACGAGGATCAAGGCATGAATGTGCAGGGTTTTGCCCTGCTGCTTGAACTCTTCGATTTCGACGGTGATCTGGTACGGCAGCTCGGCGCCCATCTGGCGCATGATTTTCTCGCGTACCAGTTCAGCGGCGAGGAAGCGGCTGCTGCGGTCGGTGATCTGGTCTTCCGGGAAGAAGTGATCGTTTTCCGGCAGGTAACCGGCAATCACGCGCTCCAGCGTTTCGAGGTTATGCCCGTGCTGGGCCGAGATCGGCATGATCTGCGCGTTCGGCAACTGTTCCTGCAACCAGGTCAGGTGCGGCATCAGCTCGGCTTTATCTTCGATGCGGTCAGTCTTGTTCAGCGCCACGATCAGCGGGCCGGTCACGTATTGAACGCGCTCGAGGACCATCTGGTCTTCGTCGGTCCACTTGGTGCGGTCAACCACGAAGATCACCACGTCGACGTCTTTCAACGCCGCCGAAGCGGTCTTGTTCATGTAGCGGTTCAGGGCTTTCTCGCCACCTTTGTGCATGCCGGGGGTGTCGACGTAGATCGCCTGCACGGCGCCTTCGGTCTTGATGCCGAGCATGTTGTGGCGAGTGGTCTGAGGCTTGCGCGAGGTAATCGCCAGCTTCTGACCGAGGATGTGGTTCAGCAGCGTGGACTTGCCCACGTTGGGACGGCCGACGATGGCGACATAGCCACAGCGAGTTGCAGTTGAATCAGTCATGGCCATTCTCCACGCCCAGGGCAATCAGTGCTGCAGCGGCCGCTACCTGTTCGGCAATACGACGGCTCACACCCTGACCTCGGCTTTTTTCGTTCAGTAAGGTGATTTCACATTCGACGAAGAACGTCCGGCAATGCGGCTCACCCTGGATATCCACCACTTCGTAACGCGGCAGTTCACAACCCCGCGACTGCAGGAACTCTTGCAGGCGGGTTTTTGGATCTTTGTTGGTGTCGACCAGCGTCAGGCCTTCGAACTCCCCGGCCAGCCAGGCCAGCACGCGTTCGCGTGCCATGTCCATGCCGGCGTCCAGGTAGATCGCGCCAATCAGCGCTTCAAGGGCATCGGCCAGAATCGACTCGCGACGGAAACCGCCGCTTTTCAATTCACCGGAACCCAGGCGCAGGTATTCGCCCAGATCGAAACCGCGGGCCAGTACGGCCAGGGTCTCGCCTTTCACCAGGCGTGCGCGCAAGCGCGACAACTGACCTTCGCGGGCCAGCGGGAAGCGATCGAACAGCGCCTCGCCAGCGACAAAGTTAAGGATGGCATCACCGAGGAATTCCAGGCGTTCGTTGTTACGCCCGGCAAAGCTGCGGTGAGTCAGGGCCAGGACCATCAGCTCCTGATCCTTGAAGGTGTAGCCGAGCTGACGCTCGAGACGGCTTAAGGAGACGCTCACGGTTTACCCACGCTGAGTTCGTGGTTGGGTTCCACCGCCATCGCCGTGATGCGGCGCAGGCTTGGGACAATTAACGCTGTGTTCAAAAATAACGTCCTGAATATCGTTGTTTTCATGCTTCTGTCGCCGATTATGCCGACTCCAGAAATGCATTCGGCGCTGTGTTCAACAGCGCCGTGTGTGATTACTTGATCAGGCCAACCCGCGAGAAATTCGGCAGGTGACTGAGTTTAGGTTCCGGCCAGCTCATCCAGACTGCGAAGGCCTTGCCGACGATATTCTTGTCGGGAACCATGCCCAGCAGATCCTTGGGAATGCTCGGATCATCCCAGTAGCGACTGTCGTTCGAGTTGTCGCGGTTGTCGCCCATCATGAAGTAGTGCCCGGCAGGCACGGTCCACGAATGGTCCGGCGTTGCGCGGTAACGGCTCATTTCCTTGCGGATCAGGTGCTCGGCAACGCCGAGTTTTTCCTTGTAGAGCTCAGCGCTGCCCAACGTGCCCGGCTCGGAGCCGACCAGTTGTTCGGCAATCGACTCACCGTTGACGAACAGACGCTTGTCGGCGGTGTAACGAATCTGGTCACCCGGCAGGCCTACCACACGTTTAATGTAGTTGACGTTCGGATCGCTCGGGTAGCGGAACACCATCACATCGCCGCGCTGTGGATCACCGACTTCGATGACTTTCTTGTCGATCACCGGCAAGCGGATCCCGTAAGAAAACTTGTTCACCAGAATGAAGTCGCCAACGTCCAGGGTCGGTTTCATCGAGCCGGAAGGAATCTGGAACGGTTCCACCAGGAACGAACGCAATACCAGCACGATGAACAACACCGGGAAGAACGACTTGCCGTATTCGACCAGCAGCGGCTCTTTGTTCAGTTTCTCGACCACCACCCCATCAGGCTGGCTGACGCTGCCCTGATAGGAGGTAATGGCGGCACGCCGACGCGGCGCCAGGAAAACCAGATCGAGCAACGCCAACAGGCCGCAGACGAACACGGCGATGACCAGCAACAGCGGGAAATTTAGTGACATAGGACCTAACTATCCAACCTGAGCACTGCAAGGAAGGCTTCTTGTGGAATTTCCACGTTACCGACTTGCTTCATGCGTTTCTTACCGGCCTTTTGCTTCTCAAGCAGTTTCTTCTTACGGCTAACGTCACCGCCGTAGCATTTGGCCAATACGTTCTTTCTGAGTGCCTTGACGGAGGTTCGCGCAATAATCTGCCCGCCAATGGCGGCCTGGATCGCGACGTCGAACATCTGGCGTGGAATCAGTTCTTTCATCTTCTCGGTCAACTGGCGACCTTTGTAGTGCGCGTTATCCTTGTGCACGATCAACGCCAGGGCGTCGACCTTGTCACCGTTGATCAGCACATCCAGTTTCACCAGATTAGCCGATTGATAACGATCGAAATGGTAATCCAGCGAAGCATAGCCACGGCTGGTGGATTTCAGACGGTCGAAGAAGTCCAGGACCACTTCGTTCATCGGCAAATCGTAGGTCACTTGAACCTGGGTACCGAGGAACAGCATGTCGTGCTGTACGCCACGCTTCTCGATGCACAGGGTAATGACGTTGCCCAAGTGCTCTTGCGGCACAAGAATATTGGCCCGCACGATCGGTTCACGCATGTCTTCGATCGAGGACAGGTCTGGCAGCTTCGACGGGTTGTCGACGTAAATCGTTTCACCGGTTTTCAGCAGCAGCTCGAAAATTACCGTCGGTGCCGTGGTGATCAGGTCCAGGTCGTACTCGCGCTCCAGGCGCTCCTGGATGATTTCCATGTGCAGCATGCCGAGGAACCCGCAACGGAAGCCGAAGCCCAGGGCATCGGAGCTTTCCGGGGTGTATTGCAGGGACGAGTCGTTGAGCGTGAGCTTTTGCAAGGCTTCACGGAAATCTTCGAAATCGTCGGAGCTGACCGGGAACAGGCCGGCGTACACCTGCGGCTGAATGCGTTTGAAGCCTGGCAGCACGTCGACGTCCGGCGTGGAGCTCAAGGTCAGGGTGTCACCGACCGGTGCACCGTGAATGTCCTTGATGCCGGCGATGATGAAGCCCACTTCGCCGGCCTTCAGGTCAACGGTGGCGGTGTGTTTCGGGTTGAAGACACCGACGCTGTCCACCAGGTGGATCTTGCCGGTGGACTTGACCAGGATCTTGTCGCCCTTCTTCACACGACCGTGGCGCACGCGAACCAGGGAAACAACGCCCAGGTAGTTGTCGAACCAGGAGTCGATGATCAACGCTTGCAGCGGATCTTCATAGTTGCCGGTCGGCGCAGGAATGGTCTTGACCAGACGCTCCAGCACTTCGTCGACGCCCAGACCGGTCTTGGCACTGCACTCGACCGCATCGGTGGCATCGATGCCGATGATTTTTTCGATTTCTTCTTTCACGCGGTCCGGGTCGGCCTGAGGCAGGTCGATCTTGTTCAGGACCGGCATCACTTCCAGGCCCTGCTCAATCGCGGTGTAGCAGTTGGCTACCGACTGCGCTTCAACGCCCTGACCGGCATCGACCACCAGCAACGCGCCTTCACAGGCCGCCAGTGACCGGCTGACTTCGTAGGTGAAGTCAACGTGGCCCGGGGTGTCAATGAAGTTCAGCTGGTACTTGATGCCATCGCGAGCGGTGTAATAGAGGGTGACGCTGTGGGCCTTGATGGTGATCCCGCGTTCACGTTCCAGGTCCATGGAGTCCAGAACCTGGGCTTCCATTTCGCGCTCGGCAAGGCCGCCACACATCTGGATGAAGCGATCGGCCAGCGTCGACTTGCCATGGTCAATGTGGGCGATGATGGAGAAATTGCGGATATGACTCAAATCACTCACGGATCAACACTCAAAAAGGCTGCAGGCATAGCCCGCCGAAAAATAGCCGGGAATTGTACCTGATCCACGGCGCAAGCGTCACGTTCGCAGGTCAGACGGCGCCTACAAAAACGCCCCGGTCTTGCGACAGGGGCGTTTTGAGTGACCTGCAAGGTCAGGAGAAACCCTTGATCAACCGGCCCGGCGCAACAACCAGACCCCGGCCAAGGCACAAACACCCGCCGGAACAAGCACCGCAAACAGTGGCGAGAAACCGAAGACCTGGCTCGAAGGACCGAGTAAATCCTGAACGATACGGAAGGTGAAACCCACCAGCACGCCGGTGAACACTCGCTGACCGAGGGTCACCGAGCGCAATGGGCCGAAGATGAAGGAAATCGCCATCAGTACCAGAGCGGCGGTAACCAGCGGCTGCAACACCTTGACCCAAAATGCCAGCCAATAACGACCATTGCTCAGGCCCTGGTCAGCCAGGTAGTGGATGTAACCCCACAGACCGCTAATCGACAGCGTGTCAGGCGACATGACCACCGTACTCAACAGCTGCGGACTCAAGGCGACATTCCAGCGCTCGACCGGGGCGGTGACCACTTCGGTGCTCTTCTCATGGAACAGCGTGGTGGTGACGTCGCTCAACTGCCAGTGATCCTGATCGAACTTCGCCCGTTTGGCGAAGCTGGAAGACAGCATATGACGCTCATTGTCAAAACGATAACGGGTGACGCCGTACAGCAGACCGTCGGGTTGTACCGAGTTGACGTGAATGAACTCATCACCCTGGCGATGCCACAAACCATGCTTGGCGCTCTGCGCATCGCCGCCGCCCTGAGCCAGGGAGCGATTGGCCTGAGCGGTGACTTCGGTGGCCGGCGCGACGTACTCGCCGATCAGCACACCCACCACCATCAGGATCAGCATTGGCTTCATGACCGCCCAGACGATTCGCCCGATCGACACGCCCGCAGCGCGCATGATGGTCAGCTCGCTGTGACTGGCCAGACTGCCGAGGCCGATCAGGCAACCGATCAGTGCCGCCATCGGCAACATGTCGTAAAGACGACGCGGCGCGGTCAGCAGGACATAACTCAACACGTCGACCAGGGTGTAGGTATCGCTGACCTCACTCATTTCATCGATGAACGCGAACAGCGTCGCCAGACCGAGAATGATCCCCAGTACCGCCAGAATGGCCACGAACACGCTGCTACCAATGTACCGATCGAGCTTATCCACGAGCCACCTCCAGCGCGCTGCGGCGACTCGCCAGCTTCAACTGAAAGGATTCCCAATAGAGCAAGCCCAGGCCGATGGCCAGGAAGATTGCATGCACCCACCACAACCCCAGAGCTGGCGGGATTTTGCCCTTTTCAAGGGCGCCGCGGGCGGCAATCAGGATGGACAGGTAAGCCATATATAGAAGAATCGCCGGCAGCAGCTTGAGGAAACGGCCCTGACGCGGATTGACCCGCGACAGCGGCACCGCCATCAGGGTCACGATGAATACCAGCAATGGCAGGGATAGACGCCATTGCAGTTCGGTGCGGGAGCGAATGTCATCGCTGCCGATCAGGAAACTGGTGGTCATCGCGTCACGGTCGGTCACTTCGTCGCTGACGTCCGGCTTGGGCAGCAATACGCCGTACTCCTCGTACTTGATCGCCCGGTAGTCGGCCTGACCCGGATTGCCGTCATAGCGATAGCCGTTGTCGAGAATCAGGTAACGGTTACCGTCGGGGCGAATTTCCTGACGGCCCTTCTCGGCCACCAGCACGGAGATCCCGCGATCCTTTTCATCAGACGATACGTTCTTTTGCGAAATGAATACGCCGCCGAGGTTGATGCGGTCATCCGACAGCGTTTCGGTGTAGGTCACCCGCGTTCCGTCACGCAGTGCCTGGAAACGACCCGGCTCGAGGGTGTCGAACTCGGTCAGGGCATCCTGCTTGTTCAACAGCAACTGGAACTGATTGGCACCTTGTGGCGCCAGGCTCAGGCTCAGCCATGCCACCACCAGTGCGACCAGGGTGGCTGGAAAAAGGGTCATGGCAAACAGACGCTGCTGGCTCATGCCGGTGGCAGACAGCACGGTCATTTCGCTTTCAAGGTACAGGCGACCGTAGGACAGCAGGATTCCTAGAAACAGGCCCAAAGGCAAAATCAACTGCAGGAAGCCCGGCAAACGGAAGCCCATGATCAGGAATAGCGAGCCCGGATCCAGGAGGCCAGAGGCCGCCTGGGCGAGGTACTTGATGAAGCGACCGCTCATGATGATGACCAGCAGCACGGCGCTGACGGCGCTCAAGGTCAACAGGACTTCGCGGGATAGATAACGGAAGACGATCAAACCAGACACTCCAGTGTTGTCAGGCTAAGGCGGCCAAACAAGCAAACGTATCAGACAGCCCGCAGGGCAGAGCCGCCGAAAAAGATGGCGCATTATCCTGTGATTGGGTGCGCCTGTCACTGCGCATGCTCAAGCAGGCGGGTAAAGCGCTGAAGTTCGTACGACCGAGGGTTGTCAGGCTCAGGGCACGAGGTTCAAACTGCGGCCTTTGTCGCGGGCCGTGACCTGCGTCTTTCTATCTATAAGCAAGTTCGAACGCATGCCGTCGAACACTTGCGTGTTGACCATTAATTCAGGGACCCGGACATGGAACTGGTTGTAAAAAGCGTTAGCCCAGAAACGTTGAAAACCGCCACTCTGGTAGTCGCCGTCGGCGAAGGCCGCAAGCTCGGCACCGTCGCCAAACAACTCGACGAACTGAGCGGTGGCGCCATCAGCGCTGTACTCAAGCGCGGCGACCTGGCTGGCAAAGTCGGTCAGAGCCTGTTGCTGCACAGCCTGCCGAACCTCAAGGCCGAGCGCGTGCTGCTGGTCGGCGTGGGCAAGGACGAAGAGCTGGGCGACCGCCCGTTCCGCAAAATCATCGCCGGCATCCTCAATACCCTTAAAGGCCTGGGCGGCAGCGATGCAGTGCTGGCCCTGGACGAAGTCGTGGTCAAAGGCCGCGACAGCTACGGCAAGACCCGCCTGCTGGCCGAAACCCTGGTGGACGGCGAATACACGTTCGACCAGTTCAAAAGCCAGAAAGCCGAGCCTCGCGCCCTGAAGAAAGTCACCCTGGTGACCATCAAGGCTGCCCAGGCTGAAGTCGAGCGCGCCGTGGCCCACGCCACCGCCATCGCCAACGGCATGGCGTTTACCCGCGACCTGGGTAACCTGCCGCCGAACATCTGCCACCCGACGTTCCTCGGTGAGCAAGCGAAGAACCTGGGCAAAGAATTCAAGAGCCTGAAAGTCGAAGTCCTTGATGAGAAGAAGATCAAGGACCTGGGCATGGGCTCGTTCTACGCCGTCGGCCAGGGCAGCGCCCAGCCGCCGCGTCTGATCGTCATGCAATACAACGGCGGCAAGAAATCCGAGAAGCCGTATGCACTGGTCGGCAAAGGCATCACCTTTGACACGGGTGGCATCAGCCTGAAACCGGGCGCCGGCATGGATGAAATGAAATACGACATGGGCGGCGCTGCCAGCGTATTCGGCACCCTGCGTGCCGTGCTCGAATTGAAACTGCCGATCAACCTGGTGTGCATCCTGGCCTGCGCCGAGAACATGCCGAGCGGCAATGCTTCGCGTCCTGGCGACATCGTCACCACCATGAGCGGCCAGACCGTGGAAATCCTCAACACCGACGCCGAAGGCCGTCTGGTGCTGTGCGACGCCCTGACCTACTCCGAGCGCTTCAAGCCGCAAGCGGTAATCGACATCGCTACCCTGACCGGCGCTTGCGTCGTTGCTCTGGGCTCCCACACGTCGGGCCTGCTGGGCAACAACGACGAACTGATCGGCCAACTGCTGAGCGCCGGCCAATCGGCTGACGATCGCGCCTGGCAACTGCCGCTGTTCGATGAGTACCAGGAACAGCTGGACAGCCCGTTCGCCGACATCGCCAACATTGGCGGCCCGAAAGCCGGCACCATCACCGCTGCCTGCTTCCTGTCGCGCTTCACCAAGAACCTCAACTGGGCGCATCTGGACATCGCCGGCACGGCCTGGACCAGCGGCGGCAAGGACAAGGGCGCCACTGGCCGCCCGGTTCCATTGCTGACCCAATACCTGCTGGACCGCGCCAAAGCCTGAAACCGATGACCTTGGGCGACGTCACTTTCGGGGGACGCCACCCAAGGCTCAGGAACCGCAATGACCAAAGTCGACTTCTATATCCTGCCCAGCGCCGATCCTTCGGCACGGCTGGACTTTGCCTGCAAGCTCACCGAAAAAGCCTGGCGCATGGGCCACCGCATCTACCTGCATTGCAGCGATGCAGCCCAACGCGACGATCTCGATGCGCGCCTGTGGGCCTTCAAGGGCGAAAGCTTTGTGCCTCACGGCCCCGCTGAAAATGAGCCGGACGGTTTGATTGTGTTGGGTCTTGGCGATGACTGCGGCCCGCATCAGGATCTGTTGGTCAATCTCGCCCTGAAAGTCCCGGCATTCGCCAAAAAGTTCGCCCGCGTGGCGGAAGTGGTGGTGGAAGATCCGACGATTCGTACGGCTGCGCGGGAGAGTTTCCGTTTCTACCGCGAACAGGGCTATCCTCTGCAAGATCACCGTTTACAGCGACTCTGAGCATTCCGATGGACACTCCAAAACCGCAGCAAAAGTCCGCGCACCTGCTGGATGACCTTGAGTCGATCCGCCAACTGCTCGGCGATGACAATCTGCAACCGCCCTTGCTCACCGACACGGTCGAGGAAGGTGATCAGGAACAGATTCCGATGCTGTTCGATACAGTCGGCGCCAGCCCGCCCATTCTCGAACCGGCGCCACCCGCCCCTGCTGCCCCTGCTACCCAACCGGCACCCGCCGCCAGCAAAGGCCCCGACGACCTGCTGCACCTGGATGACGAACTGCGCGCCGCCGCGCAATTGATCATGCAAGACGTGATCGACGACTTCGCCCCGCACATCGAAACCGAAATCAAACGCCGCCTGGCCGCGCGGATGGAACGGTTGTTGAGCCAGTACGAGTAACCCCGAGCCCGGCGGACTACTGTGGCGAGGGAGCTTGCTCCCGCTCGGTTGCGCAGCAGCCGCAAAGCCGGAACACGCGGCGTCCCTGACAAACCGAACTTGCTGATGTCGGGGCCGCTTCGCACCCCAGCGGGAGCAAGCTCCCTCGCCACAGGTTCATTCCACAGTTTGATTTGCGCCCTGTCCGCCCCTGCTCGCCCTACGCCCCATGCCCCGCTATACTTGCCGGCTTTTCCTGAATAAATGCCAATAGGGTCCCGCCGCGCATGGATAAGACCTACCAGCCGCACGCCATTGAAACTTCCTGGTACAACACCTGGGAGTCAGAGAATTACTTCGCCCCGCAAGGCGCGGGCGAGTCCTACACCATCATGATCCCGCCGCCGAACGTCACCGGCAGCCTGCACATGGGTCACGGCTTCAACAACGCGATCATGGACGCCCTGATCCGTTTCCGCCGCATGCAAGGTCGTAACACCCTGTGGCAGCCGGGTACCGACCACGCCGGTATCGCCACGCAAATGCTGGTGGAGCGTCAACTCGAAGCCCAGGGCCAGAATCGTCACGATCTGGGCCGTGAGAAATTCCTCGAAAAAGTCTGGGAATGGAAGGATCAGTCCGGCGGCAACATCAGCCGTCAAATCCGCCGTCTCGGCTCGTCCGTGGACTGGGGCCGCGAGCGCTTCACCATGGACGACGGCCTCTCGGAAGCCGTTAAAGAAGCCTTTGTGCGCCTGCACGAAGACGGCCTGATCTACCGCGGCAAGCGCCTGGTCAACTGGGACACCAAGTTGCACACGGCGATTTCCGATCTCGAAGTGGAAAACCACGACGAGAAAGGTTTCCTGTGGAATCTGAAATACCCGCTGGCCGACGGCGCCAAGACCGCTGAAGGCAACGATTACCTGATCGTGGCGACCACTCGCCCGGAAACCATGCTCGGCGACGCCGCCGTAGCGGTTAACCCGAACGATGAACGCTACCAGGCCCTGATCGGAAAATTCGTCGAGCTGCCGCTGGTCGGCCGCCGTATCCCGATCATCGCCGACGATTACTGCGACCCTGAATTCGGCACCGGCTGCGTGAAAATCACCCCGGCCCACGATTTCAACGACTACGAAGTCGGCAAGCGCCACAACCTGCCGCTGCTGAACATCTTTGACAAGAACGCTGCCGTATTGCCGGCCTGTCAGGTGTTCAACCTCGACGGCACGCTCAACGAAAGCATCGACGGCAAGATCCCGGCCGAATACGCCGGCCTTGACCGCTTCGAAGCGCGCAAGCAGATCGTTGCTGCGTTCGATGCTGCCGGCCTGCTGGTCAGCGTCAACGACCATGCGCTGAAAGTGCCGAAAGGCGACCGCTCCGGCACCATCATCGAGCCGTGGTTGACCGACCAGTGGTACGTGTCGACCAAGCCATTGGCTGAACCAGCCATCGCTGCCGTTGAAGACGGCCGCATCGCGTTCGTGCCGAAACAGTACGAAAACATGTACTTCTCGTGGATGCGCGACATCCAGGACTGGTGCATCAGCCGTCAGCTGTGGTGGGGCCACCGGATTCCGGCCTGGTACGACGAGTCGGGCAAGGTCTATGTCGGTCGCGACGAAGCCGAAGTACGCGCCAAGCACAACCTCGGCCCGGACGTTGCGCTGCAACAGGACAACGACGTTCTCGACACCTGGTTCAGTTCGGGCCTGTGGACCTTCTCCACGCTCGGCTGGCCTGAGCAGACCGAATTCCTGAAGAAATTCCACTCCACCGACGTGCTGGTGACTGGTTTCGACATCATTTTCTTCTGGGTTGCCCGGATGATCATGCTCACCATGCACTTGGTGAAGAACGAAGACGGCACGCCGCAGGTTCCGTTCAAGACCGTTTATGTTCATGGCCTGGTGCGAGATGGCCAGGGCCAGAAGATGTCCAAATCCAAGGGCAACGTCCTGGACCCGCTGGACATCATCGACGGCATCGAACTCGAAGACCTGGTGCAGAAACGCACCTCGGGCATGATGCAGCCGAAACTGGCGAAGAAGATCGAGAAGCAGACCCGCGACGAGTTCGCCGACGGCATCGCCAGCTACGGCACCGACGCCCTGCGTTTCACCTTCTGCTCGCTGGCGTCCACCGGTCGCGACATCAAGTTCGACATGGGCCGTGTCGAGGGCTATCGCAACTTCTGCAACAAGATCTGGAACGCCGCGCGCTACGTGCTGGACAAGGGCGAAGACTGCGGTCAGAACGGCGAAGCTTACGAGCTGTCGCTGGCGGACCGCTGGATCATTTCGCAGCTGCAACGCACCGAAGCCGAAGTGACCCGTCAGCTCGATCAGTTCCGTTTCGACCTGGCCGCACAAGCCTTGTACGAGTTCATCTGGAACCAGTATTGCGACTGGTACCTGGAGCTCTCCAAGCCTGTGCTGTGGGACGAAAACGCGCCGGTCGAACGTCAGCGCGGCACCCGCCGCACGCTGGTTCGGGTATTGGAAGTCGCGCTACGTCTGGCACATCCGTTCATGCCGTTCATCACCGAAGAAATCTGGCAGCGCATTGCGCCGCTGGCCGGTATCGAAGGCAAGACGATCATGCTGCAACCGTGGCCAGTGGCCAATGAAGAGCGCATCGATCCGGCTGCCGAGAACGACATCGAATGGCTCAAGGGCCTGATGCTCGGCACGCGTAACATCCGTGGCGAAATGAACATCGGTCCGGGCAAGCCGCTGAACCTGTTCCTGAAAAACGTCAGCGCCGAAGATCAGCGTCGTCTCACCGAGAACGAAGCCCTGCTGAAGAAGCTGGCTCGCCTCGAATCGATCACGGTGTTGGCTGCCGGCGAAGAAGCACCGCTGTCTGCCACCGCACTGGTCGGCGAGATGGAAGTGCTGGTGCCGATGGCCGGTCTGATCGACAAAGATGCTGAGTTGGCGCGTCTGGACAAGGAAATCCTGCGTCTGCAGGGCGAAGTTCAGCGCGTGGGCGGCAAGCTGTCCAACGCCGGTTTCGTCGACAAGGCCCCGGCCGAAGTCATCGAGAAGGAACGCGCCAAACTGGCTGAAGCTGAACAGGCTTTGGGCAAATTGGCCGAGCAGCATGCGCGGATTGCCAGCCTGTAACGGCAAATCGCAATGAAAGAGGGAGGCCCGAAACGGCCTCCCTTTTTTGTGCCCGACGCTTTATCCCAAACACCTCAAACCTAATGTGGGAGCGGCGGTGCGACGATTCGACTTGCTCGCGAAAGCGGAGTGTCAGCCTATATCCATGCTGAATGTTAAACCGCCTTCGCGAGCAAGCCCGCTCCCACATTGGCCCCTCATCGATCATCAGATCGCAGGCAACACCGATCAAGTGTGGGACAATACCCGCCACTTTTAGCCATACCCGAATCGACAACGCCCATGAACGCCCCCCGCACACCAAGACCTGCGCGCAAAAAGCCTGATTCCGCGACCCCGGCCAAAGCCGTGGAGCCCCGCGAGAAGGCCAGCCTTCACCCGCGCAACCGCCATCAGGGTCGTTACGACTTCCCGGCGCTGATCAAAACCACGCCGGAACTGGCGAAGTTCGTGATCATCAATCCGTACGGCAAGGAAAGTATCGACTTCGCCAGCCCGGACGCCGTGCGGGTGTTCAACCGTGCGTTGCTCAAGTCGTTCTACGGCGTCGCCCATTGGGACATCCCGGCCGACTACCTCTGCCCACCGGTTCCGGGCCGTGCCGACTACGTGCACTTCCTGGCCGACTTATTGGCCAGCGTCAACGACGGCGAGATCCCGCGCGGCGCGCCGGTCAAGGTGCTCGATATCGGCATGGGCGCCAACTGCGTTTATCCGTTGATCGGCTACAGCGACTACCGCTGGCACTTTCTCGGCTCGGAAATCGACCCGACGGCCGTGGCCGCCGCCAAAGCCATCGTGCAGTCCAACGGGCTGAACAAAGCCATCCAGTTGCGCCAACAAAGCAATCCCAAGCACATTCTGCTGGGCCTGCTCGAACCCGGCGAACGCTTTGACCTGACCATGTGCAACCCGCCGTTCCACGCATCGATGGACGAAGCGACCAAGGGCAGCGAGCGTAAATGGCGCGCCCTGGGCCGCGCCGATCCAAAACGCAAACTGCCAGTGCTGAACTTTGGCGGTCAATCGGCAGAATTGTGGTGTGAAGGTGGCGAAGCACGGTTTGTGACGCAACTGATCGCCGAGAGCGCACATTTCCAACACAAAGTGCTTTGGTTCAGCACCCTGGTCTCGAAAGCCTCCAACCTGCCGGCGATCCAGACGGCCCTGAAAAAGGCCGGCGTACTGGAAAGCCAGGTCGTGGAAATGTCTCAGGGGCAGAAGCAAAGCCGCTTCGTCGCCTGGACCTTCCAGACCAAGTCCGAGCAGCAGGTCTGGCGCGAACGCTGGGCTCGCAAGAGCTGAGTAACTGACCGACACAGATCAAAATGTGGGAGCGGGCTTGCTCGCGAATGCGGTGTGTCAGTCGACTTAAATGGTGACTGATACACCGCATTCGCGAGCAAGCCCGCTCCCACATTGGTTTAGAGGTGTTTTCAGGACAGTCGCTGAATCGCAGACACAAAAAAGCCGTGCCCGGATCACTCCGGAGCACGGCTTTTTTTACTGCGTCTTACTTGTTAACAGCGTCGGTCAGGCCTTTGGCCACAACCAGCTTGATAACTTTCTTGGCAGCGATTTCGATGGCAGCGCCAGTCGAAGGGTTGCGGCCGGTACGGGCAGGACGCTCAGTCACTTTCAGCTTGCCGATACCTGGCAGGGTGATTTCGCCGCCGTTTTCCAGCTGATCAGCAACGATTTGGCCCAGTTGGTCCAGAGCGTTACGCGCGGTGGTTTTTGGCGCGTCGATAGCTTCAGCGATGTCGGCGATCAGTTGGTCTTTAGTAAGAGCCATGTAATGTTCCTTCCCTATCAAATTCATATGGATTGCAGAGTGCAGTGTCAGCCATCGAGCCCGATCTTCTGGATCTGGCACCCTCGGCCATAACCGCGACGAGTCGGGGTTATAGATACCGAAATCAGGGTTTGGTTCGACCTGACAAATGCTGAATGCACGCTTAACGCAGTGACTTCGCGTAAGACCGGGCAAAACTAGCACAGAGACGGGGAAATATCCGCCTCTAGCTACCCATTTGGTCAGCTTTATTGCTCTAAAACTGTAAAAAACAGCATAAGCGCCATCGGACACCTGCGAATTGCCCTTGGTGCCGCGCCAAAACCAGTGGTTGCGGTACACTTGGCACTTTTTGGGGGAGCACGCCCTCCTCTCTTCAATCAGCCGAGAAGCCCATGCCGATCCGTCATTGCATCGTCCACCTGATCGACAAAAAACCCGACGGCACGCCCGCAGTTCTCCACGCTCGCGATTCCGAATTGGCCGAGTCGAGCGCCATCGAGTACATGCTTGCCGACCTCAATGAGAGCTACAACGCCAAACAAGGCAAGGCCTGGGGTTTCTTCCATGCCGAGTCCGGGGCGCATCCGTTCAGCGGCTGGCTGAAGGAATACCTCGATGGCGGCAAGGATTTCACCGCGTTCAGCCGGGTGGCGGTGGAGCATCTGCAAAAGCTGATGGAAGAGTCGAACCTCTCTGTGGGCGGCCACGTGCTGTTTGCGCATTATCAGCAAGGCATGACCGACTACCTGGCGATCGCGCTGCTGCACCACAGTGAAGGCGTTGCAGTGACCGATCAGCTGGACGTGACCCCGTCCCGGCACCTGGACCTGGGCCAACTGCACCTGGCGGCGCGGATCAACGTTTCCGAGTGGCAGAACAACAAGCAGTCCAAGCAGTACATTTCGTTCATCAAAGGCAAGAACGGCAAAAAGGTTTCGGAGTATTTCCGCGACTTCATCGGCTGCCAGGAAGGCGTCGACGGCCCCGGCGAAACCCGCACTCTGCTCAAGGCCTTCAGTGACTTCGTCGAAAGCGAAGACCTGCCGGAAGAATCCGCCCGCGAGAAAACCAAGACCTTGGTGGATTACGCCAGCAGCCAGGCTAAATTGGGCGAACCCATGGGCCTGGAAGAACTCTCGGAACTGATCGACGAAGAGCGCCCAAAAGCCTTCTACGACCACATCCGCAACAAGGACTACGGCCTGTCGCCGGAGATTCCGGCAGATAAACGTACCCTCAACCAGTTCCGCCGCTTCACCGGTCGCGCCGAAGGCCTGTCCATCAGCTTCGAAGCGCACCTGCTGGGCTCGAAGATCGAATACGACGAAGAAGCCGGCACACTGATCATCAAAGGTCTGCCGACCCAGCTCACCGATCAGCTCAAGCGACGTAACTGATGCTCGGTGGCGTACTGAAAAAATTCCTGCTGATCCTGCTGGTGGTCGTGATCTACCAGAACTGGGGCAAGATCGAGCGGGTGATCCATCCGGCACAGGTGGTGTCGGAGCAGACTCAGGCGAAGGCCAATGTTGTGCTCTATGCCACCGAATGGTGTGGCTACTGCAAACTGACCCGGCGCTTTCTCGATCAGAAGGGCATTCCGTACAAGGAGTTCGATATCGAGAAGGATGCCGAGTCGCGCAAGGCCTATAACGCATTGGGTGGCGGCGGAATTCCGATCATCGATGTGAACGGGACGTTGATTCGCGGGTATGACCCGGATGCCATTCTTGCAGCCCTTAAGTAATCCCTCAGGGTTATCAATCCCCTCGCCACAGGGTGTGTGTTTATCAGCGCTTTTCGATGCGGAAGCCAAATCGCGGAAAGTGCACATGCACCACGCCACCCCGCTCGTCCTCGCGATGCAGAATCAATTCTTCACTGCCCGCAAACAGCAACTCACCCGCCACCGGGTCAACGCCGTAATCGATGGCGGCAATGACCACCTGCTGACCCGCCTCAAAACCATTCGGCTCGTCGAATTGCTCATCCGGCAATGCGGCCGGTGTGGCATTGCGCGCAACCTCCAGCGCCTCTTCGGAGGTCATCTCGCTGAACGCGCCATGACCGAAGCCCAACACGCGACCCAGCCACGCAGAAACCGCTGGATAAGCATCGACCAGCGGCGCAGTGACCGGCGTCGCCTTGAGGAACCACAACGAGTGAGCCAGGGCGAAGTCGGCAATCGACGGCTCGCCGAACAGGAAGTCGCCCTGCTCGCGCTGAAGCTGTTGCTCCAGACGCGTCATGATGGTCGGCCATTGATGCCGGGCCTGCTCTGCCGACAGCCGTGTGGCGCTGCCACCGCTGAACAACTCCGCGCGATCGGCAATGAACGCCTTGATCGCCTCCGGCGGCATATTGCCGAAGCGCACGGCGATCGATTCCGGTTGAAACACCAGGCTGACCGCGTGCTGGAACACCACCGAATCCGCCCACGCGGCGAAGGTCGCAGCGATCATTTCCTGACCTTCCGGGAAGAATGCAGGCAAGGCTTTTTCCTGCTCCAGACGACGGGCGATCAACGACGTGTCGCAATAGATATCCGCGCCAATCTGCAACACCGGCGTCTTGCGGTAGCCGCCGGTCAGCGCGGTCAGATCGGGTTTGGGCATCACCGGCGAGATCTTCACCGAGCGCCAGGACAACCCTTTGAAGCCCAGCAGCAAGCGGGCCTTTTCGGCGAAAAGGGACGTCGGGTAATGATGAAGAATTAACTCTGACATGCTCGGCTCCGCCGCACGGATAAGGAATCCGCAGCTTAGCGCGCATTCCCGGAGCAGCCCACCGATCTGCCTGATGGGCGCTTATCAGTCAGATTGATAAGCCCGCAGTAGCACTCGCCACCAAGCATTCCTTGGCGCTTTTCTTGAGTTTTTTGATCAGCCGTTCCTGCCGCAACGCTTCGCTTTTGTCGCGGCAGGCTTCGGTGTAGACCAGTGCCACGGCAGGGCTGGAGAGAAAAAAGCGCGCGCCCTTGCCTCTCTGGTGGGTGGCGAAGCGGCGCGCGGGATCATCGCTGATCCCGCAGTAGAGCGAACCATTGGCCGCGCGAACGAGGTAAACGAACCAGGGCTTGCTGACAGGCAGCGTCGGTTCGGCGGCAGTGACGGAAAATTCGCTGGCGGTGTTCACGTGACGATCAAGGCTTGAAAGGAAACAAGCCGCGATCTTATCAGCGACTGGCCTGGAATGCCTTCAGCCCCTTCAAGGCTTGAGCGCGCACGGCGTTTCTCACCGCCGGCGTCCAGCCCAACAACAGCCCTTTGAAACCCAGCGCCTGTCGGGACCAGGCCCACAGATCGAAGCTGTCGTGATGCTCGCAAATCTTGCCGTCGCGAAAAACAAAACGCGCCTGAATGTCGTTGACCACGGTGTTACCGGTCTGGCTGAACAGGTACGTCGCCACCCAATGGGCGCCGCCCGTGCGCTCATCGCTGCGCACGTTATCGAACGTCAGGGAAAAATCCTTGGCCCGAGTGGTGAGCATCCGCCACATGTCGCCGGCATCGCGGCCGCGCAGCTCGCCGAACGCCGGATCACTGAACACCACGTCGTCGGTATAGCAGGCACTCATGGCCTCGGCATCCAGCCGCTGGAAGGCTTGGTAGAACTGGGTGATCAATGCGTTGTGGGCATCACTCATGGACAGGCTCCCTGATGTGCAAAGTGGTTTCAAAGGATTGCCTGCACGATAGTCAACAAAGGCGCGAAACACTATCGGCATTCGTGAGCCGAATACCGACAGTGTGCGGGTGTCAGACCTTTTCGCTTTCGACCTGGACGTACAGCGAACGGCCGGCACCGAGACCAGCGATGATCGCCCCCAGGCCGATGATGCCGAAAATCCAGCCCAAGGCGTTCCAGCCGCCGGTCCAGTCATGCACGATGCCGACCGCGAACGGGCCCATGGACGCCAGGGTGTAACCGAAGCCCTGGGCCATGCTCGACAGGTTCGCCGCGACATGGGCGTCCCGCGAACGCAGCACGATCAAGGTCAACGCCAGACTGAACGTACCGCCCTGCCCCAGCCCCAGCAGGATCGCCCAGCCCCACAAGCCTTCGATCGGTGCGTAGAGGCAACCGAACAACCCGCCAAGGGTCAGCAGCATGACGATGACGATCGCCAGACGCTGATCCTTGCCACGCGTCGCCAGCCATGGCGCCGCCAGTGAACTCGCCAACTGAACAATGACCGAGCCTGACAGCACCAGACCCGCCTGGGTCGGCGTCAGGCCGCGACCGATCAGGATCGATGGCAACCAGCCGAACACGATGTAGGCCAGAGAAGATTGCAGGCCCATGTAGAGCGTCACTTGCCAGGCCAGTGGATCACGCAGCAGACCGCGAACCCGATACGCGACGTTGTGCGCGCCGTGTTTCTGGCCGACTTGTGGCAACCAGAAAATCGCCGCGACCAATGCCGGAACCACCCAGAAGCCGAGGCCCAAGGCCCAGCTCTTGTCGAAATGCTCGCTCAACGGCACGGTCGCGCCCGCAGCCATCGCCGCCCCAAGGCACAGAGCCATGGTGTAGACGCCGGTCATGGTGCCCGCGTGCTTTGCGAAGTCGCGTTTAACGATGCCGGGCAGCAATACGCCGATCACACCGATGCTGGCACCGGCCAATACGCTGCCGGCAAACAGGCCGATCTCGCCGAACGAACTGCGCAGGATGATCCCGCCGGCCAACATCAAGAGAATGCCCAACACCACTCGCTCGGCGCCGAAACGTCGTGCCAGCACGGGCGCCAGCGGTGCAAACAAGCCGAGGCACAGCACCGGCAACGTCGTCAGCAAACCGGCCTGGGCTGCCGACAAACCGAGGGTTTTCGAAACCTCGCTGAGCATCGGCGCCATGCTCGACAGCGCCGGGCGCAGGTTCAGCGCCACCAGAATCAGACCCAGCAACAACAGCCACGGCCGCCGCAGGATCGGGTGACTTTGCTGGACCTGTTCGTCATCCGCCTCGGCGTCGATCAGCAGCTCTTCGAGCTCCGCCGTGCGCTTGGCCTGGGGAATGCTGCTGTTGTTGACCTGCTGGCTGGACATGGGGTTCTCGGTTTCAAGGTTCATTGATCAACTGCCTCGACAGGGCTTTAGCCCGTTCCGGGTCGCGTTGTTCGACTGCATCAAGCAGTGCGATATGAAGGTCGAACACCTCTTGGCGTCGAGGGGAAATGTTCAGGGTCTCGCGCAGTTGCGCACCGATGACGCTGGAAAAATAGCGATACAACTCGCTGAGGGTCGGGTTGTGCGCGGCGTCAACCAGTCGACGGTGAAACACCAGATCGCAGGCGATATAGGTGTCGAGATCGCCGTGGTAGTGACTGCCACTGACACCCAACGCCTCGCGCAATGCCACCAGGTCTTCGTCGGTACGACGCAATGCGGCCAGGCCGATGGCCTCGACTTCCAGAATGTGCCGAGTCTCCCGGGCTTGTTCGTGGGAGCAGCGGGACAACGCCTTCAGGGTGTCGAGCGGATCGACCACCGCCCGCAAATAGCTGCCGTCGCCCTGACGGATTTCGATCAACCCGGAAAACGCCAGTACGCGCATGGCTTCACGCACGGTATTGCGGCTGATGCCCAGCTCGGCGGACAGCTCGGGTTCGGTGGGCAGGCGCTGGCCGACCGTCCACACGCCTTCGGTGATGCGCAGGCGTAACTGGTCCAGTGCCTGGTCGACCAGGGACCGTTTAACTAGCGGAGAAATGTCTGACATAGGATTCGCCCTTTCATCCAATCATAGGATGAATTTTCTGACATGTTAGTCAGCTTCGTCCGAGAGGACAACCGCCTAGGGTTAAAGGGCGGGAAAAGGAGCGGGATTTTCGATTGTTAAAATTACCCTTTAAGGGTAATTTTTATCTCAGAGTTGAAGTGTCTTATGGAAACGAACACACCTCATTACGACTTGGCGGTGGTCAAGGCGGAGGTTGCCAGGATGGGGGTCCATGCTCTCACTAACAAAGCGCTGGAGACAGGCAGGAGCATGGGACTCAATTACAAGAGCATGCAAAAGGTCATTTATGCGCTGGAGAGAAGGATGCTCTACAAATCCATGACCACTTATTTGGATCACCGAACCTGGCAGGACGTTTACCACGCAAAACTTAATGATCAGGAGATTTACATTAAAGTGACCTACTGCCCCGGTGGTGGCGCCCCAGTGATCTCCTTCAAGGAGAAAAACCTATGAAGATACGGCAATGCATGAGCTGTGGCGCCCGCGACGGCATGCATCACTTCGTCGATCGCAGTCTCACCGTCAATTACAAGCAAATGTCGCGACTGGTACACGATCTAGCCGGTTGGGAATGCAAGCTGTGTGGTGAAATCATCTTCGATGACACTACAGACAGCGCCGAACGATACGTCGATGCAGGCGATCAACTGCTGGAAGACTGCTTTCAAGTCATGGGATCCGAGATAAAACGTATCCGCCGCAAATTGCACCTCACGCAGAAAGACGCGGTGAAGCTACTCTCCGGCGGCGGGCACAATGCGTTTTCCCGCTATGAGCGCGGTGAACTTGCCCCTCCTCAACCGCTATTTACCCTGATGCGCTTGCTGGATCGTCACCCGCATCTGATGGCCGAGGTGCATGCGCTCAGCGAGGGCGCCGATTTAAAGCAGCTGTTGGCGACACGTCATCCAGAACAAGAAACCGTTCTGACGCAATAACCTCAGAAAAAAATAAACCCGGAACACTGTCCGGGTTTATTTCACTGCCAAGCGCCAATCAATGCAGGATCTGGCTCAAGAACAGCTTGGTACGCTCATTCTGCGGGTTATCGAAGAAGTCGTTCGGCGCAGCCTGTTCGACGATTTCGCCCTTGTCCATGAAGATCACACGGTTGGCCACGGTGCGGGCGAAGCCCATTTCGTGGGTCACGCAGAGCATGGTCATGCCGTCTTCGGCCAGGCCGATCATGGTGTCCAGCACCTCTTTCACCATTTCCGGGTCGAGTGCCGAGGTCGGTTCGTCGAACAGCATGATTTTCGGTTTCATGCACAGAGCACGGGCAATCGCCACGCGCTGTTGCTGACCGCCGGACAGTTGCCCCGGGAATTTATGCGCCTGCTCTGGAATGCGGACGCGTTCCAGGTAGTGCATGGCGATTTCTTCGGCCTTGCGCTTGGGCATCTTGCGCACCCACATCGGTGCCAGCGTGCAGTTCTGCAGGATGGTCAGGTGCGGGAACAGGTTGAAGTGCTGGAACACCATGCCGACTTCACGGCGGACCGATTCGATCTGCTTGAGGTCGTTGGTCAGCTCCACGCCATCGACCACGATGCGGCCCTGCTGGTGTTCTTCCAGACGGTTGAGGCAACGAATGGTGGTGGATTTGCCGGAACCCGACGGGCCGCAGAGGACGATACGCTCGCCCTGTTTAACGTTCAGGTTGATGTCTTTCAACACGTGGAACTGGCCGTACCACTTGTTCACGCCCTGCATCTGAATAATGCCTTCAGGGCTCACAGGCTTTTTGATTGCTTCGCTCATTACAGAACTCCTAACGCTTGTGGCCAGTGTCGAGCTTGCGTTCCAGATGCATGGAATAGCGCGACATACCAAAACAGAAAATCCAGAACACCAGGGCCGCGAACACATAGCCTTCGGTGGCCATGCCCAACCATTTCGGGTCGGCGGCGGCTTGTTTGACGCTGTTGAGCAAGTCGAACAGGCCGATGATGATCACCAGGCTCGTGTCCTTGAACAGCGCGATGAAGGTGTTGACGATGCCGGGGATCACCAGCTTCAGGGCTTGCGGCAGAATCACCAGGCCCATGCTGCGCCAGTAGCCGAGGCCCATCGCTGCAGCCGCTTCGTACTGACCTTTGGGAATCGCTTGCAGACCGCCACGCACCACTTCGGCCACGTAGGCCGACTGGAACAGGATCACGCCGATCAGTGCCCGCAACAGTTTGTCGAAGTTCATGCCTTCAGGCAGGAACAACGGCAGCATCACCGAGGACATGAACAGCACCGTAATCAACGGTACGCCGCGCCAGAACTCGATGAAAGTCACGCAGACCACACGAATCGCCGGCATGTTCGAACGACGGCCCAGCGCCAGGACGATCCCCAGCGGCAACGCACCGGCAATACCGACGGTGGCGATCACCAGGGTCAGCATCAGCCCGCCCCATTGGCTGGTCGCCACGGTGCTCAGACCGAAGAGGCCGCCATGCAGCAGGAAGTAGGCAATGATCGGGTACAAGAAGAGGAAGCTCAGGCCATACACCGCTTTACGGTGAAAGCGCGAGATAAACAACGGTGCCACGCCGATGACCGCCAGCCACACGGTCAGGTCCACGCGCCAGCGCAGGTCTGCCGGGTAGTAGCCGTACATGAACTGGCCGAAGCGCTGTTGGATGAACACCCAGCAGGCGCCCTCCTTCGTGCAGTCGGCGCGCGTGGTGCCGACCCAGTTGGCATCGAGGATCGCCCAGCTCAGGATCGGCGGCACCACTAGGTAAATCAGATAGAACGCGAACAGGGTCAGCAAGGTGTTAAGCCAGCTGGAGAACATGTTCGCGCGCATCCACGCCACCACACCGATGCTTCTGTTCGGTGGAGGCATGTCAGGCTTGAAAGTATGAGTCGTCATGCGCTTTTCCTTACCGCTCGATCAGCGCAATGCGCTTGTTGTACCAGTTCATCAGCAGGGAAATGCTGATACTGATCGCCAGGTACACGCTCATGGTGATGGCAATCACCTCGATCGCCTGCCCGGTCTGGTTCAGCACCGTACCGGCAAACAACGAGACCATTTCCGGATAACCGATACCGGCCGCCAGCGAGGAGTTCTTCGCCAGGTTCAGGTATTGGCTGGTCAGCGGTGGAATGATCACGCGCAGGGCTTGCGGGATGATCACCTTGCGCAGGGTCGGACCGTTGCGCAACCCCAACGAGTGCGCCGCTTCCGTCTGGCCGTGGCTGACCGACTTGATGCCCGAACGCACGATCTCGGCAATGAACGCCGCGGTGTACACCGTCAGGGCCAGGGTCAGCGCCAGCAGTTCCGGGATCAGCACCCAGCCACCGACGAAGTTGAAGCCTTGCAGCTTCGGCATTTCCCAGTGCACGGGCGCGCCAAAGATCAATGCGCACAGCGCAGGGATCGCAAAGAACAGCGCCAGACCGACCCAGAATTTGTGGAACGGTACACCGGTCGCTTCGAAGCGTTTGGTCGCCCAGCGGCTCATCAGCACGATGGCGACAATGGCCACGACGATGCTGACCACAAACGGCCAGAAACCGTCCGCCGTCAACGCGGCCGGCATGTTCAGGCCGCGACTGCTGACAAAGAAGGTGTCACCGAAGTTATGGCTGTTGCGTGGCCCCGGCATGGTCAGGAACACCGCGAAGTACCAGAACAGGATTTGCAGCAGCGGCGGAATGTTACGGAAAACCTCTACATACACCGTCGCCAGCTTGGCAATGATCCAGTTCTTCGACAGCCGTGACACACCAACGATGAACCCGAGGATCGTCGCCAGGATCACGCCGATGAAGGTCACCAGCAGCGTGTTGAGCAGGCCGATGACAAACACCCGGGCATACGTGTCCGATTCGGTGTAGTCGATCAGGTGCTGAGCGATGCCGAAACCGGCACTGCGCTCCAGAAAGCTGAAGCCGGAGGTAATGCCCCGGTGTTGAAGGTTGGTCTGCGTATTGTCGAACAGATACCAGCCCATCGAGACCACCGCCACAATGGTGATGATCTGAAATAGCCACGCACGCACTTTTGGATCGCTGAGGCTGAGCCTCTGCTTTGGTGCGCCGATTGAATTTTGCATGAAGTGCCCCGCAAATAATGGAACAGAACATCACCCGGTGGTTGGCCCACCGGGTGATAGAACCATCAGCGCACTGGTGGTGCGTATTGAATGCCGCCGTTGTTCCACAGGCCGTTCAGCCCGCGGTCGATGGCCAGTGGAGTGCCCTTGCCGAGGTTTTTCTCGAACACTTCACCGTAGTTACCCACTTGCTTGACGATCTGAACGACCCAGTCCTTCTTCACTTTCAGGTCTTTGCCGTATTCACCGTCAGCGCCCAGCAGACGAGCAACGTCCGGGTTCTTGGTGGCTTTGGCTTCAGCTTCAACGTTTTTCTGGGTGATACCCATTTCTTCAGCGTTGAGCATCGCGAACAGGGTCCACTTGACGATGCTGAACCACTCTTCGTCGCCTTTACGCACGACCGGGCCCAAAGGCTCCTTGGAGATGGTTTCCGGCAGAACGACGTAGTCGGTCGGGGTCGCCAGCTTGCTGCGTTGTGCGTAGAGCTGGGATTTGTCGGAGGTCAGCACGTCGCAACGACCGGATTCCAGCGACTTGGCGCTTTCATCGGAGGTGTCGAAGGTGATCGGGGTGTATTTCAGACCGTTACCGCGGAAGTAGTCGGAAACGTTCAGCTCGGTGGTGGTACCGGCTTGAATGCAGATGGTGGCGCCGTCGAGCTCTTTAGCGCTCTTCACACCCAGCTTGTTGTTCACCAGGAAGCCGATGCCGTCGTAGTAAGTCACACCGGCAAACACCAGGCCCATGCCCGAATCGCGGGAGCTGGTCCAGGTGGTGTTACGCGACAGCACGTCGATTTCGCCGGACTGCAGCGCGGTGAAGCGCTCTTTGGCGTTCAACTGGCTGAATTTGACCTTGGTCGCATCGCCGAAAACGGCAGCGGCCACAGCGCGGCAGACGTCAGCATCGATGCCGATGATCTTGCCAGTCGAGTCCGGTACCGAGAAACCAGGCAGACCGTCACTGACGCCGCACTGTACGAAACCTTTCTTCTGCACTGCATCCAGGGTTGCACCCGCCTGAGCGAACCCACTGACACCGAGTACTGCGGCTGCAGTCACGATAGCCAGGGTGGATTTCAACATCTTCATTCAAACCTCCAGTTTTGCTCTTGTTGTGTCGGAGCTTGAGTCCAGTCGCACCCTTATGAGGCGTTGTTGACCCGTGTTGGCTTTTTTTGGGGTCAACCGACGTAAGACCTGCGCTATGAGTCTAGTAGGAGAAAATCCACATCATGGACAACTCACTTCTCACCAATCGGCCGAACGGGCTGTAGCCCTTTCACGTTCGCGAAGCCCGTAGCGGCCACTGGCGAACATCCATCACCGGATTCTTTGCTATCCCACCGCCAGCAGTACACTGATAGTGTTACCGCAAGGCGCGAGATGGGTTGCACCGTTTCCCCATAGCAAAGCCCGTACCAGACCGCTCGCTGAAGCGATTTAGCGACAGGTCAATAGCAAAACTTGTAGCCTTGCGACATCTTCTTAACTGATCAACCAGGCACGCCCTTAGACCTCGCACTCAATGAGAGCGCCTGCACAACATTGGAGCAACCATGACCGAGCCCTTGATTCTTCAGCCCGTCAAGCCCGCAGATGCCTGCGTTATCTGGCTGCACGGCCTGGGCGCCGATCGCTATGACTTCTTGCCGGTGGCCGAGGTGTTGCAGGAAAGCCTGCTGACCACCCGCTTCGTTCTCCCCCAGGCACCGACCTGCGCCGTGACCATCAATGGTGGTTACGAGATGCCGAGCTGGTACGACATATTGGCCATGAGCCCCGCGCGCGCGATCAACCGCGAGCAGCTGGAAGCGTCCGCACAACGGGTCTTTGATTTGATCGAAGAGCAGAAGGCCGGCGGAATAGACGCCTCGCGCATCTTTCTTGCTGGTTTTTCCCAAGGTGGCGCGGTGGTATTGCACACAGCCTTTCTGAAATGGCAGGGGCCGTTGGGTGGCGTACTTGCCCTCTCGACCTATGCACCGACCTTCAGCGATGAACTGGAGCTTTCCGCCAGCCAGCAGCGCATTCCCGTGCTGTCTTTACACGGCCAGTACGATGACGTCGTTCAAAACTCCATGGGCCGCACCGCCTACGAGTATTTAAAGCAGCATGGTGTCACCGTGACATGGCAGGAATACCCAATGGGTCACGAAGTGTTACCCGAGGAAATTCGCGACATTGGTGTCTGGCTCGCCGAGCGCTTGCGTTAACTGTTTAGGTGAAAAGCAGCCCATTGATCCATCCCACTACGCCGCGCCCGATTCTTGCATTACACTGGCCGGCGTATATTCCTTAACCAATTGATGAGATGACCGTGCTCAAAGCACTCAAGAAAATGTTCGGTAAAAGCGAGACTGAGCAGCTCGCGCCAGTCTCCAGCGCTCCGTCTCACCATCCCAGCCACCGCACCGACGGTAATCAGTCTGGCCGGACCGCAACCGTAGCGGTACCGAAGCACGAGCCGATGACCACACCGGCCGTCCAACCCGTTGAGGCTCAGGCCTCTGAAGAACCGAGCAGCGAAGCTGCGAAACCTGCCCGACCGCGTCGCGAACCGAAGCCAAAAGCACCGGTTATCCCCTGGAAACTCGAAGACTTCGCCGTCGAACCCCAGGAAGGCAAAACCCGATTCCACGATTTCAAACTCGCCCCCGAACTGATGCACGCCATCCAGGACCTGGGCTTCCCGTATTGCACGCCGATCCAGGCTCAGGTGTTGGGCTTTACCCTCGCGGGCAAAGACGCCATCGGTCGCGCCCAGACCGGCACCGGCAAAACCGCAGCGTTCCTGATTTCGATCATCACCCAGTTGCTGGAAACTCCGCCGCCGAAAGAGCGTTACATGGGCGAGCCGCGGGCGCTGATCATTGCACCGACCCGTGAACTGGTGGTGCAGATTGCCAAGGACGCAGCCGACCTGACCAAATACACCGGCCTCAACGTCATGACGTTTGTCGGCGGCATGGACTTCGACAAGCAACTCAAGCACCTCGAAGCCCGTCATTGCGACATCCTCGTGGCCACACCGGGCCGCCTGCTCGACTTCAACCAGCGCGGCGACGTGCACCTGGACATGGTCGAAGTCATGGTCCTGGACGAAGCCGACCGGATGCTCGACATGGGTTTCATCCCACAAGTGCGTCAGATCATTCGCCAGACCCCGCCGAAGAACGAGCGTCAGACGTTGCTGTTCTCCGCAACCTTCACCGAAGACGTGATGAACCTCGCAAAGCAATGGACCACCGACCCGTCGATCGTCGAGATCGAGTCGCAGAACGTGGCCAGCGAAAACGTCGAGCAACACATCTACGCCGTCGCCGGTGCCGACAAATACAAACTGCTCTACAACCTGGTCAACGACAACGGTTGGGAGCGGGTGATGGTGTTCGCCAACCGCAAGGATGAAGTGCGGCGCATCGAAGAACGCCTGGTGCGTGACGGAGTCAACGCCGCGCAACTCTCCGGCGACGTGCCGCAGCACAAGCGCATCAAGACCCTGGAAGGTTTCCGCGAAGGCAAGATCCGCGTCCTGGTCGCCACCGATGTGGCCGGTCGCGGCATTCACATCGACGGTATCAGCCACGTGATCAACTTCACCCTGCCGGAAGTCCCGGACGACTACGTGCATCGCATCGGTCGTACCGGTCGTGCCGGCGCCGATGGTGTGTCCATCAGTTTTGCCGGTGAAGACGACTCCTACCAGCTACCGTCCATCGAGGCGCTGCTGGGTCGCAAGATCAGCTGCGAAACGCCACCGACGCATCTGCTGCGGGCGGTTGAGCGCAAGCGCCCGTAACGCGGGTCGCATTAAAAGAGGCGCAGCCGGCAACGGACTGCGCTTTTTTTTCGTCCGGACATTGATCGAGACAACTAAAAGTCCATAATGGACAAATTAGTTTACTTCCAGCTCCCGGAGCCGACCATGTCCAGTACGCCTTACGTGATCACCCAACCTCAGGCCCGCGAGCTGCTGGCGCAGGTCGACGTACCTCAGATCCTGCGCAAACTGTTCCGCGACCTGGCCGCCGGGCAAGCTGTGCAACCGGCGCAGCAACTGGTGGAGTTCCCGCAGGGCGCTGGCGACTTCATCAACTACCTGGGTGTGCTGGCCGAAGACGGCGTTTACGGGGTCAAGACTTCGCCATACATCGTGCGTGAACAAGGCCCGCTGGTGACCGCCTGGACGCTGCTGATGTCGATGCAGACCGGCCAGCCGCTGTTGCTCTGCGACGCCGGTGAACTGACCACGGCACGCACCGCCGCAACAACCGCAGTGGCGGTCGACGCCCTCGCCCCGCTCAAGGCCGAACGCCTGGCAATCATCGGCAGCGGCAAGGTCGCCCAGGCGCACCTGCACTACGTCAAAGGTCTGCGCGACTGGCAGAGCATCAGCCTCTACTCGCCGAGCCTGAGCGACAAGAATCCCGAGGTATTGGCGCAGCTCCAAAGTCTCGATCATCGGCTGACCATCGTCGACAGTCGTGAAGCAGCGGTTCAAGACGCCGACGTAATCATGCTCTGCACCTCGTCCGCAGGACCGGTGATCGACCCGTCTAGCTTGAGCAAACCGGCGCTGATCACCTCCATCAGCACCAACGCGCCGCGTGCCCACGAAGTGCCGCCGCAGAGCCTCAATGACATGCAAGTGTTCTGCGATTATCGCCTGACCACCCCGGGCTCGGCCGGCGAGATGCTGATTGCCGGTGAACAACATGGCTGGGACAAAAACGCGATCATCGGCGACCTGCCCGATCTGCTCAGCGAAAAAGTGCAGCGCCCTGGCTACGACCGTCATGTGTTCTTCCGCTCCATTGGTCTGGGCCTGGAAGACATCGCGCTGGCCAATGCCATCTACCGCCTACAGCACTAACACCACAAACCCTGTAGGAGCGGGCTTGCTCGCGAAAGCGGTCTGACATTCACCGATGATGTCGACTGACACACCGCTTTCGCGAGCAAGCCCGCTCCCACAAGGATCATCTACACATTTGGCATTTGCGCCCATCAGGAGACGTTCATGAGCCAGGCAGATTTCATTATCATTGGCGGCGGGATTGCCGGCGCTTCCACCGGTTTCTGGTTGTCGCAGCACGCCCGAGTGATCGTGCTCGAACGCGAGTCCCATCCGGCTTACCACTCCACCGGACGTTCAGCCGCACTGTTCACTGCCGCCTACGGCACGCCTCAAGTTCGGGCGCTGACCCAGGCCAGCCGCGACTTCTTCGACGCGCCGCCGGCCGGTTTCTGCGAACACCCGCTGCTGACCCCGCGTGGCGAGATGACCGTGGACTTCACCGGTGACCCGGACGAGCTGAACAATCAATACCTGAGCGCCAAAGCCACGGTGCCGGAGATGCAGCTAATCAGCGCCGACGAGGCCTGCGTGCGCCTGCCGATTCTGCGCCGGGAAAAAGTCCATGGTGCGATTTACGACCCGACTGCCAGCGACATCGATACCGATGCCTTGCACCAGGGTTACCTGCGCGGTATCCGACGCAACAAAGGTGAAGTTCATACCGACAGCGAAGTCATGGGCCTGACCCGTGACGTCGAAGGTATGTGGCACGTGCAAACCAGCGGTCAGACCTTCAGCGCCCCGATCATCATCAACGCGGCAGGCGCCTGGGCCGACAAAATCGGCGAGCTGGCCGGTGCCAAACCTCTGGGCCTGCAACCCAAGCGCCGTGCGGCATTCATCTTCGCCGGCCCCGAGGGCGTGGACATCCACCACTGGCCAATGCTGGTCAGCCTCGACGAATCCTTCTACATGAAGCCCGACGCCGGAATGTTCCTCGGCTCGCCAGCCAACGCCGACCCGGTGGAACCGCACGACGTTCAGCCCGAAGAGTTGGACATCGCAATGGGCATCTACCAGATCGAAGAAGCCACCACCCTGACCATCCGCCGTCCGACCCGCACCTGGGCCGGCTTGCGCAGTTTCGTGAGCGACGGTGATTTGCTGTCCGGTTTCGATCCGCAGGTGCCGGGGTTATTCTGGGTAGCGGCACAAGGCGGTTATGGTATTCAGACCTCGCCAGCCATGGGCCAGGCCAGCGCTGCACTGGTGCGCGGTGAAGCCTTGCCCGAGCAACTGACTCGCTTCGGTCTGAACACCCAGATGCTCTCCCCGACACGACTGGGCTGACTTTCGGACCCAGGTGACGTGTCGACACGATTGCGGCAAACTTCCAGCGCCCTTTTTTGACGGGGCGCTGATGCTGTCTGGAGCTCCACTTTATGAACGCCCAAGAACAAGAACCAGCCGGTGATGACTCTGCATTGAAGAGCTCGCCGCTGGACAACTTCCGCGCGATCGCCGATGCCATCGCCACGTTGTTCTTTCCTCACGCCGAGGTGGTGCTGCACGATCTGCGCACACAGAAGGTCGACTACATCGCCAACAACCTGTCCAAACGGGAAATCGGTGACGACTCGGCGCTGGAGGACATGCTCAGCGAAGAGATCAACGAACGAAACATCGGGCCGTACGAAAAGCTCAATTGGGATGGCCAGAAGATTCGCAGCCTGAGCAGTGTGCTGCGCGACAGCGAAGGTCATCCGCTGGCGGTGCTGTGCATTAATCTGAATATTTCGTTGTTCGAAAATGCCAAGGCTGCACTGGATCTATTCCTGTCGCCGAGCAAGTTGATTCCGCAACCGGAATCGCTGTTTCGCGATGACTGGCAGGAGCGGATCAATACCTTCCTCCACGCCTGGCTGCGCGAGCGTCAGCTGAGCCTGAACCTGCTGACCCGTGACCATAAGCGCGAACTGGTGCTGGCACTGCACGCCGAAGGCGCCTTCAAAGGCAAAAGCGCCTCCAACTATGTGGCGAACGTGCTGAACATGGGGCGGGCGACGGTGTACAAACATTTGAAAGAACTGAAGGGCTGAAACCTGTGGCGAGGGAGTTTGCTCCCGCTGGACTGCGCAGCAGTCCCCTTCTTTTCAGTTAGAGAGTGGGGCCGCTTCGCGCCCCAGCGGGAGCAAGCTCCCTCGCCACAGCGTTACTCCAGTGCCGAAGCCGGCCCGAAGAATTCGTAACGGCTTTGCTTCTCCGGTACACCCAGCGCTTTCAGGTGACGCTTGACCGCCGCCATGAAGCCTTTAGGTCCGAGGAAGTAAGCGTCCAGGTCGCGTTGCTGCGGCAACCACTCGCCCAGTTGCTCCTGGCTCAACAGGCCAACCTTGTGCGCCGCCGGGCTCACGCCATCATCTTCGTCGTAGCAATAGAAGCGCTTGAGTTGCGGGTGACGCTCGGCCAAGCCATCGATCCAGTCGCGGAAAGCATGAACGCTACCGTTACGCGCGCAGTGGATAAAGTGCACCGGCCGTTCGGTCGCCAGCGCCGCTTCGAGCATCGCCAGCGTCGGAGTGATGCCCACGCCGCCGCTGATCAGCACCAGCGGTTTATCGCTGTCGGTCAGGGTGAATTCGCCCGATGGCGGGAACAACTCAATTTTTGCGCCAACATGCAGTTGATCGTGCAGATGGTTGGAGGCGCGACCACCGGTTTCACGTTTAACGCTGATCCGGTACTGGCCCTTGTTGGCCAGGGCCGACAGCGAATAGTTACGACGAATCTCTTCGCCATCGAGGATCAGTTTCATACCGATGTACTGGCCAGGTTCTGCCGCCAGAATCGGGCCTTTGTCCGCTGGTTCGAAGTAGAACGAAATAATTTCCGCACTTTCCTCGACCTTGGCCACCACGATGAATTCCCGCGCCCCGCGCCAGCCGCCCGGTGCCTGCTCCTTCTGGTCGTAGATGCTGGTTTCGGCGCCGATCAGGATGTCGGCCAATTGACCGTAAGCAGCCCCCCAGGCGGCCATCACTTCAGGTGTGGCGATCTCGTCGCCCAGCACTTCGGAGATGGCTCGCAGCAGGCAGGCGCCGACAATCGGGTAGTGTTCCGGGAGGATTTGCAGGGCCACGTGCTTGTTGATGATCTTGGCCACCAGGTCGCCCAACTGGTCGAGTTGGTCGATGTGACGCGCATACATCAAAACACCGTTGGCCAAAGCGCGCGGCTGATCACCGCTGGCTTGGTGAGCCTGGTTGAACAGCGGACGGACTTCCGGGTACTCGGACAGCATCATGCGGTAGAAATGAGTGATCAACGCTTCGCCACCGCTTTCCAGCAAGGGCACGGTGGATTTGACGATTGCACGGTCTTGAACGCTAAGCATAAGGCGACTCCTGAACTACTTGGATTGCTAACTGATTGCCTTGTACTTATCAGTTTCCGTGCCAGAAAATAAAACCTTATAAATCAATATGTTAAATTCTTTATAGTCATATCGACACACCCTGACTTATAGTCATACCGACTACACGGAGTCACTATGACTGCAAAAGCCTTGCTCACCACCCTGCTGCCACTGGTCGCCGACCTGTCCCGCGAACTCCCCGAAGGCGAGCGTTATCGGCGCTTGCTTGAAGCCATGCGCGCCCTGCTCCCCTGCGATGCTGCCGCACTGCTGCGCCTCGATGGCGAATGGCTGGTGCCACTGGCCGTCGACGGGTTGAGTACCGACACCCTCGGCCGACGCTTCAAAGTCAGCGAACACCCGCGTTTCGAAGCGCTGCTCAGCAGCCACGGTCCGACCCGTTTCGCCGCCGACAGCGACTTGCCCGACCCTTACGACGGACTGGTCGATGGCCTCGATGATCATCTGGAAGTCCACGACTGCATGGGTTGCCCGCTGTTTATCGATGAGCGTCCGTGGGGTTTGCTGACCCTCGACGCACTCGATCCGGAGCGCTTCGAACCGATCGAACTGGACGCCCTGGAAGCCTTCGCCAGCCTCGCCGCCGCAACGGTCAACGCCGCCGAGCGCATCGAACGCCTGGCCAATCGTGTCGAAGACGAACACCAGCGTGCCGAGGTTTACCGACAAGCCAGCGGCCAGCAAAACCGCGAGATGATTGGCCAGAGCAAGGCCCACAAACGGCTGGTGGAAGAAATCAATCTGGTGGGCGGCAGCGATCTGACCGTGCTGATCACCGGCGAAACCGGGGTCGGCAAGGAACTGGTCGCCCAAGCCATCCACGCCGCATCGCCTCGGGCCGACAAGCCGATCATCAGCCTCAACTGTGCCGCGCTGCCGGACACGCTGGTGGAGAGCGAACTGTTCGGCCACGTCCGCGGCGCCTTCACCGGTGCGATGAACGATCGACGCGGCAAGTTTGAACTGGCCAATGGCGGCACGCTGTTTCTCGATGAAGTCGGTGAGCTGTCCCTGACCGTCCAGGCCAAATTGCTGCGAGTTCTGCAAAGCGGTCAGCTTCAGCGATTGGGCTCGGATAAAGAGCATCTGGTCGACGTACGTCTGATCGCCGCGACCAACCGCGACCTGGCCGAGGAAGTGCGCAGCGGCCGCTACCGTGCCGACTTCTATCACCGCCTGAGCGTTTATCCGTTGCTGGTGCCAGCACTGCGTGACCGTGGGCGGGATGTGCTGTTGCTCAGCGGCTACTTCCTGGAGCAAAACCGCTCCCGCATGGGCCTCAACAGCCTGCGCCTGAACAGCGATGCGCAGGCTGCATTGCTGGCGTATGCATGGCCGGGAAATGTGCGCGAGCTGGAGCATTTGATTGGCCGCAGTGCCTTGAAGGCGCTGGGTAATTGCAAGGAACGGCCGAAGATTCTGAGTTTGAGCGCGGCGGATCTGGATTTGCCCACTGGCAGCGTTGAGCTTACAACCGAGCCAGCCCCTGTCAGCCCTGCTGCTTTGGTCTCGGGAGACTTGCGGGCAGCGACCGAGGATTATCAGCGTCGACTGATCGACGCCTGTCTGGAACGGCACCATAACAATTGGGCGAGCGCGGCGCGTGAGCTAGGCTTGGATCGGGCGAATCTTGGGCGGATGGCCAAACGCCTCGGCATGAAGTAACCCGGTTATTGTGGCGAGGGAGCTTGCTCCCGCTCGGTTGCGCAGCAGCCGCACTACCAGCGATTGCGTACTGCCAGATATAACACGATGCCTATTTTGGGAGTGCTTCGCACTCCAACGGGAGCAAGCTCCCTCGCCACAGGGTTCACCGTTTGACCAGGGGGTAGGCATTTGGCCTAAAGCCTGCCCACAACAAGTCGATAACCCGGCATCGATAGCTGCTGGCGATCCTCGCGGTCGCCCATCACCTTTTTCCACAGAAGGTTTTTATGTCTTCAAACAAAGCCCGCGCAGATTCACTTTCGCTTCTGCTGTTTACCTTGCGCAGCGGCAAGCTGATGGCGATCAACCTGCTGAAAGTCAGTGAAATCATTCCCTGCCCGCCGCTGACCAAGCTGCCGGAGTCGCACCCACACGTCAAAGGCATCGCCACCCTGCGCGGTGCCTCGTTGTCGGTGATCGACCTCAGCCGTGCCATCGGCGAACGACCGCTGGAAGACCCGAACGGTGGCTGCCTGATCGTCACCGATGTCAGCCGCTCCAAGCAGGGTTTGCACGTTCAAGCCGTGAGCAAGATCGTCCACTGCCTGACCACCGACATCCGTCCGCCGCCCTTTGGCTCTGGCGGCGTGCGTTCGTACATCACGGGCGTGACCTCGGTCGACGGCACGTTGGTACAGGTCCTGGACATCGAAAAAGTCATCCATGGCATCGCCCCGGCGCAGATCGAAACGGCCCCGACCGAACTGAGCATGGAAGACGCTGAAGTACTCGGCAACGCGCGGATTCTGGTGGTCGATGACAGCCAGGTGGCGTTGCAGCAATCGGTGCATACCCTGCGCAACCTCGGCCTGCAATGCCACACCGCCCGCAGTGCAAAGGAAGCCATCGACTGCCTGTTGGATCTGCAAGGCACGGCCCAGCAGATCAACCTGATCGTCTCGGACATCGAAATGTCGGAGATGGACGGCTACGCCTTCACCCGAACCTTGCGTGAAACCCCGGATTTCTCGCACCTCTATGTGTTGCTCCACACTTCTTTGGACAGCGCGATGAACAGCGAAAAGGCCCGTCTTGCCGGCGCGAACGCGGTGTTGACCAAGTTCTCCTCGCCAGAACTGACCAAGTGCCTGATCGAAGCGGCCAAGGCGGTCGCTGAACAAGGTCATTGAGGCTTGAGCAAGGACTTCTGCTTTCTGATGCGGCGCAACCTCGCTGAAGTTGTGCCTGCGATCACTTGGCCTCAGGGAATCGTCCTCAGCGACTACCGCCCCTATCTGGCTGAAGCCGTTCATCGTTTGATGGAACTGGGTTATCAACAAGGTGGCGGTCGCGTGCCGGCACTGGACGTCTGGCAACAGCGTTTTGAAACCGATCCTGAATATGATCCGAGCCTGTGCTTCATTGCCCTGGATGCCGAAGGTATCGTCGGCGTGTGCCAGTGCTGGACAAGTGCCTACATCAAAAACCTGGTGGTGCATCCACGAGCTCAGGGGCAAGGATCAGGACGCGCGTTGCTGCTACATGCTTTCAAGATATTTCAGCAACGACGCGAAGGTTTTGTGGATTTGAAGGTGTTGGAAGACAACCTTCGGGCGCGGCGTTTGTATGAAAACGCCGGAATGCGTGTGATCCGTCGGGAACCGGTTCCGGCCTGACATCGGCCAATCCAAACCTCTTGAGGCATACTCCAACCTCGGCCAACACAAGCCCAAGGATGCCTGTCCCATGAAAGCTGTCACCCTGACTTTCTTCTGCCTCGCCGCCCTCGCCACCCAGGCCCACGCCTCCAGCTCCGACGCCTGGGCCGCTTACGACAAAGCGGTGCTCGCCAGTTGCAGCAAGGCGCAGTGACTGGCGCATAACTTGCTTCGATAGCGGCCTTTGCGGTGGCATTCTGTCGCCGTTTCATGTCCTTTTATGCGACTGGCCGTTCAATGAATACGACGTTTTCCTGCGTAGGCTGTGGCAAATGCTGCAACGACCACCACGTGCCCCTGACCCTGCCCGAAGCCCGGATGTGGGCGGCCGATGGCGGTCAGGTGATCGTGTTGGTGGAAGGTTTCCTGGGCAATGGCCTGGGCCTGCCAGTGCAGCAACGCGAACACGCCGAACGCCGTTCGGTGAGGGTTCGAAGCGGCGCATCCGAGGCGTACATAGCCATCACCTTTGCCGCCTACAACGTCGGTCCTTGCCAGAATCTTGACGAAGACAACCTCTGCCGTATCTACGAACGCCGGCCGCTGGTGTGCCGCATCTACCCGATGGAAATCAATCCGCACATTCCCCTGAACACCGCCGTAAAGGAATGTCCTCCCGAGTCGTGGGAAAAGGGACCGGATCTGATTGTGGGTGGTGAATTGGTGGATCAGGAACTGGTCGGATTAATCCAGCGTTCCCGTCAGGCGGATCGCGATGACATTCGGACCAAGGATGCGATTTGCGCGCTGCTGGGGATTCGGACTACAGCGTTGAAGGGTGATGGGTTCACCGCTTATCTGCCGGACATGACCGCGTTTGCGAGGGTCATCGATCAGGTTGCGGCTCAGCCAGTGGTCGGGTCAGGCGCTGACTGGTTGTTTCATGTGTCGGGCGAGGACATCGCCGGGCAAGTGCAGGCGGCCGGTGCGCAAGTGGTGACAGATACGCCAGTGAACTATGCGTTTATTTCGTTGCGGGCAGCCTAAGACGCAAGGCTTCGGAACCACTGCGCAATCCCGTTGCGCAGTGGCTCGTCGTCAAAAGAATTAGCTGGCCGTCACCGCCAGACATTCCACTTCTACCTGCGCGTTCTCGACCAACTTGCCAGCAAACGTTGTACGTGCGGGCAAACGATCCGCTGGAAAGAAACTGCGATACACAGCATTCATGGCGGAAAAATCCCTTATGTCGGCAAGGATGACCGTGCATTTGGCCACTTGAGCCAGGGACGAACCGCTGCGTTGCAGCGCGGTACGCAAGTTCTCCATGACCTGGGTCGTCTGCGGGCCGATGCCGCCCTTCACCAGTTCACCATCAGCCCCCAGGCCGAGCACCCCGGAAAGGTAAATGGTCTCGCCGACCTGCACCGCATCGGAGAATGCCAGACCTTCCTCATTCGGAAAGTAGCGTGGTGAGTCTGGCGCTGCGGGCGGCAAATAACGTTGGGTAATCGCCTGGTACTGGCCATTTTGCTTAAGACGCTCAAGCGCCGCATTCAGGTTATCGCGCAGCAGGGTGTCGGTTTTTCGCACAGCCATGGCCACACCGCTCCCCAGCATGGGGTCCTTGAGCGCCGGACCGACAAAATCGAAACCTTGCCCCTGAGGCTGACTTAAAAGCGCCTGGGTGATTTCAATCGAGTCTTGCAGGGTCGCGTCGAGCTCACCCGCCAGCAGGCTGGCGACCAATTGGTTGTTGAAATTGAAACTGTGCACCGTCACCCCGGCCGCCGCCCAGCGAGCCTTGGCGAAAGCCTCGCGACTTGTGCCCGCAAGGACGCCGACACGCTTGCCCTTGAGTGATTGCGCATCCGGCTGCAGATTCGAGCCCACACGAGCCACCAGACGGTTACTCAAGGGATACAGGTCTTCGGTGAAATCAACCCGCTCGCGACGCGAAGAGGTGGCGGTCATCGGCATGATCACGTCGAAACGGTTGGCTTCAAGGGCATGAATGTTGGTCGCGTAATCCTGATCAACCCAGACACAGCGGGATTTGAGTTCGGCACACAGCGCGTTGCCCAACTCGACGTTCAATCCGACCAGCTCACCCTTGTCGTTACGGCTCTCGAACGGCGGAACCAGCGCTTCGACACCGAAACGGATCTGTGGATCGGGCACAGACGACATGCAGCCAGTGGTCAGGGCCACCAGCGACAGTAGAGAGAGGGTTTTTACCAGAGACATTTTGGCGGCCTTCATCGAAAATTCATGGGCATGAATCTTCGACGAGTGGCCACCGACTTACCCAGAGGACGAATCGCCCATCTTTGTAGGAACTATCTCAATGACAGGAAGAACAATTACCGCTCAACAAAATGCCTGACAGTCAGCGTTTACCCATTGAGCGACGAGTGCCGGGAGGCGCGGCGCCGGGGGTCTTGGTATGGCCATTCTTGGCGCCATTCTTGTACCAGGGCTGGCTGGCGTTCTTCGCTCCAGCCAACTCACCCGGTTTGAACGGGAACTTGAACGCCGGGATCGCGGCCTTGGTTTCGCTGTCTGCGCTGGAGTCGACGCTGTCTGGCAGGTCTGCCTGGTCGTCGCTCAAAGCGTCGGCAACCGGCGGTTGTGTCGGGGAAGTCATGAAAGCTCCGGGTGATGCCATAGAGTCGGGCCCGGTCAGCGAGCCGCGAAAGGCGGCAGTATACCTGTGTCGGAAGCAGCAAGCTTCAAGCCGTAAGCGAGTCCGTCGGGTTTTGTGTCTTGGTCGGCTACCTGCCGCCAAGATCAAAAGATCGCAGCCTCCGGCAGCTCCTACGGGGATCGACGCCGATCCGCAGAGGTCCAAACTGACAGCGCCGTCAGTTAGCAGTCACCTTCTTGACGGGCGAACAGGTTTATAAAGGAAGGTATAAACCTGAAAAAGCTCCAACCACCCAGCCCCGGCGCCCCACTCGCATGCGAATTCAGAAAAACCCCGCCCTGCTCGCAGCCCTTCTGATCGTTCTGGCAGCGCTGGGCCTGTGGTACGCCATCAAGCCCGCTACCACCAAACTGACCGCGCCCTCTGCGATCCCCGTTCGGGTAGTGAACGTCGTCGAAAAAGATGTCCCCCGCTACGTCAGCGGCATCGGCTCGGTGCTGTCGCTGCACAGCGTGGTAGTGCGTCCGCAAATCGACGGCATCCTCACCAAAATCCTGGTCAAGGAAGGCCAACTGGTGAACAAAGGCGACCTGCTGGCCACCATCGATGACCGCTCGATCCGCGCCAGCCTCGATCAGGCCCGGGCGCAACTCGGCGAAAGTCAGGCGCAATTGCAAGTCGCGTTGGTCAACCTCAAGCGTTACAAGCTATTGAGCGTGGACGACGGCGTTTCCAAACAGACTTATGACCAGCAACAAGCCCTGGTCAACCAACTCAAAGCCACCGCCCAAGGTAACCAGGCCTCGATCGACGCCGCACAGGTGCAGCTCTCCTACACACAGATTCGCTCTCCAGTCACCGGCCGCGTCGGTATTCGCACGGTGGATGAAGGCAACTTCCTGCGCATGACCGACGCTCAAGGCCTGTTCACGGTGACCCAGATCGACCCGATCGCCGTGGAGTTCTCCCTGCCACAGCAAATGCTGCCGACCTTGCAGGGTCTGATCGGCGACCCACAACGTGCACAAGTGAAGGCCTACATCGGCGCCGACACTGACGGCGAAACCGGCAATCTGCTCGGCGAAGGTCATTTGACCCTGATCGACAACCAGATCAACGCCAACACCGGGACCATCCGCGCCAAGGCTGAATTCGCCAACCCCGCACAGAAACTCTGGCCGGGCCTGCTGGTAACGGTAAAGATTCAAACAGCACTGGATAAAGATGCGCTGGTGGTGCCGCCCACTGTCGTACAACGCGGGCTCGATCAACATTTTGTGTACCGGGTCAATGGCGACAAGGTCGAAGCCGTTCAGGTGCAGATGGTTTATCAAGGCAGCGGCCAGGACCTCATCAAAGGCGTGAAACCGGGTGATGTGCTGGTCAGCGACGGCCAGTCGCGGCTCAAACCTGGCTCGACCGTGCAGGTAGTGACCGACCCACCGCAAGTGGTGCAATCGGAGCCGAAACCATGAAGGGACATGGCTCGGTTTCCGCGTGGTGCATCGATCATCCGGTGGCGACGGTCCTGCTGACCTTTGCCTTGGTGTTGCTCGGGGTAATCGCTTTTCCGCGGTTGCCGATTGCACCACTGCCGGAAGCGGAATTCCCGACCATCCAGGTGGCCGCGCAACTACCCGGCGCCAACCCCGAAACCATGGCCTCGTCGGTGGCCACGCCGCTTGAAGTGCAATTCAGTGCCATTCCCGGCATGACCCAAATGACCTCGAGCAGCGCCTTGGGTTCGACCATTCTGACCCTGCAATTCACCCTCGACAAAAGCATCGACACCGCCGCGCAGGAAGTCCAGGCCGCGATTAACACCGCCGCCGGCAAACTGCCCAAAGACATGCCGAACCTGCCGAACTGGAGGAAGGTCAACCCGGCCGACAGTCCGGTGCTGATCCTCAGCATCAACTCGCCGCAAATGCCCGGCACCGAAGTCAGTGACCTGGTGGAAACTCTGCTCGCCCGTCAGATCAGCCAGATCGACGGCGTAGGCAATATCAACATCACCGGTCAGCAACGTCCGGCGATTCGCGTGCAGGCGTCGGCGGACAAACTCGCCGCCATTGGCCTGACCCTGGCGGACATTCGCCTGGCGATCCAGCAGACCAGCCTCAACCTGGCCAAGGGTGCGCTGTACGGCGAGTCGAGCATTTCGACCTTGTCCACCAACGACCAATTGTTCCACCCCCAGGAATACGGTCAGCTGATTGTTTCCTACAAGGACGGCGCACCGGTTCATCTCAAGGATGTGGCCAAAGTCGTCGACGGTTCGGAAGATGCCTACATCCAGGCCTGGGCTGACGGTCAGCCGGGGGTGAACCTGGTGATTTTCCGGCAACCGGGGGCCAACATCGTCGAGACCGTGGACCGTATTCAAGCGGCCCTGCCGACGCTGGAGGCCATGCTGCCGGCCTCGGTGCAGGTCAAAGTGTTGATCGACCGCACCCAGACCATCCGCGCTTCGCTGCATGAAGTGGAAGTCACCCTGCTGATCGCGATCCTGCTGGTGGTGGCGGTGATGGCGCTGTTCCTGCGGCAGTTGTCGGCGACCCTGATCGTGGCGTCGGTGCTCGGTGTGTCGCTGATCGCCAGTTTTGCCCTGATGTACATCATGGGCTTCAGCCTGAATAACCTGACACTGGTAGCAATCGTGGTGTCCGTCGGGTTTGTGGTGGACGATGCGATTGTGGTGGTGGAAAACATTCACCGTCACCTGGAGGCTGGCGTCGGCATGCGCGAGGCGGCGATCAAGGGTGCCGGCGAGATCGGCTTTACCGTGGTCTCGATCAGCTTCTCGCTGGTAGCGGCGTTTATTCCGTTGCTGTTCATGGGCGGCGTGGTCGGGCGGCTGTTCAAGGAATTCGCCCTGACCGCCACCTCGACCATCATGATTTCCGTGGTGGTGTCCCTGACGCTGGCGCCGACTCTGGCCGCGCTATTCATGCGCGCGCCGGTGCATCACGCCCACGGTAAACCTGGTTTCGGCGAACGCTTGCTGGCGCTGTATGAGAAAGGCTTGCGCCGCGCCCTCGCCCATCAGAAATTGATGATCGGTGTGTTCGGCCTGTCCCTCGGCCTAGCGGTCGCCGGGTACATTTTCATTCCTAAGGGTTTCTTCCCGGTACAGGACACCGGCTTCGTCCTCGGCACCACCGAAGCAGCCGCCGATATTTCCTACGGCGAAATGGTGAAAAAACATCTGGCGATGGCCGAGATCGTCGCCGCCGATCCCGCCGTCGAGACGTTCTCCCATTCGGTCGGTGTTTCGGGCAGCAACCAGACCATCGCCAACGGCCGCTTCTGGATTTCGCTGAAAGAACGCGGTGACCGCGATGTGTCCGCCAGCCAGTTCATTGACCGGATTCGCCCGCAATTGATGAAAGTCCCGGGCATCGTGCTGTACCTGCGCGCCGGGCAAGACATCAACCTCAGCTCCGGCCCGAGTCGCGCGCAGTACCAATACGTGCTCAAGAGCAACGACGGCGCGATCCTCAGCACCTGGACCCAGCGCCTCACGGAAAAACTGCGCGCCAACCCGGCGTTCCGTGACATTTCCAACGACCTGCAACTGGGTGGCAGCATCACCCACATCAGCATTGACCGCAGCGCCGCCGCGCGTTTCGGCCTGACCGCCAGCGATGTCGACGAAGCGTTGTACGACGCCTTCGGCCAGCGGCAGATCAATGAGTTCCAGACCCAGACCAACCAGTACAACGTGATTCTGGAACTGGACACCAAGCAGCGCGGCAAGGCCGAAAGTCTCAATTATTTCTACCTGCGTTCGCCGCTGAGCGGGGAAATGGTGCCACTGTCGGCCCTGGCGAAATTCGATGCGCCAACCATCGGCCCGTTGTCCATCGCTCACGACGGGATGTTCCCGGCGGCCAACCTGTCGTTCAACCTGGCACCCGGCGTCGCGTTGGGCGATGCGGTGATCATGCTCAATCAGGCCAAGACCGACATCGGCATGCCGGCGGCCATCAGCGGTAATTTCCAGGGCGCGGCCCAGGCGTTCCAGAGTTCGCTGGCCAGCCAGCCATGGCTGATTCTGGCGGCACTAGTGGCGGTGTACATCATTCTTGGCGTGCTCTACGAGAGCTTCGTGCATCCGCTGACCATCATCTCGACGCTGCCGTCGGCGGGGCTCGGCGCGGTGATCATGTTGTGGATTTGCGGGCAGGACTTTTCGATCATGGCGCTGATCGGGTTGGTGCTGCTGATCGGCATCGTCAAGAAGAACGGCATCCTGATGATCGACTTCGCGCTGGACGCCCAACGTAACCGTGGCTTGCCTCCCGAAGAGGCGATCTTTGAGGCGTGTATGACGCGGTTCCGGCCGATCATCATGACCACCCTCGCCGCCCTGCTCGGCGCCCTGCCGCTGATGCTCGGTTACGGCACCGGCGCCGAATTGCGCCAGCCCTTGGGGATCGCGGTGGTCGGCGGCTTGCTGGTGAGCCAGGCGCTGACGCTGTTCACCACTCCGGTCATATACTTGTGGCTTGAGCGGCTATTCCATAGGCCCAAACCTGCGCCCGTACCGGCGCTGGCGACCACAGACTGAGGCGGGGTCATGCGCGTTCTGATTATCGAAGACGAAGAAAAAACCGCGGATTATCTGCACCGCGGCCTGACGGAACAGGGTTACACCGTGGACCTGGCGCGCGACGGCGTTGAAGGCCTGCACCTGGCGCTGGAAAGCGACTACGCGGTGATCGTCCTCGACGTCATGCTGCCGGGCCTCGACGGCTTCGGCGTACTGCGCGCGTTGCGTGCGCGCAAGCAAACCCCGGTGATCATGCTCACCGCCCGCGAGCGTGTGGAAGATCGCATCAAAGGCCTGCGCGACGGTGCCGACGATTACCTCGGCAAACCGTTTTCCTTTCTCGAACTGGTGGCGCGCCTGCAAGCGCTAACCCGTCGCAGCGGCGGTCATGAACCGGTGCAGGTGAGCGTCGCCGACCTGTGGATAGATTTGATCAGCCGCAAAGCCACCCGCGCCGGCACGCGCCTGGACCTGACCGCCAAGGAGTTCTCGCTGCTGAGCGTACTGGCCCGCCGCCAGGGTGAAATTCTTTCGAAAACCGCCATCGCCGAAATGGTCTGGGACATCAATTTCGACAGCGACGCCAACGTCGTCGAAGTCGCGATCAAACGCTTGCGAGCGAAGCTCGACGGGCCGTTCGACGAGAAACTGCTGCACACGATTCGTGGCATGGGTTATGTGCTGGAGAGCCGTGGTGTCCAGTAACTCGATTGCCCTGCGCCTCAGCGGGATGTTCACGCTGGTGGCGCTTTTGGTGTTTTTGTTGATCGGCTGGGCGTTGTACCAGCAGGTCGATAAAGGCTTGGGTTTGTTGCCCGAGGCTGAACTGGACGCGCGCTACAGCGTGCTCGAATCCACGGTCGGCCGTTATGGCACACCCGAACACTGGGTGAAGATCAACAACAAGCTCAAGCTGCTCGGTGAAGAAGACAAGCGCATCAGTTTCTGGATTATCAGCGGTGATCCGCACTACGAATACGGCAACCTGACGCCGCAGATCCGCGCCTTTGCCGAAGGCCCGCTGGGCATGCGCGACTTGAATCTGCCGGATCAGCCATATCCGCTGAAAGTGCTGGTCAGTCAGTTCCCGGCCAAAGATCAACGCCCGCCGTTGCGCTTCATGATCGGCATCGACACCGAGACGTTTCTGCAGACTCAACATCATCTGCTGATTGCCCTGATCAGCCTGGCAATCATCGGCGTGTTGCTGGCGTCGGCCCTCGGTTACTGGGTGGCACGAATCGGCCTCAAGCCGCTGATCAAGTTGTCCCAGGAAGCCCAGCGGCTGGCACCGCCGTTGTTGTCCGGCCGCCTGCAATTGTCGCCGCTGCCGCCGGAACTGAATCAGTTCGTCAACTCGTTCAATTCGACACTGGAGCGGGTCGAACAGGCTTATTCGCGCCTTGAGTCGTTCAACGCGGACGTGGCCCATGAACTGCGCTCGCCGCTGACCAACCTGATCGGCCAGACCCAAGTTGCGCTGACTCGCGGGCGATCCGCCGAACACTATTTTGAAGTGCTGCAATCGAACCTTGAAGAGCTTGAGCGACTGCGCTCGATCATCAACGACATGCTGTTCCTCGCCAGCGCGGATCAGGGCAGCAAAGCTACCAAACTGACCTCCACCTCGCTGGCCGATGAAGTGGCGACGACGCTGGAGTACCTGGATTTCATTCTTGAAGACGCGCAGGTTCAGGTGCAGGTCAGTGGTGACGCGCAGGTGCGGATCGAGATCGCTCATCTGCGCCGGGCCTTGATTAATCTGCTAAGCAATGCGGTGCAGCACACCGAGCCTGGGCAAGTGATTGAGGTGCGGATCGAAGTTGAGGAGCATCAGGTGAGCATCGGGGTTGCGAACCCTGGATCGCCAATTGCCAGCGAGCATTTGCCGCGATTGTTTGAGCGTTTTTATCGGGTCGATGCGTCGCGCAGCAACAGTGGCAACAACCATGGGTTGGGGTTGGCGATCGTCAAGGCGATTGCGCTGATGCATGGCGGGGATGTGTTTGTGCGCAGTGATCACGGTATGAATACCTTCGGTATCCACCTCCCGGTCTGACGATCTTTGCTCTTTGCGTAACAGTCCTTTCTGCAACCCGCTCTTTTTCCCCTCGCCCACGCCCCTTATCTTTGCCGCACCAAACAGCACTTGCCAAGCAAGAAGGTTTTAAAGATGTCCAACACTATGGGTATTGCCAGCGCTTTCGTTTTGTCCTCTTTGTTTCTGTCTCCGTTCGCCATCGCTGAAGAGTCGCAGACGTTCGTCGCGCAAAATTCCGCACGCGCTGCTGCATTCGAACAATATCAGAACGAAATGACGGCCAAGGCTCAGGAAGCTGCGCAAACCCCTCAAGCGTCGACCACTCAAGCCCGGTCACGGGTTGAGAAAGACAGCTGATTGCCAAGTATCACTCTGTTTCCCTCGACACTTTTCATCGGCTCTTCCCATTGAAAAGTTGTCTTCAAAGCCGCTGCTATCAGCGGCTTTTTTTCGTTGTGGTTTTAAACAGTTTCAGTTCGTCTTCCCTAACAAGAAACATCCGGAGTCTCAAAACAACGAGGCTCTTAGTTGACCCAAGGCGCTTTACCGCTAGTGCGTTTCCCTCTTGGATTCAGCCCGTTATTCATTGCAATCGCTGCAACGGTGGCGCCTGCTGCTCACGCTGATGGCAAAAACGCCAGGCACTGGGAACGCGACATCGATCTCAAGTATGTGGTTCAGGGCGGCAAGGCCAAAAACCTGGCGCTGCGCCTGCAATGGGCGTCCAACCGTGGAGGCAACGGCTACGACGCGCTGGATCAGGACACTGATGAACACCGGGTGATCGTCGACTACCCGCTCAATGTCTTCTAAGCTTCAATAAGCAAAAGGCCAGCATGTTTTGCTGGCCTTTTTTTTATCCGGGATTTATACAGGCGCTCCGAACGCAAACGGTTTCTGGGATTCTGCCTGAGTCTTGCAAAACACTTTCATAACGCCTCATTAGCAGAAGTCAGAACCATGAGTGTGAGCAGTCCAACATCTCACCATCCGATCCGGTCGACGCGATCGGAGCGGCTTCTGGTTCTTGGCAGTTTGCTGCTGGTGATTGCGATATTGAGCATCGTGGCGTTCCTGCTCATTCGCGAACGCGCCAATGCTGAACAATCTGCCACTCGCGCAGCAACCAATATCGTGCAACTGATCGACGCAGACGTGTTACGCAACGTCGAACTCTATGACCTGTCCTTGCAAGGCTTGATCGCAGCCTCGCAGCGTGAAGACCTCAAGAACGTTTCCCCTGCCATCCGCCATCTGGCCTTGTTTGACCGTGCCACTGCCGCGCCGTACAAGGGCGACATTTTGTTGCTGGACAACAAGGGCGACGTGATCGCCGACTCGGCCTCGGTGGAGCCTAGAAAGGGCAATTTCGCTGACCGCGAGTACTTTCAGTCACACGTGACCAATCGTGATCCGGGCATGCTCATCAGCCGCCCCTTCCGTTCCAGGCAGGCTGAACATGAATGGCGAATCAGCTTCAGTCGCCGGGTCAGCGGCTCACAGGGCGAATTCCTCGGTGTGGCCGAAGCCGCCATGCGCTTGAGTTATTTCGATCAGCTGTTCAACAGTTTGAGCATCGGGCGTGACAGCTCGGTCAACCTGATCAGCTCGGACGGGATTCTTCTGGCCCAGGAACCCCGCCTGGCCGAAGAGCTGATTGGCAAGGACTTCAGCAACCGTCCCAACTTTCAGCGCATCGTCAAAGAAGGCAACGGCAGCTTCACCGGTGATTCAAGCCGCTATAAGGACAAACGCCTGTACACGTTCTCCAAGGTGGGCAACTTGCCGTTGATCGTCATCGTTGCACTGTCCAGTGATGAAGTATTTGCCTCGTGGAAGCGCACTGCAGTGGTGGTTAGCGTTGCGACTATTGCGCTGTGCATCAGCTTGCTCTGGCTGACTTGGCTGCTCAGCCGGGAATTGCGCCTTCGCCACAATGCCGAACAGGAACTGGCGCAACTGGCGGCCACCGATGCCTTGACCGGCCTGGCCAACCGCCGAACGCTGGATCAGGTCCTGCGTCATGAGTGGTTTCGCGCTCAACGTTCCGGCCAGCCATTGTCGCTGTTGATGATTGATGCCGACCACTTCAAGGCGTTCAACGATCGTCATGGGCATCAGGCTGGCGATGATGCCTTGCGCTCGTTGGCCAAGGTGACCTCCGACAATGTAAGGCGACCAGCCGATCTGGTCGCCCGTTACGGCGGTGAGGAGTTTTCGGTGATTCTCGCGGAAACCGACAGCCAGGGTGCGCAACAGATTGCCGAACACATCCGAGCGACAGTGGAGCAATTGCCGCTGGTTGCAGGTGCCGAGTCGCCGATTACTGTCAGTATCGGTATCAGTACCTGGACCACCTCCGCTGAGATCAGTCTGGAACAGCTATTGTTTGCAGCGGACAAGGCGCTGTATCAGGCCAAGGAAAGTGGGCGTAATCGGGTGGTCGCTGCGGATTGAGGCCTTTCCCGCAGGCATAAAAAAAGGCCACCCGAAGGTAGCCTTTAAAAAACTAGAGAGGTTTTTTACTTACACGGCCGCAACGGGACGCATGTAAGAGATCGGTGCAGTGCTGGCGTCTTCGAAAGTCACGACTTCCCAAGCATCTGTCTGCTCAATCAACTTGCGCAGCAGCTGGTTGTTCAATGCATGTCCGGACTTGAAGCCCTTGAACTCACCAATCAGGCTATTGCCCAGCAGGTAGAGGTCACCAATTGCATCGAGGATCTTGTGCTTCACGAATTCGTCTTCATAGCGAAGGCCGTCTTCGTTCAGTACACCATCCGCGTCGACCACAATAGCGTTTTCAACGCTGCCGCCGAGTGCGAGATTGTGCTTGCGCAGGTACTCGATATCACTCATGAAACCAAAGGTACGGGCGCGGCTGACTTCTTTTACAAACGAAGTGCTGGAAAAATCCACGCTTGCACTTTGTGTGCGGTCACGGAAAACCGGGTGATCGAAATCGATCTCGAAGCTCACTTTGAAACCTTCGAAAGGGACGAAAGTGGCGCGCTTGTCGCCGTCTTCCACTGTCACTTCCCGCAGGATCCGGATGAACTTCTTGGCGGCGTCCTGTTCTTCCAGGCCGGCCGATTGGATCAGGAATACGAAAGGTCCAGCGCTACCATCCATGATCGGAACTTCAGACGCGGAGAGCTCGACGTAGGCGTTATCGATGCCCAGGCCAGCCATGGCCGAGAGCAAGTGCTCCACCGTATCAACTTTGGTGTCACCACTGACCAATGTGGTCGACATCGTGGTTTCACCAACGTTTTCCGCGCGGGCAGGAATCTGCACCACAGGGTCGAGATCGGCACGAACAAACACAATGCCGGTGTCGATAGGTGCGGGCTTGAGGGTCAGGTATACCTTCTCCCCGGAGTGCAGGCCTACACCTGTAGCACGGATAATATTTTTCAGTGTGCGTTGTTTAATCATGGCTTGGGCCGCTTCAGCGCAAATTGCGAACTGGTATCAACAAAGGCTGGCGATGATAGCAGACCAGACCTTTGCTGAACACCAATCACCTTCATAGCCCTGATACATTCCATTAATCGGCCTGACGACGCAGGAAAGCCGGGATGTCCAGGTAGTCCAGATCATCTTGCGGATTCATCTTCGCGGCAGTCGCAGCACCGGCCTGAGCCTGGTTGCGCATGACGGTCGGACGGTCCAGGTCACGGTAGTTTACCGCAGGCGCTTCCTGACGCGAAGGCGCTTGCTGTTGCGGCTGCGATGCCACGGACGTGTGCATGGTGTTGTCGATGACCTTTACAGGCTTCTCGATTTTCGCGCCTAAACCTGTGGCAACCACGGTCACGTGCAGTTCGTCGCGCATGTCCGGATCGATAACGGTACCGACCTTGACCATTGCGTGTTCGGAAGCAAAGGCTTCGATGATGCTACCCACGTCGGAGTACTCACCCAGGGACAGGTCAGGACCGGCGGTGATGTTCACCAGGATGCCGCGTGCACCTTGCAGGTTCACGTCTTCCAGCAACGGGTTGCGAATGGCCGCTTCAGTAGCCTCACGTGCACGGTTCGGACCGCTGGCGCAGCCAGTGCCCATCATCGCCATGCCCATTTCGCTCATCACGGTGCGTACGTCGGCAAAGTCGACGTTGATCATGCCCGGACGCTTGATGATGTCGGAGATACCGCGAACGGCACCGGCCAGTACATCGTCGGCCTTGGCGAATGCGGACAGCAGGCTTGCGTCCTTGCCAAGGATGGTCAGCAGCTTCTCGTTGGGAATGGTGATCAACGAGTCGACGCTTTCAGACAGCAGACGGATACCTTCGTCGGCGATCTGCATGCGCTTGCGGCCTTCGAACGGGAACGGACGAGTCACCACCGCAACGGTGAGAATCCCCATTTCCTTGGCCACTTCAGCAATGATCGGCGCAGCACCGGTACCGGTACCACCGCCCATGCCGGTGGTGATGAACACCATATTGGTGCCCTGCAGGACTTCGGCAATGCGCTCACGATCTTCGAGAGCGGCCTGACGACCTACTTCAGGGTTGGCGCCAGCGCCAAGACCTTTGGTCACGCCGGTACCCAGTTGCAGGATGGTCCGCGCGCCGATGCTTTTCAGCGCTTGGGCATCAGTGTTGGCGCAGATGAATTCAACGCCTTCAATGTTGCTCTTGACCATGTGATTGACGGCGTTGCCGCCGCCTCCGCCAACACCGATAACTTTAATAACCGGGCTTGCGGGGATGTTGTCTACGAGTTCAAACATTTTCCCTCTCCTTTCATTTCTCTAGTTTTTTCGCCTACTGCCTGTATCTACAACGGTGCTGCGGTAAATCTTTAGAAGTTGCCTTGTACCCAGCTCTTGATGCGATCGAGCAAGGCGGCTTTCGGTTCTTCATTGCTGTAGCTGTCACGGCTGCTGATGCCCGAGAACGAAATCCCGTCGGACTGCTTCTGCAGGCCGTACATCAACAGGCCAACGCCAGTGGAATAAATCGGGTTACGAACCACATCGTCCAGGCCCTTGACGCCATGCGGCACGCCCAGGCGGACCGGCATGTGGAAGATTTCTTCGGCAAGTTCCACCGCGCCTTCCATCTTCGACGTACCACCGGTCAGCACGATGCCGGCCGGGATCAGGTCTTCGTAGCCACTGCGACGCAGTTCGGCCTGGATCAGCGTGAACAGCTCGTCGTAACGCGGCTCGACCACTTCGGCCAGGGCCTGGCGGGACAGCTCGCGCGGTGGACGGTCGCCAACGCTTGGAACCTTGATGGTTTCACCGGCACCAGCCAGTTTGGCCAGGGCGCAGGCGTAGCGAATCTTGATTTCTTCGGCGTACTGGGTCGGGGTGCGCAACGCCATGGCGATGTCGTTGGTTACCTGATCGCCCGCAATCGGGATCACCGCGGTGTGACGGATCGCGCCTTCGGTGAAGATCGCGATGTCGGTGGTGCCGCCACCGATGTCCACCAGGCACACGCCCAGCTCTTTCTCGTCGTCGGTCAGGACCGAATACGCGGAAGCAAGCTGCTCGAGAATGATGTCGTCGATTTCCAGGCCGCAGCGACGCACGCATTTTTCAATGTTCTGTGCGGCGTTGACGGCGCAGGTGACCACGTGAACCTTGGCTTCCAGACGTACGCCCGACATGCCCAGAGGCTCACGAACACCTTCCTGGTTATCGATCACGTAATCCTGCGGCAGGGTGTGCAGAACGCGCTGGTCAGCCGGGATTGCCACGGCCTGGGCGGCGTCGAGTACGCGCTCGAGGTCGGCGGAGCTGACTTCGCGATCACGAATCGCCACGATGCCGTGGGAGTTCAGGCTGCGGATGTGATTGCCGGCCACGCCGACGAACGCCGAGTGAATGCGGCAACCAGCCATCAGCTGCGCCTCTTCGATCGCGCGCTGGATCGATTGCACGGTGGACTCGATGTTCACCACCACGCCTTTCTTCAGGCCACGGGACGGATGGGTACCGATCCCGACGATTTCCAGCGTGCCGTCGTCCGAGACCTCGCCGACCAGCGCCACCACCTTGGAGGTGCCGATATCGAGACCGACGATCATTTTGCCGCTTTGCACGTTTGCCATGGTCCTGCCTCTTCTTAATTCTTCGCGACAGCGGGTTGGGCTGTCGTGGGCGCTACAGGTTCCCGCCAGCCAACAGCGAGGCCGTTGGCGTAGCGCAGATCGATGCGCGCAATGTTCGTAATCTGTTCTTTAAGCGTCTTGTCATAGATGGCAATGAAGCGGCGCATCTTTTCCAGCAGGTTGCCGCGTCCCAGCAACAGTTCGATTCCCGGGCCCGCGCTACCGGCGCCGGTGGTCAGGAACCAGCTGCCTCGATCACGCAACTCCAGCCGTGCAATCGAGAAGCCCAACGGCCTGAGCATCTGGCTCAGCACCTGGTATTGCTGCATCACTTGCTGTTGGGCCCGTTGTGGGCCGAACAGCTGTGGCAAGTGTTCGTAATTCGCCAGCTCACGCGGGGTGAACGCCTGCCCCTGGTTGTTCAACAGCGACTCATCGCCCCAACGGGCCACCGGCAGTTGTTCTTCCAGGCGGATCACCACTTGATCCGGCCACACCCGACGCACTTCGGCGTGGGCAATCCATGGCATCGTTTCAAGCTCGGTACGCATGCTCGCAAGATCGATGGTGAAGAAGCTCGACGCCACGTACGGGGCGATCCGCTGCTGCACCGCTTGCTGGCTGATGTAACTCAAATCGCCCTGCACGTTGATCTTGGTGATCGGCCGGTCGGCGTACGGCAACAAACGCTGCGCGCCTTCGTAAGTACCGAAACCCAGCGCGACCAGCAGCACCGGCCAGAACAGGCTTTTCAGAAAACCAAAATTGGCTTTCGGCAGGCGCGCAGACATCGGCTCTTTGGCCACCATTCGGCTGGCACCCCGCGGTACCGGCTTGCGGCCGGGTGGTGCGGAGGGCTGATGTCTCAGCTGTGCGCCTTGCATGCTCTTAACCTCGCGGCTCGATACTTGCGGCCAGAATCGCCAGAACCAGTTGCTGGAAATCCAGACCGGCAGCACGAGCCGCCATCGGCACCAGGCTGTGATCGGTCATGCCCGGTGCGGTATTGACTTCCAGGAACCAGAACTGCCCGTCGGCGTCCTGCATCACGTCAGCCCTGCCCCAACCGGCGATACCCAGCGCCTCACAGGCTTTCGCCGTGAGGTCCATCAGTTCTTTTTCTTTGCTGCTATCCAGGCCACACGGAATCCGGTACTGAGTATCGGAAGCCACGTACTTGGCGTCGTAGTCGTAGAAACTGTGCGTCGTGCCCAGGGCGATCGGTGGCAACACCTGGTCACGCAGGGTGGCGATGGTGAACTCCGGACCTTGAATCCATTGCTCGACCAACACTTGCGAATCGTAGGTACTGGCCGCTTTCCACGCGTCGATCAACTCCGACGCGGAGGTCACTTTGGCCATCCCGATACTTGAACCTTCATGGGCCGGTTTGACGATCAAAGGGAAGCCCAGTTCCGTCACCGCCGAAATACAATCGGCCTCGCAGCTCAGCACGGCATGGCGTGGCGTCGGAATACCGAGGCTGTGCCAGACCTGTTTGGTCCGCAGCTTGTCCATGGCCAGCGCGGAAGCAAGGATGCCGCTGCCGGTGTACGGAATACCCAGGCACTCCAGCAGGCCCTGCATGCTGCCGTCTTCACCGCCACGACCGTGGAGAATGATGAAGGCGCGATCGATTTTTTCGTTCAGCAGACGCTGCAAAAGGTCATCGCCCACGTCGAGACCAAACGCGTCCACACCGGCGCTTAGCAGCGCGTCGAGAACCGCGTTACCCGACTTGAGAGAAACCTCACGCTCGGCACTCTTGCCGCCGAAGAGCACGGCGACGCGGCCGAAATCTTTCGGCGCAATAGTGGAGACGAGGTTGGCGTAAGCAGCAGTCATTTCAACTTCCCCACACTCGGCGCAGCAACGGCGCCTGCGAACAACGGACTTTTCAACAGTTTCGGTGCGAGACCACCGATGTCACCGGCGCCCTGGCACAGCAGGATGTCGCCAGCACGCAGCAGCGGCTTGACCACCGGCGCGAGGTCAACACCGCGCTCGATGTAGATCGGGTCGAGCTGACCGCGCTGACGGATGCTGTTGCACAGCTTGCGGCTGTCGGCCCCAGGGATCGGTTCTTCACCGGCCGGGTAGACTTCCATCAGCAGCAGGACGTTGGCATCGGCCAATACATTGACGAAATCGTCGTACAGGTCGCGGGTGCGGCTGTAACGGTGCGGCTGGTAGACCATCACCAGACGGCGTTCCGGCCAGCCACCGCGCACGGCTTTGATCACCGCGGCGACTTCGGTCGGGTGGTGACCGTAGTCGTCGACCAGCATCACGCTGCCACCTTCTACTGGCAGTTCGCCGTAGACCTGGAAGCGTCGGCCGACACCCTGGAACCCGGACAGGCCCTGGACGATGGCTTCATCGCTGACACCTTCATCGGTGGCGATGCAGATGGTTGCCAGTGCGTTCAACACGTTGTGGTTGCCCGGCATGTTCACCGAGACATCCAGCGGATCGCGATCAGGACGCAGCACGGTGAAGAAGGTCTGCATGCCCTGCTGACGCACATTGATTGCGCGCACGTCGCAGTCGTCGCCGAAGCCGTAAGTGACCGTCGGACGTTTCACCTGCGGCAGAATTTCACGCACCACCGGATCGTCCAGGCACACCACGGCCAGACCGTAGAACGGCAGGTTGTGCAGGAACTCGACGAAGGTTTTCTTCAGTTTGTTGAAGTCACCGTCGTAGGTCGCCATGTGGTCGGCGTCGATGTTGGTGACCACGGCCACCAGCGGCTGCAAGTGCAGGAAGCTCGCATCGCTTTCGTCAGCTTCGGCGATCAGGTAACGGCTGGTGCCGAGCTGGGCATTGGTGCCCGCGGCATTCAGACGGCCACCGATGACGAAAGTCGGGTCGAGCCCACCGGCGGCAAACACCGAAGCGATCAGGCTGGTGGTGGTGGTTTTGCCATGGGTACCGGCGACGGCGATGCCGTGGCGGTAGCGCATCAGCTCAGCCAGCATTTCAGCGCGAGGCACCACCGGAATGCGGCGTTCCAGGGCGGTGGCGACTTCCGGGTTGGAGGTGTTCACGGCACTGGAGGTGACCAGCACATCGGCGGTCGCGGCGTTCTCGGCACGGTGGCCGATAAAGATCTGGGCACCGAAGGACTCGAGACGCTCGGTCACCGGCGAAGCTTTCAGGTCGGAACCGGACACTTCATAGCCCAGGTTCAACAACACTTCGGCGATACCGCACATGCCCACGCCGCCGATTCCGACGAAGTGGATGCGACGGATGCGGCGCATTTCCGGTTGCGGCATGGCTTTCTGATTCTCAACCATGGGCCACCTCCAGGCAGGTATCGACCACGTTACGGGTTGCATCGGGTTTGGCCAGGCGGCGTGCCGCGGTAGCCATGTCGGTCAGTCGTTGTGGTTGCATCAGGACCTCTGTCAGGCGTGCGGCAAGATCCGCTGCGCCAGTCGTTCTTTGCGGCATCAGGAAGGCAGCGCCTTCACGGGCCAAATAATCGGCGTTGCGGGTCTGGTGATCGTCGATCGCGTGGGGCAAAGGCACCAGCATCGAGGGCAGACCGGCGGCGGCCAGTTCACTGATGGTCAACGCGCCTGCGCGGCACACCACCAGGTCGGCCCAGCCATAGGCTTGGGCCATGTCTTTGATGAAAGGCTGCACTTGCGCCTCGACGCCAGCCGCGCGGTAGCGCTCTGCAGTCACTTCATCGTGGTTTTTGCCGGCCTGATGAAACACTTCCGGGCGCAGGTCGGGGGCGACTTGCGACAGGGCTTCAGGCAGCAACTTGTTCAACGGTTCTGCGCCCAGGCTTCCGCCCAGGATCAGCAAACGCGCCTTGCGACCGGCCAGAGCCTGCCGCGGTGTGTCGAGGAACAGCTCGGTGCGCACCGGGTTACCGGTGGTCCGACGGCTGCCCGACAGGGTAAAGGTGTCGGGGAACGCTTCACAGACTCGGGCGGCCAACGGCACCAGCAACCGATTGGCGGTACCGGCCACGGCGTTCTGTTCATGAACGATCACCGGCACGCCGGCCAGTTTGGCTGCAACGCCACCAGGACCGGTCACATAACCACCAAAGCCGACGACACACACCGGCCGCAGCTGACGAATGATCGTCCGCGCCTGCCAGATCGACTTGAGCAACATGAACGGCGCCTTGAGCAGGGACAGCTTGCCCTTGCCACGCAGACCACTGGCATTGATTCGATGCAGTTCGATGCCGGCCACCGGGACCAGATCGTTCTCGATGCCACGCGGTGTCCCGAGCCAATGCACGGTGTAACCACGGGCCTGGAATTCGCGGGCACACGCCAGCGCCGGAAACACGTGACCACCGGTGCCGCCCGCCATGATCAATACGTTAGCGCCCATGGGTCGGCTCCTCGGCGAAGTCGCTTTCATGGAACTCCATCTCTTCGCTGCCCAAGTGGGTTCGACTTTCCCATTCGATGCGCAGCAACAAGCCGAGACAGGCACAGCAGATCACCAACGAGCTACCGCCGTAACTGAGGAACGGCAGAGTCAGACCTTTAGTTGGCAGCAGACCGACGTTCACCCCGATGTTGATCAGGAACTGACCAATCCACAGGAACGACAAGCCGTACGCGATGTAGGCGGCGAAAAATTGCTTGGCCTTCTCGGCCCAATAACCGATGTACATGCCACGAATACAGACAAAGACGAACAGCGCCACCGTGCACAAAGAACCCACGGCACCCAGCTCTTCGGCCAGGACCGAGAACACGAAGTCGGTGTGGGCTTCCGGCAGGTAGAACTGTTTCTGCACGCTGTTGCCCAGGCCAACGCCCAGCCATTCGCCGCGACCAAACGCGATCAACGCTTGAGACAACTGATAGCCGGCACCGAACTGGTCGGCCCACGGATCCGCGAAGTTGGTCAGGCGCGCCATTCGATACGGCTGCACTTGAATCAACAACACCACCGCCGCGACCGCCAGGACAACCATCAAGGAAAAACGGAACAGCCCGACCCCGCCGAGGAACAGCATCGCCGCAGCAGCCCCCATCATCACGACGGTGGCACCGAAGTCCGGCTCCATCAGCAACAGACCCGCCATTGGCAGCAGAACGATGAACGGCTTGAAGAAGCCCATCCAGCTTTCACGCACTTCTTTCTGGCGACGCACCAGGTAACCGGCAAGGTAAATAACGACAAATACCTTGGCAATTTCCGACGGCTGAACGTTGAAGAAACTGAAGCCGATCCAGCGCATCGAACCGTTCACTTCACGGCCGATCCCCGGGATGATCACCATCACCAGCAGACCGAACGCACCGATCAGCATCAGCCAGCCCAGGCGTTGCCAGGTGGCGATCGGAATCATCATGGTGACGATGCAGGCACCCAGGCCCAGCACAACGTAGATAAGGTGGCGAATCATGTAGTACAGGGCGCTGCCCGACTGCACAGCCGCCACTTCGGTCGATGCCGATGCAATCATGACCAGCCCGAGGCCGATCAATGCCAGGCAGCCGGCGAGCATCGGGAAGTCGAGGTCGATGCCGCGCCCGGTGATGATCGGCGACGGATAGGGCTTGATGATGTTCATCAGGCTCATGCCAGATCCTCCACGGCGCGGACGAACTGGTGACCACGGTCTTCGTAATTCTTGAACATGTCGAAACTGGCGCACGCAGGCGACAACAACACGGCGTCGCCCGTCTCTGCGATGGCGCGGCATTGCTCGACCGCTTCGATCAGCGAGTTGACGCGAATCAGTGGCACGGCATCGCCGATGGCCTGAGCGATCAGCTCGGAGTCACGGCCCATCAGCACCACGGCGCGGCAGTTGGACGCCACCGGATCACGCAGGTCCTTGAACTCGGCACCCTTGCCGTCGCCACCGGCGATCAGCACGAGCTTGCCGTCGATGTCCGCGCCCAGGCCTTCGATGGCAGCCAGTGCGGCGCCGACGTTGGTGGCTTTGGAATCGTTGTAGTAGCTCACGCCATTCAGGTCGCGGACCCACTGGCAGCGATGCTCAAGTCCGGCGAAGGTGCGCAGGCTCGAGAGCATGGCGTCGAACGGCAGGCCGACGGCGTGGCCCAGGGCCAATGCCGCCAGGGCGTTGGACTGGTTGTGGGCGCCGCGAATTTTCAACTCGCGCACCGGCATCAGGTTCTGGAATTCGAAGGCCAGGTACTTCTCGCCGTCTTCTTCGCGGATACCAAAGGCCTTGAAATCGGGCTTGCTCAAACCGAAGGTCCAGCATGGCTGACCTTCGCCTATCAGCGGACGGCTGAGGGCATCCTGACGGTTGACCACAAACTGCTTGGCACCCCGGAAGATCCGGTGCTTGGCCAGGTGATAAGCCGGCAGACCGCTGTAGCGGTCCATGTGGTCTTCGCTGACGTTGAGCACGGTCGCCACTTCGGCGTTGAGCTGATCGGTGGTTTCGAGCTGGAAGCTCGACAGTTCCATCACGTACAGCTCGACGTCGTCGCTGAGCAGGTCCAGCGCCGGCGTACCGAGGTTGCCACCAACGGCGACACGCTTGCCGGCCGCTGCTGCCATTTCGCCAACCAGTGTGGTGACGGTGCTTTTCGCGTTGGAACCGCTGATAGCGACAATCGGCGCCTTCGCGTTACGCGCGAACAGCTCGATGTCGCCGGACAATTTCACGCCACGGGCGGCGGCAGCCTGCAGGGCCGGGGTCGCCAGCGCCAGGCCGGGGCTCACGTAGAGCTCGTCGGCGCGGCACAGGAATTCGACGTCCAGCTCGCCACAACGCACTTCCACGTGCGGATAGTCACGCTTGAGCGTGGCCAGTTCCGGTGGATTTTCCCGCGTATCGGCGACAGCAAACGACGTGCCCCGGTTCGCCAGGAAGCGAACCAGGGACATGCCGCTCTTGCCGAGGCCGACAACGATGCGGAAGTGGTCAGAAGCGATCAGAGACACTCGTTCTACCTCAGCTTCAGGGTGGCAAGGCCAACCAGCACGAGAATCACGGTGATGATCCAGAAACGGACGATCACGCGTGGCTCGGGCCAGCCCTTGAGTTCAAAGTGGTGGTGAATCGGTGCCATGCGGAACACACGGCGACCGGTGAGCTTAAAGGACGCGACCTGAATGACGACTGACAGGGTCTCCATCACGAACACGCCGCCCATGATGAACAGGACGATTTCCTGACGGACGATCACCGCGATGGTGCCCAGTGCCGCGCCCAGCGCCAATGCGCCGACGTCGCCCATGAACACCTGAGCCGGATACGTGTTGAACCAGAGGAACCCGAGGCCCGCGCCGATCAAGGCGCCGCAGAAAACGATCAACTCGCCTGCGCCCGGTACATACGGGATCAGCAGGTATTCAGCGAATTTCACGTTACCCGACAGGTAGCAGAAGATCCCCAACCCGCCGCCGACCATTACGGTAGGCATGATCGCCAGACCGTCGAGGCCGTCGGTCAGGTTGACCGCGTTGCTCGACCCGACAATCACGAAGTAAGTCAGGACAATGAAACCTATGCCCAGCGGAATGCTGTGGTCCTTGAGCATCGGCAGGATCAGGGTGGTTTCCACCGGCGTCGCTGCGGTCATATAAAGGAAGATCGCCGCGCCCAGGCCGAACACCGATTGCCAGAAGTACTTCCAGCGGCTCGGCAAGCCACGGGAGTTCTTCTCGATCACTTTGCGGTAGTCGTCGACCCAGCCGATGGCGCCGAACAGCAAAGTCACCAGCAACACAGTCCAGACATAACGGTTGGTCAGGTCAGCCCAAAGCAACGTGCTGACGCCGATGGATGACAGAATCAGCGCACCACCCATGGTCGGGGTGCCGGACTTGGACAGGTGCGATTGTGGACCGTCGTTACGAACGGATTGACCGATCTGACGGTTCTGTAAAGTGCGGATCATCCACGGGCCATAGCACAGCGACAAAACCAGCGCGGTCAGCACACCGAGAATCCCGCGCAGGGTCAGGTACTGAAAGACCGCGAAGCCTTTGTAGAACTGTTGCAGATACTCCGCTAGCAGCAGCAGCATTAATGTTTCTCCAGGCTGGTCCCGCACAAAGCGGCGACGATGTTTTCCATCGCAGCGCTGCGCGAGCCCTTGATCAAAATGGTGGTGTTTGTGTCTTGCTCGGCGCCGAGGGCCTTGATCAGTTCAGCCTGAGTGCTGAAGTGATAGGCCTGTGGACCGAAAGCGTTCACGGCGTGAGCCATCATTGGCCCGACAGCGTAAAGCGCGGAAACCTTGCCGCGGGCGTACTCGCCCACATCGCGGTGCCCCTGCTCCGCCCAATCGCCCAACTCGCCGATATCTCCGAGCACCAGAACGGTGCGGCCGGAAAAGCCGGCGAGTATATCAACGGCGGCGCACATGGAGGTGGGGTTCGCGTTGTATGTGTCATCGATTACGCGCATGCCATTGGTGGCCAGTTGCGCGACGGTGCGGCCCTTGACCGGCTGCACCGAGCCGAGGCCGGTGGCGATGCCGAACAGCGACACGCCCAGCGCGTGGGCAGCGGCGGCGGCGGCCATGGCATTGGCGACGTTATGGGTGCCGAGCAGGTTCAGTTGAACGCGCTCCATACCGTCAGGAGTGTGCAGGTTGAACGCCGGGCAACCGCGAGCGTCGCGGTCCAGATCGCTGCCGTAGAAATCGGCACTGACATTGCTCAGGGCGAAGGTCAGCACTTTGCGACCGGCAGCGCGGGTCTTCCAGATGTCGAACGCTTTGTCGTCAAGATTGAGAACGGCGACGCCATCGGCATCGAGCCCTTCAATAATCTCGCCCTTGGCTTCAACGATTTTTTCCGGCCCGCCGAACTCGCCGACGTGGGCGGTCCCGGCGTTGTTGAGCACGGCCACATGAGGCTTGGTCATGCCGACGGTGTAGGCGATTTCGCCGAGACGCGAAGCACCCAGTTCGATCACCGCAGCGGTATGTTCCGGTGCGAGCTCGAGCAGGGTCAGCGGAACGCCGAGGTCATTGTTCAGGTTGCCACGGGTCGCCAACACCGGACCGCGCGTGCGCAGGATGCTGGCGAGCATTTCCTTGACCGTGGTCTTGCCGCTGGAACCGGTGATGGCCGCAACGGGATGGGTGTAAGCCGCACGGTTCAACGCGCCGAGTTGCCCCAGCGCCTGACGGGTATCTTTCACCAGCAATTGCGGCAGTGCGCTGTCGGCGACTTCGCGTTCGACCAGCGCTGCAACGGCGCCTTTTGCGGCGACGTCATTGAGATAGTCATGACCATCGAAGCGCGGGCCGGTCAGGGCGATAAAGAGCTGGCCTGGTTTGATCGCGCGGCTGTCGATGCTGACGCCGTCGAAGCTGACATCGGCAGTGACCAGGCGGGCATTCAGCGCGCCGGTCAGTTCGCTCAGTTTCAAGGCTTTAAGCATGGGCCACCTCCCACGCGGTCAAGGCGTGATCGGCCTCGACCAGATCGGAGAACGCGTGACGCTGGCCGTTGATTTCCTGATAGTCCTCGTGACCTTTACCGGCCAGGACAATCACGTCATCCGCCGAAGCGCTGGCGATCAATTGCGCAATCGCCTGGCCACGGCCAGCGACGAAGGTGACTTTATCCACAGCGGTAAAACCGGCGCGGATGTCGTCGAAAATCACTGCCGGGTCTTCGGTGCGCGGGTTGTCATCGGTCACCAGCACGCCGTCAGCCAGACGCTCGACCACTTCAGCCATCAACGGACGCTTGCCGCGATCGCGATCACCACCGCAACCGAACAGGCACAGCAAACGGCCTTTGGCGTGAGGACGCAGGGCCATCAAGACTTTTTCCAGCGCATCCGGCGTGTGGGCGTAATCGACCACGACCAGCGGCTGAGTACCGCCGCCGAGGCGCTGCATGCGTCCAGCCGGGCCTTCGAGTTTCGGCAGCACGTTGAGTATTTCGTCCAGTGCGTAGTCCAGACCGAGCAAGGCGCCGACCGCGGCCAGCACGTTGCTCAGGTTGAAACGACCGAGCAAGGTGCTACGCAGATGATGCTCACCCTGCGGCGTGACCAACGTGGCGCGCACGCCTTCGTCATCGAACTGCGCTTCGCGGCAATAAAGGTAGGCACTGGAGTCTTCCAGGCTGTAGGTGATCAGGCGCGACTCGCGTTTATCAGCTGCCAGTTGGCGGCCGAATTCGTCGTCGAGGTTAACCACCCGGCACTTCAAATCGTTCCAGGCAAACAGCTTGGCCTTGGCTTCGCCGTAGGCTTGCATGGTGCCGTGGTAATCCAGGTGATCGCGGGACAGGTTGGTCATCACCGCCACATCGAACGCCAGTGCGGTCACGCGCCCCTGATCCAGACCGTGGGAAGAAACTTCCATGGCGACGGCTTTGGCACCCGCCTTTTTCAGGTCGGCGAGGGTCGCTTGCACGGCGATCGGGTTCGGCGTGGTGTGCAAGCCGCTTTCGAGCGCGCCGTAAAAACCGGTGCCCAACGTGCCGACGATGCCGCAGTGCTGGCCGAGCAAGTCCAATGCTTGCGCAACCAACTGCGTCACGCTGGTTTTGCCGTTAGTGCCGGTCACGCCGATCAGGTTCAGGTGACGACTAGGGTCACCGTAAAAACGCCCGGCGATGTCCGACAGCTGCGCCGCCAGGCCTTTGACCGGAATCAGTGGAACATCGGTAATCGGCAATACGGTCGCGCCTTCGACTTCATACGCCACAGCGGCAGCACCGCGTTGCAGGGCATCGGCAATGTGCGCGCGACCGTCGAATTTGCCGCCAGGGACGGCGAGAAACAGATCGCCAGCCCGCACGTTGCGGCTGTCCAGGGTCAGTTCGCGGATCAACAGATCGCGGCCGGCGTGGGCGAAAATCTTGTTCAGACTCAGAGACATCAGCCGCGCCCTCCATTGGCTTTCAGCGGAACGACTGGTGTTGCGTTCGCTTGTTGAGTGGGTGGCAGGTTGTCCGGGGTGATGTTCATCAGACGCAAGGTCCCGGACATCACTTTGCTGAACACCGGGGCCGATACCAGACCACCGAAGTAACCGGCCTTGGTCGGTTCGTCGATCACCACCACGATGGCGTAGCGCGGATCGTTCATCGGGCCGAAGCCGGCGAACAGCGAGCGGTAGGAATTCTCGGCGTAGCCTTTGGTGCCGACCGACGTTTTACGCGCGGTACCCGACTTGCCGCCCACGTGATACGCCGGCACTTGCGCACGGAATACACCGCGCGGGGCTTCGATCACTTGTTGCAGCATGGTTTGCATGGTTTTCGCGACAGCTTCCGGCAATACCTGTGTGGTTTGCGGCGCCTTGTCGGTTTTGATCAGGGTCAGCGGCGCGAGGCGACCATTGTTGGCCAGGGCCGAGAAGGCGTGGACCAACTGGATCGCGGTCACGGAAATACCGTAGCCGTAGGACAGCGTGGCAGTTTCAGCCTTGCGCCATTCGCGGTAGTTCGGCAGGTTGCCGACGCGCTCGCCCGGGAAGCCCAGGCCGGTGTCCTGGCCGAGGCCGACTTTTTGCGCCAGACGGAAAATCGTTTCACCGCCGATATCGAACGCGACCTTACTCATGCCGACGTTACTGGAGTTGATCAGGATGCCAGTCAGGTCGAGCACCGGCCCTTCGCTCTTGGAGACGTCCTTGATGGTGTATTTACCAATCTGCAAGGTGCCCGGGTACACCTCGACGGTATCGGTCGGCTTCCAGCGCCCGGTTTCAATCGCGGCGCTCATCGAGATCGCTTTCATCGTCGAACCCGGTTCGAACACGTCGATCATCGCGCGGTTACGCATCATCGCCGGTTGCAGGTTGCGGCGGTTGTTCGGGTTGTAGGTCGGCTGGTTGACCATGGCGAGGATCTCGCCGCTCTTCACGTCCATGATCACCAGACTGCCGGCCTTGGCGCCGTTCTCGATGATCGCGTTACGCAATTCACGGTTGGCCAGGTATTGCAGACGCAGGTCAATGGACAACGCCAAGGGCTTTCCGGCCTTGGCGTTTTTGGTGACCTGAACATCCTTGATAAGTCGGCCACGCCGATCCTTGATCACCTGCCGCTTGCCGGGGACCCCGGCCAGCCATTCGTCGTAGGCCAGCTCGACGCCTTCACGACCGTGGTCATCGATGTCGGTAAAACCGACCATATGGGCCGTGACTTCACCGGCCGGGTAGAAACGCCGGAATTCTTCGATACCATAAACGCCCGGCACTTTCAGATCGAGCACAGACTGGCCCTGCTCGGGGGTCAGCCCGCGCACCAGATAAATGAATTCTTTGTTGGCCTGGGCCTCGAGACGTTCGGCCAGGGCTTTCGGGTCCTGCCCCAAGGCAGCCGCCAGTGCAGGCCACTTTTCTTTGGCCGTTTGCATTTCCTTGGCATTGGCCCAAAGGGTGGTGACTGGGGTACTCACGGCCAAAGGCTCGCCGTTACGGTCAGTGATCAGACCACGGTGAGCCGGAATCGGGATATGACGAACGCTGCGCGCATCGCCCTGACCTTTTAGAAAGGCACGGTCGACTACTTGCAGATCGATAATGCGCCAGGCAATCGCCGCGACCATGACGCCGAGCAAACCCACCACCAGGCGGAACCGCCATGGAAAGAGTGCGCCCTCGAGTTTCATCATGGCGCCACCATCTGCACTTCAGCGGCGCCAGGAATGCGCATCTTCAGTTGCTCGGTCGCCAGGACTTCGATACGGCTGTGGGCGGTCCAGGTGCTCTGTTCGAGAATCAAGCGGCCCCACTCCGCTTGCGCCTTGTCGCGCACGCTCAACTCGTTGTACAGCGAATTCAGCAGTTGACGGTTCCAGTGGGCGCTGTAGGAAACGCCGATGGCCGACACGAGCACGCCAATAAACAGCAGAAACATGAAAAAGCTTCCGCCGGGAAGTGGCTTGGCGAAAAGCTTGCTCACCGCAGCTTCTCCGCGACGCGCATGACGGCGCTACGGGAACGTGGGTTGGCTTTGAGTTCGGCCTCGGAGGCGGACTGCGCTTTGCCATGGATTTTGATTATTGGTTCGAAGGCGACGTGACGTACCGGCAGGTTACGCGGCAGATTGTCGGCTTCGCCTTTCACCAGTTTGCGCATGAACAGTTTGACGATGCGGTCTTCCAGCGAGTGGAAGCTGATGACCACCAGACGGCCGCCGACTTCCAGGCATTCCAGCGCGGCTTCGAGGCCGGCTTCCAGATCACCCAGTTCGTTGTTGACGTGAATACGCAAGCCCTGGAACGCACGGGTCGCCGGGTTTTTGCCCTTTTCCCATGCCGGGTTGGCGACTTTCAGGACTTCAGCCAGATCGGCAGTGCGCTCGAACGGCTTGATGTCACGACGCTCGGCCACGGCACGGGCCATGCGGCCGGAGAAACGTTCTTCGCCGTATTGCTTGAACACCCGGGCGATTTCTTCCACCGGGGCGGTGTTGACGAATTCGGCAGCGCTGATCCCGCGGGACGGATCCATGCGCATGTCCAGCGGGCCATCATTGAGGAAACTGAAGCCGCGCTCAGGATCGTCGAGCTGCGGCGAGGACACGCCGAGGTCGAGCAAAACGCCGCTGACCTTGCCGTCCAGGCCACGTTCGGCGACTTCCGAACCGAGCTCGGCAAAGCTGCGCTGCACAACGACAAAGCGGCCGTCTTCGGCCGCTAGCGTTTGCCCGGTGGCAATCGCTTGAGGATCTTTATCGAATCCGAGTACCCGACCCTCGGGACCGAGCTGGCTGAGGATCAACCGGCTGTGCCCGCCGCGCCCGAACGTACCGTCCAGATAGCAGCCATCAGGGCGTACGGCGAGAGCCTCCACGGCTTCGTCAAGCAGTACGGTGATGTGGTTAAAGCCGCTATCAATAGTCACAGGATCAAATCACGCAGTTCATCAGGCATAGAGCCCGGTTGTTGAATAGCAGCCAGGTCTGCGGCAGAAACCGCATCCCAGGCATCCTCGTCCCACAATTGGAACTTGTTCAGTTGGCCTACCAACATCGCGCGCTTATCCAACCTGGCATATTCACGAAGACGCGGCGGAACCAGAAAACGACCACTGCCATCGAGCTCGAGGTCGACGGCATTACCAATCAGTAAACGTTGCAGGCGGCGGTTCTCTTCGCGAAGCGAAGGCAGTGCGCGCAGTTTGGTTTCAATAATTTCCCACTCATCGAGGGGGTAAACACACAAACACGGATCAACGGCATCAATTGTGACGATTAACTGACCGGAACTACGCGAAACGAGCTCGTCACGGTACCGGCTCGGCATAGCGAGACGGCCCTTTGCGTCGAGACTGATAGCGTTAGCTCCGCGAAACACGTCAGCGCTTCTCCAAATATTAGCGTTTTGAGCTCAAAAAACCCACTTCATGCCACTTTCCGCCACTTGCGCACACTATAGGAATGCGGCCACCGCACCGTCAAGGCGCGGATTAAAGGAAAAGCCTTACAGAACTGAGATTTAGGAGCGCAAAAGGAGGGGTAGCGAGAATCTGACGTGTCATCCTGCTCAATAACTTGAACCAGCACTGAAGGCTGCGCTCGAAAGTTAAAGTAGTTTGTTAAGAGTAAGATTTTTTTGGTATTACGAAAGTGCTTCTGCTGTTGATTCTGTAAGGAGGGAAATTGCTACTACAGGCGCCCTGCTCAATGATTAAAGCAGGGAGGGGAAAAAGGTGGAGAGTCGATCTGTAAGCCGGGTTCTGTCTTGAACAGTCATTCGTCTACGATGGCCATCACTGGACATCTTTAGCAACCTACCCGGTCCCAGCGCGGGCCACGCCTTGGGACCCTATTTGGTCTTGCTCCAAGTGGGGTTTACCTAGCCACGAACTGTTGCCAGACGTGCGGTGCGCTCTTACCGCACCTTTTCACCCTTACCGGCGCCGAAGCGCTTAGGCGGTTATTTTCTGTGGCACTTTCCGTAGGCTCACGCCTCCCAGGCATTACCTGGCACTTCGCCCTATGGAGCCCGGACTTTCCTCCCCCCCCTAATTTTCATAGAGGGCAGCGACTGTCCGATCGACTCTCCGCCGCGAAGATTAACGGCAGAGCGGCCGAAGGACAAGCGCTAAACGCCTTGGGCCACGCCTGCACGTCGGTTTTTACTCGCCCTTCTGTTTATCCAGCGCGACCTGATAGAGCACATTCTTGCGCTCGCCGGTAATTTGCGCCGCCAACGCCGCGGCTCGCTTGAGCGGCATTTCTTCAAGCAACAGATTCAGAATGCGCATCGCTTCACTGCTGACGGCGTCTTCGGTCTCGGGGGCAGACCAACCCGCCACCAACACCACGCACTCACCGCGCTGCTGATTGCTGTCTGACTCGACGAACTCGCGCAACTCGGCCAGCGGCAAGCCTTTAAGGGTTTCGAAAGTCTTGGTCAGCTCGCGCGCCAGCAACGCTGGACGCTCACCACCAAACACCAACTCCATGTCTTGAAGGCACTCAAGGATCCGGTGTGGGGCTTCATAAAAGATCAGCGTGCGCGGCTCTTCTTTTACCAGTTCAAGTCGAGCGCGCCGACCGACAGCCTTGGCCGGCAGAAAGCCTTCGAAGATGAAACGGTCCGACGGCAACCCCGCCGCCGACAACGCTGCGATCAACGCGCAGGCGCCCGGAACCGGCACCACATTGATACCCGCAGCACGAGCCTGACGCACGAGGTGATAACCCGGATCGGAAATCAACGGCGTGCCCGCATCGGAAATCAGCGCCACATCGTCGCCGGCGAGCAAGCGTGTGATAAAGCGGCTACCTTCATCCCGCTCATTGTGTTCATGGCAAGCTGCCAGCGGTGTAGGAATGCCGAAATGCTGCATCAATCGCTGTGAGTGACGGGTGTCTTCGGCGGCGATCAGGGCGACCTCGCGCAGGATTTTCAGCGCACGCGCGCTGATGTCGTCCAGGTTGCCGATGGGCGTCGCCACCACATAAAGCGAGCCAGCAGCGGAATTCAAAGCACCTGGAGCAGTCAAAGCGCACACCTCATGATCGGTAAAAACCGCCATTGTAGCGCGTCGTGAGGTTCGCGATACGCGCAAGCAACCCTCGGTTTTGCAGCCTTTTGTGCAGTGCTGCAACATTTGCACGAGCTAAATTGATCGATTCACACCAGTAACATCGCGCCCCGGCCAGTGCTTGGGTACAATTCCACGCTAATTTGATCGAGTATCAGGAACACTTACATGATCGCTTGCCTGCGGCTGCTCACTGCCCTCTGCCTCGCTGCCTTGCTGGCGGCTTGCGCCAGCTCGCCCTCCTCCAGCCTTGGCGAACTTCCTCGGACCCCGGATGCCAGTATCGAGCAATTGCTCGCACAGGCAGCTCAAAGCAAAGACCCGGAAAAAGCCTCCCTGTTGCGCCTGAGCGCAGCAGACCTGGCCTATCGTCAGGGGAATGCCGGCCAGTCCGCGCAAATCCTGCAACAAGTCCCCGTCGAAACACTCAAGCCTGGACAACAGGTTTTCGCCAGTACCCTGGCGGCTGAACTGGCCATGGTTCGCAATCAGCCCAAAGCGGCGCTGACAGCCTTGAGTCATCCGAGCCTGCAACGCCTGAGTGAACTGCCGGTTGAGCAACAGGTTCGCACCGGCACCGTCCATGCCCGCGCCCTTGAAGCCGATGGCCAGACGCTGGCCGCCGCACGGGAGCGCATCTTCATCGCGCCAATGCTTGAAGGTGAAGCCGCGAGCAAAAACCACGAAGCTATCTGGACCCTGATCGCCTCGTTGCCGACCGACCAGTTGCAGCCAACCACTACCGACGACCTCGGCGGCTGGATGGGCCTGGCGCTGGCTGTGAAAACTGCCGGCACCCTGGAACAGCAGCAAGCCGCGATCGACAACTGGCGCGCACAGAATCCAAAGCACCCGGCCGCCATTCAATTGCCGCTACCACTGACCAAGCTCAAGGAACTGGCTAGCCAGCCCCTGAGCAAAATCGCCCTGCTGCTGCCACAGGACGGCCCGCTGGCGTCGGTCGGCAAAGCACTGCGCGAAGGTTTCATGGCTGCTCACTACCAGGCCCAACAAGCCGGGCAGAAGCCGCCAGCCATCGAGTTCTATGACAGCTCGCGCCTGACGTCCCTTGATGAGTTCTATCGCAAGGCTCAGGCCGACGGCGTGCAACTGGTCGTCGGCCCGCTGGAGAAACCGCTGGTCAAACAGCTCAGTGCTCGCCCGCAACTGCCGATCACCACCCTGGCGCTGAATTACAGCGAAGGCGCACAAGGTCCGGCCCAACTGTTCCAGTTCGGCCTTGCGGCTGAAGACGAAGCCCGCGAAGTGTCCCGCCGCGCTCGCGCCGATGGCCTGCATCGCGCAGCCATCATGGTGCCGAAAGGCGAATGGGGCGATCGCGTGTTGAGAGCGTTCAGCCAGGATTGGCAGGCTAACGGTGGCAGCATCGTCGCCACCGAACGCGTCGACCAACCGGTTCAACTGGCCCAGCAAATTGCCGACATGTTCCAGCTGCGTCAGAGCGAAGGTCGTGCCAAGAGCCTGCAAAGCACCGTTGGCGGGCAGGTAGCTGCGCAGCCTTCGCGTCGCCAGGACATCGAGTTCATCTTCCTGGCCGCAACGCCTCAGCAAGCCCAGCAGATCAAGCCGACCCTGAACTTCCAGTACGCCGGCGACGTGCCGGTTTATGCCACCTCCCACGTGTTCAGCGCCAGCGGCGATGTAAATCAGTACAACGACATGAACGGCATTCGCTTCTGCGAAACCCCATGGTTGCTGGAGGCCAACGATCCACTGCGCAAACAAGTGACCGCTCAATGGCCACAAGCTGCTGGCAGCCTGGGCCGTCTGTACGCGATGGGGGTTGATGCCTATCGCCTGGCACCACGCCTGGGTCAACTCAAGGCTCTGCCGGACAGCCGCATCGAAGGTCAATCGGGCAGCCTGGGCATGACTCAGAACCAACGTGTGGTCCGCCAGTTGCCGTGGGCACAGTTCGTCAGCGGCCAGGTTCAACGCCTGCCGGACACCCCGCGCTGATGCCCGACAGATCACGCCAGCAAAGCGGTAAAGATGCCGAGCGCCATGCGCTCGAGCATCTTCAACAACAAGGTCTGCGCCTGCTGGCGCAGAACTGGTTGTGTAAACGCGGTGAGCTTGATCTGGTCATGCTTGATGGCGATACAGTAGTATTCGTAGAAGTCCGCTACAGAAAAAACACTCACTGGGGTGGCGCGCTCGATAGCATTGATGAGCGCAAACGGCAGAAGCTGATATTTGCCGCGCAGTATTTTCTTCAGCGCGAGTCGCGCTGGGCCAATTCCCCTTGCCGTTTCGACGTGGTTGCCATCGACAGCAACCTCGATCAGTTGAACTGGTTGCAGAATGCCTTCGACAGCTGATCGCGTGCGCCCCGAACCGGACACTTTCACCCAACACTTTTGCTCTTTGCTTTGCGGGCTGCACATTCATGTGCCGAGTAGCCGCGCTAATTAAGGTCACACAGATGGACATGCAATCCCGAATTCGCCAGCTTTTTCAGGCCAGTATCGATACCAAGCAAATGGCGATGGACGTACTTGCACCGCACATCGAGCAAGCCAGCCAAGTGATGGTCAACGCCCTGCTCAACGAAGGCAAAATGCTGTCCTGCGGCAACGGCGGCTCTGCCGGTGATGCCCAGCACTTCTCGTCCGAGCTGCTCAACCGTTTCGAGCGCGAGCGTCCGAGCCTGCCAGCGATTGCGCTGACCACCGACAGCTCGACGATCACCTCGATCGCCAACGACTACAGCTACAACGAAATCTTCTCCAAACAGATCCGCGCCCTCGGCCAGCCGGGTGACGTATTGCTGGCGATTTCCACCAGCGGCAACTCGGCAAACATTATTCAAGCGATCCAGGCCGCACATGATCGCGAAATGATTGTCGTAGCATTGACCGGTCGCGATGGCGGCGGCATGGCGTCGCTGCTATTGCCCGAGGACGTCGAGATTCGCGTACCGGCCAACGTCACCGCACGTATTCAGGAAGTCCACCTGCTGGCGATCCATTGCCTTTGCGATTTGATCGACAGCCAACTGTTCGGGAGTGAAGAATGACCCCTAATCGCCTAGGCCTTCTGGCCTTGACCCTGTGCCTCGGCATCAGCGGCTGCACCTCGGTGGTTAACGCCAGCCGTGAAGCACCGATTGAAGATGACCGCGGCACCCGCACCTTCGGCAGCAAGATCGACGACTCTCTGATCGACACCAAGGTCGGCGTGAACATCGCCAAGGCCGATCCAGCCCTGGATAACGACTCGCACATCGTCGTCACCAGCTTCAACGGTGTCGTGCTGCTCGCCGGGCAAACCCCGCGCGCCGACCTCAAGGCCAAGGCCGAACAGGCCGCTGCGGCTGTTCAGCGGGTGAAGACAGTCCACAACGAACTGCAAATCTTGCCACCTTCCGGATTCCTTGCCCGCCAGAACGACACCTGGCTGACCTCCAAGATCAAGACCCAGATGCTCACCGATCCGAACATTCCGGGCTCGCGCATCAAGGTTGTCACCGAGAACGGCATCGTCTACCTGCTGGGCCTGCTGACCAAGCAGGAAGCTGCCCAAGCCACCAACCTGGTGCAAGGCGTTTCCGGGGTGCAGAAGATTGTGAAGTTGTTTGAATACATCGACTGACACGCAACACGCAGGCACAAAAAAGGCGATCCTTGCGGATCGCCTTTTTTATTACTTCACCACCTTCAAACTCGGTCGACCGCTGGGACGCGGCGGCTCGCTGTCGGGTGGCGGAATATCGTCATCCGGCTCGATCTCTTCCTCGTCTTCCATAGGCGATTCCAGATCGAACACCATGCCCTGACCGTTCTCCCGGGCGTAAATACCCAGGATCGATGCGATAGGCACGTACAGGGTGTGCGGCACGCCACCGAAGCGCCCTTCGAAGCTGACCGCTTCGTTGTCCATGTGCAGATGACGCACGGCTGCCGGCGATACGTTCAGGACAATCTGTCCGTCACTGGCAAAACCCTGAGGCACCTGCACCGACGGATACTCGGAATTGACCAGCATGTGCGGGGTGCAATCGTTGTCCACAATCCACTCATAGAGCGCGCGGACCAGGTAAGGTCGACTGGAGTTCATAGCGGCTCCTTAAGCCTTAGCGCATATCGCGTTCGACACCAGACAGACTCGCCTGGAAAGCCTCACGCGCAAACGAGCGCTCCATGTAATCAAGCAGCGGCTTGGCAGGCCGCGGCAGTTCAATACCCAGAATCGGCAATCGCCAGAGTATTGGCAATAGGCAGCAATCCACCAGACTTTGTTCCTCACTGAGGAAAAACGGCTTGTCGGCGAACAACGGCGACACGCCGGTCAGGCTTTCGCGCAGCTCTTTACGAGCCACGACACGGGCTGCTTCCTTGGACCGGGAATCCAGGATCAGATCCACCAGACCACACCAGTCACGCTGAATACGATGAATCAGCAGACGGCTGTTGGCACGCGCCACTGGATAAACCGGCAGTAAAGGCGGGTGCGGGTAACGCTCATCCAGATATTCCATCACCACGGTCGACTCCCACAACGCCAGGTCACGATCGACCAGGGTGGGCAAGCTGCCGTAAGGGTTCACTTCAATCAGTTTAGGCGGCTGGCGACCAGCCTCCACGTAAATGATCTCGGCGCTGACACCCTTCTCTGCAAGTACGATACGCACTCGGTGGGAATAGTGGTCGGCGGGGTCGGAGTAACAGGCCAACCGATTGGTCACGCCCATGGCGGTCCTCCTCGCTTGTTGAAATTATCGGAAACGGAAAAACGCGCGCGCCCAGAGGGCGCCTCCCGTAACGCCTGGATCACCAGGCTCGTTACACCTTCAGAGACGCCCTTGGGCGCGCGCGATTGACAGCAATTTTACAGCAATATCAATGGACGTCTTTCCAGTATTCACGCTTGAGCAAGTATGCGAATACGAAGAAGAACGCCAGGTACAGCAACACATAGGTACCGATGCGCTGATGCTGCAGCTTCACCGGGTTGGCCGAGTAGGCCAGGAAGGTCACCAGATTCTTGACCTTCTCGTCGAACTGCTCTTCGTTCAGCGTGCCGGTTTTCGGCAGCACGGTCAGCTGGTCGCAGGCTTCATGAGTCAAAGCCGTGCCCGTCAGCGGATCGTATTGCTTCTTGCCGTCTTCGACGATTTGAACTTGTTTACAGCCTACCACCTGACGACCCTGCAGGCCGACCAGAACGTTAGGCATCCCGACGTTCGGGAACACCTTGTTGTTCACGCCCCAAGGACGCGTTGGGTCTTCGTAGAAAGACTTCAGGTAACCGTAGAGCCAGTCAGTTCCACGAACGCGGGCGACCAGGGTCAGGTCGGGCGGCGCCGCACCGAACCAGGTCTTGGCGTCAGCCGGCTGCATGCCGACGCTCATGTGGTCGCCGATCTTGGCGCCGGTGAACACCAGCTTCGAGAGCATCAGGTCGTGCGGAATGCCCAAGTCATCGGCGACACGCTCGTAACGCTGGAACTTGGCGCTGTGGCAGCCCATGCAGTAGTTGGCGAATGTACGCGCGCCATCCTGCATGGCAGCCTTGTCGGAAACGTCGATGTCGACCTTTTCGAGCTCAGGACCACCGTGTTCGGCCGCGAAGGACAGCACAGGCAAAGCAGCAAGAATCAGTACAGCAAATAGCTTTTTCATCAGCCAGTCACCCTTTCCGGAACCGGTTTGGTCTTCTCGAGCCTGGTGTAGAACGGCATCAGAATGAAGTAGGCGAAGTACAGGAAGGTACATACCTGCGACAGCAACGTCCGCTCAGGGGTTGGGGCCAGTACGCCCAGCACGCCCAGGATCACGAACGAGATGCAGAACACCCAGAGCCAGATCTTGCTCATCCACCCTTTGTAGCGCATCGACTTGACCGGACTACGATCGAGCCATGGCAGGACAAACAGCACAGCGATGGCCGCACCCATGGCGATAACGCCCAGGAGCTTGTCCGGAATCGCCCGCAGAATCGCGTAGAACGGTGTGAAGTACCAGACCGGAGCGATGTGCTCTGGTGTCTTGAAGGCGTTCGCCACTTCAAAGTTCGGCTTCTCGAGGAAGTAGCCGCCCATTTCCGGGAAGAAGAACACGATCGAGCAGAAGATGAACAGGAACACCACCACGCCGACGATATCTTTCACGGTGTAGTACGGGTGGAAAGCAATGCCGTCCAGCGGTACGCCGTTTTCGTCTTTGAATTTCTTGATGTCCACGCCGTCCGGGTTGTTCGAACCGACTTCGTGCAGCGCCAGAACGTGCAGCACCACCAGACCGAGGATCACGATCGGCAAGGCCACAACGTGCAGGGCGAAGAAGCGGTTCAGAGTGATACCGGAAATCAGGTAGTCACCACGGATCCACTGAGTCAGATCGTTGCCGATGACCGGGATCGCACCGAACAGCGAGATGATCACCTGGGCACCCCAGTAGGACATCTGCCCCCACGGCAGCAGGTAACCCATGAAGGCTTCAGCCATCAGCGCCAGATAGATCAGCATACCGAAGACCCACACCAGCTCACGCGGCTTCTGGTACGAACCGTAGAGCAAGCCACGGAACATGTGCAGATAGACCACGATGAAGAACGCCGAGGCGCCGGTGGAGTGCAGCAGACGCAGGATCGAGCCGTACTCGACGTCGCGCATGATGTATTCGACGGAAGCAAATGCCTCTTCCGCCGACGGGGTGTAGCTCATGGTCAGCCAGACACCGGTAACGATCTGGTTGACCAGAACGAGCAGTGCGAGGGAACCAAAGAAATAGAAGAAGTTGAAGTTCTTCGGGGCGTAGTACTTGCTGAGATGGTCTTCCCACATTTTGGTCGCGGGAAAGCGCGCATCAACCCAATCCATGAACTTGCTCATCACGCTTTCTCCGTATCGACGCCAATGACAATGATGTCATCGGTCTCATAGGAATGCGGGGGAACTGGCAGGTTCAAAGGCGCAGGTTGCGACTTGTAGACGCGGCCAGCCAGATCGTAGTGGGAACCGTGGCAAGGGCAGAAATAACCACCTACCCAGTCCTTGCCCAGATCCGCAGGTGCCACTTCTGGACGGAAGGTCGGCGAGCAACCCAGGTGCGTGCAGATACCGATCAGCAGCAGAACCTCTGGCTTGATCGACCGCGTTTCTGGATCGACGTAGGTCGGTTGTGTCGAGTTCTTGGAGGTCGGGTCAGACAACTGGCCCTCGATCTTTTTCAGATTCCCCAGGATTTCCTCGGTACGGCGGACAATGAACACCGGCTGACCGCGCCACTCAGCAATCATCTGCTGACCTGGCTCGATTTTGCTGACATTCACCTTCACCGGTGCACCTGCGGCTTTCGCCTTGGCACTGGGAAACCATGACCCCACGAACGGGACCGCAGCCCCCACCGCTCCTGCAGCACCCACCACGGATGTGGCTGCTACCAAGAAGCGACGCCGGCCTGCATTCACGCCGTCATTGCTCATTCAGTCCTCTCCCATCAGCTTTGTGGCCTGTTAAATCAGGCGTCTACTAAGTAAAAATCTGAACTTATAAAAATTTTGCCGAATGGTAATGAAAAGCCCCAATTCTGACAAGGTAATTACCGAGGGGCTCCACTGCCAAGCCTTGCAGTATAGGGCTTCTACGGCTGTGGCAAGTTGTCACAGAGCAATTCTTTGATAAATCGCGCCCATAAAAAAACGCCCAGCTTCGCGAGGAAACTGGGCGTTCTTTTTGAACGTAAAAGCGAATTAACGCTTCGAGTACTGCGGACGCTTACGCGCTTTACGCAGACCAACTTTCTTACGTTCAACTTCACGTGCATCGCGAGTAACGAAGCCAGCTTTGCGCAGAGCGCCACGCAGGGTTTCGTCGTACTGCATCAGTGCGCGAGTGATACCGTGGCGGATTGCGCCAGCTTGACCACTTACACCACCACCGATCACGGTGACGTAGATGTCGAATTTCTCGACAGTCTCAGTCAGTTCCAGCGGCTGACGAACTACCATGCGGGCAGTTTCGCGGCCGAAGAAATTTTCCAGGGTGCGGTTGTTGATGGAGATGTTACCAGTACCCGGACGCAGGAAAACGCGTGCGGTTGCGGTCTTGCGACGGCCAGTGCCGTAATTTTGAGTCGCCGACATAATGAACTATTCCGTTAAAACTTCAGTTCTTGGGGCTGCTGAGCAGTATGAGGGTGTACAGCGCCCGCATAGACTTTCAGCTTACGATACATGTCGCGACCCAGTGGGTTCTTAGGCAGCATGCCTTTAACCGCGGTCTCGATCACGCGCTCAGGGGCTTTAGCGATCAGCTTTTCGAAGTTGATCGACTTGATGCCGCCCGGGAAACCGGAGTGGGAGTAGTAGATTTTGTCGGTGGTTTTAGCACCGGTTACACGAATCTGCTCGGCATTGATAACGACGATGTAATCGCCGGTGTCAACGTGAGGAGTGTACTCAGCTTTATGCTTGCCACGCAGACGGCTCGCGATTTCGGTGGCCAGACGACCCAGGGTCTGACCTGCAGCGTCGACGACAAACCAGTCGCGCTGTACTGTTTCCGGTTTAGCAGTAAAAGTTTTCATTCTTTATAGCCTCAGGGGCCGCCCTGTAAATTAGACGGCGGATCTTACTGAATAGTGCGTACTTTGACAAGTCAAAGGCAGCCGGATACAGACGCTTTCGGGGGCTCGGGTCGGCGCGTCCGTTCAACGGCAAGATTCTTCGGCGGCGGCGCATCACTTCCACTGCAGAAAGAGGTGCGCAATTATGCAGATTGCGAAAAATAATTCAACCTGCTTTTATGATTGTTTTGCCCAAGGAGCACCCGATGGACTATCGCCAGCTAGGCCGAACCAATCTGAACGTGAGCGCCATCTGCCTCGGAACCATGACCTGGGGCGAGCAAAACAGCGAGGCTGAAGCCTTCGCCCAGATTGAACGGGCCAAGAGTGCCGGGATCAATTTCATCGATACCGCCGAGATGTACCCGGTGCCGCCCAAGGCCGAAACCTACGCCACCACCGAGCGCTACATCGGCAATTACTTCAAAAGCCGCGGTGATCGCGCTGACTGGATCCTCGCGAGCAAGATCGCCGGCCCCGGCAACACCATCGACTACATCCGCGACAAAAACCTGCGACACAACCGCCAGCACATCACCGAAGCCGTGGACGCCAGCCTCAAGCGCTTGCAGACCGACTACATCGACCTCTACCAGCTGCATTGGCCGGAGCGCAGCACCAATTTCTTTGGTCAGCTCGGTTACAAACACCAGACCGAAGCCAACCTCACGCCTCTGGAGGACACCCTCGAAGCGCTGGACGAACAGGTCAAGGCCGGCAAGATCCGCCACATCGGCCTGTCCAACGAAACTCCGTGGGGCACCATGCGCTTCCTCGCCCTGGCCGAAGCCCGTGGCTGGCCGCGCGCCGTGTCGATCCAGAACCCGTACAACCTGCTCAACCGCAGCTTCGAAGTCGGACTGGCAGAAATCGCCATCCGCGAACAGTGCGGCCTGCTCGCCTATTCGCCGCTGGCGTTCGGTTTCCTGTCGGGCAAGTACGAAGGTGGCGCGCGTCCGCCCAAAGGCCGCCTGAGCCTCTACAGCCGCTTCAGCCGCTATTTCAACCCGCAGTCGGAAGCCGCGTGCAGTCGTTATGTGGCACTGGCGCGTGAACACGGCCTGGATCCGGCGCAAATGGCGTTGGCGTTTGTCACTCAGCAGCCATTTGTGACCAGCAACATCATTGGCGCGACGACGATGGAGCAACTGGAGAGCAACATCGCCAGTTTTGATCTGAAATTGTCGGAAGAGGTACTGGAAGGGATCGAGGCGATTCACAAGGATCACCCGAATCCTGCACCTTGATTGATTCATAGACCCATTCGCGAGCAAGCCCGCTCCCACATTTAATCGAGTTCTACTGGAAGAATACGGTCGAATGTGGGAGCGGGCTTGCTCGCGAAGGCGTCAACCCAGTCACAGCAAAATCAAAGCGACCGCGCAATAATCTCCTTCATGATTTCATTGGTCCCCGCATAAATTCGCTGCACCCGCGCATCCGCCCACGCCCGGGCGATCGGGTATTCCCACATGAAACCGTAACCGCCATGCAACTGCACGCACTCGTCGAGCACCTTGCATTGCAGGTCAGTGCCCCAGTACTTGGCCATCGCCGCGGTTGGCACGTCGAGCTTGCCTTGCAGGTGCAGTTCCAGACAGCGATCGACGAAGACCCGACCGATCTGAATCTCGGTCGCCATCTCCGCCAGTTTGAAGCGGGTGTTCTGGAAGTCGGCGATCGCCTTGCCGAATGCCTTGCGCTCGCGGGTGTAATCCAGCGTCCATTGCAGCGCAGCTTCAGCCGAAGCAAGCCCGCCGATGGCAACGGTAAGACGCTCTTGAGGCAATTCCTGCATCAGGTACGCGAAGCCCATCCCGGCCTGCCCCAACAGGTTTTCCTTGGGTACCCGAACGTCCTGGAAGAACAGTTCCGAGGTGTCCTGAGCCTTCATGCCGACTTTTTCCAGACGCTTGCCCTTGGCGAAGCCTGGGGTGTTGGCTTCCACCAGAAACAGGCTGGTGCCTTTCGCGCCAGCCTTCGGATCGGTCTTGGCCACGACAATCACCAGGTCAGCGAGAAAGCCGTTGGTGATGAATGTCTTCGAACCGTTGATCACATACTCGTCGCCATCGAGCACCGCGGTGGTTTTCACCCCTTGCAGGTCGGAACCGGCACCCGGCTCGGTCATGGCAATCGCCGTGACCATCTCGCCAGACACCAGTTTCGGCAGGTATTTGTGTTTCAGCGCTTCACTGCCGTAATGCAGGATGTACGGCGCGACGATGTCCGAATGCAGGGAAAAACCGATACCGGTCAGGCCGAGACGACCGATCTCTTCGATCACCACTGTGCTGTAGAGAAAGTCCGCCCCCAGGCCGCCGTACTCTTCCGGCAGATGCGAACACAGCATCCCCGCCTCCCCTGCCTTGTTCCAGAGTTTGCGGTCGATATAGCCTTGTTTTTCCCATTGCCCATGGAACGGCACGGCCTCTTTTTCGAGGAACGTTCGCACGCTGTCGCGAAAAAGTTCGTGCTCGGAGCTGAACAAGGTTCTGGGGATCATGCGGCACCTGTCGTTATTGTTAGCCGGAATTGACCTTCAGAGACTATGCCCCGCACCCGATACAGGACACTGGACACATCAGACAAAAAATAAGACGATCCAGCCGTCTGGTGACCACTTTCCCCTATAAGAATAAAGTTGAATTATGTCTAACCAAGTCTCCACGCCTTTGCGGCGCGTCAGCATCCTGGCTATCGACCGGGTTTTCGCTTCCACCCTCATGCAAGCCAAGGATTTCTTCCACCTGGCCAGCCTGCGTTACGGCAAACAACTGGGCCAAGGCCTGACGCCGGCGTTCGAAACCCGCCTGGTCAGCCCCGACGGCAAACCGGTGAACAGCTTCAGCGATGTAATCATGCCGGTGGACGGCGGCCTGGAAAACGCGGACATCATTGTCCTTCCAGCCTTCTGGGACGATTTCGATACCCTTTGCCAACGTTATCCACAGGTCCTGCCTTGGCTGCGCCAGCAACATGCTCGCGGCGCAGTACTCTGCGGCGAAGCTACCGGGGTGTTCTGGCTGGCCGAGGCCGGGCTGCTCGACGGCAAGGAAGCGACCACTTACTGGCGCTTCTTCAATGCGTTTGCCGAACGCTTCCCGCGGGTTCAGCTCAATCAGGACAAGCACCTGACCGACGCCGACAACCTGTATTGCGCCGGCGGAACCACCTCGGCCTGCGACCTTTACATTTACCTGATCGAACGCTTCTGCGGCGCCAACGTGTCCCAGGCCGTGGCGCGGGACATTCTTTATGAAGTGCAGCGCAGCTACTCGCCAGGACGAATCGGTTTCGGCGGCCAGAAGCTGCACCAGGATGTGATCATCCTGCAGATCCAGCACTGGCTCGAAGAACACTTCGCCGACAAATTCCGCTTCGAAGACGTGGCTCGCGAACACGGCATGAGCATCCGCAATTTCATGCGGCGCTTCCAGACCGCCACCGGCGACAAGCCGCTGCATTACCTGCAACGACTGCGCATCGAAACCGCCAAGGGTCTGCTCTCCGGCAGCCGCAAGAGCATCAAGACCATCAGCTATGAAGTCGGTTACGACGATGCGAGTTTCTTTGCGCGCTTGTTCCGCCAGCACACCGAGCTGTCGCCGAACCAGTATCGGCAGCAGTTTCAACAGGCAGCATAACTGTTGATACACGCGCCGCCACGGAATTGCCAAGCGGCGCCTGTTTCAGAATTAAACTGCAAACACCAACGGTGTTTAAAGATAACGATCGCGTGATTATTTCCCTTACATGAAAAACGGAATACAGAGTACCGAACAAGTCCTTTGTGCTCTTGCGAGCCGCTTACCGAGAACCCCAATATATTCTTCCCGCCAGCTGAACTGCACTTCAGGGAAGATCATCAATGACCACAGAAACAAGTTCCCAGCTTCTATCACTTAACGCCAAGACCGAAAATCTCCAGGCTAAAAATAAATGGTCAGGCCGATTCCCAAATCCGCCGGACTTATGCTTTGACTACCGAGCGTTAATTGAACAGAAACACGGCGTAGCAAAGGCAACTGATCCCACCCATAAAATATGCATCATTGGCGCAGGCGTTACCGGACTCACTGCTGCCCGAGAACTTTATCGTTGCGGTTTTACCGACGTGACACTGATAGAACAATCGACACGCATTGGCGGCAGGCACCTGACCGTCCATGGCAGCCATCCAACAAAAGAAAGTCATACACCTTTCGAGATGGGCGCCATGCGTCTGCCATTTTTCAATAGAGAAAACGAGCCACCCAAAGAGGGCCGATCGCTGATGGCTTACTACGCCAAGGCATTTGACCTGGCGCTATCGGACTTCCCCAATCCGGGAAGTCAGTGGGTGAGTTCGACAGGCATTTATCTTCAGGAAGGCAGCCTGGGTGGTCGCGCGGATCCGCACATGTTGATCTGGACAAATGAAGACGGCTTGACGCCTCCACCCGACGAGGCGCTGCAAACGGTTTATGCCAAGTGGAAAGCCTTTGCCGCCAGGATGACTCGCCAGATTGCGCTGATCTACGCCACACAGGAGTGGGAAGCCGTCTGGGCGGCCATCGTCGACAGGTACGAGCGTGTTTCGTTTCGCGACCTGGTCTGCATGCCGGTGCTGGAAACCTGGAGCAAGGACAAAACTGGAGATTTCGGCGGAGTCGGAATGACCTCGTACGAATCCACCCTGTTCTATTCGATTGGCATCGGCGATGGTAGCTGGGGCGCTTTTTATGACGTGTGCGCGCTCTACCCACTGCGTACCGCCATTTTCGGATTCAGCAGTCGCCTGCAACTGGTTCACGGTCGGGTCGATTCGTGCGGCGAACCGCTTCCCGCGCCTTACTTGCACAGCGACGCTGTTCTCGATGCGAAGGGTCTGCCTTTCGACAGCCCGCGCTACATCGGCCTCGCGGCGCTGGACGAATGCCTGCTGTTCATGAACACCGACAGCGCGCACACGTCGTTCTACGAACATTGTCTTGAAAGAGGCGACGGATTTTTCACCGATTCATCCGTCAACAAACTGAAGAAGCTGGACGATCAAAAAGTACGCGTCTACTACACATGGAAATTCAGCCAGCCCTGTCAATCACAGGAACTGTTCGATGACTTTGACGCTGTCATCATGACCCTGCCTTCATGGCTGATTGAAACAGGTATCCGACTCGAAAACTTCAATCAGCAGATGTTGCCATTCGCGATGATCAACGCTTACAAAACAGCGCACTGGGAAACAAGTTGCAAAGTGTACGCCCCCTTAAACAAATCATTCCTTTCAAGCCAAACCCGAATCCCCCAAGCGATTGTGACCGACAGTTTCATTCATGACGTATACAGCTATCGCTATAACGAGAATTATCCATACGACTGCATATTACTAAGCTACACATGGGAGGATGACGCCACCAAACTGGCGCTGTTTAACGACCAGGAACTGGTGGCGAAGTGCGTAGAGGAACTCGACCGGATACTGATGAATTCCGCCAATGTTCAGGAGAGGATTTCTCCCTACATTCAAACTGAACATGCCGTGGTCCAACGCTGGATGACGGACAGAAACGCTTTGGGTTGTGCAAAGTTATACAGGCCCGGCACTTATTACGACGCGGTGAGCCTGATGAAGTACAACCGGGATTTCTCGCCTGTGTCCGGTCTGTATTTCTCCGGCGAATCGTTTTCAGTCGATGCCGGCTGGACAGAGCCCTGCTTTCGCGGCGCCGTGGATGCCGTAATTCATATCTGCAATAAAACCGCAGCGGTATTCAACGGCGGATTCTGCATGAGCGACTACCCGCAATACCGCGTCCGCAACTGACATCCGGCGCCATCTCCCAGAACCAATGCACCCTGAGCGTTGGTTCTGTCTCTGCGCAACCGCTCTATTACGCCATCTTGCGCCCCGACAGAAGCATTCGGGCGCCCTGCCCTGCGCGATCTTCGGACACGGACTACAGCTCAAACGGAAGCCGCTGACTTACGCAAAAACGCCATTTCAACTCTCATAAACACGCAGCTAAACAGCGTGAATAACAATAAAAAGAGGTCATCGAAAATGAGCGAGCCAACAAGTCCTGTTCGTATAGCAGTCGTGCAATTCGATCCACAAGTCGGCAAAGAGAAACGTGCAGGTAATCTGCGTCATGGTCTGGAGTTGGCCCTGGAGGCGGTAAACGGCGGCGCGAATCTCATCGTGCTGCCCGAGCTTTGCAGCACAGGTTATTTCTTCAGCAATCGGCAAGACGCGTTCGACCATTCGGAGGTGATTCCCGACGGGCCAAGTGTGCAAATCTGGGTGGACTTCGCCCGTCAGTACAAGGTTTACCTGGTGGCTGGCTTGACTGAGCGCGATGGCATGCGGCTGTTCAACACCGGCGTTCTGGTCGGGCCTGACGGTTTTATCGGCAAGTATCGCAAAGCCCATTTGTGGAACCTGGAGAAGCTGTGGTTCACGCCGGGAGATTTGGGCTTTCCGGTTTTCGACACGCCTATTGGCCGTATCGGATTGTTGATCTGCTGGGATATCTGGTTCCCGGAAGTGCCGCGAATCCTCAGCCAGCAAGGCGCGGACATCATTTGCAGCCTGAACAACTGGGTGTGGACGCCTCCGCCGCTGTTCGATGACGCCGGCAAGTGCATGGCGTCGTACCTGACCATGACAGCTGCCCATGTAAACAACGTGTTCATCGCCGCCGCCAGCCGGATCGGCGAAGAGCGAGGGGCTCGTTACCTGGGTTGTTCACTGATTGCCGGCACCAATGGCTGGCCGATTGGCGCCGTGGCTTCAGCGGACCAGGAAGAAATCCTGTTTGCCGATATTGACCTGACCAGCTCCCGCAGTGCGCCGATCTGGAACAGCCTGAACGATCTGCATCGCGATCGTCGCACCGATCTCTACGATCAAATGCTCGGTTACACCCAACACCCTTGTCTGCCGCGCTGATAAGGGGGCATGACTGATGGAAACCACAACCGAAAGAAACCGGCTTGCCGGCAGGTCGCCGCTGGATCTTGCAATCATCCTGCTGATGATCGGCACGACACTGCTGATTGTCTGGCTTTCATTCACCTACCGTTCCGCCTGGGAAGCGCATTGGCCAAGTTACAGTGACATGGTCTCGAGTCTCCCCGAACCCGGTGCCTGGTTGCGCTGGGTACTGGGCGACATCAGCGAGGTTGCGTTCTACAAACACGAGTTCGCTTCAATAGGGCTGTTGGCCGGCGCCTATCTGGCTTATTGGGCGAATCGAACGGGAAAAGCCTGGCAAGGTTTTGCCATCTCCTATGGGACGCGATTATGGCCGTGGCTGGTGACCAGTTCGTTGCTGGGGCTGTTGCTGAGTAACCTGCTGTGGGGCTGGACGGTCACGGCCACCCGTTGGCAACCGACGTTTGCAGCGTTTGTTTCGTTGCCAGCGGCGATGGTGCTGATGTTTGGCGGCGGCTGGAAGGTCACAATCAATGGCGCAATCATGGGCGCCGTGTTCGTCACTCCGATGTGCTTGTTGATCGTCAATTACGTCTGCAACCCCCTCGGATTGCCGGCGGTGATCGGCAATGTCACGGGCATGGCGGTCGCCAGCGTCGGCGCTTTTCTGCTCTGTCATTACCTGCCGAGCCTGGTGAAATCCGACCCACCCAAGAAACCGCCCTCCCCTGTGCCCGTACCCGCCATCACCAAAACGCCCGATTATGGTGTCGTGTGGAGCCTGCGCCGGGTGTTGGCCGACTTTTCGGAAGCGCCGTTCTTTGGCAATGAATGGGCCAGTCTCGGTTTGATCGCGGGCGCCTTGATGGCTTACACCTTGAACCCCACAAGCCCGGTGTATGGCACGGGCTTGCTGCCCCAACTGATCGCCGCGCAAGCGTTGACCTCGGCGTTAGGCGTAGTGATCTGGCGTCAGCAATGGATATTGCGCGGCTGGTATCCCACCTACGTTCCGTTGGTGTCAGTCGTACCGGCGGCCGTTCTGACGTACGGCGGCAGCTGGCAGGTGATCACCGCGAGCGCACTGCTGGGCGCACTGATTGCGCCACCCCTGGCCTGCGCCATTGCCCAGCGGGTGCCGGCCTACATGCATGCCTACATCGGTAATGTCCTGTCCATGGCCATCAGCACCTTGCTGATCATTCCGATTATCGGACTCCTGATAGCCAACTGACGCACGCTGTCATCCGGCTGTGGCCAAGCAAACGGGGTTTTTTCAGCGCACAAAAAAGGCCTGCAATGCAGGCCTTTCTCATTTACCGAAATGTCCTACGGCTTATGCGCCCGGGACAGGAATTCGTGGGACTGCATTTCCAGCAGACGACTGAGCGTGCGCTGGAACTCGAAGTTCAGGCGACCGCCGGTGTAGAGGTCTTTGAGCTCGACTTCAGCGGAAATGATCAGCTTCACGTTGCGGTCGTAGAACTCGTCGACCATGTTGATAAAGCGTCGGGCGATGTCGTCGGTGGTGACGCTCATCTGTTCGACACCGCTGAGCAACACGGCGTGGAAGATCTTGCCCAGTTCGATGTAATCGTTCTGGCTGCGCGGGCCGTCGCAGAGTTCGCGGAAGTCGAACCAGGCCACGTCATCGCACGTGCGCACGGCACGGATTTCGCGGTTCTCGATCATCAACACATCGTTCTCGATGGCTGCCGTGCATTCCGGCGTCAGGGCGCGGAAGCTCTTGCGCAGGCTTTCGTGGGACGCATCATCCAGCGGAAAGTGGAATAGCTCCGCTTGTTCAAGGTGACGCAGACGATAATCGACGCCGCTGTCGACGTTGACGATCTCGGTGTTCTGCTTGATCAGCGCAATGGCTGGCAGGAAGCGCGCACGTTGCAGACCGTCCTTGTACAGACCGTCCGGGACGATGTTCGAGGTCGCGACCAGGGTCACGCCGTTCTTGAACAGCTCTTCCATCAGCGTGCCGAGGATCATCGCGTCGGTGATGTCGGACACGAAGAACTCATCGAAACAAATCACCCGGGCTTCATCGGAGAAGCGCTTGGCGATGATGGTCAGCGGGTTTTTCTCGCCGCCGAGGGTCTTCATCTCTTCGTGCACGCGCTTCATGAAGCGGTGGAAGTGAGTGCGGACCTTTTCCTTGAACGGCAGCGCTTCGAAGAAGGTGTCGACCAGATAGGTCTTGCCCCGGCCGACGCCGCCCCAGAAGTACAGACCCTTGACCGGTGCCGCGTCTTTCTTGCCAAACAGTTTGCCGAACAGACCCGGTTTGCTGTGCGAGGCCGCGACCAGATCGTCGTACAGGCGCTGCAAATGGCGCACCGCAGTTTCCTGCGCGGCGTCATGAAAGAATTCCGGGCGTTTCAGATCAGCTTGATATCGTTCTAGGGGCGTCATAATTCGTTAGCAAGGCAACAAAAACGGGCCGTCACTGTAGCGACGGCCCGTGGGAATGGCAATCGGCCCTTGGTCGGGCCGAGCCGTTGATTTATTCCTGAACCGGCGTCAGAGCAACCCGCAGGGTCTCGATGGCAGCATCGCGAGCGGCGCTGTCAGCAAAGGCCGGGCTGTCGGCAACGCACTCGCCTTCCAGCCAGACGCTGAAGCTCAGGTCTTCGTTGCGCACGTCCAATGGCTGACCCGATTGCAATTGCTTGGTCACCTGGCCTGCGGTTTTACCGTCGGCGAAGTTGCGCGACAGCAGCAGTTGCTCGCCGTCGGCCGCCAGCAGACGGAAGCGAAAACTGCCGTCGTCTTCACGAAAGCTGACGAAACGCGCGGCTTTCGCGGCTTTCTTCTTGGTGGTGGTCGCGACCTGAGCCTGAGCGACGAAAGAGCGCAGGCCAACCGCTTCACGCAGTTCGTGAAGGAACGGTGTCGCCACCGAACGAGCCTTTTTGGCGCCGATCTGCAGGATGTCTTCCAGGTCTGCAGGGCGTTCGATCAGTTGGTGATAACGCTCGCGGGACTCGCCCAGCTCGCTGTCCAGCAGCTGGAACAGACGATTCTTCGCCTCGCCCCAGCCCAGGCCTTGCAACAGTTCGCTGCGGAATTCGTCGGACTGCGCCGGGGTGGCGAAGGCCTGGAACAAGGTGAACAGGTGCGAGTTGTCTGGATCTTTCGCCTCGCCCGGTGCACGGGAGTCGGTAACGATCCGCGAAATGGCGTCCTTCATTTCCTTGGCGCGGCTGAACAACGGAATGGTGTTGTCGTAGCTCTTCGACATCTTGCGGCCGTCGAGGCCCGGCAGCGTGGCAACGCTTTCTTCGATCAGCGCTTCAGGCATGGTGAAGAACTCTTTGCCCTGACCGAACAGATGGTTGAAGCGTTGACCGATGTCACGGGCCATTTCCACGTGCTGGATCTGATCACGACCGACCGGCACCTTGTGGGCGTTGAACATCAGAATGTCCGCGGCCATCAGCACCGGGTAGCTGTACAAGCCCATGGTGATGCCGGCGTCCGGGTCTTCGCCGGTTTCGACGTTCTTGTCCACCGAGGCCTTGTAGGCGTGGGCGCGATTGAGCAGGCCCTTGGCGGCGACGCAGGTCAGCAGCCAGGTCAGCTCGGGGATTTCCGGGATGTCGGACTGGCGATAGAAGGTTACACGGTCCACATCCAGGCCACCGGCCAGCCAGGTCGCGGCGATTTCCAGACGCGAGCGCTGGATGCGCAGCGGGTCATCGCATTTGATCAGGGCGTGGTAGTCGGCCAGGAAGTAGAACGAATCGGCATTGCTGTCACGGCTGGCGATGATCGCCGGGCGGATGGCGCCGGCGTAGTTGCCCAGGTGCGGCGTGCCGGTGGTGGTGATGCCGGTGAGGATACGGGTACGAGTCGTCATGGGTAATCGCTTGTCAGACTGCAATCAATTCGAAAGACGCGGCAGGATCAGATCCTTGAGATCGGTCAGCTTGCCATGAAAAAAGTGTCCGCATTCTGCCACTTTCAGCAGCTCATGGGGGCGCTCGAGTTTCGAGGACCAGTCGTAGACGGCTTGCGGATCGATGACTTCGTCGGTTTCCGGCTGGATCAGGGTCAACGGGCAGTTGACCGGCAACAGGTCATAACCATTGAGGCGAGTGACAGCAGCCGCGACCATGAACAAATGTTTCAGCTGTTCGCCCTTCGCTTCCAGGCGTCCGCCGAGACTGGCGGCAACAAAACCGCCGAAGGAGAAACCGAACAGCGTCAGCGGCAAGTCCGGGTGTTTGGCCCGCAGCCACTCGGCGGCCGCTTGAGCATCGTCGACTTCGCCAGTGCCCATGTCGTGGCTGCCTTCGCTGGCGCCGACGCCACGATAATTGAAACGCAAAGTAATCAAACCGGCATCGCGCGCGGTGCGCTGCAGGGTCGAGACCACTTTGTTGAGCATGGTGCCGCCCTGCACCGGGTTCGGATGGCAGATCAGCGCAATGCCGCGTGGCTGCTCATTGTCCAGGCCCTTGTTTTCCAAATACAGGGCTTCCAGTTGGCCGACCGGGCCATCAATCACTACAGGGGTTTCGCGCATAAGCAAGGAAGGAACTCCGTGACCTCAAATCGGGTCGACTCGTCTAGCAAATTGTCTGTGCCAATCTATTGCGAGTGAATCGCGGTATACAGCGCAGGTTCGAGCCGTTAACGTAAAGCAAAGCCGTTTATAGAGGAAGGACTCGTGGAACACTCGCTCTTAGTTTGGTTGTTGCCGACTCTTGCCCTGGTTGTGGGTGTCGCCATTGGTTTCCTGATCGCTCGCCTGGTGCCGAATGCCGCGCCTAGCAGCACACAACGTCAGCTGGATGACATTCAGGAACGTTTCGACAGTTATCAGAACGAGGTGGTTACCCACTTCAACAGCACTGCAACACTGGTCAAGAAGCTGACTGCGAGCTATCAGGAAGTGCAGGATCATCTCGCCGAGGGTGCCAACCGCCTGGCCCTGGACGAGCAAACCCGCCAACGCCTGCTGGCCTCGCTGCACGCCGATGCGGCAACCGCCCCACGGGAACGCCTGACGCCACCGCGCAATCAGGAGCCGCCTCGCGACTACGCCCCCAAAGCCCCGAACGCGCCGGGCATGCTCGATGAGCATTACGGCCTGAAAAAGTAATCAGGTTTCGCGCGACACAAAAAGCCCCCGGATGAGTGATTATCCGGGGGCTTTTTAATTGCTGATGGTTTTTTGTTGCCTAGGGTTCAGTCAGGCTATTACTGGTACTGCTGAGTCGGTTGCTCATACTGCTGACCGGGAATCGCCTTCAGGTTGACCTCGACCCGACGGTTCTGCGCCCGACCATTGACGTCACCGTTGCTGGCAATCGGGTTATCCGGCCCGGCACCGCGAGCCGACAGGTTGGCACCGCTCACTCCCTGAGAGGTCAGGTAAGTTGCCACGCTCTGGGCGCGACGCTGCGACAGGTCCATGTTGTGCTGGCGGCTGCCGGTGCTGTCGGTGTAGCCGACGATCTCGATCTGGTTCTGGCTGAACTCCTTGAGCGAGCCCGCCAGATTGTTCAGCGGCTGATAGAAACCCGACGCGATGTTCGCCGAATCGGTGGCGAAGGTGATGTTACCCGGCATGATCAGTTTGATCTGATCACCCTGGCGCTGCACTTCCACCCCGGTGTTGGCCATGCTGGCGCGCAGCTTTTTCTCTTGCTGGTCGGCGTAATAACCGTAACCGGCAGCCGAAGCACCCACCACCGCAGCGCCAATCAGCGCGCCCTTGCCACGGTTATCGTGACTGATGGCGGCACCGGCCAAAGCACCGGCCAGCGCGCCGAGGCCACCGTATTTAGCGGTTTTGCTCATGCCCGTGGAACCACCGTCGGCCTGACCCTGGTTGTCGTAAGGGTTAGGCGAGGCACAGCCAGACAGCAAGGCCACAGCCGTAGCGACAATAATCAAACGCTGCTTGGTGAACATGAAGAGCTCCTACTTTTTGCATTCTGTGGTGCAACGGACCAAGGCATTAAACCTTTGCGGGCGTTGGATCATTGCGGATGAAAATAATTCCGCCATGCCCCTCACAACGTTAGATATCACGCCCGTACAAAAGGGTTCTCGCGCATTTCATCGCCCAGACGTGTGTCCGGACCATGCCCGGTCACCACCGTCGCCTCTTCATCGAGGGTGTACAGCCGCTGCTTTATCGACCGCACGATGGTCGCCTGATCGCCACCCCACAAATCCGTGCGCCCTACCCCGCGACGAAACAACGTGTCACCGGCAATCAGCAGCTTAGCCTCTGAAAACCAAAAGCTCATGGAACCCGGCGTATGACCCGGCGTGTGCAACGCCACGCCGCAGCCGCAGGCCAGTTCTTCATCATCGGCCAACCAGCGATCCGGCGGCGGCACCGGCGTGTAGGGCACACCGAACATCTGGCACTGCATCTCCAGGTTGTCCCACAAAAATTGATCTTCTTTATGCAGATGCAGGGTTGCGCCAGTTTTCTCCTTCAACTGACCGGAAGCCAGGAAGTGATCGAGGTGCGCGTGAGTGTGAATGATGCTGACCACCTTCAGGCCCAGTGCGTCGAGGCGCGCGAGGATCAGTTCGTGATTACCGCCCGGATCGACCACGATGGCCTTTTTGGTGATCGGATCGCCAATGATCGTGCAGTTGCACTGCAAAGGACCTACGGGGAAGGTTTCGCGGATCAGCGCTGGGCTTGGGGCATTCATGGGAGGTCCTGACGAGTCGATTTTGAACAGGATACCAGCCGCCTTTTCTTCAGGTTCAACGCGGCGAGCCGATACACCTCTGCGTGCCAGTTATTTGACGTCAATCGCACAAAAAACAGTGGCCCTATGATATCAATTGGCGCTATTTCTAGTGCAAAATCGCCTTCTTGTAGCGACCACTTTCAGGACGGTCGCATTCCACTCAGGATATCCAGATGTCGTCTCCTCTTGGTTACGTGTTAACAAAGCCTTCCTTTTTTACCGGTAACCACCAGATCGACAGTCTGATCGACGGCACCTCCTGGTTGAGTCCTGACTGGGGCAATGACATCTTCGCGACACGGTTGACCTATAGTTTCGTCAATCCTGGCCAGTCGTACTTCGCCATCAAGTACAGCGCCGAAAATGAGTACCTGAATAGTTTCGCCCTGACCTCAGCCCAACAAAACGCCGTGACCAGCGCACTGGGCGCGTGGAGCGCCGTGGCCAATATCAAGTTCACCCAGGTCGGTGACAATGACAGCAGCGCGGGCGACTTGCGTTTCGGCGGCTATTGGGACATGGATGCCGGAGCCGCTGCCTGGGCGTACTCCCCAGACACAACGCCGCTGGGCGGAGATGTCTGGATCTCGCCGACGACGAATAACCCGACGCCCGTAAAAGGCACCTACGACTTCATGACGTTTGTACATGAAATCGGTCATGCCCTGGGTCTCAAGCATCCTTTCGAGGCAAGCAACTCCAACACCCAGGTGATCGCTCCCGAGTTCGACGATTCGCATTACACGATCATGAGTTACCACAACGCGTATTCCTACCAGCCGACGACGCCGATGCTGCTGGATATTCTCGCCATGCAACAGCTCTACGGAGCCAACAATCTCTGGCAAACCGGCAACAACATCTATAGCTGGGCACCTGACAAATCAATATTCGAGACAATCTGGGATGCTGGCGGCAACGATACAATTAATGCCAGCAACCAGCTGGACTCGGTCCTGCTGGACCTCAACGAGGGCGCGTTCAGCAATATCGGCAAGGCATTCATCGATGGAGCCAATCAGACGCTCATCAATAACGGACTGGCGATTGCCTATGGCGCAAAAATCGAGAACGCAACAGGCTCGGCCTTTGACGATGTGCTGATCGGCAACGCGCTGAACAACGTGCTGAACGGCATGGGCGGCGCTGACACAATGGCTGCTGGCGCAGGCAACGATGTCTATGTGGTGGACAACGTCGGCGATGACGTCATCGAACTCGGTACGTCGCTGAGCGAGATCGACACCGTCGTGTCGTCCATCGACTACACCCTGGGCGACAAAGTCGAGTACCTGACCCTCACCGGTACGGCCAACCTAAACGGCACCGGCAATGCCCTGAACAACCGCCTCGTCGGCAACACCGGCAACAACGTCCTCGACGGCGGCCTTGGCGCCGACGTGATGATCGGTGGCACCGGAAACGACACCTACATCGTCGAGAACTTCAGCGACGTCGTCACCGAGACCAGCACCCTGATCACCGAGATCGATACCGTGATGTCCTCACGCAGCTATATCCTCGGCGCCAACCTGGAAAACCTGACGCTCACCGGTACCGACAGCCTCAGCGGCACCGGTAATGCGCTGCGCAACGTACTGACCGGTAACGACGCCGGCAACACCCTCAACGGGGGGGCGGGTGTCGACACCCTGATCGGAGGGGGTGGCAATGACACTTATATCCTTGATCAGGCCGGGGAACTGGCCCTGCTGCAAGAAGACGCCGACAAGGGCACCGACCTGATCAACATCACCTACGCCGCCACTGCGCTGACCGGCGTGGTCGATCTGAGGCTGACCAATCTGGCCAACGTGGAGAACGTCACCCTTACCGGGGCCGGCACCTTCAGCGTGATCGGCAACGATCTGGACAACAGCGTGATCGGCAACGCCGTCGCCAACACCCTGCAAGGCGGCGCCGGCAATGACGTGCTGAACGGCGGCGGCGGCGCCGACACCCTGAACGGGGGCTTGGGCGACGACGTTTACATCGTCGACAACGTCGGCGACAACGTTGTCGAAGCGGCCGATGAAGGCCACGACCTGATCAAGACCTCGGTCAGCTATACCCTGTCGGACAACGTCGAAGATGCGCTGTTGCTGGGTGTGGCGGCACTGAATCTGACTGGCAATAGCCTGGGCAACACCTTGACCGGTAACGCTGCCGCCAACGTGCTGAACGGCATGGCCGGCGCTGACACAATGGCTGCTGGCGCAGGCAACGATGTCTATGTGGTGGACAACGTCGGCGATGACGTCATCGAACTCGGTACGTCGCTGAGCGAGATCGACACCGTCATGTCGTCCATCGACTACACCCTGGGCAACAACGTCGAGTACCTGACCCTCACCGGCACCGCCAACCTCAACGGTACCGGCAACGCCCTGAACAACCGCCTCATCGGCAACGCCGGCAACAACGTCCTCGACGGCGGTCTCGGCGCCGACACCCTGATCGGCGGCACCGGCAACGACACCTACCTCGTCGATAACATCAAAGACATCGTCAGCGAAACCAGCACGGTGGCCGGCGAAATTGACACCGTGGTGTCCTCGATCAACTACGCCCTGAGTGCCAACGTCGAAAAACTGACCCTCGCCGGCACTGCCAACCTCAACGGGACCGGCAATACCCTGAACAACGTGCTGACCGGCAACGACGGCAACAACCTGCTGGACGGCGGCATCGGCGCAGATACCTTGAGCGGTGGCTTGGGTGACGACGTTTACATCGTCGACAACATCGGCGACAACGTTATCGAAGCGGTGGACGAAGGCCGCGACCTGATCAAGACCTCGGTCAGCTACACCCTGTCGGACAACGTCGAAGATGCGCTGTTGCTGGGTGTGGCGGCACTGAACCTGACCGGCAATAGCCTAGGCAACACCTTGACCGGTAACGCTGCCGCCAACGTACTGAACGGCATGGCCGGCGCGGACACCCTGAACGGTGGTGCCGGTAACGACACTTATATCGTCGACAATATCGGCGATAGCGTCATCGAAAGCGGCACATCGCTGAGCGAGATCGACACCGTCTTGTCGTCCATCGATTACACCCTGGGCAACAATGTCGAGTACCTGACTCTCACCGGCACCGCTAATCTCAACGGCACCGGTAATGCCCTGAACAACCGCCTCGTCGGCAATGCCGGCGACAACATCCTCAACGGTGGCGTCGGCGCCGACACCCTGATCGGTGGCAGCGGTAACGACACCTACATCGTCGACAACGTGAAAGACGTCGTCACCGAGACCAGCACCGTGGCCAGCGAAATCGACACCGTGGTGTCCTCGCTCAATTACACCCTCGGTGCGAATCTGGAAAACCTGACCCTCACCGGCGCAGCCCACCTCAGTGCCACCGGTAACGCCCTGAACAACGTGCTGACCGGTAACGACGGCAACAACCTGCTCAACGGTGGTGCCGGGGTCGACACGCTGATCGGTGGTGCCGGCAATGACACTTATATCCTTGATCAGGCCGGGGAACTGGCCCTGTTGCAAGAAGACGCCGACAAGGGCACCGACCTGCTCAACATCACCTACGCCGCCACAGTGCTGACCAACGTGGTCGATCTGAGCCAGGCCAATCTGGCCAACGTGGAAAACGTCACCCTCATCGGGGCCGGCACCTTCAGCGTGATCGGCAACGATCTGGACAACAGCCTGATCGGCAACGCCGTCGCCAACACCCTGCAAGGCGGCGCCGGCAATGACGTGCTGAACGGCGGCGCCGGGGCCGACACCCTGATCGGTGGAGAGGGCAATGACGCCTATATCCTTGATCAATTTGCTGAGTTGGCCCTGGTGCAAGAAGACACCGACAAGGGCACTGACCTGCTCAACATCACCTACGCCGCCACTGCGCTGACCGGCGTGGTCGATCTGAGGCTGACCAATCTGGCCAACGTGGAAAACGTCACCCTCACCGGGGCCGGTGCCTTCAGCGTGATCGGCAACGATCTGGACAACAGCCTGATCGGCAATGCCTTCGCCAACACCCTGCAAGGCGGGGCCGGCAACGACGTGCTGGACGGCGGCGTCGGCGCAGACACCCTCACCGGTAACACCGGCGACGACACCTACACCGTCGACAACATCGGCGACAAAGTCATCGAACAAGCCGGCGAAGGCCACGACCGGGTCAATACGTCCATCAGCTACACCCTTGGCGCCAACGTCGAGGATGCTCGACTGACTGGTATCGCAGCGCTCAATCTCACCGGCAACGAGCTGGACAATGTGCTTACCGGCAATGCCGGCGCTAACGTACTCAATGGTGGCACCGGGGCGGACACACTGGACGGCGGCGCCGGCAACGACACCTATGTCGTCGACAATATCGGCGATACGGTGACCGAAAGCGGCACATCGCTGACCGAGATCGACACCGTCATGGCCTCGATCAACTACACCCTGGGCAACAACGTCGAGTACCTGACCCTCACGGGTACGGCCGGTATTAACGGCACCGGTAACGCCCTCAACAACCGCCTCGTCGGCAACGCTGGCAACAACATCCTCGACGGCGGCCTCGGCGCCGACGTAATGATCGGCGGCACCGGCAACGACACCTACATCGTCGATAACATCAAAGACGTCGTCACCGAGACCAGCATTCTGGCCAGCGAAATTGACACCGTGGTCGCCTCGTTCAATTACACCCTCGGTGCGAATCTGGAAAACCTGACCCTCACCGGCAGCGGCAATCTGATTGGCACCGGCAATGCCCTGCGCAACGTGCTGATCGGCAACGATGGCAACAACCTGCTGGATGGCGGCGTCGGCGCAGACACCCTGAGCGGTGGTCTCGGCGATGATATTTATATCGTCGATAACGTTGCCGACACCATCATCGAACGGGCCGATGAAGGCCTCGATTTGATCAAGACGTCGGTCAGCTACACCTTGTCGAGCCATGTCGAAGACGCGCAGTTGTTGGGTGTGGCGGCATTGAACCTGACCGGTAACGAGCTGAACAACACCCTGACCGGTAACGCAGCGGCCAACACCCTGAATGGCGGCACGGGCGCGGACGTCATGATTGGCGGTGCAGGCAATGATGTTTACATCGTCGATAACGTCAATGACCTGGTCACAGAAACCAGCGCCCTGGCCACCGAGATCGACACCGTGATGTCGTCCATCGACTACATCCTGCGCACCAACCTTGAGTACCTGAGCCTGACCGGGACGGCTGGCATCAACGGCACCGGTAACGCCCTGAACAACCGCCTCGTCGGTAACGCCGGCGACAACATTCTCGACGGTGGTATCGGGGCGGACACCCTGATCGGTGGCAGCGGTAACGACACTTACATCGTCGACAACGTGAAAGACGTCGTCACCGAGACCAGCACCCTGTCCAGCGAAATCGACACCGTGGTGTCCTCGCTCAGCTACACCTTGGGTGCGAATCTGGAAAACCTGACCCTCACCGGCAGCGGCAATCTCATTGGCACCGGTAATGCCCTGAACAACACGCTGACCGGTAACGACGGCAATAACCTGCTCAACGGTGGTGCCGGGGACGATTTACTGGACGGCGGTGCTGGTAATGACACGCTGATCGGCGGGCTGGGGACCGACACCCTGACGGGTGGTGCGGGCGCCGATCTGTTCGTGTTCAACGCTCTGAACGAACTGGGTAAAGGCGGTTTGCGCGACATCATCACCGACTTCAGCACCCTGGACGGCGATAAAATCGACTTCTCGAAATTCGATGCCAATCTCTTGAATGCCGGGATAAACAAGTTCAGCTTCATTGACTCGAACGACTTCACGGCGGCAGGACAATTGCGCTTCGTCGACCATGTGCTCTATGGCAACGTCAATGGCGACTTGGGCGCGGACTTCGAAATCCAGTTGGTGGGCGTCAACAGCTTCAGCACCCACGATTTGGTCGCGTGACAACGACAACACAATGAAAAACGCCCCGACTGGTTCGGGGCGTTTTGCTGTGGTGAGCGCAGTCGGGTTTCAGCTACCCCAACACCCCCAACTCCTTCGCCCGCGCCACCGCCTGCGTGCGCCGTTCAACCCCAAGCTTGCTGTTGATATGGCTGGCATGGGTTTTCACCGTGTGCAACGAGATAAACAGCTGATCACTGATTTCCTGATTCGAGCAGCCTTGGGCGATCAGGCGCAGGACTGCCATTTCCCGAGTACTCAGTTGTTCCGCCACGGCAGTTGACTCCACTGCAGGACGGGCTGCCACTGTCGGAAGTTTTTCTGCAAGGCTCTGAGACACGGGCGTCGGCGCACCGAGTTGAAGTTGGTTACGCAGCCAGTCCGAATGTTCAGCCAACAACCTGTCAAACGGTTGCAGCACTCCACCGGCCGCCGCTTCCAGCGCCTGACTCAGTGCCTTGCTGGCCTCGGGTTCGCGTCCGCACCCCAGCAATAACGTCACTTTTTGAGTCAGTGCCATCACGCTGAGCAGCTGCCTGCCGGTTTGCTGCCCATGCTCAAGCAACGCGTTCAATCGTCCTTCGGCCAGCATCGGCTGCCCCTGAATGACCTCCAGCAAGGCTTGCTGCAACTCGATATGCAGCGGCAGTTGCGGATGGAACTCCGGAGGGGCTGCCGCGTGTTCGCCGTTGTAGGTCTGGCCCAAGCGAGCGAGCCAGGCTTCGGCCAGATCGGTACGCCCCTGAGCCAGCCAAAGTTCACATTTGACCAGGGTGATCATCGCCAGGTAGTAGATCGGTGGCACGTCCCAGATGTGCATCAGGCGCTCGGCTTCGGCGAGTTCGGCGAAGGCTTTGGCGAATTCGCCGCTGATGCCCTCAAGCCTGGCGATCACGCAGTGGCCGATCAATACGCTGATATCGCGACAGGCGCGTGCTTCATTCAAGCCGGTTTGCAAGCGTGCCCGCGCGGCTTGGGGCTGCAAGCGCAGGGCTAACAAAAAGCCTTCGTACAAAGTCAGTCGGGCGCGCACGGCATACAGCCGTTGCGGGGATAACCGTTGCAGGCGTTGCAGCCCCTGGCGCACCTCATCCAGCGCACGAAGAATTTCCCCTCGCGCTTGCAGCACGCGAGCGCGGTCGTAATGGGCCAGCGCTTCGAACAGCGGGTTGCCAACCCGTTGCGCCAACTCCAGAGATTCACGGTTCAACCCGCGGGCACGCCACAAGTCGCCGTCGGCAATGGCCAGGTTGGACAGGGTCGAGAGGCACATCAGGCGTTGCCCGTAGCGTTTGGCGGGCAGGCTCTGCTGCGCTTCAGTGCAATAGAGCAGCGTCAGCTCGCGATTGCCGCGCCCGCGAGCGATGATCCCGCTCAGGGCCAGCCATTGCGCCAGCATGGATTTCTGCGCAGTGGCCGATGGGGCCGGCAGGAAGCGACTCAAATGACTGGCCAGCTCCTCGGCGGCATCCAGCTGACAGGCCAGCCCCAACGCCCAGCTGTACAGCACGATCAGCCGTGGCGTGCTGATCAGCAGGCTGTCGGGCAAGTCCATTTTCCAGCGCAGCAACATGCCGACGTTCTGTTCGGCCAGCAGTTGTTCTTCGGACAGGTTCTGCACCAGGTTCGCCGCGACGTCCAGGTGCCCGGCACGCAATGCCTGCTCAACCGCCTCGTCGAGCAGCCCCTGGGCATTGAACCAGCGACAGGCGCGCAGGTGCAGGCTGGCCGCCGGTACCATCGCTTGCGCGGTGGGCCGGGTGCGCAACAGGTCGGAAAACAAATGGTGGTAGCGATACCAGTGACCGTTTTCATCCAGTGGTACCAGGAACACCTGATGGGCCAGCAGAAAACGCAGGATCTCGGCACTGTCATGGGCTTCGCGAACGGCGTCGCACAGTTCGCTGCAAAAGCGTTCCTGAGGTGCTGTGTCGTAAAGGAATGACTGCACCTCGGCGGGCAGACAATCGATGACTTCTTCGAGCAGATAATCGCGGATCAGCCCTTCCCCGCCATGCAAGGCCTGCGGCAAAGCACCCTGGGAGCCCGCTTCAGACGCCGCCAGCAGCCAGAAACGCAGCCCGGCAACCCAACCTTCGCTGCGCTGGATGAGGCTCTCCAGCGCTTCGCCACGCAAGGAGCTGCTGTGCCGATCAAGCAGGGTCAGGGCTTCGTCGTGAGTCAGGCGCAAGTCCTGTTCATTCAACTCGAGCAGTTGCCGCGACAGCCGCAGGCGCGCCAGATGCCAGTCCGGCCGCTGCCGACTGGTGACCATGACCAGCAAGCCGTCAGGCAGGTGATTGAGGAAAAATTGCAGGCAGCGATCGAGAACCGGACCCTGCGCCAGATGGTAGTCATCCAGCACCAACAGCAGGGGCGTACTCGCGGACAGGTGCACGGCCAACTCATCGAGCAAACCGTCCAGCCATTCTTCAAAGGCAAACGGCTGGTGCCGCTGGCGCATTTTCAGCAGGCCCAGGGACTTGCTGCCCAATTGCGGAAAAAAGTCCTGCAGGCCTTCGAGCAACCGCTCGAGAAAACGTCCGGGATCGCTGTCTCTCGGACTCAACCCCAGCCACAGACTTTGCCAGTGAGCCGGCAAGCCCTGACAGAACTCCACCGCCAACGAACTCTTGCCAAACCCCGCCGGTGCGCTGACCAGCAACAGCCTGCCACCGAGGCCCGCACTCAGACGCTCGCACAGACGAGGCCGCAGCACATGGCCGTCGGGCAACGGAGGCCGAAAAAAACGCCCGTCCAGTGCCGCGACGGCAACGCTTGCAGGGCCCGGGGGTGGGGACAGATCAGTCATGGCCGGCTCTTGTTTGAATGGCGGTTGGCGGCGTTGCAGATGTCCGCAGCCTAGCGGTAAACGAAGAGGGAATGAAGGTTATTGCTACAAATGGCTACAAAAAGAATACAAGCAAAGGTGTCCGCCTGATCTGAGCTCACCTTGTAGCAGCTGTCGAGCTTGCGAGGCTGCGTCCGGCTGCGAAGCAGTCGTAAAACCTGAATGCAAGGTTGTCCTGAAACACCACAGCGTTTGACTTCACGACTGCTGCGCAGCCGGACGCAGCCTCGCAGGCTCGACAGCTGCTACAACGGATTGTTATGGCCAAAAAAAAAACGCCCCGAACCAGTCGGGGCGTTTCTCGAGGATGCGGCCTCTGTTCAGGGCAGCTTAGCGAACACCATCCTGGCGCAGAGCGGCCGGAGTGAAGTCGCTGGTGGTGGCGGTGAAGCCGAAGTCATACGCCGATTTCTCTTCGTTCTTCATGCCCAGCGCCAGGTAGCGGCCCGATTGCAGGTCGTACAAGGTTTCCAGGGTGTACCACGGCACTTGAACGTTGTAGTAGTTCTGGGCGTGAGCTTCCGCCACACGCCACAGTTGATTACGACCGTCGTAGTGGTCGATCACGGCCGCTTGCCAGGTATCTTCGTCGATGTAGAAGTCACGCTTGGCGTAGATGTGACGCTGACCTTCCTTCAAGGTAGCCACCACATGCCAGACCCGGCGCAGCTCGTAACGCGCCAGGTCCTGGTTGATGTGACCGGCCTTGATGATGTCGTCGTACTTGAGTTGCGGCGAGTCGAGTTTGTAGGCGTCGGAGGCGATGTACATCTCTTTCTTGCCTTCGAGCTTCCAGTCGTAACGATCCGGTGCACCGTTGTACATGTCCAGGTTGTCGGAGGTACGCAGGCCATCGGCCGCGGTACCCGGCCCGTCATAGGACACTTGTGGTGCGCGACGCACACGACGCTGACCGGCGTTGTAGACCCACGCCGAACGCGGCTCTTTCACCTGGTCGAGGGTTTCGTGCACCAGCAGCACACCACCGGCCAGACGTGCCGGCGCGGTCACTTTCTGCTTGAAGTAGAACAGGATGTTGCCCGGATTCGCCGGATCGTAATCCTTCATCTTGTCGCGGAACACGAACTGGTCCTGGAAGTACACCAGGCTGTACGAGCCGTTCGGCTGCGGCGTGGCCTGGGTCACCAGACGGGTCACGCTGCCACCGCGATAGCGGGTGATATGGTTCCAGATGACTTCGACGCCGGTCTTCGGAATCGGGAATGGGATTGCGGTTTCGAAGTTCTCCAGACCGTTGCCGCCGGACACCAGGTTAGTGGCGGTGGCATTTTTCTTGATGGAGGCAAACACGGCATCCGGCACGGTCGCGCCGCGATGGGACGGGTAGACCGACATCTTGAAGGTTTCCGGGTAGCGCTTGAACATCGCGTACTGGCCCGGTGCGAGTTTGTCCTTGTACTGGTCGACGTTCTGCGCCGTGATGGTGAACAGTGGTTTTTCACTGGCGAACGGGTCGGACAGGAAACCTTTGCTGTCGACGGTGCCGGCGTTTTTCGCCATCGGCTTCCAGGCCGGGATCGATCCGTCAGCGTTGCCCGCCATCTCGGCGCCCATCGGGGTCAGGCTCTTGCCCAGTTTGTCCGCTTCGGCCGCAGGGACCGCCGCCATGACGCCGGTCGCCAGCAGCGAAAGCCCCAGAACACCGACGTGGAACAGACTCTTTGTTATTTTCATAGGTGTGTTCGTCCTGATAATGCAGTGCTTAGAAGTTCACGCCGAAGCTGAGCGCAACGAAATCGCGGTCATCGACGGTGGTGTACTTGCCATCAAAGAAGTTGGTGTAAGCCAGGCTCGCGGTGTAGGTGTTCTGGTACTCGGCATCGACGCCCAGGCTCACCGCTTTGCGACCTTCCTCGAAGTTGCCGCCAGGGCCAGGCGAGTAGCCTTCCACGTCATGAGACCAGGCCACGTTCGGCTTGAGGTTCACACCGGCGAATACGTCGTTGTATTCCCAGATGGCACGACCGCGGTAACCCCAGGAGTTTGCAGTGGTGAACCCGTCGTTTTCGCAGTAGCGACTGACGTTGTTTTGCGGTCCGCCTGCCAGGGTAGAGGTGTTCAATGCCACGCACTGACCACTTGGCAATGGACCAGGGCCGTAGCTCGGGTCACGGCCGTAACGTGCTTTGTTAGAGCTTTCCAGACCACCAACGTGAGTAAAGCCGACCTCGCCCACCAGGGTCAGTCGCTCGGCGCCCATCACCTGGTCGAAGAAGTGAGTAAGGGTCGTCTGGAGCTGGGTCACTTCCTTGCGGCGATAGCCTTGTTGATCCTGCCCTGGCGTCCCCTGGAGCACGGAAACGTTACGGTTCAGAGGCGTCAGACCGGAAAACAGGATGTCGGTGGTGTTGAGCTGAACCGGAGCATTCGGCCGGTAGCTGACTTCACCACTCCACGCAGTACCCGTAGGTAACGTGGTGGAGAAGCTCAAGCCATACAGGCGAATATCTTCAGGGTACTCGACGTAGTAGCTGGAGTTACCCGCCACCACCAACGGCAGCAAGGTCGGGGCCAGGCCTGCCGCGACACCGGCCGGAACACCCGCAGCCCTCAGTGAACCCACCAGGCCCGCCGCGCTGTAAGCGCTCGCCGGAGCACCTTGGCCGCTGAAAATCGGCGCACGGCTGTGGTAGTTCATGAAGTAGGCGCCGAACTCGGTGTCCAGCGGATCGAACATGTATTTGAAGGACACGCCGAATTGACCGCTGTCACGGGCATCGCGATCCGGACCGCGACGAACGATTACACCTTCATCCGGGTTGCCCCAGGTCACGCCTTTGGCAGCCAGGGTGTTGATGCTGGCGTTACGCAACGAAGCCGGCAGCCCCGCAGCCGTCAATGCGCTGTTGAGTCCGTTACGGGTGCGCAGTACGGCCAGGTTGTTGTCGCAACCATCGGCAATCACGTCCGGTTGCGAGAAGAAGGTGCCGCAGTTGTCGACAACGGTCTGGTCCCATTCGAGCTGGTAGAAGGCTTCGGTCGAGAGGTTCTCGGTGAGGCTCTGGGACACGTAGAACATGTTGACCGGGATCAGGCCTTCCTTGATCTCGGCACCGGGACGACGGAACGCGGACACGTCGATCGGGTTGATCGAGTTGATGCCGCCGCCGATGAAGGTACTTTCGCCCCAACTCACTACTTGCTTGCCCAGACGCACGGAGCCCGGCTGATCGGCAACGGAATAGTTGTGGTAGACGAAGGCGTCGAGGATCTGGCCGCCGGAGGACTTGGCGCCTTCCTTGCGGTTGCTGTCGCTGATGTCCTTGAACGGACGACTTTCGTCCTTGAGTTCGAAGTCGTACCAGTATTTGCCTCGGACGAAAACACCGGTGTCGCCATATTTCAATTCAAGGTCATGGATGCCCTTGAAGATCTTGGAGAACGTTTCGCCGCTCTTGAAGTTCAGATGACCGTCGTCGGAAGTCTGGGACAGTCCGCGGCCGCCGTTGTTGACGCCGATGAGGTTCTTGTTGGCATTTTCAGTAGACCAACTGGCACCGATCGACAGGGACGAGTCGAACTGACCTTCGATTTCACCAACGTTGAAACTGACGCCGAATGCTGGCCCGGCGAGCGTAGAGGCAAGACTGACCGCCAGGGGCAGTTTTGCCCGGCGCCAGAACTGGTTTACTGATGTCATCGACGCTACTCCATGTGCATTATTGTTATGGCAGTGAGTACTTCTAAAAACGCTGTGGATGACTGGGAGCCAAGGTGTCCCTAAGTCATGCCAAAGTTGCATCGCCCCGGTGTGTGCGTTTGCTCCGTTCTTAAAAATCCTTGAGCGGACTATAGCCAGCAGGTAGTACTGCTTGATCCCTCTAAAGTGTGATTTGTAGCTGCCAGCCACTCTGGAACAGTCCTTTGCCAAGCCGACACCCGTCGGCCCGTCTAGGATGGCTGAAAATTCGGATTTGACAAGCCAAGCGCTTGCTTGGTGGGGCTGGCGTGCCCTTTTGGGCACGCCAGGTGACGCTTAAAGCGTCGAGAGGAAGGTGCTGTTGTTGGCTTGCCATTCGGTGATGTCGACGCGAATGCGCTTCTTGTCGAGTTTGCCGACACTGGTCTTGGGAATTTCAGTAACAAGGGCGATCTGGCTCGGGATGGCCCACTTGCTCAGGTGCCCCAATTCCACGAATGGCTTGAGGTGCTCCTTCAGTTCTTTGGCCCCGATCACATGGCCTTCGCGGACCACCAGCAGTGCGAACGGACGTTCGCCCCACTGCGGATCGGCGATGCCCACAACTGCTACTTCGCGTACCGCAGGGTGGCGGCTGATCAAGTCTTCAAGGTCCAGGGAGGAGATCCACTCGCCGCCGGTCTTGATCACATCCTTGATCCGGTCGCGAATGTCGATCACACCCATGCTGTCCAGGGTCGCTACGTCACCGGTGTGCAGCCAGCCCCCGGCCCAGAGCTCGGCGCCCTTTTGCGGTTCGTTGAAATAGCCCTCGGTGAGCCACGGCGCACGCAGCACCAGTTCGCCCTGGGTCTCGCCATCGGCGGGCAGGAAGTTGCCGTCGGTGTCGACGATCGCCGCCTCCACCAATGGCCCCGGCACACCGGCCTTGATCCGGTACGTGGTGCGTTCGTCTTCGGTGCCGGCCATCAGCTCATCGTTGAGGTGGGCACACGATACCAACGGCCCGGTTTCCGACATGCCGTAAGCGGCGGTCAGTTGAATGCCCTTGGCCTTGGCCGCGTCGTAAAGCGCACGGTTCAGCGCACTGCCGCCGATGACGATTTTCCAGCCACCGAAATCCGTGCCTTGCGCAGCTTTGGAGTTGAGGACCATTTGCAGGATGGTTGGCACGCAATGGGAAAAGGTGACCTTCTCCTTGCGCCACAGCTCCACCAGGTATTCAGGGTCATAGCGACCGGGATAGACCTGCTTGAGCCCGAGCATGGTCGCCACATACGGCAAGCCCCAGGCATGCACATGGAACATCGGGGTGATCGGCATGTAAACGTCGTTGGTGCCCAGCAACCGCACGCTGTCGATGGCGCCCATGATGGTCGACACACCCATGGTGTGCAGCACCAGTTGCCGATGGGTGAAGTACACACCTTTGGGATTACCGGTGGTGCCGGTGGTGTAGAACGTGGTCGCGACCGAGTTTTCGTCGAAGTCCTGGAAGTCGTACTGCGTGCTCGCCGCCGCCAGCAACTGCTCGTACTCGCCGATGAGGTTCGGCAGGTCGGCAGTTTTCTCCGGCAGGTCAGTCAGCAGCAGGGTTTTCTCCACCGTGGTCAAGTGCCCGGCAATGGCCTGGTACAACCCGACGAACTCGCTGTTGACCAGCACAAAGCGGTCCTCGGCGTGGTTCATGGTGTAGAGGATCTGTTCCGGCGACAGGCGCACGTTGATGGTGTGGATCACCGCGCCGATCATCGGGATGGCGAACATGCATTCCAGATAACGATGGCTGTCCCAGTCCATCACCGCCACGGTATCCCCGGCCTTGACGCCGGCCGCCGTCAGCACGTTGGCTAGCCTGGCGACCCGTTCGATCAGGGTCGGGTAGCTGTAGCGCAACTGGTCGCGGTAAATGATCTCGCGGGTTTTTTCATAACGAGCGCCGGACATCAGCAGCCGTTTAATCAGCAGCGGATACTGGTAAGCGCCTTCGGCTGGGGGGATAACGCGAGTCTGCAACATAAGAGTCCCTTTTCTGACTGCACGGTCGTGGCTGAAAGTAAGCACTTTAGTGCCCTTGGACGCCAGCCAAATCAGCCAAAGGAATGATTTGCAGAACCGGACAAATGCTGGCTTTGCGCCACTACCCGGCGTGTTTCGTCGGGAATTCGGGATCTGCGCTGTAAAACTTTGAAACGCATGCACGCAACACTTGTCTGTGACCCTACATACGATACGGACACGATGAGCCGATCGGTTGGCAGCCAAACAGTTGCCCAGGTCGCCCAACCCTCCACCTCATCTTCAAGAGAAGGATCTTGTCACTGGACCTGTCTGGTCACACGCCATCGGTATCGCATACAACTATGAGTATTGAACTGACCGCCCCCGAGAACTCCCCATCGACACAAGCGCCCCTGGTTTCCATCGTGGCGCCCTGCTTCAACATGCAAAGATTTCTGGAAGACGCCATCAAGAGCATCTTCGCCCAGGACTACCCGAACTTCGAAGTCATCATCGTGGATGACGGGTCCAGCGACGACAGCCGCGCCATACTCAAGCGATTACAACAAACCTATGACTTCCAGCTGTATTCGCAACCGAACCGGGGCGTGAGCGCGGCGCTCAACCACGGCTTGCGATACGCCAAAGGCGTCTATGTGTCGACGCCGGACCTGGATGACATCATGCTGCCGGAGTCAGTGCGTATTCGCGCCGAATACCTGGGCAAGCACCCGAATGTCGGCTGCGTGGGTGCGCTGATCAGCTACATGGACAGCGATGGCAACACCATCAAGCAGCAACAACGCGACAAGATCCACACCTACAACTTCGATCAGGTCCTCAGAGGTGCCGTCGTGATCGGCGCCCCTGTTGCGCTCTATCGCATGAAAGCGATGCGAAGTGCCGACTTCTACGCGCCGAAGCTGCGGGTTCAGGACTTTCAGATGACGTTGCGGATTGCCCGGCTGGGTTATGAGATCCATGAATTGCCGATCTGCATGACCCGCTATCGCCGCCATGCCAACAACCTGTCGAGAAAATACCGGATGTTGCTCCAGGCGGACCTTGCGGCCATCGAACCGTACGTGAACCATCCCGGCTATCAGAGCGCCCGCACCAAACTGGTAAACAAGGCCCTCAAATATGCCGTGGTCGAAGACAAGAAAGAAGCCTGGCAGCTGTTGCGCTCGATTCCCTGGCGGCACCTCAATAGAACCAGCTTCAAACGCTTCAAGCGGCTGGTACTACATCGCTAGCCGCCTCACAGGGCCTCAGTGCATCTCGGTAAACGCGAGTTTCACACCGATGGCGATCAGTACCGCGCCCATCGTCCGATCGAACCAGTGGCCCATCCGGGCAAAACCTGCGCGCACGCGCTGCTGGCTGAACAGCATCGCCACCAGGCAGAACCACACAGCGGTGGCCACCGCGAGGTAGATGCCGTAGCCCGCCTGTACCGCCAGCGGCGTGTGCGGATTGATCACCACGGTGAACAGAGAAAGGAAGAACAGCGTCGCTTTCGGGTTCAGGCCGTTGGTCACGAAACCCGAAGTGAAAGCGCCGCGAGCAGTGCGCTCGCCCGCTTCCTTGTGCAGATCGTCAGCCGCAGGTTGGGCCGGCTGTGCTCGCAAGGCCTTGAAGCCGATGTATAGCAGGTACGCGGCGGCCGCCCATTTCAGGGCATTAAACAACACGATCGACTGGGACACGATCAGGCCAATGCCGAGCAACGAATAGCCCACGTGCAGGAAAATCGCCGTGCCGACACCCAGCGCCGTCCAGGTGCCAGCGCGACGACCATGGGTCACGCTCTCACGCACTACCACCGCAAAGTCCGGGCCGGGGCTGGCCACGGCCAGCAAGTGAATCAGGGCAACGGTCAAAAACTCTGTCCAGTACATGGGGGATCCTCTGGGGCAGGCCGATTAATTTATATTTTCGGTATTAACTCAAACCTGTGGCGAGGGGGCTTGCCCCCGTTCGGCTGCGGAGCAGTCGTAAACCCGTCCACGCGGTACACCTGATGAAACGCAGTTGCCGGGATAGGGGCCGCTACGCGACCCAACGGGGGCAAGCCCCCTCGCCACAGGTGTTTCATCTGGTAGGCTCGGCAGATTACGCCTTCAGTTCATTGCACAAAAGGTACAGTTGATGACGAACACTCACCGCGCCGTTTTCCTCGACCACCCGTCCCTGGACCTGGGCGACCTCGACCTCAGCCCGCTGCAAGAGTGTTTCAGCAACTTACAGCTTTTCGCCCAGACCACGCCGGACCAGGTGATCGAACGCCTCAAGGGCGCCACCGTTGCCATCAGCAACAAAATCCTGATCGACGCCGCCGCCATCGCAGCCAGCCCCGAGCTGAAGCTGATCCTGATCACCGCCACCGGCACCAACAACGTTGACCTCGCCGCCGCCCGCGCCCACGGGATTGCCGTCTGCAACTGCCAGGGTTACGGTACGCCGTCGGTGGCGCAGCACACGATCATGTTGCTGCTCAATCTGGCAACGCGCCTGGCCGATTATCAAAAGGCTGTCGGCGAAGGTCGCTGGCAGCAGGCGAAACAGTTCTGCCTGCTGGATTACCCGATTGTCGAACTGGAAGGCAAAACCCTCGGCCTGCTCGGTCACGGCGAACTGGGCGGCGCGGTCGCACGACTCGCCGAAGCCTTTGGCATGCGTGTACTGCTCGGTCAGATTCCCGGGCGCCCTGCCCGGCCGGATCGTTTGCCACTGGATGAGCTGCTGCCGCAGATCGACGCGCTGACCCTGCACTGTCCGCTCAACGAACACACCCGCCACTTCATCGGAGCCCGTGAACTGGCCTCGATGAAACCCGGTGCGTTCGTGGTCAACACCGCACGCGGTGGCTTGATCGACGAACAGGCGCTGGCCGATGCCTTGCGCAACGGTCACTTGGGTGGTGCGGCCACCGACGTGCTGAGCGTCGAGCCACCGACCGCCGGCAATCCGCTGCTGGCCCACGACATTCCACGGTTGATTGTCACCCCGCACAACGCCTGGGGCAGTCGCGAGGCACGCCAGCGGATCGTGGGCCAGTTGACCGAAAACGCGCAGGGATACTTCAGCGGTAAAGCACTGCGGGTCGTCAGTTGATAGACTGCGGCACTTTTTTTACAGGAGCAGAGTATGGATCCGCGCAGTGAAGTACTGCTTCGTCAGGCCGAGTTGTTCCAGGGTTCGGTGCTGCTGGCCGGTTTGCCCGCCGATGACCTGCTGGGCCGTCTGCCCGACGCTCATGGCTGGTGCTGGCATGCCGGCGATCAAGCAGCGCTGGATGCCCGCTTCGCCGAGCGCAGCCATTTCGGTGTGAATGCACCGGAGCGCGCGTTCGACACCGCCGTGGTGTTTCTGCCCAAGTCCAAGGACCTGACCGACTACATCCTCAACGCCCTCGCCTCCAGACTGGCCGGTCGTGAACTGTATCTGGTGGGTGAAAAACGCAGCGGCATTGAAGGCGCAGCCAAGCAACTGAACCCCTTCGGCAAACCGCGCAAGCTCGACAGTGCGCGGCATTGCCAGCTGTGGCAGGTCACCGTGGCCACTGCGCCGCAAGCCAAGTCGCTGGAAAGCCTGGCCCAGACTTATGAGTTGCCGCTGGCCGAAGGTCCGCTAAAAGTCATCAGTCTGCCGGGCGTGTTCAGCCACGGTCGGCTGGATCGCGGCAGCGCGCTGTTGCTGGAGCATCTGGACAAATTGCCGAGTGGCCATTTGCTGGACTTCGGTTGCGGCGCCGGTGTGTTGGGAGCAGCGGTGAAACGTCGTTATCCACACAACCAGGTCACCTTGCTTGATGTGGATGCGTTTGCCGCTGCCAGTAGTCGCCTGACATTGGCTGCCAACGGTCTGGAAGCTGATGTGATTACCGGTGACGGCATCGACGCAGCACCGATGGGTTTGAGTGCGATTTTGAGCAACCCACCGTTCCATGTCGGCGTACACACCGATTACTTCGCCACCGAAAACTTGCTGCGAAAAGCAGCCAAACATCTGAAAAACGGCGGCGAACTGCGCTTGGTAGCCAACAGCTTCCTGAAGTATCAACCGCTGATCGAAGAGCACCTCGGCGTGTGTGCAATCAAGGCCGAGGGACAGGGTTTCAGAATCTATCGGGCCAAACGCGGCTGATAAATAAGTGCTTGCCTAACGGATTTTGCCTAGGCAGAATCCGCTCCGTCCTAGGGGAGTAGTCTCCCACGAGCGCCATGCTCGTCCGGCATACGTCAACATACTTGGTCAACAGACCATGGCGTATGCGACCCAAGCGTCCGCATCAGACGGATCGCAGGGTTTGACAAGACCTATGACACGAACACCTTACCCGGGGCGGGAAGGCTGTACGTGTCATAGCCGTGTCGACCCGCCCCTTAGGAAAACCCTGATGCTGGATTCACTTCTCGTTCCCACCGCAATCGTTGCCTTGGCCGAAATCGGCGACAAGACGCAACTGCTCGCGCTCATTCTCGCCGCTCGCTTTCGCAAACCCTGGCCGATCATCGCCGGTATCGTCGCTGCAACCCTGGCCAACCACGCTGCAGCCGGCGCGGTAGGCGCCTGGGTCGGTAGTTTCTTCTCGAATGCGACGCTGCACTGGATCCTCGCCGCGAGCTTCACCGCGACCGCATTGTGGACCCTGGTGCCAGACAAGATGGATGACGACGAAGCCAGCACCGCCCGCAAGTTCGGACCGTTCCTGACCACGCTGATTGCGTTTTTCCTTGCAGAGATGGGCGACAAGACTCAAGTCGCCACGGTGATGCTCGCTGCGCAGTACCCGGAGTTGTGGCTGGTGATCATCGGCACTACCGCCGGCATGTTGATTGCCAACGTGCCAGTGGTTTTGGCGGGTAACTTTGCCGCGGATAAATTGCCGTTGACGTTAATTCGTCGCCTGGCGGCATCGGCATTCTTCATCCTCGCCATTGTCGCGGTGTACAAGGCGATGCAGAGCAGCGGTTGGGTGTAACTCGGGACAATGATCGTTCCCACGCGGACGGTTCGACGCCTCGACGTGGGAACGATCATTGGCTCAGGATTTCCTGGCTTTCTCGTACAGCGGCATGACTTTCGGAATCGCCGCCTGCAACGAAGCAATACGACTCGACGACGCCGGGTGAGTGCTCATGAACTCCGGTGGCGAACCTTCCGAGGCCTTGGTCATCTTGTTCCACAGGGTGATCGCGGCGTTCGGGTTGTAACCGGCGCGAGCGGCCAGTTCCAGACCGATCAGGTCCGCCTCGTTTTCATTGGCGCGACTGTTGGGCAAGGTCATGCCGTAGTTGGCCACGGTATCCGCCAGCGCCAGACTGTCCTGACCCAGACCGAACAAGGCACCGGCGCCCTGCTTGGCCATTTCGATGCCGTAAGCCTTGGACATCGCTTCACGACCATGCTCGCGCAGGGCGTGGGCGATTTCGTGACCCATGATCGCGGCGATTTCGTCATCGGTCAGTTGCAGGCTGTCGATCAGCCCCGTGTAGAAAATGATCTTGCCGCCAGGCCCGCAGTTGGCGTTGAGTTCATCGCTCTTGATCAGGTTGACTTCCCACTTCCATTGGGCCGAATCCGGACGGAAAATCGGCGCCTGGGCAATCAGCCGGTCGGCAATGACCTGGACACGTTTGGCCTCGTTACTGGTCTTGTCCAGCACGCCTTTGGTGTTCGCCTCGCCGACAGTCTTTTGATAGGACTGGGCGTACATCTGGTTGACCTCGTCGGTCGACAACATACTGAACATGTACTGCTTGCGCTCAACGCCCACCGCGCCGCCGCTGGTGGTATTGACCGACTGACAACCGGCGAGCAGCAGACCTGCGCTCAGTGCACACACAACCAATGTCTTGTTCATCAAAAAAACCCCTGAAAACATGCCGCGTATCCTAGGCGTGGAATTGTATCGACGCCAGATACCACAGAGGTGTAGACGCTCATTTCAGATAAAGCTCTCATGGACGTAGGAAAAAATTCACATAACGGTGCCCACTGTGGTCGATAACGGCCCGCAGTGATTTGTTTGCGACATCAATCCCTCCAAAACAGCCAATTCGCCAACCTCCGCTCATGGCCATCGCCCCCCCTGCCGATACAGCACCGCAGACGTCCTCTTGCGTGCGGAGCACCCATGAAATTCAAGTCGATCCAGTTTTCCGTGGCGGCCCTCGCCGGCGCCATCGTTCTTAGTGTCGTGGCAGCCCTGGTGCTGTACGCACTGTTTTCCGGCGCACGGACACAAGACATGGTCCAGCAGCGGACCCAGGCACAATTCGAGCAAGTCATCGAACAACGCCTGACATCACTGGCGCAAACCCAGGTCAGCCAGATCCAGCGCGAGCTCGAAGCGCCACTGCTGATTGCCGGCGGACTGGTGCGAGTCAACGCATTGATCGGCACACCGGGTGCCGATGGCCAGCCACAGTTGAACCTGAGCCGTGAGCAATTGATCAGCCTGATCAAGGAAAACGTCGTCAAGAACCCGAAAATTCTCGGCACCTATATTGGCTGGGAAAAAAACGCCCTCGATCACAACGACGCGGCCTACGTCGACACCCAGGTTGCCGGCATCGACGCGAGCAACGGCCGCTTCCTGCCGTGGTGGTTCCGCAACGAAGACGGCAGCCTGGGCCTCGACAAACTGGTGGACGTCGACGACCAGAAAACCCTGTCCACCGGCGTTCGCGCCAGCGAATACTACCTGTGCTCGAAAGAAACCAAAAAATCCTGCGTGATCGATCCGGCGCCCTACAAGGTCGGCGACAAGATCGTCATGCTCGCCTCCTTTATAGAACCGATCATGCTCAACGGGGCCTTCCAGGGCATCGTCGGCGCCGACCTCTCGGTGAACTTCATCCAGGAGATGCTCCTCGGCGCGAATCAGAAGTTGTACCGCGGCGCTGGTGAAATGGCCTTGATCGGCGGTAATGGCCGGATCGTTGCCTACACCAAGGACCCGAGCAAATTCGGCGAGAAGGTCAGCGACATCCTCGACAGCCAGCAGATCGCCAACATGGCCAATCTCAAGCGCGGCGAAGTCACCTACACCGTCGACAAGGCCCAGGGCCGGATCGAGTTGTACCTGCCGTTCGGTATCGGCCAGACCGACGCTCGCTGGACCCTCATGCTGCAATTGCCGCTGAACGCAGTGATGGCCGACCTGCAAAAACTTCAGGGCGATCTGGACGCCCAGCGCAAGTCCGACACCTTCGGCATGGCCATGGTCGGCTTGTTGATTGCCGGTATCGGCTTGCTGGTGATCTGGCTGGTGGGCCACGGCATTGCCCGGCCGCTGAAGCAGATGGTCGCGATGCTCGACGACATCGCTCAGGGCGAAGGTGACCTGACTCGACGCCTGACCAGCGACCGCGCCGACGAATTGGGCTCGATCGCCAAAGGCTTCAACACCTTCCTGGCCAAGTTGCAGGTGATGATCACCCAGGTGGTGACTTCGGTGCAGAGCGTCAGTGATTCGTCGGAACACACCGCCGACATCGCCATCCGCACCAACATCGGCGTGCACAAGCAAATGGCCGAGATTGATCAAGTCGCCACGGCGGTGCATGAAATGACCGCCACCGCCCAGGACGTGGCGCGCAACGCGACCCAGGCTGCGCAAGCCGCCAGCCATGCCGATCAGGCAGCGGCGCAAGGCATGCAAATCGTCCGCGATACGTCGAACTCGATTGGCGTGCTGGCGATAGAAATCGGCAAGGCTGTCGGCGTGGTGCAGACCTTGGCCAAGGACAGCGAGAACATCAATGCGATCCTGACGGCGATTCGCGGGATTGCCGAACAGACCAACCTGCTGGCCTTGAACGCGGCCATCGAAGCGGCCCGCGCCGGCGAACAGGGGCGCGGTTTTGCGGTGGTCGCCGATGAAGTGCGCAACCTGGCGCAGAAGACTCAGAAAGCCACTGAAGAAATTCAGACCATGATTCAGCAACTGCAACAAGGCACGCGCGATGTGGTGCGTGTGATGGAGGACAGTCAAAACCGTACCGATGAAAGCGTGCAGCATGCGGCGAAAGCGGCCGAGGCACTGGAGACGATTACGCAGGCGGTGTCGGTGATCAACGACATGAACACCCAGATTGCCAGTGCGGCTGAGGAACAGAGTGCGGTGGCTGACGACATCAACCGTAACGTGATCAACATCGGGCAAGTGGCCAATGAAGTGGCGGGCGGAGCGGATGAGTCGAGTGCGGCGAGTGCGGATCTGACCAAGCTGGCTGAGCAGCAGCGGCGGTTGATCAATCAGTTCAAGGTCTGAAGAGACCCCTCACCCTAACCCTCCCGAAACGTCGGACCGCCCGTAGGGAGAGGGGACTGATCGAGGTGCTCTTAGAGCTACATCGACCTGAATTACCGAGTCGAACTCAGGTTCTGAAAGCAACCGAGATCGGCTCCCTTTCCCCTCTCCCCTGTGGGGAGAGGGCTGGGGTGAGGGGTGGCTTTTAAACAACACCAAGGTCTCAACCCGGAGTAATACACTCGGGCCCATTCAGCTTCGGATCATTCACCAGATTCGCCAACACCCGCTCGCGCAACGCCGCGGGTTCACTGGCGAGCAATGCCTGCAAGGCATGCAACGGTGTCTCGGGATTGAGCCACGCTTCCTGTCCCGCCGCATCGAGAATCAACGGCCGGCGCTGACTCGCCGCCGGCTGCGTGATCACCGCCGTGCTCAGCCACACCTGCTCCTGCACCGGATACGCTTCCCAGATTGCTGCGAAGAACAGCGTCGAGCCCTCCCCCGGCGTCAGCCAATACGGTCGCTTGCGGGTCGTGCCGCGCCATTCGTAAAAACCGTTGGCCGGCAGCAGGCAACGGCGTTCGCGCAGAGCCTGGCGAAACATCGGTTGTTCCGCGACGGTTTCGGCCCGGGCATGGGCTGGCGTACGGGACAAGTCGGTCAGCCACGGCGGCGTCAATCCCCAACGCGCGCGGGCCAACTCACGCTGGCCATCGACACCTGCACGCAGCATCAACACCGAATCATTGGGAGAAATATTCCACTGGGCCTGCTGATCGGCGGGGAAGCCAGGCAGGGCCGCGAAGGCGGGGTTCCAGCGAAACAGGGCATAACGTCCACACATGGGGCAACACGACTCTAGATAAAACGAACGTCAGCCTAACAGACCAGCGTGCCGGGAAAACTCTCCGGTTCATCACCGGGCATCGGCAGCGCGGCATTGTACGCGGTGATCAACTCGCGGGCGTAATCGGCCTCGTCGTTATCGACCGACAGGCCCAACAGGCCAAAGATCGGCAATTCGCCGCTGCCACCGAGCAAATCGCGCCCCACCAGATGCGCTTCGATGCCCTCACTGGCCAACATGCTTTGCAGCAACTCACCTTCCATGAGGTTTTCCGGCTCGTAGATTCGCTGCATGGGGTGCCCCTTTCATTCGTTTTCGCTGTGAACTTCGAGCAACCATTCCTGACCGTCAGTCTGCAGAACAAACGTGATGGGGCGACAACACACCGGACAGTCTTCGATATAGGTCTGATCGCCACCGGACAAGTCCAGAACGGCCTCAGCCTCTTCACCACAATACGGACATTCGTAGCGCTCGGTTTCCAGCATCGCGGTCTCCCAGGTGACTTGTGCGTATAATCGCCGGTCTATTTGCAGGGCTATTTTTGTCTGGCTAACTCTTCAGACCGTGCCCCGTTGGTTTTCGATCAAAACCTTTACTTACCCTAGCCGTTTCTAACAAGAGAGCATGATGGGCGAATTCGATGCCATCCGACCTTACGACGACAGCGAAGTCCCAGCGGTACTGGACAGGCTGCTCGGCGACAAGGCGTTTCTAGATATCCTCACCCACTTCCGCTTCCCGCGCTTTGCCGGTGCTTTCGGCTGGATGCTTAAACCTCTTATAGCTCATCGGCTGCGCCGTGAGTTCGCCGGCGTTCACTCGGTGGCCACGTTGCAGGACAAGGTCGAGATGTACGTCGACCACACCATCGAACGCGCAACCGACGGCGTCACGTACACCGGCGTCGAGCAGTTCAAGTCCGGCAGCGCCTACCTTTTCATCGCCAACCACCGCGACATCGTGATGGACCCGGCCTTCGTCAACTACGCCGTGTACCACGCGGGCCTGCCGACACCGCGCATCGCGATCGGCGACAACCTGCTGCAAAAGCCCTTCGTCAGCGATCTGATGCGCCTGAACAAGAGCTTCATCGTGCACCGTTCGATCACCGGTCGCCGCGAGAAGATGGCCGCGTATCAACTGCTGTCGGCCTACATCAACCACTCTATCCGCAACGATTGCGCCTCGATCTGGATCGCCCAGGCCGAGGGCCGGGCGAAAGACGGCGACGACCGCACCGAGTCGGCCATCCTCAAAATGTTCCACATGAGCCGCAAGGACGAGCCGTTCGGCGAAGTCATTCAGTCGTTGAACCTCACCCCTGTGTCGATCAGCTACGAATATGACCCGTGCGATCAAGCCAAGGCTCGCGAGCTGTTCATCCGCGCCACCACCGGCAGCTACACCAAAGTACCGGGCGAGGACGATGCGAGCATCGCCAAGGGCATCACCGGCTACAAAGGCCGAGTGCATGTGAACTTCGCCTCGCCGATCACCGAGCTGTTCGATGACACCAAACAATTGGCGATCGAGATGGACCGGCAGATCCTCGGCGGCTACCGCCTGTTCCCGGTGCACTACCTGGCCTACGCCCAGTGGAAAGACGCCGACCCGCAATTGCAGGTGCCGAAAGCCGCTGAGGTGTTTGCGGCCGACGAACTGGCCAAGGCTCAGGAGCAATGGCAACAGCGTCTGGACGCGTGCCCTGAGGAGCATCGTCCGTTCATGGTTCTGCAATACGCGACGCCGGTGCGCAATCAGTACCGTGTGAAAGCAGGTTTGCCGTTGTAAGGTTTTTTTGAAGCAAGATCAAAAGATCGCAGCCTCGTTTCACTCGACAGCTCCTACAGGGCGAACGCTATCCCCTGTAGGAGCTGTCGAGTGAAACGAGGCTGCGATCTTTTGCTTTTTAGCGATTCAAACCCGAGTGCTGATCCACGACACCAGCAGCGCCAACCCCAGGCAGGCAAAACCGAATCCATAGAAAAACCGGTTCATGCGCAAGGTCGCCCCATCCAGCATCAACGTCGGTTCATCGATACGACGGCTCTGGCTTTGCGCTTCGAGAGTGGCCAACGCGCGCTGTTCGCGGCGACGAGTGGCATGCAGCAACCAGCCGCCCGGAAAGGCAAACAACAAGGCCAACAGGTTGATCAACTTGGCGGGATGGTTGGTAAACAGCGAAATCAAATGCAACGACATCACGGACCTCAGCAAAACAGGTGTGGCAGACGCCGAACCGGCGACCGCGGCGCGGATTCTACCGAAAGCCTCGCCACCTGCCCTTGCTTTCCGACAAATAACGATTCGCAAGCGGCATGAAAAAGCCCGGGGCCATTGCTGGCACCGGGCTTTTTGTATCCAGCGAAGGCTTATTCGCCGAGAATCTGACCAATCGTCGGATCCTTGAACAGACGCGTCAACGCATCGCTCAGCACATCACTGACCAGCTTGGTATTGGTTTCCTGATTCGGCGCCATACCAAAACGCTGATCCAGGGACGCACCATAACGACCGCTGTAACGACGATTGGCATTCTGCACATCGGAGCGGAATGTCGCGCCAATGGTGGCCTCAGTCACATACATGCCTTCTTTAGGCGACTGATACTTCAGCTCGGCCAGGGTCACGGTTATTTGCGGTGCATTCGGTGCATTGTTGGTTGGCGTAAAACCCAGCAACCGCACGGCCGCTTCGGCCTGAGCCTGCAACTTCGGCAGAATCTGCGCGCCCTGCACGGTGATCGCGCTGGTCTCAGGGTACAGGCCACCACGGGTGCCCAGCGTTGGCGATGGACGACCGTCCACCACACGCACCACCACCGGTTGACCATGACCGACCGGTGCCAGCTGAGCCGTCAGCTTGGGTTCCGGGTTCAGTTGTTGCGGGCTGTGGGCGCAGCCAACCAGGGTCAAACTGGTCACAGTGATCAAACCGAACAACAGGCGTTGCAACATGCTCTTCTCTCCAGAATCAGGCACAAACAGGCCCGCAGTATAGCGGTGGGCCACTGTGGGTAACTAGCACCTCACAGTGATTACTGAAATCTCTGACAAACCCTTCAGACCGCGGTTCCTGTCACAGAGATGTCACCACCCATACACTTGCTCGTCACGGCTCGCTGGCAACCTTCACAGCAGTCACCCCACAAGGTACTTCGCCATGCGCTATCTCATCTCGCTGTTCAACCCACGCCCTCTGCATCGCTGCTTCGCCCTGCTCGACCGCAACGGCCATTGCCAGGCATTCAAACAGTGCAGCCTCCAGCCGATGGGTGATGACTGGGTCGAAATCGAAGAAATCCGTCTCAACTGGTTACACCATCCCCTGCCCCCTAGCGCCCGTGTGAGCCAGCGCCAGCCACGTGCGCGGGCTCAACACCTGTTGACCACCTGACCGAACACCTAATAAAAGTCATTAAACACGACCATTTCCCTGCGTTTCTTCGCTACAATCTCCCCCCGATTATAAGGACGTCTCCTGATCGGGCCTCGCAGCATCGTCAATGCGCTTGTATTGACACCCCGCACCGCCCACAGAGAGCCGCCCACACAGATCGAGTGAAGCTGGCGCGCTTGCTGTTCCTTGAGCAAAAAACCCACTTTTCGCGAATCTGCAGAGCTGTCATTACGCTCGGTCACTGAGCTGTTTGCCCGTTTTGCCTGTCATGTATCCCATGGCGGCAATCCATCCGGGCACAGTGCCAGGCTGGGGCAGCCCTTTTTTGAGGTTCACGTCTTCAAAAGAGCGTGAAAAAAACGGGTTTTCACAACTTCACAAGAGTGTGGCGAGCAAATGAATAGTTTTGCGTCTGAATATGCACCATTAGCGTCTGAAACAGCCCAACGACACAGGCCCGAGTACGCCTCGAACACCGGAGCCTGAAGCCTGTCCTCTACGGATTTGGTTGCACAAACGGATGTATCGACCATAAGTCGAATTGCCAGCCGCGCGTTGAAGTGAGTTCATGTAACTCTTTTAGACCCGGCCGGTAGCGTCCGTCGAAGTTGCGAAAAATTGCGAAGATTCGGACATGGCGATTACTGCCATGGGTACTTGGGGCATCACTGACACGCCCCTGAACGCCTGGCAGCCATGCCGACAATTTGGTGCTGCAGATTTTGGAGACGCGTTAAATGGCGCATAACGAAGCAGTCGACGTAGTACTGGTTGGGGCCGGCATCATGAGTGCCACCCTCGCTGTACTGCTCAAAGAGCTCGACCCCGCGATCAAGCTGGAAGTCGTCGAGCTGATGGATTCCGGTGCCGCGGAGAGTTCGAACCCGTGGAACAACGCCGGTACCGGTCACGCCGGGCTGTGTGAGCTCAACTACACGCCGCAGGCCGCCGACGGCACCGTCGACATCAAGAAAGCCGTGCACATCAACACCCAGTTCGAGGTGTCGAAGCAGTTCTGGTCCTACCTGACCAGGAAAAGCACCTTCGGCTCGTGCAAGACGTTCATCAGCCCGGTGCCGCACCTGAGCTTCGTCCAGAGTGACGATGGCGTTTCCTTCCTCAAGGAACGCTTCAAGACGCTGAGCAAGCACCACGCCTTCTCGGACATGGAATACACCGAAGACAAGGCCACCATGGCCGAGTGGATGCCGCTGATGATGCCTGGCCGGCCGGCCGACGAAGTCGTCGCCGCCACCCGCGTCATGAACGGCACCGACGTCAACTTCGGCGCCCTGACCAATCAACTGCTCAAGCACCTGACCAGCGCACCCGATGCACAGGTCAAGTACTGCAAGCGCGTGACCGGCCTCAAGCGTAACGGCAGCGGCTGGACCGTCAGCATCAAGGACGTCAACAGCGGCAATTCCCGTGACGTCGACGCGAAATTCGTGTTCCTCGGCGCTGGCGGCGCGGCACTGCCGCTGCTGCAAGCTTCGGGCATCGAAGAAAGCAAAGGCTTCGGCGGCTTCCCGATCAGTGGCCAGTGGCTGCGTTGCGACAACCCGGAAGTGGTCAAGCACCACCAGGCCAAGGTTTACAGCCAGGCGGCGGTGGGTTCGCCACCGATGTCGGTGCCGCACCTGGACACCCGCGTAGTCGATGGCAAGAAGTCCCTGCTGTTCGGACCTTACGCCGGTTTCACCACCAAGTTCCTCAAGCACGGCTCCTTCATGGACCTGCCGATGTCGGTTCGCGCCGGCAACATCGGCCCGATGCTGGCCGTGGCGAAAAACAACATGGACCTGACCAAATACCTGGTCAGCGAAGTGATGCAGTCGATGGAGCAGCGCCTGGATTCCCTGCGTCGCTTCTACCCTGAAGCGAAAGCCGAAGACTGGCGCCTGGAAGTGGCCGGCCAACGGGTGCAGATCATCAAGAAAGACCCGAAAAAGGGCGGCGTCCTGCAGTTCGGTACCGAACTGGTCGCGGCCAAGGACGGTACCCTTGCTGCTCTGCTCGGCGCTTCGCCAGGTGCGTCGGTGACTGTTTCGATCATGCTTGAGCTGATCGAGAAATGCTTCCCGAACAAAACTTCTGGTGAATGGGCTGCCAAGCTCGCGGAAATTTTCCCGGCCCGCGAAAAGGTTCTGGAAACCGACGCTGCGCTGTATCGCAAGATCAATGTGCAGAACAACGTCGCGCTGGAACTGGTTGAAGCCAGCAACGAGACCGAAAGCTACGCTTGATTCGGCCGCATAAAAAACGCCCCGTTCTCATTGAGAGCGGGGCGTTTTTTTGTGTGCGGTGAAACAATCTTTGTGGCGAGGGAGCTTGCTCCCGCTGGGCTGCGCAGCGGCCCCAAAATTCTGCGAACGGCGGAGATTTTTGTGAGCGCTGCGCACTCAAGCGGGAGCAAGCTCCCTCGCCACAAATGCCTACGTTAGCCGCGAGCCTTTTCGATCAGTTCGATGTACTCGGCCGCGTTGCGCTGATCCTTGATCAGGGCGACGAAGTCATTGCCGTGCTCATCCTTGCCGTCCAGATCCAGACCGGCTTCGACGAAGAACGTCAGAAAGCGCCCGAAGTCATCGATGCGCAGGCCGCGATAGGCCTTGATCAGTTTGTGCAGCGACGGCGACGTGGCGTCGACCGGTTCGAAATCGAGGAACAGCTTGATCTGCTCATCGCCGATCTCGTCACCAATCACTTGCTTCTTATCTTTACGCATTGCCGACTCCAGCTCGCAGACATTTCACGGGGCGGGCAGTTTACCCCTCCCTTGCCACCGGGCTCAACGCGGACGAACAGCGCCCGTGTGCAGATCGGCCCAGACATGGCCGTTGGCGTAGCTGAGGAACTGGCAATACACCGTGTCATTGCGCAACAAGTCGATAACCACCCGGTACTGGGCCATCGGGTAAAACAGCGTCAGGGTTTTGTTCTTGTCGTCGTAGATCGGCTTTTTCAGGCTTTTGCTTTCGCCATCGAAATTGACCAGCACCTGGCTGATGGTCGCGCCCTTGTTCAAGGATTTGCCCTTGAGACGGATCAGCAACGGTGAGGTCACCGGAATCGGCTGCTGGTTGGACTGGCGCTGGCTGCCGACCACCACCGAGTACTCGGTAACCTGCAACAGCTGTTGCTGCTCGGGTTCCGCGTCACGCAGGGTCAGGTCATCCGGGGGCAGGAACTGCGCGTGCATCGGCGCCGGGGCGGCAGCCAGAGGCAGGCTGACGGTCAGCAACAGGGCGGCGCAGCTGCGGATCAAAAAGCTCATGACAGGCTCCCAAGGCGAGGCCGAGCACTGTAGCAGCTGCCGAAGGCTGCGTCCGGCTGCGAAGCAGTCGTAAAACAGGCGATGCGGCTTTTCAGTTAAACCGCGGGGCAGGGTTTACGACTGCTGCGCAGCCGGACGCAGGCTGCGCCAGCTGCTACAGATTGTGTCCGGCTTACATGCCTTTAACAGCAAAAATCCCGTTGGCGTTACGCCAGTAGCCTTTGTAGTCCATGCCGTAACCGAAGATGTAACGGTCGATGCATGGCAGGCCGACGAAATCGGCTTTCAGGTCCGGGCGAGCCTTGCGGTCGTGGTCCTTGTCGATCAGCACGGCGGTGTGCACAGCACGGGCGCCGGCGTGTTTGCAGAAGTCGATGATCGCGCCCAGGGTGTGACCTTCGTCGAGGATGTCGTCGATGATCAGCACGTCACGGTCGATGAACGACACTTCCGGCTTGGCTTTCCAGAACAGGTCGCCGCCGCTGGTTTCGTTGCGATAACGGGTGGCGTGCAGGTAGGACGCTTCCAGCGGGAAGTTCAGATAGGTCAGCAGCTTGCCGGAGAAAATCAGCCCGCCGTTCATCACGCAGAACACCACCGGATTGCTTTCAGCCAGCTGGTCGTTGATTTGTGCACCGACGCGGGCGATGGCCGCCTCGACTTCAGCTTCGGTGTACAGGCAGTCAGCCTCTCGCATGATTTGACGGATATGCTCGAGATCAGCGGACATAGCGCTCTCCAGGGGGTGGCGGATTCAGGAAAAGCGGGCAAAGGTACGCATCAAGCGAGGCCAGATCAAGCGTTTGTGGACTAACGTACTTCATGTCTATAGGACAACACCCTCGGATAGATTAATCTAGGCCGGTTTTTTTGCCCGCCGCCGGAGCCTTTCCCATGCCCATCCTCGAGATCCGCCATCCGCTGATCCGCCATAAACTCGGCCTTATGCGCCGCGCCGACATCAGCACGAAGAATTTCCGTGAGCTCGCTCAGGAAGTCGGTGCCCTGCTGACCTATGAAGCCACCAAAGACCTGCCGCTGGAAAGCTACGACATCGAAGGCTGGTGCGGCACGGTGTCGGTCGAGAAAATCGCCGGCAAGAAAATTACTGTAGTACCGATCCTGCGCGCCGGTATCGGCATGCTCGAAGGCGTGCTGAGCCTGATCCCGGGCGCCAAAGTCAGCGCCGTCGGTGTAGCCCGCAACGAACAGACCCTGCAGGCCCACACCTACCTGGAAAAACTGGTTCCGGAAATCAACGAGCGCCTGGCGATGATCATCGACCCGATGCTCGCTACCGGCAGCTCCATGGTCGCTACCATCGACCTGCTGAAAAAGGCCGGTTGCCGGGATATCCGCGCGATGGTGCTGGTGGCGGCCCCTGAAGGCATTGCCGCCGTAGAGAAGGCTCACCCGGACGTGACCATCTACACCGCTTCCATTGACGAGAAACTCAACGAACACGGTTACATCATCCCAGGCCTGGGCGATGCCGGTGACAAGATCTTCGGCACCAAGCAGAAGGACGCTTGAGCATGCAGCAAGAGTTCAACGATCCGCTCTGGCGCACGGTGCTGTCGGGTGCGCAGATGCTGTTCGTGGCCTTCGGCGCCCTGGTGTTGATGCCGCTGATTACCGGCCTCGACCCGAACGTGGCGCTGTTCACCGCTGGCCTGGGGACGATTCTGTTCCAGATTGTCACCGGGCGTCAGGTGCCGGTGTTCCTGGCGTCGAGCTTTGCCTTCATCACCCCGATCATTCTCGCCAAAGGCCAGTTCGGCCTCGCGGCGACCATGGGCGGCGTGATGGCGGCGGGTTTCGTCTACACCTTCCTCGGCCTTGCCGTGAAGATCAAAGGCACCGGTTTCATTGACCGCCTGCTGCCACCGGTGGTGATTGGCCCGGTGATCATCTCCATCGGCCTGGCCATGGCGCCAATCGCCGCCAACATGGCGATGGGCAAGGCTGGCGACGGCACCGAGCTGATTCATTATCAGACGGCGATGCTGATCTCGATGCCAGCGCTGCTGACCACCCTGATTGTCGCGGTGTTCGGTAAAGGTATCTTCCGCCTGGTGCCAATCATCTCCGGTGTGCTGGTGGGTTTTGCGATGGCGTTCTACTTTGGCGTCGTTGATACCGCGAAAATCGCCGCCGCACCGTGGTTTGCGATCCCGCACTTCACCGCGCCGGAATTCAACTGGCAGGCGATTCTGTTCATCGTTCCGGTGGCCCTGGCCCCGGCCATCGAGCACATCGGCGGCGTGATCGCTGTCGGTAGCGTGACCGGTCGCGACTATCTGAAGAAACCCGGCCTGCACCGCACCCTGCTCGGCGATGGCATTGCCACTACCGCCGCCGGCCTGTTTGGCGGCCCACCCAACACCACCTATGCCGAAGTGACGGGCGCGGTGATGCTGACCAAGAACTACAACCCGAAGATCATGACCTGGGCGGCGATTTTCGCCATCACCCTGGCGTTCATCGGCAAGTTCGGCGCGCTGCTGCAAAGCATTCCGGTACCGGTGATGGGCGGGATTCTGTGCCTGTTGTTCGGTTCGATTGCGGCGGTGGGCATGAACACGCTGATTCGCCACAAGATCGACCTGGGCGAAGCGCGCAATCTGGTGATCGTCTCGGTGACCCTGGTGTTCGGGATTGGCGGCGTACTGGTCGGCACCGGCACTGGGCCGGACGACTTCGGCCTCAAAGGCATCGCGCTGTGCGCGGTGACGGCGATTGCGCTGAACCTATTGCTGCCGGGTAATGACAGCTGGAAGCACAAGAAGGCGAATGAGCCGGTGCTGTAACAGACGACTCAACCCCCTGTGGCGAGGGAGCTTGCTCCCGCTTGAGTGCGCAGCACTCACAAAATATTCATCGACTGCAAAGATTTTGGGGCCGCTTCGCGACCCAGCGGGAGCAAGCTCCCTCGCCACAACAAGCCCACCTTCACTTCAAGGTGTATTCCTACAGCGCCAACGGCGCTCTTTCGCACAAGGTGCTCAACGCCCGCGCCCACTGCGGATCGTCGTTGAGGCACGGCACCAGCACCAACTCCTCCCCTCCCGCCTCGCGGAACAGCTCTTTGCCGCGATCCCCGATCTCTTCCAGTGTCTCGATGCAATCGGCAACGAACGCCGGGCACATCACCAGCACTTTCTTCACGCCCATTCCAGCCAACTCATCAAGGCGCGCTTCGGTGTAGGGTTCGATCCATTTGGCCCGCCCCAGACGCGACTGAAACGACACCGACCACTTGCCATCCGGCAAGCCCATGCGTTTGGCAAACTCCGCCGCAGTTCGCAGACACTGACCGCGATAACAGGTCGCGACCACTTCCGGTGGTGCACCCGCACAGCAATCGCCGCCGCCCTCAAAACTGTGACCCGGATTGAGCTTCTTCAAGTGCCGTTCCGGCAAACCGTGGAAGCTCAACAGCAAGTGATCGTAATCCTGCTGCAAATGCGGCTTGGCGCTGGCCACCAGCGCATCGAGGTATTCCGGTTCATCGTAGAACGGCTGGAGAATCGAAAACTGCACATCCAGCTGCTTATCGCGAACCACCCGCTTGGCCTCCTCGATCACTGTGGTCACAGTGCTGTCAGCGAACTGTGGATAGAGCGGCGCGATCGTGATCCTCTTGTGACCCTGAGCCGCCAGGCGCACCAGCGCCGATTCAATAGACGGCTCACCGTAACGCATCGCCAACTCCACCGGACCGTGGGTCCACTGGGCCGTCATGGCCTGTTGCAAGCGACGGCTGAGCACCACCAACGGCGAGCCCTCCTCCCACCAGATCGAGGCGTAGGCATGGGCAGACTGCTCCGGGCGCCTGAACAGGATCAGCGACACCAGCAAACGTCGCACCGGCCATGGCAGGTCGATCACATACGGGTCCATCAGAAATTGATTGAGGTAACTGCGCACATCCGCCACCGAGGTGGAGGCCGGAGAGCCCAGATTGACCAGAAGCAATGCGTGATCGGTCATGCAACGTCCTATTTCAAAGGCGGCTGGAAAGGTCGTCCAGAGCCGCGCGCAAATCAGTGAACTGGAAAGTGAAACCCGCTTCCAGCAAGCGAACCGGTACGGCCTTCTGGCCGCCCAGCAACAGCAATGACAATTCGCCCAGACACACCTTCAACGCAAGGGCCGGCATGGGCATGAACGTCGGGCGGTGCAGCACGCTGCCCAATGTCTTGGCAAACTCGCGGTTGCGCACAGGCTTGGGTGCGCAGGCATTATAAGGACCACTGGCGTCTTCCTGACGCAGAAGAAAATCAATCAGGGCGATTTGATCGTTGATATGGATCCACGGCATCCACTGCCGGCCACTGCCAATAGGCCCGCCCAGCCCCACTTTGAACGGCAACAACAGCCGCGACAAAAAGCCGCCCTCGGCCGACAACACCAGCCCGGTACGAATGAAGATCACGCGAATGCCAAAGCCTTCGGCACGTTGGGCGGTTTCTTCCCAGGCGATGCACAACTGGCTGGCGAAATCATCGATAACCGGTGGAGACTTCTCGGTCAATTCCCGTTCGCCCCCGTCACCGTACCAACCGACCGCAGACCCGGAAATCAACACCTGCGGTTTTTGTTCACGGGCTTCGAGCCAGGCCAGCAGGGTTTCGGTCAGGGTGATGCGGCTGCTCCACAACAGCGCTTTGCGTCTGGTTGTCCAGGGACGATCGGCAATCGGTGCACCTGCGAGGTTGATAATCGCATCCACTGGCTCCTGGCCGATGTCCTCGAGGCGGGCCACTCCGCGCACTTGGGCACCACAGATTTTCGCGACTTTTTCAGGCTTGCGACTCCAGACCGTCAGGCGATGACCCTGACTCAGCCAGAGGCGGCAGAGTTGACGTCCTATCAAACCAGTACCGCCGGTCAGCAATATGTGCATGACTACTTCCTCGCGTAGCGTTTTACCCTGATCACTAGTCTATTTTTATAAGCAGGGATCTTTGGTATCGGGCAGGCTCTGTGATTAACAATAGGCCAAGCTGTCAGAACGAGAACGCTAAAAGTTATACCAAAAAACAATATTGTACAGGTTTCAACCACGGCGTAGTCTGTACAGAAAGGTAAACGAGGCCCCTATGACTGTACCTATCGCAATCATCGGCACCGGCATCGCCGGGCTCTCCGCCGCCCAGGCCCTGACAGAGGTCGGGCATGTCGTTCAACTTTTCGATAAAAGCCGCGGCAGTGGCGGACGCATGTCGAGCAAGCGCAGCGATGCGGGTGCTCTGGACTTGGGCGCGCAATATTTCACCGCCCGCGATCGCCGCTTCGTCACTGAAGTCCAGCGCTGGCAAGGCAACGGCTGGGTTGCCGAATGGATGCCGCAGCTCTACACCTACCATGGCGGCCAGCTCAGTCTGTCGCCGGACGAACAGACGCGCTGGGTCGGCACGCCGCGCATGAGCGCCATCACCCGTGGCCTGCTCGGCGACCTGGAAGTGCATTTCGCCTGCCGCATTACCGAGGTCTATCGCGGCGAGGAGCACTGGCATCTGCAGGACGCCGAAGGCTTCACCCACGGCCCGTTCAGTCATGTGATTATCGCCACGCCGGCGCCTCAGGCGACTGCTCTGCTGGCCTCCGCACCGAAACTCGCCGGTGCCGCCGCCGGGGTAAAAATGGACCCGACCTGGGCTGTCGCGCTGGCGTTCGAGACACCGCTGGATACGCCCATGGAAGGCTGCTTCGTACAGGACAGCCCGCTCGACTGGCTGGCTCGCAACCGCAGCAAACCGGGACGTGACAACACGCTGGACACTTGGGTCCTGCATGCCACCAGCGCCTGGAGTCGGCAACATATCGACCTGTCCAAGGAAGCGGTGATCGAGCAATTGCACGGCGCATTTGCCGAACTGCTGCACGACGCCATGCCCGCCCCGACCTTCAGTCTCGCGCACCGCTGGCTCTACGCCCGGCCCGCCAGCAGCCATGAATGGGGAGCCCTGGCCGATGCCGATCTGGGCCTCTATGTATGTGGCGACTGGTGCTTGTCCGGTCGTGTCGAAGGCGCCTGGCTCAGCGGCCAGGAAGCCGCCCGCCGCTTGCATGCGCATCTGCAGTGAACCGCATCGATCCGGTAGGAGGCCGACGATAAAACCTATACAAACAATTTGACTTGTACACCTTTGAATCTATGATGAAGTTATGTTGTACAGACCGAGCAGTCTGTACAGGTTTAGATTCGAGGTGCTCCGATGCCCCACGTCACCGTGAAACCGAAGATCGCCATCAGCGCCTGCCTGATGGGCGCAGAAGTGCGTTTTAACGGCGGGCACAAGGCGTCGCGGCTGTGCAGTCGCACCCTCACGGACTATTTCGATTTCATCCCGGTCTGTCCGGAAGTCGCCATCGGTCTCGGCATTCCCCGTGAACCGATCCGTCTGGTGGGCGATCCACAACATCCAGAAGCCATCGGTACCGTTAACCCAACACTCAATGTCACCCGGCCGCTGACCGAGTACGGTCAGAAAATGGCCGCGGAACTGGGCGATCTCTGCGGCTACATCTTCATGCAGAAATCCCCGTCATGCGGCCTGGATCGGGTCAAGGTCTACCACGCCAACGGGGCGCCGGTGGACGGTGGTGGCCGTGGCATCTACGCGCAGGCGTTCTGCGCGCTGCATCCGGATTTACCGGTGGAAGAAGACGGCCGACTCAACGACCCGGTGCTGCGAGAAAACTTCCTCACCCGCGTGTTCGCCTATAGCGCCTGGCAGCAGTTGCTGCGCGACGGCCTGACTCGCCGTGGCCTCACGGATTTTCACTCGCGCTACAAATACCTGCTGATGGCCCACAACCCGGTGCAATACAAAACCCTGGGCAACCTGTTGGGCAACATGGGCCAGACCGATCCGAACGAACTCGGTCCACGCTATTTCAGCGAGCTGATGGCGGCCTTGAAAAAATGCGCCACTCGCCGCACCCACACCAACGTCCTGCAACACATCAGTGGCTATCTCAAACAGACGATCAGCCCTGAAGACAAACAGGAAGTGCAACACGTCATCGGTCAGTACCGCCACGGCATCGTGCCGTTGGTGGTGCCGTTGACGCTGCTCAAACACTACTTCCGTCAACACCCGGATCCATACATTGCGCAACAGGTTTACCTGCAACCGCATCCGGAAAATCTCAGTCTGCGAAACGCGATCTAATGAAAACCCTACTCGACACCAGCGCCAGCGAAGACCTTGGCGCCGACTTCAAGAAAGCCCTCGACGAAGGCTGGCTGCCGATCCGCGAGGTCGCGCGGCAGACCGGCGTCAACGCCGTCACCTTGCGGGCCTGGGAACGGCGTTATGGCCTGATCGTGCCGCAACGCACGCCCAAGGGGCATCGGCTGTTCTCTGACGAACACGTTCAACGCATCCTGACGATCCTCACCTGGCTCAACCGCGGCGTGGCCGTCAGCCAGGTCAAGCCACTGCTCGACACCCCGCAGGCCTTCACCGAATCCGTCGAAAACGATTGGCAAGTGCTGCGTTCTACGCTGCTGCAAGCGGTCACTCAACTGAACGAACGCACCCTCGATGACACCGTCAATCAGGCCATGGCGTTGTATCCACCACGGACCTTGTGCGCAAAACTACTGATGCCATTGCTGGCTGAACTGGAGCAACGCTGGCAAGGCCAGTTCGGTGCGCAGATGGAGCGGGTGTTTTTTTACTCCTGGTTACGCAGCAAATTTGGCGCACGCATCTACCATAACAACCGTCAGTTACGCACCGCGCCACTGTTGTTGATCAATCAATCGGACCTGCCACTGGAACCTCACCTGTGGCTGACCGCCTGGCTGATCAGCAGCGCCGATTGCCCGGTGGAAGTGTTCGACTGGCCACTCCCCGCCGGCGAACTCGCGCTGGCGGTCGATCATCTGCAAGCCCGCGTCGTACTGCTGTATTCCAGCAAAGCCATGAACCTTTCGCAGCTGCCGAAACTTTTGAATGGTGTCAGTTGCCCAAAAATGATTGCCGGCCCCACGGTATGCATCCACCACGCCGAGTTGTCCGCACGAACGTTCAAGATTACTGATTTGTTCCTGGCTGAAGATCCGTTAGCGGCGCATCAGGGCCTGGTTCAACGTGGGCTCATTTAATGGCGAATTTTTAATGAATCGTGCGGACTCCTCTCTGCAATTGATCTGGTTGCGCAGCGACTTGCGCCTCCATGACAACACCGCCCTCTCGGCCGCCGCAGCCCGCGGCCCGACTGTGGCGGTGTATCTGCTAAGCCCGGAGCAATGGCTGGAGCACGATGACGCGCCGTGCAAAGTGGATTTCTGGCTGCGCAACCTGAGCGAGTTACGCAGCGCGTTGGATGAGCTGAACATTCCCTTGTTGATCCGCAAGGCATCTCGCTGGGAGGACGCACCCAAGGTGCTGCTCGATCTTTGCCAACAGTTGAAGATCGACGCGGTGCACGTCAACGAGGAGTACGGCATTCATGAAAGCCGTCGTGATACCGCGGTGGCTCAAGCCCTGAAAGCCCAAGGCATAGACTTTTACCGCTACCTCGATCAACTGCTGTTCAAGCCTGGCACCGTGCTGACCAGAACCGGCACCTATTTCCAGGTTTTCAGCCAGTTCCGCAAGGTCTGCTACGAACGCTTGCATGCATCATTGCCGAGATTGGTTACCGCCCCCGCCATCCAGGCTCCGCTGGGTATCGCCAGTGACGAACCGCCCTCTCGCGCCGAGGGTTTCGACACGCCCAGCGATAGTTTGCGTGCTCTCTGGCCGGCCGGCGAAGCCGAAGCCCGACGCCGCCTTGAGACCTTTACCGACGCACAGATCGACTATTACCACAGCGAGCGCGATTTCCCGGCAAAACCCGGCACCAGCCGGCTCTCGGCCTATCTCACCGCCGGGGTCATCTCCCCTCGTCAGTGTCTGCACGCCGCGCTGCAAAGCAATCAGGGCGAGTTTGAAAGTGGCAAGGTCGGCGCCGTCACCTGGATCAACGAATTGCTGTGGCGCGAATTCTACAAACACATTCTGGTGGGCTACCCACGGGTCTCGCGTCATCGCGCCTTCCGCCCGGAAACCGAAGCCCTCGCCTGGCGCGATGCACCCGAAGATCTCCTGGCCTGGCAAGAAGCCCGTACCGGCCTGCCGATCATCGACGCGGCCATGCGCCAATTGCTCGAAACCGGCTGGATGCATAATCGCCTGCGCATGGTGGTGGCGATGTTCCTGACCAAGAACCTTTTGATCGACTGGCGTGAAGGTGAGCGTTTTTTCATGCGTCATCTGATCGATGGCGACCTGGCGGCGAACAACGGTGGCTGGCAGTGGAGTTCCTCCACTGGCACCGATTCGGCGCCCTACTTCCGGATTTTCAACCCACTGAGCCAGTCGGAAAAGTTCGACGCCGAAGGGGTTTTCATCAGGCATTGGTTGCCGCAGATCAATGGAATGAACAAAAAAGACCTGCACAATCGCGCGAGACTCGACGGATTATTCGGTGTGATGGATTATCCATCGCCGATCGTCAACCTGAGCACTTCCCGCGAACGGGCCTTGGCCGCGTTCAAGAACCTGCCATCCCGACAGGGTTTATCCCCCCCGGAATTAAATTGATGCCGCCGCATGCGTTATAAATACGGTATTGAGCCGGGAAATTATCTGGTTAAAAAGGGAATTTGGATGAGTCGTACACCCCCAAGGCGATACTGGTTGACCGGCGCCAGCAACGGCATTGGTGCCGCTTTGGCCGAAGAAATACTGAAAAACGGTGCCCACCTGGCTGTCAGCTCCCGCTCATTGGCGCCATTGAAAGCCTTATCTCAGCGCTATCCCGGACAAGTGCTGGTGGTCGCGGGTGATTTGACCAACGGCCAGCGGGTGCGCGAAATCGGCGAGCAGATTGCCAAGGAGTGGGGTTCTCTGGACACCATGATCCTCAACGCGGGTACCTGCGAATACGTCGACCCCAATCAGTTCGACTCGTCAATCATCGAGCACATCGTGCGTACCAACCTGCTTGCCAGCAGCTATTGCATCGAAGCCGCCCGGCCCCTGCTGCAGGCGGGCACTGCGCCGCATCTGGTGGGCATGGCCAGCTCGGTGACCTACCTGCCCCTGCCACGGGCCGAATCCTATGGCGACTCAAAGGCCGGGTTGCGTCACCTTTTCGAGTCCTTGCGCATCGACGTGGCGCCGGAAAACATCGAAATGACCATAGTCAGCCCAGGACTTATCGATATACCCCTGAGCAATGACGTTGCAGAACACCTCGACTGGTCGGCGGACAAAGCTGCGCGATACCTCTTCGACATGCTCAAGCATCGTCCCCTGGAGCTCCCTTTACCGGAACTGCTCATGCCTGTCCTTTGGCCTCTGCCACAAAAGCCCGGCCAGACGGGACTGGAAATTGGCAAGCGCATGGAGCGAAACAATCCGCCGACCGAGGATCTGCCGTGAAGCCTGAGCGTCCGTCAGGCCTTTCACACAGCGTGGGCCTACTGCCTTACACTGAGCGCCATGAAAACCATTCCCCATACGCAAATCGCCGAGCCTGCGGTCACATGCTCGACCTGCGCAGCTTGCTGCTGTCAGCTCGAAGTCATGCTGATCACGGACACGGGCGTGCCCGAACGTTTTATCGATACCGATGACTGGGGCGGGGAAGTCATGCTGCGTCTGGATGACGGCTGGTGCGCCGCACTGGATCGCAACACGATGATGTGCACCATCTACGAAAAACGCCCGTTGATCTGCCGGGAGTTCGAGATGGGCGCACCGGAGTGCATCGACGAACGCCAAGGGATTACCACGGCGTATCGCTGATCGAGAAAACACCGAAGATCTAATGTGGGATCGCCGCACCGCCGCTCCCACATTTACCAAGTGCAGGCTTACAACGGCATCGTGTAGTGCAGCGCGTAACTTTCTACACCATCGTTCGAGCTGCTGATTCCGGCATTGGAATAGTGCGTCGCACGAATCCCGACTTCATGCCCGCCCGTAAAGCGCAGCCCAAAACCGAACCGGTCTTCAAACTGAAAGGCATTGCCGAGATTGTTGTTTTCGACTTCGGTATTGGCGAACACCGCGACGCCAACCCCCAACTCCAGGTAGGGTTTGACGGTCTGCCCGGCAAACTCGTAAACCAGCACCGGCGCGAACGACAGGCTGTGGTTGCTAGAGGTCTTGTCGCCGTCCCAATAGGTGTAGGCACCGCTCCAGTAACCAGTCAAACGACCGATATCACTCTGCAGCCAGCTCTTGTCCCAATCGAATTGCATGCCCAGTCGATAGGTCATGGTCGACTCGCTAGTCTGACCGACCGCGAACTCCACGCCTGCCGCCTGTGCGGTAAAACTGTGCCCCATTAGTGCGGCCGCAATCGCGGCCAAGCAGAATAGTCGCTTCACTAGAAACATCCTTTTCCGAACGATTTCGTATGGTTTTTTTGTCGCTTGATGCTATAGAAGTCGACACTTAATCAGAAGTTCACCCCAATTACTCGCTTGCCCCGAGTTTTGTTTACTCCTTGAAGCTTCGCACAACGCCAGCGGTATTCCACAGTATCGGCAAGATATTTTTGAAATGCTCCGGATCGGCACTCGTCCAGAACTGTGCAGCACGAGCAGGCTCCTCGGCGAGCAATTCACGCTCGGCCAATAAACGCTGAAGTTGCCGCGCTACAGCGGCGCCGGTGTCGATCAAGCTGATGTCATCGGGGATCATCTGCTTTAGCAACGGCTTTAGGAAGGGGTAATGCGTGCAGCCAAGAATTATCGTGTCGCACCCGGCACCGAGCAGCGGTTCGACATACCTGGCCAGCAACTCGCGCAGAGCCGGACTGTGCAGATCACCGTTTTCAATCAGCTCCACCAGACCGGGACACGGCTGGGTGATGACTCGCACATCGGTGGCGAAACGGTCGAGCAACGCGGCGAACTTGGCACTCTGCAAGGTGCCGGTGGTGGCGAGAACGCCGACCACACCGCTGCGGGTGGCGGCAGCGGCCGGTTTGACCGCAGGCTCCATGCCGACGATGGGCCACTCGGGATAATCGCGCCGCAAATCTGCAACCCCAGCGACCGTCGCCGTGTTACAGGCCAGCACCAAGGCCTTGGCGCCCTGCTGCTGAAAAAAATCGGCCATCACGCTACAGCGATAACGGATGAATTCCGGGGTTTTCTCGCCGTAGGGAATATTCCCGCAATCGGCGACATACAACAGTGACTCGTTGGGCAGCAAACGCTGGATCTCGGCCAGCACCGAAAGCCCACCGACACCGGAGTCGAACACGCCAATCGGCGCTTCACGCATGCTTCGAACCACAGACGCTGCAGCCCGGATCACGCTTGACCCGCAATTCGCGAAAGCGCGAGCCCAAGGCATCGATCAACAACAGGCGTCCCACCAGCGGCTCGCCGAAACCCACCAGCAACTTCATGGCTTCCAGCGCCTGAAGGCTGCCCACCAGGCCAACCAAAGGCCCTACGACGCCGGCTTCGCTGCACGTCAGTTCGGCTTCACTGCCGTGACCATATAAACAGTGGTAGCACGGGCTTTCTGGACGGCGCGGGTCAAACACCGACAACTGCCCTTCCAGCCGAATCGCTGCGCCACTGACCAGCGGTTTGCCGGCGGCGACACACGCAGCGTTGACCGCTTCGCGGGTGGAGAAATTGTCGGAACAGTCCAGCACCAGATCCACCGCGGCCACGGCGGCGGCCAGGGAATCTTCGTCCAGCGCGGTGCGATGGGCGATCAACTGAATCTCGGGATTGATCGCGCTCAGTCGGCGTATAGCCGAATCGACCTTGCTCAGGCCAACGCTGTCGGTGTCGTGAACGATCTGGCGTTGCAGGTTGGTCAGATCGACAGTGTCGAAATCCGCCAAATGCAACTCGCCGACGCCGGCAGCTGCCAGATACAGCGCAACCGGCGAGCCGAGGCCGCCGAGACCGACAATCAATACGCGGCTTTCTTTCAGTCGCAACTGGCCGTCGATATCGACGTGTTGCAACAGAATCTGCCGACTGTAGCGCAACAATTCCTGATCATTCAGCACGGCAGGCGCCCCAGGCTGATACGTTCGTGACCGCCCAGATCGGTGCGGCTGTGGACTTCTTCAAAGCCGCGGGTCAGCAGCAAATCGCGTACCGCAGTGGCTTGATCATAACCGTGTTCAAGCATCAGCCAACCGCCCGCCTCCAGATAATCCGGCGACTGGGCGACGATCAGACGCAGATCGTCGAGCCCGTCGATGCCGGCTACCAAGGCACTGGCCGGTTCGAAGCGCACGTCGCCTTCCACCAGATGCGGGTCGGCGGAGGCGATGTAAGGCGGGTTGCTGATGATCAGCTGAAAACGCTGACCTTCCAGCGCACTGAACCAATGACTGCTCAGCACGGTGGCGTTGTTCAGGTGCAAGCGCTGGCGATTGCGCTCGGCCAGGGCCACGGCTTCGAGCACACGATCCACGGCGGTCACCTTCCAGGCCGGACGCTCGCTGGCCAGGGCCAACGCAATGGCGCCGCTGCCGGTGCCGAGATCGAGGACCTTGGCAGGTGTGGCTGACAGCAGTTCAAGTGCGGTTTCCACCAACAACTCGGTGTCCGGGCGCGGGATTAGCGTATGCGGCGCCACTTCCAGATCAAGCTTCCAGAAACCTTGCTGACCGAGGATGTAGGCCACTGGCTCACCGCCACGGCGGCGCTGCAAATACTCGACAAATTTAAGCGCCGCTTCGCTCGGAACGATGCGCTCGGGCCAGGTGTGCAGAAAACTGCGGGACTTGCCCAACGCAGCGGCCAGCAACAATTCGGCATCCAGGCGCGCGGAGGGCGAATCTGGCAGGTCGGCGGCGCGTAACAAACTGGCAATGATCGTCATTTACTCACCTATCGCTGCCAATTGGTCGGCCTGATATTCGGCCAGCAACGGCTCGATCACCGCATCGACGCCACCCGCGAGGATTTCGTCGAGGGAATACAGCGTCAGGTTGACCCGATGGTCGGTGACCCGCCCCTGGGCAAAGTTATACGTGCGGATCCGCTCCGAGCGATCACCCGAACCGACCAATAATTTACGCTCGCTTGCGATAGCGTTCGCGGCGGCGCTGGTCTGCTGATCGTTGAGCTTGGCCGACAGCCAGGACATCGCCCGGGCGCGGTTCTTGTGCTGGGAACGTTCTTCCTGGCACTCGACGACAATACCGGACGGCAAGTGCGTGATGCGGATCGCCGAGTCCGTCTTGTTGACGTGCTGACCACCGGCACCGGAGGATTTGTAGGTGTCGATGCGCAAATCCGAGGGGTTGATCTCGATCGCTTCCTGCTCGTCCGGCTCGGGCAATACGGCTACGGTGCAGGCCGAGGTGTGGATGCGCCCCTGGGATTCGGTGGCCGGAACCCGTTGTACGCGGTGGGCGCCGGATTCGAATTTCAGCTTGCCGTAGACGTTGTCGCCTTCGACGCGGGCGATGACTTCTTTAAAGCCGCCGTGTTCACCGATGTTCTCCGAGAGGATTTCCACCCGCCAGCCGCGACGCTCGGCGTAACGCGAATACATGCGGAACAGGTCGCCGGAGAAAATCGCCGCCTCGTCACCGCCGGTGCCGGCGCGGATTTCGAGGAACACGTTACGCCCATCGTTCGGATCCTTGGGCAGCAGCATGCGTTGCAGGCTGGCTTCGATGTCGATCAGTTGCTCTTTGGCTTCGCGGACTTCTTCCACGGCCATTTCGCGCATGTCCGGGTCGCTGTCCTTGAGCAGCGCCTGGGCGCCCTCGAGATCGCTTTGTACCTTGAGCAACTGTTTATAGGTTTCGACAATCGGTTCGACTTCCGCGTATTCCTTGGAATAGGTGCGGAATTTGGTCTGATCGGAAATGACTTCGCCGTCGCCAAGCAAGGCGGTCAATTCCTCGAAACGGTCCTGGAGGATGTCCAGCTTATTGAGCAGTGACGCTTTCATTGCGGTTTTTTATCCGAAAAGCTATCCGATGAGCCCTCATTCAGGGCAAAGAGTTCCTGGGCCATGGCCAGCGCATCGAGGCGGCCTTCGGCAGAGAGCTTTTTCAATTGCACGCTCGGTGCGTGCAAGAGTTTGTTGGTCAGGCCCCGCGCCAGTTGCACCAGCACGTCTTCGGCGCTGCTGCCGTTGGCCAGCATGCGCTGGGCCTTCTGCAATTCTTCGTCGCGCATGCGTTCGCTTTGTTGGCGATAAGCCTTGAGCACATCCACCGCAGCCAGTTCACGCAGGCGGACCATGAAATCTTCGGCACCGACCGAGACCATCTCTTCCGCCGCCTGGGCTGCGCCCTGCCGACTCTTGAGGTTCTCGGCGACCACTTCGTGGAGATCGTCGACGCTATAGAGGTAAACGTCGTCCAGTTCGCCGACTTCCGGCTCGATATCCCGGGGGACGGCGATGTCTACCATGAAGATCGGCTTGTGCTTGCGCAGTTTCAAGGCGCTTTCCACCGCGCCCTTGCCCAGGATCGGCAACTGGCTGGCGGTGGAGCTGATGACGATGTCGCTGCGCACCAGTTCCGCCGGGATGTCCGAGAGCAACACCGCGTGGGCGCCGAACTGCTCGGCCAGAATGCTCGCGCGCTCCAGGGTGCGGTTGGCAACGACGATGCGCTTTACACCCAGTTCGTGCAGATGGCGGGCGACCAGGGTGATGGTCTCGCCAGCGCCGATCAGCAAGGCCTGGCTGCGTTGCAGGTCGCTGAAAATCTGTTTCGCCAGACTGACCGCGGCAAACGCCACGGACACCGGGTTCTCGCCAATGGCAGTGTCGGTGCGCACCTGTTTGGCCGCATTGAAGGTGGCCTGGAACAGCCGCCCGAGCAACGGACCGATGGTGCCGGCCTCGCGGGCCACGGCGTAGGCCGATTTCATCTGACCGAGAATCTGCGGTTCGCCCAACACCAGCGAATCGAGCCCGGAGGCCACCCGCATCATGTGACGAACTGCCGCATCATCTTCGTGCACATAAGCACACGCGCGCAGCTCTTCGAGGCTCAAATGGTGATAATCGGCCAGCCAGCGCAATATGATGTCAGCCGAAAGGTGATCCTGTTCTATATAGAGTTCACTGCGATTGCAGGTGGAGAGGATCGCAGCTTCGCGGCTGTCGGTGAGTCGGCAGAGCTGCTGCAAGGCCTCCACCAGCTGCTCAGGGGTAAAGGCCACGCGCTCGCGGACGTCTACTGAAGCAGTCTTGTGGTTAATACCGAGTGCAAGGAAGGCCATTCAAAGTCGCTGATGGTGACGTGAAGCCGGCAATTGTCCTACTTCGACAGAGCCAGAACAACTACCGCTGACTATTGTCCCAATGACCTGCCTCTATAAAGGCGCCAATTGAGACTCGGTTATGTTTGGCCGAAGGCTTGTGTCATGATGATCCGACCGCAGGTTAGTCGTCCTCTTCCTATATGAATAGATCTTCCGCGTTGCTTCTCGCTTTTGTCTTCCTCAGCGGCTGCCAGGCCTTGGCACCCGTTTCGTCGGACGGTACGCCGCCGGTCGAAGACAGCACTCAGGCCCCTGAAAAGCCCAAGGTTTACAGCTCATTCAGTGAAGAAACCATCTTCAGTCTGTTGAGCGCCGAACTGGCTGGCCAGCGCAATCGCTTCGACATTGCCCTGGACAACTACGTGACCCAGGCGATCAATACTCAGGATCCGGGTATCTCCGAGCGGGCATTCCGTATCGCCGAATACCTGGGCGCCGATCAGGCGGCCCTGGACACCTCGTTGATCTGGGCGAAAAATGCCCCGCAAGACCTTGAGGCGCAACGGGCCGCTGCCGTGCAACTGGCTCGTGCCGGGCGTTATGACGACTCCATGGTCTATATGGAGAAAGTCCTGCAAGGCAAGGGCGATACGCATTTCGACTTCCTCGCCCTGTCTGCGGCCGATACCGACCAGGACACGCGCAACGGCTTGATGAAAAGTTTTGACCGCTTGTTGCAGCGCCATCCGAACAACGGCCAGCTGATTTTCGGCAAAGCCTTACTTCTGCAACAGGACGGTGACGCCAAGGGTGCGCTGGGCCTGCTGGAAGACAATCCGCCGGACGAAGGCGAAATAGCGCCCATCCTGCTGCGCGCACGCCTGCTGCAGACGCTCAGTCGTGGCGATGAAGCCTTGCCGCTGCTGCAAAAAAGCATCAAGAAATACCCGGACGACAAACGCCTGCGCCTGACTTACGCGCGCATGCTGGTTGAACAGGACCGCATGGACGACGCCAAAGCCGAGTTCTCGAGCCTGGTTCAGCAGTACCCGGAAGACGACGAACTGCGTTACTCCCTGGCGTTGGTCTGCCTGGAAGCCAAGGCCTGGAATGAGGCCAAGGGCTATCTGGAAGACCTGATTGCCCGAGAAAGCCACGTCGATTCGGCGCACTTGAACCTCGGTCGTATCGCTGAAGAGCGCAACGACCCTCAAGGCGCGCTGATCGAGTACGCCCAGGTCGGCCCGGGCAACGATTACCTGCCGGCGCAATTGCGTCAGGCCGATATCCTGATGAGCAATGGCAAGACCGCCGAAGCCCAAAGTCGTCTGGCTGCGGAGCGCGATGAGCAGCCTGATTACGCGATTCAGTTGTATTTGATCGAAGCCGAAACCTTGTCGGCAAATAAACAGCCCGACAAGGCCTGGAATGTATTGAAGCAAGCCTTGCAGCAATACCCGGACGATCTGAATCTGCTGTACACCCGCGCCATGCAAGCGGAAAAACGCAATGACCTGGCGCAGATGGAAAAAGACCTGCGCCTGATCATCAAGCGCGACCCGGACAATGCGATGGCGCTGAACGCCCTCGGTTACACTCTGTCCGACCGTACGACGCGCTACGCCGAAGCCAAGGCCTTGATCGAACAGGCGCACCGAATCAATCCGGAAGACCCGGCGGTACTCGACAGTCTCGGCTGGGTGAACTTCCGCATGGGCAATCTCGACGAAGCCGAACGCCTGCTGCGCCAGGCGCTGGAGCGCTTCCCCGATCAGGAAGTCGCCGCGCACCTGGGCGAAGTCCTGTGGGCCAATGGCAAGCAACGGGAAGCCAAGCAAATCTGGAACAAGTTCCTCAAGGAGCAGCCCGACAGCCCCATCCTGCGCAGCACCATCAAGCGCCTGACCGGATCAGAGACTCTTTAAGATTATGTTTTTGCGCCACCTCATTGTTTTCAGTTTCATCGCCCTGCTCGCCGGTTGCGCGGGCTTCGGTGCCCGCGAATCGGTCCAGGGTCAAGGCAACCCGGCCCAATGGCGCGTGTATAAACAGCAACTGACCAGCCTCGACGGCTGGCAGATCAACGGCAAGATCGGCATTCGCGCCCCGAAAGACTCGGGCAGCGGCACACTGTTCTGGCTGCAGCGACAGGATTACTACGACATTCGCCTCTCCGGCCCCCTGGGCCGCGGTGCAGCACGCCTGACCGGTCGCCCCGGCAAGGTCTCGCTGGAAGTCGCCAACCAGGGCCGCTATGAAGCGCCGACGCCTGAAGTGTTGGTCGAAGAACAGCTGGGCTGGAAGTTACCGGTGTCCAATCTGGCCTGGTGGGTTCGCGGGCTCCCGGCCCCGGACAGCAAAAGCCGTCTGACGCTGGATGCCGACAGCCGCCTGGCCAATCTTGAGCAGGATGGCTGGCAAGTCGAATACCTCAGCTATGCCGAGCAAAACGGCTTTTGGCTACCCGAGCGGATCAAACTGCACGGCACCGACCTTGATGTCACGCTGGTGATCAAGGAATGGCAACCTCGCAAATTGGGGCAGTGAACATGACCGCTCCGCGCTTGACCCTGCCCTCCCCGGCCAAACTCAATCTGATGCTGCACATCCTCGGTCGCCGTGAAGACGGTTATCACGAGTTGCAGACTATTTTTCAGTTTCTCGATTACGGCGATGAAATCACGTTCGCCGTTCGCGATGACGGTGTGATTCGACTGCATACCGAATTCGATGGCGTTCCTCACGACAGCAATCTGATTGTTCGAGCTGCAAAAAAACTTCAGGAGCAATCCGGTTGTTCGCTCGGTATCGACATCTGGATCGAAAAAATTCTGCCCATGGGCGGTGGAATCGGTGGCGGCAGTTCAAATGCCGCGACGACTTTGCTCGGCCTCAATCATCTTTGGCAACTGGGTTGGGATGAGGATCGACTGGCCGTGTTGGGCCTGACGCTTGGCGCCGACGTCCCGGTTTTCGTGCGTGGGCACGCGGCTTTTGCCGAAGGCGTGGGGGAGAAACTGACCCCTGTAGACCCCGAAGAACCGTGGTATCTCGTACTTGTGCCGCAAGTCTCTGTAAGTACAGCAGAAATTTTTTCAGATCCGTTGTTGACACGTAACTCTTCTCCCATTAAAGTGCGCCCCGTTCCCAAGGGAAACAGTCGAAATGACTGCTTACCGGTGGTAGCAAGGCGTTACCCAGATGTACGTAACGCATTGAATTTGTTAGGTAAATTTACCGAAGCAAAACTCACCGGAACTGGAAGTTGTGTGTTTGGGGGCTTCCCAAACAAAGCTGAAGCTGATAAAGTCTCGGCCCTTCTTACAGAGACCCTTACAGGGTTTGTAGCAAAGGGAAGCAACATTTCGATGTTGCATCGCAAGCTGCAAAGTCTGCTCTAAAAGGAACCGAGTACTGGGTACTCGTTGCAACAGATACAGGGGCGTCGCCAAGCGGTAAGGCAGCAGGTTTTGATCCTGCCATGCGTTGGTTCGAATCCAGCCGCCCCTGCCATTTTCTATACTCATCCAGGTTACCCTCAGCCTCTAGGTACTGCGCGTGTCCAAGATGATGGTCTTTACGGGGAACGCTAACCCCGATCTGGCTCGGCGTGTTGTACGTCAGCTGCATATCCCTCTCGGTGACATCTCTGTCGGTAAGTTCTCCGACGGCGAAATTACTGCCGAGATCAATGAAAACGTCCGCGGTAAAGATGTCTTCATTATTCAGCCGACTTGCGCTCCGACTAACGATAACCTGATGGAACTGGTAGTGATGGCTGATGCCTTCCGCCGCTCCTCGGCTACTCGTATCACTGCTGTTATTCCTTACTTTGGTTATGCCCGTCAGGATCGCCGTCCGCGTTCCGCACGTGTGGCTATCAGCGCGAAAGTCGTTGCTGACATGCTTACCGTAGTCGGCATCGACCGTGTTCTCACGGTTGATCTGCATGCTGACCAAATCCAGGGTTTCTTCGATATTCCGGTAGATAACATCTACGGCTCCCCAGTATTGGTGGATGACATTGAAGATCAGCGCTTCGAAAACCTGATGATCGTGTCCCCGGACATTGGTGGCGTCGTGCGTGCACGTGCTGTTGCCAAATCCCTGGGCGTGGATCTCGGGATCATCGACAAACGCCGTGAGAAAGCCAATCACTCTGAAGTGATGCATATCATCGGTGATGTCGAAGGGCGTACCTGTATTCTGGTCGATGACATGGTCGATACCGCCGGCACTCTGTGCCACGCGGCCAAGGCCCTGAAAGAGCATGGCGCTGCCAAGGTTTTCGCCTACTGCACACACCCTGTGCTGTCCGGTCGGGCGATCGAAAACATCGAAAATTCCATGCTGGACGAACTGGTGGTGACTAACACCATCCCGTTGTCCGCTGCTGCTCAAGCCTGCTCGCGTATCCGTCAACTGGATATCGCGCCGGTAGTTGCCGAAGCGGTTCGCCGCATCAGCAACGAAGAATCGATCAGCGCGATGTTCCGTTAAGGGCCCTGCCCTTCTCGAATATCTCGTTGACGAAAAGCGCCCCGCCCCGGCATTCCTGTCGGGGCGGGGCTTTTTTGCCCATATCGCCTTTAGCGCTGGTCGCAAACGCTGGGGCGAATGTGGTTATTTTGGAGATACAACATGAACGAATTTACTCTGAATGCTGAAGTGCGTTCCGACCTGGGGAAAGGTGCGAGCCGCCGCCTGCGTCGTCTCGCAAGCCTGGTACCAGCTGTAGTTTACGGTGGCGAAAAAGCCCCTGAATCCATCAGCATGCTGGCTAAAGAAGTTGCCAAACTGCTCGAAAACGAAGCGGCTTACAGCCACATCATCGAGCTGAACGTTGGCGGCACCAAGCAAAACGTAATCATCAAAGCTCTGCAGCGTCACCCGGCCAAAGGCCACGTGTTGCACGCTGACTTCGTACGCGTTGTAGCTGGCCAGAAACTGACCGCTATCGTGCCTGTACACTTCGTTGGCGAAGAAGCTCCGATCAAGAAAGGCGGCGAAGTTTCGCACGTTGTTGCTGAAATCGAAGTGACCTGCCTGCCAAAAGACCTGCCTGAGTTCATCGAAGTCGACCTGGCTAACGCCGAAATCGGTTCGATCATTCACCTGTCCGACATCACCGCCCCTAAAGGCGTTGAATTTGTTGCTCTGGCTCACGGTAACGACCTGGCTGTTGCCAACGTTCACGCTCCACGTGTTGCTCCAGAAGCTGCAGAAGGCGCTGCAGAGTAATTCACTCTGTACGCCGGAGTGACCGGTAACATCGCGGACTAGAGCGTAGCGAGAAAGCGGGCGAGAACGCGGAGTTTACATAATGGTAAATGAGCACTTGTCGTCCACTTTCGCCGCACTTTCTGAATGCGGCGATGTTATCCACCACTCCAAGGAAGGGCCCCTATCGTGACTGCCATCAAACTGATCGTTGGCCTGGGAAATCCAGGCGCTGAATACGAACAGACCCGGCATAACGCAGGGGCCCTTTTTGTTGAGCGCATCGCGAACGCGCAAGGCGTAAACCTTGTGGCGGATCGCAAATATTTCGGCCTGACCGGGCGCTATTCGCATCAGGGTCAGGATGTTCGTCTGCTGATTCCCACCACCTACATGAACCGCAGCGGCCAAGCCGTCGCGGCACTTGCCGGCTTCTTCCGCATTACGCCTGAAGAAATTTTGGTGGTGCATGACGAACTCGACCTGCCACCGGGCGTTGCCAAGCTCAAACAGGGCGGCGGCCATGGCGGTCACAACGGGTTGCGCGACATCATCGCGCAACTGGGCAATCAGAATACCTTTCACCGCTTGCGGCTTGGCATTGGCCACCCGGGCGTTGCCAGTATGGTTTCAAATTTCGTCCTGGGTCGTGCGCCACGCGCCGAACAGGAAAAACTCGATGCCAGCATCGACTTTGCCCTCGGCGTGCTGCCGGATATCCTCGCCGGTGAATGGAACCGCGCGATGAAAAACCTGCACAGCCAGAAGGCCTGACTCTACTCCTCGGGGAAAACACCATGGGATTCAATTGCGGCATCGTCGGCCTGCCTAACGTCGGCAAGTCCACCCTGTTCAACGCCCTGACCAAATCCGGGATCGCGGCCGAGAACTTCCCCTTCTGCACCATCGAACCGAACACCGGTATCGTGCCGATGCCGGATCCGCGTCTGGATGCCCTGGCGGCCATCGTCAACCCAAAGCGCATCTTGCCGACCACCATGGAATTCGTCGACATCGCAGGCCTGGTTGCCGGCGCGTCGAAAGGTGAAGGCCTGGGCAATAAGTTCCTCGCCAACATCCGTGAAACCGATGCCATCGCCCACGTAGTCCGCTGCTTCGAAGACGAGAACGTGATTCACGTCTCCAACAGCGTCGACCCGAAACGCGACATCGAAATCATCGACCTGGAACTGATCTTTGCCGACCTCGACAGCTGCGAGAAGCAACTGCAGAAAGTCGCCCGCAACGCCAAGGGTGGTGACAAGGACGCCGTGGTCCAGAAAGGCCTGTTGGAGCAACTGATCGCTCACTTCACCCTCGGCAAGCCTGCGCGCACTCTGATGAAGAACATGGGTGCCGACGACAAGGCGGTGATTCGTGGCTTCCATCTGCTGACCACCAAGCCGGTTATGTACATCGCCAACGTCGCTGAAGACGGTTTCGAGAACAACCCGCTGCTGGACATCGTCAAGGCCATCGCCGAAGAAGAAGGCGCCATGGTGGTTCCGGTCTGCAACAAGATCGAAGCCGAAATCGCCGAACTGGAAGACGGCGAAGAGAAAGACATGTTCCTCGAAGCCCTGGGCCTCGAAGAGCCTGGCCTGAACCGCGTAATCCGCGCCGGCTACGAAATGCTGCACCTGCAGACCTACTTCACCGCCGGTGTCGAAGAAGTCCGCGCCTGGACCGTCCGCGTCGGTGCCACCGCACCACAAGCCGCTGGCGTGATCCATACCGACTTCGAAAAAGGCTTCATCCGCGCTGAAGTCATCGCCTATGACGACTTCATCCAGTACAAGGGCGAAGCCGGCACCAAAGAAGCCGGTAAATGGCGCCTGGAAGGCAAGGACTACATCGTTAAAGACGGCGACGTGATGCACTTCCGCTTCAACGTGTAACGGTGACCGTGGATTTACACGGACCTCGATAAATACAAAATCCCCGTAATCACTCGCTGATACGGGGATTTTGCTTTTTGGGATCGCCATCCTCAGGGACGCTGGGAATAACTGGATATCACGACTGTTTCCGCTAGCGGCAGAGCGGCAAACGCTTCTCCAATGAGCCGCAAGGCGCTTCACTCAAGCGGTGCTTGTCGCGCAACTCTCTCACAGGCGCTCTGCTAGACTAAAAGCGGCTCATCCGTGATCTGGAGAACCGTCATGCTGGAGAAATTTGAACGCTATCCACTCATGTTCGGCCCAACGCCGATCGAGAAACTGAATCGCCTATCGGCATGTCTCGGTGGAAATATCGAGCTCTATGCCAAACGAGAGGATTGCAACTCCGGACTTGCGTTTGGCGGCAACAAGATCAGAAAGCTGGAATACATCATTCCCGATGCCATTGCCTCGCAGGCAGATACGCTGGTTTCCATCGGTGGCGTTCAGTCAAACCACACGCGCCAGGTCGCGGCTGTCGCTGCCAAACTCGGCATGAAGTGCCGTCTCGTTCAAGAAAGCTGGGTTCCATTCCCGGATGCGGTCTACGACCGGGTCGGGAATATCCTGATGAGTCGTGTGCTGGGAGCGGAGATTGAATTCGTCGACGAAGGTTTCGATATCGGTATCCGCGAGAGCTGGGAGCGGGCGCTAGAAGACGTTAAGGCGAAAGGAGGCAAACCGTATGCAATTCCCGCCGGCGCTTCCATGCACAAATATGGAGGTCTCGGCTATGTCGGCTTCGCCGAAGAAGTACGCGAGCAAGAGGCCAGGATGGGGATCAGATTTGATTACATCATCGTCTGCACTGTGACCGGCTCCACGCATGCGGGCATGTTGGTGGGATTCGCCAAGGATGGTCGTGCGCGCAATGTGATTGGTATCGACGCCTCCGCCACACCTGAACAAACCAGGGCACAAGTGTTGGCAATCGCTCAGCATACAGCCAGGCTTATCGGGCTTGGCCAGGAAGTCACTGATGACGATGTTGTCCTTAAAGAAGAATATGCCTATCCGGCCTATGGTATTCCATCAGAAGAGACCAATGCAGCCATTCGGTTGTGCGCTCGCATGGAAGGCATGATGACGGACCCGGTCTATGAGGGAAAATCCATGCAAGGCCTCATTGATCTCGTCCGCCAGGGTTTTTTCCCGGATGGGTCGAAGGTGCTCTATGCACATCTCGGTGGCGTACCAGCGATTAACGCGTATAGCTATATCTATCGAAACGGCTGATTTTTGTAGAAGGTCGCAAGCTGCGATCGAGGAGTTAACGCACGCAGTAAGGCCGTACTAACTCCTCTTCGTCATCCGCGCCAGTGTGCCACTACCGCTATTGTCACACCCGGTACTTTGTCCGATTGAAGAACATCGAAGCCCCCGCCCCCACTACCGCGATTGCAAAGATCCCGACATCGATACTGCCAATGTAGGGCGGCAGTACAAACATCACGCCAAAGGCCATACCGACCAGAGCAGTACCCAGCCATTTCCTGAGTACATAGCTCCTTACGCAAGTGTACAGCAGCATCATCCCCACGCAGGCCAACGCATACTGACTGTAGAGATTCATGGGATGATCGCCAACGTGATAGGTCAGTAGCTTGCTCTTCGCCAACTCTCGGCCAAAATAGCCTGCCGCCGGTCCGGCTCAGACTTTTTTGGTCCGTGGCAGAAAGATCGCCAACACCCCAAGCAGCGGCAGGAACGAACACAGGAAGTACACGTATTCGATGCCGTGTATGTCCGCCAAATGCCCGAGCAACGCCGCACCAATCCCGCCAAAGCCGAACATCAGTCCGAAGAACACCCCGGCAATCATCCCGACATTGCCCGGCACCAGTTCCTGCGCATACACCACGATCGCCGAGAATGCTGACGCCAGGATGAAGCCGATCACGACGCTGAGGATGCTGGTCCAGAACAGGTCCACATGAGGCAGGATCAGGGTGAACGGCGCGACGCCGAGGATCGAGAACCAGATCACCGCCTTACGCCCGATCTTGTCGCCGATCGGCCCACCGAAGAAGGTCCCCGCCGCTACCGCGCCGAGAAACAGGAACAGGTGCAACTGTGAACTGGCCACCGACAGGTCGAACTTCTCGATCAGGTAGAACGTGAAGTAGCTGGTGAGGCTGGACATGTAGAAATACTTGGAGAACACCAGCAGCCCGAGTACCACCAACGCACTGATGACGCGGTTCTTCGACAAGCCATGCGTCGCCGCCTGGCCTTGCTTGAGTTTGAACAGACTCAGGTGGTTGGCGTACCAGCGGCTGATCCGATAGAGCACGAACAGCGCAAACACCGCGAACAATCCGAACCAGGCCACATGGCCCTGACCGAAAGGAATGATGATCGCCGCAGCCAGCAACGGACCGAAGGCTGAGCCTGCATTGCCGCCGACCTGAAAGGTCGATTGCGCCAGGCCAAAGCGCCCACCCGAGGCCAGCCGCGCCACGCGAGAAGCTTCCGGGTGAAAGGTCGAGGAGCCGATACCGATCAACCCTGCCGCCAGCAGAATCATCGGGAAGCTGCCGACCACCGACATCATCAAAATGCCGATCAACGTGCAGACAGTTCCGGCCGGTAGCAGCCAGGGTTTGGGGTGCCGATCGGTGTAGTAACCGACCCACGGCTGCAACAGCGAAGCCGTCAGCTGGAACGTCAAAGTGATCAAGCCAACCTGGGTGAAGGTCAGGCCATAGTTGGCCTTGAGCATCGGATAGATCGACGGCAGCACCGACTGGATCAAGTCGTTGATCAAATGCGCCAGCGCCACGGCGCCGATGATGCGCATGACCAAAGGGCTGCTTTGTGAAGTCGCGGATGCCGGCTGCGCGCCGGTCTGGACATTGCTGATAGCCATAAGAGTTTCCGTACAACAGATGGGTGCACACGGGCAGGTGCGTCAATGTGCCATTTTTCGGGGCAGCAGCGCCATCCCCTTAGCCTGCTAACGACTTCGATTTTCATCACTGAAAAGGTGATAGCGCAACGCCATGGTCTGAATCTTGCCTTGGTAATCCGCTTCAACGCGGCCCCTTACAAAGGGGACCGAGAATGGGAAGTTTCGCTACAGAGTCGGCCTACAGAGCTGGCGAGGGTGAACTTTCGAGGCCTTTTAAAAGGGCACAGGTCGTGACCGCAACGGTTGCGACGCACGCCAATGGCGCGTGGTGTCCAGAGGAGTTTTGGGGCATGCAGGCTTTTTTATCACCGGGGATCGGGTTGCTGGGGCGTTTTGGCTTCGCACGCAAATTTCAGTTGTTGTTTCTGCTGTTTATCCTGCCGTTGACGGGCAGTCTGTGGATGATCGGTCAGGACTATCGCGACAAATTGAACCTGATCTCCGGCGAACGTGCCGGGGTTCGGCAACTCCTCGCCCTCGATGCTCTGGATAACCTGCTCGCCGCCCAGCGTGACCGCGCGGCTCGCTGGCGCGCCACGGAAACGAATCGCCAGCCGACACCCGCGACGATCGCAGCGATGGCTGCTTTCGATACGGTTCAGCCAGCCGTCGCCCAAGCCACCTCGGACCTCGGCAACGCACTGCAAACCGAAGGCGCCGAGGGCGAAACCCTGGCCCGTTATCAAGCCCTGCAAACCGCCCTCAACGGCCTCGACTCTAAAAGCCTGAGCAGCGTCGGTTGGTGGCCGGACGGTTACGATCGTTTCACCAATGCCTTGAGTGCCCTGCAAGCCTTGCGCGAACAGATCGCCATGGACAATCGCCTGACGTTGGCGCCGTGGCTGGAAACCTACCTGCTGACCCAGATCTCCACGCAGCACGCGCCAGACCTGATTGAGCGAGTTGGCCGTCTCGCCAGCGTCGGCCAGGCATCAGTGGTGTCCGGGCAGTTCACCCTGCAAAGCCGCCTGCAATTGCGCGACTTGCGCAGCCGGATCGGCGATGCCCGGGAGCAGCTGGTCAAAACCGCAAGCCTGCTGGAAGCACGACTGCCCAGCGCGTTGCAAGCCTGGGCCGGGCAATACCATGACAGCCTCAAGCACCTGGACGCCGAGTTGAAAGTCCTCGATGACGGCGTGTTCGGTGGCAGCATCAAGCTCAAGCCGGAAGAGTTTGAACGCAGCCTCGACACCCTGCTCTCCGACCTCGCTTCGCTGCGTCAGCAGTCGTTGGTGTCGCTGGATCAGCGTCTGGACTATTACCACGGCTCTGCCATCCGCCAGTTCATCCTGGTAGCGACCATTTTTGGCTGCCTGCTGCTGGCCGCGCTGTACCTGTTCATCTGCTTGCAGGCCTCGATCCGTCGCAGCGCCAGCGGCATTACCCTGCTGGCTGAAGCCCTGCGCGACGGCAATCTGAGCCTGCAAGTACCGGTGGAAGGCCGCGACGAACTGGCCGCCATCAGCACCGCCCTCAACGTCGCGGTGGTGCAACTGCGCAACAGCCTGTTGGGGGTCGATCATGAAACCTTGCAGCTGAGCAACGCGGTGCGCACCCTCAACCATCACTCCAGCGGCGCCCTTGGGGAAGTCGAAGCTCAGCAGTTGCAGATCAGCCAAATCGCCGCAGCGGCCACGCAATTGGCCGCCACCTCGCAAGGGGTCGCCCAGAGTTGCGAACAGGCCTCCGGCAGCGCTCAGCACACCCAGCGCATCGCCGCCGACAGCAGCCGTGACAGCCAGCGCACGACGGCGAGCATTCAGCAACTCAATCAGCGCTTGAACGACACCGCTGCGGCACTGGGCCGGGTCAGTGAGCAAGGGCAGCAGATTCAATTGGTGGTGGACACCATTCGCGGGGTGGCCGAGCAGACGAACCTGTTGGCACTTAACGCCGCCATCGAGGCCGCTCGCGCGGGTGAGCAAGGTCGCGGCTTTGCGGTGGTGGCCGATGAAGTGCGCAGCCTGTCGCAACGCACCCAGTCCTCCACCGCGCAGATTGCCGGCACTGTCGACAGCCTGCGCAGCACCGTGAACGAAGCGGTGAGCCTGATGGAAGCCGCTTGCGGCCAGGCTCAGTCCGACGCCCAAGCCGTCACTGGCCTCGGCGAACGCCTGGGGGAAATTGCCAGTGCCGTGCAAAGTGTCACCGACACCCTGGCGCAGATCGCCACAGCGGTCGACGAGCAAGCGACCACCGCCGACGAGGTCAGCGGCAACATCCAGCAAGTCGATCAGGCGGCGGTACGCTTGCTCGAAGGCGCGCGGGCGGTGAATCTGGCGGCGGACACTTTGAGCCAGGGCAGCAAGGCCTTGAGTGCCAATACCGGGAGATTTCAGCTCAGTTGACGCCCTCCCCTGACCCGTTTTTTCGGGTCAGGCGGATAAGCGGTTGAAAGCGTAGAGAAATATTTTAGATTTACGCTTGACACTTCTCTGTTACGAGCCAATAATGCGCGCCACTTGGCTACATAGCTCAGTTGGTTAGAGCATAGCATTCATAATGCTGGGGTCCGGGGTTCAAGTCCCTGTGTAGCCACCAAGTACTAAAAACGGCTTACCGAAAGGTAGGCCGTTTTTTTATGCCTCGAGAAAAGTGCTCCCGGCCCAAGGGGGTTAATGCCCGCTCTTCGCGGTTCTCTCCTACAGTTAATGCCAAAGCTTGAACACAGAGAGACCACCCTATGCACTGGGGCCTGGACGAGATCATTGTGTTTTTCATCGTGGTCGCCATCTTCTGCGTGGTGCTGGAACTCGCTTTTCGTCTCGGCCGTCATCACCGAACTCACATCAGTGATTCGAACCGATCCCACCTCACCGTTTTGCAAACCGCCCTCCTCGGTCTGCTCGCGTTGTTGCTGGGTTTCAACTTCGCCATGGCCACCTCACGTTTCGAAGCGCGCAAAACACTGATTCAAGATGAAGTCACGGTGATCGGCTCGACCTATTTACGAGCGAAGTTGCTGCCGTCTGATCTGCGCGGGAAGGTGACAGCGCTGCTCAAGGATTATGTCTCGGCGCGAATTGAGTTCATGCGCGCCGGCACGGACGAGAAACTGCTGAAGGCGGCTAGCGAATCGTCCCGGACGATCGAGGACCAGCTATGGAATCTGGCTGCCGCCGCCGAGGCCCAGGGCGAAGCGACAGCCGCCATGAACCTGGTGATCCAGTCGTTGACCGACGTCTACAACGTCAATGAAAAGCGCCGCGCCGAGCAGGACGATCATGTCCCGGCAACCGTCATCAATCTGCTGTTCGTCGTGGCCATCGGTGCGTTGGGTTTCATCGCCTACAGCTATGGCTTGGGCCACCGTCGACGGCACGGCTCGACGGCCATCTTCGCGATCTTGATTGCCATGGTCTTCACCATCATCCTCGACCTGGATCAGCCCCGCAGCGGCTTCATCCGCGTCGGCGAAGAAAGCATGCTGCGGTTGCAGGAAGATTTGAACCGCATGAGTTCGGGCAACGAGAGGCCACGTCCCCGTAAACCACGTCAGGAACGAATTGCCGGCAATGCTGACAACGCCCGCTCCCAAATCTGCCAGGTACGCAGCCAGACCATCGCCTGCCAGTCGCTGTCGGCGGGATAGAACTGCTCAAGCAGATTCAGTTTGATCCCGCGCCCCACTGCATCACTCGGATTGCCGTGCAGATGCAGCCAGTGATCATCGCGCAGATGACGATGAACCTCGGCGCCGGGATACGTCCCGCACTCGATCACAAACGGCATCAACCGCACGTGCGGCAACGCATTGATCAACGCTTGCGAGGTGTAGCCGGTGGCGGTGGCGGAAACGCCGGTTTCGCTCAGCGTGTCGGTGCCCGTGTGCAAGGTATAAAGCCAGGGACCATAAATGGCCTGCGCATCCGCAAGCGCTGGATACTCCGCCTCGGTAATGGTCAGCAACATCGGATGCCCGTACTCCCCGGCGCCGGTGTGCAAGTCGAAACACATGGCCACTTCGGCATGGGAAACATGTTTTTGAATGATCTGATGCAACGTGCGGTTCGACCAGCTCGGTGCCAATCCGCCGTAAAACAAACCCTCGGGATGACGGTGCTGGCCGCCCTCGACAATCGACATCACCGCTGGCCAGCCGTGTTCAGCGATTTGCTCATCGAGCAAGGCATCGGCGCGATCACGCTCCGGACCCTGCAACTGCGTGCAGGCATAAATTTCATGCAGCGCTGCGTAGGCCCGATTATCTGGCAATGCGTGGTCGAAGTTCAGGTGATTGCGGTTCAAGTCGATGTTGTCTTCGTTGACCCGACGCAGCCACGCAGTGCCCCACGGATTGATCAGGTGGATCATCACCACCGCGACATCAGCCGGCAGCGAACGCTTGCCCAACTCCTGCAACCACTTGATCTGACATCCCGAACCATAGAAGCCTTCGACCCCATGGGTACCGCTGAGCGCAATCATCAGCCGCTTCGCGCCCGGATCACCCAGCACAGCCACATCGGTGCTCAACGGCTCACCGAACGGCCCTTTGAGTGGATGCGGGTACTCGGTCAGCGTCGCGCCGGCCGCGGTCGCGACGGCCAGGAATTGATCACGCTGGGTACGGTAACTTGGCTGGGTGGGGAACTCGGTCTGCATGTCTGCCTCTTGTTGATCTTCTGGCCAGTCTGTTGCCCTCGACCCTACAGAAAATCCATGGAGTGATGAAGGGCAAAAGCATCTTTACTGTAGGCCTTGGTTTGCGTCACCTCCTTTCGGCCGATAAAGTCCCCTGATCTTTCCCACGGACGGAGTGCCCCCCACGTGTTCTCAGCCTTCCACTTGAGCCACTATCGCCTGTCAGCCCTTTCGCTGATCGCCACTGCTTTAACCCTCGCAGCCTGTAGCGCCCCGACCTCTTCGACGTTACCTGTTGCGCCGGAAGTCGCGTCGGGTTATCGCACTGACCTGCAAACCCAACACGCCTCAAAACACATGGCGGCCGCGGCCAATCCGCTGGCGGCCGAGGCCGGGCGGGAGATGTTGCGCCAGGGCGGTTCGGCAATCGATGCCGCGATTGCGATGCAGGCCGTGCTGACCCTGGTCGAGCCACAATCCTCGGGCATTGGCGGTGGCGCGTTGATCGTGCTGTGGGATGGCAAGGCTGTGCGCACTTATGACGGTCGCGAAACCGCTCCGGCCGGCGCCACCGAGAAGCTTTTCCTGCAAGCCGACGGCAAACCGATGCCGTTCACCCAGGCGCAGATTGGCGGTCGTTCAGTCGGGACACCGGGCGTGTTGCGGGCGCTTGAGTTGGCCCATCAGAAACACGGTCATCTGCCGTGGGCGCGGCTGTTCGAACCGGCGATCAAACTCGCGGAGCAAGGCTTCGCCATCTCGCCGCGCCTTCACCAGTTGATAGCCTCGGACTCGTCCATTCGACGCTCGCCGGACATGGCGGCCTACTTCCTGAATGCCGATGGCAGCCCGAAAGCCGCAGGCACGCAACTGAAAAACCCGGCACTGGCCGCGGTGTTCAAACGCATCGCCAAGGAAGGACCGGATGCGTTGTACAAAGGCCCCGTCGCACAGGAGATCGTCGCCAAGGTTCAGGGCCACGCCAACCCCGGCAGCCTGTCGCTGAACGACCTCAACGGCTACAGCGCCAAGGAGCGCGCGCCGCTGTGCACCGACTACAAACGCTGGCAGGTCTGCGGCATGCCGCCACCGTCGTCAGGCGGGATCGCCGTGGCGCAGATCCTCGGCACCTTGCAGGCTCTGGAAACCCGGGATCCGCGTTTTGCCCTGGCGCCGCTCAAACCGGTCAAAACCACCCAACCTGCGGGCGTTGAGCCGGCGCCTGAAGCCGTGCACCTGATCTCCGAAGCCGAACGCCTGGCCTACGCCGACCGCGCGCTGTACGTGGCCGACGCAGATTTCGTGCCCGTCCCCGTCAAAGGTCTGGTGGACCCTGCCTATCTGGCCGACCGCGCGGCCCTGATCGGCGATCGCAGCATGGGCACGGCCAAACCTGGCACCCCGCCGGGCATTCAGGTCGCCTACGCACCGGACCGCTCGCCGCTGCGCATCTCCACCTCGCAAGTGGTGGCGGTGGATGACAAAGGCGGCGCCGTGTCCATGACCACCACCGTGGAATCCGCGTTTGGCTCGCACCTGATGGTTCAGGGTTTTCTGCTGAACAACCAGATGACCGACTTCTCGTTCATCCCCGAAGAGAATGGCCAGAAGGTTGCCAACCGCGTCGAACCCGGCAAACGCCCACGCTCGTCCATGGCACCGACCCTGATCTTCGACCGCCAGAGCGGCGAATTCCTCGCCACCATCGGCTCCCCCGGCGGCTCGCAGATCATCGAATACGTCGCCAAATCCACCATCGGCCTGCTCGACTGGAACCTCGACCCACAAGCCGCCATCAGCCTGCCCAACTTCGGCAGCCGCAACGGCCCGACGGAGCTGGAACAAGGGCAGTTCAGCCCGACACTGATTCAGGCGCTGAAGGACAAGGGGCACAGCGTGAACGAGATCGACATGACCAGCGGGACCCAGGCGATTGTCCGGGTGAAGGATGCGCAGGGGAAACCGTCGTTGGCGGGTGGGGCCGATCCGCGGCGTGAGGGGGCGGCGTTGGGGGATTGAGTCGTACGTGGGAATGAGCAAGGGCTTACCGGGAGGTAGGCCTTTTTTTATGCCTGATAAATCCTGATCGGCCACTTCACGCAGCCTTTTCCTACCCGCAAATGACTGCTTCTTGGATAGAGTTCGAAGATCAGTTTTTCCCAATTCCGCGTCAGCCTCAGTTCATCAAATTAGCCGTCGGCAGTGCTTGATTACAGAAGTCGAACTTAACCCTCCGCACATCGGATGCGCCTCCACAGACTTGCACAAGTCCCACCGCGGGACTAGGATCACTCCATGAGAATCATCGCTATCAGTCAGCTGAAAAGGTTTTGGGAGAAATACCCAGACTCAGAACAATCCTTTCTGGCCTGGATTGATGAGGCCAAAAATGCTGAGTGGAAAGCGCCAATGGACATAAAGGCGCATTTTGCTACCGCCAGTATTCTCAAAAGCCGCAGAGTCGTGTTCAACATCAAGGGCAATGACTTTCGGTTGGTAGTCGCTGTGGCCTATCGCTTCGGCGCCGTCTACATAAAATTTGTCGGCACTCACAAACAGTACGACGCAATCGACGCTGATACCGTCGAGATGGAGTAACCCATGAACATTCGCCCAATTCACACCGACGAGGACTATCGTGCAGCCCTCAAGAACGTGTCAGCGCTGTTCGACAACGAACCAGAGCCTGGCACTCCCGAGGGTGATTACTTCGACATTATGATCACGCTGATCGAAGCCTATGAATCGAAGCAGTTTCCGGTGGACTTGCCCAATCCGATCGATGCAATCAAGTTTCGTATGGAGCAGTCCGGTCTGTCTGCTGCTGACCTCGCACCCGCCATTGGCCGCACAAACCGAGTGTATGAAGTGCTCAATGGCAAACGTGCGTTGACGCTTCCGATGATCTGGAAACTTCACGATTTGTTCGGGATACCCGCGCAAAGCCTGATCAAGCCGACAAAGCAGGCTTGATCAGGTGTCAGTCGACTCCTGAAATCAGGCCGGCACACCCAAAATGATATGCGACGCCTTGATCACCGCCGTCGCGCTCACGCCCGGCGCCAGGCCCAGTTCTGCCACAGCCTGGCGTGTCACGATCGAATAGACTTCGGTGCCGCCGTCGAGCTGGATGACCACTTCGGAGTTCACGGCGCCTTCGATGACACTGGTGACCTTGCCTTCCAGGCAGTTGCGCGCCGACAGGCGAATGTCGCTGGATTCGGTCATCAACATCACCCACGGCGCCTTCACCAGCGCGACCGCTTCCTTGCCGACCGCCAGGCCGAGGTTCTTCACGCTCTCCATGGTCACCACGGCCACCAGTTCATTGCCGCCCGACAGTTTCAGTGAGACTTCGGCGTTGACCGCGCCGGGCTGCAATTGACTGATGGTGCCTTTGAATACGTTACGTGCGCTGACTTTCATGACGTGTCCCCTCGAATAATTATTGTTGGATTAAGCCTAGCGAGAGATCTTCAGCGCCTGTCTCGCCTGATGCTTCTCCAGCGCCAGCTCGATCAAACGGCTGACCAGCTCGCTGTAAGTCATACCGGCGGCCTGCCATAACTTGGGGTACATGCTGATGCGGGTGAAGCCGGGCAACGAGTTGATCTCATTGATCAGCACTTCGCCGCAGTCGGTCAGGAACACGTCGACCCGCGCCAGCCCGGAACAGCCCAACACCTGAAACGCCTCGACGGCCAGGGCACGGATGCGCTCACTGGCCTCGAGGCTGATGTTAGCCGGGACGACCACTTCAGCCGCTTGAGCGTCGATGTATTTGCTGTCGTAGGAATAGAACCCGCTGCTCACCACGATCTCGCCACAACCGCTGGCGATGGCGTCTTCGTTGCCGAGCACTGCGCATTCAATCTCGCGACCACTGACGGCGGACTCGACCAGGATTTTCTCATCGAAACCCAAGGCCAGCTCTACTGCTGCCGCGTACTCGGCTTCGTCATTCACCTTGCTGACGCCCACGGAGGATCCCTGGTTCGCCGGTTTGACGAACAACGGCAGACCGAGTTTGCCTTGCACCTCAGCGAACCCGGTACGCGCTGCGGTGGCGCGGGTCAGGGTGACGAACGGCGTGACCGCCAACCCGGCGTCACGCAGCAGGCGCTTGCTGATGTCCTTGTCCATGCAGACGGCGGAACCGAGCACGTCGGAGCCGACAAACGGCAGATCGGCCATGCGCAGCAGCCCTTGCAGGCAACCGTCTTCACCCAGGGTGCCGTGGACGATCGGGAAGATCACGTCGACGTGCCCCAGCATTTCCTGACTGGAGGTTTCCACCAATTGCTGACTGACCTTGCCCGGCACGACAGCCAGTTCACGGTTGGATTGGTTAAGGGCAATCAGCGCCGGGTTTTCCTGATTGAGCAGGAAGTTTGAAGGGTCATTAAGGTGCCAGTGACCTTGCCTATCGATGCCGATCAGCACCGGCTCGAAGCGCGAACGATCCAGCGCATCGACGATGTTTTTCGCCGATTGCAGCGACACTTCGTGTTCAGCCGAACGGCCGCCAAAAATAATGCCTACCCGCAGCTTGCTCATTCAGAACTCCTCAACGATTGGCCACCAGATGCGCGCCGAACAGCAGATAACAACTGCCGGCGAAGCGATCCAGCCATTTACGCGAACGATCGTAGGCACCCGCGACCCTCCGGCTGGCGAACAGCAGTGCCACGCTGCAATACCAACTGAATGACAAGGTCGCCATGGTCAACACGGCCAGCGCCAACAACATCGGTGGCGGCGAGGCTGGCATGGCCGTGGCGAAAATCGTTGCAACGAATAGCGCGGCCTTGGGATTGGTCATGTTGCCGACAAAGCCCCGGCCATACGCCGATAGCAGCGTGCGACCTGCGCCATTCAGCGAGTGGCTATCGCCCGGCACACTCGGTGGTTTGCGCTTGAACTGCTTCAATCCCAGATAGATCAGGTAACAACCACCAGCAATCTTGAAGCTCAGATAGAGCGTCGGCGCAGCGTTGAACAGCGACTTGATGCCCAGGCCACCCGCCAATCCCCAAAGCACCGTGCCCGTAGCCACGCCCAGTGCGGCGACGACACCGTGGCGCCGGGAGCAACTGGCAGCCAATTGCGCGGTATTGAAGAAGTTCGGCCCCGGCGTCACCACCGCAACCGTCCACAACAGCGCCAACGACAACAACGGAGCGGCGTAACTCAGGTGGGATATTTCCATGATGTGGGGCGCCTTCGTGGCTTAAAAAATATTCAACACCTTGCAACATTAGTCGGGGATTTTCTACCAGCCGGGTGATTCGAACGGCAGCAGACAGGCGGCTGTTCAGTGGGGTAACGTGTTCAGCATCGAGTTCAAGGCAACATCACCATGGCCAAGCACACGCCCCCCATCGACTGGTTCCACCGCGCGCCCGACGTCGGCGGGCTTCAGCGTTTCGAGGCATTTTTTGCAGGCCACGGCTACGACCTTCACCGCCACGACACCTACGCCATCGGCCACACGCTGGCCGGTGTGCAGAGTTTTCAGTACCGCGGTGGCTGGCGCCATAGTCTGCCGGGCGGGACCATGGTGCTGCACCCGGACGAAGTTCACGATGGCGAAGCCGGCACCGAGACCGGGTTCCAGTACCGAATGATGTACATCGAGCCGGCGCTGATCCAGCAGATGCTCGGCGGCCAGCCGTTGCCGTTTATCAAGACCGGCCTGTCGAACGATCCACGTTTGTTCGCCGCGACCGCCGTGCTGCTGCGAAGCCTCGATTGCCCCCTCGAGCCTCTGGAAGAGCAGGATGCGCTGTTCGATCTGGCGCAAGCCTTGAACAGCGTTTGCGGAGTGCCTGCCACCCGCCAGAGCTTCGACTACGTGGCCGCCGAACGCGCGCGGGAATTCATCCACAGCGCCCTGGATCGCACCGTGACGCTGGAAGAACTGGCGCAACACAGCGGTCGAGATCGCTGGAGCCTGTCACGGGATTTTCGCCTGTTGTTCGGCACCAGCCCTTATCGATACCTGACCATGCGCCGCCTCGACCTGGTCCGCTCGCTGCTGATTCAGGGCCAGACATTGGTCAGCGCCGCGCTGATCGCCGGCTTCACCGATCAGAGCCACATGACCCGGCAGTTCAGCAAAACCTACGGCCTGTCGCCAGCCCGCTGGATGAAAATGCACCGCCGCTGAGCCACGCACAATCGTTCAAGAAGTACGCCGATGCGCCGGCTATCGTGGATTTACGATCAACCACGAGAGCTGCTTCATGAAAGCTTACGAAAGCCTGAACTTCGCTGAAAAAATCGCCAGGATCGACCCGTACTGGACGCCTAGGGTCATCGCCGAAATGAACGACTACCAGTTCAAGGTAGTGAAACTGCTGGGGGATTTCATCTGGCACGATCACCTTGATACCGACGAAACCTTCATCGTCCTCGAAGGGCAACTGCGCATCGACTTTCGCGATGGCCACGTGCTGGTGAACGCCGGCGAAATGTATGTGGTGTCAAAAGGTGTCGAGCACAAACCGTTCGCCGAGCAGGAGGTGAAACTCCTGCTGATCGAGCCCAAGGGTGTGCTGAACACGGGTAACGAAGGTGGCGAGCGCACGGCGCAGAATGACGTCTGGGTGTGAAAGGCCGGCTGCTTATGGCTGCAAGGTTTTGCCGTCCACTGGATCGCCGATTTTCAGGAAATGCCCGCCAGCCACATGGTGCAAGGTGCGCAACGCGTCTTGCCCTTCGAAGTGCCAGCGACCGTCACTGAACACGCGCTCGTCTGCCTGAGCGGCAATCACTTCAGCCAGGAACAGATCGTACTGCTGGTGATTGCCCGGCTCCGGCAGCAATCGGCATTCCAGCCAGGCGACGCAGCCTTCGAGCATCGGCGCCTCGATCAATTCAGCGCTGAAGGTCGGCAAGCCATAGACCTGGAACTTGTCCCGGCCTTGGTCCCGGGTCAACTCCAGGCCGGACGTCGAACCTACGGTCTGGACAATGTCGGCCTGGGCGGCGCAGGGAACGTTCAGCACAAACGTGCCCGAAGCCTCCAGCAATTGCCGTGTCCAGGTGGACTTGTCCAGCACCACGGCAATTTTCGGCGGCTCGAAATCCAGCGGCATGGCCCAGGCCGCCGCCATGATGTTGCGCTGGCCGTCATGGGCCGCGCTGACCAGCACGGTCGGGCCGTGATTGAGCAGACGATAAGCCTTGGCCAAGGGAACCGGACGGCGGTGAGAAACGCTCATGATGGCTGCTCCTGGGGAAAACGCCGATTGTAGCGATTTACGCCGCGATGGCAGGCATCAAGTCGCCAACTGATTGGCAAACTGCCCGACCGCGTTCACCACTTTCTGTGCGCCGTCCTGAATCTCGACAATCACCGTCCCCGCCTCTGCCGCCAGCGCCAGCCCCTGCTCAGCCTGGAGTTTGCCCTCGGTCATCAGCGCCACGGCGTTGCGCGCCATGTCCTGGTTCTGACGCACTACGCCGACAATCTCATCGGTTGCCTGGCTGGTGCGCGAAGCTAATTGCCGGACCTCATCCGCCACCACCGCGAAACCACGCCCCTGTTCCCCGGCCCGAGCCGCTTCGATGGCCGCGTTGAGCGCCAGCAGGTTGGTCTGTTCGGCAATCCCGCTGATGGTTTTGACGATGGTACCGATCACCAGCGACTGCTCGTTCAGCGCTTCGATGCCTTCGCCGGCGGTCTGCATGTGCTTGGCAAGGTCACGCATTACGTTGACCGCCTGAGTCACCACGGCGTTACCGCGCTGCGCGCTGCTGTCAGTTTGCTGCGAGGTGCTGTAGGCAATATTGGCCGCTTCGGCGACAGCTTGCTCCTGATTGACCTGATCGGTAATCACCGTGGCGAACTTCACCACTTTGTAGAGCTTGTTGTTGGCATCGACCACCGGGTTGTAGGAAGCCTCCAGCCAGACCACGCGACCGTGGCTGTCGATGCGTTTGAAACGGGCGGCGATGAACTCGCCTGCATTCAAGCGGCGCCAGAAGTCCTGGTACTGGGTGCTGTTGTATTCCTCCGGTTCGCAGAAGGTGCGGTGATGTTTACCCTTGATCTGCGCCAGGCTGTAACCCATGCCGCTGAGGAACCGGTCGTTGGCCGCCAGCACGTTGCCATTGAGGTCGAACTCAATCACTGCCGTGGAGCGCACGAGGGCGCCAATCAGGTTCTCATGTTCACGAGACGCCTCGATGGTGCGGGTCAGGTCGCTGGAATAAATCGAGAAGTTCTTGATCTGGCCGCGCGCGGACCGGACCGGCTGCACGATCGAACGCAGCCAGGCTTCCTGTCCATTGCCGCGCAACAAACGCACCGTGCCGGCAAAGTGCTCGCCACGGGTCAACGCGACCTTGAAGCGCTGGTGGAATTCGTCCGACTTCACATGGGCCGGGACGATGTCTTCGATGTGTCGCCCTATCAGGTCGCTGCTTTTGTAGAGCATCTCGCCGATGAAGTTCTGGTTGACCGATTGAATCCGCCCATCGGCATCGAGGGTCAGGACCAGCATCTCGCTTTCCAGACTTTCCTTCACTTGCTGGAGGCTGGAGAGTTCTTCGCGAAGAGCCGACAGCTCCTGCTTCAAGCGTTTGTTGAACATGGGGATACACCGATGGACAGGGATAGAAAGCGGCATGCAGCCTAACCATCGGCCTCAGGGATATTTTCTGAAGAGTGTTTCAAGTTTGTCCTACAAAAATAGTTAGGCATCTTGATGCGCGTCTTGTCGCCAGAAGCCGAATGGTTCTCGAAACATCGTTTCTTCCCAACATTTCCGGAAATTAAACACCGCTCGACAGCACGTGTTGAAAACGGCTCAAGGTTACTTCCTGCAAGCTACAACACCTTGCGTCGTTGCCTACAGCTACGCCAGAATCTGCCGGCTTGTGCGCCTTGGGGGCGGTCGGTAACTTGGTTCCTGTCACTGCCCATCAGTGATCGGGTTTAGTAGCCCGTCGATGTCAAGACGCACAACGTCTCTATGTAGCAGGCAGCCCATGCCCGCACTTGATGGCGGTTGTGTGCAGGGCGCTTCGGCGCGCCGATTTCTTGGCTCATCGGTCTACTAACCTGTGCACAGCTGCCACCCTTACGTTTAGTAGCGAACGGGTTGCAGCCTCACTCATATGAGGATTGAGCCAATGTTCAAGGTCACACCAAATCCGCCGGAAACCGATCCGGCATCGCCCTACGAATCACTCGACTCCAACAAGCTCCACGAAGCCGCCGAGCGCGCCCTCGACCATCACTTTCCGCCAGCCGACCCCAAACCACCAAAACGCAACGGTCAGCTCTTCAGCGTCTGCCCGGGTATCAACCCTGAAACCCTTCTCGCCAATGCCTCCGAAGATTTGCTGTCCATCAGCGCCATCGCCGCCAACCTCGCCGACGATGTGGACGGTTCCCGCCGCTCCGTAGCCTTGGCGCTCAGCCGCATGGCTGACGGCGTGCATTTGTTGGTGGAGCGAATGCTGGATCATCTGGATGAACCCGAGATAGCGGCGATTTTCGCCAAGCAACAAAGCCGCGTCATCTAATCCGCCACCCCCATAAAAAAATGGGCACCCAACCTGGTTGGCGTGCCCATTCTTTTTTCCGCTCCGCGCCACGCGGGACATAGATGCCTGTTACGGATTAACGCAGTCTTTCAACGATTTGCCCTGGCTTGAAGCCACGCTGCGGCTCCCGACATTAGGCATCCGCGCTCCAAAATACGCGGCACAACTCACCCCCACAGCCCCCATCACCGCGCAGAAGATCACGCAGATCCATGGGCTCCACGGCATCAGACCGATCAGCAGCAACGGTGTGATACTCGCCCAGATGGCGTAGGCAATGTTGTAGGTAAAGGAAATCCCCGAGACACGAATCCGCGCCGGGAACAGGCTGACCATCACCGACGGCACCGCGCCGACCACCCCGCAACCAAGGCCGGCCACCGCATATGCCAGACCGATCCAGCTGCCACCGATGATCAGGCAGGTATAGAGCACGCCAATGCCCAATGGCAGCAGCAGGCTATAGAGCATCACCGTACGCCAGGCGCCAATGCGGTCGACCAGCAGCCCGGCGAGTACACAACCGATATTCAGAAAAACAATGCCCAAGGCACTCAAGGCGAAGGTGTGGCTGGCGGTCATACCGAAGGTTTTCTGCATCATGGTCGGTGTGATCACCACGAACACCACCACCGCCGAGGTCAGTACGCAGGTGAGGATCATCGCCGGCAGCATGGCCAGGCGATGCTCACGCAAGACCGTGCGCAGCGGCAGTTCGACGGCTGCATCACGTTGCGCCTGCATGGCCATGAACACCGGGGTTTCGCTGAGCCAGCGGCGTAGCCAGACGCCGATTACGCCGAACACGCCGCCCAGCAGGAACGGGTAACGCCAGGCGTAATCAAGGATTTCTGCCGGGGTGAACGCCTGCGCCAGAAACGTCGCCGTCAGTGCACCGATCAGGTAACCAAACGTCAGCCCGGCCTGCAGGAAACCGAGGGCATAACCGCGATGCCCAACGGGTGCATGCTCGGCGACGAACACCCAGGCGCTCGGCACTTCGCCGCCTACCGCCGCGCCCTGGAGGATTCGCAGGGCCAACAGCAACAGCGGTGCGAAATAACCGATCTGCGCATAGGTCGGCATGATGCCGATCAGCAGACAGGGCAGCGCCATCATCAGGATGCTCAGGCTGAAGACCTTCTTGCGGCCCAGTCGGTCGGCGAAATGCGCCATCAGAATCCCGCCTAGTGGCCGCGCCAGATAACCGGTAGCGAAGATCCCGAAGCTTTGCAGCAAACGCAGCCACTCCGGCATTTCCGGCGGGAAAAACAGCTGGCTGAGGGTCAGGGCGAAAAATACGAAAATGATGAAATCGTAGATTTCCAGCGCGCCGCCAAGGGCCGCAAGGCCGAGGGTCTTGTAATCCGAGCGGTTGAACGGCGCCGGGCGCGAATCGGTATTGGCGGTCATGAAAAGAACTCTGGCATAGGCAAAAAACCAAGGCGCCCATGGTCTACGCAAACGCGCCAACGGACAACCCGTTAGACCAAAGTCCTAGACGCGTAAAACTTCGTCACAAAATAGAACCGATTGTTTTACTGTTGGCACCTGTCTAGACGGGCCTTTGCGGCCCCAAAGACCACAACAAACATAAAAATTCGAGGTACACCCGTGGCCGCTGATATCGAAGATACCCGCTCTGCCCGCTTTGCCCTGCGCTGCTCAAGTTTTGCCGAACGCTGGTTCCCCGACTCCTGGGTGTTTGCCGCACTGGCGGTGATTATCGTCGCCGTGGCCACCCTGTTCATGGGCGCCAAACCCACCGACGCCGCCATGGCCTTCGGTGACGGCTTCTGGAGCCTGATCCCGTTCACCATGCAGATGGCTTTCGTGGTGATCGGCGGTTATGTGGTTGCCAGCTCGCCACCGGCGGTGAAACTGATCGACCGGCTGGCGCGGATCCCGAAAAACGGCCGCTCGGCCGTGGCCTGGGTTGCGTTGATCTCCATGTCGCTTCGCTGCTGAACTGGGGGTTGTCGCTGGTGTTTGGCGGTTTGCTAGTGCGTGCCCTCGCCCGCCGTACCGATCTGAAAATGGACTACCGCGCCGCCGGTGCTGCCGCCTATCTGGGTCTCGGCGCGGTGTGGGCCTTGGGCTTGTCCTCGTCCGCCGCGCAATTGCAGGCCAACCCGGCCAGCCTGCCGCCATCGATTCTGTCGATCACTGGGGTGATTCCTTTCACGCAAACGATCTTTCTCTGGCAGTCCGGTGTGATGTTGCTGGCGCTGATCGTGATCTCGCTGATCATTGCCTACGCCACCGCCCCCGGCCCGAACTCGGCCCGTGATGCCAAGGCTTGCGGCATCGATCCAAGCTTCAACCTGCCGCCGCTGCAACCGCGCACCCGCCCCGGCGAATGGCTGGAGCACAGCCCGGTGCTGACGATTTTGCTGGTGCTGCTGGCGGCCGGATGGCTGTTCCACGAATTCTCGACCAAACCGGCGATCAGTGCGATTTCCGGGCTGAACACCTACAACTTCCTGTTCATCATGCTCGGAGCCCTGCTGCACTGGCGCCCGCGCAGCTTCCTTGACGCGGTGAGCCGTGCGGTGCCGACCACCACGGGCGTACTGATTCAGTTCCCGTTGTACGGCTCGATCGCCGCGCTGATGACCACCGTCAAAGGGACTGACGCTCAGACACTGGCTCACCACATCTCGACCTTTTTCGTACAAATCGCGTCCCACGACACCTACGCGCTGCTGATGGGCGTGTACTCGGCGATCCTCGGTTTCTTCATCCCGTCCGGCGGGGGCAAGTGGATCATCGAAGCGCCGTACGTCATGCAAGTGGCCACCGACCTGAACTACCACCTGGGCTGGGCCGTGCAGATCTACAACGCCGCCGAAGCCCTGCCGAACCTGATCAACCCGTTCTACATGCTGCCGCTGCTGGGCGTGCTCGGGTTGAAGGCGCGGGACTTGATCGGGTTTTCGTTCGTGCAACTGCTGGTGCACACGCCGCTGGTGCTGTTTCTGCTGTGGGCGTTGGGGACGACGCTGACGTATACGGCGCCGGTGATGCCATAACACGTAAGTGGTTGCACCTGCTGCGGGCAGGTGCAATCAGTTCACCCTGCTTGAGCATGAAACAAACGCCTGGATTTATCCTACAAACAGGCTCGATTGCGCCTGACATGAAACCCGGAGAGTTCTTATCTCCAACCTATAAATCACTGCGTAAACTCCGACAGCTCACAAACTTTTTAAAGCAAGACAGCACTGACCAAGGATGAACAAACACATGTCTTTAATTTCGAAAACGCTGGAAGAGATGATTAACGAGATTTACCAGGACGGTAGGGTTTCAGTCGTTGAATATAAAAAGCTGCGTGATGATGCAGATCGCCGTATGGACGCTGTCGTCCGCGAGTTCGGCCAGCACAACAATTTGACGGCCCTTCAAAAAGCAATGGATGTAGTCATGCAATTAACGCAAACGTCCATCATTGATGCCAAAAAAGCCAAACTGACCGATACAGGAGAGGCCATCGTCAAGGATGCTGTATTTGCACAGGTCGAGTACTTGCGCGCCGGTACTCATTTGGCACTAAAGCTGTTGTAACGCTTCAACCTCCGTCCGGCCCATAGACATCAAGCCCGGGCCGGACTCCATAACCCAGAGTTCCTGGCATACACACCGCAGGCTCTACGCAAAAAAACTACACGCAGACACTGTTCTGTGTAACGCCGCTGATCCAGTATGGCGCGTAGCCCAATCAACGGGACCACGCTGAAAAGGATCTGAGCATGTTCAAATTCGCAGGATTCACCCTCGCGGCCCTCACCCTGAGTGCCGCCGCCCATGCCGATGTCGACCTGAAGCTGGGCAGTACCGAACGCGTCACCCGCCTGTTCGCCTATCCCAACAACTGCAACGTGATCTGCTTTCGCAACTGGACGCTGGAGCAAACGGTCGAGCATTACCTGACCCAAAGCGTGCAGCGCGATGGTTACAGCGCGGCGAAAGTGCTGGTCAAAACCGATAACAATCAGCTCTACGCCGAAATCAGCGGCGTACCCCGTGGCTATGAAAAACCGCTGGCGGCGTTGCTCGATGCCGGTGATCTGGCCTACACCGGCGCCAGCAAGCTGAATGCCGACGGCAAGTGGGCTTACAGCTGGTATCTGTTCCTGCCACTGGGCATGGCCCTGGAAAACCGCAAAAGCGTTGAACTGTTGCACTTCCCACCCGACTATTCGTTGACCCAGGCTCAGGATTACCTGCGATCCGCCACCACCGATCGCTGGGCCACACTGCTGACTGTCAACGGAATCCCGACCGACCAGACGCCGGGCTACCAGACCATCATCGACATCGCACCGATTGCCGCACCGTCCAACGCCGGCAAGGATCTGGAAGGCGTCTACGACTACTTCAAGGACTACCAGACCACCATGGTCAAGCAACTCAGCCAGAACGCCAGTGGTGCGGCGTTGCCGATGGTCGCCTTCGGCGCGCCAGTGCGTAACTGGATCAAGCAGCAATACGGGCCGACCGTGAACGTGCTGGGTCTGGTCAGCATCAGTCCGAGCGACGGGGTGAAAGTGCCAGTGCTGGGTTCCAACCACCCAAGCTACATTTGGTACGCCGCCGACCCGGAAAGCTATACCGGCAGCGATGCCCAGGCCAAGGCCGATGCCGCTGGCCTTAAAGTCATGGGCCAGGATTTGAGTGCCGCGTGCTGGCAGGCCGCCATGGGCCGCCAACCGGACAGTAATCCCGACATTGAACTGAGAAGCTGCACCCAAACCTGGCAAGTGGCCCAAGCAGATAAAACCTGCGAGCTGTTCTATACCTCGATCCGCAACCTGACGCCCGAAAAAGCCGCGGCCAAGTGCGCGACGGCACCGATCAAATCTCAGCTCAAACAGCTGAAAGCTCCGGTACCCGCGACGGCGATCCCTGTCCCGGCGCTGTAAAACGATGAACGGCGGGTCTACTGTCATAACTGACAGTAGACCCGCCGTTTCATTTGCGAGAGGCTTGAGTCGTACCCATGTGTTGCAGAGCTGACAGGATCGTCAGCTGATGGAGGTCGCAGCACCCAGCCGACAAGGATCGTTATGAAAACCCAGACCCTGCACGGGACGCTTGCGCAACCACCCGATGGGATTTATCCATTTAAGGAGTTGCCCGTTCGCCTTGGATTCCCCTCCAGGGCCGACTTCGAGATTATCGACAACACCAACGGATCGGCGGCAGCCGTCGCAGTACTTCGGGACTTTCCACGCATCAGCCGAATTTGTCGGGCTTCGGGGCATCTGCTGCCTTATCGGTGTCGGCATACCCGGCAACTGGCCCGTGGCATCCATGTCTACGACCCGCGCTTCTGCGGGCTGCTGCGACACTCCTGCGACCCAAACGTATTTCTCGACATGAGCGAGCTGTGGTTGTGGGCGCTGAAGGACATCAAAAAAGGCGACCGACTGACGATGGACTACGCTTCCACCGAAGACAAACTCCTGCGTCAGTTCGCCTGCCAGTGTGGCTCGTTCGACTGCCGTGGCTGGATCACCGGCTACGATGAATCGCCGAACGCCGACGGCCAGTTGTTTCTGCAGCACTGGCGCCGGCGAAGTCTCTGCTGAAGGGCGTTACAACGCCTCGACCGGACGCAGACGGTACTGCGGCGGCAATTGCTCGAAACCACTGATGGTGGCGTTCAGGCTTTTCCAGCGACCGTCCTTGATGCCATAGATGCAGCCGTGAACAGACAGGCTCTGCCCGCGGTGCCAGGCGTTTTGCACAATGCTGGTGTGCCCGACATTGGCCACTTGCTGGATCACGTTGTATTCGCAGAGGCGGTCGACCCGCTCTTCTTCAGTGGGCAATTTGGCGAGTTCTTCGCGTTTTTCATAATAGAGATCGCGAATCGAGCGCAGCCAGCCGTCGATCAGGCCCAGCTGACGGTCCTGCATCGAGGCGCGCACGCCGCCGCAGCCATAGTGGCCGGTAACGAGGATGTGTTTGACCTTCAGCACGTCGACCGCGTACTGAATCACCGACAGGCAGTTGAGGTCGGTGTGCAGCACCACGTTGGCCACGTTGCGGTGTACAAACAAATCACCGGGCAGCATGCCGACGATCTCGTTCGCCGGCACCCGGGCGTCGGAGCAACCGATCCACAGGTATTCCGGGGTTTGCTGACGGGCCAGCTTGGCGAAGAAATCAGGATCTTCTTTGGTGATCGCGTCAGCCCAGCGCTCGTTGTTATCAATCAGATCTTGTAATTCGTTCATGCAATGAAGCCTCGAGAATGATGCGCTTCTATGACAGACAACCATCTGTCGGGGTCACGCGCCAGATGCAGATACCCGGTTTTCCATGCCGGAGGAATTCTCAGCAGCCCAGGGGGTCCACCGTAGTAAGGCCTACAGTATGAGGAATTGCCATGACTGAATCACGACGTCCGTACGATGCGGTGCAACCCGAGCCCATCGATGACAACGAAGACCGCATGGGTTCGATGCATGAGCTGGACTTCGACGAGGAAGAACCCAGCGCCAAAATCGGCGACGAGCTGCCGCAAACGGAGCGTGAACGCCTGATGCCTCGGGAACGCGTACGTGAAGCCGGCATGACAGGGGCCTCGACCGATGACCATGAGTCCACCGACGACGACATGAGCCCGGAAACCCTGATCCGTGAAGACGGCGCACGGGACGCCCACGAAGCGGGTGAAGGTGGTCAGGCCGATTGGGAATTGAGCATTGTCGATGAAGACGACATCGGCGGGGGCAATGGGCTGGATGAAGAGGAGCTGGCGCGGCAGGATCCGATGGACGGTAATCATTGATCTGTGGCGAGGGAGCTTGCTCCCGCTCGGCTGCGAAGCAGTCGTAAAATCTCAGGACCGCTTCGCGGCCGAGCGGGAGCAAGCTCCCTCGCCACAATAGCTGTAACTCAATCGACGAGGGTGCAAGCCATGACGACAGCATCTTCACGCCCACCTACCGCTGGGTAGTAATCGCGCCGCCGACCGATCTCGTTAAACCCATAACGCTCATACAACTTAAACGCGCCACGGTTGCTGTCGCGCACTTCCAGAAAACACTCCCGCGCCTTGGCGTCATACGCCCGGGACATCAAATGCTCCAGCAACGTCAAACCCAGGCCACGGCCCTGGTTCTCCGGTTTGACGGTGATGTTCAGCAGATGCGCTTCATCAAGGATGATCTGCACCACCCCGTGGCCAACCTGCTGCTGGCCTTCAAACATCAGCCATATCTGATATTTACCCAGCCCATCGAGAAAAATCCCGCGAGTCCAGGGATGGCTGTAAGCCGCATATTCGATTTTCAGTACAGCGTCCAGGTCCGCCTCGGTCATCGGGCGGAACGATACAGCGTCACTCATTCGATTCTTTCCAGCGCGCCATCAGCCGACGCATGGCTTGCCAGACATCAGCCTTACGCTGTGGCTCTTCCATTAATAATTCCAGACCCGGCAGGGCCCAGACCGAGCCCAGGCCTTCGACCTGGAGTTCACGGTTGAAGGATTCGGCGCTCGCCTCACCGGCGAAACGCACCGCCGGCAGGCCGATCAGCCACACGCAGACACACGGTGCGTCTTCCAGCCGGGCCGAGAGAAAACCTTGCACGAAGTCGCGAGCCGCTTCCGGGCCTTGATCCATGGTGCCACGAGACAACAGCGGCCAACGCACCGGCTCGCCAACGATCTGCGGGCTGTCCGGCAGGCCGGCGGCGCGCAGCATGTCTTTGAGTAACAGATAGGCGGGGTCGCGGGTCTGGAAGGATTCGCCTGTGGGTAACTCCACCAGCAGCAGGCAACGCCCGGCCCGCAGCAATTGCAGGGCGAAACGCGGTGGCGGCACGACTGGCGCCTTGGCCACAACCGGAGCGGCCTCTTCTTCAACCTTGGCATTCGTGCGCGTGCTGGCCAGCGATGGCCGTGGCACCTCGATTTTCACCCGTTCGGCCGGTTTGACCAGCGGTTCCACGGGCGAATCAGCCACAGGCGCGGGCGCAACCGGCGCGACGACCAACGGCTCGGGCATCTCCAGCAACTCAGGGCGCGAGGGCGCAGCAAAGGGCAATTCGGTGCGCGGCAGCCAGTTGACCACCTGCATGGCGGTCAAATAAGCGCGGCGACGGGACTCGATAAGCAAAGGTCGGCCACTTGTGGATAACTAAAGTGCGGTGATTCTACCGCCCTTCGCTCAAGATCGCCCACGCTTGATCGATAGAAAGCCAACTGTCCGTCCCGAGAGTGAATCGCAACGGGCGTGATGCAGTACAATCGCGACTTTTAATCGCCAACCAGCCGGCCATTCCGATGATCGAACCCAAGCGCGTCTTGCGCGCCCTCGCTGAACACTGGGCACTTCTGGAGCCGCTGTGCGAGCACTTCGACCAAGGCACCTTGAGCCTCAACGAATTGCGTTCACAGTTGGCCGCCCAGCAACTGGACAGTACGCCGCAGGACATCACCAGCCTGCTGGATGTGTGGATCCGCCTCGACATTCTGGTTCCCGTGGCGAAAAGCCCGAACCGTTTCGAGCTCAATGCGCAGATCCACGACTTCCTCGCTTACCTGCGCCGTGAGCACCGTCTGGGCCTGTGCCTGGAGATCGAAGCCTATTTGCGTCACCTCGAGCGTCTGGCCGGTTATATCCAGGACGCTTTCGACATCCGCGACGGCCACGACCTGGCGCGCCAGTTGCGCCTGCTCGACATGCGCGTACGGGACGTATTGAAGAAACTCGCCAACGACGAACAGGCCCTGGTGGCCGTCGCCGAGAGGGCCAAGACCAGCGACCGGCAGATTCCCCTGCGTCAGCGTTACGCTGAAGTGCTGGCGACCTGGGACGAATACGTCGAGCCGATGATTCAGTTGGTGAACGCCGACGGCGCCTTCGAACAAGGCGTGCGCAAGGTCGAGAACGTGCTGCTGAAGATGCTCACCGAACAGCAGCGCCTCGGCCATCTGGTCGATGACGACATGCTGCTGCGCACCCACGCGCGCATCCTCGAAATGCAGACCAGCGCCCAGCTGACGCTGCGTCACGCTCGCGAGCTATTGCTGCCACTGCGTGAAGAAGCCCGTCGGCACAACGCCGTGACCCGTGGCGCGGCGCTGGCCTTGTCGGCCATCCGTCGTAAAGGCATCGATGCGGTGCCACAAGCGGCGATGCCGATGTTCACCCGACCGCAAAGCACCTTCCTCGGCAGTGCCAGTCAGGTCGAAGCCTACGTTTACGCCCTGGCCCGTTTCGAGCCGAAACCGGCGCGCTTCCCCAAGGCCCACAAGACTCAAAAAGGCGAAGCGCCGCGCGCGCCACGCACGGTTCGGGAAATGCTCGAACGCTGCGAAGACGCCCTGCCGATGCCGGACCTGATGACCTGGCTGCTGGAGCAGGAGCCGGACGGCGCTACCGACGAATTGCTTTATTGGTTCTCGCGCCTGTCGCGGGAAAAGCGCTTCACACGCGAGCGTCTGGAACGCCGCGATTACCACACTCACGAGCACCAGGTCAGCCTGCGCTCCTTCGCCCTGCTCTCGGCCCGCGACACCGCCGCCGAGGATTCTGCGAGCACCCCACATGCATCTTGATCTAAACGAACTGTCCCAGCTGGCGCCGATTTTTCGCGAGTTGTTCAAGGGTTACCACGTCAGCCGCCGCGACCCTGAGCTGTACGCGCAACTGTCGAACTTCCAGGACCAGTACCGCACGCTGTTCAAGGCGTTGGGCTTTGAACTGGTCTGCGACACCCGGGGTTTCTACTACTTCGTGCCGGAACTCGCCGCTGCAGCAGTGAACAAGACCGCACAACGTCTGGCGCTGTTCACCTTCATTCTCGTCGAACATCTGGCCGATCAGGGCCGCGATCCGGTTGCCGTACTCGACGGTGGCAGCCTCGGCCGCGACGAGTTGCCATCGTTGCTGGAAAAGTACCGCGACTTGTTCATCCAGGCCGAAGTGCAGACCGTCGAAGAACTCGAAGAAAAAATCATGCGCCGCATGACTCAGCTCGGTTTCGCCGGCGAAGAAAACGGCATCTACCGTTTCCTGCCGCCGATGCACCGCTTCCTCGATGTTTGCCTGTCGGTCCAGCAGGATCGCGACCTGGCGGCCAGCCTGCACAGTGTGTTGCCATTGCCGGTGCCAGTGCTGATCGATGACGACAGCGACGAAAAACTATTGGAAACCGATGACCCGCTGGATTTGAGTGACTTCGAAGAAGAAAGCGAAGAAGACGCCATGGCCCGCGCCATTGCCGAAGAACAGGAGACCGACGCATGAGCAAGGAACGCTACGGCATTCGCCGCTTTGCCCTTTTGAACACCGCCGGTTACAGCCTCGGCCTGTTCCCGCTGGAAGAACCGCTGTCGGTTTACGGCGCGAACAACCTCGGTAAATCCGCGTCGATCAACGCCTTGCAGTTCCCGATCCTGGCGCGCATGTCGGACATGAGTTTCGGCAAGTACAGCCTGGAACAATCCCGGCGCTTCTACTTCGCGTCGGACACCAGCTACATCCTGGTCGAAGTCTCGCTACCTCACGGTCCACATGTGATTGGTGTGGTCGGTCGCGGCCCGGGCGGTGGTTTCGGTCACCAGTTCTTTGCCTACGCCGGCAAACTGGATCTGGCGCATTACCAGAAAAACGACACCTGCCTGCGTCAGAAAGAACTGTTCACCAACCTTGAGCGCGAAGGCCTGAAAGCCTACGAGCTCAAGCCGGATGAACTGCGTCGATTGCTGGTGGGCGGCCACACGTCGATTCCGCTGGACCTGACGCTGATCCCGCTGCGCTCCACCAGCGAGCAGAGCCTGAAGACCTTCCGCGCACTGTTCATCAACCTGCTGCACATGCGCGAAATTACCGCAGCCAAGCTCAAACAATTGTTCCTCGATGCGTTCGAACACAGCCTGCGTTCCGGCAGCGTCGATTACATCGCCGCGTGCGAAGAAGCGTTCCGCGATGTACGACGCATGGAGCAGGACTACAACTCGCTGGTCACTGCCGGCCCATTGGTCGAAGCCCTTGCGGCAGGCGTGACCCAGCGCAATATCCTGCGCGGCAAATTACACCGCATCTCGCCGCTGCTCGATTCCCTGCTCGGCACCTGGTCGGACTACGCCAGTGCGCGCAAGGAAGAGCTGACGATTCAGGCCGAACACTACCGCAACGAACAGGACGCGCTGCAAAACGATCAGCGTGGCGGTACTCAGGAGCTGATGCGCCTGGAGCGGGAAATCACCGGCATCCAGCGCTGGCTCGGCGAGCTGTCGGTGCTCAAGCATCGCTTCGCGCTGGTCGATGACGTCAAAGTGCTTGAGCAGCAACTGCTCGCCGCCAAGGACGCGCACGATGAACTGGCCGGTGCGCTGGCGCAGTCGCGGCAGTTCAGCGCCGAGGATCTGGAAGAGCGTCTGCGGGATCTGGAAAAACGCCTGAAGTCGGTGAAACAGCAACTCGATCACGCTGACAACAATAGCTACGCCCGTCTGCGTGAAGAATTCTCGCAACAGGATGTCGAGCGCCTGATGCGCCTGTTCAACAGCGCGCTGTTCAGCCTGCCGCTGGGTGAGCACGGTATTACGCTGGACGAGGACGGTCAGTGGGTCAAATCCATGGAACTGATTCTCGACGGTTTCAAGGGCGAGCGCTTCGAAGTACCGGGCCTGTCCATCGACATCTCGCACATCGAACCTCCAGCGCTGCAAGCCTTGGCTGACCGCGCGGCGTTGCGAGATCAGAAAGAGCGTCTGGACAAAGAACTCAAGCAACTGAAAACCCAGCAAGCCGTGGCCGCCGACCGCGCCGCGAGCAAGACCCAGACCGAAGCGCTGTACCAGCAAGTGCTGGATGCGCAGAAAGCGCTGGAGGATTTCCGCCGCGCGCAAACCCTGAGCGCCGAGGAAGGCGACAAGCTGGAACAGCTGGCGCAGATGGAAGCGGCGCAGGACGAGTTGAAGCGTTCCAGCGACGCTTTCACCGAACGCGTCCAGCAACTGTCGGCCAAACTGCAACTGGTCGGCCGGCAGATCGGCGACATGGAAGCCAAGCAACGCACCCTCGACGACGCCCTGCGCCGCCGTCAGCTGTTGCCCGCAGACCTGCCGTTCGGTACGCCGTTCATGGACCCGATCGACGATTCCATGGACAACCTGTTGCCGCTGCTCAATGACTATCAGGACAGCTGGCAGGGTTTGCAGCGCAGCGATGGTCAGATCGAGGCGCTGTATGCGCAGGTCCGCCTCAAGGGCGTGGCCAAGTTCGACAGCGAAGACGATATGGAACGTCGCCTGCAACTGTTGATCAACGCTTACGCGCACCGCACCGACGAAGCACTGACCCTTGGCAAGGCGCGTCGTGCCGCCGTTACCGACATCGCCCGGACCCTGCGCAACATCCGCAGCGACTACGACAGCCTTGAGCATCAACTGGCGTTGTTCAACCGCGAGATCAACAAGCGTCAGGTCTCCAACCTGCAAAGCTTCCGCATTGTGCTCGCGCCGAACAAGGAAGCGCTCAAGCACATCGACCAGATCATCCACAGCGCTGGCCAATACGAAGAAGGCGAAACCTTATCCGTGTTCGACCTGAGCCAAAGCGCAGATCAGGACAACAAGAACGAAGAAGCCAAGGAGTATCTGGCGCGGTTGGTGGCGGCGAACCACAACCAGCTCGGCCTCAAGGATTTGTTCGAGTTGGCGTTCGAGATCACCAAGGTCAACGGTCAGCCGGTTATCCACACTGACATCGATGGTGCCGCTTCCAACGGTACGACCATGACCATCAAGGCGCTGACCAACATGTACTTGTTGCTGCACTTGATGGACCGTGACCAGGCCGGTCGCGTGCGCCTGCCGTACTACCTCGACGAGGCAGCGGACATCGACGAGAAGAACCAGGCAGCGCTGCTGGAAACCAGTCTGCAACTGGGCTTCGTACCGATCCTGGCGAGTGTGAAACCGCAGGTCTGCGCCAGTGTCGCCATCGACCTGGAAGGCGGCAGCGGGCCGAACGGGATCTACATCGACGAGGCTGACTGGAAGTACATTCGTCGTCACGATGAGGTGAAGGCTGCCGCTACCGTTAAAGCGGATGAACCGGAGCTGGATGCGGTCTGACTTGCATTAATTGACAGCCATAAAAAAGGCCGCGATCCAATGGATCGCGGCCTTTTTCATGCCTGTGTTTTGGGCTTACTTGCCGATTGAAATCTTCGGTGCCCAGGTCAGCCATTCGTCTTCGAACTTATCGAACAGCGGGAACGTTTGCTCAGCTCGCGCCGGACTGCCCATGCGTTCGCCGTCCGGCGTGGCGAAAGCGATGCCGCCCTGAATCAGCGTCTCCAGTGATTCAGTACGCATCGTCGCACCTTTGAACAAGCCATAATCAAAGCCAAAACCACTGGAGTTCCAGAAGCGCGTGCCGCTGCGCACCAACGGCGCGTACTTCGGTTCGATCAGGATGTGCACCAACACACGATCCGCCGTCTCGCCGAGTTCATAGCCTGTCACCTTGCCCACGGTGATTTCGCGATAAGTGACCGGCACACCCGTTTTCAGCGAACCACGACGGGCAGCGCTCAACACCAGACTCAAACCGGCTTCTTGTTTGGCGGTTTCCGGCGGATTGGTCAGGGCCACAAAGTTTTTTTGCGGGCCGAGGTTTTTTGCGGCCGGTTGCACTTCGATGTATTGGCCGGTGACCAGCGTTTCGAGGTTGGATGTCTTGATCAGACCCAGTTCAGGCTTGACGACCCAGAACTGACTACCGACCCGAGCGATACGCTCCGGCACTTCGGTGATTCGCGCGGTCAGCAACACCGATTGCAGGTCATCACTCAGATCGACGTCTTCAATTTTGCCGACATCCAGGCCTTTGAATCGAATCGGCGTGCCGCTGCGCAAACCATCGGCGCGATCAACCCTGATTGTTACCACGGCGCCTTTTTGCGTCGCCTCATCATGACCGGCGAACAAACGGAAACGCGGAATCCGCTTCTGCAATGGAGCCTTGGCTTCCGGGGTTTCGAAGGCAATGCCGCCAGCCATCAGGCTTTGCAGCGACTCACTTTTGACCTGGATTCCACCGGTCAACCCGCCGGTCAGCGTGATGCCGCTGGCATTCCAGAACCGTGTCGAGGCATTGACCAGCCCTTCGTATTCCTTCTCGATGTGTACACCAATCACCAACTGCTTTTTGGTGCGAGAGAACTGATAGCTCTGGACCGAACCGACCTTGACCTGTTTGTAGAGAATCGGGCTGCCGACTTCCAGCGAACCCAGGTTCTCTGTGAACAACACCAGGTGCAATCCTGGCGCACGCAAGTCGAGCGGCGGTGCCTTCGGCCGTGCCACAAACTCGCGCTGCGGTGCGGCGCCTTTGTCTCCTGGACGCACGGCGATGTAGTTACCTTTGACCAACGCTTCGAGACCGGTGATACCGGCAAGCGAGATCGACGGTTTGACCACCCAGAACTGGGTGCCTTCGACCAGGTAATCCTCAGCCAGAGGATCGAGGGTCAATTCGGCGGTGGCACTGGATAGATCAGGATCGATCTTGAGCGCTTTCAGATTGCCGACCTGGATGCCTTTGTACATAACCGGTGTGCGACCAGCCTGCATTCCTTCGAAGTCGCTGAGTTTGACCTTGACCCGAATCCCGGCGGCGGCCGCATCGAAATCTTCGTAGAGACGGAATGGCAGACTCGGATCGGTTGGCGGACTGTCCTTGCGGTTTTCCGGCGTGGCGAACGCGATACCGCCGGCGACGATGCTCGCCAGGGACTCGCTACGCACTTTCACACCCGACAGATTGGCGTCGATGCTGATGCCGCTGGCGTTCCAGAAACGCGTGTGTTTGCGCACCAGTTTGGCGTAGGTGGGCTCGATGAAGACTTTGAGTTCAACGGTGCTTTGGTCCTCGGAGAGCAAGTAGCTTTTTATCTGGCCAACCTTGATCTGCTTGTAGAACACCGGACTGCCGCGATTCAGTGAGCCAAGGCGATCAGCCTTGATGGTCAGGTGCAAACCGGGCTGGGCGTCCGACAGCGGCGGCTCTTCGGCCAGGGCTTTGAACTTGCGCGTCGGCTCACCCTCGCCCGGGCTTATCGCGACGTAGTTACCCGAGACCAGTGTCTCCAGGCCTGTGATGCCGGCCAGCGTCACACTCGGCTTGATCAGCCAGAAACGGGTGCTGGTCCGCAGGTATGGCTCCACGTCCTTGTTCATTTCGACGGTGGCGATCACGCCTTTGGAGTTGCCTTCGTCATCAAGTTTGAGGGTCTTTACCTTACCCACCGACATGCCTTTGTAGACGACTTCGGTCTTGTTGGCCTGAATGCCTTCACCACTTTCGAAACGCACCTGAATCTCGATGCCGGTCTCGTTGTAGGCACGCCAGCCGAGCCAGCCGCCGATGATCAGGGCGATCAGGGGCAACACCCAAATGGCTGACCAGTTCGAGGCCGGCCGGGTTTTTGCTGTAGGCAAATCAGTCATGGTCGTCGTCCGACTCCGTGTTATCCCAAATCAGTCGGGGATCGAAAGTTACTGCGGCAAGCATCGTCAGAATCACCACACTGGAGAAAGCGATGGCGCCAAGATTGGCTTCGACGCTGGCAAGCCGTCCGAAATTCACAACCGCCACCAGGATGGCGATCACAAAAATATCGAGCATCGACCAGCGGCCAATGAACTCAATAAAGCGGTACATCCAGATGCGTTGGCGCGCCGACAGTGGCTGGCGACGTTGCACGGAAAACAGCAGCAGTGCGATGCCCACCAATTTGAACGTTGGTACCAGGATACTGGCGATAAAAACCACGGCGGCGATTGGAATCATGCCGTGTTGAACCAGTTGGATCACACCGGACATGATGGTGCTGGGATCGCCCTGCCCCAGTGAACTGACGGTCATGATCGGCAACACGTTGGCCGGGATGTAGAGAACCGCGGCGGTCACCAGCAACGCCCAGGTACGCATCACACTGTTCGGACGACGGGCGTGAACCAGCGCACCGCAACGGGTGCAGACCTGCTCGTCGGTATCCGCTTCCTGCTTGTTCAATTCATGGCATTCGGCGCAAATCAGAATGCCTGCATCAATCGCCCGCATGGACATCCTCTCCTGATAAAGCCTGCCAGATCTGATGGGGCGACATCACAACCTCCAACCAGACCTGGACCAACAACAAACCGATAAAGCACGCCAGACCAAGACCGACGGTAATTGCTGCCATATCTGCCAGTTTGACGATCGCCACCAGTACGCCCATGAGGTAGACCTCGAGCATCCCCCAATCGCGTAAATGGTGATAAATGCGGTAGAGCAACAGGCCGTAACTGCGTCCGATATCAAAACGAATACTCAGCAGTACAACCAATTGGCAAAGCAACTTGAGCAGCGGGATTCCCATGCTGCAGAGAAACACCACGACTGCAACGCCCTGCATTCCGGTATCGAACAGGCCAACAACACCGCTCCAGACGGTGTCGTGCGATGACTGCCCGAGTAGATGGAGCTGCATGATGGGTAAAAAGTTCGCCGGGATATACAACAACAGAGCGGCGAGAACCAACGCGAGACTGCGCTGTACGACGTTATGCCGATGGGCATAGAGCTCGTAGCCGCAGCGCGGACAGAGCGCTTTCTCGCCATGGGCGAGTTCGGGCTTGCGCATCAGCAAGTCGCACTCATGACACGCAACCAAGTCGTCCAGCGGTAATTCTGACAGCCCAGGGGCGTCAACCGGATCTGGCATAAAGGCTCTGGCTCCGAAAAAGTTGGACCTATTCTAGTGTCATGGATCGAAAATAACTGTTCAAATTTGTGCTTTAACTGAAAGCCACTTTCTTGCGGACAAAACAAAACCCCTACCTGCATACGCAGATAGGGGTTTCGGAATTTAATCTTGACGATGACCTACTCTCACATGGGGAAACCCCACACTACCATCGGCGATGCATCGTTTCACTGCTGAGTTCGGGATGGGATCAGGTGGTTCCAATGCTCTATGGTCGTCAAGAAATTCGGGTACTGAACCGTCTTTCGACGTTTCAGCAAATTGGGTATGCAATAGATTTGTGTGTTGCGTTGCGAATTTTCGACTTGTGTCGTCTTCACACACCGCAATCTGGTGCCTCTTCAGGTCAGCAAATTGCTTGGGTGTTATATGGTCAAGCCTCACGGGCAATTAGTATTGGTTAGCTCAACGCCTCACAGCGCTTACACACCCAACCTATCAACGTCGTAGTCTTCGACGGCCCTTCAGGGGACTCAAGGTCCCAGTGAGATCTCATCTTGAGGCTAGTTTCCCGCTTAGATGCTTTCAGCGGTTATCTATTCCGAACATAGCTACCCGGCAATGCCACTGGCGTGACAACCGGAACACCAGAGGTTCGTCCACTCCGGTCCTCTCGTACTAGGAGCAGCCCCTCTCAAATCTCAAACGTCCACGGCAGATAGGGACCGAACTGTCTCACGACGTTCTAAACCCAGCTCGCGTACCACTTTAAATGGCGAACAGCCATACCCTTGGGACCGGCTTCAGCCCCAGGATGTGATGAGCCGACATCGAGGTGCCAAACACCGCCGTCGATATGAACTCTTGGGCGGTATCAGCCTGTTATCCCCGGAGTACCTTTTATCCGTTGAGCGATGGCCCTTCCATACAGAACCACCGGATCACTAAGACCTACTTTCGTACCTGCTCGACGTGTCTGTCTCGCAGTCAAGCGCGCTTTTGCCTTTATACTCTACGACCGATTTCCGACCGGTCTGAGCGCACCTTCGTACTCCTCCGTTACTCTTTAGGAGGAGACCGCCCCAGTCAAACTACCCACCATACACTGTCCTCGATCCGGATAACGGACCTGAGTTAGAACCTCAAAGTTGCCAGGGTGGTATTTCAAGGTTGGCTCCACGCGAACTGGCGTCCACGCTTCAAAGCCTCCCACCTATCCTACACAAGCAAATTCAAAGTCCAGTGCAAAGCTATAGTAAAGGTTCACGGGGTCTTTCCGTCTAGCCGCGGATACACTGCATCTTCACAGCGATTTCAATTTCACTGAGTCTCGGGTGGAGACAGCGCCGCCATCGTTACGCCATTCGTGCAGGTCGGAACTTACCCGACAAGGAATTTCGCTACCTTAGGACCGTTATAGTTACGGCCGCCGTTTACCGGGGCTTCGATCAAGAGCTTCGCGTTAGCTAACCCCATCAATTAACCTTCCGGCACCGGGCAGGCGTCACACCCTATACGTCCACTTTCGTGTTTGCAGAGTGCTGTGTTTTTAATAAACAGTCGCAGCGGCCTGGTATCTTCGACCGGCATGGGCTTACGCAGTAAATGCTTCACCCTCACCGGCGCACCTTCTCCCGAAGTTACGGTGCCATTTTGCCTAGTTCCTTCACCCGAGTTCTCTCAAGCGCCTTGGTATTCTCTACCCAACCACCTGTGTCGGTTTGGGGTACGGTTCCTGGTTACCTGAAGCTTAGAAGCTTTTCTTGGAAGCATGGCATCAACCACTTCGTCACCCAAAGGGTAACTCGTCATCAGCTCTCGGCCTTAGAATCCCGGATTTACCTAAGATTCCAGCCTACCACCTTAAACTTGGACAACCAACGCCAAGCTGGCCTAGCCTTCTCCGTCCCTCCATCGCAATAACCAGAAGTACAGGAATATTAACCTGTTTTCCATCGACTACGCTTTTCAGCCTCGCCTTAGGGACCGACTAACCCTGCGTCGATTAACGTTGCGCAGGAAACCTTGGTCTTTCGGCGTGGGTGTTTTTCACACCCATTGTCGTTACTCATGTCAGCATTCGCACTTCTGATACCTCCAGCAAGCTTCTCAACTCACCTTCACAGGCTTACAGAACGCTCCTCTACCGCATCACCTAAGTGATACCCGTAGCTTCGGTGTATGGTTTGAGCCCCGTTACATCTTCCGCGCAGGCCGACTCGACTAGTGAGCTATTACGCTTTCTTTAAAGGGTGGCTGCTTCTAAGCCAACCTCCTAGCTGTCTAAGCCTTCCCACATCGTTTCCCACTTAACCATAACTTTGGGACCTTAGCTGACGGTCTGGGTTGTTTCCCTTTTCACGACGGACGTTAGCACCCGCCGTGTGTCTCCCATGCTCGGCACTTGTAGGTATTCGGAGTTTGCATCGGTTTGGTAAGTCGGGATGACCCCCTAGCCGAAACAGTGCTCTACCCCCTACAGTGATACATGAGGCGCTACCTAAATAGCTTTCGAGGAGAACCAGCTATCTCCGAGCTTGATTAGCCTTTCACTCCGATCCACAGGTCATCCGCTAACTTTTCAACGGTAGTCGGTTCGGTCCTCCAGTTAGTGTTACCCAACCTTCAACCTGCCCATGGATAGATCGCCCGGTTTCGGGTCTATTCCCAGCGACTAGACGCCCTATTAAGACTCGCTTTCGCTACGCCTCCCCTATTCGGTTAAGCTCGCCACTGAAAATAAGTCGCTGACCCATTATACAAAAGGTACGCAGTCACCCAACAAGTGGGCTCCCACTGCTTGTACGCATACGGTTTCAGGATCTATTTCACTCCCCTCTCCGGGGTTCTTTTCGCCTTTCCCTCACGGTACTAGTTCACTATCGGTCAGTCAGTAGTATTTAGCCTTGGAGGATGGTCCCCCCATATTCAGACAAAGTTTCTCGTGCTCCGTCCTACTCGATTTCATGACCAAGAGATTTTCGCGTACAGGGCTATCACCCACTATGGCCGCACTTTCCAGAGCGTTCCGCTAATCTCAAAGCCACTTAAGGGCTAGTCCCCGTTCGCTCGCCACTACTAAGGGAATCTCGGTTGATTTCTTTTCCTCAGGGTACTTAGATGTTTCAGTTCCCCTGGTTCGCCTCTTAAGCCTATGTATTCAGCTTAAGATAACCATCTTATGATGGCTGGGTTCCCCCATTCAGACATCTCCGGATCAAAGTCTGTTTGCCGACTCCCCGAAGCTTTTCGCAGGCTACCACGTCTTTCATCGCCTCTGACTGCCAAGGCATCCACCGTATGCGCTTCTTCACTTGACCATATAACCCCAAGCAATCTGGTTATACTGTGAAGACGACATTCGCCGAAAATTCGCATGCTCTCTTAATCAAGAGCAACTCACAAATTTTACCTTAGCCTGATCCGTTACCAGTGAAAGTAACGTCCAGTCTATCTTTCTATCACATACCCAAATTTTTAAAGAACGATCTAGCCAAAGACTAGAAATCAACATTCACCATCATCACGATGGAATGCTCATTTCTAAGCTTTCAACAAACAGAAGCAGTAGTGGTGGAGCCAAACGGGATCGAACCGTTGACCTCCTGCGTGCAAGGCAGGCGCTCTCCCAGCTGAGCTATGGCCCCGTATTTCTACAGGTTCCCACACAAAATTGGTGGGTCTGGGCAGATTCGAACTGCCGACCTCACCCTTATCAGGGGTGCGCTCTAACCAACTGAGCTACAGACCCAATTTCGAGCTTTAAGGCCGACCTCACCCTGCTCTTTACCACAGAGCATGGGGTGCGTTCCAACCAACTAAGCTACAACCTGTTAGGGCTGCTTCTTATCGTCTTCTTCAATGAATCAAGCAATTCGTGTGGGAACTTATGGAGCAGCTGATGTCGTCGATTAAGGAGGTGATCCAGCCGCAGGTTCCCCTACGGCTACCTTGTTACGACTTCACCCCAGTCATGAATCACACCGTGGTAACCGTCCTCCCGAAGGTTAGACTAGCTACTTCTGGTGCAACCCACTCCCATGGTGTGACGGGCGGTGTGTACAAGGCCCGGGAACGTATTCACCGCGACATTCTGATTCGCGATTACTAGCGATTCCGACTTCACGCAGTCGAGTTGCAGACTGCGATCCGGACTACGATCGGTTTTCTGGGATTAGCTCCACCTCGCGGCTTGGCAACCCTCTGTACCGACCATTGTAGCACGTGTGTAGCCCAGGCCGTAAGGGCCATGATGACTTGACGTCATCCCCACCTTCCTCCGGTTTGTCACCGGCAGTCTCCTTAGAGTGCCCACCATTACGTGCTGGTAACTAAGGACAAGGGTTGCGCTCGTTACGGGACTTAACCCAACATCTCACGACACGAGCTGACGACAGCCATGCAGCACCTGTCTCAATGTTCCCGAAGGCACTCCGCTATCTCTAGCAGATTCATTGGATGTCAAGGCCTGGTAAGGTTCTTCGCGTTGCTTCGAATTAAACCACATGCTCCACCGCTTGTGCGGGCCCCCGTCAATTCATTTGAGTTTTAACCTTGCGGCCGTACTCCCCAGGCGGTCAACTTAATGCGTTAGCTGCGCCACTAAGAGCTCAAGGCTCCCAACGGCTAGTTGACATCGTTTACGGCGTGGACTACCAGGGTATCTAATCCTGTTTGCTCCCCACGCTTTCGCACCTCAGTGTCAGTATCAGTCCAGGTGGTCGCCTTCGCCACTGGTGTTCCTTCCTATATCTACGCATTTCACCGCTACACAGGAAATTCCACCACCCTCTACCATACTCTAGCTTGTCAGTTTTGAATGCAGTTCCCAGGTTGAGCCCGGGGATTTCACATCCAACTTAACAAACCACCTACGCGCGCTTTACGCCCAGTAATTCCGATTAACGCTTGCACCCTCTGTATTACCGCGGCTGCTGGCACAGAGTTAGCCGGTGCTTATTCTGTCGGTAACGTCAAAACACTAACGTATTAGGTTAATGCCCTTCCTCCCAACTTAAAGTGCTTTACAATCCGAAGACCTTCTTCACACACGCGGCATGGCTGGATCAGGCTTTCGCCCATTGTCCAATATTCCCCACTGCTGCCTCCCGTAGGAGTCTGGACCGTGTCTCAGTTCCAGTGTGACTGATCATCCTCTCAGACCAGTTACGGATCGTCGCCTTGGTGAGCCATTACCTCACCAACTAGCTAATCCGACCTAGGCTCATCTGATAGCGCAAGGCCCGAAGGTCCCCTGCTTTCTCCCGTAGGACGTATGCGGTATTAGCGTCCGTTTCCGAGCGTTATCCCCCACTACCAGGCAGATTCCTAGGCATTACTCACCCGTCCGCCGCTCGCCACCAGGTACAAGTACCCGTGCTGCCGCTCGACTTGCATGTGTTAGGCCTGCCGCCAGCGTTCAATCTGAGCCATGATCAAACTCTTCAGTTCAAACATCTTTGGGTTTTTAAGAAACCCTAAACTTGGCTCAGCAATCGTTGGTTACATCTTTGATTTCTCGCGGAGTAACTTGTGATGCTGATAATCTTGTTGACTATCAGTCTGACTCCACAAGCACCCACACGAATTGCTTGATTCAGTTGTTAAAGAGCGGTTGGTTAAGATCTTTCGTCTCAACCGAGGCGCGCATTCTACAGCAGCCTCTGTTGCTGTCAAGCGGTTATTTTAAGAAGTTTTCAAAGTTTCCTTTGCAACTTCAACCACTTGCGCTTGCGATCTCTCGTTAGCGGGAGGCGAATTCTACAGCGTTACTCGCTGCTGTCAACACCTCTTTTTCTCCGCTTTCGACCGAAAAGATCGAATCGTTAAAAGAGTCAAACAACCTCACTCTTTCAACTCCTTCTGGGCTTCGATGACCTGAAGCAACTCGCTGTCGAAAACTGCGTAACTCGTTGTTTACCAAGGAGTTTTCTGTTTCGACTGCGCCGGAAGTGGGGCGAATTATAGACTTCCTGAATCTGCCGTCAACCCTTAATTACGCTTTTCGTGCAGAAGGTGTCTTGTTGGCTATTAATCGTGGGATTCGGCGGGTTACCGGGGGCAGTCGCAACACTAATAGCAATGCACCTATAGAGGCGTAAACCACCCACTCCTTAAGATCAGCGCGCACGATCCACAACATATGCAGCAATCCAAGCCCGAGAACCACATAGGCAAGACGATGTAATTTCTTCCAGCTAGAACCCAAACGCCGCTGACTATAGCGATTTGAGGTCACCGCCAAGGCCAACAAACACAGAAACCCAAGCGTCCCGACAATAATGTACGGCCGTTTACGCAACTCGACACCCAACTGCGACCAATCAAAGCCGAGGATGAACGCCGCATACCCACTCAAATGCAAAACCACATAAGCGAAGCACCACAACCCCAGTTGCCGCCGGACAGCAATCCACCCTGCCCAACCGGTAAGCTTCTGCACAGGTGTCATGCTTAACGTAATGAGCAGCAGGACAAGCGTCCCCAGCCCCAACCGGTCAACCAGCACCTTGCCCGGATCAGGCCCCAGCACATCCTCCCAGGCCTGATACAACCAAAGCAGCGGCCAGACCGCAGCAGCGATAAAGACGCCAATTCGCCAAAGCGGAAATCGCATCAGTAGTTCTTCCGCAAATCGAGCCCTGTATATAGAGAGGCGACTTCATCCGAGTAGCCATTGAACATTTGCGTGTCCCGCACATTGGGCTTGAACAATCCACTCGGTAAACGCCTCTCACGTGCCTGAGTCCAACGCGGATGGTCGACCGCAGGATTTACGTTCGCATAAAAACCATACTCATCCGAGGCAATGCTCTGCCAGGTGGTTTTCGGCTGCTCACTCACCAGACTGATCCGCACGATGGATTTGATGCTCTTGAAGCCGTATTTCCACGGCACCACCAAACGCAGAGGCGCGCCGTTCTGATTCGGCAACTCCCGCCCGTACATACCCACGGCAAGAATCGCCAATGGGTTCATCGCCTCATCCAGGCGGAGCCCTTCCACATAAGGCCAGTCAATCAAGGCAAAACCGGAGCGTTGCCCGGGCATGCTCTTGGGATCTTCCAGGGTTTCGAAGCGAATGAATTTGGCTTTGGACGTCGGCTCGACTTCCTTGAGCAGGGCCGAGATGGGAAATCCGATCCATGGAATCACCATCGACCAAGCCTCTACACAGCGAAGACGGTAGATGCGCTCCTCCAACTGATAAGGCTTCATGAAGTCTTCCAGTGCGTACCTTCCCGGCTTACCCACCTCCCCGTCCACCACCACACTCCAAGGTTCGGTTTTCAACCCGCCGGCGTTGGCGGCAGGATCACCTTTATCGGTGCCGAACTCGTAGAAGTTGTTGTAATGGGTCGCATCCTTGAATGGAGTGATTGCCTCATCCTTGACGTTGACCGCCCCCCACTTGGTAGAAGGAAGTTTTTCGGCAAACCAGGAAGGCGCCTTGCCAGGCTGAACATCCGCATAACGCGCAGCGTCATCCGCAGCCGCCCAACGCGGCAGGCTGCTCACGGCCAAGCCGGCGACGGCGGCACCGAGAACATTGCGACGAGATAGATAGAAGGACTCAGGCGTGACGTCCGACTCATGGCAGTCAGACGCTTTGGAGACTTTGATCAGCATGGCAACTCCGCAGCATTGGAGAACAGATGCACCAATAGACTGCGGAGTATGAGGGAAGCTAAGCGTTTTTGTGCCGACGAAGACGTAACAGATATTGAACCGGGCCAGAAGCCGCATAAGCGAGGAAAACCAGCAGCAGGATGCGCGGCGGATCACTGAACACTACGGCAAACACCAACACCACCGCGAGGATGGCCACGAAAGGTACACGCCCTTTCAGATCCAGCTCCTTGAAGCTGTTGTACTTGATGTTGCTGACCATCAGCATGCCGGCGGCAGCGACCATCAGCGCAACCAGGAATGACATCTTCGAACCCTGAATGCCGTAATCACTGAACGCCCAGACAATGCCTGCGACCACACCAGCAGCAGCCGGACTGGCCAGACCGATGAAGTAGCGCTTGTCTGCAGTGCCGACCTGGGTATTGAAACGTGCCAGACGCAACGCCGCGCCTGCTACATAAATGAAGGCAACCATCCAGCCGACCTTACCCATGTCGCCCAAGGCCCAACCGAATGCCAACAATGCCGGAGCAACACCAAAGGCGACCATGTCGGACAGCGAGTCGTACTCGGCACCAAAGGCGCTCTGGGTATTGGTCATACGGGCAACGCGACCATCGAGGCCGTCGAGCACCATCGCGACAAAAATCGCGATCGCTGCAAAAGCAAAATACTTGCTCGCACCAATCGAATCACCGGCACTCAAGGCGCTCTGGGCGCTCATCGAGTTGATGATGGAATAAAACCCTGCGAACAGATTCGCAGTGGTAAACAGATTCGGCAGAAGATAGATACCACGATGCCGGACTTTACGACCTTCAGCGTCATGCCCTTCCTCGATGTGTTCATCGATGGGCAGCAGGCTTTCGGCGTCAGAAGCCTGGTTTGGCTCTTCGGGACGTTCGCTCATGGACATTACCTTGCAACGGGGTGGAAAGTTTGGACAGGTGTCTGGGACGACGGTTCGGCCGCAAACGATGCAGCTTTATACCAGAACCAGCCACCCAAACGAAAAAACGCGGCCTAGGCCGCGTTTTTCGTACAAGTGCGCGACTTAGTTTTTAGCTTTGTCGACGATCTTGTTGGCACCGATCCAGGGCATCATGGAGCGCAGTTGCTCGCCGATGATTTCGATACCGTGAGCGGCGTTGTTACGACGCTTGGCGGTCATCGAAGGATAGCCGGTAGCGCCTTCGCTGATGAACATCTTGGCGTATTCGCCGTCCTGAATACGTTTCAGGGCGTTGCGCATGGCCTGACGGGATTCGGCGTTGATCACTTCCGGACCGGTCACGTACTCGCCGTATTCAGCATTGTTGGAGATCGAGTAGTTCATGTTGGCGATACCGCCTTCGTACATGAGGTCAACGATCAGTTTCAGTTCGTGCAGGCATTCGAAGTAGGCCATTTCCGGCGCGTAGCCAGCTTCAACCAGGGTTTCGAAACCGGCTTTAACCAGTTCAACGGTACCGCCGCACAGAACGGCTTGTTCGCCGAACAGGTCGGTTTCAGTCTCGTCCTTGAAGGTGGTTTCGATGATGCCGGTACGACCGCCACCAACGCCAGCGGCGTAGGACAGTGCAACGTTTTTGGCGTTGCCGGAAGCATCCTGGTAGATAGCGATCAGATCAGGAATACCGCCGCCTTTGACGAACTCGGAACGCACGGTGTGGCCCGGAGCTTTCGGCGCGATCATGATCACGTCGAGGTCAGCGCGCGGAACAACCTGGTTGTAGTGGATCGCGAAGCCGTGGGAGAAGGCCAGGGTGGCGCCTTTCTTGATGTTCGGCTCGATTTCGTTCTTGTACAGAGCGGACTGGAACTCGTCCGGGGTCAGGATCATGACCAGGTCGGCAGCCGCAACAGCGGAAGCAACGTCGGTCACTTTCAGGCCGTGAGCTTCGGCTTTGGCAACAGTGGCCGAACCTTTACGCAGACCAACAGTCACGTCAACGCCGGAGTCTTTCAGGTTGCACGCTTGAGCGTGGCCCTGGGAACCGTAACCGATGATGGCAACTTTCTTGCCCTGGATGATCGACAGGTCGCAGTCTTTTTCGTAATAAACTTTCATGAAATTCCCCTATATATCCAGGCCGTTCAGGCCATTCGCTAATTTGGTTTAGATGCTGAGTACTTTGTCGCCGCGGGCAATACCGGTTACGCCGCTGCGGACGGTTTCCAGAATCGAGGCGGTGCCAATGGACTGAATGAAGCTGTCGAGCTTGTCGCTGGTACCGGTCAATTGAACGGTATACACGCTAGCGCTGACGTCAACGATCTGCCCACGATAAATATCGGTAGTGCGTTTGATCTCGGCGCGCTGGGCACCGGTGGCCTTGACCTTGACCAGCATCAGTTCGCGCTCGATGTGAGCACTCTCCGACAGGTCGACCAGTTTGACCACTTCGATCAGCTTGTTCAGGTTCTTGGTGATCTGCTCGATGACTTCATCGTGGCCAACCGTGGTCAGCGTCAGACGCGACAGGGTCGGGTCTTCGGTAGGTGCCACAGTCAGGCTTTCGATGTTGTAGTTGCGCTGCGAGAACAGGCCGACTACACGAGACAGAGCGCCCGGTTCGTTTTCCAGAAGCAAGGAAATAATGTGCCGCATGATTATGTACGCTCCGTCTTGCTCAGCCACATATCGCGCATGGAGCCGTCTTTGATCTGCATCGGGTAGACGTGCTCGCTGGTGTCGACCGAAATGTCGAGCACCACCAAGCGATCCTTCATGGCGAACGCTTCCTCCATCTTCGACTTCAAATCTTTCGAGTCGGTGATGCGCACGCCAACGTGACCATAGGCCTCTGCCAGCTTGACGAAGTCAGGCAGCGATTCCATGTAGGAGTGCGAGTGACGGCTTCCGTAACTCATGTCTTGCCACTGGCGAACCATACCCAAAACGCCGTTGTTCAGGATGACGATTTTCACCGGCAAGCCATATTGCAGACAGGTGGACAGTTCCTGAATGTTCATCTGGATACTGCCTTCGCCCGTCACGCAGACGACGTCGTCATCCGGGAAGCTCAGCTTGATGCCCATGGCCGCCGGAAAACCGAAGCCCATGGTGCCCAGGCCACCGGAGTTGATCCAGCGGTTCGGCTTGTTGAACGTGTAGTACTGCGCCGCAAACATTTGGTGCTGGCCCACGTCGGAGGCAACAAAGGCATCGCCCTTGGTGACTTCGCACAGGGTTTCGATCACGGTCTGCGGTTTGATGACGCTGCCGTCACCCTTGTCGTAAGGGAACAGACCGCGGTCACCGCGCCACTCATCAACTTGCTTCCACCAGCTGGCAACGGACTCCTTGTTCGGGGTCTCGCCGATTTCCTTGAGGATCGCGACCATCTCGGTCAGGACACTTTCGACCGGACCGACGATAGGCACGTCTGCCTTGATGGTCTTGGAAATCGAAGCCGGGTCGATGTCGATGTGAATGATCTTGGCATTCGGGCAGAACTTGGCCGGGCCGTTGATCACGCGGTCATCGAAACGAGCGCCGACTGCAAGGATCACATCGGCATGGTGCATCGCCAGGTTAGCGGTGTAGCTGCCGTGCATGCCGAGCATGCCGATGAACTGACGGTCGGTGCCAGGGTAGGCACCCAGCCCCATCAGGGTATTGGTCACTGGCAGGTTGAGCATCTTCGCCAATTCGGTCAGCGGCGCGGAGCCACCACCGAGAATCACGCCGCCGCCTGCGTACATCACAGGACGCTTGGCCGCCAGGAGCATTTCTGCCGCCTTGCGGATCTGCCCGGAGTGACCGCGAACGGCCGGGCTGTAGGAACGCAGCTTGGCTTTTTTCGGGAAGATGTATTCGAACTTCTCGGCAGGGTTGGTCATGTCTTTCGGGATATCGACAACGACCGGGCCCGGACGACCGGATTGCGCCAGGTAGAACGCTTTCTTCATGACTTCAGGGATTTCCGACGCGTGCTTGATCATGAAGCTGTGCTTCACGATCGGCCGGGAGATACCGATCATGTCGGTTTCCTGGAACGCATCGGTGCCCACCATGTTGCTAGGCACCTGGCCGGAAATGACCACCATCGGAATGGAGTCCATGTAGGCGGTGGCGATACCAGTGATGGCATTGGTTGCGCCAGGACCGGAAGTCACCAGTACCACGCCGGCTTTACCGGTGGCACGGGCATAGCCGTCAGCCATATGGGTAGCCGCTTGTTCGTGACGAACCAGGATGTGGGTCACTTCCGGTTCTTTGAACAGGGCATCGTAAACATGAAGAAGAGCACCACCCGGGTACCCGTAGATATATTTGACGCCTTCGTCACGCAAAAAGCGGACGAGCATCTCACCGCCAGATAAAAGCTCCACGTTGTTCACCTCTAAAACGCCAGAATACCGCCCACATAAAAGAGGACGGGTCTTAATAGGTTTACTTCTCAGCAGAGCATGAGCGACGGTGGTCGCCGACTACGTCAGCACTGACTGAGCAAGTATTGGGATCGTCCCAAGTGTTGCGGGCCTTTCCCACCCAGCGCGAGGTAACGCGTTGCGGGTGTAACAGGTCGGCGCGGATGTGCGCCTCATGATCTGCTGAGCGGGCCTGCTTCTGGCAGTCCCTCTACAGCGGACTTTGGATTCTTCTGTTTCGTCCTCTCCAAGTCAAGTCGTCTATGTGCTTTATTGAACTAAGCACATGAGAAAGCAAGAAAAAACCGCTAAACAGCAACTGTGTTAGCTTCAATTGCGCAACCCAATACAAGGAAATGGCATGCGAACGTTTTTCCTGACCGCCAGCCTGCTGATTGGCATCAGCCCTTTGTGCATGGCCGCTCAGATCTACAAATGGGTCGACGCCCAGGGCGTTACCCACTTCGACGCCCAGCCGCCCCAAGACCAGGAAGCCACCACCGTGGTCACGCCCTCCCCGCCTGCCGGCAACCAGCCCCCGCCGCCACGCAGCGGTGCCATTGGCGATCAACGGGCCATCGACAATAAAGTGAAAAAGCAGGTCGCCGAGCAGCAAGCCCAGCTAAGGGTGTTCTGCGAGCAGGCGCGGACGAACCTGGCTCAACTGCAGAACAATCCGCGAATACGGGAGGATGTCGAAGGCGAGATGCGCCGCCTGACCGACCAGCAACGTCAGGAGCGCATTAGCGAAGCACAGAAACAGATTGCAGAAAACTGCCAGTAGACACCTGTAGGAGCCGAGCAAGCTCGGCTCCTACAACGGATCGGCGTTAGCGGGAGGCGGTGATCAGCAGATCAAACTCTTTGAGCAGCACCTGCAACTGCCGGTCCTTGCCCTGAACATTACGGGCGGCGAAGACCATTTCGGCCATCTCCTGAATTCCCGAAGCGTTTGGCAAGGGCAGATCCTGCTCGAGGATCACCTTCATCCGCGGAAGGAAGATCCATTGCAGCCACTGCTCGAAATCCAGCGTATCGACCGAGAAGGGTTCGACACTGGAAAGCGCTTCGGCGGAGGGCGAGACCTCGTCCCACCACCCCTGAACCCGCAGCTCGCGCTCGATCAACAGCAACTGTTCGGCAATCTTCGGAAAGCGCGCATCCATCACAGCGAAACCTTTGCCTTTTGACGGGCCAATGTTGCGCCAGCGGAATCACCCTGTTTCTCACGCGCCTGAGCGATCAATTCCCACAGGCTGGCCTGAAGTGCCGGACGACCATTGGCGAAGGTCAGGCCACGACGAGCAAACTGCTCGGCTTGTGGCGCATCGCCTTGAGCCATGCGCACCTGAGCCAGACGATAAAGCACTTGCGGCTCACGCGGCGCAACACGCTGGGCGCGCTCGAGACTGGAAGAAGCACCGTTGAGATCACCGCTCGCCTGTTGCTGCTGAGCGGTAGTCAGCAAGGCCAGAACCGGACCGTCCAATTGCTCGTCGGCAGACAAGCCGCCGGAGTTCGCCGAAGGAATCCCGCTCGGCGTCGACGGCATGCTGTAGCTGCCCTGATTGACCGGTGCCGACTGAACCGGCGAAGTATCGATCGGCCCCGGGGTGATCGGGCCTGGTGTGATCGGCGCAGTGCTGATCGGTGCCGACGTCACTGCGCCACCACCTGGCACCATCACGACGACGCCGGTATCACCTTGTGGAATCGCCTGAGTCTGGGCTTGCGCAGGACGTTTAGTCGTCGTCTGACGGAAACCGCCATTCGCCGAAATCCGTTCACTGTTCGAAACGGTGCTACCGGAATCCACAACCGGAATCGAACCGCGTTGTACGGAGGAGCAACCGCTGAGCAAAGCCACGGCGGTAACCGCTGGAATCAACCACTTGTTCACTTGAAACCCTCTTTGCTTAATTCATCCAGCCCTTGACCCAATCCATCACCGTTTCGCCGGAAACAGGGCTTTCGCCACCGCAAGCGGCACCGGGAGGCGGTTCGCTGCCGCGAATATACGGCATCTGCACCGCACCTGGGCAGTTGGCATCAGAGCCTTGCCCGGTACGCGAATCGACCCAGGCCTGAACAATGTTGTCTGGCTGCGGCATGTCCAGCGGTAACGGATCGGCCTTGCGCATGAAACTGGTCCAGACCTGCAGCGCACCGGTGGCACCGGTGAACGGCGTCTTGCCATTATCATCGCGCCCCAGCCAGACCACTGCCAGCAGGTCCTGACTGAAACCGGCGAACCAGCTGTCCCGCGAATCGTTACTGGTACCGGTCTTGCCGGCCAGGGTCAGGGTTTTCGGCAATACGTTGTAAACAGAACTGCCGGTACCTTCACGCATCACCCGCTGCATGGCGCTCTGGATCAGGTAAATGGAGGCCGGATCGAAACGTTGCTGAATCTGGAACGGATAACGCTTGAGCGGTTCGCCTTCAGCGGTCAATACGCTACGGATCCCGCGCATCGGCGTATTGAAGCCACCATTGGCCAGGGTCTGGTACATGGTCGCCACTTCGATCGGGGTCAGACCGCCAGCGCCCAGCAACATCGACGGGAACGCCGGGAATTCACGATTCACGCCGAGACGCGCCAGGGTCTTCAGGACATTCGGCACGCCCACCGCCAACCCGAGACGCGCGGTCGACAGGTTGTAGGAATGCGCCAGGCCCTGATACAGGAACACGGTGCCATGGGAACGGCGATCGTAGTTCTGCGGTTTCCAGACTTGACCGTCCGCACCTTTGACCGAGAAGGAATCGTCCGACAGCCAACTGGTCAATGTGTACTGGCTTGGTTTCTCAAGGGCTGTCAGATAAACCGCCGGTTTGATCAAAGAGCCGATTGGTCGTACAGCATCCAGCGCACGGTTGAAGCCGGCAAAACTGGCCTGACGACTGCCGATCATAGCCTGGACTTCACCTGTTTCCGGGTTGGTCACGACCATGGCCGCTTCAACCTCATCGGAACCCTTGCGCCCGGAGAGTCTCTTGAAGGTGTCGTTGACCGACGCCTCGGCTTTCATCTGCAGGATCGGGTCGAAACTGGTGAAGATCCGCAGACCTTCTTCGGTCAAGTCTTCGTCGCGATAGTCTTCGCGCAGCTGACGCTTGACCAGATCGAGGAAGCCAGGGAACGAGCTGTCCGCCAGCTTGCCGCGAGTCGTCACACCCAGTGGCATTTTCTTCGCAGCAGCGACCTGATCGGCGGTGGCAACGCCTTGTTGCTCAAGTACATCGAGCACGAGATTGCGCCGTTCAAGCGCCCGCTCAGGGTTGCGACGAGGGTTGTAATAGGACGGCCCCTTGACCATGCCCACCAGCATCGCGACTTGATGCAGCTTCAGTTCAGACAACGGCTGCCCGAAGAAAAACTGGCTTGCCAAGCCGAAACCGTGCACCGCGCGCTGTCCATCCTGACCGACGAACACTTCATTGAGGTAAGCCTCAAGAATTTCTGGTTTGTCGTAATGCAGCTCAAGCAACATCGCCATCATGGCTTCGGTGAGTTTACGGGTCAGGCTGCGTTCGCTGGTCAGGTAGAAGTTCTTGACCAATTGTTGCGTCAGCGTACTGCCACCCTGGGTCATCTTGCCGCCAGAGGTGTTGACATAGATGGCTCGGGCAATCGACTTGGGCGACACGCCCCAGTGGCTGTAGAAATCCCGGTCTTCCACAGCGACCAGAGTTTCCAGCAAATACGGCGGAACCTGATCAATTTTGATCAAAATGCGATCTTCGAGATTTTTCGGGTAAATCCCGCCAATCAGTAGCGGTTCCAACCGCACCACAGAGAGTTTCGAACCGTTGGTCGCCGAAAGTTCGGCCACGTAGTCGCCAGAGAAACGCACCCGTACTGGTTGCGCTTGCTCCATGCCTTCATAGAACTGGAAGCCACGGGTATTCAAGTCGACGGTATTGCCGCTGACCGCCGCCGCGCCGGGTCCATTGCTCACGCTTTCGCGTCGATAGCCCAAGGCATCGAGTTCGGTCAGAAAGTCGTCCTTGCTGAGCTTTTGTCCGACGAACAGCTCCAGCGGGCGCGCGTACACCTTGGCCGGAATGGTCCAGCGCTTGCCGGAGAACTTCTCCTGGACGATCGCGTCGAGGTAAACCGCGAACCCGGCCAGCACCACAAGGCCGACCAGACTGAGTTTAAGAGCCCAGCCCAGCCAGGGGCGCAGGCCCTTGGAAGGTGGTTTTTTGGGGGTGCGGGGGGATCGAGTACGAGTCATGGCGGCGGATTATACGCACTTTACTCATACTCAACAGGAGCCCTCCGAGGTTTGCGTCAGACGGACTTGCAGCCATAATGACGGCCGTGAATTTTCCCCAGACTCTGAAGGATCGCCTGTGAGCCAGTCCCTGATCGCTGCCCTGCAAAACCCGGCCCTCTACCCGCATCCCGTAGACGGGTTCCAGGTCATCGAAACCCATATTTCCTGGGTAATCCTCACTGGCCCCTTTGCTTATAAAGTGAAGAAGCCCGTGAATTTCGGCTTCCTGGATTTCACCAACCTCGATGCCCGCAAGCATTTTTGCGGAGAAGAGCTGCGTCTTAACCAGCGCCTGACCAACGATTTGTATCTCGAAGTGTTGCCAATCACCGGCAGCGCCGAGGCCCCACAACTGGGTGGCGAGGGTCCGGTCGTCGATTACGCACTGAAAATGCGTCAATTCCCACAGAGCGGGTTACTCAGCACCCTACAAGCCAATGGTGAATTGACCACTGCGCACATCGACGAGATGGCCGCGCAGATCGCCCAATTCCACCTCAGCGCACCGAAAGTGCCTGCCGAACACGAAGCCGGCACGCCGGACAGCGTGATGGCGCCGGTACGCCAGAATTTCGAACAGATCCTCCCGTTCCTCAGCGACAAGGCCGACCTGCTGCAACTGGATGCGCTGCAAGCCTGGGCCGAAAGCAGCTTCGAACGCCTCAAGCCACTGTTCGCCCAGCGCAAGGCTGAAGGGTTCATCCGCGAATGCCACGGGGACATCCACCTGGGCAACGCCACCGTGATCGACGGCAAGGTCGTGATCTTCGACTGCATCGAGTTCAACGAACCGTTCCGTTTCACCGACGTTTATGCCGACACTGGCTTCCTCGCGATGGACCTGGAGGACCGCGGCCTGAAGAGCCTGGCGCGCCGCTTCATCAGCCAATACCTGGAACTGACCGGCGATTACCAGGGCCTTGAGTTGCTGAACTTCTATAAAGCCTATCGCGCACTGGTTCGCGCCAAGGTCAGCCTGTTCAGCATGCCGGCCGAGGCCGACCCGGTGCAGCGAGCCACCACCCTGCGCCAGTACCGCAATTACGCCAACCTGGCGGAAAGCTACAGCACCATTCCTTCGCGCTTCATGGCCATCACCCACGGTGTTTCTGCCGTCGGCAAGAGCCACGTGGCCATGCGTCTGGTGGAAGCGTTGGGCGCCATTCGCCTGCGTTCCGATGTAGAGCGCAAACGTCTGTTCGGCGAGCAAACCGTGCCAAACGACCCTCAGGCCGGCATCTATAGCGCCGACGCCAGCGCCGCCACTTACACCCGCCTGCATGAAGTTGCCGCGGTGATCCTGCGTGCTGGTTTCCCGGTGGTGATCGATGCGACTTACCTCAAGCGCGACCAGCGTGACGGCGCAGCGAAAATCGCCGAAGCCACCGGCGCGCCATTCCTGATCCTCGATTGCAATGCGCCGCAAGCAGTGATCGAGAGCTGGCTGGCCCTGCGTCAGGCAGACAAAAAGGACCCGTCCGACGCCAACCTGGCCGTAATCGAAGCCCAGCAAGCCACTCGCGAGGCCCTGACGCCCGAAGAGATTCTCTGCAGCAAACGCGTTCAGACCAATGAAAGCGGAACCCTCGACACAGTCGTTGCACAGATTCGCCAGCGCCTGCCGGGTCTGTAAGAAACTATTTCAGCCGTGAAGCCTTCGTCGGCTTCACGGCTGTCAAATAGTGGCACTATACTGGCGTCATAAAACCAACAGGTGATGTGACATGAGCCAGCCGAAACTTCTCGACACCCCGCTTTATGCGTTATTGCACAAAGACGACATCACAGGTTTCAACAACGAGCGCCCCAAAGACGGACCTATCGACATGGTCGGTGGCGATTTCCGGGGGCTGGACCTGCGTGAACTGAACGCCGACGGCATCGACTTTACCGATGCCTACTTCCGCTCCGCCGACTTGCGCGGCATCGACTTTCGCAACGCCTCCCTGGAAGGTGCAAGCCTTGCTCACGCACAGATCTCCGGCGCCTACTTCCCGCCAGAGCTGAGTGCTGACGAGATTCTGATGTCGATGAATTTCGGTACACGCCTGCGTTATCGCACCCGCTAAATGCGACCTTTAGCTGACCCGTTCGGCGCCCCCGCTTTGCGCTGAACGCTGGGCATGGTTTGCCCGGAAACCTGATTCCACCGCCCTCTCTTCCTACCGCACTCGCAGACTTTCACCCAGCTTCGGGACTTCGCTTCTTAGAAGCTTTTGCGTCGAAACCGACCAAACAATCACGCTTTTCCTACTGATGGCTACACTCCTGAGAAGCTCGCCCACGCACCGTTCGGCCGTCGCAAGGAGGCTTGATGAATGATGAACTGCAGCACCTGAAGAATCTTGGCAAGACGTCGGCGCAATGGCTGCATGCCGTGGGCATCCACAGCGCCTCGGACTTGCGTCGCCTGGGAGCGGTGGATGCTTATCGGGCCGTGCGCACGCGCGGGTTTCGGGCGTCCAAGGTGTTGTTGTATGCCATCGAAGGTGCCCTGATGGATGTGCACTGGAACGACATTCCCGCCGAGCGCAAGGACGCCTTGAACAAACAGCTGGAAGCTATCTCGTCACGTCACAAGAACTGAACGGACGCTGCAGCCATGTACCTACTTGGGGAACAACCGGCTTACGCCGACGCGCTGATCAACCAACTGCAACATATTCCCGTCCGGCTGCTGGAAGGTTTGATGCCCTGCGGACCGAGCCTGGAATTTTCAGCCGTCGATGATCTGGCCGTCCTGTTACCCGGCGATCAACTGTTTGTGCTGGACAATGGCCTGCTGCATGGATGCATCGACGAGCGGGCATTGTTCTATCTGCACGAGGGAGATCTGATCGGCTTGCGCCAGGGCACGGAGCTGCCACGCTGCCGCTTTCGCAGCGACAGCCCGCTGGCATTGACGCCTTACCTGCGATCCGAGGTGTTTCAGCATATCTATGCCGACCCGGAGCGTTCAGAGCTGTTCCTTCAATACATGGCCGGTCAGTCCGCCCTGCTGTCCGACGCACTCGCCCGCCTGAAACAACCTGAGTTTCGAAGCACCAATGGTTTTCAGCGCGTGGCCAGTGGCAAAGTGTTGATCCGTCAGGGCGATGAACCGGATCAGGTTTTCGTCATCATTGATGGCCACGCCGAAGCCTTTGTCGACGGGCATAAAGTCGGCGATATACCCAAGGACGAGATTTTCGGCGCCATGGCGGTGTTCACTGGCGAGAAGCGTAACGCCAGCGTGATCACCAGCGAACCCAGCACTGTCATGCTGATCCCCAAGGACCAGTTTCTCAGCCTGACCCAAAGCAATCCGAAGATCGCCCATAGCCTGATTGCGAGCATGGCCCGACATATCGACCTGCTGAATAAGCAGATCATTCTGATGAACTCGCGCAACCGCACAGGCTGAAACCCAATGATTACGGGCGCTTCCAGTGAACGGACAGCGCATTTCAAGTAATTGAGAAATCAGCGGTTGACTTGGTAATGAGAATCGCTATGATTATCACAACTGGTCGCGAGACTGGTCGATATTTGAAAAGCCCTTGGTTCGGACTCTCAGATATCTCCTCATCAGGCTAATCACGGTTATTTGACCCGGCTCTTGCCGGGTCTTTTTTTGCCTGGAGAAAAGTCGTTCGATCACTTGCCAAATTGTTTACGCATTTGCGCGCAGTAATCCTGGGGCGGTGTGGCAGGTGTGTACCAGACGTAATCAGCCATGGCCGGTGTGACCTCGCTACCCTGCTCCGCCAGCATCAACACCATAGGCGCCTGGGGTTCTCCCAGATCAAGCACATGAATCGGCACGCCGACATCCTTGCGCGCATGGTAAGCGCCGGCAAACAGCAGCGAAGGCGCAGGTGCAGCCAGCAAGCGTTCGGCCATCCGTCGGTCACGTTGCTGCTGGACCGCCAGCATCGCCGGCATCTGCGACTTTGGCAGCAGGCCACAGTGGGAGTCGCTGACTTGCTTCAGCAACTCGTCCTTGACTGAAGCAGCGTTGGAGCGCGATCCACTCAATGTCGGGGGATTGGCGTAAACGGCACGGACTTCAAGCGTGTCCAGATTGGCTGCCAGCAGCGGGTATTGCTGGGTCAGGGCAAAACGAACGATCGGCCCGTACAGATTCCAGTCCCAACCCGACTGCCAGGCTAATGCACCGGGCAAATCCGCCGGTGGTGTCGAGGCGTGACGAACATCATCGACACGCGGCTGTTGATCCGGCGTGAGCATTTCCAGCAGCAGACTGCCTTGAGCTCGCCGTTCGCCCAGCGACTGCAATAACCACAACTGCAGTTCATGGTGATCGCGATTGTCATGTTGCTCACCCACGATCAGCCGTGAAGGCGTCTCCAACCGCGCAACCAGTTCCTCTGCCGTGAGGGTCTGACCGCTGCGCAAGTCCCGAATCTCGCCGACAACCGGCGGCGGAGTCGAAACATGCTGACAGGCACTCAGCAACAGCAAGACCAGTATCAAAACCCCACGCATGTTTTCACTCCATAAAAAACTCAGCGGGCGATGATCAGCGGATGCCCACGCTCCGGGTGCCGCTGCACCAGCACTTCCAGCCCGAACACAGCCTTGAGTGGTTCCGGGCGCAACACCTGCTCCGGCGTATCGAGTGCCACAGGGCGCCCGCCTTCGAGCAGCAACAGGCGATCGCAATAGCGCGCTGCCAGGTTCAGATCATGCAGGATCACCAGCACCGCCGCGCCGCGATTGGCGAACTCGCGTACGGCTTGCAACGTGGTGTGCTGATGAAGCGGGTCGAGCATCGACGTTGGTTCATCGAGCAACAACGTTTGCCCCGCTTCGCCCGGCCAGAGCTGCGCCAGAACCCGCGCCAGATGCACCCGCTGACGTTCGCCACCGGACAAGGCCAGATAGCTGCGGCCACTCAAATGCCCGGCATCGGCAGCGTGCAATGCGGCGGCAACAATCTCGTCATCGCGAACCCGGCCGCTTTGATGCGGCAAGCGGCCCATGCCGACCACTTCTTCGACACGAAAGGCGAAGTCCAGGGTCGAGACCTGCGGCAATACTGCCAAGCGCTGCGCTCTCAGCGTCCCGGCCCATTGATTCAATTCACGGTCGTCAAGCCAGACACTGCCGTGATCGGCATGCAACTCACCGCACAAGGCGGCGAGCAAGGTGCTTTTACCGGCCCCGTTAGGTCCCAGCACACCAAGGACTTCGCCCGATTTGAGCTCAAGCGTGATGTCCGTCAGGACAATCTTTCGGCCTCGACGGATTTGCAAATTTTGCGTTCGCAACATCAGGCACGCCCTCTGAGCAATAAATACAGGAAGAACGGCGCACCGATGAAAGCCGTGACGATCCCGATCGGCAATTCAGCCGGCGCCAGGGCCAGTCGCGCCACCAGATCGGCAAACAACAAAAGACTGGCCCCCGCCAATACTGACGCTGGCAACAGCACACGATGATCGGGGCCCGCCAGCAATCGCACCAGATGCGGCACCACCAGCCCCACAAACCCGATCATCCCCGCCGCAGCCACCGCAGCACCTACACCCAACGCCGTGCAAAACACCAATTCGCGCTTGAGCCCTTCGACGTCGATGCCCAGGTGTCCGGCCTCCGACTCCCCCAGCAACAACGCATTCAAGGCCTTGGCCCGCCGCGGCAGCCACAACGCCACGCCGGCACTGATCAGCAGCAACGGCCAAAGTCGCGAATAGCTGGCGCCATTGAGGCTGCCCAGGTTCCAGAACGTCAGGGTGCGCAGCGTTGCGTCATCCGCCAGATAGGTGAACAGCCCCACGGCGGAACCGGCCAGCGCAGTCAACGCAATACCGGCCAGCAGCATGGTCGCGACATTGGTCTGCCCGTTGCGCCGGCCCAGTCGATACACCAACGCGGTCACGCCCAACCCGCCGAGAAACGCGCACAGCGATAACAGATAAGGCCCGAAGGATTCAGGCAGTCCGCCGAATACCGAACCTCCGACAATCGCGATCGCCGCGCCCAATGCCGCACCGCTGGAGACGCCGACCAACCCCGGATCGGCCAGGGGATTTCGAAACAACCCCTGCATCGCCACACCGGACAGTGCCAATACACCCCCCACGGCCAAACCCAACAAGGTTCGCGGCAAGCGAATCTGCCCGAGGATCAGCTCGGCCTGCTCCAGTCCGTCGGACGCGATCGGCACACCCACCAGCCGCAGGGCTGCACGCAATGTGTCGAACAACGGCAAGCTTACCGGCCCAAGCGCCAACGACAGCCAGATGGCCAGCAAACACAGCAGGATCAGACCAATGAATAACGCGCGTGGTTTAACCAGGATGGTCATTGGCCGGCCGAACCGGGGTAGAAAGCGTCAGACAGTTTTTTCATCGCCTCGGGTAGCCGCGGCCCCAAGCCGCCGACCAATAAAGTCGGATCAAGCTCCATGACTCGCCCGTCCTTGGCTGCGCGGGTCGAGGACAGGATCGGGTTCTCCTTGAACAACGCCGCACGGGCCGCATCGCCGCTCAGTGCACGATCGGCAAACACCAGCACCTCGGGATCCAGGCTGACCAGGGATTCGACAGAAAAGGGTTTGTAGCCGGTATGCGTGGCCAGATTGTGCCCGCCGGCCTGTTGCAGCAACCAATCGGCGGCGGTGTCCTTGCCGGCGATGAGCGGTTTGCCGCCTGCGTGGCCAAGCAACAACAGCACGCCCGGCGATTTTTTCTTCAACTGTGCCCGAGTGACCCGGATCTTTTGTTGATCGAGTTGCTGTTGATAAATCTGAAACACCCGCGAAGCCTGATCTTCAGCGCCGAGCAACTTGCCTAGACGCTGCAAATTGCCCTGCAACGTCGGCAGATCCGGCTGAGCCGAGAACAGCTCAACCTGTACGCCCGCACTGCGAACCTGCGAAAGCACCGGTGGCGGTCCCATTTCCTCGGTGCCGACCAGTATCTGCGGGCGTAAGCTCAAAATACCCTCCGCCGACAATTGCCGCTGATACCCGATGCTCGGCAATGCCTTGAGCGATTCCGGGTGCTGGCTGGTGGTGTCGACACCCACCAGCTTCGATTCACCGCCCAGCGTGCTGATCCATTCCGACAAAGCTCCACCGGCACTGACCCAACGTTGTGGCAACTCTGCCGCTGCGGCGTGGTGACTGACGAGAAGTCCGACACAGAGCGCAGCAACGCGGGTACTCAGGCGCATAAACAGCTTCCTTTAAGGGTTTTCCCGGGCATCGAGATGACAGGCCAAGTATCCTCGGCATCTGGCACCTGAACCCGACAGGCAAGGCGGCCATTTGATAATTGTTTGCATTTGAACGTCAAGCTCGGACATATCCAGTCACGAGCCGCAGGACTTGAGGATAGACATGAAGTTTCTTTGTGCAGGCGTTGAGCTGGCCGATGCCAGCAGCCGCGGTTTCGACATCGACGGCCAGAAGCTCTTTGCCGTGCGCCGTGACGGTCAGGTTTACGTCTACATCAATCGCTGCCCGCACCGTGGTGTCGGACTGGAATGGAAGCCCGACCAGTTTCTCGACCCCAGCAACAGCCTGATCCAGTGCGCGACCCACGGCGCACTGTTTCTGATCGAAGATGGGGAATGCGTCGCCGGCCCCTGTGCCGGGCAGTCCCTGACTAACATCGCCTGCCGCGAAGACGAGCAAGGGATCTGGGTCAGTCTTTAACCGTTGAGCAACACGTCCAGACGCCGATCGACCAGCATTTCTTCGTGGGTCAAGTGCACGCCATAGGCCACCACCTCGACCCCGCACGACACCGCCTCACGCAAGGCTGCGGCGTAGGCCGAATCGATTTCTTCTGCGGGACGCACCGCGTCGATGCCGGTGAGATTGACGCAATACAACTGCACCGCACGAATTCCGTCCCGGGCCAAATGCGCCAATTCGCGCAAATGCTTGGCCCCGCGCTGGGTCACTGCATCAGGAAACGCCGCCACCGAAGAACCATCGAAGCCCAGGGTGACACTTTTGACTTCCACATAAGCCGGCCCGCTCGGGTAATCGAGGCGGAAATCGATGCGACTACTCTCCTGACCGTAGGCCACTTCGCGTTTCAGCTCGGTAAAGCCATTCAACTCGGTGATGACACCGGCTCGCAGTGCCTCTTCGATCAAGCCATTGGCCCGCCCGGTGTTCACGCAAAACAAGCGCCCTTGCGGGGTTTCACCGACTTCCCAAGTACCGGGCAACTTGCGCTTGGGGTCGTTGGAACGGCTGAACCAGACCTGCCCGCCTTCGACCTGGCAATTGAGCATCGAACCGGTGTTCGGGCAGTGAATGGTCAGCAACTCGCCGCTAACGGTTTCGATATCGGCGAGAAAACGCTTGTAACGACGAATCAAACGGCCCTCTTCGAGGGGAGGATGAAAACGCATCAGCCTTGCCAGCTCTTCAAGCCGCGCGCAATCCGCTCGACCGCTTCCTGTAGGCGCGGAAGACTTTGGGTGTAGGCAAACCGCACATGGTGGCCAGCCTGAAAACGACCGAAGTCCAGACCCGGGGTAATCGCCACGTGTTCGGTTTCGAGGAAATGTCGGCAGAACGCGAAGGCATCGCCGCCGAACTTGCTGATATCGGCATACAAGTAGAACGCGCCTTCAGGCTCAACGGCGATACCAAAGCCCAACTCTCGCAGGGCTGGCAGCAGGAAATCCCGACGACGGCCAAATTCGGCGCGCCGTTCTTCCAGAATGCTGATCGTGGCTGGTTCGAAGCAGGCCAGAGCGGCGTGCTGAGCCATGCTCGGGGCACTGATGTAGAGGTTCTGCGCGAGTTTTTCCAGCTCACCGACCGCCGCTTCAGGCGCCACCAGCCAACCGAGGCGCCAACCGGTCATCCCGAAATACTTGGAAAAACTATTCAGTACAAAGGCACTGTCATCGACTTCCAGCACGCTGGCCGCATCAGTGCCATAGGTCAGACCGTGATAGATCTCGTCCACCACCAGATGACCGTGGCGCTCCTTGATCGCGGCAGACAGGCCCGCCAGCTCATCGCGGGTCAGGATCGTCCCGGTCGGGTTGGCTGGCGACGCCACCAGGGCGCCGACGCTGTCTTGGTCCCAATGGCGCGCAATGAGGTCCGGCGTCAATTGATAGCGCACGTCCGGACCTACAGGAACAAGCTGCGCCGCACCTTCCACCAACCGCAGGAAATGCCGGTTGCAGGGATAGCCTGGATCCGCCAGCAGCCAGTGCTTGCCCGGGTCCACCAACAAGGCGCTGGCCAGCAGCAGCGCACCGGAACCGCCAGGCGTGATGAGGATTCGCTGCGGGTCGATGTTCAAACTGTAACGCTGCTGATAAAAGCCGGAAATGGCCTCACGCAACTCGGGAATGCCACGCGCCGCGGTGTAACGGGTCTTCCCCGCCGTCAATGCGGCCTGGCCGGCCTGAATGATCGGCTCGGCGGTGGTGAAGTCGGGTTCGCCGATTTCCAGGTGGATCACGTCGTGGCCAGCGGCTTGCAGTTCATTGGCCCGCGCCAGCAGCGCCATGACATGGAAAGGTTCGATCGCGCGACTGCGGGCACTGTAGGACTGAGCCATTAGCCTTCCTTCAACGGGAAAAAAAACTGATTCTACCCAAGCACAGGAACGAGCGAGAACCTAAAGCGGTCAGACCGTTATAACGCTGGTCTCAAACGACTCAAGCGAGTGTCTCAGGTTTGACTAAAATCAATAATTGATCAGGTCTCCAGCACCGCCAGACAAGGCTTTGCAATCATTTGCAAGCACAGCGGGCCACTACCTCGACATCCGGGAGTAGCGCGGTCCGATTTGATCTGGTAAGTTCGCCCGCTTGCAGCCGCAGGGCCGGCAGGTGTCGGTGATGGAGCAATCCTGCGCAATGGATTACAAGAGTAGAGGCGGTCTATTTCATGTCCACCCAAGCAAAGCAACAACAGAACCAGTCGATCAGCGGCTTCGAACCCTACAAAGAAGTGAAGGGCGAGGAGTACATGGGCAAGCCCATGCGCGCTCACTTCACCAAGATCCTGAATAAGTGGAAACAGGACTTGATGCAGGAAGTCGACCGTACTGTTGATCACATGAAAGACGAAGCGGCCAACTTCCCGGACCCGGCAGACCGTGCCAGCCAGGAAGAAGAATTCAGCCTCGAGCTGCGCGCCCGTGACCGCGAGCGCAAGTTGATCAAGAAGATCGACAAGACGCTGCAGCTGATCGAAGACGAAGAATATGGCTGGTGCGAGTCCTGCGGCGTCGAAATCGGCGTCAAGCGACTGGAAGCCCGCCCTACCGCCGACATGTGCGTTGACTGCAAGACCCTGGCGGAAATCAAGGAAAAGCAAGTCGGCAAGTAATCTCGACTTGAACGAAAAACGGAGCGTGCGAACGCTCCGTTTTTGTTTCTGATATTTGCCTCGGCAGAGGCCCTGTGGGAGCGGGCTTGCTCGCGAAAGCGGTGGATCAGCCAACATTGATGTTGCGGCTGATGGCCTCTTCGCGAGCAAGCCCGCTCCCACAGGGTGGTTAGCGCAAGCCCGGAAAAGTAACATTGCCCTTATGACTGCCATCGCTTCCTCCACCTACATCGGGCGCTTCGCCCCCACACCGAGTGGACATCTGCATTTCGGTTCGCTGGTCGCAGCGCTGGCCTCGTACCTCGACGCGCGTTCGGTGGGTGGCCGCTGGCTGATGCGCATGGAAGATCTCGATCCACCACGGGAAGAGCCCGGCGCTCAAGCGGCGATCCTTAAAGCCCTGGAAAGCTACGGTTTCGAGTGGGATGGCGAAATGGTCCGACAGAGTGACCGGCACGATGCCTACGCCGAAGTCCTCAATCGCCTGTTCAACCACGGCCTGGCCTACGCGTGCACCTGTTCACGCAAAACACTTGCGCCCTATCACGGGATTTATCCGGGGCTGTGCCGCAACGCCGGTCATGACACTAAAGATGCGGCGATTCGCCTGCGTGTCCCCGAGCTGGAATATCACTTCATTGATCGCGTGCAAGGCGAATACCGCCAACACCTGGGCCGGGAGGTCGGTGATTTCGTGATCCGCCGCCGCGACGGGCTCTACGCCTATCAACTGGCGGTGGTACTGGATGACGCCTGGCAAGGCATCACCGATATTGTCCGTGGCGCCGACCTGCTCGACTCCACACCGCGCCAGCTCTACCTGCAAGAACTGCTTGGCCTGCCGCAACCGCGCTATCTGCATATCCCGCTGATTACCCAGCCCGATGGCAATAAGCTCGGCAAGTCCTACCGTTCGCCGCCGTTGACCGAAGATCAGGCGACTCCCTTGTTGCTGCGTGCGTTGCGCGCACTGGGGCACAATCCCGATGCCGAACTGGCTTACGCCACCCCACGGGACGTGTTGAACTGGGGCATCGCCCACTGGGATGCAGTGTTGATCCCGCGCACACTCAACCTGCCCGAAGCACAACTACAGTGATCACACTTGCAGTGGCGCGCCCATCCGTTACCATCGCCGCACGTTTTCGGGCACGCGCATAAAAAAGAGAGGCCGGGATGTACATCTATCGCTTGGTCCTGCTCCTGGTAGTGGGGATTTATCTGTTCTCCCCGGCCATCATGGATTGGTGGATCGACGCCACTGGCGCCTGGTATCGCCCTTATCTGCTCTGGCTGATTCTGATCGTCGTGACCTTCATCCTGCAGAGCCAAAAAGATGCCGATGAGCTTTAGCCTGACCCAGATGATCCTGATCAGCGCCGCGTACCTGGCGGTGCTGTTCGGCGTAGCCTGGGTCAGCGAACGGGGCATGATCCCCCGGGCGATCATTCGCCACCCGCTGACGTACACCCTGTCGCTGGGCGTGTATGCCAGTGCGTGGGCGTTTTACGGCACGGTGGGCCTGGCCTATCAGTATGGCTACGGATTTTTGTCCAGCTATCTAGGCGTCTCCGGCGCCTTTCTGCTGGCACCGGTGCTTTTGTATCCGATCCTGAAAATCACCCGCACTTATCAACTCTCGTCTCTGGCCGACCTGTTCGCGTTTCGTTTCCGCAGCACCTGGGCCGGTGCACTGACGACAATTTTCATGCTGATCGGCGTGTTGCCGTTGCTGGCGTTGCAGATTCAGGCGGTGGCCGACTCCATCGGCATCCTCACCCGCGAGCCGGTGCAACATCGCGTGGCCCTGAGCTTCTGCGCACTGATTACGCTGTTCACGATTTTCTTTGGCTCGCGCCACATCGCCACCCGCGAGAAACACGAAGGCCTGGTGTTCGCGATTGCTTTCGAGTCGGTGATCAAACTGATCGCCATCGGCGGTGTTGGCCTCTATGCGCTGTACGGCGTGTTCGATGGCCCGCAACAGCTGGAACTGTGGCTGCTGCAAAACCAGACTGCCCTCGCCGCCCTGCACACGCCATTGCAGGAAGGCCCATGGCGCACGTTGCTGCTGGTGTTCTTCGCCTCGGCGATCGTGATGCCGCACATGTACCACATGACATTTACCGAAAACCTCAACCCGCGCTCATTGGTGAGTGCGAGCTGGGGCTTGCCGCTGTTCCTGCTGTTGATGAGCCTGGCGGTACCGTTGATTCTCTGGGCCGGACTGAAACTCGGCGCCACCACCAACCCGGAATACTTCACGCTGGGTATCGGCATCGCCGCCAACAACAAGGCCCTGGCGCTATTGGCCTATGTCGGTGGATTGTCGGCGGCCAGCGGGTTGATCATTGTCACCACCCTGGCGCTGTCCGGGATGGCGCTGAACCACTTGGTGCTACCGCTCTATCAGCCGCCGGCCGAAGGCAATATCTACCGCTGGCTGAAGTGGACCCGCCGGGCGCTGATCGTCGCGATCATCATGGCCGGTTACGGTTTCTACCTGCTGCTGGGCGCGGAACAGGATCTGGCGAATCTGGGCATCGTCGCCTTCGTCGCCACCCTGCAATTCCTGCCGGGCGTACTGTCGGTACTGTACTGGCCGACCGCCAACCGCCGCGGTTTCATCGCCGGTTTGCTCGCGGGGATTCTGGTGTGGCTGGTGACCATGCTGCTGCCACTGGTCGGCAATCTGCAGGGCTTCTACATACCGCTGCTGAACATGATCTACGTGCTGGACGACACCAGCTGGCACATGGCGGCGATCGCCTCGCTGGCGGCCAACGTGCTGATGTTCACCCTGATCTCGCTGTTCACCAACGCCAGCAGCGAAGAGGCCAGCGCCGCCGAAGCCTGCGCCGTGGACAACGTGCGCCGGCCGCAACGCCGCGAACTGCACGCCGCCTCCCCTCAGGAATTCGCCACACAGCTTGCAAAACCATTGGGCGCGAAAGCGGCGCAAAAAGAAGTCGAACAGGCCCTGCGCGACCTCTATCTGCCTTTCGATGAGCGTCGGCCTTACGCCTTGCGCCGCTTGCGCGACCGTATCGAAGCCAACCTCTCCGGCTTGATGGGGCCGAGCGTGGCTCAGGACATGGTCGAGACATTCCTGCCTTATAAGGCCGGCGGCGAAAACTACGTCACCGAAGACATCCACTTCATCGAAAGTCGCCTCGAGGATTACCACTCGCGCCTGACCGGGCTTGCCGCCGAACTCGATGCCCTGCGCCGCTATCACCGCCAGACCCTGCAGGAGTTGCCGATGGGCGTTTGCTCGCTGGCCAAGGATCAGGAAATCCTCATGTGGAACAAGGCCATGGAGGAGCTGACCGGGATTGCCGCGCAGCGTGTGGTTGGTTCGCGGCTGAGCACTATTGCCGATCCCTGGAAAGAGCTGCTGCAAGGCTTCATCAATCTGCCGGACGAGCATTTGCACAAACAGCACCTGGCGCTCGACGGCCAGACCCGCTGGCTGAACCTGCACAAAGCGGCGATCGATGAACCGCTCGCACCGGGTAACAGCGGCTTGGTGTTGCTGGTGGAAGACTTGACCGAAACCCAGATGCTTGAAGACAAACTGGTGCACTCCGAGCGCCTGGCCAGCATCGGCCGACTCGCCGCCGGCGTGGCCCATGAAATCGGCAACCCGATCACCGGCATCGCCTGCCTGGCGCAGAACCTGCGAGAAGAGCGCGAAGACGATGGCGAGCTGAAGGAAATCAGCGGGCAGATCCTGGAGCAGACCAAACGCGTGTCGCGCATCGTTCAGTCGCTGATGAGCTTCGCCCACGCCGGCAGTCATCAGCACAGCGACGAGCCCGTCTGTCTGGCCGAAGTGGCTCAGGATGCCATCGGTTTGCTGGCCCTGAACCGACGCAATTTCGAAGTGCAGTTCTACAACCTGTGCGATCCCGATCACTGGGTCGAAGGCGACCCGCAGCGGCTTGCACAAGTACTGATCAACCTGCTCTCAAACGCCCGCGACGCCTCGCCTCCCGGCAGTGCGGTGCGGGTCAAAAGCGAAGCCGGCGAACACACGGTCGACTTGATCGTGGAAGACGAAGGCAGCGGTATTCCGAAGAACATCATGGATAGATTGTTCGAACCTTTCTTCACCACCAAGGATCCTGGCGAAGGCACCGGTCTGGGCCTTGCACTGGTCTATTCCATCGTTGAAGAGCATTATGGACAAATCACCATCGACAGCCCGGCTGATGTTCAAAGCCAACGCGGCACCCGTATCCGGGTGACCTTGCCGCGTCATGTCGAAGCGACGTCCGCTGTGAACTGAGACCGTCGAGAGTATCGAATCAATGCCGCACATTTTGATCGTCGAAGACGAAACAATTATCCGCTCCGCCTTGCGCCGCCTGCTGGAACGTAACCAGTACCAGGTCAGCGAAGCCGGTTCAGTGCAGGAAGCACAAGAACGCTTCACCATTCCCACGTTCGACCTGATCGTCAGCGACCTGCGTCTGCCTGGCGCGCCTGGCACCGAGTTGATCAAACTCGGCCAGGGCACTCCGGTGCTGATCATGACCAGCTACGCCAGCCTGCGTTCGGCGGTCGACTCGATGAAGATGGGTGCGGTGGATTACATCGCCAAGCCTTTCGATCATGACGAAATGCTCCAGGCTGTCGCGCGAATCCTGCGTGACCGGCAATCGGTGCAAGCCAGCGGCGAACCTGCCGTCGGCAAAGCCGGCAACGGCGCCGCGAAACCGGGCGCCAGCAACAACAACGGCGAAATCGGCATCATCGGCTCCTGCCCGCCGATGCAGGATCTGTACAGCAAGATCCGCAAAGTCGCGCCAACCGACTCCAATGTCTTGATTCAGGGCGAATCCGGCACCGGTAAAGAACTGGTGGCGCGTGCCCTGCACAACCTGTCCAAACGTGCCAAGGCGCCGATGATTTCGGTGAACTGCGCGGCCATTCCGGAAAGCCTGATCGAGTCCGAACTGTTCGGCCACGAAAAAGGCGCGTTCACTGGCGCCAGCGCCGGGCGTGCCGGCCTGGTAGAAGCCGCGGACGGCGGCACCTTGTTCCTCGACGAAATCGGCGAACTGCCACTGGAAGCCCAGGCCCGCCTGCTGCGCGTACTGCAGGAAGGTGAAATTCGTCGTGTGGGTTCGGTGCAGTCACAGAAAGTCGATGTACGCCTGATCGCCGCGACTCACCGGGACCTCAAGAGCCTGGCGAAAATCGGCCAGTTCCGTGAAGACCTGTATTACCGCCTTCACGTGATCGCCCTGAAACTGCCGGCCCTGCGCGAACGTGGCGCCGACGTCAACGAAATTGCCAATGCGTTCCTGGCGCGACAGAGCGCGCGGGTCAACCGCACCGACCTGAAGTTCGCCCCGGATGCCGAGCAGGCGATTCGTCATTACTCCTGGCCGGGTAATGTTCGAGAGCTGGAAAACGCCGTAGAACGTGCGGTCATCCTGTGCGAGAGCCCGGAGATTTCCGCTGAGCTGCTGGGGATCGACATCGAACTGAGCGATCTGGACGATGACGATTTCATCGGCCTGCCCCCACAACAGGGCAGCGCCACCGGTAACAATAGCCATGAGCCTACCGAAGACCTGTCACTGGAAGACTACTTCCAGCACTTCGTTCTCGAGCATCAGGACCACATGACCGAAACCGAGTTGGCGCGCAAACTCGGTGTCAGTCGCAAATGCCTGTGGGAACGCCGTCAGCGCCTGGGCATTCCGCGGCGCAAGACCGGAGTGGCCAGCGAGAGCTGAACGTCACCTGTCTGATGCGCAGGTAACACGTGACAGGGTTAAAAAACTGTTACCTCACCTTTTTCACGTAACAGAAGCCGGGGCTTACGGTAACGAAGCCCCGGCTTTTTTTGGCCTCTGAAAACCTCATCAGCCGGCCTAACCCCTTGTTTTGCTAGGCCTCGCAAAAGTTGGCACGCACCCTGCTATATGTTTAGTACAAGAACAATAACAAGCAATGCACAAGACAATAAAAATAAGACGTATCGACTCACGCACAATAAAAACAAGACGGCGAGAGGCGCAGCTAACTGATTCTTTTGGAGAGGCGTTGTATTTGGGGCTTGCCCCACGACCAGGCCGAGAACAATAAAAACTGTCACAAGACAGAGCCTGCACTGGTTGGATCGCAAGATCACTGCAACACAGCGACCAAAGCAATCCGTTTGCTCTTGGCTCCCGATTGGGAGGGTCATGAAGGAAAAACTTCATGGCGAGGGCACTTAACAAAAACAAAAAGCCCGAATCAAAAATAAAAATAGAGCATGCAACTACTTTCTTGGGGAGCTTCGGCTCCCCTTGTAGTTTCTGCCGTTTAGCCCTTGTAGCGGCACTTTGTAGCAGCTGTCGAGCAACGCGAGGCTGCGATCGACTGCGGAGCAGTCGCAATACAGGCAACCGGTTTCTTCTGACACACCGCAATCTCAGGTTTTACGACGGCTTCGCCGCCGAACGCAGCCTCGCGCTGCTCGGCAGCTGCTACATGTCCAAGCGTACAAACCCCTGCTTAAAGCGCTTGCGCAGCTTCCTACACCATCCCCCGACTAAATGCTAGAATCCCCGCCCATCATGCGGTCATTCTTCGTTTTGGCCGAACATTCCTTCAAACAGTGCATCCCATGCTGAAGAAGCTGTTCCAGTCATTCCGTTCTCCCAAGCGTCATACGCAACACATTCGCAGTACGCCTGAAGTGCTCAACAGCGGCCAACATTCGCTGCAAAAGGCCCAATTCAGTCGCTACGCGGTGAACATCGTCGAACGCCTGCAGAACGCCGGTTACCAGGCATACCTGGTCGGCGGCTGCGTGCGTGACATGCTGCTCGGCATCACGCCAAAAGACTTCGACGTCGCCACCAGTGCCACGCCTGAACAGGTTCGGGCCGAATTCCGCAACGCGCGGATCATCGGTCGTCGCTTCAAGCTGGTGCACATCCACTTTGGCCGCGAAATCATTGAAGTCGCGACCTTCCGCGCCAATCACCCGCAAAACGATGAAGAGGAAGACAGCAACCAGTCCTCGCGCAACGAGAGCGGGCGCATCCTGCGCGATAACGTCTACGGCACGCTGGAAGAAGACGCGCAACGCCGCGACTTCACCATCAACGCCTTGTATTACGATCCGGTCAGCGAGCGCATCCTCGACTACGCCAACGGCGTACACGACATCCGCAATCACCTGATCCGCCTGATCGGCGACCCGAAGCAACGCTACCAGGAAGATCCGGTACGGATGCTGCGAGCCGTGCGTTTCGCCGCCAAGCTGAATTTCGGCATCGAAAAACACAGCGCCGCGCCAATCCGTGAGCTGGCGCCGATGCTGCGCGAGATTCCATCGGCCCGCCTGTTCGAAGAAGTGCTCAAGCTGTTCCTCTCCGGCCATGCCGCGGACACCTTCGAGATGCTGGTCGACCTGCAGCTGTTCGATCCGCTGTTCCCGGCCAGTGCCGAGGCGCTGGAATACAACCCGACCTATACCCACACACTGATCAGCGACGCGTTGATCAACACCGATCTGCGGATCAAACAGAACAAACCGGTGACCCCGGCGTTCCTGTTTGCGGCCCTGCTTTGGCCTGCCCTGCCGGCCCGTGTGTTGCGCCTGCAAGAGCGTGGCATGCCGCCGATTCCGGCGATGCAGGAAGCGGCTCATGAACTGATCGCCGAACAGTGCCAGCGCATCGCGATTCCGAAACGCTTCACCATGCCGATCCGCGAGATCTGGGACATGCAAGAGCGTCTGCCACGCCGCAGCGGCAAGCGCGCCGACCTGTTGCTGGACAACCCACGGTTCCGTGCCGGTTACGACTTCCTGCTGCTGCGCGAAAGCGCCGGCGAGCAGACTGATGGCCTGGGCGAATGGTGGACGGATTATCAGGACGCCAACGACAGCGAACGTCGCGACATGATCCGCGACCTCAGCGGCAAGGATGATGGCACTGGCGCCCCCCGCAAGCGTCGCCGCAGCGGTGGCGCCAAGCGCAAACGCACCGCCGGCGCACCGAGCGCCACGGGCGAGTAATCCATGGAACGCATCTACATCGGCATGGGCAGCAATCTGGCTGACCCCGCCGAACAATTGCGCTGCGCCGTCGACGCCCTGGCGCAGTTGCCGCAGACCGAACTGATCGGGGTTTCCGGGTTTTATCAGAGCGACTCGCTGCTGCCCGGCCAACCGCGTTATACCAACGCGGTTGCCGCCCTCGACAGCACGCTCCCGCCACTGGAGCTGCTTGATGCGTTGCAAGGCATCGAGAACGGACAGGGCCGCGAGCGCCTTGAACGTTGGGGGCCGCGAACGCTGGATCTCGACATCGTACTGTTCGGTGATCGACTGATCGATGAACCTCGCCTCAAGGTGCCTCACTACCATATGCAGGAACGAGCTTTCGTTCTCTATCCACTGGCCGAACTGGCGCCTGCGGATTTGCGTGTGGCCGATGGCCGCAGCCTGAGTGATTTGCTCGCTGCCTGCCCGTTCGTCGGGTTGGAGCGTCTCCCTCCGAATTAATGTAAATCCCCTGTGGGAGTGGGCTTGCTCGCGAAGGCGGCGTGCCATTCGGCATCAATATTAACTGACACACCGCCTTCGCGAGCAAGCCCGCTCCCACATTGGTTTTGTGTCGAACATGAGATCGGTAGTTGCTGAATCGCATCAGTTACCCCGGTAACACCCCACACGTAACAATGCGGTAACACACACAATTGACTTCCCGAGTTCTCCTCACGACTATAGGCGTCCCGCTGCCGCCGACACGGCGTTGAAGGGCGCAATCCAGGCCTTAAAAGCACGACAACAGACCGTGCGCCTGTATTTAACGAAGAATCACGCGCGTTACTCGCAGTAGTTTCCACAGCGCCTGAATGAGGAACTTTTCATGCCAGCCATCACCCTGACCACTCTGCAAGGTCTCAAGCAAAAAGGTGAAAAGATCACCATGCTGACCTGCTATGACGCGACCTTCGCCCACGCCTGCAATGAGGCTGGCATCGAAGTGCTGCTGGTGGGCGACTCCCTTGGCATGGTTTTGCAAGGTCACGACAGCACCCTGCCGGTCACCACCGCTGAAATGGCTTACCACGTGGCGTCCGTCAAACGCGGTAACACCGATGCATTGATCCTCGCCGACCTGCCCTTCATGGCCTACGCCACCACCGAACAAGCCATGATCAACAGTGCCCTGTTGATGCAGGCGGGTGCGCACATGGTCAAGGTTGAAGGTGCGTTGTGGCTGGCGGACTCGATCCGTCTGCTGGCCGAACGCGGTATCCCGGTGTGCGCGCACATGGGGCTGACACCGCAATCGGTGAACATCCTCGGCGGTTATAAAGTCCAGGGTCGCAACGAAAACCAGGCGCGGCAGATGCGTGCCGATGCGATCGCCCTGGAACAGGCCGGCGCGTCGATGTTATTGCTCGAATGCGTACCGAGCGAACTGGCCGAAGAGATCACCCAGGCGGTAAAAATCCCGGTGATCGGCATCGGTGCCGGCAGTGGCACCGACGGCCAGGTACTGGTTCTGCACGACATGCTCGGCCTGTCGATCACTGGCCGTGTGCCGAAGTTCGTAAAGAACTTCATGGCCGGGCAACAAAACATTCAAGCGGCGCTCGGTGCGTACGTCACTGAAGTCAAAGCGGCGACTTTCCCTGGTATCGAACACGGATTCTCTGCATGAACACCGTAAAAACCGTACGCGAATTGCGGGCCGCCGTGGCCCGTGCCCGCAGTGAAGGCAAGCGCATCGGCTTCGTGCCGACCATGGGCAACCTGCACAGCGGTCATGTGGCACTGGTGACCAAAGCCACCCAACGGGTGGATTTCGTGGTCGCGAGCATTTTCGTCAACCCGCTGCAGTTCGGCGCCGGCGAAGACCTCGACAAGTACCCGCGCACCCTCGCAGCCGATCAGGAGAAGCTGCTCCAGGCCGGTTGCCACTTGCTGTTCGCGCCGACCGTTGAAGAAATGTACCCCGACGGCATGGTCGGCCAGACCCGCGTCAGCGTTCCGCAACTCTCCGAAGGCCTCTGCGGCGCCAGCCGTCCCGGGCATTTCGAAGGTGTGGCGACGGTGGTCACCAAGCTGTTCAACATGGTTCAGCCGGACCTGGCGATCTTCGGCCAGAAAGACTTCCAGCAACTGGCGGTAATCCGCGCCCTGGTGCATGACCTGAACATGCCGATCCAGATCATCGGCGAACCGACGGTACGTGCAGCCGATGGCCTGGCGCTGTCGTCGCGCAATGGTTTCCTCAGCGAAGAACAGCGGGCCGTTGCGCCGGTTGTGTATCGCGGTTTGAGCCAGATTGCCGACGCGATCAAACAGGGCGAACGGGATTTCCCGGCGTTGATCGGTGCGCAGATCAAGCAGCTTGAAGCCGCTGGTTTGCGTCCTGACTATCTGGAAATTCGTCATGCGCTGACCTTGCGCCCGGCGACTGCGCAAGATCGGGATCTGGTGATTCTGGTGGCAGCGTTCCTGGGCACTACGCGGTTGATCGATAACCTGCACCTGAACCTCGACGCATCCGCCTGAACGCTGCAATACCCCTGTGGGAGCGGGCTTGCTCGCGACTGCGGTGGATCAGTAGGCATCAATGCTGAATGACACACCGCTTTCGCGAGCAAGCCCGCTCCCACATTGGGTCGGCGGTGACTCCAAACACCGTATTGCTGGCCCTCAAGCCTTTGGGCACAATGCCCGCCGTTCGATTCCGACCTGGGGAAACACTCATGCACGCCATCATGCTCAAGGCCAAGCTGCATCGCGCCGAAGTCACCCACGCTGTACTCGATTACGAAGGTTCTTGCGCCATCGACGGCGAATGGCTGGACCTGTCTGGCATCCGTGAGTACGAACAGATCCAGATCTACAACGTCGACAATGGTGAACGCTTCACCACCTACGCGATTCGTGGCGAAGAAGGTTCGCGCATGATCTCGGTCAACGGTGCCGCAGCGCACAAGGCCAAGGTCGGTGATCGCGTGATCATCTGTGCATACGCCCACTACAGCGAAGCCGAGCTGCTCAACTTCAAGCCACGCATGCTCTACATGGCGCCAGGTAATGAACTGAGCCATACCAGCAATGCCATTCCGGTTCAGGTTGCCTGATCCAGTCTTAGCCCCTCCCCCTTCCGTTTGTCGGACCGTTCCCTGCTCGATGTATAAAAAAGTACCGGGAACGGGTCAGACAAAGTCAAGACAGATCGCAGCGCGAGGTTTACTGTATTCGCCCTGTGTCATGAAATCGTGTCGACGCAGTTGACCGGACGCCCACCCACAGCGCTCCGGTACTTTTAGTGTTCAAAAGGCCGTTCAAGTAAAAAGGAAACCCGCAGCGATGGCGTATTACCGCACCCCTCAAGACGTTACCGCTCTGCCCGCCTGGCAAGCGTTGAATGACCACCGCCAAGCCATGCAAGATTTCAGCATGCGCGAAGCCTTTAATGCCGATCCGCAGCGTTTTACCCAATTCACCCTCAGCAGCTGCGGCCTGTTTCTCGACTACTCGAAGAACCTGATCAACGCTCAGACCCGCGATCTGCTGGTGGGCCTGGCCAACGAAGTCGACCTCCAGGGCGCGATCAAAGCGCTGTTCGAAGGCGAAATCGTCAACTCCTCCGAAGGTCGTCCGGCCTTGCACACCGCCCTGCGCCGTCCGGTCGGCGACAAGCTGAAGGTCAACGGCGTCAACGTGATGCCGGAAGTGCACAAGGTCCTGAACCAGATCACCGACCTCGTGGGCCGTATCCACGACGGTTTGTGGCGTGGTTACTCCGAGAAGCCGATCACTGACGTGGTGAACATCGGCATCGGTGGCTCGTTCCTCGGCCCGGAGCTGGTCTCCGAAGCGCTGCTGTCCTACGCCCAGAAAGGCGTGCGCTGCCATTACCTGGCGAACATCGACGGCAGTGAGTTCCACGAACTGACCATGAAATTGCGCGCCGAAACCACGCTGTTCATCGTTTCGTCGAAATCTTTCAACACCCTCGAAACCCTGAAGAATGCCCAGGCCGCACGCGCCTGGTACCTGGCTCAGGGTGGTTCTGAAGCCGAGCTGTATCGTCACTTCATCGCCGTCTCCAGCAACAATGCAGCGGCTGTGGCATTCGGGATCCGCGAAGAAAACATCTTCCCGATGTGGGACTGGGTTGGCGGCCGTTACTCGCTGTGGTCGGCCATCGGTTTGCCAATCGCGCTGGCCATCGGCATGTCGAACTTCAAGGAACTGCTGTCCGGTGCCTACACCATGGACCAGCATTTCCAGAGCGCACCGTTCGATCAGAACATGCCGGTGCTGCTGGCCCTGCTCGGCGTGTGGTACGGAAATTTCTGGGGCGCGCAAAGCCACGCGATCCTGCCGTACGACCACTACCTGCGCAACATCACCAAGCATTTGCAACAGCTGGATATGGAATCCAACGGCAAGAGCGTGCGTCAGGACGGCACTCCGGTCTCCACTGACACCGGCCCGGTGATCTGGGGTGGCGTGGGCTGCAACGGTCAGCATGCGTATCACCAGTTGCTGCACCAGGGCACTCAACTGATCCCGGCCGACTTCATCGTGCCGATCGTCAGCTTCAACCCGGTGTCCGACCACCACCAGTGGCTGTACGCCAACTGCCTGTCGCAAAGCCAGGCGCTGATGCTGGGCAAGACCCTTGCCGAGGCCGAAGCCGAGTTGCGCGACAAAGGCATGAGCGAAGAAGAGGTGCAAAAAATCGCGCCTCACAAGGTGATCCCGGGCAACCGTCCGAGCAATACGTTGGTGGTCGAACGCATCAGCCCGCGTCGTCTAGGCGCATTGGTGGCGATGTACGAACACAAAGTCTTCGTGCAAAGCGTGATCTGGGGCATCAACGCCTTCGACCAGTGGGGCGTGGAGCTGGGTAAAGAGTTGGGCAAAGGCGTCTACAACCGCCTGGTCGGCAGCGAAGAAACCCCGGCTGACGATGCTTCGACCCAAGGCCTGATCAACTACTTCCGCGGCCGTCACCGCGGCTAACCCTGTGGGAGCGGGCTTGCTCGCGAAGGCAGTTTGTCATTCAGCATTTATGTCGACTGACCCACCGCCTTCGCGAGCAAGCCCGCTCCCACATTGGTTTTGTGTCTGGCTTGAACCCTTTCGCTACTCGGCGCATCTTTATTACTTGTCGCAAAACAAGAATAAGGAACCGTCATGTTCGATATCAGCACGTTCCCCCAAGCCGATGCCGTCCGCCGGGCTGCACAATTAAGTCAAGACGACTACAAGCGCCTGTACCGCCAGTCCATCGAACATCCCAGCACCTTCTGGGCCGAACAGGCCACACGCTTTCTCGACTGGAGTAAGCCGTGGGATACCGTCCAGCGCTATAACCTGAAAACCGGTGAGGCGAGCTGGTTCGCCGGCGGAAAGTTGAATGTCAGTTACAACTGCATCGACCGTCACCTGGAAAAGCGCGGCGATCAAATCGCGATCATCTGGGAAGGCGACGACCCCGCCGAATCCGCGCAGATCAGCTACAAAAAACTTCATCACAACGTCTGTCGCCTGGCCAACGTGCTCAAAAGCCGTGGCGTGAAGAAAGGCGACCGCGTGTGCATCTACATGCCGATGATCCCCGAAGCTGCCTACGCCATGCTCGCCTGCACGCGCATTGGTGCGGTGCATTCGGTGGTGTTCGGTGGTTTCTCTCCGGACTCTGTGCGTGACCGGATTCTCGATGCCGACTGCCACACCGTGATCACCGCCGATGAAGGCGTGCGCGGCGGTAAAGTCGTGCCGCTCAAGCAGAAAGTCGACAAGGCGCTGCACAGTTGCCCGAACGTCAGCACCGTCATCGTGGTCGAGCGCACCCAAGGCGAAGTGGACTGGGTCGAGGGCCGGGACATCTGGTATCACCAGGCGCTGCGCGACGTCAGCGACGATTGCCCGCCTGAACCGATGGACGCCGAGGACCCGCTGTTTATCCTCTACACCTCCGGCAGCACCGGCAAACCCAAAGGCGTGCTGCACACCACCGGCGGCTATCTGCTACAAGCGGCGATGACCTTCAAGTACGTGCTCGACTACCGCGACGACGAAGTTTTCTGGTGCACCGCCGATGTCGGCTGGGTCACCGGCCACAGTTACATCGTCTACGGTCCGCTGGCCAACGGCGCGACCACGCTGATCTTCGAAGGCGTACCGAGCTACCCGAGCGGCTCGCGCTTCTGGCAGGTGATCGACAAGCACCATGTGAACATTTTCTATACCGCCCCGACCGCCCTGCGTTCCCTGATGCGTGAAGGCCCCGAACCGTTGAAGGAAACCTCCCGCGCAAGCCTCAGATTACTCGGCACTGTCGGTGAGCCGATCAACCCGGAAGCGTGGGAGTGGTACTTCAATGCCGTCGGCGAACAGCGTTGTCCGATCGTCGATACCTGGTGGCAGACCGAAACCGGGGGCATCATGCTCAGCCCTCTGGTCAGCGCTCAACGAATCAAACCCGGCTGCGCCACGCAACCAATGTTCGGCGTGCAACCGGTGCTGCTCGATGAAGTGGGCAAGGAAATCAAAGGCGCCGGCAGCGGCGTGCTGGCGATCAAGTCCAGCTGGCCGGCGCAGATCCGCAGCGTCTACGGCGACCCGCAACGAATGGTCGACACCTACTTCAAGCCCTACCCCGGTTACTACTTCACCGGCGACGGCGCACGGCGCGATGAGGACGGCGATTACTGGATCACCGGGCGCATTGACGACGTGATCAACGTCTCCGGGCACCGCATCGGCACCGCGGAAGTGGAAAGCGCGCTCGTGCTGCACGACAGCATCGCCGAAGCGGCGGTGGTCGGTTACCCCCACGACGTCAAGGGCCAGGGCATCTACGCCTTCGTCACCCCCATGAACGGCACCGAACCCAGTGACGAACTGAAGAAAGCACTGCTCGCTCACGTCAGCGAGGAAATCGGCAGCTTCGCCAAACCGGACCTGATCCAGTGGGCGCCGGCCTTGCCGAAAACCCGTTCGGGCAAGATCATGCGGCGCATTCTGCGCAAGATCGCCTGCAACGAACTGGACAGCCTGGGCGACACCTCGACCCTGGCCGACCCGAGCGTGGTCCAGGAGTTGGTCGATAAACGCCTGAACCAATAATCGCTTGTTTCAAAAGCCTGCGCGGCCGTTAATGGCCGCGCCTCCTTTTCCGCCACTGAGTCGCCATGGAATTCATCCGAACCCGTATCGAAACCCAGATCATGAGCCTGACCGGTCTGTCGCTGGGCAAGCTCGACCTGGAAAACCCCAAGGGCGATCCCGGCCTGTTCGGCCCCGATTCGGTGAGCTGGCAAGTGCATGGTGACTTCAGCAGCATGCTGATCGGCGGCATCAGCGCCCTGATGCTGCAGGCACTGCATCCACTGGCCCTGGCCGGGGTCTGGGACCATTCGAATTTTCGCGAGGACATGCTCGGCCGACTGCGCCGCACCGGGCAGTTCATTTCCGGCACCACCTTCGGTTCGCGAAAGGACGCCGACTGGCTGATCGAGAAAGTCCGCACCATCCACCTGCAAGTGACCGGCACGGCACCAGATGGCCGGCCCTACGCCGCCAGCGATCCCGATCTGTTGACCTGGGTGCACGTGGCCGAAGTCAGCAACTTCCTCGCGGCCCATTTGCGTTACCGCAATCCGAACCTTTCCCTTGCTGATCAGGACCGTTACTACGCGGAAATCGCGCTGGTCGCCGAACGGCTCGGCGCCCGTGACGTGCCGCGTTCGCGGCAGGAAATTGCCGATTACCTTGAACGCATTCGCCCACAGCTACTGTGCGATGAGCGCAGTCGAGAGGTGTTACGGCTGTTGTTGAACGCCCCGTCCCCCAGCCGTTTGGCCAGACCTTTCGGCGGTTTGATGATGAAGGCCGGGATCGACCTGCTGCCGGACTGGGCCAGTGACATGCTTGGCGTCAGCCAGAGCCCGCTGCAACGCAAGCTGATCCGCGCCAGCGTCAATCGCAGCGTGCCGATGCTGCGCTGGGCGGTGCGTAACGGCTCGGCGCACCGGGCCAAACGACGGATGGGTTTGCTCACCTGAGCTCAGGCCCTACACAAAATAACGCTGAATGTCGGTTATCTGTGGCGAGGGAGCTTGCTCCCGCTGGGCTGCGAAGCGGCCCCATAACCTCTGTACTTGTCGAAGATTTTGCGAGCGCTTCGCACTCGAGCGGGAGCAAGCTCCCTCGCCACAGGTGCAATGCTGTTAAACTCCCGCGCCAAATTCCCTCCTGCAAGGCGCCCAGCATGTCTTCCTTGAATCAGGCGCTGCGCGCCGCCCTCGATCGTCGCCAAGACCTGCTGGCCGAACTGCATCAGCAAGGCACCGATTGCTATCGCCTGTTCCACGGCAGCCAGGAAGGCGCCGGCGGCCTGACGATCGACCGCTACGGCCCGCAATTGCTGGTGCAAAGCTTTCACCAGTCGCTGGAACGAGATGCGCTGCTGCAACTGCATGACACCATCAATCAGCACCTGGGCCTCGAAACGCTGCTGGTCTACAACGATCGCTCCCGTGGCAACTCGCGCATTGACCGTGAAGACACCGTCTACCGCGCCGACGAAGCCGCCCTGCAAGACTTGATCGGTCACGAATGGGGCTTGAATTACCGGGTTCGCGGCCGTCACGCCGGCCAGGATCCGCTGCTGTTCCTCGACCTGCGCAACACGCGCGGCTGGGTCAAACAGCACAGTAAAAACAAAAGTGTGCTGAACCTGTTCGCCTACACCTGTGGCGTCGGCCTGAGTGCTGCGGCCGGTGGCGCGAGCGAAGTCTGCAACCTCGACTTCGCTGAAGGCAACCTGGCTGTCGGCCGTGAGAACGGCCTGCTCAATCCGCAGTTGCCGACCATGGACTTCATCCAGTCCGACTACTTCCCGGCCATCCGCCAGTTGGCCGGCCTGCCGATCAGCCTGCGCCGCGGGCAAAAACTGCCGAGCTATCAGCGTCTGGAACAGCGTCAGTACGACCTGGTGCTGCTGGATCCGCCAGCCTGGGCCAAGAGCGCTTTCGGCACCGTCGACTTGCTGCGCGACTATCAAAGCCTGCTGAAGCCGGCATTGCTGACCACCGCCGACAATGGCGTGCTGATCTGCTGCAACAACCTGGCAAAAGTCAGCATGGACGATTGGCGTGAGCAGGTTTTGCGTTGTGCAGAGAAAGCCGGTCGTCCAGTTCGTGAATGGACAGTGATGAAACCGGGCGGCGATTTTCCGTCAATGGATGAGCAGCCGCCGCTAAAAACCCTGATTCTGCAACTCTGAGATTTGTCCGGAAAATCAGATAATTCCTATAAAGCTTGATCACTTCGGAACCGGAAACGCGTGCCATACTCCAACGCACTCCGATTCAGACAGATGAAGCCACACATGCCCAAAGGATTGATTCGCGCTATTGGCGCTCTGTTGACCGCTCTAGCCCTCTACAGCCTGCTGGGGTTTCTGATTTTTCCGGGCATCGCGTTGCGGGTGGCCAATCAACAATTGGCCAATTACGCAACGACGCCCGCGACGATTCAGAGGATCGAACTCAACCCGTTCAGCCTTGAAGTGACCCTGTGGGGCCTGATCATCGGCGAGCCGGGCAAGGAGCAGGTCGGCTTCGAGCGACTGTATGCAAACTTGCAGATCGACAGCCTCTGGACCAAGGCGCTGCACCTGTCCGATATCGAAATAGACAAACCCAAGACCGAAATCCTCTTCGGCAAGGACGGCAAGCTCAATCTGCTTGGCCTGTTCAAAATCCCCGCCAGTGAACCGACCCCGGCCGACCCGAACGCCAAACCGTTCCCGTTGCGCATCGAGCGGATCAAACTGGCCGGCGGTGTCGTGCACTTCCAGGATCAACGCCCCAGCGAACCCATCGAATTCCTCTACGACAAACTCGACTTCGAACTGAAAAACCTCAGTACCCTGCCTGAAGACAGTGCCGACATGACCTTGGTGGCCATCGGCCCGGCAGGTGGACAGATCGACTGGACCGGCAATTTCAGCCTGATCCCGATCGCCTCCGAAGGTAAGCTGAAGATCACCGATGGCAAGATGAAATCCTTTTGGCCCTATGTGCGTGACGCGGTGCCACTGGTGCTTGAAGACGGCGTCCTCAGCCTGAGCACCGACTACAAACTGAACCTGGCCAAGGAGACCGAGCTGCTGTTGAGCAACGTCGCCGTCAGCATCGCGCCGTTTGCGATCAAAGCACCAGACGGTCGACCGCTGGCGAAGCTTGAGCGGCTGGACATCAGTGACACCACCGTGGACCTGGCCAAGCAGCAAGTGGTCGTCGGCAAGATCCGCAGCCAGAAACTGGAAACCTGGGCCGCCCTCGAAGCCGACGGGCAACTCGATTGGCAGAAACTGTTCGCCAGCCAACCGTCCAAAGAAGCCGTCAAAGCCAAGGCCGAGCCGGCCAGCACGCCGGCAGCCGCCGATTCACCGAAACCCGAACCGACGCCACCGAGCAAGCCATGGCAAGTGCTGCTCAAAGACGTGCAACTGCGCAATTACCAAGTGCATCTGGCTGACCGCAAGGCGCAACCCGCCGTAGCGCTGGATGTCGGCCCGTTGAACCTGGACCTGCAGAATTTCGATAGCCTCAATGGCTCGCCTTTTAACCTCAAGCTCGATACGGGCGTGGGCAAGCAAGGCAAGATCACGGCAGACGGTATCGTCAATCTCGCCCCGGTCAGCGCCAGGTTAAACGTACAAACCAAGGACATCGACCTGCGCGTCGCCCAGTCCTACATCACCCCGTTCATTCGCCTGGAACTGCGCAGCGGCATGCTCGGCAGTGATCTGGCGGTCGATCTGAAAAGCACCGAGCCGCTGGCATTCAGCGTCACCGGCCGTGCTCAGGTCGATCAACTGCATACCCTCGACACCCTCAAAACCCGCGACTTCCTCAAGTGGCAGCAGTTGGTGCTTGAAGGCCTGAACTATCAGCACGGCGACAGCCTGTCGATCGACAAGGTCAACCTGTTCCAGCCTTATGCGCGCTTCATGATCAACGATGACCGCACCACCAATATCGATGATCTGCTGATTCCGCAACCGCCCGACTCAGGCGCCAAAACTGCTGAGGCCAAACCTGCCAGCAAGGAAAAACCGCTGGGCATCCACATTGGCGGCATTGCCATCAATGACGGCTCGGCCAACTTCGCCGACTTCAGCCTGACCCCGAATTTCGCCACGGCCATTCAACAGCTCAATGGGCAAATTGGCACCATCGACAGCCGTCAGGCGAAACCGGCCAGCGTCGATATCAAAGGCAAGGTCGACCGTTATGCACCGGTCACCATCAAGGGCTCCGTCAACCCGTTCGACCCGATGGCCAGCCTCGACATCGCCACCAGTTTCAAACGTGTTGAACTGACCACGCTCACGCCCTACTCCGGCAAGTTCGCCGGTTACCGCATCCGCAAGGGCCGCCTCAATCTCGACCTGCATTACAAGATCACCAACGGCCAACTCCTGGCCGAAAACAAAGTGGTGGTCGAGCAGCTGCAACTGGGTGAAAAGGTCGACAGCCCAGACGCCGTGAGCCTGCCGCTGAAGCTGGCGATCGCGTTGCTCAAGGATGTCGACGGCAAGATTTCCATCGAGCTGCCGGTGAGCGGCGACCTGAACAACCCGCAATTCAGTGTCATGCCTATCATCTGGCAGACCCTGCGCAACCTGATCGTGAAGGCCGCCGCGGCGCCCTTCAAAATGATTGGCGGGCTGGTCAGTGGCGGTGGTTCAGAAGATTTGGGCACTGTGTCGTTCGCCCCAGGCTCAAGCGACCTGAGCAAGGATGCCGAGGGTTCGCTGGTGAAACTGTCCCAGGCCCTCAAGGAACGTCCGGCCCTGCGCCTGGAAATCGAAGGCACGGCGGCTGCAAGCAGTGATGGCCCGCTGATCGCCGAGCAACGTCTGGAGCGGGAATTCCAGTACAACTACTACAAAATGCTCCAGCGTCGCGGTGACAAGGTGCCGGCTCAGGCTTCATTGCTGGAAGTACCGGATAACGAGAAAGGTCCGCTGCTGGAAGGGATCTATCGCACGCGCCTGAAGACGCAGCCACCCGCCGAATGGAAGGATCTTGGCAAGGAAGAACGCACGGTAAAAATGCGCGAAGGCGTGATCAAGTTCTGGAGTTCCAGCGACGTGCTGTTGCGTCAGTTGGGTCAGGAACGCGCCAGCAGCATCAAGGACTATCTGGTCGACAAGGGTCAGTTGGCCGATGACCGCGTGTACTTCATCGACGCTAACCTCGGCGAGGCGGAAAGTGACGGTCGGGTGGTTACGCCACTGCATCTGGACGCCGAGTGATGGGCGCGAAATGGCTGATGAGCCTGGCTCTGGCGATGGCCGCCAGTCAGGCCTCGGCAGCCGATACCCTGCGCTGCGGCAGTCAATTGGTCAGTGTCGGGGACAGGTCCAGCGAAGTGTTGCAGAAATGCGGAGAACCGGTCAGCCGTGATCTGTTGGGCTACAAGCGCAGCGCTAACCGACGGGAAGAGTTTCAAGTCGAGGAATGGACCTACGGGCCCAACGGCGGGATGTACCAGTACCTGCGTTTTGAAGGTAATCGTTTGAAGCAGATCACCAGCAAGCGCGGTAACTGAACCCACCACAACCCTAATGTGGGAGCGGCGGTGCGACGATTCGACTTGCTCGCGAATGCGGACTCACATACAACATTGATGTGGACTGACACACCGCTTTCGCGAGCAAGTCGAATCGTCGCACCGCCGCTCCCACATTTTGTTTTGCGTCGCTCAAAAATAGAACAGGCCCCTGACACGAATGCCGGGGCCTGTAATGGCCACATCCTTATGGCCTTTCGCATGAACTCTCCTGAGGCGGCAGACGTATTGCTCGGCCCGTCTGCCGCGCCTTCTCCCAGTCCAGGCGAGAAGCCTTGCCTTACTCGGCTTTCAGGCCGTCAGCGGAGACCGCTTTGACGCCTTTGATTTTCTTGGTGATCGCCACGGCGGTGGCTTTCTGAGCGTCAGTTACCGCAACGGTAGACGACAGAGACACTACGCCTTTGTTGGTTTCGACTTTGATGTCGGTACCAGGAATGCCTTTTTCAGTCACCAGGTCTGTTTTGACTTTGGTGGTGATCCAGGTATCGGAAACATCCTCTTTCGCTTCAGTAACCTCACCAGCGGCCAGCATCATAGGTGCTTGAGTGGCTTGGGTTTGAGCAAATGCAGCGTTGGCCATGGTCAGGGTCAGCGCGGTAGCAGTAGCGGCAGCGATAGCGAACTTCTTCATACGAGTAACTCCTGTTTTTCATAAAGTCTGCTGCGTGTCTTGTCAGCAGGGTTACTGGAGATATTGCGAACGCTATGCCAACTTTGAGACAGACAATAAATACATATAAATCAATAGCTTATAAAAACACCTGATTTTCGGATTCATGCAAAATGCATGACTTCAAAATTATCGACATGCAAGTTGCGGGTTTTACCGCAGGCCTAAGGCCATGAATTGTCGGGATTTTCTTGTTTTTCGAAATTGGAGGGTGTCCTTCTAACAAAAAGCCCCGCTTTTCAGGGCGGGGCTTTGCCTTTCAAGAAAACTGCCGAGCAGTTATGTTGCCGAACCGGTGCAACCTTTAGGCAAGAAGTCCTGCTGAGCGTTGCTGGTGCAAACCCAGCCAGTCGTCGAGCGCGTCAGCGTGACCGTCTTGCCTAAAACCGGTGCAGGCGCGTTAACGATCGTACAAACAATGGTCCCAGCACCATCCGTGGCTGTACCGGACGCTGTCACCGTGCAGTTTGAAGTTGTGGCAGCCCCACCAATTGCCGCCACATTCGCCGGACTGGTCCCGTTATTCATAAGTTCTTCAAATGGCACTTTCAACGCCGAAATCTCTGCCAGGCCAGCGGTGACCTTGGCCTTCGCTTGATATTTGGAGTACATCGGCAACGCAAACGTCGCCAGAATCCCGATGATCGCCACCACGATCAGCAGCTCGATCAGGGTAAAACCTTTTTGAGTCTTCATAGACAAGCTCCATGCATGAGTCGAAATCTCATGATCTGAACTAGCCGCAGCACAGCCCATGCCAAAGCGCCGCGCCCCCTGTTGGCGGGGACGTGAGGCGAGTGCAACGCCCTTTCCTACCCCCAGAATCCGCACTATCTGACACTTTTTGTCACCTGAACGCCGCTGGTTTGGTTCCTTCCCTTGACTAGGCTATAAGTCATGAACTGTCTGCGTCCGGTATCCCAATGAATGACATCGCCCTTAGCGGTCTGGCCAAGCAATTGGTCCTGGCCGAGCTGCTCACTGACAAAAGCGCGCAACAGGCGTATCAGCAAGCCCAACGCAACAAAATATCCCTGGTCAGTTATCTGGTGCAGAACACACTGGTGAAGAGTCGCCAGGTCGCCGAGATCGCTTCGGAACACTTCGGCATGGCCTTGCTCGACCTCAACTGTCTGGACAAGGAAACCCAACCCAAGGGTCTGGTCAGCGAGAAGCTGATTCGCCAGCACCACGCCCTGCCCCTCTGGCGGCGCGGCAACAAATTATTTGTGGGCGTTTCCGACCCGACCAATCATCAAGCCATCAATGACATCCAGTTCAGTACCGGGCTGAATACCGAAGCCATCCTGGTGGAGGAAGACAAGCTCAGCGACGCCATCGAAAAATTCTTCGACACCCAAGGCACCGGCCTGGAAGACATGGCCGACGTTGACCTCGATGGCGTGGACATCGAGTCGATCGATGACAACAAGCAAGACGCCATCGCCGGACAGGATGCCGATGACGCGCCCGTGGTGCGCTTCGTCCACAAGATGCTGCTGGATGCGATCAAAAGCGGCTCTTCCGACCTGCATTTCGAGCCCTACGAAAAAACCTACCGCGTGCGGATGCGCACCGACGGTATCTTGCGTGAAGTCGCCAAGCCACCGATTCACCTGGCCAATCGCATCGCCGCGCGGCTGAAAGTCATGGCCAGCCTCGACATCTCCGAACGGCGTCGGCCTCAAGACGGGCGGATCAAGATGCGCCTGTCCAAGAGCAAATCCATCGACTTTCGGGTCAATACCCTGCCGACCCTGTGGGGCGAGAAAGTGGTGATCCGGATCCTCGACCCGTCCAGCGCTCAAATGGGCATCGACGCCCTCGGCTATGAGCCCGATCAGAAAGACCTGTACATGGCCGCCCTCAAGCAGCCACAGGGGATGATTCTGGTGACCGGGCCCACCGGCTCGGGCAAGACCGTGTCGCTCTACACCGGGCTGAACATTCTCAACACCGTGGACATCAACATCTCCACCGCCGAAGACCCGGTTGAGATCAACATGGAGGGCATCAACCAGGTCAGCGTCAATCCCAAACAGGGAATGGATTTCGCCCAGGCGCTGCGCTCGTTTCTGCGTCAGGACCCGGACGTGATCATGGTCGGCGAGATCCGCGACCTCGAAACCGCCGAAATCGCCATTAAAGCCGCCCAGACCGGACACCTGGTGCTGTCGACCCTGCACACCAACAGCGCCGCCGAAACCCTGACTCGCCTGCACAACATGGGCATTGCGGGTTTCAACATTGCCACCTCGATCAGCCTGATCATTGCCCAGCGCCTGGCACGCAAGTTGTGCAGCCAGTGCAAGAAACCCATCGATATTCCCCGGGAGGCGCTGCTCAGGGAAGGCTTCCCCGAGGAACGCATCGGCTCATTCACGATCTATGAGCCTGTCGGTTGCGATCAGTGCAACGGCGGTTACAAAGGCCGAGTCGGGATTTACGAAGTGGTGAAGAACACACAGGACCTGCAACGGCTGATCATGGCCGAAGGCAATTCACTGGAAATCGACAGTCAAATGCGTAAAGACGGCTTCAACGACCTGCGCACGTCAGGCTTGCTCAAGGCCATGCAAGGCATCACCAGCCTTGAAGAAATCAACCGGGTCACCAAGGACTGAATATGGCGGTCAAAGCAGCAAAAATCAGCGTCTATGCCTGGGAAGGCACAGACCGCAAAGGCACCAAAATGACGGGCGAATTGAGCGGTCAGAATCCGGCGTTGATCAAGGCCCAATTGCGCAAGCAGGGCATCACCCCCGGCAAGGTACGCAAGAAGTCCACCTCGATTTTCAACCTGGGCAAGCGCATCAAGGCCCAGGACATCGCCCTGTTCACCCGGCAGATGGCGACCATGATGAAGGCCGGCGTACCGCTGTTGCAGTCTTTCGACATCATCGGTGAAGGCTTCGATAACCCGGCCATGCGCACACTGATTGACGAGGTGAAACAGGAAGTCGCGGCGGGTAACAGCTTCGCCGCCTCCCTGCGCAAAAAGCCTCAGTATTTCGATGAGCTCTACTGCAACCTGGTCGATGCTGGCGAGCAGGCCGGTGCCCTCGATACCCTGCTGGAGAGAGTGGCGACCTATAAGGAAAAAAGCGAAAGCCTCAAGGCCAAGATCAAGAAAGCCATGACCTACCCACTGGCAGTGGTGTTCGTCGCGATCATTGTGACCGGGATTCTGCTGGTCAAAGTGGTGCCGCAGTTCGAATCGGTGTTCAAAGGGTTTGGTGCCGAATTGCCAGCCTTCACGGTGATGGTCATCGGCCTCTCGGAGTTCATGCAGGACTGGTGGTGGGCGATGCTCGGCGTGCTGATCGCGGCCATCTTCGGTGTGCGCCACGCGTTTAAAACGTCGCAAACCTTTCGGGATCGAATGGACACCTGGCTGCTGAAATTGCCGCTGATTGGCACGCTGATGTACAAATCCGCCGTGGCCCGTTACGCCCGCACGCTGTCGACTACCTTTGCGGCAGGTGTGCCACTGGTGGAAGCCCTGGATTCGGTGGCCGGCGCTACCGGCAACATCGTGTTCAAGCGCGCGGTGCTGCGCATCAAGCAGGACGTATCCACTGGGATGCAACTGAACTTCTCCATGCGTGCCTCCGGCATTTTTCCGAATATGGCGATCCAGATGACCGCGATTGGCGAAGAGTCCGGCGCGCTGGACGATATGCTCGACAAGGTCGCGAGCTTCTATGAGGACGAAGTGGACAACATGGTCGATAACCTCACCAGTCTGATGGAGCCGTTCATTATGGTGGTGCTGGGTGTTATCGTCGGTGGCCTGGTGGTTGCAATGTACCTGCCCATCTTCCAACTCGGCACAGCGATCTGACATGCCCTTGAACGACATTCTGACCCTCCACCCATTGACCTTCGTGATCGCAGCCCTGTTGGTCGGCCTGCTGATTGGCAGCTTTCTCAATGTGGTGGTCTGGCGCCTGCCAAAAATGCTTGACCGCGAATGGCGTGAGGAGGCCCGTGAAGTGTTGGGCTTGCCAGGCGAAACACCACTGCCAACCTTCAACCTGATGCTGCCCCATTCCCAGTGCCCACATTGCGGCCATCGAATCCGCGCCTGGGAAAACATTCCGTTGCTCAGTTATCTGTTTTTACGGGGGCGATGCTCGAACTGCGCAGCAGCCATCAGCAAGCGCTACCCGCTGACCGAACTGGCCTGCGGACTGCTCTCGGCGTTCATCGCCTGGCATTTCGGTTTCGGCTGGCAAGCCTGCATGGCGCTGCTGCTGAGCTGGGGGTTGCTGACCATGAGCCTGATCGATGCCGAGCATCAACTGCTACCGGATGTGCTGGTGCTGCCGCTGATATGGCTGGGGCTGATCATCAACAGTTTCGGGCTCTTCGTGTCCCTGCATGAAGCGTTGTGGGGCGCGGTGGCCGGTTATATGGCGCTGTGGTCGGTGTTCTGGCTGTTCAAGCTGATCACCGGCAAGGAAGGCATGGGCCACGGTGATTTCAAGCTGTTAGCGATGTTCGGCGCCTGGGGCGGCTGGCAGATCCTGCCTCTGACCATCCTGTTATCGTCGATGGTGGGCGCCGTTGTCGGCGTGATTTTGCTGCGTTTGCGCAATGCGAAAACCTCCACACCGATCCCCTTCGGACCCTATCTGGCAATTGCCGGCTGGATTGCCTTGCTCTGGGGTGGTCAAATAACCGGCTTCTATTGGCAGTTTGTCGGTTTGAAATGAATACCCCTGTGGAAAAACCCTGGATTCTCGGCCTGACCGGCGGCATCGGCAGCGGCAAAAGCGCGGCTGCCCAGCACTTCATCGACTTGGGCGTACACGTGGTGGATGCCGATCATGCGGCACGTTGGGTGGTGGAGCCGGGGCGCCCGGCGCTGGCCAAAATCGCCGAACACTTCGGTCCCGGCGTATTGCAAGCCGACGGACAACTGGATCGCGCGGCGTTGCGCAAACTGATCTTCGAAGTGCCAGACGAACGCCGCTGGCTCGAAGCGTTGCTGCATCCGTTGATCGCCAAGGAAATCGCCGATCATCTGGCCAAGGCACAATCGCCTTACGCGATTCTGGTTTCGCCGCTGCTGATCGAGTCCGGGCAGTACGCCACGACCCAACGGGTTCTGGTGATCGATGCCCCGGAACACCTACAGATCGAGCGCACCCTGCAGCGTGACCAGACCAGCGAGCAACAGGTCCAGGCGATCCTCAAGGCCCAGTCCAGCCGACAGGACCGCGTAAGCCACGCCGACGATGTGGTGGTCAACGACCGCGACCTCGCCTGGCTGCACAGCGAGGTCGAACGCCTGCATCACTTTTACCTTACTTTGCGTGGAGGCCAGTCATGAGCCAAATCCCAACCGTCGATTGCCCAACCTGCGGCGCCCCTGTTGAATGGAGCCCAGAAAGCAAATTCCGGCCATTCTGTTCGGACCGTTGCAAGCTGATTGACCTGGGCGCCTGGGCGTCGGAAGAACACAAGATTCCGGTCAGCCCGGATGCCGAAGACGACCTGTTCAGCGAAGACTTCGAGCCGCGTCACTGATCTTCAAGGCCGCATAAAACCGTAGTCCTGGCTGTCATCGAGGTTTTCCGCGAGAAAACGCAACTCATCGGCCAGGTCTTCGGCGCTGCGCACCGCCTTGCTCTGTTGCACCACTGCACTGAGCAAGGCGCGCAGGCTCAACCCCGGATCAAACCCCACTTCCTGCGCCCCATCCAGACTCTGACGCAACTCCTGCCTTGCCCATTCGTAGACACTCATTTCGATGCTCCTGAAGGTTTTCCAGAGCATGGATTCGTGAGCGTTTTTTGCCTTTGATGTGGATCAAGATTTGGGATCGTCGTCTTTCCAAGGGGCCGAAAGGTAGCGCGTGCGATTGAACGTCTCCAGCCACTCGGGACAGAAAACCACCAGCGCGCTGACCACCATGCCGTTGATGAACGCTTCCGGGAAAATCAGCAGCCACAGATATCCGGCAAAATCTTCCAGCCAATAGGGCATGGCAAATCGTTCATCGAACCACAGCAACCACAGCGCCAACAGCAGGCATAGCAATGCCGACAGCGCCGCTGCAAAAAATCCGGACACGAAGATATACACAAAGGGATTACGCGGTTGCGCTCGCTCCACCAGGATCGCGCAGCACTCGGTGACCAGCACCGGCAGCAGAATCAGCAGCGCGCCGTTGACCCCCATCGCCGCCAGATCCTGCCGCCCGAGCAGCACTAGTCCCGCTTGCGCGACCAACCCGCCGACAATCGCCAGCGGCCAGTCGAGCAACAGGGTCACGGCGGTCATGCCGATAAAGTGGTAGGACACGCCGGTGTCGAAGTCTTGTCGCACCAGCCAAAGCATGAACAGCGCGAACACCGTACCGAACAACAGATGCTGACGGCGACTGTCGCTGAACAGTTCGACCCACGGTGCTCGCGCAACGGCCCAGATCAGCACCGGCACATAGATCAACCAACCCGCCGTGAGGGTTTCGGGTGACAGTAACTCGGCGCCGATCATGGCTGGGCACACTCCCTTGTCTTGCCGAAAGAGAACAGGCCTTCAGTCTACACCGCCCCTCGAACGCCCTTCGGCTTCAGGCCGGCACACACATTTGTGGCGAGAGGGTTTGCTCTGGGGGGCGCTCTACTATTGGGGTACATATCCGGTTCTGCGGTAACGGCTGATTACGGTTTCGCTTTTACAGCGAGTCACTTGGAAAAGCCCCAAGTAACCAAGGGCTTCTGCCCCTCCATTCGGTGCCTCGCCTAGGCTCGGCATGCCCTCACTCCGGCATTGCTCCGGGGGCCCGCCGCCATCGGCCATCCATGGCCGGGGGCGGCTACCGCGGCATCCTTGCCGCGGTGCCCCCTGCGCAACGCCTGCGTTCGGCCTCTGGGAAAGGGGCAACAGATCAAAATCAAAAGCAACGGCAACGGCAAGATCAACAGCTTCGCGAGCAAGCTCGCTCCCACATAAAGCAGATCGGCGTATAGCTTTTGCTTCTCACCACTCAACAGGCCGAGCGTTAGCTCGCCTGCAGCTTTTGATCTTGATGCACCGCACCCTCGAGAGGCCGAGTGGAGGTTCTGCGCAGTGGGCAACCCGGCATGGATGCCGGGTTAGCCGCCCCCGGCCATGGATGGCCGATGGCGGCGGGCCCACGGAGCAGGACCGGAGCGAGGGCATGCCGAGCCTAAGCGAGGCACCGAACGACAGGGGCAAGAGCCCTTTGGTTACTTTGGGGCTTTTCCAAAGTGACTCGCTGTAAAAGCGAAACCGCCAGCCGCCCTTACCGAAAAAACGGATATGTACCCGATCAAAGACCCAGCGATTGTTACGTTTTCTGTAAGGCTGAATCAAACCCAGGCCCCTTTATCGATCGCGGGCAAAGACTAGAATTCAGACATCGGAACCCACACGGAGCACAGAAAAATGAAAACCCTGATCAGCCTGTTTCTGACCGTTGTCGCCACCTCGGCCATGGCCGCCGGCAACGAGCCAGCTGCCACCCTTTACAACCCGGCACAGCCGCTGGACATCGCCGAAGTGGTTTCAGTGTCGAACACCGCGACCGCCTGCGGGGTTGTGCCGGCGGCCATGGAGTATGTCGATCATCAAGGCCAGACCCATCGCGTGACGTACGAAGTCATGGGTGATTGCACGAGCAACCTGTAATCACTGGCACTGCACGACTCACACGATCATTCGTTTCGCCTGCAAGGCCAGATCATGCAGGCCGGCCAGGCGCGCCATGATGCGTTCGACCACCTCGACCCTGACAACCGCACCGGTTTGCAGTTCGCCCATCGAGTGCAAGGCCACCCCGGCCTTTTCCAGGCCCAGACGGGTGGAGCCGGACAACTGCTGAAGACCTTTGCGTGCCTGTTCAGCGGACTGTTCCAGCCCCGTCGCGATTTGCCGGATCTGCGCACTGGAGTCCGCTGCCTGACGCGAGAGATTGCGCACCTCATCGGCCACCACCGCAAACCCTCGGCCATGGCTGCCCGCCCTCGCCGCCTCAATGGCTGCGTTCAACGCCAACAGGTTGGTCTGACGGGAAATGTCCTGGATGCTGCCGACAATCGCGCCGATGCGCATCGACTGACTGCCGAGCTCGTCGAACACTTGATCCAGACGCTGCATGTAGAGGTTCAGATCTTCCAGCACACTGGCCGAAGACTGCATGCTCAGCGCACTCGCCTTCACCCGCTCACCTGCCGTGCGCGCCAGTTGATTGGCAAAGCGCATGTCTTCCTCGGTTTGCAGCACGGACTCGGTCAACTGCTCCAGCTTGACCTGCAAGCCGATTTTGTAAGTGGGTTGTTCTTTTTCAGGGTTCATAGCAGCGTCCATGTGTAGCTGAGGATCAAGCGGTTTTCGTCGATATCACTGCGGTAGTTGGAGCGAGCCATCGCGTTGCGCACGCGAATCCCGAGGCCTTTGAGGCTGCCGCTCTGCAGCACATAGCCGATGTCTAGATCACGCTCGCGGTCCTTGCCCTCGAACCCTTTGCCGGTATCGACATTGTTGCCGGTGATGTAGCGCACCGTGCTGGTCAGCCCCGGCACGCCGAGGGCCGCAAAATCGTAGTCGTAACGCGCCTGCCAGGAGCGCTCATCGGTGTAGGCGAACTCGTAGGTCGGCACCTCGTTACCCAGTGGGCTGATGTTGGCAAACACTCGCGGGAAGGCGCTGTCGCCGAACATGCCCTGATAGCCGACATAGAACGTGTGGCCGCCACGCTTGGCCGACAGCAAGGAGAAGAACGCCTGGTTGTCGATGTTGCCCAGCAGCTTTTTGCCGTCTTCGCGCGAATCGTAATACCCGAGGTTGGCGCCCAGGATCCAGTTACCGAGTGGCTCGCTGTGCTTGAGGCCGAGAAAACGCTGGTTGTAGATATCTTCCAGTTGCCCGAACCAGGCGCTGACCGAGCTGCGTTTATCGTTGAAGGCGTAATCGGCGCCGGCAAAGTTGAAGCCATCGCTGCTGACCTGACGCTGCGGTACGTGACCGAGCATGGCTTGCATCTTTTCGTCGCCAGCCTCGTTGCGCAGGCTGGTGGAATTCAAATGGCCACCCTGCATAGTCAGGCCATTGATCTCGTTCGAGCTGATGCTCGCGCCCTGATAGCTGGGTGGCAGCAAACGGATATCGCTGAAGGCCAGCACTGGCAAATTGGGTTGCAGTTCACCCACCTTCAGTTCGGTTTTGGAGAAACGCATCTTCAACGCGCCTTCCAGTCGGCTGTAATCATTCGCCGCGCGCCCGTCACCCTGCACCGGCAGCAAACCGGTATTGACCCGGTCCGGGCTGCTGTCGAGTTTGAGGCCGAGCAGGCCAATGACATCCACACCAAAACCGACGGGGCCTTGGGTATAACCGGATTTGACGTTGAGGATGAAGCCCTGCGCCCACTCTTCGGCCTTCGATTGTTGGTTGGCCCCGACGATGTCGGAAAAGTCCCGGCTGAAGTAGTAATTGCGCGCTTGCAAGGTGGCGGTGGTGTCTTCGATGAACCCGCCCTCGGCCGCCATCGCACCGGCGGAGAAACTCGAGACGACAGCCATGGACAACACTGAACCGGTTGTTGGAAGAATCTGTTTCATCGTTTTTTCTCTTATTTTTATTGATCGACAGGTTGAAGTGCTTCAGCCGCAGCGGATTCGCGGCGGGGAACGGGACGACGGGCGTTTAACAACAAATGGGTGACCATGCCGAAAATCAGCCCCCAAAAGGCGGCGGACAAACCCAACAACGACATGCCCGACGCGGTGGTCAGAAAAGTCACCAGCGCGGCTTCGCGATCACTCGGCACGGCCATTGCGCCAGCCAACGCCCCGGCAATCGCAGCGAACAGCGCCAGCCCGGCCAAGGCTGCGATCAGTTCTTTGGGGAACGCCGAAAACAGTGAAACCAGGGTGGCGCCGAAGATCCCCAACACCAGGTAACACAGCCCACCCACAACCCCGGCCACATAGCGTTTGCCGGGATTTTCATGGGCCTCGCGCCCGGTACAAATCGCCGCGGTGATGGCTGCCAGATTCAACCCATGGCAACCGAACGGCGCCAACAGCGCCGTGCCCACCGCACTGCTGGCGATGATCGGGCCGGCCGGTGTTACGTAACCGCTGGCGCGCAACACCGCCATGCCGGGAACGAACTGTCCGGTCAGCGCCACCATCACCAGCGGCAAGGCGATATTCAGGGTTGCGCTCAGGCTGAACGCGGGCGTGATCCACACCGGCGTGGCCAACCCGATCACCAACGCCTCGCTGTGTAAATCACCGGCGAGAACAGCCATCGAGCAGCCCACCAGCAGCACCATCAACACCGCATAACGCGGCATCACCCGTTTGCAGATCAGGTACGTGACAAACATCGCCAGCACCAGCGCCGGTTTGCCCTGCAACGAGACGAACAACCCAGTACCGAAGCTGAACAGAATCCCCGCCAGCATCGCTGCCGCAATCGCCGCCGGCAGTTTGCTGATGATCCGGTCAAACGCCCCCGACACCCCGACCAGAAAGATAATCAGGCTGCTGACCAGATACGCGCCTACTGCTTCCGGCATGGAGATCCCCGGCAACAGCGCCACCAGCAAGGCCGAACCCGGCGCCGACCACGCGATGATCACCGGGACGCGGTAACGCAGGCTCAGACCGATGCCAAGCACGGCGCTGCCGATGGAAATCGCCCAGACCCAGGAAGACAACACCTCACGCGAGAGGTGTGCGGTCTCGGCGGCCTGAAAGATGATCACCAACGGGCCTGCGTAGGAAATCACCGTGGCGATAAAACCGGCGACTGCCGCAGACAGGGAAAAATCCCGGACGAACGTTTTCATGAAGCTTCGCCAACAGACCCGTCGGGCGAACCATGGCTCAGGCCCGACAGCACTTGCTTGTTACTGCGCCGACTGCTGATGGCGAACACGGTCATGGCGATGGCGGCCACCGCACCGGGCAAGGCAAAGGCCATGAAGTTCAGTTGCAGCGGCAGGCTGATCCCGAGCAACGCACCGCCCAGCAGCGGTCCGACGATGGCGCCGTTGCGCCCGATACCCGAGGCCCAGCCCAAACCGGTGGAGCGAATGGTCATGGAGTAGAACTGCGCGGCGCAGGCGTACAAAAGAATCTGCGAGCCAATGGTGGTGGCGCCGGCAATGGCGATCAGCAGGTACAACAGCGGCATCGGGCTGTTGAAACCCAGCAAGGTGATCGACACCGCAGCCACGGCAAAGAACACCGCCAACACCCGCGGCAGGTTGAGCTTGTCACCCAGCACACCGCCGCCGACCGCGCCGAAAATGGCACCGAAGTTGAGCACCAGCAGGAACGACAGACTCGAGCCCAGGCTGTAACCGGCGTTGGCCATCAGTTTCGGCAGCCAGGAACTCAAGGCGTAGACCATCAGCAGGCAGCAGAAAAACGCCAGCCACAACATCAGCGTGCGCAGCGCACGACCTTCGCGAAACAGTTGCAACACCGGGGTGCCGGTGCCCTTCACTTCACTCATGTGCAGCTGATCGCCGGTTTGCGCGACGTAAGCCGGGTCAACCCGCTGCAGGATGTTGCGCGCCTCTTCATTGCGCCCCTGGCGCAGCATGAAACCCACCGACTCGGGCAGGAAGTACATGATCAACGGCAACAACAGCAGCGGCAGCACGGCCACGTAAAACACCGATTGCCAGCCAAAACTCGGGATCAGCACGATACCGAGCCCCGCCGAGAGCATGCCGCCCACCGAGTAGCCGCTGAACATGATCGCCACCAGCGTGCTGCGGATTTTCTTCGGCGCGTACTCGTTCATCAGCGCCACGACGTTAGGCATCACCCCGCCAATGCCCAGGCCAGCAATGAACCGGCAGAGGCCAAACTCGGTGGGGTTGCGGGCAAAACCATTGAGCACGGTAAAACCGCTGAACAGCATCACGCAGATCGTGATGGCTTTTTTGCGGCCGATCCTGTCCGACAGCGGGCCGAAGAACAGCGCGCCGAACATCATCCCGAACAGTGCATAGCTGCCCAGTGCGCCCGCTTGCAGGGGACTGAGCCCCCACTCTTTCATCAGCATCGGCAGCACAACGCCGTAGATCACCAAATCGTAACCGTCGAAAATGATGATCAGGGCACACCAGAACAGCACCATCCAGTGAAAGCGGTTGAATCGTGCGTTGTCGATAACCTCATGTACGTCGATCTTGCGCATGGCATTTATCTCTTGTTGTTATTTTTTTAAGAGCGTCGGCAACACGGCTAACGTCCGTACAGCCGAGGGTAGAGGCGCCAGGCGCGGGGCAATATCCGCTTTGCGCAGATCGCTATCCGTTTTGTGCAATGCCCTGAACCGGGCGCGGGATGTGGATTGTTACGGGCATGGCGCGCCGCAGATCCGGCGGATCTGACCCTCTCCGATAAACTGTCTTCTTTGCGATCGCATTTGAACGCTAAGCTTGGGCTTATGGATGACTCAGATTATTTACGCCTGCTGACCATCGCGGCCGAGCAAGCCAACGCGTTCCTGTCCAATGCCCGCAAATGGGAGCGTGAGCGTTGGGTTTGTCAGCGCCTGCTGCAAGGCCTGAACATTCCCTATCGCGCCGACGAATTCGCCCCGGCCGGGGAGCCGCCGGACGTGCTGTTTCGTGACGCCAGTTTCGAAGTGTTTTTCGTGCTCGATGAAGGCCGACGCCTCAACGACGAATGGCGCGATGAACTGCAACGCCGGCGCAGCGCGTTTTCCCTCAGTTCGCTGGTGCGCCGCGAGGCCAAGCCCCGGCGCATTCCGGCCAATGAATTCTTGCTGAGACTGGCGCCGACCTTGCGCAAAAAAGCGCACAACTACAAAGAACGCGGCATGGACCTGGGCGAACTGGACATCATCGCCTTCGCCAGCCTCAAGCGCGAAGTGCTGGACCTCAACAGCCATTTCCCGCCACCGACCGAATACCTGCGCCAGGGCTGGCGCTCGTTGTCGCTGGTCGGTCCGACCTTCGCCCGTGTGCTGTTCGCGCACCCGGATGCGCCGGATTTTCTGCGCAGCAACCTGGGTCGCAGCATTGTTTTCGACGTCGGGATCAGCCTGTGAGTCCATTGCAGGAGCTGATTGCCGAAGTGCCGCAAACGGGTCGCGTTCGCTGGATCGGCGTGCGGCCGCAGTCACGTTCTCAAATGATCGAACTCGATGCCGTGGAGGCGCGGCTTGAAGCCGGTTTGACCGGTGATCACACGCGTCCTGGTGTACGCAATGCGCGGCAGGTCACGCTGATGCAATGGGAGCATCTGGCGGTGATCAATTCGCTGATGGGCCGGCCGGAAGATAAACCGGTATTACCTAATGATTTGCGACGCAACCTCGTTATCAGCGGTATCAACCTGTTTAGCCTCAAGGGCCGTCGCTTCAGGATCGGACAGGCGATTTTCGAAACTACGGGCTGGTGCCAACCCTGCGCCCGTCTCGAGAACAACCTCGGCCCGGGGACCTTTCAGGCCGTTCGCGGACATGGCGGAATCACCGCCCGAGTGTTACAAAGTGGAATCATTCGCCTGGACGATACGGTGAGCGTCGAGCCCATTCCTGCCAGCGGCTATGCTCCGTTCAATGTGGGCTAAAACCTGCTGTAGCTTCTACACATTTAGCAACGTCTACCCCTGACGAGGCCCAATATGACCAGCCGCCTGAACCCCGACGACCAAAAGCATGTCGAAGAGTACCTGCAACTGTCCCAGCACCAAGTCGAGCGCCGGCCTTTTCGGCCGTGGATGCTCCTGGTGGTGGTGTTGGCAGTGACCATTGGTTTAGGCCTGTTGAGCCGACTTATCAGTTACCTGACGCTATGAGCTGCATCGCGCTCGCTCGGGTAATTGCACCGATTTCTTTTAGCCTTGCGAGATATCCCCATGACTCATCGTATTGTCATCGTTGGCGGCGGCGCCGGCGGTCTGGAGTTGGCTACCCGTCTGGGTAAGACTCTGGGCAAGCGCGGCACGGCCAGTGTGATGCTGGTCGACGCGAACCTGACCCACATCTGGAAACCGTTGTTGCACGAAGTGGCGGCCGGTTCCCTGAACTCTTCCGAAGACGAACTCAACTATGTTGCCCAGGCGAAATGGAACCACTTCGAGTTCCAGCTGGGGCGCATGAGCGGGCTTGATCGCGCACAGAAGAAAATCCAGCTGGCCGCCACCTATGACGAAGCCGGCGTGGAACTGGTCCCCGCGCGCGAACTGGGTTACGACTCGTTGGTGATCGCGGTCGGCAGCACCACCAACGATTTCGGCACGCAGGGCGCGGCGCAACACTGCCTGTTCCTCGACACCCGCAAACAGGCCGAGCGTTTCCACCAGCAATTGCTCAATCACTACCTGCGCGCCCATGCCGGGCAGACCGACAAGGTGGAGCAGATCAGCGTGGCCATCGTCGGTGCCGGTGCTACCGGGGTTGAACTGGCTGCCGAACTGCACAACGCTGCCCATGAACTCGCGGCTTACGGCCTGGACCGGATCAAACCGGAGAACATGCACATCACCTTGATCGAAGCCGGGCCACGGGTATTGCCTGCGCTGCCGGAACGTATCGGCGGGCCTGTGCATAAAACCCTGGAGAAACTCGGGGTCAACGTCATGACCAATGCTGCGGTCAGCGAAGTGACGGCCGACAGCCTGATTACCGCCGATGGCAAAGTCATCAACGCCAGCCTGAAAGTCTGGGCCGCCGGGATTCGTGCACCGGGTTTCCTCAAGGACATCGATGGCCTGGAGACCAACCGGATCAATCAGCTGCAAGTGCTGCCGACCCTGCAAACCACCCGCGACGAGAACATCTTCGCCTTCGGTGACTGCGCGGCCTGCCCGCAGCCGGGCACCGATCGCAATGTACCGCCACGCGCCCAGGCTGCCCATCAGCAAGCTTCGTTGCTGGCCAAATCGCTGAAACTGCGGATCGAAGGCAAACCTCTGCCTGCGTACAAATACACCGACTACGGCTCGCTGATCTCGCTGTCGCGTTTTTCGGCTGTGGGTAACTTGATGGGCAACCTCACCGGCAGCGTGATGCTTGAAGGCTGGCTGGCGCGGATGTTTTACGTGTCGCTGTATCGCATGCACCAGATGGCGCTGTATGGCGCGTTTCGCACGGCGATGTTGATGTTGGGCAGCAAGATCGGCCGCGGGACTGAGCCACGTCTCAAACTGCACTAACGCGATCTAGTGTGGGAGCGGGCTTGCTCGCGAAGAGGGCGTGTCAGTCGACGTAAATGTTGCCTGACCCACCGCTTTCGCGAGCAAGCCCGCTCCCACAGTTGATCTCCATTGATTTGGAGATGTGTGTCTCACTGTATCTACCCCCACGATTACCCCCCTTCGCTTACAAACTCCCCCCTTGCGCGACACAGTAGCGATACACCACACCCGCTAAATGGCCACACCCGAGCAAGGCACCCCGCCCGCTACGGTTATCGCCGCACTTACGTGGCGTCCTTTATCGAACGGTTGTGTCGTGCAACCCAGGAGTATTGAAATGTCCCGTACCACCAAAAACACTATCGGTCTGCTCGGCGCTGTTTTGGCCGGTGGCATGATGTTGTCCGGCGCTGTTTTCGCCTCGCAACCTCTGACTCAGGGCTACCTGCTGGCCTCGGCCGAACAGGTCGTGAAAACGCCTGAAGGTAAATGTGGCGAAGGCAAGTGTGGCGATGCGTCGATGGCAAAAACTGACACCGATGGTGACGGCAAGGTCTCCCGTGCGGAATTCCTGAAAGTGGCGCCCAAGGCCAACTTCGACAAGATCGACACCAATCATGACGGCCAAATCGACGAACAAGAGGCTTTTGATAACGTGAAAGCCAACTACGAAGCCAATGGCAAAAAAATGCCGAAGGGCTTGTTCGAGCACCTGAAAGACAATAGCTAAGTTGCTGTAGTCCAAGCCCTGCTTCTTCATCGAGAAGCGGGGCTTTTTTTCATTTCACAGTTTTACACCTGAAAGCGCTGCACCATGGTTCGCAACGAATTGGCCAGCTGTGAAAGTTCTTGGCTGGACGCGCTGGTCTGATCCGCCCCGGCGGCAGATCGCACCGAAAGGTCACGAATATTCACCAGATTGCGATCCACTTCCCGCGCCACCTGCGCCTGTTCTTCGGCAGCGCTGGCGATCACCAGATTGCGTTCATGGATCTGATGCACCGACGCGGTGATGGTCTGCAACGCTTCGCCAGCACGCTCGGCCAGGGCCAATGTGCTGGCCGCACGGGTTGAGCTGGCGTGCATGGAATCCAGCGCCTGGGTTGAGCCGTTGCGCATGCCCTGAACCATTTGCTCGATTTCCTGAGTCGATTGCTGCGTGCGATAAGCCAAGGCGCGAACTTCGTCGGCAACCACCGCGAAACCTCGACCGCTTTCCCCGGCGCGCGCCGCTTCAATGGCAGCGTTGAGGGCCAGCAAGTTAGTTTGCTCCGCAATCGCACGAATCACATCCAGTACCTTGCCGATGTCCTGAGACTGGTTGGCCAGGGACTGCACCAATCCGCCGGTAATTTGCACATCACTGGCCAGGGCTTCAATGGCCGTGACTGTTTCGCTGACCCGCTCCTGGCCGGCGTGCGCGGACTCACTGGATTGGCGCGTGGCGTCGGAGGTAGACACCGCGTTTCGCGCGACCTCCTCCACGGCGGTGGTCATTTCGGTGACAGCCGTCGCCGCTTGTTCGATCTCGTTGTTCTGCTGTTGCAGGTTCTGCGTGCTGTCGAGCGTGACCGCATTCAACTCGTCAGCCGCTGTCGCCAATTGCGCCGCCGAGCCGCTGATACCTTGCAAGGTTTCACGCAGATTGCGCTGCATGGTCGCCAACGCCTTGAGCAAGCGACTCACTTCATCGTTGCCATGGGCTTCGATGGGGCGCGTCAGGTCGCCTCGTGCCACGTTTTCAGCGGCATGCAACGCTTCGCTCAACGGCTTGACGATGCTGCGGGTCAGCAACATGGCCAGACCGACGGTGGCCAACGCCGCCAACGCGATGAACAGGCTGACGATCATTCGCGATGTTTCGTAATGCGCTGCGGATTTCTCGCTCTCGGCGGCGACTTGTTTGGCGAACAGATCCGCCAGGTCAGTGAGCTGTTTGCCGGAACCATCGACCACGGTTTTCATGTCGATCAGCAGCAGTTTGGTCAGTTCGTCGCGGCGACCCTGTTCGGCCAGAGAGAAAGACTGAGCAATGCCGGAACGATATGCCGCAAAGGTGGTTTTGAATTGGTCATACAAGGCCTTGCCTTCTGCGGTGTTGACCAACTGATCATAAGCCGCAATCTTCTGGCTCAACTCTTTGTCGCGGGTGTCCATCTGGCCGCGGTAGACAGGGATGTTCTTCGGGTCCTGATCCAGGGCCATGCGCAGGGAAATAGTGCGGATGCGCAGCATGATTTCGCGGATCTCGTCACCACCGCGAATGCTCGGCAGCCATTGTTTCTCCACCGCCACCTCGCTGTCGCGAATGCTCGACATCTGCCCCAAGGCAAAAATCCCGAGCAAAGCGACCAATACGGCAATCAGGGCAAACCCCAAGGCTGCCCGAGGAGCGATATTTAACTGACGAAGCACCATAACGAACGCCCTTTTCTTGTAGTGGCTTGGATAAGGGGTGTTGTTTCGGCAGTACCCCGTCGCCTCGTTATCGGCAAGTTGTACGATGACTGAAGTGTTATTTCTCGAAGACAAAAAATCGAAGACAAAAAAAATCCCCGTATCTTTCGATACGAGGATTTTTAATATGGTCGGGGTAAGGGGATTCGAACTCCTGACATCCTGCTCCCAAAGCAGGCGCGCTACCGGACTGCGCTATACCCCGGTAATAAAAAGGCGACCTTTTAAAAGTCGCCTTCTTCGATCAGTGCTTTTGGCCTCTGATCTTAAGATCTGATCCCAGCGTTGACTGGTTTCAAAAATGGTGGGTCGTGTGGGATTCGAACCTACGACCAATTGGTTAAAAGCCAACTGCTCTACCAACTGAGCTAACGACCCAAAAATGGTCGGGGTAAGGGGATTCGAACTCCTGACATCCTGCTCCCAAAGCAGGCGCGCTACCGGACTGCGCTATACCCCGGTTTGAAATTGGCTCCGTGACCAGGACTCGAACCTGGGACCCAATGATTAACAGTCATTTGCTCTACCGACTGAGCTATCACGGAACTACATATTTCAATTTACAACGGTGAAGCTTTACTGCGTTCTCTTCGACCCGTTCGCATCGCTGCGTTCGTGTGTCTGAGGCGCGCTATTCTACAATCTTAAGCACCTCTGTCAACCCCCTAAATTGCTTTCAAGTTAATGATTTGCAACTTATTTCAGATTCCTGCTTGGGGAGCTGGAACCCTTCAGGGCGACTTACTGCGGGGCGCACTTTACAAGCCTTTTCCTTTCAGTTCAACAGCCTGGCGAAAAAAAGGCCTCGCAATGCGAGGCCTTCTTTTATTGCACTGCCGCCGAGCGTCAGACGAAAACGATTTCGTCGTTTTCCACGACACCTTTGGCGGTATCGCCGGGCATGAATCGACCCGACAGAATCAGCTGTGCCAGCGGGTTCTCGATCCAGCGCTGGATCGCTCGTTTGAGCGGCCGTGCGCCGTACACCGGGTCGTAACCGACAGCGATCAGCTTATCCATCGCTTCCGGACTCAGCTCAAGCTTCAACTCGCGCTCGGTCAGGCGACTGCGCAGACGACCCAACTGGATCTCGGTAATGCCCGCGATCTGATCCCGAGCCAACGGCTCGAAGATCACCACTTCATCGACCCGGTTGATGAACTCCGGCCGGAAGTGCGTGGAAATCGCATCCATCACCGCCGCACGTTGCGCCTCTCGATCACCGACCAGTTCCTGGATCTGCACCGACCCAAGGTTGGAGGTCATGACAATCACGGTATTTTTGAAATCCACCGTGCGGCCATGACTGTCGGTCAGGCGGCCATCTTCCAGCACTTGCAGCAAGATGTTGAAGACGTCCGGGTGGGCCTTCTCGACCTCGTCCAGGAGAATCACCGAATAAGGCTTGCGACGCACCGCCTCGGTCAGGTAACCGCCCTCTTCATAGCCTACGTAGCCTGGTGGCGCGCCGATCAGACGAGCCACGGAATGTTTTTCCATGAATTCGGACATGTCGATCCGCACCATCGCCTCTTCCGTATCGAAGAGGAACTCGGCCAGCGCCTTGCACAGCTCGGTTTTACCGACACCGGTCGGGCCGAGGAACATGAACGAGCCGCTCGGGCGATTCGGATCCGACAACCCGGCACGGGAACGCCGCACCGCGTTGGAAACGGCAATCACCGCTTCGTCCTGGCCGATTACACGTTGGTGCAACAGGCTTTCCATCTTCATCAGCTTGTCGCGCTCGCCTTCGAGCATTTTCGACACCGGAATACCGGTCCACTTCGAAACGACTTCAGCGATCTCTTCTTCGGTCACCTTGCTACGCAGCAACTGGTTTTCAGTTTTGCCGTGCTGGTCGACCATTTGCAGGCTGCGCTCCAGGTCCGGGATGATCCCGTACTGCAACTCGGCCATGCGGTTCAAGTCGCCTTTGCGGCGGGCAGCTTCCAGTTCCTGACGGGACTGTTCGATTTTCTGCTGGATCTGCGCAGAACCCTGAACTTCGGCTTTTTCCGCGTTCCAGATTTCCTCCAGGTCCGAGTACTCACGTTCGAGGCGGACGATTTCTTCCTGGAGTTTTTCCAGACGTTTTATCGCGGCTTCGTCGCTTTCTTTCTTCAGCGCCTGGGATTCCACCTTCAGCTGAATCAGACGACGCTCCAGACGATCGAGCACTTCGGGCTTGGAGTCGATCTCCATGCGGATGCGGCTGGCCGCTTCATCGATCAGGTCGATGGCTTTGTCCGGCAGCTGACGGTCAGTGATATAGCGATGACTGAGCTTGGCCGCAGCGATGATCGCGCCGTCGGTGATCGCCACCTTGTGGTGAACCTCGTAGCGCTCTTTCAGGCCACGCAGAATCGCGATGGTGTCTTCTTCGCTCGGCTCGTCCACCAGCACTTTCTGGAAGCGCCGTTCGAGGGCTGCATCCTTCTCTATATATTGGCGGTACTCGTTGAGCGTGGTCGCGCCAACGCAGTGCAGCTCACCGCGCGCCAACGCCGGCTTGAGCATGTTGCCCGCGTCCATCGAGCCTTCGCCTTTACCGGCGCCGACCATGGTGTGCAGTTCGTCGATGAACAGAATGATCTGCCCTTCCTGCTTCGACAGCTCGTTGAGCAGGGATTTGAGGCGCTCTTCGAACTCGCCGCGGTACTTGGCACCGGCAATCAGCGACCCCATGTCCAGGGACAGCAGGCGTTTGCCTTTCAGTCCATCCGGCACTTCGCCGTTGATGATGCGCTGGGCCAGGCCTTCAGCGATGGCGGTTTTACCCACACCCGGCTCACCGATCAGCACCGGGTTGTTCTTGGTACGGCGTTGCAGGACCTGAATGGTCCGGCGAATTTCGTCGTCACGGCCGATCACCGGATCGAGCTTGCCTTCTTCGGCACGCTTGGTCAGGTCGACGGTGTATTTATCCAGCGCCTGACGCGACTCTTCGTGGTTGGCGTCATTGACGGCCTCACCACCGCGCAGGTTGTTGATCGCGTTTTCCAGGGCTTTCTTGCTGACGCCCTGACCGAGCAACAATTTGCCGAGCTTGCTGTTCTCGTCCATGGCGGCGAGTAACACCAGCTCGCTGGAGATGAACTGGTCGCCCTTCTGCTGGGCCAGACGATCGGCCTGATTGAGCAGGCGCGCCAAATCCTGCGACATGTTGACGTCGCCGGTCGGGTTCTGGATTTTTGGTAGTTGGTCGAGCTCTTTGGTCAGCTCTTTACGCAGGCTGTTGACGTCGAAGCCCACCTGCATCAACAGGGGTTTGATCGAACCACCCTGCTGCTCGAGCATGGCTTGCATCAAGTGCGCCGGTTCAATGCCCGGATGATCGAGGCCGACGGCCAGGGATTGGGCGTCGGACAAGGCTAACTGCAATTTGCTGGTTAAACGGTCTATACGCATGGGTCACCTTCCTTTTGAGCAGGCCGGACCTATAAAACATCCTGAATGAAGAAACCTGCCAGATACCGTTATAGATGCGGTCGATTCTGGAAGATTCAAGCGTCAAACAGTTGATGCAGATCAGCGAAGTCTAGCGCTCGAGCCAGACAAGAGAGGCAAACCGGCCGGTGCGTGGGCTGCGGCGGTAAGAAAAGAAGCGAGGATCGGTCACGGTGCAGAAACCGCCACCATAAACAGCGGTGACACCTCGAGCCGCCAGACGCAAACGCGCCAACTCATAGATATCAGCCATGAATTTGCCAGCATTGGCACTCGGCACAAAGGCTTTGGCGGCTTCGGGCAATTGCTCGACGAAGGTTTCGCGCACTTCCGGACCGACTTCAAAGGCTTGCGGGCCAATGGCCGGACCGAGCCAGACCAGCACTTCTTCTGGTGGCACGGCCAGCGTGTCTAGAGTCGCTTCCAGCACACCTGCCGCCAACCCGCGCCATCCGGCATGAGCCGCTGCTACGCGAGTGCCGGCACGGTCGCAAAACAATGCCGGCAGGCAATCCGCGGTCATCGCCGTGCAGGCGATACCGGGCGTTGCCGTCCAGCTGGCATCGGCAGTGGCCGTAAGGCTTGGGTCTGCGTGGGCCACAGCAATGCCGTGAACCTGCTTTAACCAGGCCGGCTGAATAGAAAAATGATCGGTGAGGCGACGGCGGTTTTCGGCAACAGCTTCGGGGCTGTCATCGACGTGATCGCCGAGGTTGAGGCTGTCGAACGGCGCCAGACTGACGCCGCCCGCACGGGTGGTCACACAGGCTTTCACCCCGGCAGGCGCAGGCCAGTCGGGAATCAGCCAGTCACTCATCCGATGAACGCTTCGCGGTCTTGCTTGAGCAGCGTCAGCAACCAGACGAAATCGTCCGGCAGTGGCGATTCCCAGCTCATGCGTTTACCGGTAGTCGGGTGATCCAGCTCCAGGAACCGCGCATGCAGCGCCTGACGCGGGAATGCCTTCAACGATTCGATCATGGTCACACTGGCTGCCGGCGGAATACGGAAACGACCGCCGTAGGCAGGATCTCCGACCAACGGGAAGTTGATGTGAGCCATATGCACACGAATCTGGTGCGTACGACCGGTTTCCAGCTTCACCCGAACGTGAGTGTGGGAGCGGAAACGCTCGAGCACGCGGTAATGGCTGACGGCTTGCTTGCCACCTTCCATCACGGCCATGCGCTGGCGTTGCTGACCATGACGACCGATTGGCGCGTTGATCTTGCCGCCGGCAGTTACCACACCGATCACGATGCACTCGTAGATCCGGCTTACGCTGCGGCTCTGCAATTGCGTGACAAGCTGTGTCTGCGCCTGAATGGTCTTGGCCACCACCATCAGACCGGTGGTGTCCTTGTCCAGGCGATGCACGATACCGGCGCGGGGCACATTGATGATGTCCGGCACGTGGTGCAGCAAGGCGTTGAGCAAGGTGCCATCAGCGTGACCGGCGGCAGGATGCACCACCAGACCCGCGGGTTTGTTGATCACCAGGATGTCGTCGTCTTCATAGACGATGTCCAGCTCGATGTCTTGAGCGATCCATTCGCCCTGAGCTTCCTGCTCGGCAGTGAGTTCAAGAATGGCACCACCGTGAACAATGTCTCGCGGGCGGATAACCGCCCCATCCACAGTCAGGCGGCCGTCTTTGATCCAGGCGGAAAGGCGCGAGCGCGAGTGCTCAGCGAATAATTGTGCGGCGACTTGATCGAGGCGTTGGCCGCCCAATTCGGACGGCACCTCTGCGCGAAGTTCAATTTTATCGGACATGCTCAGACTAGGCGTCGGCACAGCCTTTGGTTTCGGCTGCGCGCTTGTGGTTAAATACGGCGTCTTTTGCCCCGAGGCTTATCAACGGGGCGCTCATCATAACAGGACGGCCCCGCCCAAGACAGCGGCCGTCATAGGGACGCAAGCCGCCATGCAAGTGAAACACCTGCTGCTGATCGCCATCCTCGCATTGACCGCTGCTTGCTCATCGAAGGAAGTCGTAGACGAAAACCTGAGCGAGGTCGAGCTGTACCAGCAGGCTCAGCACGATCTGGACAACAATAGCTACACCGCCGCCACAGCCAAGCTGAAGGCGCTGGAGTCGCGTTATCCGTTCGGTCGCTACGCTGATCAGGCTCAACTCGAGCTCATCTACGCCAACTACAAGAACACCGAGCCTGAAGCTGCGAAGTCCGCCGCCGAGCGCTTCATTCGCCTGCACCCGCAGCACCCGAACGTGGATTACGCGTATTACCTCAAGGGTCTGACTTCTTTCGACCAGGACGTCGGCCTCTTGTCGCGCTTCCTGCCGTTGGACATGACCAAGCGTGACCCGGGCGCCGCTCGCGACTCCTACAACGAGTTCGCCCAGCTGACCAGCCGCTTCCCCAACAGCCGCTACTCGCCGGACGCCAAGCAGCGCATGATCTACCTGCGCAACCTGCTGGCGGCCTACGAGATTCACGTTGCCGACTACTACCTGACCCGTCAGGCCTATGTCGCCGCCGCGAACCGTGGTCGCTACGTGGTGGAAAACTTCCAGGAAACCCCTTCGGTCGGTGACGGCCTGGCGGTGATGACAGAGGCTTACCAGCGTCTGCACCTGGACGACCTGGCCGCCACCAGCCTCGAAACCCTGAAGCTCAACTACCCGAACCATCCAAGCCTGGTCGACGGTCAGTTCCAGCCTTCGGTGGCCGAAGCCGACAACCGGTCGTGGTTGAGCAAGGCCACCCTGGGCCTGATCGAATCCCGTCCACCGCTGCCGCCGGGCGAAACCCGCGCTAACCAGGACGTGCAGAAGCAATTCCAGGACGCCAAGGACGCGATTCCGAACGATCTCAAGCCTAAAGATGAAAATGGCGACGTGATCGAAGAAGAGGAACACGAGTCCGAAGCCAATAACAGCGACCGCTCGTGGTTCAGCTACATGACCTTCGGCGTGTTTGACTGACGCATCGGGTTGTACAAAAAGGAGCCTTTCGAGGCTCCTTTTTTATGGGCTCGATGATTACGCTGTGCGCTGGTCATGTCCTTGGCTAAACTGGCTCATCACTCGTCGAATAGCTGCTCATCATGCTTCGTTTACTGTTCTGGATCGCCCTGATTGCCGCTGCGGTATGGTTCTGGCGCAAGTTCAAGGGCCAGGCCTCCGTGCCCAAGTCCTCTGCCGAGCTGGAAGCGGCCCCGATGGTCCGCTGCGCCCATTGCGGCGTACACCTGCCACGCGACCGCGCGCTGAGCCTTCAACAACAGTGGTATTGCAGCCAGGCTCATCTTGAGCAAGGCCCGGGCTCCAGTGATCGCTGAGACCTCCAGTCCCGGCAGCAAACAGGCCCAGCGACTGCTGCGCCTCTATCACCTTTACCGTTTGAGCATCGGCATCACCCTGGTGCTGTTGATCTCCAGCAACATGGACAACCAGCTGCTGACGTTCAGCAATGACGACCTGCTGCGCAGTGGCAGCTGGTTTTACCTGGTGCTGAATATCCTGCTGGTGGTATTCCTCGGGAATACCCGGCGCCCGGCGCAACTGTTCAGCCTGGCGCTGACCGACGTCCTGCTGCTGTGCGCTCTGTTCTACGCCGCCGGCGGTGTGGCCAGCGCCATCGGCAACTTGCTGATCGTATCGGTAGCCATCAGTAACACCTTGTTGCGAGGGCGCATCGGACTGCTGATTGCCGCCGTCGGCGCACTTGGCATCGTCGGGTTGAGCTTCCTCCTGAGTTTCAGCCATCCCGCTACCCCCAACGATTACCTGCAAGTCGGCACGCTCGGCGCCCTGTGTTTTGCGGCGGCATTGCTGGTGCAAGGGCTGAGCCGACGCCTGGAGGTCAGCGAAACCCTCGCCGAACAACGGGCCAGCGAAGTCGTCGGCCTCGAAGCCCTCAACGCACTGATCCTGCAACGCATGCGTACCGGCATCCTGGTACTCGACGACAAGCGGCGGGTTCAACTGGCCAACCACAGCGCCTTGAACCTGTTAGGCCGGGAAAATCTTGCAGGCCAACTGATCGACGACTACCTGCCCAGCCTGGTCGAACGCCTGCAACTGTGGCTCAACAATCCGACGCTGCGCCCCCAGAGCCTGAAAGTCGCCAGTAGTGGTCTGGAGCTGCAACCAAGCTTCATTGCCCTGGACCAAAGCCCGCACCAGCAGACCCTGGTCTTTCTCGAAGACCTCGCGCAGATCGCTCAACAAGCCCAGCAATTGAAGCTCGCCGCCCTCGGTCGCCTGACCGCCGGTATCGCCCATGAAATCCGCAATCCACTGGGCGCCGTTAGTCATGCCGCGCAGCTATTGCAAGAATCAGAGGAACTGAACCGCGCGGATCGACGTCTGACACAGATTATTCAAGACCACTCTCAGCGAATGAATCGGGTAATCGAAAACGTCCTGCAACTGTCCCGCCGCCAGCAAACCGTAGCGCAACGGCTTGATCTGAAGCCGTGGCTGGAACAGTTCGTCAACGAAACCCGCGAGGGGGCGACCGAGCATCAGCAGATTCACCTGCGCATCGGCTCAGGAGACTTCAAAACCCTGATGGATCCAGACCAGCTGACCCAGATTCTCGACAATCTGTTGCGCAATGCCTGGCGCCATAGCGCCTTGAATCACGACCTGGCGCAGGTCTGGCTCAAGTTGTTCGTCGACCCGGACAGCCAGCTGCCGGTACTCGAGATCCTCGACGATGGCCCTGGCGTGGCACCGGAGCATCATGTGCACTTGTTCGAACCGTTCTTCACCACCAGCCCCCAAGGCACTGGCCTGGGGCTTTATCTGTCCCGTGAGCTGTGCGAAAGCAACCAGGCCCGCCTAGACTTCAAACCACGCCAAGGCGGCGGCTGCTTTCGCATCACTTTTGCTCACGGACGGAAACAAAGTTGAACATGAGCCCACGGCAAAAAGTCCTGATCGTCGACGACGAACCGGATATCCGCGAACTCCTGGAAATCACCCTCGGCCGGATGAAACTCGACACTTTCAGTGCCCGCAACCTCGGCGAAGCCCAGGCCCTGCTGTCGCGAGAGACGTTCGATTTGTGCCTGACCGACATGCGCTTGCCGGACGGCACCGGCCTTGAGCTGGTGCAACACATCCAGCAACGCCACTCACAATTACCAGTGGCAATGATCACCGCTTATGGCAGCCTGGAAACGGCGATCAACGCCCTCAAGGCCGGCGCCTTCGACTTCCTGACCAAACCGGTGGACCTCACTCGCCTGCGAGAACTGGTCAGCAGCGCACTTCGGTTGCCTGCGCCGGGCGGTACCGGCATCGCCATCGATCGCCGGCTACTGGGTGATTCACCGCCCATGCGCGCCCTGCGCAAACACATCGACAAACTGGCCCGCAGTCAGGCCCCGGTGTACATCAGCGGCGAATCCGGCAGCGGCAAGGAATTGGTCGCGCGACTGATCCATGAACAAGGGCCGCGCGCCAGCCAACCCTTTATCCCGGTCAATTGCGGGGCGATTCCGTCGGAATTGATGGAGAGCGAATTTTTCGGTCATCGCAAAGGCAGTTTCAGCGGTGCCATCGAAGACAAACCCGGACTGTTCCAGGCGGCCCATGGCGGCACCTTGTTCCTCGACGAAGTGGCTGATTTGCCGCTGGCGATGCAGGTCAAACTGCTACGGGCAATACAGGAAAAAGCCGTTCGCGGTGTCGGGGAACAGCAGGAAACCGTGGTCGATGTGCGTATCCTTTGCGCCACCCACAAAGACCTCGACACCGAAGTTGCCGCCGAACGCTTTCGCCAGGATTTGTATTACCGGTTGAACGTGATCGAACTACGGGTGCCGCCCTTGCGCGAACGCCGTGAAGACATCGAATCCCTCGCCAGCCATGTGCTCAAACGCCTGGCCATCAGCACCGGCCAACCCGCCGCAAAACTCCACCCCCATGCCCTCGACGCGCTGAAAAGCTATCGCTTCCCCGGCAACGTGCGGGAACTCGAGAACGTGCTCGAACGGGCGCACACGTTGTGCGAAAACAAACAAATTGAAACCAGCGACCTGCGACTGGCCGAAGGCAACTGCAACCCGGAAGGTGGTATGCCGGACCTGACGCAGATCGATAACCTGGAAAACTACCTGGAAAACGTCGAACGCAACCTTATCCTCCAGGCCCTGGAAGAAACCCGCTGGAACCGCACGGCGGCGGCTCAGCGGTTAAATCTTTCATTCAGGTCGATGCGCTACAGGCTCAAGAAACTGGGACTCGATTGAGTCTCAGATCCGTCCCGCCGGTGCATATGGCGCCGGATCAATGATCGGCTCACGCCCCAGCATCACATCCGCAAACAACTGACACGATGCCGGCGCCAGCACCAAGCCATTACGGTAATGCCCGCAATTGAGCCAAAGCCCTTCGAACCCTGGCACCCGACCGATGTAGGGAATGCCTTCCGGCGAGCCCGGTCGCAACCCGGCCCAGTGGCCCACGACCTCGGCACCCGCCAGTGCAGGAATCAACTCCACCGCCGATGCCTTCAGGCTCTCCAGGGCAGATTCGGTCGGTGTTTTGTCGAAGCCTTCATGCTCCAGTGTACTGCCGATCAGAATGTGCCCGTCGCGCCGGGGAATCGCATAACGCCCCTTGGCCAGAACCATGCTCGGCAGGAAATCCGCTGCGCATTTGTAGAGAATCATCTGCCCTTTCACCGGCTCGACCGGCAGCTCCAGATCCAGGCTCTTGAGTAAATCACCGCTCCAGGCACCCGCAGTCAGCACCACCTGATCGCCATGAATCGCTCCCGCCGAGGTCTGCACCCCGACCACCGTAGCGCCTTCACGGATAAACCCGCTGACTTCACACTGCTCATGAATCGTCACGTTCGGCAGCGCCAGCAACGCAGCCTTGAGGGACTTCACCAGCCGCGGATTACGCACATTGGCCACATCGGCCATGTAGATCGCCCGGGAAAAACCGCTGCCCAGCACAGGCACTGCGTCGTGAGCCGCCGAGATATCCACAGCCCGCAACGGCCGGTTTTCACGCTCGGCCCATGCCAGCGCCTCGGCTTCATCATCCAGATCCAGCCAGTACAACCCGGTGGTATGCACCTCGGGATCGACACCAGTGGCGGCAAACAGTCGCTCACCCAGCTGTGGATAAAAATCCTGGGACCAATGCGCCAACGCGGTGACCGCTGGGCTGTAGCGCCACGGGTAAAGCGGCGAAACGATACCGCCACCCGCCCAGGACGACTCCTGACCGACGTTCGAGCGATCCAGCAGCACAACACTTTGCACTTCGGACGCGAGATTGAACGCCGTCAGCAGGCCAATCACGCCGCCGCCGACAATCACCACTTGCTGTTGCCTGGTCATGTTCTGATCCAACCGTTAAATAAACAGAGGGCACAAAAGGCGCCCGCAAAAGGAACTCAGCGACCCCAGCAATCCTTGGTCGTGGCCGTCGCATTGACCATGCTTCTGACGCCTGTGTTGGTGATAGTGAAATCACCGCACTTGTCAGCCGCCATGGCCTTGCCGGCCTTGCGCACTGCCGTCAGCAGGAAGGTCTGATCGGTCAGGGTCGGGGTGATGGTGTAGAAGTCATTACCGGCGTTCAGGCCGGTGGCATTGGTGTAGACATTATTCTTCGAATAGTAGCGTTCAAGGATCTGCGCTTGTTCGGAGAGCAGGCCGGCGACTTCAGTGCGGCGGCCCTTATTCACGTACTCGGTGAGGCTCGGGTAGCCAATGGTGATGACGATCCCGATGATCGCAATCACGATCATGATTTCGATCAGGGTAAAACCTCGGCTGGATCTGCGCATGCCTCAAACTCTCACTTACTGTATTTGTCGCCACATGATGCGACGGCTGCCGCCGCTGCCGGGCTTTTCCACCAGGGAGCTGATGCCACCGCTGGAGTTGTTCACAATCTTGCGGGACGCATTGTTGACGATCGCGTTCAGCGTCGGAATACCACCGGTGAAAATCACCCCGCTTGATATCGAATCCGTGCTGTCGACCAGCCCGTCACCATTGGTGTCGAGCACCGCGTAATTGAGCATCTTACCGCTGAATGCATCCAGCTCGACCAGTTTGCCGGTACCGAAACTGGCGCAAGGATCGGTGGTGTCCACGCTGGCCGTGGTGAACACGATCCGGCCCGCCGCCAGACTGGCCTGATTGATCACCCGCTCACCGGTTAGCACGTTGTTGTACACCAGCGGCAGGTACCAGCCTTTTTTCGCCGGATAGGTCACGTCGTTCTGGCTGGTGGTGATGAATTGCCCACTGCTACCCGAGAACACGCCAGTCACCGACTGTGCCTGCAAACTGGACGTTGTGATTTGTCCGGAGCCACCTTCCGCATCCCACACGGCATAGAAAGCCTGAAGGTCTTTGTTGGTCTTGTCGGCAATTTCATTGAATTTACCGGTACCGAAAAACACTTCCGTCCCCCCCAACGAATTGTCCGCCAGCAATGGTTGCGCGGTAATCGGCTGGGTGATGCCACCTGCGGTGGTAAACAGCGGATTGCGGGAAAACGCCAGGTCCCACGATTCCGGGGCGGTAGCGCTCAAATCAAACTTCCACATCCGCCCCTTCAAATCGCCGCCATAAGCGGCCTGCACCACATTCTGCGAATTGACCCGAAGTTTTACCGATGACAGACCGTTGGTAGTCTCCGCGCCGTCCACCACGATTTTCTTGATCAGCGTGCCGTCGCGAATGTCGACCACGTACAACGCTGCCACCCCGGAGTTGCTGCCATAACCGTTGGAGATGAATGCAGCCCATCGACCGTCGGCCAAGCGTGCCACTTCCGGTCGTGCGTAGGCATAACCCAGATCATTGAAAACGTTCGCCGTATTTGCTGTGGACGGTGCGCTGATCTCCCACAACGCCTTGGTCACGTTACCTGCCGAGGCGTCGAACAGTTGCAGCGCATAGAAGGTTCGCCCCCCCGCCCCTGTCCCGCCCAACGCGAGGGTTTTCCAGGCACTGTTGAGCTGGGCATCGAACACGCCCACCTGACCGTCCACCAAAAACTTGTGGCTCACCCCGTTTATGTAAGTGGAGTCGGCGATATAGCGCAGTGACGGCAACACACTGGACGGCATAAAAGCGTAACGTCGCGTGCCATTGGCTGTGTTGATGACGTTTACAAAGCCGTCATTGGCGTTCACCACGAGGCTGGCATTCATGCTTGCCGCTTTGGTTGCCAGATAGGTGCTGTAAGTGGTGTCGCCTGACAGATCAGACGCGGTTTTATCCGTGGGTGACGCCAGGGCCAACGGCGAATTGATGATGTCGCCAAGCAGCACACTGCGCACTTTCAGGCCGACCTTGTTGGCGCCCTTGCTCCACTCCACCAGATCGCTGCCGGTGATGCCAATGGGCAAACCCTGGTTGATGGATGTTTGCTGGGCAGGGGAAAAACTGGCGTAGGCCAGTGTCACAGCCGAATTGGTCAGGGTATTCCAGGACTGGTAGGTCGGCGCCGTGGCACCGGGCACGATGGCGGTATCGGTTGTCCACAACACCGAGGCGGTGTTGACCGCGCCAGCGGAGGTAAACCCGTAAGACTTGATCGTGCCGCGCCAATCCTTGGGATCGTAACTGGTCTGAAAGTAACTCGAACCGCTGGTCAGAGTGGTCCCGCTGGTGACGCCACTGCCGCCAGAGCCGGCCCCGGAGGTGATGTCGCTCAGGGCCGAAGACAGTGCGCTGTTGAGCCCGACGCCTTCAGTCGCCTGGTAGTACTTGCCCTGCCCGTAGGTCGCGGCGTCCGCCAGCATTTGGTTTGCTGCGGTAAAACCCACGGTGTAGGTATTCATGTTCTGCCTGGGAAAATCCAGGGCGTCCCAGCTTTTGCCCGCGGCATCGGTCCCCGTGGAGCGCATGTCGATGTCGAAGGCGAACTTGGCGATGTCATCCAGATACAGGGTATCGCCATCGTCGTCGCCGAGGAGGTTGGCGCCATCGTTATTGCTGATCCCGTCCCAGTTCGGTAAGCGGCTGCCACCGAGAGGATCGTCGGCCGGAAAGGTTCGGTCGTAGGTTGGCAGGCCATCAGTAATCACCACCCCGTAGTTTCTTTGGCAGCGATACTGAATCGGACTGGTATAGGTGGTGGGCGTCGAGTTGTTGTACGGCGCCATGCCACGGAAATAGCGGGTGATCTCGTAATAGGCTTCAGCCAGTGGCGTATTGGCCTCCGCGCTCAGTTCGTCGATTCCGGCGATCAATGCGTTGTAGTTGGTATCAGCCTGAGCCTGAGTCACGGTGCCGCTGACAGCCGACAAATCACTGACCGAGCGGGTGATGTAACCGCCGTCATTCTTATGGTTTCCGACAGCCAGGTTGAACGTCGCCAGGCCGATACGCAGCGAGCGATTACCGGCCACCAATGCCTTGGAAACATTGCGCGCCACATTCATCCGGTAATCATCGGGGATCGAGCCATCGGTGAAATCCCGGTCGGAATTGTTGGCCAGGCTTATCAGATACGACAAGTATTTCGCCGAATAGCGAGTGTCCTCGCGCCCTACCGGATCAGGAAGCTTCAGGCAAAGCGAATCCAGACCGGAAACGCTGTTCTTATAAAAACCGTACCATCCGTCCTTGACGCATGTTCCGTGATTCAAACTCGACAAAGCGATACTGGTATCGGTCATGTCAAGTTCCCGGCCTTTCAAGCACGTACCATTCGAGAGGCAAATAGTCACCGGGGGGCGCGCGATCGCTGGGTCGAAGCCTGCCGCCCAGATAATGCTGTTCATACTCCCCGAGTCATCTAGTAGCAGCATCACGTTGGGTGCCACGGCGGCGGCGTTCAACAGCGGCGAATCCGAGGGCGTGAACGCATAGGCCGGCGCCGACAGGTAAAGCCCCAACACCGCGCCGCAAAACAACCTCCACAACCCGTCACGCCACTCAATCCTTTGCATAAATACTCTCCACCACACTGCGCGAGTTGCCCGCGATGCCGACTGCGGTCACCCGGTACAGCGTTGTCGAGGTGTTGCTCGGAACATTCACGGCGGTCAGGGTGGTGCCGATGTTCTGCACCCCGTAAAAACCGCTGCCGGAGGCGATCCAGGTTACCCCCGAGGTGGAATTTAAGCCGGCGCCGATGATTGTCGACGACTCGGCCGGCGGCGCGCATTGGGTGGTGCCGCTGCAGACCGGTAACGAATAGGTCTCCAGTTGCACCGCGCTTTCACCTACGCGCAACGCCGATTCGGCGCCCTGGAACGACTGATTGCGCAAGGTCACGCTGGCAGCCATTTTTTCCTGCAGCGTGGCGCTTTGCATCGATGAAAGACCAATCAGTGTCAGCAACAGAAGAAACACCAGGCTAACCAGCAGCGCCATGCCACGCTGGGTGTGAGGGGTCACGGGAGAAATACTCATCGGCCCTCCCCTCATGGCAAGCGGTTGCGCAGAGCGGCAACCACGTTGAAGGTTTGGTTGTGTACCCGATTGTTCGGGTCGGTGAGGGTCAATGTCAGGCGAACACTACGAATGCGCGCCGGATCAGAGGGGTTGCTGCTGTAACTGGAGGCAGCCACATCAGTGGCCGAACTGGCGAGGCCGAAGCTCACGTTGAAGGCACTGACGTTGTTCACCAGCACCGCCTGAGCCGGCGTGCCAGTGCCGACACCCATCAGCAGTTGATTGTTGCTGAAGCTGTAGATCAAGCGCCGGATCGGAAACGCCAGCTCGCCCGACGCCGGAACTCGGGTGCCCGTGTAGGCCGTTGCATTGTTCCGACAATCGGAAACCACCGTCCAGGTCGGTACCCCGCCACCGCCGCCGACATCCGAAGTCACCAGGGTCAGTTTGAGGTTGGCATTGTCCCAACTGATCGGCGTTGTCTGGCTGACATTGAAGTCACCCGCCGAGCTCGAGTCGGTGATAGCCCCCAGACATCCGAACATGCCGACCATGCGAATTTCCTGAATCAGTTTGCTCAGTACGAAACGCGCATCTTCCTGCATGGCGGCAGCGGTGCTCTGGCTGACATAGGTGTTCTTGGCCGCGATGAAAATCTGCGCCACGCCCAGGACCACGACCAAACTCAACGCCAGGGCGATCAGTAACTCGATCAGGCCGAAACCTCTGTTGGCCTGGTTCATGGTGTCGACACCGGATCGACTGTGGCGCGACTGGTCAGGACAAAACTGCGCCGCGAATTGGCGATGTTCGCAGCCCGCGAGTCATCCCAGGTGATGGTGATGGTGTACACCCGCTGATTGAGCGTAACGCTTCCGGTGGCAGTGGCGCCGCCGAAATCGACAATGTTGGTGGTGAAGTCGTAGAGGTCCTGATCCCGGGCGACGCTCAGGTTGCCTGAGGTCGGTGGCGTGACGGTGTAGTCGGCACCGGAGTTGGCGCGAATTCGGTCCATCATGTCGTAGGCGATAAAACTGGCCTGGCTGGTCATCCGCGAACTGTCTGTGTACTTCAGCGCGTTGAGCTGAATCGCCGCAGCCCCTAACAGCCCCACGCTCAGAATCAACAACGCAACCAAGACTTCGATCAGCGTCATGCCCTCCTGTGCACGCTTGTTCCATCCCCTCATCCGCAATTTCCACCCAATAGAATTCGTCCGTTCAAACACACATTCAGCGTCCTGCTTTGCGCCCCCAGTACATAGCTGATCACTACCGCCGTGGACGGTGCCGACAACCCACCCAGATTGTTGAAATCGATGGCAGTCACCCCCGAGGTTAGCGTTAGAGTCGCCCCGCTGCTCATCGCTGGAACAACCCGCAATACATTGGCCGGATTGCCAGTACCGTCAAAGACCGTTAATTCCCCGGTCCAGACGCTGCCGCCGGCCGTCGGGCGCAGCCGGGTGGTGACACCACGGTCGATAGCCTCCAGTCGGGCGAAATTGAGTCCGCGTTGCAGATCGCCGATTTCGGTGTCGGCCTTGGTGATTTGCACCGAACGGGTAAACGCCGGTACGGCCAGCGTGATCAGGACCAGAAACACCGCGAGCGCGATCAGCAACTCGATCAGCGTGAAACCTTTTGTACGATGATCCATCGGTGCCCTCCGTTGCCGTCGGCTATACCTGCTTCTACACGCTAGAACATTCGACCGGCAGGTGTTCGGTTGTTTTGCCATAACTCGCGCAGGGATCGCGCGAGCCGCAGTACTCCAGGGAGGGAGATGACATGCATCAGCGAGGTTTCAGCCTGATCGAACTGCTCATGGGACTGACAATTGTCGGTATTGTTCTGCTATTGGTCAGTCCGGCGTTTGCTGCACTGACTGAATCGAACCATCGCGAGCAGGTGGCACAGTCGCTTATCAGCGGTATACGCAACGCCAGAACCGTTGCCATCACACGCAACCAGAGCGTCGTGATTCACGGAATCAACGACGACTGGAGTCAGGGCTGGCGGATCATTCTGGATATCAGTGGTAAAGGCGCGGAGGACAACAGCAATCCGCTGCTGGTTGAGCGCGCGAGTGGCACTCGGGTGCCGATTGTCGGCAATTGGCCGGTCAGGCGATACATACGTTTCAACAGTATTGGCGAGCCACAGATGCCCGGACGGGCCTTTCAAGCGGGGACATTGCACATTTGCGCAGCCCGCGAACCGGTCACTCAGCTCCAGGTGGTGCTGGCCGCGACCGGCCGCGTCAGCCTGCGCAGCCATAAGGCTGAGCAGGCGCTGTGCCCTGGAGGCAAAAGCGTTAAAGCAGGGAGCGGACGCGTAACTCTTTAGGCATGGAGAAGGTGATGTTCTCCTCGCGACCGGCCAGTTCATCGGCGCCGGTAGCACCCCACGCTTGCAACTGCTGGATCACGCCACGCACCAGCACTTCCGGTGCGGAGGCGCCAGCAGTGATGCCGATTCGCTCGACTCCGTCGAACCAGCTCTTTTGCAGGTCTTCGGCACCGTCGATCAGATAGGCCGGGGTAGCCATGCGCTCGGCCAGTTCACGCAGGCGATTGGAGTTGGAGCTGTTCGGGCTGCCGACCACCAGTACCACGTCGCACTCGTCGGCCAGTTGCTTGACCGCGTCCTGACGGTTTTGCGTGGCGTAGCAGATGTCGTCCTTGCGCGGGCCACCGATCGCCGGGAAGCGTGTGCGCAGGGCATCGATGACGCGGCTGGTATCGTCCATGGACAGGGTGGTCTGGGTCACGAACGCCAGTTTTTCAGGGTTGTTCACCTGCAAGGCGGCGACGTCTTTCTCGTCTTCGACCAGATAGATCGCGCCACCATTGCTGCCATCGTACTGGCCCATGGTGCCTTCGACTTCCGGGTGACCGGCGTGGCCGATGAGGATGCATTCACGGCCGTCGCGGCTGTAGCGTGCAACTTCGATGTGTACCTTGGTCACCAGCGGGCAGGTGGCGTCGAACACCTTCAGGCCGCGACCGGCGGCTTCGGTACGCACGGCCTGGGAAACACCGTGGGCACTGAAGATCACGATGACGTCGTCCGGCACCTGATCCAGTTCTTCGACGAAGATCGCCCCGCGAGCACGCAGGTCTTCGACGACGAATTTGTTGTGGACCACTTCGTGGCGCACGTAGATCGGCGGCCCGAAGACTTCCAGGGCGCGGTTGACGATTTCGATCGCCCGGTCCACACCGGCGCAGAAGCCACGGGGGTTGGCGAGTTTGATTTGCATGCTGTGCCTCGTGTCTTGCGCGCAAGAAATAGCGAAAACAGTAAAAAACTTCTTACTGTGGGAGCGAGCCTGCTCGCGAAAGCGTCATCACATTCAACATCAATGTTGACTGACACACCGCTTTCGCGAGCAGGCTCACTCCCACATTTTGACCGTGTTCGGTCAGTTACAACGATTTGACGTTGATGATCTCGACGTCAAAGGTCAATGTCTTGCCGGCCAGCGGGTGGTTGAAGTCGATGGTCACTTGCTCGTCATCGAATACCTTCACCACACCGGGCAACTCAGTATTGGCCGCATCGTTAAAGATCACCAGCAAGCCCGGCGACAGTTCCATGTCCTTGAACTGCGAGCGCGGGATGATCTGTACGTTCTGCGGGTTGGGTTGGCCAAAAGCGTTTTCCGGCTGAATCGTCAGCGTACGCTTGTCGCCAGCCTTGAAGCCGAACAGCGCAGCTTCGAACCCTGGCAACAGGTTGCCATCACCGACCTTGAAGGTCGCCGGGGCTTTGTCGAAGGTGCTGTCGACGGTGTCGCCGTTCTCCAGGCGCAGTGCAAAGTGCAAAGTGACTTCCGTGTTCTGGCGGATGCGTTGCTCAGCCAATACCTGTTCAGTCATGAACGGCTTCTCCGGTCTTCTTACTTTTGAACATGTCCAGCGCAAGCATTACGGCACCAACAGTGATTGCACTGTCGGCAAAGTTGAACGCCGGGAAATACCAGCGGTTCTGCCAATGCACCAGAATGAAATCGATCACATGGCCCAGGGCAATGCGGTCATACAGATTACCCAGCGCGCCACCCAGCACCAGCGCCAAAGCGACGGCCAGCCAGGTTTCGTTGCGCCCCAGACGCTTGAGCCACACTACCAGCACCGCACTGACCACGACCGCGATCAGGGCAAACAGCCAGCGCTGCCAGCCGGAGCTGTCGGCCAGGAAGCTGAACGCCGCGCCCGTGTTGTAGGCCAGGGTCCAGCTGAACAAATCGGGGATCACCACGATTTGCTGGTACATCTCGAGCTTGCCTTCGAAGTAGAACTTGCTGGCCTGGTCGATGACCAGGACCAGCAAACTCAACCAGAGCCAGCTCAGCCGTCCGAAACGGCCAGCCGCATTAGGCATAGTGACGAACCTCGCCAGCGCCGCTGATGTTGTCGACGCAACGACCGCAGATTTCCGGATGCTCCGGGTTCACACCGACGTCTTCACGGCAGTGCCAGCAACGGGCGCACTTGGCGTGGCTCGACTTGACCACTTGCAGTTTCAAACCGCTGACTTCGGTGACCACGGCATCGGCCGGCGCCTGAACGAACGGTGCAACGGTAGCGGTCGAGGTGATCAGTACGAAGCGCAGCTCGTTGCTCAGCTTGGCCAGGTCGGCGCTCAGCGCCTCTTCGGCGAACAGCGTCACTTCGGCTTGCAGGTTGCCACCGACGGCTTTGGCCGCACGCTGGATTTCCATTTCCTTGTTGACCGCGACTTTCACCGCCATGATCCGCTCCCAGTAGGCGCGGTCCAGCTCGACGTTTTCCGGCAGCTCGGTCAGGCCTTCGTACCAGGTGTTGAGCATTACCGATTCGTTACGCTCGCCCGGCAGGTATTCCCACAGTTCGTCAGCGGTGAATGCCAGGATCGGCGCGATCCAGCGCACCAGCGCTTCGGAGATGTGGTACAGCGCGGTTTGCGCCGAACGGCGGGCCTTGCTGTTGGCACCAGTGGTGTACTGACGGTCCTTGATGATGTCGAGGTAGAAACCGCCCAGCTCCTGCACGCAGAAGTTGTGGATCTTGGAGTAGACGTTCCAGAAGCGGTATTCACCGTAGTGCTCTTGCAACTCGCGTTGCAGCAACAGGGTGCGGTCCACGGCCCAACGGTCCAGCGCCAGCATGTCTTCGGCCGGCAGGATGTCGGTGGCCGGGTTGAAGCCGGTCAGGTTGGAGAGCAGGAAACGCGCGGTGTTACGGATACGCCGATAGGCGTCCGCACTGCGCTGCAGGATCTGCTCGGAAACCGCCATTTCACCCGAGTAATCGGTGGAAGCCACCCACAGACGCATGATGTCGGCGCCCAGGGTGTCGTTGACCTTTTGCGGCGCGATCACGTTGCCCAGGGATTTGGACATCTTGCGGCCGGACTCATCGACGGTGAAGCCGTGAGTCAGCAGCTCGCGGTATGGCGCGTGGTTGTCGATGGCGCAACCGGTCAGCAGCGACGAGTGGAACCAGCCACGGTGCTGGTCCGAACCTTCCAGGTACAGGTCGGCACGTGGACCGGTCTCGTGGCCCATTGGGTGCGAACCGCGCAGAACGTGCCAGTGCGTGGTGCCCGAATCAAACCAGACGTCCAGGGTGTCGCTGATCTTGTCGTATTGCGGCGCTTCGTCACCGAGCAGCTCCGCGGCGTCCATCTTGAACCAGGCCTCGATGCCTTCGACTTCGACGCGCTTGGCGACTTCTTCCATCAATTCGGCAGTACGTGGGTGCAGCTCGCCGCTTTCCTTGTTCAGGAAAAACGGGATCGGCACGCCCCAGTTGCGCTGACGGGAGATGCACCAGTCCGGACGGTTGGCAATCATCGAGTGCAGGCGCGCCTGGCCCCAGGTCGGGACGAACTTGGTCTCTTCGATGGCTTTGATCGCCCGCTTGCGCAGGGTTTCGCCGGTCACAGGTTCTTTGTCCATGCCGATGAACCATTGCGCGGTGGCGCGGTAGATCAGCGGAGTCTTGTGACGCCAGCAGTGCATGTAGCTGTGTTCGATGATGCTGGTGTGCAGCAGCGCACCCACTTCGGTCAACTTGTCGACGATGGCCGGGTTGGCTTTCCAGATGAACTGGCCGCCAAAGAACTCCAGCGACGTCGCGTAAACGCCGTTGCTCTGTACCGGGTTGAGGATGTCGTCGTTGACCATGCCGTACTTCTTGCAGGTCACGAAGTCGTCCACGCCGTAGGCTGGCGAGGAGTGAACCACGCCGGTGCCAGCGCCCAGTTCAACGTACTCGGCCAGGTATACCGGCGACAGACGGTCGTAGAACGGGTGACGGAAGTTGATCAGTTCCAGCTCTTTACCGGTGGTGGTCGCAATGACCGACCCTTCCAGGCTGTAACGGGCCAGGCACGACTCGACCAGCTCTTCAGCCAGCACCAGCAGTTTGTCGCCGACGTCGACCAGGGCGTAGTTGAATTCCGGGTGAACGTTCAACGCCTGGTTGGCCGGGATGGTCCACGGGGTGGTGGTCCAGATCACGATCGAAGCGGGTTTGCCCAGCGACGGCAGGCCGAAAGCGGCAGCCAGTTTGGCTTCGTCGGCAATCGGGAACGCTACGTCGATGGTCGAGGACTTTTTGTTCTCGTACTCGACTTCCGCTTCAGCCAGGGCCGAACCGCAGTCGAAGCACCAGTTCACAGGCTTCAGGCCCTTGAACACGAAACCGCCCTTGACGATTTCTGCCAGGGCGCGGATTTCACCGGCCTCGTTTTTGAAATCCATGGTCTTGTACGGGTTGGCAAAATCGCCCAACACGCCCAGACGGATGAATTCGGACTTCTGGCCTTCGATCTGCTCGGTGGCGTAGGCACGGCACAGTTCGCGGGTTTTGTCCGCGCCCAGGTTCTTGCCGTGGGTCACTTCGACTTTGTGCTCGATCGGCAGACCGTGGCAGTCCCAGCCCGGAACATAAGGCGCGTCGAAACCCGACAGGGTTTTCGAGCGGATGATCATGTCCTTGAGAATCTTGTTCAGCGCATGACCGATGTGAATCGTGCCGTTGGCGTACGGAGGACCGTCGTGAAGTACGAACTTCGGACGATCCTTGCCAATCTCGCGCAACTTACCGTACAGGCCAATGCTGTCCCAGCGCTGCAGAATCTGCGGTTCGCGCTGAGGCAGGCCGGCCTTCATTGGGAAGGCGGTGTCCGGAAGGTTTAGCGTGGCTTTATAGTCGGTCATTTAAGGCTCTTCATTAGCGATTGGCGCTAGGTGCGACAGGGCACGGGCGGCGGCAACATCCGCATTGATCGCCGTCTTAAGCGCCTCCAGAGAGGCGAAACGCTGCTCTTCACGCAGCTTGTGGTGGAAAACCACCGTCAAACGCCGGTCATACAGATCGCCGGCAAAATCTAAAAGATGCACTTCGAGGTGGGCTTTGCCATCACCTTGAACGGTTGGCCGCACGCCAATGTTGGCGACGCCTGGCCAGGTCTTGCCGTCGATGTCGACGTTGACCAGGTAAACCCCGGTCAGCGGCACGCGACGACGCTTGAGTTGTATGTTGGCCGTGGGCGTACCCAACTGACGCGCCAGCTTCTGGCCATGCAGGACCCTCCCGGCAATCCGGAACGGACGCCCGAGCAGTCGCTCGGCCAAGGCAAAATCGGCAGCGGCCAGGGCATTGCGGACCTGGGTGCTGCTGACGCGAATACCGTCCAGCTCCACGGTTTGCGCCGCTTCGACGGTAAAGCCTTGCAGGACGCCGGCCTGTTGCAGGAAATCGAAATCCCCTACCCGGTCGCAGCCGAAACGGAAGTCGTCACCGACCTCAAGATGTTGTACACCGAGGCCGTCCACCAGAATAGTGTCGACGAATTCGGCGGCGCTGAGCTTGCTCAAGCGCTGGTTGAAGGCCAGGCACAGGACCCGGTCGACACCTTCCTCGGCCAGCAGCTGCAGTTTGTCCCGCAGCCGGGCCAGACGGGCCGGCGCCGTGTCCGGCGCGAAGAACTCTCGCGGCTGCGGCTCAAAAATCACCACGCAGCTGGGCACGCCCAACTCGAGCGCACGCTCACGGAGCCTCGCCAGGATAGCCTGGTGGCCACGGTGAACACCGTCAAAGTTGCCAATAGTGGCGACACAGCCCCGATGCTGGGGGCGCAAGTTGTGGAGGCCTCGAACCAGCTGCATAACGCGCTTCTTGCTCATAAAGTGGTCGATTATAACCACACCCGGCGGCCGACGACAGGCAACACCGCAACCCAAAGTGATCGAGCCGACAAAACCGTCGATTCGCCCGTGTTTATCGAGGTCGTGACCTCAGCTCAGCGCTTTGCGATTGAAGTCTCGCAAACGGAAGCCCATCAACAGCAACATGCCGAAATAAGCCACCACACCGGCAACGACCAATGCGCCCAGACGCAAGAACCGCTCCAGCATATGCCCCTGATCCCAGGCTGGCATGAAATGCATTCCGACCAGTAACACAGCAGACATCACCAACACTGCTATCACCAGCTTGAAGCCGAACTTCGCCCAGCCCGGTTGCGGCTCATACATCTGCTGCTTGCGCAGCTGATAGAACAGCAGGCTGGCGTTAATGCACGCGCCGATGCTGATGGCCAGTGCCAGGCCGGCGTGGGCCAGCGGGCCGATCAACACCAGGTTGAACAACTGGGTAACGATCAGGGTGAAAATCGCGATTTTTACCGGAGTGCGGATGTTTTGTTGCGCATAAAAGCCCGGCGCCAGCACTTTGATCACGATAATCCCGAGCAAACCGACCGAATAAGCGATCAGCGCCCGCTGGGTCATGGAGGCGTCAAACGCGCTGAACTGGCCGTACTGAAACAAAGAAACCGTCAGCGGCTCGGCGAGAATCCCCAGTGCCAGGGAGCACGGCAACACCAGCATGAAGCACAGGCGCAGACCCCAATCGAGGATCCGCGAGTATTCCTGGCGATCCTTGCTGGCGTAGGTCTTGGCCAGGGTCGGCAGGAGAATCGTACCCAGCGCCACGCCCAGCACACCGGACGGTAATTCCATCAAACGGTCGGCGTAGTACATCCATGACACGGAACCGGCGACCAGGAACGAGGCGAAAATGGTGTTGATGATCAGCGAAATCTGGCTCACGGACACACCGAGAATCGCCGGCAGCATTTGTTTCATGACCCGCCAGACGCCACTGTCACGCAGGTTCAGTCGTGGCAACACCAGCAGGCCGATCTTTTTCAGGTGCGGCAGCTGATAGAGCAATTGCGCCAGACCACCCACCAGTACTGCCCAGCCCAGCGCCATGACCGGCGGATCGAAGTACGGCGTCAGGAACACCGAAAAGATGATCATGCTGACGTTGAGCAGGGTCGGCACGAAGGCCGGCACCGAGAAGCGGTTATACGTGTTGAGGATCGCCCCGGCCAATGAAGACAGGGAGATCAGCAATATATAAGGAAAGGTCACGCGCAACAGGCTGGCCGTCAGCTCGAATTTTTCCGGTGTATCGGTGAAACCCGGCGCGGTCGCCCAGATGACCCACGGCGCAGCGATCATGCCCAACGCGGTGACCAATGCCAGCACCAGCGTCAGCAGGCCCGAGACGTAGGCAATGAAGGTTCGCGTCGCCTCCTCGCCCTTCTGGCTTTTGTATTCGGCAAGAATCGGCACGAATGCCTGGGAAAAAGCCCCCTCGGCGAAGATCCGCCGCAGCAGATTGGGCAATTTGAAGGCAATAAAGAAGGCGTCAGTCGCCATCCCGGCGCCAAATGTGCGCGCAATGAGAGTGTCACGAACGAACCCCAGAATCCGGGAAAGCATCGTGATAGAGCTGACGGCGGCCAACGATTTGAGCAGATTCATTGAAAGAGTTTGTGCCTGTCGATAAACAGCAGGCGAACAAAGCGCCTACTTATGCGATACTCCGCGCCGCAGCAGCACAGAGCCAAAGCTCGCGAGTTTACAGGTCAAGCGCCGGAAATAAATATCCCGCCTCTTTATACCTACCACTTAGCGGAACGTCTCAACCGCCCTTGACAAGACATCAACTCATCGGCATGATTCGCGGCCTATTTTGTTTGCTATTTCCTAAAAAGTCTTTCGAGGAGCTCGACGGTGGCCAACACACCTTCCGCCAAAAAACGTGCAAAACAGGCTGAGAAGCGTCGCAGCCACAACGCCAGCCTGCGTTCCATGGTTCGTACCTACATCAAGAATGTAGTTAAGGCCATCGACGCAAAAGACGCTGAAAAAGCTCAAGCTGCTTACGTTCTGGCCGTGCCAGTTATCGACCGTATGGCCGATAAAGGCATCATCCACAAGAACAAGGCTGCTCGTCATAAGAGCCGCCTGAACGGTCACGTCAAGGCTCTGAACCTTGCTGTTGCCGCATAAGCGATAAGCTTGTTAAAAAACCGACCCTAGGGTCGGTTTTTTATTGCCTGCGATTTAGTAAACCCAGCGCAAAAAAAATGGGAAGGGGCAGCCCCTTCCCATACTTTTGATCTTCTTTGGATTACTGAGCCTGCGCCCACGGCAGGATAGGGATGGCGGTGACCGCATTCTGCGGACTGCCTTCGATCACACGATCGCTATAGACCAGGTACACCAGCGTATTGCGCTTCTTGTCGAGGAATCGCACCACCTGCATGGTCTTGAACACCAGTGACGTGCGCTCCTTGAACACCTCGTCACCATCCTTCAACTCGCCTTTGAAGCTGATCGGCCCGACCTGACGACAAGCGATAGACGCTTCTGCACGATCTTCAGCCAACCCCAAACCACCCTTCACGCCACCCGTCTTGGCCCGCGACAGGTAGCAGGTCACACCCTCAACCTTTGGATCATCAAACGCCTCAACGACGATGCGGTCGTTCGGACCGACAAACTTGAACACCGTCGACACCTGACCAATCTCCTCAGCCGAGGCCAGCAGCGGCATCGCCAACAGCAGACCCAACAATCCTTTTGCCACGCGCATTCAGGTATTCCTTCAGACCAGGATCAGGTTATCGCGGTGAACCAGTTCCGGCTCCGCCATATAACCTAACAGACCGACAATCGCCTCAGACGACTGACCGATGATTTTTTGTGCTTCCAGCGCGCTGTAGTTGGCCAGGCCTCGGGCAATCTCACGACCGTCCGGCGCCACGCAAACCACCATCTCGCCACGACGGAAGCTGCCCTGGACCAGCTTGACACCCACAGGCAGCAAACTTTTGTTGCCTTTGGACAGCGCCGTCACCGCGCCAGCATCCAGCACAAGCGTGCCGCGGGTTTGCAGGTGCCCAGCCAGCCACTGCTTGCGCGCTGCCAACAGGCCGCGCTCAGGCGACAGCAAGGTGCCGATGCGCTCGCCCGCCTTGAGGCGATCCAGCACGCGCTCAATACGCCCACCAACGATGATGGTATGCGCACCGGAACGAGCCGCCAGCCGAGCAGCACGCAATTTGGTCTGCATGCCGCCACGACCCAGCGCACCACCCGTACCGCCCGCCACCGCATCCAGCGCCGGATCATCGGCGCGCGCTTCGTAAATCAGATTGGCGTTAGGGTTGTTGCGCGGATCGGCGTCAAACATGCCATCGCGATCGGTAAGGATCACCAGCAAGTCAGCTTCGACCAGGTTGGCTACCAGCGCCGCGAGCGTGTCGTTGTCACCGAAACGGATTTCATCAGTGACCACGGTGTCGTTCTCGTTGATCACCGGAATAACCTTCAGCTCAACCAACGCGCGCAAGGTGCTGCGGGCGTTCAGGTAGCGCTTGCGGTCGGACAAGTCATCGTGGGTCAGGAGAATCTGCGCGGTATGCCGGCCATGCTCGGCAAAGCTCGACTCCCAGGCCTGCACCAACCCCATCTGACCGATGGCGGCAGCGGCCTGCAACTCGTGCATCGCACTGGGTCGCACGGTCCAGCCCAAGCGACTCATGCCGGCCGCCACCGCTCCGGAGGACACCAGCACCAACTCGACGCCAGCCTCATGCAAAGCCACCATTTGCTCAACCCAAACACCCATTGCCGCGCGATCCAGGCCCTTGCCGTCCGCCGTCAGCAAAGCGCTGCCGATCTTCACGACCCAACGCTGCGCACCTGTCACCTTGCTCCGCATCATCTTCAACCTTAGCTTGAGGACAGCGCGACCCAGCGCTGCCCGTAACGTTATTCGTGACTACCGATTTCCAGATACTAAAACGCCGCTCTAGTGAGCGGCGTTTTAGTTTATCGCAACGAATCAGTCACGCACGTAAATGATTTCCGGACCGTCTTCGTCATCCACATCTTCTTCATCCCAATCATCGTCGCCGATGTCGTGGACCGACTTCACGCCGCTACGGCGCAGGGCACGCTGGTCATCCAGGGCCTGCAACTGAGCACGGGCCTCGTCTTCGATGCGCTGATCGAGTTCGGCCAATTCTTCTTTGTAAACCGGGTCATTAGCCAGGCGATCAGCACGATCTTCCATGTAACGCATGATGTCGTGGCAAAGACGCTCGGTGCCCAGCTTGGAGATGGCCGAGATCACGTAGACCGGACCAGTCCATTCCAGGCGATCAACGATCTCCTTGACGCGAGCGTCATGCTCTTCTTCGAGGATCTGGTCGCACTTGTTCAGCACCAACCAACGATCACGCTCTGCCAGGGACGGGCTGAACTTGGTCAGTTCGCTGACGATCACTTCCGCAGCATCCGGGGCGCTGGCGTCATCCAGCGGCGCCATGTCCACGAGGTGCAGCAGCAGACGGGTACGCGACAAGTGCTTGAGGAAGCGAATCCCCAGACCTGCGCCATCGGAAGCACCTTCGATCAGACCCGGAATGTCCGCGACCACGAAGCTTTTCCAGCGATCGACACTGACCACACCCAGGTTCGGTACCAGCGTGGTGAACGGGTAGTCGGCGACTTTCGGCTTGGCGGCCGACACCGAACGAATGAAAGTACTTTTGCCAGCGTTCGGCAAGCCCAGCAGACCGACGTCAGCCAACACCTTCATTTCCAGCTTCAGATCACGCGCCTCACCCGGCTTACCCGGAGTGGTCTGACGCGGAGCACGGTTGGTACTGGACTTGAATCGGGTGTTACCCAGACCGTGCCAGCCGCCGTGAGCCACCAGCAGTTTCTGGCCAGCCTTGGTCAGGTCGCCGATCACTTCCTGAGTAGCGGAATCGATAACAGTCGTGCCGACCGGAACACGCAGCACCAGCTCCTCACCTTTCTTGCCGGTGCAGTCAGTGCTGCCGCCGTTGGAACCACGCTCGGCATCAAAGTGCCGGGTGTAACGGTAGTCCACCAGGGTGTTGAGGTTTTCGTCGGCGATCATGTAGACCGAGCCGCCATCACCACCGTCACCGCCGTTCGGGCCGCCGTTTTCAATGAATTTTTCGCGACGGAAGCTCATGCAACCGTTGCCGCCATCACCGGCCTTTACTCGAATCGATACTTCATCAACAAACTTCATAACAAAACGCCTCTCGTCATACGGACGAGCCGAAAAACACTAAGACATAAGACTCTTGCAAAAATGAGCGCAGCGACCTCAATCAACGACCGCAAATCCAGCGCCGGAGCCCATCACAAACAGCTTTGCAAGAGACTCACCCCACAAACGAAAAAGCCCCGTCGCAAGACAGGGCTTTTCCAGCGATCTCGCAATTAAGCTGCGACAACGCTCACGTAACGGCGGTTGAACGCGCCCTTTACTTCAAACTTGATCACGCCTTCGATTTTCGCGAAGAGGGTGTGATCTTTACCCATGCCAACGCCGTAGCCAGCGTGGAATTGGGTGCCGCGCTGACGCACGATGATGTTGCCCGGAATGATTTTCTGGCCGCCATACATCTTCACGCCAAGGCGTTTGGCTTCTGAGTCGCGACCGTTACGGGTACTACCACCAGCTTTTTTGTGTGCCATGAGTCAATTCTCCTAGTGAGGAATTAGGCTGAAATTAAGCCTGAATACCGGTGATTTTGATCTCGGTGTACCACTGGCGGTGGCCCATACGCTTCATGTGGTGCTTACGACGACGGAACTTGATGATGCGGACTTTATCGTGACGACCTTGGGAGATCACTTCAGCCACAACGGTAGCGCCAGCAACAACTGGAGCGCCGATGTTCACGTCATCGCCATTGGCGACCAACAGAACGCGATCAAAAGTAACGGATTCGCCGGTAGCGATTTCCAGTTTTTCAATCTTCAGGTATTCACCTGGGGCGACTTTGTACTGCTTGCCACCAGTAACAATTACTGCGTACGACATGGTATTTCTCCGATAATCCTGCTCACCCAGCTCTTTATAAGAAGAGGTATTGGCTGGCATGGCTGCATTGGGCTGGAAGGCCTGTTTGCAATTGCGTAAGGCAGGTGCTGCCCAGGAAGTTCAGGGTGCGCGATTGTACGCAAGCTGCCGGGGCGATGCAAGAGGCCGTCCATCGTACCTTGACACCCGCCGACGTGGGTCCTAGCATGCCGCGCAACCCTTCTGGAGCAACTGTCGCTGATGCAACCCCAAGCTTTCTACCGCGCGGTGGCGGACGATTTTAGCGCCGTCGACGGCATCATCAAGAAGCAGCTGACTTCCCGAGTGCCGCTGGTATCGAAAATCGGCGATTACATTACCTCGGCTGGCGGTAAACGCCTGCGCCCTCTATTGGTGTTGCTGTGTGGCAAGGCTCTGGGTCGCGAAGGCGATGACCTGCGCCTGCTGGCGGCAACCATCGAATTCCTGCACACCGCGACCTTGCTGCACGACGACGTGGTCGACATGTCCGGCATGCGCCGTGGCCGCTCGACCGCGAACGCCATGTGGGGCAACGCTCCTAGCGTGCTGGTGGGCGACTTCCTGTATTCGCGGTCCTTCGAAATGATGGTCGAACTGGGCTCCATGCCGGTGATGAAAATCCTTTCGCAAGCCACGCGCATCATCGCCGAAGGCGAAGTGTTGCAGCTGTCGAAGGTCCGCGACGCCAGCACCACTGAAGAAACCTACATGGAAGTCATCCGCGGCAAAACCGCGATGCTCTTTGAGGCCTCGACACACAGTGCTGCAGCGCTCTGCGAAGCGACATCGGAACAGTCAGAAGCCCTGCGTACATTCGGCGATCATCTGGGCGTGGCGTTCCAATTGGTCGACGACCTGCTGGACTATAAAGGCGACGCCGAAACCCTGGGCAAGAACGTCGGTGACGATCTGGCTGAAGGCAAACCGACCCTGCCGCTGATCTACACCATGCGCGAAGGCACGCCGGAGCAGGCTGCACTGGTGCGCAAGGCGATCCAGAAAGGCGGCATTGAAGACCTGGAAAGCATCCGCGAAGCCGTGGAAGCCTCAGGTTCGCTGGATTACACCGCCCAACTGGCCCGTGACTACGTGGCCCGTGCGATCAAGTGCCTCGATGCGCTGCCTGCCAGCGAATACCGCGATGCTCTGGTCGAGTTGAGCGAATTTGCGGTCGCCCGTACGCACTGATTTTTACAGCAAGATCAAAAGATCGCAGCCTGCGGCAGCTCCTATGGGGCTGCGATTTTTTGCTGTGTGCCCCTCCTCCGATAAAACCCTATATAATGTGCGCTTTTTAGCGATCCTGAATCCAAGGAGCTTTAGTGAGCACGTTGCCACCCTGCCCAAAATGCAATTCCGAATACACCTACGAAGACGGCGCCCAGCTGATCTGCCCTGAGTGCGCACACGAGTGGTCCGCCAGCGGCGAAGCCGAAGCAGTGTCCGATGACAACGTGAAAAAGGATTCGGTCGGCAACGTCCTGCAGGACGGCGACACCATCACCGTGATCAAGGACCTCAAGGTCAAAGGCACGTCGCTGGTGGTCAAGGTCGGCACCAAGGTCAAGAACATCCGCCTGTGCGATGGTGATCACGACATCGACTGCAAGATCGACGGCATTGGCCCGATGAAGCTCAAATCCGAGTTCGTCAGAAAAGTCTGAATCTGCTGTATTCCATCCCGCGTCCTGCGTGGGATGGTGCTTCGCCCTCCCCCGCTTCGCCCAACAATCCCTCGCAATAGCCAAACGCCAGACGTTTTGACCTTACGTAACCTTTACCCTTAAAAAAACACAAACCACCAATAGGTCCTTGCTATTTCATGAATAAGAATTATTCTCATTGAAACCCATCAATGGAGATGAGCCCCATGACTTATTTGATCGATGCCTGGCTGGACCGCCCACACCCTTACCTCAAGATCCTGCATCGGGAAACCGGGGAAGTCTGTGCGGTGCTTGAAGAAGAAGCCTTGAATGAGCTGCAGGATCAGGGTGATCTGGACGTCAACGGCTTGAGTTCCAGCGAGCCGGTGGTGCTCAAGGAACTGGTGCGCAATCTGTTTCTGTTCTGCTATGCCCGGGCATTGCGCCCGACAAGCGAACTGCACCACAAGATCGAAATATGAGAAACGCTGAAAAACCCTGTAGGGGCAGAGCTCCTACAGGGTTACGGTCTTACAGAACGTCGAGCAGTTCGACGTCGAATACCAGTACGCTGTGCGGCGGAATGCTGCCAACGCCTTGAGCGCCGTAAGCCAGTTCGCTCGGCACGTACAGACGCCATTTGCTGCCGGCATTCATCAGTTGCAGGGCTTCGGTCCAGCCAGCGATCACGCCGCCAACCGGGAATTCTGCAGGCTGACCACGATCGTAGGAGCTGTCGAACACAGTGCCGTCGATCAGGGTGCCGTGGTAGTGAGTGCGCACTTGATCTTCACGGGTTGGCTTGGCGCCTTCACCGGCAGTCAGTACTTCGAATTGCAGGCCGGAAGCCAGGGTGGTGATGCCGTCACGCTTGGCGTTTTCAGCCAGGAATGCCAGGCCTTCGCCAGCAGCGGCTTCAGCTTTGGCGGCTGCTTCAGCTTGCATGATTTCGCGAATGACCTTGAAGCTCGCGGACATTTCTTCCTGACCCACACGGCTTTCCTTGCCGGCGAAAGCGTCGGTCAGACCTGCCAGGATCGCGTCCAGGCTAACGCCCGGTGGCGGGTTGTCGCGCAGTTGATCGCCCAGCTGACGGCCAATACCGTAGCTGACGCGGGTTTCGTCGGTGGACAGATTTACTTCGGACATGACACTGCTCCGCTGTGCGGACGGCCCTGGAACTTGCCGTGCGTACACAGCGCGTCCCGGAGCGCCCGGAACCAAAAGGGCCAGCAGACTAGCACAGATGCCATTGCGTTGATGAGGGGCGTCAGTGCTGACACCCGATCGGGACCTTCAGACTCTCTTCGGTGCTGCCCCCCATCCCGCACATTTCGTCATGAACCGAAGTGTGCACAAGGTTGAATGGCAAGTTGGGGAAGGAATGAAGCAATTCACGCGCATGCTCGACCGATCGCAGATGAAACGTCTCGCCGCGAGCATCACTCAATGGATACGCCGCGCCGTGCATCCGTGCTTCCAGCAGGTAGATCCCGCCTTCCATCGAGATCAGGTTGAGCTCATCGATCTTCCCGGCGATGGCATAGGCATTCAACTCTTGCAGGTTCATGAACACACCTCACGCAATGGCGAGCCAAGATCCTTACAGGCATAGGCCTCGGCGCATCAAAGTACAAGCCACAAACGACACCGCCCGTCTGTTTCGCAACAGACGGGCGGTTTGGTATAGCGGTACAAGGCGATCAGTGCTTGGTCAGCTTATCCAGATAACCCATGGCAAACGCCGAAATCACGAAGGTCATGTGGATGACCACGTACCACTTCAAATGCTCGGGATCGACGTTCTTGGCGTCCATGAAAATCCGCAGCAGGTGAATGGAAGAAATGGCCACGATGGAAGCGGCCACCTTCATCTTCAATGAAGAGGAATCCATGGTGCCCAGCCAGTTGAGCTTTTCCTTGTCGTCGTCGATATCCAGTTGGGAAACGAAGTTCTCGTAACCGGAAATCATCACCATCACCAGCAAACCGCCTACCAGCGCCATGTCGATCAGTGACAGCAGCACCAGAATCAGATCCGACTCGGCCATCGAGAACACGTTAGGGATGACGTGGAAGACTTCCTGGAAGAATTTCAGCGCCAGGGCCAGCAGCCCAAGGGACAGACCGAAGTAGATCGGCGCCAGCAGCCAGCGGCTGGCGTACATTGCATTTTCGATAAAGCGTTCCATTGACTCTCACACGTGGGGTTGAAAATGGCGGCGAGTATACCAGCCGCCTGTCTATACCCAGAAGCAGCCAGAAACCGTCGGGAAATCCGCAACCTGCGCGTGTGTGACAAGGTTTTTCTGCTAGTGTCCAAAGCATCGAAAGCTCAGCGACATCGGACAGGAAGACGGGAAATGGATGTGCGATTGCCTTTAACGAGCGCCGGCATTTGCCTGGCTTTGCTGATGAGCGCTTGCTCACCCAGCGATGAGAAGCGCCAGGTCAGCCTCGAGGAAAAGATGGCGCAGTTCGAGAAATCTCTGGATGCGATTCAGGACCCAAAACTCAAGGATGCCGTGGCTGAACTCGGCGGCTCACTGTTGTTGCTCGAGCGTGCGCAACTCAAGCTCGACAGCAAACCGGTGGAAACAGAATATGGCGAAGACGCCCTCGCCGTCCTCAAGCACTATCCGACGCCCCAAGCCTTGGTCGACACGTACATCAACGGTCTGTTCGTGCTGCACAAAGACTCCAGTTCCGACTACCTGACCGATCTGCAACCGGTGTTCCCCTTCAACTTCAACATTCCGGTCGCGTTTCTCTTTCCCTATAGCCTTGAATGGCAATCGGTGACTTTGAGCAACAAACGCGTCATCCCGTTTCAGCCGGAATGGTCAGAAACCGATCCTGGAATTCAACTGAGCCCATCGAGTTCAAACCTGACCAACCCCGACGACCTGACGGTGACCTACCCCTTCATCGATGGGCTGGGTGTAGAAAACAAAAACCAGCCACAACCGGTGAGCCTGCAAGGCAAGGTAGAAGTGATCGCGCCGCGCCGACTCTACAGCTTCGACCTGACGAAAAAGGACGTTGGCCAGACTCGCACCAACGACAACCTCAGCGTCACCCTGCTGAACCTTGCAAACAATTACGCCGAAATCGAATTCAACAACAGCGCGCCACAGGCCCCCGAGGTCGGCGAAACACCGCTGATCCCGCTGATCGTCCAGGCCAAGGACAGCACCGGGCAATTTCTCGCGCGCGCAGGCTCGATCAACGAAACCGCCGCACAAATTGCCTTTTATCAAAAGCAACTGGCGAAAATGCAAAAGCAGAAAGCCTGGAGCGAGAGCTTCGAGAAACAGATCAATGAAGAGCAGCGCGCCTTCGAGAAGCAACAGAGCCACCATTATTCCAAGGTGTACTTCAACGGGCCGATCGAAACTCTTGAGGTCAGCGTACTGGACTTTTCAACCGCCACGGTGACCCGCAAGGACTTGAACCTGCCGGTACTTCGCTTCGATCCACACACCACGCAAAAGACCATCCAGCCACTGACGCTGCCAGTGGTGGTGTACGACGACCAGGCCCCGATCTGGCTCAAGGGCGCCACACTTGGCGAGGAACAACTGAAAAAGAGTGTCAGCATCAGTCAGTCGGTCGAAGACCCCAGCGCCGCACGTATCGAGTTCGATCACCCCAAAAGCTTCAATGATGAGCTGCTCGGCACTTCCTTCAGCCCCGGCGAAAGCCCGGTCAGTTTCTTTACCGAGGACGGTAACGGCAAACGCGATGAGCCGATCGAATTGCCGCCTGAGGCTTACCAGGTCGACCCCCTGCGCGGCACCATCACCTACGACTTGAACCTGTTTCCAGAAACCCCGGCTTACGCGGTGGGTTCCATGCCGCTGTTTCTCGCCACCGTCGAAAAGAAAACCATCGACGCCCACCAGTTGCCCAAAGGGCTGGTACTCAAGGGCAATGCGCTGGTGGTTGATCTGAAGCAGTTTCCCGCCCAGGACTGGCGTTTCTTCGCCAAGGACGACAGCGGCAATTATCTGAAGGAGATTCTTTCGGTCAGCCACGATGCGAGCGCAGAAGGCCCGGCATTATTGAGGGTGCATTACTTCTACGGGCAGCCTGCCCGTCTGGAAACCTATCAACGAACCGATCTCTCCACCGTGCAATATGGCTTCGAGGTCAAACTCGACAAGGCGGACACATCCAACCTTGCTCAATAGCCTGTTCAGTGCTCGGGCCGAAACTCGAAACCTCCAGTGTTGCGGCAGCGGCCACCATTGATTTCCCGCAGCTGAGCTTGCAGGTGCAGGCACCAGATTTGCGGATCATCGGCCAGTTCATAGCCGTGCAGTGTGAGACTTTCAACAATGGTGTCGAGGATCGACTCAGCCACAAAGGGGCCATGAAACGGGCCCTGGGCTTTAATTGCAGAAGGTTGTTCGCCGGCCATTCCGGCGGCGAAGAGTAAGGTCCACATGCCCGTATCCCCCGCCAATGGGCGGATGGCACACTCGATACGGGTCACAAGGCCCAGGCATTGACGGGTGAGGCAGAGGTTGCGCGACATGGCGGCGACCCTCGGTAGATCCGGTATTCAGCCCCCACGGGAGGGCTGTCTCGATCCAGTGATTACTGTCGATATCCTTGACCTGAGAATAGAAGAAAAGTTTGACTAGCACGTCAAGTGAGACCAGAAGGCGCCGAATGGTCATTGTGTGAATATTGACGTCAGAGTGATGGCACTTTTTCATGATTCACCCAATTCAAATGTAGGAGCGAGCCTGCTCGCGATAGCGGACTGTCAGCCAACAGAGATGTTGAATGTCAGTGCCTCATCGCGAGCAAGCTCGCTCCCACAGGGGTTGAGGTGATCTCAAGTTTGTATCAGGCCGGCTTGGTTTCCACCAAGGCTTCCTGCGCCATCTCTTTCTCAGCTTCCTTGAGGTCTTCTTCGCTGATCATTTCTGCGATGACCCGCAAGCGTTCCACCACCCGCGCGTTAACGCTGCCTTCAGGGAACTGGCCATCGGCGTCCGGCGCACCGGCCGGCTCGCCGACCAACAGGCTCAGGGCTTCATCAGCCTGGCGCACGGCGTAGACGTGGAACTGCCCCGCGCGCACCGCCGTCAGCACTTTCTCGTCGAGCATCAGCGTGGCAACGTTGGCGTGGGGAATGATTGCGCCCTGCTCACCGGTCAGCCCGCGCGCTTCGCAGAGTCGGAAGAAGCCTTCGATCTTCTCGTTGACCCCGCCCACCGCCTGCACTTCACCGAACTGGTTGATCGAACCGGTGATCGCAAAACACTGCTTGAGCGGGGTTTTCGACAGCGCCGAAATCAAGGTGCAAGCCTCGCCCAGCGATGCACTATCACCATCGACGTAACCGTAGGACTGCTCCAGGGCGATACTCGCGGAAATCGCCAGCGGGAATTCCTGAGCGTAACGGCTGCCCAGATACCCCGTGAGGATCATCACGCCTTTGGAGTGAATGGGCTGACCGAGGTTGACCTCGCGCTCGATGTCGACGATGCCGCTGCCCCCCGGGTAGACCGTGGCGGAAATCCGCGCCGGTATACCGAAGGCCGAGTCACCGACCTCCAGCACTGTCAGCCCGTTGCACTTGCCAACCGCCGCACCTGCGGTGTCGATCAGGATGATCCCGGCCAGCATGTCATCGAGAATTCGCGCCGAGACGCGTCCGGTCCGCGTGGCCTTGGCCTTGAGCGCACGTTCGATGTGCCCGGCGTCGGTCATTTCGTCACTGGCCAGTTGGCGAATGAAATCCGCCTCGCTGACCAACTGGAACAGATCACCGATCCGCGCCGACAAACGCCCCTGGTGTTCAGCCAGGCGAGCACTGTAAGTCGCCAGGCGCGCCACCGCATCAGCGGTCAACGGCGCCATGCCTTCTTCGGAGGTGCGGGTCTTGAGCAACTGGGCGAACTGCTCCAGGCTCTCGTCGACCATCGGGATGTCTTCGTCGAAGTCCACCAGGACACGGAACATCTCCTGGAAGTCCGGATCGAGGTCCTGCAGCGTGTAGTAGAGCTGTCGGGCGCCGATGATGACGACTTTGACCTGCAACGGAATATGTTGCGGTGTCAGGGTCACGGTGGCGAAACGGCCCATCTCGCCCAGCGGCGATTCCATTTTCAATTTGCGCGATTGCAGCGCGCGTTTGAGCGCATCCCACACGAACGGCTCACTGAGCATTTTTTCCGCTTCAAGAATCAGGAAGCCGCCGTTGGCGCGGTGCAGCGCACCCGGGCGCAACTGTCGATACGTGGTGTAGAGCGCGCCCTGATCGGTGGTGTACTCGATGCGGCCGAACAGGTTTTCGTAAGTCGGGTGCGGCTCAAAGACCACTGGCGCACCGCCGCTGAACGGATGACCGACCACCAGACTCGGCGCGTATTGCTCTTCCAGCAGCTTGCGGGCGATGGCGTCCGTCTTGCTGTCGTCCACCAGTTGCTCGACCACGGTCTTGAGCAGATACACCTGCATTGCTTGCAGGTAACCGCAAACGCCGGCGTTTTCCGCGTACTTTTCCGACAGCGGCGCGAGCAAGGGTTGCAAGGCCAGGGTGATGGTTTCTTCGTTGAGCTGGCGCAGTTGATTGCTCGACTCACGCTTCCATTGCGGCAAGCTGGCGAGTTCTTCGTTCAGCCGCTCTTCCAGCCACGCAATATCCTCGTGAAAACGCTCGCGATCGACTTCCGGCAACTGGGCAAATTCGGCTTCGTCCACGGCCTTGCCTTCGCTCATCGGCGTGAAGGCGATATTGGTGCTGTCGCGGTACAGCGCAACGTCCTTCTCCAGCGCCAGGCGCTCGATCACATCCAGCGCGCGGTCATAGCGTTGATTGAAGGCGCGGTCGATGGCGCTCTTCTTCTGCTGGTAGGACGGGTGCTCGAACACGGCCGGAAAAGTCGCCAGCAGGTTGTCGATCAAGCCGCTGATGGCATCGATAAAGGCGCCAGCGGTGCCCGACGGCAACTCCAGGGCGCGAGGTTCGCGAGGATCATCGAAATTGTTGACGTAGACCCAGTCCGCCGGGGTCTGCAGGCGTTTGCCTTCGGCTTTCAGGTAGCGTTTGACGAACGAAAACCGGCCAGTGCCGGGCTCGCCCATGACGAAGACGTTGTAACCGGGGCGTGGCATTGCCACACCGAACTGCAAGGCTTCGACCGCACGTTCCTGGCCAAGCACACCGCGGAAGGGCTCCAAATCATTGGTGGTAGAGAAGCTGAACTGTTCAGCGGAAAACGGACGGGTCAGCGCTTCGGGCGCTAGACGCAAGCTGGCAGCAACAGGATCAGGCATCGGGCTTCCTTACATCAGGCGGGGCAGATAGCGGCATTCTGGCGCTGCCCGTACCTCACTGGCAAGGCGCGCCTCAAGCCAAAGTTTAGACAAAGCATCAGCCCCGGGCCGATCGGGTCAAAATCAGTGTTTTCAAGGAATGTTTCGCAAAAGATTACGGAACGCCCGGAAAATGCTTAAACTCCTGTTGCGCGGCTGGAACGAATAACCGGCCCACTGGCACCTTTAGGGGCCAGCACCTTGTCCATTGGTATGCACACAAAGAGAACATAGCTATGAAACGGATTCTTCTCGGTACTCTCTTCACCGCTGTATCCATCAACGCCATGGCACAGGCCCCAGGCGGCCCGGATTGCGGTTGGGGCAACATGCTGTTCGAAGGTCAGCGTGGCACCCCGGCGCACTTCCTGGCATCCACCACCAACGGCACTTCCGGCAACGCAACGTTCGGTATGACCTCGGGTACCAACGGTTGCTCGACCAATGCGTCGCTGACCTATGGCGGCAAATCCTGGATTGCCATGAATGGCATGATGAACGAGCTCTCTGAAGACATGGCTAAAGGTCAGGGCGAAGCGCTGACCACTTACGCTGTGGTACTGGGCGTGGCGCCGGAAGACCGTGCGCATTTCGCCGCTGTCACTCATGAGCACTTCCAGCAGATCTTCAGCAAGGCTGACGTGACCGCTGACGACGTGCATACCAATACCCTGGCCGTTCTGAAGAGCGATCCTCGTCTGGCCAAGTACGCCACTCAAGCTTAAGCTCGACCCGCCCGCTCCTTTCGGGGAGCGGGTTTTATTTTTTGAGCCTGGCCCTCTTTGGGTCTTTGTTTCTTTCGACTTAAGTTGCTCACTATGCTCAAACGCCTTGCCTGGCTGGCGCTCTGTGTCTGCGCCCCGCTGTCTGCCACGCCCAAAATCGACAATCAACGTTTGCAGCAATTGGCCAATGACCCCTTCTGGATTTCCCTGGGCCACTACGAAACCGCCAAACTCGGTGGCTGGCGCAGCTATGTCAGCGACAAGAAATTCTTCCTCGCCGCCGACGGCAATGAACATCCTGACCGCGAGCTGGCGGCGACCGTGCAAGCGCTGTACGCCCCGGTCAGTGCTGGTGAAAAACATGCGCAATGCGTCTATCCCGCCCGCACCCGCTGGCTGAAGGCGCAGCTCAACCTGAGCGATCTGCCGACGCTTCCCTGCACTGAATTCAAGCAATGGTTCAAGGATGTTTCGCCCCACAGTGCGGTGATGATTTTCCCGGCGGCGTATCTGAACAGTCCGTCATCGATGTTCGGCCACACGTTGCTGCGCATCGACCAGGCCAATGTGCAGAGCGATCAAACCGCCCTGCTCAGTTATGCGATCAACTTCGGCGCGTACATCGAAGGCTCGGACAACAGCATCCTGTATGCCTGGAAAGGCTTGATGGGCGGCTATCCCGGTTTGTTTGCGCTGGTGCCGTATCAAGAAAAACTCTCGGAGTACCGCAGTCTCGAGAACCGCGATCTGTGGGAATACCGCCTGAACCTGACCCAGGCAGAAACCGAACGCATGGTCGAGCACGTCTGGGAGCTCAAGCAGATCCAGTTCGACTATTTCTTCTTCGACGAAAACTGCTCTTATCGTCTGTTGGAATTGCTGCAAGTCGCCCGCCCGAGCCTGCGATTGACCGAACAGTTCCCGCTGACCGCGATTCCTACGGACACCGTCAAAGCGGTGAAAGAAGCCGGACTGGTGGAATCCATTCAGTATCGACCCTCTCGCGAACGTGAACTGCTGAGCCGCGCCGAGCCGTTGACCCATGAAGAACAGGAATGGGTGCTGAAAGTCAGCGCCGACCAGAAGCAACTGCAAGAACCGGCGTTCAAGGCTCAACCCAAGGATCGTCAGGCGCTGATCATCGACGCGGCCTATCGCCTGGAGCGCTACCGCGCCAACGGCCAGGAACGCGACCCGCAACGGGCACAGCGCAGCTTCGAATTGCTGCGGGCGATCAACCAGAACCCGGCACCGGAACTGGACATCCCGCAACCCGGCTTGCCCGAGGACGGCCATGAATCGCGCACCTGGCAGGCCGGTATCGGCACTCGGGGCGACAAGGCCTTTGGCGAATATGGCCTGCGCATGGCGTATCACGACCTCAACGACAACGCCGAGAGCTTCCCCCTCGGCGCGCAGATTGAAATCCTGCAAATGAAACTGCGCCAGTACGAAGGCAATCACTGGCAGTTGCAGCAATTGGACCTGGCGACCATCCGCTCCCTGACCCCGCGCAATGAATTGCTGCAACCACTCTCGTGGCAAGTCACCGGCGGCCTGGAGCGCGTGCCGGGCAAGCATGACGACGAAACCCTGGTCAGCCACGTCAATGGCGGTGGCGGCGGGACCTGGCAACTGGGCGACGACATGCTTGGCTTTGCTTTGGGCACCGTGCGCGTTGAACACAATAACGACTTCGCGAGCTTCATCGCACCGGCGGCGGGCTTCAACAGCGGCTTGCTGTGGAAAAACCCATTGGGCAACTTCAGCCTGGAGGCCAAGGGCGATTTTTTCACCAATGGCGAAGTGCGCCGTAGCGTGAGTCTGAATCAGCAGTGGGAATTGTCGCGCAACCTGGGCTTACGCCTGAGTGCCCAGCGCGAATTCAGCCATCTGGCTTCGCCCGAGAACGAAGTGATGCTTGAGTTGAAGTGGTATCACTATTGATCTCAACTCACCACAAAACCAATGTGGGAGCGGGCTTGCTCGCGAAGGCGGTGTGCCAGTCGACACTTATGCTAACTGACACACCGCCTTCGCGAGCAAGCCCGCTCCCACAGTTGTTCTGTGTTGCTAAATGGATTTTTCACAGACCTTCTACAAGCTCCTCACGAATCCACTCCTAGACTTCTCCTATAGGCCTTTGACGGCCTGGGAGTCTGAGATGTGGCGTTGCGTGGGTGTGGCGGGTTTGCTGATGTTGATCGCGGGTTGCCAGACGACCCACGAGGATCTGATCGCCAAGGGTTATCCACCGGCATTCGCCGATGGCTTCGATGACGGTTGCAGCAGTGGCCGGCAAGCGGCGGGGGCAATCACCGGAGAGTTTCGTAAAAACGTTCCGCGTTACCTCAAGGACAAGCAGTACGCCGAGGGCTGGGGCGATGGCTTCCGTCAGTGTCAGGCGATGCGCGAAAGCGAGGACCGTGAGGATTATCGCAGCCACCATTGGGACGACCGGGACAAAGCCTGGCAGCAGCAGAAGGATCAGGACGCCGCTCGTGCTTTTCGCTCGCAATAAGTCGCCCACAGACATCTGTCGAAACTAAAAGCCTGCGACCATGGCCCAAACCCTATAACGGGAGAAAACCATGAGTCGCGCCTTCGTCAATGAAGATAACGCCGCCGCGCAAGCCGATCAGCCTGTCGAACGGCAGATCAGTACACAGCCCAATTACGTCACGCCCACGGGGCTGGCCCAGTTGCAGGTGAAAGTCGCCGAATTGCAACACCTGCACAGCGAGCAATCGGCCAAAGGTGAGCACGCCGACAAGCAGCGCCTGGCGGACCTTGAACGCGATTTGCGGTATTTCAACCAGCGTCTGCAAAGCGCTCAGGTTGTGACCGTCGCCAACTCAACGCAAAAAGTGCAGATCGGCAGCCGTGTGACCTTCGCCGACGAACACAGCACCGAGCAAACCGTGCAACTGGTCGGTGAAGATCAGGCCGACGCGTCGGCGGGCCTGATCAACTGGGGTTCACCGCTGGGCCGGGCGCTGCTCGGGGCGCAACTCGGCGACGAGGTGCTGTGGCAACGTCCGGCGGGCGATCAGTTGATCGAGATCATCCGTATCGAACCGGCTTAAACCACGCCTTGGGCGAGCATCGCGTCGGCAACTTTGACGAAGCCCGCGATGTTTGCGCCTTTGACGTAGTTGATCCGGCCATTCTCTTCGCCGTAATGCACGCAAGCGTGGTGGATCGACTGCATGATCGCGTGAAGTTTGCTGTCCACCTCACCACCGGTCCACAGCAGGCGCATGGCGTTCTGCGACATCTCCAGCCCGCTCACCGCGACACCACCGGCATTGGAAGCCTTGCCCGGCGCGAACAAAATCCCCGCCTCGATAAACAGGTCTACGGCTTCAAGGGTGGTCGGCATGTTCGCCCCTTCCGCCACACAGATGCAGCCGTTGCGCAGTAACGTGCGGGCCGCCTCGGCGTCCAGTTCGTTTTGTGTCGCGCAGGGCAGCGCAATGTCGCAACTCAGCGCCCACGGGTGCTGGCCGGCCTTGAACTCCAGGCCAAAACGGCCGGCCAGTTCACTGATGCGCCCGCGCTGGACGTTTTTCAGCTCCAGCACCGCCAGCCACTGCTCTTCGGTCAAACCGCTTTCGCAGTACAGCGTGCCTTCGGAGTCGGACAAGGAAATCACTTTGCCGCCCAGGTCCATGACCTTGCGCGCCGCGTACTGGGCCACGTTGCCGGAACCCGAAATGGCCACACGTTTGCCTTCGACGGTTTCACCGCTGCGCTTGAGCATTTCTTCAGCGAAGTACACACAGCCGAAACCGGTGGCTTCCGGGCGAATCAGGCTGCCGCCATAGCTCGGGCCCTTGCCGGTCAACACGCTGGTGAACTGGTTGCTCAGGCGCTTGTATTGGCCGAACAGGAAACCGATCTCGCGGGCACCGACGCCGATATCACCGGCCGGAACGTCAACGTCTGCACCGATGTGACGGTACAACTCGCTCATGAAGGCCTGGCAGAACCGCATGACTTCAGCGTCGCTTTTGCCTTTGGGATCGAAATCCGAACCACCCTTGCCACCGCCCATCGGCAACGAAGTCAGCGAGTTTTTGAAGGTCTGTTCGAAGGCAAGGAACTTCAACACGCCGAGGTTCACCGAAGGATGGAAACGCAACCCACCCTTGTACGGACCAATGGCGCTGTTCATCTGGATGCGGAATCCGCGATTGACCTGCACGTTGCCTTGATCGTCGACCCAGGAAACCCTGAAAACGATCGCCCGCTCCGGCTCGCAAATCCGCTCCATAATGCCGGAGGTCAGATAGTGCGGATTGGCTTCAAGAAATGGCCACAGGCTGCGCAGGACTTCTTCCACGGCCTGATGGAATTCCGGCTGGTCAGGGTCGCGTTTTTTCAGGCGGGCAAGGAAGGATTCAACGGATTCGATCATGGAAAAGTCTCGGCAAATTTATTGTCGCTGGAAGAGATTGGGCCGGACTTTAGCAAACTGATTGCGCACCATGACAGAACAAAATGTCGCAATTCTGAAATTAAATGGTGCACTGGATATAAATAAACCCCATTTTCAGGCTGGTTTTGCACCTAAGAGGGGATTCACAATTTGAGTTTTGCACCATTAGTTACACCGCTATCGCGAGCAGGCTCGCTCCTACAATTTGAAATGCATTCCCCCTGTGGGAGCGAGCCTGCTCGCGATGAATTCGCCACGGTACCACTGAAAAAACGCAAAAAAAAACGGAGCCCTAAGGCTCCGTTCTTTCATGCAACCAACCTGAAATCAGGCCAGTTTCTTGTGCCGTACACGGTGCGGCTGAGTAGCGGCTTCGCCGAGGCGTTTGCGGCGATCGGCTTCGTACTCGGTGTAGTTGCCTTCGAAGAACACCGCTTGCGAGTCGTCTTCGTACGCCAGGATGTGAGTCGCGACGCGGTCAAGGAACCACCGATCGTGAGAGATCACAATGGCGGCGCCCGGGAAGTCCAGCAGGGCTTCTTCCAGGGAACGCAGGGTTTCAACGTCGAGGTCGTTGGACGGTTCGTCGAGCAGCAGGACGTTGCCGCCCTCTTTCAGGGTCAGGGCCAGGTGCAAGCGACCGCGCTCACCACCGGACAGGTCCTTGACGAACTTCTGCTGATCGCCGCCCTTGAAGTTGAAGCGACCGACGTAGGTGCGCGACGGGATCTCGTAGTTGCCGATGCGGATCTGATCCGAACCGTCGGAGATTTGCTGGAACACAGTCTTGCTGCCGTCCAGGTCTTCGCGGCTCTGATCGACGCACGCCAGTTGCACGGTTTCGCCGACTTCGATGCTGCCCGAATCCGGTGTTTCCTTGCCCATCAGCATGCGGAACAGGGTCGATTTACCGGCACCGTTACCGCCGATCACGCCAACGATGGCGCCTTTAGGCATGGAGAACGACAGGTTGTCGATCAGCACGCGATCGCCATAACCCTTGGAAACGTTTTTGAATTCGATGACCTTGTCGCCCAGGCGTGGACCGGCCGGGATGTAGATCTCGTTGGTTTCGCTGCGCTTCTGGAATTCCTGCGATTGCATTTCTTCGAAGCGTTGCAGACGAGCCTTGGATTTGGACTGGCGGGCCTTGGCGCCTTGGCGCACCCACTCCAGTTCTTCCTTCATGGCTTTTTCGTGGGCCGACTGCTGCTTGGATTCGGCAGCCAGACGATTGGACTTGGCTTCAAGCCAACCCGAATAGTTGCCCTCGTAAGGGATACCGGCGCCGCGGTCGAGTTCGAGGATCCAGCCAGCGACGTTGTCCAGGAAGTACCGGTCGTGCGTGATCGCAACCACGGTGCCCGGGAAATCGTGCAGGAAGTGCTCCAGCCAGGCGACGGAATCGGCGTCCAGGTGGTTGGTCGGTTCGTCGAGCAGCAGCATGTCGGGGGCGGACAGCAGCAGGCGGCACAGGGCCACACGACGCTTCTCACCACCGGACAGGAATTCGACCTTGGCATCCCACGCCGGCAGACGCAGCGCATCGGCGGCGACTTCCAGTTGGCGATCCAGGTTGTGGCCGTCGCTGGCCTGCAGGATGGCTTCAAGCTTGGCTTGTTCTGCGGCCAGTTTGTCGAAGTCGGCATCTTCATCAGCGTAAGCCGCGTAGACCTCGTCCAGGCGAGCCTGGGCGTTCTTGATCACGCTGACCGCTTCCTCGACCACTTCACGCACGGTCTTGGTCGGGTCCAGGATCGGCTCTTGCGGCAGGTAGCCGATGTTCAGCTCCGGCATCGGACGGGCTTCACCCTCGAACTCGGTGTCGACGCCCGCCATGATTTTCAACAGCGTGGACTTACCCGAACCGTTAAGGCCGAGTACGCCAATCTTGGCGCCCGGGAAGAACGACAGCGAAATGTTTTTCAGGATTTCCCGCTTCGGCGGAACAACTTTACCCAGCCGATGCATGGTGAATACGTATTGAGCCATGGAGAACCTAGGGTCAGTGAACGATGAATGATTGGCGCGCGGGCGATGCCCGGCCAGGCCGTGCGCGTCGTCCGATTGATAGGTATCAATGCGTGCGCGCTGAAAAAGCCTGATTCTAGGAGCTGGAACGCTCCCGCGTAACCGGCAAAGCTACCTGATTGACGGAAGGCAGTCCAGCCGAGCGGGACTGGCACTTTGCCACAACTCAAGGCATGCTAGCCGCCCTCCGGGCGTCCGGCTTATAGTGCATGTCGCGCCAGTCCAGCCAAACCGCAGGATTACAGTTTGTCTAATGTCACTCCCCCTTCTTCCGTGAGCGCACTCAATCCTGCGACCGGCTCACCCCTGCGTGGGTCCTTGAAGGGCGCGCTGGCGACGCTCGTCCTGTTGTTGCTCGCGCTGCTGTTCTGGCAGTTGCTGGATCAGCTTCGCGATGCCCAACAACACCAGCGTCAGTACACCATCAACTACACCGCCGATCTGGCCTCGCAAGTCAGCCTGAACATGGCGCTCAACGCCCAGATCGCCCTCAACCTGCTACCGATCGTCGAACAACCAAAAAGCGCCGACGAACTGCAGGCGCTGTTTCGCAAACTGCAAAAATCCTTGCCCGAGCTGCGCAGCCTCGCGTTGCTCAGCCCTTCCGGGAAAATCCTCACCGACAGCGCCGACAACAGCGACGATGCCGACTACCTGAGCGAACTGGTCCGGCGCAGTCACGCCCAGGCCCATTATTTCAGCAATGCCAATGACGGCTCGGTGGTGCACCTGTTGCTGCATCAAGCCAGCGGTAACACCCGCGGCTACTGGGTTCTGCGCCTGACGCCAACATTTTTTTCATCGCTGACCAAACAAAACGAAACCGGTATTCGCCCGCTGTGGCTGGTGGAAAACCGCTTCAATCACCAAGTCATCAGTCGCGATGAGTCACTACCCTTGGCCAAGCCCGGCGAACTGACCGAGGACGATGTGGCCAACAGCGTGCTGACCGTGCCCCTGAGCAGTAGCGACTGGCAACTGCGCGGGTTGTTCGACCGGCAACGGATGATCGAACAGCTGCTGCCGGCGTTCATCGGCAAATGCCTTCTGGGTCTGGCCTTCTCCCTGCTGCCGTTCATCGCCCTGCTGAACATGCGCCGCCGCCAGCGCCAGGTGCACGAAGGCCGTCGACGCTACCAGGATATTTTCGAAGGCACCGGTGTCGCACTGTGTGTACTCGACGTATTCGGGCTCAAAAGCTTCTTTGACAAGGCTCAGCTGCACAGCAGCGAACAACTGAAAGCCTGGCTCGATACACCGGAACAGCGCCAGCAACTGCTGCAAGAACTGCGCATCACCGAAGTCAACCTGGTCGCCCTGCAACTGCTCAACGTCAACACCTGCGATCAAGCCTGGAAACTGCTGATCGACGGTAACCCGCAGGACGGCACCGCCATCGGCAATCAAGTGCTCGACGCGGTGCTCAACCAGCAGAAACAGCTTGAACTGGAAATCAAACTGCAAGATGCCAATGGCCGCGACCAGCACTTGTGGCTGGTCCTGCGTCTGCCGGAAGACCAGGACGACTATAAAGCGGTGATCCTGAGCATTACCGACATCACCAGCCGCAAGCTCGTCGAACTGTCGCTGTTGGAGCGTGAAGGATTCTGGTCCGACGTGGTACGCACCGTGCCGGATCATCTGTACGTGCAGGACGTGATCAGCCAGCGAATGATTTTCAGCAACCACCACCTGGGCCAGACACTCGGTTACAACCGCACCGAGCTGCACCAGATGGGCGAGTACTTCTGGGAAATCCTGCTGCACCCCGAAGATGCCGACTTCTACCACCGCTCGCGCCAAACCCAGCGGCAGACCGGTTACAGACAATTGATGCAATGCCAGCTGCGCTTCCGCCACCGGGATGGTAAATGGCGGCGTTTCGACATCCGTGAACAGGCGCTGGCGCGGGACAAGCACGATCAGGTCACACGGATCATCGGCGTGGCCAAGGACATCACCGAGCAGATCGAAGCCAGTGAGTCCCTGCGCGACAGCGAGCAGCGTTACCGGATGCTCGCCGAAAGCATCAGCGACGTGATTTTCTCAACCGACAGCAAGTTGGCGCTCAACTACGTCAGCCCGTCGGTGCAAGCCGTGCTGGGCTACGACGCCGACTGGATTTTCCAGAACGGCTGGCAATCGACCATCGCCAACCCGCAACAGCTGACCGGCATTTACAGCCTGATGGACCGGGTCAGCAAAGCGCTGAATAAACCCGACCAACTGGCGCTGTTGCGCAGCCAGGTGCAGACCCAACTGTTTTTGTTCGACTGCCTGCGGGCCGACGGGCGAAAAATTCCTATCGAACTGCGGCTGGTGCTGGTCTGGGACGAACACGGTGCATTCGAAGGCGTGCTGGGCGTCGGTCGCGACATCAGCCAGCAACGCCGGGCCGAAAAAGACCTGCGCATGGCCGCGACCGTATTTGAGCACTCGACCTCGGCGATCCTGATCACCGACCCGGCCGGCTACATCGTCCAGGCCAACGAAGCCTTCAGCCGCGTCAGCGGTTATGCGGTGGAGCAGGTGCTCGACCAATTGCCGAACATGCTGACCGTCGACGATCAGCAGGAAGCCCATCTGCGTTACGTGCTCAAGCAATTGCATCAGCACAGCACGTGGGAAGGCGAAGTCTGGCTCAAACGACGCAATGGCGAGCATTACCCGGCCTGGGTCGGGATCACGGCGGTGCTGGATGACGAAGGCGATCTGGCCAGCTACGTGTGCTTCTTCAGCGACATCAGCGAACGCAAGGCCAGTGAGCAGCGGATTCACCGCCTCGCCTATTACGACGCCCTGACCCACCTGCCCAACCGCACGCTGTTCCAGGATCGCCTGCACACGGCACTGCAATCGGCCGAACGGCAGAAGTCCTGGGTGGTGCTGATGTTCCTCGACCTCGACCGCTTCAAACCGATCAACGACTCCCTGGGCCACGCCGCCGGCGATCGCATGCTCAAGGAAATGGCCACGCGCCTGCTCGGCTGTGTCGATGATGACGACACCGTGGCGCGCATGGGCGGCGATGAATTCACCTTGCTGCTGCAACCACGGGCCAACCGGGAAATTGCCTTGAACCGGGCTATTCATGTGGCCGAACAGATTCTCGCCAGCCTGGTGAAACCGTTCGTGCTTGAAGGCCGCGAATTCTTCGTCACCGCCAGTATCGGCATCGCCCTGAGCCCTCAGGACGGTAACGAACTCAGCCAGCTGATGAAAAACGCCGACACCGCGATGTATCACGCCAAGGAGCGTGGCAAGAACAACTTCCAGTTCTATCAGGCCGATATGAACGCCAGCGCCCTGGAGCGTCTGGAACTGGAAAGCGACTTGCGTCATGCCCTGGAGCAGAACGAATTCGTCCTCTACTACCAACCGCAGTTCAGCGGCGATGGCAAACGCCTGACCGGCGCTGAAGCCTTGCTGCGCTGGCGCCATCCGCGACGCGGTCTGGTGCCGCCGGGAGATTTCATTCCGGTGCTCGAAGAGCTCGGTCTGGTGGTGGATGTCGGCGACTGGGTGATCAGCGAGGCCTGCCGTCAACTCAAGACCTGGCATCAGGCCAAGGTTCGGGTGCCGAAGGTGTCGGTGAACATTTCGGCCCGGCAATTCTCCGACGGCCAACTCGGGACGCGGATCGCCACCATCCTCAGGGAAACCGGCCTGCCGCCGGCATGCCTGGAGCTGGAACTGACCGAAAGTATTCTGATGCGCGAAGTCAGCGAAGCGATGCAGATTCTCGCCGGGCTGAAAAATCTCGGCCTGAGCATTGCGGTCGATGACTTCGGCACCGGTTACTCATCGCTCAACTACCTCAAGCAGTTCCCGATCGACGTGCTGAAAATCGACCGCACCTTCGTCGACGGCCTGCCGTCGGGTGAGCAGGATGCGCAGATTGCCCGCGCGATCATCGCCATGGCCCACAGCCTCAATCTGGCGGTTATCGCCGAGGGCGTGGAAACCCACGAGCAACTCGACTTCCTGCGTGAGCATGGTTGCGACGAGGTTCAGGGCTATCTGTTCGGCCGTCCGATGCCGGCGAACCGGTTTGAAGCGCAGTTCAGCAATGATGCGTTGTTCATGTTCGACTGAGGCCTTGTGGTGTTGCGGGCGGCCTCTTCGCGAGCAAGCCAGCTCCCACAGGGGAACGCATTTCAAAATGTGGGAGCGGGCTTGCTCGCGAAGAGGCCCTCCGACGCACCGCATATCTGGTCATGAAGCCCACTTGTCTGCGACATGATGTCCTTTCATATGCCATCTAAAACCCATTGGGTTAGAATGCTCCCCTTTTCTGCCCCGATCCTTGAGGACCGCCATGTTCAGCCGTGATTTGACTATTGCCAAGTACGACGCCGATCTCTTTGCCGCCATGGAGCAAGAAGCTCAGCGCCAGGAAGAACACATCGAGTTGATCGCTTCGGAAAACTACACCAGCCCTGCGGTCATGGAAGCTCAAGGCTCGGTACTGACCAACAAGTACGCCGAAGGCTACCCGGGCAAGCGCTACTACGGTGGTTGCGAGTTCGTCGACGTGGTCGAGCAACTGGCCATCGACCGTGCAAAAGAACTGTTCGGCGCTGATTACGCCAACGTTCAACCGCACGCCGGTTCGCAAGCCAACAGCGCCGTTTACCTGGCTCTGCTGCAAGCGGGCGACACCATCCTGGGCATGAGCCTGGCGCACGGTGGTCACCTGACCCACGGTGCCAGCGTTTCTTCCTCCGGCAAGCTGTACAACGCCGTTCAATACGGCATCGACGGCAACGGCCTGATCGACTACGACGAAGTCGAGCGTCTGGCGGTTGAACACAAGCCGAAAATGATCGTGGCCGGTTTCTCTGCCTACTCGCAGATCCTCGACTTCCCGCGTTTCCGTGAAATCGCTGACAAGGTTGGCGCCTACCTGTTCGTCGACATGGCCCACGTGGCCGGTCTGGTCGCCGCTGGCGTCTACCCGAACCCGGTGCCTTTCGCTGACGTCGTGACCACCACCACGCACAAGACCCTGCGCGGTCCACGTGGCGGTCTGATCCTGGCTCGCGCCAACGCCGACATCGAGAAGAAACTGAACTCCGCGGTGTTCCCGGGTGCCCAGGGTGGCCCGCTGGAGCACGTGATCGCCGCCAAAGCGATCTGCTTCAAGGAAGCACTGCAACCTGAGTTCAAGACCTACCAGCAACAAGTGGTGAAAAACGCCCAGGCCATGGCCGGTGTGTTCATCGAGCGCGGCTTCGACGTAGTATCCGGCGGGACTGAAAACCACCTGTTCCTGCTGTCGCTGATCAAGCAGGAAATCTCCGGTAAAGACGCCGACGCCGCTCTGGGCAAAGCGTTCATCACCGTGAACAAGAACTCCGTGCCAAACGATCCCCGCTCCCCGTTCGTCACCTCCGGCCTGCGCTTCGGTACTCCGGCTGTGACCACTCGTGGCTTCAAGGAAGCAGAGTGCAAAGAGCTGGCCGGCTGGATCTGCGACATCCTGGCGGACCTGAACAACGAAGCGGTGATCGACGCCGTTCGTGAGAAGGTCAAGGCCATCTGCAAGAAGCTGCCGGTATACGGCGCCTAATCAGCCCGCAGAACCGCAGCAATGAAAAAACCGGCCAGTGATGGCCGGTTTTTTTTCGTCCGCAATTTTTTTCAAACCGCGAAAAGGCTCAAGGTCGGGGCATTGCGTCCAACTGGTAAGACCGGTAATGCCAATGACTCAAAAATCGCTTGCGATCACCCAAAAACAGCGCCTAGACTGCGCCTGCACTGGACATACCGGTAAGACCACAATAATTAAGTCCTGAATCTGATGCGCGAAGCGCACGGCAGCCAGGACACCGACCAGGATTCCTCCCATGCTCAGATGGTGCTCGCGTTCAATCTTCCTCCAAGTGGTTCTCGGACTGGTGCTCGGCATCGTCTGCGGGCTGACCCTTCCTGAATACTCCGCCCAGCTCAAACCTCTCGGCGATGGCTTCATCAAACTGATCAAGATGCTCATCGGTCTGATCGTGTTCTGCGTAGTGGTCAGCGGCATCAGCGGTGCCGGCGACCTGAAGAAGGTCGGACGCATCGGCCTGAAATCGGTGATCTACTTCGAAATCCTGACCACCATCGCCCTGGTGATTGGTCTGGTGTTCGCTTTCAGCACCGGCATCGGCAGCGGCGCGAACATTCATCTGGATCAGCTCTCTGCTGCCGACATGGGCGACATCGCCCAGCGCGGTCAGCACATGCACACCACCACGCAGTTCCTGATGGACCTGATCCCGACCTCGGTAATCGGCGCCTTCGCGGAGAACAACATTCTGCAAGTCCTGCTGTTTTCGGTGCTGTTCGGCAGTGCGCTGAATCTGGTGGGCGAAGCGGCCTCCGGTATTTCCCGGTTGATCAACGAACTCAGCCACGTGATCTTCCGCATCATGGGCATGATCGTGCGTCTGGCGCCGATTGGTGTGTTCGGGGCGATTGCCTTCACGACCAGCAAATATGGCCTGGATTCGCTGCAGCACCTGGGCAGCCTGGTTGGCCTGTTTTACCTGACCTGCGTGGCGTTTGTGTCGCTGATTCTCGGCCTGGTGATGCGCCTGTCCGGCCTGCGGATGTGGCCGTTGCTCAAATACCTGCGCGAAGAACTGCTGATCGTCATGGGCACCGCCTCCTCCGACGCCGTGCTGCCACAAATCATGCGCAAGCTTGAACATCTGGGCATCGGCAGTTCGACGGTCGGGCTGGTCATTCCTACCGGTTACTCGTTCAACCTGGACGGTTTCTCGATCTACCTGACCCTGGCCATCGTGTTCATCGCCAATGCCACCGGCACGCCGCTGGCCATGACCGACCTGCTGACGATTCTGCTGGTGTCGTTGATCACCTCCAAAGGTGCCCACGGGATTCCCGGCTCGGCGCTGGTGATTCTCGCGGCGACACTGACGGCGATCCCGGCGATTCCGGTGGTCGGCCTGGTGCTGGTGTTGGCAGTGGACTGGTTCATGGGCATCGGCCGGGCGCTGACCAACCTGATCGGCAACTGCGTCGCCACCGTGGCCATCGCACGCTGGGAAAAGGACATCGATATTCAACGGGCGAACAAAGTACTTTCTGGCCAGGTGGGTTATACCTTCCAGCCGAGAAAACCTGTCGGCCCGGCACATCAGCAGGAATTCTGAATAATCGCCGTGTCTGCCCACGGGCAGGCACGGTCATCAATCGTTTTGGATGCTCATGGAGCGAACAGTGATCACCTCGTCAACCGTCGTCAATTCAGTCGTAGAGAAACTTCGGGCCGCTTTGGCCCGTGGTCAGTGGCGCTCCGGCGAAATGCTGCCGGGGCAGCGTGAGCTGGCCGAACAACTGGGCATCAGCCGCCCGAGCCTGCGTGAAGCCGTCATCGTGCTGGAAACCCTCGGTTTGGTGCGCTCCATGCCGGGTAAGGGCGTGGTGGTGCTGGAGGCCAATCTCAGCGACAGCCAAAGCCATGACAGCGCAGTCGCCGGTGCGAGCCTGGAAGACGTGCTGCAACTGCGCTACACGCTGGAACCGTTCATTGTCGGCCTGGTGGCGCAGTCGATCAGCAGCAAGGAAGTCGGGCAACTGCGCCTGACCCTGATGGACATGCGCGAAGCGCTGGAAGCCAACGACAGCGAAGCCGGGGTGAACGCCTACATCGCGTTCCACGAAGAGCTGTTCACACTGACCTCGAACCCGATTTTCCAGAGTGTGGTGCAACAGACCAGCAACGCTCTCAAGCAAAGCGCCGACGTGCTGCGCAACTCTCCGGAGCATTTGGCTGAGCGCCTTGAGGAGAACGAAGCCGTGGTGCGCGCTATTCGCAGCAAAAACAGCGCCCAGGCCAGCGCCGAAATGCGTCGGCACATCCTTCGGGAAGGCCAGCGGATGGGCATCGAATTGAATATTCCGGACGACAACCTCGTCACTTGAGTCCGCTTCGAACTGGAGACAAGCCATGAACAGCTTCGCCTCACCGCAAATCCTCACTGCCCTGCCCTTCCCGCGAGCGAACACCGGGAAGCCGTCAGCGGATGATCTCTACTCACGGATATTCGATGCCATTCTCGAACAGCGCATCGTCCCCGGCAGTCGCTTCACCGAAGAAAGCCTGGGAGATATGTTCGGGGTGAGCCGCAGCAGCATCCGCCAGGTGCTGACGCGCCTGTCTCATCAGCAGATCATCATCCTTCGCACCCATCATCGTCCCCGGGTCGCCGCGACAGATGTCGAGCAGACTCGGCAGACGCTTCACGCCCGGCGACTGACCGAGCTCACGCTGGTGCGGCTGGCCTGTCAGCAGCCTCGCCCGCAAGACCTCAATCGTCTGCGCGACTTGATCGATAGTGAGCGCCGGTGTCTGGAGCGCGATCAGCGTGGCCCGGCGATTCGGTTGTCAGGGGAGTTTCACTTGCAGTTGGCCGAAATGGCGGGGAATGCACCTTTGGCGCATTTTCTTGGCAGTCTGGTGCCGCTTACTTCACTGGCGATTGCGCAGTTTGATGCACAGGCCGAGGGTTATTGCGTGTGGCAGGTGCATGAGAGGATTCTGGATGCGGTTGAGAGTAGGGATGCGGTAATGGCAGAGACTTTGCTCAGCCAACACCTGGATCATTTGGAGGCGGTATTGCTGAACTCACAACCAATATTCCGCCAGAATCGTGTTGCTGGTTAGATCGCCTTCGCGAGCAAGCCCGCTCCTACAGTTGATCGCATTCCAACTGGAAGCACTCGGTCAAAAGTGGGAGCGGGCTTGCTCGCGAAAGCGCACTTGAGTGCGCTGATAATGTCGAGCCTTACTCCTCCGCTACCCGCGCAAACCCCTCACGGATTTTCTCTTCCGGCAAATCATCGGCAATGAACACGATCACGCTTTCACGCGTTTCATCGTCTGCCCATTCGGTATCCCAATCGAATCCGTATAACTTCAACACCCCCTGAAACACCATGCGCCGCGGCTCGCCAAGGATGTTCAATACGCCTTTGTAGCGCAGCAGTTGCTTGCCATGGTCTTCCAGCAGTTCGTTCATGAACTCGCTGAGCTTGTCGATATCCAGCGGCTTGTCGGTGCGCAGCACCAGGCTGGAAATGCGGTCGATGGACGGCGCTTTGCTCACCGGGCGCAGGCTGACGCCACCACCCAGGTCGGCATTGAGATTGAAGCCGCGCACGTCGAGCAATTCGGCCAGATCGATCTTGCCGTGCTCGACCACGCGGATCGGTGCGCGACGGTTGATGCGGGTCAGGCGCTCGCTCAGCGCGGTAAAGGTCGCCTCGTCCACCAGATCGCGTTTGCTCACCAGCAAGCGGTCGGCGAAACCGATCTGCGCCTGGGCGATGGTTTGAGTCAGGTGAGTGTCAGCGTGCGCCGCATCGACCAGGGTGATGATGCCGTCGAGGATGTAGCGCTCGCGCAGCTCTTCATCGATGAAAAAGGTTTGGGCCACAGGTGCCGGGTCGGCCAGGCCGGTGCATTCGATCACCAGACGGTCGAAGGCGATTTCGCCGCTGTCCAGGCGTTCGAGCAGCAGGTACAAAGCCTTGGTCAGGTCGGTGTGGATGGTGCAGCAGACGCAGCCGTTGGACAGCGTCATCACTTGCACCGGTTCGTCGCCCAACAGCTGGGTGTCGATACCGGCGTCGCTGAATTCGTTCTCGATCACGGCGATTTTCAGGCCGTGTTCGACTTTGAGCAGGTAGCGCAATAGCGTGGTTTTTCCCGCGCCGAGAAAGCCACTGAGGATTGTTACCGGGATGGGAGAGGACAAACGGGTTCTCCTGTTTCACAAAGTTAAAAAACAACACAAAACAAATGTGGGAGCGGGCTTGCTCGCGAAGAGGTCGTGTCAGTCGACATTAACGTTGAATGACACACCGCTTTCGCGAGCAAGTCGGATCGCCGCACCGCCGCTCCCACAGGGATTGCATCAGCCAGGCTGTTGCTTCAACAGCACTTCGGCCCACCCTTGCCACCGTAACGAGCTTCCTGGCGTTCCCGGAAGAACATTTCGTAGGTCATCACCGGTTTGTCCGGGTGTTTGGTTTGCATGTGCTCGACGTAATTGTCGTAGTCGGGCATCCCGACCATCAGGCGCGCGGCCTGACCGAGGTATTTACCGAGGCGACTCAGGTCATTGAACATGCTGCAATCCTCGATTACGCATCCGGCAGAGCCTGGAATGGCGCTTCTTTATCCGTACGTTGTTTGCTGCCCCAGGCGGAAATACCGACCTTGAGCGCATAGAACAGGATACTGAATACCACGAACAGGAACAGCGCGGTCAGCGTTGCGTTGGTGTAGGCGTTGAAGATCACGTGCTGCATCTGCGTGATGTCCTTGGCCGGGGCGAGGATCTGACCGTTGGCCAGCGCATCGCTGTATTTCTTGGCCAGCGACAGGAAGCCGATCGCCGGGTTGGCGTCGAACAGCTTGATGAAGCCGGCGGTGGTGGTGCAGATCAGCAGCCACACGGCGGGCAGCATGGTCACCCAGACGTAGCGCTGGCGTTTCATTTTGATCAGCACAACGGTCGCCAGCATCAGCGCGATACCGGCGAGCATCTGGTTGGAGATGCCGAACAGCGGCCACAAGGTGTTGATCCCGCCCAATGGGTCGATCACGCCCTGGTACAGCAACCATCCCCACATCGCCACACAACCGGCGGTGGCGATCAGGTTGGCGGTCCAGGATTCCGTGCGCCGCAGCGCCGGCACGAAGGAGCCGAGCAAGTCCTGGAGCATGAAGCGTCCGGCACGGGTACCGGCGTCGACGGCGGTCAGGATGAACAGCGCTTCGAACAGGATCGCGAAGTGGTACCAGAATGCCATGGTGTTTTCACCCGGCAACACGCTGTGCAGGATCTGCGCAATACCGACCGCCAGGGTCGGCGCACCGCCGGCACGGGCCAGGATGGTGGTTTCACCAATGTCATGGGCCACCGCTTGCAGCGCTTCCGGGGTGATTGCAAAGCCCCAGCTGCTGACGGTTTGTGCCACGGCCACCACATCACCGCCGACGACTGCCGCCGGACTGTTCATGGCGAAGTACACGCCTGGTTCGATCACCGAAGCAGCCACCATCGCCATGATGGCGACGAAGGACTCCATCAGCATGCCGCCGTAACCGATGTAACGGGCGTTGACTTCGTTATCCAGCAACTTCGGTGTGGTGCCGGAGGAGATCAGCGCGTGGAAACCGGAGACCGCGCCACAGGCGATGGTGATGAACAGGAACGGGAACAGACCGCCTTTCCATACCGGGCCGGTGCCATCGATGAACTGGGTCAGCGCCGGCATTTTCAGCTCGGGCATGGTGATCAGGATGCCGATTGCCAACGCCACGATGGTGCCGATTTTCAGGAAGGTCGACAGGTAGTCCCGCGGCGCCAGAATCAGCCACACCGGTAACGAGGCGGCCACGAAACCGTAACCGACCAGCATCCACGTAATCTGCACGCCAGTGAAGCTGAACGCCTTGGCCCAGACCGGATCAGCGGCAATCTGCCCGCCCAACCAGATCGAACCGAGCAGCAACAGCACGCCGACAACGGAGATTTCACCGATGCGGCCCGGGCGGATGTAGCGCATGTAAATGCCCATGAACATCGCGATCGGGATGGTCGCCATCACCGTGAAAATACCCCACGGGCTTTCGGCCAGGGCTTTCACAACGATCAGCGCCAGCACCGCGAGGATGATGATCATGATCAGGAAGCAGCCAAACAGCGCGATGGTCCCGGGGATGCGGCCCATTTCCTCACGAACCATATCGCCGAGGGAACGGCCGTTGCGGCGGGTGGACATGAACAGGACCATGAAGTCCTGAACGGCACCGGCCAGCACCACGCCGGCAATCAGCCACAGCGTACCGGGCAAATAGCCCATCTGCGCCGCCAGGACCGGACCGACCAGCGGCCCCGCACCAGCGATCGCCGCGAAGTGGTGACCGAAGAGAATGTGTTTGTTGGTCGGCACGTAGTCCAGACCGTCATTATTGAGCACGGCGGGGGTGGCCCGTCGCGGGTCGAGTTGCATCACGTTGTTAGCGATGAACAGACTGTAGTAACGATACGCAACCAGATAGATGGCCACAGCGGCGACCACAATCCACAAGGCATTGATCGCCTCGCCTCGGCGCAATGCCACTACCCCAAGGGCGCACGCCCCTACGATTGCCAGCAGCAGCCAGGGTAGGTGGCGTAGCAGGCTATTATTATTTTTCATTTTATGATTCCAGCCAGGGTGGACAAGAAAGACAGCCATCCCGAGTTTAGCGCTAACGGCCGCAAAGGCCATCCCCCGACATGGGTTGAGCCATCACTTTGCTGGCAGCCTTTGACAATGCGGGTCTATAGTCAGCGAACATTTACGAGGATTGCGCCATGAGCGAGCACCCTGCCGATCGCCGCCGCTTCAAACGTATTGCGTTCGATGCCCGAACCGAGCTGAGCCAGGGGGAATTCATCTGGCCGGTGAAGTTGATCGACCTGTCCCTTAAGGGACTGTTGATCGAAAAGCCCGAACCGTGGCTGGGGAATCGGGAGTGGCATTTCCTGGTCGATATTCATCTCAACGAGGACGTCGCCATCAAGATGGATGTGCAACTGACCCACGATGATCATGGTCAGCTCGGGTTCGTCTGCCGACATATCAGCCTGGAATCCATCGAACGCTTGCGGCGGTTGGTTGAACTCAACCTGGGGGATCCGCAGGAACTGGAGCGCGAATTGGGCGCCTTGATCAGTATTTGAAGACCAATACAAACCCTGTGGGAGCGAGCTTGCTCCCACAGGGTTTGTGTTCTATCTGGAAGGTTATTCGAAGAGGGCGTCCAACGCCTGTTCCAGACGCGTCACGGCGATAATCTGCAACCCCGGCGGCGCCTCTTTCGGCGCATTGCCCTTGGGCACGATGGCGCGCTTGAAGCCGTGTTTGGCGGCTTCTTTCAAGCGTTCCTGGCCGCTCGGTACCGGGCGTACTTCGCCAGAAAGCCCGACCTCGCCGAACACCAGCAGATCATGGGGCAGTGGCCGGTTGCGCAAACTGGACATGACCGCCGCCATCAGCGCCAGATCGGATGCCGTTTCCAGCACCTTCACCCCGCCCACCACGTTGAGAAACACATCCTGATCGTGGGTCGGAATGCCGCCGTGACGGTGCAGCACCGCCAACAACATCGCCAGTCGATTCTGGTCCAGCCCCAGCGTTACCCGACGTGGATTGGCCAGGTGACTGTCGTCCACCAGCGCCTGGACTTCCACCAGCATCGGCCGCGTCCCTTCCCACGTCGCCATGACCACACTGCCCGGCACTTCTTCCTGCGCACGGGTGAGAAAAATCGCCGAAGGGTTGGAGACTTCCTTCAAGCCCTTGTCGGTCATACCGAACACGCCCAGTTCGTTGACGGCGCCGAAACGGTTTTTCACCGCTCGCAGCAAACGCAAACGCCCATCGGATTCGCCTTCGAAATACAGCACCGTGTCGACCATGTGTTCCAACACTCGCGGCCCGGCCAATGCACCTTCTTTCGTCACGTGACCGACCAGGAAAATGGCCGTGCCGCTCTGCTTGGCATAGCGCACCAACAACGCCGCGCTTTCCCTGACCTGGGACACGCCGCCCGGTGCCGATTGCAGTTGCTCGGTGAAGATCGTCTGAATCGAGTCGATCACCATCACCTTGGGTTTTTCCTGCCGTGCGGTGGCGATGATGGTCTCGATGCAGGTTTCGGTCATCACCCGCAGTTGATCCTGAGGCAAGCCGAGACGGCGGGCGCGCATGGCCACTTGCTGCTGGGATTCTTCGCCGGTGACGTACAGCGCCGGCATGACTTTGGCGAGGTTGCACAAGGTTTGCAGCAGAATGGTCGATTTGCCGATGCCCGGATCACCGCCGATCAACACCACCGAGCCATCCACCAGGCCGCCACCCAACACCCGATCGAGCTCGCTGGACGCTGTGGAAAAACGCGGGATTTCTTCGACGCTAACTTCGGCCAGGGTCTTGATCTGTGCCTGTTGGCCGGTCCAGCCGGTGCGACCGCTAGGGGCTGCGGCGCCACCGCTCTCCACCATGGTTTCGGTCAGGGTGTTCCAGGCCCCGCACTCACCGCACTGGCCAGCCCACTTGGGGAAGGTTGAGCCGCACTCGGTGCAGCCGTACATGCGCTTGGCCTTGGCCATCTGAACTCCCGGCAAAAACCGCGATGATAGCTCAGCTGGTGCGGATCAGCGCAGCGAAGTTACCCAGCGGCTCTTCGGTAGCAACTTGCTCAGCCCCTGGAATATATTAAGCGCATTACTAATCATAAAAACTTGTACAACTTCCCACCCCGACATACCCAATAAAATACTAGTCTTACCCAATGAAACAAAAATCGGAACCTGTACAAATCTTAGTCATTTAAAACCTGAACGTACAACCCAACTATTAAACCAACCTTATAATAGGAACAACCAAGCCAATGGAAATATAATGGCGTTCTGATATTTAGCACAGGTAATTTGTTTGAGGCGCGAGCCTTTATACCTTGCAGACCATTTATATAAAAACTTCATATACCGCACGTTGTCTTGCATCAACCCAGTGCGAATGCCCCTACTTTCTATAGTTCTATCCTGCACCTCCCGCCACTCGGTAGAGGGATAAAATGTTCAGCGGGCGCGCTGGTGGCCCCAGTCCAAAGCAGCTACCCCAAGCAAGAGTGATGGTATTTTCAAACTTTTTACCGCCGAGAAGGGCGGTAGCAGGCACGCTCTATAAGCAGTTGCTTCGAGCAGGATGCGCCATGCTGATTTACACTGCGTTCACCAACCTCATCTGTAACAAGGAAATAACCTATGGGCGTGATAAGTGAGTTCAAGGCCTTCGCGGTCAAAGGTAACGTGGTCGACATGGCCGTCGGTATCATCATCGGTGCCGCCTTCGGCAAGATCGTTTCATCGTTTGTCGGCGACGTGGTGATGCCACCCATTGGCCTGCTGATCGGGGGGGTGGACTTCAGTGACCTGGCCATCACACTCAAAGCAGCCAACGGCGATATCCCGGCGGTAATGCTGGCGTACGGCAAATTCATCCAGAGCCTGATTGACTTCATCATCGTCGCCTTCGCGATCTTCATGGGCGTCAAAGCCATCAACCGCCTGAAACGCGAAGAAGCCGTTGCGCCAACGCTGCCACCGGTTCCGACCAAGGAAGAAGAGTTGCTGGAAGAGATCCGCGATCTGCTCAAGGCTCAGAACAACCGGCCCTGAACGCGTTAGTAAAACAAGAAGCGGCGCCCTTGAGGCGCCGTTTTTTTACCAGTAGTTTTCCACCGCCACTTGCCCGGGTCGGCGACTGAGGCTCAAGTGCATGTGGCGCTGTTTGAGCAATTTGCGCGTGTCATCGATCATCTGCGGATTGCCGCAGAGCATGACCCTCGAGTGCTCGGCCGTCAGCGCCAGGCCTGCCGCCTGCTCCAGCTCGCCATTTTCGATCAGCGCAGTGATCCGGCCGCTCAGAGCGCCATGATGCTGCTCGCGTGTGACCGTGGTGATGAACTGCAGCTTGTGCGCAAACTCCGCTAAATAGTCGCGCTGGGCCAACTCGCTGACGAGGTCCTGATAAGCCAGTTCCCGGGCTTCGCGCACACTGTAGACCAGGATGATTCGTTCGAATTTCTCCCAGACCTCGAAGTCCTGCAGGATCGACAGAAACGGCGCCAGGCCGGTGCCTGTGGATAACAGCCAGAGATCGCGGCCGTCGACAAAGCGATCCAGCGTCAGGTAACCAAAGGCCTGCCGCTCTACCAGCAGCGTATCGCCGACTCCGAGCCGACTCAGCTCACTGGTGAACTCCCCCCCCGGCACCACAATGGAAAAGAATTCGAGGAACTCGTCATAGGGCGACGACACCATGGAATAGGCGCGCCATACGGTGCTGCCGTCAGCCTTGGTAACGCCCAGCCGGGCGAATTGCCCTGCACGAAAACGAAAACCCGGATCCCGGGTGGTCCGCAGGGTAAACAGACTGGGGGTCAGCGACTGGACGTCGAGCAAGGTCTGACGAGTGAACTTTTCTGCACTGGCGGTCATGGGGTGCTCCATTCAACAGATAGCCACAGTGTCCCGCAAAGCGGAGGGCTTAAACACCGATGATTTGTAGTGGCTTTAGCCAGGGATTCATTCACATTAACTTCATGATACGACTTAACATTAACCACCCAGTTAACGCACAAATCCAAGGCTGATTAAAGTAAGCCAGACATTTCGTTATCTATACCAGCACGCCCTAACGTTAGAACCAGATACTTGTTTAAAAATCGCAAACCAAGCCAAAAAATCTCACACGAACATAGGAAACATCCTACACTCGGCTCGTGCTAGATCATTGGATCCAAAAAAGGCACTCCCAAGTAACATCACACCTGGAGATACACAATGGAGAGGTGGAAGGAATCACAGCTCAACCAATTATCGCGAACAACGGAGATTGATATCGCCTACCGGATTTCACTGGGTTTCGCGAAAAATATAGGCTTTAAATTTTTCGCCTTTTCAACAACATACCCAATAAAAACTGACCACTTCAATACAGTCCAGCTCAACAATTACCCTACGGACTGGAACATTGAATATGAACAAAAAAATTTCAGCGCAATAGACCCGGTAGTGGCTCACTGCACTCATTCCAGGCTGCCTGTCCTTTGGAGCGAAGAACTTTTTTCCAAGACCCCATGGTTGTGGGACTCGCTTGAGAAACAAGGATTGCAGCATGGCTGGTCCCAATCGGTCCATGACGAGGACAGTGGTGTTTGCAGCATTCTGAGCCTGGCCAGAAGCCATTGCCCGATCACTGCGTTTGAGCTGTATGAAAATCTCGGTTTTTCAGTATTCATCGGGCGCCACCTGCATGCGTTGATCGCACAGACACTGCCCAGGAAATCGACCAAGCCACCCGTGCCGCATTTGTCCCCCCGCGAGATCGATGTATTAAAACTGGCGGCTGATGGCAAGACTGCATATGAGAGTGCCAGAATCCTCAATCTCAGCGCACGCACGGTCAATTTTCATGTGCAAAGCGCGATTCTGAAACTGGGGGTCAATAACAAGATTTCGGCAGTCATCGCCGCCACCAAGGACGGTTTTCTAAATAGCAGCGCGATGCGTTGACCCAAAAAACCTGCAAGTAATCCAAAAGAAAAAAACGTACCATTTGCGGTCCTTCTTGAGTGTTGACGTGTGAACCTTCACGACGCAGTGCACTCGGACGGTCACGCCCGCTACAACGCCCTTGGGCCGCGGGACACCTGTTGATGACCCCGTTGATTACCCAGAGCCCCGCCTCATGCCCTTGCTCGAAACACCCTTCGCCCGACTCGACCTGATCCGCCAGCCCGAACAGCAGAACGAACCGCTGCAGGCATTTGATGCCGCAGACGAATACCTGCTCACCCATCTGGCTGACCAACAGCCCTCGGCCGACACTCGGGTTTTGGTGCTCAACGACAGCTTTGGCGCATTGGCCGCCAGCCTGGCGGGCAAGGTTCAAGTGACCAGCAGCGGTGACTCGTTCCTGGCCTTTCAGGGACTGGAAAAAAATCTGATCCGTAACGGCCAGGCATTTGATGCGGTGCCAAGCGTACCGGCCAGTGAGGCCTTTTCAGGTCCCTTTGACCGGGTACTGATCCGGGTCCCGAAAACCCTCGCCTTGCTGGAAGAACAGTTGATTCGCTTGCAGGGTCAACTGGCGCCGGGGGCTCAGGTGATTGCTGCGGCGATGATCAAGCATTTGCCCCGCGCCGCGGGCGATCTGCTGGAACGCTACATCGGCCCGGTGCAAGCCTCGTTGGCGGTGAAGAAGGCTCGGCTATTGATCGCGACTGCTGAAGTCAAAGCGCCTGTCGTGTCCCCCTACCCGACCCGTTATCGACTCGACGCCCCTGAGATCGAACTGCTGAATCACGCCAATGTGTTCTGCCGCGAAGGCCTGGACATCGGCACGCGAGCTTTTTTACCGCACCTGCCAAAGAACCTCGGTTCAGCGCGGGTTGCCGACCTGGGATGTGGCAACGGGGTTTTGGCCATCGCCAGCGCCCTGCAAAACCCCGAGGCCCACTACACGCTCGTGGACGAATCGTTCATGGCCGTGCAATCGGCAGCCGAAAACTGGCGCGCGGCGCTCGGTGACCGGGAAGTGGTTGTACGTGCCGACGATGGTTTGGCGGGTCAGGAACCTCAGTCTCTGGACGTGGTGTTGTGCAACCCACCGTTTCACCAACAACAAGTCGTCGGCGACTTCCTGGCCTGGCGCATGTTCCAGCAGGCCCGAGAGGCTCTGGTGGTGGGTGGCGCGTTGTACATCGTCGGCAACCGTCATCTGGGTTATCACAGCAAGCTCGCGCGGTTGTTCCGCGGTGTCGAGCAAGTGGCGGCCACACCCAAGTTCGTGATCCTTAAAGCCCGAAAATAATCCAAGGCAAAAAAACCCTCCAGCAAAGGAGGGTTGTAAATCCGTGCCGCAAGGCAACGGGATGGGATCTGGTGCAAAAAATCAGTGGGTCGTCAGGCCCGCGGCATTCATGAACATGCGCATCAGGCTGGCCACGATGAACAGCGCCACAACGCTGCCGGTCCAGATCATCGCCAGCCAGCCGAGTCGCTGCCAGAGCGGCTTTTTCTCTGCTGCTTCGATTTCCTGCAAGGAATGTTTACCCGCCTTCATCGCAATCTCCTCTGACGAAATGACACAGGTCTCAGCCCTGCGCCACTGTCGCGTGCTCTAGTGGTAACCATCTTCGTGGGTGACCTTGCCGCGGAACACGTAATAGCTCCAGAAGGTGTAACCCAGGATGAACGGGATGATGAACAGCGTGCCCACCAGCATGAAGCCCTGGCTTTGCGGCGGTGCGGCGGCGTCCCAGATCGAGATCGACGGCGGCACGATGTTCGGCCACAGGCTGATGCCCAGACCGCTGTAGCCGAGGAAGATCAGCACCAAGGTCAGCAGGAATGGCGTGTAGTGCGCATTGCGAGCCACCGCACGGATCAGACCGTACATGGTCACCAGCACCAGAATCGGCACCGGCAGGAACCAGAACAGGTTCGGCAGGGTGAACCAGCGAGCGGCAATCTCGGCGTGGGCCAGCGGGGTCCAGATACTGACGATACCGATCACTGCCAACACCACGAAAGCCAGCGGTCGAGCCAGGTCATGCATCTGCTCCTGCAACTTGCCTTCGGTCTTCATGATCAGCCAGGTGCATCCGAGCAGCGCATAAGCCACCACCAGCGCCAGGCCGCAGAACAGGGTGAACGGCGTCAACCAGTCCAGTGAGCCACCGGCAAATTGGCGATTGACCACCGGCAACCCATCAATGAACGCACCCAACGCCACGCCCTGGAAAAAGGTGGCGGCGACCGAGCCCCCGATGAACGCCTTGTCCCAGAGATGGCGCTTGTCGTCCCTGGCCTTGAAGCGGAACTCGAACGCCACGCCGCGGAAGATCAGCCCGATCAGCATAAAAATCAACGGCAGGTACAACGCCGAAAGCACCACCGAATAGGCCAGCGGAAAGGCACCGAACAACGCTGCGCCGCCCAGCACCAGCCAGGTTTCGTTACCGTCCCAGACCGGCGCGACGGTGTTCATCATCACGTCACGATCGGTCTTGCCCGGAATGAACGGGAAGAGAATCCCGATCCCCAAATCAAAACCGTCCATGACTACGTACATCATGATGCCGAAGATGATGATCACGGCCCAGATCAGCGGAAGATCAATACCCATGAGTCAAATCTCCTTGGTCAGGCTGGGGCTGCGGTCGCCGTCACCGTTGTCATCGGCGGCGGACAGCGGACGGGCCGGCGTACGTTTCTGGCCAGGACCACCCTCATTGGTTTCCTTGCCTTCGTCGATCTTCGGCCCTTTGCGCACCAGGCGCATCATGTAGCCCAGACCAGCACCGAACAGCGCGAAATAGACCACGACGAACATAATCAACGTGATGCTCATCTGCATGAAGCTGTGATTGGAGGACGCATCTGCCGTGCGCATCAGGCCGTAGACCACCCACGGCTGACGGCCGATTTCAGTGGTGAACCAACCGGCGAGAATCGCGATCAGTCCGGACGGCCCCATCCACAACGCCAGGTACAGGAACGGCCGCGAGGTATAGAGCTTGTCGCGTTTACGCAGCCACAGGCTCCACAAACCGGTGAAGATCATCAGGAAGCCGAGCCCGACCATGATCCGGAACGACCAGAACACGATGGTCGAATTCGGCCGGTCTTCAGGCGGGAACTCCTTGAGTGCCGGGACCTGTTTGTCCAGCGAGTGCGTGAGGATCAGGCTGCCCAGATACGGGATCTCCACCGCGAATTTGGTCCGTTCTTCTTTCATGTCCGGCCAGCCGAACAGGATCAGCGGGGTCGGCTCATCGCCATGGTTTTCCCAGTGACCTTCGATCGCGGCGATTTTCGCCGGCTGATGCTTGAGCGTGTTGAGGCCGTGGAAGTCACCGATGACCGCTTGAATCGGCGCCACGATCAAGGCCATCCACATGGCCATCGAGAGCATGGTGCGGATCGCCGGGTTGTCCTTGCCACGCAGCAGATGCCAGGCCGCCGAGGAACCGACGAAGAAGGCAGTCGCGACGAACGCCGCCGTCGACATGTGTAACAGACGGTAAGGGAACGACGGGTTGAAAATCACTGCCAGCCAGTCCACCGGAATGACCTGGCCATTGACGATTTCATAACCCTGCGGTGTTTGCATCCAGCTGTTGGAGGCGAGAATCCAGAAGGTCGATATCAGTGTGCCGATGGCGACCATGACCGTGGCGAAGAAGTGCAGATTGCGCCCGACCTTGTTCCAGCCGAACAGCATGACACCGAGGAAACCGGCTTCGAGGAAGAAAGCGGTGAGTACTTCGTACGTCAGCAGCGGCCCGGTCACGGAGCCGGCGAAGTCCGAGAAACGGCTCCAGTTGGTGCCGAACTGATAGGCCATGACCAGCCCGGAAACCACGCCCATGCCGAAGTTGACGGCAAAGATCTTCGACCAGAAGTGGTACAGGTCGCGGTACGTGTCGTTATGGGTTTTCAGCCACAGGCCTTCGAGCACCGCCAGGTAACTCGCCAGGCCAATGGTGATGGCGGGAAATAGAATGTGAAACGAAATGGTGAACGCGAACTGCATCCGGGCGAGATCAAGCGCCTCCAAACCGAACATAAGTCTTCCTCTGTCAGGTAATACCGGCTGAAGGCTTGTGGCCTACACCCACTGCCCCCACGGATATGGAGTGTGGCGAATTTGAATTCGTTCTTTTTCTACAAACATCACAACGTAGGGAGTCTGGCCATCTGGCCGCCGAATCAATTCCACGAGCGGTCTTGATCTGGATCAAGCAACGTTAAAAGAGTAGTCCCATTTTTGACGATGGACGGTGTGGTCTTTTGCCGCGTGACAGGTTGCCTCACTGATGCGGTCATAGGCAGAAACACATTCCCTGTGGGAGCGGGCTTGCTCGCGAAAGCGATCGGTCTGGCACCTTTATGTTGGATGTGCCGATGCCTTCGCGAGCAAGCCCGCTCCCACAGGGGGATTTCCGCGTTTTCGAAATCGGTGTCTAGCTAACGAAATTTCCCAACCCTGCAACTTTTGGTTACAGCTTGGTGATAATCTCGCCCCTCCCCTCGCTCAAGACCGGCCCTCAGATGCCCAGCCAAGCGCCCTTGCTGTTACGTCATCACCGCCCATTTATCGCGTTTTGGCTGGCTCGGGTGTTTACCGCCAGCGGTTTCCAGATGCTCACGGTGGCCATTGGCTGGAACCTGTACCAATTGACCGGCAATGTGCTCGACCTGGGTTTGGTTGGTCTGGTGGAATTCGCCCCGCGGGTGCTGTTCATGCTGCACACCGGGCATGTCGCGGACCGCTATGACCGGCGCAAGGTCGCGGCTATCTGTCAGTCCCTGCAAGCGTTGATCGCCCTGTCGCTGGCCATCGGCAGCGCGACCGACAATGTCACCCGGGAGATGATCTTCATCCTCGCGTTCCTGCTCGGTGCCGCCCGCTCCTTCGAGATGCCGACCACTCAGGCCTTGTTGCCGAGCATCGTGCCCAGCGCGCTGTTTCCCCGCGCCGTCGCCGCCGCCCAATCCGCACAGCAATCGGCGACTATCGTTGCCCCGGCCCTCGGTGGGTTGCTTTACGCCTTCGGCAGCGTCTGGGTCTATGGCCCGACGGTGATCCTCTACCTCATCGCCTGCATGCTGATGCTCAACCTGCCTGCACGGCAGACACCGCTGAACAAAGGCAAGGCAACCCTGGATTCGCTGCTGGCGGGCATCCGCTTCATTCGCAGTCGTCCGGACATTCTCGGGGCGATTTCTCTGGATCTGTTCGCGGTATTGCTCGGTGGTGCGACGGCGTTGCTGCCGGTGTTCGCCAAGGACATTCTACTGACCGGCCCTTGGGGCCTGGGCCTGCTGCGTTCAGCGCCGGCAGTCGGTGCGCTGCTGATGTCGCTGTACCTGGCGAGATTTGCCGTGGAACGCAAAGTCGGACGGGTCATGTTCACCGCAGTCGGTGTATTCGGTGTCGCGACCATTGCGTTCGGCCTGTCGACCTCGTTCTGGTTTTCCCTGGCGGTGTTGGTGGTGTTGGGCGCGGCGGACATGATCAGCATGGTGATCCGCGCCTCCTTCGTGCAACTGGAAACCCCGGATGAAATGCGCGGCCGGGTCAGTGCCGTGAACGGTTTGTTCATTGGCGCTTCGAACCAGTTGGGCGAGTTTGAATCCGGCTTGACCGCCCATTGGTTCGGCACCGTGCCGGCCGTGGTCATGGGCGGTATTGGCACATTGGTGGTGACCGGGGCGTGGATCAAACTGTTCCCGACCCTGGCCGAGCGCGACCGCATGCATGTGCCGGTGGAAGAAGTGAAGGCTTGAAGCAGTTGCCGATCACACTTTTGCCGAGCAGGTGCAATACATAGATAGTGCATCAGGTGTAATGTATCGCCTTACACTTGTCCCATGATCAAATCCTTTCAGCACAAAGGCCTTCGTGGCTTCTATGAAACAGGTTCGACTCGTGGGATCCGCGCAGACCATGCGAAGCGTCTGTCTCGAATGCTTCAGTTCATGGACCGCGCAACGCTACCTGGCGATCTGGACCTTCCGGGATGGCGATTACACCCACTCAAAGGAGAGTTGACCGAATATTGGTCACTGAGCGTTTCGGGGGAACTGGCGATTATTTTTCGTTTTATCGATTCAGACATCGAACTGGTCGACTATCTGGACTACCACTGACAGGAGGCAGGACATGCCCATGCACAACCCGCCACACCCTGGCGAAACCCTTTTGATGGATGTATTGCCCGAACTTGGTATCAGCGTCACAGAGCTGGCCCGGCACCTGCGATTTGCGCGCCCGCATCTATCGCGAGTGCTGCATGGCCACGCACCGATCAGTCCTGATTTGGCGGTACGCCTGGAGCGGGCTGGAATTGGCAAGGCCAGAATGTGGCTAGGTATTCAGACCGACTACGATCTTTGGCAAGCGGAGCAGCGTGAGCAACCGGTCATCGAACCCATTGCCGTCCACGCCTGACACTCTCTAGACCACCAACTCCCCCGCCACCGCCGCTCGCCTGGCCTTACCGCAGAGTTGTTCCACCAGCGTCAGGGCGAATTGCAATGCCGCCCCTGAACCCTGCGCGGTGATGCAGTTGCCATCGACCACCACCGGTTGATCGACGAAGTTGCACCCCAACAGTTGATGGCTGGCCGATGGCAGGCAGGTCATGCGCCGCTGACGCAGTACGCCAAAGGCTTGCAGCGCCAACGCCGGGGCCTCGGCGATGCCGGCGAACAGGCGCCCGGCCGCCACCTGATCCTTGATCAATTGTTGCAGGGGTTGATGCGCCGCCAGATGTTGCGCCCCAACGGCACCGCCGGGCAGGACGATCAGGTCGAACGGCTGTGCCAGCACGTCCACCAGCATCGCATCGGACGTCACTCGGGTGCCGCGCGCGCAGGTGAGCATGCGCCGCCCCTCAATGCTGGCCACCACCAATTCAACCTTGGCACGGCGCAGCACATCGATCAGGGTCACTGCTTGCAGGTCATCGATGCCCTCGGCGAGGGTAATCAGAGCTCTAAAGGTCATGGGCGCAGTCCACAGGATAATCTTTAAAGCGTAGTCAGCTTTCCTGCCCCTTGTTCGAACCGGCCGTTACTTGATGTAAAGCTGCGTCGACAGCGTATTGCCGGGCGCGTTGATCGACGTGTTGCTGAAGGTGAACGTGCCTTCCTGCTTGCCTGCCAGATCGAAGACATACAAATTGCCGACGGTTTTTCTCCCGACGGTGCAATCGGTCAGATTGCCATTATCGAAAGCACAGATAGGGGTCCGGGTGCCGTTCACCTCAAAACCATCCAGCCCGACATGCGCGCTACGACCGTAACCGACTTCCAGCACGTAGACCTTGATGTTCGGTCCGCTGTGATTGCAGCGGGTTTGTTCTTGCCCCTGCGCGATGTCTTCAAAGCCGCAGGCCGGCGACTCGACCTTGAGTACCTTCACCTGACTCAGCGGCGCCGCCGATGCGGCCGAGGCGGTGTGTGCCCCCAGGAACATGGCGATCGACACTCCGAACACGGCAATCAGACGTTTATTCATGCAATACATAAGTACCCCCAAAACCAGCGCGCAGTATGGCGCACTTGGCTTTACCGCAAAACATCGACGACGATCGCAGCCATAAGCAGCCATAGCCCCACGCTGCTGGTATGATGCGCGGCTTTTTCCGACCCATAGAAAATTACCAGGCGCCTGCATCGGTCTGTGCTTTGCTGTTGAGGTCGATACATTCACGGCGCCTGGCGCGCCACGGGGAGCAGACATGCTGGAAAGGCTGTTTCAACTCAAGGCACATAACACCAACGTGCGGACCGAGATTCTGGCGGGCTTCACGACCTTTTTGGCCATGGCCTACATTCTGTTCGTCAACCCGAGCATCCTCGGCGAGACCGGCATGGACAAGGGTGCGGTGTTCGTCGCCACGTGTCTGGCAGCTGCCATCGGCTCCACGGTGATGGGCCTGATCGCCAACTACCCGATCGCTCTCGCGCCGGGCATGGGCCTGAACGCCTTCTTTACCTACACCGTGGTCCTGCACATGGGCCACACCTGGCAAGTAGCGCTGGGCGCGGTGTTCATTTCGGCAGTGATGTTTTTCCTGTTGTCGATCTTCCGCATCCGCGAATGGATCATCAACAGCATCCCACTGGCGCTGCGCTCGGCGATTGCCGCTGGTATCGGTCTGTTCCTGGCGCTGATTGCCCTGCACAACGCCGGCATCGTGGTCAGCAACCCGGCAACCATGGTCGGCCTTGGCGATTTGAAACAACCGGCCCCGATCCTCGCGACCCTCGGCTTTGCCCTGATCGTGGCGCTCGAAGCGCTTAAAGTGCGCGGCGCGGTACTGATCGGCATTCTGACGGTGACCATCGTTTCGATCGTGATGGGCTTCACCCCGTTCGGCGGCGTAATGTCGATCCCACCGTCCCTGGCCCCGACCTTCCTGCAACTGGACATCAAGGGCGCCCTGGACATCGGCCTGGTCAGCGTGATCTTCGCTTTCCTGTTCGTCGACCTGTTCGACAACTCCGGCACCCTGATCGGCGTCGCCAAGCGCGCCGGCCTGATGGGCAAGGATGGCCACATGCCAAAAATGGGTCGCGCCCTGATCGCCGACAGCACCGCGGCCATGGCCGGTTCGCTGCTGGGCACCTCGACCACCACCAGCTACATCGAATCCGCAGCCGGCGTGAGTGCCGGTGGCCGCACCGGCCTGACCGCCGTTGTCGTGGCGATCCTGTTCCTGTTGGCGCTGTTTTTCTCGCCATTGGCGGCCAGCGTTCCAGCCTTTGCGACCGCGCCTGCACTGCTGTTCGTCGCAGTATTGATGACATCCGGCCTGGCCGAAATAGACTGGGACGACATCACCGTCGCCGCACCGGTCGTGGTCACCGCTCTGGCCATGCCGTTCACTTATTCCATCGCCAACGGCATCGCCTTTGGTTTCATCTCCTGGACCGCAATCAAGTTGCTGTCCGGTCGCGGCCGTGAGCTGAACTCGGCACTGGTGATTCTGTCGATTCTGTTCGTGATCAAGTTGGGTTGGTTCAACGCATGACTTTTGATTCCAAGGCTTACGCCGTTCAACTCGAAGAAAAGGTTACGCGCCTGCGTGACCTGTTGGCCCCGTTCGGTGCGCCAGAACCTGCGGTATTCGACTCGCCGCTGAAAAACTTCCGCCTGCGCGCCGAATTCCGCCTGTGGCGCGAAGCCGGCGAGCGTCACTACGCGATGTTTTCCCAGGAAGACAAACGCACGCCGATCCTGATCGAAGAGTTCCCGATCGCCAGCCTGCGCATCAACGAGTTGATGCCGCAGCTGAAAGCGGCATGGCAAGCCAGTGCAGCCCTGAGCCACAAGCTGTTTCAGGTGGAGTTCCTGACCACGCTGGCCGGCGATGCGATGATCACTCTGTGCTATCACCGCCCGCTGGACGAGCACTGGCACGCGGCAGCGTCGAAACTGGCAGCCGACCTGAATGTCAGCATCATCGGCCGCTCCAAGGGCAAACGCGAAGTGATCGGCCACGATTACGTGGTCGAGCAGATGGACGTCAGCGGTCGCACCTTTAGCTATCGCCAGCCGGAAGGCGCGTTCACCCAGCCCAACGGCACCGTGAACCAGAAGATGCTCAACTGGGCTTACGACTCACTCGGTGATCGCTCCGACGATTTGCTGGAGCTGTATTGCGGCAACGGTAACTTCACGCTGCCGCTCGCGACCCGCGTGCGCAAGGCGCTGGCCACCGAAATCAGCAAGGCTTCGGTCAACGCTGCGCTGAGCAATCTCAGCGAAAACGCTGTGGATAACGTCACCCTGGTGCGCTTGTCCGCCGAGGAGCTGACCGAAGCCCTGAACGAAGTTCGTCCGTTCCGTCGTCTGCACGGTATCGATCTGAAGAGCTACGAGTTCGGTAGCGTCTTCGTCGATCCTCCTCGCGCCGGCATGGACCCGGACACCTGCGAGCTGACCCGTCGCTTCGACAACATCCTCTACATTTCCTGCAACCCGGAAACCCTGGCGGCCAACATCGCCCAGTTGCACGACACCCATCGCATCACCCGATGCGCAATGTTCGACCAGTTCCCGTGGACCCACCACATGGAATCCGGGGTGTTGTTGACCCGTCGTTGATTGCCGTTGGCAGAAACAAATCAGCCGTCATCACGACGGCTTTTTTGTGCGTGCTTAAAGGGTGATATCTGTCTTGCGCGGACGCCCGCCCTTGCGGCCATTGGCCCGCGCGGCCTCAGCCTTGGCGGCACTGCTTTGGCGACCATTACGCGAGGCGATGACCGACGCGGCCATATCCATCAGCGGTTTGCTGGCCGAAACCATCCCGGCGATGGAGACCTGCAGATCCTTGCCCTCGTGGCAAAGGGCTGTCCCGGAAAAGCCGACTTTCAGGTCTGCGAAATCCTCGACGTCGAAATCATCGAACTCCGGATAGTGCTGCACGGGCAACAGCACGCCACTGCCATCAATGAAATTGACCGCCAGGCACGGTTCCACAAAGGTCACCGAAGTCGCCCGCAGACCGCCTTTGTGGCGCACCTGGCCACGCTGGATGGCTTCATCCAGCACGGCTTCGGTTACGGGCCGATCCACCAACATTTTTGCTGTTATCGTTTTCATAGTTCGATCTCCACGCCCTCCGGAACGCCCATCAGCGCCAGTAGGGTCTTGTTCGTCTCGGGCTCATAGCAAGCCGAGCCAATCATGCAGGTCGTACTGGCGACCCTTTTTACCACCACGACTTCGCTGGTTTGCCAGTCCCATATCTGATGATCGAGGCAGACCGTGTGCAGCTTGTCCCACCAGATACACCGAGCGCGGCGCAAATGAGCGGGTTGTCCGAGCGCGTGACGCAACCCTTCCAGCACCGCCACAGATGGCCTGCGAGAATGAGGAACCACGTCCCACAGCTCGACACTGTTGTGCCAGAAGCTGAATTTGAAGCGCGCACTCCAGGTTCCGGCATCCACATGTGCATGCGGCGGGCAGTGCTCATCGCGCAACATGATCACCATTGAAAACCCTTTGTAGCTGAATAATCTCATGCTAACCCATCCGTTAGGTTAATGAGCCCGAAGACCCGACATTCCCTGGAAAATCCGATAACTGGCGCTGAGCATTCGATCAGCCATCCTCCATTGAGCCTAGCGCTCAGGCTCTTATCAGGCCGGCGGATAACGGCGAAAATTGGTAAGCAATCCTTTCACCGCCTCCACAAAAATGGTGGTGAAATTCAGTCCTTCATTTGATCCCCGGTGTAATCAATCATGCAGCGACAATTCGACGATCTTCAGCTGGGCAGCATCGAACTGTTTTGTCTGGCGGCCGAAGCCGGCAGTTTTACCGCCGCCGCGCTGGTGGCTGGCGTGACGCCGGCAGCCGTGAGCCGCTCGGTGTCGCGCATGGAGGAACGCCTGGGCGTGCGGTTGTTCGCCCGCACCACCCGCAGTGTCAAACTGACTGACAGTGGTCGGCGGTATTACGAGGAATGTCGTCAGGCGCTGGCGCAACTGGTCGAGGCCCAACGCGAGGTCATGGGCCAGCAGCAACAGCCTTCCGGCACCTTGCGCATCAGCATTCCCACCACCTATGCCCATCACCGGATTCTGCCGCTGTTGCCGGCATTTCGGGCTCGCTTTCCGGCGGTGAAGGTCGAGTCGCATATCAGTAATCGCAACATCGATTTCGTCGGTGAAGGCTATGACATGGCGATCCGCGTGCGGGCGATTCCGGATTCCGGTCTGATCGCCCGACAGTTGGAAGACGCCGCGCTGGTGATGATTGCCAGTCCTGACTACCTCAAGCACGCGGGCGTTCCACACACGCTGGACGATCTCAAACAGCACGAGTGCATCCAGTACGAATTGCCCAGCAGCGGTCGGCGGATTGCCTGGCTGTTCAACGACAATGGTGTGCACCGGGAAATTCTGGCCGAGGGCAATCTCAGTTGCTCCGACGACGTACTGGGCGGCGTGACCCTGGCCAAACACGGGGCGGGACTGTTTCAGACCTATCGTTTCATTGTCGAAAACGAATTGGCCGATGGTTCGCTGGTGGAGGTGCTCAAGCCTTATGGTGGGCGCTCGCGACCGTTCACCCTGCTCTACCCGCAAACTCGCCATATGCCGTTGCGTTTGAGGGCGTTTATCGATTTTCTGGTGGAGCATCTGCCCCGCTGAAAAGCCGATACTGTCCGATCACCGCACACATTAGCCCTGAGAACCGCCTCTTCAATTGACCAAATTAACCAGCTAGTACAATTTATCTCCACAGGCTGAAACCCTCGGCCAATGCCAAAAACAATAAGTGGAGAGACCCCGATGCCCCCTATCGTTCTGGTGCTCAACGGCCCGAATCTAAACCTGCTCGGCACCCGTGAACCGGCGACTTACGGCCACGAAACCCTGGCCGACATCTCAGCGTTATGCGGTCGTGCCGCCGAAGAGTTCGGCCTGGCGGTGGAGTTCCGCCAGACCAATCATGAAGGCGAACTGCTCGACTGGATTCACGCCGCGCGCGGCCGCTGCGCCGGGATCGTCATCAACCCGGCCGCCTGGACCCACACCTCGGTCGCGATCCGCGATGCGTTGGTCGCCAGCGAATTGCCGGTGATCGAAGTCCACCTGTCCAACGTTCATGCCCGCGAGCCCTTTCGCCACCACTCTTTTGTTTCGGCCATTGCCACGGCGGTGATGGCCGGTTTCGGCAGCCACGGCTATCGCCTGGCGCTGGAGCATTTCAGCCAACGTTTGAAGGGGTGAACGCCGTGACTCAGACCAACGCGGTACTGGCCGGACTGATCGGCGCCGGCATCCAGGCTTCTCGCACCCCGGCATTGCACGAGCATGAAGGCGATGCCCAGGGCTTGCGTTACCTCTATCGCCTGATCGATCTGGACCAGTTGAAACTCGACAGCGGCGCCCTGCCCGACCTGTTGATGGCGGCCGAGCGGATGAACTTCACCGGCCTGAATATCACCTTCCCCTGCAAGCAGACGATCATCCCGCTGCTCGACGAATTGTCACCAGAAGCCCGCGGCATTGGGGCGGTGAATACGGTGGTGTTGAAGGACGGCAAACGCATCGGCCACAACACCGATTGCCTTGGGTTCGCCGAGGGGTTTCGTCGAGGCTTGAAGGGCGTTGCCCTTGAGCGCGTCGTGCAAATGGGCGCCGGTGGCGCCGGTGCGGCAGTGGCCCATGCACTCTTGAGTGAAGGCGTACAGCTGCTGAACATTTTTGACGTGGAGATCAGCCGTGCGCAGAGCCTGGCGGACAATCTCAATCAACATTTCGGCGTCGGCCGAGCTGTGGCGGGACATGACTTGCCGAGCACCCTGGCCCAGGCTGACGGTCTGGTGAACACCACCCCCATGGGCATGAAAAAACTGCCGGGCATGCCAGTGCCAGTGGAATTGCTTCGAGGTGAGTTGTGGGTGGCGGAGATTGTTTACTTCCCGCTGGAAACCGAACTGCTGCGCAACGCCCGCGCGTTGGGTTGCCGAACGCTGGATGGCGGCAACATGGCCGTGTTTCAGGCGGTGAAGGCGTTTGAGTTGTTCAGCGGCGTGGTGCCGGATGCGCAGCGGATGCTGGAACATTTTCAGAGCATGAATGGCTGAACGAATGTGGCGAGGGGGCAACCCCCTCACTCCACATCAGGCCTGCAGATAGCGCAAAACCGACTCGCAAATCATCTCTCGATGACGCTGCTTGATGCTTTCGTCCGGCAAGTCGATCTGAAAGATCTCACCGAAGGTATGGCGGTTCGACACGCGATAGAAGCAGAACGAGCTGATCAGCAAATGCACATCCAACGGCTCGAGCCCGGCGCGGAACACTCCTTCCTCAGCACCTCGACGCAAAATCTCGCCCAGTGAATCGAGGATGGTGTTGTTCATCGCCTTGATCGCATCGGAACGTTTCACGTATTCAGCGTTGTGAATATTCTCGATGCTGACGATACGCACGAAATCGACATTGTGATCATGGTGGTCGAAAGTGAATTCCACCAGCCGACGAATCGCTTCCACCGGAGCCAGTTCGGTCAGGTGCAGACGGTTTTCGGTGCTGCGGATATCGCCGTAGAGTTTCTCCAGCACCTCGATGTAGAGCTGTTCCTTACTGCCGAAGTAGTAATAGATCATGCGTTTTGAGGTGTGGATGCGCTCGGCAATCGCATCGACGCGAGCGCCGGAAAGCCCCTGCTGGACGAACTCGACAATCGCCTCTTGAAGGATGTTCTCGCGGGTCTTTTCCGGGTTGTTCTTGCGACTCTTGCGCGGCTCGACAATCGGCTCGTCGGGCGCTGCGGAGAGGTCTGAAGTTATCGTCATTGCGGGCTCACGGCCATCACTGCACAGGTTGGCGATTATGGGCCGCGCCGCACAGTGAAGGAAGCCGTGCGGCGGCGGTTTGTACCCGTGTTTACGATTTTCCTACAACTTTGCCTGACGTACGGCGCCGCTTCGAGACTTGGCCATGGCCGCCAGTCGCACCGCGACGTTGGCTGCGCCGTAACCTGCGTAACCGTTCTTGCGCTGGATAATTTCAAAGAAGAACCGCCCTTCAAACGGCTCGGTGTACACATGAAACAGCTCGCCGCCCTGGGCATCGCGGTCGTAGAGCACGTTGTAATAGGCCAGTTCGCTGAGGAACTCGTCGTCGAAATCGAACCGCGCGGCGAGGTCATCGTAGTAATTGAGCGGGATATCCAGCAGCGGTACGCCCGCCTCTTTGGCCCGGCTGACTTCGGCAAAGATGTCGTCGCAATCGAAGGCGATGTGATGCACGCCAGAGCCGCGATAACTCGACAGCGCGTGTGAGATTGCGGTGTTGCGGTTCTCGGAAATATTCAGCGGCAAACGGATCGAACTGTCCCGGCTGCGCAGCGCCCGACTCTTTACCAGACCGTACGGGTCAGGCAGCACCACTTCGTCGTCGGCTGCGAAATCCAGCAGGCTTTTATAGAACAGCACCCAACTGTCGAGGCTGTCGGCCGGCAGCGCCATGGCCATGTGGTCGATGCGCTTGAGGCCGCCGCTGACCACGGCGGCGGGTTGCAGATTGAAGTCGGTGCCGTAGACGTCGGCGTCCTGGTCCACCAGATAAATCAGACTGCCATCCGGCGCGCGCACTGCGGCAAGCTCCAGTTCATTGGGGCCAACCAGCCCGCGATACGGCTGACCTTTATAGGCCACGGCCCGAGACAGCGCACTGGCGCTGTCCTTGACCCGCACGGCGGTGGCGCACAGAGATGGGCCGTGAGCTTCGAAAAAACTGTGGGCGAACGAGTAAGGCTCGGAGTTGAGGATCAGGTTGATATCACCCTGACGCAGCAGGCTCACGCTCTTGGAACGGTGTTGCCCTGTCTTGACGAAACCCAGCCGCTCCAGCCAATGGGACAGCTTGGCGCCAAGGCGCTCGTCCACGGCGAACTCAAGAAATTCGATGCCGTTGTACTCGCTGGCCTGGGGCGTCTCGAACAGAATGTCTACAGTGGTGGGTGGCGTGGCTTCCTGCGCCAGACGCTCGCGGGTTTTCTCTTCCAGATAGAGCAACGAGCGCAAACCGTCGGCGGCATTGGCCCTCGGTGGTGCAGCGCGGAAGCCGTCGTTGAAGATCTCCAGCGACAACGGCCCGGTGTAACCGCTCTTGATGATCGGCGCGAGGAAACCCGGCAGATCGAATTCGCCCTGGCCCGGGAAACAGCGGAAATGCCGGCTCCACTCCAGCACGTCCATGGCCAGGATCGGCGCGTCGGCCATTTGCACGAAGAAAATCTTGTCGCCGGGAATTTCGGCAATCGCGCTCGGATCACCCTTGAGCGACAGCGTGTGGAAACTGTCCAGCAACACGCCGAGGTTTGGATGATCGGCCTGACGGACGATGTTCCACACCTGTTGATAAGTGTTCACGTGGCGGCCCCAGGCCAGCGCTTCGTAGCCGATCCGCAAACCACGGGCACCGGCGTGTTCGGCCAGCAGGCGCAAGTCGTCGACTAAAATCTGTTCGTCACCGATAGAGTCGGCCGAAGCGTTGCTGCACACCAGCACCAGGTCCGTGCCCAGTTCCTGCATCAGGTCGAACTTGCGCTCGGCCCGCTCCAGGTTGCGCGGCAGGCGGTCGCGGCGGCAGCCCTCAAAATCCCGGAAGGGTTGAAACAGCGTGATCGCGATCCCGAGATCGGCGCACATCTGTTTAATTTCCCGCGGACTGCCGTCGTAGTAGAGAAGGTCGTTCTCGAAAATCTCCACCCCGTCAAAACCGGCGGCGGCAATGGCTTCGAGTTTTTCCGGCAGGGTACCGCTCAAGGACACGGTGGCAATGGAACGCTGCATATTTCGACTCCCGGTGGTGGAGACAATCTTGTTATCGATATCGCACGCTTTCGCTTTTACGTAGGAGCTGTCGAGTGAAACGAGGCTGCGATCTTTTGATCTTAAAAACCGACATCAAAAGATCGCAGCCTCGTTTCACTCGACAGCTCCTACAGGGATCAGGGATCGCGTGGATCGGGTGAACGAATTATTGGCCGGGGGAATCTGCACAGCAATTCAAAGTGTACTACCCGGTTAGTTTTGTGTTCGATTATCGAACACAATGGGCCTTGGCGAATTGACGATTTTTCGTCCACTGCGCAACATCAACACCACATTGGGTCCGGCCGTGAACAACAGGACCCGGTTACCAAAGACCCAGAACACCACATAAAAATAATCGGTGGCCTACATGACTCCTTCTCAAAGCTCTCCCGTGGAGCGTTCCTCCATGACTCCTGCCACTGGCGGCATCGGCGATAAAATCCGCGGCGCCATGGCGGTCGGCAAAACCCGTTGGGGCATGCTGGCGCTGGTGTTCTTCGCCACCACCCTGAACTACATTGACCGCGCCGCACTGGGCGTGATGCAGCCAATCCTCGCCAAGGAAATGAGCTGGACGGCGATGGACTACGCCAACATCAACTTCTGGTTCCAGGTCGGCTACGCCATCGGTTTCGTGCTGCAAGGCCGGTTGATCGATCGGGTCGGCGTCAAGCGCGTGTTCTTCTTCGCCGTGCTGCTCTGGAGCCTGGCGACCGGCGCCCATGGCCTGGCCACTTCGGCCGTCGGCTTCATGGTCTGCCGGTTCATTCTGGGTCTGACTGAAGCCGCCAACTACCCGGCGTGCGTGAAGACCACCCGGTTGTGGTTCCCGGCCGGCGAACGCGCCGTGGCCACCGGCATCTTCAACGCCGGGACCAACGTCGGTGCAATGTTCACCCCCATGTTGTTGCCGCTGATCCTGCATGTCTGGGGCTGGCAGGCCGCGTTCCTGTGCATGTCGTCACTGGGCGGGATCTGGTTGCTGTTCTGGGGCTTGAAGTACTTCAACCCGGAAGATCACCCAAGCGTTAAACAATCGGAACTGGACTACATCCAGAAGGAAGTAGAGCCGGAACAATCCCGCGTACCGTTCTCGAAAATCCTGCGCATGCGTGGCACCTGGGCCTTCGCCCTGGCTTACGCGATCACCGCGCCGGTGTTCTGGTTCTACCTCTACTGGCTGCCGCCGTTCCTCAATCAGCAATACAACCTGGGGATCAACGTGACCCAGATGGGCATCCCGCTGATCATCATCTACCTCACTGCCGATTTCGGCAGCGTCGGCGGCGGGATCCTCTCCTCGTTCCTGATCGGCCGCGGGGTCAACCCGATCAAGGCGCGCCTGATGTCGATGTTCCTGTTCGCCTGCTGCATCATCGGCGTGATCATGGCGGCGGGTTCGAGCAGTCTGTGGGTCGCCGTGTTCGCCATCTCCCTGGCCATCGGCGCGCACCAGGCCTGGACCGCGAACATCTGGAGCCTGGTGATGGACTACACGCCTAAACACATGATGAGTACGGTGTTCGGCTTCGGTGGCATGTGCGCGGCCATCGGCGGGATGTTCATGACCCAGTTGGTCGGCCACATTCTGACGATCACCAACAACAACTACACCGTGCTGTTCACCATGATTCCGGCGATGTACTTCATCGCGCTGATCTGGATGTACTTCATGGCACCGCGCAAGATTCCGACCGTAGAAGTCTGATGCTCCCTCGGCGCAGGCCTGATTTCAGGCCTGCGCTTTTTTATGCCCGCCGTTCCTGCATTCACGTTTTTCTCTCTCGATTCCACAGAGGTCAACCCATGTCGCCAGGTCACCTGAGCATCGCCAAACGCGCCGCGATCAGCTTCGGCGTCATTGCCCTGCTGGTCTTGTTGCAGGGGTTGTTTGCCCTCAAGCAGGTCGCCGAAGTGCGCGCCACCGGCCAGCACACTGAAAACATCTCCCTGCCCAGCACCCGCTACCTGGGTGAAATCCGTGATTACATACTGAGTATTCGCGTGCTCAGCCTGCGCATGGCGCTCAACCGCGAGCCCAAGGTGCTCGACGCAACCGTCGCCCGTCTGCATCAGGTGCAGGGTTGGCTTGAGCAGAGCCTGGACAAATTCACGCCCCTGGTCGGCGACTACAACCGGGGCCCGTTCGAAAAGTTCGTCGCCACCGTCACCCTTTACCGCCAGTCACTGACGCAATACGAAACGTTGTCGCGGGAAAACCGCAGCGAAGAAATGACTGCGTTGCTCAATGGCAAAATCCAGGATTACTCGACCCGGACTGGCGACCAGTTCGCCGAACTGATGGCTCTCACCGCCAACGAAGTCAGCCAGTCGAGCCAGCACGCCGATTCGCTCTACAGCCAGGTCAAGACCACCGTGATCGGGGCCCTTATTGCTGTCTCGGTCCTGACCCTGTGCCTGGCCTGGCTGTTGATTCACAGCATCGTTGTGCCGATCCGTCAGGCGGTGAAAGTGGCCGAGCAAGTCGCCACCGGTGACCTGAGCACACCGATCCAGAGCCACGGCTCCGATGAAACGGCGCGCTTGCTCAAGGCCTTGTCGGTCATGCAAACCAGCCTGCGCGAAACCCTGCAACTGATTAGCGCCACCTCGACCCAACTGGCCGCGGCCGCCGGGCAGATGAATCAGAGTACTCAGCAGGATTCCAGTCGCCTGCAGCAGCAACACAATGAAATCGAGCAAGCCGCCACGGCAGTCAATGAAATGACCGTCGCGGTGGAAGAAGTCGCACGCAATGCAGTCTCGACCTCCGACAGCACGCGCCAGTCCACTCAGCAAGCCAGCCAGGGCCAGGCGCGGGTGATCGAAACACTGAACTCGATTCAGGCGATGAGTGCCGATGCCGGCATCGCACTGCAACAGGTTCAGACCCTGGCCGAGCAATCCCGGGAAATCGGCAAGGTGCTGGACGTGATCCGCGCCATCGCCGAACAGACCAATCTGTTGGCACTCAATGCCGCAATCGAAGCCGCCCGTGCCGGAGAAGCCGGGCGCGGCTTTGCGGTGGTGGCCGATGAAGTCCGGGCGCTGGCCCATCGCACCCAGCAATCGACCCGGGAAATCGAACAGATGATCGGCCGGGTTCAGGGCGATACCGACAGCGTGGTGCTGTCGATGCACGGGAACAGTCAACGCGTGGCCCAAACCCTGTCGATTGCCGAACAGGCGGGCCTGGCTCTGGCGCAAATTACCCAAGCGATGGAGCAGATACACGAACGCAATCTGGTGATCGCCAGTGCCTCGGAAGAACAGGCGCAAGTGGCTCGAGAGGTGGATCGCAATCTGCTGAACATTCGCGACTTGTCGCTTGAAAGCGCCGATGCCTCGACCCGGACCCGCGCCACCAGCCAGGCGTTATCGCAACTGGCGGCAGGCCTGCAAAACCTGGTCGTGCGCTTCAGGTTTTGAACGGCCTCACCGACGACTCTGCTGCCAGGCTGCTGCCAACCCGCTGCAACAAATCACCGCGATCCCGACCACCGTGGTCAGGGTCGGCGTGTGAGAAAACAGCAACCAGCCCAGCAAACCGGCAAAGACAATCTGGCAATAACCGAACGGCGCCAACAACGCAGGGGCGGCGTGGCGGAAGGCTTGTGTCAGAAACAGGTGAGCCGTCATCCCGCAGGCGCCCAGCGCCACCATCATGAATCCATGCCCCAGGCTGGGAACTTGCCAGAAGAATGGCACCAGCGCACTCATCACCAATGTGTTGCATAGCCCAGCGAAGAAGTTGCTGGTGGTCGGGCTGTCGATTTCACTGAGCTTGCGGGTGAGCAACTGATAGAAGCAGAAAAACAGCGCCGAGCAGAGCGGCAGCAACACCGCCGGGGTAAAGAGTTCTCCGCCGGGATGGACGATGATCAACACGCCGATGAATCCGCAAATCACCGCAATCCACTGGCCACGCGTGACGTGTTCGCGCAGCAGTGGCACCGACAGCGCAGTCACCAGAACCGGTGCAAGAAAGTTGACCGCCGTGGCTTCGGCCAAGGGGATGTACTGCAAGCCGGTGGTGAAAAACAGACTGGTGCCCAACAAGCACAACGCCCGCAACAGCTGAAGTAACGGCCGTTTGGTTCGTAGGACACCCAGCCCGGATTGCGGCAGAAAAATCCCGGCCATCAGTAAGGTGTGAACCAGATAACGGGCCCAGACCACCATGACGATCGGGTAGAAGCCCGAGAGGTATTTCGACAAGGCGTCGTGACTGGAAAACAGGAAGGTCGCAACGACGATCAGCAGAATCCCTTTGAAGGGTTGGTTTACGCCGGAGAGCGGAGTGCTGACGGTCATTCGGTATCCCTTGTGTTTTGCAGCAACTATTTAAAAGCATCCCTTACAGCCGAGCTAACAACTCATGGGTTTTACTCAACGCCAACCGCGCCCGCTGCAATCCACTCACGCCCTGCTCAAGCAATTTCACGGTGGGGATCTCCAGGCTCAACGGAATATCGGCCGGTAAACACTGCAACAACCCCGCCAGATCACAATCGCCATCACCCGGGAAACGTCGCTCGTTACGGGCCTGGCGCAGAATCTCGGCCATGTCCTTTGGCCGTGGCCCGGCAACGTCGCACAGCTGGGCATACCGTAACCGTGACGGGGCAACTGTGGCCAGAGCTTCCAGCCGTGAACCCGAACGGTCGAAGTGAAAGGCATCCACCAACACCGCGCCGTTTTCACGCCCCCCGTTTTCGACGATGCGCACCGCGCGCTCAAGATTGCGCGCATCGGTCCACGGCATGAACTCCAGATGCGGATGAAGCCCGTAAGGTGCCGCCAGATCACACAGCCGAGCGAAGTTGTCGGTGAGCCGCTGTTCGTCAGAATCGTTACCGGCCACCAGCAATTCACTGGCACCGAATTCGGCACCGACCGCCAGAATCTTCTCGAAATCGGCGACGATGGTTTCCGGTTTAAGACGCAGGATTTCGACATCCAACACACGAATGCCAGTATCGCGCAGTCGCGCCAACGTCCTGCGCCGTAACCCGACATCGGCGACCAGCGCAAAGTGGTGTTCTTCAGGCGTCGCAGGCTCTAACCGTAATCCGACATGACTGTAACCAGCCTGTGCTGCCACTTCGACCATCTCGGGCGGTGACAATTCCAGCACTGTCAGGCTGGCCAGGGAAAAGATCCGATCGTTCCTGTTCATGTTCAACCCTCGATCAAGGTCGGGGCGCAGGCACGGCCGGTTTCGGCAGCCTCACGAATCGCTTCAATCAGCGCCAAGGTACGGGCGGCATCGGCGACGCTCACCAGCGGCTCGACTTCCCGACGCACCACGCGCACGAAATGCTGCAACTGCAAACGCAGCGCTTCATCGGCGCTGAAGTGTTCCTGCACCGACAGCAACGGTTGATGCCATCCCCCATCGGTGTCGGCGTAGTGCCAACGCTTGAGTTGCGGAATGCTCAACGCACCGCCAGTCCCGGCCAGCAGATAACACGGCTGATCGGCCTGATGTGGGTACACCGGGTTCTCGCCGGAATCCAGCTCCCAGCTCCAGGGCGCCGCGACCGCATCCGAACCGGTCAGGCTACCCAGCGCGCCGCTGTCGAATTGCAGCAACACCGCCGCGCAATCTTCGTTGGCAAACCCGCGCACCGCATTGCTGGTGATCGCCTGAACCTGCCGCACTTCGCCGCACAAATGCCGAAGCAGATCGAGGTCGTGAATCAGGTTGGTCAGCAACATTCCCGCGCCGGGTTCGCGGCGCCAGGGCGTCTCGAAATAGCTGTCGGGTTTGCGCAATTGCCAGAACGCGGTCACCGTCGTCAGCCGGCCCAGCGCGCCGCTCTGCACCAGTTCATGGGCGCGGACGATCAACGGATTGTGCCGGCGATGATGACCGACCAGCACAGGAACGCCCGTGGCTTTCGAAGCGGCAACCAGCTCGCGGACTTCATCCCTGTGCACGCCCACCGGTTTTTCCAGCAGGACCGGCACGCCGACAGCGAGGCAATCGAGGGCGGTGCTGACATGCAGCGTATTCGGGTTGGCGACGATCACCGCGTCTGGCTTCACATGCTCCAACATCTGACGGTGATCCGCGAAATACGCCACGCCCCATTCCGCCGCCAGGCCCGCTGTTTGCGGACCCGGATCGGCCACTGCGCACAAGGTCGCTTCCGTCAGCGACTTCAGATGCTGGTAGTGCTGCTGGCCCATGTTGCCAGCCCCGATCAGGGCAATACGCAGGGGTGAACTCATGGTGCGGTCCTCTTGTGATTATTGTTGGAAGAGCGAATTCCAATAATTTAGAACCTGGTTCCAGATTCTTACACGCGTATGGACTGAAAGTGTTCGAACAGCGCACAGCTTCGTATGGCTAAACACAAATCAAATGTGGGAGCGGGCTTGCTCGCGAAGGCGGAGTGTCAGTCGATTTTGATGTCGCCTGACACTCCGCCTTCGCGAGCAAGCCCGCTCCCACAGTGAATTGTGTGACGCCTGAATTAACTGAACAGCTCAGACGCCAGACTGGCTGCCGACAGTTCCTCGGTAAACTTCAACAACAGCGGCGCCAACTCATGCAGTCGCGCCCCCGGCATCCGCGCGCTGGGCCCGGCGATGCTCAGCACACCGATGACTCGACCATCACTCGGATGTCGCACCACCGCAGCAATCGCCGAGGTGCCCACCGCCGAACTTTCCTCGACCCAGGCATAACCCTGCTCCCGCGCCATACGCAGGCGTTCCAGCAGTTCGATGTTGGAACGCGGAGCATTTGGCCCAAGGTCCCTCGGCCGCTCGCCACCCTGCCGTTCGACCAGAGACAGCGCCTCGGCATCGCTCATACACGCCAGCCACGCATGCCCCGACGCGGTGTAAAACAAGGGCGCATCGCGGCCCATGTCCGGGTCGTAGCGCAAGCCGGAACGGGCGCCCTGGGATTTGGCGATCCAGATCTGCCGCTCACCTTCAATCACCCCAAGCCGCACCAGTTCGCCGGTTTCCTGGGCAAGGCGATCAAGCACCGGCTGAACAATATCGGCGCCGCTGCCCGACAGGTAACGGAAACCCATGGCCACCAGTTTGGTCGACAGGTGATACCGCAGATTCTCCGGATTCTGCCGCACGTAGCCCAGCCTAATCAGCTCGGCGAGCAACCGGTGAGTCGCGCTTTTGGGAATATCCAGTTGCTCAGCCAGCGTCTGCATCGGCAAGCCGCGAGGGTCACTGGTGAGGCTTTCAAGCACGCTGAAAACACGTTCGATCTGACTGCCGGCCATGGGAGGTTCCACACAAAATTTGTCCGATTCTAGAAGACAACCGGCCGAATGCGAAATCTGGAACCCACTGTCCGATTACCGCCCGCTTTACCCGTTGAACGGTTGCCGAGCTCGATTACGCTCCTATATTTTCTGGAATCAAATTCTAAAAAATACAAACCGCCGGAGCTTCAGACGATGCCTGCCGAATCAAAAAATCTCCCGGATATCGATTGCGACGTGCTCATCGTCGGCTCCGGTGCGGCCGGGCTATCGACTGCAGTCACCGCAGCGTGGCACGGCTTGAAAGTCATCGTGGTCGAAAAAGATCCGGTGTTCGGCGGCGCCACGGCATGGTCCGGTGGCTGGGCCTGGGTGCCGTGCAACCCCTTGGCCCGGCGCGCCGGGATCGTCGAAGACGTTGAGCAACCGCGCACTTATCTGAAACACGAATTGGGCGAGCGTTACGAGCCGGCCATGATCGACGCTTTCCTCGAAGCCGGGCCGCGGATGGTGGCGTTCTTTGAGCAGCACACCTCGCTGCAGTTTGCCGACGGCAACGCCATTGCCGATATTCATGGCGATACACCGGGCGCCGGCACCGGTGGGCGCTCGGTCATCGCGGCGCCTTATGACGGGCGAAAAGTCGGCAAGCTGCTTAAGCGTCTTCGCAAGACCCTGCGGGAAACGTCGTTCATGGGCATGCCCATCATGGCAGGCGCGGACCTCTCGGCGTTTCTCAATCTGACGCACTCGCTGTCGGCGGCCTGGCATGTGACCCGGCGCTTTTCGCGACACCTGCTCGACCTCGCGGTGCATGGTCGGGCGATGCAACTGGTCAACGGTGTCGCGCTGGTGGCTCGGCTGGCAAAATCCGCCGAAGACCTCGGCGTATTGCTCTGGGAGTCGGCGCCCGTTACCGAGCTGCTGCGCGAAAACGATCAGGTTCGAGGCGCGGTGGTCAGCACCGCCAAAGGCAAGGTCCGCATCCGTACGCGCAAGGCCGTGGTGCTGGCGGCCGGCGGTTTTGCCAATGACATCGAGCGGCGCAAGGCATTGTTTCCCCGTACGCCAACCGGGCACGAACACTTGGCGTTGCCACCCCTCGGCGTCTGCGGCGATGGCCTGCGACTGGGCGAAAGCGCTGGCGCCCGAGTCAACACCGACATGACCTCCCCCGTGGCCTGGGCGCCGGTTTCGCAAGTGCCACACAAGGACGGCAGCATCGGCCACTTCCCGCACATCATCGAGCGCGGCAAACCGGGGATCATCGGCGTGTTGAGCAACGGCCAGCGCTTCGTCAACGAAGCCAACGGCTACTACGACTATGTGACTGCCATGGTCGCCGCCGCTCCGAAGGGCGAAGCGGTCGCCTCCTGGCTGGTCTGCACGCATGGCTTTCAGCGGCGTTATGGCTTGGGTATCTCTCGGCCGTTTCCGCTGCCGCTGTCATCCTTTATCCGCAGCGGCTATCTGAAAACCGGTAACACCCTTGAGGAATTGGCCGAGACCTGCGGCATCGACCCGAACGGTCTGCGCAGCACTGTGTCCGAATACAACCGGCACGCGCGCCATGGTGAAGACCCGCTGTTCGGTCGCGGTTCGACGCCTTACAACCGCAAACAGGGTGATGCGTTGCAGCAACCCAACCCTTGCGTCGCCCCGATCGAACAAGGTCCGTTCTATGCCGTGAAGGTCCAGCCCGGCTGCTTCGGCACCTTCGCCGGCCTCAAGGTCAATCAACACGCCCAGGTTCTCGGCGAATCGGGCGAGGCCATCACCGGGCTGTACGCAGCAGGCGGTGACATGGCCAGCATCATGGGCGGTCACTACCCCGCCGGCGGCATCAATCTGGGCCCGGCGCTGACCTTCGGCTACATCGCCGCGCGACATATCGCAGGAATTACCGATTACTAACAGGAGATCGACTATGCAGCGCATCGTTAATGCACAGGGTTTGAACATGCCCAAACTCGGCCTCGGCACCTGGCCGATGCTCGGCGAAGAATGCACACGCGCCGTGGAACAGGCCTTGGCATTGGGTTATCGGCACATCGACACCGCCGCGGCCTACAACAATGAAGACGCCGTCGGCCAAGCGCTGATGAACAGTCCTACCCCTCGCAATCACATCCACGTCACCACCAAAGTCTGGTGGGATCAGCTTCAACCCGATGCCATGCGCCATTCCATGGACCGCAGCCTCAAGGCCTTGCACAGCGATTACGTTGACCTGTTCATGATCCACTGGCCGACCACCGATTGGGACCTGCCGCGCATGATCGAGACCCTGGTGTCGTTCAAGGAACAAGGACTGGCGCGCAACATCGGTGTGGCGAATTTTCCACTGCCGTTGTTGCGCAATGTCGTCGAGGAACTGGGTACGCCGCTGTCAGCCATCCAGGTCGAGTACCACGTACTGCTCGGACAAAACGCTCTGCTGGACTACGCCCGTCAACATGACCTGGCGCTGACGGCCTACACGCCACTGGCCCGCAACAAGGTCTCGGACATCCCGCACATTCAGCAGATCGCCGCCAAACACGGAGTCCTGCCAACGCAAGTGGCACTCAAGTGGTTGCTTGATCAACCGAACGTGGCCGCCATTCCAAAAGCCAGCAGCCAGGCCAATCAACTGGCCAACCTGGCGGCGCTCGAGGTGAATCTGGATGACGAAGACCGTGCGTTGATCGCTGGTTTGTCCAAACGCGAACGCCAGGTCAATCCGGACTTTGCGCCAGTGTGGGATGCGTTCGACCAGTGATTCCCTCGAAGCAGTCGGTCGCCTGCTCGATAAAAACCCGTCGTCTGAAGGAATTAGATGGGTTGTCCGTGTTCAATACGAGTCTGGAAGACTCCCGGCCACCCACCACAGGTTGCCGGGAAGGCTGCTGTGCGCAACAAAAGATGGACGACCGGACTGGCGCCGCTCCCACTCAGCAGCAACACTCATCCCCACGGACAATCAGAGGATTCCCACATGCTATGGAAAAAAGGCCGACGCAGCGACAACGTGGTCGATGCCCGTGGAGATGATGTCGGCGGCGGCGGTGGTGGCGGGATGCGCTTTGGTGGCGGCAAAGGTCTGAGCCTGACGGCGATTATCTTGATCGTCGGGATCGGCTGGATCACCGGCCAGGACCCGCTGCAAATCCTCGGACAACTGACCGGGCAGATGACCGAGCAATCGGCACCGGCGCCGACTCAAACCCGCAAGGCACCGCCGGCCACTGACGAAGGAGCCGAGTTCGTGCGTTCGATCCTCGGCGATACCGAAGACACCTGGGGTCAAATTTTCCAGCAGGCTGGTCGTCAATATAAGGAGCCGACCTTGGTGCTGTTCAGCAACCGCGTCAATTCGGCCTGTGGCCTGGCGACATCGGCGACCGGCCCGTTCTATTGCCCGGCAGACCAGAAGGTCTACCTGGACATGAGTTTCTTCCAGGAAATGTCCCAACGTTTTTCCGCCGCTGGCGACTTCGCTCAGGCCTACGTGATCGCTCACGAAATCGGACACCATGTGCAGACCTTGCTCGGTGTTTCGGCGAAGATTCAGACCGCCCGCCAACAGGGCCGGCAGATGGAAGGCGACGGTGGTTTGCTGGTACGCCAGGAACTGCAGGCCGATTGCCTGGCCGGAGTCTGGGCCAACAATGCGCAGAAACGGCTGAACTGGCTGGAACCCGGTGACATCGAAGAAGCCTTGAACGCCGCCAATGCCATCGGCGATGACCGCTTGCAACAGCAAGGTCAGGGGCGCGTGGTCCCGGATTCGTTTACTCATGGTACGTCGGCGCAAAGGGTGCGCTGGTTCAAAACCGGATTCGCGCAAGGCCAGGTCGGCCAGTGCGATACCTTTGCAGCGAAAAACCTATAAATGAACAAGTGGCTGTTAGCTCTACTGATCACCTGCGCAAACGCCCAGGCTGCCGAGCATGCGGTCAAGGAAGTCAGCCCCGGACGCCTGCTGCTGACTGCAGGTGAAATCGCGGTGGGCATCGGCCCGGCGCCGAAAAAAATCGAACGTGTGCTGATCATCGTCCATGGTCGATTGCGCAATGCCGACACCTATCGCCAGAGCGCCGTGCATGCGGCCGAACAGGCCGGGCAAAGCGCGAGCACCTTGGTGCTCGCCCCGCAATTCCTCAATGACACCGACGTCGCGGCCCATCCCGTGGCTGACAGCGTATTGCGCTGGCAGGGCAATGACTGGATGGCGGGCGGTTTATCTACCGCTCCGTTTTCCCTGAGCTCCTACGCGGCGCTCGACGAAATCATCGCCCGAATCGGTGATCGAAAACAGTTTCCAGACGTGAAGCAAATTGTCATCGCCGGTCACTCCGGGGGCGCTCAGGTGGTGCAGCGATACGCGTTGCTGGGCCACGATCAGCCAGCGCTCAAGGCGGCCGACATACAGGTGCGTTACGTCATTGCCAACCCGTCGTCTTATGCGTACTTCGATGAACGACGGCCAGTGGCGTTCAGCCACGCCGGCTGCCCGAATTTCAATCGCTGGAAATATGGACTGGCGGGCTTGCCCGCCTATGCCGAAGGGCAAACCGCCAAGCAACTGGAGGAAAAATACGTCAAACGCGATGTCGTTTACCTACTCGGGCAGCAGGACAGCGACCCGAAGCAGCCAGCGCTGGATAAAAGCTGTGAGGCCCAAGCCCAGGGAGCGAATCGATTGGCTCGAGGGCGCAATTATTTTGCTTATCTGAAGCGGCTGAATCCTCAAGGTTTGAGTCAGCAACTGATTGAAGTGCCCGGGGTCGGGCATGACGGGGATGGGATGTTTAACTCGCCGCAGGGGCAGAAGGCGTTGTTCGGTCAGTGAGTTTTTGTGGTGCCTGATCTGACGCCTTCGCGAGCAAGTCGAATCGTCGCACCGCCGCTCCCACATTTGACCGTATTCCAATGTGGGAGCGGGCTTGCTCGCGAAAGCGATTAACCAGACAACCAACCCCTCAAGCCGACAACATTTCCCGCAACGCCACGCAATCCGCCGCATGCCAATCCGCCAGCTCCGGCCAGGGATTATCCGGCAGGTTCACCAACACCGTCCGCGCCCCTGCCGCCCGACCGCAATCCAGATCAAAACGGTAATCACCGACCATCACCATCTCACTGGCCGGGACATTCCAGGCCTGGGCCAACTTCAGCAAACCACCGGGATGCGGTTTTGGCGGTGCTTCATCACGGCCCAACACATCCTCCACCGCGAAGCAGTCGGCCAGGCCGATCGCCTCCAGCGTGACGTGCGCCAGTTCGCGAGCATTGCGCGTGAGAATGCCCAGGCGATAACCGCGCCCGGCCAGCTCACGCACCAGTTCTACCGCGCCCGGTGCCGCTTTCGAACCGAGCGCCAGGTCTCGTTCATGTTCCAGCAACCACGCATGTTTGGCGGCAGCTTCATCGGCCGGCAGCGCGGCGAGGTGGGTCAGGATGTCGTCTTCGGCAGGAATCGCCAACGCCACGCGGATCGCCGCGAAGTCATGCACGGCCACCGTCAGGGTGCCGTCCATGTCGAACACCCAGTGCCGCACCTCGGCCAGGCTCATGCCCAATCCTTGCGGTGACGAATCAAACCTTCCTGAGTGACCGAAGCCACCAGTTGCCCGGCACGATTGAACACGCTACCACGGGAGAAACCACGGGAATTACCCGCCCAAGGACTGTCCATCGCATACAGCAACCAATCATCGGCACGTAGATCCTGATGGAACCACAGCGCGTGATCGAGGCTGGCGACCTGCATGTCTTTCTGCCAGACCGATTTGCCATGGGGCTGCATCGACGTGGTCAACAGACCGAAATCCGAGGCGTAGGCCAGCAGGTATTTATGCAGCGCCGGCGAATCGGCCAAGGCACCGTCGGCGCGAAACCAGACGTACTTGATCGGATCGGACGGTTGCGGGTTGTACGGATCTTTCTCGGTGATCGGGCGGAATTCGATCGGTTTCGGGCACAGCAGTTTTTCGCGCATGTGCTCGGGAATCAGGTGCGCACGCTGCTGAGCAAGCTCCAGCTCCGAGGGCAGGTTTTCCGGGCCGACCACGGTGGGCATCTCGGACTGATGCTGGAAGCCTTCTTCGTCGTACTGGAACGACGCACTGCAGGTGAAAATCGGGTTGCCCTTCTGGATCGCCGTCACCCGCCGCGTGCTGAAACTGCCACCGTCGCGCACCCGATCAACCTGATAAACCACAGGCAACGCCGAATCGCCGGGACGCAGGAAATAGCCGTGCATCGAATGCACATGGCGCGCTTCTTCGACCGTCTGACTGGCCGCCGACAGGGACTGACCGATCACCTGACCACCGAACAGCTGACGAAAACCCAGGTCCTGGCTGCGGCCACGGAACAGGTTTTCCTCGATTGGTTCCAGGGTCAGCAGGTCAACCAGATCATCCAACACTTGGCTCATTCAGACTCTCCTCACACAACGCATGCCGCGCAGTCTTGGCTGCGACGGTCGATTCAATTTCTGGCCAGGGCCCATGGGAGCCATTGTAAACGTCCGTGCCGGCTTATCCATGCAAGGTTTGCAGCCATTGTTCACGGGTGATGCGGTACAACGCATGGTGACGCAGGGGATGATCGGCCGCGAGCATCGGGTGGTCGAAATCATCGGCTGAATCATGGTGCATGCCGATTGCCTGCATGACTTTCTGTGACGGCGTGTTGGTTTCGGTGGTGAAGGACACGACCTCTTTCAGCGCCAACCGGTCAAACCCGCAGCGCAGAGCGGTCCACGCCGCTTCACTGGCGTAGCCAAGGCCCCAGTGCTCTCGGGCCAGACGCCAGCCGATTTCGGTGGCCGGGGTAAAACGCGCGTCGAAGCCAACCTCTGCGAGCCCGGTAAAACCGATAAATGCCCCGGTGTCCTTGCGTTCCAGCGCCCAGAGACCGAAGCCATGCTCGGCGAAATGGCCACGAATCCGTCCGATCAACGAGGCACTTTCCAGACGACTTAAAGGCGCCGGGAAATATCGCATCACCTGTGGATCGGCGCACATCGCCGCAAACTCCGGCAAATCCTCATCGCGCCACTGCCGCAACAGCAGTCGCGCGCTCTCGAGTTCCAGTATCGGTTCCATCATGCCCCCCGTTCCCATGCCGCAAGTCTACATCGCTGGTAGGATCCTTCACTCATCCCTACCTACCGTCCTGTATAAATCAGCCATGCCCCTGCCCCTGATCTACCACGAAGACTACAGTCCCGAGTTCCCGGCGGATCACCGCTTCCCCATGGACAAGTTTCGCCTGCTGCGCGATCACCTGGTGGACAGCGGACTGACTCGGGACGCTGACCTGCTGCGCCCCGAGCTCTGCCCGCCAGAGATTCTCGCGCTTGCACATGACCCTGCGTATATCGAACGCTACATGGGCGGTGAGTTGTCCCGCGAAGACCAGCGGCGCCTCGGTCTGCCGTGGAGCGAAGCGCTGGCCCGGCGTACAGTACGTGCGGTTGGCGGCTCGCTGCTGGCGGCCGAGCAGGCGCTGGAGCATGGTTTGGCCTGTCACTTGGCCGGAGGCACCCATCACGCGCATTACGACCATCCTGCCGGGTTCTGCATCTTCAACGACCTGGCCGTGATCAGCCATTTCCTGCTGGAAAGCGGTCGGGTGAATCGGGTGCTGATCTTCGACTGCGATGTGCATCAGGGCGACGGGACTGCACGGATCCTGCACAACACCCCGGAAGCGGTGACCGTTTCCCTGCACTGTGAGAAGAACTTTCCTGCACGCAAAGCCGAAAGTGACTGGGACATTCCACTGCCCAAGGGCATGGGCGATGCCGATTACCTGAAGGTGGTGGACGATGCGCTCAATTATTTGCTGCCGCTCTACCAACCTGACCTGGTGTTGTACGACGCCGGCGTCGATGTGCATAAAGATGACGCGCTCGGCTACCTGAAGCTGACAGACGAAGGCGTCGCCGCTCGCGATGAAAGCGTGATGCGCCATTGCCTGGGCCGGGATATTCCGGTGGTCGGCGTGATAGGCGGCGGTTACAGCAAGGACCGCAAGGCGTTGGCACGCCGTCATGGAATCCTGCATCACAGTGCGCAACGGGTCTGGCAGTCATCAGGTTGTCATTGAGGTGTGAGTCTTTACCCACAATGCCTGTGGAACTGCCTGTGGATAACCTGAGTGAAAGGTCCTACAGGCCATGCTGCATATAGCCTGCAAAGTGGTGGTTGTTTTTTGATCAGCCATTTGAAACGACACAGTTCCAATGTGGGAGCGGGCTTGCTCGCGAAAGCGATTTAACATTCAACATTGATGTCGACTGATACACCGCTTTCGCGAGCAAGCCCGCTCCCACATAGATCTGTGCTGGTAGAATGCGCGGCTTATTCCGCCACGCCGCAGCTCTCGCCATGACCCAGCCCTCGCCCTCCTCCTCTTCTCACGTTGCCATCATCGGTGGTGGCCCCGCCGGTTTGATGGCGGCCGAAGTGCTGAGTCAGGCCGGGATCAAGGTCGACCTGTACGACGGCATGCCTTCGGTGGGGCGAAAATTCTTGCTGGCCGGTGTGGGTGGCATGAACATCACCCATTCCGAAGCCTACCCGGCGTTTCTCTCGCGCTACGCCGAACGCGCGCCGCAGATTGCGCCGCTGTTGCGGTCATTTGGCGCTGATGCGCTGTGCCAATGGATTCATGACCTGGGCATCGAAACCTTTGTCGGCAGCTCCGGGCGAGTCTTTCCTACAGACATGAAAGCCGCTCCCCTGTTGCGCGCCTGGCTCAAACGTCTGCGAGATGCCGGCGTAGTTATCCACACCCGTCACCGCTGGCTCGGCTGGGATGACAGCGGTGGATTGCGCATCGACAGCCCCGAAGGCGAAAAAACCGTCAAACCTGACGCAACCTTGCTGGCCCTTGGTGGCGGCAGCTGGTCGCGGCTCGGCTCGGACGGCGCCTGGATGCTGCCACTGGAACAACGCGGCGTAGGACTCGCGCCGCTGCAACCGAGTAATTGCGGCTTCGAGGTGCAGGCCTGGAGCGAGTTGATGGTCAGCAAATTCGCTGGCGCACCGCTGAAAAACATCGCCATAGGCCTCAATGACGACGTGCCGCGGCTCGGGGAATGTGTGATCACGGCAACCGGGATTGAAGGCAGTTTGATCTACGCCTTGTCGGCGCCGATCCGCGAAGCCATCAATCAGCACGGCTCGGCGACTATCCATTTCGACCTGTTGCCGGGCAAGCCTGTGGATAAAGTTCAAGCGGCGCTGAGCAAACCGCGTGGTTCACGTTCCATGGCTAAACACCTGCACAGCCAGCTCGGGATCGATGGTGTGAAAGCGGCGTTGCTGCGCGAACTCACTCCAGCCGAATGCTTCGCCGATCCGGCACTGCTGGCCAAAGCGATCAAGGCGCTGCCACTGACACTGGTGAAAACCCGCCCACTGGACGAGGCCATCAGCAGCGCCGGTGGCGTGATGTTCGAAGCAATGGATGAGCGCTTGATGCTCAAGCAACTGCCTGGCGTGTTCTGCGCGGGGGAAATGCTGGATTGGGAAGCGCCGACGGGCGGCTATCTGCTGACCGCGTGTTTCGCCAGTGGGCGCGCGGCAGGGTTGGGGATGGTGGAGTGGTTGAAGCGCAAGGGCTGAAGACCGAGGTGCGCCCTTCGCGAGCAAGCCCGCTCCCACATTCGACCGAGTTCTTTCAGAAAGAATGCGGTTAATGTGGGAGCGAGCCTGCTCGCGAAGGCGGCCTATCAGACGCCGCGTGTTTTCAAGGCTTCTTCTTACGCGGTCCAGTATTAAACACCGGCACTTTTCGCACAGGCTTGATCGAAGGCTCCGGCGCCGAAGCATCCCCACTCTCAACCCATTTACCCAAGTTGCGTTTACCGCCACCGGAAGTCTTCGGTTTCTTCGGTTTTTTCGGCTTCTTGACCACCTGACCGCTGGCATCGGTATCCGGCACCCGGTGCTCAGGCTCGAAGTCATGTTCCATCTGACGAGGCAATGTCTGACGGGTCAACGTCTCGATGGCCGACAGCAGATTCACTTCATCAGCGCAGACCAGCGAAATCGCCTGCCCGGTTGCACCCGCGCGACCGGTACGACCGATCCGGTGGATGTAGTCCTCAGCCACGATCGGCAGGTCGAAGTTGACCACCAATGGCAAATCTTCGATATCCAGACCACGGGCCGCGACGTCGGTGGCCACCAGAATCTGCACTTCACTGGCCTTGAAACGGTCCAGTGCGCGCTGGCGGGTTGCCTGAGGTTTGTCGCCGTGGATGCCGTCGGCATTGATGCCCAGACCCTGGAGTTTTTCCACCAGCGCGTCCACGCCGTTGCGGGTCTTGGCGAACACCAGCACCTGCTTCCACTTGCCCTTGCGCAGCAAATGGATGAACAGTTCCGGCTTGCGCTTCTTGTCCACCGTCACCACCCATTGCTTGACGGTGTTGGCAGCCACGTTGCGCGGGCTGACTTCGATGCTCAGTGGATCGTTGAGCATTTGCCCGGCCAGCAAGCGGATCGCGTCGGAGAAAGTCGCGGAGAACAACAGCGTCTGACGTTGCTTCGGCAGCACGCGGTAGATATTCCCCAGTTCCTCGGAGAAACCCAGATCAAGCATGCGATCGGCTTCGTCCAGAATCAGGGTTTGCAGCTGATTGAACTTGAGGGCCTTCTGGCGATACAGGTCGAGCAAACGACCCGGCGTCGCCACCAGCACGTCAACACCCTTGCGCAGCTTCATCATTTGCGGGTTGATGCTGACGCCGCCGTACACCGCGTAAGTGCTCAACGGCAGGTTCTCGGCGTACTGACGCACGGCTTCGTGAACCTGTTCGGCCAATTCGCGGGTCGGCACCAGGATCAGTGCGCGCACCGAGTTAGACGCCACTTTCGGCCCTTCCATGGCCAGCAATTGCAGGAGCGGCAGCGCGAAGCCGGCGGTCTTGCCCGTCCCGGTCTGGGCGGCGGCCATCAGGTCGCGACCGGCCAGCACCGCCGGAATGGCTTGCGCCTGAACCGGCGTCGGGGTCTGGTAGCCGAGCGTCTCGAGAGAGCGCAGCAAGGGTTCGATCAGGCCAAGGGAGGCGAAAGTCATGGGATTACCGTAGGAAAATTCAGCGCGGTTGTGCAAAACGAGTGTGCAATGGCGCGCAGTTTACCCTAATTCATGCTCGATTCTGTCTGCACCACCGCAGCAGGTCGTTCCGGAGCCCGGCGCCACTGCGGCAACCCGATCAACACCACGGCGCTGATGATCACCAACATGGCCAGCGCTTCTTCGATTCCGATGGTCTCGCCGACAAACACGATCCCCAGCAACACCGCCACGGCCGGGTTGACGTAGGCATAACTGGTGGCCGCCGCCGGACGCACGTTTTTCAACAGATACATATAAGCGTTGAAAGCGATGATCGAACCAAAGAAAGTCAGGTAGGCCAGGGCCGCCCAGCCTTCGATCGGTGGCATGGCTTCCAGATGCTCTCCACTCAGCGCACTGCCGATCAGCAACGCCACGCCGCCGACCAGCATTTCCACGGCGCTGGCCATCGCGCCCTGAGGCAGCGGCAAGTGCTTGCTCCAGACTGAGCCGAAGGCCCAGGAAGCTGCCGCGAATATCAGCAACATGGCACCCAGCGGGCTCGATTGCAGGTTGGAACCGAGGTTGAGCATGGCGATGCCGATCAACCCGAGCACAATCCCGGCCCATTCGAGACGGGTATTACGCGCGCCCCAGAAATATCCGCAGAGCAAGGTAAACAGCGGCACTGTCGCCACCGCCAACGCAGCCACACCCGAGGCGACACCCATGTGTTCGGCCACGCTCACCCCGCCGTTACCGCACGCCAGCAGCAAAATTCCGATGATCCCGGCGGCTTTCCACTGCGCCCAGGTCGGTGCCGGCGCCCCGCGCCAACGCAGGAACGCATACATCAACGTCCCGGCGATCACGAAGCGGATACCGGCGAGCAGCAACGGCGGCCAGTACTCCACGCCGATGCGAATCACCAGGTAAGTCGAGCCCCAAATCACGTACAACGCGAAAAAGGCAGCGATCAACGGTAAGGGAAAACGACGTAAGCCAGGCATGGGGCAGCTCGTAGGCAAGACAAGTGAACAGCTATTCTAGAAAGGCCAGCGACGTAAAATAAGTTACAAAACCTGTTTATAGCGCCGGTACACTTTTCAAAACACGGAGATCATCGCTATAAACCGTGTTTTCGAAAGTCAGTCATTTTTCAGGAGTCCGACGATGGACAAATACGATCGCATGCTCCTCAGCGCCCTGTTGGAAAACGGTCGTGCGTCCTACGCCGACCTGGCGCGCAAAGTGAACCTGTCCGCCCCGGCCGTGGCCGAGCGCGTGGCCAAACTGGAAGCCTGCGGGGTGATCACCGGTTACCAGGCGAAAGTCGACATGGCCAAGCTTGGATTGCCGATCCAGTGCGTGATCGAACTGCGCTTGAACCAGCACGGTAATCAGAAGGCCTACGACGACCTGATCAAAATCCCACAACTGACCGAATGCCATCGGGTGACGGGTGATCCGTGCGTGATCATGCAAGCGGCAGTGGGTTCGATGCCGGAGCTGGAAGAGCTGATCAACCGGATTGCCAAGTTCGGGTTCAGCAAGACGTCGATCGTATTGTCGAGCGCGATAGAGAAGCGCGTGCCGCTGGGGCAGTTGGAGGGAAATGGCAAGTAGGAGCTGTCGAGTGAAACGAGGCTGCGATCTTTTGATCTTGATCTTAAAATCAACGTCAAAAGATCGCAGCCTCGTTTCACTTGGCAGCTCCTACAGGGGTTCAGCGGTGTTTCAGTCAGAACCCGCGATGGCGTTTCAGGTGCTCATTGATCTTCGCCGCCGGCACTTTCTGCAAGCTGACCAGCAGATCATGCGACAACTCCCGCAACCCATGCTTCTGCCGCAACTCCTGCGCCAAATGTGCCGTCAGGTTAGCCGCCATCTCGGCATCGGCCATGGCCCGGTGAGCTTTACCGGTGTGGGGCAGGTTGGCGAACGTGGTAAGCGTGCCGAGTTTGTGGTTCGGCGCAGCGGGCATCAAACGACGGGCGAGTAGCAGCGAGCAGGCAAAGTTCTGCAAGCGTGTGCGCTTGATGCGACCGAGTTCAAAGTCCCAGAACTTCTGGTCGAACGCGGCGTTGTGCGCCAGCAGCGGTGTGATGCCGACGAATTCGTTGACTTCGTTCATCACCTGCTCGGCCGATGGCGCGGTGCGCAGCATGGCGTTGCTGATGCCGGTGAGTTGTTCGATAAAGGCCGGGACGCGCACGCCGGCATTCATCAGGCTTTGGTAACGCTCGACGATGCGCCCCTGTTCAAGGATCACCACGGCAATTTCCGTGGCCCGGCAGCTGCTGCTCGGGGAGATCCCGGTGGTTTCAAAGTCGATGACTGCTATGCGTTCCAAACCTGTTTCAACTCCGTATAAATCAATTCTTGAGCAGCAACGCGCCTTCGATCGGCACGTAGCGGCTGGCGGCGCGGATCAGCGAGTTGGCCGTCAGGCCCGGCACGCCGTAGGCCACGGCTTGCACCCCGTGCTTGGTGATGATGCGCTCCAGCAGCATGTCGAAATCACCGTCACCGGATGCCAGCACCACTTCGTCGACATGATCGGCGGCGTCCATGATGTCGAGAGTGATGCCCACGTCCCAGTCGCCCTTGGCCGAGCCATCGCTGCGCTGAATGTAGGGCTTGAGCTTCACAACGAAGCCGAGGTTGCGCAGGATCTGCTGGAATTGCTGTTGTTTGCTGTCGCCGCGATCGATCGCGTAGGCATAGGCCTCGACGATATCGCCCTGTTTGCTGATATCAGCCCACAGTGCGGCATAGTTGAAGTGGCAACCATAGGCCTGACGCACGGTGTAATAGAGGTTCTGGACATCGGCGAACACTGCGATTTTTTTCACCGGTCATCCTCGTTGGCGCGCCGGAGCGCGGGCAGGATCAGGCACCAGGCCCGAAAAGTTGCCCAGTATGCCAGCCTGAAGGATTGTTCCGCGAATAATCGGCCGTGTGGCGAGGGAGCTTGCTCCCGCTGGACTGCGTAGCAGGCCCTTAGGTTCTAAAGCAAAGGGGCGCTTCGCACCCCAGCGGGACGGTGCGGCGTTCCGACAAGCTCCCTCGCCACAGAATCAGACGAAGGAATCGTCGTCGCCGCCGAAGAACGATGAGCTGTCATCGCTGTAGTCGGCGTCGGTAAAACCGCCTTGATCATAGGAGTTATCAGCCACGCGCTGATCGTCGCCCGAGCCGTTGTCACCGCTCTGATCGTTGACCTGAGCCGGTTCTTCCTTGATCACTTCAACCACTTCCGGCTGCTGATTGTGATGGAACAGGCTGCTGATGCCTTGCGCCAGCATCACACCACCGGCCACACCGGCGGCGGTTTTCAGTGCACCACCGAGGAAGCTGCTGCCGGCCGGCTGTTGCGGGGCGTAATTCTGCTGAGGCGGCGCTGCACCGAAGTTTTGCTGAGGCGGCTGCGAGTTGAACGACGTCCGCGCCGGTTCACGCCAGCCGCCACCGCTCGATTCCGGTGGGCTTTGGGTCGGCGCTGGCTGCGGATCGCGGGAACCGCCACCGAAGATGCTCGACAAGAAGCCACCGCTGCTCGGTGCCGCAGCAGCCGGCTGAGCCTTGGCCGATTGCAGTTCGGCCTGCAATTGCTGGACTTGCTGGGTGAGTTGCTTGTTCTGCTCGTCGAGGCTCTTGATGGCTGCCTCTTGCACCAGAATCGCCTGGGTCATGAAATAGCCCGCCGCGGGCTGGCGAGTCAGGTGTTCCTTGATCCGCGCCTCGGCCTGGGCGTCGCGCGGGGCTGAGTCCGTTTCGGCCTGTTGCAGCCGGGAAAACAGTCCATCGATCAGGGTTTGTTCTTCGCTGTTCATGGCGACCTCGTAGATTGCCGGGAATATCGTCGCCCTTATCCACTGTGGATAAGGTGCTCATCCGTAATGGAGGCTGGTACAGGATGTTTCAATGGTCTTTACCGAACGTTTACGTTTGCGCCCCAAAGCGCTTCATCGGTTAAAGTGGGCCACTGCTTCCAACCTGCGATACCGACTGATGAATTCGTTCGATGTGCTGCGTGACTCACTGTATTTCTTCAAGCGCAATCTGGGCCAGATCGTGCGGCTGTGCCTGCCGCTGGTGATCTTCGAGGCGCTGCTGCAACAAGTGGTCGATCACTCCACCGAGCCGGACAGCTTTCCCGGTATCAGCGTGATGGTCGGCTTGCTGGTTTATCCGCTGTACACCGCCGCGCTGATCCTGTTTCTCGATGCGCGCAGCCGGGGTGAATCGCCGCGCAACCGTGACCTGCTGTCGAGGGCCGCCTACCTGTGGCCGCGCTTCGCCCTGCTCACTGCGCTCAATACCTTGCTGATCCTGATCGGCCTGTCGCTGTATTTCCTGCCGGGCATCTGGCTGATGGTGACCCTGGCGTTTGGCGAGTACCTGCTGGTGCTGCGCGGCTTCGCACCGCTGGCGGCGATGAAGGAAAGCCTGCGCCTGACTCGCGGCCATTTCCTGCGCATTCTGGTGTGCATTCTCTGTGTAATGGGCCCGTTGTGGGTGCTCAAGGGCGCGACCCTTGCGGTCTATCCCGAACCGCAGAACCCGGTGATTTCGCTGCTGATCGACAGCGCCCACAGCTTCCTGCAACTGTTCGTCAGCGTGGTGCTGTTCCGCCTGTTCATGCTGATCGACGAGGTGCCCGAGAAAATTGACGGGCCGCTCTGACCGCTCCCCCCGTGGGCTTAAGCCCGTCTGTCGGTTATGCTCTGGGTCAACTTTTGTAACGCTATAAGCCGAGCCATGACCCGTCTACTGCGCTACACCCTGCTGGGCCTGTTGATCGTGACCGGCCTGATTGCCCTGATCTACAACCTGACCTGGCGCCCCGAAGCCAAGGAAGCCTTACCGGTCAGTTGCAACGCCCAGGCACCGACGCTGGTGCCCGGTCAGGCGTTGAAGGTGATGACCTGGAACGTCCAGTACCTGGCGGGAAAACGCTACGTGTTCTGGAATGACCTGGCGGCCGGCAATGACGAAAAACCCACGCCCGAAGACATGGCCTTCAGCCTCGATGAAGTGGCGCGGGTGATCCGCGACGAGCAACCGGACGTCGTGCTGTTGCAAGAGCTCGATGACGGCGCCAAGGCCAGCGATTACCAAAACCAGTTCAAGCTGCTTCAGGAGCGGGTCGCGGACCTGTATCCGTGCAGCACTCACGCCTTCGACTGGAAAGCCGACTTCGTGCCTGAGCCACACATCTTCGGTAGCGTCGGCCGGCAGCTGGCCACCCTCAGCCGCTACCAGGTCGAACATGCCGAACGCCTGCAGTTACCGGTCGGACCGGCCAATTTCATCTCCCGCCAGTTCAAACCGAAAAACGCCTTGTTGGTCACGTATCTGCCATTGAGCGGCGGCGGTCAGATAGCGGTACTCAACACCCATCTGGACCGCATTATCCCGCCCGACGAAACGCTGCAATCCCAGGTGACGGCCACAGTCAAAGTCCTCGACAAGTTCGAAAGCCGTGGCACGCCGTGGTTGATCGGTGGGGACTTCAACCTGTTGCCGCTGGGGCAATTTCGACGCCTGCCCGACGAGCAACGCACGGCCTACTCCGCCGACAGCGCGCTGCATGTGCTGTGGGACAAATACCCGATGATCCCGACCAACAACGAAGCCAGCGGCATCGACCGGGCACGGTGGCTGACCCATTTCCCGAATGATCCGGGCTTGAACGGCCCGGACCGGACTGTCGACTACCTGTTCTACAGTCCGCGGATCAAACGGGTCGAAGCGACGGTGAGACAGGACGACACCTTGCGGATCTCCGATCACTTGCCGGTGATCGCCCGTTTCCTCTTACCTGCAGCGCCTTAGCTCGGCACAACGCTTAACCTGTGGGAGCGGGCTTGCTCGCGAAAGCGGTGGGTCAGCCGACATCAATGTTGAATGATAAAACGCCTTCGCGAGCAAGCCCGCTCCCACAGGGATTGCGCATAACGGGCTTCCGTATCAATGCTCCTCCTCCAGCTCATCGTGCAATAGCCCGAAGATCTTGCGCTTCATGTCGATGAACGAGCGCTCCATGACCATGTCCAGGGTCCGTGGGCGTTCGATCGGCACGTCCAGAATCTGCTTGATCCGACCCGGCCGCGCGCCCATCACGTAGACCCGGTCGCCCAGCAGAATCGCCTCGTCGATATCGTGGGTCACGAACAACACGGTCTTCTTGCTGTTGCCCCAGACCCGCAACAACAGCTGCTGCATTTGCAAACGCGTCTGGCTGTCGAGCGCGCCGAAAGGCTCGTCCATCAGCAGGATTTGCGGATCGTTGGCCAGCGCCCGAGCAATTGCCACACGCTGCATCATGCCGCCGGAAAGTTGCTTGGCGTAGTTGTTGGCGAACCCGGTCAGGCCGACTTCATTGACGTAGTAATCGACGATCTCCTTGCGCTGAGCGGCTGCCATACCGCGACGTTTGAGGCCGAATTCGACGTTCTGCCGCACCGTCAGCCAGGGGAACAGCGTGTAGCTCTGGAACACCATGCCGCGATCCGCACCCGGCCCCTGAACTTGTTGGCCACCGACATAGATCTCGCCTTCCGTGGGCTCATTCAATCCGGCGGTGAGGTACAGCAAACTCGACTTGCCGCAGCCCGATGGCCCGACCAGCACAGCGAACTGCTGATCCGGTACTTCGAACGACACCTGATCCAGCGCGGTAAACACGCCACCGTCGGGCTTTTGATAGCGAAGGCTGACCTTGTCCACTTGCAGCCGTGGCGCGGCGTGCACCGGGGTGGTCTGTGGCGTGACGAAACGAGGGTTGACGGCGCTTACTGAGCCCATGCGGCGATCCTCAGACGGAGAAAACGGAACAGTTGATCGGTGACCAGGCCCAGCAGGCCGATGATCGCGATTGCCAGGAAAATCACATCCACTTGAAAACCGCGCATGGCTTTGAGGCTCAAGTAACCTAGACCGCTGGAGGCCGCGACCAACTCGGCGACCACCAGGTAAGTCCAGGCCCAGCCCATGGTCACGCGCAAGGTGTCGAGCACACCCGGCAACGACGCCGGGGCGATCACATGCAGCACCGCATCGCGACGGTTCGAACCCAACGTGTAAGAGGCGTTGATCAAGTCCTTGGAGATGCCTTTGGACACGTCCGCGATCATCACCAGTTGCTGGAAAAACACGCCGAAGATGATCACCGAAACCCGCTGCTCCAGGCCGATGCCGATCCACAGAATGAACAGCGGCACGAACGAAGTTACCGGCAGGTAGCGGATGAAATTGACCATCGGCTCAAGGAACGCCTGGACGATGCGGAAGCTGCCCATCAGCAACCCCAGCGGCACCGCCACCAGCGACGACACGATGAAACCGACCATCACCACTTCGAGGCTGGCCCACACATGCAGACCGAGCGTACCGTCGCGGCTCAGGCGCACGGCGGCCTCGACCACCGCGCCCGGTGTCGGCAGGAACATGCCCGGCACCACGCCACCGTAAGACAACCCGGCCCACAGGCCGACCAACAACACCCAGGCCAGACCGCTCGCGCTCCAGATCACTGAAACCGGCAGGCCGGTCTTGGGCGTGATGCAGCGGCTCAGCCATGAATTGCGCTTGAACATGCAAACCTCCTAGAGCGGGCTGACGAAGCGGTTGTCGATCAGGTCGTCATTGCTGACGTTGTAGGGCTTGCCCTGCAATTCACTGGCGGTCTCATTGGCCAGTTTGATCAGCGGTTCGCTGTCGCCCGGTTTGCCCGGCGAGCCGAGGAGTTTTTCGCTCATGGCCTGATCGTAGAAGCGCACGCCTTGCGCGGCGGCGGCCAGTTCCTTCGGATCGGCGAGGTAACCGCCGACGCCTTTGGCCATGATTTTGTAGGCTTGATCCGGATGGTCCTTGGTGTACTGGACCGCCTTGTACAGACCGGCCACCAACGCCTTGACGTCTTCCGGCTGCTTCTCGATGACCGTGCAGTTGAGCGCGACCACGTCGACAATCACTCCCGGCGTGCTACTGCTGTCGATCAGCACCTTGCCTTGTTGCTTGCTGCGGACCATCGACAGATGCGGTTCCCACGTCACGGCGGCGGGTACGCGACCGGCGATGAACGCGGTAGCGGCATCGTCAGCTGTCATGTTTTGCACAGTGATGTCGCTCATTTTCATGCCGTGTTTTTTCAGCAGGTAAGACAGCCAGAACTGCGAGGTCGACCCTTCGTTCACCGCCACCGCTTTGCCTTTCAGCTCCTGCAGACTCTTGACGTCCTTGCCGACCAAAACACCGTCGCCACCATGGCTGTCATCCAGTGCAGCCACCGCCTTGAAGCAGAATTGCGGGCGGTACTTGAGCACTTCGTCGATGGTCGACGCCGAGCCCGACAATTCGCCCGAGGCTTGCGCGGCCATGTACATCGAAGCCTCTTCGACGACAGGCAATTCAACGGTCAAACCGTTTTCCTTGAAGTAGCCCAGGTCCTGAGCCAGGTAGAGCGTGCCGTAACCGACCCACGTGGTGTGGCCGATAGAGAGGGTACCGGCCTGGGCGCTGGTAGCGACCGTCGCGGCGATGGCGGTGACCGCCAGTGGATGTGCGAAGCGGGTAAGCAAGGACTTGATCATGGAGCACTCCCAAAGCTGTTGATTTAGTTTTGTCATGGGCAGTACGGCCAGCGGCCTTGGAGAAGAGCTGTCACCTGAGGTCTCTGGTGGACCTTTCGGTGAGCAGCGTTTGGCTGACTGGCGAGGTCGATGGTGGCCCAAGGCGGGGATTAGGAAAATTAGGAAATATGTCGATGGGAGTGATGAAAAAACTGGGTAGCGCGCACTGCGAAAGGGCGCTGTGGGCGGGGATGCCCGAGGCGGGTGCAATAGCTGAGCGGTGTGGTGAATTGGCTATCGCATTCGTCGGAACGCCGCCCGGAGCAAGCCCGCTCCCACACTTGATCGGTGTCGTACACAAATTCTGTGATCGACCTAGATCCAATGTGGGAGCGGGCTTGCTCGCGAAGAGGCCTGAAAGATCGCTACTAGATTAAAGGCGGCCGTATTCCTGCGCCGTACGATCAACGGCTTTCAGGGTTTTGCCGACCAGCTCATCAACCTCTTCACGACTGGCAATCAACGCCGGCGCCATGATCATCCGCCCCAGTGTCGAGCGAATAATCACTCCCTCTTCAAAACCAATCGTGCGGCAGCGCCAGGCAATGTCGTTCTCATTGGCAAAGCGCTTGCGACTGGTTTTGTCTTCAGCCAATTGCAGCGCCGCCACCATGCCGACACCCTGAATATCGCCCACCAACGGGTGATTGCCGAACACCTCGCGCAAGCACTGTTGCAGGTACGGCCCGATGTCATCCTTGACCCGCACCACCACCCCTTCGTCACGTAATGCCGTGAGGTTGGCAATCGCCACCGCGGCCGCCACCGGGTGCCCGGAGTAGGTCAAGCCGTGGGCAAACACCCCGCCCTGCTCCACCAGTACCTGAGCCATATTCTTCGACAGAATCAGGCCGCCCATGGGGATGTAACCCGAAGTCAAACCCTTGGCGATCGACAGCGTGTCCGGCTCGAAACCGAAGTGCTCGTGGGCGAACCATTCACCGGTACGACCGAAGCCGCCGATCACTTCGTCAGCGCACAACAGCACATCGTACTTACGGCAGATTCGCTGAATTTCCGGCCAGTAACTCTCTGGTGGAAAGATCATCCCGCCCGCGCCCTGGAACGGCTCGGCGATAAACCCGGCGACCTTGTCCGCACCGAGTTCGAGAATCTTCGCTTCGAGTTGCTGCGCCGCCCGCAGGCCAAACTCAGCCGGGGTCAGGTTGCCCTCGTGGGCGAAAAAGTACGGCTCATCGATGTGTTCGATGTCGGGAATCATGCCGCCCATTTCGTGCATGAACTTCATGCCGCCGAGCGCCGTCGCCGCCAGGGTCGAGCCGTGGTAACCGTTCCAGCGACCGATCATGATTTTCTTCTCAGGCTTGCCGAGAATCGTCCAGTAACGGCGCACGGTGCGGATCAGCACCTCGTTGGCTTCGGAGCCGGAGTTGGTGTAGATCGCGTGGCTGTAGTGCCCTGGCAACAGGCTGAACAGCAGCTCCGACAGCTCGATCACCTGCGGGTGAGTGGTGTGGAAAAACATGTTGTAGTACGGCAACTGCTCCAGCTGCCGAGTCGCCGCAGCGGCCAGGTCCTTGCGGCCGTAACCGAGGTTGGTGCACCACAGCCCGGACATGCCGTCGAGGTAACGCCGACCATCGTTGTCCCACAGGTGCAGGCGCTCGCCACGGACCATCACCCGGGGTCCTTCATCGTTGAGCGCTTTTTGATCGACGAATGCGTGGATGTGGTGCGCAGCGTCGGCGGCCTGGTAGTCGCGGGTTTCACGTGATGTGGTCATCGCCAGTTCTCCGTTTTGTTATTAGCGGCTGTTATGAGCGCAGCTGAAACCAGGTGGTCTTCAACTGGGTGTATTTATCGAATGAATGCAGCGACAGGTCGCGGCCGAAACCGGATTGCTTGCCGCCGCCGAAAGGCACGGTCACATCCAGCGCATCGACGCTGTTGACCGACACCGTGCCCGCCCGCAATTGCCGCGCCACGCGGTGGGCGCGATTGAGGTCGTCGGTCCACAGCGACGCGGCCAAACCGTAGACGCTGTCGTTGGCCAGTTGCAAGGCGTGTGCCTCGTCATCGAACGCCGTGACCGCCAGCACCGGGCCGAACACTTCATCGCGAAACAGCGGCATGTCCGGGCTCACGCCGGTGAAAATCGTCGGCTGAATGAAGTTGTCGGAACCGTTGAAAATCGACTGCCGACCACCACAAAGTTTCGTTGCGCCTTGGCGTTCGGCCTGCTGGATGAACTTCATGATGCGTGCAGTCTGACGGCTGTCGACAATCGCCCCGGCGCGGCTCGACGGGTCCAGCGGATCGCCCGGCTGCCAGCATTCGGCGTGTGCTTTGAGGCGCTCGACGAACTCGTCATGAATCGAACGCTGCACCAGCAACCGCGAGTTGGCCGAGCACACTTCACCCTGATTGAAGAAGATCCCGAACGCGGCTTTCTCAGCGGCGAGATCGAGGTCCTGACAATCGGCGAACACCAGATTGGCGCTCTTGCCGCCACACTCCAGCCACACCTGTTTGAGGTTCGATTGCGCCGAGTACTGCATGAAATATTTGCCGACTTCGGTGGAGCCGGTGAACACCAGGCAATCGACGTCCGGGTGCAAACCGAGGGCTTTGCCGGTCTGCTCGCCGAGCCCCGGCAACACGTTCAACACGCCTGCTGGCAGGCCGGCTTCCAGCGCCAGCTCGGCCAGCCGCAGGGCGGAAAACGGTGACTGCTCGGCCGGTTTGAGGATCACCGAATTGCCCGCCGCCAACGCGGGTGCGAGTTTCCATGCAGCCATGTCCAGCGGAAAATTCCATGGCACCACAGCAGCAACTACGCCCAACGCTTCGCGGGTGATGGTCGCCAGCACGTTCTGCGCACTCGGCGCGATCTGGTCGTAGAGTTTATCGAGGCTTTCGGCGTACCAGCGAAATACCCCGGCGGCACCCGGCACGTCGATGTTGTAGGCGTCCATCACCGGTTTGCCCATGTTCAGCGAGTCGAGCAGCGCCAGTTCTTCGCGATGGGTCATGATCAGTTCGGCCAGGCGCAACAGCACTTGCTTGCGCTCATTCGGCGAACGCGCCGACCAGGTGCCGGCCTCGAACACCTGCCGCGCATTGCGCACCGCGGCGTCCACGTCTTCATCGCCGCACGCGGCTACGTTGGCCAAGCACTGGCCGGTGGCAGGGTTGATCGCGGCGAAGGTCTGCCCCGACTGCGCCGCGCGGGGTTTACCGTCGATCACGGCTTGATCGGGAAACTGCAGCGCAGCGGCTTTGTTTTGCCAGAATGTAAGCTCGAACACGTTCAGATGCTCCATGGGCTTTCTTGTGGATTGGATGGTGGCCCAGGCCTGTGTCCAGGAAAAATAGTAAAAATGTCTTCGCAGACCATGAAAAAACTGGGCAGCCGATCTCCCCGGTGGCGCGGTATGTGGTTATTGTTCAGGCATAACAACACCGTCGTCAGAACGGATGCAGTCGGCGCGAAAATTGCCTGGATGTCGAAATCATCCACCCCGAGGTTTGCCGTGGCTGCCTACAACCTGCGTCAATTGAAGTACTTCATCACCACCGTCGAATGCGGCAGCGTCGCCGAGGCGTCGCGCAAGCTGTACATCGCGCAACCGGCGATTTCCACGGCGATCAAAGGCCTGGAAGACAGCTTCGGCGTGCAACTGCTGATCCGTCATCACGCCCAGGGCGTGTCCTTGACCCCCAGCGGCGCACGCTTCTACCGCAAAGCCCAGGAACTGCTGCGCATGGCCAAGGAGTTCGAACAGAACGCCCTCGCCGACAACGACGTGGTGGCCGGGCAAATCGATATCGGTTGCTTCGAAACGGTCGCGCCGCTGTACCTGCCGCAGTTGATTGCCGGGTTCTCGGCGCTGTATCCGGGGGTGAAAATCCGCATCCGCGACGGCGAACAGCAAGAGCTGGTGCAAGGCCTGACCTCGGGCACCTTCGACCTGGCGATCCTGTATGAACACGACCTCGACGCCACCATCCAGACCGAACCCTTGATGCCGGCGCAGCGACCTTATGCGTTGTTGCCGGCGGATCATCGCTTTGCTCAGCTCAAACAAGTGTCGCTGCGGGATCTGTGCCTGGAGCCGATGATTCTGCTGGACGTGCAACCGAGCCGGACCTACTTCGTCAGCCTGTTCGAAGAGTTGGGACTGACGCCGAACATTGCCTTCAGCTCACCGTCGATCGAGATGGTCCGGGGTATGGTCGGGCAAGGGTTCGGTTTCTCGATCCTGGTCACCCGACCGCATTCGGAGTGCACCTATGACGGCCAGAAAGTGGTGTGCGTGGACATCGTCGAAGACATCACCGGTTCAGGGCTGGTGGCGGCGTGGCTCAAGCGCGGGCAACTGACCAAACCGGCGCAGTTGTTTGCCGACTATTGCCGGGAACAATTGACCGCGAAGGCCGCCTCTTGAACATCTTCAGCTTTTACGCGGCTTGATACGCGCCGTCGCCTCGGCCACCAGCGGATCATCAGGCCAGTAGTGCTTCGGATACCGCCCCTTTAAATCCTTCTTCACCTCGGCATACGTACTGCGCCAGAAGTTCGCCAGGTCCTGGGTCACCTGCACCGGCCGTCGCGCCGGGGACAGCAAATGCAGTTTGACCACTTGCCGGCCACCGGCAATCCGCGGGGTCTCGGCCAAGCCGAACAGCTCCTGCAACCGCACCGCCAGAATCGGCGGCTGCTCGCTGTAATCCAGGCGAATCGACGAACCCGACGGCACGCTCAAATGATGCGGCGCCAGCTCATCGAGTCGTTGCGGCAGCGGCCACGGCAGCAGGTTATGGACGATGCTCGACAGGTCCAGATTGGCGAAGTGACTGAGCCGCGAAACCTTGCCCAGATACGGCATCAGCCAATGTTCGAGGCTTTTGAGCAATGCAGCATCGCTGACATCCGGCCATTCACTCTGCTCTTTACTGCTGAGGTCCAACTGTCGCAACAACGCCACTCGCGCCTGCCACTGACGCAGCTCCGGAGTCCACGGCAACAGCTCCAGTCCTTTACGCCGCACCAGATTCACCAGTGCCTGACTGCGAGCGGTTTCGTCGAGGCCAGTCAGAGGTTCGCGACTGAGGATCAATTCACCGACCTTGCGCTGACGCTCGGCGCGCAATACGCCTTCACGCTCATCCCAATCCAGTTGATCGACGCAGCGCACCTGTTCGGCCAACACTGAGTCGAACAGCGCCGGATCGAAATCTGCCGCCAGATAAATCCGTTCCTCACGCTGGCCCTGACGACTGCCGAGATCGGCGATCACCAGCCACGGTTGCTTCATCAAACTGTCGGCTTCGGCAAACAGCGCTGCACGACCGTTAGCCAAGCGATATTCCGCGCCACCGGCCCGGCGCTGTTGGGCAACTCGATCAGGATAGGCCAACGCCAACAACGCGCCGAGCCAGCGCGGATGATCCGGATCGCTGACCGGTTCCGACGCCTTGCCCCGCAGATAACCGCGATACTGCCGCGCCAGTTGCCGGGCTCGTTGCACGCCACCCTGAGCGCCGCGTGCGGCCCGTTCTTCACCGGACAACAGCACCAATCGGCTGTGCAGATCCGCCCCGGCGCCACGCAAAATATCTCGCTCGCCGAGCAAGGCCGCGACATCGCAGGCCATGTCGGCCAAGCCGAGCGCCTGACCGCGCAACAGCAAATGCGCGATACGCGGATGCGCTGGCAGTTCGGCCATCGCCTGACCGTGACGGGTCAGCGCTTCGCCGTCCAATGCGCCCAGGCGCTCAAGCAAGTCCTGAGCCTGCGCATAAGCGGCCGCTGGCGGCACGTCGAGCCACACCAATTGTCCCGGCGTCACACCCCAGCGGCCGAGCTGCAACGCTAATCCGGCAAGGTCCGCCGAGAGGATTTCCGCGCTGGCGTAGGCCGCCAGTTGCTCGTGCTGATCCTGCGACCACAAGCGATAACACACGCCCGGCTCCAACCGCCCGGCCCGGCCCGCGCGCTGAGTGGCGCTGGCTTTGGAAATACGCTGAGTATCGAGGCGGGCCATGCCGCTGCCCGGATCGAAACGCGGCACCCGCGCCAACCCGGCGTCGATCACCACGCGCACGCCGTCGATGGTCAGACTGGTCTCGGCAATGTTGGTCGCCAGCACCACTTTGCGTTTGCCGGCGGGGGCCGGATCGATCGCCGCGCGTTGGGCAGCAAGGTCCAGTTCACCGTGCAACGGGCAAAGCAAAACCTGCGTGCTCTCGCCCAGCGCATCAGCCAGCTGCTGATGCACCCGACGGATTTCCGCTTGCCCCGGCAGGAACACCAGCACGCTGCCGGTTTCGTCATTCAAGGCTTCGAGAATGGTCTGCACCAGACGCGGTTCGATGAATTCACCGGGCTGGAATGGTCGGCCCCAGCGCATCGCCACCGGGTACATGCGGCCTTCGCTGCGCAGGATCGGCGCGTCATCGAGCAATCCAGCCAGGCGTTCGCCTTCCAGCGTGGCCGACATCAACAGGATTTTCAGCGGTTGGTCGTCACGGAACAGCTCGCGGCCATTCAGGCTCAAGGCCAGCGCCAGATCGGCATCGAGGCTGCGCTCGTGGAATTCGTCGAAAATCAGCAAACCCACGCCTTCGAGTGCCGGGTCGTCCTGCAAGCGTCGGGTCAGAATCCCTTCGGTAACCACTTCGATACGGGTTTTGGGGCCGACCTTGCTGTCGAGACGAATGCGATAGCCGACGGTTTCGCCGACCTTCTCGCCCAGCTCACTGGCCAAGCGCTCCGCTGCTGCCCGCGCGGCCAAACGGCGCGGTTCGAGCATGAGAATGGTCTGCCCGGCCAACCAGGGCTCGTTGAGCAAGGCCAACGGCACGCGGGTGGTTTTACCGGCGCCGGGCGGTGCTTCGAGCACGGCTTCGTGGCGTGTAGCCAAGGCTTCACGCAGGGCGGGTAAAACTTCATCAATCGGCAAAGAAATCATGCTGGCTCCAAAACAGAGCGGCGAGTATAACGGCGAACTGCTCGGCGTTAATGACGGTCCTAATTCATATAGACGCCCCTTCGTTTTCCAGATGACTCAGGAGATTTCATATGCGTGTTCCCTTTCGCTTGATTGGCGGTGTATTGGTCGCGACGTTGCTGACTCAGGTGACCGCTTGCGGATCGATTTTCTACCCTGACCGTCGCGGTCAGATCGACGGCAAGATCGACCCGGCCATCGCCGCGCTGGATGCCGTGGGTCTGCTGTTCTACATCATTCCCGGCCTGATCGCGTTTGCCGTGGACTTCACCACTGGCGCGATTTACTACGCGCCCGGCGAGACCGCACAGGTGGCCCCGGAAAAACTCAAGGAAGCCATCGGCGCCGACGGCAAGGTCGATAACCACAAATTGCAGACTATTCTCGAAACCGAACTGGGCCGCAGCTTCCCGCTGGATGACCCGCGCCTGATCCAGCACAAGGGCAGCGCCCAGCAACTGGCCATGTTAGGCCTGCAACCTGCCGCGTAAACCGTGCACTTAAAGGAATAGCCGCACTTATGATTTCCAGCTCCGAACACGCCCGCCTGCTGCGGCTGGCGACCCGTGCCTCGGTGGCGGTGGCGTGCACGCTGATCGTCGCCAAAGCCATCGCCTGGTGGTTGAGCGGTTCGGTGAGCATGCTTGCCGGGTTGACCGACTCGACCCTCGACGGCGTCACCTCGCTGCTCAACCTGCTCGCAGTGCATTACGCCTTGCGCCCGGCCGACGATGATCACCGTTACGGGCACGGCAAGGCCGAATCGCTGGCGGGCATGGCTCAGGCGTTGTTCATTGGCGGCAGTGCGGTGCTGATTGCCTTGCAGGCGATTGATCGACTGAAACACCCGGAACCGGTGGGGGCGCCATGGATCAGTATCGGGGTGATTGTGTTTTCCCTGGTGCTGACCCTGGCCCTGCTGATGTTGCAACATCGGGTCGTCAAGGCGACCGGTTCCAACGCGGTGCGCGCCGACTCCCTGCATTACCGCTCGGACATGCTGCTCAACGGCAGCATTCTGGTGGCGCTGGTGCTCGCCGGGTTTGGCTGGCATCAGGTCGACCCTTGGTTCGGATTGGGGATCGCCGCCTACATTCTCTGGAGCGCGATTCATATCGCCCGGGAAAGCTTTACGGTGCTGATGGATGAAGAACTACCGTCGGACGTCAGCCAGCACATGCTCGAACTGGCCTGCAGCGTACCGGGAGTATTGGGGGCGCATGACCTGCGTACGCGGGTTTCCGGCAACCAGTGGTTCGTGCAGTTGCACCTGGAATTGCCGGGGGATTTGACCCTGTCAGTCGCTCATGGCATCAGCGATCAAGCCGCCGATGCCATTCATGCCGCCTACCCGCGAGCCGAAGTGCTGGTGCACGCCGATCCGCAGGAAGTGGTACTGGCAGGCAGGGCTCAGAAAGAAACCTGATAACCGCGACTGCTCAGGCAGTTGCCCTGGGCCTGTCGGTAGACTTGTACCACCGACGGGTCCGGCTGGTAGGTGGCCGTTCGCGGATCGAAGCCGCTCTGCTGCACCGCGTATTGATAGCACTCGTAACCGTCCTGATTGACCTGCTCCGGCGACTGACCGTCGGCCGGATACGCCACCACGTCATAACCATTGCTGACCGGTTGCGGCTGCGGTTGCACGGGCGGTTCGACCACGACGTAATCCTGAGTGCTTTCCTGATAGGCGTAGTAAGAGCCGGCCGCCAGGAACAACAGCGCACCGCCGATCCACACTTCACGCGCGTAATCGGGCAAGTAGCTGACGCGAATCCCGCGTGGCGGCTGCACCACCACATAACGCGGGCCTTGTGGGCGATACCAGTAGCCGCCGGAGTAGAAGTAATCCTGACCGCGATACGGCACACGGTAATCACGGTCCGGGAAGCGATCGATCACATGACCGGGACGGTACTGCGGGCCGGGGCCCCAGCCATTGCCATGCCCATCCGGGCGACCGGCCCAGCGATGGTCATCGGGACGCGGACCGTTGTTCTGCCAATGCTGGTTGTTATCGTTGCGCCGCGGAACGTCCTGATAGTAACCACGCTGCGGCTGCTGGGTCTGACGCACGGTATCGGGCCGGCCCTGAATCGGCAGGTCGTTGGCTGGTAACTGCGGAGGTGGCGGCGGCGGCGAGCGAACCGGATTGTTGTAATCGTGCTGCGGCCGGGGCTGGTTCTGCCACTGGCCGTCGTTCTGATTCTGGCCGTTGTGCTCGAACTGGCGACTGTTGTCGCCACGAATGATTTCGTTATTCTGCGCACGCGGCTGGTTGTTTCCGCCATGGCCCTGATTGTTTCCCTGATGCCCGTCCGACCCGCGTTGCCCGTCATCGGGGCCACGGTTTTGCGGCTCATCGGCCAGCGATTGCGCAGTGACACTGATACACAGCAAACCAACACCGGCCAAACGCCAGATGCGCGACTTCATGCTTTTCCTCACTGCGGGTTAGGGCCTGTACGTAAGACTGGGAAAGCACCGGCCGGTTCTGCAACAGGTTATCAGTCGCGAAACTTATTTATTGAACGCCGTCGTCAAATTCCGGGCAAAAGAAAAGGGAGACCCGTCGGCCTCCCTTTGAGAACTTCGTCCGTGCTCGACGCTTATGACGTCGGCTCACCTCACGCCGTCTTCTGGACAGTGTGTAGCTCGGGGGCCGGCACATCCCCGGTGGGGGTGGCGACCGCAGCTGGCCTGATTCGGCGAGCGGCTGTGGACTGTTTGTCCGAGCAGTGATTCTGGTGATAAGAATAGGCTCGCGGCGCCGGCAGAGGATTGCGAAGATTGCTCAAATAAACATCACTTGCGCAATTTTTAACCCTGGATAGATAATCCACCGCAATAGTTATGACAAAGGCCTGATTGATGAGCAAACTCGACCGATACGACCTGAGCATTTTGGCGGAATTGCAGCGTGACGCGCGCATCTCCAACCAGGAGCTGGCCGAACGCATCGGCCTGTCCCCCTCTCCATGCTCGCGGCGGGTCAAGCAGCTGGAGGACGACGGCTATATCTCCCGCCAGGTGGCCCTGCTGGACCGCAAGATGCTCGGCCTGAGCCTGACAGCTTACGTGTTGATCGGCATGGACCGGCATACGCCAGAGCGGTTCGAGAACTTCGAAGCGGCGATTCGTACGTTGCCGCAGGTGCTGGAATGCAGTTTGGTGACGGGGATGGATGCGGACTATCAGCTCAAGGTCGTCGTGCCGGACATGGATCATTATCAGAAATTGCTGCTGGGACACCTCACCCGGATTGAAGGGGTGACGAGCGTGCGGTCGAGTTTTGTGTTGAATCAGGTGCTCAATAGTACTGAACTGCCCCTCACTCACTTGCGCAGCTGATTGTGGCGAGGGGATTTATCCCCGTTGGGTTGCGAAGCTACCCTAAAAGTCTTGGCCAGTGCTACGCACTGGAACGGGGATAAATCCCCTCGCCACAGTGTGTCTTCAGACAAATGACTGCGACACGCTGCCGCAGGTCAATACTTCGCCAATCGCCCATGACGTATACTCCAGCGCCTTTTAGCCCCGCCCGCGCTGGAGATGCCTGATGGATCCTGCAGTATTCGAAGAGTGGATGATGACCGGACTGGTCAGCATTCTGATCATTTTCATGGGTTTCATCGTCTGGGATCTGGCGAAGAAGTCCAAGGCCGGACGCTTTGGCTCGTTCATCCTGTTCTTCGTACTCGGCCTGGGCGTGGCCGCGTTCGTGATCAAAAGTGTGGTCATCGGCCTGATCGAATCCGGCACGTTATAAACGCGCCGGCACTTCCTTCCACTGGCCCTGATCGAGCCCTTCTATCGACCAGTCGCCGATCTTGACCCGCACCAGACGCAATGTCGGCAAGCCGACCGCTGCGGTCATGCGCCGTACCTGACGGTTACGCCCTTCGCGAATCACCAGCTCCAGCCAACTGGTCGGCACACTTTTGCGAAAGCGCACCGGCGGGTTGCGTGGCCACAGTTCTGGCTCTTCAAGCTGTCGCGCTTCAGCCGGTAGCGTCATGCCATCGTTCAGCTCCACGCCATCGCGTAAACGCTGCAATTGCTCGGCACTCGGCTCGCCTTCCACCTGCACCCAATAGGTCTTGGCCAGTTTGTGTTTCGGGTCGGCGATCCGCGCCTGAAGCTGACCGTCGTTAGTCAGCAGCAGCAAACCTTCGCTGTCGCGATCCAGCCGTCCTGCCGGGTAAATCCCGGGAATCTCGATGTAATCCTTGAGCGTCGCCCGCCCTTCGCCGTCGCTGAATTGCGTCAGCACATCAAAAGGCTTGTTGAACAGAATCAGCTTCGGCTCGGCCGGCGGCGCTTTGGCGACACGGCGCGGGGCTGAGGACGATGGCGCAGGCTTCACGCCAGGGCGGCGGGAAACGGGACGTTGAGGACGAGACATGGGAAAAGGAACATCTAACGGTCAGGGCTGCTAATGCTAGTGCCCTGACCGCCAAATGACCACGACAAACCGTTAGCGGAACGGCGGCTCGTCGAAGCTGCGCAGTTTGCGCGAGTGCAGCGAGTTGAGTTCGGTGCGCAACAGATCCACCGCCTCGATACCGATCTTCAAGTGCTGGCTGACCGCGCGCTCATAGAAGGCGTTGGCCGAACCCGGCAGTTTGATTTCGCTGTGCAACGGTTTATCCGAAACACAGAGCAACGTGCCGTACGGAACCCGCAGGCGATAACCTTGTGCTGCGATGGTGCCGCTTTCCATGTCCACCGCCACGGCGCGAGACAGGTTGATCAGCGGACGTTCCTGAGCCCAGCGCAATTCCCAGTTACGGTCGTCGTAGGTCAGTACGGTGCCGGTGCGCAGGCGTTTTTTCAGCTCGTCGCCCTTCTCACCGGTGATATTGGCCGCTGCTTGCTGCAACGCCATCTGCACTTCAGCCAGGGCCGGAATAGGAATATTCGGCGGCACGACCCGATCGAGAATCCCGTCGCGGCGCATGTAAGCGTGCGCCAGTACGTAATCGCCAATCGTCTGCGACTGACGCAAGCCGCCACAGTGGCCGATCATCAGCCAGCAATGCGGACGCAGTACCGCCAAATGGTCAGTGATGTTCTTGGCGTTGGACGGGCCGACGCCGATGTTCACCAGGGTCACGCCGTGGCCGTCGCTGGCGATCAGGTGATAGGCCGGCATCTGATAGCGGTGCCAAACCACACCGGCGGCAATCGCCGAGGCTTCGCCGTGGTCCATGCTCTTTTCGATGATTACGTTACCGGGCAGAACCATGCGCACGAAGCGTGGATCGTTGCGCAACTGTTCCAGGCCATGGACGATGAATTGGTCAACGTAGCGGTGGTAGTTGGTCAGCAGAATCCATGGCTGCACATGACGCCAGTCGCTGCCGGTGTAATGCACCAGACGGCGCAGGGAGAAATCCACCCGCGCGGCGTCGAACAGGGCCAGCGGCAGCGGGTCGGTGTTTTCCCAATCGTACAAACCGTCGGCGATGCCATCGGTCGCGGCAGACAAATCCGTACTCGGGAACACCCGCGCCAGCACCGCAGCGGTGACGCCGGAGCCGGCCAGTTCTTCGCCCTGCTCAACCACGTACGGATAAGGAATATTTTGCTGGCTGATGCCGACCTCCACCGTCACGGTGAAGTCGTGCATCAACGGCACCAGCTGTTCCAGCAGGTATTTACGGAAGGCGGCGGGATGAGTGACGGTGACGCTGTAAGTCCCCGGCAGTTGAACCTTGGCGTAGGCCCGAGTGGTCTGTGGGACTTCGCCCTGGCAATGGTAGGTCAGACGCAGTTCGGGATAACGAAACATCGCACGCTGTTCGGCGTCCGGTTCGACTCGATCCTTGAGGTAACGCTTGAGCGCCTGGTTCAGCGCGGTGGTTGCACGATTGTGCAAGAGCGCAAGCCGGTCCACGGCTTGCTCGGCGGTTTGAACGACAATAAAAGCTTCGGTCACGATCAGCATCCTGTGTTCTGACTTGCAGGCCTTCATCTTGCCTGCATCGTCGCTTCACGGGAACAGTGGAGTGTTGATTCACAGATGCTATGCACACCATCAATCCAATGTGGGAGCGGCGGTGCGACGATTCGACTTGCTCGCGAATGCGGCGGTACATTCAAAATTGATGTGACTGACAGACCGCTTTCGCGAGCAAGCCCGCTCCCACAGGGCCGGTGTTGTTCACACAAGCGGAGTCGACCGGGCGACAATCGCTTCCACATCCAACCCACGTGGCAACGCGCCATACACCCGACCGGCCGAACCCAGGCGGCTGGCGATGAAGGCATCACTGACGGCGGCGTTGCCCGCCTCCAGCAACAGCTTGGCCTGAAGACCCAAGGCAATGTCTTCCGTGAGCTGACGGGCCCGGTATTGAATGTCGCTGGTGTCCTTGAAGGCCGCCTTCAATTGGCTGATGTGCGCGGCCAGGCGTTGGTCGCCATGACCGTCTCCCAACTCGCAGAACAACACATCGAGCACACCCGGCTCCTTCGACAACGCTCGCAGCACGTCAAGGCATTGCACGTTGCCAGACCCTTCCCACGTCGAATTGACCGGTGCCTCACGGTACAACCGCGGCAGGATGCTGTCTTCGACATAACCGGCGCCGCCCATGCATTCGGCGGCTTCGTTGATCATTCCGGGCGCGCGTTTGCAGATCCAGTACTTGCCCACCGCCGTGACCAGCCGGGCGAATTTGGCTTCATGGTCGTCATCCAGATGATCCAGCGCCTGGCCCATGCGCAGGCTCAAGGCCAGGGCGGCTTCGCTTTCCAGGGCCAGGTCGGCCAGTACGTTCTGCATCAAGGGTTGTTCGCTGAGCAACTTGCCACCGACCTTGCGGTGAGCGCAGTGATGGCTGGCCTGGGTCAGGGCCTGGCGCATCAGCGAACTGGAACCGACCATGCAATCGAAGCGGGTCATGGCGACCATTTCGATGATGGTCGGAACGCCGCGTCCCTCCTCGCCGACCATCCACGCCAGCGCACCACGGAACTCCACTTCGCTGGAAGCGTTGGAGCAATTGCCGAGTTTGTTCTTCAGGCGCTGAATGTAGAACTGATTGCGTGTGTCGTCCGGGCGATGGCGCGGCAGCAGGAAACAGGTCAAACCCTTGTCAGTCTGGGCCAGGGTCAGGAAGGCATCGCACATCGGTGCCGAACAGAACCATTTGTGGCCCACCAGCTCATACGCCTGGCCCGGACCACTGGCGCCGACCGGAAAAGCCTTGGTGGTGTTGGCCCGCACGTCGGTGCCGCCCTGTTTCTCGGTCATCGCCATTCCGATGGTGACCCCGGCCTTGTGGGCCATGCCGACGTTGCGCGGGTCGTATTCCGTAGAGAGGATTTTCGGCAGCCACTGCTCGGCCAGATCCGGTTGCAGACGCATCGCTGGAACGCTGGCGAAGGTCATGGTCAGCGGGCAACCACTGCCCGCTTCGGCCTGGCTGTGCAGGTAAGTCATGGAGGCGCGGGCGACATGAGCACCGGACTGCGGATGCGCCCAGGGCAACGAAGTCAAACCGTGCTCGACCGCGGTGCGCATCAACTCGTGATACGCCGGGTGAAACTCCACCAGGTCGATGCGATGGCCGTAACGGTCATGGCTGCTGAAAACCGGCTTGTTCTGATTGGCCAGGAACCCCGCTTCCATCAGCGGCCCGCCGGCCAATGCGCCGTAAGCGTCGATCCGCGACTCGGCCCACCCGGCCCCGAAACGCCGCGACCACTCTTGCAACGGCAGGTCGATGCGATACAGGTTGGCGCCGTCCAGCGACGGCGGCTGATTGGTGACTTCGTGGGTTTCGGCGAACTGATGCAGGTTCATGACGGGGCTCCTTTGGTCAGCCAAGGAACTTCAGTTAAGCACCGCCCCTTGACCGAACAAAGTGTCATATCTGCCTAACTGTCGGCGCTTTCGCCTTGCCTTGGACACAGCACCCGGCGATAGAGCGCTGCCTGCAGGTCCTCGAATTTCACCGGTTTGCTCAGGTAATCAATCAAGGCACCGGTCGGGCAGCGTTCCCGATCAATGCTCAAGGCAATCACGAATACCGGCAGTTCGGCGCAGCCCGGCAACGCGCGGATCTGGCAACAGAGGGACACGCCACCCAGAGATGGAAGCTGGCAATCGAGCAATACCGCATCGAAGGTTTCGCGCTGCAAGTGATCGAGCGCGCCAGTCCCGTTGTCGGCGGTGCACACCCGGAAGCCCAGCTTGAGCAACATGCCGCGCATCACCAACTGATTGATGCTGTTGTCATCGACCAGCAATACCGTGCAGTCCTGAGGCAGTCGCAGGCGAGGAAATTCCCGGGTCATCAGGGGCACTGACGGCCGCTCCACCACGGGCAGTTCGAACTCGACGTCGAGCTGGAAGCGGCTGCCACGACCAAGCTCGGAGCGGTGGGTCAGTTTTCCACCGAGCAGTTCGACCAATTGCCGACAGATCGCCAGGCCGACGCCCAGACCGCCGTATTCACGGGTCATCGAGCCATCGAGCTGGAAGAACCGCTGATACAGGGTCGCCTCCCCCAGATCGGTGAAGCCGATGCCGGTGTCGATCACCGCAAAGGACAGGGCCAGTCGGTCGGGCGCCACGGGTTTACCCGTCACCCGCAGCGCCAATCCGCCGACCCGAGTGAACTTGATCGCGTTATCCAACAGGCATTCCAGGCATTGCGCCAACTTGGCGCTGTCGCCGTGCAAGCGATCCGGCAGCCCCGGTGCGACCTCGACTTTGAAGTCCAGCGACTTGCTCAACGCGTTGCCCTCGAACTGCAGGCGCAAAGCCTCGACCACACCGCGCAAACTGAAAACGGCCGGATAGGTCTTGAGCTTGCCGGCCTGCAACTCAGTCAGGGTGAGGATGCCGTTGACCATGCGCATCATGTCTCGCGCGGAACCGGCGGCCGTTTGCTGATATTGCTCCAGCTCCGGGTCCATCTCGACGGTCTGCATCAGCTCCAGCGAGCCGATCACACCGTTCATGGGCGTGCGCAGTTCGTGGGTCAGGGTGGCGAGGAATTCGTCCTTGAGCTTGTTACTGCGAGCCAGTTGCTGGTTCAGCACTTCAAGCGTTTGACCGGCATCGAACAGGGTCTGTGCCTGTTGCTCGCGCATGGCGTTAATGCGATCGGCCAGCGCCAGGGACAGCAGCGCCACTTCAATCGCCGAGCCGATCTGGCTGGAATACATGGTCAGGAACACGTTTGGCAGGTAACCCAGCACCATCAGGGTGTTGACGATGCCGCCGAGTAAAAACGCCGACCAGGCAATGATGAAATAACGCGCCACTCGCAGGCCACGCAGCCAGGCGAAAATCCCTGCGGCGAAAATCACTACGGTGAAGGTCAGTGCCAGCGTCGTCGCCAGGCGCAGGGCCAGGGCGTAACTGGTCATCAACGACAACCCGACCACCACCGCGCTAAACGCAATCAACGCCAGTAGTAAGCGGTCGAGCCAAAGACTGTAGGTCGCCGTCTGCAAGAAACTGCGGGCGAACTGGCTGCCGAACAGTCCTGAACAACCGATGAAAAACGGCGTCGCGGCGTTGGCCCACCAGGGATTGTTCGGCCAGAAATACTCCACGGCCGCGCCGTTCACTGACAGCTGATACAAGCCGAACGAGGCGATATAGAAGATGTAATAGAGGTAGCTGGTATCGCGCACGCTGAGATAGATGAACAGGTTGTACACCAGCATCCCCAGCAATACGCCGTAAATCAGCCCCAGCACATACAGTCGAACCGGCTGCTCTTCCAGGTAGGCAGTGCTCGACCAGAGGGTGACTGGCGCCTGGATCGACCCTTCACTCTGCAGGCGCAGGTACAGGGTTTGCGCTTTATCAGGGGTGAAGTTCAGATCGAACAGGTAGTTGTTCTGGCGGATCTCGCGACTGTCGAACGGCAAGGCATCACCGGTCTGACGTGCCAGTTGATAGCCACCGGCCGCATCAGGCGAGTACAGATCAAGGTGATCGAGGGGCGGATAGGCCAGTTCCAGTAACCAGGTGCGTTGCACTGCCGGGTTGGCCGGGCGGTAATGCAGGTCGATTTTCAGCCAGAACACTGAACGCGAGTAACCGGCGTTGAGGGTGGCTTTGTCGTGGGGCTTGAAGTTTCCGGCCGCGGCTTGCGCACGGACATCGGCGATGGTCGCCTGACCGCCCGCGTCTTCGAACACTTGCAGGGTTCGGCCCAGGGGAAGGCTTTGAGTGAATTCGTCGAATTCGACTGCACTCGCCAAGAGGGGCAAGCACAACAGCAACATCAGCAAATAGCGCATTTAAGCCCCAGCGTGGCCTGTCCGGTTATCTCAGGAAGCCCCTCATTCCTTTTGAGTAGACGTAAAACCGGCATTACCTGTTATTGGTTTGGATCCACTCTAGCATAGCCGTTGGTGGCCATTGAACACCATTGAAACTTTTCCTACAAAGGCTCTAGCACGGGCGTTCCAGCTCAATGCATTGGGCTAGAGCTGTTTCGCCGGTCAGTTTGTGACAATGGCCTATTCCCTGTAGCAGCTGCCGAAGGCTGCGTTCGGCTGCGTAGCAGTCGTCAAACCAGCATCCACGATTCACCTGAAACACCGTAGTGCCAGATTTTACGACTGCTGCGCAGCCGAACGCAGGCTTCGCCAGCTGCTACATGGCCGCGTCTTGACTCGCTGGGGGCACCCGGAAAAAGATGTTTGGTGGTAAGCTCGCGCACCATGAATATCTACAGCTCTCGCCCCGTTGTCCTCTGTCTCTCCGGCCACGACCCAAGTGGTGGCGCCGGCTTGCAGGCAGATATCGAAGCCCTGCTCGCTCAGGGTTGTCATGCGGCCCCGGCCGTCACTGCCCTGACCGTGCAAGACACGGTCAACGTCACTGACTTCCGCGTCCTCGACCGTGAGTGGGTGTTGGCCCAAGCCAATGCCGTGCTCAACGACTCCGAAGTCGCGGCCGTGAAACTGGGCATGCTCGGTTCCCTGGAAATGGTCGACACCGTGGTCGAACTGTTGTCGGCGCACCCGCATTTGCCGGTGGTCTGCGACCCGGTGCTGCGCGCCGGTGGCGGCGGACGCCTGGGCAAGGACGAAGTCGGCTACGCCATGCGCGAGCGCCTGCTGCCTCTGTCGATCATCGCCACCCCTAACCTTCCCGAAGCCCGCATCCTCGCCGAACTGCCCGAAGGCACCGCGGACGAGTGCGCTGAAAAACTCCTGCCATTCGTCAAACACCTGCTGATCACCGGCGGGCATGGCGATGAACACGAAATCCACAATCGCCTGTACAGCCGCGACGGTCACCGCGAAACCTTCACCTGCCAGCGCTTGCCCGGCAGTTATCACGGTTCCGGTTGCACGCTGGCCAGTGCCCTGGCCGGTCGTCTGGCCCTCGGTGAAAATCTCGCCAGTGCCGTGCAGACCGCGCTTAACTACACGTGGCGCACCCTGCGTGATGCGGAGCAGTTGGGCAAAGGCCAGTTCGTGCCGCGCCGCCTGCCGCTGGATTTCTGTTCGTAACTGTCCATGCGTAAAGCAAAAAGGATTGCCCGATGAAGCTACGTGGCCTGTACGCCATTACCGATAGCCAACTGCTGGCAGGTAAATTTCTTTCGTACGTGGAGGCGGCGCTGGAAGGCGGCGTCACCCTGCTGCAATACCGCGACAAGAGCAGCGACGAGGCCCGCCGCCTGCGCGAGGCCGAAGCCTTGCGCGATCTGTGCGAACGCTACAAGACCCAGTTGATCATCAACGACGATGCCGAACTGGCTGCGCGCCTGAACGTCGGCGTGCACCTCGGCCAGACCGACGGCCCGCTGATGCCGGTTCGGGCACTGCTCGGTCGCCAGGCGATCATCGGTTCGACCTGCCACGCGCAACTCGAACTCGCCGAGCAAGCAGCGAAGGAAGGCGCCAGTTACGTCGCCTTCGGTCGTTTCTTCAACTCCAACACCAAACCCGGTGCACCGACCTGCAGCCTCGAACTGCTCGACCAGGCCCGCAGCAAACTGCACCTGCCGATCTGCGCGATTGGCGGCATCACCCTGGAAAACGCCGCGCCACTGGTGGCCCACGGGGTCGATCTGCTGGCGGTAGTCCATGGCCTGTTTGGCGCCGAGAGCACGGCTGAAGTGACACGCCGCGCCCGCGCATTCAACGCCCTGCTTTCTATTTAAGTAGCTTAAAAATCTGATTTGAGAGCCCGATCATGTCTCGTTCCGAAACGCTGTTTGCCAATGCCCAGAAACACATTCCCGGTGGCGTGAACTCGCCTGTTCGCGCATTCAAAAGCGTTGGCGGCACGCCGTTGTTCTTCAAACACGCCGAAGGCGCCTACGTCACCGACGAAGACAACAAGCGTTATGTGGATTACGTCGGTTCCTGGGGGCCGATGATTCTCGGCCACAGCCACCCCGACGTGCTGGACGCCGTGCGCAAACAGCTTGAGCACGGACTGTCCTACGGCGCGCCGACCGAGATGGAAACCCAGATGGCTGATCTGGTCTGCTCGATCGTGCCGTCGATGGAAATGGTGCGCATGGTCAGCTCCGGCACCGAAGCGACCATGAGTGCTATCCGTCTGGCCCGTGGTTTCACCGGCCGCGACAGCATCATCAAGTTCGAAGGCTGCTACCACGGTCACTCCGACAGCCTGCTGGTCAAGGCCGGTTCCGGCGCCCTGACCCAAGGCGTGCCGAGTTCGGCCGGTGTACCGGCGGCCTTCGCCAAACACACCCTGACCCTGCCGTTCAACGACATCGACGCCGTCGAAACCATGCTCGCCGAAGTCGGCCAGGACGTGGCGTGCATCATCGTCGAGCCAGTGGCCGGCAACATGAACTGCGTACCGCCGGCGCCAGGTTTCCTCGAAGGCCTGCGTACCCTGTGCGACAAGCATGGCGTGGTATTGATTTTCGACGAAGTGATGACCGGTTTCCGTGTCGCCCTCGGCGGTGCACAAGCCCATTACGGCGTGACGCCAGACCTGACCACCTTCGGCAAAATCATCGGTGGCGGCATGCCGGTTGGCTGCTTCGGCGGCAAGCGCGAAATCATGTCGCACATCGCGCCACTGGGCCCGGTCTATCAGGCGGGCACCTTGTCGGGTAACCCGTTGGCCATGGCTGCCGGCCTGACGACCCTGCGTCTGATCAGCCGTCCCGGCTTCCACGCAGAGTTGACGGCCTACACCAGTCGCCTGCTCGATGGCCTGCAACAGCGCGCCGATGCGGCGGGTATTCCGTTCGTGACCACACAGGCCGGCGGCATGTTCGGTCTGTACTTCAGCGGCGCCGACGACATCGTGACCTTCGACGACGTGATGGCCAGCGACGCCGCCCTGTTCGGGCGCTTCTTCCACCTGATGCTCGAAGGCGGCGTGTACCTGGCGCCGAGCGCCTTCGAAGCCGGCTTCACCTCGATCGCCCACGGCGAAACCGAGCTGAAACTGACGCTGGATGCCGCCGAACGTGCATTTGCTGCATTGAAATAACGCCGTGCCGCTGACGTTGGCGATTGCCAGCGTCAGCTTTCACCTGCATTCCCGCCCTCATTCCTACGCTTCTGCTGAGAATCCCCCGCAAATCGGGTGATATATTCCCCGCGCAGCAGAAAAACGAGTAAAGACTTTGTAAGGTTGGCCCTGCTTATTTCATAATGCGCGCTTATTGGATCCCTCGACGGGTCCGCGCGCCCTTCAGAGGTAAGTCGATTCCCATGAACCGCACCGGCCGCGCCCTTGCATTGGGCTGCCTGTTGCTCCTTCAGCCCCTGCTCGCGCTCGCACAAGCAGGCGGCAACTCGTTGTTAATCCCAGCGATGGGTCGTTGCACCCTCAATACTCAGCCGCAAGATCTGGCTCAGGCGCTTGCCGCCTGCCAGAAAGCGTCGGATGAAGGGGATGCGCAAGCGCAATACGAGTTGGGCGAGTTCTACTACGACGGCAAAAACACGCCGCGCGACCTCAAAAAAGCCCTGGGCTACTTCGAGAAGGCCTCGTTGCAAGGCCATGCTCAGGCGCAATTCAAACTCGGCTCCATGTTCTTCCACGGCGAAGGCGTACCGGCCAATAACGTTCAGGCGTATATCGTGCTGAAAATGGCTGCGGTCAATGGCGCTGAAGAAGCATTGGACACCGCCGACGAAGTCGCCGAGAAAATGCCCCGCGAAGAACTTGAAGTGGCTACCCAGGTACTGGGGCAAATCTTCCGCAAGTATTTGATGGAATTGCAGAGCGCCGATGGGCGTACGCCGTTCTCACCACTGCCCTGACTGTGGCGAGGGACTTTGTGGCGAGGGGGCTTGCCCCCGTTCGGCTGCGAAGCAGTCGTAAAGTAAGCAGACGCGGTCTGTCTGGAAGATAGCGGAGGCTGATTTCAGGGCCGCTTCGCAGCCCAACGGGGGCAAGCCCCCTCGCCACAACAAGCTCCTCTAGCCACTCAATTAGCCACTCAATCCGTGGCTTACTTCTCAGGCATCGGCATCGGAAACGGCATGACATTGCCGACCGCGCCGCGGGCTTCGCTGATTTTCGGCGTGCCGAGGCGCTCGACCTCGTCGATCCGCACAATCGAATGCATCGGCACAAAGCTGCGCACAACGCCTTCGAACTGAGCCTTGAGCTTCTCTTCGCTCGGATCGACGACCACTTGCGTGCGCTCGCCAAAGACGAACTCTTCCACTTCCAGGAAGCCCCACAGATCACTTTGATAGATCTGCTTGGCATACATTTCGTACACCTGGCCCTGGTTGAGGAAAATCACCTTGTAGATTGGAGCTTCACGTTTGGTCATGGTGGGCGAGCAACACATCGGGGATAAAAATGAGGGCGCGAACTATAGCATAGCCACCGGACGCACAGCGGTAGGAACCTTGGGTCATGTTCCCTATAATGCGCGGTTCTTTGAATCACGTGATGACTCTTTCCATGGCCAAGAAGCTTTACATCGAAACCCACGGTTGCCAGATGAACGAGTACGACAGCTCGCGCATGGTCGATCTGCTGGGCGAACATCAGGCCCTGGAAGTCACCGCTCGCGCTGAAGATGCCGACGTGATCCTGCTCAATACCTGCTCGATCCGCGAACGCGCCCAGGACAGGGTGTATTCCCAGCTCGGCCGCTGGCGCGAACTGAAACTGGCCAACCCGGACATGGTGATCGCCGTTGGCGGTTGCGTGGCCAGCCAGGAAGGCGCTGCAATTCGTGACCGCGCCCCTTACGTGGACGTGGTCTTCGGCCCGCAAACCCTGCACCGCCTGCCGGAAATGATCGACGCCGCCCGCGCTACCAAGCTGCCGCAAGTCGACGTCTCATTTCCGGAAATCGAAAAATTCGACCACTTGCCCGAGCCGCGCATCGATGGCCCAAGCGCCTACGTGTCGGTCATGGAAGGCTGCAGCAAGTACTGCACGTTCTGCGTGGTGCCTTATACCCGCGGTGAAGAAGTCAGCCGCCCGTTCGACGACGTGATTGCCGAAATCATCCACCTCGCCGAAAACGGCGTGCGTGAAGTGACCCTGCTGGGGCAGAACGTCAACGGCTATCGCGGCACCACGCATGACGGTCGTTTGGCTGACCTGGCCGAACTGATCCGCGTCGTCGCCGCCGTCGATGGCATCGATCGCATCCGTTACACCACCTCACACCCGCTGGAGTTCTCCGATAGCCTGATCCAGGCCCACGCCGACGTGCCGGAACTGGTCAAACACCTGCACTTGCCGGTGCAATCGGGTTCGGACCGGATCCTTTCGGCGATGAAGCGCAACCACACCGCGCTGGAATACAAATCCAAACTGCGCAAACTGCGTGCTGCCGTACCGGGGATTTGCATCAGCTCGGACTTCATCGTTGGCTTCCCGGGCGAGACCGAAAAAGACTTCGAACAGACCATGAAGCTGATCGAAGATGTCGGTTTCGACTTCTCCTACTCGTTCGTCTATAGCCAGCGCCCGGGTACTCCGGCTGCCGATCTGGCCGACGAAACGCCGGAAGCGCTGAAAAAAGAACGCCTGAACGCGCTGCAACATCGCCTGAACCAGCAAGGTTTCGAGATCAGCCGACAAATGGTCGGGTCGATCCAACGGATTTTGGTAACCGATTATTCCAAAAAGGACCCCGGCGAGCTGCAGGGCCGAACCGAGAATAACCGCATCGTCAATTTCCGCTGCGACAATCCAACGTTGATTGGTCAGTTCGCCGATGTGCACATTGATGCTGCTCAGCCGCACTCGCTGCGGGGCTCGCTGATCCAGTAACACCGCATTACCCTGTGGGAGCGGGCTTGCTCGCGAAGAGGGAGTGTCAGTCGACATTAATGTAGCTGACACACCGCTTTCGCGAGCAAGCCCGCTCCCACAGAGACCGCGCCAGACCATGAATCAGATTGGTCTGTATAAGACCTTTCGCACCCAGGCCACTGGCGTTATCCTTGATTTCATCTTAATTGCCCCAGGGCGGCTAAATACGACCTTGAACGCACCCATAGAACCACATCGTTTTATCCTCGAGCCTTTTGAAGCTCGCCGCTTCGCCAATCTGTGCGGGCAATTCGACGAGCATCTGCGCTTGATCGAACAGCGCCTGACTATCGAGATCCGCAACCGCGGAAACCAGTTCGAACTGATCGGCGAGCCCAAACACACCACCTCCGCGGAAAACCTCCTGCGCCGTCTGTACCGGGAAACCAAGGGTACCGAGCTGTCGCCGGACATGGTTCACCTGTTCCTGCAGGAATCGGCCGTCGAAGAGCTGGACAACGTCTCCCCCTCCGAACCTTCCGTCGCCCTGCGCACCAAAAAAGGCATGATTCGCCCTCGCGGCTTGAATCAGTTGCGCTACGTGAAGGAAATCCTCGGTAACGACATCAACTTCGGCATCGGCCCGGCCGGTACCGGCAAGACCTATCTGGCCGTTGCCTGCGCGGTAGACGCGCTGGAACGCGAACAGATTCGCCGCATCCTGCTGGTGCGCCCGGCGGTTGAAGCGGGCGAAAAGCTTGGCTTCCTGCCCGGCGACCTGTCGCAGAAAATCGACCCGTACCTGCGCCCGCTCTACGACGCACTCTACGAAATGCTCGGCTTCGAACACGTCGCCAAGCTGATCGAGCGTCAGGTGATCGAAGTTGCGCCGCTGGCCTATATGCGCGGTCGCACCTTGAACAACAGTTTCATCATCCTCGACGAAAGCCAGAACACCACCGTCGAGCAGATGAAGATGTTCCTGACCCGGATCGGCTTCGGCTCTACCGCGGTCATCACCGGTGACATCACCCAGGTCGACCTGCCGAAAGGCACCAAGTCCGGGCTGCACCATGTGATCGAAGTGCTCAAGGATGTACCGGGAATCAGCTTCACCCATTTCATGCCCAAAGACGTCGTGCGCCATCCACTGGTGCAGCGCATTGTCGAAGCCTACGAGCGCTTCGAGAATCGCGTAGCCGACGAACCGGCGAAGTTCTCGTCCAAGGACAACCGCCACGATGCTTGAGCTTGATCTGCAACTGGCTACCGACGCGCCTGCCCCAAGCGAAGCCGAGTTCCGCCAATGGTGCGAACTGGCCCTGCGCCAGCGCACAGCCGACTCCGAAATGACCGTCCGTTTGGTCGATGAAGCCGAAGGTCGTGAACTCAATCACACCTGGCGGCAAAAGGATTACGCCACTAACGTTCTGTCGTTCCCAGCAGACGTTCCCGACGAATTTCTGGATATCCCGTTGCTGGGCGATCTGGTGATCTGCGTGGCGGTGGTCGAGCGCGAAGCCGCTGAACAAGGCAAGGCACTCAAGGCCCATTGGGCTCATCTGGTCATTCACGGCTGCTTGCATCTGTTGGGTTACGACCATATAGATGACGATGAAGCCGAAGAAATGGAAGCACTGGAACGAACGTTGCTTGCAGAGTTGGGCTATCCCGACCCGTATGCGGACGACGAAACAGATACATCCCCTATCGTTACAACAAAGGATTCAGAGTAATCGCTATGAGCGAAGATCGATCGAGCAACGGGCAAAAGTCATGGCTGGGTAAGCTCACCCAGGCTTTTGCCCACGAGCCGAAGAACCGCCAGGAGCTGCTGGAGCTGCTGCGCGACGCACACCAAAACAAGTTGCTGGACAGCGAAGCGCTGGCCATCGTCGAAGGCGCCATCCAGGTCGCTGACCTGCAAGTACGGGACATCATGGTCCCGCGCTCGCAGATGATCAGCATCAAGGCGACCCAGACACCCCGCGAGTTCCTGCCTGCCGTGGTCGACTCGGCCCACTCCCGCTACCCGGTGATCGGCGAAAGCCACGATGACGTGATGGGCGTGTTGCTGGCCAAGGACTTGCTGCCGTTGATCCTCAAGGAGAACGGCGACAGCTTCAACATCAAGGACTTGCTGCGCCCGGCCACATTCGTGCCCGAGTCCAAGCGTCTGAATGTGCTGCTGCGCGAGTTTCGCGCCAACCACAACCACATGGCCATCGTCATCGACGAATACGGCGGTGTGGCGGGCCTGGTGACCATCGAAGACGTGCTGGAACAGATCGTCGGCGACATCGAAGACGAGCATGACGTCGAAGAAGACAGCTACATCAAGCCGCTGCCCAGCGGTGATTTCCTGATCAAGGCCCTGACGCCGATCGAGAACTTCAACGAGTTCTTCGACAGTCAATTCTCCGATGACGAATTCGACACCGTCGGTGGTCTGGTGATGAGCGCGTTCGGGCACCTGCCAAAACGCAACGAAATCACTGAAATCGGCCCTTATCGCTTCCGCATCCTGAACGCCGACAGCCGTCGGATTCACTTGCTTCGCCTGACGCCCATTGCCCGTTAAGGATTGACATGCTCCGCGTAACCCGCCCCGGCTGGCCCGGTAACCTGCTGGCCGTGGCGGCCGGTGCACTCACCACCCTGGCCCTGGCGCCGTTCGATATCTGGCCGCTGGCATTGCTGGCGGTCGGTTTCTTCTATGCCGGCTTGCGTGAACTGAGCCCCCGTCAGGCCCTGGGCCGTGGCTGGTGTTTCGGTTTCGGCCTGTTTGGCGCTGGCACCAGTTGGATCTACTACAGCATTCACCACTTCGGCGGCGCTTCGGTGCTGCTGGCCGGTTTCCTGATGCTGATCTTCACGGCGGCGATTGCCTGGTTCTTCGCCCTGCCCGCCTGGATCTGGGCGCGCTGGCTGCGCCGTAACGAAGCACCGCTGGCCGACGCCCTGGCATTTGCGGCGTTGTGGGTCGGCCAGGAAGCCTTTCGCGGCTGGTTCCTGACCGGTTTCCCCTGGCTTTACTCCGGCTACAGCCAGCTCGACGGCCCGTTGGCCGGGCTCGCGCCACTCGGCGGAATGTGGCTGATCTCCTTCACCCTGGCCCTGACGGCCGCGCTGATCTATAACGCCTTGCGTCTGGTGCGCACCGGCCGCAAAGGCTTTATCGCCGCGGGTGTGTTGCTGCTGGTCGGCCCCTGGGTGGCCGGCATGGCGCTCAAGGAACACGCCTGGACAACCCCGTCGGGTGCTCCGCTGAGTGTTGCGGCGATTCAGGGCAACATCGAACAGAGCATGAAGTGGGACCCGGCGCAGCTCAACGCGCAGTTGGCGCTGTACCGCGACATGAGTTTCAGCTCGAAACCGGTCGACTTGCTGATCTGGCCGGAAACGGCCATTCCGGTGCTCAAGGAGTCCGCCGAGGGCTACCTGAACATGATGGGGAGCTTCGCTGCAGAGCGTAAGTCCGCGCTGATTACCGGTGTGCCGATTCGCGAGGAAGTCCATCACCAGAAGCGTTTCTACAACGGCATCACCGTCGTGGGCGAAGGCGATGGCACTTACCTCAAACAGAAGCTGGTGCCGTTTGGCGAATATGTTCCGTTGCAGGATGTTCTGCGCGGGCTGATCGCTTTCTTCGATCTGCCGATGTCGGACTTTGCCCGCGGCCCGGCCGATCAGCCGATGCTGCAGGCCAAGGGTTATCAGATTGCGCCGTTCATCTGCTACGAAGTGGTTTACCCGGAATTCGCCGCCAGCCTTGCGGCGCGTAGCGATCTGTTGCTGACCATCAGCAACGACACCTGGTTCGGCACGTCCATCGGCCCGCTGCAACATTTACAGATGGCGCAGATGCGCGCGCTGGAGGCTGGTCGCTGGATGATCCGCGCCACCAACAACGGCGTGACCGGTTTGATCAACCCGTTCGGCCAGATCACCGTGCAGATCCCGCAGTTCGAGCGCGGCATTTTGTACGGTGAAGTGGTGCCAATGCACAACCTGACGCCTTATCTGCAATGGCGTTCGTGGCCGCTGATCATTGTTTGCGTGCTGTTGTTTGGCTGGGCGTTGATCGCAAGCCGGATGGCCAAGACCGTTTAAGTCAGCTTTTGTGGCGAGGGGATTTATCCCCGTTGGGTTGCGGAGCAGCCCTGAAAATGGGCCTGCTTCGCAGTCCAACGGGGATAAATCCCCTCGCCACAGGTCATCAGTAAAACATTGAGTAACCGATCTGCCCCACCGCCTCATTCAACAACTGCCCGCTCTGCCAGATCGATTTGAATTCCGGCATCCAGCCGCCCAGTGGCCGGGCGTTGTCCACGCCTAAAAACCCCACCGGTGCTGGCACCACTTCAAATCCTGCCTTTTTGAAACTCCAGACCGCTCGCGGCATGTGCCAGGCCTGAGTCACGACGACCACGCGTTTGATCCCTTCCGGCAACAACACCTCGGCGCTGAACTGCGCGTTCTCCCAGGTTGTGCGGCTGCGCCCTTCTTGCCAGCGCACTGCCATGCCGAAATCGTCACGCAACGAGTCCGCCATCAACTTCGCTTCGGTCGGCGGCGTGCCGTAATGCAGGCCTCCGCTGGTCAGAATCGGCAAACCGGAGGCCTTGGCCAGCCGCGCCGCATAGCGCTCGCGCTCCAGGCCCACGCCCGTTGGCTGGTCAGCGCCCCATGCCAGATCGCCCCGCTCACGCCCCGAACCGAGCACCACGATCGCATCGGCGCGCTGACTCAGCGTTGCCCATTCATCGCGAGCCAGCGGCGCTTCACGCTCCAGCGCCTTGGCGCCCCACTGCACCACCACCGGCAGGCTCATCAGCCAGAAGCCGCCCACGCCCAGCGCAAAGCACAACCCGGCAAGGCGCGGTCTTGAGCGACGCAACCACCAGGCAAGCACCAACAGCAGCAAAAGAATGCCGGGCGGCAACAGGAGTTGTTTAACGAAATAGCGAAAAGGCATCGAGCATCTCCAAAAAGATGCCCGAAGCCTAAGTGGGTTGACGCAATGCGACAACAAATACGAAAGGACTATGCTTCACAAATACATCAGACATTGCTTCCAGTGTCCTTACTTGAATTGCAAAGACCGGACCTTTACCGCGTCCTTGCCGGGAACTTTGTCCTTGAGCCAGATGATCTTGGCCGAACGTGGTGCGTCGAGTTGCTTCACTGCTTCTGACAAGCATCCGTGTGTCTCACGTTCACTGCGATCGAGATACGCCTTGACCAGTGCAAACTCTGCGGGGCTCAAGCCACGCAACTCCAGTTCCAGCGGACGCTCATCGCGTAACCGGCAAGCGGTTTTTGCCGCGTCCAGGGCAATTCCCAGACGATCGATCAATCTTTCGTACAGCTCCGGTTTTGTAACTTTTCGCCGTGACTCAACCATCCATCACCTCATTGAAGATAAGACTCACTCCCCATTTAGAGCTTAGCTTCCGTGTACAAACCGGCTGAATGCTGCGACCAACGGCCCTCGCAGCGTTTTTTGGGCGACCCGCAGCAGTAATCAGGGTTTCCCTCGGTAGAGTGCGGTCATGTATGCTACGGCGCTTCCTGTAACTCCACTTCCAGCTCGTCTGGGCACCGAAACGCCGATTTGGCGTGATCACCGTCCAGCGTTGCATTGAAGAGGATTAGGCCACCCCTATCCAGTTCAAAAGTAGCCATGCACGAACAATATCAGCCCCGTGAAATCGAAGCCGCCGCCCAGTCGTTCTGGGACGAGCAAAAGTCCTTTGAAGTCAGTGAACAGCCAGGCAAGGAGACTTTCTACTGCCTGTCGATGTTCCCTTACCCCAGCGGCAAGCTACACATGGGGCACGTGCGCAACTACACCATCGGCGACGTGATCTCCCGCTACCAGCGCATGCAAGGCAAGAACGTCCTGCAACCCATGGGTTGGGACGCCTTCGGCATGCCGGCGGAAAACGCCGCGATGAAGAACAACGTAGCGCCCGCCAAGTGGACCTACGAAAACATCGCCTACATGAAAACCCAGCTGCGCAGCCTGGGCCTCGCGGTGGACTGGTCCCGCGAAGTCACCACCTGCAAGCCTGATTACTACCGCTGGGAACAATGGCTGTTCACTCGCCTGTTCGAAAAAGGCGTGATCTACAAGAAAAGCGGCACCGTGAACTGGGACCCGGTCGATCAGACCGTCCTGGCCAACGAACAGGTGATCGACGGTCGCGGCTGGCGTTCCGGCGCGCTGATCGAAAAGCGCGAAATTCCGATGTACTACTTCAAGATCACCGCTTACGCGGATGAGCTGCTGGAGAGCCTCGACGAACTGACTGGCTGGCCTGAACAGGTCAAGACCATGCAGCGCAACTGGATCGGCAAATCCCGCGGCATGGAAGTGCAGTTCCCGTACGACGTCGCTTCCATCGGCGAAGCCGGTGTTCTGAAAGTGTTCACTACCCGTCCGGACACCCTGATGGGCGCGACCTACGTTGCCGTAGCCGCCGAACACCATCTGGCGACCCTGGCCGCGCAGAACAACCCTGAGCTGCAAGCGTTCATCGCTGAATGCAAGGGCGGCAGCGTCGCCGAAGCCGACGTCGCCACCCAAGAGAAAAAAGGCCTGCGCACTTCGCTGTTCGTCGAACATCCGCTGACCGGTGAGAAACTCCCGGTGTGGGTCGCCAACTATGTGCTGATGCACTACGGCGATGGCGCGGTAATGGCCGTCCCGGCGCACGACGAACGTGATTTCGAGTTCGCCACCAAATACAACCTGCCAGTCAAACCTGTCGTGCGCACCAGCGCCGGCGACGAAACACCGACTCCGTGGCAGGACGCTTACAACGAATACGGCACGCTGATCAATTCCGGCGAGTTCGATGGCCTCGACTTCGCGGGCGCTTTCGACGCCATCGAAGTTGCGCTGATCAAGAAGAACCTCGGCGCCTCGCGCACCCAGTTCCGCCTGCGCGACTGGGGCATCAGCCGCCAGCGCTACTGGGGCTGCCCGATCCCGATCATCCACTGCAACACCTGCGGTGATGTGCCGGTCCCGGAAGATCAGTTGCCAGTCATATTGCCGGAAGACGTCGTACCGGATGGCGCGGGTTCGCCACTGGCGCGCATGCCCGAGTTCTACGAGTGCAGCTGCCCGAAATGCGGCGCACCGGCCAAGCGTGAAACCGACACCATGGACACCTTTGTCGAGTCCTCGTGGTACTACGCCCGTTACGCCTCGCCGCACTATGAAGGCGGCCTGGTGGAAAAGTCGGCGGCCGACCATTGGTTGCCGGTTGATCAGTACATCGGCGGTATCGAACACGCCATTCTTCACCTGCTGTACGCGCGCTTCTTCCACAAGCTGATGCGCGATGAAGGCCTGGTGAGCTCCAACGAGCCGTTCAAGAACCTGCTGACCCAAGGCATGGTGATCGCCGAGACTTACTATCGTCGCGAAGCCAACGGTGCCTACACGTGGTTCAACCCGGCGGACGTCGAACTCGAACGCGACAGCAAAGCCAAAGTCATTAGCGCCAAGCTGATCGCAGATGGCCTGCCGGTGGAAATCGGTGGCACCGAGAAGATGGCCAAGTCGAAGAACAACGGCGTTGACCCACAATCGATGATCGACCAGTTCGGCGCAGACACCTGCCGCCTGTTCATGATGTTCGCCTCGCCACCCGACATGAGCGCGGAATGGTCCGACTCCGGAGTAGAAGGTTCGCACCGCTTCCTCAAGCGCGTCTGGCGCCTGGCTCAAGCCCTCGTCACTCAAAGCCTGCCGGGCAAACTGGACGTCGCCAGCCTGAATGACGAACAGAAAGTCATTCGCCGTTCGATCCACCAGGCCATCAAGCAGGCCAGCCACGACGTCGGCCAGAACCACAAATTCAACACCGCCATCGCTCAGGTGATGACGCTGATGAACGTGCTGGAAAAGGCCCCGCAAGGCACCGAACAGGATCGCGCACTGGTTCACGAAGGTCTGGAAACCGTAGTCTTGCTGCTGGCACCAATCACTCCGCACATCAGCCACGAGCTGTGGCATCGCCTGGGTCACGCCGATCCGGTGATCGACGCCGCTTGGCCGGTGCTGGACGAAAACGCTCTGGTGCAAGACAGCCTGCAACTGGTCATCCAGGTCAACGGCAAGCTGCGTGGCCACATCGAAATGCCCGCCAGCGCCAGCCGCGAAGAAGTCGAAGCCGCCGCACGGGCCAACGAGAACGTGCTGCGCTTTGTCGACGGCCTGACCATTCGTAAAGTGATCGTAGTGCCCGGGAAACTGGTCAATATCGTCGCCAGCTAATTGGATCAGGCGCCAGGTCATGCCTGGCGCCGAGTAAAACCTTTCGGGCCGCATGATCGGCCCACATGGTTTCAAGGGGAGCAACAAGATGATCAAACGCAATTTGCTGGTGATGGGCCTCGCCGTTCTGCTGAGCGCCTGCGGTTTCCAGCTGCGCGGCACCGGCACCACCGAACTGGCGATCAAGGAACTCGACCTGAGTGCCCGTAACGCCTACGGCGAAACCGTGACTCAACTGCGCCAGGTACTCGAAAGCAGCGGCGTCAAGGTTTACAGCGGTGCACCTTACAAGCTGGTGCTGACCGATGAGCAGGAAAACCAGCGCATCCTCAGCTATGCGGGTGCCGGTCGCACTGGCGAGTATCAGGTAACTACGGTGCTGAACTACGATATCCGTGGTGGGCACGACCTCGCGCTGCTGAGCGACAAGCTCGAAGTGCAGAAGGTCTTCATGCACGACGGCAACAACCTGGTGGGTTCCGACCAGGAAGCCAGTGATGCGCGCAAAGACACCCGTCGTGAGTTGGTTCAACGGATGATGCTGCGCCTGCAACAGCTCACGCCGACCCAGCTGGATCAGCTGCAACAGACCGCCGAAGCCAGAGCCAAGGCTGAAGCCGATGCACTGGAAGCGGCGCAGAAGGCTGAAGCGCAAACCCCGCGCCAGTCGCCAATCGAACTGCCGCAGCAGTAAGACTTACGGGGCGCTCAGGCGCCCCGTTCGACCTCTCCTATGAAACTCGCCCCCGCCCAACTCGCCAAACACCTGCAAGGTGCCCTCGCGCCGGTCTACATCATCAGTGGCGATGACCCACTGCTGTGTCAGGAAGCCGCCGACGCCATTCGTGCCGCCGCCCGGCAACAGGGGTTCGACGAGCGCCAGGTCTTCGCCGCCGACGCCAGTTTCGACTGGGGAACGTTACTGCAAGCCGGCGCGAGCATGTCGCTGTTCGCCGAAAAGCGCCTGCTGGAACTGCGTCTGCCGTCCGGCAAACCCGGTGACAAAGGCGCTGCCGCGTTTATCGAGTACTGCTCACGGCCGGCCGAAGACACAGTGTTGCTGATCAGCCTGCCGAAACTTGATGGCAGTGCGCAGAAAACCAAGTGGGGCAAGGCGCTGGTCGAAGGTCAGCAGACCCAGTTCGTGCAAATCTGGCCGATAGAGACCAACCAGTTGCCAAGCTGGATCCGTCAACGGTTGTCCCAGGCCGGGCTTTCCGCCAGCCAGGACGCCGTTGAACTGATCGCCGCACGGGTCGAGGGCAACCTGCTGGCTGCCGCCCAGGAAATCGAAAAGCTCAAACTGATGGCCGAAGGTGGTCAGATCACCGTTGAAACCGTGCAAGCGGCCGTGGCCGACAGTGCGCGCTTCGATGTCTTTGGCCTGACCGATGCGATTCTCAACGGCGAAGCGGCTCATGCCCTGCGCATGCTCGAAGGGCTGCGTGGTGAAGGCGTAGAACCACCCGTGATTCTCTGGGCGCTGGCCCGGGAGCTGCGTCTGCTTGCCAACCTGTCACTGCAGTACAGCCAGGGCGTGCCACTGGACAAAGCCTTCAGCTCTGCCCGCCCACCGGTCTGGGACAAACGCAAACCACTGATGAGCAAAGCCCTGCAACGCTACTCGGCGCAACGCTGGGCGCAGCTATTGCTGGAAGCTCAGCGCATCGATGCACAGATCAAAGGCCAGGCGGCCGGTTCGCCGTGGATGAGCCTCAGTCGGTTGACGTTGTTGATGGCCGGCCAAAGATTGTCGTTGCCCGCTGAATAAGCTTCCTACAAATCAAATCTGAATTTCCCCTCTAGACAGCCCCCCAACTTCGGCAGATTATTTCCCCCCGCAAAACCCACTCAATCAAGAGATCTGATCATGAGCAAAAAGCCATCGAAGCATGGCCCCAACAAGGCCAAATCCATCATCGCCCAGCCACTGTTCCGCAGCCGTCAGGAACCCGCCGGCAAGGGCAAAGGCAGCTACCGCCGCGAAGCCTTCCAGTCTAATAGCTGGGAGGCTTCTTACTTTCTGGCGGCCTGAAAGGCAAGCGCTCGCTCAACATGTTAAGGTCTGCACCTGATTCGTACTCCCTGGACCCGTGCATGCCCCTTTGTATTTCCCGTCGTTGGCCCCTGCGCCAACTGATCGCTGCCTCCAGCCTCGTTTTGCTAGTCGCCTGCGCGGAAAAACCGACCGCAGCCGACGCCAAGCCGCTTCAGACCCTCCCCGTCGCGACAGCCCCTGCGGTCATTCCGCCCGTGGTTCCGACCGGTGAAAATCTCGATATCCAGCCCACCCAGACCTTCGCCGAATGGCAGGCAGGTTTCCGCAAGGACGCTCTGGCCGCCGGTATCCGCGCCGATCTGTTCGACCGCGCCTTCGCCAATGTCAGCCTCGACACCAGCGTGATCCGCGCCGACCGCAGCCAACCGGAATTCGCAAAACCGGTGTGGGAATACCTCGACGGCGCCCTTTCGCCGCTGCGGGTACGCAAAGGTCAGGCGCTGGTCAGCCAGTACGCCGACATCCTGCAAAGCATCGAACAGCGCTATGGCGTCGATCGTCAGGCACTGGTCTCGGTGTGGGGCATGGAAAGCAACTTCGGGCAGTTCCAGGGCAACAAGTCGGTGATCAATTCCCTGGCGACCCTGGCCTATGAAGGCCGGCGTCCCGGGTTTGCCCACGCGCAACTGATCGCCGCCCTGCAGATCCTGCAACAGGGTGATATCGAGCCTGAGAAAATGCTTGGCTCCTGGGCCGGTGCCATGGGCCAGACCCAGTTCATCCCGACCACTTACAACACCCACGCCGTTGACTTCGATGGCGACGGCCGCCGCGATATCTGGGGCAGCCCGGCCGACGCGCTGGCCTCGACGGCGCACTACCTGCAAAGCTCAGGCTGGCAGAAAGGCCAGCCGTGGGGCTTTGAAGTGCAGCTGCCGGGCAGTTTCAACTACGTCCTGGCCGATGGCACGATTCGCAAGAGCGTCGCCGAGTGGCTGCAACTGGGCGTCACCCTGCCCAATGGCGGCCAGGTTCCGCCAGGCTCCGAACACCTGCCAGCCGCCCTGCTGCTGCCGGCCGGTTACCGTGGCCCGGCGCTCCTGGTCCTCGACAACTTCCGCGCGATCCTCAAGTACAACAACTCGTCGTCTTACGCGTTGGCCGTTAGTCTGTTGTCCGAGCGTTTCAACGGTGCGGGCCTGATCAACGGTGCATGGCCCAAGGATGATTTGCCGCTGAGCCGAACCGAGCGGATCGAATTGCAAAGTCTGTTGAGCGCGCAGAATTATGACGCGGGCAACGCCGACGGCATTATCGGCGCCAACACCCGCAAGGCGATCCGCAGTGCCCAGCAGTCGTTTGGCTGGCCGGCGGATGGGTATCCGACGCACAAGTTGCTGGAAGGTTTGCGTAACCGCTAAAAGCATCGTCGGAACGCCGCCCGGAGCCGGCTCGCTCCCACATTGGATCTGTGTTCGACCTAGATCAAATGTGGGAGCGGGCTTGCTCGCGAAGACTGACTAACAGGCGACCACACTCTAGCGCCTGACAACCACATCCTGCTCCAACACCAATTCCTTGTTCCCCGCATCCAGCCTGACCAGCGCGCCCATTGGCAGCGTCAAATTCGGATCACAATGCCCGCTGCGCCACCCTGCCAGAACCGGTATCCGCAAAGGCGCAAAGGTCTGCTTGAGCAATCGCTCCAACGCAACCGTTTCAACTCCCGCCACATCCCCCACCAGAACCCCGCGCAGCTTGTGCAGCGTGCCGGCCAGACGCAGATGGGTCAGCAACCGGTCGATGCGATACAGCGGCTCGTTGATGTCCTCGATGAACAGGATGACGCCCTCGGCATCCAACTCATACGGCGTACCCATGGTCGCGGCGATCAACGACAGATTGCCCCCCAGCAAACGCCCATGAGCGATACCAGGCTCGATTGTGGTCAACGGGTAGGCCACCGGGTGCGCCAGCACGCTGCCGGCCTTCACCTGTCCTCTGAGCATGTTGAAGAACGAAGACTCGGTAGGTTTTTGCTTGTCACCCAGCAGGTCGGCGTTGAGCATCGGGCCATGAAAGGTCACGAAGCCCGCATAACGGCTGATCGCCAAGTGCAGCGCGGTGATGTCGCTGTAGCCGATGAACGGCTTGGCATTGTTGCGCAGCAATTCAAAGTCGATGCGATCGAGCAACCGCGGCGTACCGTACCCCCCACGCAAGCAAATGATGGCGTCGACCTCACTGTCGGCGAACGCCGCGTGCAGGTCATTGAGCCGCACATCGTCGCTTCCGGCCAGGTAATCGTCTTTCTCATACACGCCGGGAAAAACCCGCAGTGAGTATCCGCGAGCTCGCATCCAGGTGATGGCCTTGTCGGTGTCCAGCGCTGCGGGACCGGCGGGCGCAATAACGCCAATCAGCCCTTGCGACGGCAAGGCCGGAACGGGTGCATGAGGACAAAGGGTGTGGGTCGGTCGAACGGTCATCCATGAATCTCCCTGCGTGAAAGCGTCAAGCACACAGTAGTCAGGAACGGGGACAAACAGAAGAGGGTTCGTTACCCCGCAGGTTGCAGGAAAAGCGCTGATTGCCGTGGGCAAGGCAAAAAAACGCCCGCAAGGCGCAATGCCTTGCGGGCGTTTTCATGTCTTGCAGCCGATCAGGACGACATCAGCTCGGCTTTAACCAGTTTCGCCTGTTCGTCGGCGTGATACGAGGAACGTACCAGCGGGCCGGACGCGACGTTCTTGAAGCCCATCTTGTAACCTTCCTCGGCGAACCAGGCGAAGGTGTCCGGGTGTACGAAACGCTGGACCGGCAAGTGGCTGCGGGACGGTTGCAGGTACTGGCCCAGGGTCAGCATGTCGATGTCGTGTTCGCGCATGCGCTTCATGACTTCGATCACTTCTTCGTCGGTCTCGCCCAGACCCAGCATCAGGCCGGACTTGGTCGGAATGTGCGGCATCATCTGCTTGAAGCGTTGCAGCAGGGTCAGCGACCACTGGTAATCCGAACCCGGACGCGCAGCCTTGTACAGGCGCGGCACGGTTTCCAAGTTGTGGTTGAACACATCCGGCGGCTCGGCAGCGGTGATTTCCAGCGCAACGTCCATACGGCCACGGTAATCCGGGACCAGGGTTTCGAGCTGCACGTTCGGCGACAACTTGCGGATCTCGCGGATGCAGTCGGCAAAGTGCTGTGCACCGCCGTCACGCAGGTCGTCGCGGTCAACCGAGGTGATCACTACGTACTTGAGTTTCAGGTCGGCGATGGCAATGGCCAGGCTTTCCGGCTCGTTGGTGTCCAATGGCTTCGGACGACCGTGGCCAACGTCGCAGAACGGGCAGCGACGGGTGCAGATGTCACCCATGATCATGAAGGTCGCGGTGCCGCCGGAGAAGCATTCGCCCAGGTTAGGGCAGGACGCTTCTTCGCAGACACTGTGCAGCTTGTGTTTGCGCAGCAGGGCCTTGATGCGGTCGACTTCCGGGGAAACCGGGATACGCACGCGAATCCAGTCAGGTTTCTTCGGCAGTTCGGTGGTCGGAATGATCTTCACCGGGATACGTGCAACCTTCTCGGCGCCGCGCAGCTTGACGCCGGCTTCAACCTTGGCACGCGGGGCCGGACGCTCGGTGACATCCAGCGTCGGGATCATGGTTTGCACTGCATCAGTAGTCATATCAGTCGATTCCGCCCGTTAGGGTCGTCTGCTCAGCATAGTCGAGGTGTTTGACGAGCTGCGCGCGCAGCCGGGCACTTACCTCGGCAAATTCAATCGATCCTGCGTGATCGCTCAGCTGGGTCATCGCCAGCCCGGCGTAGCCGCAGGGATTAATCCGTCGAAACGGTTCCAGGTTCATGTCCACATTCAGGGCCAGGCCATGAAAGGAGCAACCGTGGCGGATCCGCAGACCCAGAGAAGCGATTTTCGCCCCATTGACGTAGACACCCGGTGCATCCGGCTTGGCCACGGCGGTCACGCCGTAGCTGGCCAGCAACTCGATCAGGCATTGTTCCATGCGGCTGACCAGGTCACGCACGCCAAAACCCAGCTTGCGCACATCGAGCAACAGGTAGGCCACCAATTGGCCGGGACCGTGATAAGTCACCTGACCACCGCGATCAACCTTTACTACCGGAATATCCCCCGGGAGCAACACGTGTTCAGCCTTGCCGGCCTGCCCCTGGGTGAACACCGGTGGGTGCTCGACCAGCCAGATCTCGTCCGCGGCATCGCTGCCGCGTTCGTTGGTAAAGCGCTGCATGGCATGCCAGACCGGCTCGTAAGCCATCTGGCCGAGCTCGCGAAAGCCCACCGAGGCAGACATCACAGCACCATGTGCACGAAACCGGTAGCCCGCAACTCGCTGTTGATGTCGTACAGCTGTTCTTGACCGGTGGCGATGATGTGCAGCTGGATGGTCGTGTACTTGCCGTTGGTACTCTGGCGCTCGGCCAGGGTCTTGTGGTCAACGGTCGCATGTTTCTCAAGGATCGCGATGATCTTGTCCTTGAAACCCACGCCGGTGTCGCCGATCACCTTGATAGGGTAATCCGCGCAGGGGAATTCGATTTTTGGCGCCTTTACTTCGGTGTCTGTCATGGCGTAACGGCCTCGTAAGCCGTGGCAACGGACATGGCCCCGTTCCGGATTGGAACAGGGCCATGCAGGTCCACACTAATTCAGTTGAACAAGCCGTAGAAGAATAGACGGATGCTATCCCACATGCGGCGGAAGATACCACCCTCGTCGACCGCGTCCAGAGCGATCAGGTCAGCGCTATGCACGACTTTGTCGTCCAGCTTCACTTCGACTTTACCGATTACGTCGCCCTTGGCGATTGGCGCAACCAGTTGCGGGTTCATGGTCATGCTGGCGGCGAGCTTTTTCAGCTGGCCTTTTGGCAGGGTCATGGTCAGGTCTTCAGCCAGGCCGGCCTTGACTTGATTGGTGGTGCCTTTCCAGACAGGAGCCTGAGCCAGCTCGGCGCCTTTCTGATAGAACGTCTGGGTTTCGAAGAAGCGGAAACCGTAGGTCAACAGCTTCTGGGTTTCAGAGGCGCGAGCCACTTCGCTGTTGGTGCCGAACACCACGGCGATCAGGCGCATGCCATCACGTACTGCCGAAGACACCATGCAGTAGCCGGCTTCGTCGGTGTGGCCGGTTTTCAGGCCGTCGACTGTCTTGTCGCGCCACAGCAGCAGGTTACGGTTAGGTTGCTTGATGCCGTTCCAGAAGAACTCTTTCTGCGAGTAGATCGCGTAGTGAGCCGGGTCTTCGTGGATGATCGCGCGAGCCAGCACCGCCATGTCGTGAGCCGACGAGTAGTGCTCCGGGTTCGGCAGACCGGTCGGGTTCATGAAGTGGCTGTTGGTCATGCCCAGATCGGCCACGGTTTTGTTCATCATGTCAGCGAAGGCGTCTTCGCTGCCGGCGATGTGCTCGGAGAGCGCAACGCTGGCGTCGTTACCCGACTGAATGATGATGCCGTGCAGCAGGTCGCTGACAGTGACTTGCGAGCCGACCTTGATGAACATCCGCGAACCGCCGGTACGCCAGGCGTTTTCGCTGACGGTCACCGGGTCGTTTTCACCGATCTGGCCACGACGGATTTCCAGGGTCGCGATGTACGCGGTCATCAGCTTGGTCAGGCTGGCCGGAGGCAGACGCTGGTCACCGTTGTTCTCCACCAGCACGTTGCCGCTGCTGGCGTCCATGAGTACATAGGCTTTGGCGGCCAGTTGCGGCGGCGACGGCATCATCTCGACCGCGAAAGCGGCAGGCGAGAGGAGCAGCGGGACTAGCAGGCACAGGCGTTTGGCAAAGGTGGTGATGTTCATCCGTCTCTCGAAATCGCTAATGGAAACTGCCCGAAGGCAAAACTAATCAGATGACCTTCTAACGGGTCATCGCGTGTTCAGTTGCTCACTCTGTAACCCTTGCCGGGCTTTTGTTCTTTAACGAGCCAACAACCAGGTCCACCCCCCAAACCGCAAGCGAACCGTCAATCAAGTACTACGTATTACTCGGCAGTGACCAGGCTCGGCGAACCGAGATTGGCCAGGCGCACACTGTTCTGCACTTGCTGGATTTCACCCGGCGAGCCGATCGGCCCCAGGCGCACCCGATGCAGCGTCTGTTGATTGCGCACGATCGAACTGATGAACACCGGAGCGCTCACCATCCCGCTGAGCTTCGATCTCAGGAGTTCTGCAGCGTCCGGGTTGGCGAACGCGCCCACCTGCAGATACTGGCCAGAGGCTGGTACAGAAGCGTTTTTTTTTGCATCGATCGGCACGGGCACGACAGCTGCGGCGTGTTGCTGCGGCGGTGGCGTCCATTGTTCGACGGTGCCGGCCGAAGCCGTAATCGTCGGGGCGCTATTTTGCGCGACTTGCGGCTCGTTAAGCATCAAAGGCGCCGGACGGCCTTTGGCTGCCCACCATTGCTGCGGGTCAATGCCTTCGACCTTGACCCGCGCGGTACCGGTTTCGGCATAGCCGAGCTTCTTGGCGGCCGCGTAGGACAAGTCGATGATTCGGTCCGAGTAGAACGGCCCGCGGTCGTTGACCCGCAGGATCACGGTCTTGTTGTTGTCCAGGTTGGTCACCCGGACGTAACTCGGCAGCGGCAAGGTCTTGTGTGCGGCGCTCATGCCGTACAGGTCATAGACTTCGCCGTTGGCGGTGTTCTGACCATGGAACTTGGTGCCGTACCAGGACGCCGTACCCGAAGCGACATACGTCTTGGATTCTTGCAACGGAAAGTAGGTTTTGCCCAGTACCGAGTATGGGCTGGCCTTGTACGGGCCGGAATGCAGGGTAGGCGTGGCGTCCGGGATGCGCGAAACGTCAACATCCCACCATGGCGCGCCATCCTTGTGAGCCCGATTGATGTCCAGCCCCGGCGTCGCGCGCACGGCGGTGGAAGACTTCTGGCTCGGCGAACGGCTGGTCGAACAACTGGCGACCAGCACCGCCAACGCGGCGAATGCCATCAGCTTCAGGGGTTTATTCATAGGCAATGCCCGCATTACTTGACGCCCCGTGCTTGGACCAGCTGTTCAGACAGTTGATGTACGGCCATGGCATACATCACGCTGCGGTTATAACGCGTGATTGCGTAAAAATTCGTCAGACCCATCCAGTATTCGGGGCCATTGTCACCTTCCAGGCGGAAAGCCGTGACCGGCATATCATCGCGCAGCGCATCATGACTTGACCACCCCAGCGCCCGCAACTCCCCGACGGTTTTAGTCGGTTCGATGCCCGTGGTCAAACCTTCGTCTACGTGTTCGCCACGCACATCGGCGCGGCTGACCACCGGTTCGCCGGCGACCCAGCCGTGACGTTTGAAATAACTGGCGACGCTGCCAATGGCATCATCCGGATTGGTCCAGATATTAATGTGGCCGTCACCGTCGAAGTCCACCGCATAGGCGCGGAAACTGCTCGGCATGAACTGCGGCAAGCCCATTGCTCCGGCGTAAGAGCCTTTGAGTGTCAGCGGATCGACCTGCTCTTCCCGGGCCAGCAACAGGAACTCACGCAATTCCTTGCGGAAAAATTCGGCACGGGGAGGATAGTCGAAACCCAGGGTCGACAAGGCGTCGATTACCCGAAAATTGCCGGTATTGCGGCCGAAAAAGGTCTCGACGCCGATGATCGAAACAATAACCTGCGCCGGCACGCCGTATTCCTGTTCGGCACGGGCCAGTACCGCCTCGTGCTGACGCCAGAAGTCCACACCACGGGCGATGCGCGCGTCGGTGATGAACATCGGGCGATACTCGTTCCACTGTTTGACCCGCTCGGCCGGTTTCGAGATCGCGTCCAGAATCGACTGCTTGCGCTCGGCTTCGCGGAACACGCCCATCAGTTGTTCACCGGCAAAACCGTAGTCGCGGGTCATTTCACCGACGAATTCGGCCACCTGTGGTGAGCCTTCGTAATCGCCGGCCAACGCTTCCTGCGCTGTGCCAAGGATGCTTACCAGGCTGACCCATGGCGCATATCGAGTCGCCCAGCCACGCATTACTTGCATTGAAATCTTCACCTTATTCAAACCTGAGCGATCCACTTGCGATGGGTATGGATCGACATCAAAACCCCAAACGCTGACAGCAGCGTCACCAGCGAAGTTCCTCCGTAGCTAATGAACGGCAACGGCACCCCCACAACCGGCAACAGGCCACTGACCATACCGATGTTGACGAAAACGTAAACAAAAAACGTCATGGTCAGGCTGCCCGCGAGCAGTTTGCCGAACAATGTCTGGGCCTGAGCGGTAATCACCAGTCCGCGGCCGATCAACAGCAGGTAAATCAGCAGCAGTGCACAGATGCCCACCAGGCCGAATTCTTCGCCCATGACCGCAATAATGAAGTCGGTGTGGCTTTCCGGCAGGAAGTCCAGGTGCGACTGGGTACCGAGCAACCAGCCCTTGCCGAACACACCGCCGGAACCGATGGCGGCTTTCGATTGAATGATGTTCCAGCCAGTGCCCAGCGGATCGCTCTCGGGGTCGAGGAAGGTCAGGATTCGCTGCTTCTGGTAGTCGTGCATGATGAAGTACCACATGCCGACCGCCACTGGCACAGCCGCGGCAATCACGCTGAGAATCCAGCGCCAGCGCAGGCCACCCATGAACAGAACGAACGCGCCACCGGCGAGGATCAGCAGCGAAGTGCCGAGGTCGGGTTGACGCACGATCAGGATAAACGGCAAGCCGATCAGAAACAGACTGACGCCCACATGCTTGAGCTGCGGCGGCAAGGTGCGCTTGGACAAATACCAGGCGATGGTCGCCGGCATCAGAATCTTCATGAATTCCGAGGGCTGGAAGCGGATCACCCCGGGAATGTTGATCCAGCGCGTGGCGCCCATGGCGTTGTGGCCCATGACGTCCACGACGACCAGCAACAGCACGCCGACCACATAACCGACCGGCACCCAACGGGCCATGAAGCGCGGCTCGAATTGGGCGATGACGATCATCGACACCAGGCCGATGCCGAACGAAGTGGCTTGCTTGGCCAGCAGATCCCAGCTTTTACCGCTGGCCGAATACAGCACGAACAGGCTGCCGGCGGCGAGGGTCAGCAGCAGGATCAGCAACGGGCCGTCAATGTGCATGCGTTGCAACAGTGTCGCGCGGCGACGCATCACATCCTCGCTGGAGAGGATGCGATCGAAATTACTCTTCACGGGCCGTAGCCTCCGCACTGATAGGGCTGGCGTATTCGGCCTTCAACCGACCGTCCTGGTCCAGAAGCCAGGCGTCCATGATTTGACGCACCACGGGCGCGGCGACGCCGGAACCGGACTCGCCGTTCTCGACCATCACCGACACCACGATTTGCGGGTTGTCGGCGGGTGCGAAGCCGACGAACAAGGCGTGGTCGCGATGGCGTTCCTGAACCTTGGAGCGGTCGTACTTCTCGCCCTGCTTGATCGCGACCACCTGAGCCGTACCACTTTTGCCCGCGATGCGGTATTGCGCGCCGATCGCCGCTTTGCGTGCCGTACCCCGGGCACCGTGCATCACCTGTTGCATGCCGTGGTTGACCTTGGTCCAGTCGGACGGGTCACGCAGGATGATGTCCGGCATCGGGTTTTCATCCTTCGGCCGCTCGCCTTCGACGGTCTTGGCCAGGTGCGGACGGTTCCAGATACCCTTGTTCGCGACCAGCGCCGTGGCCTGGGCCAGCTGCAAGGGCGTTGATTGCATGTAGCCCTGACCAATCCCGAGAATCAGCGTTTCACCGGGGAACCAGGCCTGACGCCGGGTTGCACGCTTCCACTCACGTGTAGGCATCAGCCCCGGCGACTCTTCGAACATGTCCAGCGAAACCTTCTGGCCGATGCCGAACTTGCTCAAGTACGCCGACAACCGATCGATTCCCAGTTTGTGGGCCAGGTCGTAGAAGTAGGTGTCGTTGGACCGCATGATCGCCGTGTCCAGATCGACGTAGCCGTCACCGGTACGGTTCCAGTTACGGTATTTGTGATCGTAGTTGGGCAACTGGTAATAGCCGGGGTCATACACCCGACTCGACGCGTTCACAACGCCAGCATCCAGACCGGCAATTGCAACTGCCGGTTTGATGGTCGAGCCCGGCGGGTACAGACCACGCAGCACGCGGTTGAACAGCGGCCGATCAATGGAATCGCGCAGCTCGGAATAGGCCTTGAAACTGATGCCGGTGACGAACAGGTTCGGGTCAAAACTCGGCTGACTGACCATCGCCAGGACTTCGCCGGTTTTCGGGTCCAGCGCCACCACTGCGCCACGGCGACCGCCGAGTGCAGCTTCGGCGGCCTCCTGCAATTTGATGTCCAGGCTCAGGACGATGTCCTTGCCGGAAATCGGTTCGGTACGTTTGAGTACCCGCAGCACGCGGCCGCGGGCGTTGGTCTCGACTTCTTCGTAACCGACCTGACCGTGTAATTCGGGTTCGTAGAAGCGCTCGATGCCGGTTTTGCCAATTTGATGGGTGCCGCTGTAACTCACCGGGTCCAGAGACTTGAGCTCTTTCTCGTTGATCCGCCCCATGTAACCCACCGAGTGCGCAAAGTGCGCGCCCTGCGGATAGTGACGCACCAGCTGCGCGACCACTTCCACACCCGGCAGACGGAACTGGTTCACCGCGATGCGGGCGATCTGTTCTTCGGTCAGCTCGAACAGGATCGGCACCGGCTCGAACGGCCGACGCCCCTGACGCATGCGTTTCTCGAAGATCACCCGATCCTCGGGCGTCAGCTCCAGCACTTCGACGATCACGTCGAGTACTTGCTGCCAGTCGCCGGAACGCTCGCGGGTCATGCTCAGGCTGAAGCTGGGCCGGTTATCCGCCACCACCACGCCATTGCGATCGAAGATCAAGCCCCGAGTCGGTGGAATCGGCTGCACATGGACGCGGTTGTTTTCCGACAGGGTCGAGTGGTACTCGTACTGGATCACCTGAAGGAAATACAGCCGCGCGATCAGCACACAGATCAGCGTCACGACCGCAATTGCCCCGAACACGACGCGGCCACGCACCAGACGGGCGTCTTTTTCGTGGTCCTTGATGCGGATCGGCTGGGACATGAGGGCAGAACTACTTGTGGTAAGGGTGGCCGGACAAGACTGTCCAGGCACGATACAGCTGTTCGCCGATCAGAATTCGCACCAGCGGGTGCGGCAACGTCAACGGCGACAATGACCAGCGTTGATCGGCCCGGGCACAGACTTCCGGCGCCAGCCCTTCGGGGCCGCCGACCATGAAATTCACCGTGCGCGAGTCCAGCCGCCAGCGATCGAGTTCGACCGCCAACTGCTCGGTGCTCCAGGGCTTGCCGTGGACTTCGAGGGTCACAACGCGCTCGTTCGGCCCGACCTTGGCCAGCATGGCTTCGCCTTCCTGACGGATGAAGCGCGCCACGTCGGCGTTCTTGCCACGGGTGTTGAGCGGTATTTCCACCAGTTCCAGCGCCAGCTCGGACGGAAGACGCTTGGCATATTCATGCCAGCCTTCTTCCACCCACTTGGGCATGCGTGAACCGACGGCGATCAGTCGCAGTCGCACAGCGGTCCCTTATTGCTGGTCTTTGTTGAGCTTGACGAAATGCTCATGGGTGTTTTCCGGGCTGTGGTGAGCCGCGTTCAGAGCACGGCTCTGTTCTGCACCGGACCACAGACGCTCCAGGTCGTAAAACTGACGAGCCGAAGCGGTCATCATGTGCACGATGACATCATCCATATCCAGCAGGACCCAGTCGCTGTCGCCCTTGCCTTCTTCACCCAGCGGCTTGACACCCAGGGCTTTGACCGCCTCGCGGACCTTATCCAGCATCGCGCCGATCTGGCGGTTGGACGTACCGGTAGCGATGATCATGAAGTCAGTGATGCTCTGCTTTTCACGAACGTCGATTACCTGAATGTCCTGGCCTTTCACGTCTTCCAGGGCCGCTACGGCAACCTTGACCAGCTCTTCGCCGCGCAGCTCAGGGCCGGTTGGAACTTCTACTGGCAGTGGGGCGCTCTTGAACGTGCCTTTGCGCTTTACTTTAGTTACGTCTTTGTTCGTCATATAAAACTCGTTTTGCTCGTATGTTCGGGCGCTTCGGTACACGCGTTCACGTGTTTTGAAGCGCGCCCTTTTTCAGTTCGACGCACGGTAGAGTCCGTGCGCATCGATGTAGGCCAGGACCGCGTCGGGCACCAGGAAACGTACCGACTTACCGCTGGCCAGCAGTTGACGGATCTGGGTGGCGGATACCGCGAGCGGTGTCTGCCAGACGAATGCAATCTGTCCGCTCGGCCCTTTGAGGGCCAGCGGGTCGCTCACCGAGCGTGCCGCCAACAGATTGCGCAAGGCATCCGGCGGTTCGCTGTCGGCATCCGGGCGTTGCAGCACCAGGATGTGGCAATGCTGGAGCAACTCTTCCCAGCGGTGCCAAGTGGGCAGGCCGCAAAATGCGTCCCAGCCCAAAAGTAGAAAAACCTGGTCGGAGGCGGCAAGTTCTGCGCGCATCAGTTCCAGGGTGTCGATGGTGTAGGACGGTTTGTCCCGCTGCAATTCGCGGGCGTCCACCACTAACGGCGCCACACCGGCCACCGCGCACTCGACCATCGCCAGACGGTCTTTCGCCGACACCTGCGGCGTACCGCGATGCGGCGGTCTGGCACTGGGTGTCAGACGTAACTCGTCGAGCGCCAGCGATTCGGCAACTTCCAGCGCACCGCGCAAATGGCCGATGTGCACCGGGTCGAAGGTCCCGCCCAGCACGCCAATACGTCGAGGGGCAGGCTCGCTGGCGGCTTCCAGGGCTGACAGGTCGAGGTCGCCCAAGTCAGACCGACGCCTGGCCGCGCAACTGGCCATCACCGACCACGATGTACTTCTCGCAGGTCAGACCTTCGAGGCCCACCGGGCCGCGGGCGTGCAGCTTATCAGTAGAAATGCCAATCTCGGCACCCAATCCGTATTCGAAGCCATCGGCGAAGCACGTCGGGGTATTGATCATCACCGACGACGAATCGACTTCCGCGACGAAACGCCGGGTGTCGGCAAGGTTTTCGCTGACGATCGAATCGGTGTGATGGGAGCCGTACTTATTAATGTGTTCGATGGCCTGGTCCAGCCCGTCGACCACACGGATCGAAAGAATCGGCGCCAGGTACTCGGTGTTCCAGTCTTCTTCGCTAGCGGCAACAGCCTCGATGATCGCCCGGGTGCGTTCGCAGCCGCGCAGCTCGACGCCTTTTTCGCGGAACTGTGCCGCCATCGATGGCAGGAAATCCTTGGCGACCGATTGGTCCACCAGCAGGGTTTCCATGGCACCGCAGATACCATAGCGGTAAGTCTTGGCGTTGAACGCGATGCGCTGGGCTTTCGGCAGATCAGCGTGGGCACTGACGTAAACGTGGCAGATGCCGTCCAGGTGCTTGATAACCGGCACGCGGGCGTCACGGCTAACGCGCTCGATCAGGCCACGGCCGCCACGGGGCACGATAACGTCGACGTATTCAGGCATGGTGATCAGTGCGCCAACGGCGGCACGGTCAGTGGTTTCGACCACTTGCACCACGGCGGCAGGCAAATCGGCTTCGGCCAGGCCGCGCTGGATGCAGGCGGCAATGGCACGGTTGGAATGAATCGCCTCGGAGCCGCCGCGCAGGATGGTCGCGTTGCCGGACTTCAGGCACAGGCTGGCGGCATCGATGGTCACGTTCGGCCGGGATTCGTAGATGATCCCGATCACGCCCAACGGCACGCGCATCTTGCCGACTTGGATGCCCGACGGCCGAAAGCTCATGTCGCGGATCGCACCGACCGGGTCCGGCAGAGCCGCTACCTGACGCAAACCGACGATCATGCCGTCGATGCGTTCCGGGGTCAGCGCCAGACGCTCAAGCAATGCAGGCTCAAGACCATTGGCGCGGCCAGCGGCCAAATCCAGTTCATTGGCAGCCGTCAGCTCGGCGCGAGCAGCGTCCAACGCATTGGCAGCAGCCTGCAAGGCGCGGTTTTTCTGCGCGGTGCTGGCACGGCCGATGACGCGAGAAGCTTCGCGGGCAGCGCGACCCAATCGGGTCATGTAGTCAAGAACGGACTCAGTCATGGTCTGGAGTGGTCTTTGCTAAGGTCTTGGTAAAGAGTAAAGCGGCAGATTATAGCTGTCGCGTCCCTCGACTAACAGCGGTGACGGGCGGATGGTCGAAATGGAGGGCAATTTGCCGACGTTCAGCCGTGATTAAGCTGCAAATTGTTATCATCGCGACTCAATCAGCCCTGATAAACGCCGTTCATCATGACCAATCTGACTGTTCGCACGTCCGCGACGAGCCTGCCCAAGGGGCTCGCGGATGCATTTTTCGACAGAGATGCCCAAACGCTGGCCCGGGACTTACTCGGCAAAGTCATTCGTCACCGGGTCGGCGACCTGTGGCTCAGTGCCCGGATTATCGAGACTGAAGCCTATTACTTCGAAGAAAAAGGCAGCCACGCCTCCCTCGGCTACACAGAAAAACGTAAGGCTTTGTTTCTGGATGGCGGCCACATCTATATGTACTACGCCCGTGGCGGCGATTCCCTGAACTTCAGCGCACAGGGTCCGGGCAATGCTGTGCTGATCAAATCCGCCTATCCGTGGGTTGATGACTTGAGCGGGCCGGCGAGCCTGGCGCAGATGCTGTTGAACAATCCCGACGCCCAAGGTCGCCCTCGCCCCTCGCAAAAGCTTTGCGCCGGACAGACTTTGCTTTGCAAGGCGCTGGGCCTGAAGGTGCCGGTCTGGGACGCCAAGCGCTTCGACCATGAAGTGCTGCTGGTGGAGGATGTCGGCCCGGCGCCTGTTCACATCATACAAACCACGCGCCTGGGCATTCCCCACGGGCGCGATGAGCATTTGATGTACCGCTTCGTCGATGTGGCTTACGCGCCGTATTGCACGAGAAACCCGCTGCGACGGGGTCAGGTCGAAGGTCGCGATTATTTTTTGCTGACATGAACAATGAAAATCCCCCCTGTGGGAGCGACTTGTGGCGAGGGGGCTTGCCCCCGTTGGGCTGCGAAGCGGCCCCAAAATTGATGTTGTGCCAAAGATTTTGTGAGTGCTACGCACTCAAACGGGGGCAAGCCCCCTCGCCACAGGTCGCTCCCACATGGGATCTGTAGTGTTTTTTGAAGATTGTGTTCGTCCCTTGGGACCGATTGATTATTTGATGGAGTTGTTTTTATGGGCCCATGGCTCGATAGCGTGACCGGTTGGTTGACGGTCAACCCGCAATGGCTGGCCGCGGCGGTGTTCATAGTGGCCTGTGTGGAATGCCTGGCGATTGCCGGGCTGATCGTGCCCGGCACGGTGCTGCTGTTTGCCGTGGCGGTACTGGCCGGCAGCGGCGCGCTGTCGCTGGGCGAAACACTGTTGCTGGGGTTCCTCGGCGGCGTGCTGGGCGACATCATTTCGTACTTCCTCGGGCGACATTTCCATCAGAACATCCGGCGCCTGCCAGGGTTGCGCCATCATCCGGAATGGATCGCCGGGGCCGAGGCGTATTTCCAGCGGTACGGCATCGCCAGCCTGTTGGTCGGACGTTTCATCGGCCCGCTGCGGCCGATGTTACCGATGGTCGCGGGGATGTTCGACATGCCCTTCCCGCGCTTCGCCGCCGTCAGCCTGCTGGCTGCCGCCGGTTGGAGCGTTGCCTACCTGCTGCCCGGCTGGGCCACAGGGGCGGCGATTCGCCTGCCGTTGCCAGAGGGTTTCTGGCCTGAGGCCGGCATCGTCGCCGGCAGCATCGTCGTCATGGTGGGCTTGAGCGCCACCAGCAGTCTGCGCCGTCATCGCAAAGCGACGATGCTAATTACCGGAATGAGCTTCCTGATTCTGGCCGGACTGTTTATCGGCTATCCACACCTGACCGCCCTCGATCAGGGTGTGATGACCCTGGTGCAGGAACACCGCAGCCCGCTACTCGATGAAGTGGCGGTGACGTTCACGCTGATCGGCGAGTTTCGCAACATGCTGTTGTTCAGCGCCCTGCTGACGGGTTTGCTGTTGCTCACCCGGCAATGGCGCCAGGCGATTTTCGCCGGTAGCACCCTGCTGTGCACCGCGCTGGGCAACACCGTGACCAAACACTTTTTCGCCCGCGTTCGCCCCGAAGTGTTGAGCGATCCCCTGACCAGCTACAGCATGCCCAGCGGCCACGCCTCGGGCTCTTTTGCGCTGTTTCTGACCCTGGCCGTGCTGGCCGGCCGCGGACAACCACCGCGCATGCGTCTGACCTGGCTGCTGTTAGGCTGCTTGCCAGCGCTGGCGATTGCCCTGTCGCGAGTGTACCTGGGCGCGCACTGGCCAACGGATGTGCTGGCCGGCGCGATGCTGGCAGCGTGTATTTGTGCGGCGAGCTTGTGGCTGAATCAACGCCCGGCACCGCTCAACGCCATGCCACCGAAGGTCTGGTGGCTGGTGCTTCCGGCACTGGTGGCGCTGTTCGGGTTCTTTGCTTTGCGGCATTTGCCGCATGCGATGTTGCGGTATGCCTACTGATCAGGCAAACAACTCACCCTGCAACTCATCCAGCAGCGCCTGAATCGCATCCAGTCGCTGCTGCGGATCATCGAGTTGCAGCAGGTCGATCTTGTCCACTTCGGCAAACGGCAACAGGTACGCCAACTGATTGGCCAGTGACTGCTGCCCGGTTGCTTCAGTGCCCATGTTCAACGCTTCGACCATCGGGTGTTCGGCCAAGGCTTTGAGCAGCGCAACCAGGTCGGCGTCCTCGTCCTGCAGCGGTTGCTCAGGTTCGTCCTCCAGCCACTCGACCTCGGCGACGGTCAGCTGATCGCGCTGAATCTCGGTGCGCAACACATGGAAACGCCGTCCGCCCTGCACCCGAATGCCCAGCAAGCCATTGTCCTGCTGTTTGAAATCAGTGATCAGCGCCTCGCATCCGACCAGCGCGTAGCCCGCCGGGGCGATGCCGGCTTCTTCGCCGTCGAGGATGCACACCACGCCGAAGCCGCCGCCCTGTTTCATGCAGCGACTGATCATGTCCAGGTAGCGCGCCTCGAAGATCTGCAAATCGAGGATGCAGCCAGGAAACAACACTGTGTTCAGCGGAAAAAGCGGCAAGCTCATAGACATTTCCTTACACCACCATCGACACCGCCAACGGCAGGAAAACTGCCGTGGCCACGCCCATCAGACTCATCGCCAGCGCCGCGAAGGCGCCGCATTCTTCATTTTCCTGCATCGCCACCGCAGTGCCGACCGCGTGCGCCGTCATGCCCAGTGCCATACCGCGCGCCTCAGGACTGTGCACACCCAGCCTGGTCAAAAGACTCGGCCCGAATATCGCCCCGATCACCCCGGTAATCAACACGAACACTGCCGCCAGCGCCGCAACACCACCGATCTGCTCTGCCACCAGCATGGCAATCGGCGACGTCACCGACTTCGGCGCCATGGTCATCAGGATCATGTGTTCGGCACCAAACGACCAGCCCAGCAATACGCCCATGCCGGTGGCGACGACGCCACCTATCACCAGCGTAGTAAATATCGGCCAGAACAACTGCCGAATGCGTCGCAGATTGAGGTACAGCGGCACAGCCAGCGCAACGGTCGCAGGCCCCAGCAGGATGCTGAGGATCTCGGTGCTCTTGCGGTACTCGGCATAGGTCAGGCCGCAACCCACCAGTACACCGATCACCAGCAGCATCGAGACCAGTACCGGTTGCAGAAAGATCCAGCGGGTTTTCTCGAACGCCGCCAGCACCAGCTGATAAGCCCCCAGCGTAATACCGATACCGAACAACGGATGATGAATCACCGACGTCCAGGCGCCGTGCCAGTCGAAGATCATTGGCCGCCCTCACGGTGAGCGTGACGCTTGACCATGCGCTGCATCAGCACACCGGCGAAGGCCATGGACAGCAACAGTGACAACACCAGCGCACCGACGATGGCCCAGAAATCTGCGGCAATGTCTTTGGCGTAAACCATCACACCTACGGCTGGCGGCACCAGCAGCAACGGCAGGTAACGCAGCAGACTGCTGGCCGCGAGGCTCAGCGGTTCGCCGACCTGGCCACGGCTGATCAGGAATACCAGCAGCAACAGCAGGCCGACAATCGGCCCCGGCAGCACCGGTAAAAACAAGTGGTTGAGGGCTGTGCCCAGCAATTGGAACAGCACCAGCCAGGTCAGGCCACGTAACAACATCCGTCATCTCCCGCCAATATCATCCCGCACAAGCGGGCCGAGCATTATAAGCACGCCAACGCTATAGACCGGCATTCGCCAAAATCATGGTCAGTTGACCGGAGCCATTTGCCATGTTGATCTAAAGTGGTAATCCGGGAGGTCAAATCCCCCCACCTCAAAACTATAAAACCGATGAACCCAAGGAGAGTCTCAATGCCCTATGTTCCAGTTGCAGAGCTCAAAGATTATGTCGGCAAGGAACTCGGACGTTCCGAATGGCTCACCATCGATCAGGAGCGCATCAACCTGTTCGCCGAAGCCACAGGGGACTATCAGTTCATCCACGTCGACCCGGTCAAAGCCGCGCAAACGCCATTTGGCAGCACCATTGCACACGGTTTCCTGTCGCTGTCGCTGATCCCCAAACTGATGGAAGACATCCTGATCCTCCCTGAAGGGGCGAAGATGGTGGTCAACTACGGTCTGGATACCGTGCGTTTCATCCAGCCAGTGAAGGTCAACTCCAGGGTACGACTCAAGGTCGACATGAACGAAGTCACCGAGAAGAAACCCGGCCAATGGCTGCTCAAGGCCACCGCCACGCTTGAGATCGAAGGCTCGGACAAACCGGCCTACATCGCCGAGCCACTGTCGCTCTGCTTCGTGTAACCCATCCCGGATGCGAAGCAGCTCACGCTGTTTCGCGCCCTCTCCTGTTTCCTGGCTATATAAGGTCAAACAGCTGCGGCATACTCGGTCGCCTAATTGCCCGGATCCCGCTATGCGCCCACTTGCACTCCTCGCTCTGACCCTATTGCTCACCGCTTGCGGCGACGGCGAATCGCTGTTGCCCCCTGACGCCCGCTTGCCGGACGGCGGACGCTATCGCGGTGAACTGGTCAACGGATTGCTGCAAGGCCAGGGCCGTATCGATTACCCGAACGGCAGCTGGTACGCCGGCGATTTCGACAAGGGCCAATGGCATGGCCAGGGCGAATGGCACGGCAGTAACGGCGAAGTCTATCGCGGCGGATTCAATCTCGGGCTGTTCGACGGCAAGGGCACACTGACCACCAGCGGCAGCAGCTTCACCGGCGGTTTCAAAGCCGGTCGACGGGACGGCGAAGGCACCCTCAAAGAAAACGGTATGACCTACCGCGGTGAATTCAAGGCCGATCAATATTCAGGGCTCGGTCGTCTCGAACTCGAAGACGGCAGCTCGTATCAGGGCCAGTTCGCCCACGGAAAACCCAACGGCGAAGGCCAACGGGGCGACGCCAGCGGCAATCAGTTCACCGGGCATTTCGTCGACGGTCAGCTCGAAGGCAACGGGACTTTCAACAGCGCCGACGGCGATATCTATGTCGGCGGCTTCAAGAACAACCAACTGCACGGCAAGGGCCGCTACGAGAACGCCGACGGTGATGTCTGGCTCGGTCAATTCAAGGAAGGGTCGCTGAACGGCAAGGGCGAGTTGATCGGCGCCGACGGCAGCCATTACATCGGCCAGTTCAGCGATTGGCGCTTCACCGGCCAAGGTCGATTGAACCTGTCCGACGGCAGCTTCTACATCGGCCAGTTCGACGGTGACAGTTACTCGGGGCGCGGCACCCTGGTGCTGACTGACGGCACGGTGCAAAGCGGTACGTGGATCAATGGCCAGCGTGTTCGCGATGCCGATGGCAAGCTGCTGCCTGACAGCCTGGAACTCGGTTTGCTGGCCCAGGGTCGTTTGCTCGACGATGCACTGTCCAACGTGCCGGCTTCGACCCCGGCAGTCGAGTTGTACACCCTGACACTCGGTGGTGACGGCAAGCAAAGCGTGTTCCTGCGCGAATCCGATTACGTCAGCAACATGCTCAGCAGCCGCTTTGGTGCGTTTGGCCAGATCCGCCTGGTGAACCATCGCGACCACCTCGTCGACCGGCCGATGGCCACCCGGGAGAACCTGCGCCGTGCCGCCGCCGCCCTGGCCGAGCGCAGTGGCCCGGAAGACTTGATCTTCATCTACATGACCAGCCACGGCACCAGCGAACACGAACTGGTACTCGACCAGCCGCGCATGGAACTGTCCGATCTGCCGGCCGACGAACTCGCCGCGGTGCTCTCTCCGCTGAAAAACCGCGACAAGATCATCGTGATTTCGTCCTGCTACTCCGGTGGCTTCATTCCCGCGCTCAAGGATGAACGCACCCTGATCATGACCGCCTCGCGCGCTGACCGCGTGTCCTTCGGCTGCTCGGAAGAAGCCAACTTCACCTACTTCGGCGATGCGCTGTTCGCCCAGGCACTGAACCAGACCGACGACCTGGAGCAAGCCTTCAAACTGGCCAGGGCCACCGTCGCCGAACGTGAACTGGCGGACAGCTTCGAAGCCTCTGAACCGCAGATCTGGGCGCCGAAAACCGTTCTCTCTCACTGGCAGCTGTTACGCAAGCAGCAGGCACGAAAGGCATTGCAAAGTGTCTCCATCAGCAGCAAGGATGCAAAGAGCAACTAAGCTGAATAGTATCAAGGGGGAAACACTATGTACTTGACGCCTCAGCACGTACTGCTTGCCGGAGCTACCGGTTTGACCGGTGAACATCTTCTTGACCGTTTGCTCAACGAGCCAACGATTTCACGGGTATTGGCGCCCTCACGCCGGCCGTTGGCCGAGCATCCCCATCTGGAAAACCCGGTCGGCGACCCTGCGGTGTTTCTGCCGCAATTGAATGGTCGCGTCGACATCGCCTACTGCTGCCTGGGTACCACCATCAAGAAAGCCGGCTCGGAACAGGCGTTTCGCGCGGTGGACCTGGACATGGTGGTGGCATTCGCCAAACGTGCACGGGAGATGGGCGCACGGCACCTGATCGTGATCAGTGCACTGGGGGCTGATCGCAGGTCCCCTATTTTCTACAACCGGGTCAAAGGCGAAATGGAATATGCATTGCGCGCACAGGACTGGCCGCAACTGACCATTTGCCGACCTTCGTTGCTGCTGGGCGAACGTCTCGAACCGCGTATGGCTGAGCAATTCGTTGGGCCCTTGTCCCGCTTGATCCCCGGCAAATACCGCGGCATCGAAGCCTGCCAACTGGCCCGCGCCATGTGGCGACTGGCGCTGGAAGAGCAGGATGGGGTGCGGATTGTCGAGTCGGATGAGTTGCGCAAGCTCGGTAAATAACCCACGGACCTGTGGCGAGGGGGCTTGCCCCCGTTCGGCTGCGCAGCAGTCGTAAATCCATAGCTCGCGGTGTATCTGAAAAATGGAGATGGCCGGTTTTGGGGCTGCTTTGCAGCCCAACGGGGGCAAGCCCCCTCGCCACATGGCTCTCCTACAATCCGCCCGTTGCCTGAAAACTGACCCCGATCACCGTGAGTACCGACAGCGGTAACAACAGCGTGTCGAGCAACGCGCTGGCCGGCAGATCGACGCCGGGGTAGCTCGGGGCTTCGGCGCCGAAGCGGTCCATGGCGCAGCAGCCGCCGTTCATGGCATACAAATCCAGACGCGTCCCCGAATACACCACCGGTGCCCCTGGCTTGGCGGCATCAAGCGTTCGCGCCGTGGCGCAGCCAGCCAATTGCAGCGCCAGCACAATCGCCAGCAGCTTATTCATCGCTGGTCAGATGGTGTTCACCCCAACGCGGCAGCATGTCCTGGGGAATGTTCAGCAGATTAAGAATTCGCGCCACGACAAAATCGATCAAGTCGTCGATGGTTTGCGGCTGATGATAAAAACCGGGCGACGCCGGCAAAATCGTCACGCCCATGTTCGACAACTTGAGCATGTTCTCCAGATGGATGCTCGAATACGGCGCCTCTCGCGGCACCAGAATCAGCTGACGACGTTCCTTCAAGGTGACGTCGGCGGCACGCTCGATCAGGTTGTTGCAGGCCCCCGTCGCGATGGCCGACAAGGTCCCGGTGGAACACGGCACCACCACCATCGCCGCTGGCGCGCCGGAGCCCGAGGCCACCGGCGACATCCAGTCTTCCTTGCCGTACACCCGAATCTGTCCGGCGGCAGCGCCGGTGTATTCGGTGAGGAAGGCCTGCATCATCTGGGTTTTCGGCGGCAGCGTAACGTCAGTCTCGGTGGCCATCACCAGTTGCGCAGCCTTGGAGATCATGAAGTGCACCTCGCGGTCTTCACGAATCAGACAGTCAAGCAGGCGCAAACCGTACTGGGCGCCCGAAGCGCCGGTCATCGCCAGCGTGATGCGTTCCGGGCCGTTGTTCATTGCAGCGCCTCGGCGAGTTTGCCGTGCAGGCCGCCGAAGCCGCCGTTGCTCATGATCACCACGTGAGTGCCGGGCTGGGCTTGGCTCTTCACGCGCTCGATAATGCCTTCAAGCGATTCGCTGACGATCGACGGCACCGTGCACAACGCAGCAATAGCCCCCAGATCCCAACCGAGGTTGGCCGGCGCGTACCAGATCACCTGATCGGCATCGACCACGCTTTCCGGCAAGCCGTCGCGGTGAGCACCGAGCTTCATGGAGTTGGAACGCGGTTCGATGATCGCAATCAACGGTGCATCGCCGATGCGCTTGCGCAGACCGTCGAGGGTCGTCGCAATAGCCGTCGGATGGTGAGCGAAGTCGTCATAGATGGTAATGCCACGGACCTCCGCGACTTTCTCCATCCGGCGCTTGACGCTTTTGAATGCGCTCAGAGCAGCGATGCCCATGGACGGCACAACACCGACGTGGCGCGCCGCAGCCAACGTGGCCAGAGCGTTGGCGACGTTGTGTTGGCCGGTCATGTCCCACTCGACCACACCTTGAGCGACACCTTCGAACATCACTTCGAATTTCGAGCCGTCTTCGCTCAGCAGTTTGACCTGCCACTGACCGCCGGCGCCGGTGGTTTGCACCGGGGTCCAGCAGCCCATCTCGATCACACGCTGCAACGCCGGCTCGGTGGTCGGATGAATCACCAGGCCTTCGCTCGGGATGGTCCGCACCAAATGGTGGAATTGCCGCTCGATGGCTGGCAGATCAGGGAAGATGTCGGCGTGATCGTATTCCAGGTTATTCAGGATCGCCGTGCGCGGGCGGTAGTGAACGAACTTGGAGCGCTTGTCGAAGAACGCGCTGTCGTATTCATCGGCTTCGATCACGAAGAACGGTGTGCCACCCAGACGAGCGGACACCGAGAAGTTTTGCGGCACGCCGCCGATCAGGAAACCCGGGCTCATGCCCGCGTGTTCCAGCACCCAGGCGAGCATGCTGCTGGTGGTGGTTTTGCCGTGGGTACCGGCGACGGCCAGTACCCAGCGACCTTGCAGCACGTGATCCGCCAGCCATTGCGGGCCGGAAACGTAGGGCAGGCCTTTGTTCAGCACGTATTCGACAGCCGGGTTGCCGCGAGACATGGCATTGCCGATCACCACCAGATCCGGTGCCGGATCGAGCTGCGCCGGGTCGTAGCCTTGGGTCAACTCAATGCCCTGAGCCTCTAGCTGCGTGCTCATCGGCGGATAGACGTTGGCATCGGAGCCCGTCACGTGATGGCCCAGCTCTTTGGCCAGAACCGCCATCGAACCCATGAAAGTGCCGCAGATACCAAGAATGTGAATGTGCATTAGTCGACCTCGTAAAACATGGCCGCAGGTTAGCTTAGGGTGGGAAAATTCGCACTCTTTAGGTGATGGGGTGGATTGGGGGTGGTGATATTAGGGATGTGGGGCTGACTCCGGATCCACCCCTCACCCCAGCCCTCCCGAAACGTCGGACCGCCCCAAGGGGGAGAGGGGGAAAGGGAGCCGATCTCCATGGTTTTCGTAACCTGAGTTCGACTCGGAATTTCAGGTCGATGTATTTCGAAAGACACTTTGGTCAGTCCCCTCTACCTCCGGGAGAGGGTTAGGGTGAGGGTTGGATTTACCTGCCTACCGCTCAATTCCATGTTTACGCAGTTTTCTGTAAAGGGTGTTACGGCTGACGCCAAGTTGTTCAGCCGTGTGAGTCATATGCCAACGCGTCTGTTCCAGCGCATTCAGCAACGCCAGCCGCTCAGCGTCATCCAGCGGATAGTCCGACGGCTCTTCAACGGCAACAACCGGAACCGGTCGGGCCTGACGAATCATCACCGGCAAATCCCCCAGCCCTATCCGCCCGCCGTCACACAGCGCCGCCAAGGTGCGCAGCACATTGCGCAACTGCCGCACGTTCCCCGGCCAGGCAAACGCCAGCAACGCCTGGCGTGCCGGACCGTCGATCAATACGGTTTCCCCACCCGCCTCTTCGGCCAGCAAAAAGTCGAGCAGTTGGGATTTATCACTGCGATCACGCAGCGCTGGCAGTGCAACTTCCAGCCCGTTGAGCCGGTAATACAAATCCTCGCGGAAGCTGCCGTCCTGTACCCGCTCCAGCAGATTGCGGTGAGTGGCGCTGATGATTCGTACATTGACCGATTCCGGCTCGCCGCCGATCGGCACCACCTGACGATCCTCCAGCACCCTTAATAGCCGGGTCTGCAAAGCCAGGGGCATGTCGCCGATTTCATCGAGGAACAACGTGCCGCCATCGGCCTGTTGCAATTTGCCGCGCATGCCTTCCTTGCGCGCGCCAGTGAAGCTACCGCCGCGATAGCCAAACAGTTCGCTCTCGATCAGGCTTTCGGGGATGGCGGCGCAGTTGAGGGCGACGAAGGCTTTTTCTGCTCGCTGGCTGGCCTGATGGACGGCTTTGGCAAACGCTTCTTTGCCGGATCCGGTTTCGCCATTGATCAGTAGCGGTACGTCCCGCTCGAATACGCGCAAGGATTTGCGGAAATCTTCCTGCAACCCCGTGTCGCCCAGACAAATGCCCGACAAGCGCGAAGGTTCGGCGATCACCGCACTTTGCACCACCGGCACCGGAATGCTGCGTGGCTGCCCACGCAACAGCGCAAACAGGCTCCGCCCGTCGCGCGTGCGCAACGGCCAACTGGCGCTGGCATTGATGCTGGCGCGGCCGAGCAATTCATCCAGCGAGCAATCAAAAAACGCCTCCACCGGTTTGCCCAGCAGCCCACCGCGAATATGCCCCAGCAGGTTCAGCGCACTCTGGTTGACCGCGCTGATCCGCCCTTCTCCGTCGAATGCCAACAACCCTTCGCTGAATAACCCGACGGATTCGGCCTGAAGGTGAAAACGCAGCAGCCATTGATTGTCGAAGTAGCGCAGGAAATAGCAGCTCTCAATCATCTTCGCCGAAAGATTGACCAGCGCCATGGTGTGGAATTGGCTCTGACGCGAGACCTCGTGACGCGCCGAGGACACGTCGAGCACCGCCAGCAGTTCGCCATGCGGGTCAAACACCGGGCTCGCCGAGCAGGTCAGACCAGTGTGACGGCCGCGAAAGTGCTCGTCCTGATGGATGGTCAGGGACTGACGCTCCACCAGACAGGTGCCGATGCCGTTGGTGCCCTCGCAGGCTTCGCTCCAGTCAGCACCGAGCCAGAGGCCTGCGCGCTCGAAAATCTTCCGCTCGGCAGGCGCGGTGACGCAATTGAGGATCACGCCGCGGGCGTCGGTCAGCAGGACCGCGTGGCCAGCGCCGGAGAGTTGCTGATGAAGGCTGGTCATTTCGCTGCCGGCGATGTGCAGCACTTGCTGCAAGCGCTCGCGGCTTTCCAGGACGCGGCCATGTTCCAGCACCGTCGGCGCCATGGTCAGGGCCGGGTCGAGGTGATAGTCCTCAAGACAGCGCAGCCAGGAACGGGCAATCGACGGATCGCTGCCGGGACCGTGCAGGTGGGATTTGCCCTGAGTGACAGTCAGGACCTGCTGGGCATGGCGACTCAAATGGTTGTCGTGCATTTCTTATTGTTCTCCCCGCAGAGTCTGGTCCGCTTCCGTGTAGCAGCTGTCGAAGGCTGCGTCCGGCTGCGAAGCAGTCGTAAACCTGTGTCCCGTATGCATTGCCGAAAACGAGGCGAGCGCTTCGCACTCGGACGCAGCCTTCGGCAGCTGCTACACGAAGCAAAATTGCGTGATGCCGAGCATCCTCCAGCGCGACGCGCATTGCAATGCTGGCGAGACCGACCCGTCACACGTTGTGCCAGAAGCGGTACAAAGTGTCATCAGGACTGTACCGAAACCGTCACAGGCAACGTCCGTCGGTCCGACAAAAACCGCGTAAGACCTTGATTTGCCTGACCTGCAAGGCAGTGGCCCGACCCTTGCTCTACGCTTATAACAAGCGCACATGCGCTCTCCCTTATAAGCACAAAAGCCAAGGAGAAATCACCATGCGTTACGCTCACCCCGGTACTGAAGGCGCTATCGTTTCGTTCAAGAGCAAATACGGTAACTACATCGGCGGCGAGTTCGTCGCGCCTGTCAAAGGTCAGTACTTCACCAATACCTCGCCAGTAAATGGCCAACCGATTGCCGAATTCCCGCGCTCCACGGCCGAAGACATCGAAAAGGCCCTGGACGCTGCCCACGCGGCCGCCGATGCCTGGGGCGCCACGTCCGCCCAGGCTCGCTCGCTGGTGCTGCTGAAAATCGCCGATCGCATCGAACAGAACCTCGAAGTCCTGGCAATCACCGAATCCTGGGACAACGGCAAAGCCGTGCGTGAAACGCTCAACGCCGACATCCCGCTGGCCGCCGACCACTTCCGTTACTTCGCCGGTTGCATCCGCGCCCAGGAAGGCAGCGCCGCCGAGATCGATGGCAATACCGTGGCCTATCACATCCATGAACCGCTGGGCGTGGTCGGGCAGATCATCCCGTGGAACTTCCCGATCCTGATGGCCGCCTGGAAACTTGCTCCAGCGCTGGCCGCCGGCAACTGCGTGGTGCTCAAGCCTGCCGAACAAACGCCACTAGGCATTACCGTGCTGATGGAGCTGATCGGCGACCTGCTGCCGCCGGGCGTGCTGAACGTCGTGCAAGGCTTTGGCAAAGAAGCCGGCGAAGCACTGGCCACCAGCAAACGCATCGCCAAGATCGCCTTCACCGGTTCGACCCCGGTCGGCTCGCACATCATGAAATGCGCCGCCGAAAACATCATTCCGTCCACCGTGGAGCTGGGTGGCAAGTCGCCGAACATCTTCTTCGCCGACATCATGCAAGCCGAAGAAACCTTCATCGAAAAAGCCGCCGAAGGCCTGGTGCTGGCGTTCTTCAACCAGGGCGAAGTCTGCACCTGCCCTTCCCGCGCCTTGGTGCAAGAGTCGATCTACGACGACTTCATGAAAGTCGTGATGAAAAAAGTGCTGTCGATCAAACGTGGCGACCCGCTGGACACCGACACCATGGTCGGCGCCCAGGCGTCCGAGCAGCAATTCGACAAAATCCTTTCGTACCTGGAAATCGCCAAGGGCGAAGGCGCCGAGCTGCTGACCGGCGGCAAGGTGGAAAAACTCGAGGGCAACCTGGCGACCGGGTATTACATCCAGCCGACCCTGCTCAAGGGCACCAACAAAATGCGCGTGTTCCAGGAAGAAATCTTTGGCCCGGTGGTGAGCATCACCACCTTCAAGGACGAAGCCGAAGCCCTGGCCATCGCCAACGACACCGAGTTCGGCCTGGGTGCCGGCCTCTGGACCCGCGACATCAACCGCGCCTATCGCATGGGCCGCGCCATCAAGGCCGGTCGTGTGTGGACCAACTGCTACCACCTGTACCCGGCGCACGCCGCGTTCGGCGGTTACAAGAAGTCCGGCGTCGGTCGTGAAACCCACAAGATGATGCTCGATCACTATCAGCAGACCAAAAACCTGCTGGTGAGCTACGACATCAATCCGTTGGGCTTCTTCTAAAAACCGGGGGCGACACAGAGGTTTCTGTGCCGTCCTTCAAATTGCTTTCGCGAGCAAGCCCGCTCCCACATTTGCACCGCGTTCCCCCTGTGGGAGCGGGCTTGCTCGCGAAGGCGTTCTCACCAACACATCAAAAACATTGCTCTGCCGCTCTGGCACGGGCTTTGCGTGCTCGCTTTACACGAAAACGTCGCACCTGAAAGTCCAACAAATCAAAAAATAAAAAAGACAGCGAGGACTTATGACTTCTACTACACAGCTCAAACCCACACTCGGCACCCTGCATTTATGGGGCATTGCCGTCGGCCTGGTGATTTCCGGCGAGTATTTCGGCTGGAGTTACGGCTGGGGCACCGCAGGCACCCTGGGTTTCCTCGTCACCGCGCTGATGGTGGCGACGATGTACACCTGTTTCATCTTCAGTTTCACCGAATTGACTACCGCGATTCCCCACGCGGGCGGGCCGTTTGCCTACAGCCGGCGGGCCTTTGGTGAGAAAGGTGGACTGATCGCCGGCATCGCCACGCTGATCGAATTCGTCTTTGCGCCCCCGGCGATTGCCATGGCCATCGGCGCCTACCTCAACGTGCAATACCCGGAACTGGACCCGAAGATCGCCGCCGTTGGCGCCTATTTCGTGTTCATGGGCTTGAATATCCTCGGCGTCAGCATCGCCGCGACGTTTGAACTGGTAGTCACCGTGCTCGCGGTCGCCGAATTGCTGGTGTTCATGGGCGTCGTTGCGCCGGGCTTCAGCTTCAGTAATTTCGCGCTTAACGGCTGGTCGGGCGCCAACGAGTTCACCATGGGCTCAATCCCTGGCATCTTTGCAGCGATCCCCTTTGCGATCTGGTTTTTCCTTGCGATTGAAGGCGCGGCGATGGCGGCTGAAGAAGCCAAAGACCCGAAACGTACGATTCCCAGGGCGTATGTCAGTGGCATTCTGACCCTGGTGTTCCTGGCCATCGGCGTAATGGTGATGGCGGGTGGCGTTGGCGACTGGCGTCAACTGTCGAACATCAACGATCCGCTGCCTCAGGCAATGAAAGCGGTGGTCGGCAACAATTCGAGCTGGATGCACATGCTGGTGTGGATCGGCCTGTTCGGTCTGGTGGCGAGTTTCCACGGGATCATTCTCGGCTACTCACGGCAATTCTTTGCGCTGGCCCGGGCCGGTTACCTGCCTCGCGGCCTGGCCAAGCTCTCGCGCTTCCAGACTCCGCACCGGGCGATCCTGGCCGGAGGCGTGATCGGCATCGCGGCGATCTACAGCGACGGCCTGGTCAACCTGCAAGGCATGACCCTGACGGCAGCAATGATCACCATGTCGGTATTCGGTGCCATCGTGATGTACATCATCAGTATGCTGAGCCTGTTCAAACTGCGTAAAACCGAGCCGAACCTTGAACGCACCTTCCGCGCGCCGGGTTACCCGATCGTGCCGGGGATCGCGCTGTTTCTGGCGGTGGTGTGCCTGGTGGCGATGGCCTGGTTCAATACGCTGATCGGGTGTGTGTTCCTCGGCTTCATGGCGGCCGGCTACCTGTATTTCCAATTGACCGCCAAGCAGCGTTTCGATGCGCCGGCGGACGCGATGCTCGAAGGCGTCTGAGTTGCACCGGCGCCGGGCTGATTCCCGGCGCCTGCCATATTGAAGTGCATGCAGATCCAATGTGGGAGCGGGCTTGCTCGCGAAAACGGTGTGTCATCCGACACATGTACTGGATGACACTCCGCTTTCGCGAGCAAGCCCGCTCCCACAAGGGGTTCGGTGGTGTATTTGAGTTGTTTATAGAATCAGGAGGACTCCGTCCCATGGCCGCATTTGCCCATTCCGTCGGCGCCCAGACCTATCGCTTCGAGAGCCTCAAGGAGGTCATGGCCAAGGCCAGTCCGGCGCGTTCCGGGGACTTTCTGGCCGGCGTCGCCGCCCTCAACGATGGTGAGCGTGTGGCCGCGCAGATGGCCCTCGCCAACATCCCGCTCAGCCATTTCCTGCAAGAAGTGCTGATTCCTTACGAGACTGATGAAGTCACCCGACTGATCATCGACACTCACGATAGACAAGCTTTCGCCGCCGTCAGCCACCTCACCGTCGGCGGCTTTCGCGACTGGCTGCTCAGCGATGCAGCCGACGAACAGAGCCTGCGCGCCCTCGCGCCAGGCCTGACCCCGGAAATGGCCGCTGCCGTGTCGAAGATCATGCGCGTGCAGGATCTGGTGCTGGTGGCGCAGAAAATCCGCGTTGTTACAAAATTCCGCGGCACGATGGGTTTACGCGGCCGGTTATCCACACGCCTGCAACCCAATCACCCCACCGATGAACCGGCCGGCATCGCCGCGAGCATTTTGGATGGCCTGCTGTACGGCAACGGCGACGCGATGATCGGCATCAACCCGGCCACCGATAGCATCGCTTCCATCTGCGCCATGCTGGAAATGCTCGACGCGATCATCCAGCGCTACGAGATTCCAACCCAGGCCTGCGTGCTGACTCATGTCACCACGTCCATTGAGGCTATCAATCGCGGCGTTCCGCTGGACCTGGTGTTCCAGTCGATCGCCGGCACCGAGGCGGCCAACGCCAGTTTCGGTATCAACTTGAACGTGCTGCAGGAAGGCTACGACGCCGGTTTGAGCCTGAATCGCGGCACGCTGGGCCAGAATCTGATGTATTTCGAGACCGGCCAAGGCAGCGCCCTGTCAGCCAACGCCCACCACGGCATCGATCAACAGACCTGCGAAACCCGCGCCTACGCTGTGGCGCGACATTTCAAACCGTTCCTGGTGAACACCGTCGTAGGATTCATCGGCCCGGAATACCTCTACAACGGTAAACAGATCATCCGCGCCGGCCTCGAAGACCACTTCTGCGGCAAGCTCCTGGGCGTGCCCATGGGTTGCGACATCTGTTACACCAACCACGCCGAAGCCGACCAGGATGATATGGACACCCTGCTGACCCTGTTGGGCGTGGCCGGGATCAACTTCATCATGGGCATCCCCGGCTCCGATGACATCATGCTCAACTACCAGACCACCTCGTTCCACGACGCCCTTTACGCCCGTCAGACCCTGGGCCTGAAACCGGCGCCGGAATTCGAACAATGGCTGGCGAGAATGGGTATTTTCACCCAGGCGGACGGCAAGATTCACTTCGGCGACAGCCTGCCGCCGGCTTTCCGCCAAGCGATGGGGCAACTGGGATGAGTGTTGAAATGGATAAACCACCCGTTGACCCACAGAACCCGTTGCTGGAACTGCGTCGCCTGACGCCGGCGCGGATCGCCTTGGGTAGAACCGGCACCAGCATGCCGACCAGCGCGCAACTGGATTTCCAGTACGCCCACGCTCAGGCGCGGGATGCGGTGCACTTGCCGTTCGACCATGCGGGGCTCAGCTCACAACTGGCTGAACGCGGGCGCGCCAGTTTGCTGCTACACAGCGCCGCTACGGACCGGAACAGTTATTTGCAACGCCCCGATTTGGGGCGAAAGTTGAGTGAAGAGTCGGCTCAGGCACTGCGCGATTACGCATTGGCCAATCCCGGCGGTGTCGATTTGGCCATTGTCGTTGCTGACGGGTTGTCGGCGCTGGCCGTTCATCGCCATACCCTGCCGTTTCTGGCGCGGATGGAAGATCAGATTGTGAGCGACGGCTGGTCCGTCTCACCGGTCATTCTGGTGGAACAGGGCCGGGTCGCCGTAGCCGACGAGATCGGTGAACTGCTGGGTGCAAAAATGGTGGTGATCCTGATCGGCGAACGCCCTGGTCTCAGCTCCCCGGACAGCCTGGGGCTATATTTCACCTACAATCCAAAGGTCGGGCTGACGGACGCCTATCGCAACTGCATCTCCAATGTCCGGCTCGAAGGCCTGAGTTACGGCATGGCGGCACACCGTTTGCTGTATTTAATGCGCGAAGCCTGTCGGCGACAGTTGTCAGGGGTCAATCTGAAGGACGAGGCTCAAGTTCAGACACTCGAGTCGGACGCTGGAGCAGGCATGAAAGGTAATTTCCTACTGAGTTCGTCGGATGCCTGAACCGTTTCCGCATTGCGTTTCTGATCCAGTTTCAGGCAGGATCGAAACACGGCCGCCCGAGTGAGAACCGTTCGCCGTCACAGTACGTGAAGACAGCCACTTGAAGACGAGACCTACCATGCGGATTATTCAAGCGACCCTCGAACACCTGGACCTGTTGACCCCGTTGTTCGTCAAATATCGCGAGTTTTATGGCTCCCTGGCTTATCCGGACTCGTCCCGGGCGTTCCTTGAAAAGCGCCTGCGTCGCAAGGAGTCGGTGATCTACCTGGCCCTGGCCGATGACGACAGCAACAAACTGATGGGTTTCTGTCAGTTATATCCGAGCTTTTCGTCCCTTTCGCTTAAGCGCGTGTGGATTCTCAACGACATCTACGTCGCCGAAGAGGCCCGCCGCCAGTTGGTGGCCGACAACCTCATCCGCACCGCAAAGAAAATGGCCAAGGAAACCAACGCTGTACGCATGCGCGTTTCCACCAGCAGCAACAACGAAGTCGCGCGGAAAACCTACGAATCCATCGGGTTCAAGGAAGACACCGAGTTCAAGAACTACGTGTTGCCGATCAGCGACGAGCTCTGATCCGCATCGAACATTGTGGGAGCGAGCTTGCTCGCGATAGCTTCTCCTCGGGATGACTGTTACACCGAGGTGCCTGAATCGCGAGCAAGCTCGCTCCCACAGGAATCGATTGCACCACTCCAACCGGTGTGGCTCCCTGGACATCCCCCGCTACAAACTCAACGCGCTTTTCACTTCTCAGATCGTATAATGCCGACCTTTCCGGCTCGTAAGAAAAACTACACCCGTCTGTAGGCTTTCGCGAAGTCATCCGCACAGGCCTGCCGAGTCGGGCCGTCACCACAGGTGCTCTCCATGGATTTCAACCCGCTCGACATTATTCTGCATCTCGATGTGTACCTCGATTTGCTGGTAACCAACTACGGGCCATGGATTTACGCCATTTTGTTCCTGGTGATCTTCTGCGAAACCGGCTTGGTGGTGATGCCATTCCTGCCGGGCGATTCCCTGCTGTTCATCGCTGGCGCAGTTGCCGCCGGCGGCGGCATGGACCCGGTGCTGCTGGGTGGCCTGCTGATGCTGGCGGCAATCCTTGGCGACAGCACCAACTACCTGATCGGACGAACGGCGGGTGAGCGTTTGTTCAGTAACCCGAACTCGAAAATCTTCCGCCGCGACTACCTGCAGCAAACCCACGACTTCTACGATAAACACGGCGGCAAAACGGTGACGTTGGCGCGTTTCATGCCGATCATTCGCACCTTTGCACCGTTTGTCGCCGGCGTGGCCAAAATGCCCTACCCGCGTTTCTTCGCCTTCAGCGTCCTCGGCACTATTCTGTGGGTGGGTGGCCTGGTGACCCTCGGTTACTTCTTCGGCAACGTACCGTTCATCAAGCAAAACCTGTCGCTGCTGGTCGTGGGCATCATCCTGCTGTCGCTGGTGCCGATGATCATCGGCATGATCCGTAGTCGCCTTGCTAACGCCGCGTCCAAAGCCCAATCGCGCTGATTCACCATGTGGTCCCTTAGCGCCTGGCGTCGCCGGCGCACCTTGGCCAAACATCCGATTGCCGACGACATGTGGCAGCGGGTGCGCCATCACCTGAGTTTTCTCGATGGCCTCAGCGCCGCTGAAGACCGGTGGCTGCGTGAAGCCAGCGTGCTGTTCCTCCAGGACAAACATTTGACCGCCCTGCCCGGCGTCGAACTCCACCAGGAACAGCGCCTGCTGCTTGCCGCCCAGGCGCAATTGCCGTTGCTACACCTGGGCGATCTGAACTGGTATCAGGGTTTCCACGAAATCGTCCTCTACCCCGACGACTTTCTCAGCCCCCAGCGCCATCGCGATGCCAGCGGCGTCGAGCACGAATGGGACGGCGAACACAGCGGCGAAGCCTGGCAGCAAGGCCCGATCATCCTCGCGTGGCCCGGCGTGAAGGCCAGCGGTGGCTGGGAAGGCTATAACCTGGTGATCCACGAACTCGCGCATAAACTCGACATGCTCAACGGCGACGCCAACGGCCTGCCGCCGCTGCACGCCGACATGCGGGTCAGCGACTGGGCCAAGGTCATGCAAGAGGCCTACGACGACCTTGATCGGCAACTGGATCGCAATCCCGACGCAGACACAACCATCGACCCGTACGCTGCGGAAAACCCGGCCGAATTCTTCGCGGTCACCAGCGAATATTTCTTCAGCGCCCCGGATTTGCTGCACGAGGCGTATCCTCAGGTCTATGAGCAGCTGAAGATGTTTTATCGTCAGGACCCTCTGGCCCGGCTGCGGCAACTTCTGGCCGAAGACCCGGTCTATCAGGCACACGACTAAGGTCTCTACGACCCTTGGATCGTGGCATCGGCGGCGGAATATGCCTATAATCGCCGCCACTTTTTGGTCAATCCGGCCAAGTGTTTTTGGTCAACTAACGGGGGCACCGCCCAATGAGCTACAGCAAGATTCCGGCTGGCAAAGACCTGCCGAACGACATCTACGTCGCGATCGAGATTCCGGCCAACCACGCCCCGATCAAATACGAAATCGACAAAGACAGCGATTGCCTGTTCGTTGACCGTTTCATGGCCACCCCGATGTTCTACCCGGCCAACTACGGTTTCATCCCGAACACCCTGGCTGACGACGGTGACCCCCTCGACGTGCTGGTCGTGACCCCTTACCCGGTTGCTCCAGGTTCGGTTATCCGCGCCCGTCCAATCGGCATCCTGCACATGACCGACGACGGCGGCGGCGATGCCAAAGTCATCGCAGTGCCACACGACAAGCTGTCCCAGCTGTACGTAGACGTGAAGGAATGCAGCGACCTGCCACAGCTGCTGATCCAGCAGATCGAGCACTTCTTCGCGAACTACAAAGACCTCGAAAAAGGCAAATGGGTGAAGATCGAAGGTTGGGGCGACGCAGAAGCCGCTCGCACCGAGATCATGAAGTCGGTTGCTGCCTATAAAGGCTGATAGCCGTCTCTCACGAACGGCTGTAACGAAGAACCCCGGTTGATCCGGGGTTTTTTGTGGGCGTTTGAAAATCACCTTCAACAGCACATTTAACTGGCGGGCAAACCGGTTTTTTCTTGTTTAATTTTTACAAAAGACGTCTTACATCAGGACTTAAATTTCACGCCAGATTTGAACGTTTTGTTGAATCAAAGCCTTATGCCGCACGGCTAGACTCGTGTTTATGAAAAAGAACAAAACCTGCGGCCCACGATTCAGAATGCTCCTGAGAGAGCTACAAATCACGACAACGAGATTTGCCGAATTCCTGGGTATTTCCGACCCTCAAACTGTCCATAACTGGTATACCCGCGGAGTTCCTGACTACCGCATGGAAGATGTCGCCAGAAGACTGTCCGTGAACACTGAATGGCTGAAAACCGGCGAAGGACCGCAAGACGCCAGGGAATTGCATCTGATCGATGCCTCCGGCAATACCTTCGACGCCCAATCAATCCGGGGCACCTATCGGGTCATCGACCCAGTCGACATCGAACTACCCTTTTACAAAGAAGCGACCACTGCCCCCGGCTCCGACAAAACCCATGTCATCAAAGACCCCAGCGAATCAATCCGCCTGCCGCGCAGCGATCTTGACTCCCTGGAAATCAACCACGCCGATGCCATCTGCGCCCGCATGGTTGGCAACAGCATGGCCGAAAAAATTGAAGATGGCTCCATCGTCGCCATCGACCGCGGGCTCACGCAAATTGTCGACGGAGAGATTTACGCAATCGAGCACGACGGCATGTTGCGCATCAAATACCTGAGCCGGGTACCAGGCAACGCGATACGCATGCGCAGCCACAACAGCTCCGAATACCCGGATGAAGTTTTCAGACCTCCACAAATCGAAGAACAAAACATAAGGGTTCTGGGATGGGTGTTCTGGTGGTCGACCCTGAATAAACGCAGGCCACCCATACCTTTTCTGTAAACACATAACTGTGTAATTGAATGGACTCGCCCAAGCCGAGGCGTCTGTGCGCCACGGTGGCATTCTTATAGAAGCCAACGACAGCGAGGGCGAGGCCATGAAAAAGCATACGACGATCAATCAGTCTTTGTCAGCCGATGTGTCGGCATGCACCACAGTTGCGGTAGATCTTGCCAAAAGGGTCTTTCAGGTCGCAGGGGAGGATACCCTCGGTCACGTGATATTCGAGGCTCGAATCAAGTCGCGCGAGACCTTCCAGGTGTTTCTGCACAAGCTCCCTGTGAACGTGACCGTATTGGTGGAAACCGGGCCAGGCGCTCAGGCATGGGCGCGGTTACTGCAAATGCAGGGCAATCCGGTGCGCATTCTGCCGGCCCAGCATGTTGCCAAGCATCGCAGTGGCCCGAAAAACGATCGCAACGATGCATTGGCTATCCTGCGTGCAGGCCGCGATTGCAGGATCTCAGCCGTTCCGGTCAAGAGCGCGGCGGCACTGGCGATGCAGGCACTGCACCGAGCTCGGCGGGGATATATACGGCGCCGCACTGCAGTGAGCAATCAGGTGCGCGGCTTGCTGCTGGAACAGGGTGTGGCTCTGGCACAGGGCGAAATGGCGATCAGCCAGCTCGTGCCTCGGATATTGGAAGACGCTACCCAGCCGTTGCCCGATCTACTGCGCGAACTGATCGCCGAACTGCTGGGTGAATGGGGTCAACTGGGTGACCGCGTCAACGCACTGACCGGTCGGCTGGAAACGGCGGCGAAAGAGAGTGAGACCGCGAAGCGGCTGATGACGGTGCGCGGTGTGGGTCCAATCATCGCCACGGCGCTGCTGGCCAAGCAGACCGAGCCCGAACGCTTCGCCAGCGCTCGGCAGTTTGCCGCCTACTTCGGGTTGGTCCCCAGCCAGCACAGCAGCGCCGAGAAGGTTCGGTTGGGCAAGATGTGCAAGCATGGCGATGCCTACTTGCGCAGTCTGGCGATCCAGGGTGCTCATGCCGTTTTAAGACAGCTACGACCTGACTCAGAGCAGCCGGACGATCAACGTCTCCAGCGTTGGATCTCCCGCTTGGGTCGCAAGGAGGCGGCCGTGCGATTGGCCAACCGCAACCTGCGCATTCTTTGGGTGCTACTGCAAAATGACCAGACTTATCGTCGCCAGCCGGGCAATGGCCGGGAGGCTGCGATGAGTCACTGATCAATAGAGTTCTGCCACCGGGGCGTTAAGCCGCTCCAACCCATGCTAAAGAACATTGACCCCAGGTCAGACCGTCGCGGATTGATGCCTGAGCTGCTACCGGCCCTTGAGGCCTCACTGTAATCGGCATACCGCGCGCTTATCCAATGTTGGCCAGAAGCTGTTCAAGGCTTCCTCGAACAGGCCTGATACATAGATGCAACCGGGTAGCAGTGTTCAGAAGCAGGTTGAAAGTGGGGGCGAGTCCATACATAGCAGCTGGCGCAGCCCGCTGCTACACGTAACCGCAATCGCTCTAGGGCGCACGCCACGCTGGGAATTCTGCAAAAAAATCAGTATGCTGCGCCCCACATTTGCGCATCGACCCGCCTCGCGGCGTCAGATCGCACCGACAAGGCAGATGATTTTCTCGCCGAGTCCCACAGCCGGACGCAAGATCCGGGTGTACGTTTTGAAGGCTGGCGCGGTTTACCAAAAATGAACCAAGCCAGTCCCCGAGAAGCCGGCCACAAGCCGGCTTTTTAATTGTCCAAAATAATCCTATCCCATCCGAGAATCTACCTGATAGCTTAGCTATTCCGGGGGTTTCAGGCATTCCCCTGTCCGATGGCGTTCTACGCCATTTGACCTCATCCGACGATGAAGTGGGGGGACAGGTGGGGGGACAAAGGGACGACAGGGGAAATCCAATGGGTAAGCTGAATCCAAAGCAAGTCGAAAACCTGACCGAACCCGGCACCTATGAAGATGGTGATGGGCTTCGCTTGGTCGTCAAACCTACCGGGCGTAAATCCTGGCTGCTTCGCTTCCAACTGGCGGGCCGTCGTAGAGAGATGGGTCTGGGCTCATTCCCTGAGGTGAGTCTCAAGAAAGCCAGACAAGATGCCAGTGCTAAACGTAGCCAACTGAGCGACGGCATTGATCCCCTGGCGGCCAGGGATATAGAGCGTGCTGCTCAACGGGAAGCCCAGCGTGCAAGCGAAGCCAAGCAACTGAAGTTCGAGACACTCGCAACGGAATACCGTGATGCTCACGGCGCGACATGGTCGGAGAAATGGCGTAAAGGCTGGCTGCGAAAGTTAGAGCTGTATGCGTTTGATCACATAGGCAAGCTGGCAGCCGAAGACATCGGTACTCCCGAAGTGCTCAAGGTGTTGCAACCTATCTGGGCCACCAAAACGCGAACCGCCGATGAGGTACGTGGGCAAATTGAGCAGGTCCTGGACGCCGCCAAGGCACGCAACCTGCGAGAGGGTGAGAACCCTGCTCGCTGGCGAGGGCATTTAGACAATCTGTTGAGCCGCGCGGAGAAGAAAAAGGCTCGGAAGCGCGAACACTTCGAAGCGCTACGCTGGCAAGACGTACCCGCGCTGATGGCTAAACTCAGCGCAAATACCACACCGGCCTCCTTAGCCGCTCAACTGTTAATCATGACCAGCGCACGCGCGCACATGGTGAGGTTTGCACGCTGGGATGAGTTTGATTTGGAGGCCGGTACTTGGTCGCTGCCTGATGAGCGTATGAAAATGCGTGTAGCGTTTGTAATCCCGCTTGCCAAAGAGGTCGTAAAGCTGGTGCAGAGCATTCCGAGAGATGAAGGAAGCCCCTTCCTATTCCCTGGTCAGGGTAAGACAGGGGTTATGCATGCAAACGCCATACGAACGCTCCTACATGGCATGGAATACGAACACATAACGCGACACGGCTTTCGTTCTTCATTTCGAGATTGGGCTGGGGAATGCACGCACTACCCACGCGAGGTGTGCGAAATGGCGTTAGCACATGACGAGCGTGACCAAACTGAGGGGGCATACTCTCGCTCCGATTTCCTCGACAAGCGCCGGGCACTGATGATTGACTGGGCCAAGTTTATACGCCATGCACCTTTGGAATCAGAATAAATTCACTCACCTATAGCTTTAGGTAGCAGACTGTACGTGCGGCAAGCGCCAAGTTAGACATAAAACCAAAAAATCCAGAACCGCCTAAATCTTAGAGAAAAAAAATGTCCGAAGACACAAGCCCCGAAGAGCGATCCGCAACTATGGAAAAGCTTACCAACCTCCTACACGACATAAAAATCGATGGAAAGATTGATATTCTCCTACGCCAGCTTGACCATTTAAATGAAGAACTTTTCGGAGAAAACAATACAACCATACAACTTCAAGATATCGCTGACGACATAGACTGCGGGACAATAAACAAGACATACATAAACGATCAATTCTTCTATATAAACTTCAAAGACAAAGACCCAAGAACAAAGCTAACAAGAACTCTTATGCTAGCCCATATTTATACCTACACAGCGATTCAACTTGAAAAAAACAATAGCCTCATGATGGCTTGGAATGCAATTTCGGAAGCGTGCAAGTACATCGGAGCCTGCAACTCAATGTGTGAAACCTTAGCAAACCCCAAGACTAAGAGAGCTAGCAAAGGTGGCAAAGCAAACGCAAAAAAAATAAGCGAATTCAAAGAAGCCGTCATTGAAGCTCTTCATTCTCTTAGGCCAAAAAAAGGCTGGAGCAGCTCAAGCATGGCTACAGACCAAATAATTGACCACCTAATAAAATCAACTCCTCCGTGCAAGGGCGATGAACTCGAGGGCCGGAGCGATTTAATCGCAAAGGTACGAAACATGATTGAAAATGATAGAGAAGTCAAAATGGCATTCAACCCCAAGACCAGCTAAAGCGAAAACTCTTAACTTCTCAAGAGCCATACATCATCCAACAACTAAAACGAATACCGACAAAAACCATTCAACAGTCACAAACCCTGTGAACAATGAACACGACATGTACCTTCCCCTAACGCTTACGACTCTAAGATTTCAACTCGCTGCAAGTTATGCACATTCAAATCCAAGCATATTTGCAGCGCCCACTTCACATCGAAACTTACCACTTCCTATTCAGATCAACACATTGAACCCCCCTCCTATTGAAAAAACTTATTTTCCCTTGGCTATGAAGCTCATCCAAAGCTTTGTTTAATCGACTTTTCTCTCTTATTTTGTTGGGACCATACTGGCGGATGTAATTCTTAGCTACCCAGTCGTCACCCTTATCCCAAATACACAACAACCATTTGTTTAGTTCTACCGCATCTAACTCTTCCTGCCTCTTGGGCAAAAACAAACAATAGAACTCATCAGAGCACCAAAGGCAAAAATCGACTGCAAACTTCAGCGTACTCCATGATACATCCCCCTCAAAACCTTCAAAATAGTGCAAGAGAGCAGCCACTCTAGCAATATTATCCGCAAGTTTTGAAGCGTGATCACCCATTTGATCAAATCGCCCCTCCGCTTTAATTTTAGATTCAATGGCATTGTAAGTTCCCAGCCACATTTCACTCGCTTCCGGCGAGAAGCCAATAGTCATTCGGTTTTGACAGGACGCCGCAAACAAAGCAGAGTTCAGCTCTAGAATCTCGACCAGTCGCACAGAAAACCTATCGCGATATTCCCAAGAAACAGTTTCATTTTTAAGAAACCTAGTACCCTGCGTCGATGCTGGACAACAAACTAAAAATCTAGCCCAGAGACCTGAGCCACGAGACTTTTCTCCAGCGCTCTTGATATATTCATTAAATGCGCTTCTTTGCGACATTATCGAGACAGTCAGTCGCGCCCCAACAACCTCATAACTTGCAGCTGTTTTACGATCAACAGTTATGGCATCTCCACTCCAGATAGCATTATGCTTAGACAAATCAGTTAATGCCCGACCATTAAGCACTCCACCTCCTTCACTCGACACCAATCCAGCCGATGGCAAGTTTTGATAAAGCCCTAGAAATAGAGCTTCAGAAGTAGAGTCTTCGTATAGCATCTTAAACTGCTTAGGTTTCAAAGGCCGGGCAAACCCGTGCTCGATCGAACGGCGCTCAGCTTCTTCCGAACATTCTCCATCACGAGTGAGCTTTGCAATTTGCTTCAGTATTACTTTATTTTTTGTATCCCATATTTTCAGCTTAGATTCCCACTCCTTTAGGTCGCATTGGTACGCAGTTCCTTTCATTTTTTGAAAGTGACGAATCGGTTCAAAAAAAAGGTTTTCTGCTGTTGACTTACGCTCTCCCGAGTCAGCAATAGACAACAGCATTAGCGATAGCGGAACACATTGTCCAATGGGTTTACGGACATCACATAGCCCTTGAACACCGACGGCAATCGCAGCCAAAGCCCCAAAGAAAATTAGCGGTCGCGGAGCTTGGATGTTGTTTTCAGCCTCATCCACAGCCGCCTTCAAAATGGGCAGGCATCCAAATGAAGGGAAAGGCCCTCCTATTTTCGGTAGCACTCTTTCCCGATAACGGTCAGTGCTCATTTCTGGCCCGCCCGTAAACCGCTGCGCCAGCTACTACTCTTGAATCAATCCAAAGGCTGATATCCGACTCGATCCAACCAATAGCGCCCCTTGCGCCTACCGAAAGCTTTATCGGACGTGGAAACGTGGGGTTGTATCGTGGCGAACAGGGATTCATCCAGTCGTAGACCGTCGACCGCCCCACCCCAAGGCGCTCTTGCAGCTTCTTCAAACGCAAGACCCGAATGAATGCCTGACCGTCCCCATCCTGATCCAAAAAATTACGAGTTTTTTCATCGTCAACTGCACGCATCGCACCACCCTCCTTCTAGAAATTCGAGATGACGCAATGCTACCCAGATGAGTTTTTTATTTAACCGCATCTGCTTACGTTACTTTTTTACCGCAAGCGCCCCCCTTGAAATAAAACCAAAAACATGCGAGACAAAATCTCAGGAAATTCCATTTACTCACTCAGCATTCACCTCTCATCCTGCTATTTCCGCTATTCGTAGCGGAAATAGCAGGGGGGCTGGTGCCTGCGACGCAGCTGTTACGCCATCTTCAGCGCTCATTTCGCGAAGACATTCGGTACCAATCAAATTGCACTCAAAATAATTTCAGTAATACATCACGAACCTGAACCAATCCGCATTGACGATTGAGCCCCAGTCACGAATTTGAGCTCACCAACCAGGCCGCCTAGGCGGCTTGGTTGGTGAGCTCTATTCCGCGCAAACACCTCATCCCGAAATTCTCAATAAAGGAAATTGCTCATGACCGACCAGTGTCCTAGCTGCCAATCTGCTTCCGTAATAACCAAAGATATCGCAAGGAAAATCGGTGCCATTATCGGTACTGTCGGGGGTGCCGCCCGAGGGGTTACAGACGCCACGGCCGGTGCCCAGGTGGGCGCAGTTATCGGCGTCGCAGCTGGCCCCGCTGGTGTCATTGCTGGCGGTATGGCCGGAGCCATTCTCGGCGGCTTAGCCGGCGCCGCGACCGGTTGTATCGCGGGTGCCAAACTCGGCGAAGTCATCGATGAGCGAGTTTTGGACAATTACGTTTGTCTCGACTGCGGGCTGTCGTTTAGCTACCGTCATTCCACTTGAACTGCTCGTCTTCCGCTTGACTCCACTGCTGCTCTCCATCTGATCCATCTCCCCTCTCTATCACCCCCCGCACGCCGATTGATTCCTGCTGAGTACTCAGCGGCTTCGCCGTGCGCCTATAAAAAGGAAGTACTCCATGGCACACCTCATCGAGCAAATGGCTTACGTTGGCACTACGCCCTGGCATGGCCTGGGCAATCAACTCTCGCCCAATCAGCCGGTGGAAGTTTGGCAACAAGAAGCCGGCATGAACTGGCAGATCCAGGAGTCACCGGTACGGTTCATGGCGGATGCTGTCGGCCATCTCGGCACCATCCATTCGTTCCCCGAACAGAAAGTTCTCTACCGTTCGGACAGCAAGGAAGCCCTATCCGTCGTCTCGCAACGCTACCAGGTGGTCCAGCCCCGTGAAGTCCTAGAATTTTACCGTGATCTTACGGAGTGCTCTGGCTATGAACTGGAAACCGCCGGCGTCCTGAAGGGAGGTCGAAAACTCTGGGCACTGGCGAGGACCGGACAGTCGACTGCAATTAAAGGTAATGACGTGGTAAACGGTTATCTGCTACTGGCAACGTCCTGTGACGGCACACTAGCCACCACAGCAACTCCCACCACCATTCGCGTGGTCTGCAATAACACACTGACCATATCCCTAAGCGGAGCCACCCGCGCAATCAAGGTTCCACACAGCACGCGCTTTGATTCGCAGGCAGTAAAAAAACAACTAGGCATCGCCGTCTCGCAGTGGGACGAATTCATGTATCGGATACGCGCCCTCGCGGAACGCAAGGTTCAGTGGACTGAGGCCATGAGCTTCTTCATGGAAGTGCTGTGCGACACCAGCGCGCATGACCCCATTCCCAATGTACTGCCCAACAAACGCGCTATGGAGAAGGTACAGAGCCTGTTTGAAGGTAAAGGCCGAGGATCTGAAATAGAGTCCGCTCGCGGAACAGCATGGGGCTTGCTGAACGCTGTGACTGAATACGTGGATCATGAAAGGCGCGCCAGGAGCTCTGAGTATCGAATGGACTCGGCATGGTTTGGACAAGGCGCAGTAATTAAACAGAAGGCACTCGATGCAGCCTTACAACTCGTTGCGTGAGCCACAGCAACACAGAGAGCTGTCACCTAAAGGGGTGTTCAGAATGATTCAATCCCAACACCCAACTCCAGGTAACTGCGCCACCCACCCTCCAGTCCGTTCACGCGTTCGTGATAGGAAGACCAGCATGAAATATCCCAAGCTCAAACCCGGTGAGTCGCCCGACAATTATTTCATGGAGTTACCGGTCACCGAGGCCGACATCCTGCAGATGGCTCAACAACTTGCGATGTATCGTCTATCTAAAGGGCGGGCGCTGACTGAGTGCAGACTCGTCTTCAGTCATCTACAAACACTGCTGCAATTCCATGAATACGAAGTCTTTGCTTTGTTGCTTCTCGATACCGAACACCGGGTTATTGGATTTAGGGAGCTGTTCAAGGGCGCATTGGAATTTGCCTGCGTGTCCCCTCGGGAGGTGGTCAAGATCGCCTTGGAACACAACGCTGCCGCCGTGATTCTGGTTCACAACCATCCCTCTGGTGACTCGGAGCCCAATCAGGCAGATCGTGCGCTAACCGCCCCCCTTAAAAATGCCCTCAACATGATTGGCACCCACATATTGGATCATATCGTAGTGGGCAATGAAGGCTGTGTATCGCTGGCAGAACGGGGGGATCTGTAGGTGCTTTGCCCTTGGCATGCGCTAGGCAAGCCGACCCATCAGGCTGCTGCCGCCACGTCCCCCGGACACATAACCAATCGCCTCAACAACAGGAGAGTCTTATGGCATTGATACGCTTCATGATCGCACTTCTCACCTTCATCGGCGTATTGGCGAGTGCTTTAGCAGTCGTGCTAGTGGTGGTCCTAATGCTACGATTTCCACCGATCTTGGTCGCAGTAGCCCTTGCCTTTCTGCTCTTTCACTGGTTACTGAAGCGCCTCCCCAGAATCGGGTAAATGGCATAACACAGACAGAGCTGTTCAACAGTCTCTGTCTGTTTTTATTTTTTTCTTTTTCACCGAAGGCTATAGGCACAATATCTACTTGCCACTTAGCTCCGACTACATCCAAACCCATGCTGACCATCCCCATAGGCCTTAGTAGCAGCCTTACAGAGATAGCTAGCCCTGAAGAAAAGCTCTCGCTGCTCCCGCTCATCATCTATGCGCAAGTGATAGGTAGGATTATGAGGGATATGTACCAGGCCACCCACCTCATCGACAGATAGCCTCAGAGCACTGGCCCAGGCCTCTACGAGACGATTGAAAATGTTATCCCGGCCTGACTCGAACTTACCGAGCGCATTGAACGCATCGCGATTGAGCAGGATGAGAATGTGGTAATGAGGCTTACCCAAGCACCCGATCTCTCTCGCCCAAACATACCTGACCTTAGTGTCATGAATATACTTTCTCGACAAGCCAGCCTTTAATCGATTGTGCTTAATTTTTGCTTTAAATGACTCTAGAAAACGATCTATCACCTTGTTCGTATAAAGGTTGTCAGGCAAATCTTTAGCAGCGGGGAAGCGCAGATCAAATCTGAAGGCAAAAATACGCGGACAATCGTCGAGCGCTCGCAGAATTACCCTATTAAGACTATTTAAGTAGCTTCGAACAAAAGGCCCTTTACTTACCTGAATAGGCCAGCCAAGGTAATGGTCCTCACGGCACAGCGTGAGATTAGAGTTTTCTGGATGACGCTTCATAACTGATACTCCGACATGTTAATTACATATCGGAGGGACACTTAGTAATTTCTTACAGCTACCATCGCTCTGAACCCCATCTAACTTATCGAGATAGGCCAGGCCATACACGACCCAAGTTACAATCTGACAGTCAGATGCATCACTTATACAACCGATATCGATTAAATTAGTTTGCGAGAGATATTCAGTTGACAGTGAACAGCACACCACAACAACCCATTATCTATCAATACAACGAACGAAGTCTCGGCACTACATAAAGGGCAGAGATAGTACTAAGCATAATCTTAGCAGTGCATATAAACATATTACCAATACCGAGAATCTACCCCACCGCATTACAGCCATGCAACAACAAAAACGCCCACCACACCGCCGAATTACCACCCGTCTCAACTCTGGAGAAATAACACCATAGCCAGAGGATGCTCAACCATGGCTTCTATAATTTCTTCCTTACCCGGCAACCAAATCGTGAATGCCCAATAGCTGACTGGTGTCGTAATCGCAAGCACGACACCGGTCAGAACCTTCAAGTGGATTACGCTCAGTGCCGTCTAGCAATTTATCAGCCTCAGCTCAGATGCTGGATCTGCCATCCCTGTTCTCTCAGCAGTTCCTGATTGCGTTCGTATCGCTGACCGGTGCCCAGAGATCCATTACGCATTGCCAGGCACAACAGGTGAGTCGGCCGGGTCATCGCAACATACATCTCCATCAGCCGCTTACGTTTGGCATCATTGTCACACCGAGTGCCGTTTTGATTTTGGCCTGAAAGCCAAGGCATCAGCGAATGCAGGAAATGTGAACGGTTAAAAGTCTCCAATACCAGAGTCGCCGCATGGGTTTCCCCCTTGGCAATGTGGATCGAGCCGAGCTTGATGTCCACATGCGAACCATTATGGATGCATCGGTAGTGGTTAACTTTGGGAGCCTCCAAGCTCTCTTCGACTCGCTGAAGTGAGCCGGGAGCCAGTTGAGGAGCACCCACTGCAGGTACGCCAACCTGAGCGTTCCAAGCAAGGAATGTGTTGGCCTCAGGTTCGTACTCATTCCCTCCACTTATCAATGCGCCGATTTGCCTAAATCTCTGTATAGAACCGGCCCATGTGGCCTCGTCAATAACTTCAGTAGTGAAAAGGACTCTTGTGATCAGCAAGCGATAGTCAACTCTGAGTTCAGGATGAGCTGCGAGGATTTCTTCCAAATGTTGATGCAGCCTCCCGCGCCCTCTGAACGGCGCTGGCGGTGCCAGTAAGTTTGCTAAACGCACAATGCCTGCCGCAATCTGCTCTAGTCCTAGGTGCGCGGTACTTCCAATTGCTGCCAGTTGCCTGGCCGCATAGAGATGCTCCAATAACGTCGCAGGACGGTGATTGGTGCGGCTGGCACTTGGCATGTAATCCTGCCAGAAGTGGGAAACCGTTTTAGGGTAATGCGCAACGTTCATACCGGCCAGGTCGATTATTTTGTGAACCGCACCCAAGGCTGTGATGGGAGCTTGTGCTATCAGCGCCGGTGGTAAGTGTTGGAGTACTAACTGCCCATAAGCATCCAGCACGCCTGAGGTGTCATCATCAGGAAAAACAAAAATCGTATGAGGAATCTCTGCGGCACCAGGCTCCACTTGTCGGGCCCCAAGGAGACCATCTGGAATGATTGGCGTAAACGCAAATCGACTAGCGAGCGTCGCAATCGACGAGTCGAATCGAAAGCTGTCGGCGATCGCTGCACACCTTGCCAGGTCTGGGAAATTATCCACAGCGAGGACATCGTCTTGCTCAAAAATCGCCTGGTTTGGATCTCCAACACGCATCACACAGATAAGAGGATTATCCCGGGGGAAGAGATCCCTCAACATGGCATTTTGCATTTCCGACGTATCCTGCATTTCATCGATAAGAACACAGGGAAAGCGGTGTTGCAGCGTCAACGCGACACCAGGATGTTCGTCAAGAAGCGCCTTACCAAGCAGAAAGATTTCGTCGTAGCAGAAATAGCCAAGCCTTGCGGCCTCCCTCAGTGCGAGTGATGCGATTTGATGCGTTGGAGTATGTTCACCACTGGGGAAACGTGCGCCGGCAAGCGGCGTATCAAAATTGGTGCTGGTGATTCGCAATGACTCGAAGGAAATATGGTTACGCTCAAGGTAACTCACAAGGAAGGAGTAACGTTGCCCGCCAAGTATTCTTCGCCTCGCATTGAAAGTGAGCTCGTTATCGATAGCTGTGAGCGGGTGTCCCGCTGATAACAGCCATGGTTTCGCTAGAAATTTACTGACGAAGCCATGAATGGTATCGATGAAGTGAGGGTACCGCAGGAGACGTTGCCCAACATCTGTGCCGCCTAGCCTGTGCTCTATCTCTTCGCGCGCTACGTTGGTATGGGACAAGATGCAAAGGCCCTGAGTCTTGCTTTTCCACTTGTTAGCGAGGATCGCAAGCTTTGCGACAACCAATGTGGTTTTTCCGCTGCCTGGACACGCGGAGATGTCCAGCGTGTCCAGTGACTTAAGAAACCGTCGGCGAGGCTCATCAAGGTCTCTGAGCTTCATGAGACTGCAGACCCACTCGATATCTTCGTCGAGGATCGGGTCGACCATTTCATGGAAAGGCCTCATGGCTGCGCCTCTATTGCGGCAATCTGATCGTGCATTGGCGTCGTTGCAAATTCGATTGCGCTCACGATGTAAGTTGGCAGCGAAGCTCTGAGCTGATCAGCCGTCATCGCGCCCTCCTCAACTGCATCCTCCAGAAGCTCAGCAAGATACTGCGCGGTGAGCGCCTTCGAGGCTTTACCCTTACCGAACATCTTGTAAACCCTAGAACAAAGCTCTGCCGTAGTACGCGATAGAGCTTCGAGGGCCAAATAGGAGGCATGTGCCTCACGAAGCACGACACTACGGGTCTTACGATCCTCATTCAGCGGGTCGTCATTCATAGCGAGCGTCGCAGCCAGATAAACCTCTTTTGCCAGCCCGCACGCCGCAAGGTCGTACTCAAGTGTCCAGTGATCTGCAATGAATGTGGCCACATTTTGACCGTCCCCCTCCCCAAGCTTATTGCGTCTAGCAACCAGCGCTGCGGCCTGCTCTTCTGGAGTAGCACCAAAATCTCTTACTGCCTTCCAACGACGTTTGGGGCTTGTCCATTTAGCGTCATCATCGCCGGCTACCAAGCCTAAGATCTGAGGCGCACAGTCAGGCATGACGTCCATATCAGCAAGGCACGCGGTTGGAATTTTCAGCTGTCCTTCATCTGGATTTCGTCGCTGGAGAATTCGTGCGTAACGGCGCAATCCCGTCCCGCCGACGTTCACAACCGAAACGCCGTGTTCAGTTAGATCTCGGCCAACCAACGAAGCAATGGTCGGCAGTAAAATCGACTCCCCATCTCCCTCGACGATGAGAAGACCACGAGAGAAAAATAGGTTTGCCTTCGTGACGTCGAGAAACCGATCTAGAAAGCGGTAATCACCCGTACTGAGTTCCGTCTGGCCGTCAATCAGAGAATAAGCACGCTGGCGATGCATGAGCACCATGTTTTTCAGTGGAATTTTGGAGCTCAAGTTTGGGCTGTGGGTCGACAGAATCACTTGGACGGGACGCTGATCGGATCCTGGAGGTGGCTTAGCTGCCGACTCTAGAAACTGCATCAACCTGAGTTGACGCTGTGGATGCAAGTGAGCCTCGGGCTCCTCAATCAGTAGCAATGGAAGACCTTCTAGCTCCTTGCCCAGCAGCAGCAACTCGCAGGCCATGAAAAGCAGGTTATTTGACCCCAAGCCGTAGTTGCCTCGTTTTACCCCCGTGGTGTTCTCCAGCAGTCCTAGCTCTAGGCGTTCTAGAATCTGACGTAGCTTCGCCGCTTCAGTAGCTCCCTCTGCGAAGTTGATACGTCCATGCAACTGCTCGCCTGACAGCGAAAGCAGCTTGAGGTAATCATCATTGATGGCAGTCTGCGCACTGCTGACGCCTGGATGGCCATCGACCAAGTGTCGAAGGTAGTCTGACATTCCGGCGAGATTCAGCGCCGCTGCGTCTGCAAAAGTGGCTGGTAGGTTGGTGGCATCTAAAGGATTGCCGCGCGTGATGTCAGGGAAATTGCTGAGGATTTGCGACAGGCGAGACCCTCGTCCAGGAGACATCTCGCGCTCCGCATCCCTTAGTGGACGGAGATAAGCAGCGGCAAGCAACTGACGAACATTGGAATCCAAGCTCGGACCGCTTCCGTCTTTGCCCGTCCGTACAGCGATATCCACCCATCGACGCGCAGCGGCTGACTCGCTGAGACGCCGTGCTGTCCAGTACACATAGAGGGAAATCTCAGCGCCCTCATAGGTCAGGTATTCAGCGAAGGCGCCCTGTTCCGCTAGGGAAAGCTTGGAAAACTGACACAGAAGTGTGATCTCGCTTTTCTGTGTCTGATTGGGGGTGATGTGAAAGTCTTCAGGTTGCAATCGCATGAAGTCGGCGTCGCGCGTTTGCAAGACATGGCGGATGGCATCGATGACGGCCGTCTTGCCGGCATCGTTCTCCCCTACCAGCGCTGTCACTCCCTCATGAAATTTGATAGTGAACGCTGGGGGAGTATCACCAAACTGGCGGAAGTTTTTAATAGACAGGGCTGACAGGTACATCTCGCGCTCCATGCAGACGTAGTAAAGCCACCCTATCAGGATGGCCTCTGAGCACTTGAATAGTGCTACATCACGTCACTATCACGTAAGCAACGGCGGCCGTCGAGGTCGCAGGTTAATCAGGGTGTAGGAAAATACGCAACGATGATCGCGGAATTGAGAACAGCGACGATAGGCGCCAGACTATCCGACCGAGAAGGCAGTATTAAACGGTGCTGGTAGCGTCATCACGGCGCTGTCGTATCAACTAGAATTGGATTCCGGTTCTTAATTACGCTCCCTGCATGCGCGCATTGTAAGCGAAAAGCAAACACGGCTACCGAACCCAAAAATAAAGGGCGATGGTGACGGCGTCGGCATTTGGCTGGTAGCACGCCGACTCAACCAGGAAAGATTCGACTGGCCGGGCGTTCGGCGAGGTTCGCAAGTCGAACTCGATACTGAGCAGCTACAGGACTTGGTGCAGGGGTTGCCGACGCTGCGGGTGAGTGAGATTGGGCAGTAACAGCCGCATCAGTGGATGCCTGCTTGATCTGCCTAAGGCTTGTTCCCCGTGCGCTTGCGGCTCTTAGGCCGATACTGTGCCTTACGATGGAGGGGCAAATTCAGCTCTATCATTCATGGCGACTGAGCTCCAAGCTTGCCGATGATTATGAGAGCGAAAGGAACCAATAAAGTCCGAATGAGATTATTGACATTCCCAACAGGAACATAAGTATTCCCATAGGGATTTTTATTGGGTATGATCGCTGCCATCGAGAAGCCACTTAGAGCGAAGCCCGTGTCATCCACATCAGAGAAAGTCACCACTGTTACCAGCATCTGCACTGTTATCCTGCGCGAGCTCCGTACTGAGAAAGGGTTCCACCAAGCTCAGGTTGCGGACTGGATTGGAAAGACCCCTAGCGCCTGGACAAAAATCGAATCAGGTAAAGCCCCGATGCAGTTTGAGACCTTCGTTAGGGTCTGTAGAGGTTTTCAGGTCTGGCCCTCGGCTGTTATGGCGACGGCTGAGCGTTACGCCAACTATCTGGGCCAGAACAATTGGTCGGTCATATCTTCCGAGCTGCCCATCAATGAGGATGATCTTCTGGGTTTCGCTCAGCAGTACTGGGCCTCGCCCGGCTGCCGAATTGCGCTCGCCAATCGCTGGAGCCAGTTACCTGTGCTCAACGGTCCCCAGTGGAGCGTCGACGGCACGATGATCGTCTCCGCCCCATTCCTCTTCGCCGCAAACCTGCCGTTCCGGGAGGCTCAATTGTCAGCTCAAGAGCCGCCAAGCTTAGGCTTCTAAGTCCAGACGAAGCTTGTCAGTACATAGGCGGCGCAGGGCTACAGAAACCATCGCCCTTAATGCTGGGATTCTGAAGATGTGTTTGCTGGCCGCTTACCGTGCATTCCTGGGGAACCGATGGATCTGCTGGCGTTAATTCAATACCGATATTGATTCACCCAGGAAAAAACCATCAGCATCATGCTCTTTAGTTTTTTCCTTCATCGCCATTTTGACGACGGCATCAGACGTTGAAATCATCACCCATCTGACGGTCGAATGATTGGCGAATTAGACCAACGACATAAGGCAGCTCGTCCTTGCTGGCGAGACCAATTTCCACGTCCCCATTGCCCCAGCGCCCTAGATTGGTCACATCGCGGCACAAGCCCTTGGGATCATCGATCTCTTGAAAAGGCATATTGAGCGACAAGCGTAGGCGCCTGGTCTGCGGCACCACATCGACGAAATTGGTTTCCGCCTTGAAGGCAATATAGAGCTTGAGCACCTCTTCTTTTACGCAAGGATCAAGCTCTAGAACGGCACTACGCAAACTTTCAAAAAGCTCGCGCATAGGGCCGGCGGCCAGAAAGGGATGCTCATCAATGCTGTATTGCTGCCCAAACTGAATAGTTGCCGGACGGTAGGCGTCGAGAATATCAATGCTTAGGAACGGCGCGCCCCATACCTTTGCCGCCTCTTTTGCTAAACGATCGGCGCGAGCCTTGATCGCCTCTTCGTTCCACACTTGGACCTGTCCCAATCCTTTATTAAGCTTTAATGGACTCTGCGCAAAGCCGACAGGATTGCCGTCTTTGTCGGTCACCTGATCACGTTTGTAGCTAAAGGGATGATCTCGATACTCGCTGTTATAGCCTGTAAGCGTTAGGTTACCCAAGGTATGCAGCCACGTCTGCTGGACTGTCTGCCAGTCTGGCCCCAACTCCGCCTGCCACTGAGTGGACAGCTCCGGATTCTGCGGCAAGATGTGCTCGATGGTGTAATCCTCCACCATCACGCGCTCCTTGCGGCCATGGTTCTCCAGACGTCGCAACCAGTAGCTACGACTGCGGAAATTGTAGAGATCACGTTGTTTGAGTTCTCGCTGAAGCTCTTCATCGGCTGGAAAGCGGCGATAGGACGGCAGAAGCAAGAAAGCGGCATGAACGCTCTCCAAGTACCGATCCTTCTTTAGCGTGCGTGAAAGTCCAGCGAAAGTCTTGTTTAACGAATTGGTCGGGATGGAGCACACAGCACGACGAAAAACGTAGCTCTCAACCAACCGAACCACCTGGTGTAGCTCTTCCACGGTGAGCCGACCCTGCTTGTAGTCATGGTAGGCATCGAGCAGGAAAGGATAGGCCACATCAACCTTCAGCTCCCTGAGGTCGTGGAAGACCTGCTTGAGCATCGATTGCGACTCCGCGCCAAGCGCAATGGCGCAGTAGTAGGTTGCATAACCGTGTATATCGGCAACCAGGTCGGATATGTTGCCAGTTAAGGTACGCGCATAGATTTTGAAAGCGACATACACCTCCCGGACATTAGGGATCTCGCCAGTTTTTGCTGTCAGATAGTGGCGCATGAACGCATCGAAATGAACCGTGTAGGCTGCCTGTCCAAACCCCTTTTCCATCGGACGCCAGTAGCTCCTATAGAGTTCGGTCTGCAAATTGGGCTCCAGCCCCATTAGGATGTAGTTGCGTATCAGGTCAGCCTGGCTGAGCTCCAGCCCAGTCGAGTTCATACTCTCAAAGATCAGCTGGGGATTATCCTGAGCACGGTCCAACGACACATCGACAATAACTAGCTTCGCTAAACCTTCACAAACCGCACCAAGCTCATTGTGATGTTGCCTCAAGAGATCTCGGAACAACTGATAGTTCTCGTAGACGCGAGCACTGCTCTCGGCGGGCATAGGCGTGTCTTTGAGGATCGCCAAAAGCGTGTCTTTGTCCGTTTCAGAAAGGATCAGCTTGAAGTGACGCTCACCATCTTCATCAGGGTTGAGTAGGTAATAATTGCGAAGTTTCCGAGGGGCAAAGGTTTCCCACAACTCTTCGAAAGGCGCCAGCTCATCGGAGGTGAGACCCTCAAGGTGATTAGCCAATGCAGCGATCATTAGGGTACTGGTGGTTAGTCGCTGCTGCCCGTCGATTACCAACAAAGCTTCCTGACTGGTGACCGAGGACAACGCACGTTCGATATAGACAATGGAGCCAATGAAGTGCGCATTAACCTTTTCATTGCGCCCTGCCCGCAAAAGATCCGCCCATAGTTGGCGGCACTGCCCCTCAGTCCAGGAGTAGTTGCGTTGGTAAATCGGGATTACAAACTGTGGCGATTTGCGCAAGAACTTTAGCAAATTGGCTTCCGTTGCTTTCACTTTCTTCCCTCGATTAACTCTCGATTACCCAATAAACACATATGCGTCCGGAGTAGTCATCCAGCCCGTTTTGCAAAGCCAGGGCATGGCGTGCAATTCAATTTGAGCGGACGACATTTTTGGCAACTTAGCCGAGTAGGCCTTCACTTTTATCTATCGAGCGTTGGTTGGCCAGATCAACTACCTCTTGCACTGACAGTCTCGCAACGGAGCTGAAATTCACAAAATCCTTAGCCGAGGCGATTATTTCGGCGGCAGACTCTCTACCCAACGCGGGAACATAGGTCCGAGCTAGCACCAAGGCCTGCTCAAAGGCGTCACTGTGCATTGACAAATCAATACTTGAACCTTCGTTGAAGCTATTCATCAACGCTTGGCAGTCGATGACGATTTGTTCGTGCACACCGCCGGCAACGAAGGTTCCCGCGCCAGCTAGCCAGATCGCATGCCCGGCGGCGGACAAAAGGTGCGGGTGAACCTCTAACGCCTTTCTGGAAGCCTTTAGATCTTCGTACATGTTGGCGAACGGTCCCAACTTGTCGTTAGCTTCCTTCTCAACTACATCAATGAGCCGCCAAGTAGATTTGGATTCTGGATGCCCCGCGTGGGTGCCACTCTCAATCATCCGTTGGACAATTGCCATGCATGTTTCGGATGTGAACCATTGTTGCCCTGGCACGGATTCTTCACTGCCAGGCAAAGCAAAATGCCTCGCGTTGAATCCCTTATGCACGCTATCAATGATCGCAACGACAATGGGGGCTGACGCCGCTGGCTCGTAAAGCCTCAACAGGTCAAGAGCCTGACTGCTTGCTATTTCCTGGAATCGTACGGTCTGTTCTGTATGCAGTTGGTAATGCTCAAAGATCTTTTGTACGTGGCCGATGTGCTTTTCGTCGACTAGCCCTTGGAAGTACAGGCCGTAACCAACTATGCGGCGCGCGTACCCATAGGCCATTGTGGCCATGGGTGACTTATCCAAATCATCCTTAGTTAACAACCCAAGATCTCGATCCAAATCAGCAAACGCCCCATAACCACCTGGCGCGCCAACTGATACTAGCTCTGAGATATGTGTTGGCGGCGAGCAGGAAATGGGCAGAGGCTCTTCATTTGGCACAGATTGGGCGGGGGTGGTTTGAGGTACGCTGGGTTCACGCTTGGAGAACACCTTCCAGAAACTCATTCGTATGCTTCCCTTCACATAGGTGTTGATTGCGGAGGCGGTTACCACCCTTTACGCATTAAAGTATCAAAGTCACGCCGAGAGAGGACATTTGCGCAATCGCGCCAGTCATTATCGGTTGGCCGCAACGTGGTGTTGTAACGCAGATCGAACCCTGTCTCTTTTTTCTGGGCATTGATGTACTGATCCATCAATTCGCCTAGATGTTCGATGTTATCAATCCATTCGTCTTTGATGGTGTCCGGCAGGGAGCCAAATAGATCGAAACGATCTTTCATTCGCTCGGAAAGGCGAGCATATACCTTCTCGTCCACCGTCTGCTCATTGACTAGATTGAGCATGTCCACTCTGTCACGGACCTGGCCAAAACGCTTGATACGGCCAATTCTTTGTTCAAGTTTGGTTGGGTTCCATGGCAGATCGACGTTGATAAGTGTACCCAGCGTTTGCAGGTTCAAACCTTCACAGGCGGCGTCAGTAGCCACCATTAGGCGCAGCTTACGATCCGCAACCATGCGTTTGAGCGTTTCCCGCTCGATACTTACGCTATCACCCTGGCGATAAAGGCGGCTACGGCCAGCACCAGCGTACAGGCCAATAGCTTCATCCGGGTAAAGGGCAGCTAACGACTCAGCAACCCAGCGGGCGGTGTCATAATACTGACTGAAAATAATGCAGCCCAACTCGCGCCACCCCTCAACACCCAGGTAATGCAAAATCGCCTTGAGTTTGGGGTCTTCCTTTACGCGCTGGAGTCGATCCAATAGACGCTGTAGAGCAAGTTGCTCATCTGAGTTCTGCACTGAAACTGAGACCACACCTTCATCGCTTTCCTCAGTTACTGTTTCGCCCTGCAATAATTTCTGTGCCGTGTTAATTCCAGCAACGATGCTGCTGCAGATACGCTGCTCCATCAGATTTTTCATGAAGCCACTGCCGCGACCATTACGGGCCAATGCCTTGCCGAAGGTTCGCGCTTGGCTATAGGCCTCTCGAAAGTCTTCGCTGGAGCGCAAGGCAATTCCCTCGAATAGTGCATTGAAACGGTGAACATCCTTAACCAGTCCAGCCTCGGGATGCACATCCACGCCGATTGGCTTAAGCAAACCGGCCTCCTCCAAGGTGGTGCGCTTGCGCAGCACCACATGGCGGACAAAAGGGTTCTCACGCTGAAAGAAGCTTGCGCCAGAAACACGGCGCCCCAACGCATCCTCCAACACCTCACGAGCATCTTCGCTCAGCTCCGCATAAGAGCCGGCCAGCCAAACCTTCTGCGGTAATCCAAGATCCTGACGCACCATGCTGTAGAGCTGACGGGCTCGTCCATCTTGCGTTGAGTTGACCGTTGGAAGGGGAGACCGAAGCAATCGCCACGCATATCCGGGATCACTTACATCCTCCTCACCCGACAATATTGGAATTATCTCCTTGGGTTTGTGCCATTCGGAGAAGTCACTACCTAATACGAAGTTGCCCTTGCCCTGATGGAGCACACCCACCAGATCCCACAAGTCTTCACGTTGAGTCTGGATAGGTGTTGCCGTGCCTAAAAGGACGTGATCTGAACAAGCAGAAATCTTGCGAATGAACGCTAGCAACTCATTGTGGGTGCCCGCATCCTTGCCCATCCCCTGTCGCGTACGTGCCTTGTGCGCCTCATCAAGGATCACCAATCCGTAACCACCTCGCAATCCTAGTAGATACTGCTTCTCAAACGAGTCACGTAGCATCAGGCCAGTGGAAATGATGCCAATCCGAAGTGGACAACTGGTGACATGCTCGGGACCTGAAGGTGAAATCACTCGTTCCTTATCGTCGAGCCAAACCTTTTGCTGAGTCTGCCAACGGGCGCAGGGGACACCGAGCTTATCCATCATCTCGGTCTGCCACTGCTCACACAGGGTTGCAGGCGTGAAGATGATCACTGGCTTACTTCGCCCCTTCTGCTCGGCCAACAGACTCAACGCCAGAGCAGCGGTCCCCAGGGATAGAGTCTTCCCCAGCCCAACTTCATCGGCCAGCAGTAAACGCACATAGCCGTATTCCTGATAGTGCTTCAGGCACTCACTGACAAATCCCTGCTGCCAGGGCTGTAGAGAGAATCCCTCACGGTACAGCGGTGATTCGATCAGCACCGCCGGGGCTATTTGCTCAGGCTCATCAACTTCATCAATACCAATCTCGCGACGCCGACTGCATCTAGATATCTCACGACACACAGCATCTGGAAGCGGCTTAGCCGCATTCCATAGGTAGTCAAACTCTGCTTCGATCCAAGCCACGCCTTCCGGTGAGTCGTCCGACCACAATATTTCGTAGTGTGACTGCCACCCATTGCTGGTTTCGTTCATTGATCCTATAAAACCGAGTTTGCGGCCATCAGCGAGATCAATCACCCCTGCTTTACCATGAACGAACCCGCAGGCACTGTCTGGCGCCACCCTAATAACCTGGCCACGCTTATCCAGGAAAGCAGCCAACCGCTGATAGCGTTCACGGTTCATTAACGCTTCGGCTTCCACCGAATGCTCGTTCCACCTACCCAGCAGCTTGGCCTCGCAAACTTGGGCCACCCGCAGATCTTCTGCCTGGATGTCCGCATTGCAGACAATCTGCACCTCAGGAATCTGCTCGATCAATTCACCTGCCACCTCGAACAGCGAACTGGTGAAGTAACCGGCAATGCGCCTATAGCGCAGGGCGCCCTTGAGGTGCTCTGCAAGAAAACTCTGGTCCAGCGCATGAGTACGCGAAGACATGCGGGTCATCGTCATGTCGCTGCTTCCTTATTGATCTAGTGCCCGCTGATTTTGCATCCGTGCCGCAAGTATCTCTGCCCCCGAACGTACCGTTTCATTTCGCGACTTGCGCGACAGGAAGGTAGCGACATCGACTAATTTCAGACGGTTTTCCATGTAATCTGGCAGGTCGGCAGCCAAATTCCTCACTACCGTCTGCGGCTCGACTTCGCTTAGTAGCTGCTGAATGGAGATGATCAGCTGTCCAAGCCAGGTTGGGCCAATCTCGGTGCTGTCGGTTAACTCACGGGAGGTAAACTCATCCACCTGTTTCAGCGCAGCCTTGTTGGCTGCCATGCTACCCATCACCTTGGTGTAATCCTCCACACGGAAGGCCTTGGCGAAGTTCTGATAGTTATCCAGCTTCGATGCACCAACCGACTCCATATCCAGCATGCGTAAGTAGAAGCGTTGCACGCCACTAAGCGACTGCCATGTATCGAGCTGAACACCCTCCGGCACCAACAGGCTATTAGCCGCTTCGGAAGCCTGCTGCACAATCTCGTCCACCACTGTAACCTCGCCCTTGGTACGCGGGCGCAGGGCAAAGGTAGTCACATCCGTCTCACCAATCTTGGTGTAACCGGTCAATATCTTGAGCGCTGCTGCATAACCGGCCATCTGCAGGTCAGCGTCATTAAACACTGGCTCGCCCATACGAGCTTTCACCTCGTCGTTAAGGTGCATCATTTGCTCAATCTGGGAGGCTACTTCATTGCGAACCGCCGGCAGAATTCGTTGCTTGAAGCCGATCTTTTCTCCGTCTGGACGCTTACGCAGCATCAGGATCACGGTCCCCTGTACGTAGCCGCCCTTCTTCAGTTCAGAGGTAGTCTCAGTAGCGATATACCAGGCCGCCACAACCTGTAAGCCCGCCGCCCAGAATATACCCACCATGTCCGACCAAACCTCAGTACTTTGATGGGTGAACATCACACACTGCATGCCATTATTCGGCATGTGCTTGGCCATCGCAGAGTAAGCGTCAATCATGCCCCGGCGGAAATCATCTCCATCGCCCTTGATGGCCAACGCACGACGAGAGTCCCAAGTCCACTCGTTGAACGGTGCGGGAGGATTCTTCCTCAGCCATGCAATGAAGAATTCTGTAATCTCGTGGTAGTTCACTGCATCCGCATACGGGGGGTCAGTGATAAAGATATCCTGAGTTTCACATATGGTATTTGCTGGGGCTAGCTTGACGACTTTCGAAGTGGATATGGATTCACACTTATAGTCTTGAATGAACTCATGCTCGCTAAAGGAACGATTGGCCCAATTTGTTAGCGTATTAAGCGCTTGACTAGAGAAAACATTAGAAGTGAAATCACTTCCACCACCAGAAGAAAACCTGATGATCCACCGAGACAACTTTGAGCAAAAGTCCAAGATCCCGCAAAACTCCGGCGCCAGCACTGAACTATCTATTTCATTACGCAGAGTTGCGAGAGTTAATAGCTCTCGCGGGCCAAACATATGATGCCAATGTGACCAGCCGCGCTCCCTGATGGGTTGGTCGGTGTTATATCCCGACTCAATCTCCATATCTGGAACTAGCCCCTGCTCTTGCCAAGACGAAAGATTATTGGCAACTAAAGTCTCTATCTTTCTTTCACGCGCTAAATCATCTTCGGTAACGCTGGCAAAGTAGGTTGAAGGTCTCGATTCTTTTAATGAGGCCTCAGTGATCCACTGAATGCAATAAAGTCGCTCTTGAAAAATATCACTAACATGAGGTTTGAACTCACCTTTCCCCCAGCGACGAAGTCTGTTTGAGGTCTCGCCATCTCCATTGCGATAATCGCCTCGAATCGTTTTTATTGGCGTCCGGTATTCTTTTCCATCAAGACTATAAACCATGTTGCCATCTTGGACGCTTCCCTTAATCGCGCTTTGTAACTCCGCATCTGAAACGCCGGAAACGATCTCAATATCGAAAGTTTTACTGGCGTGATTAGGGACCATTTTAGCGATAGTCATTTGACGCGGCGAGACAACCCATGTTGTAGAAAGGGGGATCATCCAACCGGTCTCATTACAACGGGTTTCCAAACAATAAAGGTAGGCTTTGGCACGATTCCCTTGGCTGTCTCGCTCTATCGCTAGTGCGTCAATTTTAGCACGCGCCAACTCGATCGTTTTACGCTGTGCCTCCTTGATTTCCGCACTCTTTTCCTGAGAAGCGCCAATGATATTTAATGCTCCCCAAGTGAGCATGCAGGCAATCGGATTCAAATCCGAGGCATAAACATCACACCCCATACGAGCAGCCTCAAATGGAATGCTGCCGCCGCCAGCAAAGGTATCACCAACTTTCGGGCGATGACCGTATCGCAGAATTCCGAGCTGCTCAACAAGTTCGATCATGGAGTGAGCGTTGACGCCGAAGTGCCCGAGGCGCTCGTTGACCTTCAGCCACACAGGTGCAAGTAAAAAGGTCTGATCCACCTCCTCCGGGCGCTTACAAAGTAGTGAGCGCTCCTCGTAAGTCGGAAGGGTAGACAAAGCCTTAGCGTAAATATCTGCCTTAGCGTCATCGCTAATACCACGCTTCCAACTAAGCTTGAGGCCTTTTTCCTCCCCGTAAATGGGAAACATCCAGCTATCCACGTCCTGCTCGTGAAGTTCACTGTCGACCAGAATCTTGTAGCTGAAGTAATCCCATGGATTCGCCAAGGCAATCATCTTAGCTATCTCAGCCGGTTTCAGCGCCGCCTGAGAAACCGCTCGACGACCGAGACCTTGGTAATCGAAAGCCATAAGGGCCTCAAAAAGTTCAAGATCCTGCTCTGCATCGTCGGTCCGAGGCAGCAAGCTACCTAGCACAATTGCTCGCACTAGAATCAATGGCTTACGGCCTTTCCAGTACGAACCCAAAGATGTCAGGGTTTGACCAGGGCCAGCCTTGCGCTCACGTTGTGCCTCGAACGATACCTTCTGCGCCGGGAATACTGTCTCGATCAGGGCCGGCACATCTTTGAGAGCGAAGGGCACCAATTGTGGAGTCATTGCGGTCATTCCGGTAATCCTTAATCGAATAGGCCCAAGGTCGGGCGCTCGGTGTCATGTTTGCGAGCTTTTACTGTATGAGGTTTGAACAGCTCATTTTGAGCCACATCCCCCAGCGCATGACGTAAAGCCAAACGCCAACCTTTGCTACCGTCATTCACGCCGCCAGTACTCATGGCCGTCATACCAAACAACCACCACCGCTCCTCAGGGCGCAAAGCAAGCCAATTACGTACTGCGACCGGAATATTCTCCATCGCCATGCCTTCGACCGCCCACGCAATAACACATAGCTCCTTACCTAGCAGACGATCCACCGGGTTTTCACCCACCTTCCAGGCGCTGACACGCAGGTTGTGCTCCTTAAGGCGAGCATTGAAAGCACGCTGCACCTCGCTGCGGATCGCCGTCCAACGGGAACGCTCCAGTACGACGCGCTCGATGATGCCCGCTTGCTGATCCTGAGCCTGCAGACCAAGGCTCTCGATGATGCTAACGGCTCCAGACGAGTTTTTCGGGACGTCAACAATAAAGTGGTGCGGATCTGTGGTCGCTGGCACACCGAATCCGATCGTTGGGCGCTCCGGTGCCTTGGTTACGCGGGCCGGCTTGATCGGCGAACGGGCCATGTCATATTCCTCGAAAATACTTTGTGCATGGCTCATGATCATTCTTCCTGAATCACATCGCCAGGGCGAAGCTCGATACCGCTGAGCTGGGCGAACTCCTTGGCGGCATAGCCATTTTCGAATACAGCACCACTACTAATCTGCACTGTCACGACTTCCTGATCGTCACCGAGCGCTTTACGCAGGCCGTTGATCGCAGCCTCCAATATTGCGGCAGTCACCTCTCGCTCCTGGAAGCGCACGGTGACCGTGTTTTCTCCCTCACCAATCTGAATCCGAACGCCCTTAAATCTGGTATTCGTGCTGCCTTTGAATTTATTCAGCACTCCAAAAACTTTGTCGGTGCTATCCAGCGAAACCTTCTTAGTTTCCGCCAGTCGTGCCGGCTTACCGTCATCAATCTGCACCTGTTTGTCGCTGGCCGCCGGGATCGGATAATCGGCGTTACGCGATGTTTCCCCAGCGCTGGCATAGACCATCAGTCTGGCCGCCTCTGAGCCAATAGCGAAAGGCTCGACGTACAGCTCACCGTCCTTCGGATTCGATCCATCGAGTGTGTAGCGCATCTCAGCAGCTGGTAAGCAGGACAGGGTAACTATGCGTTTGTCGGCAATGGCCTGCACTTGATGGCGGACACGTAGATCGGCAACCCAACGCTGTGGCTCGCCCGTCAGATGCCGGCCTTCACTGTCGATGGCAAGAAAATAAAGCGTCGCAGCGCTCGTGGTAAAGTTGTCCAAATCCTCGACCCTAGCATCGCTAGCACTGACCTTGGCAGTCGCTGCGTAATGCACTAATGGGCTCTGGCCAGCGTTACGCGGAATGATGGCTAGTGTGGATTCGCCGGTGGACTCATTTAACGTTTGCAGGGTTACGTTTACCGTCGTTTTCTCAGCAGGGAACGGCCCTTTCTCAATATAGCCGTCAGAGCCCTGCCTCCACCGCCCCTGCTTCAGAGCTTCGGCTTTGAGGGTTTCCATACCGCTAGAGCCCGGCATCCAAGCCCAAGCAGCGTTGCTCTTAGCCCGCATTAATACGTCTTTCCAGGGTGTACGACGGTCTATTGCCGGCCACAGGTCGCTCTCAGCCATTGCCCAATAGTCGCCAATCACCTCTGACAGATTGAGGATCAGCTTGTAGTTGGCGCGCGGACTAGCCAGCAATTGCTCGATCTGATGCTCGGCAGAGTTGTTACCCTGCCCCATGCTTAGGCCGTTATCTATAGCAGCCTGCATTAGTTGAGCATTACCGGTCATTTCATCAATGGCAGGAAAGTAAAGACGGTTGTAAGCACCCGATAAAGCTTTATGGAAGCGCTGCTGAGCATCTTCCATACGGTCGCGAGCTTCTTCAAACAGGCTGTCCCCATCCTTCAAGCGCTTACAAATTGCCTCAATGGCATACAAATCACGCAGACGCTCCTCGACCGCATCAGCGAGATAGCTGTCCTGCCCCGACAAGACCATGAAGTTGTTTTTGTCCTGCTGGAACTCGAAAAAGTTGACCAGTTCACTCGGCGGCAGCTTCCCATCCGGCCGTACTACGATCAGAACACGCGGACCACCCAGCTTCAGATCATCAAGCAGAGGCAGTACCTGCACATCTTGGTAAGCCGCCTTACTCACGGGTTGCAGTACGGAAATAAGCTTATTTATCAGCGCCTGGTCTATCTTCGTTTGAGGAATGTCACGCGCATTACGTTCGATTTGGCGAGAGAGGTTTTCCGTTTCTTTGATGAAGAAACGCTCTTCCTCTCGGTGCAGATACCAAGCCTGCTCACGCAATTTTTCCAGAGCCACCTTGAACTCATCTGGTTTGCGGTTGGGTGCAGCAAGGAACTCGATGATTTCGGCTTCCGTCAAGCCAATACGGCCACCGACAGCGCGCGACATAGACGCTGCCAATAGCAGTGATCCAACCTGCTGTGCTGCATCACTACCAATATTAGAGTCGATTTCCTCTGCTATCGCTTGACCACCGTCGGCAATATCGTGAGTCATCGCCGGGCGTAAAGCGTTGGCTATTCGACCCACCTCCTCACGCACGGAATCATCATTGAGTCGCAGGTGCTGAGTGCCTATCAGGTAAACGTCGTCGAGTTCACGCTCATCAACGCTCTTGAGCAGTCGAGCGGCGAACTGCATAAGACCACGAGTCTGTCGAAAGCCCTCGTTTTCCTTGAACAGGGCTACCAGGTGTTTAAACGAGGGATGGAACGGATAGGTTTCGGTGACTTGCTGAGCTACCTGTTCCAGACTTGTCGCTACGATGTAGCCACCATCTGCAGCAGCCTTAATGCGCTGGGCATATTCTTCGGCGACCTCACCAATCACGGACTCATCCGGCAATTCCAAAATCAAGCGTTTTTTAAGGATCTCGTAAATCTCGTTACCTGCCAACTGCACCGGCGTAATGGTGCTTGCTTGGCGACTGGCTTCCTGCTGCAAGTTAGAAATCGCATCAGCAATGGCCTTGGTCTGCGCCACATAGCTGCCAGACAGGTTGGCGATCACCACACAGCAACGCGGCAACTCCAACGCGGCACTCATAAGGCAACTGAGGGTGTACGTTGTCACGGTAGCCAGTGTGCCATCACCAAGTTTGGTGGTACTGGCATTCTCTAGGTACGGCGGCAGTTCATCCAGCATAATCAGTGTTGGCTTGTCGCCGATGATCTTCTTCCAGCCTGCTTGATCAACCGCACGCGGACCATTGATCCAGTACTGCTTAACGGCCTCTTCTTCCCCTAGCTGCGCGGAAATTTCACCCCAGATGTAATTCTCTGGGTTATTCCGACCATTGAATGCAGCAACACGAACTTCACCCATTTCGATTCGGGCTGAAAGGTCAGCAGGAAGGATCTCTTCACGAAGGTGCGGGTGCTTAGCCAGAAGCCCCAGCGCGATCATCATGTGCGTTTTACCGCCCCCCATTGCTTGGGCGAGCTCGAAAACAGCTTGATCGGATTTACCATCGAGACGCAGCATCCCCTCACGAAAAAGCTGCTCCATACCGCTGGTAATGAAATTGCGCGCAAAGAACTCGCGTCCATCGCCAGCATCCGTAATCAAATCCGAAAGGTTCTCTATGCCCTCACTCATCCGGTAGTCTCGAATGATTGGGTTAAAAACGCATGCCTGCTTGACTGTCTTGAGCATCAGCTCAACTCCCTGAATTCGGTCTTAATTGCTATTTGATTCGCTGGGTTGCTTGGTTGGCTGCGTGATGGACAGCTCACGATTCACCTGCTGCAAAAACCATTCACGCATGGTCAGCCCGCGCGCTTTGAGGGCGGCATAGATTTGCTGCTTGTGAGTAGGGTCAACCTCTATCACAACGCGATTACTCGTACCTACGGACATAGATCACCTGGTTGGCAGCTGTAACATCACGTGATGTTACGTGACTTAATGATTGCTTGCTAAGGATCAAAGGGTGCAAGAATGAATCAGACGATCAGAAGGCTCAGGCTTAGCTGCTGTGATCGTCAGCATTAAAAAGAGGCATGCGCGTATCAACTGGAACCCATGTGTCCAGCTTGCTTTTGTAGTTCGAACGAATGCGAGGAATGAGCTAGGGAGTTGACACGCACGACGAGCATGGGGGGACAAATGGGGGGACAGAATAAAATACAAAAAAAATATCTTTTAAAATCAAATACTTAATAATTCAACGAAGCCGCCCACAAGCCGGCTTTTTAATGCCTGCCTTTTGAGTCAGCGTCACCATTCATGCAATTGGTCAGCAACCTGCTGACCAATTTAATAGTCTCAGCACTGCTGAGGCTATTTCCTCACGGATAACTAAACCCCTTAACCAACGTCAACTCCCCCACCGCCCGCATCGGCACCAGAAACGTTTCCATCTTCTCGTTCGGCGTCCCTTCCTCTGTAATCACCGTGACTTGCGCCGTCGTCAGCGGCTGAACTGCCTCCTCCTGCCCCTCATCATCACTGCGATACCCGCCCCCAAAGTAGTTCACATAAACGAGGTATTGGCCTTTGATCGGCGCCGGCATGGCGAAGATTTCCGGCCCATAGCCCGTCGTCACGTCAACATCGAGCGCAGCGCCATTGGGAGCAACGCGGTCGCCGTACCAGATGTGGGCGCCGTCGGGTGTGATGAGGTGCAAGTCGAGGTCGGTGCCGTCACTGTCCCAAGCCAGTAGCACCCGCAACTTCGCCGGAGTGGCCCCGCCGCTGGCGTTCAGGAATTGCGTGCGATGCCGTTGCTGGCCATCGGGGCTGCGGACTTCGACGCTGTTGCTGCCGTTGGGGAATGAGAACGGACGATCAAAGCGACCAGCGGGGTCAATCTTCAGTGGCATGCTGACGCCGTTGACGATCAACCGGCCCGGCTCACCGGACTTGGGCGTCGCGTTGATTTGCCCGGTGATGCGGGCGGTATTGGCTTGACCGACCGGGGTGTTCACCGAAGAGGCCGGGTAGTTAACGATCTGGCGAAAGCTTTCGCCTTCGCCTTCAGGCGCGCCAGTGCGCCAGCCGCCAACGGGGGTGTCGAGTTTGGCGGCGCTTTCGGAGGCGAACGTCGTCGGCCATACGCAAAAGGAGCAGAGGAACAGGAAGACCTGTGGATAACGGAGTTTCATGGCCTATTCCAGCAAGAGGTGGCGGGCGAGCCCTTCGATGTAGGTTTCATCCTGGCCGTTGGGGTGTGCTTCGAAGGCCAGGTGCAGGTATTCGTGGGTCAGGTCGAGGCGGTCTTGCAGCGACAACACACCGCGCACGTAGATGCGCTGGCGTTCGCGGTCGACGTAGGGGCGGCCGAAGGCCAGGCGGCAGACGGCGAAGGTGCTGACTTCGTTGTAGCCAACCTCGCTTTCCAACCGCGGACGCCAGCCGCGGCGTTGGTTCAGCAGCCAGTCCTGCGCGGCGGGGAGTGCTTCGCAGGAAGCGACTGGATTGTCCCAGCGGCTGAGGCTGGCGCGAGGGTAGGCGTGGAGCAGAATGGCGTCGTAGCGTTGGCCAGCGTTGGCTTGTTCGACGGCTTGCTGCCAGGAGAGCTTGTCCGGGCCGGGCTGGTCGGAGTGGTAGGTGACGGTGCTGCCGGCGAGGACCAGGTCGCTGGTCCAGGCGGCGATGTTGCGTGATTCGGCGGTAGCTGGACGTGGCGCGACGCGTTGTCGGCTGCTGCTGTCGTCGATGCTCAGGCAGTTGCCGTTGCGGGTGGCGTTTTGCAGCAGGTACGTGCGGATCGCGATGGCCAGGGCTTTGGCGGCCTCGGCGGGTTCGGATCTGGCTTCGCGCTGGAGGACGCGGGCGACGTACTCTTCGCGGTCCAGACGGGCGATCAGTTTGTCTTTCAGCAAAAACAGTTCGCCGTCGCTGTGGATATCGAGTTGGTTGCCGTTGGTGAATTCGACGCGGTAATCGCCCTGCAAAGGCCCGGATTCAACAACACGATCCCCCGCCAGAACGCGCCCGATGGGATAGCGTGAAAACTGCCCCACCTCGACACATCGTCCCGCCTCCAAAGGCCACTCAACCGGCAGCACAGAAGCCAACGTCCCACCGAAGTTACGCAAGACCATTTGACTGGTCCCACGTCCACCGGCCCAAATCGGCGTACCGTCCGCCATCCACCCGGCAAAACCACCCTGACGCGACGAAGGGTCCTGATCCCCCAACCAACTCCAGGTTTTCACCCGCAACCGGCCACCGAGCTCGCCCACGACATGGCCGTCAGCCGCATTCAACACCACATCCAGCAACACCCGCCGCGCCTGATCCTGCGCCGGCATCACGGCCAGCATTCGCAGCAACTCAGTCACTGACACGCGCGTGGAAGGCTGTAACGAAGCCAAATCCAGTAACCACTCCGGTGCCTGCCGCGCCTGCCAATACGTGCGCCAGTCAGCGCGAGCAATGCCCAGCCGCTGCGGTTCAAAATACAAACCGCAAGACTTCACCAACGCCTGATCGCGCTCAATCTTGCCGCCCGCCGTGCAGCAGTAAACTTCCTCTTTCGACTGACCGCGACATTCGTAAGCCGGCTCATGGGCGCTGGTATCCACCAGCCAGCCGTACACAAACAACTTCCACACACTGCCCAGCGGCGTCTGCACATCAGCAGGCAACGGCTCGCGCGCGATCACCTGAGTCCGGCTCAACGACAGCAACTCACCTTTAAAAGCCAGCCGCAGTGGCTCCTCCTGCGCTGTCGCCAGCGCAGGAATCAGACACAGCCACCACCAGAGCAAACGCCGGGTCATGTCAGTTGACCGTGACCTGGCCGAGCGCCGTTTTTTGCTCTTGCGCCTGATGCTGTGGCGCATAGACCTGAGTGAAACGCACCGGCGGCAGGTTGAACTGGCCTTTCTGCGAGAAGCGCACCAGATGACGCAGACGCAACTCGCCACTCAAGGCGTCGACCGGAATCGCGTAAGCCATTTGTCCCGGCTCGAAACGCGCTTTCTCCAACGCGGACGGTTCGGTCCCTGCCTTGCCCATCAGCTTGATGCCCCACGTGGTGCGCTCGACATCGGCGCCCGGTGGCAGCGGCACTTCGAGCATGCCGTAGCGCAGCGGTTTGGCCGCTTTGCTGGTGATGATCACTTCGTCCAGATACAGGCTGTCGCTGGACAACGGTTTGTTGCCGACCGCCTCCAGTTTGAAGGTGAAGGCTTCGTCGCCCGGCACCAGACGCGACAGGCGACGGGTGATGGTCACGGCCATCGGATCTACCAGCGGTTGCTTGGTCTGGAAGCTCAAAGCCGCTCGCAACGGACGCTCTTGCGCACCGGTCAGCGACAGCACTGCTGGCACTGGCGAAGCCCCCTGCCACGTCCAATAAGTCTCCCCGGTATCACCGTATTTTTTCTTCCAGCCTTCATCCGGTGCCAGTGCGATGGTGGGCGATGCCTGCTCGATGCTGCGCTGCAACCAGGTCAGCGCCAACGCACGTTCCAGGGTCGATTGCTGTGGCAGCAAACGCTGCAACAACGCTACCGCGTGAGCCTGATCAAAGGCTTGCAGCGACAGGTTCAAGGCTTCAGCAAACGGCTGCGAACTGACCGCCAATCGTTGTTGCGCGTCTGGCAATTGACGACTGAATGCGTCCGGCAGAGTCACCTTCGATTGCTTAGCCAACGAGGCTGTCAACGCACGAGCAGCAGCCAGACCGAGCGCCGAATCCGGATCGCTCATGACGATGCTGTCTTCGCCATCGTCCATCAGGTTCGCCGCATTGCCCTCGCCCGCTTTCGCCAGATCATCCATCAAACCGCTGAGCAAGGTATTCACCGGCAATTGCATCTGCTTGGCGAACGACAGAATCAGCGCGCGCTGCAACAGCGGTGTGTTTTTGGCCTGCTTCGAATAAACCTCCAGCACCCGCTGCCAATGCTCCGGCGGCAGGCTCAACTCCAGCACTTTACTGGCGTGCCAGTCGGCGTAGTAAGCGTAAGCCGTGAGGAATGCATCCGGCTCACCGTCCATGCCCCACCAGGTGAAGCTCGCCGAAGGCCCGGCCATTTGCACCAGGCGTAGACGGCTGTTCTGCATGATCAGGCGCAAGCGATCACGGATCTGTGGGTTCGACGACAAGGTCGGATACGCGATGCTCAGCGGCAGCAAACGACTGGCCGTTTGTTCGACGCCGCCGTACGGATAACTCAACAGATCGTCGAGTGCCGAGCGGAACAGCGCTTGTGGACTGTCGTCCAGACGCAGGCGAATATCCGTCGCGTCCGCTGGCAAGGTCAGCGGCGTATCACCGCTGGCCACGTCCAGGCTTTGGCTCTGAGTCACCTGCCAACCTTCGCCGGTCGCGGTCAGCCGCACAGCCAATGCATCAGCCGTTTTGCCGTCCTGCACCAGCTCAGCTGTCCACTCGCCACTGGCCAACGCGAACGCTGGCAGCGCGATGTAGTTGATGCCGTTGTTCAGCGTCACGGGGACGCGTTGTTCGGCGCCAGCGTAATGAATCACCAGCTCAGCCTTGACCGGTTTCTCGGCCTGACTGAAAGCGAACACACCCAGATCAGGTTTGTCGCCTGTGCGGAATTTGGTTGGCCCGCTCCACTTCAGGTACAGCGGTTTTTCCGAGCGTACGAATTGCTTTTTCTGCCCGACCTGACCGTCATCGGCGATGGCCCGGGCGGTGATGCGCCAGCGGGTCAGCGAGTCCGGCATCTTGAAGGTGAAACGGGTTTTGCCGTTGGCGTCGGTGAGCAATTCCGGCTGCCACGCGGCAGTGTCGACGTCTTCACGACGCGGCCGCTCCAGCACTTTCACGCCCCGCTCGCTACGGTTGGCTTTGCCCGGCGCGCCAGGGCTGCCCGGCAATGCCACGTCGTAGCTGATGAACGACAGACTGGCGCTGGTGCGCACGTTGTTGCGGCGCGGGTGGTAGAAAAACTGGTCGATGGTCGGCGCGACTTCCGGTTGCAACGCGTAGACCATTTCGTCCACCACGCTGACCGTCAGGTGCGCGGGAACAGGCTTGCCGGCGAATTGCGTGGTCAAGTCCACCGACACGGTATCGCCCGGCTGATACGACTCTTTGTCGGTGGCGATGGCCACGTCGATTTGCGGCGCGATCACCTTGATGCCGGCGTTCTGGAAGCTGTACTGACCGCCCTTGGTGTAAAGCACCGAGAACGTCAGGTTCGGCGCAAAATTGTCCTTCACCGGGATCCGCGCGCGGTATTGGGTTTCGCTGAGTTTTTCCATCTTCAGCCAGTCGCCGCCCTTGGACAGCAGCGCTGTGGCCTCGACCTTGTCGCGCTCCAACGACAGCAGTGCATCGGTGATCGGTTCAGGGAACGTGATCAATGCGAGGGCTTCGTCGCCGGCCTTGTACTCGGGTTTATCGAGGACGATTTCCACGGTGCCCGGCACGGCTTTGACGCCGTCGCCAGTGACCGAATGCCCGGTGGCACCCACCACGCGGCCATGGTCATCCTTCAACGTCAGGTTGTAAGTCCCCGGACGGTCGAAGGCCAAGGTGAAACCTTTGTCTTTCGCGGCGAGCTTGCCCTCGCCGGTGCTCTGGTCTTCCAGGCGCACCCAACTGTAGCTGCTCGGCGTGACCGCTTTGCTTTGCTCGCTGCCGCCTTCGTTCAAGTAACTGAACACAACCTTGTCGCCCACCGCGCTGAAACGCTGCGGCGCCCGCAGACTGAAACTCGCCGCGCCGCGGTCGATGAGGATTTCCTTGGTGGTCTTGACCCGATACGCCGCGCCATCGCTGGCGAACACGGTGAGCATGTAGCGACTCGGCTTCTCGGCAGCCGGCAGATCCAGCGTCGCGTTGCCCTTGGAATCGGTGGTCAGTTCGGTGCTGGTCAACTCAACCGGGAATTGCCCGAGGTATTGCAGTTCGTTGTCGACCATCGACAGTTGTTGGGCGCGCAGGCTCAGGCTCAACTTGGCGTTGGCCACCGGTTTACCGTCCGGGTACAGCAGCACGAGGCTGCCCTTCACGGGTTCGCCGGTGCGGTAATCCTGCTTGGCCAGGTTCAGGGAAATCTCGAAGTGCGGCTTGATGTATTCGGCGACACGGAAGGCGCTGCTGTAGGCCTGATCCTTGTACCTGAAACGCAGCTCGTAACCGCCGGCCACAGCGTTGTCCGGCAACTGGAACCGACCTTGAGTGCCCGCCTTGGAATCGAGTTTCAACGCCAGTGATTGCAGCGCCGTGCCGGTGGCATCGAGCACGGTGACATTGACGTCAGCTGCCGTCGGCAGCACCGAGTCACGGGCGTTCTTGAACTCACGACCGACGATTTTCAGCGAGACCCAATCCCCCGGCCGGTACAGCGGCCGGTCGGTGAAGGCATAGAGTTTGGTGTCGTAGATTTCGCTGTCGTAATAGAAGTTTTCGGAGACAAACACCCCGCCCTCTTCGTCCTCGCCGATCACGAACGAACGTTCGGGGCTGACGTGTTTCAAACGCAGCAAACCATCGGCATCGGTGGCGCCACTGCTCATCACGCCGAGGCCATCGGTCCACAGCACATTCACCTTCGGCACCGAACTGCCTTGGTGTTTTCGCGCGGCCCACACCAGCAATTCATCACCGGCAATCTTGCTCACGGCCACGGTGTTGGACACGAAGACCATGGTGGTCGCACGGTACTTGCCGATCAGCGCTTCCACCAGGTACAGACCCGGTTTCAGGTTGCCCAAAGGGATGTAAACGTTACCCGGCGCAACGCTGACGAATTCGCTGGAAGAGCCGGCCAGGTTCACGCCTTCCGGCGGCTGGATCGGTTTGGCTTGCCATAGCGGATAGCGGAATTGGCTGACCACCGGCAAGCCCGGAATCAGCGCGAATTGCGGCTGAGCGTCGTAAGGCGTTGGCGCGACCATCGCGGCGCCCATCTTCAGCTCTGGCACTTCCTCGGTGACTTGCTTGCGCGATTCGTAGGAGAACGCTCGCTGCATCACGCGACGGGATTTGCGGTACCAGTTGTCCCACAGGTAAGCGAGGGTGTTCGACAGGCCTTCGCCCTTGAACTGGCCGTCGCTGACCACCCGGTGCAGGTTCTTCTGACGCTTGAGGAAATCCAGCGGTTTGTCGATGCGGTACACGCGAATGTCGGCACCGCCGTAAGGCTCCATGCGGAACCGACGATAATCGCGGCCCGGTGCTTCGAGGCGAACCATCGCCTGTTCGTCGCTGGCAAAACTACTGTCGGCCAGCAGGAAAAAGCTTTCACCGGCTACCGGCGTGTAGCCGCTTGGCTCGACGGTGTCTTCGGCGTTGACCGCCGAAAAAGGCAGCACCAAGACCAACAGCAGAGGCAGTAAACGCAGCATGCGGGCACCGATCATTGGGAGAGAAAGTTCAGTCGATAGACGCCGATGAAGTTGGGGTTGGCTGCGTCGGGTATCCATCGGGTGTCCTTCCATGTCATGAGTTGCTGCAGGCTTGCGGAGCGCATGCCGTTGTCAGTCGGGGTGGTGGTGCCGGTGTGATAGGCGATGTAGCGACCCATCCAGATCATCAGGTGCTGGTCGTCGCCCTGATCGAAAAACATCAGGTCACCGGGCCGGGCTTGCGCCACGTCTCGGCCGACCAGATGGCTGTTGAACTGAATCAGTTTGATCGCGTTGACGTACGGCCCGACCTTGCCGCCGCCCTGCTGCCATTGCTGGGCGAGGCCGCGCTGGGCCTCGCTCAGTTGCAGCTCTGGCGGCAGGTAGCGGTTGGACAGGCCATTGCTGCGCAGCCATTTATCGTCATGGACTTTCAGCGCTTCGTTGGCGGCGAAACGCACCAGGCCCGCGCAGTCCTGCTGATACCAGCGCGGGCTCGGGCCTTGGGTCAGTTGTTCCTGGGCGATGCGCACGAACCAGGCACGAAATACCTGGGATTGCTGCACGTCCAGCGTCGGCGCCTCAGTGGCAAATGCCCGGGTGCCCAGCAGCAACGCCAGCAAGCCGAGGCCTCGGATAAGTGCTGTCACAGGGCTTTCCATTCCAGCGGCAGCCATTGCCAGTGGCCGTCGGGTTCGCTGCCTTCGGGCAAGGTCAGGGCGTACTTGCCATAACCGCCAAGCTTGCGCAGTTTCGGGATCAGGTAGGTTTGCGCGGCGTTGTAGAACACCGGCTCCATGTCCTGCGGCAGGCTGTCGAGGGTTTCCTGTTGCATCAGTTGCGCCATGGAATCCGGGCCGAAGTAGACCGGCATCAGCAGGTCTTTTGGTACCACGTCGGCCATCGGCGGGAAGCGTTTGTCGAGAGTCCCGAGGGCCTTGTCCACCAGCTTGTCGTCGAGGGAGAACAGCAGCGTCGAGCCGTGACGCGCCAGGCTGACTTTCATGAACGCCTTGCCGGTGATCACGTCCGGTTGCTCGGCGTCTTTGGCCTTGTAAGGGCCGAAGTTAGAGCTGACCTGACGCTGCCATTGGCGGGTTGGGCCTTCCTGTTTCTCGACCACCGGGAATGCGTGCTCTTCGACGTTGCCTTCGTAGGCACCGACCATCGAGCTGAACAGGTTGCCCAGGTCGCCGTCGAGTTTGGCGCTGTCATCATCGTTCAGGCTGGCCACCAGCAACGGCGTGTACAACCGCGAATCGGCGTACCAGCACAGGCCGGCGGCACCGGCCATGTGTTCGGTCAGGGCCTGGGCCACAGACTCTTCGGCGCCGAGTTTTACCAGCAATGGTTTTTGCTGCTCGGCGGCGAGCGGCAAGGCGACACAGGCACTGGCGCCCATGGGCATGGCTTGCCAGATCGGTTTGAAATCGAAGTCCGGCTGGTCGTCCAGTTCGTCCATGGCGAGGAAGCTGTGCCAGCCCTTGTCGTCCATGTCGAAGCGCAGGCCGGCGAAGTTCGGGATGAAACGCTGATAACCCATGGCCAGGACGCTGGAGTTCACCGAGAGGCGTTGTTTTACTTCAGGCGCGCGCGGTGGCAGACCAAAGGCTTCGGGGAACAGTTTGTCGCCATTGAGCAACGCGGCGATGGCCTTGGTCGAAACGCTCCCTGGCTCTTCCGATGAGCCGCTTTCCGCATCGTAGAGTTTGGTCGGGTTCGACAGCACCACCAGTTTGTCGCCGTGGGAGGCGAACACCAGGGCTTTGCTGGCGTTGTAGTTGAGTTGATAGAGCGCCACATCGTCAGCGCCGACTTTCACGTCACCGAGCTTGGTCAACTGCGAATCATCCAGCGCGACTTTGGCCAAAGGCTCCAGCACCTTGGCCAGCCCACCGCGATCCATCACCAGCAAAAAGTCTTTCAGGCGACCATCCGCCCCACGCCACAACGCCACGTCTGCCGGTTGATCGAAGAGCTGCTCGATCAAACTGTCCTGCAACTTCAGGTCATGTTCGTAAATAATCCGCCGCAGACTGCCGATCAAGCCGAGGCGATCGGCATGCGCTTCGTAATAGAAGACGAAATCTTCGGTCAGGGTTTCCTTGAGGAACGGCACCGCCAGCAAGTCCTTGGGCAACTGGCTCAAGGAATGGGTTTCGAGCAGACCGTCCGGCCGGCTCATGCCCAGTTTGTCGCTGACCAACGCCGCCGGGGGCGCCTTGGGTTTGTGCATGAACCAGCCCAACCCGGCCGCAACGCCGACCACCAGGCACAGCCCGATCAGGACGGCTGGCCAGCGCCGGGAAGGTTTGGCAGCCGGTGCGTCAGCGGCCGGAGAAACAGTGTTATCGCTCATGTTCACAAAACCCGATGTCATCCGTGGAGCGGGATGCTTAATAGTTGAAAGTCTTGACCAGCAGCAGGTCACCGATGGCCCGCAGGGGCACGATGAAGGTCTCGCGTTTTTCGTCGACGGTGTTTTCGTTGAGCACCAGGTTGATCTGCGAGGTGATCACCTCGTTCTGGTTGCTGGTCTCATCGAAGTTATAGCCGCCACTGCCGAAGTTGCCCCAATAGTTCACGTAAACCAGATAGGTGCCATGCATCGGCGCGGTCATGGTGAACATTTCCGGGCCGGGGCCATCGACGCCGTCCGGATCCAGACCGCCGCCGTTGCTCATCGCCGGGCGAGCCCAGAACGCGTGCTGGCCGTCGGGGGTAATGATGTGCAGGTCGAGTTCGGCTTTCGGGTCATCCCAACCCAGCACCACGCGAATCCGCGCCGGGGTACGCAGGTTGTTGGCTTCATAGAATTGAACGCGCTTGAGCGATTTGCCTTCGGAGCTGCGCACTTCGACGCTGTTGGAGCCGGCGCCAAATGCATACGGCCGGGCGAAACGTCCCTGGTCGTCGGTGTACAGATTCAGCGGATTGCCGTTGACGGCCAGGGTGTGCGGCCCTCGCTGAGTGCCGATGGCCTTGAGTTGGCCCTGGATCATGGTGCGATTGCGCTGCACACCGCGATCAATGGGTGGCGTGGGATAAGCGACTTGAGGATGTTCACTGCGGTCCAGCAGGCCGGAATAACGCCAGCCACCCACCGGTTCCGACACCTCGGCCGAAGGCTCGGCCAACGCCGCGGTCGCGCAGACGAGCCCCATCAGCAATAGAAGAAATGAACGCATGTGACGCCTCCTGCCATGCATAACGAAACCTTGCGCCCGATCCTCGGCGCGTTACAGATCCAAAAACTGCGTTTCGTCAGAAAGACCCATGACTATCGGGTCGTAGAAGGCGCGAAGATTAGCCATTCGGCGGTTTTTTAACAATCGGATACATCTATATTTGCGGCAGGAATCACGGTGATTGTTGGGCGTGAGCCGAATAGCGAGGTTATTCGGCTCATAAAGTGAGCCGAATAATCCCCATCACTTTCAGACGCGACATCCCTTTGTGGCGAGGGAGCTTGCTCCCGCCGGCCGGTCCGCGCTCGGGCGAAGCAGTCGCAAACCGCCGAATATGAGAATTTTAACGAAATGCGGCGTCTGGTTTAGGGACGCTTCGCGCCCCAGCGGGAGCAAGCTCCCTCGCCACAGAAACCGCGTTCGCCCCGAAACACAATGGCCGAAACACCCGGCCCATTTGCCCATAACCCCCATGTCTGCTAGTGTCGCGCCGGTTTAACGTCAACCGGAAATAGCCGCCATGGCCCGCAAAAAAGCTGCACTGGATTTCGAACAATCTCTCGCTGACCTGCAAACGCTGGTGGAGCGTCTGGAGAACGGCGAATTGTCGCTGGAAGACTCGCTGACGGCTTTCGAGCAAGGCATCGGTCTGACCCGCGATTGCCAGGCGGCGCTGGCCCAGGCCGAGCAAAAGGTTCAAGTGCTGCTCGAGCGTGATGGCGAGCTGGCCGAGGAACCCTTCGACGCGGATCAGCCAGAATGATTGCAGCGTATTCGGCGACCAGCCAGGCCCGCGTCAACGCTGCACTGGAAACCCTGTTCAACGCGCCGAGCCCTGAGCTCGCGCGTCTGTACGAGGCCATGCGCTACAGCGTGATGAATGGCGGCAAACGGGTTCGCCCGCTGCTGGCCTACGCCGCGTGCGAAGCGCTGGGCGGCAAGGCCGAGCAAGCCAACGGCGCGGCGTGCGCGGTGGAGCTGATACACGCTTATTCCCTGGTGCATGACGATTTGCCGGCCATGGACGACGACGATCTGCGTCGTGGCCAGCCGACCACTCACAAAAAATTCGATGAAGCCTGCGCGATTCTGGCCGGTGACGGCTTGCAGAGCCTGGCCTTCAGCGCCCTGCTCGACCCTCGCCTGAGCAACTCTGACGCTGAAATCCGCCTGCAAATGGTCAGCGCTCTCGCATTGGCCGCGGGCCCGGCCGGCATGGTCGGCGGTCAGGCCATCGACCTCGGTTCGGTCGGTCTGAAGCTCGATCAAAAGGCCCTCGAATACATGCACCGGCACAAGACCGGCGCGCTGATCGAGGTCAGCGTCAAACTCGGCGCCCTGGCCAGTGGTCGTGCCGAGAAAGACGAACTGAAGTCTTTGCAGACTTATGCACAGGCCATCGGCCTGGCGTTCCAGGTGCAGGACGACATTCTCGACGTCGAAAGCGATACCGAAACCCTCGGCAAACGCCAAGGCGCCGACATCGCACGCGACAAGCCAACCTACCCGGCCCTGCTCGGTCTCGACGCTGCCAAGGCCTACGCCCTGGAACTGCGCGATCAAGCCTTGCACGCGCTGCGACCGTTTGACGCGGCGGCCGAGCCGTTGCGCGACCTGGCCCGCTACATCGTCGACCGGCGCAGCTGACGGCGTATCCGCCAAGTTAAAACCAACGCGTGGGCAGGGGGCGATGCATCAGGTAAACTGCCGCATCTTTTATACCTATAACGATTCGCCTGATGCCCACGACGTTTCATGAGATTCCCCGCAAGCGCCCGACCACGCCCCTGCTCGACCGTGCCAACACGCCGGACGGCCTGCGCCGGTTAGGCGAAGCCGAGCTGGAAACCCTGGCCGATGAGTTGCGCCTGGAATTGCTCTATACGGTCGGTCAGACCGGCGGGCATTTCGGTGCCGGCCTGGGCGTCATCGAATTGACCATCGCGTTGCATTACGTCTTCGACACCCCGGACGACCGGCTGGTGTGGGACGTGGGTCATCAGGCCTATCCGCACAAGATCCTCACCGGCCGTCGCGGGCGCATGGGCACCCTGCGCCAGAAGGACGGCGTCGCGGCCTTCCCGCGTCGCTCCGAGAGCGAGTACGACACCTTTGGCGTCGGCCACTCCAGCACGTCGATCAGCGCAGCGCTGGGCATGGCCATTGCCGCCCGCCTGCAGAACAGTGATCGCAAGGCGATCGCCGTGATCGGCGATGGCGCACTGACCGCCGGCATGGCCTTCGAGGCGCTGAACCATGCGCCGGAAGTGGACGCCAACATGCTGGTGATCCTCAACGACAACGACATGTCGATCTCGCGCAACGTTGGCGGGCTGTCGAATTATCTGGCGAAGATCCTTTCCAGCCGCACTTACGCAAGCATGCGTGAAGGCAGCAAAAAGGTCCTGTCGCGCCTGCCCGGCGCTTGGGAAATCGCCCGTCGCACCGAAGAATACGCCAAAGGCATGCTGGTTCCCGGCACGCTGTTTGAAGAGCTGGGCTGGAACTACATCGGCCCGATCGATGGCCACGACCTGCCGACCCTGATCGCCACCTTGCGCAACATGCGCGATCTGAAAGGCCCGCAGTTCCTGCACGTCGTCACCAAGAAAGGCAAAGGCTTCGCCCCGGCGGAAGTCGACCCGATCGGTTACCACGCGATCACCAAACTTGAACCGCTGGACGCTCCGGCCGCCGCGCCGAAGAAAGCTGGCGGGCCGAAGTATTCCGGTGTGTTCGGTGAATGGCTGTGCGACATGGCCGCGTCTGATCCGCGTTTGGTGGGCATCACTCCCGCGATGAAAGAAGGCTCCGATCTGGTGGCCTTCAGCGAGCGTTTCCCGCTGCGCTATTTCGATGTGGCGATTGCCGAACAACACGCCGTGACCCTCGCTGCCGGCATGGCCTGCGAAGGCGCGAAACCGGTGGTGGCGATTTATTCGACGTTCCTGCAACGTGGCTACGACCAATTGATTCATGACGTCGCGGTGCAAAACCTCGACGTGCTGTTCGCCATCGACCGCGCGGGCCTGGTGGGCGAAGACGGCCCGACTCACGCGGGTAGCTTCGATCTGTCGTTCCTGCGCTGCATCCCCGGCATGCTGGTGATGACCCCGAGCGACGAAAACGAACTGCGCAAAATGCTCACCACCGGCCACCTGTTCAACGGCCCGGCGGCGGTGCGTTATCCGCGCGGCTCTGGCCCGAACGCGACGATCGAGAAAGACCTCGAACCGATCGAAATCGGCAAGGGTGTGGTTCGTCGTCAGGGCAGCAAAGTCGCCCTGCTGGTGTTCGGCGTACAACTGGCCGAGGCGCTGAAAGTCGCCGAGACGCTGGATGCCACCGTGGTCGACATGCGTTTCGTCAAACCGCTCGATGAAGCACTGGTTCGCGATATCGCCAGCAGCCACGAGCTGCTGGTGACCATCGAAGAGAACGCGATCATGGGCGGTGCCGGTGGCGCCGTCAGCGAGTTTCTCGCCCGCGAAAACATCCTCAAGTCGATGCTGCACCTGGGCTTGCCGGACAGTTACGTCGAGCACGCCAAGCCTGCGCAAATGCTGGCCGAGTGCGGGTTGGATGAGGCCGGGATCGAGGCTTCGGTGCGTGAGCGCCTGCAACTGCTGAGCATCTAAATCTCAGACTTATGCAAAACCCCTTGTGGGAGCGGGCTTGCTCGCGAATGCGGTGTGTCAGTCGGCATCAATGTTGACTGACACACCGCATTCGCGAGCAAGTCGGATCGCCGCACCGCCGCTCCCACATTTGATTTGTGTTCGCTCTAACGCGTCGATGGATTACCGATGAAACTCTCCCCTTTTGCCCTGACGCTGACCCTGCTGCCGGCCGGCCAACTGCTGGCCGAAACCTTCGAACGCGACCAGGCCCTGAAACTTCCCGACGTGCTGATCAGCGCCAACCGTCAGGTCGAAGCGCGCAATGACAGCAGCGCCGCCAACACCGTGTTCACCCGCGAAGACATTGATCGTCTGCAACCGAGCAGCGTGACTGACTTGCTGCGTCGTGTGCCGGGTGTGCAGGTCGGGCAAACCGGCGGGCGCGGGAGTCTGCCGGGGATTTACATTCGCGGCACCAAGTCGGCCCAAAGCCTGGTGCTGGTCGACGGCCAGCGCATCGGCAACTCCACCTCGGGCGACAGCAACCTGCAACACATCAACATCGAACAGGTCGAGCGCGTGGAAGTGTTGCGCGGTTCCCGCTCGGTGATTTATGGCAGCGATGCGATTGGCGGGGTGATCCAGATCTTCACTCGTCGCGGCGACGAGCAAGGCCTGCAACCGCGAATGCACGTGGGCTTTGGCAGCAACCAGACCTGGGAACGCAGCCTCGGGCTGTCCGGCGGCGACGAGCAGACCCGATTCAACCTCGGCGCCAGCCTCGATGAGACCGCCGGGATCAATCGCACCCATGAGTCGTACCCGAGCGATGGCGATCACGATGAGTATCGCAACAAATCGTTGAGTCTGAGCCTGAGTCACGTACTCAACGATGACATCGAAATCGGCGCCAACCTGCTGGATAACCGTGGCAAAAGCGCATTCGACAACCCTTTCGGCCGCTTCGATAGCACCACTTTCGAATCGGTCCAGCAGCAGCCTTACAACGAGTTCACCGTGAGCAGCATCAGCAGCTACGTCGATGCGCGAATCAATGACCTGTGGAAAACCCGCGTCGAATTCGGCCACAGCGAAAACCGCGAGAAGACTTTGGACAAGCTCAGCGACGAACGCAGTGTGTTCAACACGTATCGCGACTCGGTGAACTGGCAGAACGACCTGACCCTCGATGAGCGCAACAGCCTGATCCTCGGCGGCGACTGGTACGAAGACCGGATCAACAGCAGCACGCCATTCGACGAGGACAGCCGCTGGAACCGTGCCGCGTTCATTCAGCATCATTACCAGGCGGACAGCTTCTCCACCGAACTGGGTCTGCGCCGGGATCAGAACCAGCAGTTCGGCGGCCAGAACAGCTGGAGCGGCACCTTCACCCTGCCGCTGAATCCGGACAACGATGTGCTGCTGACCTACAGCGAAGGCTTCCGCGCGCCGACGTTCAATGACCTGTATTACCCCGATTTCAGTAATCCCGATCTGAAACCCGAGACGTCGAAAAGCTATGAGCTGCAATGGCGCAGTCAACTGACCGACACCGCTCGCCTGGAAGCTTCTCTGTACCGGACGGACCTGGAAGACGCGATTATTTTCGGCAGCAACTCACGGCCGCAGAACGTCGCCTCGGCACGCATCAATGGTTTCGAAGCGGCATTGAAACAGGAACTGCTCGGCTGGCAGAGCAATCTCGGCGTAGCGATCATCGACCCGCGCGATCGTGACAGTGGGCACACCCTGGCTCGGCGCGCGCGGCGGACCTTGAGCCTGGATCTGGATCGACAGTTTGACCAACTAGGGCTCGGCGCCAGCTGGCAAGCGGTGAGCAGCAGCTATGACGATGAGAACAATCAGCAGCCATTGGGCGGGTACGCGTTGCTGGGGTTGCGCAGCAGCTGGGAATTGAATCGTGAGATCAAGCTTGAGCTGAAGGTCGATAACTTGCTGGACAAGGGTTATAGCCGGGCGCTGTACAGCCATGATGGCAGTCAGTATGGGTATCGTGAAGAAGGTCGGGCGTGGATGTTTGGGGTGACGTGGACGCCGGAACTCTGAGCGATCAGCGTGAAGGCGCGATCAACTGGCACAACTTTGTGGTCGCTTCGATCATCTGCCCACTCGGCCGCTCCAAACCTTTATCTGTCACCAACAGCAATTGCCCCTGCGCCACCGCCGTCACCTGCGGCCAGGCTTTCCACGCATCGAGTTGCGCCTGATCGCTGGCCAGAATCACTTCTGGATTACGCTGCAACACCGCCTCAATACTGACCTGCGGCGCCGGCAACGCCAGGTCGGAAAACACATTGCGCGCCCCGCACACCTCAAGCGCATCGCTGATGATCTGCCCGCCGCCAACGGTGTACAGCGGCCGATCCCAGACCTGATAAAACACCCGCAATGGCACATCCCGACGATAACGCTGGCGTAGCGAATCCAGTCGCTGACGCAAATTTTCAGCCAATGAAACGCCTCGCTCCGGTCGGCCGAGCTGTGAGGCAATCGCCTCAATCTGCGCAGTGAGTTGATCGAGATTGTGGGGTTCGGCAACGTAGGTCGGGAGATTCAACCGCTTGAGCTGTTCACGCTGGGCCGGGCCAACGCTGCCGGGCCAGAGCAACAACAGATCGGGTTTGAGACTGAGCAGCTGCTCCATGTCCAACTGGCCGTAGCGACCCACCGAAGGAAGGTCTTTGAGCTCGTCAGGACGCTCACCGGCATCCAGCACACCCACCAGCAGGTCGGCTGAACCCAGCTCAACAACGATTTCAGAGAGAGACGGCGCGAGGCTGACAACGCGTTCGACCGCAGCCGCCGGGCCACTGACGGCCAGCAGCAAAACCGCCAGCCAGACGGGCCGCATCAGCCGAGTTGACGCGGAATACGGTAGAGGTAGAACAGCACCAGGGTCGACAGCGACAGCAGCATCAACGGCACGGCTTCGAGGCCGACGAATACTGCCAGCGCACCGATCCAGGCCGGCAGGCTGGCAGCCAGGAACGCCGTGCGACGCTTGGCCGCCAGGGCGATCCAGGCAGCTGGTTCTTCAGGGGTGTCGAGGGCTTTTTGAGTGGCGATCAGCGCGTGTTTGTAGCCGCCAAAGAATTTCAGGCTGACAAACATCGACGCCACACCCGCGATGAACAACGGCATCGCCAGCACCGGCAGGATCGCCTCGCTCTGGCCAAATACGCCGTTGATCACGAACAGCGGCACCAAGGCCAGCGCCAGGTATTGCCACCAATTGACGGACAGTCGCCGCCGAACCTGACCGCGGGTCACGCCCGGTCTGCCTCACCCTGGTGCTCGTTGCCCATCATGTGGTCGAGCTTGCTGGCCTTGGTGGCCAGGTAGAGTTTGTTATGCGGGTTATGGCCGGTGTGCAGCGGCACGCGCTCGGCGACCACGATGCCCATGTCGGTCAAGGCTTTGACCTTGCGTGGGTTGTTGGTCATCAGACGCAGGGACTTCACGCCCAGGTGCTCCAGCATCGGCAGGCACATGGCGTAGTCACGCTGATCGGCGGCAAAGCCCAGACGCTCGTTGGCTTCAACGGTATCGGCGCCGCCATCCTGCAATTCATAGGCGCGGATCTTGTTCAGCAGGCCAATGCCGCGACCTTCCTGACGCAAGTACAGCAACACGCCACGACCCTCACGGGCGATGGCCTGCAAGGCTGCTTCAAGTTGCGAGCCGCAATCGCAACGCTGGCTGAACAAGGCATCGCCAGTCAGGCATTCGGAGTGCAACCGGCCGAGTACCGGGGCACCGTCGACGAACTCACCCAGGCTCAGCACAACGTGCTCGCGCCCGTTTTCTTCATCGAGAAAGCCGTGCATGGTGAATTGCGCAAAAGGCGTTGGCAGCTTGGAAGCGGCGACAAAAACGACAGGCACCGGTGTGCTCCTGATCAATAAGTACTGGAGATTCGCAGACGCGGCATTGTAACAGCACGTTCCGACAGACGCTTAGGCTGAATTATGGGGCATAACAATCAAAAAGTTAGATATCGGCCCTGCCGTCGACCGTGTGGGAGCGGGCTTGCTCGCGAATGCGGTATGTCAGCCGGCATGAATGTTAACTGATACACCGCATTCGCGAGCAAGCCCGCTCCCACATTGACCGTGTTCAGTTTGAGTCGAACGGATAGGGTTGTTTCCAGCGCTCGAAGATCGGTTTCAGCTGACCGCTTTTCACCAATTGCTCCATACGCTGATCGAACAGGGCCATCAGCGTTCGGGCCTTGGGGGTCTTGGCAAAGCACAGATACAGCGGTAATTCAGCGATGTGGGTACGACGGAACTGCGACGGATCCTTGGCCCACCTGAGGACATAGTCGACCTCGGTCAGCGCGTCGATGTAATAGTCGGCGCGGTTGCGGGTCAACATCGACAAAATCCCGGTACGCCGCATGACTTCGTTATAGCGGCGTACGTTGGGCAGGTAATCCTGAAAGTCGTAGCCACGGACCCAGGCCAGTCGATAGTTGCCCAGGGTTTCCGGGGTCGGTGCGGGGTTGCTGGCCAGGCCCAAGGCATAGATGTGATCGGTATCGAAGTTCCAGCGCGGATAGAGCAGATCGCTGGACCCATCAAGATAGGAGCCGACACAGGCATCCACTTCGCCGCGCTGGGCCAGGCCCATGGAACGCACGTACGGTTCGCTGCGGATGTCCAGTTTGACCCCCGCCGGCTCGAAGACTTCCCGCAATACATCCCAGCCCAAACCGTGGCCATCGGCGGCGGTGTAGTCTTCCCAGTCTTCGCTGGCCAGATGAATCACCGACGGCGTCGTGCCCTCGTCACTCGCCTGGGTGAGTGAGCAAAACATCGCGAAAATCATCACAGCCAACCAGCGTCGAGCCATCCCTAGTCCCCAGTTTCGCCCGTCAGGCAAAAATCCATACCAGTCCCTGCATCGCCAACCACGCAAACACCCCGGCCAATACGTCATCGAGCATGATCCCGACGCCGCCATGCACATGCCGGTCGATCCAGCGAATCGGCCACGGCTTGAGGATGTCGAAGAAGCGGAACATCAGAAACCCCGCCAGCAACCAGTACCAACCTTCCGGCACCAGCCATAAGGTGATCCACATCCCGACCATTTCGTCCCAGACGATGCCTTCATGGTCGTGCACCCGCAAATCGTCGGCGACCTTGCCGCACAGCCAGAAGCCAAACAGCATGGTGATGCCGAGCATCAACCAGTAACCCCAATCGGGCAGCATCTGCCACAACGGGATAAAGGGTAGCGCAACCAACGAACCCCAGGTGCCCGGTGCTTTTGGCAAGGTGCCCGAGCCGAAGCCGAACGCCAGGAAATGCCACGGATTGCGCCAGACCGAAGGCGGTACGAATTCCGCCGGGACCTGTTTGGGATGATCTGTCACGGTGTCTCCCGAAAATGTTGATAGCCCCGGGTTTGCGGGGTGATGTCTTGTCCATCGGCGTCCAGCAGCACCACGCCCTGCCCCGTCACAACACGGCCGACCACATGGATCGGCCAGCCGTCGCTCAACAATTGCGGCAACTCGACGGACGGCAAGGTAAAGGCCAACACGTAATCATCACCACCGCTCAGGGCCGCTTTTTCGGCACCCGACTGGCCGAGGAAGGCGACTAAAGCTTTCGACAATGGCAGCGTGTCCCGTTCAACCTGAATGCCGACCTGTGACGCGAGGGCAATATGCCCGCAGTCCGCGAGCAGGCCGTCGGAGATGTCCAGCGCCGAGGTGGCTTTACCGCGCAGCGCCATTCCCAACCCAAGCTGCGGCTGCGGCGACCAGTAATGTGCCAGCAGCGGATCGGCGATGGCGGCTTCAGCCGTCCGCTGACCGAGCACCAGCGGTAATGCCCCCGCCGCGTTGCCAAGTTCACCGCCAACGCACAGCAAGTCGCCTGGCTGCGCACCGCTGCGGGTCAACGCCAAACCTGCCGGCACACGACCGAACACGGTCATTGTCAGGCTCAATGGTCCACGGGTGGTATCACCGCCCACCAGCGCCACACCACAGCGCTGCGCCATGATGTTCAAACCACGGGCGTAGGCGTCCAGCCAATCGGCGGTCACCGTCGGCAAGGTCAGGGCAAGGGTAAAGGCAACGGGAGTGGCGCCCATGGCAGCCAGATCGCTGACGGCCACGGCCAGCGAGCGCTGACCAAGCAGAAACGGGTCGCAAGGATCTGCGAAATGCACACCGGCAACCAGCGTGTCGGTGGAAATGGCCAACTGCTCCCCGGGGGGAACAGCCAGCAAGGCGCAGTCATCGCCAATCCCAAGGGCAACGCCTTCGCCGCCTTGCGCACAGGGCGCGGCGGCGAAGAAATTGCGGATCAGCTCAAACTCGCCCATTGGCAGCAACTCAAGCGCCGATTAGCGCTTGAACGCCTTCACTTCAGCTTCACGCAGACGCGGGGCCAGCTTGTCGAGTACACCGTTGACGAACTTGTGGCCGTCGGTGGAACCAAAGACTTTCGCCAGCTCGATACCTTCGTTGATCACAACGCGGTACGGCACGTCGACGCGCTTGAGCAGTTCCCAGGTCGACAGGCGCAGGACGGCCAGTTCAACCGGGTCCAGCTCTTCGATCGTGATGTCCAGGCACGGCGTCAGTGCAGCGTCGATCTCAGGCTTGTGAGCCGGAACGCCGTGCAGGATGTCGTGAAAGTAAGCGGCATCGACATCGCTGAAATCGTTATCGACCCGGAACTGCGCTTCGATCTCGTTCAAAGATTGCTTGGCCATGTGCCACTGGTACAGCGCCTGAGTCGCGAGCTGACGGGCTTCGCGACGCTTGACGCTTTTCGATGGCTTGCCGGCATCCGCAGGCTTTGGATCGCGCGGGTTGAAACGATCGCTTTCGTCGCTAATCACTTGGCCTCCAACTGCGCCAGCAGGCTGACCATTTCCAGAGCGGACAGGGCAGCTTCAGCACCTTTGTTACCGGCCTTGGTGCCGGAACGTTCGATGGCTTGCTCGATGGAATCAACGGTCAGCACGCCAAATGCGACTGGAACGCCGAACTCCATGGACACCTGGGCCAGGCCCTTGGTGCATTCGCCAGCCACGTATTCGAAGTGCGGAGTACCGCCACGAATGACCGCGCCCAGGGCGATGATTGCCGCGTATTCGCCCTTCTGAGCGACTTTCTGCGCAACCAGCGGGATTTCGAAGGCGCCAGGTGCGCGGATGATGGTGATGTCGCTTTCGCTCACGCCGTGGCGAACCAGGGCATCAACTGCACCGCTGACCAGGCTTTCAACGACGAAGCTGTTGAAACGGCCTACTACCAAAGCGTAGCGGCCTTTAGGGGCGATGAAGGTACCTTCGATGGTCTTCAGGGTCATTCGTTAGATCTCTTAAAGAGCCGGGACGCGTTTTCTACGCGTCCCTCAGTGATGTGTTAACCGCGAATCAAGGACTGGAAACAACCGGTCATTATTCGGAGGGCACGTATTCTACAACTTCCAGATCGAAACCGGATATCGCATTAAATTTCATTGGTGCACTCATCAGGCGCATTTTGCGTACGCCCAGGTCCCGAAGGATCTGCGAACCGGCACCCACGATGCTGTAGGTGGTCGGTTTTTTCGCCGGTACGTGCTCCGCGGTTTCGCGGATGTGCGCCAGCAACACGTCACCATCGAGCGGGTGACCGAGCAACAGCACGACACCGCTGCCAGCCTCGGCAACCGCGGCCATCGCGGCGCGCAGGCTCCAGCGGCCAGGCTGCTTGACCATCAACAGGTCACGCAGCGGGTCCATGTTGTGCACCCGAACCAGGGTCGGCTCTTCGGCGCACACGGTGCCCAAAGTCAGGGCCATGTGCACGTCGCCTTCCACGGAATCACGATAGGTCACCAGGTTGAATTGGCCCAGTTCGCTGTCCAGCGGCTGCTCGGCAATCCGCTGAACGGTACGTTCGTGGATCATCCGGTAGTGAATCAGGTCGGCGATGGTGCCGATCTTGATGTTGTGTTCGGCAGCAAACGCTTCCAGTTCCGCGCGGCGGGACATGGTGCCGTCGTCGTTCATCACTTCGCAGATCACGCCGCTCGGCTCGAAACCGGCCATGCGCGCCAGGTCGCACGCCGCTTCGGTGTGGCCGGCGCGAGCCAGCGTTCCGCCGGCCTGAGCCATTAGCGGGAAGATGTGGCCGGGGCTGACGATGTCTTCAGCCTTGGCGTCTTTCGCGGCAGCGGCCTGCACGGTACGCGCACGGTCGGCGGCGGAAATGCCGGTGGTCACGCCGGTGGCCGCTTCGATGGACACGGTGAACTTGGTGCCGAAGCCGGAACCGTTGCGCGGCGCCATCAAGGGCAACTTCAGCAGTTCGCAGCGCTCGCGGCTCATCGGCATGCAGATCAGGCCACGGGCGTGCTTGGCCATGAAGTTGATGTGTTCAGGCTGGCAGCACTCGGCGGCCATGATCAGGTCGCCTTCGTTCTCGCGATCTTCGTCATCCATGAGGATGACCATCTTGCCTTGGCGGATGTCTTCAACCAGTTCTTCGATGCTATTGAGCGCCACAAGGCACCCCCTTGGGTCAGGATTTGAGGTAGCCGTTGGCGGCCAGAAAGCTTTCGGTGATGTTACTGGAGGTTGGCTCTGCGGCTTTATCGCCTAAAAGCAGGCGTTCCAGATAACGTGCCAGCAAGTCAACTTCAAGATTCACCCGGCGACCTGGCTGGTAAGACGCCATGATGGTTTCGCTCAGGGTGTGCGGAATGATCGTCAGCAAGAACTCGGCGCCATCGACCGCGTTCACGGTCAGGCTGGTGCCGTCGACGGTGATCGAGCCTTTATGGGCGATGTACTTGGCCAGCTCTTTGGGAGCGCGGATGCGGAACTCCACCGCGCGAGCATTCTCGGTACGGGCAACCACTTCGCCCACGCCATCGACGTGCCCGCTGACCAGATGCCCACCGAGGCGAGTGGTCGGGGTCAGGGCTTTTTCCAGGTTTACCGGGCTGCCGCTTTTCAGATCATTCATGGCGGTGCAGTCGAGGGTTTCGCGGCTGACGTCCGCCGCAAAGCCGTTGCCTGGCAACTCAACCGCGGTCAGGCACACGCCGTTGACTGCAATGCTGTCGCCCAGTTTGACGTCGCTCAGATCGAGCTTGCCGGTTTCTACGTGTACCCGCACATCTCCGCCTTTTGGGGTCAATGCACGAATACTGCCGATGGATTCGATGATGCCGGTAAACATGGAGTCCTCCTCGAGAACAGGGCCGTCGCGTGGCGCAGGCCCGGAATTATACGCTTGCCGCTGGCGAAGGAATGGCGATGACTCGCCAGTCATCGCCAACCGCGCGAATTTCGGTGATTTTGAGTTCAGGCGCATCCTTCATTTGCGCGAGCGGCCAATCCAGCAACGGACGCGCAGACGAACCTAAAAACTTGCCGGCGATGAAAATCTGGAATTCGTCGACCAGCCCTTGCTGAGCGAAAGCCCCGGCCAGACGCGGGCCCGCTTCGACCAGTACTTCGTTGACCCCACGGGCGGCCAGTTCGACCAGCAGTTTACGTAGGTCGACCAAGCCATCCTCGCCCGCCACGATCAGGCACTCTGGGCCATTGGCGTATTGCTCCTCGATCGCCATGCACGTGGCGACCAATGCAGGCCCGGCCTTGAAGAACGGTGCATCCAGCGGCACGCGCAGGCGGCCGTCGATCAACACACGCAGCGGCGGACGGCTCATGGCCAGGGCCGTTTGCTCAGGATCCAGGCCCAGCTCATCAGCACGCACAGTGAGACGGGCATTGTCCGCCAGCACCGTGTCGGCGCCGGTCAATACTACGCTGGCCTGAGCGCGCAGGCGTTGTACCGCCGAACGCGCCGCCGGACCGGTGATCCATTGGCTTTCACCGCTTTCCATAGCCGTACGGCCATCGAGGCTCATGGCCAACTTGACCCGCACGAACGGCAAGCCGTACTCCATGCGCTTGAGGAAACCTTCATTAAGCTTGCGCGCTTCGCCTTCCAGTACGCCGCTTTCCGTAGCGATGCCGGCCTGGGCCAGGCGCTGCATGCCACGACCTGCAACCGATGGGTTGGGGTCTTGCATCGCCGCGACGACCCGAGCCACACCCGCATGTACCAGCGCATCGGCACAAGGTGGCGTACGTCCGTGGTGGCTGCAAGGTTCGAGGGTCACGTAAGCGGTGGCGCCTCGAGCTTTATCGCCGGCGGCGCGCAGGGCGTGGACTTCGGCGTGGGGTTCGCCGGTGCGCACGTGCCAGCCTTCGCCGACAATCTGCCCGTCCCGCACGATCACGCAGCCTACCCGAGGGTTGGGGTGTGTCGTGTAATGACCTTTGCGCGCCAGTTCCAGGGCACGAGCCATGTAATGGGCGTCGAGGATGGCTTGTTCGGCGGAGGTGGTCATTCTTTCACCGGCTCACGGGCCAGGCGATCGATCTCTTCGCGGAACTCGTTGAGGTCCTGGAAGCGCCGATACACGGAGGCGAAACGAATGTAGGCGACTTCGTCGAGCTTTTGCAGCTCGGCCATCACCAGTTCACCGACGACAAGGGATTTAACCTCTCGCTCACCGGTGGCGCGCAGTTTGTGTTTGATGTGCACCAACGACGATTCCAGACGCTCGACACTCACCGGGCGCTTCTCGAGCGCACGCTGCATGCCGGCGCGGAGTTTTTCTTCGTCGAACGGCTGGCGGCTGCCGTCGGTTTTGATCAGGCGCGGCAACACCAGTTCGGCCGTCTCGAACGTCGTGAAACGCTCGCCGCAGGCCAGGCATTCACGCCGGCGGCGTACCTGTTCGCCCTCGGCGACCAGACGCGAGTCGATGACCTTGGTGTCGTTGGCACCGCAGAAGGGACAGTGCATGGTGGCAGGCAACAAAAAAAGGGAGGGCCATGGTAGCGCATCCCCGTGGCAAGACAAGCCATAGGGTTTGCGGTATACAGACGGGCTATAGAGCTAGATCCATGGATTTCACCTTGCTGGAGCCGAAAATGTCCCTAAGACCGCTCGTTTTGCTCAGTCTTTTCAGCCTGCTGGTGGCCTGCAGCAGCGATGCGCCCAAGCCCCAGCCGCCGACGCCAGGCCCCGCGCCACAGCAGGCACAGAAGAAAGCCAAGGAATCGGCCAACCTCGGCCCGCTGCCCGCGTATCAGCGTGAATTGAGCGGCACCTTGCAAGGCGTGCCGGCCGGTGCCGAAGTCGAACTGGCGCTGCTGGTGATCGACGACAAGGACCGCCCGCAACAATTGCTGGCCAGTTCCAGCCTGATCGGCACCAATCAGATTTTGCCGTTTCACCTGCGTTTCAACCCGGAATCGTTCCCGGTCGGCGCCCGCGTTGAACTGCGTGGCCGCGCCAGCCAGTCCGGCCAGCTGATTTTGCATCTGCCGTCGCAGGTCATCAGCCAGCCAACGACGCAAGCGCTGGGTCAGCTGCAATTCGTCAAAGCGCCATGATTGCACCGCTCGACCTTCAACAAGCGCTGGGTGAGTTGCTCGGCGACGCACAACTGGTTGCCTGTGAATTGCCGGACACCGATCTGAAGCTTTGGCTGATCGACGGCGAGAACATGGACCGCGCGTTCAGCCCGGAAGAAACCCGGCGGATTCTGCATGAGCCGCCTTATTGGAGTTTCTGCTGGGCCAGTGGTCTGGCGGTCGCCCGCTATCTCGCCGAATTCCCTGAGTGGGTCAAAGGCAAACGGGTGCTGGATTTCGGAGCCGGTTCCGGGGTGGCGGGGATCGCAGCAGTCAGGGCCGGAGCGCTGGAAGTGATGGCCTGTGACCTCGACCCGCTGGCGATTGCCGCCTGTCGGGCGAATGCCGAACTCAATGACGTACACCTCAACTACTCAACGGACTTTTTCGCCGAGTCGGATCGGTTTGATCTGATTCTGGTGGCCGACGTGCTGTACGACCGGGCGAATCTGCCGTTGCTCGATGAATTCTTGAGTCGCGGCCAGGAAGCGTTGGTGGCGGATTCCCGAGTGAGGGATTTCAGGCACCCGCTTTATCAACGTATCGAGATGCTGGAAGCGATGACCTTGCCCGATCTGGCCGAGCCCGAAGAGTTTCGGCATGTGAGCCTCTACCACGCGCGGCGCGGCTAAAAGCTTCGCGAGCAAGCCCGGTCCCACAGTTGACCGCATTCCCCTGTGGGAGCGGGCTTGCTCCGGGCGGCGTTCCGACGAAGGCGCCCTGTCAGCCAACACATCTCCAACGACCACACCGCTTCCGGCCAGCCCCCACCAAGTCGTATAGTTGCCCCATTCACGCTTTTACGAGATCCCCCATGAGTCAGGAAACGCCGTACATCTTCGACGCCACGACTGCCGATTTCGAGCAGTCGGTGATCGAGAACTCTTTCCACAAACCGGTGCTGGTGGATTTCTGGGCCGAATGGTGTGCGCCGTGCAAGGCCTTGATGCCGATGCTGCAAACCATCGCCGAGAGCTATCAGGGCGAGTTGCTGCTGGCCAAGGTCAACTGCGACGTCGAGCCGGACATCGTTTCGCGCTTCGGCATTCGCAGCCTGCCGACGGTGGTGCTGTTCAAGGACGGTCAGCCGGTGGATGGCTTTGCCGGTGCACAGCCGGAATCTGCGGTGCGCGCAATGCTCGAACCTCACGTGCAAATGCCGCCACCGGCTGCTGCCGATCCGTTTGAGCAAGCTCAGGCGTTGTTCGATGACAACCGCTTTGCCGACGCCGAAGCCACACTGAAAGTGCTGCTGGGCGAAGACAACACCAACGCAAAAGCCCTGATCCTCTACGCCCGTTGCCTCACTGAACGTGGCGAGCTGGGTGAAGCGCAAATCGTGCTCGATGCGGTCACGAGCGATGAGCACAAAGCTGCCTTGGCCGGCGCCAAGGCGCAGATCCAGTTCCTCGGCCAGGCCAAGGATTTGCCGGATGCGGCAGACCTGAAAGCGCGTCTGGCGAAAAATCCGCAGGACGATGAAGCGGTTTATCAACTGGCGATCCAGCAACTGGCCCGCCAACAGTACGACGCGGCGCTGGATGCGTTGCTCAAGCTGTTCGTGCGCAATCGCAGCTACAGCGAAGGTTTGCCGCACAAGACCTTGCTGCAGGTGTTCGAACTGCTGGGCAACGATCACCCGCTGGTGACCACGTACCGCCGCAAGTTGTTTGCTGCGCTGTATTAACCTGCGTTGATCCAGCTGTAGAGCGGCGTATCCCCGCCGCTCGTCACTTTCACATCAGAGTTGTGGCGCAAACGCACCAGCAACCGCTTGCCCGACGCCGCGCTGCCGGTCAATCCTTCCAACTGATCCAGCAAATCCGGCCCGCTCAATTGCCCGGCCTTGCGCAGTAAATCCTTGGCGATCTGCCACAGCGCATCATCCTGATTGATCGGTTTTGCCGGCGCTGCACTGGCCTCCGGTTTCACCACCTGCAACTGCGCACCGAGCCGTGCCCAGTCGCCGTCATCCATCTCCAGCGTCAAATCCACCGGCCAGTCGCCGATGCTTCCGCGTATACGCAACATAAGTCTGCTCCTGCACATTTCTGACTTGCATGCTCCCATGGGACTTGTGCAACGCCAAGCAGGCGGTCAAACTCTCGCCACTTACGTTATAAGATTACATAACAAATTCTTCATTTTACTTTTCGGAGACCTTCCATGCGCCGTCTGCTTCTCGCTCTGCCGTTTGCCCTGTTGCCGCTGGCCGTCGCCCACGCTGGCGATGAACATGATCATGAGCACGGCAGCCTCAGTGCCCACGAACATGGTGTCGGACGCCTGAACGCAGCGCTGGACGGTCAGACTCTGGAGCTGGAGCTGGAAAGCCCGGCGATGAACCTGGTGGGTTTCGAACACACCGCCACCACCGACGCCGACAAAGCCAAAGTCGCCGCGGTTCGTGCGCAGCTAGAGAAACCGCTGGTGCTGTTCAACCTGCCGAAAGCCGCTGGCTGCGTGGTTGCGACTCAGGAACTGGAAAGTCCGCTGTTCGGCGACAAACCCGATGCCGATGATGATCACGACGAGGAAGGCAAGGACGAGCATCACCACGACCACAGCGAAATCCACGCTCATTATCAATTCAGCTGCTCGGCACCGGGCGCGCTGAAAACCCTGGACCTGGCGAACATCTTCAACACCTTCCCGGCGACCCAGAAGATTCAGGTACAACTGATCAGCCCGAGCGGGCAGCAAGGGGTTGAAGTGACGGCCAAGGCTGCCGCCCTGAAATTCTAAATTCACCCCGATCCCCTGGCATCAACATTCATGAAACCGGTTAAATGACCCAAGCACTCATCGAACTGTCCGACCTCGGCTTCAGCTGGCCCGGTCACCCGCCGCTGCTGGATATCCCGGCGTTTCGCCTTATGCCTGGCGAAACCCTGTTCCTCAAAGGCCCCAGCGGCAGCGGCAAAACCACCCTGCTGGGCCTGCTCGGTGGTGTGCAGAAGCCCGATCGCGGCAGCATCCGATTGCTGGGCCAGGCGCTGACCGAACTCTCGGCCGGCGCTCGCGACCGCTTCCGGGTCGATCACACCGGCTACATCTTCCAGCAGTTCAACTTGCTGCCATTTCTCTCGGTGCGCGAGAACGTCGAGTTGCCCTGCCACTTTTCCAAACTGCGTGCTCAACGGGCGATCCAGCGCCACGGCAGCGTCGATCAAGCGGCGGCCACCCTCCTCGCCCACTTGGGCCTGAAGGATGAAAGCATCCTCAGTCGCCGCGCCGATTCGCTGTCCATCGGCCAGCAGCAACGGGTCGCCGCTGCGCGCGCGTTGATCGGTCAGCCTGAATTGGTGATCGCCGACGAACCGACCTCGGCCCTGGATTACGACGCCCGCGAGAACTTCATCCGCTTGCTGTTCGCCGAATGCCGCGAAGCCGGGTCGAGCCTGCTGTTCGTCAGCCATGACCAGAGCCTGGCACCGCTGTTCGATCGCCACTTGTCGCTGGCCGATCTCAATCGCGCCGCCACCCCGTCCGAGGTCTGAGATGTATTTGTTTCGTCTAGCCATGGCCAGCCTGGCTAACCGCCGCTTCACCGCGATCCTCACCGCGTTCGCCATTGCCCTGTCGGTCTGCCTGTTGTTGGCCGTGGAACGGGTGCGCACCGAAGCCAAGGCCAGTTTCGCCAGCACCATCAGCGGCACCGACCTGATCGTCGGCGCGCGTTCCGGCTCGGTGAACCTGTTGCTGTACTCGGTGTTCCGCATTGGCAATGCCACCAATAACATCCGCTGGGACAGCTTCGAACACTTCGCCAACAACCCGAAAGTGAAGTGGGCAATCCCGATGTCCCTCGGCGACTCCCATCGCGGTTATCGGGTGATGGGCACCACCGAGGCGTACTTCGAGCATTACCAATACGGTCATCAACAACACATGGAACTGGCCGACGGCCGCGCCTTCGCCACTGACCCGTTTGAAGTGGTACTCGGTGCCGAAGTGGCCGATGCGCTGCACTACAAACTCGGCGACAAACTGGTTCTGTCCCACGGCGTGGCAGTGATCAGCCTGGTCAAGCACGACGACAAGCCGTTCACCGTGGTCGGTATTCTCAAACGCACCGGCACCCCGGTGGACCGCACGTTGCACATCAGCCTCGGCGGCATGGAAGCGATTCACATCGACTGGCATAACGGTGTGCCGGCGCGCGGTAACGGTCGAATCAGTGCCGATCAGGCACGCAACATGGACCTGACGCCGCAAGCGATCACCGCGTTCATGCTCGGCCTCAACAGCAAGATTTCTACCTTCGCGCTACAGCGTGAGATCAATGAATTTCTGGGTGAACCGATGCTGGCGATCCTGCCGGGCGTGGCGCTGCAAGAGCTGTGGAGTTTGATGAGCACGGCGGAAAAAGCCTTGTTCGTGGTGTCGCTGTTCGTGGTGCTGACCGGGTTGATCGGCATGCTCACGGCGATCCTCACCAGTCTCAACGAACGCCGCCGGGAGATGGCGATTCTGCGTTCGGTGGGTGCCCGGCCGTGGCACATCGCGACGTTGCTGGTGCTGGAGGCGTTTGCCCTGGCGCTGTCGGGCGTGATTGCCGGGGTGGGTCTTTTGTATGTGGGCATCGCCTTGGCCCAAGGTTATGTGCAATCCAATTACGGCTTGTACCTGCCGCTGGCCTGGCCGAGCGAATATGAATGGACGCTGCTCGGTGGCATCCTGATCGCCGCATTGCTGATGGGCAGCGTGCCGGCCTGGCGCGCGTACCGCCAATCCCTGGCCGATGGCCTGTCGATCCGTTTATGAGGACGTTGAACATGCCCCGCGCTGCGCTTGTGCTGTTGATGCTGGTCGCCTTGCCCCTGTGGGCGGCCGAGCCGAAAGACCTGACCTGGTCGGAAATGATCCCGCCAGACGCCGCACCAGAAGTGCCGAACATGACGCCGCTGCACGACCTGTCGCAGATGGGCAACGCGTTGGCCGCCGAATCGGCACCCGCGGCCAAGCAAGACATGCCCAATGCGCCGGTGGTGAAAAGCCTCGACGGTCAGAACATTCGGCTGCCGGGCTACATCGTGCCGCTGGAAGTGAGTGAAGAAGGTCGCACCACGGAGTTTCTGCTGGTGCCTTATTTCGGCGCCTGCATCCACGTGCCGCCACCGCCGTCGAACCAGATCGTGCACGTCAAAAGTGAGGTGGGTGTGAAGCTCGACGAGTTGTATCAGCCGTACTGGATCGAAGGGGCATTGCAGGTTAAAGCGTCGACCAGCGAGTTGGCGGATGCCGGGTATCAGATGCAGGCAGACAAGATTTACGTGTATGAGCTGCCGGAGTGACTGACGTCCCCATCACTGTTTCATTGAGCTGAGTCAAAAGACCGTACCAGACGCCTCCGTACCATTGGACATCGAACATTTTTAACGTCCTTTGGAGCCCTCCATGCACAAGTCCATGCTCTGCGTTTCGCTGTTTGCCCTCGCGCTCGCAGCACCGCTAGCCTACGCCCACGAAGCCGGCGATATCATCGTTCGTGCCGGTGCAATCACCGTCAACCCGAAAGCCGACAGCTCCAGCGTCAAGGTTGATCAGGGTCCGCTGAAGGGTGCCGATCTGGGCGGCAAGGCCACCATGAGCAGCGACACGCAACTGGGTTTGAACTTCGCTTACATGCTCAACAGCCACTGGGGGATCGAGCTGCTGGCGGCCTCGCCGTTCGAGCATGACGTGAAGCTCAAAGGCACCGCCCTCGGCGCGGCCAACGGCAAACTCGGTACGCTGAAACACCTGCCACCGACGCTGAGCGTTGTGTACTACCCACTGGACTCGAAGTCCGCGTTCCAGCCGTATGTCGGCGCCGGTATCAACTACACCTGGATCTACGACGAGCACGTTGGCAGCGAAGCCAGCGCCAACGGCTTCAGCAACTTCAAGGCGGATAACTCCTGGGGCATGGCGTTCCAGGTCGGCGCCGACTACATGCTGACCGACAACATCATGATCAACGCCCAGGTGCGCTACATCGACATCGACACCACCGCGACGGTGCAAAATAACGCAGTGGCGCCGGGCACTCGCGCCAAAGTCGATGTGGACGTAGACCCGTTCATCTACATGGTTGGTCTGGGTTACAAGTTCTAAAACTGCCACACAAAAAAGGCGCCTCGAAAGGCGCCTTTTTCATGACGGCGTAAACCTCAGCGCCCCAACAACCGCGCCAGGCCGACACGCATCGGTGTCTGCTCCGGGTAGGTAAAGCGCTCCAGCAAACGCTGATTGTTCGCTCGCGAATGGCGGATGTCACCAGAGCGCGCCGGGCCATAGCTCACCGGCGGCAATTGACCGACCACCGCTTCAAGGGCTTCAAGCATTTGCTTGAGGGTCGTGGCCTGGTTCCAGCCGACGTTCACCGCTCCGACTTCGACCTGCGGTTTCTCGATCGCTTGCACCAGCAAGTCGACCAGGTCTTCGACGTAGACGAAATCGCGAGTCTGCTCACCGTCACCGAACACAGTGATCGGCAGACCCTTCTGCGCGCGCTCGCTGAAAATGCTGATCACCCCGGAGTACGGCGAAGACGGATCCTGGCGTGGGCCGAAGATGTTGAAGAAGCGGAAAATCACCGGCTCCAGACCATGCTGGCGACGGTAAAAATCGAAATAATGCTCGCTCGACAATTTGTCCGAAGCGTAGGGCGTCAACGGTGCCTTGGGTGTGTCTTCGTCGATCGACTCGCCTTCGCCATTGTTGCCGTAGACCGCTGCGCTGGACGCATACAGCACCCGCTTGACGCCGGACTGACGCATGGCTTCGCAGACATTCAGCGAGCCAATGAAATTGCTCTGGTGAGTCTTCACCGGATCATCCACCGACGCCTGCACCGACGCCACCGCGGCCAAGTGCGCCACAGCGCTGCATCCGACCATCGCCTGCGCGACCAGCGCGGCATCGGCGACATCGCCCACGATCAGTTCGACGCCGGGATTGTCCAGCGGCAAGTTGCTGCGTTTGCCGGTGGAGAGGTCATCGAGAATGCGTACCGAATGGCCCTTGGCGAGTAAGGCATCGGTGAGGTGCGAGCCGATGAAACCGGCGCCGCCGGTGATTAAAACAGGGCCGTCAGCCATGGCGATAAAACCTATCCAGTAAGCCCGGGAGTGCCGCACGCCAGGCGCGAGGCTTGATCCCGAAAGTGTGCAGAATTTTCTTGCAGGCCAGCACCGCGTGTTGCGGCTCTTCGGCGGCGTCGGGCCGGGCGGCGTGAGCCTGGGCGGTCGGCGCTTCGATGGCCAGCGGATGCAGCGCGCGTGCTTCGGTGAGGATCGCCTGCCCAAGCGCCAGCGGCGTGGTCGCCTCATGCCCGGCGTAATGGTAGGTGCCCCACAGCGGCGCCGAGCAATCGAGTTGCTTGAGGACCGAGATGATCACCCGGGCGGCGTCATCCACCGGCGTCGGATTGCCCCGACGGTCGTCGGCCATCAGCAATTCTTCAGGCAGTTCGGCGCGGCCGAGGAAACGCCCGAGGGTGCCGTCGGGGCTGTCATCGAGCAGCCAGCCGAATCGCAGCAACACGTGTTGCGGGCAGGTGGCGCGCACGCTTTGTTCGATCCGCCACAAGGCCTGACCGCGCAGGCCCAAGGGCACCGGTTCGTCTTTTTCGCTGTAGGCCGTCGCCCGGGAGCCATCGAACACTCGATAGCTCGACGGTTGCAGCAGCACGATGTTGTGATGCTGGCACAGTTCGGCCAAACGCTCGATCGCCCGCTCCTGCCCGGCCAGACGCTGTTCGCTGACCGTCTCCGCCTGAAACCAGTCGAAGTAATAGGCGAGGTTGATCAACGCGTCTGGACGGGTGTCGTCGAGCAGTTGCGTCAGGCTCGCGGCGTCCCAGCCGTCTTGCGGTGGGCGGGGGGCGAGGAAGCCGATGTCTTCCTCCGCACCGAGGCGAATCAGCGCCTGCCCAAGGGCATTTCCGCCGCCCAGTAACATAAGGCGCATTCGCATAGAGTCAGCAGGCCCAGTCTGATTGAAACAATGGCTTTATCGACACCGCTCGCGGGCGATGCCGTCGATAGTTGCCGGAATCGTTGCATTTTGCGGGTTTAGTGCGCAACCGTCATCCGTAAAGTGTAGATACCTGAGAACGGCGGCGCCTGTTTCGGCCCTATCGCGAGCAAGCTCGCTCCCACATTGGATCTCCTGTGTACTCATAATTTGTGACCGACACCGTTCAAATGTGGGAGCGGGCTTGCTCGCGAAGGGGCCCTAAAGACCACCAGAGGGCTTGAGCGGTACTTGCATCTTCAGCCCCCCGCCCGCATAAATTGCTCCATGAATCTGCCAATCCCGACGGACAGCGCCCTGGCAGGCTTCCACCCCGCCGTCAGCGCCTGGTTCAGCAGCACCTTCCCGACGGTCACCGCCGCCCAGGCCCGGGCGTGGCCGTTGATCCGCCAGCACCGTTCGACCCTGGTCGCCGCACCCACCGGCTCTGGCAAGACCCTCACCGCGTTCCTCGCGGTCATCGACGACCTGGTCCACCGCGCAATGGCCAACGGCGGCCATCTGCCGGATGAAACCCTGGTGGTCTACGTTTCGCCGCTAAAAGCCTTGTCCAACGACATACAGATCAACCTGCAAGACCCGCTGGCCGGCATCACCGAGCAGTTACGCGAGATGGGCCTGCCGCAATTGCAGATCAACACCGCCGTGCGCACCGGCGACACACCGCAAAAAGACCGCTCGGCGATGCGCAAAACCGCCCCACACATTCTGGTGACCACCCCGGAATCCCTTTACGTGCTCCTAGGCTCCGACTCCGGCCGACAAATGCTCAGTACCGCCCGCACGGTGATCGTCGACGAAATTCACGCGATCGCCGCCAGCAAGCGCGGCAGTCACCTGGCCCTGAGCCTCGAGCGACTGCAAGCGTTATGCGCGCAACCGCTGATGCGGATCGGCCTGTCTGCCACGCAAAAACCCATCGAAGCCGTCTCGCAGTTTCTGGTTGGCCGTGATCGCGCGTGCGAAATCATCGACATCGGCCACGCCCGCCCACGGGATCTGGACATCGAAGTGCCGCCTGTGCCGTTGTCGGCGGTGATGGCCAACGACATCTGGGAACTGGTCTACGACCGCCTCGCCGCCCTCGCACGCGAACACCGCACCACGCTGATTTTCGTCAACACCCGACGCCTCGCCGAACGCCTGAGTCGACACTTGAGCGAGCGTCTCGGCAAAGCAGCCGTCGCCGCCCACCACGGCAGTCTGGCCAAGGAGTTTCGTCTCGACGCCGAACAGCGGCTCAAGCGCGGCGAGCTGCAAGTGCTGATTGCCACGGCGTCCCTGGAACTGGGGATCGATATCGGCGATGTCGACCTGGTCTGCCAGATTGCCTCGCCGCGTTCGATTGCCGGGTTTCTGCAACGGGTCGGCCGCTCCGGGCACCAGGTTGGCGGCACGCCCAAGGGCCGTTTGTTCGCCACCACCCGCGACGACCTGATCGAATGCGCCGCCCTGCTCGACTGCGTGCGGCGTGGCGAACTCGACACCTTGCTGATTCCCAAGGCGCCGTTGGATGTACTCGCGCAACAAATCATCGCCGAGGTCAGTTGCCAGGAATGGCAGGAGCAGGCGCTGCTGGAGATGTTCCGCAACGCCTCGCCCTACCGCGAACTCGACGAAAAACATTACCAGGCGCTGCTGCAGATGCTCGCCGAAGGCTACAACGGTCGCCTGGGCATCCGCAGCGCTTACCTGCACCGCGACGCCGTGACCCGCACCCTGCGCGGTCGTCGGGGCGCCAAACTGACGGCCGTGACCAGCGGCGGGACGATCCCGGACAACGCCGACTACAGCGTTTTACTCGAACCCCAAGGGCTGAACATCGGCAGCGTCAACGAAGACTTTGCGGTGGAAAGCATCGCCGGGGATGTCTTTCAGTTGGGCAACACCTCCTACCGGATTCTGCGGGTCGAAACCGGCAAGGTCCGGGTCGAAGACGCGCAGGGCCAACCGCCGACCATTCCATTCTGGCTCGGCGAAGCGCCGGGGCGCAGTGCGGAACTGTCGTTTGCCGTGGCCCGCCTGCAAGCGCAACTCGATGAGCTGCTCGGCGCCACACCCGGTCGCTTGCAGCCCGCGACCGACTGGCTGACTGACACCCTCGGTCTGAACCTCGCCAGCGCGGAACAATTGGTCGATTACCTGGCCCGTGCGCGCCTGACATTGGGCGCCCTGCCGTCACAAGACTCGCTGCTGATGGAGCGGTTTTTCGACGAGACCGGCGGCACACAATTGATCATCCACACGCCGTTCGGCAGCCGCATCAACCGTGCCTGGGGCCTGGCCTTGCGCAAGCGTTTCTGCCGCACCTTCAACTTCGAATTGCAGGCTGCCGCCAGCGAAGACGCCATCGTCCTGTCGCTGTCGACCAGCCACAGTTTTGAACTCGATGACGTCTGGCGCTATTTGCACAGCAACAGCGCCGAGCACACCCTGATTCAAGCCGTGCTCGATGCGCCGCTGTTCGGCGTGCGTTGGCGCTGGAATGCCGGGGTCGCGCTGGCGCTGCCGCGCTACAGTGGCGGCCGCAAAGTCCCGCCGCAGATCCAGCGGATGAAAAGCGAAGACCTGATCGCCAGCGTATTTCCCGACCAGATTGCCTGCGTGGAAAACCTCGCCGGCGAACGGGAAATTCCCGACCATCCACTGGTGGAGCAAACCCTCGACGACTGCCTGCACGAAGCCATGGACAGCGAAGGCTGGCTGGCGTTGTTGCGGCGCATGGAACGTGGCGACATCCGCCTGATCAGCCGCGATTTACCAGCGCCCTCGCCGCTGGCCGCGGAAATTCTCAGTGCCCGGCCCTACACCTTTCTCGACGATGCGCCGCTGGAAGAGCGCCGCACTCAAGCGGTACTCAACCGCCGCTGGAGCGATCCGCAGTCCACCGACGACCTCGGTGCGCTGGATGCGGACGCGATTCAAGCCGTGCGCGAGGAAGCCTGGCCAGCGCCCACCGGCATCGATGAAATGCATGAAGCGTTGATGAGCCTAGCGTGCATCTCCGACGCCGAGGCTTTGGCTAATCCAGACTGGCTCGACTGGCTGAACGCCCTGGCCGACAGCGGTCGCGCCAGCCGCCTGCCAATCAATGCCGGGCAAGCGCTATGGCTGGCACTGGAGCGGCTGACTTGCCTGAACGCGATTTATCCACAAGCGATTTTGCAGCCACCGTTGGAGGCGTTGCCCGGGTTCGATGAAGTCTGGGCGCCGGACGAAGCGGTGCTGGAAGTGATTCGTGTGCGGCTCAGCGCATTCGGTCCATTGCCGCTGAACGCGATTGCCGAACCGCTCGGATTACCGGCGACTCAAGTCACCCACGCGTTGGCGCAACTGGAACGCGAAGGCTATGTGCTGCGCGGTCAATTCACGCCCGGCACGGCTGAGGAAGAATGGTGCGAACGGCATTTGCTGGCGCGAATTCACCGCTACACCGTCAAGCGTCTGCGGCGAGAAATCGAGCCCGTGGCGTTGCAGGATTTCATGCGTTTCCTGTTCGACTGGCAGCATCTGTCCGCCGCGACCCAAGGTCAGGGCAGCGCAGTATTGCCAGCGATAATCAGTCAGTTTGAAGGCTACCCCGCCGCCGCTTCAGCCTGGGATAGCGATATTTTGCCGGCACGAATAAAAGACTATTCAGCGAGTTGGCTGGATGACCTGTGCCGCAGCGGCAAACTGGTGTGGACACGGCTGACCGCACGCAACAAGAGCACCAGCACGGCGCTGCGCAGCACGCCGATTCTGCTATTGCCGCGCAGTCAGGTCGGGTTGTGGAGCGGGTTGACCGAGCAGACGCCGGTCAGCGAACTGTCGCCCAAAACGCAAAAAGTCTATGAAGCCCTGAGCCAACACGGCGCGCTGTTTTTCGATGAGCTGACTCACGAAGCCCACCTGCTGCGCTCGGAACTGGAAATCGCGTTGCAGGAATTGGTCGGCGCCGGGCTGGTGAATGCCGACAGCTTCGCCGGTCTGCGAGCGCTGATCACTCCGGCCAGCAAACGCCAGAATCGCAGCAGCCGACGCGGGCGCGGAGCGTTTGTCGGCGGGATGGACGATGCCGGGCGCTGGGCCTTGCTGCGACGCGGGGCGCAAGCTCCGGTTGTGGAGAACAAACGTCCGGCACCGACGCCGACCGACACCCTTGAACATATCGCCATGACCTTGCTCCGGCGCTACGGCGTGGTGTTCTGGCGCTTGTTGGAACGTGAAGCGGATTGGTTGCCGAGCTGGCGAGAATTGCTGCGCACGTTCCATCGATTGGAAGCTCGCGGCGAAATTCGCGGCGGGCGATTTGTCAGTGGCTTGGCGGGTGAACAGTTTGCGTTGCCCGAAGCCATTCCATTACTACGCGAGGTGCGGCGACGGCCGCATGATGGGAGTTTGATTGCCGTGTGCGGGGTTGATCCGCTGAACCTCGCCGGGACGCTTTTACCGGGCGCAAAAGTGCCGGCATTGGCGAGTAATCGGCTGGTGTATCGCGATGGTCTGCCGGCCGCTGCCGAGATCGCCGACAAGCAAATTTTCTGGCTGGAGCTGGATCCGCAATCGACTACCCAGCTGCACAACAAACTGATCCGGCATTGATGTTGTCGGCACCACGCCGTTAAGGTCCAACTTGTCGACACCAAACACATCCAGCGGTCCTTGCAGGTTGGGTGAAATCAAAGGCCACCCCTCACCCCAGCCCTCTCCCCGAGGGAGAGGGAGCCTACCGAGGTGTTCTTGGAGCTACATCGACCTGAAACATCGAGTCGAACTCAGGTTTTGAAAACAACACAACTCTGCTCCCTTTCCCCCTCGCCCCCTTTGGGGGAGAGGGCTGGGGTGAGGGGGTAGCTTTTGATCTTTGCGCACAACGCAAATATCAAATGCCCATCCCTGTATTTTTCCACACACCCCAAACCCCGACACTGCGCTCCATCAATCAATCCCACCGGAGTTGCAGCCATGCCCATTGCCTTGCTCGCGCTGACCCTCAGCGCCTTCGCCATCGGGACGACCGAGTTCGTCATCGTTGGCCTGTTACCCACCATCGGCGCCGACCTCGGCGTCAGCCTGCCGTCCGCCGGCCTGCTGGTCAGCCTTTACGCATTGGGCGTTGCCATTGGCGCCCCGGTGCTGACCGCCCTCACCGGCAAAGTCCCGCGCAAAATGCTGCTGTTGTCACTGATGGTGCTGTTTACCCTCGGCAACCTGCTGGCCTGGAAAGCGCCAAGCTACGAATCGCTGATCATTGCGCGGATCGTCACCGGCCTGGCCCACGGCGTGTTTTTCTCGATTGGCTCGACCATCGCCACCAGCCTCGTGCCGAAAGAGAAAGCCGCCAGCGCAATCGCCATCATGTTCACCGGCCTGACCGTGGCGCTGGTCACCGGCGTACCACTGGGGACGTTCATTGGCCAGCATTTCGGCTGGCGTGAAACCTTCCTCGCGGTGTCTGCGCTGGGTGTGATCGCGTTCATCGGCAGCCTGCTTTACGTGCCGAAAAACATTGCCCACAGCAAACCGGCTTCACTGTTGCAGCAATTGCAGGTGCTCAAGCAGCCGCGTTTGTTGCTGGTGTATGCCATGACCGCGGTCGGCTACGGCGGCTCGTTCATCGCGTTCACCTTCCTGGCACCGATTCTCCAGGACATTTCCGGCTTCAGCGCCAGCACCGTCAGCCTGGTGTTGCTGGTCTACGGCATCTCGGTGGCCGTCGGTAACATCTGGGGCGGCAAACTGGCGGACAAACGCGGCCCGATCAGTGCCCTGAAAATCATCTTCGCCCTGCTCGCTGCGGTGTTGTTCGTACTGACCTTCACCGCTGGCAATCCATGGTTGGCCCTGGCCACCGTACTGGTCTGGGGCGCGGTTGCGTTCGGCAACGTGCCGGGGCTGCAGGTTTATGTAGTGCGTCAGGCCGAACATCACACCCCGCATGCGGTGGATGTGGCGTCGGGCCTGAACATCGCCGCGTTCAACCTCGGCATCGCCGGCGGTGCGTGGGGCGGTGGCTTGATCGTTGCTCATATGGGCCTGATCCACACCGCATGGATTGGTGGGCTGGTGGTGTTGGTTGCGTTGGCACTGACCGCGTGGAGCGGTCGCCTTGATCGGTTGGGTCCGGTGTACGCCGAACCTGCTGAAGGCTCACAACGGATCGTCACCGGCCACTAACCCCTGTGGGTGCGAGCCTGCTCGCGAAGGCGGCAGCACATCCAGCATCGATGTGACTGACACACTGCATTCGCGAGCAGGCTCGCTCCCACATTGATTTTGTGTTGGTCTGTTAAGCATTAACCGTCCGTAGTCCCGTCGAAACTTTCTCGCCCGCCCCGCAGTCATCAGAAGACAGGGCAGTCCGAGGACCATTAGACGGGAGGCGACATGGCGGCGATCCACATCGGTATTTCAGGCTGGCGCTACACGCCCTGGCGGGGGGATTTTTACCCGAAGGGGTTGACCCACAAGCGCGAATTGCAATTCGCCTCACGGGCGGTCAACAGCATCGAAATCAATGGATCGTTTTACGCCCTGCAACGGCCTGAACGTTATGCCCAGTGGTACGCCGAAACCCCGAGGGGCTTCGTTTTCAGCGTCAAAGCCCCGCGCTTCATCACCCACATCAAGCGACTGCGGGAGATCCATAAACCCCTGGCGAATTTCTTTGCGTCAGGGGTGCTGGAACTTAAAGAAAAGCTCGGCCCGATTCTCTGGCAATTCCCGCCCAACTTCAAATTCGATGCCGAGCTGTTCGAAACCTTTCTGGAGCAGTTGCCCCACAACACCGAAGAGGCCGCCGCCCTCGCCCGCCAGCATGATTCGCACGTGAACGGTCACGCCAGTCTGAAGGCCTACGGGAAAAAGCCTTTGCGCCATGCCGTAGAAATCAGAAACGAGAGCTTCATCGACCCCGCCTTCATCCGCCTGCTCAAACGCCACAATGCTGCGCTGGTTATCGCCGACACCGCCGGTAAATGGCCGTACCGCGAAGACCTCACCAGCGACTTCGTTTACCTGCGCCTGCACGGTGCCGAAGAACTTTATGCCAGCGGTTATACCCCCGAAGCGCTGAAACGCTGGGGCGACCGGATCGAGGCCTGGTACCACGGCCAGCAACCGCCCGACCCGCACCTGATCGCACCGCGGCAAAAGCCCAAGGCGCGCAAGTCCCGTGAGGTGTTTTGCTATTTCGACAACGACATCAAAGTCCGCGCGCCCTTCGATGCCCGCCGCTTGCTGGAGCGTTTTCATCTGGATAGAGACCTTGCCACCCGTCCCGGTGAACTGGCCGCCGAAGGAGTGCTGTCATGAGCATTTCCGAACCGGTCGGCACCACCGACGAACAGCAACCCATCATCACCACCGTGCGCAGTTTCACCGTGCTGACGGTCAACACGCACAAGGGTTTCACCGCGCTCAACCGGCGTTTCATCCTGCCGGAATTGCGCGAAGCGGTGCGCAGCGTGTCCGCCGACGTGGTGTTTTTGCAGGAAGTCCACGGCACCCACGAGCGTCATCCCCAGCGCTACAGCAATTGGCCGGCGATGCCGCAATACGAATTTCTCGCCGACACCCTGTGGCCGCAGTTCGCCTATGGACGCAACGCGGTCTATCCGGCGGGCGATCACGGCAATGCGCTGCTGTCTAAATTCCAGATCATTCGCCACGACAACCTCGACGTTTCCATCAGCGGTCACGAGAACCGTGGCATCCTGCATTGCGTGCTGCGCCTGCCCGGTGACGGCCAGGAAGTGCATGCCATTTGTGTGCATCTGGGCCTTCGCGAAACCCACCGCACCGAACAACTCAAGTTGCTGGCCCAGCGCCTCGAAGAACTGCCGAGCGATGCCCCGGTGATCGTTGCCGGTGACTTCAACGACTGGCGCCAGCGTGCCGACGCGCTGCTCAAACCCAGTGGTTTACGGGAGGTTTTCGCCGAACTCCATGGCAAACCGGCGCGCAGTTTTCCAGCGCGATTGCCCGCGCTGCGCCTTGACCGCATCTACGTGCGCAACCTCAAGGCCAGCCAGCCGCAAGTGCTGGCCGCGCGACCCTGGTCACACCTTTCCGACCACGCACCGCTGTCGGTGGAGATCGAGCTATGAGCAGCCCATCGATGGATAAAACCCAAGTGGAGCACTTATCCACAACCCCGCCGATCCGTGAACCGGGCGTGGTCGACGTCGAATATGGCTGGCAGGGCAACAACCGCGTAGAGCTGCTGGAAAACGGCGAAGCGTATTTCCCTCGGGTGTTCGAGGCCATGCGTCAGGCCAAGACTGAAATCCTGCTGGAAACCTTCATTGTGTTCGAGGACAAGGTCGGTGATGAGCTGCAGGAAGTACTGATCGCCGCCGCTCAACGTGGCGTGCGGATCACCGCCAGTCTCGATGGCTTTGGCTGCGGTGAACTGAGCACGGGATACCTCACCGTCCTGAGCGAGGCCGGCGTGCGCATCCAGATTTTCGACCCGGCACCCAAACATCTGGGCATCCGCACTAACTGGTTCCGCCGCCTGCACCGCAAGATCGTGGTGGTCGATGGCACGATTGCGTTCATCGGCGGCATCAACTTTTCGGCCGACCATTTGGCCGACTTCGGCCCTGAGGCCAAGCAGGATTATTCCGTTGAAGTGCAAGGACCGGCGGTGGCCGACATCCATCACTTCGCCTTGCTGCAATGCGGTCGCCCGGCTCGCGCCAAATACTGGTGGCAACGCCGCAGACAACGGCGCTCGGAGCTGGCGTTCACTGATCATGACGGCCAGGTTCGCCTGGTGTACCGCGACAATGGCGAGCACCCGACCGACATCGAAGAGGTTTACCGGCAGGTGCTGCGCAGTGCCCAGCGCCGAGTGGTGATCGCCAATGCCTACTTCTTTCCGGGCTATCGCCTGCTGCGCGAGATCCGCAACGCGGCACGCCGTGGCGTCAATGTGCGGCTGATCCTGCAAGGCCAGCCCGATATGCGGGTGGCCAAACTCGCGGCGCGCATGACCTATGACTACCTGCTCAAATCCGGCGTGCAGATTTACGAATATTGCGACCGTCCGCTGCACGGCAAAGTCGCGCTGGTGGATGAGGACTGGAGCACGGTCGGTTCGAGCAACCTCGACCCGTTGAGCCTGTCCTTGAACCTGGAAGCCAATGTGTTGATCCGCGATCGCGCCTTCAACCGCGACCTGTTCGAGCGCCTCGAAGACCTGAGTGACAACCATTGCAAGGTCATGTCCGCAGACAAGTCCCCACGCGGGCGGGTCTGGCACATGACCGTCGGTTTTCTGGTGTTTCACTTCCTGCGGCACTTCCCCGCCTGGGCCGGTTGGCTGCCGGCGCACAAACCGCGCCTGAAACCTTTTTCCCATTCCGCCGGGAGTGACACCTGATGAGCCACTCTGATACACAACCGACGACCCACGCCGACACCCCGCCCAAATCCCGCTGGAGCCGCTGGAAACGGCCGCTGACAATGCTGTTTTTCCTGGCGCTGATCGTGCTGTTCACGATGCTTGCCCAGCGCATCGAATGGGATGAAGTGTTCGACAACCTCGCAGATTTCAAGGTGCGCACACTGATCATCGCGTCCGGTCTGACCTTGGTGAGTTTTCTGGTCTATGCCTGCTTCGACTTGATCGGCCGTACCTACATTCGCCAGGACCTGACGTGGAAGCAGATCCTGCCGGTGGGGATTATCAGCTATGCCTTCAACCTCAATCTGAGCGCTTGGGTCGGCGGTATTGCCATGCGTTATCGGCTGTATTCGCGACTCGGGGTGAGCAAGGGCAACATCGCGAAAATTCTCGGGTTGAGCCTCGCGACCAACTGGTTCGGTTACATGGTGATTGCCGGTGCGGTGTTCAGCAGCGGACTAGTGCGAATGCCGCCAGGCTGGAAGCTGAGCACTGATGCGTTGCAAGGTGTGGGGGTGTTGTTGCTGCTGGTGAGCGCGGGGTATCTGGCGGCGTGTCAGTTTTCCAAGCGGCGGGAGTGGGCGATACGCGGGGTGGAAATCAACCTGCCGTCCCTGCGCATGGCAGTGCTGCAACTGGCCCTCGGGGCGCTGAACTGGTCGCTGATGGCGGCGGTGATTTTCACCCTGCTGCCGAGCAAGCTGGATTACCCGCTGGTGCTTGGGGTGTTGCTGATCAGCGCGATTGCCGGGGTCATTACGCACATTCCCGCCGGGCTTGGCGTGCTTGAAGCGGTGTTCGTGGCGCTGCTGCAACATGAAGTGTCCCGAGGCAGCCTGGTGGCCGGATTGCTGGCCTATCGGGCGATTTATTTCATCTTGCCGCTACTGATTACCCTGGTGATGTACCTGATCGTGGAAGCCAAGGCCAAGTCATTGCGGATCGAGAAGAAACCGAGGCATTAACCGCCGATGTTTTTACGATGACTGAATAATGCTCAACCGCTCGCCCACCACCATCTCGGTGATCCAGCCCACCAGGATCGAGGTGTACGCCTGTTGCGAAACAGGCTCGCTCAAGGCGTGATCGGCGCCGTCGATAATCCGGTGGGTCAGCGAGTGAGTCTGCTGACACGCAGCGCGGTAACTCATGATGGTTGAGTGAGGCACATAGTCGTCAGTCTCTGATTCGACCAGCAGCACGTCCCCGGTAAATTGCGAACAGGCATGCAGCGCACGATTGCTGTCGGCGCGGACTAACGTGCTGCGGTAATCACGTAAATCGATCTTGTCCAGGTCACGTTTGGGCGTGTGCCATTGATCATCGCGATACAGCGCCGGCACCCGTAGCGCCAGCCAGCGCACCGGACGCAATGACGTCAGGATCGAGGCCAGATAACCGCCATAACTGGTGCCGACCACGGCAATCGCCGATGTATCTAGCGCCGGGTGCGCGAGCAAGCGGTCATACGCCGCCAGCAGGTCGCGCAGGTTGTCTTCGCGCGTCACTCGACTCAGCGCAATACCCCTGCCGCCGGTATGCCCGCGCAAGTCGAACGTCAGGCACACGCAACCCAGACCGGCGATGCCTTTGGCCCGTTCCAGGTCTCGCTCCTGACTGCCGCCCCAACCGTGCACAAAGAGCACGCCGGGAACTTTCGATTTGGGACTGAGAAAAGTCCCGATCATCTGTTCATCGTCGATGTCGATCTGAATGGTTTCGCTTCTAGCCGTCATAGGATTTAACCGTTACGTACTTGAGGAGAAAGTCACTGTTTTGCGCCGGCCCGCGATACACCTCGATGGCGTCCGCCGGCAGCGGCTGGTCGATGTAGGTCTCGACCGACGACACGCGAATCGCGCGCATCCCGGGGTCGTTGACGAAGCTCTGCAAGGCGGCGACTTCGGCGCTGCTGGCACCGCCCATCCGCCAGGATTGCTCGAGCACGCCGCTACGCTGTTTGCCATTACTGTCCACGCCTTGGGCGATGTCGTAGTTGCGCCGCGAAGCGTAGAAACCGGGATAAGCCTCATCCGCGGCACGGTCGAACACTTGTGCCTGGCGGATCGCCAGCTGAACATCGTCCGGCAGTTCCAGTTCGAGCAGATCATCGTAGTGACCCCGCACTACCAGCAGGTTGGACCCTCCATAAACCTGCTCGCCCTGACCGTCTTCGGTCAAGTATTGATCACCGCAATAACTCAGCACCGTGTCGCCGATAAAACTCTGACCGACGCTGTGGGTGATCACGTGGTCCAGGTCCTGCTCCAGCACCACACCTTCGGTGAACAACGTTTTGGCATCGGGTCTGGCGAGGATGGCATCGAACTGGTCGAGACTTTTGATCACTTCCTGACCGCGTCCGGCGCAGGCATGAATCGGCTTGATGCGGATCGGGCCGCTATAGAGCAGATGCTCCGCCGCAGGACGCGCATCATCCATGGAAAAAACACTGAGACCGTCGAGCACCACTCTGCGCACGCGTTCGAAAAACAACGGTGACCAACCTTCCGGAGCGTGAGCATCTTTGTTGCGTAATCCGTGGCTGATGGCTTTGGTGCAGATGAAATCATGATCGACATAACCGCCCCACAAATCCTCCGGCCCCTTGACGCCCAATCGCCGGGCAGCAGCGACGCCCACAAGCGTCTGGGTCGGCAACAGATACAGGTCTCGACCGTTGTGCCGTTCGGGGTCGTAACTGCCGCCGTATTTAAGCCCCAGGATCTGTGCCAGCCAACGGGCCAGCGCACGATTGGTTTCTACTTCATGCAATGGAGCCTCGGGGCGCACGGAGTGAGCGAGCACCAGTTTCTTGCGATTTGCTGGGGTCATGCGTCCCCCTTCAATCTGCGCTTGTTGAATGTAGTTGAAAGGGTGCAGAGATCAGGCCAAGGGGGGCCGAAGACAAACGTTTTTCAAATCAGCCAGTTGCGAAAAACATGATGGCACCGTGCCTGTTTGATTCTGCACGACAGCCTTCAAGATTCCGGCATTTTGCACGACCGAAGGCTTACACAGATCCAATGTGGGAGCGGGCTTGCTCGCGAATGCAATCTTTCAGTCGACATTAGTGCTGAATGACACACCGTATTCGCGAGCAAGCCCGCTCCCACATTTTGATCTGTTGCGATCTGGCTACCGAGTCACAGCTGAGGGTGTTACCCCAAACCGTGTCCGGTAATCACTTGGCGCCAATCCGGTAATCTTCTTGAACGTCGCCCGAAAGGCACTCGGATCCTGATAACCCACCGTCCAGGCAATGTGATCGATGGTGCCGTTGGTGAACTCGAGCATTTCCCGGGCCTTGCCGACCCGCAGGTGCTGGCAGTACTCGGTGGGTTTAAGCCCGGTTGCGGCGCGAAATCGACGCAGGAACGTGCGTTCTTCCAGCCCTGCCCGCTCGGCCATCGTTGCCAGCGACACATCGGTCGCTCCGGTGCTTTGCAGCCAATGCTGGACCTTGAGAATCGAGGCATCGCCATGGCTGAGTATCGGTGAAAAGTTGCTGCCGCATTCACTCGCGCTGTCGCTGTGTTCCACCACCAGAAACCGCGCGGTGCTGGTGGCGATGCTCGGCCCCAGTAGACGGTTGACCAGACGCAAGCCCAGTTCGGACCAGGCCATCAGCCCGGCAGTGGTGATCAGGTCGCCGTCGTCAACGATGGGTGTGTCGGCCTTGAGCTTGATCGCCGGGTAACGCTCGGCGAAGGTTTTGGCCGAGGTCCAGTGGGTGGTGGCGCTACGACCGTCGAGCAGGCCGCTCTCGGCCAACAGAATCGAGCCCACGCAAACCCCGCCGAGTGTCGCGCCATTGGCGTGTTGCTGACGCAGCCAGCGAAACAGCGCCTGCGGTGCCTGGCCTTCGGAAAAACCGGCAATCGACGGCGGGATCAACACCGCCACCAACGCGCCGTCCGCAGCGGGATGACTGTCATAGACCCGCCCGGGCGCCTGATCGCCATCAACCTGCCAATGGCTGACCCGCAACAACGGCAACTGCGCCGCCTGATGCTCGGCGGCAATCCGGTTCGCCACCCCGAACAAGTCCGTCAATCCATGCACCGCCGCCATCTGCGCACCGGGATAGATCAGCACGCCCAGTTCGGCGATTGCCCTTTCTGCGTCCATAGTCAGTTTTCCCCCTTCTATTGTCGGTGCGGCCAATCCTCGGACGGCCTGCCAGACCCAATACTTCATTCCACACCAACAAGCACTTCGAGGAAACAGTCATGGCCAAGCAAGCACTCATCGTAGTCGATATCCAAAACGACTACTTCCCTCAAGGCAAGTGGCCGCTGGTCGGCGCCGATGCCGCGGCGGACAATGCCGTTCGTCTGCTCAAAGCCTTCCGCGATGCGGGTGATTCGGTGGTACACATCCGCCACGAATTCACCTCCGACGAAGCGCCCTTTTTCACCCCGGGTTCGGAAGGCGCGAAGCTGCACCCCAAAGTCCTGAATCGCGCCGATGAGCCTGTGGTGCTCAAGCATTTCGTCAACTCGTTCCGTGAAACACAACTGAAATCGATCCTCGACGAGCAAGGCATCAAGGAACTGGTCGTCGTTGGCAGCATGAGCCACATGTGTGTCGACGGCATCACCCGCGCCGCCGCCGATCTTGGCTACAGCGTCACGGTGATTCATGACGCCTGCGCTACCCGTGATCTGGAGTTCAACGGCGTCACCGTTCCGGCAGCCCACGTTCATGCCGCCTTCATGTCGGCCCTGGGTTTTGCCTACGCCAGCGTGGTGTCCACCGACGAATTTCTCGCGGCCAGCCGCTAACGCCCCCTGAACAACTCGATAAACAAAAGGCCCGCCGCGCTTTCGCGTTGCGGGCCTTTGCGTTTCCGGTCGCTAAAAATCTCACGCGTGAGCTATTGAGTGGTGTAAAAAATCACTGTAGTGTTTCTCACGCGTGAGATTTCACAACGGAGTCACCAGTATGAAAAGCCGCTCTCCATCAGGTCCGCCTGCCGAGCCTGATACCGATACCGCAAGCAGCAAGGGAGAGCGCTCGAAACCGTCCGCGAAAAAACCGTCGAGCTTCTACATGAAGCAGATGCGCGCGGGTCTGGGTGCCGCCGGTTATGTGAAACACGAGACTTGGGTGCTTCCCGAAAACCGAAGCCTGCTCAAGCAGATGGAGAAACAGCTACGCCAACCGATCCTGGCTGGCTCATTCATGTCGGAGAATTACATGAGCGCAGGTAACAACTGGAACATCGATCGCCTCTACAGTGCCCTTCAGGCCCTCGACGAAGTGGTTTCGAACGACATCACCCTCTCCCTCGTTCAAGGCTCCGAGTCCAGCATCAAGCTGGAAATGAACGATTTCGGTGGCTTGCCGATTTACATCGCCGTGGTTGGCGATCAGGTCATCGTGGATACCGTTCTGGTTGATGTCGAGTCCATCAACGACGTACCGGCATTCAACGATGCCGTTCTGCGCAGCCGGGAAATGTTCCCGCTGTCCTCGATCGGTATCGAGTCCATGCCCAACGGGCAGATCGTTTACAACATGTTCGGCGCACTGAGCTCCGACTCCAGCCTGACCAACGTCGTGACCGAGGTCAAAACCCTCGTCGACAACGTCCAGCGCGCCAGCGAAGCCTTTGAACGTTTCTTCATCTAATTTTTCGGGAACAGGAAATATCCAATGACTCAGTCCATCTGGAGCAAATTGTTCACCGCGCTGCGTGGCGGTGCCAATGAAGTCGGCGAATCAATCGTCGACCAACAGGCCCTGCGCATCCTCGACCAGGAAATCCGCGACGCTGACAGCGCCCTGGCCAATGCCAAGCGTGAGTTGGTCACCATCATGGCCAAGCACAAGCTGTCGGCTGATCGTGTGGCCGAGTACAACGCCAAGATCAAGGACCTCGAATCCAAGGCCATGGCCGCGATTCAGGCCAACCGCGAAGACTTGGCGCTGGAAGTGGCCGAAGCCATTTCGACCCTGACCAATGAGCTTGATGTCGAGCAAAAGCAGGCCACCGAATTCGGCGGTTACGCGGACAACATGCGCAAAGACATCACCAAGGCCGAAAGCCGCATCAAAAGCCTGCGTCAGCAAGTGGACATGGCCAAGGCCCGCGAAAGCGTACAGAAAGCCCAGGTCAGCGCTTCGATCGCCAGTGGCGGCGCCAACGGCAAGCTGGAAACCGCCGTCGGTACACTGAACCGCCTGCAAGCCAAGCAGCAGCAACGCGCCGCGGAACTGGATGCCCAGGATCAACTGGCCGATGCATCGACCGGCACTGATCTGGAACGCAAACTCCGCGAAGCCGGCATTACGCCGAACGAAGGCAGCGCCAATGCGATTCTGGAACGCCTGAAGAAAAAATCGGCTGAGTAAGCGACACAGCAGCAGGAAGGGCATTCATTGCCCTGATGCCGAGCTGCGGAACCTGTGGGAGCGGGCTTGCTCGCGAAGAGGGAGTGTCAGTCGACATCAATGTTGCCTGACACACTGCCTTCGCGAGCAAGCCCGCTCCCACATGGGTTGCGCTTAAGTAACGGGCATTCACGGCCCTTCGAGTCGAGGTCACGGATGGATGCCCTGAAGGGTTTCAAGACAATCGCAGGCGTGGCCATCTTCATGGTTGCGCTGCAACTGCTCAATGTTGCGACCGGCTACAGCCTTACTGCCTTCGGCCTGGTTCCGAGAACACTGCAGGGACTGGTCGGCATCATCACCTCGCCTTTCTTGCACGGGTCCTTTGCGCACCTGAGCGCCAACCTGATTCCCTTTTTGATCCTCGGCACGTTGGTCATTGTCGACGGGCTCAATCGCTTCATCGCCGTGAGCGCGATCATCATTGGTCTGGGCGGCTTGCTGGTCTGGCTGTTCGGGTTTTCCGGGATGCACATCGGTGCCAGCGGATGGGTGTTCGGGCTGTGGGCGTACATTCTGTCGCGAGCCTGGTTCCAGCACAGTTGGGGTAACTTGATCACGGCCGCGGTCGTCGCCCTGCTATATGGCGGCCTGGTGTTTGGCTTCCTTCCGCGCCAGGGGGTTTCATTCGAAGGCCATATCGCCGGGGCATTCGCCGGATTTATTGCAGCCAAGGTACTTCTCTCGGCGCCCGGCAACAGGTTTAATGCCGCCCGGTAAAGGCAATTGAACCTTCAGGGGTTCAGGCCTGCGCATTGCCAGGAACGAGTCATCCCACGGAGACAGGGACGTCATGTCTATTTTTCTTTTATTACGCGTATATGCCTCGTCCTTCTTCCACCGTTTCGGCTGGGCGGGACTGGCGATTGCCTTGGGCATCCACCTGTGCACGGCCTGGCTCGGCCTGGTGCTTCTGGGCGAACAACACCTCACCGCCCCCGCCACATTTACCTATTTCTACCTCACCACCACGCTGACGGTCGGTTACGGCGATCTTGCGCCCCAAACCTCGGCGGGACGGGTTTTCGTGGCTACCTGGGTCATGCTCGGGGGCATTGCGCTGCTGACGGCAGCCATCGGCAAAACCACCAGCAGCGTCATTGATGTATGGAGAAAAAGCATGAAGGGCAAAGGTGATTTCACCGGTAAGGTCGGTCACACCGTTCTCATCGGCTGGGAAGGTGCGTCCAGCGAGCGAGTCATTGAATTACTGCTGCAGGACGAAACGTCCAATGACAACCTGATCGTCATTTGCGATTGCGACCTCGAAGAAAATCCCATGCCGGGCAAAGCGGACTTTATCAAAGGCGAAAGCCTGTCCTCTGCCGCGCTTTTGCTGCGGGCGGGCGTTCCCGGTGCCGAACGCGTCCTGGTGCGAACCCATTCAGACGATCTGACCCTGGCCACCGTGCTGGCGATCAATCAACTGAGCCCTGTCGGGCATGTGGTCGCCCACTTCAATGACAGTGAAATCGCCGCGCTCGCCAGCGCCTACGCGCCCAGCCTGGAGTGCACCTCAAGCATGGCCATCGAGATGTTGGTGCGCGCCTCTCAGGATCCGGGCTCGTCAGTAGTCATTAATGAATTGCTGTGCGTGGGTCAAGGCGCCACCCAGTACCTGATGAAACTGCCCGAGGCTTTTGAAGCAACATTCGGCGATCTGTACGCACAGATGAAAGAGCGCCACAACGCTACCCTTATCGGCTACCGCGCCAAAGGCGCCCGACAGCCTTCGATCAACCCGCCCGGCGCCACTCGTGTTGAGGGCGGCGAACTCTTCTACATCGCCTCCACTCGCCTCAAGGAAATCACCAATGGGATGGTTTAAACAGTTGATGGGGCTTAAGGCCCCGAAAGCGAATACGGAATCGAAATGGACAGCCAACGAAACCCTGCCCGCCATCGGTCCGCTGGGTCTGGCATTGGGTAAAGAGGTGATGTTCGACACCACGCTGAAGTTGTTGCTCGACGGTAACACCACAGTGGTAATCCCTGGCGCCCAACAGATCTGGAGCGCTGGCACTGTTGATCTCGGGCAGTCGACCTGGCTGTCACGCTATTACATGAACGACGAAGACTACTGGCTGCAAGTGCACACCACCGGCGACATCGCCGGACAGGTCGAGTCGGTGATCCTGTTCAATTACCTCAGTTACGTCACCATCAACAGTGAAGCGGAGTTGCGCCGACTGGCCGGCCCTCAGAGCCTGATCGGGCTGCCAACCTACAACCACAACGGTGTCGAGTACACCCGCGAATGGGGCACCGAGGCAGGCCAGACGGAACTGGTGGCGTTGAGCGAACGCCTGAGCAATCCGAATGAGTCCTACCGCATCGAGCACCGTTCGATGCTGTACGCCCGCGAAACCGGCCTGACCGATCGCCGTGAATTCCTGTTGTTTTCCGTCGAAGAAGACGCCGAAGGCACCATCAGCTTGAGCACTTCGCTGGGCATTTCGCTGTACACCACTGACCTGAACACTTTTTAAACAAGGAAGAAGTCCATGCTTGAAGCGCTCTCCATCTCCCTGAACAAAGCCGCCGTGCTCGGGTTTGTTTCGTACATCCTCGGTGCCGCCGTATTGTTCGCGCTGTTTCAATTCATCTACACCCGAATCACCCCGCACAAAGAGTTCGAACTGATCCGCTCTGGCAACGTTGCGGCCTCAATCGCACTGGGGGGCGCCATCATCGGTTTCGCCATTCCAGCCAGCAATGTGATTGCCTACTCGATCAGCATTCTGGACTTCGTCGTCTGGGCAGTGATCGCCGCTTTCGTACAACTGCTGGCTTTCCTGGTGACCAGCCTGGTGCTTAAAGGCGCCTCTGAACGCATTAAAAAGGGTGAAATCGCCGCGGGTATCTATATCGCGGCAGTGGCCATTAGCGTCGGCATGCTGAACGCCGCGTGCATGACCCCTTCCCCGAACTGATTGCGCCACGGAGATTCCGATGAAACGAAGCAAGTACGTTCAGCTCTCACTGGCCGCATCGGTCGCAATGGCGATCTCTGGCTGCGGGGCGACGGAAGAAACCTACGAGATACACAAAAAGTACAACTTTCAGTCCGTTCAGCAGTGCGCCGATGAAAAGCTCCCGGTCGATATCTGTTCTGATGCCTACATGAAGGCCATGACTCAGCATCGAAGCATTGCGCCGGTGTATGACAACAAGGCCGATTGCGACGCCGACTTCGTTGCCGACTGGTGCCAGCAGGATTCCGCCGGCAAATTCATCCCCAAGCTCGGCGGTTTCGAGCTGAGCGCCGATGGCGAGGTCACGCAAGCCGAAGTGGACGCGGCCAAGGCCAAACTGCCCGCGTCGGAAGCGAACGCCGCAGGCTCGGGCTTCTCCGGCAGTAGCCTGCTGACGGGACTCCTGATCGGCAACATGCTCAGCAACAACCGCAACAGTTACTACTCCGAACCGGTCTACCGCTATCGCGATGATCGCGGCAGCTATTCGTCCTCGACACTCAGCCAACGGGTCTCGTCAGGCTCGACCTTCAACAGGTCCAACCAGGCACGCTACGGTAGTAGCAGTTACACCGACAACATCACCCGCAGCAAGCCGGTGTCCGTTGCATCGTCCACCTCCCGTGGCGGCTTCGGCAGCCAAGCCAGCGCACGCAGTGGCTGGGGTGGATCGAGCAAGAGTTCTGGCGGTTCGAGCAGCTAAGGGAACAGAGCCATGAAGAAAATCCTCTGCGCAGAGCGTCATGACTGGAAACAGACAGCCGAAAGTCTCGGCTTTCTGTTCCATACCATCGACGACGAACCCTATTGGGACGAGAGCGCGTATTACCAATTCACGCTCAAGCAAATCGAAAACGATCTGGAAGACCCGACCACCGAGCTTCATGACATGTGCATGGACCTGGTGGCTCGCGTGGTGCAGAGCGAGGAATTGCTGGAGCGCCTGAGCATTCCCGAGCCGTTCTTCGACCTGGTTCGCACTTCATGGCTCGAAGGCCATCCGCACCTGTATGGTCGGATGGATTTCTCTTACAACGGCACCGGGCCGGCCAAGTTGCTGGAGCTCAACTACGACACGCCGACCAGCCTCTATGAGGCCGCCGCGTTCCAATGGGGCTGGCTGGAACAATGCATCGAACGTGGCCTGCTGCCCAAGCACGCCGACCAGTTCAATAGCATCGACACCAAACTGCATCAGGCCTTCGCTCAACTGCAGCTCACACAGCCGTTTTATTTCGCCTCGATGAAAGACTCGGTCGAGGACAAGGGCACCACCGATTACCTGCGCCTGATTGCCGAAAAAGTCGGAATAGAATCACGCCACATCGACATCGAAGACATCGGCCTCACCACTGACGGACGCTTCGTCGATCTGGAAGATCGCTGGATTCCTCACCTGTTCAAACTGCACGCCTGGGAGTTCATCTTCCACGAACCGTTCGGCGCAGCGATTGCCCAGAGCGATACGCAATTTTTCGAGCCGGCCTGGAAATCGATCATCTCCAACAAGGGCATCCTGTCGCTGCTGTGGGAATTCAACAAAGGTCACCCGAACCTGCTCGAAACTCATCTGGATACTGACCCGGGCAAAGCGGTGCCGAAAGGCTGGGTGCGCAAACCGTTCTTCTCGCGGGAAGGCGCCAACATCGAGTTGCAAACCGCTGAGGGCCTGATCGTAAAAGAGGACGGCCCCTACACCGACGCGCCGTTTATCCTTCAGGAATTCGCACCGTTGCCGCAGTTTGGCGACAGCTTTACGCTGGTTGGCTCTTGGGTGATCGGCGATCAGGCGGCCGGTATTGGTGTGCGGGAAGACAACAGTCTGATCACCAAGGATTCGAGCCGGTTTTTACCGCACCTGATACTCGACTGATCCATCCATCGCCGGTGTGGACATAAGTACGATGCGCGCAAGACTTATAGCTGAAATGCCGGATAATGGCGGCCAAATCGTCTAGCCCGTTATTCTGGTAATCCCCCATGGAAATCAAGGTCAACTTTCTCGACAACCTTCGACTTGAAGCCAAGTTCGACGACTTCACGGTGGTGGCCGATCAACCTATCCGCTACAAGGGCGATGGCTCGGCACCGGGTCCGTTCGACTACTTCCTGGCTTCGTCGGCGTTGTGTGCGGCTTATTTCGTGAAGCTGTACTGCGACACTCGCAGCATTCCCACCGAAAACATTCGCCTGTCGCAGAACAACATTGTTGATCCGGAAAACCGCTACAACCAGATTTTCAAGATTCAGGTCGAGCTACCAGCGGACATCTCCGACAAGGACCGCCAGGGCATCCTGCGTTCCATCGACCGTTGCACCGTGAAAAAAGTGGTGCAAGCCGGGCCTGAGTTTGTGATCGAAGAAGTGGAAAACCTCGACGCCGATGCCCAAGCGTTGCTGATGCCTGCGTCTAATTCAGAGGCGCACACCTATATCGCGGGCAAGGACCTGCCGCTGGAGCAGACCATCGCCAATATGTCGGCCATTCTGGCGGACCTGGGCATGAAGATTGAAATCGCCTCGTGGCGCAATATCGTTCCCAACGTGTGGTCGCTGCATATCCGCGATGCGCACTCGCCGATGTGTTTTACCAACGGCAAGGGCGCAACCAAGGAAGGCGCGCTGGCGTCGGCGTTGGGCGAGTTTATCGAGCGACTCAACTGCAACTTCTTCTACAACGATCAGTTCTGGGGCGAAGAGATCGCCAACGCGCCGTTTGTGCATTACCCGGACGAACGCTGGTTCAAGCCTGGCCGTAAAGATGAACTGCCGGCCGAAATCCTCGACGCGTACTGCCTGAAGATTTACAACCGCGACGGCGAGTTGCGTGGCTCCCACCTGATCGACACCAACTCGGGCAATGAAGAGCACGGCATCTGCTCGCTGCCATACGTGCGCCAGTCGGACGGCGAAGTGGTGTATTTCCCGTCCAACCTGATTGAAAACCTGTTCCTGAGCAACGGCATGAGTGCCGGCAACACGCTGGCCGAAGCCCAGGTGCAATGCCTGTCGGAGATCTTCGAGCGTGCGGTAAAACGCGAAATCATCGAAGGTGAATTTGCACTGCCGGATGTGCCCGCCGATGTGCTGGCGAAGTACCCCGGGATCCTGGCCGGTATTCAGGCGCTGGAAGAGCAAGGGTTCCCCGTATTGGTGAAGGATGCATCCCTGGGCGGTGAATTCCCGGTGATGTGCGTCACGTTGATGAACCCGCGTACCGGCGGTGTGTTCGCCTCGTTCGGCGCGCACCCGAGCCTGGAAGTGGCGCTGGAGCGCAGCCTGACCGAACTGCTCCAGGGCCGCAGCTTCGAAGGCCTCAACGACTTGCCCCAGCCGACGTTTGAAGGCCATGCGGTGACCGAGCCGAATAACTTCGTCGAGCACTTCATCGATTCCAGCGGCGTGGTGTCGTGGCGCTTCTTCAGCTCCAAGTCCGATTACGAATTCGTGGAGTGGGACTTCTCCGGCCAGGGTGAAAACTCGAATGCCGAAGAAGCCGCGACCTTGTTCGGCATTCTGGAAGGCATGGGCAAGGAAGTGTACATGGCGGTCTACGAGCATATCGGCGCGACGGCATGCCGCATCCTGGTGCCGGACTATTCGGAAATCTATCCCGTAGACGACCTGATCTGGGATAACACCAACAAAGCGCTTTTCTTCCGCGCCGATATCCTGAACCTGCATCGCCTGGACGACGACGAACTGCAAGCGCTGGTTGAGCGCCTGGTGGAAAGTGAGCTGGATGACTACACCGACATCACCTCCCTGATCGGCATCGAATTTGACGACAATACGGCCTGGGGCCAGCTGACGATCCTGGAGTTGAAGCTGCTGATTTATCTCGCCTTGCAGCAATTTGAAGAGGCGAAAGAGGCAGTGGAGATGTTCCTGCAGTACAACGACAACACGGTTGAGCGCGGCTTGTTCTACCAGGCCGTCAACGCGGTGCTGGAGATGAAGCTGGACGAAGACCTGGAACTGGAAGACTACGAGGCCAATTTCCGCCGGATGTTTGGCAACGAACGAATGGATGCAGTGATCGGCTCGGTCGATGGCAGCGTGCGCTTCCATGGTTTGACGCCGACCAGCATCAAACTGGAAGGGCTCGATAGGCACCTGCGGTTGATCGATAGCTACAAGAAACTGCACTCGGCACGGGCCAATGTGACCGCGTTATCCAGTTAATAGCGCCAACAAAAAAGCGAAGCCAGATGGCTTCGCTTTTTTGTTACTGACTCGATAGCTGCTTTTTAGAACGGGATATCGTCATCAAAGCTGTCGAAATCCGGAGCCGGTTGCGGAGCGGCCTGCTGCTGTGGAGCCGGACGCGACTGTTGCGGTGCTGCCGACTGCTGTGGACGCGGAGCCTGTTGGCGTGGGGCCGGGGCGGACTGCTGGTAGTTATTGCCCCCGCCTTGTTGGTCGCCCTGCTGTGGACGGCCGCCCAGCAGTTGCATGGTGCCTTGCATGTCGACCACGATTTCAGTGGTGTAACGCTTGATACCGTCTTTTTCCCACTCGCGGGTCTGCAGCTTGCCTTCGATGTAGACCTGCGAACCTTTACGCAGGTACTCGCCGGCGATCTCGGCAACTTTGCCGAACATCGACACACGGTGCCACTCGGTCTTCTCGACCTTCTGACCGGTTTGCTTGTCGGTCCACTGTTCGCTGGTCGCCAGACTCAGGTTGGTCACGGCGTTACCGTTAGGCAAGTAGCGAACTTCGGGATCCTGGCCGCAAGTGCCGACCAATATGACTTTGTTAACCCCACGGGCCATAACGTTCTCCTAGGCTACGCACGCTGCCCCGGCCGGGTTGTTCACCAGGCGCTCAAGGGTGGTGCGATCCAATAGTTCTGTGTCCAATTTGATGTAAATCGCCGCTTCATCAGCAACGATCACCGCATCTGTTACCCCTACGACGGCCTTCAGGCGCTCGACCAGACCCGCTTCGCGGATCGCCTCGGGCGACAACGGCAAGCGCAGGCTCGTCACGTAGGGTGGTTCGCGCATGGTAACAGCAAAGGCCAGCCAGAGGGCAGCCAGACCGGCGCATCCAAGGAACACAACCGACAGACCGCCATGCTGGAACAACCAGCCGCCGAGGATGCCGCCCAGTGCCGAACCGAGGAACTGGCTGGTGGAATAAACCCCCATCGCCGTGCCTTTGCCGCCTGCTGGTGAAACCTTGCTGATCAACGATGGCAACGAAGCTTCCAGCAGATTGAACGCAGTGAAGAACACCACCGTCCCGATCACCAGAGCCCGCAAGCTATCGCCGAACTGCCAGAAGAATAGCTCAGTGAGCATCAGCGTCGCGACGGCGCCGAGTAAAACTCGTTTCATTTTGCGTTTCTTCTCGCCGTAGATAATGAACGGGATCATGGCGAAGAAGGAAATCAGCAGCGCAGTGAGGTAGACCCACCAGTGCTGCTCTTTAGGCAACCCGGCTTTTTCGACCAGCGCCAGCGGCAATGCAACGAAGCTCGACATCAACATCGCGTGCAACACAAAAATGCCCAGGTCCAGACGCAGCAGGTCTGGATGCTTGAGCGTCGGGATCAGCGCCTGGCGCGCAACGCCGGATTCGCGGTGCTGCAACGGTCCGGTTGAGCGAGGCACCATGAACATCACGATCACGATGCCGAACAGCGCCATGCCACCCGTGGCGAGGAACAACCCGGACAGGCCAAAGGCGCGGGTCAGCAACGGTCCTACAACCATCGCGACAGCGAACGACAGACCGATCGTCATACCGATCATGGCCATGGCTTTGGTCCGATGCTGTTCGCGGGTCAGGTCTGACAGCAACGCCATCACCGCCGCGGAAATTGCCCCGGCGCCTTGCAGGATTCGTCCGGCGATCACGCCCCAGATCGAGTCGGCATTGGCCGCCAGCACGCTACCGAGGGCGAAGACGATCAGCCCCAGGTAAATCACCGGACGACGACCGATCCGGTCGGAAATAAAGCCGAAGGGAATTTGAAAGATCGCCTGGGTCAGGCCGTAAGCGCCAATCGCCAGCCCGATGAGGGCCGGGGTCGCTCCTGCCAGATCCATCCCATAGGTCGCCAGTACCGGCAACACCATGAACATGCCAAGCATACGGAAGGCGAACACCAGGGCCAGACCGCTTGCTGCGCGGGTCTCACTGCCACTCATGCGTTCGCTGTGGGGATCGTGCATGGAAAAACCTCATGTGAACCGGCGGCGATTCTACCAGTCCCATCGATTGACGGGGTATATCGCGACGCTTTGACGCGCTCTGCTGACAGACTCTTCATGTAAGGCTGCAACCCGCTCATTCGATAGTGTGCATCCATCCAGTATTTGGCCGTATACTCCTACGTTTTCGACGCCCGCCGAGCGAGGCCACTTTGGACAAGATCCTGATTCGTGGGGCCCGAACCCACAACCTGAAGAACATCGACCTGACCCTGCCCAGGGACAAACTGATTGTCATCACCGGCCTGTCCGGCTCCGGAAAATCATCCCTGGCATTCGACACGCTGTACGCCGAAGGCCAGCGCCGCTACGTCGAATCGCTGTCGGCCTACGCGCGGCAATTTTTGTCGATGATGGAAAAGCCTGACGTCGACACCATCGAAGGTTTGTCGCCAGCCATTTCCATCGAGCAGAAATCGACCTCGCACAACCCGCGTTCGACGGTCGGCACCATCACCGAAATCTACGACTATCTGCGCCTGCTTTACGCTCGCGTGGGTATTCCGCGTTGCCCGGATCACGATATTCCGCTGGAAGCCCAGACCGTCAGCCAGATGGTCGACCTGGTCCTCGCCCAACCGGAGGGCAGCAAGCTTATGCTGCTGGCCCCGGTCATCCGCGAGCGTAAAGGCGAACACCTTTCAGTCTTCGAAGAACTGCGCGCCCAAGGCTTTGTGCGGGCCCGGGTCAACGGCCGGCTCTGCGAGCTGGACGAGTTGCCGAAGCTGGACAAGCAGAAGAAGCACTCGATCGATGTGGTGGTCGATCGCTTCAAGGTGCGCGCCGACCTGCAGCAGCGCCTGGCCGAGTCGTTCGAGACCGCGCTGAAGCTCGCGGACGGCATCGCCCTGGTCGCGCCTATGGACGACGAGCCCGGCGAAGAAATCATCTTCTCCGCGCGCTTCGCCTGCCCGATCTGCGGCCATGCCATCAGCGAGCTGGAACCCAAGCTGTTCTCCTTCAACAACCCGGCCGGCGCTTGCCCGACGTGCGATGGCCTGGGTGTTAAGCAGTTCTTCGACATCAAGCGGTTGGTCAATGGCGAACTGACGCTCGCGGAAGGCGCGATTCGTGGCTGGGACCGGCGAAATGTCTATTACTTCCAGATGCTCGGCTCGTTGGCTTCACACTACAAGTTCAGCCTGGAAGTGCCATTCAACGAACTGACGGCCGATCAGCAGAAGTTCATCCTGCACGGCAGCGGGTCGCAAAACGTCGACTTCAAATACCTGAACGACCGCGGCGACATCGTCAAACGTTCGCACCCGTTCGAAGGCATCGTGCCGAATCTGGAACGTCGCTACCGTGAAACCGAGTCGGCTTCTGTGCGTGAAGAGCTGGCCAAGTTCCTCAGCACCCAGCCTTGCCCGGATTGTCGTGGTACTCGCCTGCGTCGTGAGGCTCGACATGTGTGGGTGGGCGAGAAGACGCTGCCGGCGGTGACCAATCTGCCGATTGGCGATGCCTGTGAGTATTTCGGCGTGCTGAAACTCACTGGCCGCCGTGGCGAAATTGCCGACAAGATTCTCAAGGAAATTCGCGAGCGACTGCAGTTCCTGGTCAACGTTGGCCTGGACTATTTGTCGCTGGATCGCAGTGCGGACACGTTGTCCGGTGGTGAAGCGCAGCGTATCCGTCTGGCCAGCCAGATCGGCGCTGGACTGGTGGGCGTTCTGTACATCCTCGACGAACCGTCGATTGGTTTGCACCAACGGGACAACGATCGGTTGCTCGGTACGCTCAAGCATTTGCGGGATATCGGCAACACGGTGATCGTGGTCGAGCACGATGAAGATGCGATTCGCCTGGCTGACTACGTGGTGGATATCGGTCCTGGCGCGGGTGTACACGGCGGGCATATCGTCGCCGAAGGTACGCCGGCTGAGGTCATGGCTCACCCTGATTCGTTGACCGGCAAGTACTTGTCGGGCCGGGTGAAGATTGCCGTTCCGGCCAAACGCACGCCGCGCAACAAGAAGTTGTCGCTGTCCCTCAAGGGCGCTCGTGGCAACAACTTGCGCGATGTCGATCTGGACATTCCGATCGGCCTGCTGACCTGCGTGACCGGCGTGTCCGGCTCGGGCAAGTCGACGCTGATCAACAACACCTTGTTCCCGCTTAGCGCTACGGCATTGAACGGTGCGACGACGCTCGAAGCGGCCGCTCACGACAGCATCAAAGGTCTGGAGCATCTGGATAAGGTTGTCGACATCGACCAGAGCCCGATCGGTCGAACGCCGCGCTCCAACCCGGCGACCTACACCGGGTTGTTCACACCGATTCGCGAACTGTTCGCCGGTGTGCCGGAGTCCCGCTCCCGCGGTTATGGTCCTGGACGCTTCTCCTTCAACGTGAAGGGCGGACGTTGCGAAGCGTGTCAGGGCGACGGCCTGATCAAGGTGGAAATGCACTTCCTGCCGGACATCTATGTCCCATGCGACGTCTGCAAGAGCAAGCGCTACAACCGCGAGACTCTGGAGATCAAGTACAAGGGCAAGAGCATCCACGAAACCCTCGAGATGACGATCGAGGAAGCGCGGGTGTTCTTCGACGCGGTTCCGGCCCTGGCGCGCAAGCTTCAGACGCTGATGGATGTCGGGCTGTCGTACATCAAGCTCGGGCAGTCAGCGACCACGCTGTCGGGTGGTGAAGCCCAACGGGTGAAGCTGTCCCGTGAACTGTCCAAGCGCGACACCGGCAAGACGCTGTATATCCTCGATGAGCCGACGACCGGCTTGCACTTCGCGGACATTCAGCAGCTGCTCGACGTACTGCATCGATTGCGCGACCACGGCAACACCGTGGTGGTGATCGAACACAACCTTGATGTAATCAAAACAGCCGACTGGCTGGTGGACCTCGGGCCGGAAGGCGGTTCCAAGGGCGGCCAGATCATCGCCGTCGGTACGCCGGAAGAAGTGTCAGAGATGAAGCAATCTCACACCGGCTTCTACCTCAAGCCGCTGCTGGCTCGCGACAGAGCCTGAATCAGGCCCACGAAAAAGCCCCTGTCACTTCATCGGTGACAGGGGCTTTTTTGTAGCCGGCGGAATCAGAACTGCGATTGCAGGTAATTTTCCAAACCGATCAACTTGATCAGACCCAGCTGCTTCTCAAGCCAGTAGGTGTGATCCTCTTCGGTATCAGCCAGCTGAATACGCAGCATCTCGCGGCTGACGTAATCCTTGTGCAGCTCGCAGAGCTCGATGCCCTTGCAGAGTGCGGCGCGGACTTTGTATTCCAGACGCAGGTCCGCGGCGAGCATGTCAGGCACTGTGGTGCCGACATCCAGGTCGTCCGGACGCATGCGCGGCGTGCCTTCGAGCATGAGGATCCGGCGCATCAGCGCGTCAGCGTGCTGCGCCTCTTCTTCCATCTCGTGGTTGATACGTTCGTAGAGCTCGGTGAAACCCCAGTCCTCGTACATCCGCGAATGGATGAAATATTGATCACGCGCCGCCAATTCGCCGGTCAGCAACGTGTTGAGGTAATCGATTACGTCTGGGTGGCCTTGCATCGCCCTACATCTCCCTGCTTGAAAGTCCGTAGTTTGAACCAAGCAGACTGTTTGGTCACTCTGCTTGCGCGATAAAAGCGAAGATATTCTGAGAAAAGTGGTTTAAATAACGCAAAAACCGCCCAAATGAGGGCGGTTCTGCTTCTCGTTTAGACTTCGTTAAGCTGTACGTTGAGCAGCTTTGCGATTGCTTCCCCATACGCCGGATCGGCTTTGTAGAAATGCTGCAATTGGCGGTCAACTACATCGCTGGAAACTCCGGTCATTGCGCCGGCAATGTTGCCGACCAACAGCGCTTTCTGCTCATCGCTCATCAAACGGAACAACGCACCAGCATGGCTGTAGTAGTCGGTATCCTCGCGGTGATCGTAGCGATCAGCCGAACCACTTAGCGCCAATGGCGGCTCTGCATAACGAGGCGCTTGCTTCGGCGATTCGACGTAGCTGTTCGGCTCGTAGTTAGGTGTCGCTCCGCCATTGCTGCCAAACGCCATCGAACCGTCGCGCTGATAGCTGTTTACCGGGCTGCGAGGCGCGTTCACCGGCAATTGCTGGTGGTTGGTGCCAATGCGGTAGCGGTGCGCATCGGCGTAAGCGAACACTCGACCCTGCAGCATGCGATCAGGCGACAAACCGACACCCGGGACCATGTTGCTCGGCCCGAACGCCGCTTGCTCGACTTCAGCGAAATAGTTCTGCGGGTTGCGGTTAAGCTCCAGCTCGCCCACTTCGATCAGCGGAAACTCTTTCTGCGACCAGGTTTTGGTCACATCAAACGGGTTCTCGTAATGCGCTGCGGCCTGAGCCTCAGTCATGATCTGGATGCACACGCGCCATTTCGGGAAATCACCGCGCTCAATCGCGCCGAACAGATCACGCTGCGCGTAATCCGGATCGGTACCGGCAAGGCGTGCCGCTTCTGCTGGCGCCAGGTTTCTAATCCCTTGCTTGGTCTTGTAGTGCCATTTCACCCAGTGACGCTCGCCATTGGTGTTGATCAGGCTGTAGGTGTGACTGCCGAAGCCGTGCATGTGACGGTAGCCATCGGGGATGCCACGGTCCGAGAACAGAATGGTGACCTGGTGCAACGCCTCAGGTGAGTGCGACCAGAAGTCCCACATCATTTGCGCGCTTTTCAGGTTGCTTTGTGGCAGACGTTTCTGGGTGTGAATAAAGTCCGGGAATTTCAAAGGATCGCGGATAAAGAACACTGGCGTGTTGTTGCCGACGATGTCCCAGTTACCTTCTTCGGTGTAGAACTTCAGGGCGAAACCACGTGGATCGCGCTCGGTGTCGGCCGAACCACGCTCACCGCCAACGGTGGAAAACCGCAGGAAGGTTGGGGTTTGCTTGCCGATAGACTCAAACAGTTTGGCGCTTGTGTACTCGGTGATGTCCCGAGTTACGGTGAACGTACCGTAAGCACCCGAACCTTTGGCGTGTACGCGGCGCTCAGGGATGTTTTCACGGTTGAAATGGGCAAGCTTCTCGATCAGGTGAAAGTCGTCGAGCAGCAGCGGGCCACGAGGGCCGGCGGAACGGGAATTCTGGTTATCAGCGACAGGAGCGCCACTGGCGGTGGTAAGTGTTTTATTTTGGCTCATGCGATGTCTTCCTCTGTCAGTCTTTCCTACTGCCGGCTAATCGGCTGAGAGGGAGTATTGACCATCAACATGACACCATCAAATTCATTAAATTGTGAGAATCGATAGATAAATACTAATGAGGCTTTATCGCTTAGGCTTTTCGATACTTTTCGAGCGTGCACAAAAAACCGGGCACTAGGCCCGGTTCTTCGTTTCAGACTGACGTCTTACTCAGCGGATACAGCTTCACCACCGGCAGGACGATCAACCAACTCGACGTACGCCATAGGCGCGTTGTCGCCAGTGCGGAAACCGCACTTGAGGATGCGCAAGTAGCCACCCTCACGGGTAGCGTAACGCTTGCCCAGGTCGTTGAAGAGCTTACCAACGATAGCTTTCGAACGAGTACGGTCGAAAGCCAGACGGCGGTTAGCCAGGCTGTCTGTCTTGGCCAAAGTGATCAGCGGCTCAGCAACGCGACGCAGTTCTTTAGCTTTCGGCAGTGTAGTTTTGATCAGCTCGTGCTCGAACAGCGACACTGCCATGTTTTGAAACATGGCCTTGCGGTGCGAGCTAGTGCGGCTCAGGTGACGACCACTTTTACGATGACGCATGGTTCATTCCTTACCAAACACAACGTTCGGTGATTACGACGATCAGGCAGTCGCCTTGTCGTCCTTCTTAAGACTTGCAGGCGGCCAGTTGTCGAGGCGCATGCCGAGGGACAGACCGCGGGAGGCCAGAACGTCCTTGATTTCAGTCAAGGATTTCTTGCCAAGGTTCGGAGTCTTCAACAGCTCTACTTCGGTACGCTGAATCAGGTCACCGATGTAGTAGATGTTTTCCGCCTTAAGGCAGTTAGCCGAACGTACAGTCAGTTCCAGATCGTCAACCGGGCGAAGCAGGATCGGATCGATCTCGTCTTCCTGCTCGACAACCACTGGCTCACTGTCACCTTTGAGGTCGACGAACGCAGCCAACTGCTGTTGCAGAATGGTTGCAGCGCGGCGAATTGCCTCTTCAGGATCCAGAGTACCGTTGGTTTCCAGATCAATAACCAGCTTGTCCAGGTTAGTACGCTGTTCGACACGGGCGTTTTCCACCACGTATGCGATACGGCGAACCGGGCTGAACGAAGAGTCAAGCTGCAAGCGACCAATGCTGCGGCTTTCGTCTTCATCGCTCTGACGCGAGTCTGCCGGTTCATAACCACGACCACGAGCTACGGTGAGCTTCATGTTCAGGGCGCCGTTAGACGCCAGGTTAGCGATTACGTGATCGGGGTTAACGATCTCGACATCATGATCCAGCTGAATATCGGCAGCGGTAACCACCCCCGAACCCTTCTTCGACAAGGTCAGCGTAACTTCGTCACGGCCATGCAGCTTGATAGCCAGACCTTTAAGGTTCAACAGGATTTCAATTACGTCTTCCTGTACACCTTCGATGGCGCTGTACTCATGGAGCACACCGTCAATCTCGGCCTCGACTACTGCGCAGCCGGGCATTGAGGACAACAGGATGCGGCGCAGCGCGTTGCCCAGGGTGTGGCCAAAACCACGCTCGAGAGGCTCGAGAGTGATCTTGGCGCGGGTTGGACTGACAACCTGCACATCAATATGGCGGGGTGTCAGGAACTCATTTACCGAAATCTGCATGGATGCACCTATTTTCTAGCCCTTACTTGGAGTAGAGCTCGACAATCAGGCTTTCGTTGATGTCGGCGGACAGATCACTGCGAGCTGGAACGTTCTTGAAAACGCCCGACTTCTTCTCAGTGTCTACTTCTACCCATTCTACGCGGCCACGTTGGGCACACAGATCGAGAGCTTGGACAATGCGAAGTTGGTTCTTTGCTTTCTCGCGAATCGCGACCACGTCACCAGCACGAACCTGGTACGACGGCACGTTTACGGTCTGACCGTTAACGCTGACGGATTTGTGCGATACCAGCTGACGGGATTCGGCACGAGTAGAGCCAAAACCCATACGGTATACAACGTTGTCCAGACGGCATTCGAGCAGTTGCAACAGGTTTTCGCCAGTTGCACCTTTCTTGCCAGCAGCTTCTTTGTAGTAGCCGCTGAATTGACGCTCGAGAACGCCGTAGATACGACGGACCTTCTGCTTTTCACGCAGTTGGGTGCCGTAATCGGACTGGCGACCGCGGCGTTGGCCGTGGATACCAGGTGCTGCTTCAATGTTGCACTTCGATTCGATCGCGCGCACGCCGCTCTTCAAGAAGAGATCGGTGCCTTCGCGACGAGCGAGTTTGCATTTTGGACCAATGTAACGAGCCATTCTTTACAATCTCCTGGATTACACGCGGCGCTTCTTCGGCGGACGGCACCCGTTGTGCGGGATTGGCGTCACGTCGGTGATGCTGGCGATCTTGTAGCCACAGCCGTTCAAAGCGCGGACTGCAGATTCACGACCTGGACCTGGACCTTTGACGTTAACGTCGAGGTTTTTCAGGCCGTATTCCAGCGCAGCTTGACCAGCACGTTCAGCAGCTACTTGAGCAGCAAACGGGGTGGACTTGCGGGAACCGCGGAAACCCGAACCACCGGAGGTAGCCCAGGAAAGAGCGTTGCCTTGACGGTCGGTGATGGTCACGATTGTGTTGTTAAAAGATGCATGGATGTGGGCGATGCCATCAACCACTGTCTTTTTAACTTTTTTACGAGGACGAGCAGCAGGTTTAGCCATGATTAATTTCCTGTCGATTCGCTGGGGCGATTACTTGCGGATCGGCTTACGCGGACCTTTACGGGTACGCGCGTTAGTCTTGGTACGCTGACCGCGCACTGGAAGACCACGACGATGACGCAGACCGCGATAGCAACCGAGGTCCATCAAACGCTTGATTTTCATGTTGATTTCGCGACGCAGGTCACCTTCAGTGGTGAACTTCGCCACTTCGCCACGCAGCTGTTCAATCTGCTCGTCGCTCAGATCTTTGATCTTTGCGGCTGGGTTTACCCCAGTCACTGCACAGATCTTCTGTGCAGTAGTGCGACCAACACCATAGATGTAGGTCAGCGAGATAACAGTATGCTTGTTATCTGGAATGTTAACGCCTGCAATACGGGCCATTCAGTGGGACTCCAATTGACAGCTACCTACGCCCCGGAAGCCAAGAAATAGGGCGCGAGATAATATCGCTGTAATAACAAATAATCAACCCGGCAGCGCACTAGCTGCCGGGCTTGAAGCACAATCACACTCAGCCTTGGCGCTGTTTGTGACGCGGTTCCGCGCTGCAAATTACTCGAACAACACCTTCGCGGCGAATAATCTTGCAGTTACGGCACAGCTTTTTCACCGATGCACGAACTTTCATCACCAACTCCTCGAACCTTATGGGTACTCAGCGCAACATGCCGCTGCCGTAACCCTTCAGGTTGGCTTTCTTCATCAGGGATTCGTACTGGTGCGAAACGAGGTGCGATTGTACTTGGGACATGAAGTCCATCACAACCACGACGACGATCAGCAACGAGGTCCCGCCAAGGTAGAACGGTACGTTTGCTGCAACCACCAGGAACTGGGGCAACAAGCACACGGCCGTCATGTAAAGAGCACCGAACATGGTCAAGCGAGTCAGAACGCCATCAATGTAGCGCGCAGACTGCTCACCTGGACGGATGCCCGGAATAAAGGCACCGGACTTCTTCAGGTTTTCCGCTACGTCTTTCGGATTGAACATCAACGCCGTATAGAAGAAGCAGAAGAAAATAATCCCTGCACTAAACAGCAGAATATTCAACGGCTGACCAGGAGCGATCGACTGCGAGATGTCCTGCAACCAGCCCATACCTTCAGACTGGCCGAACCAGGCACCCAACGAAGCCGGGAACAGCAAAATGCTGCTCGCGAAAATGGCCGGAATAACACCGGCCATGTTCACCTTCAGCGGCAAGTGGCTAGTCTGCGCAGCGAAGACCTTGCGGCCCTGCTGACGCTTGGCGTAGTGAACAGCAATACGACGCTGACCACGCTCAATGAACACCACGAAACCGATAATCGCTACTGCCAGCAAACCGATGGCAACCAGGGCGAAGATGTTGATATCACCCTGACGTGCAGACTCGAAAGACTGCCCGATCGCTCTCGGAAGACCGGCGACGATACCCGAAAAAATCAACATCGAGATACCGTTGCCAACACCACGCTCAGTAATCTGCTCACCCAGCCACATCATGAACATCGCACCAGCCACAAATGTGGATACCGCGACGAAATGGAAGCCAAAGTCACCAGTGAACGCAACGCCCTGCCCTGCCAGACCAATGGACATGCCAATTGCCTGAACGAGAGCGAGGACGACAGTGCCGTAGCGGGTGTACTGGCTGATCTTGCGACGGCCAGCTTCACCTTCCTTCTTCAACTGTTCCAGCTGCGGGCTAACGGCGGTCATCAGTTGCATGATGATCGATGCCGAAATGTACGGCATGATCCCCAGTGCAAAGATGCTCATCCGTTCCAGCGCGCCGCCGGAAAACATGTTGAACAAGCTAAGAATGGTCCCCTCATTCTGTCGAAACAGGTCCGCGAGTCGGTCCGGGTTGATACCTGGAACCGGGATGTGTGCGCCTATTCGGTAGACGATAATCGCCAGGAACAGAAAACGCAGACGAGCCCAGAGTTCAGACATACCGCCTTTGCCGAGCGCAGAGAGAGCACCTTGCTTAGCCATTTATTCCTCGAACTTGCCGCCAGCTGCTTCGATAGCCGCACGCGCACCTTTGGTGGCGCCGATTCCCTTTCCGATGGTGACAGCGCGAGTAACTTCGCCGGACAGCATGATTTTCACACGCTGAACGTTGACGTTGATCACGTTGGCATCTTTCAGGGACTGCACGGTGACGATGTCGCCTTCCACTTTAGCCAGCTCGGACAGACGCACTTCTGCGCGGTCCATGGCTTTCAGGGAAACGAAACCGAACTTCGGCAGGCGACGATGCAGCGGCTGTTGACCGCCTTCAAAGCCTGGAGCAATGGTGCCACCGGAGCGGGAGGACTGACCTTTGTGGCCACGGCCACCGGTCTTGCCCAAACCACTACCGATACCACGGCCCGGACGATGCTTTTCGCGACGGGAACCCGGCGCTGGACTCAGATCATTGAGTTTCATCGATTAACCCTCGACACGCAGCATGTAGTAAGCCTTGTTGATCATCCCGCGATTCTCGGGAGTATCAAGTACTTCTACAGTGTGACCGATGCGACGCAGACCCAGACCCTTAACGCACAATTTGTGGTTAGGGATGCGGCCGGTCATGCTTTTGATCAGCGTAACTTTTACGGTAGCCATGATCAGAAGATCTCCTTGACGCTTTTGCCACGCTTGGCGGCAATGGATTCAGGAGACTGCATAGCTTTCAAACCTTTGAAAGTGGCGTGAACCACGTTTACCGGGTTAGTCGAGCCGTAGCACTTGGCCAGAACGTTCTGAACGCCAGCAACTTCGAGGACAGCACGCATAGCGCCGCCAGCGATGATACCGGTACCTTCAGAAGCAGGCTGCATGTACACCTTCGAAGCGCCGTGACCGGACTTCATTGCGTACTGCAGAGTGGTGCCGTTCAGATCAACTTGGATCATGTTGCGGCGAGCAGCTTCCATTGCCTTCTGGATCGCAGCAGGCACTTCACGCGACTTGCCACGGCCGAAGCCAACACGCCCTTTACCATCACCAACCACGGTCAACGCGGTGAAAGTGAAGATACGGCCGCCTTTAACGGTTTTGGCTACACGGTTAACTTGAACCAGCTTCTCGATGTAGCCTTCGTCGCGCTTTTGGTCGTTATTTGACATAACTTAGAACTCCAGCCCAGCTTCACGAGCAGCATCAGCCAGCGCCTTGACGCGGCCGTGGTACTTGAAGCCAGAGCGGTCGAAAGCCACCTGCGAGACGCCAGCGGCTTTAGCACGCGTAGCGACCAGCTGGCCAACCTTAGTGGCCGCGTCGATGTTGCCAGTGGCGCCATCACGCAGTTCTTTATCCAAAGTCGAGGCAGATGCCAGGACTTTGTTGCCGTCGGCCGAAATGACCTGGGCGTAGATGTGCTGCGACGAGCGGAACACGCAGAGACGCACGACTTCGAGTTCGTGCATTTTCAGGCGTGCTTTGCGAGCGCGACGCAGTCGAGTAACTTTTTTGTCGGTCATTTGCTATGCCCTACTTCTTCTTGGCTTCTTTACGACGGACGACTTCGTCCGCGTAGCGCACACCTTTGCCTTTGTACGGCTCTGGTGGACGGAAGTCGCGGATCTCGGCGGCCACTTGACCTACCAGCTGCTTATCGATGCCCTTGATCAGGATATCGGTCTGGCTAGGAGTCTCAGCGGTGATGCCTTCCGGCAGTTCATAATCCACTGGGTGCGAGAAGCCAAGAGCCAGGTTCAGCACTGTGCCTTTTGCTTGCGCTTTGTAACCAACACCGACCAGCTGGAGCTTGCGCTCGAAGCCTTGGCTTACGCCTTGGACCATGTTGTTTACCAACGCACGAGTGGTACCAGCCATTGCGCGAGTTTGTTGATCGCCATTGCGAGCAGCGAAACGCAGCTCACCAGCTTCTTCAACGATCTCAACGGACGAATGGATGTTCAGTTCGAGAGTGCCCTTGGCACCCTTCACCGAAAGCTGTTGGCCTGCGAATTTGACTTCGACACCGGCTGGCAGCTTAACGGGGTTCTTAGCGACGCGTGACATGCTTATCCCCCCTTAGAACACAGTGCAAAGAACTTCGCCGCCGACACCGGCAGCGCGCGCAGCACGATCCGTCATCACACCTTTGTTGGTGGAGACGATAGACACACCGAGACCGCCACGAACTTTTGGCAGATCATCGACGGACTTGTACTGACGCAGGCCTGGACGGCTAACGCGCTTCACTTCTTCGATGACCGGACGGCCTTCGAAGTACTTCAGCTCGATGGACAGCAGTGGTTTGATTTCGCTGCTGATCTGATAACCCGCAATGTAACCTTCGTCCTTCAGGACTTTGGCAACAGCTACCTTCAAAGTAGAAGATGGCATGCTTACGACGGACTTTTCAGCCATCTGGGCATTACGGATTCGAGTTAGCATGTCCGCTAACGGGTCCTGCATACTCATGGGCTAGACGCTCCTAATACAAAAAAATTAGCCTTGCGGCTACTACTTGTCGCCGAGCTCATCCATGCGGAAAAAGCACGGGCTCAGGCGAGCCGGGTATTCTAGACACACCCCACAAATGAATCAAGCCCCAAAAGGGGCTTGATTCAAGTTCAAGGTCACCGGTGGTCAGGATCTTGCGACCCCGAACACCGAGACTTTGATAGTGCTTACCAGCTGGCTTTAACCAGACCAGGTACGTCACCACGCATTGCAGCTTCACGCAGTTTGTTACGGCCAAGGCCGAACTTGCGGTAAACGCCGTGTGGACGACCGGTCAGGCGGCAGCGGTTACGCATGCGCGAGGCGCTTGCATCACGCGGCTGCTTCTGCAGAGCTACTGTAGCTTCCCAACGTGCTTCTGGACTTGCGTTCAGATCAACGATGATAGCTTTCAGTGCTGCACGCTTTTTGGCGTACTTGGCAACCGTGAGCTGACGCTTCAGCTCGCGGTTTTTCATGCTCATCTTGGCCATTTTCCTACTCCAATCAGTTGCGGAACGGGAATTTGAAAGCACGCAACAGGGCGCGACCTTCATCATCGTTCTTGGCAGTGGTGGTCAGGGTAATGTCCAGACCGCGGAGAGCATCGATCTTGTCGTAGTCGATTTCCGGGAAGATGATCTGCTCTTTAACGCCCATGCTGTAGTTACCACGACCATCGAAGGACTTGGCATTCAGGCCGCGGAAGTCGCGAACCCGAGGCAGGGAGATCGACAGCAGACGATCCAGGAACTCGTACATACGCTCACGGCGCAGGGTCACTTTGACGCCGATCGGCCAACCTTCACGGACTTTAAAGCCAGCGATGGATTTCCGAGCGTAGGTCACAACGACTTTCTGGCCGGTGATCTTTTCCAGGTCGGCAACAGCGTGCTCGATGACTTTTTTGTCACCGACCGCTTCGCCCAGACCCATGTTCAGGGTGATTTTTGTAACGCGTGGAACTTCCATCACGTTCGAAAGCTTAAGTTCTTCCTTAAGCTTCGGTGCGATTTCCTTCCAGTAAATCTCTTTTAGTCGTGCCATGGTCTTCTACCTAGCAGTGTTCAAGCATCAACCGCTTTTTGGGTCGACTTGAAGACACGAATTTTCTTGCCGTCTTCTACTTTGAAACCAACGCGGTCAGCCTTGTTGGTTTCGCCGTTGAAAATGGCGACGTTAGAAGCGTCCAGTGGAGCTTCTTTTTCGACGATACCGCCTTGTACGCCCGACGCCGGGTTAGGCTTGGTATGACGCTTAACCAGGTTCAGACCACCAATAACCAGACGGTTATTAGCGAGAACCTTAAGCACCTTACCGCGCTTACCTTTGTCTTTGCCGGCGATCACGATGATCTCGTCGTCACGACGAATCTTTTGCATGTCGGATCTCCTTACAGCACTTCTGGGGCGAGCGAGACGATCTTCATGAACTTCTCAGTACGAAGTTCACGGGTCACTGGCCCAAAGATACGGGTGCCGATCGGCTCTTGCTTGTTGTTCAGAAGAACAGCAGCGTTGCCATCAAAGCGGATAATGGAGCCATCAGCACGGCGTACGCCGTGACGAGTGCGGACTACAACAGCAGTCATCACTTGGCCTTTTTTCACTTTACCGCGAGGAATTGCTTCCTTCACAGTAACTTTGATGATGTCACCGATACCAGCGTAACGACGATGGGAGCCACCCAGCACCTTGATGCACATAACACGGCGAGCGCCGCTGTTATCGGCCACATCGAGCATGGATTGAGTCTGAATCATATAATTTCTCCGACCCCTAGTCCTTAGACTTCCACAGCGCGTTCGAGAACATCAACCAGCGCCCAAGACTTGGTCTTGGCCAAAGGACGAGTTTCACGAATAGTGACTTTGTCGCCGATGTGGCACTGATTGGTTTCGTCGTGCGCGTGCAGCTTAGTCGAACGCTTAACGTATTTACCGTAGATCGGGTGCTTAACGCGACGCTCGATCAGAACGGTGATGGTCTTGTCCATTTTGTCGCTGACAACACGGCCAGTCAGCGTACGGACGGTTTTTTCGGCTTCAGCCATGATTACTTACCTGCCTGCTGTTTGAGCACAGTCTTCACGCGAGCGATGTCACGCTTAACTTGCCGGAGCAGGTGAGACTGCCCCAACTGGCCAGTTGCTTTCTGCATGCGCAGATTGAACTGGTCGCGCAGCAGGCCGAGCAGTTGCTCGTTAAGCTGCGGCGCGTCTTTTTCACGAAGTTCGTTCGCTTTCATCACATCACCGTCCGTTTAACGAAGGCAGTGGCGAGCGGCAGCTTTGCAGCAGCCAAGGCAAAAGCCTCACGCGCCAGCTCTTCAGTAACACCCTCGATTTCATACAGGACTTTGCCTGGCTGAATCTGGGCAACCCAGTACTCCACACTACCCTTACCTTTACCCATCCGAACTTCGAGTGGCTTTTTGGAAATAGGCTTGTCCGGGAATACACGGATCCAGATCTTGCCGCCACGTTTAACGTGACGGGTCAGAGCACGACGCGCTGACTCGATCTGACGAGCGGTGAGACGACCACGAGCTACAGACTTCAGCGCGAACTCGCCGAAGCTGACTTTGCTACCGCGCTGTGCCAGACCACGGTTGTGGCCTGTCATCTGCTTGCGGAACTTCGTACGCTTTGGTTGCAACATTTGGCGTACCCCTTACTTAGCAGCTTTTTTACGAGGCGCTGGTGCTTGTGGTTTCAGTTCTTCTTGGCGACCACCAATTACTTCGCCTTTGAAGATCCAAACCTTTACACCGATCACACCGTAAGTGGTGTGAGCTTCGTAGTTGGCATAGTCGATGTCGGCACGCAGGGTGTGCAATGGCACACGACCTTCGCGATACCATTCAGTACGTGCGATTTCAGCACCGCCGAGACGACCGCTCACTTGGATTTTGATGCCTTTGGCACCAATGCGCATGGCGTTCTGAACAGCGCGCTTCATAGCGCGACGGAACATTACGCGACGCTCCAGCTGCTGAGCTACGCTCTGCGCAACCAGCATACCGTCGAGTTCCGGCTTGCGGATCTCTTCGATATTGATGTGCACAGGCACACCCATTTGCTTGGTCAGGTCCTGACGCAGTTTCTCAACATCTTCACCTTTCTTCCCGATAACGATACCTGGACGAGCGGTGTGGATGGTGATACGTGCAGTCTGAGCCGGACGATGGATATCGATACGGCTTACGGACGCGCTTTTTAGTTTGTCTTGGAGATACTCACGCACCTTCAGATCAGCGAACAAATAGTCCGCATAAGTCCGACCGTCTGCGTACCAGACGGAGGTGTGCTCCTTGACGATTCCCAGGCGAATGCCAATGGGATGTACTTTCTGACCCATCTCTTCGACTCCGTTACTTGTCAGCAACCTTGACAGTGATATGGCAAGACCGCTTGACGATGCGATCAGCACGGCCTTTGGCACGTGGCATGATTCGCTTCAGCGAACGCCCTTCGTTGACGAAAACGGTGCTGACTTTAAGGTCATCAACGTCTGCGCCTTCGTTATGCTCGGCGTTGGCTACGGCCGACTCCAGCACTTTCTTCATGATCTCGGCGGCTTTCTTACTGCTGAAAGCCAACAGGTTGAGCGCTTCGCCCACCTTCTTCCCGCGGATCTGGTCGGCGACCAAGCGGGCTTTCTGGGCGGAGATTCGAGCGCCCGACAACTTAGCGGCTACTTCCATCGTTCCTTACCCCTTAACGCTTGGCTTTCTTGTCTGCCACGTGCCCACGATATGTGCGGGTACCGGCAAACTCGCCCAGTTTGTGGCCGACCATGTCTTCGTTCACGAGAACTGGAACATGTTGACGACCGTTATGCACTGCAATGGTCAAACCGACCATTTGTGGCAGGATCATCGAACGACGCGACCAGGTTTTAACTGGTTTGCGATCGTTCTTTTCCGCCGCCACTTCGATCTTCTTCAGTAGGTGAAGATCAATAAAAGGACCTTTTTTCAGAGAACGTGGCACTGTCGTATCCCTCTATTTACTTGCGACGACGGACGATCATTTTGTCGGTACGCTTATTACCACGAGTCTTCGCGCCCTTAGTCGGGAAGCCCCATGGCGATACCGGATGACGACCACCAGAGGTACGACCTTCACCACCACCATGCGGGTGGTCAACCGGGTTCATGGCAACACCACGAACGGTTGGGCGAACGCCACGCCAGCGTTTGGCACCAGCTTTACCCAGCGAACGCAGGCTGTGCTCGGAGTTCGAGACTTCACCCAGGGTCGCGCGGCATTCAGCCAGCACTTTACGCATCTCACCAGAACGCAGACGCAGGGTCACGTAGACACCTTCACGAGCGATCAGCTGAGCCGAAGCACCAGCGGAACGAGCGATTTGCGCGCCTTTACCTGGCTTCAATTCGATGCCGTGTACGGTGCTACCAACTGGAATGTTACGCAGTTGCAGAGCGTTGCCCGGCTTGATCGGTGCCAGAGCACCTGCGATCAGCTGGTCGCCAGCACTCACGCCTTTAGGGGCGATGATGTAGCGACGCTCGCCATCTGCGTACAGCAGCAGAGCGATGTGAGCAGTACGGTTTGGATCGTATTCAATACGCTCGACAGTGGCAGAGATGCCATCTTTGTCGTTGCGACGGAAATCGACCAGACGATAATGCTGCTTATGGCCACCACCGATGTGACGAGTGGTAATACGACCATTGTTGTTACGACCACCAGTCTTCGATTTTTTCTCGAGCAGCGGTGCGTGAGGAGCGCCTTTATGCAGCTCCTGATTGACCACCTTGACCACAAAACGGCGGCCAGGGGAAGTCGGTTTGCATTTAACGATTGCCATGATGCACCCCTTCCTTACTCAGCACTGCTGCTGAAATCGAGATCTTGGCCTGGCTGAAGGGAGATAACTGCCTTCTTCCAGTCATTACGCTTGCCCAGACCGCGAGCAGTGCGTTTGCTCTTACCCAGAACATTCAGGGTAGTAACACGCTCTACTTTCACGCTGAACAGGCTTTCGACGGCCTTCTTGATTTCCAGCTTGGTTGCATCAGTTGCAACCTTGAAAACGAACTGGCCTTTCTTGTCAGCCAGAACCGTAGCCTTCTCGGAAACGTGCGGGCCAAGCAGAACTTTAAATACGCGTTCCTGGTTCATCCCAGCAGCTCCTCGAATTTCTTCACGGCCGACACGGTGATCAACACCTTGTCGTATGCGATCAGACTAACTGGATCGGAACCCTGCACGTCACGTACATCAACGTGTGGCAGGTTACGAGCAGCCAGGTACAGGTTCTGATCAACCACTTCAGACACGATCAAGACGTCAGTCAGGCCCATGCCGGTCAGTTTGTTCAGCAGATCTTTGGTCTTCGGTGCATCAACAGCGAAGTCCTGAACCACAACCAGACGATCAGTACGCACCAGCTCAGCAAGGATGGAACGCATTGCTGCGCGATACATCTTCTTGTTCAGCTTCTGGGTGTGATCCTGAGGACGAGCTGCGAAAGTGGTACCGCCGCCACGCCAGATTGGGCTACGGATAGTACCGGCACGAGCACGGCCAGTACCTTTCTGACGCCATGGGCGCTTACCGCCACCACGAACGTCGGAACGGGTCTTTTGCTGCTTGCTACCTTGACGGCCGCCGGCCATGTAGGCCACGACTGCTTGGTGAACCAGCGTCTCGTTGAATTCGCCGCCAAATGTCAGTTCGGAAACTTCGATCGCTTGAGCGTCATTTACATTTAATTGCATGTCAGCTTCCCCTTAACCGCGAGCCTTGGCTGCTGGACGTACAACCAAGTTGCCGCCAGTAGCGCCAGGAACAGCGCCCTTGACCAACAACAGATTGCGTTCAGCGTCCACGCGCACTACTTCGAGGGACTGCACGGTCACGCGCTCAGCGCCCATATGACCGGACATTTTTTTGCCCTTGAATACACGACCAGGAGTCTGGCACTGGCCGATAGAGCCTGGAACGCGGTGGGATACGGAGTTACCGTGGGTATTATCTTGCCCGCGGAAATTCCAACGCTTGATCGTACCCTGGAAGCCTTTACCTTTGGACTGACCGGTTACATCAACCAGTTGACCAGCGGCGAAGATTTCAGCGTTGATCAGATCGCCGGCCTGGTACTCGCCTTCTTCAAGACGGAATTCCATTACGGTACGACCAGCGGCAACGTTCGCTTTAGCGAAGTGGCCAGCTTGAGCAGCTGTAACACGCGAAGCACGACGCTCGCCTACAGTGACTTGCACTGCACGATAGCCATCGGTCTCTTCAGTTTTGAACTGGGTGACGCGATTCGGTTCGATCTCAATGACCGTGACCGGAATGGAGACACCTTCTTCGGTGAAAATACGGGTCATACCGCATTTACGACCGACTACACCAATAGTCATGTTGTAAACCTCATGAGTGTACGGGGCTTTCACCCGCTATGGCCGCCCATTTCAGAGCGTTACACGACTAAGACCGAGTCTTAGCCGAGGCTGATCTGCACTTCCACACCGGCCGCAAGATCAAGCTTCATAAGAGCATCAACGGTTTTATCCGTTGGCTGGACGATGTCCAGAACGCGCTTATGAGTACGGATCTCATACTGGTCACGCGCGTCTTTGTTGACGTGCGGGGAGACCAGAACGGTGAACCGCTCTTTACGGGTAGGCAGTGGAATTGGACCACGCACTTGAGCACCAGTACGTTTCGCGGTTTCCACGATTTCCTGGGTGGATTGGTCGATCAGGCGATGGTCAAAAGCCTTCAACCTGATACGGATTTGCTGATTTTGCATTGGATTTCAGACTCCGGCTGCTATTCCCAGCGAGCGCAATACGCCCGTTAAAAGGAGGCGCAATTCTATAGACGGGCTACTACAGTGTCAACCCAATAAAAAAGCCCCCGCTAGGCGGGGGCTTTTTCAAGTCATCACTTATTAAGCGATGATTTTGGCTACGACGCCAGCGCCGACGGTACGACCGCCTTCACGAATAGCGAAACGCAGACCATCTTCCATTGCGATGGTTTTGATCAGGGTGACAACCATTTTGATGTTGTCGCCTGGCATTACCATTTCAACGCCTTCCGGCAGTTCGCAGTTACCGGTCACGTCAGTGGTCCGGAAGTAGAACTGTGGACGGTAGCCTTTGAAGAACGGAGTGTGGCGACCGCCTTCTTCTTTGCTCAACACGTACACTTCAGCTTCGAAGGTAGTGTGCGGCTTAACCGAACCTGGCTTGACCAGAACCTGGCCACGCTCAACGTCGTCACGCTTGGTGCCGCGCAGCAGCACGCCGCAGTTCTCGCCAGCACGACCTTCGTCGAGCAGCTTACGGAACATTTCAACACCGGTGCAGGTGGTGACGGTAGTGTCACGCAGACCAACGATTTCCAGTGGATCCTGAACCTTGACGATACCGCGCTCGATACGGCCAGTCACAACAGTACCGCGACCGGAGATCGAGAATACGTCTTCGATTGGCATCAGGAACGGCTTGTCGATAACACGAACTGGATCCGGGATGTAGCTGTCCAGAGTTTCTACCAGGCGCTTAACAGCGGTGGTACCCATTTCGTTGTCGTCTTGGCCGTTCAGAGCCATCAGAGCCGAACCGATGATGATCGGAGTGTCGTCACCTGGGAAGTCGTAAGTGCTCAGCAGATCGCGCACCTCCATCTCAACCAGTTCCAGCAACTCAGCGTCGTCAACCATGTCAGCCTTGTTCAGGAAGACAACGATGTACGGAACGCCAACCTGACGGGACAGCAGGATGTGCTCACGGGTTTGTGGCATCGGACCATCAGCGGCCGAACAAACCAGGATAGCGCCGTCCATTTGAGCAGCACCGGTGATCATGTTCTTCACATAGTCAGCGTGACCTGGGCAGTCAACGTGAGCGTAGTGACGGATCAGCGAGTTGTATTCAACGTGTGCGGTGTTGATGGTGATACCACGAGCCTTTTCTTCCGGAGCGCTGTCGATTTTGTCGAAAGCAACAACGGCCGAACCGAAAATTTCGGAGCAGACGCGAGTCAGAGCAGCGGTCAGCGTGGTTTTACCGTGGTCGACGTGACCGATGGTGCCAACGTTGACGTGCGGGAGGGTACGGTCAAATTTTTCTTTAGCCACGACAATTAACTCCTAGCCTAAAGGGGCTGAATCAGCCTTGTTTTTTGGTAACAGTTTCGACGATATGCGACGGAGCTGTATTGTATTTTTTGAATTCCATAGAGTAGCTTGCGCGACCTTGGGACATGGAACGAACGTCGGTTGCGTAACCGAACATCTCACCCAACGGAACCTCGGCGCGAATCACTTTGCCGGAAACCGTGTCTTCCATACCCAGGATCATGCCGCGACGACGGTTAAGGTCGCCCATCACGTCACCCATATAGTCTTCAGGCGTAACAACCTCTACCGCCATGATCGGCTCAAGCAACTCACCACCGCCCTTCTGGGCCAGTTGCTTGGTAGCCATGGAAGCAGCCACCTTAAACGCCATCTCGTTGGAGTCGACGTCGTGGTAGGAACCATCGAACACGGTAGCCTTCAGGCCGATTAGCGGATAGCCGGCAACAACGCCGTTCTTCATCTGCTCTTCGATACCCTTCTGGATAGCCGGGATGTATTCCTTAGGAACCACACCACCCACTACTTCGTTCAGGAATTGCAGACCTTCCTGACCTTCGTCAGCAGGAGCAAAACGAATCCAGCAATGACCGAACTGGCCACGACCGCCGGACTGGCGAACGAACTTGCCTTCAATTTCGCAGCTCTTCGTGATGCGCTCACGGTACGAAACTTGAGGCTTACCGATGTTGGCTTCGACGTTGAACTCACGGCGCATCCGGTCAACCAGGATGTCCAGGTGCAACTCGCCCATGCCGGAGATGATCGTTTGACCAGTCTCTTCATCAGTCTTGACGCGGAAAGATGGATCTTCCTGAGCGAGCTTGCCCAGAGCGATACCCATTTTTTCCTGGTCGTCCTTGGTCTTAGGCTCTACGGCAACCGAAATAACCGGCTCCGGGAAGTCCATACGAACCAGGATGATTGGCTTGTCAGCGTTGCACAAAGTCTCACCAGTGGTGACGTCCTTCATGCCGATCAAGGCCGCGATGTCACCAGCGCGCACTTCCTTGATTTCTTCACGGGCGTTTGCGTGCATTTGCACCATACGACCCACGCGCTCTTTCTTGCCTTTAACCGAGTTGATCACGCCGTCGCCGGAGGCCAACACGCCCGAGTAAACTCGAACGAAGGTCAAGGTACCCACGAATGGGTCGGTAGCGATTTTGAACGCCAGAGCCGAGAACGGCTCGCTGTCGTCTGCGTGACGCTCCATTTCCTGGGTCTCGTCATCCGGGTCAGTACCCTTGATGGCAGGAATGTCGCTTGGAGCAGGCAGGTAGTCGATAACGGCGTCGAGAACCAGGGGAACACCCTTGTTCTTGAAGGAAGAACCGCAAACAGCCAGAACGATCTCACCAGCGATAGTACGCTGACGCAGAGCGGCCTTGATTTCCTCGTTGGTGAGTTCTTCACCTTCGAGGTACTTGTTCATCAGCTCTTCGCTGGCTTCAGCCGCAGCTTCAACCATGTTGCCGCGCCATTCGTCAGCCAATTCCTGCAGTTCAGCAGGGATAGGCTTGCGAACTGGAACCATGCCTTTGTCAGAGTCGTTCCAGTAAACAGCTTCCATAGCCATCAGATCGATCTGACCCTGGAAGTTGTCTTCGGAACCGATAGCCAACTGAATTGGCACCGGAGTGTGACCCAGACGCTGCTTGATCTGACCGATCACGCGCAGGAAGTTCGCACCAGCACGGTCCATCTTGTTTACGTAAACAAGACGTGGAACGCCGTATTTGTTGGCCTGACGCCATACGGTTTCCGACTGAGGCTCAACGCCCGAGGTGCCGCAGAACACAACGACCGCGCCATCGAGTACACGCAGGGAACGTTCAACTTCAATAGTGAAGTCAACGTGACCCGGGGTATCAATAACGTTGAAGCGGTATTGGTCTTTGTGCTGCTTCTCGGAACCCTGCCAGAAGGCGGTAATAGCAGCAGAAGTAATGGTAATACCACGCTCCTGCTCCTGCACCATCCAGTCTGTGGTCGCGGCGCCGTCATGCACCTCGCCCATCTTGTGACTTTTGCCAGTGTAAAAAAGGACGCGCTCGGTGGTGGTGGTTTTACCAGCATCCACGTGAGCAACGATACCAATGTTACGGTAGCGATTAATCGGTGTAGTACGAGCCATAAAGCCCTCGCAAAATTAGTGACGCTAAAATTAGAAGCGGTAGTGCGAGAAAGCCTTGTTGGCTTCAGCCATACGGTGCACGTCTTCACGCTTCTTAACTGCAGCACCTTTACCTTCGGCAGCGTCCAACAGTTCGCCAGCCAAACGCAGAGCCATAGACTTCTCGCCGCGCTTGCGGGCGAAGTCTACCAACCAGCGCATTGCCAGAGCGTTACGACGGGACGGACGAACTTCGACCGGAACCTGGTAAGTAGCACCGCCTACACGGCGCGACTTCACTTCGACCAGCGGAGCGATGGCGTCGAGAGCTTTCTCGAAGATTTCCAGGGGATCGCTGTTCTTGCGTTCTTTAACCTTTTCCAGCGCGCCATAAACGATACGCTCGGCAACGGCTTTCTTGCCGCTTTCCATTACGTGGTTCATGAACTTGGCCAGGATCTGGCTGCCGTATTTTGGATCGTCAAGCACTTCGCGCTTGGCTGCTACGCGTCTTCTTGGCATGGATAAGCCCTCAAACGGTCTTCAGGTTCGCTCGGAATCGGTGCCCTTTCGGGACGCCTCCGACCTTACTCTTATCGACTCAGAAAAATAGAAAATCAGTTTTTACAAAAAGCCACTACTACTTAGGCTTCTTGGTACCGTACTTCGAACGACCCTGGTTACGACCTTTGACGCCGGAAGTATCCAAAGAACCGCGTACGGTGTGGTAACGAACACCTGGCAAGTCTTTTACACGACCGCCGCGGATCAGTACCACGCTGTGCTCTTGCAGGTTGTGGCCTTCACCGCCGATGTACGAGGAAACCTCGAAACCGTTGGTCAGACGCACACGGCATACTTTACGCAGTGCCGAGTTAGGTTTTTTCGGCGTGGTGGTATACACACGGGTGCATACGCCACGACGTTGCGGGCAGTTCTGCAGCGCAGGCACGTCGGATTTCTCGACGATACGCTTACGCGGCTGACGTACCAGCTGGTTGATAGTTGCCATCTACTAGCTCCACTGTTGTCTTGCGACGCTATTGTCTTGCAAGAAAAGCAAAATGGCAGGAACGAATTCCCGCCAAATTTAGGGGTACAAGAGTCTAAAGAGGATCTTGCCCCCAGTCAAGGCAAGGCCCCGACCTCCCCGCTCATCGAACCTCGACAAATTGTCTCGATTCGATGAACGGAACGGCCAGGGCCTTACGCTCATTTATCGCAGAACTCAGTTACCGCTCGAGTTCAGCGCTTCGGTCAGTGCAGCTTCCACTTCACTGGCGCTTACGCGCAACGGTTTGTCAGCATCACGGCGGCGCTTGCGCTCGCTGTGATAAGCCAGACCGGTACCAGCCGGGATCAGACGACCCACGACTACGTTTTCTTTCAGGCCGCGCAGGTAATCGCGCTTGCCGGTTACCGCCGCTTCGGTCAGTACGCGAGTGGTTTCCTGGAAGGAAGCCGCCGAGATGAACGATTCGGTGGACAACGACGCCTTGGTGATACCCAGCAGCACGCGAGTGAACTTGGAAACGAATTTCTCGTCGCCAGCCAGACGCTCGTTCTCTACCAGAACGTGAGTCAACTCCATCTGGTCGCCCTTGATGAAAGTCGAGTCGCCGGATTCAGCGATTTCAACTTTACGCAGCATCTGACGCAGGATGGTCTCGATGTGCTTATCGTTGATCTTCACGCCTTGCAGACGATAAACGTCCTGGATCTCGTTCACGATGTACTTGGCCAGCGCACTCACACCCAGCAGACGCAGGATGTCGTGTGGATCGCTCGGGCCGTCGGAGATAACTTCGCCGCGGTTTACCTGTTCGCCTTCGAAGACGTTCAGGTGACGCCACTTAGGAATCAGCTCTTCGTACGGATCGGTACCGTCGTTCGGGGTGATAACCAGACGGCGCTTGCCTTTGGTCTCTTTACCGAACGCGATGGTGCCGCTGACTTCAGCCAGAATCGAGGCTTCTTTCGGACGACGTGCTTCGAACAAGTCGGCAACACGTGGCAGACCACCGGTGATGTCACGGGTCTTCGAAGTCTCTTGCGGGATACGAGCGATAACATCACCGATCGCAATCTTCGCACCGTCCGCTACACCAACCAGGGCGTTAGCAGGCAGGAAGTACTGAGCAATTACGTCGGTACCCGGCAGCAAGAGATCCTTGCCGTTGTCATCAACCATCTTCACAGCAGGACGGATATCTTTACCGGCAGCTGGACGGTCTTTGGCGTCGAGTACTTCAATGTTGGTCATACCGGTCAATTCGTCAGTCTGACGCTTGATCGTGATGCCTTCTTCCATGCCCACGTAGGTCACGGTACCTTTCATTTCGGTAACGATTGGGTGAGTGTGCGGATCCCACTTGGCCACGATTGCGCCAGCGTCGACCTTGTCACCTTCTTTAACCGAAATCACAGCACCGTACGGCAGCTTGTAACGCTCGCGCTCACGACCGAAGTCATCAGCGATTGCCAGCTCACCGGAACGGGACACAGCAACCAGACAACCATCCACTCGCTCAACGTGCTTCAGGTTGTGCAGACGGACGGTACCGCCATTCTTCACCTGAACGCTGTCGGCTGCGGAGGTCCGGCTTGCCGCACCACCGATGTGGAACGTACGCATGGTCAGCTGGGTACCCGGCTCACCGATGGACTGGGCAGCGATAACGCCGACCGCTTCACCGATGTTCACCTGGTGACCACGAGCCAAATCACGGCCGTAGCACTTGGCGCAAATGCCATAGCGGGTTTCGCAGCTGATCGGCGAACGCACGATCACTTCATCGATGCTGTTCAGCTCGATGAACTCAACCCACTTCTCGTCTACCAGCGTGCCGGCAGGAACGATGATTTCTTCGGTACCTGGCTTGAACACGTCACGGGCAATAACACGACCCAATACGCGCTCACCCAGCGGCTCAACAACGTCACCGCCTTCAATGTGCGGAGTCATTACCAGGCCATGCTCGGTGCCGCAATCGATCTCGGTCACAACCAGATCCTGCGCCACGTCTACCAGACGACGAGTCAGGTAACCGGAGTTCGCAGTTTTCAACGCGGTATCCGCCAAACCTTTACGAGCACCGTGAGTGGAGATGAAGTACTGAAGTACGCTCAAACCTTCACGGAAGTTCGCAGTAATCGGCGTTTCGATGATGGAACCGTCCGGTTTGGCCATCAGGCCACGCATACCGGCGAGCTGACGGATCTGCGCAGCAGAACCCCGTGCGCCCGAGTCGGCCATCATGTACATCGAGTTGAAGGATTCCTGGTCGACTTCGACGCCATGACGGTCGATGACTTTCTCTTTCGAGAGGTTGGCCATCATCGCCTTGGAAACTTCGTCGTTCGCCTTGGACCAAAGGTCGATCACTTTGTTGTACTTCTCGCCCTGGGTTACCAGGCCGGAGGCGTACTGACTTTCGATCTCTTTCACTTCATCAGTAGCAGCATTGATGATGCGGGCTTTTTCATCCGGGATAACGAAGTCGTTAACACCGATGGAAACGCCGGAAATGGTCGAATAGGCAAAACCGGTGTACATCAACTGGTCAGCGAAGATCACGGTCTCTTTCAAACCAACCACGCGGTAGCACTGGTTGATCAGCTTGGAGATCGCCTTTTTCTTCATCGGCTGGTTGACGACGTCGTACGACAGGCCAGGTGGAACAACCTGGAACAACAGCGCACGGCCGACAGTGGTGTCGACGATACGAGTGCCGCTCACGCTGCCGCCATCACGGTCGTTAACGGTTTCGTTGATCCGCACTTTGACTTTAGCGTGCAGTGCGGCTTCGCCGGCACGGAACACACGGTCAACTTCTTGCAGATCCGCGAACACACGACCTTCGCCCTTGGCGTTGATCGCTTCACGAGTCATGTAGTACAGACCCAATACAACGTCCTGCGACGGAACGATGATTGGCTCACCGTTGGCTGGCGACAGAATGTTGTTGGTCGACATCATCAACGCACGCGCTTCCAACTGGGCTTCCAGTGTCAGCGGTACGTGCACGGCCATTTGGTCGCCGTCGAAGTCGGCGTTGTACGCAGCACAGACCAACGGGTGCAGCTGGATAGCCTTACCTTCGATCAGTACCGGTTCAAACGCCTGGATACCCAGACGGTGAAGGGTCGGTGCACGGTTGAGGAGAACCGGGTGTTCACGGATCACTTCAGCGAGAACGTCCCAAACCTCAGGCAGCTCACGCTCGACCATCTTCTTGGCAGCTTTGATGGTGGTCGCGAGACCACGCATTTCCAGCTTGCCGAAAATGAACGGCTTGAACAGCTCGAGAGCCATTTTCTTCGGCAGACCGCACTGATGCAGACGCAGGGTCGGGCCTACGGTAATTACCGAACGACCGGAGTAGTCAACACGCTTACCGAGCAAGTTCTGACGGAAACGACCTTGCTTACCCTTGATCATGTCAGCCAGGGATTTCAGAGGACGCTTGTTGGAACCGGTGATAGCGCGGCCACGACGACCGTTATCGAGCAGTGCGTCGACAGCTTCCTGCAACATACGCTTTTCGTTACGCACGATGATGTCCGGAGCGGACAGATCAAGCAGGCGCTTCAAGCGGTTGTTACGGTTGATCACTCGACGATACAGATCGTTGAGGTCGGAAGTCGCGAAGCGACCGCCATCCAGCGGGACCAGTGGACGCAGATCTGGCGGCAGAACCGGCAGAACGGTCAGCACCATCCATTCTGGAAGGTTGCCGGAACCCTGGAAGGCTTCCATCAACTTCAGACGCTTGGACAGCTTCTTGATTTTGGTTTCGGAGTTGGTTTGCGGAATTTCTTCACGCAGACGGCCAATCTCGTGTTCCAGGTCGATAGCGTGCAGCAGTTCACGGACAGCTTCGGCACCCATGCGGGCATCGAAATCGTCGCCGAACTCTTCCAGCGCTTCGAAGTACTGCTCGTCGTTGAGCAGCTGACCTTTCTCAAGGGTGGTCATGCCTGGATCGATAACGACATAGCTCTCGAAGTAGAGAACGCGTTCGATATCACGCAGGGTCATGTCCATCAGCAAACCGATACGCGACGGCAGCGATTTCAGGAACCAGATGTGGGCAACCGGGGAAGCCAGTTCGATGTGCGCCATGCGCTCACGACGAACTTTGGCCAGCGCGACTTCAACGCCGCACTTCTCGCAGATCACACCACGGTGCTTCAAGCGCTTGTACTTACCGCACAGGCACTCGTAATCCTTTACCGGGCCAAAGATCTTGGCGCAGAACAGGCCGTCACGCTCAGGTTTGAACGTACGGTAGTTGATGGTTTCCGGCTTTTTAACTTCACCGAACGACCACGAACGGATCATCTCAGGCGATGCCAATCCAATACGGATGGCGTCGAACTCTTCGACTTGACCCTGGTTTTTCAGCAAATTCAGTAGGTCTTTCAAGGCCTTTCCTCCTGGCGGAGCAGAGAGCGGGCAATCCTGCCCCGCTCTCGATTCGCGTCACGTGTTATTCGGTTTCCAGATCGATATCGATGCCGAGGGAACGAATTTCCTTGATCAACACGTTGAAGGACTCGGGCATGCCCGGCTCCATACGGTGATCGCCATCCACGATGTTTTTGTACATCTTGGTACGGCCGTTCACATCGTCCGACTTCACTGTGAGCATTTCTTGCAGAGTGTAAGCAGCACCGTATGCTTCCAGTGCCCAGACCTCCATCTCCCCGAAACGCTGACCACCGAACTGCGCCTTACCACCCAGCGGCTGCTGAGTAACCAGGCTGTACGAACCGGTAGAACGAGCGTGCATCTTGTCGTCTACCAAGTGGTTCAGCTTCAGCATGTACATGTAGCCAACAGTAACCGGGCGCTCGAACTTGTTGCCGGTACGGCCGTCGGTCAGCTGCATCTGGCCGCTTTCTGGCAGGTCTGCCAGTTTCAGCATCGCCTTGATTTCGCTTTCCTTGGCGCCGTCGAACACTGGAGTGGCCATTGGAACGCCGCCACGCAGGTTCTTCGCCAGATCCAGGATTTCCTGGTCGGAGAAGCTATCCAGATCTTCGTTACGACCGCCGATCTGGTTGTAGATCTCGTCCAGGAATTTACGAAGCTCAGCGACTTTGCGCTGTTCTTCGATCATCCGGTTGATCTTCTCGCCCAAGCCTTTAGCCGCGAGGCCCAGGTGGGTTTCAAGGATCTGACCAACGTTCATACGCGAAGGTACGCCCAACGGGTTGAGGACCACATCGACCGGGGTGCCATTGGCATCGTGCGGCATGTCTTCAACCGGCATGATCACAGAGACCACACCTTTGTTACCGTGACGACCGGCCATCTTGTCGCCCGGCTGGATGCGGCGACGGATTGCCAGGTAAACCTTGACGATTTTCAGCACGCCTGGAGCCAGGTCATCGCCCTGCTGCAGTTTGCGCTTCTTGTCTTCGAACTTGTCGTCCAGCAGACGGCGGCGATCAACGATGTAGGCCTGAGCCTTCTCGAGTTGCTCGTTCAGAGCATCTTCAGCCATGCGCAGTTTGAACCACTGACCATGCTCAAGACCGTCGAGAACTTCGTCGGTGATGTCCTGACCTTTCTTCAGACCGGCGCCGCCTTCGGCTTTGTGGCCGACCAGAGCGGAACGCAGACGTTCGAAAGTGGCGCCTTCAACGATACGGAACTCTTCGTTCAGGTCCTTGCGGATCTCGTCGAGTTGAGTTTTCTCGATCGACAGTGCACGAGCATCACGCTCAACGCCGTCGCGGGTGAAGACCTGTACGTCGATGACGGTACCCTTGGTGCCGGTAGGCACGCGCAGGGAGGTGTCTTTAACGTCGCTGGCTTTTTCACCGAAGATGGCACGCAGCAGTTTCTCTTCCGGAGTCAGCTGGGTCTCGCCTTTCGGAGTGACCTTACCAACCAGGATGTCGCCTGCGCCAACTTCAGCACCTACGTAAACGATACCGGCTTCGTCCAGCTTGTTCAGTGCAGCTTCACCCACGTTCGGGATGTCTGCAGTGATTTCCTCTGGCCCAAGCTTGGTGTCACGTGCCACACAGGTCAGTTCCTGAATGTGGATCGTGGTAAAGCGGTCTTCTTGAACAACTCGTTCCGACAGGCAGATGGAGTCTTCGAAGTTGTAACCGTTCCAGGCCATGAACGCGATGCGCATGTTCTGACCCAGAGCCAGTTCACCCATGTCGGTGGACGGGCCGTCAGCCATGATGTCGCTACGCTGAACCCGATCACCTTTACGCACCAGCGGACGCTGGTTGATGCAGGTGTTCTGGTTGGAGCGGGTGTATTTGGTCAGGTTGTAGATGTCGACACCAGCTTCACCGGTTTCAACTTCATCATCAGCAACACGAACCACGATACGGCTGGCGTCGACGGAATCGATAACGCCACCACGACGAGCCACGACGCAAACGCCGGAGTCACGGGCTACGTTACGCTCCATGCCAGTACCGACCAGCGGCTTGTCAGCGCGCAGGGTTGGTACAGCTTGACGCTGCATGTTCGAACCCATCAACGCACGGTTGGCGTCATCGTGCTCGAGGAACGGGATCAGCGAAGCTGCAACCGAAACTACCTGCTTCGGAGAAACGTCCATCAAGGTGACGTCTTCCGGCGCCTTGACGGTGAACTCGTTCAAGTGACGAACAGCTACCAGCTCGTCGATCAGCATTTTCTTGTCGTTCATCGTGGCCGAAGCCTGAGCGATCACGTGATCAGCTTCTTCGATGGCGGACAGGAACACGATCTCGTCGGTGACCAGAGCGTCTTTCACCACGCGGTACGGGCTTTCGAGGAAGCCGTACTGGTTGGTGCGCGCATAAGCGGCCAGGGAGTTGATCAGACCGATGTTCGGACCTTCCGGCGTTTCAATCGGGCATACACGACCGTAGTGAGTCGGGTGTACGTCACGAACTTCAAAGCCAGCGCGCTCACGAGTCAAACCGCCAGGGCCGAGTGCAGAAACACGACGCTTGTGGGTGATCTCGGAAAGCGGGTTGTTCTGGTCCATGAACTGGGAAAGCTGGCTGGAACCGAAGAACTCTTTCACCGCCGCAGCCACTGGCTTGGCGTTGATCAGGTCTTGCGGCATCAGGCCTTCGCTTTCAGCCATCGACAGACGCTCTTTGACCGCACGCTCAACACGTACCAGGCCAACGCGGAACTGGTTCTCGGCCATTTCGCCTACGCAGCGAACACGACGGTTACCCAGGTGGTCGATGTCATCGACGATGCCTTTACCGTTACGGATGTCGACCAGAGTCTTCAGTACCGCGACGATGTCTTCCTTGCACAACACGCCCGAACCTTCGATTTCGGTACGACCGATACGACGGTTGAACTTCATCCGGCCGACCGCAGACAGGTCATAGCGCTCAGGACTGAAGAACAGGTTGTTGAACAGAGTCTCGGCAGCGTCTTTGGTTGGCGGCTCGCCTGGACGCATCATGCGATAGATCTCGACCAGCGCTTCCAATTGGTTGCTGGTGGAGTCGATCTTCAGAGTGTCGGAGACGAACGGACCGCAGTCGATATCGTTGGTGTACAGAGTTTCGATGCGAACAACCTGGGACTTGGCGATTTTTGCCAGGATCTCGGTGTTCAGCTCGGTGTTGCACTCTGCCAGGATTTCGCCGGTTGCCGGATGCACGATGACCTTGGCGGTAGTGCGACCCAGGACGTAGTCCAGAGGCACTTGCAGCTCTTTGATCCCGGCTTTTTCCAGCTGGTTGATGTGGCGAGCAGTGATACGACGACCTTGCTCGACAATAACCTTGCCTTTGTCATCCAGGATATCCAGGACAGCAATTTCACCACGCAGGCGGTGAGGCACCAGTTCCAGGCTGAGGTTTTCACCTTGCACGTGGAAGACGTTGGTGGTGTAGAACGCGTCGAGCACTTCTTCAGTGGTATAGCCGAGCGCGCGCAGCAGTACCGATGCAGGCAGCTTGCGACGACGGTCGATACGCACGAATACGCAGTCTTTCGGGTCGAACTCGAAGTCCAGCCACGAACCGCGGTAAGGAATGATACGCGCCGAGTACAACAGTTTGCCGGAGCTGTGCGTCTTGCCACGGTCGTGGTCGAAGAACACGCCCGGGGAACGGTGCAGCTGGGAAACGATTACACGCTCGGTACCGTTGATTACAAAGGTACCGTTCTCAGTCATCAGGGGAATTTCACCCATGTAGACTTCTTGCTCTTTGATGTCCTTGATCGCTTTGTTCGACGATTCTTTGTCGAAAATGATCAGGCGCACTTTTACCCGCAAAGGTACGGCGTAAGTTACACCGCGCAATACGCATTCTTTGACATCAAATGCCGGTTCGCCCAGGCGATAACCGACGTACTCCAGCGCAGCATTGCCGGAGTAGCTGATGATCGGGAAAACGGATTTGAAGGCCGCATGCAGGCCCACGTCGCGGAACTGATCTTTAGTCGCTCCCGCTTGCAAGAATTCACGATACGAATCCAGCTGGATGGCCAGGAGGTACGGCACATCCATGACGTCCGGCAACTTGCTAAAGTCCTTGCGGATACGTTTTTTCTCAGTATATGAGTAAGCCATCAGCGTTCCCCAGCTTGGTCACCTGCTTGTTTGGCCCCTCCCGACGGGAGCAGCCAGAAAATCGTGCAAACCCCATGGTTTGCGCCACCGCATCGGGTGGTTACAGCTCGTTATCAGCACCGACCCAGTCGGCTGCCAATAACGGAAAAAGGCCGGTGGCAAGAGCCACCAGCCATCAGCCTTTCGCTTAACGCTCGGGCTGGAGACGCAAAGTCGATGCTTACTTCAGCTCGACTTTAGCGCCTGCTTCTTCCAGAGTGGCTTTTGCTTTGTCAGCTGCGTCTTTCGAAACAGCTTCCAGAACAACGCCAGGAGCGCCGTCAACTACAGCCTTGGCTTCTTTCAGGCCCAGACCGGTCAGTTCACGTACTGCCTTGATCACGTTAACTTTCTTCTCGCCAGCTTCCAGCAGCATGACGTTGAATTCAGTTTGTTCTTCAACAACGGCAGCGACAGCAGCTGGACCAGCGGAAGCAGCGGCAGCGGAAACGCCGAACTTCTCTTCCATGGCCTTGATCAGCTCAACGATTTCCAGAACGGATTTTTCGCCGATTGCTTCGATGATTTGGTCGTTAGTCAGAGACATGACTATAAATTCCTGTATTGGGGTGACAGCCTACGCGGCCATCGAAATAAACAATAAACGCTGAAAGGAGTCGCTCAGCCTTAGGCTGCGGCAGCTTCTTTCTGGTCGCGAAGAGCCGCCAGAGTACGAGCCAATTTGCTGGTTGCGCCTTGAATCACGCTCATCAGCTGAGAAATTGCTTCGTCACGGGTCGGCAGGCTTGCCAGTACGTCGATCTGATTAGCTGCGAGGAACTTGCCCTCGAACGCAGCTGCCTTGATCTCGAACTTATCCTGACCTTTTGCGAACTCTTTGAAGATACGAGCAGCAGCGCCCGGATGATCTTTGGAGAATGCAATCAAGGTCGGGCCGGTGAACACGTCGTTGAGCACGTCATATTGAGTGCCAGCAACGGCGCGCTTGAGCAGGGTATTACGTACAACACGTACGTAAACGCCAGCTTCACGAGCCTCTTTACGGAGTCCGGTCATAGCGCCTACTGTTACGCCACGGGCATCAGCCACGACAGCGGACAGAGCAACTTGGGCAGCCTTGTTGACTTCAGCGACGATGGCCTTCTTGTCTTCAAGTTTAATTGCCACGGGAAAAACTCCTGCTTGTTACCGTTTCATCCAACCGAGGCCAGATGTCGTTTTGGTGTCTGATTCGGTAAGGAACCGGGAGCACCATCTGCGTAGGCTTGGGGTTTAAGACTTGCGCCGCCTACGGTCTTGGATAGCCCCCGCCAGGCAGGGACCCCAATCTTTCAATTGGCGCAATCGCTTGCGCCAATCTTTGTCTTACGCGTCGAGCGAGCCTTGGTCGATGACCAGACCTGGACCCATGGTGGTGCTCAGGGTAACGCGCTTGACGTAAATACCTTTCGAAGAAGCTGGCTTGATACGCTTCAGATCAGCGATCAGGGCTTCAACGTTTTCCTTCAGCTTGACGGCGTCGAAGCCAACCTTGCCAACGGAGGTGTGGATGATGCCGTTTTTGTCGGTGCGATAACGAACCTGACCAGCCTTGGCGTTCTTAACCGCGGTAGCTACGTCTGGCGTTACGGTGCCGACTTTAGGGTTAGGCATCAGGCCACGTGGGCCCAGGATCTGACCCAACTGACCAACAACGCGCATTGCATCCGGGGATGCGATAACTACGTCATAGTTCAGGTCGCCGCCTTTCATTTCGGCAGCCAGATCGTCCATACCTACACGGTCAGCGCCGGCAGCCAAAGCGGCCTCAGCAGCTGGACCTTGGGTGAACACAGCAACGCGAACAGTCTTGCCAGTGCCGTGTGGCAGCACAGTAGCGCTACGAACGACCTGGTCGGATTTACGCGGGTCAACACCCAAGTTTACAGCAACGTCAAACGACTCGCTGAACTTGACGGTCGACAGCTCAGCCAGCAGAGCAGCAGCGTCTACAAAGTTGTAGGACTTGCCTGCTTCGATTTTGCCGGCGATAGCCTTTTGACGCTTGGTCAACTTAGCCATTACACACCCTCCACGTTAAGGCCCATGCTACGAGCAGAACCGGCGATAGTACGCACGGCCGCGTCCATATCAGCTGCAGTCAGATCCGCGTTTTTGGTTTTCGCGATTTCTTCCAGCTGAGCACGGGTAACGGTGCCAACCTTAACGGTGTTCGGACGAGCGGAACCGCTAGTCAGACCAGCAGCTTTCTTCAGCAGAACCGAAGCAGGTGTGGATTTGGTTTCGAAAGTGAAGCTACGGTCGCTGTAGACAGTGATGATCACTGGAGTCGGCAGACCTGGCTCAATACCCTGAGTACGGGCGTTGAAAGCCTTGCAGAATTCCATGATGTTCACGCCGTGCTGACCCAGAGCAGGACCAACAGGTGGGCTTGGGTTAGCCTGAGCGGCCTTCACTTGCAGCTTGATGTAAGCGGTAATCTTCTTGGCCATGAGGCACTCCAATTACGGGTTCGAACGCCTCGAAAGGCTCCCCGGTTACTTGCGCGTTTATCCCAGTGACGACAAAACCCCACAGCCTAGGGCTGCGGGGTTGGGATGCTTGCTCAGCTAGACTTTTTCGACCTGGCTGAACTCTAGCTCTACCGGAGTAGAGCGACCGAAAATGAGCACTGCCACTTGAATCCGGCTCTTCTCGTAGTTAACTTCTTCGACCGTGCCAGTAAAGTCGGCAAACGGACCGTCATTGACACGTACCGACTCACCCGGCTCGAACAACGTCTTCGGCTTCGGCTTGTCGCTACCATCAGCAACGCGACGCAGAATCGCTTCTGCCTCTTTATCTGTGATAGGTGCAGGCTTATCAGCAGTACCGCCGATAAAACCCATCACCCGAGGAGTATCCTTGACCAAGTGCCAAGTACCCTCATTCATGTCCATCTGAACCAGCACATAACCTGGGAAGAACTTGCGCTCGCTTTTGCGTTTCTGGCCATTACGCATTTCAACCACTTCTTCAGTGGGAACCAGAATTTCGCCGAAGCCATCTTCCATGCCAGCCAGCTTTACGCGCTCTACCAGCGAGCGCATGACATGCTTCTCGTAACCGGAGTAAGCATGCACAACGTACCAACGCTTAGCCACGGGACACCCTTAGCCGACAATCAAGGAAACAAGCCAGCCGAGCAGGGAATCAAGCCCCCACAACAGCAACGCCATAACCAGAACAACAGCCACAACAATCAACGTGGTCTGCGTGGTTTCTTGGCGAGTTGGCCATACGACTTTACGAATCTCGGTGCGAGCTTCCTTAACCAGTACAAAGAAAGACTTGCCCTTGACCGTCTGCAGGCCTACAAAGGCAGCTACAGCAGCAATGGCGAGCAAAGCAAGTACGCGGTACAGGATCGGCGAAGCAGAGTAATACTGATTGCCAACAACGCCAACAACCACCAAAGCAACTACTACTAGCCACTTGAGCAGATCGAAGCGAGAGCCTTGAGCTTCAGCTTTAGGAGTCATCTATGAAGATCCTGTGAAAAGAAAGCCAGACACACCAAGTGAATCTGGCAGGTCAGGAGGGAATCGAACCCCCAACCTACGGTTTTGGAGACCGTCGCTCTGCCAATTGAGCTACTGACCTAAAACAAAATCAGGCCGACCATTATGCCGGCCCGAAAAAGACATTACAACAATTTACTCGATAACCTTAGCAACGACACCAGCGCCGACGGTACGACCGCCTTCACGAATGGCGAAACGCAGACCATCTTCCATTGCGATGGTTTTGATCAGAGTGACCGTCATTTGGACGTTATCACCCGGCATCACCATTTCAACGCCTTCCGGCAGTTCGCAGTTACCGGTCACGTCGGTGGTCCGGAAGTAGAACTGTGGACGGTAGCCTTTGAAGAATGGCGTATGACGACCACCCTCCTCCTTGCTCAGAACGTAAACTTCAGCGGTGAACTTGGTATGCGGCTTAACGGTGCCCGGCTTGACCAGAACCTGGCCACGCTCAACATCATCACGCTTGGTACCACGCAGCAATACGCCGCAGTTCTCGCCAGCACGACCTTCGTCGAGCAGCTTGCGGAACATCTCAACACCAGTGCAAGTAGTTTTGACAGTGTCACGAAGACCAACAATCTCAACTTCTTCCTGAATGCGGACAATGCCACGCTCAACACGACCAGTCACAACAGTACCGCGACCGGAGATCGAGAAAACATCCTCGATCGGCATCAGGAACGGCTTATCAATAGCACGCTCAGGCTGCGGAATGTAGCTATCCAGAGTCTCGACCAACTTCTTGACGGCAGTAGTGCCCATCTCGTTGTCGTCCTGACCATTCAGCGCCATCAGCGCCGAACCAATGATGATCGGAGTGTCATCACCTGGGAAATCATAAGTACTCAGCAGGTCGCGCACCTCCATCTCAACCAGCTCCAGCAGCTCAGCATCATCGACCATGTCAGCCTTGTTCAGGAAGACAACGATGTACGGAACGCCAACCTGGCGAGACAGAAGGATGTGCTCACGAGTTTGCGGCATCGGACCATCTGCGGCCGAGCAAACCAGAATCGCGCCATCCATCTGAGCAGCACCGGTAATCATGTTTTTTACGTAGTCAGCGTGACCTGGACAGTCAACATGTGCGTAGTGACGCACAGCCGAATCGTACTCAACGTGAGCGGTGTTGATGGTAATACCACGAGCTTTTTCTTCAGGGGCGCTATCGATCTTGTCGAAGTCAACCTTTGCCGAACCGAAAACTTCGGAGCAGACGCGGGTCAAAGCAGCAGTCAGAGTAGTTTTACCGTGGTCGACGTGACCAATGGTACCAACGTTGACGTGAGGCTTATTACGTTCGAACTTTTCCTTAGCCATCAAAATCACCCCTAGGAGAAGAATTGAGCAGGTCAAACAAGCCATTAAAACAAAGGCAGATATTTTCATATCTGCCTTGTTATATGGAGCTCTTGAGCGGATTTGAACCGCTGACCTCACCCTTACCAAGGGTGTGCTCTACCAACTGAGCTACAAGAGCGTAACACTGTGCAGGATCTGCAAACTTGGAGCGGGTAGCGGGAATCGAACCCGCATCATCAGCTTGGAAGGCTGAGGTTCTACCACTAAACTATACCCGCGAGCTTGCAGCTCTCGCTAAAAATGGTGGAGGGGGAAGGATTCGAACCTTCGAAGTCGTAGACGTCAGATTTACAGTCTGATCCCTTTGGCCGCTCGGGAACCCCTCCTAAGCGAGCCGGCATTCTATATCATGCCAGCCTTCTGTCAAGCATTTTCTCATTAAAAACCTGAGGTTAGCTGCGTTGACATCACTTTGCGGCGTTAACCACTAAAGGTCTTCACTGCGAAGCGGGCGCCATTCTATGCAAACTATTCGGCGGGCGCAACCCCCTCGCACGGCATTATTTTATGTTTTAACTCATTGAATTCTCTAGAAAGGTTTTTCAGCTGCGAGTCATCCAGCCAACGCCGGCTTTCTGGTGCCACACGCACCCAGTAACCATCAGAGTCGGCAGGAGGCCTCAGCAAGGACTCAAACTTGATTTCCATGCCGCTCAATCGCCGCTCAACCGCCTGAGCCGCCTCCTGACGAGTAAAACCGCCAAGATAGAGGCATCCATCGTCTGCCTGGGCAGGCTTTCCTTTATCACGAGCCGCGTCAGTCGTTTCACTCAACAAGCGAATATCCTGCTGCGAACCCCTATATAAATTCAAAGGGGTTACATCCTTCGCACGCAGAGGAGCCTCTTGTTGGTGCCAGATGTAATAGAACACATTGAGAACAAGCAGCAGCAGAAACAACCAACGCATAAAAACCTCACGACAAGGGGCACGCCATAGCCAAACCTACAAACACCAGATCAGGAACCACCCTGGCCTCAGGCACGATCTCGGAAACCAGGTCTGCATCTCCTCCAGTGAGGAACACAGCAAAATCATCCCCCCAATAGCTACGCGCCAACTCCAGCTGAGTCAGGACAAAGCCTCTCAGCATCAACGAGCACCCCCGCTCGACCGCTTCGACAGTTGTCCGACCAGGAACAAGACTTTCCAGAGCGCGCTCAGCTGCTAGATCGCCATAACGAATTCTACGGGTATGGGTACGCAATTGGTTCCGCATTAGAGGCATACCTGGGCATATAAATCCTCCGAGGTGTTCTCCCCCCCTAGAGATGAAGTCCGCGGTAACAGCCGTACCAAAATCAAGCACAAGGCACGCACCCGAAGCCAGTTGGAATCCCCCAAGCATCGCCAGCCAACGGTCGAGCCCTAACCGCTCGAACTCCTCATAACCATTACGAACCCCGGACATTTCGCGGGACGGCGCCGCACATACCACCGACACACCAAAAGCTTCTGTCAGCAGAGAAATCAGTGCACTGGTTTCTTCGGCGGTCCTGACACTGACCAACCGACAAAACTTGAGAGCGAGCCCCTTGAGCGCTTTCAAGCTCTCCAACAAAGCGAGATCCGAATCAACGACGCCCTCGCCAACCACCCGCCGAACGTCCGCGTCGAGCACACGCCACTTGATAAAACTGTTTCCGCAGTCGAGCTCAAGAATCATCACGTAACCTCAGACTGAGCTCACCACCACTAAAGACTTTTTCCACACCACCCACCTTCAAGCGCAGAGCACCCTGACTATCAATACCCAGCACTTCGCCATCTATATGGTTAACACCTGCGATCAACGACACGGCCCGCCCCTGCCAGAGATGATTTTGCTCCCACTCTGCCTGGATAGCTGAAAATCCGTCGACTTGATGACGAGACAGATATGCCTGGAGCATCGCGCCCAACTCCCCGACCAAGAGATTTCGATCAAACACCTTGCCCGACTCTAGCCGCATGGACGTCCACTGCTGATCTACCTCATCGGTAATCTGCATGTTCACATTAATTCCCACACCCAGCACAACGTGACACACATCAGCAGGATCTCCCACCAGCTCGAGCAATATCCCGGCAATCTTCTTCTGACCAACCAGAACATCGTTGGGCCATTTCAATCCAGCCCCCGAAATACCAAGCTCACGCAGGGCCTGCATGACGGCGAGCCCAACAACAAGACTCAAACCCTCCAGCTGACGCATCCCACCTTCAATACGCAACACGAGGCTGTAATAGATGTTTTCCGCGAATGGACTCGCCCATTTACGTCCACGCCGCCCGCGCCCTGCAGTTTGCCGCTCGGCAAGCACCAGAAAGGGTGCCGTCTGCCCCCGCTCTATGGCGCGCAAAGCCTCGGCATTAGTGGAGTCAATTGAATCGAAAACCAGGATGGGCCAATCACAAGAAGGCGCCTGCTCTCTTATCTCGACAGGATCAAGCAGCGTCAATGGCGCAGCCAGTTGATAGCCGCGACCCCGCACTTTATGAATGGATAACCCCAGCTCAGCTTCTAAATGCTGAAGCTGCTTCCAAACGGCACTACGACTGACACCCAAGGCGACGCCCAAGGCCTGACCCGAATGGAATCGGCCATCTTTAAGAAGCTTTAACAATGTCAGCATGCAAGTCTCGCCTCACAATGAGGCCCGCATGATAGCCATGCCCCACACCATTGCATAGAAACCCTACAGGGCAGTTTTTCTGCGGACAAAACAAAACCCCTACCTGCATACGCAGATAGGGGTTTCGGAATTTAATCTTGACGATGACCTACTCTCACATGGGGAAACCCCACACTACCATCGGCGATGCATCGTTTCACTGCTGAGTTCGGGATGGGATCAGGTGGTTCCAATGCTCTATGGTCGTCAAGAAATTCGGGTACTGAACCGTCTTTCGACGTTTCAGCAAATTGGGTATGCAATAGATTTGTGTGTTGCGTTGCGAATTTTCGACTTGTGTCGTCTTCACACACCGCAATCTGGTGCCTCTTCAGGTCAGCAAATTGCTTGGGTGTTATATGGTCAAGCCTCACGGGCAATTAGTATTGGTTAGCTCAACGCCTCACAGCGCTTACACACCCAACCTATCAACGTCGTAGTCTTCGACGGCCCTTCAGGGGACTCAAGGTCCCAGTGAGATCTCATCTTGAGGCTAGTTTCCCGCTTAGATGCTTTCAGCGGTTATCTATTCCGAACATAGCTACCCGGCAATGCCACTGGCGTGACAACCGGAACACCAGAGGTTCGTCCACTCCGGTCCTCTCGTACTAGGAGCAGCCCCTCTCAAATCTCAAACGTCCACGGCAGATAGGGACCGAACTGTCTCACGACGTTCTAAACCCAGCTCGCGTACCACTTTAAATGGCGAACAGCCATACCCTTGGGACCGGCTTCAGCCCCAGGATGTGATGAGCCGACATCGAGGTGCCAAACACCGCCGTCGATATGAACTCTTGGGCGGTATCAGCCTGTTATCCCCGGAGTACCTTTTATCCGTTGAGCGATGGCCCTTCCATACAGAACCACCGGATCACTAAGACCTACTTTCGTACCTGCTCGACGTGTCTGTCTCGCAGTCAAGCGCGCTTTTGCCTTTATACTCTACGACCGATTTCCGACCGGTCTGAGCGCACCTTCGTACTCCTCCGTTACTCTTTAGGAGGAGACCGCCCCAGTCAAACTACCCACCATACACTGTCCTCGATCCGGATAACGGACCTGAGTTAGAACCTCAAAGTTGCCAGGGTGGTATTTCAAGGTTGGCTCCACGCGAACTGGCGTCCACGCTTCAAAGCCTCCCACCTATCCTACACAAGCAAATTCAAAGTCCAGTGCAAAGCTATAGTAAAGGTTCACGGGGTCTTTCCGTCTAGCCGCGGATACACTGCATCTTCACAGCGATTTCAATTTCACTGAGTCTCGGGTGGAGACAGCGCCGCCATCGTTACGCCATTCGTGCAGGTCGGAACTTACCCGACAAGGAATTTCGCTACCTTAGGACCGTTATAGTTACGGCCGCCGTTTACCGGGGCTTCGATCAAGAGCTTCGCGTTAGCTAACCCCATCAATTAACCTTCCGGCACCGGGCAGGCGTCACACCCTATACGTCCACTTTCGTGTTTGCAGAGTGCTGTGTTTTTAATAAACAGTCGCAGCGGCCTGGTATCTTCGACCGGCATGGGCTTACGCAGTAAATGCTTCACCCTCACCGGCGCACCTTCTCCCGAAGTTACGGTGCCATTTTGCCTAGTTCCTTCACCCGAGTTCTCTCAAGCGCCTTGGTATTCTCTACCCAACCACCTGTGTCGGTTTGGGGTACGGTTCCTGGTTACCTGAAGCTTAGAAGCTTTTCTTGGAAGCATGGCATCAACCACTTCGTCACCCAAAGGGTAACTCGTCATCAGCTCTCGGCCTTAGAATCCCGGATTTACCTAAGATTCCAGCCTACCACCTTAAACTTGGACAACCAACGCCAAGCTGGCCTAGCCTTCTCCGTCCCTCCATCGCAATAACCAGAAGTACAGGAATATTAACCTGTTTTCCATCGACTACGCTTTTCAGCCTCGCCTTAGGGACCGACTAACCCTGCGTCGATTAACGTTGCGCAGGAAACCTTGGTCTTTCGGCGTGGGTGTTTTTCACACCCATTGTCGTTACTCATGTCAGCATTCGCACTTCTGATACCTCCAGCAAGCTTCTCAACTCACCTTCACAGG